>NZ_CP077078.1:5795000-6228218 GCF_019139795.1 Pseudomonas azerbaijanorientalis | reverse complement strand
AGGTAATTTCAGGAGTCAGTCACGAAATGGGCCGGCATTTTAACAGGCTCAGCGATTTGTGCTGCTCTGTCCGACTTGTGACGTACCGCGCTATCTGTAATTGCCGGTTTTGTTACTTTCACGCAGGATGCGCAACGAATTTGCGGCTAATGTTCGTAATTCCGGATACAAAGGGCTCGTTTTGATAACTGATGTCATTGTCATTGGTCATCGGGACGGCATAATGCCCGTCGCCTACATCTTTGCAGAGTCTAGGGAGCTAGCTTGTCTACGCCTGTCGAACCCTTGCGTTTGCTGCTACTGGCCGAAGAGCCAGCGTGGGCAGCGTTGTTGCGCGAGTGTCTGGCTCCGATGGGGAGCTCGGCCGTGCTCATCAGCGCGCCGAGTTGGGAGTCGGTCAGCAGCCTGTTCGATGACAACCGCAGTGCGGTGTTATTGACCATCCCGCAACTTCAACCGGCGCCGGGCCGTTGCAGCCTGCCGACGGTGTTGCTGCTCGACCATGAGCCGCTGACCCCGCCCGACGGTGTAAGTGACTGGCTGGTGCGCGATCATCTCGATCCGGGCATGTTGCGCCGCTGCCTGCGCCATGTGCGCGAACGTGGCGTGCTGGAAAACACCCTGCAACGCCTGGCCGAGCAAGATCCGCTCACCGGCATCGCCAATCGCCAGGGCTTCCAGACCCTGTTGACGGCGCGCCTGGCGGAAAACGACGGTCGCGGCCTGGCCCTCGGTCATCTCGACCTCGATAACTTTCGTTACGCCAATGACGCCCTCGGCCATCAGGCCGGTGATCGCCTGATCCTGCAAGTGGTGGCGCGGCTCAAGAGCCAGCTTGAAGCCGGCGATCAACTCGCGCGCCTGGGCAGTGATGAATTCGCGCTGCTGATCGATACTCGTCGGGCACCCCAGCGTGCCGAGTGGATGGCCGAGCGCATCAGCGAAGCGCTGGCCGAACCCTATTGGGTCGACGGCGAAAGCTTGTTGATCGGCTCCAGCCTGGGCATCGCTTATGCCCGGGCCCAGGCCGGCGCGGACCCGCTGATGTGGCACGCGCACATTGCCATGCAGCAGGCCAAAAGCACCCAAGGCTGCACCTTTCACATTTTCAACGAACGCATCAATCGCAATGCCCGCAGCATCGCCGACCTCGAAACCGAACTGCGTCGGGCACTTCGCCGCGATGAGCTGGAGTTGCACTACCAGCCACGGCTGAACCTTGAAGACGGACAGATCGTCGGCCTCGAAGCGTTGGTGCGCTGGCGCCATGCCGAGCGCGGCTTGCTGCCACCAAGTGAATTCGTGCCGCTGGCCGAGCAAAGCGGTCTGATCGTGCCGCTGGGCTACTGGGTGATTTCCCGGGCCTTGCGCGACATGCAGGCGCTGCTTGAGCTGGGTTTGCCGCCGTTGCACATGGCGATCAACCTGTCGTTCCGGCAATTCCAGGACAGCCAGTTGCTGTCGACCCTGAGTCGCCTGATTGCCGAGCGCGGCGTCGAGGCGCAGTGGCTGGAGTTCGAACTGACCGAAACGGCCGTGATGCGCCGCAGCGACCTGGTCAAGCAGACCATGGACGCCCTCGGGCGCCTCGGTGTGCGCTTCTCTCTCGACGACTTTGGCACCGGCTTCTCGTCGTTCGTGCACCTCAACAGCCTGCCGATCACTTTGCTGAAAATCGACAAGAGCTTTGTCGGCGGCATGGAACAGCGTGAGGAAAACCGCAAGCTGGTCCACGCGATGATCAACCTGGCGCACAACCTCAACCTTGAAGTGGTCGCCGAAGGTGTGGAGACATCGGAGCAGCTGGATCTGCTGCGCGGGTTCGAATGCGATCAGGTGCAGGGGTATTTGATCAGCAAGCCATTGCCGCTGGCCGAGCTGGTGGAATATCTGATGTTTGGCTCCAGCCAGCAGCCGGCGCTGGAAGTCGTAAGCTGATCACGAGTAATTGGTTGCCACGGAACCCTGTAGGAGCGAGCTTGCTCGCGATGGTCGTCAACGATAACGCTGGTTGGCAGGTGCCCCGCGGCGTTCTCGTGTTTATCGCGAGCGGGCTCGCTCCTACAAGGGATCTCAGTCAGGCTGAGCGACTTCGAAGCGCTGCTCTGACGTCGTTTCGCGCTTGATCATCCGCTTCATCTTCCACTCAAACCCCAGCGTCAGGCTCACCGCCGCACACGCCAGCCCCAGCGCCAGGCCCCACCAGACACCCGTTGGCCCCCAGTCCAGGTGGAACGCCATCCACCACGCGGCCGGAGCGCCAATCAGCCAATAGCACCCCAGGCCCACCAGGAACGTGGTCTTGGCATCCTTGAGCCCGCGAATGCAGCCCATGGCGATGGTTTGGGTGCCGTCGAACAGCTCGAACCATGCCGCCACCGCCAGCAGGCTCACGGCAAGGTTGATGACATCGCGGAACGCCGGGTCGTTGTGGTCGAGAAACAAACCGACCAACTGATTCGGCAACAGCCAGAAGACCATGGCGAAACACAGCATCGCCGCCGCTCCGAACGCAATGCCGACCCGCCCGGCCAGCCGCGCATCAAGCAGTTGCCCGGCGCCGTAATGCTGACCGATGCGCATGGTGATCGCATAGGAAATCCCCGCCGGCACCATGAACGCCACCGAGACGATTTGCAGGGCGATCTGGTGTGCACCCAGTTGCGTGCTGCCCATGGTGCCCATGCACAGCGCGGCGAAGGCAAACAGCCCGACTTCCACCGCGTAGGTGCCGCCAATCGGCAGGCCCAGACGCCACAGTTCCTTCAGGTACTGGCGGTTCAGCCGTGACAGGCCCTGACGCAGCGGATAGGCCTCATAAGCCGGATGCCGGCGAATGTGCCACGCCAGCGCCAGGGCCATCAGGTTGGCGACAATCGCCGTGACCAGCCCGATGCCCATCAGCCCCAGCTTCGGCAGGCCGAACATGCCGGTAATCAGCGCATAGTTGAGCAGGAAGTTGGCCACGGTCCCGCCCAGGCTGATAACCATCACCGGTGTCGCGCGGCCAATGGCGCTGGTGAACCCGCGCAGGGCCATGAAGCTCAGGTAGCCGGGCAGGGCGAACGGCAGGAAGATCAAAAACTGCCCGGCCATCTGGACATTGCTTTCGGTCTGGCCGAACAGCAGCAGCACCGGTTTGAGGTTCCACAGCAGCAAACCGGCGACCAGCGCCATCAGCCATGCCAGCCACAACCCGGCCTGGGTCAGCCGGGTCGCCCCGAGAATGTCGCCGGCTCCCTGACGGATCGCGACCAGAGTGCCGACGGCAGCAATCACGCCGATGCAGAAAATCGACACGAACGAATAGGTCGCCGCGCCGAGTCCGCCACCGGCCAGCGCCTCGGGACTCAGGCGCGCCATCATCAGGGTGTCGGTGAGGACCATCAGCATGTGCGCCAACTGCGAGGCAATCAGCGGCCCCGCCAGCCGCAGGATGGCCCAGAGTTCAGTACGTGCTGGATGCTGCATGGTCATCACGCTCGATTCTGGAAGTGGACAGGAAAGGGTCGATTCTCGGCGCTCTGCGGCGTTTGCACAAAGGGATAAAAAGGATGGGTAGCATGATTCAAACTCATGCTGGATAGTTTCTGCTAGGGTATCCAAAACCGCTGTAGGAGCTTTCCTGATGTCGCGTCGTCTTCCTCCCCTATATGCCCTGCGCGCATTTGAAGCGGCGGCGCGACACACGTCGTTTACCCGGGCCGCGGAAGAACTGTCGATTACCCAAAGTGCGGTCAGCCGACATATTCGTACGCTCGAAGAGCATTTTGCCTGTCGCTTGTTTCACCGCAGTGGCCGCAACCTGCAACTGACCGAGTCGGCCCGTTTGTTGTTGCCGGGTATTCGCGAGGGCTTCACCGCCCTGGAGCGCGCCTGCAATACATTGCGCGCCGAAGACGACATCCTGCGCATGAAAGCCCCGTCGACCCTGACCATGCGCTGGTTGCTGGCGCGTCTCAGTCGCTTCCGTCATCTGCAACCGGGCAACGAAGTGCAGCTGACCAGTGCGTGGATGGACGTCGATTCCGTGGACTTCAACGACGAGCCGTTCGACTGTGCGGTGCTGTTAAGCAACGGACATTTCCCTCCGGACTGGGAGGCGAGTTACCTGTTCCCCGAGGAGTTGATCCCGGTCGGCGCGCCCAACCTGCGGGGCGACCAGCCCTGGGATGTCGAGCGCCTGAGCAACACCGAGTTGCTGCACCCGACGCCGGACCGCCGCGACTGGCGCAACTGGCTTGAGCGCATGGGCCTGGCCGAGCAGGTGTCGCTCAAGGGTGGGCAGGTGTTTGACACCCTGGAACTGGGCATGATCGCCGCCGCCCGAGGCTATGGTGTGTCTATGGGCGATCTGCTGATGGTCGCGGAGGACGTGGCTCAGGGACGCTTGAGTCTGCCGTGGCCGACAGCGGTTGCCAGCGGCTTGTGTTACTACCTCGTGTGGCCGAAAACCCGTCCCGGCGGCGAACGCATGCGCCGGCTCAGCGACTTTCTGCAAAACGAAGTCCGGTCCATGGAATTGCCGGATGTCGTGCATCTGAGTTGAAAGGATGTCTGCGGTTTCTACCCGGGCAAGCCCGCCCCCCACAGGGTTGGCGTCGATATGCCATCGCATGAACGACGCAGAACCTGTGGGAGCGGGCTTGCCCGCGAAGGGCGCGCCTCGGTTTCAGCACTCACTGAGTCGCCGGCCGATACTGCAACGCCTCCGCCAGATGCTCACGGCTGATCGCATCAACCTGTTCCAGATCCGCCAGCGTCCGTGCCACCTTGAGCAAGCGGTGCGCCGAGCGCAGTGACAGGGTCAGTCGTTCACAGGCGGATTCCAGCCAGTGCTCGTCGGCTGTGGATAACTCGCAGTGCCGGCGCAGGCCCGGCAGATCGAGAAAGGCGTTGGCACAACCCTGGCGCTTCTGCTGGCGCTCACGAGCCTGGGCGACAAGCACCGCAGCACTGGCGCTGTTCTCGCCAGGCTTCACTTTGGGATTCAACGCCGTGGCTTCCCGGGCGACAGTCAGGTGCAGGTCGATGCGATCGAGCAGCGGCCCCGACAGCTTGTTGCGATAACGCTGCACCATGTCCGGCGTGCAGGAGCAGCGCCCGCTTGGCTCGCCAAGATATCCACAGGGGCACGGATTCATCGCCGCCACCAATTGAAAACGCGCCGGAAAGCGTACGCGATCTTTCGCTCGCGAGATGACGATATGTCCTGATTCCATCGGCTCCCTCAGGACCTCCAATACCCTGCGTTCAAACTCGGGAAGCTCATCAAGAAACAAGACGCCGTGGTGGGCGAGGGTGATTTCACCCGGCTGCGGTTTCGAGCCGCCACCCACTAACGCGGGGCCAGAGGCGGAGTGATGGGGCTGGCGAAAGGGGCGCTGTGGCCAGTGACGCAAGGGCACACAACTGGTGACCGATTGAATCGCCGCCACTTCCAGCGCCTCGCTTTCGGTCAGCGGCGGCAGCAGCCCTGGCAAACGACTCGCCAGCAAGGTTTTTCCGGTCCCCGGGGGACCACTGAGTAACAGGTTGTGAGCGCCTGCAGCCGCAATCAGCAGCGCACGCTTGGCCGCCAGCTGCCCTTGCACTTCATTCAGGTCGGGATAAGGTTTGCTGGCGCAGAGCAGTCCATCGGAAGCATAAGGCTCGATCGGTGTATGCCCGTTGAAATGCGCGACGGCCTCCAGCAAATGGTCAACGGCAATCACTTTCAGTCCCGACGCCAGGCACGCTTCCTCAGCATTCGCCCGTGGCACCATCAGCCAGCGCCCGGCCTTGCGCGCCGCCAACGCCGCCGGCAACACCCCTCGAACTGCCCGTACCGCACCTGACAGGGCCAACTCCCCCAAACACTCCACGTCATCCAGTGTCAGCGTCGGCACCTGCACACTGGCCGAGAGAATCCCCAGGGCGATCGCCAGATCGAACCGCCCGCCATCCTTGGGCAAATCCGCTGGCGCCAGATTCAGCGTGATTCGCCGCGCCGGAAATTGCAGCCCCGAATTGATGATCGCACTGCGCACCCGATCCTTGCTTTCCTTCACCGCCGCCTCGGGCAGGCCGACCATGGTCAGGGATGGCAGGCCGTTGGCCAGATGAACTTCTACGGTGACGGCAGGCGCCTCCACGCCGACCTGGGCGCGGCTGTGGACGATGGAGAGGGACATGGTCGTTCCTTGAGTTGAAGAGCACCGCTTCCTGCGGGTTTTTGAAGGGTAGACGGGGGAGAGGGAATTGGTGGGGTGGATACGTGGGCAAAATTTCACGGGATATTGCGGTTACGAACCAGGGCATTGGCGAGGTACAAAAAACCGCCATTTAGACGGTTTCTTTCACGAAAGAGGTTCAGCTTCGTCCACCGGCCAACCAACCACCTGGCTCAAGTTCTTTACCGCGCGCGATGGCGACTTCAATAAAGCGTCGTTGATTGGCCGATAAATTTCCAGCCAAACGACGTGCTTCGGCGTGAAACTCAACAACTTGTAACAGCTTCGCCTTTCGCTTTTTTGGGCTCATACACACCTCCTGCGATTGGATGTTATTGGTCGCTCAAGTAGATGACAAGGCGGTTGTTATGGTCAAAGTCGAACCCGAGATCTCGATAATAAAAAACAACGTTCGGATCAGGGTCCTGGATTTCGATCTCTCTGCACCCAAGCATACGCGCATAGAAATCAGCGGCCAGTATCGCGATCGGGGCGATCAAGCCACGAAGCGGATGGGATCTGTCTGGATCACTCTGCAGAAGAACTACCTTCAGACAGAGAGCGCTCCTTCGCGGTGTTGCATAGCACAAGCCACACAGATTCTGCCCATACCAAATTGCCAAATCCAAACCTTTGGCATCTTTGCGCTTCCAGTCGGGGATGTGATCCCATGGGTATATTGTTGCTCCTTCCCATAAATGACATTTCTCTAACGCTGCTGCGGTAATCGGCTCAAACCTGACAGCTGCTACGTCCATTTTTAATGCACGAGGCGCGATGTTTTTAATAAATGCTTGGTAGGTAAGCTTCCGTGCGTTCGATTTAAAAGTCTGGTTACGAAGGTCCGTGCCTTTCCCTTTTCTTCTCATTGCTAACGTCTATGGAATATCAAGGCGAAAAGCGTAGGCGGAACGGGTCCGGGGAATAAATCAGGCTGGAGAGCTGCTTTTTGTAGGACCCTGCCGAGACAGATGAAGGACATCGGTGAAAGAGCGTGGATGGTCTTGCCGGATGAAGGCTGCTGCTTATGATCTCGCTGAATGCAGTCGTAGGAGGTGTGAATGAACAGGAATGGGATGTGCCCGATTCATCCTGGCGAAATTCTCTGCGAGGAGTTTTTGAAGCCGCTGGGCGTTACAACCGATGCTCTGGCTCGCTCGTTGAACGAGCCAGAGGCGGAAATAAGCGATGTTGTGAATCTGCGGAGCGATGTCAGTGTTGGTCTGGCGCATAAGCTATCCATTCACCTGAACACTACACCCGATTTCTGGCTGAATCTGCAATCGACCTATGAGTTGCGCTCAGCCCAGATCGAGTGTGGTTGAACGTTAAATATTCAGAGCGACTGCAGGACACGTGAAGCCCGCTTCCACCACGGTTTTACCGGGCGTCTGGACAGCTCGCGCTCTGTCATCATCTGCGGCACATCCTGCAACCGAATCCACGGCTGGTTATTCCAGTGCAGCAAGCTCAACGACATTTCCGGCCAGTTGAGCAGGCTCAGTTGTGGGCGTTCGGTTGTGGTGGGGTGTTGGGTGTCTCGCAGGGCGGGGACGACTTCGTGGGTGAGCCATTCACGCAAGGCTCGGTATTCGGGGCAGTAGTGGTATACGAGCATGGCGTAGACGCCGGATTCGCTGATCAGCAGGGTGTTTTCGATGCGGCCGTAGATGAGGGTTTGGGTGGTTTGGTATTGGTCGGGATCGAGTTTTTGGAGTTGGCGGTCGTTGAGGTGAATGCGGAGTAATCGGCCCAGGTCACGGGCGCTGAACCAGGGTTGGTTTTGTATTAGGAGGGCGTGGAGGTGGAGTTTGTGGCGGGTGAAGATCTGGGGGGTTAGGTAGTTTTCTTCCATCGTGCAGTTCTCGGGGTCGAGTGAAGAGAAACTGCCTCTGATCGTCGCCAAACGAAAAGGGTGGCAGCCATGCGCGGGTTGGCGAACCGGTGACGCCCGAAAAACCGGCAGACCTTAAGGTCTCCCACGCACAGCTGCCATAACTCAAGATGGGGAGAAACTCCCTATTTCGAATGTGGTCGTAGTGCGTCGGGGTTTTTCCAGGTCGCCAAACCCAGTGCTGAACATTCAGCGGGGATGAGCTTAGAGACCGGATACCTGGCGGCGCAATCGGACGGCGGCGTGATGTTTGTAGGACGTTGCCGGGATTTTTGCGGGGCTTGGGATCAAAAGATCGCAGCCTTCGGCAGCTCCTACAGGGGGCTGTGTTTCAAAGCGGGATTGATGGGTTACTCGGTTGGCGGATTGAGCTTCGCTTCCATCTCCGCGACCTTCGTTTCAAGAGCCTCCAGCCGCGCCCGCGTGCGTGCCAGTACAACCATCTGGCTATCGAACTCTTCCCGACTCACCAGATCCAGCTTGCTGAAGCCGCTCTGCAGCAACATTTTGAACTGGCTTTCGATTTCGGCTTTCGGCAGCGGCGTGTCACCGCTGAAGAGGCGGGAGGCGGTGCCGGTCAGGGCGTCGAGGAAGTCTTTTGGCGCGAGCATGGGCAATGTCCTGGAAACAATAACGGGCAGTGTATCACGCAGTGTCTATAGTCATTTGCGCGGGCAAAGGGTGCACGGTTTTCGCGCATCGGGATGGACGGCGTCGCACCGTTGTTGTGCGTAACGTGCCGGGTGTTGTCGCGAAGTATCCGCCATCCGCCGGTAAAGGCTTGAAAACAGTCAGTTTTGTGGAGATGGCAAGCTTTCTGCTTAGATGCTGGTGACCCATGCACTGATGCAGTCGCTGTGACGAATGCAGTGCGCCAGGCGAATCACGGGGAGTGCTTCGCAAGGAGCGGTTAGCTGGCGTCGGACGGGCAGGTAAGGCCGACGATGCGTTACAAAGCCAGGCACTGCGCTTAGACTTGAGACGGGTTTGTTTTCCTGGGGCAAGTCCACCAATTCGGGAGAGAGTTTTCATGAAGCTAGTCACTGCCATCATCAAGCCGTTCAAACTGGACGACGTACGCGAGTCGCTGTCCGAGATCGGCGTGCAGGGCATTACCGTCACTGAAGTCAAAGGCTTTGGTCGGCAGAAGGGTCACACCGAGCTGTATCGCGGCGCGGAATACGTGGTCGATTTCCTGCCCAAGGTGAAGATTGACGTCGCCATCGACGACAAGGATCTGGACCGGGTAATCGAGGCCATCACCAAGGCTGCCAACACCGGCAAGATCGGTGACGGCAAGATCTTCGTGGTCAATCTGGAACAGGCGATTCGCATCCGTACCGGCGAAACCGATACCGACGCTATCTAAGCCGCCACAAACCCAACGCCCCAGGAGAAAACAATATGACTCTGCGTAAATTCGCAGGGCTAGGAGCCCTGTTGTCCATCGTAATGCCCAGCCTTGCTTTGGCGGCAGACGAAGTGGCGGCCCCGGTCCTCAACTCTGGCGACACTGCCTGGATGTTGACCTCTACAGCCTTGGTGCTGTTCATGACCATTCCCGGCCTCGCGCTGTTCTACGGCGGCATGGTGCGGTCGAAAAACATTCTTTCCGTGATGATGCAGTGCTTCGCCATTACCGGTCTGATCAGCGTCCTGTGGGTCATTTATGGCTACAGCATCGCGTTCGACACCACCGGCATGGAGCAGGGCGTCGTCAACTTCAACTCGTTCTTCGGTGGCATGGGCAAGGCATTCCTTGCCGGTGTCACACCATCCAGTCTGACCGGTCCTGCGGCGCTGTTCCCTGAAGCGGTGTTCATCACCTTCCAGATGACCTTCGCCATCATCACGCCGGCGCTGATCGTCGGTGCCTTCGCCGAGCGGATGAAGTTCTCCGCGATGCTGGTCTTCATGGGCATCTGGTTCACCCTGGTTTACGCGCCGATTGCGCACATGGTCTGGTCCGGTAACGGCGGCCTGATGTGGGACTGGGGCGTTCTGGACTTTGCCGGCGGCACCGTGGTGCACATCAACGCCGGTGTGGCCGGTCTGGTTGCCTGCCTGGTGCTGGGCAAGCGCAAAGGCTTCCCGACCACGCCGATGGCACCGCACAACCTCGGTTATACCCTGATGGGCGCGGCCATGCTGTGGGTCGGCTGGTTCGGTTTCAACGCCGGTTCCGCCGCTGCGGCCAACGGTACCGCCGGTATGGCGATGCTGGTGACGCAAATCGCTACTGCCGCTGCTGCGCTGGGCTGGATGTTTGCCGAGTGGGTCACCCATGGCAAACCTAGCGCACTGGGTATCGCTTCGGGCGTGGTTGCTGGCCTGGTGGCAATTACCCCGGCTGCCGGTACTGTTGGCCCGATGGGCGCGCTGGTCATCGGTCTGGCGGCTGGCGTTGTGTGCTTCTTCTGCGCCACCACCCTGAAGCGCAAGCTCGGCTATGACGATTCCCTGGACGCCTTCGGTGTACACGGTATTGGCGGTATCCTCGGCGCAATCCTGACCGGTGTGTTCGCAGCTCCCTCCCTGGGTGGCTTCGGCACCGTGACCGACATCGCCGCACAAGTGTGGATTCAGTGCAAAGGCGTAGGTTTCACGGTGATCTACACCGCGATCGCCACGTACATCATCCTCAAGGTGCTGGATGCGGTCATGGGTCTGCGCATCAATGAAGAAGAAGAGGCGGTCGGCATCGATCTGGCGCTTCACAACGAACGCGGCTACAACTTGTAAGCACGCGCATAAAAAACTTGCCCGGCTTGCCGGGCATTTTTTTGTCTGAAATTTGTCTTTGCAGGGTGAGCTGAAAGGTTTTTTCCTACAGGTTTCAGGATGTTTACGTCGGGTGTTTTTGTGCGGTCGAAGGCTTACATGATTGAAGGAATATTAGGGCCTTTGTTTTTTCCCAGAGCGCGCTAGAATGCGCCCCGAACGTGCGGAGAACTGTATGTGGCAACAGACTCTGATTACCTTGCGGGCGAGGCCCCGGGGCTTTCACCTGGTAACGGACGAGTTACTCGCCGGCCTGCCTGAACTCAAGGCGTGTCGGGTCGGTCTGTTGCATTTGTGGCTGCAGCATACCTCGGCGTCGTTGACCATCAACGAGAACGCCGATCCGGCGGTACGTCGCGACTTCGAACGGTTTTTCAATCGTCTGATCCCACAAGGAGCAGACGGCTATGAGCATAACGACGAAGGCCAGGACGACCTCCCGGCGCACTTCAAGGCCAGCGTGCTTGGCTGTCAGCTCTGTTTGCCGATTTCGGCAGGCCGGCTGGCGTTGGGAACCTGGCAAGGCGTTTACCTGGGCGAGCACCGCGATCATGGCGGTGCCCGTAAAGTCCTCGCCACCGTGCACGGTGAAGAGGCATAGCCGCTGGTCAGCAGCGGCTGTTGATTTTTTTCCGGCAGCCTTCGACAGGGGGCAAAGCTGGGCTATAACTAATCTGCTTTTCGCAAGTCATGAGGTAGAACATGAGCGACGATGATCTGGAAAACGACGACCTCGAAGTAGGCGACGAAGACGAGGCTGAAGAAGGCTTGGAAGCGGCAGCGGAAGACGTTGCTGACGACGACGGCGGTGATGCGCCGGTTCCGGCCGCCAAAGGCAAGGCCAAGGCAGCGGTATCGGTCGATGAGCTGCCGAGTGTCGAAGCCAAGAACAAGGAGCGCGACGCCTTGGCCAAGGCCATGGAAGAGTTCCTGGCCCGTGGTGGCAAGGTGCAGGAAGTGGAGGCCAATGTGGTCGCCGATCCTCCCAAGAAGCCGGATAACAAGTATGGCAGCCGGCCTATCTGAGCCTGCTACCCGCTTGCTGAAAAAGCCCGCCGTCGCTGCGGGCTTTTTCATGCCCGGAACAAAATTTTCGGGTTGAACACAATCTACTGTGGGAGCGGGCTTGCTCGCGAAGGCGTCGTGTCAGCCAACATCAATGTCGACTGGTACACCGCATTCGCGAGCAAGCCCGCTCCCACAGGTTTTGTGTCAGGCCGAAGCCTTGTTCCACCGCGCCAACAACGCTGGTAACTCGGTCAGACTGCCAATCTGCGCATCCGGCAACCGTTCCGCTTCCCAGACCTTGCCCGCCGGGTTGAACCAGATCGCCCGCATCCCCGCTTGTTGCGCACCGGCAATGTCATCGCCCGGATGATCGCCAATATGAACCGCCGTATCAGCCGTCGCGCCGCCGCGTTGCAAGGCTTCATGGAACAGCCGCGCATCAGGTTTGGCGATGCCGATGTCTTCGGCGCACAACGCAAACTTGAAGTAGTCCGCCAGCCCCAGTCGACGCACATCGGCGTTGCCATTGGTGACCACGCCGAGGGCGTAATGGTTGGCCAGCAACTCCAGGGTCGGTTGCACCTCCGGAAATATTTCCAGCTGATGCCGGGCATGCAGAAACACTTCGAAACTTTGATCGGCCAGGTCCGACGCCTCGGCATGGGGATATCCGGCTTCTTCCAGGGCCTGGAACAACACGCGCCGGCGCAAGGCGCTGATGCGGTGCTTGAGGTTCGGCTCGATGCTCAGGATGCGTTCGCGTATGGCCCACAAATGCTCCACCGGCACCGCCCCCAGGTTGGGCGCATGTTCGGTCAGCCATGCACGCAATATGGCTTCGGCGCTGACGATGACGGGGGCGGTGTCCCACAGGGTGTCGTCGAGGTCGAAGGTGATCAACTGAATGCTCATGAATCGTCGCCTTTAATGCGTTTGGCCCTTGGGTGGGCGCTATCGTAGACCGTGGCCAGGTGCTGGAAGTCCAGGTGGGTGTAGATCTGTGTGGTCTTGATGTCCGAGTGCCCGAGCAGTTCCTGCACCGCGCGCAGGTCCTGGGAGGATTCCAGCAGATGGCTGGCGAAGGAGTGCCGCAGCATGTGCGGATGCAGGTTCTGTCCCAGCTCGCGCTCGCCAGCAGCCTTGACCCGCACCTGGATCGCTCGGGGGCCGAGACGTCGCCCCTGTTGGCTGACGAACACCGCATCGTCCGCCGGGTTGGCCATGGCCCGCAGTGGCAGCCACTGCTCCAGCGCTTCGCGGGCTTTTTTTCCTACCGGCAACAGGCGGGTCTTGCTGCCTTTGCCGAGTACCTGGACCATGCCGTCGGCGAGGTCGAGTTGATCGAGATTGAGTCCTGTCAGCTCCGACAGCCGCAGCCCGGAAGAGTAGAACAACTCCAGAATCGCCTGGTCCCGACGTGCCAGAAAGTCATCCTCCACACCACCTTCCAGCAGTTGCAGGGCGCGGTCGGTGTCGAGGGTTTTCGGCAGGCGGCGTTCACCTTTCGGTGGCGCCAGGCCGTTGGCCGGATCGTGGTCGCACAGGCCTTCGCGATTGAGGTAGTGATAGAGCCCGCGAACGGCCGACAGCAATCGCGCCAGACTGCGGGATGATTGCCCTTGGGCGTGCAGGCGGGCAATCAGGCTGCGCAGGCGCTGGATGTCCAGCGCCGCCCAACTGCCGATGTTCTGTTTGACGCACCAGCCCAGCAGTTTGTCGAGGTCGCGGCGGTAGGCCGACAGCGTATGCGGCGACACCTGCCGCTCACTGCGCAGGTGTTCGCAGTAAGCGTCCAGTTGTCGTTCCATGTTCAGCGTACCGAGCGCAGGGAATTGTTGACCCGCGGCAGCACGCGACCCATGACTTCAGCGATGTAGCTCAGGAACAAGGTGCCCACCGAGCTTTTGTAGTGCTGCGGATCACGGCTGGCGATGGCCAGGATGCCGTGGATGCCCTGGTGGCTGATGGCGACGACCGCGGTGGAGCCGATCTGCTTGCGCTGTTCTTCGCCGAACAGGAAGTCCAGTTCATGCTCGCGCAGGCTGCCGCTGACGCTTTTGTCTTCCGAGAGCAAACCGCCGATGGCCACTTGAGCTTCGGCGTGAGTGACCCAGCGGCCCACCGGCATGGCGTTGTCGCCGAGCAGGATGAGGCTGACGAAGGGTACCTGGAATTCCTGGCGCAGGCTGTCTTCGACGCACATCACTACGTCTTCCAGGCTGGCGGCGTCCATCAGCGCGAGGATCAGGCGACGGGTCTTTTCGAACAAACGGTCGTTGTCCCGGGCCACGTCCATCAAATGCGACAGGCGATGACGCAGTTCAATGTTGCGGTCGCGCAGGATGGTCATCTGACGCTCCACCAGCGACACGGTATCGCCGCGTCGATGGGGAATACGCAGGGACGGGAGCAGCTCTTCGTGCTCGACGAAGAAGTCCGGATGAGCCTCCAGGTACGCGGCAACAGCCGCCGCCTCCAGGCTTTCGGGCGGTGATTCGTCAGCTTGTCGTGCGGGTACCTGAGGCTTGTCGGTCATAGGTTTCGCTCACTCAAAGACGCACTTGTCCTTCATATACGCGCACTGCCGGGCCGGTCATCATCACCGGCTGGCCAGGACCTGCCCATTCGATGGACAAGCGCCCGCCAGGCAGGTCGATCAATAGTGGCGAATCCATCCACCCCTGGCTGATCGCGGCCACTGCGGCGGCGCAGGCGCCGGTTCCGCAAGCCTGGGTTTCCCCGGCTCCACGCTCCCAGACGCGCAACTGCGCGCGGCTCCGGTCGATGACCTGGATAAAGCCGACATTGACCCGTGCCGGGAAGCGCGGGTGATGTTCGATTTTCGGTCCCAGCTCATGCACCGGCGCGTTGTTGATATCGCTGACCCGCACCACGGCATGGGGGTTGCCCATGGACACGGCGGCCAGATCGACCGGGGTGCCGTCGACGTCGACCTGATAACTCTTGGCCTGCTCCGGTGCCTGGAACGGAATATCCGCCGGCACCAGGCGTGGGGCGCCCATGTTCACGCTGATCTGGCCGTCGTTACGCACGTCCAGTTCGATGATGCCGCTTTTGGTCTCGACCCGAATCAGCCGCTTTGCGGTCAGGCGCTTGTCGAGCACGAAACGGGCGAAGCAGCGCGCACCGTTGCCGCACTGTTCCACTTCGGAACCGTCGGAGTTGAAGATCCGGTAGCGGAAATCCACGTCCGGATTGCTCGGTGCCTCGACGATCAGCAACTGGTCGAAACCGATGCCGGTGTGCCGGTCGCCCCATTGCTTGGCATGCTTGGGCAGGATGTGCGCGTGCTGGCTGACCAGGTCGAGGACCATGAAGTCATTGCCCAGGCCGTGCATCTTGGTAAAACGCAGCAGCATGGTTTTACTCCGGCAGCAGGCTTTCGCCAGCAAACAACTCGGCTACCGTTTCACGGCGACGCACTTCAAATGCCTGATCACCGTCCACCAACACTTCAGCGGTACGGCCGCGGGTGTTGTAGTTGGAACTCATGACAAACCCGTAGGCACCGGCCGAATGCACGGCCAGCAGGTCGCCTTCTTCCAGGGTCAGCTGACGATCCTTGGCCAGGAAGTCGCCGGTCTCGCAGATCGGGCCGACGATGTCGTAGGCGCGGGCCGCGGATTGACGCGGGCGCACGGCCGTGACGTCCATCCAGGCCTGGTACAGCGCCGGGCGGATCAGGTCGTTCATGGCGGCGTCGACGATGGCGAAGTCTTTATGCTCGGTGTGCTTGAGGTATTCGACCTGGGTCAGCAATACACCGGCGTTGGCGACGATGAAGCGACCCGGCTCGAACACCAGCGCCAGGTCGCGACCATCGAGGCGTTCACGCACGGCCTTGATGTAGTCGCCGGCCAGTGGCGGCTCCTCGTCCTTGTATCGCACGCCCAGGCCACCACCGAGATCGATGTGGCGCAGGTAGATGCCGCAATCGCCAAGGCGGTCGACCAGGCCCAGCAGGCGGTCGAGAGCGTCGATGAACGGCGGCAGGGTGGTCAGTTGCGAGCCGATGTGGCAATCGACGCCGACCACTTCCAGGTTCGGCAGTTGCGCGGCACGCACGTACACGTCTTCGGCGTCGGCGATGGCGATGCCGAACTTGTTCTCTTTCAGACCGGTGGAAATGTACGGGTGGGTGCCGGCATCGACGTCCGGGTTGACGCGCAACGAAATCGGCGCGCGAACGCCCAGTTCGGCAGCGACCACTTGCAGGCGTTCGAGCTCGTCGGTGGATTCGACGTTGAAGCAGTGCACGCCGACTTCCAGGGCGCGACGCATGTCGTCACGGGTCTTGCCGACGCCGGAGAACACGATCTTGTCGGCGCTGCCGCCAGCGGCCAGTACACGTTCCAGTTCACCACGGGAGACGATGTCGAAACCGGCGCCCAGACGCGCCAGGACATTCAGGACGCCCAGGTTGGAGTTGGCCTTGACTGCGTAGCACACCAGGTGCGGCGTACCAGTCAGTGCATCGGCATAAGCCAGGTACTGGGCTTCGATGTGTGCACGGGAGTAAACGTAGGTCGGTGTTCCAAAGCGCTCGGCGATGGCAGACAGGGCAACACCTTCCGCGAACAGTTCTCCGTCACGGTAGTTAAAAGCGTCCATGAGGTTCCCTTATTATTGGTAGACGTCGTGCTTGTGTGCTTTGGAGGCAGGCTGCTGCTGCGACGACTTGGCTTGCTCGACAGGGTCCTGGTCTTCATCGGGCAGGTACAGCGGGCCTTTTTGACCGCAGGCCGACACAAGGCAGGCAACCGCGAGGAGCGCAGCAAGGGAAGAGATCAGGCGCTTCATGGCGAAATCCTTGAAAATGCATTAATTGCGCCGGAGTATACCGGCCACCCGGCAGCTTGCCTATGCAACGGACCGCCCGTCCGGCGGGGGTTGGGCCGATGTCCGCAACATAAGTGCAATCCATTGTGGGAGCGGGCTTGCTCGCGAAAGCGCTGCATCAGTCAATGCGGATGTCGACTGACACACCGCATTCGCGAGCAAGCCCGCTCCCACAGGTACAGCACTTGACCTATTGATATCGGCCCGCGGTCGTTATTCTTTGCATTCAGCAGGGCTCGGTCGTATCTTGCGGCGCTTGAGCCTGATCAGACACTTTTTGAGGTTGCCGTAATGAGTTTGTCCGAAGCGCGTTTCCACGACCTGGTCGATGCCACCCAGCAAACCCTGGAGGACATCTTTGACGACAGCGACCTGGATATCGACCTCGAAAGCTCGGCCGGTGTGCTGACCGTCAAGTTCGAGAACGGCAGTCAGTTGATCTTCAGTCGCCAGGAGCCGCTGCGTCAGCTCTGGCTGGCGGCGGTGTCCGGTGGTTTCCACTTCGACTACGACGAAGAAAGCGAGCGCTGGATGTGTGACAAGAGCGAAGAGCAGTTGGGTGAAATGCTTGAGCGTATCGTCCAGCAGCAGGCCGGTGTCGAGCTCGATTTCGAAGGCCTGTGAGATCGTGACCCAGCCTGCGTCTGTCCGCCCACCGAAGCCGCTCTACAGCAATATCAGCCCGGCGGTGCCGTCGCCGTGCAGCGGTGTGTGTCGGCTGGACGAGCAGAAAGTCTGCCTGGGCTGTTTCCGCCATGTCGAAGACATCCGCGAATGGCGCTCGGCGGACGATGATCGCCGCCGTGTCATTTGCGCCCAGGCCTCTGAGCGCAAAGCCACCGCCCTGTAGGAACTGCCGAAGGCTGCGATCTTTTGGCCGCTCTGAAGATTGCCGAAGAGCAAGATCAAAAGATCGCAGCCTGCGGCAGCTCCTACGCCGCCGGGTGGCGGCTTGTATATTTTTTGAGCTGTGATAGTGTCCGGTAACGCCTCAACCCATCGAGGCTTGTGAAAACCCCGCCTTTTTCTGGCGGGGTTTTGCTTTTTTCGTGCAGAAGAAAGGAGTCTGCCCAGATCATGACCGCACCTTCCATCACCCTTACCCGTCTGGACGTCCAGCGTCTGGAGCGTCTGATCGACAGCCTGGACGACACGCTGCCGGGCGTTATTGCGCTGCAAACCGAACTGGATCGCGCCGATACCGTGGTCGGCCACGATGAAGTGCCGGCGGATGTCGTGACCATGAATTCCCGCGTGCATTGCCGGGAAGAAGGCAGTGGCAAGGACTACCACCTGACCCTGGTGTACCCCAAGGATGCGAATGCCGACGAAGGCAAGGTCTCGATCCTGGCGCCGGTGGGCAGCGCGCTGCTCGGCCTGAAGGTTGGCCAGCATATCGATTGGCCGGCTCCGGGTGGCAAGACCCTGAAGTTGACGCTGCTGGAAGTCGAATCGCAGCCGGCCAATGGCGGCGCGTTCCCGGAGTGACATCCCCTCAGACCTGATCGAGCGCCTCGTTCAATGCCTGCTCCAGGTCTGCTTTGTATCGCAGGTAAAGATGGGTGGAACTCTGCCCTTCGCCGAGCAGGCCTGACAGGTCGAGGTCGGTGATGTAGCAGCGGTAGCGTTCGGTTTCCCGGCGCTGCCCGACGATTTCCCGGGCGACCACGCTGAACAGCTGGTCGCCATGCTCCAGTTCGGAAAACTCCCGTTGATTGCAATACAACGCCACCTGCACCTGACCTGGTGCGGCTTTGCCGACGATCGCCTGCACGTCGTAAAACGGTTTGTTCACCGGCGTCTGCGGCACTGGCCGGGCTTCAATGCGACGCGCCCGACCAGAGCCTGACGGCAGCAGCTGGCAATACAGGGTGTCGAGGTTCAAGGGGTGGGCAGCGTCCATCGGCAACAGGGCATCGCGACGGTACTGGATCGATTGCAGGAAGCGCTGCAGCGGCACCAGCAGGCTTTGCTCGTCGTGCCAGGGCAGGCGTTGCTGCCACAGGGCATTGAACTCATCGAGCACGTACAGATCAGCCTGATCTTCGTTGACCCGATAGAACACTTGGATGCAGTCCGGCTGGCCCGTTGGCAGGAACAGCGCTAGGTCGTGCTCTTGCAGTGCGTTTGGGTCCAGGTGAAGCGGGCTGTAGCTCGCCATTTCTTCACCCAGGTAGTCGATCAACGCCGGCAGGGTGGCCAGTGCGATGTGCTGGACCTGTCCCGGCACCAGCTCCAGTACGTGGTAGTGCTGCTGGACCTGGATCAGGTAGCGGTGATTGAGTCGGCTCAGCAGCAGGTTCTGCGCGGTGTCGAGGATGTCTTCCACCCGTTGGGCGATGAACTGCGCGCGGTTATGGCAGAAACAGCGCACCCTCAACTTCGGCTGTTGCGGCCCGGCGGGCAGGTTGTTGAGGTAATCGCGAATGCAGTCGAGCAGGGCGTGGGGGCCGTCGTAGCGAGCCACCAGCACTTCGTTCCAGCTATTGAGCGTGACCTGGTCCAGCGTCAGTACCAGGTTTTCCCGAACCCCGGCGTAGCTCAGGGAGTCGGTGCGCTCAGTGGTCATCAGGATGTTCAGGTCGCGATGGTGCTTGAGCGGATCGATGCCGACATTCACCAGAATCAGCACTTCACTCGGCACGCTGGCGCGCAACAGAGGTTCTTCGGCGACGGTGGGCAAGGGCAGGGCGATAGTCTGTTGCAGGCTGCCGAGCAGGTTGAACAGCTCGAACTCGCTCAAGTCGCTGGTACCAGGGTGCAGGGCCAGGCGGGTACTGCTGTCGATTACGCCATTGCGGTGGCACCAGGTCAGCAGCTCGAGCAAGTGACGGCTGCGTTTGATCGGCGCGAAATGTTCCCACTCCAGCGCCGTCAGGCTGCCGTTGTACAAGCCCCACTGGCTTTGCCCCGGTTCTTTCCTGTTCGGCGCGTGCACCAGCGTCAGGGTGTCTTCGGCCAGGTCCGGGGCGATACCGGGGTTGATGAATTCGACTTTGCCGGCCTTGCGCTCGAAAGCGGCGTATAGCCGACGTCCGAGGACGCTCAGGTCGCGCTTGTTGATGCGACTGACCGTTTGCTCCTGTCGGGCAAATTGGGTGAGGAAGCGGTAGCTGTAGTTCAGTTCATTGACCAGCGCCCGCCGCTCGGAGCCGACCTGGCGGACTTTCCACTGGCTGCGGCTATCGAGCAGGGCCAGTTGGCGCTGGTCCCAGCGCCATTCATGGGCCAGACGCTCAAGCAAAGAGCGTTGCCAGCTCTGGGTACGGCTGCTGCCAGTGAGTTTGCGATTGACCTTCAGGTACAGCGCGCGACGCACCAGTTCCAGCCGTTCCGGTTCGTTGCGGGCGATCAGGTATTCCTCGATGCGCCGGTACACCACGACGTACGGGTCCAGTTCGTCGAGGTCGAGCCGGTTGGCGAACACCGCTTGCTTGAAACGCAGGCTCAGGCAATGGACCCTGGGGTGTTCACTGGCATATACCTCGGTCAGCAGCAGTTTGAGTACCGACTTGTAGGGCGACTCGATGCCCTTGAACAACTGCCAGAGCCCGGCGCCGATAAATTCGCCGGGCGGGATAAAGGCCAGGTTGCCGAGGTCGAGGGTTTCATCGGCGCGGATAAAGCGCTTGGAAATCAAGGTATGGGTGTAGCGGTCGTAGCTCGATTCTTCGTAGACCGGCACCAACCACCAGATCGGCGTACGCCCGGCCAGCCAGATTGCAGTGCGGTAAAACTCGTCCAGCAACAGGTAGTGCTGGGTGGTGCCGCAATCCTCCGAACTCAGCTGGGTATCGCGCTCGCCACGGACGAAACGGGTCGGTTCGATCAGGAAAAAGTGCGCTTCGGCGCCCTGGCTGGCCGCCCAGGCTTCCAGCAGCTGGCATTTTTTGCGCAGTTCGGCGAGTTCGTTCTCGGTCAGGTCCGGCCCATGGCAGACCCACACATCCATGTCGCTCTGGTCGGCCTGGGCCAGGGTGCCGAGGCTGCCCATCAGGAACAGTCCGTGAATCGGCCTCGGCGGGTTGCTGCCATGGCGAGGCTTGTAGGAAAACGAGCGGGTCAGGCGCTGGGCTTCTGCGAGGACATGGGCCTCCGGTTCGAAATTCGACAGACCCGCCGGCGTACTGCCGGAAACGTAGCCGGGCAATAGCGGATGATTAACGTGGAAAAACAGCGGCAGCAAGGTCAGAACCCCTTGCTGGCGGGTCGACAAGCCTTCCATGGCGCGAGCCATGCGCCCTTCGTTAAGTTTCAGAAAACGTGCGCGCAGCTGGCTGAGAACCTTGCGGTCGATTCCCTCGTCCAGATCGGGGCGGATTTCATGGTTGCGGGTCATGTCAGCTCAAACCGGCTCGCAGGGCACGGACGTGGGGCTCTTCGGATGAGGGGCAGTTTAGCGCCTTGAGACGTGGACTTTTAAGCTGATTTGTTTTTCTGGCGTCAGATTTCTATCGGTGAAGACTGAAATCAGTGGGGGATGTGCCCGCGGAAATCCCTGAATCGGGGTCTCCGTGGGCGATGCGGCAGAATTCAGGCTGTTACTTCGGCGTTAAGAATAGTCAGCACGGTTTGCACATTTTGCGCGGCATCACGACCCAGGCTGGTCAGGTAACCGCCATCAGGCTGGTCGGTCAGTTCTTTTTCAAAGAGGCGTTTGGCGGCGGCAATGTGTTTCGGGGCAGCGGTCTGATGAATTTTCAGACCTTCCTGGGAACTGTCCAGGTTGAAGAGTGCAAGGACTTCCAGTTCGGCAACCAGCTCAGGGGTAAGCGACATAAGGACTCCAGACTTTCTAGGAATTGGACGACAGCGCCCCTAAGGTGAACCCGCTTGTCCGGCATGTCCAGTGCTGGCGACAGGGTTTTTTTCCTTTGTAGGAGCGAGCTTGCTCGCGATGGTCTTCAACGATGACGCTGGAAACCTGACGCCCCGCGGCGCTCTCGGGTTTTTCGCGAGCAAGCTCGCTCCTACAGGGGGGGGCGTAGGCCTACTGCTTTTGCGGCGGCAACTCGGGCAATGCGCGCAGCGCGGCTTCGTACCATTCGGTATTGAACGCGCGGTCTTCTTCGAGTATCGCGTCGATTTCTACCGCCAAAACGTGAGCCATCAGGTTGAGAATCTCTTCCCTCTCGTAGCCCACCAGGGTCAGCTTGTTGAAGGTCGCCTTGGCCGCTGGCGGGTTGTCGCTTTCGATCTGATTTTCGATAGCTTCGATCAAGGTATTTTCGGTGAATTCTTCTTCTTCGTCTTCGATATCGATTGGCTCGCTCATGGCAGGCTCCTCCGGGAAAGGCGGCCAGTTTACCCGTATTCATTGGCGTGATGCTGCTGGCAAGAAACCCTCGAGCGTTCTATAAACAGGCACTGCCCACCCCGCACGGCCTGGAGGCTTTGTGATGATCAAGCTTTATGGATTCTCCGTCAGTAACTACTACAACATGGTCAAACTGGCGCTGCTGGAAAAAGGACTGCCTTTCGAAGAAGTGCCGTTTTACGGTGGCACCACCCCCGAAGCACTGGCCATCAGCCCGCGAGGAAAGGTCCCGGTACTGCACGTAGAGCAGGGGTTCATCAATGAAACCAGCATAATCCTTGAGTACCTCGAGCAACATCAGAACGGCACTCCGCTGCTGCCGAGCGACCCGTTCGAGCGCGCGCAGGTACTGGCACTGGCCAGGGAAATCGAACTGTATATCGAGCTGCCAGCGCGAGCCTGCTACGCCGAAGCGTTTTTCGGCATGACCCTGCCGGATGCGATCAAGGAAAAAACCAAGGCTGAACTGTTGCTGGGGATCGCTGCGCTGGGCCGGCACGGCAAATTCAGCCCTTACGTGGCTGGCGACAGCTTGAGCGTGGCGGATCTGTATTTCCTGTTCAGCGTGCCACTGGCGTGTGGCGTGGCGCACAAGTTATTCGACATTGATTTGTTGGCTGAAATGCCGAAGGCGAGGGCGTTGCTGGAGCGGTTGGGGGGCAACCCGAACGTGCAGCGCGTGGCGGCGGATCGGGAAGCGGCAATGCCGGCGTTCATGGCGATGATTGCGGCCAGGAAGTAGATTTTTGCGGCGTTCTGTCGATCGCCTTCGCGGGCAAGCCCGCTCCCACATTGATAGGCGTGACACACGAAACCAGTGTCTGACACATACCTTTGTGGGAGCGGGCTTGCTCGCGAAGCTTTTGACGATTTAGCGGCTGGCCAGAAGTGCCTGACCGCGAGCCACAGCAGCCTTCACCTGCGTCGGCGCGGTGCCGCCGATGTGGTTACGGGCATTGACCGAGCCTTCGAGGGTCAGCACGGCAAACACGTCCTGATCGATCTGGTCGCTGAACTTGCGCAGTTCTTCCAGGCTCATTTCCGCCAGGTCCTTGCCGCTGTCCACGCCGTACTTGACGGCATGACCGACGATTTCGTGGCAATCACGGAATGGCAGGCCGCGACGCACCAGGTAGTCGGCCAGGTCGGTGGCGGTGGAGAAGCCGCGCAGGGCTGCTTCGCGCATCATCGCGTGCTTGGGCTTGATCGCCGGCACCATGTCGGCAAAGGCCCGCAGCGAGTCGCGCAGGGTGTCGGCGGCGTCGAACAGCGGCTCCTTGTCTTCCTGGTTGTCCTTGTTGTAGGCCAGGGGCTGGCCTTTCATCAGGGTCAGCAGGCCCATCAGCGCGCCGAATACGCGACCGGTCTTGCCGCGAACCAGCTCCGGAACGTCCGGGTTTTTCTTTTGCGGCATGATCGAGCTGCCGGTGCAGAAGCGGTCGGGCAGGTCGATGAACTGGAATTGCGCGCTGGTCCACAGCACCAGCTCTTCGGAGAAGCGCGACAGGTGCATCATCGCGATGCTGGCGGCCGAGCAGAATTCGATGGCGAAATCGCGATCGGAGACGTTATCCAGCGAATTGCCGCCAACCGCGTCGAAACCCAGCAGTTGTGCGGTGTATTCACGATCGATCGGGTAGGTGGTGCCGGCCAGTGCCGCACTGCCCAGCGGCATGCGGTTGGTACGCTTGCGGCAGTCGACCAGGCGCTCGTAGTCACGGCTGAGCATCTCGAACCAGGCCAGCATGTGGTGCCCGAAGGTCACTGGCTGGGCGGTCTGCAGGTGGGTGAACCCCGGCATGATGCTGGCGGCTTCGCGCTCTGCCTGCTCCAGCAGGCCTTTTTGCAGGCGAGTGATTTCGGCCAGGATCAGGTCGATTTCGTCACGCAACCACAGGCGGATATCGGTGGCGACCTGATCGTTACGGCTGCGGCCGGTGTGCAGTTTTTTACCGGTCACGCCGATGCGGTCGGTCAGCCGCGCCTCGATGTTCATGTGGACGTCTTCAAGGTCGATGCGCCAGTCGAACTGGCCGGCCTCGATTTCACCCTGGATGGTCTTCAGGCCATCGATGATGCTGTCGCGCTCGGCATCGGTCAGCACGCCGACCTTGGCCAGCATGGTGGCGTGGGCGATCGAACCCATGATGTCGTGGCGATACAGGCGCTGGTCGAAAGTGACGGAGGCGGTGAAGCGGGCGACGAAGGCGTCGACGGGTTCACTGAAGCGGCCGCCCCAGGACTGATTGGTCTTGTCAGTGCTCATGAATTCGCTCGTATCGGCTTGAAGAAAGAAGGCGTGGAACGCTGGCGCGGATAATAACAGGGTTGCCAACCCTGTCGCTGACACTGGTCGATACGTTTTTTTGTGTAGGAGCGAGCTTGCTCGCGATGGGCGTTAACGATAACGCATACTTTCTGGATAAACGCGTCGGCGCCAGGTTCATCGCGAGCAAGCTCGCTCCTGCATAAGCGCAACGATATTTTTCATTTGAGCAATAACGTCCCGGCAAACGTCTACAGTTGGACAGTAGGATCAGCGCACTTCTCGGTGCAGCCGCTGACCACAAGTAGAGGGGGGGTGTTCATATTGCATATCAGCAAACCCTGTGGCGATGTGTCGCCAATGCGGGCCTGGGCCGCCAATCGCCCGGCAGATGAAAATTTAGCCGCCGGACCAGCGGCACTTTTTGACGCTCGGGCTAGTCTTAGCGTGGATCGCGGTGACGGACGTCACTTCACCTGTCTACGCTATCCTTGTGCGAGACTCACGCAGGAATCCAGCGCAATATGAATGTCCTGATCGTTGATGACGAACCCTTGGCCCGCGAGCGCCTGTGCCGAATGGTTGGCGAACTCGAGGGATACAGTGTCCTGGAGCCTAATGCCACGAATGGCGAAGAGGCGTTGGCACTGATCGACAGCCACAAGCCGGATATCGTGCTGCTTGATATCCGCATGCCCGGCCTCGATGGCCTGCAAGTGGCTGCACGGTTATGCGAACGCGAAACTCCGCCCGCCGTGGTGTTCTGCGCCGGGCCCGATGAATTTGCCGTGGAAGCCTTACAGGCCAGCGCCGTAGGCTATCTGGTGAAACCTGTGAGAACTGAACAGTTACATGACGCATTAAAGAGAGCCGAGCGCCCCAATCGTGCCCAGCTCGCCGCCCTGACCCGCCCTGCTGCCGAAAGCGGCAGCGGACCGCGCAGCCATATCAGCGCCCGAACCCGAAAAGGGATCGAGTTGATTCCGCTGGATCAGGTGGTGTACTTCATTGCCGACCACAAATACGTAACCTTGCGTCACGAAAGCGGTGAAGTACTGCTCGATGAGCCACTCAAGGCCCTCGAGGACGAGTTCGGTGACCGTTTCGTGCGTATCCATCGCAACGCACTGGTCGCCCGTGAGCGTATCGAGCGACTGCAACGCACACCCCTGGGGCATTTCCAGCTGTTCCTCAAAGGCCTCAATGGTGATGCGCTGATCGTCAGCCGGCGCCATGTGGCTGGCGTGCGCAAGATGATGCAACAGCTTTAAACAGCCGTTCGCAGGCGAATTTCACACCCGATTGCCGGACATCCGGGGCCAGGGAGGCCGGGTAGTATCTGATACAAGTCAAAGTGGATTTGGCTGAGCTGTTATTATCCGCCGTATCTATTCAGTACGGATTGATCCATGTCCTCTCGCCAAATCCGCATCGCCACCCGCAAAAGCGCACTCGCCCTGTGGCAGGCCGAATACGTCAAAGCCCGCCTTGAAGCGGCTCACCCGGGCCTGCTGGTGACTCTCGTCCCCATGGTCAGCCGTGGTGACAAGCTGCTTGACTCACCGCTGTCGAAAATCGGCGGCAAAGGCCTGTTCGTCAAGGAGCTCGAAACTGCGCTGTTGGACAATGAAGCCGACATCGCCGTGCACTCCATGAAGGACGTGCCGATGGACTTCCCCGAAGGTCTCGGCCTGTACTGCATTTGCGAACGGGAAGACCCGCGCGACGCCTTCGTTTCCAACACCTTCGCCAGCCTGGATGAGTTGCCTCAGGGCAGCATCGTCGGCACCTCCAGCCTGCGCCGCCAGGCGCAATTGCTGACCCGTCGCCCTGATCTGGAAATCCGTTTCCTGCGCGGCAACGTCAACACGCGCCTGGCCAAGCTCGATGCCGGTGAATACGACGCCATCATCCTTGCCGCTGCCGGCCTGATCCGGCTGGGTTTTGAAGATCGCATCACTTCGGCCATCAGTGTCGACGACAGCCTTCCGGCCGGTGGCCAGGGCGCTGTGGGTATCGAATGCCGCAGCGCCGACAGTGAAATCCATGCGTTGCTGGCGCCCCTGCATCACCAGGACACCGCCACCCGCGTGACCGCCGAACGCGCCCTCAACAAACACCTCAATGGCGGTTGCCAGGTACCGATTGCCTGCTACGCCGTGCTGGAGGGTGAACAGCTCTGGTTGCGCGGACTGGTGGGCGATCCTGCCGGTGGCCTGCTGCTCAGCGCACAAGCCCGTGCCCCTCGCGGCGATGCCGAGGCACTGGGTGTGAGTGTCGCTGAAGACCTTCTGAGCCAGGGCGCCGACGCCATTCTCAAAGCGGTCTATGGCGAGGCAGGTCACGAGTGATCGGCTGGCGCTTGCTGCTGACGCGTCCCGCCGATGAGGCGGCGGCGCTGGGCAGCTTTTTGGCCGGACAGGGGATTTTCAGCAGCAGTCTGCCGCTTTTGGACATAGTGCCGATTGCGGCGACTGACACAATGCGCCAGGTGATTCAGACGCTGGAAAAGTTCTGCGCAATCATCGTGGTCAGCAAGCCGGCCGCCCGGATCGGCGTCGAACTGCTCGAGCGGTTTCGGCCCGCGCCGCCCGCTGTGAAGTGGTTCAGCGTCGGCGCGGCGACAGCGCAGATCCTCCAGTCTCACGGATTGGATGTGAGCTTCCCGGCAGAAGGCGATGACAGTGAGGCCTTGCTCGAACTTTCCCGCCTGCGCGAGGCTATCGCACAACCCGATGGGCGAGTACTGATCCTGCGCGGGGAGGGTGGGCGCGAATTGCTGGCTGAGCGTTTGCGTGAGCTTGGTGCTAGTGTCGAGTATCTGGAGCTGTACCGCCGGGCAATGCCGATTTACCCGCCGCAAGTGCTACCGCAACGGATCCAGGCGGAACGCCTGAACGGGCTGGTGGTCAGCAGTGGACAAGGTTTTGAGCACCTGCATCAATTGGCCGGCGATGCCTGGCCGCAATTGGCGCGGTTGCCGTTGTTTGTACCAAGCCCCAGGGTTGCCGAGCTGGCGCGTGTCGCCGGGGCCAAAACAGTTGTGGATTGTCGCGGCGCGAGTGCCGCGGCCTTGCTGACGGCGTTACGGGAGCAACCCGTACCCGTTTTCTGATGCAAAGGATGGATACGTGAGCGAAACAGCCTTGCCTAAAGATGACTCGCGACCGGTGCTTGATGCACCTGTTGATGCTCCTGTAGATGAAATGCCACCACCACCACCAGCTGCCGAGCAGCGTCGAGGCAATGGTCTGGCAATCCTCGCGCTGATGTTGGGTGCGGCCGGTGTAGCGGTGGGCGGTTGGGGTGTCTGGCAGGTGCGTCACCTGCAAGCCAATAGTCAGCAGCAACTGAGCCAGGTACAGGCGTTGAATGACCAGGCGCAAAACCTCAAGCTCAATGAGGAGCGCCTGAGTGCACGCCTGGCGCAATTGCCCCCCGCCGATGAGCTGGAAGCACGCAGTCGCCTAGTGATCCAGCTGCAAGGTGATCAGCAGCGTTTGAACCAGCGTCTGGAAACCGTACTTGGCGCCAGTCGCAAGGACTGGCGCCTGGCCGAGGCCGAGCACTTGCTGCGTCTGGCCAGTCTGCGACTGTCTGCCTTGCAGGACATCAGCAGCGCCCAGGCGCTGGTCCAGGGTGCCGACGAGATACTGCGTGAGCAGAACGATCCGGGCGCCTTTGCCGCGCGCGAGCAGGTGGCCAAGACCCTGATAGCCCTGCGCAGTACCGAGCAACCGGACCGCACCGGGCTGTTTCTGCGGCTGGGCGCACTTCGTGATCAAGTGGCCAGCCTCACCGAGCTGGCACCGGAGTACAAGGACCGTGGCGATTCGCTGCTGGGCCTGACTGCCGATGGCGATGGTGCCAGTCGCTGGGCGCAATGGTGGGATCAGATTTCGCGTTACATCCGTATCGATTTCAATGCCGATACAAACGTTCGCCCATTGCTGGCCGGCCAGAGCCTGATTCAGGTGCGCCTGGCCCTGAGCCTGGCGCTGGAGCAGGCACAGTGGGCGGCACTCAATGGCCAGGCTGCGGTGTACTCTCAAGTGCTGGACGAAGCGCGGGACATACTCAAGGGCAACTTCAACCCGGACAACTCGCAAAGCAAAGTCATGCTTGAGCAGGTAGCCGAGCTGAGCAGACAACCTGTCACCGTAGTCACCCCGGACATGACCGGCACCCTGAGCGCGGTGCAGGGATACCTGGAGCGGCGCAACGTCAACGCCGAAGATTCGGTCAAGCCAATGGCCAGGCCTGCTGCGAACACCGCGCCGGAGGCCACGCCATGAAGCGCCTCTATGTGATCGCGTTCCTCGTGATTGCTGCTGCCGCTGCGCTGGGGCTGGCGATTGCCGAACATTCCGGTTACGTGCTGATTGCCTACAAGACCTTCCGTTACGAGTCGAGCCTGTGGGCTACTTTGGCGCTGGTGGCTGTGCTGTGGCTGCTGATCTGGGGTATCAAGGCGCTGGTCGAACTGGTGATGGCTTCCAGCGGGGTGGTCAACCCGTGGTCCCGGCGTAATCGCAGCCGTCGGGTGCAGGTGGCGATCGAGCACGGTCAACTGGACCTGGCCGAGGGGCGCTGGGCCAGCGCGCAACGACACTTGCATCGGGCTGCCGAGGCCGAGCGCCAGCCGTTGCTTTACTACCTCGGTGCAGCCCGCGCCGCAAACGAACAAGGCAATTACGAAGAAAGCGACAACTTGCTGGAGCGCGCCCTGGAGCGTCAGCCTCAGGCCGAGTTGGCGATCGCCTTGAACCACGCCCAGTTGCAGACCGACCGCGGTGATACCGACGGCGCCCTTGCCACCCTGCAAGCCATGCGCGAGCGCCATCCTCATAATGCACAGACCCTGCGTCAGTTGCAGCGCCTGCTTCAGCAGCGTGGTGACTGGTCGTCAGTCATTCGCCTGCTGCCGGAGCTGCGCAAGGACAAAGTTCTGCCGGCGGCCGAACTTACCGAGCTGGAGCGTCGGGCCTGGGGGGCGAACCTGTCTCTGGCGGCGCAACGGGAGGAAGACGGAGCGGTGGGCAAGCAAGCGCTCGAACGTGCCTGGCAGCAACTGACCTCGGCGCAACGCCAGGAGCCGCAACTGGTGCTCGCCTATGCCGAGCAACTGCGGCAATTGGGGGCTCAGGTCGAAGCCGAGGAGGTCCTGCGCACCGCGCTCAAGCGCAGCTACGATCGTCATCTGGCTCGTCTCTACGGGCTGGTGCGCGGCAATGATCCGGCCCGCCAGTTGCAGGCCGCTGAAGGCTGGCTCAAGGACCATCCGGCCGATCCGGGCCTGCTGCTGACACTGGGCCGTCTGTGCCTGCAAAACAGTTTGTGGGGCAAGGCCCGGGACTATCTGGAAAGCAGCCTGCGTGTACAGCGCAATCCGGAAGCCTGTGCGGAGCTGGCGCGGCTGCTGGCGCAAATGGGCGATACCGAACGCAGCAACCAGCTGTTTCAAGAAGGCCTGGGATTGCTGGATGAACGCTTGCTCGCTGCCCCTCTGCCAGTGCCAGTGCGCGCTTGACCCATTCGCTGGCGCCAGGCTCCGGCGTCTGTGTGATGAACTGTGGCGAGGAAGCAATCGTCCTCGTCGCAGTGAGATGATTCGCTGAAACTCGGTTACCCATTCTCGTCGCAGGCAAAGTCCTACAGAGGACTACTTTTTATCCTCTCGTCTGCGTCGGGATTTCCCTACACTTCTGCTGAAGTCTCCGTGGGCGCCTGCCTTGAAAGGCCGCCGCGCTTTCCTCTACCGTAACGGCCTGTCACTACTTTTACGGATAAGCCATGTCTTTGGCCTGCTCACGCTCCTTGTTTTTCATGGCTTTCATTGCGGGTGCCCTGGCGTTGGGCGTTTCCTACTACCTGGAGTATGCGGTCGGCCTGCGGCCTTGCGGCTTGTGTCTGGTGCAGCGGTTTTGTCTGGTGCTCCTGACCGGTGTCTGCCTGATGGCTTCGGTCCATGGTCCAGGTCGCATCGGAACCGTTCTGTATTGGCTGCTCTGTCTTGGTTTCAGCCTGGCCGGCACTGTCACGGCGTGGCGACAGGTTTTGCTGCAAAGCCTTCCGATGGAACAGGCAGCGGTGTGCTCGACCCATCTGGCGGATCTGTTCGCCGGTTCTGCGCTGCTCTCCGTCCTGCAGCAAGTGTTCAAGGGCGCTGTCGATTGTGTGGAAATTTCATGGACGCTGTTTGACCTGAGTCTCACGGAGTGGAGTCTGCTGTTCTTCGTCGCGATGATGATTCTGGCTGTTTACCAGTCGTTGCGACAGGTCTGGATCAGCTATCAGCGACCACTCAGCGACGAGTCGTCGCACCGGGCCTTTGCCGGCGATTAAACACTTGTATGAACTTTATCGCCTGCGTACCTTGAAGCCAGTGTCGTGCGGGCATAATCTGGCCCGCACGTGTCATTGGAATTATGTTGCTCGATGACGCTCTGCCTGACCGCCCACCGATGTTACAAGAGGCGTGCGGGCATAGAGCAGCTGACCCACAAGGGAAGAGAGATCACCATGCTCGAAAGTTGTCAGAATGCTCAGGAACGCTGGGGTGGAGTGCACCTGCTGATCGATCGCTGGTTGCAGGAACGACACGAACTGATCGGGGCCTATGACGCTCTTGGCGCAAAGCCTGAGGCGTTGGGTGAGAACCGCAAGCCTTTGCAGGAGTTCTGCGGCGTGCTGGTCGATTATGTATCGGCCGGGCACTTCGAGATCTACGAGCAGCTGACGGGGGAGGCCAAGGCCTTCAACGACACGCGTGGCCTGGAGCTCGCCGAGACGATCTATCCGCGCATCGACGTCATCACCGAGAAGCTGCTCGCGTTCAATGACCTGTGCGATGAAGGCAAATGCGTCGCCGAGAAATTCAAGGAACTGGGTGGCCTGCTGCATGAACGCTTCGAGCTGGAAGACTGCCTGATCGAAGTGTTGCACACAGCCCACAAGGAAGCCGATTCGGTTCAGGCCTGAAGCGCTTTCTGCAAGATCTCGAAACGGCGTGCCAAGGCACGCCGTTTTTCGTTTGTGTGGTCAGCCGGTGGCACCGCGCAATTCGACTTCAAACACCAGCGGTGTGAACGGTGCGATCACGTCACCGGCACCCTCGGCGCCATAGGCCTGGGCCGATGGAATCACCAGTCGCCATTTCGCCCCGACCGGCATGTTTTGCAAGGCGCTGCGCCATCCGGCGATCACGCTGTCGAGACCGAACCATTGAGGCTGACTGTTCTGATCGAACACCGTACCGTCGGGCAAGCGACCGATGTACAGCACCTGCACCTTGCCGTTGGGTCCTGCCTTGGCGCCTGCGCCCGGCGTCAACTCGGTCAGCAGCACGCCGTCAGCCAGTTCGCGCACGCCGGGCCTGGCTTTCTCGGCGACGAGAAAACGCTGTTCCTTTTCCTGTGCCAATTCGCTTTGCGGCTCGGCTGACTGCATGGCAATCCGCGCTTCATGCTCGGTCAGTATCTGCTGGATCTGCTCGTCTTTCAGCGCCAGCGGCTTGCCCTGATAGGCTTGTTGCAATCCATCGACCAGTGCCTGGAGTTGCAGATCGGGAGCCTCCTGGCGCAAGCGTTCGCCAAGGCTTGCACCCAGGCTATAGGCGAGATCGTGGGCTTCATTTTCCTGTGTTTTTTCGGCGGCCTGGGCGACCGAAAAAAACACGCACAGCGATAAAAAAAGGTGGCGCGACATGGGCACTCTCCGACCTGAATTGCGGGCGATTATGCCAGTGAGAATGCGCGCAACGGTGAACTGCTTTCACGCCGACGCAGAAGTTTTTCAGTCCTTTGCAACGCAACGCTTTCGATAGTGTCAACATGCCCTAGCGGCGGTTGCTACAGAGGTCTAGTATGAGCCGCACTCACTTCAGCCAGGAGGTAAACCATGTCGGCCACCAAGAAGCCAGTAAGCACTCCATTGCACCTGCTCCAACAACTCTCGGGCAGCCTGCTCGAGCATCTGGAAACCGCTTGTTCCGAAGCCTTGGCTGATGCTGAAAAACTGCTCGCCAAACTGGAAAAGCAGCGCGGAAAAGCGCAAGAAAAACTGCACAAGTCCCGCACCAAATTGCAGGACGCTGCGGCGGCCGGAAAAGCCAAGGCGCAAGCCAAGGCCAAGGGCGCAGTAACCGATCTTGAGGCGCTGCTCGATGCCCTCAAGGATCGTCAATCGGAAACCCGCGGCTACATTCTGCAACTCAAGCGCGATGCCCAGGAAAGCCTGAAACTGGCCCAGGGCGTCGGTCGTGTACAAGAGGCTGTCGGCAAGGTGTTGTCATTGCGTGCGGCCAAGCCTGCTGCGGCACCTGCGAAGAAAGCCGCTGCCAAACCGGCGGCTGCAAAAGCACCGGCCAAGCCTGCTGCTGCAAAACCGGCAGCTGCCAAACCGGTAGCTAAAACCGCTGCTGCAAAACCAGCGGCAAAACCTGCAGCGAGAAAACCGGCCGCTGCCAGCGCCGCAAAACCGGCTGCTAAAACCACGGCTGCCAAACCTGCCGCTGCACGTCCTGCTGCTGCTGCAAAAACCGCTGCTGCAAAACCAGCGGCAAAACCGGCTGCTAAACCAGCTGCCCGCACCGCTGCTGCGAAACCTGCTGCCAAGCCGGCTGCAAAACCTGTCGCTGCAAAACCGGCCGCTAAACCAGCAGCCAAGCCAGCGGCAAAACCTGCTGCAAAAGCGGCTGCCAAACCTGCTGCTAAACCAGCCGCAAAACCAGCTGCAGCGAAACCAGTCGTTGCCGCCAAGCCAGCCGCCGCCAAGCCGGCTGCTGCAAAGCCTGCTGCAAAACCCGCAGCCAAACCTGCAGTGAAGAAGCCGGTTGCTGCCAAGCCAGCCACCGCGCCAGTTGCCAAGCCAGCCAACCCGGCTCCGGCAGCAACGTCTGCTTTAGCTGCAGCCACCTCGACAGCCACGCCAGCGCCAACGCCGGCCGCCGCATCGATCGCAGCATCCACCCCAACCAGCGCTTCCTAAGTGCCGGTTACCGCGACGCGCAGCTGATGCAGCGCGTCGCGGTGCAGGTGGGCGGCCTCGGCCGCCGCACCTTCCAGCCAGGCCGCCAGATCGGTCTCGGCATTTTGCGGCCAACTCTGCGCCGCTCTCTCCAGCCGCAATAACAGATGCCGTTCGGCTTCCAGTTCGAGTGCCTTCACTTGTTCACGCAAGGTATGCAAGTCGGCGTCTTCCGTAGCCGCGGCTTTCCACTGTGTGCGCAAGATGCGCAACGGCCGAACGACATCGATGTCCCACGAGGTGGCCACACCGCGCAGCTGCTGCAAGCGCTGCTCATCGAAAGCCACGCCTCGTTGTCCCAGCCACGCACCACACAGCAGCAGACACACATTGACCCCCGCCGATTGCAATTGCAGGCATGCCTGCTCAACACCGGGGCGGGCGTAAGTGGTCAGGGAAAAGCTCCACAGGTCAGAGGACATAGTGCTACTCGCGCCAGTTGCGAGCGAAGCTGGTAGACTCCGCCGCCATTATGATTCGACTTCAGAACCTGACTTTACAGCGTGGCCCGCAACGTCTGCTAGAAGACGCCGAGCTGACCCTGCACGCCGGCCAGAAAGCCGGCCTCATCGGTGCCAATGGCGCCGGCAAATCGAGCCTGTTCGCCTTGCTTCGGGGCGAGCTGCACCCGGACTCGGGTGATTGCTTCCTGCCGGCCGACTGGCGTATCGCCCACATGCGCCAGGAGGTCGACACCCTCGAACGCCTGGCGGTTGACTACGTGCTCGATGGCGACCTGCGCCTGCGCCAGGTGCAACACGACCTGGCGGCAGCCGAAGCGGCCCATGACGGTGCCGCACAGGCCCGCCTGCATTCGGAACTCGACAGCGCCGACGGTTACACCGCTGACGCCCGGGCGCGCAAGTTGCTGGCCGGTCTTGGGTTCACCAACGAGCAGATGGATCGCCAGGTCGGGGATTTCTCCGGTGGCTGGCGGATGCGTCTGAACCTGGCGCAGGCCTTGATGTGCCCATCGGACCTGCTGCTGCTCGACGAACCGACCAACCACCTGGACCTCGACGCCATCATCTGGCTTGAGGAGTGGCTCAAGAGCTATCCGGGCACCCTGATGCTGATCTCCCACGATCGGGACTTCCTCGATGCCGTGGTTGACCACGTGGCCCACGTCGATCAGCGCAAGATCACCCTGTACCGCGGTGGCTACAGCGCCTTCGAGCGCGCCCGTGCCGAACGCCTGGCCCAGCAACAGCAAGCCTACGAGAAGCAGCAGGCGCAACGTGCGCATATGGAAAGCTACATCGCCCGCTTCAAGGCCCAGGCCACCAAGGCCCGTCAGGCTCAGAGCCGGATCAAGGCCCTGGAGCGGATGGAAGAGCTGACTGCTGCCCACGTCGATTCGCCGTTCGACTTCGTCTTCCGCGAATCGCAGAAGATTTCCAGCCCGCTGATCGACCTGTCCGATGCCCGCCTGGGTTACGGTGACAAAGCCGTGCTGGAGAAGGTCAAGCTGCAACTGACCCCGGGTGCGCGAATCGGTCTGCTCGGCCCTAACGGTGCCGGTAAATCGACCCTGATCAAGAACCTTGCCGGTGAGCTCTCGCCATTGGCCGGTCGCCTGACCCGTGGCGAGAACACCGTGGTCGGTTACTTCGCCCAGCATCAGCTCGACTCTCTGGATTCCAAGGCCAGCCCGTTGCTGCACTTGCAGCGCCTGGCACCGACCGAGCGCGAACAGACTCTGCGCGACTTCCTCGGCGGTTTCGACTTCCGTGGCGCGCGGATCGACGAGCCGGTGCTGAATTTTTCCGGTGGTGAAAAGGCGCGCCTGGCCCTGGCGTTGATTGCCTGGGACCGGCCGAACCTGTTGCTGCTCGACGAACCGACCAACCACCTGGACCTGGAAATGCGCCTGGCGCTGACCATGGCCCTGCAGGAGTTCAGTGGTGCGGTACTGGTGGTCTCTCACGATCGTCATCTGCTCAAAAGCACCACCGACAATTTCTATCTGGTGGCGGACGGCAAGGTCGAGGAGTTCGACGGTGACCTGGAGGACTACACCCGCTGGCTGGTGGAGTATCGCCAGCGCAATGCCCCGGTCAGCAGCACCCCGGTCAATCCGGACAAGACCGACAAAAAAGCCCAGCGTCAGGCCGCAGCGGCGTTGCGTCAGCAACTGGCCCCACACAAGCGTGAGGCTGACAAGCTTGAAGCCGAACTGGGCGAGCTCCACGAAAAACTGGCGAAGGTCGATACCAGCCTCGGCGACAGCGACATTTACGAGCCGGCGCGCAAGAACGAATTGCGCGATCTGCTGGCCGAGCAGGCCAGGCTGAAAGTGCGTGAAGCGGAGCTGGAAGAGGCGTGGATGGAGGCCCTGGAGTTGCTGGAAAGCATGCAGGCGGAGCTGGAGGCGCTGTCCTGATGGACGCCTTCAAACTGCCGTTGCCGGCGGTGTGGGTCGAGCCGATCTGGCTTGGCGTGCAAATCCTGCTGATCCTGATCGCCGGCTACTTCACCCAGCGCTTCGTCGCCAAAGGCCTGACCCGTCTCGGTGAGCGTTACCCGTTTCCGCCGCAACTGATCATGCCGCTGCGGGGCGGCTTGCGCTGGCTGATCATGGGCAGTGCGCTGATTTTCGTGCTGGAACGACTCGGTGTATCGGCCACGGTGCTCTGGACCGCGTTGTCCGGTTTCGTCGCGGTCGCGGCGGTGGCGTTTTTTGCCATGTGGAGCGTGCTCTCGAACCTGTTGTGCGCGATCCTTATCTTTACCGTCGGCCCGTTCCGCATAGGTGACGTGGTCGAGTTGGTGGACACCACCGACAAGCCCGGCGTCAAAGGCCGGGTGGTGGCGATCAATCTTCTTTACACCACGTTGCTCGAGGCCGAAGAACTTGGCACTGGCAGCGCCATGGTGCAGGTGCCCAACAGTTTGTTCTTCCAGCGTTCGGTGCGGCGCTGGCGCGGGACGGATGTGTTTCCTTCCAGCGGGTTTGAAAAGTAAACCTTCTGCTGCCTGATACACCGCTTTCGCGAGCAAGCCCGCTCCCACAGGTGATCGCGTTCTTATTAGCGACATCGGTCTGATGTGGGAGCGGGCTTGCTCGCGAAGGGGCCCTCAAGCACTGAGCGCTGGTCGGCCGTCCCATGTCCTACAAAAAATCGGTAGTCATCCAATCAAAGCCGCATTAGCTTAGACATCTGTCACGAGTCTGAGTCGAGGTGTGCAATGGAGCTTCAAACATGGCTGGCGTTTTTTGCCGCCTGCTGGGTGATCAGCCTGTCCCCCGGTGCCGGCGCCATTGCGTCGATGTCCAGCGGCCTGCAATACGGCTTCTGGCGCGGCTATTGGAACGCCTTGGGCCTGCAACTGGGCCTGGCTTTGCAGATCGCCATCGTCGGTGCCGGTGTCGGTGCCATTCTCACCGCGTCGGCCACGGCCTTCTACGCCATCAAATGGTTTGGCGTGGCGTATCTGGTTTACCTCGCGATCAAGCAATGGCGCGCGCTGCCCAGCGATATGAGCGATGACGCCTCAATGCGCCAGATCGGCAAGCCGATGGCTCTGGTGTTCCGTGGTTTTCTGGTGAACATCAGTAACCCCAAGGCGCTGGTGTTCATGCTGGCGGTGCTGCCGCAGTTCATCGATCCCCATGCTCCGCTGCTGATTCAGTATCTGGTGATCGGCGTGACCATGGTCTGCGTCGACCTGATCGTCATGGCCGGCTACACCGGTCTGGCGTCCAAGGTGCTGCGTCTGTTACGCACACCGAAACAGCAAAAACGCATGAACCGGACCTTTGCCGGGCTGTTCATCGGGGCGGCGGCGTTTATGGCGACGTTGCGCAGAGCCGCCGTGTAGAACGGCGACTGACAAAAAAGGCGACCCTGATGGTCGCCTTTTTCATTTGGGGAGCCGTTCCCGAAACCGATGCAATTACGAAGAAGTATCAACAAAGCTTGAGCGAAACCCGTCAGGCGTTAACAATATGTAACTTCGTATTTCCAATTGAGATTCATTCATGATTGCCCCCTCCCGTTTCCTGGCCTGGCTGGTGTTGCCGCTGTTGGCGGCGTGCAGCTTTCAGTTGCTGGCCGCACCCGCCGAAGGTGCACCGCAAGCGCTGCACTTGCTTGATTACATCGGCGCGGATTACCCGGATACGGTGCAGGCGGGCGGCATCACGGACTCGTCCGGATTTCGCGCGCAGCAAGAGTCGGTCAGGACCCTGGGAAGTCTGATTGCAGCCATGCCGGCCAAGCCGGAAAAAGCCGCGCTGGAGCAAAGCCTGGCCGCGCTGGGAAATTCCATCGGCACCCATCAGGACGGTGCCGAAGTTGCGCGCCAGGCCCGGCAACTGGGTGCGAAGCTGGCCGTGGCCTATGAAGTCAGCCAGGCCCCGGTCATTACGCCGGACCCGGTGCGTGGCGCACCGCTGTACGCTCAGCATTGTTCGGTCTGCCATGGCGATACAGGGGCCGGCGACGGCCCGGCGGGTGTCGGCATGACGCCAGCGCCGACCGATCTGCGTGATGCTTCACGGCTGGACCGCCTGAGTCTCTACGCGATCTACAGCACCCTCGGTCAAGGCATTGAAGGCACTGACATGCCGGCCTTCGCCGACCAGCTGGATGATCGTCAGCGTTGGGATCTGGCCACCTATATCGCCAGCTTCAGCAGCACCCCGGCGACGGCCAGTGCTGACAAAACCTACAACATTGCCGACCTGGCCCGTCAGACTCCGGCCGAAGTACAGGCTGTCGAAGGCCCGCAAGCCGCCGCGACGTTCCGTGCCCAGCGGGCGCAACCGCCCCAGGTCAAGCGTGGCCCGGCACAACTGCTTGACTACACGGCGGCCACCCTGGACAAGAGCATCGCGGCGTATCGTGCCGGCGAGCATGATCAGGCTTATGACTTATCGGTAGCCGCGTATCTGGAAGGCTTCGAGCTGGTCGAGAGCTCGCTGGATAACATTGACGCCAACGTGCGTAAAGACACGGAAAAATCCCTGATGGCCTACCGTCAGTCGTTGCAGGACGGCTTGTCGGTGAGCGAGGTCGAGCAGCGCCTGGACGCGGCCAAGGACAAGTTGAAGGCCTCGGCCGACTTGCTGGGTAGCGACGGTTTGAGCTGGTCGCTGAGTTACATTTCCGGCTTGCTGATTCTGCTGCGCGAAGGTCTGGAGGCGATCCTGGTGCTGGCCGCGATCCTTGCCTTCCTGCGAAACACGGGCCAACAGGCGGCGGTGCGCAGCGTCAACGTCGGTTGGGGGCTGGCGTTTCTGGCCGGGTTGGGCACCTGGGCGCTGGCAGCCTATGTGATTGATGTCAGCGGTTCGCAGCGCGAGTTGCTGGAAGGCGCGACGGCGTTGTTTGCCAGTGTCATGGTGCTGTGGCTGGGTGTGTGGATGCATGACCGTCGTCACGCGGCGGCCTGGCAGGATTACATCAAGACCAGCCTGGTGGGTGGCGGTGGGCGTTTCGGCTTTGCGACCCTGGCGTTTTTCTCGGTGTATCGCGAACTGTTCGAAGTGATTCTGTTCTACGAAACCCTGTGGCTGCAGGCAGGTCCCGCAGGGCACAACGCCGTGTTGGCCGGTGGGGCCACGGCGGTGGTGTTGCTGGTCGGCCTGGCCTGGGTGATTTTGCGCGGATCGGCGAAGTTGCCGCTGGCGCTGTTCTTCAGCATCAACGCGAGTCTGCTGTGCGCCTTGTCGGTGGTGTTTGCCGGGCATGGTGTGAAAGCGCTGCAGGAAGCCGGGATTTTCGGCACGCGGCCGGTGCCGTTCTTTGACTTTGACTGGCTGGGGATCCATGCCGATGCCTACTCGCTGAGTGCTCAGGCGGTGGCGATCATTGCGATTGTCGTGTTGTATGGGCGTAGTCGGATGGTTGAGAGGCAGCGGGTGCAGGTTTCTTAAACGGCATTCGCTTCGCTCACTTTCGCGGGCAAGCCACGCTCCCACAGGTTTAGTGGCGCTTGGCCTGCCCGTGATGCTTTTCAACAGAGGAAAAACCAATGCGTGTATGGATCGATGCCGATGCCTGTCCACGGGCGGCCAAGGATCTGGTGGTGAAGTTCGCCCTCAAGCGCCAGTTCGAAGTGGTGCTGGTGGCCGGGCAGCCGCAGACCAAGCCGGGGCTGGCGCTGGTCAAGCTGATCGTGGTGCCGAGCGGCCCGGATGCGGCGGACGATTACCTGGTGGAGCACGCGGTGCCTGGTGAACTGGTGATCTGTAGCGATGTGCCGCTGGCCGATCGTCTGGTGAAGAAGGGCGTGGCAGCGCTCGACCCGCGGGGCAAGGAATTTGACGCGCAGAACATGGGGGAGCGGCTGGCGGTGCGCAATCTGTTCACCGATTTGCGCGAACAGGGGCAGATGGGGGGTGGGCCAGCACCGTTTGGCGAGCGTGAGAAACAGGCGTTTGCCAATGCGCTGGACCGGATCCTCACCCGGCTGGCCCGCAATTCTTAAGACCTGCGGCGAACCCTGTGGGAGCGAGCTTGCTCGCGATAGCGGAATTACAGACAACATCAAAGTTGAATGTGTTGTCCCCATCGCGAGCAAGCTCGCTCCCACATTTTTGAAGGGTGTCAGGCGTCGTTTTCGTGGGTCAGTTCCAGTACCCGGTCTACCAGCTTGTTGATCCCCGACGCCACTTCACTGATCGATTGCGCCAGCATGTAGGCCGGGGTGCTCACCAGTTTGCGTGCCTTGTCTTCGACGATGTCACTGACCGCGCAATCGGTATGGGTCGCGCCCATCTTGTTCATCGCGGCAGCGGTGTCGGTGTCATTGCCAATGGTGCAGGTGACGCCGGGACCGTAGATCTTGGCCGCCAGGGCAGGGGAAATGCACATCAACCCCACCGGCTTGCCGGCCTCGGCAAAGGCCTCGGTCAGGGCCAGGACATCCGGTTGAACGCTGCAGCCGGCGCCTTCGATGGCGAAGTTGGACAGGTTCTTGGCTGAGCCGAAGCCGCCGGGCACGATCAACGCGTCGAAGTCATCGACGTTCGCGTCACGGATGTCCTGGATGTTGCCCCGGGCAATTCGCGCCGACTCGACCAAAACGTTGCGCGATTCGGGCATTTCTTCGCCGGTCAGGTGATTGATTACATGCAACTGCGCGATGTTCGGTGCGAAGCACTGCACCTGCGCCCCGCGTTGATCCAGGCGCAACAGGGTGATGACGCTCTCGTGGAGCTCGGCGCCGTCGTACACGCCACAACCGGAAAGGATCACTGCAACTTTTTTGCTCATGGGCTTTTCTCCAGATTCATGGCGTTAAATGTCCACTAATTTGTCACTCGTTGCCATAGGGTTAATTCGCAGTTACACATAGCATTTGTCTTCAGGATTCCGATCAGGGCGCGTCATGGACTTCATTCTGTACGCGGTGCCGTTCTTCTTTGTGCTGATCGCCCTTGAGCTGCTGGCCGACCGTCGGCGCGGGGTGAGCAACTATCGGCTGGCTGACGCGATCAACAGCATCAGCACCGGCGTGCTGTCGACCACCACGGGACTGCTGACCAAAGGCATTGGGCTGGTGACCTACGCGTTCGCCTTCAAGCATCTGGCGTTGTTCGAGTTGTCGGCCGACAGCGCCTGGACCTGGGTGTTTGCCTTCGTCTTCTACGATTTCTGCTACTACTGGCTGCATCGCCTGGGCCACGAGCGCAACATTCTCTGGGCCGCGCATTCGGTGCATCACCAGAGCGAGGATTACAACCTGTCCACGGCGTTGCGCCAGACCAGTACCGGATTCCTCCTGGGCTGGATCTTCTATCTGCCGATGGCGGTGTTTGGTGTGCCGCTGCTGGTGTTCGTCAGTGTCGCGGCGCTGAACCTGCTGTATCAGTTCTGGGTGCATACGCGGCACATTCCTAAGCTTGGCTGGTTCGAATGGTTTTTTGTCACGCCGTCCAATCATCGGGCTCACCATGCACAGAACGCTCTGTACATGGATCGCAACTACGGCGGCGTGTTCATTGTTTGGGACCGTCTGTTCGGCTCGTTCCAGGAAGAAGACGATAATGAGCCGGTGATCTTCGGCGTGACCACGCCGCTGGCGAGCTGGAATCCCGTGTGGGCGAACGTGCAGTTCTACGCGCAGTTGTGGGCCGATGCGCGGCGTGCCGAAAGCACCTGGGACAAGCTGCGGATCTGGTTCATGCGCACGGGCTGGCGCCCGGCGGACGTGGCGGCCAGATACCCGATGAACAAGCCGGACCTGAACCAGTTCCGCAAATTCGAGGTGCCGCTGGAAGGGCGTCAGCAGCTCTACGTCGTGTTGCAGTTCTGCGTCTATATCGCACTGGGCAGCTACTTGATGAATCTCGAACCGAAGCTGTCAGTCGCCGCCCTGGTGCTGGGCTGGGGGGCGGGGGCGTTCGGTCTGTTTGTGCTGGGCGTGGCCCTGGAGAATCGCCCATGGGCGTTGAAGCTGGAGCTGGTACGGCTGGCGTCGAATCTGCCATTGGCATGGCTGGCCCCGATGGTGGGGCTGTGGCCGGCCAGCGCCGTGGGCTGGGTCGGCCTGCTCAGTTACAGCCTGTTGAGCGGCATCGGCCTCTACTGTTGCAGAAACCGCATCACTCGGTTGGCGTCGTAGGGCCTTCGGTATTGGACCGCGCAGCTTTCAGGGCCTGCTCGTCGGCATAGACCTGCTTGGCCAGGCGGGCATTCTTGAAGCGCCGGCGCAGCCACAGCACGAGGCCCAGGACCAGCAGGGCGCCGAGCACCCAAAGTTCGTACTTCTTCACACTGCCGAGCATGCCTTCGAGCACTGCGCCGAAATGGTAAGCGGCCGCCGCCAGGGCTGCGGCCCAGATCGCCGCGCCAATGCCGTTGAGCAGCAGGTAACGGCCCGGCGGATAGCCCGACAGCCCGATGGCCACCGGCATGACCGTACGCAAACCGTAGACGAAGCGGAAGCTCAGTACCCAGATGTCCGGATGCTTGCGAATGTGCTCCAGCGCCCGGTCACCCATCATCTGCCAGCGCGGCTTGCGCGCCAGCAGTTTTCGACCGTGCTTGCGTCCCAGGAAATACCACAGTTGGTCGCCGGCATAGCTGCCGAAGAAGGCCACGACCACCACCAGGTTGATGTCCATGTATCCACGGAACGCGAGGAAGCCCGCGAGTACCAGGATGGTTTCGCCTTCGAAGAACGTGCCTAGAAAAAGGGCAAAGTAGCCGAAGTCATGCAGAAATTGTTGGAGCATTGTCTGGGTGCTGGCGAAATGAACGCGCAGCCTAACCCTTCGGACACATTCAGGAAAGTGTCCAAATGTGTCTCGACGTGAACATTTCCTACAACGACAATGGAATGCGGCTACACGTCGCAGGGTGCACATAACTGTCATACGTTCGTCATAATGGGCACTTATAACTGTCACGCTCGCCCGTCTGCGCGGGCTCAGGAGTCTGCCGTGAGCTTTACCCCCGCCAACCGTCTGTTCCCCGCAACCCGCCTGCGCCGCAACCGTCGTGACGACTTCTCGCGTCGACTGGTCCGTGAAAACCTCCTGACCGTCGACGACCTGATCCTGCCGGTGTTCGTTCTGGACGGTGAAAACCGTCGCGAAGCGGTGGCTTCGATGCCGGGCGTCGAACGCCTGACCATCGACCTGTTGCTGGAAGAGGCGGCCAAGTGGGTCGAACTGGGGATTCCGGCGCTGGCGCTGTTCCCGGTGACGCCTTCGCAACTCAAGTCTCTGGATGCTGAGGAGGCCTGGAACCCCGAGGGCATCGCCCAGCGCGCCACCCGTGCGCTGCGTGCGCAATTCCCTGAGCTGGGCGTGATCACCGACGTCGCCCTGGATCCGTTCACCACCCACGGCCAGGACGGCATTCTTGATGAAGAAGGCTACGTGCAGAACGACATCACCGTCGACGCACTGGTCAGGCAAGCCCTGTCCCACGCCGAAGCCGGCGCTCAGGTCGTGGCCCCATCGGACATGATGGACGGTCGCATCCAGGCGATTCGCGAAGCCCTTGAAGTGGCCGGTCACGTCAATGTACGGATCATGGCCTACTCGGCCAAGTACGCCAGCGCCTACTACGGCCCGTTCCGCGATGCGGTCGGTTCGGCGCTGAACCTGGGCAAGGCCAACAAGGCCTCCTATCAGATGGACCCGGCCAACAGCAACGAAGCCCTGCACGAAGTCGCGGCGGACTTGTCAGAAGGCGCGGACATGGTCATGGTCAAGCCAGGCATGCCGTACCTCGACATCCTGTGCCGGGTCAAAGAAGAATTCAAAGTGCCGACGTTTGTCTATCAAGTCAGCGGCGAATACGCCATGCACATGGCGGCGATCCAGAATGGCTGGTTGAGCGAAGGGGTTATCCTCGAGTCGCTGACCGCTTTCAAACGTGCAGGCGCCGATGGCATCCTGACGTACTTTGCCGTTCGTGCCGCTCAATTGTTACGAGAGCAAAAATAGCCCTCCCAGGAACATTCGATGAATACCGAAGTACTCACTGAAGTTGCCGTAAAAGACGCTCAACCGGTGGTGGAGCAAGTCGACGAGACCCCGCCGGAGCTGGAGCCAGCTCCGCCCGCAGCGGTCGTCGAACCCGCTGCGACAGCACCGGCGGTGGCCATTCCCGGTCTGGATGACAGCAGCCTGTACATTCACCGCGAACTGTCGCAACTGCAGTTCAACATCCGCGTGCTGGAGCAGGCGCTGGACGAGTCCTACCCATTGCTGGAGCGGCTGAAGTTTCTGCTGATCTTCTCCAGCAACCTGGACGAGTTCTTCGAAATTCGCGTTGCCGGCCTGAAGAAGCAGATCACCTTCGCCCGTGAACAGGCGGGCGCCGATGGTCTGCAACCGCATCAGGCGCTGGCGCGCATCAGCGAACTGGTACACGGTCACGTCGATCGTCAGTACGCGATCCTCAACGACATTCTGTTGCCGGAGCTGGAGAAGCATCAGGTCCGTTTCATCCGCCGCCGTAATTGGACGACCAAGCTCAAGACCTGGGTGCGCCGCTATTTCCGCGACGAGATCGCACCGATCATCACCCCTATCGGCCTCGACCCTACGCACCCGTTCCCTTTGCTGGTGAACAAGAGCCTGAACTTCATCGTCGAGCTCGAAGGTATCGACGCCTTCGGTCGCGACTCCGGTTTGGCGATCATCCCGGCGCCACGGCTGTTGCCGCGCATCATCAAGGTGCCGGAAGAAGTCGGCGGCGCCGGCGACAACTATGTATTTCTGTCGTCGATGATCCACGCTCACGCCGATGACCTGTTCCAGGGCATGAAGGTCAAGGGGTGCTACCAGTTCCGCCTGACCCGTAACGCCGACCTGGCGCTGGACTCCGAAGACGTCGAAGACCTGGCCCGCGCCTTGCGCGGCGAGCTGTTCTCCCGTCGCTACGGTGACGCAGTGCGCCTGGAAGTGGCCGACACGTGCCCGAAACACCTGTCCGACTACCTGCTCAAGCAGTTCAACCTGAGCGAGACCGAGTTGTACCAGGTCAACGGTCCGGTGAACCTGACGCGGCTGTTCAGCATCACCGGCCTGGACAGCCAGCGCGAGCTGCAATACCTGCCGTTCACCCCGCAGATCCCGAAACTGCTACAGAACAGCGAGAACATTTTCAGCGTGATCAGCAAGCAGGACATCCTGCTGCTGCACCCGTTCGAGTCGTTCACCCCGGTGGTCGACCTGCTGCGCCAGGCCGCCAAGGACCCACACGTACTGGCGGTGCGCCAGACGCTATACCGCTCCGGCGCCAACTCGGAAATCGTCGATGCGCTGGTGGATGCGGCGCGTAACGGCAAGGAAGTCACGGCGGTGATCGAATTGCGTGCGCGGTTCGACGAAGAATCCAACCTGCAACTGGCCAGCCGCCTGCAGGCAGCCGGTGCGGTGGTGATCTACGGCGTGGTTGGCTTCAAGACCCACGCCAAGATGATGCTGATCCTGCGTCGCGAAGCGGGCGAGATCGTGCGTTATGCGCACCTCGGCACTGGCAACTACCACGCCGGCAACGCCCGCCTGTACACCGACTACAGCCTGCTGACCTCCGACGACGCCTTGTGCGAAGACGTCGGCAAACTGTTCAGCCAGTTGATCGGCATGGGTAAGACGCTGCGCATGAAGAAGCTGCTGCACGCGCCGTTCACCCTGAAAAAGGGCATGCTCGACATGATTGCCCGGGAAACCCAGTTCGCCCTCGACGGCAAACCGGCGCACATCATCGCCAAGTTCAACTCGCTGACCGATCCGAAGATCATCCGTGCGCTGTACAAGGCCAGCCAGTCAGGCGTGCGCATCGATCTGGTGGTGCGTGGCATGTGCTGCCTGCGGCCGGGCATCGCCGGGGTTTCCCACAACATCCATGTGCGTTCGATCATCGGCCGTTTCCTGGAGCACACCCGGGTCTTCTACTTCCTTAACGGCGGCGATGAGCAGATGTTCCTCTCCAGTGCCGACTGGATGGAGCGCAACCTCGACAAGCGCGTCGAGACTTGCTTCCCGGTGGAAGGCAAGAAGCTGATCATGCGGGTCAAGAAAGAGCTGGAGCTGTATCTGACCGATAACACCCACAGCTGGAGCCTGCAGCCGGACGGTCGTTACGTGCGTAACACACCGACTGGCAACCAGAACCCGCGCAGCGCCCAGGCGACATTGCTGGAGCGTTTGGGCAGTCCGATCCTGGCCGTGCGGTAAAACGGAACCTGTGGGAGCGGGCTTGCTCGCGAAGGCGGCCCAGCAGCCAACATTGATGTTGGATGGGATGGCCTCTTCGCGAGCAAGCCCGCTCCCACATAGGGTTGTGGACAAAAAAAGGCCTTCCGAAGAAGGCCTTTTTCAATTTCAGCGGGCGGTCAACACGATGTCGACCCGGGTCAGCCATTGCGCTTCAATTTCAAAGTCGGCCTGGGTCAGCTGGTTTTCGTCCAGCCAGTTCTCCGGGAACACCACTTCCAGGCTGTTGCCATAGGCGTTCAGTTCCACCTGGGGCATTTGCTGGGTGCCGCGGATGTGGTGGAACAGGATCGCAAAGCGCAGTAGCACGCACAGACGAATCAATTTGACGCCGTCGTCGCCGAAATCGGCGAACTTGTCCTTTGGAATGTTGCGACGGTGGCCGCGTACCAGCAGCGCGAGCATCAACTGGTCTTCGCGGGAGAACCCGGCGAGGTCCGAGTGCTCGATCAGGTAGGCGCCGTGCTTGTGGTACTGGTAGTGAGCGATGTCCAGGCCCACTTCATGGACCTTGGCCGCCCAGCCCAGCAGTTCGCGCCAGACGCCGTCTTCCAGGTCCCAGTCTTCGGCCACCTGGTCAAACGCATGCAGCGCCTTGCGCTCGACCCTTGCCGCCTGATCCTGATCGACGTGGTAGCGCTCCATCAACGAAGTGAGGGTACGTTCGCGCACGTCCTCGTGATGGTGGCGGCCCAGCAAGTCATAGAGCACGCCTTCGCGCAGGGCGCCTTCGCAGTGATCCATGCGTTGCAGTTCGAGGGAGTCGAAGATCGCTTCGAGAATCGCAAGGCCCGCCGGGAAGATCGCCCGGCGATCCGGTTTGATACCTTCGAAATCGATTTTTTCGACATCGCCCAGCTTGATCAGTTTGCGCTTGAGCCAGGCCAGGCCTTCGGCGTTGACCTCGCCGGTGCCGTGGCCGCCAGCCTTCAGCGCCAGACCGATGGCGCGGATGGTGCCCGAGGAGCCGATGGCTTCATCCCAGGTCAGGCGGTGCAGGGCGTGCTCGATGCTCATGATCTCCAGCCGCGCCGCCGTGTACGCCTGGGCGTAGCGGGCCGGGGTGATCTTGCCGTCCTTGAAATAGCGCTGGGTGTAGCTGACGCAACCCATCTGCAGGCTTTCGCGCAGCAGCGGTTCGAAGCGCTGGCCAATGATGAATTCGGTACTGCCGCCGCCGATGTCGGCCACCAGGCGCTTGCCTGGGGTGTCGGCGAGGGTGTGGGACACGCCGAGGTAGATCAGGCGCGCTTCTTCACGGCCGGAAATGACTTCCACCGGGTGGCCGAGAATTTCTTCGGCGCGATGGATGAATTCGGCGCGGTTGCGGGCTTCACGCAGGGCGTTGGTGCCGACGATGCGCACGGCCCCCGTGGGCATACCGTTGATCAGTTGGGCGAAGCGCTTGAGGCAATCGAGCCCGCGCTGCATCGATTCTTCGTTGAGATGGCGTTCTTCGTCGATGCCGGCGGCCAGCTGAACCTTCTCCCCGAGACGCTCGAGAATACGGATTTCGCTGTTCTGGGCCTTGGCCACGACCATGTGAAAGCTGTTGGAGCCCAGGTCGATTGCGGCGATCAGGGACAGATTCTTGGCTTGGGATTGCGGCATGGTCGGGGGTCTCGGTCGATAACCTCGACATCGTGCCACGATCAAAGGCTGCCGCCAACGCGTAGGTGACCGCTTTGCGGTCAATCGCGAGCAAGCTCGCTCCCACAGGGTTCCAGGTTGCCTCTAATCCCGCGACCGGCGCAGGACCCATGTGGGAGCGAGCTTGCTCGCGATGACGGTATCGCTGGCGCTGAAGGTTTGTCAGACCGCTGCTTCGACCGTGCCAATGAAATTCGCCAGCTCCGCCGTCTGCGGATTGGCGAACAAAACTTTCGGATCCCCCACCTCATGCACCTTGCCCTGGTGCATGAACACCAACTTGTCCCCAACCTCCCGGGCGAAGCGCATTTCGTGAGTGACCATGATCAGTGTCATGCCTTCCCTGGCCAGTTGCCGGACCACGCTCAGCACTTCATTGACCAGCTCCGGGTCCAGGGCCGAGGTGATTTCGTCGCACAGCAACACTTTTGGCGACATCGCCAGGGCGCGGGCAATCGCCACCCGCTGTTGCTGGCCGCCGGACAGTCGATCCGGAAAGGCATCGAACTTTTCACCCAGGCCTACCCGCTCCAGCATCTGTCGCGCCAGTTCGGCAGCCTTGGCCTTTGGCACCTTCTGCACCACTTGCGGCGCCAGCATGACGTTCTCACCCACGGTCAGGTGCGGGAACAGGTTGAACTGCTGGAACACCATGCCGACTTTCTGTCGCAAGCTGCGCAGGTCGGCGCGGGCGGCGTCGAGGTATTCGCCGTCGACTTCGATCACACCGTCATTGATCGACTCCAGGCCGTTGAGGGTGCGCAGCAAGGTGGATTTGCCCGAGCCACTGCGGCCGATGATCGCCACCACCTGGCCTTCCTCGATGCTCAGGTCGATGCCTTTGAGCACATGATGGTCGCCGTAGTATTTATGCAGGGCGGAAATTCTAAGCAGAGGCATGCAGTCTCCTTTCCAGGTAGCGCGCACTGAGCGACAGGGGGTAGCAGAGCAGGAAATAGCCAAGGGCGACGAGGCCATAGACCATGAAGGGTTCGAAGGTCGCGTTGGCGAGCATGCCGCCGGTCTTGGTCAGTTCGGTGAAGCCGATGATCGAGGTGACGGCGGTGCCCTTGACCACTTGCACCGAGAAGCCCACGGTCGGCGCCACGGCGATGCGCAGGGCTTGTGGCAGGATGACGTAGCGCAGTTGCTCCAGCGGATTGAGCGCCAGACTCGCCGAGGCTTCCCACTGGCCGTTGGGGATCGACTCGACGCAGCCGCGCCAGATCTCCGCCAGGTAAGCGCTGGTGAACAGCGTCAGGGCAATCGCCGCTGCCATCCACGGCGAGATTTCCACCCCGGCCAGGGCCACGCCGAAAAACACCAGGAACAGCTGCATCAGCAGCGGCGTGCCCTGGAACAGTTCGATGTAGGTGCGGGCAAAGCTGCGCGGCAGGGATTTACCCGATATGCGCATGACCATGATCAGCAGGCCGATCAGCCCGCCGCCAACGAACGCCACCAGCGACAGCGCCAGCGTCCATTGCAGGCCGGTGAGCAGGTTGCGCACGATGTCCCAGAAGGTGAAATCACTCATCGGCTGCTCCTTGCGATGAACCGTTGGCCGATCCAGTTCAGCAACTGGCGGATCAGTAGCGCCAAGCACAGATAGAGCAAGGTCGTCAGGGCGTAGGTTTCAAAGGCGCGGAAGTTGCGCGACTGAATGAAGTTGGCGGCGAAACTCAGCTCTTCAGTGGCGATCTGCGAGCACACCGCCGAGCCGAGCATGACGATGATGATCTGGCTGCTCAGGGCCGGCCAGACTTTGCCCAGTGCCGGCAGCAGCACCACATGGCGGAACGCTTCGAAGCGCGTCATCGCCAGTGCCGCCGCAGCTTCCAGCTGACCCCGGGGGATCGCCTGGATGCCGGCGCGGATGATCTCGGTCGAATAGGCGCCGAGGTTGATCACCATCGCCAGCACCGCCGCCTGCCATTCGGAAATCTGCACGCCCAGGGACGGCAAGCCGAAGAAGATGAAAAACAGTTGCACCAGGAAGGGCGTGTTGCGGATCAACTCGACGTAGACCGCGAAAATCCCCGCGAAAGGCCGGATGTTCCACGCCCGCACCAGCGCCCCGACGATGCCCAGCCCCACGCCGAGCACAGCGCCGATGGCGGTCAGCTCAAGGGTGAACAACGCACCGCGCAGCAACAGATCGGTGTTGTTCACCACCGGCAAGAAGTCGAACTGATAAGCCATAACGTCTCTCCTGCGTGCGAGATCAGAGGTCGGCCGGCAGTGGTTCTTTCAGCCAGGTCAGGGCGTTTTTCTCCAGTGCACCGTCGCTCTTGGCGGTAATGAGAATCTGGTTGACCTTGTCCAGCAGCGCCGGCTCGTTCTTGTTCACACCGACGTAGACCGGCGAATCCTTGAGCTTCACTTTCAGCGCCGGCACGCGTTTCGGGCTTTTCTCGCTGATCGCGACCATCACCACGTTGCCGCTGGCGATCAGGTCGACCTGGCCCGCCAGGTACGCGGCGATGGTCGAGTTGTTGTCTTCGAAGCGCTTGATGGTCACGCCTTCGGGGGCGACCTTGGTCAGCTCAATGTCTTCGATGGCGCCGCGGGTGACGCTGATGGTCTTGCCCTTGAGGTCGTCCAGGGTCTTGATGTCGGCGTCTGGCGGACCGAATACGGCGAGGTAGAAGGGCGCGTAGGCGCGGGAGAAGTCGATGACCTTCTCGCGCTCCGGGTTCTTGCCGAGGCTGGAAATCACCAGGTCGACCTTGCCGGTGGTGAGAAACGGGATGCGGTTGGTGCTGTTGACCGGGGTCAGTTCGAGTTTGACCTTGAGCTGGTCGGCCAGCAGTTTCGCGGTGTCGATATCGAGGCCACGGGGCTTCATATCCGGCCCGACCGAGCCGAAGGGCGGGAAGTCCTGGGGCACGGCCACCTTGAGGACGCCGCGCTTGACCACATCCTCCAGACCGTCGGCGTGGGCGGGTGCCTGGGTCATCATCAGGCTGGCAAACAGGGCTGCGAGGAGGGCGCTGAAACGCTGGGTCATGGCAAATCTCCAAATCGGCAAGAAGTGATTTCTGCCGATCGATAGAGCATGGGCCATGCCAACATAGGGTCTTGGGGGCGCCAGAGCGCGGTTTTGCTGGTGCCGAACGGTCTTACTGGTCTGAACAGTCAAGTTGTGTTTCGCACCCCGATGGCGCAGCCGGGGAAATCGCCGAACCCCCATGGGGCACGACTTGCCGGGCGTCGCGAATAGCTTTACAACTGAGCGCACATTGGCCTGGTTCGTCTGGAAAACCATGAACTCGATCTCCCGCGCCGTACCCGAAGTGGCGCTGCAAGCCATCCGCAAACTGATTACCGAACAGGGCTTCGGGCCGGGGGATGCCTTGCCCTCGCAACGGGACCTGGCGGTACAGCTGGGCGTAAGCCGGGCTTCTTTGCGCGAGGCGTTGTCGTCCCTGAGTGCGCTGGGTGTCATCAGCATCCAGCCGGGCAAAGGCGTGTTCGTACAGGCGCCGGTGGAGTTGCCGCGAGGCGAGGCCGCACCGGTCTGGCCGTTTGCGGCGCAGGCTTCGCCGCTGGATATCTTCCAGTTGCGCTACGCGCTGGAGGGGTTTGCCGCGGGGCTGGCGGCCGTGACCTTGAGCACCGAGGAACTCGATGCACTGGAAGACAATGTCGCCGCCATGCGCAACGAACTCAAAGCCGCTGATTTCGAAGCGGCGGCGCGCCTGGACTTCGAATTCCACCGGCGCATCCTGCTGGCCAGCGGCAATCAGGCAATGTTGAGTATCCTCACCGCCAGCGCCGATATCTTCCTGGAAAGCCAGAAGCTACCGTTCATCCGGGCCGAGCGGGCCATGGAAACCTGGCAGGAGCACCGCAAGATCCTGCGCGCGCTGGCTCGCCGTGCCTCTGGCGCCGCGCAAAAAGCCATGCACGAGCATGTGCGTAACGCGGCGTTGCGCACCGGAATCGCCTTCATCGCTCCCGCCACGGCGTGATTCGGGCTATACCCAAACTCATGGAACACCATAGCGAGACTCAATCATATGCAGCTTCCTGAACGAGGGAAGGGCAGCTATGATGGGCCACGTTTTTTTGCTTACAACCCTGGAGAATTCCATGAGCAGCGATCTTATCAAACACGTTAGCGACGCTAGCTTCGAGGCCGACGTACTCAAGGCTGAAGGCGCTGTACTGGTCGATTACTGGGCTGAGTGGTGCGGTCCTTGCAAAATGATCGCTCCTGTTCTGGACGAAATTGCCGAGACCTACAAAGGCAAGCTGACCGTCGCCAAACTGAACATCGACGAAAACCAGGAAACCCCGGCCAAGCATGGCGTGCGTGGTATCCCGACCCTGATGCTGTTCAAGAACGGCAACGTTGAAGCGACCAAGGTCGGCGCTCTGTCGAAGTCGCAACTGGCTGCCTTCCTCGACGCCAACATCTAAGCGTCGCTGCAAAGTGTCCTGAAAAAGCCTCGCAAATAGCGGGGCTTTTTGCGTATTCAGGGCTAGACGCTCCCAAACTCAGGTGGTACATTCGGCCCCGCACTGGTTTCTCCATTGCCCCCTGCTAGCCGTCGCCGACGCACTCCTTTTCGAATAAGTACGCGATCCTGTCGCCTTCTCTGCGGCGCGGCCTCATTAAGCCAAAAGCTTAATTTCCCCCCTCCATAAATGATTACGTCATTCCTATATGAATCTGACTGAACTCAAGCAAAAGCCGATTACCGAACTGCTCGAATTGGCCGAACAGATGGGCATAGAAAATATGGCCCGTTCGCGCAAGCAGGACGTGATTTTCTCCCTGCTCAAGAAGCACGCGAAAAGCGGTGAGGAAATCTCCGGTGATGGCGTGCTGGAGATTCTCCAGGACGGCTTCGGCTTCCTGCGCTCCGCTGACGCTTCCTATCTCGCCGGTCCAGACGATATCTACGTCTCGCCGAGCCAGATCCGTCGTTTCAACTTGCGTACCGGTGACACCATCGTTGGCAAGATCCGCCCTCCAAAGGAAGGCGAGCGTTATTTCGCTCTGCTCAAGGTCGACACGATCAACTTCGACCGTCCGGAAAACGCGAAAAACAAGATTCTCTTCGAGAACCTGACCCCGCTGTTCCCGACCGTACGCATGAAGATGGAAGCCGGTAACGGTTCCACCGAAGACCTGACCGGTCGTGTCATCGACCTGTGCGCCCCGATCGGTAAAGGCCAGCGCGGTCTGATCGTTGCTCCGCCGAAAGCGGGCAAGACGATCATGCTGCAGAACATTGCCGCGAACATCGCGCGTAACAACCCTGAAGTTCATCTGATCGTGCTGCTGATCGATGAACGTCCGGAAGAAGTAACCGAAATGCAGCGCACCGTGCGCGGCGAAGTGGTTGCCTCGACGTTCGACGAGCCGCCAACCCGCCACGTGCAGGTTGCCGAAATGGTGATCGAGAAGGCCAAGCGCCTGGTCGAGCACAAGAAAGACGTGGTGATCCTGCTCGACTCCATCACCCGTCTGGCCCGTGCCTACAACACCGTGATCCCGAGCTCCGGCAAGGTACTGACCGGTGGTGTCGATGCCCACGCCCTGGAAAAACCGAAACGTTTCTTCGGCGCCGCGCGGAACATCGAAGAAGGCGGCTCGCTGACCATCATCGCCACCGCGCTGGTTGAAACCGGCTCGAAGATGGACGAAGTGATCTACGAGGAATTCAAAGGCACCGGCAACATGGAGCTGCCTCTGGATCGCCGCATCGCTGAAAAGCGCGTGTTCCCGGCCATCAACATCAACCGTTCCGGCACCCGCCGCGAAGAGTTGCTGACCGCCGACGACGAGCTGCAGCGCATGTGGATCCTGCGCAAGCTGCTGCATCCGATGGATGAAGTGGCTGCCATCGAGTTCCTGGTCGACAAGCTGAAAACGACCAAGACCAACGATGAGTTCTTCCTGTCGATGAAACGCAAGTAAGTCGAGCAGGCACAAAAAGCCGGGGAAACCCGGCTTTTTGCTATCCGATTTTTGATCAGGTGGCAGTTCGTGGTTCTGAACCGAAGGGTTCGGCGCTAAACTGCCTGCCCCGAACGCCACGGCCAAACACGAGGCTTACGCATGCAGTATCGCGACTTGCGCGACTTTATCAGCGGGCTGGAACAGCGCGGCGAACTCAAGCGCATTCAGGTTCCGGTGTCCCCAGTACTGGAAATGACCGAGATCTGCGACCGCACCTTGCGCGCCAAAGGCCCGGCCCTGCTTTTCGAAAAGCCCACGGGTTTTGACATTCCTGTGCTCGGCAACCTGTTCGGTACACCTGAGCGCGTAGCACTGGGCATGGGCGCGGAAGCGGTGAGTGAACTGCGCGAGATCGGCAAACTGCTGGCGTTCCTCAAGGAGCCCGAGCCGCCGAAAGGCCTGAAGGATGCCTGGTCCAAGCTGCCGATCTTCCGCAAGATCATCTCGATGGCGCCCAAGGTGGTCAAAGATGCGATCTGCCAGGAAGTGGTCATCGAAGGCGACGACGTCGACCTCGCGAAGTTGCCGGTGCAGACCTGCTGGCCAGGCGACGTCGCGCCGCTGATCACCTGGGGCCTGACCGTCACCAAGGGGCCGAACAAGGACCGACAGAACCTCGGTATCTACCGTCAACAGGTGATTGGCCGCAATAAAGTCATCATGCGCTGGCTGAGCCACCGTGGCGGTGCACTGGACTATCGCGAGTGGTGCGAAAAGCATCCGGGCCAACCTTTTCCTGTTGCCGTTGCATTGGGTGCAGACCCGGCGACCATCCTCGGCGCCGTGACCCCGGTGCCCGACAGCCTTTCCGAATACGCCTTCGCCGGCCTGTTGCGCGGTAACCGCACTGAGCTGGTGAAATGCCGCGGCAACGACCTGCAAGTGCCGGCCACCGCCGAAATCATCCTTGAAGGCGTGATCCATCCGGGCGAGATGGCCGATGAAGGCCCGTACGGCGACCACACCGGTTACTACAACGAAGTCGACAGCTTCCCGGTGTTCACCGTCGAGCGCATCACCCACCGGATCAAGCCGATCTACCACAGCACCTACACCGGCCGCCCGCCGGATGAGCCGGCGATCCTCGGCGTCGCGCTGAACGAAGTGTTCGTGCCGATCCTGCAGAAGCAGTTCCCGGAGATCACCGATTTCTACCTGCCGCCCGAAGGTTGCTCGTACCGCATGGCCATCGTGACCATGAAGAAGTCGTATCCGGGCCATGCCAAGCGGGTAATGCTGGGTGTCTGGTCGTTTTTGCGACAGTTCATGTACACCAAGTTCGTTATCGTCACCGACGACGATATCAACGCCCGGGACTGGAACGACGTGATCTGGGCCATCACCACGCGCATGGACCCCAAGCGCGACACGGTGATGATCGACAACACGCCGATCGACTACCTGGACTTCGCCTCGCCGGTGTCCGGCCTGGGGTCGAAAATGGGCCTTGATGCCACGCATAAATGGCCGGGCGAAACTACCCGTGAGTGGGGCCGTGTCATCGTCAAGGACGATGCGGTGACCCAGCGGATCGATGCCATCTGGAATCAGTTAGGAATAGATTGATGCGTGTAACCTTGCAGCCCTCCGGAGCAGTGCTTGAGATATTGCCCGGCGAGCGGATTCTCGATGGCGCGCGGCGACTGGGCTACGAATGCCCGCAAAGTTGCCGCAACGGCAATTGCCACGTGTGCGCGGCGCTGCTGGTGGAAGGTCGGGTCGAGCAGGCCGGCAATGTGCGTGATCATGGCGAGTTCTACACTTGCATAGCGGAGCCGCTGGAAGACTGCATCGTGCTGTGGGATGGCGTGCTCGCCTTGGGAGAACTGCCGGTGCGCAGCGTGTCGTGTCAGGTCATTGAGTGCAAGGACGTGGGCGGCGATACCTGGCGCGTGCGTCTGCGGGCTCCGGCCGGCAAACCGCCGCGCTACCACGCCGGGCAGTACCTGATGATCGAGCGCGAGAACGGCGAAAAGTCCGCCTTCTCCCTCGCCTCTGCACCGCATGCGGGGCGCGACCTGGAAATCCACGTACTGGCGCGCGAATCCAGTGCGCTGAGCCTGATCGAGCAGCTTCAGCGCAACAGTATGGTGCGGGTCGAGTTGCCGTTTGGTGATACCCACCTGGAGGAGTTGCCGGACGGCCCTCTCGTGCTGATTGCCGCCGGCACCGGCATGGGTCAGGTTCACGGCCTGATCGAACATTGCCGGGCCACGGGTTTCAAGCATCCGGTGCATTTGTATTGGGGCGTGCGTCGTCCGGAAGACTTTTATCAAGTCGAGCACTGGAACGAATGGCTGAAACTACCCAACCTGTTCCTGCACAAGGTCGTCAGCGATCAATGCGGTTGGGAAGGGCGCTGCGGCATGTTGCATGAAGCGGTCTGTGAAGACTTTCCCGATCTCAAGGCCCTGCATGTCTACGCCAGTGGCTCGCCGGCCATGGTCTACGGCACCCTGGATGCGTTGGTCGAGGCGGGGATGGACGCCCATCAGATGCGCGCCGATGTGTTTGCCTACGCACCGCGCTCCTGATCCTGCCCGCCTGTAGGAGCGAGCTTGCTCGCGATGGGCTCAAGAACACCGCGAGTAGCCTGACCTCCCGCGTAATCGTTAACGACCATCGCGAGCAAGCTCGCTCCTACAGGTTTATAACTCTCTATATAGCCTATCGGTATTTATAAACTTATATAAATTCCGGTAGGTTATATTTCATTCAAGCAATTAATTAAGAACTGTGCCATGGCATTCAAATTGCCTTAAAACATATGTGCCTTATTGTTACAGCTGTGCGTTCTATTAAGTAATTCTTCACCCGCGGGGAGCTGAACGCTATTCGCCATGAGCGCCATCGAATCTGCTTTTTTGAATCTGGCTTACCCTCCGCGGCTCGATCTGGGGCCGCAGCTCACTCACGAACAATTGCTCAGCTCGATGCAGTCGACCATGGCCCGTCACAAGGGTGGGCCGGTGTGGCTGTTTGCCTATGGCTCGCTGATCTGGCGGCCTGAATGCACGGCGGTTGAACGGGTTCGCGGCCGGGTGCATGGCTACCATCGCGGGTTGTACCTGTGGTCCCACGAACATCGCGGCACCCCGGAAATGCCCGGCCTGGTGTTCGGCCTGGATCGCGGTGGCTCTTGCAGCGGTTTCGCCTATCGCTTGCCCGAAGAGCAACTCGAAGCGTCGCTGTACGCGCTTTGGCAGCGCGAGATGCCATTTCCTTCCTACCGCCCGCACTGGCTTAACTGCCGACTCGAAGATGGCAGCCAGGTTCAGGCCTTGGGGTTTGTGCTGGAGCGACATCTGCCCAGCTATGCCGGCAACCTGCCGGACCACGTGCTGAGCCATGTGTTCGAAAACGCTTGCGGGCGTTACGGCACCACTCGCGATTATGTCGAGCAGACCGCGCACGCCCTGCGTAGCCACGCCATGCCAGACCGGAATCTGGAGGCGCGGCTCAAGCGCTGTAAATCAAAGGCCGATCAAGCGAGTGCTTCGCGGCCCTGACTGGCGACTTGTTTGTGACGTAGCGTCGGGGCGAGGAAGGCCATCGCCAGCAGGCAGGCGCCCACCAGTAGCACGAAACCGCCGTCCCAACCGAAATGGTCCACGGTGTAGCCCATCGCTGCACTGGCCGCGACCGAACCGCCCAGGTAACCGAACAGGCCGGTGAAGCCCGCCGCCGTACCGGCCGCTTTCTTCGGTGCCAGCTCCAGCGCCTGCAGGCCGATGAGCATGACCGGGCCGTAGATCAGGAAGCCGATGGAAAGCAGCGCAATCATGTCGATCATCGGGTTACCGGCCGGGTTGAGCCAGTAAACCAGCGTCGCGACCGTCACCAGCGCCATGAACACCATGCCGGTCAGGCCGCGGTTGCCGCGGAAGATCTTGTCCGACATCCAGCCGCACAGCAGGGTGCCTGGGATACCTGCCCACTCGTAGAAGAAATACGCCCACGAGGTTTTGTCCACGGTGAAACCCTTGGCTTCCTTGAGGTAGGTTGGTGCCCAGTCCAGCACGCCGTAGCGCAGCAGATAGACAAAGACGTTGGCCAGGGCGATGTACCAGAGCATTTTGTTGCGCAGCACGTATTTGACGAAGATTTCCTTGGCGCTGAATTCCTCTTCGTGGCTGGCATCGTAGCCTTCCGGGTAGTCGTTCTTGTACTGCTCAATCGGCGGCAGGCCAACCGATTGCGGGGTGTCGCGCATGGTTACAAAGGCAAACACCGCTACCGCCAGTGCCACCGCTGCCGGCACGTAGAACGCCGCATGCCAGTCATTGAACAGGCCCATGCCGATCAGGAAAAGCGGGCCGATCAGGCCGCCGCCGACGTTGTGTGCCACGTTCCACACGGACACCACGCCGCCACGTTCCTTCTGCGACCACCAGTGCACCATGGTCCGGCCACTCGGCGGCCAACCCATGCCCTGCGCCCAGCCGTTGATGAACAGCAGAATGAACATCATGGTCACGCTGGACGTCGCCCATGGCGCGAAACCGAAAATGAACATCACGCCAGCCGACACCAACAGGCCGAACGGCAGGAAGAAACGCGGGTTGGAACGGTCGGACACCAGGCCCATGAGGAACTTCGACAGGCCGTAGGCAATCGCGATGGCGGACATCGCCAGCCCCAGCTGACCGCGGGAGTAACCCTCGTCGATCAGGTACGGCATGGCCAGGGAGAAGTTCTTGCGCAGCAGGTAGTAACCGGCATAGCCAATGAAGATGCCGGCGAAAATCTGCCAGCGCAGGCGTCGGTAAGTGCTGTCTATTTTTTCTTCAGGCAATGGAGCCTGATGTGCGGCAGGACGAAAGAAAGCAAACATTCAAGAGCTCCAGATTTCTTGTTTTGACTGCGGTTGCGAATGTTACAGTTTCGTTACCGAAAATAGCACCGGTTCTCATCGGCAAAACAGCGGAAATGTTGGATATCGCGCATTCCTTTATGAACATGTCGCTCAGGTGAAAGTGAAGGGCGTTGTAGGAAGCGTTACCCACCCATGATTTACGCGACTGATCCGTCCCGGGTAGGGCAATTCTTTGGGAAATGTCCTGCTCTGTTACCGGAAGCCGTGACCTTCAGTGCAGCACCCTTGAGCTTTAACCTTTGCCGTACAGCCAGTTGTGGCGTTTCAGGTGCGAGGGAGAGGAGGATGCGGTGGTTTTTGTTTGTGGTGCTGTTGTTTGTTGTGTCTGTTGAAAGCAGCGCAGGGGAGGTGTTCCTGATACCGGAAAACAACCCCAAGCCGATTTACCCACCGGCGCTGCATCGGGCTGGAGTCACCGGTAATGTCCGGGTCAGGTTCATGGCACATGCCAACGGCTCGGTCAGCAAGGTGAGCATTTTGCAAAGCGATCACCCTGATTTCGCCGAGGCGACCAGGGTCGCCATAGCGCAGTGGCGGTTCAAGCCATGGACCGTTGAGGGTGACAAGCCTGAGGAGCAGGAAGTCGTTGCTCCGATGATGTTCAGGTTCGATGTGCATCTACCGCTGCATCTCAACCAGTGGCTCAAGGCATTGAGATGCCGCGATCTCAATGCGGCGCTGGCGCGTGCCCCGGAGCACGAGTGGATTGATTCCACCGCCTTCCATTACATCCGGGCTTATCTGTCGAACGCGTTTTCCACGGCAACACTGCCGACCGAACGGCGTCTGGCATTGATCGCCGATATGAACAGAAAGGTGCCGATCATTATCAGGCAATGCTCGAACAACCCGGGATCCAGGTATGTAAGGTTTTTGCCGGAAGACATCCGCCAGTTACTGTAGGGAAAGAGCCTGGACTCAGAGGTCCGGGCCCTTTGCCGGATTCAGCGAACCTGCACCACCACTTTCCCGACTGCTTTACGCTGGCCAAGATCGTTGATCGCCTGCGCCGCATTGCCCAGTGGATACACCTGCGACACCAGCGGCTTCAGCTTGCCTTCGGCAAACCAGTCAAACAGCTGCTGGAAGTTCGCCGCGTTGTCCTGCGGCTGGCGTTGGGCGAATGAGCCCCAGAACACACCGAGCACTGCTGCGCCTTTGAGCAGCGCCAGGTTGACCGGCAATTCGGGGATTCGCCCGCTGGCGAAGCCGACCACCAAAAGGCGACCGTTCCAGGCGATGGCGCGGATGGCCTGGTCGAACAGGTCGCCGCCCACCGGGTCGTAGATCACGTCGGCGCCCTGGCCATCGGTCAGGCGCTTGATTTCGTCCTTGAGGCTGGTTTCGCTGTAGTTGATCAGTTCATCGGCGCCGGCGGCCTTGGCCACGGCGAGTTTTTCCGCGCTGCTGGCCGCGGCAATCACCCGGGCGCCCATGGCTTTGCCGATTTCCACCGCCGCCAGGCCGACACCGCCGGAGGCACCCAGCACCAGCAGGGTTTCGCCCGGTTGCAGGTTGCCGCGCTGCTTGAGGGCGTGCATCGAGGTGCCGTAGGTCATGCTGAAGGCGGCGGCGGTGTTGAAGTCCATGGATGGCGGAATGGGTAACACGTTGTAGCCCGGCACGGCGACCTGTTCGGCAAAGCTGCCCCAGCCGGTCAGGGCCATGACCCGGTCACCGACTTTCAGGTGGCTGACCTTCTCGCCGACTTCGCGGACCACGCCGGCCGCTTCGCCACCCGGAGAAAACGGGAAGGGCGGCTTGAACTGGTACTTGCCCTCGATGATCAGCGTGTCGGGGAAATTGACCCCGGCGGCGTGCACGTCCAGCAGGATTTCATTCTTCTTCGCGACAGGACTGGCGACGTCTTCCAGCACCAGCGATTCGGCAGGGCCGAAGGCTTTGCACAGCACGGCTTTCATCAGGGCTATTCCTTTGGGAGTGATGGCCGATAAGTGTAGGTGTGTGGGTCGAAGGGTCAACGAGCATGCCCGGCCCTGATAGTCAGCCATAAGCTTGTGCTTGCATGGCGGGTCGTTATGCTAGGCCGCAAACCGGATAAGGAGTGAATTGTGAAAGCGTGGATCATGTTGTTGCTGGCCCTGTCCCTGCCTGTGGCAGCGGTGGCCGAGGAAGCCAAAGAAGATACCGCTCCGAAGGTCAGTTACATCACCCTGAGCCCGCCGTTCGTGGGCAACTACGGCCTGGATGGCACGCCGAAACTGAAAGTCTACAAGGCTGATGTGGCGTTGCGGGTGACCGGTGACGAGGCTGCCAAGGCGGTGAAGGCCAATGAACCGTTGATTCGCAATCAATTGGTCGCGCTGTTCGCCCAGCAGACCACCGAGACGATGAACAATGTCGAGGCCAAGGAAAAGCTGCGTCAGGAAGCCCTGAAACAGACCCAGCAGGTGATGAGCGACGAAACCGGCAAGCCGGTGGTTGAGGATTTGTTGTTCAACAATCTGATCATCCAGTAAGTCTTCTGGCGCCTGTACCGGCCTCTTCGCGAGCAAGTCGAATCGTCGCACCGCCGCTCCCACAGTGGTTTTGTGTTGAAGCACAATCACATGTCCACCTCAGAACCCTGTGGGAGCGGGCTTGCTCGCGAAGAGGCCAGTCCAGGCGATGAACAACTCAAGGCTTTAAAGCGATCACCGCCGCCCACTGCTCCGGCGTCACCGGCATCACCGACAGTCGCGAACCTTTCTGCACCAGCGGCAATTCGGCCAGCGCCGTCTGCTGCTTCAGGTAATCCAGCTTCAGCACCCTGGCAAACGTCTCGACATGGGCGACATCGATCGCGCTCCAGGCGTTTTTCTCCGCCGTTGCCTTCGGGTCGTAGTAATGACTTTCAGGTTCCAGCGCCGTCGGGTCCGGATACGCGGCTTCGACAATCTTGCCGATACCGGCGATGCCCGGCTCCGGGCAGCTGGAATGATAGAAAAAGAACTCATCCCCTACGGCCATGGCCCGCAGGAAGTTGCGTGCCTGATAGTTGCGAACCCCGTCCCAGCGCGCTTTGCCGAGCTTTTCCAGCCCTTTGATCGAGAGTTCGTCGGGCTCGGATTTCATCAGCCAATAGGCCATGTCTTTTGCTCCTTGCGTGGTGATTGAGCAACTTGTCGGCAATTTTATGACAAACCGACAGTCGGTTGACGTCAGCATTTGCGCAGCGGTTCACGTTGTCGCAAAATGCCGGCCTTTAAAGCTTGACGCTGCTGCACGGCCTACAAACGGAAACCGCTGCTGTCATCGTGTAGATCTGCCTTTGGGGGGCAATCGATGAAACGCAAACCGGATTTACTATGGATTTTGGTCATTTTGTTTGGCCTTGGCGTCGTGACCACCGGCTATGCCCAAAGCCTGTGGGCCAGCAAGACCGATGCACCGGTCGAGCTCGCCCAGTTGCAGCAACAGTCGACCGCCTTCAAGCGCTGATCCTGTTGTCCCGGCGTCGCTGATCGAAGTGGCGCCTAGCCTGCGTAATACCAGGCTTTGTCTGTCACTGTTCCCTGCAGCGGCACATCCCAGCTCGCCTGAGCCAATCGCTCCACCTTCTGACACTCATGTGCCAGCCCCAACAGCGTCGGCTTGCGCCAGTCATTGCGGCGCGCCAGATAGGCCAGGCTCCGATCGTAGAAGCCGCCGCCCATCCCCAGGCGTCCGCCAACATCGTCAAACCCCACCAATGGCAACAACACCAGGTCCAGCGCCCAGATTCTGCGTTGCCGGGCGAGGTTGGCCCGAGGTTCGAGAATGCGGAAGCGGTTGGGTTTGAGTTTTTCCCCGGGCCGGATGCGCTGGAATACCATTTTGGTTCGCGGCCAGGCACTCAGCACCGGCAGATAGGTGGCCTTGCCCCGGCGCTGTGCGGCACGCAGCAACAGGCGCGGATCGATTTCACCGTCGGTCGGCAGATAAAGCGAGATGTGTCTGGCGCGGCGGAACAGCGGTTGCTGGGCCAATTGCTTATACAGCCCGCGAGCGGCCTGGCGCTGCTGACTGGGTGTCAGTGCGCGACGGGCCTTGCGCAGCATGCGTCGAAGTTGCGGGCGGGGAAGCAGCGCAGGTTCGGTCATGGATTCGGACTTCTGCAGGACGGATACACAAAGCGTACCCGCAAAAACGCCAATGCCGGTATTTAAACCGGCATTGGACTGGAATCAGGCTCCCCGAATGTGTCGCTGTCGACTTAGCCCTTGAACCCGAAAGTTCAAGGTGGAAGATGCAGTAGGCTTTAAGGCTTTCCGTCTAGCGGACATGCACACCAGCCCAACGTGCAACCTCCAGGGTATAGCAAATCGGCTCAGGGACATCGCCAACTGGCAAACACCCCAGGGAGTGAGTGCAGTATACCGCAAGCGGCGACGCGAATCAGCCTTTGGTGACGTCCGGATCGGTCGCCAGGACCAGATCGACGCGATCGAGCAGGTCGCGAACCTGCTCACGGGTCGAGCCGCTGACCTGAACGTCCGGGCGATCTTCCTTGTGCAGCAGGTCGTGGGTGATGTTCAGCGCAGCCATCACGGCGATACGGTCGGCGCCGATGACTTTGCCGCTGCTGCGGATCTCGCGCATCTTGCCGTCCAGATAACGGGCGGCGCTGACCAGGTTACTGCGCTCTTCCTGAGGGCAGATGATCGAATACTCTTTGTCGAGAATCTGCACGGTGACGCTATTGCTTGAACTCATGAGTCTTGCTCCAGGGCCTTGAGGCGCGAAATCATCGACTCGACCTTACGCCGGGCGATTTCGTTTTTTTCAATGAGATGCGCGCGTTCCTCGCGCCAGGTCTTTTCCTGAGCTAGTAAGAGTCCATTTTGACTCTTAAGTTGCTCGACTCGGGTAATCAGCAATTCGAGTCTGGCCATCAGCGCTTGCAGGTCGGTGTCTTCCATTGTCTTCACTGTCTGATGGGTATTGGACTGTAGGAGCGAGCTTGCTCGCGATGGTCGCCAACGATAACGCTGGATCCCTGACAACCCGCGGCGTTCTCGGGTTCATCGCGAGCAAGCTCGCTCCTACAGGGGTAGTCGATGTAGGATACAAGGCCTTCATTCTAGACATAGCGCCGTCTGGCGCCTAGCTGCCCATGACCATTCAGAATTCCCCGTACCAAGGCTTCGCCACCCTGCTGACTTCCAGCGGTTACAACGTCTCGCCTGCTGAACTGCACGGCCTGTTGCTCGGCCGCAGCTGCGCAGGCGCCGGTTTCGACGCCGAAGGCTGGCTGATAGACGCCGCCGAACTGCTCGAAAGCGAGCCGCAGGACAACGTTCGCAACGCCCTGATCGGCTTGCAAGAGATGGTAAAAGGCGAGCTCACCGGCGATGACGTGACCGTCGTTCTGCTGCTGCCGACCGACGACGCTCCGCTCACCGAGCGTGCCGCCGCCCTGGGCCAATGGTGCCAGGGTTTCCTCAGCGGTTTCGGATTGAACTGCCGTGACAGCAGCGCCCTGAGCACCGAGGCCACCGAAGTGCTGCAGGATCTGGCGGCCATCTCCCAGGTGCAAGATGCGCTGGAAGAGTCCGACGACGGCGAAAACGACTATATGGAGGTCATGGAGTACCTGCGCGTCGCGCCGCTGCTGCTGTTCTCCGAGACCAAGAAAGACGTGCCGGCCGCCGCCAAACCGTCGCTGCACTAATCGTTTGCCAGGGAACGCCATCTGCCCATGATCCACATCCCGAAATCGGAATACAGCCGTCGCCGCAAGGCCCTGATGGCGCAGATGGAACCCAACAGCATCGCCATCCTGCCCGCCGCCGCGGTGGCCATTCGTAACCGCGACGTCGAGCACGTCTATCGCCAGGACAGCGACTTCCAGTACCTCAGCGGCTTCCCTGAGCCCCAGGCGGTATTGGTGCTGATGCCTGGGCGTGTGCATGGCGAATACATCCTGTTCTGCCGCGAACGCAACGCCGAGCGCGAATTGTGGGATGGTCTGCGTGCCGGGCAGGAAGGCGCGATTCGCGACTTCGGCGCCGACGACGCCTTTCCCATCACCGATATCGACGACATCCTGCCGGGCCTGATCGAAGGCCGTGACCGGGTGTATTCGGCCATGGGCAGCAACCCCGAATTCGACCGCCACCTGATGGAATGGATCAACGTGATCCGCTCCAAGGCCAACCTCGGTGCCCAGCCGCCGAACGAATTCGTTGCCCTGGATCATCTGCTGCACGACATGCGCCTGTATAAATCGGCGGCAGAAGTGAAAGTGATGCGCGAGGCGGCGCGGATTTCCGCCCAGGCGCACGTACGGGCAATGCAGGCCTGTCGCGCCGGGTTGCACGAATTCAGCCTGGAAGCCGAGCTCGATTACGAATTCCGCAAGGGCGGGGCGAAGATGCCGGCCTACGGGTCGATCGTCGCGGCGGGGCGCAACAGTTGCATCCTGCATTACCAGCAGAATGACGCGCTGCTCAAGGACGGTGACCTGGTGCTGATCGACGCCGGGTGCGAGATCGACTGTTACGCCAGCGACATCACCCGGACCTTTCCGGTCAGCGGCAAGTATTCAGCGGAGCAGAAAGCGATTTACGAATTGGTGCTGGCCTCCCAGGAAGCGGCGTTCGCCGAGATCGCGCCGAACAAACACTGGAACCAGGCGCACGAGGCCACGGTCCGGGTCATCACGGCCGGGCTGGTCAAGCTGGGTTTGCTCCAGGGTGACGTTGACGAACTGATCGCCAGCGAAGCCTACAAGGCGTTTTACATGCACCGCGCCGGCCATTGGCTGGGCATGGATGTGCACGATGTCGGCGAATACAAGGTCGGCGGCGAGTGGCGCGTACTGGAGGTCGGCATGGCGTTGACCGTGGAGCCGGGGATCTACATTGCTCCGGACAACCAGAGCGTGGCGAAGAAATGGCGTGGCATTGGCGTGCGCATCGAGGACGACGTAGTGGTCACCAGAACCGGCTGTGAAATATTGACGGGCGGCGTGCCGAAAACCGTCAGCGAAATCGAGGCCCTGATGGCGCAAGCACGGACACAAGCGGCATGAGTCGAGTCAACCTGGCAATCATTGGTGGCGGGCTGGTCGGTGCGAGTCTGGCGCTGGCCTTGCAGGCTGGCGCCAAGGCCCGAGGCTGGAAGATCGTGCTGATCGAGCCGTTCGCCCCGGGGGACACCTGGCAACCGAGTTACGACGCTCGTTCTTCGGCGCTGTCCTTTGGCTCGCGGCAGATTTACCAACGCCTGGGCGTCTGGCAGGAAGTTTCCCGCCGCGCCGAGCCGATCAAGCAGATTCATGTTTCCGACCGTGGTCGATTCTCGACGGCGCGCTTGTCGGCGATGGAAGAGGGTGTTCCGGCGCTGGGTTATGTCGTTGAAAACGCCTGGCTCGGCCAATGCCTGTGGCAAGGCCTGGACAAGGACGTGATCAGCTGGCGTTGCCCGGCGGAAGTCACCCGCATGGAGCCGCTGACCGATGGCTATCGCCTGACCCTCAATGATGAAACCACCCTTGAGTGCGACCTCGCGGTGCTCGCTGACGGCGGCCGCTCCGGCCTGCGCGAGCAACTGGGGATCGGCATCCGCAAGCGTCCGTACAACCAGAGCGCGCTGATCGCCAATATCACCCCGAGCGAGGCCCACAACGGCATGGCCTTCGAGCGTTTCACCGACGAAGGCCCGATGGCGTTACTGCCGCTGCCGGAAAACCGCTGTGCACTGGTCTGGACCCGCCTGGGCATGGACGCGCAACGCCTGGCAGCCCTCGATGAGCGCAGTTTCCTCAGTGAATTGCAGGGTGTCTTCGGTTATCGCCTCGGTACGTTGAAGCAGGTCGGTGCACGACATCTGTATCCGCTGACACTGGTCGAGGCCGAAGAACAGGTGCGCCCGCATCTGGCGGTGCTCGGCAACGCGGCGCACAGCCTGCATCCGATTGCCGGTCAGGGGTTCAACCTGTCCCTGCGCGATGCCCAGGCCCTGGCCGATGCCTTGCTCGCCAGCGATAAACCCTTGGGCGACTTCGCTACCTTGCAGGCCTATCGCGAGCATCAGCGTCTAGATCAGGACCTCACAGTGGGCTTCTCCGATCAGGTCACGCGCCTGTTCGGCAGTACCCAGCCGCTGGTGTCCCTGGGTCGCAACATCGGCTTGCTCGGCCTCGACCTGTTGCCACCGGCCAAACGCTGGTTTGCCCGACAGGCGATGGGGTTGGGGACGCGACCGGATGCGTAGCTGGCTGATCCGCCGGTTTGGCGGGGCACGATTGATAAAAAACCTGCCGTACTTGCAGGTCGACATTCATGACGGCGTCGGCCACCTGGTGGCGCGGGTCGGGAAAACCCTTTACGTGCGGCTCAAGCCGCAAGAGAGACAGGCTTAAAGCATGGAAATGCGCGCAGATCTGCTGATTGTCGGGGCCGGAATGGTCGGCAGCGCCCTGGCGCTGGCGTTGCAGAACAGCGGGCTGGAAGTCCTGCTGCTGGACGGCAGCCCCATGAGTGTCAAACCCTTCAACGCTCAGGCCGCGTTTGAGCCGCGGGTGAGCGCCTTGTCGGCTGCCAGCCAGCGGATTCTTGAACGCCTTGGCGTCTGGGACGGCATCGCCGGGCGGCGCAGCAGCCCCTACACCGACATGCAGGTCTGGGATGGCAGCGGCACCGGGCAAATTCACTTCTCGGCGGCCAGCGTGCATGCCGAGGTGCTGGGGCATATCGTCGAAAACCGAGTGGTCCAGGATGCCTTGCTCGAGCGCCTGCACGACTGTGACCTGGGGTTGTTGGCCAATGCACGGCTGGAACAGATGCGCCGCTCGGGCGATGACTGGCTGCTGACCCTGGCCGATGGCCGCACCCTGCGCGCACCGCTGGTGATCGCAGCGGATGGCGCTAACTCGGCCGTGCGGCGCCTGGCCGGGGTCGCGACCCGCGAATGGGATTATCTGCACCATGCCATCGTCACCAGCGTGCGTTGCGCCAAGCCGCATCAGATGACGGCCTGGCAGCGCTTCACCGACAACGGTCCGTTGGCGTTTCTGCCACTGGAGCGCGACGGCGAACAGGATTGGTGCTCGATCGTCTGGTCGACCACACCCGGCGAAGCCGAACGCTTGATGGCGATGGATGATCAGGGTTTCTGCAAGGCACTGGAGCGAGCCTTTGAGGGGCGGCTCGGTGAAGTGCTCAGCGCCGACCCGCGCCTGTGTGTGCCTCTGCGCCAGCGGCATGCCAAGCGTTATGTGGCCGAAGGCCTGGCGTTGATCGGCGACGCGGCCCACACCATTCACCCGTTGGCCGGGCAGGGTGTGAACCTCGGATTCCTCGATGCCGCCGTGCTGGCCGAAGTGTTGCTGCAAGCGGCAACCCGTGGCGAACGCCTGGCGGATGTGAAAGTCCTCAGCCGTTACGAGCGTCGGCGCATGCCCCATAACTTGGCACTGATGGCGGCGATGGAGGGCTTCGAGCGCTTGTTCCAGGCGGATCCGTTACCGGTGCGCTGGTTGCGTAATACCGGGTTGAAAATGGTTGAGAAGATGCCCGAGGCCAAGGCCTTGTTCGTGCGTGAAGCGCTGGGGTTGACCGGGGATTTGCCGGCGCTGGCCAAGCCCTGAGTTCTGCATAGAGGCTACTGGCCTCTTCGCGGGCAAGCCCGCTCCCACAGGTATCGCTTTGGGCACGGGATTTGTGAACGACACCGGCCACTGTGGGAGCGGGCTTGCCCGCGAAGGCGTCAGCACAAGCACCAAAAATTCCAGGCGTCGCAACATCCAGTAACGCCTCCGCGATCAGCTTCGATTGAGAAGCTAAATGTGAGTCCTTATCATTTGCCCTCATTTTCCAATCGAGAGACCGCTCCCATGTTGGCACCGAAGCGTCTACTGACTGCACTGGCCCTGACCCTGATCGGCAGCACCGCCGCCCAGGCCGCTGATGAGGTGGTGGTCTACTCCTCGCGTATCGACGAGCTGATCAAGCCAGTATTCGATGCCTACACCGCCAAGACTGGCGTGAAGGTGAAGTTCATCACCGACAAGGAAGCGCCGCTGATGCAGCGGCTCAAGGCCGAGGGCGCGAATACGCCGGCCGACCTGCTGCTGACCGTCGATGCCGGCAACCTCTGGCAAGCCGAGCAGATGGGCATCCTCCAGCCGTTCACCTCGAAAACCATCGACGCCAACATTCCGCTGCAGTACCGGGCAGCCTCCCACGCCTGGACCGGCTTGAGCCTGCGGGCGCGGACCATTGCCTACTCCACTGACCGTGTGAAGCCGGGCGAACTGACCACCTACGAAGCACTGGCCGACAAGCAATGGGAAGGCCGCCTGTGCCTGCGTTCGGCGAAGAAGGTTTACAACCAGTCCCTGACCGCGACCATGATCGAAGTGCACGGCGCCGGCAAGACCGAGGAAATCCTCAAGGGCTGGGTCAAGAACCTGTCTACTGACGTATTCTCCGACGACACCGCGGTGCTTGAAGCGATCAATGCCGGCCAGTGCGATGTTGGCATCGTCAACACCTACTATTACGGCCGCCTGCACAAGCAGAAGCCGGATCTGCCGGTGAAACTGTTCTGGCCGAACCAGGCCGACCGTGGCGTACACATCAACCTGTCGGGTATCGGCCTGACCCAACACGCGCCACACCCAGAAGCGGCCAAGGCCCTGGTGGAGTGGATGACCACGCCTGAAGCGCAGAAAATCTTTGCCGACGTGAACCAGGAGTTCCCGGCCAACCCGGCCGTGCAGCCATCGGCTGAAGTCGCCGCATGGGGCAAGTTCATCGCTGATACCTTGCCTGTGGAAATCGCCGGCAAGCGCCAGGCTGAGGCGATTCGCCTGATGGACAAGGCTGGCTGGAACTAAATCGACCGTTATACTGCGCCCCGCCCATGCGGGGCGTTTTGTTTAAGTGCCCCGTGCTTTTGACTCCGTAGGAGCGAGCTTGCTTGCGATGAGCGTCAGGGCACCGCGGACCGTCAGGCTCCCTGCGTTATCGTTGACGTTTTTCGCGAGCAAGCTCGCTCCTACAGTGTCGATTTCACCCATTAATAGTAGAGAACCAAGCCTGTGGCCCACCCCGCCCAACGCCGCTGGTATCCCGTCGTCTTCGCCATCGCTGCGCTGGTCCTGTTGCCCCTGAGCGTCTTGCTGCTTTCCTGGCAAACCATCGACGTTCAAATCTGGTCCCACCTGTGGGATACGCAGATGCCGCGCTTGCTGGGCAACACGCTGACGCTAGTGTTCGGCGTTGGTGTGGGTGTCACCCTGCTGGGTGTCAGCCTTGCCTGGCTTACCAGCCTTTGCGAATTCCCCGGCCGGCGCTGGCTGGACTGGGCGCTGATGCTGCCCTTCGCGATTCCGGCCTATGTGCTGGCCTTCGTCTTCGTCGGCCTGCTGGATTTTGCCGGGCCCGTGCAAACCCTGCTGCGCGAATGGTTCGGCAGCGGTCTGCGACTGCCGCGCGTGCGCTCCACGGGCGGGGTGATTGTGGTGCTGGTGCTGGTTTTCTATCCCTATGTGTATCTGCTCGCCCGCACGGCCTTCCTCGCCCAGGGCAAAGGCCTGATGGAAGCGGCGCGGGTCCTGGGTCAATCGCCCTGGCAAGCGTTCTGGCGCGTGGCATTGCCCATGGCGCGGCCAGCCATCGGTGCGGGTGTGGCATTGGCGCTGATGGAAACCCTGGCGGATTTCGGCGCCGTGTCGGTGTTCAACTTCGATACCTTCACCACGGCCATCTACAAGACCTGGTACGGTTTTTTCAGTCTGTCTTCCGCCGCGCAACTGGCCAGCTTGTTGCTGCTGGTGGTGATGCTCGTGCTCTACGGCGAACGGCGTGCTCGCGGGGCCAACCGGGCGGGCAACGAGCGGCCACGGGTCAAGGCGCTGTACCACCTGCGGGGCTTGAAGGCTCTGGCGGCCTCGACCTGGTGCGGTCTGGTGTTTGCCTGCGCTTTCGTTATCCCGATGCTGCAATTGGCGGTGTGGTTCTGGCAGCGCGGGCGCTTCGATCTCGACGAGCGCTACACCGGGTTGATCGTCCATACCTTGTACCTGGGGGCGATGGCGGCGTTGATCACCGTCAGCGTCGCCTTGTTGCTGGCGTTTGCCCGACGCCTGGCGCCCACCCGGGTCATTCGTTCCGGGGTCAGTCTGGCCAATCTGGGTTACGCCTTGCCGGGCTCGGTGCTGGCGGTGTCGATCATGCTGGCGTTCAGTTACCTGGATCGCGAGCTGGTGATCCCGCTCTCGAGCTGGCTCGGTGGCGCGGGCAAGCCGCTGCTGCTGGGCAGTCTGTCAGCGTTGTTGCTGGCCTATCTGGTGCGCTTCATTGCGGTGGCCTACGGACCACTGGAAAGCAGTCTGGCGCGTATACGGCCATCTTTGCCCGAAGCGGCACGTAGCCTTGGCGTCAGTGGGCCGCGACTGTTTTTCAAAGTGTATCTACCGTTGTTGTTGCCCGGCACCTTGAGCGCGGCGCTGCTGGTGTTCGTCGACGTGCTCAAGGAAATGCCCGCGACCCTGCTGATGCGCCCGTTTGGCTGGGACACGCTGGCGGTGCGGATCTTTGAAATGACCAGCGAAGGAGAATGGGCGAGGGCATCTTTGCCAGCGTTGACCCTGGTGCTGGTCGGGCTGCTGCCGGTCATCGGATTGATCCGGCGCTCTGCGCATCGAAACAGCTAGGTGTCAGTCCTACACCTTGCGGCTACAATGCGCGGCATTCGGTGCGGTCCGTCTGACAGACCAGGTAGCTGAAATCGGCTAAAGGCCTTTTGTTTCAAGGCATTCAGTCCGTGCAGCACTTGCCCGCACCTTCGCCACGCCCGGAAGGAGAAACCCATGGGACAGCGTACGCCTCTGTATGACCTTCATCTCGCGCTCGGCGCAAAGATGGTCGATTTTGGCGGTTGGGACATGCCTCTGCATTATGGATCGCAGGTCGAGGAACACCATCAGGTGCGCCGCGATTGCGGTGTCTTCGATGTATCCCACATGACCGTTATCGACGTCGGCGGCCCCCAGGCCAAAGCCTGGCTTCAGCATTTGCTGGCCAATGATGTCGAACGCCTGCACAGCTCCGGCCGTGCGTTATACAGCACCATGCTCAACGAGCAAGGCGGCATCGTCGACGACATGATCGTCTACCGTCTCGACGAGGGCTATCGCCTGGTGGTCAATGCCTCCACTCGCGATCAGGACATGGCCTGGATGCAAGCGCGTCTCGACGGTTTCGACGTGCAGCTTCGCGAGCGTTCCGAGTTGGCGATGCTGGCCATCCAGGGGCCTCACGCCCGACAAAAAATTGCCGAGCTGGTCAACCAGTCTCGCGGCAACCTGATCCAGCTCCTCAAGCCCTTCGAAGGCCTGCCCGATGGTGACTGGTTCATCGCGCGCACCGGTTATACCGGCGAAGACGGCCTGGAAATCATTCTGCCGGCGGATCAGGCACCCGGGTTCTTCAACGATCTGGTCGGTGCCGGGATTTCTCCCATCGGTCTTGGCGCGCGGGATACCTTGCGGGTCGAAGCCGGCATGAACCTTTACGGTCAGGATATCCAGCAAGATGTTTCACCCCTGGCCTCCAATATGGCCTGGACCATCGCCTGGGAACCTGCCACCCGGCAGTTCATCGGGCGCAAGGCCCTGGAAACCGAGCAAGCCGCTGGTGTACAGCACAAACTGGTCGGTCTGGTCCTTGAGGAACGCGGTGTTTTACGCGCTCATCAGGTCGTGCGCATCGCCGATGTTGGCGAAGGGGAGATCACCAGTGGTAGTTTCTCTCCTACGCTTAGCAAGTCGATAGCACTGGCGCGCGTGCCGATGGCAACTGCAGACCGCGCTGAAGTGGAAATTCGTGGCAAGTGGTACCCGGTCCGGGTGGTCAAACCGACCTTCGTACGCCACGGCAAAACCTTGATCTAATCTTTTCCAGCGGTTAACGACCGCTGACAATTTCCTGAGGACACAGAACATGAGCAATATCCCTGCCGACCTGCGTTTTGCCGAAAGTCACGAATGGGCACGTCTGGAAGCCGATGGCACCGTCACCGTGGGCATCAGCGATCACGCGCAGGAAGCGCTGGGTGATGTGGTGTTCGTCGAGCTGACCGAAGTCGGCAACGTGTTTGCCGCTGAAGATCAGGCGGGTGTCGTTGAATCGGTTAAAGCCGCTTCCGATATCTACTCCCCGATTGCCGGTGAAGTGATCGCGGTCAATGAAGACCTGAGCGCTTCGCCGGAACTGCTCAACAGCGACCCGTACGGCGCGTGGATCTTCAAGCTCAAGCCAAGCAACACCGCCGATCTGGAAAAACTGCTGGATGCCGCCGGCTACAAGGCCGCCATCGGCGAGTAATACTCGCCCCCCCGTAGGAATTGCCGCAGGCTGCGATCTTTTGCCTTTGTTTTTAAAATCAAAGTCAAAAGATCGCAGCCTGCGGCAGCTCCTACAGTCAAGACCGCAAGACGGCTTTGCTCATCGCCGTGAACATGCCCTCCTTAAAACCGCGCTCGCGGTAAAGGCTCAACAGGTGAATCGGTGGGTAGTGATAGCCGATCCCGATCCAGACCCCCAATGCCTGCATCTGCGCCATGAAAGTCGCCCGTGCCTGGGCCGCATCCTTTGCGCGTCACCGGGTCTATGTCGGCAAACACCGGGGTGGCGGAGCCGGATTGGCTGACGACGCCACGCCATCCACGCGAAGATCGACTGCTATGCTGGTTTGACCGTGTTGCATCGACGCTGAGCGCCAGTCAAGAGAGAGCCCGTCATGTCCCAGTTGCCGTCCCTGAGCCAGTTACACGACCCCAATGCCTTTCTGCGCCGCCACCTAGGACCCGATGCCGCCGAGCAACAGGCGATGCTCGACAGCCTTGGCCTGGGCAGCCGGGTCGAATTGATCGAGCAAACCGTGCCGCCAGGCATCCGCCTCAACCGGGCGCTGGACCTGCCCCCGGCGCTCGATGAAGAGGCCGCCCTGGCCAAGCTGCGTGGTTATGCCGAGCAGAACCAGGTATGGACCAGCCTGATCGGCATGGGCTACCACGGTACCCTCACACCGGCGGTCATTCTGCGTAACGTGCTGGAAAATCCCGGTTGGTACACCGCGTACACACCCTATCAACCGGAGATCGCCCAAGGGCGGCTCGAAGCGCTGCTGAACTTCCAGCAAATGACCATCGATCTGACCGGTCTGGAACTGGCCAACGCCTCGCTGCTCGATGAGGCCACCGCCGCGGCGGAAGCCATGGCCCTGGCCAAGCGGGTCGCCAAGTCCAAAAGCAATCTGTTCTTTGTCGACGAAAACTGTCACCCGCAAACCATTTCCGTGGTGCAGACCCGCGCCGAAGGTTTCGGCTTCGAGCTGATCGTCGACGCTGTGGATAACTTGAAGCAGCACCAGGTGTTCGGCGCGCTGCTGCAATACCCTGACACCCACGGCGAGATCCACGACCTGCGGCCGCTGATCGATCACCTGCACGCGCAACAGGCCCTGGCCTGTGTCGCCACGGATTTGCTGAGCCTGTTGTTGCTGACCCCGCCGGGTGAACTGGGCGCCGATGTGGTGTTCGGCTCGTCCCAGCGATTTGGCGTGCCCATGGGCTACGGCGGGCCGCATGCGGCATTTTTTGCCAGCCGCGATGAGTACAAACGGGCGATTCCAGGGCGGATCATCGGTGTTTCGAAAGATGCGCGGGGCAACACCGCCCTGCGCATGGCCCTGCAAACCCGCGAGCAACACATCCGCCGGGAGAAGGCCAACTCCAACATCTGCACGGCCCAGGTGCTGCTGGCCAATATCGCCAGTTTCTATGCGATCTACCACGGCCCGGAAGGACTCAAGCGGATCGCCCAGCGGGTTCACCGGCTGACCTGCATCCTGGCCGCCGGGCTTGAGCGCAAGGGTATCACCCGGGTCAACCGGCACTTCTTCGACACCCTGACGCTGGAAGTCGGCGGCACCCAGACCGCGATCATCGAAAGTGCCCGGGCCGCGCAGATCAACCTGCGCATTCTCGGGCGCGGCGAACTGGGCTTGAGTCTCGACGAGACCTGCGACGAAACCACCGTGGCGAAGCTGTTCGACGTGTTTCTGGGGGCCGATCACGGGCTCAGTATCGAGGACCTGGATGCCGAAGTCCTGCCTGGCGGAATTCCCCAAGGGTTGGTGCGAACTTCGCCTTATCTGCGCCATCCGGTATTCAGCGCCCATCACAGCGAAACCGAGATGCTGCGCTACCTCAAGCAACTGGAAAACAAGGACCTGGCGCTCAATCAATCGATGATCCCGCTGGGCTCCTGCACCATGAAGCTCAACGCCACCAGCGAGATGATCCCGATCACCTGGCCGCAGTTCGCCAACCTGCACCCGTTCGTGCCGAAAGAGCAGGCCGCCGGATACGGGCTGATGATCGAGGAACTGGAGCGCTGGTTGTGCGCGATCACCGGTTTCGATGCAATCTGCATGCAGCCCAACTCCGGTGCCCAAGGCGAATACGCCGGCCTGCTGGCGATTCGCAAATACCATGAGAGCCGGCAACAGGGCGGCCGCGATATCTGCCTGATTCCTTCGTCGGCGCACGGCACCAATCCCGCGTCGGCGCAAATGGCCGGGATGCGCGTGGTGATCGTCGAGTGTGACGAGGCGGGCAACGTCGACCTGGATGACCTCAAGGAAAAAGCCGCGCAGGCCGCCGACAAACTCGCCTGCCTGATGGCGACCTATCCTTCGACCCATGGCGTGTATGAGGAAGGCATCAGCGAAATCTGTGAAGTGATCCACCAGCATGGCGGTCAGGTGTACATGGATGGCGCCAACCTCAACGCCCAGGTCGGGCTGGCGCGGCCGGCGGATATTGGCGCCGATGTCTCGCACATGAACCTGCACAAGACCTTCTGCATTCCCCATGGTGGCGGCGGTCCGGGCATGGGGCCGATCGGAGTACGGGCGCATCTGGCGCCGTTCGTGGCCAACCATCCGGTGGTGCCGATCGACGGGCCGCAGCCGCAGAATGGCGCCGTCAGTGCGGCGCCCTGGGGCAGTGCAAGCATTCTGCCGATCAGCTGGATGTACATCGCCATGATGGGGCCGCAACTGGCGGACGCCAGCGAAGTGGCGATCCTTGCTGCGAATTATCTGGCGCGGCATTTGTCCGGTGCCTTTCCGGTGCTCTACACCGGGCGTAATGAACGGGTAGCCCACGAATGCATCCTCGACCTGCGACCGCTCAAGGCGTTGACCGGCATCACCGAAGAGGACGTCGCCAAGCGCCTGATGGACTACGGCTTCCACGCCCCGACCATGTCGTTCCCGGTGCCGGGGACGCTGATGGTCGAACCGACCGAAAGTGAATCGAAGGCGGAGCTGGACAGGTTTATCGGGGCGATGCTGAGCATCCGCGCGGAAATCAACGAGGTGCAGAACGGTAACTGGCCGGCAGAAGAAAACCCGTTGAAAGGTGCGCCGCATACGCTGGCCGATATCACCGGCGTGTGGGAGCGACCGTACAGCATCGAGCAAGCCGTCACGCCGGACGCGCATACCAAGGCTCACAAATACTGGCCGGTGGTGAACCGGGTGGACAATGTATATGGAGATCGGAACCTGTTTTGTGCGTGTGTGCCGGTTGACGACTACCGCTGACCTCCCAGGCAATACATAACCCCTGTGGGAGCGGGCTTGCTCGCGAAGGCGTCGTGTCAGCCAGATTTATGCTCAATGACACACCGCTTTCGCGAGCAAGTCGGATCGCCGCACCGCCGCTCCCACAGGGTTTTGTGTGGGGCAAAAAAATGCCGCTCATGTGAGCGGCATTTTTCATTCGCAACGCTTATTCAGACGCCACGGCATTCTTCGCCAGGATCGCGTTCGCCAACTCCATGTCCGTGGCTTGCAGGCCCGGGTTGTCGGCGCGGACTTTCTGCATGGCCGCTTCCAGGTACGGGCCGCGGATACCGCCATCGCTGGCGACGAAGCTGCTGGCATCGTCCTGGGCCGCGACCACCAGCTTGTGATCCTTGGATGTCAGATAGCTCGAACCGGTGGTTGCACCGGACGTAAGAACGTTACGCCAAAAAGTATCGGCCATCGCCGAACCGACAGGCAGGGACAACAGCGCGACGGTAGCGACAGCAAGTTTGAAACGCATGACAGGGTGACTCCACTGGGTTGACTACGCGGTTGGATTGCCAACCCCCAATCGAGTTCCGTGGCTGCCTATTCCGTCGTTTCGACCAGCAGGATCGCGCCTTGCTGGCCGACCACTCGCACGCGGCTGCCAATGGCAGCGTCCGGCCCGCGAGCCATCCACACGCCGTCGGCCACCTTGATTTTGCCGCGACCGTCGACAATTGCTTCATGCACAACGAAGGTCTTGCCGATCAGTTCCTGGCCACGCAGGTTCAGGTGCGGCTGATCGCTCAGGCGAGTCGCTGTGCGCTGACGTCGCCACCAGTACAAGGCGGTGGCGATCGACAACAGGCCGAACAACAGGAACTGCCATTCCCACGACAGGCCCGGCAGGAAGAAGGTCAGGACGCCCACGGCAGCTGCTGCCATACCGATCCACAGCAGGTAGCCGCCGGCGCCGAACACTTCAAGAATCAACAACACCGTGCCCAGCGCCAACCAGTCCCAGAACGAAAGATGCTGCAAAAATGCCCACATGGCGCGCCTCAGGCTTTCTTGTTATCGAAAGTGGCTTTGACGATTTCACCAATGCCGCCCACCGCGCCGATCATCGAACTGGCCTCCAGGGGCATCAGGATCACTTTGCTGTTGTTGGCCGAAGCCAGGTTGCCCAGCGCGTCGATGTACTTCTGCGCCACGAAGTAGTTGACCGCTTGCACGTTACCGCTGGCGATCGCTTCGGATACCACCTTGGTGGCCTGGGCTTCTGCCTGGGCTTGCCGCTCCCGGGCTTCGGCCTCCAGGAAGGCCGCCTGCCGACTGCCTTCGGCTTCGAGGATCTGCGCCTGCTTCTTGCCTTCGGCGGTCAGGATCGCTGCGGCACGCAGGCCTTCGGCTTCGAGGATCTGTGCACGCTTGATCCGTTCGGCTTTCATCTGCCCACTCATCGCCGCCATCAGGTCGGCGGGTGGGCTGATGTCCTTGATCTCGATCCGGGTGATCTTGATGCCCCACGGCGCGGTCGCTTCATCGACGGTGCGCAGCAGTTTTTCGTTGATGCCGTCCCGCTGGCTAAGCATGGCGTCGAGCTCCATCGAGCCGAGCACTGTGCGGATGTTGGTTTGCAACAGGTTGCGGATGGCGTGCTCGAGGTTGTTGACCTCGTAGGCAGCCTGGGCCGTGTTGACCACCTGGAAGAAGCACACGGCGTCGATTTGCACCGTGGCGTTGTCGGCGGTGATGACTTCCTGTGGCGGAATATCCAGCACGCTTTCCATCACATTCATCTTGCGCCCGATGCGGTCCATGACCGGAACGATGACGTTCAGCCCCGGCTTGAGCGTGTTGGTGTAGCGCCCGAAACGCTCGACGGTCCATTCAAAACCCTGGGGCACGACCTTGAAGCCCATGAACAGAATGGCGACCACCAGGCCGACAAAAAGCAAAAGCACACTACCGATCTGCATAACGATTCCTTGTTGATGTGTGGATCTGTGGAGTAGCAATCGTTGGAGTGTAGCGGTGCCGATGGCGGATAAGAACAGCCGGGTTCAGTTCTGCTCGCTCTGGGGCGTCACGCGCAGCACCTCCTCGATGGTCGTCAGCCCGGCGGCGACCTTTTGCGCCCCCGACAGCCGCAGGCTGCGCATGCCTTCCTTGAATGCCTGGCGTCGCACGGCCAGCAGATCGGTATCGGGACTGATCAACGCCTTGATGCCATCGCTCAGTTGCATGATTTCGTAGACCCCGGCGCGGCCGCGATAACCGGTATCGCGGCATTCCACGCAACCGATGGCCTGCTGGGCATTGTCTGGCAGCGGGGCCTGCCAGGGGCGGGTCAGGGTTTGCCAATCGTCTTCGCCCAGCGCCAGTGGCGCCTTGCAGTGCGGGCACAGGGTTCGCACCAGTCGCTGGGCCATGACGCCAAGCACCGTGGCCTTGATCAGGTAATGCGGCACGCCGAGTTCCAGCAGGCGGCTGATGGCGCCGGGCGCATCGTTGGTGTGCAGGGTCGATAGCACCAGGTGCCCGGTGAGCGCCGCCTGGATCGCCATCTCCGCGGTTTCGAGGTCGCGGATCTCGCCGATCATGATGATGTCCGGGTCTTGTCGCATCAGCGCACGCACGCCAGCGGCGAAGGTCAGGTCGATGTTGTGTTGGACCTGCATCTGGTTGAAGGCCGGCTCGACCATTTCAATCGGGTCTTCGATGGTGCAGAGGTTGACCTCCGGCGTCGCCAGTTTTTTCAGGGTGGTGTAGAGGGTGGTGGTCTTGCCCGACCCCGTCGGCCCGGTGACGAGGATGATGCCGTGGGGCTGGCGGGTCATGTCCTGCCAGCGGCGCAGGTCGTCGGTGGAGAAACCGAGCTGGTCGAAATCCTTGAGCAGGACGTCCGGGTCGAAGATCCGCATGACCATTTTTTCGCCGAAGGCGGTGGGCAGTGTCGACAAACGCAATTCAACTTCGCCGCCGTCCGGGGTCTTGGTTTTCACCCGGCCGTCCTGGGGTTTGCGTTTCTCCGCGACGTTCATGCGCCCCAGGGTTTTCAGGCGACTGACGATGGCCATGGTGACCTGGGGCGGGAATTGGTAGACGTTGTGCAGCACGCCGTCGATGCGAAAGCGCACCGTGCCTTGCTCGCGACGGGGCTCGATGTGGATGTCGCTGGCGCGTTGCTGGAACGCGTACTGGAACAGCCAGTCGACGATGTTGACGATGTGTGCGTCATTGGCGTCCGGCTCCTGGTCGCTGGCGCCGAGGTTGAGCAGCTGTTCGAAATTGCCGAGGGTGCTGACGTGCGGGTCGGCGCTGTTGGCCCCGGTGACCGATTTGGCCAGACGGAAAAATTCGACGCTCAAGCGCTGGATGTCCACCGGGTTGGCCACCACACGCTTGATCGGCAATTTGAGCACATGGGTCAGGTCCGCCTCCCAGCCGCTGACATAAGGCTGGGCGCTAGCCACGGTCACCGCATCACGGTCGATCGCTACCGCGAGGATCTTGTGGCGCTGTGCGAAGGCATAGGACATCAGCGGGGTCACGGCCGCGACGTTGATTTTCAACGGATCGATGCGCAGATAAGGCTGTCCGGCCTGCCGGGACAGCCACAGGGTCAGGCTTTCCAGGTCCAGCAGTTTGCCGGGGCGGCTGAGGTCGCCCAACTGTTGGCTGGCAATGAACTCCAGCGGATGCATTTGGCCATGGGTGGCGTTGCGGCGGCGGGCATTGAGCGCGTGTTCGGCCGAATCCTGGCTGATAAAGCCCTGGGCGACCAGTTCGCGCAGCACATCATTGAGATCCAGCCAGCGGTCCTGAAAGGCGAGTTGTACGGACATGCGGGCTCCTTTTGAACGACAGTGCGCAAAGGATAGCCGTGGCCCGGCTGACCGCTGGGCCACTACCCGACGAAGCCGTTTCGGCGTTTTTCAGCCCGCCGCCTGTATCGTTTCGGCCCAGGCAGAGTCAGCTTCCTGCAGCTCAACCGAGCAGACGCAGATCAGGTTACGAAGTTTTTCAGCGATCACTTGCGCGCGGTGCCAGCTCAAACCGTCGATGACGATATCGATAGTCAGCCAGTCGTCCTGGCGCTGCACGTTGACCTGTTCCGGCGTGAGCGATTGCAAGGCGAACAGATTGAGGGCGCGACACAGCAGGTCCGGTTCGGCCTCGGCCAGCATTTGATAGTGAACACGGCAATGGGCATTGCTGACGTTCCAGACATCGGCGCGGGCAGGTGGGGTGTTCACGGCTTCGAGATACGGCATGGTCAGGCTCCAGAATTACTGGAGAAATATTTACATCCTGTGCCGGGTATTTCTTCTCTATGATTGGCCAGATGGCAGGAACACAGACTTAATCAATTCACATATCAAGAGATTGAAGGTTTTTTTATGCAAAGCGAACTGGACAGCTACGACCGCAAGATCCTCGCCTTGCTGCAAGAGGACGCTTCGCTCTCCAGCGCGCAGATCGCCGAGCAGGTGGGGCTCTCGCAATCGCCTTGCTGGCGACGTATTCAGCGGATGAAGGAGGAGGGCATCATTCGCGGCCAGGTGACCTTGCTCGACCGCAAGAAAATCGGCCTGAACACGCAGATCTTCGCGGAGGTGAAACTCAATGCCCACGGGCGTTCGAACTTCACCGAATTCACCGAGGCGATTCGCGGTTTTCCGGAGGTGTTGGAGTGTTATGTGCTGATGGGGGCGGTGGATTTTCTGCTGCGGATTGTCACGGCGGACATCGAGGCGTACGAGCGCTTCTTCTTCGAGAAGTTGTCGATGGTGCCGGGGATTCAGGAGGTCAACTCGATCGTGGCGTTGTCGGAGATCAAGTCCACGACGAGTTTGCCGGTCTGATGTTTTGTGGTGAATGTACGGGCCTCTTCGCGGGCAAGCCCGCTCCCACAGGGGATTTGTGTCGATCACAGATCCAGTGTGGGAGCGGGCTTGCTCGCGAAGGCGGTATTACAGACGCAGCAACATCTTCCAGGCACGGTTCTGATACACCGCAATCGCCTGCTGCTTGCGCGCATCCAGGACTTCGTCGGTGATCGATTCGTTGGCCAGTTGCGCCAGTTTATTGAGTTCGCCGTACAGGCGATCCATTTCCGGGATCTCCAGCACGTTACGCGCATGGTGCAGCCACACCTGGATGCGTTCGATGCGCGGCAGTTGCTCGGCCAGGTCTTCCGGTTGTTGCTGATAGCGTTGCAATTGCAGCGAGTTGGCTTCTTCACCCAACAGGCGTGGCAACCAGCTGCCCAGTTGCGCAGCACCCTGGCGATTGCCACGGGTGTTGCGGTCGGCAGCCCAGGTGCGGGCCAGCAGCCAGCGTGAGGTCGTCAGTGAGAACAGGCCCCAGCGCGGGTCTTCGAGTTCTTCAAGGAACTGCTCGGGCGCGGCTTTGCGCACGTCTTCATCGTCCAGGCCGGCCTGGACCAGCGGACGCCAGTCTTCCAGCAAGGCATCAAGGGCGATGCGCAGGTCGTGAGTTGACTGACGTGGTGCGGCTTGACCAAGGCTGCTGATCAGCGCGCGCATTTCGGCCAGGCACTCGACCCAGTCCTGCAACAAGCGCCAGTGACCGTTGAAGCGATACTGCTCGGCCAGGCGCTGGCTGCTGCCGAGCAAGTGCCAGCTCAGTGCGGCGAACGTGTCGTCCAGCGGTGTTTCGGCCGTGATCTGCGGCGCCGGCAGGCTCAATGAATAGCTGTGGGCGTCGTACAGGCGATAACCGCGCTCGGCCTTGCTGATATCGCATGGCATCAGCGCCAGTTTCTCGGCCAGCTCGGCAGCCAGCTCCAGCAATGCGGCCGGCTCGCCTTCACGCAGCTCCAGCTCCAGCTCGCAGATTTCTTCTTTCTGCTTGCCGACCACTACGTGGCCAAGGTCCAGGGCGGCTTCGATGACCACTTTGGTCTTGCCACGGCCCCAGGCGATTTCCGCGCGTTCGCGGACGAAGTCGGTGGTGAAGATCGGCTTCAGGGTTTTCTTGTCCAGTGTGGCCAGTTCCTCGGGCCAGCATTCGCCATCGAGTTTCTTCAGGTCGAGCTTGGCTTTGGGCAGGTTCCAGTCGTACTCGTTACGCACCGACAGGCCGGCGACACTCTGGCCGCGGGTCTTGAGGGTCTGGATCACTTCTTCGCCATCCTTGCGCAGGCGCAGGGCGACTTTGGCCTGGGCCAGATCGCGCTCTGGGGTGTCGAAGTACTGATTCATCAACTCACGGCGTTCCCAGCCACTTTTGTTGCGTTTTTTCAGTAAGGGGTGCTCGCGCAGGGCGGCGAGGGTTTCGCGGCTGACGCGGAGTTTGATTTCGGTTTCTTTCTGCATGGCCGGAAAATCCAGGATCGGGAGCGCAGCCGGGGGAATGTGTGGCTGCCAAGGTCGTGCAGTGTACAGGACTCAAGGTTAGTACGCGCCGAGACGGTTTATTCCTGTCATCGGTTGGTTCTATGATGAACCTCAATTCGGGTGCCGGGAGTCAGCGATGCCATTGCCGTCGATGAAAGAACAGTTCGCTGCGCTGATCGCCGCGCCGTCCGTCAGTTGTACCCAACCCAGACTCGATCAAAGCAACCGCCCGGTCATCGATCTGCTGGCGACGTGGCTCGGTGAGCTGGGTTTTACCTGCGAGATCCAGCAGGTCAACCCCGGCAAGTTCAACCTGCTGGCCAGTTTCGGCTCAGGCCCCGGCGGCCTGGTGCTGGCCGGGCACAGCGATACCGTGCCGTTCGACGGTGCGCTGTGGCAAACCGACCCGCTGAAGCTGACGGAAGTCGACGGTCGTTGGGTCGGTCTGGGCAGTTGTGACATGAAGGGCTTTTTCGCCCTGGCGATCGAGGCGGTCATCCCGCTGCTCGATCAGCCGTTCAAACAGCCACTGCTGATTCTCGCCACCTGCGATGAAGAAAGCTCGATGTCCGGTGCCCGCGCGCTGGCCGAAGCTGGGCGGCCGCTGGGGCGGGCGGCGGTGATCGGCGAGCCGACCGGGCTCAAGCCGATCCGTATGCACAAAGGCATCATGATGGAACGCATCGACATCCTCGGGCAGAGCGGTCACTCTTCCGACCCGCGCCTGGGCCACAGCGCCCTTGAGGCCATGCACGATGCCATCGGCGAACTGCGTGGTCTGCGCTTGTTATGGCAGCGCGAATTCCGCAATCCACAGTTTGGCGTGCCGATGCCAACGATGAACTTCGGCTGCATCCATGGCGGCGACAATCCCAACCGCATCTGCGGCCAGTGTTCGCTGGAATTCGATTTGCGACCGCTGCCCGGCATGGACCCCAAGGTCCTGCGTGCCGAGATCCTGCAGAAGCTCAAGCCGGTTGCCGAGCGGCATCAGGTCAAGATCGATTACGCGCCGTTGTTCCCCGACGTGCCGTCGTTCGAACAGGCCGAGGACGCAGAACTGGTGCGTATTGCCGAAAAGCTCACCGGACACAGCGCCGAAGCAGTGGCGTTCGGCACCGAAGCACCTTATCTTCAGCGCCTTGGCTGTGAAACGCTGGTGCTTGGCCCGGGTGATATCGCTTGTGCCCATCAGCCGGGGGAATACCTCGAAATGTCACGTTTGCAGCCTACGGTGCATCTATTAAGGCAACTGATCGAACACTATTGCCTGACACCGGCCCAAGCCGCGGTGTCAACCACTTGAACGCAACACTTGTAGGAGCTGCCGAAGGCTGCGATCTTTTGATCTTTGGTTTTAGAATCAAGAGCAAAAGATCGCAGCCTTCGGCAGCTCCTACTGGGGGCGCGATTAAATTGCCAGTTTCCAAACCCGTATTCATGAGGAGAGCGCGCGTGTCGCCAAGCCTGTTCCGACGATAACCATCAGCCCGCTGTGCGTTTTCAGTTTCGCCCTTTTTTCGGCTGCTATTTATTACAGGCCCAGGTTCATGCCCGAATACGTCAATTGGCTTCGTCACGCTTCGCCTTACATCAACGCCCACCGCGATTGCACCTTTGTCGTCATGCTGCCCGGCGACGGCGTTGAACACCCGAACTTCGGCAATATCGTCCACGACCTGGTGCTGTTGCACAGCCTGGGCGTGCGCCTGGTGCTGGTTCACGGCTCCCGGCCGCAAATCGAAGCGCGCCTCGCGGCCCGTGGCCTGACCCCGCACTACCATCACGGCATGCGTATCACCGATGCCGCGACCCTGGAGTGCGTGATCGACGCGGTCGGCCAGTTGCGCATTGCCATTGAGGCTCGCCTGTCGATGGACATGGCTTCGTCGCCCATGCAGGGCTCGCGCCTGCGGGTGGCCAGCGGCAACCTGGTGACGGCACGGCCGATCGGCGTGCTTGAAGGCGTCGACTATCACCACACCGGCGAAGTGCGCCGGGTCGACCGCAAGGGCATCAACCGTCTGCTGGACGAGCGCTCCATCGTGCTTTTGTCGCCGCTGGGTTATTCACCGACCGGTGAGATTTTCAACCTGGCCTGCGAAGACGTCGCCACCCGCGCGGCCATCGACCTGGGCGCGGATAAGCTGCTGCTGTTCGGTGCCGACCTGGGTCTGATCGACGAACACGGGCGCCTGGTGCGCGAACTGCGTCCGCAGCAAGTGCCGGCGCATCTGCAACGGTTGGGCAGCAACTATCAGGCAGAATTGCTGGATGCCGCGGCCGAAGCTTGCCGTGGCGGCGTGGCCCGCAGCCATATCGTCAGTTACGCCGAAGACGGTGCGTTGCTGACCGAGCTGTTCACCCGCGACGGTGGCGGCACTCTTGTGGCCCAGGAACAGTTCGAAGTGGTACGCGAAGCCGCCATTGAAGACGTCGGTGGTTTGCTGGATCTGATCAGTCCGCTGGAAGAGCAGGGCATCCTGGTGCGCCGTTCCCGCGAGGTGCTGGAGCGCGAAATCGAGCAGTTCAGTGTGGTTGAACGCGAAGGCATGATCATCGCCTGTGCGGCGCTGTATCAGATCGCCGATTCGGACACGGGTGAACTCGCGTGTCTGGCGGTGAATCCGGAGTACCGCCATGGCGGTCGCGGTGATGAGCTGCTGGAGCGTATTGAAACCCGCGCGCGAGCTCAGGGATTGAAAACCTTGTTCGTCCTCACCACCCGCACCGCGCACTGGTTCCGCGAGCGTGGCTTTGAACCTAGCAGCGTCGACCGGCTGCCGTCGGCGCGGGCGTCGCTGTACAACTATCAGCGTAATTCCAAGATCTTCGAAAAAGCCCTTTGATGTTGAAGCAGTGACGGTCCCTGTGGCGAGGGGGCTTGCCCCCGTTCGGTCGCGAAGCGGCCGCAAGACCATGCGACTCGGTCAGGCAGGCTTTGGGCTGCCCCGCAGCCCAACGGGGGCGAGCCCCCTCGCCACAGGTTTCAGTGGATTACTCGGTGACAAACTTCGCGCTGACATACGGCGAATAATCCGGCAGCACCGTCTCCACTTTCCCTTGCTCCTTCAAGAATTTCGCCGTCTCGCCAATGGCCTTGGCCGTGCCGCCGTCCAGCAGCGCGGTGCTCTGTTGCGCCTTGGCATCGGGGAATGCGGAACCGGCCAATAGCTCCGGCACATCGGCGGCGTTGGCACCGGTCAGTTTGGCGATTTTCTGGACGGGCTCCGAGTCGACTGTCCAGTTGGCTTTATGCGCTGCGTAATCAGCAAAGGAGTCGAGGGTGACCTTGGCGAATTTGACCACCACATCTGGGTGCTTCTCTGCGTAATCCTTGCGCGCCACCCAGACCTCAAAGGTTGGCGCGCCCCATTGGCCGACCTGCGCAGCGTCGGTCAGGGTCTTGCCAGTCTTGCGGATTTCTCCCAGTGCGGGCGACCAGACAAACGCGCCGTCAATATCGCCGCGCTTCCAGGCGGCGGCGATTTCTGCTGGCTGCAGGTTCACCACTTTGACTTTCGAACCGTCCAGGCCCCAGTGCTTCAGCGCACCGAGCAGGCTGTAGTGGGAGGTTGAAACGAAAGGCGTGGCGATGGTCTTTCCGATCAGATCTTGCGGTTTTTCGATGCCGCTGCCGTTACGTACCACCAGCGCTTCAGCGGCATTGATCTGGGCCGAGACGATGAACGCGACAATCGGCAGGTTGCGCGAGGCGGCAGCGGCCAGCGGACTGGAGCCGAGATTGCCGATTTGCACATCGCCCGAGGCAATCGCCGTGACCACTTCCGGGCCGCTGTTGAAGCGCCGCCAGTCGATGGGCTGGCCGATGGTTTTTTCATAAAGGCCATCGGCCTGGGGCACTTTGCTGGGGTCGATTCCGGTTTGATAACCGACGGTGAGGTTCGCCGCCTGAGCGGTGAAAGAAAATGCGAGAGATACACAAGCTGTAACAATTGATCCGGATAGTGCGCGTTTGGTCGTCATGGGGCCGCCTTTCGGTGAAGGATTTGTTTCCGAATTGCGTAAAAACTAAACGATATAAAAAAGTAAAAATAAATACCGATTAGGAATTAGCTTATGAGCCAAACCCTCTATTCAGGGGGGGTCTCAAAATTGGGAGCTAAATTCCTAAACGGTATTAGAAAAGAATCGAGTAATTCTTTTCAGGTTCATGACGAGTTCATGACCCTGCAGGGACCAAAAAACCGGGGGTTAGACTATGGTCGTAGACACACATGGTTACGATTGACTTGTGGGTCACGGTCTGGCGCTAATCGCGCATCTTAGGATTTCGGGCGACGACTCGAGACCAGGAATACAAGAATTAGAATCGAGAGGAGCTTCACAATGAACAAGTCCACCTTGGCTTTGGCCGTGGCCGTAGGGGTAGTGGCGCAGCAGGCAGGCGCCGCAGGTTTCCTGGAAGACAGCAAGGCGTCCATCAGTTCCCGGACCATGTATTACAACAACGATAACCGTGAAGGCGGTGCGGATCAGAGAGAGTCCGCAGAAGGCCTGAAATTCGATTATCTGTCCGGCTTCACCCAAGGCACAGTCGGTTTCGGTATCGACGCCCAGGCACTGCTGGGTATCCACCTGGACGGCGGCAAGGGTCACCACCCAGACAACAACACCTTCTTCCCAAGCGACAGCGATGGTTCGGCCGTGTCCGAATGGACCCGTGCAGCCGCTAACGTCAAGGCGCGCTTCTCGAAGACCGAAGCCCACCTGGGTGGCGCTCTGGCACCCAACTTGCCGATCCTGGTCGCGAACGACAGCCGTCTGCTGCCACAGACCTTTGACGGCGGCACCATCACTTCGAAAGAAATCGACAACGTGACCTTCAACGCAGGTCAGTTGGAGCATTCGGCAGGTCGCGCCTCCTCGAACTCCACCGGCCTGGCCGTGGCTGGCGGTACAGAGGGCAGCAACAAGTTCTACTACGGTGGTGCTGACTGGAAGGTCACCAAGGACCTGACCCTGCAGTACTACCACTCGAATCTGAAGGACTACTACAAGCAGGATTTCCTGGGCTTGATCCACGTGCTACCGATCAGCGCCAACCAGTCCTTCAAGACGGATATTCGTTACTTCGACAGCAGCTCCGACGGCAGGAACGGTGATCCGGGTTTCCGTTTCAACAACAACAACGGTTTCGCCAAGAATCCGGGCGAGGTCGATAACAAGACCTGGAGCGCCATGTTCACCTACACCCTGGGTGGCAACGCTTTCCTGCTCGGTCATCAGCGCGTCAGCGATGACGGTGGTTTTGTTTACCTGAACCAGGGCAACGTGGTCGATGGCAATGGCCGTCCGGAAGGGAACGGCGGCGCCAGCTTCTACCTGTTCACCGACTCCATGATCAACGGATTTGTTCGTGCCGGTGAAAACACCACTTTCGGCCAGTACTCCTATGACTTCGCAGCGCTGGGTGTGCCGGGCCTGAAAACTTCGATCGCCTACCTGCACGGCGATGACATCAAGGCGACCAACGGCAGTGGTCCTGACAGCTCCGAGTGGGAGCGCGACATGCGGATCGACTACACCATCCAGCAGGGTGCTCTCAAAGGTTTCGGCGTAACGCTGCGTAATGGCGTCTACCGTGGCAGTGAAGTTTCCAACAACCCTGATGTTGACCAGACTCGTGTGATCTTCAACTACACCTACAGCTTCCTGTAACAAGCCTTGTGAAAAAGCCTCGTCTGTTGACGAGGTTTTTTTTGAGCTGATTTTTATATTCCATAATGATCTTTATTGATTATTTATTATTCTTTTTGGTTTTTATCCATCCCGCTTAAAGTGCGTCTGTCCGACACTCATCCCTGAGCTCGGATTCGCAATTTCGTCCCTCGACAATCAGTTTCAGGAATCGGCCTTGCCGCCGATACCTCGATTCTGCCGTGGGAAGCCATATTCCACAGTGCTATTAAAAACACTTAAACAATTCTTTCTGGCTTTAAGGCCATGTATCCTGCGGCCCGCCAAACGACCGGCCTAGACGGTTTGCCGCGAATTTATGCATTCAGGATCCCGGGCAATCGATTCGGGACCAGGAACGTCAGAACTAGAAACGAGAGGAGCGAAACATGAACAAATCCACCTTGGCCATGGCTGTGGCCGTCGGGGTATTGGCCCAGCAGGCAAACGCCGCGGGTTTCATCGAAGACAGCAAGGCAACGTTGGGGCTGCGTAACTTCTACATCAACACCGACTACCGCGACGGTACCGGTCCCAACAAAAACGAAGAGTGGGGCCAAGGCTTCGACCTGCGTTTCATTTCCGGTTACACCCAGGGCACCGTCGGTTTCGGTATCGATGCGATCGGCCTGTTGGGCGTCAAGCTGGATTCGGGCGGCGGTACCAACGGCGCCACGGCGACTTCTTACGGCGGCACGGTTTTCCCGAGCAAATCCAATGGCGAGGCGGTAGATGATTTCTCCAGCCTGGGCCTGACCGCCAAAGCCAAGGTTTCCCAGACTGAACTGAAACTGGGCACCCTGCAGCCGAAAAACCCGGTGATCGTGACCAACGATGGTCGTCTGCTGCCGCAAACCTGGCAGGGTGGCCAGATCACTTCCGCCGAGATCAAGGACCTGTCGCTGGTCGGTGGTCAGATCGAAGCCGTTAAAGGCCGTAACTCCAGCAACAACGATCAAATGTCGATTTCCGGTGCGAACACTCGCGGTACCAAGTTCCGCGACAGCAACAAGTTCATCTATGCCGGTGGCGACTACAAGATCACCAAGGACCTGACAGCCCAGTACTACTACGGCAAGCTGGAAGAGTTCTACAAGCAACACTTCCTGGGCCTGGTTCACAACTGGGCAATCGGCCCGGGCGTGTTGAAGTCGGATTTCCGTTATTTCAACAGCTCTGATGATGGTGCCAACGGTCACGACCCGCTGTACTACACCACTGGCAACTACAACGCGCCAAACGGTAAAGGCAAGGTCGACAACAACCTGTACAGCGGCCTGTTCCTGTATTCGGTTGCCGGTCATACCTTCGGTGGCGGTTACCAGGTCAGCAACGGCAGCAGTGACTTCCCTTGGCTGAACCAGGGTGACGGTTCGTCGAACTACACCATCACCGATTCGCAAATCCAGAAGTTCGGCCGTGCTGGCGAGAAAACCTGGCAAGCACGTTACTCATTCGACTTCGCCAAGGTCGGCGTGCCTGGCCTGACCGCGGGTCTGGTGTACCTGCACGGCGACAGCATCGATACCGTCAACGCCAAGGGTGGCCAGGCGGCCAACGGTGCTTCCGAGTGGGAGCGTGACCTGAGTGTTGCCTACGTGGTGCAGGAAGGTCCGTTGAAGAACCTGGGCCTGGCGTGGAAAAACGCGACCTGGCGCACCGACCTGCCGAACACCCGTTCGCAGGACGAAAACCGCCTGATCGTCAGCTACTCGATCCCGCTGTTGTAATAGCGCTCGCGTAACCGATGCAAAAAAGCCCCGCCCGGTATTGCACCGGGCGGGGCTTTTACATGTTCAAGACGGGTTCACCCCCGTAATCCCGTCCTGAAGTTCCCTCTTTGCAGCAACTCAAGGCCTTCTCGAACCTCGTGGCCGATCTTCGACGGGTTGCGCGTGCTCGTCCAGTGAACAGATCTTTAATATTTCTTAATGATCTAAATAAATCGATATTTATTCTTTTTAATAGATAAAAAACACAGGCAAAGTTGAACCCATCAAGCACTCACAAGGAGCAGCACCATGGGTCTCAGACTTGGCGATATCGCCCCCGATTTCGAACAGAACTCCAGCGCCGGCATCATCCGTTTCCACCAGTGGCTGGGCGATAGCTGGGGCGTGCTGTTTTCCCATCCGGCGGATTTCACGCCGGTATGCACCACCGAACTGGGTTTCACCGCCAGGCTCAAGGATGAGTTCGCGGCACGCGGTGTCAAGGCAATCGCACTGTCCGTGGACCCTGTGGAGTCGCATCACAGATGGATCGAGGACATCAATGAGACGCAGAGTACCGTGGTCAACTTTCCGATCCTGGATGACGCCGACCGCAAGGTCTCGGACCTCTACGACCTGATCCATCCCAACGCCAACGACACCCTGACCGTGCGTTCGCTGTTCGTGATCGATCCGAACAAAAAGGTTCGGTTGACGATTACCTACCCGGCGAGCACCGGGCGCAATTTCAACGAAATCCTGCGGGTGATCGACTCGCTGCAACTCACCGACAACTACAAGGTGGCCACGCCGGCCAACTGGCAGGACGGTGATGAAGTGGTGATCGTGCCGTCGCTCAAGGATGAAGAGGAAATCAAACAGCGCTTTCCCAAGGGCTATCGGGCGGTCAAGCCTTACTTGCGCCTGACGCCGCAGCCCAATCGGTAAGTCACCGGTATCGGCGGTGTGGCTGATGCCGTCTTCGCGAGCAAGCCCGCTCCCACATTTGTCCGCGTCCATCTGTGGGAGCGGGCTTGCTCGCGAAGGCGTCGGGTCAGACACCACAAGCACCCACAAAGCAGGGGACTTCAGGCCGTTTCGACGGCCTTTTTTTTGCCCGAATGAAGTTGTTTTTTATATTTCTATAACGAATAACCAAATGAATAAATATGATTTATGGATATATGAATCAGCTGTTAAGGTCACTCCATCGAAGCGAGATCGCAAACCGCGAATCGCCAACACCGCTCAAGGAATCGTCTGAATGTTGGTCGTCTCACTCGGAGGTAGTCCCAGTCAGCGCTCCCGTTCCGGGGTGCTACTGGACCGCTCCAAGCGTTGGTTGCAAGAACAGGGTGTGGAGGTGGTGAGTTATCAGGTACGGGACTTCCCGGCCGAAGACTTGCTGCATGCACGCTTCGACAGCCCGAAGGTCATTGACCTGCTGCAACAGATTGAAAACGCCGATGGCCTGCTGATCGCTACGCCGGTGTACAAGGCTTCGTTCTCCGGCGCATTGAAAACCGTGCTGGATCTATTGCCCGAACGCGCCCTGAGCCACAAGGTGGTGTTGCCGATGGCAACTGGCGGCAGCATCGCCCACATGCTGGCGGTGGACTACGCGCTCAAGCCGGTGCTGTCGGCGTTGAAAGCCCAGGAAATGCTCCACGGGATTTTCGCCGTCGACAGCCAGATCGCTTACGGCGAAGGCAGCGCCCTGGCGCAGTTGGCGCCCGAGCTGGAACAGCGCCTGGACGAATCGCTGGAGCTTTTTCTCAGCGCCATGGCACGACGGCCCAAGCCGCTCGATCCGAACCTGTTGAATGAACGTTTGTTGAGTGCTCGCTGGAGCATATGAGCTCCACCGAACATTAGCCCCACCGGAAAATTGAAGTACTGGCCTTACTCGCCCGCCAACGGGCAAGCAGGTGCAGCCAAAACCCAACTGCAAAAAGGAGAGCGCCATGCGCCCTGTCATTTTGCGTCGTGGTCTGGTCGCTCTGTTTGCTGCGGCTGTCACCTTCGGCGCCATTACTCAAGCCCAGGCCGAGACGTTACGAATCGGCTATCAGAAATACGGAACCCTGGTGCTGCTCAAAGCCAAGGGCACCCTGGAAAAACGCCTCGCCGCCCAAGGCGTGGACGTGCAATGGACTGAATTCCCCGGTGGCCCGCAACTGCTTGAAGGCTTGAACGTCGGCTCCATCGACTTCGGCGTTACCGGCGAAACCCCTCCCGTGTTCGCCCAAGCGGCCGGCGCTGATCTGCTTTACGTCGCCTACGAACCGCCAGCGCCGCACAGTGAGGCGATCCTGGTGCCGAAGGGCTCGCCGATCAAGTCGGTGGCAGAGCTCAAGGGCAAGAAGGTCGTGCTCAACAAGGGCTCCAACGTGCACTACCTGCTGGTGCGTGCGCTGGAAGACGCCGGCCTCAAATACACCGATATCCAGACCGTATTCCTGCCGCCGGCCGATGCCCGTGCTGCGTTCGAGCGTGGCAGTGTCGACGCTTGGGTCATCTGGGACCCATACCAGGCCGCCGCCGAACAACAGCTGCAAGCTCGCACCCTGCGCGATGGCCAGGGCATCGTCGACAACCATCAGTTCTACCTGGCGACCAAACCCTACGCGCAAAAAAATCCCGAGGTGATCAAGACTCTGGTGGAAGAAGTGCGCGCGGTGGGCGAGTGGTCCAGGGCCAATCCTGAGGACGTGACCCAGCAAGTCTCGCCACTGCTCGGCCTGTCGGCAGACATCACCCGCACTTCGGTGAAACGCCAGGGCTACGGAGCCTTGTTCCTGACTCCGGAAGTGGTCGCGGCGCAGCAGAAAATCGCCGACACCTTCTACCAGCTCAAGCTGATTCCAAAGCAACTGAGCATCAAAGACGTGATCTGGACGCCGCCGGCAGCCGTTGCCAAAGCTCAGTAATGAAAGCCCAGTAAATCGATTTCCCAAGGAGACCACTCCACATGAGCCTCAATATCTTCTGGTTCCTGCCTACCCACGGCGACGGCCATTACCTTGGCACCGCCGAAGGCGCGCGCGCCGTTGACCACGGCTACCTGCAACAAGTCGCGCAAGCGGCGGACCGACTGGGTTTCGGTGGCGTGCTGATTCCCACCGGCCGCTCCTGCGAAGACTCCTGGTTGGTGGCGGCGTCGCTGATTCCGGTGACCCAGCGCTTGAAGTTTCTGGTTGCCCTGCGCCCCGGGATCATTTCCCCGACGGTGGCGGCGCGTCAGGCCGCGACCCTGGATCGGCTGTCCGGCGGTCGTGCGCTGTTCAACCTGGTGACGGGCGGTGATCCGGAAGAGTTGGCCGGCGATGGTCTGTTCCTTAGCCACGAAGAGCGCTACCAGGCTTCTGTGGAGTTCACCCGTATCTGGCGCCGCGTGCTGGAAGGCGAAACCGTTGATTACGACGGCCAGCACATCAGCGTGAAGGGCGCGAAACTGCTCTATCCACCGATCCAGCAGCCGCGCCCGCCGCTGTACTTCGGTGGCTCTTCGGATGCCGCGCAAGACCTGGCTGCCGAACAGGTGGAAATGGTCCTGACCTGGGGCGAGCCGCCGGCCGCCGTGGCGGAAAAAATCGAACAGGTCCGCGCCAAGGCCGCGAAGCTCGGACGCACCGTGCGCTTTGGCATTCGCCTGCACGTGATTGTGCGCGAAACCAACGATGAAGCCTGGAAAGCCGCGGATCGACTGATCTCCCATCTTGACGACGACACCATCGCTCGTGCCCAGGCGTCGCTGGCGCGCTTCGATTCGGTCGGTCAGCAACGCATGGCCGCATTGCATGGCGGCAGCCGCGACAACCTGGAAGTCAGCCCGAACCTGTGGGCCGGTGTCGGCCTGGTGCGTGGCGGTGCCGGTACGGCGCTGGTGGGCGATGGCCCGACCGTGGCCGCCCGCGTGAAGGAGTACGCGGACCTCGGCATCGACACCTTTATTTTCTCCGGTTATCCACACCTGGAAGAGTCGTACCGAGTCGCCGAACTGCTGTTCCCGCACCTCGATGTCGAGCGTCCTGAACTGCCGAAAAGTGCGGGCTACGTGAGTCCGTTCGGCGAGATGGTCGCCAACGACATTCTGCCCAAAGCCGCGTCCCAGAGCTGAGGCGCGGTCATGAAGAAAATCATCCACAGTCTCGCGCCTTGGGCGTTGCCGGTGTTGTTGCTGGCGGTGTGGCAGTTGAGTGTGTCGGCGGGCTGGTTGTCGACACGGATTTTGCCGGCGCCGGTTGCCGTGATCGAAGCTGGCGTGAGCCTGGTGCGCAGCGGCGAAATCTGGACGCACCTGGCGATCAGTGGCTGGCGTGCCGCGCTGGGCTTCACCATCGGTGGCGGCATCGGTTTGATCCTGGGTTTTATCACCGGCCTGTCGAAGTGGGGCGAACGCCTGCTCGACAGTTCGGTGCAGATGATCCGCAACGTGCCACACCTGGCGCTGATTCCGCTGGTGATCCTGTGGTTCGGCATCGACGAGTCGGCGAAGATTTTCCTGGTGGCGCTGGGCACGTTGTTCCCGATTTACCTCAACACCTATCACGGCATCCGCAACGTCGACCCGGCATTGGTGGAGATGGCGCGCAGTTATGGCCTGACGGGTTTCAGCCTGTTCTGGCAGGTGATCCTGCCGGGGGCGCTGCCTTCGATTCTGGTTGGCGTGCGCTTTGCCCTGGGCTTCATGTGGTTGACGTTGATCGTCGCGGAAACCATCTCCGCCAGTTCCGGTATCGGTTATCTGGCGATGAATGCCCGGGAGTTCTTGCAGACCGACGTGGTGGTGCTGGCGATTCTGCTGTACGCGGTGCTCGGCAAACTGGCCGACCTCGCGGCCCGTGGACTTGAGCGTGTGTGGCTGCGCTGGCACCCGGCGTATCAGGTTGCCAAGGGAGGTGCGGCATGATCGCGGAACAACCTCCACGCCTGCTGCGCGGCATTCCGCTGGCGGTGCGCAAGCTGCAAAAAACCTTTGGCTCGCGGCAGGTGCTGCGCGAAATCGACTTGCACATTCCGGCGGGCCAGTTTGTCGCCGTGGTCGGTCGCAGTGGCTGCGGCAAAAGTACCTTGCTGCGATTGCTCGCCGGCCTCGACCAACCAACCGGCGGCGAGTTGCTCGCCGGTGCCGCGCCATTGAGCGACGCGCGGGAGGACACACGGCTGATGTTCCAGGAGGCGCGTTTGCTGCCCTGGAAAAAGATCATCGACAACGTCGGTCTGGGACTCAAGGGCAACTGGCGGCCGCAAGCGCTTGAAGCCTTGGACGCGGTGGGCCTGGCCGACCGCGCCAACGAGTGGCCGGCAGCGTTGTCCGGTGGACAGAAGCAACGCGTGGCTTTGGCCCGTGCGTTGATTCATCAGCCGCGCCTGCTGTTGCTCGACGAACCCCTGGGTGCGCTGGATGCCCTGACCCGAATTGAAATGCAGCAACTGATCGAACGGCTCTGGCAGCAGCACGGCTTCACGGTGTTGCTGGTGACCCATGACGTCAGTGAAGCGGTGGCGATTGCCGATCGGGTGATCCTGATCGAAGACGGTGAAGTCGGCCTCGACCTGCACGTGGAACTGCCGCGCCCTCGAGTGCGCGGCTCCCACCGGCTGGCGGCGCTGGAAACCGAAGTCCTCAATCGCGTGCTGGCGCTGCCCGGCCAACCACCGGAGCCGGAACCTGTTTCACCCTTGCCTACGCAATTGCGTTGGGCTCAATAACTCAAGTCTTACCCAACGACAGGAATCAACATCATGACTATCAAGGCCATCAACGTTCGCAACCAGTTCAAAGGCTCCATCAAGGAAATCGTCCTCGGCGACGTGCTGTCGGAAATCGACGTGCAGACCGCTTCTGGCATCGTCACTTCGGTGATCACCACGCGCTCGGTGAAAGAGCTGGAACTGGCGGTGGGCAGTGAAGTGATCGCGTTTGTGAAATCCACCGAGGTGTCGATCGCCAAGTTGTAAGTCACATGCGTAAACAACAACCCCGAAGGGATTGAGCCCTTCGGGGTTTTTGTGCATGTGTATCAGCGGTATTCGCGGCGCGGCCGTCGCGAGCAAGCCCGCTCTCACATCTGGAATGCATTCCCCTGTGGGAGCGGGCTTGCTCGCGAAGAGGTCGGCGTGACCAATAAAAATCTCAGGATGGAATGCCGCGCTTGGGCAGGTATGGCGGCAGATAAAGCCCCACATAAGCATCAAACACCCGCATCCCTTCCTCGGCCATGCGCGGCGTAATCTGCCCGTGCTGCTGCACCGAGCGCGCATACACCCGGTCGCCAAGCTCCATGGCCAGGGCGAACACATCGACATCATCCGGCAGCGTCGGCAGCACGAAGTGGTGATCGAACAGCTTGTGCATCAGCTCGCCCAGTTCGAGGTCGTGCTGGCGGTCAGCCTGAGTGACTTCGGTCAGGCCGTGCTGGGCGAGGATCAGTTGGCGGGCGGCGGCGTCCTCTGCGTAGATGTCCAGCATGCGTTGTTCCACCAGGCGCGACAGATCGCGCCAGCTGCCGAGGGCGTGATGATTGATGGGTGCTTGCAGGCACGCGCGGAAGGCCGCATGGACGTCGGCGGTCAAGGCTTCGAGCAACGCCGGGACGCTGGCGAAAAAGTGGTAGACCGAGGAGGGCGGGATCTCCGCGCGCTCGGCGACGCTGTAGATCGACAGACTGGCCACGCCCTCGGCCGCCAGCAATGTGCGGGCCGCATCGAGTATCGAATCGATCCGCGCCTGGCTGCGGGCACGGGGTTTGCGGGGGGTGGCTACGCGTGTCATTGAAGTCTCCTGCGGGGCAGGGGGCATTGTACGAGTCGGGTTGTGTGTTGTCTGCCCGGACACCTTCGCGGGCAAGCCCGCTCCCACAGGGATTGGTTTCGTACACCCGATTTGTGGTCGACAACGAACCCTGTGGGAGCTGGCTTGCCAGCGATCCGCCGCAGGCGGCCATAAAAAAACGCCGCAGGCTGTGAAGCCGGCGGCGTCTTTTTACTGCACCCGATTAAACGGTATGCAGGTACCAGTTGTACTCGAGGTCGGAGATGGAGTGTTCGAACTCCTCCAGCTCGCTCTCTTTACAGGCCACGAAGATATCGATGTATTTCGGATCGATGTACTTGGCCATGACTTCGCTGTCGTCCAGCTCGCGCAGCGCATCACGCAGGTTGTTCGGCAGGCTTTGCTCATTTTGCTCGTAGCTGTTGCCTTCGACCGGAGCGCCAGGCTCGATCTTGTTGACCAGACCGTGGTGCACGCCTGCCAGGACCGAAGCCATCAGCAGGTACGGGTTGGCATCGGCGCCGGCCACACGGTGTTCGATGCGCACGGCATCGGCAGAACCGGTAGGCACGCGAATCGCTACGGTACGGTTGTCCAGGCCCCAGCACGGCGAGTTCGGCACGTAGAACTGTGCGCCGAAACGACGGTAGGAGTTGACGTTCGGGCAGAGGAAAGCCATCTGCGCCGGTAGGGTCTCGAGCACACCGCCGATCGCGTGACGCAGTGCGGCGTTCTGCTCGGGATCCTCGCTGGCAAAAATGTTCTTGCCGTCTTTGTCGAGAATCGAGATGTGGACGTGCAGACCATTACCCGCCTGGCCTGGGTAAGGCTTGGCCATGAAGGTGGTGTCCATTTCATGGTCGTAGGCGATGTTCTTGATCAGGCGCTTGAGCAGGACCGCGTAGTCGCAGGCCTTGATCGGATCGGCCACGTGGTGCAGGTTCACTTCGAACTGCGCCGGGGCACTTTCCTTGACGATGGCGTCGGCCGGAATGCCTTGCTCTTTGGCACCTTCCAGAATGTCCTGGAGGCAGTCGACGTATTCGTCGAGGTCGTCGATCAGGTAGACCTGGGTCGAGTGCGGACGTTTGCCGGAAACCGGCGAGCGAGGTGGTTGCGGACGACCGTTCACGTTCTCCTGGTCGATCAGGTAGAACTCCAGTTCGAACGCGGCGCAGATGGTCAGGCCCATTTCGTCGAACTTGCGCACCACATTGGCCAGAACTTCACGCGGGTCGGCGAAGAATGGCTCGCCTTCGAGTTCGTGCATGGTCATCAACAGTTGCGCGGTCGGGCGCTTCTGCCATGGCTCGTTGCACAGGGTATCGGGGATTGGATAGCAGATTCGGTCAGCATCACCGATGTCCAGGCCCAGGCCGGTGCTTTCCACCGTCGAGCCGTTGATATCCAGAGCAAATAGAGAGGCCGGCAGGTTGATGCCTTTCTCGTAAACCTTGTGGAGGCTGGTGCGTTCGATGCGCTTGCCGCGCACCACACCATTCATATCCGCAATCAGAAGGTCAACGTACAGAACCTCAGGATGTTCCTTAAGGAACGCGTTCGCTTCGTTAAGCTGAACGGCACGCGGGGGTACCGACATGATGCAACACCTTTGTTGTTAAAAATATCAATCATTGATCTTTTCTGGTTTCAGTCAACCCGAACGGCATGCCGAAGTCAAGCGAGGCCTTTTTTGCCCTAAAAAAGCGCTCGTGTGGCTTTTTTGAGGCACTTTGGGGCGATTTTACTCCGCTGGACGTATTGGCGGCCGCGAGCTTGAGCGGGCCGTGTTGTATTTTTTACGGGGGTGTTGTGTAAAAAAATGAACAAGGCTAAGCTCGAATCAAACCCATAACAGCAATAATACCGGGGTGCTTCATGTCTCGCCTGCCGATAATCGGCGTCACCGACTGCTCAAGACAGCTCGGTCGGCATGTTTATCACATCAGTGATGACACGACCGTCCGTTCCGTGGTCTCGGCGCTTGCGGTGATCCTCCCATCCGCGACGGTTCAACCGTCCCCGTCCGATATTCTGGACGGTCGCGATGGCACCCCCATTACGGTTACTCCATTCAATATAGAACCGATTCACAATAGCGGCCTGACCATCGTTCGGGGCATCGCTCGTGATTCTGCACGCTCGGCTTCTGCGGCAGTGTTGGCAAACACCATAATCTGCCGCAGAAACGCTCTACAACGCGACGCCGATGCGTCAAACAACGCCTGACCTTAAAAGGGTCAGACAACTCAAGCCTAGAAGCATTTATGAGTAACAACCTCGACCAGCTCACCGATTGGTTGAAAAACCACAAGATCACAGAAGTCGAATGCATGATCGCCGACTTGACCGGGATTACCCGGGGCAAGATTTCGCCGACCAACAAATTCATCGCCGAAAAAGGCATGCGCCTGCCAGAAAGCGTTCTGCTGCAGACCGTGACCGGCGATTACGTCGAAGACGACATCTATTACGAACTGCTCGATCCGGCTGACATCGACATGGTCTGCAAGCCGGACGCCGACGCCGTCTACGTGGTGCCATGGGCCATCGAGCCGACCGCCATCGTTATCCACGATACCTACGACAAGCAAGGCAACCCGATCGAGCTGTCGCCGCGCAACGTACTCAAGAAAGTCCTGAAACTCTATTCCGACAAAGGCTGGCAGCCCATCGTGGCGCCGGAAATGGAGTTTTATCTGACCAAGCGCAGTGACGACCCGGATTACCCGCTGCAGCCGCCGATCGGCCGCTCCGGTCGCCCGGAAACCGGTCGCCAGTCGTTCTCCATTGAAGCTGCGAACGAATTCGATCCGCTGTTCGAAGACGTCTACGACTGGTGCGAACTGCAGGACCTGGACCTCGACACGCTGATCCACGAGGACGGCACGGCGCAGATGGAAATCAACTTCCGTCACGGCGATGCCCTGTCCCTGGCCGACCAGATCCTGGTGTTCAAGCGCACCATGCGCGAAGCCGCGCTCAAACACGACGTGGCCGCGACCTTCATGGCCAAGCCGATGACCGGCGAGCCGGGCAGTGCCATGCACTTGCACCAGAGCATCATCGACATCGAGACCGGCAAGAACATCTTCTCCAATGAAGACGGGACCATGAGCCAGTTGTTCCTGCACCACATCGGTGGCTTGCAGAAACTCATTCCCGAACTGTTGCCGCTGTTCGCTCCGAACGTCAACTCGTTCCGCCGCTTCCTGCCCGATACCTCGGCGCCGGTGAACGTGGAGTGGGGCGAAGAGAACCGCACCGTGGGCCTGCGGGTTCCGGATGCCGGGCCGCAGAACCGTCGGGTGGAAAACCGCCTGCCGGGCGCCGATGCCAACCCGTACCTGGCGATTGCCGCGAGCCTGCTCTGCGGGTACATCGGCATGGTCGAAGGCCTGAATCCGAGTGCGCCTGTGGTAGGGCGTGGCTATGAACGCCGCAACCTGCGCCTGCCCCTGACCATCGAAGACGCGCTGGAACGCATGGAAAACAGCGCGACCATCGAGCGTTACCTTGGCAAAAATTTCATCACTGGCTACGTCGCGGTCAAGCGGGCCGAGCATGAAAACTTCAAGCGCGTGATCAGTTCGTGGGAAAGGGAATTCCTGCTCTTTGCCGTCTGATGCGCCGGGCGCCGCCGCAGTCGAGCGGCGCCTTCACCTGATTTTTTTTAGGAGATTCACATGACCAACAACAACCCGCAAACCCGTGAATGGCAAACCCTGAGCAACGATCACCACCTGGCTCCGTTCAGCGACTTCAAGCAGCTGAAAGAGAAAGGCCCGCGGATCATCACCAACGCCAAGGGCGTTTACCTCTGGGACAGCGAAGGCAACAAGATCCTCGACGGCATGGCCGGCCTGTGGTGTGTCGCAATTGGTTATGGTCGCGATGAACTGGCCGATGCCGCCAGCAAACAGATGCGCGAGCTGCCTTACTACAACCTGTTCTTCCAGACGGCGCACCCGCCGGTACTGGAACTGGCCAAAGCCATCGCCGACATCGCGCCGCAAGGCATGAACCATGTGTTCTTCACCGGTTCCGGCTCTGAAGGCAACGACACCATGCTGCGCATGGTTCGTCACTATTGGGCGATCAAGGGCCAGCCGAACAAGAAAGTCATCATCAGCCGCAAGAACGGCTATCACGGTTCCACCGTGGCCGGCGCGAGCCTGGGTGGCATGACGTACATGCATGAACAGGGCGACTTGCCGATCCCGGGCATCGTCCACATTGCCCAGCCGTACTGGTTCGCCGAAGGCGGCGACATGACCCCGGAAGAATTCGGTGTGTGGGCGGCCAATCAGCTGGAAGAAAAGATTCTGGAAGTCGGTGTCGACAATGTCGGAGCCTTTATAGCCGAGCCGATCCAGGGTGCCGGTGGCGTGATCATTCCGCCAGACACCTACTGGCCGCGCATCAAGGAAATCCTCGCCAAGTACGACATCCTGTTCGTGGCTGACGAAGTGATTTGCGGTTTCGGTCGTACCGGCGAGTGGTTCGGCAGCGATTTCTACGGCCTCAAGCCAGACATGATGACCATCGCCAAAGGCCTGACCTCGGGCTACATCCCGATGGGCGGCCTGATCGTGCGTGACGAAGTGGTGGAAGTCCTGAACGAAGGCGGTGATTTCAACCACGGCTTCACTTACTCCGGTCACCCGGTGGCAGCTGCGGTGGCGCTGGAAAACATCCGCATCATGCGCGACGAGAAAATTATCGAGCGCGTTCATGCAGAAACGGCACCGTATTTGCAAAAGCGCCTGCGGGAACTGAACGATCACCCGCTGGTGGGTGAAGTTCGCGGGGTGGGTTTGTTGGGGGCCATCGAACTGGTCCAGGACAAGGCCACGCGCAAGCGTTACGAGGGCAAGGGCGTCGGCATGATCTGCCGCCAGTTCTGCTTCGACAACGGCCTGATCATGCGCGCCGTCGGCGACACCATGATCATCGCTCCGCCACTGGTGATTACACCGGCGGAAATCGATGAACTGGTGACCAAGGCTCGCAAGTGTCTTGACCTGACCCTGAGTGCATTGTAGGGCTAAGTGCTAGGCTCTGAGCGGAAGTCCGAAGTTCTGCATATGAAGTTGGAACTTTCGCTCAGAACTGTCAGAAAGCATGACCGTTTCCTTGAAAGACCGATGTGGATCTTGCCAGACTAGCCGCGGTTCCAGTTGCCCGGGTTCGGCCGCTGAACAAGTGGTTCAAAAAAGAAAAATTTGGAGCATTACGCATGAAGGCACTAGGTAAAAAGCTCGCTGGCAAGACTCTGCTTGCCATGTCCGTGATGGGTTTGATGGCGGGCGCGGTTCAGGCCGATGACAAAGTACTGCACGTGTACAACTGGTCCGACTACATCGCACCGGACACCGTCAAGAAGTTTGAAGACGAGTCGGGCATCAAGGTTGTCTATGACGTCTTCGACAGCAACGAAACCCTGGAAGCCAAGTTGCTGGCAGGCAAGTCCGGTTACGACATCGTTGTACCGTCGAACAACTTCCTGGCCAAGCAGATCAAGGCTGGCGTCTACCAGAAGCTGGACAAGTCCAAGCTGCCTAACTGGAAGAACCTGAACACCGACCTGCTCAAGGCCGTTTCCGTGAGCGACCCGGGCAACGAGCACGCCTTCCCGTACATGTGGGGTTCGATCGGTATCGGCTTCAACGCCGAGAAGGTCAAGGCAGCACTGGGTGCCGACGCACCGACCAACTCCTGGGATCTGCTGTTCAAACCTGAAAACGCCGCGAAGTTGAAATCCTGCGGTATCAGTTTCCTCGATTCGCCAACCGAGATGATCCCGGTGGCGTTGCACTATCTGGGCTATCCAACCGACAGTCAGGACAAGAAACAACTGGCCGAAGCCGAAGCGCTGTTCCTGAAAATCCGCCCTTCGGTAGGTTACTTCCACTCGTCCAAGTACATCTCTGACCTTGCCAACGGCAACATCTGTGTGGCCGTGGGTTACTCGGGTGACATCTACCAGGCCAAGTCCCGCGCGGAAGAAGCCGGTGACAAGGTGAAAGTCAGCTACAACATTCCGAAAGAAGGTGCCGGCAGCTTCTACGACATGGTCGCCATCCCTAAGGATGCCGAAAACGTCGAGGGCGCCTACAAGTTCATGACCTTCCTGCAGAAGCCGGAAATCATGGCTGAAATCACCAACGCCGTACGCTTCCCGAACGGTAACGCGGCCGCCACGCCGTTGGTTGATAAAGAAATCACTGCTGACCCAGGCATCTACCCGCCAGCGGACGTGCTGGCCAAGCTGTACGCGATTGCCGACTTACCGGCCGCGACCCAGCGGATCATGACCCGCAGCTGGACCAAGATTAAATCGGGTAAATAAGTAAAACCCTGTAGGAGCGAGCTTGCTCGCGATGAACCTGAGAGCACCGCGGGGTGTCAGGCACCCCGCGTCATCGTTGACGACCATCGCGAGCAGGCTCGCTCCTACAAGGGTCTGTATAAAAGTTTTGCTGGAACGGTTTTTCGAGGGTAAGTTGCGCGCCGGTTTTGTTGCCGGGCAACCACGGTTGTCATGTAGCGCGGGGCAACTTGGGCCCAACTAATTTCAGAGGACCTCCACGTGCCTGTTTTTTCTTTGTTACGCAATGCCATGCTGGTGGGCGCCGGGCTGACGATGGCCGTCAGTGTCCAGGCCGCCGGTACCGTGCATATTTATAACTGGTCGGACTACATCGGCGAGACCACCCTGGCGGACTTCCAGAAAGAGACCGGGATCAAGCCGGTTTATGACGTTTTCGATTCCAACGAAACCCTGGAAGGCAAGTTGCTGGCCGGGCGTACCGGCTACGACGTGGTCGTGCCGTCCAACCACTTCCTCGGCAAGCAGATCAAGGCCGGAGCTTTCCAGAAGCTCGACAAGTCGCAGCTGCCGAACTATTCGAACCTCGACCCGGTGCTGCTCAAGCGTCTGGAGCAGAACGATCCGGGCAATCTGTACGCCGTGCCGTACCTGTGGGGCACCAACGGCATCGGCTACAACGTCGACAAGGTCAAGGCTGTGCTGGGCGTCGATACGATTGATTCGTGGGGCGTGCTGTTCGAGCCGGAGAACATCAAGAAGCTGCAAAGCTGTGGCGTCGCGTTCCTCGATTCCGCCGATGAAATGATGCCGACAGTGCTCAACTACATGGGCCTGAACGCTAACAGCACTGATCCCAAGGATTACGAAAAGGCCACCGCCAAGTTGCTTGCCGTGCGCCCTTACGTGACCTACTTCCACTCATCCAAGTACATCGCGGATCTGGCCAACGGCGATATCTGCGTGGCGATCGGTTTCTCCGGCGACATCTTCCAGGCCAAGAACCGCGCCGAAGAAGCCAAGAAAGGTGTGAACATCGCCTACTCGATCCCGAAAGAAGGCGGCGCGCTCTGGTTCGACATGCTGGCGATTCCGAAGGACTCGGCCAACGTCAAGCAGGCTCACGCCTTCATCAACTATTTGCTCAAGCCTGAGGTCATCGCTCAGGTCAGTGATTACGTCGGCTACGCCAACCCGAACCCCGGGTCGGACAAGCTGATGGAACAGTCCATTCGCACCGATGAAGCGGTTTATCCGCCCCAAGAGGTACTCGACAAGACCTACGTGTCGGTCGAGTTACCGCCGAATATTCAACGTTTGATGACCCGCAGCTGGACCAAGGTCAAGTCGGGTAAATAGCTTCAAGGCTCAAACTATCCAAGGTTGGCTCACCTTGAGCGAACTGCACTCTTTTTTTTTGGGAGTTTCGTAAATGGCAGTTGCCTCCGGCGCCTATAAGAAAGCCCTCGAGGGCGACCAGCAACCTAAACAGGTGCTGGTCAAAATCGACCGGGTCACGAAGAAGTTCGACGAGACGATTGCCGTGGACGACGTGTCCCTGGAAATCAAGAAGGGTGAGATCTTCGCCCTGCTCGGCGGCTCGGGATCGGGCAAGTCCACATTGCTGCGCATGCTTGCAGGTTTCGAACGGCCCACGGAGGGGCGCATTTTCCTCGATGGCGTAGACATCACTGACATGCCGCCCTACGAGCGGCCGATCAACATGATGTTCCAGTCCTATGCCCTGTTCCCGCACATGACCGTGGCGCAGAACATCGCTTTCGGCCTCAAGCAGGACAAGATTCCGAACGCTGAAATCGACGCCCGCGTCGCCGAAATGCTCAAGCTGGTACAGATGAGCCAGTACGCCAAGCGCAAGCCGCATCAGTTGTCCGGCGGCCAGCGTCAGCGTGTGGCCCTGGCCCGTTCCCTGGCCAAGCGACCGAAGCTGCTGCTGCTCGACGAACCGATGGGCGCACTGGACAAGAAACTGCGCTCGCAAATGCAGCTGGAGCTGGTGGAGATCATCGAGCGTGTCGGCGTAACCTGCGTCATGGTGACCCACGACCAGGAAGAGGCCATGACCATGGCCGAGCGTATCGCGATCATGCACCTGGGCTGGATCGCCCAGATCGGCAGCCCGATCGACATCTACGAAACCCCGACCAGCCGCCTGGTCTGTGAATTCATCGGTAACGTGAACATCTTCGAAGGCGAAGTGATCGACGATGCCGAAGGCCACGCGATCATTACCTGCAAAGACCTGGATCGTCAGATCTACGTCGGCCACGGCATCAGCACTTCGGTGCAGGACAAGTCGGTCACCTATGCGATCCGTCCTGAAAAACTGCTGGTCACCGCCGACATGCCGACCTGCCAGTACAACTGGTCCAGCGGCAAGGTGCACGACATCGCCTACCTGGGCGGGCACTCGGTGTTCTACGTCGAACTGCCAAGCGGCAAGCTGGTGCAGTCGTTCGTGGCCAACGCCGAACGTCGCGGGCAGCGTCCGACCTGGGGTGATCAGGTCTACGTGTACTGGGAAGACGACAGCGGCGTGGTGCTCCGCTCATGAACATGCGCAAATTCAAGCGTCGACTCAATCGAATAATTCCCGGTGGCCGTCAGATGGTCATCGGGGTTCCCTTCATCTGGCTGTTCCTGTTCTTCATGCTGCCGTTCTTCATCGTTTTGAAGATCAGCTTCGCCGAAGCGGACGTGGCCATTCCTCCCTACACCGAAATCTACAGCTACGCCGAGCAGAAGCTGCAGTTGCTGCTTAACTTGGGCAACTACGCGATGCTGGCCGGTGACGAGCTGTACATCGCCGCTTACCTCGGCTCGTTGAAGATGGCGCTGTTCAGCACCATCCTCTGCCTGCTGATCGGCTACCCGATGGCCTACGGCATCTCCGTTGCCCGCAAGGAAGTGCAGACGGTGCTGGTGCTGCTGATCATGATGCCGACCTGGACCGCGATCCTGATCCGCGTGTATGCGTGGATGGGCATCCTCAGCAACAACGGCCTGCTCAACGGTTTCCTGATGAGCATGGGCTTGATCGACGAGCCGCTGCAGATCCTCAACACCAACCTGGCGGTCTACATCGGTGTGGTTTATTCCTACCTGCCGTTCATGATCCTGCCGCTGTACGCCAACCTGGTGAAGCACGACCAGAGCCTGCTGGAAGCCGCGTCCGACCTGGGTTCGAGCACCTTCAACAGCTTCTGGAAAATCACCGTGCCGCTGTCGAAAAACGGCATCATCGCCGGCTGCATGCTGGTGTTCATCCCGGTGGTGGGTGAGTTCGTGATTCCGGAACTGCTTGGCGGCCCGGAAACCCTGATGATCGGTAAAGTGCTCTGGCAAGAGTTCTTCAACAACCGTGACTGGCCGGTGGCGTCTGCCCTGGCGGTGGTGATGCTGGCGATCCTGATTGTGCCGATCATCCTGTTCAACCGCAGTCAGGCCAAGGAAATGGAGGGTAAAGAATGAAGCGCTTCCGTTTCTCCAGCCTGATGCTGGTAGTGGGTCTGTTGTTCATCTACCTGCCGATGCTGATCCTGGTGATCTACTCGTTCAACGCCTCGAAACTGGTGACGGTGTGGGGCGGCTGGTCGATCAAGTGGTACGTCGGCCTGCTCGACAACTCGCAACTGATGGGGTCGGTGGTGCGCTCGCTGGAAATCGCCTGCTACACGGCGGTGGCGGCGGTGGCTCTGGGTACCCTGGCGGCGTTCGTGTTGACGCGTATTACCCGCTTCAAGGGCCGTACCCTGTTCGGTGGCCTGGTCACCGCGCCGCTGGTGATGCCTGAGGTGATCACCGGTCTGTCGCTGTTGCTGCTGTTCGTGGCCATGGCGCAGATGATCGGCTGGCCGCAGGAGCGCGGCATCGTCACCATCTGGATCGCCCACACCACGTTCTGTGCGGCCTATGTGGCGGTGGTGGTTTCGGCGCGCTTGCGCGAGCTGGACCTGTCCATCGAAGAGGCGGCCATGGACCTGGGCGCGAAACCGTGGAAGGTGTTCTTCCTGATCACCATCCCGATGATCGCGCCGTCATTGGCGGCCGGCGGCATGATGTCGTTCGCCCTGTCGCTGGATGACCTGGTGCTGGCGAGCTTCGTGTCGGGCCCGGGGTCCACGACCCTGCCGATGGAAGTGTTCTCGGCGGTACGTCTGGGCGTGAAGCCCGAGATCAACGCCGTGGCCAGTCTGATCCTGTTGGCGGTGTCGATCGTGACCTTCCTGGTCTGGTTCTTCAGCCGTCGCGCCGAAGAAAGCCGCAAGCGTGCGATCCAGCAAGCGATCGAAGAAGCTGCCGCTGATTCGTGGAAGCAACCGGACGTGCGTCGCGCGCAGGCACCGGAAGCGGCTTGAGCCTGAAGTCGGGTTGACCACAACTTTGTGGCCAACCCGGTCCATATGTGGGAGCGGGCTTGCTCGCGAAGAGGGAGTGTCAGCCGACATCATAGTCGCCTGACACACTGCATTCGCGAGCAAGCCCGCTCCCACATTTGTTTATGCGATCCACGGAGATCGGCGAATGACCTCGACGAAATTCATCGGCTTGAATCCCGGTTCCTGATCCACCAGCACATCCGTCTTCACATTCCCGAACGTAGTCTGTGGACGATGACGCAAGCCATCGGCAAACGCGCAGATGATGCACTCCTTGAACCCCTCGCCCCGTGGATGCGCATGCACCACCGCTTCGCGCTGCACGCTGGAGAACGCCGCGTAGTCCATGCCCAGCACGTCCATCTCGACTCCAGCCGTTACCAGTGCCACGGTGGGTCGCAAGTGCTGAGGAACGCCCGGTGTGGTGTGCAGCGCAATCGATAGCCAGACCTGTTCGATATCGTCGTCGCTCAGCCCGTAAGGCTTGAGAAATGCGGCTGCCGCATTGGCTCCATCGACTTCGAAGCGCTCGTTGTCGTTTCGGTGACCCTCCACCAGGCCCAGGTCGTGGAACATCGCGCCGACGTACAGCAACTCCGGGTTGTAGGCCAATTGCTTGCGCTCACCGCTCAGGGCGCCGAACAGGAATACCCGACGTGAGTGGTGGTAGAGCAGGTCCGATTCGATGTCACGGATGTATTCGGTGGTGGCCTTGGCCAGCGCGCTGTCGGGGATCCTGATGCCGGCGATGGTGGTGCTCATGGAGTTTTCCTCGTCGTGAACGCCTGGGTGGCGCTGAGGGTTTCAGTCTGTTCCGCCCCTCGAAACCGGACAATCGCGCCATGGCTGCGATCCCGGCCAATGAGCATGCATATCGCGCCAACCTCGCTTGTTGGAGCTGGATTGGCTAGGGTGCATGCAGCCCCTGTAGGAGAGAGTCTGCTCGCGATGGCGGTCAACGATGACGCTGGCTGCCTGAATGAACGCGGTGTCCTCACGTCCATCGCGAGCAAGCTCGCTCCTACAAAGGGACGGTGCAATCAGATCCAAAGGAGGCGATTCACGTCATGAGTAAAACCATCGCCATCGTGGTCTTCGCCGGCGTCCAGTCGCTGGATGTCACCGGGCCCATGGATGTGTTTTCCGAGGCCAATCGATTCCTTGCCCCGCAGGATCACTATCGGCTGGAGGTGATCGGCGTCGAGCACGGGATAATGGCGTGCTCCAACGGTTTGGCACTCAATGCCCATCGGCATTTCAGCGAAGCGCTCGAGGCGTACGACTTGTTGTTGGTGGCTGGCGGGCCGCAATTGCCGTTCATGAGTTTCGGCGTGGCGTTCGACACCTGGCTGCGCGGGGCCTGCGGGCGGGCGCAACGGTTTGGCTCGATCTGCAACGGCGCCTTCATGCTCGCACGGGCGGGGTTGCTGGAGGGGCGCACGGTCACCACGCATTGGCAGGACGCATCGGATCTGGCGGCGCTGTGTCCCTCGTCCCGGGTGGAAGCGGATCGTCTGTACGTTGAGGACGGCGATCTGTTCACCTCGGCCGGGGTCACAGCGGGGATCGATCTGTCGTTGTATCTATTGGGCCGGGATCACGGGCCGGAAGTGGCACTGAATGTCGCCAAGCGGCTGGTGGTGTTCACCCAGCGTTCGGGCGGACAGTCGCAGTTCAGCCCGTTCCTCACGCCCCACGCCGAACCGACTTCGGCGGTGGCGATGGTCCAGCATTACGTGCTGGCCAACCTGACGGGCGATTTAGCCATCGCTGACCTGGCCAATGCGGCCAACATGAGTGCGCGCAATTTTTCCCGGGTGTTTGCCAGGGAAGCGAAAATCACCCCGGCCGAGTTCGTCGAGCGCGCGCGGGTCGATGCGGCGCGGGTGATGCTCGAAAGCACGCGTGCGCCGCTCAAGACCGTGGCCTATCAGTGCGGTTTCCGCGATGCCCAGCACATGCGCAGTGTGTTCAATCGCAGATTGGGGGTGACGCCGCAGCAGTTCAGGTTGAATTTTGCGGCGATGGTTTGAGCTGACATTTTTGTTGCCTGTGAGGGCCTCTTCGCGAGCAAGCCCGCTCCCACATGAGATCGCGTTCCAATGTGGGAGCGGGCTTGCTCGCGAAGAGGCCGGTCCAGCCAATGCAAAATTACTGAGCAGCCCGCGCCGGCAACAGCTTCAACGTACTGCGCGTATTGGCCGTGACTTCTTCATCATTGAGATGCGCCTGGAAATACATCCCTTCGATGTAGGCCTCGGCTTGATCATCATAGTGATTGTCGAACACTACACCGCTCTGGCCAACCGGGTTAACGGTCAGGCTGTGGGCCGGGTCGGCGAAGTCGATCAGGCGCCGGGTCGAAGGGCCGTAGGTGACGGGCCAGGGTGCCGGGCCAATCTTCGCCGAGAGGTTGTTCGGCACTTCATGGCTGCCGGGGGCGGCGAAGGGGCCGACGTTGAAGACCAGGTCCAGCGGCTTTTGTTGGCCCAGCGGATGACCATGGGTCAAGGTGTGCGCGCTACCCCACCGCCATTGCGAGGCGTCTGCGCCGAGGGTGCTCTTGAGGTGTGTGAGGCTGGCTTGCCAGGCGGCCTTCACCGTGTCGGCGCGGGCTTCCTTGCCGAGGGTACTGCGGTTGTCCCACCACGGTGAATCGGCGCTGGCGGCCAGGCGGGGGAGTGCGGCGTCGATCACCCGGGTCGAAAGCAGCGTTTCGAAGAATTCGTTGCCCAGCTCATCGTGCATCGTCGCGTCAGCCAGATTGAACAGCAACTGGTTGAACAGCGTGGCGCTGGTGGAATCGAGCGGGTAGTCGCCTTTCCACTGGGCCAGTTGCTCCACCAGTTTGAGTTCGGCGGGGTCGCTCAGCACTTCGCGCAACACCGGCAGCAGCGGCGCCAACAAGCGCGGGCCGTAGGCGGTGGTAGTGCCCAACTGCAGTTTCTGGCTGTTTTCCAGGTCCCATTTCACGGCTTTGTCGCCGAGCTGGCGATTGAGCTGCTGACCACGATCGGCAAGGTTGTAATAGCCGGGAATCTCCATGCCGGTCGGCGACACCGGCTGGAAGTTGGCCGATACGATGTAGCCCCGCGCCGGGTTTTCTTCCTGAGGGTTGGCGCTGAACGGGTAGAAGCCATCCTTGTCGGCCTCGGCGGTGCTGCCGTCGAGGATGAACCATGGGCGTACACCCGCCGGGCGTTTCGGCAGTTGCGCCGCCGCCCACCAGCCGATGTCACCCTTGGCATTGGCCCATACAACGTTCAGGCCCGGTGCCTGGATTTTTGCTGCGGCACTGCGGGCCTTGGCCAGGGTGTCGGCGCGGTTGAGCTGGTAGAAACCGTCCAGGATCGGGTTCTGGCTTTCGAGAAACGCCCACCACATGGCAATCGGTGTCTTGCCGACGCCGCTGCCCAAGGCATCGTTGACGATTGGGCCGTGGGGCGATTGACGCAGTACCAGCGTCACCGGTTCCTGGCCCTTGACCGCAATCTTCTGTTCGCTGGTGACCATGTCCACCCACTTGCCGCGATACCAGACCTGATTGGGATTGTCCGGGTTGACCTTCTCGGCGATCAGGTCGAGGTCATCGTTCTGGAACATGGTGATGCTCCAGCCGAAGTCGTTGTTCATGCCCAGAGAGGCGAACGGCATCAAGGCCTGGTAGTGGCCGTAGAGTTCAAAGCCCGGCGCCGAGAGCTGCGCTTCGTACCACACCGACGGCGCGGAGAAACGGATATGCGGATCACCCGCCAGCAGAGGCTTGCCGCTTTGGGTCCGGCTGCCCGCGACGACCCAGGCGTTACTGCCCTCGAACTGGGGCAGGCCGTTGTCAGCCAAGGCCTGTTCGCTCAGGCGGGCGAGGGCGTTGAGGTCTTTCCAGTCGGCGCTGGCCAGGGAAGGTGCGGTCCCGTCGAGCACGCCTTTGGACTGCCAGTCGAGATCGAAAACGCTCAGGTAGTCAGGGCCCAGTTGATCGCGCACGAACGTCAGCAAGGGTTCGGTACGAAATGCTGCCGCAAAACTGTAGGCCATGTAACCGGCGATGCTGATGGTGTCCTGGGCGGTGAACGGGCGTTTTGGAATGCCCAGCACATCGAACTCCACGGGTTTGGCGTGGCTGTCCTGATACTGGTTGATGCCGTCCAGATAGGCCTGCATGGCGATGAAAGAGGGTGACTGTTTGTCGAGATTGGCGAAGTAGGTTTCGGCGCGTTCGCGAATGCGCAGGCTGCGCATCAGTTTGTCGGTGTCGAGCAGCTTCGGTCCGAGCACCTCGGCCAGTTCGCCACGGGCCAGACGACGCAGGACTTCCATCTGGAACAAGCGGTCCTGGGCATGCACGTAGCCGAGTGCGCGATACAGGTCGGTTTCGTTGTCGGCGCGGATATGCGGAACGCCGCGCTCGTCGTAGCGCACGGTGACTGAGCCTTGCAGGTGTTGCAGTTCGACCATGCCCTGGCGTGACGGCTGCTTACTGTAGAGGTACCAGCCGGCTCCGGCGGCCAGCACGACGATCAACAGCGCGAGAGCGGTCAAGCTGCGTTTCATGGGGACTCCTTGTTGTTATTGTGATTCCAGGTGCCACTGTGTAACACGACGCGCCGGTTTGGCGCATCGCCCGTAGGAGGGATTCGTATTGGCGTGTCTTTGCTTACTTCGCCGGATCGACAGGCCACGGGCAGTAACACCCCACGGCCAGTGTGTGCGTGGCACTCACCGCACGGCCTTCATCCAGCGCTTGCAGGATGGGTTCGATAAAGCTGTTGCCGGAGTTGCAGGTCAGGCCTTCGCTGTAGGGGCCGAAGTAGGCCAGTTTGCCGCTGCGGTCCCAGATCGCCACGGCCGGGCTGGCGGGGATCTGTTCGGATCCGGGCAGGACGTCGATGGTTTTCAGGCGGCTCAAGGTGCCCGGTAACTGGCCATGGCTACCGGGTTTTTGCACGGCGTAGAATTCCACGCCATGGGGTACATAGCGCTCGACCAGTTCGGTCAAGTGTTGTTGATTGCCGACGTTGCACGGGCAGGCCGGGTCCCAGAAATGCACCAGGCGGATGGCGCCAGGGCCTGCGAGGTCATCGGGAAGACGCAGCGGATCACCCGAAAACATCGCCGTGTGCTCGCTGAACGCCCGCAGGTAACGCCCCTGGAACCAGTCGTAGGCCGCCCACAATACGCCGGTACACACCACGGCGAGCAGGCTGGCAAACAGGGTGGCGCGAAGGGGCGGGTGCATCGGTTCAGTCCTCGAAGGTCGGCTAGCTTGCCATGCTTGCCGCGACAGATGAATATCGCAGGCCTATAAAGTCCGTTTCACGCTCTGGAATCGTCCATGCCGGCCACTTTCGACCCCGATCTTCTACGTGCAAGCTTGCTGCCACTGGCGGCCGGACAGCCGTTGTCGGCTCAGGCGAAGGCCTACCAGCAGTTCTACGGGCTGGATTTTGCGCCGCGTCAGCTGCGCAGCGGTCTTGGGCGCTTCGAGGTCGATGGATACGAGCTGGTCAGCCAGTTCTGGTGGCCCGAGCGGGCGAAAGCGACGCTGTTTGTCATCCACGGCTTCTACGACCACACCGGGCTCTACCGGCATGTGATCGAGTGGGCACTGGACCAAGGCTTTGCGGTGATTGCCTGCGACCTGCCGGGGCATGGCTTGTCCAGTGGCGAGCGGGCGAGCATCAAGGATTTCGCCGAGTACCAGGACACGCTGCAGGGGTTGTTCAGCGAGGCGCAATCCCTCGATTTGCCGCAACCGTGGCACCTGTGCGGACAAAGTACTGGTGGGGCGATCGTGATCGATCATGTGTTGAATGCGGGGGCGAGCAGCCCGGCCCAGGGTCAGGTGATCCTGTTGGCACCGTTGGTGCGGCCGCGGGCGTGGGGTTGGTCGCAATTGAGCTATTACTTGCTCAGGCCTTTCGTCAAAGCCATCGCCCGCCGCTTCAGCGAGAACTCCAACGACCCGGCCTTTCTGCCGTTCCTGCAAGCCGATCCATTGCAGCCGCTGCGTCTGCCGACAGCCTGGGTTGGCGCGCTGGCACGCTGGATCAAACGCGTTGAAGCGGCGCCGGTCAGCACCAGGCGGCCGCTGATCGTGCAGGGGCAGGCGGACATGACCGTGGATTGGGAACATAACCTTGAAGTGTTGCGGGGCAAGTTTGATCGGCCGCAGGTCCTGATGTTGCCTGAGGCGCGGCATCATCTGGCGAATGAAACACTGGTGATGCGGCAGGAGTATTTAGGGTTTTTGACCAAGCGGATCAAGGGTCGGAATCCTTAGCGACAGTGATGGCCCCATCGCGGGCTTGCCCGCGATAGCGATCTGTCAGGCGCCGATAATCATTGGCTCAGGTTCGAATTGCTCTGCCCCACCGCCAACCCCGCGCGAATCGCCGCCAATGCTGCCTGATAGTAAGCCTGGCCTTGCGTCGATTCGGCAAAGGTCGCGAACTCTTCCAGCTCGTCGTCCGACAGGTCGCGATAGACATACAGCAGCGTGTTGTTCAGGTCGCTGCCAATCTGGTCCATCAGGCGCTGGCGCTGGCCGTTGAGCATGCCCTGGGCCTGACCGGCACCGAGCAATCCCGGGATCATCGAACTCAGGCTGTCGGCGGCCACACCGGCAATCGCCAGGCTGACTTCCGCGCCGGCCTCGCGAGCAGGCAGCGCTTGTGCCAGATGGCCGATGATCAGCAGGCGGCTGTCACTGGCCTGCATCTTTGGCAAGCCTTTGGCATTTTTCGCCAGTTGGTCGCGACGTGTCGCCAGCAACTCGGCAGCGACGATTTTCTTGCCCAGAGGCGACTGGAAAAACGTCAGTGCAGGTTTTGGATCGGCGAGGTTCTTGCGCAATTGCGCTTCGGCGCGCTGGTCCACGGCCTGGGCGGAAAATCGCTGATTGCTGTTATTGACCAGAGCCTGATACACCGCCGGAGGCAGGCTGCCCTGATAGCGTTGCTGGGCAGCCGAGAGGGCGTCGTTGAAATGCGCGCGTTGTTGCGGCCAGCCGGCGACCTTGTACAACTGGTCGTGGCCGTCTGCCCAGGCGGGCAAAACGCAGAACATCAGCAGTGATAAAAGCAAACGGCGCATAGGGACTCCAGTCAGCAGGCGACTATTCTCCGTGTGGCATCCGTACTTGTCGAGAATTCGTATCAACCCGCTGCGCGGCTCTGTCGGATTTTCGGGCACAGGAATACTATGCGCGGCATGCAAATATCCTCTGATCACCCGCTGCTGTTACGAATCGTCGACGACCTGGCCGAGCACGGCTGGTCGCAGCAGAATATTTTCCTGCCTCAGGACCTGGCCCGAGCGCTGGCGGCCGAGTGTCGCAAACGTGCTGCCGAGGGTGAACTGGCTCCGGCCGCCGTGGGTCGAGGGCCGTCGTCGGAGATCCGCGAAGGGATTCGTGGCGACCATATCCAATGGATCGACCCCGGCCAGGCCGAGGCTTGCGACAGCTATCTGAGTTTGATGGACAGCCTGCGCGAGGCGATCAATCGTGGTCTGTTTCTCGGCCTGGAGGATTTCGAAAGCCATTTTGCGATGTACCCGCCCGGGGCGTTCTACCTCAAGCATGTCGATCGCTTTCGCGATGACGACCGGCGCATGGTTTCAGCGGTGGTTTACCTCAATGACGGCTGGCTTCCCGAGCACGGCGGCTCGTTGCGCATGTACCTCGACAACGATCGCGTCCACGACGTGCAGCCTACCGGCGGCTGCCTGGTGGTGTTTCTTTCCGGAGAGGTTCCCCACGAAGTCCTGCCCGCGACCCGCGATCGCCTGTCGCTGACGGGCTGGTTCCGGCGGCGCGGCAACGAGCCGTTCTGATCATGCAGAAGATTCTCGTCAGCCGCTGCCTGTTGGGCCACCGCGTTCGTTACGACGGCGGGGCCAGCGGGCCGTTCGATCAGCTTCAGCAATGGCTCGACGAAGGTCGGATCGTACCGTTGTGCCCGGAGGTCGCCGGTGGCTTGCCAACGCCTCGGGCGGCAGCGGAAATTCCAGGCGGGCAGGGCGCACAAGTCCTCGATGGCCAGGCCGCGGTGATCACCACCGAGGGCGAGGATGTCAGTGCAGAGTTTTTGTCGGGGGCGTATCAGGCGCTGGAACTGGTGCAAAAACACGGCATCCGCATTGCTGTCCTCAAGGCCAACAGCCCGTCCTGCGGCAACCTGCTGACCTATGACGGGACGTTCAGCGGGGTGAAGGTCGATGGCGAGGGCGTGACGGCGGCGCTGCTCAAGCGTCATGGCGTGCAGGTGTTCAGTGAGGTGGAGTTGCCGCAGGCGGCTCAGGCGTTGGCAGCACTCGATTAACGAGCGACAAAAGACACTGTGGGAGCGAGCTTGCTCGCGATGGCGGCCTGACATTCAACATCAATGTTGACTGGACTGGCCTCATCGCGAGCAAGCTCGCTCCCACAGGTTCTGCATTCACTTCAGTTCTGCAGCTTCGGCACCACATCCGCCCCCAACCACTTCTGCTCCAGCGCTCGCAGTCGCCCATCATCCTTGATTCGCTGCAGGGCGCTCTCCAGGCTGGCATGGAACGCCGGATTTCCCTTCTGAAAAGGAATCGCCAGGCTCACGACCGGGTTGGTTTTGGGCTTCTCTTCGGTCAACGACTGCACCAGCAGAATGGAACGCGGTTCTTCTTTCTGCGCGATCAATTGCGCACGGGCTTGAACGTAAGGTTCGCTGAAATCGAAACGATCCCTGAGATCCGGGGTCACTGCTATGTGGTTGATAGCGATGTCGTATTTGCCGCTTTCGACGCCGGTCAGCAGATCGCTGCCGTCGGTGACGACAAAGTCGGCCCGGACATCGAGTTCACTTGCCAGCAGTTGGCCCAGTTCGACTTCGAAGCCGGCGAGCTTGTCGCCATCCTTGAAGTTGAATGGGGGAGTGTTGGCTTCAACGGCTATGCGCAACTCGCCCCGGTCGTTGACGTCATCAATCAGTTCGGCATGAGCCAAAGGGCTCAGAAGGGGTAGCAGGCAGATCAGGCCAGGCAGAAAGCGCATGGTCACTCCTTTGAATTTATTATCGCGACCCTTTGATTCAGGCTCGCTTTGCTATGGTTGTCGAGTGCCTTCGACAACGAATGGCCATGAAGTTGTCATGGTCACGCGGATTTTACGAAAAAACTGGAGAAGAGAATGAAAACCTTTATGTCACGTGCTGCTTTGGCTGGCCTGTTGATGGGTGTTTCGGTGCTGGCCAGTGCTGCAACGCCGGCTCCGGAAGGCGCTAAAGTGTCGATCGTGTCTCCCAAGGACGGCGCGAATATTCCACAGACTGTCGTCGTCAAGTTCGCTGTCGAGAATATTGCCTTGGCACCGGCGGGCGATCCCACCAAGAACACCGGACATCACCATTTGCTGATCGATGTCGATGAGTTGCCAGCCGCCGGAGTGCCGATCCCCAAAGACGCCAATCACCAGCATTTCGGCGCCGCGCAGACCCAGGCTGAAGTCACGCTCACGCCGGGCAAACACACCCTGCAGCTTGAACTGGGCGATAGCAACCACATGCCGTTCGATCCGCCGATCGTTTCCGAGAAGATCACCGTCAACGTCAAGTAACGTTATTGCGTCAATGAAAAAGGGAGCCCGAAGGCTCCCTTTTTTGGCTCAAGCCGCAATCAGAACAACACACGACTACGGATGGTGCCTTTGACGTGTTGCAGCTTCTCTTGCGCCAGGTCCGAGTACTCGGCGTCGACGTCGATCACCACGTAGCCAACCTTCTCGTTGGTCTGCAGGAACTGACCGGAGATGTTGATGCCATTTTCGGCGAAGACTTTGTTGATCTCGCTGAGTACACCCGGAATGTTTTCGTGGATGTGCAGCAGGCGGTGCTTGCCAGGGTGAGCCGGCAAGGCCACTTCCGGGAAGTTCACGGACGATACCGACGTACCGTTGTCGCTGTACTTGACCAGTTTTTCCGCGACTTCCAGACCGATGTTGGCCTGGGCTTCAGCGGTAGAGCCACCGATGTGCGGGGTCAGGATCACGTTGTCCAGGCCACGCAGCGGGCTTTCGAACTCTTCGTCGTTGGAGCGTGGCTCCACCGGGAATACGTCGATGGCCGCGCCGATCAGGTGCTTGTCCTTGATGGCAGCCGCCAGGTGGTCCAGTTCGACCACGGTGCCGCGGGCGGCGTTGATCAGGATGCCGCCTTTCTTGATGGCGCGGATTTCTTTCTCGCCCATCATCCACTGGGTGGCGGCGGTTTCCGGTACGTGCAGCGAAACGATGTCGGACATCGCCAGCAGCTCGTGCAGGTTGCCTACCTGAGTGGCGTTACCCAATGGCAGCTTGGTGATGGTGTCGTAGAAGTACACCTGCATGCCCAGGCCTTCCGCCAGGACCGACAGTTGAGTACCGATCGAGCCGTAACCGACGATGCCCAGCTTCTTGCCACGGATCTCGAAGGAGTTGGCCGCGCTCTTGATCCAGCCGCCACGGTGGCAGGAAGCGTTCTTCTCAGGGATACCGCGCAGCAGCAGGATCGCTTCGGCCAGCACCAGCTCCGCTACGGAACGGGTGTTGGAGTAGGGCGCGTTGAACACCGCGATACCGCGTTCGCGGGCAGCGTCCAGGTCGACCTGGTTGGTGCCGATGCAGAAACAGCCGACCGCAACCAGCTTCTTCGCGTGATCGAAGATCTCTTCGGTCAGTTGAGTGCGCGAGCGAATGCCGATGAAGTGAGCGTCGGCGATCTTTTCCTTGAGCTGGGCTTCCGGCAGAGAACCCGTGAGGTACTCGATGCTGGTGTAGCCCGCCGCCTTGAGGACGTCGACAGCCGATTGGTGGACGCCTTCGAGAAGAAGGAACTTGATCTTGCTCTTATCGAGAGAAGTCTTGCTCATCTGCGTAAACCTGTATCCCGGAGAAAATTGGCAGGAAATGGTCAACAGACGCTGACCCGAGCGGCATGACAGCCGTCGCCGCAGAATAGCCGTTGGGCACTATGCTGCGGGGTCGGTATGCTAGCATATGCGCCCCGCTAAACACTCATTCCTGCGACGTGAAGCGTTCTCAGGATGACCATGAATTGTTCGAGAGTTCTGTCGATGACCAATCCTGCCCTGATTGAAGAGCTGAAGACCCTGGTTGAGCCTGGCAAGGTGCTGACCGATGCCGACTCCCTGAATGCTTACGGTAAGGATTGGACCAAGCATTTCGCCCCCGCTCCGACCGCCATCGTGTTCCCCAAGACCACCGAGCAGGTCCAGGCCATTGTCCTGTGGGCCAATAAACACAAGGTCGCGCTGGTGCCGTCCGGCGGTCGCACCGGCCTTTCCGCCGCAGCGGTAGCGGCCAATGGCGAAGTGGTCGTGTCGTTCGACTACATGAACCAGATCCTCGACGTGAACCTCACTGACCGCACCGCCGTGTGTCAGCCGGGCGTGGTCACCGAGCACCTGCAGAATGTGGCCGAAGAAAACGGTCTGTACTACCCGGTGGACTTCGCTTCGGCAGGATCGAGCCAGATTGGCGGCAATATCGGCACCAATGCCGGCGGGATAAAGGTGATTCGCTACGGAATGACCCGCAACTGGGTCGCTGGCATGAAGGTCGTCACCGGCAAGGGCGACGTGCTGGAACTGAACCGTGACCTGATCAAGAACGCCACCGGCTACGACATGCGCCAGCTGTTCATCGGGGCTGAAGGTACGCTCGGGTTCGTGGTCGAAGCGACCATGCGCCTCGATCGCGCGCCGAAAAACCTGACCGCAATGGTCCTCGGCACCGCCGATTTCGACTCGATCATGCCAGTGCTGCACGCCTTCCAGAGCAAACTCGACCTGACTGCCTTCGAATTCTTCTCCGACAAGGCCCTGGCCAAGGTCATGGCCCGTGGCGACGTGCCGGCGCCGTTCGAGTCCGACTGCCCGTTCTACGCGCTGCTGGAATTCGAAGCGACCACCGAAGAAGTGGCCAACCACGCCCTGGAAACCTTCGAGCACTGCGTCGAGCAGGGCTGGGTGCTGGACGGCGTGATGAGCCAGAGTGAAACCCAGCTGCAGAACCTGTGGAAGCTGCGCGAGTACATTTCCGAAACCATCTCCCACTGGACGCCGTACAAGAACGACATCTCGGTCACCGTATCGAAAGTCCCGGCGTTCCTGAAGGAAATCGACGCGATCGTCGGCGAACACTACCCGGACTTCGAAATCGTCTGGTTCGGCCACATCGGCGACGGCAACCTGCACTTGAACATCCTCAAGCCGGATAACCTGAGCAAGGACGAGTTCTTCGCCAAGTGCGCCACCGTCAACAAGTGGGTGTTCGAAACCGTCGAGAAGTACAACGGTTCGATCTCCGCCGAACACGGTGTGGGCATGACCAAGCGGGATTACCTGACCTACAGCCGTTCGCCGGTCGAGATCGAGTACATGAAAGCGGTCAAGGCAGTGTTCGACCCGAACGGCATCATGAACCCGGGCAAGATCTTCGCGGTTTGAGCTGCAAACCTTACGCACCCTTGAAGGCAGGAGACGGTAAATGAGCTATCAGCACCAGTATGTCGACGGAACGCGTATTCATTTCCCGTTGGGGAAAGTGGTGTGCATCGGCCGCAACTACGCCGAACACGCCAAGGAACTGGATAACCCGGTGCCGACCGAGCCATTGCTGTTCATCAAGCCGGGCAGTTGCGTGGTGCCGCTGGAAGGCGGATTCAGCATTCCGGTCGAGCGCGGTTCGGTACATTACGAGGCGGAAATCGCGGTGTTGATCGGCAAGCCCTTGTCGACCAAGCCGAGCCGTGAAGAAGTGCTCGACGCCATCTCCGGTTTTGCCCCGGCCCTGGACCTGACCCTGCGCGACAAGCAGGCCGAGCTGAAATCCAAGGGTTTGCCGTGGGAAATCGCCAAGTCCTTCGACGGTGCAGCGGTGATTGCTCCGTTCGTGTCCGGCAGCACCTTTGCCGACCTGGCCGACATCGGCATCCGCCTGACCATCAACGGCGAAGTGCGCCAGGACGGCAACAGCAGCGCAATGCTCAACCCGATCGTGCCGATGATTCAGCACATGGCCGGCTGCTTCTCGTTGCAGGCCGGGGATGTGATCCTCACCGGCACGCCAGTGGGCGTCGGTCCGCTGAATGTCGGTGACGAGATCGTCCTGGAACTGCCGGGCGCCAGCCGCTTCACCAGCAGCGTTCGCTAGTTCGCCGCCGTACCCTGTGGGAGCTGGCTTGCTCGCGAAGAGGGCGTGACAGTCGACATAAGTGTTGCCTGACACACCGCTTTCGCGAGCAGGCTCGCTCCCACCTTGGTTTTGTCGTGGCCTGTAGATGACTCACCCTGTCATTTCCCGTTTTTTTCACATCCAGTCTGGATAATTTCAGGGCTATTGGCCTCTGAACCGGCCCCAAACTGTGCTATTACCCCTAGCCTGAATTTCTGGAACGCATTCCCCAATGGCCACTCCTCCGCTATCCGCGCTTAAACCTGCACGTCACTCTCGCTTCAGCCTGCGTTGGCACACCTGGCTGCTGCTGGTGGCCGTTGTCGCCTACGGCGTTGCATTTGCCATGCACTGGGATTCGCGGGGCGTGCTCTGGGTGAAAGAGCAATTCAAAAGCCCGGCCGAGCGTCAGGCCAGTATCTGGCTGCCGGACTATCGCGCGGTGATCGATGCCAAGCCGTTGCCGGGCATGGAGAAGGACGAAGCATCGGACGTGGCCTATGACCCTCAGACCAAGACCCTGTTTTCGGTCATGGGCAAGAACCCCTTCCTGGTCGAGTTGAACCTGCAGGGTGATGTGCTGCGCAAAATGCCATTGGTTGGCTGGAGCAACCCTGAGGGCGTCACCGTGCTGGGCGACGGCCGACTGGCCATTGTCGATGAGCGCGAGCATCTGATCGCTATCGTCAAGGTCGATGCCGACACCCGCGAACTGAACATCGCCGACTTCCCGAAATACGACCTCGGCCCTTCCAAAGACCAGAACAAAGCCTTTGAAGCTGTTACCTGGGATCCGCGCAATCAGCAACTGGTGCTGGGTGAAGAGCGCCCGCCGGCATTGTTTGCCTGGAAGGGTGACGGCAAGGTCCTGACCGGCGACAAGCTGAAGCTGGCCAGTCATGCACTGGACATGCGCAACCTGTCGGCGCTGGCCATCGATCCGCGGACCGGCCACATGCTGGCGCTGTCCGCCGACTCGCACCTGTTGCTGGAGCTGGACAAGAAGGGCGAGCAGGTCAGTTTCATCACCCTTTTGCGTGGCTTCAACGGCCTGAAAAGCACCATTCCGCGCGCCGAAGGCGTGACCATGGATGAAGCGGGCACGCTGTACATGGTGAGTGAGCCGAACCTGTTTTATCGCTTCGAAAAACAGAGGTAATGCCTCTGTGTATGCGTAAAAGGCCCGCGGCCATTAAGCTTCAGTTCAGACGGGCGTGATATTTCATCCGCCTGTTTTGACCCTGAGTCCAACCGAATGCGTCGATTTGCCCGCCCCAAATCCCTGATTCTGATCCTGTCGGTGATCTCGCTGATCGCCGTGGTTGCGCTCGGCCAATACCTGCGTCTGTTCGAGCGTGCCTGGTTCAATCTGCATACGCTTTGGCAGCCGCTGAGTTCCCAGGCCATGGGCCTTGATCAATACCGGGTCGTGACCGAAGCGCAGGCGATCGATGGCCTGGCGGACAACGTTTCAGCGTTGACCTACGACCCGGTGCGCAAAAGCCTGTTCACCGTCACCAACAAACACAGCGAGCTGATCGAGTTGTCCCTCGACGGCAGGATTTTGCGCCGTGTGGCGCTGGTCGGTTTCGGCGATCCGGAGGCGGTGGAATTCATCAGTGAGGACATCTATGTGGTCACTGATGAAAGCCAGCAGCGGCTGATCAAGATTCGTCTGGAGCAGGACACCACTTTCGTCGATGCGGCAGACGCCGAGCAGATGACCATTGGCGTCCACATGGGCGGCAACAAGGGTTTCGAGGGCCTGGCTTACGATTCTGTGGGCAAGCGCCTGTTTGTCGCCAAGGAGCGCAACCCGATGTTGATCTACGAGGTGCACGGTTTTCCGCGTTTCAATCCTGAAGAATCCTACTCGATACACGTGATCAACGACCCCAAGCGTGATGCCGGGATGTTCGTGCGGGATCTGTCGAGCCTGCAATACGACGAGCGCAGCGGGCATTTGCTGGCGCTGTCGGATGAGTCACGGTTGATTCTGGAGCTGGATGTGAGCGGGCGTCCGCTGAGCACAATGTCATTGGGCAAGGGGCGCCAGGGCCTGCAAAACACCGTGCCGCAAGCGGAGGGGATCGCCGTGGACGACGACGGTACGCTGTACCTTGTCAGCGAGCCGAACCTGTTCTACGTGTTCAAGAAACCCGCACAACTCTAACCGACACCACAAAACAAATGTGGGAGCGGGCTTGCTCGCGAAGGCAATCTGTCAATTGACATCTCTATCGACTGACACGGCCCCTTCGCGAGCAAGCCCGCTCCCACAGGTATTTCATCTGCCCACAAACAGGTGGGCAGTCTGGCTTACTCGGCGCGCAGGGTCTTCACACCTTCGCTGGTACCCAGCAACAACAGATCCGCCGGACGCGCCGCGAACAGACCATTGGTGACCACGCCGACGATCGCGTTGATCTGTGTCTCCAGCTCCACCGGGTTGGTGATCTGCATGTTGAACACGTCGAGAATGATATTGCCGTTGTCGGTCAACACGCCTTCGCGGTAAACCGGGTCGCCACCGAGCTTCACCAGTTCGCGGGCAACATGGCTGCGGGCCATCGGGATGACTTCCACCGGCAGCGGGAAAGTACCGAGGACCGGCACCAGTTTGCTGGCATCGGCGATGCAGATGAATGTCTTGGCCACGGCCGCGACGATCTTCTCGCGGGTCAGCGCGGCGCCGCCGCCCTTGATCAGGTTCAGGTGCTCGTCGCTTTCATCGGCACCGTCGACATAGAACTCCAGGTCGCTGACGGTATTCAGCTCGTACACCGGAATCCCGTGGCCCTTGAGGCGCGCGGCGGTGGCTTCGGAACTGGCGACGGCGCCATCGAATGCGCCTTTGTGCTGGGCCAGGGCATCGATGAAGCAGTTGGCGGTGGAGCCGGTGCCGACCCCGACGATGCTCTTGTCGTCGAGTTTCGGAAGGATGAAGTCGACGGCGGCCTGGGCCACTGCCTGTTTGAGTTGATCCTGGTTCATGCGGGCTCCGGAGTGCCGAGGAGGGAACGAAAGGCCGGCATTATAGGCTTCGGGGCGGGGAAGGTCATTGCCCGATTGGCGGAGAGTAGGTGCATGGGTGCCGGATTGCTTTTGTGGCGAGGGGGCTTGCCCCCGTCGGAGTGCGAAGCGCTCCCCCTGCATTCTTTTATGCACTCCGAATCAACAGGTTTACGACTGCTTCGCAGCCGAACGGGGGCAAGCCCCCTCGCCACAGGTATAACGTCTGGCCTAAAACCACCGGTTTAGTGTGGTCGTGCGGCCGAAAGCCGGGTTAGACTCCTTGGTCCCGCCCAACCCGCTCAGTGATGCTTTCCGATGCTTGAACAGTACGTCAAAAAGATCCTCACCTCGCGCGTTTATGACGTTGCCGTAGAAACCCCGCTGCAGTCTGCCCGCCAGCTTTCCGAGCGGCTGGGCAACAGCATTTGGCTCAAGCGCGAAGACTTGCAGCCGGTGTTCTCCTTCAAGATTCGCGGCGCCTACAACAAATTGACCCAGTTGAGCGACGAGGAGCGCGCCCGCGGCGTAGTGACGGCTTCGGCGGGCAACCATGCGCAAGGCCTGGCCCTGGCGGCGAAGGTGCTGGGTGTGAAAGCGACCATCGTCATGCCAAAGACCACCCCGGAGATCAAGGTCGAAGGCGTGCGCTCGCGCGGCGGTAAAGTGGTGCTGCACGGCGATTCGTTCCCGGAAGCCCTGGCTTATTCGCTGAAACTGGTCGATGAAAAAGGCTACGTCTACATTCACCCGTACGACGATCCCCACACCATCGCCGGGCAGGGCACCGTGGCGATGGAGATTCTGCGCCAGCACCCGCAGCCACTGGATGCGATTTTCGTCCCGGTCGGCGGTGGCGGCCTGATTGCCGGCATTGCGGCGTACGTGAAGTACCTGCGCCCGGACATCAAGATCATCGGCGTCGAACCGGATGACTCCAATTGCCTGCAAGCCGCCATGGCGGCGGGCGAGCGTGTAGTGTTGCCGACCGTGGGCATCTTCGCCGACGGTGTTGCAGTGGCTCAGATCGGTCAGCACACCTTTGACATCTGCAAGGACCATGTCGATGAAGTGATCACCGTCAGCACCGACGAAATCTGTGCCGCCATCAAGGATATCTACGACGATACCCGCTCGATCACCGAACCTGCCGGCGCTTTGGGCGTGGCCGGGATCAAGAAGTATGTCGAGCAGCGCGGTGTCAGCGGCCAGACTTTCGTCGCCATCGACTCCGGGGCCAACGTCAACTTCGACCGCCTGCGCCACGTTGCCGAGCGCGCGGAACTGGGCGAGGGCCGCGAAGCCATCATCGCCGTGACCATTCCCGAGAAGCCGGGCAGCTTCAAGGCGTTCTGCGAAGCCATCGGCAAGCGCCAGATCACCGAGTTCAACTACCGCTACAACACCGGCAGCGAAGCGCACATCTTTGTCGGCGTGCAGACCCACCCGGAAAACGACCCGCGCAGCGCCCTGATCGCCAGCCTGAGCGAGCAAGGTTTCCCGGTGCTGGACCTGACCGACAATGAACTGGCCAAGCTGCACATCCGCCACATGGTCGGCGGGCGTGCGGCGCATGTGGTCGACGAAGTGATCCTGCGTTTCGAATTCCCGGAGCGTCCGGGGGCGCTGTTCAACTTCCTCAACAAGCTCGGCGGGCGCTGGAACATCTCGATGTTCCATTACCGCAACCATGGCGCGGCGGATGGTCGGGTCGTCGCGGGCCTGCAAGTGCCGCACGACGAGCGTCACCTGGTGCCGGCGGCGCTGGAAGAAATCGGTTACCCGTACTGGGATGAAAGCGACAATCCGGCCTATCAGCTGTTTCTTGGCTGAGGGGCTACCCTGATGGGCAGGTCATAAGGAAATCGAACAATGGAAACGTTAACTGCCCTGAAAGCGGCGCACATGGTGGCAACGGTTGTACTGCTGGCCTGTGCGCTGGGTCTGGGAGTCTGGGTTTTGCTTGCGCGGCGCAAGGGTGATGCAACGGCGGGAAGCCGCACCCTGCAACGGCCACGTGTATTTGTCTGGCTGTTGATGGGGCTGGCGCTGCTGAGCATGCCGTTTACCGGCTGGTGGATGGTGCACCTGGTGGGCTGGCCGTTGGGACATACCTGGTTGCTGGCCTCCAGTGTGCTGTACACCGTGGCGGCACTGGCGTGGTTCTGGCTGCTGGTGCGGCTGAACAAGCTGCGCAAAGCGCCGGGTGGCGTGGGTAAGTTCACCTTTGCCCTGGCGTTGTTCAGTTTTGTCTGTTTTGTCGCCATTGCGGGCTTGATGGGAGCGAAGCCGGTTTAATCCGAAAAGATCGCAGCCTTCGGCAGCTCCTACAGGTGTACACATTCCCCCCCCCCTGTAGGAGCTGCCGAAGGCTGCGATCTTTTGATCTTCAGTCGCGCAACGAAATCACCGGCCAGCCACGCTTCTCGGCCTCGGCCCGCAGGTTCGAATCAGGATCGACAGCGATCGGATTCGTCACCTGTTCCAGCAGCGGCAAATCATTCATCGAGTCGCTATAGAAGTAGCTGTCTTGCAGCGTAAACCCGGTTTCTTCCAGCCAGCGATTCAGCCGCGTCACCTTGCCTTCGCGGAAGCACGGAACATCGGTGCTGCGTCCGGTGTAGCGACCGTCGAGCATTTCGCATTCGGTGGCGATCAGGGTTTCGACGCCCAGGCGCTCGGCGATAGGCCCGGTGACGAAGCGGTTGGTGGCGGTGATGATCACCAGTTTGTCACCGGCGTCGCGGTGCTTGGCCAGCAGTTCGATGGCCTTGGGCAGCACGATCGGTTCGATGCAGTCGCGCATGTAGTCGCTGTGCCACTGATCCAGCGTGGCCATTTCGGTACGCCCGAGGACTTCCAGGCAGAAGTTCAGGTAAGCAGCGTTATCCAGTTTGCCGGCCAGGTAATCCTGGTAGAACTCATCGTTGCGTGCCTTGTAGGCGACGGCGTCGAGAAAGCCGCGCTCGCACAGGTAATCGCCCCAGGCGTGATCGCTGTCACCGCCCAGGAGGGTGTTGTCCAAATCGAATAAAGCCAGGCGCATTGCAGTTACCCGCTGAAAAGTCAGTAAAAAGGCGACAAGAATACGGTCTTTTCACAAGAGTGCACATAAGGTAGGAACCTTCGTTGCCGCCTTAACAACCTTTGTGGAACAATGCGGCGACATGCGTTTGCGAGGTTGTTGCCGTGATCGACCCCGATGGTTTTCGCCCCAATGTCGGGATCATTCTGACGAATGACGCCGGCCAGGTGCTATGGGCTCGCCGAATCAATCAAGATGCCTGGCAGTTTCCGCAGGGTGGAATCAACCCCGAAGAGACGCCGGAAGACGCCTTGTACCGCGAGTTGAACGAAGAAGTAGGCCTGGAGCGCGAAGATGTTGAAATTCTCGCCTGCACCCGGGGTTGGTTGCGCTATCGTTTGCCGCAACGTCTGGTACGTACCCACAGCCAACCGCTGTGCATCGGCCAGAAACAGAAATGGTTTCTCCTGCGCCTGATCTCAAACGAGCAGCGGGTGCGGATGGATTTGACCGGTAAACCGGAATTCGATGGCTGGCGCTGGGTCAGCTATTGGTATCCGTTGGGCCAGGTGGTGACATTCAAGCGCGAGGTGTATCGACGCGCTCTCAAAGAGCTTGCCCCGCGCCTTTTAGCGCGCGACTGACGACGGAGTTCGACCCCGAGCCATGCTCAATACGCTGCGCAAGATCGTCCAGGAAGTTAACTCCGCCAAGGATCTCAAGGCGGCGTTGGGGATTATTGTGTTGCGCGTCAAAGAGGCCATGGGCAGCCAGGTCTGCTCGGTCTACCTGCTTGACCCCGAGACCAACCGCTTCGTGCTGATGGCCACCGAGGGCTTGAACAAGCGCTCGATCGGCAAAGTCAGCATGGCACCCAACGAAGGTCTGGTTGGCCTGGTCGGTACGCGCGAAGAACCCCTGAACCTCGAAAACGCTGCGGACCACCCGCGCTACCGCTACTTCGCCGAGACCGGTGAAGAGCGCTTCGCCTCATTCCTCGGGGCGCCGATCATTCACCACCGCCGCGTCGTCGGCGTGTTGGTCATTCAGCAAAAAGAACGTCGTCAGTTCGATGAAGGTGAAGAAGCCTTCCTCGTGACCATGAGTGCGCAGCTCGCCGGTGTTATCGCCCACGCCGAAGCCACCGGCTCGATCCGTGGCCTCGGTCGTCAGGGCAAAGGCATCCAGGAAGCCAAGTTCGTCGGCGTACCGGGTTCGCCGGGTGCGGCAGTGGGTACGGCGGTGGTCATGCTGCCGCCGGCCGACCTGGATGTGGTGCCGGACAAGACCATCATCGACATCGACGCCGAACTCGGGCTGTTCAAGACCGCCATCGAAGGCGTGCGCGCCGACATGCGCGCGTTGTCGGCCAAGCTTGCCACGCAGTTGCGCCCGGAAGAACGGGCCCTGTTCGACGTCTACCTGATGATGCTCGACGATGCCGCGCTGGGCAACGAAGTCACCACGGTGATCAAGACCGGTCAGTGGGCCCAGGGCGCGTTGCGCCAGGTGGTCACCGATCACGTCAACCGTTTCGAATTGATGGACGACGCCTACCTGCGTGAGCGCGCCTCGGACGTCAAGGACCTCGGCCGGCGCTTGCTGGCCTATTTGCAGGAAGAGCGCCAGCAAACCCTGGTCTACCCCGACAACACCATCCTGGTCAGCGAAGAGTTGACGCCGGCAATGCTCGGCGAGGTGCCGGAAGGTAAGCTGGCCGGCCTGGTGTCAGTGCTCGGTTCCGGTAACTCCCACGTCGCCATCCTCGCCCGCGCCATGGGCATCCCGACCGTGATGGGCCTGGTCGACCTGCCGTACTCCAAGGTCGACGGCATCCAGATGATCGTCGACGGCTACCACGGCGAGGTCTACACCAACCCGAGTGACGTGCTGCGCAAGCAGTTCGCCGAAGTGGTCGAGGAAGAGAAGCAACTGGCCCTCGGGCTGGATGCGCTGCGTGATCTGCCGTGTATCACGGTCGATGGCCACCGCATGCCGCTGTGGGTCAACACCGGCCTGCTGGCGGACGTGGCGCGGGCGCAGAAGCGCGGTGCCGAAGGCGTGGGCCTGTACCGCACCGAAGTGCCGTTCATGATCAACCAGCGGTTCCCGAGCGAAAAGGAACAACTGGCGATCTACCGCGAACAACTGGCCGCGTTCCACCCGCAACCGGTGACCATGCGCACCCTGGACATCGGTGGCGACAAGTCGCTGTCGTACTTCCCGATCAAGGAAGACAACCCGTTCCTCGGCTGGCGCGGCATTCGCGTTACCCTCGACCACCCGGAAATCTTCCTGGTGCAGACCCGTGCCATGCTCAAGGCCAGCGAAGGCTTGAACAACCTGCGCATTCTGCTGCCGATGATCTCCGGCATTCATGAGTTGGAAGAAGCGTTGCACCTGATCCACCGCGCCTGGGGCGAAGTGCGCGACGAAGGCTGTGACGTGCCGATGCCGCCGATTGGCGTGATGATCGAGATCCCCGCGGCGGTGTACCAGACCAAGGAGCTGGCGCGGCAGGTGGACTTCCTGTCGGTCGGCTCCAACGACCTGACCCAATACCTGTTGGCCGTGGACCGCAACAACCCGCGGGTTGCCGATCTTTACGACTACCTGCACCCGGCGGTGCTTCAGGCATTGCAGAATGTAGTGCGTGACGCCCATGCCGAAGGCAAACCGGTGAGCATCTGCGGTGAAATGGCCGGTGACCCGGCGGCGGCCGTGCTGTTGATGGCGATGGGTTTCGATAGCCTGTCGATGAACGCCACCAACTTGCCGAAGGTGAAGTGGATGCTGCGCCAGATCAACCTGAGCAAGGCCAAGGAATTGTTGGCCGAGCTGATGACCATCGACAACCCGCAGGTTATCCACAGCTCGTTGCAGCTGGCGCTGAAGAACCTCGGGTTGGCGCGGATGATCAATCCGGCGGCGATCAAGCCCCTATGAGCCTGTAGCGGCCTCTTCGCGAGCAAGCCCGCTCCCACACTGGATTTGTGAACAACGCAAATCCCCTGTGGGAGCGGGCTTGCTCGCGAAAGGGCCCGCACGAACAACGCAAAATTATATTCTGATCTCCACTTCCCCAAGATGCCCGCCATACGGCCCGAAACTGCGTTCGACGATATGTCGCGTGCCATCCGCCTGCATAATCAACGCCGTACTCGCCCGCGTCCCATAACTCTGGCTGGCAATGAACACACTCGACAGCAACGTCTCGGTTGCCAGCCCCACTCCGGTGTCCGGCAACTCGGCAAACGGCGCGGTCTGCGCATCGCTCAATAACGCCAGCAGTGCCTGAGGCTGCGGATCATCCAGCACCTCGCTCAAGGCTGCCCTGGCCTTGAGTAGCTTTGGCCACGGCGTATCCAGCCCGGCATTGGATAACCCGTAGACCCCCGGGGCCAGCATGACGGCTTCCGATTCCCGTTGATTGAAGTGCCAGAGCTCATGGGGATTGCCGACCAGCAGGTTAAAGCCACCATATTCCAGCGAACGGTCGACAACATCGGCTAAATAGTCGTCAATTGGCATTTCCCCGGTGAGAAATCGCGCGACCAGCTCCCCACGAGACTTGCGCCCTGGCGGTCGATGGGGGTCGCGAATGTTGGTCAGCGCGGCAAAGCGTCCGTTGGCACCGACACCGAGCCAGGTACCACCGGCCTCCAGGTCGCGTCCGGCGTACACCTGGGGTGCTTCGGGCCATGGCGCCAGTGGGAGGCTGGGGCGGGCGTAGAATTCATCGCGATTGGCCGCCACGACCAGCGGCTGGGCATGGCCCGGGCGCCAGGCAAAAACAATCAGGCACATAAGGGCGTCCTTGTGTGTTTTTTGCTCACTCTACGCAGACATCGCTCATCGATCCATCGCCTTGCACAGTGGAGCTTGAGGCTATGCATCCGTTACCATGCCGCTCCGGTTTTGGGGATGCGGGCGGGACAACCATGGAATTTCTGCTCTATCTGGCGCTCGGCGCCTGTGCAGGTGTGCTCGCCGGGCTGTTTGGCGTGGGTGGCGGGATCATCATCGTCCCGGTGCTGGTGTTCAGCTTCAAGGCCCAAGGCTTCGATCCATCGATCCTCACGCACCTGGCGGTGGGGACGTCCCTGGCGACGATCATCTTTACCTCGGTCAACGCGGTGCGCGAGCATCACCGCCGTGGCGCCGTGCTTTGGCCGATCTTCATGTGGATGACCGTCGGCATACTGATCGGTGCCGGGTTCGGCGCCTTGACGGCGGAAGCGATTTCCGGCCCCAACCTGCAGAAACTCATTGGTGTATTTGCCTTGGTGATCGCCGCTCAACTGGCACTGGACGTCAAACCCAAGGCCAGCCGAACCGTGCCGGGCAAACTCGGTCTGACCGTGGCAGGCAGCGTGATTGGCTGGGCCTCGGCGATTTTCGGCATTGGCGGCGGTTCGTTGACCGTGCCATTCCTGACCTGGCGCAGCGTACCGATGCAGCAAGCCGTGGCCACTTCATCGGCCTGCGGGCTGCCGATTGCCCTGGCCAGTGCATTAAGTTTCATGATTCTGGGCTGGCACGATCCGTTGCTTCCGGCCCATAGTCTCGGTTTTGTTTATTTGCCGGCGCTGCTGGGCATTGCCCTGACCAGCATGGTGTTCGCCCGTTTGGGCGCGCGACTGGCCCACAGGTTGTCGCCGAAGTTGCTGAAAAGGCTGTTTGCCGCTTTGCTGTTCTTTGTCGGCCTGAACTTTCTACTCTGAAGCATCTGCTCTGACGGGCAGCGCAATCCTGGCTTAATCCTGAGGTGGCAGCGTCGCCCGGGAATTTTTAAGATTTGAACTCTAACGAGGAGTCGCAATGCTGCCTTACCCGCAGATCGACCCGGTGGCCCTGGCCATCGGTCCGCTGAAAATCCACTGGTACGGCCTGATGTACCTGATCGGCATCGGCGGCGCCTGGCTGCTGGCCTCCCGCCGGTTGAACCGCTTCGACCCGACCTGGACCAAGGAGAAGCTCTCCGACATGGTGTTCTGGATGTCGATGGGGGTGATCGTCGGCGGACGCCTGGGTTATGTGCTGTTCTACGATCTGAGCGCCTATCTGGCCAACCCGACGCTGATTTTCGAAGTGTGGAAGGGCGGCATGTCGTTCCACGGCGGTTTCATCGGCGTGATGCTGGCGGCGTTGTGGTTCGGCAAGAAGAACAACAAGTCGTTCTTCCAGCTGATGGACTTCGTTGCGCCGATGGTGCCGATTGGCCTGGGGGCCGGGCGTATCGGCAACTTCATCAACGCCGAGTTGTGGGGTAAGGCAACCGATGTGCCGTGGGCGATGGTCTTTCCGACCGATCCGGCGCAACTGGCGCGTCATCCGTCGCAGCTGTACCAGTTCGCCCTCGAAGGTGTGGCGCTGTTCCTGATCCTCTGGTTGTTCTCGCGCAAGCCGCGGCCGACCATGGCGGTATCGGGCATGTTCGCGCTGTTCTATGGCATCTTCCGTTTCATCGTCGAGTTCGTCCGCGTACCGGACGCGCAACTGGGCTATCTGGCCTGGAACTGGCTGACCATGGGCCAGGTGCTGTGCCTGCCAATGATCGTCGGCGGCCTGGTCCTGATCTGGCTGGCGTATCACCGCGCCCCGGCAACGCCAGCGGCAGCCGTATAAAATTCGAACCCCGCAGCGATGGCTGCGGGTTCAAGGACACAGGTAATTCATGAAGCAATATCTCGAACTGGTCGCCCACGTCATCAAGAACGGCACCAAGCAGGCCAACCGTACCGGCGTGAACACCATCAGTTTTCCCGGCGCGATGCTGCGTTACGACCTGCAGGAAGGTTTCCCGGCGATCACCACGCGCAAGATGGCCTTCAAATCGGCCATCGGCGAAATGTGCGGATTTCTGCGTGGCGTGAACAACGCTGCCGAATTCCGTGCCTTGGGCTGCAAGGTCTGGGACCAGAACGCCAACGAAAACGCCCAGTGGCTGGCCAACCCGTTCCGCCAGGGCGAAGACGACCTTGGCGAAATCTATGGTGTGCAATGGCGCAAATGGCCGGCGTACAAGCAGATTCCGCTCAGCAACCCGGCCGCCATCGAGCAGACCCTCAAGCAAGGTTATCGCCAGATTGCCGAAGGCGAAGAAAACGGCCAGGCCTATGTGGTGCTGTACAAGGCTATCGACCAGGTTCGCCAGTGCGTCGACACCATCATCAAGGACCCGGGCAGCCGTCGCATCCTGTTCCACGGCTGGAACTGCGCCCAGCTTGATGAAATGGCCTTGCCGCCGTGCCACCTGCTGTACCAGTTCCACCCGAATGTCGAGACCAGGGAGATCTCCTTGACCCTCTACATTCGCTCCAACGACCTGGGTCTGGGCACGCCGTTCAATCTCACCGAAGGCGCCGCGTTGCTGAGCCTGATCGGTCGCTTGACCGGCTACACGCCGCGCTGGTTCACCTATTTCATCGGTGATGCGCACGTCTACGAAAATCACCTGGACATGCTCAACGAACAGCTCAAGCGTGAACCGTTCCCGATGCCGAAACTGGTGATTTCCGACCGTGTACCGGAGTTTGCCAAGACAGGTCTGTATGAGCCGGAATGGCTGGAACGGGTCGAACCGGGCGACTTCTCGCTGGAAGGCTACGAGCACCACGCGCCAATGACCGCACCGATGGCGGTCTGAAGTACAACGCCTGAACCTGTGGGAGCGGGCTTGCTCGCGAAAGCGGTCGATCAGTCGACGTTAATGTTGAATGAACAACCGTATTCGCGAGCAAGCCCGCTCCCACATTTGTTTTGTGGTGTTCTCAGTGGCCGTGACTACGGCCGACATGGGAATGCTCAGCCTCCGTCGCCACAACCCCGCCGCTCACTTCCAGCCGCTGCAAAATCCCGCATTGATCGATACCCGGCCTCTCGCCGCAGCGTTGGCGCAGGTCGAGCAGTTGTGCCTGCAAGGCCAGCAGGCCGTCGATACGCGCCTTGACGTGGTGGATGTGCTCATCGATCAGTGCGTTGACGCTTTCGCACTGGTCCTGCGGACTGTCGCGAAATGCCAGCAGGCTGCGGATTTCCTCGAGGGTCATGTCGAGGGTGCGACAGTTGCGGATGAAGGTCAGGCGCTCGGCGTGGGCCTGGGTGTAGACGCGATAGTTGCCGTCACTGCGGGCCGGTTCCGGCAGAAGGTTCTCGCGCTCGTAGTAGCGGATCGTCTCTACGGCGCAGTCCGTGAGTTTCGCCAATTCTCCAATCTTCATGACGACAATCTCCAAAACTCCAGAATGGGTGCTTGACCCTGTAGTGGCTACAGGGTCTTTACTGGGCAGCAGGCACTCTTATGGACGCAACCAATGAGCGATTCTCAGCATACCCACAAACCTGTGGCCGAACATGAAATCGGCGTTAAGCTTCGACCCTTGCCCAAGCATGACCATGGCGGTCATGGCGACGCTTGCTGTTCATCAAAAACGGCAGCGCCTGCGCGGGTCACGCTGAGCGCATCGCCGACGGCGGGTGCCCGTCTGAGCAGCTTTCGCATCGAGGCGATGGACTGCCCGACCGAGCAGACGCTGATTCAGAACAAGCTAAGCAAACTGACAGGCGTGCAGCAGCTGGAGTTCAATCTGATCAACCGGGTGCTCGGCGTGACCCACGATTTGCCAGGCACCGAGCCAATCATCGAGGCGATCAAGTCCCTGGGCATGCACGCCGAACCGCTGGAGCAGGGGGCTGAAGCACCGGCAGCGAAACCCGAAAGGAAACACTGGTGGCCATTGGCGTTGTCCGGTGTGGGCGCATTGCTGGCGGAAGTCATCCACTTCACCGCTACCGCGCCTGATTGGGTGGTCGCGGTCATTGCGCTGGTGTCCATCCTCAGCGGCGGTCTCGGCACCTATAAAAAGGGCTGGATCGCGCTCAAGAACCTCAATCTGAACATCAACGCGCTGATGAGCATTGCCGTTACCGGCGCCATCCTGATCGGTCAATGGCCGGAAGCGGCGATGGTGATGTTCCTGTTCACCGTGGCCGAGCTGATCGAGGCTCGCTCCCTGGATCGTGCACGCAATGCCATCGGCGGGCTGATGCAGATGGCGCCGGAGCAGGCGACGGTGTTGCAGGCCGACGGCAATTGGGTCGAGCAGGATGTCAAAATCATCGAAATCGGCGCGCGGGTGCGTGTGCGTCCCGGCGAACGCATTGGTCTGGACGGCGAGGTCCTGTCCGGGCGCTCGACCATCGACCAGGCGCCCATTACCGGGGAAAGCCTGCCGGTGGAGAAAACGGTCGGCGACAAAGTGTTCGCCGGCACCATCAATCAGGCCGGTTCCCTTGAGTACGCGGTCACTGCCGTCGCGGGCAATTCGACTCTGGCACGCATCATTCACGCCGTTGAACAGGCGCAAGGCGCGCGGGCGCCGACCCAGCGATTCGTCGATCAGTTTTCGAAAATCTACACCCCGGTAGTGTTTGTTCTTGCGCTGGCCGTGGCGGTCATCCCACCGCTGTTCATGGGCGCGTTGTGGTTCGACTGGATTTACCGGGCGCTGGTGCTGCTGGTGGTGGCGTGCCCGTGTGCGCTGGTGATTTCCACGCCGGTGACCATCGTCAGCGGCCTCGCGGCGGCGGCGCGCAAAGGGATCCTGGTCAAGGGTGGCGTCTATCTGGAGGGCGGTTACAAGCTCGACTACCTGGCCCTGGACAAGACCGGCACCATCACCCACGGCAAGCCGGTGCAGACCGATTACCTGTCGCTGGACCCGACCGCCGATGCATCGGCGCCAGCCATTGCCGCCGCGCTGGCCGGGCGTTCGGATCATCCGGTTTCCCTGGCCATCGCCAAAGCGGCTGTGGATAACCAAAGCGCGACGCTGATTGTGGATAACTTCGAAGCCCTGGGCGGGCGCGGTGTGCGCGGCGAGATCAACGGCCAGCTCTACCATTTGGGCAACCATCGTCTGGTGGAGGATCTGGGCCTGTGCTCTCCGGCGCTGGAAGAAAAACTGTTTGCCCTGGAAAAGCAGGGCAAGTCGGTGGTGCTGCTGCTTGATTCGTCCGGTCCTTTGGCACTGTTCGCTGTCGCCGATACGGTGAAGGCGTCCAGTCGCGAAGCCATCGAGCAACTGCATGACCTTGGCATCAAAACCCTGATGCTCACCGGCGACAACGTTCACACCGCGCAGGCCATTGCCGCGCAGGTTGGCATAGATGAAGCCAGGGGCGACCTGTTGCCAGGGGACAAATTGCAGTCTATCGAGGCCCTATATGCTCAGGGGCACCGGGTCGGCATGGTCGGCGACGGCATCAACGACGCGCCTGCACTGGCGCGTTCCGAGATCGGTTTCGCCATGGCCGCTGCGGGCACCGATACTGCGATAGAAACCGCCGATGTCGCCCTGATGGACGATGATCTGCGCAAGATCCCGGCATTCATTCGTCTGTCGCGGCAGACGTCGAGCATCCTCAAACAGAACATTGCCCTGGCATTGGTCATCAAGGCGATCTTTCTTGGGGTAACCTTCGCTGGGGTCGCTACCATGTGGATGGCAGTGTTCGCCGACATGGGCGTGAGTTTGCTGGTGGTGTTCAACGGTTTGCGCCTGCTGCGCAAGTAAAGAATGAGGGGTGGTTGTGCTGAGTGCCGAGCTGAAGGCGTTTTACATGGTGGCCCGCCTGGGCAGCATTACCCAGGCTGCCAAAAAGCTTGGCCTGAGCCAGCCGACGGTGACGACGCAGATCCGCAACCTCGAGAGTCAGTATTCGGTTGAGCTGTTCTACCGTGGCGGTCGGCGTCTCAGCGTCAGTGAGGAGGGTGCGCGGCTGTTGCCGATGGTCAAGGTACTGATGCAGCAGGAAGCCGACATCGAGTTTTTTTTGCGTAACTGCGGCCAGGTCCAGGGCACATTGCGCATTGCCGCCACGGCGCCGTATTACATCCTCGACCTGGTGAAAACCTTTCGCGAGCGTTTGCCGCAGGTGGAGGTGTCGGTGGAAATCGGCAATTCCCAGCAAGTGCTCGAAGCGCTGGAAGATTACCGGGTCGATGTCGCGGCGTCGTCACAGTTGCTCGATGACGCGCGCCTGATTCGCCGGGTGCTCGGCAGCGATCCGCTGGTGCTGGCGGTGCATCGCAATCATCCACTGGCGGTTCATGATCACGTACCACTTGGCGCCCTGGCCGGGCATACCCTGCTGATGCGCGAACCGGGCTCGACCACCCGCCGCCTGACCGAAGAGTTGCTGGCCAGCGCCGGAGTGAGTTTCGGGCCGCTGCTGGAGATCGGCAGCCGCGAGTCGATCCGCGAAGCGGTGCTGCGCAACATCGGCATCAGCATCATCGCCCGCCAGGAAGTACCCCATGATCCGCAACTGCGGGTGCTGACCATCGAGAATGCACCGCAGATCCCCGAATATCTGTATTGCCTCAAGGAACGCAAAAGCGCGCGGTTGCCGGCGGCGTTTCTGGGGTTGGCGCAGGAAATGGCCCCGGCCTGAATTCTGGGGTGCCTGTACCGGCCTCATCGCGAGCAAGCTCGCTCCCACAGTGGGTTTGAGGTGAAACACAAATTGTGTGAACACCCAAAATCCCTGTGGGAGCGAGCTTGCTCGCGATGGCGGCCGATCAGGCGACTCAAAACTTAACCCAAAATCCTCGAATACCACTATCGGCAGTTTTTGCCTTACTGCCACATGACGGACTCATTACAACCCTAGGATGGCCTTCATCTGCTAGATGAGGTCCGTCCATGAACAACTCGATCGCAACTGCCCTGACCAACCCCGGCGCCCCGATGAGGGTGCGTGGCATCCAGAAACGTTTCGGCGCTTTCACCGCGCTGGATAATGTTTCACTCGACGTGGCGGCCGGTGAGCTGGTGTGTCTGCTGGGTCCGTCGGGCTGTGGCAAGACCACCTTGCTGCGCTGCATCGCCGGCCTGGAAAAGCAGGACAGGGGCGAGTTGTACCTGGGTGATCGCGACGTTTCCCACCTGGCTCCCCAGGCGCGGGACTACGGCATTCTGTTCCAGTCCTACGCGTTGTTTCCCAATCTCACCGTCGAAGCGAACATTGCCTACGGCCTCGCCGGCAATGGTCGCGACCAGATTCGCCAGCGTGTCGGTCAGATGCTGGAACTGGTCGGCCTGAGCGGCAGCGAGAAAAAGTATCCCGGTCAGTTGTCCGGTGGCCAGCAGCAGCGGGTTGCACTGGCTCGCGCGCTGGCCCCGGCACCGTCGCTGTTGCTGCTCGACGAGCCGATGTCGGCCCTCGATGCCCGGGTGCGCGAGCATCTGTGCACCGAACTGCGCCAGCTGCAGCGCAACCTCGGCATCACCACCCTGATGGTGACCCACAATCAGGACGAGGCCATGTTGATGGCCGACCGTATCGCCGTGATGAACAACGGCAAGGTCGAGCAGTACGCCACGCCCCAGGAAATCTACAACCGCCCGGCCACGCCGTTCGTGGCGGAGTTCGTCGGCCAGGGCAACTGGTTGCCGTTCCAGCGCAGCAGCGACAGCCACGCCCAGGTCGGCGGGATGAACATGCGCCTGGCCGAAGGCAGCGCCAAGACCGCCTCGGGCCGTTTGTTCTGCCGCCCCGAAGCGATCAACGTCAATCCGCTGGTGCACGAGGAAAACCTGTTCCCGGCCAAGGTTCGCGAGATCACCTTCCTCGGCAACCGCTGCCGCATGAGCTTCGAGCTCGATCATTTGCCGGGCCATGCGCTGTTGGCGGAACTGGCACCGGAAGCCATGCCGCGCCTTGGCGCCCGGCAGATCATGGTCGCCTTGCCGCCGCGCAGCCTGCAGGTGTTTGCCTGATGAGCGCGAACATTGCGCTGCCGCTGCCACAACAGCAGGTTCGGCAGACTTCCCGTGCCGAGATCGGTGACCGGCTGTTCGTGGTCGGCGGCAAAGTGCTTCTGCTGGTGCTGTTGGGCGTTGCCGTATTGATGCCGTTGCTGGCGATCTTCTGGCGTGGTTTCAGCGCTGAAGCCGGGCAGGGTGGTGGTTGGGTTGCAGCGAAAGAACTGGTGACCAGCGAGAACTTCCACTGGTTGCTCGGCAACAGTCTGAAGGTTTCCCTCAGCGTCGCGGCGATTGTCGTACCTCTGGCTTATCTGTTTGCCTACGCGCTGCAACGCACCCTGATTGCGGGTAAAGGCCTCTGGCGTGGCATTTCCCTGCTGCCATTGATGGCGCCGTCGATGCTGCCCGGGATTGCGCTGGTTTACCTGTTCGGCAACCAGGGCATGCTGCGTGGCCTGCTCTCGGACAACATCTACGGCTTCTGGGGCATTGTTCTGGGTGAGGTGATCTACACCTTCCCGCACGCCTTGATGATTCTTCTGTCGGCCTTGTCCCTGGCGGATGCGCGATTGTTCGATGCGGCTTCAAGCATGGGCGCCAGTCCGGCGAAAGCGTTCCGCAGCATCACCTGGCCGGCGACCCGTCAGGCGGTTTTCGCTGCGTTCTGCCTGGTGTTCACCCTGACCATCACCGACTTCGGTGTTCCAGTGGTGGTCGGTGGCGATTATCAGGTTCTGGCACTGGAAGCCTATAAAGCCGTGGTCGGCCAACAGCAATTCGGCCGCGGTGCCTTGATCGGCATGGTGTTGTTGCTGCCGGCGCTGTTCAGCTTTGGCGTCGATGCCTGGTTGCGTCGGCGTCACGGCGACTCCATGAGCGGTCGTGCCCAGGTGTTCAAGCCTGCGCCATCGAAGCTGCGCGACGCTTGCTACCTGGCCATCGTCCTGTTGATCAGCGCGGCGTTGCTGCTGGTGTTCGGCATGGCGGTGTTCTCGTCCCTGGTGAAGTTCTGGCCGTACAACCTGTCGCTGTCGCTCAACCACTATCAGTTCAATGAAACCGCCGGCGGTGGCTGGCTGGCCTACGGCAACAGCTTGAAGATGGCCTTGGGCACTGCATTGATCGGCAGCCTGCTGATTTTCACCGGCGCCTACCTGATGGAAAAAACCAGGGGCCAGCGCGGCCTGAACCTGACCTTGCGCATGCTCAGCTTCGTACCGATGGCGGTGCCGGGCCTGGTGTTGGGGTTGGGTTATGTCTTCTTCTTCAACCTCACTGGCAACCCGCTGCACGGGCTGTACGGGACCATGACCCTGCTGATCGTCTGCACCATTGCGCACTATTTGACCACCGCGCAAATGACCGCCACCACCGCATTGCGTCAACTCGATGCTGAGTTCGAAGCCGCCGCGCTGTCGCTCAAGGCGCCGCTGTACCGCCATTACTTGCGCGTCACCGTGCCGATTTGCCTGCCAGCGCTGCTGGATATCGTGCGCTATTTGTTCGTCTCGGCCATGACCACCGTCTCGGCGGCGATCTTCCTCTACAGCCCCGACACCATCCTCGCGGCGGTGGCGGTACTGAATATGGACGACGCCGGCAACGTCGGCGGCGCGGCGGCGATGTCGACCCTGATTCTTTTCACCTCGGCGGGCGTGTCGCTGCTGCTGGCCGGGGCTTCGCGCGGTTTGCTGCGCCGCTCCCAGGCCTGGCGGCAGACCGCGCCCGGTCACTGATTCACACCCTCAACTCAAATACAGGAAAAGATCATGTTCAAGCCTATGGCCCTGGCCGCCGCTGTCCTCACCGCTTTCAGCCTGAACGCCTTTGCGGCGAAAACCGAGTTGACGGTGTACACCGCCCTCGAAGCCGAACAGCTGAAAACCTATAAAGAAGCCTTCGAAAAGGCCAACCCGGACGTCGAAATCAAATGGGTGCGCGATTCCACCGGCATCATCACGGCCAAGTTGCTCGCCGAAAAGGCCCGCCCGCAGGCTGACGCCGTGTGGGGCCTGGCGGCCTCCAGCCTGGCGATCCTCGATCAGCAAGGCATGCTGCAAAGCTATGCACCGAAGGACCTGGGCAAGATCGGCGCCAACTACCGTGACGCCGCCAACCCGCCAGCCTGGGTCGGCATGGATGTCTGGGCCGCGACCATTTGCTTCAACACCGTCGAAGCCGAAAAGCAGGGCCTGACCAAGCCCGTGAGCTGGCAAGACCTGACCAAGCCTGAGTACAAAGGCAAGATCGTCATGCCGAACCCGGCATCGTCCGGCACCGGCTTCCTTGACGTCAGCGCCTGGCTGCAAACCTTCGGCGAGAAGCAGGGCTGGGCCTACATGGACGGCCTGCACCAGAACATCGGCCAGTACGTTCACTCCGGCTCCAAGCCTTGCAAACTGGCGGCTGCGGGTGAATTCCCGATCGGTATTTCCTTCGAGTACCCGGCCGTTCAACTGAAACGCCAGGGCGCACCGCTGGACATCATCCTGCCGAAGGAAGGCCTGGGCTGGGAAATCGAAGCGACTGCCGTGATCAAGGGCACTGCCCACGAAGAAGCCGCGAAGAAACTGGCTGACTTCTCCGCCAGCCCTGAGGCGATGGAGTTGTACAAAGAAAACTTCGCCGTGCTCGCCCAGCCTGGCATCGCCAAGCCGCAGACCGAACTGCCAGCCGACTACGAACAGCGCCTGATCAAGAACGACTTCGCCTGGGCCTCGAAGAACCGCGACGAGATCCTGACCGAATGGCGCAAGCGTTATGACGGCAAGTCCGAGAAAGTGGCGGCCAAGTAAGATCTTCATCGGCTGAAAGGGCCTCTTCGCGAGCAAGCCCGCTCCCACAAGGTATTGGTGATCACTGTGGGAGCGGGCTTGCTCGCGAAAGCGGTCTACCATTCACCACAAATCTCACTGATCGGGAGACTTCTGATGCACAGCCATGAACAAACCGTCGCCAAGGTCTTCGCCCTCTATGAACGCTTTGGCGACAGCGACTACATCGGCGAGCCAGTGTCGCAGATCGAGCACATGTCCCAGGCCGCCCAATGCGCGATGGCCGAAGGCTTCGACGACGAAGTCGTGTTGGCGGCGTTCTTCCACGATATCGGGCACATCTGCGCCGAGGGTGCCGAGAACATGGGCGGCTACGGCGTGGTCAGCCACGAACGGCTGGGCGCCGATTATTTGCGCAATGCCGGCTTCAGCGAACGCATGGCCCGGTTGGTGGAGTACCACGTCCAGGCCAAGCGTTATCTGACACTCAGGGAGCCTGGGTACTACGAACGCCTGAGCGAAGCCAGTCGCCGGACCCTGGAATATCAGGGGGGTGTGATGACCGAAGCCGAAGCCGATGCCTTCGAGCAGGACCCGTTGTGCAAAGTCAGTTTGCGCATGCGCCAGTGGGATGAACAGGCCAAGGAGATGCATGTGCCGGTGATTGATCTAGGGGTGTTGAAGCGCAAAGCCATCAGAGTCTTGTCTCTCGAAGCCTGCTGAAACGCCCTACAAGTAAATGAAACTGTTCGCGCAGAGAGTTCCGACGAGACGGGCTAGCTTGATCGGCCCTTATTCAATGAGAAACTCCACCATGCGTTACTTGAAAGTGACTGCCCAGGACCGCAGCGCGAACGGCAAGGCCGACACCGTCCTCCTGCATTTTTTCGAGGAGAGTAGCGGGGCAGAGGACAGACTCATCCATAAAGCCTATGCGCTGGATATCACGGCTGATGGCAAGGTTGATTTCCAGGTCGGTGATGTAAACAACGATGGTAAGGAAAACACCAGGGACGAGCGGTTGCTCAAGTCGTTTGCCAACGCCTACTTGCAGCTCAAATGGTTCAACCGCGGCGAGACCTGGGATCGTTATCTGAAGATATTCACCGAAGATTTCGCCAACGACGGTTCTCCAGACACCGTGCGCCTGCACTTTCACGAAGGCGTCGGCAAACCGTCGGATCAAACTATTGTTTACACCGCGTCCGCCTATGACACCAACAACGACGGGAAGCTGGATTGGCTGATCCACTTCGATATGGATAACGACGGTGACCAGGATGCGGTGGATCAGCAGCGCGTCTCACAGCTCAGCACTGCGTATCTGCAATTCAACTGGCGCTGACGATCAGCAAGTTCACAACTGCTGCGCCAACACCTCAACCTGCTCCTGCCGCTCCGCCTGATTCAACTTCGCATGCGGATTCAACGACGACCACTGCGGATGCGCCCGAGCCTTGTTCAAAGCCTCGGGCAGTTTGCCTTCGCGCCAACTCTTTTCCTGAGGCGTGGCCACCTGGATGCTGTCCATCGCCGCATGCCCACGGGCGTTCAGCGCTTGCAGCAATTGCCGCTGGCGCAGCGCCAACAGGCGCAGCACGTTGTCATCCACCGTCAGTTCGCGCTGGCCCTTGATCTTGCCCAGCAAGCGGCTGCCATAACTGCGTGCGGTTTGCAGGGCGCCACCTGCGATGGCGCCGGCCAGTGCAGCGGCACCGAGCGTAATCCCACCCACCAGCAAATCGACCCCGGCCCCGGCAGCGGCGCCTGCGGCAATTCCACCGCCGACGCGCACACCCAGTTGCTTGAGGGTTTCCGGGTTGAACAGGTCATCGCCCCAACGGCCATCGAGCAGCGGCAAATCACTGGCCGCGGCATCCTGTGGGCGGAAGGCGTAGAGCTTGAGCAGGGCCTCGACGCAACGCTGCTCACGCTGGCGTACGGCTTTGCGCAATTCGCTGATCGCCTGTTGTTCCTGCTCGGCTTCACTGACCACGCTGCGCCGGCAAGCCGCGCAATCGATCAGCAATTCGGCAATCAGTCGCTCCGCGCTTTGCTGGCGAGCCAGACGCTGGGCCTGCTGATCGGCGATCAGGCGCTCGAGTTGCGGCCGGGCAGTTTCCAGTAGCAGGGCGAGACTTTCATAGAGTCGACGCTCGCCGTCTTCCGGCGGCGCGACACTGTCGAAACGCACCAGGGCATGCAAGCCCAGCCGCGCCAGCGCTTCACGCCAGGCCGGTTCGCGGTGGTTGGCGCTGCTGACGAAATTCAGCACCGGCAGCAAGGGTTTGCCGCAACTGGCCAACACTTCCAGCTCGTCGCGATACTTGGCCAGCACCGGCTCACGGGCGTCGATCACATAGAGACCGGCATCCGACGCCAGCAACTGGCGCAGCACCTTGGCTTCCTGTTCGAAGCGTTGCCGGGCTTCGCTGCCATCCAGGAAACGCGCCAGGCGTGCCGGACCGTCGAGGCGTTCACCCGGGCGTTCCAGGCGTTCGAGGTAATCGAGCAGGGCGATGGCGTCTTCCAGGCCAGGGGTGTCGTAGAGGTCGAGCAGTGGCTCGCCGTCCACCGACAACCGTGCGCCCTCGACATGCCGCGTGGTACTGGGGCGATGGGACACCTCACCGAAGCCGACGTCGCGGGTCAGGGTGCGCAACAACGAGGTTTTACCGACGTTGGTGTGACCGACCACGGCGAGTTTCAGAGGCTGCTTCCTGGTGTCAGTCATGACCCGTCTCCAGCCAGTTCATCGGTGCACAATCGGCAAACGGCAACTCAAGCTGTTGCAGCGCCACGTGCCAATCGCCCAGGCGCTCGGCGTCCAGCGCTTCACCGGGCGGCGCCTGCAGCAACCACACGCGGGTGGCGCTGGCGCTGCGGGCCAGTTCGGCAATCAAGGCCAGGCTGCCGCGATCCGGTGAACGCCGTGGATCGCAGGCGATGGCCAGGCGTGCCGGGGGAAAGCGGCTGAGTTGTTCGAGGAGTTTGTGTCGCGACTCGCGACTGTCGAGGATGCCGGCGTTACTGACGTTTTTCGGCAACTGCGGTGGCCACGGGCGTTGGTCGTCCAGTTCGATGGCGACCAACAGCGCACCGTCGCTTTGCTGCTCGGTGACACCGTTTTCCACGCGGTGCAGTTGCGCCGGTGCCGCATCGCTGACACCGAGGCGCTCGCTGGTGGGCATCAAGCGTTCGCGCAACTGCGCGTAACCGGGCAGGTTCAAATCCAGGCGCAGCGCTGTTTGCCCTGTCTTCCAGCGCCACAGGCAAAGCAGCGCGAGCAGCAGGCGCGGCAAAACGCCGTAGACCAGCAGTACGCCCACCAGCCAGGCGGCCCAGGCCTGGCGGGCGCTTTCGATGTTCAGTGCGGCATCGCCACTGGCGCGGATCATCTCCACGGTCGGCACGCTGAAGCCAAGCAGGGCCGGCAACGCACCCAGCGCCTGAGTGACGGCGATAAAGCTGTCGGCACCGAGGATCGTGGTTTCCCAGACAAAGCCGTAGCGCCGGGTCGCCATCAACATGAGCAGGATCACCAGCGCGCTGAGCATCGCCAGCAACCACAGGCTGTTGACCAGCACACCGATGGCCCAGCGATTGAGTTTCTGCCGTTGCAGTAACAGGAGCAGGGCGGGGGCCAACTGCGCGGCTTTGGCGTCCCGAGCGAGTTTTTCGCTGAGCCATAGCCACAGGCGTCCGAGGCTGGCGCCGTGTTCGCCGGCAAATACAAGCCCTAACGCCCAACTCAGCAGCAGAACCAGATTGAGCCCGAGCAGGCTGCCCAAGGCCCAGAACACATTCACCGGGTGCAGGCCGTCGCTCATAGCCGCGAAGGCCAGGCCGGCGCCGCTGATCACGGCCAGTACCGCCAATACCAGCAGCGCCAGCCGCGAGCCTTGCAGCCAGTGTTTGAGGGCTGTAGTCAGGCCATCGCGTTCAGCCAGCCACAGGGCGCGGCGTTGAATGCGCGCCGGCAAATCGCCGCCGGCGCTGCGGGCCAGTCGGTTGGCTTCCAGGTCTTCCAGGGGGCCTGCGTGTTCTTCGCGCAGGCGGATGGTTTCTGTCAGCCAGAGGGTATTGAGTTCAGTCACGCGGCATCCCGTCGCTTAAATGAGCTGTGAGCATAACCGCTGTGGCGCTTATCGGCGAAAGCGAGGCTCTGGTATCCTCGCCGGCATGACTAAATCACTCCCCCTCAGCCTGATCGCAGCCCTCGGTGAAAACCGTGTGATCGGCGTCGACAACAGCATGCCCTGGCACTTGCCGGGAGACTTCAAATATTTCAAGGCCACCACCCTCGGCAAGCCGATCATCATGGGTCGCAAGACCTGGGATTCCCTCGGTCGTCCGCTGCCGGGCCGTCTGAACATCGTGGTCAGTCGCCAGGCGGATCTGCAGCTCGAAGGCGCGGAGGTTTATCCGTCGCTGGAAGCCGCCGTCGTTCGCGCCGAAGCATGGGCGAAGGAGCAGGGCGTCGATGAGTTGATGCTGATTGGCGGCGCGCAGTTGTATGCGCAAGGGCTGGCGCAGGCTGACCGGTTGTACCTGACCCGCGTGGCGCTGAGCCCGGAAGGGGATGCCTGGTTTCCGGAGTTTGATTTGAACCAGTGGAAACTGGTGTCGGATGTGCCGAATCCGGCGGAAGGCGATAAGCCCGCGTACAACTTCGAAGTGTGGGAAAAAGCTTAAGAGCTTCGCGAGCAAGCCCGCTCCCACATTTGATCTCCTGCGGATACAGAATCCATGTACGCCGCAGGACAAATGTGGGAGCGGGCTTGCTCGCGAAGGGGCCCCCTCAGTCGCTGGAGGATTTAAGCCTGCGCCAACGCCGAATGCTCATCCACATCCAGCAGCGCCTTATCGGTCTGCTGCATCACCTGACTGGTGATCGCCCCGGCCGTCATCGAACCACTCACGTTCAACGCCGTACGCCCCATATCAATCAGCGGCTCGACCGAAATCAGCAACGCCACCAGTGACACCGGCAAGCCCATCGCCGGCAGCACGATCAGCGCGGCGAACGTCGCGCCGCCACCGACACCGGCCACCCCGGCCGAACTCAGTGTGACAATCGCCACCAGCGTCGCGATCCACAGCGGGTCCAGCGGGTTGATGCCCACGGTCGGTGCCACCATCACCGCCAACATCGCCGGGTACAGACCGGCACAGCCGTTCTGGCCAATGGTCGCGCCGAACGAGGCGGCGAAACTGGCGATGGACTGCGGGATGCCCAGGCGGCTGGTCTGCGCTTCGATGCTCAACGGAATCGTCGCTGCGCTGGAACGGCTGGTGAACGCAAACGTCAGCACCGGCCAGATCTTGCGGAAGAACCGCAGCGGGTTGATCCCGGCGGCCGACACCAGCACGCCATGCACCACGAACATCAGGGCCAGGCCGATGTAGGACACCACCACAAAACTGCCGAGCTTGATGATGTCTTGCAGGTTGGAACCGGCTACCACTTTGGTCATCAGCGCCAGCACGCCGTACGGGGTCAGCTTCATCACCAGGCGCACCAGACGCATCACCCAGGCTTGCAGGGTGTCGATGGCGTTGATCACTTTCTGACCTTTCTCGGCATCATCCTTGAGCAATTGCAGCGCCGCGACCCCCAGGAACGCAGCGAAAATCACCACACTGATGATCGACGTCGGCTTGGCCCGCGCCAGGTCTGCGAAGGGGTTTTGCGGAATGAACGACAGCAGCAGCTGCGGCACATTCAGGTCGGCGACCTTGCCGGCGTAATCGGTCTGGATGGTTTGCAGGCGCGCCATTTCCTGAGTGCCGGCCACCAGGCCTTCGGCGGTCAGGCCGAACAGGTTGGTCAGGCCGATGCCGATCAACGCCGCGATGGCCGTGGTGAACAGCAGCGTGCCGATGGTCAGGAAGCTGATCTTGCCCAACGACGACGCGTTGTGCAGGCGGGCCACGGCGCTGAGGATCGAGGCGAACACCAGCGGGATCACGATCATTTGCAGCAGCTGCACATAGCCGTTGCCCACCAGGTCGAACCAGCCGATCGAGGCTTTCAGCACTGGGTTGCCGGCACCGTAGACAGTGTGCAACGCCACACCGAACGCCACGCCCAACACCAGCGCGAGCAGGACTTTTTTCGCCAGGCTCCATGTCGTGTGGCGGGTTTGCGCCAGGCCGAAGAGCAGGGCGAGGAACACCAGCAGATTGAGGATCAGCGGCAGATTCATGAAGACTCCGATAAGACTTGTGCCGGTTGCACCCTTGGGCAACCGCGAACCGGCAAGCCTAACAGCTTGAAAACTAATGAATTAATATCAAAAACGTATGATATCCGTCGCTTTTGGAATAAGCGGATGTCGCTGTCAGAAATGCAACTGGCGCGAAAGGGACGCGGACGGTCGCTGACAGACGAGGACTGTCACACTTATTTGTTAGCGTCGATCTCTTTCACATTCAGGGAGAAACGCCAATGAAGTTCGCACCGAAATTACTCGCTGCAGCACTTTGCCTGGGCCTTGCCGGCCAGGTTTTCGCAACGGATCTGAAACACTGGCCAGCCGATCAGGCCAAGGCGCTGGACGCGATGATCGCCGCCAACGCCAACAAGGGTAACTACGCGGTGTTCGACATGGACAACACCAGTTACCGCTACGACCTCGAAGAGTCGTTGCTGCCGTTCATGGAGAGCAAGGGCCTGATCACCCGCGACAAGCTCGATCCCTCCCTGAAACTGATGCCTTTCAAGGACACTGCCGACCACAAGGAAAGCCTGTTCAGCTACTACTACCGCCTCTGCGAGCTCGACGACATGGTTTGCTATCCATGGGTCGCCCAGGTCTTCTCCGGCTTTACCCTCAAGGAACTCAAGGGCTACGTCGACGAGATGATGGCGTCCGGCAAGCCGGTGCCGGCGACTTATTACGAAGGCGACGTGGTCAAGAAGCTCGACGTCAACCCGCCGAAAATCTTCACCGGCCAGCAAGAGCTGTACAACAAACTGATGGAGAACGGCATCGAGGTCTACGTGATGACCGCCGCCTCCGAAGAACTGGTGCGCATGGTCGCGGCCGATCCGAAGTACGGCTACAACGTCAAGCCGCAGAACGTGATTGGCGTTTCGCTGCTGCTCAAGGACCCGAAGACGGGCGAACTGACCACCGCGCGCAAGCAGATCACTGACGGCAAATATGACGAGAAGGCCAACCTTGGCCTCGAACTGACCCCGTACCTGTGGACCCCGGCGACCTGGATGGCCGGCAAACAGGCGGCGATCCTGACCTACATCGATCAGTGGAAAAAACCGGTGCTGGTGGGCGGCGATACCCCGAGCAGCGACGGCTACATGCTGTTCCACAGCGTTGACGTGGCCAAGGGCGGCATCCACCTGTGGGTCAACCGCAAGGACAAGTACATGACCCAGATCCAGGGCATGATGGCCAAGAACGCCGCGGCCCAGGCCAAGGAGGGCTTGACGGTGACTGCCGACAAGAACTGGGTGGTCGTGAAGCCTGAAGAGATTCAATAAGACCGAGTCGCCTCCATCGCGAGCAAGCTCGCTCCCACAAAGATCTCGGGTGAAACACAGACTGTGTGAACACCGTAGATCCCCTGTGGGAGCGAGCTTGCTCGCGATGAGGCCACCCCATCCAGCCTCAATGTTGGCAGTTATACCGCCATCGTGAGCAAGCTCGCTCCCACACTGATCTCGGGTGACATGGAAATTGTGTGAACACCGACGATCCCCTGTGGGAGCAGGCTTGCCCGCGATGAGGCCACCACATCCAGCCTCAATGTCGGCAGTTGTACCGCCATCGCGAGCAAGCTCGCTCCCACAAAGATCTCGGGTGAAACACAGACTGTGTGAACACCGTAGATCCCCTGTGGGAGCGAGCTTGCTCGCGATGAGGCCAGTCGGTGCAATGAAAGCCTTTGTCTGATCGACATCTCCTGACAGTCACAACCTACGCATTCTTGCGTAAGGGACTACGTCTACGCCAGAATCCGCCGGCTTGTGCGCCTGGGGGGCGGCTTCTATCGTTTCCGCGTCACTGAACATCAGTGATCGGGTTTGGTAGCCCGTGTTCACCTCGGCGCATTGCGCCACCCTTTGCAGGGTTCGTTTCTGTCTCTGCTCATATGGTGGCCATGCGCAGGGCATCTTCGGACGCGCCGGGTTCCTGGTGACCGGTCTACCAACCTGCGTATGGCCGCCACCCTTCGTTTGGTAGCGAGGGTGATGGCTCCTTTTTTCTCACCCGGAGTTCCATCAAATGTTGAAAGTTACTCCCGATCCTCCCGATTGCGACAACCTCTCCGCCCGCATCAACGCCACCCCGCGTAAACCCAGCCAAACATTCGTCATCGCACCGGGCCTCGACACCGAAACCCTGTTGGCCCACGCCTGCGAATCCCTCGCCTCGGCCAATGTCATGGCTAGCGATTTCGCCGGACTGCTCGAAGGCTCTCAACGCAGCACGATGCTGGGGATCGCCCAGGTCATCATGCTGGGCGAACTGGCGGTGAACCAGGCGCTGGATAACCTCGACCCGCAGGAATAACGCGGATAAAAAAATGCCCCGCACTTGGCGGGGCATTTTCATGTTCGACGGTTAACGCGAGCACACCGACGTCCATATCCAGTCGCTTTTCTGAATTGACCTACATCAATCAAGGACGCGTCTGATTTTTCCTCCACTTCGCCTCTTCTAGCGTGCGTCCTTTCGATCTGACAAGGACACATTTCGCATGAAGCGCTATTACATCACGGTCGGGGCCAAAACCACCGTCGGCGGCACTGTCGTCAGTGGTTTGCCTCATGGCCGCATCAATGGCCAGTCCATGGCCCGCGAAGGCGATGAAGTCAAATGCCCGGAATGCGACAGCACCGGGACCATCATTTGCGTCGCCCCACGCCTATCGGAGGAGTGGGATGGACGTAAGCCCGCCCTGGATGGCGACCTGTGCAAGTGCAAGTGCGATCCGCCGCCCAAGCTGATTGCCAACCAGACTTTCAGGAGCCAGCGGATAGAAACCGGCAATGTTGCGCCACCTGTCCGAGCTGCCGCCCAACCCGCCACGCCAGCCGATGTACGACAACCGACAGCCGAGCCACGCCCCTCCAGCTTCACCCCGCCGCCAAGCCGTCCTCTAACGAGCTATAGCGAGCAGTCGGGACAGGTCTGCCAGAACCTGTGGCGCAGCTATCAGCAAAGAGCCGAAGCCATTGTGGCGCCGGGCGGCATCCTGATCTCCGACCCAAAGGCGCGTAATCGCGCGATCAATTCGGCGTACGCCCGATTGTGGCTGGAGGATCAGCGCTTCCAATGGGCGGGCCTGGCGGCGTTCGCCTCCAAGCAGGTGGGTTGTGGTTTGCTGCATGCGGCTGATTCGATCGACAAGATCCAGGGCGAACATGAAGCGCAATTACGCTGGAGGGATGCGATCCGCAGAGGATTCTCCGGGTTGTTCGACAAGCGAAGCGAGCATGAACGGCAGCAGAGCGCTCAACGAAGTGAGAAAGCGCGACAAGAATACGAACAAGCCCGCCGCAACAACCCGCTGCCTGGCGGCAAGCGGAACGAAGTTGAATCATTGTCGTACGTGCAGAAGCAACTCCAGTACGTGCACGACATGCTGGCGCTTGGCAATACCACGCTGTTTTTGGATGTGTTTCCGCTACACGCTTTTTACAAAGAGCGTGGGTTGTCGGCGCTCAGGACTTGCTTGGGCGCTCGTCAAGATATTTATGAACATGATCAGTATCCAGTCCTGTGGCCGATCGAGCAGAAGAAGGTGATATTTGGTTATAACCACAAGGAAATCCTACAAGCCTTCGAAGCCGTTGATGCAGGCAACATCACCGAAAGTGTTGTTTTTCTTGCCGAACATGAACAGAAGAACATCCTGCAGCCAGCAATGTACAGTGACCTGAATCTGGTGGCTTTGCTACTTGGCAATCAGTTCTCTTATGTTACGAACTTACCGTCCGGTGCCGCTGCAGCCGTCGAACTGACCCTGGCAAGCCAGTGCCGTCCCAGTGACGATGGACGTACAGTTGGTTTCAGCAGCGATTACTTTGCCAATCTGGCCGACATCCATCAACGCATGCCCTTCGTACTTAAGGCCGCGACGCAATTTGATGAGCTGCTGCGGCGCTCTGATCGCCACCTCATCGAACAGGCGATTCTTGACATTGCCGCAGGCCGGGGCGTGCGATGAGGTCAGAATATTTAACTCGGCGAGTTACTTTAATGGAGTAGATGTACATGGTGGTACGCATTTTTTGGTCAGCTATATATTTGGTTGGAGGTGTTCTGCCTGCTGTTGGGTTGGCTCTACTCAGTCTGTTTTTTACGATGTTTGGTGACTTGTTTGGCATATTGCTAAGCACACTCGCATGGCTGGGAACTATCGGGCTTTTACTGGCGTCGTTCAACTGGCCTAGTGGCGTCAGGCCGTGTCGCAGGCTAGTTATATCAGTAATGTTGGTAATAGGCTTGATTGTAATATTTCCTGTGCTGATATATTCATTAACTCACCCTAGCAGCAAGATGTGGTTTGGTGCGGTAGTTCTTGGGCCGACATTGTTAGCGCTTCACTACCTGTGGAAAGTTGCGCGGAGCTCTCGCTCCCGCGAATAAGGAACTCTTGCTTTTTGATTCCCTGATATAGGGCGTTTTGATATGGAAAGTTAGAAGTGCCAAGGACCGATATGATCGACTGATAATTGATCCAAAAAAATACCCCGCACTTGGCGGGGTATTTTTTGTTCAGCGATCAAGCATCAAAGCCCGTCAAGCATCGCCTTGTTACGCACCGCACCCTTGTCGGCGCTGGTCGCCAGCAGGGCGTAGGCTTTCAGTGCGGTGGTCACTTTACGTGGACGCACTTCCACCGGCTTCCAGCCTTTCTTGTCCTGCTCGACCCGGCGTGCGGCCAGTTCTTCGTCGCTGACCAACAGGTTGATCGAGCGGTTCGGAATGTCGATCAGCACCTTGTCGCCGTCCTGCACCAGGCCGATCGCGCCGCCGGCAGCCGCTTCAGGCGAAGCGTGGCCGATGGACAGACCGGAGGTGCCGCCGGAGAAACGGCCGTCGGTGAGCAGGGCGCAGGCTTTGCCCAGGCCTTTGGATTTCAAGTACGAAGTCGGGTAGAGCATTTCCTGCATGCCCGGGCCGCCTTTCGGGCCTTCGTAGCGAATGATGACGATGTCGCCTTCCTTCACTTCGTCGGCGAGGATGCCGCGTACGGCGCTGTCCTGGCTTTCGAAGATCTTGGCGTTGCCTTCGAAGACGTGGATCGACTCGTCGACGCCAGCGGTTTTCACCACGCAGCCGTCCAGGGCGATGTTGCCGTAGAGCACGGCCAGGCCGCCTTCTTTCGAGTAAGCGTGCTCGACACTGCGGATGCAGCCGTTTTCACGGTCGTCGTCCAGGGTTTCCCAACGGGTCGACTGGCTGAACGCGGTTTGCGTCGGGATACCCGCCGGACCGGCCTTGAAGAAGTGGTGAACCGCTTCGTCGTTGGTCTGGGTGATGTCCCACTTGGCGATGGCTTCTTCCATGCTGCGGCTGTGCACGGTCGGCAGCTGGGTGTGCAGCAGGCCGCCACGGGCCAGCGAACCGAGGATGCTGAAGATACCGCCAGCGCGGTGCACGTCTTCCATGTGGTACTTCTGGATGTTCGGCGCGACCTTGCACAGTTGCGGCACGTGGCGGGACAGACGGTCGATGTCGCGCAGGTCGAAATCGATCTCGGCTTCCTGGGCAGCGGCCAGCAAGTGCAGGATGGTGTTGGTGGAACCGCCCATGGCGATGTCCAGGGTCATGGCGTTTTCGAAGGCCTGGAAGTTGGCGATGTTGCGCGGCAACACCGACTCGTCGTTCTCGCCGTAGTAACGCTTGCACAGCTCGACGATGGTGCGGCCGGCCTGCAGGAACAGCTGCTCGCGGTCGCTGTGGGTGGCCAGGGTCGAACCGTTGCCCGGCAAGGCCAGGCCCAGCGCTTCAACCAGGCAGTTCATCGAGTTGGCGGTGAACATGCCGGAGCACGAACCGCAGGTCGGGCAGGCGCTGCGCTCGTACTCGGCGACTTTCTCGTCAGAAGCGCTGGAGTCGGCGGCGATCACCATGGCGTCGACCAGGTCGAGGCCGTGGGAGGCGAGTTTGGTCTTGCCGGCTTCCATCGGGCCGCCGGAGACGAAGATCACCGGGATGTTCAGGCGCAGGGACGCCATCAGCATGCCAGGGGTGATCTTGTCGCAGTTGGAAATGCAGACGATGGCGTCGGCGCAGTGGGCATTGACCATGTACTCGACGGAGTCGGCGATGATCTCGCGGCTCGGCAGCGAATACAGCATGCCGTCGTGGCCCATGGCGATGCCGTCATCGACAGCGATGGTGTTGAATTCCTTGGCCACGCCGCCAGCGCGTTCGATCTCGCGGGCGACCAGTTGCCCCAGGTCCTTGAGGTGCACGTGGCCCGGTACGAACTGGGTGAACGAGTTGGCAATGGCGATGATCGGCTTCTTGAAGTCGTCATCTTTCATCCCCGTGGCGCGCCACAGTGCGCGGGCGCCGGCCATGTTGCGGCCGTGGGTGGATGTTTTCGAGCGGTAATCAGGCATGAAGCACTCCGGGCGGCTAATCAGGTATCAAAAGGGAAGTGAGCTTCTATTGACGTCTGGAACACTCAGAAATGGCCGCGTGTCCGGAAGTTGCCGATAACTTTGCGGGATCGCCGCGCGCTTCAGCTTGAGCTCATAAACCCGCCGGGGATGACTGGCGATGAATGTTCGCGATTCTACACGGCTGGCGGCTGGAGGGAATGCCTGCAAACCTGGAGGTAGCATTCACAAGACGTGCGGGCACTCCATTTCCTGTAGGAGCGAGCCTGCTCGCGATAAACCTGAGAGCGCCGCGGGGGTACCAGGTTTCCCGCGTTATCGTTGACGACCATCGCGAGCAGGCTCGCTCCTACAGTGATTTGTGCATCAGAGCCAGATGGCGTCCCAGAGTGGGTAGCCGCCGATATGGTCGACGAGGCCTGCGCGTAGCGGGTTGGCGATGATGTATCGGGCAATGGCTTTCAGATCTTCCTCGCGACGCAGGGCTCGGGCGAAGTAGCCCTTTTGCCATACAGGAGCATGTAGATCCCGTTTCTGATTGATGAGGCGTGTGCAGCGAGATTTGGTGGCTTGCACCAGTTTCGGTAAATCACCGTTGTGCAATTCAATCAGCCAGTGGAAGTGATCCGGCATGATTACCCAGGCTATAGACGTGGCATAGCCAGCTTCCTGAGCCCTCTTGAACTCGTGCACCAAAAAGCGGCCAGTGCGCCAATCCTGGAAGAATGGTTGTCGTTCATGGGTGACAGCGGTCAGGTGATAGATGCGACCGAATTGCGAGTGCCGACCTGTGCGTAATCGATGGGCTTTTGGCGTGTTGGACATTCCGTTGTCCTCTTCGGTGATGGGAAGAGAAAACGGTAGGCGTGGTGTGGGAGGTTGTCGCTTCGGCAGTGGATCAGGATGTGTCCTGCACCTGTAGGAGCGAGCCTGCTCGCGATGAAATCGAAGACGCCGCGGGGTATCAGGTTTCCCGCGTTATCGTTGACGACCATCGCGAGCAAGCTCGCTCCTACAGGAAGGGCGGCGATTGATCAGGGTATTAAGGCCGAGCGCCACCGCGCTGAGCAGCAGGAACGCCAGTGCCAGGGTCGTTTGCAGATCTATACCACTTAGATTGATCAATGCGCTGGTCAAGCCGCCAAAAATGAAAACCAGTGTGTTCCCGGCCGACGCCGAAGTGCCGGCGTTGTCCGCAAACACGTCCATCGCTTTGGATGTGGCAATGGGGCGGGCAATGGTCGTGCCGGCGGTGCAGATGATCATCGGCACCAATACCGTCAGGGTCGAAAGTCCAAGCCTGCTTGCGAGTAAAAGCATCACCACTCCCGAGAAGAAAATCAGGCCCAAGCCGACGATGATTTGAGTATTGGGTGTTATCCGGCTGGAAAGCATCCGGGCGGCGATGCCTCCAATGATATAAGCCGCGCCATAGAGCAGAAGGGTCAGGGAGAATGCATAGGGCGACATGCGTAGCTGATCCATGAAGATCAACGGCGAAACGACGATAAAGGAAAAATGGCAGGTAAAAGCGATGGCCGCGATTAACCAATAGCCCAAGAAGCTCGCATTGCCACACACCCGACGATAGGCGTGGAAAATGTTTTGGCGTGAGGTCACGGCAGGTCGCTGGTCTTCCAGCATGAAACACGCCTTCAGAAACACGACGACGGCCAAGGCTATAAACAGGAAAAAGCTACCGGGCCAATCAAGTGCTTGCTGCAAGACACTGCCCAACAACGGCGAGACGGAAATGAATACCCCGCTGGCCGTGACCATCAGAATCCGCAGCCGATCCCGCTCCTTGCCTTCAAACAGATCCTGGACTAGCGCCTGCGACAGCACGAAGCAACCGCAGCCGATGGCCTGGACCACGCGGAACACCAGGAACCCTTCGAGTTCGGTGGTCAGCAGGCAGCCGGCGGCTCCCACGATCGAAACCGCCATACCTGCCAAGAGCAGACGTTTGCGGCCGATAGTGTCCGAGAGCGGTCCGATCACCAGTTGGGAAAGAGAGAGGCCGATGGCAAACAGGCTGATGGATAGTGCGATGTTGGAAGGCGTGGTCTGGAAGTGTTTCGCCAGCGCGGGGAAGGAGGGCAGCAAAACGTCCAGGGGGAAGACGCCGAGTAATACCATCGTCATTAATAGAACAACCGCTGCCCGGCGCTTTTTTGCACTTACCGCATATTTTTCATCATTCATCAATAAGCCCTGCTTGGGAGAACAGTTGCCTATTGGTAGGCAGGTCAAAGAACCCAGCCTCTTTCAATGCTTGAAATGTGGCGCTGGCACTCGATCGGATGCGAAGAAGACGAGCGTGCTCGTCCGACATACAAGCAATAATTTGTGCAACTGACTTTTCGCTAAGGCCGACGCTGCGTAGGCTCCCGCTGAGCCAGCATTCATCTGTTTCAAAGAAAATAAGCAGAATCTCTATGAGCAGCTTGGCGGCTTCTGCGCGCTGAACGCCGCTAAAGTTCTGCCAAAAATAATGAAACACTTCGCAGAAGTAGCGACTGTGTCGCGCCTCGTCAGCGAGATGGTCTCTGAGCATTTCCTGAACGGTGCTCACCAAAGCATCGCGGCAAGCCTCGAGCAGCTCCTTGGCGATAATCGTTTCCGAGACGAAGCCCACAAGAAACCACACCAATGCTTTGTGCTTGGTCGATGTGCGATCGATCAGTTCATTCAGTCGGGTTATTCGTAGGGGCATGACCGGCCGGTCAGTCATGCCATAAAGGTCCGCAATCTGTTCGGCAAGATTACTGGAGAACAGCGCGTGATAGCCTTCATCAGTGTATAGCTGCAGTGCAGCTGTTTTCATCCTTGTAGGAATAGCAATGCCCAGTTCGTCGTGGGCGATGATTTCAACTGATCGGTTGACGATGCGGTGTTCAAGCAAGGTAGTGTAGTCAAGAAAGTGCACCAAATGGTTAGCAGAAAGGCGTTGAGCGATTGCTTTGTTTTTTGCTTTGATCGCTGGGTGATTTAGATAGAAAAGAAAGGCCGGTGGAAACCAATATCGAGTTTCTAGTTGTTCATTTAAGTCTGAGGGTAATAGATAGCAGTGCTCACTGCTTCTGACTGAGGATCGTGTGTTCCAGTCACCAAGGGTGAAACGGCGGGCCCACATGATGCGGTCGTTTGGGGAGCTGTTCATTGCCCCTACTCCTGCGCAGTTAGCAGCGATTTCAACTCTTTGCACATCACTTGCCCGTCACTCTTGCCGCAACCAACAAAAAACAACACTTGCTCTGGACTATCTTCCAACCCCAACAACGCTTCCACCTGATCATCTGTCAATGCGCCGGTCAACCAAGTCTTCAACCCCAGTGCGGTGGCTGCTAGTTGGAATGTCTGGGAAATATGGCCAGCTTCGATGTAAGCCATTCGATAGGCTCGCGAGTGCTCATATTTCCACCAAAGCTTGTCGAATCTACAGGTTATGAACAATCCAACTGGCAGGTTATTGATGAAGTGTTGCCCGGATAGAAGATGCCCTAACGGTTGATCGGGCAAATGGTTGACGAAGCTCAGCGCGTGCACCGTGGGATGATAGGCGTAGAAACCGTTTTTAAGACCAACCACGTTTTGAACCTGAAGAAAGCCTTCACAGGCATTTAGCCCACCACCAGATGGACTGCTTCGCCGGGCTCCGAGGCCTTCGGCAGTGCTTTCATCGATTTCGTTTTCGCGCTCATGCAAATATCCGAGGGTCAGGTAAAGAAGTGTACTGATGATCTCTAGTGAAATAGCTTCACCTGTGAAAGTGCGGCAGGTTTTTCGTTCAATCAGAACGTTTGCTAGGGAGCGCTCCGGCAGGCAAGAAGGGAATGGTAGGGCAGTTAGGTCGCGAGCCAAGCATTCCGCGACTCTGGTTGGAGGGGGGGAGGTGTTGAGGACGTTTGTACAATGATCGAGATATAGGGTTGACCATTCATGGATATCTTGCGGAACGTGATCGCAAGGGATGTTCTTGGTGCCAATATGGAATATTTTTGATAGTTCATCCCAGCCCCATTTTGTGTGGGTGGACTTGGTGTTTGTAAGGATTCCTGCACTAAAAAGTTGAGAGTCAATTTCATTTGAGTCGTTGAAGTTGTTTGGGTTTTTGATTAGCTCGGCAAGTCGGGTTGAATACTCAAGGTTGAGTTCAAACTGTTTGTGATTTTTGTAATCCCAGATTATTTGGTTGGGGGTGCGCGGAAGTATGAATACATGAGGGTTTATTTGCATGTTAATTGATTCTCTGGGTGGTGCCCTGTAAAGCGCTGAGTAGCCGGCACTCCCCAGCGCTTCATTTACTTATCAGGCTTTCTTGGAAACCAGAAAAGCCAAGTTTGCAATGTGGGAAGCTTCCAGAGTAATTGTTTTCATGGTTGGAACTCCTTGTGATTTAAGTAAATGTCACTTCGTAGTGACAGCTCAATCATAGGTGTCGGTGATATTTTTTCAAGAGGATGTTGAGTAAGAATATTCTAATAATGTTGTCGGAAAGGTCCTACATATTAATTGGCTTTGTAGTTTTTGAATAAATAACAATAACGTAGCGTACCGCTAGGGGGGAGGCGAGAAGTTTTGTATGTGTTTTGGGGGGGGCAAGTCGCTCCCCCCCAATAAAATGGTGCAATCAGCTGTTTGGCAACAACCGGCAAGTAATGCTCTTGATGTAACGAGTCTCGGCAATCGCCGGGTGCACCGGATGATCAGGCCCCTGGCCGCCACGTTCCAGCATCTGGATATTGCGGTCCAGGTGACGGGCGCTGGTCAGCAGGATGTTCTGCAGGTCGTCTTCCGGCAGGTGCATCGAGCAGGATGCGCTGACCAGGATGCCGTCCTTGGTGAGCAGGCGCATGGCTTGCTCGTTCAGGCGGCGGTAGGCGCCTTCGCCGTTTTTCATGTCTTTCTTGCGCTTGATGAACGCTGGCGGGTCGGCCACGATCACGTCGAAGCGTTCTTCGCTGGCTTTCAGTTCTTTGAGGGCTTCGAACACGTCGCCTTCGATGCAGGTCATTTTCTCGGCGAAGCCGTTCAGCGCGGCGTTGCGCTCGACGCCGTCAAGGGCGAAGGCCGAGGCGTCGACGCAGAACACTTCGCTGGCGCCGAACGCGGCAGCCTGCACGCCCCAGCCGCCGATGTAGCTGTACAGGTCCAGCACGCGTTTGCCTTTGGCGTACGGTGCCAGGCGTGCGCGGTTCATGCGGTGGTCGTAGAACCAGCCGGTTTTCTGGCCCTGGATGACCGGCGCTTCGAATTTCACGCCGTTCTCTTCCAGTGCGACCCACTCCGGCACCAGGCCGAATACGGTTTCGACGTAGCGGGTGAGGCCTTCGGCGTCACGGGCGGCGGAGTCGTTCTTGAACAGGATGCCGCTTGGCTTGAGCACTTGGGTCAGCGCCGCGATCACGTCGTCTTTATGGGTTTCCATGGTCGCCGAAGCGATCTGCACCACCAGGATGTCGCCGAAACGGTCGACCACCAGGCCAGGCAGCAGGTCGGAGTCGCCGTAGACCAGGCGATAGAACGGCTTGTCGAACAGGCGCTCGCGCAGGGACAGGGCCACGTTCAGGCGGTGCACCAGCAGCGATTTGTCCAGCGGCAGCTTGATGTCGCGCGACAGCACACGGGCGCAGATCAGGTTGTTCGGGCTCATGGCAACGATGCCCAGCGGCTTGCCGCCGGCGGCTTCGAGGATCGCCTGGTCGCCGGCCTTGAAACCGTGCAAAGGCGTAGCGGCTACATCGATTTCGTTGCTGTAGACCCACAAGTGACCGTTGCGCAGACGACGGTCGGCGTTGGCTTTGAGGCGCAGGCTAGGCAGGGACATGTCGTCGCTCCGGAAAAAAGAGCGGGAGTATAGCGTGTTGAGACCCCGGATTGGCCTGCAAGTGGACATGTGGCGAGGGTTGTCTTGCGATTTGGTATGTCGGATCCAACTTCATAAAGGTTAGAATCGTCGTCTGACCCAGAGTGTGTACTTATGTCCCAAGAGCTGACTTCCGAACAGATCCAACAAGCCCTGCAGGGCATCAGCGTACCGGCCCAGCCGCAGATCATGGTGGATTTGCAGATGGAGCAGTACATGCCCGACCCGGATCTGGAAGTCATTGCCAAGCTGATATCCCAGGATCCGGGCCTTTCCGGTTCCCTGCTGAAGATCGTCAATTCGCCGTATTACGGGCTGAGCAACAAGATTGCCTCGATCCAGCGCGCGGTCAATCTGCTGGGCAGCCGCTCGGTCATCAACCTGATCAATGCGCAGTCGATCAAGGGCGAGATGAATGACGACACCATTGTCACCCTGAACCGTTTCTGGGACACCGCTCAGGACGTGGCCATGACCTGCCTGACCCTGGCCAAGCGCATCGGCGTTGAAAATGGCGACGAAGCCTATGCCCTGGGCCTGTTCCACGACTGCGGCGTGCCCTTGATGCTCCAGCGTTTCCCCGACTACATGGGCGTTCTGGAGCAGGCCTATGCCAATGCCAGCGCCGAATGCCGGGTGGTGGACACGGAGAATCAGGTGTTCAATACCAATCACTCGGTGGTCGGCTATTACACGGCCAAGTCCTGGCGTCTGCCGGAGCACGTGAGCGCGGCGATCGCCAATCACCACAATGCGTTGGCGGTATTCAGCGATGAGACTTCGCGCAACAGTTCGTTGAAGAACCTGTTGGCGATCCTGAAAATGGCCGAGCACATTTGCGCGTCGCATCGGGTGCTGGGCAACCAGGCCGAAGATCACGAGTGGAACAGCATCGCGCCGCTGGTGCTCGATTATGTCGGCCTCTCGGACTACGACTTCGAGACCCTCAAGCAGACGATCCGCGACCTCGGCACTCATCGCTGAGTGTCGGACCTTTCCAGGCCATGCGCCTGATCCGAGAGCACCATGCCTGAATTGCCAGAAGTCGAAACCACCCGTCGCGGCATCGCGCCGTACCTGGAAGGCCAGCGCGTCAGCCGGGTGATCGTGCGTGATCGCCGTCTGCGCTGGCCGATCCCCGAGGACCTCGATGTGCGCCTGTCCGGCCAGCGCATCGTATTGGTGGAGCGGCGCGCCAAGTACCTGCTGATCAACGCCGAAGTCGGCACCTTGATCAGCCATTTGGGCATGTCAGGCAACTTGCGTCTGGTGGAGGCCGGATTGCTGGCTGCCAAGCATGAGCATGTGGACATCGAACTGGAGTCGGGCCTGGCACTGCGTTACACCGACCCGCGGCGCTTCGGCGCCATGCTCTGGAGCCTCGATCCGCTCAATCACGAATTGCTGATTCGCCTGGGGCCGGAACCGCTGACCGACCTGTTCGACGGCGAGCGCCTGTTCCAGCAGTCCCGTGGCCGTTCGATGGCGGTCAAGCCGTTCATCATGGATAACGCGGTGGTGGTGGGCGTCGGCAATATCTATGCGACCGAAGCGTTGTTCGCCGCTGGAATCGACCCGCGCCGCGAAGCCAAGAGCATTTCCCGTGCGCGGTATTTGAAACTGGCCATCGAGATCAAGCGCATCCTGGCGGCCGCCATCGAGCGCGGCGGTACCACGCTGCGGGACTTTATCGGGGGTGACGGTCAGCCTGGCTATTTCCAGCAGGAACTGTTCGTGTACGGCCGTGGTGGCGAACACTGCAAGGTTTGTGGCACGGGGCTGCGGGAAGTGAAGCTGGGGCAGCGCGCCAGTGTTTTTTGCCCGCGTTGTCAGAGCTGATCGTCAATTATAGTTTCAGTGAGGCTGATGACGCTTTCGCGAGCAAGCCCGCTCCCACAGGGGATTTGTGTACGGCGCAGATCCCCTGTGGGAGCGGGCTTGCTCGCGAAGAGGCCCGAAAGAGCGCTGAAAGCCTGAAAATCAAGCCTTACCGGTAATCTTCCGATATTTCTCCATCAACTGTTCTTCAGTCTCCGGATGGGCTTCGTCCAGTGGAATGCAATCCACCGGGCAGACCTGCTGGCACTGCGGTTCGTCGTAGTGGCCGACACACTGGGTGCACAGGTTCGGGTCGATCACGTAGATCTCTTCGCCCTGGGAAATGGCGGCGTTCGGGCACTCGGGTTCGCAGACGTCGCAGTTGATGCAATCGTCGGTGATGATCAGGGACATGCTAACTCCAGCCGGGGCGGCAGGCCCGGGCGCAATAAACCAATGGGTACAATTGTGCCGCATTGGCGCTGTGGGAGCGAGCCTGCTCGCGAAAAACCATCTGACACTGCGGTCTATCCGGTTTTACGCGTCAACGTTGACGTCCATCGCGAGCAGGCTCGCTCCCACAGTGGCGGGGGTTACTTCTTGAAGCGCTCGGTCAGGGCTTCCGCCACCGTAGGGTGTACGAACTTGGTGATATCGCCACCCAGGGCCGCAATTTCACGGACCAGCGTCGAGGAGATGAACGAATAACGCTCGGACGGGGTCAGGAACAGGCTTTCCACATCCGGCGCCAGTTGGCGGTTCATGTTGGCCAGCTGGAATTCGTATTCAAAGTCCGACACCGCGCGCAAACCACGCAGGAACACGTTGGCATTCTGCTCTTTGGCGAAATGCGCCAGCAGCGTCGAGAAACCGACGACTTCTACGTTCGGCAGATGTTTAGTGACCTCGCGCGCCAGTTCCACCCGTTGTTCCAGAGGAAACAGAGGGTTTTTCTTCGGGCTGGCGGCGACGGCGATGATCACGTGATCGAACAGGCGCGAGGCGCGTTCGACCAGATCGCCATGGCCCTTGGTAATAGGGTCGAAGGTACCTGGGTACAACACTCGGTTCATCGCGTCGTCCTGGCGGGAATCCGTTGGGGAGTCGGATGGTATCGCAGCCTTCCCGGTCGGCCAAGTCGCCTGTTGGGTAAGAAAGCACTATAGACGATGGGAATAATCGTCATTTTCATGGGTTTTTTAAACGCTCGGCCAGGGAAGTTGCCAGTTGTGCCGTCAGTCCGTAGACCGACAATTGCGGATTGGCGCCAATGCTGGTGGGGAACAGCGAGCCGTCGTGGATCGACAGATTGCCCAACTGATGATGCCGGCCGAGGCTGTCGGTCACCGCGTTTGCCGGGTCCTCACCCATTGCGCAGCCACCCATCACATGGGCACTGCCCAGGCGTGTGCGGTACAACTCCAGGCTCAGGCCGTCGATCAGCGTGCGGGCTTCAGCGAGGGTCTTCACGTAACGGGCGTCGGCGTGCATAGGCATGACGGCCTTGGCGCCACCGGCAAACTGGATCTCGGCCATGCTGTGGAATGCCCGGCGCAAGCCATCCCAGGCGTAAGGCGAGAGCTGGTAATCCAGCAACGGCGTGTCGTCGCTGCGCAATTCGACGCTGCCACCGGGGCTGTCCGGGTGAAAGCCGTCCCGCAGCAACGCCAGCATGGCGTGGGTATGGGGCAGATTGGCCATGTGTTGCGAATTCTCCTGACCGAAACCGCCAAGCAAGGTTGCGGCCAGCGCCGGATGCAATGGCGGAACCTCCAGCTTGAAGGACATCTTGCCCGTGGTGCCGTCCTGCCACTGGAAGTGGTCGGAATAGATCGACTGCGGCGCACCGTAGAACGGGTTGACGACTTCATCGAACAACGCGGCGGACATGTTCACCGGGTGCAGGAACGTACGTTTGCCCAAGCGCTTGTGCGGGTCGGGTGCCCCGGAGCGCATCAGCAAGGCCGGGCTGTTGATGCCGCCACCGGCCAGCACGAAATGCCGTGCCTTGACCGTGATGGTGCGCCCGGTCGGTGCGACGCAGCGTTCATCCATAGCCGAGCAGTGCAGGCCGGTGATTTTGTCGCCGCTGATCATGAGTTTTTCGGCGCGGGCCAGGTAAAGCAGCTCGCCGCCTTTTTCCAGGGTCGCCGGAATGGTGGTGACCATCATCGATTGCTTGGCATTGGTCGGGCAGCCCATGCCGCAGTAGCCGAGGTTCCAGCAGCCGCGAACGTTGCGCGGGATGACGTGCCAGCTGTATCCCAGTTCCTGGCAGCCCTTGCGTATCACATCGTTATTGGCGTTGGGCGGCACCATCCACGGCGCGACGCCCAGGCGCTGCTCCATTTTCTCGAACCACGGCGCCATGTCCGCCGGGCTGTGACCCTTGACGTTGTGCTCTTTGGCCCAGTGTTCCAGGGTGGGTTCCGGGGTGCGGAAACTGGAGGTCCAGTTGATCAGCGTGGTGCCGCCCACCGCACGGCCCTGGAGGATGGTGATTGCGCCATCCTTGCTCATGCGGCCGATGCCTTCCTGATAGAGGCTGCTGTAGGCCTGGTCTTCGAGCAGCTTGAAGTCGCTGCTGGTCTTGAGCGGGCCTTCCTCGATCAGCAGCACTTTGAAGCCGGCCGCACTGAGGATTTCGGCGGTGGTACCGCCGCCGGCACCGCTGCCGATGATCGCCACGTCTGCTTCGAGTGTCAGGTCCTGGGTCAGTTGTGAGCCGTTGTAGGTTTTCCAGCCTCGGGCCATGCCTTCGCGAAACGGATCGGGTACGGGCATCTTTGATTCTCTTTTTATTGTTGGAGTAGACGGTGAAGCGGCTGACGCTATCGCGGGCAAGCCCGCTCCCACAGGGTCGAGTCGTTCACAAAAGGTGCGGCCACCTCAAACCTGTGGGAGCGTGGCTTGCCCGCGAAGGGGGCGACTCGATTTCAGACGGTGGGCGGCCCGGGATACCCGCAATGCGCCCACGATTCCTTGCGGCCGTACCAGGCCATCATCACCAGTTGCAGCATAGAGCTGTGGCCCATGCGCAACAGGCTCAACGAGCTGTTTTCCCAACGGTCGAGGAATTGCCGGATATCGTCGGCGCTGGCGTTTTCCCAGCTGCCCCAGATTCCGGTCAACGGTCCGCGAGTGACGGCCATGCCCAGCACATCGAACAGTTGCCGGGTCAGTTTGAGCATTTCCGGCGACAGATGCGCGAGGTTGTAATCCAGGCTTTCAAGTGTGCCTTCGACAGCCTCGGGCATCCGTTCGGAGGTCACGGCGCCATCGAGCATGACCGGAATCAACGCACGCAAGAACATCAGGTCGCCGCTGCGCAGCGTGACGAAGCCATTGGCCGGGACGCTCGCCGAACAGCCGCTGAGGCTGGCGCCCAACCCGGCAGTGGCGAGAAAGGCGCTGGCGCCGAGGCTGAATTTAAGCAACCCGCGCCGTGACAGCGCGGGTGTATCGGACAGACTGGGATTCATTATTGTTATTACCCGGCGGTGATGATCGTTAGCGGATGAACAGCTTCTGGATCAGCTTCTGGATCGACTTGCCATACGGCGGGTAAATCAGTTTCGCCGCGTTGAACCGCTGTTTGATCAAGACACCCTTGGCCTTGCTGAAGGTCAGGAAGCCTTCATGGCCGTGGTAGTGGCCCATGCCCGAGGCACCGATGCCGCCGAACGGCATGTCGTCCTGGGCGACATGCAGCAGTGTGTCGTTCAGGCACACGCCGCCGGAGTGGGTCTCGTGCAGCACGCGCTGTTGTTCGCGTTTGTCGTAGCCGAAGTAATACAGCGCCAGTGGGCGCGGGCGTTGATTGATGTAGGCAAACGCCTGGTCCAGATCCTTGTACGGCACGATCGGCAGCAGCGGCCCGAATATTTCGTCCTGCATCACCGTCATCTCGTCAGTGACATTGAGCAGCAGGCTATGGCTCATGCGGCGGCCCTGGCCCTGGTCGAACAGCGGCATCAGCAGCGCCCCCTTGCTGGTGGCGTCGCTGATATAGCCGTTGAGGCGGGCCAGTTGTCGCTCATTGATGATCGCGGTGTAGTCCGGGTTGTCGGCCAGCGTCGGATAAAACCCGCGGACGGCAGAGCGGTAGGCTTCGACGAAACCTCCCACGCGATCCTCCGGCACCAGCACATAGTCCGGGGCCACGCAGGTCTGGCCGGCGTTCAGGGTTTTACCGAAGGCGATGCGCTCGGCGGCGTCCTTGAGCGGTACATCGCGGGAAACGATGGCCGGGGACTTGCCGCCGAGCTCAAGGGTCACCGGGGTCAGGTTTTCCGCAGCGGCGCGCATCACGTGTTTGCCGATGCTGGTGGCGCCGGTGAACAGCAGGTGATCGAACGGCAGACGTGAAAACGCCACGCCAATGTCTGCCTCGCCAAGGACCACGCACACCAGGTCTTCGGGGAAGATGCGCGCCAGCAGTTGCTTCATCAGCAGGCCGGTCGCGGGGGTCGACTCACTGAGCTTGAGCATCACCCGGTTGCCCGCCGACAGCGCGCCGACCAACGGACCGACGGCCAGGTACAGCGGGTAGTTCCACGGCACGATGACCCCGACCACGCCCAGCGGTTGGTAAACGACTTTGGCAGAGGCGGGCTGGAATGCGACACCGACCTTGCGCCGCGAAGCTCGCATCCAGCCCTTGAGGTGTTTGCTGGCGTAATGGATGCCGTGCAGGCTGGGCATCAGTTCGGCGACCAGGGTTTCATCGGCGCTGCGATGGCTGAAGTCCTGGCTGATCGCATCGATCAAGGCCTGGCGTTCGCTGTTCAACAAATCCTTCAGGGCCTTGAGCCATTGCTGGCGCTGCGCGGCGGGCGGCATCGGGTTGGCGGCGTAGGCGGCACGCTGGGCGTCGAACAGGGCCTGAAGCTCTTCCAGCGGCTGCTGTAGGTTTTGCAGGTAGGAAATATCAGCAGTCATGGTCGGCTCCGGATTTATTTTAATAAGGCACTTTTTAGAGTCTATGCTCTAAAAAGTCAAATGACATCCAGGAACAGCTTTGTTTTATCCGCTCGCGGATAGATCTAAGATGCCCGTCAACGCACTCTGAATTAAAGCTCAAGCCATGGCCCCACGGATCAAAACCAGCGAGCGCATCGTGCAGAACAGCCTGGAGCTGTTCAACCAGCAGGGCGAGCGCAGCATCAGTACCAACCACATTGCTGCCCATATGGAAATTTCCCCGGGCAACCTGTACTACCACTTCCCTAACAAGCAGGCGATCATCGCCGTGCTGTTCAGCGAGTACGAAAGCCTGGTGGACAGCTTCCTGCGTCCGCCCCAGGGGCGTGCCGCCACGGTGGAAGACAAGCGCTTCTACCTCAAGGAGCTGCTGTCAGCGATGTGGCGCTACCGGTTTTTGCATCGCGATCTCGAACATTTGCTCGACAGCGACCCCGAGCTTGCCGACCGCTATCGGCGCTTTTCCCAGCGCTGCCTGATCCAGGGTGGGGCGATCTATGAAGGTTTTGTCGCCGCCGGCATTTTGAAAATGGACAAGGTGCAGATCGAATCCCTGACCCTCAATGCCTGGATCATCCTCACGTCCTGGGTGCGCTTCCTGTGCACCACGCGGGAGAACTCCAGCCACTTGAGCGAACAGGCCATTAAACGTGGGGTTTATCAGGTGCTGGTGCTGGAAGCCGGGTTCGTCACGGATCAGTCCCGCGATGCGGTCAAGGCCTTGTTCGAAGAGTTTTACGTGCCCCTGGCCCAGGCGCTCGAGGAAGTGTCGTAGGATCGACGTCTGATAAAAATCACAGGAGCCCGTTATGCCCATTGCGCAATTGATCAGCCCGCAAGCACTGGACCTGAAAAAGGATCAGCCGGGGCTGGTGATTCTCGATTGTCGTTTTGCCCTTGAAGACCCGGATTACGGTCAGCGCAGCTATGCCGAAGGGCACATCGCCGGTTCGAGCTATGCCGACCTCGAGCGTGATTTGAGTGGCGCGGTGGTCAAGGGCGTGACCGGGCGCCATCCGCTGCCCGAGCCGGCGCAACTGATCGAGCGCCTGCAGGCCTGGGGCATCAACGCCGATAGCGAGGTGGTTCTGTACGATGACGGCCCGGGTGCCTATGCGGCGCGGGCCTGGTGGTTGCTGGCCTGGTTGGGCAAGCGCGACGGTGTATTTATCCTCGATGGCGGCCTCAAGGCCTGGCACGCGGCCGGTTTGCCGCTAAGCCTGGATGCTCCGGCGATCACTCGTGGTTCCTTCACCGGCAGTCCTGACACGGCGTTGCTGATCAGTGCCGAACGGCTGCAGAAGCGCCTCTCCCGGCCGGAACTGACCCTGCTCGATGCCCGCGCACTGCCGCGCTTCAAGGGGGAAGTGGAACCGATCGATCCGATTGCCGGGCACATTCCCGGCGCTCAATGTGCGGCGTTTACCGACAACCTGGGCAGTGACGGGCGTTTTCTGCCGGCCGATCAACTCAAGCAGCGTTTTGCCGCAAAACTGGGCGATCGTTCGCCGAAGGATCTGGTGGCGTACTGCGGTTCCGGCGTGACGGCGTGCCACAACCTGTTTGCGTTGTGTCTGGCCGGTTATCCGTTGGGTTCGTTGTATGCCGGGTCGTGGAGTGAGTGGATCAACGAGCCTGCGCGGGGCGTTGCCACGGGCGAATAAACACCACACAACCCTGTGGGAGCGGGCTTGCTCGCGAAAGCGGTGGATCATTCAATATTGATGTTGACTGACACGACGCTTTCGCGAGCAAGCCCGCTCCCACATTGGTTTTTTGTCGCTATCAGGATTTTGGCAGTTGCCGGGCACTGCGATACGCCCCCGGTCCAACCCCATACACCTGCTTGAACTGCCGACTCAGGTGGCTCTGGTCGGCAAACCCCAGTTGCATGGCGACTTCCAGCGGCAGACAACCACTCTGCAGCAACGCCCGCGCCCGTGCGATGCGCTGTTGCATCAACCAGGTGTGCGGCGGCATGCCGGTGGCCCGACGGAACACCCGGGCGAAATGGAAGGGCGAGAGGTTGACCGCCGCCGCCAGCGTCTCCAGTGAGGGCGGCGCTGCCAGTTGCGCGTGCAGCAATTCCTTGGCCAGGCTCACGGCTCGGTGTTCCTTGCCGGGTTTACCGGCATCGGGCACCGCCGCGTGACGCTGCAACAGCGACAGCACCAGTTCGCGCCAGACCGTTTGTTGCTGCAAGGCGGTGGCGGGGCTTTCCAGCAAGCGATGGAGTTGGCAGAAGCCGTTCACCAGGTCCTGGTCGCGATACAGCGTGGCGCCGAAGGCCGGCAGGTGGTGGGTCGGCAGTTCGAGTTCGGCCAGCAGCGAGGTTATCTGCCCGCTGTCCGGATAAAACGCCCGGTAAAGCCAGCCATCCTCGGTGCCTTTGTGGCCGGTGTGCAATTCATCGGGGTTGATCAGCACCAGCGTGCCGCTGCCCGCGAGGTGTTCGGCACCGCGATAGCGGTAACGCTGGGCGCCGGCCATGATCATGCCGATCACATAGCCGTCATGCACGTGCGGGGCAAAACGATGATCGATGTAGCGGGCGGACAATAACTCGACCCCGGTCAGGGGCGGGGTTTGCCAGAAGTGGATTGACTCGCCCTGGTCAGCGTCCATGATTCAAACGCGCCCGGTGAGGGCCAGCCACTCGGGGATGCGCCGTTCAAGGTAGTAACCCGGTTGCCTGAGCGTGCCGTCGACGAAGCCGACATGCCCGCCCTTGGCTTGCAGCTCGAATTGCGTGGATGCGGACAACTCATCGGCGTGCGGCAAGCTGTGGGGAAACACGAAGGGATCGTCGGCGGCCTGTATCATCAAGGTCGGCGTACGAATTTCGCCAAGGAAATAGCGACTTGATGCGCGGCGATAGTAATCCTCGGCATCGGCGAAGCCGTGCAGTGGCGCGGTGACGCGGCCATCGAAATCCCAGAACGTGCGCATGTTTTCCAGCGAGCCAAGCGCAGCTAATGCGGCCAGTCCATCCTCGCGTCCGTCGTGCTGGAACTGTCGCTGTTTGTTCTTGATGTAGGCGACCATCTCGCGCATGAAATGTGCCTGGTAAACCTTGGAGAAACCCTGGCCGATGCGGTCGGCGCACTGGTCCAGGCGTAACGGCACCGATACCGCCACGGCTGCAGCCACACCGCTGTCGCTGCCGGTTTCGCCCAGATGCTTGAGCAGGACATTGCCCCCCAGGGAGTAACCCACCGCATACAGGGGGGCGAGAGGTCGTTTGGCCCGCAAGTGTTTGATCGCTTCGGCCAGGTCATCACTGGCACCGGAGTGGTAACTGCGTGGCAGCAGATTGGGTTCGCCAGAGCAACCGCGCCAGTTCAGCGCGACGCTGGCCCAACCCCGGTCACCCAGGGTTTTTTGCAAGCCAGCGACATAAGGTGAATTCGAGGACCCGGTGAGCCCGTGCAGCACCAGCACCAAGGGCGCGTCGACGCTGTGCGGACCGTGCCAGTCCAGATCGAGAAAGTCGCCATCTTCAAGCCACAGGCGTTCGCGCTCGCGGCCGATGTGCACGGTTTTACGCCACAGCGGCCCCCACAAGGTTTGCAAGTGCGGGTTACCGAGGCCGAAGGCTGGGGTGAAGCGTTCTGGCGGATGGGGCACGTTCTTTCTCGATGCAGCGGTGCGTATCGGGTACGCACCTTTTTCAGGCCGGTCGATTAACCGGCGATCTCTGCCATACGTTGCCACAACGAGTAGTAGACGCGCCCGGATTTCTGCTCGCGGTGCAGGCGCCAGTTCTCCGGCAGGCCCAGGGTCGACGGCGCGGACTCGCTTTCGGTGTACACCCAGGCATCTTCGGCCAGCCATTGGCGCTCTTCGAGCAACTTGCAAACGGCGGGCAGCAGGTTCTGGTTGAACGGTGGGTCGAGGAACACCAGGTCGTAGGCCGTTGCGGTCTGGGTTTCCAGATATCGCAGGGCATCGGCGGTCTGGACCTGGCCGTTGGTGCACCGCAGGGTGCCCAGGTGCTCCTTCAGGCTGGACACCGCGATGCTGCTGGCGTCCAGCGCCTGGCCCATGGCCGCGCCACGGGACAGGGCTTCGAGGAACAGCGCGCCGCTGCCGGTGAACGGGTCGAGCACCTTGGCGCCCGGCACGTAAGGCGCGAGCCAGTTGAACAGGGTTTCACGCACGCGGTCCGGCGTCGGGCGCAGGCCCGGGGCGTCGGGGAAGCTCAGTTTGCGGCTGCGCCATTCGCCACCGATGATGCGCAGCTGGTTCACGCCGTTATGGACGTTTTTGGCGGGTTTCTTGGGACTGGCCATTAATGCTCCGGAACCCCGAGCGGCTGCTCGGAAGGTTTATCAGTAGGGGCCGGTAACGGCTTTTGCGGCACGGTCGGGCCAGCGCTGACGATGACCATTTTGTCTGTGCCCAGGTGTTTGTTCATGGCGGCTTTGACCTGTTCGACGGTCAAGGCCTGAGACTGTTGCATGAATTCTTCCAGGTGGCTCAACGGCAGGTTGTAGAAACCGATGGCGCCCAGTTGGCCGACGATATCGGCGTTGCTGGCGGTGGACAGCGGGAAGCTGCCGGCCAGTTCGCGCTTGGCGTCGTCGAGCTCCTTTTCGGTCGGGCCGGTTTCAAGGTAGTCGGCCAGGACGTCCTGCACCAGTTTCAGGGTGCCTTCGCTCATCTCGGCGCGGGTCTGCAGGTTGATCATGAACGGGCCGCGCACCTGCATCGGGGTGAAGCCCGAATACACGCCGTAGGTCAGGCCACGCTTCTCGCGCACTTCGCTCATCAACCGGGTGCCGAAACCGCCGCCACCGAGAATCTGGTTGCCCATGGACAGCGCCGCGTAGTCCGGATCGTCGCGATCGATGCCCAATTGCGCGAGCATCAGGTTGGTCTGCTTGGACGGGAACTCTATGTGGCCGATGCTCGCCTTCGGCTCAGTCGGCTGCGCGACTTTTGGCAATGCCGGACCTTTGGGCAGGGCGGCGGAAACCTGTGCGGCAATCGTTTCGGCTTCGGCGCGGGACAGGTCGCCGACCAGCGCGATCACCACGTTACCCGCTGCGTAGGCTTTCTCGTGGAAAGCACGCAGCTGTGCCTGGGTGATCGCCGGTACGCTTTTCGCCGTGCCGTCGCTGGAATGCGCGTACGGGTGATCACCGTACAAGCGGCTCATCAGTTCCAGGCTCGCCAGTTTGCCGGGGTTCTGTTTCTGGTATTCGAAACCGGCGAGCATCTGGTTCTTGATGCGCAGCAGTGAGTCGGCAGGGAAGGTCGGCTTGCCGATGACTTCGGCAAACAGCTTCAGGGCCGGCTCGCGCTTGTCCTTGGTACTCAGGCTGCGCAGTGAAGCGATTGCCATGTCTTTGTAAGCACCGTTGCCGAAATCGGCGCCCAGGCCTTCGAAGCCCTGGGCAATGGCGCCGACGTCTTTGCCGGCCACGCCTTCGTTGAGCATGGCGTTGGTCAACAGCGCCAGGCCCGGCGTATCGCCGTCCTGGCTGCTGCCGGCGGCGAAGATCAGGCGCATGTCGAACATCGGCAGCTCATGGGCTTCGACGAACAGCACCTTGGTGCCTTCGGCCGTGTTCCAGGTCTGCACGTCCAGCTTGCGGTGGTCCGGCGCCTTGCCGTTGAGCTCGGTCAGCGATTGCAGTTTCTGGCTGGCCTTGGCTTTGTCCAGAGCTTCACTGGCACTGGTTTCGCCGGAGCGCGACATGTAGAACGCGGCAGAGCCGATAACGGCGACAGCGATCAGCCCGATCAGGGGCAGACGGGAGGGTTTACGCTCACTCATGAGTCGTCTCCAGAGGCAGTACATGGGCGACGCTGAGACGTTCGCGGGTGAAATACAGCTTGGCGGCTTTCTGGATATCTTCCGGAGTGACGCTTTCCAGGTCGGCCAGTTCGGTGTCCATCAGCCGCCATGACAGGCCGACGGTTTCCAGTTGGCCAATGGCTGTGGCCTGGCTGGTGATCGAGTCACGCTCGTAGACCAGGCCGGCGATGACTTGTGCACGAACCCGTTCGAGTTCTTCGGCAGTCGGCGCAGTAGTTTTCAACTGATCGAGCAGCTTCCACAATCCGGCTTCTGCCTGGGCGATGGTCTTGTGTTTCTGCGAGTTTGGCGATGCCGACAGGGTGAACAGGCTATCGCCACGGGTGTAGGCGTCGTAACTCGACGAGCCGCCGGACACCAGTTCTTCTCCGCGCTCCAGTTGCGTCGGGATGCGCCCGCTGTAGCCGCCGTCGAGCAGCGCCGAGATCAGGCGCAGGGCATTGACCAGGCGTTTGTCTTCGGCGGTGGCAATGCTCGGCACGTTGAAGGCCAGCATCAGGCTGGGCAGTTGGGTTTGCACATGCAGGGTGATCTGGCGCTCGCCCGGTTCGGCCAGCTCCAGCGGCTTTTTCGCGGCCGGCACATCACGCTTGGCGATCGGGCCGAAATAGCGTTGGGCCAGAGCCTTGACTTCGTCCGGCGTCACGTCGCCGACCACTACCAGCGTGGCGTTGTTCGGCACGTACCAGGTCTGGTACCAGTGGCGCAGTTCTTCGACCTTCATTCGCTCAAGATCGGCCATCCAGCCGATGGTCGGCGTGTGATAGCCGCTGGCCGGGTAAGCCATGGCCTTGAAGCGCTCATAGGCTTTGGACATCGGCTTGTCGTCGGTGCGCAGGCGACGTTCTTCCTTGATGACCTCGATTTCCTTGGCGAACTCGTCGGCCGGCAGGCGCAGGCTGGCCATGCGGTCGGCTTCCAGTTCGAAGGCTACGCCCAGGCGATCCCGGGCCAGCACCTGGTAGTACGCGGTGAAGTCGTCGCTGGTGAATGCATTCTCTTCGGCGCCGAGGTCGCGCAGGATCAGCGAGGCTTCACCGGGGCCGACCTTCTCGCTGCCCTTGAACATCATGTGTTCCAGAGCGTGGGACAGGCCGGTATTGCCCGGCGTCTCATAGCTGGAGCCGACCTTGTACCAGACCTGGGAAACCACAACAGGCGCACGATGGTCTTCGCGCACGACCACCTTCAAGCCATTGTCGAGAGTGAATTCGTGGGTGGGTTGCGGGTCGGCAGCCAGGGCCGAAAGGGGCAGGCAAACTGTGCTGAGCAGCAGGCCTGCGGCGCGGCGGGCAAGAGCATTCATTCGTTTTCAAACCTTTGGGGCTGCCCGCTTGTTCTTAGCGTCAGCGGGCGAGAGGGTGCTAGGATACTGATCCGTTTTACTGGCGGCCACGCCTATCAGGCCTTTGATTGGCCTGCGGGTTGTATGGGTTACCGGCAGAAACTTTGAGTTTGTCAGCTAAACTCTGCGTTTTCGCCGACGATGCCGTTTCAGTCCTTCGTATTAGTCGACCTTTGAGGCGCCGTTGGCACCTCGACAAAATGTTGCGCGTGAACAAGCTGGGTCAATCACAGTCTGTTCTGCATCGATTATTTATTTGCCGGGGCGCCATTGGCGCGTCGCTACCGTGAGATAGCCGTCCTCCATGTTTGGTTCCAACGACGACAAGAAGACCCCAGCTGCGGCTGGCGAGAAGAAAAGCCTGTTCGGATGGCTGCGCAAAAAGCCGCAGGAACCCGTCGTCGAACAGCCACAAGCCATTCCTGAGCCAGCGCCGACGCCGGTCCCGGTAATAGAAGAAGCGCCCGCGCCGGTTGTTCTGCCGGTTGCCGAGCCGTTGCTGCAACCCAAGGTTGAAGCCGCTCCCGAACCCGTAAGCAAAATTGTCACCGAGCGGCCGCTGGCCCCTACAGCCGAACCGTGGTTGACCCTGCCGGTAGCCGAAGAGCCCGTGGCATTGGTCGAAAATGACCTGGCCCCCCACGTGACCCCGCCGATTCCGGCCCCGGCAGCGTTTACGCCTGCACCGGTTCACGCGCCTGTGGTCGAAGCGATGGTTGAACCCGTCGTCGTGGCCGAGCCTGTTCCCGTTGTCAGCCAGGCAGAGGTTCCGGTATTCGTTGCTCCGGTTGCTCCGGTTGCTCCGGTTGCTCCGGTTGCTCAAGCACCGGCACCCGCTCCGACGCCTGCGCCGATCGCGACGCCCGTCGAAACCCCGGTAGAACCCGTACGCACCGAAGAAACCAAAGCCGGTTTCTTCGCCCGCCTCAAGCAGGGCCTGTCCAAGACCAGCGCCAGTATCGGCGAAGGCATGGCCAGCCTGTTCCTGGGCAAAAAGGTCATTGATGATGAACTGCTCGAGGACCTCGAAACCCGTTTGCTGACCGCCGACGTCGGTGTCGAAGCCACTTCGGTGATCATTCAGCGTCTGACGCAGAAGGTTGCGCGCAAGGAGCTGGCCGACGCCGACGCCCTGTACAAATCCCTGCAAGCCGAGCTGGCGGCCATGCTCAAGCCCGTCGAGCAGCCGCTGAAAATCGCCTCGCAGAACAAGCCGTTCGTGATTCTGGTCGTCGGCGTCAACGGTGCTGGCAAGACCACCACCATCGGCAAGCTGGCTAAGAAACTGCAGTTGGAAGGCAAAAAAGTCATGCTTGCCGCCGGCGACACCTTCCGTGCTGCGGCGGTAGAGCAGTTGCAGGTCTGGGGCGAGCGTAACAAGATCCCGGTGATCGCCCAGCATACTGGCGCCGACTCGGCCTCGGTGATCTTCGATGCCGTGCAGGCCGCCAAGGCTCGCGGCATCGATGTGCTGATCGCCGACACCGCTGGCCGCCTGCACACCAAAGACAACCTGATGGAAGAGCTGAAAAAGGTTCGCCGCGTCATCGGCAAGCTCGACGCCGACGCACCTCACGAAGTGCTCCTGGTGCTTGACGCCGGCACGGGCCAGAACGCCATCAACCAGGCCAAACAATTCAACCAGACCGTCGAACTGACCGGCCTGGCGCTGACCAAGCTCGACGGCACCGCCAAAGGCGGGGTGATTTTCGCCCTGGCCAAGCAATTCGGCCTGCCGATCCGCTACATCGGCGTTGGCGAAGGCATCGATGATTTGCGTACCTTTGAAGCAGAACCCTTTGTCCAGGCATTGTTTGCCGAGCGGGAGCGTTCATGATTCGTTTCGAACAGGTCGGTAAGCGCTACCCGAACGGTCACGTCGGCTTGCATGAGCTGAGCTTTCGAGTCCGTCGTGGCGAGTTTCTGTTTGTCACCGGCCATTCCGGCGCCGGTAAAAGCACCTTGTTGCGGCTGTTGCTGGCCATGGAGCGTCCGACCAGCGGCAAATTGCTGCTCGCCGGGCAAGACCTGAGCACCATCAGCAACGCACAGATTCCTTTCCTGCGTCGGCAGATCGGCGTGGTGTTCCAGAATCACCAGTTGTTGTTCGATCGCACGGTGTTCAATAACGTCGCATTGCCTTTGCAGATCCTCGGGCTGTCCAAGGCCGAGATCGCCAAGCGCGTGGACTCGGCGCTGGAGCGAGTAGCGCTGTCGGATAAAACCGATTTGTACCCGGGAGACCTGTCCACCGGTCAGCAGCAGCGCGTCGGCATCGCCCGCGCCATCGTCCATCGCCCGGCCTTGCTGCTGGCGGATGAACCGACCGGTAACCTCGACCCGCGTCTGGCCGCCGAGATCATGGGTGTGTTCGAAGACATCAATCGCCTGGGCACCAGCGTGCTGATCGCCAGTCACGACCTGGCCCTGATCGCCCGCATGCGCCATCGCATGCTGACGCTGCAACGCGGTCGATTGATCGGTGACGGGGAGGCCGCGGTATGAGTGCAACACGTAGCCCCAAGGTTTCCGAGCGCGTGGCCCCGAAAGCCGCCGATCCGCAGCCGCAAAAGAAAAAACACGACGATGACGACGGGCCGGACTTCGCCACGTTGTTCCGCGCCTGGATCGAAAGCCATCGCGCCAGCATGGTCGACAGCCTGCGTCGCCTGGGCAAGCAGCCTATCGGCAGTTTTTTCACCTGCATGGTGATGGCGGTGGCCCTGAGCTTGCCCATGGGGCTGTCACTTTTGCTAAGTAACGTCGAGCGTCTGGGGGGTTCCTGGCAGCGTGCGGCGCAGATTTCCCTGTATCTGGACCTTGAGGCCAAGCCGGCCGAAGGTGAATCGCTGCGCGATCAGATCAAGGGCATGCCGGGCGTCGCCGACGCCGAATACGTTGGCCGGGATCAGGCGCTGGAAGAGTTCCAGCAACAGTCGGGGCTGGGCGAGGCGCTCAAGGAATTGCCGGAGAACCCGCTGCCGGGCGTGGTCCTGGTGACGCCGAACGAGGTCGACAAGCCGGCCCTTGAAGCATTAAGACAAAAACTATCCGAGCTGCCGAAGGTACAGCAGGCGCAACTTGATTTAGTCTGGGTCGAGCGTCTGGCAGCCATCCTCAAGCTGGGTGACCGTTTTGTCTTCGGTCTGACCGTGCTTCTGGTTTCTGCATTACTTTTGGTGATAGGCAATACCATTCGTCTTCATATTGAAAACCGCCGCACAGAGATAGAAGTGATTAAACTGGTTGGCGGCACTGACAGCTATGTGCGCAGGCCCTTCCTGTACATGGGGGCGCTGTATGGCTTCGGTGCGGGGATTCTGTCCTGGGGCGTGCTTGCGTTCGGCCTTGATTGGCTGAACGACGCGGTGGTAGGGCTGGCCGGTCTGTACGGTAGTGATTTTGCGCTGGCTGGAGTGCCAGTTGCCGACGGTCTGTCTCTCTTGCTTGGCGCGGTGCTGTTGGGGTATATCGGTGCATGGATTGCAGTCGCACGCCACCTGAGGGAGCTTGCGCCTAAGTAGTATCATTTTGCTCGTATTGACCTTTCAGCGTTTATGGGTTTTAGGGAACTTGTCTTTCGGTTTCCGGTCAATTTTCGCAGTGCTGAACTGCACGAGTTTGTAAGTCGGAGGTTTTTTCGTATGACCAATTCTTTGCAACCTGCATATGCTCTGGTCCCGGGTGCGAACCTGGAGGCCTATGTGCACACCGTCAACAGCATTCCATTGCTGTCGCCGGAGCAGGAGCGTGAACTGGCCGAGAGTCTCTATTATGAGCAGGATTTGGGGGCGGCTCGGCAGATGGTGCTCGCCCACCTGCGTTTTGTCGTACATATCGCCCGTAGCTATTCCGGCTACGGCCTGGCCCAGGCTGACCTGATCCAGGAAGGCAACGTCGGCCTGATGAAGGCCGTGAAGCGCTTCAACCCGGAAATGGGCGTGCGCCTGGTGTCCTTTGCCGTGCACTGGATCAAGGCGGAAATCCACGAGTTCATCCTGCGCAACTGGCGCATCGTGAAAGTCGCGACCACCAAGGCCCAGCGCAAGCTGTTCTTCAACCTGCGCAGCCAGAAAAAACGCCTGGCCTGGTTGAACAACGAGGAAGTTCATCGCGTAGCTGAAAGCCTGGGTGTAGAGCCTCGGGAAGTGCGTGAGATGGAAAGCCGCCTGACCGGCCATGACATGGCCTTCGACCCGGCTGCCGAAGCGGACGACGACAGTGCTTTCCAGTCGCCGGCCAACTATCTGGAAGACCACCGGTACGATCCGGCGCGTCAACTGGAAGACGCCGACTGGAGCGACAACTCCAACCACAATCTGCACGAAGCGCTGGAAGTGCTGGACGACCGTAGCCGTGACATTCTCTACCAGCGCTGGCTGGCAGAAGAAAAAGCCACGCTGCACGACCTGGCGCAGAAGTACAACGTGTCGGCCGAGCGTATTCGCCAGCTCGAGAAGAGCGCGATGAACAAGCTCAAGTTGTCGATCGCTGCGTAACTGGCGAGCAGGCAGTAAAAAAACCGAGCAGTGATCCTGTGGGAGCGAGCTTGCTCGCGATGAGGTCCGAACATTCAATACATAAGTTGAATGTCAGGCCGTCATCGCGGGCAAGCCCGCTCCCACAGTGGTTTTCAGGGCCTGAAGAATTGTGATCGGTTATTGGGACCAAGGTGCCCGACGCGAATCGTTCAGGCCCACCAGGTAGCTATCCCCGCCCAATTGGCTCATCTGTTGTCGAATCCAACCCGCTCGCCGCGATACGTATGAAGTCGGATGGCTTGCGCTCCAGACCCGCGGGTTTGGCAGTACGGCGGCCAGCAAGCTCGATTGCTGTCGGCTGAGGTTTTTCGCGCTGGTCCCAAAATGATGCCGTGCCGCAGCCTCTGCGCCAAACACCCCGTCATCCCACTCAACGCTATTCAGGTACACCTCAAGAATTCGCTGCTTTGGCCAGAACACTTCGATCAGCCCGGTGAACCAGGCTTCCAGGCCTTTGCGCAGCCAGCTGCGGCCAGACCACAGGAACAGGTTTTTCGAGACTTGCTGGCTGAGTGTGCTGGCGCCACGGATCGAACCGCCGCGCTCGTTATGGGCAAACGCCGCCTGAATCGCGCCGATATCGAAGCCCCAGTGCTCCGGGAATTTCTGGTCTTCGCCGGCAATCACCGCGACTTTCAGGTCGTCGGAGATCTCGTCCCAGGGTTTCCAGGTCCGTTGCAGGTCGATGGGCTCACCGTCAAACCAGGATTCGATCTTGCGCTCGACCATCAGCGTCGTCCCCGGAGGCGGCACCACGCGAAAGATCAGCACCAGCAATACGCTGCCACCCATGAACCAGAGCACGGCCTTGGAGAAATGACGGAAATAGATACGCAGCATAGAGATGGCTTGGCCGAACCCGTTGAGCGGGCCATTATACAGGCCCTTTGGATCGAAACTGACTGGAGTTCTGCATGCTGCGTGGCTTTCTGATGCTGGCCGCTTTTTTCGGCTTCACCGGTGTCGGCCTCGGGGCCTTTGCCGCCCATGGCCTGAAGAACCGCCTGAGCGCCGAGTACCTGGCGATCTTCCACACTGGCGTCACCTACCAACTGGTGCACGCCCTGGCGTTGCTCGGTATCGCAGCGCTGGCCGCGCAGGTTCCCGGTCGTTTGGTCACCTGGGCCGGCGCATCGTTTGCCGTCGGAATCCTGTTGTTTTCCGGCAGTCTTTACGTGCTGACGCTGACGGGTATCAGCAAGCTCGGCATCATCACGCCTTTCGGCGGTCTAGCATTCCTCGTGGGCTGGTTCTGCCTGGGACTCGCCGCCTGGCGCTTGCAGCTTACCGCTTGACGCTTGTTGCTGACCTTTAGGTCATGATCGGGCTAGAATGCCTGCCCCAAAAAATGATGGCGGCATCCGGCATGCGCATTCAGTTGAACGGCGAATCCTTTGAACTGCCCGACGGTGAAACCGTTGCGGCCCTGATCACCCGTCTGGACCTGACCGGACGCCGGGTGGCGGTCGAACTCAATCTGGATATCGTCCCGCGCAGTCAGCATGCAGACACCACGTTGAACGACGGCGACAACGTCGAAGTGGTGCACGCCATCGGCGGCGGCTAGTAGTTTCGGCCGAGTGGCCACAGAATTCTGCAAGAACCTCACCCCTACAGAGGATTTCCCATGAGCATCGTTCGCAGCGACAAGCCTTTCGTCCTGGCTGGTCGTACTTACCAGTCGCGTTTGCTGGTCGGTACCGGCAAGTACCGTGACATGGAAGAAACCCGCCTGGCCATCGAAGCCTCGGGTGCCGAGATCGTCACCTTCGCCGTGCGCCGCACCAACCTCGGTCAGATCGAGGGCGAGCCGAACCTGCTCGAAGTGCTGTCGCCGGATCGCTACACCTTCCTGCCGAACACCGCCGGTTGCTACGACGCCATCGAAGCCGTGCGCACCTGCCGCCTGGCCCGTGAGCTGCTCGATGGCCACAATCTGGTGAAGCTGGAAGTGCTGGCCGATCAGAAAACCCTGTTCCCCAACGTGATCGAAACCCTCAAGGCCGCTGAAACGCTGGTCAAGGAAGGCTTCGACGTGATGGTCTACACCAGCGATGACCCGATCATCGCCCGGCAACTGGCGGAAATCGGTTGCATCGCGGTGATGCCACTGGCCGGTCTGATCGGTTCGGGTCTGGGTATCTGCAATCCGTACAACCTGCAGATCATCCTCGAAGAAGCCAAAATCCCGGTGCTGGTGGATGCCGGCGTCGGTACCGCTTCCGACGCCACCATCGCCATGGAGCTGGGGTGTGATGCGGTGCTGATGAACTCGGCCATTGCCCACGCCCAGCAGCCGGTCATGATGGCTGAAGCCATGAAACATGCGATCGTCGCAGGCCGCCTGGCTTACCTCGCCGGCCGTATGCCGAAAAAACTCTATGCCAGCGCCTCTTCGCCGCTGGATGGTCTGATCAAGTAAGAGCCATTGATGACTGAATCGAACGACACGCCAATCCAGACGGAAGAAGGCGACGAGCGCCAACACCGCCGCATCAAGAGTTTCGTGATGCGTGCCGGGCGCATGACCGAAGGCCAGCAACGCGGCCTGGAGCAGGGCGCGCCGCTGTTCGTGCTGCCGCTGGCCGACGCGCCGGTGAATTTCGACCAGGTGTTCGGTCGCTCGGCACCGCGCTCGCTGGAAATCGGTTTCGGCATGGGCCATTCGTTGCTGGAAATGGCAGCGGCTGCGCCGGACCAGGACTTCATCGGCGTCGAGGTTCACCGTCCGGGTGTCGGGGCGCTGCTCAATGGCGTGCTGACGCAAGGCCTGACCAACCTGCGGGTCTACGATTGCGATGCGATCGAAGTGCTCAACCGCTGCGTGGCCGATAACAGCCTTGATCGCCTGATGCTGTTTTTCCCGGATCCGTGGCACAAGAGCCGTCACCACAAGCGTCGTATCGTCCAGGCGTCCTTCGCCGAGCTGGTACGCAGCAAGTTGAAGGTCGGCGGCATTCTGCACATGGCCACCGACTGGGAACCGTACGCAGAATACATGCTGGAAGTGATGAACGTTGCGCCGGGTTACCGCAACCTGGCCGAAGACGGCAAGTGCGTACCGCGCCCGGCCGAGCGCCCGATCACCAAGTTCGAACGCCGTGGCGAGCGTCTTGGGCATGGCGTGTGGGATTTGAAGTTCGAGAAGCAGTCTTAAACTGTACTCAATACAAACTGTGGGAGCGGGCTTGCTCGCGAAGGCGTCGTGTCAGTCGACATTAATGTTGTCTGATACACCGCATTCGCGAGCAAGCCCGCTCCCACATTTGTTTTGTGTGTGGCTTGAGATCAGCGGCGGTCAGCTACTACGCCAATGAGTACCAGCACCACCAACAACACCGGCGCCAGGCTGTAGTTGTTGAACTGGCTCAAGCCGCGCACGACCCAGGGCGTGGCATAGATCAGCGCCGCACCGCTGCCGATCATGCACAGTAGAGCCATCAGTGGCACGCGCAAGGCGCCGGCGATGCTGCCCAGGCGCTGCTCGACCCAGCCTTTGAAATCCGCACCAAACAGCACCAGCAGGCAGCCCACCAGGGCCAGGGCGATTTCCGAGAGATTGCTGCGGCTCCAGCGAGACACGGTGGCAAGCAGGTCGAGTACCAAATCCATTCGATTTCCTTATGTCAGAAATTTCTGCAGCAAGTCGTTGAGGAAGAGTTGTCCGCGTTCGGTGGCTACCAGGCGTGACGGTTCGACCTGCAACAGGCCGCTTTGTTCGGCTTCACGTCGGCCTTCAGCAAGGCTTTCCAGGGTCATGCCGGTACGTTCAGGGTACAGCCGCGATTCGACGCCTTCTGTCAGGCGCAGCGCGTTCATCAGGAATTCGAACGGCATTTCGTCGTTGGTCAGCGCTTTCTCGCCGGCCCGGAAGCTTTTCGCCGGATTCAGGTAATCCTTCGGCAGGCGGGTTTTCCAGGTGCGGACAATGCGCCCGTCCGGGTGACTGAGCTTGCCGTGGGCACCGGCGCCAATGCCGATGAAGTCGCCAAAACTCCAGTAGTTGAGGTTGTGTCGCGCCGGGCGACCGGGCAGGGCATAGGCCGAGACTTCGTACTGTGCGTAACCGTGTTCGGCCAGCAGCGCTTGCCCGGCCTCCTGAATGTCCCACAGCGTGTCGTCTTCCGGCAGTGTCGGCGGCTGGTTCCAGAACACCGTGTTCGGTTCCAGGGTCAGTTGATACCACGACAGGTGTGTCGGTTTCAGGGCGATGGCTGTGCGCAGGTCGGCCAAGGCATCGTCCAGGGACTGATTCGGCAAGCCATGCATCAAGTCCAGGTTGAAGTTATCGAAGCCGGCCTGCCGCGCCATGCCGGCGGCACGTACGGCTTCGTCGCCGTTGTGAATCCGGCCCAGGGCCTGGAGTTTTTCCTGCTGGAAGCTCTGGATGCCGATCGACAGGCGGTTGATCCCCAGTTTCCGGTACGCCACGAACTTGTCTTGCTCGAACGTACCCGGGTTGGCTTCCAGCGTGATTTCGATGTCGCTGGCAAAGGGGATGCGTTGTTCGACGCCTTTGAGCAAGCGACCCAGGGAATCGGCACTGAACAGGCTCGGCGTGCCACCACCAAAGAAGATCGAGCTCAGTTCACGGCCATAGACGGCGTGCAGGTCCTGGTCGAGATCCGCCAGCAACGCGTCGACATACTCTTCTTCCGGCAGCTCAGGGCTGGCGGTGTGGGAGTTGAAGTCGCAATAAGGGCATTTGCGCACACACCACGGGATGTGGATGTACAGCGCCAGGGGCGGCAACACAGGCAATGCCGCCCGGGGCGATGAAGCGTCGCCGCCGAAGATCAGCGGCGACGCGGATGATTCACGGGTCATTTCAAGCCCAGACGCTGGCGCAGCAGATCCATTGCACGGGCGCGGTGGCTGATCTGGTTCTTGTCGGCAGGGCTCAACTCGGCGCTGGAGCAATCGCGCTCCGGCACCCAGAACAGCGGGTCGTAGCCAAAACCGTGTTCGCCGCTGGCCTGGGTCAGGATTCGCCCGTGCCACAAACCTTCGCAGAGGATCGGCAACGGATCGTCGGCGTGACGTACCAGTGCCAGCACGCAGACGAACTGCGCCCCACGCTCGGCTTCAGGCACGTCTTTCAGCACGTCGAGGAGCTTGGCGTTGTTCGCTGCATCGCCCTTGCCGTCGGCATAACGCGCCGAATAAATGCCAGGCGCACCACCGAGGAAATCCACCGCCAGCCCGGAATCGTCGGCCAGCGCCGGCAAACCGGAAATGCGCGCGGCATTACGGGCCTTGAGGATGGCGTTCTCGACGAACGACAGACCGGTTTCTTCAGGCTCGACGCTGCTGAACTCGCCGATCGAGCGCAGATGCACCGACTCGCCGAGCATGGCCTGGAGTTCCTTGAGTTTGCCGGCGTTATGGCTGGCCAATACGAGTTGCGTGAAGTTGATCATTGGCCAGGGAAGAGCTCTTGGTTGAAATTGATGGTGTTGATTTTGTCACCGGTCTGCACCTTGATCTCGAAGGTGCGGACTTCCTGCTGATCCACCGGATATTGCGCGATGTAGTAGATCGCGCCTTGTTCGGTGATCTGTTTGAACTTCAGTGGCACGGTCTGGCTGGTCAGGTCTTTGACCGAACCGCTCACCTGGGCCATCAGTGGCTTGCCTTCCTTGAGCACCGAGATATTGATCACGCCCTGGTTCTTGCTGCGGACCAGTTCGGCGGACTTGGCAATGTCCGGGGTCAGGAAGGTGGAGTTGAAGGTGTTGTAGTGCACCGTCACGTCGCCGAAGGTTTCCTGGCGCTCGCCCTTGATGGCTTCGGCGCCCATGGCGGTGACGCTCAGGCAGGCAGTGAGTAGAAACAAAGCAAGACGACCCATGATCGTTCTCCTTGAAATAAGTTGGATCAGACCGCGACCTTGTGGTCGGAAAGTCCCGGACTGCTGACGCGGTAGATTCCGATCTCACCTAACAGATTAGGCCATAGCTTACTGGCCCACCCGTGCCGATGCTGTTGATCCACGGCAAGCCGATCAATGACCTTCGCTTCACGTTCGCGACACAAGGCTTCAAAGTCCGCGAAGGTGCAGAAGTGGATGTTCGGCGTGTTGTACCAGGTGTACGGCAGGAACTCGGAAACCGGCATCCGGCCCTTGCTCGCCAGGTACCAGCGGCAGCGCCAGTGACCGAAATTCGGGAAGGTAATGATGCACTGACGGCCCACGCGCAGCATTTCTTCGAGGATCTTGTCCGGGTAATGCACGGCTTGCAGCGCCTGGGTCATGACCACGATGTCGAAACTGTTGCTGGCGAAGTTGCCCAAGCCCTTGTCCAGGTCCTGTTCGATGACGTTGATGCCCTTGGCCACGCACTCGGCAATGTTGTCGGCGTCGTTTTCCAGGCCATAACCGGTGACCTGCTTGTTGTCGCGCAGCCAGGTCAGCAGTTCGCCATCGCCGCACCCGAGGTCGAGCACGCGGCTGCCGGCGGGGATCCATTCCTGGATGATTTCCAGATCAGCTCTCATGGCTTTCTCACAACGTAATGCGGTTCATGTAATTGCCGAATGCCTGCAGGTAGCGCGGGATCGGAATCAGGAAGGCGTCGTGGCCTTGTGGTGCGTCGATCTCGAGGTAGCAGACGTCCTTGCGCGCGGCCATCAGCGCGTCCACCAACTCTCGCGAGCGGGCAGGGGAGAAGCGCCAGTCGGTGGTGAACGACATCACGCAGAACTTGGCTTTGGCACCTTCAAAGGTTTTCGCCAGGTTATCGTCGAAGTTCGCCGCCGGATCGAAGTAATCGAGCGCCTTGGTCATCAACAGGTACGTGTTGGCATCAAAGCGCCCGGAGAACTCTTCGCCCTGATAGCGCAGGTAGCTTTCGACCTGGAACTCGACGCTGTGGAAGTCGTAGTTGAGCTTCTCGCTCTTCAGGCCGCGGCCGAATTTTTCGCCCATGGAGTCGTCGGACAGGTAGGTGATGTGCCCGACCATCCGCGCCAGCATCAGGCCGCGCTTGGGGATCACGCCCTGTTCCTGGAACGAACCGCCGTGGAATTCGGGGTCGGTGAGGATCGCCTGGCGCGCCACTTCGTTGAACGCGATGTTCTGTGCCGACAGCTTGGGGGCCGTGGCAATGGCCAGGCAGTGACGGATGCGGTCGGGGTAGGTGATGCTCCATTGCATCGCTTGCATGCCGCCGAGGCTGCCGCCGATCACGGCCGCGAACTGGGCGATGCCGAGGCGATCGGCCAGGCGCGCCTGACTGTGCACCCAATCCTCGACGGTCAATACCGGGAAATCGGCGCCGAACGGCTTGCCGGTGTCCGGGTTGATGCTGCTCGGGCCGGTGGAGCCGTTGCAGCCGCCGAGGTTGTTCAGGCTGACCACGAAGAATTTGTTGGTGTCGATTGGCTTGCCGGGGCCGATGCAGCTGTCCCACCAACCGGGTTTACGGTCGTCGGCGCTGTGGTAGCCAGCAGCGTGGTGGTGCCCGGACAAGGCGTGGCAGATCAGCACGGCGTTGCTCGCCGTGGCGTTGAGCGTGCCGTAGGTTTCGTAGATCAGGTCATAGGCCGGGAGCGAACGACCACAGGCCAAAGCCAGCGGATCGCTGAAGTGCGCCACTTGCGGCGTCACCAGACCAACAGAATCGGGGGGAAAGGCAGCTGGCATCGACCCTGCTCTCATTGAAATGAGGCGTAAGTCTAAAGACCGCTGGGGTTAGCGGCAAGCAAAGGCCGGGCCTGATTTCTTTCAGTAAGACCGAGGTGCACCATTCGCGAGCAAGCCCGCTCCCACAGAGGAGCGCATTACCCTGTGGGAGCGGGCTTGCTCGCGAATGAGGCGACTCGGTGGATCAGGCTGGACGCACCAGATCAGGCAAATCCGGCAACTTCTTCGGCGAGCAGATCCGCACCCGTTTCTGCCGGTTCAACTCGCCACTGATCAAGCTGACCTGGCTCTTGGACACGCCAAACGCCTTGGCCAGAAACGCCATCAGATATGCATTGGCCTTGCCCTCGACTGGCGGCGCGGTCAGGCGGATCTTCAGACGATCACCGTGCAGCCCGGCGAAGTCATCGCTACGGGCTGCCGGTTGCAGGTGACACTCCAGAATCAGGTCGTCACCGTCCCAGCGAAACCAGCTCACCGGGTCAGATCAACACGCGGAGGATTTCCGGCATCATGGTCAAGGCGGCGAGGTTGTTGATCACCAGCATGTCGACCAGTTTGATTGCCAGGAACGCAAAGATCGGCGACAGATCAAGCCCGCCCAGGTTCGGCAGGAACTTGCGGAACGGCGCCAGGGCCGGCTCGCAGATGTCGTTCACCAGTTCGGCGCCCGGGTTATGGCTGCCCGGTGCGACCCAGGACAGGATCACGCTGATGATCAGGGCAAAGAAGAAGATGTTCAGGAATAGCGCGGTCACACCGATGAGCGACCAGATCAGCAGTTGCAGCGGGTTGCCGATGGTGCCGTAGGTCAGCAACAGGGTCAGGGCCATCAGTGCCAGTTGCACCAGGATCGCCAGCACCAGCGAGGACATGTCCAGGCCGAACACGCTCGGGATGATCCGGCGCAGCGGCTTGAGCAGCGGCTGGGTGGCCTTGACGATGAACTGGCAGATCGGGTTGTAGAAGTTCGCCCGCACCAGTTGCAGTACGAAGCGCATCAGCACGATCAGCAGGTACAGGCTGCCGAGGGTTTGCAGCACGTAGACCGCTGCGGTGTTCAATCCAATCATGAAAAGCTCCTTATTGACCCAGTTGTTCGGCCATCTCGGCCGAGCGATGCGCGGCAGCGCCGAGTGCTTTTTCGACCAGGGCTTCAAAGCCATTGGCCTGGAACGACTTGATTGCAGCTTCCGTGGTGCCCGCAGGGGAGGTGACACGGCGGCGCAGCTCGGCCGCGTCGACGTCACTGGAGACCGCCATGTGCGCGGCGCCCAGTGCGGTTTGCAAGGTCAGTTGCGCGGCGATGTCCGCCGGCAGGCCAAGTTTCACGCCGGCGGCGGTCATGGCCTCGATCAGCAGGAAGAAATACGCCGGGCCCGAGCCGGAAACGGCGGTGACGGCGTCCAGTTGCTGCTCTTCATTGAGCCATAAGGCGATGCCGACCGCGGACAGCAGCTCCTGGGCTTGCTGGCGCTGTTCGGTGGTCACCTGGGCTGTTGCGAACAAGCCGCTCACGCCCTGACGCAGTAGCGCCGGGGTGTTGGGCATGCAGCGCACGATCGGCTGGGCGCCAAGCCAGTTGTTCATGCTGGCGCAGGTGATGCCTGCAGCGATCGACACCACCAGTTGATGGGGCTTGAGGCTTGGGCGAATCGCTTCGCACACGGCTTTCATCGCCTGCGGCTTGACCGCAAGGACGACGACGTCGGCGCCTTCGATGGCCTGGGCGTTGTCGGCGAAGGTTTCGATACCGTGTTCAGCGCTCACGCGGGCGCGGGTTTCTTCGCCCGGATCGCTGGCGCGGATCTGCGCGGCTTCCAGACCCTTGGCCCGCAGGCCGCCGATCAGGCTGGCGGCCATGTTGCCGGCACCGATAAAGGCAATACGCGTCTTGCTCATGTCAGGTCCTTATAAAGAAGAGAGTCGGTCATGGGTTATGGCCGATCGTAATCACGGGCGCCAAACAGGGCCGTACCGATACGGACCCAGGTGGCGCCCTGGGCAATGGCCGACTCAAGGTCGTGGCTCATGCCCATGGAAAGTGTGTCTAGTGGCAGATTCAGGCTGGCTTGCAGGCTTTGCACGGCCGCAAACGCGGCGTCCTGGGCGGCGCGATCTTCAGTCGGCTCAGGGATGGCCATCAGCCCGCGCAACGTCAGGCGCGGCAGGGCGCTGATGGCACTGGCCAGGGCCGGCAGGTCAGCCGGGGTGCAGCCGGATTTGCTGGCTTCACCGCTGACGTTGACCTGAATGCAGATATTCAGGGGCGGTAAATCGGCAGGACGTTGTTCGGACAGACGTTGTGCGATTTTCAGACGATCCACGGAGTGCACCCAGTCGAAGTGCTCGGCGATAGCACGAGTCTTGTTCGATTGAATGGGGCCGATGAAGTGCCAGATCAAGGGCAGGTCGGCCAGTTCAAGCTGTTTGCCCAGCGCTTCCTGCAGGTAATTCTCGCCAAAGTCGCGCAGGCCGGCGGCGTAGGCTTCACGCAGGTCCTGTGCGGGTTTGGTCTTGCTTACGGCCAGCAGATGGACGCTGTTTTCGGCGCGATTGGCGGCAAGTGTTGCGGCATGGATGCGCGAACTAACTTCGAGAATGTTGTCTGCTATGGTGGACATCAAGAGGCGCCAGCGGTCTGAAGGTTCGCGGCATTCTACTGGAATTGAGAGGCGCTATGGATATCACTGAGCTGCTGGCGTTCAGCGCCAAACAGGGGGCATCGGACCTGCATTTGTCTGCTGGCCTGCCACCGATGATTCGGGTGGATGGCGATGTGCGGCGCATCAACCTGCCGGCCCTGGACCACCAACAGGTGCAGGCGCTGATCAATGCCATAATGAATGACACCCAGCGGGCGGACTTTGAGAAGCATCTGGAAATCGATTTTTCCTTTGAAGTGCCCGGTGTGGCGCGTTTTCGGGCCAATGCGTTCAATCAGAGCCGTGGCGCGGGTGCGGTGTTTCGCACCATTGCGGCGAAAGTGCAGAGCATGGACGAACTGGGCATGGGGGAAGTGTTTCGCAAAATGACCGACGCTCCCCGCGGCCTGGTGCTGGTGACCGGCCCGACCGGTTCCGGCAAATCCACCACGCTGGCGGCGATGATCGACTACCTCAATAACCATCGCCATCACCACATCCTCACCATTGAAGACCCTATCGAGTTTGTCCACGAGCCGCGCAAGTGCCTGATCAACCAGCGTGAGGTCCACCGCGATACCCGCAGCTTCGCCACGGCCTTGCGCTCGGCGTTGCGGGAGGATCCGGACGTGATTCTGGTGGGGGAGATGCGCGATCTGGAAACCATACGCCTGGCGTTGACCGCCGCCGAAACCGGCCATCTGGTGTTCGGCACGCTGCACACCACGTCGGCGGCCAAGACCATTGACCGGGTGGTGGACGTGTTTCCGGGGGACGAGAAGTCAATGGTGCGCTCGATGCTCTCCGAGTCGCTGCTGGCGGTGGTGTCCCAGACGCTGGTGAAGAAGGTCGGCGGCGGACGCATCGCGGCCCACGAAATCATGCTGGGGACGTCGGCGATCCGCAACCTGATCCGCGAGGACAAGGTGGCGCAGATGTACTCGGCGATTCAATCGGGAGGGGCGTTGGGAATGCAGACGCTGGATATGAGCTTGAAGGACCTGGTGAACAGGGGGTTGATCAGTCGTGATCATGCGCTGGAGAAAGCGCGGTCGCCGGATAGCTTTTGATGATCCAGAAACGCCATCGCGGGCAAGCCCGCGATGAGGCAATCATATTCAAAGCTATTCCCGAGGTTGACCTCGGTAGTTAAATCAGCGCTGAACAACCCGCATCTGATTCGGCTCTTTCGGCAGAACCCGCTTGGCAACCACGTAGTGGTTTTGCCAGTACGGTTTCTTCAGGGTATCGATGCTCACCGACTTGCCGCGACGTGGCGCGTGGATGAAGCGGTCGTTGCCCAGGTAAATGGCGACGTGATTGACCCGGCGGCTCTTGATGTTGAAGAAAATCAGGTCGCCCGGTTTCAGGTCGTTGCGATCGACTTTCTCCCCATGACCGCTGGCCATGGCGTTGGAGGTGCGTGGCAGGTCGAACGTGGCGTCATTGAATGCGTATTTCACCAGGCCGCTGCAATCGAAGCCTTTGCTTGGGCTGCTGCCGCCCCAACGATAGGGGGTGCCAAGGACGTTCACGGCGCGGCTCAGCACGTCGCTGCTTTCCTTGGTGCCCATCGGTGGAACCAGGCCGCTTTTGCTGTTGGCCAGGCTTGGAGCATATTTAGTGGTTTTTTTGTCTTTGCTCGAAGGAGCAGAGACATGGGATTTTGGGGTGTAACCATTAACGTTAGGAAGACGTTGCTCACGATTGGTGGCGTGGGCGGCCAGTGGCATCAAAAGGCAAATGGTTAGCCATGTCTTGAAAAATGAACGCATTAGGCAAGGCTCTTAATAAGTTAGCGCGCAACTTTATAACAGCTTTTTTGCCGCTTCCGAGGCCGTTGGTCGATTCAACCTGGGGGGCAATGGTGGCAAAAAAGCGGCAGAATGGCGCAATTGTCGGACAGAAGTCCGGTGTTACAAGGCTTTGACGGGAGTGAAGGTAGCATTTGCCATACGTCGGGTGCCTGTAAAAAAGTCACAAAGAATTGAAGAATATTTATCTATCGCGTGAATCGAGGTCATTCATGAACCCCTATCAACAGACTTATCCGCAGCAAGACACCCACAGCAAAGTGATCGGTTATCTGCTGTGGATTTTCGGATTTACCGGCGCTCACCGCTTCTATTACGGCAAGCCGGTGACCGGGACGATCTGGTTCTTCACCTTTGGTTTGCTGGGCATCGGCTGGCTGATCGACCTGTTCCTGATCCCGGCGATGGATCGCGAGGCTGACCTGCGGTTTACCGCAGGGCCCATCGAATACAACGTGGCGTGGATTCTGCTGACGTTCCTCGGAGTGTTCGGTGTGCACCGGATGTATCAGGGGAAATGGATCAGCGGGCTGCTGTACCTGCTCACCGGCGGGTTGTTCTTTCTCGGGGTGCTGTATGACTTCTGGACGTTGAATGACCAGGTGTCCGTGCGTAACGCGCAGCGTCGATAAGCGAAGAGCAAAAGATCGCAGCCTGCGGCAGCTCCTACACAGGAATATGCATTTCCCTGTAGGAGCTGCCGCAGGCTGCGATCTTTTGTTTTTAAGCCTGGTGGCTAATGCGCCCATCCACCAGGGTGTAACGCACTACACCCGGCAGGCTGTGGCCAATGAACGGGCAGTTCTCGCCCTTCGACAACCAGGTTTCGCCCGCGACGGTCGAGGTCGCCGGGTCGAACAGCACGATGTCCGCCGCACCACCCACCGCCAGTTTGCCTGCCGGCAGGCGCAAGGCCTCGGCAGGGCCGGCGCTCAGGCGCTTGAGCAGCGTCGGCAGGTCCAGCAAGCCGTCTTCCACCAGGGTCATCGCCAGTGGCAACAGTAGTTCAACGCTGCTGATGCCCGGCTCGGTGGCGCCGAACGGTGCCAGCTTGGCGTCACGCTCATGGGGTTGGTGATGGCTGGAGATGGCCGAGATCACGCCGGATTTCACCGCTGCGCGCAGGCCATCGCGGTCGGCGCGGGTGCGTAGCGGCGGCTGGACGTGATACAGGCTGCTGAAGTCGATCAGGGCTTCGTCGGTCAGGATCAACTGGTACAGGGCGACATCCGCGGTCACCTTCAGGCCCCGGGCTTGGGCCTGGGCGATCAGTTCCACGCCACGGGCACTGGTGAGCTGGCTGAAGTGCGCGCGCACGCCGGTCTGTTCAACCAACAACAGATCCCGGGCCAGGGCGACGGTTTCTGCGCTTTCCGGGATGCCCGGCAGGCCAAGGAAACTGGCGGTCGGGCCTTCGTGAGCCAGGCCGCCTTCGGCCAAGTCGTGATCCTGGGAGTTGAAAATCACCGTCAGGTCGAAAGTTGCCGCGTAGTCCAGTGCCCGGCACAGGGTGCGGGTGTTGCGGAAACTCTCCAGGCCGTTGCCGAAGGCCACACAACCGGCATCACGTAAGGCAACCAGCTCGGCCAGCTGTTCACCATCCAGGCCTTTGCTCAGGGCGCCAATCGGGAAGACTTTGGTGTTGCCGGCCTCACGGGCGCGGTCGAGGATCAGTTCGGCCACCGCCGAGGTGTCCAGCACCGGTTTGGTCTTCGGCGGGCAGCACAGGCTGGTCACGCCGCCAGCCGCCGCCGCGCGGGTTTCGCTGACAATCGAGCCTTTTCGGCTGTAACCCGGCTCGCGCAGGGCAACGTTGAGGTCGACCAGGCCGGGAGCGGCCACCAGGCCTTTGGCGTCGATCGTGTCGACAGCGACAAAACCGGCGGGCGCCGCGCCAAGGGCGACGACTTTGCAGGCTTCAATGTGGATATCGGTCACTTGATCCAGGCCGCTGGCCGGATCGATCACGCGGGCGCCGAGAATGCTGAGCTTCACTGTGCGTTCTCCTGTTCGAATTGGCCCTGCTCGAATTGACGCTGCGCAGTCTGCCCGCTCATGGCCATGGACAGCACGGCCATACGAATGGCGATCCCGTAGGTCACCTGGTTGAGGATTACCGAGTGCGGGCCGTCGGCCACTGCCGACTCGATTTCCACGCCGCGGTTGATCGGCCCCGGGTGCATCACAATGGCATCGGGTTTGGCGCCGGCCAGGCGCGCAGTGGTCAGGCCGAACAGGCGGTAGAACTCGCCTTCGCTAGGCAGCAGGCCGCCGGTCATGCGTTCACGCTGCAAGCGCAACATGATCACCACGTCGACGTCTTTCAGGCCTTCAGTCATGTCGGTGTAGACCTTCACGCCGTATTGCTCGATGCCGATCGGCAGCAGGGTCTTCGGTGCGATCACGCGAATGTCCGGGCAACCGAGGGTTTTCAGGGCCAGCATGTTCGAGCGCGCCACCCGCGAGTGCAGGATGTCGCCGACGATGGCCACCGAAAGGTTTTCGAACCCGCCCTTGTGCCGGCGAATGGTCAGCATGTCGAGCATGCCCTGGGTCGGGTGCGCGTGCCGGCCGTCACCGCCGTTGATGATCGCCACTTGCGGGCAGACATGCTCGGCGATGAAGTGCGCGGCGCCGGAATCGCCGTGGCGCACGACGAACATGTCGGCGGCCATGGCTTCGAGGTTACGCAGAGTGTCGAGCAGGGTCTCGCCCTTGCTCGCCGACGACGTGGACACGTTGAGGGTGATCACGTCCGCCGAGAGCCGTTGGGCCGCCAGTTCGAAGGTGGTGCGGGTACGGGTCGAGTTCTCGAAGAACACATTGCACACGGTCTTGCCGCGCAGCAACGGGACTTTCTTCACGGCCCGGGCGCCGACTTCGAGGAAGGAATCGGCGGTGTCGAGGATTTCCGTCAACAGCTCACGGCGCAAACCGTCGAGCGAGAGGAAGTGGCGCAGCTGGCCCTGATCATTGAGCTGCAGCGGGCGCTTGGTGTCTAGAGGCGTCATCGCAAGGGGGACTCTCAATAGGGCGAATTAAAGGGCGAGGTCTTGCAGTTCGAGCGCGAGCTCCGGACCCGACAGCTTCACCCGTTCGTGGGCGGCCAGCGACAGGGTCGCACCCACCACGTTCGGGCGGATCGGCAGTTCGCCGGCGTCCAGGTCCAGCAGGCACACCAGCGTCACGCTGGCCGGGCGGCCGTAGTCGAACAGTTCGTTCATGGCAGCGCGGATGGTCCGGCCGCTCATCAGCACATCGTCGATCAGCACCAGGTGCTGGCCTTCGATCTCGAACGGCAGCGCCGAAGGGCGAACCTGCGGGTGCAGGCCGTTCTGGCTGAAGTCGTCGCGGTAGAAGGAGACGTCGAGAGTGCCGAGGGGCTCATTGCTGCCCAGCTCCTTGAGCAGGGCCTGGGCCACCCAGACGCCGCCGGTACGAATGCCGATGAAGCGCGGGTCGCTGATGCCACGGTGTTCCAGGTGGGCCTTCAGGCGCGTGGCCATCTGGCTGATCAGTTCGGCGGGATTGGGCAGGCTCATGGTTGCTCCTTCTTGGGCCCGAGCCGGGTTTCACGCAAGGTGGCTCGGGTTGTAGCTAAGAGAGACGCATCGCGGCTCTTCAGGATTCGAACAGTGCGCCATTTTCGTCGAGCCAGCCTTGCAGCAGCAGGGCGGCGGCGATGGCGTCGACCGGGTTGTCGCGGTAACTGCCTTTCTGGCCACCACGAGCCAGGCGTTCGCCCTTGGCCTCGAAGGTGGTCAGGCGTTCATCGTGGGTATAGAAGGGCAGGTTGAATCGGCCGTTCAGGCGCCGGGCGAATTTTTCCGCGCGAGCGCACATGTCGCTGGGCGTGCCGTCCATGTTCAGCGGCAGGCCGACCACCACGGCATCGGGTTTCCACTCTTTGATGAGGGCTTCGACCTGGTTCCAGTCAGGAATGCCGTTCTGCGCTTTCAGGGTGCACAGCTCACGAGCCTGGCCGGTAATCACCTGGCCGACCGCAACGCCGATCTGTTTGGTGCCGTAATCAAACCCCAGAATCAGCTTCAGGGCCATCAGGCGTGCCCCGCCTGGCTGGTCAGCAGGCTGAGGTTGACGCCCAGGTGTCTGGCGGCCGCTTCCAGGCGAAGTTCGCTGCTGGTGTTGAACAGGATGTCGGCGTCAAACGGGCAGTTCAGCCAGGCGTTCTGGGCCAGTTCGGCCTCCAGTTGCCCGGCTTCCCAGCCGGCATAACCGAGGGCGATCAGGCTTTTTGCCGGGCCGACGCCGTCAGCGATGGCGAACAGTACGTCCTGGGACGTCGACAGGGACAACTCATCTTCCAGATCAACGGTCGCCTGGAAACTCTGCCCCTTGGGGTGAAGGACGAAGCCGCGATCGGTTTGCACCGGGCCGCCGATGAAGATCGGCACATGCTGGCAGAGCGCTGGCGGTTCGATTTCCGGGCGTAATTGCTCAAGGATATCGGCCAGGTTCAGCTCTTGCGGACGGTTGACCACCAGCCCCATGGCACCATTGGCCGTGTGCTCGACGATGTAGGTCAAGGTGTGCGCAAAGTTCGGGTCGGCCATGTGCGGCATGGCGATCAGGAATTGATGCTTGAGGTAGCTGGGGCTGACGTTTTTCATGTGCGCTAGTGTGGCGTTCGAGGGGCGAACTGACAAGCCGGGGATGCGCAGGAAATGCCCCGATTTCACTGACAATGGAGATCACTGTGGGAGCGGGCTTGCCCGCGAAGGCGTCAGGTCAGTCGACATTTATGCCAAATGTACCGGCCTCTTCGCGGGCAAGCCCGCTCCCACAGGGTTATATGCTGGTCAGTTGCTTGAGAGGCGATCGCCGCGGGCAAACTTCCAGGTCCGGATGATCTCCAACCGGTCAACATCCGACAGATCCCCGGTAAAGGGTGCGAACGGCGCCGCCAGCCGGACGATCCGTTGCGCCGCCTGGTCCAGCAGCGGCTGGCCTGAAGATTCCAGTACCAGCACCTCATACAGCGAGCCGTCACGGTTGATCGACACCATCAGGCGCAAATTGCCGTAGATCTGTTTGCGCCGTGCTTCGTCGGGGTAATTGAGGTTGCCGATGCGCTCGACTTTCTTGCGCCATTCGTCTTTGTACCAAGCGCCCTTGTCGCGCATGGTCGAGGCGGCGCTCAAGCGGTGGATGCGCGGGCGCTTGGCGTACAGTTGTTGTTCGGCAGCCAGTTCCGCTTCCAGGCTGGCGATGTCGCTGGACAGCCGCTCACTGTCGAACGTCGGCGCCTGGACCTGAGGTTTGACCTCGGTCTTGGGCTCCTCGGTCTTGGCGGGGGCTTTTTTCGGCTTCGGCGCCACGGTGGTCACGGCAGCCTTCGGCGGGGCTTCCTGCGCTTCAGGCTTGGCGGCCGGCGGTGGCGTGACTTTCTGTACCTTGTTGTCCTGGAAGGGCGCGACCTCGGTGGTCTTGGGAATCGCCTTTTTATCCAGGGTGCCGCTGCCTTGCTGGTTCTCTTGCGCCAGGAAATCGGCCTTTTCAGGCTTCTTTTCGCTTTTGAAGGTGGCGAGGGTGATTTCCAGGGTTTTGCTGATCTGCTTGGGCTCGACCACGGCAAACCCGACACCCAGCAGCAAGGCCAGGTGGATCAGCGCCGCCAGAAACAGGGTAAAACCGAGGCGATCGGCCGGGCGCACGCCACGGTGGGCGAGTTCGGCAGGCAGATCGGACGGGAGGGTCATGACAAGGAAACCAACATCGCGTTTTCACAGGCCGCGCATGATAACGCAATGTTGGTTTGGCTAATCAACGTGCCTTGAGCTTCTGATCGATGGCATCCATCAGCAGGCCGCCGATATCGGTGCCAAAGGCATTGTCAATCTCGCGGATGCAGGTCGGGCTGGTGACATTGATCTCCGTCAGGTGCTCGCCGATCACGTCCAGGCCAACGAACAACAGGCCTTTTTCACGCAGGGTCGGGCCGACTTGTGCGGCGATCCAGCGATCCTTTTCGGTCAGCGGACGGGCTTCGCCACGGCCGCCGGCGGCGAGGTTGCCACGGGTTTCACCCTGGGCCGGAATCCGTGCCAGGCAATAATCCACAGGCTCGCCGTCGATCATCAGGATGCGCTTGTCGCCGTCCTTGATGGCCGGCAGGTAGGCCTGGCCCATGATCTGCTGGGCGCCGAGGGCCGTGAGGGTTTCGAGGATCACCGACAGGTTCGGGTCGCCCGCGCGGTGACGGAAGATCGACGTGCCGCCCATGCCGTCCAGCGGCTTGAGGATCACATCGCCGTGTTCGGCGGCGAATTCACGCAACACGTCGGCGCGGCGACTGACCACGGTCGGCGGCGTGCACTGCGGGAACAGCGTGGCGAACAGCTTTTCGTTGCAGTCGCGCAGGCTCTGCGGCTTGTTGACCACCAGCACACCGGCGCGCTCGGCCTGTTCCAGCAAGTAGGTGGAGTAGACGAACTCCATGTCGAACGGCGGATCCTTGCGCATCAGGATCACATCCAGATCGCTCAGCAGCGCGTCGCTTTCGGCGCCCAGTTCGAACCATTTTTCCGGGTTGGCGAACACCTGCAGCGGCCACATCCGCGCCCGGGCCTGGCCCTCGCCCTGATACAGGTCGCGCTGTTCCATATAGAACAGCTCCCAGCCACGCTTCTGCGCGGCCAGCAGCATGGCCAGCGAGCTATCCTTTTTATAGGAAATGCTGGCGATAGGGTCCATGACAATCCCGACGCGAACGCTCATTGGGTTTTCCTCGAAAAATGGGGGCCGGACGTTGATCTTCTGTGGGAGCGAGCCTGCTCGCGATGGCGTGTCAGTCGACATCAATGCAGCTGATACACCATCGCGAGCAGGCTCGCTCCCACAAAAAGCGATCAGGCCAAAGGGCCGTATAAAAGTGGCGTCAGAGTGGCGCTGAGTGTGTTTGCGGTCAAGGAAAAACCATCGCCCCGGTCGGCCGATAGATTGGTTCTGGAGACTGTGCTAAAAAGGCTGCCATGCCGTGCTGGCCCTTGAGTATCAAGGGTTTCGAGCCGCCAATTACCCGCAAACGGACAATTTGATTCGTAAAGGCGACGCAGAGCATCTTATGGAACAGCACCCCAGCGCCTTGAAGGTCATGGTGATCGACGATTCGAAGACGATCCGTCGCACCGCCGAAACGCTGCTCAAGAACGTGGGTTGTGAAGTCATCACGGCCATCGACGGCTTCGATGCCCTGGCCAAGATTGCCGACAACCACCCCGGCATCATCTTTGTCGACATCATGATGCCGCGCCTGGATGGCTATCAGACCTGCGCCCTGATCAAGAACAACAGTGCGTTCAAGTCCACCCCGGTGATTATGCTGTCATCCAAGGATGGCCTGTTCGACAAGGCCAAGGGGCGCATCGTCGGCTCCGACCAGTTTTTGACCAAGCCTTTCAGCAAGGAAGAGTTGCTGGATGCGATCCAGGCCCATGTGCCTGGTTTCGCCGCCGTTTTGCCGCAGTAGGACACGCACAGTGACGCTCGGCCATCGGGCCCTGCGTCGACAAGAATGGGGAAGACTATGGCACGTATTCTGATCGTCGATGATTCGCCGACCGAAATGTACAAACTGACCGGCATGCTGGAAAAGCATGGCCATGAAGTGTTGAAAGCCGAAAACGGCGCCGACGGCGTGGCCCTGGCCCGCCAGGAAAAGCCCGACGCTGTCCTGATGGACATCGTCATGCCCGGCCTCAATGGTTTCCAGGCAACACGCCAGTTGACCAAGGACCCGGAAACCGGACACATCCCGGTGATCATCATCACCACCAAGGACCAGGACACCGACAAGGTCTGGGGCACGCGCCAGGGCGCCAAGGACTACCTGACCAAGCCGGTCGATGAAGAGACCCTGATCAAGACCCTGAACAACGTGCTGGCCGGTTGATCGTCAGGCCATGAACGAGTCGCTGACGGCTTTCGAACTGCTGCTGCAGATCGACCAGCGCTGTCGTTTGCTGGCGGCGGACTTGCCGTCCCAGCCGACCCGTCGGGACAGCTGGAGCGGCATCGGTTTTCGCCTGGGCGAGCACTGGTACGTCGCGCCCATGAGTGAAGTCAGCGAAGTCTTGCATGAGCCGCGACTCACTCAGCTGCCGGGGGTCAAATCCTGGGTTAAGGGTGTCGCCAACCTGCGCGGGCGATTGCTGCCGGTCATGGATCTGAGCGGTTTCTTCGGGCACGAGCTTTCGGCGGTGCGCCGCCAGCGCCGGGTGTTGGTGGTGGACCACGATGAGGTGTTTGCCGGGTTGCTGGTCGATGAAGTCGTCGGCCTCCAGCACTTTGCCCGGGACAGCCTGGAACCCGTGCCGGCAGACGAGCTGAAGGGGCCGGTGGGGGCATTCGTCCAAGGCCGGTTTCAGCGCGGGCAGTGCTGGCAGGTGTTCAGCCCGTTTGCGTTGACGCGGTCTCAGGGGTTCATGAACGTCGCGGTGTAAACGGAACAACAGCGATCCAATGTGGGAGCGGGCTTGCTCGCGAAGGCGGCAGTCCATTCAACATTGATTTTGGCTGATCTACCGCTTTCGCGAGCAAGCCCGCTCCCACAGGGTCCCGGGCAGGCCAGGAAGTGGGTTAACAGGCGAGGACCGATGACAAAAACAAAAGCAGGCAAGCCAATGGAAGGGTCGCGCAGCCGTTCGCAGATCATCGTGCTGTTCATCGCGCTGATCGTCTTCATCATGCTGCTGTTCGCCAACTTCGCGTACCTCAACACCCAGGCGACCTACGACAAACAGTACATCGGCCACGCCGGCGAACTGCGCGTGTTGTCCCAGCGCATCGCCAAGAACGCCACCGAAGCGGCCGCCGGCAAGGCTGCCGCGTTCAAGTTGCTCAGCGATGCGCGTAACGATTTTGCCCGGCGCTGGGGCTATCTGAAGAAGGGCGACCCGGCCACCAGCCTGCCACCGGCCCCGGCCACCGTGCGCCCAGAGATGCGCGCGGTGCAACAGGACTGGGAACGCCTGCTGAAGAACACCGACGCGATTCTCTCCAGCGAGCAAACCGTACTGTCCCTGCATCAGGTCGCCGCGACGCTGGCTGAAACCGTGCCGCAGTTGCAGGTCGAGTACGAAAAAGTCGTCGAGATCCTCCTGCAACGGGGCGCCCCGGCGGCCCAGGTGGCCATGGCCCAGCGTCAATCGCTGCTGGCCGAGCGGATCCTCGGTGCGGTCAATACGGTATTGGCCGGCGACGAAAACTCACAGCAGGCCGCCGATGCGTTCGGGCGTGACGCGACGCAGTTCGGCAAGGTGCTCAACGGCATGCTCCAGGGCGACCCGGCGCTCAAGGTCAGTCAGGTCGAAGACCGCGACGCCCGTGCGCGACTGGCGGAAATTGCCGAGCTGTTCGAGTTCGTCTCGGGCTCGGTGGACGAGATCCTCGAAACCTCGCCTGAGCTGTTCAAGGTCCGTGAATCGGCCTCGAACATTTTCAGTCTCTCGCAAACCCTGCTCGACGAGGCTTCACACCTGGCCAGCGGTTTTGAAAACATGGTCGGCGGGCGCACCACCGACACCATAGGCGGTTATGTGCTGGGCTTGCTGGCGCTGACTTCGATCATCCTGATCGGCCTGGTGATGGTGCGCGAAACCAATCGCCAGCTGCGCGAAACCGCCGAGAAAAACGAGCGTAACCAGAACGCGATCATGCGTTTGCTCGACGAGATCGAAGACCTGGCCGACGGCGACCTCACGGTGACGGCCTCGGTGACGGAAGACTTTACCGGCACCATTGCCGACTCGATCAATTACTCCGTCGACCAGTTGCGCGATCTGGTCGCGACCATCAACCTCACCGCCGGCCAGGTCGCCGCCGCCGTGCAGGAAACCCAGGCCACCGCCATGCACCTGGCCCAGGCATCGGAACATCAGGCCCAGCAGATTTCCGAGGCCTCGATGGCGATCAACGACATGGCCGAGTCCATCGACCAGGTGTCGGCCAATGCCGCTGAATCTTCGGCGGTTGCCGAGCGCTCGGTGGAAATTGCCAACAAGGGCAACGAGGTGGTGCACAACACCATCCACGGCATGGACAACATTCGCGAGCAGATTCAGGACACGGCCAAGCGTATCAAGCGCCTTGGCGAGTCGTCCCAGGAAATCGGCGACATTGTCAGCCTGATCGATGACATTGCCGACCAGACCAACATCCTCGCCCTCAACGCGGCCATCCAGGCGTCCATGGCTGGCGACGCCGGTCGCGGTTTCGCCGTGGTGGCCGATGAAGTGCAGCGGCTGGCCGAGCGCTCTTCTGCCGCCACCCGGCAGATCGAGACTCTGGTGCGGGCGATCCAGACCGACACCAACGAGGCGGTCATCTCCATGGAGCAGACGACGACCGAAGTGGTGCGCGGCGCCCGTCTGGCGCAGGATGCCGGTGTGGCCCTGGAAGAAATCGAGGGTGTGTCGAAGACGCTCGCGGCGCTGATCCAGAGCATCTCCAATGCCGCGCAACAGCAGACGTCGTCGGCCGGCCAGATTTCCCTGACGATGAACGTGATCCAGCAGATCACCTCGCAGACGTCGTCAGGTTCCACCGCCACGGCCGACAGCATCGGCAACCTGGCTAAAATGGCCAGTCAGTTGCGTCGTTCGGTGTCCGGTTTCACCTTGCCGGATGCCAGGGCGCAGGTTGTGGACAAAGCTTGAACCGCCCATGGGTATCTGAATTGTGATTGGAGTGGTTATGGGTGATCGGCACGACTATGTGGCCCTCGAGTGGGTCAAGGGCGAGATTGCCGAAACGCTGAAACAGGCTCATCACGCGATCGAGAGCCTGCTCGATGACCCGCAGGCGACGCATGCGCTGGATGAATGCCTTGCGTGCATCCATCAGGTCCACGGCAGTTTGCAGATGGTCGAATTCTACGGTGCGGCATTGCTCGCCGAAGAGATGGAACAACTGGCCATGGCCTTGCAGGGTGACCGCGTCAGCCATCGCGACGAGGCGTTGCACCTGTTGATGCAGGCCCTCGGACAGTTGCCGATCTACCTGGACCGGGTGCAAGGTGCGCGCCGCGACTTGCCACTGGTGGTGTTGCCACTGATCAACGACCTGCGCAGCGCCCGTGGCGAAAGCCTGCTGTCGGAAACCAGCCTGTTCAGCCCGCAATTGCCCGAGTTGCCTGCGCTGGACGCAGAATCGCTGGCGCAGCTTGAGCCGGCCGAATTGCCCAATGTGCTGCGCAAGCTGCGGCAGATGCTGCAAATGGCGTTGGTCGGGTTCCTGCGTGAGCAGGATAACGAAACCAACCTCGATTACCTGGCCAAGGTCTTCGCCCGCCTCGAAGCACTGTGCGCCAATGCACCCCTGAACCCGTTATGGCAGGTGGCCTCGGCGCTGGTCGAAGGCATGCAGGGCGGAGCGATCGCCAACAGCCCGGCCTTGCGCAGCCTGTTCAAGGACGCCGACAAAGAACTCAAGCGCCTGCTCGAAGAAGGCATGCGCGGCATCAATCAACCGGCGCCACCGGAGCTGCTCAAGAGTTTACTGTTCTACATAGCCAAGGCCGAACATCCCACCGGGCAGATGCTGACCATGAAAGAACGCTACTCACTGGACGACGCGCTGCCCGACAGCGCGATAGTCGATGAAGAACGCGCGCGGCTGGCCGGTCCCGACCGTGATGCCATGCGCTCGGTGCTGGCAGCGCTGTGCGAAGAGCTGGTGCGGGTCAAGGAACGCCTGGATCTGTTCGTGCGCAGTGACCGCCAGCACACCGCTGACCTCGACAGCCTGCTGGCGCCGCTACGGCAAATCGCCGATACCCTGGCGGTCCTGGGCTTCGGCCAGCCGCGCAAGGTGATCATCGATCAATTGGCGGTGGTGCTCAGCCTCGCCCAGGGCCAGCGCGAACCCAACGATGCGATCCTCATGGACGTAGCCGGGGCCTTGCTGTACGTCGAAGCGACGCTGGCCGGCATGGTCGGCACCGTGGAGCCGGAGAGCCAGGATGACAATCGCCTGCCGACCACCGACCTGACGCAGATCCATCAGATCGTGATCAAGGAGGCCCGCATTTGTTTGCAGCAGGCCAAGGACATGATCGTCGACTACATCGACGCCGATTGGGACCGCCAGCATTTGCAGGCACTGCCGGCCTTGCTGACCCAGGTGCGCGGCGCGCTGGCGATGATTCCGTTGAGCCGGGCGGCGAGCCTGGTCGACACCTGCAATCACTTCATTCGCGAGCACCTGTTGCTCGAGCCGGGTCAGCCGGGCTGGCAGGAACTGGACAGCCTGGCCGACGTGATCACCAGCATCGAGTACTACCTCGAGCGCCTCGGCGATGACCCGCAGGCGCAGGGTGAAAACCTGCTCGATGTCGCGGAAAAAAGCCTGGCGAGCCTCGGGTTTTTCCCCAGTGAGCAGCATGTGCCCGTGCTGGATGATGTGCTCAACCCGAGCGAAGCGCAGGTCATGCAGATGATGCAGGAGCTGGATGATCCGCAGATTGTCCAGACCCTGGCCGATGTGCTCGCCAGCCCGGTTTCGAGCCTGAACCCGCCCGCCCTGGACACCCCGGGCAGCCTGTTGCCGCCACCCCCGGGCGAAGAACCGGTGGACGAGGAACTGCGCGAGGTGTTCCTTGAAGAGACCGACGAAGTCCTGGAAATCCTGCGCGAGTATTTGCCGCGCTGGTCAGCCAATCCTGACAGCCGCTCGGCCCTGAGCGAACTGCGCCGCGCGTTTCATACCCTCAAGGGCAGTGGTCGCATGGTGCGTGCCCTGGTGCTGGGCGAGCTGGCCTGGGCCGTGGAGAACCTGCTTAACCGCGTACTGGAAAACAGCGTGGAGCCCGGCGCTACGGTGCAGCAACTGATCGGCGACGTGCTGCATCTGCTGCCGGAGCTGGTGGCTGAATACGCCGCCAATGCCCAGCGTCAGCGCAACGATGTCGACCAGTTGGCCGCCCGCGCCCATGCCCTGGCCAAGGGTGACGAACCGGTGTCCGATGAGGATACGCAGGATGTCGCGGCCCTCGACCCGCTGTTGCTGGAGATCTTCCGCAAAGAGGCGCAAACCCACTTGGGCAGCCTCAATCGCTTCCTTGATCAGGCTGCCGAGCACGTGCCGTTGCAGGCCAGTGACGAATTGCAGCGCGCCTTGCACACCCTCAAGGGCAGTGCCTATATGGCCGGTGTCTTGCCGATTGCCGAGCTGGCCGCGCCACTGGATCAACTGGCCCGGGAGTACAAGGCGCACCTGATCGCGCTGGACCTTGATGAAGTGGAATTGCTGCTGGAAGCAGAAGGGCTGTTCCGCCTCGGTCTGCGCCAGCTCAAGACCGATCCGCTGGCGGAAATTCCCGGCGCCCTGCATTTGATTGAGCGAGCCAAAGCGCTGCTGGCCGAGCGCCTGGAAAACCTCCTGAGCACACCTAACACCGGGCTGCGGATCAAGCGCGATCCGCAACTGATCAACAACTTTCTCTCCCAGGGCATGGACATCCTGCTGGACGCCGAGAGCCTACTACAACGTTGGCAGCAACACCCCGGCGAACGCCAGGAACTCAGCGCGCTGCTGGATGAATTGACCACCCTCGGCGAAGGCGCCCACCTGGCCGAGCTGCACCCGGTGGATGAGCTGTGCGAGGCGTTGCTCGACCTCTACGGTGCCGTGGAAGAAAGCAGCCTGGCGGTCAGCGAGCGGTTTTTCCATGAGGCTCAGGGTGCCCACGAAGCGCTGATCAATATGCTCGACGAACTGGCCGCCGGTCAGGAAGTCAGCCCGCAGCCGCAACGGATCAGGGCCTTGCGCGAGTTGCTCGACGAGAGCCTCGACCCGTCGGCCATGGGCCTGATCCGCAGTGATGGCAGCCGTACCCTGAGCATCCGCGAGCTGGGTGCTGCCACCGAGGAACTTGAGCGCACGCTACCCCCTGTAGGAGCGAGCCCGCTCGCGATGGACGTTAACGATGACGCGTTACCATTGGATAAACGCGGCGCCGGTGAGACCATCGCGAGCGAGCTCGCTCCTACAGGAGAGGGGCGCGCACTGGATGATGAAATCGTCGCGATCTTCCTTGAAGAGGCGGTGGATATCCTCGAAAGCGCCGGTCAGGCCCTGCAACGCTGGTTGCGTGACTCGGACAACGCCGCGCCGCTGTCGTCCCTGCAACGGGACTTGCACACCCTCAAAGGCGGCGCGCGCATGGCCGAGGTCGGGCCGGTTGGCGATCTGGCCCATGAACTGGAAAGCCTTTACGAAGGTCTGGTGGATCGTCGCTACGCCTACAGCGACTCATTGGCGGTGCTGTTGCAGCAGAGCCATGACCGCTTGGCGCAGTACCTTGACCAGTTACGGCACAACCAGCCCTTGGGCGATTGCGCTGAGCTGATCGAGGCCATTCGCGCCTACCGGCAGGGCCATTCAGGCGCCGCCGAGGTCAGCGAACTGGCAGCCACTAATGACTCGGCCGCCCATGATCCCGAGTTGCTGGAGATCTTCCTCGAGGAAGGTTTCGACATCATCGAAAGCTCCGGTGCGGCGCTTGAGCGCTGGCAGGCCCAGCCTTCGAGCCGTCAGGAAGTGGAAACCCTGCTGCGCGACCTGCACACCCTCAAGGGCGGCGCGCGCATGGTGGAAATCGCCGCGATTGGCGACCTGGCCCATGAACTGGAGTTCCTCTACGAGGGCCTGTCCACCGGCGTGTTGCAGCCGACGGCGCCGTTGTTCGCGCTGTTGCAACGCAGCCATGACCGCCTGGCGCAGATGCTCGACGCGGCCCGGGCCGGTGAGCCGATGCCGCCCGCCGATCGCTTGATCGATGCGATCAAGAACTTCAGCCACCCGGCAGTGCCCGAAGCGCCCACGGCGGTTGCGTCGCCGGCCACGCCCAAGGCCGAGCCACTGGCGCCGTCGTCCGATGCCGGCGCCGACATGGTCAAGGTCTCGGCGGAGTTGCTCGACGATCTGGTCAACCTGGCCGGTGAAACATCGATCTTCCGTGGCCGGATCGAACAGCAGGTCAACGATGCGCACATCGCCCTGAGCGAGATGGAAACCACCATCGAGCGCATGCGCGACCAGTTGCGCCGCCTCGATACCGAAACCCAGGGGCGGATCCTCAGCCGCCAGCAAGTCGACGCCGAACGCCTGGGCTATGAAGAGTTCGACCCGCTGGAAATGGACCGTCACTCGCAATTGCAGCAACTGTCCCGCGCGCTGTTTGAATCGGCCTCTGACTTGCTCGACCTCAAGGAAACCCTCGAGCGACGCAATCAGGAAGCGGAAAACCTCCTGCAACAGCAGGGCCGCATCAACACCGAGTTGCAGGAAGGGCTGATGCGCACGCGCATGGTGCCGTTCGAACGCATGCTCCCGCGGTTACAGCGCATCGTCCGCCAGGTGGCCAGCGAGCTGGGCAAGGACGTGGATTTCATCGTCGATAATGCCGAAGGCGAGATGGATCGCAACGTGCTTGAACGCATGGCCGCGCCGCTGGAACACATGCTGCGCAACGCCGTCGACCACGGCCTGGAGTCCGTCGAAGCGCGGCTGGCGGCGGGGAAGCCGGCCAAGGGCAAGATCACCCTAGATCTGCTGCGTGAAGGCGGCGACATCATTTTCGACATCCGCGACGACGGCGCCGGTGTGCCGCTGGACGCGGTGCGGCGCAAGGCGATCAAGCGCGGCATGCTCGCCCCGGACAGCGTCATCAGTGATCACGACGTGTTGCAGTTCATCCTGCAACCGGGGTTTTCCACGGCCGAGAAAATCACCCAGATCTCCGGTCGCGGCGTCGGCATGGACGTGGTGCATGAAGAGGTGCGGCAACTGGGCGGCACCATGAGCATCGACTCGGTGCCCGGGCAGGGCGTGCATTTCCGCATTCGCCTGCCGTTTACCGTCTCGGTCAACCGGGCGCTGATGGTGCAGTGCGGTGAGGACCAATACGCGATCCCGCTCAATACCATCGACGGCATCGTTCGCGTCCTGCCCAATGAGCTTGAAGGTTATTTCCGTTTCGATTCACCAACCTACGAATACGCCGGGCAACGTTACGAGCTGTGCTATCTGGGTGAGCTGCTGAAAACCATCCCGCGCCCGAAACTGTTGGGCCAGAGCCTGCCATTGCCGGTGCTGCTGGTGCAGTGCAACGAACGACACATCGCGGTGCTGGTGGACGCCATGGCCGGCACTCGCGAGATTGTGGTCAAGAGCCTGGGGCTGCAGTTCGCGGCGGTGCAAGGGGTCTCCGGGGCGACGATTCTTGGCGATGGCCGGGTGGTGCTGATTCTGGATCTGCTGGCGCCGATCCGCGCCATGCAGGCCCGCGTACCCCAGCGTCCCGCGGGGCAGGAGGTCGAGGTCGAACCGCATCGGCCGTTGCTGGTGATGGTGGTCGACGACTCGGTCACCGTGCGCAAGGTCACCAGCCGCTTGCTCGAACGCCACGGCATGAACGTACTGACCGCCAAGGACGGGGTCGATGCCATGCTGCTGCTGGAAGAGCACATGCCCGACCTGATGCTGCTGGACATCGAGATGCCGCGCATGGACGGCTTCGAGGTCGCGACCCAGGTGCGCAACGACGAACGCCTGCAGCACCTGCCGATCATCATGATCACCTCCCGCACCGGGCAGAAACACCGCGACCGCGCCATGGCCATCGGCGTCAACGACTACCTGGGCAAGCCGTACCAGGAATCGGTGCTGCTCGAAAGCATCGCCTTTTGGAGCAAGACCCATGCTTGAACACCGCACCAGCAACCTCACCGGCCTGCTGCTGCCGTTGGCCGACCGCAACCTGATCCTGCCCAACGTCGCCGTGGCCGAGCTGATCGACTACCAGCAACCGGGGACCTTCGATCTCGACACACCGCCGTGGTACCTGGGCCTGGTGACATGGCGCGAACGGCAGATACCGCTGCTGAGTTTCGAGTCGGCTTGCGGGCAGAAAATCGTCATTGGCGAGCGTGCGCGGATCGTCATTCTCAACGCTCTCGGCGGGCGACCGGAGCTGAAGTTCATCGCGCTGCTGGTGCAAGGGATTCCGCGCTCGTGCAAGCTCGACAGCCAGTTGAGTTACGTGGATGTGCCGTTGTGTGCGCTGGAGCAGGCGGCGGTGCAGGTGGGGGAGCAGGTGGCGAAGGTGCCGGATTTGCTGGCGCTGGAGGCGTTGTTGGTGGATGCCGGGTTAATCAACTGATCCCGATTCAGTGGTGATCTAACCGGCCTCTTCGCGGGCAAGCCCGCTCCCACACTGGATTTGTGTTCGCCACGGATCCACTGTGGGAGCGGGCTTGCCCGCGAAGGCGTCAGCCCAGACAACCATTACCCTGAGCGTAACGTTCCGTCACTCTGCTTGATTGATGCCCCCACCCAACACTCCTAATGTGACCCCCACGACAGCGAACCCGTGGAGTGGTCATGACAACAACAATATCCCCCGACTCGCGATGGACGCGACGGCGCAGCGAAAAGCAGCGGCGTCTCGAGCTGGTGCGAGGTCTTGCCGACGGTGTGGTGTTGCCCACCGATAACATCGTCGCGGCGCTGGAGGCGTTGATCCTGCCGGGCGACCGCGTGGTGCTCGAAGGCAACAACCAGAAGCAGGCGGATTTCCTTTCACGTTCCCTGGCCAAGGCCGACCCCGCGAAGTTGCATGACCTGCATATGATCATGCCCAGCGTCGGACGCTCCGAGCACCTGGACCTGTTCGAGCGTGGTATCGCGCGCAAGCTCGACTTCTCTTTCGCCGGCACCCAAAGCCTGCGCATCAGCCAGCTGCTCGAAGACGGCCTGCTGGAAATCGGCGCGATCCACACCTACATCGAGCTCTACGCACGGCTGGTGGTGGACCTGATTCCCAACGTCGTGCTCTCGGCCGGTTTCATGGCCGACCGCGCCGGCAACATTTACACAGGGCCGAGCACCGAAGACACCCCGGCGCTGATCGAACCGGCGGCCTTCAGCGACGGCATCGTCATCGTCCAGGTCAACCAGTTGGTGGACGATGTCAGCGACCTGCCGCGCGTCGACATTCCCGCCTCCTGGGTCGACTTCGTGGTGGTGGCCGACAAACCGTTCTACATCGAACCGCTTTTCACCCGCGATCCACGGCACATCAAGCCGGTGCACGTGCTGATGGCGATGATGGCGATTCGCGGCATCTACGAAAAACACAACGTGCAGTCCCTCAACCACGGCATCGGTTTCAACACCGCGGCCATCGAGCTGATCCTGCCGACCTACGGCGAATCCCTCGGCCTCAAAGGCAAGATCTGCCGCAACTGGACGCTCAACCCGCACCCGACCCTGATTCCGGCGATTGAAAGTGGCTGGGTCGAAAGTGTGCATTGCTTCGGCACCGAACTGGGGATGGAGAACTACATTGCGGCGCGGCCGGATGTGTTCTTTACCGGGCGGGACGGTTCCCTGCGTTCCAACCGGATGTTCAGCCAACTGGCCGGGCAATACGCGGTGGACCTGTTCATCGGCGCGACCTTGCAGGTGGATGGCGACGGCCATTCCTCCACCGTGACTCGCGGGCGCCTGGCCGGATTCGGCGGCGCGCCGAACATGGGCCACGACCCGCGCGGTCGTCGCCACGGTACCCCGGCCTGGCTCGACATGCGCAACACCGACGTGGCCGAGCCGATGCTCGAGCGCGGCAAGAAGCTCGTGGTGCAGATGGTCGAGACCTTCCAGGAGGGCGGAAAACCGACCTTCGTCGAAACCCTTGATGCCGTTGATGTAGCGAAGAAAAGCGGCATGCCGCTGGCGCCGATCATGGTCTACGGCGACGACGTCACCCATTTGTTGACCGAAGAAGGCATCGCCTACCTATACAAGGCGCGTTCACTGGAAGAACGCCAGGCGATGATCGCCGCCGTCGCCGGGGTGACCGCCATCGGCCTGCGCCACAATCCCAAAGACACCGCGCGCATGCGCCGCGAAGGCTTGATTGCCTTGCCCGAAGACCTCGGCATCCGCCGCACCGACGCCACCCGCGAACTGCTCGCGGCGAAAAGCGTGGCCGATCTGGTGGAGTGGTCCGGTGGCCTCTACAACCCGCCCGCCAAGTTCAGGAGCTGGTAATGCACGCATTCAACCTGCAACCCAAAACCCTGAGCCAGGCCGAGCGGCTGGCGGACCTGGCGGTGGACGCGCTGATCGACGAGGCTGACCTGTCGCCGAAACCGGCACTGGTCGATCGTCGCGGCAATGGCGCTCACAGCGATTTGCACCTGGGGTTGATGCACGCTTCGGCGCTGTCCCTGTGGCCAGCCTTCAAGGCGATGGCCGATGCCGCGATAGCGTTCGGTGAGATCGGCTTGCCCCTGCGCGAAGCCGTGGGCCGGATCGGTCGCGAAGGCGAGCAAGCGATGCTCGACACCACGGGCGGCGTGAATACTCATCGCGGGGCGATCTGGGCCTTGGGCCTGTTGGTCACTGCCGCTGCGCTGGACCCTGAATCCACGGCTGCAAGCAGCGTATCGATTCGTGCGGCGCGTCTGGCGTTGCTCGACGATCGTTACGCGCCTCGTCCCCTCAGCCACGGTGCTCAAGTCGCTCAACGCTACGGCGCTCGCGGAGCCCGTGAAGAAGCGCAACTGGGTTTCCCGGCGGTGTTGCAACGCGCGTTGCCGCAACTCAAATGCAGCCGCGCCGCCGGCCATGGCGAACAGAACGCCCGGCTCGATGCGCTGCTGGCGATCATGACGAATTTGGCCGACACCTGCGTGCTGTACCGCGCTGGAGAACAAGGTCTGCACACCATGCAACTCGGCGCCCAGGCAGTGCTCGATGCCGGGGGTAGCGCCAGCCTCGCCGGACGTCGCCGCCTGCATGAGCTGGACCAACAACTCATCGCGTTGAATGCCTCGCCCGGCGGCGCTGCAGACCTGCTCGCAGCCTGCCTGTTCATCGACCGTATCGAGTCGGGCGACAGCCTTTTCCTCTGCCATTCACGAAGGGAAGCTTTTTGATGGAAACCTTATCCTTTGAATTCCCCGCCGGGCAGCCGCCACGCGGCCGCACCCTGGTGGGCTGTGTCGGTTCGGGTGATCTGGAAGTGCTGATCGAACCGGGTCAGGCCGGCAAGCTGACGATCAACGTGCAGACCTCGGTCAATGGTAGCGAACAACGCTGGCAGCATCTGTTTGCACGGATGTTCGACGGCCAGACGCCGCCGGCGATGGCCATCGACATCCACGATTTCGGCGCGACACCCGGCGTGGTGCGCCTGCGTCTGGAACAGGGTTTCGAGGAGATCGGCCATGACTGACAGCGCATCCCTGCTGAACAAACACAGCTTCGTCGAACTCGGTGCGCGGCAGCGGGCCAAGGCCTTGCTCGACGCCGGCACTTTCCGCGAATTGCTCGACCCTTTTCAACGGATCATGTCGCCGTGGCTGTCGCGCCAGGGCGTGGTGCCGCAAGCCGACGACGGTGTGGTGATCGCCAAGGGCAACCTCGATGGTTTGCCGGTGGTGATCGCCGCCATCGAAGGCGCGTTCCAGGGTGGCAGCCTCGGTGAAGTCGGTGGAGCAAAAATCGCCGGTGCGCTGGAACTGGCCGCCGAAGACAACCGCAACGGCATCCCGACCCGCGCCGTGCTGTTGCTGGAAACCGGCGGCGTGCGTTTGCAGGAAGCCAACCTCGGTCTGGCGGCGATTGCCGACATCCACGCGGCGATTGTCGATTTGCAGCAGTACCAGCCCGTGGTCGGAGTCGTGGCGGGCAGCGTCGGTTGCTTTGGCGGCATGTCGATTGCTGCCGGGTTGTGCAGCTACCTGTTGGTGACCCAGGAAGCGCGACTGGGCCTGAACGGCCCGCAGGTGATCGAGCAGGAAGCCGGACTCGAGGAATACGACTCCCGCGACCGGCCCTTCATCTGGAGCCTGACCGGTGGGGAGCAGCGCTTCGCCAGTGGTCTGGTGGATCGCTATGTTGCCGACGACGTGGCGCAGATTCGCCAGCAGGTGGGTGAGTTGCTCCAGCAAGGATTGCCGGCGCAATCACGCAGTCGCCAGGCCGAATTGTTCCTGCAACGCCTGGCGCGTCTGGACGCCGAACCGCAAATCGAGCCGTCCGTGGTTCGCGATCTGTACCAAGGAGAACGCCCATGAGCTCGTATTCCCTGCGTGGTTTGAACTGGTTCAACGCCTTGAGTGCCGGGGCGCAAGCGGTCGAGGGTTTGCCGGCTTCGCTGAAGGTCGCGGACGGTTCGCTGGGCGATCAGCCTGTGCGTTTCATCGCGGTGGTGGCCGACCCGGAAAACCGCTTCGTCCGTGCACGCAATGGCGAAGTGGGGTTGCTCGAAGGCTGGGGCCTGGCCAAGGCGGTGGATGAAGTCATCGCCGCCGATCAAAACAAGGCACGCAAGCGCGCCCTGATCGCCATTGTTGACGTGCCGAGCCAGGCTTATGGTCGCCGCGAAGAAGCGCTCGGCATTCATCAGGCGTTGGCCGCAGCGGCGGGCAGTTACGCCCGCGCTCGTCTGGCCGGCCATGCGGTGATCGGTTTGCTGGTGGGCAAGGCGATGTCCGGGGCGTTCCTGGCCCACGGCTATCAGGCCAATCGCTTGATCGCCCTGCGCGATCCGGGGGTGATGGTGCATGCCATGGGCAAGGCGTCGGCGGCGCGGGTGACCTTGCGCAGCGTCGAAGAACTCGAAGCTCTGGCGGCCAGTGTGCCGCCGATGGCCTATGACATCGACAGCTATGCCAGCCTCGGGCTGCTGTGGGAAACCTTGTCGGTGGAACAGATCGAGCAGCCGACTGCGGCGGATCTGGCGCGGGTGACCGAGTGCCTGGGTCAGGCGATGGGTGATATCGCCCAGAAGGGTGCAGATCTCAGTGGTCGTCTCGGTGCGGCCAATCGTGCGGCGTCGAGCAAGGTTCGCCAATTGCTGAGGGCGCAGTGGTGAGTGCGCTTCTGGCTCACGACCTGCTGTGGGGCATGACCCCGCGGCAGTTGCCTGCGGATGCCCCGACCTGGGTGATCGATTCGATCAGTGTCGGCCAACCGGTGGTGGTCCGTCGCGCCTTGAGCGCGGCGGGGCAGGTGGCGGTGGGCGTGCGCGGGCCGTTGCGCGAGCAGCGGTTTGCGACGCAGATGGAAGTCGCCGCCATCACGCGGCGGGTGCGGCCGGAAGAGCTCTGCCATCTTCAAGGCCTGCGTGATTTCCCGGCGCTGCGTGCCTTGGCGCAACTGCGCTCGCAGCTCGAAGAAAGTGGCTGGATCTGGGGTGTCAGTGGCAGTGCCGGGTTTGAGTTGGCCAGCGGGTTTGCCGCATTGCACGAGGGCAGCGATCTCGATCTGATCCTGCGTACACCTCGCCCGTTGAGTCGTGCCGACGCGCAGGCGCTGGTGGCCGTTCTCGACACGGCCGTGTGCCGCGTGGACCTGCAATTGCAGACACCCTTGGGCGCCGTTGCCTTGCGCGAGTGGGCCGGTGCTTCGTCGCGGGTCCTGTTGAAAAGTGCCACTCATGCCAGTCTGGTCACTGACCCGTGGCATCCACAGGAGCAGGCAGCGTGAGCAGCTTGCTGGTGTTCCCCGGCCAGGGTGCGCAGCAACCCGGCATGCTGACGCGTTTGCCTCGGGAAACGTTGTACGAGGCGAGCGATTGGCTCGGTGAAGACGTGACGCAGCTGGATTCTGCCGAAGCACTGCGGTCGACGAGGGCGGTTCAGCTTTGCCTGCTGATCGCTGGCGTCGCCGCTTCACGCCAGCTGGCCATGGCCCCGGACTACGTGGCCGGCTTGTCGATCGGCGCTTATCCGGCGGCAGTGGTGGCGGGTGCCTTGGGTTTCAGCGATGCACTGCATCTGGTCAGCTTGCGTGGTGAGCTGATGCAGCAGGCTTATCCACAGGGCTACGGCATGACCGCGATCATCGGTCTGGAGCTGGCCTTGGTGGAAGATTTGTTGGCGCAGGTTCACAGCGCCGATGCGCCGGTCTATCTGGCCAATATCAACGCCGATAACCAGGTGGTGATTGCCGGTAGCGATGCGGCGATGAAAGCGGTAGCCGAGTTGGCGAAAGGTCGCGGAGCCGGACTGGCCAAGCGACTGGCAGTGAGCGTGCCGTCCCACTGCCCACTGCTTGAGGTGCCCGCGCAACAGTTGGCCGAAGCCTTCGCCAAAGTGCCGCTGCAAACCCCGAAGATGGGCTACCTGAGCGGCAGCCGTGCGCGTCCGCTGATCAAGCCTGAAGCCTTGCGTGACGACCTGGCCTTCAACATGTGCCGCATCGTCGATTGGCGCGGCACGGTACAAAGCGCCTACGAGCGTGGCGTACGTCTACAGATCGAACTGCCGCCCGGTGCGGTGCTGACCGGGCTGGCGCGCCGGGTGTTCGAGCAGGGCACCGTGATTGCCTTCGACGGTGCGCGGCTCGATACCCTGCAGGCGCTGATGCGTGAGGAGGGAAGCCGCCACTCCTAAAACTCAGGCTTCGAACAACAAAAACAACATTCGAAATGCACTTTGAGGACTACAACAATGATTATTTACGGTGTGGCGCTGTTGGCGATCTGTACGCTGGCAGGGGTGATCATGGGTGACATGCTCGGAGTGTTGCTGGGCGTGAAGTCAAACGTCGGCGGCGTCGGCATCGCGATGATCCTGCTGATTTGCGCACGGTTATGGATGCACAGGCGTGGCGGCATGACCCGGGAGTGCGAGATGGGCGTCGGTTTCTGGGGCGCGATGTACATCCCGGTGGTGGTGGCGATGGCGGCGCAACAAAATGTGGTCACGGCGTTGCACGGTGGTCCGGTAGCGGTGTTGGCGGCGATCGGTTCGGTGGTGGTTTGCGGTTGCACCATTGCCCTGATCAGCCGGACCCACAAAGGCGAACCCTTGCCCGATGAAGCGGCGGATGTAACGCCGGTTGGCGCACCGGCAGGAGGTCGCTGATATGTGGGATTTGATCAAGAGCGGTCTGGAACACAACGGTCTGGTCACCGCATTCGGCTTCGTCGGCGTGATCATGTGGGTGTCAGTGGTGATCTCCAAACGCCTGACCTTCGGACGCATCCACGGTTCGGCGATTGCCATCGTCATCGGCCTGGTGCTGGCCTGGGTTGGCGGAACTATGACCGGTGGGCAAAAGGGCCTGGCGGACTTGACGCTGTTTTCCGGCATCGGGTTGATGGGTGGCGCGATGCTGCGGGACTTCGCCATCGTCGCCACGGCATTCGAGGTGCAGGCCACGGAAGCGAAAAAGGCCGGCTTGATCGGCGTGATCGCGCTTTTGTTGGGCACGGTGCTGCCGTTTATCGTCGGTGCGTGCATGGCCTGGGCATTCAGTTACCGCGATGCGGTGAGCATGACCACCATTGGCGCCGGTGCGGTGACTTACATCGTCGGCCCAGTGACCGGAGCCGCGATTGGCGCCAGTTCCGATGTGATGGCGCTGTCGATTGCCACCGGCCTGATCAAGGCGATCCTGGTGATGGTCGGCACGCCGATGGCGGCGCGCTGGATGGGCCTGGACAACCCGCGTTCGGCGATGGTGTTTGGCGGGCTGGCCGGCACTGTGAGCGGCGTGACGGCGGGGCTGGCGGCGACAGATCGGCGCCTGGTGCCTTATGGCGCGTTGACCGCGACCTTCCACACCGGGCTTGGGTGTCTGCTGGGGCCTTCGCTGTTGTTCTTCATTGTTCGCGGGATTGTCGGCTAGGTTCAGGGGCTGAGTTGTCGGGTCCGACGCCTTCGCGGGCAAGCCCGCTCCCACATTTGGAATGCGTTCGAATGTGGGAGCGGGCTTGCCCGCGAAGGGCGCGACTCGGTTTCAAGCCTGCCGATTGGCATACATCCGACACTCCGCCAGCAACGCCAGCAGGTTCGGATCACGCTCCTTGGCCTTCAGGAACACCACGCCAATGTGTTGCTGCAAGCGGTACTTTTCCTGCAACGGGATCAGCTTCACCCGGTTCTCGTACACCGCCGCAATCCGCCCCGGCAGCAACGCATAACCCACGCCCGAACTGACCATGCTCAGCAGGGTGAAGATGTCGTTGACCTGCATCGCCACCTTCGGCTCGAACCCTGCCTGCTCGAATACCCGCTTGCCGTCCTGATGGGTGGCGAAGCCCTGGGTCAGGGTGATGAAGGTTTCATCGCGTACTTCGGCCAGGTCGACTTCTGTGCGCTGGGCAAACTTCGAGTCGGCGGGTGTGGCGAGGAAGATGTCGTCGGAAAACAGCGGGATCTGTTCGCAATCCGGGTCGTTGATGCTGTCGTCCAGGGACACGAGGATCGCATCGACTTCCATGTTCTTGAGCTTGTAGAGCAGGTCGATATTGGAGCCCAGAATCAGGTCGATGTTGAGTTCGCTGCGGCGGATTTTCAGGCCCATGATCAGTTGCGGTACGGTCTTCACCGTCAGCGAATACAGCGATCCCAACTTGAAACGCTCGGCCGAGAACCCGGCGGCCTCGCGGGTCAGGCGCACGCTTTCGACGACATCCTGAATCAGCTTCTGCGCCCGCTCTTCGAGTACGTAAGCGCTTTCCAGCGGCGTCAGGCTACGGCCTTCGTGCTTGAACAACGGGCAGCGCAGAGCACTTTCCAGGGAATGGATCGCCCGATGCACGCTGACGTTGCTGGTCTGCAACTCGGCGGCGGCGCGTGCCAGGTTGCCGGTGCGCATGAAGGCCAGGAACACCTCGAGTTTTTTCAGGGTCAACTCTTCATCGATCAGCATGGGGCGGACTCTTTTTGGTATCGGTCAATTGTGCCCGTTAAACACGGAGCGTTGTAGGAGCTGCCGAAGGCTGCGATCTTTTGACGTTGAAGATCAAAAGATCGCAGCCTTCGGCAGCTCCTACAGGGATCGTGACGTACGGAAACATTGCACTTTTACGCTTGAGGCTTGAGCCTTGTTTTGCGGTAACCATTTTTTAAGGCGGGTAATCGATGTATCACGGGGAACGATTGAATGCCTGGACGCATCTGGCCGGGGCCGTGGCGGCGTTTATCGGCGGGGTGTGGCTGATTGTTCTGGCCAGTCTCGACGGCAGCCCGTGGAAGATTGTCAGCATGGCGATCTACGCCTTTACCTTGCTGGTGCTTTACAGCGCATCGACCGTGTACCACAGCGTGCGCGGGCGCAAGAAAGCGATCATGCAGAAGGTCGATCACTTCTCGATCTACCTGTTGATCGCCGGCAGCTACACGCCGTTCTGCCTGGTGACCCTGCGCGGGCCGTGGGGCTGGACCTTGTTCGGGATTGTCTGGGGGCTGGCGCTGATCGGCATCCTGCAAGAGATCAAGCCGCGTTCGGAGGCGCGGATTCTGTCGATCGTGATTTATGCGGTGATGGGCTGGATTGTGCTGGTGGCGGTCAAGCCGCTGCTCGCGGCGCTGGGCGGCGCCGGATTTGCCTGGCTGGCCTCGGGCGGGGTGTTGTACACGGTGGGGATTGTCTTTTTTTCCCTTGACCATCGCCTGCGCCATGCCCACGGGATCTGGCACCTGTTCGTGATCGCCGGGAGTTTGCTGCACTTTGTGGCGATTTTCTTTTATGTCCTTTAAGGCTGTACCGGGGCCAGCCGATCCAGCTGCTCCCGGGCTCGGCGGCTGAATACCTGCAACAGGTCGTTCAAGGTGTGGGGCGGCGGTTCGGCGGCGCGGGTCACTGCATACAGGGTGATGGGTAACGGCGGTGCCAGGGGGCGGATCATTGTGTTGACGGGAGAGGCGCCAAGGGCGGTGAACGGATCGATCACCGCCAGGCCCGCACCGGATTCCACCATCGCCCGTGCCAGTGAGTAGGTTTGCACGGCGATGCGTACCCGGGGCGGCGGTTCGACCGCTTCCAGGTAACTGTCGAGCCGCGCGGCCAGTGGATCGGCGCTGGATAAACCGATCAGTGGCGCATCCGCCAGAGCCATCAGCGGCAACGGTTTACCCACCTCTTCCTGAGGCCAGTAACCACTCGGCGCCAGCGCCACCAGCACGCCAGACGCCAGCGCCTGGGCCTTGAGTCCCGGGTGATCCGGGCGTTGCAGGGTCAAGGCGACATCCACTTCGCGCATCAACAGGTTCTGCACCAGTTCGCGACTATGGGCGCTGGAGAGTTCGCAAGCGATGTCCGGGTATCGCCCGGTCCATTCGTGAATGGCCGGCGGCAGCAAAGACAGGGCCAGCGCCGGGGTGGCGCCGATGCGCAGGCTGTGGCCCGGTTCGCGGCGCAGGCTCTGCGCCAGGCGTCGCACGCCTTGCAGGCTTTCGCTGACCTTGTCCACTTCACGCTCCAGTTCCAGCGCTTCCGGCGTCGCCTGCAACTTGCCGCGTACCCGCAGGAACAGCGGGAAACCCAATTGTTGCTCGGCGTGCTGCAACACCTTGCTCACTGCCGGCTGCGAGACGTGCAGCAATTGCGCGGCAGCGCTGATCGAACCGGTCTGGCGGACGGCCTGGAAAATCTCGATATGGCGAAGACGCATGGCAAGTCCATAACCTTTGTTTATGGGGTTGCCATCTTTATGCATTGTTCAACGTCTGTCACCTGGCTCTAACCTTGGCCTCGTCTTCACAACGGGTTTAAGGACGGACATGGCTCAGCGTGTGTGCATCATCGGTGGCGGTGTGATTGGCCTGGCAACGGCCTATGCGCTGGTGCGCGACGGCTTTGAGGTGACGGTGGTCGAGGCACGGGACTCGCTGGGCAGCGAAACCAGCTTCGCCAACGGCGGCCAGTTGTCCTATCGCTATGTCGCGCCCCTGGCCGACGCCGGCGTGCCTTTGCAAGCCATTGGCTGGATGCTGCGCGGCGACTCACCGTTGAAGCTGCGCCCGCGCTTTGACCCGGCCCAGTGGCGCTGGATGGCATCGTTCCTCGGCGCCTGCCGCCGCTCGGTCAACCGCGAGAACGCCGCGCACTTGCTGCGCCTGGCGCTGTTCAGCCAGGACACTTTGAAGTCCTGGCGCGAGGACGATGGGGTGACGGGATTCCAGTGGCGGCGCAATGGCAAACTGGTGACTTTCCGTCAGGACAGCAGCTTCGAGCATGCGCGCCAGAGCCTGGCCGACCCGCAGCAACAGCAGGTGTTGTCGCCGGCCGAATGCGCGCAACTGGAACCGGCACTGATCGATGCGCCCTTTGTCGGGGCGATCTACACCCCGGACGAAGAGGTGGGCGACTGCCACGGTTTTTGCCAGCAACTGGCCGCCCGGCTGCAAGCGTCCGGCCGTTGCGAGTTTCGTCTCGGGCAAGCGGTAACCGGCATCCGCCACAGCAACGGCAGCGTCAACGCCATCGAACTGGGCGAGCAAGTGCTGCCGGTCGATCAACTGGTGATCGCCGCCGGTCACCGCAGTCCGCTGTTGGCACTTCCCGGGCTGCAACTGCCACTTTATCCGCTCAAGGGCTATAGCCTGACCGTGCCGATTGGCGCCGGTCACCGGGCGCCGGACGTGAGCATCACCGACTACGACCGCAAGATCGTCTATGCCCGCATCGGCAAGCAATTGCGAGTGGCGGCAATGGTCGACATTGTCGGCTTCGACCCTGCTTTGGACCCCAAGCGCCTGGCGCTGATCAAGCGTCAGGCCCATGACACCTTTCCAAATGCCGGCGCCTATGACGAAGCCGTCGAGTGGGCTGGCATGCGCCCGGCCACCCCTAGCGGCGTGCCGTTGCTGGGCGCGACGGCGTATCGCAACCTGTGGCTCAACCTCGGCCACGGCGCGCTGGGTTTTACCCTGGCATGCGGTAGCGGGCGCTTGCTCAGTGAGCTGATCGGCGAGCGCCAGCCGTCCATTGACCTGCAGGGTTTCAACCACCGGGCCGCCTGAATACTGATTTCTGAAGAGGACACTGCAATGACCATTACCCGACTGCACAGCAACCCGCGCCTGTCTGGCGCCGTGACCTTTGGCGACCTGGTGTTTCTCTCCGGGCAGGTGCCGGGCGATGCCCGGGATGCCAACGGCCAGACCCGTGAAGTGCTGGCGAAAATCGATACCTTGCTGGCCGAGGCGGGCAGCGACAAGGATCATCTGCTCAGTGCGACCATTTACCTGAAGAACATCACCGAGGATTTCGCCGCGATGAACGAGGTCTGGTCGGCCTGGCTATCGCCGGGGCAGTCACCGAGCCGCACCACCGTGCAGGCCGAACTGGCCCGCCCGCAGGTGCTGGTGGAAATCACCGTCATCGCTGCACGCGTCTGATAAACCAACACCCACAACGGAGAATAACAATGCAAAAAATCACGTTGCTCGCTTGTACGCTTGGCCTGTTGCTCGGCAGTCAGGTTCAGGCCAATGAAGCGCCGCTGACCGGCACTCTGAGCAAAATCGCCAGCGCCAATAGCATCACCCTGGGCTATCGCGATGCTTCGGTGCCGTTCTCCTACGTGGGTGATCACAGCGGCAAGCCGATGGGGTACTCGGTGGATCTGGCGGGCAAGATCGTCGAGCGCATCCAGCAGCAACTGGCGCTGCCGGACTTGAAGGTGAAGTACAACCTGGTGACCTCGCAGACCCGTATTCCACTGGTGCAAAACGGCACCGTGGACCTGGAGTGCGGCTCCACCGGCGTGACTGCCGAACGACAGAAGCAGGTGGCGTTCTCTTATGGTTTCATCTACGTCAAAGGCCAGTTGCTGACCGCGAAGGACAGCGGGATCAAGAGCTTCGCTGACCTGCGCGGCAAGAACGTGGTGACCACCGCCGGCACCACCAACGAGCGCTTCCTGAAAAGCTACAACGTCGATCACAAGATCGACATGTTCGTGATCAGCGCCAAGGACCACGGCGAAGCCTTCCAGATGCTGCAGTCGGGCCGGGCGGTGGCGTTCTACATGGACGACGCGCTGCTCTATGGCGAGCGCGCAAAGGCCAACGACCCGCACAAATGGGTGGTGGTCGGGGAGGAGCAATCGCGGGAGATCTACAGCTGCATGGTGCGCAAGGACGATCCGCAGTTCCTGGCGCTGGTCAACGGTGCGTTGGCGGAGCTGTACAGCTCGGGCGAGATCAATGGCATCTACAAACGCTGGTTCGAGCAGCCGATCCCGCCGAAGGGTTTGAACCTTGAGTTCCCGATGACCAGCGAACTCAAGGCGATCATTGCCAAACCGGTGAGTGATCCGGTGCAGTAGCAGCCAGATCGGCCTCTAGACCGTGTCGCGGCCATTCGCGAGCAAGCCCGCTCCCACAGTTGATCGCATTACCCTGTGGGAGCGGGCTTGTTCGCGAAGGCGGACTAGAAGTCGCCCCAAAGCTGCTGAGCTACTGCCAATGCAACCACCGGCGCGGTCTCTGTGCGCAACACTCGAGGGCCGAGGCGGGCGGCATGAAAACCGCTGGCCTTGGCCTGTTCGACTTCCCCATCCGACAACCCGCCTTCCGGCCCAATCAAAAACGCCAGCGTCCCAGGCTTGGCATGGCTGACCAAAGGCTCGGCCACCGGATGCAGTACCAGCTTCAACTCGGCTTGCGCCTGCTTCAACCAGTCAGCCAGCAACAGTGGCGGATGAATCAGCGGTACCCGTGAACGGCCGCATTGCTCGCAAGCGCTGATCGCCACCTGGCGCCAGTGCAGCAGGCGTTTGTCGGCGCGCTCGTCCTTGAGCCGGACTTCGCAGCGTTCGGTGAAGATCGGGGTGATTTCGCTGACGCCCAGTTCCGTGGCTTTCTGAATCGCCCAGTCCATGCGCTCGCCCCGGGACAGGCCCTGGCCGAGATGGATTTGCAGCGGCGATTCGATCTGCCCGGCGAAGCTTTCATCGATCTGCACCACGACGCGTTTTTTGCCGACTTCGACCAGCCTGGCGCGAAACTCCTGGCCCGAGCCGTCGAACAATTGCAACGCATCGCCCTCGGCCATGCGCAGCACGCGGCTGATGTAATGGGCCTGGGCTTCGGGCAACTCGTGCTCGCCGGTGCTCAGGGGGGCGTCGATGAAGAAGCGGGACAGTCTCATTCGGGGTCTCTGAAAAGGGTGTAAATATCTGGCGGCCCCATCGCGGGCAAGCCCGCTCCCACAGGTACAGCGCAATCCTGTGGGAGCGGGCTTGCCCGCGATGACGGTAGTCCGGTCAGCGCTGAAGCTTAGGTGAAATCAATCAACCCGGATCACGGAACCCCGGGTGGAAGTCCTTCGGCACCGCCACGCTGACGCTGTCACGGGTGGCAATGTCGATCCCTTCGCTGGCCACATCGGCCAGGAAATCGATCTGCTCCGGAGTGATCACGTACGGCGGCAGGAAATACACCACGCTGCCCAATGGGCGCAGTAAAGCACCGCGCTCCAGGGCGTGCTGGAACACCTTCAGGCCGCGACGTTCCTGCCACGGGTAAGCTTCCTTGCTGGCCTTGTCCTTGACCATCTCGATGGCCAGCACCATGCCGGTCTGGCGCACTTCGGACACGTTCGGGTGATCCACCAGATGCGCCGTCGACGAAGCCATGCGCTGCGCCAGGGCCTTGTTGTTCTCGATGACGTTGTCTTCTTCGAAAATATCCAGCGTCGCCAGGGCTGCCGCGCACGCCAGCGGGTTGCCGGTGTAGCTGTGGGAGTGCAGGAAGGCGCGCAGGGTCGGGTAGTCGTCGTAGAAGGCGCTGTAGACTTCGTCTGTGGTCATGCACGCCGCCAGCGGCAGGTAGCCGCCGGTCAGGGCCTTGGACAGGCACAGGAAGTCCGGGCGGATACCGGCCTGCTCACAGGCGAACATCGTCCCGGTGCGGCCGAAACCGACGGCGATTTCGTCGTGGATCAGGTGCACGCCGTAGCGGTCGCAGGCTTCGCGAAGGAGCTTGAGGTACACCGGGTGATACATGCGCATGCCACCGGCGCCCTGGATCAGCGGCTCGACAATCACGGCTGCGACGCTGTCATGGTTCTCGGCCAGGGTCTGTTCCATCGCGGCGAACATGTTGCGCGAATGCTCTTCCCAGCTCATGCCCTCGGGACGCAGGTAGCAGTCCGGGCTTGGCACTTTGATGGTGTCCATCAAAAGCGCCTTGTAGGTCTCGGTGAACAACGGCACGTCGCCCACCGACATCGCCGCCATGGTTTCGCCGTGGTAGCTGTTGGTCAGGGTGACGAAGCGCTTCTTGTTCGGCTGACCACGATTGAGCCAGTAGTGAAAGCTCATTTTCAGTGCGACTTCGATGCAGGACGAGCCGTTATCGGCGTAGAAGCACCGGGTCAGGCCTTCCGGCGTCATTTTCACCAGGCGTTCGGACAGTTCGATCACCGGTTGATGACTGAAGCCGGCAAGGATCACATGTTCGAGCTGATCGACCTGATCCTTGATGCGCTGATTGATCCGCGGGTTGGCGTGCCCGAACACATTGACCCACCAGGAGCTGACCGCATCGAGGTAGCGTTTGCCTTCGAAGTCTTCCAGCCACACGCCTTCACCGCGCTTGATCGGGATCAGCGGCAGTTGTTCGTGATCTTTCATCTGGGTGCAGGGATGCCATAACACGGCGAGATCGCGTTGCATCCACTGATTATTCAGGCCCATTTTCACTCTCCTGGAGGCGGTCCGTGACCTGCGCGGACAAACAATCGGGCAAGCCTATGCAATGCGTGCCACGGGGACAACCCATTGTGTCGAAAGAGCTACTTTGTCCAGGCCGATAGACGTTGCTGGCAGGTGCCTGATGGCTGACGTATCCTTCGCGGTTCTTGAGCCGTCTGGCTCGCAAAAACTGCTGTTTTCCTTGTGTAATTCCGGAGTTCGCTGAATGTCTGTCGGTTGGCTGCGCGCCTGTGCGCTGGTGATGTTGGGGCTGTTCAGCGTGTCTGCGCTGGCCAAGGATAAAACCGCGATCGTGATCGGCGGCGGCCTGTCGGGCCTGACTGCCGCGTACGAGCTGCAGAGCAAGGGCTGGCAGGTCACCCTGCTGGAAGCCAGGTCGAGCCTGGGCGGCCGTTCCGGCATGGCCACCAGCGAGTGGATCGGCAACGACAAGACCCAGCCGGTGCTGAACAAGTACGTATCGAACTTCAAGCTGAGCACCACGCCGGCCCCTGAATTCGTACGGACCCCAGGCTACCTGATCGATGGCGAGTATTTCTCTGCCGCCGATCTGGCGACCAAGCAACCGGCTACCGCCGAGGCGCTCAAGCGTTTCGACAAGACCCTGGACGATCTGGCGCGTTCGATCGACGACCCGCTGAACCCGGCCGCCAACAACACGCTGCACGCGCTGGATCAGATCAACGTGTCGAGCTGGCTCGACAAGCAGAACCTGCCGGCCACCGCCCGCCAGTTGATCAATCAGCAGATCCGTACCCGCTACGACGAACCTTCGCGCTTGTCGCTGCTGTACTTCGCGCAGCAGAGCCGCGTCTACCGTGGTGTCTCCGATCGCGACCTGCGCGCTTCGCGCCTGGTCGGCGGCAGCCCGGTGCTGGCCCAGGCCTTCGTCAAGCAGCTGAAAACCATCAAGACCAACTCCCCGGTTTCGGCGATCATTCAGGACAAGGACGGCGTGACCGTCAAAGTCGACAGTGTCGGTTATAAAGCTGACTACGTTGTATTGGCCGTGCCGTTGCGCGCCCTGAACAAGATCCAGATGACCCCGGCGCTGGACGCCCAGCACCTGGCGGCGATCAAGGGCACCAACTACGGCTGGCGTGACCAGATCATGCTGAAGTTCAAGACGCCGGTGTGGGAAAGCAAGGCGCGCATGTCCGGCGAGATCTACAGCAACACTGGCCTGGGCATGTTGTGGGTCGAGCCTGCCCTGAAGGGCGGCGCCAACGTGGTGATCAACCTGTCCGGCGACAATGCACGGGTGATGCAGGCATTCGGCGACAAGCAGATGGTCGATCAGGTGTTGATCCGCCTGCACGCGTTCTATCCACAGGCCCGTGGTTCGTTCACCGGTTATGAAATCCGTCGCTACAGCACCGACCCGTCGACTGGCGGCGCCTACCTGGCCTTCGGCCCGGGCCAGATCAGCAAGTTCTGGCGCCTGTGGGAACGCCCGATTCAGCGCGTAGCCTTCGCTGGCGAACACACCGATACCCTGTACCCGGGCACTCTGGAAGGCGCGCTGCGCACCGGTCAACGTGCAGCCAGCCAGGTTGAAGACCTGGCGGCGGGCAAGTCGTTCGAACCGGCCAAAGTGGTTCCGGCAGCGGCAGCGGCAGCGGCAGCGGCAGCGGGCGCTGGTGCGGTGGCGGCCAAGAAAGGCAACTTCTTCAGCAACCTGTTCGGCGGCTCGGATGACGAGAAGAAGCCGGAACCGGTCAAGACGCCTGAGCCTGTAGCACCGCCAGCACCTGCTCCGGCACCAGCCCCGGCCGCCGCGCCGGCACCGGTGGAAGCACCGAAGGCTGCGGCACCGGTAAAAACCGAGCCAGCCAAGAAGGCACCGGTCAAACCGGCCGCCAAGACCGAAACGAAAAAAGCCCCGGCCAAGGCACCCGTCAAGAAAGCCGAGCCGGCCAAGAAGCCAGCGGCCAAACCGGCTGTGACTCCGGCAACGGATGCCAAGGCGCAGTAACGTTCAGGCGTAAAAAAGCGCGGCTCAAGGGCCGCGCTTTTTTTTTGCCATCGCACATGAGACATCTCGACTTTGTCTACCAGTCCTACACGCCTCAGCGATACATCAGATGCCTCCCACAAACGAACCAGAGGGAGATGATAGATAGCGGCTGATCTTGAGCCCTACGATCTTCAAAAACTGGAGAATGTATGAAAGAACTAGCAGTAATAATCATATTGATAGCGCTTTCTGGTTGTGTAGAGGGACATATATTTCCTGGAGGATACGGCCATGAGCTGGCCTTTGAATGCGATATGAATCTCTACAGTCCTGATTGTTTACAGCCCCCTCCAGTGTTCCACAATTAGGGAGGGCGTGACGACTGAGACCAAGCCTCAGTGACGTTCAGGCAAAAAAAACGCGGCTCAAGGTCAAGGGCCGCTTTTTTTTGCCTGGAGAAAAACCGGGACCAGAATCGAATAAATCTTTTGATACAGGTGTTCTCTGGTTTGTATTCACTTTTTCTCACAATTTCGACTTTAATCTTTCCTTAACTCGCAGGCTTCAGACTGTTGATCGTATTTTTCGATATTTCAAAGCAAATTTTTCCGCTTTAATTCGATAGATAACTCGATACTCTTGAGCCAGCACTTACAGGGATCCAGGCAATGCAGCTACGTAACTCTACCTCCCGCTACGGCTGGGTCAGCATTTTCATGCACTGGAGCGTGGCACTGGCGGTCTTTGGTCTGTTCGCGCTTGGGTTGTGGATGGTCGGGCTCGACTACTACAGCACCTGGCGCAAAGACGCGCCGGACCTGCACAAGAGCATCGGCCTGGTGGTGTTGGGTGTGATGCTGCTGCGGGTACTGTGGCGCTTCATCAGCCCGCCGCCGCCAACCCTGGCCAGCTACAGCCGCATGACGCGCCTGGGCGCCAGGTTCGGTCATGGCTTTCTGTATCTCAGTCTGTTTGCTGTGTTGATTGCCGGTTACCTGATTTCCACCGCAGAAGGCGTCGGTATCCCGGTGTTTGGCTTGTTTGAAGTGCCTGCTCTGGTATCCGGATTGCCGGATCAGGCAGATACCGCTGGGGTGATTCACCTCTATCTGGCGTGGGTGCTGGTAATTTTTTCCGGCCTCCATGCGTTGGCAGCATTGAAGCACCACTTTATCGACCGTGATGTGACCCTCAAGCGAATGCTGGGTCGCAAAGCCTGAAGTTCAACCTCGACTCCCAAGGAAAACAAAGCATGTTGAAAAAGACTCTGGCCGCTCTGGCAATCGGTTCGGCCCTGTTGTCCGCCGGTAACGTAATGGCCGCTGATTACGTGGTCGACAAAGAAGGCCAGCACGCCTTCGTTGACTTCAAGATCAGCCACCTGGGTTACAGCTTCATCACCGGTACTTTCAAGGACATCGACGGCAAGTTCAGCTTCGACGCTGCCAAGCCTGAAGACAGCAAGATCGAGTTCAACGTGAACACCGCCAGCGTGTTCACCAACAACGCCGAGCGTGACAAGCACATCGCCAGCAAAGATTTCCTGAACGCCAGCAAAGCCACGTTTGTTTCCACCAGCGTCAAACCTACCGGCAAAAACGCCGCTGGCAAGGACACTGCTGACGTGGCTGGCGACCTGACGATCCTCGGCGTGACCAAGCCAATCGTGGTCAAAGCCACTTTCCTGGGCGAAGGCAAGGATCCATGGGGCGGCTACCGTGCAGGCTTTGAGGGTACTTTCAGCCTCAAGCGTTCCGATTTCGGCAAGCAGAAAGACCTGGGTCCATCGTCCGATGCGGTTGAAATGTACGTGACGTTCGAAGGTGTCAAAGCGAAGTGATGCTGAGTCTGTAGGAGCGAGCCTGCTCGCGATAGACACGAGAGCGCCGCGGAGCATCAGGCTTCCAGCGTTATCGTTGACGACCATCGCGAGCAAGCTCGCTCCTGCAGGGTTTTACATCAGCCATAAAAAAATGCCCCGGTTCTCACAAACCGGGGCATTTTTTATTGCAGCGACAAATCAGCGATTGCGGGTCAGCAGCGCTGGTTTTTCACCACGAGGACGGCTTGGCAGTTGATCCAGCTGCTCAGGTGTCGGGAAGCGGTCGGCTTTCGATTCCTTGTGCATGATCTTTGGTGCCGGGCCGCGCGGGTTCTGCACAGCCGGTTCCGAACGAGGCTGGTCGTCACGGGCCGGGCGGCGATTGCGTGAGTCTTCGCGGCGGGCCTGGCCATCGCGCGGTGCGCCACTGCGAGGCCCGTTACGCTTGGCCGGCGGGGTGCCGGTGCTGGCGCCATCGCTATTGCGCGGACCATTCTGGCGACCTTGTGGCTTGCCGGAACGTGGAGTGCCTGCGGCGGTGCCTTGTGCCGGAGCACCCGGACGACGACCACGACCTTGCGCGGGTTTCTGCTGCGGTACGTAGTCGACGCGGTTACCGAAGTTATCGATATCGTCGTCCAGGAACTCGTCCGGGGCACGGTCAGCGGCGGCACGTGGCGGTTGGCTCGGACGCTGTTCGCGAGCCGGAGTGCCTTCACGTGGCTTCTGCTGACGGGCAGGGCGCTCGCCGCGTTCGCCGGCCGGTTTTTCCTTGCCCTTGTCCTTGCCTTTGTCCTTGCGACCGCCGCCACCACCGCTGCCGTTCGGGCCGTCGCCGCGCGGGCCACGCGGATTGCGCGGGTTACGCATGTCCGGACGCTCGCGCACTTCAGGCTTTTCCGCCTCGATGGTGCTTGCATCGAAGCCCATCAGGTCGCCGTCGGCGATTTTCTGTTTGGTCATGCGTTCGATGCTTTTCAGCAGTTTTTCTTCGTCCGGGGCGACCAGCGAAATCGCCTCGCCCGAACGACCGGCACGGCCGGTACGGCCGATACGGTGCACGTAGTCTTCATCGACATTCGGCAGTTCGAAGTTGACCACGTGTGGCAACTGGTCGATGTCCAGGCCGCGGGCGGCGATGTCGGTGGCCACCAGGATGCGCACGGTGCCGGCCTTGAAGTCGGCCAGGGCTTTGGTGCGGGCGTTCTGGCTCTTGTTGCCGTGGATCGCGACAGCGCTCAGGCCGTGTTTGTCCAGGTACTCGGCCAGGCGGTTGGCGCCGTGCTTGGTGCGGGTGAACACCAGCACCTGTTCCCAGGCGCCAGCGGTGATCAGGTGCGCCAGCAAGGCACGCTTGTGGCTGGCCGGCAGACGGAATACGCGTTGTTCGATGCGCTCGACCGTGGTGTTCGGCGGCGTGACTTCGATGCGTTCCGGGTTGTGCAGCAGCTTGCCGGCGAGGTCGGTGATGTCCTTGGAGAAGGTCGCCGAGAACAGCAGGTTCTGGCGTTTGGCCGGCAGGCGGGCCAGGACCTTTTTCACGTCATGGACGAAACCCATGTCGAGCATGCGGTCGGCCTCGTCCAGCACGAGGATTTCCACGTGGGACAGATCGACGCTGCCTTGGCCGGCCAGGTCGAGCAGGCGGCCAGGGCAGGCCACCAGTACGTCTACGCCACGGGACATGGCCTGAACCTGCGGGTTCATGCCGACACCACCGAAGATGCAGGCGCTGACGAACTTCAGGTCACGGGCATAGATCTTGAAGCTTTCATGCACTTGCGCGGCGAGTTCGCGAGTCGGGGTCAGGACCAGCACGCGCGGTTGGCGCGGGCCGTGACGCTGGGATTTGTCCGGGTGACCGTTGGGGAACAACCGCTCCAGGATCGGAAGGGCGAAACCACCGGTTTTACCAGTACCTGTCTGTGCCGCGACCATCAGGTCGCGACCTTGCAACACGGCGGGAATGGCCCGCTGTTGCACCGGAGTAGGCTCGGTATAGCCCGCTGCCTCGATGGCGCGGACTAAAGCCTCGGAGAGACCGAGGGAAGCAAAGGACATGAGTAATCCTGTTTTAGTTAGGGCTTGGCCCAATGGGAGTCTTGCCTGGCGCGAATTGCGTTTAAGAGGACGCAATCCCGTCCGGTCCTGCTGGGTCTCGAAGGCTCGTCTGCAAGCGCTCGCGCGGGCTGAAAGCTGCGCAGTAGCGGGGTTGAGATGCCTTTAACGATTCCGGGCGTCCGGGCGTGAGCCTGGCGGGAAGGCCGGAGTATAACAGAGCAATCACTGCGCGCCGCTTTCCTGCTGCTCAACGGTTTTTTCCGTGGCGGCCGTAGCCTTTTCAGTCTTCATGTTCACGGCCGGTTCCGCACCATAGCGGGCACTCAGTTCGGCGTAGGCGGGTTCGCGCTTGAAGCGCTTGAGTTCGGCGCCGAAACGTTGCACCAGCAGATCCATGCCCGCATTGCGCCGCACCGCGAGAAACTGGCTTTGCTGGCTGATGATCGTGGGGTTTTCGGTGATCTTGTCGCGGATGCCCAGTTCATCGAGCAAATGCTGGCCGACCCGGCGGTCGGTAATCAATAGGTCAATCCGTCCGCGCAGCAGTTTGCCGAAGTTGGCTTCGTGGGTGGGCGCCGGCTCGCGAGTGAACAACGTGGAGTCGCTGAAGTCCTTGCTGTACAGGTAACCCGGCGAGGTGCCGATGGTCAGGCCGCGCAAGTCATCAAGGGTGCGAAACGGATGGGGCCGCTCATTGGCGTAGAACAACACGAACTGCACTTCAGACAGTGGTTCGCTGGGGTAGAGAAGGGTCGCATCACGCTCATCGCTGTGAAAGATGTCCAGCGCGCCGTCGGCCTGGCCTGATTCAAGCATCGACAGGCAGCGTTTCCATGGCAGGAACTGCCACTCCACTTCGATGCCCAGGCGCTTGAAGACAATGGCGGTGGTTTCGTAGTCCAGCCCCAGTGATTTGCCGTTGTCCTCGTACACATAAGGCGCCCACGGCTCGGTGACAATGCGCAACTTCTCGCCCCGGGCGGCGAAGCTCAGGCAAGTGAAGACAAGCACGGCGATTAACTGCGTGATCAAAGGCATGGGCTTGAGATTACGACGAGAAACCGGAAAGAGCCAGAAACTGACCGCAGATGCTCTAACTCCGTGGATTGCTGCACATTTATAGTGCGTTGAAGCAAAAGATCGCAGCCTGCGGCAGCTCCTACAGGGAATACACATTTCCCTGTAGGAGCTGCCGCAGGCTGCGATCTTTTGATCTTGCTTTGTTTAACGCGGCAACTTCAGGTTGTTCCACACCGCCAGGCTCGCTTCAGCCTGGTTCAGCGTGTAGAAGTGCAGCCCTGGAGCGCCACCTTGCAGCAGTTGTTCGCACATCTCGGTGATGACCTGTTCGCCAAAGCGCTGAATGCTCTGGGTGTCGTCGCCGTAGGCTTCCAGTTGCTTGCGGATCCAGCGCGGGATTTCCGCACCGCAGGCATCGGAGAAGCGCGCCAGCTTGCTGTAGTTGGTGATCGGCATGATGCCCGGCACGATCGGGATGTCCACGCCCAATGCCCGCACGCGTTCCACGAAGTAGAAGTAGCAGTCGGCGTTGAAGAAGTACTGGGTGATCGCGCTGTCGGCGCCGGCGTTGGCTTTGCGCACGAAGTTGGCGACATCGTCTTCGAAGTTGCGCGCTTGCGGATGCATTTCCGGGTAGGCGGCGACTTCGATGTGGAAATGGTCGCCGGTTTCTTCACGAATGAACTCAACCAGGTCATTGGCGTGGCGCATTTCGCCACTGGCCATGCCCATGCCCGAAGGCAGGTCACCGCGCAGGGCAACGATGCGCTTGATGCCGGCGGCCTTGTACTGGGCCAGCAGACCACGCAGGTCGTCTTTGCTGTCGCCCACGCAGGACAGATGCGGAGCGGCAGGGATTTTGACTTCGCTTTCCAGCTGCAACACGGTGTTCAGCGTGCGATCACGGGTCGAACCGCCGGCGCCATAGGTGCAGGAGAAGAAATCGGGGTTGTAGATAGCCAGCTGACGGGCAGTGGCGAGCAGCTTTTCATGCCCAGCATCGGTCTTCGTAGGGAAGAACTCGAAGCTGTAGCGACGATCTTGGGACATGGGAATACCCTTGAAAACGCGTAAGCCTGTGAGGCTTGCATATCCCATGTGGGAGCGGGCTTGCCCGTGAAAGCGGTGGGTCAGTCGACATTAATGTTGAATGATAAACCGCTTTCGCGAGCAAGCCCGCTCCCACAGGGAGAGCAGGCAGCAGAACCGATCAGTAGCGGTAAGCGTGCGGCTTGAACGGACCTTCGACGGTCACGCCGATGTAGTCGGCCTGGGTCTTGGTCAGTTGAGTCACGACGCCGCCGAAGCCACGGACCATTTCCAGGGCCACTTCTTCGTCGAGTTTCTTCGGCAGTACTTCAACGGTCAGACGCTCGGCTTTCTGGGCTGGCGACAGGTCGGCGTACTTCTGGCCGAACAGGAAGATCTGCGCCAGAACCTGGTTGGCGAACGAACCGTCCATGATGCGGCTCGGGTGGCCGGTGGCGTTGCCCAGGTTAACCAGGCGGCCTTCGGCCAGCAGGATCAGGTAGTCGTCGTTCTGTGGGTCGAAATCGCCAGCGCCGGTGCGGTGGATCTTGTGAACCTGTGGCTTCACTTCTTCCCATGCCCAGTTCTTGCGCATGAAAGCGGTGTCGATTTCGTTGTCGAAGTGGCCGATGTTGCAGACAACAGCGCGCTTCTTCAGGGCCTTGAGCATGTTCGAATCGCAAACATTGACGTTGCCGGTGGTGGTCACGATCAGGTCGATCTTGCCCAGCAGTGCCTTGTCGATGCTGGCTTCGGTACCGTTGTTGATACCGTCGATGAACGGCGAAACCACTTCGAAGCCGTCCATGCAGGCTTGCATGGCGCAGATCGGGTCGACTTCGGAAACCTTGACGATCATGCCTTCCTGACGCAGGGACTGAGCGGAACCCTTGCCAACGTCACCGTAGCCGATGACCAGCGCTTGCTTGCCCGACAGCAGGTGGTCGGTGCCGCGCTTGATGGCATCGTTCAGGCTGTGACGGCAGCCGTACTTGTTGTCGTTCTTGCTCTTGGTCACCGAGTCGTTGACGTTGATGGCCGGGATTTTCAGCTCGCCCTTGGCCAGCATGTCCAGCAGGCGGTGAACGCCGGTGGTGGTTTCTTCGGTCACGCCGTGGACGCGATCCAGAACCTGTGGGTACTTCTTGTGCAGCAGTTCGGTCAGGTCGCCGCCGTCGTCGAGGATCATGTTGGCGTCCCATGGCTGGCCATCCTTGAGGATGGTTTGCTCCAGGCACCACTCGTACTCTTGTTCGGTTTCACCCTTCCAGGCGAAAACCGGGATGCCGGCTGCGGCGATGGAAGCGGCGGCCTGATCCTGAGTCGAGAAAATGTTGCAGGACGACCAGCGCACTTCGGCACCCAGGGCAACCAGGGTTTCGATCAGCACGGCAGTCTGAATGGTCATGTGGATGCAGCCGAGGATCTTCGCGCCCTTGAGCGGTTGCTCTTCGGAGTACTTGCGACGCAGACCCATCAGGGCTGGCATTTCGGACTCGGCGATGATGGTTTCGCGACGGCCCCAGGCAGCCAGGGACATGTCGGCGACTTTGTAATCGGTAAAATCTGCAGGCGTGATAACAGCGCTCATGAAGAGCCTCCATTCGTAATGTATGCGAATGGGCGCCGTTGTGCGTTTAGTGTCTGGCTTAAGGCCAGGCAACGCCCCATCCGAGCCTGACAGGTCGAACCTGCTGCAGCGCCCCTCGGACAGGTGGCGGGAAAACGGTATCAAGTGATGATGACCGTTTTGAAACGGTGGCGATTATAGCGGGCTATGCTGATCTTCCAAAGTGTTTCTGTCGGTCAATGTCCGAACGGTAATCGAGACCATAGTCGATGCTCAATAGAGCTCTGGGTCGGGCTCTGCCATGATGGTCAGCATCATTCGGCAAGGCGCTCAGGAGTGAACATGAATTTCCACACCCGCAAATGGGTCAAACCCGAAGACCTCAATCCTAATGGCACTTTGTTCGGCGGCAGCCTGCTGCGCTGGATCGACGAAGAGGCGGCGATCTACGCCATCGTCCAGTTGGGCAACCAGCGTGTAGTGACCAAGTACATTTCCGAAATCAACTTCGTCAGCGCCTCGCGCCAGGGCGACATCATCGAACTGGGCATTACCGCCACCGAGTTCGGCCGTACCTCGATCACCCTGACCTGCGAAGTGCGCAACAAGATCACCCGCAAGAGCATCCTCACGGTCGAGAAAATGGTCTTCGTCAACCTCGGTGAAGACGGCTTGCCGGCGCCCCACGGCCGAACCGAGATCAAGTACGTCAAAGACCAGTTCCAGGACGATGACGCCGGCTCGTAATGCGAGCCCGTAGGAGCTGCCGCAGGCTGCGATCTTTGATCCTGATTTTTAAAGATCAAAGATCGCAGCCTGCGGCAGCTCCTACAGAACGGAATAGAACGCCCGCGTGTCGTAGCTAAATAGCCCGCCACTGGTTGCGCACATCATGAACTCGGCACAAGACGGCAAGACCCCGAACCTTTCGGTGCAAGAAGAGCATGAAGTCGAAAAGAGCCAGCCGCCCCGCGCCGCAGTGTTGCACGAGATCATCCGCACCCAGGGCGATCAGGAGCTCGAGCGCAGCATTGCCGCTTTGTGGTGGTCGGCGCTGGCGGCGGGGTTGACCATGGGCCTGTCGCTGATGGGCATGGGCCTGCTCAATTCGCGGCTGCCGGACGGCGAGGGATTCAAGGTGATCGCCAGTTTCGGTTATTGCGCCGGTTTCCTCGCGGTGATCCTCGCTCGTCAGCAACTGTTCACCGAAAACACCCTGACCGCCGTGCTGCCGGTGATGACCAAACCGACCCTGACCAACTTCGGCCGTCTATTGCGGCTGTGGACGGTGGTGCTGATCGGTAACCTCTGCGGCACCTTGCTGGTGGCGTATGTGATGCTGGAACTGCCGATTTTCGACAGCAAGACCGACGTCGCCTTCCTCGATATCGGCCGCAAGGTCATGGAAAACCACGCCAGCCAGATGTTCGCCAAGGGCATCGTTTCCGGCTGGATGATCGCGACCATGGTCTGGATGATTCCATCCATGGAGAGCGCCAAGATGTGGATCATCATCCTCATCACCTACCTCATGGCGCTGGGAGACTTCACCCACATCGTCGTCGGGTCGCTGGAGGTTTCGTATCTGGTGTTTGCCGGCGAGTTGCCGTGGAGGGACTTCTGGCTGGTGTTCGCCGGACCGACGCTGGCGGGGAACATCATTGGTGGCAGCTTTATTTTCGCGCTGATCAGTCATGCGCAGATTCGCAGCGAAAGCGGGCCACCGAAAGCATCAGCGGATCAGAGCGAAGCTGCTGATCCGCAGAAGATCAAAAAAACATCAAGGTGATGCTCAGCCCGCTACATTCAGCGCAGCCGCACCGCGACGCTGGCGATAGATGAAGAACAGTGCGGTCAGCACGGTCAAGCCGCTGACCAGTGCGCCGGTCCATGGCAAGTCCGCCAGGTTCGCGCCGCTGGCCACTACCAGGCCGCCAATCCATGCGCCGGCGGCGTTGCCGAGGTTGAAGGCACTCTGGTTCAGCGTTGAGCCGAGGTTCGGTGCTTCATGGGCCTGATCGATGATCAGCAGTTGCAGGATCGGGCACAGCGCGAAGGCGAAAGTCCCCCACAGTACCAGTGTGATTGCCGCCGGGATCACCGATTGGCTGGTTTGTGTGAATGCCGCCAGCACCACCAGCACCGCCAATGCCATGCCCACCAGCGATGGCAGCAAGCGGCTGTCCGCCAGACGACCGCCGAGCATGCTGCCGGCGGTCAAGCCAACGCCGAACAACAGCAACATGATGGTGACGCCGTGGGGGCTGACGCCAGTGATGTCCTGCAGGATCGGCGCGATGTAAGTGAACACACTGAACAGGCTGGTCGAGGCCAGTACGCTCATGCCCAGGGCCAGCAGCACGTTGGCCTTGCCCAGCACCTTGAACTCGCTGGCCAGGTTGGCTTTATCCATCGCGATGTTTTTCGGTAGCCAGACCCATTGCGCAATCGCGGCCAGCACACCGATCACCGACACCGCCCAGAACGTCGAGCGCCAACCCGCGTATTGCCCGAGCGCGGTACCCAATGGCACGCCGAGCACGTTGGCCAGGGTCAGGCCGGTGAACATCATGGCAATCGCCTGGGCCCGTTTGTTGGGGGCAACCAGTCCTGCAGCCACCACCGAACCGATGCCGAAAAATGCGCCGTGGCAGAGTGCCGTGATCACCCGCGCGGCCATCAGCGTGGCGTAATTCGGTGCCAGCGCGCAGAGCATATTGCCGAGGATGAACATCAGCGTCATGCCCAGCAGGGTGGCTTTGCGCGGCATGTTGGCGGTGCCGACGGCGAGGATCGGCGCACCGAACACCACACCCAGGGCGTAACCGGTGATCAGCAATCCGGCATCGGGAATGCTGACGCCGAGATCGCGGGCGACGTCGGGCAACAGGCCCATGATGACGAATTCGGTGGTGCCGATGCCGAAGGCGGCAACAGCGAGGGCAAGCAAAGCGAGTGGCATGCGCAAGGTCTCTGTCGGTAGTCTTGACGCTGTGATCAGGCATACGCAGGCCGACGACCGTTCTCGACGAGAGCGGGTCGTGCAGGATTTTTATTGGAATTGGTCTGTGCGCAACTGAGTGCGGCGTGGTCGTTTGCAGTATAAACAGCTGCTGACATATGGCGAATCAATTCTCTACCCGGATTCTCTGTAGGAGCGAGCTTGCTCGCGAAAGACGTCAAGTCGACGCGTTTATCCAGACAGCACGCGTTATCGTTAACGTCCATCGCGAGCAAGCTCGCTCCTACAGGGATCGTGTAGACAACAAAAGGAGTGGGCCGTGCTTGCGACGGCGTTGGTGTTGGTGGCGGCGCTGTTGCACGCGGCGTGGAATACCCTGATCAAGTTCAGTGCGGAGCGGCTGTTGGTGGTGGCCTGCATGGACAGCGTGGCGTTGCTATTCGTCGCGCTGATGGTGCCGTTCCTGAGCATGCCGCCGCTGGAGATCTGGCCATGGATCCTGGCATCAGCGGCGTTCGAGTTGCTCTACCGCTACTTGCTGATCCAGGCCTATCGGGTCGGCGACCTCGGGCTGGTTTATCCGCTGATGCGCGGCCTGTCACCGTTGGTGGTGCTGGCGCTGACGCTGATTTTTGCCGGGGAGGTGCTGACCCATCAGCAGATTTTCGGAATCCTGCTGATCCCGGTCGGCATGCTGTGCCTGCTCTGGCAGGGTGGTGGCGGTGCGCGTTTGCCGTGGTCGATGCTGCCGGTGGTGGCGTTGATCGGCCTGTGCATCGGTTGCTACACCTACATCGACGGTCAGGCCTTGCGGCGCTGGTCCCATCCACTGGATTACCTGGTCTGGGTCACCTTGCTCAGTGCCTGGCCGTTTCCATTGTTGGCATGGGTACGCAAGCGCCCCGCGTTCATGCTGTTCTGGCGCGAGCAGTGGCGCCTGGGCCTGGCGGTCGGGTTTTGCGTGTTGTTCAGCTACGCTCTGGTGCTGTGGGCGATGCAATTGGGCTCGATTGCAGAAGCGGCAGCGTTGCGCGAGATCAGCGTCATTCTGGTGGTGCTGTTTGGCATGCGTTACCTCAAAGAACCTTTTGGCGGGCCACGCCTCTTAGCCTGTGGGCTGGTGCTGATCGGCATACTGGTGATGAAGTTTTGATCGCCGTTGATGGATTCGATTTTCTACAACTTGAAGAAGGGACTGCGTAATGACGGTTGCTCTGTGGTGCATTTTGATTGCGATCTTCCTGCCGTATCTGTGCACGGGTGTCGCGAAGGTCAGTGGCGGGTTCCGACTCAAAGACAATCATGATCCACGAGGGTTTCTCGATTCCCTGGAGGGTTTGGGCAAGCGGGCAAATGCGGCGCAGCTGAACAGTTTTGAGGTGACGCCGGCGTTTGCAGCCGCGGTGATCGTGGCGCACCTGGCGGGCAACGCCGAATTGGTGACCATCAATGTGTTGTCGGTGCTGTTCATCACCAGCCGTCTGCTTTTCATCATTTTCTATCTGGCGGACCTGGCGATGCTGCGGTCGTTGATGTGGTTCGTGGGGATGGCGTTGATCGTGAGTTTCTTTGTGGTGTCCGTCTGAGTCTCAGGCGCTAATCAAGGCCTCTTCGCGAGCAAGCCCGCTCCCACATTTGATCCTCAGTGGACACAGATTCTGTGTTCGACAGTGATCCGGTGTGGGAGCGGGCTTGCTCGCGAAAGCTATCTGTCAGGCGATGCGAGACTCAAGGATTGGTTTTAACCGCATCGGCCACCTGCGGCACTTGCGGCAACGCCGCACCTTTGGGCCAGAGCATCCAGATCTGCCCCTGCTGTTTCATGTCCCCGGCCAGTTGCCCGGCTGCATCGCCGGTGCCCCAGAACAGATCCGCCCGGACTTCACCGGTAATTGCGCCGCCGGTGTCCTGTGCTGCTACGGGGCGAACCAGGGCTGTGCCGTCCGGCCTGGTGGTGGACAGCCACAGCAGGCTGCCCAGTGGAATCACCTTGCGATCCACGGCTGCGCTGTAACCGGCGGTCAGCGGTACGTTCAACGAACCGCGCGGACCTTCGTTACTGTCCGGGTTACGGGTGAAGAACACATAGCTGGGGTTGCTGCCGAGCAATTCGGGAATCCGCGACGGATTGGCCTTGGCCCAGGTGCTGATGGCGCCCATGGTCACGTCTTCTTTTTTCAACTCGCCCTGTTCCACCAGCCAGCGGCCGATCGGTCGATACGGATGGCCGTTCTGGTCGGCATAGGCGATGCGCAACTGGCGGCCGTTATCGAGCTGGATACGACCCGAGCCCTGGATTTGCAGGAATTGCAGGTTCATCGGATCGGTCAGCCAGGCCACGACCGGTGCCTTGACCCCTTTGCTCTCGATGGTGGCCGCATCGTCGTACGGCTTGAGCACGCGACCTTCAAGTCGACCGCGCAGGCGTTTGCCCTTGAGTTCCGGGTAAATACTGTCGAGGGCGACAATGATCATGTCTTCTGGGACGCCATAGACCGGGACATTGGCCGTGCCGGTCTGGGTCAGGCTGCCCGGATAGACCGGCTCGTAGTAGCCGGTGATCAAGCCGTCGGGGTTGTCGTTGGCGGCGCGCAGGCCATACACATCGAGATTCTGTTTGAGAAAACCGCGAATGTCGCTGGCGGTTTGCGGCACGTTGGCCGCCGCCGCGCAGGTGCCACCCCAGACCGGGTCGGCCTTGAGTCGGGTGCAGGCGCTGCGCCAGGAGCCGAAACCGGCGATCAGGTCGGTGTCGGACACCGCCGGCAGCGCTTCCCATGTGGCGCTGGAGTAAGTGGCCAGGGCATGGGTTTTCGGTTGTTGCTTGTCGCCACCGGTGCAGCCGGCGAGCAGGGCCATCATTGGCAGGGTCCAGGCCAGGCTGTGACGCCATGCCTTGTAACGGCTGTTCATGGAGTGATTCCTTTGCCGGTTGCCTGATCGCTCCATGCGCTCAAGCAACCCTTATTGATAATAGGGCTATTGGTCTTTGCCGATGACGCGAGGATACTGGCCGCCGTTTCCCGTGACCTGAAGCCACCATGACTCTTAAAAGACTTTCTGTTGTATTGCTGGCCTGCGTGACATTGTCCGCTTGTGGCGGTGTTGACCCCAACTCGCCGCTCGGTCAGCGCAAAGCCATTTTCAAGCAGATGCTCAAGACCGGCGAAGACCTGGGCGGCATGTTGCGCGGGCGTATCCCGTTCGATGGTCCGAAATTCGCCGAGGGCGCGGTGAAGCTCGATGGATTGTCCCGTGAGCCGTGGCAGCATTTTCCGCAGGCGCGCGAGGAGGATCACACCAGCGCCAAGAGCGATGTCTGGGAGCAGCAGGCACGCTTTCAGGGCATGGCCCGCGATCTTGAATCCGCCACCGGTGAATTGGTGATCGCCAGTCAGATTCAACCCTACAAGGCCAGCAACCTGGGGCCGGCGGTGCAGAAAGTCGAAGATGCTTGCAGTGCGTGTCATAAGGCGTTTCGGGATCATTGAGTGGTGTTGTTCGGTCTGACGTCTTCGCGAGCAGGCTCGCTCCCACAGGTGGTCTCATAACCCTGTGGGAGCGGGCTTGCTCGCGAAGGCTGCTTTAGTAGCACCAAAGATCCATGTTCGTTGCCAGTGCTTACTTATCCAGCTCATCCAAAGCGTCCTGCAATTCCTTGCGGGCATCGGCGAGTTTGTCTTTGCGCGTGTTGATCTTGTCGGGGTCGCCTTTGCTCATGGCCTTGTCGAGGTCTGCCTGACGCTTGCTGACTTCGTGCCTGGCGTCGAGCACCTTGTTTTCCCGCTCCTTCTTCAGCGAGGCGTCGGTGCAGTTGGCTTCGACTTCGCTCAGGGCCTTTTCCAGGCCGGCCTGCTGGTCGGCGTTGCCGTGGACCTTGGCCAATTCGATCTGGTTGACGATACCTTGCTTCTTGGCTGCGCAACCGGACAGCCCCGGCGCTTCCTCGTCCGCCATCAACGGGGTTGCCAGCATGCTGCACAGGGCCAGGAGGGCGAGCGGTGAAAGAAATTTCATAAAAGCTCCATGTAAGAAGGCAAGCGGGCCGGTGTGGCAATGGCTTGTTGGAGCCCAGCGGTCCCCAGGGGTTCCCGGTGGGCACAGGGCCGGCAGCTAAAAGCCGTCAATCCCCGCTTCACGTAACGTTTCACTCAAGGCCAGGACCTGCGGATCGCGGAAAAAAGCGTTCAGTTGCGCCGCGCGTCCCGGCCCGATACCGGCCTCGGCCTGCCATTGCTCGATGTCTCGCTGCGCCAGCGTCTGCCATGAATCGCCGAGAGGCACCGGACCTGTCGGCGGCAATCCCAGGGCTTTCAGCCAGTGCGCGAACGGGCGTTGCCGGGCCCGGTCGAAGCTGTCTGCAAGGCGAGCCGCACCGCGTTCGCCGAAACCGTCAATGGTAGCAAGCTCTTGGGCATCAAGGGTCAACCAATCCAGCAGACCGTTCAGGCGACCTGTTGCAAGAAGTTTTTCCCAAGTGCCCGGACCGACATAGGGTAGCGCCAGACCCTGTTTGCCGCTGAGCCAGGTCAGGCGTGCGAGAAATTGGCCCTCACAACCCGGAGTTGGCTGCCAGCAACTCAATGAATGAAAGTCCGCTGCCTTCGGCACATTCAATTCGGCGCGCTCGCTGCTGCGCAACACTACGCTATCGAGCCTGGGAATGGTCAGCCCGGCCAGGCTGATGGCGACCTGATCACCCGGACGTATGTCCAGCGCCCGCCAGCGTTGCAACGAGCCGACGCTGACGCGGTTGATCTGCCGGTCATCGAGCATCACCGGGGTCAGTTCAAGCACCGGAGTGATCCGCCCGGTCCGGCCGATTTTGAAATGAACCTGGCGGACTTCGGCCAGTGCCTGGGCGAAGGGATATTTCCAGGCGATAGCCCAGTAGGGTGGTCGGGCTTGCCAGCGTTCGGCGGCCGGGCGCTGGTTCTGGCGCAGGACGATGCCGTCGCTGGCAAAGGGCAGGGAGGCGCGATACCAGTATTCGCGCCAGCGCTCGGCATCGAAGACGGAGGTGATTGGCTGGCTGTAGGCTGTGGTATCCGGGAAGCCCAGCTCCGTCAGTGCTTCTGCCCGGGCGAGAGTGCCTGTCGGCCCTTGGGGCCAGTTCCAGACAAACAGGTCGATGCCGGCGGCCTGTTCGTTGCTCAATACTTTGCGCGCCATCAAACCCGCCACTGTGGCGCGAGCGTTGAGGCTGCCGGCCCGGGCCTGCACATGATCGGTCAGGCGCCAATACAGTTCGCCTTGCACGAGCAAATCCCGAGGCCGGGATAGCTGCTGCGGGATGGCCGGAATCTGTCGTGCCGGAGCCGTCCAGTCCTGACCGCTCTCGCCGTCGCCGCGGCTGATGGCCTGGGCCAACTGACCATTACGGTAAACCAGGGTCACCGCCACCCCGTCGATTTTAGGCTGGGCCCAGACGTCCACCCGGTCACGCAGCCATTTTTCGACGGCGGGCCGATCATGCAATTTGCCCAGGCCGGTGTGGGCGATGGGGTGGGGCAGCGCGCCGCGCGCGGTGCGCAAGGGGTCTGCGGGCGGGTTCAGGTTGAAGCAGTGGCGCCATTGGGTGAGTCGCGCACGGGACTGGTCGTAGAGTTCATCGGCGACCAGTGAATGTCCCTGGCGGTGATAGCTGTCGTCCCATGAGTCGATCTGCTGTTGCAGTGTGCCGACTTCCTTCAGAGCGCGTTCGGATGGCCAGTCCGGGCACTCGGTGGCGCTGGCATTCAGGCAGGCAAGGGTCAGCAGGGCGGCGAAAAACAGGCGCAGGTCGGGAAGCATCTTGAGCGTCCTTGCTCGGTGAGGTGCGTGAAGGCTAGGTCAGTATCAGTTGGCGCAGCGAGGGGGTGTTTTGCCGGGTATTTCTGGTGGCTGTGCTGGCCTCTTCGCGAGCAGGCTCGCTCCCACAGGGTTATGAGTTAGTCATGTGGGAGCGAGCCTGCTCGCGAAGGCGGTCTCGCGGTCTCAAGCGCAAGCCAATAAAAAACCCCGCAAGGCGCGAACCGTGCGGGGCTTCGGGTGTTGCGGGGAAGTCTTACAGGCCGGCAGCAGAACGCAGGGCGTCGGCGCGGTCGGTTTTTTCCCAGGTGAACGTGGTGAAGGTGTCGTCACCAACGGTCTTGGTTGCCGGGGTGCGACCGAAGTGGCCGTACGCAGCGGTTTCCTGGTACATCGGGTGCAGCAGGTCGAGCATGGTGGTGATCGCGTATGGACGCAGGTCGAACACTTCGCGAACCAGTTTGACGATCTTGTCGTCGCTGATCTTGCCGGTGCCGAAGGTGTTCAACGAGATCGAAGTCGGTTGGGCAACACCGATCGCGTAGGAAACCTGGATCTCGCAACGCTCGGCCAGGCCGGCGGCAACGATGTTCTTGGCCACGTAACGACCGGCGTAGGCCGCCGAACGGTCAACCTTCGATGGATCTTTACCGGAGAACGCGCCACCGCCGTGACGGGCCATGCCGCCGTAGCTGTCGACGATGATCTTGCGACCGGTCAGGCCGCAGTCACCCACCGGGCCACCAATGATGAACTGGCCGGTCGGGTTGATGTGGAACTGGGTGTCCTTGCTCAGCAGTTCGGCAGGCAGCACGTGCTTGACGATCAACTCCATCACGCCTTCGCGCAGGTCGTTGTACGACACTTCCGGGTTGTGCTGGGTCGACAGGACGACCGCGTCGATACCGACAACCTTGCCGTTTTCGTAGCGGCAGGTCACTTGCGACTTGGCGTCCGGACGCAGCCAAGGCAGCAGGCCGGATTTGCGGGCTTCGGCCTGGCGCTGCACCAGCTGGTGCGAGAAGGTGATAGGCGCAGGCATCAGCACGTCGGTTTCGTTGCTGGCGTAGCCGAACATCAGGCCCTGGTCGCCGGCACCCTGATCTTCAGGCTTGGCACGGTCGACACCCTGGTTGATGTCAGGGGACTGTTTGCCGATGATGTTCATCACGCCGCAGGTGGCGCCGTCGAAGCCGACGTCGGAGCTGGTGTAGCCGATGTTGGTGATCACGTCACGAACGATCTGCTCCAGGTCAACCCAGGCCGAAGTGGTGACTTCGCCGGCGATAATGGCCACGCCCGTTTTCACCAGAGTCTCGCACGCCACACGGGCGAACTTGTCTTCAGCAATGATGGCGTCCAGCACCGCATCAGAAATCTGGTCGGCGATTTTGTCCGGATGCCCTTCAGACACGGACTCGGAGGTGAAAAGGGAGTATTCGCTCATCTCGATGTTTTCCTGAAATTACCGATGGTGAGTGTCGCCAGCCGGTCGCTGAAAGTGGCGGACCTGGATCTGGAAACCATTACGTAAGCCTACATAGAGGCTTTCCCCGGGAACGAGTCCCGCAGCGGTGGCCCAACGGGCCAGATCGTCCTGTTCAAACCCCAGCCAGAGATCACCGCAGGCCTCCTTGGCCCAACTCTGGTTGTGGCTGCATAACTCTGTCACTAACAGGCTACCGCCTGGTTGCAGCAAATTGGCCATGTGCTTGAGCGCATCGGCCGGCGCGGCAAAATGGTGCAGCACCATGTTCAGTACCACGCAATCGGCCTTGAGGCTGACGCCGTTCAATGCATCGGCCAGTTGCAGGCTAACGTTAGTCAGCTTGTCGCGTTCGCAGACCTGGCGCGCCAGTTCGAGCATCGCGGTGCTGTTGTCCAGCGCCGTGACCTGCGAGAAGCGGCGCGCCAGTTCCGGCAGGAATGCGCCATCGCCGGGGCCGACTTCAATGGCCGTGGCGTCTTTGTCCAGGCTCAACTTGTCGAGCAGGGCCACCACGCTTTCGCGGTACTGCGGCAGGCCGGCGATCAAGTCTTGCTGAGCGCGAAACTTCTCCGCTACCCGTGAGAAAAAGTCCTGGCTGGCGGCTGCCCGTTGCCCGTGGACCTGGGCGATGCGCGCCTGCACTTCGGCTGGCAGCGTCAGGTTGTCCACTTCTTCGAGCAGGGCTGCGTGCAATTTGCCGCCCAGCAGTTCGGTATGGGGCAGGGCGCGACGGTAAAAAATCGCATTGCCTTCGCGGCGCGTTGCCACCAGGCCGGCCTGGGCCAGGACCTTGAGGTGGTGGCTCATGCCTGACTGGCCGATGCCGAAGATCTGCGCCAGTTCCAGCACGCCAAACGAATCGTTGGCCAGTGCGCGCAAAACATTCAACCGCAGGGGATCGCCGCCAGCCTTGCACAAGGCCGCCAGCTCATCGCAATCGTCATGTTGAATGGAGGGCACGCGTAAATTCATAAGGCCGGCAGTCTAGTCACGGGTCGAAGGCATCGCAAGAGCAATATCAAAAAGTTTTGATATTGCTCGATAGATGGCACTTCTTGACGTTAGCTTCAGTCAACAAACCGATGGCGGAAAGGTTTCATCAGGCGAATACGTCGTTATCCATTGGAAAAACGCCTTCAGATGACTATCTGTCATTGCCCCGAGGCGTCCGGGTGAGGGAAAATGCTCGCCTTTTTTCCGTTTCGTTTTATTCAAGTCCCCCAGGAGAACAGCGATGCCTAGCCGTCGTGAGCGTGCCAACGCCATTCGTGCCCTCAGCATGGATGCCGTGCAAAAAGCCAACAGCGGCCATCCCGGTGCCCCAATGGGTATGGCGGATATCGCCGAGGTACTTTGGCGCGACTACCTCAAGCACAACCCGAGCAATCCATCGTTCGCCGACCGTGACCGCTTCGTGCTGTCCAACGGCCACGGCTCGATGCTGATCTACTCGCTGCTGCACCTGACCGGCTACGACCTGTCGATCGATGACCTCAAGCAGTTCCGTCAACTGCACAGCCGCACCCCGGGCCACCCGGAACTTGGCTACACCCCGGGCGTTGAAACCACCACCGGTCCACTGGGCCAGGGCCTGGCCAACGCCGTGGGTTTTGCCCTGGCTGAAAAAGTCATGGCGGCGCAGTTCAACCGTCCTGGCCACAACATCATCGACCACCACACCTATGTGTTCCTGGGTGATGGCTGCATGATGGAAGGCATTTCCCACGAAGTCGCTTCCCTGGCCGGTACCCTGGGCCTGGGCAAGCTGATCGCCTTCTACGACGACAACGGTATCTCCATCGACGGCGAAGTCGAAGGCTGGTTCACCGATGACACGCCGAAGCGTTTCGAATCCTACAACTGGCAAGTGATCCGCAACGTTGACGGTCACGATCCGGAAGAGATCAAGACCGCGATCGACACTGCGCGCAAAAGCACGCAGCCAACCCTGATCTGCTGCAAGACCACCATCGGCTTCGGTTCGCCGAACAAGCAAGGCAAGGAAGACTGCCACGGCGCCCCGCTGGGTGACGCGGAAATCGCCCTGACCCGTGCGGCGCTGAAGTGGAACCACGGCCCGTTCGAAATCCCGGCCGACATCTACGCCGAGTGGGACGCCAAGGAAGCAGGTAAAGCTGTCGAAGCCGAGTGGGACCAGCGTTTCGCTGCCTACTCCGCTGCCTTCCCGACTGAAGCCAACGAACTGATTCGTCGCCTGAGCGGTGAACTGCCAGCTGACTTCAGCGAAAAAGCCGCGGCCTACATCGCCGAAGTGGCTGCCAAGGGCGAAACCATCGCCAGCCGTAAAGCCAGCCAGAATGCACTGAACGCATTTGGCCCGCTGCTGCCCGAGTTCCTCGGCGGTTCGGCTGACCTGGCCGGTTCCAACCTGACCCTGTGGAAAGGTTGCAAAGGCGTTACCGCCGAAGACGCCAGCGGCAACTACATGTACTACGGCGTGCGCGAGTTCGGCATGACCGCGATCATGAACGGCGTTGCCCTGCACGGCGGCCTGGTGCCTTACGGCGCGACCTTCCTGATGTTCATGGAGTACGCCCGCAACGCAGTGCGCATGTCGGCCCTGATGAAGCAGCGCGTGATCCACGTCTACACCCACGACTCCATCGGTCTGGGCGAAGACGGCCCGACTCACCAGCCAATCGAGCAACTGGCCAGCCTGCGCTGCACCCCGAACCTCGACACCTGGCGTCCAGCCGACGCCGTTGAATCGGCGGTGTGCTGGAAGTATGCGCTGGAGCGCAAGGACGGCCCTTCGGCCCTGATCTTCTCGCGTCAGAACCTGCAGCACCAAACCCGCAATGCGATTCAGATTGAAGAGATTGCGCGTGGCGGTTACGTATTGAAGGACTGCGCAGGCGAGCCTGAGCTGATCCTGATCGCTACCGGTTCGGAAGTCGGCCTGGCTGTTCAGGCCTTCGACAAACTGACCGAGCAGGGCCGCAAGGTTCGCGTGGTTTCCATGCCGTGCACCAGCGTGTTCGATGCCCAGGACGCCGGCTACAAGCAATCGGTCCTGCCGTTGCAGGTCAGCGCACGTATCGCCATCGAGGCCGCTCACGCGGACTACTGGTACAAGTACGTGGGCCTGGAAGGCCGTGTGATCGGCATGACCACCTACGGCGAGTCGGCGCCTGCGTCGGCCCTGTTCGAAGAGTTCGGCTTCACCCTGGAAAACATCCTGGGTCAGGCTGAAGAGCTGCTGGAAGACTAAATCCGGAAATCGGGTTGTCTGAACTGACGCTATCGCGAGCAAGCTCGCTCCCACATGGACGGTGTATACCCTGTGGGAGCGAGCTTGCTCGCGATGACAATGGAACATTCAACGCTGCACTAACGGATTCACCACGGTAATCGAGAACCCCATGCCTCAACCGCGTCCCTACAAAGTTGCACTCAACGGCTACGGCCGGATTGGTCGTTGCGTCTTGCGTGCGTTGTTCGAGCGAGGCTCGACGGCTGGGTTCGAGATTGTCGCGATCAACGATCTGGCGGACATGGCCAGCATCGAATACCTGACACGCTTCGACTCCACCCATGGCCGGTTCCCCGGCGAAGTGAAAGTCGACGGCGATTGTCTGCATATTAATGGCGACTGCGTGAAGGTCCTGCGCAGTGCCACCCCCGAAGGCATCGATTGGGCATCCCTGGGCATCGATCTGGTGCTGGAGTGCTCCGGCGCTTATCACACTCGCGAAGACGGCCAGCGTTTCCTCGACGCCGGCGCCCCGCGTGTGCTGTTTTCCCAGCCGATGGCCAGCGAGACCGATGTCGACGCGACCATTGTCTACGGCGTGAACCAGGATTGCCTGACCGGCGATGAACTGCTGGTGTCCAACGCGTCCTGCACTACCAACTGCGGCGTGCCGCTGTTGCGCCTGCTGAATCAGGCCATTGGCCTGGATTACGTGTCGATCACCACCATTCACTCGGCGATGAACGATCAGCCGGTCATCGATGCCTATCACCACGAAGACCTGCGCCGCACCCGTTCGGCGTTCCAGTCGGTGATTCCGGTGTCCACCGGTCTGGCGCGCGGTATCGAACGCCTGTTGCCGGAACTTGCCGGACGAATTCAGGCCAAAGCCGTGCGGGTGCCGACGGTCAACGTGTCCTGCCTCGATATCACGATGCAGACTGCCACTGCGACCGACGCCATCGAGGTCAACCGGATCCTGCGCGAAGCCGCCACCAGTGGCCCGCTCAAAGGCCTGCTGGCTTACACCGAGTTACCCCACGCAAGCTGTGATTTCAACCATGACCCACATTCGGCGATCGTCGATGCCAGTCAGACCCGCGTTTCCGGCCCACGGCTGGTGAACATTCTGGCCTGGTTCGACAACGAATGGGGTTTTGCCAACCGAATGCTGGACGTTGCAGAACACTATCTGCAAACAGCAACTTCAAAAAAACCGTAGGAAGTGCGACCCATGACCGTGTTGAAGATGTCCGACCTCGATCTGCAAGGTAAGCGCGTATTGATCCGCGAAGACCTCAACGTCCCAGTCAAGGACGGTGTTGTCACCAGCGATGCGCGTATCCTGGCCTCGCTGCCGACCATCAAGCTGGCCCTGGAAAAAGGCGCGGCCGTGATGGTCTGCTCGCACCTTGGCCGTCCGACCGAAGGCGAGTTCTCCGCCGAGAACAGCCTCAAGCCGGTTGCCGACTACTTGAGCCGTGCCCTGGGTCGTGAAGTGCCGCTGGTGGCCGATTACCTGGGCGGTGTTGACGTCAAGGCCGGCGATATCGTGCTGTTCGAAAACGTGCGCTTCAACAAAGGCGAGAAAAAGAACGCCGACGAACTGGCCCAGCAATACGCGGCCCTGTGCGACGTGTTCGTGATGGACGCCTTCGGCACCGCTCACCGTGCCGAGGGTTCGACCCACGGCGTGGCCAAGTTCGCCAAAGTCGCCGCTGCCGGCCCACTGCTGGCCGCTGAACTGGACGCACTGGGCAAAGCCCTGGGCGCCCCGGCCCAGCCGATGGCGGCCATCGTCGCCGGCTCCAAGGTGTCGACCAAACTCGACGTGCTGAACAGCCTGAGCCAGATCTGCGATCAGTTGATCGTCGGCGGCGGCATTGCCAACACCTTCCTGGCCGCTGCCGGTCACCCGGTCGGCAAGTCGCTGTACGAGCCGGACCTGCTCGACACTGCTCGCGCCATCGCCGCCAAAGTCAGCGTGCCGCTGCCAGTGGACGTGGTGGTTGCCAAGGAATTCGCTGAAAGCGCCGCTGCAACCGTCAAGCTGATCGCTGACGTCGCTGCCGACGACATGATCCTGGACATCGGCCCGCAAACCGCCGCGAACTTCGCCGAACTGCTGAAATCGTCAAAGACCATCCTGTGGAATGGTCCGGTCGGCGTGTTCGAGTTCGACCAATTCGGCAATGGCACCAAAGTGCTGGCCCAGGCCATCGCAGACAGCGCGGCGTTCTCCATTGCCGGCGGTGGCGACACCCTGGCTGCCATCGACAAATATGGCGTGGCCGAGCAGATCTCCTACATTTCTACCGGTGGCGGCGCGTTCCTCGAGTTCGTCGAAGGCAAGGTGCTGCCAGCCGTTGAAGTCCTGGAAAGCCGGGCCAAGGCCTGAGGGTCGCCCGTTTGACCAGGCAAGGGAGTGTTGACATGGTCAAGACGTTAGCGCTGTTGATCGTCGCAGGTTCGCTGGTGGCGTGCGGGAGTAACCCGAAGGCCACTGCGGAACCGGCGCCGTCCGAGTTGGACAAGGGCTGCTACCAGGCTGACTGGCAGGCCGAAACCAACCCGGTGCTCAACAAGCGTTCCGGGCCCGAAGGCCTGGACAAATACGAGACCCGGACGCCCGCCAAGGAACATGGCTGCCCTTGACGGGTCTGACTCATTACTCAGGGCTGGCAGCGTGCGCCGCCAGTCGAGGGACACGGATGAAAGGTTTTATCGCCGTTACGGCGCTGGCGCTGTTGGCCGGTTGTGCTCAGATGGATCAGTTGAACCCGTTCCAGTCGTCCGCGCCTGTGGATAACTGGACCACCTGGACCTGCGACAGCCAGGCCAAAGTGCTGTGGCGCTACACCGACGACAGCCGCAACGAAGTCGATGTGCGCCTTGGCGGTGCCGATCAGGTCTACCGCTTGAAGCAGGAACCGGGTGCATCGGGCTCGCTGTACAGCAATGACATGCTGGCGTTTCACATAAAAGGTGAGGAAGGCCTGGTTTACTGGGTCGCCACCAATGATTTGATCGGCCGTGGCTGTAGGGCTGATTAACACGATTGATTTGACGTACAGAGATCCAAATGTGGGAGCGGGCTTGCTCGCGAAAGCGGTGGATCAGCTTGCATAGATGTTGAATGTTGAGCCGCATTCGCGAGCAAGCCCGCTCCCACAAGGGTTCTATGCAGTTGTTGAGATTTTGGCATCACCCGAATTCGCAGCCCGGGCTCAACCCCCGATCTGCAATAACTTGAATAGCCGCCGCCGCTACGGCAGGCTGGCACGATTAACGACCCTCAACCGGGAGAGACACACACAATGGCACTTATCAGCATGCGCCAGATGCTGGACCACGCAGCCGAGTTCGGCTACGGCGTTCCAGCCTTCAACGTCAACAACCTTGAGCAGATGCGCGCCATCATGGAAGCCGCTGACAAGACTGACTCCCCGGTGATCGTCCAGGCTTCGGCCGGTGCTCGCAAATACGCCGGTGCACCGTTCCTGCGTCACCTGATCCTGGCGGCAATCGAAGAATTCCCGCACATCCCGGTGTGCATGCACCAGGACCACGGCACCAGCCCTGACGTCTGCCAGCGCTCCATCCAGCTAGGCTTCAGCTCGGTGATGATGGACGGTTCCCTGGGCGAAGACGGCAAGACCCCGACCGACTACGACTACAACGTGCGCGTCACCCAGCAGACCGTGGCCATGGCCCACGCCTGTGGTGTTTCGGTAGAAGGCGAACTGGGCTGCCTGGGTTCGCTGGAAACCGGCATGGCCGGTGAAGAAGACGGCATCGGCGCCGAAGGCGTTCTGGATCACAGCCAGATGCTGACCGACCCGGAAGAAGCCGCTGACTTCGTAAAACGCACTCAGGTTGATGCCCTGGCCATTGCCATCGGCACCAGCCACGGCGCCTACAAGTTCACCAAGCCGCCTACCGGCGACGTGCTGGCGATCGACCGCATCAAGGAAATCCACAAGCGCATTCCGAACACTCACCTGGTGATGCACGGTTCGTCTTCGGTTCCGCAAGAGTGGCTGGCGATCATCAACCAGTACGGCGGCGACATCAAGGAAACCTACGGCGTACCGGTTGAAGAAATCGTCGAAGGCATCAAGCACGGCGTGCGCAAGGTCAACATCGACACCGACCTGCGTCTGGCATCCACTGGCGCCATGCGTCGCCTGATGGCCACCAACCCGAGCGAATTCGACCCGCGTAAATTCTTCGGCGCCACCGTTACCGCCATGCGCGACGTGTGCATCGCTCGCTACGAAGCCTTCGGTACCGCCGGCAACGCTTCGAAGATCAAGCCGATCTCCCTGGAAGGCATGTATCAGCGTTACCTGAAAGGTGAGTTGAACGCCAAGGTCAACTAAGACCGGGCGTTAAGCTGCACAAATGAAGAACCCGCCGCGAGGCGGGTTTTTTGTGGGCGATGATCCATGGTCGACGCGGTCAGTGTGGGAGCGGGCTTGCTCGCGAAAGCGTTGTGTCATTCAACATCAATGTCGCCTGACATTACGCCTTCGCGAGCAAGCCCGTTCCACAGGGTCAACGGTGCCCCGACATTATTGATTGTGATCGATATCCAGTTTGCTGAAGGTCACTTTCCCGCCTTCAGTGGTGTACCCGGTGTTGTCCTGCACATAGACCCCGGCCTTGAAGTACAGCGGCTTGTTGCGCCAGGTTGTGCTGATTTGCGTATCCCACTGATAACCTGCAGCGCTGATGCCCAAGGCCCCGCCGGGGCTGAGGTGGATGAGGTAGTTGAACTCCTGGTCGAGTTTCACCCCTGTCGCAACAATGATCACCCGGCCTGTATCGTCATCGGGATGCATCCGGACCTTGGCGACGATATTGCCGGTGGCCGTACTGGTTTTGTATTGGTACTCGACCTTCACCAGAGGTTTCTGGCTTTGATAGGCATGGATCTGGCCGATGACGATTTTCCCGGAGCTCGGCACCTGGTTCACTGCCAGCGTGGCATACAACAAGTTGTCGGCCTCTGGGTAATACCAGTTTTTCAACGTGCCGTTGCTGTAGGTTTCACGTAATTCGGTGCGCGGATAAATCGCGTTTTCGGTACGGGAACCGGTCACGGGCGTCCAGAAAAACAATGTGCCGGTGTCGGAGTGGAAGTATTGATCCTTGAAGCCATCCACCAGTTTGGCGGTTTCGACGGTGTACGGCGGGCTGCCAACGGGAACGCTGAGGTTCCAGGTTGCGAGATCGATCATGTCGGTTCTTCCACTGGGTTCATGCTGCACGGGCGTGCCAGAAGCTCTAGACCGCACCTTTTAGGCGGCCTTTATAATCGTAGCGGGGTATTTTGTTAACGCTCGCCTGACGGGTGGTTGACGTCAACATCCTGTCGAAATGCCATCTTTCCCGGTTTTATGGGGCTGAACCATCGACCGTTAGTCGGCAAAAAGTCACAATGGTGAATGCTGGCTCACTGATACCTTCTGCTTTTGCAGAACCGGGTCTAGAGTGAAGGCACAGTATTTGTCCGGTTTTCACGAGAAACCGGCCTGACGCCCCGCAATTAGAGAAGCAGCATGGAATGCGCGCAACCCACGCCAGTAGAAGGCGGCTCAACCCTTTTAGTCGTAGACGATTACCCTGAAAACCTGATCAGCATGCGCGCGTTGTTACAGCGCCAGGGCTGGCGGGTCATTACTGCCACCTCGGGATTCGACGCCCTCGGCTTGTTGCTTGAACACGATATCGACCTGGTGTTGCTGGACGTGCAGATGCCGGGCATGGACGGTTATGAAGTGGCGCGCCTGATGCGCGGTAGCCAGCGGACCCGCCTCACGCCGATCATTTTCCTGACTGCCAATGAACAGTCCCAGGACGCGGTCATCAAGGGCTATGCCAGCGGTGCGGTGGATTACCTGTTCAAGCCGTTCGACCCGCAGATTTTCACGCCCAAGGTCCAGGCGTTGCTCGAACACCAACGCAACCGCCGGGCTTTGCAGCGCTTGAGTCACGATCTGGAATCCGCCCGGGCCTTTAATGCATCGGTGCTGGATAACGCGGCCGAAGGCATTCTGGTGTTGGGTGAGGACGGCCTGATCCGTTTTGCCAATCCGGCGATGTCGCGGCTGCTCAATGCCCCGGTGCAGGAACTGCAAGGCAAGGAGTTTCTGGACTATCTGCAAAAGCCCCATGTCCCGGTCTGGGCCGATTCAGAGTTTTTCACGGGCTACAAACGTGGCGATACCTTGCGCCTGCACGATGCTCTGCTGCGTACGACGCGTGGCCAGCAGGTGCCGGTGGCCTTGTCCTGTGCGCCATTGCCTGTCGAGCAACATGCAATGGTCGTGACCGTGCTGGACATGTCGGTGGTGCGTCATCTGCATCAGCAACTGGAGTTTCAGGCGGTCACCGATCCGCTGAGCGGATTGCTCAACCGCCGCGGTTTCTACCAGACCGTAGAGAACCTGCTGTTGCGCGGTGAGCGTTCCGACAGTTCCTGGGTCTTGATGTATCTGGACCTCGACGGCTTCAAGCGCGTCAATGATTCGCTCGGGCACGATGCCGGCGATCGGGTGCTGCGCTGGGTCTCCGAACAATTGAAGGCTTGCTTGCGGCCCTTCGACATTCTGGCGCGGATGGGTGGCGATGAATTCACCGCGTTGCTGGATCTGGAGTTTCCCGAGCAAGCGGCGAAGATTGCCGAAAAGCTCATCGAGCGCGTGTCGATCTGTCAGCAGGTCGACGGTCTCGATATCGCTCTGGGTGCCAGTATCGGCATTGCTACATTCCCCGATTGTGGTGCCAATCTCGACGGGATGCTGCGGGCGGCCGACATCGCCATGTACGAAGCCAAGCGTGCCGGTCGTCAGCAATATCGTTTCTACGATCACGAAATGAACGGTCGGGCGCGCTCGCGGCTGATGCTCGAAGAAAGTGTGCGCACGGCCATCGAGAACCGGGATTTCAACCTGGTGTATCAGCCTCAGGTTGCGATTGCGGACGGGCGGATTCGAGGCTTCGAGGCCTTGCTGCGCTGGCAGCATCCGAGCGTAGGCGACGTGCCGCCGGGACTGTTTTTGCCATTGCTGGAAGAGGCGCGGCTGATCAGTCGTCTGGGCAGCTGGATCTACCACCGCAGCGCGGGGCAGCGCAAAGCCTGGGAAACCCTGTTTACCGATGATCTGGTGCTCGGCGTCAGCTTGAGCAGCACGCAGTTCGGCATGCCCAATCTGGTCACCGAACTGCGCCAGGTACTGGAGCGCCATGGCTTGCAGCCGCGTCATCTGGAGGTCGAGATCACGGAAGAGGCCTTGATGCATCACCCCGAGGAAACCCGCAAGCAGTTACGCCTGTTGCACAATCTGGGCGTACGAGTGGCATTGGATGACTTCGGGGTCGGCCCGTGCTCCCTGTCGCACCTGCGCGACCTGGAGTTGGACACCCTCAAGCTCGACCGGCATTTGATAGCCCGCTTGCCGGACTCGGTACGGGATGCGGCGCTGGTGCGCAGTGTGATCGACTTGTGCAAACAGTTCGGGGTGCTGGTGATTGCCGAAGGGGTGGAAACCGTCGCGCAGTATGAATGGCTGCGGGCCAACGGCTGCGAATATGTGCAAGGCTTTCTGGTGGCCCGGCCGATGATGGCCGAGGACGCCGGAGTCTTTGTCCAGCCGTTTGACTGGAGCGCGCTGCCCCGCTGAATTCGCTACACTGGCGACCTTTCAGTGACCTGTATTGCCGCCCCGATGACCGAGTTGAAATATCTCCAGGCCTATCCCGCCACCTTGCAGGATCAGGTGCGCCAGCTGATCGCCGACGGTCGGCTGGGCGATTACCTGAGCCAGCGTTATCCGCAAAAGCATGGTGTGCAGAGCGACAAGGCGCTGTACACCTATGCCCTGGACCTCAAGCAGGAATACCTGCGTAATGCTCCTGCCATCGACAAGGTGCTGTTCGACAACCGCCTGGACCTCACTCACCGTGCCCTTGGCCTGCACACCACGATCTCCCGGGTGCAAGGCGGCAAGCTCAAGGCCAAGAAGGAAATCCGCATCGCTTCGCTGTTCAAGGAAGCGCCTTGCGAGTTCCTGAAAATGATCGTGGTGCATGAGCTGGCGCACTTCAAGGAATCGGACCACAACAAGGCTTTCTACAAACTGTGCGAGCACATGCTGCCGGGGTATCACCAGGTGGAGTTCGATGTGCGGGTGTACCTGACGTGGCGGGATCTGCAGGTGCTGCCGCAGGCTGCGATCTTTTAAGGAGCAATGGATGGACGTGAGCAAGACCAAGAGCAGCTTCTATCGCCGTTTGTATGTGGCGTACCTGATCGACAGCGGACTGGCCAGCAGCGTCCCGGCGCTCACCGAAGTGACCGGCATGCCCCGGCGCACGGCGCAGGACACCATCGCGGCGTTGGCGGATCTGGATATCCTCTGTGAATTCGAGCAGGAAGAGGGCGCGCGCAACCATGCGGGGCGCTATCGGATTCGCGAGTGGGGTGCGATTGATCGAGGGTGGATCGAGCGTAATCTGCGGCAGATCAAGGCGGTGCTGGAGTATCCCTGAAATCTTTCAGTGGTTTGACTGACGCCTTCGCGAGCAAGCCCGCTCCCACACTGGAATGCGGTCCCCTGTGGGGGCGGGCTTGCTCGCGAAGAGGCCCTTACGGACGACGCATGCCAATGTGTGGAATGCCATCTTCCACATATTCCTCACCCGCCACGACAAAGCCATAGCGCCCGTAATACCCCTGCAAATGCGCCTGGGCCGAAAGGTAGACCGGCAGGCCTGGCCAGTACTTCTCGATCTGTTTCAGCGCCTGATCCATCAGTTCATGCCCCAGGCCCACGCCGCGTGCCTGCGGGGCAATGATCACCCGCCCGATCACCACGTCGCCGCCCTGCGATTGCGGGTCAAGCAACCGCAGGTAGGCCACCAGTTGGTTACCGTCCCAGGCCATCACGTGGCAGGTGTCGCCCTCCAGGTCCTGGCCATCGATATCCTGGTAAACGCATTTCTGCTCGACGACGAACACTTCTGCGCGCAGCTGCAAAATGGCGTACAGCTGCTCCTTGCCCAGGTCGCTGTGATGTTTGCAGATCCAATCGACTGTCATGTTTTGATTCCCTGAAAACGTCGTTCCGATACTAAGCGCACTCACGCCAGAAGTCTTTATGGCAGGAGAATCTGTGACAAAGGCCAAAATGCCATCATTCATTTCTCGCGTGGATGTCTTCTTTGTGTAATCTGGATCGAAGCGCTGTGCTGTGGCTTCGCTGAGCTAATGTTGAGTGCCCGGGTATTGCCGGATCAGGGGCCTTGGGTTTTTGGCTGAAAACACGTCGGGCAATCGCCCGCTAAGGATTTTTCTAGCATGCCGCGATTGCATCGAGCTTTTGCCTTGATTGGATTGCTGTTGCTGGTTCAGGGTGCAGCGGCAGAAAAACTGCGGTTGGTCGCTGATGCCTGGCCACCCTTTACCGATGCCACGCTCATCAATGGTGGTCTGGCCACGGACATTGTCAGTACCGCGCTCGCCAGGGCCGGCTATGCCAGTGAGTTTGAACAAGTGCCCTGGGCGCGGGCCTTGATGGGGTTGGGTGAGGGCCGATATGACGTGCTGGTCAACGCCTGGTACACCGAGGAGCGGACAAGACTCGGCCAGTTTTCCGGCGAATACCTGCTCAATCGCGTACGTTTTCTCAAGCGTAAAGACGCGCCCATCGAATTCAATAACCTGCAGCAATTGCACACTTATCCGATTGCCATCGTGCGCGGTTACGCCTATTCGCCCGGGTTCGACAGCGATGACTCGTTGCAGAAAGTCCCCGTGCACAGCTTCGCCATGGCCGTGCGTATGGTCGCTGCCGACCGGGTCAAACTGACGCTGGAAGATGAGTACGTCGCCCGCTATTACCTCGCCCGCGAGTCACCCAAGGTACGAAACGCCGTGGAATTCCTGCCCAAGGCCCTGAGCGAGAACAGCCTGCATATTCTGGTCAGCCTGAAGAACCCGCAGCATGAGCAGATCGTTGCCGGGTTCGACCGGGAGATTGCGGCGATGAAGGCGGATGGCAGTTATGAAAAGTTGATGAAGCAGCATGGGATGTGAATGGGTTGTGCCAGTTTCGGTGTTGTTGCTGATGACCCCATCGCGAGCAAGCTCGCTCCCACAGTGGGCGAAGGCGAACACAAAGCTTGTGACCACCAGATAACCCTGTGGGAGCGAGCTTGCTCGCGATGAGGCCCGCTCAGACACCACAGATCTCAATCCTCACTCGTATCCTTGATGAGATGCGCCGCCAGTGTCCGCAACGGTCCGAGCTGCCGGCAGATCAGCGCCAGTTGTGTCTGCACCAGCCGCTGGCCTTCGTCGATTTCATCCGGCATCTGTTCCAGCTCATTGGCCAGTGCTTCTTCTTCATCGCTCTGGATCGCAATCGAAGCCTTGCTCGCCAGCCCCTGGGCGATCTCGTCGATGCTGGCAGCCAGTTTCACCCCGGCCCCCTCGATCAACTGTTCACGCACGTCTGCCGGCAGTTGGGTTTCCCGGTGCGCTCCCAGGCCTGACAGGTAACTGAGCAGCGTGTGCGACAGCACCAGGAAGCGGAAGCCCACGTCCGCTTCTTTTCGGAAATGCCCCGGCTCCATCAGCATATTGGCCAGCGTGGTCGACAGCGCCGCGTCGGCGTTGTGCGCGTTGCGGCGGGCCAGGCGGTAGGCCAGGTCGTCGCTTTTGCCCGCGGCGTACTGCTGCATGATCTGGCGCAGGTAAATGCTGTTGCAGGCCAGGGTGTTGGCCAGCACTTTGTTCAGGCGCCGGCCCTGCCAGTCCGGCAGGAACAGGAACACCGCCAGCCCGGCGATCAGGCTGCCGAGCAAGGTATCGAACAACCGTGGCAGGAACAATCCGTAACCGTCACCCACCTGGTTGAAGCAGAACAGCACCATCAGGGTGATTGCCGCCGTCGCCAGGGTGTAGCGAGTGGTGCGGTTGGTAAAGAACACCACCCCGGCGGCAATGGCGAAGCACGACTGGATCAGCGGGTTCGGGAACAGGTCGAACAGCGCCCAGGCCAACGTCAGGCCGATGGCGGTGCCAATGATCCGTTGACCGAGTTTGCGGCGGGTGGCGCCGTAGTTCGGTTGGCAGACGAACAGCGTCGTGAGGATGATCCAGTAGCCCTGGGACGGGTGGATCAAATGCACCATGGCGTAGCCGATACTCAACGCCAGGGGCAATCGCAGGGCATGACGGAACAGCAACGAGGTCGGCGTCAGCTGCGTGCGCAGGCGAACCCACACGTCCTTGAGGTTGCGGGGCGAACGGTCGAGCAAGCTGCTGTCGGTGGCGTCGGCCAGGGCGTCGGGGTTGCTGGCATCGCTGAGCAAGCGGTCGAGGGTGCCTAGGTTGGCTGCCAGTGCGCGCAGCGAACGCAGCAGGCCGCGCCAGGCCGGGTTGCTCTGGATGCGCAGGTGTTCGAGAGAGGCATCCAGATCGCTGAGAGCCTCGGTGAAACTGGCGTCATAGGTGAACGGTTGACGCATCTGGATCGATTCGGCCAGGGCACGGCAGGCTTTGCCTTGCTGACGCAACAGGCGTTGGCAGCGGAACATGACGTCACTGTGGAAAAACGCTTCTGCGAGTGCGTTGTACGGATAGTGTGAAGAGCTGGCGCGTTCGTGGATGTCCTGGGCGAGAAAGTACAGTTTCAGGTAGCGGCTGACCTTCGAACCCGGGCGCCCGTTGCTGACCCGGTGCAGGATGATTTCCTTGGCGGCATTCAGTGCCGCCACCACCCGGCCGTTCTGCTGGGCCAGTTCCAGGCGCCGGGCTTCCACATCCATCTGCCGGATCGGCTCGAACAGCGAGGATTTCAGCTTCAGGTAAAAGCCCAGTTCGCGGAACAGCCGCGCAAGGCTCTGCTGCACCGGCTGATTGGAAAACAGCGCCTGCCACAACACCGACAGCAGGCCATACCAGGCGGCACCGGCCACCAGCAGCACCGGCTCGTGCCAGACGTCGGTCACCGCGCCGCCACGCTGGTCCACGCCGATCATGGTGTAGACCGACAGGATCAAGGTTGCCGAAGCAATCGCGCCATAGCGCTCGCCGAGAGCGCCGAGCATGGTCAGGCAGAACGCGGCCAGGGCGAAAGCGATGATAAACAGCGAGGGGTAGGGGAAGAGCAGTTCGACGGACAGGGCGGCGACAGCGAAACACACCAGCGTCACCGCCAGCGCGTTGAGACGGCCCTGCCAGCTGTCGTCGGTCTCGGCCAGGGCACTGGCGATAATCCCCAGGAACAACGGGATCAGCAGGCCCATTTCGTCCTGATACCAACACAGCGCCATGGTGCCGGTCAGGGCAATGAACACCCGTACGCTGTAGCTGAATTTATCCAGCGCCCAAAGGCGCCGCAGAGACTGGCGGAACGAAGTCGATGACATGAAGTGCGAGGGCCTTCCGAGGCAATGACGCTAAATTGAGCCACTAATGACGCCGACGCAATGGCGCCTATCACATCAGACAGCAAAATCTGTTCCTTTGAGCTTCACGCATAACAAATGTGGGAGCGGGCTTGCTCGCGAATACAATCTGTCAGCCGATATCTCTGTCGACTGACACACCGCCTTCGCGAGCAAGCCCGCTCCCACATTTTGATTTGTGTTTGTCAGACGTACTGCGCCGCGGCGTAACCGGAGGCCCACGCCCACTGGAAGTTGAATCCGCCAAGATGCCCGGTGACATCCAGCACTTCGCCGATGAAATACAGGCCCGGGCTTTTCAGTGATTCCATGGTCTTGGACGACACTTCATTGGTATTGACGCCGCCCAGGGTCACCTCGGCGGTGCGATAACCCTCGGTGCCCGCCGGCACGACTTTCCAGCTCGCCAGTTTCTCGGCGATGTCAGCCAGTTCCGCGTGGGTGTACTGCTTCATCGGTTTGGAGACGAACCAGTTGTCCGCCAGCAGGTTGGCCATCTTCTTGGTGAAGATTTCACCGAGCAGGGTTTTCAGCTCGCTGTTGGGGCGTTCGGCTTGTTGCTGTTGCAGCCAGTCCGGCACGTCGTGATCCGGCATCAGGTTGATCTCGACGGTATCGCCGGACTCCCAGAACGACGAGATCTGCAAAATCGCCGGGCCGCTGAGGCCGCGGTGGGTAAACAGGATGTTCTCGCGGAAGCTCTGGTCGTTGCAGCTCACCAGACAATCCACCGATGTACCGGACAACTCGGTGCACAACACCTTGAGCTGATCGGTGATGGTGAATGGAACCAGGCCGGCGCGGGTCGGCAGCAGTTCGTGGCCGAACTGCCTGGCCACCTGGTAACCGAAGCCGGTGGCGCCCAGCGTCGGGATCGACAGGCCGCCAGTGGCGATCACCAGGGATTCGCAGGTGATCTGATCGAGCGTCGTGTCCAGCAAATAGCCTTTCTCAAGCTTCTCGATGGTCTGGATAGAGGTGTCCAGGTGCAGGCTGACGCCGACCTGGTCGCACTCGTTCAGCAGCATTTCGAGGATGTCGCTGGACTTGTTATCGCAGAACAACTGGCCGAGTTTTTTCTCGTGGTACGGCACACCGTGCTTGGCCACCATGCCGATGAAATCCCATTGGGTATAGCGGGCCAGGGCGGATTTGCAGAAATGGGCATTCTGCGAGAGAAAATTGCCTGGTTCTGTGTACATGTTGGTGAAATTGCAGCGACCACCGCCAGACATCAGGATTTTCTTGCCGGCCTTGTTGGCATGGTCGAGCAACAGCACCTTGCGCCCGCGCCCGGCGGCGGTCAGTGCACACATCAACCCTGCGGCGCCAGCGCCAATGATCACGACTTCGGTAGAGCGCAAAACGGTGTCCTCTTGATGACTCACCACAAAACAAACCTGTAGGAGCGAGCCTGCTCGCGATGGACGTCAACGATAACGCGGGGTGTCTGATACCCAGCGGTGTTCTGTCGTCCATCGCGAGCAGGCTCGCTCCTACAGGGGGCGATGCGTTTTTACAGGATGCGCACGCGCAACGAACGGCCCTTGATCTTGCCGTCGTTCAAACGCTGCAAGGCCTGCTTGGCGACGCCGCGCTCCACGGCCACATAGGCCTGGAAGTCGAAAATCGCGATCTTGCCGACCTGGGCGCCGGGGATGCCGGCGTCACCGGTCAGTGCGCCAAGAATGTCGCCCGGACGGACCTTGTCCTTGCGGCCGCCAGCGATGCACAGGGTGCTCATCTGCGGCAACAGCGGACCACCGCCCTTGGAGGTGAGGTTGTCCACCTGATCCCAGGTCAGCGGTGTTTTCTGCAATTGCTCGATGGCTTGTGCACGCTGCGCTTCGGACGGTGCCACCAGGCTGATCGCCAGGCCTTTCTCACCGGCGCGGCCGGTACGGCCGACGCGGTGGATGTGGATTTCCGAATCACGGGCCAGCTCGACGTTGATCACCATGTCCAGGGAATCGATGTCCAGACCACGGGCAGCAACGTCGGTGGCGACCAGTACCGAAGTACTGCGGTTGGCGAACATCGCCAGCACCTGGTCACGGTCGCGCTGTTCCAGATCACCGTGCAGGCCAACGGCGGAGATGCCTTTGGCGGTCAGGTGATCGACGGTTTCCTGAACCTGTTGCTTGGTGAAGCAGAAGGCTACGCAGGACGCCGGGCGGAAGTGGCCAAGTACCTTGGTCACCGCACTCATGCGGTCATCCGGGGAGATCTCGTAGAAGCGCTGCTCGATCTGCGTGTCGTCGTGGAACGCTTCGGCCTTCACTTGCTGCGGGTTGCGCATGAACTTCGAGGCCAGTTGCTTGATGCCTACCGGGTAGGTCGCGGAGAACAACAGGGTCTGGCGACGCTCCGGGGCCTGCATGATGATTTCTTCGATGGAATCGTAGAAACCCATGTCGAGCATGCGGTCGGCTTCGTCGAGGATCAGGGTGTTGAGGCCGTGAAGGACCAGCGAGCCCTTGCGCAGGTGCTGCTGGATGCGCCCCGGCGTGCCGACGATGATGTGCGCGCCGTGCTCCAGCGAAGCGATCTGCGGGCCGAGGGACACGCCGCCGCACAGGGTCAGGACCTTGATGTTGTCTTCGGCACGGGCCAGGCGACGGATTTCCTTGGCAACCTGGTCGGCCAGCTCGCGGGTCGGGCACAGGATCAGTGCCTGGCAACCGAAGTAACGCGGATTGATCGGGTTCAGCAGGCCGATGCCGAAGGCAGCGGTCTTGCCGCTGCCGGTCTTGGCCTGGGCGATCAGGTCCATCCCTTTGAGGATCACCGGCAAGCTTTGCGCCTGGATCGGCGTCATCTGGGCATAACCGAGGGATTCGAGGTTAGCCAGCATGGCGGCAGACAGCGGCAAAGTATTAAATTCGGTGGCGATGGTGGTCACGGGACTGGCCTGCAAAACAAAATGTCGCGCAGTGTACCAGTCCGATGGCCATTCGCCCTAAGGCTCTATGTGTTCTTCCGGACGTTTGACGCGCCGTCCGTCATTCTTTGACAGTTGCGAGAAGATTGTCGCGGCCAGCATCGCCATGATTCCCACGGTCACGAAGGTCAATTGGAATGCCCCCAGGACCGTGTCCACGCCATCATTACCAATCTCCGCCGTAAAGCCGCCGAGCAATGCACCGGCGCAGGCAACGCCCAGGCTCAGGGACAATTGCGCGACCACCGACAGCAGGCTGTTGCCGCTGCTGGCGCTGGCGTCGTCGAGGTCGATCAGGGTCACGGTGTTCATCGCGGTGAACTGCAGGGAGTTGATTGCGCCAAGGATCGCCAGCAGGCACAGCAGCAGCCAATACGGCGTCTGCTCGCTGACCAGGCCCATGCTCGCCAGCATGATGCCCAGTGCCAGGGTGTTGCCGGTGAGCACGATGCGATAACCCAGCCGCTCGATCAGTGGCCGGGCCACCCACTTGGCGATCATCGCCGCAGCGGCTAGCGGCAGCATGCTCATCCCGGCCTGGGACGGCGAATAGCCCAGCGCCACTTGCAGCAGCAACGGCACGAGAAAGGGCAGGGCGCCGCTGCCGAGGCGGGCGAACAGGTTGCCGAGAATGCCCACGGCAAAGGTTCGGGTTTTGAACAGCGACGGTGCGAACAACGGGTTCTCGATGTGTCCGGCGCGCAACCAGTACGCTGCCAGGCACGCCATGCCGCCGAACAGCAGCAACATCACCCGCAGGTGAGGCAGGTGCAATTCGCCCAGGCCTTCCATGGCGATGGTGATCAGAATCATCGCCGCGCCGAACAGCACGAAGCCCAGGCTATCGAAACGGGTGCGTTCCGAGCCGCGCAGGTCCGGGATGAATTTCCACACGGCGTAGCATCCCACCAGTCCCACCGGCAGGTTGATCAGGAAGATCCAGTGCCAGGTCAGGTATTGCACCATCCAGCCGCCCATGGTCGGGCCGATCAGCGGGCCGAGCAGCCCGGGAATGGTGATGAAGCCCATGATCCGTACCAGTTCCGAACGCGGGTAGGCGCGCAGCACCACCAGCCGCCCGACCGGCAGCATCAACGCCCCGCCCAGGCCCTGGATCACCCGGGCGCCGATCAGCAGGCTCAGGCTGCTCGACAATGCGCAGAGCAATGAGCCGAGACTGAACAGCAGGATTGCGCTGAAGAAGATCTTCCTGGTGCCAAAACGGTCGGCGATCCAGCCCGAAGCCGGGATCAGCAAGGCGACCGTGAGCATGTAGGCGATGATCACCCCTTGCATGCGCAATGGGTCTTCGGCCAGGTCGCGGGCCATGGCCGGCAGGGCGGTGTTGAGGATCGTCCCGTCGAGGGACTGCATGAAGAAGGCAATGGCGACGACCCAGGGTATCCAGCGGGCGGTGATAGCGTCGAGAGGCGGGCGGTTGGGCATGGGACCTCTTGTGGTGGTCAGGTAACCGGACCCTGTGGGAGCGGGCTTGCCCGCGAAGAGGTCGTCACATCCAACATCAAGGTCGACTGACCTACCGCTTTCGCGGGCAAGCCCGCTCCCACAGGTATTGCGTTTACAGCGTCAGGGTCAACCGGCTGACCAACGCCCCCGGCAGCAACGCCGAAGCCGTCGCCCGCTGGCTGTACGTACTCGCCGACAACAACAACTCCCGTTCCGCAGTCAACGCCTCCAGCCGCGAACCGAGCAGGCTGAAGGCGCTGTCATCAAAGCGCATGGTGTTGACCGGTGCTTGAATCTCGCCGTTCTCGACCCAGAAAGTGGCGAAGCGGGTCATGCCGGTCAGGCGCGCGGCCGGTTGATCCGAAAAGTTCAGGTACCACAGATTGCTGATGTACAGCCCCGTACCCAACTGCTTGAGGATGTCCGCGTCAGGCAATGCCCCGGCTTTCATGTTCAGCGCGCTCGGGGATTCACCGCCGCTGGCGCCGTTGGCAGTCAAACCGTATTCCGCGGCGCTGCGCGAACTCACCAGTTGTGCTCCGGCCTTGCCGTTGACGATCAACCCCAGGTCACTGCGCGGATAACCCTCATCGGAAAACGCCGGGCTCAGTGAACCGCTGACTTTTTCGTCCAGCGAGACCAGCGGGCTGAATGCGCTGTCGCCACCGTAGAGCCTTTGCAGCGGGCTGCTTTTGCTGGCGATCGACTGTGCCGAGAAACCACCCCAGCACAGCATGCCCATGATTTCTTCCAGCGCCGCCGGTGCCAGATAAGCGCGGTACTGGCCGGGCGCCAAAGTGCGTAGCGGCCGTCCCAGAAACTCAAGTTGCTCGCGGGCTTGCTCGAAGCGTTTGGCAAAGCCTTCGCTGTTCCAGTCCTGCCCGGCATAGCTGGCCTTTACCGCCTGGCCGTTCTCGTGGAACAGGCTGAAGTCGAAATTGAAACTGTTGGCCTGATGCCAGCCGAAGGCGCCCGAAGAACTGGCAAAACCACGACTGATCGGTCCGGCAGCGTAGAAACCGACAAGATCCAGGCCTTCGGCGGCCTGGGTGATTTGCGCGACCACCTGTTCGGTGTCCGGCAGCGGTTGGGCCTGCACGTTGTTGCTCTGCCAGCCATTGTGGTTGAGCAGCAGATACGGGTCCGGAGGTAGCAGCGGCAAGGTGTCGCGCAGCTGTTGCAGGCCTTCGTTCAAACGTTGCAGGTCAATCTGGGGATCGCCGGCCAACGTGATTTGCAGGTCGGCATGGCGGCCTTCGTTGATCAGTTTCAGGCCGATGCTCGCCTGCTGCACCTGACCGGCCTGACGCACCTTGGCGTGGTTGAAACGTATGAAGGCCGAGGATTCGGCGGCGTAGCTGAGGGTGAACTGTTCGGGCTCGTGAAGCGCTGCACGCAGGCTGTTGACCAGCGCCTTGAACGATGCGGACTGGCTGATTGACGGATGCATCAGGCGTCTCCTCCGAATACATCAACGTTACTGAACACGCAGGCCGGTGACGCGTGGCCGACGCGGATCACCTGGTTCGGCTCGCCCTTGCCGCAATTCGGTGTGCCGAGGACCTTGAAGGTACTGGCATCGCCGACAGCGCTGAGGCTTTTCCAGAACTGCGCGGAGATGCCCCTGTAATTGGGATTTTTTACCACGCCTTTGAGTTCGCCGTTTTCGATCAGTTGGCCCCATTCGCAGCCGAACTGGAATTTATTGCGGGCATCGTCGATCGACCAGGAACGGTTGGTCGACATCAGCACGCCGTGTTCGATACCGCCGATCAGCTGTTCGATGGACTGATCGCCCGGCTCGATGTTGAGGTTGGCCATGCGATCGATCGGCGGGCGATTCCAGCCACAGGCGCGGCTGTTGGCGACGCCGTCCATGCCGGCACGGAATTGCGACAACGCGCCGCCCAGCGGGCGCAGCAACAGGCCTTCGCGGATCAGGAACTGTTTGCTGGCGGGCGTGCCGTCGTCGTCATGGCCGTAGCTGGCGAGCTCCTCGGGGATGTCCGGGTCGAAGGTCACGTTGAGCAGGCCGGAGCCGTATTGCAGGCTGCCGAAATCTTCGGCTTTGACGAAACTGGTGCCGGCGTAATTGCGCTCGTCACCCAGTATGCGGTCCAGCTCCAGCGGGTGGCCGATGGATTCGTGGATTTGCAGCATCATCTGGTCGGGCATCAGCAGCAGGTCGCGCTTGCCTTGCGGTGTGTTCGGCGCCAGCAGCAGTTGCAGCGCCTGATCAGCCACCTGGGCACCGGCACCGATCAGGCCGCAGCGGCTGATGACGTCCGCCGCGCCTTGCTGGCCGAAGTTCTCGCGACCCAGGCTGCGGGTCTGGCTGTCTTTGCCGTCGTAGGCCGTGACGTCCAGGCCAGGGTACACAAAGCGTTGGGCCTGGCGCAGTTCGGCACCGGCGCTGTTGAGATAAATCTGCTCGACGTGAGTGATGCCGAGGCTGACCTGCCAGTTCACCAGGCGCTCGTCCCTGGGCACGGCGGCCGACTCGGCGCCGAGCAGTTGGTAGCAGTCGCTCAGGGACGGGAAGGGCTGGTCGAGGTTCGGCGAAAAGTAATCGGCGCGGTCGCTGGAAACAGCCTGTTCACGCAGGTCCAGCAAGGCATGGGGCTTGAGTCGACGGGCCTGGAACTCGGCGCGCTCGAGGGCGGCCTGCAGGCCTTGTTGCGACAGATCGTTGGTCGCCGCATAGACCTCGACGCCATTGACCCGCACGGTCAGCATCGCCCCTTCGTCACGGCTCAGGCTCGGCGGTTCGGCGATGTTCTTGCGCACCGACAGGTACTGCCCGGATTCGCGCACATAACGCAGGGAAAAGAATTCAGCACCCGTGCGCAAGGCAGCGAAGCGCTGCTTGAGCTGGGGGTAGAAATCGAACATTCGTGAACCTCCTGGTTATGGAGTGGCGATGGCGCGGTGCTGCGAGGGGAAGGGGTGAAACGATTGCGTGGCGCTAGATTAGGCCTGCGAGGGGGGAGGATCAAGTTTGGATCGGACTTGCGAGTGATTGCCGGGAGAGAGGTGTTGCCTGGCCGGGCCTCTTCGCGAGCAAGCCCGCTCCCACAGTAGTCCTGGCTGGATCACAAATCTGCAATCCAACCCGAAACCTGTGGGAGCGGGCTTGCTCGCGAATGGCCGTGACGCGATGTAACGCCTTACACCGTCTGGCTCACTTCCCGCACCGGCTTGCCCTTCACCGGTGCATCACCGGCCACATAGTAAGTGGCTGTGCTGCGCGGCAATGGCTTGCGACCACGGATCTTGTCGGCGATTTTCTCGGCCATCATGATCGTGGGTGCGTTGAGGTTGCCGGTGGTGATGATCGGCATGATCGAGGCATCGACCACGCGCAGGCCTTGCATGCCATGCACACGACCTTCGCCATCGACCACGGCCATGTCGTCGGTGCCCATCTTGCACGAGCAGGACGGGTGGAACGCAGTTTCGGCGTGTTCGCGGATGAACTTGTCCAGTTGCTCGTCGGTTTGCACCTCGATGCCGGGACTGATCTCGCGACCACGGAAAGCGTCCAGCGCCGGCTGTTGCATGATTTCACGGGTCAGGCGGATGCCGTCGCGGAACTCCTGCCAGTCCTGCTCGGTGGCCATGTAGTTGAACAGGATGCTCGGGTGCTGGCGTGGGTCCTTGGACTTGGCCTGGATGCGCCCACGGCTTGGCGAACGCATGGAGCCCATGTGCGCCTGGAAGCCGTGCTCTTTCACACCGTTGCTGCCGTTGTAGTTAATCGCCACCGGCAGGAAGTGGTACTGAATGTTCGGCCATTCGAATTCCGGACGGGTGCGGATGAAGCCGCCGGCTTCGAACTGGTTGCTGGCGCCGATGCCGGTGCCGTTGAACAGCCACTCGGCACCGATGGCCGGCTGGTTGTGCAGGAGCAGCGACGGGTACAGCGAGACTGGCTGGGTGCAAGCGTATTGCAGGTACAGCTCAAGGTGATCCTGCAGGTTTTCACCGACGCCCGGCAGGTCGTGGACCACCGGAATGTCGAGCTTTTTCAGCAGCTCGGCCGGGCCGACGCCGGAGCGTTGCAGGATCTGCGGCGAAGCGATGGCACCGGAGCACAGCAGCACTTCCTTGCGTGCTTTGACTTCAACGCGCTCTTCAGCGTCGCCGACCAGGTAACGCACGCCGACCGCACGCTTGCCTTCGAACAGGATCTTGTCGGTCAGGGCGTGGGTGACGATGGTCAGGGTCGAACGCTTCTTGGCGACGTCCAGGTAACCACGGGCGGTGGAGGCACGACGACCTTTCGGTGTCACGGTGCGATCCATCGGGCCGAAGCCTTCCTGCTGGTAGCCGTTCAAGTCTTCGGTGCGCGGGTAGCCGGCCTGCACGCCGGCTTCAACCATGGCGTGGAACAGCGGGTTGTTGCCGGCTTTCGGCGTGGTCACGCTGACCGGGCCGTCGCCACCGTGGTAGTCGTTCGGGCCGATGTCGCGGGTTTCCGCTTTACGGAAATACGGCAGGCAGTCCAGGTACGACCAGTCTTCCAGGCCTGGCAGTTTCGCCCAGCCGTCGTAGTCCATGGCGTTGCCGCGGATGTAGCACATGCCGTTGATCAGCGAAGAACCGCCCAGGCCCTTGCCGCGACCGCACTCCATGCGACGACCGTCCATGTGTGGCTCTGGATCGGTTTCGTAGGCCCAGTTGTAGCGACGGCCCTGCAGCGGGAACGCCAGGGCGGCCGGCATTTGTGTGCGGAAGTCGAAACGGTAGTCCGGGCCGCCGGCTTCGAGCAGCAGGACGGTGACGCCTGCGTCTTCGGTCAGACGGGTCGCCAGGGTGTTACCGGCCGAGCCGGCACCGATGATGATGTAGTCGAATTCTTGGGACATTGAATGCACCCTCTTTGATGGTGGTCAGGTCGGGCCTCGGCGAGTGCTGTGCACTCGATTCGCGAGCAAGCCCGCTCCCACATTTGATCTCTGGTGTACACAGAATCTGTGTCCACTGGTCCCTTGTGGGAGCGGGCTTGCCCGCGAAGAGGCCCTCGCAGGCACTACAAGACTCGGGTCTTAGAACACCGAGACGTAATCGCCCAGCTCGACCTGTACCGACTTGATGCGGGTGAAGTTGTTCAGCGAGCTGATGCCGTTCTCACGGCCGACACCCGACTGCTTGTAGCCGCCAACCGGCATCTTCGCGTCGGACTCGCCCCAGGCGTTGATCCAGCAGATACCGGCTTCCAGTTGATGAATCACGCGGTGCGCGCGGTTCAGGTCGCGGGTGACGATACCGGCGGCCAGGCCGAATTCGGTGTCGTTGGCACGGCGGATCACTTCTTCTTCGGTTTCGTAGGTGAGGATCGCCATCACCGGGCCAAAGATTTCTTCACGGACGATGGTCATGTCGTCGGTGCAGTCGGTGAACACGGTCGGGGCCACGAAGGCGCCTTTGGCGAATTCGCCGTCGGTCAGACGCTCGCCGCCGCACAGCAGGCGTGCACCTTCTTCCTTGCCCTTGGCGATGTAGCCCAGCACGCTTTCCATGTGGGCGAAGCTGACCAGAGGGCCGAAGTTGGTGTTTTCGTCTTCAGGGTTGCCGACGCGGATGCGCGCAACGCGCTCAACGATCTTGGCTTCGAAAGCGGCTTTCAGGTGGGCCGGTACGAACACGCGGGTGCCGTTGGTGCAGACCTGGCCGGAGCTGTAGAAGTTGGCCATCATCGCGGTGTCGGCAGCACGATCGAGGTCGGCGTCGTCACAGATGATCAGCGGGGACTTGCCGCCCAGTTCCATGGTCACGTCCTTGAGCGAAGAGCTCGAAGCGCTGGCCATGACTTTCTTGCCGGTGTCGGTGCCGCCGGTGAACGAGACTTTCTCGATGCGCGGGTGCTCGGTCAGCCAGGTGCCGACTTCACGGCCACTGCCGGTCAAGACGTTGAACACGCCGTTTGGCACGCCGGCTTCGGTGTAGATCTCGGCCAGTTTCAGGGTGGTCAGCGAGGTGACTTCGCTTGGCTTGAAGATCATCGCGTTACCGGCCGCCAGGGCTGGCGCGGATTTCCACAGGGCGATCTGGATCGGGTAGTTCCACGCGCCGATACCGGCCACAACGCCCAGCGGCTCGCGACGGGTGTAGACGAACGACGTGGTGCGCAGCGGAATCTGCTCGCCTTCGATGGCCGGAACCAGGCCTGCGTAGTACTCCAGCACATCAGCGCCGGTGACGATGTCGACGTAGCGGGTTTCGGAGTACGACTTGCCGGTGTCCAGGGTTTCCAGGGCGGCCAGTTCGTCGTTGCGCTCACGCAGGATTTCCACGGCGCGACGCAGGATGCGCGAACGCTCCATGGCGGTCATGGCGGCCCAGATTTTCTGGCCCTTTTCGGCGCTGACGACGGCGCGCTCGACGTCATCGAAGGTGGCACGTTGTACTTTTGCGAGGACTTCACCGTTAGCCGGGTTGATGGCTTCGAAAGTGGCGTCGCTGCTGGCGTCAGAGTAAGCGCCATCGATGTAGAGTTTTTGCAATTCGAAACGGGCCATAAAGTCCTCGCAAGTGCATCAGTGATTGGCGCGGTCCGGTGGTTGAGCGTTCTGTGTGCTCTAACTCACCTGCTTGGCCAGTTGGAAATCCATGTATTCGTAAGCGATCTGGTGCGCCTGCCCGGTGTCGAAAGCATCTCCCGACAGCGCGCCGCGCAACCACAAACCGTCAATGAGGGCTGCCAGGCCACGGGCTGCACTGCGCGCATCGTCGAGCGGCAGTACGCGGCGGAACTGGCAGCACAGGTTGGAATACAGACGGTGATCGTTGATCCGCTGCAACCTGTGCAAAGACGGGTGGTGCATGCTGGTGGCCCAGAAGGCCAGCCAGGTTTTCATTGCCGGGCCATTGACCTGGCTGGCGTCGAAGTTGCCTTCGATGATCACCTGCAGATGCGCCCGCGGGCTTGCATCTGTCAGCGCCTGACGGCGCGCGGTGACGTTCTCGCTGAGGACACTCATCAGGTACTGCGCCGTGGCAGCGATCAGGCCGTTCTTGTCCTGAAAGTAATGACTGATGATGCCATTCGAGACACCGGCCAAACGGGCGATCAGCGCAATGCTGGCGTCCCCCATTCCGACCTGATCGACCGCCAGCAATGTGGCTTCGATCAACTGCTGGCGACGGATGGGTTGCATACCGACCTTGGGCATCTTGCACATCTCCTTAGGCCTTCCGGCAGACGTCAAACGACTACCGGCTTGAAGGCCAGTCTATTTTGTTTTGATTGAACGTTCAATCAACAAAGAATAAGATCTGCGACAAATCGTCGCTGCCTACAGATTTTCCCAACATGTAGCGGCGGAAAAAATGACTTCCGAAACTGCTCGAAACCTACGCGCTGTGGCGCTCCAGGGGTTTCGGGCTTTTTTCGGGGTGTCTTTATATCACCCGCCGGTCGGCTGCCCACTAACCGATTGGTCGGGTAACTCGTTTGCCTTGCGTTCTTCTCTCGCACTGCCCGGAGCATCTGTGCCATGAGTTCTGCCTCGCTAATAAAGACCCCACCGCAGAAGGTGTCGGTCAACGGTTGGGTGTTCTACACCTCTACCGCGTTGATTCTGTTGTTGACCGCCATTCTGATCATCGCCCCGCAAGAGGCCGGCAGAATGCTGGGTACGGCGCAAGCCTGGTTGTCCCGCAGCTTCGGCTGGTACTACATGGTGGTGATTGCCGCCTATCTGATTTTCGTCGTCGGCCTGGCGTTTTCGTCTTACGGCAAACTCAAGCTGGGCAGCAAGGACGACACCCCGGACTTCAGCTACGGCGCCTGGGCGGGGATGCTGTTCTCCTCGGGTATCGGCATCTCGCTGTTGTATTTCGGCGCGTCCGAACCGCTGGACCACTACTTCAACCCGCCGGAAGGCGTGGCCGCCAGTAACCTCGCGGCACGTCAGGCAGTACAACTGACGTTCCTGCATTGGGGCCTGCACGGCTGGGCGATTTATGCACTGGTCGGCTTGGCGGTGGCGTACTTTGCCTACCGCCATAACCAGCCGCTGGCGTTGCGTTCGGCGCTGTATCCGCTGGTGGGTGAGCGTTGGGTCAAGGGCGCGGCCGGTCATGCGGTGGACGGATTCGGCATGTTCGTGACCCTGCTGGGTCTGGTGACCAACCTGGGGATTGGTTCGCTGCAAGTGTCGTCGGGCCTTGAAAACCTGTTCGGCATGGAGCACAGCAACACCAACCTGCTGATCGTGATCATTGTGATGAGCACGGTGGCGACCATCGCCGCTGTGTCGGGCGTGGAAAACGGCATCCGTCGTCTGTCCAACCTGAACATTGTGCTGTTCAGCGGCCTGCTGATTTTCGTCCTGCTGTTCGGCCCGACCCTGCACCTGCTCAATGGCTTCGTGCAGAACGTCGGCGACTACCTGAACGGCGTGGTGCTGAAGACCTTCGACCTCTATGTGTATGAAGGCGACGCCGAGAAGTCCGACCGCTGGTTGGGCCTGTGGACCCTGTTCTACTGGGCCTGGTGGATTTCCTGGGCACCATTCGTGGGCATGTTCATCGCACGTATTTCCCGTGGTCGCACGGTGCGTGAAATGGTGGCCGGCGTATTGCTGATTCCGCTGGGCTTCACTCTGGCGTGGCTGTCGATCTTCGGTAACTCGGCCCTGGACCTGGTGATGAACCATGGGGCGGTGGAGCTTGGAAAAACGGCGCTGGAACAGCCATCCATGGCGATCTACCAGTTGCTTGAGCATTACCCGGCGTCGAAGGTGGTGATCGGCGTATCGATTTTCGTTGGTTTCGTGCTGTTCCTGACCCCGGCGGATTCCGGCGCGGTGATGATGGCCAACCTGTCGTGCAAGGGCGGTACCGTCGATGAAGACGCGCCGCACTGGCTGCGGATCTTCTGGTCGGTGGTGATCACCCTGGTGACCATCGGCTTGCTGTTCGCCGGTAACTTCGAAGCCATGCAAACCATGGTGGTACTGGCTGGTCTGCCGTTCTCGGTGGTGCTGGTGTTCTTCATGTTCGGCTTGCACAAGGCCATGCGCCAGGACGTGCAGATCGAACAGGAGCAAGCGGAACTGGCGGCACGCGGTCGTCGTGGTTTCAGCGAGCGTTTGACCCAGCTGGACCTGCAGCCGAGCCAGTCGGTGGTGCAGCGCTTCATGGACAAGCAAGTGAGCCCGGCACTGGAAGATGCGACGGCGCAAATGCGTGCTCAAGGCCTGCAGGTTCAGACGCTGCTGGGCAAGTCCAAGCGTTGCATGGGCGTGCGCGTCGAGATGGAAGAGGGCAACCCGTTTGTCTACGAAGTCAGCCTGGACGGTTACCTGGCCACGCCGACTGAATCGGCACAGTCCGATGAGGCGCGTCAGCGTTTCTATCGCGCCGAGGTTTACCTGCATAACGGTAGCCAGGACTACGACTTGATGGGTTTCACTCAAGATCAGATCACCCGTGACGTGCTCGATCAGTTTGAAAGCCATCGGCAACTGCTTGGCCGGGTTTATAGCTAAAGCTTGGGTCTGCGGTGTACGGAATGCACCGCAATCCCTGTGGGAGCGAGCTCGCTCGCGATAGCGGAGGGACAGTCAACACTCATGTTGAATGTTAAGCCCTCATCGCGAGCAAGCTCGCTCCCACAGGTTGTTCACCGTACATATGGGAGCGGGCTCGCTCGCGAAGGGGGCATCAGCAGCAAAGCTGTTTGACCCGATACCCCATAAACAAAAACGCCGCGATTCTCTCGCGGCGTTTTTGCATCTGTTGCCTTACCCCAGGTTCTTGCCGAGCAGTGCGTGATACAGCTCGCTGTCGCCCAGAATCCCCACCACCTTGTTGTTGTCATGCAGCACCAGCTTGTTGCCGGTCTGATAACGAATCTGCAGCGCATCGCGCATGCCGATGTTCGAGTCCACCAGGGTTGGTCGACGACCCAGGCCTTCAACGGCCTGACCCGGTATCCAGTTCTGCAAGTCCAGCGCAGACCCGTTCTGGCGAGCGCCCTTGATGGTGTTGCCTTCAGCCAGATCCAGCCACGAATCACCGCCTGGATCCAGGCACACCGAACCGTTGATGCGTTTGCAATTGTCCAGGGTGCGCATCAGGCTGCGGCCGCACAGTACGTTCAGCGGGTTGGTGTGGGCCACGAAGGTCCGCACGTAGTCGTCCGCAGGGTTGAGGACGATTTCTTCCGGTTTGCTGTACTGGATGATCCGGCCGTCTTTCATGATCGCGATGCGGCTGCCCAGTTTCAGGGCTTCGTCGAGGTCGTGGCTTACGAATACGATGGTCTTGCTCAGCTTGCGTTGCAGTTCCAGCAGTTCGTCCTGCAGACCCTGGCGGATCAGCGGGTCGAGTGCCGAGAACGGTTCGTCCATCAGCAGGATGTCGGCGTCCATCGCCAGGGCACGGGCCAGGCCCACGCGTTGCTGCATACCACCGGACAGCTCGTTGGGTTTCTTGTTGCGCCACTGGGTCAGGCCTACCAGCTCAAGCTTGTCGTCCACCAGTTTGCGTCGTTCCTTCTCGGGCCGACCCTGCATTTCCAGGCCGAAGCTGATGTTCTCGCGAACGGTCAGCCAAGGCATAAGGGCGAACTTCTGGAACACCATCGCGATGCGTTTGGTGCGCATCATTTTCAGTTCGGCCGGGCTGCAGGAGGCGATGTCGATCTGCTTGCCTTCGTGTTCGACGAACAACTTGCCACGGCTGACGGTGTTCAGGCCGTTGATGCAGCGCAGCAGGCTGGACTTGCCGGAACCGGACAAGCCCATCAGTACGCAGATTTCACCTTTTTCGATATCCAGGCTGGCTTTTTCAACACCGACGATCTGCCCGGTCTTTTTCAGGATCTCGTTGCGGGTCATGCCCTGATCCAGCAGCTTGAGCGCCTCGCGTGGATCTTTGGAGAAGATAACGTCAACGTTATCGAAGCGAATAATGCTCATGCGTCACCCCCTACCTTGGCGTCGGGTTGTTTGCAGATACGGTCGAGCATGATCGCCAGCAGTACGATCGCCAGGCCTGCTTCGAAGCCCAGGGCGATATCAGCAGTGTTCAGTGCGTTGACCACCGGTTTGCCCAAACCATCGGCACCCACCAGTGCCGCGATCACCACCATCGAAAGAGACAGCATGATGCACTGGGTGATGCCTGCCGCGATGCTTGGCATGGCGTGGGGCAGTTCGATTCGCGAGAGCAGCTGACGCCGGGAGCAGCCAAAGGCCTTGCCGGCGTCCATCAATTCTTCCGGAACATCGCGGATACCCAGGTAGGTCAGGCGGATGGGCGCGGCAATCGCGAACACCACCGTCGAAATCAGGCCCGGGACCACACCCAGACCGAAGAGGGTCAGGGTAGGAATGAGGTACACGAAGGTCGGTACGGTCTGCATCAGATCGAGTACCGGACGCATTACAGTATAGAACATCGGCTTGTGCGCGGCGACGATGCCCAGGGGCACGCCAATGAGCACGCAGACCAGGGTGGCGAACAACACCTGGGCGAGGGTTTCCATGGTTTCCTGCCAGTACCCCAGATTGAGGATCAGCAGAAAGGAGGCAACGACAAACGCGGTCAGGCCCCATTTGCGTTGAATGAAGTGTGCCAGTAGAGCGATCAGGCCGATCAGCGCCAGCGGGTTGAACCAGGTCAGCGCAAATGTCACGCCGTGGATCATCGTTTCCAGTGTCACGGCGATTGCGTCGAAGGTGTTGGCGCCGTGTTGCGTCAACCATTCAACGAAGCCCGAGATGTACTGGCCTAGAGGTATTTTCTGATCAATCAGCATGGTAGTGAACGTCCGCATGCAAGGAAATAAACAGCCCGGACGGCGTGGGCCGTCCGGCATAAGCGATGCTCCCTAATTCAAGGCGTCAGTTTGGCTTTCACGGCCTCCAGGCCCGGTTTACCGTCAATGGTGGTCACGCCAGCGAGCCAGGTATCGAGCACCTGTGGATTCTTTTTCAGCCAGGCCTTGGCGGCCGCGTCAGGCTTCATCTTGTCGTCCAGGATGTTGCCCATCAGTTCGCTTTCCATGTCGACCGTGAACTCCAGGTTTTTCAGCAACTGACCGACGTTGCTGCATTCCTCGGCGTAGCCCTTGCGGGTGTTGGTCGCCACGGTGGCGGCGCCAAAGTCGGGGCCGAAGAAATCGTCGCCGCCGGTCAGGTATTGAATCTTGAAGCGCTTGTTCATCGGGTGCGGCGCCCAGCCGAGGAAGACCACGGCGGTGTCGCGTTTCTGCGCGCGGTCGACCTGCGACAGCATGCCTGCTTCGCTGGACTCGACGACCTTGAAGCCCGCGTCCTTGAGGCCGAAGGCGTTCTTGTCGATCATCGACTGGATCAGGCGGTTGCCATCGTTGCCAGGCTCGATGCCGTAGATCTTGCCGTCGAGCTCTTTCTTGAATTTGGCGATGTCGGAGAAGTCATGCAGCCCCTTGTCGTACAGCGCTTGAGGGACGGCGAGGGTGTACTTGGCACCCTTGAGGTTGGTGCGCACGGTTTCCACTGTGCCGGCATCGCGGTAGGCCTTGATGTCGTTTTCCATGGTCGGCATCCAGTTCCCCAGGAACACGTCCATGTTCTTGCCATCGGCCAGCGACTTGTAGGTCACGGGCACGGAAATCATGGTGGTCTTGGTCTTGTAGCCGAGGGCGTTGAGCACGACGCTGGTCGTCGCGGTTGTCGCGGTGATGTCGGTCCAGCCGACATCGGAGAAGTTTACGGTACTGCACTGCGCCGGTTCTGCGGCTTGCGCCAGAACCGGCAGACTAAGCATGGCGGCCAACAACAACGACGGGGAACCTTTCATGGATGGACTCCTTGGTGTTTTTTTTGGCAGTGTTCCGACTGGACCACCGCACTTATAGGTTGCGGTTGGATGGCGTTCTGGAGACAGCTCTACCACGGCGCCTTGCAATCGAGTCGATACGATCATGTACCAGTGAAAATCTGACGCCTACAGGGTGCGTCGTATCCAGTACAGGGATGGTCGCATCCAGTGTCGGTGACGTCGTTTACAGATTTTTTCAGCCCTTTTTCCCGCTCTGAACCGCAAAAAAACGGCGAAAACACGGCGTAAAAGACACGCGGCGCTGGTGGGCATGAGTGCGTCGGTTAGAGACGTCGAACAACTGGATAAAAGCTTGATGATGCGGCCATCTCGGCGGATTGCAGCTTGAGCGTAGCAGCTCCGTCACCCTGCGCTTTGGCGTGCGCAGTGGGCCCATTCAGGAGTTCGGCAGTCATGGCTATCAGTGTTTTCGACCTGTTCAAAATCGGCATCGGCCCTTCCAGTTCGCACACCGTGGGGCCCATGCGGGCCGCGGCGTTGTTTGTGCAGGGCTTGCGCGAGCGGGGTCTGCTGGAACAGGTGCGGCGTGTCGAAGTCCAGCTGTTTGGCTCGTTATCGGCCACCGGCATCGGCCACGGCAGCGACAACGCGGTGATCATGGGCCTGATGGGCGAGTGGCCGGATGCGATCGATCCGTCGCAAATCGGCATCCGTATCCAGGCCCTGCGCGAAACCCACACGCTGTTGCTCGACGGTCGCCTGTCGGTGCCGTTCGTCTGGGCTCGGGACATGCGCCTTATCGACGAAAACCTGCCGTTCCACCCCAACGCCATGACCCTGATTGTCGAAGGCGATGACGGTGAATTGCATCGCGACACCTACTATTCGGTCGGCGGCGGTTTTGTCGTCGATGAGGCGCAAGCTTCCAGCGGTGTCGTGGATCTGGATCGCACCGTACTTCCTTATGACTTTTCCAGCGCCGCCGAGCTGTTGCAGCTGTGCAAGAAGCACAACCTGCGCGTGGCTGAATTAATGATGGCCAACGAGAAAGTCTGGCGCAGCGAAGAGGAAATCCGCAGCGGTCTGATGAAGCTCTGGCGCGCCATGCAGGATTGCGTCGAACAGGGCTTGAAACACGAAGGCATCCTGCCCGGCGGACTGAACGTGCGCCGCCGCGCGGCGAAGCTGCATCGCAGCCTGCAGGAGCTGAACAAACCTAACGTGATTGGCTCGACCTTGAGCGCCATGGAATGGGTCAACCTGTTCGCCCTGGCGGTAAACGAAGAAAACGCCGCCGGCGGGCGCATGGTCACGGCACCGACCAATGGCGCGGCGGGGATCATTCCGGCCGTGCTGCACTACTTCATGAAGTTCAGCGAGGCCGTGACCGACGCCAATGTCGTCGACTACTTCCTCGGTGCGGCGGCGGTGGGCATCCTGTGCAAGAAGAACGCCTCGATCTCCGGTGCCGAAGTCGGTTGTCAGGGCGAAGTCGGTTCGGCCTGCGCCATGGCGGCCGCCGGGCTGGCGGAAATCCTTGGCGCCACGCCAGAGCAACTGTGCAACGCGGCGGAAATCGGTCTGGAGCACAACCTCGGCCTGACCTGCGACCCGGTGGGTGGACTGGTCCAGGTGCCGTGCATCGAGCGCAACGCGATTGCAGCGGTGAAGGCGATCAACGCTGCGCAGATGGCATTGCGGGGCGATGGCCAGCACTTTATTTCGCTGGATCGGGTAATCCGTACCATGCGCGATACCGGTGCCGACATGCATGACAAATATAAGGAGACATCGCGGGGTGGGTTGGCGGTGAGTGCGGTGGAGTGTTGAGTCAGTAACACCGAGTCGCATTCTTCGCGAGCAAGCCCGCTCCCACAGGGGCACGCATTCCAAGTGTGGGAGCGGGCTTGCTCGCGAAGGGGCCAGACCAGTCAAAATTGCGCGTTAAGTGAACACCTGCAACAACACATGCCACCTTTTGGCGCGTCGCAAACAGGTAAATCATGACCTCAAGGTCAGGGATCGAAACCGACCCTGACCGCCCGTCACCCCGTGCCTGCGGTGACACTCTTTCCGGGATCGTTTCAGCCCTGTTCCCACAAGTGCTACCGAATTGCTCACCGCTCGTGAGCCGGGGCGCTTACCAGTCCTGATGGCCATTTAAATCCCCACATCTTGCAAGACATATATAGACACATTCCGACGTCGTTTTTAGGAGTTATTGAACGTGCATTCAAATTTAGGCACGGCAATTGCTCTGTCATTACAAAGCCCGTCTCCCACGCGAGAACGCCGGCAATAACAAGAGCCTCCGCCTGAGGCCATCACCCGCTTTGTGTGAGGAGATACCGCGATGACGACGTTCAACTCCGGGGCCCAACCCCAGAACCGTGCGCCTCAATCCATCGGCTTTCTGCTGCTGGACAATTTCACGCTGATTTCTCTGGCGTCCGCAGTGGAACCCCTGCGCATGGCCAACCAGTTGTCCGGTCGCGAGCTGTACCGTTGGACCACCCTCACCGTCGATGGCGGCCAGGTCTGGGCCAGTGATGGCCTGCAGATCACCCCCGACGCCTCCATGCACAAAGCTCCGCCAATGGACACCGTCATCGTCTGCGGCGGTATCGGTATTCAACGCACTGTTACCCGTGAACACGTGTCATGGCTGCAAAGCCAGGCCCGCCAGTCCCGCCGCCTCGGCGCGGTGTGCACCGGCAGCTGGGCCCTGGCCTGCGCCGGCCTGCTCGACGGCTTCGATTGCAGCGTGCACTGGGAATGCCTGGCAGCCATGCAGGAAGCTTTCCCGCGAGTGGCCATGAGTACCCGCCTGTTCACTCTCGACCGTAACCGTTTCACCAGCTCCGGCGGCACCGCGCCGCTGGACATGATGCTGCACCTGATCAGCCGCGATCACGGCCGTGAACTGTCGGCGGCCATTTCGGAAATGTTCGTCTACGAGCGCATCCGCAACGAGCAGGATCACCAGCGTGTGCCGCTCAAGCACATGCTCGGCACGAATCAGCCAAAACTGCAGGAAATCGTTGCGCTGATGGAAGCCAACCTCGAAGAGCCGATCGATCTCGACGAACTGGCCGTCTATGTCGCGGTATCCCGTCGTCAGCTCGAGCGCCTGTTCCAGAAATACCTGCACTGTTCGCCGTCGCGTTACTACCTCAAGCTGCGCCTGATCCGCGCCCGGCAACTGCTCAAGCAAACGCCGATGTCGATCATCGAAGTGGCATCGGTGTGTGGCTTCGTATCCACGCCGCACTTCTCCAAGTGCTACCGCGAATACTTCGGCATTCCGCCGCGTGACGAGCGCGTAGGCTCCAACACTACCCAGCAAGTGGCGATGATGCCGTTGCCGCAAGCCTTGGTGCTGTCGCCGTTGTCCGGGCCGTTGTCGGCGTTGAGCCAGGCGCGTAATGAGTCGACGTTTGCCAGTGTAAGGCTTTAAATCGAGGCGCCTTCAATCGCGGGCAAGCCCGCTCCCACAGGGCTTTGTGTCGAGCACAAAATTAATGCTCTGACTCAAAGCCTGTGGGAGCGGGCTTGCCCGCGAAGGATTTTTATCGGCCTGTGTGGCTCTGCTGATACTCCGCCAATGCCGGCAACAACTGCTTGTCGATCGCTTGGCGCACCGCCGGCAGGATGGTCGCGCTGCTGGTGTACATCTGCTTGACCATGGTTCGCAGTGTCATCGCCCGTACATCGTTCAAACCCCGTACTGCACACTCACAGGCCTGCTCGGCGGTGGCGCCGGTGGGCACCTCGAATCCCAACGACTTGAGCTGGCCCAACAGGTCTTCCTGGTCTATCAAATCGGCGTGCATCATGACGCAATCCTTCTTCAGGGAACGGTGTCGTGGCTCGATTCTGGTAGGGCCACGCAGTAGCGGCAAGGGCGAATTGTCGCAATGGCCGCAATGGCTATGAACAGGTCGTTTTCGACTAACTTGCCGTTTGGAGGAGTGGGCACACTGGGCTCAGCTCGCTTCACGAAGGTTTGGTCACCCTCGCACGGCAGCTCCTCAACAGTACCCTCTGCCTCGATCCTGTCACGGCTTGATCGGGGCTTTTTTTGTCTGTGAATCAGTGGGTTTTGTGTCGATTAATAGACCGCTTTCGCGAGCAAGCCCGCTCCCACAGTTGACCGAGTCCCATCAGGGGAATGCGGTCGAATGTGGGAGCGGGCTTGCTCGCGAAGAACGATGACGCGGTCTAGCGTTGCAACACCAGAATCCGCGACAACAACTCATCCCGGTCGACATAGCAACCCTGGAAGTGCCGCGCCCCGGTGGCGGGGTCGAAGGCGTTGCGGGCGTGCAGGGTGCGACGGTTGTCGAAGCACCACAGCTCACCGGGATTGAGCCGCTGCATCAAGCGAAACCGGGGTTCGCGCGTCATCGCGATAAAGCGCCGGTAGGCGTGATAGAGCTTGGGCATCTGTTCCACCGAAGTGTCGAACGGCCCGCGCAGAAAGTTCGCCATGCGGATTTCCGATACCTGCCCCAACGTGTCCAGGGCAATGATCGGCGCGAGGCAGCGGTAGTCGCTGTGGCGGTCCTTGTTGCGAAACTCCACGGGGATTTCGCAAAGGCTTTTGAATGACTCCGGGTCTTCGCGACGCAGCGCATCGGCGATGGCAAACCCGTCGACAAAAATGCTTTCGCCACCCTCGGCGTCATTGACCAGGCAATGCAGGAATTGCAGCCCCGGTTGCAGCTCTCGGGTCGGCAAATCACTGTGCAGCGGCAGGTTGAAAGCGGTGTAGGCGTTGCTGTCGGCGTCGGCTTTGGATTGCACGTTGAACAGCACGCCGAAATTGCTCTCGCGGATGAAGGAAATCCGTTGCGCGATCAACTTCAGAGAGCCGGGCTCGGTGGGCACGCCACGAACCTGGGTCAGGCCGACATCGCGAACCGCCAGCAGCCATTGCAGCAACGCCTGCGGGTCGTTCATCAGTGCTTGATATTCGAATACCGGCAACTGCAAATCGCTGTGCCAGAGCCTGGCTTTGGGCTTGCGTGCCAGGCGTTCGGCGCGGGATTCATCGTCATAGGCGTGAGCGCGCAGCCAGCCGGGATCGAAGCGACTGGCGTGGCCATCCTGCCAATCCACCGACAGGCAACCTTCGGTGTCGATACGGGCGTTATCGGGCATCAGGTCTTGAGCCACATCGACGATTTCCAGCACTTGCTCGCGGGTCATGGTGTAGACGCACTGCGGGCACGGGCAGTTATCCCGCAGCCATTGATGGTGGAAAGGGCTGACGCGATCGTCGGCCCACTTCACCAGAACCCGGTCCGCCAGTGTCTGCACGCCAGTCAGCGCGCTGATCAACGGATAGGTACGAAAGTCGGCAAATGCAGCGGCGGTGTTCATGGCGATCTCCTTGTTATTTTTTTGGGGGTAATGCGATCACTCGGCCAATGTACCCGGGCGTTGGCAGGTCCACCTGTTCGGCGACGATGGCTTGCAGCCGATTCAAGGATTGTTCGCTGAACGGGGCCGAGCGCGGTCCGGCGAGATCCACGTGCAACAGCATCTGTTCGTTGCCTGCAAGCTCCTGGGCATCACCGACCCGATGCAGGCTGTGATAGAGGTGCAGGCGTTTGCTGTCGTGGGCAATGATTTGGGTGTGCACTTCGACTTGGGCGTCGAGTTTCACTTCGTGCAGATAATTGAGGTGCAGTTCGAGAGTGAACAGCGAGTTGCCGCTGGCTTCCCGGTTGTCGCTGTCCAGGCCCAGGCGATCCATCAGGGCATCGGTGGCGTAGCTGAAAATCAGCAGGTAGAAGGCGTCGCGCAGGTGGCCGTTGTAGTCGACCCAGTCGGGGATGATGGTGGTTTGGTAGGTGGTGAGGGTGGGCATGGTTTCTGATCCAATTTGTGTGGTGACTGGACTGCCGCTATCGCGAGCAAGCTCGCTCCCACAGTGATTTGCAGTGTGAATACAATCTATGTCACTCAGCAGATCCCCTGTGGGAGCGAGCTTGCTCGCGATGGGGCCAGTGCTGCTGGCCCCACAGCCTGGGCTTACTCGCTGAAAGCCATCCCATGCTTCTCTTTGGTGGTCTTCACCGCCTCGAGCACTGCCAGCAGGCAGTCATCACGATAGCGCTCCAGTGCCGAAATGCTGTGTTTTCCCAGCTGATCGCTGGTGCCCTCGACCACGTCGTCGATCAGTTTGTCGGTCAATTCCGGCGCCGGCAGGTAAGTCCACGGCAACTGCAACGCCGGGCCGAACTGCGCCATGAAGTGACGCATGCCGGCATCACCACCGGCCAGGGTGTAGGTCAGGAAGGTGCCCATGAACGACCAGCGCAGGCCCGCGCCAAAGCGGATCGCATCGTCGATTTCACCGGTAGTCGCCACGCCGTCGTTGACCAGGTGCAGCGCCTCACGCCACAGCGCTTCGAGCAGGCGGTCGGCGATGAAGCCCGGCACTTCCTTGCGCACGTGCAACGGGCGCATCCCCAGGGATTCATAGACTTTCATCGCCGCTTGCACGGCTTCGGGCGCGGTGTTTTTACCGCCGACCACTTCGACCAGCGGCAGCAGGTAAACCGGGTTGAACGGGTGACCGACCACGCAACGCTCCGGGTGTGTGGCACTCTCGTAGAACTCGCTCGGCAACAGACCGGAGGTGCTGGAGCCGATCAACGCATTGGGCTTGGCTGCCGCGCTGATTTTGCTGTGCAGGTCCAGTTTCAGTTCAAGGCGTTCCGGGGCACTTTCCTGGATGAAGTCAGCGTCGCGAACGCATTCTTCGATGGTTGCGACAAAGCGCAGGCGATCCTGCGATGCACCCGGCGCCAGGCCTTGTTTCTCCAATGCACCCCAGGCGTTGGCGACGCGTTTGCGCAGGGCTGCTTCAGCACCGGGAGCCGGGTCCCAGGCCACTACGTCCAGGCCATGGGCGAGGGCGCGGGACACCCAGCCGCTGCCGATGACACCGCTGCCTAGGGCGGCGAAGGTTTTGATTTCGGTGATAAAGCTCATGGTCACGTCCTGAATAGTTCAAAAAACCCTGTGGGAGCGGGCTTGCCCGCGAAGAGGCCGGTACATCCGACGAATCTTCAGCGGTAGAACCACCGCTTTCGCGGGCAAGCCCGCTCCCACAGGGTTGGGTGTAAGTTCTATTAACCGCGCTGGGTCAGGCCCATTTTCTTGCGGCCTTCAGCGGGGGTGAGCACGCGGGCACCAAGGCGGCTGAGGATTTCCGTGGCGCGTTCGACCAGTTGGCCGTTGGTCGCCAGCACGCCCTTGTCCAGCCACAGGTTGTCTTCCAGCCCTACCCGCACGTTGCCGCCGAGCAACACCGCTTGCGCCGCCATCGGCATCTGCATGCGACCGATACCGAAGCCGGCCCAGACCGCGTCGGCCGGCAGATTGTCGACCATGGCTTTCATGGTGGTGGTGTCCGCCGGCGCACCCCACGGGATGCCCAGGCACAGCTGGAACAACGGGTTGTCGAGCAGGCCTTCCTTGATCATCTGCTTGGCGAACCACAGGTGACCGGTGTCGAAGATTTCCAGCTCGGCCTTCACGCCCAGCTCTTGAATGCGTTTGGCGCCAGCGCGGAGCTGGGCCGGGGTAGAAACGTAAATGGTGTCGCCGTCGCCGAAGTTCAGGGTGCCGCAATCGAGGGTGCAGATTTCCGGCAGCAGTTCTTCGACATGGGCCAGACGAGTCAGCGGGCCGACCAGATCGGTGTTCGGGCCGAATTCCATCGGATTTTCGCCGGCACCGATTTCCAGGTCGCCGCCCATGCCGGCGGTGAGGTTGACGATGATGTCCACGTCCGCCTCGCGGATACGCTCCATCACCTCGCGATACAGCGCCACATCACGGCTGAACTTGCCGGTTTGCGGGTCGCGCACATGGCAGTGAACCACGGTGGCACCGGCCTTGGCGGCTTCCACGGCGGCAGCCGCGATCTGTTTTGGGGTGACCGGCACGTGTGGGCTTTTGCTGGTCGTGTCGCCAGCACCGGTGAGTGCGCAGGTGATGATGACGTCGTGGTTCATTTGGCGGTTCCTTACAGGCGAGTTTTTGGTTTTGGCCAGGCGTGGTGATCCCGTTCGCAGCCCCTTGGGGCTGCGAACGGTGGTGGGTTCGGGTTTATTTACTGGTCAGTTGCAGGTTTTCAGCGGCCGGTTTGCCATCGAAGGTGGTGACGCCTTCAAGCCAGCGTTTTTTGTCCTGCGGGTGATCCTTGAGCCATTGTTTGGCCGACTCGAAAGCGTCCTTGTGATCCAGCAGTGGCTGCATCATCCGGCTCTCGTCTTCGGCGGTGAACGTCAGGTTGCTCAGCAGGCGACCGATGTTCGGGCATTGCTGGGCGTAAGTCGGTGCGGTGACGGTCCACACGGTGGCCTTGCCTTCGTTCGGGCCGAGGGCGTCGTCGCTGCCGGTGAGGTAGGTCATTTTCACGTTGACGTTCATCGGGTGCGGCGCCCAACCGAAGAACACCACGGCTTCGTTGCGACGCACGGCGCGATCCACCGCGGCGAGCATGCCGGCTTCGCTGGACTCGACCAGCTGGAACTTGCCGAGGCCGAACTGGTTCTTGGAGATCATCGCCTTGATCTGGGTGTTGGCGCCCGAGCCAGGCTCGATGCCGTAGATCTTGCCGCCCAGTTCTTTTTCGAACTTGGCGATGTCAGCGAAGGTTTTCAGGCCCTTGTCGGCGAGATAGGTCGGCACGGCGAGGGTCGCGCGGGCGTCTTGCAGGCTTGGCGCTTCAAGCACCTTGACCTGTTTGGCATCGACGAACGGGGTGATGGTCTGGGTCATCAGCGGGTTCCAGTAACCGAGGAACAGGTCCAGACGCTGGTCGCGGATCCCGGCGAAGATGATTTGCTGGGAGGCGCTGGTTTGTTTGGTGCTGTAGCCGAGGCCATCGAGCAATACCTGGGTCATGGCACTGGTGGCGATCACATCGGTCCAGTTCACTACACCCATGCGCACGTTCTGGCATGCGGCGGGTTCGGCGGCCATGACACTGGCGCTCAGTAACGCGGTACCACTGAGTGCAAGAACACAGCTGCTGATCAGTCGTTTCATTCTCAGGTTCCTCGGCAGTTCGTTTATTGTGAGTTCCGGTGTCTGATGCGCCGGTGATGCCAAGTTACGCAGCAAAGCACCGATGAAAGCGCACTGCGGCGACCAGCTCTTGCACTGCAGCGACCTGCGCTCTTGAAAGCCGCCAGCAACTGGCGTATCAACATCCCTACGCTGCCCGCCCTCTCGTTACCTGGCCTCTTGTTACCTGCTAAGCGAGTGCGCTCCATGTCCCAGGATTTCTATTTCTTGTTGATGCCGGGTTTCTCGGCCATCGGATTTATCTCGGCCATCGAGCCGTTGCGGGTCGCCAATCGCTTTCGCGGCGAGCTTTATCGCTGGCATGTGCTGAGCGCCGATGGCGGGGCAGTGCTGGCCAGCAACGGTATGTCGGTCAACGCCGATGCGGCGCTGGAGCCGCTGAAGAAAGGCGCGACCTTATTGGTGGTCGCCGGCTTCGAACCTCTGAAATTCGCCACCCCGGCGCTTGAGCATTGGTTGCGCCGACTGGACAACGAAGGCGTGACCCTCGGCGCCATCGATACCGGCAGTTTCATCCTCGCCGAGGCCGGTTTGCTCGAAGGCCATCGCCTGACCCTGCACTGGGAAGCCATCGACGCCTTCAAGGAGTCATATCCGCAGCTCAGCGTCACCCAGGAACTGTTCGAGATCGACCGCCGGCGCATCACCTCCGCCGGTGGTACTGCCTCCATCGATTTAATGCTGGATCTGATCGCCCAGGCCCACGGCCCGGAACTGGCGATCCAGGTCAGCGAACAGTTCGTACTCGGCCGCATCCGCCCGCGCAAAGATCACCAACGCATGGAAGTCGCCACGCGCTACGGCATCAGCAACAAGAAGCTGGTGCATGTGATCGGCGAGATGGAGCAGCACAGCGAACCGCCGCTGAGTACGCTGGAACTGGCGGAATCGATCAAGGTGACGCGGCGGCAGTTGGAGCGACTGTTTCGGTTGCATTTGAACGACACGCCAAGCAATTTCTATCTGCGGTTACGCTTGGAAAAAGCGCGGCAGTTGCTGCGCCAGACGGACATGAGCGTGCTGGAGGTGAGTATTGCCTGCGGGTTTGAGTCACCGTCGTATTTTACCCGTAGCTACCGGGCTCGATTTGAGCGGTGCCCGCGGGAGGATCGGCGCGGTGTTGGCGCTCAAGAGCGCATCGGTGCGCCGCAGCCCCCTCCCACAAAGGCACCTGTCATTTAGTGAGCATCCCGAGACCTGAATTGGAGGACCAGAGCACTCAAACTGTCTGCATTGTGCGTGGTGATTGCTATTTGCGCATTCCACGCCTGACTTACTGGCGACCGGGGTTCATTTTGTGCGCGGAGGATGTGCTTCAAGAATGCAGGTCGGTTCTTTTCTTTGATTTTTGATACGTCAGGCGCATTTGCGGCAATCGATAGAGACTTCTCAAGTGCCGCTTTTATATTGGCGTCAATTGCCTCTGCTGTATCGTCACGTGATGAGTCAGCAAATAAATACCAGAAGTCTTTTGTCTTCGCATGAACATGACTGAGTTCGTGAAATATTGTCGCGGCGTTACGTGGTGGGGATTGTTGGCGGCCCTTGAGGTTCAAATAGACAACATCCATCTCCTGAGACTTGGACTTTTTCCGTACTGCCCTCTGTCCAGGCTTGAGTGGGTTATTTTCGGTAAAGACAAATCGATCACCACTGGCTTGATCCGATACTGCACCACGAAGGATTTTTTTTAGTTTGCTCCTGGCCACATTTGCAGCGATCTTCAGATGTTGTTCATCCATGCTTCGGCCGTATATATTCCTTAACTTTTCCTGCGTCGAAGGTGCCAGGTCTGGACTGCTGAGCGATGAAAGCGCATTTTTTGTGAAGTCAATCATCGCTGAGTAATCGTTCTGGAATTCGCGCCGCTGCTCGTCAGGCAGGTCTCTGACTCGTCGATAAAGTATCGCTTGTCCGGCGGCGACCATTTTCCTTTCGTATTCATTGACGGGCTCAACCGGTGCAAGCCCCTGGCTGTCCTTGAAGCGCAATGGATTGTTCTGAACCATCCGGTAGCGGTTCAAACCATCGATATCACCCGCCGGATCCGGGTTGATCCAGCGCTGTAACCAGGGTGCGTAGTAACGAAGCCCGTAGTAATAAAGCCCGGTGGCATCCCGTTCCTTTCCGGAGTATCGGAGTGTCTTGTAGCTGGCCTCGGTTTCACTTCGGGCGAGCCACCAGGCGGTGCCGCCAAAGGCGTAATAACCCTCCTGGCTGATCAGCGCGGCATCCTCGTCCAGTTCCAGCGTGCAGGATCCAAGGTGATCGCCCAGGCTGTAACGAATCTGGTCGTTGGCGATGCCTTCGGGCGGGTCTTCGTACCAATGCAAAACCCGCGCGTTGCAATCTCCAGCGTCAACATTCACGACATACCGTACTTCTTCGCGACCGTTGTAATGGATCTCCAACCCGGGCAGATAACGCACTTCTGTGGTTAAGGTTGCAGATTTTGTCTTGCGATGGAGTACCTTGCGTAGTCGCTGGCCGTGGCCGTCATATCGATAGAGTTCATCATCATTCGGTTCATCGTGTCTGGTGACCTGAATGACCTCGCTGAGTTGATTGCGACTGTCCCAGTGCATGATTTGTGCGCCAGGGGACAGGATCAACAAGTTGCCGTTGCTGTCGAAGCTCTTGATGAAGTCCGGCTCGCCTGTCTGCGGTTTAGGCAAGCTTCGGTTACTTGAAGGCTCGCTCACCATCTCACGGGTGTAACCTCGAAGGCCCTCATGGATGAGGGTTTGCAGGTTTCCTGCGGGATCATATGAGAATGTCTGTTTGTAACTACTTGTCACTGTCGATTGCGACGGGCGCGTTAAGGGACCCTGGCTCGCGGCAACGGATTCTCGACCGCTTGCCTCTATCAGTTGAGAAAGCGTGTCATACCGATAGTCGTTGGCGGGGTCAGTACGCTGGTTCCTGAAGTAGCGTATCGCTGCGACCGAGTCCCGGATCCGAGTGATATTGCCGACAGGATCGTAGGTGTAGGCAAGGTCCTGGAGAGCATGGCCTGAACGGCTTGAGGTGAGTTGCAACAGGCGATCGTTTTGAAGGTCATAACGGCGAGTTGTCGTAACACCATTGCCGGCAGTTTCGTGCTCGATCTGACCACTGACGTTGTAGCGCCTGTTACTGAGTAGCGTTTTGTCCGGCAGATGCCTGCGTTTGAGGGCTACCTGTATGAGCTGGCCTGCGATGTCATAGCCCAATAGCCTTTGGTTGTCCCGAGCATCGGTCTGGGTCACCAGGTTGTCCAGGGCATTGAAACGCCATTGGGTGGTTTCACCTTCGGCTTCGAGTTTGCTGTCGCGGTCAGTCAAGCGCTCTGGCCAATTGACTGCGGACAGCTCGTTCATGAACTGTCGGGATTCGCTTAACCGAGTGCCCGCGAGGCTGTATTCCTCGAGATGCAGACAGCCAGCCGTGTCGTCGTGGCGAATAAGGCGTCCGCACTGATTATGTGGGCTGTACTCGGCGCCGCTGTCGGCATAGACCATCCGCTCAGTCGTGGCAGAGGCGGCGTTGACAGCTTGCTCTGAGATGGCGATCGGGCGTAACAGGTTGTCGTACTCGATCTGACGTTGATTGTTCCGACCATCCCACTCGAATCGAAGCTCGCCGCTGGCGCCCGGCAGTCTTGCTTTCCAGCCGCCATCAACACTGCTGTTCAGTAATGGTTCGCCGGAGAGGCCGTACACCATGGTCAGATTAGGCTTGCCTTGCGTTGCCCATAGATGTGGGTCCCAGCCGGCGCTCAGGTGTCCGTTCGTGCTGTAGGCCTGACGGGTAATGCGCGGTTCCGGCGTTTCGTCCGGATGTGCGCGATAGTAGGCCACGCTGCGAATCTCATGGTGGCGTGGGTCCTGTGCCATCAAGGTTGGGGTGGAGCGGTGTAGGTTGGCGGCCATATGATCGTTGAGCGCTGATGGAAGATGCCCAATGTATGCGCCGCTTTTGCCGGATTGACTACTGTCAGAAATAACAGGTGCCGAGCTGATTTACTTCTTCATCAGCACCGAACACGCCACCTTGTACGCCTCATGCTGATACTTGTTCAGCGTCCCCGGCAGTTCGAAATTGTGCTTTTTAGCCTGGGCATTGATGGTCTGCGGAGACAGCAGCGTCACCTCGCAATTCTCCAATAACTGGAAAACCCCTTCGATCTTGAACGTGGTCGGCCCACCGGCGAATTCGCCTTTCTTGCTGCGCTTTTTGATCGCGATGCGGTCGATGGAGTTCTCCCGGACAAACGAAGCGACCTGGGCTGCGAACACTTTGACATTGGCGGCGTCATCGTCATCATCCAGGGCAATTTTCTTGGTGGCGAGCGCGACATGGCTCAGCGCCTGACCGTCCAGCGTGGCCACGGCGATGATCGCTTCGCTGCCTTTGATATCGATGCCGCAGACTTTCATGTTGAATCCCTTTACTGGCTGAAGCGTGCAGCTTACAGCTCAAGTTGGCTGGCGAATGGATCATTCCTGCCCAATCGACTCCAAAAACTCCGACCGTTCATCACTCATCCGCGCAATGCAATCGTTCTGGGCAATGGTGAACGCCTTGCTGCCACCGGTGGCCGGGAAGGCTTCGACGGCGCAGTCGGCATCCCGGGTCTTCAGCCATTGCTGTTGGGCGGCCTTGAGCTTGGCGGTGATGTCGGCCAGTTGCGACGGGTTTTTGCCGTATTGCGACTGCATGCGGTCGGCCAGGCCCTGGAGGTTTTCCTTTAGCAGGTCTTCGGCGCTGGTTTTGCTGAAGGCCGAGCACTCGAGGGTCTGGACGTCGTTTTCGACTTTATCGCACGGGTTGTCGTCGGACTCCTGCGCTGCGTGTACGCCGGTCGCAATCAATGCCAAAGCCAGAAGGATGGATTTCATTCAGGTCGCCGCTCTATTCCAGTGATGCAGCGAATTCTGGCCCAAGCCGAGGGCCTTGAACAGGTCGCTGAATAGGCCAGGAGACGACCCTTTGTCGCGGATTGACGCTTTCGGCAAACCCCCTGTCGTTTTTGCACCCGGTCGCCGAGGCACCGAGGCATATGCTGGCCCCAAAGCGCCGGCAGACGATTCGGCGCATGAATCGCTAATAAGGGGACAGCCTGATGAGCCCAGCCGAATTGCACGCCGACAGCATCGTTATCGACGGGCTGATTATTGCCAAGTGGAACCGTGAACTGTTCGAAGACATGCGCAAGGGCGGTTTGACCGCAGCCAACTGCACCGTGTCGGTGTGGGAGGGCTTTCAGGCTACCGTCAACAACATTGCCGCGAGCCAGAAGCTGATCCGCGAGAACAGCGACCTGGTGATGCCGGTGCGTACCACTGCCGACATCCGCAAGGCCAAGGAGCAGGGCAAGACCGGCATCCTCTTCGGCTTCCAGAACGCCCATGCCTATGAAGACCAGATCGGCTATGTCGAGGTGTTCAAGCAGCTCGGCGTCGGTATCGTGCAGATGTGCTACAACACCCAGAACCTGGTGGGCACCGGTTGCTACGAACGTGATGGCGGCCTGTCGGGCTTCGGTCGCGAAATCGTCGCCGAGATGAACCGCGTTGGCGTGATGTGCGACCTGTCCCACGTCGGCTCCAAGACTTCCGAAGAAGTCATCCTCGAGTCGAAAAAGCCGGTCTGCTACTCCCACTGCCTGCCGTCGGGGCTCAAGGAGCACCCACGCAACAAGTCCGATGAAGAACTCAAGTTCATTGCCGACCACGGCGGCTTTGTCGGCGTCACCATGTTCGCGCCATTCCTCGCCAAGGGTATCGACTCGACCATCGACGACTACGCCGAAGCCATCGAGTACGTGATGAACATAGTCGGCGAAGACGCCATCGGCATCGGTACCGACTTCACCCAGGGCCATGGCCAGGACTTCTTCGAATACCTGACCCACGACAAGGGCTACGCCCGCCGCCTGACCAGCTTCGGCAAGATCATCAACCCGCTGGGCATCCGCACCGTGGGCGAGTTCCCGAACCTGACCGAGACCCTGCTCAAGCGCGGCCACTCCGAGCGAGTGGTACGCAAGATCATGGGCGAAAACTGGGTGAACGTCCTCAAGGACGTTTGGGGCGAGTAAGCCACTGCACCTCTGAATCCTTTCCCCCGGCCGCCCGCGCCGGGGGCAACACAAAAATTTTTCTGGAGTTAAGTTTCCATGGCCAAGATCGCCCCGCAATTGCCAATCGAAGTCGACAGCGAGACCGGTGTCTGGACGTCCGACGCCCTGCCGATGCTGTACGTGCCACGTCATTTCTTCGTCAACAACCACATGGGCATCGAGGAAGTGCTGGGCGCTGAAGCCTATGCCGAAATTCTCTACAAGGCCGGCTACAAGTCCGCCTGGCACTGGTGTGAAAAAGAAGCCGAATGCCATGGCCTGGAAGGTGTCGCGGTGTTCGAGCACTACATGAAGCGTCTGTCGCAGCGCGGCTGGGGCCTGTTCAAGATCCAGGACATCGACCTCGACAAAGGCACCGCCAGCGTCAAGCTCGAGCACTCGGCGTTCGTCTATGTGTACGGCAAGGTCGGGCGCAAGGTCGACTACATGTTCACTGGCTGGTTTGCCGGCGCGATGGACCAGATCCTCGCCGCTCGCGGCAGCAAGATCCGCACCGTGGCCGAGCAAGTCTACGGTGGCTCCGAAGAGGGCCACGAAGACGGCTTGTTCATCGTCAAGCCGTTGTAAGTCGAGGAACCCGCCATGGCTTTCGAAGCAATGTTCCAGCCGATCCAGATCGGCAAACTGACCATCCGTAACCGCGTGCTCAGCACCGCGCACGCCGAGGTTTATGCCACCGACGGCGGCATGACCACCGATCGGTACGTCAAGTACTACGAAGAGAAAGCCAAGGGCGGGATCGGCCTGGCGATTTGCGGCGGTTCGTCCGTGGTGGCCATCGACAGCCCGCAGGAGTGGTGGAGTTCGGTGAACCTGTCCACCGACCGCATCATTCCGCACTTCCAGAATCTGGCCGATGCCATGCATAAGCACGGCGCCAAGATCATGATCCAGATTACCCACATGGGCCGTCGCTCGCGTTGGGACGGCTTCAACTGGCCGACGCTGATGTCGCCGTCGGGTGTGCGCGAGCCGGTGCACCGTGCCACTTGCAAAACCATCGAGCCGGAAGAAATCTGGCGGGTGATCGGTAACTACGCTCAAGCGGCCCGCCGCGCCAAGGCCGGTGGCCTGGACGGTGTTGAACTGTCGGCGGTGCACCAGCACATGATCGACCAGTTCTGGAGCCCGCGGGTCAACAAGCGTACCGACGAATGGGGCGGCACCTTCGAAGGCCGGATGAAGTTCGGTCTGGAAGTCTTGAAAGCCGTACGCGCCGAGGTCGGTGACGATTTCTGCGTGGGCATGCGCATCTGTGGTGACGAGTTCCACCCCGATGGCCTGTCCCACGAAGACATGAAGCAGATCGCCAAGTATTACGACGACACCGGCATGCTCGACTTCATCGGTGTCGTGGGTTCGGGTTGCGACACCCACAACACCCTGGCCAACGTGATTCCGAACATGAGTTATCCGCCGGAGCCGTTCCTGCATCTGGCTGCCGGCATCAAGGAAGTGGTCAAGGTTCCGGTGCTGCACGCGCAGAACATCAAGGACCCGAACCAGGCCACGCGTATCCTGGAAGGCGGTTACGTCGACATGGTCGGCATGACCCGCGCGCACATCGCCGACCCGCACCTGATCGCCAAGATCAAGATGGGCCAGATCGACCAGATCAAGCAGTGCGTCGGTGCCAACTACTGCATCGACCGTCAGTATCAGGGCCTGGATGTGCTGTGCATTCAGAACGCTGCTACTTCTCGTGAATACATGGGCCTGCCGCACATCATCGAAAAAACCACTGGCGTGAAGCGCAAGGTGGTGGTGGTCGGCGCCGGTCCTGCCGGGATGGAGGCCGCCCGCGTGGCCGCCGAGCGTGGCCACGACGTGACCCTGTTCGAGAAAAAGGAATTCATCGGCGGGCAGATCACCACCGCATCGAAAGCCCCGCAACGGGACCAGATCGCCGGTATCACCCGCTGGTATCAACTGGAACTGGCGCGGTTGAAAGTCGACCTGCGCCTGGGTACCGCGGCTGACGCGCCAACCATCATGGACCTGCGTCCGGACGTGGTGGTGCTGGCCGTCGGCGGTCATCCGTTCATCGAGCAGAACGAGCACTGGGGCGCAGCTGAAGGCCTGGTGGTCAGCAGCTGGGACATCCTCGACGGCAAGGTTGCACCGGGCAAGAACGTGCTGGTCTACGACACCATTTGCGAATTCACCGGCATGTCGACCGCTGACTTCATCGCCGACAAGGGCAGCCAGGTCGAGATCGTTACCGACGACATCAAGCCGGGCGTCGCCATCGGGGGTACATCGTTCCCGACTTACTACCGCAGCATGTACCCGAAAGAAGTGATCATGACCGGCGACATGATGCTGGAGAAGGTCTACCGCGAAGGCGACAAGCTTGTAGCGGTACTGGAAAACGAATACACCGGCGCCAAAGAGGAGCGGGTGGTTGACCAGGTGGTCGTGGAAAACGGCGTGCGTCCGGACGAAGAAATCTACTACGCGCTGAAGGAAGGCTCACGCAACAAAGGCCAGATCGATGTCGAAGCCTTGTTCGCGATCAAGCCGCAACCTTGCCTGGAACAGAGCGGCGACGGCTACCTGCTGTTCCGCATCGGCGACTGCGTGGCCCAGCGTAACGTGCACGCGGCGATCTATGACGCGCTGCGGTTGTGCAAGGATTTCTAAAGGCTGCACTTGACCCTGTGGGAGCGGGCTTGCCCGCGAATGCAATCTGTCTGCCGACATTGATGTCGACTGACCCACCGCTTTCGCGGGCAAGCCCGCTCCCACAGGAACCGCTGACCGCGTTTCTCCAAGATGTTCTGGTGGGAGCTTCACCATGTTGAACACCCTTCTTCCAATCCTGTTGTTCGCAGCCCTGGGCCTTGGTGTCCTGGGCGCGTTGCGGCGGGTGGCCATGTGGCGCCGGGGCCGGGCTTCGAAAGTCGACCTGATCGGTGGACTGTTCGCCATGCCCAAGCGCTACATGGTCGATTTGCACCATGTGGTGGCGCGGGACAAATACATTGCCAACACCCACGTCGCCACAGCCGGCGGTGCGGTGGCGTCCATCGTGCTGGCGATTCTGGTGCATGGTTTCGGCCTGCATAACCGCTTCCTCGGCTATGCGCTGCTTCTGATGTCGGCGGTGATGTTCGTTGGCGCGATCTTCGTTTACCTGCGTCGGCGCAACCCGCCGTCGCGTCTGTCGAAAGGCCCGTGGATGCGCCTGCCGAAAAGCCTGCTGGCATTCTCGGCCTCGTTCTTCCTGTTGACCCTGCCGGTGGCGGGCATCCTCCCGGAAAATTTCGGCGGCTGGCTGTTGGCAGCGATTCTCGGAGTTGGCGTGTTGTGGGGCGTGTCGGAGCTGTTCTTCGGCATGACCTGGGGCGGGCCGATGAAGCATGCCTTTGCCGGCGCCCTGCACCTGGCCTGGCACCGTCGCGCCGAACGTTTTGGCGGCGGCCGTTCCACCGGTTTGAAGCCGCTGGATCTCAGCGACCTGAGTGCGCCACTGGGCGTGGAAAAACCCAAGGATTTCACCTGGAACCAATTGCTCGGTTTCGACGCCTGCGTGCAGTGCGGTAAATGCGAAGCGGCGTGCCCGGCCTTCGCCGCTGGCCAGCCACTGAACCCGAAAAAACTGATTCAGGACATGGTCGTCGGCCTGGCCGGTGGCACCGATGCCAAATTCGCTGGCAGCCCATATCCCGGCAAAGCGATTGGCGAGCACGCTGGCAATCCGCATCAACCGATCGTCAACGGTCTGGTGGACGCCGAGACCCTGTGGTCCTGCACCACCTGCCGCGCCTGCGTCGAGGAGTGCCCGATGATGATCGAGCACGTCGATGCCATCGTCGACATGCGCCGTCACCTGACCCTGGAAAAAGGCGCGACCCCGAACAAGGGCGCCGAAGTCCTGGAAAACCTGATCGCCACCGACAACCCGGGCGGCTTCGCGCCGGGTGGGCGGATGAACTGGGCGGCGGACTTGAACCTCAACCTGCTCAGCGAAAAGAAATCCACCGACGTCCTGTTCTGGGTTGGCGATGGCGCCTTCGACATGCGCAACCAGCGCACCCTGCGCGCCTTCGTCAAAGTGCTCAAGGCGGCGAAAATCGACTTCGCCGTGCTCGGCCTGGAAGAGCGCGACAGCGGTGACGTGGCGCGGCGCCTGGGCGACGAAGCGACCTTCCAGCTGTTGGCCAAACGCAACATCCAGACCCTGGCCAAGTACAGCTTCAACCGCATCGTCACCTGCGATCCGCACAGTTTCCACGTGCTGAAAAACGAGTACGGCGCCTTCGATGGCAACTACCTGGTGCAGCACCACAGCACCTACATGGCGGAAATCATCCAGGCCGGCGCGCTGAACCTCGGTCAGCACAAAGGCGACAGCGTGACTTACCACGACCCGTGCTACCTCGGCCGCTACAACGGCGAATACGAGGCGCCGCGTGAGGTACTGCGCGCGCTCGGGATCGAAGTGAAAGAGATGCAACGTTCCGGTTTCCGCTCCCGCTGCTGCGGCGGTGGCGGCGGTGCGCCGATCACCGACATTCCGGGCAAGCAACGCATTCCTGACATGCGCATGGAAGACATCCGCGAAACCGGCGCCGAACTGGTGGCCGTGGGTTGTCCGCAGTGCACCGCGATGCTTGAAGGCGTGGTCGAACCCCGGCCGCTGATCAAGGACATCGCCGAACTGGTGGCCGATGCGTTGCTCGAAGACGCCGCGCCCGCCAAGACACCCGTCAAGCGTGAACCTGCGGAGGCCCACTGATGAGCGACATTATTCGCCGCGACCCTCGGGCCGAATGGATTGCCCGCAACCGTCTGCATCCACTGCACGCGGCCATGCAACCGGTGCAACACAGCTGGATGGGGCCTAACGGTGTCATCCGCAAGAATCCCCATGGCATTGGCTTTATCGGCCCCAACGGCATCAAGCGCATCGACCGTAGCGGCGCCCAGCAGGGCGGGACGAATAAACGTACAGCCGCTGTCGAAGTGCAATTGCCATTGCACCAGGTGGCCGCGCCGGCGTTTTACATCAGCGTGGTGCCGGATATGGTCGGTGGCCGCTTGAGCAGTCACGACCGCGACCTGCTGGGCCTGGCCCATCAACTGGCCGGCAAGGACGGCGCGGTGCTGGCCGTGGTGTTCGGCGAGCATAAGGAAAGCGCTTTTGCCACGGCGGGCGTCGATCGCCTGCTGGTGCTGGAAGGTGAAGAATTCAACGGTTATGCACCGGAACAGCGGGTCCAGGGCCTGCGGGCTGTGGATAACCAGTTCAGCCCACGACACTGGTTGTTGCCGGACAGTCGCACCGGTGGCGGGGAACTGGGTCGGCGCTTTGCCGCCGCCCTGGGTGAACGCCCGGCGACGCGGGTCTGGCAGGTCAAGGATCAGGAGTGCATCGGCCGCGCCGGTGCCGGTCTGCAAGACCTTGCCCGTCCGCTGGCGCGCTTGATTCTGGCGGCTGCCGAGTGCGCCGAACCGGTCAGCGAAACCCGTCATGAAGCATTGCCGGTGGAGTTATCCACAACCGTGGCGCGCAGCCTGTCGCGGATCGAAGATCTGGGCGCGGTGGCGGTGGATCCGGCGGCGATTCCGATGGCCGAGGCCGAGTTCATTTTCTCCGGCGGTAACGGGGTCAAGGACTGGGGACTTTTCCACAGGACCGCCGAAGCCCTCGGCGCGACCGAGGGCGCATCGCGGGTGGCGGTGGACGACGGCTTCATGGCCCGCGATCGTCAGGTCGGGGCATCCGGTACCTGGGTGACTGCACGGGTCTATGTGGCCGTGGGGATTTCCGGGGCGATCCAGCACCTGCAGGGCATTGGTGCCTGCGACAAGGTGGTGGCGATCAACCTCGACCCTGGCTGCGACATGATCAAGCGTGCCGACCTCTCGGTGATCGGCGAGAGTGCGGAGATTCTTCAAGCCTTGATCGAAGCGGTAGAGGCTTACCGCAACGACGCCAAGCGCGATGCGGCTTAAGGGAAGGAAAGGGTTATGAGCACGAAAATCATCAGCCTGGTGTCCATCGGCGCCCACCCGACGTCCGGTCGGCCGCGTCGCGCGGAACAGGATGCGCGGGCGGTGGAACTGGGCCTGCAACTGGCTGGGGATAACTTGCAGGTGCTGCATGCCGGCGACATCGCCGAGCCTGCGCTGCGCGCTTACCTGGGCATGGGCCTGGAACAGTTGCATGTGCTTGAGCAGCCCGAGGGTGCCGATGCGCTGCCGGCATTGACCGAGTATCTGCGTGATGCCGGTGCTCAGGTGGTGTTGACCGGCAGCCAGGCGGAAACCGGTGAAGGCTCGGGCATGTTGCCCTTCCTGCTGGCTGAAAGCCTGGGCTGGCCGCTGGTGGTGGGGCTGGCACAGGTCGAGTCCATCGATGGCGGTTCAGCGCTTGTGCTGCAAGCCTTGCCGCGCGGTCAACGTCGTCGGCTGAAGGTGCGCCTGCCGTTTCTGGCAACGGTGGACAACGCCGCGCCCAAGCCTCGCCAGAGCGCGTATGGCCCGGCCCGACGCGGCGTGCTGCAAGCGCAGGACGTTGAAGTCATCGATGATGAGCTGCTCGCGGTCGCCAGCCTGCAACCGGCCAAGCCACGGCCCAAGCGCCTGAAAGTGATCAAGGCCAAGAGCGGCGCCGACCGCATGAAAGCCGCGACGGCCAAGGCCAGTGGTGGGGGCGGGCAGGTGCTCAAGGGCGTGACGGCACAAGCGGGGGCTGAAGCGATCCTCAAGTTGCTGATTGAAGAGGGTGTGGTCCGCTGACAAATAGTCACCCTGGATCAAATGTGGGAGCGGGCTTGCTCGCGAAGGGGGCGTGTCAGTCGACATGAATATCGCCTGGCCCGCCGCTTTCGCGAGCAAGCCCGCTCCCACAGAAAAGCTTCATCTCACCGACATTTATGGGGGAACAATGGCCGTTGAATTTCGTTCGGCAGTGCGCGCCGATGCGCGTGAGATTGCGCGGTTGTTCCAGATTTCATCCGAGGGCGCTTCAGATTACATCTGGAGTCAGATCGCAGAGCCCGGGCAGGATCTGTTGGAGGTCGGTGCCATTCGCTATGCCCGGGACGATGTCGATTTCTCCTACCAGAACTGCCTGATTGCCGAGGCCGATGGCCAGGTCATTGGCATGATGCACAGTTACGCGATGCGCCACGATCCACTGGCGGTCCCGACGACCGACCCGGTGCTGGCGCCTTATGCCGACATGGAAGTGCCCGATACCCTGTATATCTCCAGCCTGGCCCTGCATGAAGGCTGGCGTAACCGGGGGCTGGGCAAGCAGTTTCTCGCCCATGCCCAAGAACGTGCCGACCGGCTCGGGCTCAATGGCCTGAGCCTGATCGACTATGCCGCCAACACTGGCGCCCGGCGTTTTTACGAGCGACACGGCTTCGCGGTCATCAAGACCTGCCAGGTCACCCCTCATCCCATGATCCGCGTCACAGGTGACGCCTATCTTATGCACAGACCCTGAGCTGGTTCGGGGGTTGTTCGAGTCGCGACAGTTATCCACAGCGCCACGCATCATTTATCTGGCTCCACGCTGACAAGGGCGGTGAGCTACAGTTTTCTATGCGCTGATCAAGGGTGCGGCACGCTTTCGGGAGTTTTCAGATATTCAGCGCTGACTCATAAAACCCGGTTTTATGACTGGCTTGAATATGAAGACTTTCGCTCTTTTGGCGCTCTTCGCTACGACCATGTGGGTATCCACAGGCTTGATGTCTGCCGTCCGGATAAAAGCCCCTGCGGCCGATCAGGACTTTTATCAGTGGGTCGAGACCGAGCAGGGGCGTAACGCGTCCCTGGCACAGTTGCGGCTGCAGTGCGACAAGGAGCGGGATGCCGATAAGCACCTCGACTGTTCGGTGTCGGTCCTGGCCAGAATGCTCGAAGCCAAGGTCGCCAACCAACTCCCCGAATACTATCTGGCGATCAAGGGCAGGCATGCCCGGGCGATAGAGGCCAGCGCCGGGCTGAAACCGCTGTTCTCCATGTTCGGCGACAAATCACTGGCTATCCTGGCGACGACTGGCAATTTCTCGGTCAGCGATTCGGTGCGGCATGAGGTGCTGCCGTTGCATCCGTATGCCAACGACTTTTACATCGCGCAAGAAGTGCTGCCATTTATCGATGTCGGCGCGGCCAATGGTGTCTCGGCGCGTTTTGTACTGGACACGGGGGCACCGCAAACCCGGGTCAACATCGACACTGCGAAACAGATGGGCATCAGGTTGTTGCCCGATGCCCAGTATCGCTACAGCACGTTTTATGGCGAAAAAGGCCTGGCTGCGAGGCTGGGCATTCTCAGGTCACTCAAGGTCGGCACCCGAGAGTTCAGGAATGTCCTGGTGTTTGTCAGCGACCGGGAGAATTTGCTGGGGCTGGACCTGATCAGCAAACTGGGGCGCTTGAAGATCACCAGAAACGCCCTGGAACTCAGTCCTGCGCCTGCCAGGCGCTGCGATGCGTTCATTGCCTTTAACCGCGTGGATCTCAACCAGCGGCTGGTGGTTGCCGCTCAACTGGATCGCCGCACAACGCTGGCCATCATCGATACGGGAAATGTCGACTACCTGACGGCCGCGTTACCTGGCAGACAGGCCAATGCCGTGCAGGCACTGACACCAGGAAGCTCGAACGGTTACACCGGCGACAACAAGCACTTTCAGCGCTTTGACGGCATATTGGTCATGCAAGGCAACATCATGGCGGTCAGCTACAAATACTACCCGGGCTTCACCATCCCGCCGTCGCTGCTGGGCGGGCAATACGTGCCGTCGATATTGCTCGGTTGGCGCGCCTTCAAAGACTTTGAATTGAACCTGGACCTGGGCTCAGGTCGCTCATGCTTCAATAAAGTCTGAACACGTTGGTGTTTACCCACAATCCCTGTTGGTGGTTCTGTGGATAACATGTTCGCCCCTCGCTACGGCCCATGTAATTCAAGCCCTGCAAGGCGTCGTTCAAAAAACAACCAGCCTCGCTCGTGTTTTTTCCAAGCTTTTTCAAGGGGATAAGTGCTGCTGTTAACGCAGACTTGCCCCCAATCTCTGTTGGCGCTTCTGTGGATAAGATGTTTGCTATCGGCTGCAGGCCTTGTAAATAGAGGTGTGCAGGTGTCTGATCAAAAAATGATCAAAAGGCGGTTTTGCATAGTCTGCTTTCACGCAAACGCTGGATTTCTCAAGGTTTCAGCGGTTTTCCACAGAGCTTTCCAAGTTAACCCCAAAGTCTGTTGGCGCTTCTGTGGATAAGGTGTTCGCCATCCTCTGAACGCCATGCAGGCCGTGGCTTTCAGGCTTTAGATCAAAAAACGACCAGTCCACGCGCGGAAGCAGGCTTCTGGATAAGTCACGGTTTTTCTTTGGTTTTCGTGAAGAAAATTTCCAGCATTTCCACAGTTGTCCCCAATAGCTGTGGGTGGAGGTGTGGATAACTTGTTTGCGGAAGGCTGGGAGGTGCGGCGGGCATAGGTCTAAACGAGATAGGTCATATTTCGTACAGTTCTATGAATGACAGGCAAGCCCCCTGTAGGAGCGAGCCTGCTCGCGATGGACGTCAACGATAACGTTGGCAACCTGACACCCGGCGGCGTTCTCAGGCTCATCGCGAGCAAGCTCGCTCCTACAGGGAGTGGATTTAGCCTTGGACCGGAACGCCTTTGAGGTACGGCGCAGGTTCGGCCCCCAGGTTGCTCAGCAGACGCTCGCTGTACCAGTCCACGAAGTTCACCACGCCGAACTCATAGGTCTTGGAGTACGGGCCAGGCTGGTATGCGGTGGAGTTGATGCCGCGCTGGTTCTCTTCGGCCAGGCGACGGTCCTGGTCGTTGGTGGCGTCCCAGACCTGGCGCATGCGCTCCACGTCGTAGTCCACGCCTTCGACCGCGTCCTTGTGCACGATCCACTTGGTGGTGACCATGGTTTCCTGGGCGCTGATCGGCCACACGGTGAACACGATGATGTGGTCGCCCATGCAGTGGTTCCAGGAGTGCGGCAGGTGCAGGATGCGCATCGAGCCCAGGTCCGGGTTCTTGATGCGGCCCATCAGCTTGGCACAGCCCTGTTTGCCGTCCATGGTCATCGACACGGTGCCCTTGAGCAGCGGCATGCGCACGATGCGGTTACGCAGGCCGAAGCTGGCGTGGGCGTAGGGGATCTTCTCGGCTTCCCAGGCGGCGGCGGAGGCGGCGACGTGGTCCTTGAACGCCTGGTCGGCGCGCGGGTCGGTGACGTCGTCCCATTCCAGCAGGGTTTTCAGCAGTTCCGGGTGCGACGCGTTGCAGTGGTAGCACTCGCGGTTGTTTTCCAGCACAAGCTTCCAGTTGGCCTTTTCCATCAAGGTGGTTTGCACCGCCACCTTGGTGTTTTCCATGTCGTACGGTTCCATGTAGTGGTTGAGCGTCGACAGGAAGTCATCGATGGCTGGCGGGTTCTCCGCCAGACTGATGAAGATGTAGCCGCCAGCAGTCTTCACGTTCACCGGTTTGAGGCCGTACTGATTCATGTCGAAGTCGGCGCCCATCTCGGTGCCGGCGAACAGCAGGCGACCGTCGAGTTCGTAGGTCCACTGGTGGTAGTGGCAAACCAGCTTGGCGACCTTGCCCTTGTCGCTGGTGCACAGGCGCGAGCCACGGTGGCGGCAGACGTTATGGAACGCGTGCACCACGCCTTCGGCGCCACGGATGACGATGATCGGGTTCTTGCCGACCTGCAGGGTCAGGTAGTTGCCCTTGGTGGGGATCTCGCAGGTCATGCCGGCGATCAGCCACTCTTTCTGAAAGATTTCCTGCATGTCGATATCAAACAGGCGGTCGTCGGAGTAAAACGGCTGCGGCAGCGAGAACGTGCGCTCACGCTCTTGCAGCATCTGTGCGGTGGCCTTGCGTGCGGGTTCCAGCGGATCGCCCAGGCTCAGTGTAGTAGTGACGTCCATCGTTTAATCCTCAAGGCCATTCTGTGTGGCCGGCGAAAGTGGCTAATCAGGGTTGCTACGCAAGGTGTAATGGTTGTGTCTTGGTATGGGGCGAGTGTGGGGCCGGCGCTGGCCAGAACCTTATCCATGGGCGACATGGTGCAATCTGTTCCCGACGCGCAAGCCCCGGTCGTTGGGGGCTGGTCGCGATAAGCATGTCAATGTCGCAGATAGGTAAATGGGTGATCCGCGCTATACGCAGAATCGCCAACATGAAGGCCGACAGTCGGCCGTGGAGATCAGCATGTCCAACAGCTTCCTGAATCCGGTAACCACCCAGACCTGGGCCAATGGTCGACACATTGTCCGTTGCGTCAAAGTCATCCAGGAAACCTGGGATGTGCGCACCTTTTGCTTCATGGCCGACCAGCCGATCCTGTTCTTCTTCAAGCCGGGGCAGTTTGTCACCCTGGAGCTGGAAATCGAAGGCCAGCCGATCATGCGTTCGTACACCATTTCCAGTTCGCCGTCGGTACCCTACAGCTTTTCGGTGACCATCAAGCGTGTGCCGGGCGGCAAGGTCTCGAACTGGCTGCACGACACCCTGCACGAAGGCCAGGAGCTGGCGGTGCACGGTCCGGTCGGGCTGTTCAATGCCATGGACTTCACCGCGCCGAAGGTGCTCTACCTCAGCGGCGGCGTTGGTATCACGCCGGTCATGTCCATGGCGCGCTGGTTCTACGACACCAACGGCAATGTCGACATGGTGTTTATCCACAGCGCCCGTTCGCCCAAAGACATCATTTACCACCGCGAACTGGAGCACATGGCGTCGCGGATCGAAAACTTCAGCCTGCACCTGATCTGCGAGAAGCACGGCATGGGTGAGCCTTGGGCCGGCTATCGCGGTTACCTGAACCACAGAATGCTTGAATTGATGGCGCCTGACTTCCTTGAGCGCGAAGTATTCTGCTGCGGCCCGACACCCTATATGAATGCGGTCAAGCGCTTGCTCGAAGGCGCAGGTTTCGACATGTCGCGTTACCACGAAGAATCCTTCGGTGCGACCCCGCCAGAGGCGCGCGCCGACGCAGTGGAGCACGCCGAGCAGGCAGCCGAGGCGCCGGAAGTCGACGCCGCGGACCTGCATCAAGTGGAGTTCACCGCCTCCGGCAAGAGCATCCGCGTGGCCCCGGGCGAGACCGTGCATGCGGCGGCGGCCAAGGTCGGCCTGATGATTCCGAAAGCGTGTGGCATGGGCATCTGCGGCACCTGCAAGGTGTTGAAGCTGGGTGGCGAAGTGGAGATGGAGCACAACGGCGGCATCACCGAGGAAGACGAAGCCGAAGGGTTCATCCTGTCGTGCTGCAGCGTGCCGAAGGGCGACGTGCGGATCGAATTCTAAGCGTTACGCAATACCCTTGTAGGAGCGAGCTTGCTCGCGATGGACGTCAACGATGACGCTGGCAACCTGGCACCCCGCGGCGTTCTCAGGTTCATCGCGAGCAGGCTCGCTCCTACAGGGGAGGGTTTTAGTCAATAAACAGATCTGTCATCAGCTTTTCGGTGCTGTCGGGCGCGAACCGATAGTGCTCGAACTCGGTCGCGCCGTTCTCCCGCAAGATTTCCTCATCGATCAACAACCGCCCGGTCAGGCTGCGGTTTGTGCAGCTCAAAATCACATGCGCGGCATCCGCCATGATCGCAGGCGTTCGCGCATGCTTGAATGATTCCTTCGACCCCAACTGAAACTCGATGGCCGCGGTGGCAATCATCGTCTGTGGCCACAGCGAGTTGACGCTGATGCCGTAATTCCTGAATTCCTCACTCATGCCCAGGGTGAGCATGCTCATGCCGTACTTGGTGACGGTGTACGGGCTGTACTGGGCGAACCATTTGGTGGCCAGGTTCAGCGGCGGAGACAGATTGAGGATGTGGCCGCCGGATTTCTTCAGGTACGGCAGCGCAGCCTGACTGCACAGCAATACGGCACGGGTGTTGATCTGGTGCATCAGGTCGAAGCGCTTGAGTTCAATGTGCTGGACCCCGGTCAGCTTGATCGCCCCGGCGTTGTTGATCAGTGCGTCGATACCGCCGAAATGTTCGTTGGCCCGGGCCAGCGCCTCGCGTACAGCATCTTCTTCACGTACATCCACCTGCAAGGCCAGCGCCTTGCCGCCTGCGGCTTCCACTTCCCGGGCCACGCTGAAAATCGTGCCCGGCAGCTTGGGGTGGGGTTCGGCACTTTTGGCGGCGATCACAATGTTGGCCCCATCGCGTGCGGCCCGCAGCGCGATCTCGCGGCCGATGCCACGGCTGGCGCCGGTGATGAACAGGGTTTTGCCTTGCAATGACATGCATACGCTCCTGATTGTTGTTATGCGAGCGGGGTGGCTCGACAGACAATGTAGACCAGGTCTTTCAGGAGCTACTGTGAGAAAGATGAAATGAAACAAACCTGTATGACAAAGGAACATCTACCTTCGCCATACAGGATTCGACTGTGAATCAGTTAGCCATCAACTCACAAAATGGATTGCCGGAGTCATGAATTATTAATCAGCTTTATACAGCTTGATTTCGTATGAGTTGTCCATCTGCTGCACGTACTGCTTAAGGGCGATTGTAAACGTGGATCCGTGCTGTGAAATGATGTCGCCGACCTGGGCAATTTTTTGAACTTCGTCCCAGCTCACGTTAGTGACAGTAGCTTTCGGGTCCTTGATCAGGACTTGGTTCAGGGCTTGAATGCTCATTTGAATTACTCTGCGCTAGAACATGGGGTGCGTCGAAAATTCGACACGCGATTGTTCCCGAAAGACTGCGCGAACTCCTTTTCAGGTGCTCAGACGTTACTTCGGCGATGCAGAGACGGTGAACTGTCAGAAATGCCAGTTCGGATGAACGGCGCGGCCGAGATGTGCAGCGCCGTTGACAGCGACCTCAGGCGCTCATCACTTCACGAATGTCCTTCGCCAGCTCGCGCACACGCTCTTCCTCGGTATCCCACGAGCACATGAAACGTGCGCCGCCGTTGCCAATGAAGGTGTAGAAGCGCCAACCCCTGGCGGCCAGGGCGGCAATGGCCGGCTCCGACAGTTGCAGGAACACGCCGTTGGCCTGTACCGGGAACATCAGTTCCACGCCAGGAATGTCGCTGACCAGTTCGGCCAGCAGTTGTGCACAGTGGTTGGCGTGGTTGGCGTATTTGAGCCAGGCGTCGTTTTCAAGGATGCCGACCCAGGGTGCCGACAGGAAGCGCATTTTTGAAGCAAGCTGCCCGGCCTGTTTGCAGCGGTAATCGAAGTCTTCGGCCAGTTTGTGGTTGAAGAACAGGATTGCCTCGCCCACCGCCATGCCGTTCTTGGTTCCGCCGAAGCACAACACGTCGACGCCGGCCTTCCAGGTCAGGTCCGCCGGGGTGCAGCCGAGGAACGCGCAGGCGTTGGAGAAGCGTGCGCCGTCCATGTGCAGGTTCAGGCCCAGTTCCTTGCAGGTGGCGCTGATGGCGCGGATTTCGTCCGGGGTATAGACGCTGCCGACTTCGGTGGCCTGGGTCAGGGTCACCACACGTGGTTTCGGGTAGTGGATGTCCTGGCGCTTGAGTGCGACCTCGCGGATCGATTCCGGGGTGAGCTTGCCGTTTTCGGTGCGGGCGATCAGCAGCTTGGAGCCGTTGGAGAAAAATTCCGGGGCGCCGCATTCGTCGGTTTCGACGTGAGCGGTTTCCGAGCAGATCACGCTGTGGTAACTCTGGCACAGCGAGGACAGCGCCAGCGAGTTGGCGGCGGTGCCGTTGAAGGCGAAAAACACTTCACAGTCGGTTTCAAACAGTTTGCGGAAATCGTCGGAGGCGCGGGCGGTCCATTCGTCGTCGCCGTAGGCGCGCTGGTGGCCGTGGTTGGCCTGTTCCATGGCCGCCCAGGCTTCAGGGCAGATACCGGAATAGTTGTCGCTGGCGAATTGTTGGCTCTTGTCGGTCATGGCCTGCTTCCGTGGTCGAGATGCCTATGGTGAAGCGTCCCGTGGTCAATGAGGGTGCGCACTGTACCCAAGATCGTCAGGTGCAGCGCACAGGATGTCGCTGTTTGGAAAATACACAGTCGAAGGGCAATTATGCACATGACGATGCACAAGGCCATGCACTTAACGCAGCGAGACGGGGCACTGGATCTGCTCAAGTGGCTGGCGCTTTTGAGCATGCTGCTCGATCACCTGAGATATGTCGGCTATTCCGCCGATTGGCTGTATGTGCCGGGGCGCCTGGCGTTTCCGTGGTTCTGCCTGGCGATGGCGGCCAATCTGGCGCGCGAGCGGACTACGACGACCGGTGGCCAGTGGCGCTATCTGGGGTGGTTGTTGCTGTTTAGCGCGGTGAGTGAAGTTCCCTACCGGATGTTCATTTCCCATCCCGACACCTTGAACGTGCTGCCCACCCTTGCCCTGGGCTGGCTGGTGGTTCGTGGCTGGCAGCAGCCGGTGCTTGCATCGCGACTGCTTGCAGTTGGCGCTGTCCTGCTGGCGGCGTTTTTCTCCCAGCGATTGATGTTCGGTTTTTTTGGCGTCCTGTTGCCGTTGGTCTTGCTGCTGGTACTGCACCGACCCTGGTATTTCGGGCTGTTGGCGGGGCTGGTCTGTCTGGCGGCCAATCAATGGCAGGTGCTGTATCACGCCGCACGACTGGGCAACCACGCGGCCATTCCGGCAATCGCCGCTTGTCTGATTGCGCCATGGCTCGGGCTGTTCTTGTTGCGACATGCCAAGGGCGTAAATCCACCACCGATGCGGCGCTGGGCCTATGCGCTGTATCCCGTGCATTTCCTTGTTTTACTGGCGCTACGTCAAGCACTTGCCTAATCCCTGTGGGAGCGGGCTTGCTCGCGAAGCAGGCACTTCGGTGTCCCAGACAGACCGCGTCATCGTTCTTCGCGAGCAAGCCCGCTCCCACAGGGGTTGCGTTGATCCATTTCCCGCCATGTCGTAAACGCACCTTTGCGTGGCGCCCGTAGGCATTTGACGACTCCAAGCCAGTCATACCATCGCTACCAAAGGGCACTGCCGAAAAGCCAGTGCCTCACCGAGACGAATGGCGCACCGCCGCCGCTGGGAGAGACGCGATGTTCAGCAAGCAAGACCAGATCCAGGGTTACGACGATGCACTGCTGGCGGCGATGAATGCCGAGGAGCAACGTCAGGAAGATCACATCGAGCTGATCGCGTCGGAGAACTACACCAGCAAGCGCGTGATGCAGGCCCAGGGCAGCGGCCTGACCAACAAATACGCCGAAGGTTACCCGGGCAAGCGCTACTACGGTGGCTGCGAGCACGTAGACAAGGTCGAGGCCCTGGCCATCGAGCGCGCCAAGCAACTGTTCGGCGCCGATTACGCCAACGTCCAGCCGCACTCCGGTTCCTCGGCCAACAGCGCCGTGTACCTGGCCCTGCTGCAAGCTGGCGACACCATCCTCGGCATGAGCCTGGCCCACGGCGGTCACCTGACCCACGGCGCCAAAGTGTCGTCCTCGGGCAAGCTGTACAACGCTGTGCAGTACGGCATCGACACCAAGACCGGTCTGATCGACTACGACGAAGTCGAGCGCCTGGCCGTCGAGTGCAAGCCGAAGATGATCGTTGCCGGTTTTTCGGCCTACTCCAAGACCCTCGACTTCCCGCGCTTCCGCCAGATCGCCGATAAGGTCGGTGCGCTGCTGTTCGTCGACATGGCCCACGTTGCCGGTCTGGTCGCGGCCGGTCTGTACCCGAACCCGCTGCCTTATGCCGACGTGGTCACCACCACTACCCACAAGACCCTGCGCGGTCCGCGTGGCGGCCTGATCCTGTGCAAGGCCAACGAAGAAATCGAGAAGAAGCTCAACGCGGCAGTTTTCCCGGGTGCCCAGGGTGGCCCGCTGATGCACGTGATCGCCGGTAAGGCGGTGTGCTTCAAGGAAGCGCTGGAGCCCGGCTTCAAGGCTTACCAGCAACAAGTGATCGACAACGCCCAGGCCATGGCCGGCGTGTTTATCAAACGCGGCTACGATGTAGTGTCCGGCGGTACCGATAACCACCTGTTCCTGGTCAGCCTGATCCGTCAGGGCCTGACCGGCAAGGACGCGGATGCCGCCCTCGGTCGCGCCCATATCACTGTGAACAAGAATGCTGTGCCGAACGATCCACAGTCGCCGTTCGTGACCTCCGGCCTGCGCATCGGGACCCCGGCGGTGACCACGCGCGGCTTCAAGGTGGCCCAGTGCGTCACGCTGGCCGGCTGGATCTGCGACATCCTCGACAACCTCGGCGATGCCGATGTCGAGGCCAATGTCGCCGAGCAAGTGGCAGCCCTGTGCGCGGACTTCCCGGTTTATCGCTGAGTGCGGTTTTGGAGTAAATGACTATGCAACGCTACTCGGGCTTCGGCCTCTTCAAACACTCTCTCAGCCACCATGAAAACTGGCAGCGCATGTGGCGCACGCCGACCCCGAAAAAGGTCTACGACGTGGTCATCGTCGGCGGTGGCGGGCATGGCCTGGCCACGGCTTACTACCTGGCCAAGGAGCACGGCATCACCAACGTGGCCGTGGTCGAGAAAGGCTGGCTGGGCGGCGGTAACACCGCGCGCAACACCACCATCGTGCGCTCCAACTACCTGTGGGACGAGTCGGCCCACCTGTACGAACACGCGATGAAACTGTGGGAAGGCCTGTCCCAGGACCTGAACTACAACGTGATGTTCTCCCAGCGCGGCGTCTACAACCTGTGCCACACCCTGCAGGACATCCGTGATTCCGAGCGTCGGGTCAGCGCCAACCGCCTCAATGGCGTAGACGGCGAACTGCTCGATGCCAAGCAAGTGGCTGACGAGATCCCGTACCTCGACTGCTCGAAGAACACCCGCTACCCGGTGATGGGCGCAACCGTCCAGCGTCGTGGTGGCGTGGCCCGTCACGATGCCGTGGCCTGGGGCTTTGCCCGGGCCGCCGACGCCCTTGGCGTGGACTTGATCCAGCAGACCGAAGTGATTGGTTTCCGCAAGGAAAACGGCGTGTGCATCGGCGTGGAAACCAACAAAGGCTTCATCGGCGCCAAGCGCGTCGGCGTGGTGACTGCCGGTAACTCCGGGCACATGGCCAAGCTCGCCGGTTTCCGCCTGCCGATCGAATCCCACCCGCTGCAAGCGCTGGTGTCCGAGCCGATCAAGCCGATTATCGACAGCGTGATCATGTCCAACGCCGTGCACGGCTACATCAGCCAGTCCGACAAGGGCGACCTGGTGATCGGCGCCGGTATCGACGGCTACAACGGCTACGGCCAGCGTGGTTCGTACCCGGTGATCGAGCACACCATCCAGGCCATCGTCGAGATGTTCCCGGTGTTGTCGCGCGTGCGCATGAACCGTCAGTGGGGCGGCATCGTCGACACCACGCCGGATGCCTGCCCGATCATTTCGAAAACCCCGGTACCGAACATGTTCTTCAACTGCGGTTGGGGCACCGGTGGCTTCAAGGCCACACCTGGCTCGGGCAACGTGTTTGCCGCAAGCCTGGCCAAAGGCGAAATGCACCCGTTGGCCGCACCGTTCTCCATCGACCGTTTCCACAACGGTGCGCTGATTGACGAACACGGCGCTGCTGCCGTCGCCCACTAACAGGAGAAATTTCCTATGTTGCATATCTTCTGTCCTCACTGCGGCGAACTGCGCTCCGAAGAGGAATTCCATGCATCCGGCCAGGCGCACATCCCGCGCCCACTGGACCCGAACAGCTGCACCGACGAGGAGTGGGGCGACTACATGTTCTTCCGCGACAACCCGCGTGGTCTGCACCACGAGCTGTGGGATCACGTCGCCGGTTGCCGTCAGTACTTCAACGTCACCCGCGACACCGTGACCTACGAGATTCTCGAAACCTACAAGATCGGCACCAAGCCACAATTCACCGACAAGACCGATAGCCCGAAAGCGGCCAGCACGGCTCTGGGAGAGAAGGTATGAGCCAGATCAATCGCCTGTCCAATGGCGGACGGATCGACCGCAACAAAGTCTTGAGCTTCACCTTCAACGGCCAGAACTACAAAGGCTTCGAAGGCGATTCCCTGGCCGCTGCACTGCTGGCCAACGGCGTCGACATCATCGGTCGCAGCTTCAAGTATTCCCGTCCGCGCGGCATCTTCGCCGCCGGTGCCGAAGAGCCGAACGCGGTGCTGCAGATCGGCGCCACCGAAGCCACGCAGATCCCGAACGTGCGCGCCACGCAACAGGCGCTGTATCAAGGCCTGGTCGCCACCAGCACCAACGGCTGGCCGAGCGTGAACAACGACATGATGGGGATTCTCGGCAAGGTCGGCGGCAAGCTGATGCCGCCGGGTTTCTACTACAAAACCTTCATGTACCCGCAATCGTTCTGGATGACTTACGAGAAGTACATCCGCAAGGCTGCCGGCCTGGGTCGCTCGCCGACCGAGAACGATCCGGACACCTACGACTACATGAACCAGCACTGTGACGTGCTGATCGTGGGCGCTGGCCCTGCCGGCCTGGCGGCTGCACTGGCGGCTGCGCGCAGCGGCGCCCGTGTAATTCTGGCTGACGAACAGGAAGAGTTCGGCGGCAGCCTGCTCGACTCCCGCGAAAGCCTCGACGGCAAACCGGCGATGGAGTGGGTGGCCAGCGTCATCGACGAACTGAAGAACACTCCGGACGTGCTGCTGTTGCCGCGCGCCACCGTCAATGGCTACCACGACCACAACTTCCTGACCATTCACGAGCGCCTGACCGATCACCTCGGCGACCGCGCACCGATTGGCCAGGTGCGTCAACGCATCCACCGGGTTCGTGCCAAGCGTGTGGTGCTGGCGACCGGCGCTCACGAGCGTCCACTGGTCTACGGCAACAACGACGTGCCGGGCAACATGCTTGCTGGCGCCATCTCCACCTACGTGCGTCGTTACGGTGTGGCACCGGGCAAGAAACTGGTGCTGTCGACCAACAACGACCACGCCTACCGCGTTGCCCTGGATTGGCTCGACGCCAGCCTGCAAGTGGTGGCCATCGCCGACGCCCGCAGCAACCCACGCGGTGCGCTGGTGGAAGAGGCGCGTGCCAAAGGCATCCGCATTCTCACCGGCAGCGCCGTGATCGAGGCCCGTGGCAGCAAGCGCGTGACCGCTGCCCGCGTGGCCGCCATCGACGTCAAAGCCCACGCCGTGACCAGTCCTGGCGAATGGCTTGATTGCGATGTGGTGGCCAGTTCCGGTGGTTACAGCCCAGTGGTTCACCTGGCTTCGCACCTGGGTGGCAAGCCGATCTGGCGCGAAGACATCCTCGGTTTCGTACCGGGTGAAGCACCGCAGAAGCGTGTATGTGTCGGTGGCATCAACGGTGTCTACGGCCTTGGCGATTCTCTGGCTGACGGTTTTGAAGGTGGCGCCCGCGCCGCTGCCGAAGCCGGGTTCCAGACGATTGAAGGTGTGTTGCCAAAAGCCCTGAGCCGTCTCGAAGAGCCGACCCTGGCGCTGTTCCAGGTGCCCCATGAAAAGAACACCGCACGTGCGCCGAAGCAATTCGTCGACCTGCAAAACGACGTCACCGCCGCCGCCATCGAACTGGCGACCCGCGAAGGCTTCGAGTCGGTCGAGCACGTCAAGCGCTACACCGCACTGGGCTTCGGCACCGATCAGGGCAAGCTCGGCAACGTCAACGGCCTGGCCATCGCCGCCCGTTCGCTGAACGTGACCATCCCGCAGATGGGCACCACCATGTTCCGTCCGAACTACACGCCGGTGACTTTCGGCGCCGTGGCCGGTCGTCACTGTGGGCACATCTTCGAGCCGGTGCGTTACACCGCGCTGCATCAATGGCACCTGAAAAACGGCGCCGAGTTCGAAGACGTCGGCCAGTGGAAACGTCCTTGGTACTTCCCGAAATCCGGTGAGGACCTGCACGCCGCGGTCAAGCGCGAATGCAAAGCCGTGCGCGACAGCGTCGGCCTACTCGATGCTTCGACCCTGGGCAAGATCGATATCCAGGGCCCGGATGCGCGCGAGTTCCTCAACCGCGTCTACACCAACGCCTGGACCAAGCTTGATGTGGGCAAGGCCCGCTACGGCCTGATGTGCAAAGAAGACGGCATGGTCTTCGACGACGGCGTGACGGCTTGCCTGGCCGACAACCATTTCGTCATGACCACCACCACTGGCGGCGCGGCTCGTGTGCTGCAGTGGCTGGAGCTGTACCACCAGACCGAATGGCCGGACATGAAGGTGTACTTCACCTCCGTCACCGACCACTGGGCAACCATGACCCTGTCCGGGCCGAACAGCCGCAAGCTGCTCAGCGAAGTCACCGACATCGACTTGAGCAGCGAAGCCTTCCCGTTCATGACCTGGAAAGAAGGGCTGGTCGGCGGTGTGCCGGCGCGGGTGTTCCGGATTTCGTTTACCGGTGAACTGTCGTACGAAGTCAACGTGCAAGCCGACTACGCCATGGGCGTGCTGGAAAAAATCGTCGATGCCGGCAAGAAGTACAACCTGACCCCGTACGGCACTGAAACCATGCACGTACTGCGGGCCGAGAAGGGCTTCATCATCGTCGGTCAGGACACTGACAGCTCGATGACCCCGGACGACCTGAACATGGGCTGGTGTGTCGGTCGCACCAAACCGTTCTCGTGGATCGGCTGGCGTGGCATGAACCGTGAAGACTGCGTGCGCGATCAGCGCAAACAGCTGGTTGGCCTGAAGCCGATCGATCCGACCAAATGGCTGCCGGAAGGTGCGCAACTGGTGTTCAACACCAAGCAAGCCATCCCGATGACCATGGTGGGTCACGTGACTTCCAGTTACCTGCACAACTCCCTGGGCTATTCGTTTGCCATGGGCGTGGTCAAGGGCGGGTTGCAGCGGATGGGCGAGCGAGTGTTCGCACCGCTGGCCGACGGCAGCGTGATCGAGGCGGAAATCGTTTCTTCGGTGTTCTTCGATCCGAAAGGCGAACGCCAGAACGTTTGATGGCTTCAAGACTTGTGAGTGGGCAATGACACCGAGTCGGCCCATTCGCGAGCAAGCCCGCTCCCACAGGGGAATGCGGTCGAATGTGGGAGCGGGCTTGCTCGCGAAGGCGGCGCAACAGCCACCACAAGGGCCGGAACCAACAGAATTCAGAACAGGTGCTTTATGACCGCAGCCAATGTTTACCAACAACGCCCAACCTCCGGGGCCAAGGCCGAGTCGTCGTTGCATCATGCCGACCTCGCCAGCCTGGTGGGCAAGGGTCGCAAGAACGCCGGCGTGACCGTGCGTGAGAAAAAACTCCTGGGTCATCTGACGATTCGTGGCGACGGCCACGATGCCGCGTTCGCCGCCGGTGTGCACAAGGCCCTTGGCATCGAGTTGCCGGGTGCGTTGACCGTCATCGTCAAAGGCGAGACCAGCCTGCAGTGGATGGGGCCGGATGAATGGCTGCTGATCGTGCCGACCGGTGAAGAGTTTGCCGCCGAACAGAAATTGCGCGAAGCACTGGGCGATCTGCACATTGCAATCGTCAACGTCAGCGGCGGCCAGCAACTCCTCGAACTGAGCGGGCCGAACGTGCGCCAGGTGCTGATGAAGTCCACCAGCTACGACGTGCATCCGAACAACTTCCCGGTGGGCAAAGCGGTCGGCACGGTGTTCGCCAAGTCGCAACTGATGATTCGTCACACCGCCGAAGACACCTGGGAACTGCTGATTCGTCGCAGCTTCTCGGATTACTGGTGGCTGTGGTTGCAGGATGCTTCTGCCGAGTATGGCCTCAGCGTGCAGGCCTGATCACCACCGTCACTGTAGGAGCGAGCCTGCTCGCGATGGACTTCAAGGCAACGCGTTGAATCAGAAAGTACGCGTCGTCGTTGACCTCCATCGCGAGCAGGGCTCGCTCCTACAGTAGGCATTCACCGATTTCACAGGAGTCACCGCCCCATGAGCCGCGCCCCAGACACATGGATTCTGACCGCCGACTGCCCAAGCGTCCTCGGCACCGTGGACGCGGTGACCCGCTTTCTGTTCGAGCAGGGCTGCTACGTCACCGAACACCACTCCTTTGATGACCGGCTCTCGGGCCGTTTTTTCATTCGAGTGGAATTCCGTCAACCCGACGGCTTTGATGAGCAATCATTCCGCGCGGGACTCGCCGAGCGCGGTGAAGCCTTCGGCATGATCTTCGAACTGACTGAACCGAACTACCGGCCGAAAGTGGTGATCATGGTCTCCAAGGCCGATCACTGCCTCAACGATTTGCTTTATCGCCAGCGCATTGGCCAATTGTCGATGGATGTGGCCGCGGTGGTCTCCAATCATCCGGATCTCAAGCCACTGGCTGACTGGCACCAGATTCCGTACTACCACTTCCCGCTGGACCCGAACGACAAGCCGTCGCAAGAGCGTCAGGTGTGGCAGGTGATCGAAGAGTCCGGTGCCGAGCTGGTGATCCTTGCGCGCTACATGCAAGTGCTGTCGCCAGAGTTGTGCCGCAAGCTCGATGGCAAGGCGATCAACATCCACCACTCCCTGCTGCCGGGTTTCAAGGGCGCCAAGCCCTATCACCAAGCCTACAACAAGGGTGTGAAACTGGTGGGCGCCACGGCGCATTACATCAACAACGACCTTGATGAAGGCCCGATCATTGCCCAGGGCGTCGAGGCAGTGGACCACAGCCATTACCCGGAAGACTTGATCGCCAAGGGGCGGGATATCGAAGGGCTGACGCTGGCGCGGGCGGTTGGATATCACATCGAAAGAAGAGTGTTTTTGAACGCCAACAGAACGGTCGTTCTCTAGATTTTTGGGGCCGCTTCGCAGCCCAGCGCGAGCAAGCTCGCTCCCACAGGTTTTGTGTTGTTCACAGATCTTGTGTCCACCCCCGATCCACTGTGGGAGCGAGCTTGCTCGCGATGGGGCCCTGACAAGCAACACAAGACACACAGGCAATAACCCGAGCACTTAACGCGCTGCCTGCCTGGGCGACGCGGTTCCATAAAAACAACATCGAGGTGAAAGCATGTCTGGCAATCGTGGTGTGGTGTATCTCGGCGCTGGCAAGGTCGAAGTACAGAAGATTGACTATCCGAAAATGCAGGACCCGCGCGGTCGCAAGATCGAGCACGGGGTCATTCTCAAAGTGGTTTCCACCAACATCTGTGGTTCCGACCAGCACATGGTGCGCGGGCGTACCACGGCGCAAACCGGCCTTGTGTTGGGCCATGAAATCACCGGCGAAGTGGTCGAGAAGGGCAGCGACGTCGAAAACCTGAAAATCGGCGACCTGGTGTCCGTACCGTTCAACGTGGCTTGCGGGCGCTGCCGTTCCTGCAAGGAAATGCACACCGGCGTGTGCCTGAGCGTCAACCCGGCGCGTCCTGGCGGTGCTTACGGTTATGTCGACATGGGTGACTGGACCGGTGGCCAGGCGGAATACGCCATGGTGCCGTACGCCGACTTCAACCTGCTGAAGCTGCCGGATCGCGACCGTGCGATGGAAAAAATCCGCGACCTGACCTGCCTCTCCGACATCCTGCCGACCGGCTATCACGGTGCCGTGACTGCGGGCGTTGGCCCAGGCAGCACTGTGTATATCGCTGGTGCCGGTCCGGTCGGTCTGGCAGCGGCGGCTTCGGCTCGCCTGTTGGGCGCGGCGGTGGTGATCATCGGTGACGTCAACACCGTTCGCCTGGCCCATGCCAAGGCCCAGGGCTTCGAGATCGCCGACCTGTCCCTGGACACGCCGCTGCACGAACAGATCGCTGCGCTGCTGGGCGAGCCGGAAGTTGACTGCGCCATCGACGCCGTCGGCTTCGAAGCCCGTGGCCATGGCCATGACGGCGTGAAACACGAAGCGCCGGCCACCGTCCTCAACTCGTTGATGGGCGTGGTGCGTGTGGCCGGCAAGATCGGCATCCCCGGCCTCTACGTGACCGAAGACCCGGGTGCTGTCGATGCTGCCGCGAAAATGGGCAGCCTGAGCATCCGCTTCGGGCTGGGCTGGGCCAAGTCCCACAGCTTCCACACCGGCCAGACCCCGGTCATGAAGTACAATCGCGCGCTCATGCAAGCGATCATGTGGGACCGTATCAACATCGCCGAAGTGGTGGGCGTTCAGGTGATCAGCCTGGATCAGGCTCCGCAGGGTTATGGCGAGTTTGATGCAGGTGTGCCGAAGAAGTTTGTGATCGATCCGCACAAGATGTTCAGCGCGGCGTAAGCGTTCGGGCAATACCAAAACGGCGACCTTCGGGTCGCCGTTTTGTTTGGGCTGTTACTCAGAACTGGTGATTCACGCCAGGATCAAAAGATCGCAGCCTTCGGCGGCTCCTACAGAGTCGCGACAAGCTCGCAGGGCCGGGAACAATCCTTGAGGGCGTCAGTCCAATGCGCAGTTTTTCGCCGCCCATTGCCGGGCGGTGTTCATCGAGGATGTCTGAATGAAGATTTCACGCGGTTTTGCACTGGCATCACTCCTGACCCTGGCTGCCAGCCCGACCTTTGCACAGTTCAACCTGAGTGATGCAGCCAATGTCATTGCCGGCATGAAGGGCGATGACGCGACCGCGACCGCCGCACCGACGCCGCAGACAGCTGATTTGCTGAGCACTCTCAGTGAATTGGACATCACCCCACAGCAAGCCATTGGCGGCGCCGGGGCGATGCTGGGCCTGGCGAAGAACCAGTTGAGTTCGACCGACTACTCGGAACTGGCCAAAAGCGTGCCGGGTATCGACATGCTCTCGGGCGGCGGTGAGTTGGGTGCGCTGGCCGGCCTGCTCGGCTCCAGCGGCAAAGCTGCAGGGCTGGATAATGCCCTGGGCAACGTCAAGGACAGCAACGACCTGAACAACGCCTTCAGCGCCCTGGGCATGGACAGCGGCATGATCGGCCTGTTCACCCCGGTGCTCTTGCAGTACCTCGGTCAGCAGGGCGTCGGCGGTACGCTGCTGAGCAGCCTGGGCAACATCTGGGGCGCCGGGGCCGGCACCGGTAGCTGAATCAGTAGCGCTCGGCGCGCAAGGCGTCGATGCGCCGGTCCTTCTCGATCCAGAGCTGGTTGACCCAGTTCTGGATCTTCTCGCGAAACACCGGATCGTTTTCGTAATCGCCCTGCCACAGCGCCGGGTCGAGTTCGCGGGTCTTGATGTCGATGATGACCCTGGGCACATTGCCGCTGATCAGTTCCCAGAACCCCGGAATCTTCTGCTGCGGGTAAACCACCGTCACATCGAGAACGGCGTCCAGCTGTTCGCCCATTGCCGCCAGCACGAATGCCACACCGCCAGCCTTGGGCTTGAGCAGGTGAGTGAACGGCGACTGCTGTTGCGCGCTTTTCGCTGCGGTGAAGCGCGTACCTTCCAGATAGTTGACCACCGTCACCGGCTGGCGCTTGAACAGCTCGCAGGCCTTTTTGGTGATCTCCAGGTCCTTGCCCGCCAGCTCCGGGTGTCTGACCAGGAACGCCTTGCTGTAGCGCTTCATGAACGGGTAATCCAGCGCCCACCACGCCAGACCCAGGAAGGGCACCCAGATCAGCTCTTTCTTGAGGAAGAATTTGAAGAACGGCGTGCGCCGGTTCAGCGTCTGGATCAGCGCCGGGATGTCGACCCAGGATTGATGGTTGCTGATTACCAGATACGAGGTATCGCGGCGCAGATCCTCACCGCCACGGATGTCCCATTGAGTGGGGATGCAGACGCGGAAAATCAGCTTGTCGATTTCCGACCAGGTTTCGGCGATCCACATCACGGTCCAGGATGCGTAGTCGCGAAAACGGCCGGGCAGGATCAGCTTGAGCAGGGCAAACACCAGCAATGGCCCGATCAGGACCAGGGTGTTGAGCAGAAGCAGCAGGGTCACGAAACAGCCGGTGAGCAGGCGGCGCATAAGTCACTCGTGGAAGCGGTTGGGCGCGCCATGATAAGCAGCTTCGGGCGACAGGCCAAATCGGGGGTGACGAATGTTTCACCTCCGGGTCGGTAACCTTGGGGGAACGATCAAGCGAACAACGGTCTAAAATCCGGCAGTTCACTCTTATGGAAGCCCATTACGTGAAATCCCTCCTTGCAGTGCTCTCCCTCATCGCTTTGCCGGTCATGGCCGCAGAGCCGACCCTGTACGGGCGTTACGAATACATCGCCCTGCCGGAAATCGGCGGGCAAGTCCTCAAGGCGAAAATGGACACCGGCGCCCTGACCGCATCGCTGTCGGCCAAGGACATCGAAACCTTCAAGCGTGACGGCGAAGACTGGGTGCGTTTCCGCCTGGCCACCAAGGATGCGGGCAACCAGGTCTACGAACACAAGGTCGCGCGAATCAGCAAGATCAAGACCCGCTCTGAAGAGGACGAGGAGGACAGCGAAGTTGTAGCGCCGAGCAAGCGTCCGGTGGTCGATCTGGAGCTGTGCCTGGGCAACGTCAAGCGCACCGTGGAGGTCAACCTCACGGACCGCAGCAGCTTCAACTACCCGTTGCTGATCGGCGCCAAGGCGTTGCGCGAGTTCGGTGCGGCAGTGAACCCGGCAAGGCGGTTCACGGCGGACAAGCCCGATTGCTGATTGACGGGGTGTGAGGCTTGGGGCACCGTTCGCCCACATCCCTGCCGGGCTCGGACGCCATGCCTCATATCCTGATTGTCGAAGACGAAGCGGCCATTGCCGACACCCTGATTTTCGCCCTGCAAGGCGAGAAGGTCACCCATTCATGAGCCTGTTCCTGGACTATCAATTCTGATAGTCCAGACGATCGGCAAGGCGCCCCCTCTGGGTGTTCATCTAGCCTTGAGCGATCAGCGTAGAGGGCCCAAGAATGGAAATCGCTTCTGTTGTACACCGACATACACCCCAACTTTCCCTGATCGACCCGCGTGGCCTCGCGGTAGCGACTGTGGTTTATCACCAGACACCCGATTCTGTGACCCGTCCCTCCTCGCGGACTACCCGACAAATTTATTCCGTGTCCGAACACTTGGTCGCGAGCCAGGACCCGCGCCTGGGCGCTGAGGGAGTTGGCGTGGATGCGGTCACCCGCGTGAACAGCCTGTCCGGGGCAGTGCTATTGGCCCAGAGTGTTGATGCGGGTTGGCGCCTTTCCTTGCAGGATGAGACTGGCCAAGTACGCCAACATTGGGATGGCATGGGGAATACGTCCTGCTTTGAGTTTGATGGGATGAGGCGGCCCTTGAACATTGAGCAATCGACTGCTCACGGCCCGGCGCTGTGCATTGAACGTTTTTACTATGGATCGTGCGGGCCCGAGTTCAGTCGGCGAAATCAATGCGGCCAACTGATTCGTCATGCGGATACGGCGGGGGTTCGTGCCGTGACTTACTTTGGTCTGCAAGGAGCACCGCTTGAAGAGTCTCGCCGCTTTCTATCCGAGTTCGAACACGCCGGCTGGCCCGCTAACGAGGATGAGCAGGATGCTCTGCTTGAACCGGACGCCGACAAAACCTACAGCACTCGGTGGCAGTACAGCGCGCTGGGGGAGTCCCTTCTGCAGATTGACGCCGCCGGGCACGTCCGGCGTTATCGACACGATCTGGCCGGTCAGTTGAAGGCTGCCTGGTTGGTTGTGGCCGGCAAGGATGAGCGCCTCCTGGTTAGCGATCAGATGTATAACGCCTCTGGCAAGATAGAACAGGAAAAGGCAGGAAACGGCGTCATAAGCATGTGGACCTATGATCCTGCTGACGACCGTATGCGGCAGTTGTCGGCCCGCAAAGGTGGACGCGTTCTGCAAGACCTGCGGTACGACTATGATCCGGTGGGCAACGTTATTTCCATGGACGATCAGTCCCAGCCCGTCATCTGGTTTGCCAACCAGCGCGTTGATCCGATCAACCGTTACTGCTACGACTCCCTTTATCAACTGATCAGTGCCACCGGTCGTGAAGTGGCATCAGTGGCCAATGGTCCTGGGTTGCCAGGATTAATTTCACCCGTGGACCCCAGTCGACTGCAGAACTACCTGCAAAGGTGGAGCTATGACGCAGGCGGCAACAGGATCGAACAACGTCATAGCGATAGGCCGAGCCATTTCATGGACATTGCGCCTGACAGTAATCGTGGCCTGGCTCGAGTTGAAGGCAAGGAGCCGGATTTTGGTGCGAGCTTCGACAGCAACGGAAATCTCAAGGTGCTGGTTCCAGGTCAACTGATGCGCTGGACGGCGCGCAACCAACTGGCGGAAGTGATCCTGGTCCATCGGCCAGGTGCTGAGAACGATAGCGAACGATACCTCTATGACAGTGCAGGTTTGCGGGTTCGCAAACTGCGCACTTTGCTGGCGGCAAATGTGACTCGAAAGGTGCAGGTACGGTATTTGCCTGGTCTGGAAATTCGCACCGAAGGGGCAGATACCGATGACGAAGTATTGCATGTGATCACGACGCAGGCCGGACGCAGTTCTGTTCGGCTATTACATTGGAAAGAGGGTCGGCCCTCTGGGATTTCAGAAGATCAACTTCGTTATAGCCTCGATGACCTTTTGGGTAGTAGTGCGTTGGAGCTGGATGAAGAGGCTGACTTGATAAGCTATGAAGGGTATTACCCTTATGGAGGGACTGCCTGGTGGATGGGGCGCTCCCAAGTGGAGGTTAAATATAAGTTTGTGCGTTACTCTGGCAAGGAGCTGGATGCAACTGGACTTTATTATTATGGGTTTCGTTATTATGCGACTTGGTTGGGGCGGTGGATTAATCCTGATCCGGCGTGGGGTGTTGATGGGTTGAACTTTTATAAAATGGTTCGTAATAACCCGGTCGTCCTTCGGGATGAGTTTGGCTTATATAGTGGTGCTGGTGATGTAGATGAAATTGCCGTTGAGCAAGTTCTCGGCTACAGGATTCTTGGTCGTGGTCGCGCACAGCTAACACCATCAACAAACCTACTCCTCGAACGAGGGCTAGATGCAGCTCAACGCGTACTAAACCAAACTATCACTGAGCTGGAAAGTGGCTCAACGATGGACGCCAGGCTGGATGATGTATACGGGAAAGGAATCGGTATTGGCTTCAAGCCTGCATTGATTAATTGGTATAAGAAACTAAGGGGAGAGTTCGTTTCATACATTTCTGGAAGTAACAGAGATCAATTTGTGTTTTTGGATTCTGCCCAGAAAAAAAATTCAACGCTAGCTTTTGTGTTTCCTCAAGATAAACACAAGCGCGTATTTTTAACTGCGAAGGCAGTGCAGGACGAAAAAAAGACACTTAATTTGGCTACGACGCTTATTCATGAGGTCTCACATTTAGTGCTTAATACGCATGACTTTTACTATTATTCAGAGGCGGCATTGTCAAAGGAGAATTACCACGATTTATTGGGTGAGTTAAAGTACGAGGCCGAAGTTGCTAGCAAAGGTTTGGAAGGCAGCCCATTAGACATTGTAAGGAAACTGACAGCGCTCGTCGCGGATAAAAAAATTAGTGATCGAGAGCTAATTGATATTTTTGGCACAGCAAATCTGTCAACACTAGCCCGCGGTATTGAAACGGATCCACAGTATCGATCCAGAGCCCTGTTCTACAATGCTGATTCCTTCTCGATGACGGCGATGCTTGTTGGCGGAGGAGCGCTCAGGAATTTGTTTAGACGTAATAGTAACCCGATGCCCGAGCCTGAACCGGATTACTGATTCTTGTGGCCAGTTTAGGTCCGGGGCTCTGCTTTCTACTGATTGGAAATCAACCCGACGGCCGGGTCTGAAGCATCGAAGGCCGCTGACTCACCTCGAAGTACCACGCCGCCAGTTGCGGATTTGCCGTGCGCCAATCCAGATCCGGATGGCGCAGGTCCAGGTAACCCAGGGCACAGGCCACGCTGATCGCGGCCACGTCGAAGTGGCTGGTCAGCTCGGCAATCGCGTCTTTTTCCAGCAGGGCCAGGGCGCGGCGGATCTTGTCGCGCTGGCCGTCGAGCCATTCGTCCCAGTGTTTCTCCGGGGCACGCAGGGCGACTTCGTAGCGCACCAGCACGGCCGCGTCCATGATCCCGTCGGCAAGGGAAGCGAGGGTCAGGCGCCGCCAGCGGGCCGAGCCTTCGCGGGGGATCAGCGGGTTGCCGACGTGCTGCTGATCGAGGTAGTCGAGGATGACCCGGCTGTCATGGATGACATTGCCATCGGCCAGGCGCAGGGCCGGGATTTTGCTCAGGGGGTTGTCGTCGATCAGGGTCAGGTCCGGGGTCACCGGGGTGAGGACGCTGGTCTGCAGCGCCACGCGGTCCTGTTGACCGGTTTCGTGCAGCAGCACCATGACTTTGCGAACGAAGGGAGAGAGCGGGTTGTGGTACAGGGTCATGCTCGGGGCGGACATGGCAGCGTCTCGATCGGTGGCAGTGTCGGGCAGCATAGCGTGTTGGGGCGATAGCTCAAGATGGCAAACACCCCTGTAGGAGCGAGCTTGCTCGCGATGGACTTGAGAACGCCGCTGGGTGTCAGGTTCCCCGCGTTATCGTTGACGACCGTCGCGAGCAAGCTCGCTCCTACAGGGGGTCAGCGGTGTTGCAGGAGGCCGCGCAGGGCCAGCACAGCCGGGATGCCCAGCCCCACCCAGCTCAGCGAGTCCCACACACCATCCCCGAGCAACGCGGCGAACAGCCCTGCCGCGCTGAGCACCGCGATGACGATGGGAATGGCAAAGACCTTCCAGAAATTCGACTGCCGGGGCTTCATGCCACGTTCTCCGCTTTTTCCAGCACAGGCTTGGCAGCCTTGCGCCGCACCACCCACAGGTAGACTCCGCTGCCGAGCACAATGATGGTCAGCACATCCAGGGTCGCCCAGAGGATTTGCATCGGCATGCCGCCGTAGTCGCCGAAGTGCAGCGGTTGCGACATGCCCATGGCATCCATGTACCAGGGTCGCTCGGCTACGGCAGTGACTTGCAGGGTGCTGGCGTCGATCAGCACCGGTGTCAGCAGGTGCGAAGTCAGGTGCGTGCTGCCTTTCATGAACACCGCGTAATGGTGCTCGCTGGAAAACCGCGTGCCGGGGAAGGCGATGAAGTCCGGCTGCATGCCCGGTGCGACGTCCTTGGCGATGTCGAGCAGACGGGTGGCCGGCGCCAGGTGCGTCAGCGGTGGCGCATCACGGTACGGCGCGACCATCGCGCTCAGGCTGTCGTTGCGCCAGGCGGCAATGATCAGGTCGGCGCAGGCACTGATCACGCCGGTCACGCCGACCACCAGGGCCCAGGTCAAGGTCACGACGCCGATCAGGTTATGCAGGTCGAGCCAGCGCAGGCGGGTGGATTTGTCCTGGCGCACGGTGGCGAACTTCAGGCGGCGCATGAATGGCAGGTACAAGACGGTGCCGGAGACGATCGCCACCACGAACAGAATGCCCATGAACGCCAACAGCAGCTTGCCCGGTAAGCCGGCAAACATGTCCACGTGCAGGCGCAGCATGACCATCATGAAACCACCGTTGGCCGACGGCATCTCCAGAGCCTCGCCGGTACGGGCGTCGAGCATGAAGGTGTGGGACGAATTGGGCTCGGTGCCGGCGGTAGGGGCCATGATCGCAATCGCGGCATTGGGTTCGTCGTCCTCGAAGCCGAAATACTGCATGACTTCGCCAGGGCGATGCTTTTCAGCCGCCGCTACCAGCTGCTGCAGATCAAGCCGCGGGGTGTCTGCCGGCATCTGCTTGAGCTCGGCCGCATCACCGAGGAGGTGGTCGATCTCGTGATGGAAGATCAACGGCAGGCCGGTCAGTGCCAGTAGCAACAGGAACACCGTGCAAACCAGGCTGGTCCAGGTATGAACAGCGGACCAGCGGCGAATTGTTTTACTTTTCATTTCATAGCCTTCAGAAAAACCAAAGCCGTCCACGAAGGACGGCCTGGTCATTGGGCGTATCAGCTCAATGTGTTACCACTTGTAGGTTGCACTGGCGACGACACTGCGCTGGTCGCCGTAGTAGCAGTAGAAGCTGTCGCAAGTCGAGATGTAGTCCTTGTCGAACAGGTTGGTTGCGTTAACGGCCAGCGAAGCGCCCTTGAGGCTGTTGTCCAGGCGACCGAGGTCGTAGTGTACCGCGGCGTCGAACACCGTATAGGCGTCGGCCTTGCCCGGCCAGGTGTTGGCCTCGTCGCCGTAAGTGTTGCCGGTGTAGCGCGCGCCGGCGCCGATGCCGAAGCCGTCGAGCACGCCGTTGTGCCAGGTGTAGTCGCCCCATACCGATGCTTGCTGGTTAGGCATCAGTTGCAGGCGATTGCCCTTGAATGCGCCATCTTGCACTTCGGACCTGGCCAAGGTGTAGGCGGCGGTGACCTTCAGGTTTTCGGTCACGTCGGAAACGGCTTCCAGCTCCAGGCCTTTGACTCTCACTTCGCCGGTCTGGCTGGTGACCGTCACGTTGCCCACATTGTTGGTGACGGCAACGTTTTTCTGGGTCAGCTCATACACAGCGGCCGTCAGCAGTGTGTTGCTGCCCGGTGGCTGGTACTTGATACCCAGTTCCCACTGCTTGCCTTTGGTCGGCTTGAACGAATCGGTCGGCGAGGCGACAGCATTGCTGGCCGGCTGGAACGATTCGGCGTAGGACAAGTAAGGCACGAAGCCCGAGTCGAACACATAGCTGATCGCCGCGTTGCCGCTGAAGTTCTTGTCGCGCTGGGTGTTGGTGGCATCACCCTTGTTGAAGAATTTGGTGCCGGTATGGACCCAGTCTTCACGGCCACCGAGGGTCAGGCGCCATTGGTCGAGGGCCATTTGATCCTGGACGTACAGACCGGTCTGGTAAGTCTTCTGGTCATAGTCATAAAACGCCGAGGAGCGTGGTGGACGGGTGATCGGCAAGCCATAGACCGGATCGTTGACGTTGATGGAAGGTGCGGTGCCAAAGATCGAGGTGTAGTTGGTGTTGCTGCGCTGGTGGTCCAGGCCGATCAACAGCGTGTGATTAATGTCGCCGGTGGCGAAGTCGGCCTGGAAGTTGTTGTCCACGGCGAACTGGCTGATGTCTTCGTCGACATTGGTCGTGCCGCGCCCGGTGTTGCCTTCATCGTCTACGACAAATCCGATGGAGGGAAAGTAGCTGTTGACGGTGACCGTCTGGAACGACAGGTCCGACTTGGTGTAGCGCAGGTTCTGGCGGAACTGCCATACATCGTTCAAGCGATGTTCAAAGGCATAACCCAGTGCGTAATAGGTGCGGTCGTAGAAATCGTAGTCCGGATCACCCAGGTTCTTGTGGTGCGAGATCTTGCCGAACGGCATGTCGATCTTGGTGCCCTGAATCGGATAGAACTGGCTGGTAACGCCGGTATCGTCACGGGTGAACTGCGTCAGCAGGGTGAAGCGGGTGTCTTCGTCGATGTTCCAGGTCAGGCTTGGCGCAATGTTGTAGCGCTTGTCATCGATATGGTCGATCTGGGTTCCGCCGTCACGCACCACGCCGCTCACGCCATAGAGAAACCGGCCTTCGTCGTCGATCTTGCCGGTGCTGGCGAAGTTGATCTGGCGATGGTTGTCGCTGCCGTACTGCAGCTGGATTTCGCTGCTGGCTTCGGCGCTCGGGCGACGGCTGACCATGTCCAGCAGGCCGCCTGGCGGGGTCTGGCCGTACACGGACGAGGCCGGGCCGCGCAGCAAGGCCAGGCGGTCGAGGTTCCAGGTTTCCTGTTTCGGGTTGGCGTAGACGCCTTTTGGCAGGGGCAGGCCGTCGAGGAACTGAGTCGGCTCGAAACCACGCACGCGCAGCCAGTCAGCGCGGGTGTCGCTGCCGTAGCTGCTGGCGGTGATGCCCGGCAGGTAGCGCACGGCGGCGTCAAGGGTATGCGCGTTGCGGTCGTCCATCTGCTCGCGAGTGACGACCGAAATCGAGCGCGGTACCTCGACCAGCGCGGTATCGGTCTTGGTGCCGGCGGCGGTCCGTTTGGCCACGTAGCCTTGCACCGGACCCCAGGCGCTTTCAGCGTCTTCCACGCCAATCACGCTGGTTGCCGGCAGAGCCATCACACCCTCGGGCACGGCCACCAGGCTGTAGGTGCCGGCACTGCTTTGCTCCAGTTGCAGCCCGGTGCCGCGCAGGGCCTCGCGCAGGGCGCCAGCGGCGTCGAACTGGCCGTTGACTGGTGCCGAGGTTTTGCCTGTCGCCAGGGATGGGTTCAACGACAAGGCCAGGCCCGCCTGGCTGGCGATCTGGTTCAGGGTGCTGGCCAGTGGTGCGGCTGGCAGGTTGTAGGCGCGAACGCTTGACGCCTGTTCAGCGGCGACCAGTTGGCTGCTCGCCAAAGGGGTGCAAAGGGCAACGGCGACCGCCAGCAAACCGGGGCGCAACAGGGTGTTCAGCGAACGGGACATACAGCGGCTCCTGAATGGAAATATTTCTCAATTGCCTGTGTGCCGAACGAGAATCAGAAAGTGATAGGGCTGGATGAAAATAATTTCTATTCAGTTATTCAATAAGCATTGAAGGGTTCTGTGTGCGGATTCAGGGCTTTGTTTCGGCCTTGGCTACTACCTTCACCCACCACTGCGTGTGCTGTTCAATCTGCACCGGCAGGGTCGGCAGCAGGGCATTGAGCGCCAGGTCGGTATCGCGCAGCGGGAAGCTGCCAGTGATGCGCAGGTCGGCGACTTCCGGCGCGACGCCTGTGTAACCGGGTCGATAACGGCCGATTTCATGCACCAGATCTTCCAGCCGCGTGTTGTCCACCACCAGCATGCCGCGGGTCCAGGCATCCGCGCCGAAATTGACGGCCAGAACCGGACCCAGGCCGTTATTGCGGATCAACACCTGCTGGCCTTCGCGCAGAATCTGTTCATCCGGGCTGGACTCGGGGTGAACCGCCACCGCCGACTGCAACACACTCAGGCGTGTGCCTTCTTCTTCACGCTTGACCAGAAACCGCGTACCCAGCGCGCGCATGCTGCCTTCACGGGTTTCGACGATGAACGGCCGGGGATCGCCATGACCGGTTTCAACCAGGATTTCGCCTTCCTGAAGCACGATGCGCCGCTGCTTCTCATCGAAGCGCACATCCAGGGCGCTGTGGGTGTTGAGATTGACCAGCGTGCCATCCGCCAGGCGCAGGGTGCGCTGCTCGCCAACAGCGGTGCGCTGGTCGGCCAGCCAGTAATCGATCGGCAGGTAACGTGGCCCGGCAAATAGCGCCAGGCCGATCACGGCCACCACGCTCGCCACGCCATTGCCGAGTTTGCGCACCCGTCGGCGGATGCCTTCGCGCGATTGCAGCAGGGCAGTGCGAGCCGGGCCACTGGCTGCGCTGAAGCGTTGGTCGAGCATGCCCAACTGGCGCCAGGCACGGGCGTGCTCTTCGTGGGCAGCGTGCCACTTGGCGAATTCTTCGCGCTCTACCGGGTTGGCGCCATCCATGGACAACTGCCAGGCAATCGCTGCGTCCAGCACGTTGGCCGATACCGGTTTGGAACCGAGCGGGTTCATGTCGGCTGACCATATAGCGCGATATAGCACTGGCGAATGCCCTGGGCCAGGTACTGGCGTACCCGCGGCACCGATACCCCCAGGCGCTCGGCGATTTCTGCGTGGCCAAGACCGTCGAGACGGTTGTAGAGGAACGCCGCCCGGGCCTTGGTGGAAAGCTTGCCGAGCAAACGGTCGATGTTTTTCAGGTCTTCGAGGATCATCTGCTGTTCTTCCGCCGACGGTTGTTCGGCTTCGGGAATCAGCATCAGCTCGGTGAGGTAAGCCTGCTCCAGCGCGGCGCGACGGAAATAGTCGAACAGCAGGCCCTTGGCGATGGCCACCAGGAATGCCCGCGGTTCGCGTGGTTCCTTCAGTTCCTCGCGGCCCAGCAAGCGCACGAACGTGTCCTGGCTCAGGTCTTCGGCCCGCTGTGGGCAGGCGACATTGCGTCGAAGCCAGGCCAATAGCCAACCGCGATGGTCGCGATATAACGCACCGACGAGTTCACTTTGAGGGCTTGGGACTGACGACACGCCGCATCACCGCTTGGGAAGTGTTAACTAACGAGAATTGTTCGCGATTGTGGCAGAGGCGCGGGAGGTCCGCAATCGGCGTTGGTCGGGAGACCGCGTCATCGTTCATCGCGGGCAAGCCCGCTCCCACAGGGGGTTCGGTACTCCTGTGGGAGCGGGCTTGCCCGCGATGAGGCCAGAGCAGGCGCCGAAGACTAGAAGGACGGGGCTTGTTGCCGCCGCTTCCACTGACTCAAGCGCTGTTGCAAATTCAGCGGGCTATGAATCTGCTGCTGCCGCGCGCGGCTGAACAGGATCAGCGCCAGTTCAGCGGTGGCCAGGGCGTCGGCGCTGGCGTGGTGACGTTCGAAGACTTCGAGTTTGAACCAGTCGATCCAGTCGTCCAGCCCGGCCTCGCGAAAGTGCGCCTGGGGGCATAGCAGCGGTGCAATGTCCGCCACGTCCAGAAACGGATGCTGCAACTTGAAACCCAGATGATCTTTCAGCGCACGGCTGAGCATGTGCTGGTCAAACGGCGCGTGGAAGGCCAGTACCGGACTGTCACCGAGGTACTCCATCAGGTCGAGCAGCGCTTCTGCGGGATCGCTGCCCGCCGCAATGGCGCTGGGGCCAATGCCGTGGATCAGCACGCTGGGGCCGAGTTTTACTTGCCGATATTGCAAGGTGCGTTCGAACTGCTGGCGAAAGTCGATGGCCCCGTCCTCGATCGCTACCGCGCCAATCGAAAGCACATGGTCTTTGTTCAGGTTCAGCCCGGTGGTTTCCAGATCGAGCACCACCCAGCGCTGCTCACGCAGGCTGCATTCGCCCAAGGCGGGAACGGCCGGCAAGCGTTCCAGGCGATGTTGCAGGTCGGCGGGCAGGGTGGGGCTCGGCGGGCGCAGCCATGAAAACAGGCTCATAACTGATACCGCAAGGTCAGGCTGCTCTGCAGGCGTTGGGCCTGACGCAGGGACTCACGCAGGATGCGTCGGTCCAGGTGATTGAGGCTGTCGGGATCGACCCGGTTCGAGTAGGGAAAATTCTCCCGGGTCTGTAATTGATGTTGCTGCATGCGGGTTTGCTGGATGAAGTGATAGGCCTCTTCGTACGCGGCGCCGTCCAGGGGTTCGATGATCTCTTTGGCGACCAATTGGCGAAAACGCTCCAGCGTGTTATTGGCCTCGATGCCATGGGCAAGGGCCAGTAGTCGGGCGCCATCGACAAACGGAGCCAAGCCCTGGATCTTCAGGTCCAGGGTGGCCTTCTCGCCATTTTTGCGCGTCAGCACGAACTCGCGCAAACGCCCTACGGGCGGGCGATTGCGCAGCGCATTCTCGGCCATCATGCGCTGGAACAAACGGTTGTCACCGACCTGATCGAGAATGCCCCGACGCAACTGCTCGCAGCCTTGCTCGCTGCCCCAGACCACGCGCAAATCGAAATAGATGCTCGAACCCAGCAGGTTCTCCGGGGTGGCCTCGCGGATGAACGCCGCAAAGCGCCGCGCCCATTCGGCCCGGGACAGGCACAGCTCGGGGTTGCCGGCCATGATATTGCCCTTGCACAAGGTGAAGCCGCACAGCGCCAGGCTCTGGTTGATCTGCTGGGCGATGGGCAACAACTTGCCGCGTATCTCGGCGGCATGGGCTGCATCCCTGGCTTCGAACAGAATGCCGTTGTCCTGATCGGTGTGCAGGGTCTGCTCGCGACGGCCTTCACTGCCGAAGCACAGCCAACTGAATGGCACGCCGGGATCACCTCTTTCGGCGAGGGTCAGTTCGATCACCCGGCACACGGTGTGATCGTTGAGCAGGGTGATGATGTGGGTGATCTGCGTCGAAGACGCGCCATGGGCCAGCATGCGCTCGACCAGTTGGCCGATTTCGCCCCGCAGCGCCACCAGGTTTTCCACCTTCGGTGCGTTGCGGATGGTGCGCGCCAGGTGCACCAGGTCGACCCGTTGCAGGGAAAACAGATCGCGCTCGGAAACCACGCCGCACAAGCGTTGGTCCTTGACCAGGCAGACATGGGCGATGTGACGCTCGGTCATGGCAATCGCCGCGTCGAATGCACTGTGGTCCGGCGACAGGAAAAACGGCGCCCGGGTCATGTGCCCTTCGATGGCTTCGTTGAAATCACTGCTGCCGTTGGCCACGGTCTGACGCAGGTCGCGCAGGGTGAAAATCCCCAATGGAGCCTTGAGTTCATCGACCACCACGATGCTGCCGACCTGTTGTTCGTGCATCAACGTCACGGCTTCACGCAAAGGTGTCTGCGGGGCGCATGACACCGGGTGGCGCATGGCCAATTCACCCAGTCGGGTATTGAGCGAATATTGGGTGCCGAGGGTTTCCACGGCTTTTTGCTGCACTTGCTGGTTGACCTGATCCAGCAGGCTGCTGACGCAGCGCAGGGCGAAGTTGCGGAAGGTGTCCGATAGCGAAAACAGGCGGATGAATGCCGGCTTGTTCAGCTGCAGGCAAAAGGTGTCTTCGCCGGCGAGGTGCTCGGTACGGGTGGCCCGTTCACCCAGCAACGCCGCGAGGGGAAAACATTCACCGGTGGCGATCTCGAAGACTGTTTCGATGCCACCTTTTGCCGTATCCGGACGCTCGCCCACGACCCGGCCTTGCTTGACGATATAGAAGTGCTCGACCGGGCCGTCGGCGGGTTTGATGATGCTCTCGCCGGGGGCGTAAAAGCGCAGCTGACATTGCTCGACCAGATACGCCAGGTGCGCGTGTTCCATCTGGTTGAAAGGCGGGAAGCGCTGAAGGAATTGCAACGTGCCCTGGATGTTCTGCAACACCGCGGTTTTCCCTGCCTGTGTGAAGGCGTCCGCTTTACTCATAACCATTACCGCAGTCTTTTTTGAATTGTTGTAGTCGGATGACCCGGACATGGTCGCCCCCTGTAACCGGGGTGCCCATTGGACGTAAGTCTAGGTAGGCCGTTAGCGCCCTGAAATGTCGGAAAAATCCTACGCAAGTGTGCGAAAAACCTCTCGGCCCCCCTATTGGAAAATTATGTGTCGGAGTGCACATTGGTGGTCAGCTTAGCGATGTCTCATAACTGTGCTAGGGAATTGAATAGAACATGTAGAGAACGCCATGTCCGACCACGATATTTTGAGCGACGCCGAGCGCGAAGCGCTGAGTGCCGTCATGCTGGAACCTGACCTGCCACCGCAACGCGTGCTGATTGTCGATGACGATAAGGACGCCCGGGACCTGCTGTCAGGGATCCTGGCACTGGACGGTATTCGCTGTCTGAGCGCGGCCAGTGGCGAAGCGGCACTCAAGATGCTGGAAGAGAAACCTTCGATCGGACTGATGATTACCGACCTGCGCATGGGGCATGTCGACGGTCTGGAGCTGATCCGACAGGTGCGCGAGTCGGTACGGGCGGCGTTGCCGGTCATCATCGTCTCGGGCGATGCCGACGTAAAAGATGCGATCGCCGCGATGCATTTGAGTGTGGTGGACTTTCTGCTCAAACCGATTGACGCCGACAAGCTGCTGGAGCTGGTCAAGCATGAGCTTGGGATGGAGCCTTAGTCCAAGCCGGTAAACACTGCACAAACCCTGTGGGCGCGGGCTTGCTCGCGAATACGTAGTGTCAGTCGAGTATTTTTTGGCAGATGCACCGCTTTCGCGAGCAAGCCCGCTCCCACAAATCAAACAAAAAAGCCCTGATCTTTCGATCAGGGCTTTTTCATGTCCGGCGCAGGCGCTCAGTTACAGGCCATTGGCGGCCTTGAACTCGCGACGACGACGGTGCAGGACCGGCTCGGTGTAGCCGTTCGGCTGTTTGGTACCTTCGACCACCAGTTCGACCGCCGCCTGGAAGGCGATGTTGCTGTCGAAGTTCGGGGCCAGCGGACGGTACAGCGAGTCGCCGGCGTTCTGCCGGTCAACCACCGGCGCCATGCGCTTGAGGCTTTCCATTACCTGCTCTTCGGTGACGATGCCATGGCGCAGCCAGTTGGCGATGTGCTGGCTGGAAATACGCAGCGTGGCACGGTCTTCCATCAGGCCGACGTCATTGATGTCCGGCACTTTCGAACAACCGACGCCCTGGTCGATCCAGCGCACCACGTAACCGAGAATGCCCTGGCTGTTGTTGTCCAGTTCGTTCTTGATCTGTTCGGCGGTCCACTGCGGGTTCACCGCCAGCGGGATGGTCAGGATGTCGTCTACCGATGCATGGGCACGTTTGGCCAGTTCGGCCTGACGGGCGAACACGTCAACCTTGTGGTAGTGCAGTGCGTGCAGTGCAGCGGCGGTCGGCGAAGGTACCCAGGCAGTGTTGGCACCGGCCAGCGGGTGAGCGATTTTCTGTTCGAGCATCGCTGCCATCAGGTCCGGCATGGCCCACATGCCTTTACCAATCTGCGCGCGACCTTGCAGGCCGGTGCTCAGACCGATATCGACGTTGGAGTTCTCGTAGGCGCCGATCCATTTTTCCGCCTTCATGTCCGCCTTGCGCACCATCGGGCCGGCTTCCATGGAGGTGTGGATTTCATCGCCCGTGCGGTCGAGGAAACCGGTGTTGATGAACACCACACGCTCGCTCGCCGCCTTGATGCAGGCCTTGAGGTTGATCGTGGTACGACGCTCCTCGTCCATGATCCCGACTTTCAGGGTATTGCGTGGCAGGCCCAGCACGTCTTCGATGCGACCGAACAGCTCGTTGGTGAACGCGGCTTCTTCAGGGCCGTGCATCTTCGGCTTCACGATATAGACCGAGCCGGTGCGGCTGTTCTTGCGGGAGCTGTTGCCGTTGAGGTTGTGGATCGCCGACAGGCAGGTCACCAGGCCATCGAGAATGCCCTCCGGCACTTCATTGCCATCTTTGTCGAGGATCGCGTCGATGGTCATCAGGTGACCAACGTTGCGTACGAACAGCAACGAACGACCGTGCAGGCTCAGTTCGCTGCCATCGACCGCGGTGTAGGTGCGGTCGGCGTTCATGGTACGGGTAAAGGTCTGACCGCCCTTGGCGACGGCTTCCGACAGATCGCCCTTCATCAGGCCGAGCCAGTTGCGGTAGATCACCACTTTGTCATCGGCGTCGACGGCGGCAACCGAGTCTTCGCAGTCCATGATGGTGGTCAGTGCGGCTTCCATCAGGATGTCTTTGACGCCGGCCGCGTCGGTCTGGCCGACCGGGGTGCTGGCGTCGACCTGGATTTCGAAATGCAGGCCGTTGTTTTTCAGCAGGATCGCGGTCGGTGCCGCGGCATCACCCTGGAAGCCGATCAGTTGAGCGTCGTTGCGCAGGCCGGTGTTGCTGCCGCCTTTAAGGGCAACCACCAGTTTGCCATCGACGATCTTGTAGCCAGTGGAATCGACGTGGGAGCCGGCCGCCAATGGCGCCGCTTCGTCGAGGAAGGCACGGGCGAAGGCGATGACCTTGTCACCGCGCACCTTGTTGTAGCCTTTGCCTTTTTCCGCACCGTTGGCTTCGCTGATGGCGTCGGTGCCGTAGAGCGCGTCGTACAGCGAACCCCAGCGGGCGTTCGAGGCGTTGAGCGCGAAGCGGGCGTTCATCACCGGCACCACGAGCTGCGGGCCGGCCATGCGGGCGATTTCGTCATCGACGTTTTGCGTCGTTGCCTGGAAATCGGCCGCTTCTGGCAGCAGATAACCGATGTCTTGCAGGAAGGCTTTATAGGCCGCGGCGTCGTGCGCCTGACCGGCACGTTCCTGGTGCCAGGAATCAATACGAGCCTGGAAATCATCGCGTTTGGCGAGTAGGGCTTTGTTCTTCGGCGCCAGGTCATGGATGACCTTGTCGGCACCGGCCCAGAACTTATCGGCGGTGAGGCCGGTACCGGGAATGGCTTCGTTGTTCACGAAGTCGAACAGGACTTTGGCGACCTGCAGGCCACCGACTTGAACGTGTTCAGTCATTGCTTGCCTCACTCTGCTCAGCTATTTCGCTTTTCAGCTCTTCAAATTAACAATGAAGCCTTGGCCATTTAAACCACAAACCCCTCTGCCAGTACATGCCCATGACGGGCGGCTGGGTTGGGACCAATCAACGGCTTGAGGCCTTGCTGACAGGGCTTTCAGGGTTGCGAACGGGCCTGCGGCAGACATCGATCCAACGTTATGTAGTGCGCGCTGCGGCATACTACATGATGAATTGCGGTTGTGAAAATTAGACTAATCACGTCGTTCTGCGACCCCATGACGCATTGCGGTCACGGCGCGGAACAGGATGTTCTCAAAAAAACAGTGGATTGTTCCAGTTAAATATCAAAAGTTGTACACGATTTCTCGGGTCAGTCAGTTCGGCGGTGCATCCATTCGCGAGCAAGCCCGCTCCCACAAGGACAGCGCATGACCCTGTGGGAGCGGGCTTGCCCGCGAAGGGGGCAGTCGATACACCTTTGATTCCGGATCTGCCCAGGCACCTTCCAACCCTTGCCTATACTTGGTTCTCTGTAACGAAAATCATGACCAGAGGGCTGCGCCATGGACCACCTCGTACTCACCGTTTTCGCACCGGACAAGCCCGGGCAAGTCGAGCGCATTGCCCAATGCATTGCCGAGCACGGCGGCAACTGGCTGGAAAGCCGCATGTCGCGCATGGCCGGACAATTCGCCGGCATTCTGCGGGTGGGGGTACCGGCCGAGGCCTATGACGAATTGGTCGATGCCCTGCAAGGCTTGTCCACCCAGGGCATTCGCGTATTGATCGCCGAAAGCAGCATCGAACAATCCTGCACCTGGAAGCCGATCGCGATGGAATTGGTGGGCAATGATCGCCCGGGGATCGTGCGTGACATCACACGCTTGTTGAGCGAGCAGGGGGTGAGTCTGGAACGGCTGGTTACCGAAGTGCGCCCGGCGCCGATGAGCAGCGAGCCGTTGTTCCATGCCGAAGCGATTCTTGCCGTTCCGCTGACGCTGTCGCTGGACGTACTGCAATCGCGCCTGGAAACCCTGGCCGACGATCTGATGGTCGAATTGGTGCTGCGCAGTGAGCCCTGATCAGGTTATCCAAGTTAAACGTGCACCGGCCTGTGGATAACCTGTAGAGACACCCCGCCAGGCCACGCCGACCGGGGTTCTTCAGGATCTGATCAAAAAACCAGCAGTTTCAGCCACTTGCGCACAATCAGCGGGGATCACGCTGTGGATAACCTTGGGAAGGAATGATGCAGGCCACGGGATTCGTGGCCTGTAGAGGTTTGTGTGTTTTTTGATCAGCTGCGACGACGCAAACTGAGCCACGCATCGACGCTGTAAACCGCGAGGCCGGCCCAGATGAACATGAACGCTACCAGGGTACTGGACGAAAGGTGCTCGCCAAACAGCAGCACCGCTTGCAGCAGCACCAATGTCGGCGCCAGGTACTGGAGAAAGCCCAGTGTCGTGTAGGGCAAATGCCGCGCAGCCGCGTTGAAGCAGACCAGCGGCACCAGCGTGACCGGCCCGGCTGCCACCAGCCACCAGGCTTCTGACGTGGCCCAGAACTCGGCCTGAGCGCTGTGGGCGGTCGGGTTGAACAGCAACCAGGCAATGGCGATCGGCACCAGCATCCAGGTTTCCACTACCAGGCCGGGCAGTGCCTTGACCGGTGCCTGCTTGCGAATCAGCCCATAGAAACCGAAGGTCAGTGCCAGCACCAGCGACACCCACGGCAAGCTGCCGACCTGCCAGACCTGTTGCGCCACACCCACAGCTGCCAGACCTACGGCAATCCACTGCATGCGCCGCAGGCGTTCGCCAAGGATCAGCATGCCCAGCAATACGTTCACCAAGGGGTTGATGTAGTAACCGAGGCTGGCCTCCAGCATGCGGCCGTTGTTCACCGACCAGACGTAGGTCAGCCAGTTGGCCGCAATCAGCGCACCGCTCAGGGCCAGGATCGCCAGGCGTCGCGGGTTCTCCCGCAGTTCACGCCACCAGCCGGGATGCTTCCAAACCATCAGCAACAAGGCGCCGAACAGCGCCGACCACAACACCCGGTGGATGATGATTTCCACGGCGGGCACGCTGGCGATGGCTTTGAAGTAGAGGGGGAAAAGTCCCCAGATGATGTAGGCACTCAGACCCAGAATGTACCCGCGACGCGGGTTGGCGGCTTGCATGCAGAATCCTTGCTTAGGCAGCTAACAAAGAAGGGATTGTAAGGAGATTTGTCTGCGAATGTCCTGACTGAATAGGTAGGTCTTTTGTGAACACAGTACCTGTAGGAGCGAGCCTGCTCGCGATGGACGTTAACGATAACGCGTGCTGTCTGGATAAACGCGTTGCCCTTGCGTTCTTCGCGAGCAGGCTCGTTCCTACAGGGGGGGGCAGGGTGGGTCAGAAGAGTTTTAGTGGCTCTTCCTGGAGCGCCGCCAGTTGTTCGCGCAGAGCCAGCACCTGATCACCCCAGTAACGCTCGGTGCCGAACCACGGAAAGCTGCGGGGGAACGCCGGATCGTCCCAGCGGCGGGCGAGCCATGCGCTGTAGTGCAACAGACGCAGGGCGCGCAAGGGTTCGATCAGCGCCAGTTCACGCGGGTCGAAGTCGTGGAATTCGTTGTAGCCATCCATCAGTTCCGACAACTGGCTCAGGCAATCCTGGCGATCACCGGCGAGCATCATCCAGATGTCCTGTACCGCCGGGCCCATGCGGCAGTCATCGAGGTCGACGATATGGAACATCTCGTCGCGGCACATCATGTTGCCGGGGTGGCAGTCACCGTGCATGCGGATGTTCTGGTGCGGCGTGTTGCTGTAGGCATCTTCCACACGCTTGAGCAGATCGCGGGCCACCGATTCGTAGGCCGGCAGCAGGCTGCGGGGGATGAAGTTGCCGTCGAGCAACGTGGCCAGCGAGTCATGACCGAAGTTTTTCACCGCCAGCGCTTCACGGTGCTCGAACGGCCTGGTCGAGCCGACCGCGTGCAGGCGTCCGAGCAACTGGCCCAGGCGATACAGTTGATCGAGGTTGCCCGGTTCCGGTGCGCGGCCGCCGCGGCGGGGGAACAGGGTAAAGCGGAAACCGTTGTGTTCGTGCAGGGTTTCACCGTTGTGAATCAACGGCGCCACAACCGGCACCTCGCAGTCGGCGAGTTCGGCGGTGAACTGGTGTTCTTCCAGAATCGCTTCGTTGCTCCAGCGTTGCGGCCGGTAGAACTTGGCGATCAGCGGCTCGGCGTCTTCGATGCCGACTTGGTAGACGCGGTTCTCGTAGCTGTTGAGCGCCAGGATGCGCGCGTCGCTGAGAAAGCCGATGCTTTCGACGGCATCGAGCACGAGGTCTGGCGTAAGGGTTTCAAACGGGTGGGCCATGCTGACTCCTGCGCGCAGCAGGCTGCTGCGTCCGGCCAGGCATGGTAGCGCAGACGGCGCGGTTTTAGTGGTTGGGCTTGAGAAGTGTGGTGTCCGGGCTGACGCCTTCGCGGGCAAGCCCGCTCCCACAGGAGATCTTCGGTGTGCCGCCGATCGCATGCGCACCGACAATCCAATGTGGGAGCGGGCTTGCCCGCGAAGAGGCCGGATCAGGCGCCGACGATCCCGCCATCTTCACGCGAGATGGCCATCACCGAAGACCGCGGCTTGCCATTGGGCAGATGCTCGGGGAAGGTCGAGCCACCGTTTTCACCCGGGTGCTGGATCCCGACGAACAGGGTTTTCTGGTCCGGCGAGAAGCTGATCCCGGTCACCTCGCAGCCCACCGGCCCGACCATGAAGCGGCGAATCTCGCCGGTCGCCGGATCAGCGCAGAGCATCTGGTTGTTGCCCATGCCGGCAAAGTCACCGGTGTTGCTCACATCGCCGTCGGTCAGGATCCACAAGCGGCCGGCGTTGTCGAAGCCCAAACCGTCCGGGCTGTTGAACATGTTCTGCGGCGTGATGTTCGACGAGCCGGCCTTTGGCGTCCCGGCATGTGCGGCCGGGTTGCCGGCCACCACAAAAAGGTCCCAGGCAAAGGTGTGTGAGGCGTGATCGTCGCGCTCGGTGCGCCAGCGCAGGATCTGGCCGTAGACGTTCTTCTCCCGTGGGTTCGGTCCGCCCACCGGTTGCCCGTCTTCGCCGCGCTTGGCGTTGTTGGTCAACGTGCAGTAGACCTGGCCATCCTTGGGGCTGACCACGATCCATTCCGGGCGGTCCATGCGCGTGGCTTTCACCACACTGGCGGCGAGACGCGCGTGGATCAGCACTTCAGCCTGATCGGCAAAGCCGCTGCTGGCGTCGATACCGTTTTTGCCATGGGTCAGTTCGATCCATTCACCCCGGCCCTTCGGGTGATCGGCGTTGCCGTCCCCTGCATCGAAACGCGCCACATAGAGGGTGCCGTGATCGAGAATGTCGCGGTTGGCCTTGGGGTTCTTGTGGTCGATCTTGTCGCGGCTGACGAATTTGTAGATGAACTCGCCGCGCTCATCGTCGCCCATGTACACCACGGCACGGCCATCGCCGGTTTCGGCCAGGGCGGCGTTTTCGTGTTTGAAGCGGCCCAGGGCAGTGCGTTTGACCGGCGTCGACTGTGGATCGAACGGATCGATTTCCACCACCCAGCCGTGACGGTTGAGTTCGTTGGGGTTCTTGGCCAGGTCGAAGCGCTCGTCGTGTTGGTGCCAGTTGATCTCTTTGCTGGTCACCACCGCGCCGTAGCGTTTTTGCGCCGGGTCGAACTTCTGCTCGGCGTTGCTGCTGCCGAAGCAGTCGGTGAAGTTCTCTTCACAGGTCAGATAGGTGCCCCACGGCGTCTTGCCGTTGGCGCAGTTCTGGAAGGTGCCGAGGACGTTCTTGCCGTGGGGATCGGCGCTGGTCTTCAGCAGTGCGTGACCGGCGGCCGGACCGCTCAGGCTGATCGGCGCATTGCCGTGAATGCGGCGGTTGTAGCGTGAGCCCTGGACGAACTGCCATTGGCCGTTCTTGCGCTGCACTTCAATCACCGACACACCTTCGCAGGCCAGCGCCTTGCGCACGTCCTCCGCCGATTGCGGCATGCCGCCGTGGGCGTAGAGGTAGCGGTAGTTGGTGTATTCGTTGTTGATCGCCATCAGCGCCCGGTCTTTTTCGCCCGGAAACTCGAACAGACTCATGCCATCGTTGTTGTCGCCGAACTGGGCCTCCTGATGCTCGGCGCTGCCTTTGCCGCTCGGGTCGAACGCCGGGCCGTCCTTGTGCAGGGGCTGGCCCCAACTGATCAACACCGAGGACTTGTAGCCCGGTGGCAGGGTGATGGCGTCGCTGGTGGCGGCGGCAATGCTGTCAAAGCCCAGCAACTGGCTGTTACCGGCGCTGACGCTGGCAGCCATCACGCTGCGGCTCAGCAGGTTGCCGCCGAGGAACATCGCTGCGCCGCACAGGGCACCTGCGCTGATGAAGCTGCGACGACTGAGGCCGACCATGGTTTCGAGGTCGGTGGACTGGTTTTCTTCTAATAGGCTCATTTCAGGCTCCCTGCGGTTTTGCAGACACCTTAATGGTGAGTAATGAACCTTTTGTTGCAGTTTGCTTAAAGCGGCGTACCCAGCAGAACCCTGGAGGGCGAAAACTCCACGCGCACGGGTTTGCCGCAGGTCAGCCCCAATGCCTGCAGATGCGTTGGTTCGTCCAGTGCGCACAGGGTCAGGCCGTTAGGCAGTGTGATGCGCACTTCGCTGGGGCCATCGTCGGCGTCGAGAATCTTCTCGATGGTGCCTTTCAGGCAATTGTTTCCCGGCGTTTCGGCTGAATCGACCTCCAGCACATCGAGCCAGCCGGCCTTGATCAAGGCCACCACTTCGGTGCCGATTTGCAGCTCCAGGCGCTCGGTGCTGTCGTGAGTGATTTGCGCATCGACGATCAAGCCTTCGGCGACCTCGAGGCGAATCAGGTCGTTGCGTCCCTGGGACTCGATAGCCATTACCTTGCCGTGTAACTGATTGCGCGCGCTGGTGCGCAGCATCAAGCGCCCGAGCAGGTCGAGGTCGCTGGCATCTTCAGCGGCTTCCAGCACCTGGGCCTGCAAGGCTTGCAACTTCTGGTACAGCCGCAGCACCCGCTCGCCTTCTATGGAGAGGCGGGCACCGCCACCGCCCTTGCCGCCGACAATCCGCTCCACCAACGGCTTCTGCGCCAGGTTGTTCAGCTCATCGATGGCATCCCAGGCAGCCTTGTAGCTCAGCCCCGCACTTTTTGCCGCACGGGTGATCGAGCCTTGTTCGGCGATGTGCTGCAGCAGGGCGATGCGCTGCGGACGGCGGACAATGTGCTGGGACAACAAGGTGGGCAAAGACATGGCAAGTCGCTTTGGGTGGTGGCGATGCAGAGGACGGTGGCGGCTTGGCACGCGTGAGTCAAGTCAGGGTGTCTCGCCGGGTTTGGGCGTGCGGGCCAGGCAATAGACGTCGACCCTCGCGGCACCGGCGTCCATCAACAGCCAGGCCAGGGCCTGGGCCGTGGCACCGGTGGTGAGGACGTCGTCGATCAGGGCCAGGTGCCGGCCTTTGACGGCAGCATCGGGTATCAGGGTGAAAGCGTTGCGCAAGTTCTTGCGGCGCGCTTGGGCATTCAAGGCCTGTTGGGCATCGGTGTCCTGGGTTCGCAGCAGCAACCGTTCGTCGCACGGAATGCTCAGTGCGTCACTCAACCAGTGGGCCAGCATCGCCGCCTGGTTGAACCCGCGCTGACGCAGGCGTCGGGTGGCCAGCGGTACCGGAATCAGCGCATCGGGTCGCTGCAGATCGTCTTCGAAGCGATGTTGCAGGTATTGAGCGAGAAGTTCTGCGAGTAAGCGGCCAAACGGCCACTTTGCGTTGTGTTTGAAGCGGGTGATCAGGCTGTCAACCGGAAAGCTGTAGGTCCAGGGGGCGATCACGTGTTCGAAGGCCGGTGGCTGCTTCAGGCAATGGCCGCAGGTCAGGCCCGCGGCCGGAAGTGGCAGGGCGCAGGTACGGCAGTGATCGCCCAGCCAGGGCAACTCGGTTTCACAGGCCGTGCAGACAGGGACGATGCCGTCGGCGGGTTCATCGCACAAAAGACACGCCTGTTTGTTTTTTGACCAGATGTAAACCTGTCCTTTGTGCTGTGGTTGACAGCGCATCGCTCTTCCTTAAATATGCCGAAATATCTGTGAGGCGGCTGTGACATTCCATGATCCAGCCGCATGCCAAAGCATAATTCAAAGGAAACGCCCATGAGCGCCAGCACCACTGCAACCCTGCGTCATGACTGGACTTTGGCCGAAGTCAAAGCACTCTTCGTTCAGCCATTCAATGACCTGCTGTTCCAGGCGCAGACGGTGCACCGTGCGCATTTCGACGCCAACCGTGTTCAGGTGTCGACCCTGTTGTCGATCAAAACCGGCGCCTGCCCGGAAGATTGCAAATATTGTCCGCAGTCCGGTCACTACAACACCGGCCTGGAAAAAGAAAAACTGATGGAAGTGCAGAAGGTCCTCGAAGAGGCCGCTCGCGCCAAGGCCATCGGTTCGACCCGTTTCTGCATGGGTGCGGCGTGGAAGCACCCGTCGGCCAAGGACATGCCATACGTTCTGAAGATGGTTGAAGGCGTGAAAGCCCTGGGCCTGGAAACCTGCATGACCCTCGGCCGCCTGGATCAGGAGCAGACCGAGGCGCTGGCCAAGGCCGGCCTCGACTACTACAACCACAACCTCGATACATCGCCGGAGTTCTACGGCAGCATCATCACCACCCGCACCTACAGCGAGCGTCTGCAAACTCTGGCCTACGTGCGTGAGTCGGGGATGAAGATCTGCTCCGGCGGCATCCTCGGCATGGGCGAGTCGCTGGACGACCGCGCCAACCTGCTGATCCAGCTGGCCAACCTGCCGGAGCATCCGGAGTCGGTGCCGATCAACATGCTGGTGAAAGTCGCCGGTACGCCGCTGGAAAATGCCGACGACGTCGACCCGTTCGATTTCATCCGCATGCTCGCGGTCGCGCGCATCCTGATGCCGCAATCCCACGTGCGCCTGTCCGCCGGCCGCGAAGCCATGAACGAGCAGATGCAGGCTCTGGCGTTCTTCGCCGGTGCCAACTCGATTTTCTACGGCGAGAAACTGCTGACCACCGCCAACCCGCAGGCCGACAAGGACATGCAGCTGTTCGGGCGCCTGGGGATCCTGCCGGAAGCCCGCGAAGAGCACGCCGATGAAGTGCATCAGGCAGCTATCGAGCAGGCGCTGGTGGAGCAGAAGAGCAGCGAGCAGTTCTATAACGCGGCGGTTTGAAGTCAGCGTTCATTCCTCTAAGGGAATGCAAAATCCCTGTGGGAGCGGGCTTGCTCGCGAAGACTGACTGTCATTCAGCATTGATGTTGACTGGACTGACGCTTTCGCGAGCACGCCCGCTCCCACAGGGGATCTGTGTCATCTGAAAGTCGAGGCCTGCATGTCTTTCGATCTCGCCGCACGCCTTGCTGCCCGTCGTGCCGAAAATCTCTACCGCCAGCGTCCGCTGCTCGAAAGCCCGCAGGGGCCGCAAGTGGTGGTTGATGGCCAGCCGTTGCTGGCGTTCTGTAACAACGACTACCTGGGGCTGGCCAATCATCCGCAAGTGATCGAGGCCTGGCGTGCCGGCGCTTCGAAGTGGGGGGTGGGCGGCGGCGCCTCACATCTGGTCATCGGCCATAGCGCCCCGCACCATGCCCTGGAAGAAGCCTTGGCCGACCTGACCGGTCGCCCGCGCGCGCTGCTGTTCACCACCGGTTACATGGCCAACCTCGGTGCGGTCACGGCGCTGGTGGGGCAGGGTGATACGGTGCTCGAGGACCGACTCAATCATGCGTCGTTGCTCGACGCGGGGCTGTTGTCCGGCGCGCGGTTCAATCGCTATTTGCATAACGACCCGGTGAGCCTGGCCAAACGCCTGGAAAAAGCCACCGGCAATACCCTGGTGGTCACCGACGGCGTGTTCAGCATGGACGGCGATATCGCCGATTTGCCAGCACTGGCCCGGGAGGCCAAGGCCAAAGGCGCCTGGTTGATGGTCGACGATGCCCATGGATTCGGACCGCTGGGCGCCAATGGTGGCGGCATCGTCGAGCATTTCGGTTTAAGCCAGGAAGAGGTTCCGGTGCTGGTCGGCACCCTCGGCAAAGCCTTCGGTACGGCGGGCGCCTTTGTGGCCGGCAGTGAAGAGCTGATCGAAAGTCTGATCCAGTTCGCCCGGCCTTACATCTACACCACCAGCCAGCCACCGGCGCTGGCCTGCGCCACGCTGAAAAGCCTGGAACTGCTGCGCAGTGAACACTGGCGTCGCGAGCATTTGCAGACGCTGATCCGCCAGTTCCGTCAGGGTGCCGAGCAGATTGGCCTGGAACTCATGGACAGCTTCACACCGATCCAGCCGATCATGGTTGGCGATGCCGGGCGCGCGGTGCGTCTTTCGCAAATGCTGCGCGAGCGCGGGTTGATGGTGACCGCGATTCGCCCGCCGACCGTGCCTGCTGGCAGCGCCCGATTGCGGGTCACGCTGACGGCTGCTCACAGCGAGGCTCAGGTGCAGCTATTGTTAAACGCACTGGCCGATTGTTTTCAACAACTGCAGCCGGAGCCAAGCCATGCGTGATCGTTTGATTCTGCTGCCCGGCTGGGGGCTCGGCGTTTCACCGCTGGAGCCTTTGGCCGCGGCTTTGCGCGGCCTGGACGAGCACTTGCGCGTCGAGATCGAGCCGTTGCCCGACCTGGAGTCGAGCGATCTTCAAGAGTGGCTCGATGAGCTTGATGCGACGTTGCCGCAAGACGCCTGGCTGGGCGGCTGGTCTTTGGGTGGCATGCTCGCCTGCGAACTGGCGGCCCGGCGTGGCGATCGCTGCTGCGGCGTGTTCACTCTGGCCAGCAACGCGTCTTTTGTCGCTCATGAACACTGGTCAGCCGCCATGCCAGGGGAAACCTTCGATGCGTTTCTGGCGGGATGTGCAGCCGATCCGCGCGCGACCTTGAAACGCTTTTCACTGCTCTGTGCCCAAGGCGCCGAAGACCCGCGCGGATTGTCGCGGTTGTTGCTCGCTGGCGCACCGAACACTGCCGCGCCAGTGCTGCTGAGCGGTCTGCAAGTGCTTGCGCAAGTGGATACGCGACAGGCACTGCAATCGTTCCGTGGTCCGCAGCTGCATCTGTTCGCCGGCCTTGACGGGCTGGTGCCGGCGGAGGCGGCGGGCGATTTACTGGCGTTGCTGCCGGACATAGAAATCGGTCTGATTGAGCAGGCCGGCCACGCGTTTCTTCTGGAAGATCCCCACGGTGTGGCGGGGGCGATCCAGGCCTTTTTGCATGAGTCCGGCGATGACTGATTTATCCCTTCCCAACCTGCCCGGCGCCTTGCCCGACAAACGCCAGGTCGCTGCATCTTTCTCCCGCGCGGCGCAAAGCTACGACAGCGTGGCCGAGTTGCAGCGTGATGTCGGCAGCCAATTACTCAGGCGCTTGCCGCGGGATTTTGTACCGCAGCGTTGGCTGGATCTGGGCTGCGGCACCGGGCATTTCAGTCGTGCCTTGGGTGAGCAATTTCCGAGCAGTCACGGTGTGGCGCTGGATATCGCCGAGGGCATGCTCAATCACGCCCGGCCATTGGGCGGTGCCACGCATTTCGTCGCCGGCGATGCCGAGCGCTTGCCACTGCAGGATTCGACCTGCGACCTGATCTTCTCCAGCCTGGCGGTGCAGTGGTGTGCGGATTTCGACTCGGTGCTCAGTGAAGCTTATCGAGTGCTGAAACCGGGTGGCATTTTTGCGTTTGCTAGTCTTTGTACAGGGACGTTGTTTGAACTGCGCGACAGCTGGCGACAGGTCGATGGCATGGTGCACGTCAACCGCTTCCGGGAGTTCGGTGTTTATCAGCAGTTGTGTGCGACCAGTTGCTTGAGGGTGGTCAGTCTGCAAAACCTTGCGCATGTGCTGCATTACCCGGATGTGCGCAGCCTGACCCATGAGCTCAAGGCACTGGGCGCGCACAATCTCAATCCCGGTCGACCGGGTGGCTTGACCGGTCGAGCGCGGATTTTGGGTTTGATTGAGGCTTATGAGCAGTTTCGTCAGGCCCAAGGCCTGCCGGCGAGTTATCAAGTGGTGTACGCCATTTTGGAGAAACCCTTATGAGCGCAGCCTATTTCATCACCGGCACGGATACGGATGTCGGTAAAACCACGGTCGCTGCGGGGCTGCTGCATGCGGCGCGTTCGGCGGGTTTGAGCACGGCGGCGGGCAAACCGGTCGCTTCCGGTTGCGATGTAACGCCCAAAGGCTTGCGCAACGCCGATGCGCTGGCCTTGTTGGCGGAGTGTTCGCTGCCGCTGACCTACGCACAGGTCAATCCGATGGCCTTCGAACCGGCCATTGCCCCCCATCTGGCGGCACGCGAGGCGGGCGTGGCGTTGACGGTGCAGTCGTTGCTGGCGCCGATGCGGCAGATTCTGGGTCTGCAAGCGGACTTCACCCTGATCGAAGGCGCCGGCGGCTGGCGCGTACCCTTGGCGGATCAGGACAATCTGTCGGACCTGGCCATTGCATTGAAGCTGCCGGTGATCCTGGTGGTCGGCGTGCGGCTGGGATGTATCAGCCATGCCTTGTTGACCGCCGAAGCGATCGCCCGGGACGGTTTGCAACTGGCGGGGTGGGTGGCCAACATCATCGACCCGAAGACCTCTCGGCTGGAAGAAAACCTCGCCACCCTGGCCGAGCGCCTCCCGGCGCCGTGCCTGGGACGTGTGCCAAAACTCAAGGCCGTGACGGCAGAAGCCGTGGCCGAGCACTTGCAACTGGACCTGTTGGACTGACGTTTGGCAATGCGGGCTTTGCCTATGACAAGGCACTGTGCCATTAGTGTTTTTGACGGGTGTTTTGCCAGCCACTCTGCTTCAATGGCCGTTGTTGATCCTTTGAAAGGACGAGTTCTCCCATGGAAATCTCAGGAAACACCGCTTTTTATGCCGGTCTGAGCACCCTTCAGACAGGGCAGAACCGTGTCGATCAAGCCGCCGGACAGATCGCCAACACCACCCTTGAGCGTTCGCTCACCAGCCAGTCCTCCGAGGCGCAGGTCGATCGTCTGCGATCGGTTGATCGCAGCCGGCAATCGGACCTGGCCAGCAACGTGGTTGAAATGACCCAAGGCAAGATTCAGGCGGAGCTGGGCGTGAAAGTCGCCAAGGCCGCCGATGAAGTGCTCGGAACATTGATCGATACCTACGCCTGATTCCTTGCCGAATCCGCACCTTCCAGCGCCGCGCCTGTTCGCGGCGTTTTTGTACGTAAGTCTTTCTTGCTCAACTAATCTTTTCAGGATGGCGGGCTGCTTCGGCAGCGCGGCGGCGGTGTCGTGTGCCTGAATGTCCAATCCTGCGATGACGAACGGCAAAAGATCGACGCTTGACAAGATTTGGGCGTAAACGTATGTTTCAAACAACTGTTTGATCGCAACAACAAATCAATGCGGTCGTTCATTCCCGGTTACATCAGCAGAGGTTTATCGCTATGCCTGACTACAAGGCCCCCTTGCGTGATATTCGCTTCGTTCGTGACGAACTGCTCGGCTACGAAGCGCACTATCAGAGCCTTCCGGCTTGTGCCGACGCAACTCCGGACATGGTTGACGCCATTCTTGAGGAAGGCGCCAAGTTTTGTGAGCAGGTACTGGCTCCGCTGAACCGTGTGGGCGACCTCGAAGGTTGCACCTGGAGCGAGTCCGGCGTTAAGACGCCGACTGGCTTCAAGGAAGCCTACAAGCAATTCGTTGAAGGCGGCTGGCCGAGCCTGGCTCACGACGTCGAGCACGGCGGCCAAGGCCTGCCGGAATCCCTGGGCCTGGCCATCAGTGAAATGGTCGGCGAGTCCAACTGGTCGTGGGGCATGTACCCGGGCCTGTCGCACGGTGCGATGAACACCATCTCCGAGCACGGCACCCCTGAGCAACAAGAGGCTTACCTGACCAAGCTGGTTTCCGGCGAATGGACCGGCACCATGTGCCTGACCGAACCGCACTGCTGCACCGACCTGGGCATGCTGCGCACCAAGGCCGAGCCTCAGGCCGACGGTTCCTACAAAGTCTCCGGCACCAAGATCTTCATCTCGGCCGGTGAACACGACATGGCCGACAACATCGTCCACATCGTACTGGCCCGCCTGCCGGATGCACCGGCCGGCACCAAAGGCATCTCCCTGTTCATCGTGCCGAAGTTCCTGCCGAACGCCGATGGCTCGGTTGGCACGCGTAACGCCGTGTCTTGCGGTTCCCTGGAACACAAGATGGGCATCCACGGCAACGCCACCTGCGTGATGAACTTCGACGGCGCCACCGGTTTCCTGATCGGCCCGGCGAACAAAGGCCTGAACTGCATGTTCACCTTCATGAACACCGCTCGTCTGGGTACCGCGCTGCAAGGCCTGGCCCACGCTGAAGTCGGTTTCCAGGGCGGCCTGAAATACGCTCGCGACCGTCTGCAAATGCGCTCGCTGACTGGCCCGAAAGCGCCGGACAAAGCCGCTGACCCGATCATCGTGCACCCTGACGTACGTCGCATGCTGTTGACCATGAAGGCGTTCGCCGAAGGCAACCGCGCGATGGTTTACTTCACCGCCAAGCAGGTCGACATCGTCAAGTACGGCGTGGACGAAGAAGAGAAGAAGAAAGCCGACGCACTGCTGGCCTTCATGACGCCAATCGCCAAGGCCTTCATGACCGAAGTCGGTTTCGAATCGGCCAACCACGGCGTGCAGATCTACGGCGGCCACGGCTTCATCGCCGAGTGGGGCATGGAGCAGAACGTTCGCGACAGCCGCATCTCGATGCTGTACGAAGGCACCACCGGTATCCAGGCACTCGACCTGCTGGGCCGTAAAGTGCTGATGACCCAGGGCGAGGCTCTCAAAGGCTTCACCAAGATCGTCCACAAGTTCTGCCAGACCAACGAAGGCAACGAAGCGGTTCAAGAGTTCGTCGCGCCGCTGGCTGCACTGAACAAGGAATGGGGCGAGCTGACCATGAAGGTCGGTATGGCCGCCATGAAAGATCGCGAAGAAGTCGGCGCGGCCTCCGTGGACTACCTGATGTACTCCGGTTACGCCTGCCTGGCCTACTTCTGGGCTGACATGGCGCGCCTGGCTGCCGAGAAACTGGCTGCCGGCACTTCCGAAGAGGCGTTCTACACCGCCAAGCTGCAGACTGCGCGCTTCTACTTCCAGCGCATCCTGCCGCGTACCCGCACTCACGTCGCTACCATGCTGTCGGGCGCCAACAACCTGATGGACATGAAAGAAGAGAACTTCGACCTGGGCTACTAAGCCTCAACGAAGTACTTGAAAAAGCCGCTGCTCCTTCGGGACCAGCGGCTTTTTTGCTTTTAGGGTTGCCCGTGGAATTAATGTTTGTAACGCCCTTTGAAAAATACCTCAGTAATTCACTCAGCAACTCGGGCTTTCTGCCGTTACAGTAGTGGGCACATTGCCATCTATTGATTTGACGGGTCGGAGCTTTACCCTTGCCGCGCTCATCCGCTGTACGTTTCAGTCATTTCCTGCCGTCATTGCTGCTGTTGCTGGCGGGGCTTGCGGCTGCATACATCAAGGATCTGAACGTCTTTTTCACCTCGCTGTTCAACGTGCTGCCCACCCTGGTGTTGTTGCTCGGCGGCGCCTATTGCGCGGTGTACCGACGCCAGCGTGAACTGTTTCTGATGGTCACGGTTTACATCGCCTACTTCCTGCTAGACACCCAGACCGACTATTACCGCGACAACGGCAAGGTGCGTGACGATGCCGCCGTGGTCTTTCACCTGTGTTGCCTGCTGCTGCCATTGCTGTATGGGGTGTTCGCGGCGTGGCAGGAGCGCACCCACCTGTTCCAGGACATGGTGGCGCGTTTCGCCGTATTGCTGGCGGTCGGCAGCGTGGCGCTGGGGCTTGAGCAAAGTTATCCACATGCGCTGCTGATCTGGTTGTCGGAGATTCGCTGGCCTGTGTTGCATGGTGCCTGGATGAGTCTGATCCAGTTGTCCTATCCGGTGTTCATTGCCGCGTTTGTGCTGCTGACCTGGCAATACTGGCGCAACCCGCGACCGCTGCATGCCGCGCAACTGGTGGGCTTGCTCGGGTTGTTCTGGATGCTGCCGAAGACCTTCATCCTGCCGTTCACGCTGAATATCATGTGCAGCCAGGTGATGCTGATGATCGCCGCCGCCGTTGCCCACGAAGCCTATCAAATGGCCTTCCGCGACGAACTGACCGGGCTGCCGGGCCGCCGTGCGCTGAATGAACGCATGCAACGGCTGGGTCGCAACTACGTGTTGGCCATGAGCGACGTCGACCACTTCAAGAAATTCAACGATACCCACGGCCACGATGTCGGCGACCAGGTACTGCGGCTGGTGGCCAGCAAACTGTCGAAAATCGGCGGTGGCGGTAAGGCGTATCGCTATGGCGGTGAGGAATTTGCCCTGGTATTTGCAGGCAAGACTCTCGAAGAATGCATGCCGCACCTGGAAGTCATCCGCGAGTCCATCGCCACTTACAACATTCAGCTGCGTAATCAGGAAAACCGCCCGCAGGACGACAATCAGGGGCGCCAGCGGCGTGCCGGTTCCGGTGCGTCGAGCGTATCGGTCACGGTCAGTATCGGCGTTGCCGAGCGGATCGATCAACGCACCCCGGAAGAGGTGCTCAAGTCCGCTGACCAGGCGCTCTACAGCGCCAAGGGCGCGGGGCGCAATTGCGTGATGGCGTTCGGGCAGAACCGTCGCGGCGCCGTGCGCATGGACGCCGCTACGGTTGAGTGATGATCGCGCATTCAGCGACTGGACATTGATTGTGGCGTAGTGTCGGCGGCAGTAGGTTGGAAAAAACTGCCGACGGAGAATGACCATGCCCGAGTACAAAGCTCCCTTGCGCGACATGCGCTTTCTGATCGACCACGTCTTCGACTTTCACAGTAGCTACGCCACGCTGGGGGCCACCGATGCCAGCCCGGACATGGTCAATGCGATCCTCGAAGAAGGCGCGAAGTTCTGCGAAAACGTGCTGTCGCCGCTCAACCGCAGCGGCGATGAAGAAGGCTGCCATTTCGACAACGGCGTAGTCACCACGCCCGCGGGCTTCAAGCAGGCCTTCGACCAGTATGTCGAGGGCGGCTGGCATGGCCTGGCGGCGGACCCGGGTTACGGCGGTCAAGGGCTGCCGATCTCTCTGGGCCTGGTCATCAGCGAGATGGTGGGTTCCAGCAACACCTCGTGGGGCATGTACCCCGGCCTGACCCACGGTGCGATGTCGGCGATCCACGCCCACGGCACCGAGGCGCAAAAGCAGACCTATTTGAAGAAGCTCACCGCGGGCCAGTGGACCGGCACCATGTGCCTGACAGAAGCACATTGCGGTACCGACCTGGGCATCATCAAGACCCGTGCCGTGCCAGCGGCCGATGGCAGCTATGCGATCTCCGGCAGCAAGATCTTCATCTCTGCGGGCGAGCACGACATGAGCGCCAACATCATTCACCTGGTGCTCGCCAAATTGCCGGATGCACCGGCCGGGACCAAGGGCATTTCGCTGTTTATCGTGCCCAAGTTCCTGCCCGATGCGGCGGGAGAAGCGGGCGAGCGCAACGGTGTGTCCTGCGGCTCGATCGAACACAAGATGGGCATCAAGGCCTCGGCCACTTGCGTGCTGAACTTCGACGAGGCCAAGGGCTTTTTGATCGGCGAGCCGAACAAGGGCCTCAACTGCATGTTCACCATGATGAACCACGCGCGGTTGGGCACGGGCATGCAAGGTCTGTGTCTGGGCGAGGCGAGCTTCCAGGGCGCGATCAAATATGCCAACGACCGTTTGCAGATGCGCTCGCTGACCGGCCCGAAAGCCCCGGAAAAAGCCGCCGACCCCATCATCGTGCACCCTGATGTGCGGCGGATGTTACTGACGATGAAAGCCTTCAACGAAGGCAACCGCGCGCTGACCTACTTCACCGCACAGTTACTCGACATTGCACACCTGAGCCCGGACGAAACGGCGCGCCAGGATGCCGAAGACCTGCTGGCCTTCCTCACGCCGATCTGCAAAGCCTTCATGACCGACACCGGTCTGGAAGTGACCAATCATGGCATGCAGGTGTTTGGCGGCCACGGGTTCATTCGTGAGTGGGGTATGGAGCAACTGGTACGCGACTGCCGGATCGCACCGATCTATGAGGGCACCAACGGCATTCAGGCGCTGGACTTGCTCGGGCGCAAGGTACTCGGCAGCCAGGGCAAGCTGTTGCGCGGGTTCACCAAAATCGTCCACAAGTTCTGCGCGGCGAACGCCGGACATCCACAACTGGCCGGGTATGTGGCGCAGCTTGATCAACTGAACCGGCAGTGGGGTGAGTTGACCACCAGGGTCGGCATGGCGGCGATGAAAAACCCTGACGAGGTCGGCGCCGCATCGGTGGACTATCTGATGTACAGCGGTTACATCATCCTCGGCTACCTGTGGTTGCGCATGGCGCTGGTGGCTCAGGCGCAGCTCGATGCTGGCAGCGGTGATGTTGGCTTCTGCCGGGGCAAACTGGCGACCAGCGAGTTTTACTTCAAGCGTCTGCTGCCACGCACTACCGCTCATCGGGCGGCCATTGAGGCCGGGAGCGATTGCCTGATGCAACTGCCGGCGGAGATGTTTGCGCTCTGACACCTACCCTGTAGGAGCGAGCTTGCTCGCGATGGTCGTGAACGATAACGCGTAAAACCAGATGTCCAGGGCGCCTTGGGGTTTTTCGCGAGCGGGCTCGCTCCTACAGTTCTTATGTTTTGCCTCTCCATATCGCAATGACTAAAAATAACAAAACAGTCATGAGCTGACCCTATGTGTCTTAAAAGTTGTTGAGGTACACTCCGACCCAACGAAACCAATCTTCCTGTGAATCACCTGTATAGATCTTGCGAGGTTTGCCATGGCTGACTACAAAGCGCCCCTGCGCGATATGCGCTTCGTCCTCAATGAAGTTTTCGAGGTCGCCAAACTCTGGGCCGAACTGCCTGCGCTGGCCGAGACCGTCGATGCGCAAACGGTCGAAGCCATCCTGGAAGAAGCCGGCAAAGTCACCAGCAAAAGCATTGCTCCGCTGAGCCGTGCCGCGGACGAGGAAGGTTGCCACTGGGCCGACGGTGCCGTCACCACGCCAGCGGGTTTCCCGCAGGCCTATCAGACCTACGCGGAAGGCGGTTGGGTCGGTGTCGGTGGCGATCCGACCTACGGCGGCATGGGCATGCCCAAGGCCGTTTCGGCCCAGGTCGAAGAAATGGTCAACTCCGCCAGCCTGTCGTTCGGTCTGTATCCGATGCTGACCGCCGGTGCCTGCCTGTCGATCAACGCCCACGCCAGCGAAGAGCTGAAAGCCGCGTACCTGCCGAACATGTACGCCGGCATCTGGGCCGGTTCCATGTGCCTGACCGAGCCACACGCCGGTACTGACCTGGGGATCATTCGCACCAAGGCCGAGCCTCAGGCCGACGGTTCCTACAAGGTCAGCGGCACCAAGATCTTCATCACCGGTGGCGAACACGACCTCACCGAAAACATCATCCACCTGGTGCTGGCCAAGTTGCCGGATGCACCGGCGGGGCCGAAAGGCATTTCGCTGTTCCTGGTGCCGAAGTTCATGGTCAATGCCGATGGCAGCCTGGGCGCGCGTAACCCGGCGAACTGCGGTTCGATCGAACACAAGATGGGCATCCAGGCGTCCGCGACCTGCGTGATGAACTTCGATGAGGCCGTGGGTTACCTGGTCGGCGAGCCGAACAAAGGCCTGGCGGCGATGTTCACCATGATGAACTACGAGCGCCTGGGCGTCGGTATCCAGGGCCTGGCCACGGGCGAGCGCTCGTACCAGAACGCCGTGGAATACGCCCGTGACCGCCTGCAAAGCCGTTCGCCGACGGGCGCGCAGAACAAGGACAAAGTGGCTGACCCGATCATCGTCCACCCGGACGTGCGTCGCATGCTGCTGACCATGAAAGCCTCGAACGAAGGTGGCCGTGCGTTCTCCACTTACGTAGCCATGCAACTGGACACCGCCAAGTTCAGCGAAGATGCCGCCACCCGCAAGCGTGCTGAGGACCTGGTGGCCTTGCTGACCCCGGTGGCGAAGGCGTTCCTGACCGATCTCGGCCTGGAAACCACCGTTCACGGTCAGCAGGTGTTCGGCGGCCACGGTTACATCCGCGAGTGGGGCCAGGAGCAACTGGTGCGTGACGTGCGCATCACTCAGATCTACGAAGGCACCAACGGCATTCAGGCGCTGGACCTGGTCGGGCGCAAGATCGTCGGCAGCGGCGGGGCGTTCTACAACCTGTTCGCCGACGAGATTCGTCACTTCACCGCAACGGCCAGCGCTGACCTGGCGGAGTTCACCATGCCGCTCAACGATGCCGTCACCACCCTCGATGAACTGACCGCGTGGTTGCTGGACCGGGCGAAGAGCAATCCGAACGAAATCGGCGCGGCATCGGTCGAGTATCTGCAGGTGTTCGGTTACGTGGCGTATGCCTACATGTGGGCCCTGATGGCCAAGGCGGCTTTGGGCAAGGAAGCGCAAGACGATTTCTACGCCAGCAAACTGGGCACCGCACGGTTCTATTTCGCCCGTCTGTTGCCGCGGATTCACTCGTTGAGCGCGTCGGTCAAGGCCGGTAGCGAATCGTTGTTCCTGCTGGAAGCAGGACAATTCTGATGACGTAATGGTTGTAAGCATTCTCTTACATAACGTGCTGCTGTTCTCCCATAGATGCAAATTGGATCCACAGCTAATCTACTTCTCATGGACGTAGCGCAGGAAGCGCAAAGCAACAACAGGGACACGTAGGATTCTGCCAGGACGGCGGAGTGAAATGGATGTCAGGGAAACAGTCTGCAAAGCCCCGCTTCGGCGGGGTTTTCTTTTGCCCGAAGAAAAGTTTCTAGCTCAGCCCGTCCAGGGCCTGCGCGCTGTTCAAACGTTCAGCCGGGCCATTTATCACTTCTTCCAGCAATGTCCGCAGCAAGGCCAGCGAGGCCTGCTGTCGTTGCACATCCCGACACACCAGCCCGACTTTCAGTGGTACTCGTGGTTCGCTCAGGGGCTTCCACAGCAGTTCGTCGTTGCCATGGGTCTTTTGCGAGCGTCCGGGCAGCACCGTCGCCAGGCGTGTGTGCGGCAGGCTGTCGAGGATGCCGGCCATGTTGTTCAGTTCGGCTTGCACCTGTGGGCGACGTCCGAGGTTCGCCAGTTGGGTTTGCCAGATCTGCCGGATTTGAAATTCCTCGCCCAGCAGCAACATCGGCAGCTCGGCGGCCTGGCTCATGGACACTTTCTTGAATTCACGCAGCGGGTGCTCTGCCGGGATGACCAGGGTCAGTTCATCTTCGTACAGCATCACGCCATGCAAACCCGGCTGGCGGGGCGGCAGGTAACTGATGCCGATATCCAGAGAACCGTTGAGCAGTCGCCGCTCGATTTCCAGTCCGGTCAGTTCGTAGATCTGCACGACAAGATGCGGCTGCGCCTTGCGCACGCGCTCGAGCATCTGTGGAACGAGGCTGGTATGCACGGTCTGCAATACGCCGATGGCCAGGGTACGCAGCGCCTGACCCTTGAAGTTGCCGAGCGCCTCCCGTGCCCGTTGCAGGCCATCGAGCAAAGGCAGGGCGTGGTTGTACAGCGTGTGGGCCGCGAGGGTCGGCAACAGGCGTTTACTGTTGCGTTCGAACAGGCTCACATCGAGGTTTTTCTCGAGGTGGCGGATTTGCTGGGACAGTGCTGGCTGGGAGATCGACAGGCGCTCGGCGGCCCGCCCCACATGGCCTTCTTCATAGACCGCGACGAAATAACGCAGTTGCTTGAAATCCATAAGTATTACTTATCGAAATTGCTGGGAAATCGAAATGGCTGAATGCCTTGCCTGAGCCTAGTCTAACCGCATTCACAGGGCTTACAGGGCCACAGAGCGCGATGAATACCCTTTGCTTCGATGGTGTTGACATAGGTAAGGCAAAAAACCTCATCAGAGGTTTTTTCGGATGAATCTGTTCAGTCTGCGTCGCAGTCCTCCCAGTCTTGATGATCTGGTCATGGACGCCTCCCTGCCTTCCACAGGCAATAGTCTTTCCAGCGAGTACTTGATGCCCGGTGTCGAGCGGCCGAAACAGGTGTTTGTGCGCGGCCAGGGTTCATGGCTGTGGGACAGCGATGACCGTGCGTACCTGGATTTTTCCCAGGGCGGTGGGGCCAACAGCCTTGGTCACAGCCCCTCGGTACTGGTCAACGCCATTACTGCCCAGGCTCAAGGGCTGATCAATCCGGGTTTTGGCCTGCATAACCGCGGCACGCTCAGTCTTGCCGAGCGTCTGTGTGCCAGCACCGGCAGTGATCAGGCCTACCTGCTCAATACCGGCAGCGAAGCCTGTGAGGCGGCGATAAAACTGGCGCGCAAATGGGGTCAACAGCATCGCGGCGGTGCGTCGCGAATCATTGTGGCCAACAACGGTAACCATGGCCGTAGCCTGGCGACGATGTCGGCGTCGGACAGTTCGACATTGGCCAACCGATTCGAGCCGCAACTGCCGGGCTTCAGCCATGTCCCGTTCAATGACCTTCCGGCATTGCATGCGGCCGTGGATGAACGGACCGTCGCGATCATGCTCGAACCGATCCAGAGCGAAGCCGGTGTGATCCCGGCCACCGCGCATTACCTCAAGGGCGTCGAACGCCTGTGCCGTGAACTCGGCATTTTGCTGATCTTCGACGAAGTGCAAACCGGCATCGGCCGTTGTGGCACCTTGCTCGCGGAGCAGTCCTGCGGGGTCACGGCGGATATCGTCGTGCTCGGCAAAGGTTTGGGCGGCGGCGTGCCATTGGCCGCGCTGCTGGCACGGGGCAAGGCTTGCTGTTTCGAACCCGGCGAGATGACCGGTACCCATCATGGCAATGCACTGATGACCGCAGCGGGGCTTTCGGTGCTCGATACGGTGCAGGACACGGCTTTCCTCAAGCACGTCACGGAAGCCGGTCAGCACCTGCGTGAAGGCTTGGGGCGTTTGGCCCATCGATATGATCACGGCGAGTTGCGCGGACAAGGGCTGCTTTGGGGGCTGACGCTGTCGGACGATTCCGCTGACGCGGTCGTCAAGGCCGCGCTCTACGAAGGCCTGTTGCTCAATGCCCCGCAACCCGACTGCCTGCGCTTTACCCCTGCGCTGAATGTCAGCAACGCCAACATCGATGAAATGCTCCTGCGCCTGGCGCGCGCCTTCTCCCGAGTACGCACCGCGCAATTGCAGTGCCGCAAAGGGATTGCCGTCTGATCCGACGTGCCCTGCACACATTCCCGAACCGTCTCGCGGTAATACGCACGCCTCACGCCCGACATTTTTGGTGTGGGGCGTTTTTTTGTCTGCGAAATTCAACGAAAGGGCGGAGCTTGGGAATAGAGGGACTGAACCCTGACAAACGGTACCGGTCGATTAGCTGTAGGGCTCGAACGAGCCCACCCCCAATCAGGAGCTGCCCCATGGACTTTATTCGCATCATCATCGCCATCCTGTTGCCGCCGCTGGGTGTGTTTTTGCAAGTAGGATTCGGCGGAGCGTTCTGGCTGAATATTCTGCTGACGTTGTGCGGTTACATTCCGGGGATCGTGCATGCGGTGTACATCATCGCCAAGCGCTGAATTTCGCGGCGGCAGGTCGGCCGCTTTCGCGAGCAAGCCCGCTCCCACAGGATTTGTGCACGCCACAGAACCTGTGGGAGCGGCGGTGCGGCGATCCGACTTGCCCGCGAAGGGGGCGCCACGGTTTCGGCAATGAGTGCGGACTTCAGTCCACTGAATCCATCACCCGCCGATAAAACAACCACTCCTGCTCCAGCGCATGGGCCTGATTGCCGGCCTTGCGAAAGCCATGGCGTTCGTCCGCGTAGTAATGCGCTTCGACCGGAATACCGTTGTCCCGCAGCGCCGCGACCATATCGCGGGTCTGTTGCGGGACGACCACGGCATCCTGTTCTCCTTGAAAGAAGATCATCGGCACGCGGATGTTGCCGGCATGCAGCAGCGGAGTGCGGGCGGCATAGCGTTCGGCGTCCAGCAGAGGATCGCCGATCAACCAGTCCAGATAGTCGCTTTCGAATTTGTGGGTCGCGCGCCCCAGCGCTACCGGGTCACTGACCCCATACAGACTGGCTCCGGCACAGAACACGTTGTGAAACGCCAAGGCGCAAAGCGTTGTATAGCCGCCGGCGCTGCCGCCGCGAATGAAGGCCTTGTCGCCGTCGATCAGGCCCCGTTCGTTGAGGTAACTGACCACGGCGCAAGCGTCTTCGACATCCACATCCCCCCAGCTCAAATGAAGCGCCTGACGATAGGCCCGGCCATAACCACTGCTGCCGCGATAGTTGAGGTCGGCCACGGCGAAGCCCCGCTGTGTCCAGAACTGGATGCGTGGATCGAGCATCGGGTAGCACGCCGACGTCGGGCCGCCATGGATGAACACCACCAGTGGCGGTTTCGCCTCGCCGGTCATTGCCGGGTAGAAGAAGCCGTGTGCTTCGCCTGAGCCACTGGGGTAGCGCAAGGTCTGCGGGCGGCTGATCCGTTCCGGAGCAAGCGGTGCGATGCCGCCAGCCAGTAACCTCACTTGCCGGCTCTGACGGTCGATGGCGATGACGGCGGTTGAACTGACGGGTGACGCTGCAATGCAATAAATGAACTGCCCATCCACGGCGAGATGGCGGAAGCGGCTGTAGTGGCCGGTGAAGTCGGCGCAGGAGTTGCCGCCTATGCCCAATCGGCCAAACCCGCCCTCGGTCCAACTGGCCAGATAGCTGTCGTTGCCCAGCGGCAACCAGGTACTGCCGCCGAGTTGCCAGGGCGCGGGGCCGTGGTCGGCGTTGGCACTTGGCAATGGGCTCAGGCCTTTCCCGGATTCCACCCATGGCTGCCAGTAACCGGCGCGATCCGTCAGGCAGTACAAGCGACCGTCGGCATCAAACCGTGGCTGTTGCACCGACTCTTGAGCACCGTCGCCCGCCACACAACGAGCCTCGGCAAACCCGCCATGGGCGAGGCGTTCGGCAACCATCAAGCGGGTTGCTGTCCATGGCTGATCCGGGCGACTCCATTCGATCCAGGCCAGGCGCCGGGCATCAGGGCTCAGCGTCGGTGCCGCGTAAAAATCAGCACCTTCGGCCAGCAGGTGGCGTGCGCCACCCAACAGATCAATTGCCACCAGTCGGTGTTGATCGCGATGCTCCTCGACCGCCAGCACTTGCCCGTTGGCGAACTGCAGATCGCCATAACGGCACGCACCGGACGTCAGTCTTTCGGGCGCTTCGTCTTGCAGTGATTGTCGATACAACTGCTGGTCAGTCTCGTTGACGAAAACGATGCCGTCGTCCGTCAGACAAAAGGCTCCACCGCCATATTCGTACACCCGACTGCGCACGCTGAACCCCGGCGGTGTCAGGCATTTCGCTGTGCCCTTACGCCAATGCCAGATCCGGCACGCCGCGTCTTCGGGGCGGTACTCGTTCCAGAACAGGCCCTGCCGACCGACCTGCAGTTCGGCAAAGTCGATACCGGCAGCCACGGCTTTGGCAGCGCTGAAAGGTTCAGCTTTTGGCGATGAGGCGTGAGTTTCGTTCATTGCGAAAGGCCAGTTGGTCGATGGTCTGGGTCGCGTGTTCGGCTTCTTCGCGAGCCTTGAGGATCACGCCGTGTTGTGGCGACTTGCTGCACACCGGGTCGGCATTGCTGGCATCACCGGTGAGCATGAACGCCTGGCAGCGGCAGCCGCCGAAGTCTTTTTCTTTCTCGTCACAGGAGCGACACGGCTCGGGCATCCAGTCGTAACCGCGAAAGCGATTGAAGCCGAACGAGTCGTACCAGATGTGCTGCATGCTGTGGTCGCGTACGTTGGGAAACTGCACCGGCAGCTGTCGGGCGCCGTGACAGGGCAGGGCGGTTCCGTCTGGCGTGACCGTCAGAAAAATACTGCCCCAGCCGTTCATGCAGGCTTTCGGGCGTTCTTCGTAATAGTCCGGGGTGACGAAAATCAGCTTGCACGGATGCCCTTGGGCTTGCAGTTTGGCGCGGTATTCATTGGTGATGCGTTCGGCGCGCACCAGTTGCTCCCGGGTCGGCAATAGCCCGACGCGATTAAGTTGCGCCCAACCGTAGAACTGGCAAGTGGCGAGTTCGACGAAGTCCGCTTCCAGTGCGATGCACAGCTCGATGATGCGGTCGATCTGGTCGATGTTGTGCCGATGGGTCACAAAATTCAGCACCATCGGATAACCATGGGCCTTCACCGCCCGGGCCATTTCCAGTTTCTGTGCAAAGGCCTTTTTCGAGCCGGCCAGCAGGTTGTTCACCTGCTCGTCGCTGGCCTGGAAACTGATCTGGATGTGATCGAGGCCGGCCTTCTTGAAATCGCTGATTTTCTGCTCGGTCAGGCCGATGCCGGAGGTGATCAGGTTGGTGTAGAAACCCAGTTTTCGGGCTTCGGTAATCAGCTCGGCGAGGTCCTGGCGCACCAGCGGTTCACCGCCGGAAAAGCCCAGTTGCGCCGCGCCCATTTCCCGCGCTTCACGGAACACCTTGATCCACTGTTCAGTGCTCAGCTCTTTGCCCTGCTCGGCGAAATCCAGCGGATTGGAGCAGTACGGGCATTGCAGCGGGCAGCGATAGGTCAGCTCGGCGAGCAGCCACAGCGGCAGGCCGACTTCCGGTTTTGGCGGCACTTGCACTGATGAATCAGGCAAGTTCGATCCAGTGCTGCGCACGGGCTACCTCCATGAATTGCTCGATGTCGTCACCGAGCTCGGGTACGCCGGGGAACTGTTGGTCGAGTTCATTGATGATCGCCGCGACATCCCGTTCACCGTCAATCAAGCCACCGATCAGTGCGGCACTTTCGTTGAGCTTGATCATGCCTTCCGGGTACAGCAGCACGTGGCCTTTCTGCGCCGGTTCGTACTGGAAGCGGTAGCCGGGACGCCAGGTCGGGGTCTTGCTGCGATCGAAACTCATAAGGTGATTCCTTTGTGCCAGACCCGTTCTCCGGTCACGCTGTGATACGGCGGGCGTTTCAGTTCGTAGGCCATGCTCATGGCATCGAGCATGCTCCAAAGAATGTCCAGTTTGAACTGGAGAATTTCCAGCATGCGCTCCTGGCCTTCGCGGGTGGTGTAGTGCTGCAACGTGATCGCCAGGCCGTGCTCGACATCACGCCGTGCCTGACCCAGGCGTGTGCGGAAATACTCGTATCCGGCCGGGTCGATCCATGGGTAATGCTGCGGCCAGCTGTCCAGGCGCGATTGGTGGATTTGCGGGGCGAACAGTTCGGTCAGCGAGCTGCTGGCGGCCTCCTGCCAGCTGGCGCGGCGGGCGAAGTTGACGTAGGCGTCCACGGCGAAGCGCACGCCGGGCAGTACCAGTTCCTGGGAGCGCAACTGGTCCGGGTCGAGGCCGACGGCTTGGCCCAAACGCAGCCAGGCTTCGATGCCGCCGTCTTCACCGGGCGCGCCGTCGTGGTCGAGCAGGCGCTGAATCCACTCGCGGCGGATCTCGCGGTCAGGGCAGTTAGCCAGAATGGCCGCGTCTTTCAGGGGAATGTTCACCTGATAGTAGAAACGGTTGGCGACCCAGCCCTGGATCTGCTCGCGGGTAGCCCGGCCTTCGTACATCGCCACATGGTAGGGGTGATGGATGTGGTAGTAGGCGCCCTTGGCGCGCAGGGCCGCTTCGAATTCGGCGGGGGACATTGGGGTGTCGGTCATCGGGGTTCTCCGGGGGAACAACCGTTGAAATCTTTGGTGTCTGGTCGGACGCCTTCGCGAGCAAGCCCGCTCCCACAATGGAATGCATTTCAAATGTGGGAGCGGGCTTGCCCGCGAAGGGGCCCTCAGCTACAGCACAATACTCATGCCGTCATACGCCACTTCAACCTGGCGCCGATCCAGCTCCGCGCGCTCGGGCGAATCTTCATCGAGAATCGGGTTGGTGTTGTTGATGTGGATAAGCACCTTGCGTTGCGTGGGCAGTTGCTCCAGCACTTCGAGCATGCCGCCGGGGCCGTTTTGCGCCAGGTGGCCCATCTCCCGACCGGTGCGGGTGCCTACGCCACGACGCTGCATTTCATCGTCATCCCACAGAGTGCCGTCGACCAGCAGGCAATCGCTGCCGGCCATGATCTCCAGCAGCGCTGCATCCACCTTGCCCAGGCCCGGTGCGTAGAACAGTTTGCCGCCAGTGCCCCGGTCCTCGACGATCAGGCCGATGTTGTCGCCCGGATGCGGGTCGAAGCGGTGCGGCGAGTAGGGCGGCGCGGCACTGCGCAAAGGTAGCGGGGTGAAGCGCAGGTTCGGGCAGGCCGGTACGCTGAAGCTCTGGTCGAGTTCGATGCGATTCCAGGTCAGCCCGCCATTCCAGTGGTTGAGCATGGTGAACAGCGGAAAACCGGTGCTCAGGTCTTCGTGGACCATATCCGTACACCAGACCTGATGCGGGCAACCCTCGCGCAGCATGAGCAGGCCGGTGGTGTGGTCGATCTGGCTGTCCATCAGGATGATCGCGCCGATCCCGGTATCACGCAGGGCGCGGCCCGGCTGCATCGGGGCGAAGCTCTGGAGTTGGGCGCGGATGTCCGGGGAGGTGTTGCACAGCACCCAGTTAACACCGTCATCGGAAATCGCGATGGACGACTGCGTCCGCGCCTTGGCCCGCAGGCTGCCGTCGCGAAAGCCTGCGCAGTTCACGCAGTTGCAGTTCCACTGGGGGAAGCCGCCGCCGGCGGCGGAACCTAGAATCTGGACAAACATGGACGCTCCATCATTTCAACGCTGAAAATAAAACGCCTCGGATAACCGAGGCGTTGTGCTGCACATCTGCCAAGGCAGAGATTAGCGGCTTGCGAAGTACATGGTGACTTCAAAGCCGATACGCAGGTCGGTGTAGGCAGGTTTGGTCCAGGCCATGAATTGAACTCCTTTTAGTGGGGGGTGGGACAGCGCTAGCTATAGGTATAGTCCACCTCGAGTCAGAGATGTTCCAGATAGTTAGGTTGCTATGTTACTCAAAATCTCAAAGAGATTGCCCGTGAAACTTTGAGAAAGCTCCTTACCGCCCCGGTAATGATCATTTTGCCGCTTGCCATGGAGTGCCCGGTGCAGGGCTGTTCGCCAGGCAATGCCAACCGCCCTCGGCCTTATTCAATCGTTGTGCTGCAACCAGCAGTTCGGATCGCCCGATCAGCAGGATTGCCTCGGGTAATTGCGTCAGAAAATCCGACGAGCGGCCGCGCAGTTTGCCCTGCCAAAGCAATTCCGCAGTCTGGGCAGTGGGCAACGCAGCAAGGGAAAATTGCTCGGCCAAGGCCTGGCGCTGGGCGATGAACGATTTGTCGTCGAGGGCATTGATCAGCATTGGCACATCGCTGAGGAACTGCTCGATGTGCTGCAGCAGATCTGCCGGCGCTACGTTCGGTGATTGCACACCGAACAGTAATCCGGTTGTCCCGTGAATCTGGCGCAGGGCGCTGAACACCGCATAGCCCAGTTGCAACTCCACGCGCAGGCGCTGGTAGAACGGCGTCTGACAGAAGTGCGCAAGTAGACGCCACGCGGCTTCGTCGGCCAATTCTCCGGTCACGGCAGGGCAAAACAGCAGCAGTGCGTGCTCGCTGGAATCGCTATCGACGGCGCTCCACAGGCGTTGTGACGAGATGGTTGGCGGTGGGGTCAATTGATTGTCCGGCGTGCCGGGAATACGGCTCAAGGCCAGGCCCATGGCCGCTTGAGTCTGGGCGGACAGGCCAATCGCCAGGCCATCCCAGCGTGCACTCGACCAAAGTTGCTGCGCGTCGTCCGTGTTCGCGGTGTGCGCAAGGCAGTGATCGGGCAATGCCTTGAGCAGTTGTCGAATGGGGATCAGCGCAACGCTCGCGTGCGTGGCTTGTGAGACTGCGGCGTCAGGTTGTGTCAGCTCTTTCAGCGCATGCTCCAGAACGGTGGGCATCGGCTCCTGCAGTCCGGTCATTTTCAGCAGCCATTCGTTGCCCGACGCACTGAAGGAAAAATCCACACCGGCCTGACGCGCGTCTTCGCGTAGCGGTTGCAGGTTATTTTCCAGTCGGGATTGAAGGGCACTGGCGGGACTCGAGTCCAGACGCCAGCGCAAATAAATCGCACCTTCCGCGCTGTTGTCCGGCAATACCTGGCTGAATTGCATCGGCGAACGTTCACGACGGCTTCGCGAGCGATCCTGGGCAAAGGTACGCAGGCCGCGGTGGGCGCTGGTCTGGCCACGAATCAATCCGGCGTTGGACGCTGGTGCTTCGGTGCGCAGGAACGGGTTGGGTGCGGGCAACTGCCATGGGCCACTGAAGTTATCCACAGCGCCGATTTGATTGAGGATTTGCTTGAGCGCTGTAACGCCTTGGCCAGATAACCCGACTTCGTGTTGTTCGCTGTCCAGTCGGGCCAATTGCAAGGCGCTGCTGACCTGTTGCTGGCGCTGGTGCAGGGTGGCGTATTCTTCGCGCAACCGGGTCCAGTCCTGCTGGGCAAAAAAGCTCAGCCAGTCCATCAGGCGTTCGAGAATCCCGGTCGGCAACCCATTGGCCGGCAAGGTGAACTCGATATGCAGCAAGGCTTGTCCTGCGAATTGGTAGAGCAACTGGGCTTTCAGGTGATCGGCCAGCCCGTGCTCGCGCAGATCCGCCGACAAGCCCCCGGGTTTTGCCGAATTCAGCCAGTGGCACAAGAATGCCAGCGCCTCGGCGCAAGAATCGGGCAGCGATTCGAGGGCGCACAGCCAATCCAGTCGCTGTTCTTCAGCCTGTTGATAACTTCTTTCTGAGGTCGACATCAGGGGCACGGGAGCGTGTTGCTCAATGCTTTCTCCCTTGGCGATGACGTTACCAAACGCTTCAGCCAAGGTCCTTAGCTCTTCGAGACTTTGCGGTCCGGCCAGGCTCAACGTCATCTGCCCGGTCTGGTAAAACCGCTGATAAAAATCCTGCAACGCCTGCTGAAACTCGGGCTGCTCTACAGGCAGGGTGGCGCGATTGCCGGCATGAAAACCGCGAAGCGGATGTGCTTCTGACAGTCCGTCGAACAGCGCAAATTGCTGCTGCGCTGCCGCATCCTGCGACCAGGCGACAAATTCCGCCTGCAGCACTTCCCGTTCCCGCTGCTGATCGTCCGGATTCATACGCGGATGGGCGAGCATGTCTGACAGACGCTCCAGCCCACCGGCAAATGCCTGGGGTGGCAGTTCGAAAAAGTAGTCCGTGGTGCGCTCGCTGGTTCGCGCGTTTATCTGGCCGCCATGACTCTGGACGTAGGCCATCAACCCTTGCCCGGCAGGAAAACGCTCAGTCCCCAGAAACAGCAGATGCTCAAGAAAATGCGCCAGTCCGGGCCACGCCAGCGGCACATCATGGCTGCCTGCGGCGACCCGCAATGCTGCTGCGCAACGCTTCAAATTCGGGGCATGACGCAGCGTCACCCGCAAGCCGTTGGCCAGGGTTTCAGTGTGGGGGCGAGGGTGATTCAGCGCAGGCATGGGCACTTCCAGAACAGTGAAGTGCCAATGCTAGCGGATTAGGACTTGTTCAGCTCGCCGTAAAGCTCGGGACGACGATCGATCAGGTAGCGATTGGCGGCCCGGGAATCGACCATCAACTGTCGATCCAGCTCACCGACAATCAGCGATTCATCCAGTCCCGCCTGAGCGATACGGCTGCCATCCGGCGCAGCAATGCTGCTCTGGCCGCAATAGTGGATGTCGCCTTCATGGCCACAGTAGTTGGCGTAAGCCACATAGCATTGGTTTTCGAAGGCGCGGGAACGCACGGTGACATCGGCGACGAAATCGAACGGAATCATGTTCGCGGTCGGCACCAGAATCAGCTCGGCGCCGCCCAGGGCCAGGCGTCGGGCATTTTCCGGAAACTCCAGGTCGTAGCAGATCAGGAAACCGAGTTTCCAACCGTTGAGCTCAACGATGGGAAACTCGTCGGAACCGGCACTGAACATCGAGTGATCGAGGTCGCCGAACAAGTGCGTCTTGCGGTAGTTGCACACGCGCTCGCCATTGGCGTCGATCAACTGCACGGCGTTGTAGATCTGCCCGTCCTCGGTGCGCTCGGGATAGCCATACAAGATGGCAATCCCGGTTGCCTTGGCAATGCGTGCGATCTGCTGCGCCGACTCACCGTTGTACACCTCCGCCAGTACGCTGACGGCATCGACGCCGATGTTGTAGCCGGTCAGGAACATCTCCGGCAGCACCAGCAGGTCCGCGCCTTTTGCCTCCAGCGCCAGTTGTTGCAGGCGTTGCAGGTTGCCGGCGACATCCAGCGGCAACGGTGGACATTGGTAAAGGGCTACGCGCATTTCGGATTCCTCTTACTCGGGCAGGGCGATCGGTCCGATCTCGTTGAACACATCTCCTGGACCCGGATTCTCGGCGTGAGTTGCACCGCCGAAGTGTTTCATGATGCCCCACACCGCGTTGAGCGAGGTCTGAACCGCGCCTTCAACCCAGGCTGGCGTCCACGAAACGTCGTCGCCAGCGATGAAGATCCCGCGCTGTTCTGCCGGCATGTCGTCCTGCATGAAGTGCGCGTACATGCGCTGGTTGTAGCGGTAGTGACCGGGCAGTGCGCCTTTGAACGCGCCGAGGAAATGCGGGTCGGCTTCCCAGGACACTGTGATCGGATCGCCGATGATCCGCGCAGCGATGTCGACTTTCGGGTAGATCTTCTTCAGTGCATCCAGCGCCAGTTTCACGCGTTTTTCCACCGGGTGCGGGAGCATTTTCAGCGCGTCGCTCATCCACGAGTACGACAGGCAAATCACCCCTGGCTTGTCATCGCCGTTGTCGAACAGGTAGGTGCCACGGGTCAGGCGATCGGTGAGGGTCATGCTCATCAGGTCGCGGCCGGTTTCCGGATCCTTGTCCTTCCAGAACGGGCGGTCGACCATCACGAAGGTTTTCGACGATTGCATGTAGCGGGTGCGGTCCAGGGCCATCCACATCTTTTGCGAGAACAAGGTTTCGTCGCATTCGATCTGGGTGGTCAGCAGCCAGCTCTGGCAGGTGGTCAACACAGCGGCGTATTCGCGGGTGTCGCCCCAGTTGTCGGTGACGGCGAAACGGCCGCCCGGTGCGTGGGCAATCTTCTTCACGCCGGTGCGTGGCGCGCCGCTGTGCAGGGAGCTGAGACTGGTGCCGGCCGGCCAGTGCGCGCAACGCTCCGGAACATGGCGCCAGATGCCTTGTGGCACCTGTTCCACGCCGCCGACCACCAGGTGCTGGTGATCGTCGCAATTGGTCATCACCACGCGGAAGATTTCCAGCATCGAATTCGGGAAGTCAGAGTCCCAGCCGCCGGTGCCGAAACCGACCTGGCCAAACACTTCGCGGTGATGGAACGACAGCTTGGCAAAGGCTTTGGAAGTGGCGACGAAGTCATAGAAGGTGCGGTCGTCCCACAGCGGCACCAGGGTGTTCCACAGTTCCTTGAGGCGCGGCACGTTGCGGTCGCGAATGGCTTGCTGGATATCCGAGAACTGCGAACCGGCTTCCAGGGCGTCGGCCCACGCGTCAGCCACTTCCTGGAACAGCGCAGGAAGGTCTGACAGCTTCTGTGCGTAATGGGTCTGGCCTTCGAGGTCGATGACCGTGCTGCCCGACGCAGGCGTCAGCGGGTTGGGGAACGGTTTGGTTTCCAGGCCGAGCTTGTCGACGTAGTGATAGAACGCGGTGGACGACACCGGAAAGCGCATGCCACCCAGTTCGGCCACGATGCCTTCGGCGCCGTTGAATGCCTGGGAGCGCAGACGGCCACCCATTTTCGAGGCTTCGTAGACGACCGGTTTCAGCCCCAGCTTCATCAGCTCATACGCGGCCACCAGACCGGCAATCCCGCCGCCGACAATCGCCACTTCGGCACCGTGATTGTGCTCGGGAATGCTGCCCAGCCCGGCCGGGTGTTCGATCCAGTCGTCGAAGGCGAAGGGAAAGTCCGGGCCGAAAATGGTGATTGGTTTTTTACCGTCTGCAGGATGGCGATTGTTCTTGTTCATGGCTGACCTTGCTGGCGACCCGACGCGCAATGCGGATCTGAGTATAGGAAAAGATGCCAGCCATTCTAGAGAGCACAGAACACGTTAATAAGACGCAAAGTGTCGTCGTTTTGCCATTTTATTGGTCGATATGACGAGTTCATACTTCAAGGTGACAATGTGAACCCCTGTGGGAGCGAGCCTGCTCGCGAAGAGGCCCGAACAGACACCACCTAAACCCCGGCACAAACTCAAACCGGCTGCCCCCGATCAATCTTGCTGCTCAAGATGATCGACGTCGTGGTCTTCTCCACCCCATCCACACTGCCAATCTGATCCAGCAACTGATCCAGCTGCTCCGGCGAATCGGTGCGCAACCACGCCACATAATCAAATTCACCACTCACCGCACACAACTGCTGTACCTGCGCCATCGCGCTCAGGCGGCGCAACACCTCCTTGCCGGAACGCGGTTGCACCGTGATTCCGACATACGCCTGCAACCCGCCATCCACCACCCGCTGCCCGAGGCGCACGCCGTAACCGGTGATCACTTTGGCCTTTTCCAGCCGCGCCAGGCGCGAGGTGACGGTGGTGCGGGCGATGCCCAGTTGCCGGGCGAGCATGGCCACGCTCTCACGGGCGTTGATCTGCAGGGCTGCAATCAACTGGCGGTCGATTTCGTCGAGAACGGGCGGGCGAGTGTCAGGCAAAGGGTTATCTCCAGCGGCATGGATCGGTGCGCAAGCATGTTACAGGCAGATTCTGTAGGACGCTCGCGACGGATCCCTGATCTGGCCTCAGTACCGTTCATGACATTTCTGCCTGCGACAAATTGCCATAAGTAACCAGTTAGTACATTATTCCGACCTTGTCACAAATGGGGAAAATGTCCGACATGAACAATTCTGGGGCTGCCGCCGGCAGCAAATGGTTGCTGGCGGGGCTGGGTGTGCTGATTGCACTGATCGGGCTCGGTCTGGCGGGTGGCGGCGGCTATCTGGTTGCGCTGGGCGGCAGCTGGTATTTCCTGCTGATGGGCCTGGCGATGCTGGTGTCCGGCCTGTTGATTGCCCGTCGCAAGCCGCTGGGCGCCTGGCTGTATGGTGTGGCGCTGGTCTTCACCGCGATCTGGGCGGTATGGGATGCCGGTCTTGAATACTGGCCGCTGGTCTCGCGGGTGCTGACCTTCGCCGTGATCGGTCTGGTGGTGGCGCTGATCTATCCGACCCTGGTCCGCGCTTCGGGCGCGACCGGCGGGCGTGGCGCCTACGGTCTGGCCGGCATTCTGGGTGCGGGCGTTGTAGCGACGATGGCCTACATGTTCGTGCCGACCCACGTGGTCAAGGCCTCCGTTGAACCTGCGGTCACGCCGGTCCTGCCGGGCACCGAGCAGAAAGACTGGGCGCACTGGGGCAACACCACCGCCGGCAACCGCTTTGCTGCGCTGGACCAGATCAACAAAGGCAACATCGACAAGTTGCAGGTCGCCTGGACCTTCCGTACCGGCGATATCCCGCAAAGCACCGGTGCCGGCGCCGAAGACCAGAACACCCCGCTGCAGATCGGTGACACGGTCTACACCTGCACCGCCTACGGCAAAGTCTTCGCCCTGGATGCCGACACCGGCGCCCAGCGCTGGAAGTTCGACCCGCAAGGCACCGCGCCCAACTGGCAGCGATGCCGCGGCCTGGGCTACTCCGAAACCCCGGCGTCTTCGGACAATCAGCCAACCGCCTGTACGAAACGTCTGTTTCTGCCGACCGGTGATGCCCGTCTGATCGCCATCAATGCCGACACCGGCAAGCCCTGCGAAGAGTTCGGCAACAAGGGCACCGTCGACCTGACCACCGACATGGGCGAAGTGAAGCCCGGTTACTACCAGCAAACCTCGACTCCGCTGGTCGCAGGGGACGTGGTGATCGTCGGTGGCCGCGTGGCCGACAACTACTCCACCGGCGAACCGCCGGGCGTGGTGCGTGCCTACGACGTGCGCAGCGGTGAACTGGTGTGGGCGTGGGATCCGGGTAATCCGAACACCAGCAAACGTCCGCCGGCCGGTGAGACTTACACTCGTGGCACGCCAAACGTGTGGTCGGCCATGTCCTACGACACCAAACTCGGTCTGGTGTACCTGCCGACCGGTAACGCAACGCCAGACTTCTTCGGCGGTCAACGCACCGAGTTCGACGATAATTGGAGCTCGTCCATCGTCGCCATCGACGTGAAAACCGGTCAGGTGCGCTGGCACTTCCAGACCACTCACCACGACCTGTGGGACTTCGACCTGCCGGCGCAACCGCTGCTGTACGACGTGCCGGACGACAAGGGCGGCACCCAGCCAGCCCTGGCGCAAGTCACCAAACAGGGCGAGATCTTCCTGCTCAACCGCGAAACCGGCGTGCCGATTGCCCGCGTCGAAGAGCGCCCGGTGCCGCAAGGCAAGGTTCCCGGCGAGCGCTATTCGCCAACCCAACCGTTCTCGGTCGACATGCCGTCAATCGGCAACAAGACCCTGACCGAGTCCGACATGTGGGGCGCCACGCCGTTTGACCAGTTGATGTGCCGCATCCAGTTCAAAGGCATGCGCCACGAAGGTGTCTACACCCCGCCGGGCATGGACCGCGCCCTGCAATTCCCGGGCTCGCTGGGCGGCATGAACTGGGGCAGCGTTTCGGTTGATCCGAACACGAACTACATGTTCGTCAACGACATGCGCCTGGGCCTGGCCAACTACATGATCCCGCGCGACAAGATCAAAGCCGGGGCCAGCGGCATTGAAATGGGCGTGGTGCCGCAGGAAGGCACGCCGTTCGGCGCCATGCGCGAGCGCTTCCTCTCGGCGGTTGGCATTCCGTGCCAGAAGCCACCCTTCGGCACCATGTCGGCCATCGACCTCAAGACCCACAAACTGATGTGGCAAGTCCCGGTCGGCACCGTACAGGACACCGGCCCGCTGGGCATCCGCATGCACCTGCCGATCCCGATCGGCATGCCGACCCTCGGCGCATCGCTCGCCACCCAGTCGGGCCTGCTGTTCTTCGCCGGCACCCAGGACTTCTACCTGCGCGCCTTCGACACCGGCAACGGCAACGAAATCTGGAAGTCGCGTTTGCCGGTGGGCAGCCAGTCCGGGCCGATGACCTACGTTTCACCGAAAACCGGCAGGCAGTACATCCTGCTGACGGTGGGCGGTGCGCGTCAGTCGACGGATCGTGGGGATTATGTGATTGCCTACGCTTTGCCTGATTAAGACATTGCGGACCCTTGTAGGAGCGAGCTTGCTCGCGATGGACGTTAACGATAACGCGTGCTGTCTGAATGGTCGCGGCGCGTTCAAGTTCATCGCGAGCAGGCTCGCTCCTACATGATTGTGCGGGGCGACAGGATGGACAGCGACAGTCACTCGTAGTCGAATACGAGAACGAAGGATCCGAGGCAATGGACATGACGACGAACCTGCCTGCCGCTGTACGCGACCGCGCATTGCAGATCGCCCATCACGAAATGGGGCACTACGTGGTGGCCCGCGTCCTGGGGTTTGAAACGGGCGGCGTGACTCTGGCCGTGACCAGGGATTTGCGCCACCAGGGCGGGGCCTCCATTACGCTGGTGCGGCCAATTTCGTCGATAGATGCCATGAAGGAGCATCTGGAAGCCCGGATGATGGTGCTCCTGGCGGGCGCCATGGCGCAGACACTCCCCTCAAAACCTTCAGCCGCAAAACGCGTCGACAAGCCCAAAGCCACCGCCATCCTCAAAGGCGAGCAGGGGGCAGAACAGGACTACGCAAAAATCAGAGAGCTTCAGCATCTGTTGCGCAACATCGTCTACCCCGATACCGATCCAGCATCGGGTGAGCGAATAACGGCGGAGCTTAAGGCGATGACTGATCGGGTGTGGTTGCGGACGCAAAAAATCATCGAGGAGCAGGCCGAGACGATTGCCGAATTGGCAGGGGCGCTGGTGGACGGTATGGCTCTTGTAGAGCAATGGGGGCGGGCGGCGGATACGTATGAGGTGGTGTTCACCGGGCCGATGCTGGAACGGCAGCGGGCGGTGAAGGCCATCCCTTCGTTACGTATTTGGACTGACAACTGCAGTGACGCCGTTCAGCACTCGAAATAACGAAGGGTCGAATGCGTTATTTGCTTGCGAGCATAGCGTCTTGCACCAGTGGCAACAGTACATCAGTCGCCGCCAACAGTTCAGCCAGAAGGGTTTCGTCCACATCCATATAACCTTCGTACTCAGCCAGATTGCGGCGCTCGTGACAAAGTACGAACAGGCGTACCTGGATTTTGTTCAGGCCGAGAGTATGTACAAGGCACTGAAAGACTAGATAACGACGGTCAGAGCGAAAGCCCTGCAGACGCATGGCCGTCAGTGCCAGGGCATGGGCGGCGTTGTAGGCGAGGTCGAAGCGACTGGCGAAGGACAGCGCCGAACTGTGAGCATCCTTCAAACGGTCCGTGGCCGATCTCAGCAGACCTTCACATTCCTTGCGATCTGGCGGTTCGGCTTTGAGGCCACCGCTACGCACTAGGTTCTCCAGATTTTCGTTACTGCCCATCGGCTACCTCTGCTGGGTTGCGGCCAATCAAATCAATTTTGTCCTGTTGTTCAACCCGCACGACAAAGCTGTTGCCGGCCGCCTTCTTGGTTTGCCAGTCGGCCAGGGTGTAGAGCGTTGGGTTAATGGTGCGGCCAAGCTGTTCCTCTACGGGCAGTACCCGTTCCATCAAGTCGCCGTAGCTGAGGTTTTCTCCAATCAGCATCAGGTCAATGTCACTGCCTGCATGCTCGTTACCCTTGGCAATGGAGCCGTAGATAAATACCCATACCAACTGATCAGACAGTGGAGACAAGGCTGCACGCAGCTGCTCTGCAATGCCAAAAGTCTTACGCACTATCCCCAGCAGTTCTGCATAGATGGGGCACTCAGGGTTGGCCTGGTAGTGCGTCTGATTACCCCGCCGACTCATGGTGAGAATGCCTGCGCCATGCAGGCGCTCCAGCTCACGCATCAGGCTGCCCTTGCCGACCTGCGCCCAGCGGGATATTTCATTGGCATAGAAGCTCTGATCCGGTTTGCCATAAAGCATGCCCAGCACTTTTTGCTGGGTGGCGGTAAACAGAGCATCGCTGAGCGGGATGGCAGGCATGGTCGGCTCTATAAGTCCCAAAAAGGGAACGATAGGTCCCTTTTTGGGAATTTTCAACTCTGCCGTGATTATGTGTTTTTCGATGGGGCTGCTTCCTTTCTGGTTTGAACAGGCCGCCGCGTCAGCACCTTTAACACATCATCGATCAGCGCTTTGCTCATTGTCGTCAGGTAATGCGCGGCCCAGGCGTGACGGTCGGAGTCCTGAGCGTAGGCAGCGTCCACGGTGAGGGACTTTGCGAGAAATAGCAGATCGGAGGCTTGGGCCAGGGCGTCGATGATGGGGACGTTGCGACAGACGTGGAACAGTGGTTGGTCCGAGAGAAACAGGAAGGGCGTGAAGCCAATGGTTTTCAGTTCTGAAGGTGCGGGCGAATCTGTTTTGGTCATGGTCATACTCCAGCGTTAGAGGAGTCGCCACGTTCGTTTCCAAGCGAGTGGGTGGCGGCTGTGCGCAGGTTGGAAACCGGGGACCAAAGATCCGGCACGCCCAAAGGCGTCCCGCGCACAGCTGCCATAACACAGAGTTCGCAGTCGTCAAAAACGTCTGGAATTGTGGTGGGGATGCTGTTGCGCTGTGATCCGACGGGTTTCCAAGCCCGATCGCTGAATGCTCAGCGACGTCCGGAGACTATCCCGTCGAAGAAAAGCACAACAAGGCGGCAAAGTGCCCAACAGCAAGATTCGGAGTTTGCCTACAAGGTCCTAAGGCGTCATCCGATATTTCGACACCCTCAGTAAACGAAGACTGGCACGACGAGTGATTTTCCAGGCCGGTGCATCCTTTGAGTCGTTGCGCCAAACGCCTGGTTCCTGCGTTGTCATGAGGGCACTGAAGCCATTGGCGAAACGGCAACCGCCGCCAGTAACCGTCGTTAACAATTGACAGGGGAATCAGGGTGGTTGGGCACCTCTGAAGCTCATACATTTATTCCTTTGAGGTTATATTCCTTTGGTGGCATATTTGTATGAAATGGGACGTCGAATACACGGATGAATTTGAGGCCTGGTGGGATCGCCTGAACGAGGCCGAACAGGACTCGGTTCAGGCCACGGTGATGTTGCTGGGCGAGGATGGCCCACACTTGGGTTTTCCACACACCAGCGATATCAAGGGTTCACGGCATGGGAACCTACGTGAGTTAAGGGTACAGCACGCTGGCAGGCCGTACCGTGTGCTGTACGCGTTTGATCCACGGCGCAGCGCGATCCTGCTGATTGGCGGCGATAAAACCGGCCAGGAGCGTTGGTATGCGGAAAACGTGCCGCTGGCCGAGCGTCTCTACGACGAGCACTTGGAGACATTGATGAAAGAGGGTTATGACAATGGCTAAAAAATTTGCTGATTTGGTGGCACGTCGCTCTCCAGAGTCTCAAGCGCGTGTCGAGGCCTTGCATCAGAAGCTACGAGCTCAAATGCCGTTGCACGAGTTGCGTCAGGCGCAAGCGTTGAGTCAGGACACACTGGCCAGGACACTGCATGTCAACCAGGCGGCGATCTCCAAGATGGAGCGGCGAACGGACATGTACATCAGTACTTTGCGCAACTACATCCGCGCCATGGGTGGCGAGCTGGAAATCATCGCCACTTTCCCCGAGGGCCAGGTAAAGATCGAGAACTTTGCCAACTGAACGATTAAAAAATGGCTCTACTGTTTCGGTCTATCCAGACACGCAAAAGCCGCGCAATGCGCGGCTTTCTTGTTTGGTGGGCCCACACGGACTTGAACCGTGGACCAAAGGATTATGAGTCCTCTGCTCTAACCAACTGAGCTATAGGCCCTCAGTAGGTCGCGGATTATAGCGACGGTTTCGCGGCTGTGCTATCCGAAAAAGCCATTACGGTTGTACGAAGAAACGTCGCGGCGAATTCGTCGGGGGGCAAGGGCAGGCTGACGATGTAGCCCTGGATCTGTTCGCAGCCCTCGGCGGCGAGGAATTGCTGTTGCGCCTGGGTCTCGACGCCTTCGGCAATCACGGTGAATTGCATGCTGCGTCCGAGGGCGATGATGGCGCGTACGATCGCCGCATCGTGGGGGTCGTCCGGCAGGCCGCGGACGAAGGACTGGTCGATCTTGAGGATGTCCAGCGGCAGACGCTTGAGGTAGCTCAGGGACGAGTAGCCGGTGCCGAAGTCATCGATGGCCAGTTGCACGCCCAGATGTTTGAGTTGATGCAATACCGCCAGTGCTTCTTCGGCCTGGCTCATGATGAAGTTTTCGGTGATTTCCAGTTGCAGGAATCCGGGGTTGAGGCCGTTGTCCTTGAGTAACTGCTCGATACGACCCAGCAGGTTGGGCTGGCGCAATTGGGCGCCGGCAAGGTTGACCGACAGTGGGCCGGGGCTTTCGTACAGGCGGTGCCATTCGGCCATCTGGCGGCAGGCGGTTTCCAGGACCCAGTCACCGATTTGCAGGATCATGCCGTTTTCTTCAGCCAGCGGGATGAAGTGTTCCCGCGGCACGTCGCCAAAGGTCGGGTGGCGCCAGCGGATCAGGGCTTCGGCGCCGACCAGGCTGTAGTCGTCGAGGCTGATTTTCGGTTGGTAGCACAGGTGCAACTCGTTGCGTTCGATGGCGCGGCGCAGTTCGTGCTCCAGCGCCACGCGTTCGCTGGCCTGGGCGGTGAGGTCGCGGGTGTAGCTTTCGACGCGGTTGCGGCCCTTGGCCTTGGAGCGGTACATCGCCGCGTCGGCGTTCTTGATCAGCGTGGCAACGTCGCAACCATCCTTGGGATAGAGGCTGGTGCCAATGCTGGCGCTGATGAAAAACTCGTGTTCGCCGGCCTGGAACGGCGCGGCGAAACAATTGAGTAATTTGGTGGCGATGTTGTCGGCATCACTGGGTTGTTGCAGGCCCGGCAGCAGGATAATGAACTCGTCACCGCCCAGGCGTGCCACGGTGTCGATGTCACGCAACTGCTCCTTGAGACGTGCGGCAATGCCCTTGAGCAGCAGGTCGCCCACCGGGTGGCCGAGGCTGTCGTTGATGTGCTTGAAGCGGTCAAGGTCAAGGAACAGCACGGCGCCCTGGCCGCCGTTCTCCTGCTGGTTGTTGAGTGCCGTCAGCAGGCGGCTTTCGAACAGCGTGCGGTTCGGCAGGCCGGTCAGCGGGTCGTGGTGCGCCTGGTAGTCGAGTTTGGCCTGGGCATGCTTGAGGCTGGAGATGTCGGCGAATACCGCGACAAAGTGGGTGATGAACTTGTCGCGGTTGCGCACGGCGCTGATGGTCAGCCAGCTTGGGTACAGCTCGCCATTTTTGCGCCGATTGGAAATCTCGCCCTGCCAATGACCTTCGGCAGTCAATTGATGCCACATGGCCGCGTAGAACGCGCTGTCATGCAGGCCTGAGGCGAGCAGACGGGGCGTGTGGCCCAGCGCTTCGCTTTCGCTGTAACCGGTGATTTCGGTGAAGGCACGGTTGACCGCACTGATGTGCTGTTGGGTATCGGTGATCAACACGCCTTCGGCGGTGCTTTCGAATACGGTGGCGGCCTGTTGCAGTTTTTCCTGCATCAGGTGCCGCTCCGTGATGTCCCGGGCGATGGTCAGCATGCAGTCGTCATCGCCGATCGGCAGCGGACGGCTGGACACTTCACAGAGGCGGATCTGCCCGTCGCTGCGGCGGATATGGCAACTGAAGTCGCGGACAAAACCGTCCCGATGCAGCAGGTCGAGCATTTGTTTGCGTTCATTGAGATTGACCCAGATCCCCAGGTCCAGCACTGAACGATCCACCGACATGGCACTGTTGAATCCGGTGATGCGACTGAAACCCTCGTTGACCTCCATCAGCAAACCGTCACTTTGCCGCGACAGCAGCAGGCCGTCGGGGGACGCGTGGAAAGCCTTGGCGAACTTTTCTTCGGACGTTTGCAGTTGTTGCTGGGTTTCCTTGAGCTGGGTGATGTCCCGCACCACGACCACCAGCGCCGGTGTCATGTCGAGATCGAACGGTTCGGCGGAGATCAGCCCGGTGAACACCTGGCCGTTGCTGCGACGAAAGGGCATTTCCAGGTTGCGGATGCTGCCGGCCTGCAAGCGTTGCAACAGACCCGGTCCAACGCCGGGAATCCCCCAGATGTTCAGGTCGGTGGCGGTCAGTCCAATGACGTCCTCGGCTTTGAGGCCGATCTGTTCTTCGAACGCTTCGTTGACCTCCAGCAGGCAACCGTCGCTCAGGCGGGCGATCACCAGAATGTCAGGGCATTGCTGGAACACGGAAGCGAATTTCTGTTCCGACAGGCGCAGCGCTTCTTCGGTGCGCTTGGCGTCGGTGATGTCGATCATCAGCCCGCGCAACACCGGCTCTTGCCCGTGTTCGATCAGGCTGACGATGTCGCGCACCCACAGGCAGCGCCCGTCGGCGGTGATCACCCGGTAATCAAGGCGGTGATCGCGCCCGGCCAGCACTTCGTGATCGCAGAAAGTCTGGGCACGAGTCAGGTCGGCGGGGTGAATGATGTTGCGCCAGAAGCCCGGAATCAGCCAGTGGGAGAGGGGGTAGCCAAGAAGATCTTCGGCGTGGGGCGATACGTAGCTGTAGGTGTAGTCGGTGACCTTGGCTTCCCAGGCGATGGCCGACAGGCTCTCTACCAGGCCACGGTAGTGGTACTCGCTGCTGCGCAGTTCCTGTTCAAGATCGACCCGGCGGGCGATTTCCGAACTCAAGCGGCGGTTGATGCGGATAACCGCCGCCAGCACCAGGGTCAATAGCAGCAATCCGGGCAGGCCATACACCAGCAGGTCATTCCAGAATGTTCGATGATCGATGACGTTACCGACCCAATGCTCCTGAATGGCGCTGATTTCGGCGGGGCTCATGTCCGCCAGGACTTTGTCGAGAATGCCGACGAGGATTGCGTTGTTGCGGGGTACGGCCATGGCCAGTTGATAGCGATAGGGGGTTTCACCGCTGACATACAGCCCATCGAGCTTGAGCTGGCGCAGGCTCCAGACGCTGGACGCCAAGTCGCCCACCACCGCATCCACTGCACCCGTGGCCAGCGCCTGTAACGCCGAGCTGACGTTGGGCATCGCCACCAGGTTCAGGTCGGGATTGTGGGTGCGCAGCAGTTCGTGGGGAGCGTAGTTTTCCACCACGGCGATTTTCAGGCCATACAGGTCTTGCAGGTTGTGTGGCTGGGCGCCCCTGACATGGGCCAGGATGACGATCGGAAAATCCAGATAGGGGCGGGTGAACGACAGGTATTTCTGGCGTTCCGGGGTCGACATGATGCCCGGCAGCAGGTCGATTTTGCCCTTTTTGGCTTGGTCCAGGACGGCGGTCCAGCTCACTGGCTCGATGGGTGTGAGCCGGGTTTTCAGCCTTTGGCGAATGACCTCGATGTAATCCGCGGCAAGGCCCTGGTAGCGGCCCTCATCGTCGCGAAACTCGAAGGGCGGCCACGACGCATCGACACCCAGGCGCAAGTCCGGGTGAGCCGCCAGCCAGCTACGTTCATCCTCAGTTAGAGTCAGCGCGCCAGCCGTTGCGGTCCAGGTCATCAGCGACAGCAAAAAAAGCACGGTCGGCAGTCTGGGCATAACGGTCTCGTTATGGCTCTGGGGAATGTTTCGAGTGTAGACGGGCTACAGGGCGGAGGGGAGGTGTGGAGATATTAATCTGCCATAAAACAAAACCCCCGGCCTGGGCCGGGGGTTCTGTGATCACTCGTCGAGGAAGGAGCGCAGATGCTCGCTTCTCGTCGGGTGGCGCAGCTTGCGCAACGCCTTGGCTTCGATCTGACGAATCCGCTCGCGGGTCACGTCAAACTGTTTACCAACCTCTTCGAGGGTGTGGTCGGTATTCATGTCGATACCGAAGCGCATGCGCAGTACCTTGGCTTCACGGGCAGTGAGGCCGGACAGCACTTCGCGAGTCGCTTCTTTAAGGCTCTCAACGGTTGCAACATCGATTGGCGACTGCATGGTCGAGTCTTCGATGAAGTCACCCAGATGGGAATCTTCGTCATCACCGATCGGGGTTTCCATGGAGATCGGCTCTTTAGCGATCTTCAATACCTTGCGGATCTTGTCCTCAGGCATTTCCATGCGTTCGCCCAGCTCTTCCGGGGTCGGTTCGCGACCCATTTCCTGCAGCATCTGCCGGGAAATGCGGTTGAGCTTGTTGATCGTCTCGATCATGTGCACCGGAATACGGATGGTGCGGGCCTGGTCGGCGATCGAGCGAGTGATCGCCTGACGGATCCACCAGGTGGCATAAGTCGAGAACTTGTAGCCGCGGCGGTATTCGAACTTGTCTACCGCTTTCATCAAGCCGATGTTGCCTTCCTGGATCAGATCGAGGAATTGCAGGCCACGGTTGGTGTACTTCTTGGCGATCGAGATCACCAGACGCAAGTTGGCTTCAACCATCTCTTTCTTCGCGCGGCGGGCCTTGGCCTCACCGATCGACATGCGACGGTTGATGTCCTTGATCTCGGCGATGGTCAAACCGGTTTCGGTTTCCAGCGCGGTCAGCTTCTGCTGGCAACGGACGATGTCCGGCTGCAGGCGGCCAATGGCTTCAGCGTATTTGCTTTTGCCTTTGGCCAGGGCGTCACTCCAGCTTTCGTCGACTTCGTTGCCCGGGAACTGGCGCAGGAAGTCTGCACGCGGCATGCGCGCATCACGAACGCAGAGCTGCATGATTGCACGCTCTTGCTGACGCAGGCGATCCAGGGCACTGCGAACACGCTCGACCAGGGCTTCGAATTGCTTCGGTACCAGTTTGATCGGCATGAACAGGTCGGCCAGGGCCAGCAACTCGGCAATCGCTGCCTTGTTGTGACGACCGTGCTTTTTCAGCGCCTTGCGGGTGATTTCCATCTGATCGGCCACAGCGCCAAAACGCTGGGCGGCGATGATCGGATCCGGACCGCTTTCGGCTTCTTCCTCGTCATCCGAGGCTTCACCGTCTTCGTCGTCGGTGTCGTCATCCGCCTTGACGGCTTTCGCGTCAATCGGTGGCGGCACTTCTGCCGCAGGCGGCGCGATGCCGTCGTCCGGGTCGATATAACCGCTCAGGACGTCGGACAGGCGGCCACCTTCGGTGGTGACGCGGGTGTACTCGGAGAGAATATGATCAACCGTGCCAGGGAAGTGCGCGATTGCGCTCATCACCTCACGGATGCCCTCCTCAATACGCTTGGCGATTTCAATTTCGCCTTCACGTGTGAGGAGCTCCACCGTACCCATTTCGCGCATGTACATGCGCACCGGGTCGGTAGTGCGACCAATGTCGGTCTCGACCGCAGCCAACGCTGCAGCGGCCTCTTCGGCTGCGGCTTCGTCGGTATCGGCGTCGGCCAGCATAAGGGAATCCTTATCTGGCGCAACCTCGAATACGTTGATCCCCATGTCATTGATCATGCGGATGATGTCTTCCACCTGTTCCGGATCTGAAATATCCTCCGGCAGGTGGTCGTTGACCTCCGCGTAAGTCAGGTAGCCCTGCTCACGACCAAGTGTGATCAACTCTTTGATACGAGACTGCTGTTGCGCTTTTCCGGACATAACACCCTATCCACTGAAGGTCTTGGCGGGCAAAAAACAAGCCGAGGATTATACCTGAGCTATGACCTCACGCGCCAGTTGAGGTCGGGTTTGATGCGGAAACATTGCGACTTAAAAGGTCGCGCAGTTGGTTTTTCTCTTCGGTGCTCAATTCACTTTGACGTGCTTTTCGAAGAAGTTGTTCCAGGTTTCGCTCGCGTTGGCGGGCTGACAAGCTAGTAATGGTGTCGAAAAACTGTTGTTCAAGGTTGTCTCCATCAATCAGCCATTCCTTTTCCGCCAGGGCCTTGAGCAAGCGGCCCTGCTCTGTGCCGTGCCAGCGGGCAATCAGCTGAATTGAGTTTAGCTTGGGATTCTTCTGCACGGCTTCGAGCAGCGCCACCAGCAATTGTGTGTTGGTGTGGTCCTCTGCGGCGAAGTGCCCGGCATCCTCGACTTTCTCGGCCAGTTGCGGGTGATGCAGCAGCGTGCGCAAGGCGGCGAGGGTCGGCGGTTCTACGGCGGCGGGCACCCGTGGCGCGCGGGGTTGATCGCGATCACCGCCCCGTTTGCCATTCTTGTCCCACGGTTTCTTGTCCCATTTCTTGCCTCCTGCACCGGGCTTCTTTGGCGTCCATTCCTGCTGCGGCACATACATGTCCTGTGCCTGCGGCTGATGATAGTCGCTGTAGTCGGGCATCGCGTCGTAATCGATACCCGGATCGTAGGCTGGCGGTGCTTCCTGCGGGGCGCTTTGTGCCAGCTGGCTCACCGCTTCGCCGCTCAGGCCGGTGATTTCGCTCAGGCGCTGGCGCATCAGGGTGCGCAGGTTGGCGCCCGGGACTTTGTCGATCAGCGGTGCGGCGAGGGTGGCCATGTGGGCCTTGCCCTCAAGCGAGCGTGGGTCGGCTTCTTCCGTCAATTGCTGGAAGAAGTAGTCGGCCAGGGGTTGTGCATGCTGGTTGATCCGTGCGCGGAAGGCGTCGGTGCCTTCGGAGCGGACCAGGGTGTCCGGATCCTCGCCCTCGGGCAGGAACAGAAAACGTGCACGACGACCGTCCTGCAAGCTCGAAAGTGTCGCCTCCAGTGCCCGCCATGCCGCATTGCGACCGGCCTGATCGCCGTCGAAGCAGAACAGCACGCTGGGCACGACGCGAAACAGCCGCTTGAGGTGCTCTTCGCTGGTGGCGGTACCCAGGGTTGCGACGGCATTGCGCAAGCCTTGCTGGGCCAGGGCGATGACGTCCATGTAACCCTCGACGACGATGATCTCGTCGAGGTTGCGGTTGGTCTTGCGCGCTTCGTACAGGCCGTAGAGTTCCTGGCCCTTGTGGAATACCGGGGTTTCCGGGGAGTTCAGGTACTTCGGCTTGTCGTCGCCCAATACCCGGCCGCCAAAGGCAATGACGCGCCCGCGGCTGTCGCGGATCGGGAACATCACTCGGTCGCGGAAACGGTCGTAACGTTTGCCACTTTCGGCGTTTTCGATCAGCAGGCCGGCATCGATCATGGCTTTTTGTTGCAGGGTATCGCTGCTCAAGTGCTTGAACAGGTTGTCCCAACCAGGCGGTGCAAAGCCCAGGCCGAAGTCCCGGGCGATTTCGCCGGTCAGCCCGCGACCTTTCAGGTAGTCCACGGCGGCCTTGCGCGATGGATGGCTTTTCAAGGCCTGGCGATAAAAGTCGGCGGCGGCGCTGAGCAGCGGATACAGCGGCGAATCGGTCGGCTGCCGCGGCTTGTGCGGGCGGCCGCTTTCTTCGCGGGGGATTTCCATGCCGGCGGCTTTGGCCAGTTCTTCGACCGCCTGGACGAAATCCAGGTTGTCGTGGTCCATGATGAAGCCGAGGGCGTTGCCGCCAGCGCCGCAGCCGAAGCAGTAATAGAACTGCTTGTCGGGGCTGACGCTGAATGAGGGCGTTTTTTCCTTGTGGAACGGGCAGCAGGCGGTGTGGTTCTTGCCGGCCTTTTTTAATTGCAGGCGCGAGCTGACCACGTCGACGATGTCGGTGCGGTTCAGAAGGTCGTCAATGAAGCTCTGGGGAATTAGCCCGGCCATGGCGTTCTCGTCATCTGCGCTGAAAGGAGCCCGAAACGTACGGCGACCGAACGCGGGCATTGATTGAAGCGCGCAAAGTGTGCGGCTCGACCAGTGTCGTCTGCGTAATCGCTGTCGGGAAGTGTATCTGCCGAAAATCCACTGACGTTAATGCCAATCAGTATTCGGCTGTTTGAATGTGTTGCGCTGAATCCGCTGCGGCCAAACACAGGCCTCGGATAGCTCATCATTCGGCACGCAAGCAGGTGCCTTGGGCTGATCGTCGTGAGAGGAATCAGTGGGTGTGCTCGTCAGTAGCCTTGAAAGGCTCGTCAGAAAAGACGTGCACCGCTGGCAAAAGAGCCAGGTCTGACGCGGTGAAGCAGATTTGTCTCGGTCGCGTCTGCGGCTTTGACAGTGAAGCATCAAGCGTTTTACGCAAATGCCATAAGCCCGGCTGAGGGCCGGGCTTGGCAGAAGCTTGCTACGGTCGTCTGTGTATTAGTACAGACGAACGGCGCGGCGCTGTTCGCGCTGAACTTTCTTGGCGTGACGCTTAACAGCAGCAGCTGCTTTGCGCTTACGCTCAGAAGTTGGCTTCTCGTAAAATTCGCGGCTACGAACTTCAGCCAGTACACCGGCTTTTTCGCAGGAGCGCTTGAAACGACGCAGAGCTACGTCGAAGGGTTCGTTCTCTTTTACTTTGACGGCTGGCATCCAGAGCTACCTTCATTCATTACCGGGGTCAACATCCTCGCGGCAAAAGAGCACTTGAAGACGTCGGTTTTTAAGGGTTGCGGATGTTAACCCCTCATCGCTCGGAATGCAAAGCCTCTGATCGAAAACCGCTGGTCGGGGCATCCCGCGACGACTATTATGCGCGCCTTCGAATTCAGCCTAAACAAGGCGCAAACCCATGCTAGTACTGGGATTAGAAACCTCCTGCGACGAAACCGGCGTCGCATTATATGACAGTGAACGCGGGCTGTTGGCCGATGCGCTTTTCAGTCAGATCGACCTGCACCGCGCCTATGGTGGTGTGGTGCCGGAGCTCGCCTCGCGCGATCACGTCAAACGCATGCTGCCCTTGATTCGTCAGGTGTTGGCCGAGGCCGACTGCGTGCCGACCGAGATCGACGCCATCGCCTATACCGCGGGTCCTGGCCTGGTCGGAGCCTTGCTGGTGGGGGCTTCCTGCGCCCAGGCGCTGGCCTTTGCCTGGGGCATTCCGGCCCTCGGCGTACACCACATGGAAGGCCACTTGCTGGCACCGATGCTGGAGTCGCAACCGCCGGAATTCCCGTTCGTCGCTTTGTTGGTCTCCGGTGGTCATACGCAACTGGTTCAGGTCGACGGAATTGGTCAGTACACGCTCTTGGGCGAGACCCTGGATGATGCTGCCGGCGAAGCTTTCGACAAGACGGCCAAGATGATGGGCCTCAATTATCCGGGCGGACCGGAGATCGCTCGCCTTGCAGAGCGGGGTGTTGCAGGACGTTTCGTCTTCCCGCGTCCGATGTGCGACCGCCCGGGCCTGGATTTCAGCTTCAGTGGCCTGAAAACCTTTGCGTTGAATACCTGGCAACACTGCGTCAGTGCCGGGGACGACGGCGAGCAAGCCCAATGCGACATCGCACTGGCGTTCCAGCAGGCCGTGGTGGAGACTTTGACCATCAAGTGCAAGCGTGCCCTTAAAGCCGCCGGCATGAAGCGTCTGGTGATCGCCGGAGGCGTCAGTGCCAACAAGGCGTTGCGTGCTTCTCTGGAGAAAATGCTCGGCGATATGAAGGGCGATGTGTTTTATGCCCGTCCGCAGTTCTGTACCGATAACGGCGCGATGATCGCCTTTGCCGGCTGTCAGCGCTTGCAGGCCGGTCAGCAGGAAAGCCTGGCGATCAGCGTGCAGGCACGCTGGCCGATGGAACAGTTGTCGGCGTTGTGATGAGCGGCGCTCATGTCCGGCCGCTAGAAATGCCGTTCGCGCCCGGCAAACAGGTCGCGTAGATTGCTGCGATGGCGCCAGACGATCAGTCCGGTGAGCGTGCTCATGGGCAGCAGGGCCGCCGGTTCTTGCCAGGCCAGCAAAGGCAGGGTCAGCGGCGTGGCAATCAGGGCGGCCAGGGAGCTGGTGCGGGTCAGGTAGAACGTCAAGAGCCAGGCGCAGACCGCCAGAAGGGCGGCGGGCGGGTACAGCCCCAGCAGCATGCCAGCAGCGGTGGCGACACCCTTGCCGCCGCGAAAACGGAAGTACAGCGGAAACAGATGGCCGATGACGGCATAGACGCCGATCCAGGCTTGTTCCTGCTGCGAAAGGCCCGCAAGACGCGCTATCAGTACCGGCAGCAGGCCTTTGCAAAGGTCGCCGAGCAGGGTCAGGATGGCGAGTTTCTTGCCGGCCAGGCGCAACATGTTGGTGGCGCCGGCATTGCCCGAGCCACTCATTCGCGGATCGGGGTTACCGGTCAGGCGGCTGAGCAAAATGGCAAAGGACAGAGAGCCGAGCAGGTAGGCGAGGATCGCCAATAACCAAAACATGCTAACTATTCCGGGCGAGGAAGCCCTGATTCTAACGGCGCATTGCGCCCTTGTCGTGTAGCGGAGAGAAGTGCTTGGACAGAGTGTTTATCGAGGGCCTGGAAGTCGACACGGTGATTGGTGCCTACGACTGGGAGCGAGGCATCCGACAGTGCTTGCGTCTTGACCTGAGCTTCGCCTGGGACAATCGCCCGGCCGCAGCCGGTGATGACCTGACCCTGGCGCTCGACTACGCCAGTGTTTCCTCGCGCATCCAGGCGTTTGCCGAGCAGGCGCAATACCAGTTGGTCGAGACCTTTGCCGAGCGTCTGGTTGAAGTGCTGATGAGTGAATTCAATATCACCTGGATGCGTCTGAAGCTGACCAAGCCCGGCGCGGTCCCGGCTGCCACCGGTGGTGTGGGCGTGGAGATCGAGCGCGGATGTCGCTGACTCAGGTGTACCTCGGGCTCGGTAGCAATATCGAGCGTGAAACCCATTTGCGGGCAGGGCTCGATGCATTGGCGGCGTTCCTTGTCGATATCCGCTGTTCGGCAGTGTTCGAAAGTCAGCCGGTGGGCATCAAGAGCGGGCCGTTCTTCAATTTCGTGGTGTCGGCGTATACCGATCTGCCGCTGATGGAGCTTGATCGTCGACTGAAGTTCATTGAGGCGGATAACGGTCGTTACGCACCGGATCGCCGAGGTTTGCCGCTGGATATCGACGTGTTGTTGTTCGGAGACCTGGTGGGCAACTTCGATGGCCTGATCTTGCCGCGGGCAGAAATCCTGAAAAATGCGTTCGTTCTGTGGCCGTTGTCGTTGATCGCGCCGGATCGCGTGCACCCTGGTGTCGGTAAAAGTTTCGCCAGATTGTGGGCCGAATCGCAGATTGATCAGGTACTGGCGCCAGTGGCGTTTGAGTGGCGTGGCGAGCAATTGACCCCGTCCAGTTTCCTTTAAAGCAAAAGATCGCAGCCTTCGGCAGCTCCTACAGGGAGACGCATATTCCTGTGTAGGAGCTGTCGAAGGCTGCGATCTTTTGATCTTGCCTAGACTTGTTCCTTGTAGGTCTTCAACGCCTTGAGTCGCTCACGCTTGATCGCCTCACCCAACTCTGGTCCCTTGAAACCCTTCTCCAGCAACGGCTGAACCGCAACGGTTCGCGCCGCAGTCGCCGCCCCGCGCAGATAATCCGCCTGTGGATAACTTCTCTGCTCCAGTCCTTCGCGTCCGCGCGCATCCATCTCGCATGCTGCGATGAACTCCTCGAACCGCTGTGGTCGGCGGTAAACGTCGAAACTTTGCAACAATTCCAGCAATGTCGATGGCTTCAACTCCAGGGCGCGATGCCCGTGGGTGTGGTACTCGCCTACCAGCATTGCCAGTTCCTGGCAGTCTCTCGGCGCCTTGAAACGTTCGTTGACCGCTTTGATCAGCTTCAGGCCCTTGAACTCGTGGGCAATGTGCCGCGGCCATTCCTCCTCTGGCGTCAGTCCCTTGCCCAGGTCGTGCAGCAGGCAGGCCCAGCGCACAGTCAGCGGCTGTTTGTGCTGTGCTGCTTGCTGCAACACGCTCAGGATATGTGCGCCAGTATCGATTTCCGGATGATGGGTCGGGGGCTGCGGGACACCGAACAGTGCGTCGACCTCCGGCATCAGCACCTTGAGTGCGCCGCATGCGCGCAACACCTCGATAAACACCTGTGGCTGATCTTCCATCAGGGCGCGGGAAATTTCCTTCCAGCTGCGCTCGGGAGTCAGCGCCTCAAGCTCGCCTGACTCGCTGAGTTGACGCATCAGTTCCAGGGTTTCCGGAGCGACGGTAAAACCCAGTGCGGCATATCGCGCGGCAAAGCGGGCAACGCGCAGAACCCTGAGCGGATCCTCGGCAAACGCCGGGGAAACATGGCGCAGCAGGCGCGCTTCGAGATCGCGCTGGCCGTGGTAGGGGTCGGTCAGGTTCTGCTGATCGTCTTCGGCCATGGCGTTGATGGTCAGGTCGCGACGGATCAGGTCTTCTTCAAGGGTGACTTCAGGGCTGGCGTGAAAAGTGAACCCGCCGTAACCGCGCCCGCTTTTGCGCTCGGTGCGGGCGAGGGCGTATTCCTCACCGCTTTTTGGATGAAGGAACACCGGGAAATCCGCGCCCACCGGACGAAAGCCCTTGGCGAGCATTTCTTCGGTGGTGGCGCCAACCACGACCCAGTCGATATCGGTGACCGATTTGCCCAGCAGGCGATCACGTACCGCACCACCGACTTTATAAATACGCATAAAAAACCTCCGTTAGCTCGACAGGATAACCCTTGCATCGAGCTTTCGGAGGCGCAAAGCGGATCAAAGATGGATGACAGCCAGGTCCAGTCGACCGTAATCACCCTCGCTGTGCTCGTTGCGGGGTGGCACATGGTGGGTTTTCATCACGGTGTCCCCTTGCAGGGTTTCCAGGTGAATGTCGAAACCCCAAAGGCGATGCAGGTGTTTGAGGACTTCTTCGGTCGAGTCGCCCAGCGGTTTGCGATCGTGTTGCTGGTGACGCAGGGTCAGGGAGCGGTCACCCCGCCGGTCGATGCTGTAGATCTGCACGTTAGGCTCACGATTGCCCAGGTTGTACTGTGCCGCGAGGGTTTCCCGGATGATGCGGTAGCCACCTTCGTCGTGAATGGCGGGCACCAACAGGTCGTCCTTCTGGTCGTCATCGAGAATGCTGAACAGCTTCAGGTCGCGGATCACCTTGGGCGACAGGTACTGCAGGATGAAACTCTCATCCTTGAAGCTGCTCATGGCGAACTTGATGGCTGCCAGCCAGTCGGTACCGGCGATGTCAGGGAACCAGCGGCGATCTTCTTCCGTGGGCTCTTCGCACATGCGACGGATGTCGCGGTACATGGCAAACCCCAGGGCGTAAGGGTTGATGCCACTGTAGTAAGGGCTGTCAAAGCCCGGCTGGAACACCACGCTGGTGTGGGACGTCAGGAACTCCATCATGAAGCCGTCAGTAACCAGGCCCTCGTCGTACAGATCGTTCATCAGGGTGTAGTGCCAGAAGGTAGCCCAACCTTCGTTCATCACCTGGGTCTGGCGCTGTGGATAAAAATACTGGGCGATCTTGCGCACGATGCGCACGATTTCCCGCTGCCATGGTTCCAGCAGCGGCGCATGTTTTTCGATGAAATACAGGATGTTTTCCTGAGGTTCGGCGGGGAAGCGTGCGTTGTCCTTGTCGCTGTACTTGTCCGCGCCCTTGGGAATGGTGCGCCACAGATCGTTGATCTGTTTCTGCAAGTGCTCTTCCCGGTCTTTTTGCCGGCGGCGCTCTTCTTCCGCGGAAATCGGATAGGGACGTTTGTAGCGGTCGACGCCATAGTTCATCAGCGCATGGCAGGAGTCGAGCAGATCCTCGACCGCGTCGATGCCGTGGCGCTCCTCGCATTGCATGATGTACTGCTTGGCAAACACCAGGTAATCGATGATCGAGCTGGCGTCGGTCCAGGTGCGGAACAGGTAGTTGCCTTTGAAAAAGCTGTTGTGCCCGTAGCAGGCATGGGCCACCACCAGCGCCTGCATGCAGATGGTGTTTTCTTCCATCAGGTAGGCGATGCACGGGTCGGAGTTGATCACGATCTCGTACGCCAGACCCATCTGGCCGCGGGTGTAGGATTTTTCAGTGCTGAGGAAGTGCTTGCCGTAGGACCAGTGGTGATAACCCAGAGGCATGCCGACGGAGGCGTAGGCATCCATCATCTGCTCGGCGGTGATCACTTCGATCTGGTTCGGGTACGTATCGAGGGCGTAACCCGCCGCAATGCGGCTGATTTCGCGGTCGTACGCCTGGATCAGCTCGAACGTCCATTCGGAGCCGGTGGAAATGGGTTGGCGCTTCTGCTCTTTGGCGGTCATGTCACTAACCTGCGCTGGAAGAGTTCACGGAAGACCGGATAGATATCCCCGGCCGAGACCAGTTGTTGCTGGGCAAACGTGTCGGAAAAGGCTTCGGCGATGCGCTCGTATTCGAACCAAAGGGCCTGGTGTTCGCGCGGGGTGATCTCAACGTAAGTGTAGTACTGCACGAATGGCATGATCTGGTTGATCAGGATGTCGCGGCAGATCGGAGAGTCGTCGTTCCAGTTGTCGCCATCGGAGGCCTGGGCGGCGTAGATGTTCCACTCGTTACTCGGGTAGCGCTCGGCCATGATCTCCTGCATCAGTTTCAGGGCGCTGGACACTATGGTGCCGCCGGTTTCCCGGGAGTAGAAAAACTCTTCTTCATCCACTTCGCGGGCACTGGTGTGGTGGCGGATGAACACGACGTCGATCTTGTCGTAGTTACGCTTGAGAAACAGGTACAGCAGGATGAAGAAGCGCTTGGCGATGTCCTTGGTCGCCTGGGTCATCGAGCCGGACACGTCCATCAGGCAGAACATCACGGCCTTGGAGCTGGGGTTGGGTTGTTTGATGAGCAGGTTGTACTTGAGGTCGAACGTGTCGAGAAACGGCACGCGGTGAATGCGCGCGCTGAGTTTTTCGATTTCAGCTTCGATTTCCTGAATATCGCCGAAGTTGTCTGGCTCTTCCTGCTTGAGTCGCAGAAGTTCTTCCTTGGCCTCACGCAGTTTTGCCCGGCTGCTGCCGGATAGGGCGATCCGCCGGGCGTGGGCTGAGCGCAGGGTGCGGATGATGTTGATCCGCGACGGGTTGCCCTCGTTGCTGATCCCGGCCCGCACGGTCTTGAAGGTGTCGGTGCCGGTCAGGTTGCGTTTTACCAGATTGGGCAGCTCGAGATCCTCGAACATGAATTCGAGGAATTCTTCCTGGGTGATCTGGAAGACGAATTCGTCCATCCCTTCACCGGAATTGCCAGCCTTGCCGGGGCCTCGGCCGCCACCGCCTCCCGGTGGACGGGCGATATGTTCGCCACTGGTGAACTCCTTGTTGCCCGGGTGCACGACCGTCTGTTTGCCACCGCGGCCGTGGTGAAGCACCGGCTCGTCGATGTCGCGGCCGGGAATGCTGATTTGTTCGCCGTGTTCCATATCGGTAATGGAGCGCCGGCTGACCGCCTCTTCGACAGCCTTTTTAATGTGATCACGGTAGCGCCGCAGAAACCGCTGGCGGTTCACCGTGCTCTTGTTCTTGCCATTGAGACGTCGGTCGATCACATAGCTCATGACTGCTCCTTAGAAGCTGTCCTGAAAGGGGCGAGCGGTGATACAGCATCGAACCGAGAGCCGAGGGATGTTGAACGCTCCCCCAAGCGCCTTGGATGCTGCCTGAACTCGCTACCGACTTTCGAACACCTTCCAGAGGCCTGTGTAACAGAAAAAGCGCACACAGGTCTCTGGCTGACGACAACCGGTCTGACCGGCAGCGGGTTATTGTGATTTTCTGACCCGCAGGTACCACTCGGACAGCAGTCGTACCTGTTTGTCGGTGTAGCCCCGCTCGACCATCCGTGTGACGAAGTCGTTGTGTTTTTGCTGGTCCTCCTTGCTGGCCTTGGCGTTGAAGCTGATGACCGGTAGCAGGTCCTCGGTGTTGGAGAACATTTTCTTCTCGATGACCACCCGCAGTTTTTCGTAGCTGAGCCAGGTCGGGTTCTTGCCGTTGTTGTTGGCCCGGGCGCGCAGGACGAAGTTGACGATTTCGTTGCGGAAATCCTTCGGATTGCTGATGCCGGCCGGTTTTTCGATTTTCTCCAGTTCTTCGTTCAGGGCTACGCGGTTGAGGATTTCGCCGGTTTCCGGGTCGCGGTATTCCTGGTCCTGGATCCAGAAGTCGGCGTACAACACGTAGCGATCGAAGATGTTCTGGCCGTACTCGCTGTAGGATTCGAGGTAGGCAGTTTGGATCTCCTTGCCGATGAATTCGATGTAGCGCGGTGCCAGGTACTCCTTGAGGAAGCGCAGATAGCGTTCGCGAGTCTCGGCCTGGAACTGTTCCTGTTCGATCTGTTGTTCCAGCACATAGAGCAGATGTACCGGGTTGGCAGCAATTTCGTGCGGATCGAAGTTGAACACCTTCGACAGGATCTTGAACGCGAAGCGAGTCGAGAGACCGTTCATGCCTTCGTCGACACCGGCGTTGTCGCGGTATTCCTGGATCGACTTGGCTTTCGGATCGGTATCCTTGAGGTTCTCGCCGTCGTACACGCGCATCTTCGAGTAGATGTTGGAGTTTTCCGGCTCTTTAAGACGCGAGAGCACGGTGAACTGGGCCAGCATCTTCAGGGTATCCGGCGCGCAATGCGCCTTGGCCAGCGAACTGTTGAACAGCAGCTTGTCGTAGATCTTCACTTCGTCACTGACCCGCAGGCAGTACGGCACTTTGACGATGTAGATCCGGTCGATGAAGGCTTCGTTGTTCTTGTTGTTGCGGAAGGTGTGCCACTCCGATTCGTTGGAGTGCGCCAGCAGGATCCCGGTGAACGGAATCGCGCCAAGGCCTTCGGTACTGTTGTAGTTGCCTTCCTGGGTGGCAGTCAGCAACGGGTGCAGCACCTTGATCGGTGCCTTGAACATTTCGACGAATTCCATCAGGCCCTGGTTGGCCCGGCACAGGGCGCCCGAGTAGCTGTAGGCGTCGGCGTCGTTCTGCGGGAACTCCTCCAGTTTGCGGATATCAACCTTGCCCACCAGTGCCGAAATGTCCTGGTTGTTTTCGTCACCAGGTTCGGTCTTGGCCACGGCGATCTGGTTGAGGATCGACGGGTAGAGTTTCACCACGCGGAACTGGCTGATGTCGCCACCGAATTCGGCCAGGCGCTTGGTCGCCCATGGCGACATGATGGTGTTGAGGTAGCGCCGTGGAATGCCAAAGTCTTCCTCGAGGATCGCTCCATCTTCAGTGGAGTTGAACAGACCCAGAGGCGACTCGAATACCGGCGAGCCCTTGATCGCGTAGAAGGGCACTTTTTCCATCAGCTGCTTGAGCTTCTCGGCCAGGGACGATTTACCGCCACCGACAGGGCCGAGCAGGTACAGGATTTGTTTCTTCTCCTCCAGGCCTTGAGCGGCGTGACGGAAATACGACACGATCTGGTCGATGCATTCTTCCATCCCGTGGAAGTCTTCAAAGGCCGGATAGCGGCGGATTACCTTGTTGGAGAAGATGCGCGAAAGCCTCGAGTTGGTCGAGGTGTCGAGCAGTTCCGGTTCACCGATGGCCAGCAGTAGACGCTCGGCGGCGGAAACGTAGGCGCTGCGGTCTTTTTTGCACAGTTCAAGATACTCTTGCAGTGAGAGTTCTTCCTGGCGTGTGGACTCGAAGCGTTGTTGGAAGTGGCTAAAGATACTCATGACGTCACCTCGCTCGATACGTGGAGCCGACGCCGGATCACTCAGTCGATGCTGGCAGCAACCGAACAGGCGATTGCTGTTTACCCCCCAGAACTCTCCCGGAGCTGACGACTCCGAAAGCTACTCCCGATGACCCGTGCGCCGGTGTACCGGCTCTCCCCTGTTTTGGATGGCCTGGGCTTAAGGATAGTTGGGAATTCGGGAGGTAAAGGCGAGATACGTAATTAGTTGTGGCAGACCGTTCGTCTGCCACCGCGCTAGCCCGCGGGAGCCGGGGCCTGCAACGTTACAAAAAAATTATTCGGAAGTGCCTTGCGCCGTTTCCGTCGGATAGGTCGTACGCCACAACTCGAATCCACCATCCATGCTGTAGACGTCGGAGAAGCCCTGGCTGATCAGGTAGGCGGCCGCACCCTGGCTGGAATTGCCGTGATAACAGACCACCACGGTCGGTGCGTCGAGGTCGGCGCCCTGGATGAAAGCGTGCAGGGAATGATTGTCCAGATGCTTCGAGCCTGCGATATGCAGGGCGGCAAAAGTGGCCGGGTCGCGGACGTCGACCACCACTGCGCCTTGTTCGCGCAGGGCCTGGGCCTGTTCCGGGGGGATACGTTTGAATTCGCTCATGGCGGGCTCCTGTGGCTCGGCAGAATGGGCAGTCTAGCGCGGTGCGCTGGCTGGCGATGTTTGGGGAATGGATGAGGCGACTGGCGGCACGGCATGGCCGTGTTCGTCGCATTTGCAGGACAGGCGCTCAAAGCTGTCGACGTTCATCAGGGTCAGCGCGCCGCCCCAGACGCAGCCGGTGTCGAGGGCCGAGATGCCAGGCACATTGATATTGCCTTCCAGTGCTGCCCAGTGACCGAAGATGATCTTCAGGCCCTTGGTCTTGCGTTCCTTGTGCTGGAACCAGGGTTTGTAGCCTGGTGGTGCGGTATCGAGGCCTTCCTTGCTCTTGAGGTCGAGTTTGCCTTCGGCGGTGCAAAAACGCATGCGGGTGAAATAATTGGTGATCACCCGCAGGCGCGTCACGCCTTTTAAGTCGTTGTCCCATTTCGCCGGATCGTTGCCGTACATGCCATCGAGGTAGGGCGGCAGCAGGTTGTCGTCACGCAAGGCAGTCTCGACTTCGGCAGCACACTTCAAGGCTTTGCGCAGCGACCACTGGGGTGGAATGCCAGCATGGACTAGTACCACGTTGCGCTGTTCGTCGTAGTGCATGAGCTTTTGCTGGCGCAGCCATTCGAGCAGTTCGGCGCTATCTGGCGCGTCAATGATCTCGTGCAAGGTATCGGCCTTCTTCAGGCGTTCGATGTTGCGTCCGGCCGCCAGCAGGTGCAGGTCGTGGTTGCCGAGCACGCACACCAGCGATTCGCGGATGCTATAGAGGAAGCGCAGGGTTTCCAGCGACTGTGGGCCGCGGTTGACCAGGTCGCCCACCAGCCACAGGCGATCGCGTTGAGGGTCGAACGCCACTTGTTTGAGCAGGCATTGCAGGGCCTGAAGGCAGCCTTGCAGGTCGCCGACAGCGTAGGTTGCCATCAGTGCAGGGCTCCGGGCACCGCCAGGCGGAAGGGCGCGATGATGGCATCGAAATGTTTGCCGTCGTCGGAAAGCATCCGATAGGTGCCTTGCATGGTGCCGACCTTGGTGGTCATCACGGTGCCGCTGCTGTAGGTGTGGCTCTTGCCCGGGTCGATCAGCGGCTGCTGGCCGACGACGCCTGCGCCGCGGACTTCTTCGACATGCCCGTTACCATCGGTGATGACCCAGTGCCGTGAAAGCAGTTTGGCGGGCATTTCGCCATTGTTTTGCACGGTGATGGTATAGGCGAAGGCAAAGCGGTCGTGCTCGGGTTGCGATTGTTCTGCCAGATAGCGGGTGACGACGCTGACGTCGACCTGATAACGAGGATCGGACATGCAAGAGGCCTTAAAAACGAAGCGGGACGCGGGGCGTAGCTGATGGAGTTCAGTCTAGGCCAAGTATCGGGTAGTAGACCAGAGTGGCGTCCTACCCGATAGCGCTCATCGCCTGTCAGTCAGTGGCAGGCTTTTGTGGCGCTTGCTCGCTGAGCTTGTCAGCCAGGCGCACGAAGGCGGCCAGGTCGAGCTGCTCGGGACGCAGGCTGCCATCGACGCCGGCGGCTTCGATCTCGGCATTGCTCAGCAGCAGCTTGAGGGTGTTGCGCAGGGTTTTGCGGCGCTGGTTGAACGCTTCGCGCACGACGCGCTCCAGCAGACGGTGATCCTTGGCCGGGTGCGGCAGTACTGCGTGGGGTACCAGGCGCACGATGGCCGAATCGACTTTCGGTGGCGGGTTGAACGCGCCCGGGCCGACGTTGAACAGGTGTTCGACCCGGCAATGGTACTGAACCATGATCGACAGACGGCCCCAGTCACCACCACCCGGGCCGGCAGCCAGGCGCTCGACCACTTCCTTTTGCAGCATGAAGTGCATGTCGCGGATCAGGTGCGAGTTGTGCAGCAGGTGAAAAATCAGCGGCGTGGAGATGTTGTACGGCAGGTTGCCAACCACTCGCAGGCTGCCTGGCGCGGCATTCAGGCTGTTGAAGTCGAACTTCAGCGCATCGCCCTGATGCAGGTTGAAGTTGCTCTTGTCGGCAAACTGCTGGTTGAGGATCGGGATCAGGTCCTTGTCCAGTTCCACCACGTCGAGTTGCGCGCCGCTGCTCAGAAGGCCTTGGGTCAGTGCGCCCTGTCCCGGGCCGATTTCCAGCAGGCGGTCTTCTGCCTTGGCATGAATGGAGCGCAGGATGCGGTCGATAACGCCGGCATCGTGCAGGAAGTTCTGGCCAAAGCGTTTGCGCGCCTTGTGTTGGTATTGCTCGGTCATAAACGGGTCTCGGCCATCTGGTAGGCGGTTTCCAGGGCGACTTGCAGGCTGCCGGTGTCGATCTTGCCGCTGCCGGCCAGATCCAGGGCGGTGCCGTGGTCGACCGACGTACGGATGATCGGCAAGCCGAGGGTCACGTTGACTGCCGCGCCGAAGCCTTTGTACTTCAGCACCGGCAGGCCCTGGTCGTGGTACATCGCCAGCACCGCGTCGCAGTGCTCCAGATATTTGGGGGTAAACAGAGTGTCGGCGGGCAGGGGGCCGCGAAGGTCCATGCCCTCGCCGCGCAGGCGCTCTAATGTGGGTTCGATGATATCGATTTCTTCATGGCCCAGGTGCCCGCCTTCACCGGCATGCGGGTTGAGCCCGCAAACCAGGATGCGCGGCCGGGCGATGCCGAACTTGTTTTGCAGGTCGGCGTGCAGGATGCGTGTGACGCGTTCCAGGCGCTCCGGCGTGATGGCATCGGCAATCTCGCGAAGGGGCAGGTGAGTGGTCACCAGGGCCACGCGCAAGCCGCGAGTGGCCAGCATCATCACCACTTGCGCGGTGTGGGTCAGGTCGGCAAGGAATTCCGTGTGCCCGGAAAAAGCAATGCCGGATTCGTTGATGACGCCTTTGTGCACAGGCGCGGTAATCATGCCGGCAAAATCCCCGCTCAGGCAGCCTTGGCCGGCCCGGGTCAGGGTTTCCAGGACGAACGCAGCGTTGGCCTTGTCCAGTTGTCCGGCTATGACCTTGGCGTTGAGCGGTGTGTCCCAGACATACAGGCTGTTGGCTGGCGCGGGGGCATCCGGCCAGTTGTCCGGGGTGACCGGCAGCAAGTTGACCGCCACGCCCAGTTGCGCGGCCCGCTCGATGAGCAGGTCGCGGCTGGTAATGGCAATCAGGGGATGGGGCTGGGCTTGCGAGGCGAGCAGCAGGCACAGGTCGGGACCTATGCCGGCTGGTTCACCGGGTGTCAGCGCGAAACGTTGGGGTTTCACTGTGCTGCCTGGTCGGCGCCAGGGAGTTTGATTTCCACATACGCTTCGTCACGGATCTGACGCAGCCAGGTTTGCAGCTCTTCGTCGTATTTGCGGTTACGCAAAACGGTCATGGCTTGCTGCTCGCGAGCCTGGCTGGTGCTGTCGGTGGCGCGACGGCCAAGGACTTCCAGGACATGCCAGCCGTATTGAGTCTGGAACGGCCTGGACAGCTGACCTTGCGGGGTCTTGGCCATCACTTCGCGGAACTCGGGCACCAGCGCGTTCGGGTCGATCCAGTTCAGGTCGCCGCCGTTGAGGGCGGAACCGGGGTCTTCCGAGTAGTTTTTCGCCAGCTCACCGAAGTCTTCGCCAGCCTCGATACGGCTGTAGAGCGACTCGGCCAAGGCCTTGGTTTTCGCTTCGTCGCGGATCGGGCTCGGCTTGACCAGGATGTGACGCACATGCACTTCGTCGCGCATCTGGGTCTCGCCGCCACGCTTGTCGAGGATCTTCAGGATGATGAAGCCGCCCGGTGTGCGCATTGGCTGGGTGACATCACCCACCGGCATGGTGCTCAGCAGGCGATCGAACGGCGGAGGCAATTGAGCGGCCTTACGCCAGCCCATGTCACCACCTTCCAGAGCGGTTTCGCTGGCGGATTTGGCGATTGCCAACTGACTGAAGTCAGCGCCTTGCTTGAGCTGCTGGTAAATCGCATCGGCCTGTTTGGCGGCACTCTGAATCGCTTCGGAGTTGGCGCTTTCCGGCGTAGGAATCAGGATGTTGGCCAGGTGGAACTCTTCGGACAGCTGCATTTTGCCCAAGTCAGACGCCAGGAAGTTCTTCACTTCCTGCTCGGAGACCTGAATGCGTTCAGCGACCCGACGCTGGCGCACGCGGCTGATGACCATTTCGCGGCGAATCTGCTCACGTGCATCTTCATAGGACAGACCGTCGCGAGTCAGGGCGGCGCGGAACTGCTCGATGGACATGTTGTTGCGCTGGGCAATGGTGCCCACGGCTTGGTTCAACTCTTCATCGGTAATGCGGATGCCGGAACGCTCGCCGATCTGCAATTGCAGGTTTTCGACGATCAGGCGCTCAAGTACCTGCTGCTCCAGCACGCTGGCCGGCGGTACGGCAGAACCACGCTTGGCAATGGTTTGCTGAACTTCATGGACGCGTCGGTCCAGTTGGCTCTGCATGACCACGTCGTTGTCGACGATGGCCACCACTTTATCGATGGACTGCACGGCGGCACTGGCCGCCGTACTCAGGAACAGCGCGCCCAGCATCAGCGGGCGCAGACAATCAGAAAGCTTGGTCTTCACGTTCACGATAACCTTGAATGCCTTTGTCGAGGAAGCTCTCTGCCTTGGCGCCGGTGAGGCCGCCGAGTCCCTTCAGAACAATTTGGAGGAAGACGCCATGGTCGCCTTTTTCGTTTTCCGGTGCCTGCTGGCTGAACTCGTCGTAATCAACGAAGTAACGGTTGATCAGGCGCAGTTTCCAGCAGCAGCTGTCGTACTCGAAACCACCAAAGGCTTCCAGGGTACGGTTGCGGTTGTAGTCATACTGCCAGCGGCTGATAGCGCTCCATTGCGGCACGATCGGCCAGATCACCGAGAAGTCGTGCTGTTCGATCTTGTAGTAATCCTTCACGTAGCCAGGCTGCCCAGGGGTGCCGTAGTCGCCGCCGAACTGCCATTGACCGGTGTTCTGGTTGTAGATCACCTGGTCGTTACGATAGCGATAGCCGAGGTTGACGATCTTGTTCGGGTTGTCTTCAGGCTGGTAGTGGAACATCGCGCTGCCCGAGCGAGGGCTGCGGCTGTCCGGGTCCCAGTTGTAGTCGGCCGTGGTACGCCAGTCGCGGTTCCAGCGATATTCGTATTCCAGCGCATAGGGGGAAACGTTGGCTTTGGCGTCGGCACGGTCTTGGAAGTTTACGCCTGGCAACTGAACTTCACGGTCCTTGAAGTACAGCGCTTGGCCGACACTGATCCGTTGACGTTCGAAGCCGTTGTCTTCGATCCAGCGGCTGGTCACGCCCAGGGACAGTTTGTTCTCGTCGCCGACACGGTCGGAGCCGGAGAAGCGGTTGTCACGGAACAGCGACGCATAGTTGAAGGTGTATTCGCTGGTGTCGAATACCGGGATGTCCTCCTGGTCGACCTCAGGCACGTACAGGTAGAACAGGCGCGGCTCTAGAGTCTGGCGGTAGTTCTTGCCGAAATACTGGGTATTGCGATCGAAGTACAGGCCGCTGTCGATGCTGGCGATCGGCACGCCGCGGTTCTGGTTGCTGTCGAACTGACCGTTGAAATTTTTAGTCCCGTTGAGAGCTGCGTTTTGATTTTGAGCCGCGATCTGACTTTTGCCCAGACCGTCCAGATCCAGTTGGTACTGGGTGTACTGGTACTTGAGCTTCGGTGTCAGGAAGCCGTAAGTCGTGTTCATCGGCAGGCTCATGGCGGGCGCAAGATTCAGGCGGTCGCCGTTGGCGCGAGCCAGACCTTGAACGTTTTCATCAATACGCTTACTGCCGATGCCATCTTCGTCAAAGTAGGTCCCGCTCTGCAGATCCCGGTCAAACCGCACGAGCTCGGTGTTGTACGTGAAGTCCAAGCCTTCCGGATGGTAAGGCAGCATACCGTCGAGGGTGAGCTGCGGCAGGCGGTCGTACGGGGTAATGTTCGCTACGCTCGCCAGTTCGTATGCCTGGGCGTTCGCGCGAGCGGTATAGCCCTCGCCGCGATAGGTCACGGAACCCTGCTGGTTCACGTAGTCGTTGCTTTTTATGCCAATCTGGTCGGTCTGCAGATCCTGGAAGTAATACGGATCGCTGATCTTGGTGTAGTCGACTTGCGTGAGTACTCGCGAGTCGAGGCCACCCTTGTGCTGCCAGTTGTACATGTAGCGGGTTTTTTCGGAGTCTGACTGCTTGTCGCGCTCGTTGCTTTCGTCGTTGAGGTACGCCGCGCCGAACTGGCCTTCGCTGGACTTGGTCAGGTAGCGGAACTCGCCTTCCATCAACAAGCCGTGCTTTTCCATGTAGCGCGGGTACAACGTGGCATCGTAGTTCGGCGCCAGGTTGAAGTAGTACGGGGTGACCAGCATGAAGCCGGTATCGCTGCCGGTGCCGATGGTCGGCGGCAGGAAGCCGGACTGGCGACGGTCGTCGATCGGGAAATAGATGTACGGCGTGTACAGGACCGGAATGTCCTTGACCCGCAGTGTCACGTTGGTCGCCGTACCGAAGCCGGTGGCCGGGTTCAGGGTGATGTTGTTGCCCTTGAGCTGCCAGGCGTTGTTGTTCGGTTCGCACGTGGTGTACGTACCGTCCTTGAGGCGGATGATCGCGTTCTCGGCACGTTTGGCGTACAGCGCATTACCGCGGATGCGTGATTTGTGCATCACGTATTCGGCGTTGTCGACCTTGGCTTCACCGGTGTCGAGCTGCACGTCGGCGTGGTCGCCGACGATCAGGGCGCCGTTGTCGCGAATGCGTACATTGCCATTCAGCTCGCCACGGTTCTCGGCCTGGTACAGGTTGGCTTCGTCGGCTTCGACCTGCATGCTGCCCTGGCGCATGACGACGTCGCCGGCCAGGGTCGCGACCTGCTCATCCTGCTTATAGCGGGAGGCTTTTGCGCCGATAAAGGTAGGCGCGTCACTTTTATTCGTCTTGTCATTCATGCCAGGACGAATCGGTTCGATATAGGAACCAGAGCAATAAGGGCCGGTTTCGGCCAATTGTGCGGCAGTGAGCTGCTCGCGGGGAACCCAGTCGAGGTGACTGTAGTCTTCGCTACGCGACTTCAGACCGCGGCCTTTGGATTCGGTCACCAGTACTGGCTTGGCGCCAGTGTCTTCACTGGAACCGTTCTCGGCCGGGGCTTCGCCAGTGGCGGAAACTGCGCTGCCGTCATGGACGGGACGCGGTGGCAATGCAGCCGCCGGCGTCTTTGGTGCGCAGTCCCAGGAACCCGAAGCAGAGACTGAGCAGTCAAACTGTTCCGCGGCGACCACGTAGGAAGTGGCAAGGGGTTGCAGCGCCAGCAAACTGCCGGTAACCAACAACGGAAATTTTTTACGAAACGCGGGGGATTTCAATGCCATCTTATTAGTCCGGGCTTCCTGCGTGCCATCTGCCCGCGGTGTGGGCCGCACGCCTCTCGATGGTCTGAAAAAGATGCTGGATAATAAAGCATGACCCGCTTGACGGCTAGCGCCGTCGGAGACCCTTGCAATGCCTGATCAAGATGTACGCTTGCAACACCTGAAAGTTTGGCTCGATGAACAATTGACGACCCTTTTTGCCGAGCAGGGCTGGGGCGTCGTACCCCCGGCCACGTTGACCGCGGCCAGCAGCGACGCGAGTTTCCGGCGGTATTTCCGCTGGGAAGGCGATGGCAGAAGTTTCATCGTGATGGACGCGCCACCGCCCCAGGAAAACTGCAAACCTTTCGTGGATATCGCCTTTTTGCTGGCGAAATCCGGAATAAATGTGCCGAAAATTTATGCCGAAGACCTCGAGCGCGGGTTTCTTTTGCTCAATGACCTGGGCAACAAGACCTATCTGGACGTCATCGACAGCGAAAACGCCGACGGTTTGTTCAACGATGCCCTGCAGGCGTTGCTGGCTTTCCAGCAGTTGCCGATGGTTGCGCCGCTGCCGAGCTATGACGTGGCATTACTGCGTCGCGAACTGGAACTGTTCCCCGAGTGGTACGTGAAGCGCGAATTGGGCATCGAATTCGACGCGGCGCAGCAAGTGCTCTGGCAGCAGGTCAGCGATCTGTTGATCGACAGCGCCCTGGCACAGCCAAAAGTCCTGGTGCATCGCGACTACATGCCGCGCAACCTGATGCTTAGCGAGCCCAACCCCGGCGTGCTGGATTTCCAGGATGCGGTATATGGCCCGGTGACCTACGACGTGACCTGCCTGTTCAAGGACGCTTTCCTCAGTTGGCCAGAGGAGCGCGTACACGGGTGGCTGGAAAGCTACTGGCAGCAGGCGGGGGCGCTCGGTATCCCGGTTCAGCCCGAGTTCGAGGACTTTCTGCGGGCCAGCGACTTGATGGGCGTGCAACGTCACCTGAAAGTCATCGGTATTTTCGCGCGCATCTGCCATCGCGACGGCAAACCGCGTTATCTGGGCGATGTTCCGCGTTTCTTTGCCTATATAGATGCCGTGATCGCTCGCCGCCCCGAACTGGCCGAGCTGGATGTGCTGCTGGCCAGCCTGCGTGCCGGAGTGAAAGCATGAAGGCAATGATTCTGGCCGCGGGCAAAGGCGAGCGCATGCGCCCGCTGACCCTGACCACGCCCAAACCGCTGGTGCGTGCCGGCGGCGTGCCGCTGATCGAGTATCACCTGCGGGCGCTGGCTGCCGGGGGGTTCACCGACATCGTGATCAATCACGCCTGGCTCGGTCAGCAGATCGAAGACTATCTGGGCGATGGTTCGCGCTATGGCGTGAGCATTCAGTACTCGGCGGAGGGTGAACCCCTGGAAACCGGCGGCGGGATTTTCCGCGCCTTGCCGTTGTTGGGGGATGAAGCCTTTGTGGTGGTCAACGGCGATATCTGGACCGATTACGACTTCAGTGTGCTGCACCAACCCATCAACGGCCTGGCGCACCTTGTGCTGGCCAGCAACCCGCCGCATCATCCGGCCGGGGACTTCAGCCTGGTCGGAAGCCAGGTGCACGACGGTCAACCGCAGGCTCCTACCCTGACCTACAGCGGCATCGCCGTGTTGCATCCGCAGTTGTTCGACGGTTGCACCGCAGGGGCCTTCAAACTCGCGCCGCTGTTGCGCAAAGCCATGGCTGACGGGCTGGTGACCGGCGAGCAGTTGAGGGGGCACTGGGTCGATGTCGGTACTCACGAGCGTCTGGCCGAAGTTGAAACATTAATAGAAGCGAGCCGCTGACATGCTGTGGCCAGGGACTCTTATCGGAGCCGGAGCGGGCTTTGCCATAGCCAGTATTCCGGGGGCCATGCTCGGCGCGTTGTTGGGGCAGGCGCTGGACCGGCGCTTGCACCTGCAGAGCTGGGGGCATTTGCGGGAAAAACTGGGCGGCCGCCCGGTGCTGCGCAACGATGAATTGCTGTTTGTCCTGCTGGGACGCCTGGCCAAGTGCGACGGCCAGGTCATGGCCGGGCACATCGAACAGGCCCGGGCGGAAATGCGCTCGCTGGACATGTCCGGGCCGGCTCAGCGCCGTGCAATTGCCGCGTTCAACCGTGGCAAGTCGGGTCGCGACCGGCTACGTGGTTATCTGCGTCGCCTGAGTGCCCAGCCCCATGCGGCGGAAGGCGTGTTACGCGCCTGCTGGCGAATGGTCTGGGCCGATGGTCGTGCCGGCAGCGGTGAGCGTGAGTTGATCCGCCAGTGGGGGCAGTGGCTGGGCTGGACGCCGCATCAGGTACAGGCGTTGGCCCACGATTATGAGCCGCAGAAGCGGCCATTGGGCAACAGCGTGCCAAGCTATCAGGACGCCTTGAAGTTGTTGGGGGTGTCGGCCACCACTGAACCGGCGCAGATCAAGCGTGCTTACCGGCTCCTGCTCAGTCGCCATCATCCGGACAAGATCGCCGGCAGTGGCGCGACGGCGACGCAGGTTCGTGAGGCCACCGAGCGAACGCGTGAACTGCATAGTGCCTATACGCTGATTCGGGAGCGGCGGGACTTTCGCTAGCCCGGAAAACTTGCGTCGCCAGTGATACCGCTATCGCGAGCAAGCTCGCTCCCACAGGTTTGATGTCGTCCGCCATTTCGTGATCGGCATAAAACCTGTGGGAGCGGGCTTGCTCGCGAATGAAGCGCCTCGGTCTGTCAGTCTGTCGCAGGCTGCGGACTCAACCAGCCCCGCACCCGCCGGAACAATTGCTCCTGCTCGGCCTTGCTATCGGGCAAGGCCTTGAGCGCGACCTGGCTGAACGTCGAGGACTTCAAGCGTTTGCTGGCCTGCAGACGTTCCAGCGCGGCGTTGCGGTCCAGCGCTTTGTCTTTGTAGTAAATATCGGCGGTCGGCAGTTTCAGGGTCGGGGTCAGTTCCGCCAGCTCGGGCTTCGCTGCCAGCGGTGTGCGGGTGGCGACCATGACCAGTTTCTCGACTTGCGATGGCTGCTTCTCGCTCAGGTAGCGCGCTGCCCAATAGGCGCCGGTACCATGCCCCAGCACCACGATGCTACGGGCGCTTTGTTGTTCGGCAAACGCGATCGCGGCGTCGATCCGGGCGAAGATGCGCTCGGCATCTGCTTTGGATTGTTCTTCGGTGGTTTCGGCGATGGCCTTGTCGGCCACATCGGCCTCGCCTCCGGCCACCTGTTCGATCGGGGCTGCGGTGGTCGAGTCCTTGCTGTCGGCTTCGGGGGCTTTGGGAGCCGGAGTTGCCTCCACGATTCGTGGCGCAATGGCATCGCTTTGCAAGTCCGGCAAGGTGATACTCAGGCTGCTCCACTCGGCGTCCGGCAATTTGCGCCGCAAAGGACCGACTGCTTGCGGCCAGTCAACGGTTTCGCCGGCGCCCGGGATGATAATCACCGCGCCTTTGGGTTCGGCGGTATTGGCCGGTTTCCACAAGGCCAGAAACGTCTCGGTGCCCGCTTGCAGTTGTTGCTGTTCCTGAGCCGGGATTTTTCGCTCAAGGGCAGCCGCTTCTTCCTGACTACGCTCAGGCAGTGGCTGACGTTCGAGTGGTTTTTCTTCGGCGGCCTTTTCTGCTGCGACAGGCGCCGGTTCGGCCGCCTCGACGGAAAAAGCGCAAGGCAGGATCAACGACAGGCACAATGCTGGCAGTGCCAGGCGGTAGACAGGGGGCATCGGATATTCCAGGCCAGAAGTTGTTCCGGCAGCCTAATGGGTTGGTCAGTATTTGTCAGTGTGTGAGAGTTCAATGATGCGTTTTCGCTGCCTGTGGGTTATCGGCTGTTTGTGGTTTCCCTTGATGGGTTGGGCGGCAGTCGTGCCCCCGGCGTACGTTGCCCAACTGACCCCGAAACAACAGCACTGGCTGACGCAGCAGGGCGAGTTGCGGGTCGGACTGGTGTTGCAGGCACCCTATGCGCAATACGATCGCCGCTTGCAGCGCCTCTCCGGGGTGAATGTCGACTTGATGAAGCGCCTGGCAAAGACCCTCAATGTCGAGCTGAGCTGGCGCAACTTTTCCGACCTTGAACAACTGGAAGCTGCCGCACGCGAAGGCGAAATCGATATCGCCCCGGGATTGACCCAGACACCTGGCGGGCTGCGCCTCTGGCAATTCTCCGACCCCTACATGCGGGTGCCGCAACTGGTGGTCAGCGACCAGAAAAGCGCCGGGGCGATCGAACTGGAAAAGCTCGACAGCCAGACCCGCGTCGCCGTACGCATGCCCAGCGCCATCGCCGATTACCTGCGCAGCAACTATCCGCACCTGAATCTGCAAGGCGTCCCGATGGAGCGCCAGGCATTGCAGTTACTGACGGGCCAGCAGGCGGCTTATGCGGTGGTCGATGAAGCGCAGTTGGGGCGCCTGTCCGTCGAACCGGAGTTTGCCGGGTTGGTGGTAGTCGGGGATGTCGGCCTGCCGCAGCTGCTGCGGGTAGCCACGCGTCGCGACAAACCGGAACTGGCGGGTATCGTCGAAAGCGCATTGCGGGCGATTCCGGCCAAGGATCTGGAGCAATTGCACAATCAATGGCTGCAGCCCAAGTATCCACGTCTCACCGAGTCGCGGGGGTTCTGGCAAAACCTTTGCCTGTTGCTGGCCGTGCTGGCGTTGAGTTGCGTAGCCATCGTGTTCTGGCAGCGTCGCCAGCAGCACAGCCTGGAACAACGCCTGATGGCCGCGCAGGAGGACATTGCCTTGCGTGCCGCCAGCGAAGAGGCGCTGCGGCTCACCCAGTTTTCCATCGATCAAAGCACCGTCGGCATCCTCTGGGTCAACTGGGACAGCCATGTGCGCTACGCCAATCGTGCGGCGGAAAGCATGCTCGGCTATCCAGCCGGCGCGATCATCGATCGGCCCTTGATCGATTTCGAACCCGGCCTGCACATGGATCGTTGGCTCAATCTGTGGAAGCGTGCCCGGGCCAGTGAAGAAGGGCCGCAAAGCTTCGAAACCAACTGCGTGCGCGCCGACGGCAGCATCCTGCCGACCGATGTTTCGTTGAGTTTTCTGCGTTTTCGCGATGGCGAATACCTGGTGGTTTACCTCAACGATGTCACCGAGCGGCGCCGCGCCCTGGCCGCTTTGCAGGAAAGCGAGGCGCGCCTGCAAGGCATCGCCGCCAACGTTCCGGGGCTGGTTTTCCGCCTGGAGCGGGCACCGGTGACTGGCCAGATCGACTTTGCCTACATCAGCGAAGGCAGCGAAAGCCTGGTGGGTTATTCACCGGCCACACTGGCGCATCGCGACAAAGGCCTGCGCAGCCTGGTGCATCCGGATGACAAGGCCAGTTATCACCAGACCCAGGACCATGCGCTGGATACCGACAGCGACTGGTCGTGGCAAGGGCGAATCCTCACGCGTCAGGGTGAGCAGCGCTGGGCGGAAATCAAGGCCATCACCCGTCGGCTGGAAGATGGCGCCTATGTCTGGGACGGCATCGTCTGGGACATCAGCGAGAGCAAGCGCATCGAGCTTGAGCTGGCCAGCTCCCGAGAACAACTGCGCGAGCTGTCCGCGCACCTGGAAAGCGTGCGCGAAGAGGAAAAAGCGCGCATCGCTCGGGAAGTTCACGATGAACTGGGGCAGATGCTGACCGTGCTCAAGCTGGAAACCTCCATGTGCGAACTGGCTTACGCGCAACTTGATCCGGGCCTTAACGAGCGCCTGGGCAGCATGAAACGCCTGATCGCCCAGCTCTTCCAGTTGGTTCGCGACGTGGCGACTGCATTGCGCCCGCCGATTCTCGATGCCGGCATTGCCTCGGCCATCGAATGGCAGGCCCGTCGATTCGAGGCGCGTACGCAGATTCCGTGTCTGGTGCAGGTGCCGGACAATCTGCCGGTGCTCAGCGATGCCAAGGCCATAGGCCTGTTCCGGATCCTTCAGGAAGCACTGACCAATGTCATGCGCCATGCTCAGGCGCATACTGTTGAACTGACGTTGGCACTGGAAGGCGACGAGTTGTGTCTGACGGTCGCCGATGATGGCGTAGGATTTGTAGCTGCGCCTGGCAGGCCAACGTCCTTTGGGATCGTCGGAATGCGTGAGCGGGTGTTGATCATGGGGGGTGAGTTATCCCTTGAGAGTGAGCCGGGTGAAGGCACGACGCTGAGTGTGCGCGTTCCGCTGGATGCAGCCTGAACAGGTTGTGTTGACTGTACCGACGCCTTCGTCGGAACGCCGCCCGGAGCAAGCCCGCTCCCACAATGTTTTGTGTAGATGCCCAAATCCAATGTGGGAGCGGGCTTGCTCGCGAATGATCTTGAATCTGGAGAAGAACGTGATCCGTGTACTGGTAGCCGAAGACCACACCATTGTCCGCGAAGGCATCAAGCAACTGATTGGCCTGGCCAAGGACTTGCTGGTGGTGGGGGAGGCGAGCAACGGCGAACAGTTGCTCGACACCTTGCGTCATGTGCCCTGCGAAGTGGTGTTGCTGGACATCTCCATGCCGGGCGTCAATGGCCTGGAGGCCATTCCGCGGATTCGCGCCCTGAACAATCCGCCGGCGATCCTGGTGTTGTCGATGCACGACGAAGCGCAAATGGCCGCCCGGGCGCTGAAGGTCGGGGCCGCCGGTTATGCAACCAAGGACAGCGATCCGGCACTGTTGCTGACCGCCATTCGCAAAGTGGCGTCAGGCGGGCGTTATATCGACCCGGAACTGGCCGACCGCATGGTCTTCGAGGTCGGCCTGACCGACTCGAGGCCATTGCATTCGTTGCTCTCCGAGCGCGAATTTTCAGTGTTCGAACGCCTGGCCCAGGGCGCCAACGTCAACGACATTGCCCAGCAACTGGCACTGAGCAGCAAGACCATCAGCACCCATAAGGCGCGGCTGATGCAGAAGCTCAACATCACCTCACTGGCGGAGCTGGTGAAGTACGCGATGGAGCACAAGCTGCTCTAAAGCACACCGCTGTCCCATGTGGGAGCGGACTTGCTCGCGAAAGTAGTGTGTCAGTTGACATATTTGGGCCTGATCCACCGCTTTCGCGAGCAAGCCCGCTCCCACAGAGATGTGTTGGCATGTCCATTTGCGACATCCTGCAAACCCGCTTTTGCCTTTACTTGCGGCTTGCAGCTGACCGCCGGTCACTGCGTTTGCCAAAACGCGCCATCCTTGTAGGGCAATCCCTACCCCCAGCCTTCCATCCGGCTGAGGCGAATCTCTCTTGCCCCCCGATTTGCGTGGTCTTCAGCGTCCACTAGGCTTAACCCCACAGCAGTCATCAATAACAAAGGTGTGGGTATGAGCCAGGTCGATTCAAGCGCAGGGGCCAATGATGTTCTGGTCAGCTTTCGTGGAGTGCAGAAGAGCTACGACGGCGAGAACCTGATCGTCAAAGACCTCAACCTGGACATTCGCAAAGGCGAATTCCTCACGTTGCTCGGGCCGTCCGGCTCCGGCAAGACCACCAGCCTGATGATGCTCGCCGGCTTCGAAACGCCGACCGCGGGCGAAATCCTGTTGGCCGGGCGCGCCATCAACAACGTGCCACCGCACAAGCGCGACATCGGCATGGTGTTTCAGAACTACGCCTTGTTCCCGCACATGACGGTGGCCGAGAACCTGGCGTTCCCGCTGACCGTGCGCGGCATGAACAAGAGCGACGTCAGTGCCCGGGTCAAGCGCGTGCTGAGCATGGTCCAGCTCGACAGCTTCGCCCAGCGTTACCCGGCGCAGCTCTCCGGTGGTCAGCAACAGCGTGTGGCATTGGCCCGTGCGCTGGTGTTCGAGCCGCAACTGGTGCTGATGGACGAACCCCTCGGCGCACTCGACAAACAACTGCGTGAACACATGCAGATGGAAATCAAGCACCTGCACCAGCGCCTGGGCGTCACCGTGGTCTACGTGACCCACGATCAGGGCGAAGCCCTGACCATGTCCGACCGTGTGGCGGTGTTCCATCAGGGCGAAATCCAGCAGATCGCGCCGCCGCGCACCCTGTACGAAGAGCCGAAAAACACCTTCGTCGCCAACTTCATCGGCGAGAACAACCGCCTCAATGGCCGACTGCACAGTCAAACCGGCGACCGTTGCATTGTGGAACTCGGACGCGGTGAGAAGGTGGAAGCCCTGGCGGTCAACGTTGGCCAGACCGGCGAGCCGGTGACCCTGTCCATTCGTCCGGAACGAGTGAGCCTCAACGGCTCCAGCGACCAATGCGTCAACCGCTTCTCCGGGCGGGTCGAGGAATTCATCTATCTGGGCGACCACGTCCGGGTGCGCATGGAAGTCTGCGGCAAGACCGACTTCTTCGTGAAACAGCCGATTGCCGAGCTTGATCCTGCGCTCGCCGTCGGAGACGTGGTACCGCTTGGCTGGCAGGTCGAGCACGTGCGCGCGCTTGATCCTCTTTTAGAGGCGAACTGATCGCCCCGGCAATACCAACACCAACCCTGCACGTGGAGAGAACAATAAATGTTGAGATCCCTGAAATTCACCGCTTTGGCACTGGGCATGATGGGCGCGGCACACGCAATGGCGGCCGGCCCTGACCTGACCGTGGTGTCCTTTGGCGGGGCGAACAAGGCGGCTCAGGTCAAAGCCTTCTACGCACCGTGGGAAGCGGCAGGCAACGGCAAGATCGTGGCCGGCGAGTACAACGGCGAAATGGCCAAGGTCAAGGCCATGGTCGACACCAAGAGCGTGTCCTGGGATCTGGTAGAGGTTGAGTCGCCGGAATTGTCCCGTGGTTGCGACGAAGACATGTTCGAACAGCTTGATCCGAAGTTGTTCGGCAAGACCGAAGACTACGTCAAGGGCGCCATCCAGCCGTGCGGCGTGGGTTTCTTCGTGTGGTCGACCGTGCTGGCCTACAACGCCGACAAGCTGAAATCCGCGCCGACCAGTTGGGTGGATTTCTGGGACACCAAGCAGTTCCCGGGCAAGCGTGGCCTGCGTAAAGGCGCCAAGTACACCCTGGAATTCGCTCTGATGGCCGACGGCGTTGCGCCGAAGGACGTCTACAAAGTGCTGGCCGGCAAAGACGGTCAAGACCGCGCGTTCAAGAAGCTCGATGAGCTCAAGCCGAACATCCAGTGGTGGGAAGCCGGTGCACAACCGCCGCAATACCTTGCTTCCGGTGACGTGGTCATGAGTTCGGCCTACAACGGCCGGATCGCTGCCGTGCAGAAAGAAAGCAACCTGAAGGTCGTGTGGAACGGTGGCATCTACGACTTCGACGCATGGGCCATTCCAAAAGGTCTGGATGCCAAGCGCGCTGAAGCGGCGAAGAAGTTCATCGCCTTCTCGGTGATGCCACAGCAGCAGAAGACCTACTCGGAAAACATTGCCTACGGCCCGGCCAACACCCAAGCCGTGCCGTTGCTGGCCAAGGATGTCCTGAAGGACATGCCGACCACCCCGGAAAACATCGCCAACCAGGTGCAGATCGACGTCAGCTTCTGGGCTGACAACGGCGAGCAACTGGAACAGCGCTTCAACGCCTGGGCGGCGAAGTAACCAGAGGGCTCGCCCTCCTGTGAGGGCGGGCTTTTGTGGCGAGGGGGCTCGCCCCCGTTCGGCTGCGTAGCAGTCGTCAAACCATTGCATGCGGTGTATCTGATGCATCGGGAGCGCTGGTTTCAGGGCCGCTTCGCGACCCAACGGGGGCAAGCCCCCTCGCCACAAGTTCGCTCCCACTTTAACGATTGATCAAAGATTCCCGGAGTACGTCATGGCTATCGCCGTTCCCCTGAACGAGGGCACCAGCCCCACCTTGAAGCAGCGGCTCAAGCACGCCGAGCGGGTCAACCGCTGGAAGGCCCAGGCGTTGATCGCGCCGCTGGTGCTGTTTCTGTTGCTGGTGTTCCTGGTGCCGATCGTGGCGCTGCTCTACAAAAGCGTTGGCAACCCGGAAGTGGTCGGCGGCATGCCGCGTACCGTGACCGCCATCGCCAGCTGGGACGGCCGCGGCCTGCCCGCTGAACCGGTTTACAAAGCGGCGGCCGAAGACCTCGCCGAAGCCCGCAAGAACCAGACCCTGGGCGATCTGTCCAAGCGCCTGAACATGGAGCTGGCCGGCTACCGCAGTCTGCTGACCAAAACCGCCCGCGCCTTGCCGCTAGCCACCGAGCCGGCCTCTTATAAAGAAGCGCTGGAAGGCCTCGATGAGCGCTGGGGCGACCCGGCCTACTGGCAAGCGGTGCGCCGCAACACCAGCAGCATCACCCCGTATTACCTGCTGGCGGCTGTCGATCATCGCATCGACGACCTCGGCGAAATCGCCCCGGCCACCCCGGACCAGGCGATCTACCTCGACATCTTCGCCCGCACCTTCTGGATGGGCCTGGTCATCACCGTGATCTGCCTGGTGCTGGCGTATCCACTGGCTTACCTGCTGGCCAATCTGCCGTCGCGCCAGAGTAACCTGCTGATGATTCTGGTGCTGTTGCCGTTCTGGACCTCGATCCTGGTACGGGTCGCGGCGTGGATCGTATTGCTGCAGTCGGGCGGCCTGATCAACAGCGGCCTGATGGCCATGGGCATCATCGACAAGCCGATCGAACTGGTGTTCAACCGCGTCGGTGTCTACATCTCCATGGTGCACATCCTGCTGCCGTTCATGATCCTGCCGATCTACAGCGTGATGAAAGGCATCTCGCCGACTTACATGCGCGCCGCGATTTCCCTCGGCTGCCATCCGTTCGCCAGTTTCTGGCGGGTGTACTTCCCGCAGACCTATGCCGGTGTCGGCGCCGGTTGCCTGTTGGTGTTCATCCTTGCCATCGGCTACTACATCACCCCGGCCTTGCTGGGCAGCCCGAACGATCAGATGGTCAGCTACTTCGTCGCCTTCTACACCAACACCAGCATCAACTGGGGCATGGCGACCGCTCTCGGTGGGCTGTTGTTGCTCGCAACGGTCGTGCTTTATCTGATTTACAGCTGGCTGGTGGGCGCGAGCCGCCTGCGCCTGAGCTAAGGGGAGAACGAAATGCTGAGTCCTTACATGTCGCCCATCGAACGGGTGTGGTTCTACAGCTTGCGGATTCTCTGCGGCTTGATTCTGTTGTTCCTGATCCTGCCGGTGCTGGTGATCATTCCGCTGTCGTTCAACTCCGGCAGTTTCCTGGTGTACCCGCTGCAAGGTTTCTCGCTGCAGTGGTACCACGATTTCTTCGCCTCGGCGGAGTGGATGCGTGCCCTGAAGAACAGCATCATCGTCGCCCCGGCGGCCACGGTGCTGGCCATGGTTTTCGGTACGCTGGCGGCGATCGGCCTGACCCGCGGCGATTTCCCCGGCAAGGCGCTGGTGATGGCGCTGGTGATTTCGCCGATGGTGGTGCCAGTGGTGATCATCGGTGTGGCCAGTTACCTGTTCTTCGCTCCGCTGGGGCTGGGTAACAGCTTCTTCTCGCTGATCGTGGTGCATGCGGTGTTGGGTGTGCCGTTTGTGATCATTACCGTGTCGGCGACCTTGCAGGGGTTCAACCACAATCTGGTGCGGGCAGCTGCGAGCCTGGGTGCTTCGCCGCTGACCACGTTCCGCCGGGTGACTTTGCCGCTGATCGCGCCGGGCGTGATCTCGGGGGCGCTGTTCGCTTTCGCGACGTCGTTCGATGAGGTGGTGGTGACGCTGTTCCTCGCTGGCCCTGAACAAGCGACCCTGCCACGGCAGATGTTCAGCGGCATCCGCGAAAACCTCAGCCCGACCATCGCCGCCGCCGCGACGCTGCTGATTGCCTTCTCGGTGATCCTGTTGCTGACCCTGGAATGGCTGCGTGGGCGTAGCGAGAAACTGCGTACTGCGCAGGTCTGACGCCGAACCCGGTAAAAATGTGGGGGCGGGCTTGCTCGCGAAAGCGGAGTGTCAGCTGATGTATAAGCTGAATGACACACCGCCTTCGCGAGCAAGCCCGCTCCCACAGGGGTTCCAGTGGACCATTAGTTCATTCACCGCCTGAATACCAGACAAACCCCAATCCCCAGCTACTATTGTGCCCAGCTCCCCTACCTATAAGAGGCTGCGCACATGAGTCTTTCCTCTTTCAAGATCGCTCACAAACTGATCACCGGCGCAGGTGCCATCGAGCAGCTGTCCGCCGAGCTGGCGCGCCTGGACATTGATAATCCGCTGATCGTCACCGATGCCGCCCTGGTCAAGTCCGGTACGGTAGAACTGGCGCTGGCGCAGTTGGGCGAACGCAGCTACGAGATTTTCGACCGGGTACTGCCGGACCCGGAAATCGCCATCGTCGAAGATTGCATGCAGGTGTATCGCGAGGGCGGGCATGACGGCCTGATCGGCCTGGGCGGCGGCAGTGCCATCGATATTGCCAAGAGCGTGGCGGCCTATGCCGGATACCACGGCGCGCTGGAGGATCTGTTCGGTATAGATCAGGTCCCGCGCAAAGGCCCGCCGCTGATCGCCATCCCGACCACGGCCGGCACCGGTTCGGAAGTGACCAACGTCGCTATCCTTTCCGACAAGGTCGCGCAACTGAAAAAGGGCATCGTCAGCGACTACCTGTTGCCGGACGTGGCGCTGGTCAGTCCGCAAATGACTCTGACCTGTCCGCGCAGCGTCACGGCGGCCAGCGGCGTCGATGCGCTGGTGCATGCCATCGAGTCCTATCTGTCGGTCAATGCCTCGCCGATTACCGATGCCCTGGCCATCGGCGCCATAAAGTTGATCGCCAAGGCCTTGCCCAAGGCCTACGCCAACCCGTCGAACCTGCAAGCCCGGGAAGACATGGCCACCGCCAGCCTGATGGCCGGCATGGCGTTCGGCAATGCCGGGGTCGGCGCGGTGCATGCGCTGGCGTATCCGCTGGGCGGACGTTTCAACATTGCCCATGGCGTGAGCAATGCCCTGCTACTGCCCTATGTCATGACCTGGAACAAGATGGCCTGCATCGAACGGATGCAGGATATCGCCGAGGCCATGGGCGTAAAGATCGCTCATCTGAGTGTCAACGAAGCGGCTGACAAAGCCGTGCAAGCCATGACCGAGCTGTGTGCCGCCGTGGAAATTCCCCAGGGGCTGCGCAGTTTTGGTGTACCCGAGGACGCCATCGCGTCCATGGCCGTGGAAGCGGCGGGGATCGAGCGCCTGATGCGCAATAACCCGCGCAAGTTGAGTGCCGTCGATATCGAGAAGATCTATCGCGCGGCGTACTAGAGGCGCTGCCGTCGATGGATGATGGCAGGGTCCAATCATCGCGCTCACGGTGCGCGCGTCAAAGCATGAGGTATACAATGCGCGCCATCGTGATTCTGCTCAGAAAAGGTGCGTCATGCAGCCCTTCGTAATTGCTCCGTCGATTCTCTCCGCCGACTTCGCCCGCCTGGGTGAAGAAGTGGACAACGTCCTGGCCGCCGGCGCCGACTTCGTGCACTTCGATGTCATGGACAATCACTACGTACCGAACCTGACCATCGGCCCGATGGTCTGCTCGGCACTGCGCAAGTACGGCGTGACCGCGCCGATCGACGCGCACCTGATGGTCAGCCCGGTGGACCGCATCGTCGGCGACTTCATCGAAGCCGGTGCGACCTACATCACCTTCCACCCGGAAGCCACCCAGCACGTCGACCGCTCCCTGCAACTGATCCGTGAAGGCGGCTGCAAGTCGGGCCTGGTGTTCAACCCGGCGACCCCGCTGGACGTGCTCAAGTACGTGATGGACAAGGTCGACATGATCCTGCTGATGAGCGTCAACCCGGGCTTCGGCGGGCAGAAATTCATCCCCGGCACCCTCGACAAACTGCGTGAAGCGCGGGCCTTGATCGATGCTTCGGGCCGTGACATTCGCCTGGAAATCGACGGCGGCGTGAACGTCAACAACATTCGCGAAATCGCTGCGGCCGGTGCTGACACCTTCGTCGCCGGTTCGGCCATCTTCAATGCGCCGAACTATCAGGAAGTCATCAACAAGATGCGCTCCGAACTGGCGCTGGCTCGCCCATGAGTGGCTTTGAGCAGCTGTTCCCGGGGCAATTGCCACGGCTGGTGATGTTCGATCTGGACGGCACGTTGATCGATTCGGTCCCGGACCTGGCAGTGGCTGTGGACAAGATGCTGCTCAATCTCGGTCGCCAACCCGCCGGCCTGGAAGCAGTGCGCGAATGGGTCGGCAATGGCGCGCCGGTATTGGTACGTCGTGCGCTGGCCGGCAGTATCGATCATTCGGCAGTCGATAACGCCGAGGCCGAACGGGCGCTGGAGTATTTCATGCAGGCCTATGGCGAGAGCCATGAGCTGACGGTGGTCTACCCCGGCGTGCGCGATACCCTCAAATGGCTGCAAAAGCAGGGTGTCGAGATGGCGCTGATCACCAACAAGCCGGAGCGTTTCGTCGCGCCGCTGCTGGACCAGATGAAGATCGGCCGTTATTTCCGCTGGATCATCGGCGGCGACACCCTGCCACAGAAAAAACCCGATCCGGCCGCGCTGTTTTTCGTAATGAAAATGGCCAACATTCCGGCTTCGCAGTCGTTGTTCGTCGGCGATTCACGCAGCGATGTGCTGGCGGCGAAAGCGGCGGGGGTCAAGTGTGTTGCCCTGAGCTACGGCTATAACCATGGGCGGCCGATCGCCGAAGAATCGCCGGCGCTGGTGATCGACGACCTGCGCAAGCTAATTCCCGGTTGCCTGGATCCGGCCGCTGAGATAACGTTGGCCGACGCTGTCAAACCCCCTTCTGGAAACGCCATCGTGGTGGTCACTCGCAAACTCTGGATGAAAGTCATCAAGGCCCTGGCCCGCTGGCGTTGGCGCGCCTGACTTGATCCTGGCCGGTTTCCGGCGCGTTTGCATACCTGACTGTTCGACCCTCAAGCCACGAGGCACCTCATGATCCGCGAAGAATTCCTGCGTTTGGCCGCTGCCGGCTACAACCGCATTCCGCTTGCCTGCGAAACCCTGGCCGACTTCGACACGCCGTTGTCGATCTACCTGAAGCTGGCCGACGAGCCCAATTCCTACTTGCTGGAGTCCGTACAGGGCGGCGAGAAGTGGGGCCGTTACTCGATCATCGGCCTGCCGTGCCGCACCGTGCTACGGGTTCACGACCATCACGTCAGCGTGACCGTCGACGGCGTCGAGACCGAAAGCCACGACGTGGAAGACCCGCTGGCCTTCGTCGAAACCTTCAAGGCCCGCTACAACGTTCCGACCATCGCCGGTCTGCCGCGTTTCAACGGCGGCCTGGTGGGCTACTTCGGTTATGACTGCGTGCGTTACGTGGAGAAGCGTCTGGGCAAATGCCCGAACCCGGATCCGCTGGGCGTGCCGGACATTCTGCTGATGGTCTCCGACGCCGTGGTGGTGTTCGACAACCTCGCTGGCAAGATGCACGCCATCGTGTTGGCCGACCCGGCGCAGGAAGATGCCTTCGAGCAAGGCCGCGCGCGCCTGGAAGAGCTGCTGGAAAAGCTGCGCCAGCCGATCACCCCGCGCCGTGGCCTGGACTTCAGCCAGCAACAATCGGCTGACCCGGTGTTCCGCTCCAGCTTCACCCAGGACGATTACGAAAAAGCGGTCGATACCATCAAGGAATACATCCTGGCCGGTGACTGCATGCAGGTCGTGCCGTCCCAGCGCATGTCGATCGACTTCAAGGCTGCGCCGATCGATCTGTATCGCGCGCTGCGCTGCTTCAACCCGACGCCTTACATGTACTTCTTCAACTTTGGCGACTTCCACGTCGTCGGCAGTTCGCCGGAAGTGCTGGTGCGGGTCGAAGATAACCTGATTACCGTACGCCCGATTGCCGGCACCCGCCCACGCGGGGCCAATGAAGAAGCTGACCTGGCGCTGGAAAAAGACCTGCTGTCGGACGACAAGGAAATCGCCGAACACTTGATGCTGATCGACCTCGGTCGCAACGACACTGGTCGCGTCTCGGAAATCGGCTCGGTGAAGCTCACCGAGAAAATGGTCATCGAGCGTTACTCCAACGTGATGCACATCGTGTCCAACGTTACCGGGCAACTAAAGGCTGGGCTGACGGCAATGGACGCGCTGCGCGCAATTCTGCCGGCGGGCACCTTGTCTGGCGCGCCGAAGATCCGCGCGATGGAAATCATCGACGAACTGGAGCCGGTCAAGCGTGGTGTCTACGGCGGTGCGGTCGGTTACTTCGCCTGGAACGGCAACATGGACACCGCGATTGCGATCCGTACGGCGGTGATCAAGAACGGCGAGCTGCACGTGCAGGCCGGTGGCGGCATCGTCGCCGACTCGGTGCCGGCATTGGAATGGGAAGAAACCCTGAACAAGCGCCGCGCAATGTTCCGCGCCGTGGCACTGGCCGAGCAAACCCCGAACACCTGATTTCACGCAAAGCCCTGTGGGAGCGAGCTTGCTCGCGATGGGGCCATCACTACCACATTGATGTTGTCTGACCCACCGCAATCGCGAGCAAGCTCGCTCCTACAGGGATTACACCACCATAAAAAAGCGCGGCGCCTGTGAGGGCGCCGCGTTTTTTATTGCCTGTACATCAGAAGTCCAGAGCAACACCTATGTTGATGCCTTGTTGGGTGAAGTCGTCGTCCCTGCGAATGTTGTAGCTGGCGCGCAATGCCAGGTCGCGGGTGAGGTTATGGCTCACCCCCAGGTTCACGCGCTGCAAGTGGCTTTGCGGGGTGTAGCCTTCCAGCGTGAACTGGTTGTTCGGCAGACTGTTGAGGTTGATGCCCACGTCCTGGGTATCGTCGTTGTACTCACGTTCGATTGCCGCCTCGCCGAACACCTGGGTTTGCGGGGTGATCTGGTATTTGCCCTGCAGGCCAGCTCCCAGGCGTCGGGAAATCACTTCCTGATCGGCAAAGGTCAGCGCCGTGGAATCGTTGCCGTCCTCCGAGTAGCCGTCGACTTTCGCCTTGGAGAAATCAGCGCTGATAAACGGCGACACGTGCCAGGGGCTGCTGGCATGTTGTGCAATGTCGTAACCCAGGCGAGCGCTGAAGGCTTCGATGTAGCCGCTGGTATCGCCTTTTTCACTGCGTTCGTTGGCACCCAACTGGAACTTGCGCTTGAGGCTGTCGTAATCCAGATGTCCGGCTGTCAACGCCACGTCCGCCCAGACACGGTTTTGCTGGTATTGGGCGAATGCCGTGCCCAGGTAAGAGTTGAGCTTGTAGTCGGAGTCGTTGCTGCCAGCTTCGAGTTTCTGGTTATAGAAACCAGCTGCCAGGCCGACGCGCCAGGCATCATCGATGCGGTAGCTGCCCCCGATGTTCAGGTTGGCTCCGTTGCCGTCGGCACTGACCGCGCTGTCCTGACTGTCAAAGTCTTGATGCTGTCCGCCGCCAGAAACAATGGCTCGCCATTGGCCCACGCCCTGCCAGTTTTGCCAATCGGCCAGCCACTGGTTGCGCAATTCATCCTGATGCGCGCGCACGGTGCCTTGGGCCATTTCCGGCAGTAATGTCAGCTCCCAGGGTGCTGCCAACAGGGAATACGCGTAGTCGGCAATCAGGCGCTGTCCGGCTTCTGTGGGGTGCACTGAGTCGTTATAGATCAGCTTGGTCGGGTCCGGCGTGGCGCTGTTGATGCCGTAACGGGCATTCTCGGTACAACCGTTGCCGCTGAAGCAGGTAGTGATGAGGTTCTGGTCGGTGGCCAGGCCAAACTGCGCCGGGTTGGCGAACGTCTCTTTGAGCAGTACCGGAATGTTGAGCGGGATGACTTCGGCATTGATGTTCTGCAGTCGGCTCACCAGTTCACTATTGAACTGGGCGCTGAGTTGGGACGTGAACGCCTGCAGCGGGGTGCCGTTGAACGCCGGGGTAAAGCCGATATCGGGCAGCAACCAGACCATGACGTATTTGGCGCCGGCGGTTTGCAGTGTCTGCACGCTGTCGGCCAGTCGGTCGGCGGCGGCACTGGCCTGAGGCAAGCTGGTGACACGACCTTGCAGGAAGTCGTTACCACCACCCGACAGGTAATACAGTGCGTTCGGGTCGGCACGGAAGTTGTTCGACGGCAGGTAGCCGGCGCGGGTGCGTTCGCCGGTGGCGGAAACGCTGGTGATCGAATCCAGGATCTGATCCGTGCGGTAACCGCCGACGGCCCAGTTGTTGCCATCGGGCTGGCCATTGCTGGCACGCACCGCCGAAGATGATGACGCGGTCTGGTCCGCCGAGAACCCGAGTTTTCCACCCAGTATCTGCGTGGAGTTGAGCGAGCGGATTTCGCCGCTGCCATCCAGATATACCGGCCCCGTCCGGTTGGTAAAACGCTGCGTCGCCCCGGCAGGCCCGCCGGTGTCGGCAAAGGTCCCGGCGTCGTTGAGGCTGTCCCCGAAGACCACGAAATTTGTATAAGGATTGGGTGCGGCGTTCGCCTGGGCGCATGCCATCGCGAGCAAGCATCCTGCGAGCGGTACAAACAACGACTGTTTGATCATGAGCAAGTCCGTTTATTTATTGTTGTAGTGAACGAAACGACAGTACCAAAAACTTTCGGCCTTTTGCCATCTGTCGCGAAGCCTTTAATAGTTTCGCGGGCAGTACCCCCGGCGATATTGCACGCTCTGCCCAGCTAAGTTACTGTGCCGGGACGTACGAACGAGACCTTCCCCGTGTTGATCATCAGCAAACTCCTGGATCAAGTCATCAAGGCACACGCCCGCTGGCGTTGGCGCGCCTGAATTCTTTTGCCGGCCTCGCCGGACCTGTACCGCTTCGCCTTCTTTACCTGTTTGAAATGCCGCTTTGCTGGCGCTCCTCCAGCACCTGACAAAGCGCAGCGCTCTGCGGGTCAATCATTCGAAGGCCATCTTTAAAGTCAGTGAATTCAAGAGGTTCTTAACGTCATGTTGCTGATGATCGATAACTACGACTCCTTTACCTACAACGTTGTGCAGTACCTGGGCGAGCTCGGCTCCCAGGTCAAAGTCGTGCGCAACGATGAACTGACCATCGCTGAAATCGAAGCCCTCAATCCTGAGCGCATCGTTGTGTCCCCCGGTCCTTGCACCCCGACCGAAGCCGGCATCTCGATTGAAGCGATCAAGCATTTCGCCGGCAAACTGCCGATTCTTGGCGTCTGCCTGGGTCACCAATCCATCGGCCAGGCCTTTGGCGGCGATGTAGTGCGCGCCCGCCAAGTGATGCACGGTAAGACTAGCCCGGTATTTCACGAGGACAAGGGTGTATTCGCAGGCCTGAACCGTCCGCTGACGGTGACCCGCTATCATTCATTGATCGTCAAGCGCGAAACCCTGCCCGATTGCCTGGAGCTGACGGCCTGGACCCAGCTTGAAGACGGCTCGGTGGACGAGATCATGGGCCTGCGTCACAAGACCCTGAACATCGAGGGCGTGCAGTTCCACCCTGAGTCGATCCTCACCGAGCAGGGCCACGAACTGTTCGCCAACTTCCTCAAACAAACCGGCGGCACGCGCTAAGGACTTATCATGAACATCAAGACAGCCCTGGGCCGTATCGTCGATCACCTCGACCTCAGCACCGATGAAATGCGCGATGTGATGCGCGAAATCATGACCGGGCAATGCACGGACGCACAGATTGGTGCGTTCATGATGGCCATGCGCATGAAGAGCGAAAGCATCGACGAAATCGTCGGCGCGGTGTCGGTGATGCGCGAACTGGCGAACAAGGTCGAACTCAAGACCCTCGACGGTGTAGTCGATGTGGTGGGCACCGGCGGCGACGGCGCCAATATCTTCAACGTGTCGACTGCTTCCGCTTTCGTGGTTTCCGCTGCTGGCTGCACCGTGGCCAAGCATGGCAACCGTGCAGTCTCGGGCAAGAGCGGCAGTGCCGATCTGCTGGAGGCGGCCGGCATCTACCTGAACCTGACGCCGGTGCAAGTGGCTCGCTGCATTGACAACGTTGGTATTGGTTTCATGTTTGCCCAGACTCATCACTCTGCGATGAAATACGCCGCCAGCCCGCGTCGTGAACTGGGCTTGCGCACTTTGTTCAACATGCTCGGCCCGCTTACGAATCCGGCCGGTGTGAAGCATCAGGTGGTAGGCGTATTCACCCAGGCCTTGTGCCGACCGCTGGCGGAAGTGTTGCAGCGTCTGGGCAGCAAGCATGTGCTGGTGGTGCATTCGAAGGATGGCCTGGACGAATTCAGCCTGGCCGCTCCGACGTTTGTCGCAGAGCTCAAGGATGACCAGATCACCGAGTATTGGGTCGAACCGGAAGACCTGGGCATGAAGAGTCAGAGCCTGCACGGTCTGGCCGTGGAAAGCCCGGCAGCGTCTCTGGAGCTGATTCGCGATGCCCTGGGCAAGCGCAAGACCGAGAACGGTCAGAAAGCTGCCGAAATGATCGTGCTCAATGCCGGTGCCGCCCTGTATGCAGCCGACCATGCCAGCAGTTTGAAAGAGGGAGTTGCACTTGCGCACGATGCGCTGCACACCGGCCTCGCTCGAGAAAAGCTAGAGGAATTGGGTGCATTTACCGCGGTATTCAAAGTGGAGAATGAAGGATGAGTGTACCGACGGTTCTGGAAAAGATTCTGGCGCGCAAAGTTGAGGAAGTGGCCGAGCGCAGCGCTCGCGTCAGCCTCGCCGAGCTGGAAAGCCTGGCCAGGACGGCCGATGCACCTCGTGGTTTTGCCAAGGCATTGCTGGCTCAGGCCAAGCAGAAGCAACCGGCAGTCATTGCCGAAATCAAGAAAGCCTCGCCGAGCAAAGGCGTGATCCGCGAGAACTTCGTGCCCGCCGACATCGCCCGCAGCTACGAGAAGGGCGGTGCGACCTGCCTGTCGGTACTCACCGATATCGACTACTTCCAGGGCGCCGATGCGTACCTGCAGCAGGCCCGCGCAGCGTGCCAACTGCCGGTGATCCGCAAGGACTTCATGATCGACCCCTACCAGATCGTCGAAGCCCGTGCCCTGGGCGCCGATTGCGTGCTGTTGATCGTGTCCGCGCTGGATGATGTGAAAATGGCCGAACTGGCAGCCGTGGCCAAAAGCGTCAACCTTGATGTGCTGGTGGAAGTCCACGACGGCGATGAGCTGGAGCGGGCCTTGAAAACCCTCGACACTCCTCTGGTTGGCGTGAACAACCGCAACCTGCACACCTTCGACGTCAGCCTGGAAACCACTCTCGACCTGTTGCCGCGTATTCCGCGCGATCGTCTGGTCATCACCGAGAGCGGCATTCTCAACCGCGCCGATGTCGAACTGATGGAAATCAGCGATGTCTACGCGTTCCTGGTCGGCGAAGCGTTCATGCGCGCCGAAAGCCCGGGTATCGAGTTGCAACGACTGTTCTTCCCCGAGCGTGGCGTGCCTGTCAGCGGCTCGACCCTCGACTAAACACATCTTCACAGGTAAACCGCTTCCACTGTGGGAGCGGGCTTGCCCGCGAAGAGGCCCGCAAATCCCCTAGAGACCTCAGGTCTGTCGGAGCCTTCCATGTCGCTGCCAACCTCCCTGACCATCGAAGCCGGCCTGCAAGCCGAACAAAATCTGTTGGCCTCGGTTTGCGCCGGCGACGCGGAGTTCGGCCTGCTGTTCTGGCAACCGAGCGATCGGGCGTTGGTCATGCCGCGCCGTTTGAATCGCTTGCCAGGCTTCGAAGCAGCCTGTGAAGTGTCAGCGGCGGCAGGTTGGCCGGTGCTGCTGCGCGATACCGGCGGCGAACCGGTTCCACAATCGGCCACCACGATCAATATCGCCCTGGTTTACGCGCCACCACGCAGCGAAGGCGATTTGAACCGCATCGAAACCGGTTACCGGCGTCTGTGCGACCCCATCTGCCAGTTGCTGGATGAATTGGGTGGCTCGTCCTCCCTTGGCGAAATCGACGGTGCGTTCTGCGATGGCCGCTTCAACGTCAACCTCGACGGGCGCAAAATGGTTGGCACCGCCCAGCGCTGGCGCCAGAGCCAGGGGGGGCAGCGTCCGGTGGGCCTGGTGCATGGTGCGATGTTGATGGATAACGATCGGGCGTCAATGGTCGCCGCGGTCAATCGCTTCAACGAGTCCTGTGGTCTGGAGCAACGAGTACGCGCCGAAAGCCACATCGCATTGCATGAGAAGTTCACAGCACCCGATGCACTGGCGCGCCTCGACGAACTCTACCGGTTGATGCTGGCACAGATGTTCAGCGGCTAGGTTTTCGAACTTAACGCGTACCGAAGACCACCATGGTCTTGCCTTTGACGTCCACCAGGTTGCGATCTTCCAGATCCTTGAGCACGCGACCGACCATCTCCCGGGAACAACCGACAATCCGCCCGATTTCCTGACGGGTCACCTTGATTTGCATGCCATCGGGGTGGGTCATGGCGTCTGGCTGCTTGCACAGCTCCAGCAGGCAGCGGGCAACGCGGCCGGTCACGTCAAAAAATGCCAGGTCACCGACCTTGCGCGTGGTATTGCGCAGGCGCTGTGCGATTTGTCCGCTGAGGACGTAAAGAATGTCCGGATCCTGCTGGGACAGTTCGCGGAATTTTGCGTAGCTGATTTCCGCAACTTCGCATTCGACCTTGGCTCGCACCCAGGCACTGCGCTCCTGCTCCAGGCCAGCTTGCTCAAACAGGCCCAACTCACCGAAAAAGTCCCCGGCATTCAGGTAGGAAATGATCATTTCCCGCCCGTCGTCATCCTCGATCAGGATGGTGACTGATCCCTTGATGATGAAGAACAGCGTTTCCGAGCGGTCACCAGCACAAATGATGTTGCTCTTGGCCTGATAGCGGCGACGCTGGCAATGCATCAACAGCTTGTCGAGGTTCTTGATCTTGGGGTTGGGGGCAATAGCAACCATGGTTGTATCCCGAAAAGACTGCACGGTGTGGTTTTTATAAATAGCGAACGCTGGAGTGAGGTTGGCCATGCGCCATTGAATTGGCGTCAGCTTACCAGACACTTCCTGAAATATTCGAGCATTTACCTACAAGGCTGTGGGATATGTCCGAGGATGGCGGGCGCTGTCAATCTCGGGGGCTGTGCTAAGCTGGCGACCCTTTTTTATACAGTGGAGTCTTGGCGATGAAGGCACGCATCCAATGGGCTGGCGAAGCCATGTTCCTCGGCGAATCCGGTAGCGGTCATGTCGTGGTCATGGACGGTCCGCCCGATGCTGGCGGACGTAACCTGGGTGTCCGGCCGATGGAAATGCTGCTGCTGGGTGTCGGCGGTTGCAGCAATTTCGACGTGGTCAGCATCCTCAAGAAGTCCCGCCAGGCCGTCGAGAGCTGCGAAGCCTTCCTCGAAGCCGAGCGCGCGACCGAAGATCCAAAGGTTTTCACCAGGATCCACATGCACTTCGTGGTCAAGGGCCGCGGGCTGAAAGAGGCCCAGGTCAAGCGTGCCATCGAGCTGTCTGCCGAGAAGTATTGCTCGGCCTCGATCATGCTCGGCGCGGCCGGTGTCGAGATTACCCACGACTACGAGATCATCGAGCTCGGTTGAATCGACATTCAACTATCATAAAAGCAGTGCAGACTCTGGCGAACACAAGCTGACGTCTGCATAATGCGCCACTTTTTTCAGGGTAGTGGCCCGTCAGCCGACAGGCCTCGCACCCGAACAGACAACCAAAATCGCCATCGCGAAGAGGTGTTAACCGTCCTACGCAGGTGCGTTGTTCGCATCTGACGGGCATGCTTGATCACGCGGCCGGGCCGCAAACACATAGAGAGTTTTTAACGGTGAAAAGCAAACTCAAGCTCCACGGGTTCAATAACCTGACAAAGACCTTGAGCTTCAACATCTATGACATCTGCTACGCGGAAACCCCGCAAGACCAGCAGGCTTACGTCGAGTACATCAATAAAGAGTACAACGCGAAACGCCTGACGCAGATCCTCACGGAAGTTGTCGATATCATTGGTGCCAACATCCTGAACATTGCCAGTCAGGACTATGAGCCGCAGGGCGCCAGCGTCACGATCCTGATCTCCGAAGAGCCGGTAACCCCGACCGACAGTCAGATCGAAGAGTCTCCGGGCCCGCTGCCCGAAATCATTCTGGCCCACCTCGACAAGAGCCACATCACGGTGCACACCTACCCGGAAATCCATCCGGTCAGCGGTATTGCAACCTTCCGTGTGGACATCGACGTGTCGACTTGCGGGGTCATTTCACCGCTTAAAGCGCTCAACTTCCTGATTCACCAGTTCGATTCGGACATCGTGACCGTGGACTACCGTGTGCGCGGCTTCACCCGTGACGTTGAAGGTAAAAAGCACTTCATCGACCACGAGATCAACTCGATCCAGAACTACCTCTCCGATGACACTCGCGACGCGTACCAGATGACCGACGTGAACGTGTACCAGGAAAACCTGTTCCACACCAAAATGCTGCTGAAGAACTTCGAACTGGATAACTACCTGTTCGGTGACGCCACCAGCAACCTGTCCTCTGAGCAACGTGCCCAGGTGACCGAGCGGGTGAAACACGAAATGCTCGAAATCTTCTACGCGCGCAACATGGCGTAAGATTCTCGAACACAAAAAAGGCGACTACCTCATGGCAGTCGCCTTTTTTATTGCCGAAACGCGGCCCCTGTGGGAGCGGGCTTGCCCGCGAAGAGGCCCTCACAGGCGACCGGGATATCAGATCCGATAAGTACTCTTGGTCATCACCTTGGCCATCAGGCTCATCCCGAACTTCACCGGCGCCGGAAAGCGGAACCCACCAGCCTCCAGCGCGCTTTCGGCATGCTGTTCTTCATCGATACGCATCTGCTCAAGAATCGCCCGGGATTTCTCATCCTCGGCCGGCAATTGCTCCAGGTGTTCGTTCAGGTGCTTGCACACCTGGTCTTCCGTGGCCGCCACGAACCCCAGGCTGACTTTGTCGCTGATCAGGCCAGCCACGGCGCCAATTCCGAACGACATGCCATAAAACAGCGGATTGAGGATGCTGGTGTGGCTGCCCAGTTGATGGATGCGTTGTTCGCACCAGACCAGATGATCGATTTCTTCTTCGGCGGCGTGCTCCATGGCGGCACGCACCTGCGGCAGTCTGGCGGTCAGCGCCTGCCCCTGATACAACGCCTGGGCGCAGACTTCGCCGGTATGGTTGATGCGCATCAGGCCGGCAACGTGGCGCGTGTCTTCGTCGCTCATTTTTGCATCGGGCTGCACGATGGCCGGCGACGGACGGTACGGCTGGCCACTGAAGGGCAGCAGGGTGCGCATCGCGGCATCGGCTTGCAGCAGAAGGCGGTCAATGGGCGAGTAGTGACGTTGGGTAGTCATGCTGACCTCCGGGGAGAATTTCGGCGGCCAGTTTAACCCAATCGGCCGGGGATGGTTTGCGCTGGGTCATTGTGATGCAGAGGCTGTGACAGTGTTGTGATGCCTTTTGTGGGAGCGGGCTTGCTCGCGAAGTCGGAGTGTCAGTCAACAAAGATGTTGAAAGTGAGGCCCTCTTCGCGAGCAAGTCGGATCGCCGCACCGCCGCTCCCACAAGGGGGGCAGCAATCAGCCCGGTGGCCAGTGCATCTGGCGCTGGCCAAGCACGTGCATATGAATGTGGTAGACGGTTTGCCCGCCTTCTTCATTGCAGTTCATGACGACGCGGAAACCTTTTTCGCAGCCCAGTTCCAGGGCCAGGCGCTGGGCGGTGAACAGAATGTGTCCGGCCAGTGCCTTGTCGTCCTCCGTCAGATCGTTCAGGGTGCGAACCGGCTTCTTCGGGATCACCAGGAAATGTACCGGTGCCTGTGGGGAAATGTCGTGGAAGGCCAGTACCTGGTCGTCCTCGTAAATGATCTTCGCCGGGATTTCCCGGTTGATGATCTTGGTGAACAGAGTATCCACAGCTGTTTTCTCCGTTGTTTGTGCTGGCCTGAGTGTACTCATGGCGTATGCCAGCGCCCAGCCTTTTACCTTGAGTTGGATCAGCGCGGGCAGTAAGCCTTGTTGACCATGCCGGCGATTGTGCGAGTCAGCCAGCGTGAGCCGAGCCTCGGCAGGAAAGCGAGCCAGCGGTTGCGCCGCCCCGGAATAATGATCGCTTGATTCTTTTCCAGGGCGCGCACGGTATAGAGCGCCACTTCCTCGGGACTCATCAATAGTTTGCTGTTGGTCAGTTTGTCGTTGTCGAGTTGCGCGGTACGGAAGAACGCTGTGCGGGTCGGCCCGGGGCAGAGCACCGAAACCTTGATCGCGCACTTTTTCAGCTCGACGCGCAATCCCTCGGAAAAGTGCAGCACATACGCCTTGCTGGCGTAATAGGTGCTCATCCATGGTCCCGGCTGAAACGCTGCAACCGAGGCCACATTCAGAATCTGCCCACCGCCTTGCAGGGCCATGCTGTTGCCGATGGCATGGCACAGGCGGGTGAGGGCGAGGATGTTCACTTCGATCAGGTCTTGCTCGGTCATCCAGTCCTGGGCCAGAAACGGGCCGCATGTACCGATGCCGGCGCAATTGACCAACAGATCGATTTGCCGGTCGCCTTCCTCCAGCTCCAGCAGGAATCCGGACAGGCGCAACGGTTCGCCCAGGTCACAGGCACGGAACAGCACATCCACGCCGAACCTTTGGGTCAATTCAATCGCAATGCTTTCCAGCTGATCACGTTGTCGGGCCACCAGAATCAGGCTGCGGCCGCGCCGGGCCAACGCTTCGGCCATTGCCAGGCCGATGCCGCTGGAGGCGCCAGTGATCAGAGCGTAACGGGTCATGCAGTTCTCCATCGCAACAGCTCCGCGCCGCGACGCAGGTGTCACGAGCCAGGAGCGCTGTTCATTCTTTCGCAGAGTCTACAGGGGGCTGGGCCTCTTCGGCTGCATCGTCGGCGGAAATTGGCACCGGTTCGACCTCGACGTCGATTTCATCGGTGGTGACCGAACTGCTGTCGTAGCTGCTCTGGGCGGCGTTTTCGTATTCTTCCTGTATCGCCGAGAGACCACCGGCCAGGGAGCCGACCAGGATCAGTGCGATTACGACCAGCCACAGCGAAGACAATACTTTGACCGCGGTACTGTTTGGCGGAGGCGGTGGACCGTAGCGGTTGGCCAGTTCATTGCCCGGTACGACCATGATCACGAACGGAAAGAAACTGCCCACAAACGGCACCAGGTTCAGCAGCCACAGCCAGCCGGACCAGCCGACATCGTGCAAACGTTGAACGGTGATCTGGATGCTGACGAAGGCAAATCCGACAAACAGGATCAGGGCCAGCAAGCCACCCAGGATCAGGCCGGCGGTTGAATCCGCACCGATGAGGGCCAGGGCGACCAATGCAAACACCCCGCAAACAGCCGAGAGCACCAGTGTCAGCACCAGCGTCCAGGCAAGAAAACGCAAGCGACCGATACGGCCATCGAAGCTGAATGGCTGGAGCGTGGCGAATTCCGCCACGGCTTCGCCGACGGGCGCGCGAGGCGCAGCGTAAGGAGACTGCGGTTCTGCCAAGGCCGCCTGGCTACTTGCCGGGGTATGGTCATGCACGTCGGCGAGATTCAACTCGATCGGTGTTTCGGCTTCGATGCGCGCGTCGATACCGGTCTTGCTCAGCGCCTGGAGATAGGTCTGGGCATCGGCCTGCGTCAGGTTGCGTTTGAGCGCTACCGGGCGCCCGGCGAACAAGCGCTCGATGGCTGTGACATCGCTTTTGAACAAATCGGCGAGATTGAGCTTTGCCGTGGTGATATCTACACCGGGCAGCAAGGCACCTTCGAATACGATCTTGAAACGATTTTCGCCCATGTGCGAAGCATCCTTGTCGCGAGAGGTTGAAAGAAGGTTGTGTCCGGGTGAGTGTAAGGCCAGCCGGGAGGGGCTGGCCAAGATTTGCTGTCAGCGCGGCCAGCGTTTTGGCAGCTGGGCCGCATGCTCCAGGGCTTGGCGGTACTCGGCGTCGAGACGTGCAATCAACTGCTCGACACTCGGCAAGTCCTCGATTTCTCCGACGCCCTGGCCTGCAGACCAAACGGTTTTCCAGGCTTTGGCTTCATCGCTCACGGGTTTGAGCTTGGAACCGAAGTTGATCTCGCCCTTGCCCTGCAACGCGGCCATGTCGAAACCGGCGGCTTCCAGGCTCTGGCGCATGAAACTTGCGGGGACACCTGACACGGCTGGAGTATGGATGATGTCTGCAGCTTTGGATGTCAGCAGCATTTCTTTGTAGGCCTCGGGCGCGTGACTTTCGGTCGTGCCGATAAACCGAGTGCCAAAGTAGGCCAGATCCGCGCCGAGTAATTGCGCGGCAAGAATTTCATGTCCGTGGTTCAAGCAGCCGGCCAGCAACAGGGTTTTGTCGAAGAACTGGCGGATTTCGGCAATCAGCGAGAACGGGCTCCAGGTCCCGGCGTGTCCACCGGCCCCGGCAGCCACGGCGATCAATCCATCCACGCCGGCTTCGGCCGCTTTCTCGGCATGACGACGTGTCGTCACGTCATGGAACACCAGGCCGCCGTAGCTGTGCACCGCATCGACCAGTTCTTTCACGGCGCCGAGGCTGGTGATCACGATCGGCACTTTGTGCTCTACACAGATTTCCAGGTCCGCCTGTAAGCGTGGATTGCTGTTATGCACGATCAGGTTCACGGCATAAGGCGCGGGGTTTTCCATTGTCGCCAGTCCGGCTTCGATCTCTTCCAGCCAGGCCTTGAAACCGCTGCTTTCGCGCTGGTTCAGCGCCGGGAAGCTGCCAACCACGCCCTGACGACAGCAGGCGAGTACCAATTGCGGATTGGAAATCAGGAACATCGGCGCAGCCACCACGGGCAGACGCAAACGTTGTTCGAGCAGAGCGGGCAGCGACATTGGAAGTACCCCGGTGAGTGGTGTCTATTGGATTTAGAACGGCCGAACGACGACCAGAATTACGACTGCCAGCAATATCAGAACCGGAACCTCATTGAACCAGCGATAAAAGACATGGCTGCGGGTGTTTTCGCCACGGGCAAAACGTTTTACCTGGGCGCCGCACATGTGGTGATAGCCGATCAGGATCACCACCAGGGTCAGTTTGGCGTGTATCCAGCCACCCTGGCTGAAGATGCCTGGATTGAGGTAGATGAGCCAGCCACCGAATATCAGCGTGGCGATCATCGCCGGGCCCATGATGCCCCGGTACAGCTTGCGCTCCATTACGCTGAAGCGTTCCTTGCTGATAGTGTCTTCACTTTGTGCGTGATAAACGAACAGTCTTGGCAAGTAGAACAGGCCGGCAAACCAGCACACGACGCTGACGATATGAAACGCTTTGAGCCACAGATAGAGCATTTTTGGTTATTCCCCAATTCACGGTAGTGGGAATAGTAGAGGCTTGAGCGTCCGCACGTCACCTTGACGGTTGTCGCAGGGGCGCGCGGCCCCTATTATCGACGGCTTTCCAGTGGGTTCGTTGAGGGCAGGTTTATGGTCAAGGTCGGAATCGTCGGCGGCACGGGTTACACCGGTGTCGAACTGCTGCGTCTGTTGGCGCAACATCCGCAAGCTGAGGTGGTTGTCATCACTTCCCGATCCGAGGCTGGCCTGGCCGTAGCCGACATGTACCCGAACCTGCGAGGCCATTACGACGGCCTGGCATTCAGCGTTCCGGACATCAAGACCCTGGGTGCTTGCGATGTGGTGTTCTTCGCCACGCCGCACGGTGTTGCCCATGCCCTGGCGGGCGAACTGCTGGCGGCCGGGACCAAGGTCATCGACCTGTCGGCCGACTTCCGTCTGCAAGACGCCGATGAATGGGCCAAGTGGTACGGCCAGCCGCACGGCGCACCGGAACTGCTGGACGAGGCGGTCTACGGTTTGCCGGAAGTCAATCGCGAGCAGATCAAGAAAGCGCGCCTGATTGCCGTGCCGGGCTGCTACCCAACTGCAACGCAATTAGGTTTCCTGCCATTGCTCGAAGCCGGCCTGGCCGATGCTGCGCATCTGATTGCTGACTGCAAATCCGGCGTCAGCGGTGCCGGTCGTGGTGCTTCCGTAGGTTCTTTGTACTCCGAGACGTCGGAAAGCATGAAGGCCTATGCCGTCAAAGGTCACCGTCATCTGCCGGAAATCCGCCAGGGGTTGCGTCGTGCAGCGGGCAAGGACGTCGGGCTGACTTTCGTTCCGCACCTGACACCCATGATTCGCGGCATTCACTCGACGCTCTACGCCACTGTTGTTGATCGCTCGGTGGATCTGCAGGCGTTGTTTGAAAAGCGTTATGCCAACGAACCGTTCGTCGATGTCATGCCGGCCGGCAGCCATCCGGAGACGCGTAGCGTGCGGGGCGCCAACGTCTGCCGTATTGCCGTGCATCGCCCTCAGGACGGTGATCTGGTGGTGGTGCTGTCGGTGATCGACAACCTGGTCAAAGGGGCGTCGGGGCAGGCCGTGCAGAACATGAACATTCTGTTCGGGCTGGATGAGCGTCTGGGTCTCTCCCACGCCGGCATGCTGCCGTAAGGTTTATCGCGTACAGCAAAAGGCCCGTCTGACGGGCCTTTTTGCATTTCGGGCCGGCGATCGGATTGGTTGATATACCATAACAATAGTTGACCGCTTTTCTAGGAGAAGCGGATAATGCGCGTCATCACGCAATATGACGGCGTAACGCCGGGAGATAGTCAGCATGAGCGTCGAATCCTTCACCCCCACGGCTTTGCAATTCACCCACGGTGCCGCGCACAAGGTGAAGAGCCTGGTCGATGAAGAGGGGAATGACCGCTTGAAGCTGCGCGTATTCGTTACGGGCGGCGGTTGTTCAGGTTTTCAGTACGGTTTCACTTTCGATGAGGAAGTGGCCGATGACGACACCATCGTCGAACGCGAAGGCGTGAGCCTGGTGGTCGATCCGATGAGCTTCCAGTACCTGGCCGGTGCCGAGGTGGACTACCAGGAAGGTCTGGAAGGTTCGCGCTTCGTCATCAAGAACCCGAATGCGACCACCACCTGTGGCTGCGGTTCTTCGTTCTCGATCTGATCAGCGCACCTGTTTCACAGAACGCCGCACGGCCTCAGGGTCTTGCGGCGTTTTGCTGTGTGGAGGATTTATGCGGGGTAGATGGCGCCGAGTACGCGCAACCCGCGGGCGCCGGTAACGCTCGGACGGTTGGCCGCGATGCCTTCGAGGCAGCAATAAGCCAGCCACGCGAAGGCCATGGCTTCGACCCAGTCGGGGTCTACACCGTAAGTCGCGGTGCTGCTGACACTGGCGTTTGGCAACAGGCTGGCCAGGCGGTTCATCAAGGCTGTGTTGTGGGCGCCGCCGCCGCAGACCAGCAGTTCCTGCGTGTCTGTCTGGGCGCTTTGCAGTGATTCGATGATGGTCAGTGCGGTCAGTTCAAGCAGCGTCGCCTGAACATCTTCGGCGCAGAAGGCTGGCAGTTGCGCCAGATGCTGCGTCAGCCATGGCAGGTTGAACACTTCCCGCCCGGTACTCTTCGGGCCTTTGGTCACAAAGAATGGGTCACTCAGCAGCGCATTCAACAGCACCGGTTGAATGTTGCCGCTGGCAGCCCATTGGCCGTCACGGTCAAAGTGGTCGCCGCGTTGCTGGTGAATCCAGGCGTCCAGCAGCACATTGCCCGGGCCGCAGTCGAAACCGGCTACCGGCTTGCCGGGCTCGATAAGGCTGAGATTGCTGAAGCCGCCTACGTTCAGTACTGCACGATTCCCGCCCCGTTCTTCAAACAAGGCTTCGTGAAAGGCGGGAACCAGCGGTGCACCTTGTCCCCCGGCAGCGACGTCGCGGCTGCGGAAGTCGCTGACCACGGTGATGCCGGTCAGCTCCGTCAGCAATGCCGGGTTGCCGATCTGCACGGTGAAGCCGCGTGCCGGTTCATGGCGGATGGTCTGGCCATGGCTGCCAATGGCACGAATGTCGTCAGGCTTCAGTTGCTGTTGAGCGAGAAGGCTGTGAATCCCTTGCGCAGCCAGTGTCACCCAGTTCTGCTGGGCGATGGCGGAGCGGGCAATTTCGTCCGGGCCGCTGGCGCACAAGCCGAGCAGCTCGGCGCGCAGGGAGTCGGGCATCGGAATGTAGTGTGAGGCGATCAACCTGATCGCCGGGGCTTGCTCGATCAGCGCGATATCCAGGCCATCAAGGCTGGTCCCGGACATCACACCTATATAGAGCGCCATGACTTAACGCTTGCTCGAAGCCAGCATCGTGGCTTTTTCCTGATCCATGCGCGCCATCAGGGGCTGGCTTTGGGCGAGGAAACGTGCGCGTTCGGCCTTGGCAATCGGATCGGCCATTGGCAGTTTCTGGCCCAACGGGTCGACGTGCACACCATTGACCTGGAACTCGTAGTGCAGGTGCGGGCCAGTGGAGAGGCCAGTGGTGCCGATATAGCCAATCACCTGGCCCTGCTTCACCGTGCCGCCAGTCTTCACGCCTTTGGCGAAGCCTTGCATGTGGCCGTAGAGCGTGGTGTAGGTATTGCCGTGCTGGAGGACCACGGTATTGCCGTAGCCACCACGGCGACCGGCCAGCAAGACCTTGCCATCACCGGCTGCCTTGATCGGCGTGCCGCGCGGTGCTGCGTAGTCGACGCCTTTGTGGGCGCGGATCTTGTTCAGGATCGGGTGCTTGCGGCCCATGGAAAATTTCGAGCTGATGCGGGCGAAGTCCACCGGTGTGCGGATGAACGCCTTGCGCATGCTGTTGCCGTCAGCGGTGTAGTAGCTGCTGTTGCCTTGTTTGTTGGTGTAGCGAACGGCGGTGTAGGTCTTACCGCGGTTGGTAAAGCGCGCTGACAGGATCGGGCCATTGCCGACGGCCTTGCCGTTGACCACTTTTTGCTCGTAGATCACGTCGAATTCGTCGCCCTGGCGAATGTCCTGGGCGAAGTCCACGTCGTAGCCGAACACGCTGGCCATGTCCATGGTCAGGCTGTGGGACAGGCCCGCTCGGGCCGCGGACTGCGACAGCGAGCTGTTGATCACGCCATGAACATAAGCGGAGCGCACGGTCGGTTTCGCAGTGATGCGATTGAACGTGTAGCCCTTGTCGTTCCTGGTCAGGCTGATGCTTTCGACCTCGTTGAGCTTGCTGTGCAAGTTGGTCAACTGGCCGTCAGGGCTCAGTTCGAATTCAAGTTTTTGGCCGCGCTTGAGCTGGCTGAACTGCTTGGCCTGCTTGTCGCTGGCCAGTATTTCATGCACTGAAGTGGCTGGAAGCCCGACTTTCTCGAACAGCGTTGAGAGGGTATCGCCCTTGGCGACGATCACTTCCCTGTGGCTTGCCGGCTTCTTTTCTTCAACGACCGGCGCCGGTTCGGCTTGAGCGGTTTCCTGGGTGTCCTCGGCGCTGTTGTCGATCTGCGCGAAGGGGGGGGTTACAGGTTCATTTGTGGCTTGAACGACGTCAGCAGCGTCTTGATCTTGTGTCAGTTGTTCAGCAGGACTTTCCAGTTCAAGACTCAGGGTCGTTTTTTTGGCTTCAACATCGCTGGAAGGGAATACCAGGAGCGCCAGGCTGAGAAGGGCGGCGATTCCACTTGCGGCGAGCAGGTGGGTCTTCGGGTAAAGCGGCGGCGCTTTAGACGATTCTTTGGTCATAAGTGGTTTTGACTTTGAAAAAGATGAATTGGAAAAGATGAATGACATGATGAAGATGAAATAACTGTATAAAATATAACCAAATCATCTCTGAAGCAAGTCCGTAGGTGCCCTGCCTGCGGATTGGCGTCCGTGCGCCGGGCAAACCTTGTATTTGACGCGCGATCTTGTATGGTTGGTTCCCTTTGAATCTGAGCCTTGCGGGTCTGTTATGAAGTCGGTTGAAGAGCAGCTAGCGCTGATCAAACGTGGTGCGGAAGAACTGTTGGTCGAGTCCGAGCTGATTGAAAAGCTCAAGCGTGGCCAGCCGCTACGTATTAAGGCGGGCTTCGATCCAACGGCTCCGGACCTGCACCTGGGTCACACCGTGCTTATTAATAAGCTGCGTCAGTTCCAGGAGCTGGGGCATCAGGTGATCTTCCTGATTGGTGACTTCACCGGGATGATCGGCGATCCGAGCGGCAAAAGTGCTACGCGTCCGCCGCTCACTCGCGAGCAGGTCCTCGAGAACGCCGAGACCTACAAGACTCAGGTCTTCAAGATTCTGGACCCGGCAAAAACCGAAGTGGCCTTCAACTCCACCTGGATGGATCAGATGGGGCCGGCCGACTTCATTCGCCTGACTTCGCAGTACACCGTGGCTCGCATGCTCGAGCGCGATGACTTCGACAAGCGCTACACGACCAATCAGCCGATCGCCATTCACGAGTTCCTGTATCCGCTGGTTCAGGGTTACGACTCGGTAGCTTTGCGCGCGGACGTCGAACTCGGTGGTACCGATCAGAAGTTCAACCTGTTGATGGGGCGTGAGCTGCAGCGTGGTTATGGCCAGGAGGCTCAGTGCATCTTGACCAT
>NZ_CP077078.1:5487500-5792500 GCF_019139795.1 Pseudomonas azerbaijanorientalis | reverse complement strand
AGGACGGTTACCACGGTGTGATTCATGACTGGGGTGAAGTCGTAACAAGGTAGCCGTAGGGGAACCTGCGGCTGGATCACCTCCTTAATCGACGACTCAGCTGCTCCATAAGTTCCCACACGAATTGCTTGATTCATTGAAGAAGACGATAGAAGCAGCTTTAAGCTCCAAGCTGATAGCTCAACGCTAACAGTTACGCGCTCGAAATTGGGTCTGTAGCTCAGTTGGTTAGAGCGCACCCCTGATAAGGGTGAGGTCGGCAGTTCGAATCTGCCCAGACCCACCAATTTTGTATGGGGCCATAGCTCAGCTGGGAGAGCGCCTGCCTTGCACGCAGGAGGTCAACGGTTCGATCCCGTTTGGCTCCACCATTAACTGCTTCGAAAGTTTGAGAGTTTAGAAATGAATATTCTGCAATGAATATTGATTTCTAGTCTTTTGATTAGATCGTTCTTTAAAAATTTGGGTATGTGATAGAAAGATAGACTGAACGTTACTTTCACTGGTAACGGATCAGGCTAAGGTAAAATTTGTGAGTTCTCTTAATTGAGAAATTCGAATTTTCGGCGAATGTCGTCTTCATAGTATAACCAGATTGCTTGGGGTTATATGGTCAAGTGAAGAAGCGCATACGGTGGATGCCTTGGCAGTCAGAGGCGATGAAAGACGTGGTAGCCTGCGAAAAGCTTCGGGGAGTCGGCAAACAGACTTTGATCCGGAGATGTCTGAATGGGGGAACCCAGCCATCATAAGATGGTTATCTTGTACTGAATACATAGGTGCAAGAGGCGAACCAGGGGAACTGAAACATCTAAGTACCCTGAGGAAAAGAAATCAACCGAGATTCCCTTAGTAGTGGCGAGCGAACGGGGACTAGCCCTTAAGTGGCTTTGAGATTAGCGGAACGCTCTGGAAAGTGCGGCCATAGTGGGTGATAGCCCTGTACGCGAAAATCTCTTAGTCATGAAATCGAGTAGGACGGAGCACGAGAAACTTTGTCTGAATATGGGGGGACCATCCTCCAAGGCTAAATACTACTGACTGACCGATAGTGAACTAGTACCGTGAGGGAAAGGCGAAAAGAACCCCGGAGAGGGGAGTGAAATAGATCCTGAAACCGTATGCGTACAAGCAGTGGGAGCCTACTTTGTTAGGTGACTGCGTACCTTTTGTATAATGGGTCAGCGACTTATTTTCAGTGGCGAGCTTAACCGAATAGGGGAGGCGTAGCGAAAGCGAGTCTTAATAGGGCGTCTAGTCGCTGGGAATAGACCCGAAACCGGGCGATCTATCCATGGGCAGGTTGAAGGTTAGGTAACACTGACTGGAGGACCGAACCGACTACCGTTGAAAAGTTAGCGGATGACCTGTGGATCGGAGTGAAAGGCTAATCAAGCTCGGAGATAGCTGGTTCTCCTCGAAAGCTATTTAGGTAGCGCCTCATGTATCACTGTAGGGGGTAGAGCACTGTTTCGGCTAGGGGGTCATCCCGACTTACCAAACCGATGCAAACTCCGAATACCTACAAGTGCCGAGCATGGGAGACACACGGCGGGTGCTAACGTCCGTCGTGAAAAGGGAAACAACCCAGACCGTCAGCTAAGGTCCCAAAGTTATGGTTAAGTGGGAAACGATGTGGGAAGGCTTAGACAGCTAGGAGGTTGGCTTAGAAGCAGCCACCCTTTAAAGAAAGCGTAATAGCTCACTAGTCGAGTCGGCCTGCGCGGAAGATGTAACGGGGCTCAAACCATACACCGAAGCTACGGGTATCACCTTCGGGTGATGCGGTAGAGGAGCGTTCTGTAAGCCTGTGAAGGTGAGTTGAGAAGCTTGCTGGAGGTATCAGAAGTGCGAATGCTGACATGAGTAACGACAATGGGTGTGAAAAACACCCACGCCGAAAGACCAAGGTTTCCTGCGCAACGTTAATCGACGCAGGGTTAGTCGGTCCCTAAGGCGAGGCTGAAAAGCGTAGTCGATGGAAAACAGGTTAATATTCCTGTACTTCTGGTTATTGCGATGGAGGGACGGAGAAGGCTAGGCCAGCTTGGCGTTGGTTGTCCAAGTTTAAGGTGGTAGGCTGAGATCTTAGGTAAATCCGGGATCTTAAGGCCGAGAGCTGATGACGAGTTACCCTTTGGGTGACGAAGTGGTTGATGCCATGCTTCCAAGAAAAGCTTCTAAGCTTCAGATAACCAGGAACCGTACCCCAAACCGACACAGGTGGTTGGGTAGAGAATACCAAGGCGCTTGAGAGAACTCGGGTGAAGGAACTAGGCAAAATGGCACCGTAACTTCGGGAGAAGGTGCGCCGGTGAGGGTGAAGGACTTGCTCCGTAAGCCCACGCCGGTCGAAGATACCAGGCCGCTGCGACTGTTTATTAAAAACACAGCACTCTGCAAACACGAAAGTGGACGTATAGGGTGTGACGCCTGCCCGGTGCCGGAAGGTTAATTGATGGGGTTAGCTAACGCGAAGCTCTTGATCGAAGCCCCGGTAAACGGCGGCCGTAACTATAACGGTCCTAAGGTAGCGAAATTCCTTGTCGGGTAAGTTCCGACCTGCACGAATGGCGTAACGATGGCGGCGCTGTCTCCACCCGAGACTCAGTGAAATTGAAATCGCTGTGAAGATGCAGTGTATCCGCGGCTAGACGGAAAGACCCCGTGAACCTTTACTATAGCTTTGCACTGGACTTTGAATTTGCTTGTGTAGGATAGGTGGGAGGCTTTGAAGCGTGGACGCCAGTTCGCGTGGAGCCATCCTTGAAATACCACCCTGGCAACTTTGAGGTTCTAACTCAGGTCCGTTATCCGGATCGAGGACAGTGTATGGTGGGTAGTTTGACTGGGGCGGTCTCCTCCTAAAGAGTAACGGAGGAGTACGAAGGTGCGCTCAGACCGGTCGGAAATCGGTCGTAGAGTATAAAGGCAAAAGCGCGCTTGACTGCGAGACAGACACGTCGAGCAGGTACGAAAGTAGGTCTTAGTGATCCGGTGGTTCTGTATGGAAGGGCCATCGCTCAACGGATAAAAGGTACTCCGGGGATAACAGGCTGATACCGCCCAAGAGTTCATATCGACGGCGGTGTTTGGCACCTCGATGTCGGCTCATCACATCCTGGGGCTGAAGCCGGTCCCAAGGGTATGGCTGTTCGCCATTTAAAGTGGTACGCGAGCTGGGTTTAGAACGTCGTGAGACAGTTCGGTCCCTATCTGCCGTGGACGTTTGAGATTTGAGAGGGGCTGCTCCTAGTACGAGAGGACCGGAGTGGACGAACCTCTGGTGTTCCGGTTGTCACGCCAGTGGCATTGCCGGGTAGCTATGTTCGGAAAAGATAACCGCTGAAAGCATCTAAGCGGGAAACTTGCCTCAAGATGAGATCTCACTGGGACCTTGAGTCCCCTGAAGGGCCGTCGAAGACTACGACGTTGATAGGTTGGGTGTGTAAGCGCTGTGAGGCGTTGAGCTAACCAATACTAATTGCCCGTGAGGCTTGACCATATAACACCCAAGCAATTTGCGTCGGCTCTCTAATCCAGAGCAACCAGATTGCGGTGTGTGAAGACGAAACGAACCGAAAGTTCGAAAGACTCACAAAACACCGAAGCTATCACATACCCAATTTGCTGAAGCGAGGCCAACTGGCCACGACTCAGTACCCGAATTTCTTGACGACCATAGAGCGTTGGAACCACCTGATCCCATCCCGAACTCAGAAGTGAAACGATGCATCGCCGATGGTAGTGTGGGGTTTCCCCATGTGAGAGTAGGTCATCGTCAAGATTAAATTCCGAAACCCCAATTGCGAAAGCAGTTGGGGTTTTGTTTTTGTCCGCAGAAAAGTCACGGCTACTGGATTTCTATGCAATAGCTCGGCGCGTGGCTATCATGCGGGCCTCATTGTGAGGCGAGACCTGCATGCTGACGTTGTTAAAGCTTCTAAAAGATGGCCGATTCCATTCGGGTCAAGCATTGGGTGCTGCCCTGGGCGTCAGTCGTAGCGCCGTGTGGAAGCAGCTTCAGCATTTAGAAGCTGAGCTGGGATTGTCCATTCATAAAGTTCGTGGGCGCGGCTATCGATTGTCCGCGCCATTAGCGCTGCTCGATCCTTCCGAGATAAGTGCCCGGGCGATTTCTTGCGACTGGCCCGTCCAGGTTTACGATTCAATCGACTCCACGAACGCCGAGGCGCTGCGTGCTATAGAGCGGGGGCAGGCTGCGCCATTTCTTGTGCTTTCGGAGCGGCAGACAGCCGGGCGCGGGCGACGGGGTCGTAAATGGGTCAGTCCCTTCGCAGAAAACGTCTATTACAGCCTGGTGCTGCGCATTGAGGGTGGGATGCGCCAGTTGGAGGGCTTGAGTCTTGTCGTTGGGCTTGCTGTTTTGCAGACGTTACGTGAGCTTGGTATTGCAGCCGCTGGATTGAAGTGGCCCAACGATGTTCTGGTGGGGCAGAAAAAGATCGCTGGAATACTGCTCGAGCTGGTTGGTGACCCTGCTGATGTGTGCCACGTGGTTCTGGGGGTGGGAATCAATGTGAACATGCAGTCCGCTGACGAGGTGGATCAGCAGTGGACCTCCATGCGGCTCGAATCAGGCAAATCGTTTGATCGCAACCAATTGGTCGCTATGTTGGGGGAGATGCTGCAGCGATACCTGGCTCGTCATCAGGCGGGTGGTTTTTTGGCCATTCAGTCAGAGTGGGAGCAAAATCACCTGTGGCAGGGGCGAAGCGTGTCGTTGATTGCCGGTGTCAATCAAATTGATGGTGAGGTGCTTGGTATTGATGGCCAGGGTGCCCTGCGCCTGAAGGTGGATGGTGTGGAGAAAGTCTTCAGTGGTGGTGAATTGAGCCTGAGGTTGCGTGATGATTCTTGAGCTCGATTGTGGGAATAGTTTCATCAAGTGGCGCGTGCTTGCGGCGAATGCCGGGCAAGTGCTTGGTGAGGGGGTTGTCGATTCCAATCTCGCATTGCTTGAGGGGTTGGGGGAGCTCAAAGGGCTTGCCCTCACGTTTTGCCGGCTGGTGAGCGTCAGGACTGCGGAAGAGACCGGTGCGCTGACGTCATTGCTGAAGGATACCTTTGATGTGCCGATAGTGTGCGCAGCGCCTGCTCGCGAAATGTCAGGTGTGCGCAACGGTTATGAAGAGTTTGAGCGGCTGGGCCTGGATCGGTGGCTTGCAATGCTTGGAGGCTTTCATCTGGCTTCGGGTGCGTGCCTGGTGCTCGACTTCGGTACGGCCGTGACTGCGGACTTTATCGCTTCTGATGGAGAGCACCTGGGTGGTTTCATCTGTCCGGGCATGCCGTTGATGCGCAACCAGTTGCGTACCCATACGCGTAAAATTCGTTACGGAGATCTGGCGGCGGAGCAGGCTCTGGAAAGTCTTGTTCCGGGTCGTGCGACTGTCGAGGCTGTCGAGCGTGGTTGTTTGTTGATGTTGCGCGGCTTCGTAATGACTCAGCTCGAGTTGGCGCGCAGCTACTGGGGTGAGGACTTTGTCGTATTCCTCACCGGGGGGGATGCGAGCCTGGTTTCTGAGGTCGTGCCTCGGGCCAGGGTGGTTCCGGACTTGGTGTTTGTCGGATTGGCCATGGCCTGTCCCTTGTCCTGAGGTTTTTATGCGTTGGTTGTTTCTGCTGCTGCTTGTCCTCAATGGCTTTTACTACATCTGGCATCAACAAGAGGCTCCGCTGCGCGCGAAGGATGTCACGCCTTTGAGCCTGTATCGCGGGTCCCAGCAAGATATACGTCTGTTGAGCGAAGCGGGTGACGCCTCCAAAGACAAGGCTAAGGCTGTCTCGTCAGGCAATGGCTGCCTTTACCTGGGGGGGTATACGCGCCAGGACGCTGCGCAGGCGGTTGAGCGTCGGTTGAGCGGGATGGAGGTCAAATACCAATCCCTGCCCAGGGGCTCGGAAAGCGCAGGGTATTGGGTGCGTATTGCACCAGAAAGCCGGCGTTGGCTGGACGATCTGCAGCTGCAAAACCTTTCTAAAGAATTCAATGAGTTAAAACATAAAATAATGCCGTGCGAGGGGGTTGCGCCCACTGAGTAGTTTGCATAGAATGGCGCCCGCTCCACAGCGAACACCGGAAACGGTTAACGAAGTGAAGCGAGGTCAACGCAGCTAACCTCAAGATTTAATTGAGAAAATGCTTGACAGAAGGCTGGCATGATGTAGAATGCCGGCTCGCTTAGGAGGGGTTCCCGAGCGGCCAAAGGGATCAGACTGTAAATCTGACGTCTACGACTTCGAAGGTTCGAATCCTTCCCCCTCCACCATTTTAGCGAGAGCTGTAAGCCTCGCGGGTATAGTTTAGTGGTAGAACCTCAGCCTTCCAAGCTGATGATGCGGGTTCGATTCCCGCTACCCGCTCCAAGTTTACAGGTTTTGCACAGTGTTACGCTCTTGTAGCTCAGTTGGTAGAGCACACCCTTGGTAAGGGTGAGGTCAGCGGTTCAAATCCGCTCAAGAGCTCCATATAACAAGGCAGATATGAAAATATCTGCCTTTGTTTTAGGTGGTTGTGGTTGCGCCTCGTTGTGTTTTCGGGGTTGCCGGTGTCGCAGATGCTGGTGTTGCAATCGGGATTGCCTGGTAAGTGTTGTAAAGTCTTTTTCGGGTCGGCATAATGGTCGGCCTGATTTTGTTTTAGGTCAGTAGCTCAATTGGCAGAGCGACGGTCTCCAAAACCGTAGGTTGGGGGTTCGATTCCCTCCTGACCTGCCAGATTCACCTGGTGTGTCTGGCTTTCTTTTCACAGGATCTTCATAGATGACTCCTAAAGCTGAAGCTCAAGGCTCTCGTTTCGACCTCCTCAAGTGGCTTGTAGTAGTCGCTCTGGTGGTTGTTGGCGTTGTTGGCAATCAGTACTTTTCTGCTTCGCCGATCCTGTACCGCGTACTCGCATTACTTGCCATTGCTGCTGTAGCTGCCTTTGTAGGCCTGCAGACGGCCAAGGGCAAGTCTTTCTTTGTACTGGTTAAGGAAGCTCGCACCGAGATTCGTAAAGTCGTTTGGCCAACTCGCCAAGAAACCACGCAGACCACCCTTATTGTGGTGGCTGTTGTTCTGGTTATGGCGTTGCTGTTGTGGGGGCTTGATTCCCTGCTCGGCTGGCTTGTTTCCTTGATTGTCGGCTAAGGGTGTCCCGTGGCTAAGCGTTGGTATGTTGTGCATGCTTACTCCGGTTACGAGAAGCATGTAATGCGCTCGCTGATCGAGCGCGTAAAGCTGGCCGGTATGGAAGACGGCTTCGGCGAGATTCTGGTTCCCACTGAAGAAGTGGTTGAAATGCGCAATGGCCAGAAGCGCAAAAGCGAACGCAAATTCTTCCCTGGCTACGTGCTGGTGCAGATGGATATGAATGAGGGTACCTGGCACTTGGTCAAGGATACTCCTCGGGTGATGGGTTTCATCGGCGGTACCGCCGACAAGCCTGCACCGATCACCGATAAGGAAGCAGAAGCGATTCTGCGCCGCGTTGCTGACGGTAGCGACAAGCCGAAGCCGAAGACGTTGTTCGAGCCGGGCGAGTCGGTACGTGTCAATGACGGTCCATTCGCGGACTTTACCGGTGTTGTCGAAGAAGTTAACTACGAAAAGAGCCGGATTCAGGTCGCAGTGCTCATTTTCGGTCGCTCTACTCCGGTGGAGCTCGAGTTCAGCCAGGTCGAAAAGGTCTAGCTGAGCAACAATCCCAACCCCGCAGCCGTAGGCTGTGGGGTTTTGTCGTCACTGGGATAAACGCGCAAGTAACCGGGGAGCCTCTCGAGGCGTTCGAACCCGTAATTGGAGTGCCTCATGGCCAAGAAGATTACCGCTTACATCAAGCTGCAAGTGAAGGCCGCTCAGGCTAACCCAAGCCCACCTGTTGGTCCTGCTCTGGGTCAGCACGGCGTGAACATCATGGAATTCTGCAAGGCTTTCAACGCCCGTACCCAGGGTCTTGAGCCAGGTCTGCCGACTCCAGTGATCATCACTGTCTACAGCGACCGTAGCTTCACTTTCGAAACCAAATCCACCCCTGCTTCGGTTCTGCTGAAGAAGGCGGCCGGTCTGACCAGCGGTTCCGCTCGTCCGAACACCGTTAAGGTTGGCACCGTAACTCGTGCTCAGCTGGAAGAAATCGCGAAAACCAAAAACGCGGATCTGACTGCAGCTGATATGGAAGCAGCCGTGCGTACTATCGCCGGTTCTGCTCGTAGCATGGGCCTTAACGTGGAGGGTGTGTAATGGCTAAGCTGACCAAGCGTCAAAAGGCTATCGCCGGCAAAATCGAAGCAGGCAAGGCCTACAACTTTGTAGACGCCGCTGCTTTGCTGGCCGAGCTGTCGACTGTCAAGTTCAGCGAGTCGTTCGACGTAGCTGTAAACCTGGGTGTTGACCCGCGTAAATCCGACCAGGTCGTTCGTAGCGCTACCGTGCTGCCACACGGCACTGGCAAGACCGTTCGCGTTGCTGTGTTCACCCAGGGTCCAGCTGCTGAAGCCGCTCTGGCTGCCGGCGCTGACCGTGTAGGTATGGACGACCTGGCTGCCGAAATGAAAGGCGGCGACCTGAACTATGACGTAGTGATCGCATCCCCGGATGCAATGCGCGTTGTAGGTCAGTTGGGTCAGATCCTCGGTCCACGCGGCCTGATGCCTAACCCTAAAGTCGGCACCGTAACTCCAGACGTAGCTACCGCGGTTAAAAACGCCAAGGCTGGTCAGGTTCGTTATCGCACCGACAAAAACGGCATCATCCACACTTCCGTTGGCAAGATTGGCTTCGACGCCGTCAAGCTGAAGGAAAACGTTGAAGCCCTGATCGCTGATCTGAAGCGTATCAAGCCAGCTTCCTCGAAAGGCATCTACGTCAAGCGCGTTACCCTGAGCACCACCATGGGCCCAGGTCTGGTTATCGACCAGAGCTCGCTCGACGCTTAAGACACAGATTGGCGCAAGCGATTGCGCCAATTGAAAAATTGGGGTCCCTGCCTGGCGGGGGCTATCCAAGACCGTAGGCGACGCAAGTCTTAAACCACAAGCCTACGCAGATGGTGCTCCCGGTTCCTTACCGAATCAGACACCAAAACGACATCCGGTTTCGACCAGATGAAACGGTAACAAGCAGGAGTTAAACCCGTGGCAATTAAACTCGAAGACAAGAAGGCCATCGTCGCTGAAGTCAACGAGGCTGCCAAAGTCGCTCTGTCCGCTGTCGTGGCTGATGCCCGTGGCGTAACAGTAGGCGCGATGACCGGACTCCGTAAAGAGGCTCGTGAAGCTGGCGTTTACGTACGTGTTGTACGTAACACCCTGCTCAAGCGCGCTGTTGCTGACACTGAATTCAGTGTCCTCAACGACGTGTTCACCGGCCCTACCCTGATTGCGTTCTCCAAGGAACATCCAGGCGCTGCTGCCCGGATCTTCAAGGAATTCGCAAAGGGTCAGGACAAGTTCGAGATCAAGGCAGCTGCGTTCGAGGGCAAGTTCCTCGCAGCTAACCAAATCGACGTACTGGCAACTCTGCCGACCCGTGACGAAGCAATTTCTCAGCTGATGAGCGTGATTCAAGGCGCTACCAGCAAATTGGCTCGTACTCTGGCGGCAATTCGCGACCAGAAAGAAGCTGCTGCAGCCTAAGGCTCGTCAACTTCTCGCGTTTTTTGTTTTTTTCGATGGTCGCGTAGGCCGTCCCCAATATCAGGAATTAGATTCATGTCTATCTCTCAGAACGATATCCTTGAAGCAGTTGGCAACATGTCCGTAATGGAAGTTGTTGAGCTGATCAAAGCTTTCGAAGAAAAATTCGGTGTTACCGCTGCTGCTGCATCGGCTGGTCCAGCTGTTGCTGCTGCCGTTGCTGAAGAGCAAACCGAATTCAACGTCATGCTGACCGAAGCTGGCGAGAAGAAAGTTAACGTGATCAAGGCTGTACGTGAACTGACCGGTCTGGGCTTGAAAGAAGCCAAGGCTGTAGTTGACGGCGCACCTGCCATGGTTCTGGAAGCTGTTGCCAAAGACGCAGCTGACAAAGCCAAAGCAGCTCTGGAAGAAGCAGGCGCTAAAGTCGAGCTGAAGTAAGCATCGACTTTGCTCCTCCAGCCCGAGCGTTAAGCGACAGGCTGATGGCTGGTGGCTCTTGCCACCGGCCTTTTTCCGTTATTGGCAGCCGACTGGGTCGGTGCTGATAACGTGCTGTAACCACCCGATGCGGTGGAGCAAACCATGGGGTTTGCACGATTTTCTGGCTGCTCCCGTCGGGAGGGGCCAAACAAGCAGGTGACCAAGCTGGGGAACGCTGATGGCTTACTCATATACTGAGAAAAAACGTATCCGCAAGGACTTTAGCAAGTTGCCGGACGTCATGGATGTGCCGTACCTCCTGGCCATCCAGCTGGATTCGTATCGTGAATTCTTGCAAGCGGGAGCGACTAAAGATCAGTTCCGCGACGTGGGCCTGCATGCGGCCTTCAAATCCGTTTTCCCGATCATCAGCTACTCCGGCAATGCTGCGCTGGAGTACGTCGGATATCGTCTGGGCGAACCGGCATTTGATGTCAAAGAATGCGTATTGCGCGGTGTAACTTACGCCGTACCTTTGCGGGTAAAAGTGCGCCTGATCATTTTCGACAAAGAATCGTCGAACAAAGCGATCAAGGACATCAAAGAGCAAGAAGTCTACATGGGTGAAATCCCCCTGATGACTGAAAACGGTACCTTCGTAATCAACGGTACCGAGCGTGTAATCGTTTCCCAGCTGCACCGTTCCCCGGGCGTGTTCTTCGACCACGACCGTGGCAAGACGCACAGTTCCGGTAAACTGCTGTACTCCGCGCGCATCATTCCTTACCGCGGTTCGTGGCTGGACTTCGAGTTCGACCCGAAAGACTGCGTATTCGTGCGTATCGACCGTCGTCGCAAGCTGCCTGCATCGGTTCTGCTGCGCGCGCTCGGCTATACCACCGAAGAAGTGCTGGACGCGTTCTACACCACCAACGTATTCCACGTGAAGGGCGAGACTCTGAGCCTGGAGCTGGTGCCTCAGCGCCTGCGCGGTGAAATCGCTGTCCTCGATATTCAGGATGACAAAGGCAAGGTTATTGTCGAGCAGGGTCGTCGTATCACCGCTCGCCACATCAACCAGCTGGAAAAAGCCGGTATCAAAGAGCTGGATGTGCCTCTGGACTACGTCCTGGGTCGCACAACCGCCAAGGTCATCGTGCATCCGGCAACCGGCGAAATCCTGGCAGAGTGCAACACCGAGCTGAACACCGAGATCCTGGCAAAAATCGCCAAGGCCGGCGTTGTTCGCATCGAAACTCTGTACACCAACGATATCGACTGCGGTCCGTTCGTCTCCGACACCTTGAAGATCGACTCCACCAGCAACCAACTGGAAGCGCTGGTCGAGATCTATCGCATGATGCGTCCTGGCGAGCCGCCAACCAAGGACGCTGCCGAGACCCTGTTCAACAACCTGTTCTTCAGCCCTGAGCGCTATGACCTGTCTGCGGTCGGCCGGATGAAGTTCAACCGTCGTATCGGTCGCACCGAGATCGAAGGTTCGGGCGTGCTGTGCAAGGAAGACATCGTCGCGGTACTGAAGACCCTGGTCGACATCCGTAACGGTAAAGGCATCGTCGATGACATCGACCACCTGGGTAACCGTCGTGTTCGCTGCGTAGGCGAAATGGCCGAGAACCAGTTCCGCGTTGGCCTGGTACGTGTTGAGCGTGCGGTCAAAGAGCGTCTGTCGATGGCTGAAAGCGAAGGCTTGATGCCGCAAGACCTGATCAACGCCAAGCCAGTGGCTGCGGCGGTGAAAGAGTTCTTCGGTTCCAGCCAGCTGTCCCAGTTCATGGACCAGAACAACCCGCTGTCCGAGATCACCCACAAGCGTCGTGTTTCTGCACTCGGCCCTGGCGGTCTGACTCGTGAGCGTGCCGGCTTTGAAGTTCGTGACGTACACCCGACTCACTACGGTCGTGTATGCCCGATTGAAACGCCGGAAGGTCCGAACATCGGCCTGATCAACTCCCTGGCCGCTTATGCGCGCACCAACCAGTACGGCTTCCTCGAGAGCCCGTACCGCGTGGTGAAAGACGCTCTGGTCACCGACGAGATCGTGTTCCTGTCCGCCATCGAAGAGGCTGATCACGTGATCGCTCAGGCTTCGGCCACGATGAACGACAAGAAAGTCCTGATCGACGAGCTGGTAGCTGTTCGTCACTTGAACGAATTCACCGTCAAGGCGCCGGAAGACGTCACCTTGATGGATGTATCGCCGAAGCAGGTAGTTTCGGTTGCTGCGTCGCTGATTCCGTTCCTCGAGCACGACGACGCCAACCGTGCGTTGATGGGTTCGAACATGCAGCGTCAAGCTGTACCGACCCTGCGCGCTGACAAGCCGCTGGTAGGTACCGGCATGGAGCGTAACGTAGCCCGTGACTCCGGCGTTTGCGTCGTGGCTCGTCGTGGCGGCGTGATCGATTCCGTCGACGCCAGCCGTATCGTGGTTCGTGTTGCCGATGACGAAGTTGAAACCGGTGAAGCTGGTGTCGACATCTACAACCTGACCAAGTACACCCGCTCCAACCAGAACACCTGCATCAACCAGCGTCCGCTGGTGCGTAAGGGTGATCGGGTTCAGCGTAGCGACATCATGGCCGACGGCCCGTCCACCGACATGGGTGAACTGGCTCTGGGTCAGAACATGCGCATCGCGTTCATGGCATGGAACGGCTTCAACTTCGAAGACTCCATCTGCCTGTCCGAGCGTGTTGTTCAGGAAGACCGTTTCACCACGATCCACATCCAGGAACTGACCTGTGTGGCTCGTGACACCAAGCTTGGCCCAGAGGAAATCACTGCCGACATCCCGAACGTGGGTGAAGCGGCACTGAACAAGCTGGACGAAGCCGGTATCGTTTACGTAGGTGCTGAAGTTGGCGCAGGCGATATCCTGGTCGGTAAGGTCACTCCGAAAGGCGAGACCCAGCTGACTCCGGAAGAAAAACTGCTGCGTGCGATCTTCGGTGAAAAAGCCAGCGACGTTAAAGACACCTCCCTGCGTGTACCTACCGGTACCAAAGGTACTGTCATCGACGTACAGGTCTTCACCCGCGACGGCGTTGAGCGTGATGCTCGTGCCCTGTCGATCGAGAAGTCCCAGCTGGACGAGATCCGCAAGGACCTGAACGAAGAGTTCCGTATCGTTGAAGGTGCTACTTTCGAACGTCTGCGTTCCGCTCTGGTCGGCCACAAAGCCGAAGGCGGCGCCGGTCTGAAGAAAGGCCAGGACATCACCGACGAAGTTCTCGACGGTCTTGAGCACGGCCAGTGGTTCAAACTGCGCATGGCTGAAGACGCTCTGAACGAGCAGCTCGAGAAGGCTCAGGCCTACATCGTTGATCGTCGCCGTCTGCTGGACGACAAGTTCGAAGACAAGAAGCGCAAACTGCAGCAAGGTGATGACCTGGCTCCAGGCGTGCTGAAAATCGTCAAGGTCTACCTGGCAATCCGTCGTCGCATCCAACCGGGCGACAAGATGGCCGGTCGTCACGGTAACAAGGGTGTGGTCTCCGTGATCATGCCGGTTGAAGACATGCCGCACGATGCCAATGGCACCCCGGTCGACGTCGTCCTCAACCCGTTGGGCGTACCTTCGCGTATGAACGTTGGTCAGATCCTTGAAACCCACCTGGGCCTCGCGGCCAAAGGTCTGGGCGAGAAGATCAACCGCATGATCGAAGAGCAGCGCAAGGTTGCCGAGCTGCGTAAGTTCCTGCACGAGATCTACAACGAGATCGGCGGTCGTCAGGAAAGCCTCGATGACTTCTCGGATCAGGAAATCCTGGATCTGGCTCAAAACCTGCGTGGCGGCGTTCCTATGGCCACTCCAGTGTTCGACGGCGCCAAGGAAAGCGAAATCAAGGCCATGCTGAAACTGGCGGACCTGCCAGAAAGCGGCCAGATGCAGCTGACCGACGGCCGTACCGGCAACAAGTTCGAGCGCCCGGTCACCGTTGGCTACATGTACATGCTGAAGCTGAACCACTTGGTAGACGACAAGATGCACGCGCGTTCTACCGGTTCGTACAGCCTGGTTACCCAGCAGCCGCTGGGTGGTAAGGCGCAGTTCGGTGGTCAGCGTTTCGGGGAGATGGAGGTCTGGGCACTGGAAGCATACGGTGCCGCTTACACTCTGCAAGAAATGCTCACAGTGAAGTCGGACGATGTGAACGGCCGTACCAAGATGTACAAAAACATCGTGGATGGCGATCACCGTATGGAGCCGGGCATGCCCGAGTCCTTTAACGTGTTGATCAAGGAAATTCGTTCCCTCGGCATCGATATCGATCTGGAAACCGAATAACACGTGACGCGAATCGAGAGCGGGGCAGGATTGCCCGCTCTCTGCTCCGCCAGGAGGAAAGGCCTTGAAAGACCTACTGAATTTGCTGAAAAACCAGGGTCAAGTCGAAGAGTTCGACGCCATCCGTATCGGATTGGCATCGCCTGAGATGATCCGTTCGTGGTCGTTCGGTGAAGTTAAAAAGCCGGAAACCATCAACTACCGTACGTTCAAACCTGAGCGTGACGGGCTGTTCTGCGCCAAGATCTTTGGCCCGGTAAAGGATTACGAGTGCCTGTGCGGTAAGTACAAGCGCTTGAAACACCGCGGTGTGATCTGCGAGAAGTGCGGCGTTGAAGTCGCGCTGGCAAAAGTTCGTCGTGAGCGCATGGCGCACATTGAACTGGCCTCGCCGGTTGCCCACATCTGGTTCCTGAAATCGCTGCCGTCCCGTATCGGCTTGCTGATGGACATGACCCTGCGTGATATCGAGCGCGTTCTCTACTTCGAGAGCTACGTCGTTATCGATCCAGGCATGACCACCCTTGAAAAAGGTCAGCTGCTGAACGACGAGCAGTACTTCGAAGCGCTGGAAGAATTCGGCGACGATTTCGATGCCCGCATGGGTGCCGAAGCTGTCCGCGAACTGCTGCACGCTATCGACCTGGAGCACGAGATTGGCCGCCTGCGTGAAGAAATTCCGCAAACCAACTCGGAAACCAAGATCAAGAAGCTGTCCAAGCGTCTGAAGTTGATGGAAGCCTTCCAGGGTTCCGGCAACCTGCCAGAGTGGATGGTGCTGACCGTTCTGCCGGTTCTGCCGCCAGATCTGCGTCCACTGGTCCCGCTCGATGGCGGTCGTTTCGCGACTTCTGACCTCAACGATCTGTATCGTCGAGTGATCAACCGTAACAACCGTTTGAAGCGCCTGCTGGATCTGTCCGCTCCGGACATCATCGTGCGCAACGAAAAGCGTATGTTGCAGGAAGCCGTCGACGCATTGCTCGACAACGGTCGTCGTGGCCGCGCTATCACAGGTTCCAACAAGCGTCCTCTGAAATCCCTGGCTGACATGATCAAGGGTAAGCAGGGTCGTTTCCGTCAGAACTTGCTCGGTAAGCGTGTTGACTACTCCGGCCGTTCGGTAATTACCGTAGGTCCGACCCTGCGTCTGCACCAGTGCGGTCTGCCGAAGAAGATGGCTCTCGAGCTGTTCAAGCCGTTCATTTTCGGCAAGCTGGAAATGCGTGGTCTCGCGACCACCATCAAAGCTGCCAAGAAGATGGTCGAGCGCGAGCTGCCGGAAGTTTGGGACGTTCTCGCTGAAGTGATTCGCGAACACCCGGTTCTTCTCAACCGTGCACCGACCCTTCACCGTCTGGGTATCCAGGCGTTTGAACCGGTACTGATCGAAGGTAAGGCTATCCAGCTGCACCCTCTGGTCTGCGCCGCGTACAACGCCGACTTCGACGGCGACCAAATGGCCGTGCACGTACCGCTGACGCTGGAAGCCCAGCTGGAAGCGCGTGCGTTGATGATGTCGACCAACAACATTCTGTCGCCAGCCAACGGTGAGCCAATCATCGTTCCGTCGCAGGACGTTGTATTGGGTCTGTACTACATGACGCGTGAAGCGATCAACGCCAAGGGCGAAGGTCGTGTATTCGCGGATCTGCAGGAAGTTGACCGTGTGTTCCGTGCCGGCGAAGCCGCACTCCACGCCAAGGTTAAAGTCCGGATCAACGAAACCGTCAACGACCGTGACGGCGGCAGCGTGACCAACACCCGTATCGTCGACACCACTGTCGGCCGTGCGCTGTTGTTCCAGGTTGTGCCAAAAGGTCTGTCGTACGACGTCGTCAACCTGCCGATGAAGAAAAAGGCGATCTCCAAGCTGATCAACCAGTGCTACCGCGTGGTTGGTCTGAAAGAGACCGTTATCTTCGCTGACCAGTTGATGTACACCGGTTTTGCCTACTCGACCATCTCCGGCGTTTCCATCGGTGTTAACGACTTCGTTATCCCGGATGAAAAAGCCCGCATCATCGGTGCAGCCACCGACGAAGTGAAAGAGATCGAGAGCCAGTACGCCTCCGGCCTGGTAACCCAGGGCGAGAAGTACAACAAAGTGATCGACCTTTGGTCCAAGGCGAACGACGAAGTTTCCAAGGCGATGATGGCCAACCTCTCGAAAGAGAAAGTCATCGACCGTCATGGCGTCGAAGTCGACCAGGAGTCGTTCAACTCGATGTACATGATGGCCGACTCGGGTGCGCGGGGTTCCGCAGCACAGATTCGTCAGCTCGCCGGTATGCGTGGCCTGATGGCCAAGCCGGACGGCTCCATCATCGAAACGCCGATTACTGCGAACTTCCGTGAGGGTTTGAGCGTACTTCAGTACTTCATCTCCACTCACGGTGCTCGTAAAGGTCTGGCGGATACCGCGTTGAAAACGGCGAACTCGGGTTACCTGACTCGTCGTCTGGTAGACGTGGCGCAGGATCTGGTTGTAACCGAGATCGATTGCGGCACCGAGCACGGTCTGCTGATGACTCCGCACATTGAAGGCGGTGACGTTGTAGAGCCGTTGGGTGAGCGCGTATTGGGTCGTGTTATTGCCCGTGACGTATTCAAGCCGGGTACCGAGGACGTCATCGTTCCTGCTGGCACCCTGGTAGACGAGAAGTGGGTCGAGTTCATCGAGCTGAACAGCATCGACGAAGTGATCGTGCGTTCGCCGATCAGCTGCGAAACCCGCTACGGCATTTGCGCCAAGTGCTACGGTCGTGACCTGGCTCGTGGTCACCAGGTGAACATCGGTGAAGCGGTCGGCGTTATCGCTGCCCAGTCCATCGGTGAACCGGGTACCCAGCTGACGATGCGTACGTTCCACATCGGTGGTGCGGCAAGCCGGACCTCTGCAGCCGACAGCGTTCAGGTGAAGAATGGCGGTACCGTCCGTCTGCATAACCTGAAGCACGTTGAGCGAGTGGACGGTCACCTGGTTGCCGTGTCCCGTTCCGGTGAGCTGGCCATCGCTGATGACTTCGGTCGTGAGCGTGAGCGTTATAAGCTGCCGTACGGTGCCGTGATTTCGGTTAAAGAAGGTGACAAGGTCGACGCTGGCGCCATCGTGGCCAAGTGGGATCCGCACACTCACCCGATCGTTACCGAAATGAAAGGTACCGTGACCTACGTGGGCATGGAAGAAGGCATCACGATCAAGCGTCAGACTGACGAATTGACCGGTATGACCAACATTGAAGTACTCGACGCCAAGGATCGTCCAGCTGCCGGTAAGGACATCCGTCCAGCCGTGAAGATGGTCGACGACAACGGCAAGGATCTGTTGCTGCCAGGCACTGACGTAATCGCTCAGTACTTCCTGCCAGCCAACGCCCTGGTCGGTGTAGCGGACGGTGCGAAGATTGCGATCGGTGATGTTATCGCTCGTATTCCGCAAGAAACTTCGAAGACCCGTGACATCACCGGTGGTCTGCCGCGTGTTGCCGACCTGTTCGAAGCCCGTCGTCCGAAAGAAGCGTCGATTCTTGCTGAAGTCAGCGGCACCATCGCGTTCGGTAAAGAGACCAAGGGCAAGCGCCGTCTGGTCATTACCCCGAACGACGGTAGCGATCCGTACGAAGAGCTGATTCCGAAGTGGCGTCACCTGAACGTGTTCGAAGGCGAACAGGTAAACCGCGGCGAAGTTATCTCCGACGGTCCGAGCGATCCACACGACATCCTGCGTCTGCTGGGTGTGAGTGCGCTGGCCAAGTACATCGTTAACGAGATCCAGGACGTTTACCGTCTGCAAGGCGTGAAGATCAACGACAAGCACATCGAGACCATCCTGCGTCAGATGCTGCGTAAAGTTGAAATCGCTGAATCCGGCGATTCCAGTTTCATCAAGGGCGACCAGATGGAACTGACTCACGTACTGGTAGAGAACGAGCGCCTGGCGACTGAAGACAAGTTTGTCTCCAAGTTCACTCGTGTACTGCTGGGTATCACCAAGGCGTCGTTGTCCACCGAATCGTTCATCTCGGCGGCTTCCTTCCAGGAAACCACCCGCGTACTGACCGAGGCGGCGGTAACCGGCAAGCGCGATTACCTGCGCGGCCTTAAAGAAAACGTGGTCGTGGGTCGTCTGATCCCGGCCGGTACCGGTCTGGCTTATCACAGCGAGCGTAAGCGTCGCCGTGATGCAGACAAACCGTTGCGCGTAAGCGCCAGTGAAGTGGAAGCTGCACTGACCGAAGCGCTGAACTCGAGCGGTAACTGAGTTCTGCGGTAAATGAGTGTGAGGCCCTGGTCACTCCGTTCATCGAATCGAGACAAATTGTCGAGATTGGATGAGCGGGGAGGGCGGGGCCTTGCCTTGACTGGGGACAAGATCCTCTTTAGACTCTTGTACCCCTAAATTTGGCGGGAACTCGTTCCTGCCATTTTGCTTTTCTTGCAAGACAATAGCGTCGCAAGACAACAGTGGAGCTAGTAGATGGCAACTATCAACCAGCTGGTACGTCAGCCGCGTAAGCGTATCGTCGAGAAATCCGACGTGCCTGCGCTGCAGAACTGCCCGCAACGCCGTGGCGTGTGCACCCGTGTGTACACCACCACGCCGAAAAAACCTAACTCGGCACTGCGTAAAGTATGCCGTGTGCGTCTGACCAACGGTTTCGAGGTTTCCTCGTACATCGGTGGTGAAGGCCACAACCTGCAAGAGCACAGCGTGGTACTGATCCGCGGCGGTCGTGTAAAAGACTTGCCAGGTGTTCGTTACCACACCGTTCGCGGTTCGTTGGATACTTCCGGTGTTAAAGGTCGTAACCAGGGTCGTTCGAAGTACGGTACCAAGCGTCCGAAGTAATCGGCCGTTTTGCAGTTATTCATTTTATTGAGTCGATAAGAGTAAGGTCGGGCACGTATCCACAGGATCTGTCCCGGGCTAACCTGAAGACCGTTTGAGGGCTTATCAATGCCAAGACGTCGCGTAGCAGCCAAGCGTGAGATTCTGGACGATCCGAAATACGGAAGCCAAATCCTCGCCAAATTCATGAACCACGTAATGGAAAGCGGCAAGAAAGCCGTTGCCGAGCGTATCGTTTATGGTGCCCTGGATACCGTGAAGGCTCGTAAGGCCGGCACCGATCCCCTGGAACTCTTCGAAAAAGCACTCGACGCCATCGCTCCGCTGGTCGAAGTGAAGTCGCGCCGCGTTGGTGGTGCTACTTACCAGGTTCCGGTCGAGGTTCGTCCTTCCCGTCGTAACGCTCTGGCAATGCGCTGGTTGGTAGACTTCGCCCGCAAGCGCGGCGAGAAGTCTATGGCTCTGCGTTTGGCTGGCGAACTGTTGGACGCCGCCGAAGGTAAAGGTGCTGCAGTTAAGAAGCGTGAAGACGTGCACCGTATGGCTGAAGCCAACAAGGCTTTCTCGCACTACCGCTTCTAATTCTAGCGTCACTCATTTTGCGAGGGCTTTATGGCTCGTACTACACCGATTAATCGCTACCGTAACATCGGTATCGTTGCTCACGTGGATGCTGGTAAAACCACCACCACCGAGCGCGTCCTTTTTTACACTGGCAAAAGCCACAAGATGGGCGAAGTGCATGACGGCGCTGCGACCACTGACTGGATGGTTCAGGAGCAGGAGCGTGGTATTACCATTACTTCTGCTGCCATTACCGCCTTCTGGCAGGGTTCGGCCAAGCAGCACAAAGACCAATACCGCTTCAACGTCATCGATACCCCGGGTCACGTAGACTTCACTATTGAAGTTGAGCGTTCCCTGCGTGTACTCGACGGCGCGGTTGTTGTGTTCTGCGGCACCTCCGGCGTTGAGCCTCAGTCCGAAACCGTATGGCGTCAAGCCAACAAGTACGGCGTTCCACGTATTGTTTACGTGAACAAGATGGACCGTGCCGGTGCTAACTTCCTGCGCGTGATCGCTCAGATCAAGCAGCGCCTGGGTCACACTCCGGTGCCTATCCAGTTGGCTATCGGTTCCGAAGACAACTTCCAGGGTCAGATCGATCTGATGACCATGGAAGCCGTTTACTGGAACGATGCCGACAAGGGTATGACTCCTCGTCGTGAAGCCATCCCTGCTGAGCTGCAGGAGCTGGCTGAAGAGTGGCGCAACAACATGGTTGAGGCTGCGGCCGAAGCCAGCGAAGAGCTGATGAACAAGTACCTCGAAGGGGAAGAACTCTCCATCGAAGAAATCAAGGGTGCTCTGCGTCAGCGTACTATCGCTGGTGAGATCGTTCTGGCTGTTTGCGGTTCTTCCTTCAAGAACAAGGGTGTTCCCCTGGTTCTCGACGCCGTTATCGACTACCTGCCTGCACCAACTGACATTCCTGCCATCAAGGGTACTGACCCGGATGACGAGGAAAAGCAGATGGAGCGTCATGCAGACGACAACGAGCCGTTCTCGGCTCTGGCGTTCAAGATCGCTACCGACCCATTCGTGGGTACCTTGACCTTCGTCCGCGTTTACTCGGGCGTGTTGGCCTCCGGCGACGGCGTGATCAACTCGGTCAAAGGCAAGAAAGAGCGTGTGGGTCGTATGGTGCAGATGCACGCAAACGCCCGTGAAGAGATCAAGGAAGTGCGCGCTGGCGACATCGCGGCCTTGATCGGCATGAAGGACGTCACCACTGGTGAAACCTTGTGCAACGCTGACAAGCCAATCATCCTGGTTCGCATGGACTTCCCGGAGCCGGTTATTTCGGTTGCCGTAGAGCCTAAGACCAAGGATGACCAGGAAAAAATGGGTATCGCTCTGGGCAAACTTGCTCAGGAAGACCCGTCTTTCCGCGTCAAGACTGATGAAGAGACTGGTCAAACGATCATCTCTGGCATGGGCGAGCTGCACCTGGACATCCTGGTTGACCGGATGCGCCGTGAGTTCAACGTCGAAGCCAACATCGGTAAGCCTCAGGTTTCCTATCGTGAGCGCATCACGAAGAACTGCGAAATCGAAGGCAAGTTCGTTCGTCAATCCGGTGGTCGTGGCCAGTTCGGTCATTGCTGGATCCGTTTTGCTCCTGCTGACGAAGGTCAGGAAGGTCTGCAATTCTTGAACGAAGTAGTGGGTGGTGTGGTTCCTAAGGAATACATCCCGGCTATCCAGAAGGGTATCGAAGAGCAGATGAAGAACGGCGTTGTTGCCGGCTATCCGCTGATCGGCCTGAAGGCTACCGTGTTTGATGGTTCTTACCACGACGTCGACTCCAACGAGATGGCGTTTAAGGTGGCTGCTTCCATGGCGACCAAGCAACTGGCCCAGAAGGGCGGTGGTGAGTTGCTCGAGCCGATCATGGCGGTAGAGGTTGTTACGCCTGAAGACTATATGGGTGACGTGATGGGCGACCTCAATCGTCGTCGCGGCATGATTCTGGGTATGGAAGACACGGTTTCCGGTAAGGTGATCCGTGCTGAAGTTCCGTTGGGCGAGATGTTCGGTTATGCGACCGACGTTCGTTCGATGTCCCAGGGTCGCGCAAGCTACTCTATGGAATTCAAAAAATACAATACGGCTCCGTCGCACATCGTCGAAACCGTTACCAAAAAACAAGGCTGATTCAGTCCTTTAGGCAAGGAGTTAATTGTCGTGGCTAAAGAAAAATTTGATCGTTCCCTACCGCACGTCAACGTTGGCACCATCGGTCACGTTGACCACGGTAAAACCACTCTGACCGCAGCTCTGACTCGCGTTTGCTCCGAGGTTTTCGGTTCCGCAATCGTTGAATTCGACAAGATCGACAGCGCGCCAGAAGAAAAAGCTCGTGGTATCACCATCAACACCGCGCACGTCGAGTACAACTCGAACATTCGTCACTACGCTCACGTTGACTGCCCAGGTCACGCTGACTACGTGAAGAACATGATCACCGGTGCTGCCCAGATGGACGGCGCGATCCTGGTTTGCTCGGCCGCTGATGGTCCGATGCCACAAACCCGTGAGCACATCCTGCTGTCCCGTCAGGTAGGCGTTCCGTACATCGTGGTTTTCCTGAACAAGGCTGACCTGGTAGACGACGCTGAGCTGCTGGAACTGGTAGAGATGGAAGTGCGCGATCTGCTGAGCACTTACGACTTCCCAGGCGACGACACTCCAATCATCATTGGTTCGGCCCGTATGGCGCTGGAAGGCAAAGATGACAACGAGATGGGCACCACTGCCGTCAAGAAGCTGGTAGAAACTCTGGACACCTACATCCCAGAGCCAGAGCGTGCTATCGACAAGCCGTTCCTGATGCCAATCGAAGACGTATTCTCGATCTCCGGTCGCGGTACTGTTGTGACTGGTCGTATCGAGCGCGGTATCGTTCGCGTACAGGATCCACTGGAAATCGTTGGTCTGCGTGACACTACCGTCACCACCTGCACCGGTGTTGAAATGTTCCGTAAGCTGCTCGACGAAGGTCGTGCTGGCGAGAACTGCGGCGTTCTGTTGCGTGGCACCAAGCGTGACGACGTTGAGCGTGGTCAGGTTCTGGTCAAGCCAGGTTCGGTTAAGCCGCACACCAAGTTCACCGCAGAAGTTTACGTTCTGAGCAAGGAAGAAGGCGGTCGTCACACTCCGTTCTTCAAAGGCTACCGTCCACAGTTCTACTTCCGTACTACTGACGTGACTGGTAACTGCGAGCTGCCAGAAGGCGTTGAAATGGTAATGCCAGGTGACAACATTCAGATGACTGTTACCCTGATCAAAACCATCGCGATGGAAGACGGTCTGCGTTTCGCTATCCGTGAAGGCGGTCGTACCGTCGGCGCTGGCGTCGTAGCCAAAATCATCGAGTAAGCATCTCTTTTGAGATAGCTTCGATGCTTTGAAAAGCCCCCGCTCAGCGGGGGCTTTTTTATTGGGTTGACACCTATCTGGGGCGTCTATAGAATTGCGCCTCCTTTTAACGGGCGTATTGCGCCCGGTGGGAATAGCAGCCGGAGTCTGAAATCCAATGCAAAATCAGCAAATCCGTATCAGGTTGAAGGCTTTCGACCATCGCCTGATCGACCAATCAACCCAGGAAATCGTGGAAACCGCGAAACGTACTGGTGCTCAAGTGCGTGGTCCAATTCCACTGCCTACCCGTAAAGAGCGGTTCACCGTTCTGGTCTCCCCGCACGTCAATAAAGACGCGCGTGACCAGTACGAGATCCGTACTCATAAGCGCGTTCTGGACATCGTCCAGCCAACGGATAAAACCGTTGATGCTCTTATGAAGCTTGATCTTGCGGCCGGTGTGGAAGTGCAGATCAGCCTCGGCTAAGACTCGGTCTTAGTCGTGTAACGCTCTGAAATGGGCGGCCATAGCGGGTGAAAGCCCCGTACACTCATGAGGTTTACAACATGACTATTGGTGTAGTCGGTCGTAAATGCGGTATGACCCGTATTTTCACCGAAGAAGGTGTCTCCATTCCGGTCACGGTCATTGAGATCGAGCCGAATCGCGTCACCCAGTTCAAAACTGAAGAGACCGATGGCTATCGTGCAGTGCAAGTCACTGTCGGCGAGCGTCGTGCTTCGCGTGTAACAGCAGCTCAGGCTGGCCACTTCGCTAAAGCGAACGTTGCCGCTGGTCGTACCGTAATGGAATTCCGCCTTGAAGAAGGCGAGTACCAGGCCGGCGATCTGATCAACGCTGAAATCTTCGCCGCTGGTCAACTGGTTGATGTAACCGGTCAGTCCAAGGGTAAAGGCTTCCAGGGTACGATCAAGCGTTGGAATTTCCGCGGGCAAGATAACACCCACGGTAACTCCGTATCCCACCGCGTTCCAGGCTCTATCGGCCAGTGCCAGACTCCTGGTCGTGTATTCAAGGGCAAAAAAATGTCCGGTCATATGGGCGCTGAGCGCGTGACCGTGCAGTCCCTCGAAGTAGTGCGCGTGGACGCTGAACGCAATCTGTTGTTGGTCAAGGGCGCTGTTCCTGGCGCTACTGGCGGCAACTTGGTTGTACGTCCAGCAGCCAAGGCTCGCGGTTAAGGGGAAGCTGACATGCAATTAAATGTAAATGACGCTCAAGCGATCGAAGTTTCCGAACTGACATTTGGCGGCGAATTCAACGAGACGCTGGTTCACCAAGCAGTCGTGGCCTACATGGCCGGCGGCCGTCAGGGTTCCAAGCAGCAAAAGACCCGTTCCGACGTTCGTGGTGGCGGCAAGCGCCCATGGCGTCAGAAAGGTACTGGCCGTGCTCGTGCCGGTACTATCCGTAGCCCAATCTGGCGTGGCGGCGGTACCACTTTCGCAGCTCGTCCACAGGATCACTCCCAGAAGCTGAACAAGAAGATGTATCGCGCAGCAATGCGCTCCATCCTTGCTGAGCTGGTGCGTACTGATCGTCTGGTCGTGGTTCAGGATTTCGCCGTTGAAACGCCGAAAACCAAAGACCTGCTGGGCAAGCTGAACAACATGAGCCTGACCGACGTTCTGATCGTGTCGGACGCTGTTGATCAGAACCTGTACCTGGCTGCTCGTAACCTGCCACACGTAGATGTACGTGATGTGCAAGGTTCCGATCCAGTTAGTCTGATCGCATACGACAAGGTGTTGATCACCGTGTCGGCCGTGAAGAAATTCGAGGAGCTGCTGGGATGAACCAGGAACGCGTATTTAAAGTTCTGCTTGGCCCGCACGTTTCCGAGAAGGCTACGGTTCTGGCAGACAAGAAAGGCCAGTTCGTTTTCAAGGTTGCTACTGACGCAACCAAGCTGGAAATCAAGAAGGCCGTCGAAAGCCTGTTCAGCGTGAAAGTAGAGCGTGTAACTACCCTGAATGTTCTGGGTAAGAGCAAGCGCACTGCTCGCGGTCTGGGCAAGCGTAATGACTGGAAGAAGGCAGTTATCTCCCTTCAGCCAGGCCAAGATCTCGATTTCAGCAGCAGTGCTGAGTAAGGAAGGGGTGCATCATGGCAATCGTTAAATGCAAACCGACTTCCCCTGGCCGCCGTTTTGTGGTCAAGGTGGTCAACCAGGAGCTGCATAAAGGCGCTCCTCACGCACCGCTGCTCGAGAAGAAATCGAAGACTGGTGGTCGTAACAACAATGGCCGTATTACCACTCGTCACATCGGTGGTGGTCATAAGCAGCATTACCGTATGGTCGATTTCCGTCGCAACGACAAAGATGGCATCGTCGCCACTGTCGAGCGTATCGAATACGATCCAAACCGTACTGCTCACATCGCACTGCTCTGCTACGCAGACGGCGAGCGCCGCTACATCATCGCCCCTAAAGGCGTGAGTGCTGGCGACCAGCTGATCGCAGGCGCTCTGGCTCCAATCAAGCCAGGCAACGCTCTGCAACTGCGCAACATTCCAGTCGGTTCTACCGTACACGGCATCGAACTGAAGCCAGGTAAAGGCGCACAGATCGCTCGTTCCGCTGGTGCTTCGGCTCAGCTGATCGCTCGTGAAGGCGTGTACGTTACCCTGCGTCTGCGTTCCGGTGAAATGCGTAAAGTCCTGGCTGAATGCCGTGCGACCCTGGGCGAAGTCTCGAACTCCGAGCACAGCCTGCGTTCGCTGGGTAAAGCCGGTGCCAAACGCTGGCGTGGCGTTCGCCCAACCGTTCGTGGTGTTGCCATGAACCCGGTTGACCACCCACATGGTGGTGGTGAAGGTCGTACCTCTGGTGGTCGTCATCCGGTATCGCCATGGGGCTTCCCGACTAAGGGCGCGAAGACTCGTGGTAATAAGCGTACCGACAAAATGATCGTCCGTCGTCGCAAGTAAATAGAGGGATACGACAGTGCCACGTTCTCTGAAAAAAGGTCCTTTTATCGATCTTCACCTACTGAAGAAGATCGAAGTGGCGGCGGAAAAGAACGATCGCAAACCGGTGAAAACCTGGTCGCGTCGTTCGATGATCCTGCCACAAATGGTCGGTCTGACCATCGCAGTACACAACGGTCGTCAGCACGTCCCAGTTCTCGTGAACGAAGACATGGTCGGCCACAAACTGGGCGAGTTCGCCGGTACCCGCACTTATCGCGGGCACGTGGCAGACAAGAAAGCCAAGCGTTAAGGGGTTAGGAAATGGAAGTAGCCGCTAAGTTGTCGGGCGCTCGAATCTCCGCCCAGAAAGCCCGCTTGGTCGCCGACCAGATCCGCGGGAAGAAGGTGGGCGAAGCGCTCAACCTGTTGGCTTTCAGCAGTAAGAAAGCCGCCGAGATCATGAAGAAAGTGCTGGAGTCGGCCGTAGCCAACGCCGAGCATAACGAAGGCGCAGACGTTGATGACCTGAAGGTCAGCACCGTTTTCGTCAACGAAGGGCGTTCGCTGAAGCGCATCATGCCACGTGCCAAAGGCCGTGCTGATCGCATCGTCAAGCGGTCTTGCCATATCACTGTCAAGGTTGCTGACAAGTAACGGAGTCGAAGAGATGGGTCAGAAAGTACATCCCATTGGCATTCGCCTGGGAATCGTCAAGGAGCACACCTCCGTCTGGTACGCAGACGGTCGGACTTATGCGGACTATTTGCTCGCAGATCTGAATGTGCGTGAGTACCTCCAAGACAAACTAAAAAGCGCGTCCGTAAGCCGTATCGATATCCATCGTCCGGCCCAAACTGCACGCATCACCATCCACACCGCTCGTCCAGGTATCGTTATCGGGAAGAAAGGTGAAGATGTTGAGAAACTGCGTCAGGACCTGACCAAGCAAATGGGTGTGCCTGTGCACATCAATATCGAAGAGATCCGCAAGCCGGAGCTCGACGGTATGCTGGTTGCGCAGAGCGTAGCTCAGCAGCTGGAGCGTCGCGTAATGTTCCGTCGTGCTATGAAGCGCGCCGTACAGAACGCCATGCGCATTGGTGCCAAAGGCATCAAAATCCAAGTGAGCGGTCGTCTCGGCGGTGCTGAAATCGCACGTACTGAATGGTATCGCGAAGGTCGTGTGCCATTGCACACCCTGCGTGCCGACATCGACTATGCCAACTACGAAGCTCACACCACTTACGGTGTGATCGGTGTAAAGGTTTGGATCTTCAAAGGCGAAGTAATTGGTGGTCGCCAAGAAGAACTGAAACCACAAGCACCAGCGCCTCGTAAAAAAGCTGCTAAGTAAGGGGTACGCCAAATGTTGCAACCAAAGCGTACGAAGTTCCGCAAGCAAATGACTGGTCACAACCGTGGCCTGGCATTGCGCGGTAGCAAAGTCAGCTTCGGCGAGTTCGCGCTGAAGTCTGTTGCTCGTGGTCGTCTCACCGCTCGTCAGATCGAGTCAGCGCGTCGTGCTCTGACCCGTCACGTAAAACGTGGCGGCAAGATCTGGATCCGTGTATTCCCGGACAAGCCGATCTCCAAAAAACCTCTCGAGGTTCGGATGGGTAAAGGTAAGGGTAACGTGGAATACTGGGTTGCCCAGATTCAGCCAGGCAAAGTCCTGTATGAAATCGAGGGTGTTTCTGAAGAGCTGGCGCGTGAGGCTTTCGCCCTGGCTGCTGCAAAGCTGCCGCTCGCCACCTCCTTTGTTAAACGGACGGTGATGTGATGAAAGCGAATGAACTTCGTGAAAAATCCGCACAGCAGCTGAACGAGCAACTGCTCGGCCTGCTGCGCGACCAGTTCAATCTGCGTATGCAGAAAGCAACTGGCCAGTTGGGGCAGTCTCATCTGCTCTCGCAAGTTAAGCGTGACATCGCTCGCGTGAAGACTGTGCTCAACCAGCAGGCAGGTAAGTAATCATGGCTGAAGCCGAAAAAACTGTCCGTACGCTGACTGGCCGTGTTGTCAGCGACAAGATGGACAAAACCATCACCGTTCTGATCGAGCGTCGCGTTAAGCACCCGATCTACGGTAAATACGTTAAGCGTTCGACTAAGCTGCACGCGCACGACGAAACCAATCAGTGCCACATCGGCGACAAAGTCACTATTCGTGAAACTCGTCCTTTGGCCAAGACCAAGTCTTGGGCGCTGGTTGATGTTCTCGAACGCGCTGTGGAAGTCTAAGGACTAGGGGTCGGAGAAATTATATGATTCAGACTCAATCCATGCTCGATGTGGCCGATAACAGCGGCGCTCGCCGCGTTATGTGCATCAAGGTGCTGGGTGGCTCCCATCGTCGTTACGCTGGTATCGGTGACATCATCAAAGTTACCGTCAAGGAAGCAATTCCTCGCGGTAAAGTGAAAAAAGGCCAAGTGATGACTGCTGTTGTAGTCCGCACTCGTCACGGCGTACGTCGTGCTGATGGCTCCATTATCCGCTTTGATGGCAACGCTGCTGTTCTGTTGAACAACAAGCAAGAGCCGATCGGCACCCGTATCTTTGGGCCAGTGACCCGTGAACTTCGTACTGAGAAGTTCATGAAGATCGTCTCGCTCGCCCCAGAAGTGCTGTAAGGAGATCCGACATGCAAAAGATTCGTCGTGACGACGAGATCATCGTGATCGCCGGCAAAGACAAAGGTAAGCGCGGTAAGGTGCTGAAGGTTCTTGCTGACAACCGTCTGGTTGTTGGTGGTCTGAACCTGGTCAAGCGTCATACCAAGCCTAACCCGATGTCGGGCGTACAGGGCGGTATCGTCGAGAAAGAAGCGCCACTGCACGCTTCCAACGTCGCCATCTTCAACGGCGAAACCAACAAGGCTGACCGCGTTGGTTTCAAAGTAGAAGACGGTAAGAAAATTCGTGTCTTCAAGTCGACCCAAAAAGCGGTTGATGCTTGAACACTGCTAGGTAGAAGACCATGGCACGACTAAAAGAGATTTACCGGAAGGAAATCGCTCCGAAACTTAAGGAAGAACTTAAGCTTTCGAACGTGATGGAAGTTCCGCGCGTTACCAAAATCACCCTGAACATGGGTCTGGGCGAAGCGATCGGCGACAAAAAAGTCATCGAACACGCTGTTGCTGACCTGGAAAAGATCACCGGCCAGAAAGTCGTTGTGACCTACGCTCGCAAATCCATCGCTGGCTTTAAAGTCCGTGAAGGTTGGCCGATCGGCGTCAAAGTGACCCTGCGCCGTGAGCGTATGTACGAGTTCCTGGATCGTCTACTGTCGATCTCCCTGCCTCGGGTTCGCGACTTCCGCGGCCTGAATGCCAAGTCCTTCGATGGTCGTGGCAACTACAGCATGGGCGTGAAAGAGCAGATCATCTTCCCGGAAATCGACTACGACAAGATCGATGCTCTCCGCGGTCTGGACATCACCCTGACCACCACTGCCAAGAACGATGATGAAGGCCGCGCTCTGCTGCGTGCGTTCAAATTCCCGTTCCGCAACTGATTGGAGTAGGACCATGGCCAAGATGAGCATGAAAAACCGCGAGCTGAAGCGTCAGCTCACGGTTGCCAAGTACGCCAAGAAGCGTGCAGCACTGAAAGCTATCATCGTTGATCTGAACGCAAGTCCAGAAGCGCGTTGGGAAGCTACAGTAGCCCTGCAGAAGCAGCCACGTGACGCAAGCGCTTCGCGCATGCGTAACCGCTGCCGCCTGACCGGTCGTCCACACGGCGTTTACCGCAAGTTCGGCCTCGGCCGTAACAAGCTGCGTGAAGCTGCCATGCGTGGTGACGTACCGGGTCTGGTTAAAGCCAGCTGGTAAGTACTGTCAAAGTCTCGGTGTCCAGGATCGCAAGATCCTGACCACCGGTGGCCTTGAATCTGGATCAAGCCCCTTTTGGGGCTTGATTCATTTCTGGGGTGTGTCTAGAATACCCGGCTCGCCTGAGCCCGTGTTTTTCATGCCCGGAGATTCTCGGCGACACGTAATAGCCGCAAGGCTAATTTTTTTGTATTAGGAGCGTCTAGCCCATGAGTATGCAGGACCCGTTAGCGGACATGCTAACTCGTATCCGTAATGCCCAGATGGCTGAAAAGTCCGTCGTAAGCATGCCATCTTCCACGTTGAAGGTAGCTGTTGCCAAAGTCCTGAAGGACGAAGGTTACATTGCGGGTTATCAGATCAGCAGCGAAATCAAACCACTGCTGTCCATCGAGCTGAAGTACTTCGAAGGCCGTCCGGTTATCGAAGAAGTGAAGCGCGTTAGCCGTCCAGGCCTGCGTCAGTACAAGTCCGTCGATGATCTGCCAAAAGTTCGTGGCGGTCTCGGTGTGTCTATCGTCTCCACCAACAAGGGTGTGATGACTGATCGTGCTGCGCGCGCTGCCGGTGTCGGCGGCGAAGTTCTTTGCACTGTGTTCTAAGGGGGGATAAGCATGTCTCGCGTCGCTAAGAACCCCGTTAAGCTGCCAGCCGGTGTCGAAGTAAAATTCGCAGGCCAACAGCTTTCGGTGAAGGGTGCCAAGGGCACTCTCGAACTGAACATCCATTCGTCCGTTGAGATCGTTGAAGAAGCTGGTGAGCTGCGTTTCGCTGCTCGCAATGGCGATCAACAGACTCGCGCAATGGCTGGTACCACTCGTGCGTTGGTAAACAACATGGTCCAAGGCGTAAGCCAAGGCTTCGAGCGCAAGCTCCAGCTGGTCGGTGTTGGTTACAAAGCGCAAGCAAAAGGCACAGTGCTGAACCTGGCTCTTGGCTTCTCGCACCCAGTGGATTACGAACTGCCGGAAGGCATCACCGCTGAGACTCCTAGCCAGACCGATATCCTGATCAAGGGCATCGACAAGCAGCTGGTAGGTCAAGTGGCCGCCGAGATCCGCGACTTCCGTCCACCAGAGCCGTACAAAGGCAAAGGTGTGCGCTACGCGGACGAAGTCGTCCGTCGTAAAGAAGCCAAGAAGAAGTAGGGCATAGCAAATGACCGACAAAAAAGTTACTCGACTGCGTCGCGCTCGCAAAGCACGCCTGAAAATGCACGAACTCGAAGTCGTGCGTCTCTGCGTGTTCCGCTCTTCGCAGCACATCTACGCCCAGGTCATTTCGGCCGACGGCAACAAAGTCCTGGCAAGCGCCTCGACTTTGGATAAAGAACTGCGTGATGGTGCCACCGGCAACATCGACGCGGCCACTAAGGTTGGCCAGCTGGTCGCTACGCGTGCTAAGGCCGCTGGCGTCTCGCAGGTGGCTTTCGACCGCTCTGGCTTCAAGTACCACGGCCGCGTTAAAGCGCTGGCTGATGCTGCTCGTGAAGCTGGGCTGGAGTTCTAAGTTATGTCAAATAACGACCAAAAGCGCGACGAAGGCTACATCGAGAAGCTGGTTCAAGTTAACCGCGTAGCCAAAACCGTTAAAGGCGGCCGTATCTTCACTTTCACTGCGTTGACCGTGGTTGGTGATGGTAAGGGCCGTGTTGGCTTCGGCCGTGGCAAGTCGCGTGAAGTGCCTGCTGCGATCCAGAAGGCAATGGAAGCTGCTCGCCGCAACATGATCCAGGTTGATCTGAACGGCACCACCCTGCAGTACGCAATGAAGTCCGCTCACGGCGCTTCGAAGGTGTACATGCAGCCTGCTTCTGAAGGTACCGGTATCATCGCTGGCGGCGCTATGCGTGCTGTCCTCGAAGTTGCTGGCGTTCAGAACGTTCTGGCCAAGTGCTACGGCTCGACTAACCCGGTAAACGTGGTTCACGCCACTTTCAAGGGTTTGAAAGCAATGCAGTCTCCTGAATCCATTGCCGCCAAGCGTGGCAAAAGCGTCAAGGAGATCTTCTGATCATGGCTACCGTTAAAGTTACGCTGATCAAAAGCATGACCGGCCGCATCCCTAACCACAAACTGTGCGTTAAGGGTCTGGGTCTGCGTCGCATCGGTCACACTGTAGAAGTCCAGGATACTCCCGAGAATCGCGGGATGATCAACAAGGCTTACTACATGCTGCGTGTCGAGGGTTAATCGATGAAACTCAATGATCTGAGTCCAGCGCCGGGTTCCCGTCGCGAAAAGCATCGTCCGGGCCGTGGTATCGGTAGCGGTTTGGGTAAGACTGGTGGCCGTGGTCACAAAGGTCAGACCTCTCGCTCCGGTGGCACCATTGCTCCAGGCTTTGAAGGCGGTCAACAGCCGCTGCATCGTCGCCTGCCGAAGTTCGGTTTCGTTTCCCTGAAAGCCATGGATCGCGCAGAAGTGCGTCTGTCCGAGCTGGCTAAAGTGGAAGGCGACATCGTCACCGTGCAGTCCCTGAAAGATGCCAACGTGATCAACGTCAACGTACAGCGTGTGAAAATCATGCTGTCCGGTGAAGTGACTCGCGCTGTCACTATCGGCAAGGGAATCGGCGCCACCAAAGGTGCGCGTGCGGCTATCGAAGCAGCTGGCGGCAAGTTCGAGGAATAAATGGCTAAGCAAGGTGCTCTCTCTGCGCTCGGCAAAGGCGGTATGTCTGAACTCTGGGCTCGTCTGCGTTTTCTGTTCCTGGCGATTATCGTCTACCGAATAGGCGCACACATCCCGGTTCCAGGTATCAACCCGGACCGACTCGCGGACCTGTTTCGACAGAATGAGGGGACCATTCTTAGCTTGTTCAACATGTTTTCCGGCGGCGCGCTGGAACGGATGAGCATCTTTGCACTGGGGATCATGCCGTACATCTCGGCATCGATCATCATGCAACTGATGACCGCCGTCAGTCCGCAACTGGAGCAGTTGAAGAAGGAAGGTGAAGCTGGCCGTCGCAAGATAAGCCAGTACACCCGCTACGGCACTGTCGTCCTCGCTCTCGTCCAGGCCATTGGCATGTCCATTGGTCTGGCGGGGCAGGGCGTTTCGTTCACTGCTGACTTCAGCTTTCATTTCGTTGCGGTAACCACATTTGTGGCAGGCGCGATGTTCATGATGTGGCTGGGTGAGCAGATCACTGAGCGTGGTGTAGGCAACGGTATCTCGATGTTGATCTTCGCAGGTATCGTCGCCGGTCTTCCGAGAGCGATCGGGCAGTCTTTCGAGTCTGCGCGTCAGGGTGATATCAACATCTTCGCCCTGGTTGCCATCGGTTTGCTGGCAGTAGCGATTATCGGTTTCGTGGTGTTCATTGAGCGTGGTCAGCGTCGTATTGCTGTTCACTACGCCAAGCGTCAGCAGGGCCGCAAGGTCTTCGCTGCGCAGACCAGCCACTTGCCGCTGAAGGTGAACATGGCCGGTGTTATTCCGGCTATTTTCGCGAGCAGCATTTTGCTGTTCCCGGCTTCGTTGGGTGCCTGGTTCGGTCAGTCTGAAGGTATGGGCTGGTTGCAGGACATCTCGCAGTCGATCGCTCCTGGTCAGCCGTTGAATATTCTGCTGTTTAGTGCAGGGATTATTTTCTTCTGCTTCTTCTATACGGCGTTGATGTTCAATCCGAAAGACGTAGCGGAAAACCTGAAGAAGTCCGGTGCCTTTATTCCGGGTATCCGTCCAGGTGAGCAGTCTGCGCGCTACATTGATGGCGTTCTGACTCGCTTGACCATGTTCGGTGCTCTTTACATGACGGCCGTCTGCCTGTTGCCCCAGTTCCTGGTGGTTGCAGCGAACGTACCGTTCTACCTTGGCGGGACCTCGTTGCTGATCGTCGTCGTGGTTGTGATGGACTTCATGTCCCAAGTACAATCGCACCTCGTTTCGCACCAGTACGAATCCCTGATGAAGAAAGCCAACCTGAAGGGTTACGGCAGCGGCATGCTGCGCTGACCCATAAGGTTCGAGGAGTTGGTGATGAAAGTTCGTGCATCGGTGAAAAAGCTGTGCCGTAACTGCAAGATTATTCGCCGCGAAGGTGTTGTTCGAGTAATTTGCAGCGCGGAACCGCGTCACAAACAGCGCCAAGGCTGAGTGTGATTGTGCTTCAAGCCCGGCAGCTAGTGCGCTGCCGGGTTGATTATTTGTTATTACAGCGATATTATCTCGCGCCCTATTTCTTGGCTTCCGGGGCGTAGGTAGCTGTCAATTGGAGTCCCACTGAATGGCCCGTATTGCAGGCGTTAACATTCCAGATAACAAGCATACTGTTATCTCGCTGACCTACATCTATGGTGTTGGTCGCACTACTGCACAGAAAATTTGTGCAGAGACTGGGGTAAACCCAGCAGCAAAGATCAAAGATCTGAGCGACGAGCAGATTGAACAGCTGCGTGGCGAAGTGGCGAAGTTCACCACTGAAGGTGACCTGCGTCGCGAAATCAACATGAAAATCAAGCGCTTGATGGACCTCGGTTGCTATCGCGGTCTGCGTCATCGTCGCGGTCTTCCAGTGCGCGGTCAGCGTACCAAGACCAACGCGCGTACCCGTAAAGGTCCGCGTAAGCCGATCCGCAAGTAATCGCCCCAGCGAATCGACAGGAATTTAATCATGGCAAAACCTGCTGCTCGTCCTCGTAAAAAAGTTAAAAAGACAGTGGTTGATGGCATCGCCCACATCCATGCATCTTTTAACAACACCATCGTGACCATCACCGACCGTCAAGGTAACGCTCTTTCCTGGGCTACCTCCGGTGGTTCGGGTTTCCGCGGTTCCCGCAAGTCCACCCCGTTTGCTGCTCAGGTAGCTGCTGAACGTGCTGGTCAAGCTGCGCTGGAATACGGCCTGAAAAACCTCGACGTCAACGTCAAAGGTCCAGGTCCGGGTCGTGAATCCGCAGTCCGCGCTTTGAACGGCTGTGGCTACAAGATCGCCAGCATCACCGACGTGACGCCAATCCCGCACAACGGGTGCCGTCCGCCGAAGAAGCGCCGCGTGTAATCCAGGAGATTGTAAAGAATGGCTCGTTACATTGGTCCAAAATGCAAACTCGCTCGTCGCGAAGGCACCGATCTCTTCCTGAAGAGCGGCGTGCGCGCGATCGAATCGAAGTGCAACATTGAAGCAGCACCTGGTATCCACGGCCAACGCCGCGGTCGCCAGTCCGACTACGGCACCCAACTGCGTGAAAAGCAGAAGGTCCGTCGTATCTACGGCGTTCTCGAGCGTCAATTCAGCGGCTACTACAAAGAAGCTGCTGGCAAGAAAGGTGCAACCGGTGAGAACCTGCTGCAACTGCTCGAATGCCGTCTGGACAACGTTGTATACCGTATGGGCTTTGGTTCGACTCGTGCCGAATCCCGTCAGCTGGTATCGCACAAGTCGATCAGCGTAAACGGTCAGACCGTTAACGTACCGTCCTACCAGGTTCGTGCTGGTGACGTGGTTGCTGTTCGCGAGAAAGCAAAAAATCAACTTCGCATTGTCCAAGCTCTCGATCTGTGTGCCCAACGTGGCCGCGTAGAATGGGTAGAAGTAGACACTGAGAAGAAGTCGGGCGTTTTCAAGAACGTTCCAGCTCGCAGTGATCTGTCCGCCGACATCAACGAAAGCCTGATTGTCGAGCTCTACTCCAAGTAAGGGCTAGAAAATAGGTGCATCCATGCAGATTTCGGTAAATGAGTTCCTGACACCCCGCCACATTGATGTGCAGGTTGTCAGTCCAACCCGCGCCAAGATCACTCTCGAGCCTCTCGAGCGTGGTTTCGGCCATACCCTGGGCAACGCGCTGCGCCGCATCCTGTTGTCCTCAATGCCCGGCTGTGCAGTAGTCGAGGCCGAGATTGACGGTGTGCTCCACGAGTACAGCGCCATCGAAGGTGTACAGGAAGACGTCATTGAAATCCTGTTGAACCTTAAAGGTCTGGCTATCAAGCTGCACGGTCGTGACGAAGTTACGCTGACCTTGTCGAAGAAGGGTTCGGGGGTGGTTACCGCTGCCGATATTCAGCTGGATCATGATGTCGAGATCGTTAATCCCGATCACGTAATCGCTAACCTGGCGTCTAACGGCGCCCTGAACATGAAGCTCGTAGTAGCTCGTGGTCGTGGTTATGAACCGGCAGACTCGCGTCAGAGCGATGAAGACGAAAGCCGCAGCATCGGTCGCTTGCAGCTTGACTCTTCGTTCAGCCCGGTTCGCCGTATCGCATACGTGGTGGAAAACGCCCGTGTCGAGCAGCGTACTAACCTGGACAAGCTGGTTATTGATCTGGAAACCAACGGTACTCTGGATCCTGAAGAGGCTATTCGCCGCGCTGCAACCATCCTGCAACAGCAGTTGGCTGCGTTCGTCGACCTCAAAGGTGACAGTGAGCCAGTGGTTGTCGAGCAGGAAGACGAGATCGATCCGATCCTGCTTCGCCCGGTTGACGATCTGGAACTGACTGTACGTTCGGCTAACTGCCTTAAGGCGGAAAACATTTACTACATCGGTGACCTGATTCAGCGTACCGAAGTGGAACTGTTGAAGACTCCGAACCTGGGCAAGAAATCCTTGACTGAAATCAAGGACGTTCTGGCCTCCCGCGGTCTGTCCCTCGGCATGCGCCTCGACAACTGGCCGCCTGCAAGTCTTAAGAAGGACGACAAGGCGACTGCCTGATCGTCGTAATCACCGAACGTAGTGTTTGGTAAGGAATGAACCATGCGTCATCGTAAAAGTGGTCGTCACCTGAGCCGCACCAGCTCGCACCGCAAGGCCATGTTCCAAAACATGGCGGTGTCGCTGTTCGAGCACGAGCTGATCAAAACGACTCTGCCAAAAGCCAAAGAACTGCGCCGCGTTGCCGAGCCGCTGATCACTCTGGCCAAGACAGACAGCGTTGCTAACCGTCGTCTGGCTTTCGACCGTACTCGTTCGAAAGCTATCGTTGGTAAGCTCTTCAACGACCTGGGCAAGCGTTACGCTACCCGTGAGGGTGGCTACCTGCGCATCCTCAAGTGCGGTTTCCGCGCTGGCGACAACGCGCCTATGGCGTACGTCGAGTTGGTTGATCGTGCTACTGCTGGCGAAGCTGTATCCGCCGAGTAAGACGTCAGTCTGAAACAAGGAACCGGGCCTAGTGCCCGGTTTTTTGTGCCTGTAAGAAACGCACCGTTTGTACAAGCCTCTCCTTCGTCCACATCGTCATTATGTGATGGGGATGGTCATTAGTTTTTCTCTATCGATGCCTGCAAGTTAATTAATTTGTAGCTGTCATATTGATGATTAATACTCCTTCTCAGCCGATAGCCGGCAGTTCAAGACCGACAGAGGAAGGAAGATCGCATGAGCCAAAACAAAACGCTTACCACCGCCAGTGGCGCTCCTGTTGCCGATAACCAGAATTCCCGTTCCGCCGGCCCTCGTGGCCCGCTGCTGCTCGACGACTTTCATCTGATCGAGAAGCTTGCCCATTTCAACCGTGAAAACATCCCTGAGCGCCGTGTGCACGCCAAAGGCTCGGGTGCTTACGGTACGTTCACCGTGACGCGCGATATCACTCAATACACCAGTGCGAAGCTGTTTGAGGCAGTCGGCAAGCAGACCCCGACTTTCCTGCGGTTTTCCACCGTGGGCGGTGAGCGCGGTTCGGCCGATACCGAGCGTGATCCACGCGGGTTTGCCTTGAAGTTCTACACCGAGGAAGGCAACTGGGACATTGTCGGCAATAACACGCCAGTGTTCTTCATTCGTGATCCATTGAAGTTTCCGGACTTTATCCACACCCAGAAGCGTTTGCCGCAAAGCAACCTGAAAAGTGCCCAGGCGATGTGGGACTTCTGGTCGCATTCGCCCGAGGCGTTGCACCAGGTCACCATCCTGTTCTCCGACCGGGGTATCCCTGACGGGTACCGCCACATGCACGGCTTTGGCAGCCACACGTACAGCCTCATCAACGCTCAAGGCGAGCACCACTGGGTGAAGTGGCACTACAAGACCCGGCAGGGGATCAAGAACCTTGCTCCAGCGGAGGCTGCGCGCCTGGCGGGTACAGATCCGGATTACGCCCAGCGCGACTTGTTCAATGCCATCGAGCAGGGTGATTTCCCGAAATGGCGTGTGTGCATTCAGATCATGAGCGAGTCTCAGGCGGCAGCGCACTACGAGAACCCGTTTGATGTCACCAAAACCTGGTCGCAAAAAGAGTTTCCACTGATTGAAGTCGGAGAGCTGGAGCTCAATCGCAATCCGCAGAACTACTTCGCGGAAGTCGAGCAGGCGGCGTTCGGTCCCAGCAACATGGTTCCAGGCGTTGGTTTGTCGCCGGATCGTATGCTGCAGGGGCGCGTGTTCGCCTACGCGGATGCTCACCGCTACCGCGTCGGCACCAACCACCAACAGTTGCCAGTCAACGCTCCGCGCAGTCCGGTCAACACCTATCAGCGCGATGGATCGATGGCCTTTGGCAGCAATGGCGGTGCGGCGCCGAACTACGAGCCAAACAGCTACGTAGAATCGCCGAAGCAGGCACCTCGTTACGCAGAGCCGGCATTGGCCCTCAGTGGTGCCGCCGATCGTTACGACCACCGCGAAGACACTGATTACTACAGTCACGCCGGCGCGTTGTTCCGCTTGATGTCTGAAGAGCAGAAATCACTGCTGGTCAGCAACATCGCCGGTGCGATGGCGGGGGTGACGAGTGATGTGGTTGATCGCCAGCTGCAACATTTCTACAAAGCTGACCCGGCGTATGGAGAAGCAATCGCAAAACTGCTCAACGTACAGCTTAACGAAGTCTAAATGAGAAGCAGAACCGCCCTTGTTTGGGCGGTTTTTGCGTTATTTCAGCTGGTTTTCTCAGAATATCTTCGCTTTTATTGCGTCTTGCGAGTGACGATAAGGGCATGTTGGTTCAAACTACAACTTTCAAGCAGGGAGATGTAGGGCGATGCAAGGCCACCCAGATGTGATCGATTACCTCAACACGTTGCTGACCGGCGAACTGGCCGCGCGTGATCAATATTTCGTCCATTCGCGGATGTATGAGGACTGGGGTTTCACCAAGCTCTACGAACGAATCAACCACGAGATGGAAGAGGAAGCAGGGCACGCTGATGCCCTGATGCGCCGGATCCTGATGCTCGAAGGTACTCCGCGCATGCGTCCGGACGATCTCGATGTCGGCACCACGGTGACCGAGATGCTCGAGGCGGATTTGCGCCTGGAATACAAGGTGCGGGCTGCGCTGTGCAAAGGCATCAAGCTCTGCGAGCAGCACAAGGACTACGTCAGCCGCGAAATGCTGCGGGTTCAATTGCATGACACCGAAGAAGATCACACTTACTGGCTCGAAAAGCAGCTGGGTCTGATCAAGTTGATCGGGCTTGAGAACTACCTGCAATCCCACGCCTGATTCAGCGAATACAAAAAAGCCCCTGCCACCGATGAAGTGACAGGGGCTTTTTCATGGCGCCCGGTTAAGCCCGGTCCCGCTCCAGCAGCGGCTTGAGGTAGTAGCCGGTATGGGATTGCTTCATCTCTGACACTTCCTCCGGTGTACCGACGGCGATGATCTGACCGCCCTTGGAACCACCTTCCGGACCGAGGTCCACCAGCCAGTCGGCGGTCTTGATCACGTCCAGGTTGTGCTCGATGACCACCACGGTGTTGCCGTGGTCGCGCAGGCGATGCAGCACGTCCAGCAGTTGCTGGATATCCGCGAAGTGCAGCCCGGTGGTCGGTTCATCGAGGATATACAGGGTCTTGCCTGTATCACGCTTGGACAATTCGCGAGACAGCTTCACCCGCTGGGCTTCACCTCCGGAGAGCGTGGTCGCCGATTGCCCCAGCTTGATGTACGAAAGGCCGACGTCCATCAACGTTTGCAGCTTGCGCGCCAGGGCCGGTACGGCATCGAAGAACACCCGCGCTTCCTCGATGGTCATCTCGAGGGTTTCGTGGATGCTCTTGCCCTTGTACTTGATCTCCAGGGTTTCACGGTTGTAGCGCTTGCTCTTGCACACGTCGCACGGCACGTAGATGTCCGGCAGGAAGTGCATTTCGACCTTGATCAGGCCGTCGCCCTGGCAGGCTTCGCAACGCCCGCCCTTGACGTTGAAGGAGAAGCGCCCCGGGCCGTAGCCCCGGGAGCGGGACTCCGGCACGCCGGCGAACAACTCGCGGATCGGCGTGAACAGTCCGGTATAGGTCGCCGGGTTGGAGCGCGGTGTGCGGCCGATCGGGCTCTGGTCGATGTCGACGACCTTGTCCAGGTGCTCCAGGCCCTTGATGCTGTCGTGGGCGGCCGCCTCAAGCGTCGTTGCGCCGTTCAGCGCGGTGGCGCTCAACGGGAACAGCGTGTTGTTGATCAGCGTCGATTTACCCGAGCCGGATACGCCGGTCACACAGGTCAGCAGGCCGATCGGAATCTCCAGGTCGACATTGCGCAGGTTGTTGCCGCGCGCGCCCTTGAGCGACAGCGTCAGCTTCTTGTTGCGCGGCGTACGTTTGGCCGGGACTTCGATTTTCACCCGGCCCGACAGGTATTTGCCCGTCAGCGAGTCCGGATGCGCCATGACCTCGGCCGGTGTGCCTTCGGCGACGATATGCCCGCCGTGCACGCCGGCGCCCGGGCCGATGTCGACCACGTAGTCGGCCAGGCGGATCGCGTCTTCGTCGTGCTCGACCACGATCACAGTGTTGCCGATATCGCGCAGATGCTTGAGGGTGCCCAGCAGCCGGTCGTTATCGCGTTGATGGAGGCCGATGGAAGGTTCGTCAAGGATGTACAGGACGCCCACCAGGCCGGCGCCAATCTGGCTGGCCAGGCGAATGCGCTGGGCCTCGCCACCGGACAAGGTGTCGGCACTGCGGTCCAGCGACAGATAGTCGAGGCCGACGTTGACCAGGAACTGCAGGCGTTCGCGGATTTCCTTGAGGATCTTGTCGGCAATTTCGCCACGCCGACCGGTGAGCTTGAGCCCGCCAAAATATTCGGACGCATCGCCGATCGGCAGGTTGGTCACCGCCGGCAGGGTTTTCTCGCCGACCCAGACGTGCCGCGCTTCACGCCGCAGACGGGTGCCACGGCAATCCGGGCACGACTGGGTGCTGAGGAATTTGGCCAGCTCCTCGCGCACCGATGCCGATTCGGTTTCGCGGTAACGGCGCTCCAGGTTCGGCACGATGCCTTCGAACGGGTGCGAGCGTTTGACGATGTCGCCGCGGTCGTTCAGGTATTTGAAATCGACGTTTTGCGAACCGCTGCCATGCAGGATGAATTTCTGCTGGTCGGCGGGCAGTTCGTTGAACGGTACTTCCAGGCTGAACTTGTAGTGCGCGGCCAGTGATCCGAGCATCTGGAAGTAATAGACGTTACGCCGGTCCCAGCCACGAATCGCCCCTTCGGCCAGGGTCAGTTCGCCGTTGACCAGGCGCTTGATGTCGAAGAACTGCTTTACCCCCAGACCATCACAGGTCGGGCAGGCGCCGGCCGGGTTGTTGAAGGAGAACAGCTTGGGTTCAAGCTCGCTGATGGCGTGACCGCAGATCGGGCAGGCGAAGCGTGCGGAGAAGATCATCTCTTCACCCGGTTCGTCGTCCATCGGCGCTACCAGGGCGATGCCGTCCGCCAGTTTCAGCGCGGTTTCGAAGGATTCGGCCAGGCGTTGTTGCAGGTCGGCGCGAACCTTGAAACGGTCCACCACGACATCGATGGTGTGTTTTTTCTGCTTGTCGAGCTTGGGGGCTTCGTCCAGCTCGTAAAGCTTGCCGTTGATTCGGGCGCGGACAAAACCCTGTGCGCGCAGTTCTTCGAAAACCGACAGGTGCTCGCCTTTGCGCTCGCGGATGACCGGGGCCAACAGCATCAGTTTGCTGCCCTCCGGTTCGGCGAGGACCAGGTCGACCATCTGGCTGACGGTCTGCGCTTCCAGCGGAATGTCGTGGTCCGGGCAACGGGGGATGCCCACGCGGGCATACAGCAGGCGCAGGTAATCGTAGATTTCGGTAATGGTGCCGACCGTCGAACGCGGGTTGTGCGAGGTGGACTTCTGTTCGATGGAGATCGCTGGCGACAGGCCTTCGATGGTGTCGACGTCAGGCTTTTCCATCATCGACAGGAACTGCCGGGCATAAGCCGACAGCGATTCGACGTAGCGGCGCTGGCCTTCGGCGTACAAGGTGTCGAAAGCCAGGGACGACTTGCCGGAGCCGGACAGGCCGGTGATGACGATCAGCTTGTCCCGTGGCAGGGTCAGGTCGATGTTCTTCAGGTTGTGGGTTCGAGCCCCACGAATCAGGATCTTGTCCAAGGTGGCCTCGCTCGGCGGGCGTCGAAAACGTAGGAGTATACGGCCAAACACTGGATGGATGCACACTATCAAACGAGAGGGTTACTGTCTTACATGAAGAGTGTGTCAGCAATGCGCGTCAAAGCGTCGCGATATACCCCGCCAATCGATCGGACTGGTAGAATCGCCGCCGGTTCACATGAGGTTTTTCCATGCACGATCCCCACAGCGAGCGCATGAGTGGTAGCGAGACCCGCGCGGCAAGCGGTCTGGCCCTGGTGTTCGCCTTCCGTATGCTTGGCATGTTCATGGTGTTGCCGGTACTGGCGACCTATGGGATGGATCTGGCCGGAGCCACGCCGGCCCTGATCGGTCTGGCGATTGGTGCTTATGGCCTGACCCAGGCAGTTTTCCAGATTCCGTTCGGTTTCATTTCCGACCGCATCGGCCGTCGCCCGGTGATTTACCTGGGCTTGATCGTCTTTGCCCTCGGCAGTCTGCTCGCCGCCAATGCCGATTCGATCTGGGGCGTGATCGCCGGGCGAATCCTGCAGGGTGCCGGGGCGATTTCCGCCGCGGTCATGGCCTTGCTGTCCGACCTGACCCGCGAACAGCACCGGACCAAGGCCATGGCCATGATCGGCATGACCATCGGCCTGTCGTTTGCGGTGGCCATGGTGGCCGGCCCGCTGTTGACCCGCGCCTTCGGGTTGTCCGGGCTGTTCCTCGCCACGGGCGGCATGGCGCTGTTCGGCATCGTGATCGTGATGTTCATGGTGCCGCGCTCCACCGGCCCGTTGCAGCACCGTGAGTCCGGTGTCGCGCGCCAGGCGTTGATGCCGACCCTCAAGCATCCGGACCTGCTGCGCCTGGACCTGGGCATTTTTGTCTTGCACGCGATGTTGATGTCCAGCTTCGTCGCCTTGCCCCTGGCACTGGTCGAGAAAGCCGGGTTGCCCAAAGAGCAGCACTGGTGGGTGTACCTGACCGCGCTGCTGATTTCTTTCTTCGCCATGATTCCGTTCATTATCTACGGCGAGAAGAAACGCAAAATGAAACGAGTTTTACTCGGCGCCGTCGTGACGTTGATGCTCACTGAGCTATTCTTCTGGCAGTTCGGTGACAGCTTGCGGTCTCTGGTGATCGGTACGGTGGTGTTCTTCACCGCGTTCAATCTGCTGGAGGCTTCATTGCCGTCGCTGATCAGCAAGGTTTCACCGGCAGGTGGCAAGGGCACGGCGATGGGGGTTTATTCCACCAGCCAGTTCCTCGGCTCGGCACTGGGGGGAATCCTCGGTGGCTGGCTGTTCCAGCATGGCGGTCTGTCGGTTGTATTCCTCGGATGCGCCGGTCTGGCTGCCCTCTGGCTGGCCTTTGCTGTTACCATGCGCGAACCTCCCTACGTCACAAGCCTGCGCTTGCCGTTGTCGCCCGAGGCGATCCGCGAAGCGGGTCTGGTCGAGCGCCTGAAGGCGGTCGTAGGGGTAACAGATGCAGTCATCGTCGCGGAAGAGGCGGCGATTTACATCAAACTGGACACCGAACTATTGGATCGCACCACCCTTGAGCGCCTGGTGAACAACCCGGCCGGGGCAGCGTGCGCAGCCTAGGAGAACGTTATGGCCCGTGGGGTTAACAAAGTCATATTGGTCGGCACTTGCGGCCAGGATCCCGAAGTTCGCTACTTGCCTAACGGTAACGCCGTGACCAACCTGAGTCTGGCGACCAGCGAACAGTGGACCGACAAGCAAACCGGCCAGAAAGTCGAAAAGACCGAATGGCACCGTGTATCGATGTTCGGCAAAGTGGCAGAAATCGCCGGCGAATACCTGCGTAAAGGTTCGCAGGTTTACATCGAAGGCAAGCTGCAGACCCGCGAGTGGGAAAAAGACGGTATCAAGCGTTACACCACCGAAATCGTGGTCGACATGCAAGGCACCATGCAACTGCTGGGTGGCCGTCCACAGGGCGACCAGCAGGGCCAGGGCGGCGGCAACTACCAGCAATCCGCTCCGCGCCAGCAGGCTCAACGTCCTGCTCCGCAACAGCAGCCACAGCGTCCGGCCCCTCAACAGGCCGCACCGCAACCGGCTCCGGATTTCGACAGCTTTGATGACGATATTCCGTTCTAAGGCAGCTGCAAGCCTCAAGCTACAAGCAGCAAGCTGATAAAACAAAACCCGCACTTCGGTCTGAAGTGCGGGTTTTTTATGGGCAGTGAAATTTGGTGCAGACTCAGGCCGCGAGAAACTCGTCGGTCGACACCACGCTGGCATAGGCAAACGCCAGGGCCGCCATGAACGCCGCATGAACCTGGGCCGCCGGAACCGACACGCCATTGAATTCCAGGTCACGGGTGGCGCAGGCGTCGTGGATCACGGTCACCGTGTAGCCGAAGTCCGCCGCCGCACGGGTGATGCCATCGACGCACATATGGCTCATGCTGCCCACAACCACCAGTTCCGTGATGCCTTGCTCGTCGAGGATCGATTTCAGCTCGGTTTCGCGGAACGAGTTGACGAAGTGCTTGAGCACCACCGGTTCGTCAGCGCGGTTGATCACTTTGGGGTGCAGCTTCGCGCCTTCGGAGTTCGGGGTGAAGAACGGTGCCTCTGCGGAGGTGAATTCGTGGCGGATATGCACCACCGGATCACCGGCATCACGGAAGGCCTTGATCAGGCGGACGGCGTTGTCGGCGGCGGCGTCGGCGCCGACCAGTGGCCACTTGCCTTGGGGGAAGTAGTCGTTCTGGATATCGACTACGATGAGCGCTTGCTTGGCCATGACTGTTTCCTCGAAGTGTGTGTGGGTGTGGAATGAAGTATTGGCGCTGGCAGGCGGTCCGGGGATTGGCCGCACCGACAATAAGAGGGGGAAAACTGACAATGGACGCAGAAAGGGCAATCGCCGAGCTCGGTGTGCTGATCTATCCTGGCGCGCAGATGGCGGCGGTGCATGGCTTGACGGACTTGTTCGGGGTGGCGAACCGGATCGCCGCCGAGCATCAGGCTGCGCAGCTGCCCCTGCTGCGGGTCAGCCATTGGCAGGTCGAGGGTGATCAGCCGCCGCTCCGGGTCTTCGACAGCCATCCCGGCCCGGAGCGTGCCCTGGTGGCCGTGTTGATCCCGCCATCGATTGCCGGCTTTTCCGAGGGCCAGGCGCCACAGGGTTTGATCCGCTGGTTGCGCGAGCAACATGCCAGCGGCGCGACACTGGGCGGGGTTTGCGTGGGCTCGATCCTGTTGGCTGAAAGCGGCCTGCTCGATGGTCGTAGCGCTACCACCCACTGGACCTCGGCCAAGACCTTTGCCGAACGTTATCCGGCGATACGGCTCAAGGCCGATACGCCGATTGTCGATGACGGCGATCTGATCACCACCGCGGGACTGATGGCGTGGTCTGAACTGGGTTTGCGCCTGGTCAACCGTCTGCTGGGACCGAGCATTGCCAGCAATACCGCGCGTTTTCTAGTGGTGGAACACAGCGATAGCGCCAGCGAGTGCGGCAGCAATTTTGCGCCGATCCTCAGTCATGGCGATGCGGCGATCCTCAAGGTGCAGCACTGGTTGCAAAGCACCGGGGCGACCGATGTGTCGCTGGCGGCGATGGCCGAAAAGGCAGGGCTGGAAGAGCGCACCTTCCTGCGACGCTTCCGCACGGCCACCGGGCTCAAACCTACCGAATACTGTCAGCATCTGCGAGTCGGCAAGGCCCGGGAAATGCTTGAGTTCACCAACGGCACCATCGATCACATCGCCTGGACGGTGGGTTATCAGGACCCCGGCGCGTTTCGCGCGACGTTCAAGAAAATTACCGGGCTGGCGCCGAGTGATTATCGGATGCGGTTTGGGGTGAGCCCTGGATCGGTTGCACGGTAGTCGCATCACCCCCGATCTCCTGTGGGAGCGGGCTTGCTCGCGATGAGGGCATGACATTCAACATTGATGTGTCTGGAACACCGCTATCGCGAGCAAGCTCGCTCCCACAGGGTCGGGTGTGTGGGCTGGAGTCGTGCAAAATGCCGGAGTATCAAAGGGCGTCGTGCAGAATAAAACAGGCCCCATGCCATCACTTTCTACGCAACGGGCTGATTTAAAACCCCTCTTTGCGTAACGGGCCTTGGCCTGATCCCTGCACCCCTTCAACTACATTCATCAAGCGTTGATTGAAGGGGGATGCATGACCCCAACAAACCGCAAGAAACTGGTGGTTGCCCATTCGGTACTCGCCGACGCGCCGCTGCACGAAGTCGAGACCAACCGTGCGCTGGCGCGCTGGCTGGCGCAGATAATGGGACTCAAGTACGGCGGCAGTTACGATCCGCAATTGCACGACGGTCGGGATCTCTACCTGTTGCCGACCCAGACGCTGGTGGGCGCTGAGGCTGCCCGGCAACTGGGGGTCAAGGGACCACAGGATTTGTGGGGTGGTTATGTCGACCATGATTTCATCTGCACCAAAGCCATCAGTCATGGGCTGCTCAACCACCATGCCCATGCGCCGCCAGGCTGGGCTCCTTTGTTTTCCCAGCGGGTACGCAGCGTCGTACTCGACGGTCTCAGCGTGTTCTGCCTGAAGGATGCTCGCCCGGCGGCGGAACATCTGTTGTACACCGGGCCGATCCGCCTGAAGCCGATACACGCTTGTGCCGGACGTGGTCAGGAAGTGATCCGGAGCCTCGACGAGTTCGATGAAATTCTGGCCAGGCCCGAGGCTGACGCGACCTTCACCGAAGGTGTGGTGCTGGAGCAGGATCTTGATCAGGTGATTACCCACAGCGTCGGCCAGAGCTTCATCGGCGACAAGGTGCTGAGTTACTGCGGTGATCAATACTTGACCAAAGACGCTGAGGGCGAGGAGGTGTATGGCGGCTCGAACCTGTTGGTGGTACAGGGCAGCTACGACGATTTGTTGAAGCTGGACATTGCCGATGACGTGCGGGTGGCTATCAAGCAGGCGCAGGTGTTCGACAGCGCCGCGGATGAAGCCTATCCGCGTTTCTATGCGTCACGGCGCAACTACGACATCGCTCAGGGCATCGATAGCGACGGCAAACAGCGCAGCGGCGTGCTCGAACAATCCTGGCGCATGGGCGGTGCCAGCAGTGCCGAGGTGGCGGCTTTGCAGAGTTTCGTCAACGATCCGGGGATGCGCGCGATTCGTGTGTCTTCGGTGGAAACCTACATTGATCAGCCGCTGCCGACAGATGCCATCGAGGTGTATCGCGGGCCGGCGCAAAGCAGTGAATTTCTCCTCAAGTACGTAACGGTTAAATCCTATGACGGCTAGAAGCGAATCCATTCAGATCGATATCGATAATGAACAGATGAGCGGGACTTTTCTGAGCCCCAAATCGAAAGTCCCCGGCGTACTTTTTGTGCACGGTTGGGGCGGCAGTCAGGAGCGGGACCTGGAACGCGCCAAAGGCATTGCCGGTTTGGGGTGTGTATGCCTGACCTTTGACCTGCGCGGGCACACCGGTGGCACCGGCATTCCATTGTCCCGGGTAACCCGGGAGGACAATCTGCGCGACCTGCTGGCAGCCTATGACCGCTTGCTCGCGCATCCGGCCCTCGATACCTCGGCGATTGCCGTGGTCGGCACCAGTTATGGCGGTTATCTGGCCTCGATTCTGACTTCGCTGCGGCCGGTGCGCTGGCTGGCGCTGCGGGTGCCGGCGCTGTACCGCGACGAGCAATGGCACACGCCGAAACGTGACCTGGACAAGCTGGATCTGCGTGATTACCGAGGCACCCTGGTGCGTGCCGACAGCAACCGGGCCTTGCATGCCTGCTCGCAATTTCGCGGGGATGTCCTGCTGGTGCAGTCCGAGACCGACGACTATGTGCCCCACGCGACGATCATGAGCTACCGGGCGGCCTGCCAACAGACTCACTCAATGACCCACCGCATCATCGACGGTGCCGACCACGCCTTGAGCGACCCGGTTTCCCAGCAGGCCTATACCTCGATCCTTGTCGACTGGATTACCGAGATGGTGGTCGGGGAGCGGTTGAGCATTATTCAATCCCAGTGATTTGCGGTGTGCCTGCGCACGCCTTCGCGGGCAAGCCCGCTCCCACAATGTCTGCAGGTGTTCACAAAGAATGTGTTCATAACCGATCAACTGTGGGAGCGGGCTTGCTCGCGAAGGCGTGCGCAAGCACACCCCAAATCATTTGGGTTTCCTGGCAATCCGCAACGACTTGGCCTTGGCCTCCACCAACAGGTACATCACCAGGGCAATCAACAACGGCAGGATGAAATAAATCGCCCGATAGGCCAGCAGCCCGGCCACCAGGCTACCCCGCGAAACCTCGTGTTGCAGCAGCGCCACGAACACCGCTTCGAGCACGCCGAGCCCGGCCGGGATGTGAGTGATGACCCCGGCGATGGCGCTGATCAACAGCACGCCCAGTACCAGTGGATAGTCCAGTTTGCTCGGCAGCAAGGTGAAGATCACCGCCGCCATCAGCGACCAGTTCAGCGCACCGAGGGTCAGTTGCAGCACCGCCATGCGCAAGGACGGGAGGTCGATTTCGATACCGCGAATCACCCACTCACGACGTTTGGCAAACTGGCACGCTACCAGGTAGCCGGCGCTCAACAGCAACAACAAGACCCCCACGCCTTGCAGCGCGCTGCTGCTGAGCTTCCAGCCCGGCGGCATGCGCACCAGCCCGCTGCTGAACACGGCGCCGGCAATGACCATGTAGCCGAACCAGTTGGTCGCCAGGCTCAGGCCAAGGATCTTCGCGATGTTGCTCTTGCTGACCCCGAGCCGCGAATACAACCGGTAACGCATGGCGATGCCGCCGACCCAGGCGCTCAGGTTCAGGTTGAAGGCGTAGCTGATGATCCCCACGGGCAGTATCTGTTTCCACGTCAGGTTCTGGCGGATGTAGGTGCGGCCGATCAGGTCGAAGCAGGCGTACACCAGAAAACTCACCAGGGTCAGCCCCGACGCAATGATCAGCGTGCGCACCTTGAAATCGGCCAGGTTATCGAACACTTCGTTCCACTCCAGGCGCTGGGCGAGCATCGTGAACAGCACGATCAGCATCAGGAAAAACAGCATCGTCAGCGGTCGTTTCCAGCGGCTCCAGTGCGACTTGCCCGGGCTTTTGGCGTCAGTTGCCATGTGAGGCTCAGCGCGGTTCATGGTCAGCGCTCCCGGTCGGAGGGGGGATGGGTTTCAGGCGAGGTTTATGCGCCGGCAACCAACCGGCCCAAGCCGGGAAATGCCGCAGGAAGTGAAACACCAGAAAACCTATGGTCATGTGCCAGACACGCCCGCGTGGCGTGATGGCGTGAGACATGGCCTTGCAATGGTTGTCGCTGAGGTCTTCCAGGCGATCGAACAGAACTCGATTGAAGCCACGGTCGCGGATCAGCACGTTGGCTTCCAGATTCATCGACAGGCTCAACGGGTCGAGGTTACTGGAGCCGACGGTGCTCCAGTCTTCATCCACCAATGCAACCTTGCCATGCAACGGGCGGTCGCAATATTCGTAGATCTTCACCCCGGACCTGAGCAGGTAATCGTAGGTCATGCGTGCGGCGAGTTTGGCCACCAGCATGTCCGGTTGCCCTTGCAGGATCAGCCGCACATCCACACCCCGGCGGGCCGCGTTGCGGATATCGCGCAGCAGGCGCAAGCCGGGAAAGAAGTAGGCATTGGCGATCACCACCCGGCGCTTGGCCTGGCGTAACACTTGGCGGTAAACCTCTTCAATGTCGGTCGGGTGCTCACCGTTGTCGCGGTACACCAGACGTACCTGGCCATCGTGATCGCTGAGGGCCAGCTCCGAACGCCGCTGCCGACGGCGTTGCCACCAGTATTTGGCGTGCGCCGGGCGACCGCATTGCAGCAGAGTGAAGTGATGAATGTCGGCCACCGCCGGGCCTTGCACCTCCACGGAATAGTCCTGCTTGGCCTCGGGCCCGAAGTCGGCAAGGTGATCGGCAGAAAAGTTGATCCCGCCGATGAAGGCAATGCTGCCGTCCACTACCACTATCTTGCGGTGCAGGCGTCGGAACCAGTTGGTGCGGATGCCCAGGCGTTTTGGTGCCGGATCGAACATTTGCAGGTGCACGCCGGCGGCGGTCAGGGCGGTAAGGAACTCGGTACTCAATTCGCCGCAGCCAAAGCCGTCGAGGCTGACGGTGGTGCGTACACCGCGCTGGGCAGCTTCGATCAGGATCTGTTGCAGCTCATTGCCAACCTTGTCCTCGAACACAATGAAGGTTTCCAGCAGGATTTCACTTTGCGCCCGGCGAAGGGCGTCAAATACCCGGGGAAAATACGCTTCACCGTTTTCCAGCAACTCGACGCGATTGCTGCCTTGCCAGCCGTATTCGACGTCGACCGCTGTCGGCTCACGGATCGGCGGAGCGGGGATGTTATCCAGTGTGGTTTTTTCCATCGACTGGCTGCTCATAACTCGATCTCCACCGACAGCGGGACGTGGTCGGAAAGGTGCGACCAGGGGCGGGTGGTCAGCACTTGCGGATGGCTGGCCTTGAGGTTGCGCAGGTAGATGCGGTCCAGACGCAATGCCGGCAGGCGCGCGGGGAAACTGCGCGCCGGTTTGCCGTGGTGCGCGGCGAAGGCTTCGCGCAGTCCGCAGGGTTTGAGCAACGCATCGGCGCGCTGACGCCAGTCGTTGAAGTCCCCGGCGACGATCACCGGGGCATCGGCGGGCAGGGCGTCCAGACGCTGGGCGAGCAGCTTCAATTGCGCCGTGCGGTGACTTTCGCGCAGCCCCAGATGCACGCAAATGGCATGCACTTCCTGGGCGTCGCCTGGCAGGCGCAACACACAATGCAGGATCCCGCGGTTCTCGTGACCGCTGATGGACACATCGAGATTGTCGTGGCGGATGATCTGGAATTTCGACAACAGCGCGTTGCCGTGATCACCCGCCGGGTACACCGCATTGCGGCCATAGGCGAACTGCGGCCACAGGGTGTCGGCGAGGAATTCGTATTGCGGCATCGCCGGCCAGTTGGTGTAGCGCTTGGGGTGGTGCTCGTGGGTGCCGTGGACTTCCTGCAAAAACACCACATCGGCAGACACGCTGCGCACCGCTTCACGCAGTTCCGGCAGGATGAAACGCCGGTTGAGCGCGGTGAAACCTTTATGGGTGTTGACCGTCAGCACCTTGAAGCGATAAGTCACGGACGGATCCTGTACCCGCATGTCGGTTGCATTTGAGTGTGCGGGAATATCGGTGTGATTCGCTGTCATGTCGCCTCCCGCCTGACGGCTCGTATTTTGGGATGACTCTGGGGCGACGGCGAAAGTTTCGATGGGGCTACGGACGGTACTCGACTTGAACTCACATCCATCCAATGTGGGAGCGGCGGTGCGGCGATCCGACTTGCTCGCGAAAGCGGTGTGTCAGTCACCTCATTGTTGAGTGTGCCGACGCCTTCGCGAGCAAGCCCGCTCCCACAGTGTTTATCAATGGCCGGCGATAATGCGGGCAGAACCGCCGGCCGGCTCGGCATAGGCCGGGCCAAGGCGATCAAGACGTCCGCTCCACGCAGTCAATGCCAGCGCCACCAGCACCACCAGGCCACCGATCCACGCGGTATGGATCAAACCCATGTGGGCGACGATCAGGCCACCGCCCCAGGCGCCACCGGCAATGCCGAGGTTGAACGCGGCGATGTTCAGGCCGGATGCCACGTCCACGGCATGGGGCGTGTGATGTTCGGCCTGGCGCACCACATACACCTGCAACCCCGGCACGTTGCCGAATGCCACGGCACCCCAGACCAGAACGGTAGCCAGTGCCAGCCAGGGATTGCCGGCCGTGAAGGTCAGCGCGAACAACACGGCGGCGAGCAGGGCAAAAATGATTTTCAGGGCGCTGATCGGACCGCGTTTGTCCGCCAGTTTGCCGCCCCAGATATTGCCGACGGCCACGGAGATGCCGTAGACCAGCAACACCAGGCTGACGGCGCTGGCGCTGAAGCCGGAGAGGTCCTGAAGTATTGGCGCGAGGAAGGTAAAGGCGGTGAACGTGCCGCCGTAGCCGACGGCCGTCATCGCATACACCAGCAACAGGCGAGGTTGCTTGAGCACCTGCAATTGCTGCAAGAACGACGCGGGTTTGCTGTGGGCGATATTTTTCGGCACGTAGATCAGGCTGCCGATGAAGGCGATGACGCCCAGTGTCGAAACGGCGAGGAAGGTTTCACGCCAGCCGAAATGCTGGCCGATGAATGTCCCCAGCGGCACGCCGGTGACCAGCGCCACGGTCAGGCCGGTGAACATGATGGCAATCGCGCTGGCGGCTTTTTCCTTCGGCACTAGACTGGTGGCGATGGTCGAACCGATCGAGAAAAACACCCCGTGGGCCAGGCCGGTGACGATCCGGGCGAGGATCAGCGACTCGTAGCCCGGTGCTTGCCAGGCCAGCAGGTTGCCGAGGGTAAACAGCACCATCAGCGACAACAGCAACAACTTGCGCGGAACCTTGCCGGTGAGGGCGGTGAGCACCGGGGCGCCGACGGCAACGCCAAGGGCATACAGGCTGACCAGCAGGCCGGCGGACGGCAGGCTGACGCCGAGGTCGGCGCCAATAGTGGGTAACAGGCCAACGATGACGAACTCTGTCGTCCCGATGGCAAAGGCGCTGAGGGTCAGCGCGAGCAAGGCAATGGGCATGGCTGCAACTCCGGAGGATGATTCGATGGAGCGCAGTGTCGGGGTTCGGGTTGTGCGGAAAAATACAGGGACGAGCATTTGATATTTGCGTACAGATCAAATATCGCGAAGGCGGGTGCATACTTGTGGCGAGGGGGCTTGCCCCCGTTCGGCTGCGCAGCAGTCGTAAATCCCTGGTATGCGGTGTGTCAGATGTATCCGAACGTTAGGTATTGGGGGCGCTTCGCACCCCAACGGGGGCAAGCCCCCTCGCCACAGATGGCGTCGCTGTCCTGCTATCCACTAGCAATGCCCGAACTTGCCCGGCATTTTTCGATCAGTTCCTTACCGACACAGCCAAAGGAGCGGGTGTTTTGATCAGGCTCAAGACCGCGATACTGCTGGGGGCGTTGCTGTTTGTGGGCAGCGAGCAACTGGAAGCCGCCGCGATACCGGGGCTGCCGGCCACCGCGACCGCTGCGACGCCGCCGGCCCACCCCGAACCGCTGGTGCAAGGCGGATTACTGGGGGCCATCAGTTCAAGCATCGACGAGGTCCAGACCAGGCTTGATCTCAATCAAAACCTGCTCGACGCCTGGCGCCTGCGTGCCGACCGCGCGGCCGATGAAGTGGATCATTTGGTCAATCAGCCTTCGGCCCGCTCGCCCTTGAGCGTCGTTGTCGATTTCATGATACTGACCTGCGTGTGGGCCGCCGTGTTTGCCTGTCTTTGGCTACTTGGGCGATTGTTGGCCAAACGCCTGTGCGCGCATCGCCTGCTGCTCAGTCGTGAACGGGGCCAGGCGTTGCTCGGTTACGTGCTGCCCTACACCTTTGCGGCGGTGATCAGCCTGCCGCTGACGATATATGCCAGCCAGTTCTTGCCGGTTTCGGTGGGCCGGGCGCTGGCGCTGTGCCTGGCTTATGCCACCAGCGCGGGGATCTTTGCCGCGTCATTGGTGATGTCGCTGATGGTGGTGTTCAGTGCCGGCCACAAGCGCCGGGCGGTGCAGATCATCCGCGAGAAGAGCCCCCGGCCGTTATTCGTTATCGGCTTTCTGGTGGCCTTGAGCGATGCCCTGACCAGCCAGCAGATCTCCCATCTATTGGGTAGCAATCTCACCAGCAGCATTGCGGTGTTCACCGGGATGGCGGCCTCGCTTTCCTTTGGCTTGCTGGTGATCCGCATGCGTCGCCCGGTCGCTCACGTGATCCGCATCCTGCCGCTGGCCCAGCGCCAAAGTCAGCCGGCATTGCGTGAAACCCTGCGGATTTTTTCCGGGCTCTGGTATTGGCCGATCCTGTTGATGGTGCTGGTCTCGATCATCAACCTGATCGGCGTTGGCGCGGACAACCAGATGGTGCTGCGCAGCGCCTTGTTCACCACGGTATTGCTGATTGCCACGGTGTTTCTCAGCACCACGCTGCACCATCTGTTCAAGGCGCGCAGCGAAGCGGACCTGCGCCGCAGCAGCGCCTACAAGGAGCGTTTTCTCAACTTATCCCACGCTTTGCTGCGCATCGGCATGGCCATCGTGTTCATCGATATCCTCGGGCGGATCTGGGGCGTGTCGCTGTTAGAATTCGCGGTGAGCAATGCCGTGGGCCGGGCGATCAGTGATTCCCTGAGCCACATCGGTTTGATCCTCCTGGTGACCTGGATGGTCTGGGTGGTGCTCGACACGGCGATCCAGGAGGCCCTGAAACCGCCGGCCAACAAGCGCTCGGCACGCCAGCCGAGTACGCGGGTGAAAACCATCCTGCCGCTGCTGCGCAATGCGATCAAAATCATCCTGGTGGTGATCTGCGCGATCACCACCATGGCCAACCTGGGCATCAACGTGGCGCCATTCCTGGCCGGTGCCGGGGTCATCGGCCTGGCAATCGGTTTCGGTTCCCAGCAATTGGTGCAGGATGTGATCACCGGGCTGTTCATCATCATCGAGGACACCCTGTCCATCGGTGATTGGGTGGTGCTTGATTCCGGGCATGCCGGCACGGTCGAAGGCCTGACCATCCGCACCTTGCGCCTGCGCGACGGCAAGGGCTTCGTGCACTCGGTACCGTTCGGGCAGATCAAGGCCGTGACCAATCAGTCGCGGCAATTCGCCTATGCGTTTTTCTCGGTGCAATTCACCTACGACACCGACGTCGACAAGGCCATCGAACTGATCCGCGAGGCCGGGCATTCCATCAGCAACGACCCGTTCCTGCGCTACAACCTGCAAGGGCCGCTGGATGTGTTTGGCGTCGACAGGATGGACCTCAACGGTGTGGTGCTGACGGCGCAATTTCGCACGGTGAGCGGTGGCCAATATGCGGTGAGCCGGGCCTTTAACCAGCGATTGAAAAAGCTTGTGGATAACTGCCCGTGGGTGAACTTCGCGCAAACTTATCCACAGCAGGCACTGGTGCCGCGGCATCCGGTCGAAGCGCCACCGGAGGCTGAGCCGGAACATGCTGCGGTGTTGATGCCGGATCGGCCGCGGTCTCAATAGCCGGTTTTGTACTTGAGGCTTTCAGTGGCTGGTCTGGCCCCATCGTCGGAACGCCGCCCGGAGCAAGCTCGCTCCCACAGTGATCTCTGTTGTGCCAAAAATTTGTATTCACAGAAAATCCCCTGTGGGAGCGAGCTTGCTCGCGATGGGGCCGGTCCAGACGACATTAATGCCGGATCAGTTTGTTGCGCACCTCGGCACTCGCCTGCTGATCCAGCTCCAACCAAAAAAGCGGCTTGCCGGCAATCTCGGCAGCAACCGGTAAACCATCGCGATACACCAGCCGATTGCTCGCCAGCGCCGGGACTTTCGCACCAGGTAATAGCGTGCCGGCGAGGTTCAGCGGATCGACCCCGCACACCGCGACCAAACTCCCGTCATGAGGCCGACGTCGCACCTCCCGCAGCAATGGAATCGCCTCGGGCAGGGCGAATTGCTCGCCCGCCAGGCCGCTGACAAACCGCCCCCCGCGAATCTCGCCGCGTGCTTCCAGGCGATGGAAGGTGCGCAGCAGTTCGCGCCAGCTCGGCAGCCAGTCCGCCTCACGTTCCAGCAAGCGCCAGAACACCACGCCGTAACGACGCAGCAAGGTCATGGCGATGTGCTCCAGGGTATCGCCCGGCGTCGATGCGGGACGCTGGTTTCCCGCCACAGGAGCAGTTGGCGCGCGTCGCAACAAGGCCCAGCGCCCGGCGTCGTCCATGCCGCCGATGAATGCGCCGCGTCCACGCCGACTGTTGCGCGACTGGCGCTTGCTCGCCGGGGTGATCAGCGCGCGTAAACCGGCAAAGCTGTCGGCGTTCACCAGCCCCGCGCCTACCAGTTCCTGCAGGGCGATTTCCAGCTCCGAACGCAGCAGGTGCGCCTCATGGATCAGCTCGTCGAAAAACAGCGCGCCATGTTGGCTGAGGGCGGCGTGGACCTTTTGCGTTTTCGGCGACAGTTCGCTCACCGGTGTCTGTTCGGTCAAGCCGCTCCAGAGGCCGACCCGGTTGCGCGGCAGCAACACAATCGGTGTGCTGCGCAGCGCGGTGCCGGTGCTTTTGTTGTGCGCCGAAAGGCGCGTCCACACCAGTCTGCCGCTGCGGCACAGTTCATCCAGCCAGGTCGCCGAGTAGTCCTTGATCCGTGCGGGCAGAATGTCGCTGTCCCAGGCGGAAGCGGCGGCGGGGTAGCCTTCGAATTGCCCGACGATGGCTGGCAACACCGCCGCGCCCTGGCCCTGGCTTGCAGTCGACACATGCTGCCAATCGAACAGGAATCGCATGAAATCCTGAAGCGCCACCGGTTCGATCTCCCGGCGCAGGCGCTTGACCGTATAGCGGTGAATCCGCGCCAGCAAATGCCGCTCGCACCATTCTTCTTCGGCGATGCCCGGGGTGAAGCGACCGCGCAGTACGTAGCCTTCGCGTTCCAGTTGCGCCAGGGCCAGGGTCACTTGTGCGGAGGGCAAGGCGAGTGGTTCGGCGATGCGCTCGAGCGCAAGCGGGCCGAAGGCGCTGAGCCGTGCGCGGATCAGTTCGAGGACGGCTTCGTCGGGTGTCCAGGTTTCATCGAAGTCCGGCAGCGCTTGCAGCGGTGGCGTTAATTGGGCCTGTGGATAAATGGCCCGCAGGCAGGTCAGGCGCTCCAGCGCCAGCCACAACGATTGCCCGGCGTTGATCTGTAAACGGCTCGCGCGTCCGCTGTCGGCCAGGGTCTTGAGCCAGCCGAGCCATTGCGGGTTGGCGCCGGCCTCGGCATCGGTGATGCACGCCAGGCTCATCAAGGCCTCGTGCATTTCATCGACACTGCAAGGCACCGGCCAGGCTTCGTCGCGCACGGCGGCAATTGCATCGGCGTCCAGCGCTCCGAGGTCGTCGGTGGATTGCGGATCGCTCCAGCGCCGATTGAGTACCGCTTGGGTGCGGCGCTCTTCAAGCGGTGCATCGTCGAGAAAGGTGTAGGGGCGGGCGCTGAGAATCTCCGCCGCCAGCGGCGAGGGCGCTGGCAAGTCGCGGCTGATCAGGCGAATGTCACCGCGTTCCATGCGCCGCAACAAGGCCAGCCAGCCTTCAGTGTCCATGGCTTCGTGCAGGCAATCGTCGAGGGTCTGTTCCACCAGCGGATGGTCGGGAATCTCCCGTTCGCCGGCGAGGTTTTCCAAGCAGGCAATCTGATCGGGAAACACGCTGGCGATCAGGTCTTCGCTTTTCATCCGCTGGATCTGCGGCGGGACTTTGCGCCCGCCGCTGTAGCGCGGCAGCGCCAGGGCCACACCGGCATTCCAGCGCCAGTGCACGCCGAACAGCGGCGCGTCGAGCACGGCCTGGATCAGGATGTGCTCGGCGTTGTTGCTGTGCAGGTAGCGCCAGACATCGTCCAGTTCAAAGCTGTGGCTGGTGGACAGCGACAGCACGATGGCGTCTTCGCTGGCGGCGGCTTGCAGTTCGAAGTTGAAGGTGTGACAGAAACGTTTGCGCAGGGCCAGGCCCCAGGCGCGGTTGATGCGGCTGCCGAACGGCGTATGAATGACCAGTTGGGTGCCGCCGGACTCGTCGAAAAAACGCTCCATCAGCAGCGTGTCTTGCGATGGCAGGGCACCCAGCGTCTGTCGTGCGCGGGCCAGGTAGTCCACCAGTTGTTCGGCGCTGGCGAGGTTCAGGCCCAGGGTCCCAGTCAGCCAGTCGAGCGCTGGCTGCAAGTTGCCAGGCTCGGTACCCAGCAGGTCGTCGAGTTTTGCCTGCAAGCGCGCCACCGCCGAGGACAATTCGGTGCTACGCCCCGGTGCTTCACCGAGCCAGAACGGAATGGTCGGCGGCTGACCCTGGGCATCCTCGACCCGCACCTTGCCGGTTTCCACGCGCAGGATTCGATAGGAGGTATTGCCCAGCTGGAAGATATCGCCAGCGATGCTTTCCACCGCGAAGTCTTCGTTGATGGTGCCTATATTCAGCCCTTGAGGCTCCAGCAGCACGGCGTAGTCGGCGTTGTCCGGAATGGTCCCGCCACTGGTCACTGCGGTCAGTTTTGCGCCACGGCGCCCGCGCAGCGTGCGGCTTACGGCGTCGCGGTGCAGGTAGGCGCTGCGCAGACCCTGACGCCCGTTGTAGCCCTCGGCGAGCATGTGCAGCAGCGCCTGGTAGTGTTTTTCGTCGAGTCCGGAGTAGGGCGAGGCGCGGCGCAGCATCTCCAGCAGCGCTTGCTCGGGCCACTCCTGGCAACTGACTTCAGCGATGATCTGCTGCGCCAGCACATCCAGCGGCGCCTGCGGTATCAACAAGGTATCGAGTTCGCCCCGGCGCACGCAGTCGAGCAGCGCGGCGCATTCGATCAGGTCGTCGCGGGTGGTGGCGAACAAGCGGCCCTTGGGCGTGCCGCCGACCTGGTGCCCGGAGCGACCGACCCGTTGCAGAAACCCGGCAATCGAACGCGGTGAGGCGATCTGGCACACCAGGTCGACGTCGCCGATGTCGATCCCCAGTTCCAGCGACGCCGTGGCGATCAGCACTTGCAGGTCGCCGCGCTTGAGCCGCTGCTCGGCGTCCAGGCGAAATTCCTTGGCCAGGCTGCCGTGGTGGGCCGCTACGGCGTCCTTGCCCAGGCGTTCGCTCAGGTGACGGCTAAGGCGTTCGGCCAAACGCCGGGTGTTGACGAAAATCAGCGTGGTCCGGTGTTCCCGGGCGAGGGCGGCGAGGCGGTCGTAGACCAACTCCCAGACATCGTTGGCCATCACGGCCGACAGCGGCACGGGCGGCACTTCGATGTCCAGGTCACGGGGGCGGGCGTGGCCGATGTCGACGATCTCGCACGGGCGGTCGCGACCGACCAGGAAACGCGATACTGCTTCGATGGGTTTTTGCGTGGCCGACAGACCGATGCGCAGCAGCGGTTCGGGGCAGAGGGCCTGCAGGCGTTCAAGGCTCAGGGCCAGATGGCTGCCGCGCTTGCTGGCGGCCATGGCATGGATTTCGTCGATGATCACCGTTTGTGTCGTACCGAGCATCTGCCGACCGGAGTCGGAGCCCAGCAGCACGTACAGGGATTCCGGTGTGGTCACCAGAATGTGCGGCGCCGTCTTGCGCATCGCCGAGCGGTCTTTTTGCGGTGTATCGCCGGTGCGCACGGCAGTGCTGATCTGCAGTTCGGGCAACCCCATCACACGCAATTGCTCGGTAATGCCGGCCAACGGGGTTTGCAGGTTGATCCGGATGTCGTTGGACAGCGCCTTGAGTGGCGAGACGTAGACCACCAGCGTGGCGTCGGGCAAGCCTTCGGGGCTTTCCAGGCCCCGGTGCACCAGGTCGTCGATGACCGCGAGAAACGCGGTGAGGGTTTTGCCGGAGCCGGTGGGCGCGGCGACCAGGGTCGAGCGCCGCTGGCGGATCAACGGCCACGCCCGGGCCTGGGCGGCGGTGACCGCTGCGAACGTGTGGCTGAACCAGGCACTGACGGCGGGGTGGAAGCCGCTCAGGGCACTGTCTGCGGGGATGGGCAGGTTCATGCAGCAAGTTATGCGGGTGGGGGGCGCAAGATGCAAGTACCACTTGGGGATCTCTATTGGCCTTCAGGGCCTCTTCGCGGGCAAGCCCGCTCCCACAGTGTCCGTGTCGTTCACAAATTACATATTCACAGAAATTCCCTGTGGGAGCGGGCTTGCCCGCGAAGGGGTCATCAAAGCTGACACTAATCCCGGACATCTACACTTTACGGATGACGGTTGCGCACTAAACCCGCAAAATGCAACGATTCCGGCAATTATCAACGACATCGCCTGGGGGTGATGTCGATATAGCCATCGTTCCAATCAGACTGGGCCTGCTGACTCTATGCGAATGCGCCTTATGTTACTGGGCGGCGGAAATGCCCTTGGGCAGGCGCTGATTCGCCTCGGTGCGGAGGAAGACATCGGTTTCCTCGCCCCCCGCCCACCGCAAGACGGCTGGGATGCCGCGAGCCTGACACAACTGCTCGACGACACCCGTCCCGATGCATTGATCAACCTTGCCTACTACTTCGACTGGTTTCAGGCCGAAGCGGTCAGCGAACAGCGTCTGGCCGGCCAGGAGCGCGCGATCGAGCGTCTGGCGGAGCTGTGCCAGCACCACAACATCGTCCTGCTGCAACCTTCCAGCTACCGCGTGTTCGACGGTTCCCGCGCAACGGCCTACAGCGAAAAAGACGAACCGGTGCCCTTGGGCTTGCGGGGGCAGGCGTTGTGGCGGATCGAGCAAAGCGTTCGCGCCACCTGCCCGCAACACGTGCTGCTGCGTTTCGGCTGGCTGCTGGACGACAGCCCGGATGGCGCCCTTGGCCGCTTCCTCGCCCGTGCCGAACAACCCGAGGAACTGCTGATGGCCGACGACCGGCGCGGCAATCCGACGCCGGTCGACGATGCCGCCCGCGTGATCATTTCAGTGCTCAAGCAACTCGATTGCGCAGCGCCACTGTGGGGCACCTACCACTACGCCGGGCATGAGGCGACCACACCGCTGGCGCTGGGGCAGGCGATTCTGGCCGAAGCCCGCAGCCTGCATCCGCTGGCCATCGAAGCTCCGACCGCACAGGCTCACGCCGCGCGTCCGGATGCTGCGGAAGAGCCGCAACACGCGGTATTGGCCTGCAAAAAAATTCTGCACACCTTCGGGATCAAACCACGCGCCTGGCGTGCGGCGCTTCCCGGTCTACTGGACAGGTTCTATCGCCATGGCTGACGGCCCCGTTTTGATCACCGGTGGTGCCGGTTTCATTGGTTCACACCTGACTGACGCGCTGCTCGCCAAGGGCCATGCGGTGCGGATTCTCGATGACCTGTCCACCGGCAAGCGCAGCAATCTGCCACTGGATAATCCCAAGGTCGAACTGATCGTCGGCGACGTGGCCGATGCGGCTGTGGTCGCCCAGGCGATGGCTGGTTGCAGCGCCGTGGCGCACCTGGCCGCCGTGGCGTCGGTGCAGGCCTCGGTGGACGATCCGGTGCGCACGCACCAGAGCAACTTCATCGGCACACTGAACGTCTGCGAAGCCATGCGCCAGGCCGGTGTCAAGCGCGTGCTGTTCGCCTCCAGCGCGGCGGTGTATGGCAACAATGGCGAGGGCGAGTCGATCGACGAAGACACGCCAAAGGCGCCGCTGACGCCGTATGCGGTGGACAAACTGGCCAGCGAGCAGTACTTCGATTTCTACCGTCGCCAGCATGCACTGGAGCCGGTGATTTTCCGCTTCTTCAACATATTCGGCCCGCGTCAGGATCCGTCCTCGCCGTATTCCGGGGTGATCAGCATTTTCAGCGAGCGCGCACTGAAGGGCTTGCCGATCACGGTGTTCGGCGATGGTGAGCAGACCCGGGATTTTGTCTACGTCGAAGACCTGGTCGACTTGCTGGTGCAGGCCATCGAGAAGCCCGGGGCCGAAGTCGGTGCGGTCAACGTTGGCTGGAACCAGGCGACAACCCTCAAGCAAATGCTCGAAGCGCTTGAAGCCGTGGTCGGCCAGCTGCCGCCGGTAAGTTATGGCCCGGCGCGCTCCGGTGACATTCGTCATTCCCGGGCGAACAACCGGCGTCTGCTGGAGCGCTTCACTACCACGGAGCAGACGCCGATGCGCGTGGGGCTGGCGCGGTTGCTGGGGCGATAGATCGCTTACCCGCGGACATGAAAAAGGCGCCTTTTTACAGGCGCCTTTTTCACGGCCGGAATTTACGTTAAAGCGTGTGCAATTCCTGTGGCGCAATCCAAGCAATGCGGTTTGTCTGAGTCACCGCTTCTGCCGAATCTGGGGCTGCTTCGCAACCCAACGGGGGCAAGCCCCCTCGCCACACAAGCCTCATTCACCACCACGTGAACGTTCTTCAGAACTTGTAACCCAGGCCAACCATGTAGATGAACGGGTCTACATCGACGTCCACACGTGCCCGGGTACCTGGGGCAATCGAGTTGTTCTCGACAGTGGCGCGGGTATCGATGTCGATGTAGCGCACCTGGGCATTGATCATGATGTTGTCGGTCAGCATGTAGTCCGCACCGACCTGCCACGCCAGGCCCCAGGAGTTTTCCGCCTTGAAGTTGCTGAAACCGGCAGACTGCGCTTGGCTGCCAACGTGTTCGTCGTAGATATAGGTGTAGTTGATGCCGCCGCCGACGTACGGCTGGAAGGCCGACTTCGGATCCAGCGGGTAGTACACCAGGCTCAAGGTCGGCGGCAGGTGCTTGAGGGTGCCGAGTTTGCCGTTGGCTGCGCTCAGGGCCGTGCCCTTGAGTTTCACGTCATGCTCGAACGGTGTGGCCGCCAGCAGCTCGATACCCAGGTGGTTGGTGAGCATGTAGGCGAAGTTCAAGCCCAGTTGCGTGTCGCTGCTCAGGGTCGCCTTGCCACCCAGGTCGGCACCTGCGAGCGGGCCTTGATCAACCTTGACGCTGGAGCTGTCAGCTTCCGGGTTGACGGTGATTGCGCCGGCGCGAATGAGGATGTCACCGGCTTCGAAAGCATTGGCGAGCGGGGCTGCGAGCGCGAGGGCAACCAGCGAAGCGCTGAGCAAGGACTTGTTCATGGGGGCTCCAGAGGACGTTAAAAATGTTCGATGTCCAATGGTAAGGCGCCTAACGATTCGGTCTTTTGATGCAGCTCAATGAAAGTGGGAAGGGCTTGATTTTTGTGGTGTTGCTGATGGCCTCATCGCGAGCAAGCTCGCTCCCACAAGGAGTTGCGCAATGCTGAAGATTTTTGTTTCAACATCGAATCTGTGGGAGCGGGCTTGCCCGCGATGGCGATTGTGTTGGCGACAAGGAAACTCCGGACTCACTCCGGCAATTCATACAGATAAATCTTGTCCGCCTCCATCTGATACCCGGCATCCGCCAGTTCGCTGGTGGACGCCTTGACCTGCAATGCGCCCTCGATCCAGTACGGCTGATACAACTCGTCGAGCTTCACGCCGACTTCGCTCTTGACGTGCACGATCTGGTTCGAAGGCGGTGGCGGTACGTGTATGCAAGCGCCGAAATAGGGCACCAGCAGAAACTCCGTGGTGCGTCCTTCCTCGCTCACTTCCAGCGGCACGATGTAGCCCGGCAGTCGAATGCTCTGGCCATCGAGGGTCTTGACCACCGGTGCGTTGGGCAAGTCTTGCCTGGCGGCGGGCGCGGACTCGGCTGACAGTGCGTTGCTCATCTGCGACAGATCGTGCAGCGGCGTCATGTTCGGCACTTCTTTCGGCGCATCCGGCGGAATCATCTCCGACCAGGTCAGGTCTCGCGGCTGAGCTGCCCACAGGGGCAGGGCGACCAGCATCAACAGCGCAAGTACAGCGCGGGGCATTTTCAGCGTCCTCATAAACGGATCGACAGGCCATCGGCCAGGGATTGGCGATAGGCGCGCCAGGCCGGCACGCTGCCCATCAGCAACGCGGCGATCAGGATGCCACCGAGCAGCGTCCATTCATACTCGCTCGGCCAGGACAGCGGCAGATACAGACCATAGTTGGCCTGCACATATCCCTGGGCCGCCGCGATGCACACATACAGCAACGCCACACCGGCGATCACGCCTGACAGCGCCAGGGCAAAGGCTTCGAGCACCAGCAGTGTCGCGATGTGCCAGGGTCGTGCGCCCACCGAACGCAGAATCGCCATTTCCCGGCGGCGTTCGTTGAGACTGGTGAGAATGGCCGTGAGCATGCCGATCAACCCGGTCAGCACCACAAACAGCGAGACCACGAACAAGGCTTTTTCCGCCGTGCCCATCAGGCTCCACAGCTCCTGCAGCGCCACGCCCGGCAGGATCGCCAGCATTGGCTCACCACGGAATTCATTGATTTCCCGTTGCAGGGCAAAGGTCGAAATCTTGTTGTTCAGACCGAGCATGAACGCGGTAATCGCTTGCGGCGTGAGGTCCATGTTGCGCGCCTGATCGGCCGTGATTCGGCCCTCGCCCCGGGCCGGCACGCCGTTATGCCAGTCGATGTGAATTGCTTCCATACCGCCAAGGCTGATGTGCAGCGTGCGGTCCACCGGCGTGCCGGTGCGTTTGAGAATGCCGACCACGGTGAACGGCTTGTCGTCGTGCTTGACCAGGCTGATCGCCGCCACGCCGTGGGCCAGCACCAGTTTGTCACCGAGTTTGTAGTGCAGTGCCTCGGCCACTTCGGCACCGAGCACCACTTCGAACGGGTCGCTCGCAAACGCCCGGCCATCGGCCAGCTCCAGGTGTTGCTGGCGGCCGTACTGGTAATGCTCGAAGTAGGCTTCGGTGGTACCCATCACCCGATAGCCGCGATGGGAATCGCCGAGGGACATCGGGATCGCCCACTTCACTTTCGGGTTGTTGGCGAAGTGCTCGAAGCTGTCCCAGCGGATGTTGTTGGTGGCGTTACCGATGCGGAATACCGAGTACAGCAACAGGTTCACCGAACCTGAGCGGGCGCCGACGATCAGGTCGGTGCCGCTGATGGTGCTGGCGAAACTGGCCTTGGCTTCGGTGCGCACGCGCTCCACCGCCAGCAGCAGGCACACCGACAGGGCGATGGCGAACGCCGTGAGGATCGCGGTGAAGCGACGGTTAGCCAGGCTGGCCATGGCTAGACGAAACAGATACATCTCAGACCTCGGACGGGGTGGCGGCTCGATTGAGTTCGGCCAGCGACAGGTTGTGGTCGAACAGCGGCGCCAGGCTCTGGTCGTGGCTGACGAACAGCAGGCTCGAACCGGCTTCGCGGCACTCGGCGAACAGCAGGCGAATGAAGTTCTCACGGGCGTCGTAATCGAGGGCCGAGGTCGGCTCGTCGGCGATCACCAGTTCCGGTTGACCGATCAGTGCGCGTGCGGCGGCGACCCGTTGCTGCTGGCCGATGGACAACGAATCGGCGCGGCGAGCGAGGATGTTTGCATCCTTCAGCCCCAGGTGGGCGAGCAGCGTCGCGGCCGCTTTGTCGACGCTGCCGTGACGCTGTTTCGCTCGTTCGGCACGCAGCTTCGAGAAGTGGCAGGGCAGCTCGACGTTTTCACGCACCGACAGAAACGGCAGCAGGTTGAACTGCTGGAAGATGTAGCCGGTGTGATCGACGCGGAAGTGGTCACGGGCGCCGGCCGACAGTTGCGTCAGCTCCTGGCCGAGCAGGCGAATGCTGCCGCGATCGGGCTTTTGCACGCCGCCGAGCAGGCCGAGCAGGGTGGTCTTGCCACTGCCGCTGGGACCTTTGAGAAACAGGGTTTCACCGCGCTCCAGGCGAAACGTCGGGATGTCCAGCAGCGGCGGGTGACCGGGCCAGCTGAAGCGCAGGTCGGACAGTTCGATGAGTGCTTGGGTCATGTGAAACCGGTCAGGTTGGTGGTGAACCCCTGTGGGAGCGGGCTTGCTCGCGAATGCGGTGTGTCAGAGACATTGATGCAAACTGATACGGCGCCTTCGCGAGCAAGCCCGCTCCCACATTTGATTTGCGGTGGATCAGAACTTCAGCGCAGCAGCCTTGGCCGTCAGATCAACGCCTTGCTGTCCGCTCGGGCCGATCAGTTGTACCTGAATCGTCCGAGTGGCCGGGAACGAATTGAAAATGTTCGCCAGGTCCAGGGTCTTCAATGCGTCCGGTGTGGCGCAGGTGAACTGATAGTGAGCGTGGATTTCGCTGTGGTCGTGATGATGTTCGTCCTTGGCGTCTTTGTCATGGTCATCGTCGGCATCGGGTGTGTCTGCGAACAACGGGCTTTCCAGTTCCTGGTTTTCCACCACGCAGCCGGCGGCTTTCGGCAGGTTGAACAGGGCCAGCGGTTGCTCAAGCAGAGCGCGGGCGGCGGCGACTTTGGCTTTGTCGGCATCGCTGGTGGCGGCGTGTTCGAAACCCACCAGGTTCATGGCCGGGCTTTGCAGTTCCAGCGCCAGGGTCTTGCCGTCCAGCGCTGCGTCCAGGCGTCCAACGCCATGTTCGTGGGCGCCCAGGCTGCCATGCTCATGATCGTGTTCGTCGCCGGCATGGGCGACAGCCAGCGGCAAGATGGCAAACGGCAGAGCGAGAAGCAGACGACGCATGGCGAGTCTCCGAAAAGTAAAATGAAGAAAATGTTATGTAATCTTATAACGTATTTGTGCAGAGTTTGACTGCCTGCTTGGCGTTGCACAAGTCCCATGGGAGCATGCTGGGAAGAAAAGTTCGGGAGCAGACTTATGTTGCGAATTCGCGGAAGCATTGGCGACTGGCCGGTGGATTTGACCCTGGAGATGGACGATGCGGACTGGGCGCGGCTAGGGGCGCAGTTGCAGGTGGAAAAATCCGAGGTCAGCGCGCCAGCGGCGAAACCGCTGAATCAGGATGATGCGCTGTGGCAGATCGCCCGGGATTTGCTGCGTAAGGCCGGACAGTTGAGTGGACCGGATTTGCTCGATCAATTGGAAGGCCTGACCGGCAGTGCGGCGGCGGGCAAGCGCCTGCTGGTGCGCTTGCGCCATTGTGCGGATGTGAAAGTGGAAAGCGGCGGCGATACACCGTTGTACCGCTGGTTGTAGGAGCGAGCTTGCTCGCGAAGAGCCTCAGGGCACCGCGGTCATACCGGTAGCCCTCATTATCGTTGACGCCCATCGCGAGCAAGCTCGCTCCTACAAGGGCAATTCAATACAGCGCGGCAAACAATTTGCGGCGGTACGTGCTCACCAGCGGATGATCATTACCCAGCAACTCGAACACCTGCAGCAAGGTCTTGTGCGGTAAGCCTTCGCTGTAGCTGCGGTTGCGGATGAACAACTTCAGCAATGCATCCAGCGCAGCGTCGTACTGCTGACGGGCCAGTTGCTGGATCGCCAGTTGATAGACCGCTTCATCGTCCAGCGGGTCTTTCGCCAGCCGTGCCTTCAGGTCGGCGGCGTCCGGCAGGTCCTTGGCCAAACCGAGAAACTTGATCTGCGCCTTGGCGCCGGCCAGCGCAGCCTTGTGCTCGTCGCTCTTGACCGCATCCAGCACGGCTTGCGCCTCGCCCAGTTCACCGCGCTCGGTCAGGCAGCGGGCGTACAGGATCAGCGCCTTGGCGTTGGTATTGTCTTCACCCAGGATCACCTTGAGCAGTGCTTCGGCGTCGGCAAAGCGGCTGTCGTCGAACAACGCCTGGGCCTGCTCGAACGGATCGGCGGCGGCCGGTGGCGGCATCTGCACATGGGGTTCGAGCAGGGCGCGCACGGCGGATTCGGGCTGGGCACCGGCAAAGCCGTCGACAGGCTGGCCGTCCTTGAACAGCACCACGGTCGGCAGGCTGCGGATGCCGAAGCGGGCGACAATGTCTTGCTCGAGGTCGCAGTTGACCTTGGCCAGCAGCAACTCACCCTGGTAGCTCTCGGCAATGCTCTGCAACATCGGCATCAGCACTTTGCAGGGCGCGCACCATTCGGCCCAGAAATCTACCAGCACCGGCTTGTGGAAAGAGTTCTCGATCACCGACTGGTCGAAGTCGGCAGTCGTGGCGTCGAAGATGTACGGCGTTTCCTGACTCATGGGCAATCTCTTGGAAGCGTGAATGGGGCAACTATACGGCTTGGTGGGGGGCGGCCGGAAGCGGTTGGCCGTGAGAGGTGTGTTGCCTGACCGGGCGCCTTCGCGGGCAAGCCCGCTCCCACAGGGATTGAAGTCGCCACAAGATGTGTGGTTCACACCAACCATTGTGGGAGCGGGCTTGCCCGCGAAGCTTTTAACTAGCGCTGCGCGTGGTAGAGGCTCACATGCCGAAACTCGTGGGGCTCGGCCAGATCTGGCAGGGTCATCGCCTCCAGCATCTCTATGCGCCGGTACAACGGATGGCGAAAATCCCGTACCCGGGAATCCGCCACCAGCGCCTCTCGGCCGCGACTGAGGAACTGGTCGAGCAGCGGCAGGTTCGCCCGGTCGTACAGCACGTCCGCCACCAGGATCAGATCGAAGCGATCAGCCTCGGCGAAAAAATCCGTCGAGTAGTTGAGCTGCACGTCGTTGAGCTCGGCATTCGCCTGACACGCGACAATCGCCAGTGGGTCGAGGTCGCAGGCCAGTACTTCCAGTGCGCCGGCCCTGGCGGCGGCGATCCCCGCCACTCCGGAGCCAGCGCCGAAATCCAGGACCCGCTTGCCTTCGACCCAGTGCGGATTTGCGTCCAGATAGCGGGCCACGGCCAGGCCGCTGGCCCAGCAGAAACTCCAGTACGGTGGCTCATGCAGGATGCGCCGGGTTTCTTCGGGGCTGAAGGCGCGGTCCATGTTGTCGCCGTCGATCAGCCACAGCTTCAAATCGGTTTCCGGCAACGGGCAGGCCACCAGTTGTGCATCACCCAGCAGTTCAACCAAGGCCCGTTGCAGCTCGAGCGGTGCACTCATGGGGCTTTGACGAATTGCAATTGGCCCAGGGCCTGGGTGGTCGGCTGGGTAATCAGTTGCGATGGCAAGTGCAGGATCAACTGGCCGGACTGGCTGGCGCGGCCTCGCAGTTCCACACGGGCGCCGGTCGGGAAGGACTCCGGATTGAAGCGCAGGTGAAACGGCAATACCTGGTTGTTGCCGATCAGGCTGGAACTGGCGAGCAATTGTTGCGGGCGGTCTTTTTCGTCGATCACCAGCAATGCCAGCTCGACTTCAGCACCGGCCGGCACGCCTTGCAGGGTGCCGCTCAGCTCACGCTGATAGGCAGGCAAGGGGCCGAGGGCGGCGGCCTCCCGGGCTTTCTTCTGCGCTTGCTGCGGCGCCGGGCCAGGTGTTGGCGGCTGGGGTTTGGGGGCATCGCTGCTGCAAGCCACCAGCAGGCTGAAAACACTGAGCAAAATGAGCGGACGTAACGACATTGGTGGCTCCATAAAGCTGAATTCCATGGATCAAGTGATCATCCCGTCTGTATACCGCAAACCCTATGGCTTGTCTTGCCACCGGGATGCGCTACCATGGCCCTCCCTTTTTTTGTTGCCTGCCACCATGCACTGTCCCTTCTGCGGTGCCAACGACACCAAGGTCATCGACTCGCGTCTGGTCGCCGAGGGCGAACAGGTGCGCCGCCGGCGTGAATGCCTGGCCTGCGGCGAGCGTTTCACGACGTTCGAGACGGCTGAACTGGTGTTGCCGCGCCTGATAAAAACCGACGGCAGCCGCCAGCCGTTCGACGAAGAAAAACTCCGCGCCGGCATGCAGCGCGCGCTGGAAAAGCGCCCGGTGAGCGTCGAGCGCCTCGAATCGTCGCTGGTGCACATCAAACACAAACTGCGTGCCACGGGCGAACGCGAGGTCAAATCCCTCGTGGTCGGCGAACTGGTGATGGCCGAGCTGCAGAAGCTCGATGAAGTCGCCTACATCCGCTTTGCCTCGGTGTATCGTCGCTTCCAGGACCTCAATGAGTTCCGCGAAGAGATCGATCGCCTGGCCCGTGAACCGGTGAAAGAATGACCACGCCCGCAGAGCTTGCCATCCTCGACGCCCATTTCATGGCCCGTGCCCTGGAACTGGCGCGCAAGGGGCATTACACAACGCACCCCAACCCACGTGTAGGTTGCGTGATCGTGCAGGGTGGGCAGATTGTCGGCGAAGGCTGGCACGAGCGCGCCGGCGAGCCTCACGCGGAGGTTCACGCCTTGCGCGCGGCCGGTGAGCAGGCGCGTGGCGCGACCGCTTATGTGACGCTTGAGCCTTGCAGCCACCACGGCCGCACGCCGCCCTGTGCCGATGCGCTGGTGAATGCCGGTGTGGCCCGCGTGGTCGCGGCGATGCAGGACCCGAACCCGGAAGTCGCCGGTCGCGGTTTGCAACGCCTGGCTCAGGCCGGTATCGCCACCGAAAGTGGTGTGCTGGAGGGCGAAGCGCGAAAGCTCAACCAAGGTTTCCTCAAGCGCATGGAGCACGGCTTGCCGTTCGTGCGGGTCAAGCTGGCCATGAGCCTCGACGGTCGCACGGCGATGGAAAGCGGCGAAAGCCAGTGGATTACCGGTCCGGCAGCACGCTCGGCGGTGCAACGCCTGCGCGCCCAGGCCAGCGTGGTGCTGACCGGCGCCGACACGGTGCTGGCGGACAACGCGCGGTTGACCGTGCGTGCCGATGAGCTCGGACTGGACGCCGAACAAACCGCACTGGCCATGAGCCGGCCGCCGCTGCGTGTGCTGGTCGATGGCCGCCTGCGCGTACCGCTGGATGCGCCGTTCTTCAAGGCCGGCCCGGCGCTGGTCGCCACCTGCGTGGCGGTGGAAGAGCAGTACGCCAACGGCCCGGAATGCCTGATCGTGCCCGGCTACGATGGCCAGGTCGACCTGCGTCAGCTGCTGGTCGAACTTGCCAACCGTGGCGTCAACGAGGTGCTGGTCGAGGCCGGTCCACGGCTGGCGGGTGCTTTCGCTCAGCTTGGGCTGGTGGACGAATTCCAGATATTCATCGCCGGCAAGTTCATGGGTTCTTCGGCGCGGCCGCTGCTGGACTGGCCGCTCGCGCAAATGAAGGATGCGCCGGCACTCAAAATCACCGAAATTCGTGCAGTTGGCGATGACTGGCGAGTCATCGCCATCCCAGTGCCAGCAGCGAGCGTATAATTTCCGGCCATCGCTATAGCGCTGGCTTTGTTCTCGAGGAGAACCTCATGTTTACCGGCATCATCGAATCCATCGGCAGTATTCGTGCATTGACCCCAAAGGGCGGTGATGTGCGGGTACACGTCGAAACCGGCAAGCTCGACCTGAGCGACGTCAAGCTGGGCGACAGCATCGCGGTCAACGGCGTGTGCCTGACTGCCGTTGAATTACCGGGCAATGGTTTTGCGGCGGACGTCAGTCGCGAAACCCTCGACTGCACCGCCATGAACGACCTGAAAAGCGGCAGCCCGGTCAATCTGGAAAAAGCCCTGACCCCGACCACTCGCCTCGGCGGGCATCTGGTCAGCGGTCACGTCGATGGCGTGGGTGAAGTGGTTGCCCGTACCGAAAACGCGCGCGCCGTGGAATTCCGCATTCGCGCGCCCAAGGACCTGGCCAAGTACATCGCCCATAAAGGCTCGATCACCGTCGACGGCACCAGCCTCACCGTGAACGCGGTCGATGGCGCCGAGTTCCTGCTGACCATCATTCCGCACACCCTGAGCGAAACCATCATGGCGTCGTATCAGCCTGGTCGCCGGGTGAACCTGGAAGTGGACTTGCTGGCCCGTTACCTGGAGCGTCTGCTTTTGGGCGACAAGGCCGCAGAGCCGACTGCCGGCAGCACCATTACCGAAAGCTTTCTGGCCGCCAACGGCTACCTCAAATCCTGACCCAAGGGGGTGCCTTGTGGCGCTCAATAGCATCGAAGAACTGGTTGAAGACATCCGCCAAGGCAAGATGGTCATCCTCATGGATGACGAAGACCGCGAGAACGAAGGCGACCTGATCATGGCCGCCGAGTGCTGCAAGCCCGAGCACATCAACTTCATGGCCAAGCACGCCCGAGGCCTGATCTGCATGCCGATGAGCCGCGAGCGCTGCGAACTGCTCAAGCTGCCGTTGATGGCTCCGCGCAACGGTTCCGGTTTCGGCACCAAGTTCACCGTCTCCATTGAAGCCGCCACCGGCGTGACCACCGGCATCTCCGCCGCCGACCGCGCGCGTACCGTGCAAGCGGCCGCCGCCCGTGATGCCAAGGCTGAAGACATCGTCAGCCCGGGCCACATCTTCCCGCTGATGGCCCAGGCCGGCGGCACCCTGGCCCGTGCCGGCCACACCGAAGCGGCCTGCGACCTGGCGCGCATGGCCGGTTTCGAGCCGAGTGGCGTGATCTGCGAAGTGATGAACGACGACGGCACCATGTCCCGTCGTGCCGAGCTGGAAGCTTTTGCTGCCGAACACGACATCAAGATCGGCACCATCGCCGACCTGATTCACTACCGGATGATCCACGAACGTACCGTTCAGCGGATTGCCGAGCAGCCGCTGGACAGCGAACTGGGCCAATTCAACCTGGTGACCTATCGTGATTCGGTGGAAGGCGACGTGCACATGGCGCTGACCCTGGGCAACGTGTGTGCCGAAGAGCCGACCCTGGTTCGGGTGCACAACATGGACCCGCTGCGCGACCTGTTGATGGTCAAGCAGCCGGGCCGCTGGAGCCTGCGCGCCGCCATGTCAGCGGTTGCCGAGGCCGGTAGCGGCGTGGTGCTGTTGCTCGGTCACCCGCTCGATGGCGACGTGTTGCTGGCGCATATCCGCGAAACCGCCGATCACGCCGCGGTGAAAAAACCGACCACCTACAGCACTGTCGGTGCCGGTTCGCAGATCCTGCGTGACCTGGGCGTACGCAAAATGCGCCTGATGTCGGCGCCAATGAAATTTAATGCGATATCCGGTTTCGATCTGGAAGTTGTAGAATACGTGCCCTCCGAATAATGACCGGTTGTTCCCGGCCTTGAATTCGCGGTTCAAATATCACTGAGGGACGCGTACGAGACGCGTCCCGGCTCTTTAAGAGATCTAACGAATGACCCTGAAGACCATCGAAGGTACCTTCATCGCCCCTAAAGGCCGCTACGCTCTGGTAGTGGGCCGTTTCAACAGCTTTGTCGTTGAAAGCCTGGTCAGCGGTGCCGTTGATGCCCTGGTTCGCCACGGCGTGAGCGAAAGCGACATCACCATCATCCGCGCACCTGGCGCCTTCGAAATTCCGCTGGTTGCACAGAAAGTCGCTCAAAAGGGCGAGTTCGCGGCAATCATCGCCCTGGGCGCAGTCATTCGTGGCGGCACTCCGCATTTCGAATACGTGGCTGGCGAATGCACCAAGGGCCTGGCCCAGGTGTCCATGGAGTTCGGCGTTCCGGTTGCATTCGGCGTGCTGACCGTTGACTCCATCGAGCAAGCCATCGAGCGTTCCGGCACCAAGGCCGGCAACAAAGGTGCTGAAGCTGCCCTGTCCGCTCTGGAAATGGTCAGCCTGCTGGCGCAGTTGGAGGCCAAGTGATTAGCGACGATAGCGATCGTTTCAACCCGCGCGATCCAAAGCCTGCGGATGCCGGCAAGCCATCGAAAAGCGCCAAGCGCCGCGAAGCCCGTCAGCTCGCGACTCAGGCGCTGTACCAATGGCACATGGCCAAGCAGTCGCTGAACGAGATCGAAGCGCAGTTCCGGGTCGATAACGATTTCAGCGATGTCGACGGCGCGTACTTCCGCGAAATCCTGCACGGGGTTCCGCAGTTCAAGACCGAAATCGACACCGCACTCAAGCCTTGTCTCGATCTGACCATCGAAGAGCTGGACCCGGTTGAACTGGCGGTTCTGCGCCTGTCCACCTGGGAACTGCTCAAGCGCGTCGACGTGCCGTACCGCGTTGTGATCAACGAAGGTATCGAACTGGCCAAGGTCTTCGGTTCCACCGACGGCCACAAGTTCGTCAACGGTGTGCTCGACAAGCTGGCCCCGCGTCTGCGTGAAGCTGAAGTGAAGGCGTTCAAGCGCTGATTGGCGCTTGGAATGTCGACACGAAGCCATGGGCGAGTTTGAGCTGATCCGCAATTTCTTCGCCGCCGCGCCTTGTGCGCAGGGCGGCGAAGGCGTTGCCCTCGGGATCGGCGATGACTGCGCCTTGCTGGCTGTTCCTCCCGGGGAGCAGTTGGCGATTTCTACCGATACGCTGGTGGCCGGCGTGCATTTCGCCGATCCCTGCGATCCCTTTCTGCTCGGTCAGCGCTCGCTGGCCGTAGCCGTCAGCGACCTGGCCGCCATGGGCGCCACACCAATCGCCTTTACCCTTGCCCTGACCTTGCCGACGGTGACCGCCGATTGGCTGCAAGCCTATGCCCGTGGGTTGAACGCCATGGCGCAAAGCTGCGGCGTGGCACTGGTGGGCGGTGACACCACCCGTGGGCCGCTCAGCCTGACCATGACCGTATTCGGTCGCGTGCCGAGTGGCCAGGCGCTGACCCGCAGCGGTGCGCAGCCGGGCGATCTGCTGTGTGTCGGCGGCGATCTGGGCAAAGCTGCCGGTGCCTTGCCATTGGTGCTCGGCCAACGCACGGCCGACGCGAGCGTTGCCGAGCCGTTGCTGGCCCACTACTGGTCGCCGCAACCGCAGCTTGGCCTGGGGCAGGCGCTGCGGGGCAAGGCCACTTCGGCGATGGACATCTCCGACGGCCTGCTCGCTGATTGCGGGCATATCGCGCTGGCCTCGAAGGTCGGTATCGAAGTCGAGCGGGAGCGTTTACCCCTGTCGCAGAGCCTGGTCGACTTTCTCGGCCGATCGGACGCCCAGGTGGCGGCCCTGAGCGGTGGCGACGACTACGTGCTGGTGTTCACCCTACCGTCCGTCGAGTTGCCGCTATTGCTGGCCGACGGCTGGCCGATCCATGTGATTGGACGGGTGGTGACGGGGCAAGGCGTGACGCTGCTGGACGCGGATGGCCAAGACATCACCCCGCAAACCCGGGGTTATCAACATTTTCGGGAGTCACCGTGACAGATCACCCCAAACAGGTCCCGGCGGAATTCGTACCGCCGTCGGTCTGGCGTAATCCATGGCATTTCCTGGCGTTCGGCTTCGGCTCGGGCACCTTGCCAAAGGCGCCCGGCACTTGGGGTTCGTTAGTTGCGCTCCCCTTTATTCCGTTGTGGCAGATGTTGCCCGACTGGGGTTACTGGCTGATGCTCGGCATCACCATGCTGTTCGGCTTCTGGCTGTGCGGCAAAGTGGCCGACGATTTGCGGGTACACGACCATGAAGGCATCGTCTGGGACGAAATGGTCGGGATGTGGATCACCCTGTGGCTGGTGCCGGAAGGTTGGCAGTGGTTGCTGGCAGGCTTCTTGATGTTCCGCTTCTTCGATATCCTCAAGCCATGGCCGATTCGCTGGATCGACCGGCACGTGCATGGCGGCGTTGGCATCATGCTCGATGATGTCCTGGCCGGGGTGTTCGCATGGTTGGCGATGCAGGGACTGGTGTGGTTTTTCGCCTGATCAAGGGGTGCCAGGCGTTAATCGGGGGAGCAGGGATGGTTCTACGCGGATTGATGGTGCTGCTCGCGATGTTTTGCTCTTTCGCCCAAGCGGGAGGAGGGGCTGCTACGCCGCCGTCGGTGATTCATCTGGCCAGCGAAGACTGGGAAGACTACACCGCCGCCGACGGTCATGGCCTGGGCTGGGACGTGCTGCGACAAGTGTTCGAGCCGGCAGGTGTCAAAGTGCACATCCGCACCGAGCCCTACCTGCGTTCGCTGGGCTTGGTCGAGCGTGGCCAAAGATCCCTCCCGGTTGCGCAATACCCATATCGCCGAGTTGCCGTTGTACCTTTGCTTTGCCAAGACCCCAAAGGCGCGTAGCCTGATGACCCTGTTCGATCACCGTATGGAGACGTTGGTAAAAAGCGGTGAGCTCAAACCGATCTTCGAGCGCTGGAAACAGCCTTATCCGTTTGATTCGAACTGAAGGGCTGACACAGAGCCCTGTGGGGCGCATATCAAACTTTTTGATGGTTATCGCCGATAATTCAGCCTAAGCGTCGCTCGGAACCTGCTGTTACAATGCCGGCTCTGCGAATCTTCAGAACTTTTAGATCAGGAGCACACCGGTGCCTGTCGTTTTTGTCGCCGCTTCCAAGCTGCCAACGCCTTTTGCGCAATTCACCATGCACGGCTTTCTCGATGAAGGCACTGGCCGCGAGCACGTTGTGCTGAGCCTGGGTGAGTTCGACGACGGTGCCCCTGTACTCGGCCGCTTGCACTCCGAATGCCTGACTGGCGATGCGCTGTTCAGCCAGCGTTGCGACTGCGGCTCGCAACTGGAGGCCGCTTTGCAGGCCATCGCCCGCGAAGGTCGTGGCGTGTTGCTGTACTTGCGCCAGGAAGGTCGTGGAATTGGCCTGCTGAACAAGATACGCGCCTATGAGCTGCAGGACGGTGGCGCCGATACCGTCGAAGCCAACGAGCGTCTGGGCTTTGCCGCCGACCAGCGTGACTACGCCATGTGCTTGCCGATGCTGGAGCACCTGGGCGTGAAGTCATTGCGCCTGATGACCAACAACCCGCGCAAGGTCAAGGCCTTGACCGACATGGGGATCGCGGTCGCCGAGCGCGTGCCGTTGCACACGGGCCACAACCCGCATAATCGACTCTACCTGGCGACCAAGGCCAGCAAGCTCGACCACATGATGGGCAATGAACATCAGGGCGAGGTAGACCGGGCGTGACCCGCGGTCAGGTTCGGCGGCGACTGTCCGTCAACTGGTGGCAATACCTGGCTCTGGCCCTGTTGCCGCTGTTTGTGATCAACGCGGTGTTCGGCCAGAGCGAAGCCATTCTGCCAATGCTGGCGATGCCGTTGTTCATCGCCGGTGTCGCCTCGATGTTTGTCAGCCTGAAGTTTTTCGGCGCCTACAAACACGCGCTGATCGCCACCCAGAAAGCCCTCGATACCCCTGAAGAACCTGGCGCGTGGATCAGTCTGGCGGCGAAGCGCCGTAAAGCGTTCCTTGCCGCCGGCCTGCCGGCGTGGATCGGTGCCCTGGCGGTGTTCGTCGGCCTCGAAGCGGTGCCGCTGATGCTGCTGGCGCTGTCGACCGCCGTGCTGTTCTACCTCTACCGTATTCCGCGTCAGCTCGGTTGATGCGCGCGCTCTGGCTGGCGGTTTTGCTGCTGGCCGCCAGCCGCTCGGCCATCGCGGTCGAGCGGGTCGTCAGTCTTGCACCGTCGCTCTCTGAAATCGTCGTTGAACTGGGTTCTGCCGACCTCCTGGTGGGTGTGCTGGACGCCGGTGAGCGACCTGCCGAACTCAAGAGCCTGCCCTCCGTTGGCCGCTATGGCCAGTTGGACATGGAGCGGCTGCTCAGCCTGAAGCCCGATCTGTTGCTGCTATGGCCCGGTAGCGTCGGCCCGGCCCAGCGCGACCAGCTCAAGCGCCTGAACATTCCCACCTACGTCGCCGAACCCCACAGCCTGGACCAGCTCGCCGCGCAAATCGAGGCCATTGCCGCTCGGCTCGATCGGCCTGAACGCGGCGTTTCATTGGCCAGCGATTTGCGCCGACGACTGGGCGAACTGCGCCAACGCTATCGACGGGACAAGCCGCTACAGGTGTTCTATCAGGTCTGGGATCGGCCGCTGTATACGGTTGGTGGCGAGCAGATCATCAGCGATGCGCTGGCGGTCTGCGGAGCCCAAAACGTGTTCGCCGACCTGAAACTGCCGGCACCGCAAGTCAGCGTGGAAGCCGTGTTGCAACGTAATCCCGAGGTGATTCTGGCCAGCGATCAGGCGCAGCTTGATGCGTGGAAAGCCTGGCCGCAGGTGGCGGCGGTAGCACAGGGGCAATTGCGCCTGGTGACGGACAAAGGCCTGGAGCGACCGAGTGGGCAGATGGTTGAGGCAACTGCAAAGCTTTGCCAGTTGATTGCGCCTGGCCGCTGAGAGCGAGGTGCCTGCTTCGCGAGCAAGCCCGCTCCCACAGGGTTCTGCTTTAATCACAAATCTGTAATCCAACCCGAAAACCTGTGGGAGCGGGCTTGCCCGCGAAGAGGCCGTTCCAGACAGTACAGATTCCGGATCAGATTCCAGGCGTCCACGTCACCCCGAACATCCACGCGCGACCTTCCTCGCGATACCCGTACTGGCTGCCTTGGTAGCTGTACAACGCCCGGCTGTAACCCTTGTCCAGCAGGTTGTCGACCTTCAGCTCCAGCCTGACTTCACGATTGAGCTCCCAACTGCTGCGCAGCCCCAGCAAGGCATAGCCGCCGAGGGGCTGTTGATTGTTCTGGTCGTCATAGCTGCTGCTGACCGCTTGCCAACTGGCGCCGAGGCCCAGGCGATCGAACTGACGGTCCAGATCCCAGCTCAAGGTACGCCGCGCGCGACGGGCCAGGGTGTGGCCCGTGTCACGGTCGCGCGGATCGATGATCGCCACGCCGAGATTGCTCTGCCAGTCGAACAGTTCCTGCTTCAGCGTTGCTTCGAAGCCGTTGATCCGCGCCGAGGCGACGTTCTCGGGGCGCGAGTTGCTGCCGAAGATGATCGCGTCTTCAAGGTCGGTGCGATACAGCGATGTTTCCAGACGACTGCTCTCGGTCAATTGGCTGCGCCATTGCAGCTCATAGCTTTTCGAGGTTTCAGGCTTGAGGTCCGGGTTGCTGAAGTCGGGGTAGTACAGATCGTTGAACGTCGGTGCGCGGAAGCCTTCGCTGTAGGTGAACAGCACTTCGTTGTTCGGGTTCAGCGGCAGGGTGAAGGTGCCGCTCCAGGTGTTCTGGCTGCCAAATTGCTGGTTGTCGTCGTGACGCAAACCCAGCTCCGTGGAGAAACGCTCGGCCCGATAGCGATGCTGGATGTACGCCGCACGGTTCCAGCGACTGTCTTCATCGAACGCGGTGCTGCTGTTGATCCGGTCTTCATACCAGTCACCTCCCAGCAGCAGACTGTTGCGCTCGTCGAGTGTCAGGTCGTTCTGCCAGTTCACCGAATCCCGGTAGGTGTTGAACACGCTGCGTTCGTCACTGAGTTTGTCGAGGGTCTTCTCGCGGTTTTCGCTATGGCCGAACTCGATGCGGGTTTGCCACAGATCATTGATGCGCGCGTCGATGTAGCTGCTGACACTGCTCACATCGAATTCGTTGGCGGGCTGCTGTTGGACCGACTCGAACGTATTCATGTCGAAGCGCCCGAACGGGTTGTCGAATTCGCTTTTGCCGCGATTATCCAGCGCGTTGGCGCCGATCTCGATGTCATCGCTGAGTGCGTGGCTAAAGCTCAGGCTAAACGACTGGTTTCGGTACTCGTCATGGTCGCCGTCGCTGGGGTATGACTCGTGGGTGCGATTGATCCCGGCGCTTTCGTCGAGGCTGGCGCCGAGATTGAAACGGGTTCGCTCGTCCCCGCCGAACAAGCCAAGGCTGCGCTCCCAGGTCTGGTTGCTGCCAAACGCCGTGTGCAGGCGCGGTCGCAGGCCCTGTTCGCCGCCACGGCGGGTGAAGATCTGGATTACCCCGCCAATCGCATCGCTGCCATAAATCACCGAACGGGAGCCGCGCAGCACTTCCACGCGCTCGACCTGATCGATGTTGATGTGCTGCAGGTTGCTGTCGCCGGAGGTCGAACTGCCGATGCGCTGACCGTCCACCAGTACCAGGCTCTGGGCTGATTGCGTGCCGCGGATGTAGACACCCGGCACACTGCCGCGCCCGCCGGCCTGCACGATTTGCACGCCCGGTACGCGGCGCAGCAGGTCGGTGACGCTATCGGGTTGCAGGCGATCGATGTCGTCGCGGGTGAACACGGTGTTGGCGGCGCTGCTGTCGTTGCGCGCTTCGACCTGGCGGTTGGCGCTGATCAGCACATCGGGCAGCTTCAGCGCTTGATCGCGTTCGAAGGTGTCGGCGAGGGCGTTTGCGGTTGGCAGAAGAAACAGGGGCAGGGCGAGGCGGGAGAACTTCATGGGTGGTCCGATGGTGTTTCGTGGTGCACACAAATCAAATGTGGGAGCGGGCTTGCTCGCGAAGGCGTCGGTACAGCCAACATTGATGTTGGATACACCGGGCTCTTCGCGGGCAAGCCCGCTCCCACAGGGTTTTGCGTTTAGATGTTGAGCAGTTGCAGGCGCTCGCGGATCGAAGCCTCGATCCCGGCTTCATCCAGCCCGCACTCGGCCAGCATTTGCGCAGGCTTGGCGTGCTCGACGTAGATGTCCGGCAAGCCCAGGTGCAGCATCGACTTGAGGATGTTTTCCCGGGCGAGGAATTCGCTGACCGCGCCACCGGCGCCGCCCATGATCGCGTTTTCTTCGACAGTGACCAGCAGCTCGTGGCTGCCGGCGATTTCGCGCACCAGCGCTTCATCCAGCGGCTTGACGAAACGCATGTCGACCACGGTCGCATCCAGCGTCTCGGCGACTTTCAGGGCTTCGGCCAGTTGCACGCCGAACACCAGCAGGGCGACTTTGCTGCCCTGGCGGCGGACGACGCCTTTGCCGATCTCGATCGGTTCGAGGTCTTTCTCGATGGTCGCGTTCGGGCCGTTGCCCCGTGGATAACGCACCGCCGCCGGGCCTTCGTACAGGTGGCCGGTGGTGAGCATCTTGCGCAGCTCGTTTTCATCACTCGGGGTCATCACCAGCATGCCGGGGATGCAGCGCAGGAACGACAAATCGAAGCTGCCGGCGTGGGTCGGACCGTCTTCGCCCACCAGGCCTGCACGGTCGATGGCGAACAGCACGTCGAGATTCTGCACGGCGACGTCATGCACCAGCTGGTCGTAGCCGCGCTGCAGGAAGGTTGAATAGATGGCCACTACGGGTTTGGCGCCTTCGCAGGCCATGCCGGCCGCGAGGGTCACGGCGTGTTGCTCGGCGATGGCCACGTCGAAGTAGCGCAGCGGGAAACGTTCGCTGAACGCGACCAGGTCAGAGCCTTCCTTCATTGCCGGGGTAATCCCGACCAGGCGCGGATCGGCAGCCGCCATGTCGCACAGCCATTCGCCGAACACACCTGAATATTTCGGCCCGCTGGCCTTTTTCGGCGCGGTGGCCGGGGCGTCCAGCGGTTCGAGTTTGGTGATGGCGTGGTAACCGATCGGGTCGACTTCCGCCGGGGCGAAACCTTTACCCTTCTTGGTGACGACGTGCAGGAACTGCGGACCTTTCAGGTCGCGCATGTTGCGCAGGGTGGCGATCAGGGTCGGCAGGTCGTGGCCATCGATCGGGCCGATGTAGTTCCAGCCCAGCTCTTCGAACAGCGTGCCGGGAACCAGCATGCCTTTGGCGTATTCTTCGGTGCGGCGAGCGATTTCCCAGGCACCGGGCAGGCGCGACAGCACTTTTTTGCTGCCTTCGCGCATGCTCGCGTAGGTGCGACTGGAAAGGATCTTTGCCAGATAGTTCGACAAGCCGCCGACGTTGCGCGAGATCGACATGTCGTTGTCGTTTAGGATCACCAACATGTTGGCGTCCACTTCCGGCGCGTGGTTCAGCGCTTCGAACGCCATGCCCGCGGTCAACGCGCCGTCGCCGATCACCGCGATGGCCTTGCGCTCGCTGTTCTGCAGACGGGCGGCAATCGCCATGCCCAGCGCGGCACTGATCGAGGTGCTGGAGTGGCCGACGCCAAAAGTATCGTATTCGCTCTCGGAACGGCGCGGGAAGGCAGCGACACCGTCCTTCTGGCGTAGGGTGCCCATGCGCTCGCGACGACCGGTGAGGATCTTGTGCGGATAAGCCTGATGCCCCACGTCCCACACCAGCCGGTCGTCCGGGGTGTCGAAGACGTAATGCAGCGCGATGGTCAGCTCGATCACGCCCAGGCCTGCACCGAAATGCCCACCGGTCTGGCCGACCGTGTAGAGCAATTCCAGGCGCAACTCATCGGCCAGGGTTTCCAGCTCGGCTTCGCCTAACCGGCGCAGGCCGTCCGGCGTGTTCGCGCGGTCGAGCAGGGGCGTGGTCGGGCGCTTGCGGGGAATCTCATGAAACGTCGTGGGCATCAGGCGAATCGTTATAGGTATAAAAGATGCGGCAGTTTACCTGATGCTTCGCCCCCTGCCCACGCGTTGGTCTTTTTTGGTGGATTCGCCTTCAACTGCGGCGATCGACGATATACCGGGCCAGATCCCGCAACGGCTCGGCCGCCGCGTCAAACGGTCGCAGGGCATGCAGGGCCTGGTCGCGCAACTCCAGGGCATAGGCCTTGGCGGCGTCGAGGCCGAGCAGGGCCGGGTAGGTCGGCTTGTCCCGGGCAATGTCCGCGCCCTGGCGTTTGCCGAGGGTGGCGGTATCGCTTTCGACGTCGAGAATGTCGTCCTGGACCTGGAATGCCAGGCCGATGGCCTGTGCATAAGTCTGCAGGGACTTGAGTTCGTCTTTCTCGGCACGACCGCTGGCCAGGGCGCCGAGTTTGACGCTGGCTTCGATCAGCGCACCGGTCTTGTGCCGGTGCATGTATTCCAGGGCTTTCTGGTCAAGCTTCAGGCCGACCGAACCGAGGTCGATGGCCTGACCGCCGACCATGCCTGCCGGGCCCGCCGCCAGTGCCAGGGCGCTGACCATTTGCAGGCGGATTTCGGCATCCGACGTGCTCAGGCGCGGGTCTAGCAGGGCGCTGAAGGCCAGGCTCTGCAAGCCGTCGCCGGCGAGAATCGCGCAGGCTTCATCGAATTTCTTGTGGGTGGTGGGCTGGCCGCGACGCAGATCGTCATCGTCCATGGCCGGCAAATCGTCATGCACCAGTGAATAGGCGTGGATCAGCTCCACCGCACAGGCGGCACCGTTGGCTTGCTCAGGCTTGCCGCCCAACGCTTCACACGCGGCGTAGGCCAGCAGGGGGCGCACGCGTTTGCCGCCATTCATCACGCTGTAGCGCATGGCTTCGTAAAGCCGCGCCAACTCGGGGCCTGGTGCCGTGAACAGGGTTTCCAGCGCCGCATTGACGCGGGCCTGGCTGGTGGCCGAGTACGCTGCAATCATTCTGGCTGATCCGCGTCGAAGGGTTCCTCGGCCAACTCGCCATCACGCTCGAGCAGTACCTGAACCTTTTGCTCGGCCTGGGCCAGCGCCGCCTGGCAATCGCGGGTCAGACCGATGCCTTGCTCGAAAGCGGCCAGCGAGTCCTCCAGCGACAATTCGCCATTCTCCAGACGCTCCACCAGCGTTTGCAGGTCGGCGAGGGACTGTTCGAAATCCAGTGCAGCTTTTTTGCGGGCCATGGCGGCGATTTCCGGTTGACGTTAAACCGGCGCGACACTAGCAGATAGGGGGTTTATGGGCAAACTCACAGACGACGCACGCCCCCGTAGGAGTTGCCGGGTTATCGTGATTCCCACCGCAATTTCGGAGCCATCCGATTGTTAAAAAACACCCGAATGGCTAACCTTCGAGCCCTATACGACCTGGCAGTCACGGGTCTTTCAGACGAAACGCAGTATTCCCATCTGTAACGCGCCCAGGATCAGGCGCAAGGTTTCGTCATGCATGGCAGGAGGCGTCGCATGCGTTCATTTTTTTTGCTGCTGATCGGGTTGGCTATCGGGCCCCCGGTTTTGGCTGCGCCGAATGCCGAGTTATCGGAACCGGTGGGCGGCTGGCACTACAACGGTTTGCTGGATCGTACGGAAAACCCGCAAGTCGCCTATCCCACGCCGCCCATCGACCGGGGCGTACAGCGTAATCGCACGATGATCGAAGGCCAACTCAAGGCCCTTGGCACTCAGCGTGGGCCGCACACGCTGGCGGTCAACGGCAATCCCTTGAATCTGTACACCGACGACCAGGGCCGTTTCGCCCGGCCCTATGCATTCGGCGCCGGTTCCAACAGCGTCGAAGTGCGTAGCGTTGAAGGCCAGTCGCTCAAGCGCGTTCAATTCTATGAAGCCAACAACCTGCGTACACCGGCGCGGATTCGTGTGGTGCTGGGCTGGGACGACCCGAAGGCCGAACTCGATTTGCACATCATTACCCCCGACGGCCAGCACGCTTTCTGGGCGCACTCGGCGCTGACCAATGGCGGCGGCCTCGACCCTGACGGCGTCGATGGCCCGGGTCCGGAGATGTTCACCATGACCGCGCCGCTGCACGGCACCTATCTGGTTTACGTGAACTATTGGGGCAACTTCGGCAGCGGCGGCTATAACTTCGATGAGACCGGCAATCAGAACGAGGTGATTACCTCGCAGATCAACCTGGTGCTCAACGAAAACACCGTCGATGAAAAACGCGAGACCTTCATCGTGCCCCTGCGTGCAATCGGCGACCTGTTGCTGGTCAAGACTTTCAACTATTAAGCATCCCGCTCCACGGATGAACATCGGGTTTTGTGAACATGAGTGATAGCACTGTTACTCCGGCCGCTGGCGCACCCGCGGCCAAACCTTCCCTGCATTGGCCGACGCTGCTGATCGGAATATGCCTGGTCGCTGGCGTGGCCGGTGGGTTGGGGTGGCTCATGCACAAACCCAAGGCGCCGGCGCCTGCGTTGGCCAGTGACAAACTGGGTATGGGTCGCCCGGATGGTTTGCTGGAAACCCATTCCTTGAGCCAATTGCCCAAAGACCTGCTCGCGGTGCCCTTCCTCAAGGAAACCCTGACCGAAGATTTCGTCTTCTACTACGAAACCCACGCCGATCGCCTCGGCCTGATCGGCAGTCTGCGGCGGATCATCTACGAGCATGACCTGAAGTTGCAGGACACCCTGATCGAGCAACTGTTCGATCAGCCTGCCGACGTAGCGTTGTGGCGCGGGGCGGACGGGCGGCTCAAGGATTTCCTGCTGGTGATGGATCGCGGCGGACTGGCCAAGGTGCTGGAACCGTTGGCCAAAGTCGCGCTGGACGACTCGCAGCTGAGCAAGGTCGCTGAGGTGAAGGTTGGCAGTGAAGACGTGCCGCTCTATCAGCTCAGTTACAACGCCAGCAAGGCGCTGTTGTTCGCATCCCATGGCGACAAACTGGTGGTGCTGTCCAATCCGGCGAAACTCTACGATCCGCAAAGCGGTGCAACGGAGGAACCGGGCAGCGTATCGACCACGGCGGTTGCCGCGTTGCTCAATGGTGAAAAACTGTTTCCCGAAGCCTTCGGTCTGACGCCTCGTGCGCCGCAGGTGAAACAACGCCTGTCGGTGAATGCCAGCGTGCTGGCCATGGGTTACCAGCGTTTCATTCCGAACTTCGCCGGCCTGCGTTTCGACATGGACGAAAAGGGCTGGCACAGCTTCCTGGCCATGGATGAACTGGAGAATCAGCCGGATTTCGATTTCAAACCGATCTGGCAAGCCATGCCCATGGGGGCCAGCGCTTGCGTGGCGTTGCCGCTGGCTGCCGAACAACAGCAACCGCTGCTGGTGAAACTCGGTGCCGAGGAGAAGGTTGCCCAGGCATTGACCGAGCACATGGCCGGCGCGGCGGGGCTGTGCTGGTATGCCGATTCGCGGTTGTACACGCCCCTGCTGGTGGCCAGCCTCAACGATGACGACGGCGGCAAGCTCGATGGGGATCTGGGCAAGCTGTTCGGCTCGATGGTCGGTGCGCACGAGAGCAATGTCGAGGACGGTGCCTTCCCGGTGGTGGAAAAACAGGAAGGCCAGAGCCATCAATGGCAACGTCAGGTCAGCTCCAGTTTCGGTCCCTATTCGGCCAAGGAAGCTCAAGATCCCGATGCCATCACTGGCAAGGCGTTCATGAAAGTCAGCCTGGCGCGCCATGGTTCTACGTTGCTGTTTTCCCTCGACGACAAGCTGGTGGACAAGGCTCTCGGCACCCTCGACAAACGCTTCCCGCCGATGGCTGACGTGGTGCCCAAGGACTTGCTGATGCCAGTCTATTTCGGCCCCGATTCCATGGCGCAACTGATGCAGCAGGAAACCCTCGACAGCCTGCCTCAGGACATGGAACCGGTGTTCTACAACGCCGCGCAAACCTTCCTGATTCCGAAACTGCGCACGCTTGGTGGCTATGGTAAATACGCTCTGACCTTACCTGAAGGCAGCGAGCCAGACGGCCACTGGCAGTGGCTGCCGCTGGAGTGGAAAGCGCTGTGACGGCATTGATCCGCAGTCTCGGTCTGCTGGCGTTGTTGCTGAGCGCAGGTGCCCGCGCTGTCGAGACACCATCGCTCGATCCGCAGCAATCCCAGGTGTTTCGTGCCTGGTTCGTGCGCATCGCCCAGGAGCAACTGAGCCAGGGCCCGAGCCCTCGCTGGTATCAGCAGGATTGCGCCGGGCTGGTGCGCTTCGCCGCCAATGAAGCGCTGAAAGTCCATGACGACAAATGGCTGCGCAGCAATGGCCTGTCCAATCGCTACCTGCCGCCGGAGCTGCAATTGAGCGACGCCCAGCGCGGTCTCGCCCAGCAATGGCAGCAGGGCGGCGGCAAGGTCGGGCCGTACGTCAACGCGATCAAATTGATCCAGTTCAACAGCCATCTGGTCAGCCGTGATGTGTCACAGGCACGCCCTGGCGACCTGATGTTTTTCGATCAGGGCGACGACCAGCACCTGATGATCTGGATGGGCCGCTACATCGCCTATCACACCGGCACCACCACACCCACCGACAACGGCATGCGATCGGCAAGCCTGCAGCAACTCATGACATGGAAGGACACCCGATGGATACCCGACGCAGCCAACCCCAACTTCATCGGCGTCTATCGACTGAATTTTCTCTCCCAATGACCGGTGCCCGCATGCTGCGTTTTCTGTCTCTGATGTTGGTGTGGATGCTGCCACTCTCGGTGGTTAACGCCGATGACTCGGTCCCGGCCAGCGGCTATGCGCCTGTAGCCGGCGAGAGTTTTTTCCTGCTGGCCGACAGCAGTTTCGCCAGCGATGAGCCGGCGATGGTGCGCCTTGAAGCGCCGGGTCGCGACTATCGCCGGTTTCGCATGGAACCCTATGGCGGCGCGGACATTCGGGTGTATCGCATCGACAAGCCGCTGGACGTCCTCAAGCGCCAGAAGAATCTGCATCGGGTGGTCAGCGATGGCCAGTTCAAGGGTGAAGGTCTGTCCAACACCCTCGCGTACCTGTGGGACAACTGGTATCGCAAATCCCGCCGGGTGATGCAGCGGGCGTTTTCCTACGAGTCGCGTAAACAAGTCACCGAGGAAGTGCCGGAACTGAAGATGGGCAATGCGATGGCCACGCCAACGCCCTACGATGCACAGCCGCAATTCGCGTTGATACCGGGCTTGCCGGTGGTCAGCCAGTTCCGTTACCCGTTGTGGCAGGCCAAGCCGATCCAGCCACCGGCGGGGGTGAACCTGGCCGGATCTTCCAGCGAGTTTGTCAGTGTCGCACCGGGCAATGTGTACATCCCGTTGGGCACTCTCAAACCGGGTCTTTATCTGGTGGAAGCGCTGATCGGCAAGTACCGCGCGACCACCATGGTGTTCGTCTCCAACACCGTGGCGGTGAGCAAGATTGCCGGTGACGAATTGCTGGTGTGGGCCGCGCGCAAACACGAAGGCAGCTCGGTGCCGAAGGTCAATGTGCTGTGGACCGACGGCCTGGGTGTGATGAGCAGCGGCGCCACGGATAGCGACGGCTTGCTGCGCTTGAAACACGTCAGCCCCGAGCGCTCCTTCGTGATCGGTGAAGACGAAGAGGGCGGGGTGTTCGTCTCCGAGAATTTCTACTACGACAGTGAAATCTACGACACCAAACTCTATGCCTTCACCGACCGGCCGCTGTATCGACCGGGGGATTGGGTGTCGCTGAAAATCGTCGGACGTGAATTCAAGAACGCGCGGGACTCGGTGCAGCCAAGCGCCGCCGACGTCAATGTGAGCGTGCTCGATGCCACCGGCACGGCGCTGCAATCCCTCGATCTGAAGCTCAATTCCAGGGCCGGCACCCAGGGCCGCTTCCAGTTGCCGGACAATGCCGTGGCCGGTGGTTATGAACTGCGTTTCACCTACAAGGACCAGACCTACAGCAGCGCCTTCCGCGTCGCTGAATACATCAAGCCGCACTTCGAGATTTCGCTCAATCTGGCCAAGCAGGATTACCGCACCGGCGAGCCGGTCAAGGGCAACCTGGTGCTGCTGTACCCGGACGGCAAACCGGTGGCCAATGCGAAATTGAGCCTGAGCCTGCGCGCCCAACAGCTGTTGATGGTCGACAACGAACTGCAATATCTCGGGCAATTTCCGGTGGAGCTGACCAGTACCGAACTGAGCACCGACGCCAAGGGTAATGCAACGCTCGACCTGCCCGCCGCCGACAAGCCGAGTCGCTACATGCTGACCGTATTCGCCAGCGACGGCGCGGCGTATCGGGTCAAGACCACCAAGGAAATCCTCATCGACCGTGGCGCGGCGAACTTCCGCTTGAGCGCGCCCCGACGCTTCAGCGCGGTGGGCGACAAGGTTGCGTTCAGCTACACCCGCGAAGGCGAGCAGGCGCAAGCCGTTACACCGGGCAGCTACGGCTGGGTACGTCTGGAAGACCAGAGCAGCGGCGAAGGCAAACTCACGGCAACCGACAAAGGTTTCACCCTGGCCTTTGACCGGCCAGGCACCTACAACCTGACACTCAAGGATGACCACGGTCGCGTGGTCGGCGCCACCGGGCATTCGGTCACCGGCGAAGGTGTCAAAGCCGTACCCGGTACCGTGGAAATCGTCCTCGACAAGCCCGAGTACATCACCGGCGATGAAGCGCTGGCGCTGATTACTTTCCCGGAACCGGTCAACGATGCCTTGTTGTCGCTGGAGCGGGACAAGGTCGAGGCGACCGCGCTGCTGTCCAGGGGCGGTGACTGGCTGAAGACGGAAAAACTCAGCGATACCCAATACCGTGCGCGCATCCCGGTGAAGGACGGCTTCGCGCCGAACCTGACCTTCTCGGTGCTGTACACCAAGGGCGGTCAGTACAGTTTCCAGAACGCCGGCATCAAGGTGGTAACACCTCAGATCGACGTGGTCATTGCCACCGATAAAGACACCTACCAGCCGGGCGAAACCGTCTCGGTAGACCTGACGACTCAATTTGCCGGTAAGCCGATCCCGGCGCACCTGACGGTCAGCGTGGTCGATGAAATGGTCTACGCGCTACAACCGGAAGTGGCGCCGAGCATCGACCAGTTCTTCTATCACCCGCGGCGCAACAACGTGCGCACCAGCGCCAGTTTGTCGTTCATCAGTTATGACGTCGCCTTGCCGGGCAGCCCCGGTGCACCGGGCAAAGCCAATCGCAGTGAGCGCGGCGTGAAGGTGCTGGAGCGGCCGCGTCGCGAGGATGTCGACACGGCGACGTGGCAGCCAGAATTGCTGACCGACGCCAACGGCAAAACCCGCTTCACCTTCAAGATGCCCGACTCACTGACCCGCTGGCGCATCACCGCCAGGGCCATCGCCGATGACGGTCAGGTCGGACAGAAGAAGCAATTCGTACGCTCGGAAAAACCGCTGTACCTGAAGTGGAGCGGGCCGAGCCGATTCCGTACCGGCGACAAACCGGACCTCGGTGTGTTCGCCTTCAGTCAGGCCGAGAAACCGCTCAAGGCCGAACTGGTGAGCCGTTACGCCGGCAACGAACAGCGCGTACCTGTCACCCTGAACAGCGGCATCAACTACATCCCGTTGCCGGCGTTTGAACTGGCCAATGGCGAGTGGAGCGCCGAACTGGTGCAGGACGGCAAAACCGCTGACGCGTTGACGGTGCACCTGAGCGCGACCGGTGAAGGCTGGCGGGTGACGCAATCCCAGAGTCTCGATGTGAGCAGCGGCGATACACCGCTGACTCTGCCGGCAGACGCGACCGATATTCGCCTGCGCCTGGATGACAGTCCGCAAGCGTTGTTCCGTTCTGCCCTCGACGATCTGTTGAGCTACCCCTACGGTGGCGTCGAGCAGACTGCCAGTCGCCTGCTACCATTGAGCATCGCCTACCCGACGCTGGCGGCGAATCCGCAGATCCGCGATCGCTTGCGCCTGATCATGCAAAACAGTCGCCTGCGCCTGGTACAAATGGCCGGTCCTTCGGCGAGCTTCACCTGGTGGGGCATGGACGGCGAGCCGGACGCGTTCCTCACCGCCTACGCCTATTACGCCGACTGGCACGCCAGTCGGGTGCTGGACCTGAGCCTGCCGCCGGAACACTGGCAGCGGGTGCTGGAGGTCTATGCCAAACAGGCGAACAACACACCGCTGCTGCAGCGGGCGCTGATCCTGTCGTTCGCCAGGCAGATGCAGTTGCCGGTCAACACCTTGCTCAGCGGTTTGATGGATGACCTGGCGAAAGCGGGCGAGGGCAGTGCCGCGAATCTGATGGAAGGCGGTGAAGACAGCCTCGTCATGAGCGACCCGGATTCAGCCCTGGGGCTGGCTTCCGCGCGAGTGCTGACGGCCTCGCTGGCCAGGCAGGCGAAGGTCGTTCTGCCGGATGCGTTCAACCGGCAACTGGCCGACGCGCAGCAACGTCTGGCGGCCAGTTCCCAGCCGTTTGCCGAAGCGCTGAACCTGTCGCTGCAACCCTTCGATCAGGCTCACGCACAGGCGTTGCTGCAACGCCTGTTGCCGCAGCAATCGACCCTGGAACGGGCATTGGCGCTCACCTGGCTGCAACGCAGCATCGAGCAGGCATCGCCCACCATTGCATTGGCCCCGGGTGAAGGCTGGAAGAAACAGTACGGGGTTTCTGGTGAGATGTATTGGACGTGGCAGGGGGGCGTGCCAGTGCCGGCGGTATTGACGCTCAACGGGGTTCAGGAGCGTCCGCTGCGCGCTGCATTGAGCTACCGGAGCCAGCAGCCGACGGTCGATCCGATGGCCGTGACCATCACCCGTCGCCTGTCGCGATTGGTGTCGGGGGATGAAGCGTTTACCTTCAAACTCGAAGCAGTCGGCAACGCGCCGCTGTCCAGCGACAGCCTCTATCTCGACGAAGTGATCGTCACTAGCAAAGCTACCAGACCGCTGCGCTACGGCCTGCTGGAAGTGCCGCTGCCACCGGGCGCTGATGTCGAGCGCACGACCTGGGGCATTAAGCTCATGGGCAAGGCTGGCAGCGAACCGACATCGCTGGAGAAGGCGCGTTTCGAGCCGGGGCAAATGGCTTACGCCGTTCCGGTCGATGCCTTGAGTGGCGAATTGCGCCTGCGGCATCTGGTGCGTTTCTCACAGAAGGGGCAGTTCAACTTGCCGCCGGTGCGATTCACTCAGGTGTATGCGCCGCAGCATCAGGCGATGGAACAAAAGGCAGCCCTTGGCCAGGTCACGGTTCACTGACGTGCACAGGATGCTGCTGGGGTGGCTGCTGTGTTTGATCCCTGTGCTGGCGACAGCACAGGACGAACCGCTGCGCCTGGCCTTCAAGGGCGATTTGCTGTCGTTGAGCCGAACTCAGGTGATCGCCCGCGAGCCACTGCCGCAGACCTTGCAGACACCACTGGGCAGTGTGTGGAAGTTGTTCGTCTACGCCTGGCTGGTCGATACCGGTGCGCGTGAGCCGGCTTACGAATGTCGCGGCCACTCGAAGGAAGAAGTCTATTGCTGCACGGCGGGCGGCAGGATCGAGCGCGATCAGGCGTTGGTGAAGTCATGCGGTCTGTATTTCGAACCCGCGCGACTGGGCATCCGCGAGGCCGACTGGCGAGCCTATTGGCAGGCACGGCAGGCACCGCCATGGTTGCTGGATTTGCCTTCGTTGCAACCGGCTACCCGGGTTTCGGTGGCACAGCTGCTGAAAGTGCTGTCGGTACTGCCGGCACAGGATCAAGCCCGACGTGTGTTGCTCGATGTGGTGCTCAATGCTGCTGATGGCCAAGTCGTCGGCGAACTCGGAAGCCGCCTGCGGGTGAAGACCTGGAGCTGGTTGGCGGATCAGGATGCCACGTCACGCCAGGGCGGATTTGCCGGTTGGACGGCGGATGGTGCACCAGTCTGGGCCGGGGGGCGGGGCACCAGTCAGCGGGTACTGCGTGATTACGCCCAGGCATTGTCCACGGTGATTCCTGTTGCCTGGCCTGCGGATGCAGGGAAGTGCGTAGAAGTTGATCTGTTCTCCCGCTATCCACTTCGGCGTGTGCTGTCACAGGGCAGTGTGGTGTCCTCCGGGGCGTTACAGGGTGACTACCGCGTCGAATTCGCCAACGGCAATGCGCTGGATATCCACAGCGATGGCGAACTCTTTCTGCTGAACGACAAGCTCGTCGCCCGGCTGGATCGCGAAGAGTACGTCGCCCGTGTGCTCCAGCGCGAAGCCACTGCCGAGCCGGTCGAGGCCGCCAAAGCCCTCGCGGTGGCCATCCGCACGTACCTGCTGCAAAACGCCACGCGCAGTGGTGATTGCCTGAGCATCGATGACAGCAGCAACCGTCAGCGGGTCGCGCCGCGTCCGGCATCGTCTGGGTCACGCGACATCGCCGCATGGACCAGCGACCTGGTCCTGGCCGGCAGCACCGTTACCTATCATTCCGATCAACCCGGCCCGGACAAACTGTCCTGGCAGCAAGCCGTCGAACAGGCCCGTGCCGGCCAGCGCTACGACGCCATTCTGCTGCACGCCTACCCACGCGCCAGTCTCAGTCGCTGGGACAACCCGGTCGCGTCCTGCGAAGCGTTGCCCGCCGCACAAGACTGGCTGCAGAAACAACGGCGCGGCTGGCGTGTGCGGTTGGAAGGCGAGGTCGGCTACAACGAAGTCAGCACCTTCGCCGTATGCCGCCTGGCCTTCGGACGCCCCTATGTCGACCGCGAACGCCAGCGTATCTACGTGCGTGGCGTGCTGACGCTGCAAGACCGCCTCGACCTGACCCACGAATACCTGCACCTGGCCTTCGAGGCACACCCCAACGGCCAGGATGAAACCTACATCGAAGGGCTCGCCCGCCACCTCTTGCTGGAATAGGCCATGAAACTCCGTTATCCACAGGTCTTGCTGTGTCTCTGCTCGCTGCTGGCGTTGCCATCAGTGATGGCGGCGGACAGCGTCAAACTCGACACCCCCGCAGGCGGCTGGCGCACCGGCGCGCCCGAGGGCGAGGGGGAAAGCTTCCGGCAGGTCGTCAACTACCCGGCTTCGTCGGTCAACACCCCGGCAGGGCAGGCCAACACCGCACGCATCAGCGGCCAGATCAAAGCCACAGCGAAATCCACAGAGCCCGGCCGGCTGATCGTCAACGGGGTGAGCATGCCGCTGAAAATCGACCCGGCCGGCCGCTTCGATCGCCCGTTCTCATTCCCCAACGGCAGCAACAGCGTCGAAGTTCGCAACCCCGATGGCCAACAACGTCACCGCACGCAATTTCTCAACAGCAGCGGCGGTGCGACCCCGGCCAAGTTACGTGTGTTACTGGCATGGGACAGCGACAACACCGACCTCGACCTGCACCTCATCACCCCCGACGGCGCGCACATCTGGTACGGCGACCGCATCGTCCCCAACGGCGCAGCGCTCGACGTCGACGTCACGACCGGCTACGGCCCGGAAATCTTCGCCATGCCCGCACCGATCAAGGGCCAGTATCTGGTGTATGTGAACTACTTCGGTGGCGGCTACAGCAGTGATGAACAGGGGCAGGAAGACGCGGTGCAAGCACTGACCACCGCGCAGGTGACGGTGATTACCGAGGAGGGGACGCCGAGTGAAAAGATGGAGACGTTCCTGGTACCGATGCGGGCGGTGGGGGAGTTGACGTTGGTGAAGTCGTTCAGCTATCCGTGAGGTTGAGGTACAACTTGCGCAGCGTTTGCACACGATTGCGCCCGTGATCCTTGGCGCCATACAGCGCTTCATTGGCCTGTGAAAGCAGGCTCGAAAGCTCGTAGCCCGACTCGCCGGTGGTGACGACGCCGGTACTGACACTGAGCATCCCCGGCTCCAGCAGCGACAGCCGGGAAAACGCTTGGCGGATGCGTTCAGCAATCTGAACCGCCTCCTGCTCATCCGCCCCTTTGAGCAGGCAGGCAGCCTTGAACTTATCCTCCATGTGTAATCCACTTGACAGAGTCCATGCTCTTAGTAATATCGTTTTGATATTATCTCGGCATAGGGACTGCATGAGAACAGCCGAAAAAATTGCTGCTGATCCATTCTGAACAATGAGGTCGGGGTAGTCAGGCGTACTGAAATGGAGTCAAAAAGCCTCTACGCCCCCCAACTTGCCATCAGCCATCTGTGAACGGGCGCAGTAAATCCCCTTGGTTTCGTAGATACATCTAATAGTCGACTATTGATCGAACCTGGCTAGTCGCCAATGTCGGCTTTGGACTGTAACCACGCAAGTTGAGCCGGATTGAGAATAGTATGCGCACCGATTTTTTAAACCAAGCAAGAGTTTGACATGAGCATGTACGAGGATTGGTTGCGCCTCGAGTTACTGCTTGAAGTTTAGCCTGTGGCAGAAGCCGCTTTTTTAGCAGTAAAGACAGGAGAGTCTAAATGGCAACAGTTAATGGAAAAACGGTAACCGGGTCCACCATCTATGGAACCACCGGCTATGATATAATTTATGGCGCCAACATCGCCGAAGTTATTTATGGCGGAACGGGTGACGATAGCATTTATGGCAATGATGGTAACGATACGATCTATGGTGGCAGTGGGTCGGACGCCCTGGATGGCGGCAACGGCAACGATATCCTGGACGCGGGCACTAGCAGTAATAGCGTCCTTACAGGCGGCGCAGGGGCAGATACTTTCGTCATAAATCGTGGAGCCAGTTATATAGGGCAAACCATCACGGATTTTGACGTATCCGCAGACCGGCTGGATCTTCGTCAGGTCGGTATCTCCGACATCGAGACACTTAATCGCCTGTTTGAAGTCAACTACGATGACAAGCTTTTATTCACAATCAATACTAACGGTTATTATTCGAAGACCACGCTGAACAATCTTTGGGCCACCGGGATCGGGGAGTTGGACGCGTCCAATGTGCTTCTCAATACGACCGTCAAAGACGATACGCTGACCGCAACCTCCAGGAGCGACCTGTTCGGAGGGTTGGGTAATGACAGGCTTACAGGTTCCTCGTCCAGCGACCGCCTTTTTGGCGAAAGCGGCAATGACACCCTCTTCGGCATGAATGGGAATGACCTTTTGGTCGGTGGTGCCGGCAACGATACCCTGAACGGTGGCGCCGATGAAGATGTGCTCGAAGGCGGTAGTGGCAACGATATCCTGAACGGTGGCACTGGGAGGGATGAGCTCATCGGCGGGGCTGGTAGCGACGTATTCATCGCTCAGCGGGCGAGCAATTACTACGACTCGACCCGAGTCATCGATTTCAGTCTCGCGGAGCAGGACAAGCTCGATGTCCGCAGTTTCGGGATCAGTGATATCGAAAGCCTCAAGCGCTTGGTTGAGGCGGTGAACGACAAAGGTGGCGACGTCATCACAAATAGGTACGGCGGCTACTCGGCTGAGCTGGTGCTCACGGGAGTATCGGTTGCCGACCTGACAACGACCAATCTGCTCCTCAATACGAGCACGGCCAACACAAATCAGTTCGCCACCGGCAGTAGCGATTTGTTCGGCGGCCTTGGCAACAACCGTCTCGTTGGCTCCTCGTCCCACGATCGCCTGTTCGGCGAAGGCGGCGCTGACACCCTGGAGGGGGGCGATAGTTACGACCTGCTTGTGGGTGGCAGCGGTAACGATAGTTTGTTCGGTGGCAATGGTAACGACACACTGGAGGGCGGCATTGGCGACGACAAGCTCGATGGTGGCGACAACAATGACATCCTCAAGGGCGGCGTCGGTAACGATACGCTGAATGGCGGCCTGGGCGACGACGTGTTATCGGGCGGCACCGGTAATGACTTGCTGATCAGCAGCCTTGGCGACGACTTCCTGGACGGCGGTGAGGGCATCGATACCCTGTCCTACGCAGCAGAGGGATTGACGCTCAACGTCGATCTCAACCTCACGGGCGAGCAGCGTGTCCAGGCATCCCGTTACGAGGATGATCGAATTCTCAATATCGAAAACGTTATTGGCGGTTACGCGAACGATCGCCTGGTGGGCAATGCCTATAACAACAGCCTCGATGGTGGCAATGGCGACGATACACTCAGTGGTGGACTTGGTAATGACGTCCTGCGTGGTGCGGCTGGCAATGACACCATAAACGGGGGTAGCGGCGTGGACACGGCCACCTACGAGGGGGCAGCTTCCGGGGTCAAGGTCGATCTGAACATTAAGACTGCCTCCCAGAATACACTCGGTGCAGGAGTCGATCGCCTCCTCTCCATCGAAAATCTCACCGGATCCAGCTACGCCGATACGCTCAAAGGCGATGCGGCAGCCAACGTGTTAACGGGCGGACTAGGCAAGGACACCCTCACCGGCGGCGCTGGCAGCGATATTTTCGACTTCAATTCGTTGTTGGAGACAGGGACGATCAGCTCCACCTGGGATGTCATCAGCGACTTCGTGCGCGGTAGCGACAAGATTGACCTGTCGACGCTGGATGCCAACACCGCCACGACCGCCAATGACGCCTTTTACGCGATCATTGGTAGCACGACCGCCTTTACTGCTGCCGGGCAATTGAAGGTTGCCAATGGCGTGCTCTACGGCAACACGGATGCGGACAACACCGCCGAGTTCGCCATTCAGATCACCGGCGTCACGAGCCTCTCGACTTCGGACTTCATACTTTGAATGTGGGGGGCAAATAGCCCCTCATCGAGCCAAGGTTCTAAACGACCCTGACCATTTCATCAAAGCTGTTCAGTTATGGAAGTTTGAATCCTTGATCAGCAGAAAAATCCGGAGCCTCCTAACCAGGTTCCGGATTTTTTATGTACAAGTACCCGCCAGATCAAGCCGAGGAAGCGACCCAATTGATGCTCAATCGGGCGGAGACGCTCTGTGAGGCTGCCTGGCTATAGGCGTGAGCCATGGACGGCACAGATCGTTGGTGCCACACACACACACCTACGTGGATCTCAGGCATTAAAAAGCCGGCTTGTGGCCGGCTTCTCGGGGACTGGCTTGGATCATTTTTGGTAAACCGCGCCAGCCTTCAAAACGTACACCCGGATCTTGCGTCCGGCTGTGGGACCTGGTGAGAAAGTCATCTGTCAGGTCAGCGCATCTGAGCCGCGGTGCGGGTGGATGCGCAAATGTGGTGCGCAGCATACGCAGGTTTGGCGCAAATTCCCAGCGGGAAGTGCCGTGCAGAGCTGTTCGGCCACCTGGGTGGATGGCCGATGGGCGTTGTGGCGCGTTTAAAGAAAGGGCACCGCCGGCCGCCGTTTGTTCAGGGTCGACCACCAGAATACCCAACCCAGTACCCTGATGTTCTGCTCATCGATTTGTGCCGCCCGGAAGATTTCATCCGGGTATTCGGCGCGGTTGTGGCTGCGCAGTCGCAGGGAGTTGCCCGGTAGTCGGTGCAGGTACTTGATGCGCAGCATGCCGTCATGTTCGATGGCGTAAATCTCGCCATCGACAATCTGGGTCAGGCCACGGTCAATCGCCAGGGTTGAACCGTCTTCAATTTTTTCCCCCATGCTGTTGCCGCTCATGAAGGCGCAGATGGCGTCGGCGTGGTTGATTTCCAGTGAATCGAGATGGCTGCGGGGCAGGCGGATGGATGTCTCGGGATCTTCTATGACGTGGGTTTTGTTGGATCCCGGGGCGATGACAGCTTCTTTGTAGAAAGGCAGTTCGACGTCGACTGGCTCGATGACCGTATAGATACCGCGGATGGTCTGGGCGTCGAAGGTATTGCCGGACTCCTCGATCAGACGCAGGTGCTGGGCGTCTTTCGAGCCTTCGCCGGTTTTCAGCCAGTCGCTGCTGACGGAGAGTTTTCGGGCGACTTCTTCCATGCAATGGGCGGGCACGCCGCGGGTGTACCAGTTATGTACATTTTGCGGAGCCGTACCCAGAAAGTCGGCAAATCCGGTGGTCGTGATGTTCGCTGCTTCGAGGAGCGCTTTAAAGCGTGGGCCGCTAGTGTTCTTTTTCATGAACGCGAGTCTACTGGCGGCTGGTAGGGGTTTGAATAAACGCCTCGTTCAAATTTTGTGGGTAATTTACGACCGGATGTAAGACGTTCTTGAGGAGTTTTAAACAGGCAAAAACCAAGGCCGGACAAGACTAAACGTCCTGTTTAAAACCCTTATCAAGTGCCCACAAAAAACCCCGGATATACCGGGGTTTTTTCTTGCAGCCTGTCGCTGGAAGCTCGCGGCTTCTCTTAACCTTTATAGGCTGCAACCGACTTGGTGATCGCGTCGCGGGCGGCGTCTGCACCGGCCCAGCCTTCGATCTTCACCCATTTGCCTTTTTCGAGATCTTTGTAGTTCGCGAAGAAGTGCTCGATCTGCTGGATCAGCAGTGCTGGCAGGTCGGTGTATTCCTTGACGTCGACGTACAGCTGGGACAGCTTGTCGTGCGGAACTGCGATGACTTTGGCATCGCCGCCGCCGTCGTCGGTCATGTTCAGGATGCCGACCGGGCGAGCGCGGATCACCGAACCAGGAGCAACCGGGTAAGGGGTCACGACCAGCACGTCGAGGGGATCACCGTCGTCAGCCAGGGTGTTCGGGATGTAACCGTAGTTGGCCGGGTAGAACATTGGGGTGGCCATGAAACGGTCAACGAACAGGCAATCGCTGTCTTTGTCGATTTCGTACTTGATCGGCGCGTGGTTGGCCGGAATCTCGATCGCGACGTAGATGTCGTTCGGCAGGTCTTTGCCAGCCGGAATCTTGCTGTAGCTCATTGGGCGTTGCCCCCGTTAGTTGACCAGAAACACTTGGCCGGATTGACCAAAAAGTGGCGGCGATTATAGGCATATTCCTGTGTCGACGCCATGTACCAGAAGTCGTATGGCGCTCACTGGTGTGCCTGATAGACAGGGTCATGCGCCTGAAGTTGCTTCAACCTCGCCAGCGGGTCCTGGCGATAGAACAGCTTCAGCTGCTGGTACACCCGTGGATAAGCCTCGTGCAGCAAATCCGGGGCGCTGAAAAAGTATTCGCTGGTGACGGCGAAGAACTCGGCAGGGTTTTCGGCGGCGTACGGGTCGATGGCGGTTTCAGCGTCGGGATTGCGTTCCAGTTGCCGATCAAGGTCGTCGTAGGCCTCTTGCATGACCTTGGCCCAGTCGCTGACCCGCATGTCGGGATGCAATGGCGGCAGGCCGTTGGCGTCACCGTTGAGCATGTCGAGTTTGTGCGCCAGTTCGTGGATCACCAGGTTGTAGCCTTCCCAGCCTCCGCTGGCCATGACGCCGGGCCAGGCGAGGATGATCGGGCCTTGCTGCCAGGCTTCACCGCTGTGCTCACCGTCCCATTCATGCTCGACGCCGCTGGCGTCGCGATGGCGTTGGGGGCTGAGGAAGTCATCGGGGTAGAGAATGATTTCGTGGAAGCCCTGATACCAGTTCAGGTCGCCGAGGTGAAGCAGCGGCAATTGCGCCTGGGCAGCGAGCAGCAAGCGTTGCTCCTGATGCAGTTCGACACCGGGCAGGGCGCTCAGGTGCTTGTCTTCGAGGAACAGCACGCAGGCTTCGCGCAGCCATTGGTCTTCGGCGGCACTGATGCCATCGAGAAAGCTCAGGTGATGGCGCACCCGTTGCCACATGTCATCGGCAATCGGGTGCCTGGCCAGGGTGCGTCGGCGACGCCAGGCGCTCAGGGACCACATCGTGTCAGCGCGATTCGGCTTTGGAGCTCGAGCCGGCAAGGCGGCTACGCACCATGCCGATGATCATCGGCACCAGCGACAACAGGATGATGCCCACAATCAGCAGCGACAGGTTCTTCTTGATGAACGGTACGTTGCCGAAGAAATAACCGAGTGTCACCAGGCCACCGACCCACAGGATGGTGCCCAGCACGCTGAAGGCGAAGAAGCGCGGATAGGGCATTTTCCCCACACCGGCGACGAAGGGGGCAAAGGTCCGGATGATGGGCAGGAAGCGCGCCAAAGTCACGGTTTTGCCGCCATGCTTGTCGTAGAAGTCGTGGGTTTGTTGCAGGTAGTCGCGGCGGAAAATCTTCGAGTTCGGATTGCTGAACAGTTTTTCACCCGCCGTTCGTCCGATGATGTAGTTGGTGCTGTCGCCCAGAATCGCCGCCAGCATCAGCAGGCCGCCGAGCAGTACCGGGTCCATGCCGCCACCGGCCGCCACGGCGCCGGCGATGAACAGCAGGGAGTCGCCCGGCAGGAAGGGCATGACCACCAGGCCGGTTTCACAAAAGATCACCATGAACAGAATGGCGTAGATCCATGCCCCGTAGTTGGCTACAAGCATGTCGAGGTAGACGTCGAGATGCAGGACAATGTCGATCGGGTTGAAATCCATGGATAGCACCTGTGGTATTGGCCCGACTCTACAGGCCTGTGCGGATGACTTCGCGTAAGACTACGGATAGGGGTAGTTTTTCTTACAAGCCGGGAATATCGGAATTATACGAGGCGACTGGTGAAAATCGCGTCGAGATTGTACCGGGGAATGTCATGACAGGGCTGATGTTTGATAACGAACGGGAGCGAGCCTGCTCGCGATGCCATCGCGAGCAGGATGCAGGTGATTCAGAGTTCGTCGCTGATCGGCAGCACATAGTTCTTGAATTCGGTGTCTACCTTGAATCCGATGGACTCGTAGGTTTTCTGCGCGATTTCGTTGTTGCTGCTGGTGGAAACGCGCATGCGTACGGCATTGGTTTCCTTGGCCATTTTTTTCGCGGTACGGATCAGGTTGTCGGCCACCAACTGGCGGCGGGCGTCCTCTGCGACATAAATATCGTTGAGGATCCACACGCGTTTGAGTGACAGCGAGGAGAAGCTCGGATAAAGCTGACAGAAGCCCATCAGCTTGTTGCTGTCGTCATCGGACAGCGCCAGGTAGATCACCGACTCCTTGCGACGCAGGCGTTTTTCGAGGAACGCCCGGGACGAGTCCGGATACGGCAGGGAGCCATAAAACTCGCGATATCTGACGAACAACGGGGTCAGCAGGTCCAGGTGTTCGAGGGTCGCTTGAATAATCCGCATGGTAGGTCTCGTCTTCAAGTGGCTGTCTTACGTCTCTGACGGCGATGGGAAACCCTTGGCGGCCGTGCCACGATCCTGCCTTAAACTGGTACGAATGTGCAATGCGGAAGCGGTTCAGGCATTCGGCGGCCCAAGCAGGAAATTATCTTTCATGTCGGCTCCCGCGTCCGACTCCAGGGTCTGAACCTGTGCTTCATCCTTCAGATTGACCCCTGACAACTGCCGTCGGCAGGCTTCGCGCATCAAATACAGCAAACGGTGTGCCGCCATGCCATAACTCAGGCCTTCGAGCCGCACGTTGGAGATGCAATTACGGTAGGCATCGGTAAGGCCGACCTTGGGATTGTAGGTGAAATATAATCCCAGGCTGTCCGGAGAGCTGAGGCCAGGGCGTTCGCCGATGAGGATGACGGTCATTTTCGCACCCAGTAACTCACCGATTTCGTCAGCGATCGCCACGCGCCCCTGTTCCACCAATATCACCGGCGCAACAGTCCAGCCTTCGGCTGTAATCTGTTCTTCGAGGCGTGCCAGAAAGGGCAGGGTGTGGCGATGAACGGCCAGTGCCGACAGGCCGTCGGCGATCACAATCACCAGATCGATCCCGCCAGGATGCGCCGCAGCGTAATCACGCAGGGTCTTTGCCGACTCGTCACTCAGCTTTCGTCCCAGGTCCGGGCGTTGCAGGTAACTGTTGCGGTCGATCGCTGCGCTGTGCAGCAAAAGGCTTTGGTGTCCGCGTTCGGCCAGTTGTGAGTTGAGTGCCGCGTGATCGAACGGCAAGTGCACCGCATCCCGTGCCTGGGCGTGAGCGTACTGGAAGTCCAGTTGCGCGCGGGTGGGAATGCTGGTGCCGGTTCGGCCCAGGGCAATTCGCGCCGGTGTCAGGCGTCGCAGTTCCAGCCATGGGTTGTGGGGATCGAAGGGTAGTTTATCCATGTCATTGCTCATCCCAATTGCGCCAAGGCCTGCCGAAAGGCCGGCGGCAGGCTGTCACCGAAGAGAATCCTGCCGTCCGATTGAGTGAAGATGCCCATTTTCGCCAGCCACTGCTCGAACTCCGGCGCGGGCTTCAACCCCAGGGTCTGCCTGGCGTAGAGCGCATCGTGGAACGAGGTGGTCTGGTAGTTGAGCATGATGTCGTCGGAACCCGGGATGCCCATGATGAAGTTGATCCCGGCGACACCCAGCAGGGTCAGCAGGGTGTCCATATCGTCCTGGTCAGCTTCGGCGTGGTTGGTGTAGCAGATGTCGCACCCCATGGGCACACCGAGCAATTTGCCGCAGAAGTGGTCCTCCAGGCCAGCGCGGATGATCTGTTTGCCGTTGTACAGGTATTCCGGACCGATAAAGCCGACAACGGTGTTGACCAGAAACGGGTTGAAGTGACGCGCGACGGCATAGGCGCGGGTTTCGCAGGTTTGTTGATCGACGCCATGGTGAGCATTGGCCGACAGCGCGCTGCCCTGGCCGGTTTCAAAGTACATCAGATTCTGGCCCAGGGTGCCGCGATTCAGGCTCAATCCGGCGTCATAGCCTTCCTTCAACACACTCAGGTTGATGCCAAAACTGGCATTGGCCGCTTCGGTGCCAGCGATCGACTGGAACACCAGGTCCAATGGGACGCCGCGATTGACCGCTTCGATCGACGTGGTGACATGGGTCAGCACACAAGCCTGAGTCGGGATTTCGTAGCGCTGGATGATTGCGTCGAGCATCTCCAGCATCGCGCAAATCGAGGCGATGCTGTCGGTGGCCGGGTTGATGCCGATCATCGCGTCGCCATTGCCGTGCAGCAGGCCGTCGAGAATGCTCGCGGCGATGCCGGCCGGTTCGTCGGTGGGGTGGTTCGGTTGCAGTCGCGTGGACAGGCGCCCGCGCAGACCCAGGGTGCCGCGAAACTGCGTGACCACGCGGATTTTTTGTGCCACCAGCACCAGATCCTGCACACGCATGATCTTTGATACGGCGGCGGCCATTTCCGGCGTCAGGCCGGGTGCCAGGGCGCGCAGGACCTGTTCATCGGCGGCATCACTGAGCAGCCAGTCGCGAAAACCGCCGACGGTGAGGTGGCTGACGACCGCGAAGGCCTTTTTGTCGTGGGTGTCGATGATCAGGCGCGTCACTTCATCGGATTCGTAGGGAATCAGTGCTTCCTGCAGAAAGTGGCTTAGCGGAGTGTCGGCCAAAGCCATCTGTGCGGCCACCCGCTCGCCATCGTTGAGCGCGGCGACGCCGGCCAGAAAGTCTCCGGAGCGGGCCGGGCTGGCCTTGGCCATCACGTCCTTGAGGCTGTCGAAGCGGTAAGTCTGGGCGCCGACGGTATGGGCGAATGTGGCCATGGGGCGGTGTCCTCCAATAATGACTGCAATCTGCTCTTTCTGTGGGAGCTGCGTGCACTTCAATCATGCAGGCGCCGGGCAGCGGGCCCGGCACCGGTGCATCTAGATACCTTCGAGCATAGCGTCCGCCGGTGCTTCGGAGCGCTGCCGGGCGGTCAACTGGAAGTACAGGTAACCGGCGATCATGAACCCGAGGAAGATCAGGCCGATCAAGGTGTTGAACCACGCCATCGCCACCAGGCACACCACTGCCAGGAACAGCGCGATCCCCGGTACGATCGGATAGCCTGGCGCACGGAAGGTGCGTTCCAGGTTCGGCTCGGTTTTACGCAGTCTGAACAGGCTCAGCATACTGATGATGTACATCACGATGGCGCCGAATACCGACATGGTGATCATCGCCGCCGTCAGGGTCATGCCTTGCAGATTGACCAGGCCATCGCTGTAGATGGCCGCAATGCCGATCACGCCACCGGCCAGAATGGCCCGGTGCGGCGTCTGGAAGCGCGAGAGTTTGGCCAGGCCTTTGGGCAAGTAGCCAGCGCGAGCCAGGGCGAAGAACTGGCGTGAATAGCCAAGAATGATCCCGTGGAAACTCGCCACCAGGCCGAACAGACCGATCCACACCAGCATGTGCATCCAGGTCGAATTATTGCCGACCACGGCCTTCATTGCCTGGGGCAGCGGATCGTTGATGTTCGACAGTTGGCGCCAGTCGCCGACGCCGCCCGCCATCACCATCACACCAATGGCCAGGAACACCAGGGTCAGAATGCCGCTGACGTAGGCCCTGGGGATGGTGCGTTTCGGGTCCTTGGCTTCCTCGGCGGCCATGGCTGCGCCTTCGATAGCGAGAAAGAACCAGATCGCGAAGGGAATGGCGGCGAAGATGCCAGGAATCGAGCCCATCGTGAACTCATTGGCACCCGACCAGCCGTTCAGTACGAAATTACTGAAACTGAATCCCGGGGCGACCACGCCCATGAACACCAGCAATTCAGCGACGGCCAGCACGGTGACCACAAGTTCGAAGGTGGCCGCGATGCTAACGCCGAGGATATTCAGGCCCATGAACACGAAATAGGCGCCAACGGCGGCGATCTTCGGGTCCAGTTCCGGGTATTGCACGTTGAGGTAGGCACCGATGGCCATGGCGATGGCCGGTGGGGCAAAGACGAACTCGATCAGGGTAGCGATGCCGGCGATCAACCCGCCTTTTTCACCAAAGGCCCGACGACTATAGGCAAATGGCCCGCCGGCGTGGGGAATCGCCGTCGTCAGTTCGGTGAAGCTGAAAATGAAGCAGGTGTACATCGTCGCCACCATCAATGCGGTGACGAGAAAACCCAGGGTACCTGCGGTGCCCCAGCCGTAGCTCCAGCCGAAGTACTCGCCGGAAATCACCAGGCCGACGGCAATGCCCCATAGATGCAGGGTGCCGAGTGTGGGTTTGAGCTGTGTGGAAGAAGTAGTCATAAGTCCTCTCTATTTTTTATTGTTCGATCTTTTGGACTTTCGGGTGTGACGGCTTGGGTGAAACGCTGAATGACGGGTACGCAAGGCCCGTGCCAGAGCGGCCAGGCTTTGTGTGTTGGGTCATCACGGACGCCTTCGCGAGCAAGCCCGCTCCCACATTGGACTTGTGTCGGTTACCTGATGCGGGTTTACACAAAACCCCTGTGGGAGCGGGCTTGCTCGCGAAAGCGGTGGAAAGGGCGCCACAAAAAACACCTGTAGCGCCCCGGTTTTTAGAAGAAGCCCAACGGATTGATGTCGTAGCTCACCAGCAGGTTTTTGGTCTGCTGATAGTGATCAAGCATCATCTTGTGGGTTTCACGGCCGACGCCGGACTTCTTGTAGCCGCCGAACGCGGCGTGCGCCGGGTACAGGTGGTAGCAGTTGGTCCATACACGACCGGCCTTGATGGCGCGGCCCATGCGGTAGGCGCGGTTGATGTCGCGGGTCCAGAGGCCGGCGCCGAGGCCGAACTCGGTATCGTTGGCGATGGCCAGGGCTTCGGCTTCGTCCTTGAAGGTGGTGATGCTCACCACCGGGCCGAAGATTTCTTCCTGGAACACACGCATTTTGTTGGTGCCCTTGAGCAGCGTTGGCTGGATGTAATAGCCGCTCGCCAGGTTGCCCTCGAGTTTTTCCACCTTGCCGCCGGTCAGCAACTCGGCACCTTCGCCCTTGGCGATTTCCAGGTACGAAAGGATCTTGTCGAATTGCTGCTCGGACGCCTGGGCGCCGACCATGGTGTCGGTGTCCAGCGGGTCGCCGCGTTTGATTTGCAGGACTTTCTTCATCACGACGGCCATGAACTCGTCGTAGATCGACTCCTGCACCAGAGCGCGGGAAGGGCAGGTGCAGACTTCGCCCTGGTTGAAGAATGCCAGCACCAGGCCTTCGGCGGCTTTCTCGATGAAGGACGGTTCGGCCTTCATGATGTCTTCGAAGAAGATGTTCGGCGACTTGCCGCCCAGCTCCACGGTGGACGGAATGATGTTTTCGGCGGCGCATTTCATGATGTGCGAGCCGACCGGGGTCGAGCCGGTGAAGGCGATCTTGGCGATGCGTTTGCTGGTGGCCAGGGCTTCGCCGGCTTCTTTGCCGAAGCCTTGCACGATGTTCAGCACGCCCGGTGGCAGCAGGTCGCCGATCAGTTCGACCAGCACGGTGATGCCCAGCGGGGTCTGCTCGGCGGGTTTGAGCACCACGCAGTTACCGGCAGCCAGGGCCGGAGCGAGTTTCCACGCGGCCATCAGGATCGGGAAGTTCCACGGGATGATCTGGCCGACCACGCCGAGGGGTTCATGGATGTGATAGGCCACGGTGTTGCCGTCGATTTCGGCGGCGCTGCCTTCCTGGGCGCGGATGCAGCCGGCGAAGTAGCGGAAATGGTCGGCGGCCAGCGGGATGTCGGCGTTGAGGGTTTCGCGCACGGCCTTGCCGTTGTCCCAGGATTCGGTGATTGCCAGCAGTTCGAGGTTCTGTTCGATGCGGTCGGCGATTTTCAGCAGCACCAGCGAGCGCGCCTGGGCGGACGTGGCGCCCCAGGCATCGGCGGCTGCGTGGGCAGCGTCCAGGGCCTTGTCGATGTCTTCGGCCGTGGAGCGGGGGAATTCGGCAATCGGTTGGCCATTCACTGGCGAGGTATTGGTGAAGTACTGACCTTTGACAGGCGCGACGAACTCGCCGCCGATGTAGTTACCGTATTTGGCTTTGAACGAAACGATAGCGCCTTCAGTACCGGGGTGAGCGTAACGCATGGTGGTCTCTCCTTGCTTTTGTGCTTATAGGGAGTCGCGCATGTGCGCTTGCTATAAGCGTAGAGCAAGGGGCGGGCCAGTGCGTTGCAGCTCAGGCAAATCAAGGCCTTGCGCATTTTTTGTCGGACGGATGGAGTGCGCCTGTGACGCTTTCGGTACAGCTGGCGTGACACTTTGTACCGCATCTGGCACAGCTTGTGACCGGGTGGTCTTGCAGGCATTGCAATGCAGGCCCGGCTGGAGGATGCTCGGGCAATCACAAGGACTGACGCGGCAGCTCCTACAGGGAGCGTGTAAACCTTTCGGGGGGAGAATAATAAGAAATGCACGACAACCATTTGAGTCGCCATGCCCAGCAGGTTCTGACCGTCACTCAGGGCAAGGCCCACCTGCATGGCCCTGGCAGTGATCCGTCCATCGCCCGCTCCTGGCTGCGCTGCCTTGAGGACTATCACCTCGACCCGGCCCTGAGCATCGCACCGACGGTGCTGGAACACGGTCGTGTCCTTGAAAGTCGCGAACGCTTGCAGCAAGTGCTGCACATCGCTGGCAATGAAATGACCAGCCTGCACCAGCAACTCTCCGGTGCCGGCCATGCAGTGCTGCTGACCGACGCCCGCGGCGTGATCCTCAATTGCGTGACCGCGCCTGCCGAACGACAGATTTTCGAGCGTGCCGGGCTCTGGCTCGGCGCCGACTGGAGCGAGGCCTGCGAAGGCACAAACGGTATCGGCACCTGCCTGGTGGAGCGTCAGTCGCTGACCATCCATCAGGACGAACACTTTCGCGGTCGCCACACCGGCCTGACCTGCTCGGCGAGCCCGGTCTTCGATCCCCATGGCGAATTGCTGGCGGTGCTCGACGTGTCGTCGGCGCGCCGCGATGTGTCGCGGCAAAGTCAGTTCCACACCATGGCGCTGGTCAATCTGTCGGCGAAGATGATCGAGAGCTGTTACTTCCTGCGCTGCTTCGACAACCAATGGCTGCTGCGTTTTCACTTGCAGGCCGAGTCCGTCGGTTTGTTCAGCGAAGGGTTGCTGGCGTTCGACGGGGAAGGGCGTATCTGCGCGGTCAATCAGAGTGCGCTGAACCTGCTGGGACATATTCGCGGCGGCTTGCTGGGTAAACCGGTGGAAGCGTTTTTCGATTGCTCGCTCGATGAGTTGCTGGGGCGGGCGAGTATCAATGCCGCAGCCAGTTGGCCATTGCGTACCCGTGATGGTCGCAAGCTGTTCGCGGTATTGCGCGGCGAGGCGCGGCGGTCGCTGCCGATTCCAATGGAGCCTGCTCCCAAGGCTGCACCGGCGCCGCGCCTGTCGGGCATTTGCCTGGATGATGTGACCTTGCAGGCCGACTTTCGCAAGGCCTTGCGCGTGTACGAGCGCGACGTGCCGCTGCTGATCAACGGCGAAACCGGGTCCGGCAAAGAGGCCTTCGCCAAAGCGGTGCACCACGCCAGCCAGCGGGCGGAAAAAGCCTTCGTCGCCCTCAATTGCGCGGCCATTCCCGAGAGTCTGATCGAAAGCGAGCTGTTCGGTTACCGTGGCGGCAGCTTCACCGGCGCACGCAAGGAAGGCATGCGCGGCAAGTTGCAACAGGCCGACGGAGGGACCTTGTTCCTCGATGAAATCGGTGACATGCCACTGGCCCTGCAGACGCGATTGCTCAGGGTGCTGGAGGACCGGCAGGTGGTGCCGATCGGTGGCGAGCCGGAAGCGGTAAACGTGCGGATCATCAGTGCCACCCACCGTAATTTGCTGGATCGCGTGCAGGACGGCAGCTTCCGCGAGGATTTGTATTACCGCCTCAACGGACTGGAAGTCGCGCTGCCGGCTTTGCGTGATCGCAGTGATAAATCGCAGTTGCTCGACTTTTTACTGGCCGAAGAGGCGCACGCAGAATCGGTGTTGATTGACGGGCCGGCACGCGAGGCTTTGTTGGGATTTGCCTGGCCGGGCAACGTACGCCAGCTGAGAAATGTGCTGCGTACGCTGGCAGCCCTGTGTGAGGACGGACGGATCGGTCTGGAAGATTTGCCGGCCATGATTCGTTCGGCCAGGCCGGCGATGGCGCAGGCTGTCGAGGAGCCATCGGAGCATCCGCTGGAGGATGCCGAGCGGCTGGCGTTACTCAGTGCGCTGGAGCAGACGCGCTGGCATATGACGCATACGGCGCAGCAGTTGGGGGTCAGTCGAAATACCCTTTATCGCAAGCTGCGTAAGCACGGTATCGCCCGGTAAACCGTGTCGCGGCCATTCGCGAGCAAGCCCGCTCCCACCTTGGTTCTATAGTGAACACAACTGTGTGAACACCTCCGAGCAAAATGTGGGAGCGGGCTTGCTCGCGAAGGCGTCTTCAGATCTGAAACATCAGGTGCGATTTTCCCTACCCTACGCTAACCTGCGGCCATGTTTTAAGAGGTCGACTAATGCACATTCATATTCTGGGTATCTGCGGGACTTTTATGGGCTCGATGGCGGTTCTGGCCAAAGAACTGGGCCATCACGTGACGGGCTCCGATGCCAACGTCTATCCGCCGATGAGCACTCAGCTGCAAGCCCAGGGCATCGAGTTGACACAAGGCTATGACCCGGCGCAACTCGATCCGGCCCCCGATCTGGTGGTGATCGGCAACGCCATGTCCCGGGGCAACCCGGCGGTGGAGTACGTGCTGAACAAAGGCCTGCCGTACGTTTCCGGCCCGCAATGGCTGGCGGATCACGTGCTGCAAGGTCGTTGGGTGCTGGCCGTTGCCGGTACGCACGGCAAGACCACCACCAGCAGCATGCTGGCCTGGGTGCTGGAGCATGCAGGCATGGCCCCGGGCTTCCTGATCGGCGGCGTACCGCAAAACTTCTCGGTGTCGGCACGCCTGGGTGATACACCCTTCTTCGTCATCGAAGCCGACGAATACGACAGTGCGTTCTTCGACAAGCGCTCCAAGTTCGTACATTACCGCCCGCGCACGGCAATCCTGAACAACCTTGAGTTCGATCACGCGGACATCTTCCCGGACCTGCCGGCCATCGAGCGGCAGTTCCATCACCTGGTGCGGACCATCCCGAGCGAAGGCCTGGTGATTCATCCGACTACTGAACCGGCGTTGCAGCGCGTTATCGAGATGGGCTGCTGGACTCCGGTGCAAACCACGGGTGCTGGCGGTCAGTGGCAGGTCAGGTTGCTCAGTGAAGATGGCTCCAGGTTCGAAGTGATGTTCGAAGGCATTGTCCAGGGCGTGGTCGAATGGGACATGACTGGCCAGCACAACGTCGCCAATGCATTGGCCACTTTGGCCGCCGCGCGCCACGTCGGCGTGGTGCCATCCATGGGCATTGCCGCATTGAGCGCGTTCAAAAGCGTGAAGCGCCGGATGGAGAAAGTCGCGGAAGTCCGTGGCATCACCATCTATGATGACTTCGCTCACCACCCGACCGCCATCGCCACCACGCTGGACGGTCTGCGCAAGCGTATCGCCGATGCACCGTTGATCGCGATCATCGAGCCACGTTCCAACTCCATGAAACTTGGCGCGCACCGTGACGGACTGCCGGAAAGCGTGGTCGATGCCGATCAGGTGATCTGGTACGCACCCGCCAACCTCGGCTGGGACCTGGCGGGCACTGCGGCGCTGTGCACTGTGCCGTCGATTGTCAGCGATTCCCTTGAGGGCATCATCGATCGTGTGAAGAGCCAGGCCCAACCCGGCACTCACGTGGTCATCATGAGCAACGGCGGCTTCGGCGGCCTTCACGGCAAGTTGGCCGAGGCACTCAAATGAACAACGGCCCGGACCGCATCACCCTGGCGATGACCGGTGCTTCAGGCGCCCAGTACGGTTTACGCCTGCTCGACTGCCTGGTGCGGGAAGATCGTGAAGTGCACTTCCTGATTTCCAGGGCGGCGCAGTTGGTGATGGCGACCGAAACCGACGTCACGCTGCCGTCCAAACCGCAGATGATGCAGGCATTCCTCACCGAATACACGGGGGCCGTCGCCGGGCAGATTCGGGTGTACGGCAGGGAAGACTGGATGTCGCCGGTGGCCTCGGGTTCCGGCGCGCCAGCGGCGATGGTGGTGGTGCCGTGCTCCACTGGCACGTTGTCGGCGATCGCTAGCGGCGCCTGCAACAACCTGATCGAGCGTGCCGCCGATGTGACGCTCAAAGAGCGTCGCCAACTGATTCTTGTGCCTCGCGAGGCGCCGTATTCGAGCATTCACCTGGAGCACATGCTCAAGTTGTCGAACATGGGCGTGACAATCCTGCCGGCATCACCGGGCTTTTATCATCAGCCGCAAACCATCGACGACCTGATCGATTTCGTCGTGGCGCGGATCCTTAATCTGTTGAATATTCCTCAGGACATGCTGCCGCGTTGGGGCGAGCATCATCTGGCCAGCGATGAATAAGCTGCTGGTGATGGTGCTGGCGCTGCAATTGGCCGGGTGCGCCACAGTGCGCACCCTCGATGCGGCCAAGCCGGGGGCGCCGGTGGTATACGCCGGGACGCGTCTGGATTTGTATGCGATGAATGGCGGTTGTTGCGCGATGGATCGTTTCGGCGCGCAAGCGCCGAGCTATCCGGGCGTTGATCTGCCGGCCAGTGCGTTGCTCGACACACTGCTGTTGCCGCTGTCGTTGCTGACGGTGATCGGGGTGAGTTTTCAGGCAACGGGTGGGTTGTAAGGGCGCGTTGTGGCGAGGGGGCTTGCCCCCGTTGGGCTGCGGAGCAGCCCCAAAACCGGCCATCTCCTTTTTTCTGATAAGCCGCGAGTTCCATACTTACGACTGCTACGCAGTCGAACGGGGGCAAGCCCCCTCGCCACAGGTCCGCGGATTATTTGCCGAGTTTGCGCAACTCATCCGACTCGACAATCCGCACGCCGTCCTGTTCTTCGAGTGCAAGACGCCACATGGCGCGGGCCAGTTGGCAGGCTTCGATGCCGTGGTATTTGCCGGGAATCAGGCGTGACAAGGGGCCGGCGACTTTCTCGGCCAGGCGCGGCTCAGCGCGATCACCCAGTAACAGCGAAGGGCGGCAAATAGTCAGCTGCGGCCAGTCCTGCGCGCGCAATGCGTACTCCATTTCGCCTTTGACCCGGTTGTAGAAAATCGAGGATCTGCGATCGGCTCCCAGAGCACTGATTACGATCAGGTGTCGTGCGCCCATCTCCCGTGCGCGTTTGGCGAATGCCACCACCATGTCCAGATCCACTGCGCGAAACGCCTGCTCCGAGCCTGCCTGCTTGATCGTGGTACCCAGGCAGCAATAGGCTATATCGACCCGCCCGTTCAGTTGCGGCAGGAACGCCGTCGGGTCGCCGACCGGGTTTTCCAGGTGCGGGTGTTCGGCCAGTGGCCGGCGTGAGGGGGCCAATACCCGGGTGATCGTTGGCTCGCTGAGCAAGCGATCGAGCAGATGTTCACCCGTCAAACCGGTGGCTCCGGCGAGCAGCACGTGCTGAGGCGTCAAGTACATAGTGTTTCTCCCTTGATACTGTTCAGCTTAGTTGCTGTTTGCATCCTTGCTTTGCATGGATGCACTTTGCAGTGCTTTTCGTGCCTGTTGTTTGCGTAATAGTTGCCAGTGCGAGAGGACGGTTTTCGGTGCCCAGATCTGTGGTTCGGATGCTTCGAAGCCGTCCGCCAGCTCACGCTCGGCGACAGTGGCCCTGGCCCGTTTGAAGGCTTGTTCCAGATCATCGGTCTGGTTCAGGGCCTGGACGAACAGGGCATCGCCGAAGTAGGTGAAGTTGGCTTCCTCCGAGCAGCCGAAGGAGACTCGGTCGGCCCGCGAGGCCGTTATGATCAGGGTCCGTTCATCCTTGAGGGCGGGGATGAAACCGCCGGAGTAGCAGGACGAAATCACGATGATCTTGTCGCGGTTTTTCAGCGGGGCGAGAACAGCGGCCAATTCGTCGGCTGGCAGATCGGCCAGTTCCATGCGCGGCTGGTCCAGTACCAGTTCGTGTTCGCTGGTGCCATGGCTGGTCAGGTAGATGAAAATCAGGTCTTCCGGACCGCTGCGTTCAGCCAGCGCCAGGGCGGCGCGACGCAGGTTCTCCCGGGTAGCCATCGGGCGGTCGGCGAGGTGGTCACGATGGTTCACCAGGCGGATCTGGCCGAAGGCGCCGAAACGGGTGGAGAGCATATTGGCGACGTAGTCGGACTCGCGCAGAAACACGCTTTGCTTGCCATCACCGCCCAGGGTCAACGAATACAGCTCCACCGCCGGGGTCGAGGGCGGAATGTTGGCCAGCGCTGCGTCGAGCAAGCGCCCCTGTGCCAGCAGGCCGAGCTCGAGTGTATCCGGCAACAGTTTGCCCTCGGCGTCGCGCACGCGCTGGCCATTGATCCAGGTGCCGCTGAGCACAGTGCCATCGGTCAGCACCAGCGTGCCACGGCCCTGGTAACTGTCGTTGTCGAACTGGCCGGTGTAAAAGCTGCCGTCGGCGAGGTTCAGCCGGCCCTGGCCGGAAAAGCGCCAGTCGTTGAAGTGGCCGATGTAGTGGCTGCCGTCAGTGCCGATCAACTCGCCCTTGCCGTTCAGCGAACCTTCCTTGAACTGGCCCAGCCACACATCGCCGTCGGCGTTTTCGTAGCGGCCTTTGCCGTGCAGTTGATTGTTCTTGAAACCGCCGACATAGATGTCGCCATCGGCGCTGTTGAACGTGCCGTTGCCTTCCAGTTGGCCGTCGACAAAGTGCCCGGTGAACTGATTGCCGTTGCCGTCACTGCGCTGGCCTTCGCCGTTGGGTTTGCCGTGGGCGAACTGGCCCTGATAGGAGCTGCCGTCTTCGAGTTCGAGGCGACCCAGGCCGGCGTATTGATCGGCCTTGAATTCACCGCGGTAACTCATGCCGTTTTCTTTGAGCGTGCCTTCGCCGTCACGGCGGCCAGCCTTGAAGCCGCCGCTGTAGCTGTTGGCGTTGGTGGTCAGTGCTCCCTGGCCGTCGAACAGTCCCTGATTGAACTGCCCGCGATAGACTTCGCCATTGCTGCCATGCCATTCGCCCTGGCCCTGCCACTGGCCTTTGTCGAACTCGCCGGCGTACCAGCTGCCGTTCGGGTAGTCGATGCGACCCTTGCCTTGCAGCAAGCCATTGACCAGGTCACCGCGATAGCGTCCGCCGTCCGGCAGGCGTGCGTCGGGGGGCAAAGGAGATTCGCCGTCGCCGCAAGCGGTGAGCATCAGGGTCAAGGCAAGGAGTGCAAGTGGGCGCATAGCGGATTCCGGGCAATTAGGCGAAGGAGTATGCCGCAGCCATGGGTCCTTATATAGGGCGAGGTACCGCAAGAGGGCGCGAAACAGCAGGCGCTGCTTCGCATCCCGGAAGGTTTACACGAAGCACAGGGACAGGGGTTCGGCGATATACGCCGGCTTGTCCGAACCTTCGATTTCCAGGGTGGTGGTGGCCTTGAGCAGCCATTGGCCGGGTTTCTTCTCGATGACTTCGGTCAGGTCGACCTTCAGCCGTACCCGCGAATTGACCTTGACCGGCTGGATGAAGCGCACGCTGTCGAGGCCGTAGTTGACCACCATCTTCAAGCCTTCGGGCATGACGAGGATGTCTTCCATCAATTTCGGAATCAGCGACAACGACAGAAAGCCGTGAGCGATAGTGCTGCCAAATGGCGTTTGCGCGGCCTTGACCGGGTCGACGTGGATGAACTGAAAATCCCCTGTGGCTTCGGCGAACAGGTTGATGCGGTCCTGATCGATGGTGAGCCATTCGGAACGTCCAAGTTCCTTGCCGACATAATCTTTGAGCTCTGCAACTGGAACATAGGGCATTGAGACTCTCCTTGGGTTCATCGGTTTTATAGTTTTGAGTTGGGGGGATTTGACCTCCCGGCTTACCACTTTAGATCAACATGGCTGAACGCTGCGGTCAACTGGCCATGCTTTTGGCGAATGCCGGTCCATAGCGCGAGCATGCTTATAATGCCAAGCCAATGCGGGTGATGGATTTTGCGGGAGATCTTTGATGCTGTTACGGGGCCTGACGTGGCTGGTGCTGTTCCAATTGCTCGGCACGGCGATCAATCATTTGTTTCTGCCTGTGCTGCCGGGGCCGATTGTGGGGTTGCTGCTGTTGCTGGTGTACCTCATCTGCCGCGGACAGGTCGGCGAGCCACTGAACCTGGCGGCCGGCAGCCTGCTGCGCTACCTGCCGCTGTTGCTGGTGCCGCCGGCAGTGGGCGTGATGGTGTATGCCGCTGACATCGCGGCGGACTTCTGGGCCATCGTCGGTGCGCTGGTGTTGTCGCTGTTGCTTTCGATGGCCTTCGCCGGGGTGCTGATGCAGCGCATGGTCAAGCGTCACGCTCACACCGAGGACAACCAATGATCTTCGACTGGCACGGCGCCTGGGCCTCGGTGATTCACCATCCATTATTCGGCATCGGTATCACCCTGGGTGCCTATCAACTCGTCCTTGCGGCATTCGAGAAAACCCGCTGGATCTTTTTGCAGCCGGTGCTGGTCTCCATGTTGCTGGTGATCGGCGTGCTGGTGGGTTGCGGCCTGACTTACGTCGAGTACCGCAAGAGCACCGAGATCCTGAGCATCCTGCTCGGTCCGGCCACTGTCGCGCTGGCGGTGCCGCTTTATCTAAACCTGCGACGGATTCGGCAGTTGTTCTGGCCGATATTTACTACGCTGGTGATAGGCGGGGTGGTGGCCACGGGGATGGGCGTGTTGCTGGGCTGGTGGTTCGGTGCCGAGCACATGATCCTGATGACCATGGCGCCGAAGTCGGTGACGTCGCCGATTGCGATGCTGGTGGCTGAACAGATCGGTGGGGTCGCGGCGCTGGCAGCGGTGTTCGTCCTGATTACCGGTGTGATAGGGGCGATTTTCGGCCCGGCCCTGTTGACTCGTCTCGGCGTGCACAGCCCGGAAGCCAGGGGCATGGCACTGGGTATGACGGCCCATGCGGTCGGCACGTCGGTGGCGTTGCAGGAAAGTGAAGAGTGCGGCGCCTTCGCGGCGCTGGCGATGAGCCTGATGGGTGTGGCCACGGCGGTTTTCCTGCCGCTGGCGGTGTCGATGGTCGTGTAAGGAAATGTCTATGAGTCTGCCGCTTTTTCCGTTGAACACAGTGCTGTTCCCAGGTTGCATCCTCGACTTGCAGATCTTCGAGGCGCGCTATCTGGACATGATCGGCCGCTGCATGAAGCAGGGTGGCGGGTTCGGCGTGGTGTGCATCCTCGACGGCGAAGAAGTCGGAATCGCCCCGGCCGGCTACGCGCTGGTGGGTTGTGAAGCGCTGATCACAGATTTCAAACAGCAGGACAACGGCCTGCTGGGGATTCGGGTGCAGGGCGGGCGGCGCTTTCACGTTTTGCGTACCGAAGTGCAACGGGATCAGTTGACTGTCGCCGAGGTCGAGTGGCTGGAAGACGAGCCGGAGCAACCGCTGCAGGACGAGGATGCCGATCTGGTGGCGTTGCTCAAGGCCCTGGCTGAACACCCGATGGTCGAAGCCTTGAACATGGGCACGGAGGCGACCGGGCAGCAATCGCTGGCTAATCAGTTGGCGTACCTGCTGCCTTTCGCCGAACTGGACAAGATCGACCTGCTGCAACTCGATGATCCACAGCAGCGACTGGATGCGATTCAGGCGTTGCTGGATGAATTGCAAGGTGAGTTGTTTGCTTAATTGTTTTGTTCTAATTTTAAAGGTTGGAGGTCTTGTAGTTGGGAGTTGTTCTATTTAAGTTCTCCGTGTGCCCCAGGTTTGGGGTTGCTAATAACAAGGAGAGTTTAAATTATGAACAATGATGTTGATGAGTTGGCTATGGTTCATCCCTCGCAGGAGAAAGAATCTTATTTGATTCGGTTCATTGTCTGGAGTCAAATGGCCGATGAGTTGCTTGAGGTCAATCCGGATGCCAGATATGTTGACGTCAAGGATAAGGTGGGAAAAGAGCTTGGTACGATATTTCGACAATATTATGGGCGTCTGGATAAGTATCTTGAGATCCGCGCTGAGAGCGTTATGAATGAGCTCCCACCTTTGAGTTAAATGTTTGTTGTTGCAGGTCGGTGGGTCGCTTCAAAGGTTAAAATCAAATGCCTGCTTGTAAAATAATCCCGGTCAGTGCGATCGGGATTGTTTTTTTTGGAGGGGGTAAGTTGCTGTGCCGCGTAAGTAACGCGCTTAATAAGCATATCTCAACATCGTATGCGGCAAATGCCGCAACACGAAGAACCCGAACAATGCCACCAAGGCTGGGAGCACCAGCCACCAGACCTTGGGCGGCAAGGCGTTGAGCGGTTCCTTGCGCTGGATCAGCCACAGGCTGGCCCCGCAGACACACGCCGCCAGCATTGCGCCGGCCAATACATCCGTCGGCCAATGCGCACCGAGGTAGACGCGCGAAAGTGAAATCGCCAGTGCGGGCAGGCATCCCACCAATAACCAGGTCAGGCGCATCCGGGGTGGTTGCCCGCGGCCGGCCAGAACGGCGAGGGTGAGGAACAGCGCGAAAGACCCTGAAGCATGGCCGCTGGGCATGCTGTAGCTGGTGAGCGGATCGCTCAACACTTCGGGGCGCAAGCGGGCGAAAAAGTACTTGGTCGCGGTATTGGCTAGTGCCGTGAAGAGCAGTGTGCTGCCCGCGAAAATCGCGTGCCGCCATTGCCGCATCAGCAGTAGCAAACCGGTCAGCAGCGCACTGAACAACAACATGTTGCGGAATTCGCCGATCAGCGTGAAGACTACCGCCACTTCATCCAGCAACGGTTTACGATGTTCCTGCACCAGTGTCATCACGCCTTGATCGAGTGCGGACAGGTGCGAATATCCGATAAACAGCCCCGTCAGAATCAGAAGACTCATCCCTGTAATGAACAGCGTCGCGCGGCGATGTCGGCGCAGGCTGCTGGTCGCGCTCAAGCCAACCATCAGAGCAATGCTGCCGGCAACAACCCCGGCCTGGAGCCAGAAGCCTTCGGGCAACGGCAAGCGGATTGCCGCGCCCGTGGCCCAGCCAGGCATCAGATAAGCCACCGACCAGCCTGCGCCGGCCAACAGGCTGACGGCGAAGAAGCGCGGGAAAGGCATGTCGCACATTCCGGCCACCATCGGCAGCATTGGCCGCAGGGGGCCGATAAAGCGCCCAACCAGCAGGCTGGCGATGCCGTAGCGCTGGAAATATGACTCTGCCCCGGCGATCCATTCCGGATGATGGCGCAAGCCCGGCAGGCGCCGGATGTTCTGGTGGAAGTGCCGCCCCAGAAAATACGAAACGACGTCCCCCAGCACCCCGGCGACGAAACCCAGCAAGAGCGTCTCACTGAGCGTCAGCGCGCCACTGCCTGCCAGTACCGCCACGGCGAACAACAACACCGTGCCGGGAACGATCAGCCCGGCAATCGCCAGGCATTCCACAAAGGCTACGATGAATACCGCTGCTGCCAGCCATTGCGGGTTGAGCGCCAACCATCCGGTCACGCTATCGAGCCATGGGCCCATAAAAACCACTCCATCAAATGTTCAATTGCTTCCAGGGGATAAGTGCAACGTTGAATACGCCACTGACCCCCTGTGGGAGCGGGCTTGCTCGCGAATGGGACCCTCCAGGCAATATCATTGTCGCCTGACACACCGCCTTCGCGGGCAAGCCCGCTCCCACATGAGGTTCTGTTTGCATCAAGTTTGAGTCAATTTCAGGACAGCACAAAATAATCGCGACCTTCGACTTGCCCTCGACGCAGCGGGTTCCGCGTGCAGTAAGCCGCGTAGGTTCCGTCGACGAAGCGGTACATCAAGTGTTCATCGCGTCCGTGGGGGATGCCCAGGCGCGTGGTCTGGATGATGTGGGAGGGCGTCTGGCCGACGTGCTCCACCAGCAGCACTTCATGGTCGAAGCGTTTGGCGTCCCACACCGGCACTTTCAGACCCAGCGCCTTGCAGAGCAGGGTTTGCCCGGCGCAGAGCTTTTGTGACGGGCGAGGGTGACCCTGGGCGTCGGGATTGTTCAACAGCATCTGTGCCAGGCTGGCCGGCCCGCTCAATTCATCGACCCACGGATAGGCGGACTTGATCAGCACGGCGTTGCCGGGCCCCTGGGCGCTGAAATTAAGGGAATCTCCGCCCCGGGCGTAATACATATAGATGTGGCCGCCATCCAGAAACAAAGCCTTACGCTTTTCTGTGTAGCCGAGGGACGCGTGGCTGCCTTTTTCCGCGTAGTAATAGGCTTCGGTCTCGATGATCCGGGCGCTGAGCCACAGGTCGCCGACTCGATGGCGAATGATTTTGCCCAGTAAGTCCCGGGCCAGAGTTTGCGCGTCACGGTCGAAAAACGCGTCCGGGAGGCCCGTGGGCAGGCTCACGGCGGACGCTCGAACAGTCAGGTTGGACATGATGACCGGCATTTGTCAGGGCTGAATGAGTCGTGATGATAACAATTTGAAGCTTAATCCCGGCTGAACGTCGGCAAATACCCCTCCATTTCGACCATCCGCCCGTCACCGCTGTTAGTCCCGGGACGCGACAGCTATAATCTGCCGCTTTACTCTTTACCAAGACCTTATCAAAGACCACGCCAGACCATGACTGAGTCCGTTCTTGATTACATGACCCGCCTGGGTTGCGCTGCCCGCGAAGCTTCCCGCGTGATCGGCCGTGCCAGCACCGCGCAGAAAAACCGCGCCCTGCTGGCCGCTGCCAATGCGCTGGACGCTGCCCGCACCGAGCTGACGGCGGCCAATGAGCTGGATCTGGCCGCCGGTCGCGCCAATGGTCTGGAACCGGCCCTCCTTGAACGTCTGGCGCTGACACCTGCGCGTATTGACGGCATGATCGTCGGCCTGCGCCAGGTGGCGGCCCTGCCGGACCCGGTCGGCGCGATCCGCGACATGAGTTTCCGTCCGTCGGGTATTCAGGTCGGCAAGATGCGCGTGCCACTGGGCGTGATCGGGATCATCTACGAGTCGCGGCCGAACGTGACCATCGATGCCGCCAGTCTGTGCCTGAAGTCCGGCAACGCGACCATCCTGCGTGGCGGTTCAGAGGCCATTCATTCCAATCGGGCCATTGCCGCCTGCATCCAGCGCGGCCTGGCCGAAGCCGATCTGCCCGCCGCTGTGGTGCAAGTGGTCGAAACCACGGACCGCGCTGCCGTCGGTGCGTTGATCTCCATGCCTGAATACGTTGATGTCATCGTGCCCCGTGGTGGCCGAGGCCTGATCGAGCGCGTAAGTCGTGATGCCCGCGTGCCGGTGATCAAGCACCTGGACGGCATTTGCCACGTTTACGTGAGTGAGCACGCCGACCTGGCCAAGGCCCAGCGCATCGCGTTCAACGCCAAGACGTATCGTTATGGCATCTGCGGTGCCATGGAAACGCTGCTGGTGGATCAAACCGTCGCCAAGGATTTCCTGCCCGCGATGGCCGCCCAGTTCCGCGAAAAAGGCGTCGAGCTGCGCGGTTGCGAGCGTACCCGGGCGATCATCGATGCCGTGCCGGCCACCGAGGAAGACTGGAGCACCGAGTACCTGGCGCCGATTCTGTCGATCCGCGTGGTCGACGGTCTGGAACAGGCCATCGAGCACATCAACCGTTACGGCTCTCACCACACCGATTCGATTGTCAGCGAACACCAGGGCGACACCCGGCGTTTCGTGGCTGAAGTCGACTCGTCGTCGGTGATGATCAACACCCCGACATGCTTCGCCGATGGCTTCGAATACGGATTGGGTGCCGAGATCGGCATTTCTACTGATAAGCTGCACGCCCGTGGCCCGGTGGGCCTCGAAGGACTGACCTGCGAGAAGTACGTCGTGGTCGGCGACGGGCAACTGCGCGGACAGGAGCCGGTCTGACTTGGGCGACTTCGACCCGTCAGCCCCGGTCATCGTCAGCGAGCCAGCCCCTCGCCGCATTGGCGTGCTGGGCGGAACGTTCGATCCGGTGCACATCGGCCATTTGCGCGGTGCACTGGAAGTCGCCGAAACCCTGGCGCTCGATGAGCTGCGTCTGACACCCAGTGCCAGGCCGCCCCATCGGGACAAGCCGCAGGTGTCGGCAAAAGACCGTCTGGCGATGGTCGAGTGCGCGGTGGCCGGTGTGGCGCCGTTGGTGGTGGACGCCCGCGAATTGCAGCGGGACAAACCGTCCTACACCATTGATACCCTGGAACTGATGCGCGCCGAACTGGCCGTATCCGACCAGGTTTTTCTGCTTTTGGGCTGGGACGCTTTTTGCGGCCTGCCCACTTGGCACCGCTGGGAAGAGTTGCTCCAGCATTGCCATATCCTGGTGTTGCAACGCCCGGATGCCGACAGCGAACCGCCGGATGCCTTGCGCAACCTGCTGGCAGCGCGCTCGGTGAGCGACCCGCTGGCCCTCAAAGGGCCGAGCGGACAGATTGCATTCGTCTGGCAGACACCGCTCGCGGTATCCGCCACCCAGATCCGTCAACTGCTGGCCAGCGGTAAGTCGGTACGTTTCCTGGTGCCCGACGCGGTCCTGGCCTACATCGATGCGCACGGGCTCTACCGTGCGTCGAACTGAATAGGAGTGCCTCAAGGCACGTGGCAACAACGTGTATTGAAGCGCCCGAACAAACGAGCAAAACGAGTTTTATATGACGAGCAACAACGAAAGCAAAGTAAAACGCAAAGGCACATTCAAGAGCGCCCCGCTGCCGGAAAAGGTCCTCGCCGCCGAGCCGCCTAAGGGCGACGAGCTGGTCAAGATTGCCGTAGCCGCCCTGGAAGACGTCAAGGCCCAGGACGTGCTGGTGATCGATGTTCGCGACAAGCAGAGCATCACTGACTACATGATCATCGCCACCGGTACCTCCAACCGCCAGATCGGCGCGATGCTGGACAAGGTTCGCGAGGCCGTCAAAGCCCTGGGCATCAAGCCGCTGGGTGAAGAAGGCAAGGGCGACAGCGACTGGGTGCTGTTGGACATGGACGACGTGATCGTTCACATGATGACTTCCAACGCCCGTCAGTTCTACGACCTGGAGCGCCTCTGGAAAGGTGCCGAGCAGAGCCGTGCGGCCGATGGCAAGCACCACAGCCCTGAAGTTGGTCACGAGCACTTCAACAAGCTCAACAAAGACCAGGAATAAGGGACCGCTGTGCGACTGCGACTGATCGCCGTCGGTTCACGCATGCCCAAGTGGGTGGAAGAAGGCTGGCATGAATATGCCAAGCGTCTTCCGTCCGAACTGGCGCTGGAACTGGTGGAAATACCGCTCAATACCCGTGGCAAGAATGCCGACGTGGCCCGCTTCATCCGTCAGGAAGGCGAAGCCATGCTGGCCAAGGTCGGGCCGAACGAGCGCGTTGTCACCCTCGAAGTCCATGGCAAGCCCTGGAGCACCGAGCAACTGGCGGTCGAGCTCGATCGCTGGCGGCTGGACTCGCGCACCGTCAACTTCATGGTCGGCGGCCCCGAAGGGCTGGCGCCGGAAGTCTGTGCCCGGGCTGACCAGCGCTGGTCGTTGTCGCCGCTGACCTTGCCGCACCCGCTGGTGCGGATTCTGATCGGCGAACAGTTGTACCGTGCCTGGACCGTGCTGTCCGGTCACCCTTACCACAAGTAGTTCTGCCCTCTCATGACCCAGCCGATCCGCATCAAGGACCACGAAAAAGACGCCCGTCTGGTGCGTGGCCGCGTCGTGTTCGGGGCCATTGCAGTGGTGGCGCTGATTGGCGTGTTGATTGCGCGCCTGTATTTTCTGCAGGTGATCCAGTACGAGTACCACTCGACCCTGTCGGAAAACAACCGCGTCCATGTGCAGCCGATTCCGCCGACCCGCGGCTTGATCTTCGACCGCAATGGCGTGGTGATCGCCGATAACCGGCCCAGCTTCAGCCTGAGCATGACCCGCGAGCGGTCCGGCGACTGGCGGCAAGTGCTCGACGTGATCGTCGAAGTGCTGGAGCTGACGCCCGAGGATCGGGTGATCTTCGAGAAGCGCATGCGTCAGGGGCGCCGACCGTTCGAGCCAGTGCCGATCCTGTTCGAGCTGACCGAAGAGCAGATCGCCCGGATTGCCGTGAACCAGTTCCGCCTGCCTGGTGTGGAAGTAGTCGCGCAACTGGTTCGTCACTACCCGCAGGGCGCGCACTTTGCGCACTCGGTGGGTTACATGGGGCGGATCAACGAGAAAGAACTCAAGTCGCTGGACCCGGTCAACTACAGCGGCACCCACCACATCGGCAAAACCGGCATTGAGCGCTTCTACGAGCCCGAGCTGCACGGCCAGGTGGGTTACGAGGAAGTCGAGACCAACGCCCGGGGCCGCGTGCTGCGCGTGCTCAAGCGTACCGATCCGATTCCCGGCAAAGACATCGTCCTGAGCCTGGACATCAAATTGCAGGAGGCCGCCGAGGCTGCGCTGGGTGGTCGCCGTGGCGCGGTGGTCGCGTTGGACCCGAAAACCGGCGAAGTGCTGGCGATGGTCAGCCAACCGAGTTTCGACCCGAACCTGTTCGTCACCGGCATCAGTTTCAAGGCCTATTCCGAGCTGCGCGATTCCATCGATCGGCCGCTGTTCAACCGCGTGCTGCGTGGCCTGTACCCGCCGGGTTCCACCATCAAGCCCGCGGTGGCGATTGCCGGTCTGGATGCTGGCGTGGTGACAGCGTCGAGCCGAGTGTTCGACCCTGGTTACTACATGCTGCCCAACTACGATCACAAATACCGTAACTGGAACCGTACCGGCGACGGCTTTGTCGACCTCGACACAGCGATCATGCGTTCCAACGACACCTACTTCTATGATCTGGCGCACAAGCTGGGGATCGACCGGTTGTCGGCGTACATGACCAAGTTCGGCATTGGCCAGAAAGTCTCCCTGGACATGTTCGAAGAGTCGCCGGGGTTGATGCCGTCCCGCGAATGGAAACGTGCGACCCGTCGCCAGGCATGGTTCCCGGGCGAGACGCTGATTCTGGGGATCGGCCAGGGCTATATGCAGTCGACTCCGTTGCAGTTGGCCCAGGCCACCGCACTGGTGGCCAACAAAGGCATCTGGAATCGTCCGCACCTGGCCAAGACCATCGAGGGTGTGAAACCGGTGGATGAGAATCCGATGCCGGACATCATCCTGCGCGACCCGTCGGACTGGACCAAGGTCAACCACGGCATGCAGCAGGTTATGCATGGTGCCCGTGGTACGGCGCGCAAAGCCTCGATCGGCGCGCAATACCGAATCGCCGGCAAGTCGGGTACGGCCCAGGTGGTCGCGATCAAACAGGGTGAGAAGTATGACCGTTCCAAGGTTCAGGAGCGCCATCGCGACCACGCCTTGTTCGTCGGCTTCGCGCCGGCCGACGATCCGAAAATCGTGGTGTCGGTGATGGTCGAGAACGGCGAGTCCGGTTCCGGTGTCGCTGCGCCAGTGGTGCGTCAAGTCATGGATGCCTGGCTCCTGGACCAGGACGGTCGGTTGAAGCCCGAATACGCCAGCCCTATCAGTGCAGAGGCCACCGCCCGTGATGAATAACTTCGATCGCATGCTCTCCAGTGAGGATGTGATGCGTCGCCGTGCGACGCTGCTGCAACGCCTGCACATCGACGGCCCGCTGCTGATCCTGCTGCTGACCCTCGCCGCCGGCAGCCTGTTCGTGCTGTATTCGGCCAGCGGCAAGAGCTGGGATCTGCTGGGCAAGCAGGCCACTTCGTTCGGCATCGGCCTGGTGTCGATGATCGTCATCGCCCAGTTCGAGCCGCGCTTCATGGCGCGCTGGGTGCCGCTGGGCTACGTGGTCGGGGTGATGCTGTTGCTGGTGGTGGACATCATGGGGCACAACGCCATGGGCGCTACCCGCTGGATCAACATTCCCGGGGTGATCCGCTTCCAGCCCTCGGAGTTCATGAAGATCCTGATGCCGGCGACTATTGCCTGGTATTTGTCCAAGCGCACCTTGCCGCCCCAGCTCAAGCACGTGGGCGTCAGTCTGATGCTGATCGGCGTGCCGTTCATTCTGATCGTGCGGCAACCGGACCTTGGCACCTCGCTGCTGATCCTGGCCGGCGGCGCTTTCGTGCTGTTCATGGGTGGCTTGCGCTGGCGCTGGATCCTCACCGTGCTGGCTGCCGCCGTTCCCGTGGCGATTGCCATGTGGTTCTTCATCATGCACGACTACCAGAAGCAGCGAATCCTGACATTCCTCGACCCGGAGAGCGATCCGCTCGGTACGGGCTGGAACATCATCCAGTCCAAGGCAGCCATCGGCTCCGGTGGTGTGTTCGGCAAGGGGTGGTTGCTGGGCACCCAGTCGCACCTGGACTTCCTGCCGGAAAGCCATACCGACTTCATCATTGCCGTACTGGGTGAAGAGTTCGGCCTGGTGGGGATCTGTGCGTTGCTGCTGATCTACCTGCTGTTGATTGGCCGCGGTCTGGTGATTACCGCCCAGGCGCAGACATTGTTCGGCAAGTTGCTTGCGGGCAGCCTGACCATGACGTTTTTTGTTTATGTTTTCGTCAACATCGGTATGGTCAGTGGCCTGTTGCCGGTGGTGGGGGTGCCGTTGCCGTTCATTAGCTACGGAGGAACTTCGCTGGTGACGCTGCTGTCAGCGTTTGGGGTTTTGATGTCGATCCATACCCATCGCAAGTGGATCGCGCAGGTTTGAATAAGGTGAAATTTTCAATGCAAGTAATGCGTGGCTGGGCGACTCGATATGCGCCATGGGTCAGCCTGGTAAGCATCCTTGGCAGCGGGCAGGAAGCGTTGGCCGGCGACTACGAAGGTTCACCCCAGGTGGCCGAATTCGTCGGTGAAATGACCCGTGACTACGGTTTCGCCGGTGAACAATTGATGGGCGTGTTCCGCGAAGCCGAGCGCAAGCAGTCGATTCTGGACGCCATCTCGAAACCTGCCGAACGGGTCAAGCAGTGGAGCGAGTATCGCCCGATGTTCATCACCGATGCGCGCATAGCCCGCGGGGTGGACTTCTGGCGTCAGCACGAAGCGGTGCTGGCGCGTGCCGAGCAGGAGTACGGCGTGCCGGCCCAGGTAATTGTCTCGATCATCGGTGTTGAAACCTTTTTCGGCCGTAATACCGGAAATTTCCGGGTGATCGATGCCTTGTCGACACTGGGTTTCGACTATCCTCCCCGTGCCGAGTTTTTCCGCAAGGAATTGCGTGAGTTCCTTCTGCTGGCCCGCGAAGAGCAGGTCGATCCGTTGACGCTCAAAGGCTCCTACGCTGGCGCAATGGGGTTGCCGCAATTCATGCCGAGCAGTTTCCGCGCCTATGCGGTGGATTTCGACGGTGATGGCCATATCAATATCTGGACCAACCCGGACGATGCCATTGGCAGTGTCGCCAGTTACTTCAAGCGTCATGGCTGGGTCGCCGGCGAACCGGTGGTCAGCCGCGCCGATGTCCGTGGCGATCAGGTTGACGAAGGTTTGACCGCAGGAATCGAACCGACGAAAACCGTCGGGGAGTTGCGAGCCCTGGGGTGGTCAAGTCATGATGCGCTGCGCGATGATATGCCGGTTACTGCTTTCCGCCTGGAAGGCGACAATGGCCCCGAGTACTGGATGGGCCTGAAGAATTTTTACGCGATCACGCGTTATAACCGCAGCGTGATGTACGCCATGGCCGTACATCAACTGTCTGAACAGCTGGTCCAAGCACGGGGCGTCAAGTAATGCGGGCATTGCCTATCAATAAACCCCTGAAGCTGATGGCATGCGCCGCGTTGGCAGTGCTGGTCGCCAGTTGTTCGACCAGCCGCGCGCCGGCCCCGAAGTCCACCACCGCCGTACGCGCGACGCCGGGGCTGGACATCAACCGTGCCCACAAGGATGGCGCGCCGTGGTGGGACGTCGATGTGTCGCGTATCCCGGACGCCACGCCGACCCTGCACACCGGCCCGTACAAGGCCGCCCCGTACTCGGTACTGGGCAAAACCTACTTTCCGCTGCAAGAGTCCAAGACCTACGTGCAGTCGGGTACGGCGTCCTGGTACGGCACCAAATTCCATGGCCAGAACACCGCCAATGGCGAAGTCTATGACCTGTACGGCATGAGTGCCGCTCACAAGACTTTGCCGCTGCCAAGTTACGTTCGGGTGACCAATCTGGACAACAACAAGACCGTGATCCTGCGGGTCAACGACCGTGGGCCGTTCTACTCCGACCGGATCATCGACTTGTCGTACGCGGCTGCCAAGAAGCTCGGCTACGCTGAAACCGGCACGGCGCGGGTCAAGGTCGAAGGCATCGATCCGCAGCAATGGTGGGCTGCCAAGGGCCGTCCGGCACCATTAATGCTCAACGAACCGAAAGTCGCGCAGAATAGCGCCCCGGTCATTACGGCTTCGGCCGGCACCGTCGAGCAATGGACACCTCCGCCGCAGCAACACGCCGCCGCCGTCGTCCCTGTTCAACTTGCCGATGCAAAAAAAAACGCTTCTGCACCAGCCTCTGGCCAGTATCTGCAGGTGGGCGCGTTCGCCAACCCGGACGCTGCAGAACTGCTGAGGTCGAAGCTCAGCGGGATGGTGAGCGCTCCGGTGTTCATCAGCTCGATCGTGCGCAATCAGCAGACCCTGCATCGGGTGCGCATGGGACCGATCGGTTCGCCGGGTGAAATTGCCCAGGTACAGAACAGCGTGCGCCTGGCCAACCTTGGTTCGCCAAGTGTGGTCACGGAGTAAGCAACACGTAGAACTTGATTGACGATTCACCAGCGATTGGGGGGTGAATCAGGTTGTTGGCTCGTTGAAGAACAAAAGCCCGGCAAGGGTTACAGAGTGAGCAACTGAACACGCGATGACTCGTTAGAAAGTCATCTGATTAGTTTTGCCTTCGGGCAGTTTCCATTAGCGATTTCGAGAGACGGATGAACATCACCACCTTTGCCAAACGCCTGTGCCTTCTAGTCCCGCTGCTTCTCTCACCTGCCGCGTTCGCGGTCGAGATGATGCCGTCGCCACCGCAACTGGCCGCCAAGGCCTACGTGCTCATGGACGCCAGCAGCGGCAACGTGCTGGTCGAAAACAATGGTGACCAGCGTCTGCCGCCAGCCAGCCTGACCAAGCTGATGACCGCGTACATTGCGACCCTGGAAATCCGTCGTGGCCAGATCGGCGAAAACGATCCGGTGACCGTCAGCGAGAACGCCTGGCGCACTGGTGGTTCGCGGATGTTCATCAAGGTCGGCTCGCAGGTGACTGTCAGCGACCTGCTGCACGGCATCATCATCCAGTCGGGCAACGACGCCAGCGTCGCGCTCTCCGAGCACATCGCCGGCAGCGAAGACGCCTTCGCCGACATGATGAACAAGACCGTGGCTGACCTGGGCATGACCAACAGCCACTTCATGAACCCGACCGGTCTGCCGAATCCTGAGCACTATTCGTCGGCTCACGACATGGCTGTTCTGGCCCGCGCGATCATTCACGAAGACCCGGCTCACTACGCGATCTACTCGCAGAAAGAGTTCTTCTGGAACGGCATCAAGCAACCCAACCGTAACCTGCTGCTGTGGCGCGACAAGACTGTCGACGGCCTGAAGACCGGTCACACCGACGAAGCCGGCTACTGCATGGTGTCTTCGGCCGTACGTGACGGCATGCGCCTGATCGCCGTGGTGTTCGGCACCAACAGCGAAGTGGCCCGTGCCGCCGAAACCCAGAAGCTGCTGACCTACGGTTTCCGTTTCTTCGAAACCCAGACTTTCTACCAGAAGGGTACCGAGCTGGCCCAGGCACCTGTCTGGAAAGGCGCAACCAACCAGGTCAAGGCCGGTCTGGCTGAAGACCTGACCATGACCCTGCCAAAAGGCCAGCTGAAAAAACTCGCCGCCAGCATGACCATGAACCCGCAACTGATTGCGCCAATCGCCAAGGGCGACGTGATCGGTAAAGTCGAAGTCAAACTGGAAGACAAGGTGGTGCACAGCGCCGACCTGATCGCTCTGGATGGCGTCGAAGAGGGTGGTATCTTCCGTCGCATGTGGGATAGCATCCGTCTATTCTTCTACGGCTTGTTCAACTGATAGTGTGCTCCTGCAAAACCCCGTGCTGATCCGGCGCGGGGCTTTGCCGTCGCCACGGCTTACGCTTACGAGGCCGTTACGCCATGACCGATACCGAAGTAAAGGCGCCAAAGATCGAATTCCCTGCCACTGATTATCCAGTCAAGGTGATCAGCGACACCGGCGTGGGCAACAAGGACAGAATCATCGACATCGTCAGCAAGCACGCCAAGATCAACGACGAGCGTATTGACGAGCGCCAGAGCAGCAACGGCAAATACACCACCATTCAGTTGCACATCGTCGCGACCGACCAGGACCAGCTGTACAACATCAACAGCGAACTGCGGGCCACCGGTTTCGTGCACATGGTGTTGTGATGTCCGGCACGCTGGGCTTTCGCGAGCTCGGCCAGATGGCTTACGAGCCGGTCTGGCATGCCATGCAACGCTTTACCAACGAACGCGGCACCGATGTGGCCGACGAGGTCTGGCTGGTGGAGCACCCGGCGGTGTTCACCCAGGGCCAGGCCGGCAAGGCCGAACACCTGCTGCTTCCCGGTGACATTCCGGTGGTGCAGGTCGACCGTGGGGGGCAGGTGACCTACCACGGCCCCGGCCAGTTGGTGGCTTATCTGCTGCTGGACGTACGCAGGCTCGGGTTTGGCGTGCGCGATCTGGTCAGCCGGATGGAGCAATGCCTGATCGAGCTGCTGGCCAGTTACGGTGTCACCGCCGCGGCCAAGCCCGATGCACCGGGTGTCTATGTCGACGGGGCGAAAATCGCCTCCCTGGGTCTGCGGATCCGCCACGGTTGTTCCTTTCATGGCCTGGCCTTGAACGTGGACATGAACCTGGAACCGTTTCGACGGATTAATCCCTGCGGCTACGCCGGGCTGGCGATGACCCAGCTGAGCGATCACGCAGGATCGATTGAATTTGCCGAGGTAAGTGCCCGGCTGCGCGCGCAGCTCGTCAAACACCTCGACTATGCTGAGCAGACGACCCTCACGGGCGGAATCGACTGATATGACTACTGATGCAGTGCAAACCATGATCCCGACGCTCGATGTCACCGAGCGCCCGGCCCCGCGTCCCAAGGTTGAAGCCGGCGTCAAGCTGCGCGGCGCCGAAAAGGTTGCACGCATCCCGGTGAAGATCATTCCGACCACCGAACTGCCGAAGAAGCCGGACTGGATTCGTGTGCGCATCCCGGTTTCGCCGGAAGTCGACCGCATCAAGGCCTTGCTGCGCAAGCACAAGCTGCACAGCGTGTGCGAAGAGGCTTCCTGCCCGAACCTGGGCGAGTGCTTCTCGGGCGGCACTGCGACCTTCATGATCATGGGTGACATCTGCACCCGTCGTTGCCCGTTCTGCGACGTCGGCCACGGCCGTCCGAAGCCACTGGACGTCAACGAACCGGAAAGCCTGGCCATCGCCATTGCCGACCTGCGCCTGAAGTACGTGGTGATCACCTCGGTGGACCGCGACGACCTGCGCGACGGTGGCGCCCAGCACTTTGCCGACTGCATCCGGGAAATCCGCAAGCTGTCGCCGAACGTGCAGCTCGAAACTCTGGTTCCGGACTACCGTGGCCGCATGGACATCGCCCTGGAAATCACTGCCGCCGAGCCTCCGGATGTGTTCAACCACAACCTGGAAACCGTGCCGCGCCTGTACAAGGCTGCGCGTCCGGGTTCGGACTACCAGTGGTCGTTGACCCTGCTGCAACGCTTCAAGCAGATGATGCCGCACATTCCGACCAAGTCCGGGCTGATGCTGGGCCTGGGTGAGACCGACGAAGAAGTCATCGAAGTCATGAAGCGCATGCGCGAGCACGACATCGACATGCTGACCCTGGGTCAGTACCTGCAACCGTCCCGCAGCCACTTGCCGGTGCAACGCTTCGTGCACCCGGACACCTTCGCCTGGTTCGCCGAGGAAGGCTACAAGATGGGCTTCAAGAACGTTGCCTCGGGTCCGTTGGTACGCTCCTCGTATCACGCCGACGAGCAGGCCAAGCTGGTCAAGGCCGAGCTGATGTCGTCCTGATCTGCGCACGCAAATGAAAAACGCCCGCAACGGTATTCAGCCTTGCGGGCGTTTTTTTGCCTGGACTACGGCGCTGGTCGCTTATTCCTGCAACCTGCGGGGCGATTGACCCTCTTCAGTTTGTCCCCGTTCCTGACTACTGTGTGCTGACGTGTTCACACAGGGAGATTCACGAATGACCGCTCGACCGATCCACACCCTTTGCCCTCATGCTCCCGTCCCGGCACTGCCGTCGGAAGGCATGATCGGCGTTATCGCACCCGCCGGTCCCGCGACGCTGGACACCGACAAGGCGGTGCAATGGATGTGTGCCCGAGGTTACTCACTGAAAGTGTTTCCCGGGGTCTACGAGAAAGACGGCTACCTGGCCGGCAGCGACGACGTGCGGCTCAATGACCTGCACGCTGCGTTCGCGGATCGTGAAGTCGATGCCATCATCTGCCTGCGCGGAGGTTACGGCACGCCCCGGTTGCTTGATCGCATCGATTTCCAATTGCTGCGCGACAATGCCAAGCCATTCATCGGTTACAGCGACATCACTGCCGTGCATTTGGCGATCAGTCGTTATGCCGGTTTCGTGACATTTCATGGTCCATTGCTCAATGCCGACCTGCTGGGTGGCAAGCAAATACCAACGGAGTCTTCCTTTTTCAACATGCTGCGCGGGCAGGTGAGGGCGGGCTCGGTGCTGGCGCATCCGGTGGCCTACCCGCTGACCACGATCGAACCGGGCGTGGCTCATGGGCGCTTGCTCGGAGGCAATCTGGCCATGATCGCCGCGACCATGGGCACGCCCTACGAGATTGATGCCGAGGGCGTCATTCTGTTGATCGAGGACATCAACGAGCCGCTGTATCGCATCGACCGGTTGCTGACCCAACTGCGCCTGGCGGGTACGTTGCACAAACTGCGCGGTGTGTTGGTCGCAGATGTGGCGGGAGTGGAGGTGGCCGCGCTGGACAGGTTGCTCAAGCAGACCTTCGCGCCATTGAAGATTCCGGTGTTGTCCGGGTGGCGAAGCGGACATTGCGACCCGAATCTGACGCTGCCCATGGGGGCGTTGGTCAGGCTGGATGCGGGGAATAAGGAATTGATGCTGGAGCAGGACGTAGTTATCAGGCGGTAGATTTACTTCGCCTGTTAGTCAGTCTTCGCGAGCAAGCCCGCTCCCACACTGATTTTGTGTCGTTCACAGATCCAGTGTGGGAGCGGGCTTGCTCGCGAAGCTTTTAGCGGTTACGCAACCCTTCCAGCAACTTGTGCGTCGGATAGCCATCCGCTGGCCAGCCAAACGACTGCTGGGCGCTGCGAATCGCCTTGCGGGTGTTGGCGCCAATGATCCCGTCGGCGGTGCCAGCGTCGTAGTTTTGCGCGCTCAGCAGGTTTTGCAGCTCGATCCGCTCGGTACGGCTCAGCGGCAGGTCATCCTTCGGCCATGTGCCACTGATCAAGCCCGCACCATTGAAGCGTTCGGACAACAGGCTCACCCCCAGGGCGTAGGATGACGAGTTGTTGTACTTGAGGATCGCCCGGAAGTTATCGAGCACCAGGAACGCCGGGCCACGGTAACCGGCCGGCAGCAGCAGGGCTGCGGACAATTGCTCGGAGCCGGCCGGGACCTGGCCACCGTTGGGCAGGGTAATGCCAAGTTGCCGCCATTCGGCGACGCTCTTGCGAATCGTGCCGTCGGCCAGCAGGTAGTTGAACCCGCTCGGCAGCTGGACTTCAAAGCCCCATGGCTGGCCTCTCTGCCAGCCAGAACTCTGCAGGTAGTGCGCGGTAGAAGCCAGGGCGTCGGCCGAACTGCTCCAGATATCGCGCCGCCCGTCACCATCGAAGTCCACGGCATGGGTGTTGTAGGTGGTCGGGATGAACTGGGTCTGGCCCATGGCGCCGGCCCAGGATCCCAGCATCTTCTCGGGCTCGATATCGCCTTGTTGCAGGATTTGCAGGGCGGCGATCAATTGCGCGTGGGCGAAACCTGGGCGACGGCCCTCATAGGCCAGGGTCGCCAGTGAGTTGATCACCGACTTGCTGCCCTGGAACTGGCCAAAGTTGCTTTCCATGCCCCACACAGCCACCAGCGCCTGACGATCAACGCCATAACGCTGCTCGATGCTTTGCAGGATGTCCGCGTACTGGTTGACCAGCGACTGGCCTTTACGTACCCGCAGCGGCGACAGGGCGCCATCGAGGTATTCCCACACCGGCTTTGCGAATTCCGGTTGGCTGCGGTCGGCACGAATCACACTGGGGTCGAAGCTGACATTGGCGAAAGCGCGATCAAACAGATCGGCGCGGATACCCGCGGCCAGGGCATCCTTGCGGAAACCCGCCTGCCATTCGGCGAAGGTCTGGGATGGCTGGATGTCGAGGTTCTCACCCGTCGGAACCACAGGCGGAACAACCGCCGGGGCGGTGGCGACAGGAAGCGTCTGAAGCGGCTGAGCGTCGGCTGCGGTCGGTTTTTCCGCACAGGCGACAAGCAAAACAAGGCTGGAGGCAGCGATCAGTTGGCGTAGGTGCCAACGACGGGGAAGACAAAAGGGCATGCACGGGTCCAGGGAGTACGAATCAGGTACAGACCTTAACATGTTGAGGGGGTGTTCTGCTTTACGCAGCCAGAAAGTAAGAAGCCTCCCAGTTGTCAGACTGGAAGGCTTCGCGGCGATAACTGCCTTTGCCCTTGGCGGGACGTTCCTGGCGGCTGCGGAACAATGGCTGGGCGATGATGGATTTGGCCTTGTTGGGGCCGTGCGTTGATGGCTTTTTGCTCATGATGATTTCTCGCAAGTGAGTGGATTTTGCGGGGCAAATCATCGGCCGAAGTCGGGGTTCTGTCTATAGGGCGAGTCGTCAGAAAATACGCCGCACCCTGTAGGAGCGAGCTTGATCGCGAAGCGTCTAAGGGCGCAACGCCAAATCAGACAGTCTGCGTTATCGTTAACGACCATCGCGAGCAAGCTCGCTCCTACAAAGGGCGGTGTTACTCGGCAGGCAGGGTTAGACGCTGACCGGCCATCAACAACGTCAACCGGCTCAAGCTCATCCACGGCGAACCCGCCGCCTGGCCCTTGATCTGCGCGTCGATGCGTTGCGCTTCCAGCAGCAGTTGCGCCCAGCGTTGTGCCGAGTAGCGTTGCAGGGCTTTGCTCATCAGCGGTTTACGTTTGTCCCAGACTGGCGGTTTGGCCTGGCTGAAGGCCTTGTCCAGCGGCGTCCCCTGGCTGTATTGCAGGGAAATATTGGCCAGCAGGCGAAGCTCCCGGGCCAGGGCCCAGAGAATCACCGGCGGCTCGACGCCTTCGCCGCGCAAGCCTTCGAGCATGCGCAACGCATGGGCCGCTTCACCATTGAGCACCGCATCGGTCAGGCCAAAGACGTCGAAGCGCGCACTGTCGGCCACCGCCGCCTGCACCGTTTCAACGGTGATCTGACCCCCTTCGGCCATCAGTTTGAGCTTTTCGATTTCCTGCGCAGCGGCCAGCAGGTTGCCCTCGACCCGTGCTGCAATCAGCTCAACCGCGTCCTGGCTGGCGGATAGCCCGGCCTGGGACAGGCGTTGGCGGATCCAGCTGGGCAACTGGGCGACATCGACTGGCCAGATCTGCACGAACTGGGTCTGCTGTCCTTCGACCAGCGCTTTGCCCCACTTGGTTTTCTGTGCGCTGCCATCGAGTTTCGGCAAGCTGATCAGCAGCACGGTGTCGTCCGCCGGGCGCGAGCAATACTCGATAAGCGCGGCGGCACCTTTGTCGCCAGGTTTGCCGGAAGGCAGGCGCAGTTCCAGCAGGCGCTTTTCGGCGAATAACGACATGCTGGCACCGGCTTGCAGCAAGGTCCCCCAGTCGAAATTGGCGTCGGCGGCAAACACCTGGCGCTCATCGAATCCCTGCTGACGGGCAGCAGTGCGGATGGCGTCGGCCGCTTCCTGGCACAGCAGCGGGTCATCGCCGCTGATGATGTAGACGGGCGCAAGGGTGCCTTGCAGGTGTTTGGCGAGTTGGGCGGGGGCGAGCTTCATAGGAGAGGGCGAACGGGGCGCCAGAGCGCCCCGTAAGTCTTACTGCTGCGGCAGTTCGACAGGCGACTGGCGCGGGGTGTCCGCTTCAGCCTTTTGTGCCGCTTCCAGTGCCGCGGCGTCAGCCTTGGCCTTGGCTTCGGCAGTCTGCTGCAACTGATCCAGTTGGCCCGGGGTCAGTTGCTCCAGGCGCAGCATCATGCGTTGAACCATCTCTCGACGGCCTTCTGCACGGGCTGTTTGGGCTTCCTGGTCGGACCCCACCAGGTTGCTGCCGTCGTGCATAAAGACTTTCTGCACTTCAAGCTTGTCGCTCAACAATGGCAGATCACCGCTACCACGGATGTCGTAGCTCAGCACGGTGGTGAGCTGGTACTCGCCCGTACTGCTGGCGCCTGCGTAGCTGAGGATGCGCTGGCTTTCCTGCTCATTGGTCAGCACCAGTTTGTACGGTGCGCCGGTATAGACCTTGACGCCGCTACCTTCCAGTACTCGACGCAACTGGGTCACGGTTTCGCCATAAGCGTTACGGGCGCTCAGGTCGAGTTCCTTGATCGCCAGTTGGTTGGTGCCGGTGCCGCGCAGCTGGAAACCGCAGGCGCTCAGCAGAACCGCGAGGCCCATCACCAGCAGATTGCGTTTGATCATCTTGTTGCTCCCCTTGAAACCATGTGGGCCGATCAAGCGGCCCGAAAGGTTTTACTCGGCGCCAGGCTCACCTGGCGCCTGATCCAATTAGCTGGCGACGATATTGACCAGTTTCCCGGGCACTACGATCACTTTACGAATGGTCAGACCGTCGACGAAACGCAGTACGTTCTCGTTGGCACGGGCGGCGGCTTCGACTTCTTCACGGCTGGCGCTGGCCGGCATTTCGATGTGACCACGCAGCTTGCCATTGACCTGAATTACCAGTTGCAGACTGTCCTGTACCAAGGCGCTGTCATCCACCACCGGCCAACCGGCGTCGATCACAGGATCAGCGTGGCCCAGTCGATGCCACAGCTCGTGGCTGATGTGCGGCGTGATCGGGGCGAGCAGCAGGGTCACGGTTTCCAGGCCTTCCTGAACCAGCGCGCGATCCTGTTCTGTGCCTTGTGCGGCTTTCTCCAGCACGTTCATCAGCGTCATCACCTGGGCGATGGCGGTGTTGAATTTGTGGTTCTGGCCGACGTCCTGGCTGGCCTGCTTGATGGCCAGGTGGATCGAGCGACGAACGGCTTTCTGCTCGTCATTCAGGCTGGCGACGTCCAGCTTGCCCGGCAGTCCCTGAGTGACGTGCGCTTGAGCCAGACGCCAGACGCGCTTGAGGAATCGGTGCGAGCCCTCTACGCCTGAGTCGGACCATTCCGCGCTCATGTCGGGTGGCGAGGCGAACATCATGAACAGGCGGCAGGTGTCTGCACCGAACTGGTCAATCATCGACTGTGGGTCGACGCCGTTGTTCTTCGACTTGGCCATCTTCTCAGTGCCGCCGATTTCCACTGGCAGGCCGTCAGCTTTCAATTTGGCGCTGATAACCTTGGCCTTGCTGTCACGCTCGAGCTCGACGTCCGCCGGGTTGAACCAGGTGTAGGCACCATTGGCTTCACGGCGATAGTAAGTCTCGGCGATCACCATGCCCTGGGTCAGCAGGTTCTTGAACGGCTCGTTGGAGCTCACCAGGCCTTCGTCGCGCATCAGCTTGTGGAAGAAGCGCGCGTACAGCAGGTGGAGAATCGCGTGTTCGATACCGCCGATGTACTGGTCAACCGGCAGCCAGTGGTCGGCCGCCGATTTTTCCACCAGGCCGCCTTCGAAGTGCGGCGAGGCGTAGCGGGCGTAGTACCACGAGGACTCGACGAAGGTGTCCATGGTGTCGGTTTCACGCTTGGCAGGCGCGCCGCATTTAGGGCAGCTGCACTCGTAGAACTCGGGCATGCGCGCCAATGGCGAACCGGCGCCATCCGGCACCACGTCTTCGGGCAGCACGACCGGCAGTTGATCTTCAGGTACCGGCACGTCACCGCAGGTGGTGCAGTGGATGATCGGGATCGGGCAGCCCCAGTAGCGCTGACGGCTGATGCCCCAGTCGCGCAGGCGGAACTGGGTACGCGAGGCGCCCAGTTCTTTCTTGATCAGCGCGACTTCGATGGCGTCGAAGGCGCCCGCGAAGTCGAGGCCGTCGAACTCGCCGGAATTGATCAGCGTGCCGTGCTCGCCGTAGGCGTCTTGCCATGGCGCGGGGTTGGTGTCACCGGAACTGGTGCGCACGACCGATTTGACCGGCAGGTTGTATTTGTGGGCGAATTCGAAATCGCGCTCGTCGTGGGCCGGAACCGCCATTACCGCGCCATCACCGTAATGCATCAGCACATAGTTGGCGACCCATACCGGCAGCTTTTCGCCGGTCAGCGGATGCTCGACGAACAGGCCGGTCGGCAGGCCTTTTTTCTCCTGGGTGGCGACGTCGGCTTCAGCCACGCTGCCGCCTTTGCATTCAGCGATGAACGCTTGCAGCTCGGGATTGTTCTGTGCCGCGAGGGTGGCCAGGTGGTGTTCGGCGGCCACGGCGACGTAAGTCGCTCCCATTAAAGTGTCCGGACGGGTGGTGAAGACTTTCAGTGCACCGGTTTCGCCGATGGAGTCGACGTTGTACGGGAACTGCACTTCCATGCCGCGGGACTTGCCGATCCAGTTGCGCTGCATGGTCTTGACCTGTTCAGGCCAGCCAGTCAGTTCGTCGAGGCTTTCCAGCAGTTCATCCGCGTAGGCAGTGATCTTGAAGTAGTACATCGGGATTTCGCGCTTCTCGATCAGCGCGCCGGAACGCCAGCCGCGACCGTCGATCACCTGTTCGTTGGCCAGGACGGTCTGGTCGACCGGGTCCCAGTTCACGGTGCCGCTTTTCTTGTAGATCACGCCTTTTTCGAACAGGCGGGTGAACAGCCATTGTTCCCAGCGGTAGTAATCGGGCTTGCAGGTGGTCACTTCGCGCGACCAGTCCACCGCCAGGCCCAGGCTGCGCAGCTGGCTTTTCATGTAGGCGATGTTTTCGTAGGTCCACTTGGCGGGCGCTACGTTGTTCTTCATCGCGGCGTTTTCCGCCGGCATGCCGAAGGCGTCCCAACCCATCGGTTGCAGAACGTTCTTGCCCTGCATGCGCTGGTAGCGGGAGATCACGTCGCCGATGGTGTAGTTGCGCACGTGCCCCATGTGTAGCTTGCCGCTGGGGTAAGGGAACATCGACAGGCAGTAGTAGGTCTCCTTGCCTGGCTGTTCACTGACTTCAAAGGACTTTTGCTCGTCCCAGAACGACTGGGCGGCGGCTTCGATTTCACGGGGCTGATATTGTTCGTGCATGGCTACTTTTGAACTGAATAGGGGTGGCCTAATCCTCTTCAATGCAACGCTGGACGTTGAAGCCGCCACATTGGCGTTTTCGCTGCCCAGCCGAGCTGGAAGTGGAGTTACAGGAAGCGCCGTAGCATACATGACCGCGCTCTACCGAGGGAAACCCTGATTGCTGCCATACATCCTGCGAAAACCGCTGCGAGGGCCGTTGGTCGCGGCGTTCAGCCGGTTTGTTCATGGAAGCTAAGCTCTAACTGGGGAGTAGGTCATATCTTCCAATGAGGTGAGGGATGGTTGAGTCACAGCAAAAAGCTACAAAACCGGAGCTATACGAAAGGCTGATCGATCGTTTGGCCTTGGCCCTGGAAGCGGCAAGGACCGCTGGCCGGTTGCGCGACGAACGCCCTCTGGAGCTGGAACTGCGCGGCCTGAGCGCCGCAGAGTTTGCACTGGTCAAGGCGTATCTGGATCGCAGTGAACGTGAGACGCACGGATGCTTGTCAGAAGCGGTAAAGCAGCTCGACGCACCACGTTCAGCCAAAATCATCTGGCTCAAGGACAAGGTACCCGGCAGAGACGCGGTAAAGGTCCGGTCTTTGCAGTTCAAATAGGACACGGTGCCATGCTCCTTGAATTTTTGAAGCATAGTCCTTCCATATTGATTGTCGCATTGCGCCAACCCACTTAGGCTTCGGGCATCTCCAGGAGATGCTCGATGCCGTTCCGATATTTCGTAAAACAACTTCTATTGCCGCCCGGCATTCTATTGCTGCTGCTTTTGCTCGCCTGGTGGTTGCGCCGCTCAAGGCCGAGGCTTGCCGGTGCGTGCTTTGCTCTGGGCCTGGGTGGTTTCTGGCTGATGAGCCTGCCGGTGGTTGTGCAGTGGGGTGCCGGCCTGCTCGAGCGGGAGCCACCGCTGGCCCGCGATGAATGGGCTGTCCTGGGGCAACGTGCGGACGCGATCGTGGTCCTTGGCTCGGGGCGTGAGCGCGGTGACGTGGCCTGGGGTGCCGACCAGCCCACGGGCGTCGGTCTGGAGCGCCAACGCTTTGCCGCGCATCTGGCCAAGGCTTCCGGGTTGCCGGTACTGACCAGCGGCGGCCTGCATTACGGCACGCCGCCCAGCGAGGCGCAGATGATGGCTGACGCCTTGCGTGACGATTTTGGCTTGAGCGTGCGCTGGCAGGAAGGGCGCAGCCGCACGACCTGGGAAAATGCGCAGTTCAGCGCCGAGGTGTTGCTTCCCCAGGGCATCAAGCGAGTCGTGCTCGTGACTCAGGCCTGGCATATGCCACGGGCGGCCTGGAGTTTTCGCAAGGCCGGTTTTGAGGTGGTGCCGGCGCCGGTAGGGTTTCTGGGTGGCGATAACGCGCGGCCGCTGGGCGGCTGGATGCCGGAGTTCAAGGCGATCTGGCAGAACGGGCAATTGATCAACGAGGCGGTGGGGCAGGTCGGTTATTCGCTGTTCTATCGAGGTGATGTCGGCACTGATTGATGCGGTGCAGTGAGGCCGCCTTCGCGAGCAAGCCCGCTCCCACATTTGATCGGCGTCGTACACAAATACTGTGACCGACTTAGATCCAGTGTGGGAGCGGGCTTGCTCGCGAAGCTTTTAAAGGGTCTTGGCCATCCGGCTGGCAATCAGCGCCCAGCCAAACAACAACACGCAGACTATGAGCAATGGCCATGAACGCCATTCCAGGTATGGCGTCAGGTTGTGCATCGGCACCACTTCGCCATACAGGATGCCGCGTTCGAACTGCGGGATCTGATCGGTAATCTGACCGAACGGGTTGATCAGGCCGGACACGCCGTTGTTGGTGGCGCGGATCATCCAGCGGCCGGCTTCCAGCGCGCGCATCTGTGCCATCTGCAGGTGTTGCAGCGGGCCAATGGAGGTGCCGAACCAGGTGTCGTTGCTGATGGTCAGCAACAGGTCGCTGCGGGCGGCAAGGCTGGCGGCGAATTCCGGGTAGACCACTTCATAGCAGATGAACGGCGCGATCTGATAACCCTTGGCTTGCAGCAGCGGCTGGTCAGACGGGCCGCGAGCGAAGTCCGACATTGGCAGGTCGAAGAAGGCGATCAGCCCGCGCAGGATGTCCTGCAAGGGAACATATTCACCAAAGGGCACCAGTTTTTGCTTGAGGTAAGTGCCGTCGCCTTCACCGGTCACGGTGATGCCATTGAAGAAACGCTTCTCGTGGCGTACCTCCATGCGGACCGGGACGCCGGTAATCAACGCCGATTTACGTTCGGCCGCGAAGTCGCCCATCATGTTCAGGTAGCCTTCGGCGGACTCCTTGAGTACCGGGATCGCCGTTTCTGGCCAGATGAGCAAATCGACGCGTTTGGAGCTGAAGCTCATGTCGCGGTACAGCGCCAACTGCGCGTTGAGCTGCGCCGGATCCCACTTCATGCTTTGTTCGATGTTGCCCTGAATGGCGGCGACGCTCAGTGGCGGGCCCGAAGGGCTGGTCCAGGCGTGGTGTTTGAGCGCCATGCCGACCAGCCATGGGCCGACCAGCAGCAATACACCGGCAGCGATGAAGCCTTTGCGTCCCGTGCGAACCAGGCGCAAGCCGTTGTAGATCAACGCCGCTGTCAGGGCCAGGGTAAAGGAAATCAGCCACATCCCGCCGAGAGGGGCGAGCCCGGCCAGCGGGCCATCGAGCTGGCTGTAACCGGAATACAGCCACGGGAAACCGGTCAGGAACCAGCCGCGGAAGGCTTCCTGGGCGACCCACAGCGCAGCGAAGGCCAGGGCGTCGGCCAGCGGCGCCTCATTGCGGCGCAGCCAGCGCGCCCAAATCCAGGCGGGCAGGGCAAAGAACCAGGCAATCGCCGCCGTGAAAAGCAGCATCAGGAAGCCGGCCAGCAATACCGAAGCGCCGCCGAAGTGGTGAATGCTGTAATAGATCCAGCTGGTGCCGGCACCGAACAGGCCGAAACCGAAACACCAGCCGCGACCCAAGGCTTGACGTGGGCTCAGTTCGCGCAGGCCGGCATAGAACAGGCCGACGGCGAGCAGTGCCAGTGGCCAGATATCGAACGGCGCCAGGGCCAGGGTGGTGATTGCACCGGCCGCCACGGCCAGCAGGTTACCGGGCCAGCCGGGGCGGGTTGTCCAGCGCATTTCAATCCTTAGCGAGCAATGGGCGTCAGGCGAAGCAAGTGAATCCGACGGCTGTCGGCGTTCAGGATGCGGAAGCGGTATGTGCCGATTTCAGTGATTTCGTTACGTTTTGGCAGATGTCCGAACGCACTCATCACCAGACCGCCAACGGTGTCGAATTCATCGTCGGAGAACTCGCTGTCGAAAAACTCGTTGAAGTTCTCGATCGGCGTCAGGGCCTTGATCAGGAAATCACCGCTCGGCAGCGGCTTGATGTAGCTGTCTTCTTCGACATCGTGTTCGTCTTCGATGTCGCCGACGATTTGTTCCAGCACGTCTTCGATGGTGACCAGGCCTGCCACGCCACCGTACTCGTCGATAACGATGGCCATGTGGTTGTGGTTGGCGCGAAATTCGCGCAGCAGCACGTTAAGGCGCTTGGATTCCGGCACGAAGGTGGCTGGACGCAGCAGATCCTTGATGTTGAAGCTGTCGCCGTTCTCCTTGAGGATCAACGGCAGCAAGTCCTTGGCCAGCAGCACGCCCATCACGTCATCGTGACTTTCGCCGATGACCGGGTAGCGCGAGTGAGCCGAGTCGACCACGGCAGGCAGGAACTCGCGGGGTGTCTGGTTCGCCTTGATGCTGACCATTTGCGAGCGCGGGACCATGATGTCCCGCACCTGCAAGTCAGCCACCTGGATGGCGCCTTCGACGATGGCCAGCGCTTCGCTGTCCAACAGTTTGTTCTGGTGTGCATCGCGCAGCAGCTCCAAAAGCTCCTGGCGGTTTTTCGGCTCGTGGGCAAAAGCCTGGGTGAGCTTCCCCAGCCATGACTTCTGCCCGTTGCTCGATCGATCTTCGCTCATAGCGATTACTCTGAATCCTTTGTTGTTTCTGTGGGGGATAAATCGGTTTCGTCGTCCGCGTACGGATCGGGAAAGCCCAGTTCTGCAAGCAACGTTCGTTCCAGTGCTTCCATCTCCTCGGCTTCGTCGTCATCAATATGGTCGTAACCAAGCAGATGCAAGCAGCCGTGAATCACCAGATGTGCCCAATGGGCCTTGAGTTGCTTGCCTTGTTCGGCGGCTTCACGCTCGACCACGGCGACACAGATCACCAGATCGCCCAGCAGCGGGATGTCGAGGAACTCATCCGGCACATCGGCCGGAAATGACAAGACGTTAGTTGCGTAATCCTTTTGCCGCCAGGTGTGGTTCAGCTCGCGTCCTTCGGCTTCGTCGACCAGGCGAATGGTCATTTCCGAGTCGGCGCTGCGCTGGCGCAAAGCCAGTTCGCACCACTGGCGGAACTCGGTTTCGCTGGGGGCAGGGGCTTGGGTAGCGATTTGCAGGTCAAGCTCAAGCATCGCGGCGGCTATCCTTGGCGGCTGCATCATCGGCCGCACGGGTTTCGAAGCGCTCGTAGGCTTCAACGATGCGCTGTACCAGCGGATGGCGCACGACGTCCTTGGGCTGGAAATGGGTGAAGCTGATCCCCGGCACTTCCTTGAGCACTTCAATCACATGGTGCAGGCCGGACTTGGTGCCGCGTGGCAGGTCGACCTGGGTGATGTCCCCGGTGATGACGGCCGTGGAGCCAAAGCCGATCCGGGTCAGGAACATCTTCATTTGCTCGACCGTGGTGTTCTGGCTTTCGTCAAGAATGATGAAGCTGTTGTTCAGCGTGCGACCGCGCATGTAAGCCAGTGGCGCGACTTCGATCACCTGGCGCTCGATCAGCTTGGCAACGTATTCGAAGCCGAGCATTTCGTAGAGTGCGTCATAGAGCGGGCGCAGGTACGGGTCGATTTTCTGCGACAGATCGCCGGGCAGGAAACCGAGTTTTTCACCCGCTTCGACCGCTGGGCGCACCAGCAGGATGCGGCGAATCTGCTCGCGCTCCAGTGCATCCACCGCGCAGGCGACGGCCAGATAGGTCTTGCCGGTACCGGCCGGGCCAATGCCGAAGTTAATGTCGTTACCGAGGATTTCCTTCACGTAGCGCAACTGATTCAAGCCGCGGGGGCGAATCATGCCTTTCTTGGTGCGCAGCGCCACGGACGGTTCGGCGGGGGAGTGGTTGTCCAGCTGTTCTACGGCAGATTCCTGCAGGAACAGGTGCACCATGTCCGGCGACAGCTCGGTACCCTTGGTTTCCCGGTACAGGCGGCGCAGGAGGTTTTCCGCGGAGGTGGTGTGTTTGGGCTCGCCGATCAGCTCGAACTGGTTGCCGCGATTGCGGATCTCGATGGTCAGGCGTTGTTCGATCAAGCGCAAATGCTCGTCGAATTGCCCGCACAGATTGGCGAAGCGGCGAGCTTCAAAAGGCTCGAGGATGAAACGATGTGGTTCTATGGGTGCGTTCAAGGTCGTATTTAGCCGCCCTGGGGCAATTGAGATGAAATCAAGGATAACGCCAGTGGCGCGGGTACGAAAGCTCTTAAATGAGGCAACCCGATTCCCGCCTCTGGCGCTGTACCTGTGGGAGCGGGCTTGCTCGCGAAGACGGAGTGTCAGTCGACATTAATGGCGCTGACAGACCGCCTTCGCGAGCAAGTCCGCTCCCACAGGGATATTCGGTGTTATTGAATCAGCGAACCCCGCAGCGAGTGCGGTTGCGCGGCATCGATGTGCACGTCCGCGAACTGGCCGATCAGGGTCGGATTGTCGCAGCGGAAGTTGACGATACGGTTATTCTCGGTCCGGCCTTGCAGTTCGCCCGGGTCTTTTTTCGAGTAATCGGTCACCAGGATCCGCTGGATCGAACCGACCATTTGTCGGCTGATCTCGAAACCTTGCAGGTTCAGGCGATGCTGCAGGGCGTTCAGACGTTCTTTTTTCAGCTCTTCCGGCGTTTCATCGGCAAGGTCGGCGGCCGGTGTGCCCGGGCGTTGGCTATAGACGAACGAGTAGGAAAAGTCGAAACCGACGTCGGCAATCAGCTTCATGGTCTGTTCGAAGTCTTTCTCGGTCTCACCCGGGAAGCCGACGATGAAGTCCGAGCTGATGCAGATTCCCGGCACGGCGGCGCGCAGCTTGCGCAGTTTGGATTTGTATTCCAGCGCGGTGTGGTTGCGTTTCATCGCGGCGAGGATGCGGTCCGAGCCCGACTGCACTGGCAAGTGCAGGTGCTTGACCAGTTCCGGTACATCGGCGTGGGCCTGGATCAGGCTGTCGGAGAACTCCAGCGGATGCGACGTGGTGTAGCGGATGCGGTCGATGCCATCGACGGCGGCAACCACGCGGATCAGCTCGGCCAGATCCGCCAGGCGCCCGTCATGGGTGAGGCCGCGATAGCCGTTGACGTTTTGCCCCAGCAGTGTCACTTCGCGCACGCCGTTTTCGGCCAGGTGAATGATCTCGGCAATCACGTCGTCGAACGGCCGGCTGACTTCTTCGCCGCGGGTGTAGGGCACCACGCAGAACGTGCAGTACTTGCTGCAGCCTTCCATCACCGACACGTAAGCGCTCGGGCCGTCGATGCGCGGCTCGGGCAAATGGTCGAACTTTTCGATTTCGGGGAACGAGACGTCGACTTGCGGCAGCTTGCTGATGCGCGCGGCGTCGATCATTTCCGGCAGGCGGTGCAGGGTTTGCGGGCCGAACACCACGTCGACGTACGGCGCGCGATCGCGGATGGCCGCACCTTCCTGGCTGGCCACGCAACCGCCGACGGCGATCACCATGTCCGGGTTGGCCAGCTTCAGTTCGCGCCAGCGCCCGAGTTGGGAGTAGACGCGGTCCTGCGCACGTTCGCGGATCGAGCAGGTGTTGAGCAGGATGACGTCGGCGTCTTCAGCGCGCGCGGTGACTTCCAGGGCCTGGTGTTCGCCCAGCAGATCGACCATGCGCGAGCTGTCGTACTCGTTCATCTGGCAACCGTGGGTTTCGATGTAAAGCTTCTTGGCCATGGAAAGAGTCATCAAGTGATTCAAAGAACCGCGCATTATAGGGAACATGTCTCAAGGTTCCTACCGCTGTGCGTCCGGCGGCTATGCTATAGTTCGCGCCCTCTTTTTTATCCCTCGATGTGTTACCCGCCCACCATGACCAAACGTGAAGCTCCAATCTACAAGGTGATTTTCCTCAACCAGGGCCAGGTGTTCGAAATGTACGCCAAGCAGATCTATCAAAGTGATCTGTGGGGCTTTCTGGAAGTGGAAGAGTTCGTCTTTGGCGAGCGCACGCAAGTGGTCGTCGATCCGAGCGAAGAAAAGCTCAAGGCTCAGTTCGAGGGCGTGGTGCGCAGTTTTGTGCCGATGCATTCGATCGTGCGTATCGACGAAGTCGAGCGTCTGGGGACCCCGAAAATCAGCGAAGCCCGCGGCGCGGTCGGCAATGTCATGCCGTTTCCGATGCCGATGCCTGAGAAGTAAGCCTCAAGATCGAGTCGCCCCTTTCGCGAGCAAGCTCGCTCCCACATTTGACCGTATTTCCATGAGAAAACTCGGTTAACTGTGGGAGCGAGCTTGCTCGCGATGGGGCCAGTCAGATCAACGCAAAATCAGGGCAGCGGCGCGAAAGGCGTACGCCCATCGGCACTCTGCAGCTCCATAAGATATTTACGGAAAATTTGCCCGAGCACCTGGGTGGCGAGTTCGAGCTCTTCGCGGGGCATTTTTTCGGTGACTTCGTCAGCGGTGTCCAGTGCGTCTTCGGCGCCGTTGACCGCCGCCATCTTCAGCAGGATGTACGCCTGAACGTTATTGGCCGGTACGCCTTCGCCGTGGAAGAACATGGTACCGAGCTTGAATTGCGCCTGGGCGTGGCCTTGCAACGAGGCTTTTTCGAAATAGCTCAGGGCTTGATTGAGGTCGCGCGGTGCGTTTTTGCCTTCGTAGTAGAACTCACCCAACTCGTATTGCGCTTGCGCATCCCCTTCATCCGACGCTTTCTGGCAGGCGGCGATCGCCTGTTCCAGGTCTTGCGGCTGGGTATTGAGGGTGCAGCGACCCATCGCTGGGATCAACAACGAGTTGCCGCCTGCTTGTGCGTGCGCGAGCAGGGGCTGAAGAAGCAACAGGCAGCCCAGTGCAAGGGTGCGGCCGGTGCGGTTCATGGGAATCGACTTACCTCTGAAGGGCGCGCGGACCCATCGAGGGATCCAATAAGCGCGCATTATGAAATAAGCAGGGCCAACCTTACAAAGTCTTTACTCGTTTTTCTGCTGCGCGGGAAATATATCTCCCGTTTTGCGGAGGATTTTTGCTGGAAGTGCAGGAATGGAGGCGGGCGTGTAGGTGAAAGCTGACGCTGGCAATGGCCAACGTCAGCGCTACAGCGTTATTTCAAGGCAGCGAAGGCACGTTCGGCGGCGTCCAGGGTCAGTTTCAGTTCGGCTTCGCCGTGGGCGATCGACGTGAAACCGGCTTCGAAGGCACTCGGTGCCAGGTACACGCCACCTTCGAGCATCAGGTGGAAGAAGCGGCCGAACAGCGCGGCGTCACTGGCCATCACGTCATCGAAAGTGACGATGTCGTCGGCGCCACTGAAGTACAGGCCGAACATGCCGCCGGCTTGTGTGGTCACGAACGGAATGCCCGCCGCATCGGCGCGCTGTTGCAGACCGTCGAGCAGGCGAGTGGTGTAGTCGGTCAGTTCGGCGTGGAAGCTCGGACGGCTGATCAGGCGCAGGGTAGTCAGGCCGGCGGCCATCGCCAGCGGGTTGCCCGACAGCGTGCCGGCCTGGTAGACCGGACCCAGCGGGGCGATGCGCTGCATGATTTCACGCTTGCCGCCGAAGCAGCCGACCGGCATGCCGCCACCGATGATCTTGCCGAAGGTGGTCAGGTCCGGCGTCACGCCGTAGTACGCCTGGGCTCCGCCGAGGGCGACGCGGAAACCGGTCATCACTTCGTCGAAAATCAGCACCACGCCGTGCTTGTCGCACAGGGTCCGCAGGCCTTCGAGGAAACCCGGTGCCGGCGGCACGCAGTTCATGTTGCCGGCCACTGGCTCGACGATGATGCAAGCCACGTCCTGGCCGACTTCGGCGAGCATGGCTTCAACGGCGTCGATGTCGTTGAACGGCAGGGTCAGGGTATGTTTGGCGAACGCTGCCGGTACGCCGGCCGAACTCGGTACGCCCTGGGTCAGTGCGCCGGAACCGGCCTTGACCAGCAGGCTGTCGGAGTGACCGTGGTAGCAGCCTTCGAACTTGATGATGCTGTCGCGGCCGGTGAAGCCTCGGGCCAGGCGAATGGCGCTCATGGTCGCTTCGGTGCCGGAGCTGACCATGCGCACCATTTCCATCGACGGCACGAGGGAGCAGACCAGGTCGGCCATCTGCGTTTCCATCTCGGTCGGCGCGCCGTAGGACAGGCCGTGCTCCAGCTGCTTGCGCACCGCGTCCAGCACATCCGGGTGGCTGTGGCCGAGGATCATCGGGCCCCAGGAACCGACGTAATCCACATAGCGCTTGTCGTCTTCGTCGGTGACGTAGGCGCCTTCGGCGTGCTTGAAGAACAACGGCGTGCCGCCGACGCTCTTGAACGCGCGAACCGGCGAGTTCACGCCACCGGGAATGTGTTTCTGGGCATTGGCAAACAGCGTTTCGGAACGAGACATGATCGGGTTCTCAGATTTTAAGTAATTCGTTAAAGGCGCGGGCACGGCGGGTGACTTCAGCTGTGCTCTCGGCGCCGAACAGGCCATGCACCACGGCCAGCAGATCGACCCCATGGGCCACCAGCGGGGCGGCGTTGTCCAGGGTGATGCCGCCGATCGCGCAGATTGGCAGGTGCAGTTGCTTGCGGGCCTGGTCGAGCAGTTCGAGGCTGCAGGTCGGTGCGCCGGGCTTGGTGTTGGAATTGAAGAAGCGGCCGAAGGCAACATAACTGGCGCCCTCTTTGGCAGCCTGTTCGGCCAGTTCGAGTTGCGCGTGGCATGTCGAGCCGATGATGGCTTTGGAACCGAGCAGGGCGCGGGTCGGTGACAGCGGACCATCGGTCTGGCCCAGGTGCACGCCCACATTCAGGCGCGCGGCCAGTTCGGCATCATCGTTGATGATCAGATGGGTCTTGTAGCGTTCGCACAGCTCGCGCAAGGCTTCGGCCTCACGCAGGCGGCGGGCCTCGTCGCTGCTTTTGTCGCGGTACTGCAGCAAGGTGACGCCGCCTTCCAGCGCCGCCTCCACGTACTTGAGCAACTTACCATCCAGCAAATGGCTGTCGGTAATGGCGTACAGGCCACGTAATTTCATCGGACAAGTCTCACCGCATTACAAAAGGAAGTTACGAACAGAAATCCAGCGGCAGGCGGCGCGGCACAAACTGGCCTTTGCCCAGCTGCTCGGCGTCACGCAGGGTGCGCCATGTGTAGTTAAGCGCGGTCTGCACGGCGCTGGCGAGGTTTTCACCTTGGGCCAGACGACCGGCCAGCGCGCTGGCCAGGGTGCAACCGGAACCGTGATAACTGCCGGGCAGGCGCTGGCAGGTATAGGTTTCGCGCAGGCCGTCGCGACTGTACAGGCGATTGTGGATTTCGGTTTCGTCGCCATGGCCGCCGGTGATCAGCAGGTGTTTGACAAACGGCAAGAGTTTTTCAGCGCACTCGTCCGCGGTGCCTTCGGGCAGTTCGGCGAGGATCCGGGCTTCGGGAAGGTTGGGGGTGGCAATGATCGACAAGGGCAGCAGGCGTTCGCGCATGGCGTAGCCGACTTCGTCCTTGCCCAGGCGTCCGCCACCGCCGGCGCGCAGCACCGGGTCGCAGACCACTGGCAAATGCGGGTGCGCCGATAGCAGTTCGACCACGGTGTCGACCATTTCCAGGGAGCCGAGCATGCCCAGTTTGACCGCCGCGACTTCGGAATCGTTGAGCACGGCATTGGCCTGGGCCAGTACCCACTCACGGTCGAGGACGCGGAAGTCAGTGACATTGACGGTGTCTTGCACGGTCAGGGCGGTGACGGCCGGAGCCGCATGGCATCCCTGGGCGAGCAGGGCTTCGATATCTGCCTGCAAGCCGGCGCCACCACTTGGGTCGTGGCCGGAGAGACAGAGGACAACGGGGCGAGAGCTGTAGATATTCATGGTGCGCGAGCTTACCACCAAACATTCTTTTTCGGGTGCAGCGACACTCCATTGTGGCGAGGGAGCTTGTCGGATCGCCGCACCGTCCCGCTGGGCGCGAAGCGGCCCCAAAAAACCTTCATGTTCATTGCGTCGACTGGTTTTACGACTGCTTCGCAGCCGAGCGGGAGCAAGCTCCCTCGCCACAGTCGTCTTCGTGCCACTGTTTGTGTTGCTGAAACGCCCGTCCTAGAGCCTTTTCATGAAAAATTTCAATGGTGTTTAATGGCCATCAACGGCTATGCTAGAGTGGATCCAAACCAATAACAGGTGATACCGGTTTTACGTCTGCTCAAAAGGAATGGGGGGCTTCCTGACAGAACCGGACAGGCCACGCTGGGGCTTCAATGCGCTATTTGCTGATGTTGCTGTTGTGTTTGCCCCTCCTGGCAAACGCCGTCGAGTTCGATGAGTTCACTCAGAGCCTCCCCTTGGGCCGAACCCTGCAGGTCTATGAGGACGCGGGTGGTCAGGCAACCATCGCGGATATCCGCGCGCAAGCGGCGGCCGGCAACTTCAAGGCGCACAACAAAGACACGCTCAACGCCGGGTACTCGCGCTCGGTGTTCTGGCTGAAAATCGACCTGCATTACCGCCCGACCGATCCGGCGGTGCAACGGACCTGGCTGCTGGAACTGGCCTATCCACCCCTCGATCATCTCGATCTCTATTTGCCCGATGCGGCCGGCAACTATCAGTTGGTCAGGCAGACCGGCGATGCCTTGCCCTTCGCCAGTCGCGAGATTCGTCAGAACAACTATCTGTTCGACCTGACGTTCAAACCTGAACAGGCCGAAACCCTATTCCTGCGATTGCAAAGCGAAGGCTCGATTCAGGCACCGGTAACCTTGTGGTCGAGCACCGCCTACCTCGAAGAGCAGCCTGTGCGCCTCTACGTACTGGGGCTGATCTACGGCGTGTTGCTGGGGATGCTGGTCTACAACCTGTTCATCTACCTCAGCGTGCGCGACACCAGTTACCTCTACTACATCTTCTATATCGCTTCGTTCGGCTTGTATCAGCTGTCGGTCAATGGCGCGGCGGTGCAGTATTTCTGGCCGGACAACCCTTGGTGGGCCAACGCCGCGACGCCGTTTTTCATCGGCTGCGCGGGCCTGTTCGGCAGTCAGTTCGCCCGCAGTTTCCTGCAAATGGCTATCCACAGTCGCTGGCTCGATCGCTTGTTGCTGGCGCTGGTCGCCTTCGGTGCGCTGGTGGTTGGCCTGTCATTGATGACCAGCTACGCCCTGGCCTTGCGCCTGGCCACGGCCCTGGCGCTGACGTTCACGGTGGTGATTTTTGCTGCCGGGATCTTTGCCTGGCTGCGGGGCCTGCGCGTCGCGCGGTATTTCATCATTGCCTGGTCGGCGTTTTTGCTCGGCGGCATCGTCAATACGTTGATGGTGCTTGGATACCTGCCTAATGTGTTCCTGACCATGTATTCCAGCCAGATCGGCTCGGCCATCGAAGTGGCGTTGTTGTCCCTGGCACTGGCCGACCGCATTAACGACATGCGCGAGCAGCAGGCGCAAACGCTATTCGACGCCGGCCAGAAGCTTGAAATCCTCAACCAGCAACTGGCTCGCAGTAACAAGCTCAAGGACGAATTCCTGGCCACCCTGACCCACGAACTTCGTACGCCCATGAACGGTGTGATCGGTTCACTGGAACTGATGCAGACGGTCGAAATGAACCCGGAGCTTGAGCAGTATCAGCAGACGGCTTCGGGGTCGGCGCGGGACATGATGCGCATGGTCAACGGTATCCTGACCCTCACCGAACTGCAGGCCGGCAAGCTTCAGGCCTCGACCGACACCTTCAGCTTGCGCAGCATGGTCGAGGCACTGCGCACGCAGTTCGAGGGCAACGCTTCGAGCAAGTCGCTGGACTTCAAGGTCGACGTCGCATCCGGTGTACCGGATCGCGTGCACGGCGACAACACCAAGATTGCGCAATGCCTGGAGTGTCTGCTGGACAACGCCATCAAGTTCACCCGGGTCGGCGGCCTGGCCTTGCGGGTGACCGGCAATGCCACTGGGACCGACCGGCTGGCGTTGACCTTTGCGGTGATCGACACGGGCATTGGCTTCACCGATCTGGGAGAGGCCACGATGTATCAACGGTTCTTTCAGGTCGATGGCTCTATGACCCGTGAATACGGTGGCCTGGGTGTTGGTCTGGCGATTTGCCGGCAGTTGGTCGAATTGCTCGGTGGACGCCTGACGCATCGTTCCGAGCCAGGACGCGGCAGCCGGTTTCAGCTGGACGTGGAAGTCGGGCTGCCGGTGTCCGAACGCCCGCTGGCGCCGTTGAAGTCCCGGGATTTTCCGCACCTGCGCTTGCCTCAGGATTGTGCCGTGTTGTTGGTGGATGACAACAGCATCAGCCAGTTGGTGATGCGCGGCATGTTGCTCAAGCTGGGTTTCCGCGTGCGTACGGCCGACGGAGCCGATGTCGCGCTCGATCTCCTGCAGCGCGAAGTGTTTGATGCGGTGCTGGTCGATTGCCAGTTGCCGCGCCAGGACGGTGAGTCGCTGTGCTGCCGGATCCGCGCGCTGCCGGGCTATGCCGAGCTACCGTTGTTCATGATCGCCCTGGGGGGTGACCGTGAACGCTGCCCGACCGGTGCGTTGATTGATTACTTGAGCAAGCCGGTGAAATTCGAAGACTTGCAGGCCGCACTCTACCGCCGGGTGCTCTGCTCGCAACAGGGCGAAAGCGCCGACAGTTAGGCGGATATGACACTTTGTTCGGTTGAGGGGCGGTGCTTAACTGAAGTCCCTTGGCCGACCAAAGGAGCCCAGTCATGAACCTGCATCAGTTTGCCGAAACCCACGAAGTCACCAACCAGCCACCGTCCCTGGACGGCGCTAACCTCTACCGCATCGACTTGCCGTTGCAGGAATGGTCGCGGCGGTTCGGGGCCGGTTGGGCCGAATCGCGGATCGACGCTTACGGGGCGCTGGCCGGTGGTCCGTTGATGGAAGCCGGGTTCCTCGCCAATCAGAACAAGCCGGTGTTCAACAGTCATGACCGCTTTGGTCATCGCATCGATCTGGTGGAATTTCATCCGGCCTATCACCAACTGATGCGCACGGCAGTCGAGCACGGCCTGACCTCGTTGCCCTGGGCGCACCCGCAGGACGGCGCTCATGTGGCCCGCGCTTGTATGTCGTATCTGCATAGCCAGGCCGAAGCCGGCAGTGGCTGTCCGTTGACCATGACCTTCGCCAGCGTTCCGGCCATGCGCCTGCAGCCGGACCTGGCGCAAAAGTGGTTGCCGAAAATCCTCGCCACCGAATACGACCCGCGCAACGTCGGCATGGCCCACAAGGCCGGGGTCACCATCGGCATGGCCATGACCGAGAAGCAGGGCGGCACCGATGTGCGGGCCAATACCACCAAGGCTTATCCGGTCGGAGCCAGCGGTCCGGGCCAGGCCTATGAGTTGGTGGGGCACAAGTGGTTTTGCTCGGCGCCGATGTGCGACGCCTTCCTGACACTGGCGCAGACCGACAAGGGCCTGACCTGTTTCCTGCTGCCACGCCATCGCCCGGACGACACACGCAATCAGTTCTACATCCAGCGCCTGAAGAACAAGCTCGGCAATTGCTCCAACGCTTCCAGCGAAGTGGAGTTCCGCGGCGCACTGGCGTGGATGATCGGTGAAGAGGGGCGTGGTGTTCCAACGATCATCGAGATGGTCGCCATGACCCGCTTCGATTGCATGGTCGGTTCCAGTTCGCTGATGCGTCAGGCGTTGACCCAGGCCAGCCATCATTGCGCTCATCGTTCGGTCGGCGGCAAATTGCTCAGCGAACAGCCGTTGATGCAGAACGTGCTGGCGGACCTGGCGCTGGAAAGCGAAGCCGCCCTGGCCTTGAGCCTGCGCATGGGCCGGGCACTGGATCATCTGGACGATTCGCAGGAAGCCGGGTTCGCCCGGCTGGTAACGGCGGTGGGCAAGTACTGGATCTGCAAGCGGGCGCCGGCCATGATCAACGAAGCCGCCGAATGCATGGGCGGCGCGGGTTATGTCGAAGACAGCATTCTGCCGCGGCTTTACCGCGAGGCGCCGGTAAATTCGACGTGGGAGGGTTCCGGCAACGTGCAGTGTCTGGACGTGCTGCGTGCCCTGTCAAAGGAACCGGGCGTGCTCGATGCACTGTTCAGCGAGCTGGGCGATGGCCATGGCGACAAGCGCCTTGCCGCGCACATCCAGCAATTGCAGGCAGCCTTCAAGGACACCAGCGACATTCAGTATCGCGCCCGGCAACTGACGGAAGACATCGCCTTGGGGTTGCAGGCCAAGTTGCTGCTGGAAGCCGGGAATTCGGTGGTCAGTGATGCCTTCATCGCCAGTCGCCTGGACGGTGGCGGCCGGGTGTACGGCGCGTTGCCACGCGGGCTGGACGTGGAAGCGATTGTTGCCCGTTCGACCCCGCAGGGTTTCTGATCCCAGGTGCAAGGTCACCACTGGCCAATGTGGGAGCGGGCTTGCTCGCGAATGCGGTTTCACATTCAACCTTGATGTGACTGACAGACCGCTTTCGCGAGCAAGCCCGCTCCCACATTTGATCTGCGGTGCGCCCCGGGGTTTGTGTAGCAATCACTGTTCCCGTGAAGCGACGATGCAGGCAAGATGAAGGTCTGCAAGTCAGAACACAGGATGCTGATCGTGACCGAAGCTTTTATTGTCGTTCAAACCGCCGAGCAAGCCGTGGATCGGCTTGCACTCTTGCACAATCGTGCAACCACCGCGCTGAGTCAGGCGCTCAAGCGTTACCTCAAGGACCGCGTCGAGCCTGATGCCGAGCAGCGGGCGTTGTTCCGGTATCCCGAGCTGCGCCTGACCTACCACTGCCAGGGCGAAGTCCCGCAGACCACGCGTGCCTATGCCAAGGTCCAACTGCCGGGCACCTACAGTGTCACCGTCACCCATCCGTCGGCTTTCCGTAAGTACCTGCTGGAACAACTGGTTCCGTTGATGCACGACTTCACCGTGACGGTGGAAGTCGGTGTCAGCCAGCAGAACATCCCGTATCCGTATGTGGTCGAGCAGGGCGATGAATTGGGAGGTTCCGGCGTCACCGCAGCCGTGCTGGCGCGGGTGTTCCCGAGTACCGACCTGTCGGCCGCGACCGACGGCATTGCCGACGGTTTGTACGACTGGGAAAACACCGATCCGCTGCCCCTGGCGCTGTTCGATGCCGCACGGGTGGATTTCTCCCTGCGCCGACTGGTGCATTACACCGGCAGCGACTGGCGCCATGTGCAGCCGTGGATTCTGCTGACCAACTACCACCGCTATGTCGACCAGTTCATTGTCCACGGCCTGGAACAATTGCGCCAAGACCCGCGCTTCGTGCGCATGGTGCTGCCGGGTAACGTGATCATCGAAAAGAGCATGGATCACGGCGAAGCGTCGGCGATTGCCGCCGGCGTGGTCTGGCACCGTTACCAGATGCCGGCCTATCACCTGATCGCCAGTGACGGCCACGGCGTGACCCTGGTCAACATCGGTGTCGGCCCGTCCAACGCCAAGAACATCACCGACCACCTCGCCGTTCTGCGTCCGCATTGCTGGCTGATGATCGGCCACTGCGGCGGCCTGCGTCAGTCGCAGACGATTGGCGACTACGTGCTGGCCCACGCCTACATGCGCCGCGACGGCATTCTCGACCGGGTCGTGCCGCCGAACATTCCGATTCCGGCCCTGGCCGAAGTGCAGATGGCGCTTCAGCAGGCGGCGGCCAACATCACCGGCGAGAAGGGCGACGAACTGAAAAAACGCCTGCGCACCGGCACCGTGCTGACCTACGACGACCGTAACTGGGAGCTGCGCTGGGCGCAAGAAAGGCCGCTGATCAACCTGTCCCGCGCCGTGGCGGTGGACATGGAAAGTGGCACCATCGCCGCCCAGGGTTATCGTTTGCGGGTGCCGTACGGCACGTTGCTCTGCGTCTCGGACAAACCGCTGCACAGCGAAATCAAGTTGCCGGGCTCGGCCAACGCCTTCTATGAGCGCGCGGTCAGCCAGCACTTGAAGATCGGTATCGAGGCGGTGGATCTGTTGCGCACCGAACTCAACTCACTGCACTCGCGCAAACTTCGCAGCTTCGACGAGCCGCCGTTCCGCTAACGGTTGTCATGGTCATTTGACGGTTGGGGCACTAGCATTGGCAGCCCTGACCGTTAGATGTTTCCTTTCTCATGTCTCGTCCTCCTCAACGCCCCGTTTCCCGCCGCCCAGGCACGAAACCATCGCCTGCAGCCCCGCGCCGTGTCGCCAAGGCACCACCGGCCGAGCCGAAGCTGATCCTGTTCAACAAACCCTTCGATGTGCTGACGCAGTTCAGCGACGGCGAAGGGCGCGCGACGCTCAAGGACTACATCGATGTACCGGGGATCTATCCGGCCGGACGGCTGGATCGCGACAGCGAAGGCTTGTTGCTGCTGACCAACGACGGTCAGCTTCAGGCGCGAATTGCCGACCCGAAGCACAAGCTGGCAAAAACCTATTGGGTGCAGGTCGAAGGCGAGCCGAGCGCCGAGCAATTGCAGCGCCTGCGTGACGGCGTCGAATTGAATGACGGCATGACCTTGCCCGCCGAGGCGCGACAACTGGACGAGCCCGAGCTATGGCCGCGCAATCCACCGGTGCGCTTTCGCAAAAGCGTGCCGACCAGCTGGCTGGAGTTGGTGATTCGCGAAGGGCGCAATCGGCAGGTGCGGCGCATGACCGCTGCGGTCGGTTTGCCGACCTTGCGCCTGGTGCGGGTCAGAATCGGTGACTGGACGATCGAAGGGCTCGATCAGGGGCAGTGGAAAGAAGTACCGGCGCGCTTATAAGGTGCCGGATTCGATCAAGCCGATCACCACGCTCTTGATGATGAACGCGGCCACGCCCAGGCCCAGCACGAAGAACAGGATGAACGAGCCAAAGCGTCCGGCCTTGGACTTCTTCGCCAGATCCCAGACGATGAAACCCATGAAAATGATCAGGATCGTGACCAGACCGGTCATCATCCACTCTTCAAAAACTGCAGGATCCATCGAACATCTCCAGCGCGGGCGAGGCTAAAAGGGCGCGGGGAGTATACGCCTCGCTGGCTGCGTGCAGTATTGACCTGCGTCGGTGTGTCGCAGTCATTCGTCGCCTGTGCCGGCCTCTTCGCGAGCAAGCCCGCTCCCACATTTAACCGAGTTCTACCATGAGAATGCGGTCGATTGTGGGAGCGGGCTTGCTCGCGAAGGCGTCATCAGCTACGCAGATGAGTCAGAGGCAGTTCGGTGCTGTTCAAAACCTGGTTCAGCACAAAACTCGAACGCACGCTGGTCACGCCTTCAATCCGGGTCAGATGCCCGAGCAGCAGTTTCTGGTAGTGATCCATGTCCGGCACCACGACCTTGAGTTGATAGTCGGCATCCATCCCGGTCACCAGGCTGCATTCGAGCACTTGGGGCAAGGTGCGAATGGCCGCTTCGAAGTTCTCGAAACGCTCCGGCGTATGGCGGTCCATACCGATCAGCACGTAGGCCGTCAGGCTCAGGCCGAGCATCTTGCGGTCGAGAAGGGCGACCTGACGGGAAATGTAGCCGTCGTCTTCCAGTTGCTTGACCCGCCGCGAGCACGGCGAAGGCGACAGACCGATGCGCTCGGCCAACTCCTGGTTGGAGATGCGTGCGTCGCGCTGCAATTCCGCCAAAATACTCAGGTCGTAACGATCGAGCTTGCTCATCAATCAGTCCTTTGTCGTAACTATTGCGGCAGATTATGTATCTTGGGTTAAAAATTGCGCAAGTGATGTTTAATCAAGCAATCTTCGCAATCCTCTGTCGGCGCTCACGGCCTATTCTTATCACCAGAATCACTGCTCGGACAAACAGTCCAGTGCGGCTCGCCCAATCAGGCCCGCCGCGGTCGCCACCCCCACCGGGGATGTGCCGGCCCCCGAGCTACACACTGTCCAGAAGACGGCGTGAGGTGAGCCGGCGCCACAAGCGTTGAGCCAGGACGAAGTTCTCCAAGGGGAGGCCGACGGGTCTCCCCTTTTTCTTGCGTGGAATTTGACCCTCCTGGCCTCAATAAATAAGTTGCGCGACTGATAACCTGTCGCAGAACCGGCCACTGCTTTCCCAGTCTTACGTACAGGCCTTGACCCGCAATGAGGATAAGCATGAAATCGCGCATCTGGCGTTTGGCCGGTGTTGGTTTGCTGTGTGTCAGTGTCACTGCGCAAACGCTGGCCGATGATCAGCAAAACCGTGGCCATGATGGCGGGCAACACGGCCAGGATGGGCATCAGGGTGGTAACCAGGGGGGGAGTCAGGGCCGTGGTGGCAACAACCAGCCACGCCCGCAGAACGGCCCGCCACAGAACCCGCCGCGTGCGCAGAACAACGACAATCGCCAGTACGAGCACAACGGCCAGAATCAACATCAGAACAATAGCCAGAGGCAGCCCCGTCCAGCGCCGGATTTCAACAGCCCGGTTCGCTCACCGCCACCACCGCCGCAGGCACCGGCCACTGACATGCCGATCCAGCCCCGCCCCGACACCGTGCGCCAGACCCAGCCGCCGCGGCGCGGTGACTATCAGGATCAGCCGCATCGCAACGATTACAATCAGCGCTGGAAGGGCTATATCGGTGCGCCGACCAATGACAATCACTGGGACGGACGCCCGAGTGGACGCAGTTACGGCTGGGGGCCAGGTCCCAGGTATCGCCCCGGCCAGGTGATCGATCGCTTCCCCGAGCGTAACTTGCGCGTGCCTTACCGTGGCATGGATTACTACTATTCCGGTGGCTACTGGTATCGCCCGCTGGGCCCGCGTTATGAGGTGGTAGCGCCGCCACGCGGGATTCGCGTCAACTACCTTCCTGATTACGCCGAGCAGATATGGATCGGCGGGGCGCTGCTGTTCCTCGCGGCCGGTTCGTATTACGCCTATCAGGAGAGCACCCGGGATTACGTCGTGGTCGAGCCGCCGATTGGCCAACCGCAGTCGCCACCACCGGCCGCCAGCAATGGTTATGACGTGGAGGCGTACCCGGCCAACGGCCAGTCGCCGGAGCAGGTCAGTCGCGATGGCTACGAGTGTTATCAGTACGCGGTGCAGCAGAGTGGTTTCGATCCACGCACCGCCACTTACCAGCCAGACCCGTCGGTGGTGCAAGCCTACCGACAGGCCCAGGGCAATTGCCTGAGCAGTCGTGGTTATCAGGTCAACTACTGAACCCGAGCGGTTTTCACCACTTCCTGCGGGTCGGCGTGCACCAGCACTTCGGCTCGCGGGTAGGCGTCGTGAATGGCCGCGGCAGCCTGATCGCTGATGCCGTGGGCCACTGACAGCGTCAGCTCCCCCGGCAGCTCCAGATGCAACTGCACAAACCACTGGTTGCCGGAGATCCGCGTGCGCAGGTCATGGGCACCCAGCACGCCGGGCACGCTGCACGCCAATTCCAGCATGTGCTGGCTGACCTCCGGCGGCAGTTCTTCATCCATCAACACCGCAAAGCTCTCCCGGGCGATCTGCACTGCGCTCCATAGAATGTAGGCGGCGATTCCCAGACCGAACCAGGGGTCGACCTGATGCAGGCCATACCCGGCCAGCACCAGCGCGATCAGAATGCTGCCGTTGAGCAGCAGGTCCGAGCGGTAGTGCAGGGAGTCGGCGCGTACCGCGTTGGAGCCGGTGGCCTTGACCACCCTATGTTGAAACATCAACAACGCCAGGGTCAGTACGAGGGAGAACACAATCACGCCGATACTGATCCACGGCGCGCCGACCGGTTCGGGATGTTTGAGCCGATCATAGGCCTGCAACGCAATCAGTACCGCACTGCCGCCAATGAACAACGCCTGGGCCATGCCCGCCAATGACTCGGCCTTGCCGTGCCCGTAGCGATGATCATTGTCGGCGGGGCGCAGGGCGTAATGCACCGCCAACAGGTTGAGCAATGAGGTGACGCCGTCGAGTGTCGAGTCGGTGAGCCCGGCGAGCATGCTCACCGAGCCGCTCAGCCACCAGGCGATGGCTTTGGCGATGATCAACATGCATGCCACCGCCACCGAGGCACGGGTCGCCAGCCGCAGCAGGCGGGCGTGTTCGGAGCTGGAGGTCATAGTGGCCATCGTTCCTTGAAGAGTCCTTTCGCGTGTAGGGGTTACGCGGCCGGTTGCAGGCCGAACATCGCCAGTTGCTGGGTGCTGCCTTTGCTCTGGATCAGGCGTGGATCGTCCAGCGGGAAGCTGCGGCCCAGCTCGCTTTCCAGAATAGTCTGCAACTTGCGGTTATCGACCTGACCGTCGGGGCCGATGGCATCCTTGAGTTTTTGCGGATCGACCTGGGCGGTCTTGCCCGGTTCGAAATAAATCGCACCGGTGGCGAAGTCCACGGCAAACGCGATCAGGCCGGGGATGATGTAGAACAGCAGGCCCACGGCATCGAGTGCGGCGATGGCCGGGTCGATCTTGCCTTCGATCTGGCCACGGCGGTCGGGGTAGAAAATCGACCCGCAGGCGGTCACTTGAGTCAGCAAGGTTGCGACCAGAACACCGCCAATCAGGCGAAAGGGAGCACGCATATGAAATCTCCTGGGTAATCTCGAAACGAAACGTCGTCGGTATGAATTAGGACCGTGATTAACGCCACGCAGTTCGCCGTTATACTCGCGGCTCTGTTTGGGAGCCAGCATGATTTCTTTGCCGATCGATGAAGTTTTACCCGCCCTGCGTGAAGCCCTCGCTACACGCCACGAAGCCGTGCTCGAAGCTCCGCCCGGCGCCGGTAAAACCACCCGCGTGCCTTTGGCCCTGCTCAACGAGCCGTGGCTGGCCGGGCAGACCATCCTGATGCTCGAACCCCGTCGGTTGGCCGCACGCGCAGCGGCGGAACGGTTGGCCAGTGAGCTGGGGGAAAAGGTCGGCGAAACCGTGGGCTATCGCATTCGCCTCGACAGCAAGGTCGGCCCCAATACCCGAATCGAAGTGGTCACCGAAGGCATCCTCACCCGGCGCCTGCAGGATGATCCGGCGCTGGAAGGCGTGGGCCTGCTGATTTTCGACGAGTTTCACGAGCGCAGCCTCGACGCTGACCTGGCCTTGGCCCTGAGCCTCAATGGCCGCGAACTGTTCCGTGACGATCAGCCGCTGAAAATCCTCTTGATGTCCGCCACGCTTGAAGGCGAACGCCTGGCCGGGTTGCTCGACGACGCGCCGATCCTGCGCAGCGAAGGGCGCATGTACCCGGTGGCGATGCGCTGGGGCCGGCCGTTCCAGGCCGGTGAATTTATCGAGCCGCGCCTGGTGCAGACCATCCTCGAAGCCTTGAACGACGAGACCGGCAGCGTGCTGGTGTTCCTGCCGGGGCAAGCGGAGATCCGCCGCGTGCATCAGCAATTGGCCGATGCCTTGGGTGACAACCCACAGGTTCTGCTGTGTCCGTTGCACGGTGAACTGGACCTGACGGCGCAACGGGCGGCGATCGATCCGGCGCCGCCGGGCAAGCGCAAAGTGGTGCTGGCCACCAACATCGCTGAAACCAGTTTGACCATCGACGGCGTGCGCGTGGTGATCGATGCCGGGCTGGCGCGGGTGCCGCGTTTCGACCCGGGCAGCGGCATGACCCGTCTCGACACCCAGCGCATTTCCAAGGCCAGTGCGACCCAGCGCGCGGGCCGGGCCGGGCGTCTGGAACCCGGTGTTTGTTATCGCCTGTGGTCCCAGGATCAGCACGAGCAGCTGGCGGCTTATGGCAGCGCGGAAATCCTCTCGGCGGACCTTGCCGGGCTGGCCTTGCAGCTGGGTCGTTGGGGTGTGATGCCCGGGCAACTGGTGTGGCTCGACGTTCCACCTGCAGCGGCTTATGCACAGGCTCAGGACTTGCTGGAACGCCTGGGCGCACTGGACGGCGAAGCGCTGACCCGTCACGGCCAGGCCATGGCCGAACTGCCGGCCCATCCGCGTATCGCGCATTTGCTGTTGCGCGGCCAGGCACTGGGTCTGGCGGAGATGGCTTGCGACGTCGCCGCACTGCTCGGCGAGCGCGATATCTTGCGCGGCGCCGGGGCGGACTTGCACAGCCGACTGGTATTGCTGTCTGGCGAAGAACGCGCCGCACGTGGCGCGCAGGGTGGCGTGCAACGCGCACGGCAACTGGCGCGGCAGTATCGTGGTTACTTGCGCGGCAAAGCCTCGGAGCCGGTCAGCGATCCGGATCACCCGCGTTGGCTCGGTGCGTTGCTGGCGCTGGCCTATCCCGACCGCGTCGCCCAACAACGGCGCGCCGGTGGTGCGGAATATCGCCTGGCCAACGGTCGTGCCGCGCTGTTCGCCGAGGCCGACAGCCTGATGAAGCAACCGTGGCTGGTGATCGCCGATCTGGGCAGTCGCCAGGGGCAACGCGAAGAGCGGATTTATCTGGCGACGGATTTCGATCCGGCGCTGTTCGACTCAGTGCTGGCCGAGCAGGTGCGTTGCGTCGATCAACTGGATTGGGATGAGCGCGAAGGTGTGCTGCGGGCCGAGCGTCAGCGCAAGGTTGGCGAATTGATCCTCAGCCGTGAACCGCTCACCGGCCTCGACGAAAGCGCCCGCAGCCAGGCACTGGTGAATCTGGTGCGGCGCAAAGGCCTGGAGCTGTTGCCATGGACCCCGGAGCTGCGTCAGTGGCAGGCACGAGTGGCGTTGTTGCGGCAACTGGACCTCGCCGGCAAGGGCGAGAGCGAATGGCCGGATGTCAGCGATGCAGCATTGCTCAAAGGCCTGGAACACTGGCTGATGCCGTATCTGGGTAAAGTGTCGCGTCTCAGTCACTTCGCCAATCTGGACCTGTCGAGCATCGTCCACAACCTGCTGCCGTGGCCGCTGCCGCAGCGGCTGGACGAGTTGGCGCCGCATCATTTGAGCGTGCCATCGGGCTCGTCGATTCGCCTGGACTACAGCGAACAGCCGCCGATTCTGGCGGTGCGTCTGCAGGAGTTGTTCGGCCTGGCCGAAACCCCGCGTATCGCCGGAGGGCGGCAAGTGGTCAAGCTGCACCTGTTGTCCCCGGCGCGGCGGCCGGTGCAGGTCACGCAGGACCTGGCGAACTTCTGGCGCAGCACCTACGCCGAAGTGAAGAAGGATTTGAAGGGGCGTTATCCGAAGCATTACTGGCCGGATGATCCGCTGGTGGCCGAAGCGACTGCGCGGATCAAGCCGCGTAAATAATCATTTGGATGCGAACTCTGTGGCGAGGGGGCTTGCCTGTGGCGAGGGGGCTTGCCCCCGTTGGGTCGCGCAGCGGCCCCAGCTCCAGGGCCTGCTACGCAGTCCAACGGGGGCAAGCCCCCTCGCCACAGGGGATCAGTCTGATCGTTCGGACTTGGCGGTCAGTTGCTCGCGGCAATAGTCGGCAAACAACTGCGCCGGCTTGGTCAGTTGCCCGCGCTTGAGCCAGGCCGCCACCAGCCCGGAGCCGGTGACGTCTTCGGCGATGTCCACGCACACCACTTTCTGCCCGTCGTAGGTGCACTCCGAATGCGGCTTGGTCACCAGGATCGAGAAACCAAAGCCTTGTCCGACCATGCCGCGCACCATCTCGATCGATGGCGAGCTGAAGGCAATGCGCGGGGTCAGGTCCAGCTCTTCGAACAGGCTGACGAAATAGGTCCGGCTCGGCTGCACGTCCAAAAGAATCATCGGCTCCAGGTACAGGTCGCGCAGTGAGACTTGTGCCTGCTGGGCAAAACGGTGATCGGCCGGCAGCAGCGCGTAAGGCCGTTGCGCCGGCATCAAGGGTTCGGTTGCGATGGTGCCGTCGAGATCGTGCTCATAGAGGATCGCCAGGTCGAAGGCGCCGGAGGTCAGGCCCTGCACCAGTTCCTGCTGCTCGCCGTCGCGGATGCGGATTTCCACTCCCGGGTACAACGCCGAAAACCCGGCGATCAATTGCGGCAGGTACAGCGGCGCGACGGTTTCGAAGCAGCCGATATCGATCTGCCCGGACACCACATCGTTGTCGGCCAGGGCATTCTGCTCGAACTCCTTGGCCATGCGCAGCAGTTCCTGGGCCTTGCGGTAGAAGCGTGCACCGCTGGGCGTCAATGACACGCCCTGTGCATGGTGACGAATCAGCAATTGCACACCGAAGCTGTCTTCCAGCCCTTTGATGGCCGTGGAGATCGACGGCTGGGCGATGTACAGCTTGCGCGAGGCCTCGGCGACGCTGCCGCACTCGACGGTGGTGATGAAGTATTTCAGTTGACGCAGATTGTAGGCAGCCACAGCAAACCTCGGGGGAGAACGAATCAGGCATCCAGGCAATTTGCGCGCCACCCCTATCCGCTCGGGTAGCGATTTGTTGTGGTTGAACAATAACCACATGCTGCGCCAGAAGGGAGATTGGCTACGTAGTTTTTTCTTGGCCTGCGAACACATTTTTACTGGTTTTCCACCGCTCGGGCCTGAGCGACTATCCAATACACAAGAATGTCCTCTGGAGCATCCGAACGTGTTCGAGCTTGAGTATTGGCAACGCAAAGCCGCTTCCCTGCGGTTTCCCGACCAGGCCGTGATCGATGGCCAGCGCCGAGCGGCGCAATCGGGGCAGACTTTCGCCGCGATCAACCCCGCCACCGGGCAATGCCTGGCCAATGTCGCGGCCTGTGGCGAGGAAGATGTGAATGCGGCGGTGCGCAATGCGCGGCAAGTGTTTGAAGCCGGCACCTGGTCGGCACGTTCGCCGACCGAACGTAAACAAGTGCTATTGCGCCTGGCCGACTTGATCCTCGAAAACCGTGAAGAACTGGCGCTGCTCGATTCGCTGAACATGGGCAAGCCCGTCACGGACGCCTACAACATCGATGTGCCGGGTGCCGCCGGGGTGTTGCGCTGGTACGCGGAGAGCCTCGACAAACTCTACGATCAGGTCGCACCGAGTGCGCAGAACGTGCTGGCGACCATCACCCGCGAAGCCCTCGGCGTGGTGGCTGCCGTGGTGCCGTGGAATTTTCCGCTGGACATGGCCGCGTGGAAACTCGCCCCGGCCCTGGCCGCGGGTAACTCGGTGATTCTCAAACCGGCCGAGCAGTCGCCGTTTTCGGCCTTGCGTCTGGCGGAGCTGGCGCTTGAGGCCGGTGTGCCTGCGGGTGTGTTGAACGTGCTGCCGGGTTTGGGCGAGCAGACCGGCAAAGCCCTTGGCCTGCACCCGGACGTCGATTGCCTGGTGTTCACCGGCTCCACTGAGGTCGGCAAATATTTCATGCAGTACTCGGCCCAGTCGAACCTGAAACAGGTGTGGCTGGAGTGCGGCGGCAAGAGCGCCAACCTGGTATTCGCCGATTGTCAGGATCTGGACTTGGCCGCCGAAAAAGCAGCGTTCGGCATCTTTTTCAATCAGGGCGAAGTCTGCTCGGCCAACTCGCGATTGCTGGTGCAGCGCTCGATTCATGACGAGTTCGTCGAACGTCTCAAGGCCCAGGCCGAACGCTGGTTGCCGGGCGATCCGCTGGATCCGTCGAGCGCTGCCGGTGCCATCGTCGACAGCCGTCAGACCGCGCGCATCATGAAGTTCATCCAGCAGGCCGAGCAGCAAGGTGCGACCAGGATCTGTGGTGGTCGGCAGTCGATCTTCAACGGCTCCGACAACTTCATCCAGCCGACGATCTTTACCGGCGTGACGCCGGACATGCCGCTGTTTCGCGACGAAGTATTCGGCCCGGTTCTGGCGGTCACGGCGTTTGATGACGAGGCCCATGCGTTGCACTTGGCCAACGACAGCGTCTACGGTCTGGCGGCTTCGCTGTGGACCGACGACCTCAACCGCGCCCACCGCGTGGCGCGACAATTGCGAGCGGGCACGGTGTCGGTCAACAGCGTCGATGCACTGGACGTGACCGTACCTTTTGGCGGCGGCAAGCAGTCCGGTTTCGGCCGCGACCTGTCCCTGCATTCATTCGATAAATACACCCAGTTGAAGACCACCTGGTTTCAATTGCGCTGATAACAAAACGGAGAACTGGCGATGACCACACCACGTGAAACCCGCGACTACCAGGCCGCCGACGCTGCGCACCACATCCATGCGTTCGTCGATCAGAAAGCCCTCAACGAGGAGGGGCCACGGGTGATGGTCCGTGGCGAGCGCCTGCACCTGTGGGACAACGATGGCCGCCGTTACCTCGATGGCATGTCCGGGCTGTGGTGCACCAACCTCGGTTACGGGCGCAAGGACCTGGCGGCCGCGGCGAGCCAGCAACTGGAACAGCTGCCGTACTACAACATGTTTTTCCACACCACCCACCCGCAGGTGATCGAGCTGTCCGAGCTGCTGTTCAGCCTGCTGCCGGGTCACTACAGCCACGCGATCTACACCAACTCCGGCTCCGAGGCCAACGAGGTGTTGATCCGCACGGTACGGCGTTACTGGCAGGTGCTCGGCAAGCCCGAGAAGAAGATCATGATCGGCCGCTGGAACGGTTACCACGGTTCGACCCTGGCCGCGACGGCGCTGGGCGGCATGAAATTCATGCACGAAATGGGCGGCATGATTCCGGACATCGAGCACATCGACGAGCCGTACTTCTTCGCCCACGAAGGCAACCTGACGCCGGCTGAATTCGGTCTGCGTGCGGCCCGGCAACTGGAAGCGAAAATTCTCGAACTGGGTGCGGACAAGGTCGCAGGCTTCATTGCCGAACCCTTCCAGGGTGCCGGCGGGATGATCTTCCCGCCGGAAAGCTACTGGCCGGAAATCCAGCGCATCTGCCGCAAGTACGATGTGCTGCTATGCGCCGATGAGGTTATCGGCGGCTTCGGGCGTACCGGCGAATGGTTCGCCCACGAGTACTTCGGTTTCGAGCCGGACACCCTGTCCATCGCCAAGGGCCTGACCTCGGGTTACATCCCCATGGGCGGCCTGATCCTGTCGAAGAAAATGGCCTCGGTGCTGGTGGAGCAGGGCGGCGTGTTTGCCCACGGCCTGACCTATTCCGGGCACCCGGTGGCGGCGGCGGTGGCGATTGCCAACCTCAAGGCCCTGCGCGATGAAGGCGTGGTGACGCGGGTCAAGGACGACATCGGCCCGTACCTTCAACAGTGCCTGCGCGAAGTGTTCGGCAAGCACCCGTTGGTGGGCGATATCCAGGGCACCGGCATGGTCGCGGCGCTGCAACTGGCTGAGGACAAATCCACGCGCAAGCGCTTCGCCAATGAGAACGACATCGCCTGGCGCTGCCGTACGATTGGCTTTGAGGAGGGGGTGATCATTCGCTCGACTTTAGGCCGGATGATCATGGCGCCGGCGTTGATTGCCAGCCGTGAAGAGATTGACGAACTGATCGCCAAGACCTTGAAGGCGGTGGATCGTACGGCGCAGGAATACGGCCGGCTCTGATCGTGTAGCGTTCTCTCGGACCTCTTCGCGAGCAAGCCCGCTCCCACATTGGACTTGTGTCTGACACGGATCCCCTGTGGGAGCGGGCTTGCTCGCGAATGCTATGGCCCATTCAACATAATTCCAGCACCTTGCACCGACCTCGGGCATCCCCGCCCACAGCGCCCTTTAGCAGTGCGCGCTAGCGAGTTTTTTCATCGTTCGCATCCACAAATTTCCTCATTTTCCTAATCCCGCCCTTGGGCCAACATCGATCTCGCCAGCCCGCCGAATGCTGCCCGCCGAAGGGTCCCTCAGAGACCACAGGTTGCAGCCGATTCAGGGCTCGCCGTACTGCCCATGACAAAACTAAATCAACAGCTTTGGGAGTGCTCCATGATCAAGTCCTTGCTTACCCGTGTTGTCCATCCACTGGCGGTCACCGCCATCGCCGCGACGGTCGCCACCAGCGCCCAGGCCGGCACCCTGTCCATCGGCCACACCACCTGGGTCGGCTACGGCACCCTGTACCTGGCCCGGGACCTGGGCTACTTCAAGGAAAACGGTTTGACCGTCGAGTTGCCGGTGGTCGAAGAGGCGGCGATGTACATGGCCGCACAAGCGTCTGGCGAGTTGTCCGGCTCGGCGTCGACCATCGACGAGGTGCTCAAGTACCGTCCGCAATTCTGCTTCAAGGCCGTGGCCGCACTGGACGACAGCCATGGTGGCGACGGCGTGCTGGTAGGCAAGGACGTCAAGAGCCTACAAGAGCTCAAGGGCCAGGCCGTGGCGGTCAACGAAGGGTCGACCTCGCAGTTCTGGTTGTCGTACCTGCTGAAAAAGAACGGTATGAAAATGAGCGACATCACCGTGCAGAACATGACGGCTGACGATGCCGCCACCGCGTTCATCGCCGGTCGCGTACCCGCTGCCGTGACCTGGGAGCCGCACCTGTCGATGGTGCGCGACAAGAAGCAGGGCAAGGTGCTGATCGACAGCAGCAGCACACCGGGGGTGATCGTCGACGTGGTGGCACTGAACTGCTCCGTCATCGAAAAACAGCCGGAAGACGTCAAGGCACTGGTAGCCGGTTTGTACAAGGCCGTGCAGTACACCAAGGATCATCCGCAGGAAGCCTACAAAATCATGGCCAAGGGTGTCGGCGGCTACCTGGCCGATCCGAAGGAAATGGAAGCGGCCGCCCAGGGCGTGCGCTTCTACGATCAGGCCATGAGCGAAAAACTGCTGGGTTCGCCGGGCAAGCCGGGTGACAGCGCACCGCTGATCAAACTGGCCAACGAGACCGCCAGCGAGCTGCAAGGCAAGCCCTACAACGTCAGCAATGACGACCTGATCGACAACCGTTTCGTCACCCCGCTCTAGGAGGCTGCATGTTCAAGCGCAATTCGTGGCTGAGCCGCTGCATCACGCCCAAGACCGGGTTGCCGGTCTCGGTGATCTGGAGCGCGAGTGGCCTGGCCTGGGTGCTGTTGGTCGGCCTGTGGGCCGGGTTGTCCTACGGCGGTGTGGTGCCGGGTATGTTCCTGCCGACGCCGGGCGCGGTGGTCGAGGCCGCTGTGCGCCTGGGTCGCGACGGCACCCTCGGCCAGCATGTGTGGGCCAGCGTCGAAGTGGTGATGGTCGGTTTCATCGTGTCGTCCCTGGTGGCGGTGCCGCTGGGGCTGTTGATGGGCAGCTTCCGCATCGTCCAGGCGTTCCTGGAGCCGATGGTCAACTTCATTCGCTACCTGCCGGTGACGTCGTTCGTACCGCTGTTCATCCTGTGGATCGGCATCGGTCTGGAGCAGCGGGTCTCGGTGATCATTTTCGGCGTGTTCTTCCAGCAACTGGTGATGATCGCGGACGTGTCCAAAGGCATCTCCAAGGACCTGATCAACGCCTCCTATACCCTCGGTTCGAACCGTCGTGACGCGGTGCTGCATGTGATCGCCCCGGCTTCCTTGCCAGGCGTGCTCGACACCCTGCGGGTGACCATGGGCTGGGCCTGGACTTACCTGGTGGTGGCTGAACTGGTCGCCGCTTCCAGTGGCCTGGGTTACCTGAGCCTCAAGGCCATGCGCGGCTTCCAGGTGGATGTGATTTTCCTCGCCATCGCGATCATCGGCCTGCTGGGCCTGGTCACCGATCAACTGTTCCGTTTCCTACGTCTGAGGATTACCGCATGGGCTCAGTAACCGCCGCCACTCATCGTTTTGTCGCCCCTCAGGCTGCCCCGGTGAACGCGCCTCGGCTGCAAGTGGACAAGGTCAGCCTGCGTTACAAGAAGCCGGATGGCGGAACCTTTACCGCGTTGGAAGAAGTGTCGTTTGAGGTGCCGGACCAGCAATTTGCCGTACTGGTAGGGCCGTCGGGTTGCGGCAAATCGAGTCTGCTGTACCTCACCGCCGGCCTGGCCGAACCAACGTCGGGGGAGATCTACGTCGGTGGCCAACAGGTGGAAGGCCCCGGCGCGGATCGCGGCATGGTGTTCCAGAGCTACACGCTGTTCCCGTGGCTGACCGTGCGGCAGAACGTCGAGTTCGGCCTCAAGCGGCGCGGCATGCCGGCGGCGCAGCGCAAGGATATTGTCGACTACTACGTCAATGAAGTGGGCCTGAGCGGCTTTGCCGACAACTATGCCAAGCAGTTGTCCGGCGGGATGATGCAACGCGTCGCCATTGCCCGCGCGCTGGCCAACGACCCGCAGATCCTGCTGATGGACGAACCCTTTGGCGCCCTCGACAGCCAGACGCGCCTGCAAATGCAGCAGTTGTTGCTGCGGGTGTGGGGCAACAGCAAGAAGACCGTGTTGTTCGTGACCCATGACATCGACGAGGCGATTCTGCTCGGCGACCGGGTCTACGTCATGGGCGCAAGGCCAGGGCGGATCAAGCAGATCCTCGATGTGCCGATCGAACGTCCGCGCAACCTGGACATGGTCATGGAGCGCTCATTCATCGAGATGAAGCGCGAGATCTTCGGGCTGCTGCATGATGATCTGGAGGAGGTGCATTAAGCCTGATTCCAGCACATGCATGACCCCTGTGGGAGCGAGCCTGCTCGCGATGGCGTAGTGTCAGTCAATATTGATCTGTCTGACACACCGCAATCGCGAGCAGGCTCGCTCCCACAGGTTTTGCATCTGGAGGGGCTAGGGTGTTGCGGGCAACAGGAACCGTGCAATCACCGGCAGGTGATCGGAGATGCGCAACGTATCGTCCTGCCGCACCGTCGCCTCCACCCGTTTGATCCGCGGACTGTAGAACAGGTAGTCGACGGTCCGGTCCGGGCCGTTCAGCCCGGGGTCGTTCGGGTAGTGGGTCAGCCAGCGCTCGCGGTCGATCCCGCTGGCTTCGTTGTTGGTCGGGATCATCGGGTACTTGTCCCACAGCAGGTGCAACGGGCTGTCGGCAGAGTAGGGTGCGCGTTGCGCATCGGACAGGCGTCGATACTGACCCAGCGGCAACAGGTTGAAATCCCCGCCGATCAACCACGGTGTGCCACGGCTTTCGAGTTTGTCGAGGGTCCGGGCCACGGCGTTCACCTGGTTTTGCAAGGTGTTGTCGGCTTGGGTCGCACGCTCCAGATGGGTATTGAGCACCGCCATCTGTCCACCGTCACTCAACGGCAAGTAGCTCACCAGCAAGGCGTTTCTGGGTTTGAATTGGCGGCTGAGCGGATTACCCGAGACGACGGGCAGTTGCAGGCGTTGGGCATGTTCGATCCGGTAACGGCTCAGGGTTGCCAGTTGCCGGCCGACGCTGCCGAAGATGTGCAGGTCCGGGACGAAATCAGCCTTCCAGTCGAAGGCGCTGACGCTGCATGGGTACAAATCGGCGAGCCGTTCTTGCAGCAGTTTGAACTGGTGCTGGTAATCGCTGGTCTTGGCGCCGTCGTCCAGCTCCTGCAACAGCACGATGTCCGGTTGTTCGTCGCGAATCACCCGCGCCACTTCGTCGAGGCTGAAGGCCATGTCCTCCGCTGTGGGGCGTTCGTCGGTACCGGCGGCCAGGTCATTCCAGAACACGTAACGCTTGCCGGCCAGGTACTGGACGTTCCAGGTCATCACTTTCAGTGCCTGCCCGGGGACCAGGGTGGGGGCCTGGGCACTGCAACTGACGGGCAACTCTTCTTTGGCGTCGGGGCGCCAGGTCAGGCTGTAGGTCATCACGGCGATCAGGCCGATCACGATCAGCAGGCCCAGCAGGGTGTGGCGCAGTAGACGGGTCATGGCTCAGCTTATTGGCGTTGCAAAATTGTTCCCGAGCATACCCGACAGCGATGGGCGCGCCCAAGGTCAGAGCGAGCTGTCATTGCTCTCAGGCAACGGGTTGATCAGCATGAACAAACGGAACAGCACCACACTGGTAAACAGCTGCAGGAAACTGTGGGCGCTGTCGATCAGCAGCGAGATCAACGGGTTCTGCGGTTCAGGGTACACCGCCAGTGTCGCCCCCTTGAGCAGCCACAGCGGCCCCATCACACACAGAATGCACAGCAGGATGCGCAGGAAGTGACCTTGGGTCATGCGCAGGCTTTCCTTCATGGCCGCCAGCGGCGCCGTGCCGCGCAACACCAGCAGGTATTCGCCAAACGCCAGGGTCACCATCAGGTAAATACCCGGCAGGAAATACAGCGACAGGCCTAGCAGTATCAGCACGGTGTTGAGCGCCGTCAGCAGGGCGAAACGCGGCCACAGGCTCGCCGCCATCGCCAGCAGGTCGCGGTTGCGCGGTGATTCGCCCCGGCTGCGAGCATCGAGAAACAGAATCAGCGCGGCGGTGTACAGCGGGTACACCAGCAAGCCGACAATCACGCTGATGCCGGGGAAACTGTCCGGTTCGGTGGAGTGGTCGACCACTTGTTGCAGCAGCGCCTCAAAAATGACCAGCGGCAGGCACAGCTGCACGATCTGGCCCAGATTGCGCTTGAAGAAATACAGAGAGTCACGCAGCACTTCTAACGGATTCATCGTTGGTATCGCAGGTTGAAAGCAGTGGTCCACTTTAACCGATCAAGTGCCGGGAGACGCAAACGTAAACGTTCAGTAAAGGTCATTGAAACAGTTTGTTTCAGCCTCCATTAAGGTCGGGCACCTTATCCTCATTGGATAAAGGCAACGATTTTCCCGGCAATCTACGAGGTCGCCATGAACAGCGAAGAACAAACCCTGATCGATGGACTGTTTTCCCGGCTGCAACAGGCCGAAACGGACTCAGCCCCGCGCGACGCTCAGGCCGAGGCGCGGATCAAGGAACACCTGACGCGCCAGCCTGCGGCAGGATATTTCATGACCCAGGCGATTCTGGTGCAAGAGGCAGCGATCAAGAGCCTCGATGAGCAGAACCAGCAACTGACCCGGCAAGTCCAGCAATTGCAGGCCGAACTGCAACAGGCCAAGGCCCAGGCGACCCCGGCTCCAGCGTCGAGCGGCGGTGGTTTTTTGTCGAGTATCTTTGGCGGCGCTTCCCGTGATCCACAACCGGCATCGACCCAGAACTCGGTGCCATCGAGCGGTGGCTGGCGTGAGCCGGGGCGCTCGTCGTTCGGTTCGCAAGCGCCACAGCAGAACTTCGGTGCTGCGCAACAGGCATTTCCACAACAGGGCTATGCCCCACAGCAGCAAGCACCGGCAGCGGCCGGCAGCAGTTTCCTCGGTGGAGCGCTGAAAACCGCCGCTGGCGTGGCGGGTGGCGTGATGCTGGCTCAAGGCATCAGCAGCCTGTTTCATCACAATCAGCAACCGGAAGTCGTCGAAGTCATCAAGGAAGAGCCAGCCCAGGTCAACGACCAGGGCACCAATGGCTGGGGCGATGACCAGCGCATGGCCGGCAATGATTCCTGGAGCAACGATCAGGGTGGCTTCAGCGACGCTGACTACAGCGATGATTCGCTCTTCGGCGGCGACGACGATTCCTTCGTCTGACACATCTGTGGCGAGGGCAAGCTCTCTCGCCACATAGCCGATTATTCGCGGAACAATCCTCCGGGCTGGCATACTGGGCGACCTTTCGGGCCAGGTGCCTGAATCAGCCTTGAGGAAAGCCGGTGAAAAAAATCGCAGTGTTCGCCGATGTCCAGAACCTCTACTACACCGTGCGTCAGGCTTATGGTTGCCATTTCAACTATGCCGCGCTGTGGGCTGACATCAGCCAGCAGGGCGAGATCGTCGAAGCCTACGCCTACGCCATCGACCGTGGCGACAGCAAACAGCAGCAGTTCCAGCAGATCCTGCGTAACCTCGGTTTCACCGTGAAGCTCAAGCCCTACATCCAGCGCAGCGATGGTTCGGCCAAGGGTGACTGGGACGTGGGTATCACCCTCGACATCATGGACGCCGCCGACCATGTCGACGAGATCGTGCTGGCTTCCGGCGATGGCGATTTCGACATGCTGCTCGAACGCATCATCAGCAAGCATGGCGTGCAAGCCGTGGCCTACGGCGTGCCGGGCCTGACGGCCAACTCGCTGATCCGCGCCGCCAGCCGCTACGTGCCGATCGAAGGCGCGTTGTTGCTCAAGAATTGATTTTTACGGAGTTGAAACAGGTTTGGAACGCATCGCAGTCATCGACTTTGAAACCACCGGGATCTCCCCGAGCAGCAGCTGCCGGGCCACGGAAATTGCCGTGGTGATCCTTGAACAGGGACGCATCGTCGAGCGTTACCAAAGCCTGATGAACGCCGGCGTGCGCGTCCCGGCTTTCATCGAGCAGCTTACCGGCATCAGCAACGCCATGCTGCGCACCGCGCCGTCGGCGGAGCAGGTGATGAACGAAGTGAATGAGTTCGTCGGCACCACACCCTTGCTCGCGCATAACGCCGCGTTCGACCAGAAGTTCTGGGACTTCGAACTCGGGCGAATCAAACGCACCCGCTTGCAGAACTTTGCCTGTTCGCTGCTCTTGGCCCGCCGCCTGATGCCTGGCGCGCCGAACCACAAACTCGGCACCCTCACCACGTTTGCCAATTTGCCGCACACCGGCAAGGCCCACCGGGCCATGGCCGATGCCGAGATGGCGGCCAACCTGACGGCGCACCTGGAGGAAGAGTTGCTCCACAAGCATGGCCTGCGCGAGCTGTCCCATGACTTGCTGTGCAAATTGCAGAAGGTGCCGGCGGCGAAGGTGGGTGAGCATCTCAAGCGCTATCGCTGATCCCGAACTCACCACAAATCCCCTGTAGGAGCGAGCCTGCTCGCGACGGGGTGTCAGGATTCCCGCGTTATCGTTGGCGACCATCGCGAGCGGGCTCGCTCCTACAAGTTACGCGTTCGATCAAAGCTTGCCGTTGCCTTCGATATGCCCCAACGGCACTCGCTTCTCTATCGCACTGGACAACACAATCGACGTCTTGCTGAACCCGAACGTGGCGATCCGGTTGATCAGTTCTTCCAGCTCCGGCATCGAGCCCACCGCGGCTTGCATGATCACGCACGGATCGCCGGTCACCCGATGGCATTCGGTCAATTGCGGGATTTTGATCAGGTCGTCGTAGGCCTTCTGGTTGCCGTGCTGGTTCAGGCGCAGTTCGATCACGCACTGGATCGGCAGGCCGAGCTTGGCCATGTCGACCTTCGCCTGATAGCCGGTGATGACGCCACTGGCTTCGAGCTTGGCCACGCGCTCGGCCACGGCGGGGGCTGACAGGTTGACCTTGCGCGCCAGGTCCGCGTAGGACGCGCGACCGTTTTCCAGCAGGGCGCTGAGCAGCATGCGGTCGTATTTGTCCATGGTGCGACTCCTGAAAGTGGTCGGCTTTCGAAAACACGGTTTATAGCGCTGAACTCCGTGTTTTGAAAAGTGTACTGGCGCTTTAAACAGGTTTTGTAACTTATTTTCCGTCTCCAGCCTTTCTAGAATAGCCGTTCACTTGTCCTTGCCTGTGAGCTGCCCCCCATGTCCGGCCTTCGTCGCTTTCCCTTACCGTTGATCGCTGCCTTTTTCGCCTTGTACGTGATTTGGGGCTCGACTTACCTGGTGATTCGTATCGGTGTGGAATATTGGCCACCGCTGCTGCTCGCCGGGATCCGCTTCGTCATTGCCGGGACCTTGATGTACGCCTTCCTGCGCTGGCGCGGGGCGCCGGCACCGACCTGGGCGCAGTGGAAAGCCGCCGGGGTCATTGGCGTGTTGCTGCTCGCCTGTGGCAATGGCGCGGTCAGTGTCGCCGAGCACACCGGGGTCGCTTCTGGTGTCGCCGCATTGGCGGTAGCGACGGTGCCGCTGTTTACCCTGCTCTGCGGGTATTTCTGGGGCGCACGTAATACCCGTCTGGAGTGGGCCGGGATTGTGCTCGGGCTGATCGGCATTGCCATGCTCAACCTGGGTTCCAACCTGCAATCGAGTCCATTGGGGGCGGCGTTGCTGATCTTTGCGGCGGCGACCTGGGCGTTCGGCTCGGTATGGAGCAAACACTTGCCATTGCCACAAGGGGCAATGGCAAGTGCCGTGGAAATGCTGGTAGGTGGTGTAGTGCTGCTGATCGCCAGCGCGGTCAGCGGTGAACACCTGGAAAAGGTGCCGCCCATCGAAGGTTGGGCAGCCCTGGCGTACTTGACCGTGTTCGGCTCGATCATCGCCTTCAACGCCTACATGTACCTGTTGAAACACGTGCGCCCGGCGGCGGCTACCAGTTATGCCTACGTCAATCCTGCAGTGGCGGTGTTGCTGGGGATCGTGTTTGTCGGCGAGACCATCGGCATCGAAGAAGCACTGGCGATGGCTGTGATCATCAGCGCCGTGGTGCTGATCGGATTGCCGCAGTGGCGTCGGACGCCGGTTAAGCCTGTGGTGACGGTGGTGCCGACAGAATCCCGAGTGAATTAGGGTAAACTGCGCGGCATTGCATCTTGTTTTGCACACTTGTTTTGAACAACCCGCGCTGAATTTTCCTACGGTACTCCCATGACTTTCGCCACCCTTGGCCTGATCGAACCCTTGCTGCGCTCACTTGAGACGCTCGGCTACCAGACTCCGACGCCGGTTCAGGCGCAAGCCATTCCGGCGGTGCTGGCCGGTCGCGACCTGATGGCCGCCGCTCAGACCGGCACCGGCAAGACCGCCGGTTTCGCCTTGCCGCTGCTGCAACTGCTGGCCATGGAAGGGCCGAAAGTCACCGCCAACTCGGTCCGCGCGCTGATCCTGGTACCGACCCGCGAGCTGGCCGAGCAGGTTCACGAGGCCGTGCGCCAGTACGCCGAAAATCTGCCATTGCGCACCTACGCGGTGTACGGCGGCGTCAGCATCAACCCGCAAATGATGAAGCTGCGCAGCGGTGTCGACCTGCTGGTGGCAACCCCGGGCCGCTTGCTCGACCTGTTCCGCCAGAACGCGCTGAAGTTCAACCAGCTGCAAACCCTGGTGCTGGACGAAGCCGACCGCATGCTCGACTTGGGCTTTTCCGAGGAGCTGGCGAACATTTACCGCGCGCTGCCGAAGAAACGTCAGACGCTGCTGTTCTCCGCGACCTTCTCCGATGACATCCGCCTGCTGGCCGGACAGATGCTCAACGACCCGCTGAGCATCGAAGTCAGCCCGCGCAACGTGGCGGCCAATACGGTCAAGCAATGGATCGTGACGGTGGACAAGAAGCGCAAGCCGGAACTGTTCGTGCACCTGATGCGCAAGGGCAAGTGGAAGCAAGTGCTGGTGTTCGCCAAGACCCGCAACGGCGTGGACGCGCTGGTGGAAAAACTTCAGGGGCTGGGCATCAACGCCGACGGCATCCACGGCGACAAACCCCAGGCGACCCGCCAGCGCGCGCTGGATCGTTTCAAGGCAAGTGAAGTGCAGATTCTGGTCGCTACCGACGTGGCCGCCCGTGGCCTGGACATCGAAGACCTGCCGCTGGTGGTCAACTTCGACTTGCCGATCGTCGCCGAGGATTACATCCACCGCATCGGTCGTACCGGCCGCGCGGGGTCGACGGGCGAGGCGATTTCCCTGGTGTGCGCCGATGAAGTGAATCTGCTGTCGGCCATCGAGATGCTGACCCGCCAGACCTTGAAGCGGCAGAACGAGCCGGACTTCGAGCCGGAGCACCGCGTACCGGACACCGATGCCAGTGGCCAGGTCGTCAAGAAGCCGAAGAAACCGAAGAAGCCCAAGGCTTCCGGTGGTGGCGGTGGTAAACGCAATCTTGGCAAGTGGGTGGATAGCGGAGAGGTTGCACCGGCGGAGCCTTCGACCAAGCCGGTGCGCAAAGTGCCGGTGTTCAATACCGGGCCGCGTAAGCGTAAGCCTTAATAGCTTCAGCGACCGTTCGACCGCCATCGCGAGCAAGCTCGCTCCCACAGGATCCATGTCGTACACAAATTATGTGTTCACTGAAGATCAATGTGGGAGCGAGCTTGCTCGCGATTGGGGCGACTTGGTCTCAGCCCTCGCGCCGCAACCACTCCACCATCCCCAACCCCGCCGCCCGCCCACTGGCAAAACACGCGGTCAGCAGATAACCGCCCGTCGGCGCTTCCCAGTCAAGCATTTCCCCGGCGCAAAACACGCCAGGCATTTGCTTGAGCATCAAGCGCTCATCCATCGCCTCGAACAACACACCGCCCGCGCTGCTGATGGCCTCGTCCAGTGGACGGGTTTTCACCAGTGTCAGTGGCAATGCCTTGATCGCCTTGGCCAGCAAGGCCATATCGGCAAAGCACTCGGCACTGGTGAGTTCACGCAAAAGCGCCGCTTTTACCCCATCGATACCCAACTGACTGTGCAGGTGCTTGGCCATCGAGCGTGAACCTCGTGGTTTGCTCAACGCCGCCAGAACTTTATCCACAGGCCGGCCGGGCAGCAGGTCCAGATGAATCGTCGCTGTACCGTGCTGGTTGATCGCTTCGCGGATCGGTGCCGACAGGGCGTAGATCAAACTGCCCTCGATCCCGGTGGCGGTCATCACGCATTCGCCGAGCCGGGGGATGTCGTCGTTCAGGCCGATGGCGATATTTTTCAGCGGCGCGCCGGCGAATTTGCTGACCATCAATTCGCTCCAGGCCTGCACCTCGAAGCCGCAATTGCTCGGTTGCAAAGGTGCCAGTCCTACGCCGTGCTGCTCCAGTGCCTGCATCCAGGCGCCGTCCGAACCCAGCCGTGACCAACTGCCGCCACCGAGGGCGAGCAGGGTGGCATCGGCCTGAACGGTTTTTTCGCCTTCCGGGCTGTCGATGCGCAAACCGCCATGCTCGTTCCAGCCGAGCCAGCGATGGCGGGTGTGGATAACTACACCGCTGTCGCGCAGGCGCTTGAGCCAGGCGCGCAGCAGCGGTGCGGCTTTCATGTCGGTGGGGAATACCCGGCCGGAACTGCCGACGAAGGTTTCGATGCCCAGCTCGTGAATCCACTGGCACAGCGCTTCGGCGCCGAAACCGCGCAGCAGCGGGGCGATTTGCGGGGCGCGTTCGGCGTAGCGCGAGAGAAATGCCGGGTAGGATTCGGAGTGAGTGATGTTCATGCCGCCGACGCCGGCCAGGAGGAATTTTCGTCCAACCGAAGGCATGCCGTCGTACAGGTCGACCTTGATCCCGGCCTGGCTCAGCACTTCAGCTGCCATCAAACCGGCAGGACCGCCGCCGATGATGGCGACGCGGGAAGGGGAGGCGGTTGAGGGCTGGTTCATGATGAGAGCTGCGGCCTGGCTGGATAAGCCGCGCATTCTAGCAGCCCGGATCCCTGTGGGAGCGGGCTTGCTCGCGAAAGCGGAGTGTCAGATACATAGGCGTTGAGCGTGCCGACGCCTTCGCGAGCAAGCCCGCTCCCACATTTGAACTGTGGTGGTTGCAGCTGGTGGTTAAAAAACAACCAATGCTCTGTAGCCTATAGACGGCATGACCTGCAGGCCCTTTCACTCAGGTTATCCACAGGCAGCTCCACAGGCATTGTGGGTAAAGCATCCACAACTCAGTGACAACCTGATGACTGCCAGACGCGCTGCGCGCTGTGATGGAGGATGCCGTGGCGGCGGGCCAGGGCCTGGCGGTCCTTGCTGTAGCCGCCGCCGATCACCCCGACCAGCGGGATGTCGCGGCCCAGGCAATGGCGCATCACGCTTTCATCGCGGGCGGCGACGCCTTCGTCTGTCAGCTTCAGATAACCCAGGGCGTCGTCCTTATGCACATCGACCCCGGCGTCATACAGCACCAGATCCGGTTGGTAGAGCGGCAGCAGGTAGTTGAGCGCATCGTCCACCACCTTCAGGTAGTCGGCATCGCCCATGCCGTTGGGCAGCGGAATGTCCCAGTCACTTTCGGCTTTGCGTGCAGGAAAGTTCTTTTCGCAGTGCAGGGAAACGGTTACCGCTTCCGGGGTGTGGTGCAGGATTCGTGCGGTCCCGTCGCCTTGATGCACGTCGCAATCGAAGATCAGCACCCGGTTCACCCGACCACTCTCCAGCAGGTAGTGGCTGATCACCGCCAGGTCATTGAAGATGCAGAACCCGGCCGGGTAGTCGTAGTGCGCATGATGGGTGCCGCCCGCCAGGTGACAGGCCAGGCCATGTTCCAGCGCCTGCTCGGCCGCCAGCAGCGAGCCGCCGACTGCGCGCACCGTGCGCCGGGCCAGGGCTTCGCTCCAGGGCAGGCCGAGGCGGCGCTGGTCTTCGCGGGACAAATCGCCACTCATGTAGCGGTCGATATACGAAGGGTCATGGGCGAGGGCGAGAATGTCTGCCGGACACAGATCCGGGCGCAGCAGGTCGGCGTCGCGGGTCAGGCCGCTGTCCACCAGGTGATCGCGCAGCAGGCGGAACTTGTCCATGGGGAAGCGGTGATCCGCCGGAAACTCGGGACTGTAGTCTTCGTGATAAATCAGCGGCAGTGGCATGGTCATTTCATGTAGGAATGAGAGAAGGATCCTACCAGCGTTGTAGACTGGCGACATTGAAATGGAGGGGCGGGGCACGATGGAGCCAATACTGGAGCTTGAAAGCGCTCGGCTGCTGTTGCGCCAGTGGCGCGATGAAGATCTGGCGGACTTTGCGGCGATGTGTGCCGATCCGCAGGTGATGCGCTATTTTCCAGGCACTTTGAGTCGGCTGGAAAGCGCGTCATTGATCGGGCGAATCCGTGGTCATTTCGCCGAGCATGGTTATGGGCTCTGGGCCTTGCAGCGAAAGGACTCTGGCCAGTTCATCGGGTTTACCGGGCTCAATGTGGTCGGATTCGACGCGCCATTCACCCCTGCAACGGAAATCGGCTGGCGCCTGGCCCGCGAGCACTGGGGCCTCGGTTACGCCAGTGAAGCGGCGTGGACCGCTCTGCGCTGCGGGTTCGACCGCTTGCCACTGAAAGAGGTGGTGGCCTTCACGACGCAAACCAACCTGCCGTCAGAGAAAGTCATGCAGGCCATCGGCATGCACCATGACCCGGCGGATGACTTCGAACACCCGCGACTCGAAGCCGATCATCCGTTGCGTCGGCACGTTCTGTATCGCATCAGCCGCGAACAATGGCTGCAAACCTTGCATGGATAAGCTGGCACGGACGTTTACAATGGCCCCATGCTGGCCCGGGCCGGAAACTGAATCGACCGTTGCAGCCAAGACTGCGCGGCAATGTTTTGCGTGAGGAGAGTCTGAATGAGCCAAGTGTTGGAAGATCTGGTCGACTTGCTGACCCTGGAACCGATCGAGGAAAACCTGTTCCGCGGCCGTAGCCAGGACCTGGGTTTCCGTCAGCTGTTCGGTGGCCAGGTACTCGGCCAGTCGCTGTCGGCGGCGAGTCAGACGGTAGAAGAGGCGCGCCATGTGCATTCGATGCACGGCTATTTCCTGCGTCCGGGTGATGCCGGGTTGCCGGTGGTGTATCAGGTTGACCGGGTGCGTGACGGCGGCAGCTTCAGCACGCGCCGGGTGACGGCGATCCAGAAGGGCCACCCGATCTTCACGTGCAGTGCGTCGTTCCAGTACGACGAGGAAGGCTTTGAGCACCAGAGCGAAATGCCGGTTGTGGTTGGCCCGGAAAATCTGCCCTCGGAGCTGGAACTGACTCAGCAGCGCGCGCACCTGATTCCCGAGAAAATGCGCGAAAAGCTGTTGTGCCCCAAGCCGATCGAATTCCGCCCGGTGACTGAAAAAGATCCCTACAACCCGTTGCCGTCCGATCCGGTCAAGTACGTCTGGTTCCGCGCCGACGGGGCCTTGGCCGATTCGCCGGCGCTGCATAAATACCTGCTGGCCTATGCATCGGACTTCGGTCTGCTGGTCACCTCGATGCAGCCCCATGGCAAATCGGTCTGGCACAAGGACATGCAAGTCGCCAGCCTCGATCACGCACTGTGGTTCCACCAGAATCTGCGTGCCGATGACTGGCTGCTCTACGCGATGGACAGCCCGTGGGCCGGCAACTCCCGCGGATTCTCCCGAGGCAGTGTGTTCAACCGCGCCGGGCAACTGGTGGCCTCGGTCACTCAGGAAGGCTTGATCCGTCACCGCAAGGATTGGGCGTGAGCCTGGTCGACGTGCGTCACTGGGTGTTCGACATGGACGGCACCCTGACCGTGGCCGTGCACGACTTCGCAGCGATTCGCGTAGCCTTGGCGATTCCTGCCGAACACGACATCCTGACCCACCTCGCCGCACTGCCAGCCGATGAAGCCGCTGCCAAGCATGCGTGGTTGCTGGAGCACGAACGGGACCTGGCCCTCGGTTCGAAACCGGCGCCGGGCGCAGTGGAGTTGGTGCGCGAGCTGGCCGGGCGCGGTTATCGCCTGGGCATTCTCACGCGCAATGCCCGGGAGCTGGCGCATGTCACGCTGGAGGCCATTGGTCTGGCCGACTGCTTTGCGGTCGAGGACGTGCTGGGGCGTGATGAAGCACCGCCCAAGCCGCATCCGGGCGGTTTACTGAAACTGGCCGAAGCGTGGAAGGTGCCGGCAAGCGAGATGGTGATGGTCGGTGATTACCGTTTTGATCTGGATTGCGGGCGAGCGGCGGGGGCACGCACGGTGCTGGTGAACCTGCCGGATAATCCTTGGCCGGAATTGACCGATTGGCATGCGGCGGATTGTGTCGAGTTGCGGCAGATGTTGTCGGCTTGAGGAAATGGTTGGCTGATCTGACGCCTTCGCGAGCAAGCCCGCTCCCACAAGGGATTTGTGAACGACACAGATCCAGTGTGGGAGCGGGCTTGCTCGCGAAGAGGCAGGCCCAGGCACTACAAGAGTCATTCCCCAAACAACGCCTTCTGCCCCTCCGGCGAGGTAAACATCCCGTCCCCGCTATGCCCGACTCCGGGTACTTCAATCAGTTGCTGCTTCAGCCCTTGCGGTTGCAGCCGCTTCAGATAATCAAAGTAAAAACGCCCGCGCGCCAACCGATACGGCCCTTGCGCCCTGGCCTCACAGCTTTTATCCAGCGCCGGATGATTCGGGTCGGTGTCCTGCTGGCCCAGTAGGTAAACGATGTCACGCTTAAGGTACTTTTCCTGCAGTTGTGTGGGCGTTTGTCCTTCGGCGTAGGCGGGCAAATCCGCTAGCCCATACTTCCAGCGATTGAATTGCGGGCAACCGGCGTGACTGAACGCCACGGGCCGGCGCTCATCGAAATAGGCGTAGGACGACGGGTTGGCAATCACGTATCGAACCTGTACGCCGGCCGCCTCGAGGGCTGGCTGATCATGACCGAGCAACGCATAGCGCTGAACCACCTGCGCGCCCCCGGAGTGCCCGGCGATGACAATTTGCTTCACATCCGGAAACTGCTGGCGATCTCCCAGGCGGGCAATGATTTCGTCGAGCGCGGCGTAGGAACTCAGCCGAAACGGCGCCGTGGATTCGCCGCCGGCCATCCATTCATTGCCTTGCCAGCGCAAAACGGTGTCGGCCACCGGATGAACCGCAACATCGGTTTCATTGAGGAATTGCGGGGCGATCACCAGGGTCGTTGCGCTTTGCCCGGCCAGTTCGGCCGCGTGCTCACCGCTCTGCAGATAAGTTTGCGCGTTGCGCAAGCGACCGTGGAGGATGATCAGCACCCGTTCGATTTTTGCCGGGGCGGGGCTGATGCCCACCGCGATTTCACCTGATTTCAACAGCAGGCGCCCGGGACTGAGTTCCTTGACCTCATGCTCGGCGGCCTGGGACGTTGCGCAAGTAAACAGAACAACCAACAACCACTTCTTCATTTACAGATTTTTCGTCGCAAAGGTATCGCACTGGCTTACCTGGCCTTGGGCGAAACCGGTTTTGAACCAGCGCACCCGTTGCGCTGACGTACCGTGGGTGAACGAATCCGGGACCACGCGGCCCTGACCCTGTTGCTGCAAACGATCGTCACCGATGGCGTTCGCTGCGTTCAGTGCTTCTTCGATGTCGCCCGGTTCCAGCCAGTTCAGGCGCTTCTGCGCATTGTTGGCCCAGACACCGGCCAGGCAATCGGCCTGCAGTTCCTGACGAACCAGCAAACCGCCGTCGCCTTCCATCTGCCGGCCTTGTTGGCGGGCTGCCTGAATTTTTGCAGACACTCCAAGCAGGGTCTGCACATGGTGTCCGACTTCGTGAGCGATTACGTAGGCCTGGGCGAAGTCGCCCGCGGCGGAAAAGCGTTGGGACATTTCCTGGAAGAACGCCATGTCCAGGTAGACCTTCTGGTCCGCCGGGCAATAGAACGGCCCGGTGGCCGAGGTAGCCAGACCGCAGGCCGAGTTCACGCGGTTGCTGAACAGCACCAGGGTCGGGTCTTTGTATTGACGGCCGGCCTGCTGGAATATCGTGCCCCAGGTGTCTTCGGTGTCGCCGAGGATCGAGCGCACGAACTCCGCGCCTTCGTCATTGGCCGGTGGTGCCTTGCGGCTCTGGTTGGTGGCGGGCGCTGATTGCTGGTCCATTTGCCCGGTCAGTTGTCCGAGGATTTGCAGCGGATCCTGGCCGGTGATCCAGCCGATGCCGACGATCAGCAGGATCGCCGTCAGGCTCAGGCCCTTGCCACCGCCGAAGCGCATCCCACCGCCGCCACTGCCGACATCACCACCACGGGCATCGACAACGTTGTCGCTGCGTCGGCCTTTTTTCCATAGCATGTGTGAATCCTCTTCTGTTCCGGGTCACGAGCCGTGCGATGAGTGTTGCTGCCAAGTGGGAGCCGCGCCAGTCCGGTCGTCAGACTGCCGGTTGTGTGACTGGTTCCATATTTTGCTTCGTGGGGCTTCTCTTCTAGAATCAGCCAAATTTTGTTTGGGACATACCATGGCTGGCAGTCAGATCGAACGTGTCTTCAGCGTGCTGGAAAGCCTGACCGGTGAACCGCAGGGTTTGCCGATGCAGACGTTGGCCGAGCAACTGGAAATCCCTAAAAGCGCGACTCATCGTTTGCTCGCTGAACTGATTCGCCTGGGGTACGTGCGGCAGAATCCGGACAACCTGCGCTATCACCTGTCGACCAAGCTGGTGGCCATGGGCTTTCGATACTTGTCCGGCAGCGGCGCGGATATCATCCAGCCAGTGCTCGATCGTCTGGCCGGGGAAACCGGTGAGCTGGTGCGTCTGGGGGTGATCCAGGGGGAGCGCCAGGTGTGGATCGCCAAGTCCCAGGGTGCCCGTTCCGGTCTGCGCTACGACCCGGACATGGGGCGCGATGCGCCTTTGTTCTACACGGCCTCCGGGCACGCGTGGCTGGCGTGCATGAGCGATGCCGAGGCGCTGTTGCTGGTTGAGCGGCAAGGGACCGAGCTGCCTCAAGACGTCGGGCCTAATGCACCGCGTTCGAATATTGAACTGCTGGAGCGCTTGCGTCTGGCGCGGGAGCAGGGTTATGCCTGGGTCGAGGAAAGTTCAGCGGTGGGCACCTCGGCGATTGCCGCCGTGGTACGTCATCCACTGGATGGCCGGGTCATCGGCGTGCTCAGTATTGCCGGGCCAAGTGCGCGAATGCCCGGCGCGCGATTGCATGAATTGGCGCCAACCTTGTTGAAATACGCCGATGAGCTTTCACTGGCGAGCCAGGCATCAGAGTTGTTCAGTTGAACCTGAAGTCTGCTTGAATAAACAGTGTGCGGTATTCGCCCACTTTCTTGAGTCGTAGATTTCATAAAATGGAACCAGGTTCTAAATTATTTATGTCTCGCCTCAACCCATAAAAGGACTTTGTCTTGACGTCGCCCGGCAGTACCCCGCTTTCCGGCGTCAATCAGCCCTTCAAAGGGATCTTGCTGATCGTTGTCGCGACTTTCCTGTTTTCCAGCCACGACGCCTTTTCCAAATACCTCTCCGGTTTCTATCCCATTGTCATGGTGGTCTGGGCGCGTTACGTGGTTCACACCTTGCTGATGGCCGGGATTTTCCTGCCGCAGTCCGGACTCCGGGTGCTGCGTACCAAGCGGCCATTATTGCAATTGATCCGGGCATTGTGCCTGCTGGGCACCAGTCTGTTTTTCACCACGGGGCTGATGTACATCCCGCTGGCGGAGGCCACGTCGGTCAACTTCCTGGCGCCGGTGCTGGTCACCGCGTTGTCGGTGCCGCTGCTTGGCGAGCGGGTGACGCGGGGGCAATGGCTGGCGGTGATCTGCGGTTTTATCGGGGTGCTGATCATCGTTCACCCAGGGGGGGATCTGTTTACCCCGGCGGTGTTGCTACCGTTCTGCTCGGCGCTGTTTTTCTGCTTCTATCAACTGCTGACGCGCAAGCTCAGCGAGATCGACAGCCCGACCACCAGCAACTTCTTCGCAGGCCTGTGTAACACACTGGTGATGAGTGCGCTGGTGCCGTTCTTCTGGCAGACGCCGAACCTGGTGCATGGCGCGATGATGCTGGCGCTGGGGGCCTGCGGGATGACGGCGCACCTGTTCCTGACCCAGGCTTTTCGTCTCGCGGCACCGGCACTGCTGGCGCCGTTCAGCTATTGCCAGATCATCTTCGCCGGCCTGCTGGGCTGGCTGCTGTTTTCCCACACGCCGACACTGACCACCGTGCTTGGCATTGCCGTGATCTGTTGCAGCGGGCTGGCAGCGGCCTGGCAGCAAAGCCGTCGCTAAGCTGCGGCAAAACGCAGGCAAGAAAAAGCGCAGACCCGAGATCGGGCCTGCGCCGAGGGAGCATCAGACTTCTACTGTCGGAATCTTGCGCGGTGCCATGAAGTACATCCAGATCAGCGCAATGAAGTACATCGCCGGAATCATGGTGAACAGCACGGTGTAATTGTTGTTGGTGATGGTCAGGATATGGCCGACCAACTGAGTCATGAACATCCCGCCAATCGCCGCACACATGCCGCCGAAGCCGAATACCGTACTCATCATGTGCTTGGGCGTGTAGTCCATCACCAGGCTCCAGATGTTAGCTGTCCAGGCCTGGTGCGCGCCGATGGCCAGGGAGATGGCGGCTACGGCGACCCACAGATTGCTGGAGCCGGCAGCCATGATGACGCCGATGATGCAGCAGGCGAACAGGAACATGGACATCAGTCGCGCCTTGATCGGGTTGACGCCGCGACCGATCAGGAACGAGGAGAGGATGCCGCCGCCGACGCTGCCGAAGTCGGCCGTGAGGTAGATGATGATCAGCGGAATGCCCATCTGGGTCACGTTGATGCCCAGGTTGTATTGCTGATTGAGGAACGGCGGCAGCCAGTACAGGTAGAACCAGAACACCGGCGCGGTCATCGAGTAGGCGAGGGCGAAGGCCCAGGTGCCGCGCATGCGCAGGATCTTCGAGAACGGCACGCGGGATTGTTCCGGCTCGACTTCCTTCTGGATGTAGTCCAGTTCCGATTGTTTGACGCTCGGATGCTCTTCCGGGTTGAAGTACTTCAGGCCCCAGAACAGCAACCAGATCCCGCCCAGTGCCGACATGCACAGGAACGCGGCCTGCCAGCCCCATGCGTGGAGGATCAGCGGCAGCAGCATCGGGGTGACCATCGCACCGACGTTGGTCCCGGCATTGAATATCCCGGTGGCCACGGCGCGCTCGCCGGCCGGGAACCACAGGCGGGTGGTTTTCACGCAGGCCGGATAGTTGGCGGCTTCGGTCAGGCCAAGGATGAAACGGCAGACCATGAAGCCGGCCGCTGAAGTGGCCAGGCCATGGGCGCCGGTTGCCAGGCTCCAGAGCAACACCGCGCAGAAGAACACGCGCTTGACGCCGACTCGGTCGATCAAGCGGCCTTGCAGCACGAAGCCGATGGCGTAACCGACCTGGAACCAGAAGTTGATGTTGGCGTAGTCCATCGCCGTCCAGCTCATCTCCTTGGCCAGGATAGGCTGCATTACGCCCAGGGCGGCGCGGTCGATGTAGTTCAGGGTAGTGGCGAAAAACACCAGCGCCAGCATGCCCCAACGGGTTTTGCCGACCGCCATGGCGCCGCGGATTTTATCGCCGATGCCGCCAGAGGCAGCGCTCATGGCCGGAGCCATGCGTGAGCTAGGTGCAGGATTCATGTGTGCCATCCGTTCAATGACTGACAAGCGAAGCTCGTCGGGACTTCAAGGGCGCGTGATCAATCGATGGCGACGGGCGCGGTTGGACTGATCGGCTGCGTTCGTCGGGCTGACGAGTTATTCAGCGAGCGGCACGCGAGTGCCAGCGGTGCGCGGGGGGCGGATGGACGCCAGGCAAGGCGTAATGACGATTGAGTGATCGAGCAAGGCGTTGAAGGAGCGCATGAGCGTATACCCGTTTTTTGAAATTTTTATGTGGTGTTCTGGGTCTTGTTAACCGGGAACCGGTGATTCATGACCGGACCCAATGTGGTGTTGATGTTGCGCAGTGGACAAAAAATCGTCAATTCGCCAACCACCATTGTGTTCGATAATCGAACACAAAACTAACCGGATAGTACACTTTGAATTGCTGTGCGGGATCGTCAAGCCAATAATTTACCCAGGACAAACACTACCCCTGTAGGAGCTGCCGAAGGCTGCGATCTTTTGATCTTGAAAAGCGAAATCAAAAGATCGTCCGAACGCGGCCCGAGCCTTCGGCAGCTCCTACAAGGATTCGGGCGTGCGATGCCCCCTAACAAAATGGTCCCCATTACCGGGAGTCGAAATATGCAGCGTTCCATTGCCACCGTATCCTTGAGCGGTACCCTGCCGGAAAAACTCGAAGCCATTGCCGCCGCCGGTTTCGACGGTGTGGAGATTTTCGAGAACGACCTTCTCTACTACGACGGCAGCCCACGGGAAATTAAACAGATGTGCGCCGATCTCGGGATCGCCATCACCCTGTTTCAACCTTTTCGTGATTTTGAAGGCTGCCGGCGTGATCGGCTGTCGCGCAATCTGGAGCGCGCCGAGCGCAAATTCGACCTGATGCAGGAACTGGGCACCGACCTGGTGCTGGTGTGCAGCAACGCGTCGGCCGACTCCATCGGTGATGAACAGATTCTGGTCGACGATCTGCGACTGCTGGCTGAGCGTGCCGGGGCCCGTGGTCTACGCATCGGTTACGAAGCGCTGGCCTGGGGCCGGCATGTGAACACATATCAACAGGTGTGGAACATCGTGCGTCAGGCCGATCATCCAAGCCTTGGCGTGTTGCTGGACAGCTTTCACACCCTGTCGCTCAAGGGCGATCCAAGTGCCATCGCCGAGATTCCCGGCGACAAGATCTTCTTCGTGCAAATGGCCGACGCACCGATCCTGGCCATGGACGTGCTGGAGTGGAGCCGGCATTTTCGCTGCTTCCCGGGCCAGGGTGAGTTCGACTTGCCAGGGTTCCTCGCGCCGATCATCCAGAGCGGCTACACCGGGCCATTGTCGCTGGAGATCTTCAACGACGGCTTCCGCGCCGCGCCGCCACGGGCCAATGCCGCCGACGGCTTGCGCTCGTTGTTGTACCTGGAAGAGAAAACCCGCGAGCGTCTGGCGCAGCAAACCAGGCCTGCGGCCAACCCCGGGATTCTGTTCGAAACACCCAAGGCCAGCGAGTACAACGGCATCGAATTTCTCGAATTCGCCGTGGATGAAAGCCTCGGCGCCAAGCTCTCCCATTGGCTGGAGCGACTGGGTTTCGTCAAGGCCGGGCAGCATCGCTCCAAGAGTGTCAGCCTGCTGCGTCAGGGCGATATCAACCTGATCCTGAACTCGGAGCCTTACTCATTCGGCCACAGCTTTTTCGAAGCCCACGGCCCTTCGCTGTGCGCTACGGCCGTGCGGGTCAAGGACAGCGCCAGCGCACTGGCCCGCGCCGTAGCCTACAAGGGCCAGCCCTATCGCGGGCTGGTCGGCCCCAACGAACTGGAGCTGGCGGCGGTGCGTGCGCCTGACGGCAGCCTGATCTATCTGGTGGATCAACACGCCGATGTTTATGGCACGGACTTCAATCTGTACCCGCAAGCGCCGGTCAGCGGCGGCCTCAAGCGCATTGACCACATGGCCATGGCGCTGCCGGCCGACAGCCTCGACAGTTGGGTGCTGTTCTATAAGAGCCTGCTGGATTTCGAGGCGGACGATGAAGTGGTGCTGCCGGATCCTTATGGCCTGGTGAAGAGTCGTGCCTTGCGCAGTCGCGACAGTTCGATCCGCTTGCCGCTGAACATTTCCGAGAACCGCAACACCGCGATCTCACACGCGCTGTCGAGTTATCGCGGCTCCGGAGTGCATCACATAGCCTTTGATTGTGATGACATCTTTGCCCAGGTCAGCCGTGCAAAAGAGGCGGGCGTGCCGCTGCTGGATATCCCGCTCAACTACTACGATGACCTGGCGGCGCGGTTTGACTTCGACGACGATTTCCTCAGCGAACTGGCCTACTACAACGTGTTGTACGACCGCGACGCCCAGGGTGGGGAGCTGTTTCACGTGTATACCGAGCCGTTCGAGGGGCGGTTTTTCTTTGAAATCATCCAGCGTAAAAACGGATACGCCGGCTACGGCGCGGCCAACGTGGCGGTGCGGCTGGCGGCCATGGCCAAATCCCGAAGCGGAGCCATCCGTCAGGCCAAGTTGTAGGAAATTCGTAAACGCGGGATTAAACGTGGGCCGCGCGGCTTCCTTCACCGTGCCGCGCAGCCCATAATCGCCAGCCTGTGCAGTGATGGCCGTGAGCCCGCAATGACAATGACTTCAGAACTCCCCGCAGCCTCCGTAGAACCCGGTACCGAGCCGCGCAAGAGTCGCAAGAACAACCCGGAAAAGACCCGCGAAAACATCCTGCAGGAGGCAATTGTCGAATTCGTCCAGCAGGGGCTTTCCGGGGCCCGCGTCGATGCCATCGCCGAGCGCATCCACACCTCCAAGCGCATGATCTATTACTACTTCGGCAGCAAGGAGCAGCTCTACGTCGAGGTCCTGGAAAAACTTTACGGCGATATCCGCAACACTGAAAGCCGTTTGCACCTGACCGAACTGGCACCGGTGGAAGCGATTCGGCGGCTGGTTGAATTCACATTCGATCACCACGATCGCAACGTCGATTTCGTGCGCATCGTCAGCATCGAAAACATTCACAACGCCGAGTACGTGAAGCGCTCCGATGCGATCAGGGCGATGAACAATACCGTTCTCGATTCCCTCGATGTGATCCTGCGTCGGGGCGTTGAAGAGGGTGTATTCCGCGCCGGCCTGGTGCCGCTGGATGTGCATCTGCTGATCAGTTCGTTCTGCTTTTATCGCGTCTCGAACCGCCATACCGTGGGTGAGATTTTCCAGATCGACTTGCCGGATGAGCGCATCAAGCAGCGTCATCGGGAGATGATTTGCGAGTCGGTGCTGCGCTATTTGCAGGCTTGAACAGATCGCAGCCTTCGGCAGCTCCTACGTCAATCTCATTGATCTGTAGGCGCTGCCGAAGGCTGCGATCTTTTGATCTTCAGTCATTCATGCCCTGGAAATGTTCAAGCATTCTCTGGGCATCCGGCACCACGCCGCTGAACAACTCGAATGCCTTCACCGCCTGAAACACGGCCATGTTGCCGCCGTCCAGCGTCCGGCAACCGAGGGCGCGGGCGTTGCGCAGCAGTTCGGTTTCCAGCGGGAAGTAGACGATCTCCGCCACCCACAACTCGGCTCGAAGCAACTCGACCGGCACCGGCATGCCCGGCAGTTTTTTCATGCCCATCGGCGTGGTGTTGACCAGGCCGTCAGCCTGGGCCAGGGCGCTCGGCAGGTCATACCCGGCCATTGCCAGACCGACACCGAAATGCTGATTGAGGTTGTCGGCCAGATCCTGGGCGCGGCGGATGTCCACGTCAAAAATGCTCAGTTGCCGGACGCCTTCGCTCAGCAGGGCGTGGGCCACCGCCGCCCCTGCGCCACCGGCGCCCATCTGTACGACACGTTCAACGGCAACGCCTTTCAGACCCCGTCGAAAGCCCTCGGCAAAGCCCAGGCAATCGGTGTTGTGGCCGATGCGTTTGCCATCCTTGAGCACCACCGTGTTGACCGCACCGATACCGCGGGCCTCCGGCGATAGTTCGTCCAGCAGCGGGATGATTGCCTGTTTGCACGGAAAGGTGATGTTCAAACCGGTGAAGTTCATGCGCTCGGCGGCCATCAACAGGTCGGGCAGGGCGTTGCTGTCGAGTTTCAACTGATCAAGATCAATCAGACGATAGAGGTAGCGCAGCCCTTGGGCATCGCCTTCATGCTCGTGCAAGGCCGGTGTGCGGGAAGCCTGGATGCCGGCGCCGATCAGCCCGGCCAGTACCACGTTGTTCTGAGTCACGGCGATCACCCCTTCAAACGATGACTGAAGTGTTCCAGCGCTAGGCGATAGCCGTGACTGCCGAAGCCGGCCATCACCGCCGTTGCAATAGCGGATACGAACGAGTGGTGGCGGAAGGGCTCGCGGGCGTGCACGTTGGACAGGTGGACTTCGATGACTGGCAGCTCGCTGGCGACCAGGGCGTCGCGGATGGCGACCGAGGTGTGAGTCCACGCGGCGGGATTGATGACGATCCCGGCGCAGCGACCGCGGGCCGCGTGAATCCAGTCGAGCAATTCGCCCTCATGGTTGGTCTGGCGAAACTCCACCGCCAGGCCGAACTCTTCGGCGGCGCGTCCGCACAGGGCCGAAATGTCTGCCAGGGTTTCGTGGCCGTAAGTCGCCGGTTCGCGGGTGCCGAGCAGGTTCAGGTTCGGGCCGTTGAGCACCAGAACGATAGGGGACATCGGAATCTCTCCACTTATTATTGTTGGAATCGGCCAAGGTTCTCGGCCTGTGGAGATAAATTGTACTAACTAGTTAATTTGGTCAATTGAAGAGGCAGCATGCTGGCGGTTTGTGGGCGATGTTCGGACACTTTCTGTGTTCAGCGCGGCAAATGTTCCACCAGAAAATCAATGAACGCCCTCAAGCGCAGCGGTACATGCCGACTTTGCGGGTACAGCAGGGTGAATGGTCGCGAGCGCCCGCCATAGGGCTTGAGCACTTCCACCAGTGAGCCGTCGGCCAGTTCCTTTTCCACGATAAAACGATAGGTCTGAAACAATCCTGCCCCGTGTTTGGCCAGCGTCACCCCGCCCAATACATCATCGGAACAACTGAGGTTGCCCTCGGCCAGAATCTCCCGGGGCACGCCTTCATCGTTGAACAACCAGGCAATGCGCCGGCCGCTGCTGGGTAACTCGTATTGAATGCATTCGTGGTGTTCGAGGTCGTCGAGGGTTTGCGGCATGCCGGCCTGTTTCAGGTAATCAGGGCTGGCGATCAGCACCAGGGCGGCATCTTCCAACTGTCGGGCAATCAGGCCGGAATCCGGGATGGCTCGCACGCGAATCGCCATGTCGTAGCCTTCGCCGACGAAATCGATGTTGCGATTGCTGATATGCGACTCGACTTTCACCGCGGGATAGCGCGCCCGAAATTCGGGCAGCAGCGGCAGGATTCGATGATGCGCGTAGGTGGTCGGAATACTGATGCGCAAAGTACCGGACGGCACTTGCTGCTGGCCCATGACCTCGCGCTGGGCCTCGACCAGTTGCGCAAGGGCCTGGCGACATTCTTCGTAATAACGGCGACCACTGTCAGTGAGCTTCACGCTACGCGTGGTGCGCGCGAACAGCCGCACGCCCAGGCGTTCTTCCATGCGCGACACCGATCGGCTCACGGCAGCGGGCGTGACACCTGCCACCAGCGCCGCGGCAGTAAAACTGCCAGCCTCGGCGGCCAGGCAAAACAGCTCAATGCTGCCCAACTGAAGATCGTCGAATTGTCGCTGCATGATTGATGACACCGGGGATCAAATGAAAAAGCTGGATCAGTAATTATCAGCTGCCAGCTCTGTAAAGAAAGGATTTCTTACCAATTCGCGCGGTGTTCGGCAGACCCGGGAAGCACCAGAACGCTAGCCTGAAGACGGAGGAAATGATTCGGCTGCCAATGCCAGCGGTCGGATTTTCCAGGGAATGTCGGATCCTCGGATTCAAAAACCTAACGGATGGGTTAGCATGAAGGTATGCAGTTTCAAAGGGCAGTCGGTAGTGATCATGTTGCGAGACGAGCATTGTCCGCCTCATGCGCATGTTGAAGCGGGTACGTGGAGTGCGAGATTCAGGTTCAGCTTTTGGCTTAAAGGTGTCGAGCTCTGGGATGTCGTTCCGCTTTCGCGTCGGCCGCCATTGGCGGTGCTTGAGGGTTTGCGCCAATCGCTCAAGCAACCTGCCCATTTGCGACGCGCCCGCGGCATCTGGTGGCGAAAACTACAAACGGCCTGTCTTGATAATCAACTATGGGACTGGCAAAGCAACGAAGTCGTTGTTGTGAAAAGGGTGGCCAGCACGACCAATATGATTGGATCGGCTTGCTACGTACCTGAATTGAACAAGACATTGCTGTCCCTGATCGGTGCACAGGAAAGTGTGGAGATCGAGTTATGAAAACGATAAAAGCCAAGGTTCTGGCCGATAATCCCGTAACGGAAAGTAGTCTGGACAAAGCCATTGAACGGGGCGAACTACGTAGAAAAAATAGCCTGCAAGCGACAGCGGTTACCTACCTGGCTCCCTGTCTGGCCCCTTGTCTGGCCGTCAGCTTCGAAGACGGCAGCGGCGTACTGTTGCCTGTGGCCAATTATCCGGAGTTCGATGATTTTGAGCCGAAGGACTACGCCAGTCTGACTGTCGGCTATGCGGGGACTGCACTGTGCCATGAAGGCAAGGACCTGCATGTGTCTATCGCCGGGATGATTTCTGCGAGCAAGCCGCTGATGGCCATGGCGGCCTCGGTCGTCGCTTCACGCAATGGTCGCCAGAGCAGCGCCGCAAAGTCTGAAGCCGCGCGGGCCAACGGCAGGAAAGGCGGGCGCCCGCGCAAGGTCGATGTTGTCGTGTAAGTGCCCACAAAAAGCCGTCGTGAAGACGGCTTTTTTGTGCCTGGCAGATGCCATCAACGCCGGGTCAGCATCACTCCGGATTCCATGTGATGGGTCCACGGGAACTGGTCGAACATCGCACACCGGCTGATGCGGTGGGTGTCGTGCAGTTGGGCGATGTTGGCTGCCAGAGTCTCCGGATTGCAGGAGATGTACAGGATGTTGTCGAAGCGCCGGGTCAGCTCGCAGGTGTCCGGGTCCATGCCGGCGCGGGGCGGGTCAACGAACACGCTGCCGAACTCGTAGCTCTTGAGGTCGATGCCGTGCAGGCGGCGGAACGGACGCACTTCGTTCAGGGCTTCGGTCAGCTCTTCGGCGGACAAGCGCACCAGGGTGACGTTATCCACAGCGTTTTCGCTGAGATTGCTCAGCGCCGCGTTGACCGAGGTCTTGCTGATTTCGGTGGCGAGCACTTTGCGTACGCGGGTGGCGAGGGGCAGGGTGAAGTTGCCGTTGCCGCAATACAGTTCCAGCAAATCATCTGCGCGATCCCCGAGCGCATCGTACGCCCAGTTGAGCATCTTCTGGTTCACCGTACCGTTGGGCTGGGTGAACGCGCCTTCCGGCTGGCGGTAGCTGAAGGTGCGGCCGCCGACGTCCAGTTGCTCGACCACGTAATCGTGACCGATGACTTCGCGCTTGCCCTTGGAGCGACCGATGATGCTGACGTTCAGGTCCGTCGCCAGTTTTGAAGCCGCCGCATGCCAGTGCTCGTCCAGCGGACGGTGATAGCACAGGGTGATCATTGCGTCGCCGGCCAGCGTGGTCAGGAATTCCACCTGGAACAGCTTGTGGCTCAGGGCCGCACTGGCTTGCCACGCGGCCTTGAGCTGCGGCATCAACTGGTTGATGCGCAGGCTGGCAATCGGGAACTCTTCGATCAGGATGGGCGTACGTTTGTCTTCCTGGGAAAACATCGCGTAATGCCGCTCGCCGGCCTCACGCCACAGGCGGAACTCGGCGCGCAGGCGGAAGTTTTTCAGCGGCGAATCGAAAACGGCCGGCTCGGGTGCATCGAACGGGGCCAGCAGGTCACGCAAGCGCGTGACCTTTTCTTCGAGTTGAACGGCATAGGCCTGGGAATCAAAAGTCATGCGTTGAACCAACCCAGCTTGATCACGAACAGAATCGACAGGATCACCAGCGCCGGGTTCAGCTCACGGCCACGACCGGACATCAGCTTGATGGCGGTCCAGGAAATGAAACCGAAGGCGATGCCATTGGCGATGGAGTAAGTGAACGGCATTGCCAGCGCGGTGATCACCACAGGCGCGGCGACGGTAATGTCGTCCCAGTCTATTTCGGCCAGGCCGGATGTCATCAGCACGGCGACGAACAGCAGGGCCGGTGCAGTGGCGAAGGCTGGAACACTGGCGGCCAGTGGCGAGAAGAACAGCGCCAGCAGGAACAGGATCGCGACGACGACGGCGGTCAGGCCGGTGCGGCCACCGGCACTCACGCCAGCGGCGGATTCGATGTAGCTGGTGGTGGTCGAGGTGCCCAGCAGGGAACCGGCCATGGCTGCGGTGCTGTCGGCGATGAGCGCGCGGCCCATTTTCGGCATGTGACCGTCCTTGCCCATCAGGCCGGCACGCTTGGCAACGCCGATCAGGGTGCCGGAGTTGTCGAACAGGTCGACGAACAGGAAGGCGAAGATCACGCTGACCAGACCGATGTCCAGTGCGCCCTTGATGTCCAGTTGCAGGAAGGTCGGGGCCAGCGACGGCGGCATCGACATCACGCCGCCGAACGGGGTGAAGCCCATCACGATCGAAACGATGGTCACCACCAGAATGCCGATCAGCACCGCACCGCGTACGGCAAGGGCCTCAAGTGCGACGATCAGGGCAAAACCGAGGGTGGCGAGGATCGGAGCCGGTTGTTTCAGGTCGCCGAGGCCGACCATGGTCGCCTGGTTGCTGACCACGATGCCGGCGTTGTGCAGGGCGATCAGCGCCAGGAACAGGCCGATACCCGCAGCAATGGCCGAACGCAGTGGCAACGGGATGCTGTTGATGATCCATTCACGGATGCGGAAGATCGACAGCAGGAAGAAACACACTGCCGAGATGAATACCGCGCCGAGCGCCACTTGCCAGGTATGGCCCATGTGCAGGACCACGGTGTAGGTAAAGAAGGCGTTCAGGCCCATGCCCGGCGCGAGGGCGATCGGGTAGTTGGCGATCAGGCCCATGGTCGTCGAGCCGATGGCAGCTGCCAGACAGGTGGCGACAAACACCGCGCCCTTGTCCATGCCGGTCTCGCCGAGGATGCTCGGGTTGACGAACAGAATGTAGGCCATGGCCAAAAAGGTCGTGACGCCCGCCAGAATCTCGGTCCGCACGTTGGTGTTGTGTGCCTTGAGTTGAAACAGCCTTTCCAGCATGTCTGCTCCCCGTGGCGCGCCGGGCGCCGTGAATGTATCGACCTCAACAGCAAAGCACAGGCAGCAGAACGCGCCTGGAAATTACTGTGGGCCGGAAAAAGCCGCGCATCATACCAGTAGCTTGGGAATATGGCTGCTTATGGCGGTGATCGTCGTCGATGTTTTGCGACAAAGCCAAGTGCGCCATACTGCGCGCTGGTTTTTCGGGGGTGGAAAGGACTGCATGAAAAGGCGTCTGGTTAGCGTGTTCGGCGTATTGATGGCGTTGCTTCTCGGGGCGCAAACGGCCACGGCGGCATCGGCCCCGCCATTGAGTCAATTGAAAGTGCTCAAAGTCGCGTCGCCGTCCTGTGGCGTTGAAAATATCGACGAAGGGCAAACCCGGACGCGCTGCGATCACAATGGCCCGAACATCACGGTGTACGTGCTGGAAGTGGGTTACGGGCGTGAGGCCCATGTCGCCCTGGACGGTTTTGAAGTGAATGGCACCCGCACACCGGTCTGCGCGTTCAAGAACGGCAACCTGACCAGTTGCACCCCCGGGGAAAAAACCGTCGGCTATTTGTATGCACTCGATCTGGCGGGTAAGCAGGAAGGCACATTGACCTTCAGCAATACCTCGATCAATGCGCCCGGCAATACGATGTCGACGCAGCTTTACATCCAGTAGCCACATGTCTCGAACAAGGCGCGGGAAAGCTGACTACGCTTAAAAGATCATTCCGTGGACAGTACCTGATGACCTTTAGAGCCTTGATTGCCCTCGCCGAGGGTACCGATGACCTGCAGACCGTGACCCTGATCGACGTACTGCGTCGCGCCAAAATAGAAGTGGTGGTGGCCAGTATCGAAGGGCGGCGCATGCTCACTTGCGCCCGCGGCACTCGGCTGACGTCCGATGCCATGCTGGTGGACTTGCTGGCGCAGCCTTTCGACCTGATTGCCTTGCCGGGGGGCGCCGTGGGGGCGCAGCACCTGGCAGCCCACCAACCCCTGCAACAATTGATCAAGGACCAGGCGGCAGCAGGCCGCCTGTTCGCCGGCATCGCCGAAGCGCCCGCCGTGGCGCTGCAAGCCTTTGGCGTTTTGCGTCAACGGCGCATGACCTGCCTGCCATCGGCCAGCCATCAACTGTTGGGCTGTAACTTCGTCGATCAACCGGTAGTGGTCGATGGCAATTGCATCACCGCCCAGGGCTCGGCTGGCGCATTGGCATTTGCCCTGGCGCTGGTGGAACAACTCTGTGGAAAAGCCACGCGTGCGGCGGTGGCGGGGGAGTTGTTGGTGTAGCCCGCTTAGACTTTCGCCTCTTGCTTCTCTTCATCTTTAGCCACGTGCATGCGATCGCGGCTGGCCAGGGTCGGGAACAGTTTGACCCACACCCCGGTCACCACCAGCGTGCCGATCCCGCCCATGACCACGGCTGGCACGGTGCCGAACCAGTGGGCAGTCAGGCCCGATTCGAATTCGCCCAACTGGTTCGAGGCACCAATGAACAGACCGTTCACAGCGCTGACCCGGCCGCGCATTTCGTCCGGGGTTTCCAGTTGAACGAACGATGCGCGGATCACCATGCTGATCATGTCTGCCGCGCCCAACACCACCAACACCGCCAGGGAAAACCAGAACGAGGTCGACAGGCCGAACGCGATGGTTGCCACGCCGAAGATGCCCACGGCGGTGAACATCACCCGCCCGACGTTGCGCTCCACGGCAAACCGCGCCAGGAACAGCGACATCAGCAGCGCACCGACTGCCGGTGCCGAGCGCAACAGGCCCAGCCCCCACGGGCCGGTCAGCAGAATGTCCTTGGCGAACACCGGCAGCAGTGCCGTGGCACCCCCCAATAGCACCGCGAACAGATCGAGGGAGATCGCCCCGAGAATGTCCGGACGACTGCGGATGAAGCGGATGCCCGCGAGCAGTGAATCCAGCGTGGCCTTGCCCTTGTTCAGCGGTGTTTGCCGGGCCGGCAGGTTGAGCATCAGCGAACAGGCGATGACGTACAGCAGCACCGTCGGGCCATACACCCAGACACTGCCGAAGGCGTAGAGCAAACCGCCGAGGGCCGGGGCGACGATGGTGGCTGATTGCTGGGCCGATTGTGCGGCGGCCACGGCCCGGGGAAACAGCGCGCTGGGTACGATGCTTGGCAGCAGGGCCTGGGTGGTCGGCATTTCAAAGGAACGCGCGGCACCGAGCAGGAAGGCCAGGATGAAGATCATTTCCCGAGTGACATGGTCGGTCGCGCTGCCAATGGCCAGCGACAGGGCGATCAATGCCTGCAAGGACTGGCAGATCGCCGCGACCTTGCGCCGGTCATAGCGGTCGGCGACGTGTCCTGTGTGCAGCATGAACAGCACGCGCGGGACGAACTCGACCAAGCCGACCAGACCCAGGTCGAGCACATTGCCGGTCAATTGATACAGGTTCCAGCCGATGGCCACGGTGAGCATCTGGAAGCCGCTGGCGGTAAAGATCCGGGCCAGCCAGAACGCGAGAAAAGGGCGATGGTGACGTAACAGCAAGGGCTCTTGGCTGGGCATCTGCGGGGAAATCTGGGGAGAGGGGAACAGCGAGATTATCACCAACCTGTAACAAGAAGTTGCCATGACTAAAAATTTAGTTAGCCAGACATCGATTTTCCTGTGGGAGCGGCGGTGCGACGATTCGACTTGCTCGCGAAGGGGGCATCAGCTTCAACATCAATGTTGACTGACACTCAGCCTTCGCGAGCAAGCCCGCTCCCACAGGAAATGTATTTCAGCTCGTGACCAAGGCCATGAGGCAACTTGTCACGCGGCAATAGACCACGCGGTTCATCCCCGAAATTGGGACTACTCTTTCAACGTTGATTGATCCAGATCAAAACCCGCAAAAGGAATTAATCCGGCGGCCGCAAGGCCAGATTCCCTGCGTTGTGATGCGTGCAAAAAAAAGAACAAACAGAGATTCGCCACACTCCATATCCGTGGGGGCCGTGGGTGCAGGCTTCCAGCCAGCAGCCGTACTACCTGACAGAGGAAGACTTATGTTCGGTTTAGAGGCACTTGATCTCGCCCGAATTCAGTTCGCGTTCACCATCTCGTTCCACATCCTGTTTCCGGCCATCACCATCGGCCTGGCGAGTTACCTGGCGGTACTCGAAGGCCTATGGTTGAAAACCCATAACGACACCTACCGTGACCTCTACCATTTCTGGTCGAAGATCTTTGCCGTCAACTTCGGCATGGGCGTGGTTTCCGGCCTGGTCATGGCCTATCAGTTCGGTACCAACTGGAGCCGCTTCTCGGACTTCGCCGGATCGGTTACCGGGCCGTTGCTGACCTATGAAGTGCTCACGGCGTTCTTCCTCGAGGCGGGGTTCCTGGGGGTCATGCTGTTTGGCTGGAACAAGGTCGGGCGTGGCCTGCACTTCTTCGCCACCGTGATGGTGGCCATCGGTACGCTGATCTCGACCTTCTGGATTCTCGCGTCCAACAGTTGGATGCAGACCCCGCAGGGTTTCGAGATCGTCAACGGGCAGGTCATACCCACCGACTGGCTGGCAGTGATCTTCAACCCGTCGTTCCCCTATCGCCTGATGCACATGGCCACTGCGGCGTTCGTAGCCACGGCCTTCTTCGTGGGGGCCTCTGCGGCCTGGCATTTGCTGCGCGGCAAGGACAACCCGGCGATCCGCAAAATGCTCTCGATGGCCATGTGGATGGCATTGATCGTTGCGCCGATCCAGGCGGTCATCGGCGACTTCCACGGCCTCAATACACTTGAGCATCAGCCGGCGAAGATCGCCGCGATCGAGGGCCACTGGGAAAACAAGGGTAACGAAGCGACTCCGCTGATCCTGTTCGGCTGGCCGGACATGAAGGAGGAAAAAACCAGGTTCGCCGTCGAGATCCCGTACTTGGGCAGCCTGATCCTCACGCACTCCCTGGACAAACAGGTGCCGGCGCTCAAGGAGTTCCCGCCTGAAGACCGGCCAAATTCGACCATTGTGTTCTGGTCGTTCCGGATCATGGTGGGCCTGGGTTTGCTGATGATCTTCACCGGTTTGTGGAGCCTGTGGCTGCGCAAGCGTGACACCCTCTACACCTCGCGGCCGTTCCTGTACCTGGCGTTGTGGATGGGGCCGTCAGGCCTGATCGCGATCCTCGCCGGCTGGTTCACCACCGAAATCGGCCGTCAGCCGTGGGTGGTCTACGGCCTGATGCGCACGGCGGATGCGTCGTCCAACCATAGCGTCATGCAGATGAGCATCACCCTGATCCTGTTCGTCGTGGTGTATTTCGCCCTGTTTGGCGCCGGTCTTGGCTACATGATGCGCCTGGTGCGCAAGGGGCCGAAGATCGACGAAGGCAAGGAAACCAACGACGGAGGCCCAGGCCAGAAACGCACACCGGCCCGTCCGCTGTCCGCAGCCGATGACGATCACACCGATGCCGGCCACAGCCTGACCAAGGAGATTTGAATCATGGGTATTGATCTTCCGCTGATCTGGGCCGTGATCATCATCTTCGGCATCATGATGTACGTGGTCATGGATGGTTTCGACCTGGGCATCGGCATTCTCTTCCCGTTCATTCCGGGCAAGACCGATCGCGATGTGATGATGAACACCGTCGCCCCGGTCTGGGACGGTAACGAGACCTGGCTGGTGTTGGGCGGCGCGGCATTGTTCGGCGCGTTTCCGCTGGCCTATTCGGTGGTGCTCTCGGCGTTGTACCTGCCGCTGATCCTGATGTTGATCGGGCTGATCTTCCGCGGTGTGGCCTTCGAGTTCCGCTTCAAGGCCAAAGACGACAAGCGCCACCTGTGGGACAAGGCGTTCATCGGTGGCTCGGTCACCGCGACGTTCTTCCAGGGCGTTGCGCTCGGCGCCTTCATCGATGGGCTGCCGGTAGTCAACCGGCAGTTCGCCGGTGGTTCACTGGACTGGCTGACACCGTTCACGATGTTCTGTGGCGCGGCACTGGTGGTGGCCTATGCGCTGCTCGGTTGCACCTGGCTGATCATGAAGACCGAAGGCAAGTTGCAGGAGCAGATGCATGACCTGGCACGGCCATTGGCCTTCGTCCTGCTGGCGGTGATCGGCATCGTCAGCATCTGGACCCCGTTGGCCCACCCGGAAATTGCCGCACGCTGGTTCACCATGCCGAATCTGTTCTGGTTCATGCCGGTGCCGATTCTGGTGCTGGTGACGATGTACGGCCTGATCCGCGCCGTGGCCCGCAACGCGCATTACACGCCATTCCTGTTGACCCTGGTGCTGATCTTCCTCGGTTACAGCGGGTTGGGCATCAGCCTGTGGCCGAACATCATCCCGCCGTCAATCTCGATCTGGGACGCCGCCGCGCCGCCGCAAAGCCAGGGCTTCATGCTGGTGGGTACGCTGTTCATCATCCCGTTCATCCTGGGCTACACCTTCTGGAGCTACTACGTGTTCCGCGGCAAGGTCACCCATGAAGACGGGTATCACTAGTGTGCTGCACAACGAACCTGTGGGAGCGAGCTTGCTCGCGATGGCGCCTTCAAAGGCGCCAACCCTCTCTACTGGAGAATTGAGTCATGTCCGGCAAACACACCCTGCACGACATTGAAGAAGCCGAAAAAAAACCGCTGTGGCAGCGGCTTGGCTGGTTGGCCCTGATCTGGGTCGGCAGCGTGGGCGCCTTGTTCATCGTCGCCAGCCTGATGCGTCTGTTCATGAACGCAGCCGGCCTGACGACGCACTGACATCTCTCCCGCAGCCTCAAGGCGCGGATTTACAACCCTCCGACCGGAGGGTTTTTTTTGCCTGTTACTTGCGCGCCTTGAGAATCACGAATTTCGGATTGGCCGCCACTTGCTCGACGCCACGGAACAATCGCGCCAGCTTGCTGTGGTAACCCAGGTGACGATTGCCGACGATGTACAGCGCGCCGCCCACAACCAGCGCTTCGCGCGCTTGCTGGAACATCCGCCAGGCCAGGAAGTCGCCCACGACCTGTTGCTGGTGAAACGGCGGATTGCACAGCACCACGTCAAGCGATTGCGCTTCCTGGCCGGCCAGTCCATCGCCGGCACGCACGATCACTTCCCGCTCACCCAACGCTGCGCGCCAGTTTTCGGTAGCCGATTGCACGGCCATGAACGATTCGTCCACCAGCGTGTAGTGGGCCTCGGGGTTTTGCAGGGCGCTGGCGATGGCCAGGACGCCGTTGCCGCAGCCGAGATCGGCAACCCGCGCCGAGCCAAGGTTTTTCGGCAGGTGTGGCAAAAACGCCCGGGTGCCAATGTCCAGGCCTTCGCGGCAAAACACATTGGCGTGGTTGAGCAGTTCGATAGCCGGTTCGTCGAGTCTGTAGCGTGTCGGGTAAGGCGACTCAACCGAGGGTTTGTCTTGCGCCGTGGCAATCAACAACCGCGCCTTCTTCACCGCCAGCGAAGCTTGTACGGGGCCGATGTAACGCTCCAGCAAATCACCCGCTGCCCGAGGCAGGTGCTTGATCATGGCCGCGGCGACCACTTGGGCGCCGGGTGCCAGTTGGCCTTGCAGGCGGATCAGTTGCTCTTCCAGCAATGCCAGGGTTTTCGGTACGCGGATCAGCACGCAGTCGAATGGCCCGACGGGGGGCTCGCTGGCGGGGACGCTCGGTACCGCATCAAACGCCAGGCCGTTGCGCACCAGGTTCTTTTCAAGACCCTGCAAGGCCAGGAATGAATCACCGCTACTGACTACCCGCACCTTGCCCGCCAGGCTGGCCGCCAACGCGCCGAAACTGTCGTTGAGCACCAATACCCGGGTATCGGCCGTCGGTTGCTGTTCGGCCAGATGGTTAAGCAGGTATTCATCAGCCGCATCGAAAGCTTGCAACGGTTCGTTCTGCTGTTCAGGCTGGCGGATCAGGTCGAGGCTGGCGAAGGGTGTTTCGAGCAAAGGCATGGGGCGGGGCTCTGGGTAATCAACGGATGTCCCGCTGCCCTCAGGCGTTGGTGCGGGCGGAGCCGTCCGAGTGTACTGCGTCGTGAAGGTTTACACGCCATCACTCAGGAGGGACCGCAAATGGTACGTTTTTTTTGTCTGGATTACCCGCAGGTTTTCCCGCAGTCGGGCGTTTTCAGATGACTTTGGCCCGGACCGCGGCCATGACTGCCGCCATCTTGTTGTTGACGCCGAGCTTTTCGATAGCCCTGTGCACATGAAAGTTGACTGTGCGTTCACTCAAATTGAGGATCCTGGCAATTTCATAGGCCGTCTTGCCATCGGCCGACAGTTTCAATACTTCGATTTCCCGCCGTGACAAGGGGGGCGCTTGAGTGCGAACCGGTTTTTTCGGTTGCATCCCGATCGCCAGGGCGTGCAGGTGGCGACTGATGAACACCGAGAATCCAAGATTCTCGTACAGCTCATAGGCTGAAATCGGGCAATGGCTTCGGGCCAGACTGAGAATGCTGCGCAGGCCGGTTTCTTCATCGTGAATTGCTTGCGACCAGCCATGCGCCAAGCCTTGCTGTTGCAGCAGTTGCCATAACCACGGGGTTGCGCAGAAGAGCTCTTTGCTCCAGAGCACGGGTAGCATGGAGTGATTGCAATAGGCCGCTACTGGGTCAATCTCGCTGGCATTGCTTTGTTCATACTGTGTGTTCCAGTTGTGTGGATAGTTGTTCAGGTTGACGGGGCAGCAATCAGTGCGACTGTTGGCTGAAATGGTTGAAAAGGCACAAAATTTATATCCAAGGTTCCTGACGAAATTCAGTGATATTCGATAGGCCGTATTAATGTCCTGTGTTTGAGAAAGCAGTTGAAGCTGTGACTCCTTCCAGATTTCCATATACGGGGTCTCCAACAGTATGTTCCCGGAGGGTGCCGGTTTTGGATCCGAGATCCGGCACGTGACGGAGTGTAGGACATTTCCGACAACTGTAGTCCAACGATTTTGCTCTTTTAACTGCTGACAAACTGTGTGCCGGGTTCTTAAGTCGTGTGTGAAATGTTAAATGCCATATGTCATTTTAAGTTGGCTGGTGTTTCTCGCGTCGAATAATCAATAAGTTGCACATTCAATAACACTACAAAATGTCTGTGTTTATGCTGCCGTCTTTGCGGGACACTGAGGTATCTATTGATTGGAGCCTTCCATGTCCGTCAGCGAAGAAAAATTTACCCGTCAGACCTTGCTCGAGGTTCATCCGTTGACCCCGAACCTGTTTACCCTGCGTGCCACGCGGGATGCGGGGTTTCGTTTTCGGGCGGGGCAGTTTGCCCGGTTGGGCGTCGCCAGGGCTGATGGCAGCACGGTATGGCGCGCTTACTCCATGGTGTCCTCACCCTTTGACGAGTTCCTCGAGTTCTTTTCCATTGTCGTGCCGGGCGGTGAGTTCACCAGCGAGCTCAGCCGGTTGGTTGTTGGCGACAAACTGCTGGTCGACCGCCAGGCCTTTGGCTACCTGACGCCGGACCGTTTTGTCGATGGGCGCGATCTATGGCTGTTATCCACCGGGACCGGCGTGGCGCCGTTCCTGTCGATATTGCAGGACTTCGAAGTCTGGGAGAGATTCGAGCGGATTATCCTGGTCTACAGCGTTCGTGAAGCCCGGGAACTGGCTTATCAGGAACTGATCGCGGGGCTGACGCAACGTGACTATCTGGCCGAGTACGCACACAAACTGCAATTGATCACCACGGTCACTCGTGAACAGCATCCTGGCTCATTGAACGGGCGTATCACCACACTGATTGAAAGCGGCGAACTGGAGCGCACCGCAGGTGTTGCGCTGACGCCTGAACACTCACGGGTCATGCTGTGCGGCAATCCGCAGATGATCGATGACACGCGCAAGCTGCTTAAACAGCGGGACATGCACTTGAGCCTCAGCCGGCGACCCGGTCAGGTGGCGGTGGAAAACTTCTGGTAAAAAAAACGGCACCTCGAAAAGGCGCCGTTTTTATGCGGGTGCGGTCAAGGCCGGTTGTTCTGGACCTTGAGCAAGTCGCGGATCTCGCCCAGCAACTCTTCTTCCTTGGTTGGAACCGGTGGCAGGCTAGGGGCTACGGCCTCTTCGCGCTTCAGGCGGTTGATGGCCTTGACGCCCACGAAGATCGCGAGGGCGACGATGATGAAGTCGATGATGGTCTGGATGAATTTGCCGTAGGCCAGCACCACCGGCGGAGTAGCGCCCTCGGCTGCCTTGAGCGTTATGACCAGATCACTGAAGTCCACGCCACCGATCAGCATCCCGATTGGCGGCATGACCAGGTCACCTACAAACGATGTGACGATCTTGCCGAAGGCCGCGCCGATGATGATGCCGACGGCCATGTCGACCACGTTGCCTTTGACCGCGAAGGCCTTGAACTCGTTTAGCACGCCCATAGGTTATTTCCTTGTTACAGATGAGGTTGATGTGCGCAGTGTAAATCAGCCAATCGCATTCTGCTCGAGTCAACGGCGTGCCGTGCTTGCCGGCAATAGATCAGGGGGGGCATGGAGAGCTCGTCGATTGATCTCATCTGTGGGCCGGTCAGCCCTTCTGCGGCGGTTCGCTTTTGGATTTGTTTCAGCGATATGACTTCGCTGTATGAGCGAACCAGGTTGAAGGACCATCCTTGAGTTGGGGTTTTGAAATTGTTCGGGTAGTTGTTAAACAAAAAGCCGCCATTGAAATTTGACTGCAGTTGCAGTGCTGTTAACTGTTTTGTTAGTTTGTGCTCGGTTTTGTTTGAGTGTTTTTAAGTTATGCATCAGGTATGAAGGTGAATAAAGCTTGTATAAGTTTTTAAGGCAGTAGTGAGGCTCGTATCAAGAGTTTTTTGAGTGTGTTGGGTGGAAACTTATACAAAGTTTTTGTATAGCGGTCGTGTTTCAAAAAAACACGAATGTAATAAGGCTATTTGACATCATTCAAGGGATTATAAAATATCTGGCCGCACTCGCGTGCCTCAGCTGAGCTATCATCGCGTTTTTTTTCCGGGAGTTCCGATGGCCAAGGCCAAGCGCATGTACGGCTGCACCGAGTGCGGCTCAACCTTCCCAAAATGGGCCGGCCAGTGTGGTGAATGCGGGGCCTGGAACACGCTCACCGAAACCATGGTGGAAAGCGGCGGGGCAGCCGCCCCCAGCGGTCGGACCGGCTGGGCCGGGCAGCAGGCGCAGATCAAGACGCTGGCTGAAGTCAGTGTCGAAGAAGTTCCTCGCTTCTCCACCGCTTCCAGCGAACTCGACCGGGTTCTGGGTGGTGGCCTTGTGGATGGCTCGGTGGTGCTGATCGGTGGCGATCCGGGCATCGGCAAGTCGACCATTCTGTTGCAAACGTTGTGTAACCTCGCCAAGAGCATGCCGGCACTGTACGTCACCGGTGAAGAATCCCAACAGCAAGTGGCCATGCGTGCGCGACGCCTGGGTTTGCCTCAGGATCAACTGCGGGTCATGACCGAAACCTGCATCGAAGCCATCATTGCCACGGCCCGCCAGGAAAAGCCCCGGGTGATGGTGATCGACTCGATCCAGACGATCTTTACAGAGCAACTGCAATCGGCACCGGGTGGTGTATCCCAGGTGCGTGAAAGCGCGGCCTTGCTGGTGCGTTATGCCAAGCAGAGCGGTACGGCGATTTTCCTGGTGGGGCACGTCACCAAGGAAGGCGCGCTGGCGGGCCCTCGGGTTCTGGAGCACATGGTCGACACTGTGCTGTATTTCGAAGGCGAGTCCGACGGGCGTCTGCGTCTGCTGCGCGCGGTGAAGAACCGTTTCGGTGCAGTCAATGAACTGGGCGTGTTTGGCATGACTGACAAGGGCCTGAAAGAAGTCTCCAACCCTTCGGCGATTTTTCTGACCCGGGCCCAGGAAGAGGTCCCGGGCAGTGTGGTGATGGCGACGTGGGAAGGCACGCGGCCGATGTTGGTGGAGGTACAGGCGCTGGTGGACGACAGTCATTTGGCCAACCCGCGGCGGGTCACGCTGGGGCTGGATCAAAACCGGCTGGCGATGCTGCTGGCGGTGCTGCACCGTCATGGTGGCATTCCGACCCACGACCAGGACGTGTTTCTCAACGTGGTCGGCGGGGTCAAGGTGCTCGAAACGGCGTCCGACCTTGCGTTGATGGCAGCGGTGATGTCCAGTTTACGCAACCGGCCGTTGCCTCACGATCTGCTGGTGTTCGGCGAAGTGGGGCTGTCCGGTGAGGTGCGACCGGTGCCAAGCGGTCAGGAACGTTTGAAAGAGGCTGCCAAGCACGGCTTCAAGCGGGCCATCGTGCCCAAGGGTAATGCACCGAAGGAGGCGCCACCGGGGTTGCAGATTATTGCCGTGACCCGTCTGGAGCAGGCGCTCGATGCACTCTTCGAGTAACGATTGTCTCCCTGTAGGAGCTGCCGCAGGCTGCGATCTTTGATCTTGCATTTTCAAGATCAAAGATCGCAGCCTGCGGCAGCTCCTACAGGGAGGTGCGCTCAGATTTCGATCAGTGCCCCCAACTCCCGTTCGAGTTCGACCTCGTCGGCCAGGTTGAGCTCGATCAGCCGTCGCAGCCGTTCGATGGACTCCAGACTGATGTGCAGGCAGGCAAACCCGAGTTGGCCATGGTCATCGTGGGCCAGTTGCGCATCCATGGTGATGTCGACGTCTTCGCTCAGATGAATGTCGATCAGAAAATCCTGCTGCGGATTGCCCTGCCACGAATCGGGTCGCTCAATCAGCACCCCTTTGAACGACAGATCAACCAACTTCACCGGCCAGGTGAACTCACCTTGACTCAGCTCGGTTCGGGCATCGAATGCAATACGTTTGAAGCGGCGACGGTCGGCAGGGTGCTCGCTCATGGCACGATCCTCGTAGATGTACGCTGACTATAGACCGGCATTCTTCAAGGCTGCCAGCGCTGGCGGGTGTCCAGACCTATGTCGGGGTATGGCCTTTGCCGTCAGGAGCGCTAAACTCGGTGTGGCTGTCTTTCTTGTCCACTCTGGCTGGAATAATAAAATGAAAAATAATAATAGCCCGCTACGCCATCTGCCCTGGCTGGTGCTGGCAATCGTAGGTGCGTGCGCCCTGGGTGTTGTGGCTTTACGCCGAGGGGAGGCAATCAATGCCTTGTGGATTGTGGTCGCTGCCGTGGCCATCTATCTGGTCGCATACCGTTACTACAGTCTGTTCATCGCCAACAATGTCATGCAGCTCGATGCGCGACGGGCCACGCCGGCTGTGCTCAATAACGATGGTCTGGACTATGTTCCGACCAACAAACACGTGCTGTTCGGTCACCACTTCGCGGCCATTGCCGGTGCCGGTCCGCTGGTCGGCCCGGTACTGGCGGCGCAGATGGGCTACCTGCCCGGCACGCTGTGGCTGATCGCCGGCGTGGTGCTGGCCGGTGCTGTGCAGGACTTCATGGTCCTGTTCATGTCCACCCGCCGCAACGGCCGCTCCCTGGGCGACATGGTCCGTGAAGAAATGGGCCGCATCCCCGGCACCATCGCGCTGTTCGGTTGCTTCCTGATCATGATCATCATCCTCGCGGTGCTGGCGCTGATCGTGGTCAAGGCCCTGGCCGAGAGCCCCTGGGGCATTTTCACGGTGATGGCGACCATCCCGATCGCGATGTTCATGGGCATCTACATGCGCTACATCCGCCCGGGCCGCATCGGTGAGATCTCGGTGATCGGCGTGCTGTTGCTGCTCGGTTCGATCTGGCTCGGCGGGCAGATTGCCGCGGATCCGGTGTGGGCCAAGGCCTTTACCTTTACCGGTATCCAGATCACCTGGATGCTGATCGGTTACGGTTTCGTTGCCGCCGTGTTGCCGGTGTGGCTGATCCTGGCGCCCCGTGACTACCTGTCGACCTTCCTGAAAATCGGTACCATCGTCGCCTTGGCCATCGGCATCCTGGTGACCATGCCCGAGCTGAAAATGCCGGCCCTGACCCAGTTCATCGACGGCACCGGCCCGGTCTGGAAGGGCGGCCTGTTCCCGTTCCTGTTCATCACCATCGCCTGTGGCGCGGTGTCGGGTTTCCACGCGCTGATCTCTTCCGGTACCACGCCGAAGTTGCTGGATAACGAAACCAATGCCCGCTACATCGGTTACGGTGGCATGCTGATGGAATCGTTCGTGGCCATCATGGCGATGGTCGCCGCCTCGGTGATCGAGCCTGGCGTGTACTTCGCCATGAACAGCCCGGCGGCCGTGGTCGGCAGTGATGTTTTGGCCGTTGCCACAGCCGTCAGTAACTGGGGCTTCGCGATTACCCCGGAAGCCCTGCAAGCGGTGGCCCATGACATTGGTGAAACCACCATCCTGGCCCGTGCCGGTGGTGCGCCGACCCTGGCGGTGGGGATCGCGCAGATCCTGCACAGTGTTCTGCCGGGCGAGAACACCATGGCGTTCTGGTACCACTTCGCGATCCTGTTCGAAGCGCTGTTCATCCTGACCGCAGTCGACGCCGGTACCCGTGCCGGGCGCTTCATGCTCCAGGACCTGCTCGGCTCGTTCGTGCCGGCCTTGCGCCGCACCGAGTCCTGGACCGCCAACCTGATCGCCACCGCCGGTTGCGTGGCCATGTGGGGTTATCTGCTGTACCAGGGCGTGATCGACCCGCTGGGCGGCATCAACACCTTGTGGCCGCTGTTCGGTATCTCCAACCAGATGCTGGCCGGTATTGCGCTGATGCTCGGCACCGTGGTGCTGATCAAGATGAAACGCCAGCGTTACATTTGGGTGACCCTGGTGCCAGCCATGTGGTTGCTGATTTGTACCACCACCGCCGGCTTCATCAAGCTGTTCGATGCCAACCCGGCGATCGGCTTCCTCGCCCTGGCGAAAAAATACAGCGATGCATTGGCTAACGGCCAGATCCTCGCCCCGGCCAAGGACATCACGCAGATGCAGCACGTGATTTTCAACGCCTACACCAACGCCACGCTGACCGCGCTGTTCCTGTGCGTGGTGTTCAGCATCCTGTTCTATGCGCTCAAGGTCGGTATTTCCGCCTGGGGCAGCAAAGAGCGTACGGATAAAGAAGCGCCATTCCAGGCTCTGCCGGAAGCGTGATCGAGGATTTGCATCATGTTCAATGACCTGAGTCGCCTCGGTAAATACCTCGGTCAGGCCGCGCGCCTGATGGTCGGCATGCCCGACTACGACAACTACGTCGAGCACATGCAGACCAAGCACCCGGACAAACCGGTGATGGACTACGAGGCGTTCTTCCGCGAGCGTCAGGAAGCCCGTTACGGTGGCAAGGGTGGGCCGAAGTGCTGTTGATCCGGTCGTCGGATTAACAGCAATACCTGTGGGAGCGGGCTTGCTCGCGAAAGCGGTGTGTCATTCAACATTCATGTCGACTGACACGACCCCTTCGCGAGCAAGCCCGCTCCCACATTTGTTCTGTGTTGTGTTTTCATCTTGTGAAAAAGGAGATCCAGTTTGTCCTCCCCCATCCCGGTCACGATCCTCAGCGGCTTCCTCGGCGCCGGCAAGACCACCCTGTTGCGCCACCTGCTCAAGGCCGAGCACGGCCTGAAAATCGCCGTGATCGAGAACGAATTCAGCGACGCCGGCATCGATACCCAGTTGTTGGGTGATGAACCGGTCCAAGTGATGACGCTCTCCAACGGCTGCGTCTGCTGCACCATCCATACCGACCTGACCAAAGCGCTTTATCTGCTGCTCGAACGTCTGGACCAGGGCGACATTGCCTTCGACCGGCTCGTGATCGAATGCACCGGCCTGGCCGACCCAGCACCCGTGGCGCAAACCTTCTTCATCGATGAAGAACTGCGCGAGCGCTACATCCTCGACGGCATCATCACGCTGGTCGACGCGGCACATGCCGACTTGCACCTGACCCAGACCATCGCCCAGGCCCAGATCGGTTTCGCCGACCGCTTGCTGGTGAGCAAGCGCGATCTGGTAGACGAACCGATCTTCACCGCATTGAGCGAACGCCTGACCCGCATCAACCGTCGTGCGCCGATCCGCGTGGTCGACCACGGCAAGATCGACCTGGCCGAATTGCTGGACGTACGCGGTTTCAATCTCAACGCCGACCTCGGTGGCGGTGTGAGTTTGCGACCGGTCAGCCAGGCACCGTCCATCGACCGTATTTCCAGTCTGGTCCTGCGCACCGAAAAACCGCTGGATATCGACAAGCTCAGCGAGTTCATGAACGAGCTGCTGGAGGCACATGGCAAGCAGTTGCTGCGCTATAAAGGCGTGTTGAACATCCTCGGCGAGCCGCGGCGGATGGTGTTTCAGGGTGTCCTGAAGTTGTACGGATTCGATTGGGACACGGAGTGGGCTGACGATGAATCGCGTGAAAGCGTGATCGTGTTTATTGCTGACGATTTGCCGGAAGAGAAGATTCGCGAGGGTTTTGCGCGTGTGGCGGCGCAGTAAAGTCAGAAATTGCGGCGAGTCTTGAGCCGCCATCGCGAGCAGGCTCGCTCCCACATTTAAAGTGCAGTTGCCTGTGGGGGTGAGTCCGCTCGCGAAAGCGGTCTAACCGGCGGCACAGTTTTGACCCAGTGCCGATGCAGGACTCAGCAACAAATCTTCCAGATAATCCAGATGCCGGTTGAGCGCGACTTGCGCCGTCGCAGCATCTCCTCGCTCCAGCGCATCGAGAATCTCGAGGTGCGCTTGCCCTGCGCAATAATCCTTCTGCCGCAGATCAAACTTCGCAACCGCCAACGAAGTCAGTGGGACAAGGCTCTCAAGAAAATGCGCTAGCGGTGCATTTCCCGCCATTTGTGCCAACTGCAAATGAAACTCTCCCGACAAACGAATCGCCCGGCCACGCTCGGCGCATTGACGCTCGTTTTCGACCAGTGTCCGCAGGCGCTTCAAGTCTTGCGCGCTCGCTCGCTGACCGGCCAGCCGCACCAGCATGACCTCGGCCAGCCGCCGGGCATGCAGTGTCTGCCGGGTCTGCTCGGCATCAGGCTCGGTGACGCGGGGACGATGGTTGGCGCGCAGGAGGATGATGTGCTGATGGGACAGTCGCCTCAGCACCTCCCGCATGTCGCTGCGCCTTGCACCGAACATCTGCGCAAGGCTTTCTTCCGTAAAGCGACTGGCCGAATGGATGCGCTGCTCGAAAATGGCCTCGAGGACCCGTGAGTACAGATCATCCACTGAAGGGCGGACGGGCAGGGTGGCGAGTGTTTGTGGCGAGGCGAAGCGGTTCATGGCCGATCTCCAGTTCGAAGAGGTTTCAACTGCCGAGGTTGTCTTCCGGGATGTTCAGTTCGATACCCATGCGTTGACCTTCGCGCAGTATGTGCCGGCGCATCTCGGCGCTGGCCTGGGCGCTGTTCTTGCTGCGGATTGCCCGCACCACGGCTTCGTTTTCTTCAAGTCGCTCGGCCAGATGCTCCGGGGAGTTGCGCAACACTTCGGCGCTTTGCTTGAGGGCATTGCTGGTTTGCTGCACCACACTCTGGAAGATCGGGTTCGACGTCAGCGTGAACAGCTCTTCGTGGAACGCAATGTAGGCGTTTACGCCGGCTTCACTGTCATTGGCCTCCAGGGCTTCGCGCATGTCCATCAAGGTCAGGCGCAGTTGCCCGACCTCCTTGCTGCTGATGGACTGCGCGACGAGGCCGACGATGAATGGCTCAAGGGTGTAGCGCAGTTGCAGCACGTCTTCCAGGCTCGCTGCGGCCACCGCGTTGTCATGGGCCTGGCTGTCTGCGAGATTGGCTTCGAGCACCACCACGCCTTTGCCCGGCATCGAGCGCACCAGTCCGAGGGTTTCCAGAACGATGACGGCTTCACGCAGGCTCGGACGGCTGATACCCAGTTGTTCGGCCAGCTCACGTTGCCCAGGCAACATTTCGCCGGAGCGCCACTGACCTCGGGCCAAAGCGGCCCGAAGTTTTTCTACCACTGAGTTGACGACGGTTGATGAGGTAATCACTTGTTCGCTCCACGAGCCGTGCCTGCGGTCGGCAGGCACGGCGATCATTCAGAATTCTTTGGCTGCCGCTTGAGCAACCGGTTTTCTTGGCTGAAAGGTATAACCCGCCTGGCCGGAAAGTACCTTGTTCGCCCGCTGCACATCGATGTCCTTTTCCCACCGCGCGATGGCCACGGTCGCCACACAGTTGCCAATCAGGTTGGTCAGCGCCCGGCCGATGCCCATGAACCAGTCCACGGCCAGCACCAGTACCAGGCCCACCACCGGAATTGCCGGAACGGCTGTCAGGGTGGCCGCCAGAATCACCAGCGCCGAGCCAGGAATACCGTGGGCGCCTTTGGATGTGATCAGCGACACCAGCAGAATGGTCAGCAGGTCAGTCATGGCCAGCGGCGTGCCGGTGGCGTTGGCGATGAACACGATGGCCAGGGTCAGGTAGATCGAGAAACCGTCGAGGTTGAACGAGTACCCCGTTGGAATCACCAACCCGACCGTCGAACTGCCGATGCCCAGGTGCTCAAGCTTGCGCATGATTTGTGGCAGCACCGCGTCGGACGAAGCGGTGCCCATGACGATCAGCAGTTCTTCGCGCAGGTACTTGAGCAACGGCCACATCCTCAAGCCGGAAAGGCGCATCACCAGGCCGAGAATCAGGGCCACGAAGGCAACGCAGGTCAGGTAGAAGAGGCCGACCAGACTGCCCAGGTGCTGCAGCGAGTCCAGGCCATATTTGCTGGTGGTGAAGGCGATCGCACCGAATACACCGATCGGTGCCAGTCGCACGATCATGCCCATGATGCGGAAGATCACATGGCTGAGTTCGTTGATCAGTCGCGAAATACCCGATGCCGCCTCGCCCACCAGATTCAGTGCACTGCCGAACAACACTGAAAACAGCAGGACCTGCAGGATATTGTTATCGGCAAAGGCACCGATCACCGAAGTCGGAATCAGGTTCATCAAGAACTGCGCAGTGGTGTGCATGTGCTGACTGCGCTGGGCAATATCGCCCATGTCGGCTGCGGAAAGCTGCTCCAGGTGAATGTTCGCACCGCTGCCGATGCCGGTGCTGAAGGCGAGCACCAGGCCGATCACCAGGGCGATGGTGGTCAGCACTTCGAAGTAGATCACCGATTTCAGGCCGATGCGCCCGACCTTTTTCAGGTCGCCGGCGCCGCTGATGCCGCTGACCACCACGCAGAACACGATCAAGCCGATGAGCATCTTGATCAGCTTGATGAAACCGTCGCCGAGGGGTTTGAGTTGGGCGGAGTATTCGGGAAGGGTCAGCCCGCAGACGATGCCGAGCACCAGTCCGAGAACCACTTGGAGGAAGATTGAACGCGAGCACCATCTGAGCATGGGAGGAATCCTGGTCGGTGTCCTGGCTGCCGTGTGCGGGGCACATCAGATTCAGGACTTAATTATTGTGGTCTTACCGGTATGTCCAGTGCAGGCGCAGTCTACGCTGGATTTTTTCTCGATTACAAGTGGAAAACATAAAATTGGCATGACCGGTCTGACCAGTGGCCTGCAGGGAAATCGCGGGCGAAAAAAAACCGGCCAATCACTTGGCCGGTTTTTCATGCTGCGGATTTAACGTCGCAATTAAGCGCCGTACACCGGCAGCTTCTTGCAGATGGCCTTGACCTTCTCACGAACGGCGTCGATTACCGCTTCGTTGTTCAGGTCAGCCAGGATGTCGCAGATCCAGCCGGCCAGTTCCTTGCACTCTGCTTCCTTGAAGCCACGAGTGGTCACAGCCGGAGTGCCGAAGCGCAGGCCGGAGGTGACGAACGGGGAGCGTGGATCGTTTGGCACGGAGTTCTTGTTCACGGTGATGAACGCTTTGCCCAGAGCGGCGTCGGCGTCTTTACCGGAGATTTCCTGCTTGATCAGCGACAACAGGAACAGGTGGTTCTGAGTACCGCCGGAAACCACGTCGAAGCCGCGCTCGATGAATACGCTGGCCATGGCCTGGGCGTTTTTCACCACTTGTTGCTGGTATGCCTTGAACTCAGGCTGCAGCGCTTCCTTGAAGCAGATCGCCTTGGCTGCGATCACGTGCTCCAGCGGGCCGCCCTGGGCACCCGGGAATACCGCGGAGTTCAGCTTCTTCTCGATGTCGGCGTTGGCGCGAGCCAGGATCAGGCCGCCACGCGGACCGCGCAGGGTCTTGTGGGTGGTGGTGGTCACGACGTCAGCGAATGGAACCGGGTTCGGGTAGACGCCAGCGGCGACCAGACCGGCCACGTGGGCCATGTCGACGAACAGGTAGGCACCTACCTTGTCGGCGATTGCACGGAAGCGCGGGAAGTCGAGGATCTGCGAGTAGGCAGAGAAACCGGCCACGATCATTTTCGGCTTGTGCTCAACGGCCAGGCGCTCGACTTCGTCGTAGTCGATCAGGCCATTGGCGTCGATGCCGTACTGGATGGCGTTGTACAGCTTGCCCGAGGACGAAACGCTGGCACCGTGGGTCAGGTGGCCGCCGTGGGCCAGGCTCATGCCCAGGATGGTGTCACCGGCCGACAGCAGGGCCAGGTAAACGGCGCTGTTGGCTTGCGAGCCGGCGTGCGGCTGAACGTTGGCGTAGTCGGCGCCGAACAGCTCTTTGGCGCGATCGATAGCCAATTGCTCGACGATGTCGACGTACTCGCAACCACCGTAGTAGCGCTTGCCCGGGTAGCCTTCGGCGTACTTGTTGGTCAGTACCGAGCCTTGAGCTTCCATCACGGCAGGGCTGGTGTAGTTTTCCGAAGCGATCAGCTCAATGTGCTCTTCCTGGCGCTGAGCTTCTTGCTCCATGGCGGCAAAGAGATCGGCGTCGTACTTGGCAATAGTCAAATCACGGCTGAACATGGCGGTCCTCAGGGATCGGGGGCGGAAAAGGGGGGCATTCTAACCCAATGGGTTTTAGATGGCATATGAAACGGCATCATGTCGCAGACAAGTGGGCTTCATGAGCGGATATGCGGTGCCTGGACGGGCCTCTTCGCGAGCAAGCCCGCTCCCACAGGGGAACACATTCCAAATGTGGGAGCGGGCTTGCTCGCGAAGGGGCCGCCCGCATCACCGCAAGGTTTCAGTCAAACATGAACAGCGCATCATTGCTGAACTGCCCTTCGAACCGCCCCGCCGGCATCGGCCGGCCGAACAGATACCCCTGCACCTCGTCGCAACCGTGCTCGCGCAGGAAGTCCAGCTGTTCATGGGTCTCGACACCCTCGGCGATCACCGCCAGGTTAAGGCTGTGGGCCATGGCGATGATCGCCCGGGCGATCTGCGCATCCTGTTCGCCCGACGGCAATCCGTCGACGAAGGTGCGGTCGATTTTCAGTACGTCGATCGGGAACTGCTTGAGGTAGTTGAGCGATGAGTAACCGGTACCGAAGTCGTCGACTGCAATGCTCAGGCCGAGGTTCTTCAGGCCATCGAGGATCTGCATCGCCTCGCTGACTTCGCGCATCAGGATACTTTCGGTGAGTTCCAGTTCCAGGCACGCCGGCGGCAGGCCGGTTTCCTTGAGGATGGTGGCGATTCGCGTACCGAGCTGGCCGTCGGAGAACTGCCGCGCCGAGATGTTCACCGACACCTTCGGCACCCGTACCCTGGCCTGATGCCAGGCCTTGAGTTGACGGCAGGCTTCGCTGATCACCCAGTCGCCGACATCCACCACCAGCCCGAGCTCTTCGAGCACCGGAATGAAGTCCCCCGGCGGCACCAGCCCGCGGCGGGGATGACGCCAGCGCAACAGCGCCTCGGCGCCGGTCAGGCGCTTGCCGTCGCCGCTGAACTGCGGCTGGTAATACAGCACGAATTCGTTCTGTTCCAGGGCATGGCGCAAATCGCTTTCCAGTTCCAGTCGCTCCAGGGCGCTGGCGTTCATGTCCGCCTGATAGAACTGGAAGTTGTTCTTGCCACGCTCCTTGGCGTGGTACATCGCCGTGTCGGCGTTCTTCATCAACTGGCTGAGTTCGTTGCCGTCCTGCGGACTCAGGGCGATGCCGATACTGGCCGTGACGAAGAACTCGCGGCCCTCGAGCACGAAGGGTTTCACCAGGCTGGCGAGAATCTGTTCGGCCACATGAATGGCCCGGTTCAGGGCGATTTCACGGTTGGCGCGCGGTTGCAGGAGCAAGGTGAACTCGTCACCGCCCATGCGCGCCACAGTGTCGTCATCGTCGACGCAACCGAGCAGGCGCGTGGCCATCTCCTTGAGCATGCGGTCGCCGGCGGCGTGGCCCAGGGAGTCGTTGATCGGTTTGAAGCGATCGAGATCGAGGAACATCAGCACCACCCACGACTTTTGCCGTTCGGCCGATTGCAGTGCCGTGTGCAGGCGATCCTGGAACAGCGTGCGGTTGGGCAGGTGGGTCAGGGCGTCGTAGTAGGCGAGGCGATGAATCCGCTGCTCGCTGGCCTTGCGCTCGCTGATGTCGCTGAAGAAACACACATAACTGGCCAGGTCGCCTTCGTCGTCGAGTACGGCGGTAATCCCGACCCAGGCCGGGTAATGCTCGCCGTTGCGGCGCTTGAGCCAGACTTCGCCTTCCCAGGTACTGTGCTGGCCCAATTGCTTGAGCACATAACGCAGATGCGCTTCCTGCTGCTCGTCGACGGTCAGCATGTTCGGCAACTGGTCGAGCACCTGTTCCACGGCATAGCCGCTGACACGGCTGAAGGCTTCGTTGGCCTGGACGATGTAGCCGGCCGGGTCGGTGATCAGGATCGCCGAGGTCGAGTGCTCGAATACCGTGGCGGCCATGCGCAAGTCTTTTTCGGCCCGGCGTTGCTGGCTGATGTCGCGGCCCACGCCAAGCACGCCTTCGAACGTCCCGTGTTCGTCCCAGACCAATACCAGACGCAGTTCGATGGGGATCTTGCGCCCGTCGGCCCGCAGGCAATCGAACAGGAACAGTTGGGTTTGTACCTGGCTGCGTAACACCGCCAGTTGGTCCGGCTGATCCAGCGCCTTGCTGACCCGGTCCATCAGGTGGTAGATGCCGGTCAGTTGTTGCGGGTTGGCGATGGTCGATTGCCAGCCGTTCTGGAAGATCCACTCGGCGTCATAGCCCAGCACGGCTTGCACCGAAGGGCTGACGTAATTGAGGTTGAGGCGGCTGTCAGTGGAGAAAATCACGTCGCTGATGCTTTCGGCGAGCATGCGGTAACGCTGCTCGCTGTCGCGCAGGGATTCGCTGGCTTCGATCTGGTCGGTGACGTCTTTGGCCACGCCGATGATCCGCGTGACCTGGTCCTCGTTGTCCCGCGCCAGTGCCTGCTCGCGAATCTCGAAGCGTCGCCACTGGCCGTCCCGATGGCGGAAGCGCAACTGACACTGCATCAACTGGCGATAACCGGCCTGGCGCTGGACTTGGCGGGAGCGGTGGTAATAGTCGGCGTCTTCGGGGTGCAGGAGGATTTCCCAGAAGTATTCGCCCATCTGGTGCAGTTCGGTGCGGTTGTAACCCAGCGTCTGGCCCAGATGGTGGTTGCTGTAGATCATGCGCTGGCTGATTACATCCTGCACATACAGATGATCCGGTACGGTACGCACCACGTCCGACCAAAACCCTTCGCGTTCCTGCAACGACAGTTCGATGAGCTTGCGGCTGGTGATGTCGGTGATGCTCAAAATTACCGATTTATAGTCGTCCTGGGTTTGCGGCAGGCGCAGTACCAGCCACAGGTGCTGGTCGCGACCGCCGGCATCCTGCAATTTGATTTCCAGCTCAAGCTGTTGCTGCTGATTGAGCACCGCGTCGAGCACCTGGTTGCCGATGGCGGTGCCGTCCAGCGGATGGCCGTCGATCAGCAGCTTCCAGGCTTTATGGGCGTTATCGACATTGAGCAACTGCAATGCGACCTGGTTGACCTCGGTGATCCGCAGTTCCTGCAGCAGTTGTCGGCGTTTTTCCGGGATCGCCAGCCACGCTTGCAGTTGTTCGCTGTCCTGCAGTTGTGCCTTGTCGAAAAAGCTCTTCAGCCCGGACATGTCGAGGACGCACAAGGCCACACCGGTGCCTTCGAAAATGTCCTGATAACGCCGGCGGCCTTCATTCAATTGGCGTTGACGCCGGCGCATGTTCAGCAAAGCGATGAACGGCAGCATGGAAAACGCCAGGCCCAGCAGGCATTTGCCGATGAACGCCGGCAGCAGCTCTTCCAGTACGCGCTGACGGTCAAACAAGCCGCGCAATTGCCAATCGCTGCTGCTCAGCGGAACCGTCAGCACACTGTTGGCGACATCGTCCTCGGTCAGTGTGCCCGGATTGACCGAGGGCAGCCCTTCGTCACGGCTGATGATCTGATGATTGATGCGGTTTTCCACCAGCCACAACGGACGGCTGCCGGTCTCGCTTTGCTTGGTCAAGGACGAAAAGAAGGTCGGTGTCAGGCGCAAGGCCCAGTAGCCCCGGGAACTGCCGCTGGCCTGATGCAGCAATAAATGCACCACGGAACCATCGGTGGCATTGCTGAAGTAGTGCGCCTGGGCGTGGCTGCGGCGTACCAGTTCACCCAGGTAGTCGCTGTCATCGCTGTCGGGAGCGCTGTCACGGATGACTTTCCCTGAGGGGCTGAGCAAGGCCAGGCTGCGCAGTTCCGGCAGCGACTGTTGCAGCTTGCGTAGCAGGGCCTGCAACTCGTCGGCGTCCTGCGGTTGCTCGACGATAGGCAACAGGTTGAGGGCGATCTGCGCGTTGAGTGCCATGTTCAGGCTGACCTGAGCGGCCAGATCGGCGGTGTAGTCGATGGTGTACTGGCGCTGGTTTTTCTGGGTTTCGCGCAACTGATCGAGCAACTGCCAGAACAGCAATGCCAGCAGCAACAATGCAAGTGTCGCCAAGGTGCCCTTCAAGGTTCCGCGCAGAGGGGAGCCGGGCGCTATGGTCGGCGCACTGGAAGTCAGGGGCGGAGGGACATTGGACAAGCTGGAATCCTGCGGTTTGGCTGGACTGGCGCGACGTGCACTATAAGCCGGACGCCCGAAGGGCGGCTAGCATGCCTTGAGTTGTGGCGAAGTGCCAGCCCCAGCCCGTCGGCTGGACTGCCATCGGTCATTAAGGTAGCTTTGCCGGTTACGCGGGAGCGTTCCAGCTCCGGGGGGGGCGTTCTCAATTAGTTTCCGCACCGCGCCGGGTCTGCTGTTGTGCAGGGCAAGGCGCGAGAAGCGTGGTTTGGTCATTCCAAATAAGCTTCGAGCAACGCAGCCCTGCACAACAGCAGACCCGGCCCTTTGGGTTGTGCCTTAAAGCGGGCCAGGCTGCGTTGCAGGCCTTGGAAAGGGAGCGACCATTTCCAGCGGCCTGCGCCTTGCCTGGCCCGCTTTAAGGCGACAACGCGGCGTGGAAACTAATTGAGAACGCCCCCATACTCAGGCTTTTTCAGCGCGCCTATATTGAAAGCTCTCAATCGGGTGACGCGCACAGCCTGGCCAGGCTTCGCCTGTGCCCTAATCATTCATCAGTCACTGACCCTAGGTTCTCCATGGCTCAATACGTATTCACCATGCATCGGCTGGGCAAAGTTGTTCCGCCGAAGCGGGAAATCCTGAAAAACATTTCTCTGTCGTTCTTCCCAGGCGCCAAGATCGGTGTACTCGGCCTCAACGGTTCGGGTAAGTCCACGCTGCTGAAAATCATGGCTGGCGTCGACACCGAGTTCGAGGGCGAAGCCCGTCCGATGCCGGAGCTGAACATCGGCTACCTGCCGCAGGAACCACAACTGGATCCGACCAAGACCGTGCGTGAAGTGGTCGAGGAAGCGGTCAGCGTGATCAAGGACGCCCAGGCACGCCTGGACGAGGTCTACGCGGCATACGCCGATCCGGATGCCGACTTCGACAAGCTGGCCGCCGAACAGGCCAAGCTCGAAGCCATCCTGCAAGCCAGCGACGGCCACAACCTGGAGCGCCAGTTGGAAGTCGCCGCCGATGCGTTGCGCCTGCCGGCCTGGGATGCCAAGGTCGAACACCTGTCCGGTGGTGAAAAGCGTCGTGTGGCCCTGTGCCGCCTGTTGCTGTCCGCACCGGACATGCTGCTGCTCGACGAACCGACCAACCACCTGGACGCCGACTCCGTTGCATGGCTCGAGCATTTCCTGCACGACTTCCCGGGTACTGTGGTTGCGATCACGCACGACCGTTACTTCCTGGACAACGTCGCTGGCTGGATTCTGGAACTCGACCGCGGCGCGGGCATTCCGTACGAGGGCAACTATTCGGGTTGGCTGGAAGCCAAGTCCGATCGTCTGGCTGCCGAATCCAAGCAGCAGTCGGCTCATGAAAAGGCCATGAAGGAAGAGCTGGAGTGGGTGCGCAAAGGCGCCAAGGCCCGCCAGTCGAAATCCAAGGCTCGTCTGCAACGCTTCGAAGAGATGCAATCGCAGGAATTCCAGAAGCGCAGCGAAACCAACGAGATCTACATCCCGGCCGGTCCGCGCCTGGGCGACAAGGTCATCGAATTCAAGAACGTCACCAAGGGCTACGGCGACCGCGTGCTGATCGACAACCTGTCGTTCTCCATGCCTAAAGGCGCCATCGTCGGCGTGATCGGCGGTAACGGTGCTGGTAAATCGACCCTGTTCCGCATGCTGATGGGCAAGGAAACGCCGGATTCTGGCAGCATCGAAGTCGGCGAAACCGTGCAACTGGCTTGCGTGGATCAGAGCCGCGAAGACCTGGACGGCAGCAAGACCGTGTTCCAGCAGATTTCCGACGGTTCCGACCAGATCCGCATCGGCAACTACGAGATCCCGTCGCGCACCTACGTCGGTCGCTTCAACTTCAAGGGCGGCGATCAGCAGAAGTTCGTCAAGGACCTGTCCGGTGGTGAGCGTGGTCGCTTGCACCTGGCCCTGACCCTGAAAGAGGGCGGCAACGTCCTGCTGCTCGACGAACCGTCCAACGACCTCGACGTCGAAACCCTGCGTTCCCTGGAAGAGGCCCTGCTGGACTTCCCGGGCGCCGCCATTGTGATCTCCCACGACCGGTGGTTCCTTGACCGCGTCGCGACGCACATCCTGGCGTACGAAGACGACTCGCAAGCGGTGTTCTTCGAAGGCAACTACACCGAATACGAAGCCGACCGTAAAAAGCGTCTCGGCGAAGCGGCTGCCCAGCCGCATCGTGTACGGCACAAGAAACTGGCCTGATTTCGGGTTGGTTGCATAAAAAGAGCGGAGCCTTCGGGCTCCGTTTTTTTTTGCGTTTTTTTCAGTGAGACCGAGTAGCGGCCTTCGCGAGCAAGCCCGCTCCCACAGGGTTTTGTGAAAGGCACAGTTCTCGATTCAACATCGAATCCCTGTGGGAGCGGGCTTGCTCGCGAAGGTGGTATTCCTGATGGTGCAGGAATTTAATGGTGAGTCCCCATTCAGGTGCAATATCAGGCCGAAAAGCGGTCTGTTTTATATCGTGCGCACCATTTAATTTCATTAATGCGACATTTTGCTCTGTTCTTGTGCGCGAATCGTTTGTTACAGTCCGGCTCAATCTCCTCCAACGACAATAAATTTGCCGAGACTTTTCCATGATCGAATCCGTCGAATCCTTCCTTGCGCGCCTGAAAAAACGCGACCCGGATCAACCCGAGTTTCACCAGGCTGTCGAAGAAGTCCTGCGTACCCTGTGGCCCTTTCTTGAAGCCAATCCGCATTACCTGACCTCCGGCATCCTGGAGCGCATCTGCGAGCCGGAGCGGGCGGTGGTGTTTCGCGTGTCATGGGTCGACGATCAGGGCAGGGTCCAGGTCAATCGCGGGTTCCGCATCCAGATGAACAGCGCGATCGGCCCGTACAAGGGGGGGCTGCGTTTTCACCCGTCGGTGAACATGGGCGTCCTGAAATTCCTCGCCTTCGAACAGACCTTCAAAAACTCCCTGACATCATTGCCCATGGGCGGCGGCAAGGGTGGTTCTGACTTCGACCCCAAAGGCAAAAGCGACGCGGAAGTCATGCGCTTCTGCCAGGCCTTCATGAGCGAGCTGTACCGCCACATTGGCTCGGACGTTGACGTGCCGGCCGGGGATATCGGTGTCGGCGCGCGGGAAATCGGTTTCCTGTTCGGTCAGTACAAGCGCCTGAGTAACCAGTTCACCAGCGTGCTGACCGGCAAAGGTCCAAGCTACGGCGGCAGCCTGATTCGTCCGGAAGCCACCGGTTTCGGTTGCGTATACTTCGCCGAAGAAATGCTCAAGCGCCGCGGCCTGGCCGTGGAAGGTAAGCGCGTAGCGATCTCCGGCTCCGGCAACGTCGCGCAATACGCGGCGCGCAAGGTCATGGACCTGGGCGGTAAAGTGATTTCGTTGTCCGACTCCGAAGGCACACTGTATTGCGAAAGCGGTTTGACCGAGGAGCAATGGCTGGCGGTGCTGGAACTGAAAAACGTACAGCGCGGGCGCATCCGTGAACTGGCCGGCCGTTTTGGCCTGGAGTTCCGTGCAGGTGAGCTTCCGTGGAGCCTGAGCTGCGATATCGCGCTGCCGTGCGCGACGCAAAACGAACTGGATGCCGAAGCCGCTCGCACCTTGTTGCGCAACGGCTGCATCTGTGTGGCTGAGGGCGCGAACATGCCGACCACCCTGGAGGCGGTGGACCTGTTCATCGAGGCCGACATTCTGTTCGCGCCGGGCAAGGCGTCCAATGCCGGTGGCGTGGCGGTGAGCGGGTTGGAGATGTCGCAGAACGCCATGCGCCTGGCATGGACCGGTGGCGAAGTGGACAGCAAGCTGCACGCGATCATGCAGTCGATTCACCACGCCTGCGTGCATTACGGCGAAGAGAATGGTCGGGTCAACTACGTCAAGGGCGCGAACATTGCCGGCTTCGTCAAAGTTGCCGATGCCATGCTGGCTCAGGGCGTGGTCTAAGTCGGCTCGATACGGATCACTTCAATCAGTTGATCCCCGGCAGGGCGCTGCCACAGCACTTCATCGTTGAGTCGTGCACCGAGCAGTGCCCGCCCCAGCGGTGAACCCCAATTGATCAGGCCGTGGGCGGCATCGGCCTGATCTTCGCCCACCAGTTGTACCCGGCGTTCGGTGGCGTGTTCATCGGCGTAAGTCACCCAACTGCCGATCTGCACTTTTTCGGTTGAAGTCGCGGCGGGTACCACCTGAGCGCTGCCCAGGCGCTGCTTGAAGTAACGCAGATCACGTTCGAGATCGGCCAGGCGCTGCTTGTCCGCCTGCTCGCCTTTTGCCGATTGTTCGGCGTGCAGGCTTTGCAGTTCGGCGACTTTACCCTGCAACAGGCTCAGGCCTTGCGGCGTGACGTAATTGGGCTGCGCGCTGACCTGGCGTTCGACGGGCTGATCGGCTTGCGCGGCGGCGTTATCTTCATTGACGAAGGCACGGCTCATGAAATTCTCCCGATATAGAATTTGGGCCATGGTCGCAGGCATTTGGTTTCACTGGATGTCTGAAAGCGACTTACGGCGAGTGACAGGCCCGGGCGGCGAGCAGGTCGTCGAGTGTTTGTGAAAGCTGCGTATGGGGTTTGTCGAAAGCCACATAACCCCTGTGGGAGCGGGCTTGCTCGCGAATGCGATCTGTCATTCAAAATTAATGCGGACTGACTCACCACATTCGCGGGCAAGCTCGCTCCCACCGGGATTTGCGGTGCGTTCGGGTCAGTAGTGATACCACTTCAGCTCAAGCATCACTTCGTTCTCGGCCGACGCCAAATGGCTGAACTCCCGCTGGGCGCTCAAGCGCAGTCCGAGATTGCGGGAGATCTCCCATTGCTGATTCAGGCTCAGGCTGCGGCGCACTTCACCATTGGTGAAAAAATCGCCCTTGGTTTCGAGGCTCAAATTGCCCAGCGGGTTTTTCCACAGCACCCCACTGTTGAAACCGGCGGCCGGCGCGATGAATTCGGCGAAGTCGTTGTTGTGCTCGATACGCACAGTGCCCAGGACAAATCCGAGCATGTCCTCGCTCAGTTGCCAGGTTCCACCACCACCGCCGTTGACATGGCTGACCAGGGTTTGGTCATCGTGCTTGCCCGGCACCCGTTCCAGGCCACCTGTGACTTGCCATGACAGCGGTTGCAGCAATTCGTTACGCGGGGTCAGGGAGCGAATGGTTGCCAGGTCCAGTTGCTGCACCTGCCAGTCGTTGCCTTCGTACTGGCGAAGCTTCAATTGCAGGATTTCGATCTGCGCGCCAAGGGGAAAGCTTTCGCTGTTGTCATTGAGGTCGTGATAAGCCATGCGCAAGCCGTATTCACCAAAGGCTTTGTCTCCACGGGTGCCGAGACCGAGCTGCCAGGTGCGCGACTCGTGACCGTCTTCAGGCAGGCCGGGTTGCGGGATATTCAGCTCCGGCGCCGGGTTCTGGTTGATCGCCCGCAGCAGTTCGAAGCTGCGCTGGGCGCGCGCCGGATCGCGTTCCTGGCCGTTGGCGCGATAGCGCTCCAGGCGATAGGCGGCATCGATGATCAGCGCCTGGCGGTCGCGGGGTTGTGCCTTGAACGCCGGGTCGTGCAGTTGTTTCTGGTCGGCGCTGACTTTCAGCACCCATTGTTGCTCTTGCGGGTTCAACGGCTCGGCGCGACTGAGCAACTCGCGCTCCCGGGACGGGCGATACTGGATCGATTCCACCAGCCCGGCCGCTTTCACGGCCTTGACGGTGTCGGTGGGGATGGCCGTGAGCGGGAATTGATCCGTCAGGCGCAGGCCCGGACGGGCCACTTGCAGCAGTTCCAGCAAGCGGTATGAGCAGTTTTCGTCGAAGAAGAAATAGTCGAATTTGATCTGCTTCAGCTCCCAGACGTGCTCGACCATGCGCGCGGTTTCCTGTGGGGTCAGGTTAAGGCGGTACTCCCACAGGTCGCGGTTTTCCAGGCTGCGGTATTCCGAGAGCTTTTCCTGATAGGGCACCATCGCGAACAGGCCGGGATAACCGCCCATCAGGCCTTTCCAGGCATAGATGATGCTGTTGTCCGAGCCCTCGATGTAGGCGCCGAAGTTGATCGCGTAACTGAGCAGCGAAGTCTTGTCGCTCTTCACTTCGGCCTGGTCGATGCGCAGCAGGGTATGGCCGAACATCGAGGAGGGGCTGTTCAGGTAGGCCGCCGGGAAGATCATCACTGAGCTGTCGGGCGAGACGTCCTTGAACCATTGTTTGAACGCTGCGCAGTCCGGCGTTGGCAGACCGGTCAGGTCGAGTTGTTCCTTCAGCCAGCGGGTGCGCGCCGGGTAGACGCATTGTGCGTGTTGTTCACCGGCACTGGCCGGGGCGTACAAGGCTTGTACAGTCGCCGCCAGTTCATGGTCCGGATGTTCATTGCCATCGGTGGCGAGGAAGAACTTCCGGTCGCTGACATAGCTGCGCCAGCCGCCGAGCTTGGCGGTTTCGTAATGGCCCAGGGATATCCAGAAAGGGTCGTTGGCCAGTTGCTGCAAGCGTTGTGGGTCGATGTGAGGCGCGGCGGACAGTGGGGCGCAGACACACAGCGCCAGCCAGGCAAGGCGTTTGAACATAGATGGCAACTTAATCGAAAGAAACTGAGCCCCGACCAGGGTAGTGCCAGTCAGTCAAACCCGCTCCCACAGGATTTGCGTGTTGACTTACCGACGCTCTCAAAGAGGGGCAGGTCCAAAAAACAAAACCCGCTTCCCGAAAGAAGCGGGGCGGGTCGAGCTTAAGCTTGAGTTGCGTACTTGGCCAGACGAGGGTCGGCTTTGAGCACGTTCAGGGTGTTGGTATGCACATCTTCGGCAGTCACGTCAGCCTTGCTGAAGATCTGCTGGAAGTGCTCGTGAGTGACAGCGGCGAAGTGCGCACGGTCTTCCGGCGCGACGCCCAGTACCACGGCATAGGTGGTCAGCGCTTCGCCCTGACCCTTGGCCATGTCTTCGGACAGTTCGTTCATCATGCCGTTCATGGCAAACCAGGATTTGCCGCCGTAGGTCAGCGACGCATTGGTTGCGCAACCGTTGGTGCCGGATGTCATGCCGAAGGTTGCGTTGCCGGAAGTGCCGTTGGTGGTGGATGCCAGGAAGTGAGCCGGAGTACCACGCTGGCCTTCGAACAGCATGTTGCCCCAACCGCAATCCGGGCCGCCTGGCGCCTGAGCCATGGCGTTGATGGATACAGCGGTGAAGAGAGTACCAAGAAGAATCCGTTTCATAGCTTTGTTCTCTTTATGTGCATACCAGTTTGACAAGGGGTTCTGGCCCGTCTGGTGCCAGTGGGCCGGTCATTAGTCCAGCCGCGCAGTTTGGAGTTTAGGCACGATCGCGGGGTTCCGTGATTTTTTGCAAAAACAATCGTCGCAAACAGTGATTTGGCGCGGCTCTACGTCGGGGTTTCGGCTTGTCTATGCTTTGGCCTGCGGCGCTCCTTGCCAGTCGGGTATGGGCAGCGCCAGAATGCTGCCATCTGCCCCGCCTGATTGTTAAGGAAGCCCGATGCCTGATCCTGTTGCTGCCAGCTTGCGTCTAGCGCCCGAAGCGCTGACCCGTCCGTTTTCCGCTGAACAGTTCAGCTTCTCTACCACCAATGATCTGGAGCCCTTTCGCGGTGTGCTTGGCCAGGAACGTGCGGTCGAAGCCTTGCAGTTCGGTGTGGCCATGCCACGCCCCGGTTACAACGTATTCGTCATGGGCGAACCCGGGACTGGCCGGTTCTCGTTCGTCAAACGCTACCTCAAGGCCGAAGGCAAGCGCCTGCAGACTCCGGCGGACTGGGTCTACGTCAACAATTTCGATGAGCCGCGCGAGCCGCGCGCACTGGAACTGCCGTCGGGCACCGCCGGTGCCTTCATCGGTGACATCAACGGCTTGATCGACAACCTGCTGGCGACGTTTCCGGCTGTCTTCGAGCATCCGTCCTACCAACAGAAGAAAAGTGGCATCGACCGCGCCTTCAACCAGCGCTACGACAAGGCCCTGGACGTCATCGAGCGTCTGGCGCTGGAGAAGGACGTCGCGCTCTACCGCGACGCCAGTAATATCGCCTTCACCCCAATGGGTGACGGCAAGGCGTTGGACGAAGCTGAATTCGCCCAGTTGCCGGAAGCCGAACGCGAGCGCTTCCACGAGGATATTTCGGCACTGGAAGAGCGCCTGAACGAAGAGCTCGCCAGCCTGCCGCAATGGAAGCGTGAGTCGAGCAACCAGTTGCGTCATCTGAACGAAGAAACCATCACCCTGGCCTTGCAGCCCTTGTTGTCGCCATTGTCGGAGAAGTACGCCGAGAACGCGGCGGTTTGCGGTTATCTGCAAGCCATGCAGGTGTATTTGCTCAAGACCGTGGTCGAGCAACTGGTGGACGACAGCAAGACCGACGCTATCGCCCGCAAGTTGCTCGAAGAACAATACGCGCCGAGCCTGGTGGTCGGTCACTCGGCCAGCGGCGGTGCGCCGGTGGTGTTCGAGCCGCACCCGACCTACGAAAACCTCTTCGGTCGTATCGAATACAGCACCGACCAGGGCGCGCTGTACACCACCTACCGCCAACTGCGGCCGGGGGCCTTGCACCGGGCCAACGGCGGTTTCCTGATCCTTGAAGCGGACAAAATGCTCAGCGAGCCATTCGTGTGGGACGCTCTGAAACGCGCCCTGCAATCGCGCAAGCTGAAAATGGAATCACCGCTGGGCGAGCTGGGCCGCCTGGCCACCGTGACCCTGACACCGCAACACATTCCGCTGCAGGTGAAAGTCGTCATCATCGGTGCCCGTCAGCTGTATTACACGCTGCAAGACCTCGATCCGGATTTCCAGGAGATGTTCCGCGTCCTGGTGGATTTCGACGAAGACATCCCGATGGTCGACGAGAGCCTGGAGCAGTTCGCCCAGTTGCTCAAAACCCGTACTTCCGAAGAAGGCATGGCACCGCTGACCGCCGATGCGGTGGCGCGTCTGGCGACTTACAGCGCCCGCCTGGCCGAGCACCAGGGGCGCTTGTCGGCGCGTATCGGTGACTTGTTCCAGCTGGTCAGCGAGGCCGATTTCATCCGCCACCTGGCCGGTGATGAAATGACCGACGCCGGGCACATCGAACGGGCACTCAAGGCCAAGGCCACGCGAACCGGGCGGGTTTCGGCGCGGATTCTCGACGACATGCTGGCCGGGATCATCCTGATCGACACTGATGGCGCAGCGGTCGGCAAGTGCAACGGCTTGACTGTGCTGGAGGTCGGCGACTCGGCTTTCGGTGTACCGGCGCGGATTTCCGCCACGGTGTACCCGGGGGGCAGCGGTATTGTCGACATCGAGCGCGAGGTCAACCTCGGCCAGCCGATCCACTCCAAGGGCGTGATGATCCTCACGGGGTATCTGGGCAGCCGCTACGCCCAGGAATTCCCGCTGGCGATTTCCGCGAGCATCGCCCTGGAGCAATCCTATGGGTATGTCGATGGCGACAGTGCGTCCCTGGGCGAGGCCTGCACCCTGATCTCGGCCTTGTCGAAAACCCCGCTCAAACAGTGCTTTGCCATCACCGGTTCGATCAACCAGTTCGGCGAAGTGCAGGCGGTCGGCGGGGTCAACGAGAAGATCGAGGGCTTCTTCCGTCTGTGCGAAGCCCGCGGGTTGACGGGCGAGCAGGGGGCAATCATTCCTCACGCCAACGTCGCCACGCTGATGCTCGACGAGAAGGTGCTGGCGGCGGTGCGTGCGGGGCAGTTCCATGTGTACGCGGTCCGTCAGGCCGACGAAGCCTTGAGTTTGCTGGTTGGCGAGCCGGCCGGAGAACCGGACGAGAATGGCGAGTTCCCTGAAGGCAGCGTGAACGCGCGGGTCGTGGAGCGCTTGCGGGTTATCGCGGAAATGATCAGCGAGGATGATCTGAAGGAAGCCGAGAAGGAGTTGGCGCAAGAGGCGTTGGCGGAAACCAAGCCTGCGTGATGCATCGTTGATCTGAAACTGTGCAATCCCTTGTGGGAGCGAGCTTGCTCGCGATAGTGGAATTTCATTCGACCAATATGTTGAATGTTCGACCGCCATCGCGAGCAAGCTCGCTCCCACAAGTTTTTTTGTGGTGGGCATCGGAAAGCGTCGTCGAAATGGCGTCAATATTCACACTATGACCATTCGGCGCCTTTCGGTCTCGCCTCGGCCTGCAGGCCAGACTTTTCTTCTATTCTCTGCTCAGGGATATCGACAGTAATCACAGGATCGAAACAGCCTTCACATGGGGGCTGAATACCGGATCTACCGAGGGTCGCCGCCATGTCGCGCAACCTCTGCCTCACCCGTCAATGCCTGGGCCTTGTGACCCGTATCGAGTGTGCCATCCGTCCGCTGGCGGGAGACACGGGCATGTGGACTCTGTTGTTCGCCGCCGGAATGGCCGGTGAACAACCTTCGGCCATCAAGGCCCAAGGCCCGTTTCACGGTCCAATCGCCGCTGAATCAATCCTCGACACCATCGTTGAAAGTCTGACCTTGCACGGCTACGAATTGGCCGACGATCCGCAAATCTGGTGCCTGCACCTGCAAGCCCAGTTGCGGGAAATCAACGGTGGTCGCTGCCGTAACCTGGGCGGCTTCGAGTTTCACCCCGAGCACTGAGTCGCACTATTGATCAAGGCGTGTCATGTCGGCCTTGTCGAGTTTGACCTCGAAACCATATTGCACGGTGGCGAGGTCAGTGCGCTGATAGGTTTCCAGGCGCGTAGGCTGCCCGTAGAAGTAATGCACGGCAAATTGCGCCCGGCCTTGTGCGTTCGCGCCATGGCTGACGGATAGAATTTCCTTCAAGTAATTGCCACTGTCGTCCTTGGCGAAAAAGCGCCAGTCCTGGGCGGGAAATGCCTTCAGATTCACTATCAGAGCATTGTCCTTGAGCTCAAGGCCTTTGGGCAGTTGACGGGTATCGAGGGTTTTTTGCTCGATCGTGGCCAGGAATAGTGGCATCGAGCCCACTGCGTAGGCCGGCGTTTCCGGAAACAGATTCAGATCGTAGGTGATGGTGCCGCGCAGTGGATCGATCTGGTAGGCCTCCGGTGACAGCTCGATCGGTTCGTCGCGTTTGCCAAGAGTGTCTTCGGTAAAGAAGCTCACCGGGCTTTCACCGGGGTTGAGTGATGTGCCCAGCAGTTCATCGTTGAAGCTGCGCAGATGGGTGAATTCGATTCGAGCAGCGCTGGGGTCGTCGACCGACTGGCTGATGCTGACGTTCTTTTTCAGTTGATCCTCGCTCAGCGTTGCCCCTTTTAGCCAGGTTGCGGCTTGGTCGTCATAGACCACCACAGGCAGGTTCAAGGGCTGAATGCCCTTGTCCGGGGTCTCGGCATCGAAGCGCCGGACCGGCAGGTCAAGGTCCTTGCGGGTGACCGTGACGGCGGAAAAATCCAGCATGCTGACTTCGAGTGTTTCGATCGTCCCGTTGAAATATACCTTTGAATAGCGTCGGGTCTGGCGTTTCTCAAAGGAACGTTGTTCTTCGTCGAGTTGCTTTTCCAGCGTCTCGCTCCAGCTCTTTTGTTGCTGCATCTTGGCCAGTTGCTGCCGATAGAAGGCAATTTGTGTCGCGGTTTCGTTGATCGAGCCTGCGCGCGTGATGTATTGCCCGGTACTGTCCCTGGCCTGGACGATCAACGGGTTCAGTGGTGTTTCACTGACTTCAGGCGCCAGCGGCGCGCTGTCGTTGTATTCGATTTCCGCGTAGTTGTTCGTCAGTGTGAGCAAGGTGACGCTCAGGTTGTCATTGGTGCGGGTCTGGCCGATGTCCTTTTTCGTCAGGTCGAAACTGTAGAGCCTGCGGGGCGCGATGACTTCGACCTTACCCTGCAGGCTCACGGGCTGCGGCTGATTTTTTTTGTCGATGTCGAGGCCTTCGATGAAGGGGTAAGACACTGTCAGGTCATCGGGGTTGGTCAGGTTGGAACTCGATGGGCTGAGTTGAATGCCGGGGTCGGTTTCCGACCATTCCGGCTGGAAGGCAATGACCCGTTTATTGCTCAGGGTGACGGACTGCCACTCCAGGCCGTGGGGAAACAAAAACGCGGCAGGAACGCTGAACGTGAAGGGAAACACCGGTTGCAGATCGGTCAGGTAGTCGGAACTGGAATCCTTTTGCAGCACGAACAACCCGTTGATGTAGGTGTCGACCAGAGCTTGCGGGGTCGGGTAGTGCTTGAGCATGGCAAGGGTGTCTTCGCCGTATTCGGTTTCCACCGGTTTGCTGTCGAGCTTGAGTTGCGCGCGCTCGAGCAGCAGCAGTGAGCCACCCAACTCCGCCACGGCATCCTTGAGCTTCTGATCCTGGATGGCGTCCAGCGACTTTTCGAACTGCGCGGTTTTTTCTTCGAGGCTGACCTGGCGTTTTTCATCGCTGGGTGAGCAGCCACTTAGCAGCAGTGCCAGGCAAATTCCGGCACTCGTCAAAGGCAATCGCACATCCATTTCCAGTCTTCCTGTCCAATATCACTGAGCGTTCAATGATTTGGACACTAGCAGAAAAACCTTGATACACAGGTGCAGGTGGCGGATTTTTCGACGTTTTCTGGCAGCTTCTGGATAGGGGCGGGCGACTGATATACTCGCCGCCATTTCCAGTCCACATGTGAGATTCAATGGAACGCTTTATCGAAAATGCAATGTACGCCTCGCGCTGGCTGCTGGCGCCGATCTATTTCGGTCTGTCCCTCGGGCTGTTGGCGCTGGCACTGAAATTCTTCCAGGAAGTCTTCCACGTCATCCCGAACGTGTTCTCGATGGCCGAATCGGACTTGATCCTGGTGCTGCTGTCGTTGATCGACATGGCGCTGGTGGGCGGTTTGCTGGTGATGGTGATGATTTCCGGCTACGAGAACTTCGTCTCGCAACTGGACATCGACGACAGCAAGGAAAAGCTCAACTGGCTCGGCACCATGGACTCTTCGTCGCTGAAGATGAAGGTGGCCGCGTCGATCGTGGCGATCTCGTCCATTCACCTGCTGCGCATCTTCATGGACGCCAAGAACGTCGACCCCGAACATCTGCAGTGGTACGTGATCATCCACATGACCTTCGTGGTTTCGGCATTTGCCATGGGTTACCTGGATAAAGTCACCAAGCACTGATTTCAACTTCCATCGTGGGAGCGTGGCTTGCCCGCGATGGCATCACCTCGGTCTGTCGATGAACCGCGGTGATGCCATCGCGGGCAAGCCACGCTCCCACAGGGTTGCAAAACAGACGGGCGGCGACGTCTGTGGCTTGTGCTTTGATGCGCCGGAGCCTATCCCTGTAAGTATGTTGGCTCGCCATTGCGTGAGGTGCGTTCATGAACCTGCAAGAATTGAATGCCTATGCCGTCGCCGGGAAGGTCGATGAGTTGAACCTGATCTCCATGGAGGGCGGCATCTACCTGCTTGAGGCTCGGATGCATGGCGCGGCGTATCCATTGAGCGATGCGCACGGGCACATGATGAGCCTGCGTTCGGTGGAGCATGCCCGGGATGTGCTGCGCTCCTTTCCCAAGCTGCACTTCAACCTTGTGCACACCGTCGTGCATGACGAGATGTGCGGGCTGGTTGCCGATGTGGAGGAAAACCTGAAGGTGCCGATCGCCTGACGCCCCTCATCAATGGTATGACATCTGTGCTAGTCTGCTGGCCCTTTTGGTTCCGGGCGCTCCGGGACGCGCTGTGCACGCACGGCAAGTTCCAGGCCGTCCGCACAGCGGAGCAGTGTCATGTCCGAAGTAAATCTGTCCACCGACGAAACCCGCGTCAGCTACGGTATCGGCCGTCAGCTGGGCGACCAGTTGCGTGACAACCCGCCACCGGGTGTCAGCCTGGACGCGATCCTGGCGGGTCTGACCGACGCATTCGCCGGCAAGCCAAGCCGTGTGGGTCAGGAAGAAATGTCCGCCAGCTTCAAGGTCATCCGTGAAATCATGCAGGCCGAAGCTGCAGCCAAGGCTGAAGCGGCCGCTGGCGAAGGCCTGGCTTTCCTGGCTGAAAACGCCAAGCGTGAAGGCATCACCACTCTGGCTTCCGGCCTGCAGTTCGAAGTTCTGACTGCTGGCGAAGGCGCCAAGCCATCCCGTGAAGACACCGTGCGTACTCATTACCACGGCACCCTGATCGACGGCACTGTGTTCGACAGCTCCTACGAGCGCGGCCAGCCTGCAGAATTCCCGGTTGGCGGCGTGATCGCCGGCTGGACCGAAGCCCTGCAACTGATGAACGCCGGCAGCAAATGGCGCCTGTACGTGCCGAGCGAACTGGCTTACGGCGCTCAAGGCGTTGGCGGCATCCCGCCGCACAGCGTACTGGTGTTCGACGTCGAGCTGCTTGACGTTCTGTAAGACCGATTACCTGTAGGAGTGAGCTTGCTCGCGATGGGCGTCAACGATTACGCGGGCATTCTGAATGAACGCGTATCTTTGAGTTTTTCGCGAGCAGGCTCGCTCCTACAAGGTTTTGCAGCGATTTTCATATCTCGATCTTGTGGTGCAGTTCACTGTGCGGGCGCAACGCCCGGGCATAGCAGAACAGAAACAGATTGCGCACCAGTTCCTTGAGCACCACCGGCTCGCTTGAACTCAGGCCGCTGACGTCCAGGTCACCCTGGTCCTGCAGCTCGTTCAAGGCTTCCTCTTCCAGTACGGCACAGACTTCCCCGGTTTCCCGATGCAGGATCCTGAGGTAAGGGTGTGGGCGGTCCAGCCAGGCATCGATCAAATAAGTCATGGTTCTCATCTCCATTGAAGGTTTGATGAGAATAATTCTTATTCATTAAATAGCAAGGGCCTATTGGCGGTTTGCGCTTTTTTCCGGGTAAGGATTGCGTCAGGTCAAAAGGACTGGCGTCTGGCTATTACATGGATTGACCGGGCGAAGCGGGGGAGGGTGAGGCTCCATCCCGCGCGGGGCGTGGGATGGAAGACAGCAGGTTCAGACTTTTCTGACGAACTCGGACTTGAGTTTCATCGGGCCGATGCCGTCGATCTTGCAATCGATGTCGTGATCGCCATCGCACAGGCGGATGTTCTTGACCTTGGTGCCGACCTTGACCACCAGGGACGTGCCCTTGACCTTGAGGTCCTTGATCACGGTGATGGTATCGCCGTCCTGCAGGACATTGCCGACCGAATCCTTTTTCACTGTGTCATCGGACGTCGCTTCGGCTTCACCGCTGGCGGACCATTCGTGGGCGCACTCGGGGCAGATCAGCTGGGTGCCGTCTTCGTAGGTGTATTCGGAATTGCATTTTGGGCAGGGTGGCAGCGTGCTCACTAAGGCTCCTTGGATTCAGGATCGTTAAAAAGCGCACATTATATAGGGTTTTAGGTGGGAGAGGGCACGGCGCAGGAAAACCTGTGGGGAACATACCTGTGGGAGCGAGCTTGCTCGCGATGGCGTCCTTTCAGTCAACAACAATGTTGAATGTAAGTGCCTAATCGCGAGCAAGCTCGCTCCCACAGGGTTTTGCAGTATTGTCAGTGCGTGCGGGCTACCGCGAACTCACTCAGTTCAACCAGCGCATCGCGGTATTCGCTGGCGGGCAGCGCTTCGAGGCACTTGATCGCGCGGGCCACATAATCGCGGGCCAGTTGCGCGGTGTACTCCAGCGAACCCGAGGCTTCCACGGCTTCGCGGATGCTTTCCAGATCTTCGATTCCGCCTTTCTGTATCGCCTTGCGCACCAGGGCGGCCTGTTCCGGCGTGCCTTCGCGCATGGTGTAGATCAGCGGCAGGGTCGGCTTGCCTTCGGCCAGATCGTCACCGACGTTCTTGCCCAGGGTCTCGGCGTCGCCTTTGTAGTCAAGGAGGTCGTCGACCAGCTGGAAGGCCACCCCCAGGTGATCCCCGAATGTACGCAGGGCTTCGGCCTGTTCCGGCGTGGCTTCGCACAGAGCGGCGGCACTGTGGGTCGAGGCTTCGAAGAGCATCGCGGTCTTGCCGCGGATGACTTCCATGTAGGTTTCTTCGGTGGTGCTGGCGTCACGCACCTTCGACAGCTGCAACACTTCGCCTTCGGCGATGATGCGCGTGGCTTGCGAAAGGATCTTCATCACTGGCATGGAACCCAGTTCGACCATCATTTCGAAAGAGCGCGAATACAGGAAGTCACCGACCAGCACGCTTGGCGCGTTGCCCCACATGGCGTTGGCGGTCGAGCGGCCACGGCGCATGCCGGACATGTCGACCACGTCGTCATGCAGCAGGGTGGCGGTGTGCAGGAACTCGATGGTGGCGGCCAACAGGCGCAGATCGTCGCCTTCACGGCCCAGGGCCTTGCCACACAGCAGCACTAATAAGGGACGCAGGCGTTTACCGCCGGCCGAGGTGATGTAATCGCCGATTTTCGATACAAGCGGCACCCGCGAAGTCAGCTGCTTCTTGATGATGCCGTCGACGGCGCTAAAATCGTCCGCCACCGCGCGGTAGAAAGCTTGGGGTTGCATCAGCGACAGTCGCTCCAGAAGGGTTGCGCGGCATGCTAGGACCCACGCCAGCAGGTGTCAAGGCACGATGGACGGCCCCTTGCAAGGCTGGCGTGGCTTGCGTACAATCGCGCACCCTGAACTTCCTGGGCAGCACCTGCCTTACGCAATTGCAAGCGGGCCTTCCAGCCCCATGCAGCCATGCCAGCCAATACCTCTTCTTATAAAGAGCTGGGTGAGCAGGATTATCGGAGAAATACCATGTCTTATGCAGTAATCGTTACTGGCGGCAAGCAGTACAAAGTCGCCCCAGGTGAATACCTGAAGATCGAAAAACTGGAAATCGCTACCGGCGAATCCGTTACCTTTGATCGCGTTCTGTTGGTTGCCAACGGTGACGACGTGAATATCGGCGCTCCAGTTGTTGCTGGCGCTACCGTTGTGGCTGAAGTGATCTCCCAAGGTCGTCACGATAAAGTCCGCATCATCAAGTTCCGTCGCCGTAAGCACCACATGAAGCGTATGGGCCACCGCCAGTGGTACACCGAGATCAAAATCACCGGTATTCAGGCTTAATTTCAGCCTAATTCCTCACTAGGAGAATTGAACTCATGGCACACAAAAAAGCTGGTGGTAGTACCCGTAACGGTCGCGACTCAGAAGCCAAACGCCTTGGCGTGAAGATGTATGGCGGCCAGGCTATCAAAGCAGGCAACATCATCGTGCGTCAGCGCGGTACCCAATTCCACGCTGGCTACGGCGTTGGCATGGGTAAGGATCACACCCTCTTCGCTAAAGTCGAAGGCGTGATCAAGTTCGAAGTAAAAGGCGCCTTCGGTCGTCGTTACGTGAGCGTAGTCGCAGCTTAATTGCGCGATCGCTGGAAAAGCCCTGTCTCGCGACGGGGCTTTTTCGTTTGTGGGGTGAGTCTCTTGCAAAGCTGTTTGTATGGGCTGTCGGCGTACGATGTAGGTGTCGTGGTTTGGGGTCGCTGCGCTCATTTTTGCAAGAGTCTTATGTCTTGATTGTTTTTCGGCTCGTCCGTATGGCGAGAGGCGTTTGTTATGAAGTTTGTTGATGAAGTATCGATTCGAGTAAAGGCCGGTGACGGCGGCAATGGCTGCATGAGTTTCCGTCGCGAAAAATTCATCGAAAACGGTGGTCCGAACGGTGGTGACGGTGGTGATGGCGGTTCCATCTACATGATGGCCGACGAAAACCTCAATACCCTGGTGGACTACCGTTACACCCGGCACTTCGATGCCGAGCGTGGCTCCAACGGCGGCAGCACCGACTGCACTGGCAAGAAGGGCGAGGATCTGATCCTGCGTGTGCCGGTTGGTACCACGGTGATCGACTCTGCCACTCAGGAGGTGATTGGCGACCTGACCAAGGCTGGCCAGAAGCTGCTGGTTGCACACGGCGGCTGGCACGGCCTGGGCAACACCCGTTTCAAATCCAGCACCAACCGTGCTCCACGCCAGACTACGCCAGGCAAGCCAGGTGAGCAGCGTGACCTGAAGCTGGAGATGAAAGTGCTCGCGGACGTCGGCCTGCTGGGCTTGCCGAACGCTGGTAAAAGCACCTTTATCCGTTCGGTATCGGCCGCCAAGCCGAAAGTGGCCGACTACCCGTTCACCACGCTGGTGCCGAACCTGGGTGTGGTCAGCGTCGATCGCTGGAAAAGCTTCGTGGTCGCGGACATTCCGGGTCTGATCGAAGGTGCTTCCGACGGCGCGGGCCTGGGGATTCGCTTCCTCAAGCACTTGTCGCGTACTCGCTTGCTGTTGCACCTCGTCGACATGGCGCCGCTGGATGAAACCAGTGCTCCGGACGCCGCTGAAGTCATCGTCAGCGAGCTGACCAAGTTCAGCCCGTCCCTGGCGGAGCGTGATCGCTGGTTGATCCTGAACAAGTGCGACCAGATTCTTGATGAGGAGCACGATGCTCGCGTCAAGGAGATCGTCGATCGCCTGGAGTGGACCGGTCCGGTCTACGTGATCTCGGCAATTGCCAAGCAGAACACCGAGCGCCTGTGCCATGACATCATGCGTTACCTGGAAGATCGTGCCGATCGTCTCGCTAACGATCCTGCCTACAAGGAAGAGCTGGCCGAGCTCGATCAGCGCATTGAAGATGAAGCCCGTGCCCAGTTGCAGGCGCTGGACGATCAGCGTGCGCTGCGTCGCAGCGGCGTGAAGTCGGTCCACGACATCGGTGACGATGATTGGGACGAAGAAGATGTGGATGACGAAGACGGTCCGGAAATCATTTACGTGCGTGACTGATTCGTTGCGATAAACTTAAGCGCCGCTCAATCGAGCGGCGTTTTAGTATCTGTAAATCGTTGGTCGCGAATAGCCACGAATAACGTCACGGGCAGTGCCAGGTCGCGCTGTCCTCAAGCTAAGGTTGAAGATGATGCGGAGCAAGGTGACAGGTGCGCAGCGTTGGGTCGTGAAGATCGGCAGCGCTTTGCTGACGGCGGACGGCAAGGGCCTGGATCGCGCGGCAATGGGTGTCTGGGTTGAGCAGATGGTGGCCTTGCATGAGGCGGGTGTCGAGCTGGTGCTGGTGTCCTCCGGGGCGGTGGCGGCCGGTATGAGCCGTTTGGGCTGGACTTCGCGACCCAGTGCGATGCACGAGCTTCAGGCCGCTGCTGCAATCGGCCAAATGGGGCTGGTGCAGGCCTGGGAGTCGAGCTTTGCCGAGCATGGTCGGCATACTGCGCAGATTCTCCTGACCCACGACGACCTGTCCGACCGCAAGCGCTATCTGAACGCCCGCAGTACCTTGCGCGCATTGGTCGAGCTCAAGGTCATTCCGGTCATCAACGAGAATGACACCGTGGTCACCGACGAAATCCGTTTCGGCGATAACGACACCCTGGCGGCGCTGGTGGCGAACCTGGTCGAGGCGGACTTGCTGGTGATTCTGACGGATCGCGATGGCATGTTCGACGCTGATCCGCGCAACAATCCGGATGCCCAACTGATTTACGAAGCGCGTGCCGATGATCCGGCGCTCGATGCGGTGGCGGGTGGTACGGGTGGGGCGCTGGGGCGTGGCGGTATGCAGACCAAGCTGCGTGCGGCGCGTCTGGCGGCCCGTTCCGGCGCTCACACCATTATCGTCGGTGGGCGGCTTGAGCGTGTGCTGGATCGCCTCAAGGTGGGCGAGCGCATCGGCACCTTGCTCTCGCCGGAGCGTGGCATGCTGGCGGCACGCAAGCAGTGGTTGGCCGGTCATCTGCAAACCCGTGGCACCCTGGTGCTGGATGCCGGTGCAGTGACCGCGTTGTCCCAGGGCAACAAGAGCTTGCTGCCGGTTGGGGTCAAATTGGTGCAGGGCAGCTTCCGTCGCGGCGAGATGGTCGTCTGCGTGGCGCCGGACGGTCGTGAGATTGCCCGCGGCCTGGCCAACTACAGTGCGCTGGAAGCGCAAAAAATCATCGGTCAGTCGTCCGAGGCGATTGTCGGTCTGCTGGGTTACATGGCGGAACCTGAACTGGTTCACCGCGATAACCTGATCCTGGTCTGAAGGAATACCTGAATGCGCGTGGCAAAAGGATTGTTGGGATTGCTGTTGGCGATGCCGCTGCTGGCTTCGGCCGAGGAAATCGGTCAGGTGTCGACGGTGTTCAAGTTCGTCGGGCCAAATGACCGAATCGTGGTCGAGGCTTTTGATGATCCCAAGGTCGATGGTGTGACCTGCTACCTGTCGCGCGCCAAGACGGGCGGGGTCAAGGGTGGTCTTGGGCTGGCCGAAGATCGTGCCGAGGCGTCCATCGCCTGCCGGCAGGTCGGGCCGATCAGCTTCAAGGGTGAGCTCAAGGATGGTGACGAGGTATTCAAGGAGCGCACGTCCCTGGTGTTCAAGACCATGCAGGTGGTGCGCTTCCTCGACAAGAAGCGCAATACGCTGGTGTACCTGGTGTACAGCGATCGCTTGATCGAGGGCAGTCCGCAGAATGCGGTGACGGCGATTCCGATTCTGCCGTGGGCGCACGCCCAATAAGCTAGTGCAGATCCAGATGTGGGAGCGGGCTTGCTCGCGAAAGCGTTGAATCAGTCAATATTGATGTCGACTGACACGCCGCCTTCGCGAGCAGGCCCGCTCCCACAGTTTTTTGTGTGTTCATTAAATCGCAGGCAATAAAAAACCGACCCTGAGGTCGGTTTTTTAATGAGCGTGTCGCTTAGGCAGCAGCGGCAACGTTCAGGGCCTTGACGTGGCCATTCAGGCGGCTCTTATGACGAGCGGCCTTGTTCTTGTGGATGATGCCTTTATCGGCCATACGGTCGATAACTGGCACAGCCAGAACGTAAGCGGCTTGAGCTTTGGCAGCGTCTTTTGCGTCGATGGCCTTAACTACATTCTTGATGTAGGTACGAACCATGGAACGCAGGCTGGCGTTGTGGCTGCGACGCTTCTCAGCCTGTTTTGCACGTTTTTTGGCGGAAGGTGAGTTGGCCACCGTCGAGCTCCTCGAAAGACTTTTTAGGAAATAGCAAACAAAATAGGCCGCGAATCATGCCGATGAGTTGAAGTCTTGTCAAGGGCGCTTGAAACGTTCCGCTAAGTGGTAGGCGTGGTGCGACGGGATATTTCTTTCCGGCGTGTGACCTGTAAACTCGCGAGCTTTGGCTCTGTGCTGTTGCGGCGCGGAGTATCGCACAAGTAGGCGCTTAGTTCGCCTGCTGTTTATCGACAGGCACAAACTCTTTCCATGAACCTGCTCAAATCGTTGGCCGCCGTCAGCTCTATCACGATGCTTTCCCGGATTCTGGGATTTGTCCGAGACACCCTCATCGCGCGCACATTTGGCGCAGGAATGGCGACCGACGCCTTCTTTATCGCCTTCAAATTACCCAATCTGCTGCGGCGAATCTTTGCCGAGGGGGCGTTTTCCCAGGCGTTCGTGCCGATTCTTGCCGAATATAAAAGTCAGCAGGGCGAAGAGGCGACGCGTACCTTCATTGCCTACGTCTCAGGCCTGCTGACGCTGGTACTGGCGCTGGTCACGGCGTTGGGCATGATCGCCGCGCCGTGGGTCATCTGGGTCACCGCGCCGGGTTTCACCGACACGCCGGAAAAATTCGAACTGACCTCCAGCCTGTTGCGGGTGACCTTTCCCTACATCCTGCTGATTTCCCTGTCGTCGTTGGCCGGCGCGATCCTCAATACCTGGAACCGCTTTTCGGTGCCCGCCTTCGTGCCGACCCTGCTGAACGTCAGCATGATCATCTTTTCGGTGTTTTTGACGCCGTACTTCGATCCGCCCGTCATGGCGCTTGGCTGGGCGGTACTTGTCGGCGGCCTGGCGCAGTTGCTCTATCAGCTGCCGCACCTGAAAAAGATCGGCATGCTCGTACTGCCGCGTCTGAACCTGCGTGACAGCGGTGTGTGGCGCGTCATGAAGCAAATGTTGCCGGCCATTCTCGGTGTCTCGGTGAGCCAGATTTCACTGATCATCAACACTATCTTCGCGTCTTTCCTGGTTGCCGGTTCCGTGTCGTGGATGTATTACGCCGACCGTTTGATGGAGTTGCCGTCCGGCGTGTTGGGCGTGGCGCTGGGGACAATCCTGCTGCCGACCCTGGCCAAGACTTACGCCAGCAAGGATCGCCACGAATACTCGCGCATCCTCGATTGGGGCCTGCGTCTATGCTTTGTGCTGGTATTGCCTTGCGCCCTGGCGCTGGGGATTCTGGCCGAGCCGCTGACGGTTTCTCTGTTCCAGTATGGTCAGTTCGATGCTCATGATGCGGCCATGACTCAGCGTGCGTTGATCGCCTATTCCGTGGGGTTGCTCGGGATTATCGTGATTAAAGTGCTGGCGCCGGGCTTTTATGCGCAACAAAACATCCGCACGCCGGTTAAAATCGCAATTTTCACTCTGGTCGTCACTCAGCTGTTTAACCTGTTGCTGATCGGTCCTTTGGCTCACGCGGGCCTGGCGCTCGCCATCAGTGCTGGCGCCTGCCTCAATGCGGGGTTGCTCTTCTATCAGCTGCGTAAACAGCAGATGTACCAGCCGCAACCAGGCTGGACAAAGTTCGGCTTCAAGCTGGTGATTGCGGTGGCGGTGATGTCTGGCGTGTTGCTGGCAGGGATGCATTTCATGCCGGCCTGGGGTGAAGGGCAGATGCTCGAGCGTTTCCTGCGTCTGGGTGCCTTGGTTGTTGCCGGTGTGGTGGCTTATTTCGGCATGTTAGTGTTGATGGGCTTCCGTTTGCGCGACTTCAATCGCAAGACGCTTGGCTGAGGTTTTGGCCTCGATAAACACGGGCGGGCCGGCGGTTTTGTCGGCTTGATCACTTTGGGTTACGGTGTTGCCTGTCGTCGGCCGCCGGGTGTGGTTATAATCGACCACTTTATGAGCAAGAAGCGCGTTATGCAGCTGGTTCGAGGCCTCCACAATCTGCGCCCCCAGCATCGGGGCTGTGTCGCCACTATTGGCAACTTTGACGGTGTACACCGTGGCCACCAGGCTATCCTGGCGCGGCTGCGTGAGCGTGCGCTCGAGTTGGGCGTGCCCAGTTGCGTGGTGATTTTCGAGCCGCAACCGCGCGAGTTCTTCGCTCCGGAGACCGCACCGGCCCGACTGGCCCGTCTGCGGGACAAGCTGCAATTGTTGGCCGCCGAAGGCGTCGACCGCGTTCTGTGCCTGGCTTTCAACCAGCGCCTGAGCAAACTCAGCGCCAGCGAGTTCGTCGATACCATTCTGGTCGATGGCCTTGGTGTCCAGCACCTGGAGGTCGGTGATGACTTCCGTTTCGGTTGTGACCGCGCGGGAGATTTCGATTTCCTGCTACAGGCCGGCATCCTTCAGGGATTTACCGTCGAAGCGGCGCAAACCGTCGAACTGGATGGCATCCGGGTCAGCAGCACGCAGGTTCGCAATGCCCTGGCCGCCGCGGATTTCGCCCTGGCTGAACGCCTGCTCGGGCGGCCGTACCGGATCGCCGGTCGCGTATTGCATGGCCAGAAGCTCGCTCGGCAGTTGGGTACGCCCACGGCCAACATACAACTCAAGCGCCGTCGCGTACCGTTCACCGGGGTTTACCTGGTGGACGTCGAGATCGACGGCAAGACCTGGCCCGGCGTCGCCAATATCGGCGTGCGGCCCACGGTTCAAGGTGATGGCAAAGCCCACCTGGAAGTGCATCTTTTAGATTTTGCCGGCGATCTGTATGACCGGCGTTTAACGGTGGTTTTCCACCACAAGCTGCGTGAAGAGCAGCGTTTCGCCTCTCTGGAGGCACTGAAAACGGCGATCAGCGCGGATGTCGCCGCCGCCCGTGCACTAGCCGCACCTAGCGCCCATCGCTAATGAAGAGCCTTAAATGACCGACTATAAAGCCACGCTAAACCTTCCGGACACCGCCTTCCCAATGAAGGCCGGCCTGCCACAGCGCGAACCGCAGATCCTGCAGCGCTGGGACAGTATTGGCCTGTACGGAAAGTTGCGCGAGATTGGCAAGGATCGTCCGAAGTTCGTATTGCACGACGGCCCTCCGTACGCCAACGGCACGATTCACATCGGTCATGCGCTGAACAAGATCCTCAAGGACATGATCATCCGCTCGAAGACCCTGTCGGGCTTCGACGCGCCTTATGTCCCGGGCTGGGACTGCCACGGTCTGCCGATCGAGCACAAGGTCGAGGTGACCCACGGCAAGAACCTGGGCGCGGACAAGACCCGCGAACTGTGCCGCGCCTATGCCACCGAGCAGATCGAAGGGCAGAAATCCGAGTTCATCCGTCTGGGCGTGCTGGGCGACTTCGCCAACCCGTACAAGACCATGGACTTCAAGAACGAGGCCGGGGAAATCCGTGCCCTGGCTGAAATCGTCAAGGGCGGTTTCGTGTTCAAGGGCTTGAAACCCGTGAACTGGTGCTTCGACTGCGGTTCGGCCCTGGCTGAAGCGGAAGTCGAGTACGAGAACAAAAAGTCCTCGACCATCGACGTGGCCTTCCCGATTGTCGACGAAGCCAAGCTGGCCGCCGCCTTCGGTCTGCCTGCCCTGGGCAAGCCGGCCTCGATCGTGATCTGGACCACCACCCCGTGGACCATCCCGGCCAACCAGGCGTTGAACGTCCACCCGGAATTCAACTACGCCCTGGTCGATGTCGGCGACAAGCTGCTGGTGCTGGCTGAAGAGCTGGTCGAGTCGTGCCTGGCGCGCTACTCGCTGGAAGGTTCGGTGATCGCTACCGCCGCTGGTTCGGCGCTGGAACTGATCAACTTCCGTCACCCGTTCTACGACCGCCTGTCGCCGGTATACCTGGCTGACTACGTCGAGCTGGGCGCAGGCACTGGCGTGGTTCACTCCGCACCGGCCTATGGCGTGGACGACTTCGTGACCTGCAAGAAGTACGGAATGGTCAACGACGATATTCTCAACCCGGTACAAAGCAACGGCGTGTACGTGCCTTCGCTGGAGTTCTTCGGCGGCCAGTTCATCTGGAAGGCCAACCCGGCCATCGTCGACAAATTGACCGAAGTCGGTGCGCTGCTGCACACCACCGTCATCGAACACAGCTACATGCACTGCTGGCGCCACAAGACTCCGCTGATCTACCGCGCTACCGCGCAGTGGTTCATCGGCATGGACAAGCAGCCGACCACCGGCGACACCCTGCGCCAGCGCTCGCTCAAGGCCATTGAAGACACCCAGTTCGTCCCGGCCTGGGGCCAGGCGCGCCTGCACTCGATGATCGCCAACCGTCCGGACTGGTGCATCTCCCGTCAGCGCAACTGGGGCGTGCCGATCCCGTTCTTCCTGAACAAGGAAAGCGGCGAACTGCACCCACGCACCGTCGAGCTGATGGAAGAAGTTGCCAAGCGTGTCGAAGTCGAAGGTATCGAAGCCTGGTTCAAGCTGGACGCCGCCGAGCTGCTGGGCGCCGAAGCGCCGCAGTACGACAAGATCAGCGACACCCTGGACGTCTGGTTCGATTCGGGCACCACGCACTGGCACGTCCTGCGTGGTTCGCACCCGATGGGCCACGAAACCGGCCCGCGCGCCGACCTGTACCTGGAAGGCTCGGACCAACACCGCGGCTGGTTCCACTCGTCGCTGCTGACCGGTTGTGCTATCGACAACCACGCGCCGTACCGTGAACTGCTGACCCACGGTTTCACCGTCGACGAGTCCGGCCGCAAGATGTCCAAGTCCCTGGGCAACGTGATCGCGCCGCAGAAAGTCAACGACACCCTGGGCGCCGACATCATGCGTCTGTGGGTTGCCTCGACCGATTACTCGGGTGAAATGGCGGTTTCCGAGCAGATCCTGCAACGCAGTGCGGACGCCTACCGGCGTATCCGTAACACCGCGCGCTTCCTGCTGTCGAACCTGACCGGTTTCAACCCGGCCACCGACCTGCTGCCAGCCGAAGAAATGCTGGCGCTGGACCGTTGGGCCGTGGATCGCACTCTGCTGCTGCAACGCGAGCTGCAAGAGCACTACGGCGAATACCGCTTCTGGAACGTGTACTCGAAGATCCACAACTTCTGCGTGCAGGAGCTCGGTGGCTTCTATCTCGACATCATCAAGGATCGCCAGTACACCACCGGTGCCGACAGCAAGGCCCGCCGTTCGTGCCAGACCGCGCTGTTCCACATCTCTGAAGCGCTGGTGCGCTGGATCGCGCCGATCCTGGCGTTCACCGCCGACGAACTGTGGCAGTACCTGCCGGGCGAGCGTAACGAGTCCGTCATGCTCAACACCTGGTACGAAGGCCTGAGCGAACTGCCGGAAGGCTTCGAGCTGGGTCGTGCCTACTGGGACCGCATCATGGAAGTGAAGGTCGCGGTCAACAAAGAGATGGAAATCCAGCGTGCAGCCAAGGCTGTCGGTGGCAACCTGCAAGCCGAGGTGACGCTGTTCGCCGAAGACGCGCTGACTGTCGACCTGGCCAAGCTGAGCAACGAACTGCGTTTCGTGCTGATCACCTCGACTGCCAGCGTTGCACCGTTTGTGAAGGCCCCAGAAGACGCGGTCGTTACCGAAGTCAGCGGCCTGAAGCTGAAAATCGTCAAGTCGGCCCACGCCAAATGTGCCCGTTGCTGGCACTGCCGCGAAGACGTCGGCGTGAATCCGGAGCATCCGGAAATCTGCGGTCGTTGCGTGGATAACATCAGCGGCGCTGGCGAGGTCCGTCACTATGCCTAATGCCGTTGGCCGTTTCGGACGGCTGAGCTGGCTCTGGTTGAGTTTGCTGGTACTGGTCATCGACCAGGCCAGCAAGTTCTACTTCGAAGGCAAGCTCCAGATGTACCAGCAGATCGTGATCATCCCCGATTACTTCAGCTGGACCCTGGCCTACAACACTGGCGCGGCGTTCAGCTTCCTGGCTGACAGCTCCGGCTGGCAGCGCTGGCTGTTCGCCTTGATCGCGGTGGTGGTCAGTGCGGTGCTGGTGGTGTGGCTCAAGCGTCTGGGGCGCAACGAGACCTGGCTGGCGGTCGCGCTGGCGCTGGTGCTCGGCGGCGCGCTGGGCAATCTGTATGACCGCGTTGCCCTGGGCCATGTGATCGATTTCATTCTGGTGCACTGGCAGAACCGCTGGTATTTCCCGGCGTTCAACTTTGCCGACAGTGCAATCACGGTGGGTGCTGTCATGCTGGCACTGGATATGTTCAAAAGTAAAAAGACCGGAGAAACCGTTCATGACTGAACAGGTATTGGCTGAGCAACGCATCGGCCAGAACACGGAAGTCACCTTGCATTTCGCATTGCGCCTGGAGAATGGCGACACGGTGGACAGCACCTTCGACAAAGCCCCTGCGACCTTCAAGGTCGGTGACGGCAACCTGTTGCCAGGTTTCGAAGCAGCCCTGTTCGGTTTCAAGGCCGGTGACAAGCGTACACTGAGCATTGAGCCGGAAAACGCCTTCGGCCAGCCGAACCCGCAAAACGTGCAGATCATTCCGCGCTCGCAGTTTGCAGACATGGAACTGTCTCCGGGTTTGCTGGTGATCTTCAACGATGCGGCCAATACTGAACTGCCGGGCGTGGTGAAAGAGTTCGACGACGCGCAAGTGACCATCGACTTCAACCACCCGCTGGCGGGCAAGACGCTGACCTTTGACGTGGAAATCATTTCCGTCAAAGCGTTGTAAGAGTGTGGGAGCGGGCTTGTGTGGCGAGGGGGCTTGCCCCCGTTGGGGTGCGAAGCGCCCCTGAAACCGGCCACCGCGATTCTGAATGAGTCAGCGGTGACTGTTTTACGATTGCTGCGCAATCGAACGGGGGCAAGCCCCCTCGCCACAACAAGCTCACTCCCACAGTTTGTTTTTCATTGTTTTCGCGCGCAAGACACGAGGCACAGCATGCAAATCAAACTCGCCAACCCCCGTGGCTTCTGCGCCGGTGTGGACCGGGCGATCGAAATCGTCAACCGCGCCCTGGAAGTCTTCGGGCCGCCGATCTATGTGCGCCACGAAGTGGTCCACAACAAATTTGTCGTCGAAGACCTGCGCTCCCGTGGCGCGATCTTTGTCGAAGAATTGGATCAGGTGCCGGACGACGTCATTGTGATCTTCAGTGCGCACGGCGTTTCCCAGGCCGTGCGCAGCGAAGCGGCTGGCCGCGGGCTGAAAGTGTTCGATGCCACGTGCCCGCTGGTGACCAAAGTCCACATCGAAGTGGCGCGCTACAGCCGTGACGGCCGAGAGTGCATTCTCATCGGCCACGCAGGTCACCCGGAAGTCGAAGGCACCATGGGCCAGTACGATGCCAGCAACGGTGGCGCGATCTACCTGGTCGAAGACGAGAAAGATGTCGCGGCGTTGCAGGTGAACAACCCTGAAAGGCTCGCCTTCGTGACCCAGACCACCTTGTCGATGGACGATACCAGTCGTGTTATCGACGCTCTGCGTTCGCGTTTCCCTGCCATCGGTGGACCGCGCAAGGACGACATTTGCTACGCCACGCAGAACCGTCAGGACGCGGTCAAGCAACTGGCCGACGAGTGTGATGTGGTGCTGGTGGTCGGCAGCCCGAACAGTTCCAACTCCAATCGCTTGCGCGAGCTGGCAGAGCGCATGTCCACTCCGGCCTACCTGATCGACGGTGCCGAAGACCTGCAAAAGAGCTGGTTCGACGGCGTCGAGCGTATCGGCATCACCGCTGGCGCATCCGCCCCGGAAGTCCTGGTGCGCGGCGTGATCCAGCAGTTGCAGGCCTGGGGTGCCACCGGTGCCGATGAGCTGGCGGGTCGCGAGGAGAACATCACGTTCTCGATGCCTAAAGAACTGCGCGTTCGCTCGTTGCTCTGAATTCAGTCCTTTTCCCGCATAACGCCTGCTCAACCTTGTCGTTGCGCAGGCTGACGCGACCGGTCCGTGCCAACACCACTTGATGTCGGCTTACCTGCTCGCGAGCGGCGCAAATGTATAACGTTCCTCCAATCAGTGCTTCGCCCTGACCTTTGAATCGTATTGAGCTTTCGACCGAACCGTTCCCTGCAATCGACACGCGTGCGCCGCTCTGGCGTTCGGCCAACAGTGGATTGTCGCTGTCCATCTGCCCCTTGCCGCTGATATCCAGGATCATCCGCCAGCCTTGGCTCCAGTCGCCATTGATGCCGTGAATCACCACGGCCTGGTTGCGGACGATGGCTTCGCTCCGGGCGGTGCGAATACCACTGAAAAGAGCCTGCGCCGCTTGCTGTCTTTGGTTCGACTCGATCAGCGTTGCGAACGCCGGAGTGACCAGAAGCAGAACAATTCCTGTAATTGCCAGTCCCATGAGCAGTTCGATCAGGCTGAAGCCGTGTTGTCGCATGATATTTCCCTCCGTGGCGTGCTGTGGCTCGCGCAATCCGTGCGCGAGAAATGGCAACGCACAGCATCGTTCGAACGTTGTGCTGCGCAACAGCAGGTATAGCCGAAGGAAACAGAAGGGCCCGATGGAGCATCGTACAAAAGGTTTCACGCTGATCGAGTTGCTGGTCGCGCTAGCGATTCTTCTGATCCTGCTGACTATGGCCGTCCCGGCGTTTACCCGCTCGACGCAGACAACCAGGGCTGATACCGAAATCGCGGACCTGAAACGAGCGTTGAATGTTGCCCGGCTCGAAGCCATCGATCGGGGCAATACCACGCGTGTGCGGCCGACAGCCGGCGGGGATGTCTGGAGTGGGGAGCTGGCGATTTACGACGGTACTGGCGCTTTGGCCAATGTATTGCGGGTTGTTCCGGCGATGAGCAACGGCGCAACTCTGGCGCTAACCTCTGGCGTCACTGCCATCGATTTCAACAGTCTGGGCGGATTGTCATCGCCGTCCTCGGAGGTGGTGATCAGCTATGGGCGGGGAGCACAAAGCAGGACGCTGACAGTGTGTTTGAACGGACGAATTCTATTGGGTGGACATTGCGGATGAGGGCAGGGATGCAAGGCTCGCAGGGGGGCATGACGCTGGTCGAAGTCCTGGTGGCGTTAGTCATTCTGGGAGTGGGGTTGCTGGGCGCAGCGGCGTTTCAGCTCAATGCGCTGAAGTACACGGACAGTGCGCGCATGACCAGTCAGGCCAGTTTTATCGCCTACGACATGCTGGACCGCATTCGCGCCAATGCCGCTGCGGACTACACCATTGCGCCTCCGGCTTCGGGCAATCCAGACGTTGCCCGGGATCAGGACCTCTTTGACTTCAATGCCAACATTGTCAGCTCGCTCGGTGCATCCGCGACCGGCAGTGTCACTGTCAATCAGCAGGTGTACACCATCACGATTACCTGGGACGACTCACGGGCTGCCAATGCTGCCGACTCGCGGCGCAGCTTTGTCCTGAGCAGCCGGACGGCCATTGATCTGGTGGTGATTCCGTGAGCCGGCGTAGCAGAGGCTTTGGCCTGGTCGAGTTGCTGATCGCCCTGGCATTGAGCCTGATCGTGGTGCTGGGCGTGGTGCAGGTTTTCATCGCGGCCAAGAACACCTATCTCAGTCAGAATGCGGCCGCGAACATGCAGGAGGATGCACGTTTCGTGTTGAGCAAAATGATTAAGGAAATCCGCATGGTCGGGATGTTCGGTTGTCTGGAAACGATCACTGATTCAAGTGAGAAAGGTGATTTCCATGCCAGTCGCACAACGCCGATCCGTTGGGACAATGGCAGTCGCAGTTTGACGCTGGTTATGGCGGATGTCGGCGGTAATGGCGACAAACCGGACTGGACCGTGCTTTCCGATTGTAGAACCCATTCGACAGCCTACAGTGAAGGCCGGACGCCAGCGGCAGGGCAGCAGGCATTTCCGATCCGGCGTCTGACTTACAACTTCAGCAACAACCAACTGCTCATGAAGGGCGGGGCTGCAGCACCTCAGGTATTGGTGGATAACGTCAGCGCTTTCGACGTGAGCTTCGGCTTGGCCAGTACGGCCACTGATCTGGCAGCATCGCGCTACAGCAGCAACCCGCCGGACCCCGCGCTGATTCGTAGCGTTCGCCTGAGGCTGACCCTCACCGATCCGCGCCACCGAGTGAGTGATCAAACCTTCAACGTGGTTGCCGCTCTGCGCAACCGCTTGCCATGAGGGAATGCCATTGAATCGTTATCCCATGACGTATTACACCCAGCGCGGCATGGCGCTGCTGGTCAGTCTGGTGTTCTTGCTCTTGCTGACGCTGATTGGTCTTTCCTCGATGCAGAGTGCGACCCTGCAGGAAAAAATGGCCGGTAGCGTCGCCTTGCACAACCAGTCGTTTCAGAGCGCCGAGGCAGCATTGCGGGTGGGCGAGAGTGGAGTGCAACGGGACAGTTATGCGCTACCTGTTTGCAGCGGCATCGTTCAATGTGCACCACCGTCCGAGTCCTCGACCATTACCGCAGCCGGCTTCAACGCCACTTCCGGAGTGACCTGGATTGCATCGGGCAAGGGTTTTTACGGCGTGCAAAACATCGGTGTCAGCAAGAAGGCGTTGAATGTGCCAATCAATACCCCGGCGACCTTGTATCGGGTAACGGCAGTCGGCATCGCGGGTCATTCGCGCAGTGTGGTGGAGAGTATCTATGCGAAGTACTGAGCGACCTGTCAGGTTATGGTCACTCCTGCTCGGCGTTGTAGTCGCGCTTGACCTGTCGATGTCGGCGCACGCAGCTGCGCCAGCGGATTCGCCAGCGGATTCGCCAGCGCTGAACCGGCCAACCTGTCTGGCGAATGGCAACTGGTACGGTTTCTATCATGGCAATCAGGGCTTGAAAGCCGTCTGCCTGAAGCTGCCCGAAGCGATCAGCGTTAAGATGCTCGACAGCAACGCCGATGGAGTGGTCGACAACCTCGACACCCTGTCTGAAGGCGTGATCTTCGTCGGAGAGCATTCGACTCAGGATACCGGCGACAATGGCGGGGTCGCAAACGATTCCACTGGCGACGATACCCCGGGGATGGAAAAATCCGGCGGCAGCCGTCGCATCATGTGGCGACAAATACAGTAAGTGAGAGTTGAGGCATGCGTAGTTCCAACCGCGGTTTTACCCTGATCGAAATCATGATCGTGATTGCGATCATCGGGATTGTCATGACCATTGCCGCCCCGAGTTTCACCGAGTACCTGAACAAGGGCCGTCGCGCGGAAGTGGCTGGTCTGCTTTCGGAGCAGGCGCAGCTCCTGGAGCGCTTCTACTCGCAGAAAAATGTCTACACCGATGCGACGGGCCTCAGCGCCGGCAATGACTACTACAGCATCACTCCAACCCTGACCGACCAGACCTTTCTGCTGACGGCGGTACGCAAGGCCGGCTCAAGCATGGCCACTGACAAATGCGGTGATCTGACCATCACCAACACCGGTGTACTGGGTATGGTCAATGCGAAGTCCGGCCTGACCAGCAAAGATTGCTGGGGGCGCTGAGTTTCTTTTTCGGGTGCCTTTTGCACCCTCTGTCTATTTAACGATTGGATCAGAACATGACCAGGCAACAGCAAGTGGTGATTGTCGGCGGTGGGGTGATTGGCTTGCTGACGGCCTTCAATCTCGCCTCCGAAGTGCAAAGCGTTGTGCTGCTGGATCGCTCGAACGTCGGTCAGGAGTCGTCCTGGGCCGGTGGTGGCATCGTTTCGCCGCTTTACCCGTGGCGCTACAGTCCGGCGGTTACCGCGTTGGCTCACTGGTCCCAGGACTTTTATCCACAACTGGGCGAGCGCTTGTTCGCCGCCACCGGTGTTGATCCTGAAGTGCATACCACCGGTCTGTATTGGCTGGATCTGGATGACGAGGCCCAAGCGCTGGCATGGGCCGCCCGGGAACATCGTCCGTTGAGTGCCGTGGATATCTCGGTGGCACACGACGCGGTGCCAGTGCTGGGCAACGGGTTTTCCCGGGCGATCTACATGGCCGACGTCGCCAACGTGCGTAACCCGCGTCTGGTGAAGTCGCTAAAGGCCGCGTTGCTGGCGCTGCCGAACGTGACGATCCATGAACAGTGCGAAGTCAGCGGGTTTATTCGTGATGGCAACAAAGTGGTCGGCGTGCAGACCGCCACAGGTGCTGTTCTCGGCGATCAAGTCGTCCTGACGGCGGGGGCCTGGAGCGGTGAGTTGCTCAAGCGTCTTGATCTGACGCTGCCGGTCGAGCCGGTGAAAGGGCAGATGATTCTCTACAAGTGCGCGGCGGACTTCCTGCCAAGCATGGTCCTGGCCAAGGGCCGTTATGCGATTCCCCGGCGCGACGGACACATACTGATCGGCAGTACGCTGGAGCATGAAGGTTTTGACAAGACACCGACCGGGTCGGCACTGGAAAGCCTGAAGGCGTCGGCGGTGGAATTGATCCCGGCACTGGCCGATGCCGAAGTGGTGGGGCACTGGGCCGGATTGCGCCCGGGATCACCCGAGGGCATTCCCTATATCGGCCCGGTGCCGGGGTTTGACGGGCTCTGGCTCAACTGTGGGCATTACCGTAACGGACTGGTGTTGGCGCCGGCGTCATGTCAGTTGTTTGCCGATGTGATGCTGGGCCGTACGCCGATTATCGATCCGACGCCTTATGCGCCTGCTGGAAGACTGTGATCTGTTTAAAGTCTCAATCCAGTCCCAATTTCTTGAGCCTGTAACGCATCGACCTGAATGACAGATTCAACCGCTGAGCCGCCGCCGTGCGGTTCCAGCGGGTTTCCTCCAGGGCCTGGAGCAGCAGTTGGCGCTCGACGTTTTCCAGATAGGTGTCCAGATTGTCTATCCGGGACAGGTCCGGCATTCCACTTTCAGCTGCGCAATTGCCTTCAGCCAGGCGCAGGTCATTGGCTTCGATCTGATTGTCCTCGCACAAGGTGTGAGCCCGCTCGAGCATATTTTCCAGTTCCCGCACATTGCCCGGGAAGCGATAGCTTTTCAGCGCATCGAGGGCTAGGGGGTGGAGTCTGGCTGCCGATTGACCCGTATCGGCGGCCAGGCGCTTGAGTATGTGGCTGGCCAGCACCTCGATGTCATCGCGACGCTCGCGCAAGGGCGGCACCCGCAGTTCAATCACATTCAAACGGTAGTAAAGGTCATGCCGAAATCGCCCAGCGGCGACTTCGGCGCCAAGGTCCTTGTGTGTAGCGCAGAGAATGCGCACATCCACCGCCACTTCCTGCTGCCCGCCGACGCTGCGTACGGCTTTCTCCTGAATGGCGCGTAGCAGTTTGACCTGCATTGCCAGCGGCAGGTCGGCCACTTCGTCGAGGAGCAGGGTGCCGCCATGAGCTGTCTGGAACAGACCGGGTTTATCTTCGATGGCGCCGCTGAAGCTGCCTTTGCGATGGCCGAAAAACTCGCTCTCCAGCAGTTCCGAGGGAATCGCCGCGCAGTTGATCGCAATGAACGGCTGCTTGGCGCGGGGGCTTTGATCATGGATCAGGCGCGCGACCAATTCCTTGCCACTGCCGGACTCTCCGCTGATGTATACCGTCGCGTGACTGTGGGCCAGTTTGGTGATGTGTTTGCGCAGGTTGCGCATGGGCAATGAGTCGCCCAGCAAACGGCGATCGATGTCGACCCCGCTGGCAGGAAGCAGCAGCGCGCTGGTGACCAGTTCGCGCAGGCGCGTAAGGTCCACCGGTTTCGTCAGGAAGTCGAATGCTCCGGCCTTGAGCACATTGATTGCGGTTTCGAGACTGGCATAGGCGGTGATCATCGCCACCTGGACCTGAGGGTGACGTTGCTGGATGTGCTGCACCAATTCCAGGCCGGTGCCATCCGGCAATTGCATGTCGGTCAGGCAGAGGTCGAATGTTTCGCTTTTCAGTAGCGATTGCGCTTCGCCGACATTGCGGGCGTTGAACGTCTCCAGTTTCATCCTTCCCAGGGTGATTTCCAGGAGTTCGCGTATGTCTGGTTCGTCATCGACGATCAAGACTTTTTGTCGTGGTCTCGTGTTCAAACTGGGTTCCGTCCGTGAGCAAAGGTCATGCAACAGCAGCCGCTTTCCTGGCGTGCCTTGAAGTCTAGGTGGGACAGAATGCTTTCGCCCGGGTAGCCGGACAGATAAAGCCCCGGGCCCTTGATAGACGGGGCGGGGGCTTCGTGATGGAGTATTTCCAGCGATTTCAGGTCAAGCCATGGCGGCGACATTTGCGCGCGGCGCTGCAGGTACAGGACGTTTTCGATTACCCGGTTCATTCGCAGAGAGAGGTCTTGAATAATCTGTGTCAGACGTCACTCGATGCCTTTCAGTTCCTTGGGTGCCTGCGATAGTCCTCGATCGGCCGCCAATTCGGGAGAGTGTCAGCGGTCGCTGGAGTCCTTGTCCTGCTCGAGATGAGCCTGGCTGCAATACCACCGCTGGTCGAGGCTCAGCGCGCGGTCACGGGGCAGGTGAACACCGCAATGGGCGCAGCGGACCATGGGCGCCGCTTCCCGTTCGGCAGGGGAGCTGGGGGTGGAAGCCTGACCCTTGAACTTGCGCCAGAACCATACGGCAGCGGCAATCAGGGCAATCCAGAACAATATACGAAGCATGGTGAGCTGCTTTTCGACGAGTGATTGGCTAGTTTAGCCAAGGACATGACCAGCGCACAGCCTAATAGCTTATGTAGGAGCGAGCTTGCTCGCGATGGTCTCAAGGACGACGCGTTTATTCAGACAAAGCGCGTTAACGTTGACGTCCATCGCGAGCAAGCTCGCTCCTGCAAGTCTCCCTTTGGCATAGCGCGAGGTGTCAGTCGAACACGCCCAGGGTCATGTAGCTGAACCACGAGCGGTCGCTGTTGTTGCCTTCCGCTTCGTGATTTTCTTCTTCGATCACGTCGCCATTGTCGTCTTTAGGCTTGAGTTCGGATGGAATCGCGTCCTTGGCGTCCTGGAACTGCTTCTGTACATCCTGATTGGCGCGGGTTTCGCCCGGTGGCAGCGGCGGACGGGATTCGATCAGGCCCAGGGTCGCCTTGCTCAGCCACGAACGGTTGTCGGCTTCGGCCACGGTCGGCACGAACTGGCCGTCTACCAGCGTCGGGTGGTTCGGGTAGTTGAGCTTCAGGGTTTCCAGGCTGGTGGCAGCCAGTTCGTCCAGGTGCAGGCGCTGATAGGCCTCGGTCATCACCGCCAGGCCGTCGCCGACCGAAGGGGTTTCCTGGAAGTTTTCCACCACGTAACGACCGCGGTTTGCCGCCGCGACATAGGCCTGACGGGTCAGGTAGTAGTCGGCAACGTGAATTTCGTAGGCCGCCAGCAGGTTGCGCAGATAGATCATGCGCTGCTTGGCATCCGGTGCGTAACGGCTGTTCGGGAAGCGGCTGGTCAGCTGGGCGAACTCGTTATAGGAGTCGCGGGCGGCGCCCGGGTCACGCTTGGTCATGTCCAGCGGCAGGAAACGCGCCAGCAGGCCGACGTCCTGGTCGAAAGAAGTCAGACCCTTGAGGTAGTAGGCATAATCGACGTTCGGATGCTGTGGGTGCAGACGAATGAAGCGCTCAGCCGCGGACTTGGCCGCTTCCGGCTCGGTGTTCTTGTAGTTGGCGTAGATGAGCTCGAGTTGCGCCTGGTCGGCATAGCGACCGAACGGATAACGCGACTCCAGAGCCTTCAGCTTGGCGATGGCGCTGGTGTAGCTACTGTTGTCCAGGTCATTTTGAGCCTGTTGGTACAGCTCGACTTCACTGAGGTTTTCGTCTACGACTTCCTTCGATGAGCAAGCAGCGGTCAATGCGAGGATGGCGATCAGCAGCAGGTGTTTCACTTGCATGGCGGCTTGCGTCCCTATGACGGCCGCTGTCTTGGGCGTGGCCGTCCTGTTATGATGAGCGCCCCGTTGAATAGCCTCGGGGCAAAAGACGCCGTATTTAACCACAAGCGCGCAGCCGAAACCAAAGGCTGTGCCGACGCCTAGTCTGAGCATGTCCGATAAAATTGAACTTCGCGCAGAGGTGCCGTCCGAATTGGGCGGCCAACGCCTCGATCAAGTCGCCGCACAATTATTCGCTGAGCACTCGCGCTCGCGCCTTTCCGCCTGGATCAAAGACGGCCGCCTGACTGTGGATGGGGCGGTTATCCGCCCGCGAGACATCGTCCATGGTGGCGCCATCCTTGAGTTGACTGCCGAGCAGGAAGCTCAGGGCGAATGGGTCGCTCAAGACATAGCCCTGGACATCGTCTACGAAGACGACGACATCCTGGTGATCAACAAGCCTGCGGGCCTGGTGGTGCACCCGGCTGCCGGTCATGCCGACGGCACCTTGCTCAACGCCTTGCTGCACCACGTGCCGGACATCATCAATGTGCCCCGCGCCGGTATCGTGCATCGTCTGGACAAGGACACCACCGGTCTGATGGTGGTGGCCAAGACCATTCAGGCGCAGACGCAGCTGGTGACACAGTTGCAGAGTCGCAGCGTCAGCCGGATCTACGAGTGCATCGTGATCGGTGTGGTGACAGCCGGCGGCAAGATCAACGCGCCGATCGGTCGTCACGGCCAGCAACGCCAGCGCATGGCCGTGATGGAAGGTGGCAAGCAAGCCGTCAGCCATTACCGCGTGCTCGAGCGCTTCCGCTCCCACACTCACGTGCGGGTGAAGCTGGAAACCGGTCGTACGCACCAGATTCGCGTGCACATGGCGCACATCAACTACCCGTTGGTCGGAGATCCCGCCTACGGCGGTCGTTTCCGTATTCCGCCGGCCGCCAACCCGACCATGGTCGAGTCGCTGAAAAATTTCCCGCGTCAGGCGCTGCATGCGCGTTTCCTGGAACTGGATCATCCGACCACCGGTAAGCGCATGAGCTGGGAATCGCCATTGCCGGAAGACTTCGTCTGGCTGTTGACCCTGCTCAAGCAAGACCGCGAGGCGTTCATCGGATGAGTGACTGGCTGATTCCTGACTGGCCCGCGCCGGCCGGGGTCAAAGCCTGTGTGACCACCCGTGCGGGCGGCGTCAGTGTGGCGCCGTTCGACAGCCTCAACCTCGGCGATCACGTCGACGACAGCCCCGAAGCGGTTGCCGAGAATCGCCGTCGTCTTACCGATCATTTCTCCATTCAGCCGGCCTGGCTGCAGCAGGTCCACGGCATTGTCGTGGCTCATGCCGATCCGGGGCGGGTGGATACAGCTGATGCCAGCTGGACATCAACGCCGGGTGTCGCCTGCGCAGCGATGACTGCGGACTGCCTGCCTGCGCTGTTTTGCGACCGTGCCGGGACGCGTGTCGCGGCAGCCCATGCCGGTTGGCGCGGGTTGGCGGCAGGCGTGCTGGAAGCGACGCTCGATACGCTGGACGTTGCGCCCGAAGACGTATTGGTCTGGCTCGGCCCGGCCATCGGCCCGCAAGCCTTTGAAGTCGGCCCGGAAGTGCGCGAGACCTTTGTGCAGCAATTGCCGCAAGCGGCTGAGGCTTTTGTGCCGAGCCAAAACCCCGGCAAGTTCATGGCCGACATCTATAGGCTGGCGCGCTTGCGTCTGGCCGCTCGCGGTGTCACCGCCGTTTATGGTGGCGGGTTCTGCACCGTAACCGATCCGCGTTTCTTTTCTTACCGCCGTGCGCCTCGCACTGGTCGGTTTGCCTCCTTGGTTTGGCTCGAACGCTAGACTTGTCTGATCTGCATCAACGTCACGACGCTTGAAACTCCCAGAATCGACCGCATCTATTGTGATATCTGGCAGGTTTCTTCATTCAGGATGTTTTATAGGTCCGGCCTGCTCAAAAGGAAGGTGACCCATGCGTATAGACCGTTTAACCAGCAAATTGCAGTTAGCGTTGTCCGATGCCCAATCCTTGGCTGTCGGCCACGATCATCCGGCCATTGAACCGGCGCACTTGATGCAAGCCTTGCTCGAGCAGCAGGGCGGCTCGATCAAGCCGCTGTTGATGCAGGTGGGCTTCGACGTCAACAGCTTGCGTAAAGAGCTGACCAAAGAGCTCGACCAGCTACCGAAAATCCAGAACCCTACCGGCGATGTGAATATGTCGCAGGATCTGGCGCGCCTACTCAACCAGGCCGATCGTCTGGCGCAGCAGAAAGGCGACCAGTTCATCTCCAGCGAGCTTGTGCTGCTTGCCGCCATGGACGAGAACAGCAAGCTCGGCAAGCTGTTGCTCGGTCAGGGCGTGAGCAAGAAAGCCCTGGAAAACGCGATCAACAACCTGCGTGGTGGCGAGGCCGTGAACGACCCGAACCACGAGGAAGCACGCCAGGCCCTGGACAAGTACACCGTCGACCTGACCAAGCGCGCCGAAGACGGCAAGCTCGATCCGGTGATCGGCCGTGACGATGAAATTCGCCGGACAATCCAGGTGCTGCAACGTCGTACCAAGAACAACCCGGTGCTGATTGGTGAGCCTGGTGTGGGTAAAACCGCCATCGCCGAAGGCTTGGCCCAACGCATCATCAATGGCGAAGTGCCGGATGGCCTCAAGGGCAAGCGTCTGTTGTCCCTGGACATGGGGGCGCTGATTGCCGGTGCCAAGTATCGCGGTGAGTTCGAAGAGCGCCTGAAATCCCTGCTCAATGAACTGTCGAAGCAGGAAGGGCAGATCATCCTGTTCATCGACGAACTGCACACCATGGTCGGTGCCGGTAAAGGCGAAGGCTCGATGGATGCGGGCAACATGCTCAAGCCGGCCCTGGCCCGCGGTGAGTTGCACTGCGTGGGCGCCACCACGCTGAACGAATACCGCCAATACATAGAGAAGGACGCCGCTCTCGAGCGACGTTTCCAGAAAGTGCTGGTGGACGAGCCGAGCGAAGAAGACACCATCGCCATCCTGCGTGGCCTCAAAGAGCGTTATGAGGTTCACCACAAGGTGGCCATCACTGACGGCGCGATCATTGCGGCGGCCAAGCTCAGTCATCGCTACATCACTGACCGGCAGTTGCCGGACAAGGCCATCGACCTGATCGACGAAGCCGCCAGCCGCATCCGCATGGAGATCGACTCCAAGCCTGAAGTGCTGGACCGTCTGGAGCGTCGCCTGATTCAGCTGAAGGTGGAATCCCAGGCGCTGAAGAAAGAAAGCGACGACGCGGCGAAGAAGCGTCTGGAAAAACTGCAGGAGGAAATCGCTCGTCACGAGCGTGAGTACTCCGATCTCGAAGAAATCTGGAACTCGGAGAAAGCCGAAGTCCAGGGTTCTGCGCAGATCCAGCAGAAAATCGAACAGTCCCGTCAGGAGCTGGAGGCAGCCCGCCGCAAAGGCGACCTGAACCGCATGGCCGAGTTGCAGTACGGGGTGATCCCGGATCTGGAGCGCAGCCTGCAAATGGTCGATCAGCATGGCAAAGCCGAAAACCAGTTGCTGCGCAGCAAGGTGACTGAAGAAGAGATCGCCGAAGTCGTGTCGAAGTGGACCGGTATTCCTGTGTCGAAAATGCTCGAAGGCGAGCGCGACAAGCTGATGAAGATGGAAAGCCTGTTGCACCAGCGCGTGATCGGCCAGGATGAAGCGGTGGTGGCCGTTTCCAACGCGGTGCGGCGTTCGCGTGCCGGGTTGTCCGACCCGAATCGCCCGAGCGGCTCGTTCATGTTCCTCGGCCCGACCGGTGTCGGTAAAACCGAGCTGTGCAAGGCGCTGGCCGAATTCCTCTTTGATACCGAAGAGGCGATGGTGCGGATCGACATGTCCGAGTTCATGGAGAAACATTCCGTGGCTCGCCTGATCGGTGCGCCACCGGGCTACGTGGGGTATGAAGAGGGCGGTTACCTGACCGAGGCCGTACGTCGCAAGCCGTATTCGGTGATCCTCATGGACGAAGTCGAGAAGGCGCACCCGGATGTGTTCAACATCTTGCTGCAGGTGCTCGAAGACGGCCGTTTGACCGACAGCCATGGCCGCACGGTGGATTTCAAGAACACCGTTATTGTCATGACCTCCAACCTGGGGTCGGTACAGATCCAGGAACTGGTCGGTGATCGTGAAGCGCAGCGCGCGGCGGTGATGGATGCGATTTCCACCCACTTCCGGCCGGAGTTCATCAACCGGGTCGACGAAGTGGTGATCTTCGAGCCGTTGGCGCGGGATCAGATCGCCGGCATTACCGAGATCCAGTTGGGTCGTCTGCGTAGCCGCCTGACCGAGCGCGAGCTGAAGCTTGAGCTCAGTCCCGAGGCCATGGACAAGCTGATCGCGGTCGGTTACGACCCGGTGTACGGCGCACGGCCGCTCAAGCGCGCTATCCAGCGCTGGATCGAGAACCCGCTGGCGCAGCTGATTCTGTCCGGACGGTTCATGCCGGGCGATACCGCTCACGGTGTGGTGGAAAACGACGAAATCGTCTTCGTCTGATCCTCTGTGGGAGCGAGCTTGCTCGCGATGGTCGTTAACGATAACGCGTACTTCCTGGATGAACGCGGTGTCATTGAGTCCATCGTCGGAACGCCGCCCGGAGCAAGCTCGCTCCTACAAGAACAGCATTGTTCGCATAACGAGGCCTTTTTTTCGTTAGGCTGTTGAACTCAAAGGAAAAGGCTTGTAAAGTGCGCCCCGCAGTCAGTCACCCGCCAGGGTTTCCGCTCCCCAAGCAGGAATCCAAAATAAGTTGCAAATCATTAACTTGAAAGCAATTTAGGGGGTTGACAGAGGTGCTGAAGATTGTAGAATAGCGCGCCTCAGACACACGAACGCAGCGATGCGAACGGGTCGAAGAGAACGCAGTAAAGCTTCAAAGTTGTAAATTGAAATATGTAGTTCCGTGATAGCTCAGTCGGTAGAGCAAATGACTGTTAATCATTGGGTCCCAGGTTCGAGTCCTGGTCACGGAGCCAATTTCAAACCGGGGTATAGCGCAGTCCGGTAGCGCGCCTGCTTTGGGAGCAGGATGTCAGGAGTTCGAATCCCCTTACCCCGACCATATTTGGGTCGTTAGCTCAGTTGGTAGAGCAGTTGGCTTTTAACCAATTGGTCGTAGGTTCGAATCCCACACGACCCACCATTTTTGAAACCAGTTAGCGCTGGAATCGAATCTTAAGATCAGACGCCAAAAGCTCTGTTCGCAGAAGGCGCCTTTCAAAGGTGCCTTTTTTTTACCGGGGTATAGCGCAGTCCGGTAGCGCGCCTGCTTTGGGAGCAGGATGTCAGGAGTTCGAATCCCCTTACCCCGACCATATTAAAAATCCTCGTATCGAAAGATACGGGGATTTTTTTTGTCTGCGAGAAACCCGTAACACCGCAAAACCAATGTGGGAGCGGGCTTGCTCGCGAAGGCAGTGTGTCAGTCGACATAAGAGTTGAATGACACGGCCTCTTCGCGAGCAAGCCCGCTCCCACAGGGGGTGTTTTAGTGCAGCTTCAGCCGTGGCTCAGTGCCGCGACCGATCTTGCTGCCCAACATCAGCATCGCCGTGCGGAACGGCCCGTACAGCGCCATCTGGTGCATGCGGTACAGCGACACGTAGAACATCCGCGCCAGCCAGCCTTCGAGCATCACGCTGCCGGTGAGGTTGCCCATCAGGTTACCCACAGCCGAAAAACGCGACAGTGAGATCAGCGAGCCGTAGTCGGTGTACTTGTACTCCGGCAGGGGCTTGCCTTCGATGCGCAGCTTCAGCGATTTGGCCAGCAACGAAGCCTGTTGGTGAGCGGCCTGGGCGCGTGGTGGCACATTGCGGTCGCTGCCTGGTTGCGGGCAGGCGGCGCAGTCGCCGAAGGCGAAGATGTTCTCGTCGCGGGTGGTTTGCAGGGTCGGCAGCACCTGCAGCTGATTGATGCGGTTGGTTTCCAGGCCATCGATGTCCTTGAGGAAACCCGGCGCGCGAATCCCCGCGGCCCAGACTTTCAGGCTGGCCTTGATTTCGTTGCCGTCGGCGGTGATCAGGCTGTCGGCCGTCACTTCGCTGACCGCGGCATTGGTCATGACGTTGACCCCGAGTTTCTCCAGGGTTTTATGCACAGGCCCGCCAATCCGCTCCGGCAGCGCCGGCAGCACCCGTGGACCGGCTTCGATCAGGGTGATGTGCATGTTTTCCGGTTTGATCCGGTCCAGGCCATAGGCCGCCAGTTCGTGGGCGGCGTTGTGCAGCTCGGCGGCCAGCTCGACCCCGGTGGCACCGGCGCCGACGATGGCCACGCTGATTTGTTCGACTGCGTCGGTCTGGCCGGCGTGTGCGCGCAAATAGTGATTGAGCAGTTGCTGGTGGAAACGCTCGGCCTGCTTGCGGGTGTCGAGGAACAGGCAGTGTTGCGCCGCGCCCTGGGTGCCGAAATCGTTGGTGGTGCTGCCGACGGAGATTACCAGCGAGTCGTAAGGCACTTCGCGGGCCGGCACCAGTTCCAGACCGGCCTCGTCGTAGGTGGCGGCCAGCTGGATTTTTTTGTTCGCGCGATCAAGCCCGCTCATGCGCCCGAGCTGGAACTCGAAGTGGTTCCATTTGGCCTGGGCTACATAGTTGAGTTCGTCTTCGGAAGAGTTCAGGGACCCGGCTGCCACTTCGTGCAACAAGGGTTTCCAGATGTGGGTCAGGTTCGCGTCGACCAGCATCACGCTGGCCGTACCGCGCTTGCCCAGAGTCTTACCCAGACGGGTAGCCAACTCCAGACCGCCGGCGCCGCCGCCGACAATGACAATACGATGGGACATGGGGATAACTCGCAAGGCTAAAAGAAATCGGTACGGTTACCCAAGCGAGCGCAAGGCAGCTCATAGCGTCAGGTAACTGATAAGTCGGCTCAACAGGCCAAGACCAATGGTCACTGCCAATACCAGTACAAGGAGCATCCACGGCCGGAAAGGCCGGCGCTCGACTTGGTGCTGGGACAACTGCAGGTACTCTTCGACATGCTTTTGGTCGTCGGGGTTCAGGCGGCTGGTCATATCGGGCCTCGTCAAAGGTAGACGTTGCTGAATGTGTAGAAGCTACAGTGTTTTTACCCAGGGTTGAACGCAGCATAGCCGCTGTCTGGAACGGGTTCGACGCTGACGATATCGTCCAGGCGAATGATTCCACTTTGTAACACCCGGGCAGTGATTCCGCCATGTCCGCGCACGGCCTGAAAGGTGCCGATGCCCAGGTTGCTTTCAAGGCGCGCGCAGGGTTGGCACCAGCCAGTGGTTTCGAACGTTGCCTGGCCAATCCGGAAGCGGCGGCCCTTGAGGCTGAACAGGTTGATGCCACTGATAACGAGATTGCGCCGCAGATCTTCAGGCCGGACCGGATGATCCTGTGCACGCCCCATCAGCGAACTGATCACCGTCAGGTGCTCCCACTGAATCAGCGTGACCTGCCGCGCATTGCGCACGCCGGGGCGGGCGTGGTCGCCGGTCAGGCCGGCCTCCAGGCGCGCTTCCACGGCATCGAGTTCAAGCATTGCCGAACGTGATTGCGGGCGCACGCCGATCCAGCGTACACGGCCTTGTTGTGGTACCTCGGCGATCAGCACCTGCAGCGGGCTCACAGGCTGATCCCGACGTCAAAGACAATGCTGCGCCCCAGGTTGCTGCGCAAGAAGTCCGGTGCATCCGGGTGGGCGAACAGCACGCGGGCAAATGTCGGCCCGACCAGGGACAGCGAACGCCAGCCCTGGCGCAGGTACTCGGTCGGCGGCGGGAAATGGCTGTTGAGGTCCAGCACTTCGCGTTTGAGGCTGGCGAAGGCAATGATGTCCAGTTCACCCAGATCCATGCCGCGCTCTTTGTAGTTGTGGGCTTTTTTGCGCAAGGTCGGCGCCAATCGCAACAAGAACTCGTTGGCGGGGATGCGTCGAGGCTTGGCCTCGCGGCGTACCAGTTGACTCAGGGAAAACGCGCTGCGTCTGCGCTGCAGTTCGTCGCGCCATTCATCGTTGAGGCGCCTGCCTTCGTCGAGCACGAAGAACACCTCGAAACTGGCATCGCGAAACAACACGTCCGGCGGCTCCCCGGCGGGGGCGAATTCATCGGCGCGATAGGGAATGTTCAAACCTTGCAACAGGCGCTGGCACACCCAACGCTCCCGCTCCCATTTGCGGGCATTGGACAGAAACGCGTTGGCTTGCTCGGCCGCGATGGTCAGCAGGCGTAAATAATCTGAGTCATCCATAGGCCCAAGCTTAGCGTTCAATTGCGACAAGCAGAAAGCGTTAAGCATCAATCAGCATCGCTGGGCACACGGAACGGGCGGTGTAGACTGATGGCCATTACGCGCCTGTGATTGAACAAGGGGGTCAAGGTGAAATATTGGTCGCTATTAATACTCAGTCTGCTGCCGCTGTGGGCTAATGCGCTGAAGGTGGGCGAGCGGCTGGCGCCATGGACATTGCTTGACCAGTTCGATCAGGCCTTCACCCTCGACAGTCGCACTCAGACGCTGCTGGTGGCGCGCAGCATGGAGGCGGCGAAACTGGTCGATGCTGCGTTGCAAGGTCAGCCCGAAGGCTATCTGGAGGCCCGGCACGCGGTCTTTCTCGCGGACATCCAGCGAATGCCACGCTTGATCGCGAAAATGTTCGCAGTGCCGGCCATGCGTGATTACTCCTACCGGGTAATGCTGGATCGTGACGGTCGTGTCGCACCGCGCTACCCCGGCGCTGTGGATAAAGTGTTGTGGTTGCAGCTCAAGGATGGTCGATTGATGGCTCAGCACGAATACGCCACGGCTGCGCAATTGCGTGAAGCGCTGGAGACGTCTGGTCCATGATCGGCGCTGAGCTGCTGTCACCGCAGAGCCTGACAGCTGGCTGGATGATCTATGTGCCGGTGCTGCTTTGGGCGATGTGGCGCGCTCCCTGGGTTGAACTGTTCACCGACAGCCGTCGCCAGCATTTATTGTTCGGCACGGTGTTCGCGTTGTTCATGCTGTGGCTGGTGCGGCGGGATTTCGATACCGGGGTGTCTTACCATTTCATTGGTATGACGGCGGTCACACTGCTTCTGGACTGGCCGCTGGCGATCGTCGGCGGGCTGGTCGCGCAGTTGGGGCTGGTGCTGCTCGGCCGACAGGACCTGGCGGCGGTCGGGGTCAATGGTGCGCTGTTGATTGCGCTGCCGGTGCTGGTCACCGAGTGCTGCGCGATCCTGGTGGAGCGGGCGCAGCCACGAAATCCCTTCGTGTATATCTTCGTCTCCGGATTCTTTGCCGCCGCGCTGTCGGCATTGCTGTGTCTGCTGCTGGCGCTTTGGTTGTTATGGTTCGACGAGCGTTTTGCCATGCCGTACTGGCTGGAAGATTTTGTCGGATATCTATGGCTGATCATTTTTCCCGAAGCGTTTATCAACGGCATGATCGTCAGTGCGCTGGTCGTGTTTTGTCCGGAATGGCTTGAGACGTTCAACCGCACCCGCTACCTCTCGGCCCCCTGGAAGGACGACGATCCCAAGCCCTGAAATCGTCGACCCGGTGGATCAGTGGCGCGGGTCGAAGTCACCGCTGAACATCTCGTCCTCGGCATCGGGGGCCACTGGAATCTTGTGTTCTTCGGACGCCCAGGCGCCCAGGTCGATCAGTTTGCAGCGATCGGAGCAGAATGGCCGGAATTTGCTTTCGGCGGTCCATTCCACGGGGGCGCCACAGGTTGGGCATTCGACGGTTGTTGGCTGGCTCATGACTGGCCTCCACGCAAAGTAAGATAAAAGTGATGCAGGCGTTCGACCTCGCTGTGCAGCCAGGCCAGGTCGCGGTCATTGACCACGACGTCGTCGGCTTGACTTACGCGATCCTGACGGCTGGATTGGGCCTTGAGAATCGCCTGGACCTGCTGCTCGCTGGTCTGGTCACGTTGCAGGGTGCGTTCAATCTGCAATTGTTCCGGGGCATCGATCACCAGTACCCGTTGGGTCATGGCGTACTGGCCGGACTCGATCAGCAGCGGCGATACCAGAATCGCATAAGGCGATTTTGCCAGCGCCAGGTGATGAGCGATTTCCTCGCCGATCAGTGGATGCAGGAGGCCCTCCAGCCAGCGGCGCTCTTCAGGCACTTCGAAGATCAATTTGCGTAGCGCAGCGCGGTCCAGTTGTCCGTCGGTCTGCAACACACCGGGGCCGAAGTGTTCTGCGATTTGTGCCAGTGCCGGACGGCCGGGTTCAACGACCCAGCGAGCGGCATGATCGGCGTCGACCACATGTACGCCCAGATCGATGAAGTGTTGGGCGGCCGCGCTTTTACCGCTGCCGATGCCGCCGGTCAGGCCGAGAATCCAGGGTTTTTCCACAGGGGTATTCATTTCAAACCGACAAACTGCCAATAGAGGTCGGTTATTTGACCACCCCAGAGCAAGGCAATCCAGCCGGCAATGGCCAGATAAGGCCCGAAAGGGATCGGTGTCGAGGTTTTTGCATTGCGCAAGCGCAGGGTGAGCAGCCCGATGATCGCTCCCACCAGCGAGGACAGGAGGATGGTCAGCGGCAAAATCTGCCAGCCACCCCAAGCGCCCAGCATCGCCAGCAGCTTGAAATCACCGTGACCCATGCCGTCCTTGCCGGTGATCAGCTTGAACAGCCAGTACACCGACCACAGCACGCTGTAACCGGCTATCGCCCCCCACAGCGCCTCGTGCAACGACACGAACAGGCCGAAACTGTTGACGACCAACCCCAGCCACATTAGTGGCAGCACCAGCACATCCGGCAATATCTGATGTTCGGCGTCGATCAGGCTCATCGCCAGCAATCCCCAGCTCATGACCAGCATCAGGCAGGCCGGCCAACCGAAGCCGAAGTGCCAGGCAACAAACGCTGACAACAGGCCGCAGGCCAATTCGGTCAACGGATAGCGCGGGCTGATCGCCGCCGCACAGGCTGAACAACGGCCGCGCAAAAACACATAACTGAGCAGCGGGATGTTTTCCCAGACGCGGATTCGGTGTTCGCAGTGCGGGCATTGGGAGTGGGGCAGCAACAGGTTGTAGGTCGGCAACGGCGTTTCGCCAGGCAGCCCGAGAATGTCATGGGCCTGCTCACGCCAGTCGCGTTCGAGCATTTTCGGCAGGCGCCAGATCACGACATTGAGGAAACTGCCGACCAGCAGGCCGGTGATGCCTGCGAGAAGGACAAAGGCCAGCGGAGAGTGAATCAGGATTTCATTCAAGGGCATGTCAGATCGCTGAGCCAAGTTGGAAGATGGGCAGGTACATGGCAACTACCAGTCCACCGACGATAACACCCAGCACCACCATGATGAACGGCTCCATCAGGCTGGTGAGGTTATCGACCATGTTATCGACGCTGTCTTCGTAGAACCCCGCAACTTTGTCGAGCATGGCGTCCAGGGTGCCTGACTCTTCGCCGATGGCCGTCATCTGTATCGCCATGTTCGGAAAGACGCCGCAAGTACGCATGGCGAAATTCAATTGCATGCCGGTCGAAACGTCTTGCCGGATTCGCAGTACAGCGCGCTTGAACACGCTATTGCCGGTCGCGCCGGCCACTGATTGCAGGGCCTCCATCAGCGGCACGCCGGCAGCGAAAGTGGTCGACAGTGTGCGGGCGAACCGGGCCACGGCGGACTTGTGCATCAGGGTGCCCACCAGCGGCAGCTTCAGCAGCCAGGTGTCCATCCGGTCACGCAAGGCTGGGGACTTTCCGAGGATGTGGCGCACGCCGAAGGCCATCGTGAGCAGCGCGCCCAGGACCACCCACCACCAGGCCTGCATGAATTGCGACAGGCCAATGACCATCACGGTAAAGGCCGGCAGTTCGGCGCCGAAGCCTTTGAAGACCGACTCGAACTGCGGCACGACATTGACCAGCAGAATCCCGGTGACAATCGCCGCGACGAACACCACCACCAGCGGGTAGGTCATGGCTTTCCTGATCCTGGCCTTGAGGGATTCGCTTTTTTCCTTGTAGGTCGCGACCCGCTCCAGAAGGGTGTCGAGGGCACCGGCCTGTTCGCCGGCATCCACCAGGTTGCAATACAGTTCATCGAAATACCGGGGCTTCTTGCGCAGGGCTGCGGCAAAACTGCTGCCTGCCGCAACTTCCTGTTTCAGTTCGTCCACCAGCGTGCGCATGGCCGGATTGTCGAAGCCCTCGCCGATGATGTCGAAGGACTGCAACAAAGGCACGCCGGCCTTCATCATCGTCGCCATTTGACGGGTGAACAGGGCGATGTCCTGGGCCTTGATACGCTTGCCCATGCTGAAAACCGATTGGTTTTTTTTGCGAACCTTGCCCGGACTGATGCCTTGCTTGCGCAGTTTCGCCTTGATCAGCGCCGGGTTTTGAGCGCTGAGTTCGCCGGTCACTTTTGTGCCTTTGCGGTCGATGCCTTCCCATGCATACACGCTGATTTTCGCTGCCTTGACCGCCATGTTCAGTCCTGGGGATTCCGATTGAATTGCTCTTATAGCCTAGTCAAAGGATGAGGCCAAACCCACAAGGGTGAGGTGACAAAAAACGTCAGATAGTGCGGGTCCTGGTAGGAGGAAAAGGCCTGACGGCTACCAGATCCCTTGCCAACAGGGGCTTCCGGCCTTGGCACAGGCTGTGCTGCCATGGGGCAGGTCATGAGCCTCCGACTCATGCATGGAGCTTGTAAATGAACAATCAGAAAGGTTTTACCCTGATCGAGTTGCTTGTCGTGGTGGCGATCATCGGGATCCTGGCAACACTGGGCCTGCCGATGTATTCCAAGTACCAGGCCCGGGCCAAGGTCACGGCGGCGATGGCCGAGCTGACTGCGATGAAGGTGCCGTTCGAGGATGTGATCAATCAGGGGGAAACGCCGACAATTGCCAGCGTGGCGCCCGCCGGTGAGGCATCGACCACCCATTGCGCCCTGTCTGTGACGGCTACAACGCCGGAGGGCGCGGGATCAATCGTTTGTACGTTGCACAATGCCCCGGGGGTGGTCCAAGGCAAAACCGTCACCCTGACACGGGACGAAACCAAAGGCTGGTCATGCAAGAGCAGTGTTTCCCCGGATTACTTGCCTAAAGGGTGTTCCGGTTCTGCGGCATGAGTTGCTGAATCAATTCCCCGCTTTTTTGCGGGGTTTTCCTGTTTGTCGACCCGTCCTCAGAAGCTAAAAAGAAAGCTCAGAAATTTCAGCATCTTAGGAACTTTCCACAAACCCGCAACTTGCATGCAGTGTTTCTGAATCTCGTGCATTTTGCATGATTCCGAAAATTGGCTGATTTTATAATTCATTGATTTATAAGGTTTTATTCTCGGTTTCAAAGTTGGCACAGCGTTCGCAATACCCTTGGTAACCCTGCCGACAAGACACCCGGCAGACTTTCCGAAAAACAGGAGTTACTCGTATGAAGAAGTTCGCTATCACTGCCGCTGCTGCTACCGCGCTGACCCTGACCATGGCTAACGCCGCGTTTGCTCAAACCACCCAGGCAACCCAGTCGCCAATGGTGCTGGCTGCCGGTGAGATGACCGAAGCGAAAGAAGCTACTTCCGATACCTGGATCACCACCAAAGTCAAAGCTGACCTGATGACTGAAAAAGGCATTCCAGGTAGTGACATCAAGGTTGAAACCAACAAAGGTGTGGTATCGCTGTCGTCGACTACCGCCGTGACCGATTCGCAAAAAGAAATGGCTGTGGCCATCACCAAGAAAATCAAAGGCGTCAAGGCGGTCTCCGCTGACGGCCTGAAAGCCGAGTAAGGCAAGACTTCTCGCCTGGACCGGGAGAAGGCGCGACAGACGAGCCGAGTCATACGTCTGTTGCAACCTGAGTGTTCATGCGAAGGGCCAAACGGATATTGGCCACCACAGGCCCCGCGCAATTTTGCCGGGGCCTGTTTTATTTGGGGAGAAATACAAAAAACTGTGCGGGCTATATGAAGTTTTGGTGATGCCCCATCAGCTCTGACCGGGCATCACTCGGCATCCAGATGCATCGGTGTCACCACGCGGCCGTCACTTTCCGCTTCGCCCAGACTGGCGTCGATGAAGTACACCCGCTCATCCTCCAGTTTGGCCTTGTCGACCAGGTAATCCTTGATGCTGCTGGCGCGCTCCTGGCCCAGTTGACGCAACAGTACGTCACTGGAGCTCCAGAACTTGATCACCTCGGCGCGCATTTTCGCGGTGCGCTCTTCCTTGCCCAGGTCCTTCCATTCGGCAGGGGGCTGGGTTTTAAGTCGGGTGCGGTAGATGCCTTCGAGCAACGGGCCTTTTTCCCCGTCCGGCACTTCCAGCAAAGAAGCCTGGGCCGGGACCTTGTCACCGCGGCGCTGGAGCATTTTGTAGTAGTTGTACTGGTACTCACGCTCCAGGCGTTGTTCGGCGATCAGCGGGCCATCGCTGCTCTGGGCGGCGGTGCCTTCGATTTCCAGGCGCAGGGCCGGGCGTTCCTTGAGCGCACTGGAGAGTTTGTCCAGGGCGGCTTCGGCGTCCTTGCCCAATTCGCTGGACCCCGCTGCGAATGAAACACTGCCCAGGTCTTCCGAACCGCCACCGTTGACCAGCCCGCCAATGAGTTTGAACGGTGCCGCCGCGGCTTTGACGATCAGGTTGCGCAGGGTCTGCCAGATAATCGGCATGACGCTGAACTGAGGGTTGTTCAGATCGCCGGTGACCGGCAGCTCGATGGAGATCTTGCCGTCGACGTCCTTGAGCAAGGCAATGGCCAGTTTCAGCGGCAGGCTCACGGCATCCGGGCTGTCGACTTTTTCACCCAGTTGCAGTTGCTCGACCACCACTTTGTTGTCGGCTTTGAGCTGCCCCTTGGTGATCTGGTAATGCAGGTCGAGATTGAGCCGGCCCTTGCGGATGCGGTAGCCGGCGAACTTGCCGGAGTAGGGGGTCAGCGTGGTCAGTTCCACGCGTTTGAAGCTGGTGGCGATGTCGAGGCTCTCCATCGGGTCGAACGGGTTGACCGAGCCCTTGATGGTCACCGGCGCGTAGCGATCGACCTTGCCCTTGACGTCGACATTGGCCGGTTTCCGCTGGCGGCTGTCGATGGTGCCGATCTGCCCGTTGAGTTGCTGGACGGCGGTGGCGAAGTTCGGGGTCAGGCTGAAGTCGGCGAAGTTGGCCGAACCGTCATTGATGAAAATACCGCCGATGTGGACGCCAAGAGGTTTTTCGTTGCTTGTCGGTTTGCTCGTTGCCGGTTTTGCCCCGGAGTCCGCCGGTTGCGGAATCAGCAGGTCGTCGATGTTGGTGGTGCGATCATCGTTGATCATGAAACGCGCATAGGGCTGGAACAGGTTGACCTTGTCGATCGACAGGCTGTCCCCATGCTGATAGTTCAGGCCTTCGACCACGACCTGTTGCCACTTGAGGAAGTCGCGGGTTTTCAGGGTGTCCAGGGTATGCAACTGATCGACCTGGGCGCGACCGGTGACGTTGAAGGCCAGGGGCTCGGTGCTTTTCAGGTTGACCGCCAGATCGCTGCCGAGCATGCCGCTGCGCAGTTCCAGGCGAATGAAGGGCGTGATGTAGGACTGGGCAACCCGCAGGTCGATGTCTCTGGTCTGGACCTTCAGCCTGGCGCTGACCGGGGCCAGATTGACCTCGCCGTCGGCCATGATCTTGCCTTGCTTGCCCACACCGGTATCGAGCTTGAGGGTAAAGGGCGAGCCGTTGAGGCTGTCGAAGTTTTGCAGGTCGAGGTTCAGCGGAGCCAGGTCCAGGGCGACGGCAGGCTGCGCCTTGCGGTCAGCCAGATGCACCTTGTAGTCGCGCAGTTGCACATCCTTGAGCAGCACCTGCCAGGGTTTGTCGGGTGCGCCCGGTTCTGGTTTCGGTGAGTCTGCCGCCGCCGGAGTGCTGGCCGGTTCGGCATCCGCCTTGGCTTTGGCGGTGGATTTTGACGGTTGGCTGGCGAACAGTTTCTGCCAGTCCAGTTGGCCGTCCGGTTCCAGTGCGGCCCAGGTTTCCAGTTTGTGGCTGCGGATCTTGCCGACCACCACCTGCTGTTTGGCCAGGTCCACCGTGGTTTCGCTGACGTCCAGACGCTCAAGCTTTACCAGCGGCCGGCCATCCGGCGCCTTGATCGCGAAGGGGGCGACAGTGACCGCTACATTGCTCAACAGCAGCTCGGTTTCCTTGGACAGGTTGAGTTTGTAGTCGGTGCTGATGCTCATGATGCCGTTCTCGAGGTCCAGTGGCACGGCATCGCGCACATAGGGCCAAAAGGCTTTCATCTTGCCATCGGTGATTTTCAGCTTACCTTCGGAGGCGATCGGGATCAGGCTGAAGTTGCCCGTCCAGTCGATCTGTCCGCCATTGGGGCCGACGGCCACCAGGGTCATGTCGGCGCTGTCATCGGGCAGAGTACTGAGGTTCTTCAGCTCGAAATCGAGGGTGTCGTAGAGAAACTCGATAGGCTCGCTGGGCCGGGCGTCTACAAAGTGCAGGGCACCGCCGGCCAGCTTGATCCGCTCGATGCGCAGCGGAAACGGTTTGGCATCCGGGTCGGTTGGTGTGGGTTCGCTTGCTGGCAGTTTGAACAGCCCGAGCAGATTGAGTTTGCCGTCCTTGCCGAACAGAATTTCGGTCTTGGGCTTGTCCAGTTCGACATCGGACAGGTGCACCGCCTTGGTCCACAGGCTGTCGAGTTGCAGATTGGCGTACAGGCGTTCGAAAGCGACCTGCTCCTTGCCGGGCTCGCCGATGTTCAAGCCCCAGAGGGTCAGTTCAAGGCTGAACGGATTGAACTCGATCCGCTGGATCGTGGCGGGGGTGGTGGCGTAATTGGCCAGTTGCTGGTTGGCAATGCGCAACGCCACACCCGGTAAAATCAGAAAACCCAGCAAGCTGTAGAGGGCCAGAGCAGTCAACAAGGCGCCGATGGCGCGAATCAATCCTTTGTACATGTGCGGCTTCATCTGTCTGAATCGGAGTGCCTTGGAGTATGGCACGCGTTTCCGGTTCCGAAGTGATTGACTTGTCGAGGAAGTTTCAGATTTCTCCCACAGTTGTCAGAGCTGCAGAATCAGGGTTTTCAGCGGTGGTTGCTGATCCATCGACGGGAAGTCGGCGCCTGGTTTCATCACGCGCCACTCACGCACCGGCCGCCCGGCCTTCTCCGCACAACGCAAAACCTGCTCGCGCCAGTCGTCCATGCTGACTTTCGCCAGGTTGTTGCAGCAGATCAGCACGCCGTTGTCGGCGGTGGTCAACAAGGCCGGCTTGAGCAGGCTCTGATAGTCGCGCAGCAGGTCGACGGTGCCGAATGCGCTCTTGGCCCAGGCCGGAGGGTCCAGCAGCACCAGATCGTACTGGCGCTGTTCCAGGCGCTGATAGCTCGGCAGTTTTTGCCCGCGGCGCTGGCTGATCGGCAGGCCGGCCAGTTGGCGAATGGCCGGGAAGTAGTCGGACTGGATAAATTCCATGGGCGGCAACTGCGGGTTGAGTAAACCGTTCTCGCGACCGACCGCCAGATTGCCTTCGGCGAAGTCCAGGTTGCATACCTCGCGCGCACCGCCGGCGGCGGCACTGAGGCCGACACCACAGGTGTAGGCGAACAGGTTCAGCACGCTTTTGTTCTTGCTGTGATCCTTGACCCAGCCGCGGGTGTTGCGCAGGTCGAGGAACAGCAGCGGGTCTTGTCCGGCATGGCGGCCACGCACCCGATAGTTCAGGCCCCATTCGTGGCCGACCAGGTCCTGCAGGGCGGCTTCGTCGGCGCGGTAGACGATGTCTTCGCGATCGATGCGCGAGTTGCCGCGGGAGCGGTCGTTGTAGACCAGCAGGGTTTCAAAGCCCAGGTATTGGTTGACCGTGTCGTGCAGCTGCAGCAGCGCCTCGCGTTCCAGCGGCTGGTGGAAGCTCTGCACCAGCAGTTGCGGGCCGTAGCGGTCGATGGTCAGGCCCCCTGCACCTTCCTGGCTGCCGTGGAACAGGCGATAGCAGTCGGTACCCTGCTGGTGCAGTTCGGCGAGCAGGTCCTGGCGTTGATCGAGGGCGGCGCACAGCGCCTGATTCAAGGAAGACATGCTGGGCGCCTTGCAGGAGAGAATTGGGCGCGGGAGTTTAACAGTTTTGGCGCGGGACCGAGGCGCTGCCTTCGCGAGCAAGCCCGCTCCCACAGGTAGATCACACCTGTTGTGCATGTCATAAAACCTGTGGGAGCGGGCTTGCTCGCGAAGCTTTTGATTTTATTCTTTCTAAGTAATTCCCATCCGTCGCTTCGCCCGATGCACCGATCCATTACGCACCGCCCAGCGCAGCATTGGTGCGCTGCGATTGACGCTGGCGCGGATCAGTTTGCGTTGCAGCGGGTTCTGGCTGACGCCGAGCATGTCACTGGCCCAATCCGGCAGCAGATCAATCCCCGCCTGCATCATCAGCCCGCCGAACGGCTTGGCCAAACGACTTGGAGAGGGCGCGTTCAACAACAGGCGCAGCACCTCGCGGCTGCGCTCGTCGCACAGCAGTTGCGGGCGCATGCGCTCAAGGTAGTCGGCAATGGCCTGTCGCGAACGGGGCACATCCCGGGCACCGAGACGCTCGGCGACCAAGGCGATCTCTGCGTAATAGCGATCCTGATCGACTGGGGACAGATGCGGGTTGCGATAGCGCAAATGCGCAGCGAGGAAGTTGCTGACCTCGGCGACGTGCACCCAGGTCAGCAGATCGGGATCGCTGGCGGCATAGGGGCGTCCATCCGGCGCCGTGCCGGTCACCTGTAAGTGAATGGTGCGAACCTTCTCGATCAACCAGTCGGCGTCCTTCCGCGAACCGAAGGTGGTACCGGAGATGAACTGCCCGGTGCGGCGCAAGCGACCGAGCATGTCCTCACGAAAATTCGAATGGTCCCACACCCCGGCCAATGCCAGCGGGTGCAAGGCCTGCAGCATCAGGGCGCTGATGCCACCGATCAGCATGCTGCTGAAATCGCCATGGACTTGCCAGCTCACCGAGTCCGGTCCGAACAGCCCGGGGTCGCCCTTGGGGTTTTCCAGGTCGAGCTTGCCCAGGGACAAACCGGTCAGGCTCATGATCTGGGTTTCGATGCGGGTGCGGATGAATTCCATGGTGTCCCGGTAATTTCCTGTAGGAGCGAGCCTGCTCGCGATGGACGTCAACGGTAACGCGTTTTCCTGAATACACGCGGCGCACTTGAGTTCATCGCGAGCAAGCTCGCTCCTGCAAAGGCACGTTATTGATTCAGGCGTTTGTCGATCAGCCCTTGCACCACGCTCGGGTCGGCCAGGGTCGAAGTATCGCCCAGGCTATCGAGTTCGTTGCAGGCGATCTTGCGCAGAATGCGCCGCATGATCTTGCCTGAGCGTGTTTTCGGCAAGGCTGGCGCCCATTGGATCAAGTCCGGTTTGGCAAAATTGCCGATTTCCTTGCCGACCAGGGCCAGCAATTCCTGCTTCAGTTCATCGCTGGTCTCAACGCCGTTCATGGGCGTGACGAAGACATAGATGCCCTGGCCCTTGATGTCGTGGGGGTAACCGACCGCAGCGGCCTCGGCGATGCTTTCGTGCAGCACCAGGGCGCTTTCCACTTCGGCGGTGCCGATACGGTGGCCGGACACGTTGATCACATCGTCGATGCGCCCGGTGATCCAGTAGTCGCCATCTTCATCGCGCCGCGCGCCATCGCCGGTGAAGTAGTAACCGGGATACGGCTTGAAATAGGTGTCGACCATGCGCTGCGGGTCGCCATAGACGCTACGGATCTGCGCCGGCCAGCTGGATTTTATGGCCAGTACGCCGCTGCCGGCGCCTTTGATTTCCTTGCCTTGCTCGTCGAGCAGCACCGGCTGCACGCCGAACATCGGTTGTGTGGCGCAACCGGGCTTGATCCGTTGGGCGCTGACCAAAGGGCTGAGCATGATGCCGCCGGTTTCGGTCTGCCACCAGGTATCGACGATCGGGCAACGCTCTTCGCCCACCTCATGGAAGTACCACTCCCACGCTTCCGGATTGATCGGTTCGCCGACCGTACCGAGTAGTCTGACGCTGGCGCGGGAGGTTTCCTTCAACGCGGCGGGCCCTTCGCGCATCAACGAGCGCAGGGCCGTCGGGGCGGTGTAGAAAATGTTCACCTTGTGTTTGTCGATCACCTGCCAGAAGCGCGAGGTCGTCGGGTAGCTCGGCACGCCCTCGAAGATCAGCGTGGTCGCGCCGTTGGCCAGCGGACCGTAGACGATGTAGCTGTGGCCAGTGACCCAGCCGACGTCGGCGGTGCACCAGAAGACCTCGCCATCGCGGTAATCCAGCACGTACTTGAAGGTCATCGTCGCTTGCAGCAGGTAGCCGCCGGTGGTGTGCAGCACGCCTTTGGGTTTACCGGTACTGCCGGAGGTGTAGAGGATGAACAGCGGGTCTTCGGCGTCCATCGGCTCCGGCGGGCAATCGGCGCTGGCTTCGCGCAGGGCCTGCTGGTACTTGATGTCCCGTCCTTCGACCCAGTTCACCTGTGCATTTCTGCGCTCGACCACCAACACGGTGCTCACGTTCGGGCAGCTTTGCAGCGCCTTGTCGACGTTCTGCTTGAGTGGCACGGGCCGGCCGCCGCGCACGCCTTCGTCGGCGGTGATCACGGTGCGGCAGTCGGCGTCGAGAATGCGGTCGCGCAACGAGTCCGGGGAGAAACCGCCGAACACCACCGAGTGCACTGCGCCGATGCGGGTACAGGCAAGCATGGCGTAGGCCGCCTCGGGAATCATCGGCATGTAGATGCATACGCGGTCGCCTTTTTTCACGCCACGGCTTTTCAGCACGTTGGCCAGGCGGCAGACGTTTTCATGCAGTTGGTTGTAGGTGATCGATGTCGAGTCGGCAGGGTCGTCGCCTTCCCAGATGATGGCGACCTGATCGCCGCGTTTCTCCAAGTGCCGGTCGATGCAGTTGTAGCTGACATTCAATTGCGCACCGGCAAACCAGCTGGCCTCGCCGGTCTTCAGGTTGTAGCGCTGGACGGTTTCCCAGGGCGCGCTCCAGTCGAGAAAACGCGTGGCCTGTTCGGCCCAGAAGGTGCTGGGGTGTTCAATGGATTCGCGGTACAGGCGCTGATAGTCGTCTTGACTCAATTGTGCAGCCCGGCGGACGGCATCGGCTTTGGGGAACTTGCTGATATCGAACATGACGGTTCCTTATTCTTGTTTTGCGACAAGGATAAAGATGCGCCGAGTGGTCAATGGGTTCAAGCCGTACACAAAACAACTGTGGGAGCGAGCCTGCTCGCGAAAGCGTTGGGTCAGTCAACATCAAAGTCGACTGACAAACCGCATTCACGAGCAGGCTCGCTCCCACAAGGTACAACAGGGCGGTGTCAGATTATCCGCGGTGACGACCGCGGAAGTAGTTGATCAGCCCTTGAGTCGAGGCGTCCTCGGCCGGGGTTTCTTCGCTGCCGACTAGGCGGTTGTAGACACCTTTGCCCAGCTCTTTGCCCAGCTCCACGCCCCACTGGTCGAAGGCATTGATGCCCCAGATCACGCTTTGCACGAAGACTTTGTGTTCGTACATCGCCACCAGTGCGCCGAGGCGACGCGGGCTGATGCGCTCGACCACCAGGGTGTTGCTCGGGCGATTGCCCGGGATCACCTTGTGCGGCGCGAGTTTGTGTACGTCGGCTTCGCTCATGCCTTTGTCGCGCAGCTCGGTTTCGGCCTCGGCCAGGGTCTTGCCGAGCATCAGCGCCTGGCTTTGCGACAGGCAGTTGGCGTACAGCCACTGGTGGTGGTCGGACACCGGGTTGAAGCTGACGATCGGCACGATGAAGTCTGCCGGAATCAGTTGGGTGCCCTGGTGCAGCAGCTGGTGGTAGGCGTGCTGACCGTTGCAGCCGACGCCGCCCCAGATCACCGGCCCGGTGTCGGTGGACACGGGCTTGCCGTCCTGGCGCACGCTTTTGCCGTTGGATTCCATGTCCAGCTGTTGCAGGTGCTTGGTGATGTTACGCAGGTAGTGATCGTATGGCAGGATCGCGTGGCTTTGCGCGCCCCAGAAGTTGCCGTACCACACGCCGAGCAAGGCCAGCAGCACCGGCATGTTCTGTTCGAACGGTGCACTCTGGAAGTGCTGGTCCATGGTGTAGGCACCGGACAGCAGTTCCTTGAAGTTGGACATGCCGATGGCCAGGGCAATAGGCAAGCCGATGGCCGACCACAGCGAGTAGCGGCCACCGACCCAGTCCCACATCGGGAAGATGTTTTCTTCGCGGATACCGAAGGCTACGGCGGCGGCGTTGTTGCTCGATACCGCGATGAAATGGCGATACAGCTCGGCTTCCGAACCACCCTGGGCCAGATACCAGGCACGGGCGGCCTGGGCGTTTTTCAGGGTTTCGAGGGTGTTGAAGGATTTCGACGAAACGATGAACAGCGTGGTTTCGGCACGCAGCTTCATGGTCAGCTCGTGGAACTCGCTGCCATCGATGTTCGCCAGGTAATGGCAACGCACGCCTTTCTGGGCGTAGGACAGCAAGGCTTCGGAAACCAGTTCCGGGCCGAGGAAGGAGCCACCGATGCCGATGTTCACTACGTCGGTGATCGGCTTCTCGGTGTAACCGCGCCACAGACCATCGTGGATACGGCCGACGAGGTCGGTGATCTGGTTCAGCACCTTGTGCACTTCCGGCATCACGTTGACGCCGTTGACCGACAGCTTGTCGCCAACCGGGCGGCGCAGGGCTGTATGCAGGGCCGGACGGCCTTCGGAGGAGTTGACGATTTCGCCGTCGAACAGCGATTTGATCGCGCCCTTCAGGTCGACTTCGTTGGCCAGGCCTACCAGCAGATTACGGGTCTCGGCGTTGATCAGGTTTTTCGAGTAGTCGAGAAACAGGCCGCAACTGCTGAGGGTGAATTGAGTAAAACGCTGCGGATCGGCATTGAAGGCTTCGCGCATGCTGAAATCCTGCATGGCTTGGCGGTGGTCATTCAACGCTTGCCAGGCGGGCAGAGCGGTAACGTCGTGAGGAGTGCGGTAATACGCCATCGCTGCGGGTTTCCTTATTACTTGAACGGCCTTTTGAACACTAAAAATCCCGGAGCGCTGTGGGTGGGCGTTCCGGTCAACTGCGTCGACACGATTTCATGGCGCAGGGCGAATACAGTAAACCCCGCGCAATGATCTGTCTTGACTTTGTCTGACCTGTTTCCGGTACTTTTTTAACATCGAAGTTAGGAATGGTCCGACAAACGGAAGAGACAGGGCTCGGATCAGGCGACCTGGACCGGAATGGCATTGCTGGTGTGGCTCAGTTCATTGCCTGGTGCCATGTAAAGCATGCGCGGCTTGAAGTTGAGCAGTTCGGCTTCGCTGTAATGAGCGTAAGCGCAGATGATCACGCGATCACCGACCTTGGCCTTGTGTGCCGCGGCGCCGTTGACCGAGATCATGCGCGAACCTTCTTCGCCACGGATGGCGTAAGTAGTGAAGCGCTCGCCGTTGTCGACGTTGTAGATCTGGATCTGTTCGTACTCGCGGATGCCGGACAGGTCCAGCCATTCACCGTCGATGGCGCAGGAGCCTTCGTAATCGAGTACAGCGTGGGTGACTTCGGCGCGATGCAGCTTGGCTTTGAGCATGATGGCGTGCATGAATGTTTCCCAGGTCGGCGGGCAAGTGGCCCGAAGGGTTTGTGGGCGTCAGTAAGGTCTGTATGTGCGCAGCAGAACCCCTGTGGGAGCGAGCTTGCTCGCGATAGCGGTGGATCAGGCAAAACTGTTGTGACTGAACATCCGCCTTCGCGAGCAAGCCCGCTCCCACAGGGTTTTTTGTTGTTTAAATTGGCGCGTCTAGGTTCAGGTGCAGGTTGTCGATCAACCGTGTCGTACCGAGGAACGCCGCCACCAGAATCACCAGGTCACGATCCTGCGCCGTTGCCGGGCGCAGGGTCAGGGCATGGCGGATTTCCAGATAGTCAGGACGCAGGCCAGCCGTTTCGAGCTGTTTGACCTGCGTGTCGATCAGCGCCGGGTAATCGCGTTCGCCCTGCTTGATCGCCTCGCTGATCGCATTCAGCGTGCGGTAGACCACCGGTGCCAATGCGCGTTGCTCTTCGTTGAGGAAACCGTTGCGCGACGACAGCGCCAGACCATCGGCCGCCCGTACGGTCGGCTCGCCGATGATCTGGATCGGCATGTTCAGGTCATGTACCAGCGCGCGAATCACCGCCAGTTGCTGGAAGTCCTTCTCGCCAAAGATCGCCAGGTCCGGCTGGACCATGTTGAACAGCTTGCTGACCACCGTCGCCACGCCTTCGAAATGCCCTGGCCGGCTTGCGCCACACAGTCCTTCGGACAATTGCGGGACACTGACGCGGGTCTGGCCGGCCATGCCGTCGGGATACATCTCCTCGACGGTTGGCGCGAATAGCAGATGGCAACCGGCCTGGAGCAGTTTTTCCTGGTCGGCGGCGAGGGTGCGCGGGTACTTGTCGAGGTCTTCGCCAGCACCGAATTGCAGCGGGTTGACGAAGACGCTCGCCACCACGAAGTCCGCCCGTTGGGAGGCCTTGGTCACCAGCGCAACGTGGCCGCTGTGCAGGTTGCCCATGGTCGGCACAAAGGCAATGCGTTTGCCTTCGCTACGGGCACGGGCTACGGCGGCCCGCAGTTCACGTACGGTTTTTACGGTGTTCATGCAGAGAATCCGTGTTCGATTCCAGGGAAAGTCGCCGCCTTGACTTCAGTCACGTAGGCATTCAATGCAGCTTCAATACTGGTCTGGCCAGTCATGAAGTTCTTGACGAATTTTGGCATGCGGCCGGTAATGGACAGCCCCAGCATGTCGTGCAGAACCAGCACCTGGCCATCGGTGCGATTGCCGGCGCCAATCCCGATCACCGGAATCTTCACCGCCTGGGTGATTTCTTCTGCCAGCTCGCTCGGGACGCATTCGAGCAGCAGCATGGCCGCGCCAGCCTGTTCCAGGGCGATCGCGTCGGCACGCATCTGCCGCGCCTGGTTTTCATTGCGACCCTGGACCTTGTAGCCGCCAAGGATGTTCACCGACTGCGGCGTCAGGCCCATGTGCGCGCACACAGGGATGCCGCGCTCGGCCAGCAGGCGGATCGAATCGGCCAGCCACAACGCTCCTTCGACCTTGACCATGTGCGCGCCGGCCTGCATCAACAGGGCGCTGTTGGTCATGGCTTGTTCGGTGGTGGCATAGGCCATGAATGGCAGGTCGGCGAGGATCAGGGCATCGCTGTTACCGCGTTTGACGGCAGCCACGTGGTAAGCCATTTCTGCGGTGGTGACAGGCAAGGTGCTGTCGTGGCCCTGCAAAACCATGCCGAGGGAGTCGCCCACCAGCAGCACTTCGACGCCGGCCTGGTTGCAGGCGTGGGCGAAGGTTGCGTCGTAGCAGGTCAGCATGGTGATTTTTTCACCTTTTTGCTTCAGACCTTGCAGGGTGGTCAGGGTGATGGCTGGCATGAAAAGTTCCTCATTCAGGCGCTGTGGAAACTACTGCGAGTAACGCGCGTGATTCTTTGTTGAATACAGGCGCACGCTCTTTCGTCGTGCTTTTAAAGCCTGGATTGCGCCCTTGAACGCCGTGTAGGCGGCAGCGGGACGCCTATAGTCGTGAGGAGAACGAGGGAAGTCAATTGCGTGTGTTACCGCATTGTTACGGGTGGGGTGTTACCGGAGTAACTGATGCGATTCAGCAGGTTTGTTCGATTCGGCGGTCAGCCGCACTTTTGTGTTCGCCACAAACCAATGTGGGAGCGAGCCTGCTCGCGATGGCGGTGTGTCAGTCCATATCTATGTTGAATGTACTACCGCTATCGCGAGCAGGCTCGCTCCCACAGGGGATTTGGGTCAATTCGGGGGCAGGCGTTCCAGGCCGACGAACGGGCATGCCTTGAGCAGTTCGGCCAGGGTTCGGCCATCGGCGAGTTGCAAATCCGCAGGTGCCAGCTCCGCCAGCGGGTAAAGCACGAAGGCCCGTTCCTGCATGTGGTAGTGGGGAACCTTGAGGCGCGGTTCGTCGATCAGGCGATCACCGAACAGCAAGATATCGAGGTCCAGCGTACGCGGTCCCCAGCGTTCAAGGCGCTCGCGGCCCTGGCCGTTTTCGATGGCCTGCAAGGCATCCAGCAATTCCAGTGGCGCCAGCGTGCTGTCGAGCGCGGCCACCGCATTGGTGTAGCGCGGTTGTCCGGGAAGCAGTGAGTCGCTTTGATAAAACGCAGAAACCCCGACCAGTCGGGATCGCGGCAAGTACGCCAGCGCCTCGGCGGCGCTGCGCAATTGTTCGGCGGGGTCAGCCAGATTGCTGCCCATGCCGATGTAGATGCGTTCCATGGATTACTCGCCCGTGGTGCTCGAGGCGCCGGCGGCGCGCTTGCGCTTGGAACCAGCGCTGCGGCGACGCTTGCGCGGGGCGCCGGTGCCTTCTTCCTTCCCGCTGAGGTCGCGGATCATGTCGCGACGCTCGCTTTCATTGGCGTCCTGATAGTCGGTCCACCATTCGCCGAGGCCGTCAGTCTGCTCGCCTGCACTCTCGCGCAACAGCAGGAAGTCATAGCCGGCGCGGAAGCGCGGATTGTCCAGCAACAGATCGGCACGCTTGCCGCTGCGGCGTGGCAGGCGTTCCTGCATGTCCCAGATCTCGCGGATCGGCATGGTGAAGCGTTTCGGAATCGCGATTCGCTGGCACTGTTCGGCAATCAGCTCATGCGCCGCTTCCTGCATCGCCGGAATCGGCGGCATGCCACGCTCCTGCAGGCGCAGGACGCGCGCCGGCAGGGCAGGCCAGAGCAGGGCTGCAAACAGGAACGCCGGGGTGACCGGTTTGTTCTGCTTGATCCGCAGGTCGGTATTGATCAGGGCTTCGCTGATCAGGGTGTGGGTGTAGGTCGGGTTGTACTCCAGTGCTTCGGCGCTGGCCGGGAACAGTGGATCGAACAATTGCAAGTCGACCAGCATTTCAAACGTATCGGCGGCGTGGCCGGAGAGGAACAGCTTGAGCACTTCTTCGAACAGGCGAGCCGACGGGATCTCGCGCAGCATCGGCGCCAGGTCGCGAATGGGCAGGGCACTGTGTTTTTCGATACCGAAGTTCAGCTTGGCGGCGAAACGCACCGCCCGCAGCATGCGTACCGGGTCTTCCTGGTAGCGTTGTTTCGGATCGCCGATCAGGCGGATCAGGTGATTGCGGATGTCGTGTACGCCGTTGGCGTAGTCGAGGATGCGTTCGCTGACCGGATCGTAATACAGGGCATTGATGGTGAAGTCGCGACGTTGCGCGTCTTCTTCCAGGGTGCCATAGACGTTATCGCGCAGGATGCGCCCGCTTTCGTTGCGCGAAGACTGGTTGCTGTCTTCCTCGTCTTCGTTTTGCGGGTGATTGGCGCGGAAAGTCGCTACTTCAATGATTTCTCGGCCGAAGTGGATGTGCACCAATTTGAACCGACGCCCGATGATTCGCGCGTTACGGAATTCGGCCCGTACCTGCTCGGGGGTGGCGCTGGTGGCAACGTCGAAATCTTTCGGTGTAATGCCCAGCAACATGTCGCGCACGCAACCGCCCACCAGGTAAGCCTGGTAACCGGCGCTCTGCAGGCGTTCAACGATATTCACCGCGTAGCGGCTGAATTGCGCCTTTTGCAGCGAGTGTTGGCCGCTGTTGAGCACTTCAGGCGTGCTGCGAATGTGTTGCGTAGGACGCTTGGGAGAACGGAATGACTGGAACAGCTTCTTCAGCATGGGATGCACTGTTTGAAGGAATATTCGGCCATAACAGAAGAATGACCGCATGATGGGCGGGGATTCTAGCATTTAGTCGGGGGATGGTGTAGGACACAGCAGATATGAGCTGTAGGTCCGTAGGAGGTGGGGGGCTGAATCGCAGAAACTACAAGGGGAGCCGAAGCTCCCCAAGAAGTAGTTGCATGCTCTATTTTTATTTTTGGTTTCGGGCTTTTTGTTTTTGTTAAGTGCCCTTGCCATGAAGCTTTCCTTCATGACCCTCCCAATCGGGAGCCAAGAGCAAACGGATTGCTTTGGTCGCTGAATTGCAGTGATCTTTCGATCCAACCAGTACAGGCTCTGTCTTAGGACAGTTTTTGTTGTTCTCGGCCTGGTCGTGGGGCTAGCCCCAAATACAACGCCTCTCCAAAAGAATCAGTTAGCTGCGCCTCTCGCCGTCTTGTTTTTATTGTGCGTGAGTCGATTCGTCTTATTTTTATTGTCTTTTGCATTGCTTGTTATTGTTCTTGTACCAAACATATAGCAGGGTGCGTGCCAACTTTTGTGAAGCCCAATAAAACAAGGGGTTAAGCCAGCTGTCGGGCATTTCGAAGGCGAAAAAAAGCCGGGGCTTCGTTACCGTAAGCCCCGGCTTCTGTTACGTGAAAAAGCTGAGGTAACAGTTTTTTCACAAAGTCACGTGTTACCCGCACATGAGACAGGTGGGGTTCAGCTTTCGCTGGCCACCCCGGTCTTGCGTCGCGGGATGCCCAGGCGCTGACGGCGTTCCCACAGGCATTTGCGGCTGACCCCGAGTTTGCGGGCCAGTTCGGTTTCAGTCATGTGGTCCTGATGCTCGAGGACGAAATGCTGGAAGTAGTCTTCCAGAGAGAGGTCTTCGGTCGGCTCGTGATTGTTGTTGCTGGCATTGCCGTTGCCCTGTTGTGGGGGCAGGCCAATGAATTCGTCATCTTCCAGGTCGCTCAGTTCGATGTCGATGCCCAGCAACTCGGCGGAGATTTCCGGGCTTTCGCACAGGATAACGGCGCGCTCGACGGCGTTTTCCAGTTCGCGAACGTTGCCCGGCCAGGAGTAGTGACGAATGGCTTGCTCGGCATCCGCGGCGAACTTCAGGTCGGTGCGGTTGATTCGCGCACTTTGCCGCGCCAGGAAGGCGTTGGCGATTTCGTTGACGTCCGCACCGCGTTCGCGCAGGGCTGGCAGCTTCAGCGCAATTACGTGGAGGCGGTAATACAAGTCTTCGCGGAACTGGCCGATCTTCGCCAGGCTCTTGAGGTCACGGTGAGTCGCGGCGATCAGGCGCACATCGACTTTTTGCGACTGCACCGAACCTACGCGGCGAATTTCGCCTTCCTGCAATACGCGCAGCAGGCGAGCCTGGGCTTCCAGAGGCAGTTCGCCAATTTCGTCGAGGAACAAGGTGCCGCCGTCCGCCGCTTCCACCAGGCCGGCGCGCCCTGCGCTGGCGCCGGTAAATGCGCCTTTTTCGTGGCCGAACAGTTCGGACTCGATCAGGCTTTCCGGAATGGCTGCGCAGTTCACCGAAATCATCGGTGCCTTGGCGCGTCTGGACAGGTTGTGCAGGGCGCGGGCCACCAGTTCTTTACCGGTGCCCGATTCGCCCTGGATCAGCACGTTGGAATCGGTCGGCGCGACTTTGCGGATCTTGCCATACAGGTCCTGCATCGGCGGGCATGAGCCGATAATGCCGATCTCGCCGTTGCTGTTGTCGGCACCGGATTTCGCCGCACCATTGGCGGCTTTGCCGGCAACCGCTTCACCACCGGCTTGTGCCGTTTGTCGGTCACGCAGGATTCGTGCGGCGGCTTGCAGCATTTCGTCGTGGTCGAATGGCTTGGCAATGTAATCCACCGCACCCATTTTCATCGAGTCGACTGCCGAGCGCAGGCTCGCGTAGCTGGTCATGATCAGCACCGGCGTACCTTGGGCGAGCTTGATCAACTCTGTGCCAGGCGCGCCCGGCAGGCGCAGGTCACTGACGATCAGATCGAACGAGGGAATGGTGAAGCGTTCTTGTGCTTCCTGCACTGAACCGGCTTCGCTGACCTGGTACTGGTTGCGTTCCAGCAGGCGGCGCAAGGCGGAGCGGATAATGGTTTCGTCTTCGACGATCAAAATGTGCGGCATTGATTCGATACTCTCGACGGTCTCAGTTCACAGCGGACGTCGCTTCGACATGACGCGGCAAGGTAACCCTGATTCGGGTGCCGCGTTGGCTTTGAACATCAGCCGGGCTGTCGATGGTGATTTGTCCATAATGCTCTTCAACGATGGAATAGACCAGTGCAAGGCCCAGACCGGTGCCTTCGCCTGGGTCCTTGGTGGTGAAGAAAGGTTCGAACAATCGGTCCATGATGCTCGACGGAATACCGCTGCCTTCGTCCTCCACGATCAGGTCGACCGTGTGTTCGCCGGCTTCGCTCTTGACCCGCACCGCACTGCCGGGAGGCGATGCGTCACGGGCGTTTGAGAGCAGGTTGATCAACACCTGGGCCAGCCGTTGCGGGTCGCCTTCGACCCAGTGCTCGGGGTCGCACAGGTTGTAGAACTGCACTTCGAAATTGCGTCGGTTCAGTGCCAGCAGGCCGATGGCATCCTGAGCCACTTCGGCCAGACAGACGGGCTCGTCGCTGTGCTGATGGCTGCCGGCATGGGCAAAGCTCATCAGCGACTGGACAATGCGCGACACACGCTTGGTCTGCTCGAGGATCTGGCCGCTGATCTCCTTCAGCTCGCCGTCTTCCTCGCGTTCTTCGCGCAGGTTCTGCGCCAGGCACGCGATACCGGTGATCGGGTTGCCGATTTCATGGGCCACGCCGGCCGCCAGGCGACCGATGCTCGCCAGGCGCTCGGAGTGCACCAGCTTGTCCTCGAGCATCTGGGTTTCGGTCAGGTCTTCCACCAGCAACACCAGGCCACTGTTACCCGGTGCCAGGGGTTCGTCGATTGCCGCTTTGTGCAGGTTCAGCCAGCGTGTCTGGCCGTCGAGGGCCAGGTGCTGCTTGTGCAAGTGCTCGTCCGGCAGATTGATGAAGCCTTGCAGCAGTTCTTTCCACGGATCGGCAATGGTGCTCAGGCGCGAACCGACCACGCGCTGCGCGGCGATGCCGGTCAGCTCCTCCATAGCCTTGTTCCACATGAGGATTTCCTGATCTTTCGCCAGCGAGCAAACGCCCATCGGCAATTCCTGCAGGGTCTGGCGGTGATAGCGGCGCAGGGCATCGAGTTCGGCGGCCAGGCCGGTCAGGCGCGAGTGGTAGTCCTCGAGTCGGCTTTCGATGAAGTGAATGTCTTCGGTCACGTAGTTTTCGCCGCCAGCCTTGTAGGGCAGGAACGTCTCGACCATGTCCTGGGCCACGCTCGGCCCCATCAGGCCGGAGAGGTTGGCTTCGATGCGGTCACGCAAGCGCCGCAGGGCATAGGGTCGGCGTTCGTCGAATGGCAGATAAAGGTCGCGCAGCGCCTGTTCCACTTCTTTCTGCGCCGCTTTTGCACCCAGCGGTTTTGCAAGCTGCGTGGCGAATTCCTGGGGCGAGGCTGCGTGCAGTTCGCGGCGTTGCGGGCGGCGCACGTTATCCACGGCGCAGGCTTCGGCGGCGCTGGCCTCTTCGGTGCTGGCGTTGGTGAACAGCGAGATCAGGGTGAACATCAGTACGTTGGCCGCCAACGAGGCAATCGCCGCCATGTGCCAGCTGGTGTCGTCCAGCACGTAGATCATGTTCAGCAGCGGAATGTAGAAGCCCTGCAGGTTACCGACCAGCGGTAACAACATAGTCACCAGCCACACCAGTATCCCCGCCAGCAAGCCGGCGATGAAGCCGCGACGGTTGGCGGTCGGCCAGTACAGGACCGAGAGCACGCCCGGCAGGAACTGCAGCGTGGCGACGAAAGCGACGATGCCGAGGTTGGCCAGGTCCTGTTCGGCACCGAGCATCAGGTAGAAGCCGTAGCCAGCCATGATGATCGCGACAATCAGCGCCCGGCGGGTCCACTTCAGCCAGCGGTAGATATTGCCTTCGGCCGGTGGTTGATAAAGCGGCAGTACCAGGTGGTTCAAGGCCATCCCGGACAGCGCCAGTGTGGTGACGATGATCAGGCCGCTGGCAGCAGACAGCCCGCCGATATAGGCCAGCAACGCCAGCGCCTTGCTGTTGGCGGCGATGCCGATGCCCAGGGTGAAGTATTCCGGATTGGTGGTGGCGCCCAGTTTCAGGCCGGCCCATAGAATCAGCGGCACCGCCAGGCTCATCAGCAGCAGGAACAGCGGCAGGCCCCAGCTCGCACTGACCAGCGAGCGCGGGTTGAGGTTTTCGGTAAAGGTCATGTGATACATGTGCGGCATCACGATCGCTGAGGCGAAGAACACCAGCAACAGGGTGCGCCACGGGCCTTCCTGCAAAGGCGTGTGCAAGGCCGCGAGCGCGGTCTGGTTTTGCAGCAACCACAGTTCAAGGTGTTGCGGGCCGTCGAACACGCCGTAAAGCGCATACAACCCGACACCGCCGAGGGCGATCAGCTTGATCACCGATTCGAAGGCAATCGCGAACACCAGGCCTTCATGCTTTTCCCGGGTGGCGATGTGGCGGGAGCCGAAGAAAATCGTGAACAGCGTGATCAGTGCGCAGAAACTCAGGGCCACGCGATTTTGTACAGGCTCGCGGGTGAGGATGCCGATGGAGTCGGCGACCGCCTGAATCTGCAGGGCCAGCAATGGCAATACGCCGACCAGCATGAAGATCGTCGTCAGCGCTCCGGCCCAGGTGCTGCGGAAGCGGAAGGCGAACAAGTCCGCCAGGGACGACAGTTGATAAGTGCGGGTGATCTTCAGGATCGGATAAAGCAACACCGGCGCCAGCAGAAAGGCCCCGGAAACGCCCAGGTAGCTGGATAGAAAGCCGTAGCCGTACTGATAGGCCAGGCCCACGGTGCCGTAAAACGCCCAGGCACTGGCATAGACGCCCAGTGACAGGGTGTAGGTCAGCGGGTGGCGAATGATCGCCCGGGGAATCATGCCCCGTTCACTGATCCAGGCCACACCGAACAGCACCGCCAGGTACGCGGCGCTGATCAGGATCATCTGGGTCAGGCTAAAGCTCATCGGCATCTTTTTGGCTCTGCAGGATGAAGGTCACGACGATCAGAATCAGCCAGAGCAGATAAGGGCGATACCAGGCGCCAGTGGCGTCGATCCACCAATCCATGATGGCCGGGGAAAACAGGTAAATGCCCACTACCAAAAGCAGGACCAAGCGATAGATGTACATCCCGGCCTCTCTTTTTTATGTGCGTGCCCGAAAACGTGCGGCGATGGTAACGGATGGGCGCGGCACTGCAAGTGTGATCACAACAGCTGTGCCTCGGGCAGGCTCAGTGTGCGCGGGATCAGCGAGGCATCCCAGTGGGCAATGCCCCAGTTCAGCACTTCCCGTGGCGTGGCATCAATCAGTTCGGTTCCCGGGTTCTGTCCCAGCGCGCGCAGCGCCCGCAACAACAGTGGCGTTGCCTGATCCTCGGTCAACGGCGGCGAACGGTAGGATTTACCGAGTTTATTGCCATCGGGCTGAGTAATCAGCGGGATATGCAGATAACGTGGTTGCGGCAGGCCGAGCAGTTCTTGCAGGTACAGCTGGCGGGGCGTGGAATCCAGCAGGTCGGCACCCCGAACGATATCGGTGATGCCCTGCCAGGCATCGTCCAGGACCACGGCAAGTTGATAGGCGTAGAGCCCGTCGCGACGGCGGATCACGAAATCGCCGACTTCCCGGCCCAGGTGCTGGCGGTACTCGCCCTGCACCCGGTCGAGGAAGTGGTATTCCAGCTCCGGTACGCGCAGGCGGATGGCGGCATCATCGGCGCCATGGCCGGCATTGCGGCACAGTCCGGGGTAAATCCCGTGATACGGTTCCAGCTGTTTGCGCGAGCAGGTGCAGGCGTAGGCCAGGCCGTGATTGAACAGGCGATTGAGCACCTCGGCGTAGGCGTCGTGCCGCTCGCTTTGGCGAACCAGGTTGCCATCCCACTCGAAGCCATAGCTTTCCAGGGCCTTGAGAATGGCCGCCTGGGCGCCGGGTTCCTCGCGGGGCGGATCAAGGTCTTCCATGCGCATCAGCCAGCGTCCGCCCACCGAGCGCGCGTCAAGGTAGGAGGCCAATGCGGCGACCAACGAGCCGAAGTGCAGATGGCCACTGGGCGTGGGGGCAAAGCGCCCGATGTAGGTGGGTGAGGCGATGGCAGTCATAAGGGCAGTGTTACTTTTTCCAGGCTTGCGCTAACCACCTTGTGGGAGCGGGCTTGCTCGCGAAGAGGCCATCAGCCTCAACATCAATATAGGTTGACGCACCGCTTTCGCGAGCAAGCCCGCTCCCACAGGTTTGCTGCTGAGGCAAATTTTAGAAACAAAAACGGAGCGTTCGCACGCTCCGTTCTTCGTTCAAGTCGCAATTACTTGCCGACTTGCTTTTCCTTGATTTCCGCCAAGGTCTTGCAGTCGATGCACAGGTCGGCGGTAGGACGCGCTTCGAGGCGCTTGACGCCGATCTCGATGCCGCAGGATTCACACCAGCCATACTCTTCGTCTTCGATCAGCTGAAGTGTCTTGTCGATCTTCTTGATCAACTTGCGTTCACGATCGCGGGCACGCAGTTCAAGGGCGAATTCCTCTTCCTGGCTGGCACGGTCTGCCGGATCAGGGAAGTTGGCCGCTTCGTCCTTCATGTGGTCCACGGTCTTGTCGACACCTTCCATCAGCTCTTTTTTCCACTGATTCAGGACCTTGGTGAAGTGCTTGCGCATGGGCTCGCCCATGTACTCTTCGCCAGCTTTCTGAACATAGGGCTCGAAGCCGCTGATTGCCTGGTTTTGCTGCTTTGCTTGGGTGGACATGAAATAGACCGCCTCTACTCTTGTAATCCATCTGCGCAGGATTGCTCCATCACCGACACCTGCCGGCCCTGCGGCTGCAAGCGGGCGAACTTACCAGATCAACTCGGGCCGCGCTACTCCCGGATGTCGAGCTTGCGGCTCATGGTGCTTGCCAATGATGACAAACCGTTGTCTGGCGGCTCCGGAACCCTGCTCAACTATTGATTTTAGTCAAACCTTGCGCGCACGCTTGAATCGTTTGTGGTCAGGGTAATAAGCCCTCTGACCGCTTTAGGTTCTCGCTCGTTCCTGCGCTTGGGTAGAATCGGTTTTTTTCCCCGTTGAAGGAAGGCCAATGGCTCAGTCCTACAGTGCCCGCAGTCGCGCGATCGAACCCTTTCATGTCATGGCGTTGTTGGCGCGGGCCAATGAATTGCAGGCGGCCGGCCACGATGTGATCCACCTGGAAATCGGCGAGCCGGACTTCACCACCGCCGAACCGATCATCCAGGCCGGCCAGGCTGCGCTGGCAGCGGGGAAGACCCGTTACACTGCCGCGCGCGGCATTCCGGAGCTGCGTGAGGCCATTTCGGGCTTTTATCAGCAGCGTTATGGCTTGAACATCGACCCTCGACGCATCCTCATCACACCCGGCGGGTCCGGCGCGTTGCTGCTGGCCAGTGCTTTGCTGGTAGACCCCGGCAAGCACTGGCTGCTGGCAGACCCGGGCTACCCCTGTAACCGGCACTTCCTGCGACTGGTCGAAGGCGCGGCGCAATTGGTGCCGGTCGGTCCGGAGGTGCGTTATCAATTGACGCCTGGCCTGATCGAGCGTCATTGGGATCACGACAGCGTGGGCGCATTGGTGGCGTCGCCAGCCAATCCGACCGGCACGATCCTGACCCGCGACGAACTGGCGAAGTTGTCTGTCGCGATCAAGGAGCGCCATGGTCATCTGGTGGTCGACGAGATCTATCACGGCCTGACCTACGGCACCGATGCGGCCAGCGTGCTGGAAGTCGACGACAGTGCCTTTGTGCTGAACAGTTTTTCAAAGTACTTCGGCATGACCGGTTGGCGGTTGGGATGGCTGGTGGCCCCGGACGCTGCCGTCGGTGAGCTGGAAAAGCTCGCCCAGAATCTTTATATCAGCGCTCCAAGCATGGCGCAGCACGCCGCGCTCGCCTGCTTCGAGCCGGCAACCATCAGTATTCTTGAAGAGCGTCGCGCCGAATTTGGCCGACGTCGGGATTACCTGCTGCCGGCCTTGCGTGAATTGGGCTTCGGCATTGCCGTGGAGCCGGAAGGGGCATTCTACTTGTACGCCGATATCAGCAAGTTTGGCGGCGATGCCTTCGCGTTCTGTAAATATTTTCTCGAAACCGAGCATGTGGCCTTCACTCCGGGGCTGGATTTCGGGCGTTATCAGGCCGGGCATCATGTACGGTTCGCCTACACGCAAAATCTCGAGCGTTTGCAGGAAGCGGTCGAGCGCATTGCCCGTGGGTTGCGGAGCTGGCAAGGCTGATGCGATTTCATCCCCCCCTCGAAGAAGGTCGCCTGATTCGACGCTACAAGCGTTTTCTCGCCGATATCGAAACCGTTGACGGCGAGTTGCTGACTATTCACTGCCCGAATACAGGCTCGATGCTCAATTGTCAGGTCGAAGGCGGGCAGGTCTGGTTCAGCCGCTCCAACGACCCGAAACGCAAGTTGCCCGGCACCTGGGAGATCGGCGAAACCCCGCAAGGTCGGTTGTTTTGCGTGAACACCGCCCGTGCCAATGGTTTGGTCGAAGAGGCGCTGCGAGCGGGCGTCATCACCGAATTGAACGGCTTTACCGGGCTCAAGCGCGAAGTGGCTTATGGTCAGGAAAACAGTCGTATTGATTTCCGGCTCGATTTCCCCGAAGGGCCTGCCTACGTCGAGGTCAAAAGCGTGACCCTGGGTTTCGACGGTACGGCGGTGGCGGCGTTTCCGGATGCAGTCACCCAGCGTGGTGCCAAGCATCTGCGGGAGCTGGCCCACTTGGCCAGGGACGGTATTCGCGCGGTGCAGCTGTACTGTGTTTGCCTGACCGGCATCGAGGCCGTACGCCCGGCGCAGGAAATCGATGCGGCTTATGCGCAGGCCTTGCGTGAGGCTATTGAATGTGGGGTCGAGGTGTTGGCTTACGGTGTGCGGTTGAGCCACGAAGAGATGCTGGTCGACCGGCGTCTGGATGTGTTGCCGGGCGGCTAAAGGCTGATCCAGATCCCTTGTTCGTCCTCGCGACAGGCCACTCTGGTCAAGGCTTGCCCCGCGCAAGGGCCGGCGACGCATTCACCGTCTTCGATCAGGAACAGTGCGCCATGGGTGGCGCACTGGATCAGGCTGTTGCTCGGGTCGAGAAACTGGTCGGGATGCCACTCCAAAGCGACGCCCCGGTGCGGGCAGCGGTTGATGTAGACATGGACCTGACCGCTGCGGCGCACCGCAAAAAGCTTTTGGCCGTCAATGTCGAAACCGCGACTGCTGTCATTCACCAGTTCGGCACCTGCGCAAAGCAACTTCATCTCTATCCTCTGTCCCGCAACTCGTGACCGGATATGTCCGGGCTTGACGGTTAAATGCGATCAAATGGCCGTCTTGTCCGCCGGGGACAAGTGCCTGTCGTCGAGGATACTTGGCCTGGTCATTCGATGCCCCTGAAACTGTCATACGTCTGACCACCCGCGTTGTGGTGATCGGTATCGCCGGCCCCGTCAGTACTTTTCCACAGGCAAAAAAAGACCCGGCAAGAGCCGGGTCAAATAACCGTGATTAGCCTGATGAGGAGATAATCTGAGAGTCCGAACCAAGGGCTTTTCAGAAAATCGACCAGTCTCGCGACCAGTTGTGGTAATAATATCGATTCTCATTACCAAGTCAACCGCTGTTTTTCGATTTCTTGGTGATTCGCCGAATTTACTTCTGCAGGCCCCGTAATCATTGGGTTTCAGGATGCAAAGCTTCGGGAATACTTGTCTGATCAGTTCTTGTGACGTGAAGAAATGGCTTCCAGTTGTTTGTTCAACGCTTCCTTGCGCTCGGCAGGGATGTCATTCCAGTGGACGTCCATCAAGGCGCCTTCAATGGCGTACAACAACACCTTGGACGCCCGAAAACCGCGCGTACGCACGGCCCGATAAGCATCCACCGCCCCGAGGCGACGCAAGTCCGATGCGCTATGGATGCCCACGGCATGCAGCCATTGCGCTGACGTCTTGCCAAGATTCTTCAGGTGTTGCAGTTCATCATTCATCAAGCCTCCTTGCGATGGCCGAATGGAGAGCGTGGGCAATCTTCTGAGGAGTGTAGCCATCAGCAGGAAAAGCGTGATTGTTTGCTCGTTTTCGACGCAAACGCTTCTAAGAGATGGGCATTGGCAGGGCGTGAAAAGTCTGCGAACGAGGGAGGAAGAGGTGGGGAACAGTCGGGAATTGCGGGTGAACATCCCTGTAGTCCAGTGCAGGGGGAGGGCACTGGACGTGTCAGTCGGCAACGATGATCAGCGGGTACGGTAGCGCAACCGTGTGCCGAAGTTCATCGACATGAGGATTTCGTCGGCACTCAGTTCCACTGGAAAGTAGGTGCCGGAGATTTGCGCGTGGGCCAGGCTCGCGCCTTCCAGGTTCGCTTTGCGAAAATCGATGCCGCGCAAGTCGGCGGAACGGAAGTAGGCGTCGCTGAAATCCACGCCGTCGGCATTCAGTTCGCGCAGGTCCAGCCCCCGGAAATCGCCACCCGCCATGTCGATGGGGCCATCCTTGGGGCGCTCACTGTTGAAGCCTCTGATGTCGTCTTTGTGCAGCAGGGCATAAAGCGGTGTGTCGAGAAGTTTTGGCTGGCTCATGTCGCATCACCTGATGGTTTTATGACGCCAGTATAGTGCCACTGTTTAACAGCCGTGAGGCCTGCGAGGGCCTCACGACTGAAATAGTTTTTACAGGCCCGGCAGGCGCTGGCGAATCTGTTCCACAACGGTATCGAGAGTCCCGCTTTCATTGGTCTGGACGCGCTTGCTGCAGAGGATTTCTGCGGGGGTCAGCGCCTCGCGGCTGGCTTGTTGGGCTTCGATTACGGCCAGCGTGGCGTCGGACGGGTCCTTTTTGTCGGCCTGGCGTGCGGCCAGCCAGCTTTCGATCACGGCCTGTGGTGCATTGCAGTCGAGGATCAGGAAGGGGGCACCCGTGGCCTCGGCCACCTTCGCCGCACTGTCACGCTGCTCACGCTTGAGGTAAGTGGCGTCGACCACCACCGGGAAGCCCGCATGCAGAATGACGTCGGCGATGTCGTGCAGGCGGGCATAGGTCGCCGCACTGGCGTCGGCGCTATAGATGCCGGCCTGTACATCATTCTCGACGGTCTGCTCGCCGAACAGGCGCTTGCGCTCGACATCGGAGCGCAGGCGAATCGCGCCCAGGGCTTCGACCAGGCGCATGGCGACATGGCTCTTACCGACTGCGGAAACGCCGCTGGTAATGGCCATGAAGCGCGAAGGAATGGTGCTGTAGCTTTCCGCAAGGTTGGCGTAGTTGCGGTACTGGCGCAGGGTCGTGGCACGCTGCACCGCAGTGGCGTCGGCCGGCATGCTGAACAGGGCGACCTTGGCGCGAACCAGGGCGCGGTAGGCTTTATAGAAGTTCAGCAGCTCGAGGCCGCGATAGTCGCCGGTCAGCTCCAGGTACTGGCTGACGAAACGGCGCGCCAGACACTTCAGGCCACGATCTTCCAGGTCCATCGCCAGGAAGCCGGTGTCGGCATAAACGTCGGTAAAACGGAACGGCTCGTTGAATTCGATGCAGTCGAAGATCACGACCTTGCCGTCGATCACGGTTGCGTTACCCAAGTGGATATCACCGTGGCATTCGCGAATGAAGCCTTCGGCCTTGCGCTGGGTGAGCAGTGGTTTGAGGCGTTCGAAGCTGCTTTCGGCCCAGGCTTGCAGGGCGTCGAGTTGCAACAGGTCGGCTTTATCGCTAAGGAACGGGCGAATCTGCTCGAAGTTCTGGCGTACTGGCGCCATGACGCTGTCCGGGGTGCCGGCTTCGTGCCCGGCCGGCACTTTGGGGGCGCTGAGGTGGAAGCGGGCGATTTGCTCGGCCATCTCGTCGATGTGCGCAGTGGTCAATTCGCCATTGGCTTGCAGGGTACTCAGTAGTCCGCTTTGCGGGAACTGGCGCATCTTCAGCAGATATTCGATGGCTGGCCCTTCGCCGCCCAATTGCGGAGCCTCGGCGCTGCCGGTGACGGGCAACACTTCCAGGTACAAATCGTTGGTCAGGCGCTGGTTCAGGCGCAGTTCTTCAGTGCAAAAATGCTCGCGAGCCTCAAGGCCGGTAAAGTCGAGAAAACCGAAGTTGACCGGTTTCTTCACTTTATAAGCGAAGGGGCCGGTGAGAATGACCCAGGAGATATGGGTTTCGATGACCTGGAATCCTTCTACCGGGTGCGGGTAGAGGGCAGGGTTTTGCAGGGCAGCGATCAAGGTCTGGCTCACAGGCGATCCTTCAGAGTCTGGAAAATCAAGGCCGTCATTATGGCTGCAAGTCCGCTTGACGCAAACCTCGGAGCGCTCCTGTTGAGTATCAATAAAGTGCGTATAATCCGCCGCCATGACTCGTACTCGAACTCCCCGCACCCCCAAAAAACCACCCTCCAGGGGCCTGCGCCCGTGGCTGGGCTGGGCCATTAAACTCAGTCTGGTCGGCCTGGTAGTGCTGGCCGGATTCGCCGTTTACCTTGATGCAATCGTCCAGGAGAAGTTCTCCGGCAAGCGCTGGACGATTCCGGCCAAGGTTTACGCACGTCCGCTCGAGCTGTTCGTCGGACAAAAGCTGAGCAGGGATGATTTCCTGACCGAGCTCGATGCCCTGGGCTATCGCCGTGAAAGCGTGGCCAACGGCCCGGGCGCGGCGTCGGTCAACGGCAATACCGTTGACCTGAACACCCGTGGCTTCCAGTTCTATGAAGGCATGGAGCAAGCGCAACCGGTGCGGGTGCGTTTCTCCGGCGATTACGTGGCCGAGTTGGCGGGGGCAAAAGGCTCGAAGCTGTCGGTGGTACGCCTGGAACCGCTGCTGATCGGTGGCCTGTACCCGAAAAACCTCGAAGACCGGATTCTGATCAAAATCGATCAGGTGCCGCCGTATCTGCTGGAAACGCTGGTGGCTGTCGAGGACCGCGATTTTTATCATCACTTTGGTGTTTCACCGAAGTCGATCGCCCGAGCGATCTGGGTCAACGGTTCATCCGGCCGCATGCGTCAGGGTGGCAGTACCCTGACTCAGCAGTTGGTCAAGAACTTCTACCTGACCAACGAGCGCAGCCTGAGCCGCAAACTCACCGAAGCGATGATGGCGCTGTTGCTTGAACTGCATTATAACAAACGCGAAATCCTTGAGGCTTACCTCAACGAAGTGTTTATCGGGCAGGACGGTCAGCGCGCGGTGCACGGTTTCGGTCTGGCCAGCCAGTTCTTCTTCAGCCAGCCGCTGGCCGAGCTCAAGCTGCATCAAGTCGCACTGCTGGTGGGGATGGTCAAAGGGCCGTCTTCCTACAACCCGCGTCGTTATCCGGAACGTGCCCTTGAGCGGCGCAACCTGGTACTCGATGTGCTGCAGGAGCAGGGCGTCGCGACTGCCGAGCAGGTTGAGGCGGCGAAGAAAATGCCGCTGGGTGTGACCAAACGCGGCAGTCTGGCGGACAGCTCGTTCCCCGGATTCCTCGATCTGGTCAAGCGTCAGTTGCGCGAAGACTATCGCGACGAAGACTTGACCGAGGAAGGCCTGCGCATCTTCACCAGTTTCGACCCGATCCTGCAGATGAAGGCTGAAGCCTCGGTCAACGACACCTTCAAGCGCCTGGCCGGGCGCAAGGGGTCTGATGATGTTGAAGCGGCGATGGTCGTGACCAACCCGGAGACTGGCGAAGTACAGGCCATGATCGGCAGTCGCCAGGCCAGTTTTGCCGGGTTCAACCGGGCGCTGGATGCTGTGCGGCCGATCGGCTCGTTGATCAAACCGGCTGTGTACCTGACCGCGCTGGAGAAGCCGAGCCAGTACACGTTGACCAGTTGGCTGTCGGACGAGTCCTTCTCGGTCAAGGGCGCCGACGGCCAGGTCTGGAAGCCGCAGAACTACGATCGTCGTTCTCACGGTACCGTCTTCCTCTATCAGGGTTTGGCGCATTCCTACAACCTGTCGACCGCGCGCCTAGGCTTGGCGGTCGGTGTGCCGAACGTCCTGAAGACGGTGGAGCGCCTGGGGGTGTCTCGTGAATTCCCGGCCTTCCCGTCGATGTTGCTCGGTGCTGGCGGGATGACGCCCATCGAAGTGGCGACCATGTACCAGACCCTCGCCAACGGTGGGTTCAATACGCCGATGCGCGGGATTCGCAGCGTACTGACCGCCGAAGGCGAGCCGCTCAAGCGTTACCCGTTCCAGATTCAGCAGCGTTTCGATCCGGCCTCCATTTACCTGATCCAGAGCGCCATGCAGCGCGTGATGCGAGAAGGTACCGGCAGCTCGGTTTATAACGTGTTGCCAAGAACACTGACTCTCGCGGGTAAAACCGGCACCAGTAACGACTCGCGAGACAGTTGGTTTGCCGGTTTCAGCCAGGACTTGCTGGCGGTGGTCTGGCTGGGGCGCGATGACAACGGCAAGACGCCATTCACTGGCGCCACCGGGGCCTTGCAGGTCTGGACCAGCTTCATGCGCAAGGCCGACCCGTTGCCGCTGGACATGCCGCAGCCGGATAATATCGTTCAGGCCTGGGTGGATTCGCGAACCGGACAAGGTTCTGACGCCGGTTGCCCCGGTGCCGTGCAGATGCCGTATATTCGCGGCAGCGAACCGCCTCCCGGCGCCGCTTGCGGTGGTGAAAACCCTGCGGAGTCGGTGATGGACTGGGTCAAGGGCTGGATGAATTAAGCAAAGAGGATTTCAAGTGAACAAGTGGTTGATTCCAGCGGTTGCCGCCGTAGCTTTGCTCAGCGGTTGTTCTACCGTCCAACGCGGTTCGATTCCGGTTGTAGATTCCGGCACCGCGGTGTCCAACAGTGAGCGGATCTCGGCCAATGGCGGCTTCCGCCAGACGACCGTCAAGCGCCCTGTACAAGGTCAGTCGCAGACCCAGGCGATTCCGCAAGGTGACAGCGGCGTCGTGGTGATGGTGCCAGGCGCTGCGACGACTTCAACGCCAATCAGCACCACGCCTATTACCCCGGGGCCGATCACGCCGGGGCCGATTGACACGTCGCCGGTACAGCCGGCGCCGATCAACCAGGGCAGCTACAGCATGCCGTCGTCGCCAAGCGGGATTCCGTCGGCCAGCTCGGGCGGGCTCTCTGCCGACGAGCAGCTGGACGGCCCGGTACTGGCTTTGCTGACCACCGCTCAGCAGCAACAGGCGAGCGGTGATCTCAACGGTGCCTCTTCCAGCCTTGAACGCGCCCAGCGCGTTGCTCCGCGTGAACCGCAGGTGCTGTACCGCCTGGCGCAGGTGCGGATGGCGCAAGGCGATGCAGCCCAGGCCGAGCAGTTCGCTCGCCGTGGGCTGACCTTGGCCAATGGGCGTCCGGCCCTTCAGGCCAACTTGTGGGAGCTGATTGCCCAGGCGCGTGAAAAACAGGGTGACTCCCAGGGCGCCGCACTGGCGCGCCAGAAGGCCAAGGTAACGCTGTGATGGATGCGCGCTTTCTGAAAATCGCCGATCAACTGCTGTTGATCGAGCGCGAGTTGCGGATGCAAGGATGGTGGGATGAAGTCTCGCCATCGGCCGAAGCGCTTTCCAGTGTCGAGCCGTTTTCGGTTGATACACTGGATTTCGAGCAATGGCTGCAATGGATCTTCCTGCCGCGCATGAAGATGATCCTCGAGCAGGATCTGCCGCTACCCAATGCTTCGGGCATTCAGGAAATGGCTGAAATGGTCTTTGCCGGACGCAATGTCCAGGGCAAGGATCGGCAGTTGCAGGTATTGCTAAAAGAGTTTGATCAGTTGATCACCGCCTCTCGCTGAGCCAGAAGCTGCCAGTGTCCGCTAGCAGTTGTCCACAATCTCTCTCTATTTTGTCGGCTACTGCAGGGTAAGTGCATGCGCGTGCCAATTTTTTGCCAAAAGTTGCGCAATCGAAGCTAACACGGGGCTGATTTACGGGTTTTTTCTTGCGTTCTCATGTGCTTAGTAGAATAAAGCTCATAGACGACTTGACTTGCGAAGGGCGAAACAGAAGAATCCAAAGTCCGCTGTACAGGGACTGCCAGAAGCAGACCCTCTCAGCAGATCATGAGGCGCATATCCGCGTCGACCTGTTACACCCGCAACGCGTTACCTCGCGCTGGGTGGGAAAGCCCCGCAACACTTGGGACGATCCCAATACTTGCTCAGTCAGTGCTGACGTAGTCGGCGACCACCGTCGCTCATGCTCTGCCGAGAAGTAAACCTATTAAGACCCGTCCTATTTTTCGTGGGCGGTATTCTGGCGTTTTAGAGGTGAGCAACGTGGAGCTTTTATCTGGCGGTGAGATGCTCGTCCGCTTTTTGCGCGACGAAGGCGTCAAATATATCTACGGGTACCCGGGTGGTGCTCTTCTTCATGTCTACGATGCCCTGTTCAAAGAACCGGAAGTGACCCACATCCTGGTTCGTCACGAGCAAGCGGCTACCCATATGGCTGACGGCTACGCCCGTGCCACCGGTAAAGCCGGTGTGGTACTGGTGACTTCCGGGCCGGGCGCGACAAACGCCATCACCGGTATTGCCACGGCCTACATGGACTCCATTCCGATGGTGGTCATTTCCGGCCAGGTACCGAGCACCATGGTTGGCACCGACGCATTCCAGGAAACCGACATGATCGGTATCTCCCGGCCGATCGTGAAACACAGCTTCATGATCAAGCACGCGTCGGAAATCCCGGAAGTCATGAAGAAAGCCTTCTACCTGGCGCAATCCGGTCGCCCTGGTCCGGTCGTTGTCGATATTCCGAAAGACATGACCAACCCGGCCGAGAAGTTCGAATACGTCTTCCCGAAAAAAGCCAAGCTCCGTTCCTACAGCCCGGCTGTTCGCGGTCACTCCGGTCAAATCCGCAAGGCGGCAGAAATGCTCCTGGCGGCCAAGCGTCCTGTGTTGTACTCGGGCGGCGGCGTGATCCTCGGCGGTGGTTCCGCACCACTGACCGAACTGGCGAAGATGCTCAACCTGCCAGTGACCAATACCCTGATGGGTCTCGGTGGCTACCCTGGCACCGACCGTCAGTTCATCGGCATGCTCGGCATGCACGGCAGCTACACCGCCAACCTGGCGATGCACCATGCTGACGTGATCCTCGCTGTCGGCGCGCGTTTCGACGACCGTGTCATCAACGGCGCGTCGAAGTTCTGCCCGAACGCCAAGATCATTCACATCGACATCGACCCGGCTTCGATCTCCAAGACCATCAAGGCCGACGTGCCTATCGTGGGTCCGGTCGAGAGTGTCCTGACCGAAATGGTCGCGATCCTCAAGGAAATCGGCGAGACCCCGAACAAGGAGTCCGTTGCCAGCTGGTGGAAGCAAGTCGATGAGTGGCGCGGTGATCGTGGCCTGTTCCCTTATGACAAGGGCGACGGCAGTGTCATCAAGCCGCAGGCCGTGATCGAAACCCTGTGCGAAGTGACCAAGGGCGATGCCTTTGTAGCCTCTGACGTGGGTCAGCACCAGATGTTCGCGGCGCAGTACTACACGTTCAACAAGCCGAACCGCTGGATCAACTCCGGTGGCCTGGGCACCATGGGCTTCGGTTTCCCGGCGGCCATGGGCATCAAGTTGAGCTTCCCGGATGACGACGTCGTTTGCGTCACCGGCGAGGGCAGCATCCAGATGAACATTCAGGAGCTCTCGACCTGCCTGCAATACGGTTTGCCGGTCAAGATCGTAATCCTGAACAACGGTGTGCTGGGCATGGTTCGCCAGTGGCAGGACATGAGCTACGGCAGTCGTCACTCCCATTCCTATATGGAATCGTTGCCTGACTTCGTCAAACTGGCAGAGGCTTACGGTCACGTTGGCGTGCGTATCACCGATTCGAAGGACTTGAAGTCGAAGATGGAAGAGGCGTTCGCCATGAAAGATCGCCTGGTGGTGATCGACATTTCGGTCGACACCAGCGAGCACGTCTATCCGATGCAGATCAAAGACGGCTCCATGCGCGATATGTGGCTGAGCAAGACGGAGCGTACTTAATCATGCGGCACATTATTTCCTTGCTTCTGGAAAACGAACCCGGCGCTCTGTCTCGCGTGGTTGGCCTGTTCTCGCAGCGCAACTACAACATCGAAAGCCTGACCGTGGCCCCAACCGAAGACCCGACCCTGTCGCGTCTGACGCTGACCACTGTCGGTCACGATGAAGTCATCGAGCAGATCACCAAGAACCTGAACAAGCTGATCGAAGTGGTAAAACTGGTCGACCTGTCGGAAAGTGCTCACATCGAGCGCGAACTGATGTTGGTCAAGGTCAAGGCCACCGGCGCCCAGCGCGCCGAGATCAAGCGCACTACCGATATTTACCGTGGGCAGATCGTAGATGTCAGCGCCAGCGTGTATACCGTTCAACTGACCGGTACCAGCGACAAGCTCGACAGCTTCATTCAGTCCATCGGCACCGCCTCGATTCTGGAAACCGTCCGTAGCGGCGTGACCGGCATTGCCCGCGGCGACAAAGTACTCAGCATCTAAACCAAATTAGCGAACGGCCTGAACGGCCTGATATAGGGGAAATTCATGAAAGTTTTCTACGATAAAGACTGCGACCTGTCGATCATCCAGGGCAAGAAAGTTGCCATCATCGGTTACGGTTCCCAAGGCCACGCTCAGGCGTGCAACCTGAAAGACTCCGGCGTTGACGTGACTGTTGGCCTGCGTAAAGGTTCGGCTACCGTTGCCAAGGCAGAAGCCCACGGCCTGAAAGTGACCGACGTTGCTTCCGCTGTTGCGGCTGCCGACCTGGTCATGATCCTGACCCCGGACGAGTTCCAGTCCTCCCTGTACAAGAACGAAATCGAGCCGAACATCAAGAAAGGCGCCACCCTGGCCTTCTCCCACGGCTTCGCGATCCACTACAACCAGGTTGTGCCGCGCGCTGACCTCGACGTGATCATGATCGCGCCGAAGGCTCCAGGCCACACCGTACGTTCCGAATTCGTGAAGGGCGGCGGTATCCCTGACCTGATCGCTATCTACCAGGACGCCTCGGGCAACGCCAAGAACGTTGCGCTGTCCTACGCTGCCGGCGTTGGCGGCGGTCGTACCGGCATCATCGAAACCACTTTCAAGGACGAGACCGAAACCGACCTGTTCGGCGAGCAAGCCGTTCTGTGTGGCGGTACCGTTGAACTGGTAAAAGCCGGTTTCGAAACCCTGGTTGAAGCTGGTTACGCGCCAGAAATGGCCTACTTCGAGTGCCTGCACGAACTGAAGCTGATCGTTGACCTCATGTACGAAGGCGGTATCGCCAACATGAACTACTCGATCTCCAACAACGCCGAATACGGCGAGTACGTGACCGGCCCGGAAGTTATCAACGCCGAGTCCCGTCAGGCCATGCGCAACGCCCTGAAACGTATTCAGGACGGCGAATACGCCAAGATGTTCATCAGCGAAGGCGCTACCGGCTATCCTTCGATGACCGCCAAGCGTCGTAACAACGCCGCTCACGGTATCGAAATCATCGGCGAGCAACTGCGCTCCATGATGCCGTGGATCGGTGCCAACAAGATCGTCGACAAAGCTAAAAACTAAGTCACGCCCTTGTACGAAAAACGCGGCTTAGGCCGCGTTTTTTCGTTTGGGAGACCGGTTCTGGTATAAAGCTGCATCGTTTGCGGCCGAACCGTCGTCCCAGACACCTGTCCAAACTTTCCACCCCGTTGCAAGGTAATGTCCATGAGCGAACGCCCCGAAGAGCCAAACCAGGCTTCTGACGCCGAAAGCCTGCTGCCCATCGATGAACATGTCGAGGAGGGCCATGACGCTGAAGGTCGTAAAGTCCGGCATCGTGGTATCTATCTTCTGCCGAACCTGTTTACCACTGCGAACCTGTTCGCAGGGTTTTACTCCATCATCAACTCGATGAGCGCCCAGGCGGCCCTGAGTGCAGGTGATGCGGTCAATGCGAGCAAGTATTTCGCGTTTGCGGCCATCGCCATCTTCGTTGCGATGGTGCTCGATGGCCTTGATGGCCGCGTGGCCCGTATGACCAATACCCAGAGCGCCTTTGGTGCCGAGTACGACTCGCTGTCGGACATGGTTGCCTTTGGTGTCGCACCGGCATTGCTGGCCTTCGGTTGGGCTCTGGGTGACATGGGCAAGGTTGGCTGGATGGTCGCCTTCGTTTATGTCGCGGGTGCGGCGCTGCGTCTCGCACGTTTCAACACTCAGGTCGGTACGGCGGACAAGCGCTACTTTATCGGCCTGGCCAGCCCGGCGGCGGCGGGTGTTGTTGCAGGCATCGTCTGGGCGTTCAGCGATTACGGTATCCAGGGGTCGAAGATGTCCTTCCTGGTTGCGCTGATGGTGGCTGCGGCCGGCATGCTGATGGTCAGCAACATCAAGTACAACAGCTTCAAGGAGCTGGATCTGAAAGGGCGCGTGCCGTTCGTGGCGATTCTCGCTGTGGTGCTGGTGTTTGCAGTGGTGTTCAGTGATCCGCCGCGCATCCTGCTGCTGGTATTTCTCGCCTATGCAGCCTCCGGCCCCGTTCAATACCTGTTACGTCTTCGCCGTAACAAGAACGCGTAATTTCCCTCATACTCCGCAGTCTATAGGTGCGTCTGTCCTCCAGAGCTGCGGAGTCACCATGCTGATCAAAGTCACCAGAACCTCCGACTGTCATGAGTCGGACGTCACGCCTGAATCCCTCTATCTTTCTCGACGCAATGTGCTCGGCGCCGCGGTTGCGGGCTTCGCCCTGGGCAGCCTGCCGCAATGGGCCAGCGCTGGCGATGCTGCACGTTACCCGGATGTCGAATCCGGCAAGGCGCCTTCCTGGTTCAGCGAAAAACTTCCCGCTACCAAGTGGGAGGCGATCAACATCAAGGATGAGGCGA
>NZ_CP077078.1:1942500-5482500 GCF_019139795.1 Pseudomonas azerbaijanorientalis | reverse complement strand
CCTTTAAAGAAAGCGTAATAGCTCACTAGTCGAGTCGGCCTGCGCGGAAGATGTAACGGGGCTCAAACCATACACCGAAGCTACGGGTATCACCTTCGGGTGATGCGGTAGAGGAGCGTTCTGTAAGCCTGTGAAGGTGAGTTGAGAAGCTTGCTGGAGGTATCAGAAGTGCGAATGCTGACATGAGTAACGACAATGGGTGTGAAAAACACCCACGCCGAAAGACCAAGGTTTCCTGCGCAACGTTAATCGACGCAGGGTTAGTCGGTCCCTAAGGCGAGGCTGAAAAGCGTAGTCGATGGAAAACAGGTTAATATTCCTGTACTTCTGGTTATTGCGATGGAGGGACGGAGAAGGCTAGGCCAGCTTGGCGTTGGTTGTCCAAGTTTAAGGTGGTAGGCTGAGATCTTAGGTAAATCCGGGATCTTAAGGCCGAGAGCTGATGACGAGTTACCCTTTGGGTGACGAAGTGGTTGATGCCATGCTTCCAAGAAAAGCTTCTAAGCTTCAGATAACCAGGAACCGTACCCCAAACCGACACAGGTGGTTGGGTAGAGAATACCAAGGCGCTTGAGAGAACTCGGGTGAAGGAACTAGGCAAAATGGCACCGTAACTTCGGGAGAAGGTGCGCCGGTGAGGGTGAAGGACTTGCTCCGTAAGCCCACGCCGGTCGAAGATACCAGGCCGCTGCGACTGTTTATTAAAAACACAGCACTCTGCAAACACGAAAGTGGACGTATAGGGTGTGACGCCTGCCCGGTGCCGGAAGGTTAATTGATGGGGTTAGCTAACGCGAAGCTCTTGATCGAAGCCCCGGTAAACGGCGGCCGTAACTATAACGGTCCTAAGGTAGCGAAATTCCTTGTCGGGTAAGTTCCGACCTGCACGAATGGCGTAACGATGGCGGCGCTGTCTCCACCCGAGACTCAGTGAAATTGAAATCGCTGTGAAGATGCAGTGTATCCGCGGCTAGACGGAAAGACCCCGTGAACCTTTACTATAGCTTTGCACTGGACTTTGAATTTGCTTGTGTAGGATAGGTGGGAGGCTTTGAAGCGTGGACGCCAGTTCGCGTGGAGCCATCCTTGAAATACCACCCTGGCAACTTTGAGGTTCTAACTCAGGTCCGTTATCCGGATCGAGGACAGTGTATGGTGGGTAGTTTGACTGGGGCGGTCTCCTCCTAAAGAGTAACGGAGGAGTACGAAGGTGCGCTCAGACCGGTCGGAAATCGGTCGTAGAGTATAAAGGCAAAAGCGCGCTTGACTGCGAGACAGACACGTCGAGCAGGTACGAAAGTAGGTCTTAGTGATCCGGTGGTTCTGTATGGAAGGGCCATCGCTCAACGGATAAAAGGTACTCCGGGGATAACAGGCTGATACCGCCCAAGAGTTCATATCGACGGCGGTGTTTGGCACCTCGATGTCGGCTCATCACATCCTGGGGCTGAAGCCGGTCCCAAGGGTATGGCTGTTCGCCATTTAAAGTGGTACGCGAGCTGGGTTTAGAACGTCGTGAGACAGTTCGGTCCCTATCTGCCGTGGACGTTTGAGATTTGAGAGGGGCTGCTCCTAGTACGAGAGGACCGGAGTGGACGAACCTCTGGTGTTCCGGTTGTCACGCCAGTGGCATTGCCGGGTAGCTATGTTCGGAAAAGATAACCGCTGAAAGCATCTAAGCGGGAAACTTGCCTCAAGATGAGATCTCACTGGGACCTTGAGTCCCCTGAAGGGCCGTCGAAGACTACGACGTTGATAGGTTGGGTGTGTAAGCGCTGTGAGGCGTTGAGCTAACCAATACTAATTGCCCGTGAGGCTTGACCATATAACACCCAAGCAATTTGCGTCGGCTCTCTAATCCAGAGCAACCAGATTGCGGTGTGTGAAGACGAAACGAACCGAAAGTTCGAAAGACTCACAAAACACCGAAGCTATCACATACCCAATTTGCTGAAGCGAGGCCAACTGGTCACGACTCAGTACCCGAATTTCTTGACGACCATAGAGCGTTGGAACCACCTGATCCCATCCCGAACTCAGAAGTGAAACGATGCATCGCCGATGGTAGTGTGGGGTTTCCCCATGTGAGAGTAGGTCATCGTCAAGATTAAATTCCGAAACCCCTATCTGCGTATGCAGGTAGGGGTTTTGTTTTTGGCGTGGAAAAAGCATGCTCAATCGAGCACAAATTGGCGCAGTTATTTTTGTCCCGGGACACTAGAATAGGTCCAACTTTTTCAGAGTCAGAGCGCTTATGCCGGATTCGGTTGACGCCAAAGAGCTGTCAGAATTACCACTGGAAAATCTGGTTGCCTGCCATGAGTGCGACTTGCTCATGCGTAAGCCAGAACTCGCCCATGGCGAAAAAGCCCTGTGCCCGCGCTGCGGCTACGAGCTTTATGCCAATCGGTATAACGTCGTACAGCGCAGTCTCGCACTGGTCATAGCCGCCTTGTTGTTGTTTATTCCGGCGAACTTTTTACCCATCATGCAGCTCCATCTACTCGGGCAGTCTTCGCAAGACACTGTCTGGAGCGGCGTTGTCGCCCTTTTTGACACGGGCATGCAAAGCGTTTCAGTGATTGTATTCCTGTGCAGCATGGGGATCCCGCTGCTCAAGCTGCTGTGCCAACTGGCCGTATTGTTGAGTATCCGTTTTGATGTCGGGCGCAGCTACGGTTTGTTGCTCTATCGCATTTATCACCATATACGCGAATGGGGGATGCTCGAGGTTTACTTCATGGGCGTGCTGGTGGCGATCGTCAAACTGGCAGATATGGCAGCCATCACCGTCGGCCTCGGCCTGGCGTGCTTCATTGGTTTATTGCTGATTCAAGTCTGGCTGGAGGTTGTAATGTCGCCTCACCAGATCTGGCAAGCGCTATCAGGAGAGGATGCCCATGCGGGCGATTGATGCAGGCATTCTGATTTGCAAGGAATGTCATGAATTGAACAGGCAGGAAGCTGATACCGACGAGCAAGTCTGTACTCGCTGCGGAGCGTTGGTGCATGCCCGCAGCCCGAATAGCCTGGTGCGTACCTGGGCATTGCTTATTACCGCCGCCATTCTTTACATACCGGCCAATTTGCTGCCGATCATGACCGTGAACTCCCTCGGCAAAGGCGCGCCCAGCACGATCATGGCGGGTGTGATCGAGTTGGTGCACTACGGCATGTTCCCCATTGCGGCCGTGGTTTTTATCGCCAGTATCGTGGTGCCCACTTTCAAGCTGGTGGGCATTGCTCTGCTGCTGTTTTCCGTGCAGCGCCATCAGCCCCTTTCGGCTCGCCAGCGTATCTGGATGTACCGTTTCATTGAATTCATCGGCCGCTGGTCGATGCTCGATATCTTTGTGATTGCCATCCTCGTGGCGGTCGTGAATTTTGGGCGGCTTGCCAGTATCGAAGCCAATCTTGGCGCCATCGCTTTCGCCTCGGTGGTGATTCTGACGATGCTTGCCGCAGTAACTTTTGATCCCCGACTGATTTGGGATAACACGGAGTCGGACGACGACCATGACTGATTTGCCTGTAGCGAAAACCCGACCGGCTTCGAACTGGTCTGCCATTTGGGTGTTGCCCCTGATCGCCTTGATCATCGGCGGCTGGCTCGGCTGGCGTGCTTATAACGAGACCGGTATCGAGATTCAGGTACGCTTTGAAAGTGGCGAAGGTATTCAGGCCAACAAGACCGAAGTTGTCTATAAAGGCATGTCGGTCGGCAAGGTAAAAAGCCTCAAGCTCGATGACGAAGGCAGTTCCAAAGGCGTGATCGCCAGCATCGAAATGAACAAGGACGTAGAGCAATACCTGCGCACCAGCACGCGTTTCTGGCTGGTCAAGCCGAGCGTGACGTTGGCAGGGATTACCGGTCTTGAGACGCTGGTTTCGGGCAACTACGTTGCGATCAGTCCGGGCGAGGGTGAACCGGTTCGCAAGTTCAAGGCCCTGGCCCAGGAACCGCCACTCTCCGATGCCCAGCCCGGTCTGCACTTGACCATCAAGGCTGATCGCCTCGGCTCGCTAAACCGCGGCAGCCCGGTGTTCTACAAACAGATCAAGGTAGGGCAGATCAAGAGCTATGTGCTCTCCGAAGACCAGAGCACCGTTGAACTCAAGGTTTTCATCGAGCCGACCTACGCCAAACTGGTACGCAAACACACACGATTCTGGAACGCCAGTGGCATCAGCATCGATGCCAATCTGTCGGGTGTGAAGGTTCGCAGTGAATCCCTGGCCAGCATTGTTGCCGGTGGTATTGCGTTCGCTACACCAGAAAACCGCAAGGACAGCCCGCCTACCGACCCAAGCCTTCCGTTCAGACTGTATGAAGACTTCGATGCAGCGGCGGCCGGTATCCGGGTCAAGGTCAAGCTCAGCGACTTCGAAGGCTTGCAGGCCGGTCGTACGCCGGTGATGTACAAAGGCATTCAGGTCGGCAACCTCAAGGCGCTGAAGGTCGATCCTGATCTGTCCGGGGCCACCGCCGAGTTGACGATGGACCCGTTGGCCGAAGATTACCTGGTCGACGGCACGCAGTTCTGGGTGGTCAAACCGTCGATTTCTCTCGCCGGGATTACTGGTCTCGAGGCGTTGGTAAAAGGCAACTACATCGCTGTGCGTCCTGGCGACAAGGGTGCCGCACCGCAACGCGAATTCGTGGCGCGGCCCAAGGCGCCACCCCTGGATCTGCGTGCGCCCGGCCTGCACCTGGTGTTGTTCACCGAAAACCTTGGCTCGCTGGAAGTTGGCAGCCCGGTTCTCTACAAGCAGGTCAAGGTCGGTTCGGTACAGAGCTATCAGTTTTCGCGCACCAAAAAGCAATTGATCATCGGTGTGCATATCGAGAAGGAATACGAGGATCTGGTCAACGCCTCGACACGCTTCTGGAATGCCAGCGGCATCACGCTCACGGGTGGACTGACCGGTGGTGTTCAAGTCAAGAGTGAATCGCTGCAAAGCCTGATGGCCGGCGGTATCGCGTTTGAAACCCCGGAAGCCAAGGCGCCGCTACAAAAGCGCATTCCACGTTTCCGCTTGTTCGCCAGCCATGACGACGCCACGCAAAAGGGCGAGGTGATTACCATCAAGGTAGATCGCGCCGATGGATTGCGTACGGGCACGCCGATTCGCTTCAAGGGCCTGGATGTCGGCAAGATCGAAGACGTTGACCTGAGTGACGACCTGCAATCGGTGCTGCTGACCGCGCGGATTACGGAAGTGCCGGAGCGCATCGCCCGGGTTGGCAGTCAGTTCTGGGTGGTCAAGCCTGAACTGGGGCTGATCAAGACATCGAACCTTGAAACCCTGGTGACCGGGCAATACATCGAAGTGCTGCCGGCTGCCAAGAATCTGGGGCCGCAGAAAAGCTTCATGGCCCTGGCCAGTCCGCCTGAAGCTGTAAAGCGTGAAGACGGTTTGAGTCTGGTGCTCAGCGCCGCTCGTCGCGGTTCGCTGAAGGCCGGCGTGCCGGTAACGTATCGCGAAATCACGGTGGGCAAGGTAACGGGTTATGAATTGGGGCAAACCGCCGATCGTGTCCTGATCCATATCCTGATCGAACCGAAGTACGCGCCGCTGGTGCGTAGCGGCACGCGCTTCTGGAACACCAGCGGTTTCGACTTCGATGTCGGACTGTTCAGAGGTGCAACGGTGCGCACTGAATCCCTGGAGACGATGATTCAGGGCGGTGTCGCCTTCGCCACGCCGGACGGCGAGCGCATGGGCAGCCCGGCGCGACCGGAGCAGACCTTCGCGTTGTTCGACAAGTTCGAAGACGAATGGCTGACCTGGGCGCCGAAGATTTCGCTGGGTAAATAGTCTGAGGGTTATGTAGCGTCAGTGATGACGCTTTCGCGGGCAAGCCCGCTCCCACAGGGGACTGGGTTTTTCCTGAAGAAATGCGATCAAATGTGGGAGCGGGCTTGCCCCGGGCGGCGTTCCGACGAAGAGGCCCTGAAGTTCACTGCAAAGCTAAATGGCAGACCAATGAAAAAGGCCGCGATCCAATGGATCGCGGCCTTTTTCATTGCCTTCGATTCAAGCCTCAGACCGCATCCAGCTCCGGTTCATCCGCTTGTTCGTTGACCGTCGCCTTCACCTGATCATGACGACGGATGTACTTCCAGTCCGCCTCGTCGATGTAGATTCCGGCCGGGCCGCTGCCGCCTTCCAGGTCGATGGCGACACTGGCGCAGACCTGTGGCTTCACGCTCGCCAGGATCGGCACGAAGCCCAGTTGCAAGCTGGTTTCCAGCAAGGCGGCCTGGTTCTTCTCATCGATGTCCGCTGCCTCATCGAGGTAGTACGGCAGGCGCACGCGACCGGCCTGGTCACGGTCCATCAAGTGCAGCAACAAATACATGTTGGTCAGCGCCTTGATGGTCATGGTGGTGCCGTTGGACGCGGCGCCGTCGATGTCGGTGTGAATCACCGGTTGGCCGTTGACCTTGGTGATCTCGAACGCCAGCTCGAACAAGTCCTTGAGGCCGAGCTGGTTGTGGTTCGCCGCCACCAGTCGCGCCAGGTATTCCTTGGCTTCTTCGTTCTTGTTGTCCTGCTCGGCACTTTGGCTGAGGTCGAAGACCGACAGGGTTTCGCCTTCCTCGTACTGACCGGCGCTGTGGATGATCTGGTCGATGTGCTTGAGCGCTTCCTTGTTTGGTGCGAGCACGATGCGGAAGCTTTGCAGGTTGGAGACCTGGCGTTTGTTGATTTCGCGGTTGAACAGCGCCAACTGGTGTTCGAGGCTGTCGTAGTCGCTGCGGATGTTGCGCAGGGTCCGTGCGATGTCCGTCACGGCGGCACGGCGAGCCTTGCCCAGGGTCAGGGCTTCGTCGGTTCGGTGTGCATAGGCGTTGATCAACAGCTGCAGGCGACGCTCCATATCGTCTTCGCTGTCGAACTTGGCCACGCCCTTGAGGCGCACCTGAGCGTACAGCGCTTCGATCTGGCCATCGGCCCGCAGCAGGCCTTGCCAGCTGTCCTGATAGTCGTTGAGCAGCGGCAGCAGATTGTCCATGGAGTCGTCGATCGGGTCCATGAACGGCGTGCCGAACGGCAGGTCCGCCGGCAACAGCTGACGGCGGCGCAGGGCGTCGTCGAGGGTGCGTTGCTTGGCTTCCATGTCGCCGATCTGCCGGCCGACCAATTGCAGCTTGGCCGACAGTTGCTGGACGCGCTCGGTAAAGGCGTCGCTGGAACGCTTCAATTCGTCCTGTGCGGCTTCCATCTGAGCCATCTGTTCCAGCTTGTCGCCTTCTTCGGCGCTCAGGGTTTGCGCGCGACGGAAGTCTTCCAGGGCTTTCTGCGCATCCAGCACTTGCTGGTACAGCACTTCGGTCTGGGTCTTGCTCGCGGCGCGGTCGGCGGCCACGGCTTGCTGGGTTTTCAGTTGCTTGAGTTCTTTTTCCAGACGTTCTTTCTGGTCGCGCAGGGCCGCACGGTCAGCCAGGGCCTGCAATGCCGGTGGTTCGATGTGCGAGATGTCGATGGACAGGCCCGGCACTTCGAAGCGCTCACCTTTGAAGCCGTCGAGGATCAGCTCCACGGATTTCACCCAGTCGCCGTTTTCGTCGAGGGTGATGCCATGTTCGCCCAGCGGCAGGCTGAACAGCGCGCTGTTGAACAGGCGCATCAGGCGCTCGACGTCCTGCTGCGAGAACTCTTCGCGCAGTCGGGCGTAGCTGTTGTTGTCGGCGTGATCGAGCTGCTGCTTGACCGACTTCAGGCGTTTTTCCAGGTCGCGCAGGCGCTCGTCGAGGTCTTCGGCGCTGAACTGACGAGACTGCGCCAAGGCACCGGCCAGTTCATCGTGGGCGTCCTTGGCGGCCAGCAGTTGCTGCTCCAGCACCTTGACGTCATCGACCAGGGCAAAGCGATGCTTGAGCACCGACAATTCGCCGAGCCAGCGCTGGATGCCGGTGATTTCCCGTTCCAGGCGCATCAGTTCCTGAGTGCCACCGCGCTGGTCGTTTTGCAGGGCGTCCTGCTCATTGCGGTAGTGCTCGGCCTGAATGGTCAGCTCTTCCTTGCGCGCACTGGCGTAGTCCGACCAGGTGCCCAGCAATGAATCGAGCAGCGGCGAGATGCGGTGCAGTTTGCCGCGCAGAATGTCGCGTTGCTTCACGCCGTTGGCCAATGCTTCGACCAATGGGCCGGCGGCCACCAGCGAGTTGTAGTCCTGCTCCATGCGTCGTACATCGCGGAAGGCTTCTTCGCACGCGGCAATGTAATCGACGCTGCCGGATCGCAGACTGTGTTCGAAGGCATCGAGGAACAGCTGCTTGAGTTTGGCCGCGGTGATTTCGCGCATGTGCAGCAGGTTGATGAACAGTGCGCGGAAGGTCTTCAGGCTCTGCTCACTGGTGGAGCGCAGCGGGATCAGCGTCAGGTCCAGCGGGATCGAGGTGTGGCCACCGACCAGCAAGCGGCGCAGTTCGTCCGGCTTGAGTTCGTAGGCTTTCAGGCCTTCGCGTTCAAGGTTGGTGAACAGCTCTTTCTGACGCAGGCAGGTGTCGTTTTTCTGGTAGTGGGCCAGGTCCAGCTTGCCAGCGTAGGCAAAGAACTGGTGACCGAAACCGCCACCGGGGCCGCGACCGACCACGCCGATCACGTGCGGACCGTGGGGCAGGTTGACTTCGACCAGGATGTAGCTGGTGTCCGAGGCGAAGTAGAAGCGCCGGGATTGTTCCAGGCTGTACTTGCCGAAGCTCATGTCCGACATGCGCGCCAGGATCGGGAACTGCAAGGCGTTGATCGAGGCGGATTTACCGAGGTTGTTCGCGCCGTACACCGACAGCGGCTCTTCCAGCGGGAACAGGCCGAGGCTGTAGCCGGCGGTGTTCAAAAGGGCAAAGCGGCGGATGCCGTAACGTTCCTTGCTCATGCGTCGAGCTCCTGTTCTTCGGCAATGGCCCGGGCCAGGGCGTCTTCTTCGCTTTCACTTTCGAATTCGCTCAAGTCGAGCGGATCGTCGGTCTGCAGCAGTTTTTCGTCACTGTCTTCATCGATCAGTACCGGTACCGGCAACGGCAGGACGCTGTGCAGGCTGGCGGCCAGATCGCGGTCCTGCTGCACCGACAGGCACACATCGAGGAAACGGTGCATCGGCGGCAGGAAACGGTAGACGCCGTTTTCTTCACTGGCGAAACCGAGCTGGGTCATGCGGCGCATGATCTTTTCTTCCAGCTCGTCCTGGGTCTGCACCTCGGCCTGGATGAACAGGTCGCGGTACTTTTCCAGCAGCGACGGCAGCTCATCGCGGCCGAGGCTGCCACCGTCGAGCACGGAGATCGGGTCGCGGCCCTGGTCGGCCAGGTGCTCGACGAGGATGAAGGTGAACAGCGCCAGGCGCTGGGCGGTCTTGTTCACCGCCGCTGCCGCGAGGTCCGGCACGAAGTAGTAGAAGCCGCGGGTGTCGCAGACCAGTTCAAAACCCAGTGCCTTGAACAGCGTGCGGTATTGGTCCTGAAAGTTCGACAACTGTGCGTACAGCTCCGGATCGCGGCGGCTGACGTGGTAACCCTTGAACAGCTCGCGAAAGATCGGCGCCAGATGGGACAGTTCGGATAGATCAAGATGCATGAGGAATGCTCGCAGAATTCTCGGCGGCGTCATCGCTGACCGAGAGCAGGGCGAAGGAGCGCAGGCTGACCTGGTGCTCGTGAGTAAGGTATTCGCGACGTTCCAGACGCTCGCGCTTGAAGCGTTTTTCCCGCGACAGGCGCGAGAACCAGTACAGCAATTCGTCGGTGGCGCCGTCCGGTTCCTGCTCCAGCAACCAGGTCATCAGGTCCGGCATCGGCAGGGCGTCTTCGCAGCGCTCGAGCATTTCCCGAACCGTGCGAGGCGCGCGTGGCGCATCGCCGCCTTTTTGGGTCTTGTGCGCCTTGGGGAAACGCGCCGGTTTCGGTTCGAAACGCGCTAGCGCGTAGACGTAGGCTTCAACCTGACTGGCGCTGCCGAGGAAAGTGCTTTGCGGCCGTGTGAACAGCGGCATCGCCGCTTGTGGTACGGCATCGATGCCCTTGCGCCGGATGGCGGCCAGGGCCAGCGCTGCGCCACGGGTCACGGCATTGTGCCGGCGGGCCTCTTCACGCAACGGCAAGAGCAGCTCGCGGGCATGGCGCAGGGTCAGCTGGGCGCTGGTCTGCATTTCGAGGATGCGCGCGTGGGTGCGCAGCAGCATGTCGTCGTCGACCAGGTGGCCGAGACGCTGCTGTTCGCTGAGCATCTTCAGCAGCACGGTTTCGACCTTGCGCACGCCTTGCTCGAAGGCGCCGTCGGCGTTCACCAGATCAATCATCGGCTCGACGTATTCGTCCCAGGTCGCCAGTACTTCCGCGTAACGCTGGCGCAACGGAATCTGCCGATCGCTGGTTTTCGCCCGTTCGGCGACGGCCACCAGTGCCTGTTCGTCGTTATCGAGTTTTTTCAGCACGTCACGCACGCGCATGTCGAGCAGGCGCAACTGGCGGGCCAGGTCATTACCGTCGCGAATGTCGAACGCGTCCTGGATATAGCCGGCCAGACGCTCAAGGTGGCGCAGGTAGGCTTCGATCTCCAGGCACAGGCCCAGGCGGTGTTCACGGCGCAGATAGGCGAGGAAGTCGTGAATCTGCGCATTGAGCTCGAAACGGTTCGGGCTTTTGGCCACGGGAACCAGGATGTCGAGGCGAATCCACACGTCGAGCAGGCTGGTAATGTCCTGCGGCGTGCTGTCGAGTTGCTGGGCGGCCAGTTGCGTGCGCAGTTCGTTGAGGCTCAGTGTGCCTTGGTCGAAGTGCTCGCACAGTGGCTCCAGAAGTGCCCAGTGTTCAGCGAGGGCGCGCAAGACGCGCTTGGGTTCGATCATCGGAATGGCCGGCTGGTTGGCGATTAAAAGCAGCGATTGTACTGCATCGGGGGCAATGCGATTCACTCTCGGGACGGGCTGTTGTTTTTTCTGTCCGTGAAGTCTATCGATCAACAGCGCGCGATCTTGTGCGAACGGCGGTAGAATCAGCGCACTTTAGTTATCCACAAGTGACCGACCTTTGCTTATCGAGTCCCGTCGTCGCGCTTATTTGAACGCCATGCAGGTGGTCAACTGGCTGCCGCGCACCGAATTGCCCTTTGCTGCGCCGTCGCGGCCCGAGCTGCTGGAGATACCCGAGCCGGCCGAGGCCGCGCCTATCGTACCGGCTGTCGTGGCTGAGACGCCCGTGACGCCTGTGGTCAAACCGGCCGAGCGGGTGAAGATCGAGGTGCCGCGACCATCGCTGGCGAGCACTCGCACCGGTGCCAAACCGGTGGAAGAGGCCGAAGAGGCACCCGTCGTGGTCAAGGCACCGGTCGTGCCGCCGCCGCGTTTCGCCCTGCAGTTGCTGCGGGCCGGGCGTTGCCTGCTGCTGGTGGAGTTACCCACAGGCGAATCCTTCCAGACCCGCGACCCTGCTTATCTGCTGCTCAAGGACATGCTGCGCGCCGCCGGTCTGCCGGACAGCCCGCAGATCGTCGGCGAGCCGGTGCGCTGGCCGCTGCTGGTGCGTGGCACGATGGATCAGGGCCCGGAAGCGGCCCGCGACTTCGTGCAAGGTTTTCTCTCGGTGCGCATGGAAGAAACGCCCTGCGCCTGCCTGTGGCTGATCGGCCTGCCCGCCGTGCGTTTTGCCGGCGAAGCGGATGCCGAGGCGTTCAATCGCGAGTTGCAGATCGAAGGCTTGGGCTCGGCCTGGGCGGTACCGGGCCTGGAATTATTAATGGAAGAGCCACAGCGTAAGGCTGATGTCTGGCAAGCCATGCGTCGGCTGATGGCGCGTTGGAAAGAATCGAATGAGTGACGCTGTATCGTTTCGCCCGATGACCGAGGCGGACCTGGAGACCGTGCTGAAAATCGAGTACGCGGCCTATAGCCATCCCTGGACTCGCGGGATTTTCCTCGACGGCCTGGGCAAGTACCAGATCTGGCTGATGTTCGAAGGCCAGCAACAGGTGGGCCACGGTGTGGTGCAGATCATCCTCGACGAGGCGCACCTGCTGAACATCACGGTCAAGCCGGAAAACCAGGGCCGCGGCCTGGGGCTGACATTGCTGGAGCATTTGATGTCGATTGCCTACAAGGCCGACGCCCGGGAGTGTTTCCTGGAAGTGCGCGACAGCAATACCGCAGCGTTCAAACTGTACGAGCGTTATGGTTTCAACGAGATCGGCCGACGCCGGGATTACTACCCGGCGGTGGGCGGTCGCGAAGATGCGGTGGTCATGGCCTGCACATTGGTCGATTGAGCTTAAAAGCTCTTCGCGAGCAGGCTCGCTCCCACAGAGATTTGTGTCGTACATAAAACCTGTGGGAGCGAGCCTGCTCGCGATGGCGATCTTTCAGGCACTGAAGATCAGCGCTTGCCGTCCATCGGATCGCGTCGCGCCATTTCCGCTTCATCCAGGCCATTGCCACCGCCAATATCGTCCTCATCGACGATGCTCAGGTCCCAATCCGCGCGTTTATCATTGCCCGCCTCATGAGCATCCCGGGCGCCGTCTTCACGGATCAGGGTTTCCGGGCTCAGGTCGTCGTCGGTAGGTTGATGGTCGCCGGTCGAGGCGCCCGTCAGGTCTGCTTCACGTCCGCGGCGGGGTGGCATCAGTTGTTCGCGCTCGTTTTCCGGCAGCTCGTCACCGATCCTGGCGCTGGGCTCTTCGGTGTCGAAATCCAGCTCGCGCACCGAGCCCATGCGGTCTTCGTTATCATCGACCGGTTCCGGTTGCACCGCATCGTACGGACGTCGTGAATCATTCATGGCAATTCCTCATACTGTAGGCCTTACTACGGTTGACCCACGTGGCTACCGAGAATTCCACCGGCATGGAGCCCCTTGTACCGGATCAGGAGAGTATCCGCATTTCGCGCGTGACCCCGACGGACGGTTGTCAGTCAAAGCTGCGCATCATTCTTGAGGCTTCAGAGCATGAACGAATTACAAGATCTGATTGATAACAACGAGCGTTGGGCCGCTGCGATCAAGGAGGAGGATCCTGACTTCTTCGCCAAGCTGGCCCGCCAACAGACCCCTGAGTTCCTGTGGATCGGTTGTTCCGATGCCCGGGTGCCGGCCAATGAGATCGTTGGCATGCTGCCGGGCGATCTGTTCGTACACCGTAATGTGGCCAACGTCGTGCTGCACACCGACCTCAACTGCCTGTCGGTGATTCAGTACGCGGTCGACGTACTCAAGGTCAAGCACATCCTCGTCACCGGCCACTATGGCTGCGGCGGCGTGCGCGCCTCGATGCAGGATCGCCAGTTCGGCCTGATCGACGGCTGGCTGCGCTCGATTCGCGACCTCTATTACGAAAAGCGCGAAGAACTCGCCAAACTGGACACCGAAGAAGAGCGGGTCGACCGTCTCTGCGAACTCAACGTGATCCAGCAAGTGGCCAACGTCGGGCACACCAGCATTGTGCAAAACGCCTGGCACCGTGGGCAGAGCCTGTCGATTCATGGCTGCATCTACGGTATCAAGGACGGTCGCTGGAAGAGCCTGAACGCCACCATCAGCGGCTTCGAGCAGTTGCCGCCGCAGTACCGCCTGCGTCCGTTCGAACCCCTGTAAAGCCCTTCAGCGCGGACTTTGCCGACGCCACTGTTGCAAAAACAGCTGGCCGTCGGCGTTCGGCGCTTCATCGAAGCCAGTGATCCAGCCCCGGCAGTTGTATGAACCGCAGCGGCAGGCGAACTGGCGCAGCAGTTTGTCTTCCGTGGCAGCGTAATCCATCGACAGCCAGTCACCTTTCTGAATGTCTTTGAGCGCCCACAACCACAGCTCACTCATGTCGAGAAATACGTTCGGGTCGCAAGAGTGGCGCAGCAGCCCGCAGAAATGCGGGTCATGGACATGAATATCCCGGGCCAGTTGTCGGGTATGCCGGCCACGACAGGGCAGCAAATGCCCCGATACCCGGCAGATCCGGCTTATGCGGGGAAACTCGCGCAACGCTGCCGCGGCCATGGGTGTGCCTTGGTCGTTCGAGAGAATCTCGAAATCGGCCAGGGATGGATATCCGAGGTACGGGGGTAGCTCCACAAAAGGGTAAATACCCTGCGGCGGCGGTGCGAGAGACTTGCGCAGTGCATCGGCTTTCATAACGATCCCTGTCGGCTGGGTGCTGCGACTTCCATCGGCTGACGATCCAGTCAGCGCTGCAGCACATGGAGTACGGCCCAAGCCTCTCGCAGATATCGCGGGCGGTCTACTGTCAAAACTGACAGATGGACTGCCGATAGTCGGTTTACAGCGGTGGCGCGGGCAGGGCGGTGGCCGGTGCGGGTGCCTTGAGCTGTTTGAGCTGCAACTGGATCGCTGCTGTCGAGCATTTGGCCGCCGCTTGTCCCGGCGTCAGGTTGCGAATCGAGGTGTAGAAAAGCGCACAGGTTTTTTCCTTCTCGGCCACTTGCCAGGTTTGTGTGCAGGTTTTCAGCTCGACATCGGCATTGCCGTCCGGTTGGCGGCCCATGACGGCCTGCCAGCATGCGGCACTCAAATCCTGACCCATGACTTTCAGCCCCGCCGCATCGGCCTTGGCCTTGGCATCGTTGCCGGAATAGCTTGCCGGATCGGCGGCATACCAGATGTAGCTTGGGTGGTTGGAACCCAGCACCCGCACCTTCACCCCGTCACTCGGGCTGATCGTCGCCAGCCCCAGCACATTCACGGTCGCCCCGTATTGTTGCTTGATCCAGTTACGCACCGGTGAGCCGAAGGCGACCATCGGCAATGTTTCACCGCTGGCGTGCAGGCTGACGTTCCTTACCATGGTGGTCTGGTAGTCGTTGAAGTAGCTGTAGACGCCCTCCAGGTCCTTGCCGGCGTTGGAGGGGGCGGCAATAGGGGCGATGTCGATGATGGTCTGAAAGGCCGGCGTCTGCTCGGCCGGGATGCCATTGATGGTGAGCAGCGAGGCCCACCGATCCGTGGTGGCGGACTTCAGGTAATCCTGGGCCTGGGTCAACGAATAGTCGGGCGGGAAGTGCAGCAACTCGACACTTCTGCGGTTCTCCAGGGCCATGCCCAGCGGCAGGAACAGGTACCAGCTGTACGCCCACTTGCCGTCGGCATTCAGTTTGCTGGCGCCGTTATAGGCCAGGTCACCGGCATCGAGCAGCGCTGCCAAAGGTTTTTCATAGCTATTGGGCACGCCGATGATTTGCGCGTGGAGCTGACCATTGTCGTTTTTGACCAGAACCTTCGCGTCGCCGTAGCCATCGCGCTGCACGCTCTGGGTCAGGTAATGCTCGACGGTTTGCTCGAGCGTCCAGTTGCGAAAGCAGATCACGTTGCAATTGTTGGGGTAGGCGAAGAGGCGGGTAACGCGTTCGGTAGTGCCCAGCTTCAAATTGACATCGGCGTGGGCGGTGGTGCTCAGGGTGAAGGCTGCGAGGGTGAGTGCCGCAAGTTTGAACATGCTCAGATCCTTTTCAGCGTATTAGACCAGCAGATACAGAAACCGACGGGCGGAACAACAAGGGGCCGATCAATACCGGCCCCCTTTCTTTTAGGTTACGGCATGACTGGCGGCAAATACGCCAGCGTCGTCCCCAGTGCCCATAACAACACTAGCACCAGTGGCGTGTGTACCAGTAACTGCACGAACGAGAAACCGATCAGGTCCCGCGCCTTCAGCCCCAGCACGCCCAGCAATGGCAGCATGTAGAAGGGGTTGATCAGATTCGGCAAGGCTTCGGCGGCGTTGTAGATCTGTACCGCCCAACCCAGGTGATAGTTCAGGTCATTGGCCACCTGCATCACGTACGGCGCTTCGATGATCCACTTGCCGCCACCGGACGGAATGAAGAAACCGAGGATCGCCGAGTACACGCCCATCAGCACGGCATAGGTGTCGTGGGAGGCAATGCTGACGAAGAAGGTCGAGATGTGATGCGCCAGGGTCTGCGCATCGGCGCCCTTGACCGTGGTCATCAGTGCCGCAATCGAGCCATACAGCGGGAACTGGATCAACACCCCGGTGGTGGTTGGCACCGCACGGGACACGGCATCCAGAAAGCTGCGAGGGCGCCAGTGCAGCAGGGCACCGAGCATGATGAACAGGAAGTTGTAGGTGTTCAGCCCGGAAATCGCACTGATGGCCGGTTTGGTCGAAAACTCATGGAACAACCATCCGGCAGCCAGCAGCACCAGCAGAATCGTCAGCAGCGGGCTGTGCTCCAGCCATTCGCCGGGGCGGGTGCGTGGTTGCAGCGGTGGCAGGTTGAAACTCGGGTCGACGCCACAGGCCTTGGCGTCACGCGCCGAATTCGGGCCGGGGGCGGTGGCGTAGGCGATGATCAGCGAAATCACGATCAAGGCCAGCAACATCACGCCGGACTGCCAGAGAAAGATCGTCTGGGTGAATGGAATCACCCCGGTGATCGACAGAATCGAGGGCGGCAGGCTACCCGGGTTGGCCTGCAATTGAGCCGCCGATGACGACAGGCCCAGGGCCCACACGGCACCGAGCCCCAGGTAGGCGGCGGCACCGGCGGCACGGTAATCCATTTTCAGATCGGTGCGGCGGGCGAGGGCGCGCACCAGTAATCCGCCGAACACCAGGGACAAGCCCCAGTTCAGCAGCGAGGCGACCATCGAGATCAGCGCGACCCAGGCCACGGCAGAGCGGCCGTTTTTCGGGATTTTCGCCAGACGGTCGATCAGTTTCACCGCCGGTGGTGAACTGGCGACCACATAACCGCCGATCACCACGAAGGCCATCTGCATGGTGAAAGGGATCAGGCTCCAGAAGCCATCACCGAAGGCCATGGCGGCGTCGGTGGGCTTGGCGCCCATGGCCATGGTGGCCACCGCCACGATAATCACCGCCAGGGCAGCAAACACCCAGGAGTCGGGGAACCAGCGTTCGGCAAAACTTGAACAGCGCAGGGCAAAGCGGGCGGAGCGGCTATCTTCGATATCAGCGGCCACGGGGGTACCTCGAATTTTTATGTTTGTAGTGGTCTTCGGGGCGGCAACCGCCCGTCTGGACAGACGCCAACATTAATTCAAGCCGTGGATTTTTGCGGGGCTGATTCGTGGCTATGGGACTTTGGTCTAACGGGTTGTCCGCCAGCGCGTTTGCGTAGACCATGGGCGCCTTGGTTTTTGCCTGTGCCAGAGTTCTTTACATGACTGCCAACACCGATTCGCGCCCGGCGCCGTTCAGCCGCTCGGACTACAAGACCCTGGGGCTTGCCGCCCTGGGCGGCGCGCTGGAAATCTACGACTTCATCATTTTCGTGTTTTTCGCCCTGACCCTCAGCCAGTTGTTCTTCCCGCCGGAAATGCCCGAGTGGCTGCGCCTGCTGCAAAGCTTCGGGATTTTCGTCACCGGTTACCTGGCGCGACCGTTGGGCGGCATCCTGATGGCGCACTTCGCCGATCGCCTAGGGCGCAAGAAAGTCTTCAGCCTGAGCATCCTGATGATGGCGTTGCCCTGCCTGCTGATCGGGATCATGCCGACCTACGCGCAAATCGGTTATTTCGCACCCCTGTTGCTATTGGTTCTGCGTGTTCTCCAGGGCGCGGCGGTGGGCGGCGAAGTGCCGAGTGCCTGGGTTTTCGTCGCCGAGCATGCGCCGGTCGGTCACCGGGGCTATGCCCTGGGTTTCCTGCAGGCGGGGCTGACTTTCGGCTATCTGATCGGTGCCTTGACCGCGACCTTCCTGGCGCAGGCCTTCACTCCGGCGGAAATTCTCGATTACGCCTGGCGTTATCCCTTCCTGCTCGGCGGCGTGTTTGGAGTGATCGGCGTCTGGCTGCGTCGCTGGCTCAGCGAAACCCCGGTGTTCATGGCCATGCAGGCGCAGCGCGAGGCGGCTGGCGAACTGCCGCTACGCACGGTCCTGCGTGAGCATCGGCTGGCCATTTTGCCGGCGATGATTCTCACCTGTGTGCTGACTTCGGCCGTGGTGGTGTTCGTGGTCATTACCCCGACCATGATGCAGAAAACCTTTGGCATGACCGCCAGCCATACCTTCGCCTTGAGCGCACTGGGCATCGTGTTCCTGAACATCGGCTGCGTGCTCGCCGGGCTGCTGGTCGACCGCATTGGCGCCTGGCGCACGGTGATGTTCTATAGCCTGCTGCTGCCGCTGGGCATCGGTGTGCTTTACAGCTGCCTGATCACGGGCGGTGACTGGGTCGGCCTGGCTTACGCCGTGGCAGGGCTGGCCTGCGGGGTGGTCGGCGCGGTGCCATCGGTGATGGTCAGTCTGTTCCCGGCGCGAATTCGCGTCTCGGGCATCTCGTTTACCTACAACATTGCCTACGCCGCGTGGGCGAGTGTCACGCCGCTGTTGTTGATCGGCCTGATGCCGTGGAGTCCGTGGATCTGCGTGATGTTCAGTGCGTTGATGGGCATGGTGGGCGTGGGCAGTGCGGCTTATTTCGGTGCGCGGATGCCGAGAATCGCAGGCTGTTCTGCCGCTGGCGCGCATTGATCGGGCGCGTCGTCACTATTTTTGTAGGACAAGCCTGAAGCACGCTTAAGAAAATGTTTCCAAGGCCGATGGTTAGGCTGCATATCGCTTTTTATCCCTGTCCATCGGTGCTTTCCCATGTTCAATAAACGCTTGAAGCAGGAGCTGTCGGCTCTTCGTGAAGAACTCTCCAGCCTCCAGCAAGTGAAGGAAAGTCTGGAAAGCGAAATGCTGGTGCTGACCCTCGACAGCGATGGACGGGTTCAGTCGGTCAATCAGAACTTCCTCGGCGAAATGCATTACAAGAGCGCCGACCTGATCGGCCGACACATCGACGACCTCGTCCCGGAACACGTGAAATTCGACGAATTCCAGCAACGCTTCAAGAGCGCGTTGACCCGTGGCGAGCACTTCGCCGGTGCGGTACGCCTGTTGCGTGGCTCGGGTCAGGAAGCGTGGTTGCGTTCGATCCTGCAGCCAGTGCGCTCGGCGGACGGTCGGATCAAGTGTTTCTCGATCTTCTCCAGCGACCTGACCCGCACCATCGAGGCCTCCCGCGAACACGAGAACCTGATCGGTGCGCTGGTGCGCTCCACGGCGGTGATCGAATTCGACCTCAACGGCAACGTGCTGACCGCCAACGACCGCTTCCTCAGTGGCATGGGTTACAGCTTGGCGCAGATCAAGGGCAAGCATCACCGTACCTTTTGCCTGCCGGAGGATTACAACAGTGCCGAGTACCAGAACTTCTGGCGTCGGCTGAACGCGGGTGAGTACGTGGCCGACCGTTTCAAGCGTGTCGACAGCCATGGTCGTGCGGTCTGGCTGGAGGCGTCCTACAACCCGGTGGTCGATGCCAACAATAAGCTCTACAAAGTGGTGAAGTTCGCCACGGTGATTACCGATCAGGTCAATCAGGAGCAAGCCGTCGCCGAGGCGGCCAACATTGCCTACAGCACCTCGCAGCAAACCGACCAAAGCGCCCAGCGCGGTAACGCCGTGGTGACCCAGGCCGTGGACGTGATGCGTGACCTGGCCAAACACATGCAAACCGCCGGCGACGGCATCGAAGCCTTGAACGAGCAGTCGCTGGTGATCGGCACCATCGTCAAAACCATCAGCGGCATTGCCGAACAGACCAACCTGCTGGCGCTCAACGCGGCCATCGAAGCGGCGCGTGCGGGCGAGCAGGGTCGCGGCTTCGCCGTGGTGGCGGATGAAGTCCGGCAACTGGCGTCGCGTACCAGCCAGGCCACCGACGAAATCGTCCTCGTGGTGCGGCAGAACCAGGACATGGCGCGCAACGCCGTGGCCTTGATGACCGATGGCAAACTCCAGGCCGAACAGGGCCTGGCGCTGGCGGCGGAAGCGGGCACGGTGATTGTCGAGATCCAGGACGGTGCACAGAAAGTGGTCAATGCGGTGGGGCAGTTTGCCAATCAACTCACTAACTGACCTGCGATCAGCTTTTGGTGGGAGTGGGCTTGCTCCGGGCGGCGTTCCGACGAAAGCGGTGTGTCATTCAACGCAACCGTGACTGAACTGACGCTTTCGCGAGCAAGCCCGCTCCCACAGGGTTACGTGGGCGCTACAATCGGCTCCTTTCCCCCAGGAGCAGACTTCCATGAGCGCTTCCCACCGCCGTCCGGTTCCCTTGTCCAAGGCTTATCGTCTGCTCAATCATGGCCCGACCGTGCTGGTCAGCGCCGCCAACGATGGCCGGCGCAACATCATGGCGGCAGCCTGGGCCATGCCGCTGGATTTCGAACCACCGAAAATTGCCGTGGTGCTGGACAAGTCCACCTGGACTCGCCAGTTGCTGGAAGCCTCGGGCACTTTTGTGCTGAATGTTCCCTGCGCTGCCCAGGCCGACATTGTGCAGACCGTTGGTTCGACCTCCGGCCTGGAGTTGAGCCAGGACCAAGGGCGCGACAAGTTCGAGACCTATGACTTGCAGACATTCACCGGCGAGTCGGTCGATGCGCCGATGCTCGAGGGCTGCGTGGCCTGGCTGGAATGTCGTCTGTTGCCGGAGCCGAACAATCACCAGCAATACGATCTGTTCCTGGCCGAAGTGATTGCTGCCCAGGCCGACGAGCGCGTGTTCAGCGAAGGGCGCTGGCACTTCGAAGGGCAAGACGCCTTGCGCACCTTGCACCACGTGGCGGGCGGGCACTTCCTGACCATTGGCGAGCCGGTGGACGGCAAGAGCTTGCAGCCGTAAGGTTTCGACTATTGAGGTTGTAAGCACATTCACCAGGAGGCCAGGCGATGAGAAAACTGCGTGTAGGGATAATCTTTGGCGGGCGCTCGGCAGAGCATGAAGTGTCGTTGCAATCGGCGAAGAATATCGTCGACGCCCTCGATCGCTCACGCTTCGAGCCGGTGCTGATCGGCATCGACAAACAAGGCCACTGGCACCTCAACGACCCTTCAAATTTTTTGCTGAATCAGGAAAACCCGGCGCTGATCGCCCTCAACCAGTCCAATCGTGAGCTGGCCGTGGTGCCGGGCAAAGCCAGCCAGCAATTGGTGGAAACCAGCAGTCAGGAACTGCTCGGCCATGTCGATGTGATCTTCCCGATCGTCCACGGCACCCTGGGTGAAGACGGTTGCCTGCAAGGTTTGCTGCGCATGGCCGATCTGCCGTTTGTCGGCTCCGATGTGCTCGGCTCGGCGGTCTGCATGGACAAGGACATCAGCAAGCGCCTGCTGCGCGATGCCGGCCTGGCCGTGACGCCGTTCGTGACATTGACCCGCGCCTCGGCGGCGCGCACCGGGTTTGCCGAGGTTCAGTCCCGGCTCGGTTTACCGCTGTTCGTCAAGCCGGCGAACCAGGGCTCTTCCGTGGGTGTGAGCAAGGTCACCGACGAGGCCGAATACAGCGCAGCGGTGGAGCTGGCGTTGAGTTTCGATACCAAGGTGTTGATCGAATCTGCCGTCAGCGGCCGCGAGATTGAATGCGTAGTGCTCGGCAATGAAGAGGCGATCGCCAGTGGTTGCGGCGAGATTGTGGTGCGCAGCGGGTTCTATTCCTACGACAGCAAATACATCGATGACACGGCCGCAGAAGTCGTAGTGCCGGCCAATATCAGCGTCGAGGCCAGCGAGCGTATTCGCGCCCTGGCCGTCGAGGCGTTCCAGATCCTGGGCTGCTCCGGCCTGGCCCGTGTCGATGTGTTCCTGACCGACAGTGGCGAAGTGCTGATCAACGAAATCAACTCGCTGCCCGGTTTCACCCGCATCAGCATGTACCCGAAATTGTGGCAGGCCACGGGCATGACCTACAGCGAGTTGGTGACGCGATTGATCGAACTGGCGCTGGAAAAACATCAGGTTCGGCAGGGGTTGAAGATCAGTCGTTAAGTGCGCTGCTGAAGGGCGCTGCGTTTATCCAGTTCACACGCGTTATCGTTAACCACCATCGCAGGCAAGCCAGCTCCCACAAAAGAACGCGCCCACGCCGAAACTGTAATTAAATGGACTCGCCCAAGCCGAGGCGTCTGTGCGCCGCGGTGGCATTCTTATAGAAGCCAACGACAGCGAGGGCGAGGCCATGAAAAAGCATACGATGTTCAATCAGTCTTTGTCAGCCGACGTGTCGGCGTGCACGACCGTTGCGGTAGATCTTGCAAAAAAGGTCTTTCAGGTCGCCGGGGAGGATGCTCTCGGCCAGGTAAAATTCGAGGATCGAATCAAGTCCCGCGAGGCCTTCCAGGTATTTCTGCACAAGCTTCCCGAGAGTGTGACGGTCTTGGTGGAAACCGGGCCAGGCGCTCAGGCGTGGGCGCGGTTACTGCAAATACAGGGCAATCCGGTCCGCATCCTGCCGGCCCAGCTTGTTGCCAAACATCGCTGTGGCCCGAAAAATGATCACAACGATGCGTTCGCTATCCTACGTGCAGGCCGCGATAGCACGATTTCAGCCGTTCCGGTCAAGAGCCCGGCGGCGCTCGCGATGCAGGCACTGCACCGAGCTCGACAGGGATATATACGGCGACGCACGGCGGTGGGCAATCAGATGCGCGGTTTGCTGCTGGAACATGGCGTGGCTCTGGCGCAGGGCGAAATGGCGATCAGCCAGCTCGTGCCTCGGATATTGGAAGATGTTACCCAGCCATTGCCCGATCTACTGCGCGAGCTGATCGCCGAACTGCTGGGTGAATGGAGTCAACTGGGTGAACGCGTCAACGTACTGACCGGCCGACTGGAAACGGCGGCGAAAGAGAGTGAGATAGCGAGGCGGCTGATGACTGTGCGCGGTGTTGGTCCAATCATCGCCACGGCGCTGCTGGCCAAGCAGACCGAGCCTGAACGCTTCGCCAACGCCCGGCAGTTTGCCGCGTACTTCGGGTTGGTGCCCAACCAGCACAGCAGCGGCGATAAAATCCGACTGGGCAAGATGTGCAAACATGGCGATGCCTACTTGCGCAGTCTGACGATCCAAGGAGCCCATGCTGTTTTAAGGCAGATACGATCTGACTCACAGCAGCCGGACGACCAACGTCTACAGCGTTGGATCTCCCGCCTGGGGCGCAAGGAGGCGGCAGTGCGATTGGCCAACCGCAACCTGCGCATTCTCTGGGTACTACTACAAAACGATCAGACTTATCATCGCCGGCCGGGAAATGGCCCCGAGGTGGCGATGAGTCACTGATCAATAGCGTTCTGCCACCGGGGCGTTAAGCCGCTCCAACCCATGCTAAAAAACATTGACCCCAGGTCAGACCGTCGCGGATTGATGCCTGGGCTCCTACCGGCCCTTGAGGCCTCACTGTAATCGGCATACCGCGCGCTTATCCAATGTTGGCCAGAAGCCGTTCAAGGCTTCCTCAAACAGGCCTGATACATAGATGCAACCGGGCAGCAGTGTTTAGAAGCAGGTTGAAAGTGGGGGCGAGTCCATACATAGGAGCCAGCTTGCTGGCGATGGACGCAAGTGCGCCGCGTTTATCCAGATCACACGCGTTATCGTTGACGACCATCGCTGGCAAGCCAGCTCCCACAAAGGACCGCGTCCGGGTCGAAAATGAAGTGAGTTCCAGACCAGTCAAGCCCCCCAAAAAGGGCCTGTTCACTGGCAGGCCTTTCATCACTCCAGCGCGTGACTCAATCCCCCAGCGCCTGCCCCTCACGCCGCGGGTCGGCACCTCCCGTCAGTGACGCTTTGCCCTGGGCGTCCTTGACCCGAACAATCGCCTGGGTGCCGCTGGTCATGTCGATTTCGCTCACGCTGTGCCCTTTGTCTTTCAGCGCCTGAATCAGCGCGGGGCTGAACTGGCCCTGTTCCAGTTCGGTCGGGCCGTTGCGGCTGCCGAAGTTGGGCAGGTTGATGGCCGCTTGCGCATCGAGATTCCAGTCGAGCAGGCCGATGGTGGATTTGGCCACGTATTCGATGATTTGCGAGCCGCCGGGGGAGCCGACAGTGGCGAGAAATTCGCCGCTCTGGCGGTCGAAGATCAGGGTCGGCGCCATGGATGAGCGCGGGCGTTTGCCGGGTTCGACGCGGTTGGCGACTTTCTGCCCGTTTTCCTCGGGGATGAACGAGAAGTCGGTCATCTCGTTATTGAGCATGAAACCCTGAACCATGATGTGCGAGCCGAACGCTGACTCGATGGTGGTGGTCATCGACACGGCGCCGCCTGCGTCATCGACGGCCACCACTTGCGAGGTGGAAATCCGCAGTGGCGAACGGTCCGGCGCATAGGCCACCTGGATGCCCGGCGGCGTGCCGGGTTTGGCCGTGCCCATGCTGCGTTCGCCGATCAGGGCGGCACGGCTGGCAAGGTAGGCCGGGTCGACCAGGCCTTTGACCGGCACGGGCACGAAGTCGCTATCGGCCAGGTACTGCGCGCGGTCAGCGTAGGCCAGGCGTTCGGCTTCAGAGATAAGGTGCACGGCTTGCGGGTCGGGTTCGCTGCCGGCCGGGGCTGTGGTCTTGACCGGTTTCAGCGGTGCCAGTGCCAGGCGCTTGTCGCGAGCCTCCAGGGCTTGCAGCGTACCGAGGATCTGCGCCACGGCGATCCCGCCCGACGACGGTGGCGGCATGCCGCAGACCTGCCAGCGCTTGTAGTCGGTACACAGCGGTGCGCGTTCCTTGGCCTGATAGTTGGCGAGATCGGTCAGGGACAGGCTGCCGGGGTTGGCGTGGCCCTGAACCTTGGCGGCGATTTCCTCGGCGACCGGGCCTTTGTACAGGGCATCCGGACCTTCGTGGGCGATGCGTTTGAACACGGCGGCCAGTGCCGGGTTCTTCAGGTGGGTGCCAACGGCTTTCGGGCTGCCATCGGCATTACGGAAGTAAGCCATCATTTCCGGAGAGCGTGGCATGGACGAATCTGCGGCGATCAACTGGTGCAGGCGCGGTGAAATGGCAAAGCCTTGCTCGGCGAGCCGGATGGCCGGTTCAAACAGCTGCGCCCAGGGCAGGCGTCCGTGTTTTTGATGGGCCAGTTCGAGGGCACGCAGTACGCCGGGCGTGCCCACCGAGCGGCCGCCAATCTGCGCCTGGGTAAAGCCCATCGGTTGTCCATTGGCTTGCAGGAAAAGTTTTTCGGTGGCACCGGCCGGGGCGGTTTCACGGCCGTCGTAGGTGCGCACGGCTTTGCCATCCCAAAGTACGATCAATGCGCCGCCCCCGATGCCCGAAGACTGTGGCTCGACCAGCGTCAACACCGCTTGCATCGCAATCGCGGCATCAATGGCCGAACCGCCCCGGCGCAGCATCTCCCGCCCGGCTTCGGCCGCCAGCGGGTTGGCCGCCGCTGCCATGAATTTCTCGGCGTGTTGAGTTTTCAGGTCAGTGCGGAAACCGGAAGCGCTTTCCGGGGCGAGCGGCAACGTCGGCACCGAAGCGTTGTTGCACGCGGCCAGGGTCAAGGCACTGACAATCAGTGCCAGGGCAGGCAGGCGATGGCGGCGCAAAGGGAAGGTTGAGAACACGTGGGGTACTCCGTCCGTTGGATCTACGATCAGTGGACTTTATCGGCCGACCGGGAGGGACGCAAACCGGGTCCCACGGCACTGACGTTTTTGTCCTTCATCAATGGCCGGAATTTCTGTAGGGTCGTTGCCAACAGGCAGGCCAGAAAATCAACAAGAGGCAGACATGCACACCGAGTTTCCAACCCAGCCCGGCTACCGCACCCAGCGTGAACAGTTCCTGGCCGCAGCGGCTGCCGCAGGCGCAACCTTGACTGAATATCCACACCCGCTCAAAGGTCCGTTCGATGAATCTCTGAGTACCGATGTGGCGGTGTTGGGTGATCCGGGCGCCAAGCGTCTGTTGATTGCGCTGAGCGGCACTCACGGGGTTGAGGGCTTCTATGGTTCGGGCTGCCAGATCAAATGGCTGCAGGAGTTGGGCAAGCGTTCACTGCCAAAGGATGTGGCCGTGGTCATGATCCATGCCATCAACCCTTGGGGCATGGCGTGGTTGCGCCGGGTCAACGAAGACAACATCGACCTGAACCGCAATCACCTGGATTTCCAGCGCCCGCTGCCGGACAACCAGGCGTATAGCGCCCTGCATGAAATCTATGCCTGCCCACAGTTGCACGGCCCCGAGCGAGAGCGTGCCGATGCCTTGCTCGACGAGCAGATTCGCCTGCATGGCTGGCCAGCGGTGATGTCGATTGTCGAGGGCGGCCAGCATGCTCACCCCGATGGCCTGTTCTATGGTGGGCTGGCGCCGAGCTGGTCAAACCGCACGCTGCACCGGATCGTGCAAAAGCACCTGGCCCATGCCGAAGTGGCCATGTGTTTCGACTTGCACACCGGCGCGGGTGAATACGGTCATCCGATGTTGCTGACCATTACCGAGTCGGCCTACCCGGCGCTGCCGGATGCGCAGGCGATCTACGGGCCTTGGCTCTACAGCCTGCAAACCGGCGCCGACACCCTGAGCGAAACCGGCGTGGCGGCGACGGCCACCGGCTACACCTCGCAGGCGTTGATCGATGCGCTGCCGCAGGTGCGCTTGATGCCTTTCGTCATCGAGTGCGGAACGTATCCGGGGCCGGACGTTCACCGCCATTTGCGCGATGACCACTGGCTGCATCTGTATGGCAATCCGGGTGACGCAACAGGGCGCGGGATCAAGTTGAATCTGCTGGAGCAGTTCTATCCGGCCGATAGCGATTGGCAGTCGATGGTCTGGTTGCGCACGTGGCAGATCTGGGAGCGGGCGCTGTCTGCATTGCCGACCGTGTAGGAGCGAGCTTGCTCGCGATGGACTCAAGAGCGCTGCGTTTAACCAGTAAACACGCGTTATCGTTAACGACCATCGCGAGCAAGCTCGCTCCTACATACAGGCATAAAAAACGCAGGCATAAAAAAACGGCTTACCTTTCGGTAAGCCGTTTTTAGTACTTGGTGGCTACACAGGGACTTGAACCCCGGACCCCAGCATTATGAATGCTATGCTCTAACCAACTGAGCTATGTAGCCAAGTGGCGCGCATTATTCACCGGTAACGGGGATGCGTCAAGCATAAATCTAAAATATTTCTCTGCGCTTTCAACCGTTTATCAAAATCTACCTTCCAGGCAGGGGTGAAGGGCGCCTGAGCAGGGCTACCGGATTCAACTCAAGCGGAAGCGCCCGGTGTTGTCGCTTAACGCTTTGCTGCCCTGACTCAGGGTGTCCGCTGCCTGGTTCACCGCGCGGGCACCTTCGAGCAAACGTAGCGCTGCCTGATCGACCTGCTGGATATTTCCGCTGACCTCGTCGGCGGTACTGGCCTGCTCTTCCACCGCCGTGGCGATGTGCGCCAGGGTATCGGTGACACTCTGCACCGCACTGGCGATTTCCCCGAGCCGTTCGCCAAGGCCGGTGACCGCTTGTGCATCACTCTCTGCCTGAGTGCACGCGGCCTCCATCAGGTTGACGGCCTCGTTCACGGTGTGACGCAGGCTGTCGACCGTGCCGGCAATCTGTGCGGTCGACGATTGGGTGCGCTGCGACAGGCTGCGTACTTCATCGGCCACTACCGCAAAGCCACGCCCTTGTTCGCCCGCTCGCGCCGCCTCGATGGCGGCGTTGAGTGCCAGCAGGTTGGTCTGCTCGGCGACGCCGCGAATGGTGTCGACCACCAGTTGAATCTGCTGTCCTTGCTCGCTGACTCGGCCCAATGCCGCAGCGGTTTCGTTCAGGCGTTGATTGAGCTGCTGGATGCTCGCGGTGGTGCGCTGGCTGTCGCGGCTGCTGTCGGCGGCAATGCGCCGGGTGTGCTGGGCGCTGCCGGACGCCTGTTCGCAACTGTGGGCGACCCCTTGTGAGGTGGCGGCCAGTTGCGTCGCCGCCGCGGCAATCTGGCTGATCTGCAACTGCTGGGCTTCGACTTCGCCCAGGGCGTCACTGGAGTGATGGTTGAGGGATTGCACCGCGTGGCTCAGTTGCAGGGTTTCGTGATCCACGCCTTGCAGGCTGGTGCGCAGTTGCACCACGGCGACGTTCAGCGCGGTGCTGATGACCGCCAGTTCGTCCCGTCCCTGAATCGGTACTTGCAGGCTCAGATTGCCATCGCGCAAGGCCTCGGCCAGTACCGTGATGCCGCTGGCGCTGCGGCGGATCGAGGCCTGCAAGCAGATGAACAGATACAGCGCGGCCAACAGCAGGCAGCCGAACACGACGGCCACCACAATGAACTGGCGGATCGCCGAGTCGTGGTAATAATCCAGGCGTTGATCCAGCGACACCAGCGACTGCTGGCGCAATGAAGCGAGGTCGGAGAGCAGGGCGTCGAGACTGCGCTCGAAGTCCTCGGGCTTGAGTTTGATGCTGCCGCCGAACACGCCGTCATCCAGCACCTTCAGGCCTGAGTCCAGGCGCTTGAGGCTGTCATGGTATTGCCCGGCCCAGGTTTGCAGGGCGCTGGGCAAGCGCGCTTCGAGCAGCCCCGCCGTTTTCACAAGCTGCTCTCGTGCATCGCCGATGCGGCTGCGCAGGTCGCGCAGTTGCAGTCGGCTTTGCAGGGTGAACTGCCCGGACACTACCGACGCTTGGCCCACCGCCGCCAAGCGACCGACCCGTTCGATCAGGTCGGGTGCGTGTTGGGTGGAGATCTGGGTCAGCAAGTAGGTTTCCAGCCAGGGTGCCAGTGTCAGGCGATTGTCCATGGCGATCTGCTCGCGCAAGGCTTGCAGGGCGCTCAGGGCGTTGGTGAAGCGATCGTAGCCATCCGGCCACCAGCCGACGCTGCCCAGGCTTTTTGAGTCGAGGCCATCGAGGGCGGTCTGCAGGGCCTGATAACGGCTCAGTGTTTCGCTCTCGGCAGCTTCTTTTTGCAGGGTATTGCCCAGTTCGGCAGTGGCCTGGCTGACGGCGGGCTGGACCGCATTGAAGGCGGCCATCGCGGCGAGGGTGGCCGGTGTCGGCTGGCGATTGGTTTCCGTGGCGCGCCAGCGGGCGGCGCGATCGCGCTGGGCGGTGAGCAGGTCATCCAGTGCGTCAAGGGCCAGCAGTTGCCGCACCCCGGCGCGTTCGCCGGAGATCAGGCTGAGTTTGTCGCGATAGTCCTGGCCGATCATCCACAGGCTGCCGGCCAAGGGCAGGATGAACAGCAAAAACAACAGCTGAAATTTACGTGCGAAGCCAAATCGCCCCAGCAGTGCGATCCCCGGTGATAAAAAAGCCTGCATGCCCCAAGACTCCTCTGGACACCACGCACCATTGGCGTGCGTCGGAGGTTGTTGCACCGCCGACTTGTGCCCGCTAAAAAGGCCTCGAAAGTTCACCCTTGTCTGCTCTGTAGGCCGACTCTGTGGCGAAACTTCCCATTGTCGGCCTCCTTTGTAAGGAAGCCGCGTTCAAGCCGACAAAGTAGGCAAGATTCAGACCATGGCGTTGCGCCATCAATGGTGTGGCGATGAAAACCGAGGTCGTTAGCAGGCTAAGGGGATGGCGTTGCCGCACTGAAAAATGGCACATTGGCGCACCTGCCCGTTTGTACCTCCTGTTGTCTGGAAATTCCCATGGCTATCAGCAACGCCCAGACCGGCTCAGTGCCGGCGTCCGCTACGCCCCAAAGCAGTCCCCTGGTAATGCGCATCATCGGTGCGGTGGCGCTGGCGCATTTGATCAACGACCTGATCCAGTCGGTGCTGCCGTCGATCTACCCGATGCTCAAGGCCAGCTATGGCCTGACCTTCACCCAGGTCGGCCTGATCACCCTGACGTTCCAGTTGACGGCCTCGCTGTTGCAGCCGTGGGTGGGTTACTACACCGATCGCCATCCCAAGCCGTGGCTGCTGCCAGCGGGTACGGTGTGCACCCTGGTCGGCATTCTGATGATGTCGGTGGTCGGCAGCTTCCCGCTGATTCTGCTGGCGGCGGGCTTGATCGGCATCGGTTCTTCGACCTTCCACCCTGAAGCGTCCCGCGTGGCGCGACTGGCTTCGGGCGGGCGCTTCGGGCTGGCGCAATCGACCTTCCAGGTTGGCGGTAACGCGGGCTCGGCGTTTGGCCCCTTGCTGGCGGCAGCGATCATCATTCCCTACGGTCAAGGGAACGTGGCCTGGTTCGGCCTGTTCGCGGTGTTTGCGTTGTTCGTGCTGTACCGGATTAGCCGCTGGTACGCCAACCACTTGAACCTGTTCAAGCTCAAGCAAGGTCAGGCAGCGACTCACGGCTTGTCCAAGGGCCGAGTGACCAGCGCGCTGGTGGTGCTCGGGTTGCTGGTGTTCTCCAAGTATTTCTACATGGCCAGCCTCACCAGCTATTTCACCTTCTACCTGATCGAGAAGTTCGACCTGTCGGTCGCCAGTTCGCAGTTGCACCTGTTCCTGTTCCTTGGTGCGGTAGCGGCGGGGACATTCTTTGGCGGGCCGATCGGCGACAGGATCGGGCGTAAGGCCGTGATCTGGTTCTCGATCCTCGGCGTTGCACCGTTCACCTTGTTGCTGCCCCATGTCGACCTGTTCTGGACCAGCATCCTGAGCGTCGTCATCGGCTTCATCCTCGCCTCGGCGTTCTCGGCCATCGTGGTGTACGCCCAGGAACTGGTGCCGGGCAATGTCGGGATGATCGCCGGGGTGTTCTTCGGATTGATGTTCGGTTTCGGCGGGATTGGCGCGGCGTTGCTGGGGCACCTGGCGGATATTCACGGTATCGAGTACGTGTATTACCTGTGTTCGTTCCTGCCGCTGCTGGGGGTGTTGGCGATCTTCCTGCCGCGTACGAAAAAGTCCTGATCCAGCACAAATCCCCTGTGGGAGCGAGCTTGCTCGCGATGTCGGAGTGTCAGTCAGTATCTTTGTTGGCTGACACACCGCTATCGCGAGCAAGCTCGCTCCCACAGAAAAGCAAAAACAAGGCACAAAAAAGCCGCGTATCAAACGCGGCTTTTTCATGGGCGTGTGGCTTACACGTTGAAGCGGAAGTGCATCACGTCGCCGTCCTTGACGATGTAGTCCTTGCCTTCCAGGCGCCATTTACCGGCTTCCTTGGTACCGGCTTCGCCCTTGTACTGGATGAAGTCGTTGTAGGCGATCACTTCGGCGCGGATGAAGCCTTTCTCGAAGTCGGTGTGGATCACACCAGCGGCTTGTGGTGCGGTGGCACCGACGCGCACGGTCCAGGCGCGGACTTCTTCGACACCGGCGGTGAAGTAGGTCTGCAGGTGCAGCATTTCGTAGCCGGCGCGGATCACGCGGTTCAGGCCAGGCTCTTCGAGGCCCAGGGCTTCGAGGAACATGTCTTTCTCTTCGCCGTCGTCGAGCTCGGCGATTTCCGCTTCGATCTTGTTGCACACCGGTACAACCACGGCGCCTTCTTCTTCGGCGATGGCGCGTACGACGCCCAGGTGCGGGTTGTTTTCGAAACCGTCTTCAGCAACGTTGGCGATGTACATGACCGGCTTGGTGGTCAGCAGGTGGAAGCCCTTGATCACCGCTTTTTCGTCGGTGCCCATGTTCTTCATCAGGCTGCGTGCAGGCTTGCCTTCGGTGAAGTGAGCGATCAATTGCTCCAGCAGACCTTTCTGGACCACTGCGTCCTTGTCACCGCCCTTGGCGTTGCGCGCGACTTTCTGCAGTTGCTTTTCGCAGCTGTCGAGGTCGGCGAAGATCAGTTCCAGGTCGATGATTTCGATGTCGCGTTTCGGGTCGACGCTGTTGGAGACGTGAATCACGTTCTCGTCTTCGAAGCAGCGGACCACGTGGGCGATGGCATCGGTTTCACGGATGTTGGCCAAAAACTTGTTGCCCAGGCCTTCACCTTTCGACGCGCCGGCAACCAGGCCCGCGATGTCGACGAATTCCATGGTGGTCGGCAGGATGCGCTTTGGATTGACGATGGCTGCCAGGGCTTCCAGACGCGGATCCGGCATCGGCACGATACCGCTGTTCGGTTCGATGGTGCAGAAGGGGAAGTTCTCGGCCGCGATCCCGGATTTGGTCAGGGCGTTGAACAGGGTGGACTTGCCGACGTTAGGCAGACCGACGATGCCGCAATTGAATCCCATGGTGTTTTCCCCGAGGAGTGAGTCAGGCCTTCTGGCTGTGCAGGTTTTTCATCGCGCGGTTCCATTCCCCGGCGAGGATATCCGGCAGCACGCCGAGGGCAAAGTCGATGCTGGCATCGAGTTTTTCCTGTTCGGCGCGTGGCGCACGACCCAGGACGAAATTTGAAACCATACTGGCAACGCCCGGGTGGCCAATGCCAAGCCGCAAGCGGTGAAAGGTATTCTGATTGCCCAGTTGCGCAATGATGTCGCGCAACCCGTTGTGACCGCCATGGCCGCCGCCCACTTTGAGCTTGGCAACGCCCGGAGGCAGGTCGAGTTCGTCGTGCGCCACGAGGATTTCTTCAGGCTTGATGCGGAAGAAACCGGCGAGTGCCGCCACGGCCTGGCCGCTGCGGTTCATGTACGTGGTGGGAATCAACAGACGAACATCCTGACCCTGGTGCGAATAGCGCCCGGTCAGGCCGAAATATTTGCGGTCCGCCACAAGGTTCACGCCTTGTGCGTTCGCGATGCGCTCAACAAAAAGGGCCCCTGCGTTATGCCGGGTCTGTTCGTATTCAGCGCCTGGATTTCCCAGGCCAACGATCAGTTTGATGGCAGTCACGATAGGGGCCCTTCATTGGAGTGGTGGATAACATCGCCGCAATCAGGGAGAGCGGCGAAAGTGGACGAAAGTTGCTCATTTACCATGATGTAAACTCCGCGTTCTCGCCCGCTTTCTCGCTATGCTCTAGTCCGCGATGTTTCCGGTCACTCCGGCGTACAGAGTAAAATTACTCTGCAGCGCCTTCTGCAGCTTCTGGAGCAACACGTGGAGCGTGGACGTTGGCAACAGCCTTGTCATCGCCGTGTGCCAGGGCCACGAACTCAACGCCTTTAGGCGCCTTGAGGTCCGACAGGTGAATGATCGAACCGATTTCAGCGTTAGCCAGGTCGACTTCGATGAACTCAGGCAGATCTTTCGGCAGGCAGGAAACTTCGATCTCGGCAACAACGTGCGAGATTTCGCCGCCTTTCTTGGTCGGTGCTTCTTCGTTGATGAAGTGCACTGGAACGATCGCGGTCAGTTTCTGGCCAGCGACTACGCGTACGAAGTCAGCGTGCATCACGTGGCCTTTGGCCGGGTGACGCTGCAGGGCTTTGATCACGACGTTCTGCTTGGTGCCACCAACGTTCAGCTCGATGATGTGGCTGTAAGCCGCTTCGTTTTCGAGCAGTTTGGCAACTTCTTTGGCCAGCATGCTGATGGATTCAGGGGCTTTGTCGCCACCGTAAACTACAGCTGGAACCAGGCTTGCGAGACGACGCAGGCGGCGGCTCGCACCTTTCCCCAGGTCGGAACGCACTTCAGCATTCAGAGTAAAATCGTTCATGTTGTATCTCCAAAATAACCACACTCGCCCCAGCGTTTGCGACCAGCGCTAAAGGCGATATGGGCAAAAAAGCCCCGCCCCGACAGGAATGCCGGGGCGGGGCGCTTTTCGTCAACGAGACATTTCGAGAAGGGCAGGGCCCTTAGCGGAACATCGCGCTGATCGATTCTTCATTGCTGATGCGGCGGACCGCCTCGGCAACTACCGGTGCGATATCCAGTTGGCGGATACGCGCGCAGGCTTGTGCTGCAGCGGACAGCGGAATGGTGTTGGTCACCACCAGCTCGTCCAGCACGGAATTTTCAATGTTCTCGATTGCCCGACCCGACAGCACAGGGTGCGTGCAGTAGGCGAAAACCTTGGCAGCGCCATGCTCTTTCAGGGCCTTGGCCGCGTGGCACAGGGTGCCGGCGGTATCGACCATGTCATCGACCAGAATACAGGTACGCCCTTCGACATCACCGATGATATGCATCACTTCAGAGTGATTGGCTTTCTCACGGCGTTTGTCGATGATCCCGAGATCCACGCCCAGGGATTTGGCAACGGCACGTGCACGCACGACGCCACCAATGTCCGGGGACACGATCATCAGGTTTTCGAAGCGCTGATCTTCGATGTCATCCACCAGAACCGGGGAGCCGTAGATGTTATCTACCGGAATATCGAAGAAACCCTGGATTTGGTCAGCATGCAGATCAACCGTGAGAACACGGTCGATGCCGACTACGGTAAGCATGTCAGCCACGACTTTCGCGCTGATAGCCACACGTGCGGAGCGCGGACGGCGATCCTGACGGGCATAACCAAAGTAAGGAATAACAGCAGTGATACGAGTAGCCGAGGAGCGGCGGAAGGCATCAGCCATCACTACCAGTTCCATCAGGTTATCGTTGGTCGGAGCGCAAGTCGGCTGGATAATGAAGACGTCTTTACCGCGGACGTTTTCATTGATCTCGGCGGTAATTTCGCCGTCGGAGAATTTACCGACAGAGATGTCACCGAGAGGGATATGCAGCTGACGTACGACACGCCGAGCCAGATCGGGGTTAGCGTTCCCCGTAAAGACCATCATCTTGGACACGCGCAGTACCTGAAGGCTGAGGGTAACCTGGATGAGTATAGGAAAATGGCAGGGGCGGCTGGATTCGAACCAACGCATGGCAGGATCAAAACCTGCTGCCTTACCGCTTGGCGACGCCCCTGTATCTGTTGCAACGATTACCCGGTAATCGGTTCCTTTAGAGCAGACTTTGAAGCTTGCGATGCAACATCGAAACGTTGCTTCCTTTTGCTACAAAACCTGTAAGGGTCTCTGTCAGAAGGGCCGAGACTTTATCAGCTTCAGCTTTGCTTGGGAAGCCCCCAAACACACAACTTCCAGTTCCGGTGAGTTTTGCTTCGGTAAATTTACCTAACAAATTCAAAGCGTTACGTACCTCTGGATAACGCCTTGTTACCACCGGCAAGCAGTCATTTCGACTGTTTCCCTTGGGAACGGGGCGCACTTTAATGGGAGGAGTGTTACGTGTCAACAACGGATCTGAAAAAATTTCTGCCGTACTTACAGAGACTTGCGGTACCAGCACCAGATACCACGGTTCTTCGGGGTCGACAGGGGTCAGTTTCTCCCCCACGCCCTCGGCGAAAGCCGCATGACCACGAACGAAAACCGGGACGTCGGCGCCCAGGGTCAATCCCAGGCAAGCCAGGCGATCTTCATCCCAGCCCAATTGCCACAGGTGATTGAGGCCGAGCAAAGTCGTTGCGGCATTCGAACTGCCGCCGCCAATGCCGCCGCCCATGGGCAGGATCTTTTCGATCCAGATATCGACGCCCAGCGAACAACCGGATTGCTCCTGAAGTTTTTTCGCGGCCTTGACGATCAGGTTGCTGTCGTGGGGCACGCCTGCGAACTCGGTGTGCAGCTGAATGACACCGTCATCGCGCAGGGCGTAGGTGATTTCGTCGCCGTAATCGAGAAACTGAAACATCGTTTGCAGTTCGTGGTAGCCATCTTCGCGGCGACCCAGGATGTGCAGCATCAAATTGAGTTTGGCCGGAGACGGCAAAGTCAGGCGATTGGCTGGCATGTCATGACCCCAGTTTGCGTGGTTGCCAGGCCTTGATCACCAGTGTGACGTCAAGGTCGGTGCCATGCAGCTTGATGCGCTCGGGCAGCCAGTAACCGTTTTGCTGGGTGTAGTCGGTGTATTCGACCTGCCAGCCATCCTGCTCGAGGTTGGCCAGGCGACTGTCGGTATCCAGGGTCAGGCGACTTTTGCTGTCCGGCGCGGGGAGCCCGCGTACCCACCAGGCCAGATTGGACACCGGCAGCTTCCAGCCCAGCTGTTCTTCGAGCAGCACTTCCGGATTCGGCGCGTCGTAGCGTCCCTGGTTGGCGACTTCCAGCGACACCTTGCCCGGACGTCCGGTCAGGCGAGCCGCACCGCGGCCCAGTGGTCCGGACAGGCGAATGTCGTAGTAATCCTGGCGCTGCAACCAGAACAGCGTGCCGCTGCCCGAGTCTTTCGGGGCGCGAATGCCGATCTTGCCGTCGATCTGCCAGCCATCGAGGCCGGTCAGTTGCTGTTTGTGCTCGCGCCATTGGGCGGCGTTGCCATGACCCTCGACCGACTCGCGGGGACCAAGGCCTGCGCAACCGGCGAGCAGGGCGATAAAACCGAAAACGATGAAATGGCGCAAAAACATAATCTTAAAGAGTCTCTGATCCGGTCAGGCGTTTGATTGTGCCACGCAGGGTCGGGCTGTCAGGCTGTTCCTTGAGGAATTTGCCCCAGACCTGTCTGGCTTCGCGCTGTTTGCCATTGGCCCACAGGACTTCGCCCAGGTGCGCGGCGACTTCCTGGTCGGGGAAGCGTTCCAGGGCCTGGCGCAGCAGGCGCTCGGCTTCGTCGAGATTGCCCAGGCGGTAATTCACCCAGCCAAGGCTGTCGAGTACCGCAGGGTCTTCCGGACTGATCTGGTGTGCCTGCTCGATCAGGGCCTTGGCTTCGGCGTAGCGCGTGGTGCGGTCGGACAGGGTGTAGCCGAGGGCGTTCAACGCCATGGCATTGTTCGGGTCGCGCTTGATGATCGTACGCAGGTCTTTTTCCATCTGCGCCAGGTCATTGCGTTTTTCCGCCTGCATGGCACGGGTGTAGAGCAGGTTCAAATCGTCCGGGTATTGCTCCAGGGCTTGATGCAGAACGCTCCAGGCCTTGTCGCCCTGATTGTTGGCGGACAGGGTTTCGGCTTCGATCAGGTACAGCTGGATCGCGTAATCCGGCTGCTCGTCGCGCTCTGCTGCCAGCTTTCTTTGGGCTTCGGCGGTCCTGCCGTTTTCTATAAGGATGTCGGCCTGACGCAATTGCGCCGGCAGGAAATCGTTGCCCGGGCCAACCTTGGCGTACTCGTTCAATGCGCCTTGCGGGTCGTTTTGTTCTTCCGCGATGCGGCCGAGGTTCAGGTGCGCCGAGTCGACGTGGCTGTCCCGGGCGATCAGGTCTTCAAGATAACCCTTGGCCTCGTTCCACGCCTTGGCTTCCAGGCAGACCAGTGCCAGGGAGTATCGCAGATCGTCGTCTTCCGGATACTGCTGAACCAGGCTCGAGAACTCGGCCTTGGCGTCGTCCATGCGGTCCTGTTCGACCAGCATCCGCGCATAAGTCAGGCGCAGGCGCTTGTCGTCCGGGTATTTCTTGATGCTTTTCTGCAGCAGCGGCAAGGCCTCGTCACCGCGATCGAGGGTTTGCAGCAGGCGTGCGCGCAGCAGAATCGGGGCAATTTCGTCGTCGTCCGGCGGATTGTCTTCCAGCAGTTTCAGTGCGCCTTTGGTGTCGCCATCCTGTTGCATCAGCAGCGCCTTGCCGAAAATCAGCTGGCTGTTGTTCGGATGGCGCTGCAGCAAGCGGTCGAAGCTTTTCATCAGGCCGTTGCGTGTGTCCTGGTCGGTGTCGGCCGCCGACAGCGCCAGGAAGTCGAAATGAGTGTCGCCCTTGCCTTGCAGGACTTTCTCCATATAGACCATGGAGTCGTCATAACGCCCGGCGCGGGCCAGCTGCACGGCAGCGGCGCGTTGCGCTTCGAGGTCGTCGGGGGCGTTTTTCGACCAGATCAGCGCGGTGTCCAGGGCAGCCTGGTCGGCGCCCAGGTATTCGGCGATACGGAATGCCCGCTCCGAGATGCCCGGATCCTGGGTGTTGATGGCCTGGGTCACATAGTTGTCCAGGGCAATGTCGAAACGATTGCGCTGGCCAGCCAGTTCGGCGCTCAACAGGCTGAAGACGGTTTCCTCGCTGAAGGAGCTGTAGACCTTCGGCTTTTCAGGGGCCGGGGTGCTGTCTTCAACCGGCGGCGTACCGTCCGACGAAACGGGTGCCAAGGCCTGGCAGCCGCTGAGGAAGACAAAAGCGAGGAGCAACGCGGAAGATCTATTCATATAGGAAGAGGACGACTAACCTGCGGTCGGATCATCATGACACAAGCTTTAGGCCAAACATAACCGGCCCGCCAATTTACCCAATCCCCGGACTTTCGCGATGCCCCTGTAGGAGCTGCCGCAGGCTGCGATCTTTTGACTTTGCTTTTCAAGATCAAAAGATCGCAGCCTGCGGCAGCTCCTACAAAGAGCCGAAACGAGAATTGCTCGCAACGTGAGTGTCGCCTACCGGCGCGATAGATATCGAGTAGTTGTTCTGATTCCGTCGAAGTAGGACAATTGCCGGCTTCACGTCACCATCAGCGACTTTGAATGGCCTTCCTTGCACTCGGTATTAACCACAAGACTGCTTCAGTAGACGTCCGCGAGCGCGTGGCTTTTACCCCTGAGCAGCTGGTTGAGGCCTTGCAGCAGCTCTGCCGACTCACCGACAGCCGCGAAGCTGCGATCCTCTCCACCTGCAATCGCAGTGAACTCTATATAGAACAGGATCACCTGTCGGCGGACGTCGTGCTGCGCTGGCTGGCCGAATATCATCATTTGAGCTACGACGAGCTGCGCGAAAGCGCCTATGTGCATGAAGATGATGCGGCAGTTCGTCACATGATGCGGGTGGCCTCCGGGCTCGACTCGCTGGTGTTGGGCGAGCCGCAGATTCTCGGCCAGATGAAGTCGGCCTATGCCGTGGCTCGCGAGGCGGGCACCATCGGGCCATTGCTCGGGCGGCTGTTCCAGGCCACGTTCAACGCGGCCAAGCAGGTGCGCACCGACACGGCCATCGGCGAGAACCCGGTGTCGGTGGCATTTGCCGCGGTGAGCCTGGCCAAACAGATTTTCAGCGACCTGCAACGCAGCCAGGCCTTGTTGATCGGCGCCGGCGAAACCATCACCCTGGTCGCCCGCCATCTGCATGACCTGGGGGTAAAGCGCATCGTGGTCGCCAACCGTACCCTGGAGCGCGCGAGCATCCTGGCCGAACAGTTCGGTGCCCATGCGGTGTTGCTGTCGGATATTCCGGCAGAGCTGGTGCGCAGCGATATCGTCATCAGTTCCACCGCCAGCCAGTTGCCGATCCTGGGCAAGGGGGCAGTGGAAAGCGCCTTGAAACTGCGCAAGCACAAACCCATTTTCATGGTGGATATCGCCGTTCCCCGCGACATCGAACCGGAAGTCGGCGAGTTGGACGACGTTTACCTCTATAGCGTCGACGATCTTCACGAAGTGGTCGCCGAGAACCTCAAGAGCCGCCAGGGCGCTGCCCAGGCCGCCGAAGAGATGGTCTCGGTCGGCGCCGAAGACTTCATGGTCCGCCTGCGTGAATTGGCGGCGGTGGACGTGCTCAAGGCCTATCGTCAACAGAGCGAACGCCTGCGCGACGAAGAATTGCAAAAGGCCCAGCGCATGCTGGCCAACGGCAGCAGCGCCGAAGAAGTGCTGGTGCAACTGGCTCGCGGGCTGACCAACAAACTGTTGCACGCACCGAGCGTGCAGTTGAAAAAGCTCTCTGCCGAAGGTCGCCTGGATGCGCTGGCGATGGCCCAGGAACTCTTTGCCCTCGGTGAGGGCTCATCGGATAGCTTTTCGGATAAAAAACCGCAATGAAAGCGTCACTGCTCAATAAGCTGGATATTCTCCAGGACCGTTTCGAGGAATTGACCGCCCTGCTGGGCGACGGCGAGGTCATTTCCGATCAGAACAAGTTCCGTACCTATTCCAAGGAGTACGCGGAAGTTGAACCGATCGTGGGCACCTATAAAGAACTGCTGAAAGTGCAGGATGACCTCGAGGGCGCCCAGGCTCTGCTCAAGGACAGCGACCCGGACATGCGTGAAATGGCCGTGGAAGAAGTCCGCGAGGCCAAGGAACGCCTGGTCACGCTCGAAGCCGACCTGCAGCGCATGTTGCTGCCCAAGGACCCGAACGACGGGCGCAACGTGTTCCTCGAAATCCGTGCCGGCACCGGCGGCGACGAGGCGGCGATTTTCTCCGGCGACCTGTTCCGCATGTATTCGCGTTACGCCGAGCGTCGTGGCTGGCGGGTGGAGATTCTCTCGGAAAACGAGGGCGAACACGGCGGCTATAAAGAGGTGATTGCCCGGGTCGAGGGCGACAACGTCTACGGCAAGCTCAAGTTCGAGTCCGGTGCGCACCGTGTGCAGCGGGTTCCGGCGACCGAATCCCAGGGCCGCATCCACACGTCGGCCTGCACCGTGGCGGTATTGCCCGAGCCGGACGAACAGGAGGCCATCGAGATCAACCCGGCCGATCTGCGCATCGATACCTATCGCTCCTCCGGCGCCGGTGGCCAGCACGTCAACAAGACCGATTCGGCGATCCGCATCACTCACTTGCCGTCCGGCATCGTGGTCGAGTGCCAGGAAGAACGTTCGCAGCACAAGAACCGCGCCCGGGCGATGTCCTGGTTGTCGGCCAAGCTGAACGATCAGCAGACCTCCGCCGCGGCCAACGCCATCGCCAGCGAACGCAAGCTGCTGGTCGGTTCCGGTGATCGCTCCGAGCGCATCCGCACCTACAATTTTGCCCAGGGCCGGGTCACCGACCATCGGGTCAACCTGACCTTGTATTCCCTCGACGAGATCCTCGCTGGCGGCGTCGAGGCGGTGATCGAGCCGTTGCTGGCCGAGTACCAGGCCGATCAACTGGCGGCGATAGGTGAGTAAATGACGATCATCGCCAGTTTGTTGCGTGCCGCCGATTTGCCCGACTCGCCGACGGCGCGTCTGGATGCCGAATTGCTGCTGGCGGCGGCGTTGGGCAAGTCCCGCAGTTTCCTGCACACCTGGCCGGAACGCATCGTGCCGAGCGAAGCGGCGCTGACGTTCGCCGAGTATTTGCAGCGCCGCCGCAGCGGCGAGCCCGTAGCCTATATCCTCGGCCAGCAAGGTTTCTGGAAGCTGGATCTGGAAGTGGCACCACACACGCTGATCCCGCGCCCGGACACCGAACTGCTGGTGGAAGCTGCGCTGGAACTGTTGCCGGCCACACCGGCCAAAGTGCTCGACCTCGGTACTGGCAGCGGCGCGATTGCCCTGGCGTTGGCCAGCGAGCGTCCGGCCTGGAGCGTCACTGCTGTGGATCGCGTGCTGGAAGCGGTGGCCCTGGCCGAGCGCAATCGCCAGCGTCTGCACCTGAACAACGCCAAGGTGCTGAGCAGCCATTGGTTCAGTGCCCTGGAAGGTCAGCGTTTTGAGCTGATCATCAGCAATCCGCCCTACATTGCAGCGACCGATCCGCATCTGGTCGAGGGCGATGTGCGCTTCGAACCGGCCAGCGCCCTGGTGGCCGGTGTCGACGGGCTCGACGATCTGCGTCTGATCGTCGCCCGGGCGCCGGATCATCTCGACGCTGGCGGCTGGCTGATGCTCGAGCATGGTTACGATCAGGCCGAGGCGGTCCGCGATCTGCTGCTGACCCGCGGTTTTGAAGAAGTCCACAGCCGCACCGATCTGGGCGGTCACCAACGCATCAGTCTGGGGCGCCTGCCGTGCTGAATGATCAGGAGTTGCTGCGTTACAGTCGGCAGATTCTGCTGCAACACATCGATATCGACGGCCAGTTGCGGCTCAAGGACAGCCGCGTATTGATCGTCGGGCTCGGCGGCCTTGGCGCACCAGTGGCGCTGTATCTGGCGGCCGCCGGCATTGGCGAGATGCACCTGGCGGACTTCGACACGGTCGACCTGACCAACCTGCAACGCCAGATCATTCACGACACCGACAGCATCGGCATGGGCAAGGTCGATTCAGCGATCAAGCGCCTGACGGCGATCAATCCCGAGGTCCGGTTGATCGCCCATCGCGCGGCGCTGGACGAAGACTCCCTGGCCGCCGTGGTGGCCGGGGTGGATCTGGTCCTCGATTGCTCGGACAATTTTTCCACCCGTGAAGCGGTCAATGCCGCGTGCGTGGCAGCCGGCAAACCGCTGGTCAGCGGTGCGGCGATTCGCCTCGAAGGCCAACTGTCGGTGTTCGATCCGCGTCGGCCAGAGAGTCCTTGCTACCACTGTTTATACGGGCACGGCAGCGAAGCCGAACTGACCTGCAGCGAGGCCGGCGTGGTCGGGCCGCTGGTGGGACTGGTCGGCAGCCTGCAAGCGCTTGAAGCGCTGAAGTTGCTGGCCGTATTCGGTGAACCACTGGTGGGGCGCCTGTTGCTGATCGATGCCTTGGGCACGCGCTTTCGCGAATTGCGGGTCAAGCGTGATCCGGGCTGTAGCGTCTGTGGTTCGAAACATGCGTGAAGCGCCGATTGGCGTGTTCGACTCCGGTGTCGGTGGGCTCTCGGTGCTGGCCGAGATCCAGCGCTTGCTGCCCAACGAGACGCTGATGTACGTCGCCGATTGCGGCAATGTTCCCTATGGCGAGAAAACCCCGGAATTTATCCAGCAGCGTTGCAGTGTGATGGCCGATTTCTTTCAGCAGCAGGGCGCCAAGGCCCTGGTGCTGGCCTGCAACACGGCAACGGTGGCCGGCGTCGCCGACTTGCGTCGCGACTATCGCGATTGGCCCATCGTCGGCATGGAGCCGGCCGTCAAGCCGGCCGCCGCCGCGACGCGCTCCGGCGTGGTAGGGGTGTTGGCCACCACTGGCACCTTGCAGAGCGCCAAGTTCGCCGCGTTGCTCGACCGTTTCGCCACGGATGTGAAAGTGATCACCCAGCCCTGTCCCGGGCTGGTGGAGCTGATTGAAAACGGCGACCTGCACAGCGCCGAGCTGCGTCAGCTGTTGGCCGGGTATGTCGAGCCACTGCTGGCGGCTGGCGCGGACACCCTGATTCTCGGCTGTACCCATTACCCCTTTCTCAAACCGATGCTCCGGCAGATGATCCCCGCGGACATCAGCCTGATCGATACCGGAGCCGCCGTCGCGCGGCAACTCCAGCGGCTTTTGGCCGAACGCGAACTGCTTGCCGCCGGGCCTGCCCGTGAAGCGCAGTTCTGGACCAGCGCTGATCCGCTTCATTTCAGAAATATCTTGCCGATACTGTGGAATACCTCTGGCGTTGTGCGAAGCTTCAACAGGTAGAAGGCTGTCTGGGGGGAGTACGAAAAATCGGGGTGAACTTCTGATAAATCGCTGACTTCTATAGTTTTGCTGGGCCAGGCAACAAAAAAATCATACGAAATCGTTCGGAAAAGGAAGTTTCTAGTGAAGCGACTATTCTGCTTGGCCGCGATTGCGGCCACATTAATGGGGCACACCTTTACTGCGCAGGCGGCAGGTGTGGAGTTCGCGGTTGGTCAGACCAGCGATTCGACCATGACGTATCGACTGGGCATGCAATTCGCCTGGGACCAGAGTTGGTGGCAGAGCGACGTGGGTCGTCTGACCGGTTACTGGGATGGCGCCTATACCTATTGGGAGGGTGACGAGAAATCCAGTAACCACAGCCTGTCGTTCTCGCCTGTGCTCGTCTATGAATTTGCCGGCCAGAACGTCAAACCCTACATCGAGTTCGGGATTGGCGTGGCGGCGTTTGCCAGCACCGAAGTCGAAAGCAGCGATCTGGGCAGCGCCTTCCAGTTTGAAGACCGCTTTGGATTCGGTTTGCGCTTTGCCGGCGGACATGAAGTCGGGGTTCGTGCGACGCACTATTCCAACGCCGGGATCACCACTCCGAACGATGGTGTAGAGAGTTACGCATTGCATTACACGATGCCGTTGTAAGCACCAAGGTCCCATGTGGGAGCGAGCTTGCTCGCGATGACGGTGTATCAGCCAACATTGATGTTGAATTTGAAGCCGCTATCGCGAGCAAGCTCGCTCCCACAGGGGGGCGCTTTGCTTTCAGTTCAGCGATACGCCGTCGAAATCCCCAGGCGTTCGTCGATGCATTCCGGTGCGCCCATCTCGAACTCCCGGCAGATCAGCGGACGTTTTTCGTAGATGGTGCACATCATCGTGTTGCGATCCAGTGCGGCACACCAGCCGTCGTCCAGGCGCAGCATGACTTCCCCGCCCCAGTCATCGGTATCGATGAACCGTTCAGGCACACCCGTGTCGGTGATCAGCATGACTTCGAGCTGGCAGCAGCAGGCAGCGCAGGTCGAGCACGTGACTGCGGGTTCCGCGATTTGCGTATGGGGGATGTTTTTCATGCCGCGCAGTGTAAGGCAGTCACCCGGTGCTGTGTGAAAGGTCTGACGGACGCCCAGGTATCGGCGCGTCCGGGATACCGCTGCCGATGATGGCGATTTTCAGGGTTGGTCCTTGATCGGTGGCTGACTGCGCACCATGCGTTTGCCGATCTCCAGTTTCACTTGGTCCGGCCGTTTGGAGAGCGGCCAGAGGGCAGCCATGAACGCAGCCGGGAAAGCGATTTCCAGCGGGCGGTCCTTGAGCTTTTCGAAGATGTGTCGTGCGGCTTTCTCCACCGGCCAGCTCAAGGGCATGGGAAAGCCATTTTTCGCCGTCAGCGGCGTTTCGACAGCCCCGGGGCTGATCACTGTGAGTTCTATGCCTTCAGGGGCCAGGTCGATGCGCAGGGATTCGAACAGGTAACGCAGCCCGGCCTTCGAGGTGCCATACGCCTCTGCCTCGGGCAGTGGCAGGTAAGTTACCGTACTGGCCATGGCAACCATATGTGGTGCGGTGCCGGCACGCAGCAAAGGCAGGGCGGCGTCGATGCAATAGGTACTGGCTAACAGGTTGGTACGCAACACGTGCTCGACAATCGCCGCATCGAACTGCCTGGCATCCACGTACTCGCTGGTGCCGGCATTGAGTATCACGGTGTCCAGCGAGCCCCAGTCCTCGGCAATCTGTTCGCCGATCTCGCGCACAGTCTGGCTGTCGGTCAGGTCACCGGCCACCACCAGCACTTGCCCCGGATAGCGTTGCGACAATACTTTCAACTGCGCTACCGAGCGCGAACTGACGGCCAGGTGCGCACCGGTTTTCAGGATTTCTTCGGCCATGGCCGCACCAATGCCACTGCTGGCACCGGTCAGCCAGTATCGTCGTGAGAGCGTACGACTCATCCCAATCTCCTTTTCAGCCAGGCCATTGCCCGGCCCAATACGGGTAAACATTTATAAAGCAAAGCCCCGGCATCAAGGTAGTCCCGGTGGCGGTGATTCATGATCCAACGGCGGCGTATTGCCGTGACGGCAGGTTTTTGAACGCCGTCAACGCTCGCGTCCGGGATGTGCTCAAGTCGACGATCGGTGAAGGGTAATCCACCCCACCAAACAGGCCGCCGAGATTGGCAGGGTTATGCACGTCTTTTTTATTCAGCCCAGCCAGTTCCGGCAGCCATTGCTTGATGAACACACCTTCGGGATCGAATTTTTCCGATTGGCTCAGCGGGTTGAAGATCCGGAAGTAAGGCGCCGAGTCGGTGCCGGTGGAAGAACTCCATTGCCAGCCACCATTGTTCGCCGCCAGATCGCCATCGATCAGGTGACGCATGAAAAAGCGTTCGCCTTCGCGCCAGTCGATCAGCAGGTTCTTGGTCAGGAACATCGCCACCACCATGCGTAGGCGGTTGTGCATCCAGCCGGTGGCCAATAGTTGGCGCATGGCGGCGTCGATGATCGGCAAACCGGTGCGCGCCTGTTGCCAGGCGGCCAGTTCATCGGGAGCGTCGCGCCAGGCCAGCGCTTCGGTTTCCGGGCGAAATGCGCGGTGCCGGGACACTCGTGGGTAGCCCACCAGGATGTGTTTGTAGAATTCGCGCCACAGCAGTTCGTTGATCCAGGTGACGGCGCCGGTGTTGCCGCTTTCGAACTCACCCTGATTGCTGTTCAACGCGGCGTGCAGGCATTGGCGAGGAGAAATCACCCCGGCGGCAAGATAGGCCGAGAGCTGACTGGTGCCGGGTTTTGCCGGGAAGTCGCGTTCGTTCTGGTAGTGCTCGATCTGCGCTTCGCTAAAGTTGTCGAGGCGACGCCGGGCTTCAGTTTCGCCGGCCGGCCACAGGCTGCGCAGGTGATCACCGGGTGTTGCGAAACCCTCGACGCTCAAGGGGATCGCATCGCTGGCAATGTTCAGCGGCGCTTGTTTGTGCGGCGCGCGTACCAGGCTGGGCATCGAGTGGTGCAGTCGTTCGTAGCAGACTTTGCGGAACTGGCTGAAGACCTGAAAGTAAGTGCCGGTCCGGGTCAGCACGCTCCCGGGCCTGAACAGCAATTGATCGAGGTAGCGGTGAACTTCGATGCCTTCGGCCTGTAGCGTACGGACGACCGCTGCATCGCGACGGGACTCGTGGATGCCGTACTCTTCGTTGAGGTGCAGCGCGTCGACCTGCCACTGCCGGCACAGGTTCAGCAATACGCTGGGCGCGTCATCCCAGCGGGGAGCCTGGCGGATCAGCAGGGGAATGTTCAGTTGACCCAGTTCGCGGCTCAGCTCGCGCAGGTTACGCAGCCAGAAGTCCACTTTGCAGGGCGCATCGTCGTGTTCCAGCCATTGCTCCGGACTCAGCAGGTACACCGCCACGCAGGGGCCACGAGCCGCGGCGGCCGAGAGGGCAGTGTTGTCATGTAGACGCAAGTCGCTGCGCAGCCAGATCAATTGCATAGAGGAATCCACGCGATTCATTTAAATCAGCCCGCGCTGAACGAGTACCTGATGTGCCGACAATGGATCTTCGGCCAGGTACAGGTCAGCGATTTCGGTGGTACTTGCGGACAACTCGGCGTGGTGGATGCACACCGTTGGTCCGGCAATCATTTTTGGGCAACTGACACCTTTGAAAAGTTTCGGCAGTTGCGCCAGGTTCATGGCCTTGCTGGAGTACAGCAGAACCCCGCGGGGTTGCAGCAGTTCGACCGCCAATGCCAGTTCGCCGACAGGCAGCGGCCCGTCGAAGACTTCCACCGGGCAATCCGCGCTGCTGATCAGCCAGGCCGTGAGCCACAGCTGAGGTTCCATGGGCAGGTCCGAGTGGTTGATCAACAGCATTGGCGCGGTGCGCAACTGACGATTGTCATGGTAGATGCGTGCGCCGAATTTGCTGCGTAGCCAGGCACAAAAAAAGCCCCGTTCCATCTGCGCACCGAATTGGCCTTGCCAGCGTTGCTCCAGAGCGGCCAGCAAAGGCATGAGCAATTGCTCGCACAGGGTTCGCGGCGGATACAGGGCCATCGCCTGATTGACGTTGTCATCCAGGGCGCGTTCCTGCAATCCGCTGACCGCCTGCAGCAACGTTAGCTGCAATGTGTGCCAATCGTTGTCGACGGACTCGCTGAATATCTGCGGCGTATCGAGCAATTCCTTGACCTGGCTGACGGCGACGCCGCGGTTGAGCCAGGTGAGGATGGCCTGGATGCGTTGTACATGATCGGCCGAGAACAGCCGATGCCCCTTCGGTGTGCGTTGCGGCACGATAAGGCCGTAGCGCCGCTCCCAGGCGCGCAGGGTCACGGCATTGACGCCGGTCAGGCGTGCCACTTCACGGATGGGCAGCCAGCCTTCGTCCAGTGCTTTTTTAAAGTCATCGCCGAGGTCTTCGCGGGCGCTGGTGTCGAGTGTTTTTTTCATCAGATAGCGTTTCGCAGGCTGAGGTTTTCCGGGTGCGGTTGCAGATAGACCTGCTGTGCGATGTACGGATCGGGGTGTTGGCGAAAGTGATGTTTGAGCAGCGTCAACGGCACCACCAACGGCACGATGCCTTGGTGGTACTGGCTGATCAGCTGTTGCACTTCCTGCTTGTCTTCGCGGCTGATGGCCTGTTTCAGGTAACCGCTGATGTGTTGCAGGACGTTGGTATGGGTGCGGCGGGTGGCGCACTTTTTCAACGCAGCCATCAATTCGCTGAAATAGCGGGGGCCCAGTTCCTGCGGATCGTTTTTGCCCATGCTACCCAGCAGGTGGCCCAGGGCTTTGTATTGCACCGGGTTGTGGGCCATCAGCAGGTATTTGTAGCGTGAGTGAAAGTCCGTGAGGCCGCGCCGGGTCAGGCCTTCCTGGCGTAGCTGCTGCCAGGCGCTGTAGGCGAATACGCGGGTGAGGAAGTTTTCCCGAAGCACCGGATCGTTGAGCCGGCCGTCTTCCTCCACCGGCAAGTCCGGGTGCAGCAGGCAGAAGGCCTGGGCGTAGATCCCGCGACCGCCAATGTCCGCCCGTGTGCCGTTGGCGTGGTAGACCTTGACCCGCTCCAGGCCGCAGGACGGGGAATTTTGCATGAAGATATAACCGCAAATATCCCCCAGCTGCGCTGCCATCTCCCGGCCGTAGGTGGCCAGCGGTTGTGTCACGTTCAGGTTGTGATCCAGGGTTCCCACGGCTTCGGGTTGATCGGCGCCACTCACCAGCCGAATCGGTTGGCGCGGTACGCCGAGGCCGATGGCCACTTCCGGGCAGACCGGGATGAAATCGAAGTAATCAGTGAGGGTACGGCTGCACAGCCGCGACTCCTTGTGCCCGCCGTTGAAGCGCACATCGAGTCCCATCAGGCAGGCGCTGATGGCTATTTTCGGTTTGACGGGGGCGTGGGACATCGGAACACCTCGAATCTGAACCTGTACAAACATTTGCGTCTGTACAAGATAACTTCATCATAGATTCGAAGTTGTACAAGTCAAATTTTTTGTATAGGTTTTTTCGAGCAATGCCCCTGTAGGAGCTGCCGAAGGCTGCGATCTTTTGATCTTGAAAAACAAAATCAAAAGATCGCAGCCTTCGGCAGCTCCTACGGTTCATTGCAGGTGTTCATGCAAGCGGCGGGCGGCTTCCTGACCGCTTAGCCAGGCGCCTTCAACGCGTCCGGACAGGCACCAGTCGCCACAGGCGTACAGCCCCAGGTCGGCATCGGCCAGGGTGCCCCATTCGTGACTGCTGGCGGGGCGGGCGTAGAGCCAGCGGTGGGCGAGGCTGAAGCTCGGCGCAGGCATGGAATCGTGCAGCAGTTCGGCAAACGCGCCGTGCAACTGTTCGATCACCGCTTCCTTGGGCAGGTCGATGTGTTGCCGGCTCCAGGCACTCGTGGCGTGCAGCACCCAGGTGTCGAGGGTGTTGTCGCGCCCGGGTTTGCTGCGGTTGCGGGCCAGCCAGTCGAGTGGGCTGTCCTGTACGAAGCAGCCTTCCATGGGCGTTTCCAGCGGCGTTTCGAAGGCCAGGGCAATGGCCCAGGTCGGGTCCATTTTCACCCCGGCGGCGGCCCCCGCGAGTTTCGGCGCCGATGCCAGCAGAGCCGTGGCCTGTGGCGCGGGCGTGGCGATGACGACGTGGCTGAACGGTCCGTGGGTGAAGCCCTCGGCGTCCTGCAGATGCCAGTGTTCTTCCCCGCGATAGACCTCGGTGATCCGGCAGGCGAAGTGCACTTCAAGATCACCGAGCAGGGCGCGAGTGATTGCACTCATGCGGGGCGTGCCGACCCAGCGGGTCTGCTCGTCCGGCGACAGGTTGAGCTGACCGCCATGGTAGGTGTACAGCTGCGGCGTCCACTCGGCGACCCAGCCTCTGGCCTGCCAGCGCTGGACTTCCGTGACAAAGCGGCGGTCGCGGGCGGTGAAGTACTGCGCGCCCATGTCCAGAGCACCCGCATCGCTACGCTTGCTCGACATGCGCCCGCCGCTACCGCGGCTTTTATCGAAAAGTTGAACCACGTGCCCGAGGTCCGTCAGGGCCTGGGCGGCGGAGAGTCCGGCAATGCCGGTGCCAATGATTGCGATAGGTACAGTCATAGGGGCCTCGTTTACCTTTCTGTACAGACTACGCCGGCGTTCAAACCTGTACAATATTGTTTTTTGGTATAACTTTTAGCGTTCTCGTTCTGACAGCTTGGCCTATTGTTAAACATAGAGCCTGCTCGATACCAAAGATCCCTGCTTATAAAAATAGACTAGTGGACAGGGTAAAACGCCACGCGAGGAAGAAGTCATGCACATATTGCTGACCGGCGGTACTGGTTTGATAGGACGTCAGCTCTGCCGGCACTGGTCGGGGCAGGGCCATCGCCTGACAGTCTGGAGTCGCAAGCCTGAAAAAGTCGCGAAAACCTGTGGTGACCAAGTACGTGGAATTGCCCGGTTGGAGGATCTTGGGCAGGAACCGGTGGATGCGATCGTCAACCTTGCCGGCGCGCCGATTGCCGACCGACCCTGGACGCACAAGCGTAAAGCCTTGTTGTGGAGCAGTCGGATCACGCTGACTGAAACCCTGCTGGCGTGGCTTGAGAGTCGCGAGCAGAAACCCCGGGTGTTGATTTCCGGTTCGGCAGTCGGCTGGTATGGCGACGGGGGCGAGCGCGAACTGACCGAGGACTCGGGGCCGGTCAGTGAGGACTTTGCCAGCCAGCTATGCATCGCCTGGGAAGAAACCGCGCAACGGGCTGAAGCGCTGGGCATTCGCGTCATCCTCATTCGAACCGGGTTGGTGCTGTCGGCCGAGGGCGGCTTTTTGTCGCGGCTGTTACTGCCCTTCAAGCTGGGGCTGGGGGGGCCGATTGGCAACGGCCGGCAATGGATGCCATGGATTCATATCGACGATCAAATCGCTCTGATTGATTTTCTTCTGCATCGCAACGAGGCCAGCGGTCCCTATAATGCGTGCGCACCCAAACCGGTGCGCAACCGCGAGTTTGCCAAGACGTTAGGCAGCGTACTGCATCGCCCGGCATTCATGCCGATGCCGGCCTTCGCCTTGAAGGTCGGGCTGGGCGAGTTGTCCTTGCTGTTGCTGGGCGGTCAACGGGCCACGCCGGTTCGCTTGTTACAGGCGGGTTTCACTTTTCAGTTCACGGATTTGCGCGCGGCTCTGGATGATTTGTCCGCTCGCCTTTGAAATAGGATGTTGCATGACCGATCACGCGTTGCTTCTGGTCAATCTGGGTTCACCTGCCTCCACCTCGGTGGCGGATGTGCGCAGCTACCTCAATCAATTTCTGATGGACCCGTACGTGATCGACCTGCCATGGCCGGTGCGGCGCTTGCTGGTGTCGCTGATCCTGATCAAGCGTCCCGAGCAGTCGGCCCATGCCTATGCCTCGATCTGGTGGGACGAAGGCTCGCCACTGGTGGTGCTCAGCCGTCGCCTGCAACAAGCCATGACTGCCCAATGGCAACATGGCCCGGTCGAGCTGGCGATGCGTTACGGCGAGCCATCGATCGAGTCGACGCTGGTGCGCATGGCTGCGGCGGGGCACAAGCGGATAACCCTGGCGCCGCTTTATCCACAGTTCGCCGACAGCACCACCACCACGGTGATTGAAGAAGCCAAGCGCGTGCTGCGCGAAAAAGGACTCGACCTGCAACTGTCGATTCTTCAGCCGTTTTATGATCAACCGGAGTACCTCGACGCCTTGGTCGCCAGCGCGCGGCCTCATTTGCAGCAGGATTACGATCACTTGTTGCTGAGCTTTCACGGATTGCCGGAGCGGCACCTGACCAAGCTCGATCCGACGGGCAAGCATTGCTTCAAGAATGAGGATTGCTGCAAGAACGCATCGCCAGTAGTTTTGGCCACCTGCTATCGCGCGCAATGCCTGCGTACGGCATCGGAGTTTGCCAAGCGCATGGGCTTGCCGGACGGCAAGTGGTCGGTGTCATTCCAGTCGCGCCTGGGACGCGCCAAATGGATCGAACCCTACACCGAGGCGCGCCTCGATGAGTTGGCCAAAAGCGGCGTGAAAAAGATTCTGGTGATGTGCCCGGCGTTCGTTGCCGATTGCATCGAGACCCTGGAAGAGATCGGTGATCGCGGCAAGGAGCAATTCCGCGAGGCGGGGGGCGAGGAGTTGGTGCTGGTGCCGTGCCTCAACGATGACCCGCATTGGGCGCGGGCGTTGAGTGCGTTGTGCGAGCGCGCGCCGTTGGCGCTTTGAAAGCTTCGCGAGCAAGCCCGCTCCCACATTGGATTTCGGTGTACACATATATTGTGTCCAGCACCGATCAAATGTGGGAGCGGGCTTGCTCGCGAAGAGGCTCTTACAGTCAGCGAAAAATCCGAACCTGCTTAGATCAACGGCTCATTCGCTTTTTTGTGCTTCCAGCTGTCATTGCCCGGCAGGATCAGGTTCAAGCCAATCGCCACCACCGCGCACAGCGCGATGCCTTTGAGGCCGAAGTCGTCCGGCCCCGTGCCGGTGCCGATCAGTACACCGCCGATCCCGAACACCAGGGTCACCGACACAATCACCAGATTGCGCGCCTCGCCCAGATCGATCTTGTGGCGGATCAGTGTGTTCATCCCCACCGCCGCGATCGAACCGAACAGCAGGCACAGAATCCCGCCCATCACCGGCACCGGAATGCTTTGCAGCAGCGCACCGAACTTGCCGATGAACGCCAGGCTGATGGCGAAGATCGCCGCCCAGGTCATGATTTTCGGGTTGTAGTTCTTGGTCAGCATGACCGCGCCGGTCACCTCGGCGTAGGTGGTGTTGGGCGGGCCGCCAAACAGACCGGCCGCCGTGGTGGCAATGCCGTCGCCGAGCAGGGTGCGGTGCAGGCCGGGCTTCTTCAGGTAATCGCGACCGGTCACGCTACCCACGGCAATCACGCCGCCGATGTGTTCGATGGCCGGGGCCAAAGCCACCGGAACGATGAACAGGATCGCCTGCCAGTTGAATTCCGGCGCGGTGAAGTGCGGGATGGCGAACCAGGGTGCCGCAGCGATCTTCGCGGTATCGACCACGCCGAAGTAGAACGACATGCCAAAGCCCACCAGCACGCCGGAGATGATCGGCACCAGGCGAAAGATGCCCTTGCCGAAAACCGCAACGATCAGCGTGGTCAGCAGTGCAGGCATCGAGATCATCATCGCCGTCTGGTAATGAATCAATTCACTGCCATCACCGGCCTTGCCCATGGCCATGTTGGCGGCAATCGGTGCCATCGCCAGGCCAATCGAAATGATCACCGGCCCGATCACCACTGGCGGCAGCAGGCGGTCGATGAAACCGGTGCCTTTGATTTTCACCGCGAGGCCGAGGAAGGTATAGACGAAACCCGCCGCCATCACGCCGCCCATGGTCGCGGCCAGGCCGAACTGGCCCTTGGCGAGAATGATTGGGGTGATGAAGGCAAAGCTCGATGCCAGGAACACCGGCACCTGACGCCCGGTGACGATCTGGAACAGGATCGTCCCCAGGCCGGCCGTGAACAACGCCACGTTCGGGTCGAGACCGGTGATCAGCGGCATCAACACCAGGGCGCCGAAGGCCACGAACAGCATCTGTGCACCCGACAGCACCGTGCGCCAGAGCGGATCGTTGAACTCTTGCTGCATGGTCACGCGTCCTTCTGCTTGGTGCCGAAGATCTTGTCACCGGCATCGCCCAGCCCCGGGATGATGTAGCCGTGTTCGTTCAGTTTTTGATCAATGGACGCGGTGTAGATGATCACGTCCGGGTGAGCCTTCTCGACCACGGCAATGCCTTCTGGCGCAGCGACCAGCACCATGGCGCGGATGTCCTTGCAGCCGGCTTTTTTCAGCAGGTCGATGGTTGCAACCATCGAGCCGCCGGTAGCGAGCATCGGGTCGATGATCATGGCCAGGCGTTCGTCGATTTCCGGCACCAGCTTCTCGAGGTAGGTGTGGGCCTCGAGGGTTTCCTCGTTGCGGGCCACACCCACGGCGCTGACTTTGGCGCCCGGGATCAGGCTGAGCACGCCTTCGAGCATGCCGATGCCGGCACGCAGGATCGGCACCACGGTAATTTTCTTGCCGGCGATTTTCTCGACCGACACAGTGCCGCACCAGCCATCGATATCGTAGGATTCCAGCGGCAGGTCTTTGGTGGCTTCATAGGTCAACAGGGCGCCGACTTCCTGAGCGAGCTCACGGAAATTCTTGGTGCTGATGTCTGCGCGGCGCATAAGGCCAAGTTTATGACGGATCAGCGGGTGGCGGATCTCATGGATGGGCATGGGGAAAGGCTCCGGCGGCGGGCAAAAAAACCGGCCTAGATTAATCTATCCGAGGGTGTTGTCCTATAGACATACAGTACGTTAGTCCACAAACGCTTGATCTGGCCTCGCTTGATGCGTACCTTTGCCCGCTTTTCCTGAATCCGCCATCCCCTGGAGAGCACCATGTCTGCTGATCTCGAGCATATCCGTCAAATCATGCGAGAGGCTGACTGCCTGTACACCGAAGCTGAAGTCGAGGCGGCCATCGCCCGCGTCGGTGCACAAATCAACGATCAACTGGCGGATTCCAACCCGGTGGTGTTCTGCGTGATGAACGGCGGGCTGATTTTTTCCGGCAAGCTGCTGACCTATCTGCACTTCCCGCTGGAAGCGTCCTACCTGCACGCTACCCGCTATCGCAACGAAACCAGCGGTGGCGACCTGTTCTGGAAGGCCAAGCCGGAAGTTTCCTTCATCGACCGTGATGTGTTGATCATCGACGACATTCTCGACGAAGGTCACACCCTGGGTGCGATCATCGACTTCTGTAAGCACGCTGGCGCACGTAAAGTGCACACCGCTGTGCTGATCGATAAAGACCACGACCGCAAGGCCCGTCCGGACCTCAAGGCCGATTTCGTCGGTCTGCCGTGCGTCGACCGCTACATCTTCGGTTACGGTATGGACTACAAAGGCTACTGGCGTAACGCCAACGGGATTTTCGCCGTTAAAGGAATGTAAGACATGGATACGCCGCGTTTTCTGGATCAGACCTTGTTCGCCGAGCTGGCCGGGAAAGCCGCGGCCAATCCTCGCGGGCGCCAGCATCACAATTTCCATCAGATGGAAGACGCTTGCCATCGCATGGCGGTGGGGCTGCAGCCGTCCACCTATATCCCGCCTCACCGGCACCTGGGTGACAACAAGGCCGAAACCCTGTTGGTCCTCAAGGGACGGCTGGGCGTGCTGATCTTTGACGAGACCGGCATGGTGCTGAGCAAGACCGTGCTCGAGGCCGGTGGCGACTGTGTTGGCGTGGACCTGCCAACCGGTGTGTTCCACGGTCTGGTGGTGCTGGAGGCCGACAGCCTGATGTTCGAATGCAAGGCCGGTCCTTACCGTCCGGTCGGTGAAGGCGAGCTGGCGCACTGGGCTCCGCGCGAAGGCGAGCCTGGTGTTGCCGAGTATCAGGCCTGGATGCACGCGCAGTTCGATTGATTTTCTTCCTGTGGGAGCGGGCTTGCTCGCGAAGAGGGAGTGTCAGTCAACATCAAGGCGACTGACACACCGCTTTCGCGAGCAAGCCCGCTCCCACAGGGTGTCGTGTTCACAGCCCCACGTCCGCTCGCCCATGCTAGAGTGCCCGGCCCCGATCCGGAGCCTGCCATGAACCCTTTTATCCGCAGCTGCGCCGCCCTGTTGCTGACCCTCAGCCTGCCTCTGGCCGCCGCCCCGGCGCCCATGCACAGTCAATTCCTGCCGCCGGACGACCTCACTCTGCGCGCTGCTGATCCCGAGCAGCAGCAACTGATGCAGGTCACCGATTATTCGGTGGTGGTCGGTGCTCAGCGTCAATCCACTCAACAGCCGATTCCGGTCACTTCGCCGTTGCTGATTCGTCTCAAGGGAAAATCCCTGAACAAGGGCGCTACCATCAGTCAGGTACTGGTCAATTTCGATGGTGAAAGCAAAAGCCTGAAGAAGCCGGTTTACGACGAGCCGAGCAAGACTCTGACCCTCTATTACCCGCTGGCGCAATACCGGGTGGTGATCGACTTGCTGCGCAACGACACGGTGTATTGCCAGTTTCTCAGCTACGCCAATGGCCATGTCTGGGCCGATCTGCATACCGGCAGCAATCGTGTGCGTTGAGCCCTGTGCCTGCGCGGGGGTAAACTGCCCGCCCCGTGAAATGTCTGCGAGCTGGAGTCGGCAATGCGTAAAGATAAAAAACAAGTGATTGGTGACGAGATCGGTGATGAGCAGATCAAGTTGTTCCTCGATTTCGAACCGGTCGACGCGACTTCTCCGTCCCTGCACAAACTGGTCAAGGCCTACCGTGGTCTGCGCATCGACGATTTCGAGCGTTTCCTGACGTTCTTCGTCGAAGCCGGTTACGACGTGAATGGCAAGGATGAGCACGGCAATGACTTTGTTGCCTTGATCAAGGATCAGCGCAATGCACCGGATTACATCGAGTTGATCGAGAAGGTTCGCGGTTAAGATCAGTAGATCGCAGCCTTCGGTAGCTCCACAAGGAGCGATCTTTCAAAGGCATAAAAAAACGCCCCGCTCTCAATGAGAGCGGGGCGTTTTTCATGGGGCCCAATCAAGCGTAGCTTTCGGTCTCGCTGCTGGCTTCAACCAGTTCCAGGGCAACGTTGTTCTGCGTGCTGATCTTGCGATACAGCGCAGCGTCGGTTTCCAGAACTTTCTCCCGGGCCGGGAAGATTTCTGCCAGTTTGCCAGCCCATTCGCCCTTGGCTTTGCTCGGGAAGCATTTCTCGATCAGCTCGAGCATGATCGAAACAGTCACCGATGCACCAGGCGAAGCACCGAGCAGTGCAGCCAGGGAACCGTCCTTGGCCGCGACCAGTTCGGTACCGAATTGCAGGATGCCGCCTTTTTTCGGGTCTTTCTTGATGATCTGCACCCGTTGGCCGGCCACTTCCAGGCGCCAGTCTTCGGCTTTCGCCTCCGGGTAGAAGCGACGCAGGGACTCCAGGCGCTGCTCCATAGATTGCATCACTTCGCTGACCAGGTACTTGGTCAGGTCCATGTTGTTTTTCGCCACGGCCAGCATCGGGCCGATGTTGCCGGCGCGAACCGACAGCGGCAGGTCCATGAAGGAGCCGTGCTTGAGGAACTTGGTGGTGAAACCGGCGTACGGTCCGAACAGCAGGGACTTCTTGCCATCGACCACGCGGGTGTCCAGGTGCGGCACGGACATTGGCGGTGAACCTACGGCAGCCTGGCTGTAGACCTTGGCCTGGTGGTGCTTGACCACTTCCGGGTTGTCGCAGCGCAGCCACTGGCCGCTGATCGGGAAGCCGCCGAAGCCTTTGCTCTCTTCGATGCCCGAGGCTTGCAGCAGCGGCAGTGCCGCGCCGCCAGCGCCGAGGAAGACGAATTTGGCGTCGACTTCACGGGTATTGCCGCTGTTGACGTCCTTGATGCTGACGGTCCAGCCGCCGTTGCTGCGCTTGAGGCCAGTCACGCGCTTGCAGTACTTGACCTGGGCATCGGGTGCGCTGGTCAGGTGCTTGAGCAACTGGTTGGTCAAGGCGCCGAAGTTGACGTCGGTACCATTGATCACGCGGGTGGCGGCAAGGGTTTCGCCGGGGTCGCGCCCAGGCATCATCAATGGCATCCACTCTGCCATTGTCGCCTTGTCTTCGGTGTACTCCATGTCGGCGAAAGCGTGGTGCTTGCTCAGCACCTTGAAACGTTCCTTGAGGAAGGAAACGCCGCTTTCACCCTGCACGAAACTCAGGTGTGGCACCGGGCTGATAAACGATTTGCACGAGCCGAACGTGCCTTTCCTGGTCAGGTACGACCAGAACTGCTTCGACACCTCGAACTGGGTGTTGATGTGCACGGCTTTCTTGATGTCGACGGCGCCATCGGCTGCCTGCGGTGTGTAGTTGAGCTCACACAGCCCGGCGTGACCGGTACCGGCGTTGTTCCAGGGGTTGGAACTCTCCGCAGCACCGGAATCCATCAGCTCGACGACTTCCAGCTTGATCGCGGGGTCGAGCTCTTTGAGCAGCACTGCAAGGGTGGCACTCATGATGCCGGCCCCAACCAGTACTACGTCGACTGCTTCGTTATGCGCCATTTAACGCGTCTCCAAAATCTGCAGCACCAAATTGTCGGCATGGCTGCCAGGCATTCCGGGGCGTGTCAGTGTGGCCCCAGGGTATTCATGGCAGTATCGCCATGTCCGAATCTTCGCAATTTATCGCAACTTCGACGGACGCTACCTGCCGGGTCTAATAAGAGTCATATGAACTCATTTCAACGTGCGACTGGCAATTCGACTTATGGTCGATACATCCGTTTGTGCAACCAAATCCGTAGCGGACAGGCTTCAGGCTCCGGTGTTCGAGGAATACTCGGTCCTGTGTCGTTGGGCTGTTGTAGACGCTAATGGTGCATGTTCAGACGCAAAACTATTCATTTGCTCGCCACACTCTTGTGAAGTTGTGAAAACCCGTTTTTTTCACGCTCTTTTGAAGACGTGAACCTCAAAAAGGGCTGTCCCAGCCTGGCACCGTGCCCGGATGGATTGCCGCCATGGGATACAGGGCAGGCAAAACGGGCAAACAGCTCAGTGACCGAGCGTAATGACAGCTCTGCAGATTCGCGAAAAGTGGAGGTTTTGCTCAACAAAACAGCAAGCGCGCCAGCTTCACTCGATCTGTGTGGGCGGCTCTCTGTGGGCGGTGCGGGGGTGTCAACACAAGCGCATTGACGATGCTGCGAGGCCCGATCAGGAGACGTCCTTATAATCGGGGTGAGATTGTATCTAAGAAACGCAGGGAAATGGTCGTGTTTAATGACTTTTATTAGGTGTTTGGTCAGGTTGTCAGCAGTTGCTGTGCACGCGAGCGTGGCTGGTAAGGTTGCGAAACGACGCGGGCGCCGGCCGGCAGCGGCTGATTCAGCCAATTCAGGCGGATTTCCTCGATTTCAACCCAGCCATCTCCCATGGGCTGCAAGCTGCACTGCTTGAAGGCCTGGCAGTGGCCGTTGCGGTCGAGCAGGGCGAAGCAACGGTGCAACGGGCGTGGCGCGAACAGAGAGATCAGATGGCGCATGGTGAAGTACCGTGTGGGTGATTGCCAGGAAGATTGCCTGTAGGCCATTACGTGCAAGTGTAGGAGTGGTGACATCTGTGTGACATGAACTGCAATCCCCAGGGTTTGTCAGAGATTTCATCAAACACTGTGAGGTGCTGGTTCCCCGCAGTGGCGCACCGCTATACTGCCGGCCTGTTTGTGCCTGATTCTGGAGAGAAGAGCATGTTGCAACGCCTGTTGTTCGGTTTGATCACTGTGACCAGTTTGACCCTGGTTGGCTGCGCCCACAGCCCGCAACAACTGAGCCCGGAACCCAAGCTGACCGCCCAGTTGGCCCCGGTCGGCCATGGCCAGCCCGTTGTGGTGCGTGTCGTGGACGGTCGCCCGTCGCCGACGCTGGGCACCCGTGGTGGCCTGTATCCGGAGACCAGCGCGATCACCGTGCAGGGCGCGCAGATCCTGCCGAAGCTGCAGGCTCAGGCTGAAGCCGCCGTGCGTCTGTTGGGCTTTACGCCGACGAACAACGCCATGAATGCGCCGCAACTGACAGTGACTTTGGCTGAATTGAAGTACCAGTCGCCCAAGGAAGGCATGTACGTGACCGAAGCCACCATCGGCGCGACGTTCCGCTCGGATGTGCAGAACGCCAACCGTCGCTACAGCGGCCGTTATGGTTCGTCCTTGGACCAGCGCTTCGGCATGGCGCCGAACCAGGAAACCAACACCAAGCTGGTCAGCGATGTGTTGAGCGATGCGTTGACCCGCCTGTTCAAGGACCCGACCGTGGGCCAGATTCTCGGCGAGTAATGCGAGCCCCTGTAGGAGCGAGCCTGCTCGCGATGGTCGTTAACGATTACGCGGGGAATCTGATACCCCGGGGCGTCCTCAAGTCCATCGTGAGCAAGCTCGCTCCTACAGGGGGCAAGGAAATCAGGCAGCCTGCGAGTAAAAATCCAGCACACTCACACCCGTCAGCAAGTCCGTTTCCGGCAAATCCGCATGTTGATGCCCACCCAAGGCGCAATACACCAGCCAATGGCGATCCTGAACGTTGAAGGCGAGGCTGCCGACGAGGGCTTGTTGTTCTTCGCTGGGAATGATGAGGTAGAGACGATCCTGGTTTTCGGCGTGGAGCATGACGTGATCCGTGTCGGTTTCGGGACGCGCATGTTCGCCGATACAGATGACGAAGCCGTGACTCAGGACAGCCATTGATCAAAAGCTTCGTTATTTGTCGGAAACAGAGGGCAGGGGCGCAGGCTTTCGGTAGAATCCGCGCCGCGGTCGCCCGTCCGGCACCTGCTACCTGTTTGACTTGAGGTTCGTGATGTCGCTGCACTTGATGACGCTGTTTACCGCCCATCCCGCCAAACTGATCAATCTGCTGGCCTTGCTCTTTGCCTTCCCGGGCGGCTGGTTGCTGCACGCCACCCGTCGCCGCGAACTGCGTGCGATGGCCAGTTTGCAGGCGCAGCGCCAGAGCAGTCCGAACGTAGAACCCACGCTGGATTGGGCGACCTTGCGCATGAACCGCTTTTTCTACATCTTCGGTTTTGCCTGCCTGGGGATGGCGCTGCTGGTGTCGTGGATCAGCACGCAGGTCTGAACCTTTTCAAAGTAAAAGATCGCAGCCTTCGGCAGCTCCTACAGGGGCACATCAATCCCGTGTAGGAGCTGCCGAAGGCTGCGATCTTTTGATCTTGATAAATCGTATCGAGCCGAACCCGCTTACAGCGGCAACCCTGCCTTCACCCGGTACTGATTACGCACCGGCGTTGCATATTGCAGCACCAGGTATGGACGATGCTCTTGCGGGCAGGCGTCCAGGCGGCGTTGCCATTCTTCCTGGGCCTTGGCCAGTTCTTCGGCCGGGAACACCTCGGCGGCCTTTGGCACCTGCAACTGCGGATCAGCGTCTTTCCACTGCGCGTAAGCCAGGTAGTGCACCGGGAACAAGCGATAGCCGCTGAGGATTTGCTTGTCCATCTCGACCGCCAATTGCTTGGTGTCTTCGAACAGTTCGGTGATCGGCGCGGCAAAGTTCACATGCACCCGGCCCTTGTAGCCGGTGATGCCCTTGGCGATGCTCACGTCATCCTCGCCCGGCACCTTGGTGTAGCTGCCAGTGGTGGCACGGATGTAAAGCTCGCGGGCCTTGGCCTGGTCGCAGGGGTCGTATTCGTAGCTGATCGACACAGGGGTCAGGTTCAGCGACTGAATGACTTCGCCGAATGGCTCGTCCTTGCGGCTCATGTGGAACATCTTGAGGATCGCCGATTCGGTGCGGTCGTCACCGTCCTTGGCGCGGCCCTCGGCCTGGGCGATCCAGATCGAGGCGCAATCGTTGCGGATCGAATGGTTGATATACGCCGACAGCAATTGATAGGCCGCCATTTTCTCCCGGCGACCGCTGATCGAGCGGTGCACGATGAAGCTCTTGTTCAGGCGCATCAGGTCGCTGACGAAAGGCTTTTGCAGCAGGTTGTCGCCGATGGCAATGCGCGGGGTCGGCAGGCCGGCGTGGTACACGGCGTAGTTGACGAAGGCCGGGTCCATCACGATATCGCGGTGGTTGGCGATAAACAGGTAGGCACTGCCGGACTTGAATTGCTCCACCCCGGTATAAGTGACACCGTCGGTGGCGCGCTCGATGGTGTGGTCGACGTAAACCTCGACTTTGTCCTGTAACGTGGCCACACAGGTCACGCCGGCAAACTCACGGCGCAGCCGATGGGCTATAAGAGGTTTGAGCGCCCAGCCTAAAGCGCCGGCAAAACGCGGGAAGCGGAAGTGGGTGAGGATATCTAGAAACGCCTTGTCGCCGAGCAGTCGGTCCAGCACCGCTGGGACTTCGCTGTCGTCGTAAGGTCGGATGGCATCGAATTCGCCCATCATGCTCTCTTGTTAGAAACGGCTAGGGTAAGTAAAGGTTTTGTTCGAAAACCGGCGGGGCAAGGTCTGAAAAAGTTGCCAGACAACAATAGCCCTGCAAATAGACCGGCGATTATACGCACAAGTCACCTGGGAGACCGCGATGCTGGAAACTGCGCAGTATGAATGTCCGTATTGTGGTGAGGAGGTAGAGACTACTCTGGATTTGTCCGGTGGCGATCAGACCTACATCGAGGACTGTCAGGTGTGCTGTCGGCCGATAACCTTCGTGTTGCAGGTTCATGAAGAGGAATGGCATCTCGAAGTGTTCAGTGAGAATGAATGAGGAGCGTGTATGCAGCGCATCTACGATCCGGAAAACCTGATGGAAGGCGAGTTGCTGCAAGGCATGCTCGCCAGCGAGGGTATCGAGGCGCATCTGGTGGGCCGTGATTTGCTCGGCGGCTCCGGGGAGTTGCCGATCTATGGCCTGCTCGGGCTGTCGGTCGAGAACGATCAGGCCGAATACGCCCGCGAGCTGATCACCGCGTACAATGCAGCGCTGCCGCTGTCCGGCGATGAACCGGACAGTTTTCCCGGCACGCTGGTCTGTTAGGCTGGCGTTCGTTTGATCAAGAGCCGTGTTGCCCCATGTGTGGACGTTATGCCCTGTTTCGCTGGAACCCTGCCTTCGCGGCGCTGCCCGGTTTTCCCGCCGACCAGAAGGCGCAGTGGAACATTTCCCCGAATGATTCGGTATTGATGCTGCGTGCCGAGCCTGACGGTCAGCGCACGCTTGCCCGCGCCCGCTGGGGGCTGACGCCACCCTGGCTGACCGATCTGTCCCGCACCCCGGCCCACGCCCGCGCCGAAACCGTTGCCGAGCAGCCGATGTTTCGCCAGGCCTTGCGCGAGCGCCGCTGCCTGTTGCCGGCCAATGGTTTCTACGAATGGCGCGGCACGACGCGCAAGCGCCCGTACTGGCTGACACCGGGGGAGGGCTCGTCATTGTTTTTTGCGGCGATCTGGGAGGCGTATCCGGTACAGGAGCAGGTGTGGCTGAGTACCGCCGTGATTACCCAGCCAGCGGCGAGCCAGCGGCGGCCGTTGATTCTTGATGAGGCGGGGCAGGCCGCGTGGCTGGATCCCGAGACGCCGTTGCATGCTTTGCAAGCCTTGCTGGCCAGTGAGCCTGCCGCGTTGCGCGAACGGGTGCTGGCCAACATGGTGAATGATCCGAAGCTCAATGGGCCGGAGTGTCTGACGCCGGGTTGAGTTTTTTTGGTGGCAGTGCTGGCCCTTTCGCGAGCAAGCCCGCTCCCACACTGGATCTGTGGCGTACACAAATCCCCTGTGGGAGCGGGCTTGCTCGCGAAGAGGGCCTGAAGGTCAAACCCTGAACTGATTGATCAACCGCCGCTGTTGCTCGGCCAGCTTGGTCAAATCCGCACTGGCCGCACTCGACTCATCCGCACCGCCGGCCACTTCATTGGCAACCTGGCCGATGTTGATCACGTTGCGGTTGATATCGTCCGCCACCGCACTTTGCTCCTCTGCCGCGCTGGCTATCTGGGTGTTCATGTCGTTGATCACCGACACCGCCTGAGTAATGGTCTCCAGTGCTTCGGCGGCCTTCGATGCGTGCAGTACGCTTTCGTCCGTGCGGTTCTGGCTGTCCTCCATGACTCGCACCACATCCCGCGTGCCTTGTTGCAGTTGCTGGATCATGGCCTGGATTTCTTCGGTGGCCTTTTGTGTCTTCTGCGCCAGGTTGCGCACCTCGTCGGCCACCACGGCAAAGCCTCGGCCCTGTTCACCGGCGCGGGCCGCTTCGATGGCTGCGTTCAGGGCCAGCAGGTTGGTCTGCTCGGCGATCCCGCGAATGGCAGTGAGGATGGCGTTGATGTTTTCGCTGTCCTTGGCCAGGGTCTGCACCACGCCGACGGCACGGCCGATCTCCACGGCGAGTGCGCCAATCGAGTTCGAGGTGTCGCGCACGATCTGCATGCCTTGGCTGGCAGCTTGATCGGCATGGCTGGCGGCCTGTGCGGCCTGGGTCGCGTTGCGCGCCACGTCCTGGGCAGTGGCGGTCATTTCCTGCACGGCGGTGGCCACCTGATCGATCTCGGCCATTTGCTTGTGTACGCCGGTGTTGGTGCGGATGGCGATGTCGGCGGTGTGTTCCGACGAATCGCTGACGCTCTGCACCGACGTCACCACCTGGGTGATCATCGCCTGCAACTTGGCCAGGAAGGTGTTGAAGCCTTTGGCGATCGAACCCAGTTCATCGGCGCGGTCGCTGGTCAGGCGCCGGGTCAGGTCGCCTTCGCCCTGGGCGATATCGTCGAGCATGGCCACCATCTGCTTGAGCGGACGAGCGATGCCGTGGCCCACCAGCCAGATCACCAGCAAACCGATACCGGCAATGACCAGGCCGACCATCGCCATGCCGAAGGTGTCGGATTTACGTTGCGCATCCAGGTCAGCCTGGAGTTTTAGCAGGTCGGCCATGACCGCGTTCAGTGGCAATTGCAGCATCAGGGTCCAGCGCGCATCGGTCTGGCCGATGCCGAACGGCAGGTACAACTCGATCCGGCCCTGGGCCTTGTCGACGGTGTAGGTGACTTCGCCGCGCTTGAGACTGGCCATGTTGGCAATCTGCTTGCTGTCGAGGATATCGCTGACTTTTTCGCCGAATTTGCTCGGATCCTTGGTGTAGGCAACGATGCGGCCATTGCCGCCGATCAGGGCCATTTCCCCGGCGCCGCTGTAGAGTTTCTGGTTGGCGCCCAGGAGCATTTCCTGAATGAAGTTCACCGACAGGTCAGCGCCGACGATGCCTTGGAAGGCACCGTTGAGCATGATTGGTTCAATGAAGGAGGCGAGCATGACGATTTTGTCGCCCACCTTATAAGGCGCAGGATCAATCACGCAGGATTTTCCGGTTTCCTTTGAGCACAGGTAGTACTCGCTGGCACGCACGCCGGTGGACAGGGTTTTCTGATCGTCGACATCCACCAGTTTGTCCAGGCCCAGGGTGCCGTCGTCGTTGCGGAACCACCAGGGCAGGAAGCGCCCGTTGCTGGCGTCGATGCCGACCACCTGGGTGCCGACGTAGGCCGCATCGTTGTGGTCCAGTGCGTCTTTTTCCCAACCGATGTAGGTGCCGAGGATTTTCGGGTTCTTGACCACGTTTTCCTTGATCAGGCCGATCAGTTGCTCACGGCTGAGGCTCAACGAAGGCTGGCCATCGGCACCGGGTGTGCCGATCAGGGTGTTGACCCGCACCAGGCCGCCGGCAATCAGCAGCGGTGCTTCGAGTTCACGCTGGATCTGGCTGACCTGGGTCTGCGCCAGGGACGTCAGGCGTTGTTCGATGACTTGCTCGAACTGGGCCTGGGTCCGTTCCTGGATCATGTCCTGCGTCCGGGCGCCGGAAAACAGCGCGTACACCACCAGCGCTGCCACGACACTAAGGACAATGGCGCCGGCAAGGGCCGCCACGGAAAACTGGATCGACTTGAATTTCATGGAGGCTCCGCACGCGAAAGGACGTCTGCCTGGGTGTATCGGCAGGGTGTCGGGCGGGCATGAGCGCGAGCTGTTGAAATGGCTGTTTTTGCCTGGCGGATGTCGCAAATGAATCAATGCGCGGCGTGACGGGCTGCGGCTTGCCCCGAAGTGTGAATTTTTTTCTGCATTGATGAGAGCTTTGCCTGAATTGCGCGTCTTATGTCTATTGTATCTGGCGTCGATACCATTCCACGCCTAGGATACCTGGCATGTTTTCAGGGAGTTTTCGATGAACAAGACATTGGCTATATATGCGCTGAGCGCAGGCCTGCTGCTCGCCGGCTGCCAGTCGGTCAACACCACCAGTGGTGGCGCTGTGGGCGTTGAGCGCAAGCAGTACATGTTCAGCATGTTGTCCTCGCAAGAGGTCGACCAGATGTACGCCCAGTCCTATACAAAGACTGTGAGTGAGGCGAGCAGCAAGGGCGTGCTGGACAAGACCAGCAGCGATGCCAAGCGTGTTCGGGCGATTGCCGACCGGCTGATTGCCCAGGTCCCGAACTTTCGTCCGGATGCGGCCCAGTGGAAATGGGAAGTGAACCTGATCAAGAGCGACGAGCTCAATGCCAACTGTGGTCCTGGCGGCAAGATCTTTGTCTACACCGGGCTGATCGACAGTCTTCAACTCACTGACGATGAACTTGCCGCGGTCATGGGTCATGAAATCGCCCACGCCTTGCGCGAGCACAGTCGTGAGGCGATGTCCAAGGCATACGGTATCGAAATGGCCAAGCAGGGCGCCGGTGCGTTGCTCGGGTTGGGCCAGGACAGCCTGGCCCTGGCGGATGCTGTAGCCAATTACGGCATGACCTTGCCCAACAGCCGTGGCAATGAAAACGAGGCGGACCTGATCGGCCTGGAGTTGGCCGCCCGCGCTGGCTACAACCCGAACGCCGCGATCACCCTGTGGAACAAGATGAGCAAGGCCAGCGAAGGTGCTCCGCCGGAGTTCCTCAGCACGCACCCGTCTTCCAGTAGCCGGACTGCGGCGTTGCAGGCGGCGATTCCCAAGGTTATGCCACTTTACGAGCAGGCCAAGAAGTCCTGATAGTCATGCGGTGAGGCTGCTGGCCTCTTCGTCGGAACGCCGCCCGGAGCAAGCCCGCTCCCACAGGTTCAGCGCAATCCATGTGGGAGCGGGCTCGCTCGCGAAGAACGATAACGCGGTCTAACGACCCATTGGGTCAAACCCACCCGCTGCTCTGCATCGCCTTGTACACCGCGACAATCGCCAGGATGAAGAACGCCGACGCCGCCAGTCGACGGATCAGGGTCAATGGCAGCTTGTCTGCGGCAAAGTTACCCGCCAGAACCACCGGTACGTTGGCAATCAGCATGCCGGCGGTGGTGCCGATGATCACCAGCCACAACTCCGGATATTGCGCAGCCAGCATCACGGTCGCGATCTGAGTCTTGTCGCCGATTTCCGCCAGGAAGAACGCGATCAGTGTGGTCAGGAACGGCCCGAACTTGCGGGCGGTGCTGGCCTCGTCGTCATCCATCTTGTCCGGCACCAGGGTCCACAGGGCGGTCGCGGCGAAGCTCGCGGCGAGGATCCAGTGCAGCATCGTATCCGAGAAGAAACTGCCGACCCAGGCACCGACTGCACCGGCGGCCGCGTGGTTGGCCAGGGTCGCGGCAACGATGCCGGCGATGATCGGCCAGGGCTTGCGGAAGCGGGCGGCGAGAATGAGCGCGAGCAGTTGCGTCTTGTCGCCGATTTCGGCCAAGGCAACGATTGCGGTGGGTACGAGTAGTGAATCCAGCATCAGGGGTTTTCCTAAGGGGCGGGTCGACACGGCTATGACACGTACAGCCTTCCCGCCCCGGGTAAGGTGTGCGTGTCATAGGTCTTGTCAAACCCTGCGATCCATCTGATGTGGATGCTTGGGTCGCATGCGCCATGGTCTGAGGACCAAGTATGTTGACGCATGCCGGACGAGCATGGCGCTCGTGGGAGACTACTCCCCTAGGACGGGGCGGATTCTGCCTTTGCAAAACCCATTCGGCAAGCCTTCTTGTTCAAAAAAAGTTTCAGCCGCGCTTTGCCCGGTAGATTCTGAAACCCTGTCCTTCGGCCTTGATCGCACATACGCCAAGGTGCTCTTCGATCAATGGTTGATACTTCAGGAAGCTGTTCGCTACCAAGCGTAGTTCGCCGCCGTTTTTCAGATGTTTGGCCGCTTTTCGCAGCAAGTTCTCCGTTGCGAAATAGTCGGTGTGCACGCCGACATGGAACGGCGGATTGCTCAGGATCGCACTCAAACCCATAGGCGCGGCATCGATTCCGTCACCGGTAATCACCTCGGCTTCCAGACCATTGGCCGCCAGGGTCAGGCGACTGCTGGCAGCGGCAAAGGCATCTACATCCAGCATCGTGACCTGGTTGTGCGGGTAACGACGTTTCACCGCAGCGCCCAGGACACCTGCGCCGCAACCGAAATCAAGCAAATGACCGCTGGGCAGTTTGTCCAGATGCTCCAGCAGTAGCGCGCTGCCGCGATCGAGGCGACCATGGCTGAATACCCCCGGCAGGCTGATGACCTTCAGCGGGCCTTCGGCCAGCGGCAGCTCGTAGGTCTGCGCCAGGCTTTCCAGCGGCTTGGCTTCAGGCGCGTTGGCCACGGTGACCTGCCACAGCTGGCAGTGGCGCGCGCTGTCGAGTTTGCGTGGCTTGCCGAAAGGGTTGAGTTGTTTGGCGGCACCTTCGATGCCGCTTTTTTTCTCGCCGACCAGATACAGATCGCGGCCGGCCAGCCGCGAGGCGAGGGCGTTGAGGATGTAGTCGGTCAGGTCCTTGGCCTTGGGCAGAAAGACCACGGCGCTATCGAACCCGCGCTCCGGTGCGTTCACGCCAAAGTGGCTGCGCCCGTCGAAGCGGGCGTCCAGCGCGGCCTGATCGCCGGCGTGCCAGCACCAGCCATGGGCATCGGGCAGGCGGCCCAGCAGGTCGTCGGCGGGCAAACCGGCCAACAACACCGCCCCCTGGAATAACTCGGCCTGGCGAAGCAGTACTTCACTGCGCGGATCCATAACTGCTCCCGTGAAAAAAAGTGCCGCAGTTTATCAACTGACGACCCGCAGCGCCTTACCGCTGAAGTATCCCAGTGCGTTTTCGGTCACTTGGCCGACGATCCGCTGGCGCGCTTCACGGCTGCCCCAGGCGTTGTGCGGGGTGACGATCAGGCGCGGGATATCGTGGGCCAGCAGTGGATTGCCGTTGACGGGCGGTTCGACGCTCAGCACGTCAGTGGCGGCGCCGCCCAGATGACCGTTGCGCAAGGCGTCGGCCAGCGCCTGTTCGTCGATCAGGCCGCCGCGGGCGGTGTTGATCAGGAACGCTTCGGGTTTCATCGAGGCCAGTTCGCGGGCGCCGATGAAGTGGCGAGTGTGTTCGTTGAGCGGGCAGTGCAGGGTCAGGGCATCGACTTGCGGTAGCAGTTTATCCAGTGGCAGGCGGTCCGGCCGGGCAGGGCGTCCGGGAATCTGCCCCAACAGCACGCGCATGCCGAAGGCTTCAGCGAGCCGTGCGACTGCGCCGCCCAATTCGCCGTGACCCAGCAGGCCAAGGGTTTTGCCTTCGAGTTCGACAATCGGGTAGTCCAGCAAGCAGAACTGTTTGGCCTGTTGCCAGCGGCCTGCGCCGACGGCTTTTTGATAATCGGCCAGGCGCGTGGCCAGGTTGAGCAGCAGCATGATCGTGTGCTGCGCCACCGACGGCGTGCCGTAACCCTGGCAGTTGCACACGGTGATCCCGTGGGCGCGGGCGGCGGCGAGGTCGACGTTGTTGGTGCCGGTGGCGGTGATCAGGATCAGCTTGAGGTCAGGGCTGGCGGCCATGGCGGCGGCGTCGATCAGGATCTTGTTACTGATGGCTACCGTGGCGCCCTTGAGGTGTTCGATGACTTGATCGGGCAAGGTCTGGGTGAATAGCTGCAATTCGCTGAAACAACTGCGCAGCGGGTTGAGGTCAAGGTCGCCGAGGTCCAGGGACGGGTGGTCGAGGAAAACGGCGCGGCGAGTATTCGGCATCAACTGTACCTTTTGTGCATTGAACGGAAGGCGTAATCTGCCGAGCCTACCAGATGAAATAAATAGTTACGCTTGGCCTGAAGGAGCCCCACATGTACTGGACAGAGTTCTTGACCGTTGCCCTGATTCACCTGTTGGCCGTGGCCAGCCCCGGCCCGGACTTTGCCGTGGTGGTACGTGAAAGTGTTACCCACGGTCGCCGCGCGGGTACCTGGACCGCACTGGGTGTGGGCACGGCGATTTTCCTGCACGTGGGTTACTCGCTCTTGGGTATCGGCCTGATCGTGTCCCAGTCGATCGTGCTGTTCAACGCCTTGAAATGGGCCGCTGCCGCTTACCTGCTGTACATCGGTTACAAGGCACTGCGCGCGCAACCGGCCAAGCCTGTGGCGGACGATCTGCACAAGGAAGCGGGGGAGCGCACGGCCCGTGGTGCCTTTACCTCGGGTTTCGTCACCAACGGTCTCAACCCGAAAGCCACGCTGTTCTTCCTCTCGCTGTTCACCGTGGTGATCAACCCGCACACACCACTGGCCGTGCAGGCCGGTTACGGGGTTTACCTGGCAGCCGCGACAGCGACCTGGTTCTGCCTGGTGGCGATGTTGTTCAGCCAGCAGCGCGTACGCGCCGGTTTTGCGCGCATGGGGCACTGGTTCGACCGGACCATGGGCGCGGTGCTGATTGCGATTGGCGTGAAGCTCGCTTTTACCGAGATGCATTGATCAATCGTGAATCCGTGTAGGAGCTGCCGCAGGCTGCGATTTTTTGATCTTTGACATGAAGAACGAGATCAAAAGATCGCAGCCTGCGGCAGCTCCTACAGTGCGTAATAAACGGCAAGTGCTGGCGTAATGCCAGTATTTGCAAGGCTCTACAAATCATTCCTTTGGCTGATTTGGCTGACGATCAGGGGCACTACAGTGCGTACTTTCAGTCACGTCCGTGCAGTCAGAAAAAGGGATTCTTATGTTGCAGACTCGCGTTATCCCCCCGGCCGAAGGCGCTTACCAATACCCGCTGCTGATCAAGCGGCTGCTGATGTCCGGTGCCCGTTATGAGAAAACCCGCGAGATCATCTACCGCGACAAGTTACGCTACAGCTACCCGACCCTGATCGAACGGGTGGCCCGCCTGGCCAACGTGCTGACAGCGGCCGGGGTCAAGCCCGGGGATGCCGTGGGTGTGATGGACTGGGACAGCCATCGTTACCTGGAGTGCATGTTCGCCATCCCGATGATCGGCGCTGTTATCCACACCATCAACGTGCGCCTGTCGCCGGAACAGATCCTCTACACCATGAATCACGCCGAGGACCGCTTTGTGCTGGTCAACAGCGAGTTCGTCGGCCTCTACAAGGCCATCGAAGGGCATCTGACCACGGTCGACAAAACCCTGTTGCTGACGGACCTGCCGGAAAAAACCGCGGACCTGCCGAACCTCGTCGGCGAATACGAACAACTGCTGGCCGCTGCGAGCCCGCAGTACGATTTCCAGGATTTCGACGAAAACTCGGTCGCGACCACGTTCTATACCACCGGCACCACCGGCAATCCCAAGGGCGTGTACTTCACCCATCGGCAACTGGTGCTGCACACCATGGGCGTGTCGACCATCATGGGCGCGATCGACAGCGTGCGCCTGCTGGGTACCAGCGACGTTTACATGCCGATCACCCCGATGTTCCACGTGCACGCCTGGGGCTTGCCGTATGTGGCGACCATGCTCGGACTCAAGCAGGTGTACCCCGGCCGCTATGACCCGGAGTACCTGGTGGAGTTGTGGCGCAAGGAGAAGGTCACGTTCTCCCATTGCGTGCCGACCATCCTGCAGATGGTCCTCAATGCCAAGGCCGCGCAGAACGTCGACTTCGGCGGCTGGAAAATCGTCATCGGCGGCAGCGCCCTGAACCGCACTCTGTACGAGGCGGCCAAGGCCAGGGGCATTCAGTTGACCGCCGCCTACGGCATGTCGGAAACCGGGCCACTGGTATCGTGCGCGCACTTGAACGATGAGTTGATGGCCGGCACCGAAGACGAGCGCACCACCTACCGGATCAAGGCCGGCGTGCCTGGGCCGCTGGTGGAGGCGGCGATCGTCGACACCGAGGGCAACTTCCTGCCCGCTGACGGCGAGACCCAGGGCGAACTGGTGCTGCGCGCACCCTGGCTGACCGAGGGTTATTTCAACGAGCCGCAGAAGGGCGCCGAGCTCTGGGCCGGAGGCTGGCTGCACACCGGCGATGTGGCGACCCTGGACAGCATGGGTGTGATCGATATTCGTGACCGCATCAAGGACGTGATCAAGACCGGTGGCGAGTGGATCTCCTCTCTGGACCTGGAAGACCTGATCAGTCGTCATGTGGCGGTACGTGAAGTAGCAGTGGTGGGGATCCCTGATCCGCAGTGGGGAGAGCGGCCGTTTGCCCTGCTCGTAGTCCGTGAAGGTCACGTCATCGGGGCGAGGGAACTCAAGGAGCACCTCAAGCCTTTTGTGGAGTTGGGGCACCTGAGCAAGTGGGCGATTCCGAGCCAGATCGCCCTTGTTACTGAAATTCCCAAGACCAGCGTCGGCAAACTCGACAAGAAGCGCATTCGTGTCGACATCAGCGAATGGCAGGCCACCAACAGCACCTTTCTTTCGACACTTTAAGCACCTCCCGGCGTGCCCGAAAGGGCACGCCGGCCCCACCAAGCAAGCGCTTGGCTTGTCAAATCGAAATATTCAGCCATCCTTGCCGTGCCGACGGGTGTCGGACTGGCGAAAGGACTGTTCCAGAGTGGCTGGCAACTGCAAATCACACTTTAGAGGGATCAAGCACTACTGCCTGCTGGCTATAGTCCGCTCAAGGATTTTTAAGAACGGGGCAACCGCACGAACCGGGGCGATGCAACTTTGGAATGACTTTGGGATGCCATGGCTCCCGGTTATCCACAACGTTTTTAGAAGTGCTCAATGCCATAAAAATAAAATGCACATGGAGTAGCGTCGATGACATCAGTAAACCAGTTCTGGCGCCGGGCGAAGCTGCCCCTGGCTGTCAGTCTTGCCTCTACGCTCGCCGGGCCAGCATTCGGCGTCAGTTTCAACGTCGGTGAAATCGAGGGGCAGTTCGACTCATCCCTGTCGGTCGGTGCCAGTTGGTCTACCGAAAGTGCCAACAAGAACCTCATCGGTGTCAACAACGGCGGCAAGGGGCTGTCCCAGACTTCTGATGACGGTCACCTGAACTTCAAGAGCGGGGAAACCTTCTCGAAGATCTTCAAGGGCATCCATGACCTTGAACTGAAATACGGCGATACCGGTGTTTTCGTCCGTGGCAAATACTGGTACGACTTTGAACTGAAGGACGAAAGCCGTCCGTTCAAGGACATCAGCGACGCGGGCCGCAAGGAAGGCGCCAAGTCCGCTGGCGGCCAGATCCTCGACGCCTTCGTCTACCACAACTACTCCGTTGCTGATCAACCAGGCTCCGTACGTCTGGGCAAGCAGGTGGTGAGCTGGGGTGAAAGTACCTTCATCGGTGGCGGCATCAACTCGATCAACCCGATCGACGTGTCCGCGTTCCGTCGTCCGGGTGCCGAGATCAAGGAAGGCCTGATCCCGGTCAACATGTTCTATGTGTCCCAGAGCCTGACCGAAAACCTCTCGGCCGAAGCGTTCTATCAAATTGAATGGGATCAGACCGTCGTCGACAACTGCGGCACGTTCTTCTCCCAGCCGGACATCGTTGCCGACGGCTGCAACGACAACCTGCGTGTACTGGCCAAGCGTTCGCAGATTCCGGCCATTGCCCTGGGGCCTTTGGCCGCCAACGGCGTGGACGTCAACAATGAGGGTGTTCTGGTGCGTCGTGGCCCCGATCGTGATGCTCGCGACGGCGGTCAGTGGGGCGCGTCCCTCAAGTACATGTTCGAACCGCTGGACACCGAGTTCGGTGCCTACTTCATGAACTACCACAGCCGTGCGCCGATCTTCAGCGCAACCGGTGCGCCGCAGTCGGTCTACAACACTGCAGCATCCCTCCAGGGTACCCCGTTCGCCGCGCTGGCGCCGTTGCTGGTGGCGGGTAATTCGCAGTACTTCATCGAATATCCGGAAGACATCCGCCTCTACGGCCTGAGCTTCTCCACCACCCTGCCTACCGGTACGGCGTGGAGCGGCGAGATCAGCTACCGTCCGAACGCTCCGGTGCAGCTCAACTCCACCGACATCCTGTTCTCCGGTGTCCGTCCTATAGGCAACAACAACCCGAACAACCCGTTGACCAATGCATCGCTGCTTACCGGCGTGCCGGGTCAGGACCTGCACGGGTATCGTCGCAAGGAAATCACCCAGTTCCAGACCACCCTGACGCACTTCTTCGACCAGGTCATGGGCGCCAGCCGCCTGACCCTGGTGGGCGAAGTGGGCGTGACCCACGTCGGCGGCCTGGAAAGCACTTCCGATGTTCGTTATGGCCGCGATCCGGTCTACGGCCCGGGTGAGTTGCCAGCCTCTGGCGCGCTCGATACTTGCGTGGCGCTCAACACCAGCACCATCAATGGTGCCGGCCCGGGTACGCCGACCAACAATCGCAGCCGCAACTGCAACGACGAAGGGTTCACCACCGCAACTTCGTGGGGCTACCGCGGTCGTGCCATCTGGGAATACAACGACGTGTTTGCCGGTGTGAACCTCAAGCCGAACGTTGCCTGGTCCCATGACGTGGAAGGTTACTCCCCTGGCCCTGGCGGCAACTTCGAGGAAGGCCGCAAGGCGGTCAGCCTCGGTGTCGACGCCGAGTACCAGAACACCTACACCGCGAGCCTGGCCTACACCAACTTCTTCGACGGCAAGTACACCACCGTGGATGACCGCGACTTCGTTGCGCTCAGCGTCGGCGTGAACTTCTAAGCACAGTATTTTCAGGACGAACGCAAATATGAAAATAACAAAGAGTCTGTTCCACGCCGGTGTTCTGGGGCTTTCGCTGCTGGCAACCAGCGTCATCGCAGCAGTTCCCCAGGCCGAGGCCGACAAGCTGGGCAAGAGCCTGACCCCGATGGGCGCCGAAATGGCGGGTAACGCCGACGGTTCGATCCCGGCCTGGAAGCCGATGGCGAAGAACGCCGGTACGGTCGACAGCAAAGGTTTCCTGTCCAATCCGTTCGCCAGCGAAAAACCGCTGTTCACCATCACGGCGCAGAACGTCGACCAGTACAAGGACAAGCTCGCACCGGGCCAGTACGCGATGTTCAAGCGCTACCCGGAAAGCTTCAAGATGCCGGTCTATCCATCCCATCGCGGTGCTACCGTGCCGGATGAAGTATTCGCCGCCATCAAGCGCAACGCCACCAACACCAACCTGGTGTCCGGCGGCAACGGTCTGGAAAATTTCGAAACTGCCATACCGTTCCCTATTCCGAAAAGCGGCGTTGAAGTCATCTGGAACCATATCACCCGTTATCGCGGTGGTAGCGTGACCCGCTTGGTAACCCAGGCCACGCCACAGCCGAACGGCTCGTTCAGCCTGGTGTACTTCCAGGACCAGTTCGTGTTCCGCGACAAGATGAAGGATTACGACCCGAAAAACCCGGGCAACATTCTGTTCTACTTCAAGCAGAAAGTGACTGCGCCGGCGCGTCTGGCCGGTGGTGTACTGCTGGTTCACGAAACCCTCGACCAGGTCAAGGAGCCGCGCTCGGCGTGGGTCTACAACGCGGGCCAGCGTCGTGTGCGCCGTGCACCGCAAGTGTCCTATGACGGCCCGGGTACCGCGGCTGACGGCCTGCGTACTTCCGACAACCTGGACATGTTCAACGGTGCACCGGATCGTTACGACTGGAAGCTCGAAGGCAAGAAAGAGATGTACATCGGCTCCGATGCCTACAAGCTCGACGATCCGAAACTCAAGTACGCCGACATCATCAAGGCCGGTCACATCAACCAGGACCTGGCGCGTTACGAGTTGCGTCGCGTGTGGCATGTAGTTGCCACCCTGAAGGAAGGTCAGCGCCACATCTACGCCAAGCGTGACTTCTACATTGACGAGGACACCTGGCAAGCAGCGGTCATCGACCATTACGACGGTCGCGGTCAATTGTGGCGCGTCGCCGAGGCGCATGCCGAGAACTACTACGACAAGCAAGTGCCGTGGTACGCCCTCGAAGCCCTGTATGACCTGCAGTCGGGTCGTTACCTGGCGCTGGGCATGAAGAACGAAGAGAAGTCGGCTTATGACTTCGGCTTCACTGCCACCACCAGCGACTTCACCCCGGCCGCCCTGCGTCAGGACGGTGTTCGCTAAGGTGAACTGAGTAGAGGCCGCACCCTCTGAAACGCCCCGACTGGTTCGGGGCGTTTTTTTTTGCTTGTAGACTTTTTGTAGCCATTTGTAGCAATTACCTTCATTCCCTATCCGTTTACGGCTAGTCTGCGGACATCTGCAACGCCGCCATCCGCAATTCAAACAAGAGCCGGCTATGACTGATTTGTCCACACCCTCAGGTTCTGCACAGGTTGCCGTCGCGACACTCGACGGGCGGTTTTTCCGTCCGCCGTTGCCCGACGGCCATGTGCTGCGTCCACGATTGTGCGAGCGTCTGAGTGCCGGACTGGCAGGCAGGTTATTGCTGGTCAGTGCCCCGGCAGGGTTCGGCAAGAGTTCGCTGGCGGTGGAGTTCTGTCAGGGGTTGCCGGCACACTGGCAAAGTCTCTGGCTGGGGTTGAGCCCGCGAGACAGTGACCCGGGACGCTTTCTCGAGCGGCTGCTGGAAGGCCTTCAGGACTATTTCCCGCAACTGGGCAGGCAATCCCTCGGGTTGTTGAAAATGCGCCAGCGCCATCAGCCGTTCGCATTCGAAGAGTGGCTCGACGGCTTGCTCGACGAACTGGCCGTACACCTGTCCACGGCGAAGCCCTTGCTGCTGGTGCTGGATGATTACCACCTGGCTCAGGGGCCGGTGCTGGACCGTTGCCTGCAGTTTTTCCTCAACCATCTTCCCGATGGTTTGCTGGTGATGGTCACCAGTCGCCAACGTCCCGACTGGCACCTGGCGCGGCTGCGGCTGTCGCGGCAATTGCTCGAATTACATGAACAGGATCTGCGCCTGACCCACGACGAGGCCTTGAGCCTGCTCGACCGGCACAGCAGCTCCTTGCGCGGTGAGGCACTGGAAAACCTGATCCAGCGCAGTGAAGGCTGGGTTGCAGGGTTACGCTTCTGGCTGCTGGCGGCTTCGGAGGCGGGCACCGATGGCGCGCTGCCGCAATCGTTGCATGGCGGGGAAGGGCTGATCCGCGATTATCTGCTCGAAGAAGTCATCGATTGCCTGCCCGCCGAGGTCCAGTCGTTCCTCTATGACACGGCACCCCAGGAGCGTTTCTGCAGCGAACTGTGCGATGCCGTTCGCGACGCCCATGACAGCGGGGAGATCTTGCGCTTCCTGCTTGCCCATCAAGTGTTCCTGGTACCGCTGGACGAGCATGGTCACTGGTATCGCTATCACCATCTGTTTTCCGATCTGTTGCGCACGCGGCCGACGTCCCAGTCGATGGTGCCGGCCGCGAGCCTGCACCTGCGCGCCTGCCGCTGGTTCAATGCCCAGGGACTGCTCGATGAGGCGGTGGAGCAAGCGTTGCGTGCCGGTCACCTGGACGTCGCAGCGAACCTGGTGCAGAACCTCTCCGAAGAGCAGCTGCTTGCCGAGCAGAATGTCGGCATGTTGCTGCGCTGGAAAATGGACTTGCCTGACAGCTTGCTGATCAGCACGCCGCGACTGATTGTGCTGTATAGCTGGGCGCTGGGCCTGGCTTGCCAGCTGGATGCTGCCGAAGAGCTGGCCAGCCATCTGAGCCGCTTCCTGCCTGCTCCGTCGGCCACCGCCCAGAAGTCCATGCTGGCTCAATGGCTGGCGTTGAGTGGCATCATTGCCCGTGGACGAGGCAACCGCGAGCTGACGCTGCAGTACTGCCGCGAGGCATTGGAAAGTCTTCCGGCCAAGCGTTACGGCCAGCGTCTGATGTGCCTCTCGACCCTGTCCAACCTGGCCATTGCCGACGGTGATTTGTGGCGGGCGCGGGGGCTGAACCGCGAATCGCTGGAACTGGCGCAACGTGTCGGCAACCCGTTGTTCGAAGCGCTGGCGCACTACGACCGCGCACGGGTGCTGCAAGCGCGCGGAGAAATCTGTCGGGCACTGGAAGAGGTCCGTCAGGGCATGCAACGCCTGCAGAGCTTGTCTGCACAACGGCTGTATGCGGTTCGCGCCCGGCTGACCTTGTACGAAGGCTTTTTGCTGGCCCTGCGCATGCAGCCGCAATTGGCGCGGGTGCGATTGCAGGCCGGTCTGAGCGAGGCGCGCGCCTGCCGTGACATCAGCGTGCTAATCGGCCACTGCGTGATTGCCAGGCTGGAAGGCAGCAGCGGCGAGTTCGCCAAAGCCTTTGCCGAACTGGCCGAAGCCGAGCGGCTCATGCACATCTGGGACGTGCCACCGATCTACTACCTGGCCATGATCACCCTGGTCAAATGCGAGCTCTGGCTGGCCCAGGGGCGTACCGATCTGGCCGAAGCCTGGCTGGCGCGCCTGGGGCAGACCTATAACGGCGAGAACGGGGCGGCACCACCGGAGTTCCATCCGCAATTGCCCTTGCATATCGAATTGCAACAAGCCTTGCTGGAAGTCATCCAGGGCCAGCCGATGCTGGCTGAAGGGCGATTGAATGCGCTGCTCGAACATGGCCAGCAAAGCGGTCGGCAGATGCTCAGTGCCATGGCGCTGACCCAGAAAGTGGCGTTGTTGCTGGGCAGCGGACGGGAGCCGGAAGCACGCAAGGCACTGGTCCAGGCGCTGGACGCCGCTGGCGGAGGCGTGCTGCAACCCTTCGAGGGCCTGCTGGCCGAGCAGCCGGACTGGCTACGTGGGCAGCTTCAACAGTGTTCACCAACCCCTGTTTCCCTGAGCCTCAGTGAAAGGCTGCCGGCATTGACTGCCCGCCCTGGAGCGGAATCCGGCGCGGCTGCGGAGCAACTCAGCACGCGGGAACTGGCGGTTCTGCGATTGATCGCCCAAGGCTGTTCGAACCAGGAAATCAGCGATCAGCTGTTTATTTCCCTGCACACGGTCAAGACCCACGCCAGCCACATCAACAGCAAACTCGGGGTCGAGCGGCGTACGCAGGCCGTGGCGCGGGCGAAGGAGTTGGGGGTGCTGGGTTAAGGATTTTTCACGTTACATATCGCGGCCCTTGGCTGGATACTCAATTGTGCGAAAATCGCCCGTCCCCGTTTATCGAGCAGGCCCCCGATGTCCCAGCATCCCACCCTCATCCGCGAAACCTTCCCCGTCGGCCCGTTGCAGTGCAACTGCACGATCATCGGCGATCCGGTGACGAAAAAGGCCATTGTCGTCGATCCGGGTGGCAATCATGAGCTGATCCTGGCGCGTCTCGATGCCTTGGGGCTGAAAGTGCTCAGCATCATTCACACCCACGCCCACCTCGATCATTTCCTGGCGTCCGGTCAACTCAAGGAGAAAACCGGCGCGACCCTGCATCTGCACAAGGAAGACCAGTTTCTCTGGGACAACCTGGAAATGCAGTGCCAGATGTTCGGTGTCCCTTACACCCCGGTACCGTCCCCGGATCGCTGGCTGGCCGATGATGAAGAGCTGGCCTGCGGTTGTGGCGTGGCGCTGCACACGCCTGGGCACACACCGGGGTCGATGAGTTTCTGGTTTGCCGATGCCAAGCTGCTGATTGCCGGTGACACGTTGTTCAAGCGTGGGGTAGGGCGCACGGATTTGTGGGGCGGCGACCAGGCCACCATCGTGCGTTCGATCAAGCAGCGTTTGTACACCCTTGACGAAGAGGCGACGGTGGTGACCGGGCATGGTCCGGACACCCGTCTGGGCGATGAAATGCGCGAAAACCCCTTTGTACGGGCCTGATTTGTAACGAACGGAATTTTTGTTTCCGGAAATGATCCAACACCTGCAAAGGCTGTGCCTTGGTCCGTTGCACCACAGAATGCAAAAAAGTAGGAGCTATACATGTTCACCACGCGTCGTTTGATTATTGTCGCTACGGCTGTGGCCGTTTTGTCCGGTTGTGCCACGCCCAACCCTTACGGCGGTCAAGGCCAGGCTCAGGGGCAGGCGGACAGCGGCTCCGAAGGCATGAGCAAGACCGCGAAGTATGGTGGTCTCGGCGCTCTGGCCGGTGCGCTGGCTGGTGCTGCGATTAACCACGATAACCGTGGCAAGGGCGCGCTGATCGGTGCGGCAGTGGTCGGTGCTTCCGCCGCCGGTTACGGCTACTACGCCGACCAGCAAGAGAAAAAGCTGCGCGCCAGCATGGCCAACACCGGTGTTGAAGTGCAGCGCCAGGGCGACCAGATCAAGCTGATCATGCCGGGCAACATCACGTTCGCTACCGATTCGGCAAACATTGCCCCAAGTTTCTATCAGCCGCTGAACAACCTGGCGGGCTCGCTGAAAGAGTTCAACCAGAACCAGATCGAAATCGTGGGCTATACCGACAGCACCGGCAGCCGCCAGCACAACATGGACCTGTCCCAGCGTCGTGCACAAAGCGTGGCCACCTACCTGACCTCGCAAGGGGTCAGCGGTGCCAACCTGAGCGCTCGCGGCGCGGGTCCGGATAGCCCGGTTGCCAGCAACGGCGACGCCAATGGCCGGGCGCAGAACCGCCGTGTAGAGGTTAACCTCAAGGCGATTCCGGGCCAGCAGTATGGTGGTCAGCAGCAAGGTACAGTTCAGCAGTACCCATAAGCGCCTGACTGAACCCCGGGCGTAAAAAAGCCCGCCCTATCCTCAACAGATCGGGCGGGCTTTTTTTTGTTGCCAGATCCGGCCCCTTCGCGAGCAAGCCCGCTCCCACAGGTTATGTGTTGAATTCAGATTTTGTGTACGACATCGACCACTGTGGGAGCGGGCTTGCTCGCGAAGAGGCCAGGCCAGGCAACAGAAATCCGGAACAGACAGAAATAAAAAGCCCCCGGACAATCACTCGTCCGGGGGCTTTGTCACACCTGAAGCCTGATTACTTCTTCAGGCCGTAATGCTCATCGAGCATGCCTGGTGCGTTCGGGGCTTTTGGTGCGTAGTCGCGAGGCGGCTCCTGATTGCGCGGTGGCGTCAGGCGTTCACGGGGTGCCTGCGCCGCATCGGCGTGCAGGGAGGCCAGCAGGCGTTGGCGAGTCTGTTCGTCCAGGGCCAGGCGGTTGGCACCCTCGGCGAGATGGTCCTGCACTTCCTGATAGCTCGCAGTCAGTTTCTTGACCAATGAAGCAGTGCTGTTGAAGTGGGTCACCACTTCGTTCTGATAACTGTCGAAACGTTCCTGAATATCGTCCAGCTGACGTTGCGTGCTGCTAGGCGCGGCATTCGGCGCAAGGCGAGCGATCAGGAACCCAATGGCGACACCCACAACCAGGGCAAGAGTCGGTAGCAACCAAACTAAGAGCGAGTGTTCCACGAGTCCTTCCTCTATAAACGGCTTTGCTTTACGTTAACGGCTCGAACCTGCGCTGTATACCGCGATTCACTCGCAATAGACAGCCACAGACAATTTGCTAGACGAGTCGACCCGATTCGAGGTCACGGAGTTCCTTCCTTGCTTATGCGCGAAACCCCTGTAGTGATTGATGGCCCGGTGGGTCAACTGGAAGCCCTTTACCTGGACAACGAGCAGCCTCGCGGCCTGGCGCTGATCTGCCATCCAAACCCGGTCCAGGGTGGCACCATGCTCAACAAAGTGGTTTCGACCCTGCAGCGCACTGCGCGCGACGCCGGACTGGTCACCCTGCGCTTCAACTATCGTGGCGTTGGTGCCAGCGAGGGCTCCCACGACATGGGTACCGGTGAAGTTGATGATGCCCAGGCTGTCGCCGAATGGTTTCGCAACAAACACCCGGAGTTGCCGCTGACCCTGTTCGGTTTTTCCTTCGGCGGTTTTGTTGCAGCAAGTCTCGGCGGACGCCTTGAGGCCAAGGGCGAGCCGCTCAAGCACCTGTTCATGGTCGCGCCGGCGGTCATGCGCCTGGGGGACCAGGATCAACTGCCGCAGCAGGGCGAGCTGACCTTGATCCAGCCGGAAACCGACGAAGTGATCGATCCGCAAGTCGTTTACCAATGGTCCGACAAGCTTGAACGTCCCCATGAGCTGCTGAAAGTGGCAGAATGCGGACACTTTTTTCATGGCAAGCTGACCGATCTCAAGGATCTGATCCTGCCGCGTCTCTCGAATTGATTGCAGTCTGACAAGCGACTACCCATGACGACTCGTACCCGTATCCTCACCGGCATCACCACCACCGGCACGCCGCACCTGGGCAACTATGCTGGCGCCATCCGCCCGGCGATCGTCGCCAGCCGTGACAGCAATGCCGATTCGTTCTACTTCCTGGCCGACTACCACGCCCTGATCAAATGCGATGACCCGCTGCGCATCCAGCGCTCGCGTCTGGAAATCGCCGCGACCTGGCTGGCCGGTGGCCTGGATGTCGAGCGCGTGACCTTCTACCGCCAGTCCGACATCCCGGAAATCCCCGAGCTGACCTGGCTGCTGACCTGCGTCGCCGCCAAGGGCCTGCTCAATCGCGCCCACGCCTACAAGGCTTCCGTGGACAAGAACGTCGAGACCGGCGAAGACCCGGACGCCGGCATCACCATGGGCCTGTACAGCTACCCGGTGCTGATGGCTGCGGACATCCTGATGTTCAACGCGCACAAGGTGCCGGTCGGTCGCGACCAGATCCAGCACGTGGAAATGGCGCGGGACATCGGCCAACGCTTCAACCACCTGTTTGGCCAGGGCAAAGAGTTCTTCACCATGCCCGAGGCGTTGATCGAAGAGAGCGTCGCCACGTTGCCGGGCCTGGATGGCCGCAAGATGTCGAAGAGCTACGACAACACCATTCCGCTGTTCAGCAGCGCCAAAGAGATGAAGGACGCGATTTCGCGGATCGTCACCGACTCCCGCGCACCCGGCGAAGCCAAGGATCCGGACAATTCGCACCTGTTCACCTTGTTCCAGGCGTTCGCCACCCCGGCGCAGGCCGACGAGTTCCGCAGCGAACTGTTGCAGGGCCTGGGTTGGGGCGAGGCGAAGAATCGTCTGTTCCAACTGCTGGACAATGAACTGGGCGAATCCCGTGAGCGCTACAACCAACTGATCGAGCGCCCGGCGGATCTGGAAGACATCCTGCAGCACGGGGCGAAAAAGGCTCGTGCGGTAGCGACACCCTTCCTCAATGAATTGCGTGAAGCGGTGGGCCTGCGCTCCTTCGTTGCCCAGACTCAGGTGGCGGCGACCATCAAGAAAAAAGCCGCGAAAGCTGCGCGTTTTGTCAGTTTCCGTGAAGACGACGGCAGTTTCCGCTTCCGTCTGCTGGCCGCCGATGGTGAACAACTGCTGCTGTCGCGCAACTTCGCCGATGGCAAGACCGCCGGTCAGGTGACCAAGCAACTGCAATCGGGTCAGCCACTGGACGTGCGAAATGACCAACTGAACTTCAGTGTCTGGCTGGAAGGCGAGTGCGTTGCCGACAGCCCGGCCTTTGCCGACAGTGCTGCGCGTGATGCTGCCGTCGAGGCTTTGCGCATCGCCCTGACACCTGTTCAGGAATAAACAACGGTCCGGCCCGACCAAGGGCCGATTGCCATTCCTCCGGGCCGTCGCTACAGTGTCGGCCCGTTTTTGTTGCCTTGCTAACGAATTATGACGCCCCTAGAACGATATCAAGCTGATCTGAAACGCCCGGAATTCTTCCATGATGCCGCGCAGGAAACTGCCGTGCGTCATTTGCAGCGCCTGTACGACGATCTGGTCGCGGCCGAGCAAAACAAGCCGGGCCTGCTGGGCAAGTTGTTTGGCAAGAAGGATCAGACCCCGGTCAAGGGCCTGTATTTCTGGGGCGGCGTAGGTCGCGGCAAGACTTACCTGGTGGACACCTTCTTCGAAGCGCTGCCTTTCAAGGAAAAGTCCCGTACGCACTTCCACCGCTTCATGAAGCGCGTGCACGAAGAGATGAAGACCCTGGGCGGCGAAAAAAACCCGCTGACCATCATCGCCAAGCGCTTCGCCACCGAAGCCCGGGTCATCTGCTTCGATGAATTCTTCGTTTCCGACATCACCGACGCCATGATCCTTGGCACCCTGATGGAAGAACTGTTCAAGAACGGCGTGACCTTGGTCGCGACGTCGAACATCGTGCCGGACGGTCTGTACAAGGACGGCCTGCAACGCGCGCGCTTCCTGCCGGCCATTGCGCTGATCAAGCAGAATACCGAGATCGTCAACGTCGACAGCGGCGTCGACTATCGTCTGCGTCACCTCGAACAAGCCGAGCTGTTCCACTATCCGCTCGACGAAGCCGCCAACGAAAGCCTGCGCAAGAGCTTCCGTGCGCTGACGCCGGAATGCACGGCTGCGGTCGAAAATGACGTGCTGATGATCGAAAATCGTGAAATTCGTGCCCTGCGCACCTGCGATGACGTGGCCTGGTTCAACTTCCGTGAACTGTGCGACGGCCCGCGCAGCCAGAATGACTACATCGAACTGGGCAAGATCTTTCACGCCGTACTGCTCAGCGATGTCGAGCAGATGAGCGTCACCACCGACGACATCGCCCGACGCTTCATCAACATGGTCGACGAGTTCTACGACCGTAACGTGAAGCTGATCATTTCTGCCGAAGTCGAACTCAAGGATCTGTACACCGGCGGGCGCTTGAACTTCGAGTTCCAGCGTACCCTGAGTCGTCTGCTGGAAATGCAATCCCACGAATTCCTGTCCCGGGCGCACAAACCGTAGGAGGATTCGCATAAAAAAGGGCCTGCATTTGCAGGCCCTTTTTTATGCGCTGAAGATCCCCCTGTAGGAGCTGCCGCAGGCTGCGATCTTTTGATTTTAATTTTTCAAGATCAAAAGATCGCAGCCTGCGGCAGCTCCTACAGTGTTTTGCGAATGCCTTGAGGCTCAGGCAGCCTGCTGAAACTGCTGCCGATACTGGTTCGGCGACAGCTCCGTGTGCTGGCGGAACAGTCGCGCGAAGAAGCTCGCATCGTCATAGCCCACCTCATAGCTGATGGTCTTGATGCTCTTGCGGCTGCCGGACAACAAGCCCTTGGCGGTTTCGATGCGCAGGCGTTGCAGGTAATGCAGTGGCTTGTCGCCGGTGGCGGTCTGGAAGCGGCGCATGAAGTTGCGGATGCTCATGCCGTGTTCGCGGGCGACGTCTTCGAAGCGGAACTTGTCGGCGAAGTGTTCTTCGAGCCAGTGCTGGATCTGCAGGATGATCACGTCCTGGTGCAGCTTCTGGCCGCCAAAACCGATGCGTCCCGGCGAGTAGCTGCGCTGTACCTCGTACAGGATGTCCCGCGCTACGGCTTGGGACACATTGGCGCCGCAGAAGCGCTCGATCAGGTAAATGTAAAGGTCGCACGCCGAGGTGGTGCCGCCGGCGCAGTACAGGTTGTCGGCGTCTGTCAGGTGTTTGTCCTGATTGAGCTGGACCTGTGGGAAGCGTTCGGCGAAGGCATTGAAGAAGCGCCAGTAGGTGGTCGCTTCCTTGCCATTGAGCAACCCGGCTTCGGCCAGCCAGAACACACCGGTGGCCTCGCCGCACAGCACGGCGCCGCGCGCATGCTGTTGGCGCAACCAGGGCAGGACTTGGGGGTAACGTTTGCAGAGACTTTCGAAATCGTCCCAGAACGCGGGAAGAACGATGATGTCGGCGTTTTCCAGCCCGCCGTCCACCGGAATCATCACATCGCTGAAGGTGTTGACCGGTTTGCCGTCGGGGCTGACCAGGCGGGTTTCGAACGCCGGTGTCAGGCCCTGGCCCAGCTGTTTGCCGTAGCGCAGGCTGGCGAGGTGGAAGAAATCCTTGGCTTGCATGAGGGTGGAAGCGAAAACCCGGTCGATGGCCAGGATGCTGACGCGCCGCAGGGGCGTGGATGCTTGGTTAGACATAATTCAACTTTATTTTTATAGGGGGAAGTGGTCACCAGACGGCTGGATCGTCTTATTTTTTGTCGGATGTGTCCAGTGTCCTGTATCGGAAGCGAGGCATAGTCTCTGAAGGTCAACTCCTTCTAAAAACAAAGAAAAGGTGCCGCATGATCCCCAGAACCTTGTTCAGTTCCGAGCACGAGCTTTTCCGCGACAGCGTGCGGACGTTTCTCGAAAAGGAGGCAGTGCCCTTCCATGGGCAATGGGAAAAACAAGGCTATATCGACCGCAAGCTGTGGAACAAGGCAGGGGAGGCGGGGATGCTCTGCTCACACTTGCCGGAAGAGTACGGCGGACTGGGGGCGGACTTTCTCTACAGCGCGGTGGTGATCGAAGAAGTGGGGCGACTTGGCCTGACCGGCATCGGTTTTTCCCTGCACTCGGACATCGTGGCACCGTACATCCTGCATTACGGCAGTGAGGCGCTGAAGCAGAAGTACCTGCCGAAACTGGTGTCCGGCGAAATGGTGACCGCGATCGCCATGACCGAACCGGGCGCCGGTTCCGATCTGCAGGGAGTGAAAACCACGGCCGCGCTCGATGGCGACGAATACGTGATCAACGGCTCCAAGACTTTCATCACCAACGGCTACCTGGCCGATCTGGTGATCGTCGTCGCCAAGACCGATCCGAAGGCCGGCGCGAAGGGCACCAGTCTGTTTCTGGTGGAAGCCAATACGCCGGGCTTCGACAAGGGCAAGCGCCTGGAGAAGGTCGGGATGAAAGCCCAGGACACCTCGGAGCTGTTCTTCCAGGACGTGCGTGTGCCCAAGGAAAACCTGCTGGGCCAGGCCGGGATGGGCTTTGCCTACCTGATGCAGGAATTGCCTCAGGAGCGCCTCACGGTGGCCGTTGGCGGGCTGGCCTCGGCCGAAGCGGCGCTGCAATGGACGCTGGACTACACCCGCGAGCGCAAGGCGTTCGGCAAGTCGATCGCGGATTTCCAGAACACCCGGTTCAAACTGGCGGAGATGGCCACGGAAATCCAGATCGGCCGTGTCTTCGTCGACCGCTGCCTGGAACTGCACCTGCAAGGCAAGCTCGACGTGCCGACGGCGGCGATGGCCAAGTACTGGGGGACCGACCTGCAGTGCAAGGTGCTCGACGAGTGTGTGCAGTTGCACGGTGGCTACGGGTTCATGTGGGAGTACCCGATCGCGCGGGCATGGGCGGATGCGCGCGTGCAGCGGATCTATGCCGGGACGAACGAGATCATGAAGGAGATCATTGCGCGGTCGCTTTGATTCATTCTTGATGGCTGAAAAGATCGCAGCCTGCGGCAGCTCCTACATGGGATTGGCGTAAACCCTGTAGGAGCTGCCGCAGGCTGCGATCTTTTAAAATTATGGCGCAGGATTCGGATGATCCTTGTGAATCGCCTCGATCCCTTCCAGCACTTCCTCCGACAGCTTCAAGTCGAAACTGGCGATGTTGCTCTCCAGTTGCTCCATGGTGGTCGCGCCAATGATGTTGCTGGTCACGAACGGCTGCTGCGTCACGAAGGCCAGGGCCATTTGCGCCGGGTCCAGACCGTGTTCGCGAGCCAGGGCCACGTACCGGCTGCAAGCGGCTTCCGACTGTAGGTTGAAATAGCGGCTGAAGCGGCTGTAGAGGCTCAGGCGACCTTTTGGCGGGCGGGCGCCACCTTCGTACTTGCCTGACAGGAAACCGAACGCCAGCGGTGAATAGGCGAGCAGGCCGCATTGCTCGCGGATGGCGATTTCCGCCAGGCCGACTTCGAAGCTGCGATTGAGCAGGTTGTACGGGTTCTGGATCGATACGGCGCGCGGCCAGCCACGGGCTTCGGCCAGGGCCAGGAAGCGCATGGTGCCCCACGGTGTCTCGTTGGACAGGCCGATGTGGCGGATCTTGCCGGCGCGGACCTGTTCGTCCAGCGCTTCAAGGGTGTCCTCCAGCGGGGTCAGGTTGGCCTCGATCTTGTGCTTGTAGCCGAGCTGGCCGAAGAAGTTGGTGCTGCGTTCCGGCCAGTGCAACTGGTACAGGTCGATGTAGTCGGTTTGCAGGCGCTTGAGGCTGGCGTCCACGGCTTCGGTGATGTGCTGCCGATTGTGCCGCAGGTTCTTGTCGCGGATGTAGTCGATGGTATTGCCGGGGCCGGCGATCTTGCTGGCCAGGATCCAGTCGCCGCGGTCGCCGCGGCTTTTGAAGTAATTGCCGATGTAGCGTTCGGTGGTGGCGTAGGTTTCGGCCTTGGGCGGCACCGGGTACATTTCGGCAGTGTCGATGAAGTTGATCCCGGCGCTCTTGGCTCGTTCAATCTGGGCGAAGGCGTCTGCCTCGCTGTTTTGCTCACCCCAGGTCATGGTCCCGAGGCAGAGGGCACTCACGTTCAGATTGGTTCGGCCTAGCTGGCGATAGTCCATCGTGCTGCTCCTTGGGCAAAACAATCATAAAAGCAGGTTGAATTATTTTTCGCAATCTGCATAATTGCGCACCTCTTTCTGCAGTGGAAGTGATGCGCCGCCGCCGAAGAATCTTGCCGTTGAACGGACGCGCCGACCCGAGCCCCCGAAAGCGTCTGTATCCGGCTGCCTTTGACTTGTCAAAGTACGCACTATTCAGTAAGATCCGCCGTCTAATTTACAGGGCGGCCCCTGAGGCTATAAAGAATGAAAACTTTTACTGCTAAACCGGAAACAGTAAAGCGCGACTGGTTTGTCGTCGACGCTGCTGGTCAGACCCTGGGTCGTCTGGCCACCGAAATCGCGAGCCGTCTGCGTGGCAAGCACAAGCCTGAGTACACTCCTCACGTTGACACCGGCGACTACATCGTCGTAATCAACGCTGAGCAAATCCGTGTTACCGGTGCTAAAACCACTGACAAAATGTACTACTCCCACTCCGGTTTCCCGGGCGGCATCAAGTCGATCAACTTTGAAAAGCTGATCGCCAAGGCCCCTGAGCGCGTGATCGAGACCGCGGTCAAAGGCATGCTGCCTAAGAACCCGCTGGGTCGCGACATGTACCGTAAGCTGAAAGTCTATGCGGGCGCTGCACACCCTCATACTGCTCAGCAGCCCCAAGAACTGAAGATTTAACGGAATAGTTCATTATGTCGGCGACTCAAAATTACGGCACTGGCCGTCGCAAGACCGCAACCGCACGCGTTTTCCTGCGTCCGGGTACTGGTAACATCTCCATCAACAATCGTTCGCTGGATAATTTCTTCGGCCGCGAAACTGCCCGCATGGTAGTTCGTCAGCCGCTGGAATTGACTGAGACTGTCGAGAAGTTCGACATCTACGTCACCGTGATCGGCGGTGGTGTGAGTGGTCAAGCTGGCGCAATCCGCCACGGCATCACCCGCGCTCTGATGGACTACGACGAGACTCTGCGCAGCGCCCTGCGTAAAGCCGGCTTCGTAACCCGCGATGCTCGTGAAGTTGAACGTAAGAAAGTCGGTCTGCGTAAAGCGCGTAAGCGTCCGCAGTACTCGAAGCGTTAATTCGCTTTCGCGTTCAAAAAAGAACGCCCAGTTTCCTCGCGGAGCTGGGCGTTTTTTTATGCCTGTGATTTATCAAAGAATTGCGCTGTGACAACTTGCCACATCCGTAGAAGCCCTATACTCCAAGGCTTGAGGGTGGTGGGCTCCGGTAATTACCTTGTCAGAATTGGGGCTTTTCATTACCATTCGGCAAAATTTTTATAAGTACATAGTTTTACTTAGTAGATGCCTGATTTAACAGGCCACAAAGCTGATGGGAGAGGACTGAATGAGCAATGACGGCGTGAATACAGGCCGGCGTCGCTTCTTGGTAGCAGCCACATCCGTGGTGGGTGCTGCAGGAGCGGTGGGGGCTGCGGTCCCGTTCGTGGGGTCATGGTTTCCCAGTGCCAAGGCGAAAGCCGCTGGTGCACCGGTGAAAGTGAATGTCAGCAAAATCGAACCAGGCCAGCAGATGATTGCTGAGTGGCGCGGTCAGCCGGTGTTCATCGTCCGCCGTACACCGGAAATCCTGGGGAACCTGAAGAAAATCGAGGGCCAGCTCGCTGACCCGACCTCCAAGAGCTCGACACAACCGACTTACGTTGATCCGGAAACCCGTTCGATCAAGCCTGAGGTTCTGCTGCTGATCGGTATCTGCACGCACCTGGGTTGCTCGCCGACCTTCCGTCCTGAGGTGGCACCTGCGGATCTGGGTAAAGACTGGGTAGGCGGTTATTTCTGTCCCTGCCACGGTTCCCACTACGATCTGGCTGGCCGCGTCTACAAGTCGCAACCTGCGCCTTTGAACCTGCCAGTTCCCCCGCATTCCTATGAGACCGATGAGATCATTGTCATTGGCGTCGATACGGAGAAAGCGTGATGAGCAAGTTCATGGATTGGGTTGATGCGCGCTTTCCCGCGACCAAGATGTGGGAAGACCATCTCAGCAAGTATTACGCTCCGAAAAACTTCAACTTCTTCTACTTCTTTGGTTCCCTGGCATTGCTCGTTCTGGTCAACCAGATCGTTACCGGTGTCTGGCTGACCATGAGCTACACCCCGTCGGCGGAAGAGGCCTTTGCCTCCGTTGAATACATCATGCGTGACGTCGAGTACGGCTCGATCCTGCGTCTGCTGCACTCCACCGGCGCTTCGGCGTTCTTCATCGTGGTCTATCTGCACATGTTCCGTGGCCTGCTCTACGGTTCGTACCAGAAGCCGCGCGAGCTGGTGTGGGTCTTCGGCATGCTGATCTACCTGGCGCTGATGGCCGAAGCCTTCATGGGTTATCTGCTGCCGTGGGGCCAGATGTCCTACTGGGGTGCCCAGGTGATCATCTCGCTGTTCGGTGCGATCCCGGTCATCGGCAACGACCTGACCCAGTGGATTCGTGGTGACTACCTGATTTCCGGCATTACCCTGAACCGCTTCTTCGCCTTGCACGTGGTTGCCTTGCCGATCGTCATCCTCGGTCTGGTGGTGCTGCACATCCTGGCGCTGCACGAAGTCGGTTCGAACAACCCGGACGGCGTGGACATCAAGAAGCACAAGGACGAAAACGGCATACCGCTGGACGGCATCGCCTTCCACCCGTACTACACCGTGAAAGATATCGTCGGCGTGGTGGTGTTCCTGTTCATCTTCTGCTCGATCGTGTTCTTCTTCCCGGAAATGGGTGGTTACTTCCTCGAGAAGCCGAACTTCGAACAGGCCAACCCGTTCAAGACGCCTGAGCATATTGCGCCGGTCTGGTACTTCACTCCTTACTACGCGATCTTGCGTGCGGTTCCGGACAAGCTCCTGGGTGTTATCGCCATGGGTGCGGCCATCGCTGTGCTGTTCGTGCTGCCGTGGCTCGACCGTAGTCCGGTCAAGTCCATGCGCTACAAGGGCTGGCTGAGCAAGATCTGGCTTGTCGTGTTCTGCATCTCGTTCGTGATCCTCGGTGTTCTGGGCGTGCTGGCTCCGACGCCAGGTCGTACGTTGCTGTCGCAGGTATGTACCTTCCTGTACTTCGCCTACTTCATTCTGATGCCGTTCTACACCAGGCTCGAGAAGACCAAACCGGTTCCGGAAAGGGTGACTGGCTGATGAAAAAACTATTTGCTGTATTGATGCTTGCTGCGCTGCCAGTGTTCGCTTTCGCAGCACCACACGGTGGTCCTGAGCTGGAAAAAGTCGACATTGACGTTTCCGATAAGGCCGCCATGCAGGACGGCGCACGCACGTTCGCCAACTACTGCATGGGGTGCCACAGCGCCAAGTTCCAGCGCTATGAGCGAGTTGCCGACGACCTGGGTATTCCCCATGAGTTGATGCTGGAGAAGCTGGTGTTCACTGGTGCCAAGATCGGCGACCACATGAACATCGGCATGCAGCCAGCGGACGCCAAGGCCTGGTTTGGTGCCGCACCGCCGGACCTGACCCTGGTTGCCCGTGTTCGCGGCACCGACTGGCTCTACGGTTACCTGAAGTCGTTCTACGAAGATCCTTCGCGCCCATGGGGCGTGAACAACAAGGTCTTCCCGAACGTGGGCATGCCTAACGTCCTGGCCGGCCTGCAAGGTCGCCAGGTGGTGGGATGCAAACAGGTTCAGATCGTCGAAGACGGCAAGAAGCAATTTGATCCACTGACCGGCACGCCGTTGACTCATGAAGCATGCGATCAGCTGACGATTGTGCCGAAAAGCGGCGCTCTGACTGAAGAGCAGTTCGATGAGAAGGTCAAGAATCTGGTAACCTTCCTGGCTTACTCGGCTAACCCGGTTAAGCTGCAACATCAGCGCATCGGTACGTACGTATTGTTGTACCTGGCGTTCTTCTTCGTATTCGCTTACCTGCTCAAGCGCGAATACTGGAAAGACGTGCACTGATAAAGCTTCAAGCTATTGCTGTTAATCGCGCGCGCCCAAGGGCGCCTCTGAATAGGTAGCGAAACTGGTGATCCAGTCGTTACGGGAGGCGCCCTCTGGGCGCGCTCGTTTTTCCGCTTTCGATAATTTCTACAAGCGAGGAGGATCGCCATGGGCGTGACCAATCGGTTGGCCTGTTACTCCGACCCCGCCGACCACTATTCCCACCGAGTGCGCATCGTACTGGCAGAGAAGGGTGTCAGCGCCGAGATCATTTACGTGGAAGCTGGACGCCAGCCACCTAAACTGATTGAGGTGAACCCTTACGGCAGCTTGCCCACCCTGGTCGACCGCGACCTGGCGTTGTGGGAGTCGACCGTGGTGATGGAATATCTGGATGAGCGTTACCCGCACCCGCCGCTACTGCCGGTTTATCCCGTGGCGCGTGCCAACAGTCGCCTGCTGATACACCGCATTCAGCGAGACTGGTGTGGTCTGGTGGATCTGATTCTGGATGCGCGGACCAAGGAGGCAGCCCGTGCCGTGGCTCGCAAAGAGTTGCGCGAAAGCCTGACGGGTGTGTCGCCACTGTTTGCCGACAAGCCGTTTTTCCTCAGTGAGGAACAAAGCCTGGTGGATTGCTGCCTATTGCCAATACTCTGGCGATTGCCGATTCTGGGTATAGAACTGCCGCGGCCGGCCAAGCCGCTGCTTGATTATATGGAGCGCCAGTTTGCGCGTGAGGCTTTCCAGGCGAGTCTGTCTGGTGTCGAACGCGACATGCGCTAAGGCTTAAGGAGCCGTTATGAACTCCAGTCGACCTTATCTGGTCCGTGCGCTCTATGAGTGGATTGTGGACAACGATTGCACCCCGCATATGCTGGTCAATTCCGAGTATCCGTCGGTGCAGGTGCCTCAAGGCTTTGCCAGTGACGGCCAGATCGTCCTGAACGTATCGCCACAAGCCGTGCGCCACTTGCACATGGATAACGAGGCGGTCAGTTTCGAGGGGCGCTTTGGTGGTGTGCCGCACACCTTGTACGTGCCTATCGCATCGATCCTGGGTATCTACGCCCGGGAAAACGGCCAGGGTATGGTGTTCGATCTTGAATCGCCGATGGGCGAGGACGACGACATCGAACCGGATGACGACCTTCCGCCACCGGACAGCGAGCCACCGCGTCCAAGCGGTCGCCCCAGTTTGAAGGTGGTGAAGTAATAAAAAAGGCGATCCGGATGGATCGCCTTTTTTATTACTTCACCACCTTCAAACGATGTAGGAGCGAGCCTGCTCGCGATGGGCGTGAACGATGACGCGGGCTGCCTGAATGAGCGCATTCACCGGACGCTTTTCGCGAGCAAGCTCGCTCTTACAAGATGTGGATCAGTCGATGTACTCGAACAGCTTCACAATCTTCTGCACGCCGGAGACGCCTTGCACCAGGTTGGTCGCCTGCGCAGCTTCCTGTTTGGTCAGCAGGCCCAGCAAGTAGACGATGCCGTTTTCAGTGACGACTTTGATGCGCGAACCAGGGATGTTCGCGTCAGCGAGCATCTGGGTCTTGATCTTGGTGGTCAGCCAGGTGTCATTCTGGCGCGCCAACAGCGAGGAGGGGGGCATGATTTGCAGCTCGTTGTGCACCTGCTTCACGCGCTGGACCGCGGCGGCAGCCTGTTCAGCCTTGGCCTTGAGGTCTGCGCGTGGCGTTTGCCCGGCGAGCAGCACGACACCGTTGTAGCTGGTGATGACGATGTGCGAGTCCTTGTCCAGGGCCGGGTCGGCCTTGGCGATGTTCACGCCAACTTTGGTGTCGATCAGGGAGTCGTCGATCTTGCTGCCCAGTGTGCGAGTGCCGCGGTCATCTTCAATGGGTGCTTCACGGCTGGCAGTCACCACCGAGGTGCAACCGCTGATGCCGAGGCACAGAGTCAAGGCCAGTAGGCCGAGGCGATTAGGGGTCATTCTTCACTCCCGAACAATTGGCTGTCGATCAAGTCGCAAAGGCAATGGATCGCCAGCAGGTGGACTTCTTGAATACGAGCGGTGACGTTGGCCGGTACGCGAATCTCCACGTCCTCGGGCAACAGCAGCGACGCCATGCCGCCGCCATCACGTCCCGTCAATGCTACGACAATCATTTCGCGATCATGTGCGGCCTGGATCGCTTGAATTATGTTGGCCGAGTTGCCGCTGGTGGAGATAGCCAGCAACACATCGCCCGGTTGGCCCAGTGCGCGGATCTGTTTGGAGAAGATTTCGTTGTAGCTGTAGTCGTTGGCGATCGAGGTGATCGTCGAGCTGTCGGTCGTCAAGGCGATGGCCGGCAGGCTCGGGCGCTCGCGCTCAAAGCGATTGAGCAGCTCGGACGAAAAGTGCTGGGCGTCGCCGGCTGAGCCACCGTTGCCACAGGAAAGCATTTTGCCTTCGTTGAGCAGGGCGTTGACCATGACCTGGCTGGCTTGCTCGATGTGCGGTGCAAGAACTTCCATCGCCTGTTGCTTGGTGTCGATACTGGCCTGAAAAAGCTGGCGAATTCGGGATTGCATGTCCATCTGTGTGACCTTAATTAGCGCGGCTGTTCGGCACGTGAATGTGCAGCCCGCAAAGCAAAGAGCAAAAGTGTTGGGTGATAGTGTCCGGTTCGTGATGCCGGTGATCAGCCATCGAAGGCATTCTGTAGCCAGTTCAGCTGATCGAGGTGGCTGTCGATGGCAATCACGTCGAAGCGGCAAGGGGAATTGGCCCAGCGCGACTCGCGCTGAAGAAAATATTGCGCGGCGAAAATCAGCTTTTGCCGTTTGCGCTCATCGATGCTATCGAGCGCGCCACCCCATTGAGTGTCTTTTCGGTAGCGGACTTCAACGAATACTACTGTATCGCCATCTAGCATGACCAGATCAAGCTCGCCGCGTTTGCACAACCAGTTCTGCGCCAGCAGGCGCAGACCCTGTTGTTGAAGATGCTCGAGCGCGTGGCGCTCGGCATCCATACCGCTTTGCTGGCGTGACCTGTCAGGCATCAGCGGGCGGTGTCCGGCAGGCGCTGGATTTGGCCATTTGCGAACTGGGCCCATGGCAACTGGCGCACGACCCGCTGGCTCTGAGTCATGCCGAGGCTGCCCGACTCACCCTCGATGCGGCTGTCCGGCAGAGACTTGAGCTGGCCCAGGCGCGGCGCCAGCCGATAGGCGTCCACGCCCATGGCGTACAGGCGTCCCAGGCTACCGGCGGCTTGTGGCCACTGGGCGGTGACCTGGCGGCGCAGTGGATCGTTGGCGTCCAGCAGCCAGGGTGTTTCGCAGAAACGAATGCCGTTCATGTCGTTGTACTGGTTGACGTCGCCGCTGGCGCTGAACACGTGAGAGGTGGCGTAGACCGGTACATCGCCTGCGTACTGGAAGTTCAGGGTCGGCTTGATCTGTTGGGCCTGTTGCGGCGTTGCGGCGAGGAAGATGAATTCGATGTCCTGGCGGCGCGACGGCTGGGCTGCCACTTGCGAGCCAACAGTGCTTTGCAGGCTCTTGGCGCGACCTTCGCTTTGACGCAGCTGGAACATGTCGGCAATCTGCTGGGCCAACTGGACCGGTTGGTCGACGCGTTCGGTGGCAACGATGGTGCCGCCATTGGCTTGCCAATCCTGGCTGAACGCCTTGAGCACGCGGTCGCCCCATTCGCCTTTCGGCACCATGATGGCTGCGCGATGCAGGCCGTCGGCGCGAGCGCGGCGCGACACTTCACGGGCTTCGTCTTCAGCGGCAAGACCGAACTGGAACAACTGCGCCGGGCCTTGATCGCCTTCGCTGTAGTTCAGCGCCAGGGTGGTGATCGGGAGTTGCGGGCGAGTGCTCAGCTGTTTGACCAGCGGCTTTTCCAGCGGGCCGACGACCAGTTGCACGCCATCGGCCTGGGCCTTGCGGTAGAACTCGTCCATGGATGTCAGGCGCGAGCTGTCATAAAACTCGATGGCAGGTGGTTTCTGCCCGGCCTGTTGTGCCAGGTAGTGGGCGGCCATGAAACCGTCGCGCAATGCTTTGCCAACCGAGGCCAACTGGCCATCCTGAGGCAGCAGCAGGGCAATCTTGCTCAGGGGCTGGCTGGCCAGCTCCTTGAGTTGGGTCAGTGGCTGCGGCAATTGAAGGGCAGCCGGGTGTTTCGGATTCTGTGCGCGCCAGTTGTCGATGGCGGCCTGTTGCTGCTCCAGGGTGCCGGCGGATTTCACGGTCAGGGCCAGGGCCATCCAGCCGCCGAGATCGTCGGTGGCGTTCGGCTGCAACTGCTCGGTCGGCAGCGAAGCGATCAGGGTCCAGATCGCTTCGTGGTTTTTGCTCGCGGCTTCACCTTTGAGCATCGGGGCAATGAAAATGCGCTCGCGAGCGGCGGCGAGGGTCTGGCCGTCGGCCTCCAGGGCGCGGGCGTGAACAGTGCCGGTGCGGACCTGTTGTTCCTCGGGCAGTTCGCTCAAGTATTGCATGCTTGGGTGGCTCAAGGCGGCCAGTGCGGCCTTGGGCTGATTGCGGGTCATGGCCAGTTCAGCCGCCAGGGTGTTGGCGAAAATCTGTGGGCCCGGCTTGAGCTGCTCGACCGGGACCTGTTGCAGGATTTGCGCGGACTGGCCGGCATTGCCCTGGCGATAGGCCAGGTCGGCAGCGCTCAAGCGCAGAAGGGCGGCATCTTCCGCAGATTTGCTTTGGGCGGCCTTCTCAAGCAGTTGCTCGATACTGGCGTCCGGTGTCCGTGGTAGTTCGCCAAGGCTGGACGAGGGCGAGCTGGCGCAAGCCGCCAGCAAGGCAGCGAGGCAGAGGGCAGATAACAGCCGCAGGCAAGCGATCATGTAAGCGTTCCTGATACTCGATCAAATTAGCGTGGAATTGTACCCAAGCACTGGCCGGGGCGCGATGTTACTGGCGTGAATCGATCAATTTAGCTGGTGTAAATGTTGCACCGGCGCACAAACGCTCGCCGATGGCGCGATTGCATGCGCGTAGCATGAGCCTCGCTACGCGCTACAATGGCGACTTTTACCGATCATGAGGTGTGCGCTTTGACTGCTCCAGGTGCTTTGAATTCTGCTGCTGGCTCGCTTTATGTGGTGGCGACGCCCATCGGCAACCTGGATGACATCAGTGCGCGGGCGCTGAAGATTCTGCGTGAAGTGGCCTTGATCGCCGCGGAAGACACCCGTCATTCGCAGCGATTGATGCAACACTTCGGCATTTCGACGCCATTGGCCGCCTGTCATGAACACAACGAGCGGGATGAAGGTAGTCGCTTTATCACGCGTCTGCTTGCCGGTGACAACGTAGCATTGATCTCTGACGCCGGAACGCCGCTGATTTCCGATCCGGGTTATCACCTGGTGCGACAGGCTCGCGCGGCAGGCATCAGCGTGGTGCCGGTTCCGGGTGCCTGCGCCTTGATTGCGGCGTTATCGGCGGCGGGGTTGCCATCCGATCGTTTCATTTTCGAAGGGTTTCTGCCGGCCAAGGCTGTGGGGCGGCGAGCGCGCCTCGAACAGGTAAAGGAAGAGCCTCGCACATTGATCTTCTATGAGGCCCCGCATCGCATACTCGAATGCCTGCAAGACATGGAGCTGGTGTTCGGTCCCGAGCGCCCGGCACTGCTTGCCCGTGAGCTGACCAAGACGTTTGAAACCCTCAAGGGGCTGCCTTTGGCCGAGCTGCGCGAGTTTGTCGAGTCGGACGGCAATCAGCAGCGCGGCGAGTGCGTAGTGTTGGTGGCGGGCTGGTCTGCCCCCGAGGAGGAGGGCGCTGTCAGCAGTGAGTCGATGCGCATCCTCAATCTGTTGCTCGAAGAAATGCCGCTCAAGCGTGCGGCGGCTTTGGCGGCGCAAATCACCGGCGAACGAAAGAATGTGCTGTATCAGATCGCACTGGATAAGCAGAAGGGCGAGTAAAACCCGACGCGCAGGCGTGCGCACCGGCGCTTAACGCTTGTTCTTCGGGCGCTCTGCCGGTAACCTTCGCGGCGGAGAGTCGATCGGACAGTCGCTGCCCTCTATGAAAATTAGGGGGGGGAGGAAAGTCCGGGCTCCATAGGGCGAAGTGCCAGGTAATGCCTGGGAGGCGTGAGCCTACGGAAAGTGCCACAGAAAATAACCGCCTAAGCGCTTCGGCGCCGGTAAGGGTGAAAAGGTGCGGTAAGAGCGCACCGCACGTCTGGCAACAGTTCGTGGCTAGGTAAACCCCACTTGGAGCAAGACCAAATAGGGTCCCAAGGCGTGGCCCGCGCTGGGACCGGGTAGGTTGCTAAAGATGTCCAGTGATGGCCATCGTAGACGAATGACTGTTCAAGACAGAACCCGGCTTACAGATCGACTCTCCACCTTTTTTCCCCTCTGCTTAAATCAATGGGCAAGGGGAATGGTGATAGCAATTTCCCTCCTTACACATTCATCCGCAGAACCTCTTTTGTAATACCAAAAAAATCTTACTCTTAATAAATTACTTTAACTTTCGAACGCAGCCTCCTGCGCTGATTCAAGTTATCGGGCAGTTTCATGTGCCGGATTCTCGTTACCCCTCCGCTAATGATCCTAAATCTCAGTTCTGTAAGGGTTTTCCTTTAATCCGCGCCTTGACGGTGTGGTGGGCGCATTCCTATAGTGTGCGCAAGTGGCGGAAAGTGGCATGAAGTGGGTTTTTTGAACTCAAAACGCTAGAATTTGGAGAAACGCTGACGTGTTTCGCGGAGCCAACGCTATCAGTCTCGATGCAAAGGGCCGTCTCGCAATGCCGAGCCGGTACCGTGACGAGCTTGATTCGCGTAGTTCCGGTCAATTGATCGTGACAATTGATGCCGTTGATCCTTGTTTGTGTGTTTACCCCCTCGATGAGTGGGAAATTATTGAAACCAAACTGCGCGCACTGCCTTCGCTTCGCGAAGAGAACCGCCGCCTGCAACGTTTACTGATTGGTAATGCCGTCGATCTCGAGCTCGATGGCAGTGGTCGTTTTCTGGTTCCGCCGCGTCTTCGTGAATATGCCAAGTTGGATAAGCGCGCGATGTTGGTAGGCCAACTGAACAAGTTCCAATTGTGGGACGAGGATGCCTGGAACGCGGTTTCTGCCGCTGACCTGGCTGCTATTCAACAACCGGGCGCGATGCCTGATGAACTGCGTGATTTGATCCTGTGACTATTGATAGCGGCTTTAACCACATCACCGTACTGCTTGACGAAGCCGTCGAGGCTCTCGCCGTACGTCCTGATGGCTGCTATCTGGACGGTACGTTCGGGCGCGGCGGGCACAGCCGGTTGATTCTCAGCCAGCTCGGTCCCGATGGTCGCTTGCTCGGATTCGACAAAGATCCACAAGCGATTGCCACCGGGCAGACGCTAGCGGCCGAAGACGGCCGCTTTGTCGTTGTGCAGCGCAGCTTTGCCGAGCTCGGTTCGGAAGTCGCCGAACGCGGTCTGGCCGGCAGGGTCAGCGGCGTTCTGCTGGATCTGGGCGTGTCTTCGCCACAGCTCGATGACCCTGAGCGCGGTTTCAGCTTCCTCAACGACGGCCCGCTGGACATGCGCATGGATCCGTCCCGTGGCATCAGCGCCGCCGAATTCGTCAACACCGCGCCCGTGGAAGAAATCGCCCGGGTGTTCAAGGAATACGGCGAAGAGCGTTTCTCCGGTCGCATGGCTCGTGCCGTGGTTGAGCGCCGCGACATCAAGCCATTCGAGCGCACCGGTGACCTGGCAGAAGTCCTGAAGGTCGCCAACCCGGCGTGGGAAAAAGGCAAGAACCCCGCAACCCGCGCATTTCAGGGCCTGCGCATTCACGTCAACAACGAACTGGGTGATCTGGAAGCCGGCCTCGAAGCCGCGCTGGAGTGCCTGGAAGTGGGCGGTCGCCTGGTGGTGATCAGCTTCCACTCGCTGGAAGACCGTATCGTCAAACTGTTCATGCGCAAGCTGGTGAAAGGCGAAGCCGATAACCTGCCGCGCAACCTGCCGGTTCGGCATGTCGCCTTCGAACCGAAAATCAAAGTCCATGGCAAAGCGCAGACGGCCTCCGACGCCGAACTCAAAGCCAACCCACGTTCGCGAAGCGCTGTCATGCGTGTGGCGGAGAAGCTGCGGTGAGCAAGCTTTTCGCCAAGCCATTGCCCGGCGGAAGCTTCTTCATGCTGCTGCTGTTTGTCGGCGTGCTCGTTTCGGCCATCGGCGTGTCCTACAGCGCGCACTGGAACCGTCAGCTATTGAATTCGCTGTACAACGAATTGAGCGTGCGCGACAAGGCGCAGGCGGAGTGGGGGCGGCTGATTCTGGAGCAAAGCACCTGGACCGCCCACAGCCGTATCGAAGTGCTGGCCACCGAACAATTGAAAATGCACATCCCCGGTGCCGCTGACGTGAAGATGGTGGCGCCATGATGAAACTCGAAGGTGCACTCTTTCCTTGGCGGTTCCGCGTGGTGCTGGGTTTGCTCGGCATCATGGTGGCTGCGATTGCCTGGCGCATCATCGATTTGCAAGTGGTCGACCGTGCCTTCCTTAAGGGGCAGGGCGATGCGCGCAGTGTTCGTCATATTCCGATTCCGGCTCACCGTGGCCTGATCACCGACCGTAACGGCGAGCCTTTGGCCGTGAGTACTCCGGTCACCACCCTTTGGGCCAATGCCAAGGAAATGCAAACGGCCAAAGAGAAGTGGCCGGCACTGGCGGCTGCCCTGGGGCAGGACCCGAAAGCCCTGGCCGAGCGACTCGAAGCCCAGGCCAACAAAGAATTCATTTATCTGGTGCGCGGGTTGACCCCGGAGCAGGGCCAGGCTGTGCTCGATCTGAAAGTGCCGGGTGTTTATGGCATCGAAGAGTTCCGGCGCTTTTATCCTGCCGGCGAAGTCACCGCCCATATGGTCGGGTTTACCGACATCGACGATCACGGTCGTGAAGGCGTCGAACTGGCCTACGACGAATGGCTGGCTGGGGTCCCCGGCAAGCGTCAGGTGATCAAGGACCGGCGCGGCCGGCTGATCAAGGATGTCCAGGTCACCAAAAACGCCAAGGCCGGCAAGCCCTTGGCGTTGTCCATTGACCTGCGCCTGCAATACCTGGCCAACCGCGAATTGCGCAACGCGATCATCGAGAACGGCGCCAAGGCTGGCAGCCTGGTGATCATGGACGTGAAGACCGGCGAGATTCTCGCGATGGTCAACCAGCCTACCTACAACCCGAACAACCGTCGCAGCCTGCAACCGGCGATGATGCGTAACCGCGCGATGATCGACGTGTTCGAGCCGGGTTCGACCATGAAAGCGATCTCGATGAGCGCCGCCATCGAAACCGGTCGCTGGAAACCGAGCGACACCGTCGAGGTGTATCCGGGCTCCTTGCAGATTGGCAAGTACACCATCAAGGACGTTTCCAAGACCGAAGGCCCGGTGCTCGACCTGACCGGCATCCTGATCAACTCCAGTAACGTCGGGATGAGCAAGGTCGCGTTCGATATCGGCGGCGAAACCATTTTCCGTCTGGCGCAGAAACTCGGTCTCGGCCAGGACACCGGCCTGGGCTTCCCGGGTGAACGCGTTGGCAACCTGCCGAATTATCGCGAATGGCGTAAGGCGGAAACCGCCACGCTGTCCTATGGCTACGGTATTTCCGTGACCGCGATCCAGTTGGTCCACGCCTTCTCGGCCCTGGCGAACAACGGCCGCCTCGCGCCGCTGACCCTGATCAAGACCGACAAGGCACCGCAAACCACAGAGGTATTGCCAGAAGCTGTCGCGAAAACCATGCAAACCATGCTGCAACAAGTGATCGAAGCCCCGCGCGGTGTGTTCCGTGCGCAGGTGCCGGCGTATCACGTGGGTGGCAAGTCGGGTACTGCGCGTAAAACCTCGGTTGGCACCAAGGGTTACGCCGAGAACTCCTACCGTTCGCTGTTCGCCGGTTTCGGCCCGATGAGCGATCCACGCTACGCCATCGTGGTCGTAATCGATGAACCGACCAAAGCCGGCTACTTCGGTGGCCTGGTCTCCGCGCCGGTGTTCAGCCGCGTGATGTCGGGCACCCTGCGCCTGATGAACATCACCCCGGACAACCTGCCACCTACTCAACAAGCGAACGCAACACCGGTCGTTCCGCTGAAAGCCAATGGAGGGCGTGGCTGATGTCTCTGAGCCTGAACAAAATTTTCCCTCACGCCGGCCACGATCTACTGATTCGCGAGCTCGCCCTGGACAGCCGCAACGTGCGAGCGGGCGATCTGTTCCTCGCCGTGCCGGGCGGGAAATTCGATGGGCGTGCGCACATTGCCGACGCCTTGCAACGCGGCGCGGCTGCGGTGGCCTATGAGGTGGAGGGTGCCACTGTGCTGCCAATCACCGAGGTTCCCTTGATTCCGGTCAAAGGGCTGGCCGCTCAGTTGTCGGACATCGCCGGACGTTTTTATGGCGAGCCAAGCCATCATCTGAACCTGATCGGCGTGACCGGCACCAACGGCAAAACCAGTGTCACTCAACTGGTTGCCCAGGCGCTGGATCTGCTTGGTCAGCATTGCGGCATCGTCGGCACCCTCGGTTGCGGTTTCTACGGTGCATTGGAAAGCGGCCTGCACACCACGCCGAACCCGATTGCCATCCAGGCGACGCTGGGCGACCTGAAAAAGGCTGGTGCCAAAGCCTTGGCGATGGAAGTTTCTTCCCATGGTCTGGACCAGGGCCGCGTGACGGCACTGGCCTTCGACGTGGCGGTGATGACCAACCTGTCTCGCGATCATCTGGATTACCACGGCACCATGCAGGCCTACGGTGAAGCCAAGGCCAGGCTGTTCGCCTGGGACGATCTGAAATGCCGGGTGGTTAACCTCGACGACGACTTCGGGCGGCAACTGGCTGCTGAAAAACGTGAATCGCGATTGATCACCTACAGCCTGCTCGACAGCAGTGCCTACCTCTATTGCCGTGAAGCGCAGTTCGACGACGAAGGCGTGCGCGCCACGCTGGTCACGCCGCAGGGTGAACACCATCTACGCAGTACCTTGCTCGGCCGTTTCAACCTGAGCAACGTGCTTGCAGCGGTTGGCGCCTTGCTTGGCCTGGATTACGCACTGGACGAAATTCTCAAGGTGCTGCCGAAGCTCGAAGGCCCGGCCGGTCGCATGCAGCGCCTCGGCGGCGGCACTCAACCACTGGTGGTGATCGATTACGCCCACACCCCGGACGCCCTGGAAAAAGTCCTGACGGCCCTGCGTCCACACGCCAGGGGTCGGTTGCTGTGCCTGTTCGGCTGTGGCGGTGACCGCGATCGCGGCAAGCGTCCGTTGATGGCCGAAGTGGTCGAGCGCCTGGCCGATGGCGTGCTGGTGACCGACGACAACCCGCGCACTGAAGATCCATCGGTGATTTTCGATGACATCCGCGCCGGTTTCACGGCTGTGGATAAAGTCGAGTTCGTTGCCGGTCGTGGTCAGGCGATTGCCCGGCTGATCGCCAATGCCTCGGTGGATGACGTGATTGTCCTGGCCGGCAAAGGTCACGAGGACTATCAGGAAATCAACGGCGAGCGTCATGCCTTTTCCGATCTGGTCGAGGCCGATCATGCCTTGACCGCATGGGAGGTGGCCCATGCTTAAGGCCTTGCAACTGAGCGAGCTGAGCGGCGCGCTGAATGCTCGCCTGGTGTCGACCGATGCCAGTTTCGACGGCGTCAGCATCGACAGCCGCGCCATCAAGCCGGGTCAGCTGTTTATTGCCCTGGCCGGTCCACGCTTCGATGGTCATGATTATCTGAATGAAGTCGCTGCCAAGGGGGCCGTGGCCGCGCTGGTCGAGCGCGAAGTCGCCGACAGCACACTGCCGCAGTTACTGGTCAGCGATACTCGCCAGGCCCTCGGGCAGCTGGGTGCGCTCAATCGCGCCGCCTACACCCATCCGGTCGCGGCCGTCACCGGTTCGAGCGGCAAGACCACGGTCAAGGAAATGCTTGCGAGCATCCTGCGCACCCGTGGCCTGGTACTGGCGACCCGTGGCAACCTGAACAACGATCTCGGTGTGCCGCTGACCCTGCTCGAACTGGCGCCGGAGCATACGGCGGCAGTGATCGAACTCGGTGCTTCGCGCCTCGGCGAAATTGCCTACACCGTTGGCCTGACCAAACCGCACGTGGCCATTCTCAACAATGCCGGGACCGCCCACGTCGGCGAGTTTGGTGGCCCGGAAAAAATCGTTGAAGCCAAGGGCGAGATCATCGAAGGGCTGGAGGCCGATGGCGTCGCAGTGCTCAATCTCGAAGACAAGGCATTCGGTATCTGGAAGACGCGTGCCGGTGATCGCAAGGTGCTGACGTTTGCGTTGAGCAACACCAGCGCCGATTTCTACGCCAGTGACCTGGCCACCGATGCCCGTGGCTGCCCGGCATTCAATCTGCACAGCCCTGAAGGTGTAGAGCGTGTTCAACTGAACCTGCTCGGCACCCATAACGTCGCCAATGCCATGGCCGCCGCCGCTGCCGCCCATGCCCTGGGTGTGTCGCTGTTCGGTATCGCCACCGGTCTTGGCGCGGTGCAACCAGTCAAGGGTCGCACCGTCGCGCAATTGGCCAGCAATGGCATGCGCGTGATCGATGACACTTACAACGCCAACCCCACCTCCATGTGCGCTGCCGTTGATATACTGGCCGGCTTTTCCGGTCGCACCGTCCTGGTGCTCGGGGATATCGGCGAGTTGGGCGAATGGGCGGAGCAGGGGCACCGCGACGTGGGCGAGTACGCCCGTGGCAAGGTTTGCGCGCTGTACGCCGTCGGGCCAATGATGGCTCACGCCGTGAAGGCATTCGGTCCAGAGGCTTTTCACTTCAGCACGCAGGCTGAACTGATCAATGCCCTGGGCGCCGAGCAAGACACAAACACCACCATTTTGATCAAGGGGTCGCGCAGCGCTGCGATGGAAAACGTCGTCGCCGCCTTGTGCGGGTCCAGCCTGGAGAAACATTAATGCTGCTGCTGCTAGCGGAGTATCTGCAACAGTTCTACAAAGGCTTCGCGGTCTTCCAGTACCTGACCCTGCGCGGGATTCTCGGTGTACTGACCGCGCTGGTCTTGTCGCTGTGCTACGGCCCGTGGATGATCCGCACTTTGCAGAACCGTCAGATCGGTCAATCCGTTCGCAATGACGGCCCGCAGTCGCACCTGTCCAAGTCGGGCACACCGACCATGGGCGGTGCGCTGATCCTGTCGTCCATCGGCGTCAGCACCCTGCTTTGGGCTGACCTGAGCAACCGTTACGTCTGGGTCGTACTGCTGGTGACCTTGCTGTTCGGCGCCATCGGCTGGGTCGACGACTACCGCAAGGTGATCGAGAAAAACTCCCGTGGCTTGCCAAGCCGCTGGAAGTATTTCTGGCAATCGGTGTTCGGCCTGGGCGCGGCGATCTTCCTTTACATGACTGCCGCCACGCCGGTGGAAACCACGCTGATCCTGCCGATGCTCAAGGACTACAGCATTCCACTGGGCGCAGGCTTCATCGTCCTCACCTATTTCGTGATTGTCGGTTCGAGCAACGCGGTCAACCTGACCGACGGCCTCGACGGCCTGGCGATTATGCCGACGGTGATGGTGGGCGGCGGCCTGGGCATTTTCTGCTACCTGTCGGGTAACGTGAAATTCGCCGAATACCTGCTGATTCCCTATGTACCGGGCGCGGGCGAACTGATCGTGTTCTGCGGCGCACTGATTGGCGCCGGCCTGGGCTTCCTGTGGTTCAACACCTATCCGGCACAAGTCTTCATGGGTGACGTCGGCGCACTGGCGCTGGGCGCGGCCTTGGGCACCATCGCGGTGATCGTCCGTCAGGAAATCGTCCTGTTCATCATGGGCGGCGTGTTCGTGATGGAAACCCTGTCAGTCGTCATTCAGGTCGCCTCTTTTAAACTGACCGGTCGCCGCGTATTCCGCATGGCGCCCATTCACCACCACTTTGAACTCAAGGGTTGGCCTGAACCACGAGTGATCGTCCGTTTCTGGATCATCACCGTGATTCTCGTGCTGATCGGCCTTGCCACCCTGAAGCTGAGGTAGAAACTCGTGTCTCTGATCGCTTCTGACCACTTCCGCATCGTTGTCGGCCTCGGCAAGAGCGGCATGTCCCTGGTTCGCTTCCTGGCGAACCGGGGCGTGGCGTTTGCCGTGGCCGATACGCGGGAAAATCCACCGGAACTGGCCACGCTCAAGCGTGACTATCCGCACGTGGAAGTGCGTTGTGGCGAGCTGGACGTCGAATTCCTGTGCCGCGCCGATGAGCTCTACGTGAGCCCCGGCCTGGCGCTGGCGACCCCGGCCCTGCAGGCTGCCGCCGCACGTGGCGTGAAATTGTCCGGTGACATCGAGCTGTTCGCGCGTAACGCGAAGGCGCCGATCGTGGCCATCAGCGGTTCCAACGCGAAAAGCACCGTCACCACCCTGGTCGGCGAAATGGCGGCGGCGGCGGGCAAGCGTGTGGCCGTCGGCGGCAACCTCGGTACCCCGGCGCTGGATCTGCTGCGCGATGACGTCGAGCTGTACGTGATGGAGTTGTCGAGTTTCCAGCTGGAAACCACCGATCAACTCAACGCCGAAGTGGCGACCGTGCTCAACGTCAGCGAAGACCACATGGACCGTTACAGCGGTCTGCCGGCCTATCACCTGGCCAAACACCGGATCTTCCGTGGTGCCAGACAGTTCGTGGTCAATCGCCAGGATGCCCTGAGCCGTCCGTTGATGGGCGAGGGCCAGCCGTGCTGGACCTTCGGCCTGAGCAAACCGGATTTCAAAGCCTTCGGCATCCGTGAAGAAGACGGCGAGAAATACCTGGCCTTCGAATTCCAGAACCTGATGCCGGTGCGCGAATTGAAGATTCGCGGTGCCCACAACCAGTCCAACGCCCTGGCGGCCCTGGCCCTTGGCCATGCGGTCGGTCTGCCGTTCGATGCCATGCTGTCGAGCCTGCGCACCTTTGCCGGTCTCGAGCACCGCTGCCAATGGGTCCGCGACCTTGATGGCGTGGGTTACTACAACGACTCCAAGGCCACCAACGTAGGCGCCGCGCTGGCCGCCATCGAAGGCCTGGGCGCGGACATCGACGGCAAAGTCGTGCTGATCGCCGGCGGTGACGGCAAGGGTGCCGAGTTCAAGGACCTGCGCGATCCGGTGGCGGCCAACTGCCGCGCCGTGGTGCTGATGGGCCGCGACTCCGACAAGATCGGCGAGGCCATTGGCGACGCCGTTCCGCTGATCCGCGCCGCTTCCCTGGTCGAAGCCGTCGAACGATGCCGCGCCGCCGCCCAGCCGGGCGACGTAGTGCTGCTGTCGCCAGCCTGCGCCAGCTTCGACATGTTCAAGAACTACGAAGACCGTGGCCACCAGTTCGTCCAAGCCGTGGAGGATCTGGCATGAGCCTCAAAGGCATCATCAAGCCCTATCCATCGCCGCTCATCACCGGGCGCGGTATCGACCTCGACTTCCCGATGCTCGCCGGTTGCCTGACGCTGCTCGGCCTGGGACTGATCATGATTGCCTCGGCATCGACCGAAGTGGCGGCCGTGCAGTCGGGCAGCGCGCTGTATTACATGATCCGCCACCTTATTTACGCGGTGCTGGGCCTGGGTGCTTGCATCGTTACCATGATGATCCCGATCGCCACCTGGCAACGCCTGGGCTGGCTGATGCTGCTGGGTGCGTTCGGCTTGCTGATCATGGTGATCATTCCGGGGATCGGCCGTGAGGTTAATGGCTCGATGCGCTGGATCGGCTTCAGTTTCTTCAACGTCCAGCCTTCCGAGATCGCCAAGGTGTTCGTGGTGATCTACCTCGCCGGTTATCTGGTGCGTCGCCAGAAGGAAGTGCGGGAAAGCTGGATGGGTTTCTTCAAGCCGTTTATCGTGCTGCTGCCGATGGCGGGCCTGCTGCTGATGGAGCCGGACTTCGGTGCCACCGTCGTGATGATGGGGGCCGCGGCGGCGATGCTGTTCCTTGGCGGCGTCGGGCTGTTCCGTTTTTCCCTGATGGTAGTCCTGGCCGTCGGCGCGGTGGTGCTTTTGATTCAAATGCAGCCGTATCGGATGGCGCGCCTGACCAACTTCGCCGATCCGTGGGCCGACCAGTTCGGTGCCGGTTATCAGTTGTCCCAGGCATTGATCGCTTTCGGTCGCGGCGAATGGTTCGGTGTCGGCTTGGGCAACAGCGTGCAGAAACAGTTCTACCTGCCTGAGGCCCACACTGACTTCGTGTTCTCGGTCCTGGCCGAAGAGCTGGGCGCGGTGGGTTCGTTGTGCACCGTGGCACTGTTCGTCTTCGTGTGTATTCGTGGCATGTACATCGGACTGTGGGCCGAGAAGGCCAAGCAGTTCTTCGCCGCCTATGTTGCCTACGGTCTGTCGTTCCTGTGGATCGGCCAGTTCCTGATCAACATCGGCGTGAACGTCGGCCTGTTGCCGACCAAGGGGCTGACCCTGCCGTTCCTCAGTTACGGCGGCAGTTCGTTGGTGATCTGCTGTGCCTGTCTCGGCTTGTTGCTGCGCATCGAGTGGGAAAGTCGAACCCACCTGGGCAGCGAGGAGATGGAGTTCCATGAGAGCGACTTCGCCGAGGAGCCGCACCATGGGCGCTAACGTGATGATCATGGCCGGCGGCACCGGGGGCCACGTGTTCCCGGCGCTGGCCTGTGCCCGCGAATTCCAGGCGCGCGGCTATACCGTGCACTGGCTCGGAACCCCGCGTGGCATCGAGAACGATCTGGTGCCGGCAGCCGGCATCGAACTGCACCGGATCAACGCCAGCGGTCTGCGCGGCAAGGGCAAATTGTCCCTGCTCAAGGCACCGTTCATGTTGTTCAAGTCGGTCTGGCAGGCACGGGCGATCATTCGCCGTCTGCAACCGGTCTGCGTCGTGGGCTTTGGTGGCTTTGTGACCGGCCCTGGCGGTGTCGCAGCCAAACTGGCCGGCGTGCCGGTGATCGTTCATGAACAGAACGCCGTGGCCGGTACCGCCAATCGGTTGCTGGTGCCGTTGGCCGCCCGAGTCTGTGAAGCGTTCCCCGACACCTTTACCCTGTCGGACAGCCGCCGGACCACCGGTAACCCGGTGCGCACCGAGCTGTTCCTCGAGACATTGCGACCTGCCCTGGCCGGTCGCAAGGCGCGTTTGCTGATCCTGGGCGGAAGCCTTGGCGCAGAGCCGTTGAACAAGTTGCTGCCTGAAGCCCTGTCGCAAGTCGCTGTCGACTTGCGTCCGGAAGTGTTCCATCAGGCCGGCAAAAACCACGATGAAGTGACTGCAGAGCGCTATCGCGCGGCTGGCGTCGAGGCGCAGGTGCAGCCCTTCATCAAAGACATGGCCCAAGCCTACAGCTGGGCCGACCTGGTGGTCTGTCGCGCAGGCGCGCTGACCATCAGTGAACTGGCCGCCGCCGGTCTGCCCTCGATGCTGGTGCCTTTGCCCCACGCCATCGATGATCACCAGACCCGCAACGCCGAATATTTGGCCCGTGAAGGCGCAGCTTTCCTGATGCCACAAAGAACGACTGGTGCAGCGGATCTTGCCGCTCGCCTGACAGAGGTCCTGATGCAACCACAACGACTCAACGAAATGGCTACCGCGGCACGCCGCCTCGCCAAACCCGATGCCACCCGTAACGTCGTCGATAGCTGCCTGGAGGTGGCCCATGGTTGAGAGTCAGAAAGCCATGCCACAACCGGAAATGCGCCGTATTCGTCGCATCCACTTCGTCGGTATCGGCGGTGTGGGCATGTGCGGGATCGCCGAAGTGCTGCTGAACCTGGGTTATGCAGTGTCCGGCTCCGACCTGAAGGCTTCGCCGGTGACTGAGCGTCTGGAGTCCTTCGGGGCGCAGATCTTCATCGGCCACCGTGCCGAGAACGCCGCTGCCGCCGACGTGCTGGTGGTGTCGAGTGCCGTGAACACGTCCAACCCGGAAGTCGCAACCGCACTGGAGCGCCGTATTCCGGTGGTGCCGCGTGCAGAAATGCTGGCTGAGCTGATGCGCTACCGCCACGGCATCGCCGTTGCCGGTACCCACGGCAAAACCACCACCACCAGCCTGATCGCCTCGGTGTTCGCCGCCGGTGGCCTGGACCCGACGTTCGTCATCGGTGGCCGCCTGAATGCCGCGGGCACCAATGCCCAGCTTGGCACCAGCCGCTACCTGATCGCCGAAGCCGACGAAAGCGACGCCAGCTTCCTGCACTTGCAGCCGCTGGTGGCCGTGGTCACCAACATCGACGCCGATCACATGGCGACCTACGACGGTGACTTCAACAAGCTGAAGAAAACCTTCGTCGAGTTCCTGCACAACCTGCCGTTCTACGGCCTGGCGGTGGTGTGTCTGGACGATCTGGTGGTGCGTGAAATCCTCCCGCAGGTCAAGCGTCCGACTGTGACCTACGGCTTCGGCGAAGACTGCGACGTGCGCGCCATCAACGTGCGCCAGCAGGGCATGCAGACTTTCTTCACTGTGCTGCGCCCTGACCGCGAGCCGCTGGATGTGTCGGTGAACATGCCGGGCAACCACAACGTATTGAACGCACTGGCAACCATCTGCATCGCCACCGACGAAGGCGTCAGCGATGAAGCCATCGTCCAGGGCCTGTCCGGCTTCCAGGGGGTTGGCCGACGCTTCCAGGTCTATGGCGAACTGCCGGTTGACGGTGGCAACGTGATGCTGGTCGATGACTACGGTCACCACCCGACCGAAGTCGCGGCCGTGATCAAGGCCGTACGCGGTGGCTGGCCGGAGCGCCGCCTGGTGATGGTCTACCAGCCACACCGTTACAGCCGCACCCGCGACCTGTACGACGATTTCGTCAATGTGCTGGCCGACGCCAACGTACTGCTGCTGATGGAGGTCTATCCGGCCGGCGAAGAGCCGATTCCGGGTGCCGACAGCCGCAAACTGTGCAACAGCATCCGTCAGCGTGGCCAGCTCGATCCGATCTACATCGAGCGTGGTGTCGACCTCGCGCCAGTGGTCAAGCCGCTGCTGCGTGCCGGCGACATCCTGCTGTGCCAGGGCGCCGGTGATATCGGTGGTCTCGCACCGAAACTGTTGAAAAGCGAGTTGTTCGCCGGCGCCGTTGCCGCACCGGAGAAGGGGAAGTTGAAATGACTGCTGCCTACGCCAACCTGGTCTCCACGATCGCGCCGAAAGACTTCGGCCGTGTCGCCGTGCTGTTCGGCGGCAAGAGTGCCGAACGCGAGGTGTCCCTGAAGTCGGGCAACGCGGTTCTCGACGCGCTGCTAAGCGCCGGTGTCGACGCGTTCGGCCTCGACGTGGGTGATGACCTGCTGCAGCGTCTGCAGAGCGAAAAGATCGACCGCGCCTTCATCATCCTCCACGGTCGTGGCGGTGAAGACGGCAGCATGCAAGGCCTGCTCGAATGCCTGGGCATTCCGTACACCGGCAGCGGCATCCTGGCGTCGGCCCTGGCGATGGACAAGCTGCGCACCAAGCAGGTCTGGCACAGCCTGGGCATTCCGACGCCACGTCACGCAGTACTTTGCAGCGAGGCCGATTGTATTTCGGCAGCGACGGAACTGGGCTTCCCTTTGATCGTCAAACCGGCCCATGAAGGTTCAAGTATCGGTATGGCCAAAGTGAGTTCCGCGTCCGAATTGATCGACGCATGGAAAGCGGCCAGTACCTACGATTCGCAAGTGTTGGTCGAGCAATGGATTCACGGTCCGGAGTTCACCATCGCCACTCTGCGTGACCAGGTGTTGCCTCCGATTGCCCTGGGCACGACGCACAGCTTCTACGACTACGACGCCAAGTACATCGCCAACGATACCCAGTACCGCATTCCATGTGGTCTGGACCGCGTCAAGGAACAGGAACTCATGGAACTCACGGCGAAAGCCTGTGAAGCGCTGGGTATCGCCGGTTGGGGCAGGGCAGACGTGATGCAGGACGCCGAAGGGCAGTTCTGGTTCCTGGAAGTCAACACCGCACCGGGCATGACCGATCACAGCCTGGTGCCGATGGCGGCCCGTGCTGCCGGTCTGGATTTCCAGCAACTGGTTCTGGCGATTCTGGCCGAGAGCGTTGCCGGCAATGCTGCCGGTTACCAAGAGTCGACGAGAGGTTAAGGCCATGCAAGGCGCTCAGCTCAGACATCAGCCTCCCGCACCCGGCCGCAAGCCGGTGCCACGGGGTGCCAGCCGAATGGTGGCCAAAGAGCCGATGTCCGCGCGCCTGCCGAAAGCCAACTTCGGTTTTCTCAAAGCGTTGTTCTGGCCGGTGCTGCTGGTGGCCTTGGGGTTCGGTACTTACGAAGGCGCGACACGCTTGTTGCCGTATGCCGACCGGCCGATCTCCAGGATCAACGTGCAGGGCGACCTGAGTTACATCAGCCAGCAAGCGGTGCAGCAGCGGATCGCCCCGTACGTGGCGTCGAGCTTCTTCACCATCGACCTGGCGAGCATGCGCACCGAGCTTGAAACGATGCCATGGATTGCCCACGCCGAAGTGCGTCGGGTGTGGCCGGATCAAGTGGTGATCCGCCTGGAAGAACAACTGCCGGTGGCCCGTTGGGGGGACGAATCGCTTTTGAACAACCAGGGCCAGGCCTTCACCCCGCGCGAGCTGGCGAACTACGAACACTTGCCTCAGCTGTTCGGCCCGCAGCGGGCCCAGCAGCAGGTGATGCAGCAGTACCAGGTGTTGAGTCAGATGCTCCGGCCTCTGGGCTTCTCGATTGCACGCCTGGAGTTGCGTGAACGCGGCAGCTGGTTCCTGACCACCGGACCCGGCAGTGCCGGCCCGGGGATCGAACTGCTGCTCGGACGCGGCAACCAGGTGGAAAAGATGCGCCGCTTCATCGCCATCTATGACAAGACGCTCAAAGAACAGATTACGAACATTGCGCGCATCGATCTGCGCTACGCCAACGGCCTCGCCGTTGGCTGGCGGGAACCTGTAGCGCCCACGGCAGCCCAACCCGCTGTCGCGAAGAATTAAGAAGAGGCAGGACCCATGGCAAACGTGCAAAGCGGCAAAATGATCGTCGGTCTCGATATCGGCACCTCCAAGGTGGTGGCGCTGGTAGGCGAGGTCGCGGACGACGGCACGCTGGAAATCGTCGGGATCGGTACCCATCCGTCCCGTGGCCTGAAAAAAGGCGTGGTGGTGAATATCGAATCCACCGTGCAATCGATCCAGCGCGCCATCGAAGAAGCGCAGTTGATGGCCGGTTGCCGCATTCACTCGGCATTCGTCGGCGTGGCCGGCAATCACATCCGCAGCCTGAACTCCCACGGCATCGTGGCGATTCGTGATCGCGAAGTCAGTTCTGCCGACCTCGAACGCGTGCTCGACGCTGCCCAGGCCGTGGCGATCCCGGCTGACCAGCGCGTGCTGCACACCTTGCCGCAAGACTACGTGATCGATAACCAGGAAGGCGTCCGCGAGCCGCTGGGCATGTCCGGCGTGCGTCTGGAAGCCAAGGTCCACGTGGTCACCTGCGCCGTCAATGCCGCGCAGAACATCGAAAAATGCGTGCGTCGCTGCGGCCTGGAAATCGACGACATCATTCTCGAGCAGCTGGCTTCCGCCTACTCGGTGCTGACCGACGACGAGAAAGAGCTGGGCGTGTGCCTGGTGGACATCGGTGGCGGTACCACCGACATCGCGATCTTCACCGAAGGTGCGATCCGTCACACCGCGGTCATCCCGATTGCCGGTGACCAGGTGACCAACGACATCGCCATGGCGTTGCGCACTCCGACCCAGTACGCCGAAGAAATCAAGATTCGCTACGCCTGCGCCCTGGCCAAACTGGCCGGTGCCGGTGAAACCATCAAGGTGCCAAGTGTTGGCGACCGTCCGCCACGCGAACTGTCCCGCCAGGCCCTGGCCGAAGTGGTCGAGCCGCGCTACGACGAACTGTTCACGCTGATCCAGGCCGAACTGCGCCGCAGCGGCTACGAAGATCTGATCCCGGCCGGCATCGTGCTGACCGGCGGTACCGCGAAGATGGAAGGTGCCACTGAACTGGCCGAGGAAATCTTCCACATGCCGGTGCGCCTGGGCGTACCGCATGGCGTGAAAGGTCTGGATGACGTAGTACGCAACCCGATCTATTCCACCGGCGTCGGCCTGTTGATGTACGGCCTGCAGAAGCAGTCCGACGGCATCTCGTTCTCGGGCATCGGCAGCCGCGACAGCTACAGCAACGAAGAGCCACAGGCTCCGCTGCTGGACCGCCTGAAGAAGTGGGTCCAGGGCAATTTCTGAAGATTTACCGCAACACCGTTACACCGAAGCACGCAGTAGGCGAAAAAACTAGAGAATGTAAAGGAGAGGGAAAATGTTCGAACTCGTAGACAACATCCCCGCAAGCCCGGTAATCAAAGTTATCGGTGTCGGCGGTGGCGGCGGCAACGCTGTCAACCACATGGTCAAGAGCAACATCGAAGGCGTCGAGTTCATCTGCGCCAACACCGATGCTCAAGCGCTGAAAAACATCGGCGCGCGTACCATCCTGCAACTGGGCACCGGCGTGACCAAGGGCCTGGGCGCTGGCGCCAACCCTGAAGTCGGCCGTCAAGCTGCTCTGGAAGACCGTGAGCGCATTGCCGAAGTCCTGCAGGGCACCAACATGGTGTTCATCACCACTGGCATGGGCGGCGGTACCGGTACCGGTGCTGCGCCGATCATCGCCGAAGTGGCCAAGGAAATGGGCATCCTCACCGTTGCGGTGGTGACCCGTCCGTTCCCGTTCGAAGGCCGCAAGCGTATGCAGATCGCCGACGAAGGCATCCGCATGCTCTCCGAAAGCGTCGACTCGTTGATCACCATTCCCAACGAGAAGCTGCTGACCATCCTCGGTAAAGACGCCAGCCTGCTGTCGGCTTTCGCCAAGGCTGACGATGTACTGGCCGGAGCCGTTCGCGGTATCTCCGACATCATCAAGCGTCCGGGCATGATCAACGTCGACTTCGCCGACGTGCGTACCGTGATGAGCGAAATGGGCATGGCGATGATGGGCACTGGCTGCGCCAGCGGTCCGAACCGTGCACGCGAGGCCACCGAAGCGGCCATTCGCAACCCGCTGCTGGAAGACGTGAACCTGCAAGGCGCTCGCGGCATCCTGGTAAACATTACCGCCGGTCCGGATCTGTCCCTGGGCGAATACTCCGACGTGGGCAGCATCATCGAGGCATTCGCTTCGGAACACGCGATGGTCAAGGTCGGTACCGTTATCGATCCGGACATGCGCGACGAGCTGCACGTGACTGTCGTTGCAACCGGTCTGGGCGCTAAAATCGAGAAGCCTGTGAAGGTCATCGACAATACCGTTCACACTTCGATGGCTGCACAGCCACAACAACAGGCCCCTGTTCGTCAGGAAGCTCCAGCGGTGAACTACCGTGACCTGGACCGTCCGACCGTCATGCGCAACCAGGCCCAGGCCGGTGCTGCGACTGCCGCGAAGATGAATCCGCAAGATGACCTGGACTACCTGGACATCCCGGCTTTCCTGCGTCGTCAGGCCGATTGATGAAATGTATCAGGGCTATGAAGGTGATTGGTGTTCAGCAAAGGCGTGGTCTGCTATCATCGCCAGCCTTTGTTGATACCAGTTCGCAATTTGCGCTGAAGCGGCCCATGCCATGATTAAACAACGCACCCTGAAGAATATTATCCGTGCCACAGGTGTCGGCCTGCACTCCGGGGAGAAGGTCTATCTGACCCTCAAGCCAGCGCCTGTCGACACTGGCATTGTGTTTTGTCGCGCCGACCTCGATCCCGTGGTGCAGATTCCTGCCCGCGCGGAAAACGTTGGTGAAACCACTATGTCGACCACGCTCGTTAACGGTGACGTCAAAGTGGACACGGTAGAGCACTTGCTCTCGGCCATGGCAGGCCTGGGCATCGATAACGCCTACGTCGAGCTCTCCGCGTCCGAAGTCCCGATCATGGATGGTAGCGCCGGACCTTTCGTATTCCTGATTCAATCGGCTGGCCTGGAAGAACAGGACGCCGCCAAGAAGTTCATCCGCATCCTGCGTGAAGTGACAGTGGAAGATGGCGACAAGCGCGCTACTTTCGTCCCTTTCGAAGGGTTCAAAGTGAGCTTCGAGATCGATTTCGATCACCCGGTTTTCCGTGACCGCACCCAAAGTGCAAGCGTGGATTTTTCCAGCACTTCGTTCGTAAAAGAAGTCAGCCGCGCCCGTACCTTTGGTTTCATGAGTGACATCGAGTACCTGCGCAAGCACAACCTCGCACTCGGCGGCAGTGTTGAAAACGCTATTGTGGTCGACGCCGATGGCGTACTGAACGAAGACGGCCTTCGCTATGAAGACGAATTCGTGAAGCACAAGATTCTCGATGCAATTGGTGACCTCTACCTGCTGGGCAATAGCCTGATTGGTGAGTTCAAGGGCTTCAAGTCCGGCCACGCACTGAACAACCAGCTGCTGCGCAAGTTGATTGAGCAGACAGATGCCTGGGAAGTCGTGACGTTCGAAGACGCCAGCACTGCACCGATCTCTTACATGCGCCCGGTTGCGGCCGTGTAAGCAAAAAACCTCTCTAGTTTTTTAAAGGCTACCTTCGGGTGGCCTTTTTTTATGTCCTGATTTTGATGGTGGCAGTGAAGGCCCCTTCGTCGGAACGCCGCCCGGAGCAAGCCCGCTCCCACAGGGGGGCGCAATCAACTGTGGGAGCGGGCTTGCTCGCGAAGAGGCCAGTCGGTTCAGCATAAAATTCAGCTGGCATACACCACCCGGTTACGCCCCCTCTCCTTGGCCTGATACAGCGCCTTGTCCGCATTGAATAGCAACTGTTCCAGGGTGATATCGCTGGCCGCTGTCCAGGTGGCAATACCGATACTCACACTCATCGGTCGCTCACCGGCGTCGACCAGTGGCAGTTTTTGTACAGCCTCACGAATATGTTCGGCAATCTGCCGTGCACCGTCACCGCTTGTTTCGGCCAGGACCACCGAAAACTCTTCGCCCCCGTAGCGCGCCACCAGGTCTGTGGGGCGGTGAACATTGGCACTGATGACCTCGGCCAATGCCCGTAACGCTTCGTCGCCGGCCTGATGCCCGTGCCGGTCATTGAAGGCCTTGAAGTGATCGGCATCGATCATCAGCAAGGACAACGGCTTGCCACTGCGCTGCGCGCGAAACCATTCATGGCGCAGGGTCTGATCAAGGGATCGGCGGTTGGCCACGCCGGTCAAGGCATCGGTGGCCGCCAGTTGCGCCAATTCCTGCTCGGCACTCTGGCGCAGGCGCAACTCGCGGCAGAGCAGCCAGGTCAACCACAGCAAACCGATGCACAAAACCCCGGTAGCACCGCTGATCACATAGGCCGTACGGTTCCAGGTGGCGAACACCTCATCCACAGAAAGCGCCACGATGACAGTCAGCGGCAGGTTGCCGACCCGGGTAAAGGTGTACAAGCGCCGTTGATGGTCGACGCTCGACACACTTTCAAAGGTGCCATTGCGCTCCTGCAGCATGCGTACGACGTTGGGGCGGCTGGAGAAGCTTTTGCCGATGGAGTTCGGTTCCCGGTACGGCTTCTGCGCCAGGAGGATCCCGTCATTGTTGATGATGCCCAGCGTGCTGCCGGTGCCGATGTCGAGGCTGTTGAACAACTGATCGAAGTAGCTCATGCGCATCGAGGCTACCGCAACCCCCAGAAACTCACCCGTGGGCGAGGAAATGCGCCGGCTGAAACTGATGCGCCATTGGTCGCTGTCATCGCAGTCGCAGCGCGGCTTGAACGGTCGGCTGATAAACATGCCTGTATCACGATTGAAGACATGGGCCAGGAAATAATCGCGGTGAGCGAAGTTACCCGGTTTCGGTTCGATCAACGATGAGTCGGCCAGTACGTCGCCGTGCTTGTCCAGCAGCAGGATGTCGCCCTTGTAGCGCGCGGTGGTGGAGCGGTCGAACAGCGCCAGATGACGAATCTGCGGCGAAACCTGTTTCAGGTCGTCCCGTTGGGCAGCGGCGATCAGGCCCTGCAAGGTCAGATCATAGAGCTCGACCGTACGCAGGACATCGGCATCGATCAGTTGCGCAATGGTGGTCGCGCTGCGTGTGGCGATCTGTTGGGCGTAGGCGTGTTCGCGGATCAGCAGAAAAGTGACGATGCACAGGATCGAGATGACCGTCAGGGTGCTGCCGAAGATCACCATGATCTCGGGTCGCCCGGATGGGCCTAGAAAATGTGGGGTGCGGCTTGCGGTCATAGGGCTGACGTCTGCTAAAGGGACGTTGTAAGCGTAGTTGCATTAACGTAGCAGCCGGGTGAATCGTGCCTGTTGCTCTAACGACTGGTCAATGGTGTGGGCATCAGCGCTTGTCGTTGCGAAAATTGCAATGAAAGTTGAATCGCCATTATAAAAAAAGCCGCTGAAAGCAGCGGCTTTGCAGACAACTTTTCAAAGGGAAGAGCCGATGAACAGTGTCGTGGGAAGCGGGAGTGAACGGTGCAGATCAGCTGTCCTTCTCGACCTGTGGCCGGGCCTGATTGGTCGAGGCTTGCGGGGCTTGGGCGTCTTGCGCAGCCTTGGCCGTCATCTCGATCTGATGCTCTTCGAGCGCTGCAGCGCGTGCGGCGTTATGTGCGACGAAAGTCTGCGATTCTTCCGCCATCGCCAGTGGCGACAGGAACAAAGAGGACAAAACGAAAGCGCTGGCAATACCCATACTGTTGGACATCTTTAAAACCTTCTTGCTTGGCAAGTGCTGTTTGGTGCGGGCAAAGATAAGGATCTTGAGCGAGGGGAAAAAGAGCGGATTCATGAAAGGACTGTTGCTGTTATGGCAACAGTTGGTTGGTTGCACACTTGTGTTCAACCCGGAACCAATGTGGGAGCGAGGGGGTCAGACAGGAAGATGAATGCCGAAGGTATTCATCCCATGGTCACTGCGCACGAACACATCGCCGCCATGCATCAACGCAATCGCCTTGACGATGGCCAGCCCAAGGCCATGGTTGTGGCCGCTGTTGCTGCGCGATGCATCGACCCGGTAGAAGCGTTCGAACAGCCGTGGCAGGTGTTCGTGGGCAATCGGTGAGCCGGGGTTGGCGACGCCGATGCTGACCTGATGTTCTGCGGCTTCAATGTGCACTTCAATCACCTGGCCGGGCGCAGTGTGCTGCACCGCGTTGTTCAGCAGATTGATCAACGCCCGGCGCAGATGGGCGATCTCGATGCTCACTTGCGCGTCACCACTGACCTCTACCTGGACCTGAGCGTCCTCGAGAATGAAGTCCAGATATTCCAGGGTCGTGGCCACTTCATCGGCCAGCGACGTGGACGTCAGTCTGGTTGCCTTGTTGCCCTGATCGGCACTGGCCAGGAACAGCATGTCGTTGATGATCGAACGCAGCCGCTCAAGCTCTTCGAGATTCGATTGCAGCACTTCGAAGTAATGCTCGGCGGAGCGTCCGCGGGTCAATGCAACCTGGGTCTGGCCGATCAGGTTGGTCAGTGGCGAGCGCAGTTCGTGGGCGACGTCGGCATTGAACGATTCAAGGCGTGAGTAGGCCTGCTCGACCCGTTCCAGGGTCGAGTTGAACGAGCTGACGAACTGATCGAGTTCCGGCGGCAACGGTGACAATCGCAAGCGCCCCGAGCGCAACGGCGGAGCCAGGCGCCGGGCTTCCTGGGACAGTTTGATCAGCGGCTTGAGGCCGATTCGCGCCACCCAGTAACCCAGTGCCGAGGCCAGCAGCACGCCGACGATCGCCAGGCTGATCAACGCGACCAGCAGGTGATGCTGGGTATGGAAAAACGTTTCAGTGTCGATGGCGATCATGAAGCGCAGCGGTGGGCGCTGGTCCTTGGCCGGGAATTCGCTGACCAGCACTTTCAGCGGATAGGGGTTATCCGGCAGATGCATGTCGCGCATGCCCAGTGGACCTTGGGCAAAGGCGCGGACCTGCGGGGTCAGGTTGCCGTATTCGTAATGTGGATCGCCGCTGATGATCCAGAAGCTGATGCGCTTGTCTTCTTCGCTCAGCAGGTTGAGCTTGTTGTTGATCTTCACCCAATGCTCAGGCGTGCCGTAACGGCCGACCGTGGATTCGAGCACACTGTAGCGCGCATCCAGCTCGGCTTCGGGCAACAGGCCCAGGCCTTTGTCGACCTGCTGGTACAAGGCCCAGCCGATCAACAGGAACACCAGCAGCGCCACCAGCGTGAACATCCCGCTCAGGCGCAAGGCGATGCTGTTACTGGACACCACGGCTCTCCAGCACATAACCCATGCCGCGAATGGTGTGCAGCAGTTTCTCTTCGAAGGGTCCGTCAAGCTTGGCCCGCAGGCGTTTGATCGCGACTTCGACGACGTTGGCGTCGCTGTCGAAATTGATGTCCCAGACCATCTCGGCAATGGCGGTTTTCGAGAGGATTTCCCCCTGGCGCCGGGCAAGCACGCTGAGCAGCGAGAACTCCTTGGCGGTCAGGTCCAGCCTTGCGCCGCCGCGAGTAGCCTTGCGGCTGATCAAATCTATCCACAGGTCGGCAATGCTCACTTGCACCGGTTCATGACCGCCGCTGCGCCGGGTCAGCGCTTGCAGGCGTGCCACCAGCTCAAGGAAGGAAAACGGTTTGCCCAGGTAATCATCGGCGCCGTCACGCAGGCCCCTGATGCGATCTTCCACACGTTCGCGGGCGGTGAGCATGATCACCGGGGTCTGCTTGCGCGCACGCAAGGCGCGCAACACGCCGAAGCCGTCGAGGCCCGGCAACATCACGTCGAGGACGATCACCGCGTAGTCGCTCTCCAGCGCCAGATGCAGGCCTTCGACCCCATCCCGCGCCAGGTCCACGGTGTAACCCTGTTCCGTCAGGCCGCGGTGCAGATAGTCCGCGGTTTTTTCTTCGTCTTCGATAATCAGGACGCGCATGACCCCGCCTCAGTCTGTGGTCGCCAGCGCCGGTACTGGCAAAGGTTTGGGCCTATGAAATAACCGCTCCAGCCACAAGTATATGACCGGCGTGGTGAACAGCGTCAGCGCCTGGCTCACCAGCAAGCCGCCGACTACCGCGATCCCCAGGGGTTGGCGCAACTCGGCGCCAGTGCCGTAGCCAAGCATCAGCGGCAGGGCGCCAAGCAGCGCGGCGAGGGTGGTCATGATGATCGGCCGGAACCGCGTGATGCAGGCCTTGAAGATCGCTTCTTCAGGCGACAGTCCGCCATTACGCTGCGCTTCGAGGGCGAAGTCGATCATCAGGATGCCGTTTTTCTTGACGATACCGATCAACAGCACCAGGCCGATCAAGGCCATGATCGAAAAGTCCTGGCCGCAGATCCACAGCATGATCACTGCGCCGAGGCCCGCAGAAGGCAAGGTCGAAATGATCGTCAGCGGATGCACGAAGCTCTCGTAGAGCACGCCGAGAATGATGTACACCGCCAACAGCGCCGCCAGGATCAGCCACGGCTGGCTGGCCAGTGAACTCTGGAACGCCTGGGCCGCGCCCTGGAAATTACCGCTGATGGCGGTTGGCATGCCGATGTCGGCCTTGGCCTGGTCGAGCATGATCACCGCATCGCCCAACGCCACGCCGGGCGCCAGGTTGAACGACAGGTTGGCGGCCGGGAACATGCCGTCATGGGCGATGGACAGTGGGCCGATAGTGGGCGCATCGAACCTGGCCAGGGCCGACAGCGGTACCATTTCCCCGCTCAGGGGGGAGCGCAGGTAGAAATAGTTGAGGCTTTCGGCTTTGCCGCGTTGCTGTGTGTCCAGCTCCAGGATCACATTGTACTGGTTGACCTGGGTCTGGAATTCATTGATCTGTCGCTGGCCGAAGGCATCGTACAGGGCTTCGTCGACGTCGCTGGCGGTCAGGCCGAAACGCGCCGCGGCGCTGCGGTCGATGCTGATGTGGGTGATGCTGCCGCCCAGTTGCAAATCGTTGGAAACATCGCGGAAGGCCGGGTTGGCGCGCAGTTTTTCCGTCAGGCGCTGGGTCCAGGTGCTCAGGGTCGGGCCATCGTTGCTCTTGAGCACATACTGATACTGGGCACGGCTCGGGCCTGAACTGAGGTTGATGTCCTGGCCGGCGCGCAGGTACAGGACGATGCCCGGTACTTTCATCAGTTGCGGACGAATCCGGTCGATGAACTGACTGGCCGAGACATCGCGGTCGCTGCGTTTTTTCAGGGTGATCCAGAAACGGCCGTTGGCGATGGTCTGGTTGCTGCCGGAGACACCGACCGAGTGCGAGAACGTTTGCACGGCAGGGTCGGCGGCGACGATTTCCGCCATGGCGAGGTGTTTTTTCACCATGTCGCCGTAGGAAATGTCAGCGGCGGCTTCGGTGGTGCCGAGGACGAAGCCGGTGTCCTGGATCGGGAAGAAGCCTTTAGGAATGAAGATGTAACCGGCGACGGCCAGACCCAGCGACAAAGCGAACACGCCGATCATCGTTTTCTGATGGGCGAGGGCGCGGCGCAGGCCTTTTTCGTACCAGGCCAACAGACGCTCACCAAAGCCCGGTTTGTCGTGGGCATGATGCACTGGCGCGCGCATGAACAGCGCGGCCAGGGTTGGCGCCAGGGTCAGCGACACCACCACCGAAATCAAGATGGTCGAGGTGGCGGTCAGGGCGAACTCCTTGAACAGTCGCCCGACCACGCCCCCCATGAACAGCAACGGAATGAACGCCGCCACCAGCGAAAAGCTGATCGACACCACGGTGAAACCAATCTCGCCCGCGCCCTTGATCGCCGCTTCGCGCATACCGTCGCCGGCCTCCAGGTGCCGGTGAATGTTTTCCACCACCACGATCGCATCATCGACCACAAAGCCCACGGCCACCACGATCGCCACCAGCGTCAGGTTGTTCAGGCTGAAGCCCATGACGTACATCAGCGCAAAACTGGCGACCAGCGAAACCCCCAGCACCGCCGACACAATCAGGGTCGCCGACAACTGGCGCAGGAACAGCGCCATCACCGCCACCACCAGCATGATCGCGATCAGCAGGGTGATTTCGACTTCATGCAAGGACGCGCGAATGGTCTGGGTCCGGTCGATTAGCACCTTGACCTGCACCGAGGCGGGGAGCATCGCTTCCAGCGCCGGCAAGACGGCCTGGATGCGGTCCACGGTTTCGACGATGTTGGCGCCTGGTTGGCGGAAGATCACCAGGTTCACCCCCGGTTGTGAGCCCGCCCAAGCCTGGACGTAGGCATCTTCCGATCCGTTGACGACTTTGGCGACATCGCGCAGATGAACCGGCGCGCCGTCCTTGTAGGAAACAATCAGCTGGCTGTAGTCCTCCGGGTGGAACAACTGGTCGTTGGTGGACAGGGTCGAGATGCTCGACTCCCCGTACAGCGCACCCTTGGCCAGGTTGAGGCTGGTCTGCTGGATCGCCAGGCGGATGTCGGCAAGGGTCAGGCCGATGGCGGCGAGTTTGTCCGCCGAAACCTGGACGCGGATCGCCGGACGCTGCTGACCGGTGATGGCGACCTGGCCTACACCGTCGACCTGACTGAGTTGACGGGACAACAGGGTTTCCGTCAGGTCGCTGAGCTCCGGACCGGGCATCAGCGAGGAGTTGACGCTGAGGATCAGCACCGGGCTGTCGGCCGGGTTGACCTTGCGCCAGGTCGGCAGGTTCGGCATGTCCTTGGGCAGCTTGCCCGCGGCCGTATTGATCGCCGCCTGCACTTCCTGGGCGGCGGTGTCGATGCTCTTGTCGAGGGTGAATTGCAGGGTCAGGATGGTCGAGCCCAGTGCACTGCTCGAGGTCATCTGGGTCACGCCGGGAATGGCACTGAATTGCACTTCAAGGGGGGTGGCCACCGAGGAGGCCATGGTTTCCGGGCTGGCGCCGGGCAACTGCGCGGCCACCTGGATGGTCGGGAATTCTGCCTCCGGCAACGGCGCTACCGGCAGGCGCGGAAAGGCGATGACGCCCAGCAGCACCAGGGCGAACGTCAGCAGGACCGTGGCCACCGGGTGGTCGATGCACCAGGCGGATACCGAACCGTGGCCCTTCATTGTGCCGCCTCCGATTGCACCACTTGCGCCGGCTCGGTCATCACCTGCACCGTCGACCCCGGTTTGAGCCGCGACTGACCATCGCTGACCAGTACATCACCCGGTTTCACGCCCTTGATGATGTCCTGGCCGCTGCCTTGATAGACCATTTGCACCTGTACGGCTTCGACCTTGTCGCCATTGACCCGGTACACGAAGTGCTGGTCGAGGCCGCGTTGTACGACCGTCGGCGGCACCACCAGCGCATCTTTATCCAGGGCTGTCTGAATCTTTACCGTCACCAGCAGACCCGGCCACAGCTTCTGCCCCGGATTGTCGAACTCGGCCTTGGCGCGAATGGTGCCAGTGTTGGCATTGATCTGGTTGTCGATCAGGGTCAGGTGACCTTCGCCGAGCAGGTTGCCGGTTTCGCCGTCGGTGTCAGCTCCGATGTAGGCCTTGACCCGAGCGTGCTGCGGGTCGTTGATCAGGCCCTGCAAGGTCGGCAGCATTTGCTGCGGCAGGGAGAACTCCACGGCGATCGGGTCGATCTGGGTCACGGTGAACAGGCCTTGGGTGTCGGTCATGCGCAGGAAGTTGCCTTCATCCACGGTGCGAATGCCGACGCGACCGGTCACTGGGGAGCGAATCTGTGTGTAGGAAAGTTGTACCTGAGCTGCGTCGATTGAAGCCTGATTGCCTTGGGCGGTGGCTTTGAGTTGGTTCACCAGCGCCTGTTGCTGGTCGTAGGTCTGCTTGGAAACGCCGTCGTCAACGCTCAGCAGTTTGTAGCGTTTAAGGTTGACCAGCGCCACTTGCAGCTGCGCCTGGCTTTCGCCCAGCTGTGCCCGGGCCTGGTCGAGGCTGGCGCGGATCGAGCGGTCGTCGATGGTGGCCAGCAGGTCGTCTTTTTTCACCAGTTGGCCTTCCTTGACCATGATTTTGGTGAGGATGCCGTCGATTTGCGGACGGACCACGACGCTGTGCAGGGACAGCACCGACCCGATGCCGCTGACATAGCGTGGCACGTCTTTTTCGGCGACGGCGACCACGCGCACCGGGATGGCGGTGGGGGTGGCGAGTTTGGTCTTGACCGGTTTGGTGGCATACCACAGGCCCAGCGCTGCCAAGACGATCAGAAGGGCGACAAGCAGGGCGGGTTTTTTCTGGATTCGCATGCGAGTGAGGCGCCGGGGCTGGGTGGTCGGTAGGTGAGTAAGGTAGTTTCCTTTATAAACCTGTTTGCTGGTCAGGAGGGTGACTGCTAACTGACGGCGCTGTCAGTTTGTGTGTCTTGGCGGCCTTTCAGCCGACCATGTTCTTGGTTGACCGAGTACATATCCGTTTCTTTGGTAATGGCGGCTTATGGTTCCGCCCTTTCGGCGGGTTACTTGGAAGAGCCTGTAGGAGCGAGCTTGCTCGCGATGGAGGTCAACGTTGGTAGAAGCGCCGATGGAGGTCGTCACAGGTTGACGGACAGGCTCAGGGCGTGAGGGGGCGTGTACCGCAAAAGCGCCCGAGGCGACCTACCGGGCCGGCCTGATTGTCTGGTTCGGTGTACACAGTACCTGTGGGAGCGGGCTTGCCCGCGAAGGCGGCCTGACAGCCGACCAATCTCTTGCAGATGTACTCGATTCCTGTGGGAGCGAGCCTGCTCGCGAAAGCGGTGTATCTGCTCACAGTGATGTTGAAGGTGAGAACGCTATCGCGAGCAAGCTCGCTCCCACAAAGATCAATCTGTGAACTGAGAGATTTTCAGTTCGCCACCCGAACCCCGCCCAGACTCCCACTCAATTCATACGCCGCCAGTTCCGCCTGATGCGCCGCCAGCAACTCCGGCAACGATCCGCGCAAATACTCGACCCAGGTCTTGATCTTCGCATCCAGGTACTGACGCGAAGGGTAGATCGCATACAGGTTCAGCTCCTGCGAGCGGTATTTGGGCATCACCCTCACCAGCGTGCCGTTGCGCAGGCCTTCTATCGCGGCGTACAGCGGCAGGACGCCAACGCCCATGCCGCTGATGATCGCGGATTTCATCGCATCGGCGGAGTTCACCAGAAACGGTGAGCTGTTGATGGTGACCATTTCCTGGCCGTCAGGACCGTCGAAGGCCCATTTTTCCAGCGGGATCACCGGGCTGACCAGGCGCAGGCAGGCGTGGTTGAGCAGGTCGCTGGGTTTTTGTGCGCAGCCGTTGGCTTTGACGTAGGCCGGCGAGGCGCAAACGATGCTGTAGGTGATGCCCAGGCGTTGGGAGACGAAACCCGAATCCGGCAGTTCGCGGGCGAGGACGATGGACACGTCGTAACCCTCGTCGAGCAGGTCCGGCACGCGGTTGGCCATGGTCAGGTCGAAGGTCACGTCCGGGTGGGTCTTGCGGTAGCGGGCGATGGCGTCGATCACGAAGTGCTGGCCGATGCCGGTCATGGTGTGCACTTTCAGTTGCCCGGCCGGGCGTGCGTGGGCGTCGCTGGCCTCGGCTTCGGCTTCTTCGACGTAGGCCAGGATCTGCTCGCAACGCAACAGGTAACGCTTGCCGGCTTCGGTCAGGGCGATGCGGCGGGTCGTTCGGTTGAGCAGGCGGGTTTGCAGGTGGGCTTCCAGGTTGGAGACCGCGCGCGAGACGTTGGCCGTGGTGGTGTCCAGTTGCACGGCGGCGGCGGTGAAGCTGCCGGCTTCGGCCACGTAACTGAAGGCGCGCATGTTTTGCAAAGTGTCCATGGGGTGCTCTCTCGTCGAATGACAAATTGTGACACGAAGTTTCTGTTTATTTACAGGCGACTAAAGATCGACTTACGGATTATCTCGTTAACGGTAACAAAGATTCACAGGAATCCCAGCTTATCGCCATTCAGGCCTCCCCATAGAATTGCGCAACTGGGCAACCGGGGCTCGACCCACCGCACAACCTGTGGGAGCGGGCTTGCTCGCGAAGAGGGCATCACATTCAACAGAGATGTTGACTGACAGACCGCTTTCGCGAGCAAGCCCGCTCCCACAAAAGCGGATCTCCGGTTTTCAGAAAATTTCGTGCCTCCCCCTATTTTCAGGAAATCGCAGCAGTGCCGCGTCGCATCAGCAGAGCGCTTCAGCCGCTCAGTGTTTTGGCTTTAACCCTGGCAATCAGCGGCTGCATCGGAACCGGAGGTATTGCCCCGCAGGGCAAGGCGCTGGAGGCCAATTCGCTGGTCACCGACCAAGCAATCCAGAGCGCCGCGCAAGATGCGAATTGGCCCACCGCGCAATGGTGGCAAGTCTATGGCGACCCGCAACTGAATCGCTGGATCGACCTCGCCCTGCAAGGCAGCCCGAGCCTGGCGATGGCTGCCGCCCGGGTGCGTCAGGCCAGGTCCATGGCTGGCGTGGCGCAAGCGGCCGAGTCGCTGCAGATCAATGGGGACTCGACCCTCAAGCGTCACAACTGGCCTACCGACCCGTTCTATGGCCCCGGCGAGCTGGCCAACAGCACCACCTGGGACAACAACGCGGCGCTGGGTTTCAGTTATGCCCTCGACCTCTGGGGCCGTGAAAGCAATGCCTCCGAGCGCGCCGTGGACATGGCGCACATGAGCGTCGCCGAAGCGCGACAGGCCCAGCTGGAATTGCAGGACAACATCGTGCGCGTCTACATCGAACTCTCGCTGCATTACGCGCAACGGGACATCGTTGATGCAACCTTGAAGCAGCAACAGCAGATCCTTGAGCTGGCGCAGAAGCGTTTGAAGGGCGGCATCGGCACCCATTTCGAAGTCAGCCAGGCCGAGACGCCGCTGCCGGAAACCCATCGCCAGCTCGATGCCCTCGACGAAGAAATCGCCCTGAGCCGCAACCAGCTCGCCGCCCTCGCCGGCAAGGGGCCGGGTGAGGGCGCGCAGCTGCAGCGGCCAACGCTTTCGCTGGGAGCGCCACTGAAATTGCCGTCGTCGCTGCCGGCGCAATTGCTCGGCCAGCGCCCGGACGTGGTCGCCAGCCGCTGGCAAGTGGCGGCGCAGGCGCGGGGCATCGATGTCGCCCATGCCGGGTTTTATCCCAACGTCGATCTGGTCGGCAGCCTCGGCTATATGGCCACTGGCGGCGGGGCCCTGGAGTTCCTGACCGGCAAGAAGCTCAACTACAGCGTGGGTCCGGCGATTTCGTTGCCGATTTTCGATGGCGGGCGTTTGCGTGCCGAGTTGGGCGAAGCCTCGGCCGGGTATGACATCGCCGTGGCCAAGTACAACCAGACCCTGGTCAATGCCCTGAAAAACATCTCCGACCAGTTGATCCGCCGCGAGTCCATGGACAAGCAGCAGGCGTTCGCCGCCGAGTCGGTGGCCACCGCGCAGAAGACCTACGACATCGCGATGATCGCTTATCAGCGTGGCCTGACCGATTACCTCAATGTGCTCAACGCCCAGACCTTGCTGTTCAAGCAGCAGCAAGTGCAGCAGCAGGTCCAGGCGGCGCGTTTGAGCGCCCATGCGCAATTGGTGACGGCGTTGGGCGGTGGTTTGGGTGCCGGCAACGACGTGCCGAACGACAGCCAGACCCAGGCGCCGAAAACCCCGAGCCTTTTGCGTTGAACACAAAACCTGTGGGAGCGGGCCTGCTCGCGAAGGCGGAGTTTCAGACGACATTTATGCTGCCTGACACTCCCTCTTCGCGAGCAGGCTCGCTCCCACAGGTTCCGGTTTTCACTGGAATTTATTGAGCAGGATTAGATGACTCCCTTGCCCACACCCTTGCGCTGGCTGTACTCCCTTGAATGGCGCCGGGGTTTCTTCGACTGGGCACGCAGCGACGGCGTGACCTGGGTCTACATCTTCAAGGTGCTGTTCGCGGCATTCCTGACGCTTTGGCTGGCCATGCGGCTGGAGCTGCCGCAACCACGCACGGCGATGATCACCGTGTTCATCGTCATGCAGCCGCAAAGCGGCCAGGTGTTCGCCAAGAGTTTCTATCGTTTTCTCGGCACCCTGGCCGGGTCGGCAGTGATGGTCGCGCTGATCGCCCTGTTTGCGCAGAACACTGAGCTGTTCCTCGGTTCGTTGGCGATCTGGGTCGGTATCTGCACGGCCGGTGCCGCGCGCTGCCGCAACTTTCGCGCCTATGGATTTGTCCTCGCCGGATACACCGCCGCGATGGTCGGTCTACCTGCGCTGGCCCATCCGGATGGCGCGTTCATGGTGGCGGTCTGGCGGGTGCTGGAGATCTCGTTGGGCATTCTCTGTTCGACCCTGGTCAGTGCGGCGATCCTGCCGCAATCGGCCAGCGCGGCGATGCGCAATGCCTTGTACCAGCGCTTCGGCGTGTTCGCCCTGTTCGTCACCGACGGCTTGCGCGGTCGCAGTCAGCGCGAGGCGTTCGAGGCCGGCAACGTGCGTTTCATCGCCGAAGCCGTGGGTCTTGAAGGCTTGCGCAGCGTCACTGTTTTCGAAGACCCGCACATGCGCCGGCGCAATGGCCGGCTCAGTCGCCTGAACAGCGAATTCATGGGCATCACCACGCGCTTCAACGCCTTGCACCAGTTACTCGAACGCCTGCGCAGCAGCGCGGCAGACCAGGTGGTGGAGGCGATCAAACCCGGCTTGCAGGATCTCGCCGAGCTGCTCGACGGCTTCAGCGGCCGAGCCCTGACCAGCGCCGATGCAGCGCGTCTGGTCGCGGTGCTTACCGCCTACAAGGAAGGTTTGCCGGCGCGGGTGCGCTGTCTGCGGGCGACGTTCCAGCAGAGCAATCCGAGCGAGGCCGGGCAACTGGATTTCCACACCGCCTACGAACTGCTCTATCGCTTTGTCGACGACTTGCACAGTTATGCACAGACCCACGCGTCGCTGGCCGATCACAGTCACGAACGGGAGCGCTGGGACGAGCCGTTCACCCCGCAAACCAACTGGCTGGCAGCGGCAGCATCGGGGATACGCGCGGCGTTCATTCTGGTGGTGTTGGGCAGCTACTGGGTGGCAACCGCCTGGCCGAGCGGTGCGACCATGACCCTGATTGCCGCCGCGACCGTGGGCCTGTCCGCCGCCACCCCGAACCCCAAACGCATGGCCTTTCAGATGGCGTGCGGGACATTGCTCGGGGCGCTGATCGGCTTCGTCGAGATGTTTTTCATTTTCCCGTGGATCGACGGATTTCCATTGCTGTGCGTGATGCTCGCACCGGTGATCGTACTCGGCTCGTTCCTGACCTCGCGGCCGCAATACGTGGGCGTCGGCCTGGGCTTGCTGATCTTCTTCAGCACAGGTTCAGTGCCGGACAACCTGACGGTCTACAACCCCTACAGCTTCATCAACGACTACATCGCCATGGTGCTGGGCATGCTGGTGTGCGCAGCGGCCGGAGCGATCATTCTACCGCCCAACAGCCGCTGGTTGTGGCGTCGCCTGGAGCAGGACCTGCGTGGTCAGGTGGTGTATGCCATCAGCGGCAAGCTCAAGGGCCTGGCGTCGAGTTTCGAAAGCCGCACCCGCGACCTGGTGCATCAGGCCTACGGCTTCGCGGCGGGCCAACCGCAGGTGCAGCGGGACTTGCTGCGCTGGATGTTCGTGGTGCTGGAAGTCGGCCACGCGATCATCGAATTACGCAAGGAGCAGGCGACTCTGCCGGTGCATCCGGCCTATGCCGAATCCCAGCCATGGCGCCAGGCAATCCGGGTGATGGGGCGTGCACTGGTGCGGCTGTTCCTGCAACCGAACAGCAGCAACCTCGAACGCGCGCTGATCGCCGTCGATCACGCGATCAGCCGTGTGCAGTCCACCGACGAGCCCTTCGCCCCGCACTTCGATACCTCGGCGTTGCGCCGGGTGAAGAGCTACCTGCACTTCATCCGCACCTCGCTGCTCGATCCGCAATCACCGCTCGCCGGCTACATGAATGCCAGTGCCAGCGCCAAGCCACAAGGACTAGAACATGCCTCGTGAAATCGCCTTCCACGGCGTGTACATGCCGACCATGACCCTGATGTTTTTCATCGCGGCGGCCCTGGCCTGGGCGCTGGACCGGTTCCTGTCCGGGTTCGACCTGTACCGTTTTTTCTGGCACCCGGCGTTGCTGCGCCTGAGTCTGTTTACCTGTCTGTTCGGCGCTTTGGCACTGACTGTTTACCGTTGACTCTCTATCACTGAGAAATGCCCTGATGAAAAAGTTTTTCAGCCTGCTCGCGACCCTGCTGGTGCTGGCCCTCGCGCTGTGGATCGGCCGCTCCCTGTGGGAGCACTACATGAACACGCCGTGGACCCGCGACGGCCGCGTGCGCGCCGACATCATCAACGTCGCCGCCGACGTCACCGGCGAAGTGGTGGACGTGCCGGTGCGTGACAACCAGCTGGTGAGAAAAGGCGATTTGCTGATGCAGATCGACCCCGAGCACTACCGCCTGGCGGTCAAACAAGCGCAGAGTCTGGTGGCATCGCGCAAGGCAACCTGGGAGATGCGCAAGGTCAACGCCCATCGTCGCGCCGATATGGACAACCTGGTGATCTCCCGGGAAAACCGCGACGACGCCAGCAACCTCGCCGACTCGGCCCTGGCTGATTACCAGCAGGCCCAGGCGCAACTGGAAGCCGCCGAACTCAACCTCAAACGCACTGAAGTGCGCGCCGCAGTAGACGGCTACGTGACCAACCTCAACGTGCATCGTGGCGACTACGCGCGTATCGGCGAGGCGAAAATGGCCGTGGTCGACATGAACTCGTTCTGGGTCTACGGCTTCTTCGAGGAAACCAAGCTGCCCCACGTACGCGTCGGTGATAAGGCCGACATGCAACTGATGAGCGGCGAAGTGCTCAAGGGCCACGTGGAAAGCATCTCGCGCGGCATCTACGACCGCGACAACCCGGAGAGTCGTGAACTGATCGCCGACGTCAACCCGACCTTCAACTGGGTGCGCCTGGCGCAACGGGTACCGGTGCGCATTCACATCGATGAAGTGCCGGAGGGTGTGGTGTTGGCGGCGGGGATTACTTGTACGGTGGTGGTGAAGCAGGAGGGTGGGGCATAGCCGGTAGACCGAGTCGCCTGCTTCGCGAGCACCGCCGCTCCCACATTTTTGAATGCAACCCCTGTAGGAGCGAGCCTGCTCGCGATGAACCAGAGCGCGCCGCGTGTATTCAGAATGCACGCGTTATCGTTGACGTCCATCGCGAGCAGGCTCGCTCCTACAGTCGATCGTCGTCGTGTTCAGCAGAAGGTCTCTTGCAAATGCCGCCAAAGAATCCTTTCATCTACCTTCTCGAACACAACCGTGGAACGACGACTGGAGTGCAGCCCGGTCGCATCGGTCTGTTGTTCGCGGTAACTCACGGTGGCGCCACCCTCGTACAACGCGATGCCACGCAGCTCGCTGAGCTCGATCCTGAACCCGAGTTTCTTGCCGCCCGCCAGCCTGAACAGTTCGTTCAGCGCGTCAAAGTCCAGTACCCGGCCGAGCGGAGAGACCATGGAGAACTGCGGCGAAAAACGCGTCAGCAGTTTTTCCAGCTCGGACGCGTCACGCTCCTCGGCCAGCCATTGTTCGATGGCCACGTGGGCCAGGATCACTTCGTCGAAGTATTCGGTGTAGTCGGTCATGTTGTTTCCTGAAATTCTGCGGTGTCTGTTCTGACGCCTTCGCGGGCAAGCCCGCTCCCACAGGATTAGCGCTATTTCAAAATCTGCGCATGACCTGTGGGAGCGGGCTTGCTCGCGAAGGGCGCGACGCAGTGTCAGAGCTGCCCACGCAACCCGAACCGCTTCATCAGCCCGGATTCGAGCAAGCCCTTGGGCAGCAAACTGGCCATCAGCGGCAACGCGCGGCTGCCATTGCCCAGGCGGATCAGCCGTGGCGGTTTGGCTTGCTGCACGGCCTTGAGCAATCCGGCGGCAAACTCACTGGCCGGGGTCGGCCTGTCCTGGGAAGCTCTGGCCCGTGCGCGTATACCTTCACGCAGCGGGAACCATGGCGATTGTTCACTGATCAGTTGCTCGGCTTCGTGCCCGGCATTCTTGGCAAAACTGGAAGCGATGGCCCCCGGCTGCACCTCCATGACCCGCACGCCGAACGGCGCCAGTTCCATGCGCAAGGCATCGCTCAAGGCATGCACGGCGGCTTTCGAGGCGCAGTAGGCGCCGGCGAATGGCGTGACCAGTACGCCGGACACGCTACCGATATTCACCACCAGCCCCTTGGCCCGGCGCAGCACCGGGAACAAGGCGCGGGTGACGCCGACGATGGCGAACACATTGGTTTCAAACTGGCGCTGCATGGCCGGTACGCCGCCATCGAGCAACGGCCCCATGGCGCCATAACCCGCGTTGTTGATCAGCACGTCGAGGCCGCCGGTTTGCTGGTTGATCCGCTCACTCAAAGCTTCGAGCGCCGCGGCATCGTTGACATCCAGTTGCACGGCTGTGAAGCCCGCGGCGTTGAGTGCCGCGACATCTTCGGCCTTGCGGGCACTGGCCCAGACTTCATAGCCGGCGACCTTGAACGCATCGGCAAGGGCACGGCCAATGCCGCTGGAGCAACCGGTAATCAACGCAACGGGCATGGCGCATTCCTTGTGCAAAAAATGGGGGAGGGATCAGTCGGAAAAACTACCCTGCAATCGCTCGGCGCGAAACTCCAGGGTTTCCGGTCGGTAGCCAGGGCGCAACGGCGGCAGTGGCAAGCAATCTTCCCAGTTGCCACCGGCCTGCAATTCGCCGGGGCCGCGATAACGCGGGGCGGAGTATTGGTTGTCGGCCAGGTTCACCGTATCGCCCGGCGCATAGGCCGCAACCCGCCAGCGCAGTTCCGTCAGCGGCACGTCATTGCCATTGTTCATCGTCAGTTTCAGCGGTCGGTCGGCCGGGCAGTGCTCGGGCGCATAGCTGATGCGCAACTCCAGGCGTTGCAGTTGCTTGAGTTCGCGGTGGTCCATCCAGATGACCCAGGTCGCGACGATGCCCAGCCCAGCGGCGACGGCCAGGGAAACGGGCAAGGCCTTCGCTGGATAGCGCAGCAGCAGGATCAGCCAGGTGATGACCAGCAGGACGCCGATGAACATGACGTAAATCTCGGGAGCAGAGAGGGTCATCCTACCTAAGCGCAGGTGGGGTTGGCGATGGGCGGGATGTGGCGATGGTACGCAAGACCATCTGTCGACACTGTAAATTCTGACAGTAGCCGGGCCCTTGATAGACAGGCTTATATCAGGGGGAGTGATTCCGGAGCGCATACTGTGCCATCAACCCCACCAATCCACCGCCACACCCCGAGCCTGACCGCGATTGACCCTCGGGGGCTGCCGGTGCGTGCCGTGGGTTACTGGCGTGACGTCGACGACGTGCGCCCTCAGGCTCGGGTCAACCGCACGGTCCATGATTGGGCGGGGCGAGCGATTGCGCAGTGGGACCCGCGATTGTTTCTGGACGCTTCGGCTCCAGCCAATCTGCAAACGACTCATGCGCTGTCCGGTGCAGAGTTGAGTACGAACAGCGTTGATGCCGGATGGCGTGTGGCGCTGTTGGGTGAGGCAGGGCAACCGATCCACTACTGGGATGGCCGTGGCTCGCAGCGCTGGATGCAGTACGACACTCAGTTGCGCCCGGAATCGGTGTTCGAGCAGCCGCTGGATGGCAAAGCGCTTTGCACGGAGCGTTTGAGTTACGGCGCGAGCGATCAGGCCTCTGCCGAGCGCAACCAATGCGGACAACTGATCCGCCACGATGACCCGGCGGGCTCGCAGCAGTTTGCCGAGTTCGGACTGCACGGCACGGCGCTGGGGCAGACGCGGCATTTTCTGAACGACCTGATGCTGCCGGACTGGCCCGAGTCGATAGCGGATCGTGAGTTGCTGTTGGAACCGGGCGAGGGCGCCACCACCCGTTCACAGGTCAATGCATTGGGTGAGGCCTCCCATCAAACCGATGCCAAGGGTCACCGCCAGTTGTTCAGCCAGACCCTCGACGGGCAGTTGCGCGAGGTTCGCCTGCAACTCAACGGCACACCCACCCCGAAAACGCTGGTCAGCGCCATCACCTACAATGCCCACGGCCAGACCGAACGGGAAGTCGCCGGCAACGGTGTGATCACCACGCTGGAATACGACGCGCAAAATGGCCGATTGACCCGCCTCAGTGCCCAACGCGGCAACGAAGTCCTGCAAGACCTGAACTACGCCTACGACCCGGTGGGCAATGTGCTGAGCATCAAGGATGCCGCGCTGCCGATTCGCTACTTCGCCAACCAGCGCATTGAGCCGACCAGCCATTATCGCTACGACAGTTTTTCGCAACTGATTGAAGCCACTGGCTGGGAGGCAGGGGGCTCAAACAAGGGGCCGCAGTTTGCAACTTTCGACGATCCCGCGGCCTGCGCCAATTTCCGCCAGCAATATAGCTACGATCCGGGCGGCAATTTGCTGGAGTTGACCCACGAAGGCCCGCAAAGCCACGGTCATCGATTGGTGGCAGCAGCGCACAGCAACCGCTGTTTGCCGGTGCTGGAGGGCGTGGAGCCGGGTGAGGACGACTTCCGCCGAGGCTTCGACGCCAACGGTAATCTGCTCAACCTGCAACCAGGACAAACGCTGAGTTGGGACCTGCGCAATCAATTGTATGAAGTACGACCGGTCGAACGTGTTTCGGGCCTCAATGACCGCGAACGTTATGTCTACGGTGCCGACGGGATGCGCCTGCGCAAAGTCCGCGAGACCCTGGCCCATGCCCGGACGTTGGTCGCTGAAACCCGCTATCTGCCAAACCTGGAACTGCGCAATTACAGCGGTACGGGTGAAGTGTTGCAGGTGATCAACGTCCAGGCCGGGCGCTGCAGTGTTCGGGTGTTGCATTGGGAGTCCGAAACACCAAAGGACGCTGCCAATGACCAATACCGCTACCACCTGAACGATCATCTGGGCTCCTGCACCCTGGAGCTTGATAAGGACGGCGAAGTGATCAGCCAGGAGCGTTATCACCCATATGGCACCACCGCCTGGTTCTCTGGACGCGGGGAGGTGGAGGCGAGTTACCGAACAGTGCGTTATTCAGGGAAAGAGCAGGACGTGACGGGGTTGTATTACTACGGCTACCGGTATTATCAGCCAGGGGCCGGACGCTGGTTGAGCTCCGACCCAGCGGGGGCGATAGACGGATTGAACCTTTACAGGATGGTTCGGAATAATCCTGTCAATCTCGCAGATAAAAATGGTTTAGCACCAGACACTATAGAGGAGGCGTTAGAGATACTTGTAAATGAAAACGTGGGGGATATTGCGCAGGAGGTGCTCAGGCGTCAATGGAAATCAAAAACTTGGAAGCCAAGTGATGTCAGAAATGAAACCCATGATGTTGAGTTTGATGTGGCAAAAAAAACACTATCTTATGATGAGCGCAATGCTATCGCTAAATACACAGGTACGGACTTTCAAGAGCTGGTTAGGCAATCAAGAGTTGGCGGAGGGCAAAGCAAGATGGCAAAAAACAATACGGAAATACATAATGTGGTGACAGCATTGCTGCTGGCGATGGATAAACTCCCTGACCCAAAATTTGATATTATATATCGAGGGGTTAATGGCTTTACTGGATTCAATGAAGATACGGCAGACGGCGCGCAGATAAAAAACAAAGGTTTTGAGAGTTTCTCTTCAGGGCGTGCGGTAGGCATGACAATAGATAAGGACACACTTTTAATGTTGAAAAATCCTGAGGGTATTAAGATATCTACTATATCTGCACTTTCAGCTTTTCCCGGTGAAAGAGAGGTGCTGCTGGGTCCTAATCCTATATACGTTATTGAAGACGTTATTACAGAGGTCAGGCATCCGAAAAGTTTTGAGGTGTTCAAAAACCCAGATTTAATTCCTACCATGGAAAATGTCAGGGTGGTTATTTCAGCAACCTTAAAAAGTGCATACTCAAACTGGAGGAAGGAATATAGAAAAATAGACACCGAAAAATGAAGATCGGGTAATTCAAGTGGGGACGTATGGAGTGGCAATTATTCCATGTTTTATGTAAGGTTTGTTTTTGTAATCGAGCGGAATTGCTTTCTCCGAGGGGGGCTGATGAAATCTCCTTTTTGGACAAAAAATGTAGTCCCCGTGCCGGAGTTTTCTCATCTTGCTCATGCTTCTCTACGTTCGAATAAACTGACTAATTCGGACTGGGAAGGAGTGACACACTCAAATGTCTGCTGATGACACGGCAGCTTGCTCTACCCACTTTTCTGATGATGACTGAAACGACCTCATAAAACCGGCCGCTTTCTTGGTAGTTTGACTGTCTCAATGAAGTGTCCATCATGTGGATGGAAATCACATAATTTGGCTAGCGCGTCAGTTAATGTGGTTTGAAAAGGGCAATCTATTGTGTGTGAGCGCTCGCAATACTGTGTGTCACCTCTGCTATTTAGGTAGCCGTACGCCATCCGTCTGATGATCTTTCGAGCAGGATTGTTATGACGCAGCTGATTAGCTTCATTGACGCAGACCCGGTTAATCACCTCTCGGCTAAATTTGGCCACCGCATGGAAGAGGTCGTAGACAATTCGAGCTTTGGGGCAGTGCTCACGAACCTCCAGTTCAAAAGCGGTGTTCATGTCCATCACCACCGCTTTGATTCGAGCGCTCCTCTGCGACTCCAGATCCTCGAAGAACTGGCATTCATTCAGCGACGGTTGGTTGGGCTCCATCGCGTGCAACACATAATCCAGGCAAGAAAAAGCCCCCACCCAACCCACTGCGGATTGGGAACGCAGCGAGGTAGCTGGGGGCTCAGGGGTTACAGATATTTACTGCGCGATAGTCTTCACCGCAACCCCACGCTCAACCGGCGTAGACCGCCCGTAGATATCTTCAAACCGCTCGATATCGTCCTCACCCAGATAACTCCCCGATTGCACCTCGATGATCTCCAACGGAATCTTCCCCGGGTTACGCAGGCGATGCACCGAAGCAATCGGAATATAGGTCGACTGGTTCTCGGTCAGCAGGAACACGTTCTCGTCACAGGTCACTTCCGCCGTACCGCTGACCACGATCCAGTGTTCAGCACGGTGGTGGTGCATCTGCAGCGACAGGCACGCGCCCGGTTTGACCGAGATGTGCTTGACCTGGAAGCGGCCGCCCATGTCGACCGAGTCGTAGGAGCCCCACGGACGGTAGACTTCGCAGTGGTTCTGGGTTTCGCTGCGGCCCTGTTCGTTGAGGGTGTTGACCATCTGTTTCACGCCTTGGACCTTGTCCTTGTGGACGATCATCATGGCGTCCTTGGTTTCGACCACGACGATGTTTTCCAGGCCGATCACCGACACCAGTTTGCCGTTGCCGTGGATCATGCAGTTTTTGCTGTCCTGGATCACCACGTCGCCCTTGGTTACGTTGCCGTTGGCGTCTTTTGCATTCACTTCCCACAGCGACGACCAGCAGCCGACATCGCTCCAGCCGGCGGTCAGCGGCACGACGCAGGCGCGTTGGGTTTTTTCCATCACCGAGTAGTCGATGGAATTGTCCGGGCAGCAGGCGAAGGTGGCTTCGTCGAGGGTGATGGTGTCGGCGTCCTGGTGGCTGCGTTCCAGAGTCAGCAGGCAGGTGTCATAGATGTCCGGATCGTGCTTTTTCAACTCTTCGAGGAAGCGGCTGGCGCGGAACAGGAACATGCCGCTGTTCCAGAAGTAACCGCCGGACTGGACGAACTCGGTGGCGCGCTTCACGTCGGGTTTTTCGACGAAGTGCGAGACGCGGCTGACGCCTTCGGGCAGCAGCGAATCGTTGGTCGACTTGATGTAGCCATAACCGGTTTCCGGCTTGGTCGCCGGCACGCCGAACAGCACCATTTCACCGTTTTCGGCAGCGACTGTGGCCAAGGCCAGGGCGCGTTGCAGGGCTTTCTGGTCTTCCAGGACGTGGTCGGCCGGCAGTACCAGCATCAGTTCGTCGCGACCTTCATTGACCAGCATCATCGCGGTCAGGGCCACGGCCGGCGCAGTGTTGCGCCCGAACGGCTCCATCAGGATGCGCTGGGATTCCAGTTTGCGCGCCGCTAATTGCTCGTTGACGATGAAGCGGTGGTCTTTGTTGCAGACCACGATGGGCGTGTCCATGCCTTCGAACACCAGTCGCTCCAGGGTTTGCTGGAACAGGGTGTGTTCGCCGGTCAGGGCCAGGAACTGTTTAGGGAATTGTTTGCGGGAAAGCGGCCAAAGACGTGAGCCACTACCACCTGACAAGATTACTGGAATCATGTTGTTACTCCTGGAATATCGATTGGTTAGAGCTACTGCGTTCTGTCGTTTCACTCTTGTTTTTGTTTCGTAGCCCGATTGACGCCTAGATACTTTTGAGGGAGCGGGCTTGCTCGCGAAGGCGATGGATCAGTCGACATTGATGTTGAATGTCAGACCGCTTTCGCGAGCAAGCCCGCTCCCACAGGGGGGATGCGTCAGTCAGGCAAATTGTTTAGCGCGTCGATACCGGGCGTTTCACCCAGACCGGCGACAGGCTGCTGCCGCTGCCGGTGACGTACAGCACCGCGGCTTCACCGCGTTCCAGGGCGACCGGTTTCACGTCGCCGACTTTGGTGGTGCCGTCATAGAGCGCCAGGCTGACTTTCACCGGGTTGATTTCACGCTCGCCGCGACCCTTGGGCGCAACGTTCGGGACCACGTCGGTCTTGCCATCGGCGGTTTTCAGGGTCAGCGCCTTGTCGCTGAGGTTTTGTACGCGGACCAGGGACTTCTGCTTGTTCTTGAACGGCGGCTCCTCGATCAGTTGCGGTGCGCCGCTGGCGTTGTTGACCAGGGTGTAATAGTGGTCGCCGGCCAGTTTCACCGGCAGGCTCTGGCTACCGACCTTGGCGCTGTAGTCGCCGCCCGGCATGAAGCTGAAGTCAGTGCTCGACAGTGGCGCGACCTCGCTCAGGTTGGTGCTGCCGACGGTGGCGCTGACTTCGGCGTTGCTGGCGTTGTAGATGCGCACGAAGGTCGAGCCTTTCGGTGCGGTCGGGCCGTACAGGGCGGCGTCGCCAGCGGCGAAAGCCTGTACCGACAGCACGCTGAGGCCGGCAACCAGGGCAAGGCGTTTGGCGAGACGACGAGGAGTAGTAGTGAAAGTCATGGTGTACCTCTCTTTCAGTTTTGCGCCCGGTCGGGCGTCTCGGATTTGTTGTTGCTGGCTACGTTTTGTTGGCGGGCGCCGGCTTGTTTAAGCTCTGCGACCCACTGCGGGTCGGCGTCGCCGATTTCGTTGTTTACAGGCAGATATCGTTCAGGGAACTCCCAGATCAGCACTTGTGGCGGGCTGTTCTTGAAGGCATCGCTTTTCAGGTAGCTGAGCATCGGCAGAATCGGGCCGTGACCGTCTTCGGCGTAATTGACCACGTCGCTGTTCAGCGCTTGCTTGAGCGCACCGACGAAGTTCCAGTTCGGGTTGGCGCTGTAGCTGGTGCCGATCAGGGCCACCGGCACTTCGGTGTTGGCAAACAGCGCGTCGTCACCGGCGGGCTGGTCTTCAGCCGCGACCGTATTGCGCTTTTGCAATTGTTCTTGTTTAGGCATCAGGTTTTCGAACAGCGGGTCCAGCGGCAGGAACAGACGCAGGTCGCCCTTGTGGGTGATGGTCTCGGCAGGTTCGGTGACGAAGCGCTGCGGCTCGCCGCTCAGCGGGTACTTGTCGGCGATGGTCCTGGCCAGACGGTTGGCGGCGATCTCGGCGCCTTGCGGCGTCCAGTGGGTGTCGGTGCGCAGGAACACCTGCTGGCCATTCTGCTTGGCCTGTTGCAGCGGGCCGAGCAGGTCGGGGGCCGGAATCCGGTCGGCGGCCAGGCGCTGGTGGAAGTCCTTGTAGAGGTTGGCGTGGATGCTCGCCGGTTTCTCCTCACCGAGGTGTTCCGGGTACAGGCGCACCTTGGCCGGCACCACTGCCATCACCAGTTGCACGCCTTTTTCCTTCAAGGTCTGGCGCACGCCTTCGACCAGCGCGTAGTTGCCTTGCAGGTTCAGCTCTTCGTTGACCACCGGGTGGAATTCTTCATCGCTGTACAACCACTGGTCGCGACCGAGCACTACGCCCGGACGACCTTCGTTGAACAGTTTGAAATCCAGCGCGGCCCAGAGGTTGGTGCCCAGGCGCTTGATCGGGAACTCGTCGTCGTAGTGCGTTTCCACGGCTTTGCTCCAGCGGCCGTTGAGCACCGTCGCATCCGCGTTGGTGCTGAAGCCGAAGAAGCTGCGCACCGACCACAGACCGAGCACCAGCAGGGTCACCAGGAACAGCGCGATGTAGAAGATGCGTAATGAGCGGGTCATGGTCAGATCCCTCAGAACTGGAAGTAAAGGAACGGCGAGAAGCTTTGCGCCGAGAGTTTGAGAATCGAGGCGATGAACAGCAGCAGCACCAGCGCACGCATCACGTAGCGCGACCAGTCAGCGGTCCAATAGGCCGGTTGCACCTGGGCCTCGACGCCGACGGTGTAGCCAGGCTGGTGGATGCTCGCCGGGTTATCCCCAGGCACGGCCTTGATCGTTCCCGGTGTCGCAGCGGCAGGGCCGTCGGCGTCGACGTTCACTGCAGGCTTGGTCTTGACCGGAGGCTGATTGCTGTAGAAATCGCGCAGGCCGAAGAACGCCAGGGTCACGTAGGCCACGATCAGGGTTGCCACTTGCAGGCCGGTGAGGCTGGCCTGGTTGAGTTCCGACAGCGACCAGTCGCCGAAGCTGAACATTGCGCCGTACATGCGCCCGGCCACGTGCAGGTTTTCCGCGCGGAAGATCACCCAGCCCATCACCACCAGCAGGAAGGTCAGTGCCCAGCGGATCGGGTTGATGCTGCGTGGCGAGGTGTTCAGGCCGATGGCTTTTTCAATCGCCAGCCACATGCCGTGCCAAGCACCCCAGACGATGTAGGTGATGTTCGCGCCGTGCCACAGACCACCGAGCAGCATGGTCAGGAACAGGTTGCGATAGGTCATCAGCGTGCCTTTGCGGTTGCCGCCCAGGGTGATGTACAGATAGTCACGCAGCCAGGTCGACAGGCTGATGTGCCAGCGCCGCCAGAACTCGGTGATCGACTGGCTGATATACGGCTGCTTGAAGTTTTCCATGAAACGGAAACCCATCATCAAGCCCAGGCCGATGGCCATGTCGCTGTAGCCGGAGAAGTCGAAATACAGCTGCGCGGTGTACGCCAGGGCGCCGAGCCAGGCATCGCCCGTGCTCGGGTTTTGCAAGGCGAAGCAGTGGTCGGCCACCACCGCGAGGGTGTCGGCGATGAAGACTTTCTTGATGAAACCCTGCATGAACCGCGTGCAGCCCTCGGAGAACTTGTCGAGAGTGTGGGTGCGGTTGTTGAACTGGTCGGCCAGGTCGCGAAAACGCAACACGGGACCGGCGATCAAGTGCGGGAAGATCGCCACGAATGCTGCGAAGTCGATCAGGTTGCGGGTCGCCGGGGTGTCGCCACGGTAGACATCGATGATGTAGCTGATGGACTCGAAGACGTAGAACGAGATCCCGATCGGCAGCAGCACGTGAGTCAGGATGAAAGGCGAAAGACCCACCGATGTCATCATCGCGTTGATGCTGTCGACGCCGAAGTTGGCGTACTTGAAGTAGCCGAGGATGCACAGGTCGACGGCCACGCCGAGCAGCAGCCAGCGCTGCGCCGGTTTGGTCCTGACCCCGGCGGCACCGACTTTCAGGCCGATCCAGTAGTTCCACAGCGTGACGCCGGCGAACAGTGCGAGGAAGTCCACACGCCACCAGGCGTAGAACACGTAACTGGCAATCAGCAGCAGCAAATTGCGATAGCGTTGCCCGCTCAGGTAGTACAAGCCGAGGAAGATCGGCAAGAACAGAAACAGGAACACGTTGGATGAAAATACCATCCCGATCTCTCCATGTTTAACCAACAGTCAAGGGCCAACGGCCCCCCCAAACCCCCCACCGAAAACCGAGGGAATATCACTCAACTCAAATCTTGCACTGACCCCTTGTGGGAGCGGGCTTGCTCGCGAAAGCGGTGTATCAGTCGACATCATTGGTGAATGTCAGACCGCATTCGCGAGCAAGCCCGCTCCCACAGGAGTTTTGTGGTGGTGCTAAGAACCCTTGCCCTTTTCATTGGCCGGGTCGTAGACCTTGGTCAGGTCACCGCCGAGGCGGAAGGTCTTGAACGGTTGCATCTTGTGTTTCTTGGCCAGCACCTCGGGCGAGCAGGTGTAGAGCGTGCAGAACGGTTCGAGCCAGGCGAATTTCGAGTCGACCTTAAGGTCGGTCATGTCCTGTTCCTTGCCGTTCTTTTCCTCGAACTCATCCGGGTCTTTCACCCCGGCGAGCACGCGATCACCGAGGCGTTTCAATGCACCGTTGTTTTCCTGACGCAAGTCCACGCCGTTGACCTGGGCGAAACTGGCGATCATCGCCAGCGGCGGCAGGGCGTAGTTGTGGTAGGCCAGGGCCCGCTGCTGACGCTTGAGTTCGTTGGGCAGGTAGCCGTCGGCGTCGACCTGGTTGGCGCCGACCTTGAATTCCTTCACGGCCCAGTCGAACAGGTCGCGGCGGTTGGTGGCGACGGAAGTGGCCATCACCGACCACGCGGCCCAGTACGAGTGGTTGTTGGTCTGCTCGAGCGGCAGGTTGTCCCAGTCGCTGACCACCTGGTCGGCCATCTTGCTGAACCAGGCTTCGATCAACTGCGACTCTTGCTGATGGTTGGCCAGCGGACGGGAGTCGGAAAACTTCAGGCGAATGTATGAAGACGCCATGCTGCCCAACGCCCATTTACGCATCGACTTGCCGGTGTGGTTGAAGTCCTTGGACATCAAGGCATCGGCCTTGGCCCACGCGGTCAACCAATTGAGCGTGCATTCCAGTTGTTCCGGGCGACCGTCACGCATGAACTGCATCACTTGCTTGCTGGTGCCGCGCTCGATCTTGGTGATGTCGGCAGTACTTTCACGGAAGGCTTTTTCCGACTGCACGTTCAGGGTCGAGCGGGCCTTGTCCGAACCTTCGTACTTGCTGCGAAATTGCAACGAGCCGGTGTAGGGCGTCGGCATCGCATCGCAGCTTTCGCTCTTGTCGCCGGTTTTGACCTTCTCTATCGGTGCGAAGTAACCCTGTGGCGGACGCAATGGCGCCGCCGCTTGTGTGGCGCCAGCAAACATCGCCAGGCTCAACAGCGTCGGTGCCAACAGATGCTTCAGTTTCGGATTTCGCATAGCAGACCTCATTGCCCGACCGAAGCAGTACGCTGCTCGGCGCTCGGGAATACGTTGCGTTTGCAGATTTTCGCTTCGACTTTCTGAGGCGCGGCACCGGCTTCGGGGCCCTGGACTTCAACGGCCAGCAGGTTCTGCGAGGCCCAGTCTTCGTCCGTGCGCAACTCGAAAGCGAAACGCCCGTCAGTCTCGGAGGTTTCCGGTTTTTCGATCTTGATGTCCTCGTGGCGACCGTTCATGTACCAGAGGGTGGCTTGCAGGGTTTTCACCGACGTATCGGCGAAGCGGATGTCGACCTGGTGGCTAGCGTTGCGCAGGTCCATGTTCTTGCTGTTGACCATCAATTCGTTTTTGCCCGGCTTGAGCGTGGCGCTGCCGGACATCTGTGCATCCTTGCCTTCGCAACCGTTGTCCAGCAGCGCCATCATCTGGCGGTAGATGGTTTCCTGGTCGAGGCGGTACAGCGGCGAGAATTCCCAGATGAGAATCTTCGGCGGGTTCTTCTGGAACTCATCGCTGCCCAGGTACTGCAGCATCGAACCTTCCAGGCCGCCGCCGGGGAACGCTACGTTGAGAATGTCGGCGCCGATGGCCTCTTCGAGGAAACCGGCGAAGTTGTAGTTCTTGCCACTGTGGGAGGTACCCACGAGGGTGATTTGCGGATTGCCGGAATCGCCGAACAGATCGCCATCGCCCGCTTCGCCCTTCGGCTCGGTGATGAACTGATCCATGTACTGGATCGCGTAGCTGGTGCCACAGAGTTGACCGGCCATGTTGTGCAACGTTCCGGTCTTGCCCATGCGACCCGACTTTTTGGTCTCGAATTCGCGCTTGGGAATGTCGGCGTATTCAGGCAATTGCTTGACCTTCTCGGCGACGATTTTCGCCGTGCGCTGGGCACCGTACGGGGTCCAGTGCTGGTCGCCGTGGAAGTAGAAGTCGTGGGCGGGCAGGGTCTCGGGTAGCGACTCGTCGGCCAGCGGCGACAGGTCCGGAACGACGTAGCCCATCTGCGCGAAACGGCCCAGCATGGTCTTGTAGTTTCTCAGCGCCTTGTCGAAGTCGAAGCTGGCTTTCTCCGCCGGGTTGAGCTTGTTGCGGTTCACCAGGCCACGGGTCGGCTGGTACACGACAACCAGTTCCACGCCTTTGCTCTTGAACGCATCGTGCAATTGCTTCATGCGTTTGTAGCCGGCGGGCGTGGTGTCGAATTCGGTGCGCAAGTCTTCCTGCGTACGGAACAGCCAGTCGCCCTGGGCCTGTACCAGCGTGGTGAAGTTCTGCTGATAGCGGGTGGTGTAGTTCTTCGCATCGTGCGCCGCCGGGCACAGGCTGCAGCACGGTTCGGCGCTGAACTTGGGCGCTTGAACTTCATCGGCACGCGCGCCAGTGCTGGCCGCGAGAATGCCGGCGGTCAGGGCCGACAGGCTGAGTAATTTGATCAAGTGTGGGTGCATAAGATTATCCTCAGTCCTGCATTTCGGTCTGGCGTTCGACGGGGTCGATCAGCACGGCTTTCTGCTGGCGCACCAGCAGGTCGAGAATTTCATCCTGACGCTCGCCAAGGATGCCGGTGAAGCTGATACCGCTGGATTTGGTCGGGGCGAGCATGGACACGCGATACAACTCGACACTCAGCGGCGAGTCGATGGACAGCGGGCCGCTGCCGTTGGCCGCCAGCTCACCGCCGACCACGATCAGCGACACCTGGGCGTCGAACGGGTCGAGCTTGATGTCACGGTCGGTGTTGCTCAGGTCCTTGATGTGGCCGTAGACGCCGGTCAGCCCGTTGGCCATGGCGACGTTTTCGTACAGGCGAATGTTCACGCTGTTACGAATGCGGATGCCGTGGCGACGGTTGCTGATCACCTTGTTGCCCCACAGCAGGTTGTCGGCACTCTCGTAGAGAGTGATGCCGTCGGTGTGGTTCTGGTAGATCTCGTTGTAGGCGATCAGGTTGTTCACGCTGTTACGGTCGATCACCAGGCCCGACAACTTGTTGTCGTAACTGCGGTTGTTGAAAATGAAGCTGTCGTTGACCTCACGGGAAATAATGATCCCGTGCTTCTTCTTGGTCCCGTAGACCGTGTTGTCGGCAATGATCAGGCCGTGGGAACGGTCGTGCGGGTCGATACCGTAGACGATGTTGTCTTTGTAGGTGTTGCCCTTGACCACGAAGTCGCGGGTCTCATAGCAGTAGAAGCCGTACCACATGTCCGAGAACTCGGAGCCGACGATCCAGCCGGTCGGCTCAGGACGCTTGAGCACCTTGGCCATGTTCGGCGTGTACTGGGAAATACTCACGCCGTAGGACTTACTGTTGGCATAGCCGAAACTGGCGATCTTGCTGTTGGCGATGTAGGTCTCGGTGCCGCCCCAGGACAGCAGGAACGGACGGAATTCCTTCGGCGAATTGAACGTCGCCGGGCCGTTGTCCTTTTCGCGCCAGCCAGTGATTTTGGTATCGCGTACGAACAACTGACCGTCGTTGACCAGGAACGCACCGCCCTCCTGGGACAGGCGCAGTTCCTGGGTCTGTTTGTCGATTTCGAGGATGCCGTGACGACCGACCACGATCGGCAGCCTGGCGAGGTACACGCCCGGTGACGTTTCGATGACGTACTTCGGCAGTTTCTTCGCCACGTCCTTGAGGTTCATGTAGCCGTCGTCGACGAAGATCGCCTGCGGGATGCCGTGCTGACGCACCACCCACTCGGCCATCTTGTTGTCGCCACCGATGAAGTCCTTCAGGGCGTCTTCCTGCATCATCCGGCGCAGGCTGACTTTACCGACCTTGCTGCGCACGATTTTTTTCGCGATGGCCTCGGCGGTGTAGCCCGAGACGTCCGGCAGCGTCGGCTTGGCCAGTTCCAGCGGCGCGGTCGGCGCGCTGCTGACGGTGTAGGTCTTGGCATGTTGCAGTTCCTTGGCAACAGTGGCCGGCTTGGCGGGGGCAGCCGGCTCCACAGTCGCGAAGGCTGCCGCACTTGCCAGTAGCATCGCGCCGGCCAGCAAGGTCAAGGAACCTTTCTTGGCACTGTTCATGTCGAGGACTCCCTTCGCGCTCTGCATCAGAATTTCCAGACCACGTCGATGAACGCGCGATGCATGTACGAATCGACTTCTTTGCCATAGGCGTCGCCGGGCTTGAACACACCGCCACGGAACCGCACCAGGGCCGAAGGTTCATCGATCTTCTGGCTCAACGCCGCTGGCAACAGGCCTTGCTTGAAGTACTTGGTGACGACCAGATCCATTTCCTGGCCAAGGTCTTTTTCGCCATCGTTCAGCGGCAGGGAGGTGCTGGACAACACGGCGCCGGTCACGTCGTCGGTGTTGTTCTGCACGGCATCGATGCCGTCGCTGGTGATCGGCTTGTTGCCGTCGACGCGCCAGAATTTGTGGTAGATCAGGCTGGCGTCGTACTCGTCGTTGAGCATCCACGAACCGAACAGCGTGGCCGATTGCATGTTGTTCATTTCGCCACGGAAGGCTTCGCCGAAACGGTGCACGCGTGAACGTGTACCGGTGTAGTTCGAGCGGTTGCTTTCCAGGCCGTTCTGTTCGTAATCGGCGCTGGCCCGGGCGTAGGCCGCACCGACTTGCCATTGCGGATCGAGGCGCAGGCGCACGCCCAGGTCGGTGGCCCAGCCATCGACATTGCCGCTGCTCTTGGGTTGTGCGGGGGCGGTGCCATCAGCGTTCAGCGGGTTGACCGTGTCGCGGTCGCCACTCATGCCGGTGATGCTGCCCCAGTAGTTGACGGTATTGGTGTTGCGCCAGTTGTAGGCATCGCTGTTGGCCTGCAAGCCCAGCCAGCTGATGTCGCCATTCTGTTTTTTGTCCAGCGAATCGGAAGGTACGCCCGGTTCCGGATAGTCGAGCTTGCCGTCATCGTGAGTGTGGTGACCGCGAATGCCGGCCCAGTGACCCGGTGTCCATTGGTATTCGGCATCGGCGTAGGCGTGCAGGCGATCCTTGTCCTTGGGGGACAGTTCTTTCAGGTCAGTGCGGTACTCGCTGAAGCGCTCGGCGACACCGGCGTTGGCGCGCAACAAGGTGGTGTCGAAGGTCCAGTTCAGGGCTTCGATGTTGGTATCGCGCCATTGACCGTCGTCGTTGTGCAGACGCTGACGACCGAATTTCAGGATCTCGCCGGGGTAGGGCGTGAAACCCCTGTAGCCGACCCAGAATTCGCGCATCGCCAGGTAGTTCTTCTTGGTTTTGCGGTCATTGTTGCTGGTGTTCTCGGTGCCTTCGGACTCTTGCAGTGTGTCGGTCTCGATGATGTCGGTGGACGTCACCGCCTGACCCATGGCGTAAGCGCTCCACGCGCCGCTTTCGCCATACACCCACGGGCGCAGGTCAAGGCCGACGCCGTTGACGTCGCCGCCGCGCTGGGTGCCGAGGTCACGGTCGTCTTCGGACTGGCCGGTGATTTTCACGTCCAGGCCGAAGTTCTTGGTTTCTTCAGTCATCGCTGCCAGTGTCGGGCAAGACCAGATCAGCGCGAACGTCAGGCCGATGCCGGCCTTCATGAATGGATTCAACTTCATAGGGATTCCTCGCCATCTTCTTCTTGCAGGGCATGCATTTGCAGCGTGTTCTGGCTCAAGTTGCCGCGAACCGCCTGTTCCTGTTTCAACAGGCGCTGGGCCTCGGCCAGCTGCGCAGGTGGCAGTTGCGCTTCGAGTGTTTGTGCAAGCTCAGTGGCTTGCGGGGTGTTCTGCGCCTTGGCCAATTGGCTGAAGACGTACGCGTTGAGCGGGTCGGGCTTGGTGCCTTTGCCTTGGGAAAACAGCTGGGCGATGGCGAAGTCGGCGCTGTTCTGGCCGTTGCGCGCAGCGGTCAACAGGTGATCCAGCGCCTTCTGCGGATAGACCTTGCCCAGGTAGCCACGGCGGTAGATCTGGCCGAGGTAGTAATCGGCGGCGACTTCGCGGCCGACGGCTTTCTGGAAGTGTTCTTCGGCGACCTTGGCGTCGGCCGGGACCATCTTGCCTTCGTAGTAGAGCTTGCCCAGCAACAGTTCGGCGCGTGGCTGGTCGGCGGCGCGGCCGTTGTCCAGGTACTTCATCATCTGGTCGACGTCGCCCAGTTCGGGGAAGTCGTAGATCAACTGCGCCAGGGTGACCCACGACGCCGGGTAGCCGGGTGCGATCGGTTCGAGCAGCGATTGCGCGGTCTTCTCGTCGGTCTTGCCCAGGGTCGCATCGGCGAGCACACGGGCGACGCTGTCGACCCGTTGCGCGGACACGGTGCCGCGAGCGTGAGCCGCTTGCATCTGCTTGATCAGCTCGGCCTGTTGCTCTGGCTTGGCTTGTTTCTGGTAGACCGTGGCCAGTTCGACGTAGCAGATGTCGCTGGTGTTGAGCGCGCCCTTGCAGATCTTTTCCACGTCATCCAGATGCTGGTCGTAGGTGCCCTGGGTGCGATAGAGCAGCACTTGCGCCAAGCCGGCTTCCGGCTTGTTCTCGGCACGCCATTGGCTGATCTGCTGCTGGGCATTCACGTTGGGAAAGCTGTGCGGGTATTGCAGGTACAGCATCGCCAGCGGAATCAGCGTGTTGCCTTCGCCCGCGGCGGCGGCTTTTTTCAACAGGGTTTCGGCCTCGTGCTGCTCGGCTTCGGTGGAACCGGGCTTGGCCACCAGCAGGCGACCGAGGCGTGCCTGGGCGCGCGGCGAAACGCTGGCCGCGGCGCGGTAAGTCGCCTCGGCCTGTTTCATCTGCGCCGGGTCATGGCTGTCGACCTGGATATCGGCCAGGCCGACCTGTGCTTCGCTGTAGCCCAGGTCTGCCAGTTGTCGGTAGTTCGCCGCAGCGGTGGCGGTATCGCCGCGCTTGAGCGCTTCGTTGGCCAGGCGCTGGTCGGGGAGGCCGGCGCAACCGGCGAGGCTCACCGCCAATGCCACGGCACACAGCGAGCCCATGTGGGAGCGGGCTTGCTCGCGAAAGCGGTGTGTCAGCAAGCATTGATTCTGAATGCTAAACCGCATTCGCGAGCAAGCTCGCTCCCACAGGGGATGTGGTGTGTTCAGAAAATTTGGAGTAGTCACAGGCATATCCTCGACTTAAAGACCGACAGCCATGGCTTTGTCGATCAGCCAGTTCAGGTTCGGGCCACGGTCGCTGCTGACTTCCACCGGGCGGCCGGCGAGGGCGCTGTCCAGGGTTTCGTCCGGCTGGATCAGCACGCGGATGTCCGAGGACAGGTCGGCGCTTTTCAGGCTGGTGCTGCTGACGATCTTGCCGGTGCGGCTCTTGTCTTCGCCGGCGATCTGGAAGCGCACCGAAGCACCCGGGCGTACGTCGCCGAACTGGCGATAGGAGAAGCGCGCTTCAACATTGGCTTCGCCGCCCCGCGGGACCAGTTGGAAGATCACGTCGCCCTTGCTGGCGTACTGACCGTCGGCGACCATTTGCTGGGCCACGGTGCAATCGCAAGGCGAGGTCAGGGTGCCGGTCATCTGCTTGCCGAACAGTTCTGCAACCTTGGCCGGTTGCAGTTGGTCTTCGTCCAGATGGCCCTTGAGCACGTCGAGCATGCTGGTGCTGAAAGTCGCCAGCGGTGCGCCCTTGGCGGCTACGCCGTCGGCTTTCACCAGGCTCTGTACGGTACCGTCGCGAGGCATGGTGATGTTCACGCCCGGCACGCTGACCAGTCCGGCCTGGGCATGGCTGACGAAGTACATGCCGTACACCGATTTGAAAACAAAACCGAAGGCGGCCAGGCCGACAGCGAAGATCCCCAGGCTGAATGTCACGGCTTTCAGGCGTCCGAACGCGGACATGCCATGGCCACCGTCCTTGACCTTGCGTGCCTTGGTGAAGTTGTCGCGCTGCAGAGTCGCCAGCATTTCACCCACGCTGACGATGTCGCCAGCCAGGTGCGAAGTGATCAGGTGGCGCAGGGTCGAGATGTCCCGTGGTTCCAGGTTCTGGAACTGGCAGCCGGCACGTCCGGTTTCGCGGTCGAAGGAGCGGACCTGCAACTCGACGTCCATGGCCAGGCCGAGGTTGTCGATGACGAATTGCAGGCGGGCCTTGTACACATCGCCAATTTTCAGCGGCAACTGGCCGGCGTTGAACGCCAGGCCACCGGCGGAAAGGTCGATCACCCGGGCTTCGACCGGTGTCCGGTCAGGGCCGAAGAAGCGCAACTTGGCCGGGATTTTCACGCGGGCGTGTTGGCGCTGGGCTTCGGATTCGTGCACTACGTTGGCGTTGACGGCGGTATTCATAAGGGCGATTTCCTGGTTAATTCAATAAGGGGGCGGTCAGACCATCAACAGCAGCACGGCGACAAAAATGCTGCCGGCAGAGAAGGTCATGGTCCGAGACGACCAGGTGTTGAACCAACGTTGAAAGCTGGCGAGATCACGGGTCAGAGAAGTGGGTTGGCGAGTCCAGGACTGTTGGTCGAGGCGGAAGAACACGTAGATCTTCACCAGCGCGCCGACGATCTGGTTGTAATAGAGAATCGCCGGGTAGGCCGGGCCGATCCGGTGTCCGGAGCACGACAGCAACAAGGTCAGGATGAACCGGGTGATGCCGATCCACAGCAGGTACACCAGGATGAACGCGGTGCCGTACTTGAAGCTGGCGATCAGCGCCACGGTAAGGCCCAGCAGCGAGGTCCACATCGACACGCGCTGGTCGAACAGCACCACCGAAGTGAACATGCCGAGGCGTTTGATCCCCAGGCCCAGGGCACGGGAGTTCTGCCGCAGGTTGTTGCCGTACCAGCGGAACATCAGTTTGCGACTGGCCTTGATGAAGCTCTTTTCCGGCGGGTGTTCAACGGTGTTGATCGCCGCGTCGGGCACGTAGAACGTGTCGTAGCCCAGGCGCATCAGGCTGAACCAGCTCGACTTGTCATCGCCGGTAAGGAATTTGAAGCGACCCAGGCGCCAGTGTTGCAGCGAGTCGCTTTCCACGTCGGCGATGAATTCCGGGTTGGTGACCACGGTGGCGCGGAACACCGACATGCGCCCGGTCATGGTCAGCACGCGCTTGGACAGGGCCATCGAGCACATGTTGATGTGGCGCTGGGCGAAACGCAGCTTGTGCCATTCGCTCATGATGTAGCCGCCGCGCACTTCGCAGAATTCGTTGGTGGTCAGGCCGCCGACGTTTCCGAACAACTGGAACCACGGCACGGTCTTGCGCACTACGCCTTCGCCGAGCACGGTGTCACCATCGATCACTGCGACCACGGCGCGATCGTCCGGCAGGTGCCGGGAGATGGCGCGGAAGCCGTAGGCCAGGCCATCGCGCTTGCCGGTGCCGGGAATGCGCACGAAGTCGAGCTTGACCCGGGCCGGTGGGTTCATCCGGTTCCACAGGCTTTTGACCAGCAGCTCATCGGACATTTCCACGATGGAGCAGACCACGGTGGTCGGCAGGTCGCAGTCGATGGCTTCGCGGATCACCGAGCTGTAGACCTGCGCAGTGGTCAGCGCATCGATACGAAAGCTGGTGACCATCAGAAACACATGGGACGGGTCAGCCGCTTTGCCCAGCTTGCGCACTTTGCGCCGCAGGTGCGGGTAGACGATGTACAGAAAAATCATGCCGCGCACAAAGTGCGTGGCACCCATCGAGTAGCGCCAGATACCCACGGCGCCAATCAGGAAAATGAAGTCCTTCGACTCGGAGTCGAACGTGGACAGGGGCAACGCCATGGCGAGGCCCATCAGTAAACTCAGGTAGAACAGCCAACCGGCGGCCTGGAGTAGGCCGTGCTTTAGCCTGTGCATAATCTGCATCCGTCTAGATCTCGGGTTAACGCAGGCGTACAAACCTGTAGGAGCGAGCTTGCTCGCGATGGTCGCCAACGATGACGCTGGGTATCTGATACCCAGCGGTGTTCTCAGGTGCATCGCGAGCAAGCTCGCTCCTACAAGGGGCTTACCAGCAGATGCCTTCGGTGCGACCGTTGACGCTGGTGGCCTTGGACATGAAGCCCACCAGGTCGATCACCTGCTTGCCGTGTGGAACGTCCTGCACCAGGGCACGGAATTTCTCGTCACGGTTGCCGAGGATGATCACGTCGGAGTTGTTGATCACCGCGTCGAAGTCGGCGTTGAGCAAGGACGAGACGTGCGGGATCTTCGACTCGATGTAGTCCTTGTTGGCACCGTGAACGCGGGCGTACTCGACGTTGCTGTCGTAGATGCTCAGGTCGTAGCCCTTGCCGATCAGCATTTCCGCCAGGTCAACCAGCGGGCTTTCGCGCAGGTCGTCGGTACCGGCCTTGAAGCTCAGGCCCAGCAGGGCGACTTTGCGTTTGTCGTGGCTGGAAACGATGTCGAAAGCGTTCTGCACCTGGGATTCGTTGCTGCGCATCAGCGAGTTGAGCAATGGCGCTTCCACGTCCAGGGAGCTTGCGCGGTAGGTCAGTGCACGCACGTCCTTTGGCAGGCACGAGCCGCCGAAGGCGAAGCCCGGGCGCATGTAGTACTGGGACAGGTTGAGGGTCTTGTCCTGGCAGACCACGTCCATCACTTCGCGACCGTCGACGCCGACCGCCTTGGCGATGTTGCCGATTTCGTTGGCGAAGGTGACCTTGGTGGCGTGCCACACGTTGCAGGTGTACTTGATCATCTCGGCGACCGCGATGTCCTTGCGGATGATCGGCGCGTCGAGTTCTTCGTACAGCGATTGCAGAACGTCACCGGACGCTTTGTCGAACTCGCCGATGACGGTCATTGGCGGCTGGTCGTAGTCGGCGATGGCGGTGCTTTCGCGCAGGAACTCAGGGTTCACGGCCACGCCGAAATCAACACCGGCCTTCTTGCCGGAGCAGTCTTCGAGAATCGGGATGACCACGTTGGCCACGGTGCCCGGCAACACGGTGCTGCGCACGACGATGGTGTGGCGGGTGGTCTTGTCACGCAGGACAAAACCGATTTCGCGGCACACTGCCTCGATGTAGTTCAGTTCCAGGTCGCCGTTCTTTTTGCTCGGCGTGCCCACGCAGATCATCGACAGGTCGGTGTCGCGAATCGCCTCGGCGAAGTTGGTGGTGCCACGCAGGCGACCGGTCTGGATGCCCTGGGCCAGAAGTTCGCCCAGGCCTGGTTCAACAATCGGCGATTTGCCGGCATTGATCATATCGATCTTGTCTTTGGCCACATCGACGCCAACGACGTCATGACCCCGTGCAGACAGGCAACCGGCACATACTGCGCCAACGTAACCCAAACCAAATATGCTGATGCGCATCGCAATTACCTCTGTATTGATCAAGCCATTTAGATGGCCGGAGTTAATGGTGTTCAGCGTGTTTTAGTGCACTCGCAAGTGCGCCTTACAGGCGCAGCAATGCCGTGTGCTGGCATATAAGTTACGAGTGTCTAAATAAATGCACTCAAGGGGTGCGCAACTAGGCCTTGTTGTTATGATTTGCCCTGTTATGCAGCCGATCCTCCTTTCGAAGGATGCAGGTGCAACGGCCTTGCACGCTCGATCTCAGGCCGGAAGCCCGTAGATCAAGCGGTTGGGTGCTCGGGTGAGCACGTTTATAGGGGCACAGCCGTGGCCTTGTAGGGGATAGTCATGCTGCGTTATCTCCTGTCCGCTTGCAGTTGCTCAAATCAGTGATTAGTCAGCGCAAGTTAGTATTGCAACTTGGCTACAAGAATCGCTTATCTGCGTAAGTTATCTCGTACAGGCACGGCGAGAATCGTTACCAGTGGTATGAACGGCACGTTTGGACATAGTTCCAGTCCGCTCATCGTGAAATCTGAAATTTCTTGAAATATTGAGAAAGATGGCACTGCTCTCATATTGATAGCACTTGCCGTTTGGCCCTTGATATATAGGCTGATAATTGGGTCGGATAGTTTTTTGCCACTACTGTTAAAAAAAGTCAGTGCCACTACGCAAAAAAATGATTGAAGTCGAGTGAAACTAAAGTTAGGAAATGATTAATGGTTTTTTGACGCCAATAGGTTGGCGATTAGAGGGGGAATTGTCGGACGATCAATGGGCAGCGCATGAGGGGTTGTTCGCTCATGCGCCGACCGGCTGCATCACTCTGGTGCGTGATCGCGCAGAAACACCAGGTTGTCCGGTTTGGACTGTTCAGCGCTGTAGCGATAGCCTTGAACGTCGAATTGCTTGAGGGTGGCCGGATCGTTGATGCGTTCTTCGATGACGAAGCGGCTCATCAAGCCGCGAGCCTTTTTCGCGTAGAAACTGATGATCTTGTACTGGCCGTTCTTCAGGTCCTTGAACTCGGTATTGATGATGCGTGCGTTCAAGGCGTTGCGTTTGACCGCCGAGAAATACTCGTTGGACGCCAGGTTGAGCAGCACGTCATCGCCTTGATCGACCAGCGCTTCGTTCAGCCATTCGCTGATGCGTGTACCCCAGAAGGCATACAGGTCCTTGCCCCGGGCGTTGGGCAATTTGGTGCCCATTTCCAGCCGATAGGGTTGCATCAGGTCCAGTGGACGCAGCAGGCCGTACAGGCCGGACAACATGCGCAGATGCTGCTGGGCATAGTCAAAATCGGCTTCGCTGAAGGTTTGTGCATTCAGGCCTGTGTACACATCGCCCTTGAAGGCCAGCAGCGCCTGCTTGGCGTTTTCCGGGGTGAACGCGGGCGTCCAGCTGCCGAAGCGCGCGGCGTTGAGCCCGCCGATCTTGTCGGAAACGTGCATCAATTCGCTGATCTGTGCCGGGGACAACTCGCGCAACTGCAGGATCAGCTCCTGGGAGTGGTCGAGGTACTGCGGCTGGGTGAAGCGCTGGGTCGCCGGCGGTGTTTCATAATCGAGGGTCTTGGCGGGTGAAATCACCATCAGCATGAGTCGTCTCCTTTAATCGTGGCGGCGATTCTAGGGGGTTGTCGGCGTCGACTCCAGCTATGGCGTCCATAGGTGGATGGCCGGTGGCTTTGCACCAAACCCTGTGGGAGCGAGCTTGCTCGCGATAGCGGTCTGACATTCGGAAAAGATGTTGGCTGATGCACCGTCATCGCGAGCAAGCTCGCTCCCACAGGAGATTGGGGTTGCTGCGGGAATGAGGGCCGCGATCAGCTATAGTGCCGCGCGGGTTTTGTTATGGAGACATCCCATTGCGTATCGCTTTTCTCATCTCGATCTGGCTACTGAGCGTCGCTGCCATCGCGGCACCGGGCGATGTGGCGACGCTTGATCGCAGCACCTGGCCAGAAAAACTCGTCAGTCCAACGCTGTTCGACGTGGCGTCGAGGGCCGAGATCCTCATGTTTTCCAGTGTGCTGTTGGCCAGCGAAGCGCTGGACGAGCCCGCCATGGCCCAGCGCCTGGGCTTGCGTAGGATCAACCTGGAATCGGTCAACCGGGTTCGCCAGCATCTGTGGCAACGGCTGCTGGCCAACTACAACTACGCCCAACAGAGTTGCGACCAGGATGCGTCGTTCTGTTTTCTGGTCGAAGACATGCCCACCCTGCGCGAACAAGCCGCCAAGTTCCAGGTCAGTGCAGACAGCTACTACATCAAGTGGGCCGAACCGAGTCGTGTGTTCCACACCCAGTACCTGGACGAACAATTGCGCAAGGCCGCCCTGTTTCCGCAAACCAGCAGCGAAGTCGATCATTTTGGCGACTATGAGCGCTCCGGCGACGGGATGCACGACCGGCTGTTTCTGCTGACCTTCGACAGTGCAGCCAACGCCGCGCCGGACAATACCACCTGGGTCACCGAGTACCTGCGCAAGTCGAACATGAGCGGGACGTTCTTCGTCCTCGGCAAGGACATCCAGTCCCGTTTGGCCGAGCAATCGGTGAGTCACCTGCAAGCGACCTACTCGACCCAGTGCATCGGCGTGCAAGGCTGGGAATTTCGCTCCCACAGTCACTGGCAGGACTGGCAGGACTCGGTGCGCCGCAGCGCCGAACTGGTCAAAAGCAAACTGCCGGAGAACTTCGTGCCACTGTTCCGTCCGCCCGATGGCCAGCGCCGTTCCGATGCCGAAGGCTTCTTCAAGGCTCAGGGTTTGCAGGTAGCGCTGTGGGACATCGACGCCCAGGACGGCGCCGGCAAACTCAAGGGCAACCCGAGTGCGCAACGGGTGCTGACCCTGATGCTGCTGTGGCGGCATGGGGTCATCAATTTCAATGTGAAGCAGGATGGGGTGAAAACGGCGTTGCCGTGGCTGGTCACGCAAACGGCGCCGGTCGGGATCGGTTGGGAGGATTGCCAGGATGCGTTTCGCTGAAACGGCCAAACCCAGTAAACATTGGGTTTTTTGTGATTTTGGACGGAGATTCGTTGCAGGTGGACTTCCGACTGTAAACGGGTGATGGCAGTCCGCCAAGTGTTATTGGTCACTCTGAAAAATAAACTTCAAAAAAGCGTCAAAGTGCTTTTTTCTGTCACACGTTTTGGAGTATTACGAAGACAGACCGCCGAAACCTGCAACACAGGTGGCGTCTCCCAAGACCCAGCTATGCAGGCAAAACACTTGAGTCCCCGCAGGTGTATTCGGCAGTCACTTCGAGGCGCAGCACCGTCAGGGTATTGCGTCGAATGGCTCCCACAAAGGTGACCGAGTATGGATGATCACGGACGTAGCTCTTCTTCCAACCAGCCAATCCTTTATGTACTCGATACCAACGTATTGATTCACGATCCAAACGCGCTGCTCAACTTCGAAGAACACCACGTCGCAATCCCGATGACCGTGCTTGAAGAGCTCGACAAGCTCAAGAGCGGGCATCATAGCGTTGCCGCCGAATGCCGCCAGGCCATCCGCCTGATCGACAAGACCCTGGGCGATGCCTCACCCGAGGACGTCGAGCAGGGTGTGCCGATCCAGCGTGGCAAAAGCGGACCCAAGGGTTTGCTGTCAATTCTGATGAGCAAGCATGCCGAGCCGAACCTGATTCTGCCCGAGCACCTGAATGACAACAAAATCATCAATCAACTGATCGATCTGCACACACGCGACCCGAAGAAGCCCGTGGTGCTGGTCACCAAAGACATCAACATGCGCCTCAAGGCGCGCGCCTGCGGGATCGCGGCCGAGGACTACAGCACCGACCAGCTGGTCGATGACGTGTCCTTGCTGCCCAATGGCTACCACAACATGACCGGCTCTTTCTGGGACCGCGTGAGCAAGGTTGAAACCCGTCAGGACCACGGCCGCACCTGGCATCAGGTGCAGTTGATCGACAACCTGCCGGCGGTGCACATCAATGAATTCATCATTGATGAACAGGGCTTTGTCGGCTGGATCAAGGAGATCGAAGAGGACCGCTTGCTGATCCTCGACCTGCACCAGGAACCGCTGCTGCACCAGGAGGCCTGGGGCCTGAAACCGCGTGATATCTATCAGAGCCTGGCGTTGTACGCCTTGCTCGATCCGGACATCCACCTGGTCAACCTGTCGGGTGCCGCAGGCTCGGGTAAAACCATCCTGGCGCTGGCCGCTGCGATCGAACAGACCATGGTCAGCAAACGTTATCGCCGCATCATCGCCACCCGCAGCGTGCAGGGCCTGGACCAGGAAATCGGCTTCCTGCCCGGCACCGAGGCGGAAAAAATGGAGCCATGGCTGGGCGCCATCACCGACAACCTCGAAGCCTTGCACATGGATGACGAAAGCACCCATGGCAGCGTCGACTACATCCTCAGCAAAGTGCCGTTGCAGTTCAAATCCCTCAACTACATCCGGGGCCGCAGCTTCCAGCAGAGCCTGATCCTGATCGACGAATGCCAGAACCTCACACCGCACCAGATGAAAACCATCATCACCCGTGCCGGCGCCGGTTCCAAAGTGGTGTGCCTGGGCAACCTGGCACAGATCGACACCCCTTACCTGTCCGCGACCAGCTCCGGGCTGACCTACCTCACTGAACGCTTCAAGGACTTCCCGAACGGGGTGCACATCACCTTGCAAGGGGTACCACGCTCGATCCTGGCCGAATACGCCGAATCGCATTTGTAATTGTCCACCGAAACCGGGCGGCCCTACAGCCGCCCGGTTTTTGTGGAAGTATGAAAAACCTGTGGGAGCGGGCTTGCTCGCGAATGCGGTGGATCAGTCACCCATGCATTGACTGACCTGCCGCTTTCGCGAGCAAGCCCGCTCCCACATTGGTTTGTGGTGGGCCGACAATCGTGCGTGCGAAAAATTGACCCACAGGTTTACAATCGACGCTCCTGATCAGGAGTAATCCCGTGCTGACTCATCTCGATTCCCAAGGCCGCGCCAACATGGTCGACGTCACTGAAAAAGCCGTGACGTTCCGTGAGGCGACGGCCCAAGCGCTGGTGCGCATGCTGCCCGAGACCCTGCAGATGATCGTCAGCGGCGGCCACCCCAAGGGTGATGTGTTTGCCGTGGCGCGCATTGCCGGCATCCAGGCGGCGAAGAAAACCAGTGATCTGATTCCCCTGTGCCATCCGCTGATGCTGACCGGCGTCAAGGTCGAGCTCAGTGCCGAAGGCGACGATTCGGTGCGCATCGTGGCGCGCTGCAAGCTGTCCGGGCAGACCGGCGTCGAGATGGAGGCCCTGACCGCCGCCAGTGTCGCCGCGCTGACCATCTACGACATGTGCAAGGCCGTGGACCGCGGCATGACCATCGAAAGCGTGCGTCTGCTGGAGAAGGTCGGCGGCAAGAGCGGACATTTCCAGGCGGAGCAGCCATGAACGTGACCGTGAAGTTTTTCGCCCGTTATCGTGAAGCGCTGGGGCTGGACTCGGTGAAGGTTGAAGGCAACTTCGCCACCGTCGACGATGTCCGAGCCCTGTTGGCCCTGCGTGACGGTGCCGAGGTATTGCGCGAGCAGAACCTGATGTGCGCCCGTAACGAAGACCTCTGCCAGCTCGACGAGCCGGTCAGCGAGGGCGATGAAGTGGCGTTCTTCCCGACCGTGACCGGAGGCTGAACCATGGCCATTCGCGTGCAGTCCACGCCGTTCGATCCGGGCGCCGAGGTCAACGCCATGCACGACGCCAATGTCGGTGTGGGTGCGGTGGTGAGCTTTGTCGGCTATGTGCGCGACTTCAATGACGGTCTGGACGTCGCCGGGATGTTCCTCGAACACTATCCCGGCATGACTGAAAAAGCCTTGGGCAAGATCGCCATCGAGGCGGAGCAGCGCTGGCCGCTGCTCAAACTGGAAGTGCTGCACCGCATCGGCGCCCTGGAGCCGGGCGAGCCGATTGTCTTCGTCGGCGCGGCCAGCGCCCATCGCCAGGCGGCATTCGACGCCTGCGCCTTTGTCATGGATTACCTGAAAACCCGCGCGCCGTTCTGGAAAAAGGAAAACACCAGCGACGGGCCGCGTTGGGTGGAAGGGCGTGACAGCGATCATGCGGCGGCGGATCGCTGGAAGCAGTAACTCCTGCGGCGCTCTCAAGTCAGCCTTCGCGAGCAAGCCCGCTCCCACAGGTACAGCGCAATCCCTGTGGGAGCGGGCTTGCTCGCGAAGAGGCCATCAGTTGCAGCCAAAACTTTCCTGACAAACCACCCGACCATCGGCCGGCACGGGCTGCATTTGCCTGATTGACGACCAATACATAAAAGTCCAAGATGGAATTATAAGTACAAAAAAGTTTCCACCCCATTTCAGCTTTTTCTTCTGTCTTGCCAAACCAACAACAACCGCGAGAAAACGAACATGAAGAAGTTTCCCCTCATCACCGGTCTGGCCCTGAGCCTGTTGGCGTGCAGTTCTGTGTTCGCCGCCGAGAAAACCCTGCGCATCGGCATCGAAGCCGCGTATCCACCGTTCGCTTCGAAAACCGACAAAGGAGAGATCGTCGGTTTCGACTATGACATCGGCAATGCCCTGTGCGCGCAGATGAAGGTCAAGTGTGTGTGGGTCGAAGGCGAGTTCGACGGTCTGATTCCTTCTCTGAAGGTGAAGAAAATCGACATGGCGCTGTCGTCCATGACCATCAACGAAGACCGCAAGAAGTCGGTGGACTTCACCCACAAGTACTATTTCACCTCGTCGCGCCTGGTGATGAAGGACGGCGCGGTGGTGGATGACCAGTACGCCAGCCTCAAGGGCAAGACCGTCGGCGTGCAGCGCGCCACCACCACGGACCGTTACGCTACCGAGGTGTTCGAGCCCAAGGGCATCAACGTCAAGCGCTACAGCAACAACGAAGAAATCTACATGGACCTGGCGGCTGGTCGCCTCGACGCGATTTTTGCCGACACCATTCCACTCAATGACTTCCTGTCGATGCCGCGTGGCAAGGGTTATGCCTTTGTCGGGCCGGAGCTGAAAGATCCGAAGTATGTGGGCGAGGGGGCCGGGATTGCCGTGCGCAAGGGCAACACTGAACTGGTCAGCGAGCTGAACACGGCCATTGATGGCATTCGTGCCAGTGGTGAGTATCAGAAGATTTCGGACAAGTACTTCAAGTCCGACATTTACGGCGACTGATATTCCGCTTTCGCGAGCAAGCCCGCTCCCACATTGGATCTCCCTCAAACACAGATTTTGTGTTCGACGCAGAGCCAGTGTGGGAGCGGGCTTGCTCGCGAAACGGCCAGATCCAGCAATACAAATCTCAGGGCCTAGCCCTTCAATTCCTTCAAATGCTTGTACACCGTCGCCCGGCCCATGTTCAGCACATTGGCCACGTAGTTCGATGCGCTTTTGCCCTTGAACGCGCCTTCGGCGTGCAACGCCAGCACCAGCTCACGTTTGTGGTCGCGGGTCAGCAGGTTCAGGCTCAACTGACGTTCGCGCAGCCAGGCGTGGAGGAAGGTGTTGATCCGCTCCTGCCAGTCATCGCGGAACAGTGCATCCGGTTGCGGGATCAGTTTGGTCGGCGACAGGAACAGGTCCAAAGCGGCCTTGGCATTCTCGAACAGCGAAATATTCAGGTTGATGCACAGCACCGCCAGCGGATGACCTTCGCTGTCGCGCAGTACCGTGCTTAGGCTGCGAATCTTCTGGCCATCCCAATTGAGCTTTTCGTACGGCCCGATGTTTCGTTCGCTGACATCGTCGCTGAGCATGTCTTCCAGCGCCGAATCGTCGCCGATTTCCCGCTTGGACAGGTTGTTGGCGATGTAGTCAACCTTTTGCGTGCGCAGGTCGTGCAGCACCACTTCGGCGTGGGGGAAAAACAACGTGGCGATGGCGTCGGCGATCGCGTGGAAGTTATCCAGGGAAGTGTCGTCCAGGGCCGAGTCTTTTTCGGGGGCGTTCATACAGTGGAACTCCAGGCAGCGTCAGCGCCCCATCAAAGGGGCGCTGAAAGTGTGCCGTAATCGTGGGGGCACGTCACCTGAGGATCAGGCTCAGCCGAGGCGGGCAGGGGAGAGCATGTCGGCATTCAGGCCAAACCGGCCGAGCGACTCGGGCAACGCTGCACCGCGCACCAGTGCGGCGCTGGCCTGGCCCATGGCCGGCGAAGTCTGGATGCCATACCCGCCTTGCGCCGCGACCCAGAACAGCCCTGGCACCTGTGGATCGAAACCGGACAGCAAATCGCCGTCGCTGACGAAGCTGCGCAGGCCGGCCCAGGTGCGGGTCGGGCGGCGAATGGTCAGGGTCGTGGCTTCTTCGATCTGGTAGATGCCCATGGCGATGTCCAGCTCTTCAGGCTGTACGTCATGGGGCTCCACCGGGTCGGCGTTGGCCGGCGAACCGAGGAACATCCCGGCGTCGGGTTTCATGTAGAACGATTCGTCGAGGCTTACCAGCATTGGCCAATGATGGATGTCCACGCCCTCCGGGCCGGCGAAGATGAACGCGGCGCGGCGTTTCGGTTGCAGGCCCAGGGGCCTTGCGCCGGCCAGTTCGCCGATCCTGTCGGCCCAGGCGCCGGCGGCGTTGATGATGACCGGGGCGCTGAACGTCTGAGTGCCGGTCTGGACGTGCCAGATACCCTGGTCATCGCGGCTCAGGCTGACGACTTCGGCGTCGGTGTGGACTTCGCCCTGATTGCGGCGGATGCCGCGCAGGTATCCCTGATGCAGGGCATCGGTGTCGATGTCGGTGGCGGTCGGATCGTAGATCGCGCCGTGGACTTTTTCCCGGCGCAGGATAGGTACCAGCGCACAGGCCTCGTCGGTGCTGAGCAATTGCATCTCCGGCACCGTGGCTTTCGCGCTCTGGTATTGCCTGTTCAGTTCGTCCGGGTCGCCGGTGAAATCCACGGTCATTTCGCCGCGTGGCGTCAGCAGCGGGTGTTCGCAGAAACCGCTGGGCGGATTGTCGAAAAAGTCCCGGCTGGCCAGGGTCAGTGCGCGAACCTGCGGGGTGCCGTAGGCGGCGGTGTACAGGGCAGCCGAACGTCCGGTGGAGTGGTAGGCCGGATGGGATTCGCGTTCGAGTACGATCACACGGCCATGCTGCGACAGCCAGAAACCGGTGGAAGCGCCGGCGATACCGCCGCCGATGATGATGAAATCTGCCTGGCTCATGAACGTCTCCTGTGAGGCGCGATGCTGAAATTGTAGTGATCCCCTGTGGGAGCGGGCTTGCTCGCGAAAGCAGTTTGACAGTCAATATCTCAGGTGAATGTCAGACGCTATTCGCGAGCAAGCCCGCTCCCACAGGTTTCGCGTTGTTAGTGATTCAGCTGGTAGATGGCATTGGCCAGCGCAATGTCTTCCAGGCCCAGGCCGATGGAGCGGAAAAACACATGCCGATCGTAACCGGGGCGCTGGACTTTATCGCTGAGCAGGTCCGGCAGGTCGCCGACAATCGCGCTCTTGTCCCAGCCATGTTGTTCGCCGGCGATCAGCATTTCACCGGCTGCGCCCGGAGTGGTCAGGCGATAGTCGCAGTACACCTGCATGTCATTGAGGCTTTGCGGCGGCACTTCGTGGGCACGCGGCGCGTTGGTACTGATGGAGGTGATCAGCGCCGGTTTGCGCAAGCTCGACGGGTCGATCACCGGACCTGCGGATGAGGTGCAGAGCATGATCACGTCGGCGTCCTGCACGGCAGCTTCGCGACTCTCGACGATGTTCAGGCGTGGCTCGATGTTTTTCAGCAGGCTCACGGTTTGAGCATCATCGCTCAGGTGCGGCGCGTACAGGCTGATGCTCTGCCAGTCGCGCAGGCCTTTCACGTAATGCAGGTGCGCCTGGGCCACTTTGCCGCTGCCGATGATGGCCAGGCGATTGGCAGTCAGCGGCGCGAGGGCATCGACCGCCACGGCGGTGGTCGCGGCGGTGCGTGCGGTGGTCAGTTCACCCGCGTCGCACAGCAACAGCGGCTGGCCGGTGTGCATCGACATCAGCACAGTCCATGCAGTCACCAAGGGTCCCTGCTCACGGACGATGTACGGCGAAGTCTTGATGCCGTACACGCCGTCTTCTGCCAACACACCCAGGTAGTTGATGAAGTCACCGGCGCCCTGGGGAAATTCCACCAGTTGTTGTGCCGGTTGCACGGCTTGCCCGGCCGCCAGGTCACGGAACATTTTGCGCAGGATCTGCGGCACGTCGACCTGAGCCAGCAGCTCGCGAGCCTGGTTCTGGTTGATCACTTGGGGCGTATTGGACATGGTCGGCTCCGGGACTGAAAGTAAACTAATTTGTCCATTATGGACTTTTAGTTGTATCTCACAATATCCGGGCGAAAAAAAAGCGCAGTCCGTTTCCGGCTGCGCTTGTCTTTTCAGCGTCCTTTAGTGTGGGCGCTTGCGCTCAACCGCCCGCAACAGATGCGTCGGTGGTGTTTCACAGCTGATCTTGCGCCCCAGTTTTTCCTCGATGGACGGTAACTGGTAGGAATCGTCTTCACCGGCAAAGCTGATGGACACACCGTCGGCGCCAGCACGACCGGTCCGTCCGATGCGGTGCACGTAGTCGTCCGGCACTTCCGGCAGGGTGAAGTTGATTACGTGACTGATGCCGTCGATGTGGATACCGCGACCGGCCACGTCGGTGGCGACCAGGACGCGGATCTTGCCTTCGCGGAAACCTTCGAGGGTCTTGATGCGCTTGTGCTGCGGTACGTCGCCGGACAGTTGCGCAGCGTTGATGCCGTCGCGCACCAGGCGTTCTTCGATGCGTCGCACTTCATCCTTGCGGTTGGCGAACACGATCACGCGTTCCCAGCCATTGTCGTTGACCAGGTTGTAGAGCAGCTTGTACTTGTCGGCAGCGGCCACGGCGTAGATGTGCTGCTCGACGTTTTCGTTGGCCACGTTGGTGACTTCGATTTCGACGATGGCAGGGTCGGTGGTCCATTGCTTGGCCAGGTTCATCACGTCTTCGGTGAAGGTCGCGGAGAACAGCAGCGTCTGGCGCTCGGCCTTCGGTGGCGTCTGGCGAATGATCTGGCGCACTTGCGGGATGAAGCCCATGTCGAGCATGCGGTCGGCTTCGTCCAGCACCATCACTTCGACCATGTCCAGATGCACGTCGCCGCGCTGGTTGAAGTCCAGCAGGCGGCCCGGCGTGGCCACCAGGATGTCGCAGTGGCGGGCTTCGAGGTGCTTGAGCTGCTTGTCGAAGTCCATGCCGCCGACGAAGGTCATGACGTTGAGGCCGGTGTACTTGGTCAGGTCGGCGGCGTCCTTGGCGATCTGCACCACCAGTTCGCGGGTCGGCGCGATGATCAGCGCCCGTGGCTCACCCATGTAGCGCTCTTTCGGCGGCGGGGTTTGCAGCAACTGGGTGATGATCGAGATCAGGAACGCAGCGGTTTTGCCGGTACCGGTCTGGGCGCGGCCGATGGCATCTTTGCCGGCGAGCGTGAAGCCCAGCACCTGTGCCTGGATCGGTGTGCAATACGGGAAGCCCAGGTCCTGGATGGCGTGCATCAGTTCAGGGGCCAGCTTGAAATCGTGGAAGCGGGTTTTGCCTTCCTGGGGCTCGACAACGAAGTCTTCGAGTTTCCATGGGATGACCGGCGCCTTGGGCTTGGGTTCGCGGCGCGGTTTGGCGGGTTTCGGTGTTTCGCTGAGCGGCTGTTCCGGGGCTGCTATCGCTACAGGCTGGGCAGCGGGTGCGGGCTTGGGCTCATGCTTGGGTGCCGTCGTGGTGGCGGTCCGTTCAGGCTGATTACCGTCGGTGCGGTGGCTGGGAGCGTGAGACGGAGCGCTGGGGACTGGCGCGAGTTGCTCAGTCTCGCTTTTACCGAACATTTTCTTGAGTGCTTTGAGCACGGTCATCTCATCAATTGGTTAAGGAATGTACGCCGGCCAGTGTAATGCAAGAATCGGGCGCGGCGTAGTGGGATGGATCAAAGGGACCTTTAAACAAAGAAAGGAACCTGAAGTATTAACGCAAGCGCTCGGTGAGCCAGGTGCCGATGTCGCGAATTTCCTCGGGTAACACTTCGTGGCCCATTGGGTATTCCTGCCATGTCACGGTGACACCACGATGCTTCAAGTGCTCGTAGGCGCTGCGTCCCATCGAGTTCTGCACCACGTCGTCGTATTGGCCGTGCATCGACAGTACCGGAATGCGCTGCTGGCTGGCGGACAGTTGCAGTTCGTCGCTGAAGGTCGGTGCATAAGTAGAAAGGGCAACGACGCCACCCAGCGGTCCCTGCCACTTCAGAAACGCGGTGTGGAACACCACGGCACCGCCCTGGGAAAAACCGGCCAGAAAAATCCGCGAGGCGTCTATTCCGCTGGCTTTCTGCGATTCGATCAGTTCGATGATCCAGTCGGCAGACTCCTCCAGTTGCTCGCGGTTGATCGCGCGCGCGGGGCTCATGGCCAATATGTCGTACCAGCTCGGCATCTCGTATCCGCCGTTGATGGTGACGGCGCGGCTCGGCGCCTGGGGCAAAACAAAGCGGGTGCTCAACAGGGATTCCTGCAGGGCTTCGGCCACTGGCAGGAAGTCGTAGCGATCGGCACCCAGGCCGTGCAGCCAGATAACGCAGGCGTCTGCGGTCTTGACGGGTTCAAGAATCAAGGGGTTGGTCATGGCTGCTCCAAAAGTGTGCGTGCGCTCTCATTGAGTGCGAGGGCTGAGTGCGTGTCTGGTTGATCAGTTACGAAGATGTCGCAAGGTTACAAGTTTTGCTATTGACCTGCAGCTGAACCGCTTCGGCGAGCGGTGTGGTACGGGCTTTGCTATGGCGAACTCTGTATGAAAAATCCTACGCCTGTCGGTAACACTATCAGGCCGAGGTTGTTAGTGGGATTGAAAAGAATCCGGTGATGGATGTTCGCCAAAGGCCGATACGGGGCTTCGCGAACGTGAAAGGGCTACAGCCCGTTCGGCCGACTGGTGAGAGCGAGTTTTCCATGACGTGGATTTTCTCCTACTAGACTCATAGCTAACGTCTTACGTCGGTTGACCCAAAAACAAGCCAACACGGGTCGACTACGCCTCAAAAGGGTGCGACAGGACTCACGCTCCGACACAACAAGAGCAAAACTGGAGGTTTGAATGAAGATGTTGAAATCCACCCTGGCTATCGTGACTGCAGCCGCGGTACTCGGTGTCAGCGGGTTTGCCCAGGCGGGCGCAACCCTGGATGCAGTGATGAAAAAAGGTTTCGTGCAGTGTGGCGTCAGCGATGGTCTGCCAGGCTTCTCGGTTCCGGATTCCACCGGCAAGATCGTCGGTATCGATGCTGACTACTGCCGTGCAGTGGCGGCGGCTGTCTTCGGCGACGCGACCAAGGTCAAGTTCAGCCAGTTGAACGCCAAGGAGCGCTTCACCGCGCTGCAGTCCGGCGAAATCGACATTCTGTCGCGCAACACCACAATGACCAGCTCCCGTGATGCGGGCATGGGCTTGAAATTCCCGGGCTTCATCACTTACTACGACGGCATCGGCTTCCTGGTAAACAACAAGCTGGGCGTGAAAAGCGCTAAAGAGCTGGACGGTGCAACCATCTGCATCCAGGCCGGTACCACTACCGAGCTGAACGTTTCCGACTACTTCCGCGGCAACGGCCTGAAATACACCCCGATCACCTTCGACACCTCCGACGAAAGCGCCAAGTCGCTGGAATCCGGTCGTTGCGACGTACTGACCTCCGACAAATCCCAGCTGTTCGCCCAGCGCAGCAAGCTGGCTTCGCCGAAGGACTACGTGGTTCTGCCGGAAACCATTTCCAAGGAGCCTCTGGGCCCGGTCGTGCGTAATGGCGACGACGAGTGGCTGGCCATCGCGCGCTGGACTGGCTACGCCATGCTCAACGCTGAAGAAGCCGGCATCACTTCGAAGAACGTCGAAGCCGAAGCCAAGGGCACCAAGAACCCGGATGTTGCCCGTCTGCTGGGTACCGACGGTGAATACGGCAAAGACCTGAAAGTGAAGAAAGACTGGGTCGTGCAGATCGTCAAGCAAGTGGGTAACTACGGCGAAGTGTTCGAGAAAAACCTCGGCAAGAGTACTCCGCTGGAAATCGACCGCGGGCTGAACGCTCTGTGGAACGCTGGCGGCATTCAATACGCACCACCAGTGCGCTGATGGTTCTATCACCCGGTGGGCCAACCACCGGGTGATGTTCTGTTCCATTATTTCCGGGGCACTTCATGCAAAATTCAATCGGCGCACCTAAGCAGAGGCTCAGCCTCAGCGATCCACGAGTGCGTGCGTGGGTATTCCAGATCATCACGATTATCGGGGTGGTCTCGCTGGGCTGGTATCTGTTCGATAACACCCAGACCAACCTGCAGCACCGGGGCATTACCTCCGGTTTCGACTTTCTCGAGCGCAGTGCCGGTTTCGGCATCGCTCAACACCTGATCGACTACACCGAAGCGGACACATACGCCCGGGTGTTTGTCATCGGCCTGCTCAACACGCTGCTGGTGACCTTCATCGGCGTGATCCTGGCGACGATCCTGGGTTTCATCGTGGGTGTGGCGCGGCTGTCGAAGAACTGGATCATCGCCAAAGTGGCGACGGTGTACGTGGAAGTCTTCCGTAACATTCCGCCGCTGCTGCAGATCCTGTTCTGGTACTTCGCGGTGTTCCTGACCATGCCTGGGCCGCGTAACAGCCACAACTTCGGCGATACCTTCTTCGTCAGCAGCCGTGGTCTGAACATGCCGGCGGCGCTGATGGCGGATGGTTTCTGGCCGTTTGTGATCAGCGTTGTAGTCGCCATCGTCGCCATCGTGCTGATGTGCCGCTGGGCCAACAAGCGCTTCGAAGCCACCGGCGTGCCATTCCACAAGTTCTGGACCGGCCTGGCCTTGTTCCTGGTGATTCCGGCCCTTTGCGCGCTGGTTTTCGGCGCCCCTGTGCACTGGGAAATGCCGCAGCTCAAGGGCTTCAACTTCGTGGGCGGTTGGGTACTGATCCCGGAACTGCTGGCCTTGACCCTGGCGCTGACGGTGTACACCGCGGCGTTCATCGCCGAGATCGTGCGTTCGGGCATCAAGTCGGTCAGCCACGGCCAGACCGAAGCGGCGCATTCCCTCGGCCTGCGCAATGGTCCGACCCTGCGCAAGGTGATCATCCCGCAAGCCCTGCGCGTGATCATTCCACCGCTGACCAGCCAATACCTGAACCTGGCGAAGAACTCCTCGCTGGCGGCCGGTATCGGTTATCCGGAAATGGTCTCGCTGTTCGCAGGAACGGTGCTGAACCAGACCGGCCAGGCGATCGAGGTGATTGCGATCACCATGAGCGTGTACCTGGCGATCAGTATCAGCATTTCCCTGCTGATGAACTGGTACAACAAGCGCATTGCGCTGATCGAGCGGTAAGGAAAAGCGCATGAGCACTCATACTTTCAAACCTGACATGCCCCCTCCGAGCAGCAGCATCGGTGTGGTGGCGTGGATGCGCGCGAACATGTTCTCCAGCTGGCTCAACACGCTGTTGACCCTGTTTGCGTTCTATCTGATTTACCTGGTTGTCCCGCCGATCCTGCAGTGGGCGATCCTCGATGCCAACTGGGTTGGCACCAGCCAGGCCGACTGCACCAAGGAGGGCGCCTGCTGGGTGTTCATCCAGCAGCGCTTCGGCCAGTTCATGTACGGCTACTACCCGCCGGAACTGCGCTGGCGCGTCGACCTGACCGTGTGGCTGGCGATCGTTGGCGTGGCGCCGTTGTTCATCTCGCGCTTTCACCGCAAGGCCGTGTATGGCCTGAGCTTCCTGGTGCTGTACCCGATCATTGCCTGGTGCTTGCTGCACGGCGGCGTCTTCGGCCTGACCCAGGTGGCGACCAGCCAATGGGGCGGCCTGATGCTGACCCTGGTGATCGCCACCGTCGGCATCGCCGGTGCCTTGCCGCTGGGGATTGTCCTTGCCCTGGGGCGTCGATCGAACATGCCGGCGATTCGAGTGGTCTGCGTGACCTTCATCGAGTTCTGGCGCGGCGTGCCGTTGATCACGGTGCTGTTCATGTCCTCGGTGATGCTGCCGCTGTTCCTGCCTGAAGGCATGAATTTCGACAAGCTGCTGCGGGCGCTGATCGGCGTGATCCTGTTCCAGTCGGCCTACGTGGCCGAGGTGGTGCGCGGTGGTCTGCAAGCGATTCCCAAGGGGCAGTACGAAGCGGCTGCAGCGATGGGGCTGGGCTACTGGCGCAGCATGGGCTTGGTGATTCTGCCGCAAGCCCTGAAGCTGGTGATCCCCGGCATCGTCAACACCTTCATCGCGCTGTTCAAGGACACGAGCCTTGTGATCATCATCGGCCTGTTCGATCTGCTCAACAGCGTCAAGCAAGCCGCCGCCGATCCGAAATGGCTGGGCATGGCCACCGAAGGCTATGTGTTCGCGGCCCTGGTGTTCTGGATTTTCTGTTTTGGTATGTCGCGCTATTCCATGCATCTGGAACGCAAGCTCGACACAGGCCACAAGCGTTAGGAGTTCTTTTATGAGCGAAGCAAATAAAAAGCCTGTGAGCCCTGAAGGCATTATTCAGATGCAGGGCGTGAACAAGTGGTACGGCCAGTTCCACGTGTTGAAAGACATCAACCTCAACGTCAAGCAGGGCGAGCGTATCGTGTTGTGCGGCCCGTCGGGTTCCGGCAAGTCCACCACTATCCGCTGCCTCAACCGCCTGGAAGAACACCAGCAGGGCCGCATCGTGGTCGATGGCGTGGAACTGACCAACGACCTCAAGCAGATCGAAGCGATCCGCCGCGAAGTCGGCATGGTGTTCCAGCATTTCAACCTGTTCCCGCACCTGACCATCCTGCAGAACTGCACGCTGGCGCCGATGTGGGTGCGCAAGATGCCCAAGCGCAAGGCCGAGGAAATCGCCATGCACTATCTGGAACGCGTACGCATTCCGGAGCAGGCGCATAAGTACCCGGGGCAGTTGTCCGGCGGTCAGCAACAGCGTGTGGCGATCGCCCGCGCGCTGTGCATGAAGCCGAAAATCATGCTGTTCGACGAGCCGACGTCGGCACTCGACCCGGAGATGGTGAAAGAGGTACTGGACACCATGATCGGCCTGGCCGAAGACGGCATGACCATGCTCTGCGTGACCCACGAAATGGGCTTCGCCCGCACCGTGGCCAACCGCGTGATCTTCATGGACAAGGGCGAAATCGTCGAACAGGCCGCGCCGAACGACTTCTTCGATCACCCACAGAATGATCGCACCAAGCTGTTCCTGAGCCAGATCCTGCATTGATCGAGCCCAGGCACTGAAATAAACCCGGACTGAGTTCCGGGTTTATTTTTGCCCGCGATTTAACGTCCGAATGCAAAACCCTGTGGGAGCGGGCTTGCTCGCGAAAGCGGAGTGTCAGGCAACATACTCGTTGAATGTTAAGCCGCCTTCGCGAGCAAGCCCGCTCCCACAGGGGGTTGTGCTACCGACTCCATTGATCACGCGCCAATTCTGAACGGTTGCCCTCTTGGAATATGTTGACTAACATGACAGAAAATTCATCCTATGATTGGATGAGAGGGCGAATTCCATGTCAGAAATCTCTCCGTTGGTAAAACGATCCTTGGTCGATCAGGCTCTGGACCAACTGCGCCAGCGTATCAACCAGGGTATCTGGGTAGTTGGCCAGCGTTTGCCCACCGAGCCCGAGTTGTCGGCGGAACTGGGCATCAGCCGCAACACCGTGCGCGAAGCCATGCGCGTGTTGGCGTTTTCCGGGTTGATCGAAATCCGCCAGGGTGACGGCAGTTACCTGCGGGCGGTGGTCGATCCGCTCGATACCCTGAAGGCGTTGTCCCGTTGCTCCCTTGAGCAGGCCCGGGAAACCCGGCACATCCTCGAAGTCGAGGCCATCGGCCTGGCAGCCATGCGCCGCACCGATGAAGACCTGGTGGCATTGCGCGAGGCGCTGGGTGTCAGCGGCAGTCACTACCACGGCGATCTCGACACCTACATCGCCTGCGATCTGGTGTTCCACCGCCGCCTGGTGGACGCCGCGCACAACCCGACTCTCAGCGAGTTGTATCGCTATTTCTCCAGCGTCGTCGGCGCGCAGTTGCGCCAGACCCTGAGCATCGTCCCGCGCCGCCAGGAAGTGTTCGACCTGCATATCGAGTTGCTCGATGCCGTCGAACAACGCGACCCGGAGCGGGCCAAATCCTTGTCGAGGCAGTTGATCAATGAACCTTGAAACCGGGAAGTCGATACCGCGCAGTAATTTATCCACAGCCGCAAAACGTTCGGCAGAGCTGGAAGAACTGCTGATCGATGCCGAGGCCGATGACGAACAGGTTCAGCAGACCCACCCGGTTCTGCGCCGGCCGTGGCTGTTGCTGCTGGGCCTGATTCTGGTGGCGCTGAACCTGCGCCCGGCGCTGTCGAGCATGGCGCCGATGCTCAGCGACGTCTCGAAGTCCCTCGGCTTGTCGGCGTCGGCGGCAGGATTGCTGACCACGTTGCCGGTGCTTTGCCTTGGCCTGTTTGCGCCGCTGGCTCCGCTGCTGGCCAGACGTTTTGGGGCTGAGCGGGTGGTGCTGGGCATTCTTCTGACACTGGCTGGCGGGATCATCCTGCGCAGTTCATTCGGTGGGATCGGCTTGTTTGCCGGCAGTGTGCTGGCCGGTGCCAGCATCGGCGTGATCGGTGTGTTGCTGCCAGGCATCGTCAAGCGCGATTTCCCGAAACAGGCCGGGACCATGACCGGCGTCTACACCATGGCCCTTTGCCTGGGTGCGGCGATGGCGGCGGGTGCGACCGTGCCGCTGAGCGAGCACTTCGACAAGCGCTGGGAGCTGGGCCTCGGTTTCTGGGTTGTTCCGGCATTGGCGGCGGCGCTGTTCTGGCTGCCGCAAGTCAGCCAGAAACACGGCGCGCACAACGTTGCCTACCGCGTTCGAGGCTTGCTGCGCGATCCGCTGGCCTGGCAAGTAACCTTGTACATGGGCCTGCAATCGTCCCTGGCCTACATCGTGTTCGGCTGGTTGCCGTCGATCCTGATCGGTCGCGGCCTGACCCCGACCCAGGCCGGGCTGGTGCTGTCGGGTTCGGTGATCGTGCAACTGGCCAGCTCCCTTGCGGCACCCTGGCTGGCGACTCGCGGCAAGGACCAGCGCCTGGCAATCGTGATCGTGATGGTCCTGACCCTCGGTGGTCTGTTCGGTTGCCTGTATGCGCCGATCGAAGGCTTGTGGGGGTGGGCGATCGTGCTGGGGCTGGGGCAGGGCGCCACGTTCAGCCTGGCCTTGACCCTGATCGTGTTGCGTTCGCGGGACTCCCACGTCGCCGCGAACCTGTCGAGCATGGCCCAGGGTTTTGGTTACACCCTGGCGTCCATGGGACCGTTCGCGGTCGGTATCGTGCATGACTGGACCGGTGGCTGGACGGCGGTGGGCTGGATCTTCGGCGTCATCGGCCTGGGTGCGATCATCGCCGGTCTCGGCGCCGGGAGGGCGCTGTATGTGCAAGTCAGCAGCGAGAGAATTCAACCGTGACGGATGTCTATAAATAGACAACCTCCAGGGTCGCGGAACCGTCGATTATTGCATCGTCACTCAGGTCCAGCGTTGAAGTGGGGGCAATGACGGCGACGAGAGTGACCCGGCTGCTCAGGTTCTTGATCTCGACAGGACCTGCGGTGCTGCCCGCCAAATCGATGAAGCCCAGCCAGCTGTTGGCGGCAATCGGTATGGGGCTGGAGCTGGATGTACTCCACGCCCGCCCGCCAGTGGTGGAGTCGGTTCGATACACTTGCGGCAGAGCGTCCGCTACGGTGCGGTCAGGATCGAAGTGCAGTGAGTACAGACCGATCCTGTTGCCGCTGCGGTCGAAATTCAGACCGTAGTAGATCTCACTGTTGACGATGGCCGAGCCTTCGCGGTTATCCCGCATGATCAATGCAAAAGGCGCCGCTGTGTTGCAGCTGATGCTGAGGTCGAGGAACTCGTCACGCAGTTGCGTCCTTGTGTCGACGTTCAGGTCCTGTCGGGAAACTTTTCCGTAGTCGACAAGACCGTTGTTGGAGAAAGTCGGGGTGCAGGCGACCGGGGTGATGGTGCCTTTGACCAAGAGTTAATTGGGGGGCACCGCAACGGCAGCAGTCGCTGTGCCCATCAGCAGTCCAGTGGTCAGGGCCATGGGAATACGCTTCATCGATAAATTCCTTTTTTTCGTAGAAGTTTAGGCGCTGAACCGTTCATTCAGGCAACGAACGGTTCAGTGCCTTGGCCCTTAGTAGTACGCCACTTCGAACGTTGCGGAGCCGTCAATGGTGACGTCCTGGTCCAGGGGCAGCCCGTCGGCGGGGGCGATATAGGTATCGACCCTAAAATCAAAGGTGACAACTTCTGCATCAATCGGTGAGGTGCCGCCAATAGCGGCAACGGACAAGTAACGTCCCGGTTTGGCAGAGGTTGCTTTCGACCAGTTCTCCTCGTCTATTGAGTCGATTGGGTCCAGCGGTGTTGCACCGTCCTTGACACTCAGAATTTCGGGGTAAAAGTAGCCCAACTTTTCTGAGTTGTTGGTCAGACCAAGGCCAAACCAATCACCAGTTGATGTCTCGCGTCGATTGTCAATTGGATTCAGTGAGAACCTTTGTGGAGCACTGCAGGTTACGACCAGTTGAATGTTATTTTCCCTGATCTTTTTATGGGTGTCTGGATTAAGCTCTTTGGACGAAATCTTGCCTAGTTCGATGGTGCCATTATTGGAGAAGACCGGCGTGCAAGCGACTGGAATGATAGTGCCTTTGACCTCCAGGGTATTGTCCACCGCGAAGGCCTGAGGGGCGGTGCTGATCACAGCTGTTGTAGCAAATGCTGCGAGGTATTTTTTCATGGATAAAGCTTCCTTTCTTTAGTTGTTGGCCTTGAATGTTCCGAGGGGCGTAAGTGCCCCGCGGCTTCAACAAGGCAGGGTGGGTGTTACGGGTATAGAATTTCGATCGTCCCCGAGCCGTCGAGGTGAACGGCAGTGCTCAGGTCCAGGCTATTGGTGGGGGCAATGACGGCCTCGACCGTCACCGTAGTGGTGAGGTTCTGGATAAAGGCCGGGCCTGCGGTGCTGCCGGCCCTGTCCGTAAAGCCCAGGTAACTTCTCTGGGCGAACGGAATCGGGTTCGAACTGGAGGTTCTCCAGGCCGCGCCCTGGGTGGTGGAGTAGGTTTGATACAGGCGGGCGAAGCTGTCGGCGCTGGCGTTAGCGGGATCGACATTGAGTGAGTACAGGCCGATCTTGTTGCTGCGGTGATCCAGACCCAGCCCGTAGTAAATCTCGCTGTTGTCCGTTGCCGAGCCAGGGCGGTTGTCATGCATGACCAGGGCAAACTCCGTCGGGGCGTCGCAGTCAACCCGCAGGGTCAAATCCTTGGGTGGCAGTGGGGTGTTTTTGTCAGCGTTCAGATCGTTTTTCGTTAGCTGACCGAAGTTCACCAGGCCGCCATTGGACAGATCCACTTTGCACGCGGTGGGGGCGAAACTGGCGCGCAGGGTTATCTCACTTGAGCGACCCGTCGCGACCGCGTCGAACAGGCCGGTGGTTTCCCAGGTTACGGCGTCACGTACCTGCAGCGCTTTCTCCGACGCCCAGGCAGTCAGCTCCAGTTGTGCTGAAAGACTTTGCCCTTGCGCCGCCACACCGCCCCGAACCGGAACGATGGCCTGCTGCGGTTGCCAAAGCAGACTCGAAGTGGTTGCTTCAGGTACCTGGCCGACGGCAGAAATCAGGCCCAGGTCCACCGGTTGTCCATCGAGCACGGCGTCACTCATGCGCACGGCATAGCTGCCGTGTTCGGCAAAGCGAAAGCGCTCGGCGGTCGCGGCCATGGCGCGGTAGAACAGGGTCATGTCAGTGGGTTGGGGGCAGCTCAGGTTCAGGCTCAGGCGGCGCTCGCCCAGGGGGCGCTCTGCGGAGCCATTGGCGCATATGGCCCGATTCGTCAAACCGTAATCGAGTACCGGCTGACTCAGGGTGAGCTTGCATTCATCGGCGAGGGCCCAGGCGTGCGGCGCAAGTCCGCTCAACATCAACGTGCCGAGTGTTAACAACAGAGTGTGGGACAGCTTCATGGGGAGATCCTCAAAGTGTGTGGCACCGGGCGTCGGCGGTCTCGTAATACACCTGGGTATTGGCCTTGGCCGGCAGTTCGAAACGCAGCTCGCAGCGCTCCAGCTCTGGTGCGGTTATCCACAGCTCGCGGATGTTCAGTGCGTTGGGCAGAAACACCAATCCACCTTCTTGAGCGAGCGTGATGAACTCACCGTCTGCGCTGCTTACCGTCGCGCCACGGGGCAGGGGGGCACCGTCGTCCGTGGTGACTTTGAGCAGGGCACCGCGGGTCAAGGTGACGCCGAACTCGACCTTGTCGACGGCCCCGCGTCCGGCGGAAACCACGGCCAGTCCGTTGTTGATATCGAGGTTGCGCGGCAGCGAGCGGGTGTCGACTTCTACCGGGCTGCGCCCATAGGCGCTCACTTGAGGCACAACGGCCTGACCTTTCCAGTCGGTCCAGACCGGACCGCTTGGGGTCGAGACTTTGATGGCGCTTTCGTCGCCAACCGAAAGCAGCGCGAAGGTGTCCTGTACGGCGTACGGCGATAACGTCAGGCCGTCGCCGTGCAGAACGGCACCGCCACGCGCACCAATCTGGTAGCTGGAGCGTTCGGCATCGGAGCGGGTGTAGTTCAAGTCCAGTTGGCTGTAGCGCGGCAGCAGGGAAACCCCTGCGGAGGACTGCACTTGTTTGTCTCGTGTGTCGTGCTCAACACCGACCCGGTAGCTCAACTGGTCGTTGATCTGCTCGTTCAAGCCGACACCGCCGCGGTATTCGCCAGCGGAATGGCGTACCCAGGTGCGCGCCCGGCGACGTTCACCCAGTGGAATGCTGAGGCTCAGATAAACACTGTCGTCGCTACGTTGGGTGCCGCTGACTTGCCATTGCGCGGTGGCCGACACCGACACGTCGCCAATCCGGGTGCCCCAGGACGCCAGGGCGCGGCTGCTGTTTTGCCCGTCGAATGTCGTTGAGCGATTGAAGCCGCTGCTGAACGCGCCAAACCCGGGGTGTGACCAGGTCAGCGACAGGCTCTGCTGATCGCGGTAGCGCGACGGGCTACGCTCCGACTGAGTATCGAACACCGCCTCGGACAAGTCGCGATAGCCGAAAGTCCGGTTCGAGGTTGCGGCATTGATCGACCACTGTTCACCCAAACGTTGCGAAACATTCAGATCGACCTGAAGCCCCCTGTCGGCCTGACGGGTGCTGGTGTCGGCCGCTTGCAGGGTGGTCCGGATCTGTGTGGCGTGCCCTGGCAGCAGGCTCAGGCCAGCGCCCGTAGCACGGTAATCGGCGGTGCCGGTGGCACCGGTGCTGAGCAGGACATTCGGGTTGAGTGCTCCACTCCAGCCACCGCTGATCACCCAGGGGTCACCGCTCCGGGCATCGCCGAGACTGCGTACCTGGCCGGCGGCCAACGAAAAGCCGGGAGCCGGCAGGTCAACGCCGAGCATGGCGACGGGGACTGTGAAGCGTTGCTCGCTGCCATCCGCTTCCTTGACGGTGACTTCAACATCGGAGCGACTGTCGAGCCGACGTACGTTACTCAGGGAAAACGGTCCGGCCGGTACCACTGTCGAGTGGATCAGCGAACCGTTCTGGCGTATTTCGACCTGGGCCTGGCTGCGGGCAATCCCTTCGATGGGATTGCCTTGGCCTTCAACCTGGAGCGCCTGCTCGGTCATGAGCTGAACGCCGGTGATCTGCGCGCCGGCCAGTACCGGGTTGTAGAGATTGACCTGACCGGCTTGAAGCACTGTTTCGTGGCTGGTAAAGAAGCGCTGGGCGTAAGCCGCCAGGGAACGGTCAAAGCACAAGTCGCCCTCCCGGCTTCAATCGCAGCGTGTCGACCATCAGTAAACAAAAGAAAATGGCCATGCACCGGTTAGGTGTTTGCACGGACGTTGATCTTTTTTCCTACGCCCGGGACAGCGGAATGATGTGAATAGTCATCGCGTTATTTTCGTCGTGAATGCCGATAGTGTTCGATGCATTTGCAGACTATCGTGCAGGCACTGTTTCGAAGTCACCATGCAAACCCAGGGGAACCCGCAGATGAGTGAAGCCCATAGCGCCTTGATCACCCGTTTCTACCAGGCTTTCCAGCGCCTGGATGCCGAAGCCATGGCTGCCTGCTACACCGATGATGTGGTGTTCAGTGACCCGGCGTTCGGTGAGCTTCGCGGTCGCGATGCCGGTGACATGTGGCGCATGCTGACTACTCGGGCCAAGGATTTTTCCCTGACCTTCGATCATGTTCACGCCGACGGGTGCACCGGTGGTGCCCATTGGGTGGCGACCTACCTGTTCAGCCAGACCGGCAACACCGTGGTCAACGACATCCAGGCGCGCTTCGTCTTTCGCGACGGCAGGATTTGCGAGCATCACGACAGCTTTGATCTCTGGACCTGGTCACGACAGGCATTGGGTTTCAAAGGTCTGCTGCTGGGCTGGACGCCACTGGTGCGCAACGCCGTTCGCGCCCAGGCGTTGAAGGGGCTGAAGGCATTTCAGGCCGGTCGCTGATAAGATCGCGGCTCGTTTCCTTTCAAGCCTTGATCGTGCCGTGACCACCCCAAGCGAGTCTCCCGTCAGCAAGCCCTGGTTCGTCTACCTCGTTCGCGCGGCCAATGGTTCGCTGTATTGCGGGGTCAGCGATGATCCCGTGCGCCGCTTCGCCAAGCATCAAAGTGGCAAGGGTGCACGGTTCTTTCTGTCCAGCCCGGCCATGGCGCTGGTCTACACCGAACTTTGTCGCGACAAAAGCGAAGCGCTGCGCCAGGAACGGCTGATCAAGAAACTGCGCAAAAGCGCCAAGGAATGTCTGGTCGCGTCTTATCAATCTGGCTGATCGGCTCCCATCAGGCACATCTGTAGGCTGCCAACCGATTGCGCGCTAAGCTGCGGATTCCTAATTTGTGCGGCGGAGCCGAGCATGTCCGAGTTGATTCTTCATCATTACCCGACGTCCCTCTTTGCCGAAAAGGCCCGCTTGTTGCTGGGCTTCAAGGGCTTGTCATGGCGTTCGGTGAAGATCTCGCCAGTGATGCCCAAACCGGACCTTACGGCATTGACCGGTGGCTACCGCAAGACACCGGTGTTGCAGGTCGGTGCTGATATTTATTGCGATACGGCATTGATTGCCCGGCGACTGGAGCAGGAAAAAGCCTTGCCGGCGTTCTTTCCGCAAGGTCAGGAAATGATCACCGCGTCGTTTGCAGCATGGGCTGACTCTGTTGTGTTCCAGCACGCGGTCAGCCTGGTGTTCCAGCCGGAATCGATTGCGGTGCGTTTTGGCAATTTATCGCCGGAAGCGATCAAGGCGTTTCTGGCCGACCGTGCCGGTTTGTTCAGTGGTGGTAGCGCGACAAAATTGTCTACCGAACAGGCCAAGCATCAGTGGCCAACGATCATGTCGCGGCTGGAGCTGCAGTTGCAGCGTGAAGAGGGTGATTTCCTGTTCGGTGAACCGTCGATTGCCGACTTTGCCCTGGCCCATTGCCTCTGGTTCCTCAAGGCCACACCGGTGACGGCTCCGCTGGTCGAGGCTTACCCGGCAGTCAATGCGTGGCACTCTCGGGTATTGGGCTTTGGTCATGGCGCCTCCAGCGAGATGACGTCCGAAGAGGCGCTGGAGGTGGCGCGCAGGTCCACGCCAGCGGCATTGCCGGATGAGCAGTTCGTCGATCCCAACGGATTCACGGCGGGTCAGCAGGTGGTCATCGCGGCCACGGACTATGGCGTTGATCCGGTCGCGGGAGAGCTGCTGTTTGCCGGCAGCGAAGAGTTGATTGTGCGGCGCAAGGACGAACGTGGCGGCTTGGTGCATGTGCACTTCCCGCGGTTTGGTTTCCGTATCGAAGCCATCTGACCTTTGTAGGAGCGAGCTTGCTCGCGAAGATCGTGAACGATAACGCGTAAAACCGGATGCCCAGCGGCGCCCATGGTTTTTTCGCGAGCAAGCTCGCTCCTACAGGGTTACTTCAACGCCGCCAGAATCGCATCCGGGTCATACCCGCGAATCAGGGTTCCGTTCACATCGATGATCGGAATTCCGCCACCACCCAAGGCCTCGTAATCCTTGCGCGCGACGGCATCCTTCTCGATATCGAATTCCTTGTACGGAATGCCTTTCTGATCGAGAAACCGCCGGGTCAGTTTGCAGTAACCACACCATTCGGTGGCGTAGAGCACGACGTTGGCCTTTGTCTGCGTCTGCTCTGACACCACTTGCGAAGGGTTGAAGACCCGCTCGATCTTGCCCCAGTTCTGGTAAGCCACAACCACCAGCAGGATCAGCAGGAATTTTTTCAGGACGCCGCCGAGCATCAGTTGCGACGCTTCAGCTGATCGGTGAGCGAGGTGGGCAGGCCCTTGATGATCAGCGTGCCGGCTTCTTCGTCGTACTCGATCTTCGAACCCAGCAGGTGTGCTTCGAAACTGATCGACAAGCCTTCGGCGCGGCCGGTGAATCGACGGAACTGGTTCAGGGTGCGTTTATCGGCCGGGATTTCCGGCGACAGGCCGTAGTCCTTGTTGCGAATGTGGTCGTAGAAGGCCTTCGGGCGTTCCTCGTCGATCAGCCCCGACAATTCCTCCAGGCCCATCGGCTCACCGAGCTTGGCCTGGCTGCTGGCGTAATCCACCAGGGTCTTGGTCTTCTCGCGGGCGTCGTCTTCCGGCAGGTCTTCGCTTTCAACGAAATCACTGAAGGCCTTGAGCAGGGTGCGGGTTTCACCCGGACCGTCGACGCCTTCCTGGCAGCCGATGAAGTCGCGGAAATACTCCGAAACCTTTTTGCCGTTCTTGCCTTTGATGAACGAAATGTACTGCTTGGATTGTTTATTGTTCTGCCACTCGGAAACGTTGATCCGCGCCGCCAGGTGCAATTGGCCCAGGTCCAGGTGACGGGACGGGGTCACGTCCAGTTCATCGGTCACGGCCACGCCTTCGCTGTGGTGCAGCAGGGCGATGGCCAGGTAGTCGGTCATGCCTTGCTGATAGTGTGCGAACAGCACATGGCCGCCGACGGACAGGTTCGATTCTTCCATCAGTTTTTGCAGGTGCTCGACCGCCACGCGGCTGAACGCCGTGAAATCCTGGCCGCCCTCGAAGTACTCCTTCAGCCAGCCGCTGAACGGAAATGCACCGGATTCCGGATGGAACAAGCCCCAGGCTTTACCCTGTTTGGCGTTATAGCTTTCGTTGAGGTCGGCGAGCATGTTCTCGATGGCCGCGGACTCAGCCAGTTCGGAGTCACGGGCATGGAGAACTGCAGGTGTGCCGTCGGGTTTTTTGTCGATCAGGTGGACGATGCAATGACGGATCGGCATGGGCTTCTCGGCTGAATGAGGAGAGGAGGGCGTGCTCCCCCGAAAAAGCGCTCAGTGTACCGCAACCACTGGTTTTGGCGCGGCGCGAAGGGCAATTGGCAGGCGACCGACGGTTCTTATGCGTTTTTTTCATGTTTTAGCGCAATAAAGCTGACCAAATGGGTAGCTAGAGGCGGATATTTCCACGTCTGTGTGCTAGCTTTGCCCGGTCTTGCGCGAAGTCACTGCGTTAAGCGTGCAGTCAGCATTTGTCAGGTCGAACCAAACCCTGATTTCGGTATCTATAACCCCGATCCCGAGGTTATTTGGCCGAGGGTGCCGGATCCAGAAGATCGGGCTCGATGGCTGACATTGCACTCTGCAATCCATATGAATTTGATAGGGAAGGAACACTAAATGGCTCTTACTAAAGACCAACTGATCGCCGACATCGCTGAAGCTATCGACGCGCCGAAAACCACCGCGCGTAACGCTCTGGACCAACTGGGCCAAATCGTTGCCGATCAGCTGGAAAACGGCGGCGAAATCACTCTGCCAGGCATCGGCAAGCTGAAAGTGACTGAGCGTCCTGCCCGTACCGGCCGTAACCCTTCGACTGGCGCTGCCATCGAAATCGCTGCCAAGAAAGTGATCAAGCTGGTTGTGGCCAAAGGCCTGACCGACGCTGTTAACAAGTAAGACTTGTTAAGAAAAGCCGTGCGCCGGAGCGATCCGGGCACGGTTTTTTTATGGGCGCGATAAAGCGCTCGCTACGCTTGAGCGTTGCTCCAGCGTGCCTGACGCCAGGCCTGTTGCTGCGCCTGGGTCTGAAAGGTCCAGGCGACGAAGCGGCTCTGCTTCTGTCCCTGACCCATTTCCACCACCCGACTGTCCAGCGCGCCGGCCTTGGTCAGGGCCGTCTGGATCGCCGGCAGGTTCGACGCTTTTGACACCAGCGTGCTGAACCACAGCACTTGTTGCGCCACCTGCACGCTCTCGCTGACCAGTTGCGTGACGAAACGCACTTCCCCGCCCTCACACCACAGTTCCGCCGCCTGCCCGCCAAAGTTCAGCACCGGCAGCTTGCGTTTCGGATCGGCCTTGCCCAGGGCTCGCCATTTGCGCGTACTGCCCCGCGTGGCCTCATCCAGCGAGGCGTGGAATGGCGGGTTGCACATGGTCAGGTCGAACCGCTCTGCACTCTCCAGCAGGCCTGTGAGGATCTGCTTGGGATTGTTCTGCTGGCGTACCTGGATTGCCTTGTTCAAGCCATTGGATTGAATGATGGCCTTCGCCGCAGCGATGGCGGTCGCATCAATGTCGGAGCCAAGGAATTGCCAGCGATAATCGCTGTAACCGATCAGCGGATAAACGCAGTTGGCGCCCATGCCGATGTCCAGCACCTTCACGGCAGCACCACGGGGGATCGCTCCGTCATTCCCGCTGGCCAGCAGGTCGGCGAGGAAGTGCACGTAATCGGCACGGCCTGGCACTGGCGGACACAGGTAGTCGGCGGGGATGTCCCAGTGAGCGATGCCATAGAATGACTTGAGCAGCGCCCGGTTGAACACCCGTACGGCCTCCGGGCTGGCGAAGTCGATGCTTTCCTTGCCGTACGGATTGATGATCACGAATTTTTTCAGTTCCGGCGTGCTTTTGATTAGCGCCGGAAAGTCGTAGCGACCCTGATGGCGATTGCGCGGGTGCAGGCTGGCCTTCTCACGCGGCGCCGCGGATTTGGCCGCAGGCGCGGATTCAGGCTTTTTGCGCGCAGGTTTTGGTGTGCGGGGGGCGGTCATGGCGGTGGTCGATTCGGGTATGGCTAAAAGTGGCGGGCATTGTCCCACATCCAGGTGTTCCCTGTAGGAGCTGCGCAGGCTGCGATCTTTGATCTTGCTTTTAAAAACAAAATCAAAGATCGCAGCCTGCGGCAGCTCCTACAGGGAGGGGGGCAGCGGCATAAAAAAGGGAGGCCACTTGGGCCTCCCTTTTTCATTGCGATCCGCCGTTACAGGCTGGCAATCCGCGCATGCTGCTCGGCCAACTTGCCCAGGGCCTGTTCAGCCTCGGCCAGTTTGGCGCGTTCCTTTTCGATGACTTCGGCTGGCGCCTTGTCGACGAAACCGGCGTTGGACAGCTTACCGCCGACACGTTGCACTTCACCCTGCAGACGCTGGATTTCCTTGTCCAGACGCGCCAGCTCCGCACCTTTGTCGATCAGGCCGGCCATTGGCACCAGCACTTCCATCTCGCCGACCAGTGCGGTGGCGGACAGTGGTGCTTCTTCGCCGGTAGCCAACACAGTGATCGATTCGAGGCGCGCCAGCTTCTTCAGCAAGGCTTCGTTCTCGGTCAGGCGGCGCTGGTCCTCGGCGCTGACGTTCTTCAGGAACAGCGGCAGCGGTTTGCCCGGGCCGATGTTCATTTCGCCACGGATGTTACGGGTGCCGAGCATCAGGCCCTTGAGCCATTCGATGTCGTCTTCGGCCGCCTGATCGATGCGTGTTTCGTTGGCCACTGGCCAAGGTTGCAGCATGATCGTCTTGCCTTCGATGCCGGCCAGCGGCGCGATGCGCTGCCAGATTTCTTCGGTGATGAACGGCATGAACGGGTGCGCCAGGCGCAGGGCGACTTCCAGTACGCGCACCAGGGTGCGACGTGTGCCGCGCTGGCGTTCAACCGGAGCGTTTTCGTCCCACAGCACAGGCTTGGACAGTTCCAGGTACCAGTCGCAGTACTGGTTCCAGATGAACTCGTACAGCGCTTGTGCCGCCAGGTCGAAACGGAATTGGTCGAGTTGGCGGGTCACTTCGGCTTCGGTGCGTTGCAGCTGCGAAATGATCCAGCGGTCAGCCAGGGACAGCTCATAGGCTTCGCCGTTCTGGCCGCAGTCTTCGCCCTTGTCCAGCACGTAGCGCGCCGCGTTCCAGATCTTGTTGCAGAAGTTGCGATAGCCCTCGACGCGGCCCATGTCGAACTTGATGTCGCGACCAGTGGACGCCAGCGAGCAGAAGGTGAAGCGCAGGGCGTCGGTGCCGTAGCTGGCGATGCCTTCGGCGAACTCGTCGCGGGTCTGCTTCTCGATCTTCTTCGCCAGTTTCGGCTGCATCATGCCGGAGGTGCGCTTCTGCACCAGGGCTTCGAGCTCGATACCGTCGATGATGTCCAGCGGGTCCAGGACGTTGCCCTTGGACTTGGACATTTTCTGGCCCTGGCCGTCACGCACCAGGCCGTGAACGTACACCGTCTTGAACGGAACCTGCGGCGTGCCGTCTTCGTTTTTCACCAGATGCATGGTGAGCATGATCATCCGGGCGACCCAGAAGAAAATGATGTCGAAGCCAGTCACCAGGACGTCGGTGGAGTGGAATTTCTTCAGGAATTCGGTTTTTTCCGGCCAGCCGAGAGTGGAGAAGGTCCACAGGCCCGAGCTGAACCAGGTGTCGAGAACGTCGTTGTCCTGTTGCAGCGCAACGTCCGGGCCGAGGTTGTGCTTTGCACGCACTTCGGCTTCGTCGCGACCGACGTAGACCTTGCCCGACTCGTCGTACCAGGCCGGAATGCGGTGGCCCCACCAGAGTTGACGGCTGATGCACCAGTCCTGGATGTCGCGCATCCACGAGAAATACATGTTTTCGTACTGTTTCGGCACGAACTGGATGCGGCCGTCTTCAACGGCGGCGATCGCAGGTTCGGCCAAAGGCTTGGTGGACACGTACCACTGGTCGGTCAGCCACGGTTCGATGACGGTGCCGGAACGGTCGCCTTTCGGCACTTTCAGGGCGTGATCGTCAACGCTGACCAACAGGCCGGCAGCGTCGAACGCGGCCACGATCTGCTTGCGCGCTTCGAAGCGGTCGAGACCGGCGTATTCGACCGGGATCTTGCCGTCGATGGTCTCGTTCAGCGTGCCGTCGAGGTTGAACACCTGACAGGCCGGCAGAACGGTGGCGTTCTTGTCGAAGATGTTCAGCAGCGGCAGGTTGTGACGCTTGCCGACTTCGTAGTCGTTGAAGTCGTGGGCCGGGGTGATTTTCACGCAGCCGGTGCCGAATTCAGGGTCGCAGTAATCGTCGGCGATGATCGGGATGCGGCGGCCAACCAGTGGCAGCTCGACAAATTTACCGATCAGGGCTTTGTAGCGTTCGTCGTTCGGGTTCACCGCGACGGCGGAGTCGCCGAGCATGGTTTCGGGGCGAGTGGTCGCGACGATCAGGAAATCGTTGCCTTCAGCAGTCTTGGCGCCGTCGGCCAGCGGGTATTTCAGGTTCCACAGGAAACCTTTCTCGTCGTGGTTTTCCACTTCGAGGTCGGAAATCGCCGTGTGCAGCTTGGTGTCCCAGTTGACCAGGCGCTTGCCGCGGTAGATCAGGCCGTCTTCGTGCAAACGAACGAACGCTTCTTTCACGGCTTCCGAGAGGCCGTCGTCCATGGTGAAGCGCTCGCGGCTCCAGTCGACGGACGAGCCGAGGCGACGGATCTGACGGCTGATGTTGCCACCGGACTCATCCTTCCATTCCCAGACTTTCTCGAGGAATTTTTCGCGGCCCAGGTCGTGGCGGCTCTGGCCCTTGGCTTCGAGCTGACGCTCGACCAGCATCTGTGTGGCGATACCGGCGTGGTCGGTGCCCGGCTGCCACAGGGTGTTGCGACCCTGCATGCGGCGGAAACGAATCAGGGCGTCCATGATCGCGTTGTTGAAGCCGTGACCCATGTGCAGGCTGCCGGTGACGTTCGGCGGCGGGATCATGATGGTGTAGGACTCGCCCGCGCCTTGCGGGGCGAAGTAATTCTCTGACTCCCAGGTGTTGTACCAGGAAGTTTCAATGGCGTGCGGCTGGTAGGTCTTATCCATGCGCGGCGGGACCCTATTGGCATTTATTCAGGAAAAGCCGGGAAGTATAGCGGGGATGAGCCGATGCGCGTAGAGCGAGGTGACAATGGGCTTGGGAAAAGTTGTGGTTTTTTCGGGAGGCGTTTTGTCTGCAATGACGCCATCGCGGGCAAGCCACGCTCCCACAGGATCAGTGTCGATCACAAAATAGTGGTTCGACAAAAGACCTGTGGGAGCGGGCTTGCCCGCGAAAGCGATCTGTCAGGCGACCTGATTCAAATCGTTATGCCGTGTTTCCTTCAGGCACAGCACCGCAATCAAACTCAGCACCGCGGCCCCGGACACATAACCGCCGACGTAGCCCAGTCCGCCCATCGCCACCAGTTTCTGGGCGAAGAACGGCGCTGCGGAGGCGCCCACGATACCGCCCAGGTTGTAGGCCGCCGAGGCTCCGGTGTAGCGCACGTGGGTGGGGAACAGTTCCGGCAGCAGCGCGCCCATGGGCGCAAATGTCACGCCCATCAGAAACAGTTCGATGCACAGGAACAACGCCACACTCCAGGTCGAACCTTGGGTCAGCAGCGGTTCCATGAGGAAGCCGGACAGGATCGCCAGCACGCCGCCGACGATCAGCACCGGCTTGCGCCCGTAACGGTCGCTGGCCCAGGCCGACAGCGGGGTGGCGGCCGCCATGAACAGCACCGCGAAGCACAGCAGGCCGAGGAAGGTTTCGCGGCTGTAGCCGAGCGTTGCTACGCCGTAGCTCAGGGAAAACACCGTAGAGATGTAAAACAGCGCATAGCACACCACCATCGCGCCGGCGCCCAGCAAGACTGGCATCCAGTATTGGCCGAACAGCTCGAACAGCGGGATCTTCACCCGTTCCTGGCGCGCCATGGCGTTGGCGAATACCGGGGTCTCATGCAGCTTGAGGCGCACGTACAGGCCGACCATCACCAGTGCGGCGCTGAGCAGGAACGGAATACGCCAGCCCCATGAGCGGAACTGTTCATCGTCCAGCACCACGGCCAGGGTCAGGAACAGGCCGTTGGCCGCCAGGAAGCCAATGGATGGACCCAGCTGCGGGAACATGCCGAACCAGGCGCGCTTGCCTTTCGGCGCGTTCTCCGTGGCCAGCAATGCCGCGCCACCCCATTCACCGCCCAGCCCCAGGCCCTGGCCGAAGCGCAGGATGCACAGCAGGATCGGTGCCCAGGCGCCAATGCTGTCGTATCCCGGCAGCACGCCGATCAGTGTGGTGCACACGCCCATCAATAGCAGCGAGGCGACCAGGGTCGACTTGCGGCCGATACGGTCGCCAAAGTGGCCGAAAAGGGCCGAACCCAAGGGGCGGGCGAGGAAGGCGATGCCGAACGTGAGAAACGCCGACAGCATCTGGGCGGTGCCAGATGTCTGAGGAAAGAACACCGGGCCAATCACCAGCGCCGCGGCAGTGGCATAGACATAGAAATCGTAGAACTCGATGGCGGTACCGATGAAGCTTGCAGTGGCCACGCGGGTGGCGGAGTTCGTCGGTTGTGCAGGTGTGGAGTCGCTGTAAGTCGTGCTGGTCGTCATGCGGTGATCCCTGACAGTCATGTGCCCCAGTGGAGCGAATTATTATGGTCGAGAACCCAGGGATGTGGGCTTAACGCAGAGTGCGGGTGGCACGGGGTATGGCGGGGCTTGGGTAAGCGGTTCGATTATAGGAAGGTGGCTAACGATTCAACAAGCGCAAAAGATCGCAGCCTGCGGCAGCTCCTACAGGGGGGGGCGCGCTCCGATGTAGGAGCTGCCGCAGGCTGCGATCTTTCAACAATCTAACGGGAGGGTAAAGCAGTGGGAGCCGGGTTGGTTGGCCAAATCAACACCCGCGTGACACGGTTGTCCTCAGTCGCGAGAATTTCCAGTCGATAGCGGCCGATTTTCAGGCATACAGGGCAGTCCGGGATGGTTTCCAGCGCCTCGGTGACCAAGCCGTTCAGGGTTTTCGGGCCATCGCTGGGCAGGTGCCAGCCGAGGCTCTTGTTCAGTTCGCGGATGGACGCGGCGCCGTCGATCACCAGGCGTCCGTCTGCTTGCGGGTGAATGTGCGGGTTGTCCAGGCTGTGCTGGCTTTCGAACTCGCCGACGATTTCTTCGAGAATGTCTTCCAGGGTGACGATGCCCAGCACTTCGCCGTATTCATCGACCACCATGCCCAGGCGTCGCTGCTGTTTGTGAAAGTTGAGCAGTTGCAGCTGCAGCGGGGTGCTTTCCGGCACGAAGTACGGCTCGTGACTGGCCGCCAGCAAGGCTTCCCTGGTCAGGCTTGCATCGGGCAACAAGTGCAGGATATGCCGGGTGTTGAGGACGGCTTCGACCTGGTTGATATCACTGTGAAACACCGGCAGGCGCGTACGCTTGTTGTGGCGCAATTGTTCGATGATTTCTTCGATGGAGTCATCGAGATTGATGCCGTCCACATCGCTGCGCGGTACCAGGATGTCATTGACGGTGATGTTGTCCAGTGCGTGGATGCCTGGCAGCGCGTGAGGGCGGCTTACGGTTTCGGAGGGTGCATGCCGCTCCGTCAGTGCTTCGTCCTCACTCTGTTGCACCACTTTGGCCTTACGGACGAATGGGCGCGTCAGCAACCGGCTGATGCTGGTGAGCAGCCATGCCGCGGGATAGATGATTTTCAGCGGTAACCGTAGCAGGTTGTTGCCCTGGGCCAGGATCGCCTCCGGATAGCGAGCGGCGAGGGTGCGTGGCAAGTAGTCGGAAAACACCAGTAGCATGGCGCCCGCCCCGAGGCAGGCGACCCACGGGCCGTTCTCGGCCCAGGTGAAAATGGCCAGCAAGGTGCTGATGACCACCACGAGTGCACGGCACAGTGTGTTGCAAAAAATCAGGCTGGCCAGGGGGAAGTTGAGTTTCGCCACCGGTTTGTCGCTGGAACGCGTTGCGGTGCGCTGGGCCAGCAAATGCTGGTGCGCCGCCTCGATGGCGGTAAACAGCCCCGACCATAAAACCAGCAGGGTCACTACCGCGAGCATCGGCCCTATGGGCAAGTCGTCCATTAATGCCGCCCGTCAGATATGCAGGATGTATTCACGAACCAGCTTGCTGCCGAAATACGCCAGCATCAGCAGGCAAAAGCCCGCCAGGGTCCAGCGAATGGCTTTGTGCCCGCGCCAGCCCAGGCGATTGCGTCCCCACAGCAACACGCTGAAAACGACCCAGGCCAGGCAGGCCAGCAAGGTTTTGTGCACCAGATGCTGGGCGAACAGGTTCTCGACGAACAGCCAGCCGGAAATCAGCGACAGCGACAACAGCGTCCAGCCGGCCCAGAGAAAACCGAACAGCAGGCTTTCCATGGTTTGCAGCGGCGGAAAGTTCTTGATCAGCCCGGAGGGGTGCTTGTGTTTGAGCTGGTGGTCCTGGACCAGCAGCAGCAAGGACTGGAACACCGCGATGGTGAACATGCCATAGGCCAGAATCGAAAGCAGGATATGCGCGAGGATGCCCGGCTCCTCATCGATGACCTGTACCGTGCCGGCGGGGGCAAAGTGCGCCAGCATCACGGTCAGGGCCCCAAGCGGGAGCAGCAGGACCAGCAGGTTCTCTACCGGTATCCGCGAGCAGGCCAGCAGGGTCAGTGCGATGACCGCCACGGCAATCAGGCTGGCGGCACTGAAGAAGTCCAGGGCCAGGCCGGTCGGGGTCAGCAGGTGGGTGAGCAGGCTGACGCTGTGGGCCAATACGGCGAGCACGCCGAGCAGGACCAGCAGGCGTTTGTTGACCTTGGCGCCGGAGGCCAGGTGAGTGCCCTGGTAAATGGTCGCAGCGGCATACAAGCAGGCGGCGGCGAGGGTAGTTAGCAAGCTGGGTGACAAGGGGAGCATAAATCCTGTTAGGCAAGCCCGAAAGTCGCTGAGTTTGGCATAGAACCCCTGCCACACGAAAGACCGCGCAACCCGACGGCGAGGTGTCCGCCGGCCACAGTCTTCGCTATAATCCGCGACCTGCCCACGCCGCAGGCTCGCCGAGCACACGTTTAGTCCGGTCCGGGCCGCCATTATCCCGGTCTACACAGGGCCTGAAAGGATCGCGCAATGTTTGAAAACTTAACCGACCGTCTCTCGCAGACGCTGCGCCATGTCACCGGCAAGGCCAAGCTGACTGAAGACAACATCAAAGACACCCTGCGTGAAGTGCGCATGGCGTTGCTCGAAGCCGACGTCGCCCTGCCGGTGGTCAAGGACTTCGTCAATTCGGTCAAGGAGCGTGCCGTCGGTACCGAGGTGTCGCGCAGCCTGACGCCGGGCCAGGCCTTCGTGAAGATCGTCCAGGCCGAGCTCGAAAGCCTGATGGGTGCGGCCAACGAAGACCTGAACCTGAGCGCAGTGCCGCCAGCGGTCATCCTCATGGCTGGTTTGCAGGGTGCTGGTAAAACCACCACCGCCGGCAAGCTCGCGCGCTTCCTTAAAGAGCGCAAGAAGAAGTCGGTCATGGTCGTGTCCGCCGACGTTTACCGTCCGGCGGCGATCAAGCAGCTGGAAACCCTGGCCAACGACATCGGCGTGACCTTCTTCCCGTCGGACCTGAGCCAGAAGCCGGTCGACATCGCCAATGCGGCTATTAAGGAAGCAAAACTCAAATTCATCGACGTGGTCATCGTCGATACCGCCGGTCGCCTGCACATCGATGAAGAGATGATGGGCGAGATCAAGGCCCTGCACGCCGCGATCAACCCGGTCGAAACCCTGTTCGTGGTTGACGCCATGACCGGCCAGGACGCCGCCAACACGGCCAAGGCCTTCGGCGATGCATTGCCACTGACCGGCGTGATCCTGACCAAGGTCGACGGCGACGCCCGTGGCGGTGCCGCGCTGTCGGTGCGCGCAATCACCGGCAAGCCGATCAAGTTCATCGGTATGGGCGAGAAGAGCGAAGCGCTCGATCCGTTCCACCCTGAGCGTATCGCCTCGCGCATCCTCGGCATGGGCGATGTGCTTAGCCTTATCGAGCAGGCCGAAGCGACCCTCGACAAGGACAAGGCCGACAAGCTTGCTAAAAAGCTGAAGAAGGGCAAGGGCTTCGACCTCGAAGACTTCCGCGATCAGTTGCAACAGATGAAGAACATGGGCGGCCTCGGCGGGCTCATGGACAAGCTGCCGAACATGGGTGGCGTGAACCTGGCGCAAATGGGCAACGCCCAGGGTGCGGCAGAGAAGCAATTCAAGCAGATGGAAGCCATCATCAACTCCATGACCCCGGCCGAACGCCGCGACCCCGAGATGATCAGCGGTTCGCGCAAGCGCCGGATCGCCATGGGTTCCGGCACACAGGTGCAGGACATCGGCCGCTTGATCAAGCAGCACAAGCAGATGCAGAAGATGATGAAGAAGTTCTCTGCAAAAGGCGGAATGGCCAAGATGATGCGCGGCATGGGCGGTATGTTGCCCGGCGGCGGCATGCCCAAAATATAGTGTCCTTTCACGCCAATACTGCTCACTTTTGGCGGCGTCTGGTGCCCTCATGCGGCGTTGCCGCTCCTCGCCATAGCGGGCTATGACTCGTCGCGGCGCCTTGCCTGAGGGCACCAGTCACTCGCCAAAATGTGAGCGTATTGGCGAGAAAGGACACACGAATTCGCGCCGGTCGTCGCACCGGCGCTAACCCACACGGACGTGGGATATACAGCAAACCCGCACTTGGCGGGAGCTGACCGGCCGTTTTCAACGACGGCTCTATAGCAAATCTGCATGGCGGCCGATAGACCGCCGGAAAAAGTCATTTGCAAAAGTCCGGATATTCCTTAGAATATGCGGCCTTTCGGGCACCCATGCCCGCTGTGCCTTTAGATTTGCAGCACCGACTACAGGAACGATGTTCACATGCTAACAATCCGTCTTGCCCTTGGCGGCTCCAAAAAGCGCCCGTTTTACCACTTGACCGTAACCGACAGCCGCAACCCGCGCGACGGTTCGCACAAGGAACAGGTTGGCTACTTCAACCCTGTTGCCCGTGGTCAGGAAGTTCGTCTGTCCGTGAACCAAGAGCGCGTAGCCTACTGGCTGAGCGTTGGTGCACAACCTTCTGAGCGCGTTGCTCAGTTGTTGAAGGAATCTGCTAAGGCTGCGGCCTGAGCAATATGAACGCGACGCCAGCTGTTGCTGATGATTTGATCGTTATCGGCAAGATTTATTCTGTTCACGGCGTTCGCGGCGAAGTGAAGGTGTACTCCTTTACTGATCCGATTAAGAACCTGCTGGATTACAAAACCTGGACGCTCAAGCGTGACGGCAATGTAAAGCAGGTAGAGCTGGTCAGCGGACGCGGGAATGACAAGTTCCTGGTCGCAAAGCTCAAGGGTCTCGATGATCGTGAAGAAGCTCGTCTTCTGGCCGGTTATGAGATCTGCGTGCCGCGCAACCTGTTCCCTGAACTGACCGACGGCGAGTACTACTGGTACCAGCTGGAAGGTCTCAAGGTCATCGACACCCTCGGGCAACTGTTCGGGAAGATCGATCACCTGCTGGAGACCGGCTCGAACGATGTCATGGTGGTCAAGCCTTGCGCTGGCAGCCTGGATGATCGCGAACGCCTGTTGCCCTATACCGAGCAATGCGTGTTGGCTGTCGACCTGGCGGCAGGCGAGATGAAGGTGGATTGGGACGCGGATTTCTAAGCGTGGCTAACTTGCGCGTAGAAGTGATCAGTCTGTTTCCCGAGATGTTCTCTGCCATCAGCGAGTACGGCATCACCAGTCGTGCGGTGAAACAGGGGCTCTTGCAGCTCACCTGTTGGAATCCGCGAGACTACACGACGGATCGACATCACACTGTGGACGATCGCCCGTTTGGCGGTGGTCCGGGCATGGTGATGAAGATCAAGCCCCTGGAAGATGCTCTGGTTCAGGCCAAGGCAGCAGCCGGGGAGGCGGCGAAGGTAATTTATCTGTCGCCCCAAGGCCGCCAGCTGACTCAGTCGGCGGTACGCGAGTTGGCGAATCTGGATGCATTGATCCTGATTGCCGGCCGCTATGAAGGCATTGACGAGCGTTTTATTGATGCTCATGTCGATGAAGAGTGGTCGATTGGCGACTATGTACTGTCTGGCGGCGAGCTGCCGGCGATGGTCCTGATCGATGCGGTTACACGACTGCTGCCTGGAGCTTTAGGGCATGCGGACTCCGCCGAGGAAGATTCCTTTACGGATGGTTTGCTGGATTGCCCGCACTACACCCGACCGGAGGTGTATGCGGATCAGCGTGTTCCCGACGTATTGCTAAGTGGCAATCACGCGCACATCCGGCGTTGGCGTTTACAGCAGTCCCTTGGTCGGACCTTTGAACGACGCGCCGATCTTCTGGAAAGCCGCTCGCTTTCTGGAGAAGAGAAGAAGCTGCTCGAGGAATACATCCGCGAGCGGGACGATAGTTAACAACGTATCGATGGTAGATCCGACGATTTACCTTAGGAGCACAGCATGACTAACAAAATCATCCTTGCACTCGAAGCAGAGCAGATGACCAAAGAGATCCCTACCTTTGCCCCGGGCGACACCATTGTCGTTCAGGTGAAAGTGAAGGAAGGCGACCGTTCGCGTCTGCAAGCGTTCGAAGGCGTAGTTATCGCCAAGCGTAACCGCGGCGTAAACAGTGCATTCACCGTTCGTAAAATCTCCAACGGTGTTGGCGTAGAGCGTACTTTCCAGACCTACTCCCCGCAAATCGACAGCATGGCTGTCAAGCGTCGCGGTGACGTACGTAAAGCCAAGCTGTACTACCTGCGCGACCTGTCGGGTAAAGCAGCTCGCATCAAGGAAAAACTGGCTTAAGTCCAGCTTCCGATGCAAAAAAAGCAGCCTGCGGGCTGCTTTTTTGTTGCCTGCGATTTATCTTCGTTGACCGTGTTGCCGGTCTTGCCTGAGCCTTTATGCCCGCCATTGATCATCCCCTGATAGACCAGTTCCTCGACGCCCTCTGGCTGGAGAAAGGCCTTTCCGACAACACCCGCGATGCCTATCGCAGTGACCTGGCTCTGTTCAATGGCTGGCTGCAGGAAAAAGGCCTGGAGCCGATCAACGCCGGACGCGAGTTGATCCTCGATCACCTGGCCTGGCGCCTGGAGCAAAACTATAAGCCCCGTTCAACGGCAAGGTTTCTCTCTGGCGTGCGTGGCTTCTATCGCTATCTGCTGCGGGAAAAGCTGATCGCCGTCGATCCGACCCTGCGCATCGATATGCCGCAACTGGGTAGGCCATTGCCCAAATCCTTGTCGGAAGCAGACGTAGACGCGCTGTTGGCTGCACCGGACCTCAGCGAAGCCATCGGCCAGCGTGACCGGGCGATGCTCGAAGTGCTTTATGCCTGTGGTCTGCGGGTGACGGAGCTGATCAGCCTGACCCTGGAGCAGGTCAACCTGCGCCAGGGGGTGCTGCGCGTGATGGGCAAGGGCAGCAAGGAGCGGTTGGTGCCGATGGGCGAGGAGGCGATTGTCTGGGTCGAGCGCTACATGCGTGATGCCCGCAGCGAACTGCTTGGCGGACGTCCCAGCGATGTGCTGTTTCCCAGCCAGCGTGGCGAGCAGATGACGCGGCAAACTTTCTGGCATCGGATCAAGCACCAGGCCAAGGTCGCCGGGATTGGCAAGTCGCTGTCGCCGCACACGCTGCGGCACGCTTTCGCCACACACTTGCTCAACCACGGCGCCGATTTACGGGTGGTGCAGATGCTCCTTGGTCACAGCGATCTGTCGACCACCCAGATTTACACACACGTCGCCAGGGCGCGGTTGCAGGATCTGCATGCCAAACACCATCCACGGGGCTGATTCAGTGCTTCAAATGGAATACGAGCCTGTGGCGATCCGACAAGCCCCCTCGCCACAGGAATCTTATGTGATAGGCTTGACCGGTTTGCACGATGGGCGGTTATGACCCGGTGTTTCGGCACGGGCGTTCTGATCGTCCCATATGTTCGCCTTCAGGAGTTCTCATGCGTCTGACCCAGATTTTCGCCGCCGCAGCCATTGCGTTGGTCAGCACCTTTGCCGTCGCCGATGACGCGGCCGACAAAGCCATTCGTAAAAGCCTGGAAAACCTCCAGCTCGAAGTGCCGGTAGAGACTATCACCGCCAGCCCGATGCCCGGCCTGTACGAAGTCAAGCTCAAGGGCAGCCGTGTGCTGTACGCCAGCGCCGACGGCCAGTACGTGGTGCAGGGCTACCTGTTTGATCTCAAGGACGGCAAGCCGGTCAACCTGACCGAGAAGACCGAGCGCCTGGGCATCTCCAAGCTGATCAACGATATTCCGGTTGCAGAAACCGTGGTGTACCCGGCCATTGGCGAAACCAAGTCGCACATCACCGTATTCACCGATACAACCTGCCCGTACTGCCACAAACTCCACGCCGAAGTGCCGGAGCTGAACAAGCGCGGCATCGAAGTGCGTTATGTCGCATTCCCTCGCCAGGGCCTGGGCTCGCCGGGTGACGAGCAACTGCAAGCCGTGTGGTGCTCGAAAGACAAGAAAGCGGCCATGGACAAAATGGTCGACGGCAAGGAAATCAAGGCCGCCAAGTGCGATAACCCGGTTTCCAAACAGTACGCACTCGGCCAGTCGATCGGCGTGAACGGCACACCGGCCATCGTTTTGGCCGACGGACAGGTCATTCCGGGCTACCAGCCTGCGCCACAAGTCGCCAAACTGGCGCTGGGCGCGAAGTAAATTCGCATCGTCACGGGCAGCCATTGACGATCATGGTCCGGCAGCGACATCGCCGGGCCATTAATAGAGAGCCGCGAGCATGCGGCTGTTTTCACGGCCGGCCTTGAGTCGGCCGTTTTATGGGGAGTTCACAGTGAAACCGGTCAAAGTAGGCATCTGTGGGTTAGGGACCGTCGGTGGCGGTACCTTCAACGTACTTCAGCGCAACGCCGAGGAAATTGCTCGTCGTGCCGGGCGTGGGATCGAAGTGGCACAAATTGCCATTCGCACGCCAAAGCCTCAGTTCCAAACGACCGGTATTGCGATTACCACCGATGTCTTCGAAGTGGCCACGAACCCTGAGATCGACATCGTTATAGAGCTGATGGGCGGCTACACCGTTGCCCGCGAGCTGGTACTCAAGGCCATCGAGAATGGCAAGCATGTGGTCACCGCGAACAAGGCGCTTATTGCTGTTCACGGTAATGAAATTTTCGCCAAGGCACGCGAGAAAGGCGTGATCGTTGCGTTCGAAGCGGCGGTGGCCGGTGGCATCCCGGTGATCAAGGCGATCCGCGAAGGCCTGTCCGCCAACCGTATCAACTGGGTGGCCGGCATCATCAATGGCACCGGCAACTTCATCCTGACGGAAATGCGCGAGAAGGGTCGCACTTTCGAGGACGTATTGGCCGAAGCCCAGGCTTTGGGTTACGCCGAAGCCGATCCGACCTTCGACGTTGAGGGGATCGACGCTGCTCACAAGCTGACGATCCTGGCCTCCATCGCGTTCGGCATCCCGCTGCAATTCGACAAGGCCTACACCGAAGGCATCACCAAGCTGACCACCGCTGACGTGAACTACGCCGAAGCGCTGGGTTACCGCATCAAGCACCTGGGCGTGGCGCGCAGCACCGCGGCCGGTATCGAACTGCGCGTGCACCCGACGCTGATCCCGGCCGATCGCCTGATCGCCAACGTCAACGGCGTGATGAACGCGGTGATGGTCAATGGCGATGCTGCCGGTTCGACCCTGTTCTACGGCGCTGGCGCCGGCATGGAGCCGACTGCTTCGTCGGTGATCGCCGACCTGGTGGACGTGGTTCGCGCCATGACGTCCGATCCGGAAAACCGTGTACCGCACCTGGCGTTCCAGCCGGATTCGCTGTCGGCTCACCCGATCCTGCCGATCGAAGCCTGTGAAAGCGCCTATTACCTGCGCATTCAGGCCAAGGATCATCCGGGCGTTTTGGCTCAGGTCGCGAGCATCCTTTCGGAGCGCGGCATCAATATCGAGTCGATCATGCAGAAGGAAGCCGAGGAGCACGACGGCCTGGTGCCGATGATCCTGCTGACCCACCGCGTGCTGGAACAGCACATCAACGATGCCATCGCTGCTTTGGAAGCCTTGGCGGGTGTGGTCGGTCCGGTTGTTCGGATCCGTGTCGAGCACCTGAACTAAGCCGATATCGTTGACCGGGCTTGCTTGCGGGTCCGGCACTACGAATACTGTCCATTGGAGTCAGTCATGCGTTACATCAGTACCCGCGGCCAGGCACCGGCCCTGAATTTCGAAGACGTCCTGCTGGCAGGCCTTGCCACCGACGGCGGTCTGTACGTCCCGGAAAACCTGCCACGTTTCACCCAGGAGGAAATCGCTTCCTGGGCCGGCCTGCCGTATCACGAGCTGGCCTTCCGCGTCATGCGCCCGTTTGTCACCGGCAGCATTCCGGACGCCGATTTCAAAAAGATCCTTGAAGAAACCTACGGCGCGTTCGCCCACAGCGCCGTCGCGCCGCTGCGTCAGCTGAACGGCAACGAATGGGTGCTGGAGCTGTTCCACGGCCCGACCCTGGCGTTCAAGGATTTCGCCCTGCAACTGCTCGGTCGTTTGCTTGACTACGTGCTGGAAAAGCGCGGCGAGCGCGTGGTAATCGTCGGCGCTACCTCCGGTGATACCGGTTCGGCCGCCATCGAAGGCTGCAAGCACTGCGAAAACGTCGACATCTTCATCCTGCACCCGCACAACCGCGTGTCCGAGGTGCAACGTCGGCAGATGACCACCATCTTCGGTGAGAACATCCACAACATTGCCATCGAAGGCAACTTCGATGACTGCCAGGAAATGGTCAAGGCCAGCTTTGCCGACCAGGGCTTCCTCAAGGGCACTCGCCTGGTCGCCGTGAACTCTATCAACTGGGCGCGGATCATGGCCCAGATCGTTTACTACTTCCACGCAGCCCTGCAGTTGGGCGGCCCGGCGCGTTCGGTGGCGTTCTCGGTGCCGACCGGCAACTTCGGCGACATCTTCGCCGGTTATCTGGCACGCAACATGGGCCTGCCGATCAACCAGTTGATCGTCGCCACCAACCGCAACGACATCCTGCACCGCTTCATGAGCGGTAACCAGTACGTCAAGGAAACCCTGCACGCCACGCTGTCGCCGTCCATGGACATCATGGTGTCGTCGAACTTCGAACGCCTGCTGTTCGACCTGCATGGCCGCAATGGTGCGGCAATCGCCGGACTGATGGATTCATTCAAGCAGGGCGGTGGTTTCAGCGTCGAGCAAGAGCGCTGGACCGAAGCCCGCAAGTTGTTCGACTCGTTGGCCGTGGATGACGCGCAAACCTGCGAAACGATCGCCGAAGTCTACGAGCAGACCGGTGAAGTGCTCGACCCGCACACTGCCATCGGGGTGAAAGCTGCACGCGAATGTCGTCGTAGCCTGGACATTCCAATGGTGATCCTGGGTACCGCCCACCCGGTCAAATTCCCGGACGCCGTGGAAAAAGCCGGTGTAGGAAAAGCTCTCGAACTGCCTGTACATCTTTCTGATTTGTTTGAGCGAGACGAACGTTGCACCGTATTGCCAAATGACCTGAAGGCCGTGCAGGCCTTTGTCAGCCAGCATGGCAACCGTGGCAAGCCGCTGTAACCGGTCAGCGCTGTAACATTTTGAAGCCCGTCTCCTGACGGGCTTTTTCATTTCTGCATGCACACTTGTCGTGTTCTCGCCGCGAAGGGACAGGCGAGTGGATCACCAAGGACATGGGAATGCGGTTTACAAGTGTGTTCAAGTCAGTCGCGCGCTGGCTGGTTTTGTTCGGCATCGTGGGAGTCGCCGAATGGGGAGGGGCAAGCCCTGCATCGATTCAGGAGCGTGGGAAGACTGTTGCACGTTCAGCGGTCGTGCTGGATGACCAGGAGCTGCAGTGGATAGCCAGCCATCCACGGGTCGTGGTCACGGCACTGGAATACCCGTTGTACCTCTTCAAGGATGAGCATGGTCAATGGGCGGGCCTGAACAGTGACATGCTCAAGCGCATCAGTGACATGACGGGGTTGCAGTTTGTTTACGAAGAGTCTTTTTCCGTTGATCAGATGCTGGCTCGTCTGGAAAGCGGCGCGGCGGATTTGAGCACCATGCTGTCAATGAATGACGAACGCCGGACGTTTCTCGATTTCAGCCATGCGTACGGTGGTGCAGGATGGGTCTTTGTCGGATTGGCCGGGGCACCGCCGGTGCAGTCGCTGGAGGATCTGGCGAAGCGGGTACTGGTGCTACCGACCCGGCATGCACTGGAAGCGATGATCCGTCGCGATTTTCCGTCCATCGAATTGCGTTCGGTCAAGACCTACGCCGAAGCCCGTGCCTGGGTTGAAAGCGGAGAAGCCTATGCCACCATCGAGAGCGAAATCGGCGCCCAGCTTTTTCCGTCGGGCCGGCTGCAGATCGGATCTGTGGTGCCGTACAAATGGGATGCGGATTATCTGGCGGTGCGCAAGGGGCAGCCGCAGTTGCTGAGCATCCTCAACAAGGCGCTCGAGGCCTTTCCTGCTCAGGAGCTGCACGATCTTCGCCGCAAGTGGTTCGGTGGCGCTACCACGGCACAGGCGCCTGGCCTCTGGCAGCGGCTTGACCAGTGGGTCTGCTGGGGCATGTTTGTGCTCAGCCTGTTCGGCCTGTTGTCCCTGCTCTGGAACCGGCGGTTGACGGTGGTCGTCAGGCAGCGGGTCGAGGCCCAAAGGAACCTGCAAGATCAGCTCACATTCCAGCATGCCCTGATGGATGCCATGCCTGACCCGATGTTTGTCCGTGACCTGCAAGGGCGTTTGATCATGTGCAACAAAAGTTATGAGGACGCCTTGTCGACACGTTTTGACCGGATGCAGGGACGACAGTTGATCGAGGTCGATGTCATGCCCAGACAAACCGCGGAACTGCTGCACGCCGAGTTCATGGCGCAGTTGAGTACGCGCAGGGCACGTTTCTTCGAGCGTCAATTGCTGTTCAAGGAGGGGGTCAGGGACATCTACCAGTGGACAGTGCCGTTTTACACGGCGGATGGCCAGATGAAAGGCTTGTTGGGAGGCTGGGCCGACATCGCCCGGCGCACCCGACAAACGTGACGGCCGGGTTTTTTCTCTGTCATGTTCGCCGTGCATGCTCTCTTGACTGCACGGCAGGTTCGCCTGCGGTCAGTCTCCAGAACTTTCTTCTCGGGCAAGTGGTCATCTGTTGCAGGCATGCCCCAGGCACGTTGTTTTCGGACTATTGAGTGGTGATCGGGATGGAAAGTATCAGTCTGTTGCTCGGTGAAGCGCTGAGCCCGTATCAGGTCACATTGACCCCGTCAGGCATTCGTGGCGAATGTCGGGTGACCCTGAAAAATGCTATCGGCGCGACCGTGGTCGAGCGCGAGTTCAATCAGGCCCAGTTGAATGACAAGCGCCTGCTGACGGATGTGGTCGACGGTTTGCATCGCGACGTACTGATCGCTGAAGGACGCCTTGAGCCTTGTGTCATCGCGGCATTGCGTAATGCTGCCCGGGACAGGTTTCTGGCCAGCCGCAATTGAACGGATTTTTGTGGGAACCTTCCCGCGCCCAGGTCAGTCAGATTTCGTAACAGCAGGATCAAGCATTGTGCTCCGGTGCTTGTAGCTTGCTGCTACTGGTCTTCAAGCAGGCCACGTTTAACCCCGAGTCGTTTCCCCACTTCTCGGGGTTTCTTTTTGCCCGGGATTGATCATGGCTGCGTCAGATTGTCGAAAAACGCCTTGCTGTCTTTCAGGTACTCGCTGCGACTTTGCGGATCCAGCCAGGCGGCATAAGCCTCGTCCAGGCGCTCGCGGGGCAGGGTGCGCAGCACCTGATTGATTTCGGCAATGGCCTGTCGGCCCTTTGGCGTGTCGGTGCAACCGATGTAGCCGGACAGGTATTTGCCCGTGCCACGGATTGGATAGAACTGTAATTCATCCTCGGCGATGCCTTGCAGCGAAGCCTGGTAGCGGATTTCCGGGCGATAGCCCAACAGCAGGCGCAAACGCCCAAGGCGCTGCATTTGCAGGAGGCTGCCCAAGGCGTCGTCGCCGTAATGAGGTGTCAGCACGTCGGCGGGTGCTTGCTTGAGCAGCCCGTCGAGGTACTCGCCGTAATTGCGCTCGGCGATGATCCCCAGTTTTTCGTTGCCGCTGGCGAGCAACTCGGCGAGGTCCACTTCGCCATCCTTGATAAAGGGGGTCAGTACCTTCTGGTCAACGCGCCGCACGGCCAGGCCATTGCTCATGGCACGGAAGACCGGGATGGAAAAGGCGATCCACTGTTCCCGTTCCTTGCTCCAGTTCAGCGCCGCGTCGCAGACGAGGGACGGTTCGTGAAGCATTTGCAGGCCACGCGCACGATTGACCCTCATCACGCTGTGTTGGTACTGCGGCATGCCGGCTATCAACAGGGGAAGCAGTTGATCGATAACGCCCTGGCCCTTTTTCGGTCCGTCGAAGATCGTCAGTGGCGGCAGGTCGCGTTTTAGCCAGATCAGGGTTTCCCTGGATTGCGCCAGGGCTGACGGGACCGGTTCAATGAGCAGCAGCAAGGTCGCCAGCACGCAAAGCAAGCTGCCAGCGCGAGACGGGCAGTACCGAATGACCCATGCAGGCAGGCGCCTCAGTTCAGATGGCTCCGTCTTTGCGCAACTGTGCGATCTGCGTCGCGTCATAGCCAAGTTCCTGGAGTACCTGTGCGTTGTGCTCACCCAGTTGTGGCCCGACCCATTCACATTCACCGGGTGTCTCTGAGAGTTTCGGCACGATTCCCGGCATCTTGAAGTCTTTACCATCCGGCAGTTTGGCCTGCAGGAACATTTCACGGGCCAGGTACTGAGGATCATTGAACATGTCTTCGGCGCTGAAGATCCGGCTGGCCGGCACCTCGGCCTGATTGAGCAGCGTCAGCACCCTGTCCAGCGGCAGTGAATTGACCCAGCGATCGATGACGCCATAGAGCTCGTCGCGCCGCGCATCGCGGCCATCGTTGCTGGCAAGCAGAGGGTCATTGGCGAGGTCTTCCCGGCCGATGATCAGCATGAAGCGTTTGAAAATGGCGTCGCCATTGGCGCCGATCTGCACGTGTTTGCCGTCGGCACTGGTGTGGATCGAGGACGGGGTGATGCCCGGCATGATATTGCCCGTGCGTTCGCGGATGAAGCCGAACACGTCGAATTCCGGGACCATGCTTTCCATCATGGCGAAAATGGCTTCATACAGCGCCACGTCCACCACTTGCCCCTGGCCGCCGTTGACCTCGCGATGACGCAGGGCCATCAGCGCGCCGATCACGCCCCAGAGCGCGGCAATCGAGTCACCGATGGAAATGCCGGTGCGCACCGGTGGCCGGTCTTCGAAGCCGGTGATGTAGCGCAGGCCGCCCATGGACTCACCGACCGCGCCAAAGCCGGGCTGATCTTTCATCGGGCCGGTCTGGCCGAAACCCGACAGCCGCACCATGACCAGTTTCGGGTTCAAGGCGTGCAGGACGTCCCAGCCCAGGCCGAGTTTTTCCAGGACGCCGGGACGAAAGTTCTCGATCAGAATGTCGGCTTCACCGAGCAACTGTTTCAGGATCGCCTGACCGTCGGGGTGCTTGAGATTGAGGGTCAGGGACTTTTTGTTGCGCGCCTGGACGAACCACCACAACGAAGTGCCTTCATACAATTTGCGCCATTTGCGCAATGGATCACCGCCGTCCGGGGATTCGATCTTGATCACATTGGCACCGAACTCAGCGCAAATGCGCGAAGCAAACGGGCCGGCAATCAAGGTACCCAATTCGATGACTTTCAGACCGGAAAGCGGTTTGGCGGTGAACGGCATGCGGGATCCTGCTGGGCAAGGGATGGGCGAGTACAGTGTTTTAACATAGCCGACTGTCAGGCGCTTCAGGTTGATCACCTTCAATTCGTGGATTGCCCGCCGCATCGGTTAGACTTGCCGCCTTTCCTCGTATCAAGAAGCCCGTTCATGGCCCAGCCGTCCACGACCTACAAGTTTGAACTGAATCTCACCGACCTCGACCGCAGCGTCTATGAGAGCGTAAAGCAGACCATCGCCCGTCACCCCTCGGAAACCGAGGAACGCATGACCGTGCGCCTGCTGGCTTACGCCCTCTGGTACAACGAACAGCTATCGTTCGGCCGTGGTCTGTCGGAAGTGGATGAACCTGCCTTGTGGGAAAAAAGCCTGGATGACCGCGTCCTGCACTGGATCGAAGTCGGCCAGCCGGATGCCGAGCGCCTGACGTGGTGCTCGCGCCGCACCGAGCGCACCAGCCTGCTGGCCTACGGCAGCCTGCGTGTGTGGGAAGGCAAAGTGGTGCCCGCGGTGAAAAACCTGAAAAACGTCAACATCGCTGCCGTGCCTCAGGAAGTCCTGGAGACCCTGGCCAAAGACATGCCACGCGTCATCAAGTGGGACGTGATGATCAGCGAAGGGACGATCTTCGTCACCGACGACCGTGGTCAGCACGAAGTTCAGTTGCACTGGCTGGCCGGTGAGCGCGGCTGATTTTTCGCCGCTTCAGCGCGTCACCCGGTTTTATCCTACGTATTGAAGAGAAGCATCTTTCACCCCATGCGCATTGAACCTCGTCTGCTGCCCGACACCCTGCCATTCCTCGGTGATATTCCGCCACTGCTGACCCGCCTGTATGCGGCGCGGGGCGTGCAATCGGAGGCGGAACTGGACAAGAGCCTGGCGCGGCTGATTCCGTTCCAGCAGCTCAAGGGCATTGATGCCGCCGTGGATTTGTTGGTGACGGCGCTCGAACAGCGCCAGCGCATTCTGATCGTCGGCGACTTCGATGCCGACGGCGCAACGGCCAGCACCGTGGGCACGCTGGGTCTGCGTTTGCTGGGGGCGGCGCATGTCGATTATCTGGTGCCGAACCGTTTCGACTACGGCTACGGCCTGACCCCGGAGATTGTCGCGGTCGCGCTGGAGCGCCAGCCGCATTTGCTGATTACCGTGGATAACGGCATCTCCAGCGTCGAAGGCGTGGCTGCGGCGACAAAGGCCGGACTCAAGGTGCTCGTCACCGACCACCACTTGCCCGGTGAGGAGCTGCCGTTGGCCGATGCCATCGTCAATCCGAACCAGCCAGGTTGCGAGTTTCCGAGCAAGGCCCTGGCCGGTGTCGGGGTGATTTTCTATGTGCTGATGGCCCTGCGTGCGCGATTGCGCGAGCTCGGCTGGTACGCCAGCAAGCCGCAGCCGAATATCGGCGAACTGCTCGATCTGGTGGCCTTGGGCAGCGTGGCCGACGTGGTGCCGCTGGATGCCAACAACCGGATTCTGGTGCATCAGGGCCTCGAGCGGATTCGCGCCGGACGTGCCCGGCCCGGGATCAAGGCGATCCTCGAGGTGGCCAAGCGTGACCATGCGCGCATCACCTCCACCGACCTGGGTTTTATCGTCGGCCCACGCCTGAACGCCGCAGGGCGCCTGGATGACATGAGCCTGGGCATCGAATGCCTGTTGACCGAAGACGCAGGTCTGGCCCGTGAGATGGCGGCTCAACTGGACGGCATGAACCAGGATCGCAAATCCATCGAGCAGGGCATGCAGCGCGAAGCGCTGGCCCAGCTCAAGGATCTGCCGGTGGAGTCGATGCCGTTCGGCTTGTGCCTGTTCGATCCCGAGTGGCACCAGGGCGTCATCGGTATCCTCGCATCACGGATGAAAGAGCGTTATTTCCGCCCGACCATCGCCTTTGCCGATGCCGGTGACGGCCTGCTCAAGGGGTCTGGGCGTTCGGTCCAGGGCTTTCACATCCGCGACGCCCTGAGCGTGGTGGCGGCGCAGCATCCGAATCTGATTACCAAGTATGGTGGCCACGCAATGGCGGCCGGCCTGACGTTGCCGGAAGCGAGCTTCCCCCTGTTCGCCGAGGCCTTTGACGCTGAAGTGCGCCGGCAACTGCGCGAAGAAGACCTGACTGGCCGCTTGTTGTCGGACGGCACCCTGGCAGTGGAGGAGTTTCACCTGGAACTGGCCCGCGCCCTGCGGCATGCCGGCCCTTGGGGGCAGCACTTCCCGGAACCGTTGTTTCATGGCGTGTTTCAGTTGGTCGAGCAGCGCGTGGTGGGCGAACGGCACCTCAAAGTGGTGCTCAAAAGTGAATGTGGTTCGGTGAAGCTCGACGGCATTGCCTTCGGGATCGACCGCGACATCTGGCCGAATCCGACCATCAAGTGGGTGGAACTGGCCTACAAGCTCGACCTCAACGAGTTTCGTGGCAACGAAACGGTTCAACTGATGATTGCCCACATCGAACCGCGTTGACCCCACACCTGTAGGAGCGAGCTCGCTCGCGATGGACGTGAACGATGGCGCTGGGAACCTGATACCCCGCGGTGTCCTGTCGTCCATCGCGAGCGAGCTCGCTCCTAACAAGGGGGCGACATCCGTCGATGTCGACTAGGCTCTAATCACTGCTTGATTTTGGTCTTGTGACGTCTTGTCGAATTTTTTGCCCGCGGGGGCGGGTGTTGTACCTTTTTCCTGTCACTCGTCGACTATTCAAACAGAACCTGGAGCCTGCCCACTGATTCGAGAGGTGCCCCATGAGTCTGCTGCTTGAACCCTTTACCCTTCGCCAATTGACCCTGCCCAACCGTATCGCGGTATCGCCGATGTGCCAGTATTCCAGTGCCGACGGCCTGGCCAATGACTGGCACCTGGTCCACCTCGGCAGCCGTGCTGTCGGCGGGGCCGGGCTGGTGTTTACCGAAGCCACGGCGGTCACCGCCGACGGGCGTATCACCGCTCAGGACCTCGGTCTGTGGAATGACGAGCAGATCGAACCCCTGCAACGCATCACCCGCTTCATCAACGCCCAGGGCGGCGTTGCCGGCATTCAACTGGCCCATGCCGGGCGCAAGGCCAGTACCTACCGGCCATGGCTTGGCAAACACGGCAGCGTCAAACCCGACGAGGGCGGCTGGGTGCCGGTCGGACCTTCACCGATTGCATTCGATCCACAGCACACCCAACCCAGACAACTGGATGACGGCGAGATCGCCAAGGTGATCCAGGCCTTTGTCGATGCGGCAAAGCGCTCGCTGACGGCCGGTTTCAAGGTGGTCGAAGTGCACGCCGCCCATGGCTACCTGCTGCATCAGTTCCTGTCGCCGTTGAGCAATCAGCGTCGCGATCAATATGGCGGTTCGTTCGAAAATCGCATTCGACTGGTGCTGCAGGTCACCGAAGCGGTGCGTGCGGTGTGGCCTGAGGAGTTGCCGGTGTTTGTCCGGGTGTCGGCCACCGACTGGGTCGAAGACGGCTGGAACCCCGATGAAACCGTGGAACTGGCGCGTCGCCTCAAAGCCTTGGGCGTGGACCTGATCGACGTCTCGTCGGGCGGAACGGCGGTGAATGCCGAAATTCCCACAGGCCCCGGTTACCAGACCCGTTTCGCCGAACGTGTGCGCAAGGAGTCGGGCATGGCTACCGGCACGGTCGGCATGATCACCGAGCCGGCCCAGGCCGAGCACATCCTGCGCACCTGCCAGGCGGACATCATCTTCCTGGCCCGTGAATTGTTGCGCGATCCGTACTGGGCGCTGCATGCCGATGATGACCTGGGCGGGCACAAGGCCGTGTGGCCGGCGCAGTATCAGCGGGCGACTCACCGTGAGCAGCCGATTCACGAATCGGATTTGCGCGACTGAAATCCATCGATACGAAAAAGCCCCTGAATCGCGAGATCCAGGGGCTTTTGTTTATGCCGGTGACCGATCAGGCCGCTTCGATCTTGCTGCGGTTCTGTTCGACCTGGTTCAGGTAGTCCTTGAGCTTGTCCTGCTCGGCCACTGTCGTGAACAAGCCGAGCTTGCTGCGGCGCCAGAGGATGTCGTGGGCGCTGGTGGCCCATTCTTCGGTGCACAGGTAGTCGACTTCACGGGTGTAGAGACCGCCGCCGATATGCTCGCCCATGTCGCTGAGGTCCTGTACACCTTCGAGCATGCGCCAGGTGCGGCTGCCGTAGGTGGTGGCCCAGCGGCGCGCGATCTCGCTCGGTACCCAGTCGAACTTGTCGCGGATACGCGAGCTCAAGGCTTGCGGGGTGGTCATGTCTTCACCGCCCGGCAGCGCGGCGCCGGCGGTCCAGCTCGGTTTGATGTGCTTGAAGTACGGGGCCAGTTGCGCCAGCGCTGACTCGGCGAGCTTACGGTAAGTGGTGAGCTTGCCACCGAACACCGACAGCAACGGGGCTTCTTCGCCGCTGCCCGACAGTGCCAGGGTGTAATCGCGGGTGACGGCCGACGGGTTGTCGGATTCGTCGTTGCACAGCGGGCGCACACCGGAATAGCTGTGCAGGATGTCGTCGCGGCTGATCTGCTTTTTGAAATGGGCGTTGACCACGTTCAACAAGTAATCGGTTTCGCCATCGGTGATTGCAACGGCAGCCGGGTCACCGGTGTACTCGCGGTCCGTAGTGCCGATCAGGGTGAAGTGGTTCAGGTACGGAATGGTGAACACGATGCGCTGATCTTCGTTTTGCAGGATGTGCGCGTGTTCGCCTTCATACAACTTCGGCACGATCAGGTGACTGCCCTGGATCAGGCGGATGCCGTAAGGCGATTCCATCTTCAGGTCGTCGCGAATGAACCTGGCGACCCATGGCCCGGCCGCGTTGACCAATGCCTTGGCGCGAATCGAAAACAGGCTGCCATCGCTGCGTTCCAGGTGCAGGTGCCACAGGCCCTTGGTGCGGCGCGCGCTGACGCAGCGGGTTTGGGTGTGAACGTGGGCGCCTTGTTCCCGGGCGGCCATGGCGTTCAACACCACCAGGCGTGCGTCGTCGACCCAGCAATCGGAGTATTCGAAACCCTTGGTGATCTCGCTTTTCAGTGCACTGTCGGGGCCGAACTTCAGGCTTTTCGAACCCTGGAGTTGCTCGCGCTTGCCCAGGTTGTCATAGAGAAACAGCCCGGCGCGGATCATCCATGCCGGGCGCAGGTGCGGGCGGTGTGGCAACACGAAGCGCATTTGCTTGACGATGTGCGGTGCCTTGGCCAACAGCACTTCACGCTCGGCCAGGGCTTCACGAACCAGGCGAAATTCGTAATGTTCGAGGTAGCGCAGGCCGCCGTGGATCAACTTGCTGCTGGCCGACGAAGTATGGCTGGCCAGGTCATCCTTTTCGCAAAGGAACACCGAGAGACCGCGACCAGCGGCATCTGCTGCGATGCCCACGCCATTGATCCCGCCACCGATGACGGCGATATCGTAGACCTCGGCTAGAGGGGGCGTAGGCAAGGTGGAAGTGGGCATCGGCACGGCCTCGGAATTCTTGATGTTCTGTATTTGAATTCGAACATTAATGTTCATTTGCGAAAATACTAGCCCATAAAGACGCCCGCAGCCAGTCAGCTTCGATTGAAAATACTCATCGAAGGGCCGTTAAAGGAAAATTTACGAACATTACGATGCGCGTTATGGCGCAAGAGGGATGCTGTATGTGCGATCGTCTTCGCGGGCAAGCCCGCTCCCACAAGGATCACACGGGCCTGTGGGAGCGGGCTTGCCCGCGATAGCGCCAGTGTAGGTACTGGAGATGGTGGGGTTAAACGACTTCCAGCCGAACCTTGTGCTGGTTCAACAGTTGCGCCAGCGCCGGGGAAGGCTGCTGATCGGTGACCAGGCAATCGACCAGGCTGATCGGTCCCAGGCGAATCATGGCGTTGCGCCCGAACTTGCTCGAGTCGGCTGCGAGTATCACTTGTCGGGCATTGGCGATGATCGCCTGGGATACCCGCACTTCCTGATAATCGAAGTCCAGCAGGCTGCCGTCCTCATCGATACCGCTGATGCCGACCAGGGCGAAATCGACCTTGAACTGGTTGATGAAGTCGACACTGGCCTGACCGACCACGCCGCCGTCGCGCCGCACGTTGCCACCGGTCAGCAGCACGTCGAAGTCGTCCTTGGCGCTGAGCATGGAGGCCACATGCAGGTTGTTGGTGATGATCTTCAGGTGACTGTGGTTGAGCAGCGCCCGGGCGATGGATTCGGTGGTGGTGCCGATGTTGATGAACAACGAGGCATGGTCGGGAATCTGCGCGGCAATGGCTTCGCCGATACGCTGTTTTTCATCGCGCATCTGATCGGCGCGCATGGCGTAGGCGGTGTTTTCGACACTGGAATCATAGGCGGCGCCACCGTGGTAGCGACGCAACAGGTTGGCTTCCGCGAGCTGATTGATGTCGCGGCGGATGGTCTGCGGTGTAACGACGAACAAGGTGGCCATTTCCTCGATGCTGACATAGCCGCGTTCGCGAACCAGCTCGAGGATTTGCTGCTGACGGGGAGGCAGATTCATGGGGCGTCCTTTGGGCTGCCGTGCAAAATTTGCCCATGATGCCGCAGGAATCCGCTCCCTACCAGTTACAGACAGATACGGGGGATGTAGTTCGCTTATTCAGCCTCGTCTTCAACCGCCCAATCGCGGGTGCGGCTGACCGCTTTTTTCCAGCCGGCGTAGAGTTTTTCCTTCGCCGCTTCATCCAGCGTCGGCTCGAACCGGCGCTCGATCACGGCCTTGCCACGCAACTCTTCCAGGCTGCCCCAGAAGCCACAGGCCAGGCCTGCCAGGTAAGCGGCGCCGAGTGCTGTGGTTTCGCGCATTTGCGGGCGCTCGACCTGCGTGCCGAGGATGTCGGCCTGGAACTGCATGAGGAAATTGTTGGCCACCGCGCCACCGTCCACGCGCAGGGCCTTGAGACGTTCGCCGGAGTCCTGCTGCATGGCGTCCAGCACGTCGCGGGTCTGGTAGGCAATCGACTCCAGCGCGGCGCGAATGATGTGGTCCACGCGTACGCCGCGGGTCAGGCCGAACAATGCGCCACGGGCGTACGGGTCCCAGTACGGTGCGCCAAGTCCGGTGAAGGCCGGCACCAGGTACACGCCGTTGCTGTCCTTGACCTTGTTGGCAAAGTATTCGGTGTCGTGGGCGTCATTGATGATTTTAAGTTCGTCACGCAGCCACTGCACGGTGGAGCCACCGTTGAACACCGCGCCTTCCAGCGCGTAGGCCACTTCGCCGCGAGGGCCGCAAGCGATGGTGGTCAGCATGCCATGCTTGGATTTCACCGCTTTGTCACCGGTGTTCATCAGCAGGAAGCAGCCAGTGCCGTAGGTGTTTTTTGCCTGGCCTGGCTCGACGCACATCTGGCCGAACAGAGCGGCTTGCTGGTCACCGGCGATACCGCCGATGGCGATGCCGCTTTTGGTATGGCCGTAGATTTCCGAGGACGATTTGACTTGCGGGAGCATTTCGCGCGGGATATCCAGCAGCTCCAGCATCTTCGCGTCCCACTCCAGGGTGTGGATGTTGAAGAGCATGGTGCGCGAGGCGTTGGTGTAGTCGGTGACGTGCACCTTGCCGCCGGTAAATTTCCAGATCAGCCAGCTGTCGACGGTGCCGAACAGCAGTTCGCCGTTGCGCGCACGTTCGCGGCTGCCTTCGACGTTGTCGAGGATCCACTTCAGCTTGGTGCCGGAGAAGTAGGGGTCGGTGACCAGGCCGGTGGTGTCGCTGATGTATTGCTCGTGGCCATCGCGCTTGAGCTGCTGGCAGATCTCGGTGCTGCGCCGGCACTGCCAGACGATGGCGTTGTAGATCGGGCGACCGGTGTTCTTGTCCCACACCACGGTGGTTTCGCGCTGGTTGGTGATGCCGATGGCGGCTACCTGGTCGTGGTGCAGGCCGGCTTGTGCCAGGGCCTCGACCATCACGGCGCTTTGGGTGGCGAAGATCTCCATCGGGTCATGCTCGACCCAACCGGCTTGCGGGTAATGCTGGGCGAACTCCCGTTGGGCGGTGCAGACCACGTTCGCGTCGCGGTCGAAAATGATCGCGCGGGAGCTGGTCGTACCCTGATCGAGGGCAATGATGTAGTTCTTATTCTGTGTGTCGGTCATGTCGATTGCCTTGGACGAAAAAAGGGAGTGAGGTCTGGCGCGCGATCAAGGGGCAGGGGCACGCGCCAACGGTATCAGGATGTTCTGGGTTTGCCGTCAATGGCAGGTAGCTCATCCTTTGTAGCAGCTACGGAGCTGGGCAGATGGCGGGCAATCAGCCCGCGATAGGCGGCGGCGCCGAGGCAGGCACCGACAATCGGTGCAAAAACAGGAATCAGGAAGTACGGAATATCGCGTCCGCCAGTGAGGGAAATTTCACCCCAGCCAGCGAAGAAAGTCATCAGTTTAGGGCCGAAGTCCCGCGCAGGGTTCATGGCAAAACCGGTCAGCGGTCCCATCGAGCTACCGATCACCGCAATCAGCAGGCCGATCAGCAGCGGTGCCAACGGGCCTTTGGGCAGGCCATTGTTGTCGTCGGTCAGGGACATGATCACGCCCATCAGGATGGCCGTAATGATCACCTCCACCAGAAATGCCTGGGCGGTGGTGAGTGCAGGATTCGGGAAGGTGGAGAACACGGAGGCCAGTTCAAGGCTGGCTTGCGTGCCACGAACCATGTGCTGCGTTTGTTCGAATTCGAAGAATAGATTGCTGTAGAGCGTGTAAACCAACAATGCGCCACAGAAGGCACCCGCCACTTGGGCGAGTACGTAGAAAGGCAATTTGCGCTTTTCGAAGTCCGCGAAAATGCTCAGGGCAATGCTGACGGCAGGGTTCAGATGAGCCCCGGAAACCCCGGCGGTGAGGTAGATCGCCATGCTGACGCCGACGCCCCAGATAATGCTGATTTCCCACAAGCCAAAACTGGCACCCGCGACCTTGAGCGCGGCAACACAACCGGTACCAAAAAAGATCAGCAGCGCCGTACCCAGAAACTCGGCCATGCATTGGCTCGAGAGCGACGGTTGTTGTAAAGCAGTAGTCATTGAAACCTCAATTTTTTTTGTTGTCTGGCGCGTTCTTGCCTACATGGTCAACGCGCGTTTTTCTCCGTGGCAGGATCCCCATCCTGGTCGCGGTTTACTGCCGGGTACAACGGTAGGGCGTTTCGTACAGTTTCAGAAACGAAAAAATATAGACAAGAAACGCTGCTGTCAAAGGTCGAAAGTGAACTGTCGGTCACAAAAAAACTATTCGTTGCATGAATGAATGAGTCATCGCGCAATGGGATGGCCAGGCAATGGCGTCATGGATGCGCCGCCGTAGAGCCTTTTAACGATCAATGTCCTAGAATCCGACGCAGTATTTTCTTCTGCCGCCCAGTCTGGAGCTGCCATGACCCCCGCATTGGATTTATTGAAAAAGGTTCGGGCCGAACATCGCGTACACAGTTACGAACATGACCCGAAGGCCGCTTCCTATGGTCTGGAAGCCGCGGAAAAACTCGGGCTCGACCCGGCGCAAGTGTTCAAGACCTTGCTCGCGGCCAGCGAGAAAGGAGAGTTACTGGTGGCTGTGGTGCCGGTTGTCGGTAGCCTCGACTTGAAAGGGCTGGCCCATGCCGCCGGCGTGAAAAAGGTCGAAATGGCCGATCCGGCGGCAGCGCAGCGCTCTACGGGGTATCTGTTGGGCGGGATCAGCCCGCTGGGGCAGAAAAAGCGTTTGCGTACCTTCATTGATAACTCGGCCCAGCCCTTTGCCAGCATTTTTGTCAGTGCCGGCCGGCGTGGACTGGAAGTCGAACTGGCGCCGGCCGTGCTGGCCGAACACACCCAGGCGAAGTTTGCCGATATCGGCCGTGCGTGAGCGCAGCGCTGTATGGTGAAAATCAGCCGGTTCTGTCACTGGTGCCGGTTCGGTCGGCGCTGCATGCTCGGCGGTCTGACAAAGGGAGATGGGTATGCAGATTGAGTTTCATCAGGTCGACGCGTTCAGCAATCAGCCATTCAGCGGCAACCCGGCGATGGTCTATCGGCTCGATACCTGGCTCGCCGATGAATTGATGCAGAAGATTGCCGCCGAGCACAACCTCGCCGAAACGGCGTTTGTCGTGCGCGAAGGGCAGGGCTGGCACATCCGCTGGTTTACACCGACCACCGAGGTGCCACTGTGCGGTCACGCGACACTGGCCAGTGCCCATGTGTTGTTTGAGGTCTATAAAGAGCCGGTCGAGCGACTGGACTTTATCTGCAAATCCGGCCCGTTGAGTGTGACCCGTGAAGGTGGACGGCTGTGGCTGGATTTCCCGGCGATCACTGCATCGCCGGTGAACCTGATCTCGGACATCGAGCGTGCACTGGGTGTGAAGTCTGTCGAGGTACTGGCTTCGAATGAGCTGTTCGTGGTGCTGGAGTCGGAGCAAGCCGTGCTCGACTGCAAGCCGGACATGGTGGCCCTGGCGAAACTGCCATGGTTGGGCGCCATCGTGACGGCGCGGGGCGAGCAGCACGATTTCGTTTCCCGTTACTTCGCCCCGGCAATCGGCATCAATGAAGACCCGGTGACCGGGTCGACCCATTGCCTTCTGATTCCGTACTGGTCAAAGCGTTTGGGCAAGTCGAGCCTGGCGGCCTGTCAGCGTTCGACCCGGGGCGGGGAGTTGTTCTGCCGGCTGGAAGGTGAGCGGGTGATGATCGGTGGGGATGCGACGTTGGTGGCGAGCGGAATGCTGATGCTGGGTTGACTCAAATCCACTGTGGGGGCGGGCTTGCTCGCGAAAGCAGTGTGCCAGTCGAAGCTGATGTCGACTGACTCACCGCCTTCGCGAGCAAGCCCGCTCCCACATTTAATCCATGTTTGTCAGTTGGCTGTGCTGTAGCGCCGGACACCCGATTCAACAGCCGGAATCTGCGCCGCCGTGCTGCCGGACGCCTGGAACAGCACCAGGTGTTCCGCCGCGACACGAATGCCCACCTCCGCCCCGACCTGACGATCGACATGGCTCGGGAAGATCGACTCCAGCTGCGCACCTGTCGGCAGTTGCAAGCGATACAGGGTCGACGCACCGAGGAACGTCTTGCCGGCGATTCGTGCCTTCAGTGCGCTGTCCGGTGCGTAGACGATATCGTCCGGGCGCAGGAGCACGTCCACGGCGCCGCCTACCGGCCAGGTGTAGGCCCGGTTGCCGCGCAGCTCACCCAGTTCGGTTTGCACCGACTCCGGGCTGCTCAACTGACCGCGAATGAAATAGCCCTGGCCGATGAAGCTGGCTACAAAGGGCGTCAGTGGTTCGTGATACAGGTTATAGGGCGTATCCCACTGTTCCAGTCGACCTTCCTTGAACACGCCAACGTGGTCGCTGACCGCGAAGGCTTCTTCCTGGTCGTGTGTCACCAGAATTGCGCTGGTGCCACGGGCCTTGAGGATGTCGCGTACTTCGTGGCTGAGCTTGCGGCGCAATTCGCCATCGAGGTTGGAGAACGGCTCGTCGAGCAACAGCAGTTGCGGTTCCGGCGCCAATGCGCGGGCCAGGGCGACACGTTGCTGCTGCCCACCGGAAAGCTCGTGGGGGAAACGCTTGCCGAGGTTCTTCAGGTTGACCAGTTCCAGCAGTTCTTCGGTGACGCGATCCTTTTGCGGATGCTTGCGAATGCCGAAGGCGATGTTGTCGGCCACGCTCAAGTGCGGGAACAGCGCGTAGTCCTGGAACACCATGCCGATGCGGCGTTTCTCTGGGGCGAGGGTGAAGCCGGCGCTGGAGATGGTTTCGCCGGCCAGCTGGATTTCGCCTTCGTGTACCGGTTCGAAACCGGCAATCGCCCGCAGTGTGGTGGTCTTGCCACAGCCGGAAGAGCCCAGCAGGCAACCGATGTCACCGGCGTTCAAATGCAGGTTCAGGTTCTGCACCACGCGTTGGTCTTGATAGCCGCAGGCGAGGTTGCGCAGGTTAAGCAGTAATGGCTGGCTCATGCGTGGTGATACGCCGGTTCGACGAGGAACTCGAGCAGGGCTTTTTGCGCATGCAGGCGGTTTTCGGCTTGATCCCAGGCTACCGAGCGTTTGTCGTCGAGCAGGTCGACGCTGATTTCCTCGCCACGGTGCGCTGGCAGGCAGTGCATGAACAGCACGTCGTCAGCGGCCAGGTCGAGCAGGGCGCGGTTGACCTGGTACGGTGCGAACAGTTGCAGACGCTTGGCGGTTTCCTCTTCCTGGCCCATGGAGGTCCAGACGTCGGTGCTCACCAGGTGTGCACCACGCACGGCATCTTTCGGGTCGCGAACGATGGAGACCCGATCGCCGGCCTTGGCCAGGAACACCGGGTTGGGCTCGTAGCCTTCCGGGCAGGCAACGCGCAACTGGAAGTCGAACTGGATCGCCGCTTCTATATAGCTGTTGCACATGTTGTTGCCATCGCCGATCCAGGCCACGGTCTTGCCCTGGATCGAGCCGCGGTGTTCGAGGAAGGTCTGCATGTCGGCCAGCAACTGGCACGGGTGCAGGTCATCGGACAGGCCGTTGATCACCGGTACGCGGGAGTTGGCGGCGAATTCGGTCAGGTTGCTGTGGGCAAAGGTACGGATCATCACCGCGTCGAGCATGCTCGACATGACGATGGCACAGTCGCCGATCGGCTCGCCACGGCCCAGTTGGGTGTCGCGTGGCGACAGGAAGATCGCCTGGCCGCCGAGCTGGATCATGCCGGCCTCGAAGGAGATCCGGGTGCGGGTCGAGGATTTCTCGAAAATCATCCCCAGGACGCGGTTTTTCAGAGGCTCGAACAGTACGCCGCGGTTACGCAGGTCCTTGAGCTCAACGCCTCGACGGATCACGCTGACCAGCTCTTCGGGCGTGCAATCCATCAGGGAGAGAAAGTGCCTTGCGCTCATCATTGACTACCTTTTTGCTACAAACCGCAGATGCTCAAAGCCTTGTTTGACGGAACAACGGGCGAGACCTGCGGCGTAAGCCGCACGGGGCGACGAAATAGGGGAAGGCGCGATCTTATAATTAAATGTCGCGTCTTACCAATAGGGCTACGGTTTTTAGGGAGTTTCAGAGGTGCTACGGGTTCACCGAGGTAGCGCTTTTGAAGCCTGTTTCCTGAAAACAGCGGTTCATTTGTACACCGGCCTCTCGGGGCTTGGCAATCAGGCGGGGCGGCAATGGTGCGCTGACAGTCGGTTTCTGACCTGTCATTCATCCCTGCCAGGCTCGACGAACACGGGCGCCTGATCGGTGTGCATGGCCCCCCACGAACCGATTGAACCCCTTCAGCAAATCCACTTGCAGGCGCCGCCCAGGCTGCCGTCGAACTGAACCTGCGCGGCCATCGGCTGGCCTGATATCCCTCGATTCACAAGACGAACGTCGCTGGCGTGGCGTCGGGTCTGGCGCCATAGTTTTGTTTCCGCGGCCATCGTTGCCCGCCCATAACAAGACAGACTGGCCATGACCAAGACTCTCCATCACCGTGCGTGCCATTTGTGCGAAGCCATCTGTGGCCTGACCATTGAAACCACCGAAGTCGAAGGCGGTAAAGTGCAGATCACGTCGATCAAAGGCGATCCCCAGGACACATTCAGTCGTGGCCACATCTGCCCCAAGGCCGTGGCCCTGCAAGACATCCAGAACGATCCGGATCGCCTGCATCAGCCGATGCAGCGGGTGGGCAATGAATGGCAGCCCATCGAATGGGAAGCGGCATTCAACCTGGTGGCCGAGCGCCTGGCGGCGATTCAGGAGCGTCATGGGCAAAACGCCGTGGCGGTCTATCAAGGCAACCCGAGCGTGCACAATTACGGGCTGATGACCCACAGCAATTACTTCCTCGGCCTGCTGAAAACCCGCAACCGGTTTTCCGCGACGTCGGTCGATCAATTGCCCCATCACCTGACCAGTCATTTGATGTACGGCCACGGTTTGCTGCTCCCGATCCCGGACATCGATCACACCGATTTCATGCTGATCCTGGGCGGCAACCCGCTGGCTTCGAACGGCAGCATCATGACCGTGCCGGATGTGGAAAAACGCTTGAAGGCGATACAGGCCCGGGGTGGCAAAGTGGTGGTGGTCGACCCTCGCCGCAGTGAAACGGCGGCGATTGCCGATCAGCATCTGTTCGTGCGCCCGGGCGGTGATGCCGCGCTGTTGTTCGGGTTGCTCAACACCTTGTTCGCTGAAGGTCTGACCCGCGACAGCCATCTGCCGGTAGACGGTCTGGAGGACGTGCGGGAGGCCGTCGCGTCGTTCACCGCCGAGGCCATGAGTCCGTTGTGCGCCGTACCCGCCGAACAGATCCGCCAATTGGCGCGAGACTTCGCCGCGGCGCCCTCGGCTGTCTGTTATGGCCGCATGGGCGTCTCGACCCAAGCCTTCGGAACACTTTGTCACTGGGCGGTGCAGTTGATCAATCTGGTCACCGGCAACCTCGACCGCGTGGGAGGTGCCTTGTGCACCGAGCCGGCGGTGGATCTGGTGGCGACGACTTCGGGCGGACATTTCAATCTGTGGCAGAGCCGGGTTTCCGGGCGCCCGGAATACGCCGGAGAACTGCCAGTCTCTGCGCTGGCCGAAGAAATGCTCACCGAAGGAGAAGGGCAAGTCCGGGCGCTGATCACCGTGGCGGGCAATCCGGTGCTGTCCACGCCCAATGGCCGAAAGCTCGAGCAGGCACTGGACGGGCTGGATTTCATGGTCAGCATCGACCTGTACATCAATGAAACCACGCGCTACGCCGACCTGATCCTGCCGTCCACATCGGCGCTGGAAAACGATCATTACGACACTACATTCAACCTGTTCGCGGTGCGCAACGTCAGTCGTTTCAACCGCGCAATCCTCGCCAAACCCGAAGGGGCATTGCACGACTGGGAGATCTTCGTCGGGCTGGCCAAGGCATTTGCCGCCAGGACCGGCAAAGAGTTGAAACCTACCATTGCACCGGCGCAAATGATCGATCGCGGCCTGCGCATGGGGATGTACGGCGACACTTCAGAGTTCAAGCTGTCATTGGCGACTTTGTTCGATCATCCCCATGGTGTCGATCTGGGGGCGCTCAAGCCCAACCTGGCACCACGCCTGAAGACTGCCAATCAACGCATCCAGGCCGCACCGGCGGCGATTCTCGCTGACCTGGCGCGCTTCGCTGCCTTGAAGGCGCCGGCCGCCGACGAGTTGTTGATGATTGGCCGCCGGCATGTACGCAGCAACAACTCATGGATGCATAACTATCATCGGTTGGTGAAGGGCAAGCCTCGACACCAGTTGCTGATGCATCCGGACGATCTGGCCAGTCGCGGGCTCAGTGACGGACAGCGCGTTCGGGTCAGTTCGCGGGTGGGTGTGATTGAGGTCGAAGTGCTGGGCAGTCTTGATATGATGAAAGGCGTGGTCAGCCTGCCGCACGGCTGGGGCCACGCGCGGCCGGGCGTGCAAATGTCGATTGCCAGCAGCCAGCCGGGCTCCAGCGCCAACGACCTGACCGACGAATGCCGGATTGACGAACTGTCGGGAAATGCCGCGCTCAATGGCGTGCCAGTGACCGTGGCGGCGGCTTGAATCAGTCTGACGGAGAGACCGAGCAGGGCGCTCGGCTTTCCGTTACAATGCGCCACCGTGCCGACCCATGAGTCGGAAAGTTCAGCCGAGGTGCTCCATGGATATCATCGAAACGATTAAAGAGCAGATTGCCAACAACACCATTCTGCTTTACATGAAAGGCTCGCCAAATGCCCCGCAGTGCGGCTTCTCCGCGAAAGCTGCGCAGGCCGTGATGGCGTGTGGTGAAAAGTTTGCGTACGTGGACATCCTGCAGAACCCGGAAATCCGCGCCAACCTGCCAAAATACGCCAACTGGCCAACCTTCCCGCAACTGTGGGTTGCCGGTGAGCTGGTCGGCGGTAGCGACATCATGACTGAAATGGCCGCTGACGGTTCGCTGCAGAGCCTGATCAAGGACGCCGCCGCCAAGGCCGCTGCTCCAAAGACCGAGGCCTGATTCGCTTCCTGTAGGAGCGAGCTCGCTCGCGATGGTCTAAAGAACGCCGCGGGAAACCAGATTTCCAGCGTTATCGTTGGCCACCATCGCGAGCAAGCTCGCTCCTACAACGGCATAAAAAAGCCCCGCCACTCGAAAGAGGGCGGGGCTTTTTATTGCATCGAAATTAATGGCCCGGAACTTACTCGTCTTCACCCATCTGCGATTGCAGATAGTTTTCGATACCGATCTTGTCGATCAGGCCCAACTGGGTTTCCAGCCAGTCGATATGTTCTTCTTCAGACTCGAGGATATCTTCAAGCAGCTCACGGCTGCCGAAGTCGCCCACTGTTTCGCAATGCGCGATGGCTACCTTAAGGTCGGCATGGCCGGTTTTCTCGATACGCAGGTCGCACTCGAGCATTTCCTTGGTGTGTTCGCCGATGTGCAGCTTGCCCAGGTCCTGAACGTTCGGCAGGCCTTCAAGGAACAGGATCCGCTTGATCAGCTTGTCCGCGTGCTTCATCTCGTCGATGGACTCGTGGTACTCGTGTTTGCCTAGCTTGTTCAGGCCCCAATCTTCGTACATGCGCGCATGCAGGAAGTATTGATTGATCGCGACCAGCTCATTGGCAAGGATCTTGTTGAGATGCTGGATGACTGTAACGTCGCCTTTCATGATGGGGTCCTGCCCTGTATTAGCTGTCAATAGAACAGAGTTTGAGCCGCGTATTTAATAGTGTCAAACCTAAGTTATTGAAACTTAAATGAAAATTAATCGGAATAAGAATGTTTGTGTTCCGCGTCTAGAGCATAACTAGTTGATTTTGAGGCATAAAAAAACCGGACATATGTCCGGTTCTTTGAAAATCGATACTCAAGCGGCTGTAAATTCTGCTGGATAGGGAATTGCAGCCTGGGCCGTTTGCAGTTTGGTCAGGGTCTCTCGGACCACTTCCTTGGCGAGGCAGGCACATTTGCCGCATTGACTGGCAACGCCGGTAGCTACGCGGACTTCCTTGTAGCTGCAGCATCCTTCATAGATCGCATCGCGGATTTGACCGTCGGTGACGCCAGTGCAGAGGCAGACATACATAAGGAAGGACCGTCGCTGATTGTGACTCAATTGCGATGGATCTTAATGTTAACGAGAATGATTGTCAAAGTGGTTTCAGAGTACTTTTCGTCATAAGCGGGGGGCGGCTGACGAACGGTCAATATGGCAAACCGGCGATACAAAACCGTCGGGGATTTCATCGTACCGGGAAAAAACAGCTAAGCCAGCTCAAATACGCGGTGTATGATGGCCGGTCTTTTGCGACCGGGGTTCGTGTCACAGGGCTGTCGCCTCAGGGTGGCAGGCTGATGCGAAACCTGTTTCTCACGCTATTACACCAGGAGATATCCAATGAGCGTACTCGTAGGCAAACAAGCCCCTGACTTCACCGTACCGGCCGTACTCGGCAATGGCGAGATCGTTGACAGCTTCACCCTGTCTTCGGCGATCAAAGGCAAATACGGCCTGGTGTTCTTCTACCCGCTGGACTTCACCTTCGTTTGCCCGTCCGAGCTGATCGCTCTGGACAACCGCATGTCCGAGTTCAAGGCGCGCAACGTTGAAGTGGTCGCCGTGTCGATCGACTCGCACTTCACCCACAACGCCTGGCGCAACACCCCGGTCAACAATGGCGGTATCGGCGAAGTTCGCTACACCATGGCTGCCGACATCAAGCAGGAAATCATGAAGGCCTACGACGTTCAGTCCGCTGATGGCGTAGCGTTCCGTGGCGCGTTCCTGATCGACGACAAAGGCGTTGTCCGTTCGCAGATCATCAACGACCTGCCGCTGGGCCGTAACATGGAAGAGCTGCTGCGTCTGGTCGACGCTCTGCAATTCCACGAAGAGCACGGCGAAGTCTGCCCTGCCAACTGGAAGAAAGGCGACAAAGGCATGAACGCTTCGCCAGAAGGCGTAGCGGCTTACCTGACCGAGCACGCTGCCGCTCTGTAAGGCGCACGCTGCAGGTAAAAAAAAACCGGCCATCGAGGCCGGTTTTTTTATGCGCGGGATAACGCCGGGACTGTGTAGGAGCGAGCTTGCTCGCGATGACCTCAAGAACACCGCTGGGTGTCAGATTCCCCGCGTTATCGTTCACGACCATCGCGAGCAGGCTCGCTCCTACAGAAAGCCATCAATCGTTGAAGTCTTCCCAGCCACCCATCTGTTTCCAGCGATTGACGATGCCGCAGAACAGCTCTGCCGTCTTTTCGGTGTCGTAGCGGGCCGAGTGGGCCTCGCGACCGTCGAAGTCGATGTCCGCTGCCTGACACGCCTTGGCCAGCACGGTCTGGCCGTATGCCAGGCCCGCGAGTGTCGCAGTATCGAAACTGGAGAACGGATGGAACGGATTGCGCTTCATGTCCAGACGCGCAACCGCCGCATTCAGGAAGCCCAGGTCGAAGCTGCTGTTATGCCCGACCAGGATCGCCCGTTTGCAACCGTTGGCCTTGAGTGCCTTGCGCACGCCGCGGAAGATATCGTTGAGAGCAGACTCTTCACTCACGGCCATGCGCAGCGGGTGATCGAGCTTGATCCCGGTGAATTCCAGGGCGGCCGCTTCGATGTTCGCGCCTTCGAATGGCTCGACCCGGAAGAAGTAGGTGTGATCCGGGTAGACAAAACCCTTTTCATCCATGGCGATGGTGGTCGCGGCGATTTCCAGCAGGGCATCGGTGGCGGAGTTGAAGCCACCGGTTTCTACGTCGACGACAACCGGCAGGTAACCACGAAACCGTGCGGCCATTGGATGACGGGAACCGCCACCGCCGCCATTGCCTTCCAGTTCGTCGTCGAAATGGTCTTCACTCACGCGTGTTCCTCCAGCAGGCGCCAGCGCAGTTTTTCACCGGCGCGCAGCGGGATAACGGTCAGCTCGCCAAACGGCAGGCTGGCAGGGGCGGTCCATTCTTCGCGGACCAGGGTGATGCGATCGGTGTTGGCCGGCAGACCATAGAAACGCGGGCCGTTGAGGCTGGCGAAGGCTTCGAGCTTGTCCAGAGCATTGCGCTGTTCGAACGCTTCGGCGTACATCTCGATCGCCGCATAAGCGGTGTAGCAGCCGGCGCAACCACAAGCGGCTTCCTTGGCGTGCTGGGCGTGGGGGGCCGAGTCGGTGCCGAGGAAGAATTTTTCACTGCCGCTGGTGGCGGCGTCGAGCAGGGCTTCCTGGTGCGTATTGCGCTTGAGGATCGGCAGGCAGTAGAAATGCGGCCGAATCCCGCCCACCAGCATGTGGTTGCGGTTGTACAGCAGGTGATGCGCGGTGATGGTCGCGCCAACGTTGGCCGAAGCCGAGTTGACGAACTGCACGGCTTCAGCGGTGGTGATGTGTTCGAACACCACCTTGAGGGTCGGGAAACGCTCGACCACACGACGCATGTGCTCGTCGATGAAGATTTTTTCGCGGTCGAACACGTCGACATCGCCACGGGTGACTTCGCCGTGGATCAGCAACGGCATCCCGACTTCGGCCATGGCCTCGAGTGCAGGGAAAATCTTGTCGATGCTGGTAACACCAGAGTCCGAGTTGGTGGTTGCGCCGGCCGGGTACAGCTTGGCGGCGTGCACGAATCCGCTGGCCTTGGCCTCACGGATCTCTTCAGGCTGGGTGCGGTCGGTCAGGTACAGGACCATCAGCGGCTCGAACAGGCTGCCGGCCGGGCGGGCAGCGAGAATCCGCTGGCGATAGCCGTCGGCTTCAGCCGCGTTGCGCACCGGCGGAACCAGGTTGGGCATGATGATGGCGCGGCCAAAGGTGCGCGCGACATCCGCGACGGTATTGGTCAACACGGCACCATCGCGAAGATGAATGTGCCAGTCGTCGGGACGCAGCAGGGTCAGGCGGTCGGACATGAGGGGATTCCAGGCGGGTCAAACTCAAGGGAATGCTACCGGAAAAGACTCTTGCAGGCACTCGCTATCAAGTTTTGCCGCAAGCTTCCGATATCCAACGGGTATGCCGTAAACATGTGTGTGTCGGTCTTTTTGTTGTAGAAGCCAGTGGAGCCTCCCGTGCGCCAGCGTTATTTAGCCTTGCTCAGTGTGTTTGCCAGCCTTCCTGCGATGGCGCTCACTTTTCAGACCCGCCTGGAGAGCATTGAGTGGACGGTCGAAGGCGACAAGTTCGAATGCCGCCTGACGCAGCCGATTACCGACTTCGGTTCGGGGGAGTTCGTGCGCAAAGCCGGTGAGCAGGCAACGTTTCGTCTCAAAGCCTATAACCCGATGATGGGCGGAGGTTCGGCGACCTTGCTGGCGGCTGCCGCACCGTGGCAACCGGGGCGTGAGGATATAAACCTGGGCACGGTGAGAATCGGTAGCGGCAACGTGTTGTTCAACAGTTCACAGGTGCAGGCCGGACGCCTGATCAGCGGTCTGATGGACGGTCGCAGCCCGGTGGTTCGCCATTCCTCGGGAGATGGCCGGGTGTCGGAAGTGCGCTTGCTGCCGGTCAGGTTCACCCAGGCGTTTGCCGATTATCAAGGCTGCGTGGCCAAACTGTTGCCGCAGAACTTCGAGCAGGTGAAACAATCCCAAATCGGCTTCCCTGGCGGCGGTATCGAGCTCGACAATGCCGCGAAAGCCAAGCTGCAGGTCATGCTGGAGTACATGAAGGCTGATCCGACGGTCAATCACATCGAGCTCGACGGTCACTCCGACAACAGCGGCAACCGCCTGACCAATCGCGACCTGTCGCGGCGCCGGGCCCTGGCAGTGATGGAGTTCTTCAAGGCCAACGGCATCCAGGAGTCGCAAATTACCCTGCGTTTCCATGGCGAACGTTATCCGCTGGCGCCCAATACCAACAACGCCAACCGTGCGAAGAACCGTCGGGTAGCGGTACGCCTGGAGCGGGGAGCGCCCGCGGAACAAGTTGCCCCGCAAGCGACGAAAGCGGTCACTTCGGCAACTTCCTGACCCTTAAGTCATCGTCGCGCTCTCGACAGATTCTGTCGCTTGGTCGTCATAAGCTGTCGCGCCTCTGTAAATTATCCTGCATGAGCGGTAGACTTCACGGCTTTCCGTAGAACCCCGTGGAGTGATGGCATGGCGGACGTAAACAAGGTCGTTCTGGCGTATTCCGGCGGCCTGGACACTTCGGTGATCCTCAAGTGGCTGCAGGATACTTATAACTGTGAAGTGGTGACCTTCACCGCTGACCTGGGTCAGGGCGAAGAGGTCGAACCTGCACGCGCCAAGGCTCAGGCCATGGGCGTCAAAGAGATCTACATCGACGACTTGCGCGAAGAGTTCGTGCGCGATTTCGTTTTCCCGATGTTCCGCGCCAACACCGTTTACGAAGGCGAGTACCTGCTGGGTACTTCCATCGCTCGTCCGCTGATTGCCAAGCGCCTGATCGAAATCGCCAACGAAACCGGCGCTGACGCCATTTCCCATGGCGCCACCGGCAAGGGCAACGACCAGGTTCGTTTCGAGTTGGGCGCGTACGCCTTGAAACCTGGCGTGAAAGTGATTGCTCCCTGGCGCGAATGGGACCTGCTGTCCCGTGAAAAGCTGATGGACTACGCCGCGAAGCACGCGATCCCGATCGAGCGTCACGGCAAGAAGAAATCCCCGTACTCCATGGATGCCAACCTGCTGCACATCTCCTATGAAGGCGGCGTGCTGGAAGACACCTGGACCGAGCACGAAGAAGACATGTGGCGCTGGACCGTTTCCCCGGAAAACGCTCCAGACAAGCCGCAGTACCTGGAGCTGACCTACCGCAACGGCGATATCGTCGCGCTGGACGGCGTCGAAATGACTCCGGCCACCGTACTGGCGACCCTGAACCGTATCGGTGGCGAGCACGGTATCGGCCGTCTCGACATCGTCGAGAACCGCTATGTGGGCATGAAGTCCCGTGGCTGCTATGAAACCCCTGGCGGCACCATCATGCTGCGTGCCCACCGTGCGATCGAATCGATCACCCTGGACCGCGAAGTGGCTCACCTCAAAGACGAGTTGATGCCCAAGTACGCCAGCCTGATCTACACCGGCTACTGGTGGAGCCCTGAGCGTCTGATGCTGCAACAGATGATCGATGCGTCCCAGGTCAATGTGAACGGCGTTGTGCGCCTGAAACTGTACAAGGGCAATGTGATCGTCACTGGCCGCAAGTCCGATGACTCGCTATTCGACGCCAACATCGCGACATTCGAAGAAGATGGCGGCGCATACAACCAGGCGGATGCTGCGGGCTTCATCAAGCTCAACGCCCTGCGCATGCGCATTGCGGCGAACAAAGGCCGGAAGCTGTTCTGAGACCTTTGAACTCGTGATGGATACCTGACCTCGTCCTCGACGAGGTCAGGCTCCTGAATATGGGGTGTGATGCCAGGTACTGCGTTGTCGGGTGTGCCGCTGACGGTTTCCTGTCTTTCTCCTTCCGATGGTCTGTCCTGTTCTACGCATTGTTGTTTGCCGGTTGGCCGGCTTGATCAATTACCGTCAACCTTTGCGAGACGGGATTGTAGGCAATGTAAAAGGCAGAGCAGTGCTTCCTGGTCTGTCTGGAATGTTTGAGCGCACTGGCCTTCAGTAAAGTCTCTGAAATGGCACTAGTGACAAACAGAATCACGTACGCCATTTTTTCCCGTGGCTTCTGGATTTTTTCCAGCAGCGTTTCAAATTCGACCTCCTTGTTCATACCGCGTGTATCAACGATGCACAGGTCTTTTACAAATTCCGGTAACTGAAGTTGATGCTGAACGAAGACGGTGCTGTGCAGACCAATCTCCGTTGGCGGGTCATGTGCACCGCAGGGCGACCGAGCTGGCTGCTGGCCATTCGATGGCCTTTCCAAAGCGGGATTCGCGGGCGACTTCCCGGACGCTTTTTTTTCCGACCGCCCAGCATCTTCCATCGCTTTCATGAAATGTTTTCCCTTTTCAAAGTCGGAAGGCGCATACAGTGACCGGTAGTTGAAGTTGAGTGTCGCGAAAAAAAGCAAAAGTAAATAAAACGGAAAGCTGATCAGAAACCAGACATAGAGTTCTCTTTCCTCTTGATCAAGGAAGGGGAGAGAAACGGCGGCCGAAGTTTCAGAGAGTGTTGCGAATATCGCAATGATTGTCATCGGGTTGGTGATTATCTTTCTGCCATGTTCTGTACTCATGTTGAATTCTCATTTTTTGAGTGTTTTTTTAAGTCTGTTTGATGAGACTGTTTTGGGTTTTTTTATGATTGCTGGTGGTGCTTTAATGATTGCTCAAAAAATATAATTCGCTGTAAGAGTAATTGGATGTCTGGCGTGTGATATTTCTGGTGTGAGTGTTGAGTGCGAAAATATAAGTTACGTTCTGGCGCAGAAGTAAATATTTGTGTTTGTCAGGGCCCGGTTGTTCACGCTGGCTTTTGGAAAATTCTGGTTGTAAATCGATAGGGCCGATTGCTGAAAACTGCGCCACCATGACGCCGATACAGTTTTCAATTCATTCCGCTCGAGGGATTTTTGTAGGAGAAATCCGTGTTGTTTGTAGGGTATGTCTCTTGGTGTGGGTGGTTGGAAGGGGCGACATGCCATGGGTGAAACGACTAGGCTATTGTGCGGGCTCTAAAAATTCGAACAGCGAAAATTGGACTTGCCCATGAATAAAGTGCTGATCGTGGATGATCACCCCGTCATTCGTCTTGCGGTACGTATGCTAATGGAACGTCATGGCTACGAAGTTATTGCAGAAACCGATAATGGTGTGGATGCACTGCAACTAGCCCGTGAACTTACGCCGGATATTGTCATTCTGGATATCGGGATTCCGAAGCTGGACGGATTGGAAGTCATCGCGCGTTTGTCTTCGACCTCAATGCCGATGAAAGTGCTGATCCTGACTTCCCAGGCGCCGGGGCATTTTTCCATGCGTTGCATGCAATCCGGTGCGGCCGGTTATGTCTGCAAACAACAAGACCTGACGGAGTTGCTCAGTGCAATAAAGGCCGTATTGTCAGGCTACAGTTACTTTCCCAATCAAGCCTTGCATACCGTGCGTTGCAGTTTGGGGAACGCCAGTGAGGCCGACATGGTTGATCGGTTGTCGGGGCGGGAAATGATGGTCCTGCAGCAGTTGGCCAGAGGGAAGACCAATAAGGAAATTGCCGATGGGATGTTTCTCAGCAATAAAACAGTCAGTACTTACAAGACCCGCCTGTTGCTCAAGCTCAATGCAAGGTCCTTGGTCGATTTGATCGAGCTGGCACAACGCAACGGTCTGGTGTGATGGCGTATCTTTGCGACAAGGGGCGTTTGTTGAAGTATGGCACTTAAAAAAAAGCCTCCGTTTCGGGAGGCTTTCAGGTGTCATAAGTCAAAATCGTAGTCGGCCAATTGCTTTTGCAGTCGGCGCTCCTCCAGCAGATTGTCGATGGTGCGGCGTTTGCTCAGATTAGTTTTCGCTACTTCAACCACCGGCTCGGCGTCATCGGTTTCGGCGGTGGTGAAGTCGTCTTCTACGTCCAATTGCTCTTTGCCAGTACTCATTTAGTTGCTCCAGGCTAAGAAGGCCTTTGGCGCTCCTTATATCGACAATCTCCCGGCGGGTAAAAAAGATTTTTTCAATCGACAATTCAATAATCCCAATAGCGCCTCAATCGTCGGAGGTTTTGTGCTTGTATTCGCACAAGTCCTCGATCCGGCAGCTTCCGCATCGGGGCTTGCGGGCGAGGCAGACATAGCGGCCGTGAAGGATCAGCCAGTGATGGGAGTCGAGCAGGTACTCCCTGGGCACGAATTTCATCAGTTTTTTCTCGACTTCCACCACATTTTTGCCGGGCGCAATGCCGGTACGGTTGCTGACCCTGAAAATGTGCGTGTCGACAGCCATGGTCAGCTGACGGAATGCGGTATTGAGTACCACATTGGCGGTTTTGCGGCCGACGCCGGGCAGCGCTTCCAGCTCTTCGCGAGTTTGCGGTACTTCACCGGCATGACGCTCGACCAGCAAGCGGCAGGTTTCGATCACGTTTTTCGCTTTGCTGTTGTACAGGCCGATGGTCTTGATGTACTCCGACAGTCCCTCGACACCCAGGGCATGGATCGCCGCCGGGGTATTGGCCACCGGGAACAGTTTGGCGGTGGCCTTGTTGACGCCGACGTCGGTCGACTGCGCCGAGAGAATCACGGCAATCAGCAATTCGAACGGTGAGGAATAGGCCAGTTCGGTCTTGGGTTCCGGGTTGTCTTCGTGCAGTCTGCGGAAAATTTCCAGACGTTTTGCGGCATTCATGGGCAGTGCGTTTCCTCGTAGGCAATCAATGTGTGGGATTGGGGCGCCAGGCCTGCCAGGCAGCGATCAGCAGTCCGAGCAGAATGAACCCGCCAGGGACCAATGTGGCCAGGCGCAGACCACCATCGGCCACCAGCACCCAGCCTTGCCAGTCAGTTTGCGTTGCACCGGACAGCCACGATAGTCGGTTTCCAAGGGTTGCGTTGCCGATGAGTTCGCGCAACAGTCCCATAGCGATCATCAACGTGACAAACAAGCCACTGAGTCGCAGGCGCTGGCGCCAGCCGTTCTGAAAGAACCCGGTGTGCTCCAGTACGACGCATTGCAAGGCGATCATGGCGCCATAAAACCCCAGATGCTGCTGCCATTGCAGCGACCAGACTTGTGCCGTGAGCTCCGCGCAACTGGTGAGCGTGGCGGCCAACAGAACGCTGGCCGGCAAGCGGGCAGCCGGGACCAGTCGGGATCGCAGGGCGCCCATGGCCGGACTGAACAACCAGGTCACCACCATGAACATCAGGCACAGGCCAAGTGCGGCCATCAGCGAGTGGGTGGCACCGATCAGCGGCGTCAGCATCAGTGCGTTGCGCAGAGTGGATGAGTTATCCATGGGCAGGGTTCCCGAGCAGTTGTTGCCGGTGTTCATCAAAGTAGCGCAAGGCATCGTGCACGGCATTGATCACTGCTCTTGAGGTGATGGTCGCGCCTGCGATCTGATCGAACTGCCCCTGATCCTTTTTTAGCGCCCAACCGCTGTCACCGGGCTCTGTTCGGGATTTTCCGGAAAAAATCTGCAGCCAGCCATTGGGCCAGTCGGCGATCCGTGCCCCCAGCCCAGGTGTTTCCGCCTGTTTGAGGGTTTTGACGCCCAGCAACCTGCCATTGGCATCGACAGCGATCATTAGCTCGATGGCACCGGTGTAGCCGAGGGTTTGACTGCGCAGCAACACCGCGACGGGGCGGTCGCCCCGTGTCGCCAGGTAGCCACCCAGCAAGGTGCTGTCTGCCAGGGTGGTTGTATCGATCCTGATGGGGTGGTCGAGTGGTTGATTGTCGTAGCTGTCTGAAGGTATGAGGTCCAGCAGATTCTGGCTGTCGAGCAGACGCTGTTCGGCTGCAATGCGCGGCGCGCTGCCGAGTTGCACGAAGTACGTCACGCCCATGCCCAGTGCGGCCAAAAACACCAGAAGCGTGATGCTTGATGCCCGGCTCATGACACCTCCGGCTGTTGTCTGGCTGCCACGAACCGCTCCAGCGCCGGCACACACAGGTTCATCATCAACACTGCAAAGGCGATGCCGTCCGGATAGCCGCCCCAGGTACGAATCAGATAAGTCAGGAGCCCGACGCCGACGCCGAACAGCAGTTTTGCTCCAGGGCTTCTGGCGCCAGATACCGGTTCGGTGATGATAAAGAACGCCCCGAGCATGGTTGCACCGGTCAGCAGGTGGAACAGCGGCGAGCCATGGGAGTCGGAGCCCGACCCGTTCCAGCACAACAGGCTGATGACGAACAGGCTGGCCAGCATGCCGACCGGTGCATGCCAGCTGATCACCCTTCGTTGCAGGAGAAACATTCCGCCCGCCAGAAACGCCAGGTTGACCCACTCCACACCGCGTCCACCGTAGTGGCCGAATGCCGGATTGCCGGCAAACAGTTCATCCATGGTCAGGCTTTTGTTGACCCGCAGGCTGTCCAGTGCCGTGGCCTGCACCCACGCATCCGGTGCCTGGCCGACACCGAACACTTGCTGCAAGCCACTCAACAGGTCCATGCCATGGGGCGATGGCCAATGGGTCATGGGTTGGGGAAAGGCCACCAGCACCAAAGCAAACCCGAGCATCGCCGGGTTGAAGGGATTTGAGCCGACGCCGCCATACAGGTGCTTGCCAAAGATCATCGCAAAGGCTGTAGCACTAAGGGGCAGCCACCATGGGCAGTAAGGCGGCAGCGCCAGAGCCAGCAAGGTGGCACTGACCAGCGCGCTACCGTCACTCAGGGTTGGCCTCAGCGGTTGCTTGCGCCATTGCACGATGGCAGCTTCAATGGCCAGCGCAGCAGCGGCCGCCAGAACCAGGTTGATCAACACGCCCCAGCCGTATAGCCAGAACGCTGCGAGCACTCCCGGCAGCACGGCCAGCAGCACCAGCTTCATGGCCTGCTGCAGGCGCTCATCAACGGTTTCAAGGGCTGGCATGGGCGTTCACCTGGCGTTCGGCTTCGCCGAGTGCGCGCTCCAGGGCTTCGATTTGCTCCGCCGGTGCTTCGTTGGCCTGAGCCTTCTTGAGTTCGGCACGGCGCATGGCCAACTGGATCTTGGCCCGCTTCAGATCGGCATCATTTGACGACACCGTTGCGACCGTCGGCGCAGTGGCAGGTGGCGCGGCGCTTTCCAGTTGCACCAGGTTTTGTTCGGCGTCTTCGAACTGCTGTTGCAGGACAATCAACTGCGATTGCTGTTCGTAGGTCGGTGGATGTCCGAAGGCTTTCAGCGATTTGTGCAGCTGTGCCCGACTCATCGCCACATCGATCTTCGCCTTTTTCAGCGCGGCATCGGCAGTGGCGGCTTTCTGTGCGCGGACGCGCTCGAGGGCGGCCTGTACCGGGTCGACTGCCGCTTCGCTAGGTTGCGTGGCACGTTGCCGGGCTTGGCGTTCGGCGATTTTCTGTTGCTCTTCGCGCTGCAAGCGGGCATTGCGTTGTTCGAAGCGGCGCCGCGCGTGATCGCGCTTGAGGGCACGGGCCTGCTGCGCTTGCGGTGTGAGGGCCAGCCCCCCGACAACCGGCAATACAGTGTCCAGCGGCAGTGGACGCATTTCGATGCAGTCCACCGGGCACGGTGCTACGCAGAGGTCGCAACCGGTGCATTCATCAATGATCACCGTGTGCATCAGTTTGGCCGCCCCAACGATGGCATCGACCGGGCAGGCCTGAATGCACTTGGTGCAACCGATACACTCGGCTTCGCGGATATAGGCAATCTGCGCAGGTGCCGAGCCGCGAGTGATGTCCAGCTCCAGCACCGGTACCTTCAGCAACTCGGCCAGCGCCGCGATGGTTTCGTTGCCGCCGGGCGGGCACTTGTTGATCGGCTCGCCGCTGGCAATGCCTTCGGCGTACGGTTTGCACCCGGGGTGGCCGCATTTGCCGCATTGGGTTTGCGGCAAGAGTGCGTCGATGCTTTGAATCAGACTCATGTTTTGATCAATCCGCTGAATCCGAGAAAAACCACTGCGATCAGGCCGGCACCGATCAGGTCGATCGGCAGGCCACGAAAGGGCAGGGGCACATCGTTGTCGAGTGTGCGTTGTCGCAGGTCCTGGAACAGACTCAGCACCAGCCAGAATCCCAGGCCGGCACCCAGGCTCAGGGCCGTGGCGTGAAACAATCCTTTATCTTCCTGGGCATTGAGCAGCGCCACCCCGAGCACACCAGCGTTACCCAGCAGCAATGGCCAGAGTCCCTCGAATGTCAGCGTCGAAAATAACCGTGCCAGCACGGTCAGTAACGGAGCGATCAGCAATACACTCAATGGCAGGAACACGAACAGGCGCAGCGACGTCAGTTGCAATGGGACCAGCAGCCAGTGGTAGAGCGCATAGCCGAGGATGCCGACAATCAGCATCAGGCACGTGGTCGCAATGCCCAGCGCATGGATTTGCCGACGTTCGCTGCCCAATAGCGGATCGACGCCCAGCGGCCAGTGCAACACGAGGTTGTTGATCAGGGCTGCACTGATAAGCGTCAGAAGCGTTTCAGTCATGATCGTCCATATCCGATGCTGGATAACTCTGTGGGAGTCAGTATGGGCCAGACATGAAAATCCCACAGTCGCGTCAGGCGCGACTGTGGGATCGATTTGCCGCGGATCTTACTTGATGCGCTGACCCGGCTTGGCGCCGCTGTCAGGGCTGAGCAGGTAGATCTCTTCACCGCCAGGACCGGCTGCCATCACCATGCCTTCGGAGATGCCGAACTTCATTTTCCGTGGCTTGAGGTTGGCGATCATCATGGTCAGGCGGCCATCGAGCTTGGACGGATCCGGGTAGGCACTCTTGATCCCGGAGAACACGTTGCGTTGCTCGTCACCGATATCGAGGGTCAGGCGCAACAGCTTGTCGGCGCCTTCTACGTGTTCGGCCTTGACGATCAGCGCGACGCGCAAATCGACTGCCGCGAAGGTGTCGAACTCGATTTCCGGCGACAGAGGATCCTTGGCCAGTTCGCCATTGCCGGCAGGTGCGGCTTCGCCGGTGTCGGTCTGGCTGGCGGTCAGGTCTTCTTTCGAGGCGTCGGTCATGGCTTGTACCTTGACCGGGTCGATGCGGGTCATCAACGGCTTGAACTCGTTCAACTGATGGTTGGCGAGCAAGGTCGCGTGGTCGTTCCAGGTCAGCGGTGCGACGTTGAGGAACGCCTCGGCGTCGGCGGCCAGCAGCGGCAGCACAGGCTTGAGGAAGATCACCAACTGGCGGAACAGGTTGACGCCGGTGGCGCAGATCGCCTGGACTTCATCCTGCTTGCCTTCCTGCTTGTTCAGCGACCACGGAGCCTTGTCGGCGATCCAGGCGTTGGCGCGGTCGGCCAGGCCCATGATCTCACGCATGGCGCGGGCGAAGTCGCGGGCTTCGTAGGCATCGGCAATGCCTGGCGCGGCGGCCAGGAAGGCTTCGGTCAACTCAGGCGCGGCGTTGGTGTCGACCATCACGCCGGCATTGCCTTTGTGAATGAACCCGGCGCAACGGCTGGCGATGTTGACGACCTTGCCCACCAGGTCGGAGTTGACCTTCTGCACGAAATCCTCGAGGTTCAGGTCGAGGTCATCGACGCCACGGCCGAGCTTGGACGCGTAGTAATAGCGCAGGTATTCCGGCGACAGGTGATCCAGGTAGGTACGGGCCTTGATGAAGGTGCCGCGGGACTTGGACATCTTCTGGCCGTTGACGGTCAGGTAACCGTGCACATTGATCCCGGTCGGCTTGCGGTAGCCGGCGCCTTCGAGCATGGCTGGCCAGAACAGGGCGTGGAAGTTGACGATGTCCTTGCCGATGAAGTGGTACAGCTCGGCGGTGGAGTCCTTGCCCCAGAACGCGTCGAAGTCCAGTTCCGGCGTGCGGTTGCACAGGTTCTTGAAGCTGGCCATGTAGCCGATCGGCGCATCCAGCCACACGTAGAAGTACTTGCCCGGCTCGTCGGGGATCTCGAAACCGAAGTACGGCGCATCGCGGGAGATGTCCCACTGTTGCAGGCCGGCATCCAGCCATTCGGCGATCTTGTTGGCCACGGCATCCTGCAGGGTGCCGCTGCGGGTCCAGGTTTGCAGCATGGCCTGGAAGTCCGGGAGCTTGAAGAAGAAGTGCTGGGAATCCTTGAGCACCGGGGTGGCGCCGGAGATCGCCGACTTCGGATCCTTCAGGTCGGTTGGCGCGTAGGTCGCGCCGCATTTTTCGCAGTTGTCGCCGTACTGATCTTCGGTGCCGCATTTCGGGCAGGTGCCCTTGATGAAGCGGTCGGCCAGGAACATTTTCTTTTCCGGGTCGAAATACTGGGTGATCGAGCGCGTGGCGATGTGCCCGGCGTCACGCAGTTTCAGGTAGATCTGGCTCGACAGCTCACGGTTTTCTTCGGCGTGAGTGGAGTGGAAATTGTCGAAGTCGACCAGGAACTCGGCAAAGTCGGCGCTGTGTTCAGCCTGGACGTTGGCGATCAGTTGTTCCGGGGTGATGCCTTCCTTTTCCGCGCGCAGCATGATCGCCGAACCGTGGGCGTCGTCGGCGCAGACATAGATGCATTGATTGCCGCGGTGCTTCTGGAAGCGCACCCACATATCGGTCTGGATGTATTCCAGCATGTGGCCAAGATGGATCGAACCATTGGCATAGGGCAGGGCGCTGGTGACGAGGATCTTGCGTGGCTCGGACATGGGGCTCGGCTACTTGATGAAACGGAGGTCGGCCACTATAAAGCGCCGGCGCATATTTTTCATCCTGTGCACCTGTTTCATTGGATGAGTAACAGGAGAAAGATCAAAAGATCGCAGCCTTCGGCAGCTCCTGCAGGGGGCACTTGTAGGAGCTGCCGAAGGCTGCGATCTTTTGAGGTACGATACCCATCATCTTTTCCAGTCCCGTTTTCGGAGTTGCCCATGAGCGCCGTCAATCGCGCAGCGGTGGAAGCCGTCCTTCGCCAATACACCGACCCTTACCTGAACCAGGACCCGGTCAGCGCCGGGTGCGTGCGCAACATCGACATCCAGGGCGACCGCGTCAGCGTCCAGCTCGAATTGGGTTACGCCGCCGGTCTGTTCAAGAGCGGCTGGGCGCAGATGCTGGAAATGGCCATTCAAGGTCTGGATGGCGTGTCGAGTGCCAAAGTTGATATCACCAGCGTGATTGCCGCGCACAAGGCCCAGGCGCAGATCCCGGGGCTGGCCAACGTCAAGAACGTGGTTGCCGTGGCGTCCGGCAAGGGTGGCGTGGGCAAGTCCACCACCGCGGCCAACCTGGCCCTGGCCCTGGCCCGCGAAGGCGCCAAGGTCGGGATTCTCGATGCGGACATCTACGGTCCGAGCCAGGGCATCATGTTTGGTATCCCGGAGCGCACCCGACCTGAGGTCAAGGATCAGAAATGGTTCGTTCCGCTCAAGTCCCATGGCGTCGAAGTGATGTCCATGGCCTTCCTCACCGATGACAACACACCGATGGTCTGGCGTGGACCGATGGTCTCCGGCGCCTTGCTGCAACTGGTGACCCAAACTGCGTGGGGCGACCTGGATTACCTGGTCATCGACATGCCGCCGGGTACCGGTGACATCCAGCTGACCCTGGCGCAGAAAGTGCCGGTGGCCGGTGCAGTCATCGTGACTACTCCGCAGGACCTGGCCTTGCTGGACGCGCGCAAGGGCGTGGAAATGTTCCGCAAGGTCAACATTCCGGTGCTGGGCGTGGTGGAAAACATGGCCGTGCACATCTGCTCCAACTGCGGACATGCCGAGCATCTGTTCGGTGAGGGCGGTGGCGTGAAGCTGGCCAACCAGTATGGCGTCGAGCTGCTGGCCTCGTTGCCGCTGTCGATGGTCATCCGCGAACAGGCCGATGGCGGCAAGCCGACGGTGATCGCCGAGCCTGACAGCCAGATCGCCATGGTTTACCAGGAGCTGGCGCGTCATGTCGGTGCGCGGATCGTATTGCAGGAGGCTTTGACGCCGGCGATGCCGAATATCAGCATCAGCGACGATTGATGATCTGAAATGCTTTCCCCTGTGGGAGCGGCGGTGCGACGATTCGACTTGCTCGCGAATGCGGTATGTCATTCAACAAATGGTTGACTGATCTAACGCATTCGCGAGCAAGCCCGCTCCCACATTTGTTTTGTGGTGCCTTTAGATCCGCAACCCGCCATCCATCTCCAGAATCCGACCGGTGTAATAGTCGTTCTCGAAGATGTAAGCCGCCGAATGGGCGATCTCTTCCGGCTTGCCCATGCGCTTGAGCGGAATGCCGGCGGTCATTTTTTCCAGCGCATCAGGCTTCATGCCCAGGGTCATTTCGGTTTCGATGAAGCCCGGTGCAATGCCGGCCACGCGAATGCCGTAGCGCGCCAGTTCCTTGGCCCAGGTCACGGTCGCCGCAGCGACACCGGCCTTGGCCGCCGAGTAGTTGGTCTGGCCGACGTTGCCGGCACGGGAAATCGACGAGATATTGATGATCGCGCCGCTGTTGTTCAGCTCGACCATTTTCGCTGCGACTTCACGGGTGCACAGGAACACGCCGGTCAGGTTGACGTCGATGACTGCCTGCCACTGGGCCAGGCTCATCTTGGTCATTTCGCCATCCTTGACCTTGAGCAACAGGCCGTCACGCAGGATCCCGGCATTGTTGATCAGGCCGTGGATCGCGCCGAAATCTTCGGCAACCTGGGCAACCATGTGGGTCACTTGCTCTTCGTTGGCGACGTTACACAAGTAAGCGCGGGCTTCGACACCCTTGGCCTTGCAGGCCGCGACGGCAGCGTCGAGCTTTTCCTGGTTGAGGTCGACCAGGGCGAGTTTCGCGCCCTTGCCGGCGAAATACTCGGCCATGGAACGACCTAAACCCTGGCAACCGCCAGTGATAATGATTACTTTGTCAGTGAGTTGCATTCGCATGTCCCCCGGTAGCAGGTCTGAGTGGTTTCCTTGTAGAGAGCCTCTCGATCTGCGCCTGACGTGGCCCGGCTACACATGAGAACTGCCCCCGATGGCATGCTGGGACTTTCACCAGCAGCTTGTCCGTTTTTATGACGGATTCTATCTAAGGAGTCATAAATTGAGCGTTGAAGCGGCTAAGCATGCACGAGAATTGCTCCTCAAGGAATACCGTGGAGTGCTCTCGACGCACTCCAAGTCAATGCCCGGTTTTCCGTTCGGCTCTGTGGTTCCGTACTGCCTGGACGAGCAGGGCCGGCCGCTGATCCTGATCAGCCGCATCGCCCAGCACACCCATAACCTGCAGAAAGACCCGAAATGCTCGCTGTTCGTGGGCGAGCGTGGGGCTGAGGATGTCCAGGCCGTTGGTCGCCTGACCTATCTGGCGCAAGCGCAGCAACTCGAAGACGAAGCCGCCATCGAAGCCGCTTCCGAGCGTTACTACCGCTATTTCCCGGACTCGCAGGGTTATCACAAGGCCCACGATTTCGACTTCTGGGTACTCAAGCCGGTGCGCCACCGTTACATCGGCGGTTTTGGCGCGATTCATTGGGTCAACGACCTGACCCTGGCCAACCCGTTCGCCGGCAAGGCCGAACTGAGCATGGTCGAGCACATGAACGCGGATCACGCCAAGGCCATCGCCCATTACGTCGAGCTGGCCGGTCTGCCGAACAACGTGCCGGCGCAAATGGCCGGTATCGATACCGAAGGCATGCACCTGCGTATCGGCCAGAGCCTGTACTGGTTGCCGTTTCAAGCGCCTTGTAATACGCCGACACAAGTCCGCGAAGCCTTGGTTTCTCTGGCTCACGCTGATCATTGGCCGAAAAATGAAGTGGCCGACGCTTGAATTCACGAAACGGCGACGTCATCTAAGGTGAACTGGCAAGGCATTCTTGCGTTGAGGAACCATTTGATGCGCCCTTTTTTGTTGCTCTTTCTGCTGTTCCCGGTGTTGGAGCTGTTCGTATTCGTCAAGGTGGCAGGGTCCATCGGGTTTTTCCCGGCCCTGCTGCTGATCATTCTCGGTTCGATGTTCGGTGTGTTCGTGCTGCGCATCGCCGGCCTGGCCACGGCCCTGCGTGCCCGTGAAAGCCTGAACCGCGGCGAGTTGCCGGCCCAGACCATGCTCGAAGGCCTGATGCTGGCATTGGCCGGTGGACTGCTGATTCTTCCGGGTTTCATCAGCGATGTGATCGGCCTGTTCCTGCTGCTGCCGTTCAGTCGCCGTCTGCTGGCGGGCAAGATGCGCCAGCGCGCCGAAGAGCAGGCCATGCGTCAGCGAGCGTTCGCCGACGACCTGCAGGCACGCGGCGGTCCAGCCCCCCGCGAACCGTTGGGGCGTGAACCGAATGTGATCGAAGGCGAGTTCGAACACCGCGATACCAAGTAATACGCCCATCGACACGGCACCTTCGGGTGCCGTGTTCGTTTGCGGGGCATCGACCTGAAAAATTTTCGCTACCCGCCCTTGTAATAAGCTTATGCGCCCTTATGTAACGGTCACCGCAAGGTTTCTGGCGAACACGCCAGACAGACTTCCGCGGTTCGCTTGACGAACCGCAACCGGCACCGCCGGCCTTTGTTAAACCCGCCGGGACTACACCGGCCGATGAAAACCACAATTAGGAGAGATCGACAATGAAGCTTCGTCCTCTGCATGACCGCGTCGTCATCCGTCGCAGCGAAGAAGAAAAGAAAACCGCTGGCGGTATCGTCCTGCCAGGTTCGGCTGCTGAAAAAGCCAACAGCGGCGAAATCCTCGCTGTAGGCACCGGCCGCGTACTGGAAAACGGTGAAGTGCGTGCACTGTCCGTGAAAGTGGGCGACAAGGTTGTGTTCGGTCCTTACTCCGGCAGCAACACTGTGAAAGTCGACGGCGAAGACCTGCTGGTAATGAGCGAGAACGAAATCCTCGCTGTTATCGAAGGCTGATTCCCCGCTCATTTTCCCGCTACTTCAAAGTATTTAAGGAATATCGATCATGGCTGCTAAAGAAGTTAAATTCGGCGATTCCGCCCGCAAGAAAATGCTCACCGGTGTCAACGTCCTGGCTGACGCAGTAAAAGCGACCCTGGGCCCGAAAGGCCGTAACGTGATCATCGAGAAGAGCTTCGGCGCTCCGACCATCACCAAGGACGGCGTTTCCGTAGCAAAAGAAATCGAACTGGAAGACCGTTTCGAAAACATGGGCGCGCAGCTGGTCAAAGACGTTGCCTCCCGTGCCAACGATGACGCAGGCGACGGCACCACCACCGCTACCGTTCTGGCTCAGTCGATCGTCAACGAAGGCCTGAAAGCCGTCGCTGCCGGCATGAACCCGATGGACCTCAAGCGTGGTATCGACAAAGCGACCATCGCGATCGTCAAAGAACTGAAAGCCCTGTCCAAGCCATGCGCTGACACCAAGGCTATCGCTCAGGTAGGCACCATCTCCGCCAACTCCGACAACTCCATCGGCGACATCATTGCCGAAGCCATGGAAAAAGTCGGTAAAGAAGGCGTGATCACCGTTGAAGAAGGCTCGGGCCTGGAAAACGAACTGTCGGTTGTTGAAGGCATGCAGTTCGACCGTGGCTACCTGTCCCCGTACTTCGTCAACAAGCCAGAGACCATGGTCGCTGAGCTGGACGGCCCGCTGATCCTGCTGGTCGACAAGAAGATCTCGAACATCCGCGAAATGCTGCCAGTGCTGGAAGCCGTTGCCAAAGCCGGCCGTCCACTGCTGATCGTGGCCGAAGACGTTGAAGGCGAAGCCCTGGCGACTCTGGTTGTGAACAACATGCGTGGCATCGTCAAAGTCGCAGCCGTCAAGGCGCCAGGCTTCGGCGACCGACGCAAGGCCATGCTGCAGGACATCGCCGTTCTGACCGGCGGTACCGTGATCTCCGAAGAGATCGGCCTGAGCCTGGAAAGCGCAACCCTGGAAAACCTGGGCAGCGCCAAGCGCGTGACCCTGTCCAAGGAAAACACCATCATCGTTGACGGTGCTGGCGTACACGGCGACATCGAAGCACGCATCACTCAGATCCGTGCCCAGGTTGCCGAGACTTCCTCGGACTACGACCGTGAAAAACTGCAAGAGCGCCTGGCCAAGCTGTCCGGCGGCGTTGCAGTGATCAAGGTTGGCGCTGGTTCCGAAGTTGAAATGAAAGAGAAGAAAGCCCGCGTTGAAGACGCCCTGCACGCAACCCGTGCAGCCGTTGAAGAAGGCGTGGTACCTGGCGGTGGCGTGGCACTGATCCGTGCCCTGGAAGCTATCCTGAACCTGAAAGGCGACAACGCTGACCAGGACGTAGGTATCGCTGTACTGCGTCGTGCCATTGAAGCACCGCTGCGTCAGATCGCTGCCAACAGCGGTGACGAGCCAAGCGTTGTGGTCAACGAAGTCAAGAACGGCAAAGGTAACTTCGGTTACAACGCTGCGACTGGCGAATACGGCGACATGATCGAAATGGGTATCCTGGACCCAACCAAGGTAACCCGTTCCGCTCTGCAAGCTGCATCGTCGATCGGCGGTCTGATCCTGACCACCGAAGCCGCTGTTGCTGAAGCACCGAAGAAAGACGGCGGTGCTGGCGGCGGTATGCCAGACATGGGCGGTATGGGCGGCATGGGCGGCATGATGTAAGCCAGCCTTACCCCTGTACGAAAAACCCCGCCTGCGAAAGCAGACGGGGTTTTTTATTGCCGGGAATTTGAAAGGCGCCTCGGTCTAGTGTGGGAGCGGGCTTGCTCGCGAAAGCGATGTGTCAGACTACATGTTTGTTGAATGTTGAACCGCTTTCGCGAGCAAGCCCGCTCCCACATTTTTGATCTGTGTTTCAGGCACTCACCGGTTGTGCTTTGGCAACAGCGTCGGCTCGGGAAGCAGGCCGATACAGAATCCAGTAATACGACCCCAGGCAAATCAGCCAGCAGAACACCGCCGTCCACACGTTATGTGAGAAAAAGTGTGCGCCCTGCATCATCCGGCTGATGGAAAACACCGAACCCAAGGCAAATGCAAAGACAAATGCCGCACGGGCCATGCGCGGGCGACGGTCACGCAGCACGAAGAACAATGCAAACAGGGTGAAACCGGTCGCAGCATGGCCACCGGGCCAGCAACGTCCAGGCTTATCGGTATGCGGGCGAGGGCTCAACAGTTCGCTGTACGTCTCATGGCCGCCGAACTGCTCCAGGCTCCATGGGCATTGCACCGCCGTCACTGCTTTCATTGGCGTAACAAACGACGTCGCCAGCCCCAGCGAGAGCACCAGGCAACCCAGTTCCCGCTTGAACGGTTTGAGCCTGACCATGAAAAACGAGGCGATGAAGCCGAGGATGGCAAACACCGAGAAGGCGATGACTACTTGCTTGGCGCGATCGTGCAGGATGTCCTCGAGAAAGTAACTGTGGCGTCCGATGAATTCCCCGGCGACCGGGTCGAAAAACAGCCTGGCCAGGTCCATATCCAGACTGGTCAATTCGAGCAACACCAGAATGATCGCGACAACGGCAGGGACTCCAAGGCACACCCAGAAATTGAGCGGGCGAGGAGCGGGGCGGACTAGGGTCGAAACCATGCGAGTTCCTTGGTCGGTAGAGTGTTCTGAAAGGCGCAGCCGCGCAGAGTTTGAACTCGCTTATGTCGTCAACCTGTGAGTCGATAGTGAAAAAGTCGTTAATGCCGCAAACGTTTGATTTCAACGGTTACAGCAGCATGCAATCCTAGCCCTGAGCCACACTTGGCCTTAAGCTGCGCGGGCCATGACGGTCGTTACTGTGGACGGAGAGATGCCCATGCGAATTCTATTGGTTGAAGACAACCGCGATATCCTGGCCAACCTGGCCGATTACCTGGGACTCAAAGGCTATACCGTGGATTGCGCGCAGGATGGTCTGTCTGGCCTGCATCTGGCGGCCACCGAGCATTACGACTTGATCGTGCTCGATATCATGTTGCCCGGCATCGATGGCTATACCTTGTGCAAGCGCCTGCGCGAAGATGCCCGGCGCGAAACGCCGGTGATCATGCTCACGGCCCGCGATCAACTGGACGACCGTCTGCAGGGCTTCAAGTCCGGCGCCGATGATTACCTGATCAAGCCGTTTGCCCTGTCTGAACTGGCGGCGCGTATCGAAGCGGTCATGCGCCGGACCCAGGGCGGCGGGCGGCGGACTCTGCAGGTCGGCGACCTGAGCTATGACCTCGACACCCTGGAAGTCACCCGCGAAGGCCGATTGCTGAAACTCAACCCGGTCGGCCTGAAATTGCTGGCCGTGTTGATGCAGAAAAGCCCGCATGTGTTGCGTCGTGAAATTCTTGAAGAGGCGCTGTGGGGGGACGACTGTCCGGACAGCGACAGCCTGCGCAGTCATGTCCACCAACTGCGCCAGGTGATCGACAAGCCGTTCGCCAAACCGTTGCTGCAAACCGTTCACGGCGTGGGGTATCGCCTGGCCGAGGGGCGTGATGGAGTTTAAGCAGAGCCTTTCCCAACGAATCATCATTGCCTTTGCGCTGATGAGCGCACTGGTGGCGGGTGCCTTTGCCATGGGCATCGTCGCGACGGTGCACCTGGTGGAGGAAAAACTGATTTCGGCAGGCCTGGGCGGTGATTTGCAGCGCCTGTTGCTGATGGACAATGTCACGGACTGGAGCCATCGCCCCGAGCCGGACCAATTGTTCTACTTCAGCAACGGGCCAGGCGATTTCAGGTTGCCCAAGGATTTGCGCCATCTGGAGCCGGGTTTTCACGAAGTCTTCCGTGAAAACCTGTCGTACCACGCCATGGTCGAAATCGTCGACGGCCGACGTTACGTGCTGATGCAGGACCAGAGCGACTTCGAAGAGCGCGAGCGGGTGCTGTTTGCCGTGGTGCTGGTGGGGTTCGTACTGAGCCTGGCGCTGGCGGTGTTTCTCGGCTGGGTCCTGGCACGCAAGGTCATGGCGCCGGTGGTGCGGCTGGCCCGGCAGGTACGCCATCGCGATCAACTGCTCGGCCTGGCCCCACCTTTGGCCCCGGATTATGCCGCCGACGAAGTGGGCGAATTGGCCGTGGCCTTCGACGCTACCCTCGGGCGCTTGCGTCAGGCCCTGACCCGTGAGCGCTTGTTTACCAGCGACGTCAGCCACGAATTGCGTACGCCCCTGATGATATTGGCCAGTTCCTGCGAGTTGTTGCTGGAAAACCCCGGTCTCGATCAGCGTGGCCGCGCCCAGGTCGAGCGCATCGCCCGGGCCTGTGAAGAAATGCGTGAGCTGGTGCAAACCTTCCTGATGCTGGCCCGTGCCCAGCGCGAAGACGCCGGCATGTCGCCGCAACAGCCACTGGGCCAGGTGGCCGAGGGCCTGGTCGCTCTTTGGCGCGGACCCATTGAAAGCAAAGGGTTGAAGCTGATCTTCGAACCGGGCAGCCCTGAGGCCAGGAGTTACAACGCGACGCTCCTGCACGCGGTGATGGGTAACTTGCTGCGCAACGCCTTGCATTACACCGAACGGGGCTTTATTCGCCTGAGCCTGACGGGCACGGGATTTCTGGTCGAGGACAGCGGTGTGGGCATTCCCGAGGAAAAGCGCGAGGCGATGTTCGAACCCTTCGTTCGGGGCACTGAAAAACGCGGGGAAGGCTTGGGCCTGGGGCTTTCACTGGTGCAGCGGATCTGTGAAAACCAGGGCTGGAGCGTCAGCCTGACTACGATGGAGCCCAGTGGCTGCCGTTTTCAGGTGGAGCTCTCCCGAACTTGATCTGTTGAGTCCGTCGTCCAGAAAACCCTATCAATTCAGTAAAACCCTGTAATAATTCCGGGTTTCCCATAACGATATTTTCACAAATGGATGACCAGTCACCGACACCACAAAATCTAAGGTAGTTGCATCAGAAGTTCAGGAGACCTGATGATGGACGGCCCGATCAAACTCGAGTTTTCAGAGAAGTACGACGATCAACACGCGCAACGCTATTTGCGCAAACACCAGGAAGGTCTCGGCCGTCGATTGTCTCACTGGCGTGACGAGCAAGTGGCGCGCAAGGCGCTGGCCTTGGCTGGCGAGCCTGGTCTGGTCCTCGATTTGCCTTGTGGTGCAGGGCGTTTCTGGCCCTTGTTGGCGGAAAAATCCAACCGTGTGATCATCGGTGCCGATAACTCGAAGTCCATGCTGAAGGTCGCAACCCAGGCGCAACCGGCCGATGTGGTGAAGCGGGTACAACCCTTGCACACGTCTGCATTCGACATCGCCTTGCCGGACAACGCCGTCGACAGCATTTTTTGCATGCGCTTGCTCCACCACATCGGTGAAGCCGGGCATCGCATGGCTATTTTGCGTGAATTCGAGCGGGTTTCCCGCGACAGCGTGATCCTTTCGCTGTGGGTCGATGGCAATTTCAAGGCCTGGAAACGCAAGCGTTCGGAGAATTCCCGTGGGCAGGAAGGTTACCAAAACCGGTTTGTGTTACCGGCCGCTACCGTAGAGAAGGAATTTGAGCAGGCGGGTTTCCGAATCCAGGAACAACTGGACTTTTTGCCGCTCTATGCCATGTGGCGAGTTTACGTATTACGCAAGAGGTAACAGGATGGCAGTGCAGTGTGCAGCAGAAACGGAAGTCGTTCCCCAGGACCGCTTCGATTACTTCTGGAATCAGCGCGGTGAATGGGTAGAAGAGCCCAACGTCCGTCGCGGCGGGGAAAGCGGCGTTCAACGCCTGATGGGCAGTGATGGTCAACTGCTCTACGTCAAGCGCCAGACCGGTCATATTCATCGTAGCTTGCAGCACCCTTTCGGGCGGCCTACGGTCATGCGCGAGCATGCCGCGCTCACCGGTGTGACCGCGCTTGGCGTACGGGTTCCGGAAATCGTTTTCTGTGGGGCACAGCGCGATCCTGTGCACAAGTGGCGTGCCTTGCTGGTCACCAAGTCACTGGACGGCTTCGAGGAAATCGAGCACTGGTACGCCGGTGGCGGTCGCGAGCGCCATGGTGAAACCGTACACGAACGAGTGCTCAAGGACCTGGCTGAAAACCTGGCCCGTATGCACAAGGGCCGCTGGCAGCACGGTTGCCTTTACGACAAGCACGTATTCGTTCGCGTGACCGGTGAGGGCGAGACGGCCAAGGTCGAAGTGGCCCTGATCGATCTGGAGAAATGCCGACAGCGTTTGACGGCCCGCCGCGCAGCTGTCCATGACTTGAAGCAACTGCGTCGCCACTCGTCGTTCAGCGACGCAGACTGGAAAAAGCTCGTCTACTTTTATGAGGCGGCGTTTGGCAGCGCTATCAAGGGTTTATAGCGATGAAACTCGAAATTGCACGAGGTTTGTTTCTGGTAGGAGCCTTGGCAGTTGCATCGATCGCGATGGCAACCTGGGAGCAACCACGCCCCCAGGTTCTCAGCTCGATAAACGCAGAAGAACATTGTCCGTTGCCGCGGGTTGCGAAGGCATCCGTGGCCACTCGACCCGATCATGATCTATTGCTTTTCATGTTCGGACTTTCTCAGGGACTGAGGCCGCAAAGTTGAACCGATTGAAGCCAAAATGAAAGGCCTCGCACCTGCGAGGCCTTTTTTTGCCCGGATTTTCAACCTGCACGATTCAATGTGGGAGCGGGCTTGCTCGCGAAAGCGGCTCAACATTCAACAACGATTTTGTCTGACACACCGCTTTCGCGAGCAAGCCCGCTCCCACAGGTCTTTCTGCATCAGGGTTTATCCGGTTTGGCCAGCATCGTGTAGATGCAAGGCAACACAAACAGGGTGAACAACGTGCCGATCGACATGCCGGTCGCGATGACCGTGCCGATGTCGAATCGGCTGACCGCGCCAGCACCGGTGGCGATGATCAAGGGCACCATGCCGAACACCATCGCCGCGGTGGTCATCAACACCGGACGCAGGCGGATGGCCGCCGCTTCCTCCACGGCTTCCCGCGCCGTCAGGCCCTTGTCCTTGCGCAGCTGGTTGGCGAACTCGACGATCAGAATGCCATGCTTGCTGATCAACCCGATCAACGTCACCAGACCGACCTGGGTGTAGATGTTCATGCTCGACCAACCCAGGAACAGGGGAATCAACGCGCCGCAGATAGACAGGGGCACGGTGACCAGGATCACCAGCGGGTCGCGGAAACTCTCGAACTGGGCCGCCAGCACCAGGAAAATGATTGCCAGTGCCAGGGCAAAGGTGACCCACAGGGCGCTGCCTTCCTGTATGTACTGCCTCGACGCGCCGGCGTAGTCGAAGGAAAAACCGACCGGTGCCTCTTCGCGGGCGATCTGGCGCACGAGGTCGATGGCTTCCCCCATGCTCACCAGCGGCACGCCGGACAGGATGGCGGAGTTGAGTTGTTGGAACTGGTTCAGCTGTCTCGGTCGAGCGCGGTCGGTGACCGTGATCAGGGTCGACAATGCCAACAGCTCGCCCTGGGTATTTTTCACGTAGTAATTGTTCAGCCAGCCCGGATTGTCGCGGAACGTTCGCTCGACCTGGGCAATGACCTTGTAGCTGCGACCTTCGATGGTGAATCGGTTGATCTCGCCTTCACCCAGCAGAGTTGCCAGGGTTCCCCCCAGATCCTGCATGGAAACCCCCATCTGCGCTGCCTTGGCGCGGTCGATATCCACCACCACTTCCGGCTTGTCGAAGGCCAGGTCAACGTCGACAAACGCAAACTTGCCGGATTCCATCGCCCGTTTTTTTACCCGGTCGACCACTTGCAGCAGCAGTTCGTAATCGTTGGAGGAGTTGATGACGAACTGAAACGGCAAGCCTTCACCGGTGCCCGGCAGGGACGGCAGGTTGAAGCCGAAGATCTGCAGCCCCGGGATCTTTTCCAGTTTGGCCTGCACCTCGGGCAGGATCTCCATTTGCGTGCGACTGCGATCGTCCCATGGCTTGAGCAGGAAACCGCCGATGCCCGATTGCACGCCGTTGAAACCGTTGATCTGGAACGATGAGTAGTACTCGGGAAACGCCTTGAAGATCGAGATGAACTCGTCGGTGTAGGTGTTCAGGTAGTCGAGGTTGGTCGGTTGCGGGGCGTTGGCAATCATGAAAATGATGCCCTGGTCCTCATCCGGCGCCAGTTCCGATTTGGTGAACTTGAGAAGGACCGGAATCAGGCACAACACGATCACGGCGAACACCAGCACCACCGGTCGGGTGTTGAGGGTGCCGTGAAGCATACTCTGGTAGCGGCGCTTGAGGCGTTCGAAAATCATGTCCAGGCGATGGGCCAGGCCACTGGGGTTTTCGTCGTGGCGCAGCAGAAACGCACACATCATTGGCGACAGGGTCAGGGCGACTATGCCGGAAATCACCACCGCGCCGGCCAGGGTCAGGGCAAACTCCTTGAACAGCGCCCCGGTCAGGCCGGTCAGGAAACCGATCGGCGCATACACCGCCGCCAGGGTGATGGTCATCGAGATCACCGGCATGGCGATTTCCCGGGCGCCTTCAATGGCGGCGTCGAACGGCGTCTTGCCTTCCTCGATGTGGCGATGAATGTTTTCCACCACCACAATGGCGTCGTCCACCACCAGGCCGATGGCCAACACCATCGCCAGCAGGGTGAGCAGGTTGATGGAGTACCCCATCATCTGCATGAAGAACATGACGCCGATCATCGACAACGGGATGGTCACCACCGGGATCACCACCGAGCGCAGGGCGCCAAGGAACAGGAACACCACTACGATCACGATCAGTACCGCTTCGAACAGGGTCTTCACCACTTCGTCGATCGAGGCCTGGATGAACAGGGTGGCGTCGTAGGCGATTTCACCCTTGAGGTTCGGCGGTAGCTGGGCCTCAAGTTCCGGCATGATCTTGCGCACTTCCTTGATCACATCCAGCGGGTTGGCGGCAGGTGTCGCCTTGATGCCGATGTACACCGAAGGGGTGCCACCGAAGGAGCTGATGGAGTCGTAGTTTTCCGCACCCATTTCCACGCGCGCCACATCGCGCAGCAGCACACGGCTGTCGCCATCGACCTTGAGCGGAATCGCCCCGAAGGCTTCGGCGGACTTGAGTTCGGTATTGGCGTTGATGCTGGTGACCACGTATTCGCCTTTCACCTCGCCGGCGGCCGAGAGGAAGTTGTACTGGCGCACCGCGTTGGTCACATCGCTGGCACTGAGGCCGAAACCCGCGAGCTTCACCGGATCCAGCCACAGGCGCATGGCAAATACCTGGTTGCCGAGGATTTCGGCCTCGGCCATGCCGGGCAAGGTCGCCAGCTTGGGCTGGATCACCCGCGACAGGTAATCGGTAATCTGCGGGTTGCTCAATTCCTTGCTGAAGAAACTCATGTACATCAGCACTGACGCATTGGCAGATTCTTTGCTCAGCACCGGGTCTTCTGCGTCCTGGGGCAACTGGTTCTTGACCTCGTTGGCCTTGGCCAGCAGTTCGGTAAACAGGCGGTCGCTGTTGGAGCCGATGCGCGCGTAGATCGAGATCACCGAGAAATTCTGGCGACTGACCGAGGTCATGTAGTCGATGCCCTCGGCGCTGGCCAGGCTTTGCTGCATCGGTTGGGTGATGTAGCCCTGGATGGTCTCGGCGTTGGCCCCGGGGTAGGCGGTGGTCACCGTGATCAGGGCGTTTTCCATTTGCGGGTACTGGCGCAGCGGCAGCTTGCTCCAGGCCTGGAAGCCCAGCAGCACGATCAACAGGCTGACCACGGTAGCGAGAACCGGACGGCGGATGAACGGGTCGGTAAAAGCCATGGAAATTCCTTGATCAGTCCGCGCGTGGCGGGCTGTTCTGCCCGGCCTGGGTCTTGTCGTCGCTGATGGCAATGTGCGCGCCGTTATCCAGTTTGAGCTGGCCGGCGGTCACCACTGTCTCGCCGCTCTGCACACCTTTGATGATCATCACTTGCCCATCACGGCGTTCGCCGGTCTCGACAAACCGCCGTTCGGCGATCAGCACCGGTTGGCCCTTGTCGTCCTTTAGCAGGCTGCCATCCTCGGCCTTCTTCGGTACGGCCACATACACCGAGTTGCCGTAGAGCGTGTAGGTAATCGCGCTTTCCGGCACCACGATGCGCGGTTGCGGGTCGGGCAGGAGCACCTGGAGGTTGGCGAACATGCCTGGCATCAACTTGCCATCGGGGTTGGCCAGGGTGGCGCGGACCTGCACGTTACGGGTGCTGTTCTCGACTTTGGGGTTGATTGCACTGATGGTGCCCGGGTACTCCTGGTTCGGATACGCCGCGACAATGACCTGCACTGGCTGGCCGAGTGCAATCTTCGGCACCGACTGCTCGGGCACAAAAAAGTCCACATACAGGCTACTGAGGTCTTGCAGGGTGGCGATCATGGTGCCGCTGGCAAGATAGTCGCCAACGTCTACCTGCCGAATGCCGATGGTCCCGCTGAAGGGCGCGAGGATGCTTTTTTTGCCGAGCGCAGCCTTGAGTTGATTGACCGTGGCCCTGCTCTTCTTCAGCACCGCCGAAAGTCGGTCGAACTCGCCTTTGGAAATGGCCTGGCTGCCGACCAGTTGGCTACCGCGACCGTAATCGAGCTGTGCCAGCCCGAGGTCGGCCAGAGCCGTTTCCAGCAGGGCACTTTCAACAGCGCTGTCGAGGCGCAGGAGTGGTTGACCGGCCTTGACCTTTTGCCCTGACTCGAACTGCAAGTCGATGACGGTGCCATCGGTCTCCAGGCTCAGGTCCACGCCCTGCAATGCCTTGAGCGTGCCAACGGTAGGCAGGCGGGCTTGCCACGGGCGCTCGGTGGCGGTGGCCACGGCAACGCTGATGGCCGGTTTAGGCGCAGAGAAGCCTTGAACCATCGTGTAGATCGAGAAGGCTTTGTACGCGGCCAGGACCAGCACAATCAGTAGAACCACACCCAACATGATCAGCATGCGGCGACGCAGCATATTCCAGTTCCTTGGAGAAAATCAGGTGAGACAGCAGGGCACATTACCGGGAGTGTAGAGGTAATCCAACTGCCGTTTTTACAGGTTGCGAGGTATTAGAGGGGGGAAAGCCTGAAAAGATTCGCCGTCTCGGGTCGCACTGCGGGGTGTACGTCATCCCGATGCCGGCGCGGCCCAAGGCGGCGATCTTTTCAATGATTCAGGCCATCAGATGCAGATGGTTGTCCCAGAGCCCTGCGGGTAGCTCCAGCGGCTTGGCGACCAGGTTTGTCTGGCGGCAGTCGTAATAGCGGCAGCGTCCCTGGCCCGAGGTCACGACAAAACCATCGGCCACGGCCCCGACCCCGGCGCAATCGGGCAGTGGGGCATCCAGGCGTACTTCACCGCTGTCCAGGTCCCAGATGAAAAAACGATTGCCTCGCGGCGCAGTCAACGCCACCAGGCGCAAGTCGTTGTGCACCGCGACGCTGGCGGTGTAGTGCCCCATAGCCTGCAACTGGTGCTCGGGCACCGGGAACGCCACGAAAGGCTGACCGGGACGCTTGATCGCCAACAGCTCCGACGACTCGTGGGCTGGGCCCATGAACTGTTGGCTGGCGACGATGGTGCCATCGCTGGCGACGGCCAGATGGCGCACGCTGTTCATCTGCTGGGCGAGGGTTTCCTTGCTCAGCAGGGTGCCATCACGTTGCATCAGGACCAGGCTCGGTTCCATGGCGTTGAGGTTCATTTCCACCCGGCTTTCGGCCTCGGTGCGAATCCCGCCGTTGGCCACCACCAGGGTTTCGCCATCGGGCATCCACGACACCTGGTGCGGACCCAGGCCGTGGGTGGAAATCTCACCGCTGTGCACCAGCCTTTCGCCTTCGAACTTATACACACCGAGCAGGCCGCGGCCTGGGTCGGTGGTGTCATTTTCGGTGGCGTACAGCCAGTCGCCGCTGTGGTGAATGACCGCGTGTCCGTAGAAGTGCCGGTTTGGCTGCGACACCACGGTTTGCAGGAGCGCGCCGTCGCGCAGGTCGATCAGGTAGCTCTCGGTGCCCGGACGGCGGGCGACGAACAGCGCAATCGGCTGTGTCGGGTGGTTGATGATGTCGTGGCAACGCTGGCCGACCCGGGTGGCGAACACCTGGGTACCATCGAGCCGATAACCGACGGCGTAATGCTGGCCATCGGTATCGTCCCGTGCCGAAAGCAACAACGGACTCTTGTCCTTTTGCTTGAACAGCTTCCAGCCGCCCAGCGTCACCGCGCCCAGCAGCAAACTCCCTAATGTCAGAACCTGGCGTCGCAGCATGGAACTGGCCCTCATCAGTCACCGTCGTTGGCGTTGAAGCCCAGCTGGATGCCCAATGCCTTGGCCAGATCAGCCTCGTGCAGGCGATGGACGACGTTGAGGCTGTCATACAGCTCGTTGAGTTGCTGGCGGCCGGCCTCGTCATTGAGCATGTCGGTCAGCGAGCGCTGGTTGCCGGCAAACAGTTTCAGCGAGGCGGCATAGGCGGCATCGATCTTGTCGGCCAACGGCTTCTGCTCGCTTGGCAACAGTGCGCGCAGGCCTTTGTTGTCCACACCTTCCCAGACCGTTTTGGCGGCGGCGAGGCTGGCCTCCAGGCTGGTCAGGGAAGACTGGCTGCGCCAGGCATCGGCCTGGAACGGTTGCGGTACGCCCTTGCTCTGGCGACCCATCGGCGTGCCGAGTTTTTTCTTCAGGGTGTCGATGGCGGTGACTTGAACCCGCAGCAGATCGGCGATCGCTTCGTGGGAGTCGGCGTAACGCTGATTGGGGAATTTGCTCATCTGCGCGAGCATGCCGTCGGTGTTGTTCCAGGTTTGCAGAATCTCTTCGGCCAACTGTTTCTGGCGTTCGCCGATGGCGATCAGCAGTGGGCAGTATTTGCTCTTCTGCTCAGCGTTGGCCACGTCAGGCTTGCTGTCGAACAGAATGTATTCGTAGGCCGAGAGGCCCTGCACCACGACACTGGACTTGGCCAGCGCTGCAACATCGATCTGCGGCTGGGCGCTGACCAGTTGCTCGACCTGACGGCCGACCAGGTTTTTCTTGTCCGGCCAGAACTGCACTTGCCACGAGCGGTTGCCTTCGGACAACGGCCCGATCAGCAGCGGTTGCAGCTCGGCCCAGGCTTTTTGCGCGTGCAGGAAGTCGGCACGGGCGGTTTCCAGGGTTTCCTTGCCCTCGCAGTAGGCGAGGGCGCTGACTGCCAATTGACGGTCGGCTTCAACCCAGCGGGTGTAGGTCGGCAGGATCACCGACTTGGCGATGGCCGCCGACGTGACCGCTTGCGGATCCTGGGGCGAGCAGGCGCCCAGGGCGAGGGCGGCAAGGCTGGTGAACAACAGTTTGGGACGGAACATGTCGGGCTCCCGCGAGTGGAATGCGTGTTAAAGGGAATTCAGGAACGCCAGCAACGCGGCGCGCTGCTCGGCATTGAAAGACAAAACCTGTTGCTGCGCCGCTGTCGCCTCGCCGCCATGCCAGAGCACGGCTTCGAGCAGGTTGCGGGCGCGGCCGTCGTGCAGGAACTGGGTGTGGCCGCTGACCGCCTGTGTCAGGCCGATGCCCCACAACGGCGGGGTGCGCCATTCGCGGCCACTGGCCTGGAATTCGCTACGGTTGTCGGCCAGGCCGTCGCCCATGTCATGCAGCAGCAGATCGCTGTATGGCCGAATCACTTGATTGGCCAGTTCAGGTTCGGCGGCATTGGCGGCGGTGGTGTATTTCGGTGTGTGACATGACTGGCAGCCGGCCTGATAGAACAGGGTTTTACCGGCCAGCACTTCAGGTGCGTTGACGTCACGACGGGCCGGTACGGCGAGGTTACGGCTGTAGAACAGCACCAGGCGCAGGATGTTATCGCTGACTTCCGGCTCGCCATCGGGGCCGTTGCCACTCGGTGCTTGTTTGCAGGCGGTTTGCGCGTCCGTGCAGTCATCAAAGGGCCGCAGGCTGGTCGTGAGGCCCATATCGCCCGAAAACGCGTGAACATTTTGCTGATTGAGGTTCGGTTGTCCGGCTTTCCAGCCAAATCGTCCAAGCACAGTCTTTTGCCCTGCGTCATCCCAGACCCGGTTCGGTCGTCCGCTGATGCCGTTGTTCGCCTTAGCCTGTGCCTCGGCGTTGGCCAGGATCGCCTCGCCAGGGATCGCCTCGAGCAGGCCCAGGCCAATCATCGGCGGCGCTACGCGCGCCGAGAAACGGGTATCGGGATGCATCGGACCGTAGCCCAATTGGGTGATATTCAGGCTCGGTTTGCGCAGCTCGACTTCGGTGCCGTCCTTGAAACGAACCGGCACGGCGGTGTAATCGACCCGCACTTTGCCTTCGGGGGCCACACCGGGTACGGCCATGTCCTGGAACTGACCGCCGTAGACGGGCTCCGGCACCACGCCGATCTGCTCGATGACCTTGGCATACGCCGGGGCGTCGGGAATCGACAGGCGTACCAGCATCGACACGGCGTTCACATCGTCCGCAGTCGGTGGATGGCCGCGGCCGTCCTTGATGTGACAGCCCTGGCAGGCATTGGTATTGAACAGCGGACCGAGGCCATCGCGCGCAGTCGTCGTCGAAGGGGCGATCACCCAAGGGCTGCGGAAGAAGCTGTTGCCGACGCTGAAATCCACACGCCGGGACGGCGGCAGGTTCGCCGAGGGCATGGAAAACGCGTTCTGATCGCTCTTGCGCACCGTCGCACTGCCGCCGGAGCGGGCTTCGCCGGGTTCTGCCTGGGTGAATTTCGGGGCGTCATCGCAGGCACTCAGGCCCAGGGCCAGAAACAGTGCGGACAAGCGAAGAGGCAGCGAGGGCATCAGGGATCCTGCAAGACGAGCAAAACAAGGGCGCAAAGTCTAACAGGGGATAAGAATTTGAATAAGAGGAATTATCGTTTGCTTGATGTGGGGCAGGTAATTTGGCTTACCCATTACCCCCTGTGGGAGCGGGCTTGCTCGCGAAGGCAGTGTGTCAGTCCCCATGGAGATTGCCTGACACGACGCTTTCGCGAGCAAGCCCGCTCCCACAATGGGATGTGTGTAGCAGATATGAAAAAGGCGACCCGAAGGTCGCCTCTTTCATTCAGCCAGCGTTGATCAGAATTCGTGATCAGCGTTGTCCGGGTTCAGGTCGTTGATGCCCAGTTTGCCAGCGGCGGCTTCGATCGAACCGGTCTGCTTGACCAGCGCAGCGATGGCGTCACGGACGATCTGATTGCCTGCGGTGTTGCCGGCAGCGATCAACTGGTCGTAGTGCTCGCCCTTGTTGGCGTGGTCGACCATGACTTGAAGCTTGGCTTCGGTAGCGGCCAGGTCGTCTTTGAGCGCGGTGTCGGCAGCCGGGTCGGCCTTGGCCACCAGGGACGACAGGCTGGCGCCGGTCATTTTGGTGCCGTCGACACGGGTGTATTCGCCCAGGTACACGTTACGAATGCCCTTGGCATCGTAGAAGTGCGAGTTGTGGGTGTTGTCGCTGAAGCAATCCTGTTCGTCTTCAGGGGAATTGGCTTCCAGGGAAACCTTCATGCGCTCGCCCGCCAGTTCGCCCAGGGACAGACTGCCCATGCCGAACAGCATTTTGCGCAGGCCGGTTTCAGCCGGTTCCGCTTCCAGGGTGGCGCGGTAGTTGTCGGCCACGTTCGGCTTCCAGTTGCCGACCATTTCTTCCAGGTCGCTGACCAGCAGCTGAGTCACGGACTTCAGGTAGGCACGACGACGATCGTTGTGACCGCCGGTAGCGCCTTTGCCTTCCAGGTAGTCCGAAGCAGGACGGTTGCCGGCGCCAGGGCCGGTGCCGTTCAGGTCCTGGCCCCAGAGCAGGAATTCGATGGCGTGGTAACCGGTGGCGACGTTGGCCTCGGAGCCGCCCAGCTCGTTCAGGCTGGCGAGTTTTTCCGGGGTGATGTCTTTGACGTCGACCTTGTCTTCGCCGATCTGCACTTCAGTGTTGGCGATGATGTTGGCGGTGGCGCCCGGGTTGCCCAGGGCGTGCTCGTAGGACTTGTCGACGTAGTCGATCAGGCCTTCGTCCAGCGGCCAGGCGTTCAACTGACCTTCCCAGTCGTCAACGATGGTGTTGCCGAAGCGGAACACTTCGCTCTGCAGGTAAGGCACGCGAGCGGCAACCCAGGCAGCCTTGGCGGCTTTCAGGGTGTCGGCGTTCGGTTTGGCGAGGAAGGCGTCTACCGCGGTTTGCAGGGTCTTCGCGGTGGATTCGGCATCGCTGTAAACGGCGAAAACGATGTCGGCGTAGTGAGCGACAACGGCTTTGGCGGCGGCTTCGTCGACTTTAGCGGCAGCGGCAGGCGCAGCAGCCGGGGCGGCCGCGGTGCTGGCAACTGGCGCAGGCGCGGCAGCTTTTTCTTTGTCACCTTCGCCGCAACCGGCGAGGGAAATAGCGATGGCCAACAGACTGGCGGTAGCCAGAGGCATACGAATCATGGCGAACATCCTGCTTCGATAGGGGTGGAGTGGCGCTATGCGCACGCAAAACTGCGACATAATGCAAATCTTTCGCATTATGTGTAAAGGGTTGTAGGTGGAAATATTTCTTATTCACTGTAGGAGCGAGCTTGCTCGCGATGGACGTCAACGATAACGCTGGGAACCTGATACCCCGCGGTGTTCTCAAGTCCATCGCGAGCAAGCTCGCTCCTACAGGGGGGGTTACAAAATAGCGGCGTTGCTGCGCTGGGCCTGCTTGAGGTAAACGCCCAGTTCCCGCGCCGGCAATGGCTTGCTGTAGTGATAACCCTGACCTTCGTGGCAGCCTTCGGAAATGATGTAGGCCTCTTGTTCGGCGGTTTCCACACCTTCGGCAATCACCTGCATGCCCAGACTCTTGCCCAGCTGGATGATGGCGCGAACGATGGTCGCATCGTCGTCGTCATCGAGCAGGTCCTGAACGAAGCTCTTGTCGATCTTGATCTTGTCCAGTGGCAGGCTCTTGAGATAGCTCAAGGATGAATAGCCGGTTCCAAAGTCATCGATGGCGATCAGCGCACCGGAGCGGCGCAGGCTGAGCAGATGCTGGGCCGCGGTGCTGATGTCTTCCATCAGGCCGGTTTCGGTGACTTCCAGTTCCAGGCTGCGTGGCGGCAGGCGGTACATTTGCAGCAGGTTGTTGACCACCCGTGGCAGTTCGGCGTGGTGCAATTGAACCGTGGACAGGTTGACCGCCATGCGCAGCTCACTGAAGCCCTGGTCATGCCACTCGCGTAATTGTTTGCAGGCCTGGTCCAGCACCCATTCGCCGATGGCGATGATGGTGCCGTTCTGCTCGGCCAGCGGGATGAACAGGTCCGGCGGCACCATGCCGTGCTCGGGATGCTGCCAGCGAATCAGGGCTTCGACGCCCACTACGCGGTTATCGCGGTAACTGATCTGCGGCTGGTAGACGAGATAGAACTGATTGCGGACCAGTGCATCGCGCAGATCTTTTTCCAGCTCGCGGCGGCGGCGCATTTCGGTGTCGACGCTGGCGATATAGAACTGATAGCGGTTGCGCGAGCGGGTCTTGGCCAGCGTCATGGTCTGCTCGGCCTTTTGCAGCAATTTCTCGGTGCTGTCACCGTCCTCGGGGAACAGGGTGATGCCGATGGTGGCGCGCAGGCGAATCTCCTGATGGTCGAGGGCAAACGCCGCTTCCAGATCATCGAGAATGCTTTGTGCCAGCTCGGCGGCCTCGTAGGGTTGTTCGATATCGGCCTGGACCAGGGCGAACTGGTCGCCGCCGAGGCGGGCGAGGGCACCCAGGCGACCGCTATGGCCACGCAGGCGATCGGCCAGGGCCAGCAGCAGCTGGTCGCCGGTCTGGTAGCTGAACTGCTCGTTGATGCCCTTGAAATCGTCGAGACCGACACACAACACCGCGACCCGGCGCTGCAACCTGCCGGCGTCGATGAGGATCTTGTCCAGTTGCTGCTGCAATTGCTGCCGGTTCGGCAGTCCCGTCAGGAAATCGTACTGGGACATGCGCAACAGGCTGTTTTCCGCCTCGTGGCGCAGATGGGTGTTGCGTTCGATGGACTCGAGCAACTGGTTGGCGGTGTTGATCCAGATGCCCAGTTCGTTTTTCTCGTGGCCCTTGAGCAGCGGAATCTTGTGTTCGCTGGGACGATCCGGATTGATTTCCGTGAGGTGCTCGATGATCCGCGACAGTGGCTTGGTCAGCAGCCAATGGTAGACCAGATACAACACCAGCCCCATGGCGAGCGCGCGCAGTACGCCGGAAATGAAGATGATCACCGAGTTGACAATGAACCCTTGGCCGTAGGTGGCGGTATCGAGGGTGATGCTCAGGTCGCCGTAATACTCGCTGTAAGGCCCGCGACCGACCAGCTGGGTGGTGAAGGTGCGTTCCTTGCCGAGAATCAGGTCGGTCAGCCAGCGGCTGTGGGAGTGCTGCAGTTCGCGGGTTTTTTGCGCGAGCATGGCTTCGTTGGGATGGCCGATGGAGGCCTTGCGCACGGCGGCATCCTGAAACAGACCTTCGATCACCTGCATGCCCATTTCCCGGTCCAGGCTGTAGACGGCTTGGGTCGAGGGGTCGCGAAACATGTCGAGGATGCGTTCGGCATCGCTGGCGACGGCCTGGCGTGTTTTATAGGCATCGAACACGATCTGCGCGCAGCTCAAGACCACGCCTACGATCAATGCCGACAGGAGCACGACCCGGAGCAACTTCACCGACAAGCTGTTCTTGAGTTCCAGCTTCAAAGGGTTATTCCTTGTTCCGTGCGGGTAGCATCAAGTTGCCATGAGTATTGGCAATCCCGTGATGGCAGTCAAAGGGACAATCATCCTTGGGGGATTTTGCCTGCAGCTTGGCTGATTTGCAGTTGTCTTGACGAATTAGCCTATTAGCACTGTGTCGGTTGTCGAGTCCTTCAACTTGAGGGGCGGGGTGGAGATATTTTCCTTTTGTTTGATGTTAGCCGTCTGTGGCGGTGGGGCAAGGGGCTCGAGGCTTGTTTCATTGTTGGGTTTTTAACGGAGTACATATCCATTTCTTTGGTAACGGCGACTTACGGTTCCGCTCTTACAGCGGGTCACTTTTGGCAAACGCCCCAAAAGTAACCAAAAGGTCTCGCCCCTTACGTACGGCCCCTCGCCTAGGCTCGGGGTTCCTCCGCTCCGGTATTCATCCGGGGGCATTGCCCTCCGGTCGGCTTCGCTTCGACCTACATGCAATGAGTTCGACTGCGTCGAACGGCGCTGCGCGCCCATCCCCGGATGAACACCTCCGCTCAGCCTGCCGAGGGGGCGGGTGGATCAAGATCAAGAGCTGCAGGCGAGCTAACGCTCGGCCTGATGAGTGGTGAAGAGCCTCTGTGTACGCCGCTCTGCCTTTGCTCTTCTGTGGGAGCGGGCTTGCTCGCGAAGGCGGCCTGACAGCCGACCTGTATCTGGCGGATGTACTTTGACCCTGTGGGAGCTGGCTTGCCAGCGATGACGGCCTGTCAACCGACCAATCTCCCACGCCTCCAAGCTGATCAATCCCAGACGCCCGCGTGGGAGTGATGCCAGGGACGCTCCGCGTTACGTTTCTGCGAGATGGCGCGGTGTAGGAAAGCTCCAGAACTTTCCCACGCAGTTTTCAGGTTGTCCGTCGGAAGCGGGCTGAATAACCTTTGGTGATCGCTGAAATGCTTCAGCGATCGGGTGTGAGAACCCGCAAGAGAGTGTTAATCCAGCGCCAGTACCACCATAATTGCCGCCAGCTTATCCGCTGCCAGCAATGCTTTATGGCGGCTGTGTGCGGGCAGACCTCGGTCTGGCCGGATTGCTCTCTTGCCGGTTTCTCACTCCGCACATAGCTGCCACCTCTTCGCCCGCGTGAGAAACGGCGAGAGATGGCTCCAATCGATAAGGAGCATATTTTGGATAAGTTAATCCCCGATCCCCCCAGCAGCACCAAACCCTACAGCCCCCACACCATGTTCATGATCGTTCCCGACATGGACACTGAAACCCTTCTTGCCCACGCCTGTGAATCACTGGCTTCCGCCAATGTCCTGGCGAGTGATTTCGCCACCTACCTGAATGGCCCCCAGCGCAACACAGCGTTGGCCATTTCGCAGATTGTCATGTTGGCGGAGTTGGCGGTGAGTCGCGCGCTGGATAACCTCGATCCGCAGGGATAGGTATTCATTCAGGTTGACCGCGTCATCGTTCTTCGCGAGCAAGCCCGCTCCCACACTGGATCGTGTCGTCTATGGAGCAAATGTGGGAGCGGGCTTGCTCGCGAAGAGGGCCGGATAATCGACACATTTTTCATTGATGTGGCCACTTTCCCGAACGCATAAAAAAACCCGGCAAAAGCCGGGTTTCTTGACTGGCGTCGAGCTTAAGCGGTGAAGGTTTTGCCTTCGAACTGCTCAGCCACGAATTTCCAGTTGACCAGGTTCCAGAACGCTTCGACGTACTTCGGACGCAGGTTGCGGTAGTCGATGTAGTAAGCGTGTTCCCAGACGTCGCAGGTCAACAGCGGGGTGTCGCCGTTGGTCAGCGGGTTGCCGGCGCCGATGGTGCTGGCCAGGGCCAGGGAACCGTCAGCCTTCTTCACCAGCCAGCCCCAACCGGAACCGAAGGTGCCGATGGAAGTCTTGCTGAACTCTTCCTTGAACTTGTCGAACGAACCGAAAGCTGCGTTGATGGCCTCAGCCAGTGCGCCGGTTGGTTGACCGCCGGCGTTTGGCGCCAGGCAGTTCCAGTAGAAAGTGTGGTTCCAGACCTGTGCGGCGTTGTTGAAGATACCGCCCGAGGAAGTCTTGACGATTTCTTCCAGGGTCTTGCCTTCGAACTCGGTGCCTGGCACCAGGTTGTTCAGGTTCACGACGTAGGTGTTGTGGTGCTTGTCGTGGTGGAATTCCAGAGTTTCCTTGGAAATGTGCGGCTGCAGGGCATCGTGTGCGTACGGCAGCGGCGGCAATTCGAAAGCCATGATGATTCTCCTAATCAGGTCAGTTGCGGTGAGCGCAAGGCCGATCACGGGCGGCCAGACAAGCGCCGGGGAGTTTGTACTCTTTGCGGCGCAGGGAGACGGATCATAGCACCGGGGGGGCGGCATAACCACGCAACAACTGTGTGGAATAGAGGTTCCGCCAATCAGATGGCCGCGATCAACTGCAGCGCTACGGCAAACATCATCACCGCCACCAACAGATCGAGAATTCGCCAGGTACCGGGGCGGGCGAGCCAGGGTGCCAGCCATGCCGCACCCAGCGCCAGGGTGAAGAACCACAGCAGCGAGGCACTGGCCGCGCCGACCACATAAGCGCCGGGCTCGGTTTGTTGTGCGCCCAGGGAGCCGATCAGCAAAACGGTGTCCAGGTAGACGTGCGGGTTGAGCAAGGTCACCGCCAGCGCGCTGAGCATGACCGCCCGCAGCGAGCGTACTGTCTGACCCTCGCCCTGCTCAAGGCTCTGTTTCGAAAAGGCCCGGCGCAGTGCCTGGGTGCCATACCACAACAGAAACGCTGCACCGCCCCAGCGGGCGATGGCCAGCAATGTCGGGTTCTGTGCCAATACCGTCGCCAGGCCGAACACCCCGGCTGCCACCAGCAGGGCGTCGCAGGCCACGCAGAGTGCCGCGACCGGCAGGTGATGTTCACGCCGCAGGCTTTGCGCGAGGACAAACGCATTCTGGGTGCCGATCGCCATGATCAGGCCAAAGGCCACCAACAGGCCGTTCATATAACTTTGCCACATGATTTTTTACTCCGCGTTGGCTGCCAGATCCCGCAGCACCTGCAGGGCACGGTCGGCGTCGGCCTGGCCGACAAACAAATGGTCGTGGTAGTAGCCGGCAATCACGTTGCAACTGATGCCGGCCTTGCCCAATGCCGTGGCGAATGCGGCGGTCAGGCCAACCGCTTCGAGTGCCGAATGCACGTTCAAGGTGATCCAGGCGGCGATGTAGTCGAAGCGCAGCCCGGCTTTTTCGGCGTGGGAGCGTTCGAGAATCACGGTCAGGCCTTCCTGCTCGCGGAAGCTGCCGACAATCTCCAGGCCCGCAGGCAACTGGCCGTCGCGCAGGGTGCAGAACACGTATTCGCCGGCATTGAGTTGCGGGCTCATGCTGCGCAGCAACGTTGCCAATGAAGTTTCGCCAGCCATATGGGTGATCCTTGTTCAAGAGTTCTTGCTGGTCATTGTCCCTGTGAAGGATGTATAAGAAAAACCAATCTTGCTGATCACTCATTAGGAAAACTGATGTTCGACTATAAATTGCTTTCTGCCTTGGCCGCCGTGGTCGAACAGGCCGGTTTTGAACGGGCGGCCCAGGTGCTGGGCCTTTCGCAGTCGGCGATATCGCAACGCATCAAGCTGCTGGAAGCGCGGGTTGGCCAGCCGGTGCTGGTGCGGGCCACACCGCCAACGCCAACGGAAATCGGTCGGCGGTTGCTCAACCACGTGCAACAGGTGCGCTTGCTTGAACGGGATTTGCAAAGCCTGGTGCCGGCACTGGATGAAGAGGGCCTGCCGGAACGCCTGCGGATCGCCCTGAACGCCGACAGCCTGGCCACCTGGTGGGCGCAGGCGGTGGGGGAGTTTTGCGCGCAACAGCATCTGTTGATGGATCTGGTGGTCGAAGACCAGACCGTCGGCCTCAAGCGCATGCGTGCCGGCGAGGTGGCAGCCTGTGTCTGCGCCAGCGAGCGTCCGGTGGCAGGCGCGCGCAGCGTACTGCTGGGGGCCATGCGTTACCGTGCACTGGCCAGCCCGGCCTTTATTGCCCGGCATTTTCCGCAAGGCGTACGCGCCGATCAGTTGGCCCGCACCCCGGCGCTGGTGTTTGGGCCGGACGACTTCCTGCAGCATCGGTATCTGGCGTCCCTCGGCGTCGAGGGTGGTTTCGAACACCATTTATGCCCGTCGTCCGAAGGCTTCATTCGATTGACCGAAGCCGGTCTGGGCTGGGGCCTGGTTCCGGAACTGCAGGTACGCGAGCAACTTGAAAGGGGCGTATTGCGGGAGTTGTTGCCAGATAAGCCGATCGATGTGCCGCTGTACTGGCATCATTGGCGTAATGGCGGTCAGTTGCTGGGGTTGCTCACCGATCAATTGGTCAGCGCATCGAAGCAATGGCTGGTGCCCTTGGACTGACGCGCAGCGTCAAGACCTCACGTAATACGCAAAACGAAATATTCGGAGCAATTCATGAAGATTCTGGTTACCGGCGCAAGCGGCTTCATCGGCGGACGCTTTGCGCGTTTTGCCCTGGAGCAGGGCCTGGACGTGCGGGTCAACGGTCGCCGGGCCGAGAGTGTGGAGCATCTGGTACGCCGCGGAGCCGAGTTCATCCAGGGCGACTTGAGCGACCCGGAACTGGCGCGCGAATTGTGTTCGGACGTCGAGGCCGTGGTGCATTGCGCCGGTGCCGTCGGTTTATGGGGACGTTATCAGGATTTCCATCAGGGCAACGTCCAGGTCACCGAGAACGTGGTCGAAGCCTGCCTCAAGCAACGGGTTCGGCGGCTGGTGCATTTGTCGTCGCCGTCGATCTATTTCGATGGTCGAGATCACCTGGGCCTGACCGAAGAGCAGGTGCCCAAGCGCTTCAAACACCCTTACGCCGCCACCAAGTACCTGGCCGAGCAAAAAGTCTTCGGTGCCCAGGAGTTCGGCCTCGAAACCCTGGCCCTGCGCCCGCGTTTCGTGACCGGGGCCGGCGACATGAGCATCTTCCCGCGCCTGTTGAACATGCAGCGCAAGGGGCGCCTGGCAATCATCGGCAACGGTCTGAACAAAGTTGACTTCACCAGCGTGCAAAACCTCAACGAGGCGTTGCTCAGCAGTTTGCTGGCCAGCGGTTCCGCGCTGGGCAAGGCTTACAACATCAGCAACGGCACGCCGATTCCGTTGTGGGATGTGGTCAATTACGTCATGCGCAAAATGGACGTCCCACAGGTCACCCGCTACCGCTCCTACGGCCTGGGCTACGGCGTGGCGGCGCTCAACGAGGGCGTGTGCAAGATGTGGCCGGGGCGTCCCGAACCGACACTGTCGCGCCTGGGCATGCAAGTCATGAACAAAAATTTCACCCTGGACATCAGCCGTGCCCGGCATTATCTGGATTACGATCCCAAGGTCAGCCTCTGGACGGCGCTCGATGAATTCTGTGGCTGGTGGAAGGCGCAGGATATTCGCTGAGGCTCGAACAGCGCGCCATTTCTGAACCGGATACGGGCTTGGGGGTCAATGGTTGCGGCTGTGGGGTTTATACTGCGCGGCATAAAGCCATTATGTGATTCACTAAGGTTGATTCAATGTCCATGCGAAACGATGCCAACGACGACTTCGACGATGTACCGAGCCTGCGTGCAGACGTTCTCGATGACGATTTTCCGCCCACTGCTCGCACGGTCGTGCATTCGCGCACGGCGCCGGTGGTGAAGGTCAAGGCGGCGAGTACCGGTCCCCTGTGGGCGTTGGTCGGGGCGCTGTTCTTTGCGTTCGCGGGCCTGGCCTGGTGGAGCTTTCAGCAGATCTCCCTGATGGAACAGCAACTGGTGGCGACCCAGGAAAGTTTCGCGCGGATCAGCGAGGAAGCGGCAGGGCGCCTGCAGGATATTTCCGGAAAGGTTGTGGCCAGCCAGACCAGTGTCACAACCGACAGCGAGGCCTTGAAGCTGCAAATCCGCCAGCTGGAAGGCAAGCTCCAGGACCAGAGCACCCAACAGCAAGGTGTGGCCGGCCAGGCCTCGGACCTGGACAAGCGACTGGCGCAAATGTCGGCGCAAACCACTGAAGCGGACAAGCGCCTTGCACTGCTGACTGCCCAGAACACTGAGCATCAGGCGGTCAATACGCAGTTGCAGGCCGAGGTCAAAGCCCTGAGTGCTGAAGTGGCCGCCCTGAAAAGTGCTCCGTCCGACTCGGAAAAATTCGATGCACAGTTGAAAAGCCTGGGTGCCGATATCGTCGCCCTGAAGAAGCAAGGCAACCCGAGCGCTGCCATCGAGCGTCTCGAGCAAGATATCGTCGTGCTCAAGAGCGTGCAGGACAACCGTCCGGCCTCCGCACTGGGCGCGACCAATACCGCGGAGTTCGATGCCTTCCGCAGCCAGGTCACCCGCAACATCAATACCCTTCAGGCGCAGATCCAGAACCTGCAACAGCAGTTGCGCGCCCGGCAGTAATAGCAGCACTTGTGGCGAGGGGGCTTGTCGGAATGCCGCACCACCCCGTTCGGCTGCGCAGCAGTCGTAAAACCGGTAACCGCGGTGTGTCAGGCCATCACCGGTCGCAGGTTTTAGCGCCGCTTCGCAGCGCAACGGGGGCAAGCCCCCTCGCCACAAAAGCCCCCGCTGTGTGTTTTCCTGAATATCCATGCCTCCCCCCATTGCCGTCTACGCTCTTGAAACACCATCAGGAACGAGGGATACGCAATGGGGTTTCTGCATAAGTCCGCCTTGTTATGCGGCATGTTTTTACTGTGCCTGGGCCAGGCACAAGCCGCCGGGACGGAAAAGGACGACAGCAAGGCGGCCATCGCCCTGCTGGAAAAAGCCTTGGCCTACTACCACGAGAACGGTGACAAGGCCTTTGCGGCGTTCAGTCGCCAGGGCGAGTTTGTTGACAAGGACCGTTACGTCTTTGTGCTCGACACCAAGGGCGTGATGCTTGCCAGCGGCGGACCGTCGTCGGCGTTGATTGGCCGGGACGTGTCGCAGGTGCTGGGTCCGGACTTGCAGAAAACCTTCAAGGACGCCCTGAAGGTGCCGGAGGGCAATGGCATTCAGCAGGCGGAGTATCGCTGGCAGAACTGGAGCGACGGCAAGGTCGAGCGCAAACATGTCTACTACCAGCGCATCGGCCAGAGGATTCTGGCGGTCGGTTATTACCTGCCCCGAGCCTCCGCTGAACAGGCCATGGCCTTGCTGAATAAAGCGGCAACCGATCTGGCCAGGGACGAAAAGGGCACTCTGACGGCGATCAATTCCCTCAAGGGCGGCTACCTGCAGGATGACCTGTATGTGTTTGTCGTCGACCTGGACACCCGACGTTATGTGGCCCACGGCACCAACCTGCGGCTGATCAATACCGACTTCAGCAAGATCGAAGACCCGGAAGGCAAGCCTGTGGGCGAGCCGATTCTGGCGTTGATGGCCAAACAGGATTACGGCGAATACGAATACCGCTGGAAAAATCCGGTGACCGGCAAGGTCGAGAACAAGCATGCCTACCTGAAGAAGGTCGGGCATTTTCTGGTGGCTGTGGGGTATTACAGCCCTTGAATGGTAGTGACTGTCAGATCGCCTTCGTCGGAACGCCGCCCGGAGCAAGCCCGCTCCCACATTAGACCGAGTTCTTCATCAGCACGCGGTCAACTGTGGGAGCGGGCTTGCTCGCGAATACAGACAACGCGGTCCACCTATCGAACCTTGTCCTCGCGCCCGCGCAACAACATGTTCGGCATGGCAATCGCCGCCGCCAGCCCCAGTAACGACACCACCGCACTGACCGTCAGCAAGTGCCGGAACGTCAGCAGCAATTCAGCACGCAAGGCGTTCTGCGCCTCACCCGGTGCGGCGTTCAACCCGTCGAGCAACACATTGCCCGAACTGCCTTCGGCAATCAGCGACGAGCCGGCCAGGTGCGCAAAACTTGAACCCTGCAACAAGGCCAGCAGCAGCGCCGACATCAACGCCACACCCACGGCACCCCCCAGCGAACGGAACAGGTTGGTGGTGCTGGTGGCGACGCCTATGTCTCGCTGGTCCACCGAGTTCTGCGTGCCAACCAACGATGTCGGGAACTGCATGCCCGAGGCAATCCCACACAGCAGCATGAACAAGCTGCTCACGACGAACGCCTGCGGTGGGCTGAACGCCATGCCGGTAATCGCGATGGGCATCAGCGCGGCGCCGGTGAGGATCATCGGTTTGTAGCGTCCGGTCACGGAGGTGCGGCGGCCAGCGAAATACGCGCCAATCGGCAAGCCCATGGCCAGCGGCAGCAGATGCAGGGCGGCGCTGTCGGCCCCGGCGCCGGTGACGCTCTGGAAGCGCAGCGGCATCAACACGATCAGCGAGATGGCCTGGAAACTGGTGAAGAAAATCGTGCACCAGCACAGGATCGCAGGGCGGTTGGCGAACAGATGCATAGGCAGCAATGGCTCCCGTGCCCGCCGCTCGTGAACGACAAACAGCCCCAGCACCAGTACCGCACAAGCGAGCAGCGCCAGCACCTCGGCACTGCGCCAGGAATGACCCTGACCGACCTGCGTGATGCCCAGCAACAATGCCGTCAGCCCGATGATCATCAACACGGTGCCCAGGTAATCGATGACTGGTTTGCGTTGTGGAACCGGCAGACCCACCAGCGTGCGATGGGCCACCAGCCAGGCACCCAGGCCCAGCGGCAGGTTGATCAGGAACACCCAGCGCCAGGACAGGTATTCGGTCATGTAACCGCCGAGCACCGGGCCGGCCACGCTGGCCACCGCGTACATGCTGCTGAAATAACCCTGATAACGACCGCGCTCCCGTGGCGGCACGATGTCACCGATGATCGCCTGGCTCACCGAAATCATCCCGCCGGCCCCGATGCCCTGGAAGATCCGCGCCAGAACCAGTTGCTCCATGCTCTGGGCCATGCCGCAGAACACCGACGCCAGGGTGAACAGGCCCATGCCGAACAGCATCAACTTGCGCCGCCCGTACAGGTCGCCCAGTTTGCCGTAGATCGGCACCGCCACGGTCATGGCCACCATGTAGCCGGAAATCACCCAGGCCAGCAGGCTGACGTCCTTGAACTGTGCGGAGATGGCCGGCATCGACACGGCGACGATAGTCTGGTCCAGCGCCCCGAGAAAGATCGCCAGCATCAGCGCGATCAGCACGCTGCGAATGGCGGGTTTGGGCGTTTCAGGCTGATGGAGATTGGTCACGGGAAAACCTGCGGGCATTGATTGACCCGCACGAGGCAAGGCGAGCGGGGATGCTCGCCAGTGTAAGTCGATAGCAGGCTATTCGATAGCCTCATAAGGAAGCCCGACGTAGTTTTCCGCGATGGTTTTTCGACCCGCCTCGGAACCGATGAAATACTCCAGTTCCGATTCGGCAATGCGCTGGCTAAAGGCATCGTGGTCCTCGAAACGGTGCAGCATCGAGGTCATCCACCAGGAAAATCGCTCGGCCTTCCACACGCGGCGCAGGCAGATTTGCGAGTATTTCTCCAGCAGATCAACGCGGTTTTCACGGTAAACCTTGAGCAGGATATTGAACAGCGTACTCACATCGCTGGCTGCCAGGTTCAGGCCCTTGGCGCCGGTGGGCGGAACGATGTGCGCCGCATCGCCGACCAGGAACATCCGCCCGTATTGCATCGGTTCGACCACGAAGCTGCGCAGCGGCGCGATGCTTTTTTCGATGGACGGGCCGGTCACCAGTTTATCTGCCAACGCTTGTGGCAACCGCGTCTTGAGTTCATCCCAGAAGCGTTGATCCGACCAGTTATCGACATGATCGCTGGTGGGTACTTGAAGGTAGTAACGGGTGCGTGTCGGCGAGCGCATGCTGCACAGGGCAAAACCGCGCTCATGACGGGCGTAGACCAGTTCGTCGTGGACCGGTGGGGTATCGGCCAGGATCCCGAGCCAGCCGAAGGGGTAGATCCGTTCGAAGACTTTCAGGCTGTCGGCGGGAATCGATTGCCGCGCCACGCCATGGAAGCCGTCGCAACCGGCGATGTAGTCGCAATCGAGTCGCCAGGTCTCACCATCCTTCTCAAAAGTGACAAAGGCTTCATCGGTTTTCATTCCGTGGGGAACGACGTTGGCTGCCTGGTAAATCGTTTGCGCGCCGGCCTCCCGACGGGCGGCCATCAGGTCGCGGGTGACCTCGGTCTGGCCGTAGATCATCACGGTTTTGCCACCCGTGAGGGCGTGCAGATCGATGTGCACCTGGCGCCCGTCGAGGGCCAGTTCGAAGCCGCCATGCACCAGCCCCTCGGCGTCCATGCGCTGACTCACGCCGGCCTGGCGCAACAGCTCTACCATGCCTTGTTCAAGCACGCCGGCGCGGATTCGGCCCAGTACATAGTCCGGGGTCTGACGTTCGAGAATGAGGGTGTCGATACCGGCGTTGTGCAGCAATTGGCCGAGCAACAAGCCTGAAGGGCCGGCACCAATGATGGCGACCTGGGTTTTCAGCGTTTTCATTGTTTTTATGACTCGCAAGCTTCACGCGACCAGGGTCGGTGAATGATTTTTATGGATCGAGTGCTTGCATTTTTCCCTTGCGGGTCTGTCAATTGAAGGTGAAAACTGAGCCGATAGCTGTACATTCTGCCAATCGGTGCGATTATCGCCCGCCATCAAACTCCGAGGCCTGGATTGAAGTGATGAACAAGCCTGACCTGCCTTCGATTCCGGTGTTCAAGCTCTACGGTGAAAGCCTGGATTGGCCGACCCCGGACTTGCTGCACTGTGAAACCATTTCCAAACGCAGCCGCGAACATCATTGGGAAATCAAACCCCACCGCCACGCTGATTTATGCCAACTGCTCTTCGTATTCAAAGGTCAGGCAGAGCTTGAAATCGAAGGCCAGCGTACACAACTGCTGGAACCGGCGATCCAGATCCTGCCACCGCTGTCGGTGCATGGCTTTCGCTTTTCCGAGGGCGTGGAAGGGTTTGTCGTGACCCTGGCTGCGCCGCTGATCGCCCACCTGCAGATGCAGTTGGGACACTCGGTCAATGCCCTGGCCCAGGCCGAAAGTTACCCGGCAGGCAAGGACGCCGAGTACCTCAACAGCCTGTTCAGTGCCTTGCAGAGCGAATACAACAGTCATCAACCGGCCCGGGAAATGCTCATGCATTCGCTGGTCAGTGTGATCGTGGTGTGGGTCAGCCGTCAGGTGATCCAGCGTCGCACCGCCATGGCGCGACCGCAGCGGGCCCGGGAATACCTCAACGGCTTTATTCAACTGGTGGAAGAGACCTATCGCCAGCACGTCAAGGTCGAGGATCTGGCCCACCGGCTGGGGATTTCCGTGTCGCACCTCAACGGAACCTGTCGTGAGCTGGCGGGGCAACCAGCGTTGCAGATCATGCACGAACGGCAATTGCTGGAGGCCAAGCGCTTGCTGACCTACACCAGCATGACCATTTATGAAATGTCCGACGTGTTGGGGTTTTCCGATCCGACCAACTTCACTCGCCTGTTCCGGCGTCGTGTGGGGATTTCGCCCAAGGCCTTCCGCGACCGCTTGAAGGCCGATCAGGACAACGAAGCCTGACCCCCTTCGTTACCGGAGGGCGTTGAGGGTGGCGTTGTGGGGGATGCAGCGCTCGAAGTTGCAGCTCGCGGCTTCACGGGGCAGGTTGCGCAGTTGCTCGACGCGCCAGGCGGCAGCGCCATACAGCCCGAGCGTGACCGCGCAGGTGATGAAGATCGCGAGGTATCTTCTTGTTCTGATGTTCATGGCGTTGACCTCTGAACGAATACCTTTCGGTACTACTTTGAGCATAGGTCAGCGCTGGTGGGTTGCCAGCAGTAGCGCGGTATTCAGAATACTGATGCCCCCTGTGGGAGCGGGCTTGCCCGCGAAAGCGGTATTTCATGCGCAAAATTTGCGTCGGATGTACCGACCTCTTCGCGAGCAAGCCCGCTCCCACATTTTGATTGGGTTACAGGCCGATATCCCACGTCGGTTCTTCCGGAAACCTCACAACGAGAAAATCCAGCAGGCTGCGCAGCGCCACCGGCATGTGCTTGCGTGAGGCATACACCGCATACACGTTCATTTGCCGGGGTTCGGCCGCCGGCAGCAGGCGAATCAATTCGCCGCTGTGAATGTGCACGCCGGCCTGGTAGGTGGGCAGCATCGCCACCCCGGCGCCGGCGATCGTTGCGCGCAACAGCGTGCTGGCCTCGTTGGCGCTGATGTTGCCCTGCACCGGTACTGAAACCTGCTCGCCGTCCTGCTCGAAATGCCAGAGGCTTTTGCCGAAGTAGGAGTGGGTCAGGCAATTGTGCAGGCTCAGGTCCTCGACCCGTTGCGGCGCTGGATGTTCGCGCAAGTAAGCAGGGGAAGCGCAGATCACCGAGCGGCAAACCGTCAGGCGGCGGGCGATCAGGTTCGGGTCCAGATCGTTGCTGGTGCGGATCGCCAGGTCGATGCGCTCATCCACCAGGTTCACGGTGCGGTCGAGCATCTGCATGTCGACGCTGACGCCGGGGTAGCGCTTGACATACGCGGCTATGGCATCGGCCAGTTGCGCCTGGCCGAACGAGGTGCTGACGCTGATCCGCAGCAGGCCGCGCGGTGCGTCGTCCGGTTCGCTGACGGCGGCTTGCATGTCGCTGGACAACTCGAGCATCTGCCGGCAGCGGGGCAGGATCTCGTTGCCGGCGGCGGTGAGGCTCAACTTGCGTGTGGTGCGGTGCATCAGGCGCGCGCCGACCCAATCTTCCAGTTCCGCCAGATACCGCGACACCACCGGCCGTGACAGCTCCAGGTGATCGGCGGCGGCCGACTGGCTGCCGAGGTCGACCACCGTGACGAACACACGCATTGCTTGAAGACGATCCATGATTTGCCCGCTTTCAGAAACAAACTATGTTCAAGCATCGCATTTTTTGTACCGAGTCAGGCAACTAAGCTCTGGGTTCATGTAGGAGCGAGCCTGCTCGCGATGGACTCGCAGACAACGCGAATATCCGATAAGTACGCGTCATCGTTTACGTCCATCGCGAGCAGGCTCGCTCCTACAAAAGGCATCGCCAAATATGGCATCGGGATCACGGAGCAACAGATGATCGGTTTCACCTCACTTAAGCGAGTTTTGCTGGCCACCACCTTCGGTTTTGCCGCCCACGCCAGCGCCTCGCCCCTGACGCTGGATGTCTACAACCCTGGCGAAAAAGCCATTTTCCCGGTGACCTCGGTGCTGGTCAGCGGCGAAAAGGAAGCGATTCTGGTGGATGCCCAATTCGGCAAATCCCAGGCCGAGCAGGTGGTGGAAAAAATCCGCGCCAGCGGCAAGCAATTGACCACCATCTACATCAGTCACGGCGACCCGGACTACTACTTCGGTCTCGACACCCTGACGGCCGCGTTTCCCAAGGCCAAGGTCCTGGCCTCGCAGCCGACTGTTGATCACATCAAGCAAACCGTCGACGGCAAACTGGCCTTCTGGGGGCCGAAAATGGGCGCCGATGTGCCGGCCAAAACCATCGTGCCGGACGTGCTCAAGGGCGACAGCCTGATCCTCGAAGGGCAGAAGTTGCAGGTGCTTGGACTTGAGGGGGCGCAGCCGGATCGCAGCTTTGTGTGGATTCCGTCGATCAAGGCGGTCGTCGGTGGTGTTGTGGTGGCGCAAAACATCCACGTGTGGATGGCCGACACGCAAACGCCGCAGTCCTATGCCGATTGGCTGGCTACGCTGCATTCCATTGAAACCCTGAAACCGCAGGTCGTGGTGCCGGGTCATTACCTCGGCGAGAGCGATCGCTCACTGGCAGCCGTACAGTTCACCGCCGCTTACATCAAGGCCTTCGACGAAGAAACTGCCAAGGCCAGGGATTCTGCTGAACTGATTGCGGCAATGAAAAAACGCTTTCCGGCACTGGGCGATGAAAGCTCCCTGGAGCTGAGCGCCAAAGTCGCCAAGGGCGAGATGAGGTGGGGGGAGTGAGTCTTTGACATGAGCGGGGGCTTTTGTGGCGAGGGGGCTTGCCCCCGTTGGAGTGCGAAGCACTCCCCTGCATTCCTTCAGGCACCCCATAGACACAGGTTTACGACTGCTGCGCAGCCGAACGGGGGCAGCCCCCTCGCCACAAAAGTCAGCGCTAATTGATACCGATACTTTCAAGCCAACTGGAGTACGTCATGAGCAACATCGCAATCATCGGTGCCACCGGTCGTGCCGGTAGCCAACTGCTGGAAGAAGCCCTGCGTCGCGGTCACAGCGTTACCGCCATTGCCCGCGACACATCGAAAATCGGCCAGCGTGCGGGTGTGGTCACACGCAACGTCGACGCTCTGGATGCCAGTGCATTGCAAGCAGCCATCGAGGGGCATGACGCAGTCATCAGCGCGGCACATTTCGCAACGCTGCCTGCCAGTGCCGTCATCGGGCCGGTGAAGAAAGCCGGGGTCAAATGCTTGCTGGTAGTCGGCGGTGCGGGTTCGCTCTTGTTGCCCGATGGCACTCGAGTGATCGACAGCGATGGTTTCCCTGAGGCTTACAAGGCAGAGGCCAGCGCCGGTGCCGAATTCCTCGCAAACTTGCGTGAAGAGCGGGATCTGGACTGGACTTTCCTGTCGCCCTCGGCCGAATTTGTCGAGGGCGAGCGCACCGGGAGATTCCGTCTCGGCCAGGATGATTTGCTGGTGAGCAGCGAAGGGCGTAGCTGGATCACGTTCGCCGACTATGCGATTGCAATGCTCGACGAACTCGAGGCGCCAAAGCATTCGCGGCAACGGTTTACAGTTGGGTACTGACACCGCAATCCATGTAGGAGCTGCCGCAGGCTGCGATCTTTTGATTTTGCTTTTTAAAAACAAGATCAAAAGATCGCAGCCTGCGGCAGCTCCTACAGGTGGCGGTTCAGCGAGACTGCGCCTGCTCCACCAGCCATCCCATCAATTCACGTAACTTCGGCGAAGGTCCGGGTTTTTCGGGGAATACAAGGTAATACGCCAGTCCTGTTGTGACCTTCAAATCGAATGGCATGACCAGCCGCCCGGCATTCAGGTCATCGCCGATCAGCGACCAGTCGCCAATCGCCACCCCCGTTCCCTGGGACGCCATCGACATCGCCAGGTCCAGTGTTTCGAAATGCTGCCCCTTGCCGACATTGGTCAAATTCACCTCCGCGGCCTTCAGCCAGGCTTTCCAGTCCCGTTCATCGCGGGTCGGGTGCAGCAGCAGGTGTTGTTGCAGATCGGCGGGTGTCTGCAGGGGCATGGGGCCTTCGAGCATCGGTCTGGAACACACCGGCGTGAGTTGTTCATCGAAGAGTTTTTGCGACATCAGTGAATTGTCCGGCGGTGCGCCGTACATCACCGCCGCATCGAACTGCTCGAGATGAAAATCCACGCCGTGCTTGACCGTGGTGGTCAGTTCCACCGGCACGTCCGGGCGTTCCCTTTGCCATTGCAGCAGGCGCGGCAGCAACCAGCGCATGACGCAGGTCGGTGCCTTGAGTTGCAGGGTTTCGCGCTTCTCGCCGATCTGTTCCACGGCCTCATCGATCAGGCCGAAAATCTGCTGCACCCGGGGCAACCACTCCCGTCCTTCGGCAGTCAGGTCCAGACCTCGGGCCTGGCGAATGAACAGCTCATAACCCAGGTGATCTTCCAGCCCTGCGATCTGCCGGCTGACTGCGCCCTGGGTAATGTGCAGTTGTTCGGCGGCCCGGGTGAAATTGCAGCACTGCGCGGTAATCAGAAAAGTGTGCAGCGCCGGCAGGGGAGGCAGTCGTTTCATTGGGATCCAAGGTATGACGTGAGGACATGGCTAGTATGACTTTTTATCCATTGTTGCGGCTACGTGTCGCCCGTTCCAATGAGGCCATTCCCGGGCCTGCCAATCCATCATAAACACAGCGCATGCCCGGCGTCTCAAACGAACAAAAAGGGCAAAGACATGGCGACGTGTGGCGAAGTATTGGTCAAGTTACTCGAAAACTACGGAGTCGAGCAGGTGTTCGGCATTCCGGGGGTTCATACCGTGGAGCTGTATCGCGGGCTGGCCCGTTCGAGCATCAACCACGTGACGCCGCGCCATGAACAGGGCGCCGGCTTCATGGCCGACGGCTACGCCCGCACCAGCGGCAAACCGGGTGTGTGCTTCATCATCACCGGCCCTGGCATGACCAACATCACCACCGCCATGGGCCAGGCCTACGCCGATTCGATCCCGATGCTGGTGATCTCCAGCGTGCAATCGCGCAGCCAGTTGGGCGGCGGTCGCGGCAAGCTGCATGAACTGCCGAACCAGGGCGCACTGTGTGCCGGTGTCGCGGCGTTCTCCCACACCCTGATGTCGGCGGCGGAATTGCCGGGTGTGCTGGCTCGCGCCTTTGCGCTGTTCCAGGCGGGCCGTCCGCGTCCGGTGCACATTGAAATTCCATTGGATGTGTTGGTCGAAGACGCTGACGAGCTGCTCAGCAGCCTGCCGGTCAACATCGACCGCGCCGGTGCTTCGCCGAGTGCCGTGTCGCGCATGACCGAATTGCTGGCCAACGCCAAACGTCCGCTGATTCTCGCCGGTGGCGGTGCCATCGACGCGGCGGCCGAGCTGACGGCGCTGGCCGAGTTGCTGGACGCGCCGGTCGCCCTGACCATCAATGCCAAGGGCATGCTCGCCTCCGGCCACCCGTTGCTGATCGGCTCGACCCAGAGTCTGGTCGCCACCCGGACGCTGGTCGCCGAGGCCGACGTGGTCCTGGCCATCGGCACCGAACTGGCCGAGACCGACTACGACGTGACCTTCGCCGGTGGCTTCGAGATTCCTGGCAAGTTGCTGCGCGTGGACATCGACCCGGACCAGACCGTGCGCAACTACCCGCCGCACGTGGCGCTGGTGGCCGACTCGCGCAACGCTGCCCAGGCCTTGCTCAGTGCCTTGTCGCACAAGTCCCTGGCCGAACGCCGCAACGATTGGGGCCAGGTACGGGCCGCTCGTCTGCGTGAAGACCTGGCCACCACCTGGGACGCACCGACCCTGGCCCAGACCCGTTTCCTTGAAACCGTCCTGTATGAACTGCCGGACGCGGTGTTCGTCGGTGATTCGACCCAACCGGTATACACCGGCAACCTGACGTTCAATCCGGAGCGCCCACGTCGCTGGTTCAACTCGTCCACCGGTTACGGCACCCTCGGTTACGCCTTGCCGGCGGCGATTGGCGCCTGGCTCGGCGGCAGCGCTAAAGACGGTGCTCGCCCGCCCGTGGTGTGCCTGATCGGTGACGGCGGCCTGCAGTTCACCCTGCCGGAACTGGCCAGCGCCGTTGAAGCGCGCACTCCGGTCATCGTGCTGCTGTGGAATAACCAGGGCTACGAAGAGATCAAGAAATACATGGTCAACCGTGCCATCGAGCCGGTCGGTGTGGACATCTACACCCCGGACTTCATTGGGGTGGCCAAGGCCTTGGGCTGCGCGGCCGAAGCCGTCAGCAGTGTCGAGCAATTGCGCGGCGCATTGCGTGTGGCCCACGATCGCCAGGGCCCGACCCTGATTGAAATCGACCAGGCCGAGTGGATGAAGGCGGTGTCGAAATGACTTTCCCGACTACCCTGGATGGCCTGTACATCAACGGCCAATGGTCGGCCGGCAATGAACACCTGCGCGTTATCAATCCGGCGACCGAAGCCCTGTTGACCACGGTCAATGGCGGCGATGAGCGTGCGGTTGATCAAGCGGTGAGCGCGGCGACCCGGGCGTTCGCCGGCTGGTCGAAAACTACCGGTGCCGAACGCGCTGCCATCCTGCGCAAAATCGCCGCGGGAGTGCAGGCCAACCGTGAAAAACTGATGCACTTGCAGTCGAGCAACAACGGCAAGCCGCAATTCGAAGCCGCCATCGACGTCGATGACGTGATCGCCACGTTCGAGTATTACGCCGGTCTGGCCGAAGGGCTGGACGCGAAACAGGACAGCGCCATCGAACTGCCGAGCGACGATTTCAGCGCTCGCCTGCGCCGCGAACCTTGCGGTGTAGTCGGCCTGATCGTGCCGTGGAATTTCCCGATGGTGACCACCGCCTGGAAACTCGCCCCGGCCCTGGCCGCCGGTTGCTGCGTGGTGCTCAAGCCTTCGGAAGTCACGCCGCTGCCAGAGCTGGAACTGGCAACGATCATCGCCCAAGCCGGCTTGCCGGCGGGCGTGTTCAACCTGGTGTGTGGCACCGGCCTGGCCGTTGGCGCGCCGTTGTCGGCGGATCCGCGTATCGCGAAAATTTCCTTCACCGGTAGCAATGCCGTTGGCGTGCAGGTCATGCAGCGGGCGGCGGAAACCGTCAAAGGCGTGAGCCTGGAGCTGGGCGGCAAATCATCGCTGCTGGTGCTGGCCGATGCAGATCTCGACCTGGCGGTGGAAGTGGCTTGCGGCGGTGGTTTCTTCAACGCCGGGCAGATGTGCTCCGCCACCAGTCGCGTGCTGGTGGCCGATGAACTGGCCGATGAATTCCTCAGCCGAGTGAAGGCCCGTGCCGAAGCGATTCGCGTGGCCGACCCGTTCGACCCGAACGTGGAAATGGGCGCGCTGGTCAATCAGGCGCAATACCAGCGTGTCCTGGGCCACATCGATCGTGGTTTGAGCGCCGGTGCCAAACTGGTTTGCGGTGGCAATCGCCCGGCGGACCTGCCACGCGGATATTTTTTGCAGCCGACGGTTTTCACCGACGTGCCCCTCGACAGTGCACTGTGGTGTGAAGAGATTTTCGGCCCGGTGATCTGCGTGCGCAGTTTTGCCTCTGAAGCCGAAGCGATTGCCCTGGCCAACGACAGCCAGTTCGGCCTGGTCGCCAGTGTGGTCACGCGCAATGCCGAGACCGCCGACCGCGTCGCCAACGCTTTGCAGGCGGGGCTTGTATGGATCAATGCTCCGCAGGTGATCTTCCCGCAGACCGCCTGGGGCGGCTACAAGCAGAGCAGCATCGGCCGTGAATTGGGGCCTTGGGGCTTGCAGGCTTTCCAGGAAATCAAACACGTGATCCGGGCCGTCTGACGCCGATCCCTGTAGGAGCGAGCCTGCTCGCGATGGACGTCAACGATAACGCGGGGTACCTGAATGAGCGCGGTGCCCTTGCGTCCATCGCGAGCAGGCTCGTTCCTACAGAAAAGCCATCCGCGTGCCCCGAAAGCAGGCATGCGCTGGCGTCATGGCTTCAATGAATTTTTATCGATAGTCAGGTGTTTTACGCGACCTCAGGATGAACTCACTGGTTCAGCCAAACCCCCGAAAACAGAGGGGTTAACGCTACCCAGTCGCGCGGATGCAACAGTTTCGACCTGCCTTATACCTACAAAAACAAAGGGAGTCCGTAATGGGCGAGCATGATCTGAACAGACGTCAATTCATCAAGACCGTGGGCGTAGCCTCGGTTGCAGCGGCAGCCATGAGCATGCCGTTCATCAAGGCCAATGCCAGCGACACACGTTTTGCCGGCAAGACCCTGCGTTTGCTGACCTGGTCCGATGACACCGGCCTGGCTGCACTGCGCAACATCGCCGCGACGTTCGAAGACAAGTACGGCTGCAAGGTCATCGCTGACCGCACCGGCAGTACCTCGGAAATGGTCGCCAAACTCAAGGCCGGCGGTGATCGTCCGCAGTACGACATCATCACCCTGGCAGGCGTTGGCGCCGAAGGTCTGGCCGCCGCCAACCTGCTGGAAAAACCCGACCTCAACCGCATTCCCAACCTGGTCGATGTACCGGAGAAATACCGCACCGGCGCCAATGGCCACGGTATCGGTTACCTGCTGTGGTGCAACAGTCTGGTCTACAGCACCCGCACCCAGAAAGAAGCCCCGACCAGCTACGCCTCCCTGTGGGATGCCGACGCGGCGCCGAACATCTTCCTGCCGCCGCCAAACTGGACCGAGGCCATGGACCTGATCATCATCGCCGCCAAACTGGCCGGTGGTGACGAGCACAACATCGAACCTGGCTTCAAGAAACTCGCCGAGCTGAAAGATCGTGTGGTGACCCTGGGTGAAAACCCGAACCAGATCGCCGAGCTGTTCCGCACCGGTTCCCTGGACATGGGTGGCCTGTACGCACCGGCGTTCTTCCCGAAACAGATCCGCGATCCGAACTACGGTCTGGGCGCAACCTTTGGCATGAAGGAAGGTTTCTACACCGACCTGATGCTCTCGGTGATGCCGAAGAACCGTCCGGGCGATACCGACATGGCCTATGCCTTCATCAACCACTCCCTGGACCCACTGGTGCAGGGCAAGATGGCTGAAGACATCTACAACGGCCCGGTCAACGCCAAGGCGATCATCTCCGCCGAAGCGCGCAAGAGCCCGTACATCCTCACGCCGGAGCAGATTGCCGAGAAGGCGATCATGCACGACAACGCCTTCCTGGCGACTGTGCATGACCAATGGATTCGTCGTTACACGGAAATCTTTTCTTCCTGATCGAGTGCCGCTCGCAAGCCCTTGAAGCGCCACAAATCAAATGTGGGAGCGGGCTTGCTCGCGAATGCGGTGTGACATTCAACATTGATGTCGGTTGACACGGCCCCTTCGCGAGCAAGCCCGCTCCCACATTAGTAACGCTGTGCTTTCAGGTCTTGTGTCTGTCAGCCGCTTTCCATTGACGAGACCCTTTGCTATGGAACACCAACCTCTGACCCATCCGGTGAGTGCCGCTCCCGTGCGCGCCGCTCGGGGTGTTTCGCCAACGACGCGCGCCTGGCTTTTCCTCTCGCCGTCGATGCTGTTTCTTGGCGTACTGATTGCCGCCAGCCTCTTGGTACTGCGCATGAGCGTGGGGACCAAAGGCGCGGAATGGTCCGGGTTCAGCCTGGCCAGCTACGCCCAGTTGCTGGAACCCTATTACCTCAAATCCCTGATGCTGACCCTGCGCCTGGCGCTGATCAGCGCGGTGATCGCAGTGATCCTGGCGATCCCGGTGGCCTACACCATGTCGCGCCTGACCTCGCCGTTCGTGCGACGGATCTTCCTGGCGGCGGTGTTGCTGCCGTTGCTGGTCAACCTGCTGCTGCAAAGCTACGGCTGGCTGGTGATCCTCGGTCCAGGCGGCATGCTTAACCAGGCCTTGATGGGCCTGGACCTGATCAAGCGCCCGATCATGCTGTTGTATAACCAGAACGGCGTGTTGATGGGCCTGGTGCAAACCGCCTTCCCGCTGGCCGTGTTGCCGATCGCCAGCGCCATGCGCGGCGTCGCCCGCAGCTACGAAGAAGCCGCTGCCACCCTCGGCGCCAGTCGCTTCCAGGTGTTTCGCCAGGTGGTGTTGCCGATGAGCCTGCCGGGGATCATTACCGGTGCGACCCTGGTGTTCGCCTACAACGCCAGCAGTTTCGTGGTGCCCTTGCTGCTCGGTGGCCGGCGCGTGCCGATGCTGGCGGTGATGGTGCATGACCAGATCGCCCCGTTGATGAACTGGCCCGCCGCGTCCGCCGCCGGCGTGGTGCTGATCGTCACCACCCTCGCGATCATGACCTTGTCCGAATACATCACTGGCCGTCGTCGGCGCATGCTGGAGGCTTCCCAATGAGCACCCTGACCAAGAAACGTTATGGGCTGTTGCCCGGCGAGACCGGCAAGTTCGCCGGCATCCTCTCGGGCTTCATCCTGCTGCTGGCGGTGCTGCCGATCCTGACCATGATCGTGATGTCGTTCAGCGGCGCGTCGAACCTCGACTTCCCGCCGAGCAGCTACAGCCTGCAATGGTACAAGGCCGCCTGGCACACCTTCGTGTCGCCGGACGCCAGCGATGTGCTGAGCCTCGGCCAGGCCATGAGCACCAGCCTGCTGGTGTCGTGCCTGACCATGATTTTCGCCACGATCATCGCAGTGCCTGCGGCCTACGCGCTGACCCGTTGCGAGTTCCGCGGCAAGGCCGTGGCCCTGCAACTGATGTCGTTGCCGCTGGTGTTCCCGATGGTGGTGTTGGGGCTGGCATTGCTGCTGGTGTTCGACAGCCTGCCGTTCCACATGACCACCTCGCGCCTGGTGATTGCCCACGTGATCCTGGCACTGCCGTTCGTGGTGAAGAACTGCACGGCGGCGATGCTTTCCATCGGCAGCGAAGTCGAGGAGGCCGCGCAGATGCTCGGTGCTTCACCGCTGCGGGCGATTGTCGATGTGGTGGTGCCGTTGATGAAGTCGGGGATCCTGGCGGGCATGCTGCTGGCGTTCATCGTCTCGTTCAACGAATTCACCGTGACTTACTTCCTCTACACCATCGATGTGATGACCGTGCCGATCTGGATGTACAGCCGCACCGTGTCTTCGCTCGACCCGACCGTATTTTCGTTTGCCGTGCTGATCGTGCTGATCGACTTCGTCCTGATCTGGGCGCTGGAGAAGCTGGTTGGTGAAGGTGGCGTTTCGTTCTGATTTCTTGAGGTACTTCAAATGTCTGGTCTGATTCTGGAAAACGTCGAGAAACATTACGGCTCGGCCTGCGCGGTAACCGATGTGAACCTGCATTTGCCCGAGGGCAAACTGGTGTGTTTCCTCGGCCCTTCGGGCTGTGGCAAAACCACGCTGCTGCGCATGATTGCCGGCCTTGAAACCCTGACCGGCGGCGAGATCCGCCTGGACGGTGAAGACATCGGCCACACCCCGGCGCACCTGCGCAACTTCGGCATGGTGTTCCAGTCCCTGGCGCTGTTCCCGCACATGACCGTGGGCGAGAACATCGCCTATCCGCTGAAACTGCGCGGGGTCAGCAAGGCTGACCAGCAGGCGCGGGTGGTGGAGTTGCTGGAGCTGATCCAGTTGCAGCAAATGATTGATCGTCCGGTGGCCAAGCTCTCCGGCGGACAACGCCAGCGCGTGGCGATTGCCCGGGCGATTGCCAATCACCCGAAAATCCTCCTGCTCGACGAACCGTTGTCGGCGCTGGACGCCAAGCTGCGTGAATCGATGCAGGTGGAAATCCGTCAACTGCAACAGCGCCTGAACATCACCACCATCATGGTGACCCACGACCAGCGCGAAGCCATGACCATGGCCGATATCGTGGTCGTGCTGGGTGAACACCGGGTGCAGCAAGTGGGTACGCCGATTGAAATCTACCGGCACCCGGCCAACGAGTTCGTCGCGGACTTCATCGGTTCGGGCAACATCTTCCCGGCCACGGCGCTGGGCAACGGCAAGGTCAGCCTGCCGGGTGGCGATGCGCTGCAAGTGCCGATCTGCACGAGCATTGCGGCAGGGGAAAAGGTGAAGATGCTGATTCGTCCGGAAGACCTGCAACTGTCGGCGCCGCAGGCGACGGCGGGCAACCGCTTGCTGGGCAAGGTGACCTTCGTGCGCGATATCGGCGCGACCATCGAGACCACGGTTGAGTGTTCCGGGGTGTCGTTTACCGCGCTGAGCACGCCGTGCCAGGGCTTTGGCCTGAGCGTCGGTCACCCGGTGTCGGTGACCTTGCCGGCGGAGGCTTGCCGGGTACTTGGGGCCTGATCCAGAACTTGTAGTGCCTGAGCTGGCCTCTTCGCGGGCAAGCCCGCTCCCACAGGAGATTTTTAGTGTTCACCAAATTGTGTGAACACCGACGATCCCTGTGGGAGCGGGCTTGCCCGCGAAGGCGTCGGTAGTCGCACCGAAAACTCCGGATCAGATGCTCAACCGCAACCGCGCCAGATCCCTTAACGGCGGCGCCCCGAACAACCGGCTGTATTCCCGGCTGAACTGCGAAGGGCTTTCATACCCGACGCGATACCCCGCCGCCGAAGCTTCCAGCCCTTCGGCCAGCATCAACCGCCGCGCTTCCTGAAGGCGCAACTGCTTCTGATACTGCAATGGACTCATCGCCGTCATCGCCTTGAAACGGTGATGCAGGGTCGACACGCTCAGGTTCACTTCCTTCGCCAGATCATCGATGCGCAACGGCTGTTCAAAGTTGCCATTGAGCCATTTGATCGCCTGGCTGACGCGATGGCTCTGACTGTTGGCGATGGCGATTTCGTACAGCCGATGTCCCTGTTTGCTACGCAGCAGTCGATAGAGGATCTCCCGGCGAATCAGCGGCGCGAGCATGGCGATGTCTTTCGGCGTGTCCAGTAGCCTTGCCAGGCGCAGTACGGCATCCAGCATGGCCGTGTCGAGCCGCTCGACATACAGCCCGCGCCCGGTCGGCCGGGTGGGCACGCCGAGGGGGCCGGCGTCGGCGATCAGCGCGGTGATTTCCGCCGGATCGATGTCCAGGCGCAGGGCCAGGATCGGCTCCTCGGCCGAGACATCCACCACCCGTCCACTGAGCGGCATCGAGACCGAGACCACCAGGTAGTTCAACGGGTCGTAGTTGAAGTACTCGTTGGCCAACTGAACTTCCTTGCGCCCCTGGGCCATGATGCACAGTGCCGGTTGCGCGAGCACCGGGGCAAACTCATGGGACTGGCTGTGGCGGGACATGAACAGCGAGCCGATGGCCGTGGCATAACTGCCATCTTCGGCGGTGTTGCGGCGGATGATCGCCGCCAGTTCCGCGCGCTGCTTTTCCATGTCGGTGTCCAGCGGGGCTTGAAAGTGATCGAGCGACGTCATGCGCGGCATCCTCGGCAGGCATGGAGGGAATGGAGCAGAGCATAAGTTTGTGCAAGTGGCAGCGGTAGACACATCCTGCCGGATGCTTGCCTGATTCTGCATGGGGGGACTTCTATGCCGGCGCATGACAGGCAGTGCCTGCCACCCACCAACCCCAGTAGGAGCTGCCGAAGGCTGCGATCTTTTGATCTTAAAAACAAGATCAAAAGATCGCAGCCTTCGGCAGCTCCTACAGGGCAAACCTGTGACAGGGTTTTACAGCTACTTAGTGAAGTTTCGCAGGATCGTGCAATGCACCGGCAGGAATCGACTAACGGCACCCGGGCAGAGCCCCTTAACCTTTGATCCTGTCGCAGCCCGTCCCCCGGCTGCCACGCGACTCCCCGGGAGGGTTGAACATGTCCACGCAAATCCCCGTCAGTCATATGGCCTTCGTTCGAGCGCGCGCCGGGCGCTCTGCGGAACTCGGTGTGCGTCTCAGCGCCCTGATCGAACCGTCCCGCGCAGCGCCAGGCTGCCTGAGCTTTAGCTTGCAACATTCGCAATGCGATCCGGAGTTGTGGCTGGTGTCCGGTTTCTGGAGTGATCAACAGGCCATGACCGCCTACTTCAACACGCCGGCGATGGAGATTTTTGCCGAGCTGGTGCAGGAACTGGTGGTCAACAGTCTGGATTTCCACACCTTCAAGGATGTCTCGGCGGCGCAGGCCCTCGGTCAGTCCGCACTGGAGGTACACAAACTGGCCGGTTGAGGGTTTAATGACGGCATTCTCAATCAGCCAGGATGCGCGACATGGCACGTAAAGCCTTTGATCACTTCGAAGCTGTTTCCGCTGTAGTACCGGGCGAGGGTGGTTACCACGCCGCTATCGCCGTCAAGGCGCTGGGTGGTTCCGGCGCTCCGCGTTTTCACAAAGTGCTGGAAGGCCAGATCTTCAAGACCGCCCATGACGCCGACCTGGCAGCGGCCAAAGAGCTGACCCACCTCAAGGACGTCAAAGAAGACGCCGACCTGCTCTGGTGATCACTTCACCGCCCCCGGGCGGTACATCTTGAACAACGCCTCAGGCCCCAGCTGGAAATAATCCGCCGGCCCGCCGCCGCGCAGAATCGGTTCTGCCGCGGCGGTGTCGTATACCCCATCCTTCAACAGCCATTTGGCGATATGCACGGCGACCACTTCGCCGAGGATCAGCCAGCTCGGCACCACATTGCCGTCCGCTCGCTGCAACTGAATGATCTGCGTGACCCTGCACTCGAAGGACACCGGGCTTTCGGCCACCCGTGGCACCTGAATGACTTTCGAGGCAACGGTCGTCAGGCCGGCCAGTTCGAACTCGTTGACCTCAGGCCCGACCATCGCGCAGCTCTGGTTCATCTGCTCGGCCAGCGGCCGTGTGGCCAGGTTCCAGGCGAACTCGCCGGTTTGCTCGATGTTGTTCAGGCTGTCTTTGCGTCCGACACTGGAAAAACCAATGATCGGCGGAATGTAGTTGAAGGCGTTGAAGAAGCTGTAGGGCGCCAGGTTCAAGCGGCCCTCGGCATCCTGTGAGGAGATCCAGCCTATGGGACGCGGGCCGACGATGGCGTTGAACGGATCGTGGGGCAGGCCGTGACCGTTGGCGGGTTCGTAGAAGTGGATGTCGTCGGGCATTGGGGAGAGTTTCCAGAGCTTGCGGGGAGACGTGCATGGTGCAAGCACGCGCCGCGGATTTCCAGTCCGACCTTCCCCCTGTAGGAGCAAGCTCGCTCCCACATTGGACCGCATTCCTCCAAGGGTACGCGGTCAACCTGTGGGAGCGAGCCTGCTCGCGAAGGGGCTTGGCAGTCACCCTTGCGGTAACTGCCTGACGTCTGTCAGTCAGTGACGATCCGCGAATGTTTGCGGGTGTCTTTCATGGTGATGTACACCAGCAACGACACGGCAATACAGGCGGTCACGTACCAGTAGTAACCCGTCTCCATGCCGATGCTCTTGAACCACAGTGCGATGTATTCAGCGGTGCCGCCGAAGATCGAAACGGTCAGTGCATACGGCAGGCCCACGCCCAGGGCTCGGATTTCGGTCGGGAACAGTTCGGCTTTTACCACGGCGTTGATCGAGGTGTAGCCGCTGACGATGATCAGCGCCGCCATGATCAGGAAGAACGCGCCCCACCAGGTCGTGATGGTGTGCAGGGTGGTGAGGATCGGCACGGTGAACAGGGTGCCCAGGATGCCGAAGGCAATCAGGATCGGCCGGCGACCGATTTTATCCGACAGCCCGCCGACGATCGGTTGCAGGCACATGAACAGGAACAGCGTGGCGGCGGAAATGGTGGTGGAGTCGGAAATGCTCATGCCGACGGTGTTCACCAGGTATTTCTGCATGTACGTGGTGTAGGTGTAGAACGCCAGGGTACCGCCCATGGTCAGGCCGACCACGGTCATCAGTTCCTTGGGGTGACGCATCAAGGTGCGCATCGCGCTTTCCTTGGCTTTTTCCTTCTTGGTGAAGGACTCGGTCTCTTCCATGCCGCGACGCAGGTACAACGCCACCACGGCACACAGCGCGCCGATGGCGAACGGGATGCGCCAGCCCCAGGCGTACAGCTCTTCGGTGGTCAGCAGTTGTTGCAGCACGATCAACACCGCCAGGGCGATGAGTTGGCCGGAGATCAGGGTCACGTACTGGAAGCTGGAGTAGAAGCCGCGACGTTCCTTGGTGGCCATTTCGCTGAGGTAAGTGGCGGAGGTGCCGTATTCGCCACCCACCGACAGGCCTTGCAGCAAGCGCGCGAACACCAGCAGGATCGGCGCACCGATGCCGATGACTTCATAACTCGGGCTCAGGGCGATCAGCAGCGAACCGAAGCACATCAGGTACACCGAGGCCATCAGGGCCTTTTTGCGCCCGACCTTGTCGGCATACAGCCCCATCAGCCAGCCACCGATCGGACGCATCAGGAAGCCCACGGCGAAGATCGCGGCGGTGTTGAGCAGTTGGGCGGTGGTGTCACCCTTGGGGAAGAAGGTCTTGGCGAAGTACAGGGAGAAGGCGGCGTAGACGTACCAGTCATACCACTCGACCATGTTGCCGACGGAACCGCTGAAGATCGATTTGATGCGGCTGGACGTGGTTCTTGCTTTGGCCGGCACGGCAGCCGACCCAAGCGGCAGGGAGTTGGAGTTATCCATTGAAGGATCCTTCGTTTAATTGTTTTTGTGGAGCGCGTTTAAACGCAGCCTGCAGGGGCTATAGCAGGAGCTGTGCCAAGGGGGAGAGGGCCGGTCTAGAGGGGGGAAGAAGGTTTGGTGAGCGGAAATCCGCTTATTTGTGGCGGGTGATGAGCGGAAATTTGCTTACTCGGAGGGGTATTTGTATTGCCTTTGCCGGCCTCTTCGCGAGCAAGCCCGCTCCCACAATGTTCGGCGTACACAGACCCACTGTGGGAGCGGGCTTGCCCGCGAAGAGGCCAGTTCAGACGCTACAGGAACATCTCCCTGCTCAACCCATGCCGCTGCATCTTTTCATTGAAGGTCCGCCGCGGCAGTTGCAGTTCTTCAAGCACCGCCTTGACATCACCCTTGTGCCGGGTCAACGCCGCGCGCAGGCACTGTGCTTCAAAGGCTTCCTGCTGCGCCGCCAGTGACTGACCGGGCTCGATCCCCGCCGGTACAGGCTCACCGAGCCCCAACACCTGACGCTCGGCGACATTCGCCAGTTCGCGCACATTGCCCGGCCAGTCGTGGCTCAGCAGGTGACTCAGCTGCGCACCGTTCAACGGTGGAAATTTACGTCCCAGCCGTTCGGCGGCGTTTTGGGCGAAGGATTCGAACAGCAGCGGGATGTCTTCACGGCGTTCGCGCAAGGGCGGCAGTCGTAGTTCTGCGACGTTCAAGCGATAGGCCAGGTCTTCGCGAAAACGTCCGGCCCGCGCTTCGTCGAGCAGGTCCGGTTTGGTCGCGGCAATGATGCGCAAATCCACGCGAATGCTCTGGTTCGAACCCAGTCGCTCAAGCTTCTGCTCTTGCAGCACCCGCAGCAATTTCACCTGCTGGGCCAGCGGCATGCTTTCGATTTCATCGAGAAACAGCGTGCCACCGTCGGCGTATTCGAGTTTGCCGATGCGCTTGCCAGACGCCCCGGTGAACGCACCGCTCTCGTGACCGAACAGTTCGGCCTCGAACAGTTGCTCCGGGATGGCCGCGCAATTGAGTGCGACAAAGGGCTTGTCGGCTCGCGACCCGAAGTCATGCAGGCAGCGTGCGACCAGCTCCTTGCCGCTACCGGTTTCCCCGCGAATCAGCACGTTCACCGGCAGGGCTGCCAGGTCCAGCACCTGCCGGCGCAGGGTCTGCAAGCCACGGGACACGCCGAGCAGCGTGGCATCGAGTTTGGCGCGGTTGTCCGCCTGCTCGTGCAGTGCGCGGTTTTCCAGCACCAGCCGGCGCTTGTCGAGGGCGCGGCGCAGGCTGCCGAGCAGGGTTTCCGGGCTGAAAGGCTTTTCGAGGAAATCGTAGGCGCCGTCGCGCATGGCCTCGACGGCCATCGGTACGTCGCCATGGCCGGTCAACAGGATCACCGGCAAGTCGGCATCCCGGCGTTGCACCTCGGCCAGCAGTTCCAGGCCGGTCATGCCGGGCATGCGCACATCGCTGAGAATCACCCCGGCAAAATGCTTCGGTAGCTGCGCCAGACACTCGTCGGCGCGGCTGAACAGCTGCACCTCGAAACCCGACAGGCTCAACCATTGCTCGACGGCACTGCGGATGCTGCTTTCGTCGTCCACCACCATCACTGAGTTCAGCATGGTTCATGCACCTCCTGGTCGATGGGCAAGGTCAGGGTAAACACGGCACCTTTGTCATGATTGTCGGCAGTCAGGCGCCCGCCGGATTCGTGAACGATGGCAAACGATACGGCCAAACCGATGCCCAGGCCATCGCCCACCGGTTTGGTGGTGAAGAACGGATCGAACACCTTGGACAGGTTCTCTTCGGCGATACCGCCACCGTTGTCGATCACGCTCAGGCGCCACAATTGTTCGTCGGCTTCGAGGCGGATTTCCAGGCGTTTGCAGGGTTTGTCCTGCATCGCATCGAGGGCGTTGCGCAGCAGGTTGATCAGCACCTGTTCCAGGCGAATCGCATCGCCGCGCACCCAGGCCGGACGGGTCAGGTGCAACACGGTGCTGACCTGTTCGTCGCGCAGCCGGGTGTCGAGCAGTTGCAACGACTGGTCCACCACCGTCGCCAGGTCCAGGCGTTCGCGCAAACCGCTGGGGCTTTTGCGGGCGAAGGTTTTCAGGTGGCCGGTGAGGGCGGCCATGCGCGTGAGCATTTCATCCACCGGTTTGAGCGCCTTGTAGGCGTCGTCGACCCGGCCGTGGTCGAGCAGCAGGCGCAAGGTCGCCAACTGCATGCGCTGGGCGGTGAGTGGCTGGTTGATCTCGTGGGCCAGGGCGGCGGACATCTGCCCCAGCGCCGCGAGTTTGGCCGACTGCACCAGGCCTTCCTGGGCGGTGCGCAGGTCGCGGGTACGCTCTTGCACCAGTTGTTCGAGTTCTTCTCGGCTGCGCTGGCGCAGCTTGGCCATGCGCCAGCGCTGATTGAGAAACAGCAGCAGAAACACCAGGGTCAACCACAAGCCGGCCGCAGCGAGGGCTGCATTGCGGCTGTCTTCGAAGGCGACTTGCGGGCGCCGCAGCAGATGCAGGGTCCAGCCCTCGGCTGTCAGCGGCAGGGACTCCCACAGGTAGTCCGCCTTGCCGTCCGGGCCATTGACCCGGAGGAGGTCACTGTTGTCGTCGAAGCGCCGCAATGATTGAAACTCCAGCGGCGTCAGGGGCTGCTTGTCGTATTGGCGGGTGGCCTTGAGTTCGGCGTGATCGCTGTCGCCGAGCGGCTTGAGCAGGCGATAGCGCCAGCCCGGCTGGTTGGCGATGAAGATGATCCCGCGCGCGTCGCTGACCAACAGCGTGTCGCTGCCCTGGCGCCACTCGCGTTCCAGTTCGGGAAATTCCAGTTTCACCACCATGGCGCCGAGGAACTGCCCGTCGTCATCGCTGACCGCGCTGGAGAGGAAGTAGCCGGGAATCCCGCTGGTCACGCCTACCGCGTAAAAACGCCCGGTGCCCTGGGTGCGGGTCTGGTTGAAATAGGGACGGAAACCGTAGTTATGGCCGACATAACTGCTAGGCAAACGCCAGTTGCTCGCCGCCACGGCCAGACCGGTGCGATCGAGCAATTCCAGGGTCGAGGACTCGGCGGCGCCGTTGATCTTTTCCAGTTTGCGGTTCAACGCATCCTGCTGCCCGGGGCTCACCGTCCCCTTGAGTGCCGAGCGCAACTCCGGGTCCAGCGCCAGCACGGCGGGCAGGGCGCGGTAACGTTCGATCAGGGTATGCAGCGACGTGGCATAGAGCGCCAGTTGCTGATTGGCTCGGGCGGCGTCTTCGACCATTGACTGGCGCACGGCGTGGCGCATGGCCAGGGTCGCGGCGATGGCGGCGCCGGCGATGATTAGCAAGGTGTAGAGCGCCAGGCGCAGGGATCTAGAAGTCGGGAGCATCGAACGTAAATCGGACAAAAGATAGGAGGCGCAAGATAGCATGCGGACTATCTTGCGCCAGATCTCATCTCACTGCGCCCCAGTGGATACCTTGAGCTTTCAACGATTTATGTTTCGTCTCATCTGTTCCAGTTCATCTGTCAGTTTCCCCAACGAAACTACCGAGTTCCCGGAGTTGCTCAGATCATCATTGTTCAAGTGTGCTTCATGCATTCTGTTGGCTAGCCCGGTCTGTTCAGACAGGTTGTCACCAGTATCCTGATTGGCTCCACGTGTTCGGTAGAGGGTGAGCCGGTGAAAACGCAGGAGTGTTTCACGGAGAAACGTTTCCCATGCTCAGGGGGAAACTCGACGGGCAAATGGCCGCTTATGAGTCGCCTTGTACGGCGTTATCCCGAGAATATTCCCAAGCGTTTCACTGCGAAACGCTTCGAATGACCAGCACTCACACATGGCTCCGCCCTCGAGAATGGCGCGTATCAAAACAACCCCGCTTGGATTTTCTGCTGCAGCAGCGCAGCTAGTTCACGGCAGGGGTATTGGGCTTGCAGCCCCCAGGCTTTACAGCCGAGTGCATGCCGAAAAGCTCCGGCGTCCATGAGGTCCTGAGCGCTCCCACACAACCGACAGCGCACCAGCGGGCCGTCGAGCGTCCAATGCTTATTCCAGGCTTCCAGCGGCAGGTAGGTCACGGACATTCAAACTAGGCCTTTGGCGAGGTACGACAAGGGTGTGCGTGCGCGTAAAACCATTTACTGCAAGTGATGGTAGGCCAGTCCCCGGGGGTTGGTAATCAGAAGGTACAAAAAAGCCGCGCTGTCATACAAACAGCGCGGCTTTTTTAATCAGCGGTTAAGTGCTTACTGCACTTCCACCGCCAGGCTCTCACTGATCTTTTTCTGCCAGATGGCAGGACCTGTGATGTGTACGGACTCGCCCTTGCTGTCGACGGCAACAGTCACCGGCATGTCCTTGACCTCGAACTCGTAGATCGCTTCCATGCCCAGTTCGGCAAACGCCAGCACCTTGGACTTCTTGATCGCCTGGGCGACCAGGTAAGCGGCGCCGCCGACGGCCATCAGGTACACGGCCTTGCTGTCCTTGATCGCGTCGATCGCGGTCGGGCCGCGCTCGGATTTGCCGATCATGCCCAGCAGGCCAGTCTGCTCGAGGATCTGACGGGTGAACTTGTCCATCCGCGTCGCGGTGGTAGGGCCTGCCGGGCCAACCACTTCGTCACCGACCGGATCGACCGGGCCGACGTAGTAGATGAAGCGACCTTTCAGGTCCACCGGCAGGGTTTCGCCCTTGTTCAGCATCTCGACCATGCGTTTGTGCGCAGCGTCGCGACCGGTGAGCATCTTGCCGTTGAGCAGGACGGTTTCGCCCGGCTTCCAGCTCTGCACGTCTTCCGGGGTCAGGGTGTCGAGGTTGACGCGACGGGCTGACGGGCCGGCTTCCCAGACGATTTCCGGGTAGGCGTCCAGCGGTGGCGCTTCCAGCGAGGCCGGGCCGGAACCGTCGAGCACGAAGTGCGCGTGTCGGGTGGCGGCGCAGTTCGGGATCATGCACACCGGTAGCGAAGCGGCGTGGGTCGGGTAGTCCATGATCTTCACGTCGAGCACGGTGGTCAGGCCACCGAGGCCCTGGGCACCGATGCCCAACTGGTTGACCTTCTCGAACAGCTCCAGGCGCATTTCTTCTATGCGGTTCTGTGGGCCGCGGGCTTTGAGCTCGTGGATGTCGATGGATTCCATCAACACTTCTTTGGCCATGACGGCGGCTTTCTCGGCGGTACCGCCGATGCCGATGCCGAGCATGCCCGGTGGGCACCAGCCGGCGCCCATTTCCGGGACGGTTTTCAGCACCCAGTCGACGATCGAGTCGGACGGGTTGAGCATGGCCATTTTCGACTTGTTCTCGGAACCGCCGCCCTTGGCCGCCACGTCCACTTCCACGGTGTTACCCGGAACGATGGAGTAGTGGATGACTGCCGGGGTGTTGTCCTTGGTGTTCTTGCGAGCGCCCGCCGGGTCGGCGAGGATCGAAGCGCGCAGGACGTTTTCCGGCAGGTTGTAGGCACGACGCACGCCTTCGTTGATCATGTCGTCCAGGCCCATGGTGGCGCCATCCCAGCGCACGTCCATGCCGACACGGACAAACACGGTGACGATGCCGGTGTCCTGGCAGATCGGGCGGTGGCCGGTGGCGCACATGCGCGAGTTGATCAGGATCTGCGCCATGGAGTCACGGGCCGCTGGCGATTCTTCGCGCAGGTAGGCTTCGTGCATCGCCTGGATGAAATCCACGGGGTGGTAGTAGGAAATGAACTGCAGGGCGTCGGCAACGCTCTGAATCAGGTCGTCTTGCTTGATCACGGTCATGAGTCGCGCTCCTCTAAAAGACGGGAACATTCAATAAGGTGCTTGCAGCTTGGGTGCATCGGTCGGTTGCAAGCACCTTTCAAGGCACGCCGGGCATGCTGGCGCGACGCTAAAAAGGCGCGGCAGTATACCGCGCCTCGTTGAGCGGCACACGCGCCAGTGGTCAAACCTTGGTCTCATTGTCGTACCCGGCCCCTGTAGGAGCTGCCGCAGGCTGCGATCTTTTAAGGTCAAGATCAAAAGATCGCAGCCTGCGGCAGCTCCTGCAGGGGAATCGGGTCATCCCGAAAATTGAATGGTCATTTATCGGCCACGCCACTAAAGTGACATGCGGTCTGTAGAGTAGGACGCTCTGTCAGTCTCCTTTCATTTGGTGAGTCAACGATTGACCCATAACGCCATCCAGCGCCTGTTGCTCAAACGTTTCGCCCTCGCGGCCGGCACCTATGCCCTGGTATTGCTGTTGCTGTGGCTGGCGTTTTTTACCGGTCACTACGACGCGCCGCTGGCCAGTGTCGCCATCGGCAGCGCACTGGTCGTGACCAGCCAGGCCATCCTGTTCGCGGTGTTCTACAGCGGCTGCAACCTGCGTTTCGCCGACCCCAGCCTGACCGAGGCGCAAGTGTTGTTGGGGCTTGGCTGGCAAACCTGGCTGATCGCCCATCTGGACGAAGCCCGGGGTGCGTTCCTGGTGTTTTACGTTCTTATCCTGCTGTTCGGCCTGTTCCATCTGTCACGCCGATCCTTTGTGCGATGCGCATTGCTGGTGTTCTTCAGCTTTAGCGCGATCACTCTGTGGGAGGGCTACCACTTCCAGTTGCCCGACCCGGCCATGGCGGTGTTGCAGGTGTGCGTGCTGTTCATCGTGCTGGTGTGGCTGGTGTTGTATGCCCGCTACGTCCAGGCTTCACGACAACGCATGCGTCAGCGGCGTTTTGCCTTGCAGGCGCACCAGGACACCTTGCGCGGGATGATGCGCCAGCTCGAAGATCTGGTGGCCACCGACGAACTCACAGGCCTGTTCAATCGCCGGCATTTCCTGCGCCTGGCTTCCCGCGAGTTGAACGCCATGGAAGCCGGAGTCGTGCATGGCCTGGCGCTGATCGACCTCGACCATTTCAAACGCATCAACGATCTGCACGGGCATGCCGCCGGCGATCAGGTGCTGCAAGCCTTTGCCGGCGTTGCCACCGCGTGCCTGCGTGACAGCGATGTTCTGGCTCGCTACGGCGGCGAAGAATTCGTGGTGCTGCTGCCCGATTGCGATGCCGACAGTCTGACTTCGTGCTGCGAACGGCTGCGCATCGCCTTCACCGATGTCGAGTTGATCGGTCTGAATGTGCGCAACCTCAGCCTGTCCGCCGGCATGACCCTGCTGGAGCTGGGCGACGACCTCGATGACGCGCTGCAACGGGCCGATCAGGCGCTCTATCGGGCCAAGCGTGACGGTCGTAACCGATGCGCGGCGGCGTGGGAGAACGTCGATGCCTGAATTGCGGGTTGGCGAGCGCCACTGGTCGGTAGCGGCGGGCAGCAATCTGCTCGACGCGCTGAATCAGAACGGCGTGCCGGTGCCTTACAGTTGCCGCGCCGGCAGTTGCCATGCGTGCCTGGTGCAGTGTGTACGGGGCCTGCCGAGCGACAGCCGCCCCGATGCCCTGAGTGCGCAGCAGCGAGAACAGGGTTGGCGCCTGGCGTGCCAGTGCCAGGTGGTCGAGGACTTGCAGGTGCATGCTTTCGACCCGCAGGTCGATGGCCAACCGGCCGAGGTCGCCGCGGTCGATTGGCTGAGCACCACGGTGCTGCGCTTGCGGGTGATCGCGCAGCGACCGCTGCGCTACAGCGCCGGCCAGCACCTGGTGTTGTGGGCGGGCAACGTGGCGCGGCCGTATTCCCTTGCCAGCCTGCCGCAGGAAGACCGTTTTCTGGAGTTTCATCTCGATTGCCGCAAGCCCGGGGAATTCAGCGATGCCGCCCGGCAATTGCGCATCGGCGATCCGATCCGTCTCGGTGAATTGCGCGGCGGTGCCTTGCATTACGATCCGGACTGGCATACCCGGCCATTGTGGCTGCTGGCGGCCGGCACCGGGTTGGGGCCATTGTTTGGTGTGTTGCGCGAAGCGCTGCGCCAGGATCACCAAGGCGCCATCCGTGTCATCCACCTGGCCCATGATGTCGATGAGCACTACCTGGCCAAGCCTCTACAGGCCATGGTCGCCAGCCGTCCGAACCTGAGTGTCGAACTCTGGACCCCGGCCGAGTTGCCAGCGGCTTTGGCGCAACTGCGGCTTGTTTCCCGGCAAACCCTGGCCTTACTCTGCGGAGCCCCCGACAGTGTCGATGCCTTTGCCCGGCGCCTGTACCTGGCGGGACTGCCGCGCAATCAACTGCTGGCCGATGTGTTCCTGCCCCGTGGTTGAGCGCTGACTTTTCAGACGTGAGACCTGCCATGACCGAAGCCATCCAAGTTGAACGCGAACGCGGCCTGTTGACCCTGCGCCTGAATCGCCTGGACAAGAAAAACGCCCTGACTCGCGCCATGTACAGCCAACTGGCCGAGGCGCTGAAACAGGCCGACAACGACCCGGGGATCAGTGCCGTACTGATCAGCGGCTCAGCCGAATGCTTCACCGCCGGCAACGACATCGCCGATTTCATCCAGCAACCGCCGACCAGCCTCGACAGCCCGGTGTTCCAGTTCATGCTCAACCTGCTCGAATGCCGCAAACCGGTGATCGCCGCCGTGGCCGGGGCGGCGGTGGGCATTGGCACGACGATGTTGCTGCATTGCGATCTGGTCTACGTCAGCCGCGATGCGCGCCTGCGCATGCCGTTCGTCAATCTCGGGTTATGCCCTGAGTTCGGTTCCAGCCTGATCCTGCCGCGCTTGCTCGGGCAGGCCAAAGCGGCGGAGTTGTTGCTGCTGGGTGAAGGTTTCAGCGGTGAACAGGCGGCTGCCTGGGGCATTGCCAATGAAGCCTTGGGCAGTGGCGAGGAGGCCTTGGCCAAGGGGCGGGAGATGGGCTTGCGCTTTGAGTCGCTGCCGCCGGAAGCGGTGCGGATCAGCAAGCAACTGATGAAAGCGCCGGATCGGGAGCTGTTGCGCAAGGTGATAGAAGAGGAGGGGGCGTTGTTCACCCAGCGGTTGCGGTCACCGGAGGCGTTGGCGGCGTTGACCGGGTTCATCAAGCGGCATTGAATCTTTCGCTGACTGGGCCGGCCCCATCGCGAGCAAGCTCGCTCCCACAGGGATTGGGATTCACCGCAAAAAATGTGGGAGCGAGCTTGCTCGCGATGGGGCCGGATCAGGCAACAAAAAAAATGGATCAGGCAGCAAAAAGCCCCGCCATTCACATGGCGGGGCTTTTGTTTTTCAGCAACCGGTCACTCAGACCATCGGATCGCCAACGTGCAGGATCTTCATGCCGTTGGTGCCGCCGGTGGTGTGGAAGCTGTCACCTTTGGTCAGGATGACCCAGTCGCCTTTCTGTACTACGCCGCGCTTGACCAGCTCGTCGATCGCCTTCTGGCTGACTTCGTTCGGCGCCAGCGAAGCCGGGTCGAACGGGATGGTGTACACGCCACGGAACATCGCCGCGCGAGCCTGGGCTTCGCGGTGCGGGGTGAACGCGTAGATCGGCACCGAGGAACGGATGCGCGACATGATCAGCGGGGTGTAGCCACTTTCGGTCAGGGCGATGATCGCCTTCACGCCCGGGAAGTGGTTGGCGGTGTACATGGTCGCCAGCGCAATGCTCTCGTCGCAGCGCTGGAACTCCTTGCCGATGCGGTGGCTGGAGGTCTTGCTGGTCGGGTGCTTTTCGGCACCGACACAGATACGCGCCATGGCCTGAACGGCTTCCAGCGGGTACAGGCCTGCGGCACTTTCGGCCGAGAGCATCACGGCGTCGGTGTAGTCGAGCACGGCGTTGGCAACGTCGGACACTTCGGCGCGGGTCGGCATCGGGTTCTGGATCATCGACTCCATCATCTGGGTCGCGACGATCACCGCCTTGTTGTGACGACGTGCGTGCAGAATGATCTTCTTCTGGATGCCCACCAGTTCGGCGTCGCCGATTTCCACACCCAGGTCACCACGGGCAACCATCACCGCGTCGGACGCCTTGATCAGGCCGTCGAGGGTTTCGTCATCGGCCACGGCTTCGGCGCGTTCGATCTTCGCCACCAGCCAGGCAGTGCCGCCGGCTTCGTCGCGCAGTTGACGGGCGTATTCCATGTCGGCCGCGTCACGCGGGAAGGACACGGCGAGGTAGTCGACTTCCATTTCCGCAGCGAGCTTGATGTCGGCCTTGTCTTTTTCAGTCAGGGCCGGAGCGGTCAGGCCGCCACCGCGACGGTTGATGCCTTTGTGGTCGGACAGCGGGCCGCCGATGGTCACGGTGCAGTTCAGTTCGGTGGCCGTGGCGGTATCGACGCGCATCACCACGCGACCGTCGTCGAGCAGCAGCTCGTCGCCCACACCGCAGTCCTTGACCAGGTCCGGATAATCGATGCCGACCACTTGCTGGTTGCCTTCGGTCAGAGGATGGCTAGTGGAGAAGGTGAATTGATCACCGATCTTCAGCTCGATCTTCTTGTTGGCGAATTTGGCGATACGGATTTTCGGGCCTTGCAGGTCACCCAGCAGGGCGACGAAGCGGCCGTGCTTGGCAGCGAGGTCACGCACCAGCTTCGCGCGAGCCTTGTGCTCGTCGGGGGTGCCGTGGGAGAAGTTCAGGCGGGCGACGTCCAGGCCAGCCAGAATCAGCTGTTCGAGAACTTCCGGCGAGTTACTGGCCGGGCCAAGGGTGGCGACGATTTTGGTACGACGGACGGACATGCAAAGACTCCTGAGTTCAAGCGCTGAGTGAGGCTACTATGCTCCGAAGGTGTAGTCATTGTTCGTATGCACTACTTTTTTCTTTCTTTATTGAACCTGACAACTTTGCGCCAGGCAGCCTGAAGATTTTCGCCCACGGGTCGATACAACGTTCAAGACAGGAGATCCCCATGCGATTCGTACTCATTGCTGCCCTTGCCGTCGGCGCCCTCAGTGCCACCGGCTGCACCCGTTGGGCAATGAACCATCACTTGAACAATGCCTACAGCGCCTATGACCGGGGCAATTGCGAGCAGGTGATGCTCGAACTGTCCAAGGTCGAACGCGACAGCCGCGCGCGGCCTTACGTATGGCCGGAAGTGTCGATGATGCGCGGCCAGTGCCTGGAGCGGCAGAAGATGTTTATCGACGCGGCCCAGACCTACCAGTTCATTATTGCCGCCTATCCGCAAAGCGAGTACGCCTACCGCGCCCGCGCCCGCCTGGAAACCTTGCAGAGCCTGGGCCACTACCCGCTGCGCAGTGCCGCGGCGGTAAAACCGACGCAGTTCTGATGGCAGGCGAGCATTCCATCGCTGGCTCCCCGGCGGCGCTGAGCTATAGTCCAAGAAACCGGTTTTAGAGCCTTGCCTCTGAATCGGGGCAACACCTGTGACCGGCATAAGCAGGACTCAGCGCCGTAAGGACTGGCGCACCGGGAGCGGGGAGAGCGGGCCAAGACTCAATGAGTACCCGTTCCGAAGCAGTAGTGCGGCTCTGCTTAAGAGCCTTGCATAGCGAAAACGCACATGTTCACCGACCGCCGAATCGAGCGGCATCAACTGCCGTATTTCCTGAAAGTATTCAACGGTATCACCGGCAAACCCATCGGCTACCTGGGCAATGTCTCCGAAGACGGGCTGATGCTGATCAGCCAGCTGCCAATGATGATCGGCGCGGACTTCAACCTGCGCCTGAAAATCCCGGCGACCGAAGGCGGCCAGCGGATCATCGACCTGCAGGCCTGTTGCCTGTGGTGCCACGAAGACGCGACCCCCCAACATTACGACGCCGGTTTCAGCCTGCAACGGGCACCGCCGGAGTATGGGCAATTGGTGAGGGCGTTGAAGCAGTACTTCAGCTTTCAGTCATTGCCGGCCTCGGCTTGAGATCACTCAGGCTCAAGCTCTTTTCCAGCCCAGATACCGCGTCACCAACGCCGCCCCCAACTCGCCGGGTAACGCATCCATCACCAGCACTCCATGAGCGTTCAAGCGCTCATGGAGTTCGGCGCGTGCATTGAGGTAGTCCACGGTCCCGCAATAGGCCAGCGCCTCGGACAAGGTCTGTACCGGTGACTGGCGCAAGGTGTCGAGCACGTCCTCGCGCAGGCTCGCGACCAGCACCTGGTGCTGCTGGCTCAGGCGCTTGACCGCCGGGAGCAACTCGTCGTCCTCTTCGCGCAGGTTGGTCACCAGTACCACCAGTGCCCGGCGTTTTTGCCGTGCCAGCAGTTGCGTAACGGCGGCTTGGTAGTCGGCGCTGCGTTGGCTGCTGTGCAAGTCATAGACGCGATTGAGCAGTGTGTTGAGATGGCTGCTGCCTTTTACCGGCGCAAGATAGCGCGGCTGCTCGCTGGCAAAGGTACTCAGGCCCACCGCGTCGCCCTGGCGTAGCGCGACGTAGCTGAGCAGCAAACAGGCATTAAGCGCATGGTCGAAGTGCGATAGCTCGCCGTCCTGGCTGCGCATGTGCCGGCCGCAGTCGAGCATGAAGATGATCTGCTGGTCGCGTTCGTCCTGATACTCCCGGGCAATGGGCGAGCGCTGGCGGGCGGTGGCTTTCCAGTCGATCTGACGCAGGCTGTCGCCTTCGCGAAATTCCCGTAGCTGATGAAACTCCAGTCCCAGGCCTCGACGCTGGCGTTGACGTACGCCGAGCTGGCTGAGCCAGTTATCCACAGCCAGTAACTGGCCGCCATAGATTCGGGCGAAGTCGGGATAGACGCGGATGTTGTCCGCGACATCGAGAATGCGTTTGTCGGACCACAAACCCAATGGGCTCGGCAGGTTGATTTCGCAGTGCTCAAAACTGAAGTGCCCGCGTTTGAGCGGACGTAGCCGATAGTCGATTCGGCTGTGCTGGCCCGGTTGCAACTCGACAGTCAGCGGCAGGTGTTCGAAGTCCAGGCCCGAGGGTACATGGTCGAAGATCTGTACGCTCAGCGGTTGTGAAAAGTCGTGTTCAAGGATCAGTTGCACATCGCTCCAGCGACCGAGGGCCAGACTGCCGGGTATCTCACGGCTCAGCCGGGGCGAGGGTAGTCGCTTCAGCCGAAAGGCATCGAGCAGGGCCAGGACCAGCAATGCCAGGAGCAGTCCCCAATTGATCTGCGTGACGCTCGCCGGCACCGCCAGCTCCAACGCCCGCAGACTGCCGAGCACGATGCCGATGGCCAGTAGTGACGTTAACCAGATCAATAGCAGGCGCGAGGGTTTCACTGCCGCGGTGCCGGTACTTGGTCGAGCATCTGTCGGAGCACCTGATCGACATCCAGCCCTTCGATGTCCAGCTCCGGCGCGATGCGCACACGATGACGCAGCACGGCCAAGGCGCAACCCTTGATGTCGTCCGGAATCACGAACTCCCCGCCGCGCAGCAGCGCACGGGCACGGGCACACCGCACCAGCGCGATGGACGCGCGCGGGCCGGCGCCGAGGGTCAGGCCGGGCCAGCTGCGGGTGGAGCGGGCCAGGCGCACGGCGTAATCGAGCACCTGATCGTCCAGCGCCAGGTCGCTGGCGATGCGTTGCAGGGCCAGCACATCCCTGGCCTGCAACAAGGTGCGCATCGGCTGGACATCGAGCATGTCGGCCCGGGTCGAGCGGCTGACCTGACGCACCATGTCCAACTCTTGCTCGGCGTCCGGGTAATCCATGCGCACCTTGAGCATGAAGCGATCCAGTTCGGCTTCCGGCAGCGGGTAAGTGCCTTCCTGTTCGATCGGGTTTTGCGTGGCGAGCACCATGAAGGGTTGCGGGATCGGCAATGGCTGGCCTTCGAGGGTGACTTGCCGTTCCTGCATGGCTTCGAGCAGCGCCGCCTGGGTTTTCGCCGGGGCGCGGTTGATCTCGTCGGCCAGTAGCAGGTTGGTGAACAACGGCCCTTTGCGCAGTTTGAATTGCTCGGTCTGCATGTCATACACCGCGTGCCCGGTGACGTCGCTGGGCATCAGGTCCGGGGTGAACTGGATGCGTGCGAACTCACCGCCGAAGCAACGGGCGAGGGCGCGTACCAACAGGGTCTTGCCCAACCCCGGTACGCCTTCGAGCAATACGTGGCCGCCAGCGATCAGCGCGGTCAGCACGTCGTCGATCACACTGTCCTGGCCAATCACGGCTTTTTGCAATTCTTTGCGTACGGCCTGGGCCAGATGGCCGGCACGCTGACGCTGTTGAGCGGCATGGCTCGTTGCGTCGGACTCGATCGGCTCATTCATTGGTTCCGGAGCCTTGCTAACTGCTACATTGGTTTTATCTTCCATAAATCAGTCACTTACCTAATCTAACTTTTTTCACGTGTTTTTTTACGCGTGGAAGGAGTGAGTGACTGCCAATCTGCTTCATTGCAATTCCATGGCAACCCCACATTTGAGCATTCGTCAGAGGTGGAGGTTAGTCTATCTCAGCCGTCACTCGCCCACCCTGAAGTGCAACTGCCGACATTGCCTGCCTCCATCAAGGGCTACTACCGACCTGGAGCAGTCGGCGAACAGAATAATGGCAAATTAGTAGCTAAGCTTGGTCTGCACGCTCGCCATAGGTGCAGAACGAGGTTGAGGAAATTGAAAGGAACAGAACATCTGGCAAAAGTGATTGCCGACGTTCAGTTCTACAATGGAGAGCGAGGAGAATCGTTACCTGGAACGATGATGTCAAAGACAACAAATGAAAATGATTTCGCTTTATCGCCGAAATGTTAAGAGGCTGATTCCGAGAGTAAAAAAATTCCACCATGAAATTAGCATCGCCAAATGCATTGCTTAGTGTCGGCACAAAAGGTTGATTGGTTTCCGAATACCGCTTCTATTGGTTGATTTAGAAGGATTATGTTTGGAGATTGTGAAATGGATTCTTTCAGGGATAAAAACGCCGCAAAGCAAGCCATACCCACCAGTACAAATAAGCCGCGTTCGACCAAGTGGCACCGCATGTACTTTTTTCTTGCGGGATTCGACGTGCTGGTTGTTGTGCTGAGCGTGCTATTGAATCACCTGATCGTCGATACCTATCACCGCTCCATCAAGGCAAACCAGTCGTGGGTCCAGCAGCTGTCGAGCTATTCAACGCTGGGCAGCCTGGCTTCCACAGTCAATGCGCCGGGCAATAATGTGTTCGATACACATAATGTTGAAGCCGAATCGGGGAACATGAATGAAGCCTTGCGCGTCTTCAACGAGCATTTGGCAATGGCCAAAAAACAGTTGGAAGTACGGATCGCCAATGAGGCTGAACACAGTGCAGATATACAAGCCTTTACCCTTGCATTGAAGGATGAGGTGGGTGCAGTTGATGCCGCGATGGTCGAAATGGTGAACGAGGCCTTGCTGATCTTTTCCTACTTCAGGGAGGGGCAGTCGGATAATGCCGGCAAACGCATGGCAACGATGGACAGGAAGTTTGCCCTGTTGCTCGCCTCACTCAGTACCGTGCGCGATCGCGTTGGCCTGATTCAAAGCAAGCTCCTGGAAGAGGAGCTTGAGTCGGTCGAAGAACTGCGCCGGGTCGAATACGCGATCATGGTGTTCGTGCTGTTGATGGTCAGTGCGGCCATGATCTACGGGGGCAAGATCAGGCGCGAAATGGAGTCGCAAGCAGCTGAAAGGGAGGGTTATCTGGCAGTGCTGCGCGAAAGCGAGAAGCAGGCCCGCCAGCAAGCATCGCTGCTGGACAAGGCCCAGGACGCCATTGTCGTTCACGGGATGGATAACCGCATCCTGTACTGGAACAAAAGTGCCGAGCGTCTCTACGGTCTGTCAAAGGAAGAGGCACTCGGCAAATCGGCACAGGAGTTGATCTACCAGGGTAGCGCCGCTTTCAATGCGGCCACCAACAGCCTGATCGAAACGGGTGACTGGGCGGACGAAGTGACACTTCGACGCCGGGATGGCTGCACCATCACGCTCGAAAGTCATCGAACCCTGGTGCGAGACGATGATGGCCAGCCGCAATCCGTTCTGTCGATCAATACTGACATCACCCACCGCAAGACCGCTGAGCAAGAGGTCCAGCGTTTGGCCTTCTACGATCAGTTGACCGGGCTGCCCAACAGGCGGCTCATGTTGGACCGGTTACAGCATCTGCTGGCGGGCAGCTCCCGTAGCCTGCATACGAGCGGGATAATTCTCATTGACCTGGATAACTTCAAGGCACTGAACGACACGCTGGGGCATGACAGAGGCGACATGTTGCTGCAGCAAGTTGCTCTGCGCCTTTGCGGCTGCATACGCGAGAGCGACACCGTGGCTCGCTTGGGCGGAGACGAATTTGTCGTCCTGCTGGATGGCCTTAATGAGAACCCTCCAGAAGCAGCTATCCAGGCCAAGGCTATTGGCGAAAAGATTCTCAACTCTCTGAACATTTCCTACCAGTTGGATGGATATGAGCACCACAGCACCCCCAGCCTCGGCATTGCGCTGTTCCAGGGGCAGCTGAGCACAGCGGACGATATTTTGAAGCGCGCTGACCTGGCGATGTATCGCGCCAAGGCGGCGGGCCGCAATACCATGCGCTTCTTCGATCCGGAAATGCAGGCGGTTGCCACGGCACGCGCCAGACTGGAAGTAGACTTGCGCCAAGGCTTGCAGGACAACGAATTCATTCTTCATTACCAGCCGCAGGTCAATAGTGAGGGCCGTATCATTGGCGCAGAGGCACTGATGAGATGGCAGAATCCTGAGCGCGGAGTCGTGTTTCCAGGCGAGTTCATTCCATTGGCAGAGGAAACGGGGCTGATTCTGCCGTTAGGCCGTTGGGCGCTGCAGGCAGCCTGCACTCAGCTGGTTGCCTGGGCAAGGCATTCGGAAACCGCCCGGCTGGGTATGGCTGTGAATGTCAGCGCCCGTCAGTTTCACCATCCGGACTTCGTCGAGGAGGTACTGCAAGTACTGAGATACACGGGGGCCGATCCGAAGAAATTGAAACTGGAACTGACCGAAGGCCTGCTGATTGAGGATATGGAAGGTACTGTCGCCAAAATGATCGAGTTGAAAGAGATCGGCATAGGCCTTTCGCTGGATGATTTCGGTACCGGCTACTCGTCACTGTCATACCTCAAGAGCCTTCCGCTGGATCAACTCAAGATCGACCAGTCCTTCATCAGAGATGTGCTGGTTGATTCCAACGACGCCGCCATCGCCTGCGCGATTGTGAGCCTGAGCCAGATATTGGGGCTTTCGGTGATTGCAGAAGGTGTGGAGACAGAAGCTCAGCGTACCTTTCTGGTCAAGCATGGCTGCCAGACCTACCAGGGTTTCCTGTTTTCCCCGCCACTGCCAGCCGAACAATTTGTGGAGTATGTTCACGAAAGATTCATGGCGAGCACTGATTCCCCATGGACCAAGACTGAATCGCCATAAAGATCATAAGGCGTTCCTCAGGGATTGCAGGTGGGCGACCTGACGGCTGAATTCAACGCTGGAAAGCCGTTGATTCGGACGCGGGCTCATGGCCTGGCTGATAGCGCGTGCGGGTTGGCCGGTCAGGCGTGCGAGCAGCAACCATTGTTCGGCGACGGCGAGTTGTTCAAAGCCGGGATGGCGACGTCGCACGCGCCGCAGAATGTCCTGTTGCAAGGCTTGCAGCAAGCCGGCTTGACCGTTGCGGCGCAACAGGAAGTCGGCACTGGCGCGCAGGTGCTCCTGCAGTTGCCGGCGTGCTTTCGGTGCCGGTTCCAGCAACGGCCCCTGACGCACGCCAAAGTGCCAGAAACCCAGGCCGATCAAGGCGAACAACGCGACCAGCGCCTGGGGGAAGTAACGCCGCAGCAAGGTCGGCAGGCTGTCGTGATCGGTATTGAAGATCAGCGTCACGCGGGTGTCGGCGGTCAGGTACCAGAGCAGCCAGGCGTTGTCGTATTGCTCGACGGCCGGGGTTTTCCACAGGTCGGCATCGGTGACCACGATGATCGAGCCGAGTCCGTAATCGAGTTGCATCATGTGCGTCGCCCTGGCGCTGTTGGCCCAGGCCTGGGCGAGGTTTTTCGGGTCCTCGAGATGGAAAGCGGTATCGAAACCGGCATAGGCCGGGGCGTTTTCGTCTTCCAGATAGAGCTTGGTCAGTTGTGGGTAAGGATCGTCACCGACATCCGGAGGCGGCTCCTTGAGGTCTTTGCTCAAGGACTGGCGCAGTTGTACCCGGTCAAGCAGCAGGTCATTGCTATGGCCGAGTTTTTCATCCCACAACGACTCGGCGACGAACAGCAGCCGCCCGCCGGCCCGGGTCCAGTTCATCACCTGGTCGATTTGCCGTGGCGTCATGTTGTAGCGGTCCCCGAGCAACAACAGGCTGTGCTGATGCGGATCGAGGCCGGGCAGGATGTCCAGGCCGTTGGCGTGATCGACGCTCAGGCCTTGCCGGCGCAGGAACAGCTGCGCCGCCAGATAAGGGTTGGCCCTGGCTTCGGGAGAAGGACCGTGGTCGATTTCGACCTGGTAAGGGGTTGCCTTGAGGTACAGATAAACACCCAGTGCAGCCACCAGCACAGCGAGCAGGGCAATGGCGATCGTCCCCCGGCGCCGACTCAACGGAGCGCTTCCGGGTCGAACAACACGCGCCAGCCGTCACACAATTCCTGTTGCACCTGTGCGGGGGGCAGGCGGTGACCGTAGGCCATGTCTTGCCAGTGCCCGGTCAGGTTTTTGCTGTAGGCCAGCAAGGCTGGTTGCTGTAATTGCTCGATGCGCTGCAGCACCTGCCCTTCAGTGTCGGCGGCCTCGAGCGCGATGTTGAAGTCGTGCGACAGGCGGCTGAGCAGGGCGCGATAGAGCAAGCCGAGGGCTTCGCGCGGATGGCTCTGCCAGAGGCTTTCGGCGCGGGTGGCAATGTCGGTGGGCAGGGACTCGGGCTTGAGGTCCAGGCCAAACGCCTGTTGCGGCAAGGGGCGCACGGCTTTGGCGTCGAGGGTCGGTCGCCGGCTGACGAACGCTTGCACCCAGTCGCGATAGCGCCAGATCAACAGGCCGACAGCACCGATGACGATGGCCCACAGCGCGATTTCAATCAGGTTCGCCAAGGTTCTGAAGCGCTGTCCCTCAAACAACTGCAACAGGGACTTCAACCATTGCGGTGTCTGCCCGTCGCCCGACGCTTCAGCGCCCGGAGGGTCTTCGCTGAAGCGATAGTGTGTCACCGCTTCCCGGTTCTTGAAGGGGGGCTGTTCGAGGATTGTCTTGATGTTGTCCCTGGCGACCTGGGTGTTCAGGGGCTGGCCCAGCAGGCGCGGGCTGTCGGGTGAAATGGCCGGTTCGGCGGCCCACAGGCTGTGTGCAGGTGACATCAGCAACATCACGGCGATCAACAGCACGCTGCTCGCACTGATCAGACGCTGGCGCATCCGGCGGAACACCAGTTCGATATCCCAGGCCTCCAGCACAGTGCGCCGGTTCAAATAAAGGCTGAAACCGCAGGCGACATAGATCGGTTCCCAGACCACCAGCACCAATGCATAAAACAGGTTGGTCAGGTGTTCCAGCCAGCGCCAGTCCTGGGTGGCCGCAGAGATCAGCGACTGCCAGCTCCAGTCGAGCGCGACCTGTTGTGGCAACAGCAGATAGAACAACACCATCAAGCCGATCCACAGCGCGCCTTCCAGGTGCGCGCCGATGATCGTCAGCCAGCGTGCGGCGCCGGCGTCCCGCTGCAACAGCACCTCCAAACGCTGCTGGCGCTGTTGTCCGTCGAGGCCTTCGAGTTGCGCCACCGACATCACGAAACTGCGCTGCAGACTCAGGCGTCGCCAGGTCAGGCTGGCCAGCAATTGCCCTTTGAGTAGCCGCGGCCATTGCCGCAGGGCCTGCTTGAGCGTGGGTGTTTCGCCGAACATGGCTTTGGACAGGATGTACAAGGGCAAGCGGTCGAATGCCGGTTTCAGCCACCAGAAAATCAACACGGCGAGAGAAGGCGAGTCCCAGAGCCCCCAACTGAGCAACGCGAACACCGGCAGCGTGAGCAACGCCCAACTGGTCATCAGCAGGCGTCGGTGGCGCTGGCTCAGGAGCACGCCGAGGTCCATGGCTTCCCATGTCGAGCGCGGGCGAATGACCACGCTGGCGTCATTCAGGCGCATGGCGGCGACGTCCGGCGAATACGAAATAAATCACCACCAGCAACCAGAGTGCCGCGCCGACCAGGTACTTGGTCTGGTACGAAGGGCGAGTCATCGATGACCAGTAGGCTTCGATAAACGCCGCGATCAACAGAAACAGCATGACCCCGCAGATCAGCAGCACGCTCTTGCGCGCCGCCAATCGCAAGGACTCGGCGCGGGGCAGGCGCCCCGGGGCGACCAACGCCCAGCCCAGCTTCAGACCGGCGGCGCCTGCCAGGGCGATGGCGCTGAGTTCGAAAGCGCCATGACCGACCACGAATGACCAGAAGGTCTGCCCGTAGCCGACGTAAGTCAGATGCCCGGCCACCGCACCAATCATCAGGCCGTTGTAAATCAGGAAGAACACGCTGCCCAGGCCAAACAGCAAACCGCTGGCGAAGGTCTGAAAGGCAATGCCGATGTTGTGCATGATGTAGTAGCCGAACATCACCCAGTCTTCACTGGCGGCCCGTTGCACCGAGCGCCCGAGGTGACCGGCAACGGGGTCGTACATGCTTTGCATTTCGCTGACCTGCTCGGCGGGGATCAGGTTGTAGATCAGGTCCGGGAACAGGTACACCAGCAACGCGAAACCGCCCAGGCTGACAAAGAACATCAGGCTGGCGGCGAGCACAAAACGCCACTGTTCGCGCACCAGGCGCGGGAAATCCGCGAGGATGAAAGCCAGCGCATTGGCCCCCAGGCGGCTGCGGTGACGGTAAAGCTGTTGATGCCCGCGCAGCACGTGTTGCTGCAACGAGTCGATCAGAAAACTGCTGTAGCCACGCTCCCGTGCCAGTGCCAGGTGTTGGCAGAGGCGTCGGTAGTCCTTCGGGAAACTGCCGGCGTCGGTAACCTTGCCGTCCCGTTCCAATTGCTCGAGCAGCCCGCAGAAACGTTCCCACTCGGCCTTGTGCCGACGTTCGAAAAGGCTTTGTTTCATGTCGGCCCCAACAAGCCGCGGGCGATGCCGTTGAGCTCGGTCACCGCCTGCGGGGCCGGGACTTGCAAAGGTTGGGCGAGAATGGTGGCCAGTTCATCGACCCGCGCCCGGGAGAGTTCGCCCTGGCGCTCGGCAAACCCGAGAATGGCCCGTTGCTCGCTGAGCGTCAGGGCAAATGCCGTGCGGCGGGGCTGGGCTTCGGGGAGCTCGGGGCGGGTGTGCGAGTGTTCGCGGTAGATTACCAGGGTCCCGGCGGCGATATCGCCAAGGCGCTTGAAGTGGGGGTGTTGCAGGCAGCTGATGGCCCCGAGGAAGTAGCCGAAGGGCAACAGGTCGACAACGCGCAGCAGGTTGCGCAGCAGCGAAGCGGACCAGCCGACCGGGGTGCCATCGTCGTGCACCACCCGCAGTCCCATCCATTGCTTGCCCGGCGAGCGACCCTGGTTGAGCACCTCGAACAGCACCATGTACCACCAGCTCACTACGAACAGCAGGATCGACCCGAGCCCGGCGCCCAATTTGCCGAGCATCGCCAGCGCAATGAACAGCACACCGAGGGCCAGGCCGCGCAAACCGAGATCGATGGCGAACGCCAGCGCACGAACCATCAACCCGGCCGGGCGCAGCGGCAGGTCGACGCCCTCCGGCGTTTCGACCTGGTACCGCGTATCCAGCGGTGGTGACAGCGGCGCATTCCGTGGCTGTGCTGTGGTCTCGAGCATGGGCACCTGATGATGTGGCCTGGATCGGGATTGTGTATCCATTCGATGCTAGCAGCCTATTCGAGGGGCGGGGGCGCAGGGAAACGACATAACTGTGTATTGCATGGCGAGCCGTGCAAGATGCTTGAATGACAGACTACTGGCCGGGGCGTGAGGTGAACGCCTAGACTTTGCCGATCTTCAGTTCAGGAATCGCCCGTGACCTCCATCTTCTGGTACGACTACGAAACCACTGGCATCAATCCCCGTTGCGACCGTCCGTTGCAAATGGCCGGCCTGCGCACCGACTTCGATCTCAATGAAATCGACGAGCCGGTCAATCTGTATTGCCAACCCAGCGACGACATCCTGCCGCACCCGGCCGCTTGTGCGATCACGGGAATCACGCCCGGGCAACTGCAGGCGCAGGGCTTGAGCGAAGCCGATTTCATGACACGGGTGCATGCCCAGCTTGCGGCACCGGGCACCTGTGGCGCGGGGTACAACACGCTGCGTTTCGATGACGAGATGACCCGCTACAGCCTGTACCGAAACTTTTTCGACCCTTATGCGAGGGAATGGCAGGGCGGCAATAGCCGCTGGGACCTGATCGATGTGGTGCGCGCCGCTTATGCCTTGCGCCCCGATGGCCTGCAATGGCCGACGGACGACGAAGGGCGGGTCACGCTCAAGCTTGAACGCCTGACCGCGGCCAACGGCATCGATCATGGCAATGCCCACGAGGCGCTGTCGGATGTTCGCGCGACAATTGCCCTGGCGCGCCTCATTCGGGAAAAACAGCCAAAGCTCTACGCCTGGCTGTTTCAACTGCGCAGCAAGCAAAAAGTCATGGACCAGATACGCCTGCTGCAACCGCTGGTGCATGTTTCCGGACGCTTTTCGGCGGCGCGCAGCTATGTGGGGGTGGTGTTGCCCCTGGCCTGGCACCCACGCAACAAGAACGCCCTGATTGTCTGTGACCTGCACCTGGACCCCCAGGGCCTGCTCGACCTGGATGCCGAAAGTTTGCGTCAGCGCTTGTATACCCGCCACGACGAACTGGCCGAGGGGGAGTTGCCAGTGCCGTTGAAGCTGATTCACATCAACAAGTGCCCGGTGGTGGCCCCGTTGTCGGTACTTCGCCAGGATGATCAGCAGCGCCTGGGGCTGGACATGGCGCTGTATCAACAGCGAGTGCTGCAGCTAAATGACGCGCGGGAAGTTTGGCTGGATAAAGTCTTGGCGATTTATGCCCGCGAAGATTTTTCTCAGAGCCAGGACCCGGAGCAACAGTTATACGATGGATTCATCGGTGATCGGGACCGGCGTTTGTGCGAACAAGTCAGAACCGTTGACCCGATGCAGTTGGCACAAGAGCAGTGGCCTTTCGATGACGAACGCTTGCCTGAGTTATTATTTCGATATCGCGCACGCAACTTTCCCGATACCTTGAATGCCGAGGAGCAAGAGCGCTGGCGAATATTCTGTCAGAAGCGTTTGTCAGATCCCGGATGGGGGGCGCCAAATACCCTCGAAAGTTTTGTAGAGGCTGCAGCCCAATTGAGCGTTAGTGCCACTGCGTTTCAGCAGGGGGTGCTCGGTGAGTGGCAGGATTATGTCCTGGGATTGCGTCAGCGTTTGCATCTTTGAAATCGAACCTGCCGGTGCTTAAATACCGCGCATAAAAAAACGCCAGCATTTGCTGGCGTTCCTTTTTTTGTCACGGGTCCATCTGCGACAAGCTCTGAGGCTTAGCCCAGCAGGGTAGCCCAGCCTTCTACCACGTCGCCGCCCCACTTGGCTTTCCACTCTTTCAGAGTCTTGTGGTTGCCACCTTTGGTTTCGATGACTTCGCCGTTGTGCGGGTTTTTGTATTGTTTAACTTTGCGAGCACGCTTGGTGCCGGTAGTTTTCACTGCACCGCCGCGTGGTGCCTTGGTTTTCGACTCTGGATCCAACAGCGCGATGATGTCACGCAGGGACTTGGAGTACTCACCCATCAAGGTGCGCAGTTTGCCTTCGAATTCCAGCTCGGTTTGCAGTTTGTCGTCTTGGGACAGGTTCTTCAAACGGGCTTGCAGCTCTTTGATAGCTTCTTCGGTGGCGCGATATTCGTTGATCAAGGACATGGGAACTACCTTATGTTGTACGCTGGATGGCAGGTGACAGTGCGGCAATAATAGTCACGGTGTTTCATCAAGTAAACATTTAAGCTAACTTTATTTAATTTAGTTGCTGTGTCTCGGGCGCACATTGGTAATGCCGTTATTAGTGTGATCCAGGTCCGTCAGATATACATAATTTAACAATTGCCCGGCACCGCTAGAGCATCCGGACGAACCGGCACGGGTGTTGTCGGTCCAGCCGCATCGACCTTCCGACAGGGCGAAACGTCAACAATACTGCAGTTTTGCTGCGCAATCGCTAGAATGGCGGCCTTTGCGAAGTTCTGGAGTTTCCCCCTCATGCGCACTTTTCGTCTGGTGATTTCTTGCCCGGACCGTGTTGGCATCGTTGCCAAAGTCAGTAACTTTCTGGCATCACACAACGGTTGGATCACTGAAGCGAGCCATCACTCGGACAATCTCAGTGGCTGGTTTTTCATGCGTCACGAAATCCGTGCCGACTCCCTGCCATTTGGTATCGAAGCGTTGCGCGAAGCCTTTGCCCCGATCGCCGAAGAGTTCTCGATGGACTGGCGCATCACCGATACCGAACAAAAGAAGCGTGTCGTGCTGATGGCCAGCCGCGAGTCGCACTGTCTGGCCGACTTGCTGCATCGCTGGCACAGCGATGAACTGGACTGCGAAATCTCCTGCGTGATTTCCAACCACGATGACTTGCGCAGCATGGTGGAGTGGCACGGCATTCCGTACTACCACGTCCCGGTCAATCCGCAGGACAAGCAGCCGGCTTTCGCCGAGGTATCGCGCCTGGTCAAACAGCACGACGCCGAAGTGGTGGTGCTGGCCCGTTACATGCAAATCCTGCCGCCCGAGTTGTGCAGCGAATACGCGCATAAGGTGATCAACATTCACCACAGCTTCCTGCCGTCGTTCGTCGGTGCCAAGCCGTATCACCAGGCCTCCCTGCGTGGTGTGAAGCTGATCGGCGCGACTTGCCACTATGTGACCGAAGAGCTGGATGCCGGCCCGATCATCGAGCAGGACGTGGTGCGTGTCAGCCACAGCGACAGCATCGAAGACATGGTGCGTTTCGGCCGCGATGTCGAGAAGATGGTGCTGGCCCGTGGCCTGCGTTATCACCTGGAAGACCGGGTGCTGGTGCACGGCAACAAAACCGTCGTCTTCTGATAGACGCACGGCGCGGTTGAAATTCGAAGGGCCTGGGCGTTCAATCGCTCCAGGCCCTTCGCCGTTTCTGCACCGAGGACATGACCATGGCCGATCCACTGGACAAAGCCACATCCAGGGCTCCCGCCACGCTGGGCGAGGGTTGCCTGAGCCGCTACGACCCCGATGACATGGGGCCTGAAGACGGTACGGAGTTTCCGGGGGCGGCTGAGTTGTGGGATCAGCTGCAGCAGGAGTCTGACGATGAAACCGGGAAGGATTAAAAAAGATCGCAGGCTGCGATCTTTTCAGGCCTGCCTGATTTTCATCAATTTCTTCAGCAGCGGCCGCCCCAGCATCAGCAAAAACACTGGCCCACCGACCAGCAAGTAGAAGTAATACGTTACCGCCCGCCAGATCAGAATCGCCGCGGCGGCCGTGGATTTCCCGACCATGGGTGCCAAAAGCGCCGCCGACGTCAGCTCCGCCGCCCCGGCTCCGCCCGGCAGAAGGCTGAATTGCCCGGCGCTGAGCGCCAGCATCTGGATCAGAAAACTCCAGGCCCACTGCAAATCCGCGCCGAGCCCGCGTAACGCCAGATAGAGCACGCTGTAGCGCAGGAGCCAATGCACACAGGTCAGGACGAATACCTTGATCAAGGTCTGCGCGGGCAATTTCAGCGTGTCGGTAAACGCCGCCAGAAACTGCAGGAGCTTGCGTGCCCAGCGCATTCGCGTGGCCGCCTTGACATTGACTCGGGCGAGCCATCGACCGCTCAGGCGAATCAACGAGCGGTGATAGCGGGCGACCATGGCGCAGGTGATCAAGCCGCCGAACAGCGAAACAGCGCTGACCATCAGCATCCATTCCATGCGCTGGCTGAGGTGCTGGAACAGGGCGTAAACGAGAATCCCGCTCAGGGCGCAGAGGAAAAACAGCAAGTCGCTCAGTTGGTCCATGGCAAACACGGCACTGCCCCTGGCCGGACGCACGCCATGACGCGCCAGCAACGCCATGATCGTCAGCGGCCCGCCGCTGCCGCCGGGCGTGGCGCAGTAGGCAAATTCGGCGGCCATCACCACGCCAAGGCTCCTGAGCCGGCTGACCTTGTGGCATTGATCCCCCAGCAACAGGCGCAAACGCAGGGTGTTCACACCCCAGCACAGCAGGATCATGCCGAACATGATCAACAGCCACGGCAGCGGAAAACCGCTCAGCCGGGAGCCGATTTCGCTGCCGCCCAACAGTAACGGAATCAGCACTGCCGCGAGCAGGCCGACGAGCAATAGCAGGGCGCGACTCATGCGGCGCAGCCCATTCGGTTGTTTTGCAGCGCCAGCCACTGGGACTTGGTCATCGGAACGCGTCCAATATCGAGCAGGCGCTCAAGGGTTCGCAGCCAGTATCGGTGCGAGAACTCATGACGCATGTCCACCGGGTGCAAGCCCAGGCGAATCACCGGGGCGTGTTGCCAGCGTTGTTCACGGCGGTCGCTGACGAGCTTCGATACACCCCGCCGCCAGGCACTGCGCGCACTCCAGACCAGCCCCGGCGCCTCGATCGCGGTGAATTCCGGTAAACGGTATAAATGCTGCGAGTCGCTGGTGTAACTCAACGGCAATTGGCGCAATGCCTGGCGAGTGCCCTGGCTCATCAGCCAGGCCGGGGCGACGAACCCTTCCAGCGGCCAGTCATGCCGGTGGAACATCTCGATGCCCGAGCGCAGGCGGGCGAGGGCGGCCTCTTGTGACAAACGATAAAACTCGCCTTCGTGGGTGTAGACCCGACGCATGAACCAGTCGCGGGGATTGAAGGGCATCGGCCCCTCGTCGCTATGGAAATAGCCATGCAGTGCCAGTTCGTCGCCCCGGGCGACCCTGGCACTGAGCTGGCGGCAAAACGGCAGATGGGCGTCCAGGTTGTTGTGTTTGTGGTAATCGGGAACCACCAGCCAAGTGATCGGCACGTCCCCCAAGGCGTCGACGGCTTTGACGAACGGTTGGTAATCGGCCCAGGTGGGTGGTGCCACGTCGTGCAGTACCAGCAGTAAAGCGGGCCTGTTCATGGGCTCAACCATTGGCTGTCAGCGGCCATTGGCTGCCGAGCACGGCGTGGTAGTGGCACAGCAAACTGGTGACCACCGTGTCCCAGGCGTAATGTCGTTCGACATGTAACCGCGCTTGGCGGCCCAGCGCTACGCTGCTCGAGCCGAACAGTTCTCGAACAGCGGTGGCCATTGCGGCTGGATCGTTCGGCGCGCAAAGCCGGCCGCAGTCCTCGGTGACGATTTCCTCGAAAGCCCCGGCCGCCACGGCCACCACCGGAATACCGCTGGCCATGGCTTCGAGTATCACCAGACCGAAGGTTTCCTGATCGCCGGCGTGCAGCAAGGCGTCGGCGCTGGCCATCAGGCGGGCCACCTGTGGCGCCGGGCAGAACTTGTCGATCACTGTCACATTGGACGGCACGGCTGTCGGCATCGATGAGCCAACCAGCAGCAGGTGATAGCGGCGGCCCAGGCATTTCATGCATTCGAGCAGCACTGGCAGGTTTTTTTCCTTGGAACCGCGCCCGGCGAAGATCAGCAGCCGGGTGTTGTCGTCCAGGCCCAACTCGGCCCGCAGCTCGGGGTCCCTGGCATCGGGATTGAAAGTTTGCAGGTCGACGCCCAGCGGTTGCACGAACACATTCCTGACCCCAAGCCCGGAGAGTTTGTCGGCCATGACCCGACTGGGCGCCAGGACCCGGTCGAAGTTGCCGTAGAGCTTGCTGACATAGGCCTCGACGTTGTTGGTCACCCAGTTGCCCATGCGGTTGCTGACCAGCAGCGGCAGGTCCGAGTGATAGAAGCCTATGACCGGTACATCGAGTTGCCTCCGTGCGTCCAGCGCTGCCCATGCGGTGAGGTAGGGGTCGCCGACTTCGATCAGGTCAGGTTGCAAATCCTGCAGGACATTGCGCCAGGGCGCGAGACGCAGCGGGAAGCGATAGCCTTTGCCGAAGGGCAAGGCAGGGGCTGGAACGGTGAAGATGCCATCCTGCTCGGTCAAGGACGATCCGGGGATCAGCAAACTGTGGCGAATGCCCGGCTTGATGCCCAGGCGACGGTGCTTTGCATCCAGATAAGTACGCACGCCACCGCTGGCAGGGGCGTAGAACATGGTGATGTCAGCGATATGCACGATGAACGATCCTCCGGTCCCGGTATTCCCTTGGTTGACCTTTATGAAGGATAGATGTTCGGTTGGGGTTGTGCGGGTGGGATGTCAGCGGGTTTTGTAGTGTTTGACAGGCCGCCATCGCGAGCAAGCCCGCTCCCACAGTGGATTTCGGTCGTACACAAAGTTTGTGTCCACTGAAGATCAAATGTGGGAGCGGGCTTGCTCGCGAAGGGGCCGGTGAGCGCGCCTCAGATCCTGAAACTTCCGACTAGCTGCTTCAACCGCGCCGCCTGCTGCTCAAGGTCCGAGCACGCGCGCAAGGTCGATTGCAGGTTTTCCACGCCTTCCTGGTTCAGCGTGTTGATCTCGGTGATGTCGACGTTGATCGACTCCACCACGGCGGTCTGTTCTTCGGTCGCGGTGGCCACCGACTGGTTCATGCCGTCGATTTCCCCGATACGCAAGGTCACGCTGTTCAGACGTTCGCCCGCGAGGTTGGCGATTTCCACACTGTCCTGGCTGTGGCGCTGACTGTCGCTCATGGTGCTCACCGATTCCCGGGCGCCGACTTGCAGCTCTTCGATCATGGTTTGTACCTGTTGCGCCGATTCCTGCGTGCGGTGTGCCAGGTTGCGCACCTCGTCCGCCACCACGGCAAAACCTCGACCGGCTTCACCGGCACGCGCGGCTTCGATCGCGGCATTGAGTGCGAGCAAGTTGGTTTGCTGGGAAATGCTGGTGATCACTTCGAGAATCTGCCCGATGTTCACGGTTTTGCTGTTGAGCGATTCGATATTGGTGCTCGAGGCGCTGAGCATGCTCGACAGTTGATTCATCGCCACGATGCTGCGGTCCACCACTTGCTGGCCGTCTTCGGCCAGGCTGCGGGCATCGCTGGCCTGGCTCGAAGCTTGAGCGGCGTTGCGGGCGATTTCCTGCGCGGCGGCGCCGAGCTGATTGATGGCGGCCGCGACACTGCTGGTGCGCGAGGCTTGCTGGTCGGAGTTGAACATCGACGAGTTGGAGGCCGCGACCACGCGCAACGCCACTTCGTTGACTTGCCCGGTGGCCGAGGACACTTCGCGGATCGAGCCGTGAATGCGCTCGACGAAACGGTTGAACGCAGTGCCGAGGGTGCCGAATTCGTCATTGTTCTGGATGGTCAGGCGTTTGGTCAGGTCACCTTCGCCGTCGGCGATGTCGGCCATGGCGCGGGTCATGACGTGCAACGGCTGGATCAGGATGCGAATCAACATGCCGAGCAGGGCGATGATGATGGCCACGGCAATGATGGTTGCAACCACAGCCGAGGTGCGGAACTCGCTGAGCATCGAGTAGGCTTTTTCCTTGTCGACCGACAGACCGATGTACCAGTTGACCGAAGGCAAACCCTTGATCGGAGTAAAGCTGACAATGCGGGTCTTGCCGTCGACGTCCACTTCGCTGAAGCCGTTGCCGATGCGCGGGGTGTCTTTCGGATACGCCTCGCTCAGGGACTTCATCACCAGCGCTTTGTCCGGGTGAACCAGGATCTTGCCGTCGGCACTGACCAGAAACGCGTAGCCCATGCCATTAAAGTCGCGGGCACTGAGGGTAGCGATCAGGGTTTGCAGGCTCAGGTCGCCACCCACCACACCGACGCTCTGTCCGGCTTTTTTCGAAGCAGTGGCCATCGAGATGATCAGTTGGCCGGTTGCCGCATCGATGTAGGGTTCGGTCAGGGTCGGCGTGCTGCTGTTTTCGGCGCCTTTGTACCAGGGGCGAACACGCGGATCGAAACCGTCCGGCATCTTCGCGTCCGGACGAATGGTGAAGTGCCCGGTGGCATCACCCAGGTAGGACGCCATGAAGGTCGACGTCAGGGTTTTCTGCTCAAGCAGGCTGGCGACATTGGCTTGTTCGGGGTTGATGGCGATGTTTTGCGAGAGGTTCTCGATCAGCAAAATGCGCCCGGCCAGCCAGGTCTGGATGTTGTTGGCGGTGACGTCGCCCATCTCGTTGAGATAGTTGTTAAGGTTCTCGCGGATGGCATTGCGCTGCAAATAGTCGTTGTACAGCGTGAATGAGGCGAAGGCGGCAATAACAATGAGGGCGGCGGCAAGCAGGATTTTATGGCTGAAACGCAGATTTTTGTTCATGGCTTGGGGTTCCGCTAAGGTCTTAATGTCCAGCGCGTGCTTTTATAAAGGGACGCACGACGGGCAAGGTTAAAAGCAATTGAATTTTCCGACTCTCCTTAGGGAAATTTCCTACCAGATCGTGTCTGACTGCTTTGTCGTTATCTCTATCGGCCGTGTAGGACCAAAGATTAATCATGGGTGACCAAATGCCTGACTCACTGCAACTCGTTATCGGCGCCGACCTCAAAGGGCAGCCGATTGCCCAGGCCATGCGCCTGGCCAATCGCCACGGTTTGATCGCGGGCGCGACCGGCACCGGAAAAACCGTGACGTTGCAACGAATGGCCGAAGCTTTCAGCGATGCCGGCGTGGCGGTGTTCGCCGCCGACATCAAGGGTGACCTATGCGGCCTTGGCGCCGCAGGCAACCCCCAGGGCAAGGTCGCCGAGCGGATTGCCGGGATGCCGTGGCTAAACCACAAGCCTCAGGCTTATCCGGTGACGTTGTGGGACGTGCAGGGCCAGTCCGGTCATCCTTTACGCACAACCTTGAGTGAAATGGGGCCGCTGCTGTTGGGCAGCCTGCTGGAACTGACCGACAGTCAGCAGTCGGCGCTGTACGCGGCGTTCAAGGTGGCGGACCGCGAAGGTCTGTTGTTGCTCGATCTCAAGGATCTGAAAGCGTTGCTCAATCACCTGCGGGACCACCCCGAGTTGCTGGGCGACGATGCGGCATTGATGACTACCGGCTCCAGCCAGGCGCTGCTGCGACGTCTGGCGACCCTGGAGCAACAGGGCGCCGATGCCTTGTTCGGCGAGCCGGCGCTGCAACTCGAGGACATCCTCCAACCCACTGCCGATGGCCGCGGGCGCATCCATTTGCTGGATGCCAGCCGTCTGGTGCATGAAGCGCCGAAGGTCTACGCGACGTTCCTGCTGTGGCTGCTGGCCGAACTGTTCGAGCAACTGCCGGAGCGTGGCGATGCCGACAGGCCCTTGCTGGCGCTGTTCTTCGACGAGGCCCACTTGTTGTTCAACGGCACGCCCCAGGCATTGCGTGATCGCCTGGAACAAGTGGTGAGGCTGATTCGTTCAAAAGGCGTGGGCGTGTATTTCGTCACCCAGTCGCCGGGTGACCTGCCGGATGATGTGCTGGCTCAGTTGGGCTTGCGCATCCAGCACGGACTGCGTGCGTTTACCGCCAAGGAGCAAAAGTCCCTGCGTGCAGTGGCCGAAGGTTTCCGGCCGAATCCGGCGTTCGATACGTTGTCGGTGTTGACCGAACTCGGGATCGGTGAAGCACTGGTCGGCACGCTGCAGGAAAAAGGCACCCCGGAAATGGTGCAACGGGTGCTGGTAGCGCCGCCGCAATCGCGGATCGGGCCTTTGACCGGCGCCGAGCGTACGGCGCTGATTGCCGGTTCGCCGTTGCAGGGGCGTTATGACAAGCCGATTGACCGCGAATCGGCCTATGAAGTGCTGATGGGGCGCAAGGGCCTGGCGCCCGAGCCCGAAGCGGAGCAGGGCAAACAGGAACCGAGTTTCACCGAACAGGCGGGTGAGTTCCTCGGTACAGCAGCAGGGAAGGCGCTGAAATCGGCGATGCAACAGGCGGCGAACCAGCTTGGCCGACAGTTGGTGCGCGGCTTGATGGGCTCATTGCTGGGTGGCAGCAAACGCCGCTAGCGGGCGGACTCAATCAAATGTGGGAGCGGGCTTGCTCGCGAATGCGGTGTGTCATTCAACGAAAATGTCGATTGATAAACCCATTCGCGAGCAAGCCCGCTCCCACAGGGTTTCTGTGTCAGGATTTGGTCTTGGCGTGCGCCGCCAGTCGCTCCAGCGCTGCCCGCAGATTCGGGTCGCTGATCCCGTCGGCCGTGGCCTGAATGGTGGCCGCAGCATCGTCCGACAGATCCATGGTGTGCCCGGCCGCGCCCCGCTGGACGGTAGGTGGCTGCACCTTGAACAGGATTCGCGTCAGGTTGGCAAACTCGTCGAACAGTTGCAGTTGCCGTTGCAGGCGCTTCTGCTGGTAGCGCAGGCGGGTTGCCCAATGACCGTCGGTGACAATCAGCAACAAACTGCCTTCGCGCCAGGACGCCACGTGACAATGCTCGCGAGCGGCGGGTTGCAATTGGCTTTCGAGCAAACGTTGCAAATGACCCAGGCGTTGAGCGTGGCCGAGAATGGCTTTCAGCGGCTTGGCTTCGCGTAGTAGAACGGCGGGTACTTTGGCCGTAAGTGGGCGAAATGCCATGATCAGACACCTGAAGTAACAGAGCCGCCATGGTAGCAGAAAGCACCGGATGCGCCCGCCCATTGCTTTTGTGGGCGCTTTACCCATTAAATCAACAACTAACTTCTGCCTTGAACGGCTTGAAATTGAGCAAAACGCCCCTATTTTAAGTGAGCCCCGTCAAAGCGCTGTGCCAGCATCGTGGAATATCGCCACTTTCCTCACCACCGTTTCCGGGTAGAATGCTCGTTCGCATGCGGCCATGAGGGCTGCACGGGCGACTCACGGGGCCGCCCTCCATCCCTTTAGTGTGGAAGATCCTGCCGATATGTTTGCGCCTTTGTTAAAGAAACTTTTTGGAAGCAAGAACGAGCGTGAAGTCAAACGCATGCTCAAGACGGTGCAACTCGTCAATGCCTTCGAAGAGCAAATGGTGGCCCTTTCGGACGATCAATTGCGTGCCAAGACCAGCGAGTTCAAGGCCCGTATCGCCAAAGGGGAATCCCTCGACAAGCTCCTGCCAGAAGCCTTTGCGGTCGCCCGCGAAGCCGGCAAGCGTGTCATGGGCATGCGCCACTTCGATGTCCAGCTGATCGGCGGCATGACCTTGCATGAAGGCATGATCGCGGAAATGCGTACCGGTGAAGGCAAGACCCTGGTGGCAACACTGGGCGTTTACCTCAACGCGCTGTCCGGCAAAGGCGTGCACGTTGTGACGGTGAACGACTACCTGGCCCGCCGTGACGCCAACTGGATGCGCCCGCTGTATGAATTCCTCGGCATGACGGTCGGCGTTGTCACGCCGTTCCAGCCGCCGGAAGAGAAGCGTGCTGCCTACGCCGCCGACATCACCTACGGCACCAACAACGAATTCGGGTTCGACTACCTGCGCGACAACATGGCGTTCAGCATGGAAGAAAAATTCCAGCGCGAACTCAATTTTGCCGTGATAGACGAAGTCGACTCCATCCTCATCGACGAAGCCCGTACGCCGCTGATCATCTCCGGTCAGGCCGAAGACAGCTCCAAGCTGTATATCGAGGTCAACAAGCTGATCCCGCAGCTCAAGCTGCACGTTGAAGAAGTCGAAGGCGAAGTGACCCAGGCCGGTCACTACACCGTCGACGAGAAGACCCGTCAGGTCGAACTCAACGAAGCCGGTCACCAGTACGTCGAAGAAACGCTGACCCGCATCGGCCTGCTGGCTGAAGGCGAAAGCCTGTACTCGGCGCACAACCTGAGCCTGCTGACTCACGTCTACGCCGGCCTGCGTGCGCACAAGCTGTTCCATCGCAACGTCGAATACATCGTGCAGGACGGTCAGGTCGTACTGGTCGACGAACACACCGGCCGTACCATGCCGGGTCGCCGCTTGTCCGAAGGCCTGCACCAGGCCATCGAAGCCAAGGAAAACCTGAACATCCAGGCCGAAAGCCAGACGCTGGCATCGACCACTTTCCAGAACTACTTCCGTCTGTACAACAAACTGTCCGGCATGACCGGTACGGCCGACACCGAAGCGTTCGAGTTCCACCAGATCTATGGCCTGCAGGTCATGGTGATTCCGCCGAACAAGCCGCTGGCGCGTAAAGACTACAACGACCTGGTGTTCCTGACCGCCGACGAGAAATACGCGGCAATCGTGGCCGACATCAAGGAAAGCATGGCCGCTGGTCGTCCGGTGCTGGTGGGTACCGCCACCATCGAAACCTCTGAGCACATGTCCAGCCTGCTCGTGAAGGAAGGCATCGAACACAAGGTTCTGAACGCCAAGTTCCACGAAAAGGAAGCCGAGATCATTGCCCAGGCAGGTCGCCCGGGTGCACTGACCATCGCCACCAACATGGCCGGTCGTGGTACCGACATCCTGTTGGGCGGTAACTGGGAAGTGGAAGTGGCTTCCCTGGAAAACCCGACCCCTGAGCAGATTGCCCAGATCAAGGCTGACTGGCAGAAGCGTCACCAGCAAGTGCTCGAATCGGGTGGTTTGCAGGTGATTGCATCCGAGCGTCACGAATCGCGCCGTATCGACAACCAGTTGCGTGGTCGTGCAGGTCGTCAGGGCGACGCCGGTTCCAGCCGTTTCTACCTGTCGCTGGAAGACAGCCTGATGCGCATCTTCGCCTCTGACCGGGTGAAGAACTTCATGAAGGCCCTGGGCATGCAGCCTGGCGAGGCGATCGAGCACCGCATGGTGACCAACGCCATTGAAAAGGCCCAGCGCAAGGTCGAAGGCCGCAACTTCGACATCCGCAAGCAACTGCTCGAGTTCGACGACGTCAACAACGAACAGCGTAAAGTGATTTATCACATGCGTAACACGTTGCTGGCCGCCGACAACATCGGCGAGACCATCACTGACTTCCGCCAGGACGTGCTCGACGCCACTGTCAGCGCACACATTCCTCCGCAATCGCTGCCTGAGCAGTGGGACGTTGCCGGTCTGGAAGCTGCGTTGCAGAGCGACTTCGGTGTGACGCTGCCGATCCAGCAATGGCTCGACGAAGACGATCACCTGTACGAAGAAACCCTGCGCGAGAAGCTCATGAACGAGCTCGTCGCGGCGTACAACGAGAAAGAAGACCAGGCGGGCGCCGAAGCGCTGCGCACCTTCGAGAAGCAAATCGTTCTGCGCGTTCTGGACGACCTGTGGAAAGACCACCTGTCGACCATGGACCACCTGCGTCACGGTATCCACTTGCGTGGTTATGCCCAGAAGAACCCGAAACAGGAATACAAGCGCGAGTCGTTTACCCTGTTCTCCGAGTTGCTGGACTCGATCAAGCGCGACTCGATCCGTGTGCTGTCTCACGTTCAGGTTCGCCGCGAAGACCCGATCGAAGAGGAGCAGCGCCTGCGCCAGGAAGCCGAGGCATTGGCCGCTCGCATGCAGTTCCTGCATGAAGAAGCTCCAGGTCTGGAGCAACCGGAAGTGCTGGGCGAAGAGGTCGATGTGGCTCTCGCCGCTGCCCCGGTTCGCAGCGAGCACAAGCTGGGTCGCAATGAGCTGTGCTACTGCGGTTCGGGCAAGAAGTTCAAGCATTGCCACGGGCAGATCCAGTAAAACCCGTTTCAATCGCTGAAATACCCGCGCCGCGACCGGCTTCTGCCGTCGCGGCGTTTTACCATTCGAACCACCGTCTTCCTGAAACGGTGCTGACATCATTTATAAAGGAGCGCATTCATGGCTGTTGGTCTTGGTCCTTTGCCAACGTTGCACCCGGTTGCCGGTTTTGAACTCGGTATCGCCTCGGCTGGCATCAAGCGCCCGGGGCGCAAGGATGTTGTGGTCATGCGCTGTGTTGAAGGCTCCACGGTAGCCGGCGTGTTCACCCTGAACGCCTTTTGCGCCGCCCCGGTGATCCTGGCCAAGCAACGCGTACAAGGCCCTGTGCGTTACCTGCTGACCAACACCGGCAATGCCAACGCCGGGACAGGCGAGCCAGGCTTGGCCGCCGCCGAGCGCACTTGCGCCAAACTGGCCGAGCTGACCGGCGTCGATGCCAGCCAGGTGCTGCCGTACTCCACCGGTGTGATCGGCGAACCGTTGCCTGTGGAGAAAATCGAAGGCGCGCTGCAAGCGGCCCTTGACGACCTGTCGATCCACAACTGGGAATCTGCCGCCACCGGCATCATGACCACCGACACCCTGCCCAAAGGTGCCAGCCGTCAGTTCCAGCACGACGGCGTGACCGTCACCGTGACCGGTATCAGCAAAGGCGCCGGCATGATTCGCCCGAACATGGCGACCATGCTCGGCTACATCGCGACCGACGCCAAAGTCTCCCGCGATGTGTTGCAAAACCTGATGCTCGATGGCGCCAACAAGTCGTTCAACCGCATCACCATCGATGGTGATACGTCGACCAACGACTGCTGCATGCTGATCGCCACAGGGCAGGCGGCGCTGCCGGAAATCACCCGTGCAGAGGGCGAACTGTTCGCCAAGTTGAAGCAGGCGGTGTTCGAAGTGTGCATGGACGTGGCCCAGGCCATCGTTCGCGATGGCGAAGGCGCAACCAAGTTCGTGACCGTTGAAGTCAATGGCGGCGGCAATCACCAGGAGTGCCTGGATGTCGGCTACACCGTGGCTCACTCGCCGCTGATCAAGACTGCGTTGTTTGCTTCCGACCCGAACTGGGGCCGTATCCTGGCCGCCGTTGGCCGTGCCGGTGTGCCGAACCTGGACGTCAGCAAGATCGACGTGTTCCTCGGTGACGTGTGCATTGCCAGCCGTGGCGCGCGCGCCGCGACCTACACCGAAGCCCAGGGCGCGGCGGTGATGCAGCAGGAAGAAATCACCATTCGTATCGAGCTGGGTCGTGGCGATTGCAGCGAAACCATCTGGACCACCGACCTGTCCCACGAGTACGTGAAAATCAACGCCGAGTACCGTACTTAAGACCGAGTCGCTCCATTCGCGAGCAAGCCCGCTCCCACAGGGTTCAATGGTGACACTGTGGGAGCGGGCTTGCTCGCGAAGGCTGACGACCAGACGCTAGAGATTTTGGCCTGTCCCCCTCATCAAAAGGTCCTGACTATGAGCCTGCACCTGATCATCGGCGACAAATTGCATTCCTCCTGGTCCCTGCGCGGCGCTCTGGCCCTCGATCTGGCAGGCGCCTCCTACACCGAAGAACTGATCAAGCTGAACCAGCCGGGCACCCGCGAGCGCCTGCTCAAGCATTCGCCGACCGGGAAGGTCCCGCTGCTGAAGACCGAACACGGCACCATCGCCGACTCCCTGGCGATTGCCGAATACCTGGCAGAACGGTTTCCCGACGCGAACCTGTGGCCCAAAGACACCGCCGCCCGTGCCCAGGCGCGTTCGGCGTGCGCGCAGATGCACAGCGGCTTTTTCGCCATGCGCGGCAACATGCCGTTCGACCTGAGCCATGACGCAGCGTTGTCGCCGGTCCCGGCCGATGTCCAGGCGGACATCGAACGCATGTCGGCGCTGTGGGCCGAGTGTCGTGCCGCTGCGACCGAGAGCGGTCCGTACCTGTTTGGCCGCATCACGTTGGCCGACGCGTTCTTTGCACCCATCGCCGTTCGTCTGCGTACCTATCGGGTGAAACTGTCCGCGGCTGACGAAGCCTATGTTGAAACCCTCTACCAATGGCCGGCGTTCAAGGCCTGGCAGAAGGCCGGACTGGAGGAGTTGGAAAAGTGAAGCGAGTCCATGTCGCCGCCGCCGTCATCCGCGATGGCAGTGGCCAGATCCTGATCGCCCGCCGTGCCGATTCGCAGCACCAGGGCGGCCTGTGGGAGTTTCCCGGAGGCAAGGTCGAGGCCGACGAGTCGGTCGAAACCGCACTGGCCCGTGAGCTCCATGAAGAGCTGGGCATCGTGGTCGACGCGGCGCGCCCGCTGATCAAGGTCCGGCACGATTACCCGGACAAGCAGGTGTTGCTGGATGTCTGGGAGGTCTCGGCGTTTAGCGGCGAGCCCCACGGTGCCGAAGGCCAACCGCTGGCCTGGGTGGCGCCCCGGGACCTGTCGGGTTACGAGTTCCCGGCGGCCAATCAGCCGATCGTCGCGGCGGCCCGATTGTCATCGCAGTACCTGATTACCCCGGAAGATCTGGAAACCCCGGCGTTGCTGCGTGGCATCCAGAAAGCCATTGCCGGTGGCATCAAGTTGATCCAGTTGCGCGCACCGAACGGTTACGATCCCAAGTATCGCGACCTGGCTGTCGATGCGGTGGGCCTGTGTGCCGGCAAGGCACAATTGATGCTCAAGGGGCCGTTCGAATGGTTGGGCGACTTCCCGTCCGCGGGTTGGCACATCACTTCGGCGCAGTTGCGCAAATACGCAGCGGCCGGCCGACCGCTACCGGCATCGCGCTGGCTGGCGGCCTCCTGCCATAACGCTGAAGAACTGGCGCTGGCCGAACAGATGGGGGTGGATTTCGTGACTCTGTCGCCGGTGCAACCCACCCTGACGCATCCTGGCGCCGAGCCGTTGGGTTGGGAGCAGGCGTCGAGCTTGATCGAGGGCTTCAGCAAGCCGGTGTTCCTGCTGGGTGGCGTTGGCCCGGCCGAGGTCGAGAAAGCCTGGGCGGCGGGCGCGCAGGGTGTGGCGGGGATTCGGGCGTTCTGGCCTGAGGCCTGATTTTGTAGCGTTCCTGCTGGCCTCTTCGCGGGCAAGCCCGCTCCCACAGTGGATTTGTGGCGCACACAAAACCTGTGGGAGCGGGCTTGCTCGCGAAGGGGCCCTGACAGGCGCTGGCTAAACCTCAGGCTTCGCCGCCGGCTGCCATAGAATCTCGGCCACGCCCTGACGCTTGGCAATCAGCCTTGCTGCGACAAACAACAAATCCGATAACCGATTGATGTACGCCAGACCAACCCCGGCCAACGGTTCAATCGCATTCAAATGCTGACACCGCCGTTCGGCACTGCGCGCCAGGCTACGGCAGACATGGGCTTGGGCAATCAGCGCCGAACCGCCGGGCAAGATGAAGTTTTCCAGCGGCCCCAACTCTTCATTCCACACATCGATCGCCGCTTCCAGGCGCTCGATTTCCGTTGCATTCAAGGCCTGATACACCGGCATTGCCAGCTCGCCTCCCAGATCAAACAATCGATGCTGGCAGGGCGCCAAAACCTCGATCACTTCCTGCAAGCCGGCAAAAGTATCCGTTTGCGCCGCTAACCCGGCCAGCAACACGCCCACCTGACTGTTGAGCGTATCGACTTCGCCAATGGCCTCGATCCGCGGGTGATCCTTGGGGACGCGACGGCCATCGCCCAGCCCAGTCTCGCCTTTGTCGCCAGTGCGGGTGTAAATCTTCGACAGACGAAAGCCCATGGTTACCTCGATAGCAGATTGAGTTCTTGCGCGACAGGTGGTGTGCTCGCCAGGGGCAGGCGCAAGGTGAAGCAAGTGCCTTGGCCCAGGGTCGATTGCACTTCCATCTGCCCTTTGTGGTTATTGGTGATGATGAAGTACGACACCGACAGCCCAAGTCCGGTGCCCTGACCGATTTCCTTGGTGGTGAAGAAGGGTTCGAAGGTCCGTTTGCGCACGCTTTCACTCATGCCGATGCCGTTGTCCTCGACCTGGATTTCCGCCCATGGAGGGTTCAGCCTGGTGCGCAGAATGATCCGCCCCGGCTCGCTGTCGTCCTCGCGCTGGTGAATGGCTTGCGCAGCGTTTTTCAACAGGTTGAGCAGTACTTGTTCCAGCTCGTTGGCGGTGCCGGGGACCGGGCCTAGCGCCGGGTCGAACTGACGAATGATGGCCTGACCCTTGAAGTCGAAGCCGATCGCCAGGTCGAAATCGTTGCCGGCAATTTCCACCGCCTGATCAATCAGGGCGGGCAGATCGCACGGGGCCATCTGGCGGGTGCTGCGACGGCTGAAACTGAGCATGTGGGTGACGATTTTGGCGGCCCGGGCACCGGCCTGCTGGATACCGTCGAGCAACTGTGGCACTTCGCGGATTTTCAGATACTGATTGACCGTCGCCAGTTCGATGCCGGCCTGTTCGGCCACTTCCAGGTTTTTCGGCAGGTCGGGGGACAGGCGTCGGCGAATGTTTTGCACGTTGTGCAGGATCGCACCCAGCGGGTTGTTGATCTCGTGAGCCATGCCGGCGGCAAGACCGCCTACCGACAGCATTTTCTCCGACTGCACCATCATTTCTTCCAGGGACAGGCGCTGGGTGATGTCGTCGATCCGGATCACTACGCCACGCCCGGCACCGCCCATCAGCGGATAGAAAGTCAGGGCGTAGTGGCGGGGCTCGTCGTCCTTGAGCCAGGTGACACGTTCGATTTTGGCCACCGTATGCTGCTCGACCGTTTCCTTGAGTTGCGGCAAGAACGGCTTGAGCGGTTCGAAGGCGAGGAAGATGGGTTGGTTCAGGGCTTCATCGAGGCGTGTGCCGGACAGGGCGCTGGCTTCCTGGTTCCATTGAGTCACGTAGAGCTGTTCGTCGAGGGCGATCAGCGCCGACGGCATGGAGTCGATGATGCTGTTGAGGTAGTTCTGAAAGCCCGTGAGCTTTTTCTCGATCTTGCTGCGCACCTGGACTTCGAGCTCCAGTTTGCGGTTGGTATGACGAGTTTCTTCCGCCAGGCCCTGGGCCTGGTCGTAAGCGGCCTGGGAGTCGTCCCGAGCCCGCTTGAGTTGCTGCTCCCTGGCCTCGATCCGCGAGAGCATGGTATTGAACGCCTCGGCGAGGCTGCCGATTTCATCGTGGTTTCCTCGCGAAGCACGCAGTGCGTAGTTTTCTTCACGGGTTACCTGTCGCGACAACTCTTCAAGCTGGTGGATCGGCCGGGTGATCAGGCGCTTGATCTGGCGGGCAATGATCAGCCACAGCAGCACGCTGAAGATCAGAATGCCCAGGCTGGCCGTCAGGGTCCCGGTGTAGAACGCCACTGGCAGTTCACTGCTGGCGACCAGCAGCAAATGTCCCGGTGCAGCGCCGGGGCGGGCCAAAGTGATGACTTGATTGGTGCGAAACTCGGTGACCTGCCAGTCTTCGATATGCCGGAAATGTTTGGGCAGCTCCAGATTGTCGCCATGCTGCAATTGCGCCAACCGCTCACCCTTTGCGTCATACAGGGCTGCCGCGCGCAACGGTGAATAGCTGTTGAGTTCATTCAGCAGGCGCTCGGCGCTTTGCGGTGACGCCAGGGCTTCGGAGGCCAGGCTGGGGTTGGATACAAGCCGGCCGATGGTCTGCAGGGCCTGGGGCGCCATGCTTTCCTGGGAGATGTAGTACGCGGCGCTGATAAAGGTCAGGTTGGCAACCAGCAGGACGGTGACCATCAGTACCAGCAGGGCGGCCAGCAGTTTCTGGCCGACGGGCAGGTTTTCAAGGCGCTGGCGCAATGGCATCGGATTCATCGCAGACAAGGAACAAGTGGCCAGCGTAGCCGCTGCTCAGTCGCTGGGCAATCCAAGGCTTTGCAGGCGTGCGATCAACCTTGCCTGAAGTTGATTGAGGTGAGGCAGGTTCAGTTGATGACGCCCGGCCACTTTGCAGGCGTAGCCCAGCAGGTAGCTGATTTCCGTGCGGCGCTGGCTCGTGACGTCCTGATGCATCGACGAGTAGTTGGCCGCGGTGGCGTGAATCACCCGTTCGACTTCTTGCTGCAGGTTTTCGGCGGCTGCCGGCTGACCGCAACGCTCAAGCAACTCCACCAGTTCACCGCACAGGGTGGCCACTTCGCACTGATGTTGCTGCAAACCGCCGTTGCGGCAATCGTGCAGCACCGTCAGCGGGTTGATCGCACAGTTGAGAGCCAGCTTGCGCCACAGCCTGGTCAGAATATCGGTGCTCCACTCGTGAGGGATGCCGGCAGCGCTCAAGTCATCGAGCCAGATCGGCGCGACCGGATGGCTCGCATCCCCCAGCCAGGTGAAGCCATGTCCTGCAAACACCACGCGCCAATCGCCATCGCGGAAGGCGCCTTCTGTGCTCGAGGCATAGATGCAGCGTGCCTGGGGAACCTGTGCGGCCACCGCGTCCTGGCTGCCCAGGCCATTTTGCAGCAGGATCAGTTCGGCGTCGGGGGCCAGGCGTGACGCCAGTCGGGCCACCGCGCTTTCGGTATCGTAGGCCTTGCACGCCACCAGCAGGCGGTTGATCGGCTCGCTGCTGTCCGCTGTTTCGGCGGGCACGGCGTAGTGTTGCGCCTGGCCGTGTTCCACCAGTGTCAATCCACCTGCAGCTTCATAGGCCTGCAGTCTCGCGGTGTCCCGCAGGATCAGCCTGACCGGCACGCCAGTCCGTGCCAGACGTGTTGCCCATAAAGTGCCGAGGCTGCCGGCGCCGAGTACATGCCAGGTGGTGGACATCAGCTTTTTGCTCTGTTTAAGGCGTGCATCGGCAGCTCACAGTGAATGATGGGAAAGACCCGTTATAATCAGCGCGGATTTTAACCGCAAGCCAGGCGCGCTCCATCGGTGCGCCTTTAAATTTGGAGAGATTACATGCCGTCGTTCGACGTGGTATCCGAACTGGACAAACACGAAGTCACCAACGCGGTCGAGAACGCCGTCAAGGAGCTCGATCGTCGTTATGACCTGAAAGGCAAAGGCAGCTTCGAGTTCAAGGAAAAAGACCTGACCGTCAACCTGACCGCAGAAGCGGATTTCCAGCTCGAAGCGATGATTGAGATCCTCAAGCTGGCTCTGGTCAAGCGCAAAATCGACGTGCAGTGCCTCGAAGTCAAGGATGCCTTCGCGTCGGGCAAGCTGATGAAGCAGGAAGCCGTCCTCAAGGAAGGCATCGACAAGGAGCTGGCGAAGAAAATCGTTGCTCACGTCAAAGATGCCAAGCTCAAGGTCCAGGCAGCCATTCAGGGCGAGCAGGTTCGTATTACCGGCAAGAAGCGTGATGACCTGCAAGAAGCCATTGCTGTGCTGCGGGCCAAGGAGTTCGGTATGCCGCTGCAGTTCAACAACTTCCGCGACTGACCTTGAGCGGGAACCTCTTGGCGTTTGTGACGTCGCAGACCCAAGCAACGGCAGAAACGATTGAACCCGTCGCGGTTCGATCTTTCTGCCGCTTTTTTTACGCATGCCGCATAGCCGGAAAACAGGAGAAAGTAGATGGATTTAAGCGCTGAGGTAGACAACCTGGTCAAGGTATCCCAAACCTGGATCCCGATGATCATGGAATACGGCAGTCGCGTACTGCTGGCGGTCATCACCCTGGCCATCGGCTGGTGGCTGATCAACAAAGTCACGAAAAAGCTCGGCGGTCTGATTGCATTGCGCAATGCCGACCTGGCGCTGCAGGGCTTTATCAGCAGCCTGGCGAATATCATCCTCAAGATCCTGCTGGTCGTCAGCGTAGCCTCGATGATCGGTGTGGAAACCACTTCGTTTGTGGCAGCGATTGGTGCGGCGGGCCTGGCCATTGGCCTGGCTTTGCAGGGCAGCCTGGCGAACTTCGCCGGCGGCGTGTTGATCTTGCTGTTCCGTCCGTTTCGAATCGGCGACTGGATCGAGGCTCAGGGGGTTGCCGGCACCGTCGACAGCATCCAGATTTTCCATACCGTACTGCGCACCGGTGACAACAAGACCATCATCGTACCCAACGGTAATCTGTCCAACGGCATTATCACCAACACCAATCGCCAGCCGACCCGCAAAGTCGTGTTTGATGTGGGCGTCGATTATGAAGCGGACTTGCAGAAAGCTCGGGAAGTGTTGCTGGAGTTGGCCACGGATCCGCGTGTATTGACTGACCCGGAACCTCAGGCAGTCATTTCGACATTGGGTGACAGTTCTATCACTGTTTCCCTGCGTGTCTGGGTGAAGACAGCGGATTATTGGGATGTGATGTTCATGTTCAACGAACTGTCCCGTGATCGTTTGAGAGAGGCCGGCATCGATATTCCATTTCCACAGCGGGTTATTCGCGTGGTTCAGGAGTCCGCAGTGCAGTGATTGACTTTGTCATATATGCCTGACTTTTCGGTCAGACATGTAGGGCGGTTGTTCAATAATTGAACAATTTGCACGGACAACAAAAAAGGCCCATCCGAAGATGGGCCTTTTGTTTTGTTACCGCAAACTAACTGGATGCGATTACAAAACCGACAGCGGGTAGTCGACGATGAAACGGAACTCTTTCACGTCGCCTTCACCTTCGTCAGCGTTAGCGAAGTGCCATGCTTGACGAATACGGAAGGACAGGTCTTTTGCCGGGCCAGTCTGAACAACGTACTTGGCTTCGAAGTTGGTCTCGTTGTGCTTGCCATCCGCACCGTACAGGCCAGCGTAAGCGCTGTTGGCTGGAGTGTTGGTACCGTCGATGTCCCAGCCTTTAACGTAACGGGTCATGAAGCTCAGACCTGGAACGCCGTACTCAGCCATTTTCAGGTCGTAACGAACCTGGGCAGACTTCTCGTTCGGAGCGTTGAAGTCAGAGTACTGGATGGAGTTGGCGAGGAAGATCGAGTCGCCGCCGCGGTTGTTCTTGCCCACACCGATGTAGTCGAACGGAGTGTCACCGTTGACCTTCTGGAAGCCCAGGGTAATGGTGTGTGCTTTCATGAACGAGAAAGCAGCAGCCAGGGAGTACGTGGTGTTGCTGATATCGCCGGCTTTGGCATCACCAGTGTCTTTGGTGTTGTAGATGTTACCGTCCAGGTTCAGCGATTCGTCGCCGCCCAGCGGGATGGTGTAGTTCAGGTTGGCGTAGTACTGGTTCCAGATGTCTTCCAGCTTGGCGCCGTACAGCGAAGCCGACAGGTTGTCGGTGATGCCGTACTTGCCGCCGAAGTAGTCGATCTTGTTGGCGCTAACGCCGGCGTAGGTTGCCCACAGGTCGCCGTCACGGGCGTTTCTGTCCTGGCTGCTTGCCGAGTAGAAGTGACCGGCTTCGAGGTCAAGGTCTTTGATTTCGCTGCTCTGCAGTTGGATACCGCTGGCAGTTTGCGGCAGGATGCGGGAGCCGCCCACAGCGAACACTGGGGAAGTGCTTGGCTGCATATCGCCGACTTTCAGCTCGGTTTTCGATACGCGGAATTTAACGGCGCCGCCGGCTTTGCCCTGGCTGTCGTTAACTTCGCCATCAGCGTCACGGCTCATGTTGCCGGTGCCACCGGTGCCGTCGCCACCGTCCAGCTTGATTGCCAGGTAACCGTACGCATCAACGCCGACACCGATCAGGCCTTGGGTGTAACCGGAGCTGAAGTTGCCCCAGATACCTTGGGTCCAGTCTTTCTGGTCGGTGGCGCCATCTTTGCGGTCACGGTTGAAGTAGTAGTTGCGAACCAGCAAGTTCAAGGAGCTGTCTTCAACAAAACCTTTGGCTTCAGCCTGGTCACTTACGAAAGGTGCGGCCGTAGCCAATTGGGTACTGGCTGCTGCTGCAACTGCCAGTGCGATCATGCTCCACTTCATCACGCGCATCGTGATTTGCTCCTTTGGTTTTAGAAGAGTACTGCCGTCCCACCTGTTTTATTATCTGGGCGGCTCTTTCTTTTTGTGTCGGCGCAAACTTATATCACGCCGACAATGTTGGCGATACTTGCGTATCTAACCTTTCGCCTTCTTTACGACCATGTCGCAAACAGCGAGGTAGATGTCGCAAATTTCGAGCTCCGACGCAACCGGGCTGACAACTTTAATGCTGTTTTCTGAGCCTGGGTATCGGTAAAAAGAGTCCTGGTGAAACGTTTGAATCTCCATCGGGCTACCTTGCCACTGTCTTTTTTGCCTGAATGCCCCCGCTTCCAGCGGGTGCCACTCAGGTGATGTTGGGTATGTATGCAACAAGCGTGCACAAAATCAAGTTTTGCTGCGGTTTTTTCAAATTGACTCTCTGACGCTGTAAAAACCTCATAAAATCGGGGTGTTCAAGCGCTATTACTGTGAGCTTGACGATTTGCCTCACATCATGTTGCACCCTTCTGGCCGACTGCCTGACAACCAAAAATGTTACCGGTTCACCCCGCCAGTGAGTAAATGGCGGATGTCGAAGCATCCAGCGTAGACCCGCTGTGCGGTTTTGGTGCAAAAATTTTTAATTTTGCGCTGAGTTCATTCCTGTTGATCGAGTGACTGACGCGAACTCTTCGTTGTTTATCAGTCATTTCGGCGTTTTTTTCGGCTGACCGGTTCTGTGGTGGTGCGCGGCGTCGAAAAGTGTCTCATACGGGGGCAGGCTGTCAGCTTTAAGCTGGTATTCGTGGCGTCTGTGCAAGGTTCGCCGTGAAGAGTGCGTCGTTCACAGGTATGCTGCCGTCCGGTCGCTTGGTGCGCCGCTCCTCTGGATGGGCGCTAAGCTGAAAAATGATGACCCGGCGGGAGTACGCGCAGTGTTCGCTTTAGATCCACGACTTCAACAAGACACGTTACCGATCGGGGACTTTCCGCTCTGCCGGTTACTGTTGTCGAACGACTCGAACTATCCCTGGTTCATCCTGGTACCTCGTCGTGAGGCTATCAGCGAGATATTTCAGTTGGATGTCGCAGACCAGCTGCAGCTTTGGCAGGAGACGACGGCGCTTTCGCAAGTGCTCAAGGACTCGTTCGATGCGGACAAATTGAATGTTGCGGCGCTGGGCAATGTCGTCAGCCAGTTGCACATGCACGTGATTGTGCGCAAGCACGAAGATGCCGCCTGGCCAGCGCCAGTTTGGGGCAGGCATCCGGCAAAACCCTACACTTCGGAGCAGATTGCCGCCATTCGCGAGCGTTTGCGTCTGATATTGACCGATGACTTTACGTTTCTGGAGGGCTGAACCATGAGCCTGGAAGAACGCGTTACCGACCTTGAAAGCCGCCTGGCCTTTCAGGATGACACCATCCAGGCATTGAATGATGTGCTGGTCGCGCAGCAGCGGGTGGTCGAGCGTCTTCAACTGCAAATGGCTGCGTTGCTCAAACGGCAGGAGGAAATGGTCGGCCAGTTCGAATCGTTCGAAGAGGAAGCGCCACCGCCGCACTACTAACCAACATGCAGGCATTAAAAAACCGCGTACAGCCAGGCTGTGCGCGGTTTTTTTCAGCCTTGAATCAGCGACGCGGCAGTGCGGCGATCACATCTTCGGCTTGCAGGCCCTTGTCACGATTCATGACAGAGAATTCCACGCGCTGGCCTTCTACCAGGACACGGTGGCCTTCACCGCGAATGGCCCGGAAGTGGACGAAGATATCGTCGCCGGAGTCGCGGGAAATGAAGCCGAAGCCTTTGGACGTGTTGAACCACTTGACGGTGCCGGTATCGCGGTTGCTCATGTCGTAGCTTGGCGAGGCAGCGACCGGTGACGATTTGTAGAAGCTGATACCCAGGTGCAGGGCAACAGCGATCAGGGCTGCGACCAGGCTGAACAGAACGGCAGGTTGACCGGCGATGACAGGCATCGGCGCGATCAGCGTCAGAGTCTGCAGGACTACCGCCAGAGCCAGCAGGACACTGACCAGGTTTTGCAGTTGGTGGCGCGGACCTTTGTTCCAGTAAGGGATGACAGGTGCAAGCGTGAGATTGAGCAGGCCGAAAAAGGCCAGGTACAGCGCATCAGGTTGTTGCAGGTAAGGCAAGGCTTCAGGGTGCAGGCTAGGGATGAAGGACAGCAGCAAGGCTGCTGCGCCTATCAACAGATGGACGATTTTCAACATTTTGATTAACTCACGTTAAGACAGCTCACAAGGAAGAGCTGATGGCGCACGGTTCGCTTCAAGACAATAAAGAGGCGTTGGACACGTGCCCGGTATCAGCCTATGCGCCGTGCCCGGAAAAATAGGCACTGGCGACACGTCGTCTATTTAACAGCAAAGCCGCAGGCTACTCAAATCAGGGCGTCCGGCGGCTCTTTGGCGGTGATTTGCCGCAGGTTGCCCGAAGTTCCGGGGCGGCGGTAAGGCAAGTGACTTGCTGATCCGTGTATGCAGTCGCATGGATGCTTGGCGCTCTTCTTTCCTACGCCATTCCATAGGTTGTTTCTGAAGGGGGCATCGCTTCACTGTGTGGGAAAACGTCCGGAGTAGGACGATCTCCAGGGTCTGCCATAAGTTGTTGGCTTATCCTACGTCGAGGGTCATAAAGTCGGCTGGAAAACACCTTTGCACCTGCGTTTTTATAAGTCGACAGGCAGTTGCGCTTTAAGAAACCAGGATGGCAAAGGAGTGTCAGCGTTATGGTTTATCAAAGGCAAGAAGAGGGGCGATACGGTTCGCACAGGGATGTAAGGGTTGATCCGTTTGTTCGTGAATTCGATATGGGATTGGCCCAGCCCTTGTCCCGCTCCGTACGATTGAATGGCTTCGCTACCTGTTTGCGGCTTGAGCAGGTTTATTGGGATATTTTGGGAGGGATGGCCCGGGCCAACGGTTGTTCGGTCAGTAGCCTGTTATCCCATGTGGATCGCGAAGTTCACTTGCGTCATGGCGGTGTCAGGAATTTCAGTGGATTGGTGCGGGTTGTCTGTGTCGTACACAGCCTCAAGGAAGGGGGATGCATCGTCACCGCCTAGTCAGGGCGGCGAAAACGGCAGAGTGTCGGTCTGTGCAGTCTTACGGCTGCACAGGCCGCATTTAATGGATATAATCCCGCTCTTTGCCGCGAAACCCTGCGTGTGCGGTAGCAATCTGATCGCCGAGACAACCTCCATGCCGATGTACGATTATCAATGTGCTTCCTGTGGTCATCAGTTGGAAGCCATTCAAAAGATCAGCGATGCACCGCTGGTCGACTGCCCTGCCTGTCAGGCGCCAGAGCTTAAGAAAATGCTGTCCATGCCGGGCTTTCGCCTCAGCGGCACGGGTTGGTACGAAACCGATTTCAAGACCGGTTCCAAGAAGAACCTGGCCGGCGGCGACAAAGCTGACTAAGGTCCTGCACCTGAATTGAACGACACACGCGAGTTCTTGCATCACCCGGCGACTTTTTAAAGGCAGGGCTGCTGTAGGATCTCCAACCGAATTTCGAATTACGAGAAGTGAAACCACGACCATGATGCGCAGCCATTATTGCGGCCAACTGAACGAAAGCCTGGACGGCCAGGAAATTACCCTTTGCGGATGGGTTCACCGTCGCCGTGACCACGGTGGGGTGATTTTCCTCGATATCCGTGATCGTGATGGTCTGGCCCAGGTCGTGTTCGATCCGGACCGCGCTGAAACCTTCGCCGCAGCCGATCGCGTGCGCAGCGAGTACGTCGTGAAGATCACCGGCAAGGTTCGCCTGCGTCCGGCCGGTGCGACCAACGCCAACATGGCGTCGGGCATGATCGAAGTCCTCGGCTACGAGCTGGAAGTGCTGAACGAATCGGAAACCCCGCCGTTCCCGCTGAACGAGTTCTCCGACGTCGGCGAAGAAACCCGCCTGCGCTATCGCTTCCTCGACCTGCGTCGCCCGGAAATGGCCGAGAAGCTGCGTCTGCGTTCGCGCATGACCACCAGCATCCGTCGCTTCCTGGACGAGAACGGCTTCCTCGACGTCGAGACGCCGATCCTGACCCGGGCTACCCCGGAAGGCGCGCGCGACTACCTGGTGCCGAGCCGTACTCATGCCGGTTCGTTCTTCGCCTTGCCGCAATCGCCGCAGCTGTTCAAGCAACTGTTGATGGTGGCCGGCTTCGACCGTTACTACCAGATCGCCAAGTGCTTCCGCGACGAAGACCTGCGTGCCGACCGTCAGCCGGAATTCACCCAGATCGACATCGAGACCAGCTTCCTCGATGAAAAAGAGATCATGGGCCTGACCGAGCAAATGATCCGCAACCTGTTCAAGGAAGTGCTGGGCCTGGAATTCGGCGAGTTCCCGCACATGACCTTCGAAGAAGCCATGCGCCGCTACGGTTCCGACAAGCCAGACCTGCGTAACCCGCTGGAACTGGTTGACGTGGCCGACCAGCTCAAGGAAGTCGACTTCAAGGTGTTCAGCGGCCCGGCCAACGACCCGAAATGCCGCATCGCCGCCCTGCGCGTGCCTGGCGGCGCGAGCATGCCGCGCAAGCAGATCGACGACTACACCAAGTTTGTCGGCATCTACGGTGCAAAAGGCTTGGCGTACATCAAGGTCAACGAGCGTGCGAATGGCGTTGACGGTCTGCAATCGCCGATCGTGAAGAACATCCCTGAAGCCAACCTCAACGTGATTCTGGATCGTGTTGGTGCAGTTGATGGCGACATCGTGTTCTTCGGTGCCGACAAGGCCAAGATCGTCAGCGAAGCGTTGGGCGCATTGCGCATCAAGCTCGGTCACGACCTGAGCCTGCTGACCTGCGAATGGGCTCCGATGTGGGTCGTTGACTTCCCGATGTTCGAAGAGAACGACGACGGCAGCTTCAGTGCCTTGCACCACCCGTTCACCGCGCCGAAGTGCTCCCCGGCGGAGTTGGAAGCCAACCCGGCGGGCGCTCTGTCCCGTGCCTACGACATGGTGTTGAACGGCACCGAACTGGGTGGCGGTTCGATCCGTATCCACCGCAAAGAGATGCAGCAAGCGGTCTTCCGTCTGCTGGGCATCAACGAAGTGGAACAGGAAGAGAAATTCGGCTTCCTGCTCGACGCCCTGAAATACGGCGCTCCGCCGCACGGTGGCCTGGCCTTCGGCCTGGACCGTCTGGTGATGCTGATGACCGGCGCCCAGTCGATCCGTGAAGTGATCGCCTTCCCGAAAACCCAGAGCGCGGCCGATGTCATGACCCAGGCACCGGGCCAGGTGGATGCCAAGGCATTGCGCGAGTTGCACATTCGTCTGCGTGAAACGCCTAAGGCCGAGTAAGGCTGACCCGAAGGGCGCATCTGCGGATGCGCCCTTTCTTTATAGGCAGAGCTGTTCAAGATTTTTGTTTGCCGGCCGGCGCAATACAGCGCGGCGGGCAATGTTTCAAAGAGAATTCGGAGCGAGTTATGGCAGGTCATTCCAAGTGGGCGAACATCAAGCACCGCAAAGAACGTCAGGATGCCAAGAGGGGCAAGATCTTCACCAAGTGGATTCGTGAGCTGACCGTTGCTGCCCGTCAGGGTGGTGGTGATCCAGGCTCCAATCCGCGTCTGCGCCTGGCCCTGGACAAGGCCCTGGGTGCCAACATGAGCCGCGACATCATTGATCGTGCCATCGCCCGCGGTACCGGCGCTGCCGACACCGACGACGTGGTCGAGCTGACCTACGAAGGTTATGGTCCAGGCGGCGTGGCGGTGATGGTTGAATGCATGACCGACAACCGTAACCGTACTGCGGCCGCGGTTCGCCATGCGTTCAGCAAGTGTGGCGGCAACCTCGGGACTGACGGTTCGGTGGCCTATCTGTTCGAGCGCAAGGGGCAGATCTCCTTCGCTGCCGGCGCTGACGAAGACGCGCTGATGGAAGCGGCCATGGAAGCCGACGCCGATGACGTGGTGACCAACGAAGACGGTTCGATCGACGTGTTCACCTCGTTTGCCGGATTCTATTCCGTGCGTAACGCACTGGAAGCGGCGGGCTTCAAGGGTGACGACGCGGAAATCGTCATGCTGCCGACCACCAGCGCCGAGCTCGATCTGGAAGGCGCCGAGAAAGTCCTCAAGCTGATCGACATGCTCGAAGACCTGGATGACGTGCAAAACGTCTACTCCAACGCGGAGATTCCGGAGTCGGTGGCCGCACAGCTCGGTTAAAGGGTGGCCACGATCCATGTGGGAGCGGGCTTGCTCGCGAAAGCGGTTTAATATTCAGCAACGATGTTGTCTGATAGTCCGCATTCGCGAGCAAGCCCGCTCCCACATTTATTATTCGCTGAGCTGAAGATCGTGTTCTTTCTTATCCCGCAGGCGTTATGACTTTAATTCTTGGTATCGACCCCGGTTCGCGCATCACCGGTTACGGTGTGGTTCGTGATACCGGCCGTGGCTGCGAGTACGTCGCCTCCGGTTGTATCCGCACCGGTGCCGGCGAGCTGCCTGAGCGACTGCAGATTGTCTACCGCGGGGTGCGGGAGATCATTCAGACCTACCATCCGGTGACCATGGGGATCGAAAAGGTGTTCATGGCCCGTAACGCTGATTCCGCCCTGAAACTGGGGCAGGCCCGTGGCGCGGCGATCGTGGCGGGAGCCGAGGAAAGCCTGGAAATTGCCGAATACAGCGCAACCCAGGTCAAGCAGGCAGTGGTCGGTACCGGCTCGGCCAACAAGGAGCAGGTGCAGATGATGGTCATGCACATGCTCAAGCTGACCAGCAAGCCGCAGATCGATGCTTCGGACGCCCTGGCCATTGCCATCTGTCATGCTCATACCCGCTCCAGTCTGCTGCCCCATGGTCTCGGGACGGCACGCAGTCGTGGCGGGCGCCTGCGTCTCTGATAGCATCAGCAATCATTTTCATGGGGTGAGGGCGTTTCGCCTGGGTTGTCGGCGCCACTCCCTTGCTCCATCAGTCGCTGGCCCAGAGCTGGCCAACGCTCAAGGATTTGTAACGTGATTGGACGTTTGCGCGGCACCCTGGCTGAGAAGCAGCCTCCACACCTGATTCTGGATGTAAACGGTCTGGGTTATGAACTCGAAGTGCCCATGACGACCCTCTTTCGCTTGCCGTCGGTCGGTGAGCCGCTGACGTTGCACACTCATCTGGTCGTGCGTGAAGACGCACAGTTACTCTATGGTTTCGTCGGCAAGCGTGAGCGCGATTTTTTCCGCGAGTTGATCCGCCTCAATGGTGTCGGGCCGAAACTGGCGCTGGCCTTGATGTCGAGTCTGGAAGTCGACGAACTGGTTCGTTGCGTACAGTCCCAGGACACTTCGGCGCTGACCAAGGTGCCAGGTGTGGGCAAGAAAACCGCCGAGCGTTTGCTGGTGGAACTCAAGGATCGCTTCAAGGCCTGGGAAACCGTACCGGCCATGTTTGCCCTGGTGCCGAACCAGCCGGATGGACCGGCTCCGGTGAACACTGCTGAAAATGACGCCGTCAGCGCCTTGATCTCCCTGGGCTACAAGCCGCAGGAAGCGAGCAAAGCGGTGTCTGCGATCAAGGAGAAAGGCTTGAGCAGTGAAGACATGATCCGTCGCGCCTTGAAGGGAATGATCTAAGTGATTGAAGCTGATCGTCTGATCGCCGCCACGCACAGTCCGCGTGAGCGCGAAGAAGTCCAGGACCGGGCGATCCGCCCGGTCAGCCTGGCGGAATACATTGGCCAGCCGACCGTTCGCGAGCAGATGGAGTTGTTCATTCAGGCGGCTCGCGGTCGTAACGAGTCCCTGGATCACACGCTGATCTTCGGGCCACCGGGCCTGGGCAAGACCACCCTCGCCAACATCATCGCCCAGGAAATGGGGGTGTCGATCAAGAGTACTTCGGGCCCGGTGCTGGAGCGTCCGGGTGATCTCGCAGCACTGTTGACCAACCTTGAGCCTCACGATGTGCTGTTCATCGACGAAATCCATCGCCTGTCGCCCATCGTTGAAGAAGTGCTGTACCCGGCCATGGAGGATTTCCAGCTCGACATCATGATTGGCGAAGGCCCGGCTGCGCGTTCGATCAAGCTCGATCTGCCACCGTTCACCCTGGTCGGCGCAACGACCCGGGCAGGCATGCTGACCAACCCGTTGCGCGACCGTTTCGGCATCGTTCAACGTCTTGAGTTCTACAATAACGCCGACTTGTCGACGATCGTCAGTCGTTCGGCGAGCATCCTCGGCTTGCCGCTGGACCCGGAAGGCGCCTTCGAAATCGCCCGCCGTGCCCGTGGCACGCCACGAATTGCCAACCGACTGTTGCGCCGGGTGCGTGATTTCGCCGAAGTTCGCGCCAAGGGGCATATCACCAAGCCGATTGCCGACCTGGCGCTGAACCTGCTGGACGTCGACGAGCGTGGTTTCGATCACCAGGACCGGCGCCTGTTGCTGACCATGATCGAGAAGTTCGATGGCGGGCCGGTCGGGGTCGACAGTCTGGCCGCCGCTATCAGCGAAGAGCGTCACACCATTGAAGACGTACTTGAGCCTTACCTGATCCAGCAGGGTTACATCATGCGTACGCCAAGGGGGCGAGTGGTGACGCGGCATGCCTATCTGCATTTCGGTTTAAACATTCCGTCACGATTGGGCGAAATGCCCGTGGCAGACGAGTTCCTCGGTGCCAGTGACGATTAATTAACATTGCGTGCTGATTTTTTCGGGCAATGTAGGGTCCCAGGACCGTACTTTCGCAAGAAAGCCGCAGATCAATGAAAAACAGTTGCCTGGCCGGATTGGCAACCTGAGGAGTAAGCACTAGAGTATGCGCGCGCAAAACGGGCTTGAGCCTTTCGCACATCGTTGTCGCGTTTATTACGAGGACACCGATGCGGGCGGCATCGTGTATTACGTCAATTACCTCAAGTTTATGGAACGGGCTCGAACCGAGCGGCTGCGAGATCTGGGCTTTGCCCAATCACAGCTGGCAGGGGAGGACCTGTTGTTCGTCGTGCATTCCAGCGAAGCGCGCTACCACGCGCCGGCGCGACTGGACGACGAACTGCTGGTAAGCGCTGAAGTAATCGAATTGAACCGTGCCAGCCTGCGCTTCAAGCAGCAGGTCAGGCGGGCAACGGATAATGTGCTGCTCTGCGAAGGGCAGTTTCTGGTGGCCTGTGTGCGCACTGAAAGTTTGAAACCCCGGGCCATTCCCGAAGCTCTACGAGCGGCCTTTGCCGACGTGAGCGGCGCGGGTACACACTCAAAGCAGGAGATAAAGCGTGGAAGCTAACGTCGTCGACCATTCCTCCATGTGGAGCCTGGTCAGCAATGCCAGTATCGTGGTGCAACTGGTAATGCTGACCCTGGTAGCCGCATCGGTGACCTCGTGGATCATGATCTTTCAGCGCAGCAACTTGCTGCGCGCCGGTCGACGTGCCCTGGAGAGCTTTGAAGAGCGCTTCTGGTCGGGTATCGACCTGTCCAAGCTGTACCGCCAGGCCGGCAGCAACCCGGACCCCGATTCGGGTGTCGAGCAAATCTTCCGTGCCGGTTTCAAGGAATTCTCCCGCCTGCGCCAGCAGTCAGGCGTTGATCCGGAAGCGGTCATGGAAGGCGTGGCCCGTGCCATGCGCGTTGCGATTTCCCGCGAGGAAGAAAAGCTCGAACAGAGCCTGCCCTTTCTCGCCACTGTCGGTTCCGTCAGCCCCTACATCGGTCTGTTCGGTACCGTCTGGGGGATCATGAACTCCTTCCGTGGCCTGGCCACCGCCCAGCAAGCGACCCTGGCCACTGTGGCCCCGGGTATCGCCGAAGCACTGATCGCCACGGCGATCGGTCTGTTCGCGGCCATTCCAGCCGTTATCGCTTACAACCGTTTTGCTGCTCGCAGCGAAACCCTGCTGGGCCGCTACTACACCTTCGCCGACGAGTTCCAGGCGATCCTGCACCGCAAAGTGCACACCAGCGAAGAATAAGCAGGTAATTTCCAATGGCTTTAATCGCTCGAGCTCGCAAAAAGCGCAAGCCGGTCGCCGAGATGAACGTGGTGCCCTACATCGACGTGATGTTGGTGCTGCTGGTCATCTTCATGGTGACCGCGCCGATGCTCAATCAGGGCGTGAAAGTTGATCTGCCCAAGGTTTCCAGCGAAGCCTTGCCGCAGGACAACAACACCCAGGTCCTGACCATTTCCATCAAATCCGACAAGACCTACTACTGGAACCTTGGCAGCGAAGTCGACACGGACAAGCAGCAGGACCGGGCCATGACCTTGCCGCAGATGACTGACGCGGTGACCAAGATCATTCGCGTCGGCAACGAAGGCGGCAAGCACACCCAGGTCTTCATTCGCGGCGACAAATCCGTCGATTACGGTTCCGTCATGGGGGCCATGGGCGGGTTGCAGAAAGCCGGTGTCGGTAATGTTGGCTTGATTACCGAGGCGCCCTGATGCAGCAACAGCGAGAGCCGTCCGCCTCGGAAAGCTACTTCTGGCCTAGTGTCTGGGCGATTGGCTTGCACGTGCTGGTGTTCGGCATGTTGTTCGTCAGTTTTGCCTTTACCCCGGAGCTGCCGCCGGCCAAGCCGATTGTCCAGGCGACCCTGTACCAGCTGAAATCGAAAAGTCGGGCGACCACCCAGACCAATCAGAAGATTGCCGGAGAGGCGCAGAAATCTGCTGCGCGTCAGACCGAAGTCGAGCAGATGGAGCAGAAAAAGGTCGAGCAGGAAGCGGTGAAGGCTGCGGAACAAAAGAAAGAAGAGGCGGCTCAAAAGGCCGAGGAAGCCAAGAAGGCCGACGAGGCGAAGAAAGCGGACGAGGCTCAAAAGGCTGATGAAGCCAAGAAAGCCGACGACGCGAAGAAAGCCGCGCAAGCCAAGAAGGCAGAAGAGAAACAATTGGCTGATATAGCCAAGAAGAAAGCTGAAGAAGAAGCCAAGAAGGCTGCTGAAGAAGAGGCCAAGAAAGCGGCCGCTGAAGAAGCCAAGAAAAAGATCGTCGAAGACGCGAAGAAGAAAGCCGCGGAAGACGCCAAGAAGAAAGCCGAGGCTGAAGAGGCGAAGAAGAAAGTCGCCGAAGAAGCGAAGAAGAAAGCTGCTGCCGATGCTGCGAAGAAGAAATCGCAGGAAGCGGCGCGTAAATCCGCCGAAGACAAAAAGGCCCAGGCCCTGGCAGATTTGCTTTCCGATACGCCGCAGCGTCAGCAGGCCTTGGCCGATGAGCAGGGTGACGAAGTCGCCGGCAGTTTCGATGACCTGATTCGTGCGCGAGCAGCGGAAGGCTGGGCTCGTCCACCTTCGGCACGCAAAGGCATGACGGTCGTGTTGCAAATCGGCATGTTGCCGGACGGTACGGTGACTTCGGTCAGCGTGTCCAGGTCCAGTGGCGACGGTCCGTTTGACGCATCGGCTGTTGCAGCAGTGAAGAATATTGGACGTTTGACAGAAATGCAGGGAATGAAGCCGAGTGATTTCGCTCCGTATCGTTCATTCAAGATGACATTCACACCTGAGGATCTAGCCTTGTGAGAAACCTTCTTCGAGGAATGCTGGTCGTTATCTGCTGCATGGCAGGGATGGCGATGGCAGATGAGAAAAACATTCTGGTTACCAGCGGCAGCGATCGGGCGACCCCGATCGCCGTTGTACCGTTCGGCTTCCAGGGCGGTAGCGTGCTGCCGGACGACATGGCGGAAATCATCGGTAACGACCTGCGCAACTCGGGTTACTACTCGCCGATTCCAAAGCAGAACATGATCAGCCAGCCGAGCCAGGCCGGCGAAATCATCTTCCGTGACTTCAAGGCACTCGGTGCCCAGTACGTCATGGTCGGCAGCATTGTTCCGGCGGGCGGTCGCCTGCAGGTGCAATATGCACTGTTCAACGTAGCCACCGAGCAGCAAGTGCTGACCGGCAGCGTGTCGGGCGGTGTCGATCAGTTGCGCGACATGGCGCACTACATCTCCGACCAGTCGTTCGAAAAACTCACGGGTATCAAGGGTGCCTTCTCGACTCGCCTGCTGTACGTAACGGCCGAGCGTTTCTCCGAGAACAACACTCGCTACACCCTGCAGCGTTCGGACTACGACGGTGCCCGCGCCGTGACCCTGCTGCAATCGCGTGAGCCGATCCTGTCGCCGCGTTTCGCACCGGATGGCAAGCGCATCGCTTATGTCTCCTTCGAGCAGAAGCGTCCGCGTATCTTCATGCAGAACATCGACACCGGTCGCCGTGAGCAGATCACCAACTTCGAAGGCCTGAACGGTGCGCCTGCCTGGTCGCCGGATGGCAATCGCCTGGCGTTCGTGCTGTCCAAAGACGGCAACCCGGACATCTATGTGATGAACCTGGGTTCGCGTCAGATCAGCCGCGTCACCAACGGTCCTGGCATCAACACCGAACCGTTCTGGGGCAAGGATGGATCGACCATCTACTTCACTTCCGACCGTGGCGGCAAACCGCAGATCTACAAGACCAGCGCGGGTGGCGGCGGTGCAGAACGCGTGACTTTCGTCGGCAACTACAACGCCAACCCTAAATTGTCGGCTGATGAAAAGACGCTTGTCATGATTCACCGTCAGGATGGCTTCACCAATTTCAAGGTGGCGGCCCAGGATTTGCAGCGCGGTAGTGTAAAAATCCTCACTGATAGCACTCTGGACGAGTCGCCTACTGTCGCGCCCAACGGCACCATGGTAATCTACGCCACCCGCCAGCAGGGCCGGGGAGTCTTGATGCTCGTGTCCATCAATGGACGCGTAAGGCTCCCGCTTCCTACCGCACAAGGCGAAGTCAGAGAACCTTCCTGGTCCCCTTACCTGAACTGACGCGGCGCTATACGTTTTACTTAACACACTGGGGTTCATTAGGAGTTTCACGATGGAAATGCTGAAGTTTGGTAAATTTGCTGCGCTGGCACTGGCCATGGCTGTAGCTGTAGGTTGCTCGTCCAAAGGCGGCGACAATGCCGGTGAAGGCGCGGTAGATCCAAACGCTGGTTACGGCGCAAACACTGGTGCAGTTGACGGCTCCCTGAGCGAAGAAGCTGCACTGCGCGCTATCACCACTTTCTACTTCGAATACGACAGCTCGGACCTGAAGCCAGAAGCCATGCGCGCTCTGGACGTTCACGCCAAAGACCTGAAAGCAAACGGCGCTCGCGTTGTTCTGGAAGGCAACACCGACGAACGTGGTACTCGTGAGTACAACATGGCACTGGGCGAGCGTCGTGCGAAAGCCGTTCAGCGCTACCTGGTACTGCAAGGTGTTTCCCCAGCTCAGCTGGAACTGGTTTCCTACGGCGAAGAGCGTCCAGTTGCTACCGGCAACGACGAGCAGTCCTGGGCTCAAAACCGTCGCGTCGAACTGCGTAAGTAATTCGTCATGCGAACGTGCCGTCGTGCTGTAACTGTCCTGGCTCTCAGCCTCGCGCCGCTTGCGGCGTGGGCTGCGGTTCCTGTGGTCGATAATGACTCCGGCTATAACAATAGCGGGAGCAGTTATCCGCCTGCAGGTTACGGTACGAACGGCGCCTATGCCGGGGGAGGGGTTTCGACCCCTGTCTCGGCACAGGGCCAGCTGTTCAACCAACTGCAACAAATGCAGGAGCAGATCTCGCGCCAACAGGGTGTGATCGAAGAACTGCAAAATGATGTAGCGCGCATGAAGCAGGAAAGCCTGGAGCGATACCAGGATCTTGATCGGCGCATAGGAACCGGCGTTGCACCAGCCGCGACTCCTGAAAATTCTTCCACCGGTGGTGAATTGAACGCCCCCGGTGCAGCCGCAGGTGCAGCAGCTGGCGCAGCCGCCGCTCAAGCACCTGCCGCGGGTAGCGAACCGGCAGATCCGGCGAAGGAAAAGCTCTATTACGATGCTGCCTTCGACCTGATCAAGGCCAAGGATTTCGACAAGGCCAGCCAGGCTTTCGCCGCATTCCTGCGCAAATACCCGAACAGTCAGTACGCGGGCAACGCCCAGTACTGGCTGGGCGAAGTGAACCTGGCCAAAGGCGATCTGCAAGGTGCAGGTCAGGCGTTTGCCAAGGTTTCGCAGCTGTATCCCAAGCACGCCAAGGTGCCTGATTCGCTGTACAAGCTCGCTGATGTAGAGCGCCGTCTCGGTCATACCGACCGGGTCAAGGGCATTCTGCAGCAGGTGGTGTCCCAGTATCCGGGCACTTCCGCTGCTCAGCTGGCGCAGCGTGACCTGCAGAAAATGTAAGGCGGCTTGAGCCGTTTCAAAGAAACCCGCGCTTGTCGCGGGTTTTTTCGTTAGAATTCACCCCCTTTTTCTGAAACACGCTTTTTGGGATCTGCGCATTGCCGGGGTTCCTTGAAGTGCCTGACGGAGGCGGACAGCCTGTTTAGCTGTTACGCCCGTGGCGACTATGCAATACACATTGAGAATCACCGAAGTTTTCTACTCGTTGCAGGGTGAAACTCGGACTGCCGGCCTGCCCACGGTTTTTGTGCGCCTGACCGGTTGCCCGTTGCGTTGCCAATACTGCGACAGCGCCTACGCGTTCACTGGCGGAACCATTCGCACCCTCGACGACATCCTCGAGCAGGTCGCCGGTTTCCGCCCGCGTTATGTCTGTGTTACGGGCGGCGAGCCCCTGGCGCAACCCAACGCCATTCCCTTGCTCAAGCGCTTGTGCGACGCCGGTTACGAAGTGTCACTGGAAACCAGTGGCTCTATCGATATCTCGGCAGTAGATTCCCGGGTCAGTCGCGTTGTCGACCTGAAAACCCCGGGTTCGAAGGAAGCGCACCGCAATCGCTACGAAAACATCGAGCTGCTTACGCCCAACGATCAGGTGAAGTTTGTCATCTGTTCGCGGGAGGACTATGACTGGTCCGTTTCCAAACTGATCCAGTACGGTCTGGACCAGCGCGCCGGCGAAGTCCTGTTCTCGCCAAGCCACCATGATCTCAATGCCCGGGACCTGGCGGACTGGGTGGTGGCGGACAACCTGCCAGTGCGTTTGCAATTGCAGCTGCATAAATATCTATGGAATGACGAGCCGGGGCGCTGAAATGACTGAACAACTCAACACTGCTGAAAAACGTGCAGTCATCCTGCTGTCCGGTGGCTTGGACTCGGCGACCGTGGTGGCCATGGCGCGCGCCGAAGGCTACAGCTGCTACACCATGAGTTTCGACTACGGTCAGCGCTCTCACGCCGAACTGTACGCCGCCGAGCGCGTGGCGCGGGATCTGGGGGTGGTGGAGCACAAGGTGATCGGCCTGAACCTGAACGGCATGGGCGGCTCGGCGCTGACCGACCGCAGCATCGATATACCGGAAGAGCTGGGTGAGGGCATTCCTGTCACTTACGTGCCTGCGCGAAACACGGTGTTCCTGTCCCTGGCCCTGGGCTGGGCTGAAGTGCTCGGTGCGCGGGACATCTTCATCGGCGTCAATGCGGTGGATTACTCCGGTTACCCGGACTGCCGTCCCGAGTTCATCGAATCGTTCGAGCGCATGGCCAACCTGGCAACCAAGGCCGGCGTGGAAGGCAATGGCTTCCGCATTCAGGCGCCGCTGCAAAACCTCAGCAAGGCGCAGATCGTCCAGGCGGGCGTGAAGCTTGGCGTGAACTACGGGCTGACCGTTTCCTGCTATCAGGCCGACGATGATGGCCGTGCGTGCGGCAAATGCGACAGCTGCCGACTGCGCGCGGAAGGCTTTGCAGCGGCCGGAATCAGCGATCCAACACCTTATTTTTGATTATTTTCAAAATAGGTGTTGAATAGTCCTTAAAAATCAGTATTATACGCGCCACCACACAGCGGGTCGTTAGCTCAGTTGGTAGAGCAGTTGGCTTTTAACCAATTGGTCGTAGGTTCGAATCCCACACGACCCACCATTTTTAGCAGTTTTAAAAGTCTGGAAGGCCCACGCAAGTGAGGATTTCCGGATTTTTTTTTGCCTGCGATTCAAGTCCGCCTCGCTTCGGGCTGCTGCGCAAGGCGCAGGTCAGAATCATCTTTTGCATCTGTCGGATATTCTGTAGCCTTGCGCAGCTTCAACGCTGTCCGTACCTGATGAATACCCACTTTCCCGGCGGTACCCTGAAGGGTCCGGAGCCGGGTGTATACTCGACTTTCGCGCGAATGCGCTTGCAGGTCTTGCGAACATGACGCAAATATCCGAACGCCTTCTGGTTCAAGCCCACCTCGACGCCAAACAGCCCAAACCGCTGACCGCCGATGAAGAGGCTTACTACCGTGCCGCCATCGCTGCCGAGCTCAAGGCTCAGGACGCGGTGCTGGTGGCCCACTTCTATTGTGACCCTGTCATTCAGGCGCTGGCCGAAGAGACGGGGGGCTGTGTCTCCGACTCGCTGGAGATGGCCCGCTTCGGCAATGCCCATCCGGCCAAGACCGTGGTGGTCGCCGGCGTGAAGTTCATGGGGGAGACGGCCAAGATCCTCAATCCGGAGAAACGCGTGCTGATGCCGACCCTCGAAGCGACCTGTTCGCTCGACCTGGGGTGCCCGGTGGACGAGTTTTCCGCGTTCTGCGATCAACACCCGGAGCGCACGGTCGTGGTGTACGCCAACACTTCCGCTGCGGTAAAAGCCCGCGCGGATTGGGTGGTGACTTCAAGCTGTGCGCTGGAAATCGTCGAAAGCCTGATGGACAACGGCGAGACCATCATCTGGGGCCCGGACAAGCATCTGGGTACCTACATCCAGCGTCAGACCGGTGCCGACATGCTGCTGTGGGACGGTGCCTGCATCGTTCACGAAGAGTTCAAGTCCAAGCAGCTTGAAGACATGAAGGCGCTGTACCCGGATGCGGCGATCCTGGTGCACCCGGAGTCGCCGACTTCGGTGATTGAGCTGGCCGACGCCGTGGGCTCCACCAGCCAGTTGATCGCGGCGGCACAGAGCCTGCCGAACAAGACGCTGATCGTTGCCACCGACCGCGGCATCTTCTACAAGATGCAGCAGCTGTGCCCGGACAAGGTCTTTATCGAAGCCCCTACGGCGGGTAACGGCGCGGCGTGCCGCAGTTGCGCACATTGCCCGTGGATGGCCATGAACACCCTTGAGCGCACGCTCAAGGCGTTGAAAGAAGGCGCGAACGAGATCTTTGTCGATCCGGCGCTGATCCCGCAGGCGATTCGACCGCTCAAGCGGATGCTGGACTTCACCCAGGCGGCGCGGATGAAACTGGCGGGTAACGCATAAGATCTTTCAACCAAGCACAAAAAACTGTGGGAGCGAGCTTGCTCGCGATAGCGGCGTATCAGTCACCATTGAAATTGACTGACACTACGCCATCGCGAGCAAGCTCGCTCCCACAGTGGTTTCTGCGTCGGGAAATTATTTGGTCTTCTTTGGAATCCGCACAAGCCGGGTGTTGGAATACATGTCATGCCAGCTGCGTTGCTGTTTGTCGAACAGCGACCAGAAGAACCCAAGGCCAACACACAGCAAGGAAGCGATCGACACCACAAAGCGCAACAGCGCCTGCCACAGGCTGATGGATGAGCCGTCGGCGTTCTGGACGCGAATGCACCAGACCTGCATGCCCAGGGTCTGACCCGACCAGGTCCAGAATTTGGCGAAGAAGCCAAACAGTACGAACAGCAGGACTGTGGAGAGCAGGGGATCGCCGTCCAGCGCGCCGGCTTCGGTCAGGGTGCGCATCCTTTCTTCGCCGATGATCGCCATCTGGATCATCTTGTAGATGCCGCTGGTGACGATCAGCAGGGCGGTGCACAGCAGGAAATCATAGAACATGGCTGCCAGACGACGACCCAGACCAGCGGCAGGAAAGTCGCCCTGGGGAGTAAGCAGGTGTTTCGACATGGCAGGCTCTCGGCGGAAAAAGAAGCCATTTTACGGATTTGCGCGCACAAAAAAGCCCCTGATGTCAGCATCAGGGGCTTTTTCGTTACAGAAGATTAGGCTTCTGCTTGTACTTCGTCAGCCTGCATGCCTTTCTGGCCCTGCACGGCGATGAAAGTCACTTTCTGGCCTTCTTTCAGGCTCTTGAAGCCGTTGCCCTGGATGGCGCGGAAATGCACGAACAGATCCGGACCGCTTTCAGGAGTGATAAAACCAAAACCTTTCTCGTCGTTAAACCACTTGACGGTACCGCTCTGACGTTGGGACATTTCTTATTTCCTTTGACGCAAAAAATTAATGACAGTCTCCTTCTCATGAAAGAGTACTGGGGCTGGTTGCAGGAGAGTAAGAAGACGTCGAACGGGATGTAGCTAACTTGTAGGCTACTGCCCAGGTCACGATTCCAAGCGACCCATGCAAACACAGTGAACAAACTCTACGCCAACTACGGGAGAAAAAACAAGCCCTGTGAAGGCCCCGTATTTCCTCAGGTTGATGGCAAAGTCAGTCCACTAGTGGGGCCTTATACGCTAGCGCTGTTCAAATGTTTTCGATCGTTATAAGCAAAGTTCATAATCGAAGCTTAGAGCCAAACAATGCACTATTTTATGGCGGTTGCGTTACACATTAGTGCACAGTTAACGCAACCGCGTTACTTATAGGAACATTCAATCAGCCGCGATAGTAGCGTTGTGGAACAAATGGCATTTTGCTTACAAGCAAAGGCACCTTTTTCCCACGCACAATCGCCCAGACGGGTGTGTCCAGTGCGATATAGGCGCTGTCGACATAACCCATGGCCAGCGGCCCGCCCAGGGTCGGCCCGAAACCGCCGCTGCAGACGCTACCGATGATGTCGCCGGCTTCGTTGACGATCTCGGCGCCCTCGCGCACCGGTGTGCGTTCCTGCGGTAACAGGCCGACGCGCTTGCGGCTGACACCTGCCTGTTGCTGGGCGAACACGGTTTCTGCGCCAGGGAAGCCGCCGGCCCGTGCGCCATCGGCGCGACGCGGCTTGGAGATCGCCCACAGCAGGCTCGCTTCGATCGGGCTGGTGTCGGTGTTCATGTCATGCCCGTACAGGCACAAGCCCGCCTCCAGGCGCAGGGAGTCGCGGGCGCCCAGGCCGATGGCGGCCACTTCCGGCTCGGCCAGCAGGGCGCGAGCCAGTGCTTCAGCGTTGGCGGCGGGGACGGAAATTTCGAAACCGTCTTCGCCGGTGTAACCCGAGCGGCTGACAAAACAGTCCACGCCCAGCAGCTTCACGCGGGCGAACTGCATGAAGGTCATCTTCGCCACTGTAGGGGCCAGGCGTGCCAGTACCGTCACGGCAGCCGGGCCTTGCAGGGCGAGCAGCGCACGCTCTTCGAACAAAGGCTCGATCGTGCACTGCTCACCGATGTGCTTGCGCAGGTGGGCCAGGTCCTGATCCTTGCAAGCGGCGTTGACCACCAGGAACAGTTCGTCGTTGCCCAGATTGGCGACCATCAGGTCATCGAGGATGCCGCCCGTCGCATTGGTGAACATCGCGTAACGCTGCATGCCCACCGGCAGGTCGATGATGTCAACCGGCACCAGGGTTTCCAGGGCCTTGGCGGCATCGGCGCCGGTCAGGCGGATCTGGCCCATGTGCGAGACATCGAACAGCCCGGCCTGGTCGCGGGTGTGCTGGTGTTCTTTCATCACGCCCAGCGGGTATTGCACCGGCATGTCATAGCCGGCGAACGGCACCATGCGCGCGCCGAGTTCGATGTGCAGTGCGTGCAACGGGGTTTTCAACAGTTGTTCGGTGGACATATTCAGCTCCTGAAGAAGGGTGCAGATGAGCGCGCATCAGCACTCGATAATGTTGACCGCCAAACCGCCACGGGCGGTTTCCTTGTATTTGCTTTTCATGTCGGCGCCGGTCTGGCGCATGGTGCGGATGACCTTGTCGAGGGAGACGAAGTGTTGCCCGTCGCCACGCATGGCCATGCGCACCGCATTGATGGCCTTGACCGAACCCATGGCGTTGCGCTCGATGCAAGGCACCTGCACCAGCCCGCCAATCGGGTCGCAGGTCAGCCCGAGGTTGTGTTCCATGCCGATTTCCGCGGCGTTCTCCACTTGTTGCACGCTGCCGCCAAGCACCTCGCACAAGGCGCCGGCGGCCATCGAGCAGGCGACGCCGACTTCACCCTGACAGCCCACTTCGGCGCCGGAAATCGAGGCGTTTTCCTTGTACAGAATGCCGATGGCGGCGGCAGTGAGGAGAAAACGCACTACCCCGTCGTCATTCGCGCCGGGGATAAAGCGCATGTAGTAATGCAGCACCGCTGGAATGATCCCGGCCGCACCATTGGTGGGTGCCGTGACCACGCGTCCGCCGTTGGCGTTTTCTTCGTTGACGGCCAGGGCGTACAGGTTGACCCAGTCCAGCACTGACAGCGGATCGCGCAAGGACGACTCAGGGTTGCTGCACAATTGCCGATGCAGCGCAGCCGCCCGGCGCTTGACCTTCAAGCCACCGGGCAGGATGCCTTCATTACGACAACCGGCGGCGACGCAGTCCTGCATGACCTGCCAGATCTTCAGCAGGCCGGCGCGGGTTTCCGCTTCCGGGCGCCAGGCGCTTTCGTTGGTCAGCATCACCTGGCTGATCGACAGGCCGTATTTGGCGCAATGAGCGAGCAGGTCCTTGGCGCTTTTGAAGGGGAAGGTCAGGGGTGTGGCGTCTTCGACGATGCGGTCGGCGCCTGCTGCGTCCTCATCAACGACAAACCCGCCACCCACCGAGTAGTACTCGCGGCTGCGGATCTGCAAACCCGCCGCATCGAAGGCGCGAAAAATCATGCCGTTGGGGTGATAGGGCAAGGGTTTGCGAATCATCGCCAGGTGTTCTTTCTCGTTGAACGCAATGCTGTGTTCGCCGAGCAGGTTCAAGCGTGCGTTGCTGCGAATCTCTTGCAGGCGCGCAGCGACGGTTTCGGTATCCACGGTGTCCGGGTGTTCGCCTTCCAGGCCCAGCAGCACAGCCTTGTCACTGCCGTGACCCTTGCCGGTGGCGCCGAGCGAGCCGTACAGCTCGACCTTGACGCAGGTGGTGGCCGTCAGCAGCCCTTCACGGCGCAGGCCTTCGACGAAGCGTACAGCGGCGCGCATGGGACCGACGGTGTGGGAGCTGGAGGGGCCGATGCCAATCTTGAACAGGTCGAACACGCTTAACGACATGGTGGTTCTCCGGTTTCTTGTTATAGGAATTCACGGAACATAAGACTTGGCACAGATCCCTGTGGGAGCGAGCTTGCTCGCGATAGCGGTCGTTCAGTCGACATTGATGGTGGCTGTCAGTCCGTCATCGCGAGCAAGCTCGCTCCCACAGGGTTGTGGGGTGTTCTGGAAATCGGGGGCGGATCAATCCGCCCCCTCATTGGTTTAAGCGTAGCTTTCGATCGAAGGGCAGGCGCAGACCAGGTTGCGGTCGCCAAACACGTTGTCGACGCGACCGACCGGCGGCCAGTACTTGCCTTCGATCAGCGACGCAACAGGGTAAACCGCTTGCTCGCGGCTGTACGGGTGCGACCACTCGCCCACCAGTTCCTTGGCAGTGTGCGGAGCGTTTTTCAGCGGGTTGTCGTCCTTGTCCAGGGTGCCGTTTTCCACCGCGCGGATTTCTTCGCGGATGCGGATCATGGCGTCGCAGAAGCGGTCCAGTTCTTCCTTGGATTCGCTTTCGGTCGGCTCGATCATCAGCGTGCCGGCTACCGGGAACGACATGGTCGGCGCGTGGAAACCGAAGTCGATCAGGCGCTTGGCCACGTCATCGACGCTGATGCCGCTGCTGTCTTTCAATGGACGCAGGTCGAGGATGCACTCATGCGCCACCAGGCCGTTGCTGCCGGTGTACAGCACGGGATAGTGCTCTTCGAGGCGACGGGAGATGTAGTTGGCATTGAGGATCGCCAGCTGCGAAGCACGCTTGAGGCCCGCGCCACCCATCATGCGAATGTACATCCAGGTGATCGGCAGGATGCTCGCGCTGCCGAACGGTGCCGCGCAAACGGCGCCTTCCTTGCGCTCCATGTGTGCGTGGCCCGGCAGGAACGGCGCCAGGTGCGATTTCACACCGATCGGGCCAACGCCCGGGCCGCCACCACCGTGGGGGATGCAGAAGGTCTTGTGCAGGTTCAGGTGCGACACGTCGCCGCCGAACTTGCCCGGCGCGCAGAGGCCGACCATGGCGTTCATGTTGGCGCCGTCGATGTACACCTGGCCGCCGTTGTCATGAATGATGCCGCAGATTTCGCGGATGCCTTCTTCGAACACGCCGTGGGTCGACGGGTAGGTGATCATCAGCGCGGCGAGGTGCTCGCGGTGCTCGATGGCCTTGGCGCGCAGGTCTTCGATGTCGACGTTGCCACGGGCATCGCACGCGGTCACGACCACACGCATACCGGCCATCTGAGCGGTGGCCGGGTTGGTGCCGTGGGCCGACGACGGGATCAGGCAGATGTCGCGGCGGTCTTCGCCACGGCTCTGGTGGTAGGCACGGATCGCCAAGAGACCTGCGTATTCACCCTGGGAGCCGGCGTTCGGTTGCAAGGATACCGAGTCGTAGCCGGTCGCAGCGCACAGCATGGCTTCCAGTTCGTCGGTCAATTGCTGATAACCCGCGCTTTGCTCGGCCGGGGCGAACGGATGCAGGGCACCGAACTCGGCCCAGGTCACCGGGATCATTTCGCTGGCGGCGTTGAGTTTCATGGTGCACGAACCCAGCGGGATCATGGTGCGGTCCAGCGCCAGGTCCTTGTCCGCCAGTTTGCGCAGGTAGCGCATCAGCTCGGTTTCCGAGTGATAACGGTTGAACACCGGGTGGCTGAGGATCGGCGACTGACGTACCAGCGCGGCCGGGATGGCGCTCTGCACCGAGGCGGCGAGGGCGGCGAAGTCCGGCAGGGTCTTGCCGTCGGACAGCAGGCTCCACAGGGTTTCAACGTCGGCTTGAGTGGTGGTTTCGTCCAGGGACAGGCCCAGGCGTTCGCCATCGACCACGCGCAGGTTGATGCGCTGGGCGTGCGCCTTGTCGTGCAGGGCGGCGGTTTGAGCGCCGGTCTTCACGGTCAGGGTGTCGAAGAAGTTCGCTTGCTCGACGTTCAGACCCAATGCGCTCAAGCCTTTGGCCAGGATCGCAGTCAGGTGATGCACGCGATTGGCGATCTGCGTCAGGCCTTTCGGACCGTGGTACACGGCGTACATGCTGGCGATGTTGGCCAGCAGCACTTGCGCGGTGCAGATGTTCGATGTGGCTTTCTCGCGACGGATATGTTGCTCGCGGGTCTGCATGGCCAGGCGCAGGGCCGGGTTGCCGAAACGGTCTACGGAAACACCGACCAGGCGACCCGGCATGTCACGTTTGAAGGCATCCTTGGTGGAGAAGTACGCCGCGTGCGGGCCACCGAAGCCCAGCGGCACGCCGAAGCGCTGTGCGCTGCCGATGGCCACGTCGGCACCGAACTCGCCCGGTGCGGTCAGCACGGTCAGGGCCAGCAGGTCGGCTGCCACGGCGACGAGGGCGTTGGCGGCGTGGAAACGTTCGGTCAGCTCGCGGTAATCGAACAGGTCACCGTTGCTTGCCGGGTATTGCAGCAGGGCGCCGAAGAACGGCGTTACGTCGCTCAGTTCACGCTCGTCGCCAACCACCACGTCGATGCCCAGAGGCTCGGCACGGGTGCGCAGTACGTCGAGGGTCTGCGGGTGGCAATGCACGGAGGCGAAGAATTGATGGCTGCCTTTGTTCTTGCTCAGGCGTTTGCAGAAGGTCATGGCTTCGGCAGCGGCGGTGGCTTCGTCAAGCAGCGAGGCGTTGGCGATCGGCAGGCCGGTGAGGTCGCTGATCAGGGTCTGGAAGTTCAGCAGCGCTTCGAGACGACCCTGGGAGATTTCTGGCTGGTACGGGGTGTAGGCGGTGTACCAGGCCGGGTTTTCCAGCAGGTTGCGCAGGATCGGCGACGGCGTGTGGGTGCCGTAGTAACCCTGGCCGATGAAGGTCTTGAACAGCTGGTTTTTGCTCGCGATGGACTTGATCAGGGCCAGGGCATCTGCTTCGCTCAAGCCGTCTTCCAGGCCGAGGACGCTGGTGCCCTTGATGCTGTCGGGAATCACGCTGGCGCTCAGGGCTTCCAGGGAGTCGAAGCCGAGGCTGTTGAGCATGGCTTGCTCGTCACCGGCGCGCGGGCCGATGTGACGGGCGATGAATTCGTTGGCAGTGGTCAGATTGATCTGGGTCATGTCAGTGCTCCTCAGGCTTCGGCTTGGGCTTTGATCAGGCGGTCGTAGGCGTCCTGGTCCAGCAGTTGGCCGACAGCGGAGGCATCGGCAGGTTTGAAACGGAAGAACCAGCCTTCACCCAGCGGATCTTCGTTGACCAGCTCAGGGCTGCTGTCCAGCGCCGGGTTCACTTCCAGCACTTCGCCGTCCAGCGGCATGTACACGCCGCTGGCAGCCTTTACCGATTCCACGGTGGCGGCTTCGGCGCCTTTGTCGTAGGACTGCAGCTCAGGCAGTTGAACGAAAACCACGTCGCCCAGGGCGTTCTGTGCGAAAGCGGTGATGCCGACCGTGACGCTGCCGTCAGCTTCGGTGCGCAGCCATTCGTGATCTTCAGTAAAACGCAACTCGCTCATGGAAACTCCTAAGGGGCCAGACTCGTCTGGTGGACGCGATTGAATGCTTGGGCGATGCCCTGGTTATGGAGAACTACATAGCAAGAACGCGGCCAATGTTGTTTTTATTGTTATTGATCAATGATTTAGGCGGTTGTGACAAAGATAGAAATTCATTCGCTGTAGCGAAATCGATACGGCGTATGTCAATGATAAAAGCCGAGGTGGATCAAAGCCTTGCACAGCCGTGATCGGAGAGGGATGTAGCGATATCGTTCCGCTGTAGCGCTTTCAGTACAGGTGGAGGTCGTTTTTGGCGCGATTTTCAGATCAGCTGCTAACCCTGTGGGAGCGAGCCTGCTCGCGAAGGCGTAGTGTCAGGCAATATTGAAGTGACAGATCCACCATATTCGCGAGCAGGCTCGCTCCCACAATTGTTCGGTGTCAGGTCTCAGGCTTTGCCGGGAATGCCGTACTTGCGCAGCCGATGGGCAATCGCGGTGTGGGAGGTTTGCAGGCGGGTCGCCAGTTGCCGGGTCGAGGGATAGCTGACGTAGAGTTTTTCCAGCAGGGTCTTCTCGAATTCGTCCATGGCCTGTTCCAGGCTGTCGACGTCATGGTCGCCCTGGCGGGCCACCGAGGTGCCGGCGATGTCGAGGTCACCAATGTCCACCAGGCTGCTTTCGCAAATCGCCGCGGCGCGGAAGATCACGTTCTGCAATTGCCGCACGTTGCCCGGCCAGCGGTTGCCCAGCAGCGCCGGGTAAGTGCCTGGCGCCAGGCGACAGATCGGGCGCTGGATCTGCGCACAGGCCTGCTGCATGAAGTAGCGGGCCAGCAGCAGGATGTCCTGGCCGCGCTCGCGCAGGGGCGGGACTTCGACGTTGAGGACGTTGAGGCGATAGAACAGGTCTTCGCGGAACAGGCCTTCGCTCACCATTTTTTCCAGGTCGCGGTGGGTCGCGCTAAGGATCCGCACGTTGACCTTGACCTCACGGTCACCGCCGACCCGGCGAAAACTGCCGTCGTTGAGGAACCGCAACAGCTTGGCTTGCAAATACGGCGACATCTCGCCGATTTCATCGAGAAACACCGTGCCCTGGTTGGCCAGCTCCATCAGCCCTGGCTTGCCGCCGCGTTGCGCGCCGGTGAAAGCGCCGGGGGCGTAGCCGAACAGTTCACTTTCGGCGAGGTTCTCCGGTAATGCCGCGCAGTTCAACGCCAGAAAGGGTGAGCTGTGCCGGGCGCTGATGGCGTGACAGGCACGGGCCACCAGTTCCTTGCCGGTGCCGGTTTCACCCTGGATCAGCAGCGGTGCATCGAGGGCGGCCACCCGCTGGGCGCGCGCCTTGAGGGTGCGGATCACCGGGGACTCGCCGAGCAGGGCATCGAAACCTTCGGCGTGGTCATGGTGCAGTGCGGACAGGCGTTCGCCGATGCGGTTCGGTTGGTACAGGGTCAGCAGGGCGCCGGCGTCGGTGATCGGTGTGGCGTCGAGCAGGAAGGTCTGGCCATTGATGATGATTTCCCGCAGCGGCAGGCGAAAGCCGTGTTCGAGCAGGGCGTCGAGCAAGGCCGGGTCGGCAAACAGCTCGGCCACACTTTCACCATTCGGTTCGCGGCCGTACAGGGCGATCAACGCCGGGTTGGCCAGTAGCACCTTGCCGTCGCTGTCCAGTGCCAGCACCGGGTCGGTCATGGCGGCCAGCAATGCGTCGAGCTGCAAGTGCCGACGCTGGCCGGGCAGGATGTCGACCACCGTCACCGCTTGCACACCACGCACGCTGAACAGGGCATCGCGCAGTTCTTCGAGGACTTGCGGGCTCAGGGTCGGGGCGTCGATGTAAACATTGGGCGGGACCATTTCCACCGCATCCAGGTTCAGATTGCGCCCGCCAAGCAGGGCCAGGACTTCCTGGGTGATACCGACGCGGTCGATGAAGCTGACGTGGATACGCATGGGGCGGTTTTGGTTCTGCAGTGCGGAGGGTGGCAAGTATGCCTTGGGGCGGGCTAATGGTGAAATTTTGCGGGGATTTCAATAGGTCGATGATCCCCCTGTGGGAGCGGGCTTGCTCGCGAAAGCGTCGTGTCAGGCACCATCGTTGGCGACTGGTACACCGCTTTCGCGAGCAAGCCCGCTCCCACAGGGAAATGTGGGCTACTCGAATTTCTCGAGATCTATCGGGTCGCCGGATTTCATATTCAGTTGCTTGCGGATGTCTTCGAACATCAAATCGTAATGCTTGTGCACCGAGCCGATCTGGCTATGTGTCTTTGGGATACCGTACTTCTCTGCGATTTTCGTCACGTTGTTGGCAAAGTTGTAGGCCTCCTCCTTTGGCAGGAAGAAGGTCTCTGTCATCTCCTTTCCCTGCATGCTGCCATGCATGGTGAACTCGATCCCTTTGCCTTTCTTGGGATCCTGCGCGACCTTATAGTCGAGGTGCACGTTGTAGCTGACATCATCATTGGTCAGCGCGTGACGCTCGATGTGCAAGTGGCCTGGCTCAAACATTGCCATGGACGTCTCTCCTTACAAGTAAATAATGCCCGGTGTCGCCGTGCTGATGCGCGTACCGGCCTTGCCCTGGACGATCGCCTCGATGTCCGCGAGCGAGCCGATCACCGCCACTTTTCCAGTATGGCGCGCGAATTCGCAGGCTGCCTGCACCTTCGGTCCCATGGAACCGGCGGCGAAGCCGAGTTTTTCCATCTCGTCGGGGTGCGCCTGGGCGATGGCTTTTTGCGTGGGTTTGCCAAAGTCGATGAAAGCGGCGTTGACGTCGGTGGCGATCACCAGTAGATCGGCTTCAAGTTGTTCGGCCAGCAGCGCCGAGCACAGGTCCTTGTCGATGACCGCTTCGACGCCCTCGAGTTTGCCGGGCGAGGTATACATGGTTGGAATGCCGCCGCCGCCGGCGCAGATCACGATGCTGCTTTTTTCCAGCAGCCATTTGATCGGACGGATTTCGAAGATGCGCTTGGGTTTCGGGCTGGCGACCACGCGACGGTACTTGTCGCCGTCCGGGGCGATTGCCCAGCCTTTTTCAGCGGCGAGTTGTTCCGCCTCGGCCTTGCTGTAGACCGGGCCGATGGGCTTGGTCGGGTTCTTGAAGGCCGGGTCATTGGCATCGACTTCGACCTGGGTCAGCAGGGTCGCGAAGGGCACTTCGAAGTCCAGCAGGTTGCCCAGTTCCTGTTCGATGATGTAACCGATCATGCCTTCGGTCTCGGCACCGAGCACGTCCAGCGGATAGGGCGAAACCGAGGTGTAGGCCGCCGCCTGCAATGACAGCAGGCCGACCTGGGGGCCATTGCCGTGGGCGATGACCAGTTGGTTGCCGGGATGGATCTTGGCGATCTGTTCGGTGGCGATCCGGATGTTGGCGCGCTGGTTGTCAGCGGTCATCGGTTCGCCGCGGCGGAGCAGGGCATTACCGCCCAGAGCAACGACGATACGCATGGTGTCAGTCCTTCTAAGCAAAGAGGTTGCAAGCAACGCGGTCTTTCTGTGGAACCCGGACCAGTGTGGGAGCGGGCTTGCTCGCGAATACGGCGTGTCAGTCGACATCATTGTTGTCTGATACACCGCTTTCGCGAGCAAGCCCGCTCCCACAGGGGGGCGTGTTCCGTCAGAGGGAGCCGAGTCAGCCGTTAAAGATCAGCCAGCGTCGACACCAGAATCGCCTTGATGGTGTGCATGCGGTTTTCCGCTTGCTCGAAGGCGATGCAGGCCGGCGACTCGAACACGTCATCGGTCACTTCGATGCCGTTGCTCAGGTGCGGGTACTGCTCGGCAATCTGCTTGCCGACCTTGGTATCACAGTTGTGGAACGCCGGCAGGCAGTGCATGAACTTGGTGCGCGGGTTGCCGGTGGCTTTCATCAGTTCGGCGTTGACCTGATACGGCAGCAGTTGCTGGATGCGTTCGGCCCAGGCTTCAACCGGTTCGCCCATCGACACCCAGACATCGGTGTGGATGAAGTCGACGCCCTTGACCGCCGCTTTCGGGTCTTCGGTGAGGGTGATGCGCGCGCCGCTTTCTTCACCGTACTGTTTGCAGCGGGCGACCAGGTCGTCTGCCGGCCACAGGGCTTTTGGCGCGCAGATGCGCACGTCCATGCCGAGCTTGGCGCCGATCAGCAACAGCGAGTTACCCATGTTGTTGCGCGCGTCGCCGAGGTAGGCGTAGCTGATTTCGTGGATCGGTTTGTCGGCGTGTTCACGCATGGTCAGCACGTCGGCGATCATTTGTGTCGGGTGATACTCGTCGGTCAGGCCGTTGAACACCGGTACGCCGGCGAACTTGGCCAGCTCCTCGACGATTTCCTGCTTGAAGCCACGGTACTCGATGGCGTCGTACATGCGCCCGAGCACGCGGGCGGTGTCCTTCATGCTTTCCTTGTGGCCGATCTGCGAAGAGTTCGGGTCGATGTAGGTGACGTTGGCGCCCTGGTCATAGGCGGCGACTTCAAACGCGCAGCGGGTGCGGGTCGAGGTTTTTTCGAAGATCAGCGCGATGTTGTTGCCCTTGAGATGCTGCTGTTCGGTGCCGGTGTACTTGGCACGCTTGAGGTCGCGGGACAGGTCGAGCAGGTAGCGCAATTCGCGAGGGGTGTGGTGTTCCAGGCTCAGCAGATTGCGGTTATGGATGTTGAACGCCATTTTGGATCTCCTAAGGTGTCGGTTATCCCCTTGGCCCGAACTCGGTAAGTGCGGGCCAAGGTAATAGGTTAGTAGTCGATCGGATCGCGGATGATCGGGCAGGTCATGCAGTGGCCGCCGCCCCGTCCCCGGCCGAGTTCGCCGGCGCTGATGGTGATGACCTCCACCCCGGCCTTGCGCATCAGGGTATTGGTGTAGGTATTGCGGTCGTAGCCGATGACCACGCCCGGCTCCACGGCCACCACGTTGTTGCCGTCGTCCCATTGCTCGCGTTCGGCGGCGAAGCTGTTGCCGCCGGTTTCCACCACGCGCAACGCTTTGAGGTTGAGGGCCTGGGCGACGGTGTCGAGGAAGTTGGTTTCTTCGCGTCGGATGTCGATGCCGCCTGCCTTGCTTTCATCGGGACGCAGGGTGAAGGCGACAATCTGGTTCACCACTTCCGGGAAAATCGTGACGAGGTCGCGATCGCAGAAGCTGAACACGGTGTCCAGGTGCATCGCCGCGCGGGATTTCGGCAGGCCGGCGACTATCACTTTCTCCACGGCCTTGTTCTTGAACAGGTTCACCGCCAGTTGGGCAATGGCCTGGCGCGAGGAGCGTTCGCCCATGCCGATCAACACCACGCCGTTACCGATGGGCATCACATCACCGCCCTCAAGGGTGGCGTTGCCGTGGTCCTTGTCCGGGTCGCCGTACCAGATCTGGAAGTCGGCGTTGGTGAACTCGGGGTGGAATTTGTAGATGGCGGTGGTCAGCAGGGTCTCCTGACGGCGCGCCGGCCAGTACATCGGGTTGAGGGTGACCCCACCGTAGATCCAGCAGGTGGTATCGCGGGTGAACTGGGTGTTGGGCAGCGGCGGCAGGATGAAGCTTGAGTGGCCGAGGAAATCGCGGAACATCTCGATGGCCTTGCCGCCGAAACTGGTCGGTAAGTCGTCGCCCGATACGCCGCCGATCAGGAACTCGGCGATGTGACGTGGCTCCAGGCTGCGCAGCCACGACGCGGTTTCGTTGATCAGGCCCAGACCCACCGAGTTGGCGGTGATCTTGCGTTCCAGAATCCAGTCCAGGGCTTCGGGGATGGCGACGATGTCGGTCAGCAGGTTGTGCATTTCCAGCACATCGACGTTACGTTCGCGCATCTTGGTGACGAAGTCGAAATGGTCGCGCTTGGCCTGGGCCACCCACAGCACATCATCGAACAGCAGTTCATCGCAGTTGTTCGGGGTCAGCCGCTGATGGGCAAGGCCTGGGGAGCAAACCATGACTTTGCGCAGTTTGCCGGCTTCGGAATGGACGCCGTACTTAACTTTTTCCGTGGTCATTACAGTGATCCTCCAGATGACAAAACAATTGCATTACAGGGTCAGGAAGCCGTCGTAGAGACCGTAGGCCGCCACCACGGCGCCGACGACCACCGCAGCGAAAATCAGCTTCTCGACGTTGGTGAAAACCGGTTTGTCGATTTCCAGCTTGGCCTTGGCGAACAGGATCACGCCGGGGGCGTAGAGCAGGGCGGACAGCAGCAGGTATTTGGTGCCGCCGGCGTACAGCAGCCAGATCGCGTAGACCAGGGCCACGGCGCCGATGATGAGATCTTTCTGCCGACCGCCTGAGGCGCCCTCGTAGGTTTCGCCCCGCACGGCCAGCAGCAGTGCGTAGGCAGCCGACCACAGGTACGGCACCAGGATCATCGAGGTGGCGAGGTAGATCAGCGACAGGTAAGTGCTGGCCGAGAACAAGGTGATGATCAGGAAGATCTGCACCATGGCGTTGGTCAGCCACAGGGCATTGACCGGTACATGGTTGGCGTTTTCCTTGCGCAGGAATGCCGGCATGGTGTGGTCCTTGGCAGCGGCGAACATGATCTCCGCACACAGCAGCACCCACGAGAGCAACGCCCCCAACAGCGAGATGATCAGGCCGACGCTGATCAGCACTGCGCCCCAGTGGCCGACCACATGCTCCAGCACCGCCGCCATCGACGGGTTCTGCAATTTGGCCAGTTCCGGCTGGGTCATGATCCCCAGCGACAGCACGTTCACCAGCACCAGGAACAGCAATACGGTGACAAAGCCGATCACGGTGGCTTTACCCACGTCGCTGCGTTTTTCCGCCCGGGCCGAAAAGATGCTCGCGCCTTCGATGCCGATGAACACCCACACGGTGACCAGCATCATCTTGCGCACCTGATCCATCACGCTGCCCAGGTCCGGGTTCTTGAGGCCCCAGATGTCAGCGGTGAAGATGTCCAGTTTGAAGGCGAACAACGCGATCAACATGAACAGCACCAGCGGCACGATCTTGGCGACGGTGGTCACCAGGTTGATGAACGCTGCTTCCTTGATGCCTCGCAATACGAGGAAGTGCACGGCCCACAGCAACACCGACGCACCGATTACCGCGGCGACGGTATTGCCTTCACCGAAAATCGGGAAAAAGTAGCCGAGGGTGCTGAACAGCAAGACGAAGTAACCAACGTTGCCCAGCCAGGCACTGATCCAGTATCCCCAGGCGGACGAGAAGCCCATGTAGTCGCCAAAACCGGCCTTGGCGTAGGCGTAGACCCCGCCGTCCAGGTCGGGTTTGCGATTGGCCAGGGTCTGGAACACGAACGCCAGGGTGAGCATGCCGACGGCGGTGATTGCCCAACCGATCAGAATGGCGCCGACATCGGCACTGGCGGCCATGTTTTGCGGCAAGGAAAAGATCCCGCCACCAATCATCGAACCGACGACTAATGCAACCAGTGCGCCGAGTTTGAGTTTTCCGGGAGCTTCAGACATTGCATGACTCCAATGCAGGAGAAGAGAGGCCAGCAGATTAATTCCGTTGGTTATCCAATCAGCTGACTTGGATCACTAAATGAGAGCGTTCCCAGTTTGTTGGCGGAGTGCTATCACTTCAAGGCGGCTGCTTGTAATGCTTGATTTAGAGCCTTCGAGTGAATTATTTCAGTTAATTTGTATTCTGTTTCGAATTATGACGCTAGTTGGTTTTTCAGAATTCGCCAATCTTCTTCGAGGGTTTTTTGTACAAAATTGATGTATTGGAAAAGCGTATACAACAAATGATTATATCGGCGCCTCTAATAGCCGTTTTGTGCAAGTAAAAAGACTTAGGTTGGCGTTATCCAATAAACGTTATTACGCTTCAAGAGTTTAGTTGACTCTCGATATGTGACGATCTCGCGGCAGATGTCGCCCCCCGGAAAAATGGAGATGCAACGATGTCGCAATCACCGAACAAGCTTCGCCTGAGCGCATTGATCGCCTTGGTGGTGGGTTCGATGATCGGCGGCGGGATCTTTTCCCTGCCGCAAAACATGGCAGCCAGAGCCGATGCCGGGGCGATCCTGATCGGTTGGGCGATTACCGCCGTCGGCATGCTGACCCTGGCGTTCGTGTTCCAGACCCTGGCCAATCGCAAGCCGGAACTGGAGTCCGGCGTGTATGCCTATGCCAAGGCCGGGTTCGGCGACTACATGGGCTTCTCGTCCGCCTGGGGGTACTGGATCAGCGCCTGGCTGGGCAACGTCGGCTATTTCGTGCTGCTGTTCAGCACCCTTGGTTATTTCGTTCCGGTCTTTGGCGAAGGCAACACGCCGATCGCCATCGCCTGCGCTTCGGTGCTGCTCTGGACCGTGCATTTTGTGGTGATGCGCGGGATCAAGGAGGCGGCGTTCATCAACCAGGTGACCACCATAGCCAAGATCGTGCCGTTGATCATGTTCATCGTGATTGCCGCCGTAGCGTTCCAGGCGGACATCTTTACCCTCGATATCTGGGGGCGTAACAACCCGGAATTCGGCAGTGTGATGGATCAGGTTCGGCACATGATGCTGGTCACCGTGTTCGTGTTCATCGGTATCGAGGGGGCCAGTGTCTATTCGGCTCGGGCGGAGAAACGTTCCGACGTGGGCCGGGCGACGGTGATCGGGTTCATTGGGGTATTGGCACTGCTGGTGCTGGTGAACGTGCTGTCGCTGGGGATCATGACCCAGCCGGAGCTGGCGAAACTGCAGAACCCCTCGTTGGCGGCGGTGCTTGAGCATATCGTCGGCCCCTGGGGGGCACTGCTGATCAGCATCGGCCTGGCGATCTCGTTGTTGGGGGCGTTGCTGTCCTGGGCGCTGCTGTGCGCCGAAATCCTGTTCGCCACGGCGAAAGACAAGACCATGCCGGCATTCCTGACCAGGGAAAACGCCAACCGTGTGCCGGTCAATGCAATGTGGCTGACCAACTCGATGATCCAGTTGTTCCTGCTGATCACGCTGTTTTCCGCCGGCACCTACACCAGTCTGATTTACCTGGCGTCATCGATGATTCTGGTGCCGTACCTGTGGTCGGCGGCCTATGCGGTGTTGTTGTGCGTGCGCGGGGAAACCTACCAGCAGGCAAGCGCCGAGCGCAGCAAGGATTTGCTGGTTGGCGTCATCGCCTTGAGTTACGCGGTGTGGTTGCTGTACGCCGGTGGCCTGAAGTATTTGCTGCTGTCGGCGTTGCTGTATGCGCCGGGTGTGATCCTGTTTGCCAAGGCCCGCCATGAACAGGGCATGCCATTGTTCACGACGCTCGAGAAAGGCATTTTCACCGCGGTCATCGGCGGCGCCGGGCTGGCGGCTTATGGGTTGTATAGCGGGTTGCTGAGTCTGTGAAGCTGTTGCTGGCGTATCAACCACCCTATGACTGGCCGGCCATGCTGGGATTTTTGTCGGCACGGGCGATTGCAGGACTGGAAACGGTTGCCGACGGCGTCTACTCGCGCAGCATCGATCTGAAGGGGATGCACGGCAGCTTTTCTATCCGGCCTGCCAAGTCTGACGCCCTTGAGCTGACGCTGGACTTTCCCGAGCCGAGCGCCGTGCCCGACATCGTCGCAAGCGTGCGGCGGATGTTCGATCTCGATGCCGACCTCGCCACGATCCATCGGCATTTAACGCTTGATCCGTTGATGGCCTGGCTGATTACCGGGCGTCCCGGGTTGCGTGTACCGGGGGCGTGGGACGGGCTGGAACTGGCGATCCGCGCGGTGCTGGGGCAGCAGATTACGGTGGTCGCGGCGATTCGCCTGGCGGGGAAACTGGTGGCGCAATATGGCGTGCCACTGGGTAAGCCGTTAGCGGGTTTGAGTCATGTGTTCCCCACGGCGCAGGTGTTGGCGCAGGCCGATCTGGCTGCGTTGGGCATGCCGAAAAGCCGAGGCCGGACCTTGTCGGGTGTGGCTCAGGCATTGCTCGATGACCCGCGATTGTTCGAGCCCGGTCGGGAGGGGGGCGTAGCGCGGTTGCTGGCGTTGCACGGGATTGGTGACTGGACGGCGCAATACATTGCGTTGCGCCAGTTGCGGGAGATGGATGGATTTCCCAATGGCGATGTAGGGCTGGTCAATGCGTTGGCGGCACTGGAGGGTGGGCCGGTGACGGCCAGGCAGTTGCTGTTGCGGGCTGAAGGGTGGCGGCCTTATCGCGGGTATGCGGCGCAGGTGCTGTGGACTTCATTGAGTCGGGTGGACTGAGTTGATCCGGGTTTTTTGTTGCCTCTTCTGGCGTCATCGCGAGCAGGCTCGCTCCCACAGGGGGCCGCGATCACATGTGGGAGCGAGCCTGCTCGCGAAGGCGATCTGACAGTCACCACTGCGCGGGATGTGAACCCAGTTCCGTTGCCGGCAGCGCCCATTGCAACGGCGTCGCCGTGATCTTCAGCGGCACCTGCAACCGATGCGCCGGCCCCCAGGACGTTTGCTCCACCAGCGTCCCCAGATCCTGTTGATCTTCGCCACGCAACGACTCGTCCGGGCCGGGCCCATGCTCGATCAACAACTTCGCCGTGCGCGCCAACGACAATCGCGCCGAGCCACCTGTACCGTCGCTCAACCGTTGCGCCAACAACCTGATCGCACTGGCCGCCATCAAATACCCGGTGGCGTGATCGAGGGCTTGCACGGGGAGCGGTGTCGGCTTGTCGCTACTTTTCCAACGCATGCCGGCTTCGGCAATGCCACTGCTCATCTGTACCAGGCTGTCGAAGCCCCGGCGATTTTGCCAGGGGCCACTCCAGCCATAGGCGTTGAGGCAAACATCAATCAAGTCCGGGTTCAGTGACCGGCGTTGATTCGTGCCCAAGCCAAGTCGCTCCAGCGCATCGGCACGATAGCCGTGGAGCAGAATGTCGGTGTCCTTGAGCAGGGATTCGAATACGCCGCGGTCGGACTTGTCGCTCAGATCAAGACGCGCACAACGTTTTCCCAACGTGACTTCCGGCACCACCCCCGGCTCGCTCCAGGTCGGCGGATCGATGCGCAGGACATCGGCGCCCAGGCCTGCCAGAAAGCGGCTGGCGATGGGGCCTGCCAGTACCCGGGTCAAGTCCAGCACCTTGATGCCGGCCAGTGGTCGAGCCACTGAACCTGTCCACGGTTTGCTGCCTTGGCCGGGGTGGCTGGTGAGTTGAATCAAGGGCTCGGCATTGACCGCCTGGCCTTGAGGATGGACCTGCCATTGATCCCAGATGCGCATTTCGGCGGCACAACCACCGGCATCGACCACCGCCCGTTCCAGCTCGCTTTTCGCCCATTGCGCCACTTTGCCGGCCATCGCCGGGCGGTCGGCACAGGCACCGAGCACGCGTTCGGCAGCGGCGCGGTGATGGGGGGCGTTGGTGTGCAGGCGAATCCAGCCGTCGCGGGTGGCGTAGTCACCGGCCACCGCGTCCCACAGCGGCGGAACGGTCCAGCCTATGGGGCGAATCGAGGTCGCGAACCAGAAGGACGCCAGACGTCGGTCAACTTCAAGGTTTGGCAGGCGTCCGGTCTGTTGGTGCAGCAGTTCGCTGGCGGCCTGGCCGGCGGCGGCGATGCTCGCGCAAGCCAGTTCGGTGACGGCAAATGCCGAGGGCAGGGCGCCGCTGGACGTGAATGGAATCGGGGTGTGAGGCAAACCGAGTGCGGCTTGAATGGACGTGAGCAGACCAGTCATCGAAGGCCCTCCGGAGCGAGAGCGAGATCTTAGATCAAATCAGGTGACAAGCCAGGTGAAACCTGTGGGAGCGGGCTTGCTCGCGAAGACGGAGTGTCAGTCGACATCATTGTTGTCAGACACAACGCATTCGCGAGCAAGCCCGCTCCCACAGTTTCCGGTGGTGCTGCTTATACGCGGAACTGATCCATCAACTTCATCTGGTGGGTGGTCAGGGTGTTGAGCTGGCTGCTGATCTGCGCCGACTCGGTGGCCTGGCCGGTCAGGGTTTCGGTGACGGTGCGGATCGCCGAGACATTGCGGTTGACCTCTTCGGCGACGGCGCTTTGCTGCTCGGCGGCGCTGGCGATTTGCAGGTTCATGTCGCTGATCACGGTGACCGCGTCGCTGATTTTGCTCAGGGCCTGGACCGCCTGCTGGATCTGCCCGGCGTTGCTGTGGGCCTGGGTCTGGCTCGAGTGCATGGTGGCGACCACACCGCGGGTACCGGACTGGATGCGTTCGATCACCAGGCGAATTTCCTCCACCGAATCCTGGGTGCGTTTGGCCAGGTTGCGCACTTCATCGGCGACCACCGCAAAGCCGCGACCGCTTTCGCCGGCACGGGCCGCTTCAATCGCCGCGTTGAGGGCTAGCAGGTTGGTTTGCTCGGCGATGCTGCGGATCACTTCCAGCACCGAGCCGATCTGTTCGCTGTTCACCGCCAGGGCTTCGACTTCGGTCACGGCCTTGCTCACTTCGTCGGCCAGTTGATTGATGTCGCGGGTGCTGCGCTCGATGATGGACATGCCGTCGCGGGCCGACTGGTCGGCACCCTTGGCGGCGTTGGCCGCGTTCGAGGCGCTGTTGGCGACATCGTGGGCAGTGGCGCTCATTTCGTTGGACGCGGTGGCGACCTGGTCGATTTCGCGGAACTGCACCTGCATGCCTTCACTGGTCTGGCGGGCGATTTCCGAAGACTGATCGGCCGTGCCGCGGGCATCGGTGATGCTTTGCTTGATTTGCGCGATGGTCGGTTGCAGCTTGTCGAGGAAGCGGTTGAACCAGCTCACCAGTTCGCCCAGTTCGTCCTGCTTGCTGTAGTGCAGGCGCTGGGTCAGGTCACCGTCGCCACTGGCAATCGCCTTGAGCATTTGCGCCACGCTGTTGATCGGTCGGGTCACGCCGGACGCGGTGAGCCACATCAGCAGCAGGCCGATCACACCGGCAATCACCGCCACCGACAAGGCCTTGATCGTGCCGCTTTGCTGGGCATCGTCGAGTACCGCTTGCAGCTTCACCGAGTCGGCCAGCAGCACTTGTTTGGGCAAGTCGATCACCACGGCCCAGGCCTTGGCATCGGCAATCGGGCTGACCGGGTACACCGCACGGATCAGGTCGCCTTGCTGGAGAATCTTCGGCGCACCGCTGCCAAGCAGTTGCAGGATGTCCTTGCCGTCGGCACCCAGGGTGTCGCCGATGCTCTTGCCGACCTTACCGGCATCGACACTGTAGGCGGCCAGCACGCCAGTACCGGAAACGATGAGCATGTGCCCGGCGCTGTTGAACAGTTCACGCTGAGAGTCGACCGCCGCCGCTTGCAGGGCGTCGAGGGCGATGTCGATACCGACCACACCGATGGACTTGCCGTCCACCAGCAGCGGTACGGAAATGGTGGTCATCAACACCTCCTTGCCGCCGACAGTATCGGCGTAGGGGTCGAGCAGGCAGATGCGCTTGCTGTCCCGAGGGCAGGTGTACCAGACGTTGTACGGCGTGCCGCTGAGGTTCAGGGTGGTTTTGGTCATGTCCTCTTCGACCATGATCGTGTTCAGCGACTCACCCCCGGCACGGCTCCAGTAGGTGGCGAAACGCCCTATCTCGTTGGATTGACGGGCGGCGTCGTTGGCGAATTCGCTGTCCTTGCCGTCCAGGCCGTTGGGTTCGAATGCCAGCCAGATGCCCAGCACTTTGCCGTTGCGTTCGAAGGCGGTTTTCAGGCTCTGGTTCAACTCTTCACGCAAGGCGCCGGGCTCAAGGGAACGCTTGGCGGCCAGGTTGCGCATGTCCTGGATCTGGTCCGCCAGGGCGCTCACCACCGTCAGGGTTTCACCGAACGTCTTCTGCACCCGCACCGCCTGCTCGGCGGCCTTGGCCTGCAGCAGGTCCTGCACACTGGCGGTGAGCATTCTGCTGCTGGAATCGCTGACCAGATCATCGTTCTGATTGGTCTGGTAGATGTTCATGCCCACTATCAGGGCGACTACCCCCAGCAGGCACAGACCGGACAGCAGGACGATTTTCAGGCGGATGGACAGTGAGTCGAACATAGGGCGAACTCGCGAATGGATGAAGTGTTGGCTGTGAGCCGTTGCGGCTCACTCGCTAAATCCATTTAGCGCCGATCAATGCACATCGGCGTGAAGGCCAGGTTACATGAATGGGCAGCCGACGAACGGTAGTGGTTGAACGTTTGCGCAGAAAAATGTGCCGAAAACGGGTGTAAAAAGAGGAAAAAACGCGGGGCGAGTTCAGGAGGGTTGCGGCAGCGATTCCGGTCGTGACCAGATCCACAGGTTGCCCAGCCCCATCCCGGCAATCGCCAGGTAGATCGGCCAGCCGTGATCGAGCATCACCAACATGAGACCGGCGCATAACAGCATGCTGACGGTGGCGCTGACCTTGGCGCGGCGTGCGATGACTTTGCCGTTGCGCCAGTTATGGAGGATGGGGCCGAACAGCCGGTGGTTTTCCAGCCAGGCACTCAGGCGCGGCGAACTGCGGGTCGCGGCCCAGGCGGCCAGCAGGATGAACTCGGTGGTCGGCAGGCCGGGAATGACGATCGCGATCAGGCCGATGCCCAGGCTGACATAGGCCAGCAGGCCGAAGAGGAGGCGGGAGAGTTTTGAAGAGGTGGGCATGGGCTCAAGGCAGCATGTGAGGCGAATCGAAATCTTGCAGACTTGCTTCGTCCAATGTGGGAGCGAGCCTGCTCGCTCCCACAGGGGGTATCAGGCGACTTCTGGGGCGGTGGCGTAAGCCTGCTCCAGCAACACGGTGAAGCGGTTGAACGCGTCGAGGGCGCCTTTTTCTACTTCGGCTTCTTCCTGGGCGCTGAACTCAAGGCCGTCCAGGGTTTTGACGAAGCGCTTCCAGCCTTCCGCGCGGCCGCCGGCCGGTTCGCCGAGGTGACGGGCACCGAAGGTTTCGCTCAGGCCAAGGCCCACGGCACGCTTGATCAGGAACGCTGCGCCGAGCTTCGAACCTTCGGAGACGAAGATCCAGCCCAGGGCCTCGGCCTTGGTCGGGTTCTTCAGGGCACCGGCGACAGGTGCCGGTACGTCGGTGTCCAGGTCCGCCAGATCCGCCTTGGCCGCATCGGCGCGGCAGCGGGCCGGCAGGTCCGGGACGATGGCGGTCAGTTCGGCATCGTTGTACAGCGACACCAGTTCTGACTGGAACAGGTACTGCGCCACCACGAAGCGGGCGAAGCTGGTCTGGGTTTCAAACGGGGAGTGGGCCTTGACCAGGGCATCGAGCTTGCTGTGCGGCTCGTGGGTGATCTGGTTCAAACGCTGCGAACGCAGGTTGGGGCGTTGTTCGGTGGCCTGGGGAGTCATGGCAATTCCTTGAAAAAGAAGAGGCGCTTGGTAACGAGACGAACAGGAGGGCGCCTGACAGTAAAAAATCCTCGCCGGGCGGCTTGTTGAAAGCGCCCGGCGGGATGAGCGGATCAGATATCCCAGATCAGGTTGACCGCGAAGTTGCGACCCGGCTGAGTCAGGCGGTCGAGGTTGGCCGGTTGGGTAACCGAGGCTTCGCCGACACTGTCGTAACCGCGCACGTCATCCCACAGCCAGTACTTCTTGTCGGTCAGGTTGTAGACGCCGCCGCTGACGGTCACGTCGTCGGTCACCTTGTAGAACGCGCTCAGGTCCAGAATGCCGAAGCCCGGGGTCTTGAACTGGGAGCTGGTGCCGTCCGGGGTCTTGAAGGTGCTGCTGTCGACGCGGTCCTTCTTCTTCACCAGTGTCCAGTTGAGCACACCGCCGTAGGTGTCCTGCTCGTAGCCGAGGCCGAACACACCGGTCAGCGGGTTGACGCTGTTGAGCGGCTCGCCGCTGTCGTCGTTGCGACCGTAGGCATAGGCCACCGAGCCCTGGGTGTACAGGCCTTGCGGCGCGCCGAAGGCGTCGAGGTTCAGGCGTCCCTTGACCTCGGCACCCTTGATGGTGGCGTGCTTGATGTTGTTACTCTGGAACGTGGTCTCGGTGTAGCCGGGAGTGATGGCGTTCTCGTCGATGAAGTCGCGGTATTTGTTGTAGAACACGGCTACGTCAAACGAACCCTGTTCGAAGTTGCCGCGCAAACCCGTCTCGTAGCTTTTGCTCTTTTCCGGTTCGAGGTCCGGATTAGGCGCGACCCGATAGCCGCCGGCGAGGTTTTCGAAACGGCCATACAATGCCTTGGCGGTCGGGGTGCGGAAGCCTTCGGCGTATTGGCCGTACCAGGTGTAGTTATCGTTGAAGCTGTAGGTGGTGCCGAACTTCGGCGACAGGCGATGCCAGGTCTTGGTCTCGTCGCTCACCGTGCCGTTGCCGCTCTGGTCGGCGGTAGCCAGGAACTCTTCGGTGATGTGCGGCTTGAGTTGGGTGTAGTCGTAGCGTGCACCGGGTACGAAGGTCCAGTTGCCCCAACCGATCTGATCCTGGGCGAACAGGCTATAGCTGTTGACGGTCGGGTCCGGGAAGTCACTGGCCGGTGTCAGCGTGTCGGTGGCGCTAGGGGCACCGATGACCCGGCAGGCGCCGGCCACGGTCAGGCAAGTGCCGGTACCGGTACGCAGGCCGGTGATTTTGTCCTGCTTGATGGTGGTGCCATAGGTGACGAGGTGTTCGGTGTCGGCAATGGCAAACGACTTGTCGACCTGGGCATCGAATACCCATTGGCGATCCTTGTAAGTGGTATCGCGGTTACGCAGTACGGTCCGCGACGGCGCATAGATTTCTTCGGTGCTCTGGTCAGTCTTGGCGATCTGGTAGTTCAGCGTCCACTTGATGTTGTCAGCCAGTGCACTGTCCAGGCCGAAGCTGTGTTCCAGGCCAAAGCGTTCGCGGGTGATCGTGTCGTTGCCGGTGCGGGACTTGTAGAAGCCGAAACCGCGTCCGGCATTGAACGGGCCGCCCACCGCGCTCAATTGATTGGTGTCGCGGTCGTCCTTGTAGTGCTCGTAGGTCAGGCCCAGGCGCGCGTCGTCGGCGTAATCCCAGCCCAGTTTTGCCAGCACGCTGGTGGTGCGAGCGTCCTGGGGGTTGGCTTCAGTACGGTTCAGGCCAGTGCCGCCGGTTTCGCCATAGGACTCTGTTTCATGACCGTTGCGTTGACTGAAGTGCAACAGGCCATCGAACTCGCCGCTGCGGCCGGCGACGGTGCCGGACGTCAGCCAGCTTTCATCGGCGGAGCTGTAGCCGGTTTTCAGGCGTGCACCGACATCCTTGCCCGGTTTGATGATGTCGTCCGGGTCCAGCGTGTAGTAGCTGACCGCACCGCCAATGGCGTTGCTGCCATACAGCACCGACGCCGGGCCCCGGAGGATTTCCACGCGCTTGACGATTTCCGGGTCGACATAATTGCGGTTGGTCTGGGCATAGGGGCCGTTGAAGAAACCGTCGGGTACCTGCACCCCGTCGACCTGGGTCAGCACGCGATCGCCATCAATGCCGCGAATGTTGTAGCCGGTGATGCCGGCGCGCTGGCCTGCGCCGCCTACCGAAACACCGGGTTCGTAGCGCACCAGTTCCTTGATGGTATTGACGTTGTTGCGGTCCAGATCCTCGCGCGTGTAGACAGAGACCGTGCTCGGTACGCTGTTCACATCCTGCTCGTTACGGGTGGCGCTGATGGTGACCTGATCCAGATTGAGGGCACTGCTGCCACTGCGCTTTTCCAGCACGATGCTGTTATTCCCCAGTTTGCGATAGCTCAGGTTGGTCCCCACCAACAGGCGATCCAGGGCTTTCTCCGCCGACAGCGAACCACGGACGCCCGGCGAAGCCACACCTTGCGCCAACTCCGACGACACGCCGACCTGCCAGCCGGTCACTGCGGTAAAGGCATTGAGTGCCGATACCAGAGACTGTTGGGGAATGGCGAAGGCGTAGTCGCCCATTTTGCGAGTCGACGGCTCGGTGGCGGTGGCGGCCATGAGCGGTGCGGCACCGGCCATCAGGATGGCAGCGGTCAGCAGCGACAGCATGCGCGAAGGTGAAGTGGCTGGGCGGGTGAGGCGAGAGGACATCGATAGCGCTCCGTGTCGCACGAATCTTTATAGGTGCTGATTGGCATGGTTAGATGCGAATCAATTGCATTGGCTATAACGAGACGTACAGGGTTTGGCTATCGAGTAAAAATAATTCTCATTCAGTTCAAGATGACCAGCGCCGGGAATTCCTGGAGCCGTGCCGAGGTGATGTGGGCCAGGGAGCGAACCACATCCAGTGGCTGATCGAGGCGGAAGTTGCCGGTCACGGTGACATCGGCCAACTGTTCGTTGTTGTTGATGATCCAGCCCGGGTAGTAGCGGCGAAGTTCCGCCAGCACCTGGTTCAACGGGCAGTTTTCAAACACCAGTCGCCCCTGGACCCACGCCAGCTCGGTGGCGGCATCCAGCTTGGCCGGGCGGTCGAAGCCGTTGGGGCCGATGCGAATGCTCTCCCCGGCGGACAAGCGCACCCGCGCATCGTCACGGGTGGCGCGCAAGTCGACATCCCCGCGCTGCACCCGCACCTGTGCCACGCCGTCGAGGTAGCGCACGGCAAACGCGGTATCGCGAACGCTGGCCGTGACCGGGCCGGCGTCGATTTCCAGTGGCTGGTTGCGGTTGGCCTGCACTTCGAAAAACGCTTCACCCTGATACAGGCGGGCAACGCGTCGTTGGTCGTTGATGGTGCTTGAGAACGCCGAATTGGTATTGAGCAGGACTTTGGAGCCGTCCTCCAGTTGCAGACGCTGGCGCTCGCCGACCACGGTCAGGTGATCGGCCTGCAGGCGCATCGGCAAATTGCTGAAATTGAATAGGCCGAGCAGCAGCACGGCGGCGGTGGCCAGCGGTTTCCAGTGCGGACGCAGGCGGGCGAGGACCGTGACTTTCGCGGGACGGTCGGCCAGGCTTTGCGCGCATTGCGCCACGTGCGGGCCGTCCCAGATCGCCTGGGCCTTGGCGAACGCCTGGGCATTCAAAGGATCGGCGTCAAGCCACGCCTGGAATTGGCGGGTCTGCTCCGCGTCGGGACTGCCGAGCACGATCAGCCAGTCCAGGGCCTGGTCCATCGCACTTGCGGGATCCTGCGCCAGATAAGGCTCAGGGGAGCGGTGGTTGTCCGTCACGGTGTTTCCTCGGCAGTGTCTGTGCACGGCTGTTTTTTTAGTGAAGCGTAAAAGTGGGCCAAGGGTAGCAAAGCCCGATGATCAGCGCAGTCGGCCCAGGTAAGCGGGAGGTCCTGATGCTCAGTTGGCGCCCATGCGATCGGCGACACCGATGCAGATCGACATGATCAATTTGAGTTCTTTCTGCACGGTACTGAGGGATACGTTCAGCTCGTCGGCGATCTCCTGGTAGCTATGCCCGTGCAGGCGGCTGAGGATGAAAATCCGCTGTTGGCGGGCGCTGAGTTCACTGAGGCTCACGTTCAGGCGCTCCAGCAATTGTTCGGCGTGGGCGGCGTCTTCGGCACTGCTGGTGGGGGCGGCGACGCTTTGCACCACCTCCTGCGGTACGTCGTCGACCATGGTGCGCGAATGGATGCGCCGCGCGCGCAAATGGTCCAGCGCCAGGTTGCGCGCCGTCTGGAAGACAAAGGGCTCAAGATGATCGATGGCCCGTTCGCTCAATGCACGGGTCACCCGCAGGTAGGTTTCCTGCAAGAGGTCTTCAGCGGTGCTGTGATTGTTGACCATCCGCTCCAGCGTGCGCAGCAGGGAGGTGCGCTGGGCGAGGAAAACGTGGTTGAAGCGCGACTGACTCACGGGAGAACCTGATCCATTTCGAGCTAATGATAATGCTTATCATTAGCTCGAGTGGTCAAGTACTGATTTGTGAAGCTTTACGCGCGCCCCTGCAAATAGCTCGCGTAATCGGGAATCCGATGGGTATGCGCCTGATCCATCAACGGGCTGCCGAGCAGGTAGTCGGCGCTGCATTCGTTGCACGCCACCGGGATGTTCCACACGGCTGCGACCCGCAGCAATGCCTTGATATCCGGGTCGTGGGGTTGTGGCTCGAACGGGTCCCAGAAGAACACCAGCATGTCGACCCGCTGCTCGGCGATTTGCGCACCGAGCTGTTGATCGCCACCCAGCGGACCACTGATCATGCTCTCCACGGGCAGGTCGAGGCGTTGTTGCAACAACAACCCCGTGGTGCCGGTGGCGACCAGATCATGCCGGGCCAGTCCGTCTTTCTGCCGTTCGGCCCAGTCCAGCAAGAAAGCCTTGCAGTGGTCATGGGCGACCAGGGCAATACGTTTGCGCGCTGCCATGGTCTTTTGCGTAAAAGTAATGCCGATCATTGCATGCTGCTCCAGACGCCTGTGAGATGTTGCAAATCCCCGTGTAGGAGCTGCCGAAGGCTGCGATCTTTTGATCTTGATCTGCTGAAAATCAAGATCAAAAGATAGCAGCCTTCGGCAGCTCCTACAGGTGAATAGGCAGCGCTTTACTCAGCGTTGCACAGCGCCAGGCAGTTATCGAGCATGCGGTTGGAGAAGCCCCATTCGTTGTCGTACCAGGCCAACACCTTGAGCAACTTGCCGCTGGACTTGGTGTGGTTGGCGTCGAAGATCGACGACAGGGGATTGTGGTTGAAGTCGCTGGAGACCAGCGGCAGGGTGTTGTACCCAAGGATTTTCGAGTGCTGGCTGGCCTCTTTCATCAGCGCATTGACCTCATCGGCCGACGCTTCACGCTTGAGCTGCACGGTCAGGTCCACCAGCGACACATTGATCACCGGGACGCGCACCGACATGCCGGTCAATTTGCCCGCCAGTTCCGGCAGCACCAGGCCCACCGCTTCAGCAGCACCGGTCTTGCTCGGGATCATGTTCTGGGTGGCCGAACGGGCGCGGTACGGATCGACGTGATAGACGTCGGTCAGGTGCTGGTCGTTGGTGTAGGCATGAATGGTGGTCATCAGACCGCTTTCGATGCCCAGCTCGCGGTGCAGTACCTGGGCCACCGGGGCCAGGCAGTTGGTGGTGCACGATGCATTGGAGATGATCTGGTGCGATTGGCGCAGAATGTCGTGGTTGACCCCGTAAACGACGGTGGCATCGGCGCCTTTGGCCGGGGCCGAGATAATCACTTTGCGCGCGCCGGCCGTAATATGCGCGGCGGCTTTGGCCCGGTCGGTGAACAGGCCGGTGCATTCGAACACCACATCAATCTTTTCCGCAGCCCAGGGCAGATCGGCCGGGTTGCGGATGGCACTGACCGAAATGCGGTCGCCATTGACCGTCAGGCTCTCCTGGTCGTGCTGGATATCGGCATCGAACGTGCCGTGAACGGTGTCGTACTTGAGCAGGTGAGCATTGATCGCGCTGTCGCCCAGATCGTTGATGGCGACGATCTGCAGATCCTGACGGTAGCCCTGGGTATAGAGTGCGCGAAGGACATTACGGCCGATGCGGCCAAAACCATTGATTGCGATTCGAAGAGTCATAGTGCGGCGCTACCGTCGTTTTGTTGTTGGAATTACAAGATTATTCGCAAAAAAATAGAAAACAAGCCTTTTTGATGGCAATATTTTGTTCAATCTACAACGAGTGACCTGAATCAACTGGTCCAACCGATCAAGAAAACCGTCTGTCATCCCATCGACACCGGCCTTTGATCAGCATAGACAATCAGGTCGCCACATCCGTTAGCCTGGAGTTCTACACATGCATCCCCGCGTCCTTGAGGTCACCGAACGGCTTATCGCCCGCAGTCGCGCCACGCGTGAGGCTTACCTTGCATTGATTCGCGGTGCGGCCAGCGACGGGCCGATGCGCGGCAAGCTGCAATGCGCCAACTTCGCCCATGGCGTGGCCGGTTGCGGCAGCGACGACAAGCACAGCCTGCGGATGATGAACGCCGCGAACATCGCGATTGTTTCGTCATATAACGACATGCTCTCGGCGCACCAGCCGTACGAGGTCTTTCCCGAACTGATCAAGAAAGCCCTGCGCGAAATCGGCTCCGTCGGCCAGTTCGCCGGTGGCACACCGGCCATGTGCGATGGCGTGACCCAGGGCGAGCCGGGCATGGAGCTGAGCCTGCCGAGCCGCGAAGTGATCGCGCTGTCCACCGCCGTGGCGCTGTCCCACAACATGTTCGACGGCGCGCTGCTGCTCGGCATCTGCGACAAGATCGTGCCGGGCCTGATGATGGGCGCGCTGCGCTTCGGCCATCTGCCGATGATCTTCGTGCCGGGCGGGCCGATGGTCTCGGGCATTTCCAACAAGCAGAAAGCCGACGTGCGGCAGAAATACGCCGAAGGCAAGGCGACCCGCGAGGAGCTGCTGGAATCGGAGATGAAGTCCTACCACAGCCCTGGCACCTGCACCTTCTACGGCACCGCCAACACCAACCAGTTGCTGATGGAAGTCATGGGCCTGCACTTGCCGGGCGCATCCTTCGTCAACCCGAACACGCCGCTGCGTGACGCCCTGACCCGCGAAGCCGCGCATCAGGTCACGCGCCTGACCAAGCAGAACGGCGACTTCATGCCGATCGGCGAAATCGTCGACGAGCGTTCGCTGGTCAACTCGATTGTCGCGTTGCACGCCACCGGTGGCTCGACCAACCACACCCTGCACATGCCGGCCATCGCCATGGCGGCGGGCATTCAACTGACCTGGCAGGACATGGCCGACCTCTCCGAAGTCGTGCCGACCCTGAGCCACGTCTACCCGAACGGCAAAGCCGACATCAACCACTTCCAGGCCGCGGGCGGCATGTCGTTCCTGATCCGCGAACTGCTGGAAGCCGGGTTGCTCCACGAAAACGTCAACACCGTGATGGGCCACGGCCTGAGCCGCTATACCCAGGAGCCGTTCCTCGACAACGGCGAGCTGGTGTGGCGCGAAGGCGTGACCGACAGCCTCGACGAAAGCATCCTGCGGCCGGTGGCCCGCGCGTTCTCGGCCGAAGGTGGCCTGCGGGTGATGGAAGGCAACCTCGGTCGCGGGGTGATGAAAGTCTCCGCCGTCGCCGTGGAAAACCAGATCGTCGAAGCGCCGGCCATGGTGTTTCAGGATCAGCAGGACCTGGCCGATGCGTTCAAGGCCGGCTTGCTGGAGAAGGATTTTGTCGCGGTGATGCGCTTCCAGGGGCCGCGCTCCAACGGCATGCCCGAGCTGCACAAGATGACGCCGTTCCTCGGCGTGTTGCAGGACCGCGGCTTCAAAGTGGCGCTGGTGACTGACGGACGCATGTCCGGCGCGTCGGGGAAAATTCCGGCGGCCATTCACGTCAGCCCCGAAGCTTATGTCGGCGGTGCTTTGGCGCGGGTGCAAGAGGGCGATATCATCCGCGTCGATGGCGTCAAAGGCACCCTGGAGCTTAAGGTGGACGCCGAAGAATTCGCAGCGCGCACGCCGGCCAAGGGCCTGTTGGGCAACAACATCGGCACCGGTCGCGAACTGTTTGGTTTCATGCGCATGGCCTTCAGCTCGGCGGAGCAGGGCGCCAGCGCCTTTACTTCTGCCCTGGAGACGCTTAATTGAAACTGGCTTTGGTCGGTGACATCGGTGGGACCAACGCACGTTTCGCGTTGTGGAAAAACCAGCAGCTGGAATCGGTCCAGGTGCTGGCAACGGCGGATTTCACCAGCCCGGAAGAGGCGATCAGCCTCTACCTCAACGGTCTGGGGCTGGCGCGGGGTTCGATCGGTTCGGTGTGCCTGTCGGTGGCCGGTCCCGTCAGCGGCGATGAGTTCAAGTTCACCAACAATCACTGGCGTCTGAGCCGCAAGGGTTTCTGCCAGACCTTGCAGGTGGATCAACTTTTGCTGGTCAACGACTTCTCGGCCATGGCCCTGGGCATGACCCGTTTGCAGCCCGGCGAATTCCGCGTGGTCTGCGAAGGCACGCCGGAGCCATTGCGCCCGGCCGTGGTGATTGGCCCGGGCACAGGCCTGGGCGTCGGCACCTTGCTGGATCTGGGCGAGGGCCGGTTTGCTGCGTTGCCAGGGGAGGGCGGTCACGTCGACCTGCCTTTGAGCAGCCCGCGTGAAACCCAACTCTGGCAGCACATTTTCAACGAGATCGGCCACGTCAGTGCTGAAACCGCGTTGAGCGGCGGCGGCTTGCCCCGCGTCTACCGGGCGATCTGTGCAGTGGATGGGCACACACCGGTGCTCGACACGCCGGAAGCCATCACCGCCGCCGGGCTGGCGGGCGACCCGATTGCCGTGGAAGTGCTTGAGCAGTTCTGCTGCTGGCTCGGTCGCGTGGCGGGCAACAACGTGCTGACCACTGGTGGACGCGGTGGCGTGTACATCGTTGGCGGAGTGATTCCACGGTTTGCCGATTTCTTCCTCGAAAGCGGTTTCGCCCGCTGCTTCGCCGACAAGGGTTGCATGAGCGATTACTTCAAGGGGATTCCGGTGTGGCTGGTGACTGCGCCGTATTCGGGCCTCGTCGGTGCCGGTGTAGCGCTGGAGCAATCAACCCCCGCTTGAAATGCGATCAAAATGTGGGAGCGGGCTTGCTCGCGAATGCGGACTGACATTCAACATTGATGTCGACTGATATGCCGCCTTCGCGAGCAAGCCCGCTCCCACATTGTTTCTGTGGTGTTTGCAGTTTCGGTGCTTAAGGCATAATCCGCCCAATTCAAACAACAAGGACGCCGCCCCGTGAGCTCAGTCAACAAGTCGATTTTGTTGGTCGATGACGATCAAGAGATACGCGAGTTGCTGGACACCTACCTGACTCGCGCCGGGTTCCAGGTGCGTGCCACTGCCGATGGCGCCGGTTTTCGCCAGGCGCTGAACGAGGCGCCGGCCGACCTGGTGATCCTTGACGTGATGCTGCCCGACGAAGACGGCTTCAGCCTGTGTCGCTGGATTCGCCAGCATCCGCGCCAGGCACAGGTGCCGATCATCATGCTCACCGCCAGCTCCGACGAAGCCGACCGTGTCATCGGCCTGGAGCTGGGCGCCGACGATTACCTCGGCAAGCCGTTCAGCCCGCGGGAATTGCAGGCACGGATCAAGGCGTTGCTGCGCCGCGCGCAATTCGGTCAGGAACGGAGCGGCGGTGAGGTACTGGCCTTCGATGACTGGCGCCTGGACATGGTCAGCCATCGGTTGTTTCACATCGATGGCGAAGAGGTAATTCTCTCGGGTGCCGACTTCGCGCTGCTGAAACTGTTCCTCGACCATCCGCAGGAAATCCTCGACCGCGACACCATCGGCAACGCGACCCGTGGCCGTGAACTGATGCCGCTGGATCGTATCGTCGACATGGCGGTCAGCCGGTTGCGCCAGCGCTTGCGCGACACGGAAAAGCCGCCACGGTTGATCCGCACCGTGCGCGGCAGCGGCTATCAACTGGCGGCCAATGTGGTTGCCGGCAATGGCCACTGAGATGTTGCGCAAGCTCGCCGCCAGGGTGCCGATGCCGCGTTCGCTGCTCGGGCGGATGTTGCTGTTGACCTTGCTGGCCGTGCTGTTTGCCCAAGCGCTGTCGAGCGTGATTTGGGTGTCGCAACTGCGCGCCACGCAGCTCGAGGGCCTGGTCACCAGCGCCCGCAGCCTGGCCCATTCGATGACGGCCAGTGTCAGTTATTTCCGTTCGTTGCCGGTGGCGTTTCGGCCTCTGGTGCTCGATCAGTTGCGCAGCATGGGCGGCACCCGTTTCGTGGTCACGCTCAACGACAAACCCCTGGGCATGGAAGTGCTGCCCATCACCCCGCGCAAAGAGGCGGTGCTCAAGGCGGTGGACGAGGTGTTGCGCCAGTCCCTCGGCCAGGACACGGACATCTCGGTGACCTTCGTCAGTCCGGAAGACCTGCGCATCTTCAATGGCGGCCTGAAACTCGATGAGTTGCCACGCTCCTGGGCGCACTACGCGTTGACTCTGGAACCGGTGAACCCACCAGTACTGGTCACGCAGATCCAGATGGCACCGGGCGAATGGCTGTACATCGCCTCGTTGCTGCCCGAGCCCTACACCAGTCTTGAAGAGCAGGGCCTGCCGGCGCAGCAGGTGTGGTTCATCGTCCTGACCAGCGGCTTTCTGCTGTTGTTCATCGGTCTGCTGGTGCACTGGCAGAGTCGTCCGCTCAAGCGCCTGGCGCGGGCCGCGCGCGATCTGTCGCTGGGTGCCGACGTGGAACCGGTGGCCGAGGGCGGTGGCAGCGAAGTGGTCGAGGTCGGGCGCGCCTTCAACACCATGCGCGAGCGCATCAGCCGTTACCTGACCGAGCGCAGCCAGTTGTTCAGCGCGATTTCCCACGACCTGCGCACACCGATCACCCGTTTGCGCCTGCGCGTTGAATTGCTTGAAGACGAAACGCTGCAAGCCAAGTTCGGGCGCGATCTGGACGAGCTCGAATTGCTGGTCAAGGGCGCGCTGCAATGCGTGAAGGACACCGACATCCACGAGAACATCGAGCCGGTGGACCTCAACCATGTGCTCGACTGTCTGGTGGAACCGTACCTGGCGCCCAACGGCAATGGTCGCGTGACCCAGCAGGGGCGGGCGCTGGCGGCGTATCCGGGCAAACCCCTGGCGCTCAAGCGCTGCATCGGCAACCTGATCGACAATGCGTTGAAGTACGGGCAGAACGCGCACCTGCACATCGATGACGATGACCGCGCGTTCATCCTGCATGTCGATGATGAAGGGCCCGGCGTGCCGGAGCAGCGGCTGGAGCAGGTGTTCGAACCGCATTTCCGTCTGGCCGGGCAGCAGCAGGGGTATGGGTTGGGGCTGGGGATTGCCCGCAACATTGCCCATAGCCATGGCGGCGAGGTCAGCTTGCAGAACCTGCGTGAAGGCGGGTTGCGGGTGACCCTGCAATTGCCACGCAGCGTTGACTAGTCAGACCGCGTTATCGTTCTTCGCGAGCAAGCCCGCTCCCACATTTGACCGAGTTCATCCAGATGGAATGCGATCAAGTGTGGGAGCGGGCTTGCTCGCGAAGGCGTTAGAAGATTCAACACATCCCTCAAGATAAATGTCACAACCTTGTGACATAACCCACCCCCTTCGTTACAAGCCGGCTGCCTTCCGTTGTTTATGCTGCCCCTCAGTCATAACAACAAAAAAGGTACGCCATGGACACCCTCCAACCCGCCTTCAGCAGTTGGCTGAACGCTCCTGCCCACCAGCAATGGCTCGCCGCCGAAGGCCTGCGCCTGTTGAGCTTTGCCAAGGCTTCCAGGCTCCCTGAAGGCTTCGGCAACCTCGATGAAAAGGGCCGCCTCCCGGCCGATGCGCAAGCCCAGACCATGAATACCGCTCGCATGACCCACAGCTTCGCCATGGCCCATATCCAGGGCTTGCCGGGCTTTGCCGAGCTGGTCGATCACGGTGTTGCGGCCCTACGTGGTCCGTTGCGCGATGCGGTTCACGGCGGCTGGTTCGCCACTGCCGAACATCGCGACGGCAACACCGGCAAGAACGCCTACCTGCATGCCTTCGTCGCACTGGCCGCCAGTTCTGCGGTGGTCGCACGGCGTCCCGGTGCGCAAGCCTTGCTCGATGATGCCATCGACATCATCGACACCTGGTTCTGGAGTGAAGAAGAAGGCGCGATGCGTGAATCCTTCAATCGCGACTGGAGTGAAGAGGAGGCGTACCGGGGCGCCAACAGCAACATGCACGCCACCGAAGCCTTCCTCGCCCTGGCCGATGTCACGCAAGACAAGCGTTGGCTTTGCCGTGCCCAGCGCATCGTCGAGCGGGTGATTCATGGTCACGCCGCCGCTAATGACTACTTGGTGATCGAGCATTTCGACCGCGACTGGCAGCCACTGCGGGACTACAACAGTGACAATCCGGCGGACGGTTTTCGCCCCTACGGCACCACCCCCGGCCACGGTTTCGAGTGGGCGCGGCTGTTGCTGCACCTCGAAGCTGCGCGGGTGAGCGCCGGGATGCTCACGCCGGGCTGGCTGGTCACCGACGCGCAAAAACTCTTCGAGCACAACTGTCGTCACGGCTGGAACATCGATGGCGCGCCGGGGATTGTCTACACCCTGGACTGGAACAACAAAGCGGTGGTCCGCCATCGCCTGCACTGGACCCATTGCGAAGCCAGTGCCGCCGCCAGCGCACTGATCAAACGCACGGGTGAAGTGCAGTACGAGCAGTGGTACCGCCTGTTCTGGGAATTCTGTGACAGCCATTTCATCGACCGCTGTGATGGCAGCTGGTATCACGAACTCGATCCGCAAAACCGCCCGAGTGCCGACATCTGGCCCGGCAAGCCTGACCTTTACCATGCCTGGCAAGCCGTGCTGATTCCGCGCCTGCCGCTGTCACCGAGCATGGCCACGGCGCTGGCGCAGTTGTCCCAGAGCGGTTCTATGTAACCATGCGGTGACATTCGCGCATCCCTTCGTTACCTGCGAGGGGATATCCCCTGTTTAGAATCTTATGCAGCGCAAGCAACAGACTTGCATGCATAACAACAAGAAAGGTGCTCCTAGATGAATGCGATTTCTCGCCTCGCTACTGTCATTTCTCTCGCTTCCCTGTCTGCGCTCCCCCTCAGTGTCCTGGCCGCCGAATCCAAAGGTTCCGTTGAAGTCGTTCACTGGTGGACCTCCGGTGGTGAAAAAGCAGCGGTCGATGTCCTGAAGGCTCAAGTCGAAAAAGACGGCTTCATCTGGAAGGACGGCGCAGTCGCCGGTGGCGGCGGTTCCACGGCCATGACCGTACTCAAGAGTCGCGCCGTAGCCGGCAACCCGCCAGGCGTGGCGCAGATCAAGGGTCCGGACATCCAGGAGTGGGGCAGCACCGGCCTGCTCAGCACCGATGCGTTGAAAGACGTTTCCAAAGCGGAAAACTGGGACGGCCTGCTGTCGAAGAAAGTCTCCGACACCGTGAAGTACGAAGGTGATTACGTTGCCGTGCCGGTGAACATCCATCGCGTCAACTGGCTGTGGATCAACCCGCAAGTGTTCAAGAAAGCCGGGATCGAAAAAGCCCCGACCACCCTCGAAGAATTCTATGCCGCCGGTGACAAGCTCAAGGCCGCAGGCTTCATCGCGCTCGCCCACGGCGGTCAGCCTTGGCAGGACAGCACCGTGTTTGAAGACGTGGTGCTCTCGGTCATGGGCGTCGACGGCTACAAGAAAGCCCTGGTCGACCTGGACCAGAAAACCCTGTCCGGACCGGAAATGACCCAGTCGTTCGCCGAGCTGAAAAAGATCACCACCTACATGGACCCGAACCGCGCCGGTCGTGACTGGAACATCGCCGCCGCTGAAGTCATCAACGGCAAGGCCGGCATGCAGATGATGGGCGACTGGGCGAAAAGCGAGTGGACGGCAGCCGGGAAAGTCGCGGGCAAGGACTACCTGTGCGTAGCGTTCCCGGGCACTGAAAAAGCCTTCACCTACAACATCGACTCCCTGGCGGTGTTCAAGCTCAAGGCCGATCGCAAGGGCGACATCGCCGCCCAGCAAGACCTGGCCAAAGTGGCGTTGGGCACCGACTTCCAGAAAGTCTTCAGCATGAACAAGGGGTCGATCCCGGTGCGTAACGACATGCTGGGCGAAATGGACAAACTCGGTTTCGACGAGTGCGCCCAGAAGTCGGCGAAGGACTTCATCGCGGACGACAAGACCGGCGGCCTGCAGCCGAGCATGGCGCACAACATGGCCACCTCCCTGGCCGTGCAGGGCGCGATCTTCGACGTGGTCACCAACTTCATGAACGACAAGAACGCTGACCCGGCCAAGGCCAGCGCCCAACTGGCCTCGGCTGTCAAAGCCGCCCAGTAATCCCTGACACAGCCTGACCCAATGTGGGAGCGGGCTTGCTCGCGAATGCCGTCTGACATTCAACATTAATGTCGACTGACACACCGCTTTCGCGAGCAAGCCCGCTCCCACAAGGGATCACCGTGTCGATTCATTTCTCTAAACCTGGATTATCCCGATGAGCTCTGTGGCGGTTTTCAGCAAAGCCTCACCGTTCGATGCGCTGCAACGCTGGCTACCCAAACTGGTACTCGCGCCGAGCATGCTGATCGTGTTGGTTGGCTTCTACGGTTACATCATCTGGACGTTCATTCTGTCCTTCACCAATTCCAGCTTCATGCCGAGCTACAAGTGGGTCGGTCTGCAGCAATACATGCGCCTGATGGACAACGACCGCTGGTGGGTCGCGAGCAAGAACCTCGCGGTGTTCGGCGGCATGTTCATCGGCATCAGCCTGGTGCTGGGCGTGTTCCTCGCCGTGCTGCTGGACCAGCGCATTCGCAAGGAAGGCTTCATCCGCACCGTCTACCTGTACCCGATGGCGCTGTCGATGATCGTCACCGGTACCGCCTGGAAATGGCTGCTCAACCCTGGACTGGGCCTGGACAAGATGCTGCGTGACTGGGGTTGGGAAGGCTTCCGTCTCGACTGGCTGGTGGATCAGGATCGCGTCGTCTACTGCCTGGTGATCGCCGCTGTATGGCAAGCCTCCGGGTTTGTCATGGCGATGTTCCTGGCCGGCCTGCGCGGTGTCGATCAGTCGATCATCCGCGCCGCGCAAGTCGACGGGGCGAGTCTGCCGACCATCTACCTGAAGATCGTCCTGCCGAGCCTGCGTCCGGTGTTCTTCAGTGCCTTCATGATCCTGGCGCACATCGCGATCAAGAGCTTCGACCTGGTCGCAGCGATGACCGCGGGCGGCCCGGGTTATTCATCCGACCTGCCGGCTATGTTCATGTATTCCTTCACCTTCAGCCGTGGCCAGATGGGCATCGGTTCGGCCAGCGCCATGCTGATGCTCGGCGCCGTACTGACCATCCTTGTGCCGTACCTGTACTCCGAGCTGCGAGGCAAACGCCATGACTAATCAACTCGGAAAATCGGGCATCAGTTTCAGCCGTATCGCGATCTACGCCACCCTGCTGTTGGCAGCGGCGGTGTACCTGATCCCGCTGGTGGTGATGCTGCTGACCAGCTTCAAATCCCCGGAAGACATCCGCACCGGCAACCTGCTGAGCTGGCCGACCGTGATCGACGGCATCGGCTGGATCAAGGCCTGGGACGTGGTCGGCGGCTACTTCTGGAACTCGGTGAAAATCACCGTGCCGGCGGTGCTGATCTCGACCTTCATCGGCGCGATGAACGGCTACGTGCTGTCGATGTGGCGCTTCCGTGGCTCGCAGTTGTTCTTTGGCCTGTTGCTGTTCGGCTGCTTCCTGCCGTTCCAGACCGTGCTGCTGCCGGCCTCGTTCACCCTCGGCAAATTCGGCCTGGCCAACACCACCACCGGCCTGGTGCTGGTGCACGTGGTCTACGGCCTGGCGTTCACCACGCTGTTCTTCCGCAACTACTACGTGAGCATTCCGGATGCGCTGGTCAAGGCCGCAAGGCTCGATGGCGCGGGCTTCTTCACGATCTTCCTGAAAATCCTGCTGCCGATGTCGATCCCGATCGTGATGGTCTGCCTGATCTGGCAGTTCACCCAGATCTGGAACGACTTCCTGTTCGGCGTGGTCTTCGCCAGCGGCGATGCCCAGCCAATTACCGTGGCCCTGAACAACCTGGTCAACACCAGCACCGGGGCCAAGGAATACAACGTTGATATGGCCGCCGCGATGATCGCCGGGCTGCCGACACTGCTGGTCTACATATTCGCTGGCAAGTATTTCCTGCGTGGGCTGACGTCCGGCGCGGTCAAGGGGTAGAAAGATGGCAACTCTCGAATTACGCAACGTCAACAAGACCTACGGCCCCGGCTTGCCGGACACCCTGAAAAACATCGAACTGAAAATCGATGACGGTGAGTTCCTGATCCTGGTCGGCCCGTCGGGCTGCGGTAAATCCACGCTGATGAACTGCATCGCCGGCCTGGAAACCATCAGCGGCGGCGCGATCCTGGTAGACGACGCCGACATCAGCGGCATGAGTCCCAAGGATCGTGACATTGCCATGGTGTTCCAGTCCTACGCGCTGTACCCGACCATGAGCGTGCGCGACAACATCGCCTTCGGCCTGAAGATCCGCAAAATGCCGACCGCGGAAATCGACGAGGAAGTCGCTCGCGTATCCAAGCTGTTGCAGATCGAACACCTGCTCAGCCGCAAGCCCGGCCAGCTCTCCGGTGGCCAGCAACAGCGCGTGGCAATGGGCCGTGCCCTGGCGCGGCGGCCGAAGATTTACCTGTTCGACGAGCCGCTGTCCAACCTCGACGCCAAGCTGCGGGTCGAGATGCGCACCGAAATGAAACTGATGCACCAGCGCCTGAAAACCACCACGGTCTATGTGACCCACGACCAGATCGAAGCCATGACCCTGGGCGACAAAGTGGCGGTGATGAAGGACGGGATCATCCAGCAGTTCGGTACGCCGAAGGACATCTACAACAACCCGGCCAACCTCTTTGTGGCGAGCTTCATCGGTTCGCCGCCGATGAACTTCATCCCGCTGCGCCTGCAGCGCAAGGACGGTCGCCTGCTGGCGCTGCTCGACAGCGGCCAGGCCCGTTGCGAGCTGCCGCTGGGCATGCAGGACGCAGGTCTCGAAGACCGCGAAGTGATCCTCGGCATGCGCCCTGAACAGATCATCCTGGCCAACGGTGAAGCGAACGGTTTGCCGACCATTCGTGCCGAAGTCCAGGTCACCGAACCGACCGGGCCGGACACCCTGGTCTTCGTCAACCTCAATGACACCAAGGTCTGCTGCCGTCTGGCGCCGGATGTGGCGCCTGCGGTGGGCGAGACCCTGACCCTGCAATTCGATCCGGCGAAAGTGCTGCTGTTCGATGCCAAGACAGGGGAGCGCCTGGGGGTGGCCGGCGTGCCGAAAACCGAAGCGCACAGCGCCAACGTCGCCCAATTCAAAGGCCGCTGAAGAACAAGAAATGTGGGAGCGGGCTTGCTCGCGAAGGCGTACTGACATTCAACAACTATTTCGACTGATACACCGCTTTCGCGAGCAAGCCCGCTCCCACAGGGGGGATTCGCAATGCACGGCCTGTCGCGCATTGCACCGGATGTAACCGCGTTAAAGAAGAAAAGTTAATAACAATAAAACGAGGATGTAGGGATGAAGATGAAGAACAAGGCCCGGTTGATCTGCCAGGTTTCAGCAGCGGCAGCACTGGTTCTGGCCGGCAATGCAATGGCCGATGAAGCGTTCAGCTCCGACTCCAGGTGGATGACGGGCGATTGGGGTGGCGAGCGTACCAGGCTGATCGAGCAAGGCATCGACATCAAGATGGACTACGTTGGTGAAGTCGGCGGCAACCTGCATGGCGGCTTCAACGATGACAAGACCGCGCGCTACGCCGACCAGTTTGGCCTGGGCGCGGCGCTGGACCTGGAAAAACTGTTCGGCTGGGACAACACCCAGGCCAAGATCCAGCTCACCAACCGTAACGGCGAGAACATCTCCAACGACCGTATCGGCGACCCGCGTGCCGGCACCTTGAGCTCCTCCCAGGAAGTCTACGGTCGTGGCCACATGGTGCGTTTGACCCAGTTGTGGATTCAGCATCAGTTCTTCGACAACAAACTGGACGTCAAGGCCGGTTACTTCGGTGAAGGTGAAGACTTCAACACCTTCCCGTGCGAATTCCAGAACCTGGCGTTCTGCGGATCCCAGGTCGGTAACTGGGCCACCAACATCTGGTACAACTGGCCGGTCAGCCAGGCGGCGATCCGTGTGAAGTACCACATCAATGACGAGCTCTATGCCCAGATTGGTGCGTACAACCAGAACCCGACGCAACTGGAACACGGTAACGGCTTCAAGCTCAGCGGCAGTGGCACTGAGGGCACCGTGTTGCCGGTCGAGCTGGTCTGGTCGCCGAAGGTCAACAACCTGCCGGGCGAATACCGTGTCGGTTACTACAAAAGCACAGCCAATGCCGACGACGTTCTCAAGGACGACAACGGCCAGGACGCAGCGACCACCGGCAACCCTTATCGCGTCCACGATAGCAAGCACGGCTACTGGTTCGTCGCGCAGCAGCAACTCACCAGCCACAACGGTGATGCTTCCCGTGGTCTGAACATTGCGGCCAACGCCACCTTCCACGACAAGGACACCAACTTCATCGACAACTACCAGTCGCTGATGTTCGTGTACAAGGGCCCGTTCGACGCACGTCCCAAGGATGACGTAGGCATCGGTTTCGCCCGTATCCATGTCAACGATGACGTGAAGAAAAACGCTGAACTGACCAACGTGGCCAACGGTGTTTCGGAATACGACAATCCGCTGTTCTCGCCCATTCGTGAAACCGAATACAACTACGAGATCAACTACGGCTTCCACGTGACCAACTGGCTGACCGTACGTCCCAACCTGCAATACGTCACTCACCCCGGTGGTGTGGATGAAGTCGACAACGCTCTGGTGGCCGGCCTGAAAATTCAGTCGGTGTTCTAACGCGTCTGCGATAAGCTTCTCTCCATGTGCGCATATTTGCGGACAGCCATGGCTGTCCGCTTTTTTTTGCGGGCCGCGCACCCCGGTGACAGATGATTTTCAGGACCGTGGCACATGCTTGAGCATCCGCTACAACGCTTCTTCAAATCCTTGCGCGAACGTCCGGTGTTCGCGTGGGAGCGCTATCAGATGCGCGACGTGCTGGTGATCGATCATCCGCTGTGTCAGGCGGTGTTCAGTCGGCAGGGCGCGCAGTTGCTGCACTTCCAGCCCAAGGGGCAAAAGCCCTGGCTGTGGTGCGCGGCAAAGTGGCCGCAGGTCGGCGCCATTCGCGGTGGTGTGCCGGTGTGTTGGCCCTGGTATGGCCGGCATCCGAGCGAAAACGCCTGGCCGTCCCATGGCTGGGCGCGGCTGCTCGACTGGAAGCTGCTCGACAGCAACAGTGACTACGAAGGCGTGCGGTTGCACTGGCAGCTGAAGTTGTGCGACTGGCAGGTGGACCTGCACGCGCACCTGGGTGAGCGCATGGACTTGCGCCTGAGCACCGAGCATCAGGACGACATGCCGTGCCAGATGAGCCAGGCTTTGCATGCTTACTGGCGTATTGGCGATGTCAGTGAGATAGCGCTGTCTGGACTCGAAGGAGCACAGGGTTACGACCAGTTGAGCCGACAGGTGTGTCAGCAGGAAGGCGAGTTGCGCGTGGACGGCGGTTGTCAGCGGGTGTTCCAGCATGACGGCGAATTGCAGCTCAACGACCACGCCTGGCAGCGGGCGTTGTGCATCGACACTGGCGAAACGGCCGACACGGTGGTGTGGCATCCCGGTTCGCGGCCGTTGCTTGGCGTGACCTGGAACGAGATATCCGAATTCGTTTGCGTAGAGGCAGCAAGCGGCGGCACCGACAGTCTGTGCCTGAAGCCTGGGGAGCGGGCGCATTTGAGTTTGCAGGCGCGGGTGGGGGGTTAGTTCAGCATATGTGGTGCTCCGTATACCGCCATCGCGAGCAAGCTCGCTCCCACATTTGGAATGCATTCCCTTGTGGGAGCGAGCTTGCTCGCGATGAGGCCATTCAGGGCGATGGAGATGCTGGATTAATTAAACTCATCCCCAACGGGATACCGACTGGCATTCAGGCTCTCTTTGATCTTGCGCAAATGCGGCTGGAAATCCACGCCCCGGCGCAAGGTCATGCCCGTGGCGAGTACGTCCAGCACGGTCAGCTGGATGATCCGCGACGTCATCGGCATGTAGATGTCGGTGTCTTCCGGCAGCGGAATGTTCAGGCTCAGGGTGCTGGCCTTGGCCAGCGGCGAGTTCTCGGCGGTCAGGCCCAGCACCGAGGCGCCGTTTTCCCGGGCGATCCGCGCCACTTCCACCAGTTCGCGGGTGCGACCGGTGTAGGAAATGATCACGAACAGCTCGCCGGTATGGGCCACCGAGGCAATCATGCGCTGCATCAGCACGTCGGCGTGGGCGGTGACGGCGAGGTTGAAGCGAAAGAACTTGTGCTGCGCATCCAGTGCCACCGGGGCCGAGGCGCCGAGGCCGAAGAAGTGGATCTGCCGGGCCTGGATCAGCAGGTCGACGGCGCGGCTGATCAGGTTCGGGTCCAGTGCCTGGCAGGCGCTGTCCAGCGAGGCGATGGCGCTGCCGAAGATCTTCTGGGTATAGGCCTCCGGATTGTCATCGGCCTCCACCGCGCGGCTGACGTACGCGGCGCCACTGGCCAGGCTTTGGGCCAGTTGCAGCTTGAGTTCGGGGTAGCCGCTGACGCCGAACGAACGGCAGAAACGGTTGACCGTCGGTTCGCTGACCGAGGCGGCCTGGGCGAGGGCGGCGATGCTGAAGCGGGTGGCCTGCTGCGGGTTGAGCAGGATCACCTCGGCGACTTTGCGTTCGGCCTTGTTCAGCTCTTCAAGGCGATTCTGGATCTGCTCCAGTAAATTTCGCACGCGGTCCATATAAGTATCCTTTACAGCTGCGCCAACAAGCGCGCGGCTAATGCAAAAAGGGCCTTTGGTGAGGCCCATAACGGTGGCCTATCCTACTGATGGCTCAGACCGACCACCACTCGGAATCTGTATTTTGCGAAAATGTTGTGGTTATTACTACATTTTCCCTTGAGTGATGCCTTGAAAAAAGGTATTTGTAGCTTAACTTGATAAAAGAACAAACATCATGCTCTCGATTACGGTTGAACCGTGCACCTTTGCCTTGTTCGGCGCCCTTGGCGATCTGGCCTTGCGCAAGCTGTTTCCTGCCCTTTATCAACTCGACGGCGCTGGCCTGTTGCACGAGGACACGCGGATCATCGCGCTGGCCCGTGAGCCGGGCAGCGAGCAGGAACACCTGACGTTCATTGCCTCCGAGCTGCGCCGCTATGTCGGTGCCAAAGAGCTGGACGAAGCCGTGGTCGAGCGTTTTCTGGCGCGCCTGAGCTACCTGCACGTCGACTTCCTCAAGTCCGAAGATTATGTGGCCCTGGCCGAAGTGGCCGGCACCACGCAACGGGTCATTGCCTACTTCGCCACGCCGGCTGCCGTCTACGGCGCGATCTGCGAGAACCTGGCCAAGGTCGGCCTGGTGCAAAACACTCGTGTGGTGCTGGAAAAGCCCATCGGTTCGGACCTGGAATCCTCGCGCAAGGTCAACGACGCCGTGGCGCAGTTCTTCCCGGAGAACCGCACCTACCGCATCGACCACTACCTGGGCAAAGAGACCGTCCAGAACCTGATCGCCCTGCGTTTCGCCAACAGCCTGTTCGAAACCCAGTGGAACCAGAATTACATCTCCCACGTGGAAATCACCGTGGCCGAGAAGGTCGGCATCGAAGGCCGCTGGGGTTACTTCGACAAGGCCGGCCAGCTGCGCGACATGATCCAGAACCACCTGCTGCAACTGCTCTGCCTGATCGCCATGGACCCGCCGGCCGACCTGTCCGCCGACAGTATTCGTGACGAGAAGGTCAAGGTACTCAAGGCCCTGGCGCCGATCAGCCCGGAAGGCCTGACCACCCAGGTGGTGCGCGGCCAGTACATCGCCGGCTACAGCGAAGGCAAAGCGGTGCCGGGGTACCTGGAAGAACCCAATTCCAACACCCAGAGCGATACCGAAACCTTCGTCGCCCTGCGTGCCGACATCCGCAACTGGCGCTGGGCTGGCGTGCCGTTTTACCTGCGTACCGGCAAGCGCATGCCGCAGAAGCTGTCGCAGATCGTCATCCACTTCAAGGAACCGTCGCACTACATCTTCGCTCCCGAGCAGCGCCTGCAAATCAGCAACAAGCTGATTATCCGCCTGCAACCGGACGAAGGCATTTCCTTGCGTGTGATGACCAAAGACCAAGGCCTGGACAAAGGCATGCAGCTGCGCAGCGGTCCGTTGCAGCTGAATTTTTCCGACACCTGGAGCAGCGCACGGATTCCCGATGCCTACGAGCGGTTGTTGCTGGAAGTGATGCGCGGCAATCAGAACCTGTTTGTCCGTAAAGATGAAATCGAAGCCGCGTGGAAGTGGTGTGACCAGTTGATCGCCGGGTGGAAAAAATCCGGAGATGCGCCCAAGCCGTACGCGGCCGGGTCCTGGGGGCCGATGAGCTCCATTGCTCTGATCACGCGGGACGGGAGGTCGTGGTATGGCGATATCTGATTTGAAACTGCCGCAGGGCGTCAGCGCCCATGGGTTCAAGAGCCCGGTGCTGCTGGCTGAAAGCCTGGCACTGAGTGTGGCGAAAAAGCTGAGCGACGCGATCGACGCCCAGGGCACTGCGACCCTGGTGGTCTCCGGTGGCCGTAGTCCGGTGGCGTTTTTCCAGCACCTGGCCAGGCAGTCGCTGGACTGGTCGAACGTGGTGGTGAGCCTGGCCGACGAGCGCTGGGTGCCGGTGGAGCACGCCGACAGCAACGCGGGCCTGATCAAGCGTTATCTGTTGCAAGGTCCTGCGGCCAAGGCGCAGTTCCTGAGCCTGTACAGCGCCAGCGCCAACCTTGAACAGGCGGCGGAACAGGCCGACCGCTTGCTGTCCGAACTGCCGGCGATCGACGTGCTGATCCTCGGCATGGGTGATGACGGCCACACCGCGTCGCTGTTCCCCAACAGCCCGAATCTTGCCGAGGCATTGCAGGCCGATGGCGTCCGTCGTTGCTGGCCGATGCTGGCGCCGACTGTGCCGCATCAGCGCCTGACCATGAGTCGCGCGCTGCTGGCCTCGGCCAAACACAAGGTTCTATCGATTTCCGGTCAGTCCAAGCTGACAACCCTGAGTACCGCACTGGCCGGCGACGATGTCGCCGCAATGCCGGTGCGCGCATTTCTGCAACCCACGTTAGAGATTTTCTGGTGCCCATGAGCCAAGGAACAGCCGCTATGACAAACCCATCCCCGACCGTTTCCATGGCGGACAAAGTTGCCCTGATCGACAGCCTCTGCGCGAAAGCGCGGATCCTGCCGGTGATCACCATCGCCCGCGAGCAGGACGTCCTGCCACTGGCCGACGCGCTCGCGGCCGGTGGCCTGACAGCCCTGGAAGTGACCCTGCGTTCGCAATTCGGCCTCAAGGCCATCCAGATTCTGCGCGAGCAGCGTCCGGAGCTGGTGACCGGTGCCGGCACCGTACTGGATCGCCAGATGCTGGCGGCGGCGGAAGCGGCAGGCTCGCAGTTCATCGTCACGCCGGGCATCACCCGCGACTTGCTGGAAGCCAGCGTCGCCAGCCCGATTCCACTGTTGCCAGGCATCAGCAATGCCTCGGGCATCATGGAAGGCTACGGTCTGGGTTACCGCCGCTTCAAGCTGTTCCCGGCTGAAGTCAGCGGTGGCGTTGCGGCCATCAAGGCGTTGGGCGGCCCGTTCGGCGAAGTGAAATTCTGCCCGACCGGCGGCGTGGGACCTGCCAACATCAAGAGCTACATGGCGCTGAAAAACGTCATGTGCGTGGGCGGTAGCTGGATGCTTGATCCGGAGTGGATCAGGAACGGCGACTGGTCCCGCATTCAGGAATGCACCGCCGAGGCCCTGGCGCTGCTGGACTGATCGCTTCACCCTACACTTCGTTGTGTGTTCTACGGCTTTACGGTGCGCTTGGTCGGTGCACCGTTTTTTTTTGCCTGAAAAAAATGGCCTGGATCGGCTCATACCCCCTGTGGGAGCGAGCTTGCTCGCGATGACGGTGACGAGTGGCGGGGGGAAGACAGTTGCTCCCACAGGTTCGGCGCTAACCCTTGTAGGAGCGAGCCTGCTCGCGAAAAAACCGAGGGCGACACTGGGCATCAGGTTTCACCCGATATCGTTCACGACCATCGCGAGCAAGCTCGCTCCCACAATGGTGAGTGTTCAGCGCAGTTCTTTCAGCGCGATGATCAACTGCTGCATATCGTCGGCAGTGCTGGTCAATCCCGGTGTCACGCGGATGCACGGCCCGCAAGCCGCGCCACTGCGCACCACGGTGAACAGGTTGTAGTCGTTGAGCAGCCTTTCGACCATCACCTGTTGATCGGCCTGTTGGGTAAAGCGCATCGAGGTGATGCCGCAATACAGCCGTGGATCATCCGGGGTCAACACCTCGATGCCCGGAAGTTCGCGAACTTCGCGCACCCACAGGTTGCGCAGATAATTGAGCCGCGCGCCCTTGGCCGCGGCCCCTCCCATCGCCCAATGTTCTTCGAGCACCAGCGGCAGGGTCAGCAGCGCCGGGATGTTGGGGGTGCTGTACGAGGTTCGGGCACGGATGTCAGTGGGCGGGAAATGCATTTCGCCCATGTCCGGGTCGATGTCGGCCAGGCGTTCGGGGGCGATGTAGATATAACCGAGCGTCAGCGGTGCACCGATCCACTTGTGCAGGTTGTAGCCGGCGAAGGCGATACCCAGTTCGGTCAGGTCAAATTCGAGTTGGCCGAGGGCATGGGCACCGTCGAGGATGACGTCGATGCCATGTTCCTTTGCAGCGGCCGCAATCGCCTGCACCGGCATCACCAGGCCCGTGCGATGGGTGACGTGGGTCAGGGCCATCAACTTCAGCCGTGGGTGCCGTGCGAAGGTTTCGCGGTAGGTGTTCAGCAGACTGTCGAAGGTTGCCGGGTGTGCGTGTTCGATTTCGATCACTTCAACGCCGCGATTACGCGCCAGCCAGCGCATGGCGCCTTTGACCGTGTCGTATTCAAGATCGCAAACCAGTACCTGATCGCCGGGCTGCAGCCGGTTGTAGTTGCGGATCAGCGTCTGCAAACCTTCCGACGCGTTGCGGGTCAGGGCGATGCTGTCGCCGGGGACGCCTGTCAACCTGGCCAGTTGTGCGCGGATCTTCAGGCTGTCGCCCTGTTCGAAGCGCTGGCGTACGTACACCGAATTGCTGCGATTGATCAGCTCGATGTTGCGTTGGTACTCCTCGACGACCGTGCGCGACATGCGACCGAAGTAACCGTTCTCCAGGTTGATCGGGCCGGGTTCGACATCGTAGCGGTCGGCAAAGGTTTGCCAGAAGGCTTTATCACGGGCGCGGCGGGTGTTGTCAGGCATGAGGGTGCTCGGTAGGTGATTCAGTGACGCGGGGCCGGTTTGCCGTGTTTGGCGCGCAGCGGTTCGAGCAAGTCCGACAAACCGTTGTGATCGATTTCCTGCATCAGGGCCAGCAAGCCGCCCAATTCGCCGTGCGGGAAACCCTCCCGGGCGAACCAGTTCAGGTAAGGGCCGGGCAGGTCGGCAATGATTCGACCCTTGTATTTGCCGAAGGGCATTTCACGGGTGATCAGCAGTTCGAGCTTTTCAGGATTCATCGATCGGTCGTCTTGATTCAGTCAGTCTGGAAAATACAGGCATTCTGCATGCAGGCCAATTGACAGATCATGCAAATAAAGCGGATACAGATTTTTTGTTAATGGATAACTGTTTGAAAAATAACGATTAGTTAAGCAATTCCGAGCTGGCATGCAGGGTGCAGTACTCATTGCATCTTTCATCAACCGAAGGAATTGAAAAATGACTGACATGAATAAAGAAGCGATTTCTGTACTCAATGACCTGATTGAAACCAGCAAGGACGGTCAGGCCGGGTTCAAGACTTGCGCTGAAGACATCAAGCACCCTGAACTCAAAACCCTGTTTATCAATCGTTCGACCGATTGTGCTACGGCTGCTGCGGAGTTGCAGTCCGCGGTGCGTTCGATGGGTGGCGATCCGGAAACCTCCACCAGTGTCAGCGGTGACCTGCACCGCCGCTGGGTCGACGTGAAGTCGATGTTCACCGGCAAGGACGAGGAGGCCGTGCTCAATGAAGCCGAGCGCGGTGAAGACCATGCATTGAAGGCTTATCGGGATGCCATGGAGAAGATCAACAAGCACAACCTGGTGGGCATTCGTGACCTGGTTGAGCGCCAGTACCATGGTGCGCAACGCAATCACGATCAGGTCAAGGCCCTGCGTAACCAGGCACGTGCACGTTCATAAGCCTGGCCGAAACCACTGTGGGAGCGAGCTTGCTCGCGATGAGGGCCTGACATTCAACATTGATGTTGACTGATCTGGCGCTATCGCGAGCAAGCTCGCTCCCACATTGTTTTTTAACTGGTCAATCAGCCGATGCTGATCGCCGGCAGTTCCGTCAGCGTCACGCTCTGTTGCTTGCGTGGCGCGAGGATTTCCGCTTCGCCATCCACCACCAGTTCATCACGCTGATTGAACACACGAGTGGCAATGCGTACGCGAAACTTCGGCAGCTTTTCCAGAATTTCCAGGCGCACGGTCAGGGTGTCGCCGATCTTCACCGGTTTCTGAAAGCTCATGGTCTGGCCGATATAGATGGTCCCCGGCCCAGGCAATTCGCATGCGACCGCCGCGCTGATCAACGCACCGCTGAACATGCCGTGGGCGATGCGCTCCTTGAACATGGTGCTGGCGGCGTATTCGGCGTCCAGGTGCACCGGGTTGTGATCGCCGGACATCGCGGCGAACAACTGGATGTCACGCTCTTCGACCGTCTTGCTGAAGCTGGCGGTCTGGCCCACTTCGAGGGCTTCGTAAGGGGTGTTGGTAACCTGGGTCATCTGTCTCAATTCCTGTGACGAATTAAAAAATCCACAAAAAACTATTCGGATCGGTGCGGCCGAGGGGTGCTCAAGGCCTGGGCGATCCAGTTCAGCACATCGGCGACGATTTCATCGCGGTTGCTCTCGTTGAACAGTTCGTGCCGGGCCTGCGGGTAAACGGTCAGTTGCAGGTGCTGGCTGCCGGCCGCCCGCAACGCGTCGGCCAGATCCTTGAGACGTTTGCCTTCGCTCACCGGATCACATTCACCGCCAATCACCAGCAGCGGCAGGCCCGGGTCGATCTGGGCGAGATTGGACGCTTTGCTGATTTGCTGCAAGCCACCGAGCAAATCGATCCACAGTTGATTGGTGCAGCGGAAACCGCAGAGCGGGTCGTTGACGTACAGGTCGACCTGCGCCGGATCACGGCTGAGCCAGTCGAACGGCGTGCGTGCCGGTTTGAATTTGTTGTTGAACGAACCGAACGACAGCCATTCGATCAATGCGCTGCGGCCTTTACCGCCCTGGCGCAGGCGTTCGAAACGGGCGATTTGCCGTGCCGCGCGATAAAGCGCCACGGGCTGGAAGTTCGAGCCGCTGAGGATTGCCCCGTGCAGGCTGGCACTGTGGTGCAGCAGATAGGCCTGGGCTATGTAACTGCCCATGCTGTGACCGAGCAGCACGATCGGTGTGCCAGGGTGCTGCTGGCCGATGTGCTGGTTGAGGCACGCCAGGTCGCTGACGACCTTGCACCAGCCATCGTCATCGGCGAAATGCCCCAGGGTCCCGTTTTCGGCAGTTTTGCCATGTCCACGCAGGTCCGGCGCACACACGCCGTAGCCCTGATCACAGAGTTTTTCCGCTAGGGCTCCATAACGGCCGCTGTGTTCGGCCATGCCATGGGCCAGCAGAATCATTGCCTTGAGGCTGCCGTCGGGTAGCCACTGGTTGACGAAGAGGCGGCTGTGGTCGCTCGTGGTCAGCCAGAAAGTGTCATGGATCATGGCGGTTCCTTTGCACTGAGTCGTTGCATTGTATAGCGCATCCCGTTGCATGCGTCTGATCAGCCCACAGCAAGGCTGGAAGATTCACACGATCAATGACGGCTTCGGGCATATTTGCCTGAATCGCCATAGCTGCTAGTGTCCGTGAAGCTCCGCTTTTCGCTTTCTGCCTTTGAGGGATCAGGGAGAAATGACAGAAAAGCGGCCCCGGATAGATTCAGGTAAAGAGGACAAGAACAATGCAACCTGATTTCTGGAATGACAAACGCCCGGCCGGCGTCCCCCTGGATATCGATCTGGGAGCCTACAAGTCGGTGATCGAGGTGTTCGAGCGTTCCTGCAAGAAGTTTGCTGACCGCCCTGCGTTCAGCAACATGGGCGTGACCCTGACCTACGCCGAACTGGAACGCCAGAGCGCTGCCTTCGCCGGCTACCTGCAAGCCCACACCGACCTGGTGCCGGGTGACCGCATCGCGGTGCAGATGCCCAACGTCCTGCATTACCCCATTGCCGTGTTCGGCGCTTTGCGCGCCGGGTTGATCGTGGTCAACACCAACCCGTTGTACACCGCGCGGGAAATGCGTCACCAGTTCAAGGATTCCGGTGCCCGGGCGCTGGTGTACTTGAATATGTTCGGCCAGAAAGTCCAGGAAGTGCTCCCCGACACCGATATCCAGTACCTGATCGAAGCGAAGATGGGCGACCTGATGCCCACCGCCAAGGGTTGGCTGGTCAACACTGTGGTGAGCAAGGTCAAGAAGATGGTCCCGGACTATTCCTTGCCCCAGGCCGTCTCTTTCAAGAGCGCATTGCGCATGGGCCGTGGCCTGGGCATCAAGCCGCTGAAGGTCGGCCTCGACGACATCGCCGTGCTGCAATACACCGGTGGCACCACCGGCCTGGCCAAGGGTGCGATGCTGACCCACGGCAACCTGGTGGCGAACATGCAGCAGGCACGGGCCTGCCTCAGTCAGTCGGCCAGCGACGGTCAGCCGCTGCTGCGTGAAGGCCAGGAGGTGATGATCGCACCGCTGCCGCTGTACCACATCTATGCCTTCACAGCGAACTGCATGTGCATGATGGTGACGGGCAACCACAACGTGCTGATCACCAACCCACGGGACATCGCCGGCTTCATCAAGGAACTGAAGAACTGGCGGTTCTCGGCGCTGCTGGGGCTCAACACACTGTTCGTTGCGTTGATGGATCACCCGGATTTCAAGACCCTGGACTTCTCCAGCCTCAAGCTCACCAACTCCGGCGGCACCGCACTGGTCAAGGCCACCGCCGAGCGTTGGGAACAACTGACCGGTTGCCGCATCACCGAAGGTTACGGCCTGACCGAAACCTCGCCGGTGGCTTGTACCAACCCGTATGGCGAGCAGTCCCGGATCGGCACGGTCGGTCTGCCGGTGCCAGGCACCACGCTGAAAGTCATCAGCGATGACGGCGTCGAACAACCTTTGGGTGAGCGCGGCGAGTTGTGCATCAAGGGTCCGCAGATCATGAAGGGCTACTGGCAGAAACCTGAAGCCACGGCCGAAGTGCTGGATGCCGACGGCTGGTTCAAGTCCGGTGACATTGCGGTGATCGACCCGGACGGTTTCGTGCGCATCGTTGACCGCAAGAAGGACATGATCATTGTCTCGGGTTTCAACGTATACCCGAACGAAATCGAAGACGTGGTGATGGCTCACCCGAACGTCGCCAACTGTGCGGTCATCGGTGTGCCTGACGAACGGTCGGGGGAGGCGGTGAAGCTGTTCGTGGTGGCCCGTGAAGCGGGCGTCAGCCTTGAAGAGCTGAAGGCTTACTGCAAGGAAAACTTCACGGCGTATAAAGTACCGAAGCACATCGTGCTGCGCGAATCGCTGCCGATGACGCCGGTGGGTAAAATTTTGCGGCGGGAGTTGCGTGATATCGCCTGATCGGTGAATGGCCGCGCTTCGCGCGGATCGCGGGCAAGCCACGCTCCCACAGATTCACTGTTGTGCACACACTTTGTGTACGACGCGAACCTTGTGGGAGCGGGCTTGCCCGCGATGCTTTTCGGCGTACGCTAGAGCCCACGAATTCCGTGGCTTTCAGGGCTTTATAGGTTTTTTGCTCTAAAATGACTGCCTGTAAGTCTTGAGTCACAAATGTGACCGTAGAGGCCGCTTTTGGCTCTAGTCGACCCTTGGCAAAGCTGCTACTCTCGGCGCGCTTTGTGACTTCTCGGCCTTCTGTCAGCCAGATTCACCAATGACCAAACACCAATAATAATCGCATCAAATGCGGTGCTGAATTCGCGTTGCTGAGGAGTGGGCTTCCATGATCGAAGACTTTTGGAAGGATAAGTACCCAGCTGGGATTGCTGCTGAGATCAATCCAGACGAGTATCCGAATATTCAGGCAGTGTTGAAGCAATCCTGCCAACGCTTCGCCAACAAGCCGGCATTCAGCAACCTGGGCAAGACACTCACCTACGGTGAACTGTACGAATTGTCCGGTGCGTTTGCCGCTTACCTGCAACAGCATACCGATTTGCAGCCTGGCGATCGAATCGCCGTGCAACTGCCCAACGTGTTGCAGTACCCGGTTGCCGTCTTCGGCGCCATCCGCGCCGGGCTGATCGTGGTCAACACCAACCCGCTGTACACCGCGCGGGAGATGGAACACCAATTCAACGACTCCGGTGCCAAGGCCCTGGTCTGCCTGGCCAACATGGCGCACCTGGCTGAAGCCGTGGTGCCGAAAACCGGCGTCAAGCACGTGATCGTCACCGAAGTCGCCGACCTGCTGCCGCCGCTCAAGCGCCTGCTGATCAACAGCGTCATCAAGTACGTGAAGAAGATGGTGCCGGCCTATCACTTGCCAAAAGCCGTCAAGTTCAACGACGTGCTGAGCAAAGGCCAGGGCCAGCCAGTGGCGGAAGCCAATCCGGCCAGCAGCGATGTCGCGGTGCTGCAATACACCGGCGGCACCACCGGTGTGGCCAAGGGCGCGATGCTGACCCACCGCAACCTGGTGGCGAACATGCTGCAGTGCAAGGCGCTGATGGGTTCCAACCTCAATGAAGGTTGCGAGATCCTGATCACGCCGCTGCCGCTGTACCACATCTATGCCTTCACTTTTCACTGCATGGCGATGATGCTGATCGGCAACCACAACATCCTGATCAGTAACCCGCGTGACCTGCCGGCTATGGTCAAGGAACTGTCGAAGTGGAAGTTCAGCGGCTTCGTCGGTTTGAACACACTGTTCGTGGCCCTGTGCAATAACGAAGGCTTCCGCAAGCTGGACTTCTCCGCGCTGAAAGTCACCTTGTCGGGCGGCATGGCCCTGCAACTGGCCGCGGCCGAACGCTGGAAGGCGGTCACCGGTTGCGCCATCTGCGAAGGCTACGGCATGACCGAAACCAGCCCGGTGGCCACGGTCAACCCGATCCAGAACATCCAGATCGGCACCATCGGCATTCCGGTGCCGTCGACCCTGTGCAAAATCATCAACGATGCCGGTGTCGAACAACCGATGGGCGAAATCGGCGAACTGTGCGTGAAGGGGCCGCAGGTCATGAAGGGTTACTGGCAGCGCCAGGAAGCCACCGATGAAATCCTCGACAGCGAAGGCTGGTTGAAGACCGGTGACATCGCGCTGATCCAGCCTGATGGCTACATGCGCATTGTCGATCGCAAGAAAGACATGATCCTGGTGTCCGGTTTCAACGTGTACCCGAACGAGCTCGAAGACGTGCTGGCGACCCTGCCGGGCGTGCTGCAATGCGCGGCCATCGGTGTGCCGGACGAGAAGTCGGGCGAAGCGATCAAGATTTTCATCGTCGCCAAGCCAGGCGTGACCCTGACCAAGGAGCAGGTGATGGAGCACATGCGCGCCAACGTCACCGGCTACAAGGTCCCGCGCTCCGTGGAGTTCCGCGATGCACTGCCGACCACCAACGTCGGCAAGATCCTGCGTCGTGAATTGCGCGATGAAGAGCTGAAGAAGATCAACGCGAAAAAAGCCACCGCGTAACCGACAAAAAGCCCCGCAGATGCGGGGCTTTTTGTTGAAGGTCAATAGATCGCAGCCTTCGGCAGCTCCTACAGGTGACCGCGATCCCATGTAGGAGCTGCCGAAGGCTGCGATCTTTTCTTTATTATTGGCGAAACGGCGCGAAGTTGACGTTGGTGCCCGCCGGGCGCATGTCTTGCAGGAAGGAGTCCTTGTCGGCGCTCAGTTCCAGGCTCAATGCAGCCTTGCGCTTGCCTTCATTGCGCACCACCAGCCCTTCGAGCTTCTCGCGCAGGAACACGGTCGGCACTTTCAGGTGCAACAGCTCGTCGGTGGCCGGCGTGTGCATCAGCAGGTGGATCCACTCGTATTGACCGATTGCCAGGCGCGTCACCGGGAGGTCGAACCACCAGATGTTGCGATTACGGTTCAATTCGGCGAAGTGGCAGTTGTTGACGCCAAGCACAGCACCGCCAAGTTCCTGGTTTCTGCGGGCAATGGCCTGCTTTTTATCGAGTTTCATAACATTCCTACGGGATTGGATCTTCAGCGCCATGGCCTGAACGTGTTGCGCATTCTCGGGGGTTGGCCCGCAAACATAAAGCGCAACCTGCACTCAACGATGAAATGTCGTGATGAAAATAAATGAAACTCCCTGCAAAAGCCTCCGGTCAACCATGTGTAACGACTTTTCCTCCGATTGAAACGTTCACAGGAGAATCACCATGAGCAGCACAACCGATAAAGTCAAAGGCATGGCCAATGAAGCCGCTGGCAACGTCAAGCAAGGGGTGGGCAAGGCCACCGGTAACGACAAAATGCGCGCCGAAGGCGTGATGCAGGAAAAGAAAGGCGAAGCCCAGCAGGCGGTTGGTAAAGCCAAGGATGCACTGAAAAAAGGCATCGACAAGGCGTGATCCAGCCTTTAATAAAGTTAAGAAGCGGCCATCCTCAGATGGCCGTTTTTGTGTCAGCCTGAACTTGAGGGAGGAAAATGTTTCAAAGTCGCGAAACAGGCTGATTTGATGTAGAAAAAGGCCCCTGAGTCGCCACGACTTCAACCCAATTCCGTATGCGGCGAATGGAGACGCGAATGATTTTTCCGGACATGAGAGGCATGCCCCTGCACCGTGTGATGATGCGCACGGTCACCGAGTTCATCGCCGACGAGATGTCGACCTATGCCTCGGCGCTGGCCTATCAAATGCTGTTTTCGCTGTTTCCGTTCATCCTGTTCCTGATTGCCCTGATCGGCTTCCTGCACCTGCCGGACTTCTTCTCCTGGCTACGCCTGCAATCGGAGCTGGTGCTACCGCCCCAGGCGCTGGAACAGGTCAATCCGGTGATCGACCAGCTTCAGCAGGCCAAGGGTGGTTTGCTCTCGGTGGGTATCGTGATTGCGCTGTATACCGCCTCCGCCGGTGTGCGGCTGATGATGAGCGCGATGAACGCAGCCTACGACGTGGTTGAAGGGCGCCCGCTGTGGAAACGCTTCCCGTTGTCGATCATCTACACCGTCGGCATTGCCGGCATGCTGCTGATCGCCGCCGCGCTGATGGTGCTCGGGCCGCAGGTGATGGGCTGGATCGCTGCGCAAGTCGGCCTTGAGTACTTTATCGTCACGCTCTGGACCCTCTTGCGCTGGCCGGTGATCGTGATTCTGCTGATGGTCGCGGTGGCGCTGATCTACTACGTCATGCCCGACGTCAAACAGGAATTCCGCTTCATCACGCCGGGCTCGGTGCTGGCGGTGGTGGTGTGGATCATTGCCTCCCTGGGCTTTGGTTTGTACGTCAAGGAGTTCGCCAACTACAACGCCATGTATGGCAGTATCGGTGCGATCATCGTGCTGTTGCTGTACTTCTACATTTCCGCCGCGGTGCTGCTGCTGGGCGCGGAGATGAACGCGGTGATCGAACACATGTCGCGAGAGGGCAAGGACCCTGGGGAAAAAGTGGCTGGCGAGCATGGTCCCGTCCATGAGGAAAAACACCACGTCTCGGGCCTGGGCCGCGATCACTCAATCAAACCGACCATCGATGAAACCTGATCATGATTCGTGAAATTCTGAAAATGGGCGACGAGCGCCTGCTGCGCATTGCCCCGCCAGTGCCGGCCGAGATGTTCGACAGCCCCGAGCTGTGGCAACTGATCGATGACATGTTCCAGACCATGGAGAGTGTGGGGGGCGTTGGCCTGGCGGCGCCGCAGATCGGCGTCGACCTGCAACTGGTGATCTTCGGTTTCGAGCACAGCGAACGTTATCCGGATGCCGAGGCGGTGCCGCAGACGATCCTGATCAACCCCTTGATCACACCGCTGAGCCCGATCATGGAGGAGGGCTTCGAAGGCTGTTTGTCCGTACCCGGCCTGCGCGGCGCGGTGCAGCGTTACCAGCAGATTCGCTACGAAGGCGTCGACCCCAAGGGCGAGCCTATCGTGCGCGTTGCTTCGGGGTTCCACGCGCGGGTGGTGCAACATGAGTGCGACCACCTGATCGGCCGCCTGTACCCGTCGCGCATCACCGACTTCAGCAAGTTCGGCTTCACCGAAGTGATGTTCCCGGACCTGGACCCCAACGCCGACGATTAATCGCCGCAAAACCCTGTGGGAGCGGGCTTGCTCGCGAATGCGGTGTGTCATTCAGCATTGATGTTGGCAGAGACGACGCCTTCGCGAGCAAGTCGAATCGTCGCACCGCCGCTCCCACATTCGATCTTCATCAGGCTTGAGAAGGCGCCAACCCCATCGCAATCATCGGCTTGCTGCGCGCATACCGGCTCAACCGTTCAACCATCGCATAAGGCATCGGCGGATCGAACGTAAACCCTAGTCGCTCATAAAACCCGCGCAAGTCCGGATGACAGAACAACCACACCGGCATTTCGCAATCCTTCACCGCGGCCGCAATCAACCCGGCGGCTATCCCTTGTTCCCGGCACTGCGGATCGACAAACAACCCGGTCAGCCAATGCCCGCCGGACACCGGGCGCAAACACAGTGCGGCCACAATCCCGTCACGCCGGGCCACCCAGAGCTGCGCGTCGCGCACGGCTTTCATTGACGATTGGTGAGCGCGATAGAACTTGTTCATCAATGGCCATAACGGCTCGTCGAGCAGGGTGTAGTGGGTGTCGGGCATGGTCTCGGACTGTCGGTGTGCAAAGCGGCGATTATAAAAGAACACGCACGCCGGGATAGGTGTATACCTGAACTCACATCCCCACGAGTGGAGTACGCATCATGTCCAAAGGTATGGATTCAAAGAAAGCAGACAAGAAAAAGCCGGCGAAAACCGCTATCGAAAAGCGCGCCGACAAGAAAGCCAAAAAGGTCAATGTGTTCGGGCATTGAGCCTGCGCTGACCGATCGCTCCCGCGCAATGCGGGAGCGATCTTCCTGAAAATAATCTGCAAGATTTCCCATCGCCATTGCACAGAAGGGGACTGGTCCCCGATCCGAGCAATGCCATGCCTCATTATTTCGATGCAGCCCACCGAGAAGAAATCGAAACCCTGCGCCAACGCCTCACCGCCCGCACGGAGTGGCCGACCTGGTTGCTGTTGATCGGCGTGTACAGCGCGTGGTTCACCCTTGTTCTGGCCAGTGATTCATTGGGCCTGTGGTTGAGCACGTTGTTGCTGATTCCCGTGGTGGTGCTGTGGCTGTCGGTGCAGCACGAACTGCTGCACGGTCATCCGACCCGCTGGCCGCTGCTGAACAAAACCCTCGGCTACGCACCGTTTGCCATCTGGTATCCCTACACCTTGTATCGCGACAGCCATTTGCTGCATCACCGCGATGAAGACCTGACCATCCCCGGTCGCGATCCGGAAAGCCGTTACCTGAATGCCGAGCAGTGGCAGGGCAGTTCGTTGTTCGAACAAGGCCTGCACTGGTTGAACAAAACCGTGCTCGGGCGTTTTCTGCTCGGTGCGCCAATCGCCTTGCTGACGCTGGCCCGGGAAGAACTGCAACGCCTGAAAAGCGGTGAGCGCCATGCCTGGTTGATGTGGCTCAGCCACGGCGCCTTGACCCTGTTGATGCTGCTGTTCATCGCGCGCTACAGCGTGTTGCCGGTGTGGCATTACCTGTTCTTGATCAGCGTGCCGGCGCTGTCGATCGCCATGATTCGCTCCTACTATGAACATCGACCTCACGCGGCGCCGGAGCAACGTACCGTGCTCAATGAAGCGGCGTGGCCGTGGCGCTGGCTGTTCCTGAACCTCAATTTCCACCTGGTGCACCACGACTTGCCGGGGTTGCCCTGGTACGACTTGCCCCGCGCCTATTGGGCCCGCCGCGAGCAATGGCTGGCGCGCAGTGGTGGATTCCTGGTGCAGGGGTATGGGCAGCTGTGGCGTGAATACGGCGTAAAGGCCATCGACAGCCCGAGGCATCCGTTTTACTGATGCATAGATCACCTCCAAACCCTGTGGGAGCGGGCTTGCTCGCGAATGCGTCGTCTCTGCCAACATCAATGTTGAATGACACACCGCATTCGCGAGCAAGCCCGCTCCCACATTGGATTCACGTTGCTCTGGAACACCTCGATGACCCAACACATCGCCGAACTGCTGATGTACACCGCCCCCGAACCCATCCACCAGGCCAACGAACGCTGGCTGGCGCGAATCCTCGAGCACCTGGGTGAAACCTGCGGCGATGCCGAAGGCCTGTCACTGATGGAGATGTGGTTGTCGCCGCAGTTGCTGCTCACCCAAACCTGCGGCTATCCGCTGATGACAGCCTTGCGCGGCAAGGTCCGGGTGTTGGGGCGCCCTCGTTATGAACTGCCGGACAGCAGCGGCGGCAATCACTGCAGCCTGATCCTGGGACGGGTCGATGATCCGCGACAGACCCTGGCGGATTTTCGCGGCAGTCGAGGCGTGATCAATGGCCATGACTCCAACAGCGGCATGAATCTACTGCGCCACCGGTTGGCGCCGTTGCAGCGTGACGGGCGTTTTTTTGCTGAGGTCGGCATCAGCGGCAGTCATCGCGAAAGCCTGCGCTGGTTACGCGAGGACCTTGCCGATCTGGCGGCCATCGACAGCGTGACATTTGCCTGTCTGGCCCGATACGCCAAGGAGGAAGTGACTGGTTTGCGCGTGATTGATCGCAGTGCATTGAGTCCGACGTTGCCCTACATCACGGCAGCCACCGTCAGCGATCAGCAGGCGGAAGGGCTATTGCAGGCGATGAATCAGGCGTTGTGCGAATTGCCTGACGTCGCCGAAATCCTCGGGTTGCCGCAGGTGGTGCCGGCTAGCGAAAGCGACTATCAGGTTGTGCTCGATTATCAGCGTGAGGCCGGGATGCTGGGGTATGGAGATTTGCGATAGGGCGCAAATCTTGGGTCGACAGGTCCATTTTTCGCGGGCAAGCCACGCTCCCACAGGGTTTCGGTGTACCTGTGGGAGCGGGCTTGCCCGCGATGACGGACGGTCAGGCGCAAGAGATTTTTAATTCCATAAATGAATATAAAAATAAGTTTTAAATATTATTAATGAATAAGGCTCCTTGCTAGGATTCGCCTCACCGGACCACCGGACATTCAGCGACCCCTAACCCAGGAGCCCCTATGTCCGGCGCCGATATTCTTCACCGCAAACACGTTGACGGACTGTTCCGTGCCCACTACCACTGGCTCTGCACACGCCTGCGTCAGTCCCTGAACGATGCCGCCGCTGTCGAAGACATTGCCTGCGAAACCTTCCTGCAGCTGCTCCAGGCGCCTGGCCTGACGGCCATCCGTGAACCCCGTGCCTTGCTCACCACCATCGCCCGGCGCCTGCTCTATCAGCGTTGGCGTCGAGGTGACCTGGAGCGCCAGTACCTTCAGCAACTGCAACAGGCCGAGCCGATCCACGCCGAATCGCCGGAGGAACTGGCTCAACGGTCCCAGACCCTGACCCGTGTGGAGCGCAGTCTTCAGCGGCTACCCGGCAAAGTGCGCTCGACCTTCCTGCTGTCGCGGATCGACGGCCTGACCTATCCGCAAATTGCCGCTGCGCTGGGCATCTCGCTGCGTTCGGTCAGCGACTACATGACCCGTTCCCAGGCCCTGTGCGACCGGCACAGCGCCAACCAATCCCTGAACCGCCCACTCCAGAACAAGAGGTCCGCATGAGATCGATCAAAACCCTGCTCGGCAGTTCGTTGCTGGCCCTGAGCCTGTTGTCCCACCCGGCATCGGCCACGGAAAAAGCGGCGCCTATCCATTTTGGCGACATCACTTGGGAAAGCGGCAGCCTCATCACCGAAATCCTGCGCCTGATCGTTGAGAAAGGTTACGGCTACCCGACCGACACGCTGCCGGGCAGCACCGTCAGCCTGGAAGCGGCGCTGGCCAAAAACGATATCCAGGTCATCGGTGAAGAGTGGGCAGGACGCAGCCCGGCCTGGGTCAAGGCCGCCGCCGAGGGCAAGGTCTTCGGCCTCGGCGATACGGTCAAAGGCGCCACCGAGGGTTGGTGGGTGCCGGAGTACGTGATCAAGGGCGATCCCGAGCGCGGCATCAAGCCCTTGGCCCCGGAGCTGAAGTCCGTTGCCGATCTGGCGAAGTACAAGGATGTATTCCGCGACCCCGAAGACCCGAGTCGTGGACGCTTCCTCAACAGCCCCACCGGCTGGACCTCGGAAATCGTCAACAGCCAGAAACTCAAGGCTTATGACCTGACCGCCAGCTATGTCAACTTCCGCACCGGTTCCGGCGCAGCGCTGGACGCAGAAGTGGCGTCGTCGATCCGCCGTGGCAAACCGGTGCTGTTCTACTACTGGTCGCCGACACCGCTGTTGGGGCGATTCAAACTGGTGAAGCTCGACGAACCGCCGTTCGACGCCGAAGCCTGGAAAACCCTGGCCGACGCCAACAACCCGAACCCCAAAGGCACGCGCTCGATGCCGGCGAGCCTGGCCATCGGCGTGTCGGCACCGTTCAAGGCGCAATACCCGGACCTGGTGACGTTCTTCGAAAAAGTCGACCTGCCGATTGATCTGTTGAACCAGACCCTGGGCCAGATGAGTGAAAAGCGGCAGAAACCCCGCGAAGTCGCCGAAGCGTTCTTGCGTGAGCAGCCGCAGGTGTGGAAGGGCTGGGTGCCGGGGGAGGTGGCTAGCAAGGTGAGTGCGAGCTTGTAGTACTGCCTGAAGTTTCTGCTGTGCTTGAACCGCCGTCTTCGCGAGCAAGCCCGCTCCCACAGGGGGTCTTTGTTGACCACAGGATTTGTGGACACAACAGATCCAATGTGGGAGCGGGCTTGCTCGCGAATGGTCTCAAGTCTTACGCCAATTGAGTGGTCAGTGCCGCTTTCACCGCCGGTCGCTGATCCCCCCAACAAGCCGCTGAACCGTTTTTGTCCTCAATGCTGGCCGACTAGTGGCCTTGCAAGCCCAAGGTTGCTGTCTATGATCAGCTGTAACTGGTTATGCCGACCGTGATGAGGCGGCCGACTGGCCACCAGAGTGCGCAATCAAAGGCACCGACACTTGAACACAGGGAGCCGTGCGCTAAATGGAATTTGATTCGAATCTGTTAGGGCTGGCCCGCATGCGGGCTATCAAGAGAAGGATGTCTTGATGAGCGTGTCGCTATAAGGACCCTCCGATTGATCATCGTTTATCACCTGACTAGTCCTTCTTTTTGGAGGGATGCGTGTGCCTGTTCCACGGAACGTAGTGGTGGATGTGAAAGACCTGCAACTTTCATTAATCAAAAAATTGCGCGCAAGGTGATACAACAATGTTCAACCTACATCACAAGGCTGACCTGCTGGAAATCGAACGTTTCAGCTGTGCGCTGACCGAGGCCAACGCCAAGCTGGCGGCGGTCAGTCGTTCGATGGCGATGATTGAATTCACCCCGGACGGCATCATCATCGATGCCAACGAAAACTTTTGCAGTGCCATGGGTTACAGCGCCGAAGACGTGCGTGGCAAGCATCACCGGATCTTTTGTGAAGAGCAGTACTACCGCAGCGACGACTACACCAGACTGTGGCGCGACCTGGCGCGGGGCGAGCCGCTGAGCGGGACATTTTTGCGCTTGCACAAAAGCGGCCGTGAAATCTGGCTCGAAGCCAGCTACATGCCGGTGCTGGGCCCCGACCGGCAGGTCAAGAGTGTGATCAAGGTCGCTACCGACATCACCGCCCGGGTCAACAAGGAGCACGAAAACGAAAGCCGACTCGCCGCGATCGGCCGCTCCATGGCCGTGATCGAATTCACGCCTGAAGGCAAGGTCATCAGCGCCAACGACAACTTCCTGAAAACCATGCAGTACTCGCTCAACGAAGTGGTGGGGCAGCATCACAGCCTGTTCTGCCACCGTGCCGAAGCCGAGTCCCAGGGGTACCGCAATTTCTGGGCTTCGCTCAACCGCGGCGAATATCACTCCCATCGTTTCGAGCGCAGGAACAAGCAAGGTCAGACGGTATTCCTCGAAGCGTCCTACAACCCTTTGTTCGACGCCAAGGGGCGTTTGTACAAAGTGGTCAAGTTTGCCAGCGACATCACTGCCCAGATGACCACCCTGCAAACCGCCGCCGAATCGGCCCACAGCACCTCGGTGCAAAATGACGTCTGTGCGCGCAAGGGCTCCGAAGTGGTGCAGCAGACGGTGCAGATCATCCAGGACATTTCCCGCGACCTGAACGAAGCGGCACTGAGTATCGATGCCGTGAGCAAACAGTCGGACATCATCGGCACCATCGTGCAGACCATCCGCGGCATTGCCGATCAGACCAACCTGCTGGCACTCAACGCGGCCATTGAAGCGGCGCGGGCGGGTGAGCACGGGCGCGGGTTTGCGGTAGTGGCCGATGAAGTGCGCAGCCTCGCGGCGCGTACCAGCCAGGCGACGCTGGAGATCGTCGAGGTGGTGCGCAAGAACCACGACTTGTCGCTCAGCGCCGTGTCGAGCATGCAATCGAGCCTGAGCCGAACCGGCTTGGGCGTGGAACTGGCGCACGAGGCGGGGGAGGTGATCCTGGAAATCCAGCAGGGCTCACGGCATGTGGTGGATGCGATCAGTCAGTTCAACTCGACGTTGCAACTGAACTAGTCGCGGTAACTACAACTGTAGGAGCCAGCTTGCTGGCGATGGACTCCAGTGCGCCGCGTTTATCCAGGTCACACGCGTTATCGTTGACGACCATCGCGAGCAAGCTCGCTCCTACAGGGGACCGCAATTGTAGGAGCCAGCCTGCTGGCGATGGACTCAAGCGCGCCGCGTTTATCCAAGTCTCACGCGTAACATCGGCAACCTGCGGCCATTCAAGGCAAGCCGTTGCAGCAATGCTTCAGGAAGCCGGGATGTTGCGCCAGGCGTTTGAAATACTCATCGACGGCGGGGTAGTCCGGGCGCTCGATCGGGGTCATCAGCCAGCGATTGACGGAGAGGCCGATGACGATGTCGGCCAGGGTAAACCGTAGCCCGGCGACATAGGCCTTGGTGGTCGCGAGTTGATGTTCGAGGATGGCCATCTTCTGGTTCCAGCCACGAATGCCGACCTCGAGGCTATGCGGGTCCTGGAACTCCGGGTCCTTGCGCACCAATGCCATGAACGGGTATCTCCAGGATGGATTGAGCTCGGTGGCTTGCCAATCCATCCACTGCTCCACACGAGCGCGGGCGGCCGGTTCGGCAGGCAGCAGCTCGGCATGATGGTGATGGTGTTTGCCCACCAGGTAGCGACAGATGGTATTGGACTCCCATAACACCCCGGCTTCATCGATGATCACCGGCACCTGCGCGTTGGGATTGAACCGGAGGAACTCGGGGCTGTGGGTAGAAGCAAAACCGCTGCCCCAGTCCTCGCGTTCGTAGGTGATGCCCAGTTCCTCGCAGGTCCACAGGACTTTTCTGACGTTGATGGACGACGCTTTGCCGAGAATCTTCAGTACATGTTCCATGTTCTGCTCCAGCGAGAATGACGTACAGGCAATTGTAGGTGGTGGTATGTAGGAAGGCGCTGTAGGAGAGCGGCTTCAGATGAGTTGTGCAGGTTACGCTTTCTTGCACCCTTGCCTACAACTACGCCAGAATCCGCCGACTTGTGCGCCTGGTATCCGGACTCTATCGTTCCGTGTCGCTGCAAATTCAGCGATCGGGTCTAGCAGCCTGGATACTTTAGACGCATGACGTCCACCCATCGTGATCTGCCCGCCAGTTCACGTTATGGCGGCTGTGCGTGGGAAGACCTTCGGGTCTACCGGGTTCTAGAGTCCTGGTCTGCTAGCCCGCGCACGGCTGCCACCTTATTTTCGTCTAGCAGCGAATCGTGGCAGCTCCATCACTCTAGGAGTATTGCCATGTTCAAACCCACGCCCAACCCCCCACGCAATCCCAGCCCGATGTTTTCCATCTCACCCGGCATCAATAACGAAACGCTGTTGGCGCACGCCTGCGAATCACTGGCCTCGGCGAGTGTGATGACCAATGACTTTGCTACGTTTCTGGAAGGCAGCCAGCGCAACACGACACTGGCGATCGCACAGATCATCATGCTGGCGGAACTGGCGGTGAATCGCGTGCTGGATAACCTCGATCCGCAGGATTGAACACTGAGCGAAGGTGAGGGGGCTTTTCTGTGGCGAGGGGGCTTGCCCCCGTTGGGTTGCGAAGCGACCCCAAAAACAGACACTGCGGTCATACAGTTAAACCAAGTGAACTGGATTACGACTGCTCCGCAGCCGAACGGGGGCGAGCCCCCTCGCCACAATGTCCCTTGCCTGACCACATTGATGCAGGGGCTTAAGTACTCTCGCGCACCTTCAACTCAAACCCCATGTCCTGCACCGGCCTGGCCACGGTGTTGCCGGCCATCAGTGTCAGCATCTGCTCAGCCGCGCGGCGGCCGATGGCCTCGCGGGGGGTGTTGATGCTGCTCAGGCGCGGGACCATGTGTTCGGACATGGGCAGGTCGTTGAAGCCGAGGATCGCCACTTGCTCGGGGATCTTGATCCCGTGTCGCATCGCTTCGAGCAGCGCGCCCTGGGCCAGGTCGTCGTTGCCGAAGAAGATCGCATCGACATCCGGGTGGCTGGCGATCATCTGCAAGAACAATTCGCCGCCCAGGCCGACCGAGGACGGGCGGGGCGTCAGCACTTCCAGCGCCGGGTCGTACAAACCGGCCTTTTGCAGGGCTTTGCGGAAACCTTCGCCGCGTAGCAAGGTGCGCTGGTCCAGTTGCGCGCCGATGTAGGCCAGGCGCTTGCGGCCGCGAGACAGCAAGTGTTCGGCCGCCGTTTCGCCGGCCGCCAGTTGCGAGAAACCCACGCAATTGAGCCCGGCGGCGCTGTCCAGCTCCATCATGTACACACAGGGGATGTTGCTGGCTTCGATCATCCGCCGCGAGCTTTCGGTGCGGTCGAACCCGGTCAGCAGCAAGCCGCGTGGCTGATAGGCCATGTAGTTGCGCAGCAGGTTTTCTTCTTCATCACGTGAGTAGTGGAAGTTGCCGATCAGCACTTCGAAGCCCTTGGGGCGCAAAACCTGATGAATGGCTTCCAGGGTGTCGATGAACAGCAGGTTGGACAGCGACGGCACCAACACCACGACTGAATGGCTCTGGGCCGAGGCCAGGGCGCGGGCGGCAGGGTTGACGACATAGTTGAGTTCCAGTGCCGCTTTCTGCACCTTTTCCACCAGTTCGGTGGCCACGGTGCTGACGCCACGCAGGGCGCGGGAGGCGGTGATCGGGCTGACGCCGGCCAGTCGGGCAACTTCGTTCAGGGTAGGGCGGCCAGTGGTGCGGGTATTTTTATCGTTCTTGGTTGTGTTCATCGACGGCTTGCCAAACAAAATTCAAGGCACTAAGGTAGCGCTGTCTCGATGCAGCTGCAAATGCGTGAGCGAGGGTTCGCCTGATCCTCGCTTTTTGGTGTTGGGACCTAACCTGCTGCAACCCATAAAATGACAAGAAAGGCGTCGGCAACTTCTGCTTTTGATCTAGTGTCATAACTGGCAAAGGTAGCGCTGTCTGCGCGCTGAGGTGTTACATGAACCATCCCATCACCGCCCTGGTCATCATGGGCGTTGCCGGTTGCGGCAAGACGTGCGTCAGCGAGGCCCTGTGCCAACTGAGCGGCGCTACGGCCATTGAAGGCGACTCTTTCCATCCTGCCGCCAATATCGAAAAGATGAGCGCGGGGATCCCCCTGAACGATGAAGACCGCGCCGGCTGGCTCGACAGCCTGTGCGATGAACTGCGCCGTGTCGACGCCAAGGGCGAGCGCCCGGTGCTGACCTGTTCGGCGCTCAAACACATCTATCGCGAACGTCTGCGCAGCGCCTTGCCGGGCCTGGGCTTCGTGTTCCTTGAGTTGACCCCCGAGGTGGCCGCCGACCGTGTGTCCCATCGACCGGGCCACTTCATGCCGTCGACCCTGATCGACAGCCAGTTCGCCACCCTCGAATCGCCCGTCGGCGAGCCGTTGACCCTGGCGCTGGATGCTTCGACCCATAGCGTCGAGCAACTGGCTGCGCAGGCTCATGCCTGGTGGCAGGCGAACGGCCTGAAACAGGCGGTTTGACTGTGCTTGCAAAGACAGCGCTGTCCTCGCGGCTTCTGACTAACCCGCTTTAATAACAACAACAACCAGGAGACACCCCTAATGTTTGGCATGTCCCACGAGACGTTCCTGCTGCTCGATGCAGTGGTCACGGTGATCGGGCTTATCGTCCTGATCACCAAGTTCAAATTGCACCCCTTCCTTGCCCTGATCATCGCCGCAGCCTTCCTCGGGCTGACCTCCGGCATGCCGATCGGCACCATCATCAAGGCGTTCCAGGACGGCTTCGGTGGCGTGCTTGGCTTTGTCGGCATCATCCTCGCGCTGGGCACGATGCTCGGCAAGATGATGGCCGAGTCGGGCGGTGCGGATCAGATCGCGCAGACGTTGATCCGCGCCTTCGGCAAGGACAAGGTGCAGTGGGCGATGATGTTCGCGGCGTTCCTGGTCGGTATTCCGCTGTTCTTCGAAATCGGCTTCGTGCTGCTGATCCCGCTGGTGTTCATCGTTGCTCGCCGCACTGGCGTGTCGATCATCAAGATCGGTATCCCGTTGCTGGCGGGTCTGTCCGCGGTACACGGCCTGGTGCCGCCGCACCCGGGGCCGCTGCTGGCCATCGGTGTGTTCGGTGCCGACATCGGCAAGACTATTCTGTACGGCCTGATCGTTGCGCTGCCAACCGCCATCATCGCCGGCCCGATCTTTGGTACGTTCATTGCCAAGCACATCCCTGGTCATCCTAATCAGGAGCTGGTGGATCAACTGGCCCGCGAATCGGATTCTGCCGATCTGCCGAGCTTTGGCATCACGCTGGTGACCGTGCTGCTGCCGGTGTTCCTGATGCTGCTCAAGACCTTTGCCGACGTGGTGCTGCCCGATGGCAACATCTTCCGCGCCTTCATGGACCTGATCGGCCACCCGATTTCGGCGCTGCTGCTGGCCTTGCTGCTGTCGCTGTATACCTTCGGCTACAAGCAGGGCATCGGTTCCAGCCAAATGATGAAATGGCTCGATGCCAGCCTCGCGCCGACCGCCGCGATCATCCTGATCATCGGTGCCGGCGGTGGCTTCAAGCAGATGCTGGTGACCAGCGGTGTGGGTGACGTGATCGGCCATATGGCGGTGAACGCACAGATCTCGCCGATCCTGCTGGCCTGGCTGGTGGCGGCGGTGATTCGTATCGCCACCGGTTCGGCGACTGTGGCGACCATTACTGGCGCGGGCATCGTGGTGCCGGTGGTGGGGATGATTCCGGGCGTGAACCGTGAGCTGCTGGTGCTGGCCACCGGTGCCGGTTCCCTGATCCTGTCCCACGTCAACGACGCCGGTTTCTGGCTGGTGAAGCAGTACTTCAACATGACCGTGGCTGAAACCTTCAAGACCTGGACAGCGATGGAAACCATCCTGTCGGTGGTGGGCCTGGGCTTTATCCTGTTGTTGTCGCTGTTCGTCTAAGCGATTCGACAGACACAAAAACCGCTGCGATGCGGTTTTTGTGGGTGCTCGATTTCAAGGACCTATACAAGACCCTGTGGGAGCGAGCTTGCTCGCGATAGCGGTGTATCAGTCGCCATTATTATTGACCGATAAGACGCCATCGCGAGCAAGCTCGCTCCCACAGGAGATATGGGTCAGGTGTTGGATTTGGTGACTAGCCCATCCGCCCGAAACATCCCGCGAATCCCGCGTACGGCCTGGCGAATCCGGTCCTGGTTTTCGATCAGGGCAAAGCGCACGTGATCATCGCCGTACTCGCCAAACCCGACGCCCGGCGAGACACACACCTTGGCCTCGGCCAGCAGTTTCTTGGCGAACTCCAGCGAACCCAGATGGGCGTAAGCCTCAGGGATTTTGGCCCAGACGTACATCGAGGCTTTCGGGTTTTCCACCATCCAGCCCAGTTCATGCAAGCCCTTGACCAGTACGTTGCGGCGCTGCCGATACTGCTCGGCGATGTCGCGCACGCATTGCTGATCGCCTTCCAGGGCAGCAATCGCCGCCACTTGCAGCGGGGTGAAGGTGCCGTAGTCGTGGTAGCTCTTGATCCGCGCCAGGGCGTTGACCAGTTCCGGGTTGCCGACCATGAAGCCAATGCGCCAGCCGGCCATGTTGTAGCTCTTGGACAGGGTGAAGAACTCCACCGCAATGTCCTTGGCCCCCGGCACCTGCATGATCGACGGAGCTTTCCAGCCGTCGTAGACGATGTCGGCGTAGGCCAGGTCGTGCACCACCAGCACGTCGTACTGCTTGGCGAGGGCGATGACGCGCTCGAAGAAGTCCAGCTCCACGCACTGGGCGGTCGGGTTGGACGGGAAACCGAGGATCATCATCTTCGGTTTCGGGATCGAGCCGCGAATGGCCCGCTCCAGCTCCGCGAAGAAATCCACGCCCGGCACCAGCGGCACCGACCGTACCTGGGCGCCGGCAATCACGGCACCGTAGATGTGAATCGGGTAGCTCGGGTTGGGCACCAGCACGGTGTCGCCCTGATCCAGGGTGGCCAGCATCAGGTGTGCCAGGCCTTCCTTGGAGCCGATGGTGACAATGGCTTCGCTTTCCGGGTCGATGTCGACCTCGTAGCGGTCCTTGTACCAGTTGGAAATCGCCCGGCGCAGGCGCGGAATGCCCTTGGAGGTGGAGTAGCCGTGGGTGTCTTCGCGCTGGGCCACCGTGACGAGTTTTTCGACGATGTGCGGCGGCGTGGCGCCGTCGGGGTTGCCCATGCTCAAGTCGATGATGTCTTCGCCACGACGACGGGCGGCCATCTTCAGCTCGGCGGTGATGTTGAAAACGTAAGGGGGGAGTCGATCGATGCGCGCAAAGCGGCGCGGCGAACCTTGTTCGGCCATTGTTGCCTCGGATAACGTAAGCGCCCGGAACCGTCCGAGCGACGCAGGTCAGCGGTGACCTGTGGCGGAATGTAAGGGCAGCTGTGGCAGACTGTCCAGCCTCAAAGTAAACAAATTTTTCCGAAGGATAGGGTTCGATGGAATTTACCAGCGGCTTCTTGCTGAGCCTTTCGCTGTGCCTGGATATCGGCGTGGCCAACATCGCGATGATCACCCTGGCCATGCAGCGCGGCTATTTCCAGGGCTTTGCCCTGGGCCTGGGGACCTGCGTGGGCGATCTGATCTACGCGGTACTGGCGCTGGCCGGCATGACCGTGTTGCTGCAGTACGAAACCGTGCGCTGGGTGTTGTGGATCGGTGGCTCGGCGCTGCTGGTGTATTTCGCGGCGAAGATGATCTATTCGGCGATTCACCACGAAGCGGTGCTGGCGCAATCGGCCGAGGTGGGGCACAACTCCCATCGCAAGGAGTTCTTTCGCGGGATCTTCCTGGCCATGTCGTCGCCTAGCGCGATTCTCTGGTTCGCTGCGGTGGGTGGCACGCTGATCGCCCGTTCCGGCGGCGGTGGCGCCCTCAGCTCCGCGCTGTTTCTCGGCGGTTTTCTCTGCGCGGGGATTCTCTGGTGTGTCGGGCTGTGCTTTGCCGCGAGCCACGGCGGCAAGTTGCTCGGCGACAAGTTGCTGCGTTATTCCTACATGGCATCGGCGGCGATCTTCTGCTATTTCGCGGTCTACGTGATCCTATCGGGTTACAACGAGTTCGTTGGCGCCGGTGCGGTCGAGCCGTTGCACGCCCTGTAGCTGGGCGAATCGGGTTTGGCTTCTATACTCCCAGCCGAACCCATTTTTATGCGTCAGGAGTCGAGTCATGGATGAGTTAGCACGCGTCGAACTGACGCAACCGCGCTTCGAACACGGGCACTTCCTGCTGATTGCAGGGCTGGGCGGAACATTCACCCAGCAAACCACCCAGGGCATTCCAGCACTCTGGGAGACATTCATCCCGCATCTGGGCCAAATTCCGGGCCAGAAAGGCGAAGTCACCTTCGGCGTCTGCTGCAATTTCGACGGCAAGGGCGGCTTCGATTACATCGCCGGGGTCGAGATCAGCAAGCTCGACGACTTGCCGGAAACCTACCGCTGGGTGGAAGTTCAGCCGCAGCTGTACGCGGTGTTCGAGCACAAGGGGCCGCTGGACACCTTGCCGCAACTGTTTCAGTACATCTTCGGCACCTGGCAGCCGCAGTCGGGGCATGAGGTGTTGGATACGCCGGAGCTGGAGCGCTACAGCGAAGACTTCAACCCGAAGCTCAATACCGGCAAGCTGGAGATCTGGATACCGATCAAAGCGTGAGAGGTGTGTCGGGAGGCGGAACAGCCGATTCGTCTCTCGATGTCACACGGCGGCTGATTTATCATCCCCAGCCTTTCCCATGCTGATCCCGAGCCGCCATGAACACCGTCATCCGCAACGTCACCCCCGCCGATCTGGACCGCTGCTTTGCCATCGAAACCCTTGCCTATGAAGGTGACGAAGCCGCGACTCGCGAGAAAATCGCCACCCGCATCGCCACCTGGCCCGAGGGGTTTATCGTTGCTGAAGTGGACGGCGTCGTCGCCGGTTTCATCAACTCCGGTGCGGCGTTTCAGGTGGAAATGTCGGACGAGGCGTTCAAGGAGCTGATCGGCCACGATCCGGCTGGCCCGCATGTGGTGATCATGTCGGTGGTGGTGCACCCGGATTATCAGGGCCAGGGCCTGGCCAAGCTTTTGATGGGCGAATTCATCGAGCGTATGCGGGCGATGGGCAAGGTCAGCATCAACCTGATGTGCAAGGAGCGGCACATTCCGTTGTATGCAGGGTTCGGCTTTGCCTACGTCAAGCCATCGGCGTCGGACCATGGCGGCATGGCGTGGCATGAGATGGTGCTCAAACTGTAAGCCACACTGAGGTCCCCTGTGGGAGCGGGCTTGCTCGCGAAGGCGGTGTGTCAGTCGACATCATCGTTGGCTGACACTCCGCCTTCGCGAGCAAGCCCGCTCCCACATTTGAATGGGGTTACCTCAAAAGGTCAGGCCCATCCGCCGCTCATAGCCGATCCTGCCCTTGTACGCCTCGCCACTGTCGACAAAGCCAAACCTTGCATACAGGGCGATGGCAGCTTCGTTATCGGCATCCACCGACAGCTCCAGCCCCCGGATTTCCGGCCAGGCCAGGCGCGCCGCCTCGGGCAGTGCCTGCAGGCAGGCCTTGCCGTAGCCTTTGCCCTGGGCGCGTTGATCGACTTGCAGGGCATGCAGGGTGGCGCTGTGTTCATTGGCCCAGGCCGGCAACACCGGCGGACGCTTGAGCAGCAGGAAGGCCACGGGAATGTCTTCGGCCAGCAGGGCAAATCCTTTGACCCCCGGACCGGGCCTGGACAACAAGGTGTGCAATGCACCGTGGATATCACCGGAGAACTTTATCTGCTCCGGATGAACTTCAATGGCCTCGATCTGCTGGCGCTGCAGCGCATTCAGGCTTTCGTAAGGCACGAGTCGGGCTGTCACGGGAGTGTCCTTTTTCCAACATGAATAGAACCTCGGATTCTAGCGATTCTGGCCGTTTGGATTATTTTTATTTCTTCTGTCGATTCGCCGGATCGCCAGACGACTAAGGGTGTCTTCCAATAAAACCACGGAGAACCACCATGAACTCGCAAACCCAGATCCAGAACCTCATCGAGAACTATCGTCAGGCGGTCATGGCCAAGGACATTGAAAAAGTCATGGCCCTGTATGCCGATGACATCGTCTCCTTCGACGCGGTCAAGGCCCTGCAATTCAAGGGCAAGCCGGCGTATCGCGCGCATTGGCAGGCCTGCATGGAAATGTGCCCCGGCCCGCACATCTTCGAATTCGACGAAATCACCATCGAGCCGTCCCAGGAGATTGCGTTCGCTCACTGGCTGGCCCATTGCGGTGGCACCAACGAGAAGGGCGAAACCCAGGCCTGCTGGATGCGTGTCTCGCAGTGCTATCGACAGGAGGCGGGGCTGTGGCAGATCGTCCACGAACATTGGTCGGCGCCGTTCGACATGACCAGTGGCGCGACGCTGTTCGACCTCAAGCCCTGATCGTCGGGAAGCCGAGCCAGAATGCCAGTCAGCGACCATAGTTGATCGTTCGATAAGGAGAGCGTGATGAAGTACTTATGCCTGGTCTACAGCGATGAGCACCTGCTGCATTCGCTGCCGGAAAGCCCGAAGGACGAAGAGTGCATGGCCTATGCCGAGTCGATCCAGGGCAGTGGCCGGATGGTCGCCGCCGAGGCGCTGGAGTCGGTGCAGACCGCCACCACCGTGCGCATGCGCAACGACAAGATGTCGATCACCGATGGTCCATTCGCTGAAACCAAGGAGCAGCTGGCCGGTTTTTATCTGATCGATGCCAAGGACCTCAACGAAGCCATCCAGGTCGCCGGGAACATTCCGGCGGCCCGGGTCGGCAGTGTCGAAGTGCGCCCCGTTCGGCAGCTGAATCCTTAAGATGCCAGGGCTGCCGGTTCAGGCGCAGGTGGAGCGGGTCTATCGCGAAGAGTCGCGGCGCATTCTTGCGACTTTGATTCGTTTGCTCGGTGATTTCGACCTCGCCGAAGAAGCCTTGCACGAGGCGTTTTTCATCGCGGTCGAACGCTGGCAGCGTGACGGCGTGCCGGACAATCCGCGGGCCTGGCTGGTGTCCGCCGGGCGCTTCAAGGCCATCGATGCCTTGCGCCGGCGTGCCCGTTTTACCGCGTCGCAGCCCTTGCTGATCGCGCAGCTGGAGGAGCTGGAACAGGCAGACTGGAGTGATGAAGACGTGGAAGACGATCGCCTGCGGCTGATCTTCACTTGCTGCCACCCGGCCCTGGCGGCGGACGCGCAAGTTCCACTGACGCTGCGGGAAGTCTGCGACCTGACCACGGAAGAAATCGCCCGGGCCTTTCTCTCGGCCCCGGCCACCATCGCCCAGCGCATCGTGCGCGCCAAGGCGAAAATCCGCGACGCGAAAATCCCTTATCAAGTGCCGACGCTGGCGGAGTTGCCCGAGCGCCTGGACAGCGTATTGCGGGTGATCTACCTGGTGTTCAACGAGGGGTACTCGGCGTCCATCGGCGCCGAACTGGTCCGCGAAGAATTGACCCGCGAGGCGATCCGTCTCGGCCGGTTGCTGGTGGAGTTGTTGCCGGAACCGGAAGTGATGGGCTTGCTGGCGTTGATGCTGCTGCACGAGTCGCGGCGCCCGGCCAGGACTTCGGCGAGCGGCGAGTTGATTGTGCTCGACGAGCAGGACCGTTCGCTGTGGGACGCCGGGTTGATCGCTGAAGGCTGCGCGCTGATCGAGCACGCGCTGGGCACGGGGCGATTCGGGCCCTATTGCCTGCAAGCGGCCATCGCGGCAGTGCATGCCGAAGCCTCGACGGCGGGGGAAACCGATTGGCCGCAGATTGTCGGCCTGTATGACGTGCTGCTGCGAGCGGTGCCGTCGCCGGTGATCGAGTTGAATCGTGCGGCGGCGATTTCCCAACGCGATGGACCACAGGCGGGGCTGACGCTGGTCGACGCCATTCTGGCGCGGGGCGAACTGCTGGATTACCACCTGGCGCATTCGGCGCGGGCGGAGTTTTGTCGGCAATTGGGTCGCAAGCCAGAGGCGCGGGTGGCGTGGGAACGGGCACTGGAGTTGACCCGGCAGGAGCCGGAGCGGCGGTTTATTGAAGACAGGCTCAAGGCGCTGGATTGATGTGATGTTGGCTGGCCTCTTCGCGAGCAGGCTCGCTCCCACAGGGGGCTGCGTTGTTAATCCCTGTGGGAGCGAGCCTGCTCGCGAAGGCCACACCGCTATTCCAGCATCTTGCCCAGCAACCAGCTCCCCGCCGGCCCCGGCGGATTGAGCCGCGACCACAACGCATCCACCGACACCGTTTTCGGCCAGCCGCGCACCACCAGTTCCTGCAGGGTGCCGGGCCCGAAGCGCTCCACCAGCCAACGGGGCAACGGCGCCCAGCCGAATCCGCCCTGGGCCATTTCCAGCAGCATCAGATAACTCGGTGCCGACCAGACGCGGCCCTTCGCCCGACTTTCATAGGGATTGACGATGGTCGCCAGGCGCAGTTCGCGGTGTTGCTGCAGTACGTCCTGATCGACGTAGTCCAGCCTTGCCAGCGGGTGGGTAGGGGACACGAACAGGGCGATTTCCGTGCGCTCGTCCACGGTCGAACTGACCAGGTCCGGCGGGTAACTGTCTTGCATTTCGGCGAAGGCAATCTGCGCCCGGCCGCTTTGCACCAGCGACACCAGGTCATCGCATTCGGCGATCAGGCATTCGAGTTCAAGGTCCGGGTAACGCTGTTCAAAGGCACTGAGTGACGCCTCGAAACGGTCCGACTGATAGGTATCGGACAGCGCCACCGTCAGCTTCGCTTCCACCCCTTGGGACAGTTGGCGGGCGCTCATCTCCAGGCGACTGCTGGCGGCCAGGATGTCTTCGGCCCGTTGCAGCATGACGCGTCCGGCCGGGGTCAGCCCGGGCTTGCGGCTGCTGCGGTCGAACAGCGTCAGGTTGAGGTCGATTTCCAGGCTGGCCACCGCCGCGCTGATGGTCGACTGACTGCGGCCCAGCTTGCGCGCCGCGGCGGAAAACGAGCCTTGGGTCGCGGCTTCGACAAACGCCAGCAACACTTCGTGAGAGGCCATGAACTATCGCCTTGATCGATGGTTATTGGTTATGAAGTATCGGTGTGATGACAGATCATGGCAACCACAGTCACTCAAGGGAATTCGGCCATGAGCGCCAACAAATCCATTACTGAACGTATTTTCCAGGCCATCGGCTTCGAACTGCTGGCCATCCTGATCTGTACCCCGCTGCTGGCCTGGATCATGAAGAAGCCGATGCTGGAAATGGGCATGGTCACCGTCCTCATCGCCGCCCTGGCCCTGGCCTGGAACGTGGTCTTCAACGGGATGTTCGACCGGGTGCTCAAGCGCCTCGCCATCGCCCACAACGCCTGGGTCCGCGTGGTGCATGCGCTGTTGTTCGAAGGCGGTCTGGTCGCGCTTGGCGTGCCGCTGATTGCCTGGTGGCTGAATGTCAGCCTGTGGCAGGCGTTCCTGCTGGATATCGGTGTGTTGCTGTTCTTCCTGCCGTACACCTACGTGTACCACTGGGTGTATGACGTGGTTCGGGAGCGGGTGGTCGTGCGCCAGTCTTGCGCGCAGTAACGAAAAAAAGATCGCAGCCTGCGGCAGCTCCTACACCCAATCGATGTAGGAGCTGCCGCAGGCTGCGATCTTTTGATCTTACAAAAACATCCCCCCCGACGCCTCGATGCGCTGGCCATTGATCCACTGGCTGCCCGGCGCCAGCAGCAGCGCAATCGCAGCGCCGATGTCATCCGGCAAACCGGCGCGACCCAAGGCGGTGTTGTTCGCCACCAGGGTGTTCAACCCGGGGTTGTCGCGCACGGCGCCACCGCCGAAATCGGTTTCAATCGCGCCGGGTGCGAGGATATTCACCGCGATGTTGCGCGCCCCGAGTTCCTTGGCCTGGTAGCGGGTCAACACTTCCATCGCGCCTTTCATCGCCGCGTAGGCGCTGTGGCCCGGCAGGCTGAAACGGGTCAGGCCACTGGAAATGTTGATGATGCGCCCGCCGTCATTGAGCAATGGCAACAAGCTCTGCGTGAGGAAAAACGGCCCCTTGAATTGGATGTTCACCAACTGGTCGAACTGTTCGACGGTGGTGTCGACGAAGTTGGCGTGCAGGCCGATCCCGGCGTTGTTCACCAGAAAATCGAAACGCTCGCGCTCGAAGTGGCTGTGCAGGACCTTCGCGACTTCGCTGGCGAAGGCGCTGAAGCTTTCACTCCGGGCAACGTCCAGTTGCAGCATGACGGCGCGACCGCCCAGGCTTTCGATCTCGGCCACCAGTGCCTGGGCCTCATCGGCGCGACTGTTGTAGGTGCCGATGATGTCGATGCCTTGGGCGACCAGATGCAGGGCTGCGTTTTTGCCGAGGCCGCGGCTGGCGCCGGTGATCAGTGCGATTTTACGGTTCATGGGACTTCCTCAAGTGCAGTGGGCGGTTGATGTGAGGAAGTTTATTTATCCGCACAGGGGTGATAAACAGAGCGAAACCGGAATCACTGGTCGGATAAGCCGAACAATTAAAGAGCAGGCTGATGAACAAACTGGAACTGTTGCGCACCTTTGTCCGTGTCAGCGAGATGTCGAGTTTCACCCAGGCCGGCGAAAGCCTCGGGCTGCCTCGATCAACGGTGTCCGAGCATGTGCAGGCGCTGGAGGCATTGCTCGGCACCCGGCTGTTGCAACGCACCACGCGCAAGGTCCAGGCGACCCAGGATGGCCTGGTGTTGTATGAGCGCAGCAAGGACCTGCTGTCACACATGGACGAGATCGAGGGCTTGTTTCGCCAGGACGAGGCGTCGCTGGTGGGGCGCATTCGCATCGACCTGCCGAACATTCTCGCCCGTCGCGTGGTCATGCCGCGCCTGCCGGCGTTCATGGCACAGCACCCGCTGCTTGAGCTGGAAATCAGCAGCACCGACCGCCGGGTCGATCTGCTCGCCGAAGGTTTCGATTGCGTGCTGCGCATCGGCGCCCAGCCGGACCAATCGGTGGTGGCGCGACATCTGTGTGACTTCAGTATGGTCAATTGCGCCAGCCCTGCGTATCTGCAGCGCTATGGCGTGCCCGAGCGGCTGGAGGATCTGGCACGGCATCGGCTGGTGCATTACGTCGGTGTGCTGGGCGCGCGTTCGGAAGGCTTTGTGTACGTCGACAAGGGGCAGGTGCAGCGACTGCCGATGGCCGGCAGTGTCACGGTCAACAGCACCGATGCCTATGAGGCCGCCTGCCTGGGTGGTTTCGGCCTGATTCAGGCGCCGCGAATGGGCATGCAGCAATACCTGCAAAGCGGTGAACTGGTCGAGGTGTTGTCGCCGTTCAATGCGCCGTCCATGGAGGCGTCGCTGCTCTATGCCCGGCAGCGGCATTTGCCGTTGCGGGTGAGGGTGTTCATGGACTGGCTGGGGGAAGTGATCCGCTCAGAAGTCTGAAACTGGCCCATTTGTGGGAGCGGGCTTGCTCCGGGCGGCGTTCCGACGAAGGCGGCGTGGCAGTCAACATCATTGCTGTTTGACACACCGCTTTCGCGAGCAAGCCCGCTCCCACAGGTTTTTGCACCAGTTTCCAGGTCTTTCGATCAGACGTGGAAGTAACCCACGCACGAATCGAACGGCAGGCGCTTGAGTTCGATCTTGTTCAGGTCGAGCACTTCACGCAGGGCCTTGGTTTCGCCCGGGAAGTTGCGGTAGGCGACTTCGTCGAGCACCACGATCGCGCCTTTGGGCATGTACGGCAGGAAGGTTTCCAGCGCGACTTTGGTCGACTCGTACAGGTCGGTGTCGAGGATCAGCATGGCCACGACCAGGTCCGGGCGGGTCTTGACCCACTCCGGTACGGTCTTGACGATGTCGCCCTTGACCAGCTCGCAACGCGGGATTCGATTGACCGGGCGCAACAGGTCGTTGGCGTCGATCATGTCCTGGATCAGCGACTGGTCGGTGTCGGCGAACATGGTCTCGTTGACGTCGGCCGGGTCTTCTTTCTTGTCGATGCTCTGGAAGCCTTCAAAGGTGTCGAAGCCCACGATCGAACGGTTGATCGCGTAGGGCTCGAGAATCATCGACAGGTGCATGTAGAGCATCAACGAGTTGCCCTTGTACACGCCGCATTCAATGATCGCGCCCGGTACTTCGGCGACCTTCTTGAACAGTTCCATGCGCGACAGCGCGGCGGTTACGCCAATGCGGTTGGCGAAGACGAACGGAGCCTCGGCCACGTATTCGGCATCGACCCGTTTCAGGACGTTGGTACGGGTTTCGTTGTACTGGGCCTCGGCGGGCGTGATGCGACGCTTGGTCATTGCGGGATTCCTCGGAAATTCGAAAAGTCGTGGACGTGGAAGTAGTCTTTGAAACCGGCGCCGACATCCGGGCAGGCGCTGTCGACGTTAATCGCGCCGCGCTTGTGCCTGATGTCGTCGAGGTGCATCAGGCGAAAGTCCACGCTGAAGCGGGTCTGTTGCGTGTAATTGGGCACGGTGCCGTGCAGGTGCGAGCCTGAAAACACCAACATCTCACCCGTGTTGCCGGCGACGCGCAGTTCGGAGGCCGTGTTGATGGCTTCGGTGGGCACCGGGTGTTGGCGCGCCTCTTCCTTGATGTTGTCCTGGGCGCGTTGGCGTTGTACGCCAATCCAGTCGGCCAGGCTCCACTGCGCCGAGGTGTTTTGCACCGGGGCGTCGAAGTAGGCCGGGTTGATCATCATGGTCTGGTCAGGCTGGATCGTGTAGACCGGCATCCAGGTATTGATCTGGCAGTCGACTCCGCCGTACCAGGTATCGCGATGAGGCTTGTAGGCATAGCTGACGCCGGCGTGCAGGTAGTCGTAGTTGGGCACGACACGGATGCGCGGTACGTCGAATATGAATTCCTCGGGAGTGGCACCGATTTCGTCGGTGAAACTGCGGATCAGCTCCTTGGCCCGCAGGCTGTTGGTGAACTGCCCCTTGAGGCGAGTCACCAGCACCACGAACTCTTGCACCGGCATCAGCGTGTGCAGCGCCTGGTGGTTGGTTTCGCCATCGAAGGCGGCCGTGATGCTTTCCTGGGCGAACGCACACAGCTCTTTGGCGGCGCGCAGCTGAGTGTTCAGGAAGATATCGCCGGCGTAGATGGCTTCTTTGAAGTCAGCTTTGTGTTGAAGCTGATTGATGTACAGATTCACGATTCCACTCCTGAATACATCGAGTCTCTTAAGAGTCGGCCACACGTTAGCAAACTGAAGTGCAATCTGACGGGTGACGGATCAATAACAGCGCAAACCCCTGAATTTGCGATGAAATGCGTTTGCCACACAAAGAAATCCCGGCTCAGACACTGGCCGGGATGAGGTTGTGCGCCCTGTAGGAGCTGCCGCAGGCTGCGATCTTTTGATCCTAATAATCCTGCTGCTTGCGAAACGCCCAGCGTCCGGCAATCACGGTAAAGGTCGCGACCAGTGCCACCAGGATCCAGAATCCTTGCGGGTCATCGGCCAGCGGAATGCCGCCGACGTTCATGCCGAAGAAACCGGCGATGATGTTGATCGGCAGCGCCAGCACCGTCACCACTGTCAGGGTGAACAGCGTGCGGTTGGTCTGTTCGTTGATGTTGGCGGCGATCTCTTCCTGCAACAGCTTGATCCGCTCACCCAGCGCCGTGAGGTCGTTGATGATCAGCGCAAACTCCTCGGTGGATTTGCGCAGCTCCTTCACGTCTTCCTTTTGCAGCCATTGCGGCGGCCGGTTGAGCAGGCGCAGCAATGAGCCTGGCTCCAGCGCCAGCAGCCGTTGCAAGCGCACCAGCACCCGGCGATTGGCGCCCAGCTCGGCGCGGTTGGTCGACAGGCGCGAGGAGAGCAACTCGTCTTCGATCTGGTCCACGCTCTGGCTGGTCTTGCGCACGATCTGGGTCAGCACTTCACCCTGGTCGCGCAGCAGATGCACCAGCAGCTCCAGCGGGGAGCGAAAGCATTCCCGGGCCTTCACCGACGAGCGCAACTTGTCCACCGAGTGCAGCGGCTGCAGACGGGCGCTGATGATCAGCCGGCTGCGGGCGCACACCCACAAGGTCGAGACATCCGAGGAGACCATGTTGCTGAGGTTGAACACCACGTCGTTGACCACCGCCAGCAACGCGGAGTCGACATGCTCGATGCGCGTCGAGCGCGAACCTTCGTGCAGCGCCTCGAAAAATTCCTCGGGCAATTGCAGATGGCTTTTCATCCAGCGCTCGCACGCGGCGTGCGCGAGGTTCAGGTGCAGCCAGAGAAACTGTTCGTCGCTTTGCGGTTGTTGCAGGTACTGCAAGGCTTGGGCGGAGTTGATTTCCCGACCGGCCTCACCGGGGCGAAAACTGAAACCGTAAAGCAGGCCGAACAGATCCGTATCGCGATGACTGTGATCGATGCTGTGGTTCATTAGGACTCGCAAGGGAGGCGCCTGTCGCGTGTTTTACAGGTTCACTTGAGCGGCATCATCGCAAGCCTGGATGACGTTTTTGTGACGGGAAAATAACGCAAACGAATGCTCTACCGGTGGTCGGTTTTTTCTAAAGAATCGCTCTGGCACGCCGATCACGCTTGGGTTAAGTTGCGCGCCGCAGGCCTCGGCCGAGACCGCAGACAGGGATGTCCGGACACCTTTCACGCCTTTTTTGGGCGTGCCTCATTCCTGTCATGAGTACCCATCGATGCTTTTGCAAAAGTCCTTGAGAGCACAAATTCTCGCCCTGCTGAGTGGCAGCCTGCTGGCGATGCTGTTGATCGCCCTGGCGTGCTTTCACTTCTTGTCCAGTGGCGTGCAGAGTTACGCCAATCTGATCGAGGGCCCGCTGCATACCTCGCAATTGATCGATGAAGCCAACCTGCAATTCAAGGTGCAGGTGCAAGAGTGGAAAAACGTCCTGTTGCGCGGCAAGCAACCGGCGGACCTGAGCAAGTACTGGGGGCAATTCGAAGACCGTCAGCGTGATGTGCAAAACATCCTCGGCGAACTGGCCGCGCAGAAGGGCATCGAGCCGTCACTCAAGAGCCGCATCGAGCGCTTGCGTGACGAACATCGCCAGTTGGGCGCGGCGTATCAGAAGGGGCGGGACGCGTTCGTGGCCGCCGGTGGTGATCCGACGGTGGGCGATACCGCGGTCAAAGGCGTAGATCGTGCGACCAGCGATCAGATGAGCGCACTGGTCAGCGAGTTGCGCAAGCAAGGCGCCGAACAGTCGACCTTGATCAGCGCCGCCGCCGATCGCACGGTGCTGCTGGGGCTTGTCGTGATGCTGGTTTCGGGGTTGTTGATCGGCCTGCTGAGCCTCTGGCTGGTCAACCGCAACCTGGTCGAACCGATCCGCAAACTGATCGAATACGTGGCGCAACTCAGCCAGGGTCGTCTTGCCGAGCGCGTGGCCAGCACCCGTCAGGATGAGTTGGGCAAACTGGCGATCGCCGCCAACACCCTGCGCGATTTCCTCGCCGAAACCTTCAGCCGTTTGCAGCGCAGCGCGTCGGACCTGGACAGCGCCAGCGGTGAGTTGAACTCGATCGCCACCGTGATGGCCGGCGGCACCAACGAGCAGTTCAACCGCACCGATCAGGTGGCCACGGCGATGAACGAAATGTCCGCCACGGCGCAGGAAGTGGCGCGTCATGCCGCGCAAGCGGCGCGGGCCGCCGACGATGCCGACCAGTCCGCCCAGCAGGGCGAAAAAGTCATGCAGTGCACCATCCACACCATCACCCAAATGCGTGGCGAAATCGCCAACACCGCCACGGTCATCCGCCAACTGGAAACCGACAGCGGGCGCATCGGCAAGGTCCTGGAAGTGATTCGCGGCATCGCCGAACAGACCAACCTGCTGGCGCTCAACGCGGCCATCGAGGCGGCCCGCGCCGGTGAGGCCGGGCGCGGTTTTGCCGTGGTGGCCGATGAAGTCCGCAGCCTGGCCCAGCGCACGGCTGCGTCGATCATCGAGATCAACCAGATCATTCAAACCGTGCAGACCGGTGCTATCGAAGCAGCCCAGGCGATTGAAAGCGGTCAGTCGCGCAGCGAAGAAAGCGTGCAGCAGGTGACCGAGGCCGGCGCCATGCTCGAACGCATCACCCTGGCCGTGGAAGCCATCCGCGACATGAACCGGCAGATCGCCACCGCAGCCGAAGAACAGACGTCGGTGGCCGAAGACATCTCGCGCAACCTCACCGAGATCACCAGCATCGCCAGCACTAACCTTGACAACGTGCAGCGCACCGAAGCGGCGAGCAACAACCTGCACGGCTTGTCGGGGCAGTTGAACGAGGTGACGGCGCGCCTGAGCGCTTAAACGCAAAAAGCCGCACGATCGTCAGAGCGTGCGGCTTTTGTGTGGGTTGTGATTACTTGTCTTGCTTGTTTTCCAGGACCTTGCCGTTAGAGGCATCGATGTCCACATCCCACTCGACGTTCTTGGCGTCGCGCAACTCGATCTCATACTCGTAACCGTTGAAATGGTTATCCAGCTCGGTTTTGGTGATCGTGGCGCCCGGGTGCAGATCCAGAGCGATCTTGTTCAGATCTTCCAGGGGCTTGATCTTGCCGTCCTTGACCAGTTGCGGGATCTGATCCACGCGCACGTCGGCCTGGGCCAGACCGGCAGTGAGGGTCAGGGTTGCAGCGGTAAACAAAGCAGTCAGAGTCTTCATGGGCTTCTTTCCTTGGGTGATCTGTTTAAGTGAGATCAGGTTAGCTTTTGTAACTTAAGCCACCCTTAAAACCTCCATCATGTCCTGCATCAATCCCTGTGGGATCGTGGCTTGCCCGCGATAGCGGAGTGTCAGTCAGCGTTGATGTTGAAGCTGATGGCCTCTTCGCGGGCAAGCCACGCTCCCGAAGGGTTTTGCGTGATTGCGGATCAGTAGCCGTTGTTCTGTAGTACCTGCGCCACACTCGCCGCCGGACGTTTATAGAACTTCAACAACTCACTGGCGCGGTTGGTGAAAATGCCGTCGACGCCGGCGTCCATGACTTTCTGGTAGTCCACTGCATCGTCGATGGTGTAGACGTGCACCAGCAGGCCCTGATCGTGGGTGTACTGGTTCATCCAGGGTTGCACCAGGTCCGAGTAACTCTGGTCGCCGCCCTGGGTCAGTGCGGCGGACGGGCCGGTGCCGATGGTGCCCTGGGCCTTGGCGTAGTCGACCCAACGCTGGAATTCGGCTTTGTCCTTCGGTTGTTGTGCGGCGTAGTAAGCGGCCTTGTCCTTGGCGCCGGACTCGGCAAAGGTCACCCTGGACTTGGGCTCGATGCTGCCTTCACCGACCCACAACAGCAGGATCTTCGGCACCTTCGGCATTTCCTTTTGCAGCAGTTCGAGACTGCTCTTCTCGAAGGTCTGCAGAACCACCTTGCCGTTGCCCTGGCCAACCGCCAGCGTGCTGTTGGCCGGTTTCGATTCGCTGGGGTTCAGCCAGCCACGGGCCTGGAGTTTTTCCTTGAGGTCGTGTTCGATGCCGGGAAACTGCTTGGGTTCCTTGGTTTCGATGTACAGCCCGGGCTTGTGCAGGGCGTTGCCCTCGGCGATGTCGATGATTTCATCAAGGGTCAGAATCTTCAGGCCGGCGAAGGCAGGGCGCGCGCGATCCGGGTAGGCGGCATTGAACCAGCTGCCCGCATCCAGGGTTTTCAGTTCGGCCATGGTGAATGCATTGGCTGGGCTGTCCTTGCGCTCGGGGAATTTGCTGGCGACGTCGGTCGTGCGTTGCAGGTTGTTGTCGTGCAGTACAAACAGCACGCCGTCCTTGCTGCGCTGCAGATCCATTTCCAGGTAATCGGCGCCCAGGTCGCGGGCCGTCTTGTAGGCCGCAGCGGTGGATTCCGGCGCATCGAAAGACGCGCCACGGTGGGCGATCACCGCCGGGTGCGGAATGCCCAAACGGGTCGCCAGTTCCGTGGGACCAGGTTCGCTGGCGGCCTGTGCCTGGCCGAGGCCTAGCAGCAGGCTCAACAACAGGGCGTTTTTAGTAAAGGTGGCGGGCATGGTCGAGATCCTTTCGCAATGAGTGAGCGCTCCCTTTTAGCAACTCATCTTTGCAGGCGCTATCACGAGACCGACATAAATCTGCCTGAAGCTGATTTTCGTCAGCACTTTTGTGCGCCCGTTTGCAGTACGCTGGACCTTGCAATTTCCCCGGCAGAGGGAAACGCAGGCCCTGCGTGTAAACCAACGATCACCATTGCGGGGTTTACCATGCGCATCACTTCCCAACTGATCTGCCAGGCGGCCGACCAACTCAAAGGCTTCGTCGGCCTCAACCGTAAGACCGGCCATTACCTCGTGCGCTTCAGCGAAGACTCGTTCGGCATGGACGTGGCGGATGACGGCATCATCCCGACCAGCGAATTCGTCTGGGGGGCTGGGCCCGGGCAGGCGATGACGCTCAAGCGCGAATTGATCCAGTTGTTGCTGGACCAGAACATCGATGACCGGATCAACATCACCGAGCCATTGCGGGTGTACATGAACCGGGGGGAAGTGCCGGAGATATCGGCGGTTCGCAGTCTGGTTCGGGGTTGAGTTTTTGTGGTGACTGTTCTGGCCTCTTCGCGGGCAAGCCCGCTCCCACAGGTTTTTGCGTTGGGAACATATCTTGTGTACACCCGCGTCCCCTGTGGGAGCGGGCTTGCCCGCGAAAACGGCCTCAAAAACACCGCATCATTTACAGACTGAACCCGTAGGCCCGCTCAACCCGACACACCCGCGTATGACACCGCGCATACCAGGTCGAACGCCCACGCTCGCGAATCGCCGTATGCTCTGGATGCTGCTTCCACGCCAGAATCGCCGCCTCGCTGGCCCAGTACGACACCGTAATTCCAAGCCCATCCTCACCCCGCGCCGACTCCACACCAAGAAACCCCGGCTGTTCACGGGCCAGTTCCAGCATCCTTGCGGCCGCTTCGGCATAACCCTGATCGTCCCCGGTGCGCAGCGAAGTGAAGATCACCGCGTAATAAGGCGCCGTTGGGGTATTGGCGCTCATGACGAGCGCCCCGCACAGGCTTTGACAAAGGCGCCAACCAGCGGCGGCAAGACGCCCCCGAGTGCCGCCCGCTCGGGCTGAAACAAGGTCGCGACAAAGAACGGATGGCCGCTGAGTTCGACCGCGCGCAGTCCCTGTTGTGAATCGTGGCCGACGGCGTGCAGCTCGCGCTTGAGCAGCTCTCCTTCGAACTGCGGATTCACCCCATAGCGACAGCGATAGCCTTCACGAATCTCGGCGCTTTCGTACGCCTGTGCGATCAATGAGCCTTCAGCCAGATGTATGGAATCGACGGCCTCGACCAGCGCACACGACAGTGGCGTCAGCAGCGCCCGTGCTGCATCGGGCGCCGTCTCGCCGTGTTCGGCATCCGACCAGCCCAGCACATTGCGCGCATATTCCAGCACCGCGTGTTGAAAACCGCCGCAGGTGCCGAGGAAAGGTCGCCGTTGTTCGCGGGCAAAACGGATCGCCAGCAATGCACCGTCCATGTTGCGATACGGGCTGGCCGGCACACACCAAAAACCATCGAATGGGTGCAGCGGTGTCTCGCTGTGGATTTCATCGGTGGCCAACCATTGCCATTGCACCTTCAGGCCGCTGTGTTCAGCGGCCATTTCAAGGGCTACGGGAATGGCCTGGTGGGCGGTGACTTGCGGGTCGTAGTCGCCGATCAGAGCGATGCGAATCGTACGGTTTTCCATGAGGGGCCTCTGCACTTGTTGATTCCTGAGGCCCACTATAGATTGGCGTTCACGCACTCAATATTGGCGTTTTCCCAAGTGATCAATGCAGCCACGCACTATCGACTGGACTACCCGGACCTGGCCCTGATCCTCGCATTGGTACGCGGCGGCTCTCTGGCCCGCGCCGCACAGCTGTTGAAGGTGGACGTCTCGACGGTGTTTCGAGCGGTGCGCCGGCTGGAGGCTGCGTTGGGTCAGCAATTGTTCGAAAAAAGCCGCGCCGGTTACCTGCCCACCACCCTGGCGCAGTCACTGGCCGAGCAGGCCGAGCGCGCTGAACAGGCGCTGGAGGCGGCGCGCATCGGTGTGGAGCAGGGCGGTGAAGTGATCAGCGGCATCGTGCGCCTGACCTGTACCGATTCGGTCCTGCAAGGTTTGCTGTTGCCGGCGCTGGCGCAGTTCATGCCGAACTATCCGGCCCTGACGCTCGAGCTCAGCACGTCCAATGATTTTGCCAACCTCAGCCGCCGGGATGCCGATATCGCCCTGCGCCTGACCCGCACGCCACCGGAGCACCTGGTAGGACGGCGACTGGCGGATATTACCTACCGCGTGTGCGCCAGCGAGCGATACCTGCAATCGGTCAACACCACAGACCTGGCCTCATTGACCTGGATCGCCCCGGATGACTTCCTGCCGGATCACCCGACCGTTACCTGGCGTCGCCAGGCCTTGCCGGGCGTAACGCCGGGTTACCGTTGCAACAGCATGCTGTCGGTTACCGAGCTGGTCAGGGCGGGGCTGGGTGTCGCGGCGTTGCCGGACTTCTTGATCGGCGAGGGATTACGGCCGCTGGGCGAGCCATTGCACGGATACGACACCGCGCTGTGGCTGCTGACCCGTCCCGACTGCCGCGCCTTGCGCTCGGTGGTCACCTTGTTCGATGAGCTGGGGCGTGCGCTGAAACTGCTGTGAAACCGTTCAGGCCTGTGGTTCATCCTTGCGCACGAAGTGTTGATGCATTTGCGACGTCAGGTTTTCGATGCGCTCGGTGAGGGCCTTGGTCATCTCCGTGAGGCGGGTGTTCTGCTCGAGCAGCTCCAGCAGTTGCGCGGAGTTTTTCGCGGCTTCTGCCTGCCGCTCACTGTTGGCGGTCGCCAGCGCTTCGCGGTGCTGCGCATCGGCATCGGATTGGGCCTTGTCCCGCGCGGCCTGGCGCGTCTGGGCCAATAGGATCAGTGGCGCGGCATAGGCCGATTGCAGGCTGAACGCCAGGTTGAGCAGGATGAACGGGTACGCATCGAAGTGGGTGACACCGAACAGGTTGAGGCACACCCAGATCACCACGATCAGCGTTTGGGCGCCGAGAAAGGTCGGGGTACCGAAGAACCGCGCAAAGGCTTCGGCGCGCAGGGCAAACTTGTCATTGCCAAAGGTCGGCGCCAGATGGGCGTGATGGCGATGGAAACGCAGGTGATCGACGGGGGCGGCGGTGGCGTTGTCTGTTGGCGTGGTGTTCATGGTGCTCTCTGCCTGGCGCTGGGACTGAGGCTCACTATAGCCCTGGCGTCATTCGAGCAGCGTAATCGCCAAGCTATCGCATCATGCGTTCGACGTTTCCAGGCTGGTGTTGTTTGTGTTGACACTGACCTTGTTGCGTCCGGTGTTTTTCGCGGTGTACAGGGCTTTGTCCGCGTCATCGAGCCAGGCCGTTGCATCGGCAAACGACGGTTGGTAGGCAGCCAGACCGATACTCAGGCTGACTCGCAGTCCGGGCACTTCCCCATGCCGATAGTCTTGCAGCACGCTGCGCAAACGTTCCATCACTTCCATGGCCTGATTCAGTGGCATGTTGGGCAGAATCACGCAAAATTCATCACCGCCATAGCGACCGGCCAGGTCGCTTTCGCGCAGGTTGCATTTGAGCTCGACGCTCAACTGGCGCAGCACCGAGTCACCGATGAGATGACCGTAGGTGTCATTGATGGCCTTGAAATGGTCGATGTCGATCAGTGCGATGACGGCCTGCTCATGACGCTTGCTGCACTCGCGAAACTTCAGTTGCAGCAAGTCCTTCCAGGCACCGTGGTTGAGCAATCCGGTCAAGCTGTCGGTGCGGCTCAGGGCGCTCAGGGTACGTTTATGTTCTGAAAGCTTGATCGCCAACCGGTAGCAGACCATGCCCAGCGCCAAGGGGTAGAGCGACAGCATCGGCAAGCAGGCCCACACCTGCAATTGCGTGGTCGACAGGGTGAATGCCGCGCCGAACAGCGACCAGGCAATCAGCACGCCCGCCGCTTGGCTCAGACTGCCCAACAGAAACATCCGTTGGCCGCCGGCGGCGACATTATTCATCGCCATCATCGCCAGAATGGTCACGGTGCAAAGCGGATTGAACTGGAACGTCGCGACCCAAAAACCACCGCACAACGAATCGTAAAGCAGATTGCGGCGTTCGGCCTTGTAGGGAAAGGCCGAGCGGCTCGACAGTTGATAAGCGAGATGCGGCCAGACAAAACCATTGAGCGCCAACAAAACCCATACCCACACCGGCAAGTGCAACGGATACAGGGCAGCGGCCACACTGAAACTGCCGATGCCCAAGCCAATGGTTCGAGGCATGTAGATGCGTCTGGCAAATGACAAACCCTTGCCGTGTTGTTTATCCATGATTTCCTGCGCCAGATTCATTCTGAAACACTTTACCGCATGGGGTTCAGTATTACCGTTCATCGGTAAAAGCTGCGCACATTGTCATTTATTCCAGCCGGAATAATCAGTGTCCTTCGAAGCCATTTAATGTCGAAAAGTGCTGCAAACGGCTGAACTAGAGCTGGTAATAGCCCAGGAACATGTCCAGCGCGGAATCCGCCACCGTGTTTTGCTCCACGGCTGACAAGCCGGGTTGGCCCATGGAAATCTGCGGCCAGAATGCAAAAGACTTGAGCAGGCCATGAATCTGTTGCGCGGCGAACTCGGGAGCCACGGCTTTCAATCGGCCATCCGCCTGAGCGGCACGAATCCACACCGTCAGCCCCTCTTCGCGTTCGCCCATTCGCGCCACCATATCCTGCGCCCGCTCCGGGGAATGAATGGTCGCCGCTATCGCCACCCGGGCCAGATCGAGAAAATTGTCATCGCCCAACATTTGCAGCTTGGCCATCAGCAATACGCGCAATTGGTCGCGCAACGGCAGGTCGGGGCGGTAGGCCATTTCCTGTTCGGCCGTCACCCGGATCCATAACTGATTGAGGATCTCGGCGAACAACTCTTCCTTGCTGGGAAAGTGGTTGTACACAGTGCGCTTCGACACACCGGCAGTGGCCGCAATCTTGTCCATGCTGGTGATCTCGAAACCGTTGTTACGGAACTCGATGATCGCGGCTTGAATGATCGCTTGGCGTTTTCGGTCGGTGAGGCGCTGTGGAGCTGTCATAAGTACGCTTCGGCAGGAAGAAAAGGGAAAGTACACTCGGCAGTTTACTTGTCATCGACTTTGATGCAACCTAGAAACTACACTGTGCAGTGTAATGTTTTGTTAATCCTGCCCGGTAATAAATAGAAAGTCCGGCTGATGCGTGCGTGCCTTGGCCATTTATCGTCCCAAAACGGAGAATCGCGTCAAACGCGGTTTTTCTGGAGTCATTCAGTCATGGCCAATTCAAACTCCCCGGCGGACAACGCCTCCACACCTGAAGCGTCCCGACAGGCTCAAGGCCAGTACCAGAACTTCACGCCGGTTCAACCTTTAAGCTTTGGCAAAACCATGGGCATCCTGTGGAACGCGCTGTTCCACAAACCGCAAAACACCCGCCCGAGCGCCCCCGTCCCGGTGCAAGCCCTGACGCAAGCCGCGCTGATTGCAGCGCCCAACCACAGCGTCTATCGCCTGGGCCACTCCACGGTGCTGCTCAAGCTGCGCGACAAGTTCTGGATCACCGACCCGGTCTTCGCCGAGCGCGCCTCGCCCGTGCAATGGGCCGGCCCCAAGCGCTTCCACCAGCCACCGATCAGCCTGGAGGCATTGCCGCCGATCGAAGCGGTGATCCTGTCCCACGACCACTACGACCACCTGGATCATGCGGCTGTGTTGAAACTCGCGGACAAGACCAAACATTTCCTGGCCCCGCTGGGCGTAGGCGACACCCTGATCAAGTGGGGCATCGACCCCAGCAAAGTCCGCCAACTGGATTGGTGGCAAGGCACGGAAGTCGATGGCATCCGGTTCATCGCCACCCCATCGCAACACTTCTCCGGCCGTGGCCTGTTCGACAGCAACAGCACCCTCTGGGCCTCGTGGGTGATGATCGACGGTGACACACGCATTTTCTTCAGCGGCGACAGCGGCTACTTCGACGGCTTCAAACGCATCGGCGAACAGTACGGCCCATTCGACCTGACCCTGATGGAAACCGGCGCCTACAACGTCGACTGGCCGCACGTGCACATGCAACCCGAACAAACCCTGCAAGCCCACCTCGACCTCAAGGGCCGCTGGCTACTGCCGATCCACAACGGCACCTTCGACCTGTCGATGCACGCCTGGTACGAACCCTTCGACCGCATCCTGGCCCTGGCCTGGGAACGCAACGTATCGATCACCACTCCGCAGATGGGAGAGGCGTTCAACCTGATGCATCCGCAGCGTGGTGGCGCGTGGTGGCTGGCGGTGGAAGGGGAGAGTGAGCAAGTGGTGGTGCAGAACGCCCTGTAGGAGCGAGCCTGCTCGCGATGGACTCAAGGACACCGCGTTTATCCAGGATTTGCGCGTTATCGTTAACGTCCATCGCGAGCAGGCTCGCTCCTACAGGGGGCCATTTATCGTCAATCGATGAATTGGCTCACTCCACCATCGCAAAATCCGCCCGCCCGACCGGATTCGGCGTCGACCCTTTCACATTCATCCCCCGACCCGGTGCAAACCCGGGGAAGAACACCAACCCTTCCGATTCGAACCGATAGGCCAGCACCAGGCGCGTGACATCCAGTACTTCCTGGCGCGCCTCGAAGCGTTGAATGGCCTCCACCGAGACTCGGGACTCGCGCGACAGCTCTTCCACACTCCAGCCCAGCATCGCTCGGGCCTGGGCGCAGTGGGCCGGGGTGAATTGGAAGAGGGCGATACGTTCCAGGGTGATTTTCATCGCTTGAGAGGCCATGGTGTTCTCCGGGCTCGAGAGTGTTGGTCAAAATATACTGTGTTTTTGTACAGTTGTTTTGAGCCTGGATCAAACGCATTTTTTGATTTGTCTTTTCAGGCAGACGAACGGCACTGCAATTACTTGTCCATCAACCCCGGCGCTTCCCGCACGATAAAGTGATCCAGATTCTCGATGTTGGCGCTGAACACCCCGAACGTCTGCTCGGGGTTTTTCTTGCTCGGCACCTGCTTCAGCTCTGGCGTCACGCCATAAAAGAAGCAGTACAATTCCCGCCCGCTCTCGATGGCGTGCTTGATCTCCTCCAGGAACGCCTTGCGCTTGCGGTAGCTGTCGATGAGCTTTTTGCTCAGGTAGACGTTGACCGAGTAAGGCCTCTTTTCGAACCAGACCTTCTTCTCGAAATCGATGCGAAAGCTCTGGGTGTAGTCCTTGATCTCCTTGACCTTGCCCCAGTAAATCAGCCCCTTGTTGTCCTGCAGGTATTCGATCTTCTTGAAAAACGAGCCATAAGGCGCGGTGTGCTCGCCGATCTTCAGCGGCACGCGCTTGAGCAAATCCTTGTCGTCGAAGTTCGATACGAAACACTCCACCGGGTGGGCGAAGACGCTGGTCTTGTCCGGGGCCGACTCTTTGCCCGGTTGCTCGACGTTATGGGGCACCGAAGGTGTTGGCGACTCATCCCGCCCCCCGTCCGTCACAACCTTCGGGCTGGACGGCTTGCGCACATACTCACGCCGAGTCAGTAACAATTCCGACGGGAAATGTTCCTCGCGGCTGTCATCCGTTTCCGCCTCTTCCACTCCCGACGCCGGCGCCTTCAAGCTGACATAAGGGCAGCCCTCGACATGCCGCGTACTCGGCAAGTTCTTGAAGTGCGGCGTGCGCACGTAATTCACATTCTTGGCGTTGAACGTGCCCAGCTCATTGGCCGCATCGAACGCCAGGCGACAGGCATCGTTGGGGCACTGGAAGTGTTCCCTGGCGGAGTCGAAATCCATCGTCTCGTCGAAATTCAGATCCCGAACGTCGTAGATCGACAACTTGTCGTTGAGGCTGAGGCAGTAGGCGAGGTCGAATTTCATGTCGGTTTCCAGGTCCTTTAGGTGAACAGCTTCCAGTGATGGCGCATTCGAAGCAATAGCTACACTGAGATCACTTCGATATCGCCGAGTCTGTCCATTAACGAGGGCGATTCATGAGCCATCCAGATGCTTCGCCCCCTCTCCCGGAACCGGGCCGCATAGCCCGCCGGGACGAACAGACCGGTTGGCGCCGCTGGCTGCCGGGATTGGGCGTGCTGCGCGAATACCAATGGGCGTGGTTGCGTTACGACATCGTGGCCGGCCTGGTGCTGACCACGATGCTGGTGCCCGTCGGTATCGCCTACGCGGTGGCATCGGGCGTGCCCGGCATTTATGGCCTCTACGCGACCATCGTTCCGCTGCTGTTCTATGCCCTGTTCGGCCCCAGCCGGATTCTGGTGATGGGGCCGGACTCCTCCCTGGTGGCCGTCATCCTGGCCGTCATCATTCCACTCTCCGGCGGCGACCCGCAGCGTGCCGTTGCCCTGGCGGGGATGATGGCGATCGTCTCGGGAGCGGTGTGCATCCTGGCCGGTATGGCGCGCCTGGGGTTTATCACCGAGCTGCTGTCCAAACCGATCCGCTACGGCTACATGAACGGCATCGCACTGACCGTATTGATCAGCCAGTTGCCCAAGCTGTTCGGTTTTTCCATTGAGTCCGACGGCCCATTGAGAAACATAGGGGCCATCGCCTCGGCGCTGATGGAGGGAAAGGTCAACTGGGCCGCCTTCACGGTAGGCGGGCTCACCCTGGCAGTGATCCTGCTGCTCAAAAAATGGCCGCGACTGCCGGGCATCCTGATCGCCGTGGTCGGCGCGACGGTCGCCGTGGGAGTCCTCGACCTGGCGACACGCGCCGGTGTGTCGGTCCTCGGTTCGCTCCCCCAAGGCTTGCCCGGATTCGCCATCCCCTGGATCACCACCGCCGACATCGTCCCGGTGGTGATCGGCGGGTGCGCCGTCGCACTGGTCTCGTTCGCCGACACCAGCGTGCTCTCCCGTGTCTATGCGGCGCGGACCCGAACCTACGTCAACCCGAACCAGGAAATGGTCGGCCTCGGCATCGCCAACCTGGCGGCCGGTTTTTTCCAGGGCTTCCCGATCAGCAGCAGCTCGTCACGCACGCCCGTGGCCGAAGCCGCCGGCGCCAAAACCCAAATGACCGGCGTCGTCGGCGCTCTCGCGGTTGCCTTGCTGCTGGTGGTGGCCCCGGACCTGCTGCAACATCTACCGTCCAGCGCCCTGGCGGCGGTCGTGATCGCCTCGGCCATCGGCCTGATCGAAATCACGGACCTGCGCCGGATCTATCGCATTCAGCGCTGGGAATGCTGGCTCTCGATTGTCTGCACCGTCGGCGTGGCCGTGTTCGGCGCGATCGAGGGCATCGGCCTGGCCATCGTGATCGCGATCATCGAATTCCTCTGGGACGCCTGGCGCCCGTACTCCGCCGTATTGGGCCGCGCCGACGGGGTCAAGGGCTACCACGACATCAAACGCTACCCCGACGCACACCTGACCCCCGGCCTGGTCCTGTTTCGCTGGGATGCCCCCTTGTTCTTCGCCAACGCCGAACTATTCAGCGACCGCGTGCTGGACGCCGTCGCGGCATCGCCCACACCCGTGCGCTGGCTGGTGGTCGCGGCAGAACCGGTCACCAGCGTCGACGTGACCTCCGCCGACATGCTCGCCGAACTGGACGACACCCTGCACGCGGCGGGAATCGAGTTGTGCTTTGCCGAGATGAAGGATCCGGTGAAGGACAAGCTGAAGCGGTTTGGGTTGTTTGCGAGGTTGGGGGAGACGGCGTTTTTTCCTACGATTGGGACGGCGGTGGATAGTTATGTGGCGAATTATCGGGTGGATTATGTGGAGGGGGATGAAGGAGGGGAGGTTGGGCGTTGAGTGGGGAATGGCTGCGGTGTGTACCGTTATTTCCCTGTGGGAGCGAGCCTGCTCGCGATCCCCAATATCAGCGCAGCAACCAAGCCAGGCACCCACCTTGTGGCGAGGGAGCTTGCCCCCGTTGGGCTGCGAAGCGGCCCCAAAACCAGCTAGCGCGGAGCATCAGACAAAACCAATTGTTCGATTTTAACCGAACATTGACTGGCTCATGCCACCACTGCCGGTATTGAACAATAGCGCTTAGAAATAGTGGCTTTTCGCCCTATAACAAACGGAAACCTTTTGATACTTTGGTTAAGGTAGGAATTTTCCTACAGCCATCGTCGATAAAGGGCAGCACTCGTGGTGATCAAATCTGTTTCGAAGGAACGAATAGACAAAGCGTTGCTGGAATTTGATCGTAAGTTTCGGAGTAAGCACGAGTGGCAGGGCTGGGAAAAAAACCTAGCTCACCGCTACGCCGTTCACGCGGGTGGTGAATTGTATCCGGCGAAGAAAATCGTCTCTCTGGCAACTGGTATTGCCGTAGGCGAATTTTCCGGTGGGCACCCGACCAACAGCTACCTAAAAAAGCGGGGTTTCACTGTTGTGGAGTTACCGCGCGGGGAGGGCAAGCCTATTTTGCAGTTCAGACCGGGAGTTGTTTACGACCGAAAAACTGAAATCAACGGACCGTTCGGTGGAAGCCTGCAAAGCGGCATTGCAGCGTCCGCTACCTACCCTGCGATTTTTCTGTTCACTGGCGATAGCGGTGAACAATACGGGTATGCCGACCACTGGGAAGACGGCGCCTACTTTTATACCGGTGAAGGACAACGTGGGTCGATGACATTGATCCGTGGCAACCGAGCACTTGCTGAGCATGCCGTGGATGGCCGAGCGCTTCACTTGTTTAAGTCCCTAGGCAAAGGTAAAGGTAACGCTTACATGGGTGAGTTTTCTTGCGCCGACATGTTTGAGCGGACCCAGCCGGATGTGAGCGGCCAGGATCGGACGGCAATTGTTTTTCGGTTAGTCCCTGTGGGTATTCCTGGTGAAATAATTGAAGCTGAAGAACAGGATGAAGATGAGGCTGACCTTTCCGGGTCTCTGGATGCTGCACGGTTGGCTGCGCTGGCTGCATGTAAGCCCAGCAGCGATGATTTAGGGCTATCCGCTCCGCGTAAGATTTATCAACGCAGCCGAAGGGTTGCGCACTATGTGTTGATGCGCGCCAAGGGGGAGTGTGAGAGCTGTGAGAAGCCGGCTCCTTTTACGAAAAAGGATGGTACCCCCTACTTAGAGCCGCATCACGTAAACCGGCTCTCAGATGGTGGGTTAGATCACCCGCGCTATGTGGGAGCCGTGTGTCCAAGTTGCCATCGGGAAATTCATTCTGGAGTACATGGAACGTTGGTGAATGAGAAGCTGAAGCAGCGGTTGGAAGCAATTGAAGGTTGATTGAACTGTGTGTCGAGGCAGTGATGGCTGTTGCCTGCAAATATTGAGAGGCTGCGAGTTGCTGGTTATGGAAATGAGGGCAGTTAGTGAAGTGCTCGTTGTAGGAAATGCGTATTCGTTCCTACAGGCTGTCCTTAGTTCCTCGAATGCGTCGACGACTGAAATACCTGGGCTACCTTCCGCCACCAAGGCTTAGATACCAACACCCGCCGCTGCGTTTGATCGTCTAACAGGTAAGGCATGTCTCGTAGCCGAATCCAACTTTCACCCCGCCAGTGCAGCAGATTTAACGACATTTCCGGCCAGTCCAACGAACTCAACATCGGTCGATCCGCAGCATTCGGCTGCACGGCGTCGCGTAAGACCTGCACAACCTGATGGGTCAGCCATTCGCGTAACAATCGATTTGCGGGAACATAGTGATACACCAATAGTGCATACACACCGGACTCGCTGAGCATTAGCTGTTTCCGTGGTTGTCGGAAATACTCAATCCACAAGAAGCAGCGCTGATCTTTATCCAATTTGCTGACCATGCGATCACTCAGATGGACACCCATCAAGCGGCCAATGTCACGGGCACAGAACCATGGTTGATTTTCCAGCAGGAGGGCATGGAGCGGTAGGTTATGGAGGGTAAAGATCATTGGATGGAAAGGATCAGAGATTACTGATCGGTGTGAAGTATTTGCAGGCATATCCGTTACCTCTACGTATAAAGTTAAAAAGGGCCAGAGCCCGACGTAGAGGATCTAAGAAATCCCAACAAGCGGTTCCTCCCACCCACAGAATTGCGCATGTATGGCGGATGCCAGCATGCATTCTGTGTGATGAAGTCGCTTCTACGTTGGGCGTTTCTTAGGCGCTTGCAATAAAGTTTAAAGCTGCTTGGAGTGACCCTCAATACAGAGTGTGCTGGATTTTCTGTAGGAGGTTTAACTACTACTGAGATTGCGATTAAGAGTTTTCCTACCCCACAAAAAAGCCCCGATCAGATCGGGGCTTTCAGATGTTCGATTTGTCGATTCAAGTCGTCAAATCGCGGCTAGTTTGGGAATCAATCCCAGCTCAAAGCCCCACCAGTCTGATACTCAATAACCCGAGTCTCAAAGAAGTTCTTCTCTTTCTTCAAGTCCATGATCTCGCTCATCCAAGGGAACGGGTTAGTCGTCCCTGGATACTCTTCCTTCAAACCAATCTGGCTCAAACGACGGTTAGCGATGAACTTCAGGTAGTCCTCCATCATCGCCGCATTCATGCCCAATACCCCACGAGGCATGGTGTCACGAGCGTATTCGATCTCCAGCTGAGTGCCTTGCAGAATCATCTGCGAAGCTTCTTCCTTCATTTCAGCATCCCACAAGTGTGGGTTTTCGATTTTGATCTGGTTGATCACGTCGATGCCGAAGTTCAGGTGCATGGATTCGTCGCGCAGGATGTATTGGAACTGCTCGGCGACGCCGGTCATTTTGTTGCGGCGGCCCATGGAGAGGATCTGGGTGAAGCCGCAGTAGAAGAAGATGCCTTCCAGGACGCAGTAGTAGGCGATCAGGTTGCGCAGCAGTTCTTTGTCGGTTTCGACGGTGCCGGTTTCGAACTTCGGATCGGAGATCGAGCGGGTGTATTTCAGGCCCCAGGTGGCTTTTTTCGCGACCGATGGGATCTCGTGGTACATGTTGAAGATTTCGCCTTCATCCATGGCCAGCGATTCGATGCAGTACTGGTAGGCGTGGGTGTGGATCGCCTCTTCGAAAGCCTGGCGCAGGATGTACTGGCGGCATTCCGGGTTGGTGATCAGGCGGTACACGGCCAGGACCAGGTTGTTGGCAACCAGGGAGTCGGCGGTGGAGAAGAAGCCGAGGTTGCGCATCACGATGCGGCGCTCGTCGTCGGTCAGGCCTTCCGGGTTTTTCCAGAGGGCGATGTCGGCGGTCATGTTGACTTCTTGCGGCATCCAGTGGTTTGCGCAGCCGTCCAGGTACTTCTGCCAGGCCCAGTCGTACTTGAAGGGTACGAGTTGGTTGAGGTCGGCGCGGCAGTTGATCATGCGCTTTTCGTCAACGGCGACACGGGCGGAGGCGCCTTCGAGTTCGGCGAGGCCTTCGGCGACGTCGAGCGAATCCAGGGCGGCTTTGGCGCGGGCAACGGCGGCGGAGTCAGCGGCGGTCACGGCACGGGCTTCCAGGGCGGCGGCACCGCCGGCGCTGTCGAGACGGTCCATGTTGGCTTCGGTGGCGTGGCCAGCGTTGGCGCTCTTGACTGCTACTTCCGTGTCTTCTTTGTCGAATTCGTCCCAGCTCAGCATGACGTGTCGTCTCCTGCGTGAGGGCCAGAGTGCCCGTGTGAAAATGGATAGGTTGGTTTTCACACGGCCTTACTGGCCGCGTTGGATCTAAAGGAATCGTTTTTTGCAGCAGCTATACGCAGGCATCAAACAGAATTTTGTACGGGGTTCCGAGAGCCACTGATGGGCGCAGCAAGCGGCTAGCGCCTGTGCGGGGCTTCAGACTGGCTTTTCATCCCTGTAAGGGGATATTGCAGGCCCGTTTAAGGCCGCATTATAGGGAAGTTTTGCGTGCTGTGGTGCGGCGAAATGGCTCACGGATCGGTCGACGGGGGCCGTATTTCGGTCGGAGCGAGGGTTTACAGGGCTTTGAACGGTTTTGGTGGGGGAAGATTTTTTTTCTTAATTTTTTGCCCCGGGAATTTTTTGTTCAAGAAATGACCAAAAAAGGCTTTTTTCACTACATCTTGTGTTTCTGTGGGGTTTTCTCAGGCTCCAGACACAACTAAGCCCGACCGGAGTCGGGCTGTGAAGTCACGCGGGTAGATCAGCTCAGGCGGCCTGCACCGACGTGGTCGGCACCATCGGCGGCGAGGCGGGCTGAACCGGTGTGGTCGTAACCGTCGGAAGCGACAGCCGCCTCAGTGGTGTAAGCGGCCGAGCCGGTGCGGTCGTAACCATCGGCGGCGAAGGTGTTGGCAGCCAGGACGGAGAGGGTCAGGGCGAGGATCAGTTGGGTTTTCATGGTCAGTGCTCCGGATTCGTGGGCGTTGTTTGTCTTGGGTTGAATTTGATACTACGCCGATTAATTCGATTAAAAAGCGCAAATAAATGCTTAAAACAATCGATTTAATCGATTATTAAGGTTCGGCGCTTTATCTGCCTGATCGTGGCGGGTGGGTCGAACCTTATTGGGGGAGGGGTGAAGTAGGGATCAGCCGTTAGAGCAACCGTTGCCCATCGCACTGTAACGCAGGATATGTCGTTGACCGTTGGAATCTTCGTATTCCATTTTCATGGGGACAACTTCACAAACATTCGGTGCTTCGCTCATGGAGATGACTTTGGCGATGTCCAGATTCATCGAGTAAGTGTATTCCTCAACGGGCGGTTGTTGCTGCGCGACATCAGTCGGCACCTCGCTTGCCATGGCGGTTACGCACACGCTGCCGAGGGCCAGAACCAATAAAGCTTTCATTTGAGTTTTACCTTTCTAGGGTCGAGTGGGGGCACGCAATCCTTTTGAGATTGCGTGTGGAGCTTCAGTACCTGGGTGTTTGATTAACTGCCTTCGTGGGGGCTGTAACTTGGTTAATCAGGTTGCCTTGTCGGCGTGGCAGATTTTAGGGGGGCTGGATACGTTCATATAGACGTGGTTTTGATAAACACCTTTGACAGATCCTGTAACAATCCCTGAATAGCCTGTTCTTTTGTAGGAGCGAGCCTGCTCGCGATGAGCCAGAGAGCACCGCGGGGTGTCAGATTGGGCGCGTTATCGTTGACGACCATCGCGAGCGAGCTCGCTCCTACAGGTACCGCTTTTGTAGGAGCGAGCCTGCTCGCGATGAGCCAGAGAGCACCGCGGGGTGTCAGATTGGGCGCGTTATCGTTGACGACCATCGCGAGCGAGCTCGCTCCCACAGGTGCCGCGGTGGTATTGGGTTTGACGGGTATTCACGACATTTTGTGTGGGCTTGTTACTACCATCGTCGAATGGTTCTATAGGCCCGGCCCGGCTACAACAGGGTCATACAAAAACAACTATTCCACCGAGGTAAGAAAGATGAGTGCGGCTTCCCTGTATCCCGTTCGTCCCGAGGTTCTGGCCAATACCCTGACCGACGAGGCGACCTACAAGGCCATGTACCAGCAGTCGGTCGTCAACCCGGACGGCTTCTGGCGCGAGCAAGCCAAGCGCCTCGACTGGATCAAGCCTTTCACCACGGTGAAGCAGACCTCCTTCGACGATCACCATGTCGACATCAAGTGGTTCGCCGACGGCACCCTGAACGTTTCCTACAACTGCCTCGACCGTCATCTGGCCGAGCGCGGCGACCAGGTCGCGATCATCTGGGAAGGCGATGACCCTGCCGAAAGCCGCAACATCACCTACCGCGAGTTGCACGAACAAGTCTGCAAGTTCGCCAACGCCCTGCGCGGCCAGGACGTGCACCGCGGCGACGTGGTGACGATCTACATGCCGATGATCCCCGAAGCCGTGGTCGCCATGTTGGCCTGCACCCGGATCGGCGCGATTCACTCGGTGGTGTTCGGCGGCTTCTCGCCGGAAGCCCTGGCCGGTCGCATCATCGACTGCCGCTCGAAAGTGGTGATCACCGCCGACGAAGGTATTCGTGCCGGCAAGAAGATCCCGCTCAAGGCCAACGTCGACGACGCCCTGACCAACCCGGAAACCAGCAGCATCCAGAAAGTCATCGTGTGCAAGCGCACCGGTGGCGAGATCAAGTGGAACCAGCACCGCGACATCTGGTTCGAGGACCTGATGAAAGTGGCCGGCACCGTGTGCGCGCCGAAAGAGATGGGCGCCGAAGAGGCGCTGTTCATCCTCTACACCTCGGGCTCCACCGGCAAGCCGAAGGGCGTGCAGCACACCACCGGCGGCTACCTGCTGTACGCCGCCATGACCCACGAGCGCGTGTTCGACTACCGCCCGGGCGAGATCTACTGGTGCACCGCCGACGTCGGCTGGGTCACCGGCCACAGCTACATCGTCTACGGCCCGCTGGCCAACGGCGCGACTACCCTGCTGTTCGAAGGCGTGCCGAACTACCCGGACATCACCCGGGTGGCGAAGATCGTCGACAAGCACAAGGTCAACATCCTTTACACGGCACCGACCGCGATCCGCGCCATGATGGCCTCGGGCACCGCCGCGGTTGAAGGTGCCGATGGCAGCAGCCTGCGCCTGTTGGGCTCGGTGGGCGAGCCGATCAACCCGGAAGCCTGGGACTGGTACTACAAGAACGTCGGCAAGTCCCGCTGCCCGATCGTCGACACCTGGTGGCAGACCGAAACCGGCGGCAACATGATGAGCCCGCTGCCGGGCGCTCATGCCCTCAAGCCGGGCTCGGCGGCGCGTCCGTTCTTCGGCGTGGTGCCGGCCCTGGTGGACAACCTGGGCAACATCATCGAAGGCGAGGCCGAGGGCAACCTGGTGATTCTCGATTCGTGGCCAGGCCAGGCGCGTACGCTGTTTGGCGATCACGACCGCTTCGTCGACACCTACTTCAAGACCTTCCGCGGCATGTACTTCACCGGTGACGGCGCCCGTCGCGATGCCGATGGCTACTACTGGATCACCGGGCGCGTGGACGACGTGCTCAACGTCTCCGGCCACCGCATGGGCACCGCCGAGATCGAAAGCGCGATGGTCGCGCACCCGAAAGTCGCCGAAGCGGCGGTGGTCGGTGTTCCGCACGACATCAAGGGACAGGGCATTTATGTCTATGTCACCCTGAAAAACGGCGAGGAGCCGAACGAGCAGCTGCGTCTGGAACTGAAAAACTGGGTGCGCAAGGAGATCGGGCCGATTGCCTCGCCGGATGTGATCCAGTGGGCACCGGGGCTGCCGAAGACTCGCTCGGGCAAGATCATGCGGCGGATTCTGCGCAAGATTGCTACGGCTGAATATGATGGGTTGGGGGATATCTCCACCCTGGCGGATCCGAGTGTGGTGCAGCATTTGATTGATACGCACAAGACCATGAATGTCGCGTAAGCGGCGGTTCTGAGTTATCGAAGCCCCGTCAGGTGTTGAGCCTGGTGGGGCTTTTTTGTGTCTGAAGTTTTTGTGTCGAATTTGCTGGCCTCTTCGCGAGCAAGCCCGCTCCCACATTAAATCTGTGCGGACACAAATTCTGTGTCCACTCGAGATCAAATGTGGGAGCGGGCTTGCTCGCGAAGGCAGTTTGTCAGGCAATACAGCAACACCAGCCAATAATTATCGGGTTTCTCTGTCGGCATTTTCCTGCTGTTACCCGAGATCTTTCAGGTTACTGAATGTGTAACCGCATCGCGCCAATGCGGGGCATTGGGAAACGCTCAGCCCCATAGCAGGGGCTAAAAACCACCGCTGAAAAATAAGACTCCACGCTGCGCTTGCCGGATTAGAAGGGTTTGCCAATAATAGGCCCGCAATTTGCAACATAGATCGGTTCCATGTCTTTTGCTCTTGCATGATTTCGCAGGGCTGTCAACGCGCTAAAACGACTTTCTCGGTGCTTCTGTAATTAGTTGTCGCATTGAAGAAATATCGGCCTCGGGCCTCTCGTTAGAATGCCGATCACTCGCTCGTCGTTGCCCGTGTTGAATTTAAACACCGGCTTCCCAGGACGCAGCACTGCTTTCTGGTTCCACTCATTCGCATATTGGGCTGTTGCTCACTCTGCCGTTTTTGCCCTTTACCGATGGAGTCCCAAGATGAAGAAACTCGTGCTGCTTGGCGCCCTGGCACTGTCCGTGCTGTCGCTGCCATCCTTCGCCGATGAAAAGCCTCTGAAAATTGGTATCGAAGCGGCTTACCCTCCGTTCGCTTCCAAAGCACCGGACGGCAGCATCGTTGGTTTCGACTACGACATCGGCAACGCCCTGTGCGAAGAGATGAAGGTCAAGTGCGTGTGGGTCGAGCAAGAGTTCGACGGCCTGATCCCGGCACTGAAAGTGCGCAAGATCGACGCGATCCTGTCGTCCATGTCGATCACTGAAGATCGCAAGAAGTCCGTGGACTTCACCAACAAGTACTACAACACCCCGGCTCGCCTGGTCATGAAGGCCGGCACCCAGGTCAGCGAAGGCCTGACCGAGCTCAAGGGCAAGAACATCGGCGTACAGCGTGGTTCGATCCACGAGCGTTTCGCCCGCGAAGTCCTGGCCCCGCTGGGTGCCGAGATCAAGCCATACGGCTCGCAGAACGAAATTTACCTCGACGTGGCCGCCGGCCGCCTCGACGGCACCGTGGCAGACGCTACGCTTCTGGATGACGGTTTCCTGAAAACCGACGCAGGTAAAGGCTTCGCCTTCGTCGGCCCTGCATTCACCGACGTCAAATACTTCGGCGACGGTGTAGGCATCGCGGTGCGCAAGGGCGACAAGGCTGAGCTGGACAAGCTCAACGCCGCCATCGCCGCCATTCGCGAGAACGGCAAGTACAAGCAAATCCAGGACAAGTACTTCGCCTTCGATATCTACGGCAAGTAACACGCCCCGGCGACAAGTCCGAAATGGCGCAAGCAGCAGGATCTCTGAGGTTTGCGCCATTTTTTCATCCCAACTTTCGAGGACCTGAATCATGTTGAAAGGCTACGGGGCTGTCATCCTCGATGGCGCTTGGCTGACGCTTCAGCTCGCCTTGTCGTCCATGGCCATGGCCATCGTTCTGGGCCTGATCGGCGTGGCACTGCGTCTGTCGCCGGTGCGCTGGCTGGCCTGGCTGGGCGACCTGTATTCCACGGTGATCCGCGGTATTCCCGACCTGGTGCTGATCCTGCTGATTTTCTACGGCGGCCAGGACTTGCTCAACCGCGTCGCACCGCTGCTCGGCTTTGACGAGTACATTGACCTGAATCCGTTGGCTGCCGGTATCGGCACCCTGGGTTTCATCTTCGGTGCGTACCTGTCTGAAACCTTCCGGGGCGCGTTCATGGCGATCCCAAAAGGTCAGGCCGAAGCCGGCATGGCGTACGGCATGAGCAGTTTCCAGGTGTTCTTCCGGGTGTTGGTGCCACAGATGATTCGCCTGGCGATTCCGGGTTTCACCAACAACTGGCTGGTATTGACCAAGGCGACCGCGCTGATTTCGGTGGTCGGCCTGCAGGACATGATGTTCAAGGCCAAGCAGGCGGCCGATGCCACCCGCGAGCCTTTCACCTACTTCCTCGCAGTGGCGGCGATGTACCTGGTGATCACCAGTGTGTCGTTGCTGGCATTGCGTCACCTTGAGAAGCGCTACTCGGTAGGCGTAAGGGCGGCTGATCTATGATCTTCGACTACAACGTCATTTGGGAGGCCTTGCCGCTGTACTTCGGCGGCCTGGTGACCACCCTAAAACTGCTTGCGCTGTCGCTGTTCTTCGGCTTGCTGTGCGCATTGCCGCTGGGCCTGATGCGCGTCTCGAAGAACCCGGTGGTCAACATGTCCGCCTGGCTCTATACCTACGTGATCCGCGGCACACCGATGCTGGTGCAGCTGTTTTTGATCTACTACGGTCTGGCGCAGTTCGAAGCGGTGCGTGAGAGCTTCCTCTGGCCGTGGCTGTCCAGCGCAACCTTCTGTGCGTGCCTGGCATTCGCGATCAACACCAGCGCCTACACCGCCGAGATCATCGCCGGCAGCCTGCGCGCCACGCCGAACGGCGAGATCGAAGCGGCCAAGGCCATGGGCATGTCGCGCTTCAAGATGTACAAGCGCATCCTGCTGCCGTCGGCCCTGCGCCGGGCGCTGCCGCAGTACAGCAACGAAGTGATCATGATGCTGCAGACCACCAGTCTGGCGTCCATCGTGACCCTGATCGACATCACCGGTGCCGCGCGCACGGTCAACGCCCAGTTCTACCTGCCGTTCGAGGCCTACATCACCGCCGGCGTGTTCTACCTGTGCCTGACCTTCATCCTGGTGAAGCTGTTCAAGATGGCCGAGCGCCGCTGGCTGGGCTACCTGGCCCCGCGGAAGCACTGATATGGAACGCATCGATCATGCTTTGCCGTGGAGCCACCTGGGCAGCGAACGCCGGATTTCGGTGTTCCGCTTTGGTAGTGGCGAGCGCAAGGCGTATATCCAGGCCAGCCTGCACGCCGATGAGCTGCCGGGCATGCGCACGGCGTTCGAGCTGAAAAAGCGTCTGGCCGAACTCGAAGCAAAGGGCTTGCTCAACGGTGTGGTCGAACTGGTGCCGGTGGCTAATCCACTGGGGCTGGGTCAACTGCTTCAGGGCAATCATCAAGGGCGTTTCGAGGCGGGCAGCGGCAAGAACTTCAACCGCGATTTCGTCGAGTTGAGCGCACCTGTGGCGGCTGCACTGGCAGAAAGCCTGGGTGACGATCCGCACGCCAACATTCGCCTGATCCGTCAGGCGATGGTCGATCATCTGGCCGCTTTGCCAGAGGCGAGCAGCCAGTTGCAAGGCATGCAGCGCGTTCTGCTCAGTCACGCCTGCACCGCCGATGTGGTACTGGACCTGCATTGCGACGCCGAAGCGGCGCTGCACATGTATGCCTTGCCGCAACACTGGCCGCAGTGGCGTTCGCTGGCTGCGCACCTGAATGTGCGGGTTGGTTTGCTGGCGGAAGATTCCGGCGGCAGTTCGTTCGACGAAGCCTGTTCGTTGCCGTGGTTGCGCCTGTCGCGTCTGTTCCCGGAGGCGCAAATTCCGCTGGCCTGCCTGGCGACTACCATTGAATTAGGGGGGCAGGCCGATACCGGTCGCGCCGAGGCTTGCGCCCATGCCGAAGGCATTCTGGCCTTCCTTGCCGAGCAAGGATTGATCAGTGGCGAATGGCCGAAGCCTGCGCAAGACCCTTGCGAAGGCATGCCATTCGAAGGCACTGAATTGTTGTTGGCACCACACCCCGGTGTGGTGAGTTTCCTGCGTAAGCCCGGTGAGTGGGTTGAAGCGGGTGACGAGATTTTTGAAGTGATCGATCCGTTGGCGGATCGGGTCAGCACGGTGTGTGCTGGTACGTCCGGGGTGCTGTTTGCCATTGAACGGCTGCGTTATGCCCAACCCGGTTTCTGGCTGGCCAAGGTGGCGGGGCGCGAAGCGCTGCGTCACGGGCGCTTGCTCAACGACTGACTGACTGTTTTTGTGAGAACCGACCGCATGTACAAACTTGAAGTCCAAGACCTGCATAAACGCTATGGCAGTCACGAAGTGCTCAAGGGCGTGTCCCTGAAAGCGGCAGCCGGCGATGTGATCAGCATCATCGGCTCCAGTGGCTCCGGCAAAAGTACCTTCCTGCGCTGCATCAACCTGCTGGAGCAGCCGCACGCGGGCAAGATCCTGCTCAACAACGAAGAGTTGAAGCTGGTGGCGAACAAGGACGGCGCGTTGAAAGCCGCCGACCCGAAACAGCTGCAACGCATGCGTTCGCGCCTGTCGATGGTGTTCCAGCATTTCAACCTGTGGTCGCACATGACCGCGCTGGAAAACATCATGGAAGCGCCGGTGCATGTGCTCGGCGTGTCCAAGGCCGAAGCTCGGGAAAAAGCCGAACACTACCTGAACAAGGTCGGCGTGGCCCATCGCAAAGACGCTTACCCGGGCCACATGTCCGGCGGCGAGCAGCAGCGCGTGGCGATTGCCCGTGCACTGGCGATGGAACCTGAGGTGATGCTGTTCGACGAGCCGACTTCGGCCCTTGATCCGGAGCTGGTTGGCGACGTGTTGAAGGTCATGCAGGCCCTGGCCCAGGAAGGCCGGACCATGGTGGTGGTGACCCACGAAATGGGCTTCGCCCGTGAAGTGTCGAACCAGCTGGTGTTTCTGCACAAAGGTGTGGTCGAAGAAAGCGGCAACCCGCGCGAAGTGCTGGTGAACCCGCAATCGGAGCGTCTGCAGCAATTCCTCTCGGGCAGCCTGAAGTAATCAGGGCTGCCGTTGTGCACCGGGATAGTGCATGCTTCGCAACCTAAAGGCCAGCCCCGCTCCCACATTTGATCCGGGGCGGTTTCGAGATTTGCGTTCATTTACGGGCTAGCATTGGCCCATGCCTTCATCACTGTTCTTCGTTTCGGATTGCCCGCCATGACTGCCCATCGAATTGGTTTCCTGATTTGGCCCAGCACTAAAGCACTGACGCTTGCGCTGGCTGAGGAGGCCTTGCGTGTTGCTCAGCGTGTGCATCCGGACGTGGTCTACGAACTGTCGTTCCTGCAGGCCGAAGCCATTACAGAGGCCGCGGCCGACAGCGCCTGGCAATTGCCGGGTGAGGCATGGACCGGCAAGCTGGAAAACTTCCAGAAACTGTTCCTGCTCGCTGATGAGCCACCGACCGCACTGGCGCCGGCACTCAGCAGTGCGCTCAAACAGCTGGTGCGCTCCGGTTGCGTGATCGGCGGTCTGTCGGCCGGTGTTTACCCGTTGGCGCAACTCGGTTTGCTCGATGGCTATCGCGCGGCCGTGCATTGGCGCTGGCAGGATGATTTCGCCGAGCGCTTTCCGAAGGTCATCGCCACCAGTCACTTGTTCGACTGGGATCGCGATCGCCTGACCGCGTGCGGCGGCATGTCGGTGCTCGACTTGTTGCTGGCGGTGTTGGCCCGCGACCATGGTGCGGAGCTGGCGGGTGCGGTCTCCGAGGAACTGGTGGTCGAGCGCATCCGCGAGGGCGGCGAGCGCCAGCGTATCCCGTTGCAGAACCGTCTCGGCTCCAGCCATCCGAAGCTCACGCAAGCCGTGTTGCTGATGGAGGCCAACATCGAAGAGCCGCTGACCACCGACGAAATCGCCCAGCATGTGTGCGTGTCCCGTCGGCAGCTGGAGCGGATCTTCAAGCAATACCTCAACCGTGTGCCGAGCCAGTACTACCTGGAGCTGCGCCTGAACAAGGCCCGGCAGATGTTGATGCAAACCAGCAAGTCGATCATTCAGATCGGCCTGTCCTGTGGCTTCTCCTCGGGGCCGCATTTCTCCAGCGCCTATCGCAACTTCTTCGGTGCCACGCCGCGGGAAGATCGCAACCAGCGGCGCAGCAGCAGCCCGTTCGAGTTGTCATCGGTGCCGCCGGAACGCGGGTAGCCAGTACTCAGTCTTCAATGTCGGTGTCGGGCGCCCCATCCACCGGCACCGGCATGTCGGCTATCTCGTCGATACCCAGATCATTCTCGGTTGCGCGAAAGTACGCAGCGATGCGTTGCAAGCTTTGCGCATTGAACGGGTTGCCGCTGAAGTCAAAGCTTTCTCCGACACCCGGGTCCACCTCCATGAGTTCGGGCGGCATCTCGGTAATGGCGTTGAAGCTCAGGTCGACGTCGGTCCAGGTCGTGATGCTCAGCACTCCCTTGGGGATTTCAGTGATGCCCGTGTGGCTCAAGTCCAGTGAGGATATTTCTGTCATGTGGCTAAGGTCAGGGCTTGGACCGAGTGGATTGTCACGCAGGCTCAAGTAGTCAAGGTGCTCCATGCCCGCCAGGGCCTCTACGGTTTCCTGAGTCAGGGTAATGCCGCACTCCGACAAGCTCAGCACCGACAACCTGCCCATTCTGAAGATGGCTTCGGGAAGGTTGCCCAGGTGGTATCCCCGTATGGTCAGGGTGTCCAGGTTGGTAAAACTGTCCAGGAACCGGCCAAGTCCAGGTGCAATGCCATGAGTGGTCGTCAGGTACATTTCGGGCACATGACTGAAGTCGGCTGACAGCGTCGGCAGGTCACCCAGGATTGGCAGGTGTGAGATGAATCCGTACTCACCCACGGCAATATTTTCGATGGGGATCTGGCGCCAGCAGCGTTCCAGGTTTTGCTTGAATTCGTCTCTTTTGACGTGCTCGGCAAACATCTCGTCGGCCGTCAGCGGGGCGCCAGTATCGGAATGGGTGTCGGGCACATCGGCCGTCCACCGGCTCAGCTCGATACCGAGTCGGGTGAGTTCGAGCTCGCGACGGGTCAGGTCAGCTCGACCCTCTGCGAGGGTGCCGGGTAAGCGATAGACGAAGTCGCTGGCCTCTTCGTTGTCCAGACTTGGGTAGAGGGCTTTGACGCGATCGATATCGACCTGTTCGGCATGGACTCCAAAGTCCTTTTCGGTTCGCTGATAGTGACGCTTGATGTGTTCCCGGGTGGTCGGGGACAGAGGGTTGTTGCCAAAATCAAATCCCTCGCTGATGTCGCCGGGCAGATCGAAGAGTGCGGTGGGCAATTCGGTGATCTGGTTGTCATTCAAAATGGCGGTTCGAATGCTCGGGTGATTCACCAGGCCCTCGGGAATGCGGGTAATTGCGGTACCGGAAAGATCGACGTAGGTCAGCTTCGGCATGTTTTCCAGGGAAGGGCACACACCGAGCGGGTTTTTATACAGGTCGAGCGCAGTCAATTGGTTCAGGGCAGACAGGGTGGCGCGACTCTGCTCTGTGAGGGTCACGGCGCAGTCGCTGAGGATGAGTGCGTCGAGTTGGGGCCATTGGGCAATGGCGTCCGGCAACTGCCCCAGTTCGAAGTTGCGTAGCGCCAGGCGGTTGAGGTTGGAAAACCCCTTCAAAAAATCATTCACACCACGGGTGGCACGATGACCTTCAAGCGTCACGCTGCGCACCTGAGGGAAATCGACGTTCAACTTTGGCAGCTCGCCAACAACCGGCTGGGAAAATTCAAAGGAAACCGGTACGCCGTGGGTGCTGTCGTAGGTGGCCTGACGCCGCCAGCAGTCGAGCAATCTGGCTATCATTTGTCGGCGTGCATACCGTTGACTGGCGAGCTGCTCGACGCTCAAGCGGATTTGCGTGCCCGGAACATACAACGGGATCTCGTCGCACCAGGTGCTCAATTGCTCAAACAATTGCGCGTGTTGATAAAACAGGCGCTGGAGTTCTGCGCGCGGTCCGCCGGGATTGGCTTGCAATCGTGCGGCAAAGGCTTGCAGTTCCTCTGGGCTCAGATGGGGAAACAGCCGATAGATGTGGCTTTGTAATGAAGGGGTATTGGCCGGCATCCGGTGATAACCATCGCCCCCGCCCAGCAAACGCATGACCGCCGGATCGTAGGCAGGCTTGAGACTCGGCCGTTGCGCCAGCAGCGCACGCAATGCTTCACGAGTGAGAGCGTGGGTGTGAATCAGCTGCTTGAGCCTTGCGCCCTCACCGATGTTGATGTTCAGGGCGATTCGTTCGCTGTCGGGCAGTGCCTGTAAGAGGCTGGAATAGAGGGAGTCGGTGCCACTGAGCTGTTCACCGGCGTCGTCGTAGGCCTGATAAGCCCCTTCATCGGTCAATACCAGCACCTTGCGCACGAGCGCATCCGGCTGGCCAATGCTGTCGATCAGCGGCCCCGTGCGGGTGTATTGACGGATTTCCAGGCGCAGTTGTCCCGACCAGCCAGGCAAGCGTTCCAGGGTGTGCAACGCCAGGCGATCGGTGTCGAGATGGTTGCGCGTCGAGTACAGGTCGAGCCCTTCATAAGCGCGAGTGACGCGCACCTGCAGGCCGGCCTCCTGTGCCAGTTCCGTGAGGCGTTTGGACAATGTTCCACGCTCCAGTTGCTCGCGTTCGGCGGCACTGGCGCTGTCGAGCAGTGCTTCGGCGAGGCTGGTTGGCAAACCGGGTTCGCTGTCGATAATACGCTGGACCAAGGGGCGCGCACCTTGTTCGATTTTGCGGTAGCGCTGGCTGAAGAGGGTTTCCCGTTTGTCGGCGGCAAGCGTTGTCAGGTAGCGGCGCATTGAGCGTGCGTCGGTGTTGTCGAGGTGTTGCAACAGGGTGTTGATCAGGTCGCCATCGTCCAGTTGCGCTAGGTTGATCTGCACCACGACCTGGTTGCCCACGCCGCGCTCCCAGAGGGTTTCTCCTGTTGCATCGACCAGTCGCAGCCCCTTGTCCGCTGGCCAGTTACCGTAGTCGCAGAGCAGTTCCAGTTGAATCAGCGGATCAGCCTTCAGGTAATCGTCCGCACGATTGCTGCCGATTTGATCAATGAAGATCTGCAGGTCCTGATCAATCTTGAAGCGTTTGAGGGTGTCGGCCAGCAGCGGCGGTACCTGTTCGGCGTCGACATGCATCTTGCGCAAGGCGTTTTCGTGACAGCCGCTGATGCTGAGGATGCGCTCGCGCTCGCGCTCGGAAAAACGCTGTATGTCCGGGCCGAGGCGCCGCAGCAGGGTGGCCTGGTCCCAGGTCAGTGGCTGCTCGAGTTCGGTGTGCCAGGCCCCTTTTCCGTTGTGCCTCAGGGTGGGTTGGTAAGCTTCGGGACGCGTGGGGTGCTGGATCCGATGGCGCCCGGTCAACGGATCTTCGACCACGGAGTATTGGCTGGCGTCCAGTGTCAGCAGGGTTTTGCCTTGATGGGCGTGCAGTCCCATCGAGTCGGGTTGCGCGTCGTTGGGGATCGCGACGGTTTGTTCGTAAGGCGTCAGGTCGGGCTTCCAATAGCGGGTTTCGCCATTGGGGCGTTTCACGGCGTTGAAGCGGTCGATGAATTGCACGACTTCCCGGGGCAGGACCGCGCGAAATTCGCTGACGGCGATCGTGCCACCTGCCGCGAAAGTGCCCAACTGCACTGCAGATTCAACCACCCCCATGAAATGCTCGAAGGCTTCGTTGGTCAGGCCTTCTGCCCAGTCGACAACACCTTCGAAGGTGTCATCCAGTAGCTGATAGGCCGTGTAAGCCAGCATCAGCTCGCCAAGGAACGGGACGAACGGCAACGCGATGAAGGCTGCGATGTTCAGCAGCGCCGAGGCGATTTCCGTGAAGGAGTCCCATAACGCCCATCGGGCCTTGCGGTCGACCGTGGCCGTCGACACTGCGATCACGCGCGCGTCATTGAGGATCTTGTCGAGTTTGCGTTGATAGAGATGAACCCACAGGTCGCCTCTGATCGGCGTTACTGCCATTTGCAGGTCGGGACGCTGGTTGGGGTTTTCTCTCCAGGTCGGCCGTGGATCGCCGGGTGGGACCGGTTGCCAGGTGATGGGATCGAGGCGGTTGTTCAGCTCGGCGAAGAAGTAGCCGCGGTCTTCATGATTGATAAAACGACTGAAAAACTGTTGATAGTCGGGCGCCCGAAGGCGCTGGCTCAGTTCCTCGGCGAATGCCGCCGATGAGGGGTATTGCTTGATGGGATGCTCGGGGTCGTCAGGAATGTAGGCCACCACCCGGACCTCTTCGCGGGCGCGCTCCAGTCCCGGGGCGAACAGCACGATGCCGGTCAGGCGGGCATTCATGATCGTCAGGTCATGGCATCGCCAGGATTGGCCGTGTGCATCGGAGAGCAGGCGAAGGAGCGGCTGATGAACGTCGCTGGTCAGCAGGTTTTGCATCTGCGCCATCTGCAGGGCGACGGTCAGTGCGGTTTTTTGGCTTTCGCGAATTTTCGGTTGCAGGATCGCCGCAGCCACCGGGTTGCTGATGCCAAGGTTGTCGGCCAGGTAACTTTTATAGCGCTCGCCAATGTCGAGTTCGCGGCACAGTTGGGTGAACGCCGTGATGGGCATCGTCGCCAGAATCTGTGGCAGGGTGCTGAAGTGCCCGGTGGAAGAGGGCGCAGTGATGTAAGTCGAGGCGGGCTCAAAGGCGTCGGCCTCAGTTTCTGTGCTTTCGAAGTTGTGCAGCGCGGCGTCCAGCAACGACACGGTCCAGGTGCGTGCGGCTCCGGACTTCAGGCGCAACCAGGGTATGTGCGCGGGAATGTAAAGGCGCAGAAAAATTTTACTGACGTCCGCTTCCAGGCCGAATCGTGTCTTGAGTGCGCCCTTGAGCATGGGTTCGGCGAAGGCTGCAGGGTCCAGCAGATTCGCCAGGGCCTGATCGACCCGGTTCTGGCTCACCGTCTGCAGGGTAATGAGTCGGTCAAGTTCGACGCGCTGAGCGTCAGATACATCCCTGAGGGGGGTGGGCAACACTGGCTTGATGTTGCGCAGCGCTTCACGCCGTTTTGGCGTGGTTTGGCGAAGCCAGGGTGGAATGACGTTCATCAGATGCTGGTAATGCGCGTCGGGCCTGAAAGTCTCAGGGGTGTCGGGATTTTCGGTATTCATCGGGATAGGTCCACCATTGCGGTTGATAGACCGTCAGGAAAACCCGTAATCGAAGTCGACGCGCGGTACATATCTACCGCATTCATGGAATCGGCATGGGTTACGACACAGCGACCTGCCGCAAACGTCCGCCGCCAGTTAAACTGCGCCTTTGCGACCCTATATGTCGCATTGCCGTAAACCCGGGAAAATCCGGGGTTTGCGCTATAAGAAGTTGTCGCTTGGCGGCAAGGCCGGGCTGAAAACTGTCCTTACAATCCTCACCAAGCTCGCCAGTTTCAGGCGAGTGTTTTCTCTTCAGGAGACTCCGATGTCCGTTGAGCACGCTGCGGTACAACGCGCCGATTTCGATCAGGTAATGGTTCCCAACTATGCGCCTGCCGCATTCATTCCTGTGCGTGGCGCCGGTTCCCGCGTCTGGGACCAGTCCGGTCGCGAGCTGATCGACTTCGCCGGCGGGATTGCCGTTAACGTATTGGGCCACGCGCATCCTGCGCTGGTCGGTGCCTTGACCGAACAGGCGAACAAGCTGTGGCACGTGTCCAACGTGTTCACCAATGAGCCGGCCCTGCGCCTGGCGCACAAGCTGGTCGACGCCACCTTTGCCGACCGCGCCTTCTTCTGCAACTCCGGCGCCGAAGCCAACGAGGCCGCCTTCAAGCTGGCCCGTCGTGTCGGTTTCGACCGTTTCGGCAGCGAGAAGTACGAGATCATCGCCGCGCTCAACAGCTTCCACGGCCGTACCCTGTTCACCGTGAACGTCGGTGGCCAGTCGAAGTACTCCGATGGCTTCGGTCCGAAGATCACCGGCATCACCCATGTGCCGTACAACGATCTGGCCGCGCTGAAAGCCGCCATTTCCGACAAGACTTGCGCTGTGGTGCTGGAGCCGATCCAGGGCGAAAGCGGTGTCATCCCGGCTGAACTCGAATACCTGCAAGGTGCCCGTGAACTGTGCACCGCGCACAACGCATTGCTGATCTTCGACGAAGTGCAAACCGGCATGGGCCGCACCGGCCACCTGTTCGCCTACCAGCATTACGGCGTGACTCCGGACATCCTGACCAGCGCCAAGAGCCTGGGCGGTGGTTTCCCGATCGCTGCCATGTTGACCACTGAAGAGCTGGCCAAGCATCTGGTCGTCGGCACCCACGGCACCACCTACGGCGGCAACCCGCTGGCGTGTGCGGTCGCGGAAGCTGTGATCGACGTGATCAACACCCCTGAAGTGCTGGCTGGCGTCAAGGCCAAGCACGACAAGTTCAAGGCGCGCCTTGAGCAGATCGGCGAAAAATACGGCCTGTTCACCAAGGTCCGTGGCATGGGCCTGTTGATCGGCTGCGTGTTGAGCGATGCCTGGAAAGGCAAGGCCAAGGACATCTTCAACGCCGCTGAAAAAGAAGGCCTGATGGTCCTGCAAGCCGGCCCGGACGTGGTGCGTTTCGCGCCAAGCCTGGTGGTGGAAGACGCCGATATCGATGCCGGCCTGGACCGCTTCGAACGTGCTGCTGCAAAACTGACGCAAGCCTGATAGACCCTTCGACGCCTGACCGTTCAGGCGTCGAACCCAATTTTGATGCCGGGCACGATCAAATGTGGGAGCGGGCTTGCTCGCGAAAGCGGTGTATCAGTCAACATTTTTACTGTCTGACCCACCGCTTTCGCGAGCAAGCCCGCTCCCACACTGATCTCTGTGTAGGCCCGGGATTTTTCTTCTGTAAGTTCTGAGATTAAGGAGTGACACCATGCTGGTGATGCGCCCCGCGCAAATGGCTGATCTGGGCGAGGTACAGCGTCTGGCTGCGGACAGTCCGATTGGTGTCACTTCCTTGCCGGATGACGTTGAGCGCCTGAGCGACAAGATCGCGGCAAGCGAAGCCTCGTTCGCCGCCGAAGTGAGCTTCAACGGTGAGGAAAGCTATTTCTTCGTCCTCGAAGACAGTGCCACCGGCAAGCTGGTCGGTTGCTCGGCCATCGTGGCGTCGGCCGGTTACTCCGAGCCGTTCTACAGCTTTCGCAACGAAACCTTCGTCCACGCTTCACGCGAGCTGAAGATTCACAACAAGATCCACGTGCTCTCCCAGTGCCACGACCTGACCGGCAACAGCTTGCTGACCAGTTTCTACGTGCAGCGCGATCTGGTGGGTTCGCCGTGGTCGGAACTCAACTCCCGTGGCCGCTTGCTGTTCGTGGCCAGCCATCCGGAGCGTTTTGCCGATTCCGTGGTGACCGAGATCGTCGGTTACAGCGATGAAAACGGCGACTCGCCATTCTGGGATGCCATCGGGCGCAACTTTTTCGACCTCAACTACGCTGAAGCCGAGCGTCTGTGCGGCCTCAAGAGCCGTACGTTCCTCGCCGAACTGATGCCGCATTACCCGATCTACGTGCCCCTGCTGCCGGACTCCGCGCAAGAAGCGATGGGCCAGGTTCACCCGCGGGCGCAGATCACCTTCGACATCCTGATGCGCGAAGGCTTCGAGACCGATCACTACATCGACATTTTCGACGGCGGTCCGACCCTGCATGCCCGCGTCTCGGGGATCCGTTCGATCGCCCAGAGCCGCGTGGTGCCGGTGAAGATCGGCGAGCCGGTCAAAGGTGTCGGTCGCCAGTACCTGGTGGCCAACGCCCAGTTGCAGGACTACCGCGCAGTCATGCTCGAGCTTGACTACGCACCGGGTAAACCGGTGACCCTGGACCTGGAAGCGGCCGAAGCCCTGGGCGTCGGTGAAGGTGCCAGCGTGCGCCTGGTGGCGGTTTAACACCTGCTGCTATGCCTATAAAGAGTGAATGCTTAGTAAAGCAGCGAGTTTCACGGGTGGCGCAAGCGGCCCGTTTGAGGAGATAGCATGATCGTTCGTCCCGTACGCAGCAGCGATTTACCCGCTCTGATCGACCTGGCCCGCAGCACCGGCACCGGCCTGACCACCTTGCCGGCCAACGAAGAACGTCTGGCCCATCGGGTCGGCTGGGCCGAGAAGACCTTTCGCGGCGAAGCCGGGCGGGGCGACGCGGACTACCTGTTCGTGCTCGAAGACGACGACGGTCGCGTGGTGGGCATTTCCGCCATTGCCGGCGCCGTCGGCCTGCGTGAGCCCTGGTACAACTTTCGGGTCGGTCTGACCGTGAGCGCTTCCCAAGAGCTGAACATCTATCGCGAAATCCCGACGCTGTTCCTGGCCAACGACCTGACCGGCAATTCCGAGCTGTGCTCGTTGTTCCTGCACGCCGATTACCGCAGCGGCCTCAACGGCCGCATGCTGTCCAAGGCGCGGATGCTGTTCATCGCCGAATTCCCGCAACTGTTCGGCAACAAGATCATCGCCGAAATGCGCGGTGTATCCGACGAAGCCGGGCGTTCGCCGTTCTGGGAAAGCCTGGGGCGCCACTTCTTCAAAATGGAATTCAGCCAGGCCGATTACCTGACCGGCGTGGGCAACAAGGCGTTCATCGCCGAACTGATGCCGAAATTCCCGTTGTACACCTGCTTCCTGTCGCCGGATGCGCGCAACGTGATCGGTCAGGTTCACCCGGACACCGAACCGGCGCTGGCGATGCTCAAGAGCGAAGGTTTCAGCTACCAGGGCTACGTCGACATTTTCGACGCAGGCCCGGCCATCGAATGCGAAACCGGCAAGATCCGTGCGGTACGCGACAGCCAGGCGCTGGTACTGTCCGTCGGCACGCCGGGTGACGACGCCACGCCATTCATCATTCACAACCGCAAGCGCGAAGACTGCCGCATCACTGCTGCGCCGGCACGTCTGGCCGCCGGCACCCTGGTGGTCGATCAGCAGACCGCCAAACGTCTTCAACTCAACGCTGGCGATCAAGTGCGCGCCGTGGCGTTGTCCGCAGCTCGGGAGTCGAAATAATGAAGTCGCTTTACATCGCAGGTGAATGGCTGGCAGGTCAGGGCGAAGCCTTCGAATCGCTGAACCCGGTGACCCAGCAGGTGCTGTGGTCCGGCGTCGGTGCCACCGTCGCTCAGGTCGAGTCGGCAGTGCAGGCGGCGCGCCAGGCGTTCCCGGGCTGGGCGCGGCGTACCCTGGAAGAGCGTATCTCGGTGCTGGAAGCCTTTGCTGCCGCGCTGAAGAATCATGCGGACGAACTGGCCCGCACCATCGGCGAAGAAACCGGCAAGCCACTGTGGGAAGCGGCGACCGAAGTCACCAGCATGGTCAACAAGATCGCCATCTCGGTGCAGAGCTACCGCGAACGTACCGGTGAGAAGAGCGGCCCACTGGGCGACGCCACCGCTGTGCTGCGCCACAAGCCTCACGGTGTCGTCGCGGTATTTGGCCCTTACAACTTCCCGGGCCACTTGCCGAACGGCCACATCGTGCCGGCACTGCTGGCCGGTAACAGCGTGCTGTTCAAGCCCAGCGAGCTGACACCGAAAGTGGCCGAACTGACGGTCAAGTGCTGGATCGAAGCCGGTCTGCCGGCGGGCGTGTTGAACCTGCTGCAAGGCGCTCGCGAAACCGGTATCGCCCTGGCGGCGAACCCGGGTATCGACGGTCTGTTCTTCACCGGTTCCAGCCGTACCGGCAATCACCTGCACCAGCAATTCGCCGGTCGTCCGGACAAGATCCTCGCGCTGGAGATGGGCGGTAACAACCCACTGGTGGTCGATCAGGTCGCCGACCTCGATGCCGCCGTGTACACCATCATTCAGTCGGCGTTCATCTCCGCCGGCCAGCGTTGCACCTGTGCCCGCCGCTTGCTGGTGCCGCAAGGCGCCTGGGGCGACTCGCTGCTGGCGCGCCTGGTGGCCGTCAGCGCGACAATTGAAGTCGGTGCCTTTGATCAACAGCCAGCACCGTTCATGGGCTCGGTGGTTTCCCTCGGCGCAGCAAAAGCGCTGATGGATGCCCAGCAACACCTGCTGGCCAATGGCGCCGTGGCATTGCTGGAAATGACCCAGCCTCAGGCTCAATCGGCCTTGCTGACCCCTGGCATCCTGGACGTGACCGCTGTCGCCGATCGTCCTGACGAAGAGCTGTTCGGCCCGTTGCTGCAAGTGATCCGCTACGCTGATTTTGAAGCAGCGATCGCTGAGGCCAACGACACCGCGTACGGCTTGGCCGCTGGTCTGCTGTCGGACTCCGAAGCGCGTTACCAGCAATTCTGGCTGGAAAGCCGTGCCGGTATCGTCAACTGGAACAAGCAACTGACCGGTGCCGCGAGCAGCGCACCATTCGGCGGCGTCGGCGCCTCGGGCAACCATCGCGCCAGTGCCTACTACGCGGCGGATTACTGCGCGTACCCGGTGGCCTCGCTGGAAACGCCGAACCTGGTGTTGCCTGCGGCCCTGACGCCGGGCGTGAAAATGGCGTAGCGCCCATTCGCGAGCAAGCCCGCTCCCACAAGGACTGCGTCGAACACAAAATTTGTGAACACTGCTGAACCTGTGGGAGCGGGCTTGCCCGCGAAGGCCGCGACCCGGTCTCAAACTAGTTACTGAAGCCTATAACAACAGATTCTCGTGGAGCCTCGCTGATGAAATCCTATGAAGTCAATTTTGACGGTCTAGTGGGGCCGACCCATAACTACGGCGGCCTGTCCTACGGCAACGTCGCGTCCCAGAGCAACAGCCAGCAGTCTTCCAACCCCAAGGAAGCGGCGCTGCAAGGCCTGGCGAAGATGAAAGCGCTGATGGAAATGGGCTTCCAGCAAGGCGTGCTGGCACCGCAGGAGCGCCCGGATGTGGCCGCGCTGCGTCGCCTGGGCTTTGGCGGCACCGACGCTCAAGTGATCGAGCGCGCTGCCAAAGACGCGATGCCGCTGCTGGTGGCCAGTTGCTCGGCCTCGAGCATGTGGGTGGCCAACGCCGCCACCGTCAGCCCGAGCGCCGACACCGCTGACGGCCGTGTGCATTTCACCGCTGCCAACCTCAACTGCAAATATCACCGCAGCATCGAACACCCGACCACCAGCCGCGTGCTGGGTGCGATGTTCGCTGACCAGAAACACTTCGCCCACCATGCCGCCTTGCCGGCCGTGGCGCAGTTCGGTGACGAAGGTGCGGCCAACCACACGCGTTTCTGCCGTGAATACGGCGAAGCCGGTGTCGAGTTCTTCGTGTTCGGCCGCAGCGCGTTCGACACCCGCTACCCGGCTCCGCAGAAGTACCCGGCGCGCCAGACCCTCGAAGCGTCCCAGGCCGTTGCCCGTTTGCACGGCTTGAGCGATGACGGCGTGGTCTACGCCCAGCAGAACCCATCGGTGATCGATCAGGGCGTGTTCCACAACGACGTGATCGCCGTGGGTAATGGCGAAGTGCTGTTCTATCACGAGGACGCGTTCCTCGAGACCGAGAAGATGCTCGCTGAATTGCAGAGCAAACTCGCCAAGGCCGGTGGGAAATTTCAGTCGATCTGCGTACCGCGTTCCGCAGTAAGCGTGGAAGACGCGGTACGTTCCTACCTGTTCAATAGCCAGCTGCTGTCGCGTCCTGACGGCTCCATGCTGTTGATCGTGCCGGAAGAATGCCGTGGCAACGAGCGTGTCTGGCAATACTTGCAGGGTTTGACCAGCTCCGGCGGCCTGATCCGCGAAGTGAAAGTCTTCGATCTCAAGCAGAGCATGCAGAACGGCGGTGGCCCGGCTTGCCTGCGGTTGCGCGTCGCACTCAACGAAACCGAACTGGCGGCCGTCAACCCAGGGGTTATCATGACGGCACCGTTGTACGGCACACTGACCGAATGGGTCGAGAAGCACTACCGCGACCGCATGACCGAAAACGATCTGGCGGACCCGCAATTGCTGCTTGAGTGCCGGACGGCACTGGATGAACTGACGCAAATCCTTAAACTGGGCGCGGTTTATCCATTCCAGATCAATTGATCAACGACGCGCTGCCCGGATGGCAGCGCGCCGCTTCATCTCAAACGAGAGCGTAAACACATGAGCGATACCCTGCAGCTGATCCTTGAAGACACCGACGGCACGCAACTGGAGACGTCCTGCACCCGCGTCGCGGTCCTGTGGCAAGGCAAAGAGCTGTGGATCCAGCAGGACGGCCGTGGCCAGTTGCTGATCGGCGTGGACGTCGAAGAAGGCGATGCCGAATACGCCAACCTGCTGCTGCGCCCATTGGCGACTAATCTGGTAAGTCTGCAACTGGAGATGGAACCTGCCGACCTCACCGACGAGGACCATGTTCACGGCCCGGACTGCAACCACGATCACTAAGGAAACCGCTCTATGCTCGCCCTCGGCAAACTGCTTGAACTGACCCTCGCCGGCCGCGAACCGGCGGAGAAGACTCAACTGACTGTCGAAGGCGTGCGCATGCGCTGGTTGAGCGAAGGTGCGCTGGAAGTCCGGCCACCGCAAGCGCGTGACAATGGACTGGACCTGCTGCTGTCGGCGGGGATCCACGGCAACGAAACAGCGCCGATCGAGTTGCTCGATCGCCTGTTGCACGACATTGCCCGCGGCGACCTGAAGCCGCGCGCACGTATTCTGTTCCTGTTCGGCAACCCCGAAGCGATTCGCAAAGGCGAGCGCTTCGTCGAGCAGGACGTCAATCGGCTGTTCAACGGCCGTCACGAACAAAGCAGCGGCTCCGAAGCCTTGCGCGCCTGTGAGCTGGAGCGTTTGGCGGCCAGCTTCTTCAGCCTGCCGGACCGACAGCGTTTGCACTACGACCTGCACACGGCGATTCGTGGCTCGAAAATCGAGCAGTTCGCCCTATACCCATGGAAAGAAGACCGCCAGCATTCGCGCCAGGAACTGGCGCGCCTGCGTGCCGCCGGCATGGAAGCGGTGTTGCTGCAGAACAAACCGTCCATCGTGTTCAGCGCCTACACCTACGACAAACTCGGTGCCGAGGCCTTCACCCTGGAATTGGGCAAGGCGCGGCCGTTCGGGCAGAACGCCGGGGTCAACGTGTCGCTGCTGGAGGCGCGCCTCAAGCAGATCATCGAAGGCACCGAACCGGAACTGACTGAAGCGGCACTGGACGGTTTGCAGCTTTACAGCGTGGCACGGGAAATCATCAAGCACAGCGACAGCTTTCGCCTGAACCTGCCGGCGGACGTCGAGAATTTCTCGGAGCTGGAAGTGGGTTACCTGCTGGCGGAAGACATCGCCAACACCCGCTGGATCATCGAGGAGGAGGGCGCCCGGATCATCTTCCCGAACCCCAAGGTGAAGAATGGTTTGCGTGCCGGCATCCTGGTCGTGCCGACCACCGACGAAAACCTCGCCTGAAATCAGCGTAGAACCAATGTGGGAGCGGGCTTGCTCGCGAAGACGGTGGCACATCCAACATCGATGTGACTGTTGCACCGCTTTCGCGAGCAAGCCCGCTCCCACATTTGGTTTTGAGTGAGGCCATAGACCTCACTTAGCCATTAGACGGCTACCGCGCGCGGCTCACTGCGGCGCAGCGAACGGATTTTCATTAACGTATCCGCACAGGTCTTCGCCGCTTCCTGGCCTTTATGCACGAAATGCTCGAAGAAGAACTTCTGGTGCTCTTCGCCGGCATGGAAGTGGTGCGGGGTCAGGGATACCGAGAACACCGGCACTTCGGTTTCCAGTTGAACCTGCATCAGGCCGCTGACCACCGACTGGGCGACGAACTCGTGACGGTAGATCCCGCCGTCCACCACCAGGGCTGCCGCGACGATGCCGGCATAACGACCGGTCTTGGCCAGCAACTTGGCGTGCAGGGGCATTTCGAAGGCGCCGCCGACTTCGAAGAAGTCGATATCGGATTCCTGATAACCCTGGGCAATCATTTCGGCGAGGAAACCTTTACGGCTCTGATCGACGATTTCCTTGTGCCAGCAGGCCTGGATGAACGCAACGCGCTCGCCGTGATGGTGTTTGCTTTTGCTGTCAATTGCGGTGGGTTGCATGTTCTGACTCCTGTTTGTGTGAAAAACAGGGCGTTATGAATCGAAGGGGATCTGAGGGTACGCACGCTCGCACGAATGCCGGCGGAAGGCCCTCTGGTGTCAATCCCGTTCTCTCTTCATCCGGACTATGACCGTCGGCCCCGGGATCACACCGGGTCTGCTGACCTTGCTGTCAGGCACCGCCGAAGCCGTGCTGCCATCAAGCGCTCGCGGGCTATGCGCATTGCGCGCAATTACCGCCGGTGGGGAGTTGCACCCCGCCCTGAGAACGTTTTTTTGCCGCCGGAATGTTTGGCGGCGCAGCGTTTTTATCACATATTTGCGATATGCGCATGGCCCCTTTTGGATGATTGTCATCGACTTTTCCGTTGTTTTAATCGGCCTTTTCCTACGCAAGGGTTGATTAATCGTCGCCATGCCCGCAGTAATTCTTTCCTGAAAGGGATTTCCCCTGCTTACCGAGGCCAGATTCATGAGCGTTATCGATCTTCGCAGCGACACCGTCACCCAACCTTGCGCCGGCATGCTGGACGCGATGGCCAAAGCCGCCACCGGCGACGACGTGTATGGCGAAGATCCGACGGTCAATCGTCTGGAGGCCGAACTGGCCAGGCGCCTGGGGTTTGCCGCGGCGCTGTTCGTGCCCACCGGGACCATGAGCAATCTGTTGGGGTTGATGGCCCATTGCGAGCGCGGTGACGAGTACATCGTCGGCCAGCAGGCCCACACTTATAAGTACGAAGGTGGCGGCGCAGCGGTGCTCGGCTCGATCCAGCCGCAGCCGCTGGAGGTGCAGGCCGATGGTTCGCTGGACCTGGCACAGGTCGCGGCGGCGATCAAACCGGACGACTTCCACTTCGCCCGCACCCGCTTGCTGGCGCTGGAAAACACCATGCAGGGCAAGGTCCTGCCGCTGGAATACCTGGCCCGGGCACGCAGTTTTACCCGCGAGCAGGGTTTGCAGCTGCACCTGGACGGCGCACGTTTGTACAACGCAGCAGTGAAGCTGGGTGTGGATGCCCGGGAAATCACCCGGTATTTCGATTCGGTCTCGGTGTGCCTGTCCAAAGGGCTGGGTGCACCGGTCGGTTCGGTGCTGTGCGGCTCGGTCGAGCTGATCGGCAAGGCTCGGCGCCTACGCAAGATGGTCGGTGGCGGCATGCGTCAGGCCGGTATTCTGGCGGCGGCCGGCCTGTATGCGCTGGATCACAACGTTCAGCGCCTGGCCGATGACCATGCCAACGCGCAGTTGCTGGCCGAAGGCCTTCGTGCGGCGGGCTTTGAGGTCGAGCCGGTGCAGACCAATATGGTATATGTGCAAATGGGCGACCAGGCCGAGGCGCTCAAGGCCTTTGCCGCCGAGCGCGGGATCAGGCTCAGTGCGGCCGCGCGTCTGCGCATGGTCACGCACATGGACGTCAGCCTTGGGCAAATCGAGCAAGTCGTCGCGACATTCGTCGACTTTTCGCGCAAGTGATAGCGTTAGCGCTCCAATTGACCGTTTCTATCGTATAAACACGCTGTACCCCGCGCGCAGGGCCGATATAATGCGGCCCTTTGCCGTCGCTTCGTCTGTTGACGTTTCGAACAGGCCTTTGGCCGCAGCCTCCGTGGAAGAACCTAATGAAAAGCGCAGAAATCCGTGAAGCCTTCCTTCGCTTCTTCGAAGAGCAAGGCCACACCCGTGTAGCCTCCAGCTCTTTGATTCCGGGCAACGACCCAACCCTGCTGTTCACCAACGCGGGGATGAACCAGTTCAAGGACTGCTTCCTGGGCCAGGAAAAACGCGCGTACACCCGCGCGGTCAGCAGCCAGAAATGCGTGCGCGCCGGCGGCAAGCACAACGACCTGGAAAACGTCGGTTATACCGCTCGTCACCACACCTTCTTCGAAATGCTGGGTAACTTCAGCTTTGGCGATTATTTCAAGCGTGATGCCATCAGCTACGCCTGGAACTTCCTGACTTCCGACAAGTGGCTGAACCTGCCGAAGGAAAAGCTCTGGGTCACCGTCTACGCCAGCGATGACGAGGCGTACGACATCTGGACCAAGGAAATCGGCGTTCCTGCCGAGCGCATGGTGCGCATCGGCGACAACAAGGGCGCGCCGTACGCTTCCGACAACTTCTGGACCATGGGCGATACCGGCCCGTGCGGTCCTTGCACCGAGATTTTCTACGATCACGGCGCCGACATCTGGGGCGGCCCTCCGGGCTCGCCGGAAGAAGACGGCGACCGTTACATCGAAATCTGGAACAACGTGTTCATGCAGTTCAACCGCACCGCCGATGGCGTGTTGCATCCGCTGCCTGCGCCGTCGGTGGACACCGGCATGGGCCTGGAACGGATCAGTGCCGTGCTGCAGCACGTTCACTCGAACTATGAAATCGACCTGTTCCAGAGCCTGCTGAGCGCTTCGGCCAAGGCCATCGGCTGCACCAACGACGCCCAGGCATCGCTGAAAGTCGTGGCTGACCACATCCGTTCCTGCGGTTTCCTGATCGCCGACGGTGTGCTGCCGTCCAACGAAGGCCGCGGCTATGTACTGCGCCGGATCATCCGTCGCGCCTGCCGTCACGGCAACAAACTGGGCGCCAAGGGCAGCTTCTTCTACCAGATCGTCGCGGCCCTGGTCGCCGAGATGGGCGAGGCCTTCCCTGAGCTGAAATCCCAGCAGGCGCACATCGAGCGCGTGCTGAAAGCCGAAGAAGAGCAATTCGCCAAGACCCTGGAGCAGGGCCTGAAGATCCTCGAGCAGGATCTGGCTGAACTCAAAGGCGACGTGGTGCCGGGCGACGTGGTGTTCAAACTCTACGACACCTACGGTTTCCCGATGGACCTGACCGGCGACATCGCTCGCGAGCGCAGCCTGACCATCGACGAAGAAGGTTTCGAGCGTGAAATGGAAGCCCAGCGCGTCCGTGCCCGTTCCGCCAGTTCCTTCGGCATGGACTACAACAGCCTGGTCAAGGTCGATGTGGACACCGAGTTCACCGGTTACACCGCTCACAGCGGTTCCGCCAAAATCGTTGCTCTCTATAAAGACGGGCAATCGGTTGACGTACTGAGCGAAGGCGAAGAGGGTGTGATCGTCCTCGATCAGACACCGTTCTATGCGGAGTCCGGTGGCCAGATCGGTGATTGCGGTTTCCTGCAGGCCGGTGCTGCGCGTTTCGACGTGCGCGACACCACCAAGACCGGTGGTGCGTTCCTGCACCACGGCGTGCTGGACTCGGGCAGCCTGATCGTAGGTACTCCGGTGGAGACTCATGTCGACGCCGAAGTGCGTCACGCGACTTCGCTGAACCACTCGGCGACTCACTTGCTGCACGCCGCATTGCGCCAGGTACTGGGCGACCACGTCCAGCAGAAAGGTTCGTTGGTCGACAGTCAGCGCCTGCGCTTTGACTTCAGCCACTTTGAAGCGATCAAGCCTGAGCAACTGAAAGCGCTGGAAGAGATCGTCAACGCCGAGATTCGCAAGAATTCCGAGGTTGAAACCGAAGAAACCGATATCGAAACCGCCAAGCAGAAAGGCGCCATGGCGCTGTTCGGCGAGAAGTACGGCGATAGCGTGCGCGTACTGAGCATGGGCGATTTCTCCGTCGAGCTGTGCGGCGGTATCCACGCCAACCGTACCGGCGACATCGGCCTGCTGAAAATCATCAGCGAAGGCGGTGTGGCATCGGGTGTGCGTCGTATTGAAGCCGTCACAGGTGCTGCGGCACTGGCCTACTTGAACGCGGCGGAAGAACAACTCAAGGAAGCGGCGAGCCTGGTCAAGGGCAGCCGCGATAACCTGATCGACAAGCTGTCGGCTGTGCTGGAGCGCAACCGTCTGCTGGAGAAGCAACTCGAGCAGTTGCAAGCCAAGGCTGCCAGTGCCGCGGGCGACGATCTGTCGGCCCAGGCGCAGGACGTCAAGGGTGTGAAAGTGCTGGCCGTGCGTCTGGACGGTCAGGATGGCAAGGCGCTGCTGGCGCTGGTCGATCAACTGAAAAACAAACTCGGCCGCGCAGTGATCCTGCTCGGCAGTGTCCATGAGGAAAAGGTCGTTCTGGTTGCAGGCGTAACCAAAGACCTGACTGGCCAACTCAAAGCCGGTGATTTGATGAAGCAAGCCGCTGCGGCAGTGGGCGGGAAGGGCGGTGGTCGTCCAGACATGGCGCAAGGCGGCGGTACCGACGCTGGCGCACTGGATGCAGCACTGGCGCTGACCGTTCCGTTTGTTGAGCAGGGTCTATAAGGCAGTGTTTGCGGCTCGCAGTCTAGTGGCGGGCCGCAACGCTGTTTGAGTGATTATTTGGGCGCCCTTCATGGGCAGAGGCGGCTTTGAAATGGCTTTGATCGTACAGAAATTTGGAGGCACCTCGGTCGGCACTGTCGAGAGAATCGAGCAGGTCGCCGACAAGGTTAAGAAATTCCGCGATGCCGGCGATGACCTGGTGGTTGTGCTGTCTGCAATGAGCGGCGAAACCAACCGTCTGATCGATCTGGCCAAGCAAATCAGTGGCGACGGCCAACCGGTTCCGCGCGAGCTGGACGTGATCGTTTCCACCGGTGAGCAGGTGACGATTGCCCTGTTGGCCATGGCGCTGATCAAGCGCGGCGTGCCGGCGGTGTCGTACACCGGCAACCAGGTGCGGATTCTGACGGATAGCGCGCACAATAAAGCGCGTATCTTGCAGATTGATGACCAGAAGATTCGCGGTGACCTGAAGGCAGGTCGTGTGGTGGTTGTCGCCGGTTTCCAGGGCGTCGACGAGCACGGCAACATCACCACCCTCGGTCGTGGCGGTTCCGACACCACCGGCGTGGCGCTGGCGGCGGCCCTGAAGGCTGACGAATGCCAGATCTACACCGACGTCGACGGCGTCTACACCACCGACCCGCGTGTAGTGTCCGTGGCCCAGCGCCTGGACAAAATCACCTTCGAAGAGATGCTGGAAATGGCCAGCCTCGGTTCCAAGGTGTTGCAGATCCGCGCGGTCGAGTTCGCCGGCAAGTACAACGTTCCGCTGCGCGTACTGCACAGCTTCAAGGAGGGTCCGGGCACCCTCATTACTATTGATGAAGAGGAAACCATGGAACAGCCGATCATTTCCGGTATCGCTTTCAACCGCGATGAAGCCAAGCTGACCATCCGTGGCGTGCCAGACATCCCGGGCGTTGCCTTCAAGATTCTCGGCCCGATAAGTGCCGCGAACATCGAAGTCGACATGATCGTGCAGAACGTCGCGCACGATAACACCACCGACTTCACCTTCACCGTGCACCGTAACGACTACCAGGCGGCGCAAGCCGTGCTGGAAAAAACCGCTGGCGAGCTGGGTGCCCGTGAAGTCGTGGGCGACACCAAGATCGCCAAGGTCTCGATCGTCGGCGTCGGCATGCGTTCTCACGCAGGCGTGGCCAGCCGCATGTTCGAATCCCTGGCCAAGGAAAGCATCAACATCCAGATGATCTCGACCTCGGAAATCAAAGTCTCCGTAGTGATCGAAGAGAAGTACCTGGAGCTGGCTGTGCGCGCTCTGCACACGGCTTTCGAACTGGACGCACCGGCCCGCCAGGGCGAGTGATGCGTTTGCCAAAAGGCGCGGTCTGACCGCGCCTTTTGTTTTTTTGAATGGCGTGACCCCCGAGCCTGTTCTTTTGCTCGCGCTAGTCAATACTCAGGCATGTAGGGCTGCGACCGCTCCGGTTGTGGGTCGAGTGCCTTTTTTTTGCAGACTGTTGTCCCTGAAATGAAATGCGTGAGGAGAAAGGTATGCTGATTCTGACTCGTCGGTGTGCAGAAAGCCTGATTATCGGTGATGGCGAAATCACCGTGACCGTACTCGGCGTCAAAGGAAATCAAGTGCGCATCGGTGTTAATGCCCCCAAAGAGGTAGCTGTTCACCGGGAAGAAATTTACCTGCGTATCAAGAAAGAGAAGGACGAAGAACCAAGCCATTAATTTTTATCGTTTTTTATGTTTGCAAACGGGGAAGAAGCTGGTTAATATACGCCCCGTGTTGCGGAGAGCTGGCCGAGTGGCCGAAGGCGCTCCCCTGCTAAGGGAGTACACCTCAAAAGGGTGTCGGGGGTTCGAATCCCCCGTTCTCCGCCATTATTTGCTTAGTACGTTGTAATCTGGCTTTTTCGGTAAGTTGTTGAAATTACTAGAAAAAGTGTTTGACATAGAGATTAGACGGCCTATAATGCGCGGCAACAAATGCACTCGTAGCTCAGCTGGATAGAGTACTCGGCTACGAACCGAGCGGTCACAGGTTCGAATCCTGTCGAGTGCACCATTTAAGAGTCATCTGCAGTAATGTGAATGACTTGGCTTCAACCAGTTGTGATCTGGTCTAAAAACACAAATTGCACTCGTAGCTCAGCTGGATAGAGTACTCGGCTACGAACCGAGCGGTCACAGGTTCGAATCCTGTCGAGTGCACCATACAACAGAAAGCCCGCATTTAATGCGGGCTTTTTGCCGTCCGGGATTTGGCTTTTCCTTTCGTGCATCCCTTCTCATCGAACTCTACGTTTGCGCTACGACCTCGCAGGGTGTCGTAGCGGTAGCTCGTGGCTGAATTGCGAATACTGATCCTGTCCGGCTTGCCGAGGGCGCTTTCGACGTCTTGTTGGGTCATGCCGGCGATCACTCGTTGATGGATGATTGCCTCCCGGCGCTCCCGGGCACTGATCAGGTTTCCGCACTTGTCCTGCGCCTGACCGACCACGGTCGGCTCTTTCCTTTGGATTTTCATTCCTGATGTTTCACGGGGCTCGGCTGGCGGCATAAGCGCCATCGTGCTGCCGGGTGTAAACGTACGGATATCCTGAAGCGAAACGCTTTCTCCTGCGGCACAACTCAGTGTGGTGAAGGTGATGCGCCCGTTGGCCGCCTCGCAGCGGTGAACGCTGGTGGCGAGCGCCAAGGGCAGGGGGCTGAGCAGGCTGAGCAGTAAGAAGAATTGCGAAGATGATGGCATCAGGCGTCCTCCATGACGTTCCTTTTCAAGGGTAGCGGCTACAATTTTCGAAGCGGCGTGTGTTTTCTTTTCAGAATACGTCGTCGCACTTTCACTGGTCAGGACGATGCTCAGGTTTGTTGTGCAAGCGCTTGTTTCAGCCAAGATTTTTTAACGTTTAAAACCGTCAGGCGGTGTATCATTGCGCCCGTCAGCCCCGCCGGGGCTTGTGGAATACCTCCATGGACTTACCCAGTAGTTACTCAGTACCCCGTTTCACCAATCATGAATTGACTGATTGATCCTTCCGGCGTGCCCCGCTGCTGGGAGTGGAGTTCGCCTATGTCCGAAGTTGAAGTAAAGAAAACGCAGGAAAGCTTGCAGGATCGCCTGGCTCAGGTGGTTGAGTTGCTGCAGCGCCAGCGAGTGGTTGAAGACCTGACTCACCGTCAGGAAGGCCCGCATCATGACCGGGTCGAGAACCTGGTCCACCGGCAGAACCTCGTCGAGTTGCAACGCAAGCTCGATGACCTGCACTCCGCCGACGTCGCCTACATCCTTGAAGCCTTGCCGCTGGACGATCGTCTTACGCTCTGGCAATTGGTCAAGGCCGATCGCGACGGCGACATCCTGCTTGAAGTATCCGATTCGGTCCGTGAATCGCTGATCGCCGACATGGACGATCACGAGCTCCTGGCAGCCGCCAAGGACATGGATGCCGACGAACTCGCTGACCTGGCCTCCGAGCTGCCGCGAGACGTCGTCCATGAGCTCATGGAGACCCTCGACCAGCAACAACGCGAACGCGTGCGTTCGGCACTGTCCTACGACGAGGAGCAGGTCGGTGCGCTGATGGACTTCGAGATGGTGACTATCCGCGAGGATGTCAGCCTTGAAGTAGTCCTGCGTTATCTGCGTCGTCTGAAAGAGCTGCCGGGCCACACCGACAAGCTGTTCGTGGTCGATTACGACGGCGTCCTCAAGGGCGTGTTGCCGATCAAGCGTTTGCTGGTCAACGATCCGGACAAACAGGTTTCGGAGGTGATGGCCAGCGATCCGGTGAGTTTTCACCCGGACGAAGACGCCTACGATGCCGCCCAGGCGTTCGAGCGTTACGACTTGATCTCCGCGCCCGTGGTCGACAAGAACGGCAAGCTGATCGGTCGTCTGACCATCGATGAAATGGTCGACCTGATCCGTGAAGAGAGCGAAAGCGAAGTTCTCAACATGGCGGGTCTGCGTGAAGAGGAAGACATTTTTGCGTCGGTCTGGAAATCCCTGCGTAACCGCTGGGCCTGGCTGGCGATCAACCTGATTACCGCGTTCGTGGCTTCCCGGGTCATCGGTTTGTTCGAGGGGTCGATCGAGAAGCTCGTGGCGCTGGCGGCGTTGATGCCGATCGTGGCGGGCATCGGTGGTAACTCGGGCAACCAGACCATCACCATGATTGTTCGGGCCATGGCGCTGGACCAGGTGAGCACCGGCAATACCTCGCGCCTGATGCGCAAGGAGTTGGCAGTCGCCTTGATCAACGGTGTGATATGGGGCGGGGTGATCGGTGTGGTCGCCTATCTGCTGTATGGCAGCTGGTCGCTCGGGGTGGTGATGACCGCCGCGATGACGCTCAACCTGTTGCTGGCGGCATTGATGGGGGTCTTGATTCCGATGACCTTGGCGAAGATGGGCCGCGATCCAGCGATGGGTGCCAGTGTGATGATTACGGCCATGACCGACAGCGGAGGCTTTTTCATCTTCCTCGGGTTGGCGACAATTTTCCTGCTCTGATGCCCAGCTCACTGAAAACCCGCCTTCTGGCGGGTTTTTTGTGCCCGGGTTTCAGGCAAAAAGGTTCTTCACGCATTCCCGGGAAACTGTAGGAGCCAGCCTGCTGGCGATGGACTTAAGTGCGCCGCGTTTATCCGTTTCACCCGCGTTATCGTTAACGACCATCGCTGGCAAGCCAGCTCCCACCGGGGGCCATGCCCACGCTGAAACTGTAGGAGCCAGCCTGCTGGCGATGGACTCCAGTGCGCCGCGTTTATCCAGTTCACCCACGTTAATGTTAACGACCATCGCCAGCACAAGGGGTCGTGCTCATGCTCAAGCCAGTGAAATAACCAAAAAAAAAGCCAGCGATCAGGCTGGCTTGAGCTTTCTGGCTGAATCAGGACGCGTCGGCGGCCATTTCAGCGTCATGAGCGATCAGTGACACCAGGGCGTTCTGCTGTCGATGGGAGAGTTGGCGGAAGCGCTGCAACAGCTCCCGTTCGTGCAAGGAAAGCTCCGGGCTGTCCAGGCGCATGCTCAACTCTTCTCCCAGTGCGCCTTCCTGAATGAGACTCTGCTCAAGGCGCGCAATGATTTCGGAGTTCATGCTGCGATGATGATTGCGAGCCACCTCGGCAATGCGTTCACGCATTCCGTCTGGCAGACGTACGACGAACTTGTCAGCCGTACGGCTGGAATAAATTGCCTGTTTCAATGGGCGCATATATTTAACCGGTTAGTTCAGGGGAGCGGTTTTCGGGATTGGCCGCAGGATGTCTGATAGGACAAGCTCTCTGACCAAATGTTCAACCTGAATTGATAGAGGCGCGCATCATGCCTCAAACCAGCCAGATCCTTGGCGTCAATTCTGTGACAAATATTGAACTGGATAAAGGCGTTCTGCCAGCACCAATTATCAGAAATGCGCACTGGTTTGAAAAGTTTGACCGGGCCGTTTCGCTTTGCGTTTTCTCCGACCGACGAAAGGTCTCTGACGGGAGGATAAAGCGGACTCGATCCCTGTTCCCTACCCTTACAGAATAGTGGCAAATGGCCGATTTACTAGGAGAGGTCGTATTGAGGGGCTGAATTCAGGATGGATGGCAGGGCCTTGCGCTGAATCTGCCAAGCCAGGGTCAACGCAATACCGGATCAAACTTGATCTTGCGTCCGACAATCAATGCGAGCACGAACAGAGCGGTGAATACACCACAGGCGATCAGGGGGAGGGTGACGACCATGTCCTGGGTCAATGACAGATGAAAAATGCCGCTCAACAAGGCGAGGATTAAGAAACTCGCGGCTGATCTGGACATGCGGTGCTCCTGGTGGGGGATTCAAAATACCAAACGTTCAGCAGGCGGGTTCGGCGCCGTGATGTTTTCCTGGCTGACAAAGCCGTGCTGGTCGCTTATCGCTGCCAGTTGCGGAGCCTTCTGCAACTGAAGGTAATGCGGCATGCGTTGGGCAACCTGCGTAGCGCTGCTCTCGGGAAAAAAATGAAATCCCGATAAAACTGCCAGTGCGATTGCATTCAAGAGTAAAAGGGCGCAATTCATGGCGCGGACCTCGGTTGTTCTGTGAGAACAGCAGAAGCAGCTCGCATGCCAGAGTTTATCGACAATTAAATTCTTTAAAAACAATGAATTAAGTTATTTTTGGTAAAGCTCCATATTGCATTTTGCAATGATAGCTTTTTGCAGTGATGCAATTTGCACGGTAAACAAGTCCGCGCCCGGCCGAGGCGTCTGCCTACACTTAAAAAGCCCACGGACGACATGACAAAAGCTAGCCCGGCCGTTAACATGCACGCCGTCCATCGCACCGCGTTTCTTCGCGGCCGACTTGTGTCTCAGTAGCTCAATTGGATAGAGCATCCCCCTCCTAAGGGGAAGGTTGGCAGTTCGAACCTGCCCTGGGACACCATATTCTGCAGCTCCCCGCCTGTTTCAACGCTTCCTTTTCACGACTTGTAGATAAAATTCGACAGATTCAGGTGCCCTGGATTTATCGAAGCCATCAACCCTGTCTTCGCGACTTTCCGTCCTCCTCTCCCACGTAGTCTGAATCTCCCATTCCGTCTGGGAGTTTCCGCCGATGTGCGGCCTGCAGTGCTTGTTCATAGTTGGACCTATAGATCAGAAAATGGTCCAAGGTCGACCTTCGATGACTGGACCCCCGCTCAGGAGAAAGTCATGGCTATGCGCAAGAAAACCTCATCGCCAACGAATGACCTGGCCAGTAACGCCGGTGACCATCCTTCACCCGTCAACCACGACTGGACTTTTACCTACATACCGACCGTCACCACCAACCTTAAAGACTACGCACCGGGCAGCACTGCCATCATTACAGCCAGCGGTTTCGCTGCCGGCAGTACTGTGACGCTCGAAGTGGAGCACGCCGTCGGTGCTGGCGCGGATGGCGTGTGGGGCACGTCCGACGATGTGCTCGACACCAACACCGGCGCGGGTCATGAGCCCTGGTCCGTGACCGACGGCGGTGCCGGCGATCTCGACGGCCAGGTAAACGGCAGCGTCACCACCTCCTGGTACGTGAATCCCGACGACTCGGCAGGCGCGACGTTTCTGCTCACCGCGGCCTCTGCAGGCGTCGATGGAGTCGTCGGCACCGGTGACGACGCGGTGGCGACAACTTCGTTTACGGACAGCGTTTTGGGCGTTGTGGCGACTGGCGAGGACGTGACACTGGATGAAACGGCCGGGTTGCAGAACGCCACTGCCACGCCAACCCCTGCGGGGGACGCTGACGACAACGACATTCTGGTGGCGTCCCTGCCTTCGACCTTCACTACCCGTTTAGCCGCACTGGGGGCAGGTACTGCCACGGGCGCGGCCTTGAGTGGCTATACCGGTGCCACGGGCAACACGGGCAGCAATGCATTCACCATCACCGCTGACCCCGGAGCAACCATTACCGATATCAGCTTCGTCGGCAGTTCCGGTGCACCGCTCAATGGCGTGGACAGCGGACTGGATACCCTCGATGGCACCAGCATCCTTCTCTATACGGATACGAACAACAACATCGTCGTGGGCCGCGCCGGAAGCGCAACCGGCGCGATCGTGTTCGCTGCCTACATTGAAGAAACCGGATCGCCGGTCACGGGCGGCAAGATCTGGACTGTGGAGTACCAGCCACTCAAACATCCCGTCATGACGAATGCCGATGATTCGCTCAATCTGACGGATAAGGTTTTCATCGGGGCCAGCCAGGATCTGGAATTCAGCCTGGCCAATGCGCCCTCCGGTCAGAACCTCTTTCTGATGTTCACCAAGGCGAACCCGAACGTTGTCGATGTCGGTGGTGTGTTGCGGATCACCGATCCCACCATCATCGCCACCGGCAAGAATCCGGCAGACCAGTCAAGCGGTTTCAATATAACGACTGGCGACACGATCAATACCAGCCAGGCGGGGGGGCCGACCACCTTCGGCACCAACAATCAGATGATTGTGGAGCAAGAGGGCATCCGCTTTTCGTTCGTCACGGGTGCCAGGCAGAGTGTGACCATTCCCAACCTGGACCAGAACGAAGCCGATCTTGAAGCCAACGTCGACTTTACCGATGTCTTCAATGCGAAGTCGGCCAGTTTCGACATTGTGCAGTTGCAAAGCGGCAAGAGTGCCGTGGTAAGGGTCAGCGCATTCAGCACCGCTGCTGAATCCGGCACGAATTTCATCAATGGATATGTGGGTGATACGTCGATTGCCATCACCAATGTTCGCGTCTTCAACAGTACCGGGCAGGTGATCGAGAATTCAAACGGCTCGGTGAATGATCCGGCCATCTCCATCAGCTTTGCAGCAGGGGTTGCAACAATCACCGGCGTTAAAGCCGGCTACCAGATTGAATACACCACGACGTCGGACCACAACCGCGTGCTCGTCGAGAACGGGGCGGCCGTCAATGCCAAGGGCAATGAGCACGCCGATTTTGATATCGGTGCTTTCACGCTGGTCCAGGCCTCTATTTCGAAAGCCGAAATCGGTTCCAAGATCATCTTCGACGACGATGGACCGAGCATCAGCACTACTGGTACGGAACCGACGCTAACAGTGGACGAGACGCTACTGGCGACTGACGCCACCCAGAGCTTCGCCGCCAACTTCAACTCGGCGTTTGGCGCTGATGGTGCCGGCACCCTGACCTATGCGCTGGGCGTGGTGGCGGGGGCTTCCGGGCTGACGGACACCGCTTCGGGCCAGGCGGTGAACCTGTCACTCAACGGCACCGTAGTGGAAGGCCGCACGGCCACGGGCAACCTACTGGTGTTCACCGTCAGTGTCGCCGCCAATGGCAGCGTCACGCTCGACCAACTGCGCGCCGTGGTGCATTCCGACCCAAGCAATCCCGATGATTCGACGAGCCTGACCTCGGACAGCCTGGTGACGCTGACCGCGACCAAGACCGACGGGGATGGCGACAGTGCCCAGGCGACCCTCAATATCGGGCAGAACCTGGTGTTCAAGGACGACGGACCTAGCATCAGCACCACCGGCACGGAGCCAACGCTGACAGTGGACGAGACGCTGCTGGCGACCGACGCCACCCAGAGCTTCGCCGCCAACTTCAACTCGGCGTTTGGCGCCGATGGGGCGGGCACCCTGACCTATGCGCTGGGCGTGGTGGCCGGAGCCTCCGGGCTGACGGACACGGCCTCGGGCGAGGCGGTCAACCTGTCACTCAACGGCACCGTAGTGGAAGGTCGCACGGCCACGGGCAACCTGCTGGTGTTCACCGTCAGTATCGCCGCCAATGGCAGCGTCACGCTCGACCAGCTCCGCGCCGTGGTACATCCCGACCCAACCAATCCCGATGATTCAACGAGCCTGACCTCGGACAGCCTGGTAACGCTGACTGCGACCAAGACCGACGGGGATGGCGATAGCGCCCAGGCGACCCTCAACATCGGGCAGAACCTGGTGTTCAAGGACGACGGGCCGAGCATCAGCACCACCGGCGCGGAGCCAACGCTGACAGTGGACGAGACGGTGCTGGCGACCGACGCCACCCAGAGCTATGCCGCCAACTTCAACTCGGCGTTTGGCGCCGATGGTGCCGGCACCCTGACCTATGCGTTGGGCGTGGTGGCGGGAGCCTCCGGGTTGACGGACACCGCTTCGGGCCAGGTGGTGAACCTGTCGCTTAATGGCACTGTGGTCGAAGGGCGTACGGCCCTCAGCAACCAACTGGTGTTCACCGTCAGTGTCGCCGCCAATGGCAGCGTCACGCTCGACCAACTGCGCGCCGTGGTGCATTCCGACCCAAGCAATCCGGATGATTCGACGAGCCTGACTTCGGACAGCCTGGTGACGCTGACCGCGACCAAGACCGACGGGGATGGCGACAGTGCCCAGGCGACCCTCAACATCGGGCAGAACCTGGTATTCAAGGACGATGGACCGAGCATCAGCACCACTGGTGTGGAGCCAACGCTGACAGTGGACGAGACGCTACTGGCGACCGACGCCACTCAGAGCTATGCCGCCAACTTCAACTCGGCGTTTGGCGCCGATGGTGCGGGTACGCTGACTTATGCACTGGGCGTGGTGGCGGGGGCTTCCGGGCTGACGGACACCGCTTCGGGCCAGGCGGTGAACCTGTCGCTCAATGGCACTGTGGTCGAAGGGCGTACGGCCCTCAGCAATCTGCTGGTGTTCACGGTCAGTGTCGCCGCCGATGGCAGCGTCACGCTCGACCAGCTGCGCGCCGTGGTGCATCCCGACCCAACCAATCCGGATGATTCAACGAGCCTGATCTCGGACAACCTGGTAACGCTGACCGCGACCAAGACCGACGGGGATGGCGACAGCGCCCAGGCGACCTTCAACATCGGGCAGAACCTGGTGTTCAAGGACGACGGACCCAGCATCAGCACCACCGGCGCGGAGCCAACACTGAGAGTGGACGAGACGCTACTGACGACCGACGCCACCCAGAGCTTCGCCGCCAACTTCAACTCGGCGTTTGGCGCCGATGGGGCGGGCACCCTGACCTATGCGCTGGGCGTGGTGGCCGGAGCCTCCGGGCTGACGGACACGGCCTCGGGCGAGGCGGTCAACCTGTCACTCAACGGCACCGTAGTGGAAGGCCGCACGGCCACGGGCAACCAGTTGGTGTTCACCGTCAGTGTCGCCGCCGATGGCAGCGTCACGCTTGACCAACTGCGCGCCGTGGTGCATTCCGACCCAAGCAATCCGGATGATTCGACGAGCCTGACCTCGGACAACCTGGTGACGCTGACCGCGACCAAGACCGACGGGGATGGCGACAGCGCCCAGGCGACCCTCAACATCGGGCAGAACCTGGTGTTCAAGGACGACGGGCCCAGCATCAGCACCACCGGCACGGAGCCGACGCTGATAGTGGACGAGACGCTACTGGGGACCGACGCGACCCAGAGCTATGCCGCCAACTTCAACTCGGCGTTTGGCGCCGATGGTGCCGGGACGCTGACTTATGCACTGGGCGTGGTGGCGGGAGCCTCCGGGTTGACGGACACCGCTTCGGGCCAGGCGGTGAACCTGTCGCTCAATGGCACTGTAATCGAAGGGCGTACGGCCCTCAGCAACCAGTTGGTGTTCACCGTCAGTGTCGCCGCCGATGGCAGCGTCACGCTCGACCAGCTCCGCGCCGTGGTACATCCCGATCCAACCAATCCCGATGATTCGACGAGCCTGACCTCGGACAACCTGGTGACGCTGACCGCGACCAAGACCGACGGGGATGGTGATAGCGCCCAGGCGACCCTCAACATCGGGCAGAACCTGGTGTTCAAGGACGACGGACCGAGCATCAGCACCACCGGCGCGGAGCCAACGCTGACGTTGGACGAGACGCTACTGGGGACCGACGCCACCCAGAGCTATGCCGCCAACTTCAACTCGGCGTTTGGCGCCGATGGTGCCGGGACGCTGACTTATGCGCTGGGCGTGGTGACGGGAGCCTCCGGGCTGACGGACACGGCCTCGGGCCAGACGGTGAACCTGTCGCTCAATGGCACTGTGGTCGAAGGCCGCACGGCCACGAGCAACCTGCTGGTGTTCACCGTCAGTGTCGCCGCCAACGGCAGCGTCACGCTTGACCAGCTCCGCGCCGTGGTGCATTCCGATCCAAACAATCCGGATGACTCGAGGACGCTGACCTCGGACAACCTGGTGACGCTGACGGCGATCAAGACCGACGGGGACGGCGACAGCGCCCAGGCGACGCTGAACATCGGGCAGAACCTGGTGTTCAAGGACGACGGGCCGGCACTCAGTTTCGGCAATCTGATCGGGACCGGTAGCGTCCTGGCGCAATCCGGGTTCTGGAATATGGCGACTGGAGCCGACGGGCTGGGTGCGGCCGGTCTGGATATCTCGTTGGTCAATAACCAGTTCACCCTCGTCAGGCCAGACAACACGACCACGACCGGGACCGGCACGCTCACCGAGCTGGCGCAGTCACCGGATGTCAATGGCGCGTACCAGTTCGCGGGTACCTTGACCGGTGATTTCGACAACAACGTTGCAACGGCCAATACCACCGTCGACTACACGTTGACCGCCTATGCCGATGGTCGCTATGCACTGGATCTGGTGCAGGGCTTCAGTTCGACGATCGTGCTCAGCAGTGCCGACGGCTCGCTCGATGCCGGCGGCCCGGACTCGGTGCGCACATTGTTGATTCCTGAGACGAGTAACCCGGCTATTCCTTCGACATCCGAGGAGATCGTGTTCTTTTCCGCGAAGGCGCTTGCGTCGACCGCGGACATCCTGACCGGCATCGGGCTCGGAGCACCCGACCCTACCGAAGCCACGCTACAGACCAACCCCCTGCCGTCGTACATAGACCCGGCGGCGATGAACGTCAGCACGTCCGGCATCGGCGTCGGCAACAACGTTTTCCAGGGAGATAACCTGGCGGCAATCAGCGCCGCCGATGAAAGTTTCGTCATCAATCCAGAGAGCCTGCTGGCGGGAATGAAGGTCTTTATCGACAACTCCGTGGCGGGCTACAACACGGCGACCGAGGACCTGTACTACAGGATCTACTACGCCGATGGCACGAACTCGAGCCTCGTCGAGGTGAACACCCTGACGCCGGAGGCTGGCGGGCAGGTGTCCTTCCTCGTCCAGATGGAGGGTACGACACTGATCGACGCTGTCCAGCTGACGATGGGGCGGGGCGATGTCAAGATCCCGGTGATCCAGTTCATTCAGCAGAGCGAGAGTCTGGCCAGCGATGTCCAGCTGGCGTTCAGCGCGACGCTGACGGACAAGGATGGGGACTCGGCGACGAGTACGTTTGCCGCCAACCTGTTCGCCAACGACCCGGCCAACGCTACCTTTGACTTCTCGCTGGTTGGCACCATCGGTCAGCAGGATGCGTTCAACATCGACCTGTCAGTCAATGAGAACCTGTACCAGGTCAGCGGCTTCGATGTGGGCTCGGGCGTGCAAGACAAACTGGTACTCAACGGTGACCCGAACGCTGTTGTTCAATCGATCAACAACACCGGCGCAGACAGCGTCGTGACGGTTGCCGAGACGGGCGGACAAACAACGACCATCACCTTGGTCGGGGTCGATGTTCAGAGTACCGACATCTTTTTTGGCAGCGCCTGAGGCTTTGCGCGCATGAACGGATGCGAGGGTGGCGCAGGAAACCACCCTCGCATTCTTTTTGCTGTTCTGATGCGAAATCCCCATGATCCCATGCGCTGCGAACTGCCGGGCAGCACAAGGCTTGAAGAGCGCGGAGGGTCGGTGCAGGTGGGCAAGGCAGGATTTACCGAGATCGACATCAGTCTTGCGGGGGCACTCTGTTCCGGGCCAGCTGTAAGGAGGGTGGAACAGTGACGGCCAGGCCCCTGAAAGTGAGGGGCAGACCGCCTTGTATCGACCTGAAATTCAATCCAGTTCCACCCAGGCGGACTCGGTCGGTGCTTCGTTGTTGAGCCCGTGCTTGAGCGCATACATCAGCAAGTCGATGCGGTTGATCAGATCAAGCTTTTGATAGATGTTGCTGAGGTGGTTGTGCACGGTGTGCTCGCTGATCCCCAGGCGCCCGGCGATGCTTACATATTTGGCGGACGGTTCGCCTACGATGGCGCGAATCAGTTCTCTCTCGCGCAACGTCAACCGCGCCTGTTTTGCCCGCTCCAGATTGCATTTCATGGGGATATGTCCGTTCGCGGCATAGCCGCAAAGGCCGCCGGCCCAGGCTCTATCCATGGCGCAGTCGCTATGGTGGACCTTGAGGATCGCCTGGATAATCGACTCCGTCGGGTCTTCCGCCAACACGATGCCGCGAGCGCCAGCCTCTATAGCCTGGGCAGCGGGGACGACTTCGTACAGGCCCTTGAGCAGCAGCACTTTCATTTCGGCGCTACGGGTGAGTCCTGCGACGACATCCAGGGGATTGAGCGCATCCGGAAAGAAACTGAAAAAAATGACATCGGGCCGCAACTGATCGGCAAGATCCAGCGCCTGGGTATAGGTGGTGGCCTGTCCTGTCACTTCCATCCGGGGCTTTCTGGCATTGATCAAGTCGTGAAGGCCCATGAGTACGAGGGGGCGACAATCGATCAACATCACGCCAATTGGCTCTTTTTGGTCGGTCATCATCTTCCTGAGCCCCTTGAAAAGCCCATGATGGCTTCCACCGGCAGGCGGCGCGAACGTTTCCAGAAGGCAGCCAAAGCCCGGGAGAGCAGGTAAATACGAGTAATTATCAGTGGTTTACGCATGATGATTTGCTCCCTCCCGCCTCTCAACTGATTCTAGGCCAACGCGGAGCGCTACCGGCCCACCCGTCCGTCAGTCCTCGATCCAGGTCCGGTGCGGCCAGGCCTGTCCGATGCTCTCGAGAAGGAGGAGTAACCCTCGAAAATCAAGGTATTAGGCCCGTCATAGATGGCCAATTGCCAAGATCGGATCCGCATCATGGTCGTCAATTAATCGACGAGTGGCGATAACTTAGGAGCGCTAATATCGGACTGGTCAATTTATCGGCGAAATCTGCCTGGCCCGCCACTGGCAATTGCTGGAGTTCATGCATTGCTGGTGTTCATGTTTCAGCACTTTTTTGTGCGCGACGTCTCGTTTTCAGAAATGCCTTCACCTGTTCAGAGTGAGCGTTGGGGGAGGTTCTCAAGGGAATGCCATGGCTGGCCGATAACCCGGACAGTTACGAGCTTCTTCATCTGTGGTGGTCAGTGCATGTGCTGATTGGCGATGAGAAGCTGTTTGATGGCTAAGGGCTACCAGCTATCATCTGCGCGCCAAATCAAGGGCTGCGAAGCTGAGTCCGTCCGTGTATTTGCCTTTGGGTTCTTCGTCTTAAATTGCCTGGAAATCTTCGATGCTGTCGTATCACCAAAAGCGTTTTCTGATCGTCGATGATTTCTCGGACTTCCGCAGTTCGGTTCGCTCGATGCTGCGCGAGCTGGGTGTCAAGGAAGTGGACACTGCCGATACCGGCGAACAGGCGCTGAAAATGTGTTCGCAGAAGCAGTACGACTTCATCCTGCAGGACTTTCACCTGGGCGACGGCAAGAAGAACGGCCAGCAGGTGCTCGAAGACCTGATGGAAGAAAAGTTGATCAGCCATGAAGCGGTGTTCGTGATGGTCACCGCCGAAACCAGCCAGGCCATGGTGCTCAGTGCGTTGGAGCATGAGCCCGATGCCTACCTGACCAAGCCGTTCAACCGTTCCAGCCTGGCCCAGCGCCTGGAGCGCCTGGAGCAGCGCAAGACTTTGCTCAAGCCGATCCTGCAGGCCCTCGACCGGGGCAAGCCGATGGAGGTGCTCAACGCCTGCATCGCCTTGTGCAAGCAAGACATTCGTTACTCGCCGTTGTGCCTGCGCTATCGCGCCGATGCCTTGCGCGACCTCAATCAGAACGAAGCGCTGGAGCGGCTGTACGACGGCATCATCGCCGACCGTCCGTTGCCATGGGCGTTTGCCGGGCTGGGCAAGTTGCTGTTCAAGCGCGGTCAGGTCGCGCAGGCCAAAGGTATCTACGAAAAAGCCCTGAAAGTGTTCCCGATGATGCCGTCACTGTATGACGGCATGGCTGATGTGCTGGTCGCCGAAGGGGACACCAAGGGTGCGCAGCGCGTTCTCGAAGAAGCGATTCGCCTGTCGCCGCTGGCGGTGCGCCGGCAAGCGTTGCTGGGCAAGCTGGCTATGACCAACGAGGACTTCGATACCGCTTCCAGAGCCTATCGTCAGGCGGTAGCCCAAGGCGCGCAGTCACGTTTCAAGGACCCTGAAAGTAACCTCGGCCTGGCTCACGCCTTGATCAGCAAGGGCAGCGACAGGGGGCTGGATACCCGCACCCGGCTGGAAATCAATACCACGTTGAGCGCAGTGGCCAAGGACAACCCTGGCGACCCTGGCCTGCAAATTCGTGCGCGTTTGATGAAGGCCACCAGTCTGCTGATCAACGATGCGGAAACGGCCGACAAGCTCACCGAGCAGGCCCTGTTGCGCCTCGATGGCATGGAGCAATTCATGAGCGCCGAAGCTGCGTTGCTGGTGGCCAAGCAACTGAAAATGCTCGGGCAGTCCGAGGCCGGCACCGCGATGCTGAAAAACTGCGTGGAAATCTACGGCGACGATCCGGCGGTCATGAAGGACATCGCCAAGCAGACCGACGACCCGAGCATCCTCAATGCCGGCAACGCCGCCGCTGAGCTCAACCGTCAGGGCGTGCGCGTCTACAAGACCGGCAATCTGGTGGAGGCCCGACAGGTCTTTCGCAAAGCCCTGGCGATGCAACCGAAGAACATCAGTATCGCCCTGAACCTGGCGCAGTCGCTGTTGCACGGCACCGATACCAGCGTTGCTTCGGCGGAGCTGGAGGAATGCCGGACCTGCCTGAAAATGGTCGGCCTGATGCCCGACTCCGACGCGCGGTTTCCACGCTATCAAAAGCTCAAAAGCAAGGCGTTTGGCCAATGAACGAACATGAACAGGCACTGGATTTCTCCACGGTGATCGCCTCCACCGTGCACGACATGAAGAACTCGCTGGCCATGCTGATGCAGGCCCACAGCCAGTGGCTGGCGCGATTGCCGGAATCGGCGCAGCAGACGCCGGAGCAGGGCGTGATCGATTTCGAGTTCGCCCACCTCAACGGCATGCTGGTGCAGTTGCTGGGGCTGTATAAGCTCGGCGTCAACCAGATGCCGTTGCAACCGGCCTACCATGAGCTGGACGACTTCATCGAAGCGCAACTGGCGTGTCATCAAGAGGTGTTCGCCAGCCGCGGCATCATGGCCACCTATGAAGTGGACCCGCTGAGCCCGCTGGGTTTCTTCGACCGCGAGTTGATCGCGTCGGTATTGGCCAACTGCATCAACAATGCCATTCGTTTTGCACGGCATGCCGTTCTGATCAGTGTCAGTGACGAAGCCGGGCAACTGGTGTTGACCATCAATGACGATGGCGAGGGGTATCCGGCGCAGATGATCGAGCGTCAGGCCGATTATGCCCAGGGCATCAATCAAAGCACCGGCAGCACCGGCCTGGGCCTGTACTTTGCGGGGCGAATTGCCGCACTGCATCAACGCAACGGCGTGGGCGGGCACACCGAAATCAGCAATGGCGGTCCGTTGGGCGGTGGGGTGTTTCGTCTTTGCCTGCCCTGACAGGCAGCATATTTAACGACGCTGCTTGAAATTCCGAACACGCGAAGCCTATTTTGTACGGTCGCCGTTCGCGGCCCGCACAATAACAAGGATAGCGTCATGACGACCGTTGGCCTGAGTTCACTCGCGCAGCGATTGACGGGCATTGATGAAGTTGAGTGTGTCACGCCGGATTTGAACGGCGTACCACGGGGCAAGGTGATGACCTCCGAGGGTTTTCTCGACGGTCGACGTTTGCAGTTGGCGCGGGGTGTGCTGCTGCAATGCATCATGGGCGGATATCCGCCGGCGCGTTTTTACGGCAGCGATGATGGCGACCTGGCGCTGATTCCGGACCCTGCACAAATCCACCGTTTGCCCTGGAGCAACCCGCCGCGTGCTTTCGCCATTTGCGACGCGGACGAACTGGGCACTACCACCAGCTCAAACCTGTCGACCCGTGGCCAGCTCAAGGCAGTAATTGCCCGTTACGCGGCCCGCGGCCTGGCGCCCGTGGTGGCGACCGAGCTTGAGTTCTTCGTTTTTGCGCCTAACACCGACCCGACTCAGCCGTTCCAGCCACCGGTGGGGCAGGACGGTCGCCGCGAGGACGGTCAGTCGGCGTTCAGCGTCAGTTCCAATAACGGCTTGCGGCCGTTCTTCAATGAAGTCTACGCGTGCATGGCGGCCCTGGGATTGCCCCGCGATACCTTCATGCACGAGATGGGCGTCAGCCAGTTCGAGATCAACCTGCTGCATGGCGATCCGTTGCTGCTGGCCGACCAGACGTTCCTGTTCAAGCACCTGCTCAAGGAAGTTGCCCTCAAGCACGGCCTGAGCGTGGTTTGCATGGCCAAGCCCTTGGCGCATACGCCGGGCAGTTCGATGCATATTCACCAGAGCGTGGTCGAGATCGATTCGGGGCGTAACGTGTTCAGTGACGAGGCGGGGCAGGAGACGGCCACCTTCCGCCATTTCATTGCCGGTCAGCAAGTGTGCATGGCCGACTTCACCGCGTTGTTTGCGCCGAACGTCAACTCCTATCAGCGCTTGTGCCACCCTTACGCCTCGCCGAACAATGCCTGCTGGTCCCACGACAACCGGGCGGCCGGGCTGCGTATCCCGGCCAGTTTGCCAGTGGCCCGTCGGGTCGAGAACCGTTTGCCCGGGGCCGATGCCAACCCGTATCTGGCGATTGCCGCAAGCCTGGCGGCAGGGTTGCATGGCATCGAGAACGCATTGGAGCCAAGCGCACCGATCCAGGGTGAATTCGAAGTGCCGGACAATCTTTCATTGCCGTGTACCTTGCATGCGGCACTTGAGCGTCTGAAACGTAGCCAGTTGGCCAAGGAACTGTTCGGCACGGAATTCATCGAAGGCTACATCGCTTCGAAGACCCTGGAACTGAGCAGTTTCCATGATGAAATTACGCCCTGGGAACGACGTGTTTTAGCCGCCCAGGCCTGACGATCTGTCGACATCCGGCTATCGTTTAGCGATAGCCGATTCTCACTGCAAGGAGCCGCTCGGAACGCCGATGCGCCAAATCTGGAAATCCTTTCGAGCACTGTATTTCGCCTCGCTGATGATGTTGATCGGCTCGGGCCTGTTGAGTACTTACCTGGGCCTGCGTCTGGCGGCCGACAATGTCGACAGCCTGTGGGTCGGTGCGTTGATGGCCGCCAACTATTTCGGCCTGGTGCTGGGGGGCAAGATCGGTCACCGCTTGATTGCCCGGGTCGGGCATATCCGGGCCTACTCGGCCTGTGCCGGGATCGTCGGCGCGGCGGTGCTGGGCCATGGCCTGGTCGATTGGCTGCCGGCCTGGCTGTTCCTGAGGGTCATAGTGGGTCTGGGCATGATGTGCCAGTACATGGTGATCGAGAGCTGGCTCAATGAGCAGGCCGATGCCAATCAGCGAGGCATGGTGTTCAGCGGTTACATGATCGCTTCGTACCTGGGCCTGGTACTGGGGCAGTTGATTCTGGTCATGCACCCGGCGCTGGGGCTGGAGTTGCTGATGCTGGTCGCCCTGTGTTTTGCCCTGTGTCTGGTGCCAGTGGCCCTGACCCGGCGGATTCACCCTGCACCCTTGCATCCTGCACCGATGGAGCCACGGTTCTTTATCAAGCGTGTCCCGCAATCATTGAGTACGGTGCTCGGGGCGGGCCTGATTGTCGGCTCGTTCTACGGTCTGGCACCGCTGTATGCCTCGCAGCAAGGGTTGTCCACGGAGCAGGTCGGTCTGTTCATGGGTAGCTGCATTTTTGCCGGTCTGCTGGTGCAGTGGCCGTTGGGCTGGTTGTCCGACCGCTACGATCGGGCCGTGCTGATCCGCAGTTTCGCGTTCAGCCTGGCACTGGCTGCCCTGCCGCTGGCGATCATGCCGCAGGTGCCGCTGGAGGTATTGTTCATCGCCGGGTTCCTTTGCTCGCTGGTGCAGTTCTGCCTGTATCCGTTGGCAGTGGCGTTCTCCAATGACCATGTCGAAGGTGATCGCCGGGTGTCCCTGACGGCGATGTTGCTGGTCACCTATGGCGTGGGTGCGAGTATCGGGCCGCTGGTGGCAGGTGTGCTGATGAAGCTGTTTGGCAGCCAGATGCTCTATGCGTTCTTCAGTTTCTTTTCGTTGGTGCTGGTGTGGCGGATTCGCCCGAAAGCGGTGACCAACCTGCATCAGGTCGACGACGCGCCGCTGCATCACGTGGCCATGCCGGACAATATGACGAGTTCGCCACTGGTGGCCTGCCTCGACCCGCGTGTTGATGAACAGGTGGTGCAGGATCAGATGCACACTCCGGTGAGTACCGGGCCAGAACCTGAAACCGTCACCGAAACTGAAACAGATCAGCCGCCGCAAGACCCTGATACAGGGCGGGACCCTAACTTCAGCGAGGCCAGGCCTTAAATCCGGGGCACAAAAAAACGGGCAGTCACCGCAAGGGACTGCCCGTTTTTTGTGGAGGTGTCTATCAGATGTCGTCTTTGTCGAAGCGGCGCGCTTCACGTTGCAGCTGGTAGACGAAGCGTTCGACCTGACGCTGCACCAGTCCGCTCATGTTGTGGAAGCGAACGCCGGCGAAGGTGGTGGAGATCTTTTCTTCGAAGTGCAGATAACGCAACTCGACTGGAGCCGTCATCTTGCCAAAGGGCAGGTCGGCGTTGAAGCGGTCGTACACCTGACCCAGTTGCAGGCTGCCCGTGATGTCGCCGTCGAAACGCAGTTTGCAGCCGGTAGCGGAGATATCCAGCAGCTTGCCGCTGATGGGGGCCTTGAGCTTTTCGCCGTCGAGATTGACGTTGACCAGTTGTGCCAGCTTCAGTGCCGCGCGGAATGCATTGCGGCGCTGGTGGTACACCACTTCATCGGGCAGAGTGCCGCGATAGCAGCGGCTGCCACCGGATTCGTCGATCTTCAATTGGCCGTTGCTTTCCCAGGCAATGCGCACACCTTCGTGGAAGCCTTCGACCCTGAAGGGTTCGCCCGCCATCAGGTAGCGTTCGCCATCGCGAGGAATCATTTCGTCCAGGGCAATCATGTTGCTGTCACGGTCCAGGTCCACCAGATAGCTCTGGAAGCGCTGGCTGCGCTCGTGGAACGTGATGATCAGCGGGTCATGGCTTTCGAGCAGCTGGCGCAGATTGCTGGAGATTTCCAAGGGCGTGGAGAGCACCTTGGGTGGCTGCGGAGCATCATCCACGGATAAGGCATTGGACACGGTTAATCAATCTCCAGGCAAAATTTGACTACGGCTAGCCAGCATTTTGCCAGCATCTTTCGCGTCTTGGATAGAGCGGGCACATCAAGCGGCCTAAGCCTGACTGAGCGGGCGCGGCTTAGCAAGCTTGGAGAATGTTCCGCTGGCATCGTAAAGCGCCGGAGTTTCACCACCGGTGAGGATTTTCAGCTGGGTGGCCGTAGCGGCCTGCTGAGTGATGATCGACTGGCCGTTGTTGGCGTTGATGGCCCGGCACTGGGCCAGGAGATCGGTCAGCACGTCACTTTGCGCCAGCAACTGGTCGCCAATGCTTGACTGGCTGGCCAGTTGCTCCAGCCCGCCGCGGTTGGTCGGCAGGTTGAGGCTGGCGAGAATTTCACTGCGCTTGCGGCCATGCTGTTCGAGCAGGACGACCAATGCCTGTTTCTGCGCCAGGATGTCCTCGAGCAATGGCATGTCACGGCCATGCAAGGCGAGGGATTCGGTCTGCAATAAGTCCAGCAGTTGTTGCGCTGGAGCAAAGTCGTCGGTGATCAGTTGCAGTAAATTGGTGTCGTGCATGGCTGGCCTTGGGTTTTAAGCGTCCAAAAGCCTGGCGCCGGCGGTGGCCTAGCGCTGGGCTTCGAAGTTGAGCAGTTTGCTGGCTACACGGTTGCTGTCGACTTTATAGCTGCCATCGGCAATCGCTGCTTTCAACTCGGCCACCCGGGCTTTGTCGACGGCAGGCTGATCGCGCAGCTTGTCATTGACCTTCTGCAACTGTTGAGCCTCATTGCTGAGATGTACCGATTCCCCGCTGTTAACGGTACCGGCCTGTTCGGCCGCGGATTCCAGCGGCGCGGTTTTGCCGGTTTCGGCGCTTTCCTTGCTGGCGCTGGTACGTGTACTGCCCGTAAGGGACGAGGAGCTGTTCAAACGGCTGAAATCGATGACCATGATAAAAAAACCTCTGGGAATTTGGACGCTTGCCATGGTTTCGGCCATTCCCTGGAAAACTTTAGGCTCATTTATCAATGAACCTCGCGCGCGTCAGCGCTTGCCCTGCATGGAGCACAGTCTAGGGAACCGCCGCGGCAAGCGCCACATTCCGATGAACAGAGCGCCTTACATGGACACTTCCACCTGCCCCGGCGCCATGACCTGCGCCTTGATGACCCGCTGGGAATTGAGGTTCTTCACACGGATCTGTTCGCTGAGGCTGCCGTTGGACAGGGCTTCGCCGGGCATGCGCACGCTGAGCGTACCGCTGCGGGCGGTAATCACCACCTGATCACCCTTGCGGATCACCTCGGCCTGTTCGATATGCACCAGGGTAATCACCTGGTCGGTGACCATTGGTCGGGTCAGTCGCTGCCCGATCGCCTGGTCGAGGGAGGTCAGGTAGCCCTGGCTTATCAGGCTGATATCGCGCTCGCGCAGCACCACATCCCCAGGCTCGACAATGGCGGCACGGCGCAGTGGTCGGGCGGTGGTCACGACATCGCGAAACAGGCGGATTTGAGCGGGTACGAAGACAGTCCAGGGGGAGGCACCCTCGCAGCGGACCTTGACCGTGACCCGTCCCAGCGGCCTGGGACTCTCGAGCGTGGCTGTCAATTCCTTGTCGCACATGGGCATGTGCATGCGCGGGTCGAGCGGGTTGACCTGGATCTCGTAGCGACCTTCCGTTTGACTGGTTGCCAGATAGTCCTCTACGGTGAATTCAAGAAAGCCCTGAGTGACGCCGATAAGCATGTCAGGCAAGGTAACCGCGTCAGCAAGGGCAGGGCTGCCAGTGTTGAACAGGCAAACAGCCGCCAGCACGCCGAGTAATTTGCGGTAGGGTGTGGTCAGGCGTCGAAATAATGTCGGTTCTGTGTTCATAACGATTAAAAAAGCAAGCGCCGTGCCGTTTAGTGATGAAGGCGCGTCGCAACAACACTTGGCGTTGGTGTAGGAGTCTGGGCATGGCTGGTGTAATGGATTCGGTAAACCAGCGCACGCAACTGGTGGGGCAGAATCGCCTTGAGCTGTTGTTGTTCCGTCTCGACGGCCAGCAGCTGTACGGGATCAACGTGTTCAAGGTTCGGGAGGTGCTGCAATGCCCCCAATTGACGTTGATGCCCAAGTCCAGTCCTGTCGTGTGCGGCGTGGCGAACATCCGGGGGGCGACCATTCCGATCCTTGATCTGGCGATGGCGACCGGCTCCGGTGCGTTGAAGGACAAGAACAATCCGTTCGTGATCATCACGGAGTACAACACCAAGACCCAGGGTTTCCTGGTGCGCTCGGTGGAGCGCATCGTCAACATGAATTGGGAGGAGATCCATCCGCCACCCAAGGGCACCGGGCGCGATCACTACCTGACGGCGGTGACGCGGGTCGACAATCAGTTGGTCGAAATCATCGATGTCGAGAAGGTTCTCGCAGAAGTGGCACCGACGCCGGAAGCGATTTCCGTCGGCGTGGTGGATGTTGAAACCCAGCACAAGGCGCTCTCGTTGCGCGTGCTGACGGTCGACGATTCCTCGGTGGCGCGCAAGCAGGTCACGCGTTGCCTGCAAACGGTCGGCGTCGAAGTGGTGGCGTTGAACGACGGTCGGCAAGCGCTGGACTACCTGCGCAAACTGGTCGATGAGGGCAAGAAGCCGGAAGAAGAGTTCCTGATGATGATCTCCGACATCGAGATGCCGGAGATGGACGGGTACACCCTGACGGCGGAAATCCGCAACGACCCGCGCATGCAAAAGCTTCATATCATCCTGCATACTTCGTTGTCGGGGGTATTCAATCAGGCGATGGTCAAGAAGGTCGGTGCCGATGACTTCCTGGCCAAATTCCGTCCTGATGACCTGGCATCCCGGGTAGTCGACCGGATCAAAGCAGCAGATATCAGCTAGGGGCCTGCGCCCCTGGCAGTCAACACGATTTAAGAGGCGGCATCATTGTCTACGGGTAATTTGGATTTCGAACAGTTCCGGGTATTCCTGGAAAAAGCCTGTGGCATTTTGCTCGGTGAAAACAAGCAGTACCTGGTCTCCAGCCGTCTCAACAAACTGATGGAACAGCAAGGCATCAAGTCTTTGGGGGAGCTGGTTCAGCGCATGCAGACCCAGCCGCGCAGCGGTTTGCGCGAACAGGTGGTGGATGCCATGACCACCAACGAAACCCTGTGGTTTCGTGACACCTACCCGTTTGAAGTCTTGAAGAACAAGGTCCTTCCCGAAGCGATCAAGGCCAGCCCTGGCCAGCGTCTGCGTATCTGGTCGGCGGCTTGCTCGTCGGGCCAGGAACCGTATTCGCTGTCGATGTCCATCGACGAGTTCGAACGGGTCAACATGGGCCAGTTGAGGATGGGCGTACAGATCGTTGCCACCGACCTGTCCGGCACCATGCTGAACAACTGCAAGACCGGCGAGTACGACAGCCTGGCCATCGGCCGCGGTCTGTCGCCCGAGCGCCTGCAGCGTTATTTCGACCCGAAAGGGCCGGGACGCTGGGCGATCAAGGCGCCGATCAAGAGCCGGGTGGAATTCCGTTCTTTCAACCTGCTGGACAGTTACGCGAGCCTCGGCAAGTTCGACATCGTGTTCTGCCGCAACGTGCTGATCTACTTCTCCGCCGAGGTGAAGAAGGACATCCTGTTGCGCATCCACAGCACGTTGAAGCCCGGTGGTTACCTCTTCCTCGGCGCTTCCGAAGCGTTGAACGGTTTGCCGGATCATTACCAGATGGTCCAGTGCAGCCCGGGGATCATTTACCAGGCGAAGTGAACGGTTGGCGGGAGTCCTCAAGGGCTCCCTTTTTTTGTCCGCAATATCTCTCCAACACACCACAAATCCCTTGTGGGAGCGGGCTTGCTCGCGAAAGCGTCTGGTCAGTCAGTATTTGTTTTTCTGACACACCGCTTTCGCGAGCAAGCCCGCTCCCACAGTTGTTAGGTGGTGCTCTCGAAAGTGGATCAAGCGGCAGAAAAGCGGCAGGCGGCGGAAAACCGTTGCCGCTTTTCTGGCATTGCCGCGTTGCCATGTCCGGCAAAGCCCCGGTTTCCGGGCTTTATTGAATTGGCATGGGGCTTGCTAAGTTGATCCTACGAAAAATCAGGTCACCCGAAGGTTTCCCGACATGAGCATCAGCTTCGATAAAGCGCTCGGTATCCACGAACAAGCCCTGGGCTTCCGCGCCCAGCGTGCCGAAGTCCTGGCCAATAACATCGCCAACGCCGATACCCCGAACTACAAGGCTCGGGACCTGGACTTCTCGAAAGTGCTCGCCGAGCAGAACGAGAAAACCAAAAGCGGCACCTTCGCCTTGAACATGACCAACAACCGTCATATCGAAGCTGAAGGTCTGGGCAATGGCGACGAGTCGTTGCTGTATCGCACGCCGATGCAACCGTCGATCGACCAGAACACCGTGGACGCTCAGCTGGAACAATCGAACTACGCGCAAAACGCGGTCAATTTCCAGGCCAGCTTCACCCTGCTCAACAGCAAATTCAAAGGGCTGGTATCAGCCCTGCGCGGAGAGTAAGCCATGTCTCTATCCAGTGTTTTCAACATTGCCGGTAGCGGCATGAGTGCGCAGACCACGCGTTTGAACACCGTCGCTTCGAACATCGCCAACGCCGAGACCGTCTCGTCGAGCATCGACCAGACCTACCGCGCGCGTCACCCGGTGTTCGCCACCATGTTCCAGGGCGGCCAGAGCGGCGGCAGCGACTCGCTGTTCCAGAACCAGGACGCCGCCGGCCAAGGTGTGCAGGTGCTGGGTGTGGTCGAAGACCAGAGCAATCTCGAGGCGCGCTACGAGCCGAACCATCCGGCCGCCGATGCCAAGGGCTACGTCTACTACCCGAACGTCAACGTGGTTGAAGAAATGGCCGACATGATTTCCGCGAGTCGTTCGTTCCAGACCAACGCCGAAATGATGAACACCGCCAAAACCATGATGCAGAAAGTCCTGACTCTCGGTCAGTGATAAGGGGCGACTCAGATGAGTGTTACCGATTCCACCAGTGGTTTGAGCCTCAACGACATCCTGGCCAACTCTTCGATCAAGACCAACACCACGACTGACGGCCTCGCCTCGGCAGCCGGCAGCGCCTCGGGCAACCAGGCCCTGGGCAAGGATGCGTTCCTGCAGTTGCTGGTGACCCAGTTGAAAAACCAGAACCCGCTGGAGCCTCAGGACAACGGTGCGTTCGTGGCCCAGTTGGCGCAGTTCAGCAGCCTGGAAGGCATCACCACGCTCAACGACACCGTGAGCGGCCTGGCCAGCAACTACAACTCGTCCCAGGCCTTGCAGGCGTCGTCGCTGGTCGGCCGTTCGGTCATCGCGCCGGGCGACAAGGCTGTGGTCGATACCACCAAGAGCCTCAGCGGCACGGTGGTGGTGCCGTCTTCGGTGGCGTCCGCCACCCTGAAAATCACCGATTCAACGGGCAAGACCGTGCGCACCATCGACCTCGGCTCGCAGAAGGCCGGCAACGCCAGCTTCATCTGGGACGGCAAGAACGATGCGGGTGAGACGGTACCTGCGGGCACCTACACCTTCGGCGCCACGACCACGATCGATGGCCAGTCCGTCGCGTTGATCACCAACCTGCCCGCGACCGTCAACAGCGTGACCATCAGCCAGACCGGCGGTGAGTTGATGCTCAATCTGGCCGGGCTGGGCAGCGTTGCCCTGTCCAAAGTACAAACCATTGGTATGTAAAGCCGACTAACCCGGCATAAAGGAGTGGATGATGTCTTTCAATATCGGCCTTAGCGGTCTCTTTGCAGCCAACAAACAACTGGACGTGACCGGCAACAACATCGCCAACGTCGCGACCACCGGTTTCAAATCGTCCCGTGCAGAATTCGAAGACGTGTACTCGGCGACTCGCCTGGGCACCGGCAGCAAGACCGTCGGCAACGGCGTGCGCCTGGCCAACGTTTCCCAGCAGTTCACCCAGGGTGACGTGAGCAACACCGGCAACGTGCTCGACATGGGTATCCAGGGCAACGGTTTCTTTGTCCTGAGCAACAACGGTTCGCTGACCTACACCCGTGCCGGTACGTTCAAGACCGACAAGGACGGCTACGTTACCAACAGCGACGGTACTGCCCGCCTGCAAGGCTACGGCGTGGATTCCAACGGCAAGATCGTCAACGGCGTGCTGACCGACCTGCGGATCGACACCTCCAACCTGGCGCCAAAGTCCACCAGCAACGTGTCGTCGACGATCAACCTGAACTCGACGTCGCCGGTGATCGACCAGACGGTTGCGGCCAACAAGTTCGACCCGTCCAAGACCGAGACCTTTACCAAGTCGTTCAGTACCCCGATCTTCGATACTCAGGGTAACCAGCACACCATGGATCAATACATGGTCAAGACTGGCGCGAACACCTGGGACACCTACACCCTGATCGATGGTCGCAACCCCGATGGCAGTGATCCCAAGGTTACCGCTCCGATTGCTTCGACCATGTCGTTCGATGCCACCGGCAAACTGACTTCGGTCAGCACACCCGTGACGCCGCCAACCACGCCACCGACTTCGGTGATCAGTAGTGACCTGAAGATCACCAACTGGACTCCGGGCAGTGTCACCAATGGCGTCTGGACAGCCAACGGCGCCGCAGCCGATCCGGCTGGCTTGACCATCGCCATGGCCAACACCACCCAGTTCAACGCCGACACCGCGCGTTCGATTCCATCGCAGAACGGTTATGCCACTGGCCAGATCACCAACCTGACCATCGACGGCAGCGGTGTGCTGCTGGCCAACTTCAGCAACAACCAGACCAAGCCGATCGGCCAGATTTCCCTGGCCAGCTTCACCAACGAGCAAGGCCTGCAGCCGGTAGGCGGCTCCAGCTGGAAAGAAACCTACACCTCGGGTATCCCGGGCTACGATGCGCCGCAGACTGGCACCCTGGGGTCGATCGTTTCCAATTCCCTGGAAGAGTCCAACGTCAACCTGACCAACGAACTGGTCGACCTGATCAAGGGGCAGAGCAACTACCAGGCGAACGCCAAGACCATTTCTACCGAGAGCACCATCATGCAGACCATCATTCAGATGGCTTGATGCTGGATAGCGCCGCATAAAAAAGCCCCTCGGAAGAGGGGCTTTTTTTGTGCTCGAAAGAAAGACCTGTAGGAGCGAGCTTGCTCGCGATGGTCGTTAACGATAACGCGTGCTGTCTGGATACACGCGGTGCCCTCCAGACCATCGCGAGCAAGCTCGCTCCTACAGACAGGCAAAAGAAAACCCCCGACCCGCCAGAGGCAGATCGGGGGGTTCGAGTAAGCGCCTTGCGGCGCTTGTCGGCTCAGCTTATTGGCAAGCTTCGCAATCCGGCTCGTCGATGGCGCAAGCCTTCGGCACTGGAGCAGGGCCGGCAGGCGCTGCCAGGACCGAATCTTCACCGTGGTTGCCGCCGCTGGAAACAGCGTTCAGCTTGCCGGTGTTGATGGTCGACTTCTCGGTGCTGGTCGCGGCCAGGGCACGGAGGTAGTAAGTGGTTTTCAGGCCACGGTACCAGGCCATGCGGTAGGTAACGTCCAGCTTCTTGCCCGAGGCGCCGGCGATGTACAGGTTCAGCGACTGAGCCTGGTCGATCCACTTCTGACGACGGCTGGCGGCGTCGACGATCCACTTGGTGTCCACTTCGAAGGCGGTCGCGTAGAGCTCTTTGAGTTCCTGCGGGATGCGCTCGATCTGCTGCACCGAACCGTCGTAGTACTTCAGGTCGTTGATCATGACCGAGTCCCACAGACCGCGAGCCTTGAGGTCGCGAACCAGGTACGGGTTGATCACGGTGAATTCGCCCGACAGGTTCGATTTCACATACAGGTTCTGGTAGGTCGGTTCGATCGACTGCGATACGCCGGTGATGTTGGCGATGGTCGCGGTCGGTGCGATGGCCATGATGTTGGAGTTACGAATGCCTTTCTGTACACGGGCGCGAACCGGTGCCCAGTCCAGGGTTTCGTTCAGGTCGACATCGATGTACTTCTGGCCACGGGCCTCGATCAGGATCTGTTGCGAATCCAGCGGCAGGATGCCTTTGGACCACAGCGAACCCTGGAACGTCTCGTACGAGCCGCGCTCGTCGGCCAGGTCGCAGGACGCCTGGATCGCGTAGTAGCTGACCGCTTCCATCGACTTGTCGGCGAAATCGACGGCAGCATCGGAGCCGTAAGGGATGTGCTGCAAGTACAAGGCGTCCTGGAAGCCCATGATGCCCAGACCGACCGGACGGTGCTTGAAGTTGGAGTTCTTCGCTTGCGGCACCGAGTAGTAGTTGATGTCGATCACGTTATCGAGCATGCGCACGGCGGTGTTCACGGTGCGTTGCAGCTTGGCGGTGTCCAGCTTGCCGTCGACGATGTGGTTCGGCAGGTTGATCGAGCCCAGGTTGCAAACGGCGATCTCGTCCTTGTTGGTGTTCAAGGTGATCTCGGTGCACAGGTTCGAGCTGTGGACCACGCCGACGTGCTGCTGCGGGCTACGCAGGTTGCACGGGTCCTTGAAGGTCAGCCACGGGTGGCCGGTTTCGAACAGCATGGACAGCATTTTGCGCCACAGGTCTTTGGCCTGGATGGTCTTGAACAGCTTGACCTTGCCCGGGTACTCGGTCAGGGCTTCGTAGTACTCGTAGCGCTCTTCGAAGGCCTTGCCGGTCAGGTCGTGCAGGTCCGGCACTTCGGATGGCGAGAACAGGGTCCACTTGCCGTCATCGAAGACACGCTTCATGAACAGGTCAGGGATCCAGTTGGCGGTGTTCATGTCGTGGGTACGACGACGGTCATCACCGGTGTTCTTGCGCAGCTCGATGAACTCTTCGATGTCCATGTGCCAGGTTTCCAGGTAGGCACACACAGCGCCTTTGCGCTTGCCACCCTGGTTAACGGCAACGGCGGTGTCGTTGACGACTTTCAGGAACGGAACCACGCCCTGGGATTTGCCGTTGGTGCCCTTGATGTACGAACCGAGCGCACGAACCGGCGTCCAGTCGTTGCCCAGGCCGCCCGCGAATTTCGACAGCATGGCGTTGTCGTGGATCGCGTGGTAGATGCCCGAGAGGTCATCCGGCACGGTGGTCAGGTAGCAGCTCGACAGCTGTGGACGCAGGGTACCGGCGTTGAACAGGGTTGGGGTCGAAGCCATGTAGTCGAAGGACGACAGCAGGTTGTAGAACTCGATGGCACGGGCTTCGCGGTCTTTTTCTTCGATCGCCAGGCCCATGGCCACGCGCATGAAGAAGATCTGCGGCAGTTCGAAACGCACGCCATCCTTGTGGATGAAGTAACGGTCGTACAGGGTCTGCAGGCCCAGGTAGGTGAATTGCTGGTCGCGCTCGTGGTTGATCGCCTTGCCCAGTTTTTCCAGGTCGAAGGAGGCCAGCTCAGGGTTCAGCAGCTCGTACTCGATACCCTTGGCAATGTAGGCCGGCAGCGCCTTGGCATACAGGTCGACCATCTCGTGGTGGGTAGCGCTTTCGGCGACGCCGAGGAAGCCCAGGCCTTCGGCACGCAGGGTGTCCATCAGCAGGCGGGCGGTCACGAACGAGTAGTTCGGCTCGCGTTCAACCAGGGTACGGGCAGTCATCACCAGGGCGGTGTTGACGTCGGTCAGGGCCACGCCGTCGTACAGGTTCTTCAGGGTTTCACGCTGGATCAGGTCGCCGTCGACTTCTTCCAGGCCTTCGCACGCTTCGGTGACGATGGTGTTCAGGCGGCCCATGTCCAGCGGCGCCAGGCTGCCGTCGGCACGGGTGATGCGGATCGACGGGTGCGCTTGTACCGGCTCTTCGGTGGTACGAACGGCACGTTCCTTGGAACGGGCATCACGGTAGATCACGTAGTCGCGAGCGACTTTCTGCTCGCCGGCACGCATCAGGGCCAGTTCGACCTGGTCCTGGATTTCTTCGATGTGGATGGTGCCGCCCGATGGCATGCGACGCTTGAAGGTCGCGGTGACCTGTTCGGTCAGGCGGGCAACGGTGTCGTGGATTCGCGACGAGGCAGCAGCGGTGCCGCCTTCAACTGCGAGAAACGCTTTGGTGATGGCGACGGTGATTTTGTCATCGGTGTAGGGAACGACAGTGCCGTTACGCTTGATCACGCGCAGTTGGCCAGGCGCGGTGGCGGACAGATCCGAATTCGAATCAGCGGCCTGCGGCAAGGTGCCCTGCGGGTTCTCGCGAGTTGTGTCGGTTTGCATGGGGGAGTGTCTCCACATTCTCTATGTTTGTTTGGGCACCATCACGGTGCCCACCGTTCCGTCCTGAAGCACTACAACCGGCGAGCGCCGGGCATAACAACTTCGGGACAGTAGGAAGGGGGCTTTATGGGGCGCCGCTTCCATGCCGAAGTCTTTGGTCTCACGCCTTGGGCCTGAAACCATGGTCCTTTGCAGGTGACAGTTGGGACTGCAACACCCGTACCGTTTTCACCACTCGGGGCCGAAACACAGTAGCCATCCGCATGCGCGGTTTGGTCTTTCGAAAATACGTTTGGTTCAACCGGACAGAGGCAATAAAAGCGCTTGAAATTGGTGTCTGGTTTGTGTTTGGTTTTTCGCGCAAAACCCTATATCTAGGGTTTTTTTAGCGCCGGGCTACAAGATAATGCGTTTTAGGGGGGGATTGCAACGTACTACCTGTGGATAAACCTGTGCGTAAATTGTGTGTGAAAGAGGGAACCAGCGTGTAGGCCGCGACGCTGCTGGACCGGACCTTTTTTCAGCGATTTTCTGCGATCGAAAACGGTCGGTCGGATTTTTAAGGGCGCGAACCCTATCACAAAAAACCGCGTTGTCCGAACGCATTTACCCGCTTGTGTTCTCGACGGGCGGCGTTTATACATTCGGCCCAGCGTGTATACATATTTGTCCCCCCGAATCATTACAAGAAAACGGGCGGATCCTTTCTTATTAGCGGTTTTGGCAAGCAGAGGTCACCCGTGGAGCAAGAAGCCTGGCAGGTATTGATTGTGGAGGACGACCAGCGACTGGCCGAACTGACCCGCGATTACCTGGAAGCCAATGGCCTGCGTGTGTCGATCGAAGGGGATGGCGCCCTCGCTGCGAACCGCATTATCAAGGAACAACCGGACCTGGTGATCCTCGACCTGATGCTCCCCGGTGAAGATGGCCTGAGCATCTGCCGCAAGGTCCGCGCCCGTTACGACGGCCCGATCCTGATGCTCACCGCCCGCACCGATGATACCGACCAGATTCTCGGCCTGGACCTGGGGGCTGACGACTACGTCTGCAAACCGGTACGCCCGCGCCTGCTGCTGGCGCGCATCCAGGCCCTGCTGCGCCGTAGCGAAACGCCTGAAGTCGCCCCGGAAAAACAGCGGCGTCTGCAGTTCGGCCCGCTGATCGTCGACAACGCCTTGCGCGAGGCCTGGTTGCAGGGCAACGGCATCGAACTGACCAGTGCCGAATTCGACTTGCTCTGGCTGTTGGTGGCCAATGCCGGGCGCATTCTCTCCCGGGAAGAGATCTTCACTGCGCTGCGAGGTATCGGTTATGACGGTCAGGACCGTTCCATCGATGTGCGCATCTCGCGCATCCGCCCCAAGATCGGCGATGACCCGGAGCATCCACGGCTGATCAAGACCGTGCGCAGCAAAGGCTATCTGTTCGTTCCCGAGGCTTGCGTAGACCAGACCCTGTGAACTCGATCTTCCTGCGTATCTATGGCGGCATGTGTGCCGCGCTGATTCTGGTGGCGGTGCTCGGTGTGCTGGCCTTGCACCTGCTCAACCAGGTGCGCAGCGAGCAATACCGCGAGCGCCTGGCCCACGGCACGTTTTCGCTGATGGCCGACAACCTGCAACCGATGAATCAGACCGAGCGCCATCGGGCCTTGCTGGTGTGGGAGCGGTTGCTGGGCATTCCGCTGGCGTTGAAAACCTTTGCCGAGACTGACCTGGACCTTACCCAGCGCACTCGTGTGTTGCGCGGCCAGGCTTTGGTGGAGCAGACCGGCCCGCACGCGGCGAAGGTCTACAAGCTGGTCAGCGACAAGGAACAGTTGATGCTGACCGGCGAAGTGCAGCAGATCAGCGAGCAACTGGCCCGGGCGACCATCTACCTGTTGACCGATGAACTGGTGCGCACCCCCGTTGCCGATCAGCCCCTGCGTCTGGCGCAATTGAAGCAGGACAAGGGCTTTGGCTTCGACCTGCGCCTGGTCACGGTTGACGAGGCGGACATGGACGAAGACCAGAGCCGCCGGGTGTCCGAGGGCGACACCGTGATGGCGCTGGGCAAGGAAGGCGATTCGATCCGGGTGTTTGCCGGCATGGTCGGAACACCGTGGGTCCTGGAAATCGGCCCGTTGTATCAGATGAATCCTTATCCCCCGCAATGGCTGGTGCTGATCGCCGCGCTGGGCCTGACGCTGATCGGTTTGATCGTTTATCTGTTGGTGCGCCAGCTCGAGCGGCGTTTGCGTGGCCTGGAGGCCGCCGCTACGCGTATTGCCCAGGGCAGCCTGGAAACCCGCGTGCCAGCGCGCGGCGCGGACTCGGTGGGACGGCTGGCCTCGGCGTTCAACGGCATGGCCGAGCACTTGCAGCAGTTGTTGGCGATCCAGCGCGAACTGGTGCGCGCGGTGTCCCACGAATTGCGCACGCCGGTGGCGCGCCTGCGCTTTGGCCTGGAGATGATCGGCTCGGCCACCACGCCGCAAGCCCTGGAAAAATACTGCCAGGGCATGGACAACGACATCGAGGATCTCGACCGGTTGGTGGACGAGATGCTGACCTACGCGCGGCTCGAACAGGGTTCTCCGGCACTGAACTTTCAGCGGATCGATCTGGATGCCTTGGTCAACCAGGTGATTGAGGAACTGGCGCCGTTGCGGGCCGACGTCACGGTACAGCGGGGTTTGTGCCTGTCGGCCGCTGATAACGACGATGCCTGGGTCGAGGCCGAACCGCGTTATCTGCACCGGGCGATCCAGAACCTGGTGAGCAATGCCATGCGCCATGCTCAATCACGGGTGACCATCAGCTATCAGGTGGGGCAGCAACGCTGCCGGGTGGATATCGAGGATGACGGACCGGGGGTGCCGGAGTCGGCGTGGGAGAAGATCTTTACGCCGTTCCTGCGTCTGGACGATAGCCGCACCCGTGCGTCGGGCGGGCATGGGCTGGGGTTGTCGATCGTGCGGCGCATCATCCATTGGCATGACGGGCGTGCGTTGATCGGCAAGAGCAAGAGTCTGGGTGGGGCGTGTTTCAGCCTGAGCTGGCCGCGCAATCAGGAGAAGCGTTGAGATTTCCGGTGAATGTTCAACCGCTTTCGCGAGCAAGCCCGCTCCCACAGTTGACTTGTGTACGACACAAAACCTGTGGGAGCGGGCTTGCTCGCGAAGGGGCCCTGCCAAGCTCCGAAAACCCTCAGGCCTTGATACTGACCAGACTCAACAACTGCCCATCCTTGACCCCGAACTGCGCATCCAGCTCGGTGCCGTTGCGCCATTCGCGGGACAAATCCGTGAGCAGTCGCAACCGCACCTCACCCGACTCACGCCACTCCAGCACTTCGGCGTGTTCGAAATAAAACCGTTGCTGAACGATCGGATAGAGTGCCTTGAACAGGCTTTCCTTGACCGAGAACGTCAGGGTCACCAGCAACGCCCGTTGCTCGCGAGGACCGAGCGCCATGCGCTGTAGCTCCGGCGGGTTGAGGATTTCCCCGGCCAGGCGTTCGGCGCGTTCGACATTGAGCAGGTTTTCCAGGTCCATGCCCAGGCCGCGCCAATGGCTTTTGTTCGCGACAATCGCCGCGGCCCGGCCCGTGCTGTGGGTGATCGAACCCGTGATATGAGCAGGCCAGACCGGTGCCCGGTCTTCACCAATGGCCGGAATGACGCTCAGACCTTCCAGGCGTTGTAACGCGGCCCGGGCACACACCCGCCCGGCGAGAAATTCCGCCTGCCGTTTGGCGACAGAGCGCTGAATGCTCGCCGGCACCTCCACTGCGCTGCGCTGAAAGTCATCGCTGGCCAGTCGGGCGCTATCGAAGTGAGTGCTCAACAGGACCGTATCGGGCAACACCAACGGCAGCGGCCAGTGGTCATCGAGGGGGGTGCAGCAGAAGGGCAGGGCGGGGGTTGAATTCATGTCAGGCATTTTGCCGGGTTGGCTTGGGACTGGGTAGTAGCAGATGGCGGCGATTTTATGTGGATCGGTCTGCGGTTGTTTTTTCAGTAGTTCGAGCCCGGCCTGGAACCTTGCACTGGGATGGCAGCCTGGCTGAGCCCGCTCAAGGCCAGCAGAAGGGCAACGAAGAACATGCGCAGGGTCGGGTCTCCTGTTGAAACGTGTCGAAACATTCGGGAAAGGGCGGTTCAGCTCAGGTTCAGAGTGCGTTCAGGGGGAGTTCAGGGCGCGGTGCGTAACCTTGCCCCGTACCCCAAAAACAAACGGCACATGAGGAAACTCCCCAATGACTGCATTCAAAAAACTGCTTCTGGCATTCACGGTTCTGGGCGCAAGCACCGCAGCCTTCGCCTCCGACGACAACTTCGCCAGCCTTACTCTTGGACAAACCAGCGACAAGATCAAAAAATCTCACGCACTGAATGACAACCTAAATCACCCGAGCGCCGATGGTGTGATCGGCAAGGACACCACCTGGGGTGTTCGTCTGGGCCAGCAGAATAGCCAGGGCCGTTACTACGCCACTTACGACAACGTGTCGGGCTCGCACAACGGCATTAAACTGCGTCAGGAAAACCTCCTGGGCAGCTACGATCTGTTCTACCCGGTGGGCGGCAGCACCAAATTGTTCGGCGGCGCCACGGCGGGCCTGACCAAAATGACCCAGGAGTCGCCAGGCTTCAGCCGCGACAGCAATATTGGCTATGCCATCGGTGGCCAGGTGGGTGTGCTGCAACAGGTTTCGCAGAACACCTCGGTTGAACTGGGTTACCGTTACCTGCGCAGCAACGCCAGCACCGAGATGAGTGAGCGCGGTGGCAGCAAGCAGGGTTCGCTAGACCTGACCAGCAGCGCCCAGACTTACCTGTCCGCCAACTACGCTTTCTGACAAGCGTTTCGTGAACGGCCTGCGCCGGATCAGCCCGAGTGACTGATCCGGCGTTGCCCTGTTAGCCATTGAGGTGCGACGTTGTGCCTCTGGAGATGTTGATTTGCCCGGGAGAGCGTTATGAAACTGCTGGTCGTCGAAGATGAAGCATTGCTGCGTCATCACCTGCAAACCCGCCTGACGGAGAGCGGCCATGTGGTCGAGTCCGTGGCCAACGCCGAGGAGGCGCTGTACCAGACAGCGCAGTTCAACTTTGACCTGGCGGTGATCGACCTCGGTCTGCCGGGCATGAGCGGGCTCGACCTGATCCGCCAGTTGCGTTCAGGTGGCAAGGTCTTCCCGATCCTGATCCTCACCGCGCGTGGCAACTGGCAGGACAAGGTTGAAGGCCTGGCCGCCGGCGCCGACGATTACGTGGTCAAGCCGTTTCAGTTCGAAGAGCTGGAAGCTCGTCTGAATGCCTTGCTGCGCCGCTCCAGCGGTTTCACCCAGTCGACCATCGTCGCCGGTCCCTTGCTGCTGGATCTCAACCGCAAGCAGGCGTCCCTCGACGAACAGCCGCTGGCACTGACCGCGTATGAGTACCGCATTCTCGAATACCTGATGCGCCACCATCAGCAAGTGGTGCCCAAGGACCGCTTGATGGAACAGCTCTACCCGGATGACGACGAGCGTGATCCGAATGTGATCGAGGTGCTGGTCGGCCGTCTGCGCCGAAAACTGGAGGGGCCGGGCGGATTCAAGCCGATCGACACCGTGCGCGGCCTGGGTTACCTGTTCAATGAGCGTTGCACTTGATCCGTTCGCTGCGCATTCGCTTGATGCTCGCTGCCACGCTGTTGGCGGTGTTGTTCATGCTGGCGTTGCTGCCGGCGATGCAGGGTGCGTTCAGCCTGGCGTTGCAGGACTCCATCGAGCAGCGTCTGGCATCGGACGTGACTACGTTGATCTCCGCCGCCCGGGTGGAGAACAACAGCCTGCAGATGCCGGCGCAATTGCCCGACGAACGCTTCAACCTCACCGATAGCAGGCTGCTCGGCTATATCTATGACCGTGAAGGGCGTCTGGTCTGGCGCTCAAAGGCGACCCGGGAAGAGCGCATCAATTACAAGCCACGCTATGACGGACGTGGTAACGAGTTTGCGCGCATCCGCGAAGCCAACGGCCAGGAGTTCTTCGTCTACGACGTCGAGGTCAAGTTGCTCGGCGGCAAAAGTGCAGCCTTCAGCATCGTGGCGTTGCAGCCGGTTCGCGAGTACGAACTAACCCTCGAGGGCCTGCGGGAAAATCTCTATCTGGGTTTTGGCGCGGCTCTGCTGGTGCTGTTGGCGTTGTTGTGGATCGGCCTGACTTGGGGTTTGCAGGCATTGCGGCGCTTGAGCCAGGAGCTGGACCAGATCGAAGGTGGCACCCGCGAAAGCCTCAGCGAGGAACATCCCCGGGAATTGCTGCGCCTGACCGGTTCCCTCAACCGCTTGCTGCACAGTGAACGTGAGCAGCGCAGTCGCTACCGTGATTCCCTCGACGACTTGGCCCATAGCCTGAAAACGCCCTTGGCGGTGTTGCAGGGCGTCAGTGAAGACATGGCCCAGCGTCCCGAGGATCGCGATCAGGCCTGGGTGCTGCAAACCCAGATCGAGCGCATGAGCCAGCAGATCAGCTACCAGTTGCAGCGCGCCAGTCTGCGCAAGAGCGGTCTGGTACGTCATCAGGTGCATTTGCACCCGGTGCTGAAAAGTCTGTGCGACACGCTGGACAAGGTCTATCGCGACAAGCGCGTGCACGTTGCGTTCGACCTGCCCGACCCGTGCCATGTACCGATCGAGCAGGGCGCTTTACTGGAAATGATGGGTAACCTGCTGGAAAACGCCTATCGCCTGTGCCTCGGCGAAATACGCATCAGCGTGCGTGAAACCCTCAGCGGCACCGAGTTGTGTGTCGAGGACGACGGCCCCGGCGTACCACAGGATCAGCGAGCACGGATTCTCGAGCGCGGCGAGCGGCTGGACCGTCAGCATCCGGGGCAGGGCATCGGCCTGGCGGTGGTCAAGGACATCATCGAGAGCTACAGCGCCCAGCTGACCCTGGGGGATTCACCGATGGGCGGGGCGGCGTTCCGGATTCATTTCCCGGTGGTTTGACCTTGCGTTTGATAGTGTTCTTTCGGGCCTCTTCGCGGGCAAGCCCGCTCCCACAGGGTTTTGAGTGAGTCAGATGATTTGTGAACAACTGCGGCCATTGTGGGAGCGGGCTTGCTCGCGAAGAGGCCAGTGAAGACAGCAAAAAAATTGGCCTGGAAATTCAGTGTTCCTGCGCCCGATAGGCCCCCGGTGTCAGCCCGGTCCACTTCTTGAACGCCCGGTGAAACGCCGACGGTTCGGAAAACCCCAGTTGCTCGGCGATCTGTTGCAACGACAGGTCAGCGCGGCTCAGGTGGTAAATCGCGATGTCCCGGCGCAACTGGTCCTTCAGTTCCTGAAAGCTCGAACCCTCTTCCCTCAAATGCCGACGCAAGGTTTGCGGGCTGATGTGCAAGTGCGCGGCCACGGCTTCCAGGTCGGGCCAGCGTGAACTGTCGCGGCTGAGCAAGCGCCGCAAGCGGCTGCTCAAACTGTCGCCATCATCCGGGCGCGAGAGCAGGTCGGCGGGGGAGCGCTCGAGGAAATGCTTGAGGGTGCGCTCATCCTGCAACAGCGGCATGGCCAGGTAGCGGCTGTGAAACAACAGGCTGCTCTGGGGGCTGGAAAACTCAAGCGGGCAGGAAAACAGCAGGTCGTACTCGGCGCCGTGTTCCGGTCGGGAGTAGCTGAACGTGGCCTGTTCCAGGCGAATGCGCTGGCCGATCAGCCAGCTGCCGAAACGGTGCCAGATCACCAGCAGAGCCTCGGTCAGAAAGTGGTCCGGGTCCCAAAGCTGCGAGTCGTCCAGGCTCAGGCGGACCCATTCGTCCTCGTGAGTCAGGGTCAAGCGTGGAGCCCCGGGGAATAGGCTGTAAAACAATAAGCCGCGATTGAGTGCCTTATCCAGGCTGCGGCAGTGGATCACGGCATGGCACATCATCGCGAAGCTGCCCGGTCTGCTCGGGGCTTGCCCGAACCCCAGGTACTCGTCGTCCAGTGCCAGCCATAAGGCCTGAATCAGTTGGGTGAATTGCTCTGGAGCGATGCGCGCCCGGGGTTCATCAAGCAACTCGGGGCTGATCCCCAGTTGTTGTAGCAGGCCCGAATAATCGTAGCCGTGCCGACGCGCACCACCCAGGGCGGCGAGAGCGAAATGACTGGCGATGGTGCGTTCGCGCATGGCAGCAGGCCTGACCGTTGAACGACGGATGGTAGCTGCGCGCTGCGGGCATGAACAGGGCGGATATCCGCCAAATTGCAGGACGACTTATAGTGGAAGGGCGGAAATCCGCCACATGCATGTAACCGTTCGGTGACAGGGAGTTTGCTGCAACCCCTGATATCAAAAGGCATGCAGGGATTTTACGGAAGGTGGCACGGGGCTTGCGATACAACGTCCAGAGGCCTGCCGTTGCGCAGCTCGAAAAAACAAATCCCTCCAGTGCAGGAGGGTTCGCAATTGCGGTGTTGCGGGCAACAGATGGATGTTGTCACCGGGCACCCTTGAGGAACTTTGCAATGACGACTCGTCAGCCACTGTACAAATCCCTGTATTTCCAGGTGATCGTTGCAATTGTCATCGGTATTGCCCTCGGTCACTACTATCCACAGCTCGGTGTGGCCGTTAAGCCACTGGGCGACGGGTTCATCAAGCTGATCAAAATGATCATCGCCCCGATCATCTTCTGTACCGTTGTCAGCGGCATCGCCGGCATGCAGAACATGAAGTCCGTCGGCAAGACCGGTGGTTATGCTCTGCTGTACTTCGAAATCGTGTCGACCATTGCCTTGCTGGTCGGTCTGGTCGTGGTCAACATTGTGCAGCCAGGTAATGGCATGCATATCGACGTCGCCACCCTCGATGCCTCCAAGGTTGCCGCTTATGTGGCGGCCGGTGCCGACCAAAGTGTCGTCGGCTTCCTGCTGAACGTGATCCCTAGCACCATCGTCGGCGCCTTCGCCACCGGCGACATCCTGCAAGTGTTGATGTTCTCGGTGATCTTCGGTTTCGCCCTGCATCGCCTTGGAGCCTACGGCAAGCCGCTGCTGGACCTCATCGATCGCTTCGCCCACGTGATGTTCAACATCATCAACATGATCATGAAGCTCGCGCCCATCGGTGCCTTCGGTGCCATGGCGTTCACTATCGGTGCCTACGGTGTCGGCTCGCTGGTGCAACTGGGTCAACTGATGGCGTGCTTCTACATCACTTGCCTGCTGTTCATCCTGATCGTGCTGGGCTCCATCGCCCGCATGCACGGCTTCAGCGTGTTGAAAATGATCCGCTACATCCGTGAGGAGCTGCTGATCGTGCTCGGTACTTCTTCTTCGGAATCGGTGCTGCCACGCATGCTGATCAAAATGGAGCGTCTGGGCGCGCAGAAATCCGTAGTAGGCCTGGTGATCCCGACCGGCTACTCGTTCAACCTCGACGGTACTGCGATCTACCTGACCATGGCCGCGGTGTTCATTGCCCAGGCAACCGATACGCCCATGGACATCACGCACCAGATCACCCTGCTGGTGGTCTTGCTGCTGTCTTCCAAAGGCGCTGCGGGTGTGACCGGTAGCGGATTCATCGTACTGGCTGCAACGCTGTCCGCCGTCGGCCACCTGCCGGTTGCCGGCCTGGCGCTGATTCTCGGTATCGACCGTTTCATGTCCGAAGCCCGTGCCCTGACCAACCTGATCGGTAACGCCGTGGCGACCATCGTTGTGGCCAAGTGGGTCAAGGAACTGGACACCGACGTGCTGCAAGCCGAACTGGCTTCGGGCGGACGCGGCATTGCCGACGAGCCTAAAGACGATGTTTTGGGCCACGACGAAGAGTTAGCCCCGGCTAACGCCAAGTAAGTCTTGTTGTAATGAAAAACCCGCTTCGGCGGGTTTTTTCATGCCTGGCGTTTGAGCGTAACGGTCATTGCAAGTGGCGCATAAGGTGATTGCTGCAATGTCGTTGGCTGCCTAGGCTGGAGGCTTCGTTGAAGGAGAACGTTCATGCTCGGTCCATTGGCATCACTCAAGGTTCTGGATTTCTCGACACTGCTGCCGGGGCCGTTCGCCTCGTTGCTGCTGGCGGACATGGGCGCCGAAGTGCTGCGCATCGAATCAACGATCCGCATGGATCTGCTGCGGGTGTTGCCGCCCCACGATCAAGGGGTGTCGGCCAGCCATGCCTACCTCAACCGCAACAAGCGCAGCCTCGCCCTGGATCTCAAACAGCCTGAGGCGCTGGATGTCATCAAGCAGCTGTTGCAGGACTACGACATCGTGCTGGAGCAATTCCGCCCCGGTGTCATGGAGCGACTGGGGCTGGGGTATGAGGCCCTGAAGGCGATCAACCCAAAACTGATTTATGTGTCGATCACCGGCTACGGCCAGACCGGCCCCTACAAGGACCGCGCCGGCCACGACATCAACTATCTGGCCTTGTCCGGGCTGGCGAGTTACACCGGCCGAACCGACAGTGGGCCACTGCCGTTGGGCATGCAGGTGGCGGATGTCGCCGGTGGTTCGCTGCACGGGGTGATTGGCTTGCTGGCGGCGGTCATCGCCCGGCAGCAAACCGGTCAGGGCCAGCACCTGGATGTCAGCATGACCGACTGCGCGTTCAGCCTGAATGCGCTGGCGGGTGCCGGATATCTGGCCTGTGGCGTCGAGCCGGGGCCGGAAAACCAGGTGCTCAATGGTGGCAGCTTTTACGATTACTACCGCTCCCGGGACGGGCGCTGGCTGTCGGTGGGCAGTCTGGAACCGGTGTTCATGAAGCAGTTGTGCACGGCGTTGGGACTGGAGGAACTGGCTGGCCTGGGCCTGTCACCGCAACCGGCGCATCAGAAAAAGCTAAAAGATGCGCTGAAGGTCGAATTCGAAAAGCATGATTTTGCCGAGTTGCGTGCGCTGTTCGCGGAACTGGATGCGTGCGTCGAACCGGTGTTGAGCCTGGGAGAAGCGCTGTGTCATCCACAGTTGCAGGCGCGGGAGTTGGTTGCCGACGTGCCGCGGGACGATGGCTCAACCCAGGCGCAGATGGCGTGCCCGTTGAAGTTTTCGCAAGGGTTGCCTGAGCCGAAGCATATCGGCGTGGCGCTGGGGCAGCATACCGATCAGGTGTTGGGGGAGTTGGGGTTTAGCGTTGAGCGAATTGAAGAGCTGCGGAGTAACAAAGTGATTCTCTAGTGTTTGTACTGGCCTCTTCGCGGGCTTGCCCGCGAAGAGGCCAGTACAGCCACCGCAAATCTCGCTACTCGACCCGCATCTCCCCACTGAACACCAAGGTGTTGCGACACCGCCGGCACAGATACCGCCGCCCTTGTCGCACCAGGCTATGGCGCTGGGCCGAGAACGGGAAGTCGCTGTCGGCGCATGGGCATTTGTAGATGTAACGGGTCACGCTGCGGCGTTTGACGTCATAGGTGTGGCAGCGATTGGGCGGCAGTTCGTATACGCCGCGCATGATCAATTGCCACTCTTCGCCATGGGGCTGGATGCGGTCGCCGAACAGCTGGTGGGCGATCAGGTGCGCGACTTCATGGGCCACGGTCTGCTTGAGGAAATCCTCGGTATTGTCCCGGTACAGCTGCGGGTTGAAGCGCAGCAGGTTCTCGTGCAAATGCGCGACACCGGCTTTTTGCCCGCGTAGCTTGAGGCTCACCACAGGGCGCTTGAAAGGTCGTTTGAAAAAAGATTCGGCTAGTTGGAAACAGTCTTCGACGCGGGAATTGAGTTGCTCGGGCATGCTTGATGGATCTCCAGAGCGCTCGAGTATGCCGCAACCCTCGGGCCGTGCGAATCACCAGGTTGCCGAATGGTCGTGGACTTTCTCCTTGCTGAAGAATGAAAAGGCCACCTCGCGGCGGCCTTTATCGGCATTTCTGACTTTCGGTGATGAGCGGCTAATTGGTGTAGACCGGCCCCACGCCGAGTCCCCAGACAATCACAGTGAACGCCATGATGGCGACCAGCACCACCAGGCCTACGGCGAGCACTGAACTTGAAAACAGGAAGCCCTCGTCAGATGGAATGTTCATGAACGTCGGTAAGCCCACATACAGCAAGTACACCGTGTAGCAGATGGCTGCAGTGCCGACGATCATCCCCAGCCACAAGTGCGGGTACAAGGCCGCGAGGCCGCCGATGAACAAAGGTGTCGCGGTGTAGGTTGCAAATGCAATGCAGCGAGCCAGGCTTGGGTTGGCGTCATAGGTGCGGGCCATCCAGTGAATGAATGCGCCCATGACCGCGACACCTCCGAGCATCGCCAGGTACGACATGACCGTCATCCATATCGCGCTTTCTACGGTCAACATCACGGGAGGCCGATTGCCGATGACCCAGCCGACCTGCGTGGTGCCAATGAAGGCAGATACGGCGGGGATGGCCGCCAGGATCAGCGTATGGGTCAGGTACATGTGGCTGATGCTTTCCTCCTGGTCGCCACGGATTTCTTTCCATTCTTGGTCAGGGTGGGTGAAGAGCCCCACTACGTGATGGATCATGCCAGTCACTCCTCTTGTCTTTACCGTCGCCCCCCAGTGGAGCGCCTACGGGCCAATGCGGCCAAGCAAGTCACAGGTCTGAAATATGTAAGCGACCTTATGTCGCAGTATAGGGAGGAGTTTCCCCAGAGGGTGTAGGGGCTTTAGAGCAAATTGCGCTGTAAACCCGGTTGTTAATCGCTGCAGGGTCTGTAGGTGAGCTAGAGATGTTGCCCCCTCGCCACAAGTGCAAAGAATTTGCGTAAAATGCCCGCCTTTCGTCACACCTCACGGATTTCGCGTCATGGGCACTCTCACGGTCAACCAGAACAAACTGCAAAAGCGCCTTCGCCGACAGGCCGGTGAGGCGGTTGCCGATTTCAACATGATTGAAGACGGCGACAAGGTCATGGTCTGCCTGTCCGGTGGCAAGGACAGCTACACCATGCTCGATGTGCTGATGCACTTGCAGAAGGTCGCGCCGATCAAGTTCGAGATCGTGGCCGTGAACATGGACCAGAAGCAGCCGGGCTTCCCGGAGCACGTGCTGCCGGCCTACCTGAAAGAACTGGGTATCGAGTACCACATCGTCGAGAAAGACACCTATTCGGTGGTCAAGGAGCTGATTCCGGAAGGCAAGACCACGTGCTCGCTGTGCTCGCGCCTGCGTCGCGGCACGCTCTACACCTTCGCCGATGAAATTGGCGCGACCAAGATGGCCCTGGGTCACCACCGCGACGACATCGTCGAAACGTTCTTCCTGAACATGTTCTTCAACGGTTCGCTCAAGGCCATGCCGCCGAAACTGCGCGCCGACGATGGTCGTAACGTGGTGATCCGCCCGCTGGCCTACTGCAACGAAAAAGACATCCAGGCCTACTCGGACTTCAAGCAATTCCCGATCATTCCGTGCAACCTCTGTGGTTCCCAGGAAAACCTGCAGCGCCAGGTGGTCAAGGAAATGCTGCAGGATTGGGAACGCAAGACCCCGGGCCGTACCGAGAGCATTTTCCGCAGCCTGCAGAACGTGATCCCGTCGCAACTGGCGGACCGCAACCTGTTTGACTTCACCAGCCTCAAGATCGACGAAAGCGCCGCATCGCGCTTCGTCAACGTGGTCAACCTCTAACCACAACTACTGTGGGAGCGAGCTTGCTCGCGATTGCGCCATGTCAGTCGACTTCAATGTTGAATGACACACTGCTATCGCGAGCAAGCTCGCTCCCACAGGTTTTTTCGTTTTATTTCAGATTACTGGAGAGGGCATGCGCGATTACAAGTGGCTCAATGAATACTGCCTGAACCGCTTCGGTTCGGCGGCTGAACTGGAAGCCCATCTGCCCGTTCCCAAGACTCCCGCGCAGCTGCGCAAGATTAGCGATGACCGCTACCTCTCGATGATGGCGCTACGGGTATTCCGGGCCGGGCTCAAACACAGTCTGGTGGACGCCAAGTGGCCAGCCTTCGAAGAAGTGTTCTTCAGGTTCGACCCGGAAAAAGTCGTGCTGATGAGCGCCGAGCACCTTGAGCGGCTGATGCAGGACACACGGATCATCCGTCACCTGGGCAAGCTCAAGAGTGTGCCGCGCAATGCGCAGTTCATACTGGACGTGGCGCATGAAAAGGGCAGCTTCGGTGAGCTGATCGCCGATTGGCCGGTGACCGATATCGTCGGGCTCTGGACCTTCCTGAAAAAACGCGGACATCAGTTGGGTGGCCTGTCAGCCCCGCGCTTCCTGCGGATGATCGGCAAGGACACTTTTGTGCCGAGCTACGATGTGGTCGCGGCTTTGAATGCACAGGGCATCATCGACAAGGTGCCGAGCAGTCTGCGCGACCTGGCGTTGGTGCAGGACGTGTTCAACCAGTGGCATGCGGAAAGTGGCGGGCGGCCGATGAGCCAGATTTCGATGATGCTGGCGTACACCGTCAATCATTGATGGGTGGGGTGGCCAAAAAGATCGCAGCCTTCGGCAGCTCTTACAGGTTTACACATTCCCCTGTAGGAGCTGCCGAAGGCTGCGATCTTTTCTGTCAGGCGACGGACGTCTCGCCCTCGCCAGCCAGCTTGCGGTTCAACTGATAACGCCAGCGCACATACAGCAGTGCCGAGCAAAACACCGCCAGGCTTGCGCCCATCTCCAGCAAACCGAAGATTTGCCGGTTCGGGTCATAAGCGGCCAATGCACCCTTGATGAAATACAGGTTCACCACAAAGCACATCCATGAATGCCCGCGAGGACTGCCGATGATCATGCCCGGCGCCAGTATCAGCAGTGGCACCAGTTCGATCAGCAGAATCACCCATGGCCGGGCGCCATGCAGGTCGGCGATCAGCAGGTAGTAGACGCACAGCAGGCCCACCAGTCCCAAAAAGCACAGCAGGCTGATGACACGCATCGCCCGCACCCGAGGCTCGAGCCAGTCAATGGCGGGGAGAATCTTCGGCTTCCTGGCCATTTCAGCTCTCCAGTTTCTGTGCAGTCTTGGCCAGGCGCATGCCCAGCGCGCGGCACAGCGCCACTTCATGGCTATCCAGGCCGCTTTTGCCGTCGGCACCGGCGTGGTGGCTGGCGCCGTAGGGTGTGCCGCCGCCTTGGGTTTCCAGCAGTGCCGATTCGCTGTAAGGCAGGCCGGTGATCAGCATGCCGTGGTGCAACAACGGCAACATCATCGACAGTAGGGTCGTCTCCTGGCCGCCGTGCAGGCTCGCGGTGGAGGTGAATACGCCGGCCGGTTTCCCCACCAGGGCGCCGGTCAGCCACAGGTTGCTGGTGCCGTCGAGGAAGTACTTGAGCGGTGCGGCCATATTGCCGAAGCGGGTCGGGCTGCCGAGTGCCAGGCCAGCGCAGTTCTTCAGGTCGTCGAGGCTGGCATACAGCGCGCCTTCGTCGGGAATCTGCGGCGCAACAGCTTCGCACTCGGTGGAAATTGCCGGCACCGTGCGCAGGCGGGCCTCAAGCCCGGCCTGTTCGACGCCACGGGCGATCTGCCGGGCCATTTCGTTGGTCGAGCCGCTGCGGCTGTAGTACAGAACCAGAATGTACGGTGCACTCATGGCAACAGTTCCAGAATCTGCTCCGGTGGGCGACCGATGACGGCTTTGTCACCGACTTCGAGAATCGGTCGCTCCATCAGTTTCGGGTGGGCGGCGATGGCGCTAATCAATTGCGCTTCGCTCAGGCTGCTGTCGGCCAGATTGAGGGTCTTGTACTCGTCCTCGCCGGTGCGCAGCAGTTGCCGTGCGCTGATCCCCAGCTTGCCCAGCAGGCGCTGGATTTGCGAGGTGTCCAGCGGAGTGTCCAGGTAACGCACCACGGTCGGGGTCAGGCCACGGGCTTCTAGCAGTTCGAGCGCACCGCGGGATTTCGAGCAGCGCGGGTTGTGATAAAGCGTCAGATCGGTCATGAGCGGTTCGCATCTTGCGTAAGGTGGCGGCTATTCTAACTGTGCAGCGCGCAATCCAGAACCGTGAGAGGCGATGGGTCGCAGGCGCATTCAATTTTTGACAAGGAACACGACATGACAAGGCGACTGGCAGCAGCATTGGCGATCATCGGAGCGTTGATGCTGGGGGGCTGCGGGAATGACTATGGCATCGACCAGGACGGCCACAAGATCGCTGCCGACCGACTGGACGGCAAATGGCTGGTACTCAACTACTGGGCAGAATGGTGCGGTCCTTGCCGTACCGAAATCCCGGAGTTGAACACCTTGGCCGAGCAACTCAAGGGCAAGAAAATCGGTGTGTTCGGGGTTAACTTCGACAATGTCCAGGGTCAGGAACTGAAGGACGCGAGCGAGAAACTGGGGATCAAGTTCACGGTGTTGGCCCAGGACCCTGCCGAATTGTTCGAATTGCCGCGCAGCGAGGCATTGCCGGTGACGTACATCATCGATAACAAGGGCAAGGTGCGTGAGCAGTTGATGGGTGAACAGACGGCGGCGGGGGTGATGGCGAAGCTTGAGGCGTTGCAGGCAAAAAATTAAGGCAAAAGATCGCAGCCTTCGGCAGCTCCTACAGGTTTACGTCTAATCCTGTAGGAGCTGCCGAAGGTTGCGATCTTTTTTGCGGATCAACCTTCCTCAAGCCACCAACGCAGTGGCTTGCCTTCGGCTGGCCAGAAGCGGATCTGCTCGATCGGGGAGACGTCCCAGCGCTGGACGTTTTCCAGGGCCTGCAGGAAGCGTTTTTCCTGCTCCATCAGCGCCGGCGCGCACAGTTTGCGGGTGCTGCCGATTTTGCCGAAGGTCAGTTTGTCGCCATCCAGGATGTACGGCGCGAACCAGTGGTTGCAGCCGCCATTGCCATAGGCCCGGCCATCTTCTCCGAGCGTGATGGTCAGGTGGCTGTAGTCCATCAGCGGCCGCTCGCCGATCCACTCCAGGATGTAGCTGCGATTGTGTTCAAGCTGCACCGGCTCGGCGGCGCAGCCCAGCAGGCTGGCACCGGCCATCGCGCTCAGGGCGAGGCGTTTCATCACGCAGGCTCCTGGCATTTCGGGCACAGGTGTTTCTCGCCGACGGTGGTCCAGCCCAGCTCGGCAATTCGTGCGGTGGCAGCAGGTTTTTCGGCCTTGTTGCCCAGCTTGGCGTCGACGGCGAACTCGAAGCTCAGCGCTTTGGCGCAGCTGTCGCAGTTCACTTGCCAGGTATGGATCGCCAGTTCGCCGAACACCGGGCCGCTGGCCACCGCGACCCATTGGCCGGGCGGATTGATCAGGTGGCGAACCGTTTCGACGGTCAGGCGCATGGACAAGTCCTTGGCGCCCTTGAGGGTCACGACCAGCACGTCGTTGTTGCGAATCGAGCCACCGTTGCCGGTGACCTGATAACGCCCCGGCACCAGGGCGCGGCATTCGGTGAGGGTGTGTTGCGGGTTCATCAGGCTGTAGCGGAAATCGTGTTCGACCATGGGTCCTCCAAATATGCGCGATATGCTAGCACGGGCTTGCATGCCGCATCGCGCAGGCCGATGACCTTCGATCCGTTTCAGTCGCCCGTGACCAGGTTTTCCGGCGTGCCCGCCACCCAGGCGGCGATGTTGCGCAACGTGGTGGCGGCAATCGCGTCCAGCGCTTCGTGGGTCAGAAAGGCCTGGTGCGCGGTGACGATCACGTTAGGAAAGGTCAGCAGCCTGGCCAGCACATCGTCTTGCAACGGCAGGTCGGAACGGTCCTCGAAGAAAAGTTGCGCCTCCTCCTCATACACGTCCAGCCCCAGATAGCCGAGGCGACCGTCTTTCAACGCGTCGATCAGCGCCGGGGTGTCCACCAGGCCGCCTCGTCCGGTATTGATCAGCATCGCGCCCGGTTGCATGTGCGCCAGTGATTCGCAGTTGATCAAGTGCTTGCTCTGCTCGTTGAGCGGGCAGTGCAGGCTGATGATCTGCGATTCGGCCAGCAGTTGCGGCAGGCTCAGGTAGCGCGCGCCCAAGGCTTCGACCTGCGGGTTGGGGTAGGGGTCATAGGCCAGTAACTGGCAGCCGAAACCGTTCATGATCCTCGCGAATGTGGCGCCGATCTGCCCGGTGCCGACCACGCCGACCGTCTTGCCCACCAGGTCGAAACCGGTCAGCCCTTGCAGTCTGAAATCCCCATCGCGGGTGCGGTTGCAGGCGCGGGGCAAGCGGCGGTTGAGTGCGAGGATCAATGCCACTGCGTGTTCGGCCACGGCGTGGGGCGAATAGGCCGGGACGCGCACGATGGCCAGTCCCAGACGTTTTGCCGTTGGCAAGTCGACGTGGTTGTAACCCGCCGAGCGCAGGGCGATCAGGCGCGTGCCTCCAGCGGCCAGGCGCTCGAGCACTGCCGCGCCGAGGTCATCATTGATGAACGCGCAGACCGCTTCATACCCTTGGGCGAGCGCTACCGTGTCGAGGCTCAGGCGCGCAGGCTGAAATTGCAGCTCGATGCCGGCCGGTTGCCCGGCCGCCCGAAAGCTGTCGATGTCATAGTTCTGGCTGCTGAAAAGAATCGTACGCATGATTTCCTCTTTGCCTCGTTCCTGTAGGCGCTGGCTTGCCGGCGATGAGGGGATCAAACTCTACGTTGCCCTTGAGGCCGCCATCGCTGGCAAGCCAGCTCCCACAGAGCTTACGCTGATACTTGATTCCCACGATTGCGCTGCATCAAGCGTTCATTCGCGCGTGAGCTGCCAGGCGATTGATCGCCCGGTCGAGTTCATCGAGTGCCACGCTGGCTTTCGGGTCCTGTTGCTTGAGCAGGGTTTCGCTGCGTTGGCAGGCCGCACGCAATTGCGGTACGCCGCAATAACGCGTCGCGCCATGCAGCCGATGGACCCGTTCGATCAGGGCGTTGTGGTCATCGCTCTGCTGAGCCAGACGGATGGCTTCGCGGTCAGCCTCCAGAGAGGCGAGCAGCATCGCCAGCATGTCTGCGGCCAGATCAGCCTTGCCCGCGGCCAGGCGCAATCCTTCCTCGTGGTCGAGCACCAACAGGTCATGGGCGCCGCCGTGCCCGTCGCCGGAGCGCTCCGGGCTGTGATTGCGCAGCGCCAGGCCACTCCACTTCAGCACCACCTGGGCCAATTGTCGTTCGCTGATCGGTTTGGTCAGGTAGTCGTCCATGCCACTTTGCAACAGTGCGCGTTTTTCGTTGGCCATGGCGTGGGCGGTGAGGGCCACGATCGGCAACGGCGTGCAATGCCGTTCGCTTTCCCACTGGCGAATCGCCTCGGTGCTCTGGCGACCGTCCATGCCGGGCATCTGCACGTCCATCAATACCAGATCGAATGTCTCGTTCTGTACCGCCTTGACGGCGGCATAACCGCTTTCCACCGCAAGCACCTTGGCGCCCATGTCTTCGAGCAGGGTCTGCACCAGCATCAGGTTGGCCGGATTGTCATCGACGCACAGCACCTTCGGTGCACGGCTGGACACCGGTTCGCCCGGCTCGCTGCGCATCGGGCGCGGGCTGACCAGGTCAGACAGGGAGCGTCGCAGCTTGCGGGTACAGGCCGGTTTCGCCTGGAGCTGGCTGTGGGGGTTGGGCACGGAAAGGTGGAACAGCGTCTGTTCCGTGGTCGGGCACAGCACCAGCACTTTGCAGCCAAGATGCTCGAGGTCCCAGATGTGCTGATTGAGGCGTTCCGGCGGCATGTCGTTGCTGGTGATGCCGAGCACGGCGAGGTCGATCGCCTGATCGGTCTGGTGGGCGGCGGTGACGCCATTGGTCAGGCTTTCCAGGGTATTGAACGGCGTGGTGCTCAGGCCACAGTCTTCCAGTTGATGCTGCAACGCCTGCCGGGCCAGTTCGTGGTTTTCCAGCACCGCCACCCGACGTCCGAGCAAGGGCGCGGCGGGCAGGTCTTCGGCATCGTCGCGGGCTTTCGGCAGGCTCAGGCTGATCCAGAATTCCGATCCTTCCCCGGGCGTGCTGTCGACGCCGATCTCGCCGCCCATCTGTTCGATCAGGCGCTTGGAAATCACCAGGCCCAGGCCCGTGCCGCCGGGTTGCCGCGACAGCGAGTTGTCGGCCTGGCTGAAGGCCTGGAACAGGGCGCGCACGTCCTGATTGGACAGACCGATGCCGGTGTCCTGGATGCTGATGCGCAGTTGCACGCTGTCTTCGTGCTCTTCTTCGAGCATGGCGCGGGCGACGATGGTGCCTTCGCGGGTGAACTTGATTGCGTTGCTCACCAGGTTCGTCAGGATCTGCTTGAGCCGCAGCGGGTCGCCGACCAGGGACAGCGGCGTGTCCCGGTACACCAGGCTCACCAGTTCCAGCTGCTTGGCGTGGGCGGCGGGGGCGAGGATGGTCAGGGTGTCTTGCAGCAGGTCGCGCAGGTTGAACGGAATATGGTCGAGCACCAGCTTGCCGGCCTCGATTTTCGAAAAGTCGAGAATCTCGTTGATGATGCCCAGCAGGCTGTCGGCGGATTTTTCGATGGTACCCAGGTAGTCGAGCTGGCGTGGGGTGAGCTCGCTTTTTTGCAACAGGTGGGTGAAGCCGAGAATGCCATTGAGCGGCGTGCGGATTTCATGGCTCATGTTGGCCAGGAATTCGGACTTGATCCGGCTCGCTTCCAGGGCTTCCTTGCGCGCCAGGTCCAGCTCGATGTTCTGGATCTCGATGGTTTCCAGGTTCTGGCGCACGTCTTCAGTGGCCTGGTCGATGCTGTGCTGCAATTCTTCCTGGGCGTTTTGCAGGGTGCCGGCCATGCGATTGATGCCGGAGGCCAGTTCGTCCAGCTCCTGGCTGCCGAGGGGCGGCAAGCGGGTTTCCAGATGGCCGTCCTTGAGTTGGGCTACGGCCTGCTTGATCTGGCTCAGTGGCCGGTTGATCGTGCGACCCATGCGCAGGGCCAGCAGTGCCGCACCTGTCAGTCCGGCTGCGATCAGCATCAGGCTGGCGAACAGGCTGCGGTAACCGCGCAACAGCATGCTGTTATGGGACAGCTCCAGTTCGACCCAGCCCAGCAGGCGGTCGGCTTCTTCGGATATCACGTCTCCGGCCAGGTTGCGGTGTTTACCGAACACCGGCAGCAGATAGCGGGTCGCATCGTTGCCACTGCGGCGCAGCATCTGCATGCCACTGCCGGAAGGCACCTGGTTGAGCATGGTCGGGCCGGCGTGGGCCAGCAACGTGCGGTCGGGAGCCAGGAAGGTCACGGCCCGTACGTCGGTTTGTTCCAGGGCCTGGGTGGCGATGCGTTCAAGCAGTTCGTTGTCCTGATGGCCCATGGCTGGCGCCGCCAGGGGAGCCAACTGCTCGGCGATCATCTCGCCGCGCTGCATGAGTTGGGTTTGCAGGTCAGCCTGTTGCATCCAGGTAAAATATCCCCCCAGCACCAACGCCATCAGGCTGGTTGGCAACAGGGTCAGCAACAGCACGCGGCCTTTGATTCCCAGTTTCTTGAGCACGCATCTCTCCTGCATCCCGCTATTCATAGACCTGCACATATATCCGTCATGCAGCACTTGCGCAGTGTAGCGATTTGCTCGCGGGCAATCTTCGTAAAAAATGCTGCTGCCATTCGTCGGCCCGCGCAGGTCATTGGCGATACAGCCAAGCGGCGGGTTGCCCCTGGCGAGGCAATCTTGAATAATCATTCAACTGAGAATTATTTGCAGATAGTCATGACTCCCATCACTGCCGGCCTCCCCCGAATCCTGTCCATCGAAGACGACCTTGTGCTCGGTGCCTACGTTCATGAGCATCTGGACCGCAGCGGCTTCCAGGTGACCTGGTGCCAGAACGGCCGGGAAGGCCTGGACATGGCCCTGCGGCAATCTTTCGACGTGGTGCTGATGGATATTCTGCTGCCGGGCATGGACGGTCTGGAGGTGCTGACCCAATTGCGCCAGAGCCATTCCACCCCGGTGTTGCTGATGTCGGCCCTCGGTGCCGAGGCCGACCGCATCAGCGGCTTTCGCCTGGGGGCCGACGATTACTTGCCAAAGCCCTTCAGCATGGTGGAATTGCGGGTGCGCATCGAAGCCATTCTGCGGCGGGTGGCCCTCGACCGCCGTCCCGTCCCCGCGGTGCCAGCCCCTTCGATGGACAGCCTGCGTTTCGACGATGAAAGCTTCGAGGTGTTTTATGGCGAACAGGCCGGCGGCCTGACCCGCAGCGAGTACCGATTGCTGGAGACACTGCATCGCAACGCCGACGAAGTCTTGAGCAAAGCCTTCCTTTATCAGCAGGTGCTGCAGCGCGGTTACGCGGCCCATGACCGCAGCCTGGACATGCACATCAGCCAGATCCGCCGCAAGCTCAAGGCCATTGGCTACACCGAGCGCGAAGTGCGCACCGTCTGGGGCAAGGGTTACATCCTGAGCGCCGCCGATGAAATGTAACTTGCCGGGCAGGCATTCGCTGTTTTGGAAACTGGCCTGTTTATTGGTCGCGTTCTGTCTGCTGATGATCTGGTTGAGTTGGTCCTGGGGCCGTTACATGGAACAGCGCAACCAGTTCCTCTCCGATGAGGCCCGCGGCACCCTGACGCGCTACGCTGCCGAGGCCGAGCAGGCATGGCAGCAGCGCCAGAGCGCCGGTGTCGATGACTGGCTGCAGAGCATGCATCAGCGGGAAAAAGGCTGGGTCGGTGTCATCGACGGTGATTTGCAGTCCTTGAGCAATCAGTCGTTGACGGACAAGGAAGTCGAACGCCTGACTTTTTTACGCGGCCTCGATTGGCCCATCCACAAGAAAGGCCGGCCGTGGATGCGCATACCGTTTCCCGGTGACTCGTCCGCCGGCAGCCTGGTGATCGAGTTGCCCGAACGCTTTCTGCCTGGGCAATACCGGGTGTTCTGGCGGGTGATCACCAACGGCGTGATTCCGGGGCTGTTCACTTTGCTGCTGTGCGTCGGGCTCTACCGTTTGCTGGTGGTGCCACTCAACCACTTGCGTGAGCAGGCCAATGCCTGGCGTGCCGATCAACTGAACGTACGGCTCTCGAGCCGGACCACCAAACGTTCGGATGAACTGGGTGAGCTGGGCAGGGCGTTCGATCACATGTCTGAACGCCTGCAAAGTACCGTGGCCTTGCAGCAGCAACTGCTGCGCGACCTGTCCCACGAATTGCGCACGCCCCTGAGCCGCTTGCGGGTGGCCAGTGAAAGTGAGCAGGGGCTGGAGCTGTTGCGCGAACGCATCGGCCGGGAGGTCGATGGCATGCAGCGCCTGGTGGAAGACACGCTGCAGCTGGCCTGGCTGGACACCGAACGCACCCGTTTGCCCGACGAAGCGATCCAGATCCAGGCGCTGTGGGAGATGCTCACGGAGAATGCCTGCTATGAAAGCGGTTGGCCTGATACCCGGCTGCAATGCACGGTGGATGCGTCCTGCTGGGTGCGCGGTCATCTCAACACCCTGGCCCAGGCACTGGAAAACATTCTGCGCAATGCGATTCGCCATTCGCCCACTGGCGGCATTGTCCTGCTGGCCGGGCGGCGCGATGGTGACTATTGGCATCTGTGGTTGGAGGATCAGGGTGGTGGCGTGGCTGAAGCCGATCTAGAGCGGATCTTCCTGCCATTTACCCGCCTCGATGGGTCGCGGCCGGGGGATGGCGGGTTTGGGTTGGGATTGAGTATTGCAAGGAATGCGGTGCGGCGTCAGGGCGGGAAACTTTGGGCGCAGAACACCGAGTGCGGATTACAGATGAATATACGGTTGTTGGCTAATAAATCGCCAGTTTAATGTGGTGAAAGCCGGATTGGGCTGCGTCATACAACTAGGTCGGATACATCCTACGCGGCAAGTAATGCTTGGTGTATGAAAGTTCTGAAATTAGAAAAAGGGGCTCAAGGCCTCAATTTGACGGGCGATACCTACCTTGCAGATAAATATCAAGGAGGAGCGTCAATGAATGTCTCAATAAGAACACCCGTCCTATCAATGCAAGCCGATGCCTATGTCATAAAAAACCCTTACGAAACAAAAAATTCTTACACAATAAGCAATGCAACTGATGCTGCTGATGTATTGAGTTTGAAAAGCGAGTCTGCAATAGGCGCGCTGAAAGATATGATAAGGGGGTGCGATTTTACGTCGATTAGTACCAATGAGTTGGCAAGGATTGGATCAAGGCTTTTTGAGCTTGAGCTGATAGATGAGGATGTGGCATGTGTTTTTATATCGGGTAATATGGCGACTGATAAAAATGGTCATCAAACTGAGAAGGACGTCAAGTTTAATGCGATTGCGATGTTTAACCAGAAGCTAGGTGATAACAAGGCCTACGCACGCGCATGGCCTATGTATGCTCATCAGGAGTCATTCAAGATTGTGACGAGGATGCTGCTGGGCGCTAATCAGGCGATAAACGCGCTCTCCTATTTTGCGAACTCAGCTAGAAATGACCTGTTCATCAGTATTCAGGCTTGAATAAGTCGGTACCCGAAAATATTGACGGGTACCGGCGAGTTATTGCTCATCGAGCATAGCGTGTGGTACCAGAGTATTGTCTTTCCGTATTAAGTGTATTCTCGTGGCGCACCCTGTAAGTCCCCAGTGGTCCAAGTACTGAGGCCGTATTTCCAGTGCCGCCAGCGACTTCAGTCCAGGTTGAACCTGTTTGCCTATCAATGTATAGCTTCGGGGCAGAGCCCGCGCCTGAGGCGGTAATGGTGGCGGAAATATTGGCCTGTCGACATCCGTTTGCACCGGTTATCGTAAAAGGGCCTTGTGCGATAACGAACGAGTTGGCGGGGACGGTTCCATTGTAGGTATTAAGAATGCTGGTACATGCTGCCGAAGCTTGAGTGCTCGCCAGAATCAGGCTGGCGAGAGAAAGCGCAAAAAGTGTTTTCATCTCTATGCTCATTTGAAATGGTCATCAATGTGGTAAATGGCGCGGAATTGCGTGAAGTGCACATTCCGCGTAACAAAAGACTATCCATGAAAACCATTGCCAACCAGTTCATGCATACCGTCATGGGTTGCAGGAAATTTCTGATGGAGTGAGTTTTTCGTTCATATGGATCGAGGACTTCCGAGAGCCATTTAATGGGGGCGGCCTTCTGCTTGGTCCGGGCTGGACGCCGGAGCAATAACCAGCCTTATTCCCATTAGCCATAAGCACCACACTTTGCGTGATATGGCCTGGGTCGGTTTGCCGGTATGATAGGCGCCCCCGCAGTCTGGATTGCGAATACGCCATGACCTTGCAGTACCCAACCATCGCCGATTGCGTCGGCAACACTCCGCTGGTCCGTTTGCAGCGCCTGCCCGGCGTCACCAGCAACACCCTTTTGCTCAAGCTCGAAGGGAACAACCCGGCGGGTTCGGTCAAGGACCGTCCGGCGCTGTCGATGATCACCTGCGCCGAACTGCGCGGGCAGATCCACGCCGGCGATACGCTGATCGAAGCGACCTCGGGCAACACCGGGATCGCCCTGGCCATGGCCGCGGCGATCAAGGGTTACAAGATGATTCTGATCATGCCGGACAACTCCAGCGCCGAACGCAAGGCGGCCATGACCGCCTATGGCGCCGAACTGATCCTGGTCAGCCAGGAGCAGGGCATGGAAGGCGCCCGTGACCTCGCGCAGAAGATGGAAGCCGAAGGTCGCGGCAAGGTACTGGATCAGTTCGCCAACGGTGACAATCCCGAAGCGCACTACACCACCACCGGCCCGGAAATCTGGCGTCAGACCGAGGGCACCATCACCCATTTCGTCAGCTCCATGGGCACCACCGGGACCATCATGGGCGTGTCGCGCTACTTGAAAGAGCAGAACGACAACGTGCAAATCATCGGCCTGCAACCGATGGAAGGCTCGGCGATCCCGGGCATCCGCCGCTGGCCCCAGGAATACCTGCCGAAGATCTACCAGGCTGACCGCGTGGACCGGATCGTCGACATGGCCCAAAGCGAAGCCGAAGACGTGACCCGTCGGCTGGCCCGCGAAGAAGGCATTTTCTGTGGCGTGTCTTCGGGCGGTGCCGTGGCGGCAATGCTGCGCCTGTCCAAAGAAGTTGAAAACGCGGTGATCGTCGCGATCATCTGCGACCGTGGCGACCGTTACCTGTCGACCGGCATTTTCGACGCGCCCAACTGATGGCCAAGCATGAAAGAGGCCTGCGCTTCCCGCCCACCGGTGGCAGCAAGGCCCCGCAAATCCCGACCGGTAAAAAGCAGCGCCTGACTATCGAGCGCCTGGCCAATGACGGTCGCGGCATCGCGTTTTTCGAAGGCCGCACCTGGTTCGTCATCGGTGCATTGGCCGGTGAAGAGATTGAAGCGCGTGTGCTCGGCGCCCACGGCAAAGTGGTCGAGGCGCGCACCGAGCGGGTGTTCAAGGCCAGCGAATCGCGCCGCCCGGCACCGTGCGCCCATGCCGGCCGTTGCGGCGGTTGCAGCGTGCAGCATCTGCCTCATAACGAACAACTTGCCCTGAAACAGCGCATGCTCGCCGAGCAGTTGTCGAAGGTCGCGGGCGTCGAACCCGAAGAGTGGGCGCCACCTTTGAGCGGTGCGGAATTCGCCTACCGGCGTCGCGCCCGCGTGGCGGTACGCTGGGACATGAAGGCGAAAAAACTCGAAGTCGGTTTCCGTGCCGCCGGCAGCCAGGACATCATCGGCATCGATGAATGCCCGGTGCTGGTACAGCCCTTGCAACCGATCATGGCCCGCTTGCCGGAAATGCTGCGGCGCTTGAGCAAACCTCAGGCACTGGGGCACGTGGAGTTGTTCAGCGGCTCGACGCTGGCGGTTTTGCTGCGGCACATGGCACCGTTGTCTGAAACTGACATGACCATCCTCAAGGATTTCTGCGCCTTCCATGAGGCCCAGTTGTGGCTGCATGGCGACGGTGAACCGCAACCGGTCGAGACTGACCAGTCGCTGGGCTATCGTCTTGAACAGTGGGATCTGGAGCTGGCGTATCGGCCGGGAGACTTCATCCAGGTCAACGCTGGCGTCAACGAAGCGATGGTCGCCCAGGCGCTGGACTGGTTGAAGCCGACGGCGGATGAGCGTGTACTCGATCTGTTCTGCGGCCTGGGCAACTTTGCCTTGCCGCTGGCCAAGGCTGCTCGCGAAGTGGTGGCAGTGGAAGGTGTGCAGGTGATGGTCGACCGGGCGGCGGCGAATGCCGCTAGCAACAATCTGCATAACGCGAAGTTTTTTCAGGCCGATTTATCCCAGCCTTTGACGGGCGCAGAATGGGCCGCCGAAGGCTTTTGTGCGGTACTCTTGGACCCACCGCGTGACGGTGCTTTCGAGGTTGTGCGCAAGCTCAAGACCCTGGGGGCCGAGCGGTTGGTGTATGTGTCATGCAACCCGGCAACTCTGGCGCGCGACACGGTCGAATTGATCAAGCAGGGCTACCGGTTAAAACGTGCCGGGATTCTCGATATGTTTCCTCAAACGGCACATGTCGAGGCCATGGCGTTATTTGAAGCGAGCTAGGATGCTCGTCTGGTCCGACTGGCCCGCCCGTGCAGCCGCGCACCGAGCCCGACGTGGGCGCACAGGCAACGAAGGTCAGCGATTTGACGCATTGAATCTGCGTCGTAGGGAAGGTAAGCAAGATGGTACAGGTGAGAGCACACCAGCCGATCAACACCGACGGCAGTATCAATCTCGAGGCTTGGCTCGATCACGCGGTGAGTGTCGATCTGGCACTGGATCGCGAAGCCTTGAAGGAAGCCTGCGAGTACGCTCGCGAGGCCGAACAACAAGCCAATGCGGCACAGAATCTGTGGTCGGAAGGTAACTCGACTTTCCGTACCGGACTTGAGATCGCCGAGATCCTCGCCGATCTCAAACTCGACCAGGACTCTTTGGTCGCCGCGATCCTGTATCGAGGCGTACGCGAAGGCCAGATCAAGTTGCCGGCGGTCAGCCAGCGCTTCGGTCCGGTGGTGGCCAAACTCATCGATGGCGTGCTGCGCATGGCCGCGATCAGCGACAGCCTGAGCCCGCGCAAATCCCTGGTGCTGGGCACCCAGGGCCAGGTGGAAAACCTGCGCAAGATGCTGGTGGCCATGGTCGATGACGTTCGCGTCGCCCTGATCAAGCTGGCCGAACGCACGTGCGCCATCCGTGCGGTGAAAACCGCCGATGACGAAAAGCGCAACCGCGTGGCCCGTGAAGTCTTCGACATTTATGCGCCACTGGCCCACCGCCTGGGTATCGGCCACATCAAGTGGGAACTGGAAGACTTGTCCTTCCGTTACCTGGAGCCGGACCAGTACAAGCAGATCGCCAAGTTGCTCCATGAGCGGCGACTGGATCGCGAGCGCTTCATCAGCGACGTGATGAGCCAGCTGAAAAACGAATTGCAGGCCACCGGCGTCGATGCCGACATCAGCGGCCGGGCCAAACACATCTATTCGATCTGGCGCAAAATGCAGCGCAAAGGCCTGGAGTTCAGCCAGATCTACGACGTGCGCGCCGTTCGCGTGCTGGTGCCGGAAATGCGCGACTGCTACACCGCGCTCGGCATTGTCCACACCCTGTGGCGGCACATCCCGAAAGAGTTCGACGACTACATCGCCAACCCCAAGGAAAACGGCTATCGCTCGCTACACACGGCGGTGATCGGGCCTGAGGGCAAGGTGCTGGAAGTACAGATCCGCACCCACGCGATGCATGAGGAAGCCGAGCTCGGCGTGTGCGCGCACTGGCGCTACAAGGGCACCGACGTCAAGTCCGGTTCCAATCACTACGAAGAGAAAATCTCCTGGCTGCGTCAGGTGCTCGAATGGCATGAGGAGCTGGGCGACATCGGTGGCCTGGCCGAACAGCTGCGGGTCGATATCGAGCCCGACCGGGTCTATATCTTCACCCCGGACGGCCACGCCATCGACTTGCCCAAAGGGGCGACGCCGCTGGACTTCGCTTACCGCGTACACACCGAAATCGGCCACAACTGCCGTGGCGCCAAGATCAACGGGCGCATCGTGCCGCTCAACTACAGCCTGCAAACCGGTGAACAGGTCGAGATCATCACCAGCAAGCACGGCACCCCGAGCCGTGACTGGCTGAACCCGAACCTGGGTTACGTCACCACGTCGCGGGCACGGGCGAAGATCGTTCACTGGTTCAAGCTGCAGGCTCGTGATCAGAACGTCGCGGCCGGTAAAACCCTGCTTGAGCGTGAGCTCAATCGCCTCGGTCTGCCGGCGGTGGATTTCGACAAGCTGGCCGACAAGGCCAACATGAAAACCGCTGAAGACCTGTTCGCCGCCCTCGGTGCCGGCGACTTGCGTCTGGCGCAACTGGTCAACCTGGCGCAGCAACTGGTCGAGCCGGAGCGCGGCAACGAACAGCTGGAATTGATTCCGCGCAAAGCCACGGGCTACAAACCGGGCAAGCGCGGGGATATCCAGATCCAGGGCGTCGGCAACCTGATGACCCAGATGGCTGGCTGCTGCCAGCCATTACCGGGCGATGCCATCGTCGGCTACATCACCCAGGGGCGTGGCGTGAGCATTCACCGCCAGGACTGCGCCTCGGTGCTGCAGCTGGCCGGGCGCGAGCCGGAGCGGATCATCCAGGTCAGTTGGGGGCCGGTGCCGGTGCTCACCTATCCGGTGGACATCGTCATCCGCGCCTACGACCGTTCCGGTTTGCTGCGTGATGTGTCGCAAGTGCTGCTCAACGAGCGGATCAACGTGCTGGCGGTCAACACCCGCTCGAACAAGGAGGACAACACCGCGCTGATGTCCCTGACCATCGAGATTCCGGGGCTGGATGCATTGGGGCGGTTGCTGGGGCGGATTTCCCAGTTGCCGAACATCATCGAAACGCGGCGTAACCGTACGCCATAAAACGGGGGCGCTTTACTGTAGGAGCGAGCTTGCTCGCGAAGAACCGGAGGGCGACGCGTTGATTCAGAACGCCCGCGTCATCGTTAACGTCCATCGCGAGCAAGCTCGCTCCTACAGGGAGCGGGCAGAGACTGATCGATGTATTCACTTGAAGATTTGCTACATCTGATGAACCGCCTGCGCGACCCGCAGTACGGTTGCCCATGGGACATCAAGCAAACTTACGCCACCATCGTCACGCACACCCTTGAGGAAGCCTACGAAGTCGCCGACGCGATCGAACGCGGTGACTTCGATCACTTGCAGGGCGAGCTGGGCGATCTGTTGTTCCAGGTGGTGTATTACAGCCAGTTGGCTCGCGAAGAAGGGCGCTTCGAGTTCGCCGGCGTAGTCGACAGCATCACCCGCAAACTGATCCGCCGTCATCCCCACGTGTTCCCCACCGGTGACCTGTATGCGCCTCTGGATGTTCCGCGCCTGAGTGAAGAGCAGGTCAAGCAGCGCTGGGAAGAGATCAAGGCCGAAGAACGTGCGGAGAAATCTTCGGCACCCGAACAGTTGTCGTTGCTCGATGACGTCCCCGCGGCATTGCCGGCGCTGTCCCGTTCGGCAAAATTGCAGAAACGCGCGGGGCAGGTCGGCTTTGACTGGCCGGACGCCTTGCCGGTGCTCGATAAAGTGCGTGAGGAGCTCGATGAAGTGCTCGAAGCCATGTCGGAAAACGATCCCGAAGCCGTTGCCGACGAGATTGGTGACCTGCTGTTTTCCGTGGTCAATCTGGCGCGGCATCTCAAGGTTGATCCGGAAACCGCACTGCGTGGTGCCAACGGCAAGTTTGAAAGACGCTTTCGTTTTATCGAACAGGCATTGCGCGATACCCGTCGTCCCATGGAAGATTGCACCCTCGAAGAGTTGGACGCCTTGTGGGGCGAAGCCAAACGTCAGGAAAAGAATTTGCCCAGCTGCGGTTGAGCCGTGGCCCAAGTGAGTAATAAGCACCATGAGCATTTCCCTTCGCGACCAGTTGCTCAAAGCAGGGCTGGTCAACCAGAAGCAGGCCAAGCAGGTCAGCAAAGACAAGCAGAAACAACAGCGACTGGCCCACAAAGGCCAGATCGAGCTGGATGACTCCCAGCAGCGCGCGGCGCAGGAAGCCATGGCCGAGAAGGTCAAGCGCGATCAGGAGCTCAACCGCCAGCAGCAGGAGAAAGCCGAGGCCAAGGCCCGTGCCGCGCAGGTCAAGCAACTGATCGAAGTCTCGCGCCTGCCGAAACTGACGACCGAGGATTACTACAATTTCGTCGACGACAAGAAGGTCAAGCGCATCTGTGTCAACACCCTGATGCGCAACAAGCTCAGCAGCGGATCGTTGGCCATCGTGCATCACGCTGGCGGCTACGAAGTGATTCCGCGCGAGGCGGCGCTGAAGATTCAGGAGCGCGATCCGCAGCGCATCGTGCAGCTCAATGTGCAGACTGAAGAGGTCATCGCCGAGGACGATCCGTACGCGGCCTATAAGATTCCTGATGACCTGATGTGGTAACAGATTCAATGTTCTAGCGGGCTTACATGTTTGCTAGTACTTTGCATGATTTATACATTGAGCCCGAAAGATTGTATCGATACGATCTTTCGGGTTTTCTTTTGCCAGGAAATAATATCTTTTTATAAGGGTGTTTGTGTCTTGAGAAAGCAAATGGAATGAACTTTAGTGTCCAAGGATGGAATAAATGCTTGTCAGTATCGCTTCGTTACGCCAATCCACTTTCAAGTCGCAGCTTTCACAGGCGCGACCGCTCGGGCAATCCATTCACGATTATCTGGACGATGAACTTGTCGCTCGTGCCGAGCTTGTACGCCGAAAAATCAAGATCGCTGCAAAAGCTGCTCGCGAGGATCATGGCGAGACCGCTTGTGTTTTCTTTACCCTGCCTGAGTTCTTCTGGAACATTCCCTGGCGCGAGGTCCGCAATGAAGAGGAGCTCCATGAGCTGAACTCTGCCTATCTGGAGAAAGTGCCAGCGTGTATAGCTTTGTTGATGACCGAGCTGCCAGTGGAACGCTATGGCAAGATTGTATTGCTGGCGGGAAGCTGTGCGACCCTCATCAAGGTTGGAGAAGGTGAATCGAGTTATTACGATGTTATTAATTACTTGCTGGCGATCACCAATAAAGAATATGAAGGCGATATTCCTTTGATGTCGATGTGGCCAAAGCGCCATGTATCAGGTATCGATTTTGGCAAGCACCTGGCTTCGGTAGGAGACTTTTGGCTATTCAAAATTTCCGAGGAAATCGAGATCAGGGTGAAGAAGCTCGGCAGCGTGTGGGCTGAGCACAGTTATTTCGGGGGTTATGAAGGGAAGTTCATCAATAGCCTCGTCAATGGCTGCCCTTTTGCAATCAACTTGTGCCTGGATTACTACAGTCTCAAAGAAGGCGAGCGCGACGTTCAGGTTGAGCTGATCGAGGCGAAAATCGATTTCCTGATCGCCTGCGGCATGAGTTTCGACTATGCCAAGCGTCATCCGTCTTCGCTGCAGTTTTCGATCCGCAATGACGGAATGGGCGATGGCGAGGTCGAGGTGGTCAGGCTTCAAGCGGGCTGGATTGTTGAAAGTGTCCCTTCGGTGCCGATCGAAGATGACCTTCATTTGACGCTGATCGAGGTTGTCTGATGTGGATGCAGCCTGCCCGGCAGTAAAGGGCAGGCTGCACGGTGGTGGAGTCTGTTTTCAACCGGTTGCGAGCTCGCGTTTGCGCTCGAGCATTTCCAGTTCGGCCCTGTAGTTTTGCGCGTCGGCCTCGGAATGGAACATACCGACCAGCAGGTCTTGTTGGTGCACGTCCCAGATCCGGATGCCGGCGGCTACACCCTCGTGGGATTTATGTGAATCGTCGCGTTCAGTTACTTTGACAGTCATCTGCTAGCTCCAATCTCTGTTATCTGCAGCAAGGCGTGTGCAGGCCTCTGTTATAGAGTTTGGTAGCTTGCTAAGTAAATAACCGAGTTTGGTAACGGTTTTTTGCAAAAACGGAAACAGTCCTGCAGCCCGCTAAATGCACGACATTCGGTCGCAGGCCATTGAGTTTCATGACAAAGGTTTCATGTTTGTGACGATGAAACTGCAGGCTGAATGCAAAACCTGTGGGAGCGGGCTTGCTCGCGAAAGCGATTTAACATTCAACATGGATGTCGGCTGACTCACCGCTTTCGCGAGCAAGCCCGCTCCCACAAGGATGTGGTGTTGCCCTGTTTTCAGACGAAAAAAAACGCCCCGAACCAGTCGGGGCGTTTTCATGTGCGGCTCAGCAGCGGGAAATTACTTGCCTTCCCAGCGCTTCAGTACCAGCGTGGCGTTGGTGCCACCGAAACCGAAGCTGTTGCTCATCACGGTGTTGATGGTGGCGTTTTCGCGGGTCTTGGTAAGCACCGGCAGGTCGGCCACTTCAGGGTCCAGTTCGTCGATGTTGGCGGAGCCGGCAATGAAGTTGCCTTCCATCATCAGCATGCAGTAGATCGCTTCGTGAACGCCGGCGGCGCCCAGGGAGTGACCCGACAGGCTCTTGGTGGAGCTGATGGCCGGAGCCTTGTCGCCGAACACTTCACGCACGCCTTTCATTTCCGCGACGTCGCCGACCGGGGTCGAGGTGCCGTGGGTGTTCAGGTAGTCGATCGGGGTGTCGACGGTGGACAGCGCCTGCTGCATGCAGCGGATTGCGCCTTCGCCGCTCGGGGCGACCATGTCGTAGCCGTCGGAGGTCGCGCCGTAGCCGACGATTTCCGCGTAGATCTTCGCGCCGCGGGCCAGAGCATGTTCCAGCTCTTCGACCACGACCATGCCGCCACCGCCGGCGATGACGAAACCGTCACGGTCGGCGTCGTAGGCGCGGGAGGCCTGTTCCGGGGTGTCGTTGCGCTTGCTGGACAGGGCGCCCATGGCGTCGAACAGGAACGACTGGCTCCAGTGCTCTTCTTCACCGCCACCGGCAAAGACGATGTCCTGCTTGCCCATCTGGATCTGTTCCATGGCGGTACCGATGCAGTGAGCACTGGTGGCGCAGGCAGATGCGATGGAGTAGTTCAGGCCCTTGATCTTGAACGGAGTGGCCAGGCAAGCGGAAACGGTGCTGCTCATGGTCCGCGTGACGCGGTATGGGCCGACGCGCTTGACGCCTTTCTCGCGCAGGATGTCCAGCGCTTCCATCTGGTTCAGGGTCGATGCGCCACCGGAGCCGGCGATCAGGCCGGTACGCGGGTTGGAAACCTGCTCTTCGGTCAGGCCCGAGTCGGTGATGGCGTCTTTCATGGCCAGGTAGGCATAAGCTGCCGCATGGCCGACGAAGCGATAGATCTTGCGATCGATCAGTTCTTCAAGGTTGAGGTCGATGGAGCCGGAAACCTGGCTACGCAGACCCATTTCGGCATATTCCGGGTTGAACCGGATGCCAGGGCGGCTTGCACGCAGGTTAGCGGAGACGGTCTCTTTGTCATTGCCCAGGCAAGAAACGATGCCCAGACCAGTGATAACGACGCGGCGCATGCGGATAACCCTTAGAAGTTGTCAGTGGAGGTGAACACGCCGACCCGGAGGCCTTCGGCGGTGTAGATTTCGCGACCGTCGACAGTGACCGAACCGTCGGCGATGGCCAGGTTCAGCTTGCCTTTGAGGACGCGCTTGATATGAATGTTATAGGTGACTTTCTTGGCGGTCGGCAGGACCTGGCCGAAGAATTTCACTTCGCCCGAACCCAGCGCACGGCCACGGCCCGGCAGGCCTTGCCAGCCCAGGAAGAAGCCGACCAGTTGCCACATGGCGTCGAGGCCCAGGCAGCCCGGCATCACCGGATCGCCTTCGAAGTGGCAGGCGAAGAACCACAGGTCCGGATTGATATCCAGCTCGGCGACCAATTCACCTTTGCCGTACTTGCCACCTTCTTCGCTGATCAGGGTGATGCGATCAACCATCAGCATGTTCGGGGCGGGCAGTTGCGCGTTACCAGGGCCGAACAGCTCACCGCGACTGCAGCGCAGCAGGTCTTCCCGGGTAAAGGCGTTTTGTTTGGTCATGCGAGCTCCTCAATAGTCCCATGCGGCAGGTGGGGCAAATCTTCCCGGCCGATCGAAGCGTTCATGCCTCGAACCGGCAGCCTACTCATAGACTATTGCGTTGTGGTGAAAGTCACAGCACCAAGGACATGAATGTACACTTGTGCACTGAAATTATTATTCAAGCCCCTTTTCGGGCCTGTCGAGGTGCCTAAGACTGCCGCACTTTCGCCTTTCACGCCAGTCGCAGATGGTCGAAAGGCCGGTACTACTGCACCCACCGTTGCAGAATTTGCTGCAGATCAGCCCGTTTGAATGGCTTGGCCAGGTAATCGTTCATCCCTGCCGACAGACAGGCCTCGCGATCGCCCTGCAAGGCGTTGGCGGTCAGGGCGATGATCGGCAGGTCGGTGCATCCGGGTAACTGGCGAATTTGCCGGGTGGCTTCATAGCCATCGATGATCGGCAAGCGGCAGTCCATCAGGATCGCTTCGAAAATCAGGCTCTCGGCACTGCGTACCGCCTGCGCGCCGTCGGCGGCGACACTGACCTTGAAGCCCAGGCTGCGCAACATGGCTTCGATGACCGTCTGGTTGACCGGGTTGTCTTCGACCAGCAGCACATTGCGCCCTTCGCCGTCGCTGTTGCCGGTTTGCGCGCGGGGGAGCAACAGTGGCTGCGTCTGCTGGTGCAGGGCCAGGGGAATTTCCAGGGTGAACACCGAACCGCGGCCTTCCTCGCTCTGCGCGCGCAAGGTGCCGCCCATGCGCTCGGCGAGGGTGCGGGCAATCGGCAGGCCCAGTCCGGTGCCGCCGTAGCGCCTTGAAATGGAGCTGTCGGCCTGCTGGAAAGCGTTGAACATCAATTCCAGGCTTTCGGCCGGGATGCCAATGCCGCTGTCGCGCACGGTGCAGGTGAACCACAGCAGTTCGTGATCCAGCGACTGCCATTGCGCCTCCAGGGTGACTCGGCCCCGCTCGGTGAACTTCAGCGCGTTGCCGACCAGGTTGACCAGTATTTGCCGGATACGCGTCGGGTCGCCCTTGACCTGCAAGCCGCGCATGTCGTCGGGGATCATCAGTTGCAGGTCGAGACCGCGTTGCGCGGCGCTGTGCTGGAACGACTGGGCGCAACTGCCTATCAGGTCGGCGAGGTTGAAGGGGATGTGCTCCAGTTCCAGCTCCGAACGTTCGATCCGCGAGAAATCCAGGATGTCGTTGATGACCTTGAGCAAGTGCTCGGTGGACTCCGAGGCCAGCGCCGCGTACTCCACCTGCTCTTCGGTCATGTCGGTGGTTTCCAGCAACTGCAGCATGCCCAGAACGCCATTCATCGGCGTGCGCAGTTCATGGCTCATCATGGCGAGGAAGTCGGATTTGGCGTTGTTGGCCTTTTCCGCCTCTTCGCGGGTCTGGATCAACTGCGCCATGGCCTGATGCTGTTCGCGGCTGGCCTGCTCGAGACCGCTGGCGAGGTTGTTGATGTGTTGCGAGAGCGCCCCCAGCTCGGTGTCATCGACAATCGGCAGCGGTTTTTTGTAATCGCCGGCCTGGATCGCCTTGACGGCATTGCCGATATCACGGATCGGTTGCGACAGGCTACTCGCCAGGCGTCGGGCCACGAGGAAGGTAAACAGCAGGGCAAACAGCGCCAGAATGGCAGCCTTGAGCACGATTTCCTGCTGGCGCCGGCTGAAGGCATCGTTGGACAGCCCGACGATCACCCGGCCGAGGTAGTCCTCGGTGGGGGCGGCAGTGGCGGTTTTGCTGCTCTGGAAAAAGTCATTGTGCAAAGCGATTCGCTGAAGCCGTATGGGGGCCTGGAACACTTCGAGCTGTTGCGCGCGATTGTGGTGTTCGTTCGGTTGTTCGACATACACCAGAACCCGGTTGGCGCTGTCCTGGATTTCCAGAAAGCTCACATTGGGCGTGGCCAGCGTCGCCTTGAGCAAGCTTTCAAGCACTTCGCTGTTGCCCGAAATCACCCCGTACTCGGTGGCGGGGGCCAGTTGGTTGGCGATCAGCTGTCCGGTGTGGGAGATTTCCTGACGCAGATCCTGGATGCGCACGAAGGTGAAGAAGCTGATCAGCAACAAGGTCAGCAGCAGGGCAGGGCCGAGGCTGATGAGTTGGGTGCGGGTGTTGATGTCCCAGCGACGGCGCAGGTTCATGGACGGCGTTCTCCTTCAGCCAGCAATGTGGCGACAGACGCTTCGTTTATCTCTTCGATACCCAGGGAGCGCGCCACCTGGGGATTGCTCGCGACCTTGAATCGATGGGGATAGTGCGAGCGTGGCCAGGTGGCCGGTGGCCGGTCGAGCAATTCGTCGAGGACCGCCAGCCAGTCACTCTGATCGCTGTAGGTGCTGGCCAGGCTCCCGGCCTTGACGAAGCTCGCGTTGGGGCCGATCAGTGCCATTTGCCGCGAGTAGCTGCTCAGCAGCAGGTTCTTTGCGGTTTGCGGGTTGTACAGGTCGGCGTCGTCCAGTCCCAGCAACACGTCGCTGTTCTTGAGCAAGGTCTGTAACGGGCGGCTGTCGTGAATGTTGTTCCAGCGTTGGGTGATCACCTCAAGGCCCAGGGGGAGGGCGGCCTGACGCAGCTCATCCAGCAGGAATTCACTGTGGTTGTCGTAGAGCACGCCGATGCGTTTGGCTTGGGGCAACAGGGTGCGGGTCAGGCGTAATTGGCGGTCCGGCGGTGGATCGCTCCACAGCAGGCAAAGGCGCGCCGGCAGCGAGTTGTTCAAACGTTGCCGGGCCTGCAGGCGGCTGATACGCAGCACCAGTGTCGCCGGGCCCTGGATGTTCTGCAGGCGCCAGTCGAGGCTGGGCAGGTCGAGGAGAATCAAGCGGATATTTTCCGGCAGTTGTTCCGGTACCGGCAAACTGGCCAGCGCCTGGAATCGCACGTTGTCGTTCGGTCGCAACTCGCTCAGGGCCTGGGTAAACGCCCGCACACCGGGGCTGTCTTCGGTCCCCGTGAGCAAAATCTCGGCCGCGTTGCCCGCCAGGCTGCCCAGCATGCCGGTGAACAACAGGCAAAGCATCGCCAGTAACCGGCCCAAGGTCGGTGTTCTCCAGGCCGGGCGACACGGCATCTTAAAGTTCCAGCTCAGCACTGAAGTACATCACATGGCGCTGGTCATAATGGTTATCGCTGAAGGTGGTCGGCTGATTGTCCAGGCGTTGCTGGAGCACCCCGGCCAGCTCCAGGCTGGCCTTGCCCAAGGCGATACGTTTGGCGATGCGCGCATCGACCCGTTCGAAGCGGTAGCCGTTGAGGGCGTCGTCGCCATAATAGAAAAGCGCACTGTTCAAGCCCTGACCCCAATCGCGCAGCCATCCGGCCGAACCACTGTTGCTTGCAGTCTGTCTGGCATCCAGCGGATTGCTGGCGTCGGCATCGACGTAGGCAAAGGTCAGTCGCAGCCGATCGAAGCTGCCGACACGCCAGTCGAGCTGGGTTTCGGCTCCCGAAAAACGCTCCTTGTTGGCGTTGCTGGCGATGTACTGATTGTTGCGCAGCGGTTCACTGATCATGCCGGTGATTTCGTCGTGGAACAGCTTCACGTCGAGTGCCAGCCCCGCTTCAGGGAAGTAGCCGTTGTAGCCCAGCTCCCGGGAGCGCATGTGCTCTTGATCGAGGTCGCCGGGGCCGCGGGTCTTGACGAAATAACGGGCGCTGGACTGGCCAAAGGCACCGGGCCTGAGGTTGGTGACCTGATAACTCCAGTTGACGTTGTTCTCGAACATGTCCGGCGAACGGATGGCCTCGGAGTACACCGCACGCAAGCCATGGCGCGGGTTGATCAGGTAGTTGACCGCCACGCGGGGTGTCAGTGAGCTGCCGATCAATCGGGCATCTTCGAACATGGCACCGCCTTGCAGCAGCCAGTGTTCGCTGGCACTCCACTCGATCTGGCCAAACACCCGCCAGGTTCTGTCATCGAGTGTGCCATTGAAATAAGTCTCGGAATCCGCCCGGTCGTAACGATAGTTCATCCCGCTGAGCAGCCGCAGGTTATCGGCAAGGCTCAGGGTATCCTGGAGTTCAAGGTCGTAGCGCGTTTCCCGGGTGCTCTGGTCGATGTCACCGCAAACGGTCTGGTTCGCACCGTTGCGCCATTGATCGAGTACCTGGTTGGCCAGCGCCTGCTCGGCGGGTGTGCCAGCCGGGGCACCACGGTCGGTGAAGCGTGTGATGTTGCGGGCCAGGCGTTCGGTGTAGTTCGGGTTCAGTTGCCAGAGTTCGGTCAGTTGCGGGCTGAACGAGATTTCTGCGTCGCAGGCGCGCCAGGTTTGCTGGCGATCCCAGTGTTGGGCCGAGCCCTGGATATAAAGGCTGTGATCGGGATTGATGTCCAGGTTCCAGCGCAATGACCCGGCGTAGTCCTTGGCGGTGACGTCGGAGTCGTTGCCGGCGCGGGTAATTCCCGGAAACACCGGTCGGTAGGTATAGGGCCGCTGGTTGGTGCCGTCCTTGGCATTCAATTGCCAATCGAGGCTTTGCCGTTCGTCGAGGCTCTGGCTGACGGCGAGGTTGAAGCGATCGAGGCGACGACTGTCATGGTAATCAGCGCCCGTTCGGTCGGTGTCGAAGCCGTCGTCTTGCTGGCCGGACAGGGACAGGCGCATGTCACCATCCTCCCAGCCCAGGCCCTGGCTGGCGTAAAAGTCGTTGATGCCGCGTTGGCCCCGGGTGACCTTCATGCGCGTACCGTGACTGTCGGCCGGCCGCCGGGTAATGATGTTCACCACCGCCATCAGCGCGTTGGCACCGTAGCTGACGGTATTGGGCCCGCGGAAGACTTCGATGCGCTCGATGTCTTCCATGGCCACCGGAATGTCGCTCCAGTCGACGGTGGAAAGGCCGGCGCGATACACCGAGCGCCCGTCGATCAGTACTTGCATGCGTCGCGCTTCAGTTGCATTGGTGCCGTGGTAGTTCACCGCGGCCTGGTTGCCGCTGATGTTGCCGACCATCATCCCCGGCACCAGGCGCAGTAGTTCGCTGATGTCGCGGGCACCGGTGGCGTGGATCAGGGCGCTGTCGATCACCGTCATGCTGCCCGGCACGGCAGCGGGCGACTGCTTCAGGCGCGTGGCCGTGAGCACTTGCGGCAGCGGTTCGCTGTCCAGAAACAGGTCGTCGGCCAGCACCGGCGAGCTGAAAATCAGCGCCAGTACCAGAGGCGAACGCGGTGAAGGAGCACCCGGAGACACAACACATCCCTGTCAGTGATTGATGGCGCGCATGTTAACCGAGCCGAATGACTTTTCCATTCACGATGTCTGCATTTTCCTCGGTTTTATTGGTCTTCTTCCTACGGGTGCAGGTATTTGATGTCGGGGCTGGCCGCCGATGGGCTGCCCCGTATAATGCCGACATCGCCACTGGTATGGATTAACGGATTGCATATGACTGAACAGCGCCCGATTGCGGTCCTGGGAGGCGGAAGTTTTGGAACCGCCGTGGCTAATCTGCTGGCCGAGAACGGGCATCAGGTCCTTCAGTGGATGCGTGACCCCGAACAGGCCGAGGCCATTCGGGTCAATCGCGAAAACCCGCGTTACCTCAAAGGCATCAAGATTCTGCCCGGTGTTACCCCGGTCACCGACTTGCAGGCCACCCTGGATGCCTGCGACCTGTGTTTCGTCGCATTGCCCTCCAGCGCGCTGCGCTCGGTGCTGGTGCCGCACGCCGAACGCTTGAGCGGCAAAATGCTGGTGAGCCTGACCAAAGGCATCGAAGCCCACACGTTCAAGTTGATGAGCGAGATCCTTGAAGAGATCGCCCCGCAGGCACGCATCGGCGTTCTGTCCGGCCCCAACCTGGCCCGCGAAATCGCCGAACATGCGCTGACGGCCACGGTGGTCGCCAGTGAAGACGAAGAACTGTGCCAGCAGGTTCAGGCCGCGCTGCACGGCCGCACCTTTCGTGTTTATGCCAGCGCCGACCGTTTCGGCGTGGAACTGGGCGGTGCGTTGAAAAACGTCTACGCAATCATCGCCGGCATGGCGGTGGCGCTGGGCATGGGGGAAAACACCAAGAGCATGCTGATCACCCGGGCACTGGCGGAAATGACCCGCTTCGCGGTGAATCAGGGCGCCAACCCGATGACCTTCCTGGGCCTGGCCGGCGTGGGCGACTTGATCGTGACCTGTTCTTCGCCAAAGAGCCGCAACTATCAGGTCGGCTTTGCCCTCGGCCAGGGCCTGAGCCTGGACGAGGCTGTCACGCGCCTGGGCGAAGTCGCCGAAGGGGTCAACACCCTTAAAGTACTCAAGGCCAAGTCCCAGGAGGTTGGCGTGTACATGCCGCTGGTCGCCGGGCTGCACGCGATCCTGTTCGAAGGCCGCACGCTGGAGCAGGTCATCGGTCTGTTAATGCGTGGTGAGCCGAAAACCGACGTCGACTTTATTTCCACCAGTGGTTTCAATTAATCACGCTTGCCAGAAAAGCAGGGAGTTGCGCATGAACGATCCAAAAGTAGAAGCCAAGTATGAATCCATCCTGTTACGCGTGTTGTGGATGATCGTCTTCGTGCTGGTGTGGCAAGTCGCGCAGTTCATCCTCGGCGCCGTCGTGCTGGTGCAGTTGATCTATCGTTTGTTCTATGGCGCCCCAAGCGCCAGCCTGATGAACTTCGGCGACAGCCTGAGCCAGTTTCTGGCGCAGATCGGTCGTTTCGGCAGCTTTCACAGCGACCAGAAGCCTTGGCCGTTCGCCGACTGGCCGACGCCGCGTACACCGGAAGGTGAGGCGCCGCATGTCGTGGCACCGGCACCGCATCCGGCTCGAGATGAGGAACCCAAGCTATGAAACTCTGGGTATTGCGTCATGGTGAAGCTGTACCGCATGGCTCCCGCCCCCACGATTCGGAGCGGGAACTGACGGATAACGGTCGTAAGGAAGTGCTGCGCAGCGCCGCGCTACTGATCGGGAAACCGCTGACGGCGATTTACGCAAGTCCCTACCTGCGAGCGCAGCAGACGGCGCAACTGGTGCGCGAAACACTGGGGTTCGAGCCGGAAATCCGCACTGTCGAGTGGCTGACACCGGACACAGAGCCGGACAAAGTCGCCGAGCAAATGGTGGCGGTGAGCGATGTCCTGTTGGTCAGTCACAACCCGCTGGTGGGCAACTTGCTGAGCTACCTGCAACACGGCGCCGGATATCCATCGGAAAAGGTCAGCACCGCCGGCTTGGCCGAGCTGGAGAGCAATGAGTTGCTGGTCGGGTCGATGAGGCTCAACAGCATCAAGCACCCTTAGCTCCGCTTTTCTGTGGGAGCGTGGCTTGCCCGCGAAGGCATCGACTCGGTTATGCCTGATAAACCGCGGAGCCTGCATCGCGGGCAAGCCACGCTCCCACAGGTACGTCATAACCCGAAAAGTTTTGTATGAAATAGTCAACCAAGCACTTGCTTGGTTGACTACGCTTGCTCCAGAACAAAAACACAGGAGCGAGTCATGTCTGCTGCTTTTCGTTTGCCGCTGGACGTTTTCTACGAGCGTGAGGCCCGTCATCCCCGCCAGCGCTTCCTGGTTCAGCCTGTCGGAGGCGGCCAGGTCGAGACCTTGACCTGGGCGGACGTCGGTCATCAGGCCCGTTGCGCGGCCCATTGGTTGCGAGCGCGGGAGTTGCCACAGGGCAGCCATATCGCCCTGATCTCGAAGAACTGTGCGCACTGGATCATTGCCGACCTGGCGATCTGGATGGCCGGGCATGTTTCGGTGCCGTTGTACCCCAACCTCACCGCCGAGTCGGTTGCCCAGGTGCTCGAACACTCGGAGGCGGCGCTGGCGTTCATCGGCAAGCTCGATGATTGGCCAGGCATGTCCCGTGGCGTCAGCCCCGACCTGCCGACCATCAGCCTGCCCCTGCATCCGCCAGGTACGTTCGATTTCAGTTGGGCCGACCTGCAAGGCAGCTCGCCGATCCAGGACGATCCGAAACCTGCCGCCGATCAACTGGCGACCATCATTTACACCTCCGGCACCACGGGCATGCCCAAAGGCGTGATGCACAGCTTCGGCACTCTGGGGTTCGCCACCACACGCGGCACTGCGTTGTTTGGCCTCAACGAGTCGGACCGGTTGTTGTCCTACCTGCCGCTGTGCCATGTTGCCGAACGGATGTTCGTCGAACTGGCGTCGATTTATACCGGCCAAACGGTATTTTTCGCCGAGAGCCTCGATACCTTCCTCACCGACCTGCAGCGTGCACGCCCGACCGCACTGTTTGGCGTGCCGCGCATCTGGACCAAATTCCAGATGGGCGTGTACAGCAAGATCCCGGCAAAACGTCTCGACTTCCTGCTTGGCCTGCCGATCATCGGCAAACGGGTCGGGCATAAAGTCCTCGCCGGCCTGGGGCTGGATGCGTTGCGCATCGCATTGTCCGGTGCGGCTCCGGTGCCGCAGACCTTGTTGCAGTGGTACCGCAAACTGGGACTGGACGTGCTGGAGGTCTACGGCATGACCGAGAGTTGCGGTTACTCCCACATCGGCATGCCGGGTCAGAACAAACCGGGCTGGATCGGCAAGCCGTGCCCTGAAGTTGAAGTGCGGATCGCCGAGACGGGGGAGGTCATGGTGCGCAGTGGCGCGACCATGCTCGGCTATTTCAAGGAACCGGAAAAAACCGCTGACACCATTACCGAGGATGGCTTCCTGCGCACCGGCGACAAGGGCGAGGAAGACGCCGAAGGCAATCTGCGCCTGACCGGGCGCCTGAAGGAAATCTTCAAGACCAGCAAAGGCAAATACGTGGCGCCGGCACCGATTGAAAATCGCCTGGCCGTGCATTCGCGTATCGAACAGGTGTGCGTGGTGGGCGATGGCTTGAGTGCACCGCTGGGTTTGTGCGTGCTGTCGGCGGTCGGCCAACAGGATGCAGGCGGGGCCGCACGCGCCGGCCTGCATTCGAGCCTGGAAAAACTGCTGGAGGAGGTCAACGGCGCGCTCGACAAGCATGAACAACTGCGGCGCCTGGTGGTGGTCAAGGACAGTTGGGCGGTGGAAAACGGCTTTCTCACCCCGACGCTGAAGATCAAGCGCAATGTGATCGAGGCGGCGTACGGTGAGCGTTTTGTAGAATGGAGCGAGCGCAGCGAAGCGGTGCTGTGGCAGGATTGATTCACGAACAAAACCAACAAGGAAACCCTGCGATGAGCCTGTGGCGCACCACTCCTAACATCGAGCAGTTGAACGCAATCCAGAAAAACACCATCGGCGAACTGCTGGACATCCGTTTCGAAGCTTTTGACGATGAGTCCCTGACCGCCAGCATGGTCGTCGATCACCGCACCCATCAGCCTTACGGCTTGCTGCATGGCGGCGCCTCGGTGGTGCTGGCCGAATCGGTCGGCTCGATGGCCAGCTACCTGTGCATCGATGCCAGCAAGTTCTATTGCGTGGGCCTGGAAATCAACGCCAACCATTTGCGCGGCCTGCGCAGTGGTCGGGTGACGGCGGTGGCCAAGCCGATCCACATCGGCCGCACGACCCATGTCTGGGACATTCGGCTGACCAGCGATGAGGGCAAGGCCAGTTGTGTGTCGCGGTTGACCATGGCGGTGGTGCCGCTGGGTGAGAATCCGCCGTTACGTTGACGGTTTGAAATCAAAAGATCGCGGCCTGCGGCAGCTCCTGCCACCATTCCTGGTAGTTATGGTCATTGCTGTAGGACACGGTCTTACGGACAATCAACGTCTGTTTTCGCTCATGGATTTGCAGGTATGTCGCAACAGATCTTTTTCGCCCACGCCAATGGTTTTCCTTCGGGGACCTACGGCAAGTTGTTTGCGGCGCTGGCACCGGAGTTTCAGGTGACGCATCTGGAGCAGCACGCCCACGACCCGCGTTACCCGGCGGACGACAACTGGTACAACCTGGTGGACGAGCTGATCCATCACCTGCAACAACAGGCTGAACCCGTGTGGGGCGTCGGTCACTCCTTCGGCGGGGTGTTGCACCTGCATGCGGCCTTGCGCTGCCCTGAGCTGTATCGCGGGGTGGTGATGCTCGACTCGCCAGTGCTGACACGAGCCGATCAATGGGTCATACGTGCGGCCAAACGCTTCGGTTTCATCGACCGTCTGACGCCGGCCGGCCGTACCCTGGGTCGCCGTGAAGAGTTCGCCGACCTGGAAAGCGCCCGGAAATACTTTGCCGGTAAAACCCTGTTTCGCAGTTTCGACCCCGAATGCTTCGATGCCTACCTGCAACATGGCTTGCACCAGGTCGGCGACAAGCTGCGCCTGCGGTTCGACCCGGCCACGGAAATCAGCATCTATCGCGGCGTGCCGCACACCAGCCCGGGCAGCACCCGCAAGTTGCAAGTGCCACTGGCGGTGGTTCGCGGGCACAACAGCCGCGTGGTGATGCGCCATCACGCCAGTTCGGTCGACCGCCTGCCGTTGGGTGAGTCGTTGACCATGCCCGGCGGCCACATGTTTCCGCTCGAGCGTCCCCTTGATACCGCGCAAATGCTCAAAGGCCTGTTCCATCGCTGGGACGGCCGTCGACAACAGGATTGCGCATGAGCCACGCCGTCGAAGAAGTTCGCCTGAGCCTGCCGCACATCGAGTTGGCGGCACACCTGTTCGGTCCTGAAGACGGTTTGCCGGTCATTGCCCTGCATGGCTGGCTGGACAACGCCAACAGCTTTGCCCGTCTGGCCCCCAAGCTCAAAGGCCTGCGCATCATCGCGCTGGACATGGCCGGTCACGGTCATTCCGGGCATCGCCCGCCGGGAGCCGGTTACGCCATGTGGGACTATGCCCACGATGTGCTGCAAGTCGCCGAACAGCTTGGACTGAAGAAGTTTGCGCTGATGGGGCATTCTATGGGCGCCATCGCTTCGCTGATCATCGCCGGGTCGATGCCCGAGCGGGTCACCCACCTGGCGTTGATCGACGGCATCATTCCTCCTACAGACAAAGGTGAAAACGCTGCCGAGCGCATGGGCATGGCCTTGCAGGCGCAACTGGATCTGCGGGAGAAACGCAAACCGGTCTACGACACCCTCGACCGTGCCATTGAAGCGCGCATGAAGGGCCTGGTGGCGGTCAGCCGCGAGGCCGCGGAGCTGCTGGCGCAGCGTGGCCTGATGCCGGTATCGGGTGGTTATACCTGGCGCACCGACAATCGCCTCACGCTGCCATCGCCACTGCGCCTGACCACGGAGCAGGCCATGGCCTTCGTCCAGCGGGTCAAATGTCCTGCAACGCTGGTGGTCGCTGCCGACGGCATGCTCGCCAAACACCCCGAGTTGCTGGAGCGTCTACCCTTTAGCCGGGAACAACTGCCAGGCGGCCACCATTTGCACCTGAATGACGAGTCCGGTGCCGATCTTGTCGCAGACTGTTTCAATCGGTTCTTCGCCATTCCTTGACTTGCGTCGGGCAACTGTCGAGGCTTGGCGGGTTGAAAAGGGAGACAACCATGATAGATCTCTACACCGCTGCGACCCCGAATGGCCACAAGGTCTCTATCGTGCTCGAGGAACTCGGCCTGCCCTACAGGGTGCATGCCTTGAGTTTCGACAAGAAGGAGCAGAAGTCCGCGGACTTCCTCAAGATCAACCCCAATGGCCGGATTCCGGCGATTGTCGACCGCGCCAACGGCGATTTCGCTGTGTTCGAGTCCGGCGCCATCCTGATTTACCTCGCAGAACAGACCGGCAAACTGATGCCGAGCGACCCGAAGGGACGTTCGCTGGTGTTGCAGTGGCTGATGTTCCAGATGGGGGGGATCGGCCCGATGCAGGGCCAGGCGAATGTGTTCTTCCGCTACTTTCCGGAAAAACTCCAGGGCGCCATCGACCGCTATCAGCATGAAACCCGTCGCCTCTACGAAGTGCTCGACACGCGTTTGCAAAGCGTGGAGTTCCTGGCCGGCGAGTACAGCATTGCCGACATCGCTACCTTTCCCTGGGTGCGCGGCTACGAGTGGTCGGGCGTCTCGGTGGAGGGCTTGACGGCGTTGCAACGCTGGATGGCAACCCTGGAGGCCCGGCCGGCAGTACAGCGTGGTCTGCAGGTACCGCAACGCGCCGATGAAGCCAGTGTCATCAAGGGCGCCCAGGCCATGCTGATCCGATGAGTCTATCCATGCGTTCATTCAGTTTGCTGGTGCTGTGCAGTTTCAGTCCCTTGTTATTCGCCGCCGATGTTCCGGGCAGTCAGGACCTGCCGATAGTGCCGCGCATGGTCGACGCCCAGATCGTCGACTATCGCCCTGCCGCCGAACTGGAGCGGATCTACCCCTTGGGCTCGATCCGCAAGATCAGTGGCCAGTTACGTTTCGACGGTCAGGTCAGTTCTCGCGGCAACGTCTCTTCGGTGACCTACGAGTTGCCAGCGGAGCACTCATCCATCGAGGCGTTCACCGCTGCCCGTGAGGCATTGCAACAGCAGGACGCCGGGTTGCTCTTTTGGTGCCAGGCGCGCGATTGCGGCGAAAGCAGCCTCTGGGCCAATGAAGTCTTTGGCAACGCCAAGCTGTACGGTGCCGACGATCAACAAGCCTATTTGCTGCTGCGACTTGCCGCGCCACGGGATAACACGCTCGTCGCGCTGTACAGCATCACCCGCGGTAATCGCAAGGCCTACCTGCATGTCGAGCAGTTCGACGCTACGGCACCGCTGGGTGAGTTGCTGCCGACCTCCGCGACTTTGCTGCGTGAACTCAAGAGCACCGGCGAACTGGATTTTTCCACGTTGAGCGGCGCACCTGACGAGACCTGGCTACGCCTGATTTCCCGCGGACTGAATCTGGACACCACCTTGCGGGTCAGCATTTCCGGAGCGAACGCCGAAGCCTGGCGTCAGGCCCTGATTGCCCAGGGCGTGCGTGCCGCGCGGATGGAAGCCGGCAGTGCCGAGGGCTCTGGCCTGCACATCGAGCTATTGCGGTAGGCTGTACCGGGCGAGCGTGCACGCTGCGTTCGTCTACTCTTTTGCTGACTGATATTTTCGGGATTTTCGATGATCAATAACGATCGCCTGTTGGTGCAGATCCTGCTCGTGGTGCTGTTCGGCGCGAGCTTCTGGGTGATGGCACCGTTCTGGTCGGCGATGTTCTGGGCCGCAGTCCTGGCATTTGCCAGTTGGCCGCTGATGCGCTTGCTGACCCGTTGGCTCAATGGCCGCGAATCTCTGGCGGCGGCATTGCTGACACTGGGCTGGATGTTGCTGGTCGCGGCACCGCTGGTGTGGCTGGGTTTCAACCTCGCCGATCATGTGCGTGATGCCACCGCATTCATCAAGGATGCGCAGGTCGAGGGGTTGCCCGAAGCACCGGTCTGGCTGGGTTCGATTCCCTTGGTGGGCGAGCGGTTGGTCGGGATCTGGAACAGCATCGATGAGCAGGGCGCGGCGATGATGGTGGCGCTCAAGCCTTATCTGGGACAGGTGGGTAACTGGTTGCTGGCGCGCAGCGCGCAGATCGGCGGCGGTATTCTCGAACTGACCCTGAGCATGGTCTTCGTGTTCTTTTTCTATCGTGACGGACCGCGTCTGGCGGCGTTTGTGCACACATTGCTGGAACGGCTGATCGGTCAACCGGCCGGCTACTACATTGAACTGGTGGCAGGCACGGTGCAGCGGGTGGTGAACGGTGTGATTGGCACAGCGGCGGCCCAAGCGATCCTGGCGCTGATCGGGTTCCTGATTGCTGGAGTACCGGGTGCGCTGGTACTCGGCATTGTCACCTTCATGCTCAGCCTGATCCCGATGGGGCCGCCGCTGGTGTGGATTCCGGCGACCGCGTGGCTGGCCTGGAAAGGCGAGTACGGGATGGCCATATTTCTCGGCATCTGGGGCACATTCGTCATCAGCGGTGTCGACAACGTGCTCAAGCCGTACCTGATCAGCCGTGGCGGTAACCTGCCGCTGGTCATTGTGCTGCTTGGGGTGTTTGGCGGGTTGATTGCCTTTGGCTTTATCGGCCTGTTCATCGGCCCGACATTGCTGGCGGTGGCCTATAGCCTGTTGATCGACTGGAGCAAGACTCAGGCACGGGTTGAGGATCGCCTGCCCTGAAGGTCCAGGATCCGTAGCCCACTGAGCCGCTGAGGGGCAGTGGGCTTTTTGTTGCGGTACAGGGCCTCATCGCGAGCAGGCTCGCTCCCACAAAGGGTAGGTGTGGCTTACAAATACGTGGTAGACGGATAACTGCAGTCACGGGGGTTCTTCCAGTGTCAACTGCCCGCCCTATGGCCTCGGGGGCTAGTCTTGCCTGAGCCATTTCGACGATTTACCGATCATCGGGTCCCGCAGCGGCGCTGGTTCCGCTACAATGCGCGCCGATTTCGACTTGCCTGAGAGCCCACTCATGTCCGCCTGCCAGACTCCTATCATCGTCGCCCTGGATTTCCCTACCCGTGACGCCGCACTGAAGCTGGCCGATCAGTTGGACCCGAAGCTGTGCCGGGTCAAAGTCGGTAAGGAACTCTTCACCAGCTGCGCTTCGGAAATCGTCGGCACCCTGCGCGACAAGGGTTTCGAAGTGTTCCTGGACCTCAAGTTCCACGACATCCCGAACACCACCGCGATGGCCGTCAAGGCCGCTGCGGAAATGGGCGTGTGGATGGTCAACGTGCATTGCTCCGGCGGCCTGCGCATGATGGCCGCGTGCCGTGAAGTGCTGGACCAGCGCAGAGGTCCCAAACCACTGCTGATCGGCGTGACCGTGTTGACCAGTATGGAGCGTGAAGATCTGGCAGGTATCGGTCTGGACATCGAGCCGCAAGAGCAGGTTCTGCGCCTGGCCGCCCTGGCGGAAAAAGCCGGGATGGACGGCCTGGTGTGCTCGGCCCTGGAAGCCCAGGCGCTGAAATCGGCACATCCGTCGCTGCAACTGGTGACCCCGGGGATTCGTCCGGCGGGCAGTGCCCAGGACGATCAGCGTCGCATCCTGACGCCACGTCAGGCACTGGATGCCGGTTCCGACTATCTGGTGATCGGCCGTCCAATCAGCCAGGCGGCTGATCCGGCGAAGGCGTTGGCCGACGTAGTGGCCGAACTCGCTTAAAAGATCGCAGCCTTCGGCAGCTCCTACATGGGATCGCGTTTTCCTGTAGGAGCTGGCGCAGCCTGCGATCTTTTGATCTATCGCTTTTAAACCTTCAGCACCAGCTTCCCGAAATTCTCGCCGTTGAACAATTTCATCAGCGTCTCCGGGAAAGTCTCCAGTCCTTCGACGATGTCTTCCTTGCTCTTGAGTTGCCCCTTGGCCATCCAGCCGGCCATTTCCTGGGCGGCGCTGGCGTATTGGGCGGCGTAGTCCATCACCACAAAACCTTCCATGCGCGCGCGATTGACCAGCAGCGACAGATAATTGGCCGGCCCCTTGACCGCTTCCTTGTTGTTGTACTGGCTGATGGCACCGCAGATCACCACCCGCGCCTTCATGTTCAGGCGGCTCAACACCGCGTCGAGAATGTCGCCCCCCACATTATCGAAATACACGTCGACACCTTTCGGGCACTCGCGCTTGAGGCCGGCGAGGACGTCTTCGCTCTTGTAGTCGATAGCACCGTCGAAACCCAGTTCATCGATCAGGAACTTGCACTTGTCCGCGCCGCCGGCGATGCCAACCACCCGGCAGCCCTTGATCTTGGCAATCTGCCCGGCAATGCTGCCCACGGCGCCGGCCGCCCCCGACAGCACTACGGTGTCACCGGCCTTCGGCGCGCCTACGTCGAGCAGGGCGAAGTAGGCCGTCATCCCGGTCATGCCCAGTGCTGACAGGTAACGTGGCAGCGGTGCCAGTTTCGGATCGACCTTGTAGAAACCTCGCGGCTCGCCGAGGAAAAAATCCTGAACCCCGAGGGCGCCGTTAACGTAGTCCCCGACCGCGAAGCCCGGATTGTTCGACGCGATGACTTTACCCACCCCCAAGGCGCGCATGACCTCGCCGAGTCCGACCGGCGGGATGTAGGACTTGCCCTCGTTCATCCAGCCGCGCATGGCCGGATCCAGGGACAGGTATTGGTTTTCGACCAGGATCTGGCCCTCTGCCGGCTCACCGACCGGTACTTCCTGGTAGGTGAATGTCTCACGGGTCGCCGCGCCAACCGGACGTTTGGCGAGCAGGAATTGGCGATTGGTCTGGGAGGTCATGACAGGCACTCAAGATGAATGAAGCTTTGTTGATAGCCGGTCAGCGCCGATGCCGCAAGTTCGGCTGATGCGGCGAATGCAGGTTGATCCAGTGCAGTGATAGTTGGTACGGCTGTTCCATCACTGCAACTCATGGGCGCCCAACCGGAGTCCTGATAGTGCTGCCGCGCTCAGCACCTCCATGGCTAGACTGGCCCTGCGCGATTCCCCGCTTAATTCTCTTCGAGGACATAACAATGAGCATGACGTTTTCCGGCCAGGTGGTTGTGGTGACAGGCGGGGCTGCCGGTATTGGCCGCGCGACCGCCCAGGCATTTGCCGCCGAGGGCCTTAAGGTCGTAGTGGCCGATATGGACACGGCGGGCGGCGAGGGCACGGTGGCGCTGATTCGTACGGCCGGTGGCGAGGCGACCTTCGTGCGCTGCAACGTTACCCTGGAAAGCGATGTTAAAAATCTGATGGAGGAGGTGATCAATACTTACGGTCGCCTTGACTATGCCTTCAACAATGCCGGCATCGAAATCGAGAAAGGCAAGCTGGCCGACGGTTCGCTCGACGAGTTCGACGCAATCATGGGCGTCAACGTCAAAGGCGTCTGGCTGTGCATGAAGTACCAGTTGCCGCTGCTGCTGGCGCAAGGGGGCGGCGCGATCGTCAATACGGCTTCGGTGGCGGGCCTGGGGGCAGCGCCGAAAATGAGCATCTACGCAGCCTCCAAGCATGCGGTGATCGGCCTGACCAAGTCGGCGGCCATTGAGTACGCCAAGAAAAAAATCCGGGTCAACGCCGTGTGCCCGGCGGTGATCGACACCGACATGTTCCGTCGCGCTTATGAAGCCGACCCGAAAAAAGCCGAGTTCGCCAACGCCATGCATCCGGTCGGTCGCATCGGCAAGGTCGAAGAAATCGCCAGCGCGGTGCTGTATCTGTGCAGCGATGGCGCGGCGTTCACCACAGGGCACTCATTGGCCGTGGACGGTGGCGTGACAGCGTTCTGAAACTGCACTCCACAATGCAGAAAACACGGAACCTGTGGGAGCGGGCTTGCTCGCGAAGAGGGCGTGTCAGCCGACATATTTGTTGATTGATCCACCGCATTCGCGAGCAAGCCCGCTCCCACAGTTTTTTTGGTTCCTCGAAGGGGCCGGGCAATGTGTTTCAAATAAATAGATCGAATGGTTTTGGCGGCGTTGTCGCACATGCCTTCGAACTCTCCTGTGATTAACTGCTTCCCGCAAAATCAACAGGAGTTTGCTTGCTCATGGAGTTGAGAATCGACCGACAGGCGCTGGTGCCCGTCGTACAGCAAATTGTTGACGCGCTGACCTGCTGGCTCCATTCCAGCGGGGTATCGCCCGGTACGCGCCTGCCTTCGGTGCGACAGATCGCGCGGATCAATTTGCTCAGTCAGTCAAGCGTCACTCAGGCCTGTGAACGCCTGGTGACGCAGGGGATGCTGGTGGCAGGTCATGGGGCCGGCTATACAGTTGCCGACCCGGCATTGGTCGCGAACGCAAGGCACGAACCCGCGTGGTTTGAGGGGGTCGAACCCGAGTATGGGCCGTGGTCGGTTGAGTTGAGGCTGGGCTGTGGCGGGCTGCCTGAAAGCTGGCGCGAGACCGACGATCTGATTTACGCGATCCGGCAAGTCAGTCGTACCGATACGGCCAGTCTGTTCAACTACAGCACCCCGCTGGGTTTGCCAGCCTTGCGGCAACAGATACTCAAGCGCCTCAGGCAACTGGACATCCAGGTACAGGACAACCGGATCATGACCACGGCGGGTGCCAGTCAGGGACTCGACCTGATTGTGCGGGCACTGTTCAAGGCCGGTGATTTCGTGGTTGTGGAAAGTCCCGGTTATCCGTTGCTGTTCGATCTGCTCAGGCTGCAAGGCATCCACGTGGTCGAGGTGCCGCGAACACCGCGCGGGCCGGACGTGGACGTGCTCGAATCGGTGCTGGCCAAGCACCGGCCTCAAGGGCTGCTCATCAATAGCTTCTTTCACAACCCGACCGGCAGCAACCTTTCGCCCGGGGTGGCGCGTCGTGTGCTGCAACTGGCCAGGTCCTTTGGCGTGCAGGTGATCGAGGACGACGTTTATGCGGATTTGCGCAGCGGTTGTGGTACGCGACTGGCTGCGCTGGACGACAGCGTGGTCTACGTTGGCAGCTATTCCAAGACCCTCAGCAGTTCTTTGCGGGTCGGTTTCGTGGTGGCCGATTGCACAGTCATTACGCGTCTGGCCGAGGTCAAGATGATCTCTGGCATGGGCGCCTCGCGATTTTGCGAGTCCGTGCTGGCGTGCCTGTTGGCTAACGGTGCCTACGGCAAACTGGTGCAACGTCAGCGCCAACGCTTGAACAACGACCGGCTGGCGGTGTTGCAAATGCTCGAGGATGCCGAATGGGAAGTCTTCGGCAAGCCGGCGGGAGGCCTGTTCATCTGGGCGCGATCACGAATGTCCGACTACGATCAGGTGCTGGCTCAGGCACGGCGTCTGGGTGTGGTGTTGTCATCGAAGACCGCCTTCAACGCCTCGGGTGGGGCCAGTGACTGGCAGCGTATCAATGTGGCTTATGCCTGCGACCCGCGTGCCCGTGCGTTCTTTCAGGCCACTGCTCGGGATCGACCTCAAGCGTTCTGAAAGCGACGTTGGCGTAGCTTTTTGCCATTATTCCGGCGCCAGAGCCTTGTGTTGCCACTGGCCCGTTGCGAATCTGCGTCTACAGACATTGGCAGGGGACTAAGTGCAATGAATTCGGCCGTGCAAGGACGTTTTGCCAACCTCGGTATGGCGAAAAAACTGGGTGTCGGGTTTGTCCTGGTGCTGTTATTGACTGCGCTGGTGGCGGGCATTGGCGTGTGGTCCCTGCAAACCATCAGCCAGCGCTTCGACGGACTCAAGCAAATGTCATCGCTCAACAGCGGTTTGCTCAAGGTCCGGTTGCTGGAGCAGGAATACGCCTTGCACGGCAATCCGAAAACCGTCGATGCCCTGCACGAGGGCGTCGATGGCTTGATCGCACTGGCCGGTCAGCTCAAGGCCGCGTCGGCGGCCAATGTGCCGGTGATGAATGATGTCGAACAGTCACTGGGCGCCTATCGCAAGGCCTTCGACGAGTTTGTCTCGCTCACCCAGGCCAAGGACCTGGCGCTGGAAATGGCCAGTTGGTCGGTGTCCAGCGTGGCCAATAATCTTGATGTATTGCAATCGGGGCTTGCCGATGACGGCGCTTATACGCTGAAAGATTCCGAAGGCAGGGACGGCGCGCAATTCATCGAGCAGGCCGGTCAGGTCAGCCAGGTTTCGCGCTTGATGCTGCAAGCCATGAATGAAGCGCGCGTGCGCCTGGATCAAAGCCGCAAAGGCGACGACAGCGCCGGGCAGGGCAAGATCGAACAGGCCAGCCAGGCATTGGCCCAGGCCGAGCAGCTCAAGACCACGGTCAAGGACGAGGGTTACCAGACCGTCCTCAATGAGGTGACGGGTCATATCGCCGGTTTCAGTGACAAGCTCGCCGAGTACACCGGCCTGCTGGAACAGGAAAAAACCGTTTATCAACAGTTGCACCAACGCGCAGCCCAAGTGGTTGAGCGGGTGGATCAGGCTTATGTCGCTGAAGATCAGGCGATGCAGGCCGAACTGAAAAAGAACTCGATGCTGATCCTTGGCTCTTCCGCTCTGGCGTTGCTGGTCGGGCTGGTTGCTGCGTGGTTCATCACCCGGTTGATCGTGGCCCCGCTGCGCAGAGTGATTCATGTGGCGCAGCAGATTGCCTCAGGGGATTTGAGTGCGACCATTGACGTGACCCGGCGTGACGAAATTGGCCAGTTGATGCAGGCCATGCAACAGATGGGCGCGGGGCTCAGCCATATCGTCAGCGGCTTGCAGTCGGGAATCGAACAGCTGGCCACTTCCGCCCAATCGCTATCGACTGTGACGGAACAGACCAATCTCGAAGTCAGCACGCAGAAAGAGGAAACCGAACAGGTCGCCACCGCGATGAATCAGATGACGGCCACGGTGCATGATGTCGCGCGCAACGCAGAGGAAGCAGCCCTGGCGGCGCAAACGGCTGACGGCAAGGTTGAAAGTGGTCAGCAGGTGGTGCGCCAGAGCATGGCGCGGATCGAGCAATTGGCGGACTCGGCCAACTCGGCCAGCTCGAGCATTGAAAGCCTGAGTGCGGAAATCCAGAACATCGGCACGGTCTTGAGTGTGATCAAAAGCGTGGCAGAGCAGACCAACCTGCTGGCATTGAACGCGGCGATCGAGGCGGCCCGGGCGGGTGAGCAGGGCAGGGGCTTTGCGGTGGTGGCCGATGAAGTGCGTGCACTGGCCAGGCGAACCCAGCAATCGACCGAGGAAATCGAACGCCTGGTCAGCGCTTTGCGCTCGGCGGCGCAGTCGTCGGTGCAGCAGATCCAGAGCAGCGGCGAGTTGGTGAAGCTGGCGGTCAGCGATGCCTTGCAGACCGAAAGCGCACTGGGAAGTATTGCGGCGGCGGTATCGTTGATCCAGCAGATGAACCAGCAGATCGCCGCGGCGGCCGAGGAACAGAGCTCGGTGGCCGAAGAGATCAACCGCAGTGTCACCAGTATTCGTGCCAGTGCCGATCAATCATCGCTGGCGATGCAGGGCAATGCCGCCTCCAGCATCGAGTTGGCGCAACTGGGGGTTGAGCTGAAGGGGATGGTGGGGCATTTCAGGCTGTAGGAGCGAGCTTGCTCGCGATGGCCGCAAAGACAACGCGCGTTGACTGAGTGAGCGCGGTGTTCTGGAGTCCATCGCGAGCAATCGAGCGTCGACCGGCTGCTCCTACAGAAGAACAAAAAAAAGCCACCTTGCGGTGGCTTTGTTGTTTTCGCTGATCAGTCGTAGATCACTTTCTTTTTCCAGTCCGCGTCAGCTTCGACGTCTTTGAGGCCTTCGGTCAATTGGTTGACCTCGCCTTCGACCGGCGCAATGCGATCCATGACCTGGTCATTGGCGCGGGCCAGGAGTTTTTCCAGGTACTCCAGTTGCTCGGCGTAGACCTGTGGTTCCTGTTGCTTGCGCAGATATTGCACGCCGCGCTCGAATGCCAGGCGAGCCTGTCCGGGCTGGTTCTGTTGCAGAGAGTGCTGACCGAGGTTATTGAAGAACTCGATGTGCAGCAGCACCAGGATGTGGCGCACTTCACGAATCCAGCGCTTGGCTTCGTTGGGGGGCAGGAAGCCGTCCTGTGCCGCGCGGGTGATTTGCCCGTGCAGGGCTTCAAGCAGGAAACGTACATCCTTGGCCTTGGCTTCGGTCTGGATCGGTGCCGGCGGATTGTTGACCGGGATCGATTCACCCTGGCCGACAAGGGCCTCCAGTTCGGCGATCCGTGCCTTGAGGTTGGCACTGGATTTTTCCAGGTTGAGCAGGCGCTGGCAGACGTTCAGCTCCAGGCGGGTCAACAGCAGTTTGAGTGCCGGGGTCATCAACTGGCCGGGGAAAGTCTCGGTGATTTCGCCGCAGCGTCGCAGGCGATCGTTGAGCTCAATCTTGGTACGGGCCTTTTCCAGCTTGTTGTTTTCCACCACATGGTTCATGTAGCCAATGGCGATCAACAGTGCGATCCCGGCTACAACTAGCAGGGTGATCATGAGTGGCGTCACCGGTAAGACCTCTTTTTAGGGTACGCATGCGAGTCTAGTGGCTTGGCATTTGAGCGCCTAGGCCCGTATGACGGGATGGATCGGACATGCCTGCGCTTATATCGGCCGCAGCCTCGCTTCTATAAATGGTGGCACGCGACATACAGATTGCCATCACTGGAGGACTATAACGTCTTGGCGAGTGCCAGAATATAGGCGTCAAACACCGGGCAGCGGAAAAACCGCAAAGGCGTCCAAAACCAGGGCGAAGTCATTGATTTAAATAAATTTATATCAGGGGGTTGACGACCTCTCAATCCATCCATAGAATGCGCGCCACTTGCAGCGTAAAGCACACAGCGAAACGAAGCAGGGAGTGAATGTTGTAGTGTGTCCCCTTCGTCTAGTGGCCTAGGACACCGCCCTTTCACGGCGGTAACAGGGGTTCGAGTCCCCTAGGGGACGCCAATGCGGGAATAGCTCAGTTGGTAGAGCACGACCTTGCCAAGGTCGGGGTCGCGAGTTCGAGTCTCGTTTCCCGCTCCAATTTTAAACAGCGTTGCTTTCGGGCAGGGCTGAGTGAAACCAGAACCAAGTCTCCGGATGCGGATCTGGGCACCGAAACACACACCATGTGTTCCGGGCAGCGTGTCCCCTTCGTCTAGTGGCCTAGGACACCGCCCTTTCACGGCGGTAACAGGGGTTCGAGTCCCCTAGGGGACGCCATTTGCGGGAATAGCTCAGTTGGTAGAGCACGACCTTGCCAAGGTCGGGGTCGCGAGTTCGAGTCTCGTTTCCCGCTCCATATTTAACGAAAACGCCGCTCATTGAGCGGCGTTTTTGTTTGCGCGTAAAAAACCGGATCAACCGCTGAGGCTCTGTACCAGGCTTTCAAGCGCGTCAGTGGTTGCTTCATCCTGCTCCAGTTGCACAGCCGCCGCCGCTCTGAGTTGGCGTGCCAGGCGGTATTCACTGGGCGTGCAGTTTGCGAACTGCTTGAAGGCACGAGCGAAGTAGGACGGATCCTTGAAGCCGGCTTCATAGCCGATGCTGGTAATCGGCATCTGGCTGTTGTCGAGCAGTTCTTTGGCGAAGTTCATGCGCTTGTCCAGGATGTAATCCGTGAAGCCAAGTCCATTGGCCTCCTTGAACAGGCGGCTGAAGCGAAATGTTGTCATGCCGCAGCGCTGCGCCAATTCCCTCTGATCGATGCTGTCTCGAAAGTGCTGTTCGATGTACAGCATGACGCTGTTCAGTGCCTGGTGTTTTTGGTGTCCTGAGGTCAGCCGGATACTGTCCGGCAGGGTCGGGGAGTGGTCGATCTGCGATGACTTGCCCAGGCCGTTGGTATTTCGGCGTAGCTCGCAGAGCTGCAGTACTGCCGCCAGGTAACGCTTCCTCTCGCTGGTCGAGAGCGGGAGCACCATGTATTCCCAGACGCTGGAGCGCATGGCCCATACCGCCAGTTCCTCCGAGTGCTGCACGGTGAACATGGTGATCGGGATGGTAGGAGTGGTGCGTTTGATCTCCAGCAATAGCTTCAAGCCTGGAGTGTCGGGGCGATCAAAATGGACGCAGATCATGTCTGCCTGTTCCCTGACGGGCAACACGGAGTTTTTTGCCAGTTTGCAGTCGCAGGCGTCCTCGAACTGCGTGACGAGTTCTTTCGTGGACCGATCATGAGTCAGATCGAACCACAGGAGCGATGGCCTTTTGGTCAAATTGGACGTCATGTCTCTACTCTGGTGGTTCTAGTGACTCTCTCCGCCAGTATTGCCAATGTGCCATCAATTTGCAGATTAAATCCTGATAGAAAAGACGATTTTTAGTTCCATTCGCTCTATGGGTCATCTGGAAGGCAGCTCCGGGCGATTATTTGCTCGGGTGTCTTCGAAAAAACCGGGCTTAACCGCCTGTCGCTTGTGAATCAATGGCAGTTGCCTTTGCGTTTCAATGCCTTGTTTACCCCCTCCGTTACTTCTGCAAAGGCCAAAGCTGCGTATTTGGCCACCCCGCAAAAAAGTCCTAGCGATGCGCAAAATCCTCCTAACACCCATGCCTTGCTCCTGACTAGGGTTGCACTCAGGCAGCGCAGAAAGCACTGCCTCAGAAAAAACAACATTCGAGTGAGGTGGGCAAAATGATCATGCAAACAATCAAGGCTTCGGTAGTGAAGTTCGTCAAAGACGAAGATGGCCTGACCATTGTGGAGTATGCGGTGGCCGGTGGGTTGATTACGGCAGTTGTTGTCGCGGCGTTCACTCTTCTTGGCGGCGCGGTGAATACCAGGGTCCGGGGGCTGTGCACCGCCATTGGTGGTGCTGGTTGCTGATAGCGATAACTCACCACGGTGGGCAAAGGCAGCGACGTTCCGGGAGCAGCGGGCTGATACTGCTTTGCTGCTAGGGCGACCCGCCATCTTGGTCGGTTTCGCGCAGTTCCTACCGATGCTCATTCTGGACGGTGTCGTCAAAGTGAGGTGATCAAAATGCTTAGTCAAACAATCAAGGCTTCGGTGCTGAAGTTCGTCAAAGACGAGGATGGCCTGACCATTGTGGAGTACGCGGTAGCGGGAGGGTTGATTACGGCAGTTGTTGTCGCGGCGTTCACTCTTCTTGGAGGCGCCGTGGATACAAGGATCAGGGGACTGTGCAACTCCATTATTCCTGGTACGTGCTGATAACGATAACTCTTGGTAGGGAGATGCATGATGTCCATGGAACAGCTGGTAGCGACTTTTGTGCTGATAGGACTGCTGGGCGTGGCGGTGGTGAGCGACCTGCGTCGCCACCGCATTCCCAATCTGCTGATCCTGGTAGGTCTGACCTTGGGGTTAGCCAGCCAGACCTATTCAGGTGGAATCAGTGGGATGGGGGATGGTCTGTTGGGCCTCCTGATCGGCTTTGCGCTGTTCCTGCCCATGTATGCCCTGGGTGGCATGGCGGCCGGTGACGTCAAGCTGATGGCCATGGTCGGCAGTTTTCTACCCCCCCATTACGCCTTGTGGGCTGTGTTCTTCAGTCTGATATGGGGAGGGCTGTGCGGTTTCCTGATCGTTCTGGTGCGCGGTCAATTGTTGCAAACCCTGGGGCGCTTTCGGTTGATGTTTTTGGCGCGGGCCTACATGGCGCCGAACCCGGGCGAGGTAGCTGGCAAACCCTTTCCTTATACGGTAGCGATCCTGCTGGGGACGTTGAACAGCATCTACTGGCAACTTAATGCCGGTGGATTCGGAGGTTAGACATGCACGTCATCGTCGATAGTGATGCCTACCCCAGCGATCGGGGAGCGGTGCAACGGCTGGCTCCTCAGCCCTGCACTATCCGCGAAACTGGCCTGACCGACAGTTTTCTCGGCGAGTTGGTGTGCAAGCATTTGCACGACGCCGGTGTGCTGGACATGACGCGGCTGGTGGACCGCCTGGCGCTGACCGGTGCGGTACTTGAAGAGGTCCTGGCGTTTCTGCGCAAGGATGGCCGTGTCGAAGTGCTGGGCCAGGTGAGTCAAACCGGCGGGCAGATGTTGCGTTATGGCCTGACCGAGCGTGGTCGCAGTGCCGCCCGGGATGCCCTGTCGCGTAGCGGTTACATAGGAGCGGCACCGTTCCCGGTGAGTACCTACCGCTCCCTGATCAAGCTACAGACCATTCACCATGGTCGCATCAACGCCAACGATATGCGCAATGCCCTTGCTGGCGTAGTGCTTACGGAGGAGATGCTTGATCAGTTGGGTGTGGCGATGAACTCTGGGCGCGCAATCATGATTTATGGCCCCGCCGGTACTGGCAAGACTTATGTCAGCAGTCGGCTGATCCGTCTGTTTGCCGAGGCCATCTGGATCCCCCATGCCATCGTCATCAACGAGTCGGTGATCGAGATCTATGACCCGCAGGTGCATCAACGGCTCGATGACAACGCTCAGCAGAACACTCTGATGCTCAACGAAGGGATCGACCGTCGACTGCTGTGCTGCAAACGCCCGATCGTCATCACGGGCGGTGAGTTGAGCATGGAACAGCTGGACGTTCGCTATGACCCTTTCACCCGTCAGTACCAGGCCGCCTTGCAGCTCAAGGCCAGCAATGGCCTGTTCATCATCGACGACATGGGGCGCCAGCGCATGGCACCCGCCGAACTGTTGAATCGCTGGATCGTCCCGATGGAGGAAAAGCGCGACTTTCTCAACCTGGGTGGCGGTCGGCATTGCGAGCTGCCGTTCGATCTGATTCTGGTGTTTTCCACCAACCTCAATCCCCTGGAATTGGCCGATGAGGCCTTCCTTCGCCGGATTGGCTACAAGCTGCAATTCGGTTACCTGAAGCCCGAGCAGTACGAAAAGATCTGGCGTCAGGAAAGCGAGCGTCTGGGCATTTCCTATGACCCGCTGCTGGTGCGTTATGTACTGCAAAGGCTTTATGCAAGTGAAGGCATGCCCCTGGTGCCTTGCCATCCCCGTGATCTCCTGAACATGGCACTCGATCGCCAGCGTTATATGGGCGGTTCCGGACCACTGTCACCGAAAGAGTTGGAATGGGCCTGGCACAACTACTTCGTCCAGCTCGACTTTCTTTGATGCGGAGATACTGACATGAGCTCTCGTACTCTTACCTTGATAGGCGTTTCCCTGGTCATGGGCCTTGGGGCTGCATGGATGGCCGACTCCTGGCTGAGCGCGCGGCTCAATGCCAGCCCGGATGACCACCTTCGAAACGTGGTGGTCGCCACGGTGGAGATTCCATTCGGGCAGATGGTCGAGGCCCAGCAGGTCACGACCGTACGCATGCCCATGGATACGATCCCGGACGATGCCTTCGATGCCAGCGAAAAAGCCGTGGGCAAGATCGCAACCTTCGACATTCTGCGGGGCGACATCGTGCGCGGTGCACGTCTGAGCGAGCATCTGGGGGGCAGTACCCTGGCCTCTTTGATTGCGCCTGACAAACGCGCGATATCGGTACGTGTGGACGATGTGGTCGGCGTGGGTGGATTCCTGTTGCCGGGAAACCGGGTCGATGTACTGGCGACCAAAACCACCAATGCCGGCAGTAACAGCGCCACGTCCAGGACCATCCTCGAGAACTTGCGGGTGTTGGCGGTGGATCAGACCGCGGGCACCGACAAGACCCAACCGGTAGTGGTGCGGGCAGTGACCCTGGAGATGTCGGCCGCTGAAGCGGAAGCCCTGGTCACGGCGCAGACGGAAGGCAAGTTGCAATTGGCGCTGCGTAACCCGCTGAACCTCGAGAAGAAAGCGGTGGCCGTTGCGCCGGCCACGCCTGTTGCCCCGGCCATGGCAGTGGCCACCGCCGAGGCGCCAAAACGTGCGGTACAGCGCAGCAATGGCGGGGGTGGGGGTATCACCGTCATTCGCGGGACCGAAGCCAAAGTAGTCAACATCCGCTGACAGGGCACAACAGGTATCCGGGCACCAAGGTATTGGCGGAGCCGATCCGGATCAGTATCGGCAATCGAGGGCTTGATGATGAATCTTCGTATTCAGCGGCCGTTCACTTCGACGCCAAGGCGCCAGGAAGGATCGGTGAGTGTATTGATGGTGATCGCGTTGGCGGCGATGGGCATGATGGCAGCGTTGGCTCTGGATGGCGGGCATATGCTGCTGAACAAAACGCGCCTGCAGAATGCGGTGGACGCCGCCGCCCTCAGTGGCGCCAAAACCCTGAGTCAGGTGGAGGGTGGCGCCAACAGTGCCAGCACGACGCGTACCGCCGCCCTCAATACGCTGGTACAAAATGCCAATGCCACGGGCAACAACGAGTTGGCCACGGCTGTCGGTGGCAATCCAGGTGCATTTGCGGTGGTGGAATTGGCAAGCAGCGTCTATGGCCCGTTCTCCTATCCCGGGCCGACGGATGCCAAGTACGTTCGGGTATCGGTACCGAGCTATAGCCTGACCGGGTTTTTCTGGAACTTCGCCCAGGTATTTGGCACTGGTGGCCTGGGAGCCAAAGCGGTGGCCGCGATCGCCACCGCCGGACCCAGCCCTACCAGCCCCTGCGACCTAGCGCCTTTGATGGTCTGTGGCGACCCGACGCAATACAACCCGGGCGCCGGCATGTTCTGGGGCTTTCAGTTTGGTGATTTGCAGGTATTGAAGACGGCGGCCGGTAATTCGTCGCCCATTGGTCCAGGCAACTTTCAGTTGCTCGATTTTGGCTCGGGCGGCAGTACGGTCAGGGAGGATCTGGCCGGAGGTGGCAAGGTCTGCCGCAATGTGGGAGATAACGTCACGACCGCCCCAGGCAACAAGGTCGGCCCTACCTCTCAAGGCCTGAATACGCGCTTCGGCATCTACAACGGCCCGGTCAGCGCCTCGGACTATCCGCCGGACCTGGTGACCACGTCCAGCAACCCCGCAATCACTTACGACGACTCAGTCAACCCACCACAAATGAAGTACCAAGGGCAAACCGTCACCTCGAACAACGGCAATCTCACAGCCGGTAGCAACTCGATACTGGACTACAACGACTGGCGTGCAAGCGTTGCCGCCTGTGTGGCGGGGGGCAGTGGCTGTCAGGGCAATGGGGTGTTCGAGCGCCGGATGCTGAAAATCGTGGTGGGCGACTGCACCGGCAAACAGGGCGGTTCAACCTCGATCCCCGTCCTCGGTTTTGGCTGCTATTTCGTAGTGCAGCCCATGGATGGCGGTGGCGGGGACGCGCAGATCTTCGGCCAGTTCGTGAAGGAATGTGAAGGCGACAACGTGGCCGGCCCCTCGCCGTCAACCGATTCCGGCCCGCAGATCATTCAGCTGTACAAAACCTATCTCACCGGCAGCGGTACTCCGAGCACTGACTCGTAGGGGGCGTCATGAGACTTCACGGATTTAAAAGTCGGCAGCGCCAGCAAGGCCTGGCCATGGTGGAGTTCACCCTGGTCTTGCCGGTGTTGCTGTTGCTGATGCTGGCCTTCGGTGAGTTCGGCCGCATGCTCTATCAGTACAACGTGCTGCTACAGGCTAGCCGCGATGCCGGCCGTTTCGTCGCCAGCAATGCCTGGGACTCGACGCTGGGTGCGGTATCTCTTGGCAGTACGCTTCTGACCCAGACGAAAAACGTTGCGGTGTATGGCGTGCCGGCCAATACCGGCACCGCAGTGGTATCAGGGCTGACGACTGGCAACGTGGTCGTGGCCGCAGTGGGCACCGACCATGTGCGGGTCACCATCACTTACACGTTCTGTCCGGTGATTGGCGCTGGCAATTGCACCGGATCGCTTCCCGGTTTCTTTGGTAATCAGATTGCACTGAGCATTCCGCTGGTCGCTACTACCGTGATGAGGGCGCTGTGATGAACAGAAAACACATGCGCGGCATCTATTCGGTGGAGTTCGCCATTGTTGGTCTGCTGGTGTTCACGCTGTTGTTCAGCGTGGTGGAAATGGGTCGCCTGTACTTTACGGTCAATGCGCTGGATGAAGCCGTACGGCGTGGTACGCGCCTGGCTGCGGTGTGCAATATTAGCGATCCGGTGGTTCTGCGGCGGGCGATCTTCAATGCCGCAGGCGATGCTGGTACGAGCCAGTTGATCGGCAATCTGTCCACCACCCACCTGACCCTGAGTTATCTGGACGTAAACGGTGCTGTGGTGGCCAACCCTGCCGATACGAGCGGAGTCAATGGATTCCGTGCCATCCGCTATGTCCGGTTGAGTCTGCAAAACTTCGTTTTCAACCTGTTCATTCCCGGGTTCGGCGTGCCCATCACCTTGCCTGCATTCAGGGCAACGTTGCCACGTGAAAGCCTCGGGCGTCATTCCGATTCCGGGGAGATCACGCCATGCTGAATACCAAGGAAACTCCAGCCTCTACCTCGACCGGCAAAGCCGGGCTACGGTTGCTGATCAGCAGCCGTGATGCCACGTCGTTGCGCGACCTGCAAGGCGTCTGCCAGCGCATGCCCAGCCTGGAGGTGAGTACTCGGCTGGTGAGCAACGGGCATGTCGACCCACTCTACGGTCTGGACCGGATGCCCGATCTGTTGCTGTTGCGCGTCAGCCATCTGTGGCGCGAGGAGCTGGCGGCACTGTTGCAGCGCCCGGCCCATGAGCGTCCGCCGATGCTGGTGTGCGGGCTGCTGAGTGAACAGGAAGGCATGCGCCTGGCGATGCAGGCCGGCGCCCGTGACGTGCTGCCGGAGCCCGTCGCCGAGACGGAACTGGTCGCCGCCTTGAATCGGCTGGTCATGGAAGTTCGGACCGGCAGCGGGACAGAAGGGAAATTGATCGCCGTGACCAGCTCCAAAGGCGGATCCGGCGGCACCATGCTGGCCTGCAACCTGGCTCAGCAGCTCAGCATGAAAGGTGGCACTGCCCTGTTGTTGGATATGGACCTGCAGTTTGGCAGCGTGACGCATTACCTGGATGTGGCGCAAACCCACAGCCATCTTGAGGTGTTGCATCAGATCGATGGCATGGACAGTGTTGCGCTGCGGGGTTTTTGCAGCCACTTCAGCCCCACCTTGCATGTGCTGGGTGGCCGGGCCGGTGAGCTGTGTCTGCCGCAGGATGCCCAACCCGAGCAACTTGACACCTTGTTGCAGTTGGCTCGCGCCAGCTATGACTGGGTAGTGATCGATCTGCCACGGCAGATCGACCACCTTACCGGCTCCGTGCTGGAACAGGCGGACCGGGTGTACGTGGTGGTGCAGCAGAGCGTCAGCCATCTGCGCGATGCCAGCTCCCTGGTGCGGATCCTTCGCGAAGACCTGGGCGTGCGCGGGGATCAATTGCAGATTGTGGTCAACCGCTTTGACAAGTCGGCAGCGGTCAGCCTCAAGGATATCGGCGATACGCTGCGCTGCACGAACCTGTCGAAATTACCCAATGACTTCAACCTGGTCAGCCAGAGTCAGAACACTGGCGTACCGTTGGGTCTACATGCGCCGAAGGCGGCGATTACCGTTGCCCTGCGCAACGTGGCCGATGACCTGCTGGGCAACCAGATGGCTGGAAAAAAAGGCGTGTTCAAACGCGCCTTCAACCGTTTTTTCGGGGGGTGACCCATGATCAGCGACTTTCGTAACCGCTTGCGCAAACAGTCCGGTAAACCCGCCTCGTCACCGGCCAACCAGCCGGGTGACGACCTGCCGGATCCGGCAGAGGAAATAATGGCGTGGGAGCGTGCAACGCCGGACGTTCTTTACGAAACCAAAAGTCAGGTCACCCCGGTGGAAGCCGAGTGGCGAGAAAAGATCTACCAACAGTTGCTCAAGGTCATGGACCTGTCCTTGCTGGATTCCCTTGAGCAGGCTGAGGCCACGCGGCAGATTCGCGATATTTGCCAGCGCCTGCTCGATGAGCATTCGGCACCGGTGAGTACTTCCAGCCGCCAGTTGATCATCAAACAGATCACTGACGAAGTGCTCGGACTTGGCCCTCTGGAGCCGTTGCTGGCCGATCACAGCGTGTCCGATATTCTGGTCAACGGCTTTGCCTCGGTCTATGTCGAGCGCTTCGGCAAGCTGCAACGCACCGATGTGCGCTTTCGCGATGATCAGCATTTGCTGAACATCATCGACCGCATCGTTTCCAGCCTGGGCCGGCGTATCGACGAGTCCTCGCCCTTGGTGGACGCCCGGCTTAAGGACGGTTCGCGGGTCAACGCGATTATCCCGCCGCTGGCCATCGACGGCCCCAGCATGTCGATCCGGCGCTTTGCGGTGGACCTGCTCAATACCGACAGCCTGATCCAGGTGGGTACGTTGACTCCGGCCATTGCCCTGCTGCTCAAGGCGATAGTGCGTGGGCGCTTGAACGTGCTGATTTCCGGCGGTACCGGCAGCGGCAAGACCACCATGCTCAATGTCCTGTCCAGTTTCATTCCGCACAACGAGCGGATCGTCACCATCGAGGACTCGGCCGAACTGCAACTGCAGCAGCCCCACGTGGTGCGCCTGGAAACCCGGCCTTCGAACATCGAAGGGCGCGGCGAGGTGAGTCAGCGGGAGTTGGTGCGCAACAGCCTGCGGATGCGTCCGGACCGCATTGTCATCGGCGAAGTGCGCGGCGTCGAGGCGCTGGACATGCTGACGGCGATGAACACCGGCCACGACGGCTCGTTGACCACGATCCACGCCAACACCGCGCGCGACGCGTTGGGCCGGGTCGAGAACATGGTGTCGATGACCGGGGCGACCTTCCCGATCAAGGCCATGCGTCAGCAGATCGCTTCGGCCATCGATGTGGTCATCCAGCTGGAACGCCAGGAGGACGGCAAGCGCCGCCTGGTCAGCGTGCAGGAAATCAACGGCATGGAAGGCGAAATCATCACCATGACCGAAATCTTCTCCTTTGCTCGCCATGGCATGGGCGAAACCGGCGAAGTGCTGGGTGATTATCGGCCCAGCGGCATGATCCCCGCCTTCCGCGATGTGCTGGCCAAGCGCGGCATCGAGTTGCCGCTGACGATGTTCAGACCTGAGTGGATGGAGGCACGGCAGTCATGAACCAGATTCCCGGTGAATTCATTCTGATGTTTCTCGGCATGGTGTTTATCGCCGTCTTCCTCTTGTCCCAAAGCGTGGCGGTGCCGGTGTTTGGCGAGGCTGGCAAGATGCGCAAGCGCATCCGTGGCCGCCTGCACGTACTGGAGAAAGCCAATAATTTGCCCAACATGCAGACGGTGTTGCGGCAGAAATACCTGACGCGTTTGTCGCCCCTGGAGGCCAGGCTTGAACAGATGCCCTTGATGGAGGCATTGACGCAAATGATTGAGCAGTCCGGGCACGAATACCGGGCCTATCGGGTATTGCTGCTCGGGCTGGCGCTGGGTGTCTGGGCGGGCATCTTGATCTGGATGGTCTCGTCAGTCTGGTGGATGGCCTTGATCGCGGGTTTCGCGGTTTTCTGGTTACCCATACTGAAAATCTCTCGTGACCGTGGCAAGCGTTTCGCTGAGTTTGAGGAAGGCTTGCCGGATGCACTTGATGCCATGTGCCGCGCTCTGCGCGCCGGGCACCCATTCAACGAAACCCTGCGCCTGGTGGCCGAGGAGCACAAGGGACCGGTCGCTCACGAGTTTGGCCTGACCTTTTCCGATATCAACTATGGCAACGATGTACGCCGCGCCATGCTCGGCCTGCTGGAAAGGATGCCAAGCATGACGGTGATGATGCTGGTGACCTCGATCCTGATCCATCGCGAGACCGGCGGTAATCTGACGGAAGTTCTGGAGCGCCTGAGTCGCCTGATCCGCGGACGCTTTCGCTTCCAGCGCAAGGTCAAGACCTTGTCGGCGGAAGGGAGGATGTCGGCCTGGATACTGGTGGCCATTCCTTTCGTTCTGGCGGGGGTGATCGTGTTCACCACTCCTAAATACATGCCGTTGCTGCTCAATGATCCGGTGGGTCATAAGCTGATAATCGGGGCTTTTTTTTCCATGTTGATCGGGATTTTCTGGATCCGCAAAATCATCCGGATTCAGGTTTGAGCGGTATTCGCTACCGGGAGGTACAGGTCATGGATTTTTTGCTCGGGTTGTTCAGTCGGGTCACGGGAAGCGAAGAGATGGCGCGCCTGTTGTTCCTTGGCGCGATCGGTTTGAGTACGGTGCTTGCGGTTCTCGCCGTGATCTTGCTGATGCTGGGTCTTCAGGACCCGGTGCAGCGTCGTCTGGCGCTGATCAAGCGTGGTCATTTAGGCAACACGACCGGGCAGGAAGCTCCAGGTAATTTGCAACTGTTGCTGGAGCGGGTCGGCCAGCGCTTTGCCTCGACTGAATCGGCTCAGACGTCCGTCACCCAGACGCTGTTGATGCATGCGGGATACCGTTCCTCATCGGCGGTGCAAATATACTGGGCGGTACGCTTGATGTTACCGCTGTTGTTGATCGGTATTGCGTTGCTGCTGTTGCCGATGATTCCCAAGATTTCCCTGATCATGGGGTTGCTGTTGGTGTTCGTGGTGGCCGCTATCGGATGGTTGGTGCCGGCGCTGTATGTCGCCAAGCGCAAGCAGTTGCGACAAGGCCGGCTGCGTGCCGCGTTTCCGGATGCGCTGGACCTGATGGTGGTGTGCGTGGAGTCGGGCCTGGCCCTGCCCACGACCATAGAGCGGGTGGCCGAGGAGATGTCGGTCAGTCAGGTCGAACTGGCTGAAGAGCTGGCCACAGTCAATGCACAAATCCGCGCGGGCATTTCCAGTACCGAGGCGCTCAAGCAACTGGCTGTGCGCACGGGCCTGGATGACGTTCAAGGGCTGGTCAACCTGTTGGCGCAGAGTATTCGCTTTGGTACCAGCGTGGCCGACACCTTGCGCATCTATGCCGATGAGTTCCGTGACCGGCGTACGCAGGCGGCCGAAGAGATGGGGGCGAAAATTGGCACCAAGATGATATTCCCGCTTATTTTCTGCCTGTGGCCGAGCTTCTTCCTGATAGCCATTGGCCCCGCCATGATCGGGGTATTCAAGGCATTCGGTAAGTGAGCAGGATTGGTCAGCCTTTTGGCGCAGAGCATCCGCTTTGGTACCAGCGTGGCCGACACCCTGCGCATCTATGCCGATGAATTCCGTGACCGGCGCACCCAGGCCGCCGAAGAGGAGGGGGCGAAAATTGGCACCAAGATGATATTTCCGCTGACTTTCTGTCTGTGGCCGAGCTTCTTTCTGGTTGCCATCAGCCCAGCCCTGATCGGGGTGTTGAGAGCATTCGGGTGAGGTCAAACGGCTTGAGGCTGTCGAGTGCGACGGCCTTGCCACCCGAGTTTGATCTGTACTTTCCTGCCATAGGTTTACACATCCCCTGTAGGAGCTGCCGAAGGCTGCGATCTTTTGATCTTCCTGCGATTTCACGAGCGCTTGAAGTCAAAAGATCGCAGCCTTCGGCAGCTCCTACGGTGTAATCCGTCCAGGGATGGATAATGCGTAGATGTCACTGCTTTCCTGCACACGACATCAAGCCCGGCTTTGCAGCCAGGCCACTCTGAACTACGCCAGAAGCTGATCACCCATCGACATCCCTCAGTTGTCGCCGCCGATGGTCATTTCTCCCGCTGCATCCTGGTCATAAAATTCCGGAATCGGGTAGTTAAAGCTGTTCAGCCAGCGCTGCATGGCCAGGTCACGTTCGGTGGCCGAAGCGGTTTGCAGGTGAGGGGAGGCAACCACACCGCGAATCTGCAGTTGCAACCACTGCTCGGTGCCTTGTTGATACGGCGAGGAGGGCCCCGGTTCAATGGCCCAGGCAGTGGTGGACAGGCAAGCCGTGCACACGATCAACAGCCGTTTGGTATTCATCTCGACTCCTCGTACGTTCTACTTGTTCGCACTGGTAGAGGCATCGGCTACCTCAGTCTTGCGATTGCCATCGGTAGCGACCACTTTTTTGGCAGAGGCCTTGAGTTTTTCCGCGCGGGATTGAGCCTCTATGACTTGCTTGGGATTCAAGTCGGCGCGGGTCACGAGTTCGGCGGCCGCCTTCCAGTTATCCTGATAGATCAACAACGTCACCATATTGAGTGCCGCCAGTGTGTTCGCCTGCTTGAGCTCCATGGCGGTCATGAACTCAAAGCGTGCTTCAGGGATCCGTCGCTGATTGAGGTAGACGACCCCCAGGTCATTGCGCATTCTGTCGTCGGTGGGGGCCATCTTCACCGCACGCTCAAGGTGAGTGGCTGCGCTGGCGTTGTCATTTCTGGCAGCGGCCAACTGGCCCAGGCCATGTTCCCCTTCAGCCGCCAGACAGGTGCCGAGCAAGCTTTCGTACAACGGCTGCGCGTCGCCGCTACGCCCCATCAGGCGCAGCACCCGAGCCTTGCGCAGGCGAACCTGGACCAGGTTGTCGGGCAATCCTTCCAGATTCGCCAGGCTGGCATATAAACGGCCTTCTTCGGCCATGTTGTCGGCAAGGTTCAGGGACAGTTCTTGCTCCGAACCGGGCTTGGCACAGCTGGCCGGTCGCGAAGACAGGCCATTGCTGGCACAACCTGCGAGCATTAATGTCGCCGTTATTGCAATGACTGCTTTCATCGAAGGTCCTCTGGCGACAACCCGTTGAACGCCAGGCCAATGGCAGTACAGCCGGCCCGGCAAGCGTTCAAAGTCACCGTTAGGGGTGAGTACGAGGTCAGTCCGGTTCAGGCTTCGGTTCATTGCGAGAGCCCGCTCAGACTGTCGAAGTCGCCATTTTCCAGAAAGAACATGCGATAGAAGTTCGGGTCGTAATTGCGCAGCTGCTCGCCAGGCAATGACGGCAGTTGTGCATTGGCGGCCAGTGGCTGGACCAGATGCGGAGTGACGATCATCAGCAGCTCGCGCTCCTCACGGTTGATGGTGTTGTCGCGGAAAAACGCGCCCAGAACCGGGATATCGCCCAGCCCCGGAAACTTGTTCACCTGGGAATCGTTGTGGGAGCTGATCAGGCCGCTGATGACGAAGCTTTCGCCGTCGGCCAGGGAGATGCTGGTATCGGTACGGCGCACGGTCAGGGCCGGGACTATCGTGCCGGCGATGCTCACGGCGTTGGTGAAGTCCAGCTCACTGACTTCTGGCGCCACCTTCAGCGCGATACGGTTCTTCCCGACGATGGTCGGCGTCAGGGTCAGGCGGATACCGAACTCCTTGTACTCGATGAAAATATTGTCGCTGCCTGAACTGGGCACCGGAATCGGTATTTCACCGCCGGCCAGGAAGCTCGCACTCTGCCCGCTGAGCGCTACCAGGCTTGGCCGCGCCAGGGTATAGGCGAAACCGCTGCCCTCCAGCGCGTTGAGCGCCACCAGAGTACTGCCGGTAGCAAACGTGAGGTTGAACTGGTCGTTTCTCACCGGTATCCCCGGCGTGACTATGCCATCGATGGTGGGCAAGGTTCTCGGCGAGCCGAACAGCCAGTTGCCCCGGACGCCGAAAATCGAGGCGGAGGCTTCCTTGAGTTTGGTCCGGCTGACTTCAACGAAGCGGATATCGGTCTGCACCTGGCTTGGCAGCAGCGGGTCGTCGGAAGGCACCGACGGCACGCTGGTCAGCGCCGACGTGGCCCTGCCCTTGACGAACACCATGCTTTGACGCGGCGTTTTCGAACAGGCAGTCCAGACCATCAGGCTGGTGGTCCCCGGCGCAATGCCCGTGAGTATGAACGCGTTGCTGCCGCTGGGTTGCACGTCGGCAATTTTCGGGTCACCCACCGCCAGCTGCGTTACCGGAACGGGGCTGCGCAGTTCATTCTGCAGCCCCTGACCGACCTCGTACGTTGTCGGCCAATTGTCCAGTTGCGGACAGTTGGCCGGCGCGGCCTGGGCCGCATCCACGCTGAGGCCCATCCAGAACAGGCCATGGATAATTCGCTTGAAAGCGGGCACGGGACGAAGGCTCATCAAGTACATCCTCACTGAATAGGCCAATCTTGGACAGACTGCGCTGTCTCGGATCACTTCACGGGGATCGGGCTATCCCCCCCAATGCGCCAGACCACTTATCCATGGCCTTGGCGTTATTCCTTGCGTGCTACACACGAGCGGGCGCAATTCGCTGATCTGGCTGGATAGCGAGCGACCTTTGCTGAAACGGTTTTCAATGATCCGGTGACCCGGACTGCTGGCAAGAGCGATACTCGCGGCCATGGACGGCGCTGTCCGCTGTCCTGGTTTCCCCTGAAAGTATTCGGCAATGCAGGTACAGAGCCGGAAAACGACTGTCAGGATCATGGTGAGGTAACTCCTTTTGCCAATCCGCTATCTGATCACTGAAGCTAACGTGGAAATTCGAGCCGTTATGACTTCTTGTTGTTTGACGTTAGTTCAATCAAGCCAAAGTGCCATGAGTTAAAGGAAAACTATTGGTGCAAAGACTGGAGACAGGCGGGCGGGCAGGGGGCGTAGCGCAGTGCGGTTGCCGGATGTTGACGAGGTGTACTGAAGCAAAAAAAGGCCCGCCAGTCTGACTGGGCGGGCCTTTTGCGTTACGGGCAATGCTTGCATCGATAAAATCAGGCGTCTTTCACGGACGCCACGAACACCCCCACGAACACTCAGTGCTCAGTCCACGTGATAGTGGACCGACAGCGTGCCTTTTTTCTGCGAAAGGGAGGCGATGGTGACCGCACCCAAATCCTTCAAGCTGCGTACATGGGTACCGCCACAACCGTAGGCGGGCAGTTCACCGAAGCCGATTTCCCGGGCGCCTTCGCGCAGTGAGGTCAGGCGCGGCAGGTCGTGGTCGATCCACTGCCCGATGCCGTGTTCAACGACCTGGGCCTCGACGTCCTGCGCGCAATTGCCCGGCTTGAATTGCACACGGCCTTCACCGGGCCAGTGATGCGCCTTGATCGGCATCCAGCCCATGGCTTGTACAAAGTGGCCGATCAAATGGCCAGCCGAATGCATGCGCGTGTTGAACCGCCGGCGTTGTTCGTCGACGCGGATTGGCGTCATCCCGGTTTTTACCGGCTGGTCGACAAAATGAATGATCCGCTCGGGATCCTGAACCACGCGCAGCACCTGGCTTTCGCCGATCCAGCCAGTGTCGCAAGGCTGTCCACCGCCCTGGGGGTGGAACAGGGTCGCGCGCAAGACCACGGCAAACTCGTTTTCGTGAGGGGTGCATTCCAGGACTTCCACGTTGGCCTTGAGCTCATCACTATGGAAAAAAAGGCGCAGCGTCATATTCCAGGCTCGTATTGGTAATCAGTTTCTATTATAGAAAGCCTGTAAATACGTGATAATCCGGGCAAACATCAAAGGACTGTTGCGTTGTGAGCATAAATCTTCCACTGCCGCTGCTCGGTGAAATGGCGATTTTCGTCAAGGTTGTCGAGACGGGCAGTTTCTCCGAGGCAGCTCGTCAGTTGGGCTCTTCGCCCTCGGCGGTCAGTCGGAGCATTTCGCGCCTGGAGAAGGCGCTTGCCACCCGGTTGCTGCAACGAACCACGCGCAAGTTGCGACTGAGCGACGGTGGCGAGGAGGTGTTCAAGCGGTGCCAGGAAATGGTCAATGCCGCGCGATCAGTGATGGAAATCAGTGGTCAGTTCACGGATGAACCCGAGGGGCGGGTGCGTATCAGCGTGCCGAAAGCTGTGGGCCGAATCGTGATTCATCCGCACATGCCGGAGTTCTTGCGGCGTTATCCCAAGGTGGATGTGGAACTGTTGCTCGAGGACCGCCAGGTCGATTTGATCGACGATCACGTCGACCTGGCGATTCGCATCACCGATCGGCCGCCTGCGGGGCTGGTGGGGCGGCAGTTGCTGACCATCGATCATATGCTCTGCGCCACTCCACAGTATCTGGCCGAGCACGGGACGCCGACTCATCCCCATGACTTGCTCAATCACAGTTGCATTTACCTGGGCGAAACACCCAGCGACGCACGCTGGAAATTCAAGAAAGGCGGCAAGACGGTAACCGTCGGTGTGCGCGGGCGATATGCCGCCAATCACACCGGCGTGCGTTATGGCGCGGTGTTGCAGCACATCGGCATTGGCAGCCTGCCGTATTTCACGGCGCGCCATGCCCTGGAGAAGGGTTTGATGGTGCAAGTGCTGCCGGACTGGACCTTTCTGGCGTCCTATCACGGCGGCGCCTGGTTGCTGCATTCGCCAACCCGATACCTGCCGCCCAAGCTACGGGTGTTGATCGATTACCTGGTGGAATGTCTGGCGAAGGAGCCGACGCTGGGCAAGCCGGGTCGGTCGAATGGTCCGGGCTGGTCGCCATCGGAGTATGAACTGCCGGAGAGTGACGGCTTGTTTTGAAGGCGGAAAAAAAGATCGCAGCCTTCGGTGCTCTTACTATGGACCGTATATTTTCTGTAGGAGCTGCCGAAGGCTGCGATCTTTTGCAGATCAGTGCTTGCTGTCCTGGCTGGACAACGCCAGCAGCTGCTTTTCCTGGTTCCAGTCGAAAGGTTCGTCGTTCTGTTCGGCTTCGAAGCGACGCTCTTCAAGGGCCTGGTACAGGTCGATTTCATCATCGGGCATGTAATGCAGGCAGTCACCGGCGAAATACCACAGCAGGTCGCGCGGCACCAGGTGTGCGATTTGCGGATAGCGAGTGATGACCTGGCACAGAATGTCCTGGCCCAGGTACTGGCTTTCGATCGGGTCGACAGGCAGTAACGCCAGCAGCTCGTCGAAGCGCTCAAGGAACAAGGCATGGCTTTCGTCGGGAACCTGCTCGGCCTCACCTACGGCGACCAGGATGCTGCGCAGGTGGTCGAGTAAAACGAGATGATCGGCAACGATGTTGGACACGAGATAAGTCCTCAAGAGCAAAACGGGCGCGGGAGTATAAAGCGCCCGCGCCCGTTTTTACATGCTTGAAGGGATCAGCGGACTTTTCCCCCGGCCAGTGCCAATTCCTCTTGGTCAAAGTCATCGACATCGATCACCTTGCGCCGGGCCGCTTCGGCTTCACGCAGGGTTTGCGCTTCCACTGGCTGCAACACACCAGCCTCGAGCGCGGCATCGATCAGCGACTCGCCAGCCAGCGGTTTGACCTGGCCGGTCTTGAGTGCCAAATGCAGTTTTTTCTGCAGCGGCTGAGCGGCACTCAACAGGTTACAGGCGTGTTGCAAGGCGCCGACCGGATCGTCGCTCGCCTGTGGGCGATAGCAACCCAGGAGCAATTCCTCCAGGGCGGGGTCGCCCTTGGCGCGGCCAATCAAGGCAGCGACTTCGGCAGCGAGTTTGTCCGATGGCCCTTTGTGCCGGCGACCGAACGGGAACACGATCACCCGCAACAGGCAGCCCACGACTTTGTTCGGGAAGTTGCTCAGCAGTTCATCCATGGCGCGCTCGGCCTGCCCCAGACTTTCTTCCATGGCCCAGCTCACCAGCGGCGTCATGTACTGCGGTGTGTCGAGATCGTGATAGCGCTTGAGTGCGGCAGAAGCCAGGTAAAGGTTGCTCAGTACGTCACCCAGTCGTGCGGACAGGCGTTCCCGGCGTTTGAGTGCACCGCCCAGCAACATCATGCTGAGGTCGGCGAGCAGGGCGAAAGCAGCGGCCTGACGATTGAGGGCACGGAAGTAACCCTGGCTGAGTTTGTCACCCTGGGTGTGTTCCAGGTGCCCAAAACCGAGATTCAGCACCAGTGTACTGGCGGCGTTGCCCACGGCAAAACCGATGTGCTTGAGCAGCAGACCATCGAATTCCCTGAGCGCCTGATCCTTGTCTTCACGGCCGGCCAGGGCCATTTCCTTGAGCACGAAGGGATGGCAGCGGATCGCGCCCTGGCCGAAGATCATCAGGTTGCGCGAGAGAATGTTCGCGCCTTCCACCGTGATAAAAATCGGCGCGCCGTTCCATTTGCGGCCCAGGTAATTGTTCGGCCCCATGATGATTGCCTTGCCGCCGTGCACATCCATGGCATCGCTGATGCAGTCGCGGCCGCGCTCGGTCAGGTGGTACTTGAGAATCGCCGACAGCACCGACGGTTTCTCGCCCAGGTCGACCGCATTGGCGGTCAGCATGCGGGCGGCGTCCATCATCCAGGCATTGCCGCCAATGCGGGCCATGGCTTCCTGGATGCCTTCGAACGAAGCAATCGGTACATTGAACTGCTCGCGAACCTGCGCGTATTGGCCCGTCACCAGGCTGGTGAACTTGGCCATGCCGGTGCCCACTGCCGGCAGGGAAATCGAACGCCCCACCGACAGGCAATTCATCAGCATCATCCAGCCCTTGCCGAGCATCTCCTGGCCGCCAATGAGGAACTCCAGCGGGACGAACACGTCCTTGCCCGAGTTCGGGCCATTCATGAACGCGGCGCCCAACGGCAGATGCCGGCGGCCGATCTCGACACCTTCGGTGTCGGTCGGAATCAGCGCCAGGCTGATGCCCAGGTCTTCCTTGTCGCCCAGCAGGTGATCCGGGTCATAGGCCTTGAAGGCCAGGCCGAGGAGGGTAGCCACCGGGCCGAGGGTGATGTAACGCTTCTCCCAGTTCAGGCGCAGGCCGAGAACCTCCTGGCCTTCCCATTCACCTTTGCAGATCACCCCGGAGTCCGGCATGCCGCCGGCGTCGGAGCCGGCCAGCGGACCGGTCAGGGCAAAGCACGGGATATCGTCGCCGCGAGCCAGGCGTGGCAGGTAATGATTGCGTTGTTCGTCGGTGCCGTAGTGCAGCAACAATTCGGCCGGGCCGAGGGAGTTGGGGACCATCACGGTGGAGGCGAGGTCGCCGCTGTGGCTCGCCAGTTTCATCGCCACTTGCGAGTGGGCATAGGCAGAGAAGCCTTTGCCGCCAAACTCCTTGGGGATGATCAGGGCGAAAAAACCGTTGTCCTTGATGAACGCCCAGGCTTCGGGCGGCAGATCCATGGTTTGACCGAGTTGCCACTCATTGACCATGGTGCAGAGCGTTTCGGTCGGCCCGTCGATGAATGCCTGTTCTTCTTCGTTCAATTGCGCTTTGGGATAGGACAGCAGTTTGCTCCAGTCCGGACGGCCACTGAACAGCTCTCCGTCCCACCACACCGTACCGGCGTCGATGGCATCGCGTTCGGTTTGCGACATCGGCGGCAGGGTTTTCTGGAACCAGTTGAACATCGGCGCGCTGAACCATTTGCGACGCAGGTCGGGCAGCAGCAAGGGCGCGGCGACGGCAGCGATCAATACCCAGAAAACCAGCAGCAACCAGCCCGGCGCGCGGCTGAAAGCGCCCATGGCCACGACATAGGCGGCCACGATGACCAGGGCGGGTAGCGGGGCGATGCGGCGGTGGGCCAGATAAGCAATACCGACCAGCAGAACCAGTATCCACAACAGCAGCATATTTATTCCTCCGTGAAACCAGGGCGAACCAGCCCTCAGAGCTTAGACGGCATCCGCAAAACAGGCAGGTGGTGACCCAGGATGATTTTCGTGCGCCAGATGGGCCGCACACGTGGGAAAACTCTCATTGAACGAGCGGCAAAGCGCCCATGTTTGGCCGAAACGTCGTTATCTCTGTGCTGAAGCTCTCGCTAGACTCGGGGCTTCCCCTGGAGATTATTCTCATGCACGAGTACCTGAGTCCCGGCCGCTTCATCGATAGTGACCATCCGTCCGTGGTGGAGTTCGCCGAAAAACACCGTGGTGCCAGTCGCGATCCGCTTGAGCAGGCGATCAATCTCTATTACGCCGTGCGCGAAGCGGTGCGCTACAACCCGTACACCTTCAGTCGCGATCCGCAGACCCTGCGCGGCAGTCATGCATTGGCGACCGGGGAAAGTTACTGCGTGCCCAAGGCCACGTTGCTGGCAGGTTGCGCACGGCATTGCGCGATTCCCGCGCGGATCGGCCTGGCAGATGTGCGCAATCATTTGTCGACGCCTCGGCTGCTTGAGTTGCTCAAGAGCGACATGTTCGCCATGCACGGCTACACCGAGTTTTATTTGCAGGGTCGCTGGATCAAGGCGACGCCGGCGTTCAACCGCAAACTCTGCGAGCTGTTCAATGTGGCGCCGCTGGAATTCGACGGGATCAACGACAGCGTTTTTCATCCCTTCAACCGCGATGGCGCGAAGTTGATGGAGTACCTCGTCGATCACGGCCAGTTCGCTGACGTCCCCGAAAGGTTCTTTTTCGAACACCTGGAAAAATGCTATCCGCACCTGTTCGGTGAGCAGCAGCCAGCGCTGTTGGGTGACATGCAGAGCGATTTGAGTCGCCCCTGATCCGGCGTATGCTGCCTGCCCACTTACCAAAAAAGAGGCGGTCATGCTGAAGATCTGGGGTCGGAAAAACTCGTCGAATGTCAGAAAGCCATTGTGGGCCGCCGAAGAACTGGGCCTGACCTATGAGGCTATCGATGCCGGTGGCGCCTTTGGTGTCGTCGATACGCCCGAGTACCGCGCGATGAACCCCAACGGTCGGGTGCCGGTGATCGAGGACGATGGTTTCGTGTTGTGGGAATCCAATGCCATAGTGCGTTACCTGATGGCCCGCCATGCCGCCGACACGGCCTGGTACCCCGCGGATCTGCAAGCCCGTGCCAGCGCCGACAAATGGATGGACTGGACCACCTCAAGCTTTGCCGGCCCGTTCCGTACCCTGTTCTGGGGTGTTCTGCGTACCCCGGCAGACCAGCAGGACTGGCCCGCCATCAAGGCGGCGATCAGGGAATGCGACACACTGCTGGCGATGGCCGACCAGGCGTTGGCGAACAAGCCCTACCTGTCCGGAGACGAGATCGGCATGGGTGATATTCCCCTGGGCAGTTTCATTTATGCCTGGTTCGAGATGCCGATCGAGCGTGCGCCACTACCGCATCTGCAGGCCTGGTACGCGCGGTTGAAACAGCGTCCGGCGTATCAAAAGGCGGTCATGACCGCGTTGACTTAATACTCACTATCGACACGCTTGACTGTACTTGTGAGGCGGCGACAAGCACCATTGTGCCAAGTTGTTGCGGTTGTATTGTTCGCCGCCGCCCATACTTATCCCTTTCTTCCCTTCTTGGTGCGTAAATCAGATATGAGTTCCGCTCTGTCCATCCGGCAGCTAACCAAAACCTACGGCAACGGTTTCCAGGCCCTGAGTGGTATCGATCTGGACGTCGCCGAAGGTGACTTTTTCGCCTTGCTCGGCCCCAACGGCGCCGGCAAATCCACGACCATCGGCATTCTCTCGACCCTGGTGAACAAGACCAGCGGCACGGTGAATATCTTCGGTCATGACCTGGACAAAAATCCTGCACAGCTCAAACGCTGCATCGGCGTGGTGCCTCAGGAATTCAACTTCAACCAGTTCGAAAAGACCTTCGACATCGTCGTGACCCAGGCCGGCTACTACGGCATCCCGGCGAAAATCGCCAAGGAACGCGCGGAACAGTACCTGACCCAGTTGGGCCTGTGGGACAAGAAGGACGTGCCGTCGCGTTCACTGTCCGGCGGCATGAAGCGTCGCCTGATGATCGCCCGCGCGCTGGTGCATGAGCCGCGCCTGCTGATCCTCGACGAACCGACTGCCGGGGTGGACATCGAGCTGCGTCGCTCGATGTGGAGCTTCCTCACCGAGCTGAACGAGAAAGGCATCACCATCATCCTCACCACCCATTATCTGGAAGAGGCTGAGCAGTTGTGCCGCAACATCGGCATCATCGATCACGGCACCATCGTCGAGAACACCAGCATGCGTCAGTTGCTCAGCCAACTGCATGTCGAAACCTTTCTGCTGGACCTCAAGGGCGACCTGTCCGCCGCGCCCCAGTTGCTCGGCTACCCGTCCCGGCTGATCGACAGCCACACCCTGGAAGTCCAGGTGGAAAAGTCCATGGGCATCACCGCGTTGTTCACCCAGCTGGCGCAGCAGAACATTGAAGTGCTGAGCCTGCGTAACAAAACCAATCGCCTCGAGGAGTTGTTCGTGTCCCTGGTGGAGAAAAATCTGTCGAAGGTGGCGGTATGAGTTCCGAGTTGCGCCCCAACCTCATTGCCCTCAACACCATCGTTTACCGTGAAGTCCGGCGTTTCACCCGGATCTGGCCGCAGACCCTGCTGCCGCCAGCCATCACCATGGTCCTGTACTTCGTGATCTTCGGTAACCTGATTGGTCGGCAAATCGGCGACATGGGTGGCTTCACCTACATGGAGTACATCGTGCCGGGGCTGATCATGATGTCGGTGATCACCAACTCCTACGGCAACGTGGTGTCGAGTTTCTTCGGCAGCAAATTCCAGCGTTCCATCGAAGAACTGATGGTCTCGCCGCTGTCGCCGCACACCATCCTGATCGGCTACACCCTGGGCGGCGTGCTGCGCGGGTTGATGGTGGGGATCATCGTGACCCTGCTGTCGTTGTTCTTCACCCATTTGCAGGTGCATCACCTGGGCGTGACCGTTCTGGTGGTGGTGCTGACGGCGACCATCTTCTCGCTGCTGGGCTTCATCAACGCCGTGTTTGCGCGCAACTTCGATGATATTTCGATCATTCCGACTTTCGTGCTGACGCCACTGACCTACCTGGGCGGGGTCTTCTACTCGATCACCTTGCTGCCACCGTTCTGGCAGACCGTTTCCCTGGCCAACCCGGTGCTGCACATGGTCAACGCATTCCGTTACGGCATCCTCGGGGTGTCGGATATCCGCATCAGTGTGGCCATCGCTTTCATGCTGGTCGCGACCGTGGTGCTGTACCTCGGTTGTGCACGGTTGCTGGTCAGCGGGCGCGGGATGCGTACCTGACCCTCCTTGTAGGAGCTGCCGAAGGCTGCGATCTTTTGGCTTTTAACGAGTCCAAATCAAGATCAAAAGATCGCAGCCTGCGGCAGCTCCTACAGGGGGTATATGGCAGTTGTAAAAAACGGCGCCCTGGGCGCCGTTTTGCATTTTCACATTCGGCTCTTCTTGCGCCGCTTCCATTGCCTGGCCACCCACCAGCGCCAATACGCCATCACCAGGAAGTAGGACAGCGCACCGAGGGCCAGCCCCGTCACCACCGAACCCAACAGAAACGGTTGCCACAAGGTCGAGATTTCGCCCCTGATCCATTCCCAGGTCAGTGCGTCCGGCAACTGTCGGGCGGGGACATCCATCAGCCAGGCGCCGGTCTGGTAGGTGCAAAAGAATACGGCAGGCATGGTGATCGGGTTGGTCAGCCAGACCAGGCTCACGGCGATCGGCATGTTGCCGCGCACGATGATGGCGAGAGTTGCCGCCAGCAGCATCTGCAACGGGATTGGCAGGAACGCCGCGAACAAACCCACCGCCATGGCGCGGGCCACGGAGTGGCGGTTGAGGTGCCAGAGGTTCGGGTCATGCAGCAGCGTGCCGAGAAAGCGTAAGGATTTGTGTTCCCTGATGCTCATCGGGTCTGGCATGTAACGTTTGAATAAGCGCCGGGGCATAAGGCTTCTCGGTCGGTCAGGGTGGCAAGTATGTCTGGATTCTATGAACTGCCCATTCAGACTTTGTGACAATTAATAACGGCGCCCACGCGACGGGCGGGCTAAGCCTTGGAGGGTACTCTCAAGGACGGGCTTATGCGCACAGGGATGATGGCGTTGGCGCTGGGGCTGCTGACTTTGCGTTTTTTGCCGGCTTTGCCGCCGGTCTGGTTGTGGCTGGCGATGCCGGTGGCTGGTTTGATGTTGTTGCCATTCAGGACGTATCCGGTGGGGTTTTACCTGTTCGGTTTGAGTTGGGCCTGCGCGAATGCGCAGTGGGCGCTGGATGACCGGTTGCCGCCGGCGCTGGACGGAGAAACCCGCTGGGTCGAAGGACGGGTCACTGGCTTGCCCCGGCATGACGACGGTGTCGTGCGTTTCGAATTGACCGACATCCAGTCCCGGCGCACCCGCCTGCCGCGGCAAATGCGCCTGGCCTGGTACGGCGGGCCGCCGGTGAACAGTGGTGAGCGCTGGCGTCTGGCAGTCAAATTGAAGCGCCCGGTCGGGCTCCTCAATCCGCAGGCGGTCGACTACCAGGCCTGGTTGCTGGCACAACACATCGGGGCGACCGGGACGGTCAAGCAGGGCGACCGCCTTGCGCCAGCCCAATGGGCCTGGCGCGATGGCATCCGCCAGCGTTTGCAAGCGGTGGATGCCCAGGGCCGAGGCGGCGCGTTGACCGCGTTGGTGCTCGGGGACGGTGCCGGGCTGAGTCGCGAAGACTGGCAGATATTGCAGGACACCGGCACGGTGCATCTGTTGGTGATTTCCGGGCAGCACATCGGCTTGCTGGCGGGCGTCGTGTATCTGTTGATTGCCGGCCTGGCCCGCCTTGGGTTATGGCCGAATCGTCTGCCATGGCTGCCTTGGGCGTGTGGACTGGCATTCGCCGCGGCACTCGGTTACGGGATGCTGGCGGGATTCGGGGTGCCGGTGCGACGAGCCTGCCTGATGCTTGGCCTGGTGTTGCTGTGGCGTCTGCGGTTTCGTCATCTCGGTGCGTGGTGGCCGCTTTTACTGGCACTCTGCGGTATTTTGCTGCTGGAGCCGCTGGCGAGTCTCCAGCCTGGTTTCTGGCTGTCTTTCGCGGCAGTGGCCGTCTTGATATTGACCTTCGGCGGCCGGTTGGGCCCCTGGCGATGGTGGCAAACCTGGACCCGCGCCCAGTGGCTGATTGCGATCGGATTGTGCCCGTTACTGTTGATATTGGGATTGCCGATCAGCCTTAGCGGTCCGGCAGCCAATTTGCTGGCGGTACCGTGGATCAGTCTGCTGGTGTTGCCACCGGCCTTGCTCGGGACATTGCTGTTGCCGGTGCCCTACGTGGGCGAGGGCCTGTTGTGGCTGGCGGGCGGTTTGATCGGTGAGTTGTTCAGGGTCCTGGCGTTGTTGGCCGAGGTGCTACCCGCGTGGGTACCGAAGGCGATTCCTTTGGGGGTATGGAGCCTCGGCGCGCTGGGCGCTTTTCTACTGCTGTTGCCGCGTGGCGTTCCGCTGCGTCCGTTGGGTTGGCCGCTGCTGCTGTTGCTGGTATTCCCACCCCGGTCAATGCTGCCGGAAGGCATCGCTGAAGTCTGGCAGTTGGATGTGGGGCAGGGGCTGGCTATTCTGGTGCGCACCCGGCATTACACTTTGTTGTATGACGCCGGACCGCGATTCGGTGAGCTTGACCAGGGGGAGCGGGTGGTGCTGCCGGCGTTGCACAAACTGGGGGTGAAGGGCCTCGACCTGATGCTGATCAGCCACGCCCATGCCGATCATGCCGGTGGTGCCCCGGCGATTGCCAAGGGCTTGCCGGTAATAGAGGTGGTCAGTGGTGAACCCTCTGACTTGCCTGTGGAACTGCAGGCCGGGCGTTGTGAGAGCGGCCGGCAATGGACCTGGGATGAAGTCGACTTCCAGCTTTGGCACTGGCCATTGGCCGGCGACAGCAACCAGAACTCCTGTGTCTTGTTGATCGAGGCCAATGGCGAACGGTTGCTGTTGAGTGGCGACATCGATGCCGCCGCCGAAAGAGCCCTGCTGGACAGTCCGTTGGCCCTGCCTACCGATTGGCTGCAGGCACCACACCACGGCAGTCGCAGTTCGTCGTCAAATGCCCTGCTGGATATCCTGCAACCTAAAGGGGCGCTGATCTCCCGCGGCCAGGGCAATTCATTTGGCCATCCGCATCCCACGGTGATCGCGCGTTATCAAAAACGCGGGATGGCGATCTACGACAGCGTCGACCAGGGTGCCATTCGTCTGCAACTGGGGCGCTTCGAGCCACCGTGGTCGATGCGCCAGGAACGGCGTTTCTGGCGCGATCCGCCGCCTTCGAAGCCATGACCGGGCGTTATCAAGGCCCGACCGGATGCGACATCACGGTCTTCGGTGCGCCCACCCCCTATGTTAGAGTGGCGCACTTTTTCGAGGGGACTGTCACTGTGTGGGAATTGGTCAAATCCGGCGGCTGGATGATGCTGCCGATCATTCTGAGCTCCATCGTGGCCATGGCCATCGTCGCCGAACGTCTCTGGACTCTGCGCGCCAGCCGCGTGACCCCGGAGCACTTGCTCGGGCAGGTCTGGGTCTGGATCAAGGACAAACAGCTCAACAAGGAAAAACTCAAGGAACTGCGCGCCAACTCCCCGTTGGGCGAGATCCTGGCGGCCGGCCTGGCCAACTCAAAACATGGTCGCGAGATCATGAAGGAGTGTATCGAAGAGGCCGCACAACGGGTCATCCATGAGCTCGAGCGCTACGTCGCCGCCCTCGGCACCATCGCCGCCATGGCGCCGTTGCTGGGTCTGCTGGGTACGGTGCTGGGCATGATCGATATTTTCAGTGCGTTCACAGGCTCAGGCATGACAACCAACGCTTCGGTACTGGCCGGTGGTATTTCCAAGGCCCTGATCACCACGGCCGCGGGCCTGATGGTGGGTATCCCCGCAGTGTTTTTCCACCGTTTCCTGCAACGCCGGATCGATGAGCTGGTGGTGGGCATGGAGCAGGAAGCGATCAAGCTGGTCGAAGTGGTGCAGGGCGATCGCGACGTGGACCTGACCGGGAGCAAAGCGTGAAATTCCGCCGCAAACCACGGGAAACGGTGGACATCAACCTCGCATCGCTGATCGACGTGGTGTTCATCCTGTTGCTGTTTTTCGTCGTGACTACCACCTTTACCCGTGAGACCCAGCTGCGCGTCGATCTGCCGGAAGCGGTCAGCGGCACGCCGGCCGATGATCAGAGCAAGCCACTGGACATCGCCATCAGCGCCGACGGCGTGTTCTCGGTGAACAACCAGATCCTGCCGAAAAGCGACCTCGCCTCGCTGATGGACGCGCTGCAAAAGGAAGCCAACGGCGACACCAACCGGCCGCTGTCCATCAGTGCTGACGGCAAGACTGCGCATCAGTCCGTGGTGACAGCCATGGATGCCGCCGGCAAACTCGGCTTCAGTCACTTGCGCATGACCACCATCGAGGCGGCGCCTCCCGCGCCCTGATGGCCATGTCCGATCGATTGCTCGCCGCGTGGTACGCAGGTCATCCGGCCCTGAAGCTGTTACAGCCACTGGAATGGCTGTACCGGCGCGTGGTCATGAACAAACGCAAGCGCTTTCTGGCGGGTGAGGGCGAGATCTACCAGCCACCGGTGCCGCTGATCGTGGTCGGCAACATCACCGTGGGAGGCACCGGCAAGACGCCGCTGATTCTATGGATGATCGAGCACTGCCAGCGCAGCGGCCTGCGGGTCGGTGTGGTCAGCCGCGGCTATGGCGCCAAACCGCCGCAGTTGCCGTGGCGGGTCGAGGCCGGGCAGAGCGCCGACGTCGCCGGTGACGAGCCGTTGCTGATTGTCCAGCGCACGGGCGTGCCGCTGATGATCGACCCCGATCGCAGCAGCGCCGTCAAAGCCTTGCTGGCCAGTGAGCCGCTGGATCTGATCCTGTCCGACGACGGCATGCAGCACTACCGCATGGCCCGTGACCTCGAACTGGTGCTGATCGACGCCGCCCGTGGTCTGGGCAACCGCCGTTGCCTGCCCGCCGGGCCATTGCGTGAGCCGGTCGAGCGCCTGCAAAGCGTCGACGCGGTGCTCTACAACGGTGCCGCATCCGACCGCGACGATGGCTTTGCCTTTCAATTGCAACCCACTGCACTGGTCAATCTGCGCAGTGGCGAACGCCGTCCCCTCGATCATTTTTCCGCCGGCCAGGCCCTGCACGCGGTGGCCGGTATCGGCAATCCGCAACGTTTCTTCAAGACCCTCGAAACGCTACACTGGCAGCCTGTTCCACATGCGTTTGCCGACCACGCTGAATACAGCGTGCAGGCGTTGAATTTCACGCCGTCATTGCCGTTGGTAATGACGGAAAAAGACGCGGTGAAATGCCGTGCCTTTGCCGCCGCCGATTGGTGGTACCTGGCGGTCGATGCCGTGCCGTCGCCGGCCTTCGTGGCCTGGTTCGACACACAGTTGATGCGCCTGCTGCCGGATCGTTTGTTGCCTTAACTCCGTTTTTTCCAGGGAATGCTCATGGACACCAAATTGCTCGACATCCTCGCTTGCCCGGTCTGCAAAGGCCCGCTCAAGCTCAGCGCCGACAAGACCGAGCTGATCAGCAAGGGCGCCGGCCTGGCCTACCCGATTCGCGACGGCATCCCGGTGATGCTCGAGTCGGAAGCGCGCACCCTGACCACCGATGAGCGTCTGGATAAATGACCACTGCCTTTACCGTCGTCATTCCATCGCGTTATGCCTCCACCCGCCTGCCAGGCAAGCCGCTGCTGCTGATCGCCGGCAAGCCGATGATCCAGCACGTCTGGGAACAGGCGAGCAAAAGCAGCGCCGGGCGGGTGGTGGTTGCCACTGACGACGCGCGCATCGTCGAGGCCTGCAATGGCTTCGGTGCAGAAGTGGTGCTGACCCGTGAGGATCACAATTCCGGCACCGATCGCCTGGCTGAAGTCGCGATGAAACTGGGCCTGGCGCCCGATGCCATCGTCGTCAACGTCCAGGGCGACGAGCCGCTGATCCCGCCGAGCGTGATCGATCAGGTCGCCGCCAACCTGGCGGCCCACGCTGAAGCGCGCATGGCCACCCTGGCCGAGCCGATCGAAGATGCGGACACCCTGTTCAATCCCAACGTGGTCAAGGTCGTCAGCGACCTCAATGGCCTGGCGCTCACGTTCAGTCGCTCCACCTTGCCATGGGCGCGGGATGCGTTTGCCGTGAGCCCTGAGCAGTTGCCGGAAGGTGTGCCGTATCGCCGCCATATCGGCATCTATGCCTACCGTGCCGGTTTCCTGCAGGATTTCGTCAACTGGGGTCCATGCTGGCTGGAAAACACCGAGTGCCTGGAACAGCTGCGTGCCCTGTGGCACGGCGTGCGGATCCACGTGGCCGACGCATTGATCGCGCCGCCTGCCGGCGTCGATACCGCTGAAGACCTCGAGCGCGTTCGTCGCCTGCTGGAGGCGTGATGCGCGTTTTGTTCGTGTGCCTGGGCAACATCTGCCGTTCTCCCACGGCCGAAGGCGTGCTGCGGCACAAACTGCGCGAAGCGGGGCTGGCCGATCAGATTGAGGTCGCTTCCGCCGGAACCGGTGACTGGCATGTCGGCAAGGCGCCGGACAAGCGCAGCCAGGCCGCGGCGAAGCTGCGCGGTTACGACTTGTCGGCCCAGCGCGCCCGGCAAGTCAGCCGCGCCGATTTCGCCACCTACGACCTGATCCTCGCGATGGACAACAGTAACCTGCGCAACCTCAAGGCCTTGCAGCCCGCCAAGGGCAAGGCCGAGCTGGATCTGTTCCTGCGCCGTTACCAGTCGCCAATCGATGAAGTGCTGGACCCGTACTACGACGGCGAGCAAGGCTTCGAGCAGGTGTTGGACCTGATCGAGCGCGCCAGCGATTTGCTGGTGATCGAATTGAAGGGACGGTTATGAGTTTGCAGATTCAATCGCAGGTGTCGCTCAAGCCGTTCAACAGCTTTGGCGTGGATGTCCAGGCCCGGTTGTTTGCCGAGGCCCATAGCGACGCCGATGTGCGCGAAGCCCTGGCTTATGGGCTGGAGCACAAGGTCCCGGTACTGGTGATCGGCGGTGGCAGCAATCTGTTGCTGACGGCGGATATTGAATCACTGGTGCTGCGCATGGCCACTCGCGGGATTCGCGTGCTGAGCGATGACGACGGCAAAGTGGTGATCGAGGCCGAGGCGGGCGAGCCCTGGCATCCCTTTGTGCAACACACCCTGGCGCTTGGGTTGTCCGGCCTGGAAAACCTCAGCCTGATTCCCGGCACCGTGGGTGCGGCACCGATGCAGAACATCGGCGCCTATGGGGTCGAGATCAAGGACGTGTTCGCCGGCCTGACCGCCCTCGATCGCCAGACCGGCGAACTGCGCGATTTCAGCCTGGCGCAGTGCAACTTTGCTTACCGCGACAGCCTGTTCAAGCAGGAACCGGGGCGCTGGTTGATCCTGCGTGTGCGTTTCGCCCTCGACCGTGCCGCGCATTTGCACCTGGAGTACGGCCCGGTGCGTCAGCGCTTGACCGAACAAGGTATCGAGCATCCGACCGCCCGCGATGTCAGCCAAGCCATTTGCAGCATCCGCAACGAAAAACTCCCGGACCCGGCCGTGCTTGGCAATGCCGGCAGTTTCTTCAAGAACCCCTTGGTGTCAGCGGCGCTGGCTGCACGGCTCAAGGGCGAATACCCGGACCTGGTGGCCTATGCGCAACCCGACGGGCAGATGAAACTGGCCGCTGGCTGGTTGATCGAGCGGGCAGGCTGGAAAGGTTTTCGCGATGCCGACGCAGGTGTTCACAAGCTGCAGGCGCTGGTGCTGGTCAACTATGGCGGCGCAACGGGCATGCAATTGCTGAACCTGGCGCAGCGCATCCAGAAAGACATTTCAGAACGATTCCATGTCGACCTGGAAATGGAACCGAACCGGTATTGAGCTAAGCTTTCAGGACAGATCAAAAAGCCCTGCACGATGTTTATTGTGCAGGGCTTTTTTGTTAATGCTCGGTTAACTTAGTCAGCTAACGATGCACACTCTTGCTCCACCAAAGGCCCGGTGCAGACCCTTTTCGTCCGCACAAGAGAGCCGATTAGCCTGAGTCGATCTGCGTGCGACCCACCGAGATCCAGCGGCAGATTGCTCGACCCCATAACTCAAGAACTATGCGGGCGTGCCCATGATTACCCTGAAACTCAATGGTCAAGACCATCAACTCGATGTCACCGAGGACATGCCGCTGCTCTGGGCGATCCGTGACGTGGCCGGTTACAACGGCACCAAGTTCGGCTGCGGCATGGGCCTGTGCGGAGCCTGCACGATTCATATCGAAGGGGCTCCGGCACGCAGTTGCATCACGCCCATCGGTTCCGTCGTCGGTCAGAATGTCAGCACCATCGACAACCTGCACGCCGACCCGATAGGCAAAGTCGTCCAGCAAGCCTGGCTCGACACGGCGGTCGCCCAATGCGGTTTCTGCCAGGGTGGTCAAATCATGTCGGCGACAGCGCTGCTCAAGACCCACCCGAACCCCAGCGACGAGCAGATTGAAGAAGCAATGGTCGGCAACATCTGCCGCTGCGGCACCTACAACCGCATCAAGACCGCCATCCGCCAGGCCTCCACTCACCTGAAGGAGGCCAAGGCATGAGCCGCTTACCGAATGATTTCACCCTGAGCAATCTGAGCCAGCTCAGTCGCCGTGGTTTTCTCAAAGGCGTGGGCGCCACCAGTGCGCTGGTTTTGGCGGCGAGTTGGGGCTGGCAAGACGCTTTTGCCGAAGAGAAAGACAAGAAGTTCGGCGCCGATGGCATGCCCCACGGCTGGGTCGACGATCCGAAGGTCTATGTGAGCATCGCCGCCGATGGCACGGTGACCGTGATTTGCAACCGCTCGGAAATGGGGCAGGGCGTGCGCACCAGCCTGACCATGGTGGTGGCTGATGAGCTGGAAGCCGATTGGGCGCGGGTCAAGGTACAGCAGGCACCGGGCGATGAAGCACGTTTCGGCAACCAGGACACCGACGGCTCACGCAGCATGCGTCACTGGTACGAACCGATGCGTCGTTGCGGGGCTGCTGCACGCGCCATGCTGGAACAGGCCGCTGCTGACCAGTGGAAAGTGTCGGTGGGCGAGTGCCATGCGCAACTGCATAAAGTCATCCACAAACCCTCGGGCCGCGAACTGGATTATGGCGCGCTCGCCGCCGCTGCCAGCGCTTTGGCCGTACCGGCCCGTGACAGCCTTAGGCTCAAGCAGCCTTCGGAATTCCGTTACATCGGCAAGGAAGGCACCAAGGCCATCGATGGTGAGGACATCGTCAACGGCCGTGCCGTTTACGGTGCCGACGTGCATTTCGACGGCATGCTCTACGCGACGATTGCCCGACCCACGGTGTATGGCGGCAAAGTCAAAAGTTTCGACGCCAGTGCGGCGATGAAAGTCCCCGGCGTGGTCAAGGTGCTGCAGATCGAAAGTCGTCCGTTGCCTTCGGAGTTCCAGCCCCTGGGTGGCATTGCCGTGGTGGCGAGCAATACCTGGGCGGCGATCAAGGGCCGCGAGGCGCTGAAAATCGAGTGGGATGACGGCCCCAACGCCAGCTACGACTCGATCGCCTATCGCAAGGAGCTCGAAGCGGCCTCGCTCAAGCCTGGCAAGGTGGTGCGCAATACCGGCAACATCGACGAGGCCATGAGCAGCGCCGACAGTACGCTGGAAGCCTCTTACTACTTGCCGCATTTGTCACAGTCACCGATGGAACCGATGGTCGCCATTGCGCGGTTCAAGGACGGTGCGTGCGAGGCCTGGGGGCCAAGCCAGGCGCCGCAGGTCACCCGGGAGCGGATCGGTGAACGCCTGGGGCTGCCGTTCGAAAAGGTCACGTTCAACGTGACCTTGCTGGGCGGTGGGTTCGGGCGCAAGTCCAAGCCTGACTTCATCATCGAAGCCGCGATCCTTGCCAAGGAATTCCCCGGCAAGGCGGTGCGGGTGCAATGGACCCGCGAAGACGACATCCACTGTTCCTACTTCCACACCGTATCGGCCGAATACCTCAAGGCCAGCCTGAACAAGGACGGTCTGCCGTCCGGTTGGTTGCACCGTACGGTGGCGCCGAGCATCACGGCGTTGTTTGCGCCTGGCATGAACCATGAGGCGGCGTTCGAACTGGGCATGGGCTTCACCAACATGGCGTATGCGATCCCCAACATTCGCCTGGAAAACCCCGAGGCTACGGTGCATACCCGTGTTGGCTGGTATCGCTCGGTGTCGAACATTCCCCATGGCTTCGCGATCCAGAGTTTTATCGATGAACTGGCGCACAAGGCTGGGGAAGATCCGCTGAAGTACCAAGTCAGATTGCTCGGGCCGGACCGTCAGATCGATCCGCGCACCTTGAGCGAAGAGTGGAACTACGGTGAATCCCCCGAGCGGTATCCGATCGACACCGCGCGCCTGCGCACGGTACTGGAGACCGCCGCCAAAGCCGCCGGATGGGGGCGTGAGCTGCCCAAGGGCCGCGGCCTGGGCCTGGCGGTGCATTACAGTTTCGTGACCTATGTGGCGGCGGTAATCGAGGTAGAGGTCAAAGACGACGGCACGCTGGTGGTGCACAAGGCCGACATCGCTGTCGATTGCGGACCGCAGATCAATCCCGAGCGGATTCGCGCGCAATTCGAGGGCGCCTGCGTCATGGGCCTGGGTAATGCTGTACTGGGGGAAATCAGCTTCAAGGACGGCAAGGTCCAGCAGGATAACTTCCACATGTACGAAGTGGCGCGCATGTCCCTGGCGCCGAAAGAGGTGGCGGTGCATCTGGTGACGCCACCGGGTGACGTGCCATTGGGCGGGGTCGGTGAGCCGGGTGTGCCACCGATTGCGCCGGCCCTGTGCAATGCGATCTTTGCAGCCACCGGCAAGCGCATCCGTAACCTGCCGGTTCGTTATCAGTTGTCGGGCTGGCAGCAGGCCGGTGCCTGATGGACAGCGCCGACCTGAACGTCCTGCGCAGTGTGCTGCAATGGCAGCGCGCCGGTCAGCGGGTGGTGTTGTACAGCGTGGTCGAAACCTGGGGCACTGCGCCCCGGGCACCCGGCGCCATGCTGGCCTTGCGTGAAGACGGCGTGGTGATTGGCTCGGTTTCCGGCGGGTGTGTCGAGGATGACTTGATCGCCCGGCTGCACGACGGCCGTCTCGCACTGGACGGGCCGCCGGTGCAACTGATCACGTACGGCGTGACCCGCGAGGAAGCCGCACGTTTCGGTTTGCCCTGCGGCGGCACCTTGCGCTTGACCGAGGAGCGCATCGACGATGGGGATTGGGTCGAGCAACTGCTGGCCCGATGCGAGGCCCATGAAATCGTTGCCCGTGAACTGAACCTGGCCACCGGCGAAGTGCTTTTGCAACCGGCCAGTAAAGCTGACGTCTTGACGTTCGACGGTCAGACCTTGCGGGCGATCTATGGGCCGCGCTGGCGCTTGCTGCTGATCGGCGCGGGGCAGCTGTCGCGCTATGTCGCGGAAATGGCCCGCCTGCTGGATTTCGAGGTGCTGATTTGCGATCCACGCAGCGAGTTCGTCTATGGCTGGGAAGAGCAGCACGGACGATTCGTCTCGGGCATGCCGGATGAGGCGGTGTTGAATATCCAGACCGATGAGCGCACGGCCATCGTGGCCTTGACCCACGATCCGCGCCTGGACGACATGGCGCTGCTCACGGCCCTGGATTCCAAAGCCTTTTACGTTGGAGCACTGGGGTCGCGGGTCAACAGCCAGAAGCGCCGGGAAAACCTGGCTCAACTGGGTTTGTCGCAACCGGCGATTGACCGTTTGCATGGTCCGATCGGCTTGCACATAGGCAGTCATAATCCCGCGGAAATTGCCTTGTCGCTCATGGCGGAAATCGTGGCGGTCAAAAATGGCGTCGAACTGAAACAGAAGAAAGTCTGGTGGGAGAAGGTATGAGCGAGTCCATTGGCGTCGTCGTACTGGCGGCGGGGCAGGGCAGCCGGTTTCGTCAGGTGGCGGGTGCTGAAAGGGATAAGTTGGTGGCCGATTGCACCGGGCGTGACGGCGTGGTGCGGTCCGTCATCGAGCACACATTGGTCAACCTGCCGGCGACGCTGGGCAAACGCGTATTCGTCACCACTGCTGACCGTCCACAGGTGATTCGCATGGCTCAGGCCTATGGCTGCGAGATTGTGCTGATCGAATCGACCGGCATGGGCGACAGCATTGCCGCCGGAGTCGCTGCCTGCAAACAACTCGATGGCTGGCTGATGGTGCTGGGGGATATGCCGTTCATCCTGCCGTCCAGTATCGAGCAAGTGGTGGCGGGTATTGGCAATGACAGTATCAGTGTTCCGGTACAGGGCGGTAAATATGGGCATCCGGTCGGGTTTGGGCGGGACTTCGCAGCGGGGTTGATGGCGCTATCGGGCGATCGTGGCGCGAAACCGCTGTTTGCCCAAGGGCGGGTGATCGAAGTGGCCGTGGATGATCCTGGCGTGTTGTGGGATGTGGATGTGCCTGAGGCACTAACCTTCAGGCCAGCATAGGTCCTTGTGGGAGCGAGCTTGCTCGCGATAGCGGTGGATCAGCTAGCACCAATGTTGAATATCATTCGGCTATCGCGAGCAAGCTCGCTCCCACAGGGGGTTGGGGGATATTCAGGGATATAAAAAAGCCCCGCCTGGGTTCACCAGGCGGGGCTTTTCAGTGGCCGATGGAATCAGGCGAGAGGTTTGGTCTCGTGCTCTTTTTCCAGGGCTTGCTCGTGTTGCTCTACCGCGTCCTGAACGGAGCGCGGCGCTTCGTGGATCACCGACTCAGCCGGCTCGGCAACCACTTCGGCGGCCGGGGCAGGCACTGCCTCAACCGCTTCAACCGGAGCCGCAGCGGCAGCCAGTTCAGCTTCCTTTTGCAGACGCTCGGCTTCGCGCTTGCGACGACGCACTTCACGCGGGTCGTTAGGCGCACGGCCACTTGGCGTCAGGGCGCTGACAGGAGCGGCCTCGACGACTGGCGCAGGCGCTTCGGCAATTACCGGAGCTTCAACGACAGGCGCTTCAACCACCGGCGCCGGAGCCGGTTCTGCTGCAGCAACCACTGGCTCGGAAACCATGGCTTCGGCCACTTGGGTCTCGGCAGCAGGCGCTGGTGTTTCAGCGACGGCTGGCTCGGCCACCCAGTTGAACGCCGTTTGCTCTTCACGCACTTCGCGAACGGTTTCAGTCACGGTCTCGACGACAGCTTCTGCAGCTACGGCAGGTGCTTCAACCACTGGAGCCGGCTCGGCAACCGCTTCAACGGCTGGCTGAGCTTCTGGCGCCACTTCGATTTCCGGCGAGGCGGTGACTTCGACCGGTGTGGTCGCTTCAACGACTGGCGCTTCAACCGGAGCCGCTTCCAGGGTCGCGGCAGTGGCGCGTTCGGCTTGCGCATTGGCTTCAGCTTCGGCTGGAGCGCTGATCACGCTGCTGGCAACGGCTGCAGTGACAGCCAGGCCGGCGGCCAGATCGGCAGTGCTTGGCGCTTCAGCGCTTTCGCCGGACTCGGACTCTTCCGAGCCTTCGATCACGTTGCCGTTGGCGTCACGCTGACGCTCGCGACGGTTGCTGCGACGACGCTGGCCACGGGAGCGGCGGCGTGGACGATCGCCTTCGGCGTTTTCCTGACCCTCTTCCTGCAGTTGCTCTTCGTTGGTGGTCAGTTCTTCTTCGGCAGCGGCGGCAGCAGCTTGTTCGGCACGAGGCTGACGCTCTTCACGCGGTGGGCGTGGAGCACGCTCTTCACGTGGCTGGCGAGCCGGACGCTCTTCTGCGGTAGCAGCGGCGGCCGGAGCAGCCGGAGCGGCATCCAGAGGCTCGCGCAATTCACGCACGCGTTCTTCACGCTCGCCACGTGGCTTGCGATCTTCACGCGGAGCGCGCGGCGCACGTTCTTCACGAGGCGCGCGTGGTGCGCGTTCTTCGCGGGCTACTGCCGGCGTTTCTTCACGGCTCTCGCGAGGCTCGCGCACTTCGCGTGGCTGACGCTCTTCACGCGGTGCGCGCTCTTCACGCGGTGCACGTTCTTCGCGAGGCTTGCGCTCTTCATCGCGGCGACCGTTACGGTTGCGGCTCTGCTGGCGACCGTTGCGACGCTCTTCGTTGCGGGCCGGACGCTCGGCGGCTGGCTTTTCAACCACAACCGGCGCGACAGGCTCTTCCTTGGTGGCGAACAGGCTCACCAGCGACTTCACCAGGCCTTTGAACAGGCTTGGCTCAGGCACGACGGCCGGAGCCGGGGCCGGAGCGGCAACTTCGGTCGGAACCGGAGCGTTGGCGCGGGCCGGAGCGGTCTTGACCGCGGCTTCCTGGCGAACCAGGGTGCGGGTCGCTGCGGCTGGCTGGACTTCTTCGACTTCGGCAGCGGCAGCGGCGATTTCGTAACTGGACTGGTTGGTCGCCGCTTCCGGGCTGTCATCACGCAGGCGTTGCACTTCGAAGTGCGGCGTCTCGAGGTGATCGTTCGGCAGGATGACGATGCGGGCGCGGGTGCGCAGTTCGATCTTGGTAATCGAGTTGCGTTTTTCGTTGAGCAGGAACGCAGCCACCGGGATCGGCACTTGTGCACGAACTTCGGCGGTACGGTCTTTCAGGGCTTCTTCTTCGATCAGGCGCAGGATCGCCAGGGACAGCGATTCAACGTCACGGATGATGCCGGTGCCGTTGCAACGCGGGCAGACGATGCCGCTGCTTTCGCCCAGGGACGGACGCAGGCGCTGACGGGACATTTCCAGCAGGCCGAAGCGCGAGATGCGACCGACTTGCACGCGAGCGCGGTCGGCTTCCAGGCATTCGCGGACTTTCTCTTCCACGGCGCGCTGGTTCTTGGCTGGGGTCATGTCGATGAAGTCGATGACGATCAGGCCGCCGATGTCGCGCAGGCGCAACTGACGGGCGATTTCTTCGGCCGCTTCAAGGTTGGTCTGCAGCGCAGTTTCTTCGATGTCGCTGCCTTTGGTGGCGCGCGCCGAGTTGATGTCGATGGACACCAGGGCTTCGGTCGGATCGATCACGATGGAGCCGCCGGAAGGCAGTTCGACGACGCGCTGGAAAGCGGTTTCGATCTGGCTTTCGATCTGGAAACGGTTGAACAGCGGAACGCTGTCTTCGTAGAGCTTGATCTTGCTGGCGTACTGCGGCATCACCTGGCGGATGAAGGTCAGGGCTTCGTCCTGGGCTTCAACGCTGTCGATCAGCACTTCGCCGATGTCCTGGCGCAGGTAGTCGCGGATCGCGCGGATGATCACGTTGCTTTCCTGGTAGATCAGGAACGGCGCGGCGCGGTCCAGCGAGGCTTCCTTGATGGCGGTCCAGAGCTGCAGCAGGTAGTCGAGGTCCCACTGCATTTCTTCGCTGCTGCGGCCAAGGCCGGCAGTGCGCACGATCAGGCCCATGTCGGCCGGGGCAACCAGGCCGTTCAGGGCTTCACGCAGTTCGTTGCGCTCTTCGCCTTCAATGCGACGGGAGATACCGCCGGCACGCGGGTTGTTCGGCATCAGCACCAGGTAACGACCGGCCAGGCTGATGAAAGTGGTCAGGGCGGCGCCCTTGTTGCCACGTTCTTCTTTTTCGACCTGAACGATGACTTCCTGGCCTTCGCTCAGGACGTCCTTGATGTTGACGCGACCTTCCGGGGCTTTCTTGAAGTATTCGCGGGAGATTTCTTTGAGGGGCAGGAAGCCGTGGCGCTCAGAGCCGAAATCGACAAAGGCAGCCTCGAGGCTTGGTTCGATGCGAGTAATCCGGCCTTTATAGATGTTGGCCTTCTTCTGCTCGCGTGCACCGGATTCGATGTCCAGGTCGTAGAGGCGCTGGCCATCTACCAGTGCAACACGCAACTCTTCGGGTTGAGTTGCGTTAATCAGCATTCTTTTCATGTAGTACCGTCGGTTTCCGGGCTGCCGGAAACGGCGTTCGGCACACACGACTTCTCACGGTCGGTGTCAGGTGCGTCGGGAGTGGTTGGCCATTTCCCGTGTCCAGCGAAGTCCGGCCAATGTGGGCCTTCATCGCGACGTACGCGTCCTGCTTGCTGTGGCTACTTAAGCACTCAGTCAGGAGGAGGAATCAACCAGCGGCTGTGGACGAGATGAAGCGTCTGGAGAAAGCCTGTTGCTACACAGTCCGGCGGTTGTGCATCTCCACCCTACACGTATCCCTGATAATTCGGGTGCTGCCGCGCGCAGAATCCGCAGCGGGTTGGCATTTACCGTGAGCTCCGAAAGGGGAGGTCACGCATCATGGCTAATTTAGGCGTTGTTTCCGATGCCTTCGCTCGGGGTCATTCGCAGCTGACTGCACTTTGTGAACTGGCCGTGAATATGGCTCGCAAAACGAGTGGAAAACTCTGCTTTGTGGCGTGATTCAGGCCTCATGTCACCTGCGCTCGTTACACCTGCAAACTCCACCGTTACGTAGCGAAAGCCCCGTAGGACGGCCTCGCGTCCTGGTGAATTGCGTTGGTCAGGGCCGGTTTTTGACCGTTGGTCCGCTGTCCAGGCCGCTTTTGGCGGCGTTCGCGACTATAGCAGCAATGATTAAGTGCTTCAATTCCATAAAAAATTGTTATCATCCGCGGCATGACGACGACTACCCCCCCGACTCCAGGCGTACAACTGCTTGAGGTCTCGCCGGAATATGCCGGCCAACGTATTGATAATTTCCTTCTCGCCCGACTCAAAGGCGTGCCCAAGACCTTGATTTACCGCATTTTGCGTAAGGGCGAAGTGCGCGTGAACAAAGGTCGGATCAAGCCCGAGTACAAGCTGCAGTCGGGCGATATCGTGCGCGTGCCGCCGGTTCGCGTGCCTGAACGCGACGAGCCGGTGCCACTGGCACAAGGCCTGCTGCAGCGGCTCGAAGCCTCGATTGTCTTCGAAGACAAGGCCCTGATCGTGATCAACAAGCCCGCCGGCATTGCGGTTCACGGCGGTAGCGGCCTGACGTTCGGGGTGATCGAAGCCTTTCGTCAGTTGCGTCCCGATTGCAAGGAGCTCGAACTGGTTCACCGTCTCGACCGTGACACGTCTGGCCTGTTGATGATCGCCAAGAAGCGCAGCATGTTGCGTCACCTGCACACCGCGCTGCGCGGTGATGGTGTCGACAAGCGCTACATGGCGCTGGTCCGCGGTAACTGGGCGAGCTCGATCAAGCAGGTCCGTGCATCGCTGGGCAAGAGCAATCTGCGCTCCGGCGAGCGCATGGTCGAGGTCGACGAGGAGGAGGGCAAGGAATCCGTGACCGTGTTCAAGGTCCTGCGCCGCTTCGGCGACTTTGCCACCCTGATCGAAGCCAAGCCGATTACCGGCCGGACTCACCAGATCCGCGTGCATACCTTGCACGCCGGGCACTGCATTGCAGGCGACACCAAGTACGGCGACGAAGGTTTCAGCAAGGAAATCCGCGATCTGGGCGGCAAGCGCCTGTTCCTGCATGCCTACATGCTGACCGTGCCGCTGCCTGATGGCGGCGAGCTGAAGTTGCAGGCGCCGGTCGACGAGATGTGGGCCAAGACTGTGGAGCGATTGAGTGCGCCCATCTGATTACAAGCTGCTGATCTTCGATTGGGACGGCACGCTGGCCGATTCCATTGGCCGGATTGTCGAGGCGATGCATGTTGCATCCCGGCGCTCCGGTTTTGAGCCGCGCGACGATTTTGCCGTCAAGGGCATTATCGGCCTGGGGTTGCCGGAAGCGATCCGCACCCTGTATCCCGAAATCGGCGACGCAGAGTTGATCGGGTTCCGCGAGCACTATGCTGAACATTACATTGCGTCGGAGGCCGTGCCTTCGCCGTTGTTCGAGGGCGTGGTCGAGTCGCTCGAGGCATTTCGTGCCGAGGGTTATCATCTGGCTGTGGCGACCGGCAAGGCCCGTCGCGGGCTGGATCGGGTGTTGAAGGCCCATGGCTGGGAGGATTACTTCGATATCACCCGTGCCGCCGACGAGACCGCCAGCAAGCCTCATCCGCTGATGCTCGAGCAGATTCTCGCGCATTGCGAAGTGCGCCCGGAGCAGGCATTGATGGTTGGTGATTCGTCCTTTGATTTGCAGATGGCACGCAACGCCGGCATGGAGTCGGTGGCCGTAAGCTATGGCGCTCAATCGATCGATGCGTTGAAGCTTTATGAGCCGCGGCTGGCCATCGACCGTTTTTCAGAATTGCACGCCTGGCTGAGTCAGCAGGCTTAACCGGTTGTTTTTGGGGTGGATGGCATGACCGACGAATGGAAGGCGCCCGCCAAGGCGAGCGCAGAGGGCGGTGACGACAAAAGCTGGAAGCTGCTGGAGAAGACGCTGCTGGCCAGTGTGCAGGAGCAGCGTCGATCCCGTCGCTGGGGGATATTCTTCAAGTTGCTGACGTTTGTGTATCTTTTCGGCGCTATTGCACTGTTTTCGCCGCTGATGGATATGGAAAAGGCCGCTACCCTCAGTGCCAATTACACGGCGTTGATCGATGTGACAGGGGTGATTGCCGATAAGGAGCCGGCCAGCGCAGACAATATCGTTGGCAGCCTGCGCGCGGCTTTCGAGGACAAGAAGGTCAAGGGCGTTATCCTGCGCATCAACAGCCCGGGCGGCAGTCCGGTGCAGTCGGGTTATGTCTATGACGAGATCCGTCGCCTGCGCGGCCTGCATCCGGACACCAAGCTGTATGCGGTCATTTCCGACCTGGGGGCTTCCGGTGCTTACTACATCGCCAGCGCGGCGGATCAGATCTACGCCGACAAGGCGAGCCTGGTCGGTTCCATCGGTGTGACGGCGGCCGGTTACGGCTTTGTCGGCACCATGGAAAAGCTGGGTGTCGAGCGTCGCACTTACACCTCGGGCGAGCACAAGTCGTTCCTCGATCCGTTCCAGCCGCAGAAACCGGAAGAAACCGCTTTCTGGCAAGGTGTGCTCGATACGACCCACAAGCAGTTCATCAACAGCGTCAAGCAAGGGCGGGGCGATCGCCTGAAGGACAAGGAGCATCCGGAGCTGTTCTCCGGCCTGGTCTGGTCCGGCGAGCAGGCGCTGCCACTGGGGTTGATCGATGGACTGGGCAATGCCAGTTCGGTTGCGCGGGATGTGATCGGCGAGAAAGAGCTGGTGGACTTTACCGTTCAGGAGTCGCCATTCGATCGCTTCTCGAAAAAGCTCGGTGCCAGCGTGGCTGAGCATTTGGCGATGTGGATGGGGTTTAACGGTCCGTCGTTGCGCTAGGCCGTTTCAAAGATCAAAAGATCGCAGCCTTCGGCAGCTCCTACACAGCTGCCGCAGGCTGCGATCTTTTGCTTTCAGGGTATTTGCACGCCTTCGGCCAATAGCATGTCGATCAAGCGAATCAGCGGCAGGCCGATCAGGCTGGTCGCATCAGGTCCCTCGGTGCTGCGAAACAGGCTGACCCCCAGGCCTTCGGCCTTGAAGCTGCCTGCGCAATCGTAGGGCTGCTCGGCGTGCAGGTAGCGCTCGATGCGGGTCGCGTCGAGTGTGCGCATGTGTACGGTGAACGGCACGCAATCGACCTGGCAGTGCCCTGTCTGGCTGTTGAGCAAGGCCAGGCCGGTCAGGAATGTCACGCTGGCGCCGCTAGCGGCCAGCAGTTGTTCGCGGGCTTTTTCGAAGGTGTGGGGCTTGCCGATTATCCGCTCTCCCAGTACGGCAACCTGGTCGGAGCCGATTATCAGATGAGCGGTATGGCTGGCGGCCAGGGCGCGCGCTTTCTCTTCGGCAAGGCGCTTGACCAGCGTGATGGCGGATTCACCCAGGCGATGGCTTTCGTCGATATCCGGCGAACTGCAGGTGAATGGCAGTTGCAGGCGGGCCAGCAATTCCCGGCGATAGACCGAGCCGGAAGCGAGTAATAAAGGCAGCATGCGCATCTCCATAAGGCAGGTGCGAATTCTAGCGAGGCTTCCAAGTGACGGACAGGGCTGAATTTCCTTTGACATGGGCGGGTGCATCCCTATAATGCTGCGCCTATGTTGAATGACCCGATTCCACCTCACGTTGACCCGCGCAAATTGGCTGATCGTGGCACCACCCTTCAAGGTGAAATGCTGCTGGCCGATTTGGAGAGACTCTGCGACCCGCTTTCCGACAATGTCGGTACGGTGCAGGCTAAATTCGTTTTTGAACGAGATGAACGTAAATCTGTGGTCATCCACAGCTTTATCGACACTGAAGTCAAAATGGTTTGCCAGCGTTGTCTTGAGCTGGTCACCCTGCCGATCCATAGCGAATGCAGTTACGCTGTGGTGAAGGAGGGTGCGAATACCCAGTCGTTGCCGAAAGGTTATGACGTGCTGGAACTGGGCGAAGATCCATTGGATCTGCAGTCACTGATCGAGGAGGAGCTTCTGCTCGCCTTGCCCATTGTGCCTGCTCATCATCCGGAAGAATGCCAGCAGCCGGCGGGAGCAGATGAGCCCGAACCGAGCGAGGACGAGGTAACGCGGTCCAACCCGTTCAGTGTATTGGCGCAGTTAAAGCGTGACCCAAACGTTTAGGAGTTAATCAATTATGGCTGTTCAGCAGAACAAAAAATCCCGCTCTGCCCGTGACATGCGCCGTTCGCACGACGCTCTCGAGGCTAGCACCCTGTCTGTAGAAAAAACCACCGGTGAAGTTCACCTGCGTCACCACGTATCGCCAGAAGGCGTATACCGTGGCCGTAAAGTGATCGACAAGGGCGCTGACGAGTAATCACTTGTCCGCTCAAGTCATCGCGATTGACGCAATGGGCGGGGACTTCGGTCCCCGCAGCATTGTCCAGGCCAGTCTTGCTTGCCTGTCCGCTACACCCTCGCTGCACCTGACCCTCGTCGGTCAACCCTCCCTTCTTGAAGAATTGATCGCTGGCCATTCGGCTGTGGATCGCGCGCGCCTGTCGATTGCTCCGGCGAGCGAAGTCATCGGCATGGACGAAAAACCCGCCCAGGCGTTGCGAGGCAAGCCCGACTCATCGATGCGCGTGGCCCTTGAACTGCTGCGCGACGGCAAAGTCCAGGCCTGTGTCAGTGCCGGCAATACCGGGGCGTTGATGGCGTTGTCGCGATTCGTGCTCAAGACCCTGCCGGGCATTGACCGTCCGGCCATGGTGGCGGCGATCCCGACGCAAAAGGGTTACTGCCAATTGCTCGACCTGGGCGCCAACGTCGATTGCAGTGCCGAGCATCTGTTGCAGTTTGCGGTCATGGGCTCGGTGGCGGCGGAAACTCTGGGTATTAGCCGTCCACGGGTGGCGTTGCTGAACATCGGCACCGAAGACATAAAGGGCAATCAGCAGGTCAAGCTGGCGGCGACTTTGTTGCAAGGCGCCCGGGGCATCAATTACATCGGCTTTATCGAGGGCGACGGTTTGTACCGTGGCGAAGCGGATGTGGTGGTGTGTGACGGTTTTGTCGGCAACATCCTGCTCAAATCCAGCGAAGGCCTGGCGACCATGATTGCCGGGCGCATCGAGGCGTTGTTCAAGAAGAACCTGGCCTCACGTGCGGTCGGCGCGCTGGCGCTGCCGTTGATGAAGCGTCTGCAGGCCGAACTGGCGCCTGCCCGGCATAACGGCGCGAGCTTTCTCGGCTTGCAGGGGATTGTGGTGAAGAGCCACGGTTCTGCCGGGGTCCAGGGTTTCCAAAGCGCCATTTCGCGCGCCATGATCGAGATTCAGGAAAATCTTCCCGAGCGCCTGCACGGTCGTCTGGAGGATTTGTTGCTTTAGGCGTTTTCGTCGGACAATGCTTAAATGTGACCGCTTGGTTCGATGGGCCATCCAACTGTCAGTTTCTTGCGTCCCCAAAGCGGGGCGCCAATTCTCCGACGACAAGATCATTAGGGGCTTGTTACATGTCTGCTTCCCTCGCATTCGTCTTCCCGGGACAGGGTTCGCAGTCCCTCGGCATGCTGGCCGAGTTGGGCGCACAACACCCGGTTGTCCTTGAAACATTCAAAGAAGCTTCCGATGCACTGGGTTACGACCTGTGGGCACTGACCCAGCAAGGGCCGGAAGAGCAACTCAATCAAACCGATAAAACCCAACCGGCCATTCTGACTGCCTCGATCGCCCTGTGGCGTCTGTGGCTGGCCGAAGGTGGTGCTCGTCCGGCCTACGTCGCCGGGCACAGCCTGGGTGAATACAGCGCGCTGGTGGCAGCGGGCAGCCTGAGCCTGGGCGACGCGGTGAAACTCGTCGAGCGTCGTGGCCAACTGATGCAGGAAGCCGTTCCGGCCGGGCAGGGCGGCATGGCTGCCATCCTCGGCCTGGACGATGCCGATGTACTGGCCGCCTGTGCCGAAGCGGCACAAGGCGAAGTGGTCAGCGCGGTGAATTTCAACTCCCCTGGCCAGGTGGTTATCGCCGGAGCCAAGGCCGCCGTTGAGCGTGCCATCGAAGGCTGCAAGGCGCGTGGTGCCAAGCGCGCCATGCCGCTGCCGGTCAGCGTGCCGTCCCACTGCGAGCTGATGCGTCCGGCTGCCGAGCGTTTCGCCGAATCGATCGCCGCAATCAACTGGCAGGCGCCACAGATTCCTGTGGTCCAGAACGTCAGTGCCGAAGTGCCGGCCGATCTGGAAACCCTCAAGCGTGATCTGCTCGAACAGCTGTACAAGCCCGTACGCTGGGTTGAATCGGTCCAGGCGCTGGCCATCAAGGGCGCGACCCAACTGGTCGAATGCGGCCCGGGCAAAGTGCTGGCCGGCCTGAACAAGCGTTGCGCCGAAGGCGTATCGACATCCAACCTCAATACCCCAGACGCTTTCGCTGCCGCCCGTGCAGCGTTGGCCTGAATCAGGAGAAGCTTGCATGAGTCTGCAAGGTAAAGTTGCACTGGTCACCGGTGCAAGCCGTGGCATCGGCCAGGCTATCGCCCTGGAACTGGGTCGTCAGGGCGCCATCGTTGTCGGTACCGCGACTTCCGCGTCGGGTGCCGAGCGTATTGCCGCGACCCTGAAGGAAAACGGTATTCAGGGCACCGGCCTGGAACTCAATGTCACCAGTGACGAGTCCGTGGCGGCGGTCCTGGCGAGCATCCAGGAGCAGTTCGGTGCGCCGGCGATCCTGGTCAACAATGCCGGTATCACCCGCGATAACCTGATGATGCGCATGAAAGACGACGAGTGGCACGACGTTGTCGATACCAACCTGAACAGTCTGTTCCGCCTGTCCAAGGGTGTTTTGCGTGGCATGACCAAAGCCCGTTGGGGCCGAATTATCAGTATTGGTTCGGTTGTGGGTGCCATGGGCAACGCAGGCCAAGTAAACTACGCTGCCGCCAAGGCCGGTCTGGAAGGTTTCAGCCGTGCATTGGCGCGTGAAGTCGGTTCGCGTGCGATTACGGTAAACTCGGTGGCCCCAGGGTTCATCGATACCGATATGACCCGTGAACTGCCCGAGGCGCAGCGTGAAGCCTTGCAGACGCAGATTCCGCTGGGTCGTCTGGGGCAAGCTCAAGAGATCGCGTCCGTGGTCGCTTTTCTTGCGTCGGACGGTGCGGCTTACGTTACCGGAGCTACAATCCCGGTGAACGGCGGGATGTACATGTAATTCAAATGTGACGGATTGCTTCAAAAAAATGTCATACGAGCTGTCTAAAATCCGTTATAAAGCTGCAATCTATTTATAGGCAGAGGGTCACCGGGTTCGAGGAGTGAAGCTTTCAGTTGAAAAGCTGAAAAGCATTTCTATACACTTACCCACTGGCCAGCTGCCTGAATTTGTCCATTAGGAGTGAAAACAAGGTATGAGCACCATCGAAGAGCGCGTCAAGAAAATCGTTGCTGAGCAACTGGGCGTTAAAGAAGAAGAAGTGGTCAACACTGCTTCCTTCGTTGAAGACCTGGGTGCCGACTCCCTTGACACCGTTGAGCTGGTGATGGCTCTGGAAGAGGAATTCGAGACCGAAATCCCTGACGAAGAAGCCGAGAAGATCACTACTGTACAAGCTGCAATCGACTACGTTACTAGCCACCAGGCGTAATAGTTTGTAATCGTTGCTCGCTGTCATGGAAAAACCGCACTGCCATCATGGCGTGCGGTTTTTTCTTTAGGCCTGATGCAAAGTCGTCATTTGAAAAAAAGGAGAGTGCTGTGTCGCGTAGACGCGTCGTAGTCACCGGTATGGGTATGTTGTCGCCACTGGGCACGGATGTGCCGAGCAGTTGGCAGGGCATTCTGGCTGGCCGCAGTGGCATTGGTCTGATCGAACACACCGACCTTTCTGCCTATTCCACCCGTTTTGGCGGCTCGGTAAAGGACTTCAATGTCGAGGAATACCTGTCGGTCAAGGAAGCCCGCAAGCTTGACCTGTTCATTCAGTACGGTCTGGCCGCAGGTTTTCAGGCGGTGCGCAACGCCGGTCTGGAAGTCACCGACGCCAACCGTGAGCGTATCGGCGTGGCCATGGGCTCGGGTATTGGTGGACTGACCAATATCGAAGAAACCAGCCGCACCCTGCACGAGACCGGTCCACGACGGATTTCCCCGTTCTTTGTGCCAGGCTCGATCATCAATATGATTTCCGGCTTCCTGTCGATCCATCTGGGGGCACAGGGGCCTAACTACGCCATCGCCACGGCCTGTACCACCGGTACCCACTGCATTGGCATGGCAGCCCGCAACATCATGTACGACGAAGCCGACGTGATGATTGCCGGCGGCGCTGAGATGGCGGCCTGCGGCCTGGGCATGGGTGGCTTCGGTGCCTCGCGCGCGCTGTCGACCCGCAATGAAGAGCCGACCCGCGCCAGCCGTCCATGGGACAAGGGCCGCGACGGCTTCGTGCTGTCCAATGGTGCCGGTGCACTGGTTCTGGAAGAGCTGGAACATGCCAAGGCCCGTGGTGCGACCATTTACGCCGAATTGATCGGCTTCGGTACCAGTGGCGATGCCTACCACATGACCTCGCCGCCCGCCGATGGCGCGGGTGCTGCCCGCTGCATCACCAATGCGCTGCGCGATGCGAAGATCAATGGCGATCAAGTGCAGTACATCAACGCCCACGGCACCTCGACTCCCGCCGGCGATCTCGCTGAAGTCAATGCGATCAAGTCGGTGTTCGGCGAGCATGCCTACAAGCTGGCCGTCAGTTCCACCAAGTCCATGACCGGCCACCTGCTGGGTGCGGCGGGCGCGGTCGAGGCGATCTTCAGCGTGCTGGCGATCAACAGCCAAGTAGCGCCGCCGACCATCAACCTCGATGAGCCGGATGAAGGCTGCGACCTCGATTTCGTGCCGCACACCGCGCGTAACATGGATATCGATGTGGTCGTGTCCAACTCCTTCGGTTTTGGCGGCACCAACGGCTCGCTGGTGTTCCGCCGGTTCGCAGGCTGATGGACTGCTGGGTCGACGGTCAGCCGGCTGACGCTTTGTCGCTGAAGGATCGCGGCCTGGCTTATGGCGATGGTCTGTTCGAGACCATCGCCGTGCGCAACGGCAAGCCTGTGTTGTTGGAGCGGCATCTGTCGCGTCTGGCGGATGGCTGCTCGCGTCTGGCGCTTGCTGCCGATCAGGAATTGATCCGCAGCGAACTGCTGGCCTACGCAGCGCTACTGGGTGACGGGGTGCTCAAGCTCATTCTCACCCGCGGCGACGGTCTGCGCGGTTACGCGCCCGATCCTTCGGCCCAGGCTCGACGCATTCTGCAAGGCAATCCGCCTGTGGCTTATGCTGCCGCGCATGGCGAGCAGGGTGTTCGTCTGTTTCCTTGCGCTACCCGATTGTCCAGGCAGCCATTACTGGCCGGCCTCAAGCACCTGAATCGACTTGAACAAGTCCTCGCCCGTGCCGAATGGCTGGACACCGAGCATGCCGAAGGCTTAATGCTCGATCAGGCCGGGCGCGTGATCGAAGGCGTGTTCAGCAATTTGTTCCTGGTGCGTGACGGTGTGCTCATCACGGCTGACCTCAAGCGCTGCGGCGTGGCCGGCGTGATGCGTGCCGAACTATTGTTTCAGGCCGGGTCGCTGGGAATTCCCACGCAAATCACCGATATCCCCCTCGAACAGCTGCAATGGGCTGACGAAGTCTTTGTCTGCAACAGCGTGTATGGTATCTGGCCGGTGCGTGCCTATGCTGCTCTTCACTGGCCGGTTGGGCCGCTCACCCGTAAACTCCAAACCATTGCCCGTGTGCTACTGGATGCTTGATACGTGAGACGTAAACTCGTGCTGCTGCTGGAAACCGGAGTGGTTCTGGCAGGGCTGCTGATGGGTGCTTCAGCCTGGAAAATTCATTCGGCGCTGGTACAGCCACTGAACATTGCCCAGGAACAATTGCTGGATGTGCCCAAGGGCACCACGCCGACCCGCACCTTCTACCGACTCGAAGCCAATGGTGTCATCAAGGACGCCTTCTGGCTGCGCGTGTATTGGCGCTTCAATCTCGGCAAACAACCCCTGCACAGCGGTGAGTATCGCATGCAGCCGGGCATGACCGTCGAAGGCCTGATCGACCTGTGGAAGCGCGGGGAAATGGTTCAGTACAGCCTGACCCTGGTCGAAGGCTGGAATTTCCGCCAGGTTCGCGCAGCGCTGGCCAAGGAAGAGAAGCTCGATCATAGCCTCGACGGTTTGAGCGATAGCCAGGTCATGGACAAGCTGGGCCACACCGGGATTTTTCCGGAAGGGCGCTTCTTCCCTGACACCTATCGTTACGTGCGCGGCATGTCCGATATCGAACTGCTGAAAACCGCCTACGACCGCCTCGACGAAGTGCTCGCCAAGGAGTGGCAGCAGCGCTCTTCCGATGTGCCGTACACCGAGCCCTACCAGGCGCTGATCATGGCTTCGCTGGTGGAAAAGGAAACCGGCGTGCCGCAGGAGCGCGGGCAGATTGCCGGCGTGTTTGTGCGACGCATGGCGATGGGCATGCTGCTGCAGACCGACCCGACGGTGATCTACGGCCTCGGCGACCGCTACAGCGGTAAGCTGACCCGGGCTCACCTCAAGGAATCGACGCCCTATAACACCTACATGAATGCGGGCCTGCCGCCGACGCCGATTTCCATGGTCGGTCGCGAAGCCATCCATGCGGCGCTCAATCCGGTGGAGGGCAACAGCCTCTACTTTGTGGCGCGTGGTGATGGCACTCACGTGTTCTCCGACGACCTGGATGCCCACAACAATGCCGTGAAGGAGTTCCAGCTCAAGCGTCGCGCCGATTACCGCTCCAGCCCGGCGCCCACTGCCACGCCAGAGACAGCGCCGACCGAGGCTGAGCAAAACGGTACGCAGGAGGCCAGGGCTTCGCAGGAGCTGGCACCGATCCCGGCCGCCTCACCAAACACGGCTCCCGAGGCGTTGCCGCAAGTGCCGGCGCAAGATCCTGCGCCAGCTCCTGAAGCACCGGAACCCGATGCCAACGCACCGAAAAGCCCGCAATGACTCTGACTAAGGACTGCCTGTGACTGGCTTGTTTATTACTCTGGAAGGCCCGGAAGGCGCCGGCAAGAGCACCAATCGCGAATACCTGGCCGAGCGCTTGCGTGCCGCCGGCATCGAGGTGGTGCTGACCCGCGAGCCGGGGGGCACGCCGTTGGCCGAGCGCATCCGTGAGGTGTTGTTGGCTCCCGTCGACGAAGTCATGAACCCGGATACCGAGTTGCTGTTGGTTTTCGCGGCGCGTGCCCAGCACCTGGCTGAAGTGATTCGCCCGGCGCTGGCCCGCGGTGCCGTGGTCTTGTGTGATCGTTTTACCGATTCGACTTACGCCTACCAGGGCGGCGGCCGTGGCTTGTCGCTTGAGCGCATCGCGGCTCTGGAAACCTTCGTTCAAGGCGATCTGCGCCCGGACCTGACACTGATTTTCGATCTGCCTGTCGAGGTGGGTCTGGCCCGCGCCAGCGCACGTGGCCGCCTGGATCGCTTCGAACTCGAAGGCCGGACTTTTTTCGATGCCGTACGCCATGCGTTCCTCAAGCGGGCCAAGGCGGATCCGGCGCGTTATGTGCTGGTCGATGCGGCCCAACCCTTGGCACAGGTTCAGCAATCGCTGGATGCATTGTTGCCGCGCCTGCTGGAGTTGAGCCGTGGCTGAGGCCTATCCGTGGCAGGAAAACCTCTGGCAGCACCTGGCGGGTCGCGCGCAGCATGCGCACGCCTACCTGCTGCATGGCCCGGCCGGGATCGGCAAGCGGGCACTGGCCGAGCGCCTGATGGCCAGCTTGCTGTGCCAGCGCCCGACGGCGCTGGAGGCCTGCGGCGAATGCAAGTCCTGTCTGCTGCTAAAGGCTGGCAGCCACCCGGATAACTACATCCTTGAACCGGAAGAAGCCGACAAGGCGATCAAGGTCGATCAGGTTCGCGATCTGGTCGGTTTCGTGGTGCAGACCGCGCAGTTGGGCGGGCGCAAAGTGGTGCTGATCGAGCCGGTCGAGTCGATGAACATCAACGCCGCCAACGCCTTGCTCAAGAGCCTTGAAGAGCCGTCCGGCGATACGGTTTTGTTGCTGGTCAGCCATCAGCCGAGCCGCTTGCTGCCCACCATCAAGAGTCGCTGCGTGCAGCAGGCCTGTCCGCTGCCGGGCGAGGCCATGAGCTTGAAGTGGCTGGCCCAGGCATTGCCGGAATGTTCCGAAGAGGAGCGCGTCGAGTTGCTGACGCTGGCCGCCGGTTCGCCACTGGCGGCGGTCAATCTCCAGGCCCAGGGCGTGCGTGAGCAGCGCATGCAAGTCGTGGAAGGGGTGAAGAAGCTCCTCAAGCAACAGCAGTCGCCGACGCAACTGGCCGAAGAATGGAAAAACATTCCGATGTTGCGCCTGTTCGATTGGTTCTGCGACTGGTCGAGCCTGATCCTGCGCTATCAGTTGACCCAGGACGAAGCCGGCCTCGGCCTGGCCGACATGCGCAAGGTTGTGCAATACCTGGCGCAGAAAAGCGCCCAGGGCAAAGTCCTCGATATCCAGGACTGGATTCTCGCCCAGCGACAGAAAGTCTTGAGCAAGGCCAACCTCAATCCTGCCTTGCTGCTGGAGGCCTTGCTGGTGCAATGGGCGTCGTTGCCTGCCCAAAGATGACTGCCTGCGCCTAGAATCTATCAGTACACCCGACCGTCCCACCCATTCGATGTAAGTTGCAGCCCTTTATGCTCGTAGATTCCCATTGTCACCTCGATCGCCTCGACCTGGCCGCCCACGACGGCTCCCTGGATGCTGCCCTGGATGCCGCCCGGCAGCGCGGGGTAGGGCACTTTCTGTGTATCGGTGTCAGCGCGGACAACGCGGCCGACGTCAAAGCCCTGGCCGAGCGCTATGACGACGTCGACTGCTCGGTGGGCGTGCACCCTCTGGATGTACAGCCCGGTGCCGCGCCAGCACTGGACTGGCTGTTGCAGGAGCTCAATCACCCGCGTGTGGTCGCCATCGGCGAAACCGGCCTCGATTACCACTACGAGCCGGAAGCGGCGCAGTTGCAGCAGGAATCCTTTCGCCTACACCTGCAAGCGGCGCAGCAGACCGGCAAACCGGTGATCATCCACACCCGTGGGGCCCGCACCGATACCCTGGACTTGCTGCGCGAAGCGGCACTGCCCCAGGCGGGCGTACTGCACTGCTTTACCGAAGACTGGGAAATGGCGAAGGCTGCGCTGGACATGGGTTATTACATTTCCTTGTCCGGAATTGTCACTTTTCGCAATGCCGATGCGTTGCGCGACGTGGCCAGCAAGGTGCCGGCCGACCGCTTGCTGGTGGAAACCGATTCGCCCTACCTGGCGCCGATTCCCCATCGCGGCAAGCCAAACCTGCCGCAGTACGTGCGTGAAGTAGCGGAATTTCTGGCAATGTTGCGCGGTGAACCCTACGAGCGGTTTGCCGAGCAGACCACCGCCAATTTCAAGCAGCTGTTCCCGCTGGCACATGTAAAAGGTTAAATCGCAGGCAAAAAAAACCCGGGTTCTGGGGGGGTGAATCCGGGTTAAGACCATTAGGAGTAAAACAATGGCACGCGGTCCGTTGGTACCAATATCGACGTGACACTTGGGGGAGATGCCCCGCCGACAGTTCAAGTATTGATCAGGATTGCGCCTAGTCCAGTTTGCCGGCCCGGGTTTTTAAACAAATTTGGAATACGTGCGCTTCGGAAGAGTTCTCATCAACCGGCAATCGTGCGCGGAATGACCGGAAAGCGCAGATATGGTCGGATGATCCGTGCATTTTTGCGTAAGTTAGGCATAATACGCGGCTTCGAATTTTGACCCCGACAGACCTTTTCTTATGCATAAAGAACCTCGTAAGGTCCGTGAGTTTCGTCGCCGCGAGCAGGAAATTCTCGATACCGCGCTAAAGCTGTTCCTCGAACAAGGTGAAGACAGTGTCACCGTCGAGATGATTGCTGATGCCGTCGGTATCGGCAAAGGCACGATCTACAAGCATTTCAAATCCAAGGCGGAAATCTATCTGCGCCTGATGCTCGACTACGAGCGCGATTTGAACGCACTGCTGCATTCGGCCGATGTCGACAAGGACAAGGAAGCCCTGTCCCGGGCGTACTTCGAATTCCGCATGCGCGATCCACAACGCTATCGCCTGTTCGACCGTCTCGAAGAGAAAGTGGTCAAGGGCAACCAGGTGCCGGAGATGATCGAGGAGCTGCACAAGATCCGTGCCTCGAACTTCGAACGCCTGACCCTGCTGATCAAGGGCCGGATCAGCGAAGGCAAGCTGGAAGACGTGCCACCTTACTTCCACTACTGCGCGTCGTGGGCGCTGGTGCACGGCGCCGTCGCGCTGTATCACTCGCCGTTCTGGAGCAATGTGCTGGAAGATCAGGAAGGTTTCTTCCAGTTCCTGATGGACATCGGCGTGCGCATGGGCAACAAACGCAAGCGCGATACCGACACTTCCGGCAGCTGAGCCATTCAGTTGCCTTATTGCGCCATGATTTCGCTACTTGGCGCAGTACCGCAGGAATATACTCAGGTAGAGGACTTGCTAAAACTTGATTTCTGAGTCAAGTTTTAGCGGCCCGATATTCTTCCGCCGGAGTGACCATGATCGTTGACCGTCAAGGCAGGCGTTTTCGCAACTTGCGAATCAGTCTGACCTCTGCCTGCAATTACGCCTGTACCTACTGCGTGCCCAACGGCAAGCGGCTGGTGGCTGCGCAGGATGAATTGTCGGCCGAAGCGATGGCACGCGGCGTGGCTTATCTGATTGAAGCGGCAGGGATCGAGCGTCTGCGCATTACTGGCGGCGAGCCGCTGGTCAGCCCCAAACTCGAAGCCTTCATGACCGCGGTCGGGCAGATGGGCCTGGAAGACATCAGTCTGACCACCAATGGCCAGTTGCTGGCGAAGAAACTGCCGCTGCTGGTGAACGCCGGCATTCGGCGCCTCAACGTTTCCCTCGACACGCTCGACGCCACTGCGTTCCGCGGCATTGCCCGGGGCGGCGACCTGGCCACCGTGCTAAACGGCATGAGCGAGGCCAGTGCGGCCGGCATGAAGATCAAGGTCAACATGGTGCCGCTGCGCGGGCAGAACCTTGATCAAGTGATGCCGCTGCTCGACTACTGCCTGGAGCGCGGTTATGAATTGCGCTTCATCGAGCTGATGCGCATGGGCCACTTGGCCAACGACTCCAATGCGTTTTTGCAGCAGTTCGTCAGCCTCCAGCAATTGCTGAGCCTGATCGGCGAGCGCTATGAATATCTGCAGGCCGATGCCCCGGTCGATGCAACGGCGGTTCGTTATGAAATTCCCGGCCAGGGTTACTTCGGCGTGATCGCCAACGAAAGTGTGCCGTTCTGCCGGACCTGCTCGCGACTGCGCTTGTCTTCCACCGGGTGGTTGCATGGCTGTCTGTCGTCGAGCAATCGCCATTACATCGGCGACCTGCTGGACAAACCGCGCCACCAGGCGTTGCCGGGCTTGCAGAGACTCCTGGTGAAAGCCTTGGGGGACAAGCAGGAAGTGGCGTTCTCCGGCGGCGCGACCGTCATGAAGATTATCGGCGGCTGATCCGGCCTCATCGCGGGCAAGCCACGCTCCCACAAGGTTGTGCGTAAACCCTGTGGGAGCGTGGCTTGTCCGCGATTGCGTTTGATCAGGCACGATCAACTTGAGCTGGCGCAAAAGCTGCATCCTACGGCCATTCGCCGGTTTTCCGACACCGGCCTCTGGAGGATAGGATGCGTAGCCTGGTTTTGCTGCTGGCCGTTTTGGCACTTGGTGGCTGCATGAACGTCAGCGATATGGCCGAAGGGACTCGCTACCATATGAGCGATGCGGGGCTGCTCGATCACAGTGACAGCCGTCGCGTAAACAACCTGCGCATTCAACCGGATTCGTTCGTCTACATCGCCCAGGGCGCTTTCATGCCGCCGGGCAGCGCCGTTTATCCACGGCCCAACGTGATTGCCGAAGTCGCGTTCGATGGCTTCGTCGAATACTTCCCGATGGTCCGCCGTGCCCGCACGCCGGAAGGCCTCGACCAGGCCATGGGCGAAGCCCGTGCCGCCGGTGCGCATTATCTGCTGTACACCCGATTCGCCAAGTCGGACGACCGTATCGGCAACTCGGACGAATGGCTGGATCAGGAAGCCCTGGATCGCCTCGGCATCGACAGCGGTATGATTCAGATCATGTTGATCGAGACCAGCACCCAGTATTTGATTGATACTGCGACTATCAAGAGTCGTGGCGGTTTACTGACGTTCCACGATAAAAAACCCGAAGACCTGATGGGCCCGCCGCTGGAGCAATATGCGCGCGGCCTGCTGGGGCTCAGCGACCAGTAACTTCAAGGAGAACGCCATGAGTGGCCCGCAAAAAGCCAACGACTTGCTGGGGCAGATCCCCAAGACCAAAGGCTTGCCGCCGGTGCACCTGTGGAATCCCGATTTCTGCGGCGACATCGATATGCGCATCGCCCGGGACGGCACCTGGTATTACCTGGGCACACCGATCGGGCGCAAGCCGATGGTCAAGCTGTTCTCCACCATCATTCGCCGCGACGGCGATGATTATTTCCTGATTACCCCGGTGGAAAAAGTCGGCATCAAAGTCGACGATGCGCCGTTCGTGGCGATTGCGGTGGACGTGGAAGGCGAGGGCGAGGCGCAGGTGCTGCGCTTTACCACCAACGTCGATGAAACCACCGAGGCCGGTGCCGGGCATCCGTTGCGCGTAGTGATCGATCCCGACACGCAGGAGCCAGCCCCTTACGTACACGTGCGCAGCAATCTTGAAGCCTTGATCCATCGCAATGTGTTCTATCAACTGGTAGAACTGGCGGTGAGCCGAGAGATCGACGGCCAGCGTTGGTTAGGCGTGTGGAGCGGTGGAGAGTTTTTCCCCATCGGCCTCGAACCCTGACGCAAAACCCTGTGGGAGCGAGCCTGCTCGCGACAGGTCTATCAGCCTCACCGAACGATCCGGATCAAACCCCGGCTTTCGGCGACTTCAAGGAATCATTACCCGTCACGGTTGCAGTTTTGGTCGCCGCCTCGGCATTGGCCTTCAACTGGCTCAGTTCCTCACCGGCGCGCTGGATTTTCGCCCGCACGTTGTTCATGTCCTGACGGCCTTTCTCCAGCAGGCTTTTTGCCGAACTGTGGCCGGTAATGCCGCGCGCCAGGGCTACGCCGCCGATGGCCACCTGGATCAGGCCGAAGATCCCGCCACGACGCAGGCCCTTGCCCACCATCACCACGCCGCCGGCCAGGGAGCCGATGCGTTCCCAGCCCTGCACGTTCTGTTCGGAAGGGCTCTGGAAGGGGGTGGATTCGATACGCTCGACGCGTTTGAGTTCGCTCATGATCTGTCTCCAGGCTTCAGTGATCGTTAGTCAAGCTGACCGCCGGGGCGGGCAGCTCGTTCAATCGAATGTGCGGCGATTCAGCGGAATTTTGGTCCGGAGCGGGTATTGAGCCCCTTGGACATGCGATCGTAGAGCACGACGTTGACCGTGGCGGCCAGGTTCATGCAACCGGTGGTCGGAATGTAGACCACGTCTTCGCACCAGTCGCGAATCTCCTTATCCAGCGAGCCGTCTTCCGGACCGAAGATGTAGAGCGCGCGATCCGGGTGGGTGTATTCCGGCAGAGGGCGGGCACCCTCAACCAGCTCAACGGCGACGGGTACACAATTGAGCGGCAGGATTTTCTTCAGGTCATCGATGCCGATCAGCGGGATGTCGTAGTGCACGCGCTTGGTATCGGTGACGAAGTCGGCGGCGCGCTCATAGCGCTTGCCGGTGTAGAACACCGACGCCACGCCATAACAGCCAGCGGCGCGCATCACCGAACCGACGTTCTCCGGTGACTTGGGGTTATACAAACCAATGCAGCTGTACCGTTTGTCTGCCACGAGCGGGGTGCCTTTCGGGAAAAAAGCGCGATTATACGGGGATTGGACGGCAGTGGTCAGTTCGGAGATTGGCGGTGTGGCTGAGACCGCCTTCGCGAGCAAGCCCGCTCCCACATTTGATCTGCGTCGTACACAAAACCAATGTGGGAGCGGGCTTGCTCGCGAAGGGGCCGGTTCAGCTACCGAAGTACTTCAGTCTTCTTTTTTCATGAGACCCGCCAACGCCGCAAACGGGTTGTGCGTGGCCTTGGCGATTTTCGGCGTGCTCAGCGAGCCTTCGCCGAAATACTGCTGGTCGGTATAGCGCGAGTGTTCGTTGTCGTGGCAGTACAGGCACAACAGCTCCCAGTTCGAGCCGTCCTGCGGGTTGTTGTCGTGGTTGTGGTCGCGGTGGTGCACGGTCAGTTCGCTCAGGCGCTTGCCAGAGAACTCACGGGCGCAGCGGCCACAGACGTGCGGGTACATCTTCAGGGCCTTGTCGCGGTAGCCCATTTCCTTGTCGCGCTGGTTGTCGGCGAGGATGCGATCCAGCTTCGAAGTGTTGGTCGGGGTGGACGAACTCATGGGTTCACCTTTGTAGAAAGACTGATGACGGTTATAGGGTGAAGTTTAGCCTAGCCCTTGAGCTTCTCGGCAATCCAGATGGTGTGGCGGGTGCCCTTGTTGCCGTGGGCGAAGACCTGCACTTCCTCGGCCTTGAAGCCGGCTTTCTTCAGTTTGTCGGAAAATTGCCGATCAGCGCTGGCCGACCAGACCGCCAGCACGCCTTTGGGGCGCATGGCCCTGGCGCAGGCGTTCAGGCCGGCGGCGGAGTACAGCCAGCTGTTGGCCTTCTGGGTCAGGCCTTCGGGGCCATTGTCGACATCGAGCATGATGGCATCGAAGCCCTGGGGTTCGGCTTGCAGGACCTTGGCCACGTCTTCCATGCGAATCACCGTGCGCGGGTCGAGCAGCGGGTTGCCAGCCTTTTCGCCCAGCGGCCCGCGGTTCCACTCAACCACACCGGGGACCAGCTCGGCGACCACCACTTCGGCGGTCTTGCCCAGGTGCTTGAGCGCCGAGGCAAGGGTGAATCCCATGCCCAGGCCGCCGATCAGCACCCGTGAATTCGGTCGGCCAGCGACTTTGCGGCAGGGGATCTCGGCCAGGGCGTCTTCGGAGCCGTGCATGCGCGTGTTCATCAATTGTCCGCCGTCGCCACCCTGGATCTTGATGACGAAATCCTCGCCATATTCGAACAGGCACAGGGCACCGCCGTTTTCAGGAATGGGGGTGGTGTCCAGCAGAACGAAACGTTTCATGGGGCTCACTTGAAGAAAATTGGCAGAACTCGGGAGGGCAAACAGACGCAGTTGGGAGTAGCCTGTTCATGACGACAAGGCCAACGGAGCCATTGATGAAGCGCACCATTCTAACGGTCATTGCCCTGGCCGCGCTCTCGATAACTGCAGCGCAGGCCCAACAGTTGCAAACGATTCCCGTCAGCCCCGCGCCGATACCCGGTTCGCCCGGCACCGCCACGCCCACGCCTTACCCGCAAATCAGCCCGGCGCCGTTGCCGAAAGTCGGCCCCGGCAGTAGCGGGCCGCCGTTGGTGCCGATTGAAATGCCCAGCCCGCCAACCAAGGATCAGCCCGTGCCGGGAATCGAACCGAACCCGCCGAAAGTCAAATCACCGGGTGGCTAAACCTGCTGCGAAAGCAGTTGACCGTCGGCCATGCGCAGGCGTTTGGACAGGGAGACGGCGAGGGCACGGATGATCTTGGCGGCGATTTTCGGTGCATCGTTGAGCATCTTTTCCAGCGAGTCCTTGCCCAGGTTGAGCAACTGGCAGTTGCTGGCGGCCACGCAACTGGCCGAGCGCCGTTCGCCGTCGAGTACGGCCATTTCCCCGAACGATCGGCCGCTGCGCAACGTGGCGATGGTGACTCGTTGCCCGTCAGCGGTGGTTTTCTGCACCGCCACCTGACCGGTATGGATGATGCACATGAAGCTGCCGGCATCGCCCTCCTGGAAGATCTCCTCGCCCTGGGCAATGGTGCTGATACTGAAGTAGCCCGAGGCCGCGACGAAGTCCGCCGGCAACAGTTGATTGAACAGGCCGCAATCCATCAGCCAGTCGCGAATTTCGTTGTTCAGAAAGGTTGATTCAGACATGTCGTCACGGTCTTTTTGTGTGTTGCTGACTCGAATTTGAATTCACCGCAAATCCCCTGTGGGAGCGGGCTTGCTCGCGAAGGGGGGCGCAACATTCAGTAGAGATGTTGACTGACACACCGCCTTCGCGAGCAAGCCCGCTCCCACAGGTGTTGTATCGGCTACCAGTGTCCGCAATTAAGACCGGTTCATCGGCCCAGGTTCCTCAGGCTATACCCAATACCTTGAATAAAAATGCATATTCGAGAGCTACGTCACGCAATCCCTGATATCGCCCGCTCATCCCGCCATGCCCGGCACCCAGTTCGGTCTTGAGCAGTAGCGGATTGCTGTCGGTCTTGGTCGCGCGCAGTTTCGCCACCCACTTGGCTGCTTCCCAATACTGCACGCGGCTGTCGTTGTAACCGGCGATCACCAGGGTCGCCGGATAAGCTTGCGCGGTAACGTTTTCGTAAGGGGCGTAGGCCTTGATCCGATCATAAACGTCCGGCTCTTCAGGGTTGCCCCACTCGTCGTATTCCGTCACGGTCAATGGCAGATCAGGGTCGAGCATGGTGTTGAGGACGTCGACGAACGGCACTTCGGCGATGGCGGCGCCAAACAGCTGCGGCTGTTGATTGAGCACCGCGCCGATCAGCAAGCCGCCGGCGCTGCCGCCGCTGATTGCCAACTGCGGTGCAGTGGTGAAGCCTTGGGCGATCAGGTGTTCGGCGCAGGCGATAAAGTCGCTGAAGGTGTTGTGCTTGTGCTCCTGCTTGCCGGCGCGATACCAGGCTTCCCCCAGTTCGCCGCCGCCACGCACGTGGGCAATCGCAAACGCCATGCCGCGATCCAGCAGGCTCAGTCGCGCATGGGAAAACCATGGGTCGAGGCTTTCGCCATAGGCGCCATAACCGTAGAGGTACAGCGGCACCGGTTTGCCGAGGTCTGTCCGTTTGATCACCAGGCTGATGGGCACTTGCGTGCCGTCCGGCGCAGTGGCCCACAGGCGCTGGCTGATGTAGGCGTCGGCGTCGAACGGGCCGAGCACCGGGGTTTGCTTGAGCACTTTCTGTTCGCCGGTGGCCAGCTCAAGCTGACGGATTTGCGCCGGACGGTTCAACGCTTCGTAGCGCAGGCGAATCCGCTGGCTTTCGAACTCCAGGCTGTTTTGCACGTGCAGGCTGTAGGCCGCATCCGGCAGCTGCACGCGATAAGGCGCCAGACCTTGTGGGTGTACTTCAATGACCGGCAGACCGCCAAGCCGCAGGCTGAGGGTCATGGCCCCGGTGTTCAGGCTGATGCCGTCGATCATCACCGTGTCGCTATGGGGGATCAGGTTCTGCCAGTCGGCTTCGGTGGGCACGGCGCCGGTATCGAGGGCCGTGTACAAGGCGAAATTGATGCCGTCGCGGTTGGTGCGGATGAACCAGGTCCATTGCCCGTCCAGTGCGCCGTGATCCACGTCGTACTCATGATCCTCAACCCGTGGCGCCAGGCAGGTAAATGCCTGCTGAGGCCGGGAGGCATCGAGGACCCAGACTTCGCTGGTGGTCTTGCTGCCCACGGACAGCAGCAGTTGCTGCTCGGAGCTTGAACGGTAGCAATGCATGAAGAAGCGACCGTCCGGCTCATGGAACACTTCTTCGGCCGCCGTACCGTCCAGTCGATAGCGATACAGCTTGTGTGGGCGATGGGTGTCGTCCAGCTCGCCAAAGAACAGCGTCAGGCTGTCGTTGGCCCAGGTCATGCTGCCGTCACAGTCCTGGAATTCCAGCTCGCTGACGCGGCCGTCGGACAATTCCTTCACGAACAGCGTGTAAATCTCGTCGCCACTGGAGTCGATGCTGTAGGCAAGGCGCTGATGGTCCGGGCTGATGCTGAACGCACCCAGGGAAAAGAAGCCGCCGTTGGCCAGTTCGTTGGGGTCCAGCAGCAATTGTTCGCGGTTTTCGTCGAGGGTCAGGCTGTCATCGGCCGGACGGGGGCAGCGGTAGTGCCGGGCATACTCATCGCCTGCGGTGGTGCGGGTGTAGTACAGATACGGCCCCCAGGGCGAGGGCAGGGACAGGTCGGTCTCGAGAATTCGTCCCTTGATCTCCTCGAACAGGGTCTCGCGCAGCCCGGCCTGGTCGGCGGTTTGCGCCTCCTGATAGCTGTTTTCGGCTTTCAGATAGTCGAGCACTGCATCGGTGTCGCGCTCTTGCAGCCAGGCATACGGATCGGAGCCATCAGCCTTGTGGGCAATCGGAGCGTCGCAAGTGTTGGCGGATAGGGGCATGAAGGGTTCTCGAACAGTGTACGAAATAGGGGCTTGGCAACCTGTGGGAGCGGGCTTGCTCGCGAAGGCGTTGGGTCAGTCAATATCATTGTTGAATGATAAGCCGCATTCGCGAGCAAGCCCGCTCCCACATGGATAGCGCTCAACAGTCAGGCATTGATGCAGCCTGACGGGCGAAAAGCCGTTATCATAAGCGCCTCTTTGCCTGCCTTGCCATGGACACCATGACCGAGAACGACTATCTGATCGCTTGGGGCCTCTACGCCTTCGCCGCTTTGGGCTGCCTGTTGGTGTGGATGCGCTTGACCCGCTGGATGTGGCGTTGGCTGCGTGAACCGCTGCGGCTGCTGATGGTCGTGCTGCTGTTCAGCCCGACCATCATCGACCCGGTGAAGGACAAAGTCGCACCGGCCGTCGCCATTACCGCGCTCGACCTGCTGTTCAAGGTCGGCAACAACGCCTGGCGGGCAATTTCCGATCTGTTCATGTACGGCATGATCGCATTCGGCCTCTATCTGGTGCTGGTGGCGATCCGTTTCCCCATCGAACGCGCCTCCAACGCCCGCAAGGAGCGTGAGGCTGCCACCAAAGCCGCCGTCCGCGCCGAAGAGCCTGAGGATGATCAACCGTTTGGCGGTGCCGGTGATGATCGTTACGGTCGTCCGCCCGTGCCGAGCAATCCTCAGCGGATGCGAGTCGAACCCCGTCTGTAACCTTGCCCCTGCGATTGAGCGAGAGTCCGAGCATGTGTGAGTTATTGGGCATGAGCGCCAATGTCCCGACCGATATCGTGTTCAGCTTTACCGGGCTGATGCAGCGCGGCGGCCGCACCGGCCCGCACCGTGATGGTTGGGGCATTGCCTTCTATGAAGGCCGTGGGCTGCGGCTGTTCCAGGACCCTGCGGCCAGTTGCGAGTCGGAAGTCGCCAACCTGGTGCAGCGCTATCCGATCAAGAGCGAAGTGGTGATCGGGCACATCCGCCAGGCCAACGTCGGCAAGGTCTGCCTGTCCAACACCCATCCGTTCGTCCGCGAGTTGTGGGGGCGCAACTGGTGTTTCGCCCATAACGGCCAGTTGGCGGATTTTCAGCCAACGGCCAGTTTCTACCGCCCCGTGGGCGATACCGACAGCGAAGCGGCATTCTGCGATTTGCTCAACCGTGTGCGTGCGGCGTTCCCCGAACCGGTCGAGGTCGAAGCGTTGCTGCCGGATCTGGTGGCCGCTTGCGCCGAATACCGCAGCAAAGGCGTGTTCAACTGTCTGCTCAGCGACGGTGACTGGCTGTTCTGCTATTGCTCGACCAAGCTGGCGCAGATCACCCGTCGCGCCCCCTTTGGCCCGGCGCGCCTGAAAGATGTCGACGTGATCGTCGACTTTCAGGCCGAAACCACCCCTGACGATGTGGTCACCGTCATCGCCACCGAACCTTTGACCGAAAACGAAACCTGGACCCGTTACGAACCGGGTCAATGGAGCCTGTGGCGACGCGGCGAATGCGTCAGCCAGGGCACGACTGAATAAGGACTCCTTGCATGTTGCTCAGTTATCTACGGCTGGTGTTGTTTGCGGCGGGCCTGTTGATCGGTGTCCAGGTGCCGGGGTTCATCAACGATTACGCCAAGCGGGTCGAAGCCCATCTGATCGAGGCACAGGCCGGGTTGAGCGGCTTCCAGAACACCGCCAATCAGTTCTTCAAGGGTGACATGCAGGCGCTGGTCGCGCATTACCGTGCCAGCGAGGACCCGATCTTTCGCAGCGACGCCGACAGCCTGAGCAACCTGCTGACCCGTCAGGTGGCTCTGGACAAGCAATTCCAGGCGATGCAAGGCCCGTGGTACATCCGCTTCCTGCAAGTGGTGCTGGCCGCCGATCCGGACATTCGCAAGGAAACCTGGAACGGCTACAGCTACCAGATCCTGTTGACGCCCGAAGCGATGATCTGGGGCATGAGTGGCGCCTTGCTGCTGTCGTTCGGGATCGAGTGCCTGTTCCGGCTGATCGACTGGGTGGTGCTGGGCGGCAAGCGTCTGCGCCAGAGTCGGCCGATCGAGGAGCGGGATCTGCGCGGGCTGTAAGAACAAAAGATCGCACTCCAATGTAGGAGCTGCCGAAGGCTGCGATCTTTTGATTTTCAACGATTCAAAACGATGTAATTTTCACCGACCCGGCGCGCATATCCCTCCAGCACCTGCTGACACAACGCCACAATCTCCTCGACCCACTCCACACCTACCCGCCACGACACCACCACCTGCAAGTCGGGTGGTCGCTGATCGATGTCCAGCAGGGTCAATTCGCCGCGCGCCAGTTCCTCGGCCACCAGCACCGGCGGCAACGCGCCAATGCCAAATCCGTCGCGCAGCAGCCGGGTAATCGCCGACACCGAGTTCACGCAGTTCAACCGTGGCGCCATCACGCCATTGGCCTGCATCAATGCCAGCACTTCCTGGTGCGGATGGGAGTTTTTCGAATAGGTGATGACTCGCTCGCCCGCCAGGTCAGCGATGCCCGAGTACTCGCGGTTGTAGATGGAATTGCTGGCGACGATCCAGCCCATGGGGTGGCTGGCCAGTTCCAGGCTGCGCACACTTTCCTGACGCAGCAGGTCGGTTTGCAGGATCACATCGAGAAAGCCTTTTTGCAGCTGATCGCAGAGGTTGAGCGAGGTATCGGCCACCAGCTCGATTTCCACCAGTGGGTAGTGATCGGTCATCTGCGCCACCAACGGGCTGAGCCAGGTATGGATCACCGTGTCCATCACGCCGATGCGCACCCGTCCGGCCTTGCTCGAACGGGTCTCGATCGACTGCTTGAGCGCCTGCATGGTGTCCAGCATCTGCTCGGCGTAATCGAGCACTTTGAGGCCTTCGGGCGTCAGGCTCACGCCGCGCGAATCACGCAGAAACAGCTTCACCCCGAGCTCGCCTTCAAGCACCGCAATCCGGCTGGAAATCGAAGCCTGAGTGGTGAAGAGCTTTTCGGCGGTCAGGCGGAAACTCTTGAGTCGGGCGACCCAGACAAAGGTCTCGAGAAACTTCAGGTTCATGGGATAAAGATTTCTTATGTCTAAGGCGGGTTTTTATTAGTTGGACGCAGCCAGGGCGCGCGTCCAAAAATCGGCGCATCCGGTTCCCACGATAGGCGTCGTCGGGGCTCAGAACAATACCAATAAAATCAGCGCGGAGATTTGCCATGAGTGCGCCCGACACCCCCGTCATCGCGAAAGCCACGGCTCGCCCGGGACCTTTCGACTGGTATCGCAACATCAATCAGCAGGAACGTCGCACCTTCTGGAGCTGCAAGATCGGCTATGGCCTGGACGGTATGGACACGCAGATGCTCAGTTTCGTGGTGCCGACCCTGATTGCCATGTGGGGCATCACCACCGGCCAGGCCGGGCTGATTCACACCAGCACCCTGATCGCTTCGGCCATCGGTGGCTGGGTCGCAGGGATACTCTCCGACCGCATCGGCCGTGTGCGCACCCTGCAACTGACCGTGTTGTGGTTTGCATTCTTCACCTTCCTCTGCGGCTTTGCCCAGAACTACGAACAACTGCTGATTGCGCGGACCCTGATGGGCTTCGGTTTCGGCGGCGAGTGGACGGCCGGTGCCGTGCTGATCGGCGAAGTGATTCGCGCCAAGGACCGCGGCAAGGCTGTGGGCATGGTGCAATCCGGCTGGGCGCTGGGTTGGGGGCTGACGGCGATCCTGTATGCGCTGCTGTTCTCGGTATTGCCACCGGAAGATGCCTGGCGTGCGCTGTTCATCCTTGGCATCGTGCCGGCGATTTTTGTGATTTTTGTCCGCCGTCTGGTCAAGGACCCGGAAATCTATCGTCAAGCCAAAGCCAAGGAGGCGCCGACCAATCCTTCGAAGTTCTACGAGATCTTCGCCCCCGGCATGCTGTTCACCACGATTCGCGCTTCGTTGCTGACCACCGGCGCATTGGGCGGCTACTACGCCATCACGTCCTGGCTACCGACTTTCCTGAAAAACGAACGCGGTTTGAGCGTACTCAATACCAGCGGTTATCTGGCGATGGTGATCGTCGGTTCCTACGTGGGTTATGTCATCAGCGCCTATTTGACCGACATCCTCGGACGCAAGAAGAACTTCATCCTGTTCGCCGTCGGCTCGTTCACCATTGTCTTGCTGTACACGCAAATGCCGGTCAGCAACGGCGTGATGCTGTGGCTGGGCTTTCCGCTAGGCTTTTTCGCCTCGGGGATTTTCAGTGGCATGGGCGCATTCCTGACCGAATTGTTCCCCACGCGCATTCGCGGTTCGGGCCAGGGTTTTTGCTACAACATCGGCCGCGCGCTGGCGGCGTTGTTTCCGCTGCTGATCGGCCTGCTCAGTCAGACCGTACCGCTGAGCGTGGGCATCGGTGCCTTCGCGGCGGTTTCCTACGGTGTGGTGATCCTTGCGGCCCTGAGCCTGCCGGAAACCCGTGGCAAGCAACTCGACGCCCAGTAACTGATAATCTGCGGGACTGTCTTATAGATAGGTCCCGCAGGTGAAAAGAATAAAGCCTACAGGAGTGTTCAGTGTGAGCCGCCTGCTATTGAACTGCGACATCGGCGAGAGTTTCGGCAGCTGGACCATGGGTCTGGACGCCGAAATCATGCCCTTCATCGATTGCGCCAACGTCGCCTGCGGTTTTCACGCCGGCGACCCGAGCATCATGCGCAAGACTGTCAGCCTGGCCCTCAGCCACGGTGTGCAAATCGGCGCGCATCCGGCCTATCAGGACCTGGTGGGCTTCGGCCGCCGCTCCATGGCCTATGCTACCCAGGAGCTGCAAGACATCCTGCATTACCAGATCGGCGCCCTCGACGGCATCTGCCGCGCCCAGGGCGGCCGGGTCAGTTACGTCAAGCCCCATGGCGCGATGTACAACGACATGATGGCCAACCCGGTGCAGCTGCGCGCCGTTTTGCAAGCGGTGGCGTCCTACGACCGCACTCTGCCATTGATGCTGATGGCCACCCGCGACAACAGCGCCGCCCAACAACTGGGCGATGAATACGGCGTGACACTGTGGTTCGAGGCCTTCGCCGATCGCGCTTACGACAGCGCCGGCAAACTTGTCTCGCGACAACTGCCGGGCGCGGTGCATCACGACCCGGAAAAAATCATCGAGCAGGCGCTGACCATTGCCCGTGGCGATCAGCTCACCGCCAGTGACGGCAGCGCCCTGCATTTGCAGGCCAATACCCTCTGCGTGCACGGCGACAACGCCAGTTCGGTCGCTGCCGTGCAACGCATCCGTGAAGCCTTGAACCGGCAGAGTGCGTCATGAAGCTGCGGGTGGAAGTGGTGGCGCTGGATTGCCTGATGGTGCGCCTGTTCGATGAAATCGCCGAAAGCAACATGCCGTGGATGCTCGCTGCCAGTGAAAGTCTGCGCATGGCATTTGCCGGGCACCTGATCGATCTGGTGCCGTCCTACACCACATTGATGGTGCATTACGACCTGACGGCATTGAACCCGAGCCAGGCACGGGAACTGATCGCCCAGGCACTGATCGATCTGTCGCCTAATGCGCGTACTCGCGGTACCTGTCATGTGTTGCCGGTGTGGTACGACTTGAGCGTCGGACCGGAATTGACGCTGTTGTCGCAGCGCAGCGGGTTGGCGGTGGAGGAGGTGATCCGCCGCCACAGTGAGCGTGAATATCAGGTATTCGCCCTGGGTTTTGCACCGGGCTTCGCCTTCATGGGGCTGGTGGAAGAAGCGCTCGCTGCGCCGCGTCTGAACACGCCACGCAAGAAAGTCGCGGCCGGCAGTGTCGGCATCGCCGAGCGGCAAACGGCGGCTTACCCGGTGGTGTCGCCGGGCGGCTGGAACCTGATCGGCCGCACGCCGGCCAGATTGTTCGACCGCAACCGTGACGGCTACAGCCTGATGCAACCCGGTGACACCGTACGGTTCGAAGCGGTCGGCCATGCCGAGTTCATTAACCTTGGGGGGGACGATACGCCTCAGGAGGCCCAGGCATGAGCCGTCTGATGATTGAAGCGAGTACGCCGCTGTGCCTGTTGCAGGATGCCGGGCGATTCGGCGTGCGGCATCTGGGCGTGACCCAGGGTGGAGCGGCCGATTGGTGTTCGATGTCCTGGGCCAACTGGCTATTGGGCAACGGACTGGATGCACCGGTGATCGAAGTCACCCTCGGCGGATTCACCGTGGTGGCTGAAGAAGAATGCGTGCTGGCCTTGGCCGGGGCGGATCTTGGCGCGCGGGTGGACGGCGAGGCTTTGACCCCGTGGCGCAGTTTCAGGCTGCACAAAGGCCAGCGTTTGCAATTCACTCAGCCGTTGCTCGGAGCCCGGGCTTATCTGGCGGCGCCAGGTGGGTTTGATGCGCCGAAAGTGCTGGGCAGCAGCGCGACGGTGGTCCGGGAGGAACTCGGCGGGCTGGACGGCATGGGCCGTGCGCTGGGTAAAGGGGCGAGCTTGAGCTATTCGGGCAACCCGGTGATGTTGCTGCGCGAATTGACCGCAGACCAACGACCGGACCTGAACCTTGATGCGCCGTTGGACCTGGTCCTCGGCGCACAGATCGGCGAGTTCAGCGGGCAGAGCCTGTTCGACGCGTTCAACAGCGTATGGCACCTCGACAGCCGTGCCGACCGGATGGGTATTCGCCTGCTCGGTACGGCGCTGCAGTACCAGGGCAAACCGATGATTTCCGAGGGCATTCCGTTGGGTGCCGTGCAGGTGCCGCCCGACGGGCAACCGATTGTGTTGCTCAATGATCGGCAAACCATTGGCGGATATCCGCGTCTGGGGGCGTTGACGCCATTGGCGCTGGCGCGGCTGGCGCAGTGCCTGCCGGGGGCGCAGGTGCGGTTGAGGCCGGTGGTGCAGGATGTCGCTCATCGTGAGCATGTCGAGTATTTGCAGCGCTTCACACGCAGCTAAAAGCTTCGCGAGCAAGCCCGCTCCCACATTTGACCTGTGTCGTGCACAAAACCAATGTGGGAGCGGGCTTGCTCGCGAAGAGGCCTTCACAGGCGACGGATTTCTACTTGGATAGAAACCGCATCCCTTCTTCCAGCCCACGAAGGGTCAACGGATACATCTGGTCCTCGATCAAGTCCCGCACGATGTTGGTCGACGAGGTATAGCCCCAGGTGTCCTTCGGATACGGGTTGATCCAGATGAGCTTCTTGTACTTTTCCTTGAACCGCTGCATCCACACGTAACCGGCTTCTTCGTTCCAGTGCTCGACACTGCCGCCCGCCTGGGTGATTTCATAGGGCGCCATGGCGGCGTCGCCGATGAAGATCACTTTGTAGTCGGCGCCGTACTTGTGCAGCAGGTCCATGGTCGAAGTGCGTTCGGAGGTGCGGCGCATGTTGTTCTTCCACACCGATTCATAAATGAAGTTGTGGAAGTAGAAGTACTCCAGGTGCTTGAACTCGGTCTTGCAGGCCGAGAACAATTCCTCGCAAATCTTCACATGGGCGTCCATCGAGCCGCCGATGTCAAACAACAGCAACAGCTTGACGGTGTTGCGCCGCTCCGGCCGCATCTGGATGTTCAGCAGGCCGGCATCCTTGGCGGTGTGGTCGATGGTGCCATCGATGTCCAGTTCTTCCGCCGCGCCCTGGCGGGCGAACTTGCGCAGGCGGCGCAGGGCGACCTTGATGTTGCGCGTGCCCAGTTCCACCGAATCGTCGAGGTTCTTGTATTCGCGCTGGTCCCAGACCTTGGCGGCCTTGCCCTGGCGCTTGCCGGCATCGCCGACCCGGATGCCTTCCGGGTTGAAACCGCCGGAACCGAACGGGCTGGTGCCGCCGGTACCGATCCATTTATTACCGCCGGCGTGACGTTCCTTCTGTTCCTCGAGGCGTTTCTTGAACTCTTCGATCAGCTTGTCCAGGCCGCCGAGGGACTGGATCGCCGCCCGTTCTTCGTCGGTCAGCGAGCGTTCGAATTCCTTGCGCAGCCAGTCTTCGGGGATCAGTGCCTGAAGATGGTCGTCGAGCTTTTCCAGACCATTGAAGTAGGCACCGAACGCCCGGTCGAACTTGTCGAAATGCTTTTCGTCCTTCACCAGGATCGCTCGGGACAGGTAATAGAACTCGTCCATGTCGGCGAAGGTCACGCGCTGTTTCAGCGCGTTGATCAGGTCCAGCAGCTCGCGTACCGAGACCGGCACCTTGGCTGCGCGCATTTCATTGAACAGGTTGAGCAGCATGGCATCAGCCTCTTAGCGGGTGCCGCGACGGCTCATGAACGCCAGACGCTCAAGCAATTGCACGTCCTGCTCGTTCTTCACCAGGGCGCCGGCCAGTGGCGGGATGGCCTTGGTCGGATCGCGTTCGCGCAGCACCGCTTCGCCGATGTTGTCGGCCATCAGCAGCTTGAGCCAGTCCACCAGTTCGGAGGTCGAAGGCTTCTTCTTCAGGCCCGGCACCTTGCGCACGTCGAAGAACACGTCCAGCGCTTCGCTGACCAGGTCTTTCTTGATGTCCGGGTAGTGCACGTCAACGATCTTTTGCAGGGTGGTGCGGTCGGGGAACGCGATGTAGTGGAAGAAGCAGCGGCGCAGGAAGGCGTCCGGCAGTTCCTTTTCGTTGTTGGAGGTAATGATGATGATCGGACGCTTTTTCGCCTTGATGGTCTCGTCGATCTCGTAAACGTAGAACTCCATCTTGTCGAGTTCTTGCAGCAGGTCGTTGGGGAATTCGATGTCGGCCTTGTCGATTTCGTCGATCAGCAGGATGACCCGCTCGTCGGATTCGAAGGCTTCCCAGAGCTTGCCCTTTTTCAGGTAGTTACGAACGTCGTGGACTTTTTCGTTGCCCAGTTGCGAGTCGCGCAGGCGGCTGACCGCGTCGTATTCGTACAGGCCCTGGTGAGCCTTGGTGGTGGACTTGATATGCCAGGTGATCAGCTTGGCGCCAAAGGATTCGGCCAGTTGCTCGGCGAGCATGGTCTTGCCGGTGCCCGGTTCGCCCTTGACCAGCAATGGCCGCTCCAGGGTGATGGCGGCGTTGACCGCCAGCTTCAGGTCATCGGTGGCGACGTAGGCCTGGGTGCCTTCGAACTTCATCTGCTAATCCTCGAACGGTAACGCCGACCTGAACGAGGCAGGGCGGGGGCAATAAAAAGGGTCAGCCCCGACTATAACGCGCTGCCCGGTCGACTGTGAACGCAGACGGCTTATTCAGTCTCTGAATGGAGCGTCACTTAGTGACTTAGCCTGCATCCGGCTTGGGCCGTTCATACCGCGCATTGAACGCCTGGATGAAACCATTGCGTAAAATCTGCAAAAAAGCCTGGAACGCGCTGACATCCTTCTGGTGAACGTTGCCGCTGAGTTCGACCTTTGTCGCAAACTGGTTTTTGCCCTGGTTTTTCAGGACCGTCTCGGTTCCACCGACGAGGGCTTCCCATATCGAGCGGAACAGTCCTTTGTCCTTGTTTTCCACGTCCTGCTGCCAGTTGAACACATCAACATCGCGCATCAGTGGCTTGATATAGCCGGTCAGTCGGCCCTTGTTGGCCTGGGCTTCGATCACCACGTCGCCATGGCCGGCATTGAAGTCGAACTTGCCGTAGGCCGCGGCGAAGTCGTTCAGGCGCTTGAGTTCGATATCTGTGGTGCGCAAGCGAAACTCGAAGTCTTCGAAATCGCTCAACGGATCGAAAGTGGCCGAGGTCTCCAATGGTGCATGCCCCAGCAGCAAGGCTTTGCCTTCAAAGCGTGCGTCGCGTTTGCCTTTGGTGTCGACCACGTTGGTCAGGTTGAAAATACTGGCATCCACCTTCGTGGCGTTCATGTTCACCGGTGGTTTGGAGTTGAAGTTGCGAAAACTAATCTTGCCGTCGTTGATCCGCACTTCGTTCAGGGTAATGGGCAGCAGCTTGCCTAATTGGGCACGCCAGTCGGTGCCCTGGCCGGTCTGGGAATTTCGCTTGTTGGCCCCGTCGACGAAGTTGACCTCGGGCTTGATGAACTGCACTTCGGCCACCACCGCGTGGTCGTGCCACAGTGAGTGCCAGCTCACCGAGAGGTCGATCAATGGCGCGTTGACGAAAGGCACCGGAACCTTGCCATCGACCTTGACGATTTTCAGTCCATTTATCTTGTAGGCCCCGCGCCACAAGGCCAGGTCCACGTCGGTGATCTGGCCCCGGTAGTCGCCCATGTCCGCCAGCCTCTCATTAAGGTAATCGCGCACCAGATAGGGCAGGGCGATGTGCAGCGTTATCAGTAGTACAACGAGACCGATGAGGGTCCACAGGGGCCAGCTGTATCGACGTTTCATGGCGGTAAATCTCTGGCGATCTAAAGCCATTGACTGCACTGACAGGCGGACGTTCGACCCGACTGGACGCCTGCGGGCAAGAGGGCTTACCTTGATGCCCTATTTCAATGCTGTCGTTAAGGACCCAGCCATGAGCCGCATTTTCGTTGACAACGCCCATTCCATCGGCAACACGCCGTTGGTGCAGATCAATCGCATTGCGCCGCGTGGTGTGACCATCCTGGCCAAGATCGAAGGGCGCAACCCCGGTTACTCGGTCAAGTGCCGGATCGGCGCGAACATGATCTGGGATGCCGAGAGCAGTGGCAAACTCAAGCCGGGCATGACCATCGTCGAACCCACCTCCGGCAATACCGGTATCGGCCTGGCGTTCGTGGCCGCCGCCCGTGGCTACAAACTGATGCTGACCATGCCGGCGTCCATGAGCATCGAGCGTCGCAAGGTGCTCAAGGCACTGGGTGCCGAGTTGGTGTTGACCGAACCGGCCAAGGGCATGAAGGGCGCTATCGAAAAAGCCGGTGAAATTGTTGCCGGCGACCCGTCGAACTTCTTCATGCCGGCGCAATTCGACAACCCGGCCAACCCGGCCATCCACGAAAAAACCACCGGCCCGGAAATCTGGAACGATACCGACGGCGCCGTCGACGTGCTGGTGGCAGGCGTCGGAACCGGTGGAACCATCACCGGGGTTTCACGGTATATCAAGAATACCCAGGGCAAACCGATTCTCTCGGTGGCGGTGGAGCCGGCGGTGTCGCCGGTGATTACCCAGGCCCTGGCCGGTGAAGAAATCAAGCCCAGCCCGCACAAGATCCAGGGCATTGGTGCCGGTTTTGTGCCCAAGAACCTCGATTTGTCGATCGTCGACCGGGTAGAACTGGTCAGTGACGAAGAGTCCAAGGCCATGGCCTTGCGCTTGATGCAGGAAGAAGGAATCTTGTGCGGGATCTCCTGCGGCGCTGCCATGGCAGTGGCCGTAAGATTGGCGGAGACCCCGGAAATGCAGGGCAAGACCATCGTCGTGATCCTGCCGGATTCCGGTGAACGTTATCTGTCGAGCATGTTGTTCAGTGATCTGTTTACCGAACAGGAGAATCAGCAGTAAGCGCTGAATTTTGGCGGATCGTCACTGGCGGTGGTTGATGATGGATTCGCATCAGCCGCCGTTCAGGTGCCACATGTTAAGAAATGCTTTGTTGCACATTCGTTAACATTGAATGTTGAAAAGTGCAGGTTTTTCACCGGTTCGGCAGTGTTTATCATGCCGCAAACCACGCCGGGCAATGGGCGTGGTGCAAAGTCGCTTATCTTCAAAGGAGTTGTTGATGACCTTTTCGTTTGCCGCGAAAGCCTCGTTGTTGCTGCTGTTTCTCGGCAGCACCCTCTATGTGCACTTACGCGGCAAGGCACGTCTGCCGGTTTTGCGCCAATTCGTTAACCATTCGGCACTGTTCGCACCCTATAACGCCTTGATGTACCTGTTTTCCGGTGTGCCTTCCAAGCCGTATCTGGATCGCAGCAAGTTTCCCGAACTGGATGTACTCAAGGACAACTGGGAAGTGATTCGCGACGAAGCGATGCACTTGTTCGACGAGGGCTATATTCGTGCGGCGGCAAAGAATAACGACGCCGGTTTTGGCTCGTTCTTCAAGAAGGGCTGGAAGCGTTTCTATCTCAAGTGGTATGACAAACCGCTGCCTTCTGCCGAAGTCTTGTGCCCGAGAACCGTGGCATTGGTCAGCAGCATTCCCAACGTCAAGGGCGCGATGTTCGCGCTGCTGCCGGGCGGCAGCCACCTCAACCCGCATCGCGATCCGTTTGGCGGCTCCCTGCGTTATCACCTGGGGCTGTCCACCCCCAATTCCGATGATTGCCGCATTTTCGTCGACGGTCAGGTTTACGCCTGGCGCGATGGTGAAGACGTGATGTTCGACGAGACCTACGTGCACTGGGTCAAGAATGAAACGCAAAAGACCCGGGTCATCCTGTTCTGCGATATCGAACGTCCGTTGAGCAATCGCTTCATGACCGGCATCAACCGCTGTATCAGCACCTGGCTGGGTCGCGCCACCGCCCCTCAGAACCTGGATGACGAGCGTGTGGGCGGGATCAACAAGGCCTACGAGTGGAGCAAGAACTCCAGCGATAGATTCAGTGGTGTGGTCAAGCAATGGAAGCGGCGCAATCCCAAGGCCTACCGTGTACTGCGCCCGGTGCTGGCGGTGGTGGTGCTGACGTTGCTGGGGTATTGGTTGTTTGGTTGAAGCCGGATACGGCCTTTTGACCAACTCGTTGCAATCCATGTCGAACGCTGGTTATAGTCGGCGCACGGTGAGTTTCGGACTCACTTTTTATCCCTCGAGCAAAGATCAGCCCAATGCCTGCATCCCTCCTCAACGCGGTAGTCGATTCAGCGGTCAACGCTGGCGTCGTGCCGTGCGGGAATCTGCAGCCCGGGCAGATCAGTCATTACCCCCCACCTGTCAGTAGCACGCCGGTGTGCGCAGTCGTATCACCGCCAGGCGTTGGCATTTCGGGCTGATCAGCTGTCTTCTGCTGTTCCCGCGCCCGCCTGAAAAAACTACTGGATTTCAGCTTTTGCTGAGTTGGCTTTTTGCCTGACTACAGGTGGTATTCATGTTTGTCCTTTCGAAAAAATCCGCGCTCGCGGCGGCGTCCACGAGCCTGTTCGTGCTGCTGTGGAGCAGCGGGGCGATCTTCTCCAAATGGGGGCTGGCCCACGCGTCACCCTTCGCCTTCCTGATGTTTCGTTTCGTCATCGCGCTATGCGGGCTGGTGTTGCTGGTGCCGTTGTTCAAGCTGAAGATGCCCAAGGGCGGCAAGCCGATGCTGTATGCGATGGCCACCGGCGTGGTGTTGTTGGGGGCCTATCAGATTTTCTATCTGTTGGCCCTCGAACTGAAAGTCACCCCCGGAGTGATGGCGACCATCATGGGCGTGCAGCCAATCCTTACAGTGGTGATCATGGAGCGTCAACGATCAGCCAGCCGGATGTTCGGTCTGGCGCTCGGGCTGGCCGGTCTGATCATGGTGGTTTACCAGGGCATCGGTCTGGCCGGCATGTCATTGGCCGGGATGCTTTTCGGTCTGCTGGCGCTGGCGAGCATGACGTTCGGTTCGATCATGCAAAAACGCATCACTGAAAATCCCCTTGGCACGCTGCCGGTGCAGTACCTCGCCGGACTGCTGTTGTGCGGGGTTTTCGTACCTTTCCAGCCGTTTCACTTCGAACACGGCAGCGGTTTCATCCTGCCGGTGCTATGGATGGGGCTGGTGGTGTCGGTGCTGGCGACGCTGTTGCTGTACCGCTTGATCGCCCGGGGCAACCTGGTGAACGTCACCAGTCTGTTTTACCTGGTACCGGCGGTGACGGCGGTGATGGACTATCTGGTCTTCGGCAACCGCCTGGCGCTGTTGAGCCTGTTCGGCATGCTGTTGATCATCGTCGGGCTGGTGTTTGTGTTCCGTAAAACAGCGTAGGCCGCGCAAAAAAAAACCAAAAGATCGCAGCCGTACCTGTAGGAGCTGCCGCAGGCTGCGATCTTTTGCCTGTCATTTGCTCAGCGCATGCTCGGCCCGTACCGAATTCATGAACGCCTGCATCGCCGACGATTGAATGCGATGACGCCGGGTGATCAACCCGTACGGTGGCAGCCGCGCCTCGAACTTGATCGGCAACACCGCCAGCAGATCCCGACCGGGGTAATCCTCGACCACCGACACCGGCGTGACGCCGAGCATGTCGGTCTGCTGAATCAACGACAGCAAGGTCATGATCGACGTGGTTTCGACGATGCTGCTCGGGATGTCGACCCGCGCATTGTGGAACACCTGATTGATGATCGCGCGCATGGGGCTGGGCTGCTGTTGCAGCACCCAGGTCATGTTCTGCAGTTCGGCCCAGCTCAACTGCGTGGCTTTGGCCAGTGGATTCTGTGCGCCGGAAATCACGCACAGCGCTTCCTCGCCAAGGCTGTCGAACAGCAACTCCTCTGCCCGGGCACCGACGGGAATCCGCCCCAATACGATATCCAGCTGATCTTGCAACAACGCCTGCACCAGCACGTCGCTGGTGTCGACCTGAATGCTCATCGACAAGCGTGGATGGCTTTGTTTCAAGGTGGCGATGGTGCGCGTCAGCAGCCCCGAAGCCAGTGCCGGAATGGCCCCGACCGCGACCCGGCCAAGGTTGCCGGATTCGAGGGCGACCAGCTCTTCACGCATGCCGCTGAGCTCGGCGAACACCATGCGTGCGTAATAAATGACCGTTTCCCCGAACGGGGTAGAGCGCATGCCCCTGGGCAGGCGTTCGAACAGCTCGACGCCCAACAGGTCCTCGGCCTCATGCAGCATTTTGGTCGCGGCCGGTTGGGTCATGCCGATGTGATCGGCGGCGCGACGCAACGAGCCGAATTCCTGCAACGCCAGCATCAACCGCAGTTGGCGCAGGCGCAGTCGGCTGTGGATTACGTTGGCAGCAGGAATTCGGGTCATGGGCCGTGCTCGCGAAAAAGTCCAGCGGCAAGCCTGACAACAAATGCCAGGCGTTGCCAGCTTTGGCGTGTCACAGCACCGATTTTGGTTTGGCGACCTGAGGTTTGCGCAGGCCGATCAGGGTTTGCAGCGCTTTGGAAATCAACGGCCAGAACAGCATCAGCAGCGCCGCCGTGGTCAGGCTGCCCACCAAGGGGTTGGACCAGAAAATCCCCAGCTGCCCGTCGGAGAACAGCATCGACTGGCGGAACGCATCTTCTGCCTTGTCGCCCAGCACCGCTGCCAACACCAGCGGCGCAATCGGGTAGCCGAGTTTCTTGAACAGATAACCCAGCGCACCGAAGCCCAGCATCAACACCACGTCGAAGAACGAGTTGTGCACCGAGTAGGCACCGATGGCGCAGACCATGATGATGATCGGCGCGATGATCGAGAACGGGATGCGCAGGATCGAAGCGAACAGCGGCACGGTGGCCAGCACCACGATCAGACTCACCACGTTGCCCAGGTACATGCTGGCGATCAGGCCCCAGACAAAATCATGTTGCTCGACGAACAGCGTCGGCCCCGGGTGCAAACCCCAGATCATCAGGCCACCGAGCATCACCGCCGCAGTCGCCGAACCGGGAATGCCCAGGGTCAGCATCGGCAGCAGGGCACTGGTGCCGGCCGCGTGGTCAGCGGTTTCCGGGGCGATCACACCTTCGAGTTCGCCTTTGCCGAAGTTGTCGCGGTTTTTCGAGAAACGCCGGGCCAGGCTGTAGCTCATGAACGACGCGGCAGTCGGTCCGCCAGGGGTGATGCCCATCCAGCAGCCAACCAGGGTGCTGCGCACAATCGTCCACCAGTAACGCGGCAATTTGGCCCAGGTGCGCAGGATCACCATCGGCGTGATCCGCGCATGCTCGCCGCGGAACACCAGCCCCTCTTCCACGGTGCAGAGGATTTCGCCGATGCCGAACAGGCCGATCACCGCCACTTCAAAGCTGATGCCGGTCATCAGGATCGGCTGGTCGAAGGTAAGGCGCAGGTTGCCGGACACGGTGTCCATGCCGACGGCGGCCATGGCGAAACCGATCATCATCGCCACCACGGTTTTCAGCGGCGGGTTCTTGCTCATGCCGATGAAGGTGCAGAACGCCAACAGGTACACCGCGAAGAACTCCGGCGAACTGAAGGACATGGCGAACGCGGCAATTTTTGTCGACAGGAACGTCAGCAACAACACCCCGGCCAACGCACCCAGCAACGCCGAACTGAACGCGGCGGTCAGGGCTTCGGCGGCGCGGCCTTCGCGGGCCATCGGGTAACCGTCGAAGGTGGTTGCCACCGATGAGGGCTCACCGGGGATGTTGAACAGGATCGAGGTGATCGAACCGCCGAACAGCGCGCCCCAGTACATGCACGACAGCAGGATGATCGCCGACACCGGCGACATGGTGAACGTCAGCGGCAGCAGCAACGCCACACCGTTGGGGGCACCGAGACCGGGCAGTACGCCGACCAGAATGCCCAGCAGCACGCCGATTACCATCAGGCCGATATGGCCCGGCGTGAGGATCAGGTTCATGCCTTGCAGCAGGGAATCGAACTCGCTCATTTGAAATTTCTCCCGGCCAGGGCAATCCAGTCGCCCATTGGGCCGGCATCCAGCGGCACTTTGAACCACAGCGCGAAAATCAGGTAACTGGCCAGCACCGCGCCCAGAGACACGCTACCGATCATCCATTTGCCGTAAGGCTTGGCGCGGACCTTGTCATGCCACATGAACCAGGCAATGAAGCAGGCCGAAGCGACGTAGATGCCGGTGAACGGCATCGCACCGACGAATAGCGCGATGGGCACGAACACCGACAGCACTTGCCTGAACGCACTGCGGCTGACGAATGAAATGCTCAGGGCTTGCCAGCGCACCAGGGTCAACACGCCGTTGGCCACACTGGCGGCGCTCAACATCAGGCCAATGTAGAAGGGAAAGTAACCCGGCTCGGGGCCGGCATCACCCCAGCCGATACCTTGCTCAACGCTGCCGTACATCACCACCGCGCCGATCAGCGTGGTGAAGAGTGTCAGGCCGAGTTCGACCCAGCGTGTACCGACCAGCGGTGGTGAATCCGAAGAATGGGACATGAAAGCACCTCCAGAGGTGACGGCCGTACGCAGGGCGGGCGGCCGTGAACAACTCAGTTTTTCAGCCAGCCGGCCTCTTTGAACACCGGCGTGACGCGGGCGGTGTCTTTTTCGATGTAGGCGGTCAGCGGCTCGCCCTCGAGGAAGGTTGGCACCAGAGCGTTCTGCTTCACGTAAGCCTTGAACTCATCGGTCTGGGTGACTTTGCGCATCAACTCGACATAGAACGCGCGCTGCTCGGCGGTGACGTCGCCGGGCATGAACACGGTGCGTGGGAAGCGGTACTGATCGATGCCCAGGCCTTGTTCGTGACAGGTCGGGACGTCGGCCCAGGATTTGTCGCCGGCGACTTTATCGGTATAGCCCATGCGCTCCTTACTGAACACGCAGAGCGGCTCGACCTGATCGCCACGCCATTGGCTGATGCTCTCGCTTGGATTGTTGACGTTGGCGGCGATGTGCTTGCCGGCCAGTTGCGTCGCGGCTTCGCTGCCGCTCTTGAACGGGATGTACACCAGTTTGCTGTTGTTGGTCTGGTTCAGCAGCAGGGTCAGGGTCTGGTCGACGTCCTTGGACTGGCTGCCGCCCATGCGCAGGTTCGACGGGTCGGCCTTGACGGCTTCGTAGAAGCTTTTCGCGTCTTTCCATGGCGCACCCTTGTAGCTCCAGAGAATGAAGTCATCCTCGGCCACCGCGGCAATCGGGGTCAGCTCCTGCCATTCGTAGCCAAGCTTGGACACCAGCGGCAACAGGTAGATGTTGTTGGTGCCGATCACCAGTTTGTCGGCATCGCCCTTGCTCATTTTCAGGTCGAGAAAGGCTTCGGCGCCGTTACCACCACCCTTGTTGAGAACGATGGTGTTCACGTCGAGCAGCTTGTGCGTGGTGATGATCGACTGGATCAGGCGACCGAGCTGGTCGGTACCGCCACCGGGACCACCGGCGACGACGATTTCGACGTTCTTGTCCGGTTGCCAGGCGGCGTTGGCGAGAGCGGGAAGGGTACCGGCGGCGATCAGTGCGCAGCCAAGAAACAGACGGGAGGTGCGACGGACGAATGCATTTCGCATGATGGAAGAGCCTCGTATTCATGTTCTTGTAATTGTTATGAGCGGCTTGTTTGCGTGGTAAAGCCGCAAGCCTGGCCCGAGTGTGTGAAGGTGCGGGCACGGCGTCTAGTCAAAACAATACATACACCGATAGCCTGGGGTTATAGCTCGGCAAACTACTGCCTACTGTAGGAGCGAGCTTGCTCGCGATGGACTCAAGGGCACCGCGTTAATTCAGGAACCACGTGTTTTCGTTGAAGACCATCGCGAGCAGGCTCGCTCCTACAGAAAAGCATGCGTGGCAACGTTGAAAGGTCGTTGAAAGCAGGGCATGACATAACCCGAGGCTATCGCCTGATTTCAAGTTTTGATTAGACGGTTATCAGCAAGCCTTCGATAGTGCTTATCAACGTCTGCATCTCCACAAAAATAATAAACGAGGCATGCACCATGGTTCGTCCCAGTGCTTCCCTGCATCTGCCCGGCGCAGTAGCCCAGCCCAACGAAGCGGCCATGCCGGTGGCCGGTACCGCCAAAGCCAGCAGCGTGCGCTGGCGGATCTTCGCGATCATCTTCGCGCTGACCATGGTCAACCTGATCGACCGGGTGTCGCTGTCCATTGCGATGCCGACCATCGCCCATGAGTTTTCCCTGTCACCGAGCCTGCAAGGGCTGATCCTCAGCAGCTTTTTCTGGGCCTACGCACTGTTGCAGATTCCCGGCGGCTGGCTGATCGACCGCTTCGGCGCGCATCGGGTCATCAGTTGGTCCACCGGGTTGTGGGGCACGTTTCAGGTGCTGGCGGCGTTCGCCACCGGCGGCTTGTCTTTGTTGTTTGCCCGGGTTGCACTGGGCGCCGCCGAAGCACCGCTGTTCCCGTCGGGCGGCAAGCTGATTTCCCTGTGGCTGGCCCCGAGCGAGCGCAGTCGCGGCGCGGTATTGATGGACAGCGGCAGCCCGTTGGGCGTGGCCCTTGGCGGGTTGATCATTGCCTGGCTGATAGCCTCGCTGGACTCCTGGCGCCTGGCCTTCGTGATCGCCGGCATCGCCACCCTGGTGCTGGCCTGGCTGGCACGGCGTTATCTGCGCGATGATCCGGCCGGTCACCCGCAAGTCAATGAGGCAGAGCTTGAGAAAATCAACGCCGGCCGTGCAACGCCCGCCGCCGAAGCGGCCCGGGCGCCGGTCAAGGGGCTGGGTATTGCGCCACGCTCGCTCAGCGGTTTGCTGATCGGCCGGGCAAGTTGGGCGATGGTGTATTTCGGCCTGCTGACCTGGGGCCCGAGTTACCTGGCCCAGGCCCGGGGTTTCGATATCAAGGGGATTGGTGCGGCGACCTTCGTGATTTTTGTCTGCGGTGCACTGGGTTCGTTGACCGGTGGTTTCCTCTGTGATGGCTTGATTCGCAAAGGCGTGAGTCGCGCGGTGGCGGTCAAGAGCCTGCTGGCGTTTTCCGGGCTGGTGGCCCTCGGCGCATTCCTGTTGCTGCCGACCTTGAGCAATCCTTTTGCGGCAGTGGCGCTGTTGGCCATGACCGCGTTCTTCCTGATGTGGGGCAGCCTCTACTGGAGCTTCCCGGCGCTGCTGGCGGCGCCGGCGCGGGTCGGTTTGATCGGCGGCGTGATGAACATGGCCGGCAGCTGCGGCGGCATCGCGGTGCCGATCCTGGTGGGCGTGATCCTGCAGGCGACCGGTGGCTTCGCCCCTGTGCTCGGGTTCTTCGCAGCGTGCTCGGCAGTCTTCGTGCTGGCGACCTTGTTCATCAGCCTGGATGAGGTGCGCCATGACTAATGCGTTGTGGAATGGCCCGATCATCGACGCCCATCATCACTTCTGGGACCCGACCGTCAACGACCACCCATGGCTTGCCCCCGAGGCCAACATACCCTTTCGCTACGGAGACTACAGCGCGATCAAGCGCCGCTATTTTCCCGAGGATTACTTCGCCGATGCAGGTTCCCATAACGTCGTGCAAACGGTGTACGTCGAGACCGAGTGGAACCCGCAGGACCCGATTGGCGAAACCCGCTTCATCGAGCAACTGGCCGCCCGCTACGGCGTGCCGAATGCGGTCGTGGCGCAAGCCTGGCTCGATCATCCGGACGCTATCGATGTGCTCACCGAACAGGCGCGTTTCAAGCATGTGCGCAGCGTGCGCCACAAACCCGGTGGCCCGATCGCGCCGGCGCAGGTGGGGCACCTGCGCAGCCTGATGAGTGACGAACACTGGCGCCGCAGTTACGCCGCGCTCGAAGGGCTGGGCCTGCATTTCGACTTGCAGACACCCTGGTGGAACCTGCACGAGGCCGAACGCCTGGCCCGGGATTTCCCCGGCATCACGCTGATTCTCAACCACGCCGGTTTGCCCAATGACCGCAGCGCCGAAGGCCTGGCGGGCTGGCGTCTGGCGCTGGCGCGGCTGGCGCAGTGGCCGAACGTGCAGGTGAAGATTTCCGGCCTGGGGCAGGGTGGCCAGCGCTGGCGCGCCAAGGACAACACCTGGATCGTGCGCGAGGTGATCGCCATGTTCGGCAGCCACCGGGCGATGTTCGCCAGCAACTTCCCCGTGGACAGCCTGTGCGGTTCGTTCGACGACATCTACAGCGGTTTCAAATCCATCGTCGCCGATCTGCCAATGGCCGATCAGGAACGACTTTTCTACAGCAACGCGCAGCGGGTCTATCGCTGCGAGCCTTGCGCCAATGACCGGGCGCAGCCTGAACCCTTGAGGAGTGAAGCATGAGCAAATCCACCATCGCGATGGTCCTGGGGGACCCGGCGGGCATCGGCCCTGAGCTGATTGCGCGCCTGCTGGGCGAGCCTGAAGTGCGTGCCCAGGCCAATGTGATCCTGATCGCCGACGAAGCGGAAATGCGTCGCGGCATGCGCATTGCCGGGATGGAATTTCCCTATCGTCGCGTCGAGTCCCTGGAGCAGCTGGCATTCGTCGATGACACGCCGCTGTTCTATGACTTTCGCGGTGACACTATCGGTGAGTTTGCGCGTAGCGAGGCCAGCGTCATCGGTGGCCGCTACAGCCTCGACACCCTGGAAAAGGCCCTGCGCCTGACCGAAGCGGGGATCACCGACGCGGTGTTGTTCGGGCCATTGAACAAGACTTCACTGCACATGGCCGGCATGGCCCACAGCGATGAGCTGCACTGGTTCGCCGAGCTGCTGGATTTCCATGGACCGTTCTGCGAATTCAACGTGCTCGACAATCTCTGGACTTCGCGGGTGACCTCCCATGTGGCCCTGGCCGATGTGCCGGGCCTGCTCAGCCAGCAACGGGTGGTCGAAGCGATTCAACTGATCGACACCGCGCTCAAGCGCAACGGGCTGGAAAAGCCGCGCATCGGCGTTTGCGGGCTGAATCCGCATAACGGTGATAACGGTTCGTTCGGTCGCGAGGAACTGGACATCATCGGCCCGGCGGTGCGTTCGGCGCAGGCACTGGGGATCGCGGCGGACGGGCCTTATCCGGCCGACACGATCTTCCTCAAGGTCCAGGGCGATGCCAGTGCCTTTGACGCGGTCGTCACGATGTACCACGACCAGGGCCAGATCGCGATCAAGCTGATGGGCTTCTCCCGTGGCGTCACGGTGCAGGGAGGCTTGCCGATCCCGATCACCACCCCGGCCCATGGCACCGCCTTCGATATCGCCGGGCAGGGCAAGGCCAACGTCGGCGCGATTCGCCAGGCGTTCGAGATCGCGTGCCGGATGGGGCGCAACCGCCACTGATCCCGGATTTCTAAAACAACAACAATCCCCTGTGGGAGCGGGCTTGCTCGCGAATGCGGTGGGTCAGACGACCGATACGTCGACTGACCCACCGCATTCGCGAGCAAGCCCGCTCCCACTTTTGTTTTGTGTCACCCGATAACCCGAAACGCACAATAACCGAATTCAGCTATCACTCCAGGTTATCGCCGGATACGCATAAGTGATTATCCGCAGCCCTTGGCCGCTGGCTAAAGTCGCTCCATCGAATGCGCAAGACCGCCACCCGAACGGCAGTGCGCAGCGACTCACAATGACAAGAAGCCGGCAGCGCAAGGAAACTGTATTCATGAAAATCAAAGCGATCCGTACCCGCGTTTTCGAGTGGAAAGGCAAGGTCGTGCCACCCCAGGCGCACTTCTGCACCAACGCCAGCGACATCCTGTTCGAGCGCGGCGACGCCATGGGCTCGTTCCGTTTCCACGGCTGGCTGGTGGTGGAAGTCGAGACCGACACCGGCCTCGTCGGCATCGGTAACTGCGCCCTGGCGCCGCGCGTGGCCAAGGAAATCATCGACACCTACCTGGCACCGATCGCCATTGGCGAAGACCCGTTCGACAACGAATACATCTGGCAGAAAATGTACCGCCAGAGCCACGCCTGGGGCCGCAAGGGCATCGGCATGGCGGCGATCTCGGCCATCGACATCGCGATCTGGGACATCATGGGCAAAGCAGTGAACAAGCCGGTGTTCAAGCTGCTTGGCGGGCGCACCAAGGAAAAGATCTGGACCTACGCGTCCAAGCTCTACGCCAACGACAACCTCGACCTGTTCCTTGAAGAAGCCCAAGGCTACCTGAGCCAGGGGTTCACCGCGCTGAAGATGCGTTTCGGCTACGGCCCGAAGGACGGTCCTGCTGGCATGCGCCGCAACATCGAACAAGTGCGCGCCCTGCGTGAGCTGGCCGGCCCCGACGTCGACATCATGCTCGAGTGCTACATGGGCTGGACCCTCGAGTACGCCCGGCGCATGTTGCCGAAACTGGCCGAATTCGAACCGCGCTGGCTCGAAGAACCGGTGATCGCCGACGACATCGAAGGCTACATCGAGCTGAAGAAGATGGGGATCATGCCGATCTCCGGCGGCGAGCACGAATTCACTTCCTACGGCTTCAAGGACCTGCTGGAACGCCGCGCCGTCGACGTGATCCAGTACGACACCAACCGCGTCGGCGGCATCACCGCCGCGCGTAAGATCAACGCCATGGCCGAGGCTTGGTCGGTGCCGGTCATCCCGCATGCCGGGCAGATGCACAACTACCACCTGACCATGTCCACTACGGCTTCGCCTATGGCCGAGTTCTTCCCGGTGTTCGATGTCGAAGTCGGCAACGAGCTCTTCTACTACGTGTTCAAGGGCGAGCCGCAACCGGTCAACGGCTACATCCAGCTGGATGACAACAAGCCGGGCCTGGGCCTGGAAATCTCCGATGAGTACCTGAGCGATTTCAACATCATCGAGTGACCGTCCGGCGCCGCTCTCTCGCGGCGCCCACCACGACTTTTCGGAGGGCCGACATGCGCCTGATTCAGTTTGAAAACACCGACGGGCAACGCCAGGTTGGCGTGGTTGAGGGCACTCGCGTCCAGGTACTGCGCGATACCCGCAGTACCCGTGAACTGGCCCTGGCCGCCATCCGTGCCCAGCGCAGCCTGCAAGAAGAAATCACCCGGCGCGGCAGCGACCCCGGTCCGGATTACGCGCAGCTATTGCAGCAACACAAGGTCCTGCCGCCGCTGGACCACGAAGACCCCGCCCATTGCCTGATCAGCGGCACCGGCCTGACCCATCTGGGCAGCGCCGCGACGCGGGACAAAATGCACCAGCACGACGGTGAAGTCGAAGCCGGCATGACCGACACCATGCGCATGTTCAAGTGGGGGTTGGAGGGCGGCAAACCGGCGGCGGAGCAGGTCGGCGCGCAACCGGAGTGGTTCTACAAGGGCGACGGCAGCATCGTCGTGCGTCCCGGTGCGGATTTCCCGGTGCCGCCGTTTGCCGAGGACGCCGGTGAGGAGCCGGAACTGACCGGCCTGTATGTGATCGGCGACGACGGCCAGCCGTACCGTGTCGGTTATGCAGTGGGTAATGAGTTCTCCGACCACGTCATGGAGCGGCGCAACTACCTGTATCTCGCTCATTCGAAGCTGCGTTGCTGCTCCTTTGGCCCGGAGCTGCGCGTCGGTGAGTTGCCCAGACATCTGGTCGGCACCAGCCGCATCACGCGCAACGGCCAGACGATCTGGGAAAAAGAGTTTCTCAGCGGCGAGGACAACATGTGCCACAGCCTGGCCAACCTCGAATTTCATCACTTCAAGTACGCGCAGTTTTTGCGTCCCGGCGATGTTCACGTGCACTACTTCGGTACCGCCACGCTGTCGTTTGCCGACGGTGTGAAGACCCAGCCGGGGGATAGCTTCCAGATCAGTCTCGATGAGTTCGGTGCGCCTTTGGTCAACGGCATCGGCGAGAGCGCCCAGCCGCTGGCTATCGGTCAGGTACGCACACTCTGACCCCTGCAGGTCTTTAACCGATCAAGGAATCCACATGAGCCTGTTTCCTGGACACAACTACATCGGCGGCCGCCGCAGCGCCAACGGCACGTTGCAGCTGCAAAGCCTCGACGCCACCACCGGCGAACCCTTGCCCGGAACTTTCTTCCAGGCCAGCGAAGCCGAAGTGGATGCCGCTGCCAAAGCGGCGGCTGCGGCATACCCGACCTACCGTAACCTGAGTGCGGAACAACGCGCGCGGTTTCTTGACGCCATCGCCGATGAAATCGACGGGTTGGGCGATGAGTTTGTCGCCACCGTGTGTCGCGAGACAGCATTGCCGGCCGGGCGTATTCAAGGTGAGCGTGGCCGCACCAGCGGCCAGTTGCGCCTGTTCGCCATGGTGCTGCGTCGCGGCGACTTCTATGGTGCGCGCATCGACCGCGCATTGCCCGATCGCCAGCCATTGCCGCGTCCGGATCTGCGTCAGTACCGCATCGCCCTGGGGCCGGTGGCGGTGTTCGGCGCGAGCAACTTCCCGCTGGCCTTTTCCACCGCCGGTGGCGATACCGCCTCGGCACTGGCCGCCGGTTGCCCGGTGGTGTTCAAGGCCCACAGCGGGCACATGGCAACCGCACAGTGGGTGGCTGACGCGATCATCCGTGCCGCGGAAAAAACCGAGATGCCGGCGGGTGTGTTCAACATGATCTACGGCGGTGGTGTCGGTGAAACGCTGGTCAAGCATCCGGCGATTCAGGCAGTGGGCTTCACCGGTTCACTCAAGGGCGGCAATGCCCTGAGCCACATGGCTGCAAACCGGCCGCAGCCGATCCCGGTGTTCGCCGAGATGTCGAGCATCAATCCGGTGTTCCTGCTGCCGCAAGCCCTCGAGTTGCGCGGTGAGCAGATCGCGGCGCAATTGGCAGGTTCCGTCACCTTGGGCTGTGGCCAGTTCTGCACCAACCCCGGATTGGTCATTGGTGTGCGCTCGCCGCAGTTCAGTGCTTTTCTTGAGGTTTTCTGCGCCCACATGAACCAGCAGCCGGCGCAAACCATGCTCAATGCCGGCACGCTGGCCAGCTACAACCGGGGCCTTGGCGAATTGCACGAACATCCGGGCCTGAGCCATCTGGCGGGCCGGCCGCAACAGGGCAATCAGGCGCAGCCGCAGGTGTTCAAGGCCGATGCCAGCCTGTTGCTCAAGGGCGATCAATTGCTGCAGGAGGAAGTGTTCGGGCCCACCACCATCGTCATCGAGGTCGAGGATCGGGCACAGTTGGCGGCAGCATTGCAGGGCTTGCGCGGGCAATTGACCGCGACCTTGATTGGCGAGGCCGACGAACTGCTGGAGTACCGCTGGCTGGTGGAACTGTTGCAAGAGAAAGTGGGGCGGATCTTGCTCAACGGCTATCCGACCGGGGTCGAAGTCTGTGAGTCCATGGTGCATGGCGGGCCGTATCCGGCGACATCCGACTCGCGGGGCACTTCGGTCGGCACCCTGGCGATCGATCGTTTCCTGCGGCCGGTGTGCTTCCAGAATTATCCGGATGCGCTGCTGCCCGAGGCGTTGCAGAACGGCAATCCGCTGGGGATTCGGCGGTTGGTGGATGGGGAGGTGAGTCTTTCCGCTTTGTGATTGTTGGTGTCTGGTCTATCGCCTTCGCGAGCAAGCCCGCTCCCACAAGGACCGCGCAAACCCTTTGGGAGCGGGCTTGCCCGCGAAGGCGTCATCGGCAACGCAACAATTCTACCGCTCAGCCACCAAGCTCGGCTTCACCGCAGCCGGCTTCAACACCAGCCACAACGCCAGCGCAATCAACACCCCGCCATAGATATGCGCCATCGACAGCGGCTCATCGAGAAACAGCGCCCCCCACAACACGCCAAACAGCGGGATCAGGAAGGTCGTGGTCATCGATTTCACCGGACCGATCGAGCTCAGCAGCCGGAAGTAAATAATGTAGGCAAACGCCGTGCAGCCCAGCCCCAAGCCCAGCAACGACAGCCACACGCTCCAGCCGCCCCAGCTCGCCGGTGGCTGGCTGATCACGCTGTAGCCAAACAGCGGCAACAGGAACAAGGTCGCGCCGAGCATGCTGCCCAGTGCCGACAAACGGCTATCGAGACCGCCGGCCTGATCGAGCCAGCGGCGGGCCAGGAATCCGGCAAATCCGTAGCACGTGGTGGCGAGCAGGCAGGCGACGGCCCCCATCAGCAGTGCCATATCGAACGCCACCGGACCGGCACGGGTCAGCACGCCCACGCCGAACAAGCCCAGGAATACGCCGCCGAGCTTGGCGCCAGTGAGCCTTTCATGGAAAAACAGGCCACCGATCAGCACGCCCATCAAGGGTGTCGTGGCATTGAAAATCGACGAATAACCGGCAGGCAGCACCTGCGCGGCAACGGAGTACAGGGTCGCCGGGATGCCGGAATTGATCACCCCGAGCAGCATCACGGTCTTGAGTTTGCCCTTGAAATCCCAGCTGATGCGCATCAGGCCAAGAATCACCAGCAACCCGACGGCGGCAATCGATACGCGGAAAAACGCGGTGGGCAGGGAGCCGATCACTGGGGCGATGATGCGCATGAACAGAAAACTCGCACCCCAAATGGCCGCCAGGGACAGTAAACGGAAAATATCGACGGGGTTCACAGCGCGGTCCTTCCATGATGAAGGGGCGAAAGTGTTGCTGAGTGCGTGATCGATGGCAACCGAAAACCGGGCATTGAACTCTTCAGGGCGTCGATGACGCGGCGCCTGGAAAATTACGCTTCTCCTGCACCCGCTTCACTGGCTAAGCTCAAGCCTCCCGAATTCCCGCAGAGGTCTCACCATGCCGCAGCAATGGCCAGCCGCCGACATCGCCCGCTTGATCCTCGATGGCTTTGACGATTACCGCGAGCATTTCCGGCAGATCACCGACGGTGCCCGGGCCCGCTTCGAACAGGCCCGGTGGCAAGAGACACAATCGGCGTCGGCAGCGCGGATCAATCTGTACGAAGATAAAGTCAGTGAAACGGTGGAGCGACTGCGCACCGCGTTTGACGCCGAAACCCTGGACGTCAGCTGCTGGCCACTGGTGAAAAGTGCCTACATCAGCCTGATCGACCTGCGCTTCGACGATGAATTGTCCGAGACCTGGTACAACTCGATCTTCTGCGGGCTGTTCAGCCATGACCTGATCAGCGACGGCTGCATGTTCATCCACACCACCCGGCCGAGCCTGCGCCGTGCCCGGGCCGCGCAAACCCGCACCTACAAGCCACAAGGCCAATTGTCGGCGATGCTTGCCAGCATCTTCGCCGACTACCGCTTCAGCGAGGATTACGCCGACCTGTCCGGTGACCTGAAACGCCTCGAAGCGCAATTGCGCGAGAACCTGCCGGACTGGGTGTGCAAGGACCCGGAGCTGAGCGTCGAGCTGTTTTCCTCAGTGCTGTACCGTAATAAAGGTGCGTACCTGGTGGGGCGCATCTACACCGCCGACGAGCAATGGCCGCTGGCAATTCCCTTGCTGCACCTGGAAGGTCGCGGCATCCAGATCGATGCGCTGATCACCGACGAAGCAGACGTGTCGATCATTTTCTCCTTCACCCGCTCGTATTTCATGGTGGATGTGCCGGTGCCGGCGGAGTTCATCGGCTTCCTGCGGCGCATCCTGCCGGGCAAGCACATCGCCGAGCTGTACACCTCGATCGGCTTCTACAAGCACGGCAAGTCGGAGTTCTACCGGGCGCTGATCAATCACCTGGCCAACACCGACGACCAGTTCATCATGGCCCCCGGCGTGCGCGGCATGGTCATGAGCGTGTTCACCCTGCCGGGGTTCAACACCGTGTTCAAAATCATCAAGGACCGTTTCTCGCCATCGAAAAACGTCGACCGCGCCACGGTGATCGAAAAGTACCGCCTGGTGAAAAGCGTCGACCGGGTTGGGCGCATGGCCGATACCCAGGAATTCGCCGACTTCCGTTTCCCGCTGAGCAAGTTCGACCCGGCGTGCCTGGAGGAGCTGCTGGACGTTGCGCCGTCCACGGTGTCGGTCGAAGGCGACACGGTGCTGATCCGTCACTGCTGGACCGAACGGCGCATGACCCCGCTTAACCTGTACCTGGAAAACGCCAACGAAGCGCAGGTGCGCGAAGCACTGGAAGATTACGGCCTGGCGATCAAGCAACTGGCGGCGGCCAACATCTTTCCCGGTGACATGCTGCTGAAGAACTTTGGCGTCACCCGTCACGGCCGGGTGGTGTTCTACGACTACGACGAAATCTGCTTTCTCACCGAGGCCAACTTCCGCCACATTCCACAACCGCGCACGCCGGAAGACGAGATGGCGTCCGAACCCTGGTACTCGATCGGGCCGCTGGATGTGTTCCCGGAAGAGTTTCCGCCGTTCCTGTTTGCCGATTCGGGGCAGCGCAAGTTGTTCGATCAGTTGCATGGCGAGCTGTACAACGCCGATTACTGGAAGAGCCTGCAGGAGGCGATTCGGGCGGGGAAGGTGATTGATGTGTTTCCGTATCGGCGTAAAGGCCTCGACAACGAATAATTCAACCTGATCGTTCCCATGCTCTGCGTGGGAACGATCACAACAAACTCCTGTAGGAGCTGCCGAAGGCTGCGATCTTTTGATCTTGATTTTTTCGACATCTTTGAAAAGCAAGATCAAAAGATCGCAGCCTTCGGCAGCTCCTACAGGAGAACCAGCCACGAACCCCCGCAATCCATGGCAAATCTGCGACAATCGCCACCCTGCGCCACTAGACGACTGAATTGCGTACCCGATGACCGACGAATCGCCCTCCATCGACAAACTGCTGAAAAACCTTGATCACGCCATGCTCGCCGACCGCCACCGGCTGCGGCGGCAGTTGCTTGAGCTGCGCAAGAAACCCGATGAGGCCAAACTGGGCCAGTGGGTGGCGCGCATGCAGGCGTCCTGTGAGCAGGTGCTGGCGCGCCGCGCCAGCCTGCCGGTGATTCGTTACGACGACAGTTTGCCGATTGCCGCCAAGCGCGACGAAATCAAGACGGCGCTGGAAAAGCATCAGGTGCTGATCATCGCGGGCGAGACCGGCTCGGGTAAAACCACCCAGTTACCGAAGATCTGCCTGGAGATCGGTCGCGGCCAGCATGGCTTGATCGGCCACACCCAGCCACGGCGGATCGCCGCGCGCAGCGTGGCCAGCCGGGTTGCCGAAGAGCTGGGCACGCCGCTCGGCTCCCTGGTCGGCTATCAGGTGCGCTTCGAGGACCAGAGCGATTCCAATACCCTGATCAAACTGATGACCGACGGCATCCTGCTGGCGGAAACCCAGAACGACCGCTATCTGGAACGCTACGACACGATCATCGTTGACGAAGCCCACGAACGCAGCCTCAACATCGACTTCCTGCTCGGCTACCTGAAAACCCTGCTGCCGCGCCGTCCCGACCTGAAGGTCATCATCACCTCGGCGACCATCGACCTTGAGCGTTTCTCCAAGCATTTCGACGATGCTCCGATTGTCGAGGTGTCCGGCCGTACGTTCCCGGTGGACACCTGGTATCGCCCGCTGACCCTGGAGCAGGACGAAGAGGGTAACCGCGTCGAGGACGACCTGACGGTGGATCAGGCGATCCTCGCCACCCTCGACGAAATCGCCGCGTATGAGCGCAGTGAACGCCGCAGTCCCGGTGACGTGCTGGTGTTCCTGCCCGGTGAACGCGAGATTCGCGACGCCGCCGACATGCTGCGCAAGGCCCAGCTCAAGCACACCGAAATCCTGCCGTTGTACGCGCGCTTGTCGCCGGCCGAGCAGCAGCGGATTTTCCAGTCGCACCCGGGGCGACGCGTGGTACTGGCGACCAACGTCGCGGAAACCTCGCTGACGGTGCCGGGCATCCGTTACGTGATCGACAGCGGCACCGCGCGCATCAGTCGTTACAGCTACCGGGCCAAGGTCCAGCGCCTGCCGATCGAAGCCGTTTCCCAGGCCAGCGCCAACCAGCGCAAGGGCCGTTGTGGACGGGTCGAGCCGGGTATTTGCGTGCGCCTGTACAGCGAAGAGGATTTCCTCGGTCGCCCGGAATTTACCGATCCGGAAATCCTGCGGACCAACCTCGCGGCGGTCATTTTGCAGATGTTGCACCTGCGTCTTGGCGAGGTCAGCGCGTTCCCGTTCATCGAGCCGCCGGATGGCAAGGCCATCAGCGACGGTTACAACCTGCTGCAGGAACTCTCGGCGGTGGATCGCAACAGCCAGTTGACGCCCCTCGGTCGCCAATTGGCGCGGCTGCCGGTGGACCCGCGCATGGGGCGCATGTTGCTGGAGGCGGCGAAGCTCGGCAGCTTGCAGGAAGTGCTGATCGTCGCCAGCGCCATGTCGATCCAGGACCCGCGCGAACGTCCGCCGGAGCGTCAGCAAGCGGCGGATCAGGCCCACGCCCAGTGGAAAGACGCCGACTCGGACTTCGCCGGTCTGGTCAATCTGTGGCGCGGATTCGAAGAGCAACGCCAGGCGCTGACCGCCAACCCGCTGCGCAACTGGTGCCGCAAGAATTTCCTGAATTACCTGCGCCTGCGCGAATGGCGTGACTCCCATCGCCAGTTGAGCCTGATCTGCCGCGACATGCAGCTGAGCCTCAATAAAGAGCCGGCGGATTACCCGAAACTGCACAAAGCGGTGCTGGTGGGTTTGCTCAGCCAGATCGGCCAGAAAACCGAAGAGGGCGATTACCTCGGCGCGCGTCAGCGGCGGTTCTGGATTCACCCGTCGTCGGGCATCGGCAAGAAGCGTCCGCAGTGGCTGATGACCGCCGAACTGGTGGAAACCACCAAGCTCTACGCGCGCATGGTAGCGAAGATCGACGCCGACTGGATCGAACCTCTCGCCGGGCACCTGATCAAGAAAAACCACTTCGAACCGCACTGGGAGAAGAAGCGCGGCCAGGTGGTTGCGTTCGAGCAGATCACCCTGTTCGGGTTGATCGTGGTCGGGCGGAGGCCGGTGCATTACGGCCCGGTGGACCCGGTGGTTTCGCGCGAATTGTTTATCCGCGAAGCGCTGGTGCGCGGCGAGATTCAGTCCAAAGCCAAGTGTTTGACCGCCAACAAGCAGTTGCTGGAACAACTCGACGAACTGGAGGCCAAGGCCCGCCGTCGCGACATCCTGGCGGATGAAGAAACTCTGTACGCGTTCTACGACGCGCGCCTGCCGGCGGAGATTCATCAGACCGCGACCTTCGACAGCTGGTACCGGATCAACAGTCAGAAAGATCCGCAGCTGTTGATCATGCGCGAAGAAGACGTGCTGGCCCGTGAAGCCAGCGAGGTCACCGCACAGCATTACCCGGATACGCTGCACATCGGCGATCTGGAGTTGGCCCTCAGCTACCACTTCGAGCCCAACCATCCACGGGACGGCGTGACCCTGCGCGTGCCGGCACCGCTGTTGCCGATGCTGCCGCCGGAGCGCCTGGAATGGCTGGTGCCGGGTGTCATCGAAGCCAAGTGCATTGCCCTGGTGCGCAACCTGCCCAAGGCCCTGCGCAAAAACTTCGTGCCGGTGCCGGACTTCGTCAAGGCCGCCCTGCAGCGCATGACCTTTGCCGAGGGCTCGCTGCCCCAGGCCCTGGGTCGTGAGTTGCTGCGCATGACCGGAGCGCGGGTCAGTGATGAGGCCTGGGCCGAGGCGGCACAGCAAGTCGAAAGCCATCTGCGGATGAACCTGGAAATCGTCGACGGCCAGGGCAAGTTCCTCGGTGAAGGACGTGATCTGGCCGAGTTGACGGCGCGTTTCGCCGAGGCCAGCCAGGCCGCATTGGCGGTGCCGCAAACCGCGAAGAGCCAGCAGCCGGTGGAGCCGAAAGTCTTCGCCGCCGTGGCCGAGAAAACCCAGCAGAAGATCGCCGGACTGTCGATGACGGTCTATCCGGCACTGGTGGAAGAAGCCGGCACGGTCAAGGAAGGGCGTTTCTCGACGCCGGCCGAGGCCGAGTTCCAGCATCGCCGTGCCCTGCAACGCCTGCTGATGCAGCAACTGGCCGAGTCGGCAAAATTCCTGCGCGGCAAGTTGCCGGGCCTGACCGAACTGGGCCTGCTGTACCGCGACATGGGGCGTGTCGATGCGCTGGTGGAAGACATTCTGCTGGCCAGCCTCGACAGCTGCATTCTCGAAGGTGAAGACCCGCTGCCACGCGATGGCGCCGGATTGGCGTCCCTGGCCGAACGCAAGCGTGGCGCCTGGACCGAGCACGCCGAGCGTGTGGCGAAGCTGACCCTGGAAATCCTCAAGCTCTGGCATGGTCTGCAAAAACGCTTCAAGGGCAAGATCGACCTGGCGCAGGCCGTGGCCCTGAATGACATCAAGCAGCAGCTCAGCCACCTGGTCTATCCGGGGTTTGTCCGGGAAACACCGATGCAGTGGCTCAAGGAGTTGCCGCGTTACCTCAAGGCCATTGAGCAGCGTTTCGAAAAAATCGCTGCCCAGGTGCAGCGCGACCGGGTCTGGAGCGGCGAATTGAGCGGCCTGTGGACGCAATACCAGACTCGCGCCAGCAAACATGCCCAGGAAGGCAAGCGCGATCCGCAGCTGGAGTTGTATCGCTGGTGGCTGGAGGAATACCGGGTTTCGCTGTTTGCGCAACAACTGGGAACCAAGGTGCCGATCTCCGACAAGCGCCTGAGCAAGCAGTGGAGCCAGGTCGAACCCTAGACCTGAGACCACTGCAATACCCTGTGGGAGCGAGCTTGCTCGCGATGGGGGCATCACATTCAACATCTATGTTGCCTGTCAGGCCGCAATCGCGAGCAAGCTCGCTCCCACAGTTTTGCATGGCCCGCAGGTAGGGTTCATCCAGCAAAAAGGCGCCAAAACCCAATGTTTATGGCAAACTTCGCGCCTATAAATGCCGGCCCCGCGGTTTTGAGCCTTCACGGTCGCGGGCAGGTCGGAATAAAGCGATGCCAGGTTTGCGTCCCCGGACGGGAATAGACCCTTTGTGTGTTGGTACGACGGTACCAATACTTTCTGCCTGAACAGATTAGAGACACGACCATGCATAACGTCGTCATCAGTGGCACCGGCCTGTACACCCCGGCCAACAGCATTTCCAATGAAGAGCTGGTCCAGTCTTTCAATACTTACGTCGCGCAATTCAACGCCGACAATGCCGACGCCATCGCACGCGGTGAAGTGCAGGCGTTGACCGAGTCCAGCGCCGCATTCATCGAAAAAGCCTCCGGCATCAAGAGCCGCTTTGTCATGGACAAGGACGGCATTCTCGACCCGCAACGCATGGCCCCGCGCCTGCCGGAGCGCTCCAACGACGAATGGTCGGTGCTTTGCCAGATGGCCATCGGCGCGGCCGAACAAGCCCTGCAGCGTGCCGGCAAGACTGCAGCGGATATCGATGGCGTGATCGTCGCCTGCTCCAACCTGCAACGTGCCTACCCGGCCATTGCCATCGAAGTCCAGGAAGCGCTGGGCATCCAGGGTTTCGGTTTCGACATGAACGTGGCGTGCTCCTCGGCGACCTTTGGTATCCAGACTGCCGCCAACAGCGTGCAACTGGGCCAGGCCCGCGCGGTCCTGATGGTCAACCCGGAAGTCTGCACCGGCCACCTGAACTTCCGTGACCGCGACAGCCACTTCATCTTCGGCGATGCCGCCACCGCGGTGATCATCGAGCGTGCCGACCTGGCGACGTCCCCGTACCAGTTCGACATCGTCAGCACCAAGCTGCTGACCAAGTTCTCCAACAACATCCGCAACAACTTCGGCTTCCTCAACCGCGCGGCGGAAGAGGGCATCGACGCCAAGGACAAACTGTTCGTGCAGGAAGGCCGCAAGGTGTTCAAGGAAGTCTGCCCGATGGTGGCCGAGCTGATCGCTGAGCATCTGCAACAGAACCAGCTCAACATCAGCGACGTGAAGCGCTTCTGGCTGCACCAGGCCAACCTCAGCATGAACCACCTGATCGTCAAGAAACTGCTGGGCCGCGATGCGACCGAACAGGAAGCCCCGGTGATTCTCGACACCTACGCCAACACCAGTTCCGCCGGTTCCGTGATTGCGTTCCACAAGAACCAGGACGATCTGGCTGCCGGTTCGCTGGCCGTGCTCAGCTCGTTCGGCGCCGGTTACTCGATTGGTAGCGTGTTGCTGCGCAAGCGCTGAGTCTGCGGCTTAAAAAGATCGCAGCCTGCGGCAGCTCCTACGGTTTCAACGTGACATCGCGATGAATCCGGTCCTGTAGGAGCTGCCGAAGGCTGCGATCTTTTTTTGCGGGAGGTTGGAGGTTATTGCGGGAGAGAAAACAGTCTCGCGTTGATGCATCGGAGGATGATGGGGACCGATACATCAACGCCAGGCTGTAAAAGGGGCCCGGGCTTCCTTGCCCGAGTCGTGTAGCGGGGTGAATCAGAACTTGGCTTCGGCATCCAGTTGCAGGGTGTTGATGTCCGAATCCTTCTTGTTGATGTTGGCGTTGGTCTGGTCCGATGTCGCCATGTAGTAGGTCGCGCCCAGGGCAAAGTTCTTGTCCAGGTCGTAGCTCACTTTCAGCTTGCTGCCGCGCGAACCGGTGAAGCCGTTGGCGAAGTCGGAGTCGGTGAAGGCGCCCACCACAGAGTTACGCTGCACGTCGCGGTAGTTGTAGTCCACGTTGAAGCCGTAGAGCTTGGACTTCACACCGGCCAGCCAGCCAGTGTCCTGGTCGTTGCTGGCATCGGCGTTGTTCACGTACTGACCGTAGATCGACAGCGGTACTGGCAGGTTGCTGAAGTCCAGCTGACCAAAGCCTTCGTACAGTTTGAACTGTTCGCCCGGGCTGTTGCCGTTGACGGCCAGTGCGCATGGCGTAGTAACGGTACCCGAGGTCGGGCAGGCGCTGCTGTCATCGTTGTCGTAGGCATAGAGACTGCCGCCCAAGGTCATTTTCATGCTGTCGGTGATGGCGAAGCGCGCACCCAACTGGCCGGCGTACAGACGCAGGTCGTGCTTGAATTGCACGCCTTCGCCATCGACGTTGTCCTTGAGGGTGTAGTGACCGGCACTACCGAACAGCTCGGTGCTGCCGCTCAACGGGTATTTGTAGGTGACGGCCAGACCTTCCGGGTTGATGTCGCTATCCCAGATGATGTCGCCCATGCTCACCCATTGTTGCGGCATCTTGCCGCCAACCAGGTGCAGGTTCTTGATCGCATCCGGGTGGTAGTCGATGTAACCCTGATCCAGCCAGATCTGCTTCTTGTCGAAGTAGTTGTTCAGGTCCTGGTTGGTCGAGCGAGCGTCGTCGTTGCTGCCGGTGGCGATACGGATGCCAGTGTCGACCTGCGAGTTGATTTCGCTGTAGGCACCCAGGCGGGCACGAATGCGCTGACGATCCTGGTCCTTGTTGTTTGGCACGCCATCGTTGTGGACGTTTTCCTGACGAAAGCGCACGTCGCCCTTGAACTGGGTCTTTGCCGCCCATGCAAGCTTCTGGTCGAAGGCGCTCAGTGTGTCGGTTTTCTTCGCGGTGGCCGCGATTTGCTCGTTGGTCTCTTGCTGAGCCTGACGGGCAATCTGCTGTTCTTTCTGATCCCTGGCCAGCTCGGCTTGCAATTCGCTGTACTGCGCGTTGGTGATCGAGCCGTTAGCCTTGAGCATGTCGAGCAGTTTGGCGTCGACTGCGGCACTGGCCGGAACACTCATGGCCAGCAACAGGCCACCGCACAAGGCCGCCGCAGTTTTCGTGGAAGCAAGACGCATATCAATCTCCGAAGATGAGAGGGGATGACAGAGCCATCCGGGACACAACCGACCGTAAGGGGCGGAAAACTGTGGCCGGGTATAACCCGGCGCTCTAAAAACAGGCGCCATTATTGCGATGGTTTATTACAGAGCAGTGGCAATGTGATGTCGTGTCGATGACGATACAAAGCTGTCGTGAACTATTGAGTTAGAGCACTGTCGTCGCTTTGCCCGTGTGCAATGTGGAGCGATAGGCGATACTCGCGGGGCTTTCACGCCATGAAGAGTGAGGACGGTGATGCCGTTGCAAAGCCTGCAAAAACTGTCAGAAATCGCCCCGCAGACCTGGGATGCAATGGTGCCGGAGAACCAGCCTTTTCTGCGTCACGCTTTTTTGAGTGCACTGGAAGACAGCGGCAGTGTCGGCCCCCGTACCGGCTGGCAGCCCGAGCATCTGCTACACGTTGAAGGTGAGCGCCTGATCGCCGCGCTGCCCGGTTATCGCAAGTGGCATTCCTACGGCGAGTACGTGTTCGATCACGCCTGGGCCGATGCCTGCGAACGCGCCGGCATCGATTACTACCCCAAACTGTTGACCGCGGTGCCGTTCAGTCCGGTCACCGGGCCGCGACTGTTAGCGGCCACGGTCGAAGACGGTTTCGAACTGTTGAAAAGCTTGCCGGGCTATCTTGAACTCGAAGGGCTTTCCAGCGCCCACATCAACTTTACCGATCCATTCACCGATGCGGCATTGAGCGAGCAGCCCGGCTGGTTGCAGCGCGTTGGCTGTCAGTATCACTGGCAGAATCGCGGTTATCGGGATTTCCAGGACTTCCTCGACGTGCTCAGTTCGCGCAAGCGCAAACAGATGCGCAAGGAGCGCGAGCAGGTGGCCGGGCAGGGTTTCGAGTTCGAATGGCTGGAGGGGCGGGAGTTGAGTCAGGCGCAATGGGATTTCGTCTATGCCTGCTACGCCAATACCTACGCGGTGCGCCGGCAAAGGCCGTATCTGACGCGGGAGTTTTTCAGCCTGTTGGCCGAACGCATGCCAGAGTCGATTCGCGTGGTGCTGGCCAGGCAGGGTTCACGGCCAGTGGCGATGGCGTTCAGTCTGGTGGGGGGCGACAGCTTTTATGGCCGTTACTGGGGGTGCCTGGCGGAGTTCGATCGCCTGCATTTCGAGACCTGCTTCTACCAGGGGATGGACTACGCCATCGCCAACGGTTTCCAGCGTTTCGATGCCGGTGCGCAAGGCGAGCACAAACTGATTCGTGGATTCGAGCCCGTCATCACCCATTCCTGGCACTACCTGCGGCATCCGGGGTTGAAGGCGGCGGTGAAAGACTTTCTGGAGCAGGAGCGGCTGGGGGTGCTGGCTTATGCTGAGGATGCGAAGTCAGCCTTGCCTTATCGACAAGGCTGATCTTCACCGTATGGCGTGTCAGTTGTCTTCCTTGCCCAGCCAGCGATACAGCACACCGCCGGCGACTGCACCGAGTAGCGGTGCGACCCAGAACATCCACAGTTGTTGAATCGCCCAGCCGCCGACGATCAGCGCCGGGCCGGTGCTGCGCGCCGGGTTGACCGAGGTGTTGGTGACCGGGATCGAGATCAGGTGGATCAGCGTCAGGCCCAGGCCGATGGCAATCGGCGCCAGTCCTGCCGGTGCACGTTTATCGGTGGCGCCGAGGATGATTAGGATGAACATCGCGGTCATCACCAGTTCACAGACAAACCCTGCCGCCATTGAATAGCCGCCAGGCGAGTGTTCGCCGTAGCCGTTGGACGCCAGGCCTCCCGCCAGTTCGAAACCGGGTTTGCCGCTGGCAATGAAGTACAGCAGGGCGGCTGCAATCACGCCGCCAATGACCTGGGCAATGATGTAGGCCGGCAATTCCTTCGCCGGAAACCGCCCACCGACCACCAGGCCGAGGGATACCGCAGGATTGAGATGACAGCCGGAAATATGGCCGATGGCGAAGGCCATGGTCAGTACGGTCAGGCCAAACGCGAAGGACACCCCGAGCAAGCCGATCCCCACCTCTGGAAAAGCCGCCGCCAACACCGCACTGCCGCAACCACCCAATACCAGCCAGAACGTACCTACCAACTCAGTCGCCGAACGTTTTAACAGAGACATAAGAGAGTGCCCTTTCGAGATTATGCTGCCTTGAGCATCCAGCCGATGGACTGCAGAACCACCTCCAGAACGTTGAAGTGAGTACAGCACGGTTTTTTCAGAATTCCAGCAGGCATGAAAAACCGCCAGGCCCCGTGTTTGACAGGGCCTGGCGGTTTTTCAATCTTCGGTATAACGCTTATCCCTGTGGGAGCGAGCTTGCTCGCGATAGCGGTGGATCAGACGCCATTTCTGTCGACTGACACTCCGTCATCGCGAGCAAGCTCGCTCCCATAGGGGCGGTGTGTTGTTCCGGGACTCAATCGATCCCGACAAACCCGCCGGTCTGGTGTTGCCACAACCGCGCATACAAGCCTCCATGGGCGAGCAATTCGGCGTGGGTTCCGGTTTCGGCGATCTTGCCGTTTTCCAGCACCACCAGCCGGTCCATCCGGGCGATGGTCGAGAGCCGGTGAGCGATGGCGATCACGGTCTTGCCCTGCATCAGGGTTTCGAGACTTTCCTGGATCGCCGCTTCGACTTCCGAATCCAGCGCCGAGGTGGCCTCGTCCATGATCAGGATCGGCGCGTCCTTGAGCAGCACACGGGCAATGGCGATGCGCTGGCGCTGGCCGCCGGAAAGTTTCACCCCGCGCTCACCGACATGGGCATCGAAACCGGTACGGCCTTCGGCGTCGGACAGCAAAGGAATGAAACCGTCAGCCCGGGCCTTGTGCACCGCTTCCCAGAGTTGGGCATCGGTGGCGTCAGGTTTGCCGTACAGCAGGTTGTCACGGATCGAGCGGTGCAGCAGCGAGGTGTCCTGGGTGATCATGCCGATGCGTTCGCGCAGGCTTTCCTGGCTGACGTCGGCGATGTTCTGGCCGTCGATCAGGATGCGTCCGCCTTCGACGTCGTACAGGCGCAGCAGCAGGTTGACCAAGGTCGATTTGCCCGCGCCGGAAGGGCCGATCAGGCCGATTTTCTCGCCAGCCTTGATGGTCAGGTTGAGGCCGCCGATGATCCCGCTCTTCTTGCCGTAGTGGAAGTCCACCTGCTCGAAACGCACTTCGCCACGGGCCACCGCCAGGGGTTTGGCCTGGTCGCGGTCGGTGACGCTGACCGGTTGCGAAATGGTCTGCAGGCCATCCTGCACCATGCCGATGTTTTCGAAGATGCCGGTTACCACCCACATGATCCAGCCGGACATGTTGACGATGCGGATCACCAGACCGGTGGCCAGGGCGATTGCCCCGACGCTGATCAGCGACTGCGTCCACAGCCACAGGGCCAGGCCGGTGGTGCAGACGATCAGCAGGCCGTTCATGCTGGTGATGACCACGTCCATGCTGGTGACCACGCGGCCGGCCAGTTGGGCTTTTTCGGTCTGTTCCTTGATCGCTTCGCGGGCGTATTGCTGCTCGAAGTGGGTGTGGGCGAACAGCTTCAGGGTGGTGATGTTGGTGTAGCCGTCGACAATGCGCCCCATGAGTTTGGAGCGCGCATCGGACGCCACCACCGAGCGATCCTTGACCCGTGGCACGAAGTACCAGAGGGCGCCGATGAAGGCGAAAATCCACGTCAGCAGCGGGATTATCAGGCGCCAGTCGGCTTCGGCGAACAGCACCAGCGAACTGATGGCGTAGATCAGCACATGCCACAACGCATCCACCGCTTGCACGGCGGAGTCACGCAGTGAGTTGCCGGTTTGCATGATGCGCTGGGCGATGCGCCCGGCGAAGTCGTTCTGGAAGAAGTTCAGGCTCTGCTTGAGCACGTAGCTGTGGTTCTGCCAGCGGATCATGCTGGTCATGCTGGGGCTGAGGGTCTGGTGCACCAGCAGGTCATGCAGGCCCACGAATATGGGGCGCAGCACCAGCGCCACCACCACCATCCAGGTCAGTTCGAGGGCGTGCTCGCGAAACAGATTGGCGTTCGGCGTGCCTTGGGCCAGGTCGATGATGCGACTCAGGTAGCTGAACAGCGCCACCTCGATCAATGCACCAATCAGGCCGACGATCAACAGGGCGGCGAAGCTCGGCCAGACCTGCTTGAGGTAGTAGGTATAAAAAGGGAATACACGATCCGGCGGGGACGCCGTCGGTGCTTCACGGAAAACGTCGATCAGTTTTTCAAAGCGGCGATAAAGCATGGGTCGTTCGCCCGCGAGCGGGCTCTCCTTTTAACGTTTTGAGCGTTGCCGGCAAACACCGGCAACGGCTCGGACATCCTTGTCCAGCTTAGTCTCAGTCGATGCGCTTGGCCGACTTGATGAACACCGGGTCGGCCGGCACGTCACGCATACCGTTTTTGCTGGTGGTAGGCGTGTTGACGATGATATCGACCACGTCCATGCCTTTGACCACTTTGCCGAACACGGCGTAGCCGTCACCCTGGTCAAGGAAGTCGTTGTCCTTGACGTTGATGAAGAACTGGCTAGTGGCCGAATCAGGCACGGAAGTGCGGGCCATGGACAAGGTGCCACGAACGTTGACCAGGCCGTTGTTGTGTTCGTTCTTGATCGGCGCCTTGGTTTCTTTTTGCTGCATCTGTTGAGTGAACCCGCCGCCCTGAACCATGAAGCCGGGGATCACGCGGTGGAAAATCGTGTTGTTGTAGAAGCCGCTGTCGACGTACTCAAGGAAGTTCTTGGTACTGATCGGCGCCTTGACCGGGTCCAGTTCGATTTCGATCTGGCCATTGGTGGTTTCCAGCAAAACGTGCGGCGCCTTGGCGGGCGTTGCGGCCATCAGGTTGGCGGCAAACAGGACGGTGCCGGCGGCGAGGGCGATTTTTTTCAGCATGGGTCAGTGATCCTGAGTGGTGGTGTCGACTGCGGTCAGAAAATCCAGCAGCGTTTGGTTGAAGTGTTCCGGCTGGTCCAGTGGCGTGGCGTGGCGTGAATCGGCGATTACCACCAGCCGCGCATCGGGCAGCAGTTTTACGTAGTTTTCCTTCAGCGCCACCGGTGTGTAGTCGCGGTCGGCACTGACGATGAGGGTTGGACAGGTGACCTTGGAAAGTCGTTCCTGGACCCCCCAGCCAACAATGGCATTGAAGCTGGCGAGATAAGCATGTTTGTCGTTTCTTGCCCAGCGTTCGGCCATTTTTTGTCGCAAGTCGGCCTGCTCGGGCTTCGGGAACAACTTGCTGCCCAATGCCTTGCCGATGGTGCGCAGGCTGAGTGCGTGCATCAGGCTCCAGCGCTTGAACCACTGCCAGTAATCGTCGCGGCTGCGCAGTTTGACCTCTGGCGCACTGTTGACGATGCACAGGCTTTTCAGCAGTTTCGGCTGGTCCACACCCAGCTGGAAGCCGATCATGCCGCCCATGGACAAGCCGACGTAGTGGGTCGGGCCGAGATTGAGGTGCTCGATCAGTGCGATCAGGTCGGCGCTGAAACCGGCAATGCTGTAGCGCTCCCGGGGTTTGTCTGATCGGCCGTGACCGCGTACATCCGGGACGATCACCCGGTAGCGGGTGGCCAGTGCCGGGATCTGCTTTTCCCAGTCCAGGGTGCTGGAACCGAGGCCGTGGACCAGCAGCAGCGGCGTGCCGTGGCCATATTCCTCATAATGCAGGTTGCAACCTTCGTGTTCGAAATAGGCCATGCATACACTCCGTGTCAGGCTTGTTCGGGGGCGGCGAACGGGGCGTCCAGTGGTGCGGTGTCAAAGGTGCGCAGCAGTTCGATGAGAATCTGCGTGGCAGGTCCCAGTGGTTTGTCCTTGTTCGAATACAGGTAAAAACTCGGGTTGCGGCTACCGCCCTGATCCAACGGTAGCAGCTTGAGCGTACCTTCCTTGAGTTCCCGTTCGATCAGGTGCCGGGGCAACCAGGCAAAACCCAGGCCGCTGCTGACGAAGGTCGCGGCGGTGGCCAGGCTGCCGACGGTCCAGCGCTGTTCGGCCCCGAGCCAGCCGACGTCCCGAGGTTGCTGGCGGCCCGAGTCGCGGATCACCACTTGCATCTGGCTTTCCAGGTCCTGGAAGCTCAGTTCGCGGTTGAGGCGGTGCAGGGGATGCTCGGGGTGGGCGACCGCAACGAACTCGACGTCGCTCAATTCCGCGCCCAGGTAACCGGGAATACTGAAGCCCGTGATGGCCAGGTCGGCCACGCCTTCGAGCAGGACTTCCTCCACGCCCGACAGCACTTCTTCACGCAGGCGCACCCGGCAGCCACGGCTTTGCGGCATGAACGCGGTCAAGGCGCGGACGAGGCGGGCGCTTGGGTAAGCGGCATCGACCACCAGGCGCACTTCGGCTTCCCAGCCCTGTTCCATGTGATGGGCCAGGTCTTCGAGTTGGCTGGCCTGTTTCACCAGTTGCCGGGAGCGGCGCAACAGCACGCCGCCGGCTTCGGTCAGCACGGCTTTGCGTCCGTCGATGCGCAGCAGCGGCACGCCGAGCTGATCCTGCATGCGTGCCACGGTGTAGCTGACCGATGATTGCGAGCGATGCAGCGCCTCGGCGGCCTGGGCGAAACCACCGTGATCGACCACGGCTTGCAGCGTTCGCCATTGATCAAGGGTCACGCGGGGCGCTTTCATGTTGAGCTCCTCTTGTCCTAAGCTGGCAGCCCTTACTGGAGGCTGCTGAATGAAAAAAATCTGTTGTGTGTTGCTGGCGCTGCTGCCGTTGACGGCGATGGCTTACCCGATCGATGTGAAGAAAGACCTCAACGGCATGAAGATCGATTACCAGACCTACGACACGGATAGCGACATCGGCTCCATCCAGGTGGCCAACTACGGCGACGTCGATGCAAGCTGCAAGGCCGTCTTCATCAATGGCCCGGAAGCACCGCGTACCCGCAAGATCGACGTACCGGCCGGCAAGCACAAAAATGCCACCGCCAAATTTAGCCGCAACATCATCAAGCTGCGCATCGAGCTGACCTGCACCCCGAAATAACAGCAATCTCCTGTGGGAGCGGGCTTGCTCGCGAAGGCGGTGCGTCATTCAACGTTCATGTCGACTGACACGGCCTATTCGCGAGCAAGCCCGCTCCCACAGAGTATGTTGAGCTTATAAACGAATTTATTGATGGGTTATAGCAGTTATTTGCGCTTTTTCATCGATATGACTCTGTTTAACCTTCACTCCATCGACCTACAGCATTCTCAGATGGAGGCTACATCCCATGTCCCGCGTTCTGATCATCGAAAGCAGTGCCCGTCAGCAAGACTCGGTTTCCCGTCAACTGACCCAGACGTTCATCAGTCAGTGGAAAGCCGCTCACCCGAATGACCAGATCACTGTCCGGGACCTGGCGGTCAATCCGGTGCCACATCTGGATATCAACCTGCTGGGTGGCTGGATGAAACCCGCCGAGCAGCGCAGCGACATCGAACAGGCGTCCCTGGAACGCTCCAACCAGCTGACCGACGAATTGCTCGCCGCCGATGTGCTGGTCATGGCCGCGCCCATGTACAACTTTGCGATCCCCAGCACGCTGAAAGCCTGGCTTGACCACGTGCTGCGTGCCGGCGTGACCTTCAAGTACACCGAAACCGGTCCGCAGGGCCTGCTCAGCGGCAAGCGCGCCTATGTGTTGACGGCTCGTGGTGGCATCTATGCCGGCAGCACCGCCGATCACCAGGAACCGTATCTGCGTCAGGTCATGGGCTTCATCGGCATCCACGACGTGACGTTCATCCACGCCGAAGGCATGAACCTGGGCGGTGACTTCCAGGAGAAAGGCCTGAACCAGGCGAACGCCAGGCTTGCGCAAGTGGCCTGATCCATTAATCGCCAGATAATCGCTGGATGGTCTAGTGACCTGGCGCACCCCTTCAAGCCTGTACGCGCATCGAACCTCCCTTCGCACTTGTTGCTCCTGAGTGCTCTGGCCCGATTGAACGCTTTAGCGAGATCGGGCTTTTTTTTGCCTGTGATTTAACAAGCACCTAAAAAACCCGTGGGAGCGAGCTTGCTCGCGATGACTGAGTGTCAGTCGACAATGATGTTGACTGATCCACCGCTATCGCGTGCAAGCTCGCTCCCACAATGGATTTTTGTATGGTTTGGGTGTTCGCGATCAGTAGCAAAACCCGCTATCGTCGCCGCCATTCAAAACGAGGCGAGCATGGGCTATCTACTTTTTGTCACGCTGATCCAGGCGTTTTCCTTCAGTTTGATCGGCGAATACCTGGCCGGTCATGTCGACAGTTACTTCGCGGTGCTGGTGCGCGTGCTCCTGGCAGGGCTGGTGTTCATCCCGCTGACCCGCTGGCGCTCGGTGGAGCCGGCGTTCATGCGCGGCATGCTGCTGATCGGCGCCTTGCAGTTCGGCGTGACCTACGTCTGCCTGTACCTGAGCTTTCGCGTACTCACGGTGCCGGAAGTGCTGCTGTTCACCATCCTCACGCCGTTGCACGTGACCCTGATCGAAGATGCACTCAATCGTCGCTTCAATCCCTGGGCCCTGGTCGCGGCGCTGGTGGCGGTGGCGGGGGCGGCGGTGATTCGCTTTGACCGGATCAACCCGGATTTCTTCATGGGTTTCCTGCTGCTGCAACTGGCCAACTTCACCTATGCCGCCGGGCAGGTGCTGTACAAACACCTGGTCGCCCGCCACCCGAGCGATCTGCCGCATTACCGACGTTTCGGCTACTTCTACCTTGGCGCATTGGCGGTGGCATTACCGGCGTTTCTGTTGTTCGGCAAACAGAACTTCCTGCCCGAAGCGCCTTTGCAATGGGGCGTGCTGCTGTTCCTCGGTCTGGTCTCGACTGCGCTGGGTTTGTATTGGTGGAACAAGGGGGCGTGCATGGTAAATGGCGGGACCCTGGCGGTGATGAACAACCTGCATGTGCCCGTGGGGTTGCTGATCAATCTGCTGATCTGGAACCAGCATGAAGAACTTGGGCGATTGTTGCTCGGCGGTTCGGTGATTTTGCTGGCGGTGTGGATCAGTCGGTTGGGTATACGCAAGCCTTTGGCCGTTCATTGAGCCTTGTGGGAGCGAGCTTGCTCGCGATGACGGCATGACAGTCGGAAAAGATGTCGGCTGTGAAATAGCCATCGCAAGCAAGCTCGTTCCCACAGGAAGTTGTGTGAATTAATAAATCACTTCGGCGCCAGTTGCCCCACCAGAAACTCGATAAACGCCCGGGTCTTTTGCGGCACCCGCCGCGCCGACGAATACACCGCGTTGATGGTGATCGCCGGGGCCTGCCATTCGCACAGCACCGGCACCAGCCGCCCGGCCGCCAGCGCATCCTCGACGATGAAGTCCGGTAACAGGGCGATGCCCATGCCGGCTTCGGCGGCCTGGGCGAGCAGGTCGCCGTTGTTGGCGTGCAGTGGGCCGGTGACGTTCACTCGCTGGGTTTCCTTGCCATTGCACAGTTGCAGGCTGACACCGCTCTGCAGATACCCGTAGTTCAGACATTGATGGGTGCGCAGATCCTGCGGAGTCTGTGGAACGCCCGCGCGTTCGAGATAAGCCGGGGACGCCACCATGATGCGCGGTGCGGGCGCCAGTTGTCGGGCGATCATGGTCGAGTCGGGCATGCTGGCGATGCGGATGGTCACGTCAAAGCCGCCCCGCACCGGGTCGACCTGCTGGTCGCTGAGCACCAGTTGCAGTTCGATGTTCGGGTGCTGTTCATGAAACAGCGGAATCAACGGCCCCAGCCGCCGAAGACCAAACGACATCGGTGCATTGACCCGCAACACACCGCGTAACTCGCCGATGCCGTCACGGGCACGTTGCTCGGCCTCATCCAGTGCCGCCAACACTTCCCGTGCTGCATCGAAATACTCGGCTCCGGCCTCGGTCAGGTGCAGGCTGCGGGTGGTGCGTTGCAGCAATTGCACACCGATGGCTTCTTCCAGCGCCTGAATCTGTTTGCTGACTTTCGAGCGCGGCACGTCCATGGCCCGGGCGGCTGCGGCGAAGCCGTTCTCGCCGACCGTGACGACGAAGGCGCGCATGCATTCGATGCGATCCATATTGTCCCTATTTTAGAATCAATGATTCTCGATTTTAGGTAATTGTCCCTTTTATCGCCAGCCCCTAAAGTGACATCCAAGCCGACAACAACGCCGCTGAAGGCAACGTCGACCAACCCCTTACCCATTCGAAGTATCGACATCAAAAGGAACGCGCCATGTCTATTCGTGAACTGCTCAACCCAACCAACTCCGCCCTGATCCTGATCGACCACCAGCCGCAAATGGCTTTCGGCGTGCAGTCCATTGATCGTCAGACCCTGAAGAACAACACCGTGGGCCTGGCCAAGGCGGCGAAGATCTTCAACGTGCCGACCATCTACACCTCGGTCGAAACCGAAAGCTTCAGCGGCTACATCTGGCCCGAATTGCTGGCGGTGCACCCGGATCAGAAGCCGATCGAGCGCACTTCGATGAACTCCTGGGAAGACAAGGCACTGGTCGACGCGGTGAAAGCCACCGGCCGCAAGAAACTGATCATTGCCGCGCTGTGGACCGAGGTCTGCCTGACTTTCCCGGCATTGGAAGCCCTGGCAGAAGGCTACGAGGTGTACATCGTCACCGACGCTTCCGGTGGTACCAGCAAGGAAGCCCACGACATGTCGGTGCAACGGATGATTCAGGCCGGCGCGGTACCGGTGACCTGGCAACAAGTGTTGCTCGAATACCAGCGTGACTGGGCACACAAGGACACTTACGAGGCGGTGATGGAACTGGTGCTCGAACACAGCGGCGCGTACGGCATGGGCGTGGATTACGCCTACACCATGGTGCACAAGGCACCGCAGCGGCAGGTCAAGTAACTCGCAATTTCTGAAAACGATGTAATTCCGGTGGGAGCGGGCTTGCTCGCGAAAGCGGACTGTCAGTCGACATCAATGTTGAATGACGCACCGCATTCGCGAGCAAGCCCGCTCCCACATTTGTTTTTTGTGGTGTTACACCCTGCGCTTTTCAGCTTCGGGAATATGGCTCGCGCCCAGTACCGCCGGCAATATCCCCGCCCGCAAATCCGTCCCGCTCGGCTGCTGATACAGGTTCAATCCGAACTCCGGCAGCACCGCCAGCAGGTAGTCGAAAATATCTCCCTGGATCCGCTCGTAGTCGGCCCACGCCGTGGTGCGGGTAAAACAGTAGATTTCCAGTGGAATGCCCTGGGCCGTGGTCTGCATCTGGCGGACCATGCAGGTCATGTTCGGCTGGATCCCCGGATGACTCTTCAGGTAGGCCAGCGCATAGGCGCGCAAAGTGCCGATGTTGGTCATCCGCCGACGGTTGGCCGACATGGCCGCGACGTTGCCCTGGGCCTCGTTCCAGGCCTTGAGTTCTGCCTGTTTGCGGGTCATGTAGTCGGTGAGCAAGTGCACCTGGGACAGCTTCTGTTCCTCGTCGTCGCGCAGGAAGCGCACGCCGCTGGCGTCGATGAACAGGCTGCGCTTGATCCGGCGGCCACCGGAAGCCTGCATGCCGCGCCAGTTCTTGAACGACTCGGACATCAGGCGCCAGGTCGGAATCGAGACGATGGTCTTGTCGAAGTTCTGCACCTTGACCGTGTGCAAGGTGATGTCCACCACATCGCCGTCGGCGCCCACCTGGGGCATTTCGATCCAGTCGCCGACCCGCAGCATGTCGTTGCTGGTCAATTGCACGCTGGCGACGAACGACAGCAGCGTGTCCTTGTAGACCAACAGAATCACCGCCGACATGGCACCCAGGCCCGAAAGCAGCAACAGCGGCGAGCGGTCGATCAAGGTCGCGACGATGATGATCGCGCCAAACACGTACAGCACCATTTTCGCCAGTTGCACATAACCCTTGATCGAGCGGGTGCGGGCGTGTTCGGTGCGGGCGTAGATGTCCAGCAGGGCATTGAGCAGGGCGCTGACCGCCAGCAGCAGAAACAGGAAGGTGAAGGACAGGGCGACGTTGCCGAGGAAATTCAGACTGGTCTTGCTCAGGTCCGGCACCAGATTGAGGCCGAACTGGATGACCAGCGAAGGCGTGATCTGGGCCAGGCGATGAAACACCTTGTTCTGTAGAAAATCATTGACCCAGTGCAGGGCCGGCTGGCGGCTGAGCATTTTTGCCGCGTGCAGTATGAGGTAGCGCGCCACCCGTCCGAGGAACAGCGCAATGGCCAGCAACAGCAGCAGCGCCAGGCTGGAATGTAAGAGCGGGTGCTGGTCGAGGGCACCCCAAAGGTCCAGGACGTTGATCCAGAGCTGTTTGATATCCATGGTCAAAACGATTCTTCTGTAGGGCGCGAGAGGCGATTAGAGCATTTAAGACGCTTTGTATTGCGTTTCGGGAAAAACAAGGCAACAAAAAACCAACTGTTTACCGCCATTTGCATAAAGAAACTCGGCCTGAGCGCTCGAAACCGTTACCCTATGCAGCTGTTTTTTTGCATTTCTTCGAGGTAGCACCCGTGTTTTCCCAATTCGCCCTGCACGAACGCCTGCTCAAAGCCGTGGCCGAGCTGAAATTTGTCGAGCCAACGCCTGTGCAAGCCGCGGCCATTCCGCTGGCGCTCCAAGGGCGTGACCTGCGGGTGACGGCGCAAACCGGTAGCGGCAAAACCGCCGCATTCGTTTTGCCCATCCTCAACCGTCTGATAGGCCCGGCGAAAATCCGCGTCAGCATCAAGACCCTGATCCTGCTGCCAACCCGCGAACTGGCCCAGCAGACGCTGAAGGAAGTTGAACGCTTCTCGCAGTTCACCTTCATCAAGTCTGGCCTGATCACCGGCGGCGAAGACTTCAAGGTCCAGGCCGCGATGCTGCGCAAGGTGCCGGACATCCTGATCGGTACGCCGGGCCGGATGATCGAGCAACTGAACGCCGGCAACCTCGACTTGAAAGAAGTTGAAGTCCTGGTGCTCGACGAAGCCGACCGCATGCTCGACATGGGCTTCGCCGAAGACGTGCAGCGTCTGGTGGACGAATGTACCAACCGTCAGCAGACCATGCTGTTCTCCGCCACCACCGGTGGCTCGGGCCTGCGCGAGATGATCGCCAAGGTCCTGAACAACCCTGAGCACCTGCAGCTCAACGCGGTCAGCCAGCTGAACGACACCACCCGCCAGCAAATCATTACCGCTGACCACAACCAGCACAAAGAACAGATCGTCAACTGGCTGCTGGCCAACGAGACCTACCAGAAGGCCATCGTCTTCACCAACACCCGGGCCATGGCCGACCGCATCTACGGCCGCCTGGTGGCGCAGGAATACAAAGCGTTCGTGCTGCACGGCGAGAAAGACCAGAAGGATCGCAAACTGGCGATCGACCGCCTGAAGCAGGGCGGCGTGAAAATCCTCGTTGCCACCGACGTCGCCGCTCGCGGCCTGGACGTTGACGGCCTGGACCTGGTGATCAACTTCGACATGCCGCGCAGTGGCGACGAGTATGTGCACCGTATCGGTCGTACCGGCCGCGCCGGTAACGATGGCCTGGCAATCTCGTTGATCTGCCACGGCGACTGGAACCTGATGTCGAGCATCGAGCGCTACCTCAAGCAGAGCTTCGAGCGCCGCACCATCAAGGAAGTCAAAGGCACCTACGGCGGACCGAAGAAGGTCAAGGCCTCGGGCAAGGCTGTCGGGGTGAAGAAGAAAAAGACCGACGCCAAGGGCGACAAGAAGAAAACTGCCGCCAAGACACCGACCAAGCGCAAGAGCGCCAACCGGCCGAAGAGCGATTCCCTGGTCAGCAAGGACGGCATGGCGCCGCTCAAGCGCCGCAAGCCGGAAGCGCCAGCGGCTGAGTAAGTCGCTGTAAGTGACCCAGGAAAAACCCGGACAGTGTCCGGGTTTTTTTATTCCTGGCGTCTATCAGCCTTCGGTTTTCTTCTCGGCAGAGCCCAGCTCCTTCAAGCGCTGGTCGATCAACTGGCACTTGTCCGGCAAGTCTTTGGAGGCAGTGCCCAGATCCATTTTTTGCAACTCGTCATTGATCTCCTTGGCCTTGGTCGGATTCTGCTCGGTGAGCCTGGCCACTTGCTGGGCCAGTTGTTCGCGTTTGGCGGTGGCTTCCTCGGGAGTGCAGGCCCAGGCGGGCAGGGCACAAGCGAGGGCAGCGGCGAGAGTGAGCGTCTTCAGCAGTGGTTTCATGGGCAGGGGCCTCAGCTCTGGTCAAGGCGGGTTATCCGGTTGAGCGCTGGCCCCTGGGGAAAGTTCAGTCTGTGATATTTGCGTTGGTTATCAGGGCCACTTCGCGGGCAAGCCCACGGGTTTTGTGAACAACACAGAAAACTGTGGGAGCGGGCTTGCCCGCGAAGGCCGCGCCTAGGTGTCTGGGGCTAACCACTGTGGCAGCAACTCGACTTCGCCTGCTCCTCATATTTGTCATGGTGGCGCACCCACTCCATGATTTCCTCCTCGTTGCGACCCTTGGGCGTCAGGTCAAGGTAGTTGTAGGCGCCGACCAGCATGTCCAGGCCGCGGGCATAGGTGGAGTAGGTGTGGAAGATTTCGCCGGCTTCATTGCGATAAAACACGCTGAGACCGGGGAGTTCTTCCTCGGCGCCGTCGGTTTTTTCGTAGTTGTACGTAGCCTTTCCTGCGGCGACCTCTTCGGCCCGGGCACAGACGCCAAAGTCGTAGTTGAAGTCGCATCCTGCCGACGACACCCAGTCGAACTTCCAGCCCATGCGCCGCTTGAACGCCTGGAATTCATCGAAGGGTGCGTGGGAAACCGCCACCACTGCAATGTCGTGGTGGGCCAGGTGCTGGTTGGCACCGTCGATGTGATCGCTGAGGTACGAGCAGCCGGGGCAGCCCTCGTCCCAGCCCTCGGCGAACATGAAGTGGTAGATGACCAACTGACTGCGGCCGCCGAACAGGTCCGCCAGTTTCAGTTCGCCATTGGGCCCCTGGAAATGGTAGTCCTTGTCGATTTTCACCCAGGGCAGGGCGCGGCGTTCGGCGCTGAGTTTGTCCCGTTCCCTGGTGAAGGCTTTCTCGTGGATCAGGTGTTGTTTGCGGGCGGCGAGCCATTCTTCCCGCGACACGACGGGGTGATTCTGGATGTTCATGTTGTTTTCTCCTGCGTGGGGCTGGGAGGTGACCTACACAGACTAGTCGTTTGGCTTGGGTGGAATTCGACATGCCGCCGGTCGGTCGTCAGCGAAAGGCCGTCTGAACGGCTGCCGGGCGCACCGGTCACAACCTGTAAGGCCCGTTCAATTGCACGGGCATCCATCGAACGGACACCGGAGGTTGAATCAGGATGACGACTTACAACTGGGACTTGATAGAGCGCTTGCTGCATGAAGCGCAAAACAGCGCGGGCCACAACTTCACGCCGCGGCCTTACGCCGAACAGCATGCGGCGCAGAAGGCCGCGGAAGGCGAGTCGATAGATAATCTTGATCACTTGAAAACGGTGGCTGGCGAGTACGAAAAGCTGCTGCTGATGCGTGGCTATATCGCGCCGCGACCGGAGGACGAAGGGGGTACGGGTGCCAATTACATTTTGACGGCGCGGGGTTCGTGCTTATTGAGCCTGCTCGACAGCAGTATTCCCGGTAATGATCACCCGCGGCAGGTGCTCGATGAACAGGAGGATGCGCTGGATGAGATAACGTTTGATCAGGTGGCGTCGAAGGCGCAGATTGCCTGAGATGCGGTTGTGCCTTTGTGGGAGCGGCGGTGCGACGATTCGACTTGCTCGCGAAAGCGGTCTGTCAGTCACATCCATGTTGGATGTGACGACGTCTTCGCGAGCAAGCCCGCTCCCACAGGGGACTTGTGTTGCACTTAGCCTTGTTTCGCCGCTTTCAGGCACTTCAAGTCGCTGAAGTCCTTCCTCACACCCTCGATTTTCTTCAGTAATCGTTCGCGCTGGCTCGGTGTGCTTGCAGCCATGAGATCCACGAACAACGAACGTGCCTGGGCCTCGGTGTTGGCAAAGGCCTGACGATAGGCGGGTGTCCACAAACTCTCGCGATTGATCAGAAGTGTCTCGATTCGTTGTGGGAATTGTGGACTCTGGCGTTGCGCGACGGCCGCGCTGAACTGTTTCTGCCAATGGACACGATTGGCCAGCCACTGCGTATTCTGATCACCCAAGGCCCTGGACCATGTGGTGACCCGTTGTTGCTGGGTGTTGCTCAGTGGGCCGAGCCAGTCGTTCAGGCGCCTCTCCATGCGCGCGCTGCGCTCCTTGATCTGCTGGTCGAGGGTGGGCTTGAGGTATTCCTCCTGGCGTTTGCGCCGGTCCTTGGCGAAGGCATCGTTCATTTCGGCGACTTGCTTGTCATCCAGCCCTTGCAGCAACTCGATGGCCGACGGGGTGATTTCCCGCGCGGTCTCGGCGATCGCCTGTTCGGCTTCGTGGGCGCGGGCCTGCAAGGCGGCATCGGTGACCTGGTTGGTCGCGATCATGGTTTGCAGGCGGTCCAGCCAGTCGAGATAGCCAGGCATTTGGGTGGTGCAGTGCCAGCTCAGGTGTTCCTTCAAGCGTTCGTCCAGCCAGCTTTTCTGCTCGCCGTTCATGTCCAGGTAGTCGCTGAGCGTCCACGGGATGATCACATCGAGATTGCGGTAGGCCAGGCCCACGCGGCTGCACGCGCCGAGGGCGAGGGTAACGGCCAACACAACGGCGATATGTTTGAGCCAGCGGGACATGGGCGAATCCTTGCGAAAGCCAGTCTTCGGGGTCTGATTCTCTTGTGAGCCCAGGAGGGGGCCGGCAGTTCAGCCGATCAATAGAACGCGTGTTCGGCCTTGAGCGTCACCAGCCCGTCGCATTGGCTGTTGTGCCCGGCATAGGCCGAGCAACCGCTGCCGCTCAGGCTGGAGTCACTGTAGATCAGGTCGAGGTCGATGCCCATGAACGGGCGGGACAATTTCAGCGACCAATCGGTAAAACTGCCTACATACCCGCCATCCACCGCCACTGGCGTATTGAATTGGTGGGTGGTGTATTTCAGGCTGATGCCGACACCGAACGGTTGATTGCCGCTCAAGTCAGCGAACAGCGTGTTGTTCTGTTTGTCCGGGTCGTTGCTGAAGGCTATGCCGAAACGGCTGCCGAGCAAGGTCAGGCCGCCGAACAGTTCCTGGCTGTCAGGGATGGTGACTTCGGGGTAGCTGTAGCGGATCAGGCCCACTTCGTAGCCGAGGGTTTGGTCGAAGGGTTGTTTAAAGCCCGCGTAGGAATCGATCTCGAGGTCTTTCCCCGGGCTGATGCCCATGCTGGGTGACCATTGGCCCACGTAGAAGCCGCTGTCGTGGCTCAGGTCCAGGCCTCCGTGGAACGAACCGACGGCCGAGGGTTTGACCAGGCCTTGGGCCATGCTGCGGGTGGGGGTGGTGCCGAGTTTGAGATCGAAGGCACCCAGTTCACGCTGAAAGATTTGTGCGTGTGCCGCGGAGCAAAGCAACAGACTGCCGAGCAATGCCGATAAACAGGAAGGTTTGAACATGCGTCACTCCATGAACAGCGAGGGCAGGCTGGCGAGCCCGCTAAAACGCTTGATCCAGACGCTTGCAAGGATACCGGCGAATGATCGGCAGCGAAGGCCGTTCGTCGATTTCCATGGATTTGAAGGGGGGCCGGAGGGAGTGACGAGGGTTCCAGTCCAAGCGCTTCGAGGCTCAAAGCGCTTTGGGACCAGGTGACGCGAGGGGGGTTACTTTTTGCCCAGGGTGATCTGCTTGGACGGGCCGAACGTCTGGCCGCTGACGCCTTTGGCAATTTGCTGGATTTCACCGCCGGACTTGAGGAACGCTGCGATCTGGCTGTTGATCGACTCGCTGGTTTCAACGGCTGGAGCTGGCTTTGCTTTGCTGGTGGATGCTTTTACGCGCATGGCGGCCATTAACCTGTAGAAAATTAACTTGGCCAAGCATCGTACAGGAATTACCTGATAATTGCTTGGCAAATATCCCCTCGCAATAATCGTGAGATCTGGATAATCAGTCCTCGGACAATATTCGAAATATGCGTCTAAGCCGCTGTTTTAAATAAGAACATGGCCTTGAAAAATACTGCGCCACGCTTGTGTGGGCATGACCTGAATGCCCGGATCGGTCTGACGAGCGGCCAGGCATGCGATGAAAGCCCGTGAAAATCAAGGCCTTCAGAGGATTTTCTCGTGCCACCGGGCCGGGGGCCGAACGCGGCGCTTAAAACCGGGTAGAATGCCGCCCACGCAATGAGGGTATTGGACATGGCTTTAGTCGGGCGTTACAACAGTTTGCAAGTGGTTAAACACACTAACTTCGGTTTATATCTGGACGGTGGCGCGGATGGCGAAATCCTTCTGCCAAATCGTTATATTCCAAAAGATATTCCTAGCGAAGATGAAGACTGGCTCAACGTTTTTATATATCTGGACAGCGATGACAAACTCATCGCCACTACTGAAAAGCCGAAAGTTCAAGTGGGTGAATTCGCCAGTTTGAAAGTTGTTGAAGTCAACAGCATCGGCGTATTCCTGGACTGGGGCTTGCCCAAGGACCTGTTGCTGCCGTTCTCCGAAGAGAAGCGTCAGATGACGGCGGGCGAGTATGTGGTGGTACACGTCTACCTCGACAAGCACACCCGCCGTATTACCGCGACCGCGCGCCTGGACCGCTACCTGGACAAGACCCCGGCCAACTACACGGCTGGCCAGGAAGTGGACTTGCTGGTGGCCGAAGCCACGGACATGGGCTTCAAGGCCATCATCAACAACAAGCATTGGGGCCTGATCCACAAGAACGAAATCTTCAAGTTCATGCGCGCCGGTAAAGAAGAAAAGGGTTTCATCAAGGAAGTTCGCGCCGACGGCAAGATCAGCCTGAGCCTGCAGCCGGTCGGCCAGGAAGCGGCCACCAGCCTGAACTCGAAGATCCTCGCCAAGTTGCGTGAAAACAACGGCACCCTGGCCGTGAGCGACAAGAGCGATCCGGCGTTGATCAGCAGTCTGTTCGGTGTCAGCAAGGGCAACTTCAAGAAGGCCATTGGCGCGTTGTACAAGAATGGCCAGATTGTCATTCATGCCGATCGTATCGATCTCAGTTGATCCCACTCTGCCCTTGTAGGAGCTGCCGAAGGCTGCGATCTTTTGATCCTTGAAATCACGATCGCAGCCTTTGACAGCTCCTACAGGGTTATTTTCCGACCTTCTGGTTGATAATCGACAGCCGGGGTTTTGCTTTTACTGCCGAGTCTTTGCCATGGATTGTGTCTTCGAGGTGTTCCGGTGAGCGTCACCCGGCGCAGTACCGACGGGTTTGCCCTGCAAGTGATGGTCGGATTGTGCCTGGTCTGGGGCGTTCAGCAGGTGATGATCAAGTGGGCGGCGGCCGATATCGCGCCGGTGATGCAGGCGGCCGGACGTTCCGGCATGTCGGCGTTGCTGGTCGGGCTGCTGATCTGCTGGAAGGGCGGCTGGAACCAGGTGAGTACGACCTGGCGCGGTGGTCTGCTGGCTGGCGCCTTGTTCGGCCTGGAGTTCTTCTTCATTTCCGAAGGCCTGCAACTGACCACGGCGGCGCACATGTCGGTGTTCCTCTACACTGCGCCGATCTTCACGGCATTGGGTGTGCACTGGTTATTGCCCAGTGAGCGTTTGCGACCCCTGCAATGGCTGGGGATTGTCCTGGCCTTTATCGGGATTGCCATCGCGTTTGCCGGCGGGGTGTCCTGGGACAATCTTGTTTACCGGATGTTGATGGGCGATGCCTTGGGGGTGCTGGCGGGGGCCGCCTGGGGCGCGACCACGGTGGTGGTGCGCGCCTCGCGCCTGTCGGAAGCACCGGTGACCCTGACGCTGTTCTATCAGTTGATTGTCGGTTTTTTCGGTTTGCTGTTGATCGCTCTGCTCAGCGGCCAGATCACCCATGTCAGCCTGACCACCGTGGCGGTCACCAGTGTGCTGTTTCAGGGCGTGGTTGTGTCGTTCTTCAGTTACCTGGTCTGGTTCTGGCTGTTGCGCCGATACCTGGCGGCGAACCTCGCGGTGTTTTCGTTCATGACGCCGTTGTTTGGCGTCACCTTTGGTGTCGTGCTGCTGGGCGAGGAGCTGAGCCTGAACTTCATCCTCGGCGCAGTGCTGGTGTTGGCGGGCATCACCTTTGTCAGCGCCGAGCAGTGGCTGCGCCGTCGTTTGCGCAAAGCTCTGGGGCAGCATTGACCGGCGCGAGCAACAGACCGCCGGCGATCAGCAAGCCGCAGCCGGCGACCACCAGTGCCGGCTGCAAGCCGCCACTGAAATGACTGCTGAGCGCCGCCAGCAATGGCCCGCTGAGCTGGCCCACGGCAAAGCAGGCCGTCAGCAGGCCGGCATTGCGTTGGGTGGCATGGGGGGCCAGATCCCGGGAACGCTGGATCACCAGTTGCATGCAGGCCAGGAACGGCGTGCCACACAGGATCACACCCAATGCCAGCCCCGGACCGTTGGCCAGCAGGCAGGCAAACACGCCCGCAGCTTGCAGCCATAACGTTGCCATCAACCAGCGCCGCGTTGCGCCCGCTTTTTGGCGACGCAAACTCATCAGCACCACACCCGTAGCCGCCGCAAGACCGAAGCACGGCCAGAACAGGTCGGCCTGCCATTGGCCATGGAATTGCGCATTGGCCATTTGCGACAGAAAGGTCGCCGGGATGATGTAGCCCAACCCGTACAAGCCGTAGATCAAGCCCAGGCGAGCGATGCCTTGAGTGCCCGCTGCGCTGGCGCCGGGTGCAGCGGTCGCGATTGCGCTCGCTTGCGGCAGGAACGGCAGAACCCCCAGCAGCATCGCCAGCCCTGCGGCGGCGTAAACCAGCCACAAGGTGGCGGAACTCTGGCCCAGCAGATTTGAGCCCAGGGCCAATAAGCCTGTGAGAAAAATCCCCAGGCCCGGTCCGGCGAAGACCAGAGCGCCGAGCCGGGGACGGCCGGCCGCTGCCGCGAGCGGCTGGCTCAGTGCGGTGATCATCACCAACACCCAGGCGCTGGCCACACCGGTACCGAAGCGCAGCAGCAGGTGCGACCAGAACCCGTTGGCCCAGAACGACGCCAGGGTCAGCAACACGCAGAGCCACAACCCGCCCAGCAGGCGCCGGCGCACTTGCGCGGGACGCCGGGAAAACATGGCGTCCACCGCGCCGATGAAATAACCGAGGTAGTTGGCGGCGGCAATCAGCCCGGCGGCGGTCAGGTCGATCTGACCTTCGCTGAGCAGGTGTGGCAGTTGCGGCGTCAGGGCAAAACGGCCGATGCCCATGGCCATCATCAGGGCAACGAAACTGGCGGATAAGCGAATCAGGGGAGACATGGTCTGGATACCGTTCAGAAGATCAATGACCGTCAGGCTAGGGCTGATTGACTTTCTTTAAAAATGAATAATAGTGAGTAACTTGTTCTTTTTTGGAGAATGTCGTGGAGTTCAGTCAATTACGCATCTTCCAGGCAGTGGCGCAGGAAGGGTCCATAACCCGGGCCGCCGAACGGCTGCATCGAGTGCCGTCGAACCTGTCGACCCGGCTCAAACAGCTGGAAGAGCAACTGGGTGTAGAGCTGTTCCTGCGCGAGCGTCAGCGCTTGCAGCTGTCGCCTGCGGGAAAAGTCCTGCTGGACTACACCGCCAGGTTGTTTGCCTTGCGCGACGAAGCCAGCGCGGCTGTGCAGGGCGGGCAACCGGCGGGCGACTTCGTGCTCGGCACCATGTACAGCACGGCCGCTATTCACCTGCCGGGGCTGTTGGCGCGCTATCACCGCTTGTATCCGGCGGTGAACCTGCAAGTGCAATCCGGTCCCAGCGGTGAATTGCTCGAAGGCCTGCTCACCGGTCGACTCGATGCGGCGCTGGTGGATGGCACTATGGAGCTGGCCGGGCTCGACGGTGTGCCCTTGTGCGACGAGCGCCTGGTGCTGATTAGCGAGGCCGATCATCCGCCCGTGCGCAGCGCGCTGGATGTGGAAGGTCGCGCGGTGTTCACCTTTCGCCAGGGCTGCTCCTACCGTATGCGCCTGGAGGCCTGGTTCGCCCATGACCATGCGGCGATGGGCCGGGCGATGGAGATCGAATCCTATCCGGGAATGCTTGCGTGTGTGATTGCCGGTTCCGGTGTGGCGCTGATGTCGGAGTCGATGCTCGCCAGCCTGCCGGGCCGCGAGAGTGTGGCCGTGCATCCGTTGGCCGAACCGTTTGCCAGCGCAACCACCTGGCTGATGTGGCGCAAGGGTATGGTCGGGGCCAACCTGAATGCCTGGATCGAGCAGCAGCAGGCGGTTTTTCCGCCGACACCGGTGCAGGCGCGGGAAATTGCCTGAACGCCGGCTGATTTTGATGGATTCAGTAACAGATCATTGCGACTTTGCACGAGCATTGCGTAGGACTTCGGACTATTATCAGTGCGAAGGGGCTACAGAATTTTGGCCGCTCGGCACTACCCTGAAGGGGGCACCATGAAAGAGAAAATCCAAAACTGGCTGCATGACCTGGGCGTGGCGCTCGGCCTGATCGAACCGCCAATGCAGCCTGTACCTGTTCGTACTGACGACGAGCAGCGTCGGCGCCAGCAGCGACGCCGGTAATGGCTCCGGATCGCTAGTGAGAGGGGCTTGCTGTGGCGAGGTAGCTTGCTGTGGCGAGGGGGCTTGCCCCCGTCCGGCTGCGAAGCAGTCGTAAATCGCCTGACGTGGTCCGCCAGATGTAACCGGGTTGAAGGGTTTTGGGCTGCTGCGCAGCCCAACGGGGGCAAGCCCCCTCGACACAGAACAGCATCCTGCCATTCAGTCCTGCAACATATTTGGCATTCAGCCTCAATGCCGTCCGATCTCCATCAAGAACCGGCTCAGATCATTCACCGTCCTGGCGGTCTTGAGCATCCGGTCTTCTTCCACGGTAAACGCCGTGACACCCAGTTCATCTTCCAGATGGAAGATCAGCTCTTCGATATCTTTTTTGTCCAATCCCAACTGCGCCAGACTGGCGTTGTCATCGAAGTCATCCCGGCCTTCGAGCAGGCGGCTGATGTAGCGATGTACGACAGCACGAAGGGCGGCTTCTTTCATGATCGTTCTTCGAGGAGGTGGGAGCAGTTCTCCCTGCCGTTGAGTACAGCAGGCTTTAGCCGTGTGAGCGCTGCCATTCGTCAATCATGCCGCGCAAATGCTCTCCGGAAAAACTGCCGAAATGCCCGCCATGCACCGTACGGATCGGCAGCTCATGCAGGCGTTGCAGGCTGCGTGCATAGTCCTCGAGGTTGGAATGGTAGGCGTCTTCGATCAGCGGCCCGTCGTAGATGATGTCCCCGCTGAACAAGGTCTCGGTGGCGGCTTCGTACAGGCAGATGCCACCCGGCGAGTGTCCCGGTGTGTGCACCACCTGCAACACGCGGTTGCCCAGGTCCAGCACATCTCCATCTTCGACAAAACCCGTGGCCGGCGCGGCCTTGACCCGGTATTCGGCGTAGCACAGCGGGCAATCGGGGTGCGCCTCGAACATGTCGTCGCCGACAAAGGCTTTGCTCAAGTCGTTGTCGCCATCCGGCGCGGCCAGAATGTCCGCCTCGGCCGGATGCACCAGGCGCTCGGCGAATTCGTGATGACCGGCGATGTGATCGAAATGGCAGTGGCTGGCCACGGCCACCAGCGGTCGCTCGGTGATCCATGGCAGTTGCTCGCGCAGGCTGACCAGGCCCGAGCCGCTGTCCAGCAGCAGGTCCTTGTCACGGCCCTGGATGTGCCAGAGGTTGCAGCGGTAGAAAGGCCGGATGTACGGCTCGTGAATCAGGCGGATGCCGTCGCTGAGATGTTTGACTTCGAACCACTGATCGCGGCTGACGATCTTCATGAGCAGTTTCCTTCAGACGAAAAAAAACGAGTGTGGCAACCGACGCCACACTCGTCGAAGAAAGCATCGAGTCGTTATGTTTCAGCTTAGGCGGCGCTCGCCACCACAGCCGGGCGACGGGACAGCAGGCTGACCAGCACGAAGCTCACCAGGCCTACACCGAGGCTGTAGTAGATCGGGGTGTTGGCATCCAGACCGTCCTTGAACATGAACAGCAGCGCGGTGGCAAAGCCCATGCCCATGCTGGCGATGGCGCCGGCGGTGGTGGCGCGTTTCCAGAAGATCGCGCCCATCAGCGGGATCAGCATGCCGCCCACCAACAGGTTGTAGGCCAGGGTCAGGGCGCTGATCACGTCGTTGACCACCAGGGCGATACCCAGCACCACAATACCGGTCAGCATAGTGACCAGACGGTTGAGGCCCAGGCTCGACTGTTTGCCGCCACGCAGTTTCGGCAGCAGGTCTTCGGTCAGGGTGGTGGCAGCGGCCAGCAGGCCGGCGCTGGCGGTGGACATCATGGCGGCCAGTGCGGCAGCGATCACCAGGCCACGGATACCGTCCGGCAGGGACAGTTTGACGATGGCGGCGAAGGCGTTGTTGACGTTGTCCAGATCCGGGATCAGTACGTGTGCAGCCATGCCGATCAGGGCGCAGGCCAGACCGTAGAGGATGCAGTAGATACCGGCAGCGGTACCGGCAACCTGAGCCACTTTGGCGGTCTTGACGGTGAACACCCGTTGCCAGATGTCCTGACCGATCAGGATGCCGAAGAAGTAGATCATGAAGTAGGTGATGATGGTGTCCCAGCCGATGGTGGTGAAGCTGAAGCTCGCCGCCGGCAGTTTCATTACCAGTTCATCCCAGCCGCCGACGCGGTACATGCAGATTGGCAGCAGGATGAACATCAGGCCCACGGTCTTGATCACGAACTGGACGATATCGGTCAGGGTCAGGGACCACATGCCGCCAATGGCCGAATAGATCACCACGACGCCACCGCCCAGCAATACCGAGATCCAGAACGGCAGGCCGAACAACACTTGCAGAACGGTGCCGATCGCCAGGATCGAGGTGACGCCGATCATCAGTGCGTAGGCCAGCATGATCACCGCGCTCGCGGAGCGGGCCATCGGGTTGTAGCGTTTTTCCAGCACCTGGGTAACGGTGTAGATCTTCAGTTTCAGCAGCGGTTTTGCGAGGAACAGGTTCAGCGCCACGATCCCGCAACCCAGCGCGGCACACAGCCAGAAGCCGGAGATGCCATGCACGTAGCCCAGACGCACGGTGCCCACGGTGGACGCGCCGCCCAGAACGGTGGCAGCCATGGTGCCCATGTACAGGCTTGGGCCGAGGTTACGACCGGCCACCAAAAAGTCTTCGTTGGTCTTGGCCTTGCGCATGCCGTAATAGCCAAGCAGCAACATCGCGGCGGCGTAGATGAGTACAACGAATAAATCCAAAGCCATTATGGCGTGTCTCCGATTGTCTTTTTTATGTGAAACAAAGGCGTTTCTGTGGGGCTGCTCTTTGTGGGAGCGGGCTTGCTCGCGAAAGCGGTCTGTCAGTCACATCAGTGTTGAATGTGCCGCCGTCTTCGCGAGCAAGCCCGCTCCCACAGGTCTTGTGTTACATCAGGCGACTTGACGCATCGCCGGATTAGCGAGCGAATCCGTGCTCTTGCTGCGAGGGTCGTTCGGGCCGAACACTTCGCGCGATTCCGGGAACAGGCTCAGCAGCACCAGGTACACCAGCGAGGCCAGGCCCAGGGTCACGGGCAGGCTGATATCGATACCACCGGCCAATTCGCCCAGCGGCCCGACAAACTGACCCGGCAGGTTCACGAAGCACAGGCCGACGGCCGCGCTCGGGATCCAGGCACCCAGGCCACGCCAGTTCCAGCCGTGGGTGAACCAGTAACGGCCACCTTTCTCGCCGCGGGTGAACACTTGCAGGTCATCCGGGCAGTAGAAGCCGCGACGCACCAGCAGGCCGATGATCATGATCACCATCCAGGGGGTGGTGCAGGTGATGATCAGCACGGCGAAGGTCGACACGCTCTGCACCAGGTTGGCCGCGAAGCGCCCGATGAAGATGAAGGCAATCGACATCACACCGATCAGCAGCGTTGCCTTGACCCGCGACAGTACCCGTGGGAATACGCTGGACATGTCCAGGCCGGTGCCGTACAGCGAAGTGGTGCCGGTGGACATGCCGCCGATCACCGCGATCAGGCACACCGGCAGGAAGAACCAGCTCGGCGATACCGCCAGCAGGCCGCCGACATAGTTGTTGGCCGCGATGTAGTCCGGTGCCTTGATCGCTACGATGGTGGCGGTGGTCAGGCCGAACAGGAACGGGATGAACGTTGCGATCTGCGAAATCACCACCGCCGCCATGATGCGGCGCTTGGAGGTGTCACGCGGAATGTAGCGCGACCAGTCGCCGAGGAACGCACCGAAAGAAATCGGGTTGCTCATGGCCACCAGTGCTGCACCGATGAAGGCGGCCCAGAAACCTGGCTGACCCATGTTCACCGTGCCGGCGTAGTTCACGTCGAAGGGACCGGCGAAGGCGAAGGCACCCAGCAGGAACAGCAGGCTGGCACTCCACACCGCGATCTTGTTGACCCACAGCAGGAAACGGAAGCCATAGATGCACACCGTCAGCACCAGGATCGCGAACAGACCGTAGGCAAGGCCCAGGGTCAGATCGGTTTCCGGCAGACCGACCAGGCGTTTGGCCCCACCGATCAGCGCATCACCCGAACTCCACACCGAGAGCGAGAAGAAGGCGATGGCGGTCAACAGCGACAGGAACGAACCGACGATCCGCCCATGCACGCCGAAGTGTGCACCGGAAGACACGGCGTTGTTGGTGCCGTTGATCGGGCCGAACAGGCCCATTGGCGCGAGGATCAGCGAACCCAGCAACACGCCCAGCACAATCGCCCAGACGCCCGCCTGGAAAGACAGGCCGAACAGTACCGGGAAACTGCCGAGAACGGCGGTTGCAAAGGTGTTGGAACCACCGAAGATCATCCGGAACAAGTCCGTCGGGCCTGCGGTGCGTTCGTTGTCCGGGATCTGTTCGACCCCGTGGGTTTCAATTTGCGTAAGGCTTTGGTCTTTGTTGTTGTTATTCATGATCTGCTCCGATCATAAAGGCGCGCTCATCGTGCGTGAGCGTCACCTGTTTGGCTAAGGGGGTGGCAGCCCTTCCGGCAAGGCGGACAAGTGTTCGTGACAGGCCAGCCATAGGCCTTGTTGTTCTTGGCCAGACGCTTGTTTCTTGAAAACAATCGTCTCGCGCTCCTGGCTGAAGTGCTGCTCCCCTTGCATGCGCAGCTCGGTGGCTACGTCATGGATGAAAATCGCCACGTCACCCTGCAGGCTGACGAAAGCGTTGCTCGAGGTGCACGAGAGCACCTCGAAGCCATCCTCGGCGCGCCAGCCGTCCCACATCGCCTGATAGGCGTCGCGCGACAGCAGGGGCTTTTCGAGGGTGTAGAAGACGAAGCTGGCTTCAAAGCTGAACGCGCCGAAGTAGGCTTCGCGATCGTTACGGGCAAAAGCGGACACCAGGTCGGCGGCGGCTTTGAGAACCTGATCGCGTTCATTCATGACCAACCCTCAGCGGTGGACTACGCCAGGCAGTACGCAGAGCATTTCGTACAGCAGGTTGGCGGCCAGCAGCGAGGTGTTGCCGGTGGTGTCGTAAGCGGGCGAGACTTCTACCAGATCGCAACCGACCAGGTCGAGGCCTTGGCAGCCACGAACGATCTCGATCGCCTGGATGGTGGTCAGGCCGCCGATTTCCGGGGTGCCGGTGCCTGGTGCCCAGGCCGGGTCGATACCGTCGATGTCGAAGCTCAGGTAGACAGGACCGCCACCGACTTTCTCGCGGACTTCAGCCATCAACGGCTCCAGCGATTTGTGCCAGCACTCTTCGGCCTGAACCACACGGAAGCCCTGGTTGCGGCTCCAGTTGAAGTCGTCAGCGGTGTAGCCCTGGGCGCGCAGGCCGATCTGCACCACGCGGTCCGGATCAATCAGGCCTTCTTCAACGGCGCGACGGAACGTGGTGCCGTGGGCGATTTTCTCGCCGAACATGTGATCGTTCACGTCAGCGTGAGCGTCGATGTGCACCAGGCCGACCTTGCCGTGCTTCTTGTGGATGGCACGCAGGATCGGCAGGGTGATGGTGTGGTCGCCGCCCAGGGTCAGGGGGATCACGTCGTGTTCGAGGATGTTGTCGTAGGACTCTTCGATGATCCGCACGGCATCGAGCAGGTTGAAGGTGTTGATCGCGATGTCGCCGATGTCGGCAACCGACAGCGAGTCGAACGGCGCAGCGCCAGTGGCCATGTTGTACGGGCGAATCATCACCGATTCAGCGCGGATTTCGCGAGGCCCGAAACGGGTGCCAGGGCGCAGTGAGGTACCGATGTCCAGCGGCACGCCAACGAAGGCAGCGTCCAGACCGGCAGCGGTATTCAAATGGGGGAGTCGCATCATGGTGGCGATGCCGCCGAAGCGCGGCATTTCGTTGCCGCCCAGTGGTTGGTGAAGAATCTTGTCCACGGGTAGGGCCTCATCGTCGTTGTTTTATTTATGTGGTTGCGCCGTTCACGGAAGTACGGGCGCACCTTGTGGCAACGATTCTGCGAAATGTAGTGGCCGGGAAGAATCGCTACGGGCAAATACTTAGTTCAGATTTTTCTAAACTAATTGATGTGGCAGCGATAGACTTCACGCCATACTCAGAACCCCTGATGCCTGGCAATCCAGGGGTGAGCACTGCAACCATTGTGGTAGCGGGCTTGCTCGCGAAGGCGTCGTATCAGTCGCCATCAATGTAAATAGATACACCGCTTTCGCGAGCAAGCCCGCTCCCACAGGGTTTGTGTTCCCTTCCACCGGAGCCCGACATGGCCAACGCTTTACCCGACCTGAAACTATTGCGCATCTTCGTCAGCGTGGTGCGTCACCAGGGCTTTGCCAACGCCCAGCAGGAGCTCAACCTCTCGACGTCAGCCATCAGCACCTACATGAGCCAGCTCGAAGCGGCCCTGGGCCTGGTGCTTTGCCATCGCGGTCGTGGCGGGTTCAGCCTGACCAGCAAGGGTGAGTTGTTCCATCAGGAAACCCTGCGTCTGTTGGGCGAACTCGAAGGCTTCGAGCAGTACGCCGCCGCCCTCAAGGGCGAGTTGCGCGGCACCTTGAACCTCGGGGTGATCGACTCCACCGTCAGCGACAAGGCCCTGCCGTTCGCCGAGGCCATCGGCGCCTACAGCCAGGAACACCCGGCCGTGCACTTGCACCTGTCGGTGATGAGCCCTTACGAACTGCAGCTCGGCGTGCAAGACAACCGTCTCGACCTGGCCATCGGTGCATTTTCCACGCGCATGAGCGGTCTGGTGTATATGCCGCTGTACCGTGAACAACACTGGTTGTACTGCAGCACGCGGCATCCGCTGTTCAACGAGCGGCGAATTCCCGAGCAGGTCATCACTCAGCAGCGCATGGTCGGCCGTGGCTACTGGAGCCAGGCCGAGCTGGCGCGTCACGGCTTCAAGCACAGCGCCGCGACCGTGGAAAGTATGGAAGCCCAACTGATTCTGGTGCTGTCGGGCGCCTACATCGGCTACCTGCCGGAGCACTACGCCCAGGCCTGGGCCGACAAGGGCGACTTGCGGGTGCTGCTGCCGGCGACCTTTGGTTATCAGGCGCCGTTCTCGATGATCGTGCGCCGGGGCCGTAGCCGCGAGCCACTGATCCAGACGTTCCGTGATTTGCTTAAAGCCCAACTGAATCAGGCCTGAGAAGATGTCCAGAATCCAATGCCCGCGCTGCCTGCGTCCGCAATCTCATTGCCTGTGCCCGTTGATCCCGAGCCTCGACAGCCGCACCCGGGTTTTGCTGTTGCAGCATCCGAGCGAAGTGAACCATGCGCTCAATACAGCGCGGTTGGCAGCGTTGGGCTTGAACAATGCCGAGTTGATCGTGGGCGAGGTGTTCGAGGATTTGCCGGTGTTGTTGAATCGTCCGGGATATACGGCGCGGTTGTTGTTTCCGGGCGAAGAAGCGCAGCCGATGAAAGCCTATGGCTGCTCTGATGAATCGATGTTGCTGGTCGTCCCGGATGGCACCTGGCGCAAGGCGCGCAAGATGCTGCACCTCAATCCGCTGCTGGCGGCGTTGCCGAGGGTAACGCTGGCCGAAGGCGGTGTGTCCCGTTATCGGCTGCGCAAGGCACCGGGACCGGGAGCGTTGTCGACAGTGGAGGCGATTGTGCAGGCGCTGGAAACCCTCGAAGCGCCGACTTCGTTTGCACCGTTGTTAAAGCCGTTTGAAGCGTTGATCGAGGGGCAGATTGCGGCGATGGGGGAGGAGGTTTACCAGCGTAATCATGCCGACAAGTGATCGGTGTATGTGCAGGCCTCTTCGCGGGCAAGCCCGCTCCCACAGTGTTCGTGTTGTACATAAAGTTTGCGAACGCCAATGAACCTGTGGGAGCGGGCTTGTCCGCGAAAGCGGCAGATCAGTCACAGCAGATTTTGGAGGCTGCCTACCTTTCCCGCATCGCCTCGGTCCGCGCCTTGAGCACCGGCTTAAGCAGATAATCCAGCACCGTTTTCTCCCCGGTAATAATGTCCACCGTTGCCACCATCCCCGGGATGATCAGCAGCGGTTTCACATCCCCGCCCAGATGGTTTTTGTCGGTGCGCACCTGAATCAGATAAAAGCTGTTGCCCTTGTCGTCGGTGATGGTGTCGGCGCCGATCAGCTCCAGCTTGGCGCTCAAGCCGCCGTAAATGGTGTAGTCGTAGGCACTGAACTTGACCATGGCTTTCTGGCCCGGATGCAGGAATGCAACGTCCTGCGGGCGGACCTTGGCTTCGATCAGCAGGTTGTCTTCCAGCGGCACGATTTCCACCATGTCACTGCCGGGCTGGACCACACCACCGATGGTGTTGACCTTCAGCACCTTGATGATGCCGTGCACCGGCGAGACCACGGTGGTGCGAGTCACGCGGTCGTCGATGGCGATGCTCGATGCCGTGATTTTCGACAGTTCGGTGCGTTTCTCGTTCAGCTCTTTGGCCGCTTCCGAGCGGAAGGTCTGTTCCGACTCGTCGATCTTGCTTTTGATCTCGTTGATCGCCGATTCCGCTCGGGGGATCGCCAGGGTGGTGGCGTTCAGCGAGCCGCGAATCTCCACGGCGCTGCGTTTGAGGCGCAGGATTTCCACCGGTGACACGGCACCGGTGCCCACCAGCGGCGTGGACATGTTCATCTCTTGTTGCAGGAGCGCCAGGCTGGAACTGAATTGACCCTGTTTCGAGCGGAACTCTGCCAGTTCCTGGGTCTTTTGCCGAAGTTGTTCGGACAGTGTGCGCTGCTCGCTCGCGAGTCGACGTTGCCGCTGTTCGTACAGCGAGCGCTCGTCTTCGGCCACTTGCGGCGCCTTGGCGATCACTTCTTCTGACAGTTTGAACGGCCGGCCTTCGGCTTCGGCTGAAAGCCGTTCGACCTGCGCGGTCAAGGCGTAGCGATCGGCTTCGCTTTCGCCCTTGTTCGACAGGTAGCGCGTGTCATCCAGGCGCAGCAAGGTGTCGCCCTTGTTCACCATCTGCCCTTCGCGCACAAAGATTTCGGTGACGATGCCGCCCTCGAGGTTCTGGATTACCTGGACCTTGCTCGACGGAATCGCCTTGCCTTCGCCCATGGTCACTTCCTGCAAGACGGCGAACTTGGCCCAGACCAGTGCGCAGATCAGCAGTGCAGCGGTCAGCCACACGGTGATCCGCGACCAGCGCGGCGAGTCCTGCAACGAGGCACCGGCGGTTTCCGGCATGAATTCGACTTCGGCGCTTTTGCCGAAGCTGTTGAAGTAGCCACGTCCTTTCGTTGTAACAGGCAGGTCAGCAGACATGGCCAACTCCTAGACGGCCGCAGAGCCGACACGGCCCTTGCGCAGTGCATCGATGACTGCTTCTTTCGGCCCGTCGGCGACGATCCGTCCGTTGTCCAACACCACCAGCCGATCCACCAGGCTCAGCATCGAGGTGCGGTGAGTCACCAGCAGCACGGTTTTGCCCTGGACCCAGCCGTGGAGTTTTTGCCGTAGAACGTCTTCGCTGCTGTTGTCCATGGCGCTGGTCGGTTCGTCGAGCAGCAGGATCGGCGGGTCGAGCAACAAGGCCCGGGCCAGCAAAACCGCCTGGCGCTGACCACCGGACAGCAACTGTCCGCGCTCGCCCACGGGCCGGTCGAAGCCTTGCGGGTGTTGCCGGGCCAGTTCGGTGACGCCGGTGAGTTCGGCCACTTCGAGCATGCGTGAGTCACTGATGTAGCGCGCGCCGAGGGTCAGGTTATCGCGCAGGCTGCCGGCCAGCAGCGGCAAGTCATGAGCGACGTAACCGATCTGATGGCGCAGGTCGGCGACGTCCAGCTGTCGCAAGTCCAGGCCATCGAGCAATAGCTGGCCTTCCTCCGGTTCGTAGAAACCCATCACCAGCCGCGCCAGGGTGCTTTTACCGGAACCGCTGCGACCGATAACGCCGATTCGCTCACCGGGTTTCACGCTGAAACTGACGTTGGCCAGCGCCGGGGTATTCTGGCCGTTGTAGTGGAAGGTCACGCCGACAACATCCAGCGCCCCTTGCAGTTGCGTGCGCTCCAGTGGCCGTTGTTTGGCGTCGCGCTCCTGGGGCAGGCCCATCAGCGCGTCGGTGCTTTTCATGGTCAGTTGCGCTTGCTGGTAGCGGGTGATCAGGCCGGCGATCTGTCCCAGTGGCGCCAGTACCCGACTGCCGAGCATGTAGCTGGCCACCAGGGCACCGACGCTGAGGTTACCGGCGATGATGCTGTAGACCCCGGCGACGATGGTCGCCATGCCGGACATCTGCTGGATGAACAGCGTGCCGTTGGTGGCCAGGGCCGAGAGGTTGCGCGCATGGCTGTCGAGGCGGGTGAGGGCGCCGTGGGTACTTTCCCATTTGTGCTGGCGTTCGCTTTCGGCGCTGCAGGCCTTGAGGGTTTCCAGGCCGCTGAGTGTTTCGATCAGCAACGCCTGGCGTTCGGCACCGAGGGTGAGGCTTTTCTGTACGGTGTCGCGCAGGCGGACCTGGATCACCATGGCGAAAATGATAGTGATGGGAAACGCCAGAATCGGAATCACCACCAGCCAGCCACCGAGCAGGCCGATCACCAGCAGCATCAGCAGGCAGAAGGGCAGGTCGATCAGGCTGGTGAGAGTCACGGCGGTGAGAAACTCCCGCAGGCCCTGGAAGTCATGAATGCTTTGGGCAAAACCACCGATGGTCGCCGGTCGCGCTTTCATCGCCATGCCGGTGATGCGCTCGAACAGGGTGGCCGACAGGATCACGTCGGTTTTCTTGCCGGCGGTATCCAGCAGGTGCGCGCGAACGACCCGCAGCACCAGTTCGAAAGCGGTGCCGATCAGCAGACCGATTGCCAGCACCCACAAGGTCGAAGTGGCCTGGTTCGGCACTACGCGGTCGTAGGTCTGCATCACGAACAGCGGCACCATCAGACCCAGCAGGTTGATCAGGAAACTCGCGAGGATCGCGTCGCTGTACAGCCATTTCGATAGCTTCAGCGTGTCGCGGAACCAAGCCTGGACCCGAGGCACCAGCGGCGAGCGCAAGTCTTCGAGTTCGTGGCGCGGCCGGGCAAACAGCGCCTGGCCACTGTAGTGTTCGGCCAGCTCTTCAGGGCTGAGCCATTGTTCGCCGCCGTCGGCTTCGCTGGGCAGGATCAGCACCTTGCCGTCCTCGGCATAACGACGCAGGACGGCCGTGCGGCCATTGTTGAGCAACAGCAGCACGGGCAGGTTGAGCGGCGAGATGTCCTTGAGGTCACGGCGCAGCAGGCGCGCCTGCAAACCGGCCCGGGCCGCTGCACGGGGCAGCAGGTCCAGGCTCAGGCGTTGGTGGGCCATGGGGAGCCCGGCACTGAGGCTGGCGCGACTGACCGTCGCGCCGTGGAGTTTGCAGAGGATCAGCAGACCATCCAGAAGCGGGTCATCGAAGCTCAGGCGCGGATCGACACCGGTGTTGCCGGGTTCCATGCTGGTCAAATTGATTGCTCCCGTTGCTCTGCGGCAATTGACAGATATCTGCATATCTCATTGTAGGAGCTGCCGCAGGCTGGGATCTTTTGATCGTGTTTGCTCAAAAGCAAAGTCAAAAGATCACAGCCTGCCGCAGTTCCCGCACGGGTACTTGGTTATTTCATTTCCGGCAGACGAGCTTCGTTTTTCACTTCGGTCTGGGCGATCGCGTCGGCGGGCAGTACGACCCGTTGTTTGCTCAACAACTGGCCCATGTTCGCCAGGATGCGGTACATCGAAAACTCTTCGGTGTAGCGCACTTCGGTGTAGCGGCGGTTGGCGTTGTAGAGTTCGTTTTCGCTGTCGAGCAGGTCAAGCAGGGTCCGCTGGCCGAGGCCGAACTGATCCTGATAGGCGATGCGTACGCGCTTGCTGGTGTCGGCGTATTCACGGGCGGTCGGGGTTTGTTTCTTGGCATTGACCATGGCGTTCCAGGCCAGGTGAATATTTTCGTTGAGCTGGCGCAGGGCATTGTTGCGAATGTCCATGGCCTGGTTGATCTTGTGCGCGTCGGAGGCCAGGCGCGCCTTGTCACTGCCGCCGCGGAACAGGTTGTAGTTCATTACCACGCCGACCCGCCACTCGTTGTCGTGGCCTTCGTCACCCTGCACGTTGTTGTTCGCGCCCACTGCCGCCTCGGCGTCGAGGCGTGGGTAGAAGGGCGACTTGGCAACTTCGTACTGGCTTTCGGCCGATTGCACGTCGGCCTGGGCGGATTTCAGGTACGGGTTGTTTTCCACCATGCTCTGCTGGGCTTCGGGCAGGGAGGTTGGGACTTCACCGCGAATCGACGGCGGGGTTTCGAGTTCATCGGGCATACGCCCGACAACGGCGTAAAAGTTGGACTCGGCGTCAGCCAGATCGACTTCGGCGGTGTCGAGGTTGTTTTCTGCCAGTGCCCGGCGAGCGCTGGACTGGTCGGCATCGGCGTTGCTACCCACGCCACGCTGGGTGCGCAGGCCGATCTGGTCGTTGACCCGCAAGTGCGCTTGCAGGTTGTTCTTGGCCAGGGTCACCAGTTCGCGGCGCTTGAGCACTTCGAGGTAGACCTCGGTGGTGCGCAGGGCCAGATCCTGAGCCGTACCCTGTGCGTAATAGGCTCGCGAGTTGACCACGCCTTTGGTGCGATCGACTTCATTGGCGGTGTTGAACCCGTCAAAAAGCATTTGCCGCAGGCGCAATTCCGACTGGGTGTAGTTGAGAATTTCGGTGTGGTGATTGCCGAGCGCCCGGGTATTGGTGTTATCGCTGTACCCGCGCCCGTAAGCGGCGTTCAGATCTACCGATGGATAAAAGCCCCCTTTCGCGACCTTCACGTCTTCGTCAGCCGACAGACGGCTGTCCACCCGGGATGCCAGTTCCGGGTGCGTCGCGATGGTGCTCTGGATTGCTTCGGTCAGCGTCATGGCCTGAGCCTGGGACGAGCAGGCAATGGCCAAAAGAACCGCGCTGCAGAGGGGGGTTAATAGGCGCATGTACATCTCCCTGATTCCTGATGGTGCTTATCAGTCGCCAATTATTTGACGGCATTTATAGGTAAAGTTGTTTCATCTCTTTAACAAAAGAGCTAAGAACATTCTGAAGCGTAGCTAAGAAATTTTTTTCATAACGGTTATGCCAAAAAAAACTTATGCGCTCTGCGAAATCCAGCACATTGTTCAATTCGAAAGCCCTTGTTTTATGAGCTCTGGGGCGCTCATCGGGGCTTGAGGAAAGTTCCAATCCACTTATCGACATAGAGCGGAGAAGTGCTGGAGGGGAGGGACGCTAGCGATCTGGAGGTGACGGTTTTTTGTCACCTTGGTGATTCAAGATCGTTACGCATCGTTCACAGGCAACGTTGTTGCGCACAGGGATCCGATGCCATTGATTGCAGAGGAGTTTTCCCCAAACCGTAAACAGCGCCGTGAGCGAATGGCTGGGCGAGATGTTGCCAGGGCCACGGCTTACTCAAGTAAACCGTGGCCCGGAACACGATCCGCCAGACAACCCGCTTGAGCCATGAGCACGTTCTTCGCACAAACTAAGGTGCCGACAGCGGTTGGCAGCGGAGGAAGTGCACATGGCTACGCTCATTGGAATCGTCAGTAAGGTCATCGGTCAGGTGTTCGCTGTTGCGAGCGACGGCACCCGGCGCGCGCTGGTCGAGGGGGACAAGCTGTTCGCCGGCGACCAACTGAGCACAGGCGCCGAAGGCGCGGTAGCGGTGCATCTGCAAAATGGCCAGGAACTGACCCTCGGGCGCGGCAGCAGCATGCAGATGACCCCGCAATTGCTCGCCAATCAGATTCCCCACGTGCACTCGTCCGAGGCGGTGACGCCGAGCCAGGCGCAACTGACGGATGTCGAACAGCTGCAAAAAGCCATTGCGGCGGGCGACGACCCGACCCAAACCGCTGAAGCCACCGCTGCCGGGCCGTCTACGACTAGCGGTGTACCGGGCGGCGTCCAGGGTAGCGGCCATAGTTTCGTCATGCTCGAAGAAGTGGGCGGGCGAGTCGATCCCACCATCGGTTTCCCCACTGCCGGTTTCAATGGCATTCCCGAATTTCCCGAAGAACGCCTGAACGCTGAACCGGACAATGACGCCGTAGCGGCCGATACCCCTGTGGTGCCGCCAGTGACGCCCGAGGTGCCGAACAATCCGGTCACCTTCGAAGGTCTGTCGGGGCAGAACGGCGAGCGGACTGTCAATGAAGCCAACCTGACCGACGGTTCGGTGAGGAACGAAGGTTCGCTGACGCGAAGTGGCACCTTCACCATCAATGCGCCAGACGGGCTGACCAGCCTGAGCATCGGCGGCATCAATGTGATCAGCGGCGGTGTGGCGGCAGGTTCTGCGCAGTCGATCACCACCCCTCTGGGCAGCACCCTGACCTTCACCGGCTACAACCCGGCCACGGGCGTGGTCAGTTACAGCTACACCCTCAACCGTGCCGAAACCCATGCAAGCGGCGAGGGTGCCAATAGTCTTACCGAGCGCGTTACCGTGGTGGCCAGCGACAGCAATGGCGACAGCGCTACCGGTACGCTGGATCTCACCATCATCGATGACGTGCCCAAAGCAGTCGATGACAACAATGGCATCGCTTCGGAAACCCTGCTGACGCTGAACGGCAACGTGCTGACCAACGATGTGCAAGGCGCTGACCGTGTGCCGGTTGGTGAAAACAGCGGGCCGATCACTCCCGGCACCTTCACCGGTACCTACGGCACCCTGGTACTGAACGCCAACGGTACTTACACCTACACGCTGAACACCAGCGATGCCGATTTCAAAGCCCTGCACGGCGGTGGTGATGGTACGGACACCTTCACCTACACCATCACCGACGCGGACGGCGACAGCAGCACCGCGAACCTGGTGCTGCAGATCCACAACAACGACGATCCGGTGACGATTGGTGGTTTGAACGTCGAGGGCGGCGAACTCACCGTTTTCGAGAAAAACCTCGGCGATGGCAGCGCACCGGATGCCACGGCGCTGACCCAGAACGGCACCTTCACCGTCACCGCGCTGGACGGCGTGACGACCCTGACCGTCGGCGGCATCGCCGTGGTCACCGCGGGTGTGGCCGCCGGCTTCCCGCAATCGATCACCACCCCGCTGGGCAGCACCCTGACCATCACCGGCTTCAACGCCGCGACCGGCGTGGTCAGTTACAGCTACACCCTCAACGACAACGAAGCGCATCCGACGGCTAATGGCGCCAACACATTGCCTGAGCAGTTCGCCGTGACTCTGGTCGATGACAACGGCACCACGGCCACGGGCAGCCTCGACGTGAACATCGTCGATGACCTGCCTCAAGGCGTGAACGACAGCAACGCTTCCACAGCCTCGGAAACCTTGCTGACCCTCAACGGCAACGTGCTGACCAACGATGTGCAAGGCGCTGACCGTGTGCCGGTTGGTGAAAACAGCGGGCCGATCACTCCCGGCACCTTCACCGGTACCTACGGCACCCTGGTGCTGAATGCCAACGGCACCTACACCTACACGCTGAACACCAGCGATGCCGATTTCAAAGCCCTGCACGGCGGTGGCGACGGCACCGAGACCTTCACCTACACCATCACCGACGCGGACGGCGACAGCAGCACCGCCAACCTGGTGCTGCAGATCCACAACAACGACGATCCGGTGACGATTGGTGGTTTGAACGTCGAGGGCGGCGAACTCACCGTTTTCGAGAAAAACCTCGGCGATGGCAGCGCACCGGATGCCACGGCGCTGACCCAGAACGGCACCTTCACCGTTACTGCACTGGACGGTGTCACCACCCTGACCGTCGGCGGCATCGCCGTGGTCACCGCGGGCGTGGCCGCCGGCTTCCCACAATCGATCACCACACCATTGGGCAGCACGCTGACCATCACCGGCTTCAACGCCGCGACCGGCGTGGTCAGTTACAGCTACACCCTCAACGACAACGAAGCGCATCCGACCGCCAACGGCGCCAACGCACTGCCTGAGCAGTTTGCCGTGACTCTGGTCGATGACAACGGCACCACGGCCACGGGCAGCCTCGACGTGAACATCGTCGATGACCTGCCTCAAGGCGTGAACGACAGCAATGGTACCGCCTCGGAAACCTTGCTGACCCTCAACGGCAACGTGCTGACCAACGACGTGCAAGGCGCCGACCGGGTAACCATTGGTGAAGGCACTGGCCCAATCACCCCTGGCACTTTCACCGGCACCTACGGCACCCTGGTACTGAACGCCAACGGCACTTACACCTACACGCTGAACACCAGCGACGCGGATTTCAAAGCGTTGCACGGTGGTGGCGACGGCACCGAGACCTTCACCTACACCATCACCGACGCGGACGGCGACAGCAGCACCGCCAACCTGGTGCTGCAGATCCACAACAACGACGATCCCGTCACCATCGATGGCCTGAGCGTCACCGGCGGCGAACTCACCGTCTTCGAGAAAAACCTCAGCGATGGCAGCGCACCGGATGCCACGGCGCTGACCCAGAACGGTACCTTCACCGTTACTGCACTGGACGGTGTCACCACCCTGACCGTCGGCGGCATCGCCGTGGTCACCGCAGGTGTGGCCGCCGGCTTCCCGCAATCGATCACTACCCCCTTGGGCAGCACGTTGACCATCACCGGCTTCAACGCCGCCACCGGCGTGGTCAGTTACAGCTACACCCTCAACGACAACGAAGCGCATCCGACCGCCAACGGCGCCAACGCACTGCCTGAGCAGTTCGCCGTGACCCTGGTCGATGACAACGGCACCACGGCCACGGGCAGCCTCGACGTGAACATCGTCGATGACCTGCCTCAAGGCGTGAACGACAGCAATGGCACCGCCTCGGAAACCTTGCTGACCCTCAACGGCAACGTGCTGACCAACGACGTGCAAGGCGCCGACCGGGTGACCATTGGAGAAGGAACTGGCCCGATCACCCCCGGTACCTTCACCGGCACCTACGGCACTTTGGTGCTGAATGCCAACGGCACTTACACCTACACCCTCAACACCAGCGATGCCGACTTCAAAGCCCTGCACGGCGGTGGTGACGGCACGGAAACCTTCACCTACACCATCACCGACGCGGACGGCGACAGCAGCACCGCCAACCTGGTGCTGCAGATCCATAACAACGACGATCCGGTGGTCCTCAACGGCCTCAACGTGTACGGCGGCGAGCTGACGGTCTACGAGAAAAACCTCAATGACGGCAGCAACCCCAACGCGCCAGCCCTGACCCAGAACGGCACCTTCACCGTCACTGCCCTGGATGGCGTCACGACCCTGACCGTCGGCGGCATCGCCGTGGTCACCGCAGGCGTAGCCGCCGGCTTCCCGCAATCGATCACCACCCCCTTGGGCAGCACGCTGACCATCACCGGCTTCAACGCCGCGACCGGCGTGGTCAGTTACAGCTACACCCTCAACGACAACGAAGCGCACCCAACCGCCAACGGCGCCAACACCCTGCCTGAACAGTTCACCGTGACCGCGGTCGACGACAACGGCACCACCGCGACGGGTTCATTGGACGTCAACATCGTCGACGACCTGCCAAAAGGCATGAACGACAGCAATGGCACCGCCTCGGAAACCTTGCTGACCCTCAACGGCAACGTGCTGACCAACGACGTGCAAGGCGCTGACCGGGTGACCATTGGAGAAGGAACTGGCCCGATCACCCCCGGTACCTTCACCGGCACCTACGGCACTTTGGTGCTGAATGCCAACGGCACTTACACCTACACCCTCAACACCAGCGATGCCGACTTCAAAGCCCTGCACGGCGGTGGTGACGGCACGGAAACCTTCACCTACACCATCACCGACGCGGACGGCGACAGCAGCACCGCCAACCTGGTGCTGCAGATCCATAACAACGACGATCCGGTGGTCCTCAACGGCCTCAACGTGTACGGCGGCGAGCTGACGGTCTACGAGAAAAACCTCAATGACGGCAGCAACCCCAACGCGCCAGCCCTGACCCAGAACGGCACCTTCACCGTCACTGCCCTGGATGGCGTCACGACCCTGACCGTCGGCGGCATCGCCGTGGTCACCGCAGGCGTAGCCGCCGGCTTCCCGCAATCGATCACCACCCCCTTGGGCAGCACGCTGACCATCACCGGCTTCAACGCCGCGACCGGCGTGGTCAGTTACAGCTACACCCTCAACGACAACGAAGCGCACCCAACCGCCAACGGCGCCAACACCCTGCCTGAACAGTTCACCGTGACCGCGGTCGACGACAACGGCACCACCGCGACGGGTTCATTGGACGTCAACATCGTCGACGACCTGCCAAAAGGCATGAACGACAGCAATGGCACCGCCTCGGAAACCTTGCTGACCCTCAACGGCAACGTACTGACCAACGATGTGCAAGGCGCCGACCGGGTAACCATTGGAGAAAGCACTGGCCCGATCACCCCTGGCACTTTCACCGGCACCTACGGCACTTTGGTGCTGAATGCCAACGGCACTTACACCTACACCCTCAACACCAGCGATGCCGACTTCAAAGCCCTGCACGGCGGTGGTGACGGCACGGAAACCTTCACCTACACCATCACCGACGCGGACGGCGACAGCAGCACCGCCAATCTGGTGCTGCAGATCCACAACAACGACGATCCGGTGGTCCTCAACGGCCTCAACGTGTACGGCGGCGAGCTGACGGTCTACGAGAAAAACCTCAATGACGGCAGCAACCCCAACGCGCCAGCCCTGACCCAGAACGGCACCTTCACCGTCACTGCCCTGGATGGCGTCACGACCCTGACCGTCGGCGGCATCGCCGTGGTCACCGCAGGCGTAGCCGCCGGCTTCCCGCAATCGATCACCACCCCCTTGGGCAGCACGCTGACCATCACCGGCTTCAACGCCGCGACCGGCGTGGTCAGTTACAGCTACACCCTCAACGACAACGAAGCGCACCCAACCGCCAACGGCGCCAACACCCTGCCTGAACAGTTCACCGTGACCGCGGTCGACGACAACGGCACCACCGCGACGGGTTCATTGGACGTCAACATCGTCGACGACCTGCCAAAAGGCATGAACGACAGCAATGGCACCGCCTCGGAAACCTTGCTGACCCTCAACGGCAACGTACTGACCAACGATGTGCAAGGCGCCGACCGGGTAACCATTGGAGAAAGCACTGGCCCGATCACCCCTGGCACTTTCACCGGCACCTACGGCACTTTGGTGCTGAATGCCAACGGCACTTACACCTACACCCTCAACACCAGCGATGCCGACTTCAAAGCCCTGCACGGCGGTGGTGACGGCACGGAAACCTTCACCTACACCATCACCGACGCGGACGGCGACAGCAGCACCGCCAATCTGGTGCTGCAGATCCACAACAACGACGATCCAGTGGTCCTCAACGGCCTCAACGTGTACGGCGGCGAGCTGACGGTCTACGAGAAAAACCTCATTGACGGCACCGACCCTAACGCTCCGGCCCTGACCCAAAACGGCACGTTCACGGTCACCGCCCTCGACGGCCTGCAAACCCTGACCGTCGGCGGCATCGCCGTGGTCAGCGGTGGCGTGGTCGCCGGGTTCCCGCAAACTGCCGTCACGCCGTTGGGCAGCACCCTGACCATCACCGGCTACAACCCAACCACCGGCGTGATCAGCTACAGCTACACCCTGAACGACAACGAAGCCCATCCAACCGCCGACGGCATCAACAGCCTCATCGAGAACATCAACGTCGTCGCTACCGACACCGATGGCGACATCGCGAACGGGCAGATCAACGTCAACATCATCGACGACCTGCCGACCGCCAAAGCTGATGCGGACTCGGTGCAGGAGGGCGGCACCGTCAGCGGCAATGTGCTGGACAACGACATCGGCGGTGCCGATGGTCCGGCTGCTGCTGGCGCCGTGGTCGGCGTGCGCGCGGGTAGCGATACATCAACCTCGGCCATCGGCGGGCTGGGCAACCCGATCAACGGCACCTACGGTTACCTGACCCTCGATGCCAACGGCAACGCCGTGTACCACAGCACGCCTAACGCGGTGAGCGGCCCTGGCGCGGTGGATGTGTTCACCTATACCGTGCGCGATTCCGATGGTGACGAAAGCACCACCACCATCACCATCGACGTCTACAACAGCTGCCTGAAAGCGGTCAGCGACAACGATGTGACGGTCTACGAAAAAGCCCTCGACCTGAGCCAGGGCGGCCAGGACCTGGCAGCCGGTACGGTCGTCGGCAGCGATCCGACCAGCACGGGCGAAACCGCTTCCGGCACACTGGTGGGCTCGGTCACTCACGCCGTCGGCGCGATCACCTACGCCCTGGTCGGCAGCAACCTGGGGACATACGGACAGATTCAGCTCAACGCCAACGGCACCTACACCTACACCCTGACGACCCCGCCGAGCACCACACCGAACGCCAATGACGGCCCGAACGTGATGCACGAGACCTTCAACTATCAGGCTACCGACTCGCTGGGCAATATCGTCACCAGCACCATCGTGGTGGACATTGTCGATGACGTGCCTAAAGCGATGAACGACAGCAACCTCGGCACCGCTTCGGAGACAGCGCAAAGCCTCAGCGGCGATGTGTTCGGCAACGACGTGATCGGCGCTGATAAAGTCGCCGTTGGCCCGGATGCCGGCCCGGTCACCCCAGGCACCTTCACCGGTACCTATGGCACCCTGGTGCTCAATGCCAACGGCACCTACACCTACACGCTCGATCCCAATAGTGCGGACTTCAAAAACCTGCACGGCGGTGGCAGCGATACCGAAACCTTCACCTATACCCTCACGGACGCCGACGGTGACATCAGCACCGCCAACCTGGTGCTGAACGTCTATAACAACGACGATAAGGTCACCCTCAACGGCCTTGACGTGTATGGCGGCGAGCTGACGGTCTACGAGAAAAATCTCAGTGACGGCACCAACCCCAACGCCCCGGCCCTGATCCAGAGCGGCACCTTCACGGTCACCGCCCTCGACGGCCTGCAAACCCTGACCGTGGGCGGCATCACTGTCGTCAGCGCAGGCGTGGCCGCCGGCTTCCCGCAAACCGCCGTCACGCCGCTGGGCAGCACCCTGACCATTACCGGATACAACCCGGCCACTGGTGTGATCAGCTACAGCTACACCCTCAACGATAACGAAGCCCATCCAACGGCCAACGGCACCAACAACCTCATCGAGAACATCAACGTCGTAGCCACCGACACCGATGGCGACATTGCGAACGGGCAGATCAACGTCAACATCGTCGATGACTTGCCGAGCGCCAAACCTGACTCGTCGTCGGTAACGGAGGGCGGCACGGTCAATATCGGTGTGCTGGGCAATGACATCAGCGGCGCCGATGGTCCGGCGACGGTGGTCGGCGTGCGCGCCGGTAGCAATACCTCGACGTCGGCCATTGGCGGGCTGGGCAACCAGATCAATGGCACCTATGGCTACCTGACCCTCGATGCCAACGGCAATGCGGTGTATCACAGCAACCCGGGTTCAGTCGGCGATGCAGGGGCGACCGATACGTTCACCTACACCGTGCGTGATTCCGATGGCGATGAAAGCACCACCACCATCACCATCGACGTGGCCAACAGCATCATCAAGGCCAATCCCGATAGCGATGTGACGGTCTACGAAAAAGCCCTCGACCTGAGCCAGGGCGGCCAGGACCTGGCCGCCGGTACAGTCACCGGCAGCGACCCGGACAATACCGGTGAAACCGCGTCCGGGACCCTGGTCGGATCCGTCTCGGGTGCCAGCGGCGCGCTCACCTACACCCTCGTCGGCAGCGCCACCGGCACCTACGGGCAAATTCTGCTCAACCCCGACGGCAGCTACACCTACACCCTGACCTCGGCGCCAAAAACCTCGCCGAATGCCAACGACGGTCCGAACAGCCTGAGTGAAACCTTCACCTACAAGGCCACCGATGCGTCGGGCAACAGCAGCACCAGCACCATCGTGGTCAACATTGTCGATGACGTGCCCAAGGCGGTGGCATCGGATCGCTCGGTGGCAGCGGTGGAGATCGATTCCAACCTGCTGATCGTGCTCGATGTCTCCGGCAGTATGGTCGACCCTTCCGGCGTGTCGAACCTGTCGCGGCTGGAACTGGCCAAGCAGGCCATCAGTGCCTTGCTGGATAAATACGACGACCTGGGCGATGTGAAAGTGCAACTCGTCACCTTCAGCAGCAGCGCCACCGACATGACTTCGGTATGGGTCGATGTTGCGACCGCCAAGACCCTGCTTGCCGGCCTCACCGCAAACGGTGGCACCAACTACGACGCGGCCGTGGCGACCATGCAGACCGCGTTCAACACCTCGGGCAAACTGACCGGTGCACAAAACGTCGGCTACTTCTTCTCCGACGGCAAGCCCACCACCGGCCAGGAAATCGGCACCGCCGACGAAACCGCGCTGAAAGCCTTCCTCGATGCCAACAACATCAAGAACTACGCGATCGGCCTGGGCAGTGGCGTAAGCAACGCGAACCTCAATCCACTGGCCTATGACGGCAATAGCCACACTGATACCAATGCGGTGGTGGTGACCGACCTCAACCAGCTCAACTCGGTGCTGTCCGGCACGGTGAACGGTGCACCGGTGACCGGTTCGCTGCTGGGCGAGGGCGGTGCGTTCGGCGCCGATGGCGGCTTCATCAAGACCATCACGGTGGACGGCACCACGTACACCTACGATCCGAGCGGCAACACCAATCAGGGTTCCCTGAACTTCAGCGGCGGGCTCAACCATGGCACGTTCAACACCGTGGACAACACACTGAACATTGCCACCAACAACAGCGGTACCTTGCAGATCAATCTCGACACCGGTGAATACGCCTACATTTCGCAGAAAACCACCTCGGTGTTGATCACCGAAAACATCGGCTTCACCGTCAGCGACAACGATGGCGACCTGGCCAGCTCAACCCTGACGATCAAAGTCATACCGAACGCACCGCCAGTGGCCGCCGATGACTACGTCATCACCAACGTGCTGTCGAGCAACATCGTGGTGCCGGGCGAACTGTTGCTGGCCAACGACACCGACCCCGATGGCGACCAGCTTTCGGCGACACCGACCTCGTTCAACACCGGCTGGGTCGTGAAAGGCGGGGACTTCACCGGTACCGGCGCGATAAGCTTCACCGGCGAAAACAACAACCCCGCCAACCAGAGTCTGGCCAACGTACGCAACGCCTTTGCGGCCAACGCGGCGACCATGACGGCGATGCTGGTGGTCAGTGGCTATCTCAGCGCAGCGAACCAATCCAATGGCAACAATGAAGACCTCATCACGGTCAAACTGAAACAGGGAGAGACGCTCAGCCTCGATCACAACCTGGACCCTGGGCACATCACGATGGAGTATTCGCTCAACGGTGGGGCGTTTGTCAGCATCGCCGATGGCGGCACCATCACCGCAGGCGCGGACGGTACTTACCAGATCCACGTGACCAACATCGCCAACACCAGTGGCAGCAATAAGAATTCGGCAGAAAACTACGATCTGACCATGACGGTGAACTACGCCGGGGCACAAGAAGTCACCACGGACTACCACGGTACCTACACCGCCAACGACAACCATGGCGGCAGCGACTCGGCCAATCTGACCATCAGCTATCAGGACGGCCACATCCTCACCGGCACCAGCGGGGATGACATCCTGGTGGCGGGCACGGGCAGCAACATCATCAATGCCGGCGACGGCAACGATGTGCTCACCGCCGGCTCCGGCAACAACGAGCTGCACGGCGACGCCGGCAATGACTTGCTCTACAGCGGCCCGGGCAATGACACCCTGGATGGCGGTACGGGCATCGACACGGCCAGCTATGCCCACGCCACCGCCGGGGTCACGGTCGACCTCAGCCTGCTCGCTGCGCAGAACACCCTCGGCGCGGGCACGGACACCCTGATGGCTATCGAAAACCTCACCGGCTCTAACTTCAACGACACCCTGAGCGGCGATAACACCAACAACGTGATCAACGGCGGCCTGGGCAACGACATCCTCAATGGCGGGGGCGGCGATGACTTGCTGATCGGTGGCATGGGCAACAACACCCTCAGCGGCGGGGCAGGGGCCGACACCTTCCAGTGGCTCAAGGGCAACAGCGGTCATGACGTGATCACCGACTTCACGCCCGGCACCGACAAGCTCGACCTGTCGCAACTGCTGCAAGGGGAAAACGGCACCACGGCTTCGCTGGACGACTACCTGCACTTCACCGTCACCGGCAGCGGGGCGTCGACGGTGACCAGCATCGACGTCAGCGCCATGGCCGGCGCCGCACCGAACCAGACCATCGACCTGGCCGGCGTCGACCTCGCCAGCCAATACGGTGTCACGCCGGGAGCGGGTGGGGTGGTCGCGAGCGGGCATGACACGGCGACCATCATCAACGGCATGCTCAACGATCATTCGTTGAAGGTGGACACCGTGTGACCTGAAACCGGAACGGAAAAACCCGCCATTGCTGTGTAAGGGATGGCGGTTTTTTCATTCAATAGTTTCTAACCAGGGTTCTGCCTGGCCACTGGAGTCTTTAACGCTTGCGAAGACTGCTTATACGTTCGGTACCCCGGTAGTAATCGTCCAGGGGGCGGACTCTGAGTTGTCACCATAGTCTGCCACCGCGATGAATTGATAAGTGGTTCCGTATTCCAGACCTGTAACCAATCTGGCCCATTTACCCGTATCGTCGGTCGGTTCCGGCTTCGGCCCGGTGACGCCATTTATCTTCAGCCTGATCTGCGCTGACTGGGCCGCACCACCCCTGACAATGACATGGTTGTATAGGGTGGTACCGTTGTCCTGGATCAGGCCGTCCGAATCGTACACACGGGTATTGTGCGGTTTGATGGTGGATTCCACGGTAAAGGTGCGGGGCGGGGCGGTGATTTCCCCATCGCCATAGTCCGCCCTGGCAGCGAGGCTGTAGTCTCCGTCTGTCACATCGAGCAGGATTTTCCAGGCTCCATTGACGGGATCAGCAGTTGCGACGGCATCTTTTATGGGGGCGTCGCCATTGAGTAGCTGAATGCTCTCACCGAGCATGGCATGCCCCTTGATGATCAACTGACTCTTGCCGGTGATGCAACCTTCAGGAACAGAAGGGCCGTCTTCGGACTCGAGGACGTCATCCAGACTCAGTTTCACATCCAATATGACGCGGAAGGTAAACGCACTGGATTCTTTGCCCGTCGAGGGTGAGCTGGAACCGCCCGACAGCATCCACCATGGTTTTCTTGCCCGTGGTGGTGTCGCCGTTGAACGCTTCAACTTCCATACCGGGAGGTGCGTAACCGGAGAACTCCAGCGAGTCGTCGTCGTAGGTATCGTCATCTTTAATCGGGCCATTCTTGCCGATGACTGTGTCGATGATCGGCGTCTCGGTCGCCAGGACGATAACGTACGGTGGTCTGGAGCGATCTTGAGGCGGGTTTTTCTCGATAGCGTAAAGGCTGTAGCGCTGGAAGCCTCGCAAAGTGACCTCTTTGATCCAGTCTCCGTAATCATCGCTGGTCACGTCAGTAATTGTGCCCGCCTCATCGCGAATCCAGAGCTCCCTAGTTGGCTTGGCCGTACCCTTGAAGTTCAGGGTTTTGTCAAAAGTTACGCTGTTATTGCCAACGAGATGACCGTTGCTGTCTCGGACTTCATCGAAGGTTACTTTCGCTATTGTTTCACTCTGTGTGTTTGGCATGATTGCCGAGGTTTTCGGGGGAATAGTGGTCATGATGACTCCGGGTGTTGAAGAAATTTGGATGCCGGAGTGATTTAGAACCTCGTCAGATAACCTGCCTACTCTCATAAGTGACAGCTGTAAGTTGGTTTTCGGTCAATGGTCGAAGTTACCTTGGAGGCCAGGCAAGGTTGGCTCCGGCGGCCCGATCAACCGCCCCATCGCGCCGAAAACACCCAGCTCTCTGATGGCCACCAACTCCCCTGACGTCTCGACCATCTCGGCAATCAACGGCAAATCAATGCTGTGGGTCGCGCGAAAGATTGCGTCGATGAACAGCCGCTTGTCAGGCTGCTCGTCGATGTTGCGAATGTAGGCTCCATCGATTTTCAGGTACGCCAAACCCAACTGGGTGAGGTTGCCGATCTGGCTGAAACGCCCGCCGAAGTGTTGCAGGCCGATGCGATAACCGGTGTTCAGCAGGCTGTGGCTCAAACGCTGCAGTTCTTCAGGGGAGGGCAACTGGCGCTCGTCGATTTCCAGGGTCAGCAGCGGTGCCAGTTCGGGAAGAGAGTCGAGCAGGTCGAGGATTGTTCGCCATTGCACCGGGTCGCGCAGGGTGCTCCCGTACAGGCTCAATGCCAAGGGCCTGCGGTTGACCACCAGGTCGTCCAGCGTGGCTTCGAGCATGGCCAGGTCGAAGCGTGCCGACCAGCCGAGACGCTCGATCCACGGCAGGAAATGCCCGGCGGCAATTGCTTCGCCCTGTGGGTCGAGCAGGCGTGCGAGCACTTTGTGATGCAGTACCTGGCGGGTGTCGGCGCATTGCACGACGGGCTGGAAGTACAACTGCATCTTGCCTTCGGTCAAGGCGTCGTCGATCCAGGTGCGCCAGTCGTGCTGGGAGTGATTCGGCGCGGTGTCATGGTGGCCCAGATACACCCAGGGTCGCTCGGGACGCTGCCGGGATTCAGTCAATGCCTGATCAAGGCGCAGCAGTACGTTGCCGATCGGCTCTCCGGGGCGATAGGCGACAACGCCCAGGTGGGCGACGGGCATGCAATCGCTGGCGCCGGTCAGGCGCAGGTTCTCCAGGCTGACGCTGACATCGGCGGCCAGGCGCACGGCGCTTTCGGCGTCCAGACCCGGTGTCAGCAGGCTGAATTCGCCACCGCGATTGCGCGCCGCCAGCCAGGTGCGACGCTCCGGCAATTGGGTCAGGCGCCTGAGCAGTTCACCTGCGGCGCTGATCAGTGCGTCCGTTCGTTGGCCGCCCAGTCGCTGGTTGAGCCCGTTCAGGTCGTTGATCCGCAACATCAGCAGGTGGCCATCGCGGCTCTGTTCGCACACTCTCAAGTGGTGGGCCAGTTGTTCGTCGAGCAGGCGCCGGTTGGCCAAGCCTGTAAGGCTGTCCAGATAGGATTCGGCCCGCAGTTTTTCGCTGCGCGCAGCTTCTTCGACAAATAGCGCCTTGAGCTTTTCGACCATCTGGTTCATCGCCAGCACTACCCGTTTCAGCTCCGGTGTGCGTGGCAGGTTGGGCAGGCTGAGAAACTCGCGTTTACTGATGGCTTCGGCTTGTCGGACCATGCTGTCGAGCGGGCGGAACTGCCTGCGCAACATCCATCCTCCAATCACCGCACTGAACAGCCCGCATAACAGCAACCAGATCAGGCTGCCTAGGGTGCTGTCCCAGAGTTTGGCCAGGGCGAATTGCGGATTGCTCAGTACTTCGACCCGTGCCAGCTGTTCCCAGCCGCGCATGACCAAGGCGTCGCCACCCTCCGGGCGCAGGTTGACCAGGTTGACGAACCAGTCAGGCACACCGTCGATTTTTGTCGGTGTGCTGCGCTCCACCAGGGTTTGCTGATCCTTGAGCCTGATCACGCGAATGCTGCTGAAATAGCCGCTGTCAAAAATCGAACTGACCATCAGCTCCATCATTGCCGGGTCATCGACCTGTGCCGTCAGCGACAGCCCCAGCGCGGTGGCCGCGTCCTGGGCGTGGGCGCGCAGCTGACTGAGCGTTTGCTCGCGGGAGCTTTCCAGACTGGCAAAAAAACTGCCGCTGAACGCCACCAGCAGGAACAGGCAGATGGCCAGGAACAACTGTTTACGCAGTGTCATATCTCGCTCCTTGCCATGGCGGTTAGCCGTCGCCGATGTCGAACCCTTCACTCTGCATTTTTTTCAACACGTCCTGCCAGCGCGACAGTTTTTTCGAGTCGCTGCTGCGTTGGCTGCCGTTCTTGCCCGGCAGGTACAGGCCTTCGGCATTGAAGGCGTACACCGGCAGCAAGTCTTTGCGTTGGGAGGCGGGGCGGATATCGCCGATCAGGTTGTCCAGCACCAGTGGATCGGCCGTGGGGGCGCTGTAGAACGTCAGCACCATGTGCGCCTGGTTCTGGCTCAGGGCCTTGACGTAGGTGATGCGCAGTTTTTCGCTGGGAAAACCTAGTCGGCGCAGGCTGAAATACTTCGCCAGCGCGTAGTCCTCGCAATCGGCGGCACCCTTGATCAGGGCTTCGACGGGCGTGGCCCAGTAATCGGTCTGTTGCCAGATGCGCGTGTCGTCCTGGAAATTCAACTGCTGATTGAAGAAGCGGTTCACCGCGTTGAGCTGCTCACGTTCGGGCGCACCGCGTGCACTTTGCAGCATCTGACTCCACGCCTCGATCCGGTTTCGTGCCGGTCCCGGCGGGCCGTAGCGTTTTTCCACGGTTTGCAGGATCTGCGCAAAATCCCAGTCGGCCCGGACGCCGTTGAAAACGGTCAGTAGCAAACCGGCCAGCAGCAACCCGCCGCCGAGCCGAAGTCGGAGCGCTGGCCATCCTGGACTACGCAGACTGCGGGCCATGTCTGGCTGCTCGAGTGTAGGTTCGTGGAGTTTAGGTGGAGATTTTGCAGGGGGAGGGCAGGTCGTCGGGCGAAGGCCGCTCACTGAGCTTTTTGTGGTCCCAGGAGACTTCAGGATTTGCGCAGGGTTTTTTGCCTGAGGATGTAGATCGTCACCAGCACCGCACTGGTCAGCATGAACCCCCGTGCCCAAGGCAGCGGCACCAGATAACAGGACAACAGGATGCTCGCCCACATCAGGCCGATGGCGTAGACCTTGCTCTTGAGCGGAATGCCGTTGCCGTCGAGGTAATCGCGAATCCACGGACCAAGCCGCGGATGTTTAACCAGCCATTGATAGAAGCGCGGCGAACTGCGGGCAAAGCAGGCGGCCGCCAACAGCAGGAAGGGGGTGGTGGGCAATACCGGCAGGAAAATCCCGATGACCCCCAACGCTACGCTCAGCCAGCCGATGGCCAGCAGCACGTAGCGCAACATCAGGGGGCGGTTGCCTATGGGGTTGTCCATAGGCAAAACCTTAGTGGTGACGGGGTTTGAGAATCGCCGGTTTTTCGTCTGGTGCGTTGCACAGCAGGTACAGCGCAGTCAGGGCTTCCGGGATCTGCACGATCATGTCGTCCATCAGGTTGGCGTCGGCGGCAATGTCGGAGAATTCCGGTTGCTCGTCGAACAGGCCCGAACCGACCATGATCGGCAGCAGCATTTCGCTGACTTCGTCTTCGGCGGTTTCAAACCAGGCTTCTTCGCGCAGGAACACGCCCTCCATGAAACCGATGCACCAGCCGCGCAGTTCGGAATCGTCCGGGTCGTCGCCCAGGTCCAGGTCGCACGGCAACTCGAACTCCTCGTCGGAGGCCAGTTGACGGGCGATGTGGGCCTTGAGGCCGATCAGCGTGGCTTCGATCTCTTCGCGCTGGGCTTCGCCACTGTAATGCGGCTCTTCGGCGAACAGTGCGTCGATCCATTCACGGTCCGGGACCACTTCGGAACAGATCGACAGCGCAGTGAGGTAGCCGTGGGCGGCCACGTAGTCCAGCGCCTCGTCATGCAGTTCATCAGCGTCGAGGAAGACTTGCAGGCGGGTTAGTTGCTCAGCGAAGGACATTAAAGGACTACCTTGGGGAATGTTCGATGCGGGAATTCTAGGCCTTCTTGAGCGCTTGGGCCAGCCGCACGGCATATTTGCACCTTTGTGGGAGCGGGCTTGCTCGCGAAGGCGGTGTGCCAGGCTGCATTAATGTTGACCGACACTCCCTCTTCGTCGGAACGCCGCCCGGACCAAGCCCGCTCCCACAGTCCGATTGTGTGAGTCTTATCAGCGGTGCCCTTTGCCGGACGGGGCTCGGGTATACTCGCGCGTTTTGTGATGCCCTGCTGGCTTCACGGCTGAAATGTGAAGCGTCATGCAATGCGCACTTACGATTTGTCGGTGCAGCGTCGCAGGTTCTGAACCAGCCTTGCAGGGATGTTTCGGTGATTTTTGGAGTTTTTATGCTCGAACAGGCTCAACGCGTCCTCAAGGACATCTTCGGCTACGACAGTTTCCGTGGCCGCCAGGGTGCAATCATTGAGCGCGTGGCCAGCGGTGGCGATGCCCTGGTCCTGATGCCTACCGGTGGCGGCAAATCCCTGTGCTTCCAGGTCCCGGCGCTGCTGCGCGAAGGCCTGGCCGTGGTGGTCTCGCCGCTGATCGCCCTGATGGACGATCAGGTCGCCACCCTCGAAGAGCTGGGCGTGGCCGCCGCCGCGTTGAACTCCACCCTCAGCGCCGAGCAGCAGCGCGACCTCGCCGCCCGCATCCGCCGCGGTGAAGTGAAAATGCTCTATCTGGCTCCGGAGCGTCTGGTCCAGCCGCGCATGCTGTCATTTCTGCAGGGACTGAACATTTCCCTGTTCGCCATCGACGAAGCCCACTGCGTATCGCAATGGGGGCATGACTTCCGTCCGGAATACCTTCAACTGGGCCAGTTGGCGGAAATGTTCCCCGACGTGCCGCGCATCGCCCTGACCGCCACGGCCGACAAGCGCACCCGGGAAGAAATCGTCACCCGGCTGCACCTGCAAGACGCCGAGCGCTTCCTGTCGAGCTTCGACCGACCGAACATCTTTTATCGCATCGTGCCCAAGGAACAGCCGCGCAAGCAGTTGCTGGCGTTCCTCGCCGAACGCCGCAGCGATGCCGGTATCGTGTATTGCCTGTCGCGCAAGAAAGTCGAGGAAGTCGCCGCGTTCCTCAGCGAGCAGGGCTTCCCGGCGCTGCCGTACCACGCCGGTCTGCCCAACGATTTGCGGGCTTACCATCAGAAGCGCTTCCTCAATGAAGAAGGCCTGATCATGGTTGCCACCGTGGCGTTCGGCATGGGCATCGACAAGCCCAACGTGCGTTTTGTCGCGCACCTCGATTTGCCGAAATCCCTGGAGGCCTACTACCAGGAAACCGGTCGTGGTGGCCGTGACGGCCTGCCGGCAGACGCCTGGATGGCCTACGGCCTGCAGGACGTGGTGATGCTCAAGCAGATGCTGCAGAACTCCGAAGGCGACGAGCGCCACAAACGCCTGGAGCAGCACAAGCTCGACGCCATGCTTTCCCTGTGTGAAGAAACCCGCTGCCGTCGGCAAACGCTGCTGGCCTACTTCGACGAGGACATGCCCCAGCCTTGCGGTCATTGCGACAACTGTGTCGACGGCGTGCAGACCTGGGATGCCACCGAGCCGGCGCGTCAGGCGCTGTCGGCGATCTACCGCACCGGTCAACGCTACGGTGTCGGACACCTGGTGGATGTATTGCTGGGCAAGGACAACGAAAAGGTCCGAAACTTCGGCCATCAGCATCTTTCGGTGTTTGGTGTTGGCAAGGCGATGACAGAGGGCGAGTGGCGCTCGTTGTTCCGCCAACTGGTGGCCCGTGGTCTGGCCGACATCGACCTCGAAGGCTACGGTGGCCTGCGCCTGAGCGACAGTTGCCGGCCGCTGCTCAAAGGCGAGGTGACCCTGGAGTTGCGCCGCGATCTCAAGGCGCAAACCGTGGCGAAAAGCAGCAAGAGCCAGGCGAGCCAGCTGGTGCGGGGCGAGGAGCGCGAACAGTGGGAAGCCTTGCGCGCCCTGCGGCGCAAGCTCGCCGAAGAACATGGCGTGCCGCCGTATGTCATCTTCCCCGACTCGACCTTGCTGGAAATGCTGCGCAGCCAGCCGACCTCGCTGGCGCAAATGGCCACGGTCAGCGGCGTCGGCGCGCGCAAGCTGGAGCGCTATGGCGAGGCCTTCCTCGAAGTACTCGGCGGCCAGGTCGAGGCGCCGAAAGTGGTGGCCGACGTACGTCACGAATTGATCACGCTGGCGCGGGCCGGGATGACACCGGTGCAGATCGCCGGTCAGTTGCAGTGCTCGGAAAAGAACGTCTACACCATGCTGGCCGAAGCGATCGGCAAGCAGCAGTTGTCGCTGGAGCAGGCGCTGGATCTGCCTGAAGACCTGATGGGTGAAGTCCAGGACGCCTTCCTCGACGGCGAAGGCGAATTGCCGCCGGTTTCCGAGATCGCCGCGCTGTTCGCGGGCCGGGTACCGGAAGGGGTTTTGTATTGTGTTCGCGCTGCCTTGCAGTCGGAATTCGAGATTTGAGACATCCGTAGTGCTGATGTAACGATTCAGTACAGATCAAGCCTTGCCTCGGATCGAGGCTCATGCTTAGCTGACTAATAATTAGTTTTTATTTATTTCAGTCTAATCATGAGTGTTTTATGCCGTTAACCGATCAACACCGCTTTGGCATGCAATTGGCCCAGATGTCCCGTGGCTGGCGTGCCGAACTGGACCGCCGTCTGGCGGGCATGGGCTTGTCCCAGGCGCGCTGGCTGGTGCTGCTGCACCTGGCCCGTTTCGAAGAAGCTCCGACCCAGCGGGAGCTGGCACAAAGCGTTGGCGTCGAAGGCCCGACCCTGGCCCGTTTGCTCGACAGTCTGGAAAGCCAGGGGCTGGTGCAACGCCAGGCTGTGCTGGAAGACCGTCGGGCGAAGAAAATCGTGCTCTGCGCCCCGGCGCTTCCCCTGATCGAACAAATTGAAACCATTGCCACGCAACTGCGTCACGAACTGTTCGAAGGCGTCGATGAGGCGGATTTGAAGGTGTGCATGCGGGTTCACGGCCATATCCTGGGCAACCTTGAAAAATCCTGAGGCATAACCGACTGCCAGGCTTTTGAGAGACCGCATTGCGCAGACTATAAGAACTACTCGGCGATATCGTGTTCGTAACGGATGTACGAACGCGTACGGGTAATTTTTGTAGATCTCAAGGATGCTCATGCTCAAGTGTTGGCGGTTGGTTTTGCGCGGTTGTTCACAGGGGTTGCTGGCTGGGGCGGCGGTCACTTACTCGGCATGGGCACCGGCGCAGGGCCTGGGTGAAATCACCCTGCATTCGGCGCTGAATCAACCGCTGCGTGCCGATATCGCCCTGGTGGATGCGGCTGGCCTGGAGGAGGGCGAGCTGTCGGTGAGCCTGGCATCGGCAGACGAGTTCAGCCGTGCCGGGGTCGACCGGGTCTTTTTCCTCGACAATCTGACATTCACTCCGGTCCTGCGCGGCAAGCGCAGCGTGATCCAGGTGACATCCAGCAAACCGGTCAGTGAACCCTTCCTGAATTTCCTCGTGCAGCTCAATCAGCCCGGCGCCCGGTTATTGCGCGAGTACACGGTGCTGATCGATCCACCGGGGTCGCCAGGCATTGTTGCCGCCACCGATGAGCCGGTTTCCCGTTCCCTGGCGTCTGCATTCCCCAAGGTTCAACCGGTCGAAACGCCGCCACCCGTGGCAAGGACGACGCCAGCAACTGACGTCTCCATGGTTGATCCCGCTGTCGAACTACTGGCTGCCAGCACCCTGCAGAACCACCAGCTTCAATCCACAGTCGATGAACTCAATGCGAAGCTGCAAAGCCAGTATGAGCTGATCGACGGCCAGAAACAGCAGTTGGCCGAACTGCAAACCCAACTGGCTGAACTCAAGAAGGTAAAGGCGCAACCCATGGTTTCTGATGCCGCGGCACCGGCCCCCGCCATTGCTGACCCCCCCAGGGTTGGCTGGTTGCAGATTGCCGGTGTGTCGGCGTTGATGGGGTTGCTGGCGCTGGGCTGGTTTGTACGTCGTCGGCGCCAGCAGCATCAGGCCACGGATTCAGAGGCTCTGCCGTCGCTACATGAGCCGTCGGCTGAGTTTTTTACCGAGCCAGTGATCTGGCCGCCCGTCGCGCAATCGCCCACTGCGCAGCGCGACGGGGTGCCAGCCAATGTTGAACTCGAGTGGGTCGATAACCGTCACACCATCCCGGTCGCTGCTGCCGTGGCGGCTCCGGGTTTGGCGATACCCGGCGAATCCGTCATTGACGATGAGTACCGGCTCAACCTGGAGGAGCTGTCCATGGCGTCGAGTTGGGACGTAATCAGCCCGGACGAGACTAGGCAGCCGGTGGCTCTGGCCATGATCGAGCCTGCGTTCGGGTTAGAGGCACAACCTGATCAGCCGACTCGACAGTCACCGGCCGGGCTATCATAGCGGCGTCGTCAAACTCTGGAGTTGCTTCCCATCATGACTGCCCACAAACCGGAAATCGTCATCACCTATTGCACGCAATGCCAGTGGCTGTTGCGTGCGGCCTGGCTGGCCCAGGAACTGCTCAGCACCTTTGGTGACGACCTGGGCAAAGTCTCCCTGGTGCCGGGCACCGGTGGGGTCTTTCATATTTTCTGTGACGCCGTGCAGATCTGGGAGCGCAAGGCGGACGGTGGCTTCCCTGAAGCCAAAGTGCTCAAGCAGCGGGTCCGCGACCAGATCGACCCGGACCGCGACCTTGGACACAACGACCGCACTCAGTGAGACGCAGCCTCGGCGATAATGGCTTTCTTGCTCGAACTGCTTGAGAGCCTGCTGGATACCACTATTGCCACAATGATCAACGCACCTCCCAGCAACATGCGCAGGGTCGGGTTTTCGTTGAACAGCAGCCAGGCGACGGTGATGCCGTAGACCGGCTCCAGGGCGAACACCACGGCGGCGGTGCGTGCCTTGATCACCGCCAGGCTGGCGACAAACAAACTGTGGGCGACACCGGTACAAAACACCCCGAGCAGGCCGATCCACAGCCAGTCGATGGCGCGTACTTCGCTCAATTGAGGCGCCGCCACCGGCAGCAGGCACAGGGCAACCACCACGTTCTGGCACAGCGCGGCCTGCACGGGCGGGACGCGCCCGGAGCCGGCACGGTTGGTCAGCGACAGCAGGGCGAACAACAACCCGGAACCCACGGCCCACAGCAAGCCGGTGGTGGCGCCGCTGGCCAGGTCAAAATCGGGTGTGACCAGCACCAGCCCGACACTCACCAGCAGCACCAGCACAATCTCATTGGCGCGAATGCGCTCGCGGAAGATCAACCCTTCGAGGATCACGGTAAAGGCCGGGAAACTGGCGAAGCCGAGCGTTGCAATCGCCACGCCTGCGACTTTCACTGCAATGAAGAAACTCACCCAGTGCCCGGCGAGCAACAAGCCACCGAGCAGCAGCCGACGCCAGTCCACGGCCTCGAGTTTCTGCCAGCGCGTCTGACTGGCGAACCGTGCAAAAAACGCCAGTGCGAGCACGGCAAAAGCGGCACGGCCGAACACGATGATCGCCGGTGATGCGGCAGCCAGTTTGCCGAACACGCCGGTCAAGCCGAACATCAATGCGCCGATATGCAAGGCGCCAAGTGCGGTACGGGGAGTCATTGCAATCCTTGATGACAAACGAACAGAGGCCTCATTGAAGCGCGTAATGGCCCGTCAAGTCTGTCGGCAGACTAGCGTTTTTTGTCGCCAGCCTCGCGCCGCAGTTTTCCGGGCGATGCCCCGAACTCGCGCAGCACCGCCGCCGCGAAGGCACTCTGGGAGCTGTAGCCGACGCGGCTGGCAATCTCGCCGATGGGCAGCGCCGAGTTGCGCAGCAAGCCCACAGCGATATGCAGGCGTCGGCTGCGGATGTAGTCCATCGGCGTCTGCCCGCATTCAGCCACGAACCGTGCATGCAAACGGGCACTGGAGAGGCCGGCCACCCGGGCCAGGTCGGCCACCTGCAGCGGGTACGCCGCGTACTGATCGATGTGTGCATTCAGCGCAGCGTAGGGCAGGCGCCGACCGCCGACGGTGTCGGGCCTGGCGTTGTTCAGGCTGGCCAGCAACAGCACCGCACCTTGTTGTGCGATCAGCGGATCCTCGACCGGACTGTTCGCCAGCCAGCTGACCAATTGGCTTTGCCCGGCGTCCAGAGGCAGGCGGCCGGCGTTGTCGAGCAATCGTCGGCTGGACTCGGCGTGATCGCCCAACGACTGCGAAACCCATTGTTCGCCGGGCACATCCAGCACCAGGCAGCGGCTGCCATTGGCGCTGCCACACGCGTGATGCGCGCCGGAGGGCACCACAACGAAACTCTGCTGGACCACCTGGCTGCCACGGCCGTCAACCTCGAAATCCAGGGCGCCCGAAAGCCCGAACACCAATTGCGCGTGTTCATGGCTGTGGACGATCAGGTCGTGGCTGTATTGGCGCAGCGTGAGGATCGGTCTCATCGCGGGTCTCCCGGTTCAGGGCGTCAGTCTACACCGAGCCGGCCAACAAGCGTTGTCACAGGACTGACTTGACGCTGTCATGGACCATTAACTGGGCCGCGGCAGACTTGGCAAAACTTGCCAGAGGGTTGCCCATGACCAGCGCCGAGCTCGCCAAACCCACCCGTAAGCAACGCGTACGGACGCTATGGATTTCCGACGTGCATTTGGGCACTCGGGATTGCCAGGCTGAACACCTGTCGCAGTTTCTCAAGGGCTACCACGCGGACAGAATCTACCTGGTCGGCGACATCATCGATGGCTGGAAACTGCGCGGCGGCATGTATTGGCCGCAGGCGCACACCAACGTGATCCGTCGCCTGTTGACCATGAGCAAACGTGGCACCGAGGTGATCTACGTCACCGGCAATCACGATGAGTTCCTGCGCCGCTATTCGAAACTGATTCTGGGCAATATCCAGTTGGTGGACGAAGCGGTACACGTCACCGCCGACGGCCGGCATCTGCTGGTGATCCATGGCGACCAGTTCGATGTGATCACCCGGTATCATCGCTGGCTGGCCTTTCTCGGCGATTCGGCCTACGAATTCACACTGACCCTCAACCGCTGGCTCAATCATTGGCGCGCGCGATATGGCTACGGCTACTGGTCGCTGTCGGCCTACCTCAAGCACAAGGTGAAAACCGCGGTCAGCTTCATCAGCGACTTCGAGGAAGCCATCGCCCATGAATGTGTCAAGCGCGAGCTGCACGGCGTGGTGTGCGGGCACATTCACCATGCAGAGATTCGCAAGGTGGGTGAGGTGGATTATCTCAATTGCGGTGACTGGGTGGAGTCGTGTACGGCGCTGATCGAGCATTGGGATGGTTCGATCGAGCTGTATCGGCTGGCGGATGCCCAGGCGCGGGAGGCGCAGATGAAGGCGACGAAAGTTGCCGAGTTGGCCTGATTGATTTGATTTTTGTGGCGAGGGGGCTTGCCCCCGTTGGGCTGCGCAGCAGCCCTAAAGCCATTCACCGCAGAACGCCAGATAGATCGCACTCATAGGTTCACGGCGGCTTCGCCACCGAACGGGGGCAAGCCCCCTCGCCACAATGGTCGCCATAGGTCATCAGGCCGGCGAGTGCTCTTCCATCGCCGCCTTGTAGATCGAGTTCCTGGGGTGCGCAAACAACCGCTCCATCATCGGCTCGAAGAAGCTCAATGGCAGCGTGTCATACGCCGGATCAAACGCCGCCGCATCGTATTTGGCACAGAACTCTACGGTCGCCTGGTACTGCGGATGGTCCTGGAACTGCTCACGCAGATGCCGATCCATGCCCAGGTGATGAAAGAAGTAGTAGCCCTGGAAAATCCCGTGCTTTTCCACCATCCACAGGTTCTCGGCACTGACGAACGGCTTGAGGATCGCTGCGGCGATGTCCGGGTGGTTGTAGGAGCCCAGGGTATCGCCGATGTCATGGAGCAGGGCGCAGACCACGTATTCTTCGTCGCGACCATCGCGAAAGGCGCGGGTGGCGGTTTGCAGGGAATGGGTCAGGCGATCCACCGGGAACCCGCCAAAATCCCCCTCCAGTAACTTCAGGTGCGCCACAATCCTTGTCGGCAATTGTCGCGCGTAGGCACTGAAGTCTGCGGCGATGATCGCCCAGTCTTCCTGCGTGCCGTCCTTCATGTGGGTGAAGCGGGCATTGGCATTCATAGGCAACTCTCTTGTGACGGATGTTCTCTAGAACGGAACGCGCCCCAGCACCATGTCCCGGTACATGACAAAATCGCCGAGCAGGCTGTAGAAGGGGTGTTGGAACGTTGCCGGGCGGTTCTTCTCGAAGAAGAAGTGACCGACCCAGGCAAAGCTGTAACCCGCCACAGGCAGGGCCCACAACAGCATCCAGGCTCCGCGACCGATGGTCAGCGCCAGTATCAAGATTACCAGCGTCGTGCCGATAAAATGCAGACGGCGGCAGGTACTGTTGCTGTGTTCGCTGAGGTAATACGGGTAGAACTCAGCGAAACTGTTGAATCGTTTGATGTTTTCCACGACTGCGATCTCTGTGGTTATTGTTCTGGCTGCAAGTTGTTCTGCGGGTAGCTTATTTGAGTCTAGAGTGATCAATGGCATCAGCCAGTGACAATAGGCGCCACTTTAGTATCCTTCGGTCAATAGCCGTCGCATGCGGCTCACCATGTAAGAAAACGCCATGAGCGAACGAACGACTTCTGCAAGCTGGGCGATGGGGATTGTCAAAGCGCTGGAGATGGACGGCCTGGATTGCCGGGTTCTGTTCAAACAGCTGGGGCTCGACTACGCGGCACTGGATGATCCGGATGCACGCTTCCCGCAAGATTCCATGACACGGCTTTGGCAACGCGCGGTCGAACTGTCCGGCAACCCGGCCATCGGCCTGAACATGGGCAAGTTGGTGCGACCGGCGCAGTTCCATGTGACCGGTTACGCCTTGATGTCCAGCCAGACACTGGCCGAAGGTTTTCAGCGTCTGGTGCGCTATCAGCGGATCATCGCCGAAAGTGCCGACTTGAGTTTCCAATTGCTGGACGAAGGCTATGCGCTGATTCTGACGGTGCATGGCGACCATCTGCCACCGACCCGGCAGAGTGCCGAAGCTTCACTGGCCTGCGCCCTGGCGCTGTGCAGCTGGTTGACCGGGCGAACGTTGCAACCACGCAAAGTGTTGCTGCAAGGCGCTGAGCCGGCCAATCCGGAACCCTATAAACAAGCCTTCCATGCACCGCTGGTGTTCAACGCGCCTTACGATGCGCTGATTTTCGAGCGTTCGGACATGGAAGCGCCCTTGCCGACGGCCAACGAAGCCATGGCGTTGCTGCATGACCGCTTTGCCGGTGAGTACCTGGCGCGCTTTTCCGAAAGCCGCGTGACGCACAAGGCGCGGCAGGTGTTGTGCCGCCTGTTGCCCCAGGGCGAGCCCAAGCGCGACGCCGTGGCGCAGACACTGCATCTTTCCCAGCGCACCTTGCAACGGCGCTTGCAGGAAGAGGGCACGAGTTTTCAGGCGCTGCTGGACGATACCCGGCGCGAACTGGCCGAGCAGTACCTGGCTCAACCGAACATGACCTTGCTGGAAATCGCCTACTTGCTGGGGTTCGCCGATCCGAGCAACTTCTTCCGCGCTTTCCGCCGCTGGTTCGATGCCACACCCGGCGAGTACCGGATGCGGTTGATGCAGGCACCTGAAGCGGTCAATGACGCCAAAATGCCGGAATACACAGCACAAACACCGTGATGATCTCCAGTCGGCCGAGCAGCATGCCGAACGACAGAATCCACTTGGCGGCATCGGGCAGGGTCGCGAAGTTACCTGCCGGGCCGATGGTCTCACCGAGCCCCGGGCCGACACCGGACACGGTACTGGCCGCGCCGGTGAGGGCGGTCATCCAGTCCACGCCGAGCAGCGAAAGCAGCAGCGCAATCACGCAGATGGTGATCGCAAAGAAGAACGAAAAGGTCAGGATCGAACGCACGATTTCTTCGTCGAGGCGGTGACCGTTGTACTTCTGCTTGATCACCGCGCGCGGATGAATCAGCTGGTTAAGGTTGGCCTTGAGCAGGATATAGGCCACCTGGAAGCGGAAAATCTTGATACCGCCCGCGGTCGAGCCGGAACAACCGCCGACAAACCCCAGATAGAAAAACAGCATCAGCGAGAAATTGCCCCAGAGGCTGTAGTCCCCCAGTGCAAAACCGGTGGTGGTCACTACCGACGTCACGTTCAGCGCCACATGCCGCAGCGCCTCCAGCCAATGCAGCTGGGTCGTCCACCAATACCAGGTGCCGAGTACCAGCCAGGTCACCAGCAGCATGCCGAGCAGGCCTTGAACCTGTTCATCCTTGATCAGCGCCCGACGGTTGCCGCGCAACGTGGTGACATACAGGGTGAACGGCAGGGCACCGAGAATCATGACGACGATCGCGACCCAATGCACCGCAGGCTCCGGCCACTTGGCCAAAGACTGGTCGGAGGTAGAGAAACCGCCGGTGGAAATCGCCGACATGGCGTGGTTGATCGCGTCGAACAGGCTCATCCCGGCCCACCAGAACGCCAGGCTGCCGACAATGGTAATGCCGACGTAGGTTGCCACGATCAGGCGCGCCACCATGTGCGAGCGGGGCATGACTTTTTCCGAGCGGTCCGACGATTCGGTCTGGAACAGCCGCATGCCGCCGATGCGCAGCAGCGGCAGAATCGCCACCGCCATGCCGATGAAGCCGATGCCGCCGAGCCAGTGCAGCAACGAGCGCCACATCAGGATGCCGGGGGACATGGTGTCCAGGCCGCTGAGTACGGTTGCGCCAGTGGCGGTGATGCCGGACATGCTTTCGAAGAACGAGTCGGTGTAGCTGATGTTTTGGGTCAGCAGGAACGGCAGCGCGGCGAAGATGCACACCACCAGCCAACTGCTGACGGTCAGCAGGTACATGTCTCGGGGGCGCAGGTGCACGTGCTCGGGGCGCCCCGGAATCACAAGCGCCAAACCGGCGACAAAGGTGATCATGCTGGCCCAGAGGAACGACGGCAGATCGCTGGTGCGGTCGAAAATGACCAGCGTGGCCATGGGGATGACCATGGAGATCGCCAGCGTGATCAGGAAGATGCCGATGATGAAACCAATGATCCGTAAGGTCGGCAACGCCATGAGGTCCGCTCGGCTGATAGAGGAAAGGGCGCCATTCTACCTGTGAGGCAGGGCATGTAAACCGGCACTGCTGCGGCAGTTACAGCTAGAATAGCCGCACAAATTTTTCAGGAGGTGGCCGATGCAGGCTCTCGACGCTTTGCTCAACCGTGTTTCCGTTCCGCGACTGATTGACCCTGCACCCACTGCCGAGCAGCGCGAGGTGCTGTTCAGTGCCGCCATGCGCGCTCCGGATCACGGTCACTTGCAGCCTTGGCGCTTCCTGACGGTGGAAGGCGCGGCACGCGAGCAAATGGGCGAGTTGCTGGTCGAAGCGGCGAAATTGCAGGACGGCGAAGTCAGCGAAGCGGCCATCGACAAGGCGCGCAATAATCCGCTGCGGGCGCCGTTGGTAGTGGTGGTGATTGCGCGGTTGCAGGATCACGTCAAGTATCCGAAGTCCGAGCAGTTGCTGGCGGCGGGCTGTGCGGCCCACGGGATCTTGCTGGCGGCCTATGCGCAGGGCATTGGCGCGGTGTGGCGTACCGGTGACCTGGCGTACTCGCCGCATGTGGCCAAGGGTTTGGGCTTGGCGGAGGGGGAAGAGGTGATTGCTTTCCTGTACCTGGGCACTCCGCAGAAAGAACCGCGGGTGGCCGAGAAGGTCGACCTGGCCGAGTTTGTCAGCGCCTGGTCCGGGAAGGTCTGACACCGCAAACCCTGTGGGAGCGAGCTTGCTCGCGATAGCGGAGTGTCAGCCACCACAATGTTGGAAGGGGCGACGCCTTCGCGAGCAAGCCCGCTCCCACAGATTTCAGGGCTGGACAACAGCCCCCGGCACCAACGGCAATTCCAGGCTGGCAATGAACCCGCCTTCAGGGTGATTGGCCAGTACCAGGCAGCCGCCATGGCGCTCCGCCGCTCGCCGTGCGATCGCCAGGCCCAGGCCGTGTCCGGCTGCGGTCTGCCCCGGTGCACGATAGAACGGCTCACCGAGCTGGCTCAAATATTCGGCACTGACCCCAGGCCCGTGATCGCGCACGGTCACGACGATCCGCTCGCCCTGACGCAGTGCCTGCATTTCGATCGGCAGGCCACCCACCGGATTGAAACGCTGGGCGTTGCGCAGCAAATTGTCCACGGCCCGTTCGATCATGGTCGGCCAGCCCTTCAGATTCAGTTGCGACTCGGCTTCGAGGTGTACGAGTTGCTCGGGTGAACCGAGTTGAGCATCCTTCTGCAAGGTGTTGAGCAAGGCATTCAGGTCCACCTCTTCGGCACTGGCGTTATCGGAGTCGACCCGCGCCAGTACCAGGATTTCGCTGATCAGCGCTTCCAGTCGGTCACATTCCCGGGTCAGGCGCGGCCATAGCTGTTCCCGTTCCTGTGGGCCGGCCCGTTCGGCGAGCGCCAGCGCGATACGCAGACGGGCCAGAGGCGAGCGCAGTTCGTGGGAGACATCGCGCAACAGTTGCCGCTGGCTGCCAATCAGACTCTGCAGGCGCGCACCCATGCGGTTGAAGTCATTGGCCAGGACGCCAAACTCATCGCGACGGTTGGCCAGCTTGACCAGGCTGTTCTGTTGATACGTGGTTTGTCCCAGGTCATGCACCGCTCCGCGCAGACGGCTGAGCGGGCGAGTGATGGAAAAGGTCACCAGCAGGCTGAACAGGGTCAGCACCACCAGGGCGATTCCCAGGGCACTGAGCGGCCAGAGCAGGCTCTCGCGGTGCCAGGCGTTCAGTTCCGGGTGTGGAATGCGATAGATGAACAGGAAGGTGTCACCGGTTTTTTCACTGGTGAACTCATCGGTCAGACGTCGCCATGGCAGGCGCCGGTCATCATTGTTCTGGCGCGCCTCAAAGGCCGCCGCACGTCTGGGGAAGGTGCCGCGCACCACCGGATCGCCGCTTTCGTTAAGCACCTGAACGTCGATGTGATACTGGCGTTTGCGTTGCTGGAGAATGTCCTGGGCGGCGTCTTCGCCCTGACTTTCGTAGGTCTGCGTCCACTGTTCGGCCAGCGTGTTGAGGCCCGGGTGGCGGCTGAGAATCCATGCATCCTGGTTGAGCATGTGCCCGAGCAGGATGGAAAGCCCTGCAACCAGAGCGATGGCCAGCCAGAAGCTGGCCAGGATACGCCAGAACAATGAACGCACGGAAAATCCTCAAACAAACACAGAATCCCATGTAGGAGCGAGCTTGTGGCGAGGGGGCTTGCCCCCGTTCGGCTGCGCAGCAGTCGTAAACCCGTTACATGCGGTTTAACGTTGAGATGCCGGGGTCGCTTCGCAACCCAACGGGGGCAAGCCCCCTCGCCACACAGGCTCGCTCCTACAGTAGATCAAAAGCATCAGACCCAACGGCGTTCAGCCGTCGGGTCCGGGGGCAGCGCATTATTGCGCTTTTTGCGGTTGTTGCGCTTTCCACGCCTTGAACTCGGTCCATTCGGCGCGACGCTCTGCCTGTTTCTTCTGGATCTCGTCGAATTGCTTCTGTTGATCCGGTTTCAGCAGTGCCCGTACGTCAGCTTCGGCTTTCTTGTGGTTGGCGGCCATTTCATCTTTCATGGCTTTCTGGTCGGCTGGCGAGAGTTTCTCCAGGTACTTGTCAACCAGTTGCTTACGCTCGTGCATCTGCTCGCCCATGATCTTGCGGATCTGCTCGCGCTGTTCGCGGCTCAGGTCCAGTTCACTGTACGGGCCTTTGCCGTGCATGCCGTGCATCTGACCACCGTGGCGCGAACCGTCCATCGGCCCACCCATCGAGCCTGCGCCTTCAGGCATGGCCAGGGCAACGGTCGGCAGGGCAGTCGCGAACATCAGAGCGATAAGAGTCTTGCGCATGGTGAATCTCCTTGTCTCGTTCCCGGTACGTTCCGGATGAGTACAGATTACGCAGATCAAGGTCAGCGGCGGTCAGCGAAGGGTAAAGCTTGGGTAAAGACGATTTTGCGCCGACCTGACAAAACTCCCGATTCCCCTGTAGGAGCTGCCGCAGGCTGCGATCTTTTGATCTTGACCAAAAAGCAAGATCAAAAGATCGCAGCCTGCGGCAGCTCCTACAGGGACCGTATGCTGTCAGGGTCAGAGGCTGTAGTAGTAGCCGCGGCTGCGCAGGGCCACGATGCGCGGACGGCCGTCGGGGTGTGGGCCGATCTTCTTGCGCAGGTTGCTGACGTGCATGTCCAGGCTGCGGTCGTACAGGGTCAGCTTGCGGCCGAGGGCAATCTGCGCCAGTTCCTGTTTGTCCAGGGGTTCGCCGGGCTGCTTGAGCAGGGCTTCCAGCAGCCGGCTTTCGGAAACGGTGAGGGTGAACTCCTGCTCGTCGATGCTGACCACGCCGCGCACCGGGCTGAAACACAGGTCGCCCAGCTCCAGCTGGCTGGACACCGCTGCCGGGTGGCTACGGCGCAGGACGGCGCGCAGGCGGGCGGTCAACTCTCGCGGGTCGCAGGGTTTGGCCAGGTAATCGTCGGCGCCAAGTTCCAGGCCGAGAATACGGTCCAGGGGCTCGCCCCGGGCCGAGAGCATCAGCACCGGCAAATCCGGGTGATCGCTGCGCAACTGCTTGAGCAGTTCCAGGCCGCTGCCATCGGGCAACATCACATCCAGTACCACGGCCGCCGGAGCGGTTTCGGCCAGCGCACGGCGCGCGCTCTGGCCGTCGTGACAGGCTCGTACCTGAAACCCTTCCTGGCTCAGCCAACTGCTCAGGAGCTCACACAGCTCCTGGTCATCATCAATCAGTAACAGCTCGCTCATGACTCACTCAATTTAGCCATTGTCGACGTTTTCGACTTGCTCCACTGGCGAAGATACCGCAGAGCAGCGCCAATAGCGCTACCCCGGCACCAATGACAAACCATTGTTGCTGGTCGGTCAGCAGACGCGGCAGCGGACTGCTGGCCTGGGCTTCCTTGAGTTGCAGCTTCAAGCGCTGGTTCTCCTGGCGCAACCGGGCCAGCAGCGGGCTTTCGCGTTCGCCATCGGCAGTTTGCAATTGTTTGCTCAGTTCTTCCCGTTGCCGCTCGCTTTCTTTCAAGCGTTGCTGCAGCTCGGTGATCTGGCTGCCGGCGCTCAAGGAAAGAGGCGTCGAGTTTCCACCCTCGGCGTATTCCTCACCGTGGGCGGGCGCCCCGATCGACAACGTGACCAACATCAGACACAACGGACCCTTGCGCATCGCGACTCCTGATTCCAATACGGGTATTGGGCAAGTTGTCGGCCGATAAACAGGAATAATGAGCGATTGAGAACGCGATGAACCGACAAGGTTCATCGCGTGGGGGATTTGTTACGGCAGGACTTGCTTGAACGGCTTGACCAGAACGTTGGCGTAGACACCGGCAGCGATGTACGGATCGGCGTCGGCCCAGGCCTGGGCGGCGCCCAGGGAATCGAACTCGGCGACGATCAGGCTGCCGGTGAAACCCGCCGCGCCCGGATCATTGCTGTCGACGGCCGGGTGTGGGCCGGCCAATACGATGCGACCTTCGCCCTTGAGCACTTGCAGGCGCTCGAGGTGCGCAGGCCGTGCGGCCAGGCGGGCTTCCAGGGAGTTGGCGACGTCTGTGGCAATGATTGCGTAAAGCATGTCAGTCCTCGGTTTTTGGCGTAGTGGTGTCGGCATCGTGCAGATGGCGGGACAGGTAAATGCCCTGGCCGATCAGGAACAGCAAAGTCATGCCCAGGCTGCCGAAGACCTTGAAGTCGACCCAGTAGCTCTGGAAGGTGAACGCGACAAACAGGTTGGCGGCACCGCAAAACAGGAAGAAAGCGATCCAGGCGATGTTCAGGCGTGTCCAGACCGGCTCCGGCAAGGTCAGCGCGTGGCCCATGATGCGTTTGATCAGCAGGCTGTCACCGACGAAGTGGCTGCCGATGAACGCCAGGGCGAACAGCCAGTTGACCACCGGGGCTTTCCACTTGAGGAACGTCTCGCTGTGGAAGGCCAGGGTCAGGCTGCCGAAGACCAGGCAGGCGATGAGGGTCAGCCACTGGCTCTTTTCCAGCTTGCGCTGTTTGACGAACAGCGTGCCGTAGACCACCAGGGAACTGACGATCAGCATCGCGGTGGCGCTGTAGATACCGCCTACAGTGAGCTCATGGCCGGCGATGTCGACGACCCGTGGGTCGATTTTGAAGACGATGAAAAACAGCAGGAGCGGGATGAAATCGATGAATTGTTTCACAGTGGCAGCCAGAAGCAGGATGTGGCGGCATAATAACAAACATATGGGCGCGCGATAGCGCCAGCTGATTTGAGGTTACAAAGCCCTGTGAATGTTGATTTGCACTGCCATAGCACGGCCTCCGATGGCGCCCTGGCGCCTGCGGTTCTGGTGGCGCGGGCGTTCGAGAAAGGCGTGCGAGTCCTGGCCTTGACCGATCACGACACCCTTGAAGGGCTCGACGAGGCGCGGCACGCGGCTGCCGCACTGGGGATGCAACTGGTCAACGGCGTCGAATTGTCCTGCACCTGGGGTGGCGCGACCATTCATGTGCTGGGCTACGGTTTTGACGTGAACGCCGCGCCGCTGGTCGAGGCCATCGCCAGATTGCATGATGGCCGTTGGCTGCGCTCCGAGGAAATCAGCCGCAAACTGGCGCTCAAAGGCATGCCGGGGGCGCTGGATGGCGCCCGGGAGATCCAGCAGGCGCTGGGCGACAGCGGTAACGCGCCGGCCCGCCCGCACTTTGCGGACTGGATGGTGCGTGAAGGTTTCGTCAAGGATCGCGCCGAGGCGTTCCGCAAATGGCTGGGTGCCGGCAAGCTGGGCGACGTCAAGCAACACTGGCCGACCCTGGAAGAAACCGTCGAAACCCTGCGCGCGGCCAAGGCCTGGGTCAGCCTGGCACACCCCTGGCACTACGAATTCACTCGAAGCAAGCGACGTCGCCTGATTGCCGACTATATTCAAGCAGGGGGCCACGCCATCGAAGTGGTCAATGGTTACCAGCCTGCCGAACAAGTGGGCAGCCTGGCCATTCTGGCCCGCGAGTTCGGTCTGCTGGTCAGCGCCGGCAGTGATTTTCATGGCCCCGGAGGCTGGTCGGAGATCGGCGAATACCGGCCGCTCCCGGAGGATCTGCCACCGCTATGGTGTCGATTCAAACATGACCCAGTTATTGCCGCCGTCTGAACAGGTAGAGAATGTGAGTCAATTTTTCCAGATTCATCCGGAAAACCCGCAAGCGCGCCTGATCAAGCAGGCAGTCGAGATCATCCGCAAGGGCGGGGTGGTGATTTATCCCACAGACTCTTCCTACGCCATTGGTTGCCAGATCGGCGACAAGGTGGCTGTGGAGCGCGTTCGGCGCCTGCGGCAGCTGGATGAAAAGCACAATTTTGCGCTGATCTGCAGCGATTTGTCGCAACTGGGACTGTTTGCCAAGATCGACACCGGCACTTTCCGCATTCTCAAGGCTCATCTTCCGGGGCCTTATACCTTCATTCTCAACGCCACCCGCGAAGTGCCGCGGTTGTTGTTGCACCCCAAGAAACGTACCATCGGCCTGCGCGTGCCGAGCCACCCTATTGCCCTGGCACTGCTGGAGCAGCTCGGCGAACCGTTGATGAGCGTGACCCTGATCATGCCCGGCGATGAAGATCCGTTGACCGACCCGCACGAGATGCGCCAGTTGCTCGAGCACCAGGTCGACCTGATCATCGACGGCGGCTTTGGCGGGATCAAGGCGTCCACCGTGATCAGCCTCGCCGACGGCGAACCGGAAGTCATCCGCGTCGGTTGCGGCGACCCTGCGCCGTTCATGGTCGAGGCCTAGATGTCCGCAGTAGAACCCGTCGACAGTCAGGCCGGAGCCCAGCAGGAACTGCCCTTCGCCATGGTCTACGGCCAGGCGGTCATGGAAATGCCGCTGGACCTGTACATCCCGCCGGATGCCCTCGAGGTCTTCCTCGAAGCCTTCGAAGGCCCCCTCGACCTGCTGCTGTACCTGATCCGCAAACAGAACATCAACATCCTCGACATCCCGGTGGCGGAAATCACTCGCCAGTACATGGGCTACGTCGAGTTGATGCAGTCGGTGCGCCTGGAACTGGCCGCCGAGTACCTGGTGATGGCCGCGATGCTGGCCGAGATCAAGTCGCGGATGCTGCTGCCGCGGGCCGAAACCATCGAAGACGAAGAGGACGACCCGCGCGCCGAACTGATCCGCCGCTTGCAGGAATACGAGCGTTTCAAGGCCGCCGCCGAAGGCATCGATGGCTTGAGCCGCGTCGGTCGCGACGTGGTGGTGCCCAAACTCGACGCCCCGGAGGCCCGGGCTCGCAAGTTGTTGCCGGACGTGCGCCTGTCCGAGTTGCTGTTGTCCATGGCCGAGGTATTGCGCCGTGGCGACATGTTCGAAAGCCATCAGGTCAGCCGCGAGGCGCTGTCTACCCGCGAGCGCATGAGCGATGTGCTGGAGCGGCTCAAGGGCGGCGGTTTCGTGCCGTTTGTCGAGCTGTTCACCGCTGAAGAAGGGCGCCTTGGCGTGGTGGTGACCTTTATGGCGATCCTTGAGCTGGTCAAGGAATCCCTGGTCGAGCTGGTGCAGAATGAGCCATTTGCCGCGATCCACGTGCGAGCCCGAGCCGAATAACGAGTCGAAACATGAACCTGACTGAACCCCGTGACCTGGCACCCTTGCTTGAAGCCTTTCTGTTGGCTTCGGGAAAGCCGCAATCCCTGGAAAGCCTGTTCGAGCTCTTCGAGGAGGGCGAGCGCCCGGAACCGCCGGTCTTCAAGAAGGCCCTGACAATGCTCGCCAAGTCTTGTGATGGCCGCGCGTTTGAACTCAAGGAGGTGGCCTCGGGGTATCGCCTGCAAATTCGCGAGAAATTTGCGCCGTGGGTCGGGCGTCTGTGGGAGGAGCGCCCGCAGCGTTACTCCCGCGCCATGCTCGAAACCATGGCCCTGATTGCCTATCGCCAGCCGATCACCCGCGGCGAAATCGAAGACGTGCGGGGGGTGGCGGTCAACAGCAACATCGTCAAGACCTTGATGGAGCGCGAGTGGATCCGCATCGTCGGCTACCGCGACGTACCTGGCAAACCGGCGATGTTCGCCACCACCAAGGCGTTCCTCGATCACTTCAACCTGAAAAACCTCGACGACTTGCCACCCTTGGCGGAGCTGCGCGAGCTGGAACCGGACCCGGTGCTCGATTTCGACGACGCCCCCGTACCCGCCGGGTTGCAAGAGTTGGCCGACGCCAGCGCGGAACCGGAAGAACCGAAGGAAGAAACCAGTTTCCACACGCTGTTGCTGGAGCTCGATAGCATGGAGGAGGGGATCAAGACCGATTTCGATGATCTGTTGCGTGATGGCGCGGTGACTGAGTTTGATTCGGAACAGCCCGACATCGAGCCTGAACCTGAAGTTGCCCGGATCGAGCCTGAGCCGGACATTGAACCGGAGCCGGACGACGACATCCTCGGCGTGGCCGAGGCCCGGGAAAAACTCCTGGCTGCGGTTGCTGCGCTTGAGCAGCCAAAGCCTGAGCCTGAACTGAGCGACGAAGAGGCCGAAGCCCTGGCCCTGGCCGAAGCCATCGAGGCCGAGCGCCGTCAGTTCGAAGATTGACCGCAGCTTTTACGATCACTAAAGACCTCTGTGGGAGCGGGCTTGCCCGCGAATGCGGTGGGTCAGCCAATAAATATGCCGGCTGACACGCCCTCTTCGCGAGCAAGCCCGCTCCCACAGGGGGATGTGTTCACCGCAAGGCTGCGGGTCACCGGTCAGCGGAAAAACCAATAACCTTGCCTTGATGAGCTAGTCTGTGATGCGCAAACGCCCGCATGCGCGTATGATTCGCGACCCTTCGGCGATCTCTTCGCCAAAGTACCCAGATTTCAGATCACACCGGGAGGTGCCCAGATGAGTATCAAAGACCAGCAAGACGACCAGTCAATCGGCCCAGCAGGCGAAAAACTGCAGAAAGTCCTCGCCCGTATCGGCGTCGGCTCGCGCCGTGACGTGGAAGCCTGGATCAGCCACGGCCGCATCAAGGTCAACGGCAAAGACGCCACCCTTGGCCAGCGCGTCGACATGCACGACGCCATCACTATCGATGGCAAGGTGATCAAGCGTGAAGAGGCCGCCGAATCGGTGCGCCGCGTGATCATGTACAACAAGCCCGACGGCGAAATCTGCACCCGTGTCGATCCGGAAGGCCGTCCGACCGTGTTCGACAAGATGCCGCGCCCAAAAGAGGGTCGCTGGATCAACATCGGTCGCCTGGACATCAACACCACCGGTCTGCTGATGTTCACCACCGACGGTGAGCTGGCCAACCGCCTGATGCACCCTTCCTACGAAATGGACCGTGAATACGCGGTGCGTGTGCGTGGCGAAGTCGATGACGAGATGATCGAGCGTCTGAAGGCTGGTGTTGTCCTTGAAGATGGCCCGGCCAAGTTCACCGATATCAAGCAGGCGCCAGGCGGTGAAGGTTTCAACCACTGGTACCACTGCGTGGTCATGGAAGGTCGTAACCGCGAAGTTCGTCGCCTGTGGGAATCCCAGGGCCTGGTGGTCAGCCGTCTGAAGCGCGTGCGTTTCGGTCCGGTGTTCCTCAACTCCGACCTGCCGATGGGCCGCTGGCGCGAAATGAGCCAGTACGAAGTCGACATTCTGAGTGCCGAAGTCGGCCTGACGCCGGTCGCGATGCCGCAGATGAACGCCAAGAGCAAAGACAAGCTTGACCGTATGCAACGCAAATCGTCGCGTCCGATGGCCAAGACCGAGCGTGTACGTACCCTGCGTCCAGCCGCTGAGGGGGCTGCCGCTCCTGTTGCTCCACGTGCCAGCCGCGAGCCGCAGATCGAAGGCGAGCGTCCAGGGCGCAAGCCTGCTGCGCGCCAGGACGGCGAACGCGGTCCACGTACGCCACGTCCGGCCAATGGCCGTACCGAGCGTGGCGAAGGCCGTGGTACGCCGGTAGCCGATCGCCCGGCCGACACCAAGCGCCCGGCCAAGCCGGCGCCGAAGCGTCCGGGGATCAAGCTGGTCGACGGTGATACGCCATCGGGCAAGCGCCGTGGCGCACCGGCCGGTTCCGGTCAGCGTCCGGGCTTTGGTCGTCGCAAGCCGGAGTGAGGCAGCGGTAAGCTTCAAGCTGTAAGCGACACGTTAAAAAACGCCAGCCTTCGGGTTGGCGTTTTTTTAGGCTGGCTTTAAGTGTGTGTCGTTTTTGAGGGCCTCTTCGCGGGCAAGCCCGCTCCCACAGGAGACCGGATTGTTCTGGAGAAATGCGATCCACTGTGGGAGCGGGCTTGCCCGCGAAAGCGCCAGTCGCCGCACCGGGACGTCCGAAGTGGAAAGCCAGAATTACGCCCTGTAAAGAAAACCTGACGAAATTCACAGATTAATCCCGTGAAATCGCTCCTCGTCGAATACCGTAAGAAAACTCTTACGCATCATTACCTTCCAGCGCTCTTCCAGCGCTCTGGCCCGCTTGTTTCACCGCTCCATGCAGGGTGTTATGCGCGCCATGCCTGTCGTGCAGGTGCATAACAAAAAGGAGGCGCAATGAACGCCGTATTCCATCTCCATCTCTCTGTGAGAGGCGGTTTTCCTGCCTTTCCCGTCGATGATCCGCAAGGATCTGACCCATTTTTTGCAGCCGCCCGGGCTTCCCGGGGCGGACACAGGCAATCCCGGCCATAGACACGCTTGTCCAGCGGGTCTGGCAGCAGGGGGTTACAGGTGTACAATGCGCCGCGTTTTACCTGTGACCTCCTGCGCATTTGCGCAACCCTCAAGGCTATCCGCCTTGTTCACTCCGCCGCGTCACGAGCGTGTCGGGTTCGATTTCGTCACAGATAAAAACAAACAGGTGACGCATGACCGTTGTAAATACGCTGAACTCCTGGTGCCTGCGCTGGGGTTTGATCGGTGCCGCTTAACGCCTTTCTTGAGCAGCAACGTCGACTGAACATCATCAAACCTTGCGTGAGACCCTTTTCATGAGTGGACAAAACCCGCAATCAGGCGAGCTGAAACGCGGCCTGAAAAATCGCCACATTCAATTGATTGCCTTAGGTGGTGCGATCGGTACCGGTCTGTTCCTCGGCTCGGCCGGGGTACTCAAGTCCGCCGGCCCGTCGATGATCCTCGGCTATGCCATCTGCGGCTTCATTGCTTTCATGATCATGCGCCAACTGGGCGAAATGATCGTCGAAGATCCGGTGGCCGGCTCCTTCAGCCACTTCGCCCACAAGTACTGGGGCGGCTTTGCCGGTTTCCTGTCGGGCTGGAACTGCTGGATTCTGTACATCCTGGTGGGCATGTCGGAGCTGACCGCGGTCGGCAAGTACATCCACTACTGGGCACCGGACATCCCGACCTGGGTTTCCGCAGCGGGCTTCTTTGTGCTGATCAACGTCATCAACCTGGCCAACGTCAAAGTGTTTGGCGAGGCCGAGTTCTGGTTTGCGATCATCAAGGTCGTGGCGATCGTCGGCATGATTGCCCTGGGCAGCTACCTGCTGGTCAGCGGCAATGGCGGTCCGCAAGCGGCGGTGAGCAACCTGTGGTCCCACGGTGGCTTCTTCCCGAACGGCATTAGCGGTCTGGTGATGGCCATGGCTTTCATCATGTTTTCCTTCGGTGGCCTGGAAATGCTCGGCTTCACCGCTGCAGAAGCCGACAAGCCGAAAACCGTGATCCCGAAAGCGATCAACCAGGTGATCTACCGGATCCTGATTTTCTACATCGGTGCCCTGGTGATCCTGCTGTCGTTGACGCCGTGGGACAGCTTGCTGACCACCCTAAACGCCTCTGGTGATTCCTACAGCGGCAGCCCGTTCGTGCAAGTGTTCTCGATGCTGGGCAGCAACACCGCGGCGCACATCCTCAACTTCGTGGTCCTGACTGCGGCGTTGTCGGTGTACAACAGCGGCACCTACTGCAACAGCCGCATGCTGCTGGGCATGGCCGAACAGGGCGATGCGCCGAAAAGCCTGGCGAAGATCGACAAGCGTGGCGTGCCCGTGCGTTCGATCCTGGCCTCGGCCGCCGTGACCCTGATCGCGGTGCTGCTGAACTACCTGATTCCGCACAGCGCGCTAGAGTTGCTGATGTCGCTGGTGGTGGCCACCCTGGTGATCAACTGGGCGATGATCAGCTACTCGCACTTCAAGTTCCGCCAGCACATGAACAAAACCAAACAGACGCCGCTGTTCAAGGCCCTGTGGTACCCGTACGGCAACTACATCTGCCTGGCGTTCGTGTTGTTCATTCTCGGTGTGATGCTGTTGATTCCGGGGATCCAGACATCGGTGTACGCGATTCCGGTATGGCTCGTGTTCATGTGGGTCTGCTACGGCATCAAGAACAAGCGCAGTGCTCAACATGCGTTGCAGGCGGCAGTGAAGTAACTCTCCGCAGAAGCGACAAACCCGGCCATGCGCCGGGTTTGTTGTTTTCAGGCTCACACAAATCCCCGGTGGGAGCGGGCTTGCTCGCGAATGCGGTGTGTCAGCTAAGTAAATGGTGACTGACACTCCCTCTTCGCGAGCAAGCCCGCTCCCACAAGGACCGCGTCTGCCCAGTCTATTCAAGGTATCCTGCACCTTCTGAATACGGACGCTTTTCCATGCTGGTGATTTCCAACAACGTGCATCTGCCCGATGCCGAGATCGAGTTGACGGCCATTCGCGCCCAGGGCGCGGGCGGGCAGAACGTCAACAAGGTGTCGAGCGCGGTGCACCTGCGCTTCGACATTCCGGCGTCGTCCTTGCCCGAGTTCTACAAGGAGCGGTTGCTGGCGTTGCGCGACAGCCGCATCACCAGCGACGGTGTGCTGATCATCAAGGCCCAACAGTACCGGACGCAGGAGCAGAACCGCGCCGATGCGCTGTTGCGCCTGACCGAGTTGATCCAGAGTGCCACCAAGGTCGAGAAAAAGCGCCGTCCGACCAAGCCAACACTCGGCTCCAAGACTCGTCGTCTCGAATCCAAGAGCAAGCGCGGCAACATCAAGGCCGGGCGCGGCAAGGTCGACTTCTAGCGGGCGTCCCGCGCCTCGCGTTGCTTTGGTGCCTGCCGGTACAAGTAAAGGCTCAGTATCAATCCGCTCAATGCGGCGAGGGCGGCAAACAGGAAGATCGAAGCAAAACCAAAGCCCGCCGCAATGGCCCCGGCCAGCGGCCCGGTGATCCCCAGCGACAAGTCGATGAACAGCGAATAGGCGCCGACGGCTGCGCCACGGCTGGAGGCCGGCACCAGATTCACCGCTTCCACGCCCAGCGCCGGGAACACCAGCGAGAAGCCGAAGCCGCTCAGCGCCGCACCCGCCAGTGCCCAATGCGCATCCGGTGCCAACCACAGCAGCAATAACCCCAGGGTTTCCACCGACAGGCAGGCAATGGCGACGCGAAAGCCGCCGAGACGGTTGATCAGGTTGCCGAACAGCAGGCGCGCGCCGATGAAGCTGGCGCCGAACAGGCTCAGGCACAGCACCGCGTTGTCCCAGTGTTGCGTGGCGTAATACAGGGTAATGAAGGTGGCGATGGTGCCAAAGCCGATGGAGCCCAGGGCCAGGCCACAGCCGTGGGGGAAGACCCGCCCGAGCACATGCATGAACGGCAGGCGCTCGCCGGCAACGATCGGCGCGGCGGTTTTCGGCCAGGCCAGCAGCAGGCCGAGCACGGCCAGCAGCACAATGCTCACGCCCATGCTCCACAAACCCAGTTGATGGACGATCAACACGCCCAAGGGTGCGCCGACGGCCAGTGCGCCGTAGCTGGCGATCCCGTTCCAGGAAATGACCTTGGCCGTGTTCGCCGCGCCGACCCGGCCGATGCCCCAACCAATTGAGCCCGAGCCTACCAGGCTTTCCGCGCTGCCGAGAACCAGGCGGCCGATCAACAGGCTGATCAGGCTCAAGGTCGGGAGGCTCTGGGTCCAGGCCGAGATCAACATGAATACGCCGCTCAGGCCGCAACCGGCCAGGCCATACATCACGGCCAGTTTGCTGCCCTTGTTGTCGATGATCTTCCCGGCATAGGGGCGGCTGAGCAGGGTGGCCAGGTATTGCACGCTGATCACCAGGCCCGCGATCACCGCGCCGAAACCCAGGTCGCTGTGGACGTAACCGGGCAATACGGCCAGGGGAATGCCGATGTTCAGGTAGCCGATAAAGGTGAAAAGGACGATGGAAACGACTTGCAGCGTGACCGCCAGGGGGCGCTGGTTTTCAGGCATGGGTAAAGGTCCACGGTAAAGCAGGATAGATAGGCTGCTTATGATAGCGGTGTGGACGGACGTTGGTTGTGAAAAAGTAAAACTATTTGCCTGGCGGCGTCATTCAGCTTTGACGGGAGCAACCAGTTGCGTAGTGACCAGGGCGGCCAGCGCATTTTCCTGGGTGCCGAAGCGGGCGAGCAGGGCGGCTTGTTTCTCGGGGGAGAGGCGATTCCAAATCTCGATCATTTTCTCGGCGGTGCCAATCAGGACGCTGGCCTGCTTTTCATCAAAGGTTTCGCTGAGTTCATCGGTCATGTTGCGGGTTCTCGCTTCAGGCAGTGTGGAAAGCGCATGGTAGCGCTTTCCACACGGTCTGTACGGCGGGTGTTTCAGTCTTCGCTGTCAGCCTGGCGGCAGTCAGTGGCTTCTTTCGGCTCGGGCTGTTGGGCGCCGGCTTGTTGCGTGGTCGTCTGCTCAGGTACGTGCAGGCTTGGGAAGGGGAGATTAGGAATCTCGTGCATAGTCGCGCTCCTCGCTAAGTCTGTTGATAGATCTGGTAGATCCGCGCTTTAAAAAAGCCTGGGCAGGATACAGCACTGAAAATGACAAACGGACTTTTATATCCATTTGTTTCGACGGATGGGATTGTCTAGACATGACTGGAAGAGCGACACAAAACAAATGTGGGAGCGAGCTTGCTCGCGATAGCGGCCTGACAGTCAACAGAGATGTTGAATGTTATGGCCTCATCGCGAGGAAGCTCGCTCCCACAGGGTTTGGTGGTGTTATTTGCAGACTGCGGCAATCGCCTCGGCCAACAGATCCAGGCGCGTGGCATCGATGCCTGCAACGTTGGCTCGGCCGGAGTTGACCATGTACACGCTGTGATGATCCCGCAGGTTCTTCACTTGTTCTGGCGACAGGCCTGTGTAGGAAAACATCCCGCGTTGCACGCCAATGTGCGCAAACCGCTCGCGCAAACCGTGAGGCTCCAGTGCTTCCACCAGACCGCTGCGCAGTTGGGCGATACGCAAGCGCATGCCTTCCACCTCGTCAGCCCAGAGGTTTTTCAACTCCGGGTCGCCGAGGATGGTCGCGACCACGGCCGCACCGTGATCCGGCGGTGTCGACCACAGGTTGCGGGCGATGTTGGCCAGCTGGCTGCGGATATCGGTGAGCTTGTCCGCGGTTTTCGCACAGACAATCAGCGCGCCGGTGCGGTCGCGGTACAGGCCGAAATTCTTCGAGCAAGAGCTGGTGATCAGCAGTTCCGGCAACTCGGCAGCGAACAGCCGGGTCGACCAGGCATCCTGCTCCAGGCCATCGCCAAAGCCCTGGTAGGCAAAGTCGATCAGTGGCAGCAGTTCGCGCTTGCGTACGACCTCCAGCACCCGCTGCCAGTCATCCTGGGACAGGTCGAAACCGGTCGGGTTGTGGCAGCAGGCATGCAGCAACACCACGTCACCCTTGGGCGCTTCGTTGAGCACTGCCAGCATGCCGTCGACATCCAGTCGGTTGTCGCTGCCGACGTAGGGGTAATGGCTGACCTTGACCTTGGCGGCCGCGAAAATGCTTTCGTGGATCGGCCAGGTCGGGTTGCTCAACCAGACGCCGCGCCCTGGCAGGCACTGGGCGATGAAGTCAGCGCTCAGGCGCAAGGCCCCGGTGCCGCCCGGAGTCTGGGTGGCGCCGGCGCGTTGTGCGCTGATCAGCTTCGAGTCGGCGCCCAGCACCAGCTCATTGATCGCTTTGCCGAACGCCGGTTCGCCATGACCACCGATGTAGGTCTTGGTGGACTGGCGATCCACCAGGCGCTGCTCGGCAAGCTTCACCGACGCGAGAATCGGCGTCAGGCCCTGGGCGTCCTTGTAGACGCCCACGCCCAAGTCGAACTTGCGCGGGTTCGGGTCCTGCGCGTAGGCCTCCATCAGGCCCAGAATCGGGTCGCCAGGCACTCGACCGATGGCGTCGAAGTGCATTACTTGCGCCCCTCGGCGTCCTTCGCTACTTCGTCAGTGCGCGCGGCCATGATGAAGTCGTTGCGGTGCAGGCCCTTGATCGAGTGGCTCCACCAGGTCACGGTCACTTTGCCCCACTCGGTCAGCAGGCCCGGGTGATGGCCTTCAGCCTCGGAGATTTCACCGACGGCGTTGGTGAAGGCCAGTGCATGTTTGAAGTTCTTGAACAGGAAGACCTTTTCCAGCTGCATGATGCTGTCGCGTACTTCGATGTTCCAGTCCGGGATCTGCTTGATCAGGATCGGCAGTTCTTCGTCGCTGACTTGTGGGGCGTCGGCGCGGCAGGCTTCGCAATGGGCTTGGTTCAAGGTGGACATGGTGTGTTTCCTGTAATCGAGTGTTTTTATATCGGTCGACAGTGCCGTCACGCTAAACCAAAGCGACGGTGACTGACAGACTCACTTGTCAGCAAAAGTCGCGGTTCACGCGGCCTTTGGGGGAAATTTCGGCGTGTGCAGACCCATCTGCATCGCTTGCTTGACCATGCCCATGATGTCTTCGTGGGCCAAGTCGAACAGGCGCTTGAGGTTCGGCAGAACGAAATACAGGGGCTGCAGGATGTCGATGCGGTAAGGCGTGCGCATGCATTCCAGCGGGTCGAAGGCTTGGTGTTCAGGCTCGTTCGACAGGCTGTAGACGGTCTCTTTCGGTGAGGACAGGATGCCGCCGCCGTAGATGCGCTGGCCTTGCGGGGTGTCGAGCAGGCCGAACTCGATGGTCATCCAGTACAGGCGCGCCAGGTACACGCGTTCTTCCTTGGACGCCTTGAGGCCGAGCTTGCCGTAGGTGTGGGTGAATTCAGCGAACCAGGGGTTGGTCAGCAGCGGGCAGTGGCCGAAGATCTCGTGGAAAATGTCCGGCTCTTGCAGGTAGTCCAGTTCTTCGCGGGTACGAATAAAGGTCGCCACCGGAAACTGCTTGCTGGCCAGCAATTCGAAAAAGGTCTGGAAGGGAATCAATGCGGGAACCCGGGCAACCTGCCAGCCGGTGGTTTCACCGAGGACCTTGTTGATTTCACCGAGTTGAGGAATGCGGTCGTGGGGCAGACCGAGTTTTTCGATACCGTCCAGGTACTCCTGGCACGCACGCCCTTCGATCACTTTCAGTTGGCGAGTGATCAGCGTGTTCCACACCGCGTGTTCTTCGGCGGGGTAGTCGATAAAACCTTGCGCATCGGGCTCGCGAGCCACGTATTGCGTCTGCTTCATGCTGCTCTCCTGCTAGGGGATTTCGTTCTTGTTATGTACTGCTATGGACCTAGAAATACCCCAAGGATTGCACTGTTGCAGCAGGTGATCGGCGTCTCGGGCAGGAAAAACCCTCAATAATCGTAAAGTTTTCGTTACGTTATGGTGGTTGGCGCGTAGCTATTGAGATTTGCAGGTATGAAAAACGCTTTGTCTGTCACATAATCTTGACGACTTTCTGAGCTCCTCGGCAGAAAAATATGCCCGAAGGCGCTGCAATACCCTTGTGGGAGCGAGCTTGCTCGCGATGAGGGTGTGTCAGAAGAGATTAATTTGCATGACCCACCGCTATCGCGAGCAAGCTCGCTCCCACAGGTTCAATCACTGCTTTTTCAGGCCTTTTTCATGCGTATCAAAGTCCACTGCCAGAACCGCATCGGCATCCTGCGCGACATTCTCAACCTGCTGGTGGAGTACGGGATCAACGTGGCCCGCGGTGAGGTGGGGGGTGAGCATGGCAACGCCATCTACCTGCATTGCCCGAACCTGATCAACATTCAGTTCCAGGCCTTGCGTCCGAAATTCGAAGCGATTGCCGGGGTCTTCGGCGTCAAGCGTGTAGGGCTGATGCCCAGCGAGCGTCGGCACATGGAACTCAATGCCCTGCTCGGTGCGCTGGAGTTTCCGGTGCTGTCGATCGACATGGGTGGTTCCATCGTTGCGGCCAACCGGGCAGCGGCGCAGTTGCTGGGGGTGCGGGTCGACGAGGTGCCGGGTATTCCCTTGTCGCGCTACGCCGAAGATTTCGATTTGCCGGAACTGGTGCGTGCCAACAAATCGCGAATCAACGGGCTGCGGGTCAAGGTCAAGGGTGACGTGTTCCTGGCCGACATCGCGCCGTTGCAGTCGGAGCACGACGACAGCGAGGCCATGGCCGGTGCCGTGCTGACGCTGCACCGCGCCGACCGGGTGGGAGAGCGCATCTATAACGTGCGCAAGCAGGAATTGCGTGGCTTCGACAGCATCTTCCAGAGCTCGAAAGTGATGGCTGCGGTGGTGCGCGAAGCGCGGCGCATGGCGCCGCTGGATGCGCCGCTATTGATAGAGGGCGAAACCGGCACCGGCAAAGAGTTGCTGGCGCGGGCCTGCCATCTGGCCAGTCCGCGTGGGCAGTCGCCGTTGATGGCGCTCAATTGTGCCGGGCTGCCGGAGTCCATGGCCGAGACGGAACTGTTCGGTTATGGTCCCGGTGCCTTTGAAGGGGCGCGGGCCGAAGGCAAGCTCGGGCTGCTGGAGCTGACGGCGGGCGGTACGCTGTTTCTCGATGGCGTCGGGGAAATGAGCCCGCGCTTGCAGGTGAAATTGCTGCGCTTTTTGCAGGACGGCTGCTTCCGTCGTGTGGGCAGCGACGAGGAGGTCTACCTCGACGTGCGAGTGATCTGCGCGACCCAGGTCGACCTGTCCGAACTGTGCGCGCGCGGCGAGTTCCGCCAGGACCTCTATCACCGCTTGAATGTGTTGTCCCTGCACATCCCGCCGCTGCGCGAATGCCTCGACGGTTTGACGCCGCTGGTGGAGCACTTCCTTGATCAGGCCAGTCGGCAGATCGGTTGCCCGTTGCCCAAACTCGCCCCGGCGGCCATGGAGCGGCTCAGCCACTACCATTGGCCGGGCAACGTGCGGCAACTGGAGAACGTGCTGTTCCAGGCGGTTTCCCTGTGCGATGGCGGCACGGTCAAGGCCGAGCATATTCGCCTGCCGGATTATGGCGTGCGTCAGCCCCTTGGCGATTTTTCGCTGGAGGGCGGGCTGGACGAGATTGTCGGGCGTTTCGAGAAGGCGGTGCTGGAACGGTTGTATTCCGAGCATCCGAGCAGTCGGCAGCTGGGCAAGCGGTTGGGGGTTTCGCATACCACCATTGCCAACAAGTTGCGTGAGTATGAGGTGGGCAAGACCGAGACCTGACTTAAGCTCGCTGTGTTTGTGCCGGCCTCTTCGCGGGCAAGCCCGCTCCCACTGGTTTGGTGAACGCCACAGATCACTGTGGGAACGGGCTTGCCCGCGAAGGCGACAGATCAGTCACTCAAGAGGCCGGCACTTGCCACCCACCGGCATGACACCGCCGGTTTTTCGTCTTTGACACAAATCACCAATCCCCTCTGATCTCCTCAAGTCCCCTGTTTGCCGGCCCCCGCGCCGCCAAAAACAAGTTGGTCTGCAAATTGCTTATGGCTCAGCAACACAGCAGTGGGCGGCAAACGTCCGGCAGGCAGAGGATAGAGTGTGGACAAGTACCTTTATGTGGCAATGACCGGCGCCAGCCAGAATGCACTGGCGCAAAAGGCGCATGCCAACAACCTCGCGAACATCTCCACCAACGGCTTCCAGAAAGACCTGGAGCAGGCCCGTTCGATGCCGGTGTTTGGTGACAGCTTTCCGGCGCGTGCGTTTGCCATGTCCGAACGCCCGGCCACGGATTTCTCCCCGGGTTCACTGGTGGAAACCGGCCGGGACCTGGACGTTGCCGTGCAGGGCGGCGGCTGGATTGCCGTACAGAATCCCGATGGTGGTGAAAGCTACGTGCGCACCGGCAGCCTGAATGTTGACGCCCTGGGCGTTCTGCGTGCCGGCAACGGTATGCCGGTCATGGGCAATGGCGGGCCGATTGCCGTGCCGCCGGAGCAGCAGATCGAAGTCGGCGAGGACGGCACCATCAGCATCCGCGCGATGGGCGAAGGTCCGCGGGTGATGGCTGAAGTGGACCGCATCAAGCTGGTCAACCCGGACCTGAAGAACATGACCAAAGGCCTGGATGGTTCGATCCACACCAAGGACGGCAAGCCGGCGCAGGCCGATGCCGACGTCAAGCTGGTGTCCGGGTTCCTTGAGTCGAGCAACGTCAATGCCGTGGAAGAGATGACCTCGGTACTGGCCTTGTCCAAGCAGTTCGAGCTGCACATCAAGATGATGAACACCGCCAAAGACGATGACCAGGCCATGGCTCGGGTCTTGCAGATCAGCTAATTACCAGAACGTCGCGCCGTAAAACAGGCGCACGAGGAGAATCGAATGCTTCCGGCTCTATGGGTTGCCAAAACAGGTCTGTCCGCCCAGGACACCAACCTGACCACCATTTCCAACAACCTGGCGAACGTGTCGACCACGGGTTTCAAACGTGATCGCGCCGAGTTCCAGGACCTGCTTTACCAGATCAAGCGTCAGCCAGGCGCCCAGTCGACCCAGGACAGCGAACTGCCGTCGGGTCTGCAACTGGGTACCGGTGTGCGCATCGTCGGCACCCAGAAGAACTTCACCGCCGGCAGCCTGCAAACCACCGAGCAGCCACTGGACATGGCCATCGACGGTCGCGGTTTCTTCCAGATCCTGCAACCGGACGGCACCACGTCCTACACCCGTGACGGTACCTTCCACCTGGACTCCAACGGCCAGATCGTCAACGCCAGCGGCTTTGCCCTGGAGCCGGCGATTGTCATTCCGAACGACGCGCAGACCTTCACCGTCGGCCGCGACGGCACCGTGTCCATCACGGTTGCCGGCAACCCGGCTGCCCAGGTGATCGGCAACCTGCAGACCGCCGACTTCATCAACCCGGCCGGCCTGCAGGCAGTGGGCAACAACCTGTTCCTGGAAACCGCCGCCAGTGGTGCGCCGCAAGTCGGCACACCGGGCCTGAACGGTTTCGGCACCACGCTGCAGAACACCCTGGAAACGTCCAACGTCAGCACCGTTGAGGAGATGGTCAACATGATCACCACCCAGCGCGCCTACGAGATGAACTCCAAGGTGATCTCCACCGCCGACCAGATGCTCTCGTTCGTAACGCAGAACCTGTAATCAAGTCTATGGGGCGGCCATGAGGCTGCCTGCAACACCGTGAGGTAGGGTCATGAATCGCTATGTATCTGTTCTGGCACTGAGTGGGATCGCCGCGCTCGCAGGCTGCGTGCCTGCGACGCCCAAGCCCAATGACCCTTACTACGCCCCGGTGTTGCCGCGCACGCCGTTGCCGGCGGCCGCCAACAACGGCTCGATCTATCAGGCCGGTTTCGAACAGAACCTCTACAGCGACCGCAAGGCGTTCCGGGTCGGTGACGTCATCACCATCACCCTGAACGAAAGGACCCAGGCCAGCAAAAACGCCAACTCGCAAATCGGCAAGAACAGCAAGGCCAACATCGGCCTGAGTTCGCTGTTCGGCAGCAGCGCCACCACCAACAACCCGTTCGGCGATGGTGACCTGAGCCTGAGTGCCAGCTACGAAGGTGACCGCGCGACCAAGGGTGACAGCAAGGCGGCGCAGGGCAACACCCTGACCGGCTCGATCACCGTGACCGTTGCCGATGTGTTGCCCAACGGCATCATCGCGGTGCGCGGCGAGAAGTGGATGACCCTCAATACCGGCGATGAGCTGGTGCGGATTGCCGGCCTGGTTCGCGCCGATGACATCTCGACCGACAACACCGTGTCGTCGACCCGTGTCGCCGATGCGCGCATTACCTACTCGGGCACCGGCTCGTTTGCCGATGCGAGTCAGCCAGGCTGGTTCGACCGTTTCTTCCTCAGCCCGCTGTTCCCTTTCTAGGTGGCTTTCCAGTTGAGCATGTTGAACTTCAAACACCTTATGGTGGCCGCCCTGATGCTGTCGGCAGCCTTCAATGCTCAAGCCGAGCGCCTCAAGGACATCGCCAGCATTTCCGGCGTGCGTTCCAACCAGTTGATCGGCTACGGCCTGGTGGTCGGGCTTAACGGCACCGGCGACCAGACGACGCAGACCCCGTTCACCCTGCAGACCTTCAACAACATGCTTTCGCAGTTCGGCATCAAGGTGCCGCCGGGTTCGGGCAACGTGCAGTTGAAGAACGTGGCGGCCGTGTCGATCAGCGCCGATCTGCCGGCGTTTGCCAAGCCGGGTCAGCAGGTCGACATCACTGTTTCCTCCATCGGCAACTCCAAGAGCTTGCGCGGCGGCACCTTGCTGCTGACGCCACTCAAGGGGATCGACGGCAACGTCTATGCGGTGGCCCAGGGCAACCTGGTGGTCGGCGGTTTCGATGCGGAAGGGCGCGACGGCTCGAAGATCACCGTCAACGTTCCGTCGGCCGGGCGCATCCCCGGTGGTGCATCGGTGGAGCGCGCGGTGCCGAGCGGTTTCAACCAGGGCAACAGCCTGACGCTGAACCTCAACCGTTCCGACTTCACCACCGCCAAGCGCATCGTCGACAAGATCAACAACATGCTCGGCCCTGGCGTGGCCCAGGCCATCGACGGCGGTTCGATTCGCGTCACCGCGCCGCTCGATCCAAGCCAGCGGGTCGACTACCTGTCGATCCTGGAAAACCTCGAGATCGATCCGGGCCAGGCGGTGGCGAAAGTCATCATCAACTCCCGTACCGGCACCATCGTGATCGGCCAGAACGTCAAGGTTTCTCCGGCCGCCGTGACCCATGGCAGCCTGACCGTGACCATCACCGAAGACCCGATCGTCAGCCAGCCCGGCCCTCTGTCCAACGGCACGACGGCGGTGGTGCCGCGTTCGACGGTCAATGCCCAGCAGGAAGCCAAGCCGATGTTCAAGTTCGGCCCTGGCACCACCCTCGACGAGATCGTGCGGGCGGTGAACCAGGTCGGCGCGGCACCGGGTGACCTGATGGCCATCCTTGAAGCGCTGAAGCAGGCCGGTGCCCTGCAAGCCGACCTGATCGTGATCTGAGGACGGCCATCGTGGATATGCGCAAGAGCGGTCTGGTCAGCAGCAGCGATTCGGGTTCCTACTCGGACCTCAATCGTCTGAATCAGCTCAAGGTCGGCGACAAGAACAGCGACGACAACATGCGCAAGGTGGCGCAGGAGTTCGAGTCGCTGTTCCTCGGGGAAATGCTCAAGTCCATGCGTTCGGCCACTGAAGCGCTGGGCCAGGACAATCCGATGAACACCCCGGCAGCCAAGCAATATCAGGAAATGTACGACCAGCAACTGGCCGTTTCCATGTCCCGCGAGGGCGGTGGTATCGGCCTGGCTGACGTGCTGATGCGCCAGATGTCGAAGAACAAACCGCTGGCGCCGGGTGAAGCCGCCGCAGCGTCTCTGGCCAAGCAAGAGGCCGCGAAAGCCGCCGTGCAAACACCGGTGGCGGCCGGCACGGTGGCTATCAACGGACCGCTGTCGCGGGTCAATGGGCAGCGTCCGTTGTGGGCTTCGCGCTCGGTCCATGCGCCGCAGGAGGCGGGTGAGGGTGGTCATCGCAATGACATGGCGCTGATCAATCAGCGACGCCTGGCATTGCCGCCGAAGCTGGCTGATCGTCTATTGGCCGGGCTGGTGCCTTCAGCGACGCCCGCGGCCACGACGATCAACAAGACCCCGTTGCCTGAGCGCGCGACAAGCACCGGCACGGGACCGCTGTACAACGGCGACTGGCTGGCGACTGCGCAGCAATCCTCCTCTGGCGGCATGCAGATCTACGGTCGCGCCATGGCGCAGATTCCGCTGGCGCCAGCGAAGAAAGCCTTCGGTTCCGCTGACCAGTTCGTCAACACCATGTTGCCGATGGCCAGGGAAGCGGCGGCCCGCATTGGTGTCGATCCGCGTTACCTGGTGGCCCAGGCGGCCCTGGAAACCGGCTGGGGCAAGTCGGTCATGCGTGCTCAGGACGGCAGCAGCAGCCACAACCTGTTCGGCATCAAGGCCGGCAACAGTTGGCAGGGTAATTCGGCGCGGGCGATCACCAGCGAATTCCGAAACGGGCAGATGGTCAAGGAGACGGCCGAGTTCCGTTCCTACGACTCCTACAAGGACAGTTTCCATGACCTTGTGACTTTGTTGCAGACCAATAATCGCTATCAAGATGTCGTGAAGTCGGCCGATAACCCAGAACAGTTTGTACGCGAGTTGCAGAAGGCCGGTTACGCAACCGACCCGGACTACGCGAGCAAGATTTCGCAGATAGCCAAGCAGATGACGAGTTACCAGAACTACGCTGCGGCGGGCGTTTCCACCACGCCTTTATAGGCACAAGGTATAAGGTCTGAAACATGAGTTTGCTCAATATCGGGATGTCGGGGCTGAATGCTGGCCATAACTCGTTGGTGACGACGGGTAACAACATTGCCAACGTCGACACCGCCGGGTACTCGCGCCAGCAAACTGTGCAGGGCACCAAAGGCTCGATTCAGTACGGCAACGTGTTCATCGGTACCGGCACGACGCTGGCCGATGTGCGCCGCGTGTACAACTCCTATCTCGATTCTCAGCTGCGTACCGCCACCTCGCTCGACAGTGAAGCGGCGTCGTACAACGCTCAGGCCACTCCGCTGGACGCCACGCTTTCCGATACCAACACCGGGCTGACCGGTGTGCTGCAAAAGTTCTTCACCTCGATGCAGGGCGTTTCGACTTCGGCCACCGACGACACGTCCCGCCAGTCGGTGCTGACCGGTGCGCAGGCCCTGTCCGCCCGCTTCAATTCGATTGCCAAGCAGTTGAACGACCAGAACACCAACCTGAACGGCAGCCTGGGCGACATGGCGGATCAGGTGAACAAGCTGTCCACCAAGATTGCCACGCTCAATCAGAAGATTTCCGAACTCTCCACCGGCACCAACCAGCCCAACGACCTGCTCGATTCGCGCAACGAAGCCGTGCGTCAACTGTCCGAGCTGGTCGGTACCCAGGTGGTCGAGCGTGGCAACAGCTACGACGTCTACATCGGCAGCGGTCAGCCACTGGTGGTCGGCAACACTACCAACACCCTGCAAACCGTGCCGGGCAAGGATGACCCATCGCGCATGGCGTTGCAGCTCAACCGTGGCTCCAGCACCATCGACGTGACTTCGGTGGTCAGCGGCGGTGAAATCGGTGGCCTGCTGACCTACCGCAAGGAAGTGCTCGACCCGTCGCTCAATGAACTGGGGCGCGTTGCACTGGTGGTGGCGGACCAGATCAATCGTCAGCAGGCGCAGGGCATCGACAAGAACGGTGATTTCGGCGCGGCGATCTTCAGCAACATCAACAGTGCCGCGCTGATCAGTCAGCGCAGCATTGCGGCGGCGGGCAACAGTGCCGGCTCCGGCAACCTGGATGTCACCATCAAGGACACCGGCAAGCTGACCACCAGCGACTATCAGGTGACGTTCACCAGCGCGACCAACTACACCGTCAAGCGCTCGGACGGCACCGACATGGGCGCGTTCAGCACCACCACGACTCCGGCTCCGGTGATCGACGGCTTCAGCCTGAACCTGAACGGCGGTGCGCTGAGCGCCGGCGATTCGTTCAAGGTGACACCGACCCGCGGCGCGGCGGCCGGTATCCAGACCGTGCTCACCGACCCGAAAAAAATCGCGGCCGCAGCCCCCCTGACCGGCGTGACCAGTGCCAACAACACCGGCACCTACACCCAGCCGACGCTGACCAGCACCCTCGATATCTACAACCCGGCGGCCCAGGCGGAAATGCAGACCGCGCTCAAGTACTCGACACCGGTCAAGCTGGTGTTCGGGGCAGCCAGCGGCGGTAGCCAGACCTACAACATGGTCGATGCCAAGGGTAACTCGATCGGCGCCGGCACCATTGTTCCCGGCCAGAGCAACACCTTGAACCTGAAAGTGGGCATGGTCGATGCCAGTGGTGCTCCGGTCATGGACACCAGTGTCACGCCGGCCGTGCAGAAGACCTTCACCGTGCAGACCACGGTCGGTGCCACGCCGGCCAGCGGTGAAAGTTTCACCATCAACCTGACTGGCGCGGCGTCTTCGGACAACCGCAACGCCCAGGCGCTGGTCGGATTGCAAACCAGACAGACGGTAGACACCGGCACGGCGAGCAAGGGCATCAGCCTGACCGACGCCTACAACAAGCTGGTCACCAACGTCGGCGCCAAGGCAGCCCAGGGCAAGTCCGACAGCGAAGCCACCACGGCGATCCTGGCCAATGCCAAAGGGGCGCGGGATTCGAATTCCGGGGTAGACCTGGACGAAGAGACCGGCAACCTGGTCAAGTACCAGCAGTACTACACCGCGTCTTCGCAGATCATCAAGGCTGCGCAGGAAATTTTCACCACGCTGATCAACAGCCTTTAAGGAGTCGTAATTCATGCGCATTTCCACCGCCCAGTATTACGAAATCACCGCTGCCAATTACCAGCGCAACTTCAACAAGGCCATCGCGACCAGCAATGAAGCCAGCAGCCTGACCCGTATCAATACCGCTGCCGATGATCCGATCGGCGCCGGTCGTTTGCTGCAACTGGGCCAGCAGAGCGCGATGCTTGATCAGTACGGCACCAACATCGGCAGCACCAAGAATGCATTGAGCCTGCAGGAAACGACGCTCAACGCCATCGGTACTGCTTTGCAGCGCGCCAAGGAATTGGCCCTCGCCGCCAGCAACGGCATTGCCACCGACGCGGACCGCAAGGCCTATGCGTCGGAACTGGGGCAGATCCAGCAACAAGTGCTGGGCCTGATGAACTCCAAGGATTCGAGTGGCAACTACCTGTTCTCCGGTTCGAAAACCGACACCGCGCCTTACTCGCAGAACTCGGACGGCACCTACACCTACAACGGTGACCAGACCAGCGTCGACCTCGGCATCGGCGATGGCATGACGGTGGCGACCAACACCACCGGTTGGGATGCGTTCCAGCAGACCATCAACACCAGCCGTACCAAGGCGACCCTGACCGCTCCGGCGGTGGATGATGGTCGCGTGGTGTTGTCCAACGGGACGGTCGGCGCCAGCTCTACCTACAACGCCAAGTTCACGGGCGGCCAGCCCTACACCGTCAGTTTCCTCAGCAGCACCCAGTTGAAGATCACCGACTCGCTGGGCAACGACGTGACCACCGAAGCCAGCCAGAACGGCGTCATCAGCAACGCCAATGGTGCCAACCAGACGGTCAGTTTCCGTGGCGTCGACCTGAAACTGAACATCAACCTCAAAACCGGCGATACCAACCCGGATGCGGTGATCGCCGGTCACAGTTTCAACCTGTCTTCCTCGTCGGACACCTTCAACACGTCGCGCAGCGCCGGGAACCCGTCGACCGCGGTCATCACCGGCTCCAGCGTGACGGACCCGACGGCGTACACCAATGCGTTCCCGTCGGGCGGGGCGATCCTCAAGTTCACCAGCGCCACCGCTTTCGACCTGTATGCGGCGCCGATCACCGCCGACAGCAAGCCGGTATCGTCGGGCACCGTATCCGGCGGCAACGCGACTGCGGCGGGCGTGACCTTTGCCTTGGGCGGCGGCGTCCCGGCGTCCGGCGATCAGTTCGTGATTCAATCCAATAATCATCAGACCCAGAACGTGCTCGACACCCTGGGCCAGATGATCACCGCACTGAATACGCCAATCGACGGCGACCCGGTGGCCAAGCAGAAGTTTCTCGGCGCCATGGAGTCGGGAATGGGCAACATCGACAGTGCGGCCAACCAGATCGGCTCGGCCATCACCTCGATTGGTGCCCGTGGTCAGGCGCTGGATAACCAGACCGCGACCAACGAAAGCCTGACCCTTGCGAACACCGCGAGCCAGTCGTCGATTCGCGATTCGGACCCGGCTGAAGTCATGACCCGCCTGACCTTGCAGCAGACCATGTTGCAGGCTGCACAGCTGGCATTCAGCAAGATTTCCCAGCTGGGCCTGTTCAACAAGATCTGACGGTGGTCGGGCGCGCAGGTGCCCGCTTGCCTTGCCCCTTGAGCATTTATCGTCTTTTTTGCGGTAACAAAGGGCTCGCTTTTCAGGGCGGGCTCGCGCCGCCTGTGAGCCCGCCGTGAATTCACTTCCGCTTGTCAGCCTGGTCATCCCCGCCTTCAATCCACGCTTTTTCGGTCGTGCGTTGCACACGGCTGTGAGCCAGAGCTACGGCAATCTGGAAATCATCGTTTGCGATGACAGTCGCGGTCATGAGATCGAAGAGATCGTGGCTTCGGCGGTTGAGCAGGGCGCGACCGTGCGCTATGTGCGCAACGCCCGAACCCTGGGCCTGGTGGGCAACCTTCAGGCTTGCCTGGAGCAGGCGCAAGGCGAGTACATCAAGTTTCTTTGTGATGATGACCAGTTGTTCTCGGCCTGCATCGAGGTTCAGGCCCAGGCGCTCATCGACAGCGCTGACGTCAATCTGGTGGTGGCCCAGCGGCTGCTCTGGGATGCCGACGACATGCCGCTGCCTTCGCGCCTGGAGAACACTCCGCTTTCCCCGGTGGGCGGGGTGTTCAAGGGCGAGGACTTGCTGGCGATCTTCGAAAACTTCCCGGTCAACATCCTCGGTGGCTTCAGTAACGCGATGTTCCGTCGGGCTGACGTGCTCGAACTGTTCCCGGCGCTGACTCAGCCCGGCCATTGCTTCGTCGCGACCCTCGATTTCGCCTTGTACGTCTGCCTGATGCGGCGTGGCAATCTGGCGGTTTCCAATCACGTGCTCGGCGTGGAACGCTTGTATCCGGAGCGTTTGAGCGGCCAGCAATCGATGAAGGACGCGGCCGAAACCGAGCGGCAATGGTTGTCGCAAATGCTCAAGGCCCGTGGTGGCGAGTCCGCACCGGCTCAGGGTTGGGTACGCTACGTACCTCTGACCCAGGTGGACGAAACGCCACGGGTTTGGGAAGAGTTGCCGCTGAGCCGGACCCTGGGTACGAAACAGACCACCCAGGATTGGCACGTCGGCATCGCCAGTGTCAGTTTCGCCCAGTTGTATGCCCAGTGGCTGGCGTGTCGCACGCTCACTGACGGTCAGCGCGAACTGCTGCCGGACACGCTGGAAGCCTGGCCAACCCGACCCAAAATCGTGCCGATCATCATTGATGAGCAAGGCAGCCGTTCGGCGCTGGAACTCACCCTGCAATCACTGGCGGAGCAGGATTACGCCCCTGAACTGACGCTGGTGCTATCGGCATCCTGTACTGACGCCAGGCTGGACGAGCGTGTGTTCCGCTTGCCTTTGCAGGACGACTGGCAGCAGCAGCTCAACGAGCTGTTGCCACAACTGGAAGGCGCTGACTGGTTCTATCTGCTGCGAGCCGGTGATCGTCTGGTTGCGCCGGCCTTGCTGGTCATGGCTGAGCGAATTGCGCTGTCACGCGAATTGACCTGCCTGTACAGCGACGAAGGTGGCCTGCATCAGGGGGAGTCGGCCGAACCTGCATTCAAACCGGACTTCAACCTCGACCTCATGCGCAGCTACCCTTACGTCGGGCGAGCGCTGGCGTTCCAGCGCGAGCAGTTCCTGGCGCTCGGTGGTTTCGATTCGACCTACGGCGAACTGGCCCCTCACGATGTCTTGTGGCGAATGGTTGAAAGTGCCGGCACGCAGGTGATCGGGCACGTTTGCGAGGTGCTGCTGGAGTCGGCATTCGATTTGGCCAAATGGCTGTCGCTGCCGGACGTGGTGGACACCAATCCGCGCCTGCTGGAGGCGCATTTGCATCGCCTGGGTGTCGCCCACGACATTCGCCAGGGCAGTTCGCCGCTGCTCAACCGGGTCGATTACCTGCATGCCGATCGGCCGCTGGTGTCGATCGTGATCGTCGGCAAGGACCAGACCCTGGCGTTGCAACGCTGTGTCGAAAGCCTGCTGGAGAAAACCGCGTACGGCGAATACGAGTTGCTGTTGGTCGACAATGGCAGCCAGGGCGCAGAGGCGCTTGAGTGGTTCGCCGGCATGGCGCAATTGGGCAGCGAGCGGATACGGGTGCTGCGCTGTGAGTTGCAAGGCAATGCGGCAGCGGTGCGTAATTTCGCCGTGCAGCAGGCGGCTGGCGAATACGTCCTGATGCTCAATCCCTACACGGTGATCACCCAGGCGCAATGGCTGGGCGAGTTGCTCAATCATGCACAGCGTCCGGAAGTCGGCGTGGTCGGAGCCAAGCTGTTCAACCCCGATGGCCGCGTGCTGCATGCCGGCCTGATCCTCGGGTTGCAAGGGCCGGCCGGCGTGCCATTCCATGGTGAGACGCTGCACGCGGCGGGCTACATGTACCGCTTGCAGGTCGCTCACAATTTCAGTGCCGTCGGCGGCGATTGCCTGATGGTGCGCAAGGCGGTTTTTGATGCGGTCGGTGGCCTGGATGAGCAGGACCTGGCGCAGTCCCTCAACGAGGTGGATCTGTGTCTGCGCGTCGGCCAGGAAGGTTACCTGGTGGTCTGGACGCCTCACGCTCAACTGGCGTTGGGCGCGCAACCGGGTGCGGTTGCGCAGGAAGGTGATCAGGCCCGGGCCGAGCAGGAACAGGAAGTTTTCTATAAGCGCTGGCTGCCGATCGTGGCCCGTGATCCGGCCTACAACACCAACCTGGCGTTGCAGGGATTGGGCGGGGCGAGCTTCAGTCTCGAGCCCGGCCTGCGATCCGGCTGGAGCCCGTTTTCCAAGGCGCACTTGCCGAAGATTCTCGCGTTGCCGGTCAACGCATCCGCCATCGGCCATTACCGGGTCACGCAACCGCTGATCGAGCTCGAGGCGGCCGGCAGGGCTCAGGGGCGCATTCATTACAACCTGCCGACCATCATCGAAGTCGAACGCCATTCGCCTGACGTGATCATCTTGCAGGGGCGCTATTCCGAAGGTCCGATCAACGAAATCCCGAGCCTGCAAAAGTATTCCAGCGCACGGCGCATCTATGAGCTGGATGACTTCGTGATCAACGTCCCGCACCGCAATGCGCATATCCGCAACATGCCGGGCAAGGACGAAATGGAGAAGCTGGTCCGGCGCGCCATCGGCATGTGCGATCGGGTAGTGGTCTCCACCGAGCCGCTGGGTAACGCGCTGTCGGACATGCATCACGACATTCGCGTGGTGCCCAACATGTTGGCGTCGCACTTGTGGACCGACCTGCGCAGTCAGCACCGCACCTCGAAAAAACCTCGGGTCGGCTGGGGTGGCGGTACCAGCCACCACGGTGATCTGGCGGTGATCGCCGATGTGGTCCGCGAACTGGCCAATGAAGTCGACTGGGTGTTCTTCGGCATGTGCCCGGACGATCTGCGCCCGTACATGCATGAATTCCATGGCGTGATCGGACTGGACGTGTACCCGGCCAAGCTGGCCAGCCTGAACCTGGATCTGGCGTTGGCGCCGCTGGAGTTCCACATCTTCAACGACTGCAAGAGCAACCTGCGTTTGCTGGAGTATGGCGCCTGCGGTTACCCGGTGATCTGCACCGACACCGAAGCCTATCGCGGCTACTTGCCGTGCACCCGGATCAAGACCAACTCCACGGATGAATGGCTGCAGGCGATCCGCATGCACCTGGCCGATCCGGACGCCAGCTATCGCATGGGCGATGAGTTGCGCGAGATCGTGCTGCGTGACTACGTGCTGCGCGGCGACAATTTGCGCTACTGGGAAAATGGCTGGCTGGCGGACTGACCGTTCGCACCTCTCTCCAGACCAGGCAGGCGACGTTGAGTCGCCTGCCTTTTTTTTGCTTATTTCACTGGCTTGAGCATGGGCACGGCCCCTTGTAGGAGCCAGCTTGCTGGCGATGGTCGTTAACGATAACGCGGGTGAACGGGATGAACGGCTCCTACATGCCTGGTAGCGGATTGAGGGAGCTGGCGCGTTTCCTGCAAGTCCCCCTTATATCGCCATAAAACGAGCACTTCCGGTGAGTCCGGTGGCGTCCAGAACGGCGGCAGGTTTAACCCAGATGGCCCGCAAAAGCTTGATACAGCTTGGCTGAGCCCTGTGACGAACAAGAGGGAAAGGGGATGAAGGCAGTTATTTTGGCGGGTGGCCTGGGTACGCGCATCAGCGAGGAGTCACACCTCAAGCCCAAGCCGATGATCGAGGTCGGCGGCAAGCCAATTCTCTGGCACATCATGAAACAGTACTCCGCTCACGGAATCCACGATTTTGTGATCTGCCTTGGCTACAAGGGCTATGCGATCAAGGACTTTTTCGCCAACTATTTTCTGCACACATCCGACGTCACGTTCGACATGCGCAACAACCGCATGGATGTTCACCAGAACTACAGCGAGCCATGGCGCGTCACACTGATCGACACTGGCGAAGAGACCATGACCGGCGGCCGCTTGCGTCGCGCCCGACGCTACCTTGAAGACGAACAGGCCTTTTGCTTTACCTACGGCGACGGCGTGTCGGACCTTAATATCGGTGCCTTGGTGGATTTTCATCTCAAGCACGGAAAACTGGCGACCGTTACCGCGGTACAGCCGCCAGGTCGCTACGGCGCGCTCAACCGCGATGGCGACAAGGTCCTGGGATTCACCGAAAAACCTCGCGGCGACGGTGGCTGGATCAATGGCGGGTTCTTTGTCCTGTCGCCCAAGGTGCTGCCGTTGATCGACGGCGATGACACCTCGTGGGAGTCCGGCCCGCTGGACGGCCTGGCCGAGCGCGGCGAACTCATGTCGTTCCAGCACGATGGTTTCTGGCAACCGATGGACACCCTGCGTGACAAGAACCACCTCGAGGCGTTGTGGCAGAGCGGGGAGGCCCCATGGAAACAATGGGACTGAGCCCGCAATTCTGGCGCGGCAAGCGGGTGCTGGTCACCGGCCACACCGGGTTCAAGGGCAGCTGGCTGACGTTGTGGTTGCAAAGCCTGGGTGCCGAGGTCAGCGGGTTTTCCCTCGACCCGTCCACCGAGCCGAGCCTGTTCGAACTGGCTCGCGTTCACGAAGGCATCAACGATCAGCGCGGTGACTTGCGTGACCTGGGCGCGTTGCTGGAGCTGATCGCCGAGGTCCAGCCGCAAATCGTCCTGCACCTGGCGGCCCAGCCGCTGGTGCGCGAAGGTTATCGCGACCCGTTGGGCACGTACTCCAGCAACGTCATGGGCACCCTCAACCTGCTCGAAGCGATCCGTCAGGTCGGCGGCGTGCGCGCCTGCGTGCTGGTGACCACCGACAAGGTCTACGCCAATCAGGAATGGCTGTGGCCGTACCGCGAGAACGAAGCGTTGGGCGGGCACGACCCCTACAGCAGCAGCAAGGCGTGCTGCGAATTGCTGGCGCAATCCTATGCCGCCTCGTTCTTTGCGCCCCAAAAGCACGCCGAGCATGGCCTGGCGTTGGCCACGGCCCGCGCCGGCAACGTGCTCGGTGGCGGCGACTTCGCCCCGGAGCGGTTGATTCCAGATGTGCTACGGGCATGGTCGGCCGACGAGCCCGTGACCTTGCGTTATCCGCAGGCGGTGCGCCCGTGGCAACACGCGCTGGAACCCCTGGCCGGCTATCTGCAATTGGCTGCCGGCCTGTATGAGCAAGGCCCGAAATTCGCCGGCGCCTGGAATTTCGGTCCCGGTGAAGCGGACATGTGCAGCGTCGGTGAAGTGGTCGAACTGCTCGCCAGCCGTTGGCCGCAAGCGCGCGGACTGCGCATCGAACCGAGCGATATGCACGAGGCCGGCCTGTTGCGCCTGGACAGCAGCCGCGCCCGTCAATTGCTCGACTGGCAACCGCGCTGGTCGTTGCAGCAGTGCCTGACCCAGACCCTGGATTGGCATCTGGCATGGCAGAACGGCGATGACATGCGCGCCATCAGCCTGGCGCAATTGAACCTGTACCGAGGCGCGCTGTGAGTGAATTTCTACTGAAGGCGTTGCCGTTGAAGGGGTTGTTCTGCGTGCAGCACAAACGCTTCGAGGACGAGCGCGGGCACTTTTCCCGGTTGTTTTGCGAGGGCAGCCTGAGTGCGTTTGGCCAAGCGTTTCATATCCGCCAGATCAATCATTCCTGCACCCGCGAACGCGGCAGTGTGCGTGGCCTGCATTACCAGAATGAGCGCGCGCCGGAAGCCAAGTTGATCACCTGCCTGCGCGGTGAAGTCTGGGATGTCGCGGTGGATTTGCGTCCCGACTCCGAAACTTTCCTGCATTGGCACGCCGAACACCTGCGTGCCGGCGATGGCCGCAGCCTGTTGATTCCGGCCGGGTTCGCCCACGGCTTCCAGACCCTGAGTGCCGACGCCGAGCTGCTTTACCTGCACAGCAACGACTACACACCGGAACACGAAGGTGGTTTGTCGGTGCTCGATCCAAGGCTGGCGATTGCCTGGCCGTTGCCTGTCAATAATCTGTCGGTGCGCGATGCCAGTCATCCGCTGATCGATGAACACTTTGCCGGAGTGCGTCTATGAACTGCCGTGGTTGCGCGACAGCGCTGACCCTGCCGCTGATCGATCTGGGCACCTCGCCGCCGTCCAATGCCTACGTGCGTGCCGACCAGCTGGAGCAGGCCGAACAATGGGTGCCGCTGAAGGTTGCCGTGTGCCAGCAGTGCTGGCTGGTGCAAACCGAGGACTACACCAGCGCCGACAGCCTGTTCGACGCCGAGTACGCCTACTTCAGTTCGTTCTCCAGCACCTGGCTGGCCCATGCAGAGCGCTATGTGGCCGAGATGGTCGAGCGCTTCGGCCTGACCGCCGACAGTCGCGTGGTGGAAGTCGCGGCCAATGACGGATACCTGTTGCAGTACGTGGCCCGGCGCGGCATCCCTTGCCTGGGCGTCGAGCCGACCCGCAGCACCGCGCAAGCGGCGCGGGAAAAAGGCCTGGAGATCCGCGAACTGTTTTTCGGTCGCGACAGTGCCACGCAGCTGAAATGCGAAGGCTGGGGCGCCGACCTGATGGCCGCCAACAACGTGTTGGCCCACGTCCCGGACATCAACGATTTTCTGTGCGGTTTCGCAACCCTGCTCAAACCGACGGGCGTGGCGACCTTCGAATTCCCGCAATTGCTGACGCTGATGGCCGGCCAGCAGTTCGACACGCTGTACCACGAACACTATTCCTACCTGTCGCTGACCGCTGTGCAGACCTTGTGCGAGCGCAATGGCCTGCAAGTGTTCGACGTCAGCCAGCTCTCGACCCATGGCGGTTCGCTGCGGGTGTTCGTGCAGCGACTGGACGGCGAGCGTCGCGAAGTGCAACCGGCGGTCCGGCAACAACTGCAGGCCGAACTCGCCGCCGGAGTGAAAACACCGGCGTACTACACGACCCTGGCCCCCGCCGCCGAGCGCATCAAGCATGGCCTGCTGCGCTTTTTGTTGCAGGCCAAGGCCGATGGCAAGCGCGTGGTCGGCTACGGCGCCGCCGCCAAGGGCAACACCCTGCTCAACTACGCCGGGGTCAAGCCGGACCTGTTGGCCTGGGTTGCCGATGCCAACCCGCACAAGCAAGGCAAGTACCTGCCCGGCAGCCGCATTCCGATCGTGTCGCCGGCACAGATCGACATCGAGAAACCGGACTACGTGCTGGTGCTGCCGTGGAACCTGCTGGATGAGATCACCCAGGCCTTTGCCGGCATTCGCGCATGGGACGGTCGTTTTGTCATTGCCATTCCCGAGTTGATCATTCGATGAGCCGAATTCATTACACCAAACCCAGTGTCGGTGAGCTGGAAGCTGACTATGTACTCGATGCCGTCCGCCATGGTTGGGGAGAGCGTTGCTACGAATACCTGACGCGGTTCGAAAAGTCCTTTGCCGAGCACGTGGGTGCGACCTATGCGATTGCAACGTCCAGTTGCACCGGCGCGCTGCACATGGGGATGGCGGCACTGGGCATCGGTGCCGGCGACGAGGTGATCCTCGCCGATACCAACTGGATCGCTTCGGCCGCCCCAGTCACCTATCTGGGCGCGACGCCGGTGTTCGTCGACGTACTGGCGAACAGTTGGTGCCTCGACCCGCAGCAGGTTCGACGGGCGATTACCCCACGAACCAAAGCGATTCTGGCGGTGCACCTCTATGGCAATCTCTGCGACATGGATGCGTTGCTGGCCATCGGTCGCGAGTTTGGCCTGCCCGTCATCGAAGACGCAGCCGAGGCAATTGGCTCGCAGTGGCGCGGTCAGGCGGCTGGCTCGCTGGGCGCGTTCGGCGCGTTCTCCTTTCACGGCACCAAGACCATGACCACCGGCGAAGGCGGCATCTTCGTGACCTCGGACAAGGCCCTGTATGAGCGCGTACTGACCCTGTCCAACCATGGCCGGGTGGCGGGCAGCAGCAAACAGTTCTGGCCGGATTTCCTGGGGTTCAAATACAAAATGAGCAACCTGCAAGCGGCCGTCGGTTGCGCGCAGGTTGAGCGGATCGACGAGTTGATCGAACGCAAGCGTGCGATCTTCGCCAACTACGCCGACGCCCTGGCTGCATTGCCGGGTTTGTCCATGAACCCTGAGCCCGAGCATGTGCGCAACGGTTACTGGATGCCCACCGTGGTCTTTGACCGCGAACTGGGGATTACGCGGGACATGTTGATCGCAGCCTTCCAGGCCGCCGATATCGACGCGCGGGTGTTCTTCTGGCCGCTATCGTCCTTGCCGATGTTCAGCGAACTGACGGCTGACTCGCCCGTGGCGCATTCGCTGCCGGAGCGCGCGATCAATCTGCCGAGCTACCACGACATGACCGATGACGATCAACACCGGGTCATCGAGGTGTTGCGCGCGCTGGTGCTCAAAAGGACCCGGCTATGAAGTTTTACCTGCTGGGGGCGGCCAACCCTGAAGCGGTACGGATGATCCTCACCCTGCAACGCAGCCAGCCGGATGTGCAGTTCGCCTTTCTCGATAATGATCCGGCGAAGCAAGGCACGCTGTTTTATGGCGTGCCAGTGGTGGGTGGCACCGACAAGGTGGCCGAGCTGAACGGGCCCGACACACGTTTTGTCAATTTGATCACCGGTAGCACCGCGCTGCGTCATCGGACCACCTGCGAGATCGTCGAGGCGGGTGGCACCCTGGGCAACTTCATCCACCCGGGCATCGATCTGACGATGACCACGATGGGCGTCGGCACCTATCTGCAAGAGGGCGTGATCATGCAGGCGCAAGTCAGCCTGGGTGACAACACCAGTATCAGTGCTGGCAGCGTGGTCGGGCATGAAGGGCAGATCGGCCATTCGGTGTTCATGGCGCCGGGTGTCTGCATTGCCGGTTGTGTCGAGATCGGTGACGGCACCTTCATCGGCACCAACGCGACGATCCTGCCGCGTTTGCGCATTGGTCGTTGGGTCACCATCGGTGCGGGCGCCGTGGTGACCAGAGACGTTCCAGACTTCGCGGTTGTAGTGGGCAGTCCCGCCAGGACCATCAAGACCAATTCTGTTTCCATTCAAGACGGTCGGGTTTTCAAGTAACCACCGCGACTAATTTCCGGAGAGCCTGTAATGAATCCTCATGAGCAGTTTCGTGAAGAAGTAAAAGAGAACATCGAAGGCCTGCAACAGGACAAAGCGTTGCAAGCCACGTCGCTGGACTGGGTTGGGACGACCGCCAGGCATAAGTACACCTACAACTTCAGCTGGATGGGCCGCCCGATCATTCAGTTCCCCCAGGACATGGTCGCCATGCAGGAGATCATCTGGGCGCTGCGGCCGGACATCATTGTCGAGACCGGTATCGCCCACGGCGGCTCGCTGGTGTTTTACGCCTCGATGCTGGAACTGATCGGCCATGGTGAGGTGTTGGGCGTCGACATCGATATCCGTCAGCACAACCGTGAAGCGATCGAAGCGCATCCAATGAGCAAGCGGATCCAGATGATCCAGGGTTCGAGTATCGATCCGGCGATCGTCGATCAGGTCCGTCAGCGTGTCGAAGGCAAGAAAGTGCTGGTGGTCCTGGACTCCAATCACACCCACGAGCACGTCCTTGAAGAGCTGCGGGCCTACGCGCCGATGACCTCGGTGGGCAGCTACTGCGTGGTGATGGATACCGTGGTGGAAGACATGCCGGAAGACGCCTTCCCGGATCGCCCGTGGGGCAAGGGCGACAACCCGAAGACCGCGGTATGGGCCTACCTGGAAGAAAACCGTGATTTTGAAATCGACCAGGCCATTCACAGCAAGCTGCTGATCACCGTCGCGCCGGATGGCTATCTGCGTCGCGTGCGGTAATCGACAAGACATCGTTGGGTTTTTTCGGCGATAAGCCGTTGTGGGGAAAGGTATGCAAGGCAAGAACAATTCTGGACACGGGCTGGCACTCAACGAACAGTTGACCGTGGTGCTGATGTCTCACGAGCGGCCGGCGTTTTTACGTCGGGCTGCACGTTTCTACAGCGACTTGCCTTGCAGGATTCTGGTGCTCGATTCTTCGACTGAAGGCCAGCCAGGCCTGGCCGGGCAATTTGAAAATGTGGACTACCAGCATGTCCCGCAGTTTGGCTACTGGGGTGTTCGTGCCAAGCTGGCCTTTGGCGTGGAGCAAGTGACCACACCGTTCATGGTGTTCGCCGCCGACGATGACTTCCATGTGCATGACGCCCTGCGCGCAGCCGTGGCATTCATGGAGGCCAATCCTGACTACGGCCTGTGCCACGGTTACAGCATGATGTACCTGTCACAACCCAATAGCGTCAGCTACTTGCGGCGTGACAAGAAGGTTTGCGAAGACTATTGCTCCGAGCACGCCGAGGAGCGTGTGCTCGATTACATGCACCAGTACCTCCCGCCATTTTATGCCGTGCAGCGCACCGACCTGGTACGTGACTGGTATCAGGTCATGCCCCACGATACGTCCTTTCAATGGCAGGAAATCGGTCACACGCATTACATGCTGGCGCGGGGCAAGGCGCGGATTCTGCCGATCCCGTATGTCGTGCGTGAGATGAATTACGGGTACTCCGACCACAACACCGAGATCTTCCACACGCTGGCTCATACCGATGCCAAGTCGGTCGCCGAGCGTGAAGCCTTCGCCGCGTTCCTCTTCGGGCTGCCGACTCAAGTTCAAGGCCAAGACCCGGAGCAAGGCCGGCAGTTCGCGCTGCAAAGCTTTGAAGCCCTGGCCGATAGTTTGCGCACCGGTCGCGCACTGACCACCGAGCTGATTATCGAGTCCGCCTGGACGAACGTCGAGAAAGGCCCTGAGCGCCGTTTCGGCCCCAAGCAATATGTCGAAATGCCGTTCTACAACCAGGCGTTTTTCGATCAGTTGACCCAGTTCGAGTTCCTGTTGCACGCCATGCCGGCCGGTCGCGTTCAGTTGGCAGGCCTGGAGGGTATCTGGACCCGTCAGCAGAGCCTGATGCTGGCGCGTAACAACGACACGCCGGAAAGTGTGGTCGACCGTTTGTGGCAAGCCCACGACAGCAACGTTTTCAACCGCACGGTGGTCAAGCGTCTGGTCACTCAGCTGGAATTGCTGGGCGAAGATGAAGAGGCGCAGTCCCTGCGCGACTGGGCTGCACGCCTTGAGGCGGTGTCGGTCGAGGGTAATTGTGCAGCGTTCGACAAGATGCTCTCCGGTCGCCTGCTCAAATGGCTCGCGCCCCGCCAGCCTGATGCTGACGAGGCGGAGTCGATCGCCCAACACCTGGCGGTCAACGGTGGCGGTCCACAGTTCGGGATCTTCCTGCTGGACCTGGACAACGATATCGACAAGCTGCAAGTCTCTCTCGACAGCCTGCTCGAAGGTCACGCCAAGGCGTTCAGGATTGTGGTCTTCACCACCGGTGAAGCCCCAGCGGCGACCACCGCGCAGAACACTCTGCACTTTGTCCGGGTCACGCCAGGCAACTACGTCGACAAACTGAACCAGAGTGCTCGTCAGTCGCCTTGCGACTGGCTGATGCTGGCTGAAGCCGGCGACGAGTTCACCGCCGGCGGCCTGTTGCGCGCCAGCCTGGAACTGCTGTCTGACACGCAATGCCGTGCCGTCGCCACCGACGAAATCCAGCGCACCGCCGAAGGCGCGCTGGTGGACGTGTTCCGTCCGGGTTTCAACCTTGATTTGCTGCAAAGCCTGCCGGCCCTGATGGCGCGTCACTGGCTGATCCGCCGGGAAGTGTTTATTGAAGTCGGCGGCTACCAGCCTGACTTCAGCAAGGCGCTGGAATTCGACTTGTTGCTGCGCATCATCGAGCAGGGCGGCCTCAACGGGCTGGCCCACCTGGATGAACCGCTGGTGATTGCCCGGGCCCCGGTACTGGAAGAAAACGCCGATGAACGCCTGGCGTTGTTGCGCCACCTGGGCAATCGTGGCTACAAGGCCAAGGTCACTTCGACGGTGCCGGGTACCTGGCAGATCGACTACCGCCACAGCGAACGCCCGCTGGTGTCGATCATCCTGCCGGCCGGGGATGACCTGGCGGCACTGCAACAGTGCCTGCAAGCGGTGTTGCTGCGAACCCGCTACATCCAGTACGAAGTGCTGATCGCACTCAACCCGAATCAGTCGGCCGAGGTCAACGATTGGCTGGGTACCTACCAGCATCCGAAAGTCAGCGTACTGCGTGCCGACCGGACCCTGAGCGATGTGGCGTTGTACAACGCTGCCAGCCAGCAGGCGCGAGGCGAGTACCTGGTGCTGTTGGCTGCCGACAGTGAAGTGGTCAACCCGAACTGGCTGGAGTCGCTGCTCAATCACGCCCAGCGTCCTGAGGTCGGCGTGGTCGGTCCGAAGTTGATCGACCGCGACGGCAAGGTCACCCAGGCCGGCCTGATTCTTGGCATGAACGGTGGTGTGGGCTCAGCCTTTGTCGGTGAAAAACAAGATGCCAAAGGTTACCTGCACCGGTTGGCGCTGGAGCAGAACTACTCGGCGGTGTCGAAGGTGTGCCTGATGGTGCGTAAAGCGTTGTTCGACGAGCTGGACGGTCTGGACGGCGTGACGTTCGCCGACGGCTTGAGCGACGTCGATCTGTGCCTCAGGGCCGGTCAGGCCGGTTACCTCACCGTGTGGACGCCGCTGGTACAGGTCATTCATTGCGGTGAAGTGCCACAGGTGCCGCAGGCCCTCGATGCATTGCGTGACAAGTGGGCGGCAGCCTTTGCCCAGGACCAGGCCTATAACGCCAATCTGGCCTTGAGCGGTAAAGGCTTTGCCCTGGGTGAAGCTGCCCCGGTGAACTGGGTTCAGTTGCTCGGCTAGGCCCGGCGAACAGGTATAAGGATTCAAGGCATGTCCAACGGAACATCGATTTTCATCTCAGGCGACACCGGTTCGTACGGGCGTCATTTCGTCCGTCCTTTTCCGGGCAAACTCGCCCATGCCTGGATGCCAGCATGATTCCTTACGCTCGGCAAAGCCTCGATCAGGCGGACATCGACGCCGTGGTCAGCGTCCTGCAGTCTGACTGGCTGACCCAGGGGCCGACCATCGAGCGCTTCGAGCGGGCGATGGCCGAGCGCTGCGAAGCTGATTTTGCCGTGGCGGTGTGCAATGCCACGGCGGCCCTGCACATTGCTTGCCTGGCGGCCGGACTCGGCCCGGGCGACTGGCTGTGGACGACACCGAACACCTTTTTTGCCTCGGCAAACTGTGGGCGCTACTGCGGTGCCGAGGTGGATTTTGTCGATATCGACCCGCTCACCTGGAACCTCGACGCCGGTGCGCTGGCTGTCAAGCTGGAGCGGGCCGAGCGTGAAGGCAGGCTGCCGAAAGTGCTCGTGGCCGTGGCGTTCTCGGGGCAGAGTTGCGACATGCGCAGGATTGCCGCACTGGCCAAGCGCTATGGCTTTACGGTGATCGAAGACGCGGCCCATGCCGCCGGAGCATCCTACGCCGGGCGCCCGGTGGGGTGTGGCGAGTTTGCCGCGATGACCGTGTTCAGCTTTCACCCGGTGAAGATCATCACCAGTGCCGAGGGCGGCATGGTCATGACCAATTGCCCGGAACTTGCCGAGCGTTTGCAACGCCTGCGCAGCCACGGCATGACCCGGGATCCGCAGCAAATGACCGGACCCAGCCACGGTCCCTGGTACTACGAGCAGGTGGAACTGGGGTTCAATTACCGCATTACCGACCTGCAGGCGGCCCTTGGCTTGTCGCAGTTGAACAAGCTGGATGAGTTTATCGAGCGTCGACGTGAACTGGCGGCGCGTTATGACCGCTTGCTGGCGTATCTGCCGTTGACACTGCCCGGTGCACAACCTGAGGCCGAGTCGTCCTGGCACCTGTATGTGGTGCGGCTGCAACTCGATCAGATCACGCTCACCCATCGAGAGGTGTTCGAGAGATTGCGGGCCGCCGGGATTGGGGTGAACCTGCACTATATCCCCGTGCATTTGCAGCCTTACTACCGTGACCTGGGGTTCGCCGAAGGTGATTTCCCGCAGGCCGAGCGTTATTACGCCGAAGCCATCAGCTTGCCGTTGTATCCGTTGCTCAGTCATGAGCAGCAGGACTATGTGGTCGAGCAGATGCAGCAACTGATCGAAATCATCCAGCCATTGCGACGTGTGGGAAATGTGTGATGCGTGAACTGACTGAGCAGGAGGCTTTCTGGCAGGGCGAATTCGGCAACCAGTACGTTGACCGCAATCTCGGACAGCCGCTGGTGGCGGCCAACCTGGCGCTGTTCGCCAAGGCACTGACACGGGTCGGACGCCTCGACAGCCTGTTGGAACTGGGCACCAATGCCGGTAACAACCTGCAGGCTCTGCACCAGCTGTTGCCGCGCTGCGAGTTGTTCGGCGTGGAGATCAATGCCAATGCGTGCGCCGCTGCCAAGGCGTTGGGTATTGCCCACCTCTGGCACGGCTCGCTGTTCGATTTCCCTCGCGAGCGCACCTTCGACCTGACCCTGAGCAAAGGCGTACTGATTCACCTGGCACCGGAGTTGCTGCCGGCTGCGTACGCGCAACTGTATGAGCTGAGCCAGCGCTACATATTGATCGCCGAGTACTACAACCCGGCGCCGGTCGAGGTTCCGTATCGCGGCAACAGCGGCAAGTTGTTCAAGCGCGATTTTGCCGGTGAAATGCTCGATCGCTATGACGACCTGCAACTGCTCGATTACGGTTTTGGCTACCACCGCGATCCACAATTCCCGGTGGATGACATTACCTGGTTTGTCCTGGAAAAACGCCGTTGAACAACGTCGCCATCATCCCGGCCCGCGGTGGCAGCAAACGCATACCCCGCAAGAATCTCAAGCCGTTCGCCGGTGTGCCGATGATTGCCCGCTCGATTCAGGTTGCCCTGGAGTGCGGGTTGTTTTCCCGGGTGGTGGTCAGCACCGACGACGAGGAAATTGCCGGGCTGGCGCGCGACTGTGGCGCTCAGGTGCCCTTCATGCGCCCGGCGGAACTGGCCGACGACTTCACGGGCACCGCCGCGGTGATCGCCCATGCCCTGCAAGCATTGCGCGAACAGGGGGATAATTTTGACCGCGCCTGTTGCATCTACGCGACCGCACCGTTGTTGCAATCGCGATTTCTTGTCCAGGGGCTGAGTCTGCTGGAACAGCATCCCGACAAGTCTTTTGCATTCTCGGTGTGCGACTTCGGTTTTCCGGTCCAGCGAGCCCTGACCCTTGATGAGCAGGGCGCCCTGACGGCGCTGTACCCGCAGTATCGTGATACCCGCTCCCAGGATCTGCCGAGCGCCTATCAGGATGCCGGGCAGTTCTACTGGGGGCGCAGCGATGCCTGGCTGCGTGGCGAAGTGCTGTATTCACCGTACAGCCTGCCGGTCATCCTGCCGCGGCATCTGGTGCAGGACATCGACACACCGCAGGACTGGACGCGCGCGGAATACCTGTATGCCGCGCTCAAGGCCGCAGGTGAGCTGCAATGAGAGTGCTGATTCGTTCTGACGCCTCGCCGACCATCGGCAGCGGCCACATCGCGCGCTGCCTGTGCCTGGCCCGCGTATTGCGCCGGCAAGGCAGCCACGTGGCTTTCGCCTGTCGCTTGCTGCCGGGGCATCGGCTGGAGGCACTGCGGGCTGAAGGTTTTGAAACCTTTGAACTGCCCGAGCGCTACAGCGACGAAGACCCGGAGCAAGCCATCGAATCCATGTTGCCCTGGCAGGCGGACATCGCCGCGCTCGGGCCGTTGCTGGAACACCAGCCGGCGTTCGACTGGATCATTGTCGACCACTACGGCCTCGATCATCACTGGCAGACCGCCGCCCGGCGCTTTGCGCCACGGATCGCCGTGTTCGATGACCTCGCCACGCGGACCTACAGCGCCGACCTGTTGCTGAACCAGAATCTCTCGGGTACGCCAGAGGCTTATGCCTCGCTGCTGGCGCCCGGCTGCCGGACTTTGTTCGGTCCGCGGTTCGCCATGTTGCGCGACGAGTTCTGTTGCCCGGCCATCGAGATCAAGCCACTGGCTCGACGTGTACTGGTGAACTTTGGCGGGTTCGACGCGGCCATGCAGACCCATCATGCAATGCTGGCGCTGGCGGACTTTCCCGAGCTGGAAGTCGATTTTGTCGCCGGTGCGGGTAATCCGGCCTGGGCGCAGATGCAGGCGTTGGCGGCCAGTCGCCCGCATTGGCGCCTGCACAGTTTTGTCAGCGACTTTTATCGATTGATGACCGAAGCCGACCTGTTTGTCGGGGCGGGAGGCGGCACCAGTTGGGAACGGGCGGCCATGGGGTTGCCGACGATTTGCATTGCCGTATCGAACAACCAGCAGGCCAACGGCGAGGTCATGGCGGCCGCAGGCGCTCATGTGTTCATGGGGGCGCGCGAGCAAGTCAGTGTCGAGCAACTGCGCCTGGCCATCGGCTTTGTCGCGGGTAACCAGGGTTTACGCCAGAGCCTGGCGCGGCAATCGCGACAACTGGTCGATGGGCGGGGTGCGCAGCGGGTGGCGGCTGCACTGGCGGGAGCGGTGCTGAGGATGCGACCGGCGACCCAGGGGGATGCGCAACTCCTGTTCGACGGGCGCAACGCCGAGGCCGTGCGTCGCTGGTCGCTGGAGACCGGCGTGATCGAATGGTCGGCGCATCAGAACTGGCTGACGGCGAGCCTGAGCAATGTCCGGCGGCTGTTGTTGATTGCCGAGGCTGATGACGGCCCGGTCGGTGTGCTGCGCTATGACCTGCGTGGCTTTACCGCCGAAGTGTCGATTTATCTGTTCGAAGGCCGGTTCGGCCTGGGCTGGGGCAGGGCGCTGCTGGCCCGTGGAGAATCTGTTGTGAAGGCCCACTGGCCGGAACTGGAGTCGCTCAGCGCCCAGGTCATGCCCGCTAACCAGCCGTCGCTGAAGGTCTTTCGCGAAGCCGGTTTTACCCAGAGTGACTGCGCGTTCACGCGCGTATTGAAGGATCACGCAGATGACTAGCTTCAAGATTGGCGAGCGCCTGATCGGTGCCGATGCGCCGCCCTTCATCATTGCCGAGATGAGCGGCAACCATAACCAGTCCCTGGACATGGCGCTGCAAATTGTCGAGGCCGCGGCCAGGGCCGGCGCCCATGCGTTGAAGCTGCAGACCTACACGGCCGACACCATGACCCTGGATCTGGCCGAGGGCGAGTTTTTCATCAAGGACCCGAACAGCCTGTGGGCCGGTACTTCGTTGTACGCGCTGTACGAAAAGGCCCACACACCCTGGGAATGGCATGCACCGATTTTCGCACGGGCCAAAGAACTGGGCCTGCTGGCGTTCTCCACGCCTTTCGATGACAGCGCCGTGGACTTTCTCGAAAGCCTCGACGTGCCGGCCTACAAGATCGCCAGTTTCGAAAACACCGACCTGCCGCTGATCCGCCGCGTGGCCGCGACGGGCAAGCCGCTGATCATTTCCACCGGCATGGCCAGCATCGCCGAACTCGATGAAACCGTGCGCGCCGCCCGCGAGGCCGGGTGCAAGGATCTGGTGCTGCTCAAATGCACCAGCACCTATCCGGCATCACCGGCGAACAGCAACGTGCGCACGATTCCTCATTTGCGCGAGTTGTTCGATTGCCAGGTAGGGCTGTCCGATCACTCCATGGGCGTTGGTGTGTCCGTGGCGGCGGTGGCGCTGGGTGCAACGGTGGTGGAAAAGCATTTCACCCTCGAGCGTGCGGCCGGTGGCGTCGATGCCGCTTTCTCGCTGGAGCCCTCTGAACTGGCCAGCCTGGTGATTGAAACCGAACGCGCCTGGCAAGCCATGGGGCACGTGCATTACGGCGTCAGCGAGGCCGAGCGCCCATCCCTGATGTACCGTCGATCGCTGTATGTCACCCGGGACATGGAGGCCGGCGAGCCCTTCAATGCGACCAACCTGAGAGCCATCCGTCCGGGGCTCGGGCTGGCGCCCAGGCATGCCCCAAGCCTGCTGGAACGCCGTGCCCGTCAGGCCATCAAGCGTGGAACCGCGCTGGATTGGTCGTTGGTCGAATAACCCATAAGCGGGGTGAATCGGCAAAATAGAGTGACCTGCGAGTCATAACGCGCATCTTCACTGTATTGTATTGACCGGGAAGATGGCGCCTGACCCCTTTATCGGGTTCAGTGATAGCCCTTTGCGCTTCCCGGCCGTCGCCCCAGGGTGACGCAAATCCAGGTTTGTCGGCGCCCCTCGATTCCTGCGAGTGGTGGTATTGGGCTGTTTATTATTGGGAAGCCGTAATGATTGGCATAAAAAGCATTGCGAGCTACGTTCCTGTAGCCGGCGTGGACAATTACGCACAAGGTGCAAAATTCGAGAAGGATGAAGAATTCATCCTGGGCAAGATCGGTTCGGCTTTCCTGCCGCGCAAGGGCGTTGATCAGGAAACTTCCGATCTGTGCGTTGAAGCGGCCAATGCGCTGTTTGCCAGCAACCCTGATCTGAAACGTGAATCCATCGATGCGTTGATCGTCGTCACCCAGAACGGTGACGAAGAAGGCCTGCCGCATACCGCGGCCATCGTGCAAGACAAGCTCGGCCTGCCGACCAACGTCGCCGCGTTCGATATTTCCCTGGGCTGTTCCGGTTACGTCTACGGCATCTATGCGATCAAGGGCTTCATGGAGGCCGCCGGCCTGAAGAACGGCCTGCTGATCACTGCCGACCCGTATTCGAAGATCGTCGACCCGGAAGACCGCAACACCACCATGCTGTTCGGCGATGCCGCCACCGCCACCTGGATGGGTGAAAATCCGACCTGGGCACTGGGCAAGGCCAAGTTCGGCACCGACGGTTCCGGCGCTCCACACTTGAAAGTCACCGACGGCGTGTTCTTCATGAACGGTCGCCAGGTATTCAACTTCGCACTGCTCAAGGTGCCGGCGCATTTGCACGAGTTGCTGGGTGAGTCGCAACTGAGCGCTGACGACATCGATGCGTTCTGCATTCACCAAGGCAGCGCGGCGATTGTCGACGCGGTGGCACGGCGCTTCGAGGAGTGTCCGCAGAAGTTCATCAAGGACATGGTCGAGACCGGTAACACGGTGTCGTCGAGCATTCCATTGCTGCTGGAAAAGCATATTCTCGATTCCGAATGGAAGCGCGTTGCGCTCAGCGGTTTCGGAGTGGGGCTGTCATGGGGTTCGGCGATCATCTATCGTCCTTGAGTAAAAGTCTTTTCATAAAAGGCCGGTACAAAAAAGCGCCCAAGGGTTAACCTTGAGCGCTTTTTTGCTTGTAAGGAATGCGAGGTAGCATGAGCGAATGCTTTGAAGACAATGCTCAGGTTATCCAGCGGCGCTGGCCGCCGCTGTATGCGCGATTGAAAAAGGAAGATCGCCTGGCCGTCGAGGTCGACCTGATCGAGGGGCGGGACTCGACGTTGTGCGTGGGCGGTATCCAGCTCACCAGCCGGCATGATCGTCTGCACGAGGCGCGCCTGCAGGCCGCCAGCCTCCCGCTCGACAAACCACAGCTGCACGTTTACGGCACCGGTTTCGGCGATTTGCCTTGCGTTCTGCTGGAGCGCGCGGGGCTTGAAAAGCTATACGTCCATATTCTCAACGGCGCACTGTTCGCGCTGGTGTTGCAACTGATCGACCAGCGCCAATGGCTGAGTGATCCGCGCGTGCAACTGCTGTATGCCGGCGATATGTCGGACATCTGCACACCGTTTTTTGCATTGCCGGCCGAATTGCTGCTGGCGGATGACTTCAGCGCGAAGATTCGTGATCGCCTGGTCAGCGAAGTGCACCTGAGTTTCAACAATCGGGAATTCGATCCGCAGTCGCCGGCCATTCAGCAGCGCTTGCAGGATACCCTCGAAGTGCTGCTGGCCGATGATGATGTGGCACAGCTATTTGGCACCTGCTCCGATCGTGAAATCTATGTGATCGGCACAGGGCCCAGTCTTGAAGGGAATTTCGAGCGCCTGGCCGCCGTACGCAATCAAACGCCACGACCTCTGTTCATCACTGTGGATACCGCTTACAAACCCCTTCGCGAGCACGGGATCAAACCTGACCTGGTCGTGAGCATTGACCAGCGCATCAGTGTGCTGCACTTGCCGGGCGAGGGCTCCGAAGGCATTCCGCTGGTGTACTTGCCATTGAGCGATCCATACATGCTCAAGGCCTGGAAAGGCAAGCGATACGGCGGTTACTCCGCCAGCCCGATCTATGCGGCGTTGCGTGGGCAACACCCGCGTGCACAACTCTACGTCAGTGGCAGCGTGATCCATCCGGCGGTCGATCTGGCAGTGAAAATGGGCGCGCAGCGCATCACGCTTTTCGGTGCCGATTTTTCCTTTCCAATGAACAGGACGCATACCGGCTGGAATGATGGGGATCTGGGGCCACCCGTGAATCAGGCCAGGCACTGGGTGCACGATGGTCATGGGCAGAAGGTCAAGACACAGTTGAATTTCCGCAGCTACCTGTGCGAGCTCGAGCGATACATCGCCAGGCACCCCGAGGTGCGTTTTTTCAATAGCAGTCGGGCTGGGGCAATGATTGCCGGGACGCAGTTCAATCAGGATTTCGTGCAATGAAACCTCTAGTGGAAGGCATCGATGAGTGCCGGCAGTGCGCGGGGTTGTTTCGCCTTGGGCGTGATGTCGAAGCGGCGTTGATCATGGTTGATCTGTTCGATGAAACCCAGCGACTGTTTGCTAAGGCACCCCAGGATGCTCAGCAGGCCTGGGCTTTGATGCTCAGGCAAATGCTGGACTGTCAGGAGCGCCAGGATTGGCTGGGACTTGCCGACTTCATGGAGTATGAGCTGGTCGATTTGCTGGAAAGCCTGCCGGCCTGAATGGGTGGCGACGGCTTTGGCACGGGCCTTTGTGGGCCGGACAGTTTCATGGCGTCATTTTTTTACGGTTGAGGGGGCGCTAAGCCCTTGTTTTCTCGGAGGTGGCAGGGTGATGGCAATTTTTTTTAAAAAAGCCCTCAAGCAACCTGCCAACCCGACGATAACTATTACGAAGGTTCTCTAGGCCATACCCGGCGGTTGCCAGGGCCGGAAGCCGCAGTACCCAACCAACGAGGAATTCGTCATGGCTTTAACCGTAAACACTAACACCACGTCGCTGGGCGTTCAGAAAAACCTGAACCGTGCTACCGATGCACTTTCGACCTCGATGCAGCGTCTGTCTTCCGGCCTGAAAATCAACAGCGCCAAGGACGACGCCGCCGGCCTGCAGATCGCAACCCGCATGGCTGCACAGATCCGTGGTGGTACCCAGGCAATCCAGAACGCCAACGACGGTATCTCCGTTGCCCAGACCGCTGAAGGCGCTCTGCAGGCTTCGACCGACATTCTGCAGCGTATGCGTGAACTGGCTGTTAAAGCACGTAACGGTACCAACAGCACTGCTGACCAGACCGCTACCAACTCCGAATTCGCTCAGATGTCTGACGAGATCACTCGTATCTCTGCTTCGACCAACCTGAACGGCAAAAACCTGCTGGACGGTACGGCTGGCACCATGCAGCTGCAAGTTGGCGCCAACACTGGTTCGGCCAACCGCATCGACCTGGTACTGAGCTCCAAGTTCGACGCCGTTTCCCTGTCCGTAGGCAGCGGTACTGTTGTTCTGACCGGTGCAACTTCCGCCACCCTGTCGGCCAACATCGACAACGCGATCACCGCTATCGACGCTGCTCTGGCATCGATCAACGCCACCCGCGCAAACCTGGGTGCTTCGCAAAACCGTCTGACCAGCACCATCTCCAACCTGCAGAACATCGTGGAAAACACCACTGCTGCACAAGGCCGTGTTCAAGACACCGACTTCGCCCAGGAAACCGCGAACCTGACCAAGCAGCAAACTCTGCAACAGGCTTCTACCTCGGTTCTGGCGCAGGCCAACCAACTGCCTTCCGCTGTACTGAAGCTGCTTCAGTAATTTCGGAATGAGTTTGGGCGGGGGAGTGTGCTTGCACGCTCTCTCGCTTTTTTACTTTAAGAGGTGATGGGCATGGAGATGAGCGTAAAGCTTGGCGTGTCTTATCCGGCTCCCCAGCCAGCGAGCACCGTCACGGACAAGGCGCCGGAAAAGCCTAAGGCCGTCAACGTGGCTGCGGAGGCGGACAAGAAGCCGGACAAGGATGACACCCATCTGAAGCAGGCGGTGCAGCAGATCGAAAAGTTTGTACAGTCGATCAAGCGCAACCTGGAATTCTCGATCGACGAGCAATCCGGAAAGGTCGTCGTCAAAGTGATTGCAAGCGAAACGGGCGAAGTCGTGCGACAGATTCCCTCCGCAGAGGCCCTCAAGCTGGCAGAGAGCCTGAGCAATGCGAGCCACGTATTGTTCGACGCCAAAGTCTGATAGCTGGCATTAATAGTGTTTGTACGTTCTTTGGACGCAGGTAAAGGTCAAAAGAGTGGCAGCAACCTGAAGGGAGACTAAAAATGGCAAGTCCAATTTTGCCGGGCACGGGCCTTGGCTCTGGCCTGGATATCGGTGCGATCGTTACTGCGCTGGTCAACGCCGACAAATCGGCGAAACAGACGCAGATCGATACTCAGACCAAAACCAACACGCTGAGGATTTCCGGTGTCGGTTCCCTGAAAAGCGCACTGACGGCCTTTCAGACTGCACTGACCAATCTCGGTAGCAAGACCAATCCTGCGTTTGCGGGTTTTAGCGCCACTTCGGGTACCCCGTCGATTCTGGGTGCAACGTCCGACAATACTGCCGTTGCCGGTTCCTACAGCGTTGTTGTGAATAACCTGGCCACCAGCTCGAAAGTAGCCAGTGCTTCTTTTGCCGGCGGTGCCGCCAGTGCCATTCCGAGTGGTACTCTGAAAATCAGTCAGAATGGCACTGATTACGATGTCACGATTCCGGCCAATGCGACCTTGCAAAGCACCCGGGATGCCATCAACTCTGCACAGGCGAGCAATGGTATTTCTGCCAACATCGTGACCGACAGCACGGGTGCGTCGCGACTGGTGATCAGCTCGAACAAGACCGGTGCGGGTTCCGACCTTGTGGTCAGCGGTATCGCCGGCCTTGAAATCGATGGTACCCAACCGATGGGCGCCAACCCTTCGGCTTCCAGTTCAGGTGCGGTCAACGGGATTGCGGTGGACGCATCGTTGACCATCGACGGTCTGGCAGTGACCAGCAAGAGCAATACGGTGACCGGTGCAGTCAGTGGCCTGACCCTGAACCTGACGTCCGCCAGCCCCGGCACGCCGCCGGCTGCTGCGACCATCACTGTCGCGGCCAACACCACCGGTTTGCAGACATCGATCCAGACGTTCGTTGATTCCTACAACACCCTGATGAACACCATCAATTCCCTGTCCAAGGCGACGGCGGATGCCGATGGCAAGCTGACGGTCCAGGCGGCGTTTACCGGTGACTCGATGCCGCGCCAATTGATTTCCGATATCCGCGGCGTGTTGACGGCTCCGGGGGCGGGCGGTCCATTGGCCGTGCTGTCGCAGCTCGGCGTGATGACAGACGAGAAAACGGGCAATCTGGCGTTCAACACGACGACGTTCAACAAGGCGATGACCACTGGCGGCATGAGTGGCCAGGTGCAGCAGCTGTTCAACGGTACCAATGATACCAACGGCCTTCTGGCGCGCATGGGCACTGCCATCAAGCCTTACGTATCAACGGGCGGGTTGCTGGATCAGCGCAATACCAACCTGCAGAGCCTCAGCAAGAACCTTACGAACCAGCAGTTGGCGCTGGACTTGCGTGTCGAGAACATGACCAAGACGTTGACCGCCAAATACAACGCAATGGACCTTCTGGTCGGGCAAATGAAAGCGACGGCGACAAGCATCACCTCGTTCTTCACGACCTTGAACGCCCAGAAGTCCAACAACTAGTCATGAGCTGACGACAAAAACCCGGCTACGCCTTTTCGCGTGTGCCGGGTTTTTGTCTTCTGATCTAAAGTTTTTTGACTCGCTGACGATACACTGGTCATACGAGTCATTGTGGTAATGAGGTAGAACATGAATCCAATGTTAGCCCTTCGGCAATATCAGAAAGTGGGCGCGCACGCCCAGACGTCCGAAGCGAGTCCGCATCGTTTGGTGCAAATGCTCATGGAAGGTGGCCTGGACCGCATTGCGCAGGCCAAAGGCGCCCTGGAGCGCAAGGATGTTCCCGGCAAGTGTGTATCGATCAGCAAGGCGATCGGCATCATCGGTGGCTTGCGTGAAGGCCTGGATCTTGAAAATTGCGCCGATACCCTGGGCGAACTCAACAGTCTCTACATCTACATGATGAAGCGCCTGGCCGAGGCGAACATCAACAACGACCCGAAGATTCTCGATGAGGTCGCGGGCCTGCTTCGCACGGTGAAAGAAGGCTGGGACGGTATTGCTGAGCCGGGTCCGCAGTTCTAAGGAGATCGCCATGAGTCTTGTATTGCAGCGAATAGAACAAACTCGTGAAGCGCTGGTCGGTGCCCTGGCCGAGCGCGACTGGGAGGCTATCGGTCAATTGGACCTGGATTGCCGTTCCTGCATGGAAGACGTTTTGAGCGAGGCTTCGCTGGACGAGGAAGTTCTGCGCAGCAATCTTGAGGAGCTGCTGTATGTCTACAAGCAGCTGCTTGAGGTGGCGATGGGGGAGAGGCAGGCGATAGTCGACGAAATGTCTCAGATCCAGCAAGCGCGGAACGCGGCAAAGGTTTACCATCTGTTTGGTTAATTAACCCCAAGTTAATCCAGATATGTGCGCCATAAATTTGACTGTGCACGGTTTTTTGACTTAACTAGTGGCTGGTTCCAGAATTCAGTCGTCTTCAGGCATATCAGGCCTGCAAGCGTTTAGCTTGCCCCAGCATTTTGGGCATTGAGTTGACTAGGGAAGTTGCTATTGCATGTGGCGTGAAACCAAAATTCTGCTGATTGATGACGATAGCGTCCGCCGCCGCGACCTGGCGGTGATTTTAAATTTTCTCGGCGAAGAAAATTTACCCTGCGGTAGCCATGACTGGCAGCAGGCTGTCGGCTCTTTGTCGTCAAGTCGTGAAGTAATCTGTGTCCTGATCGGGACGGTCAATGCTCCTGGTGCACTTCTGGGCTTGCTAAAGACACTCTCGACCTGGGATGAGTTCCTTCCGGTTTTGTTAATGGGCGATAATTCTTCCATTGACCTGCCGGAGGACCAGCGTCGCCGGGTACTTTCGACCCTCGAAATGCCGCCCAGCTACAGCAAGCTGCTCGACTCGCTGCACCGTGCCCAGGTCTATCGCGAGATGTACGACCAGGCCCGCGAGCGCGGTCGTCATCGCGAGCCCAACCTTTTCCGCAGTCTTGTCGGTACCAGCCGGGCGATCCAGCACGTCCGCCAAATGATGCAGCAAGTCGCCGATACCGATGCCAGCGTGCTGATCCTCGGTGAGTCCGGTACCGGCAAGGAAGTGGTTGCGCGCAACCTGCATTACCATTCCAAGCGCCGCGAAGCGCCGTTCGTGCCGGTCAACTGCGGGGCGATCCCGGCCGAGTTGCTGGAAAGCGAATTGTTCGGTCATGAGAAGGGCGCCTTCACCGGGGCAATCACCAGCCGTGCCGGTCGATTCGAACTGGCCAATGGCGGCACCCTGTTCCTCGATGAAATCGGTGACATGCCGCTGCCGATGCAGGTCAAGCTGCTGCGCGTATTGCAGGAGCGCACCTTCGAGCGCGTGGGCAGCAACAAGACCCAGAGCGTCGACGTGCGCATCATTGCCGCGACCCACAAGAATCTCGAAAGCATGATCGAGATCGGCACTTTCCGCGAAGACCTGTACTACCGCCTGAATGTGTTCCCGATCGAGATGGCGCCGCTGCGAGAGCGGGTCGAAGACATTCCGCTGCTGATGAACGAGCTGATCTCGCGCATGGAGCACGAGAAGCGCGGTTCGATCCGTTTCAACTCGGCGGCGATCATGTCGCTGTGCCGGCATGGCTGGCCGGGCAACGTCCGCGAACTGGCCAACCTGGTGGAGCGTATGGCGATCATGCATCCATACGGCGTTATCGGTGTGGTCGAGTTGCCGAAGAAATTCCGCTACGTCGACGATGAAGACGAGCAAATGGTCGACAGCCTGCGCACCGATCTGGAAGAGCGCGTGGCCATCAACGGCCATACCCAGGACTTCACGGCCAACGCCATGTTGCCGCCGGAGGGCCTGGACCTGAAGGACTACCTCGGCGGCTTGGAGCAAGGGTTGATTCAGCAGGCGCTGGATGATGCCAATGGCATCGTGGCGCGCGCGGCCGAGCGTCTGCGTATTCGTCGTACCACGCTGGTGGAAAAGATGCGCAAGTACGGCATGAGTCGTCGTGATGGAGATGAACAGGCGGATGATTGACGCCTGTTTTTCAACACATTCATTTATAAGAAGTTTTTTTTAGGCATGGGTATTGCTATGTCCCTCGCAACGTTCCGTTTCACTGACGGTCAGCCAAGCGAGAGAGCACAATGCCCCCATCCGCCCAGATATCTCCTGCCTCAGATGCTTTTGGGGATGCTTCGCGGCAAACGTCGTCCGTAGAGCAGGCGAGCCGTCTGGGCCTTGAGCAGGCATTCGTGCTGTTCAATCAGATGTCCAGTCAGTTGACCGATTCCTACAGCATGCTTGAAGCCCGGGTCACCGAGCTCAAAGGTGAGCTGGCGGTGGTCAGCGCCCAGCGCATGCAGGAGCTGGCGGAAAAAGAACGCCTGGCCAACCGCCTGCAAAATCTCCTTGATCTGTTACCCGGTGGTGTCATCGTCATCGACGCTCAGGGCATCGTGCGCGAAGCCAATCCGGCGGCGTGCGAGTTGCTGGGCCTGCCGCTGGAAGGTGAATTGTGGCGCCACGTCATTGCCCGCTGCTTTGCGCCGCGCGAAGACGATGGCCATGAGGTCTCCCTCAAGGATGGCCGGCGTCTGTCGATCGCCACGCGCTCGCTGGACGCCGAGCCTGGCCAGTTGGTGTTGCTCAATGACCTGACTGAAACCCGTCATCTGCAGGATCAATTGGCTCGTCATGAGCGTCTGTCGTCGTTGGGGCGCATGGTCGCGTCCCTGGCTCATCAGATACGCACGCCGTTGTCCGCCGCGTTGCTGTACGCCAGTCATTTGACCGAACAAGAACTGCCGGTCGCTACCCAGCAGCGCTTTGCCGGACGTCTCAAGGAACGCCTGCACGAGCTCGAGCACCAGGTGCGTGACATGCTGGTATTTGCTCGTGGCGAGTTGCCGCTGACCGACCGCGTAACTCCTGGCCAACTGATGCAATCGCTGCAGGCGGCCGCACTGACCCACGTGCAGGATCTGCCGATCCGCTGGCAGTGCGACAGTCATTCGGGGGAGTTGCTGTGCAATCGCGACACCCTGGTCGGCGCGATCCTCAACCTGATCGAAAACGCCATTCAGGCCGGTGCCGGTCAATTGCGCCTGAAAATTCACCTCTACACCCGCGGCAACACCCTGCGCCTGTGTGTCAGTGACAGTGGCTCGGGTATCGATGCCGCGGTTCTGGCGCGATTGGGCGAACCCTTTTTTACCACCAAGACCACCGGTACAGGTCTTGGTCTGACCGTGGTCAAGGCGGTGGCCCGTGCGCATCAGGGAGAATTGCAGCTGCGTTCGCGGCTCGGTCGCGGCACTTGCGCGCAGGTGATCCTGCCGCTGTTCAGCAACGCTCAGGGAGCGGAGTGACAGAGATGGGCATCAAGGTTCTGTTGGTCGAGGACGACCGTGCGTTGCGCGAGGCACTGGCTGATACGCTGTTGCTCGCGGGGCACGATTACAAGGCGGTGGGTTCGGCGCAAGAGGCGCTGGTAGCTGTCGGCGGCGAGGCTTTCAGCCTGGTGATCAGCGACGTCAACATGCCAGGCATGGACGGCCACCAGTTGCTGGGCCTGCTGCGAGTGCGGCAGCCGCAGTTGCCGGTGTTGCTGATGACGGCTCACGGTGCGGTCGAGCGTGCGGTCGATGCGATGCGCCAGGGGGCGGCGGACTACCTGGTCAAGCCATTCGAACCCAAGGCGTTGCTCGATCTGGTGGCGCGCCATGCCCTGGGCAGTCTTGGCCTGGCCGAGGGTGAGGGGCCGGTAGCGTTCGAGCCGGCGAGCGCGCAGTTGCTCGAGCTGGCGGCGCGGGTTGCGCGCAGTGATTCCACGGTGTTGATCTCGGGGGAGTCGGGCACGGGCAAGGAGGTGCTGGCGCGTTACATCCATCAGCATTCTCATCGGGCCAGTCAGCCGTTCATTGCGATCAACTGCGCCGCGATCCCGGACAACATGCTCGAAGCGACGTTGTTCGGTCACGAGAAGGGTTCCTTTACCGGCGCCATTGCCGCGCAAGCCGGCAAGTTCGAGCAGGCCGACGGCGGCACCCTGCTGCTCGACGAAATTTCCGAAATGCCCCTGGGGCTCCAGGCCAAATTGCTGCGCGTGTTGCAGGAGCGCGAGGTCGAGAGGGTTGGGGCGCGTAAACCGATCACGCTGGATATTCGCGTGGTGGCGACCACCAACCGCGACCTGGCGGGTGAAGTGGCGGCGGGGCGTTTTCGCGAAGACCTCTATTATCGCCTGTCGGTGTTTCCGCTGGCCTGGCGTCCGCTGCGCGAGCGCACCGCTGACATTCTGCCGTTGGCCGAGCGTCTGTTGGCCAAGCACGTCAACAAAATGAAGCATTCGACTGCCAGGTTGTCGCCCGAGGCTCAGGCGTGCCTGATCGGTTATCCGTGGCCAGGTAACGTGCGTGAGCTGGACAACGCGATTCAGCGCGCGCTGATATTGCAGCAGGGCGGTCTGATCCAGCCGCAGGACTTCTGTCTGGCCGGGCCGGTGGCCTGCGCTCCGTTGCCTGTTTCGGTTGCGGCGCCGGTGCGGTCAGTCGAGGTCGAGTCCGAGTCGGCCGGTGCGCTGGGGGATGACCTGCGTCGCCGTGAGTTCCAGATGATCATCGATACCCTGCGCGCCGAGCGCGGTCGGCGCAAAGAGGCGGCTGAGCGCCTGGGGATCAGCCCGCGAACCCTGCGCTACAAGCTGGCGCAGATGCGCGATGCCGGCATGGATGTGGAAGCGTATTTATTCGCCACCTGAAAGTTGACGGAATCAACGCTGATCTAAATGTGGGAGCGGGCTTGCTCGCGAAAGCTGTAGACCAGTCAGCATCTCGGTTGAATGGAAAACCGTATTCGCGAGCAAGCCCGCTCCCACATTTGTTTTGCGTTGGTATTGGCTTTTGTTTAGAGCAGCCATGGAGCTGGCACCCTTGTTGCTAACACCTCATGACCCGCCGAGTGAGTGTCAAAAAATTGCGGGTCGTCAAAGAGAGAAACCATGAGCCAAGGTATTGAATTCAATCGGTTGATGCTGGATATGCGCGCTATGCAAATGGATGCCATGTCTGCGCCGAAATCGACTGCCGCCCCTGAAGTGGCGGGCAGCAGCTTTTCCGACATGCTCGGCCAGGCCGTCAATAAAGTGAACGACACCCAACAGGCTTCCACTCAGTTGGCCAGCGCCTTCGAAATCGGCAAAAGCGGCGTCGACCTGACAGACGTGATGATTTCCTCGCAGAAGGCCAGTGTGTCATTCCAGGCGTTGACCCAGGTGCGCAACAAGCTGGTTCAGGCCTACCAAGACATCATGCAGATGCCGGTTTAAAGGACGAGATTGAGTCATGGCAGAAGCAGTCGCCGATAATGTTCCGGCCAAGGCCACTCCAATAGACGGCAAACCGCCGCTGTTCGGGTTGTCCTTCCTGGAAAACCTTTCCGAGATGACCATGTTGCGTCAGGTGGGCCTGTTGGTCGGTCTGGCGGCGAGCGTGGCGATTGGTTTTGCCGTGGTGTTGTGGTCTCAACAGCCGGACTACCGGCCTCTGTACGGCAGCCTTGCCGGCATGGACGCCAAGCAGGTCATGGATACCCTGGCCTCCGCCGATATTCCGTATACCGTTGAACCCAATTCCGGTGCCTTGCTGGTCAAGGCCGAGGACCTGTCCCGTGCGCGGCTCAAACTCGCGGGCGCTGGTGTCACTCCCAGCGACGGCAACATCGGTTTTGAAATCCTCGACAAGGAACAGGGGCTGGGCACCAGCCAGTTCATGGAAGCGACCCGCTATCGTCGCGGACTCGAAGGCGAACTGGCCCGCACCATTTCCAGCCTGAACAACGTCAAGGGTGCCCGCGTGCACCTGGCGATCCCGAAGAGTTCGGTGTTCGTGCGCGACGAGCGCAAGCCGAGCGCTTCGGTGCTGGTTGAACTCTATTCCGGTCGCTCCCTCGAGCCAGGCCAGGTCGTGGCGATCATCAACCTGGTGGCGACCAGCGTTCCCGAGCTCAGCAAGTCGCAGATCACCGTCGTCGACCAGAAGGGCAACCTGCTCTCGGATCAGGCGGAGAACTCCGAACTGACCATGGCCGGCAAGCAGTTCGACTATAGCCGCCGCATGGAAAGCATGCTCACCCAGCGCGTGCACAACATCCTGCAGCCGGTGCTGGGCAACGATCGCTATAAAGCCGAAGTGTCCGCCGACGTGGACTTCAGTGCGGTCGAGTCGACTTCCGAGCAGTTCAACCCGGATCAACCGGCGTTGCGCAGCGAGCAGTCGGTCAACGAACAACGTACCGCCAGCAATGGTCCGCAGGGCGTGCCGGGTGCCTTGAGCAACCAGCCGCCATCGCCGGCCTCCGCGCCGCAAACCACGGGCGGCACGCCGGGTGCAGCCGGCATGGTGCAGCCAGGCCAGCCACTGGTTGATGCCAATGGCCAGCAAATCATGGACCCGGCGACCGGCCAGCCGATGCTTGCTCCGTACCCTGCGGACAAGCGTCAGCAATCGACCAGGAACTTCGAACTCGACCGTTCCATCAGCCACACCAAACAGCAGCAGGGCCGGTTGAATCGCCTGTCGGTGTCGGTGGTGGTCGATGATCAGGTCAAGATCAACCCGGCCAACGGCGAAACCACTCGTGCGCCATGGAGCGCCGATGAATTGGCGCGCTTCACACGCCTGGTTCAGGACGCGGTCGGCTTCGATGCCAGTCGTGGCGACAGCGTCAGTGTGATCAACATGCCGTTCTCCGCCGAGCGCGGTGAGGTGATTGCCGATATTCCGTTCTACTCCCAGCCGTGGTTCTGGGACATCGTCAAGCAAGTGCTGGGTGTGCTGTTCATTCTGGTGCTGGTGTTCGGTGTGCTGCGTCCGGTGCTCAACAACATCACCGGTGGTGGCAAAGGCAAGCAGTTGGTCGGTATCGGCAGCGACGTCGAATTGGGCGGCATGGGTGGTCTGGATGGCGAACTGGCCAACGACCGTGTCAGCCTCGGTGGCCCGACCAGCATTCTGCTGCCGAGCCCGAGCGAGGGTTATGACGCTCAGTTGAACGCAATCAAGAGTCTGGTGGCAGAAGATCCGGGTCGTGTGGCCCAGGTCGTGAAAGAGTGGATTAACGCAGATGAGTGATAACCGAGCCGTTGCCGCCAAACTGTCCAAGGTCGACAAAGCCGCGATCCTGTTGCTGTCCCTGGGCTCCACCGACGCGGCCCAGGTGCTGCGCCACATGGGCCCCAAAGAGGTTCAGCGCGTGGGCGTGGCCATGGCCCAGATGGGTAATGTGCACCGCGAGCAGGTCGAGCAGGTGATGAGCGAGTTCGTCGATATCGTCGGCGACCAGACCAGCCTGGGCGTCGGCTCCGACGACTATGTGCGCAAAATGCTCACCCAGGCCCTGGGCGAAGACAAGGCCAACGGCCTGATCGACCGCATCCTGCTCGGTGGCAACACCAGCGGCCTCGACAGCCTGAAGTGGATGGAGCCGCGCGCCGTCGCCGACGTGATCCGTTATGAGCACCCGCAGATCCAGGCGATCGTGGTGGCCTACCTCGATCCGGACCAGGCCGGCGAAGTGCTCGGCAACTTCGACCACAAAGTGCGACTGGACATCATTCTGCGCGTGTCCTCGCTGAACACCGTGCAACCGGCGGCCCTGAAAGAACTCAACCAGATTCTCGAGAAGCAGTTCTCCGGCAACTCGAATGCCTCGCGCACCACCCTGGGTGGCATCAAGCGGGCAGCGGACATCATGAACTTCCTCGACAGCTCGATCGAAGGCCAGCTCATGGATTCGATCCGCGAAGTCGACGAAGACCTGTCCGGTCAGATCGAAGACCTCATGTTCGTGTTCAACAACCTGGCCGATGTCGACGACCGCGGCATCCAGGCGCTGCTGCGCGAGGTGTCCTCCGATGTGCTGGTGCTGGCCCTCAAGGGGTCGGACGAAGGGGTCAAGGAGAAGATCTTCAAGAACATGTCCAAGCGTGCCGCCGAACTGTTGCGCGACGACCTGGAAGCCAAGGGCCCGGTGCGCGTCAGCGACGTGGAAACCGCGCAGAAGGAAATCCTCACCATCGCCCGCCGTATGGCCGAAGCCGGAGAAATCGTTCTCGGCGGCAAGGGCGGCGAGGAAATGATTTAACACCATGGTCAAGAATGATGATGCACCCACTGACCTGATCCGGGCCAGGGATGTCAGTGGCTTCGATACCTGGGCGTTGCCCAGTTTCGACCCGCCGGAACCCGAGCCGGAGCCTGAGCCTGAACCCGAGCCGCCGGAAATGGAGGAAGTGCCGCTGGAGGAAGTCCAGCCACTGACTCTCGAAGAACTCGAAAGCATTCGCCAGGAAGCCTACAACGAAGGTTTCGCGGTGGGTGAGAAGGAAGGTTTCCACAGCACCACGCTCAAGGTCCGCCAGGAGGCCGAAGTGGCCCTGACGGCCAAGATCGCGGCGCTGGAGCAATTGATGACGCATCTGTTCGAGCCCATCGCCGAACAGGACACCCAGATCGAAAAGTCCCTGGTCGACCTCGTGCAGCACATCACCAGACAGGTGATCCAGCGCGAACTGGCCATCGACTCGACGCAGATCGAACACGTCATGCGCGAAGCGCTCAAGCTCCTGCCGTTGGGCGTGGGCAATGTGCGGCTGTACATCAACCCGCAGGATTTCGAACAGGTCAAAGCCCTGCGCGAACGCCATGAAGAAACCTGGCGCATCGTCGAAGACGAGTCGCTGTTGCCCGGCGGTTGCCGGGTCGAAACAGAACACAGCCGTATCGATGCCACGGTGGAAACCCGTGTCGCGCGGGTGATGGACAAACTGTTCGACCAGTTGCACGAGCAGGCCCTGCACCCGGCCGCGCCAGACCTGAGCCTGGAACTGCCGGTCGATAGCAAGCCTGCTGCCGCACCAGCACCGGATGCACCTGATGCGCCTTGAACGCACCAGCTTCGCCAAGCGCCTGGGCAGCTACGCCGAGGCCACGGGGCTGGAGGGCGCACCGATCCTCGAAGGGCGCCTGCTGCGCATGGTCGGCCTGACCCTCGAAGCCGAAGGCCTGCGCGCCGCCATGGGCAGCCGCTGCATGGTCATCAATGACGACAGCTATCACCCGGTGCAGGTGGAAGCCGAGGTCATGGGCTTCTCTGGCAGCAAAGTCTTTCTGATGCCGGTCGGCAGTGTCGCCGGCATCGCACCCGGCGCCCGAGTGGTGCCGTTGGCGGACAACGGTCGCCTGCCCATGGGCATGAGCATGCTCGGAAGGGTGCTCGACGGTGCCGGTCGTGCGCTGGACGGCAAGGGCGGGATGAAGGCCGAAGACTGGGTGCCGATGGACGGCCCGACCATCAACCCGCTCAAGCGTGAGCCCATCAGCGAACCGCTGGACGTGGGCATCCGTTGCATCAACGGCATGTTGACGGTCGGTCGTGGTCAGCGGCTCGGCCTGTTTGCCGGTACCGGTGTCGGTAAATCGGTATTGCTGGGGATGATGACGCGCTTTACCGAAGCCGACATTATCGTCGTCGGCCTGATCGGTGAGCGGGGTCGTGAGGTCAAGGAATTCATCGAGCACATCCTCGGTGAAGAAGGACTCAAGCGTTCAGTGGTCGTGGCGTCCCCGGCGGACGATGCGCCGCTGATGCGACTGCGCGCCGCCATGTACTGCACGCGTATCGCCGAATATTTCCGCGACAAGGGCAAGAATGTCCTGTTGCTGATGGATTCCCTGACCCGTTTTGCCCAGGCCCAGCGGGAAATCGCCCTGGCCATCGGCGAGCCACCGGCGACCAAGGGCTATCCGCCATCGGTGTTCGCCAAACTGCCGAAACTGGTGGAGCGGGCCGGTAACGCGGAAAAGGGCGGCGGTTCGATCACTGCGTTCTACACCGTGCTGTCCGAAGGCGACGACCAGCAGGACCCGATTGCCGACTCGGCACGGGGTGTACTCGACGGGCACATCGTGCTTTCCCGGCGCCTGGCCGAGGAAGGGCACTACCCGGCCATCGATATCGAAGCGTCCATCAGCCGGGTCATGCCGGCGGTGGTGTCGCCGGAGCACATGGCTCGTGCGCAATATTTCAAGCAGCTGTGGTCGCGTTATCAACAGAGTCGCGACCTGATCAGCGTCGGCGCCTATGTCGCCGGCGGCGATCGCGAGACCGACCTGGCGATTTCCCTGCAACCGCAATTGGTCAAATACCTGCGGCAGGGCCTCAACGACAGCATCAGCCTGGGTGAAAGCGAAGCGTATCTCGCCTCGATCTTCGCGCCCGCGGCGAGCGGTTAAGCGGTTATGGCCCAGAGTCGGGCAGGAAGGCTGGCGCCGGTGGTGGAAATGGCCGAAAAGGCCGAGAAAACCGCGGTCCAGCGCCTGGGGCACTTTCAAGGGCAGGTTCGCCTGGCGGAAAGTAAACTCGCCGACCTCGAAGCCTTCCGCCTCGACTATCAGGAGCAATGGATCGTACGCGGCAGCGGCGGCGTCTCGGGCCAATGGCTGCTGGGTTATCAGGGCTTCCTGGCGCAACTGGGCACGGCCATCGACCAGCAGCGGCAAAGCCTGGCCTGGCATCAGAACAACCTGAACAAGGCCCGGGAAACCTGGCAGCAGGCATTTGCCCGGGTCGAAGGCCTGCGCAAGCTGGTTCAGCGCTATGCCGATGAGGCGCGGGCGCTCGAAGACCGGCGCGAACAAAAGTTGTTGGACGAATTATCCCAACGATTGCCACGGCAGGATCAGTATTGAATCGGGTGGACCGCGTTATCGTTCATCGCGGGCAAGCCACGCTCCCACAGGATTTGCGCCATTTCCAGCCTTGCCCCAACCTCTACCAGCTGCTAAACCTTGTACAGCAGGTTTACAAATGACAAGGAAGCCATGACATGCCAGTTGTTACAGAAGTCTCACCCGATGGGCGAAAGCTGACGATCTCGGTCAAGGGGCGTTTCGATTTCGCCAAGCATCAGGAGTTTCGTCAGTCCTACGAAGATAAAGAGCTATCGGCGGTTGTGGTCGACCTGAAAGACGCCACTTACCTCGACAGCTCGGCCCTGGGCATGCTGCTTTTGCTGCGCGATCACGCCGGTGGCGACGACTCCGATGTGCGCGTGGTCAACAGCAATACCGACGTGCGCAAAATCCTCGCCATCTCCAACTTCGACAAACTGTTCGACATCAGTTGATTGCCATGCAGCCACTGGAGCCGCTGACGATCCTGATTGCCGAGGACAGCGCCGCCGATCGTCTGCTGTTGGCGAGCATCCTGCGCCGCCAGGGGCACGAAGTGCTGACGGCGGCCAACGGCGCCGAAGCGGTCGACACGTTTCGCCAGCAACAACCGCACCTGGTGTTGATGGATGCGATGATGCCGGTCATGGACGGCTTCGAGGCAGCCCGGCAGATCAAGGCCCTGGCCGGGGAAACCCTGGTGCCGATCATCTTCCTCACGTCCTTGTCCGAAAGCGAGGCGCTGGCCCGTTGTCTGGAGGTCGGCGGTGACGACTTTCTGGCGAAACCCTATAACCAGGTGATTCTCGCGGCCAAGATCAAGGCGATGGATCGCTTGCGGCGCTTGCAGGATACCGTTCTGCGGCAGCGTGACCAGATCGCCAGGCACCACGACTACCTGCTCAACGAGCAGCGTGTGGCCAAGGCGGTTTTCGACAAGGTGGCGCACGCCGGCTGCCTGAACGCCGCGCCGAATATCCGTTATCTGCAATCACCCTATGCGCTGTTCAACGGCGACCTGTTGCTGGCCGCGTTCACCCCGGCCGGCGACATGCACGTTTTGCTGGGCGACTTCACCGGCCACGGTCTGCCGGCAGCCGTGGGCGCCATGCCCTTGGCCGAAGTCTTCTACGGGATGACCGCCAAGGGCTATGGCCTGGCGCAAACCCTGCGCGAAATGAATGCCAAGCTCAAGCGCATCCTGCCGGTGGACATGTTCTGCTGCGCCACCATGCTGTGCCTGAGTTTTCAGCGTCGTTCGGTGGAGGTCTGGAACGGTGGAATGCCCGACGGTTACCTGCATCGCATTGCCAGTGGCGAGCGTACGCCTCTGCCGGCTCGGCACCTGCCTTTGGGGGTGCTGAGCCCGGAATCCTTCGACGAGCGCACCGAAGTGTTTCCCATGGCGCTCGGGGATCGGGTGTTCCTCTTGTCCGATGGGGTGATCGACACCTGCGGCGCCAATGAACAGTTGTTTGGCGTGCAGCGATTGCAGCAGGTGTTCGCCGCCAATCGTCAGCCGGATGTGCTGTTCGAAGAGATCGAGCAGGCGCTGCGCGATTTCGGTGGTCAAGCGCGCGACGATGTCAGCATGGTCGAAATCAGCCTGCTGGAGCCGGAGCAGGTCACGCCACCGGCATTGGTCTACTCCGACAGCGGCCAGTCGTGCCCGCTGGACTGGTCGGTGAGTTTCGAGTTCCGCGCCGCCACGCTCAAGCGATTCAACCCCTTGCCCTATCTGTTGCAGTTGCTGCTTGAGGTGCATGGCCTGCGGGCTCAGAGCGGTGCGCTCTACAGTGTGTTGGCGGAGCTCTATTCCAATGCGCTGGAACACGGCGTGCTGGGGCTGGATTCGAGCCTCAAGCGCAATGCCTCGGGTTTTGCGCGATATTATCAAGAGCGCAATGCCCGGCTCGGCGAGCTGCAGGAAGGCTATGTGCGGATCCATTTGCAGGTGACGCCGACAGACGACGGCGGTTGCCTGACGATTCAGGTCGAAGACAGCGGTGAAGGGTTCGATGTCGAGCGGGTGATGGAAAGGCCTTTGGACGCCATCCGCCTGTCGGGACGCGGGATCAACCTGATCCGCCAGTTGGGGCGTAATGCCCGCTGGACCGACAATGGTCGAAGTGCACGCGTGGAGTTTATCTGGGAGGCTCTGGCATAATCCGCGCATTCTTGATCAAGGAGTGAGCAAGTGGACGACGACACACATGTGGATCGCAGCGTGCTGAGTGCATTGCGGGAAGTGATGGAAGAGGGTTATCCGGATCTGCTGGATATCTTTCTTGCGGACTCCGAAGAGCGCCTGGAAGTCCTGAGAGCGGCTGACAGTGCCGCACGGCTCGCTGAAACCGCCCATAGCTTCAAGGGCAGCAGCAGCAATATGGGCGCCCTCAGGCTGACCGAACTTTGCCGCCAGCTTGAGCAGCAGGCTGCCAGTTTGCCATGCGCGGCCGTTCAGGAACTGGTCGGCAAAATCGACCGCGAATTCGCCAATATCCGCCCTCTCTACGAAGCAGAGCGAAAGCGTTGCTCGGCGAAAATCTGAGCAAACGCTGCTTTGGTTCTCTATCGAGTGAAACTGGCTCGACCTTTGCAGTTATCTAACCCAACTGTACTTACGAGCCCTGTGCAGCGGAGACCGTTTCATGCCCGTTACCCCCAATATTCTGCTTCAGGCCTCCAGGCAGGCCAAGACTCAGGCTACCTGCGCCAATCCTCCGGCAGTAACCGCAGAGCCCGGGGACAAGGCCGCAAGCTTCGCTCATGTCTACGCCAATCAGGCCCAAAGCAAACCCAATGCGGTGGCCGATGCTCCGCTCAAACCTGATCGTGACAAAACCTCCGTTGTCGGCGCGAAGAAGGACGCTGGCGACGACAAGTCTGCCGAGGGGGAGCCAGTGGTTGCCGAAGGCGGCAAATCCTTGCCTGCCGACCAATCGGTGCAGGCTGACGACAAGACCGCCGGCGATGATGCTGCAGAGGTCGACCCGGCTCTGGTCGTCGATGCCGCGCCGGTCGATCCGGCGCTTGATCCCGCATTGCCGCAAGCCATACAGCCAGTGGTGTCAGCGCCAGCAACGCCAGCGGCGCCTGCCGTAGCCGATGCGGTGCAGCCAACGGTTGAAGCGCCGGTTGCTGCGGCGCTCTCGGCTGCAAATGCTCCGGTGCCGACCAGCGCTGACGGCGACTTCGATCCCGAGGCCGATCCACTCGACGCCCTGCCGGCGTTACGCCTGGCGATGGAGCAGAGCGGTCACGTGTCGGCTTCCAGTCAGGCGCAGCCAAAGGCCGCACCGACACAGGCGCCCGCCCAGGCGGACGGTGAGCTGACGTCGGCGCAAAACTTTGCCGCCGGCATGGCGACCATGCTGGATGTTCAGGTCGACAAGGACAGTGCCGGCAAAGGTGACGAAAAAGCTTTCAGCGGCTTGATCGATGACGGTCTGAAGGATCTCAAATCTGCCGGCAGCGACACCCGTGTCGATGATTTCACCAGCCGTCTGGCCGCGCTGACCCAGGCGGCCACACCGAAGACAGCCAATGCCTTGCCGGTAAACCAGCCGATCGCCATGCACCAGAGCGGCTGGACCGAAGAGGTGGTGAACCGGGTCATGTACCTGTCCAGCGCCAACCTCAAGGCCGCGGACATCCAGTTGCAGCCCGCTGAACTGGGGCGTCTGGACATTCGGGTGAACATGGTTCCCGATCAGCAGACCCAGGTCACGTTCATGAGTGCGCATCCGGGCGTCCGTGAGGCGCTGGACAGCCAGGTCCATCGCTTGCGCGACATGTTTGCGCAGCAGGGCATGGGGCAGGTCGATGTCAACGTTTCGGACCAGTCCCGTGGTTCGCAACAAGGGCAGGAACAAGCCCGGCAAAGCCAGACCGGACGGACCAGCGCCAGCGGCGGCCGCCTCGACTCCATGGATGATGAGCATGCACCATCGGTCGCAGAAGCGGCGACCAGCGTGACCAGCGTTATTGGTTCAAGCGCAGTCGATTATTACGCCTGATAATTTGCGGCGCCCTCTAAAAGATCGCAGCCTTCGGCAGCTCCTACATTGGAATGTGTACTTCCTGTAGGAGCTGCCGAAGGCTGCGATCTTTTGATTTTCGGCTTCAACCAGCCGCAGCTCATTTCCCTCCAACCGTTCTGGCATAACACTTGCTCTTGCCTTGCCGTGCGACTGTGAAACCCCGAATAGTGACGGATTATTGGCATGGCGAAGAGCGACGCAGCAGTAAAAGACCCCGCAACCAAAGGCAAACTCAAGCTGATTATCCTGATCGTGGTGGCCCTGCTGCTGGCGATCGGTGTGTCCGTGGGCGCGACCTGGTACTTCATGCACAGCGCTCAGAACAAGCCTGCCGCCGCCGTGGTGGACGCCGCTCCCGTCGGCAAGCAGCCAGCGATTTTCGAGCCGATGGCACCGGCTTTCGTGGCCAACTTCAACCAGAACGGCCGCCAGCGCTACATGCAGGTGAGCATCACCATGCTCGCGCGCAACCCGGCGGATCTGGAGGCGCTCAAGGTCCACATGCCGGTGATCCGCAACAACCTGGTCATGCTGTTCTCCGGCCAGGACTTTGCGACCCTCGCGTCGCCGGTCGGCCAGGAAATGCTGCGGCAGAAGGCCACCGCCAGCGTCCAGGAAGTGGCGCAGAAAGAGCTCGGCAAAGTGGTGATCGAACAGTTGCTTTTCACTAATTTCGTACTGCAGTAGGAACACGACATGGCCGTGCAGGACCTGCTGTCCCAGGATGAGATCGACGCGCTGTTGCATGGCGTCGACGATGGTCTGGTACAGACCGAAAACGCTGCCGAACCCGGCAGCGTCAAAAGCTACGACCTGACCAGCCAGGATCGCATCGTCCGTGGACGCATGCCGACCCTGGAAATGATCAACGAACGTTTCGCTCGTTATACCCGCATCAGCATGTTCAACATGCTGCGTCGCTCGGCAGACGTAGCGGTCGGCGGCGTGCAGGTGATGAAGTTCGGCGAATACGTGCACTCGCTGTACGTGCCGACCAGTCTCAACCTGGTCAAGATCAAACCCCTGCGCGGCACCGCGCTGTTCATCCTCGACGCCAAGCTGGTGTTCAAGCTGGTGGACAACTTCTTCGGTGGCGACGGCCGGCATGCCAAGATCGAAGGGCGTGAATTCACACCGACCGAACTGCGTGTGGTGCGCATGGTGCTGGAGCAGGCGTTCGTCGATCTGAAGGAAGCCTGGCAAGCGATCATGGAAGTCAACTTCGAGTACATCAACTCCGAAGTGAACCCGGCCATGGCCAACATCGTCGGCCCGAGCGAAGCCATTGTGGTGTCGACCTTCCACATCGAACTCGATGGCGGTGGCGGCGACCTGCACGTGACCATGCCGTACTCGATGATCGAGCCGGTGCGCGAGATGCTCGACGCCGGCTTCCAGTCGGACCTCGACGACCAGGACGAGCGCTGGGTCAACGCCCTGCGCCAGGACGTGCTGGATGTCGACGTGCCGATCGGTGCGACGGTGGCCCGTCGTCAACTGCGCCTGCGCGACATCCTGCACATGCAGCCGGGGGATGTGATCCCGGTCGACATGCCGGAAGAAATGATCATGCGCGCCAACGGCGTACCGGCCTTCAAGGTCAAGATGGGTTCGCACAAGGGCAACCTGGCGTTGCAAGTGATCGAGCCGATCGAGCGCCGTTGACCGGCGCTCCTACCCATTCGCGATTAACCGAATTCTGAACTTTTGCTCGCCGAGGACACTGACATTATGAACACGCAAGACGACCAGGCCCTGGCCGATGAGTGGGCCGCGGCCCTGGAAGAAACCGGTGATGCCGGGCAGGCTGACATCGACGCATTGCTTGCCGCCGATTCCGGCAATTCCGCGTCCAACCGCCTGCCAATGGAAGAGTTCGGCAGCGTGCCGAAAAACAACGATCCGGTGAGTCTCGAAGGCCCGAACCTGGACGTGATCCTCGATATCCCGGTGTCGATTTCCATGGAAGTGGGAAGCACCGACATCAACATCCGCAACCTGCTGCAACTGAACCAGGGCTCGGTGATCGAGCTGGATCGCCTGGCCGGCGAGCCGCTGGACGTGCTGGTCAACGGCACGCTCATCGCCCACGGCGAAGTGGTGGTGGTCAACGAGAAGTTCGGCATCCGCCTGACGGACGTGATCAGCCCAAGCGAACGCATCAAGAAGCTGCGCTGAGTGAAAAAGTTTCTCGGGGCTGTGCTGGGGAGCGCGCTGGCCATGCCGTTCAGCGTGCTGGCGGCCGAGCCGGTCGCTACGGCGACCACGGCTGCTGCGCCAGCGGTGAGCAGTGGTGTGGCAGGGCAACTGACGCAGTTGGTGTTCGGCTTGCTGCTGGTGCTGGGGTTGATCTTCTTCCTCGCCTGGTTGCTGCGTCGGGTTCAGCAGGCCGGTCCGGCCGGCAAGGGGCAGGTGATCGAGATTGTCGGCTCCCGCGCGCTGGGGCCGCGCGACCGCCTGATGCTGGTGCAGGTCGGCAACGAGCAGATTCTGCTTGGCCTGAGCCCAGGCAACATCACTGCGCTGCACGTCCTCAAGGAGCCGGTGCAGGTGCCGGGCACCGAGAAGCCGACGCCGGAGTTTGCGCAGCGCCTGCTGGAGATGCTGGGTAAAGATCAGAAGGATAAGAAGTAATGGGTGCGTTACGCATCGTCTTGACGCTGGCCCTGATGCTGGCCGCACCGCTGGCATTCGCCGCCGATCCGCTGTCGATCCCGGCCATCACCCTGGGCACCAATGCGCAGGGTGCGCAGGAATACTCGGTCAGCCTGCAAATCCTGCTGATCATGACCGCGCTGAGTTTTATCCCGGCGTTTGTCATGCTGATGACCAGCTTCACCCGGATCATCATTGTCTTCTCGATCCTGCGCCAGGCCCTGGGCCTGCAGCAGACGCCGTCGAACCAGATCCTCACCGGCATGGCGCTGTTCCTGACCCTGTTCATCATGGCGCCGGTGTTCGACCGGGTGAACCAGGATGCCTTGCAACCGTATCTGGCGGAAAAACTGACGGCCCAGGATGCGGTCGCCAAGGCGCAGGTGCCGATCAAGAATTTCATGCTCGCCCAGACCCGCACCAGCGATCTGGAGTTGTTCATGCGCCTGTCCAAGCGCACTGACATCGCGACACCGGATCAGGCGCCGTTGACCATCCTGGTGCCGGCCTTCGTGACCTCCGAGCTGAAAACGGCGTTCCAGATCGGCTTCATGATCTTCATTCCGTTCCTGATCATCGACCTGGTCGTGGCCAGTGTGCTGATGGCTATGGGTATGATGATGCTCTCGCCGCTGATCATTTCCCTGCCGTTCAAGATCATGTTGTTCGTGCTGGTGGATGGCTGGGCGCTGATCATCGGCACCCTGGCCAGCAGCTTTGGTGGTGTATCGCCATGACCCCTGAAGTCGCCGTAGACATTTTCCGCGAAGCCCTGTGGTTGACCACCATGATGGTTGCCGTGCTGGTGATTCCGAGCCTGCTGGTGGGGTTGTTGGTGGCGATGTTCCAGGCCGCCACCCAGATCAACGAACAGACCCTGAGCTTTTTGCCGCGCCTGTTGGTGATGCTGGTGACGCTGATCGTCGGCGGGCCTTGGCTGGTACAGACCTTCATGGAATACATCCTGCAGCTGTACGGCAGTATTCCTCAGGTCATCGGCTAAACCATGTCACTGCTAGCGCTGACCGATACGCAGATCAGCACCTGGGTGGCGACTTTCATGTTGCCGCTGTTTCGCGTCGGCTCCCTGCTGATGGTCATGCCGGTGTTTGGCACGACCCTGCTGCCTCGGCGCATCCGCCTGTATTTCGCGCTGGCCATTACCGTGGTCATCGCGCCGGGGCTGCCACCGATGCCGCCGGTCAATCCCCTGGATCTGAGCGGGCTGTTGCTGATCGCCGAGCAAATCCTCATCGGCGCGGTGATGGGGTTTTCCTTGCAACTGTTCTTCCAGGCCTTTGTGGTGGCCGGGCAAATTGTCGCCATCCAGATGGGCATGGGTTTCGCTTCGATGATCGACCCGGCCAACGGCGTCTCGACGGCGGTGATCGGGCAATTTTTCACCATGCTGGTGACGCTGCTGTTCCTGTCCATGAACGGTCATCTGGTGGTGTTCGAGGTCCTCACCGAGAGCTTCACCACGTTGCCGGTGGGTGGCGGCCTGATGGTCAACCATTACTGGGAGCTGGCCGGCAAGCTCGGCTGGGTGCTCGGTTCGGCGTTGTTGCTGGTGTTGCCGGCAGTCACCGCGCTGCTGGTGGTCAACATCGCGTTTGGCGTCATGACCCGGGCGGCGCCGCAACTGAATATTTTCTCGGTCGGCTTCCCGCTGATCCTGGTCCTGGGGCTGTTTATCGTCTGGGTCGGGCTGGCGGACATTCTCAATCAGTATCAACCGCTGGCCACCGAGGCCTTGCAGTTGTTACGCGAAATGGCGCGGGCGAGCTGAGTCATGGCTGAGAGCGAAAGCGGTCAGGACAAAACAGAAGACCCCACGGAGAAGCGCAAGCAAGACTCCCGTGAAAAGGGTGAGATAGCGCGGTCCAAGGAACTCAACACCCTGGCGATCATGCTGGTCGGTGCTTCGGCGTTGCTGATTTTTGGCGGCGCCATGGCGCAGGACATGATGGAGCTGATGCGCTTCAACTTCTCGCTGCCGCGGGAGGTGATTCTGGATCAGCGCTCCATGGCCACCTACCTGATGCGCTCGGGACAGATTGCCCTGTGGTCGATCCAGCCGGTGATGATCACCTTGGTGCTGGCCGCCATCATCGGTCCGATTTCCCTGGGGGGCTGGCTGTTCGCGGCAAGCTCCATGGCGCCCAAGTTCAGCCGTTTGAACCCCGGTCCCGGCCTCAAGCGCATGTTCTCGACCAAGGCGCTGGTCGAGCTGCTCAAGGCCCTGGCCAAGTTCATCATCATCCTGTTCGTAGCGCTGGCGGTGTTGTCGTCGGACATCGACGACCTGCTGCGTATCGCCCATGAACCCCTGGACATGGCAATCATCCACAGCCTGCAAGTGGTGGGCTGGAGCACCTTGTGGATGGCGTGCGGGCTGATCCTCATCGCTGCGGTAGATGTGCCGGTGCAGCTCTGGGAAAGCCACAAGAAACTGCTGATGACCAAGCAGGAAGTGCGCGACGAGCACAAGGACCAGGAGGGGCGGCCGGAGGTCAAGCAGCGGATTCGACAGCTGCAGCGTGAGATGTCCCAGCGGCGGATGATGGCCGCCATTCCCGAGGCTGACGTGGTCATCACCAACCCCACGCACTACGCTGTGGCCCTCAAATACGATCCGGAGAAGGGCAGTGCGCCGGTATTGCTGGCCAAGGGTAACGACTTCCTGGCCCTGAAGATCCGCGAGATCGCCGCGGCCAACGAGATCCTGCTGCTGGAGTCACCGGCGCTGGCGCGCTCGATTTATTACTCCACCGAACTGGAGCAGGAAATCCCCGGCGGGCTTTATCTGGCGGTCGCGCAGGTACTGGCCTACGTCTATCAGATTCGACAGTACCGGGCGGGCAAGGGCAAACGACCGGATCCGCTCAAGGATGACCTGCCGATTCCGCCGGATTTGCGCCGCGATTCCTGAGTCTAGCGCTGTCGCTGATGGCCCCTTCGCGGGCAAGCCCGCTCCCACAGGTTCGGCGATAACTTGTGGGAGCGTGGCTTGCCCGCGATGACGTCAGCCCAGGCAGCACATATCCCACTGAAAAATCGCTCTATTTCTCCCTTTGCAAAAGTTGGAAAGCTTCTTGCAGTAGCCGCCCTGCGCCTGCTTCAGGCGTCAAAAGTTTGCTTTAAAGGAACGGGGAAAACCGGTGGATCGCTCTCAGTTAATCAACAGTGCCCGCAGCAACATTGCCGACCTCAGTCGGGGCAATCTGGGCGTGCCGCTGTTGCTGCTGGTCATGCTGGCGATGATGATGTTGCCGGTGCCGCCGTTCCTGCTCGACGTGTTCTTCACCTTCAACATTGCCCTGTCCATCGTCGTGCTGCTGGTGTGCGTCTACGCCTTGCGCCCGCTGGATTTCGCGGTGTTTCCGACCATTTTGCTGGTGGCGACGCTGTTGCGCCTGGCATTGAACGTGGCCTCCACGCGGGTGGTGATGCTCCACGGCCAGGACGGTCACGCAGCCGCCGGCAAGGTGATCCAGGCGTTCGGTGAAGTGGTGATCGGCGGTAACTACGTGGTCGGTATCGTGGTCTTCGCGATCCTGATGATCATCAACTTCGTCGTGGTGACCAAGGGTGCGGGGCGGATCTCCGAGGTGAGCGCGCGTTTCACCCTCGATGCGATGCCCGGCAAGCAAATGGCGATCGACGCCGACCTCAACGCCGGCCTGATCGATCAGGCCCAGGCAAAGGCCCGCCGCTCGGAAGTCGCCCAGGAAGCCGAGTTCTACGGTTCCATGGACGGTGCCAGCAAATTCGTCCGTGGTGACGCCATTGCCGGCCTGTTGATCCTGTTCATCAACCTGATCGGTGGCATGGCAGTCGGTATCTTCCAGCACGGCATGACTTTCGGCGATGCCGGCAAGGTGTATGCGCTGTTGACCATCGGTGACGGTTTGGTGGCGCAATTGCCATCACTGTTGTTATCGACAGCAGCGGCGATCATGGTGACCCGTGCGTCCGGTTCGGAAGACATGGGCAAACAGATCAATCGCCAGATGTTCGCCTCGCCCAAGGCGCTGGCGGTGGCGGCAGGCTTGATGGCGGTCATGGGCCTGGTGCCCGGCATGCCGCACTTCTCGTTCCTGAGCATGGCGGCCCTGGCGGCCGGTGGCGCCTACCTGTTCTGGAAAAAGCAGAACGTCGCCAAGGTTCAGGCCCTGCAAGAGGTCAAGCGCCAGCAGGAGCTGCTGCCGTCGCCGGCCCGTGCCCAGGAAACCAAGGAGCTTGGCTGGGATGACGTGACGCCCATCGACATGATCGGCCTGGAAGTGGGCTATCGCCTGATTCCGCTGGTGGACCGCAACCAGGGCGGTCAGTTGCTGGCGCGGATCAAGGGGGTGCGCAAGAAGCTGTCCCAGGATCTGGGCTTCCTGATGCCGACCGTGCATATCCGCGACAACCTCGACCTGGCGCCGAGTGCCTATCGCCTGACCCTGATGGGGGTGATCCTGGCGGAAGCGGAGATTTACCCGGATCGCGAGCTGGCGATCAACCCGGGGCAGGTCTACGGCACGCTCAACGGCATTACCGCCAAAGATCCGGCTTTCGGCCTGGAGGCGGTCTGGATCGAAATCAGCCAGCGTACCCAGGCGCAATCCCTCGGTTACACGGTGGTCGATGCCAGTACAGTAGTGGCTACCCACTTGAACCAGATACTCTACAAGCATTCCAGTGAACTGATCGGTCACGAAGAAGTGCAGCAACTCATGCAATTGCTGGCCAAAAGCTCGCCGAAACTGGCTGAGGAGCTGGTGCCGGGCGTGGTTTCGCTGTCGCAACTGCTCAAGGTGCTGCAAGCGCTGTTGGCCGAGCAAGTGCCGGTTCGCGATATCCGCAGCATTGCCGAGGCCATCGCCAACAATGCCGCCAAGAGTCAAGATACCGCCGCGCTGGTGGCTGCCGTGCGGGTTGGCGTCTCCCGCGCAATCGTCCAAAGCATTGTAGGCACTGAGTCGCAGCTGCCAGTTATCACGCTGGAGCCAAGGTTGGAACAGATATTGCTCAATAGTCTGCAAAAGGCAGGACAAGGCTCGGAAGAGGGCGTTCTGCTGGAGCCAAGCATGGCTGAGAAACTGCAACGCTCGCTGATCGACGCGGCGCAGCGCCAGGAGATGCAAGGTCAGCCGGTGATTCTGCTGGTGGCCGGTCCGGTTCGCGCGATGCTCTCGCGATTCGGCCGACTCGCAGTCCCGGGTTTGCACGTGTTGGCTTACCAGGAAATCCCTGACAACAAGCAAGTGACCATCGTTGCGACAGTAGGGCCCAACGGCTGAGGTAGTGGTTTATGCAAGTTAAGCGTTTTTTCGCCGCCGATATGCGTCAGGCCATGAAGCTGGTTCGCGATGAGCTGGGCGCTGATGCAGCCATTATCGGCAACCGCCGGATTGCCGGGGGCGTCGAGCTGACGGCTGCGCTGGATTACAAGTTGTCGGCGCTGGCGCCGCGTGTTCCGAACATGGAGCTTGAAGACGAGCTGCGCAAGACTCAGTCGCGGATCGTCACCGCCCAGGCCGAATTGAGCCTGCGTGGCGATGGCGAGAGCGACAATGCGACCAACCGCCAGTTGTTCGCCGGTTTGCCGCTCACCGCAGCCGAGCCGCTGATCGAACCTACGTATGACCAACCTCGTCGCCCCGCACCGGCTGCTGTACCAGCGTCCGGTGGCGTGGACCCGCGTGCGTTCGACTCGATGCGCTCCGAGCTCAACAGCCTGCGCGAACTCATGGAAGTACAACTCGGGTCCCTGGCCTGGAACCAGCTGCAAGGCAGCCGTCCGGATCAGGCCAACCTATGGCGTCGCCTGCAACGCATTGGCCTGTCTGGCCCGCTGTCTCGAGACCTGCTGGCACTGATCAGCGAAATCCAGGAGCCTCGTCAGGCCTGGCGCATGTTGCTGGCACACCTGGCGCGCATGATCGTTACCCCGGAAGTCGAGCCGCTGGAAGAGGGCGGAGTCATCGCCATGGTCGGCCCAGCCGGCATGGGCAAGACCACCACCCTGGCCAAGCTGGCTGCCCGTTACGTGCTCAAGTACGGCGCGCAGAACATTGCGCTGGTGAGCATGGACAGCTTCCGCATCGGTGCCCAGGAGCAACTCAAGACCCTGGGGCGCATTCTCAATGTGCCGGTGACCCACGTCGATCCGGGCCAGTCCCTGGTGCAGGCGCTCGATCCATTGCTGCGCAAGCGCGTGGTGCTGATCGATACCGCCGGCCTGCAGGCCAGCGACCCGGCCCTGCGCATGCAGCTCGAAAGCCTGGCCGGTCGTGGCATCCGCTCAAAAAATTATCTGGTCCTGGCAACCACCAGCCAGAAACAGGTTCTAACTGCCGCTTATCACAGTTACAAGCGTTGCGGGCTTGCCGGCTGCATCCTGACTAAACTGGATGAAACGGCAAGCCTGGGCGAGGTGTTGAGCCTGGCCATCAGTCATGAGCTGCCAGTGGCGTACCTGACCGATGGCCCGCGGATTCCGGATGATCTCCATCTGCCGCGCCGTCATCAGTTGGTCAGTCGCGCCGTCAGTGTGCAAATGCAGGAAGAACCCAGCGAAGAAGCCATGGCTGACATGTTCGCTGACATCTACCACAGCCCGACCAAGCAGGTTGGCTGAGGTAATAATGAATCGTTTTTGTACCTACATCGATGGTCTGCCATGCATTGTTCCGTTTGTGAACGCGCAGCCAGTAATGTGGCCTCCGTCTATGCAAGACAAGGTAAAGAAATAACATGGGCAGCATGCATCCCGTACAGGTGATCGCGGTGACCGGCGGCAAAGGTGGCGTCGGGAAAACTAACGTGTCAGTGAACTTGTCCCTGGCTTTGGCTGAGCTTGGCCGGCGCGTCATGCTGCTGGACGCCGACCTGGGACTGGCGAACGTCGACGTTCTGCTGGGCCTGACACCCAAACGTACCCTGGCCGACGTGATCGAGGGCCGCTGCGAACTGCGCGATGTACTGCTGCAGGGACCTGGCGGCATCCGTATCGTTCCGGCCGCATCCGGCACTCAGAGCATGGTGCATCTGAGTCCTGCGCAACACGCGGGCCTTATCCAGGCCTTCAGTGATATCGGCGACAACCTCGACGTATTGGTGATCGACACCGCTGCGGGCATTGGTGAGTCGGTCGTCAGCTTCGTTCGTGCAGCCCAGGAAGTGCTGCTGGTGGTGTGCGACGAGCCGACCTCGATTACCGATGCCTACGCCTTGATCAAGTTGCTCAATCGCGACTACGGCATGAACCGCTTCCGCGTCCTGGCCAACATGGCCCAGAGCCCGCAGGAAGGGCGCAACCTGTTCGCCAAGTTGACCAAGGTCACGGATCGCTTCCTCGACGTCGCCCTACAATACGTCGGCGCGGTGCCCTACGACGAAAGCGTGCGCAAGGCTGTGCAGAAGCAGCGCGCCGTCTACGAGGCCTTCCCGCGTTCCAAGTGCTCGCTGGCGTTCAAGGCCATCGCGCAGAAGGTCGATACCTGGCCGCTGCCTGCCAACCCGCGCGGGCACCTGGAGTTTTTCGTCGAGCGTCTAGTGCAGCAAACAGCAGGACCTGTTCTATGACAGCCAGCGGTTACAACCTCTACAAAAAATCGGCTCGTGATGCGCAGTACGAGCTGATCGAGCGTTACGCGCCGCTGGTTAAACGCATTGCTTACCACTTGCTGGCGCGTTTGCCGGCCAGTGTCCAGGTCGAAGACCTGATCCAGGCCGGGATGATCGGCCTGCTTGAGGTATCGACCAAATATGACGCCAGCAAAGGCGCCAGTTTCGAGACGTACGCGGGCATTCGAATCCGCGGCGCCATGCTCGATGAAGTGCGCAAGGGGGATTGGGCGCCACGTTCGGTCCACCGCAATACGCGCATGGTCAGCGACGCCATTCGCTCGATTGAAGCGAAAACCGGCCGTGACGCTAAAGATCACGAAGTTGCGGCCGAACTCCAATTGAGTCTCGACGATTACTACGGAATTTTGAACGACACCCTGGGCAGCCGGTTATTCAGTTTCGACGATCTGTTGCAGGACGGCGAACACGAAGGGCTGCACGAGGATGGCGCGAGTGCTCATACCGAGCCGTCACGCGATCTGGAAGATGAACGCTTCCAGGCTGCGCTGGCGGATGCGATTGCCAATTTGCCGGAGCGTGAGCGACTGGTGTTGGCGCTGTACTACGACGAAGAGTTGAACCTCAAGGAAATCGGTGAGGTCCTGGGGGTCAGCGAATCGCGGGTCAGCCAGTTACACAGCCAGTGCGCGGCCCGCTTGCGGGGGCGTTTGGGGGAGTGGCGAGCGCGCTGAAGGCAGTGTGGGGACACTGCGAAAGAGGCTGGTGTGGTGTTGAGCTGCGCCGGTCCCGATCTGTTGTGCTCCAGACAGTCATTGAGTGCTTTGCCGGATTGATTGAAATGGCGCGTCCAGGTGCTGGGCGCGTTTAAGACTGCTTGGAGGTCGAATTGGACAAGAACATGAAAATCCTCATCGTTGATGACTTCTCAACGATGCGGCGGATCATCAAGAACCTGCTGCGTGACCTTGGGTTCACCAACACCGTCGAGGCCGACGATGGCACTACCGCCATTCCGGTGCTCAACAGCGGAAGCATCGACTTTCTGGTAACGGACTGGAACATGCCAGGTATGACTGGCATCGATCTGCTGCGTCACGTGCGTGCCGATGAAAAGCTCAAGCACCTGCCGGTGCTGATGGTGACCGCTGAAGCCAAGCGTGAGCAGATCATCGAAGCGGCCCAGGCCGGCGTTAACGGCTATGTGGTCAAGCCCTTCACGGCCCAGGCGTTGAAAGAAAAAATCGAGAAGATTTTCGAACGCATCGGTTGATGAGTGCGCCACGGGGGAGCTATGGGCAATAACGAAACTTCATTGGGCGACTTTGAATCGACCCTGAAAAAACACGCCGTCGAATTGGTCGAGAGCCTTGAAAAAGGCAAGTTCGGCGACGCGGTGCAATTGATCCATGAGCTCAACCAGACCCGAGACCGCGGCCTGTATCAGGAAGTGGGCAAGCTCACTCGCGAACTGCATAGCGCGATCGTCAATTTCCAGATTGACCCGCACATGCCGCAAGCCGAAGAAGTGTCGCAGATCACCGACGCCACCGAGCGCCTGGGCTATGTGGTCAAGCTGACCGAGGCGGCGGCCAACCGCACCATGGATCTGGTGGAAAATGCCACGCCGCTGGTCAACAGCCTGGCGGACGAAGCCCAGGCCTTGAGCACGGACTGGGGGCGCTTCATGCGTCGTGAAGTCGGTGCCGAAGAGTTTCGTGAACTGGCCCGTCGGGTCGACGGCTTCCTGGCACGCAGCGGCACGGACAATCGCGCGGTGTCGGGCAACCTCAACGACATCCTGCTCGCCCAGGATTACCAGGACCTCACGGGGCAAGTGATCAAGCGTGTGACCCAACTGGTCACCGAAGTTGAAAGCAACCTGCTCAAGCTCGTGCTGATGGCCAGTCAGGTGGACCGCTTTGCGGGCATCGAACATGACCGTGAAGCGATGCTTGCGCAAAAAGATCCACAAAAACATCTCTCTCAGGGTGAAGGTCCGCAGATTCATGCCGATAAAAGAGAAGACGTTGTGTCCGGTCAGGACGATGTGGACGATTTGCTATCCAGCCTGGGATTTTAGAATTTTAGGTATTTTGGGTTTTTAGACCTGTTAGGAGCACCCCCCCTGATGAGCTTCGGCGCCGATGAAGAGATCCTTCAGGATTTCCTGGTTGAGGCCGGCGAGATTCTAGAGCAACTGTCCGAGCAACTGGTCGAGCTGGAAAGCCGTCCGGATGATGCGGATTTGCTCAATGCAATTTTTCGCGGTTTTCACACTGTAAAAGGGGGCGCCGGCTTCCTCCAGCTCAACGAACTGGTGGAGTGCTGTCACATCGCCGAGAACGTGTTCGACATCCTGCGCAAGGGTGAGCGTCGCGTCGACTCGGAACTGATGGACGTGGTTCTCGAAGCGCTGGACGCGGTGAACGGCATGTTCAGCGAAGTCCGCGAGCGCAGCCCGATCACGGCTGCGACACCTGAACTGCTGGCGGCGCTGGCCCGTCTGGCCGAGCCGCAATCGGCTGACGAAGAGGTTACTGCACCTGTCGCCGCCGTGGTTGAAGCGCCGGTGGCTGAAGCCGATTCCGGCGATATTACCGATAACGAATTCGAGCAATTGCTGGACTCGCTCAATGCCGTCAAGGCACAGGCCGAGGCGCCGGCGGTTGCCCACGCACCTGCAAGCGAAGCACCTGCAAGCGACGAAATCACCGATGCCGAGTTCGAGTCGTTGCTCGATCAGTTGCACGGTAAAGGCCAGTTTGCCGTCGATGCGATTGCGCAGGCTCCGGCTGCGCCAGAAGCACCGAAAGCGCCGGGCGACAGTTCCGATATTACGGACGACGAATTTGAAGCACTGCTCGACCAGTTGCATGGCAAGGGCAACTTTGCTGTCGAGGCACTGGAGTCCGCCATTGCTTCGGTGCCTGCACCTGCTGCCCCAAGCGCGGTGGCGGCTGGCAGCGATCTGATTTCCGATCACGAGTTCGAAGCGCTGCTCGACGAATTGCATGGCAAAGGCAAGTTCAGCGAAGTCGGCACCGCGACGGCGGCCAATGGTTCGAGCGCTGCAGTTGCGGCACCGGCACCGGCAGCCAAGGCTGTGGCGCCCAAACCTGTGGCCAAGGCCCCCGAGCCAAAAGCCGAGGCCCCGGCCGCCGCTGCACCGGCTGCTGCCCGCGCCCCGGCCGCGCCACCGGCGGAAAAGCCGGCGAGCGAAGCCGAGACCACCGTACGGGTCGATACCGCGCGTCTGGACGAGATCATGAACATGGTCGGCGAGCTGGTGTTGGTACGTAACCGCTTGGTCCGCCTGGGTCTCAACAGTGGCGACGAAGCCATGTCCAAGGCTGTATCGAACCTCGACGTGGTCACCGCCGACCTGCAAACCGCGGTCATGAAGACCCGGATGCAACCGATCAAGAAAGTTTTTGGGCGCTTCCCGCGCCTGGTTCGCGACCTGGCTCGCCAGCTCAAGAAAGAGATCAACCTGGAGCTGGTCGGCGAAGAAACCGACCTCGACAAAAACCTCGTCGAGGCCCTGGCCGACCCGCTGGTCCACTTGGTGCGCAACGCGGTCGACCACGGCATCGAGTCGCCGGAAGAACGCGAAGCCTCGGGCAAGGCCCGTGGCGGCAAGGTGATTCTGGCGGCCGAGCAGGAAGGCGATCACATCCTGCTGTCGATCTCCGATGACGGTAAAGGCATGGACCCGAATGTCCTGCGTTCCATCGCGGTGAAACGCGGCGTGATGGACAAGGATGCGGCCGATCGACTGAGCGACACCGAGTGCTACAACCTGATCTTCGCCCCGGGTTTCTCGACCAAGACCGAGATCTCCGACGTGTCGGGTCGCGGCGTGGGCATGGACGTGGTGAAAACCAAGATTTCCCAGCTCAACGGTTCGATCAACATCTACTCGGCCAAGGGCCAGGGTTCGAAGATCGTCATCAAGGTGCCGCTGACCCTGGCGATCATGCCGACGCTGATGGTCATGCTCGGCAACCAGGCGTTTGCGTTCCCGCTGGTGAACGTCAACGAGATCTTCCACCTCGACCTGTCGACCACCAACGTCGTGGACGGCCAGGAAGTGGTGATCGTGCGGGACAAGGCGTTGCCATTGTTCTACCTCAAACGCTGGCTGGTCAGCTCCGCCGCTCACGAAGAGCAGCGCGAGGGCCATGTGGTGATCCTTTCGGTGGGCACACAGCGAATCGGCTTTGTCGTCGATCAACTGGTGGGCCAGGAAGAAGTGGTCATCAAGCCATTGGGCAAAATGCTCCAGGGAACGCCGGGCATGTCCGGCGCCACCATTACCGGTGACGGCCGCATCGCGCTGATTCTCGATGTTCCGAGCATGCTCAAGCGTTACGCCACCCGGCGTATTTGATTCTGCTGGAGCGGGGCGCCTGGCCTCGCTCCATCTAATGGAGTGTTTATGGCAGTCAAAGTCCTGGTGGTGGACGATTCGGGGTTTTTCCGCCGCCGCGTCTCGGAAATTCTTTCAGCGGATTCCAATATCCAGGTCGTCGGTACGGCGACCAACGGCAAAGAGGCGATCGATCAGGCGCTGGCCCTCAAGCCCGACGTGATCACCATGGACTACGAGATGCCGATGATGGACGGCATCACTGCCGTGCGGCACATCATGCAACGCTGCCCGACCCCGGTCCTGATGTTCTCCTCACTGACCCATGAAGGCGCCCGGGTCACCCTCGATGCGCTGGATGCCGGCGCCGTGGACTTCCTGCCGAAGAATTTCGAAGACATCTCGCGCAACCCCGAGAAGGTCAAGCAACTGCTGTGCGAGAAGATTCTCAGCATTTCGCGCAGTAATCGTCGTGTCAGTCACTACAGCGCTCCGGCGCCTGTCGCTGCGCCAGCGCAGACGCCTGCGCCTTCCAGCGTGGGCAGTTTTGCCAGCAGCGCGCCCGCGCGTCCGGCACCGGCACCGATTCCGGCGCGTGCGCATGCACCCGCTACGTCGTCGCCCGCGCCAAAACGCAAAAACTACAAACTGGTGGCCATCGGTACGTCCACTGGTGGCCCGGTGGCCCTGCAACGGGTGTTGACCCAATTGCCGGCCAACTTCCCGGCCCCGATCGTGCTGGTCCAGCACATGCCGGCCGCCTTCACCAAGGCCTTCGCCGAGCGCCTGGACAAGCTCTGCCGCATCAGCGTCAAGGAAGCCGAGGATGGTGACATCCTGCGTCCGGGCCTGGCGCTGCTGGCGCCGGGTGGCAAGCAGATGATGATCGACGGTCGCGGCGCGGTGAAAATCCTCCCGGGTGACGAGCGTCTCAATTACAAGCCGTGCGTGGACATCACCTTCGGTTCGGCAGCCAAGTCCTACGGTGACAAAGTTCTGGCGGTCGTCCTGACCGGCATGGGCGCCGATGGCCGCGAAGGCGCGCGCCTGCTCAAGCAGGGCGGCAGTTCGATCTGGGCGCAGGACGAAGCCAGTTGCGTGATCTACGGCATGCCGATGGCCATTGTCAAAGCTGAACTGGCCGACGCGGTGTACAGCCTCGACGACATTGGCAAGCACCTGGTCGAGGCCTGTATCTGATGGATGTTCTAAGCCTGATCGGCATCATCATGGCCTTTGTCGCGATCATCGGCGGCAACTACCTTGAAGGCGGTCATCTGGGCGCCCTGGCCAACGGCCCGGCAGCGTTGATCGTGCTCGGCGGAACCATCGGCGCGGCGCTGCTGCAATCACCGATGAGCGCCTTCAAGCGCGCCATGCAGATCCTCGCCTGGATCCTGTTCCCGCCGCGCGTCGACCTGGCCGGTGGCATCGACCGCGTGGTGAACTGGAGCCTGACCGCTCGCAAGGAAGGTTTGCTGGGGCTTGAAGGCATCGCCGACGCCGAGCCTGACAATTACGCCCGCAAAGGCCTGCAACTGCTGGTCGACGGCGCCGAGCCGGAAGCGATCCGCAGCATTCTGGAAGTGGATTTCTACACCCAGGAAAGCCGCGATATCGAAGCGGCCAAGGTCTTCGAAAGCATGGGCGGTTACGCGCCGACCATCGGCATCATCGGTGCGGTGATGGGCCTGATTCACGTCATGGGCAACCTGGGTGATCCGTCGCAACTGGGTAACGGCATCGCCGTGGCCTTCGTCGCCACCATCTACGGCGTGGCCAGTGCCAACCTGGTGCTGCTGCCGATTGCCGCCAAACTCAAAGCCATCGCGCTGCGCCAGTCGCGTTATCGCGAAATGTTGCTGGAAGGGCTGCTGTCGATCGCCGAAGGTGAAAACCCTCGTTCCATCGAGTTGAAGCTTCAGGGCTTCATGGATTGATGGGAGACATGGATCATGGCACGTCGTCGCCAGCATGAAGAACACGTCAACCACGAACGCTGGCTGGTGTCCTACGCGGACTTCATCACCTTGCTGTTCGCCTTTTTCGTGGTGATGTACTCCATCTCTTCGATCAACGAAGGCAAGTACAAGGTCATTTCCGAGGCGCTGGTCGGGGTCTTCACCGATTCCGATCGTTCGCTCAAGCCGATCCCCATTGGTGACGAGCGGCCGAAGACCGTGACCCCGGCCAAGCCGCTGGTCAAGGACAGTGACCAGGTCGATGCCGGTGTCTCCGGCGCCAGCGATCCGCTCAAGAGCATCGCCGACGACATCAGCGCGGCGTTCGGTGACCTGATCAGCTCCAACCAGATGACCGTGCGCGGCAACGAGTTGTGGGTCGAGATCGAGCTCAATTCCAGCCTGTTGTTCGGCAGCGGCGATGCCATGCCCAGCGACATCGCGTTCAGCATCATCGACAGGGTCGCAGCGATCCTGAAGCCGTTCGACAACCCGATCCATGTCGAAGGTTTCACCGACGATCAACCGATCCGCACCGCGCAGTATCCGACCAACTGGGAGCTGTCCTCGGCCCGCTCGGCCAGCATTGTGCGCATGCTGGCGATGCAGGGGGTGAACCCCGGTCGCCTGGCGTCGGTGGGCTACGGCGAGTTTCAGCCGGTGGCCAACAACGCCACCGCCGAAGGCCGCGCACGCAACCGTCGCGTGGTGCTGGTGGTGTCGCGCAACCTCGATGTTCGCCGCAGCCTCACCGGCACCGGAACCGCCCATGCGCAACCGGATGCCGCATTGAAGCGTGCTGGCACACAAACTGCACCGACCCCGGTCAAGTCGCCGGTACGAGAGAACGCCGTCAATTCTCCGTCACCGGCATTAACACGTTGAGCTATTTCTCGGCCGATCCGTTCGGCCGGGAGGAACAATCCGAATGAGAGTCTGGGCAGTCGCCAATCAAAAGGGTGGTGTCGGTAAAACCACTTCCTCCATCGCTTTAGCCGGGTTGCTGGCCGAGGCGGGCAAGCGCGTGGTCGTGGTCGATCTCGACCCCCACGGCTCCATGACCAGCTACTTCGGCTACGATCCCGACAGCCTGGAACACAGCAACTACGATCTGTTCCTGCACAAGGGCAACGTGCCGCAAGGCCTGCCGGGTCAACTGTTGCTGTCGACCAGCGACGAACGCATTTCCCTGTTGCCGTCCAGCACTGCGCTGGCCACCCTCGAGCGCCAGTCGCCGGGGCAAAGCGGTCTGGGCCTGGTGATTGCCAAGAGCCTGGCGCAACTGTGGCAGGACTTCGATTACGCCGTGATCGACAGCCCGCCCTTGCTCGGCGTGCTGATGGTCAATGCCTTGGCGGCGAGCCAGCAACTGGTGATCCCGGTGCAGACCGAACACCTGGCGGTCAAGGGCCTCGAGCGCATGGTCAACACCCTGGCGATGATCAACCGCTCGCGCAAGCAGGCATTGCCATTCACCATCGTGCCGACCCTGTTTGACCGCCGCACCCAGGCGTCCCTCGGAACCTTGCGCGTGCTGCGCGACAAATTCCCCGAGGAAATCTGGCAAGGCTATATCCCGGTGGACACGCGCCTGCGCGATGCCAGCCGTGCCGGGCTGACGCCTTCGCAGTTCGACGGCAAGAGTCGTGGCGTTCTCGCTTACCGTGCGTTGCTCAAGCATCTGCTGGCAGCGCAACTTGTTGCGCAGGTGGCGTGACATGACCTCGATCCCTGTAGGAGCGAGCCTGCTCGCGATGGACGTCAACGATGACGCGGGAAACCTGGCACCCCGTGGCGCTCACAGGTTCATCGCGAGCAAGCTCGCTCCTACAAGTGAGCGCTCATGAATCGACTGGTAAAGACAACATCGCGCCCGCAACTGGCGTTGCAGTCGTATCTGGATAACTTGCTGCAAGACGCAACCGAGGAGATGGCCGAGGTTGTCGAAGCGGTGAGCGTCGTCGAAGAGCAAGGCGTGCTGGACGAGTTCCAGGCTGCCGTTCTCGAAGAACAGGCCCGGGATGCGCAGCAATTCGCGGTAGCAGCCACTGCGGTGACTGCGCCTTTGGCCAGGACTTCCATCGTCGTGATCGATGCACCGGAACCTGTTCTGGCACCGATATCGACCATTGCGCCTTTGTTGCAAACCCTGGTGGCTCCGATCGAAGAGGCCGAAGTTCTGGAGACTCCTGTTATCGAGGAGCCTCAGGTACTTGTGCCGCCCGTCGTCGAAGTGCACCTGCCACCAAGCAATACGCCGCCACCGGTGGACACCGAAGGTCGTCCGTCCTGGGCCGCCGAGCCTTTCGAATGCCTGTTGTTCGATGTCGCCGGCTTGACCCTGGCGGTGCCGCTGGTGTGCCTGGGGTCGATCTATTCCCTGGCCGGTCACGAGCTGACGCCGTTGTTCGGCCAGCCGGAGTGGTTCCTGGGCATCCTGCCGAGCCAGGCCGGCAACCTCAAGGTGCTCGACACCGCGCGTTGGGTCATGCCCGACCGTTACCGCGACGATTTCAAGCAGGGCCTGCAATACGTGATTTCGGTCCAGGGCTATGAATGGGGCCTGGCGGTGCATCAGGTCAGCCGCTCGCTGCGTCTGGACCCGAATGAAATCAAATGGAGAAGTCACCGGGGCCAGCGGCCATGGCTCGCCGGCACGGTGATTGAACACATGTGCGCCTTGCTCGACGTGGCCTCCCTGGCGGAGTTGATCGCCAGTGGCGGGGCAAAGCACATGTCCGGCAGCAAGCCGAACCACAAACCGACAAACATCAAATAAACAACAGGTGACGTCATTCGATGGCGTTGCACGGAACACACACCGCCAGGGCGGTTTCTTGAGGGGTCAGGGTATGAATGACAAGGCAACGGCGGCAAAAGGTTCCGAAGATCCGATCCTGCAATGGGTCACCTTCAAGCTGGACAACGAGACCTACGGCATCAACGTGATGCGTGTCCAGGAAGTCCTGCGCTACACCGAAATCGCCCCGGTCCCGGGTGCCCCGAGCTACGTGCTGGGCATCATCAACCTGCGCGGCAACGTCGTCACCGTGATCGACACCCGCCAGCGCTTCGGCCTGATGAATGCCGAGATCAGCGACAACACCCGTATCGTCATCATCGAAGCCGACAAGCAGGTTGTCGGGATCATGGTCGACAGCGTGGCCGAAGTGGTTTACCTGCGTCAGTCGGAAATCGAAACCGCGCCGAACGTGGGTAACGAAGAGTCCGCCAAGTTCATTCAAGGCGTGTGCAACAAGAACAACGAATTGCTCATCCTGGTCGAGCTGGACAAGATGATGAGCGAAGAAGAATGGTCGGAACTGGAGAGTATCTGATTGATTCTCGAGGTTGCGGTCATTGTCCTGTTCCTGTTCTGGGCAGGCACGCTGGCAATGTTTCTGGCCTACATTCGCGCCCAGAAGCAGATCGCCGCGCAACAGGCCCAGGGCGATGCGCAGCGCGACCAGCGCATCAAGGACCTGGGCAAACGCGTTGACAACTACCAGAACGGCAACGTGCGCATGGGCGAAGACCTGCATGAACTGCGGGCGATCGTTGCGCCGTTGCCGGACAAACTGGCGCAGCTGGAACAGCGCGACCCGACCAGCCTGTCGTTTGCCCAGGCAGCACGATTGGTCGGGATGGGCGCCAGCGTCGACGAACTGACCCAGTCCTGCGGCTTGACCCAGGCTGAGGCAGAGTTGATGAGCAAGTTGCACAAGAACTAGTTACCTGTAGGAGCGAGCCTGCTCGCGATGGACGTTAACGATAACGCGGGCATTCTGAATGAACGCGTCGCACTTGAGTCCATCGCGAGCAGGCTCGCTCCTACAATGGTTCGGAGTCGTTCACAAACTCCGGAGCCACCTCTGCCCCCTGTGGGAGCGGGCTTGCCCGCGATGGCGTCCTCGAAACTTCAATAATCATCCCCGCGTTCGGTGATGTCCTTCTCGACCATCGGCGCATCCGGGTCCTGTCCCGCCGGAAACTTCCCCTTCAAACTCCACGCAAACGCAATGATCTCGGCAATCGTCAGATACAGCTCCTGTGGAATGCTGTCCCCAAGCTCCATGCGCGCCAGCAGCCTCACCAACTCGGCATTTTCGTAGATCGGCACTTCGCAGTCGCGGGCGATCCGCAGGATTTCTTCCGCCAGCTCTTCGTCGCCCTTGGCGGTGAGGGTGGGGGCGATTTGCCAGATCATTATTTGAATGATGGATGAAATACGTCGCTTGAGTGTTGCAGAATGATTCAAAAAATTCCCTTTATAGGAAAACCAGGTCCTACTTTAAGAAGTCCTGAATAGACCGTTGCGGTCAACTAAGTCCTACAGGATAAAGTATGACCGTTCCTACAGATGAATCTGTGTTTTAACGACTTGTTTGTGTTTGGCGGTAGTGGGCTTGTAGTTTGTGCGTTGACAGGTGGAAACATAATTATTTAAGTTTTGTTTGCGAGAGGTGTTCAAAAGGAATCGATAAAGGAAAGAGTTGGATGAAAAAAATTTATATTCTGGGCGCTGGTCATATGGGTGGCGCAATATTGTTCGGGTTAAGAGGCAGGTATGGAGCTGGCCATCTAAGGGCGGTTGAAACCAACGCAAGTCGAGCTGCATATCTCACAGCCTGTGGGTTCGAGGTGAGTGAACGGATTGAAGGCTTTGATTGCAATGATATTGTTGTTTTAGCAGTCCCGCCGCAGCGGTTTCAGATTGCAATTCAGGATAATCAGGTACTGCTTTCTCACGAAGGTCCGGTCATATCCGTAATGGCCGGTATTACGACTAAATCGCTTTGCAGGACTTTAGGACATTCACGAGTCATCCGTTCGATTCCAAACACGCCATCAGAAGTGCGGGAAGGAATTACTATTTACTACGCTCAAAAAAATTCTGGCACTGATGTGATTGCAGCTGCGCAGATGGTTTTTGGGGCGATTGGGGACTATATAAAAGTTGATGATGAATGCCTGATTGATTCGGGCACTGCACTCGCGGGGGGCGGCCCCGCACTGGTCGCTTATTTTGCTAACGCATTACAGCAGTATGCGGAGAATGAGGGATTTGACTCCGAGGTCGCTTGGCAAGTTTGTATGCAGTTGTTATATGGAACTGCATTGTTGATGAGGTCGACTGGCAAAACGTCGATGCAACTATGTGAAGAGGTGCAAACGGCTGGCGGTACAACTGAGCGTGCTATCCAGATTTTCGAGCGGAATGACTTGAATAGGACTGTTGCACTGGCTTTGACAGCTGCTGCTGAGCGGTCGGTAGAGTTGGGAAACAGTGCTTTTCAAGGGAGGGGTTATGAAAAGTGAACAACTGCCGTTTAAGTTTGCTCGAGCCAGTACCCCAAGCATGGAGGGGAGTTTATATAGTGTTTATTTTGGAATGGGTCTCAGCTTTAAGCTGATTGATGAGCCTGGAGTTTTTAAAGTCAGTCTTGCCGGATTGGCGTTTGGCTCGCTGTTGATGCGCTATTTGAATAAAGAATGCATTGGTTCCAGATTTTTGGATCTTGGGACTGGGAGTGGCGTGCATTCTTTTTTGTTGAAAGGAATGGGTGTTAAGTCCATAACCGCGACTGATATTTCCAAGGAAGCAGTTTTTGTAGCACGGAGGAACGAGTTGTATAATTTTGGGGCAAATACTATCGATTTTGCATTTGGTGATCTTTTTCAAGGACTTTCAAGCGGTTCAGAAAAATACGATGTTGTCTTGTTTAATGCGCCAGGCTGGAGAACTCCTTCTGCTTCCTTTCTGAAAGCTCTCAAAAAGTCAGGCTGTGGAGAAGGGCTTCCGATTGATTCGATGTTTTATGGCGATAGAACATTGGAGAGGTTTTTTGAGGAATTGCCAGATCATTTGAGCGATGGTGGCAAGGTCATAATAGGGCTGAATTCATTAGTCGGTATTCGGCAGGTAATGAGCAGGCTTCAAGAGTTGCATGCAGAAAAATATGTGATCGATTGTAGGCTTTTGGAACGACATGACTTTCCATTGCTTTTCTATACAGAAGAATGGGCGCGGATACGAAATCTTTTGGTTGATGAAGTAATGAGTTGGACAAGGAAGGGCGAAGCCTATTGCAGCATGCAGGAGGGTGGCAAAATAATATGGTCGTATGAAATAGTTGAAATAACTTTGTGGAGAAGGTAGAGGGATGGTGCCTTCAAATAGAGGTCAACATTTTTTTATCGGCGCGCTCAGTGGGATATTGGCGAACGTTCTATTGGGATTGTCTTCAGTTTTTTGGAAGTATATCGGGTCTTTGAGTGCAGTGGTGTTGCTCAGCTATAGGGTTTATTTGTCTTTGCTGACGGTGTTTCTTGTCGTGTACGCTGGTCGGGAGCTAAGACCACTTTTTGCTCAACTTAACATTAGGCTACTAGTGTTACATGCCGTCGCAGCCATACTGATAGCGATCAACTGGGGGACGTTCATTTGGGCATCTGTACACGGTCGAGTACTTGAAAGTAGTCTCGGTTATTTGGTGGCGCCTATTTTTAGTATCGCGGTTGGTGTTATTGTTTATAAAGAGCCAGTCACTGTGTTTAAAGCTGTGGCCGTGTTGGTTATGCTGATTAGTGTGATGAGTCTTTTCGTCTTGAGTAGCGATCTTGATGTGAGAGTTTATCTAGGTATCGGTCTCGCTTGGGGCTTTTATTCGTGTCTGAAAAAAATGACATCTTTGAATGTTTTTAGTGGTTTGTTGTTGGAGTCACTTGTGCTTTCTTTTTTGTGCACTTTGATTTTTGTTTTTTCAGATCTCGGTATGGCGATTCCCGATGATTTTGGTTTGTGGCGCACGCTTCTTGTTTTTAGTTGTGGGGTCGTATCAATTGTTCCGTTGGCGCTGTTTTCGTTTTCAGCTAAAAGACTTTCTGTGATGTCTATGGGGTTGTCGCAGTTTGTATTGCCACTCACGCAGTTTTTTGTGGCGACGATGATTTACAGGCAAACTGCTTCTCCAGTAACTGTAGTGGCTCTTTTAGCCGTAATAATTGGGCTGTTAGTAGTTGTGTTCGAGCCAATTCTTAAAAAGCTGTGTTTTTGTAATGGCGGAGGTCAAGATGAAGTGTAAATACAAAGTCGTCGTAGTTGGCCTGGGTGTTGTTGGAAGTGCTTCGCTTTGGAGGCTTTCGTGCTCTGAGCGCGAGGTGCTTGGCGTCGATTCAGGGGCACCTGTAAACCTGTCGGCATCATCGCATGGCGCTTCCCGTATTTTTAGGCGTGCTTATTGGGAAGGTCAGTCTTACCTGCCATTGCTTTCCCAATCAGATAAATTGTGGCGTGAGCTTGACAGAACTTGTAGTAGGCATCTGATTTTTCATACTGGAGGGCTGTTTATTGGGCCGGTTACTTCAGGTGTTGTGCCAAAAAGTGCAGCCACCGCTCAGCAGGGTAATATCAATCATGCGTTGTTTTCTGCGGAGCGGACTGCTGAATTTTTCCCCGCGTTTCACATTCTTGAGGGTATGGAAGCGGTTTATGAAGACGGTGCATACACTATTGCAGCGGATGATTCAAAGTTACATATGCTTAATTTGGCTGTCAGGAATGGTGCTGAAGTCCGATTTGGAACTTCAGTGGCGAGTATTATTAAAACCTCGCAGGGATTGGCGGTGCAGTTCGGTGGAGGGGAGCTTGTCCACACTGAACGAGTTATATTGTCGACAGGCGCTGCTTTAGGTAATACCCTGATTAGCGATCTCTCGGGATTGCTACAACCTAAAAGCGTACCCGTTTACTGGTTTAAACCAAAATCCAAGGGGGATTTGGATTTTTTAAAGGGATTCCCCGCTTTTTTGTATCAATTGCCAGACGGGCGCCTGCTTTATGGTACACCGGAAATCGGCACGGAAGAGCCAGGAGTAAAAATTGGGTTTCATAATTATCAACAGCGCCGATTTGATGCTAGCACGCACGCCCAGCCGGTAAAGGATAGTGATGTTGAGCAGATATCTGCCTGTGTCGAGCAGATATTTCCTGGATTGAATTCGATTCCATTTGCATCTAAAAAGTGCATATATACGATGAGTCAGGATGAGTCTTTTATAATCGACGAGTCGGTGGATTTGTCAGGCGTATTTTACGTTTCTGCATGCTCCGGGCATGGATTTAAATTCGCCACGGGCTTGGGGGATGTGCTGGCGAGAGCTGCTTTAAATGGTTTTCTTTCAGAGGAAGTGTCGATGTTTTACGCAAGCAGGTTTTCTGTTAATAATAAGTAATGGTGTTCAATAGTTACGAGGGGTATGTGCTGATCTCCGTTGTTGAGTGTTTCTCAGTGTTGATCAATAGTCGTCCCCACGATCCGTCACATCCTTCTCCACCATCAGCGCATCCGGCCCCATCCCCGCCGGAAATTTCCCCTTCAAACTCCACGCAAACGCAATGATCTCGGCAATCGTCAGATACAGCTCCTGTGGAATGCTGTCCCCCAGTTCCATGCGCGCCAGCAGCCTCACCAACTCGGCATTTTCGTAGATCGGCACTTCGCAGTCGCGGGCGATCCGCAGGATTTCTTCCGCCAGCTCTTCGTCGCCCTTGGCGGTGAGGGTGGGGGCGTGGGTGCCGTCGTATTTGAGGGCGATGGCCTGGCGTGGGGTGTTGGGGTTTTTCATGCGGTTTCGTCGACCCAGCGTTGTTCGAGGCGGGTTTGTGGGCCTTGGGGCGGTGTGCCGAGGTGGCAGTCCAGGTCACCGACGTTCAGGCCGGCGGCCAGCAGGCGATCACGCAGCCCGGCCAGGTTGCTTTCGATCAGGCTGGCGGTGTACGGCCGTTCGGCCCAGAGCTGGCTGGAGAGGCTGCCCTTGATCAATTGCGCCTGGATTTGCAGGGGGCCCAAGGGCTCCATGGCGAAGGCCAGTTCGACTCGCCACAGCTGTTGTTTGGGTTCGCCTTGTTCGCGACGTTCTTTTGGTTGTTCTTTCTCGGCGGCGTCCTCGCGCTGGAACTTGACCTGCAAGGGCACGATGTCCTGCATGTTGCGCATCGGGATTTCCAGTTGCCAGGTGCTCATCAGCCGTCCGTCGGCGGTGACGCCGGTTTGTTCCAGGCTCGACAGCTGATGGCTTTGCAGGCGTGAAACCGCAGCGGCGGCCAGGCGTAGCAAGTGTTCGAGGTCGTTTTCGCCTTCGCCGCTTTGCAGCAGGCGTTCGGGCAGCGGGAAACCGCTCGGCGACGGTTTGGCGCTGACCTGGCCGAGCATGCCCAGGGCATTGCGGACAAAATTCGGCATGGCCTGGGCCAGGGTGTTGGCGGCGATGATCGCGGCAAGGCTGGTGTTGGCCGGCAAGCCCTGGCTCAACTGCGCAACCAGCTTGAGCAGGTCGCCTTTCATGTCCGGCGCGAGTGTCGGGTTTTGCCCGTTCAGCAGTTTGCTTTCGAGGAACGCACCACTGCTGGCCAGCGCCAGGGCCAGGCCCTTGGGTGTGCTCAGTTGCTGGACATCCGGCAGGCCGGCGAGCAACCGGGCAGCGGCGCTGCGCAGTTCGGCTGAGGTCTGGTCCGAGGGCGCAAGGTTCTGCAGGCGCTGGAGCAAGCCATCCAGTGAGCCTTGGCGGCTTTGCTGGTCGACCAGTTGCCGGGTGACCGCCAGTTGTTCCTGGCGGCTGCTCAGGGGCACGAATTTCAATGTCTGGCTGTCTTGCACCTGCGCGCTCAACAAGGTGCCAAGGCGCAAGGGCTGCGGACTGTCGATGCTCAGGGTGCTGCCGCTCAGCGCGGTGTTGAGCAGGCTCACCATCGAGCGAAACACCAGGGGCTGGCCGGGCACTTGCGGCAACACTTGCGAGGTCAGCACCTTGCCCTGCAGCAGGGTGCCAACGGGCAGTTGCGCGGTGTCGAGGCGGGTGAGGGTGGCGACGCTGGAGGCGATGGCCTGTTGCACCGTCACGGCCAGGTTGCCGGCCGAGGGCTGGGTAACGACCAGCGTGGTGCCCAGGGCCAGCGGTTGATTGCTGGTGGTCTGGACTGTGGTCTGGTGGCCGCTGTCGAGGGTGACCTTGAGCAGCATCTGGAAAGTCTGATCCGCCTGCTTGAGCGACAACACTTCGGCCTGGGCGGTTTGACCGACGCTGATCAGCCCCTCCACCGGCGTCAGCAATTTGAGCAACTCACCGCTGAGCACCTGTGGGCGTGAAGTCGCCGGGAGGGCCTGCGGCAGCGGTAGGATGTTCATTTCGCCTGTCATACGCGGTCACAACCTGAGGAAAATGCACTCTTTAGAGTAGGGCCTGGCATGTATAATGCCGCGCCGTTGTATCCAAAAATGGCGAAAACTTTGCAATTGTTTGACGCAGCTCTCTAGAACAAGACGTCATTGCATCTATGCTGCATCTCTTTAACGGCCGCGCCAGTGCCGACTTGAACCGTATAAGGCCCGTGAACCCTTGACCAGTCCTGTCCTGCAAACCGTTGCCCTTGCCTGTGAGCGAGACCTTCGGCTGCTCTTTGAAAATCTCGATTTGAGACTGGCCAGTGGCGAAATGATGCAAATCAGTGGCCCCAACGGCAGTGGCAAGACCAGCCTGTTGCGCCTGCTCTCGGGGCTGATGCAGCCGACCGCCGGTCAGGTGCTGCTCAACGGCCAGCCGCTGAACGAGCAACGCGGCGAACTGGCGCGCAACCTGTTGTGGATCGGCCACGCAGCCGGGATCAAGGATTTGCTGACACCGGAAGAGAATCTGAGCTGGCTGTGTGCCTTGCATCATCCGGCGAGCCATGAGGCGATCTGGCAGGCCCTGGCTGCGGTCGGGCTGCGCGGATTCGAGGATGTGCCCTGTCATACGTTGTCCGCTGGTCAGCAGCGTCGCGTCGCGTTGGCGCGCCTGTACCTGGACAGCCCGCCGTTGTGGATCCTCGATGAACCCTTTACCGCCCTCGACAAGCAGGGCGTGGCGCAACTCGAGGAACACCTGGCCGGCCACTGCGAACGCGGCGGCATGGTGGTGTTGACCACTCACCACACACTGAGCCGGATGCCGGCCGGTTATCGCGATATCGATCTGGGGAGCTGGGCCGTATGAGTGTGTTCGGCCTGTTGGTCGCCCGCGAGGCGCGTCTGCTGTTCCGTCGTCCGGCGGAGCTGGCCAATCCGCTGGTGTTCTTTGCCATCGTCGTTTCGCTGTTCCCGCTGGCGGTCGGACCCGAGTCTCAATTGTTGCAAACCTTGTCTCCGGGCTTGGTCTGGGTGGCGGCACTTTTATCGGTCCTGCTCTCGCTGGACGGGCTTTTCCGCAGTGATTTCGAAGACGGATCCCTTGAACAGTGGGTCCTTTCGCCGCACCCCCTGGCTCTTCTGGTTTTGGCCAAAGTGCTGGCACACTGGGCTTTTTCCGGCCTGGCACTGGTTTTGCTGGCCCCCTTGCTGGCGCTGATGCTCGGTTTGCCTGCCGCCTGTCTGCCGGTGTTGCTGCTTTCGTTGCTGCTCGGTACACCGGTATTGAGCCTGCTCGGTGCGGTGGGCGCGGCGCTGACGGTCGGCTTGAAGCGCGGTGGCCTGTTGCTGGCCCTGCTGATTCTGCCGTTGTACATCCCGGTGTTGATCCTTGGCAGTGGCGCCTTGCAGGCAGCCTTGCAGGGAATGCCGGCGACCGGTTATCTCCTGTGGCTTGGTAGCCTGACCGCCCTGGCGATAACCCTGACACCTTTTGCAATAGCCGCTGGCCTGAAGATCAGCGTCGGCGAATAATGAGGTCTGGTTAAAAAACGACCAGTAAAGACCCTCGCTCTTCACAGTAAAGAGCAACCGTGATGGAAACAGTATGAACTGGACGTGGTTTCACAAGCTCGGCTCGCCCAAATGGTTTTACGGCATCAGCGGCAAAATGCTGCCCTGGCTGAGCGTCGCGGCGTTGCTGCTGATCAGCGTTGGCGTGGTCTGGGGGCTGGTCTTCGCGCCGCCGGACTATCAGCAGGGCAACAGCTTCCGCATCATCTATATCCACGTTCCGGCCGCCATGCTGGCGCAGTCCATCTACGTGATGCTGGCGGTGTGCGGCATTGTCGGGCTGGTGTGGAAGATGAAACTGGCCGACGTCGCCCTGCAGTGCGCGGCACCCATCGGTGCCTGGATGACTGCCGTGGCACTGGTCACCGGGGCGATCTGGGGCAAACCGACCTGGGGCTCGTGGTGGGTCTGGGATGCACGGCTGACGTCCATGCTTATCCTGCTGTTCCTGTACTTCGGTCTCATTGCGCTGGGCAACGCGATCAGCAATCGTGACAGCGCGGCCAAGGCCTGTGCGGTGCTGGCGATTGTCGGCGTGATCAACATCCCGATCATCAAGTACTCGGTGGAGTGGTGGAACACCCTGCACCAGGGCGCGACTTTCACCCTCACCGAAAAACCGGCAATGCCTGCCGAGATGTGGCTGCCATTGCTGCTGACGGCGCTGGGTTTCTACTGTTTCTTCGGTGCGGTGCTGTTGCTGCGCATGCGACTTGAAGTGCTCAAGCGCGAAGCCCGGGCCAGTTGGGTCAAGGCCGAAGTGGAAAACAGCCTGGAGGTCGCTCGATGAGTTTTGCTTCATTCGGCGACTTCATCGCCATGGGTCATCATGGCCTGTATGTCTGGTCAGCCTATGGCATCTGCCTGGCGGTATTGGCCCTCAACGTGGCGGCGCCGATCCTGGCTCGCAAGCGGTATCTGCAACAAGAGGCGCGTCGTCTGCGCCGGGAGAACGGCAAGTGAATCCGCTGCGCAAAAAGCGTCTTATCATCATTCTCGCGATCCTGGTCGGGGTCGGCGCTGCCGTCGGCCTGGCCCTGAGCGCCCTGCAGCAGAACATCAACCTGTTTTACACACCGACCCAGATCGCCAACGGCGAAGCCCCCCCTGACACGCGCATCCGCGCCGGTGGCATGGTCGAGGCCGGTTCCTTGCAGCGTTCCGGCGACTCGCTGGACGTGAAGTTCGTCGTCACCGACTTCAACAAATCCGTGACCATCACCTATCGCGGCATCCTTCCGGACCTGTTCCGCGAAGGGCAGGGCATCGTTGCCCTGGGCAAGCTCAATGCCGATGGCGTGGTGGTGGCCGATGAAGTGCTGGCCAAGCACGACGAGAAGTACATGCCGCCGGAAGTGACCAAGGCGTTGAAAGACAGCGGTCAATCGGCTCCAACGCCCGCGAAGGAGGGTTGATCCATGACATCCGGCATCTTTATTCCCGAGCTTGGCCATCTGGCGATGATCCTGGCCCTGTGCTTCGCTCTGGCCCAGGCCGTGGTGCCGCTGTTCGGTGCCTGGCGCGGTGACCGCCTGTGGATGAGCCTGGCCCAGCCGGCCGCGTGGGGGCAGTTCAGCTTTCTGCTCTTTGCCTTCGGTTGCCTGACCTACGCCTTCATGGTCGATGACTTCTCCGTGGCCTATGTGGCCAACAACTCCAACAGCGCCTTGCCGTGGTACTACAAGTTCAGCGCGGTGTGGGGTGCCCACGAGGGTTCCCTGCTGTTGTGGGCCTTGATTCTCGGTGGCTGGACCTTTGCGGTGTCGGTGTTCTCCCGGCAGCTGCCACAGGTCATGCTGGCCCGCGTGCTGGCGGTGATGGGCATGATCAGCACCGGTTTCCTGCTGTTCCTGATCATGACCTCCAATCCGTTCAAACGCATCCTGCCGCAAATGCCCAGCGACGGTGCCGACCTCAACCCCTTGCTGCAAGACATCGGCCTGATCGTGCACCCGCCGATGCTGTACATGGGCTACGTCGGTTTCTCGGTGGCCTTCGCCTTCGCCATCGCCGCGCTGATGGGCGGTCGCCTGGATGCCGCGTGGGCGCGCTGGTCGCGTCCGTGGACGATCGTGGCCTGGGCGTTCCTCGGCATCGGCATCACCCTCGGTTCGTGGTGGGCGTACTACGAACTCGGCTGGGGTGGCTGGTGGTTCTGGGACCCGGTGGAAAACGCCTCGTTCATGCCATGGCTGGTGGGCACCGCGCTGATTCACTCGCTGGCGGTCACGGAAAAACGTGGCGTGTTCAAGAGCTGGACGGTGTTGCTGGCCATCGCTGCGTTCTCGTTGAGCCTGCTGGGCACCTTCCTCGTGCGCTCCGGGGTGCTGACGTCGGTTCACGCCTTTGCCTCCGATCCGGAACGCGGCGTGTTCATCCTGATTTTCCTGCTGTTCGTGGTCGGCGGTTCATTGACGCTGTTCGCCCTGCGCGCGCCGGTGGTCAAGAGCCAGGTCGGCTTCAACCTGTGGTCCCGGGAAACCCTGCTGCTGGGCAACAATCTGGTGCTGGTGGTGGCCGCCTCGATGATCCTGCTGGGCACCTTGTACCCACTGATTCTCGATGCCATGACCGGCGCCAAGCTGTCGGTCGGCCCGCCGTACTTCAACGCGCTGTTCATTCCGTTGATGGCGTTGTTGATGGTGGTGATGGCGGTCGGCGTGATCGTGCGCTGGAAAGACACCCCGGTGAAATGGCTGCTGAGCATGCTGACGCCGGTATTGCTCGGCAGTGCGGCCATGGCCGTGGTGGCTGGCGTCGCGTACGGCGACTTCAACTGGGCAGTGCTCGCGACCTTCATGCTCGCCGCCTGGGTGCTGTTGGCCGGTGCGCGTGACATTGTCGACAAGACCCGCCACAAAGGCCTGATCAAAGGCCTGCCCACCCTGACCCGCAGCTACTGGGGCATGCAGATCGCACACCTGGGTATTGCCGTGTGTGCGCTGGGTGTCGTGCTGTCGAGCCAGAACAGTGCCGAGCGCGACCTGCGCCTGGCGCCGGGCGAGTCCATGGACCTGGCCGGTTATCACTTCATCTTCGAAGGCGCCAAGCACTTCGAAGGCCCGAACTTCACGTCCGACAAGGGCACCGTCCGGGTGATCCGCAACGGTAAGGAAATCAGCGTGCTGCACCCGGAAAAACGCCTGTACACCGTGCAGAACTCGGTGATGACCGAAGCCGGCATCGACGCCGGTTTCACCCGCGACCTCTATGTCGCCCTCGGTGAACCGCTGGGTAACGGCGCCTGGGCTGTGCGCGTACACGTCAAGCCGTTCGTGCGCTGGATCTGGTTCGGTGGTTTGCTGACAGGTGCAGGTGGTTTGCTGGCGGCGCTGGATCGGCGTTATCGGGTCAAGGTCAAAAGCCGTGTGCGCGAAGCACTGGGCATGTCGGGAGCCACTGCATGAAGCGTTGGTTGATGTTGTTGCCACTGGCGATTTTTCTGGTGGTTGCCGTGTTTCTCTACCGTGGGTTGTACCTGGATCCGGCCGAGTTGCCTTCGGCCATGATCAACAAGCCGTTTCCGGAGTTTTCCCTGCCGTCGGTGCAGGGCGACAAGACCCTGACCCGTGCCGACATTCTGGGCAAGCCGGCGCTGGTCAACGTCTGGGGCACCTGGTGCATTTCCTGCCGGGTCGAGCACCCGGTGCTGAACAAGCTGGCCAAGCAGGGCGTGGTGATCTACGGCATCAACTACAAGGACGTCAACGCCGATGCCTTGAAGTGGCTGACGGACTTCCACAACCCGTATGTGCTGGACATCCGTGATGACGAAGGCTCGCTGGGCCTGAACCTCGGCGTGTACGGCGCGCCGGAAACCTTCTTCATCGACGCCAAGGGCATCATCCGTGACAAGTTCGTCGGCGTGATCGACGAGCAGGTCTGGCGCGAAAAACTGGCGGGCAAGTACCAGGCGCTGGTCGACGAGGCCAAGCCATGAAGCGCTGGATTGCTGCCGCTGTCCTGGGCTTGAGTATGGCCGGTGTGGCCCAAGGGGCCATCGACACCTATGAGTTTGCCAAGGAAGGTGACCGCGAGCGTTTCCGCGAGCTGACCAAGGAGCTGCGTTGCCCCAAGTGCCAGAACCAGGACATTGCCGATTCCAACGCGCCGATTGCCGCCGACCTGCGCAAAGAGATTTTCCGCATGCTCGGCGAAGGCAAGGACAACCAGCAGATCATCGACTTCATGGTCGACCGCTACGGTGACTTCGTCCGCTACAAACCTGCGTTGAACGCCAAGACTGCCTTGCTCTGGTTCGGCCCCGCCGGCCTGTTGCTGGGTGGTGTCGTGATCATCGCGGTGATCGTCCGCCGTCGTCGCGTGCAACGCGCCGGCACCCCGGGCTCGCTGTCTGCCGAGGAGCGCTCGCGCCTCGACCACCTGTTGGATAAAACCAAGAATGATTGATTTCTGGCTCGCTGCAGGTCTGCTGCTTCTGGTTGCCCTGAGTTTTCTGTTGATCCCGGTTTTGCGCAGCCGTCGTGCCCAGCGTGAAGAGGATCGTACCGCCTTGAACGTCGCGCTTTATCAGGAGCGCGTGGCTGAGTTGCAGACTCAGCAGGAAGAGGGCGTGCTCGATGCGGCGCAAATGGACGCCGGTCGCGCCGAAGCCGCCCGTGAGTTGCTGGCGGACACCGAAGGCGTCGAAGCGCCGCGGGCGTCGCGACTGGGCAAACCCTTGCCGTTGCTGGCGGCCGTTCTGGTGCCGGTGCTGGGCCTGGGGCTGTACATGCATTACGGCGCCAGCGACAAGGTCGAACTGACCCGCGAATTCTCCCAGGCACCCAAGTCGATGGAAGAAATGACCCAACGCCTGGAGCGTGTGGTCGCCGCTCAACCGGATTCCGCCGAAGGCATGTACTTCCTCGGTCGTACCTACATGGCGCAGGATCGCCCGGCGGACGCGGCGAAGATGTTCGAGCGCACGGTGAACCTGGCCGGTCGTCAGCCCGAGCTGCTCGGTCAATGGGCCCAGGCCCAGTACTTCGCCGATGGCAAGAAGTGGTCGGACAAGGTCCAGGCCCTGACCGACGAAGCGCTCAAGGCCGATCCGAAAGAAGTCACCAGCCTCGGCCTGCTCGGCATTGCCGCGTTTGAAGGCGAGCGTTATCAGGACGCCATCGATTACTGGAATCGCCTGTTGGCGCAGTTGCCGCCGAACGACCCGTCCCGGGAGGCGCTGCAAGGCGGGATCACCCGGGCCACGGAGAAACTGGTGGCCAGTGGTGGCAAGGTTGCGCAAGCACCGGCGGCCAAGACCGCGGCGTTGCTCAAGGTCAGCGTCGATCTGGCTGCGGAGCTCAAAACCAAGGTCCAGCCGGGCGACAGCGTGTTCATCTTCGCCCGTGCTGTCTCCGGTCCGCCGGCCCCGCTGGCGGTCAAGCGCATGACCGTGGCCGACCTGCCGGTGACCGTCGAGCTGAGCGATGCCGACGCGATGATGCCGCAATTGAAACTGTCGAACTTCCCTGAAGTCCAACTGGTTGCGCGCATTTCCCGTGCCGGCAAACCGACCGCCGGCGAGTGGATTGGTCGCAGCCAGCCTTTGGCCAGCAGCACCACCGCGCCGCAAACACTGACCATCGACAGCCCGGACAAATAACAGGAAACGCTACCATGACCGCCATCGCTCGTATTGCCCTGCTCAGCGTCGTTTTGGGGTTAAGCGCTTGTGCGGTCCAGCGACCACCGGAGCAAACGGCTCCACCGCCGATTCCGCGGTCGCAGCCCAGCCCCACGCCATCGACGTCGCCGGTACCGAGCAAGCCGTCTGTTCCGGTAAAACCCTCCAAGCCGCTCCCGCGCACGTCCGCCAGCTTTGCGCCACCACCGGGGGGCAATAGTCATTGGGATCCGAAGCTTGGGGTTTATGTGCTTGATGATCAGCCCAATACCTTTTATCGCCAGCGTACCTATTACCGCTGGGATAACGGCTGGAGCCGGTCGATCAGTCCGAAAGGGCCGTGGGAGGAAACTGACATTCACGGTGTACCGGGTGGGCTTGGGCGGCAATTCGGGCAGTGAGGCACTAAGGCGACTTTCGGGTCGCCTTTTTTGTGCCTGCTGAAATGTGATCGTTGGGCTAGTGCTGAACCCCTGTGGGAGCGGGCTTGCTCGCGAAGGCGGCCTGACAGCCGACCTGTCTTTGTTGACTGTGTACATATCCGTTTCTTCGGTAACGGCGACTTACGGTTCCGCTCTTACAGCGGGTCACTTTGGCAAACGCCCCAAAGTAACCAAAGGTCTCGCCCCTTACGTACGGCCCCTCGCTGAGGCTCGGGGTTCCTTCGCTCCGGTGTCCATCCGGGGGCATTGCCCTCCGGTCGGCTTCGCTTCGACCTACATGCAATGAGTTCGACTGCGTCGAACGGCGCTGCGCGCCCATCCCCGGATGAACACCTGCGCTCAGCCTGCCGAGGGGGCGGGTGGATCAAGATCAAGAGCGGCAGGCGAGCTAACGCTCGGCCTGTTGAGTGGTGGGGTTGTAGGCATTCCCCCCTGTAGGAGCTGCCGCAGGCTGCGATCTTTTGATCTTGATCTTCCGCCCCTTCGACATTGTCAAAAATCAAATTCAAAAGATCGCAGGGTATGACTCACCCACATAGGTAACAAAACAGTTCAAGCACATAGGTAACAGTTTTTAACCGGCACTGGTCGAACACCCTGGGCCTATACCGTGATCGGGTGGAAAACCTGCTGGTGCAACGGGTGCAGGTGATGGATCATTCGCCGGGCCAGCGGGCTGATCGGGTGCAAGCGCAGTCAGGATGGTTTGCCGGTGGTCCAGCAAGCATGGCGACAAATGAAGAGGGTGTTTTGATGGCGGGCAGGTTGATCTATCTCATCGGGCCTTCAGGTTCGGGCAAGGACAGCCTGCTGGATGCCGCGCGAACGCGGTTGGCCGAACGCGGCTGTCGTATCGTGAGGCGGGTCATTACCCGCTCGGCCGAAGCCGTGGGCGAGGCGGCGCTGGGTGTTAGTGCGCAGCAATTCGCCGATATGGAAGCTCAGGGTGCGTTTGCCCTGAGCTGGCACGCCAATGGGTTGTCCTATGGCATCCCGCGGGAAATCGACGATTGGCTGGCCGCTGGCGAGGACGTGCTGGTCAATGGCTCTCGGGGGCATTTGCAGAGCACGCGCCTGCGCTATCCAGACGTGTTGGTGCTGTTGTTGACTGTGGATCAAGCGGTACTGCGCCATCGCTTGCTGGAGCGCGGGCGAGAATCGTTGATCGAGATCGATCAGCGCCTGGCGCGCAATGCGCGATTCAGCGAGCAACTTCTGGTGGACGACCCGACCGTACAGGTGCTCGACAACTCCGGGCCGCTTGAGCAAACGGTCGAGCGTTTGTTGGTCTGCATTGACGAGTGACACCGATTTACCTGACATTGCCGGGAACGGACGACGAGCAATTACCTTTGTACGCGGCCAATGCAGGCAATGGCGCAGCCTGTGAATTTTTGATCTTGATTGAGCTGCCTGTCAGGCCTTCCTGCCCAACAACCCCTGCACATACTCCACAAACGCCCGAGCCTTGGCGCTGGCCATCCTGCCTGTAGGAAACACCGCCCACAGGTCCTGGTTCGGCAATGCCCAGTCCTTCATCACTTCCCGGACCGAACCGTCGGCCAGTTCTGGCGCGAACATCCATTGCGAGGCCATGGTCAGTCCTTGATGGGCCAGCACGGCTTCACGCAGGCCTTCGGCGGCGTTGACTCGGATCCGGCCGCTGACGATCACCGATTGCTTCTCGCCGGCCTTGTTGAATTGCCAATTGGCGCCGTCACCGAGGGTGTAGACGATTGCCTGATGCTTGCACAGGTCGGCGGGGCAGGTGGGGTTGCCGTGTTTTTCGAAGTACGCCGGTGTACCCAGTACCATGCGCCGGCATTCGGCGATCTTGCGCGCAGTCAGGCCCGAGTCGCTCAACGCGCCCATGCGCAGGGCGATATCGACGCCCTCTTCCACCAGATTGACATTGCGATCGTCGAGCATCAGGTCGATGTTCAGCTCCGGGTGTTGCTCCAGGAAGGGGCCCAGGTGCGGAACGATGTGCAGCCGGCCGAAGGTGACCGCCGCGCAGATACGCAGTTTGCCACTCAGCCCGCTGGCGCAACCCCGTGCGGCGTTGTCGGCCTCGTCGGCTTCTTCGATGGCACGCTTGGCCCGCTCGAAAAAGGCCAGCCCGGCTTCGGTGGGCGTCAGGCCGCGGGGCGAGCGCAGCAACAATCGCACCGCCAGACGCGATTCGAGTTGCGCGATGGTTTTCGACACGGCCGGCTGGCCGATGTTCAGGCGTCGTGCCGCGGAGGAAAACGAGCCGGTTTCCACCACGTAGACGAAGGTTTCCATTGCGCCGAGGCGGTCCATTGAGGGTCCTTGTGCAAAATCTAGAGGATGTCGCAAGTCAACGGTTTCAAGCCGTCGCCAACGATGCCTTTGGCGAAACACTCAGGAACCGCAACAACGCCAGCAGCGGAAATGCACTGCCGACGATCACGATCCACAACCAGCCGCCCTGTTCGTACACTGCGCTGGCCACCGAAGAACCGAAGGCGCCGCCGATGAAGATGCTGGTCATGTACAGCGCATTCAGGCGGCTGCGGCTTTTGCCGTCGAGGGCGTACACCGCACGCTGGCCGAGGACCATGTTCATCTGCACGCAGAAGTCCAGCACCACGCCGGTCACGGCCAGGCCGATGACGCTGTAGGCCGGATGGATGAACGCCGGCATAAAACTCAGGCTGGCGAACAGCAGGGCCAGCAACGACGCGATGCGGGTGTGCCCGGCATCGGCCAGGCGTCCGGCGATCGGGGCGGCGATGGCGCCGATGGCCCCGACCAGGGCGAAAATCGCGATTTCGCTTTGCGACAAACCGTGATTGCGCGCCAACTCCAGCGGTACGGCGGTCCAGAACAGGCTGAAAGTGGCAAACATGCAGCCCTGGTAAAACGCCCGCTGACGCAGCACCGGTTGCTTGCGCAGCAGCGTCCACAGCGAGCCCAGTAACTGGCCATAGGAGGCGCTGTGATCAGGCTCACGCTTGGGAATGGTCACGGCCAGCACGATGCTGATGGCCGCCATCAACACGGCGGCAATTACAAACATCGCGCGCCAGCCGAAGTGGTCGGCCACCACGCTGGACACCGGCCGGGCCAGTAGAATGCCGAGCAGCAAACCGCCCATGATCCCGCCCACCACACGGCCACGGGTTTCCTCCGGCGCCAGGTGTGCGGCCAGTGGAATCAGGATCTGCACCGAAACCGAGCTGAACCCCACCAACAGCGAAATCAGCAAGAACACGTTCGGCTGATCGGTGAACGCCGCACCCAGCAGGCTGGCAATCGCCACCAGGGTGGTGATGATCATCAACCGGCGGTTCTCCAGCAGATCCCCTAGCGGCACCAGGAAAAACAGCCCCAGTGCATAGCCGATCTGGGTCAGGGAAACGATCAGGCTGGCCATGGTGTTGCTCAGGCCGATGTCCGGGGCGATCAGGCCGATGATCGGCTGGGCGTAGTAGATGTTGGCGACAATGGCGCCGCAGCAGAAAGCGAACAGCAGCACCATGCCTCGGGTCATTGTCGCGGTGCCGCGGGGCGCCTGGGTCGCTGGGTTCATAACGGGGCTCGCTGTACGGAAAGGAATGCGCGCAGGCTAACGGGCTGACTGAAACGGCGGAAGCGGGATCGGAGTGATAGCTATCATTCCATTGCGGAATGACTGGCGGACGCGTGTGTCGTCCGCCGAATGGCCTTGCCTGTAGGAGCGAGCCTGCTCGCGATGGAGTCACGGTCAACGCGTTTATTCAGAAAAAACGCATTATCGTTGACGTCCATCACGAACAAGCTCGCTCCTACAGGTGTTTATTGCGCATAAATCTGGTCGAAAACCCCGCCATCGTTAAAGTGGGTCTTCTGCACGGTACGCCAGTCACCGAATGTCTTCTCGACGGACAGGAAGTCCACTTTCGGGAATCGGTCGGTGTACTTGGCCAGCACGGCCGGGTCACGCGGACGCAGGTAATTGGCGGCAGCGATCTCCTGGCCTTGCGGCGACCACAGGTACTTCAGGTATTCCTCGGCGGCGGCGCGGGTGCCTTTCTTGTCGACGGTTTTGTCGACCACCGACACCGGTGGCTCGGCTTCGGCGGAAACGCTTGGGTAGATGACTTCGAACTGATCACGGCCGAACTCGCGGGCGATCATTTCCGCTTCGTTCTCGAAGGTCACCAGCACGTCGCCGATCTGGTTGGTCATGAAGGTGGTGGTGGCGGCGCGGCCACCGGTATCGAGTACCGGCGCTTGCTTGAACAGCTTGCCGACGAAGTCTTTGGCCTTGTTCTCGTCACCGCCGTTTTTCAGCACGTAACCCCAGGCCGACAGGTAGGTGTAGCGACCGTTCCCCGAAGTCTTCGGGTTCGGCACGATGACTTGCACGCCATCCTTGAGCAGGTCCGGCCAGTCTTTCAGGGCTTTCGGGTTGCCCTTGCGCACGATGAACACGGTGGCCGAGGTGAACGGCGCGCTGTTGTTCGGCAGGCGCGTGACCCAGTTCTCCGGAACCAGTTTGCCGTTGTCCGCCAGGGCATTGATGTCGGTGGCCATGTTCATGGTGATGACATCCGCCGGCAGACCGTCGATCACCGAGCGTGCCTGTTTGCTGGAGCCGCCAAAGGACATCTGCAGGGTGATGTTTTCGTTGTGCTCGGCTTGCCAGTGTTTCTGGAACGCAGTGTTGTAGTCCTTGTAGAAATCGCGCATCACGTCGTAGGAAACGTTGAGCAGCGTCGGTGCAGCCTGGGCGATGTTGCCCAGGGCCAGGCCAGCGGCGAGAAGTGAGGCGCCAAAGAGTTTTTTCACTGCGAATTCCTTGTTCTATGTAGGAGCTGCCGAAGGCTGCGATCTTTTTATCTTGCTTCTAAAAAACGAAAAATCAAAAGATCGCAGCCTGCGGCAGCTCCTACAGGTTATTTGTTGGTTTCAGAGCACGCGACTATAGCCGGGCTCGTTTAGTCCTTTAAAGATTAAAAAGCTCTTTGCTTATTCCAGTTTTTTGAACAGTGCGCTGCCGCAACGGGAGCAGAATGCAGCACCCTGTTCGTGGCTGTTTTTCTTGCACACCGGGCAGTCGTGTTGAAGTTGATCGCCGCGCATGGCGTTGGCCAGTTCAGCGGTGAAAATCCCGGTTGGCACCGCGATGATCGAGTAACCGGTGATCATCACCAGCGACGAAACAACCTGGCCCAGCGGCGTCTTCGGCACGATGTCGCCGAAGCCCACGGTGGTCAGTGTCACGATAGCCCAATAGATGCCTTTGGGAATGCTGGTGAAGCCATGTTCCGGGCCTTCGATCACATACATCAGCGTGCCGAATACCGTCACCAGCGTGCAGACGCTGACCAGGAACACCACGATTTTCTGCTTGCTGCCGCGCAGCGCCGACATCAGGTAGTTGGCTTGCTTGAGATATGGGCTGAGCTTGAGCACGCGGAAGATCCGCAGCATGCGGATGATCCGGATAATCAGCAGATACTGCGCATCGGCGTAATACAGCGCGAGGATGCCGGGCACAATGGCCAGCAGGTCCACCAGTCCGTAAAAGCTGAAGGCGTAGCGCAGCGGTTTGGGCGAGCAGTACAGGCGCAGGATGTATTCGCCGAGGAAGATCACCGTGAAGCCCCACTCGATATAGGCGAGTACATCGGCGTAGTTACGGTGAATGCTGTCGATGCTGTCGAGCATCACGATCACCAGGCTGGCGAGGATGATCAACAGCAGGATGCCGTCGAAGCGCCGACCCGCCTGGGTGTCGGTCTGGAAAATCATGACGTAAAGGTCTTCACGCCAGTGTTTGTTGCTGTCCATGGATAACGCCTGACTCGATGATCAGCGCAGCCTAGGTTGATTCTCCCCGTTAGCGCAAGGCGCGCTTTCGACCCGGGCTTTGCCGAGCATCTGAATAGCCGTGCGGATCAGCCAGCAGCCAAGAATGAACGGCGCGGTCAGCGTGGGCAGACCAATGGCGGCAAACACCGGCGTCAGCAACAGCGCCAGGCCGATGCCAACCAGCGGCAGCCACGGTTGGCGACGCTGCGAGCTGAAGGCGAGGGCGGCGAGTACGGCGTTGTAGCCGCCGAGGCCGAGCAGTGCGGTGTAGAAATCGTGCTGCAGCAGGCTCCAGCCCATGCCCGCGGCAGATGCCAATAATGCCCAGCAGAAGGCGCGGCGATCAGCGATCAGCAAACCGGCGGCAATCATCGCACCGGCCAGCGGATGACCGAGGAACATCACCTGACCGATGCCTTTGAAAGGGGCAGCGAGCATGTTCAGGGTGCTGACCTCGATCAAGTGCGCCTCTGTCGAGGGAGTGGCGAAGCACAGCAGCACCCAGCTCAGCAGCACGAATGGTGTGGTGTAGGCGGGGAGGTATTGGCTGAGCCGGACGCGCTTGAGCCACTGCTGGGTGAGCATCGCGCTCAGGCCGCCGGCGGCCAGAATCAGCGGCGGCATCATCGCCGACCAGGGGAAGTACAGGCTCAGCAACAGACCGAGCAGAACGCCGTTGTAGCTGAACAACCCGGCCTGACGGTCAGCCTTGGCGTAGTTGCGACGTTGTGCGGTGAACAACCCGGCGACACCGCCGAGTAAGGCGCCGCCCAGCAAGGCGGGCGCAGTGAACAAAATGGCCAACAGACACAGCAGGCCGCACAGCGGATTACGCTGGAGAAAGATCTGGCTGAAGCCGTTGAGCAAGGCCTCGGCCCAGTCGGGGCAGTGGGTGTTGAAGTGATTGGCAGGCATGGCAGTTCTGAAAGTCAATGAAACCGAGTTGCCTGCATCGCGAGCAAGCTCGCTCCCACATTGAGTCTTTGCTCAGTCATTGTATTTGTGCCGTACACAAATCAATTGTGGGAGCGAGCTTGCTCGCGATGAGGCCGGTATGGGCGCTAGATCAATGTCTCGATACGCAGAGAGTTAGTCGATCCCGGCTGCCCAAAGGGCACACCGGCGGTGATCAATAAGGTGTCGCCACGCTGCGCCATGCCTTGGGCCTGGGCGATCTCCAGCGCTGTGGAGCAGACTTCATCGACCTGGCGCAGGCGATCGTTGACCACCGAGTGCACGCCCCACGCCACGCTCAGGCGACGGGCGGTCTGCAGGTTCGGCGTCAGGTTGAGGATCGGCACGGTCGGCCGCTCCCGCGCCGCACGCAGGCTCGACGCGCCGGATTCGCTGTAATTGACCAGCACCGCCACCGGCAGCACGTTGCTGATACGGCGAATGGCGCAGCTGATCGCGTCGGAAACGGTGGCTTCGGCTTTCGGTCGGCTGACGTCGAGTTGAGTCTGGTAGTCCGGACCGTTTTCCACCTGGCGGATGATCTTGCTCATCATCTGCACGGCTTCGAGCGGGTATTCGCCGGATGCGGTTTCCGCCGACAGCATCACCGCGTCCGCACCTTCGGCCACGGCGTTGGCGACGTCTGTGACTTCGGCGCGGGTGGGCGCCGGCGAGAAGCGCATCGACTCCAGCATCTGCGTGGCCACCACCACCGGTTTGCCGAGCTGGCGGCAGGTGCTGATGATGTTCTTCTGGATCTGCGGCACGCTTTCGGCCGGCACTTCCACACCCAGGTCACCGCGGGCGACCATGATCGCATCGCTCAATTCGGCGATCTCGCGCAGTTGTTCGACAGCCGAGGGCTTCTCGATCTTGGCCATCAGGAAGGCCTTGTCGCCGATCAGGCTGCGGGCTTCGCGGATGTCGTCGGGACGCTGCACGAACGACAGCGCCACCCAGTCCACGCCCAGCTCCAGACCGAAGGTCAAGTCGCGGCGATCCTTGGCGGTCAGCGGGCTCAGGTCGAGCACCGCTTGCGGTACGTTCACGCCTTTGCGGTCCGACAGTTCGCCGCCATTGAGCACGGTGGTGTCGATGGCGTCGGCGTATTTGGTCACGACCCGCAGGCGCAATTTGCCGTCATCCAGCAGCAGGTCCATGCCCGGCTCCAGCGCAGCGATGATTTCCGGGTGGGGCAGGTTGACCCGGCGCTCATCGCCCGGCGTGGCGTCGAGGTCCAGGCGCAAGGCCTGGCCACGTACCAGTTGCACCTTACCTTCGGCGAACTTGCCGACCCGCAGTTTCGGGCCTTGCAGGTCCATCAGGATGCCCAATGGATAATTCAGTTGGCGCTCGACTTCACGAATCCACTGGAAACGCTGGGCGTGGTCGGCGTGATCGCCATGGCTGAAGTTCAGGCGGAAGATGTTGACCCCGGCCAGCACCAGCTCACGGATGTCGTCGATACCATTGATGGCGGGGCCGAGCGTGGCGAGGATTTTGACCTTTTTGTCAGGCGTCATGTTTAGTGCTCTCAAGGATCAGAATGGCGCGGAAGTCGTTGACGTTGGTTCGGGTCGGCTCGGTGACGATCAGGGCGTCGAGTGCCTCGAAGTAGCCGTAGCCGTTGTTGTTGTCCAACTCGTCGCTGGCGCTCAGGCCCTTTGCGGCGGCGCGGGCGTAGCTGTCCGGGGTCATGATCGCGCCGGCGTTGTCTTCCGAGCCGTCGATGCCGTCGGTGTCACCGGCCAGTGCGTAGACGCCGGGCAGGCCTTTGAGGCTGTCGGTCAGGCTCAGCAGGAACTCGGCGTTGCGCCCGCCACGGCCATTGCCGCGCACGGTGACGGTGGTTTCACCGCCCGAGAGAATCACGCAGGGCGCCGCCAGCGGCTGCCCGTGCAGGACGATCTGTCGCGCGATGCCGGCGTGGACCTTCGCCACCTCGCGGGATTCGCCTTCGAGGTCGCCGAGGATCAGCGGGCTGAACCCGGCCTGACGGCATTTCACTGCCGCCGCTTCCAGGGATTGCTGCGGACGGGCGATCAATTGGAAGTGACTGCGCGCCAGGCTCGGGTCGCCGGGTTTGACGGTTTCCGACTCGGGGCTTTGCAGCCAGGTGCGCACCGACGCCGGAACCTCGATGGCATAACGCTTGAGGATCGCCAGGGCTTCGGCCGAGGTGCTCGGGTCGGCCACGGTAGGGCCAGAGGCGATGACCGTGGCGAGATCGCCCGGTACATCGGAAATCGCATAGGTGTAGACAGTGGCCGGCCAGCAGGCTTTGCCCAGGCGGCCGCCCTTGATCGCCGAGAGGTGCTTGCGCACGCAGTTCATCTCGCCGATGGTCGCGCCGGACTTGAGCAGGGCTTTGTTGATCGACTGCTTGTCGGCCAGGGTGATGCCTTCGGCCGGCAGTGCCAGCAGGGCAGAGCCACCACCGGAGAGCAGGAAGATCACGCGGTCGGATTCGTTGAGGTCGCTGACCAGTTCCAGCACACGCTTGGCCACGGCCAGGCCGGCGGCGTCCGGTACCGGGTGCGCGGCTTCGACCACTTCGATTTTTTCGCAAGGTGCGCCGTGGCCGTAACGGGTCACCACCAGGCCTGACACTTCACCCTGCCAGCAGCGCTCGACCACCTGGGCCATGGCGGCTGCGGCTTTGCCGGCGCCGATGACAATGACGCGACCGCTGCGGTCGGCAGGCAGATGGGCTTCGAGGACTTGTTGCGGATGCGCCGCGTCGATGGCTGTGGCAAACAGCTCGCGCAGCAATTGTTGCGGATCGACCGACATGGCGGGCTCCCGGAATTCTTGTTATTTGAAGGGCAACTCGGTCCAGTGTGGGAGCGAGCCCTGTGGCGAGGGGGCTTGCCCCCGTTTGAGTGCGTAGCACTCACAAGATCTTCGGTTCATCAGAGATTTTGGGGCTGCTTCGCAGCCCAACGGGGGCAAGCCCCCTCGCCACAGGCCCGCTCCCACATGGGGATGGGGCAGGACTTACTTCTTGTCGCGAATCGAGAAGTTCGCCATGTGTTCCAGACCCTTGATCAGCGCCGAGTGATCCCAGTTGCTGCCACCGATGGCTGCGCAGGTGCTGAACACTTGCTGGGTGTTGGCGGTGTTCGGCAGGTTGATGTTCAGCTCCTTGGCGCCTTGCAGGGCCAGGTTCAGGTCCTTCTGGTGCAGGCTGATGCGGAAGCCAGGGTCGAAGGTGCCCTTGATCATGCGCTCGCCGTGCACTTCGAGGATCTTCGAGGAGGCGAAACCGCCCATCAGTGCTTCACGTACCTTGGCCGGATCGGCACCGTTTTTCGAAGCGAACAGCAGGGCTTCGGCCACGGCCTGGATGTTCAGCGCCACGATGATCTGGTTGGCCACCTTGGCGGTTTGACCGTCGCCGTTGCCACCGACCAGGGTGATGTTCTTGCCCATGGCCTGGAACAGCGGCAAGGCGCGTTCGAAGGCGTCGGCATCGCCGCCGACCATGATGCTCAGGGTCGCCGCCTTGGCGCCGACTTCACCGCCGGAGACCGGAGCGTCGAGGTATTGCGCACCTTTTTCGTTGATCTTCGCGGCGAAAGCCTTGGTGGCGGTCGGCGAGATCGAGCTCATGTCGATCACCACTTTGCCTTTGCCCACGCCAGCAGCGATACCGTCGGCACGGAACAGCACGTCGTCGACCTGCGGGGTATCCGGCACCATGACGATGATGAATTCAGCTTCCTGGGCGACTTCTTTCGGGTTCGCCAGAGCAACGGCGCCAGCGGCGACCAGGTCGGCAGGGGCGGCGTCGTGATGCGCCGACAGGAACAGGCTGTGACCGGCTTTCTGCAGGTTCAACGCCATTGGGTGGCCCATGATGCCGGTGCCGATAAATCCGATTTTAGCCATGAGAAAATCCTCTTGTTTTTGTGTTGCTCCCGGTTTTGGGCCGATGAGCTCTTTGTGGCGAGGGGGCTTGCCCCCGTTGGGTCGCGAAGCGGCCCCAATTGTTTTCGTCAGTTGAGGCGCGGGTGCAGCGCTACGACTGCTTCGCAGCCGAACGGGGGCAAGCCCCCTCGCCACAAGGGCACAACTTCAATCTCAGATTGCGTTATGGGTTTTGAGCCAGCCCAGGCCTGCTTCGGTGGTGGTCAGCGGCTTGTATTCGCAACCGACCCAGCCCTGATACCCGATGCGGTCCAGGTGTTCGAACAGGAAGCGGTAGTTGATTTCACCGGTGCCTGGTTCGTTGCGCCCCGGGTTGTCCGCGAGCTGCACGTGGTTGATCTCGCCCAGGTGCGATTGCAGGGTGCGGGCCAGGTCGCCTTCCATGATTTGCATGTGGTAGATGTCGTATTGCAGGAACAGGTTGGCGCTGCCGACCTGCTCGCGAATCGACAGGGCTTGCGCCGTGTTGTTCAGGTAGAAGCCTGGAATGTCACGGGTGTTGATCGCTTCCATCACCAGCTTGATGCCCGCCGCTTGCAGCTTGTCGGCCGCGTACTTGAGGTTGGCGATGAAGGTTTTCTCCACGGTGGCATCGTCAAAGCCCTGCGGCCGGATACCGGCCAGGCAGTTGACCTGGGTGTTGCCCAGCACTTGCGCGTAGGCGATGGCCAGATCGACACCGGCACGGAACTCCTCAACCCGGTCCGGCAGGCACGCGATACCGCGCTCGCCCTTGGCCCAGTCACCGGCCGGCAGGTTGAACAGCACTTGGGTCAGACCGTTGGCGTCGAGCTTGGCCTTGATTTCGGCGGAGCTGAAGTCGTACGGGAACAGGTACTCGACACCACTGAAGCCGGCTTTGGCGGCCGCTTCGAAACGGGCAAGAAAGTCCTGTTCGGTGAACAGCATGGACAGGTTGGCTGCGAAACGCGGCATGGTGGTCTCCCGTATATGTATGAGGTCCCTTGTGGGAGCGGGCTTGCTCGCGAAGGCGCAGTGTCAGTCGACATCAATGGTGAATGTCAGACCGCCTTCGCGAGCAAGCCCGCTCCCACAGGGAGAGCGGTCAGCAGTTAGTCCAGCAGCGAAATCGCGGTTGGTGCGTCGTTGCCGACCAGCGCCAGGTCTTCGAATTCGTTGACGGCGTTGATCTCGGTGCCCATGGAAATGTTGGTCACGCGCTCCAGGATGATCTCGACGATCACCGGCACCTTGAACTCTTCGATCAGTTCCTGAGCCTTGCGCAGGGCAGGCTGGATCTGAGCCGGTTCGAACACACGCAGCGCCTTGCAACCCAGGCCTTCGGCCACTGCAACGTGGTCGACACCGTAGCCGTTGAGTTCCGGCGCATTGAGGTTGTCGAAGGACAGCTGTACGCAGTAGTCCATGTCGAAACCGCGCTGCGCCTGGCGAATCAGGCCCAGGTACGAGTTGTTCACCACGACATGGATGTACGGCAGCTTGAACTGCGCGCCCACCGCCAACTCCTCGATCATGAACTGGAAGTCATAGTCCCCCGACAGGGCCACGACTTTACGGTTCGGATCAGCCTTGACCACGCCCAGCGCTGCCGGAATGGTCCAGCCCAGAGGGCCTGCCTGACCGCAGTTGATCCAGTGACGCGGCTTGTAGACGTGCAGGAATTGCGCGCCGGCAATCTGCGACAGACCGATGGTGCTGACGTAGCAGGTGTCCTTGCCGAACACCTGGTTCATCTCTTCGTAAACGCGTTGCGGCTTGACCGGCACGTTGTCGAAGTGAGTCTTGCGCTGCAGGCTGGCTTTACGCTGCTGGCAGTCTTGCAGCCAAGCGCTGCGGTTTTTCAGCTTGCCGGCGGCTTGCCATTCGCGAGCGACTTCGATGAACACGGTCAGCGCGGCAGCGGCGTCGGACACGATGCCCAGGTCCGGGGTGAACACGCGGCCGATCTGAGTGCCTTCGATGTCGACATGGATGAACTTGCGGCCTTCGGTGTAGACGTCAACCGAACCGGTGTGACGGTTGGCCCAACGGTTACCGATGCCCAGTACCACGTCCGACTTGAGCATGGTCGCGTTGCCGTAGCGGTGCGAGGTCTGCAAGCCAACCATGCCCACCATCAGTGGGTGATCGTCCGGGATGGTGCCCCAGCCCATCAGGGTCGGGATCACCGGAATACCGGTCAGCTCGGCGAACTCCACCAGCAGGTCGCTGGCGTCGGCGTTGATGATGCCGCCACCGGCCACCAGCAATGGACGCTCGGCCTGATCCAGCAAGGCCAAGGCCTTCTCGACCTGAACCCGGCTAGCGGTCGGCTTGGCCAGTGGCAGTGGCTGGTAAGCGTCGATGTCGAATTCGATTTCCGCCATTTGAACGTCGAACGGCAGGTCGATCAGCACCGGGCCTGGACGGCCGGAGCGCATTTCATAGAAGGCTTTCTGGAACGCGTAAGGCACCTGGCCCGGTTCCAGAACAGTGGTCGCCCACTTGGTGACTGGCTTGACGATGCTGGTGATGTCGACAGCCTGGAAGTCTTCCTTGTGCATACGGGCGCGGGGTGCTTGCCCTGTGATGCAGAGGATTGGAATCGAGTCGGCCGAGGCGCTGTAGAGCCCGGTGACCATGTCGGTGCCGGCAGGGCCGGAAGTACCGATGCACACGCCGATGTTGCCGGCCTTGGTGCGGGTGTAGCCCTCGGCCATGTGCGAGGCGCCTTCAACGTGGCGAGCGAGTACGTGATCGATGCCGCCGACCTTTTGCAGGGCGGAGTACAGCGGGTTGATGGCGGCACCCGGGATGCCAAAAGCGGTATCGACCCCTTCACGGCGCATCACCAGAACGGCGGCTTCGATTGCTCTCATTTTGCTCATGGTTTTGTGCCTCTTTACGTTTTGTAATTGTATACAAGTGGCTTTGCGCAGAGTGTATTCACGGCGGACGGCGCAGGTCAATCCATTTTCTCAAGCGCTTGTTTCATTCGTCGGAAGCCCTTTCCACTGTGGCTTTTCGTCGCATGTGGCGCCTTTCGAGAATTATTGTATACAAAAAAATAATTCATTGTGTTCTATTTGTTGCATCGGGCTGCGGCACAAACGCGCAGCCCCACGACTTTCCCTATAACAAAATGAGGACGGCACCATGAGCGCTTTAACCTTGAAAGTCGCAGTCAACCTGGTCAACGAGGCCATCACCGCCGGGCGAGCAATCGCCGCGGCACCCTTGACCATTGCGGTACTGGATGCCGGCGGGCATCTGATCACCTTGCAACGCGAAGACGGCGCCAGCCTGCTGCGCCCGCACGTCGCCATCGGCAAAGCCTGGGGCGCCATCGCCCTGGGCAAGGGCTCACGCCTGCTGGCGCTGGACGCCCAGCAACGCCCGGCGTTTATCGCCGCGTTGAACAGCCTGGGGCAGGGCAGCGTCGTGCCGGCACCGGGTGGTGTGCTGGTGCGGGATCAGGACGGGAACGTGCTGGGGGCGGTGGGGATCAGCGGCGATCTGTCGGATGTTGACGAGCAGTGCGCGATCAATGCCATCGAGGCGTTGGGGTTGGTGGCGGATGCGGGGGTGGCGGCTTGATCTGTAGCGCCTGATCAATCGCCTTCGCGAGCAAGCCCGCTCCCACATTGGATTTTTTGCGTACACAAATTTTGTGAACGTCAGCGATCAAGTGTGGGAGCGGGCTTGCTCGCGAAGGCGATCTCCCAGACACATCCAGCTAAGGGTCTACCCCCATAGTCCCGTAGCGGCTGAACTAGCCTTTCATGGCTTCAACATGAGAGAGGGCAAGGAATGCCTGAGCTGTCAGCATCACACCGCCTGCGCATCGGCCGCTACGCCGAGCAAAATCGCATTTACCTACTGACTGCCAATACCCTGAAGCGGGAACCTGTTTTCAGGGATTACACCCTTGGCAGACAGGTTGTTCACCAATTCAGGCAAGCACAGGATGACGGCTTTGCCGACACACTGGCATGGGTGGTCATGCCGGATCATTTCCATTGGCTGGTTCAATTGCAAAAGGGGACGCTGGCGCAATTGATGTGTCAGGCGAAATCCCTGAGCACTCGTGCAGTCAATTCGGCGCTCGGTAGAACAGGTAGCCTTTGGCAGCAAGGCTTTCATGATCATGCGCTACGAAAAGAGGAAGACCTGGTGAAGCTGGCTCGATATGTCGTGGCTAACCCATTGCGGGCAGGGCTGGTCGGGAAGCTGGGTGACTATCCGTTGTGGGATGCGATCTGGGTTTGATCTAAAACCGGGTTGCCGCCATTCGCGAGCAAGCCCGCTCCCACATTGGATCTATGGTGTTGCAAATCCCCCTGTGGGAGCGGGCCTGCTCGCGAAGGTCGCGACTCGGTCTACCGCTCCGGCTCACACCCCTTGAGCACCAACCGGATAATCGTCTGCGCCGCGGCTTCGTAATCTTCTTCATCCAGCTTGGCCTTGCCGGTGATGGCGGTGATCTGCCAGTCGAAGTCGGCGTAGGTCTGGGTAGCGGCCCAGATGCTGAACATCAGGTGGTTGGGGTCGATGGGGGCGATTTGTCCGCGGTCGATCCAGGTCTGGATGCACTCGATGTTGTGTTTGGCCTGGCCATTGAGTTGTTCGACCAGGTCGCTGCTCAGGTGGGGCGCGCCGTGCATGATTTCGCTGGCGAACACCTTGGAGGCGAAAGGCAGGTCGCGGGAGATGCGGATTTTCGAGCGAATGTAGCCGCTGAGCACTTCACCGGGTTCGCCGTCCGGATTGAACGGTGTCGAAGCCTGCAGGATCGGTTCGATGATGCTTTCCAGGACCTCGCGGTAGAGGTTTTCCTTGGATTTGAAGTAGTAGTAGACGTTGGGCTTGGGCAATCCCGCCTTGGCTGCGATGTCGCTGGTTTTGGTCGCAGCGAAGCCTTTGTCGGCGAACTCCTCACTGGCGGCACGCAGGATCAATTGTTTGTTGCGCTCGCGGATAGTGCTCATAAACCCGGTGATTCCTTGCCTGTTCTGGCGGTTGCGCATGGTATCACCGGCCTCGCGCGGCGCTCAAGAATGCACCGTAGGCTCTTATGTCGCGCTATGCTGCTGCGCATTCATTGCAGAAGGAAACCCGATTCATGGCAGGAAGCAGTTTGCTGTTGCTGATCGACGATATCGCGGCCGTGCTGGACGACGTGTCGGTAATGACCCAAATGGCCGCCAAGAAAACGGCCGGCGTACTCGGTGACGACCTGGCACTCAATGCCCAGCAAGTCAGTGGTGTGCGGGCCGAGCGGGAAATCCCGGTGGTCTGGGCGGTCGCCAAGGGTTCGTTCATCAATAAATTGATCCTGGTGCCGTCGGCATTGGCGATCAGTGCGTTCATTCCGTGGCTGGTCACGCCGTTGTTGATGGTCGGCGGCGCTTATCTGTGCTTCGAAGGCTTTGAAAAGCTCGCCCACAAGTTCCTGCACAGCAAGGCTGAAGACGCCGCCGAGCATGCGCAACTGGTCGAGGCGGTGGCCGATCCTGCCATTGACCTGGTGGCGTTCGAGAAGGACAAGATCAAAGGCGCGATCCGCACCGACTTCATTCTTTCGGCGGAGATCATCGCCATCACCCTCGGCACCGTGGCCGGTGCTCCGTTGACCCAGCAGATCATCGTGCTTTCGGGCATTGCCATTGTCATGACGGTCGGCGTGTACGGATTGGTGGCGGGTATCGTCAAGCTCGACGACCTTGGCCTGTGGTTGACCCAAAAACCCGGGCAGATGGCGAAAAGCATCGGCGGCGCGATTCTGCGTGCGGCACCGTACATGATGAAGAGCCTGTCGGTGATCGGTACCGCGGCGATGTTCCTGGTGGGCGGCGGGATTCTCACGCACGGTGTGCCGGTGGTGCATCACTGGATCGAAAGTGTCGGTGCGGCGGCGGGAGGCGGCGGATTTATCGTGCCGGTGTTGCTCAATGGCGTGGCGGGGATTGTGGCGGGTGCGGTGGTGTTGGTTGGCGTGATGGCCGTCAGCAAAATCTGGAAAGCCCTGAAAGGCTGAAGGCAACGCTAAACAAATGTGGGAGCGGGCTTGCTCGCGAAGAGGGCGTGTCAGTCACCAAAAAGGTTGTCTGACACCCCGCTTTCGTCGGAACGCCGCCCGGAGCAAGCCCGCTCCCACAGTGTTTTTCGGCTACCGGGTTTACTCGGCAATCTGCAACTTGCGCGCTTCGGTGTACACGTAACGCACTTTCTCGTACTCGAACGGCGAGTTCATCTGGCCATAACGGAAGCTGGTCTGGTTGCGCTTGTCGATGCCGCGCAGGATCAAGACTTCCGGATGGTTGGAGCTGACCTCGGCCACGTTGAGGAAATTGATCGCATTCTCGGCCGTGTAATCCACCAGCAGGCCGCCTGTATCACGCAGGTTCGACGGACCGAGGACCGGCAGCACGAAGTAAGCGCCGCCCGGCACGCCGTAGAAGCCCAGCGTCTGGCCGAAGTCCTCGCTCTGGCGCGGCAGGCCCATGGCGGTGGCCGGGTCCCACAGGCCGGCGATGCCGATGGTGGTGTTGAGCAGCAGTCGCCCGGTGGTTTCCAGTGAGCGCTGGCCCTTGAGTTGCAGCAGGCTGTTCAACAGGTTCGGCACGTCGCCGAGGTTGTTGAAGAAGTTGCTGACGCCGGTGCGCAGGAAGCTCGGGGTGACGTAGCGGTAACCATTGACCACCGGCAGGAACACCCATTGGTCAAAGCGGTAGTTGAAGTGATAGACGCGACGGTTCCACTCTTCCAGTGGATCGTAGACGGCCAGTGCACCGAGCGTCGAACGCTCGAACTCGCGCTGATCCAGGCCCGGGTTGAATTTGAGTTTGCTCAATGGTTCCTTGAAGCCGTCACTGTCGACGACTACGGGGGCGTTGGCTTTGCTGTTGTCTGCATGGGCGACGCCTGCACAGAGTAACGCTGCGAAAAGCAGGAGAAATTTAGCCACGGAAGAACTCCAGCATGGCGTCGCTGTTGACGCGGTAGTTAATGTTGCCGCAGTGGCCCCCGTACGGGTAAACGGTCAGGCGATCACCGAAGGTCTTGCGCAGGAAGCCCAGGTCGCCTGGACCGAGGATCACGTCGTCGGCGTTGTGCATGACGGCGATTTTCGGGCTTTCGTGCAGATAGTCCTTCAGCGCATACAGGCTGACCTGATCAATCAGTTGCAGCAGGCTGCCGCCATCGGTGCGGGCGCGCCACATAGGGATGACTTGTTCGGTGATGTAGCAGTCGAAGTCGCATTGCAACGCACGCTTGAGGAATGGCGTGAGGCTGGTGCCTTCGGTGATCGGGAACTTGGGCGGGGTGATCAGGCCGCGACGGTTGACCAGGTCCGAAGTGAAGGCGATGTCCGCCGCCGAAAAGCGGAACGAGGTGCCGATTAGCATGGCCATCTGTTCGTTGGTCAGGTGCTGTTTGGACTGCTGGAAGTCGTAGAGCAGGGCATCGTTGAGGTCGATGTAGCCCTTCTGCTGGAAGTAGCGGGTCAGTTTGTTCAGAACCAGTTCATAGAACGTGGTGCTGTTGTTGATGCCCTTGACCTCGGTCTGGACCAGCTTGTCGAGGTTGGTGATCGAGGTGTAGAGGTTGACCGGCGGGTTGAGCAGCAGGACTTTCTTGAAGTTGAAGCTGCGGCGGGTTTCGTCCAAGTGTGCGACGAAGGCGGCATCCAGTGCCCCCAGGCTGTACCCGGTCAGGTAGTAGTCGGTGACCGGTACGTTCGGGTTCTGTGCCCGCACGGCCTGCATCACCCGGTACAGATCTTCGGCATCCTCCTTGGATACGCCCGGCGTGGCGAAGCGCGAGGCGGCGCTCATGAAGTCATAGCTGGTGGGCGATGACAACTGCACCACGTGGTAGCCGGCTTTGTAATAGAGCTTCTTCAGGTATTCGTTCAGGGTACTGTCATAGCGCGCACCGGTGCCGGCGATCAGGAAAATCAGCGGCGCGGCGTGATCCTGCGTGGCAATGCGGTAGTCGAGTTTCTTGACCGCCCAGAAATTGTCCGGCAATTCGAAGGCCCGTTCCGGACGCAAGGTGACGCTGCGCACTGTCTGATCGATGTCATCGTCCAGGGGGAGCTCCGGACGCAGGTCCGGCGGCGTGGTCGCGATGGTCGCCTCGAACGGGTTGGTCAGGGGGTAGCCATAACTGGCGGCGTCAATGTCGACCGCCAGTGCGGACGCACTCAAAATAAGGCCGCCAAACAGGGCGGCGAAGCGCAAGGAACGGAGCATGACTAAATCCCTTAGAAGAAGGTGTCAAATGAATTTCGCAGGCTATGACCACCGGATATGCGCCAAAGTGCCAACCCTCGGCACCAAACAGGCCTGATTTCGAAGTTATAGTAGCTGGACGATACACTTTGCAGCGATTGAATGCCCAGTTAACAGTTGTTATCGCTTGCGAAACGCTTAAGGGCGATTAAGCTGGCCGCCGTTTTTCGCCAATTGGAGTGTTTCATGTCCCGCCACCTGCCCGTGATCCTGCTGCTTGTTTTGTTGCCTGTATGGCTGGCCGCCAGTTATGGCGCACGTTATGGCTTCATGGAGGATGCACAGTGGGTCGGCATTTGCGTGGATGAGGCGAGCCGTTGGGAATGCCAGGTGCGTTCGAACCTGGGTCTGATGATTCACTTCGCAGTCCTGGGATGGGTTGCGTTGGCGGCTGCGATCGTCGGCTTCGTTGTTCCGGGGCGGGCAGGGTGGTGGCTGGCGGTGCTGGCGCTGGTGTTCGGGTTTCCGGCATTGGCGTTGTACAACACGACGCTGGCGGTGTTTGCGGTGGTGATTGCGGGGTTGCGGTTGGTCAGGGCTTCCCGCAGCGCCTGATAGTTCGCTATCGCGAGCAAGCTCGCTCCCACAGTGGATCTTCAGTGAACACAAAATCCGTGTGCGACAAAGATCAATTGTGGGAGCGAGCTTGCTCGCGATGAGGCCGGTCGGGTCAATGCAACATCAAGCTGTGCGAACCCGCAAGCAGCGCCACAACGCCGCCACCATCATCACACTCACCAGCGCCCAGCCCCAGGCCTGCTGGTTCAGCAAACCTTCACGAAACAGTTGCGGTGCAATGCCGGCGCCAATGATGAAGGTCAGCAGGGCGATTTCCCGGCGCGGCACGCTCACCGGGCGGCACAGGTAGACCAGCGCCGGCACGATGAACGCCACGCTCGGGAAGCTGCGATAGCGCGGGTCGAATACCAGTTCCAGCATCATCACGGCCGCCGCGAAACCTGCCGTTGCAACCAGCCAGCCAGCACGGCGCTCCAGTAAATCGAAAGCCTGCCCGCGCCACCCGTCACGTGGACTCAGTGTCAGTGCTGCATGGGCCAGCACCAGCAGATTCAGCACGGTCAGCAACCCGACCCACAGCCATTCACTGGTGAAGCGAGTGGTGACGCGTGCCAGGTCGCCCCAGGCACCAATCGAGCAAGCGGCCACTGCGCCGAGCAGTGGCAGCACCAGCGCCGCTCGCGTCGTGCGAGTCCGGCCGCCAAGCAGCAGGGTACCGATAAAGATCAGGCCGCCCACCACCAGCCATTGCGACCAGTACGGGACGTTTGTCACTGGCCCGGCCAGCACGCCCTTGTCCTGGCGATCGGCATCGAACAGTCCCCAGTAGCCGCCGACCGCGCCTTCACTGGCGCGCTTCCATGGCTGGTCGAAGGCTTCGATCAGGTTGTAATGCCAGCCTTGCTGCTCGGCCATGGCGACAAAACCACGAATGAATTTGGCTTCATTGACCCTGCTCGGCAGGGCGGTTTCGCGCTGGCGGCCTTCGCTCGGCCAGCCGGTTTCGCCGATCAATACGTCCTTGGGTGCGAATTTGTTGCCGAACACCTGACGCACTTCGGCCACATGCTGCAGGGCGGCGTCGATGTTCGATGGGTCGTCCTCCCAGTAAGGCAGCAAATGGATGGTCAGGAAGTCCACGGCAGGGGCAATTTCAGGGTGCTTGAGCCAGAACTCCCACACGTCGGCATAGGTGACGGGCTGTTTGACCTGGCTCTTGACCTTGTTGATCAGCTTGGCCAATTGCGCACCGGTGACTTCCTTGCGCAGCAGGGTTTCGTTGCCGACGATCACTGCGCTCACCACATCCGGGTTGGCGTTGGCCGAAGCGATCAGCAGGTCGACTTCTTTTTCCGTGTCCACCGGGTTGCTGTTGACCCAGGCGCCGATCATCAGCTTCAAGCCGTGTTTGCGCGCAAGGTCCGGCAGGGCTTCAAGGCCGGTCATGGAATAGGTGCGGATGCACTCGAAACGGGTCGCCAGCAACGCGAGGTCGGCGTCCATGCGCTCGGGGCGCAGCTTGAAGGGTTGGTCGAACGGCGATTGATCCTTGTCGAACGGCGTATAGGACGCGCATTGCAGCTTGTGCGTGGCGCTGGTCGCGTCCGGCAGGATCACCGGTTTGCCGAGGCCGTACCAGAAGCCGCCAAGGGCGAACAGCCCGAGCAGGCAAGCGAATAGATAAGCAGCAAGAGGGAAGCGGTATGTCGCGGACATGGTCAGGCCGTGTGGGAGCAAAGCGGCGCATGTTACCTGCATTTACCGCGTGCTTGGTGGCCTGCATGATTTTGACATGCAAAGTTCGGGCGGTTTGGCAGGCGCGTTTTCCGTGGTCAGGATTAATGGCTTTCTGATGTCGTTTCTCGATGCCTTGAGGTCGCTGGCAGAGCAGGTCGCGATGAGCGTCAGGTTGATCATCGAAGGCGTCAGTACTCCGCTGATGTCGGGACGAGTTTGCTGTGAGGCGTGATGGGGGCGCTGTGCACCATAACTATACGTTTAAGCGACTCGGCATCCGTCGAGCGCAGCACTTTCGGGGAAGTAACGATGAAGATGCGACGACTCTTGGGCGCAGGTGCCGCTTTGGTGCTGGCGATCAGCTCTACCGTGGCCAGTGCCGCCGGAAAGGAAGTGACGATCGGTTACGTTGACGGCTGGTCGGACAGCGTTGCCACGACCAACGTGGCCGCTGAAGTGATCAGGCAGAAACTCGGTTATGACGTGAAGTTGCAAGCCGTTGCCACCGGGATCATGTGGCAGGGCGTGGCGACCGGCAAACTCGACGCCATGCTGTCGGCCTGGCTGCCGGTGACCCACGGCGAATACTGGACGAAGAACAAGGATCAGGTCGTCGATTACGGCCCGAACTTCAAGGACGCAAAAATCGGATTGATCGTGCCGGAGTACGTCAAAGCCAAGTCGATCGAGGACCTGAAAACCGACGACACCTTCAAGAATCGCATCGTCGGCATCGACGCCGGTTCAGGCGTGATGCTCAAGACCGACCAGGCAATCAAGGACTACGACCTGACCGGTTATCAACTCAAGGCCAGTTCCGGTGCCGGCATGATTGCCGAGCTGACCCGTGCCGAGAAGAAAAACGAATCCATCGCCGTCACCGGCTGGGTACCGCACTGGATGTTCGCCAAGTGGAAACTGCGCTTCCTCGAAGATCCGAAAGGCGTGTATGGCGCGGCAGAAACCGTGAACAGCATCGGCAGCAAAGGGCTTGAGGCCAAGGCACCGGAAGTGGCCAAGTTCCTGAAGAACTTCCAGTGGGAATCCAAGGATGAAATCGGCCAGGTGATGCTGGCTATTCAGGATGGTGCCAAACCTGAAGCCGCGGCGAAGGACTGGATCGCCAAGCACCCTGAGCGCGTGGCTGACTGGACCAAATAACAGTCGCGTCGCTTTAAATTGTGGGAGCGGGCTTGCTCGCGAAAGCGGTCTGACAGTCAACTTTGATAGTGACTGATACGGCCTCTTCGCGAGCAAGCCCGCTCCCACATTGATTTGTGGTGTGCTGATAATTGGCGAAAACGTCATGTCGTTCTAAGACTAAGGTCGTCTGGAACCTGCCCCGCAGCCGCATAGAGTGGATACCGTTCCAACTCAATCTGTGCTGCGAGGATAAAAACAATGAACGACAGCATTTACCTCTCGATTCAAAACAGCCCGCGCTTCAAGGAGCTGGTTAGCAAGAGGGAACGATTCGCCTGGATTCTTTCGGCGATCATGCTAGGGCTTTACTCCGGATTCATTCTTCTGATTGCCTATGGGCCGCAGGTGCTTGGGGCGAAAATCAACCCTGAGTCCTCGATTACCTGGGGCATACCGATTGGCGTCGGGCTGATTGTTTCGGCGTTCGTCCTGACCGGTATCTACGTACGACGCGCCAATGGCGAGTTTGACGACCTGAACAATGCGATTCTCAAGGAGGCTCAGCAATGATCCGCCGTCTAATGGCTCTTTTGAGCATCGCAGCCTTCGCGCCTGGTGCCTGGGCAGCTGAAGCCCTGACCGGTGCCGTACAGAAGCAACCGCTTAACGTGTCCGCGATCGTGATGTTTGTCGCCTTCGTCGGTGCCACCCTGTGCATCACCTACTGGGCCTCCAAGCGTAACAAGTCGGCTGCCGACTACTACGCCGCTGGCGGCAAGATCACCGGGTTCCAGAACGGCCTGGCGATTGCTGGCGACTACATGTCGGCGGCGTCTTTCCTGGGTATTTCCGCGCTGGTGTTCGCTTCAGGCTACGACGGGCTGATCTATTCGATCGGTTTCCTGGTGGGCTGGCCGATCATTCTGTTCCTGATTGCCGAGCGCCTGCGTAACCTGGGCAAGTACACCTTTGCCGACGTGGCGTCCTACCGCCTGGGGCAAACCCAGATCCGTTCGCTGTCCGCCTGCGGTTCGCTGGTGGTGGTGGCGTTCTACCTGATCGCCCAGATGGTGGGTGCCGGCAAGCTGATCCAGCTGTTGTTCGGCCTCGATTACCACGTCGCGGTGATTCTGGTGGGCGTGCTGATGTGCCTTTATGTGTTGTTCGGCGGCATGCTGGCGACCACCTGGGTGCAAATCATCAAGGCTGTTCTGCTGCTGTCCGGCGCTTCCTTCATGGCGCTGATGGTGATGAAGCACGTCAACTTCGACTTCAATATGCTGTTTTCCGAGGCGATCAAGGTTCACCCTAAAGGTGAAGCGATCATGAGCCCGGGCGGTCTGGTGAAAGATCCGGTATCGGCGTTCTCCCTCGGGCTGGCATTGATGTTCGGTACCGCGGGTCTGCCGCACATCCTGATGCGCTTCTTCACCGTGAGTGATGCAAAGGAAGCTCGCAAGAGTGTGCTGTACGCAACCGGCTTCATTGGCTACTTCTACATCCTGACCTTCATCATCGGTTTCGGCGCGATCCTGCTGGTCAGCACCAATCCGGCCTTCAAAGACGCGGCCGGCGCGTTGCTCGGCGGTAACAACATGGCGGCGGTGCACCTGGCCAATGCGGTTGGTGGCAGTATCTTCCTGGGCTTCATCTCGGCCGTGGCGTTCGCGACCATTCTGGCGGTAGTCGCTGGCCTGACCCTGGCGGGTGCTTCGGCGGTGTCCCACGATCTGTATGCCAGTGTGATCAAGAAGGGCAAGGCCAACGAAAAGGATGAGATTCGCATTTCGAAGATCACCACCGTTGCCTTGGCTGTGCTGGCCATCGTTCTGGGCATTCTGTTCGAAAGCCAGAACATCGCGTTCATGGTGGGCCTGGCGTTCTCCATCGCGGCGAGCTGCAACTTCCCGGTACTGCTGCTTTCCATGTACTGGAAAAAGCTGACCACTCGCGGCGCGATGATCGGCGGCTGGATGGGCCTGATCAGTGCAGTAGGCCTGATGGTCCTTGGTCCGACCATCTGGGTGCAGATCCTGCATCACGAGAAGGCTATCTTCCCGTATGAGTACCCGGCGTTGTTCTCGATGATGATTGCCTTTGTCGGGATCTGGTTCTTCTCGGTCACTGACAAGTCGACTGCGGCTGACAATGAGCGGGCGCTGTTCTTCCCGCAGTTTGTTCGTTCGCAGACTGGCCTTGGGGCGAGCGGGGCGGTATCGCACTAAGTCTTGATGCTTTGATATAGCTGGCGATGTTTTATGAAGTGCTCCGGTCGAGAGATCGGGGCACTTTTTTATTGTGCGTTAATCGACCTGAATTTTGCGGATGTACCGATTTACTGTGGGAGCGGGCTTGCTCGCGAAGGCGGTCTGTCAGCCGACCTGTCTCTTGTTGACCGTGTACATATCCATTGCTGCGGTAACGGCGGCTTATGGTTTCGCCCTTACGGCGACTCCCTTTTTTACAAGCGCCTAAAAAAGGAAGCAAAAAACGCTCGCCCCGAACGTACGGCCCCTCGCTGAGGCTCGGGGTACCTTCGCTCCGGTATTCATCCGGGGGCATTGCCCTCCGGTCGGCTTCGCTTCGACCTACATGCAATGAGTTCGACTGCGTCGAACGGCGCTGCGCGCCCATCCCCGGATGAACACCTGCGCTCAGCCTTCCGAGGGGGCGGGTGGATCAAGATCAAGAGCTGCAGGCGAGCTAACGCTCGGCCTGATGAGTGGTGAAGAGCTAAGATGTACGCCGACCTGCCTTTGCTCTTCTGTGGGAGCGAGCTTGCTCGCGATGGCGGCCTTTCAGCCGGCCGAAATCTCGCGGATCCAAGCCAGCAAACAGGCCGGCCGGTAGGCCGCCTCGGGCGTTGTTGCGGTACACGCCCCCTCGTGAGGCCGAGCGCAGGTACTGCGCAGTGGGCAACCCGGCATGGATGCCGGGTTAGCCGCCCCCGGCCATGGATGGCCGATGGCGGCGGGCCCACGGAGCAGGACCGGAGCGAGGGCATGCCGAGCCACAGCGAGGCACCGAATGTAAGGGGCAAAAGCGTTTGGTTACTTGGCGCTTTTCCAAGTGACCCGCCGTAAGGGCGGAACCAATAGCGGCCGTAACCGCAGAAACGGATATGTACACCATCAAAAAGCCGCACAAACAAAAACGGCCTCCTGCTCTTTATATAAAAAGCAGAGGCCGTTCCCGGTACAACTCAACGCGCTACAGCAAGACAGATCTTACTTGCGGTCTTCCAGCTTGGTGATGTCACGCGACTCGTAGCCGGTGTACAGCTGGCGCGGACGGCCGATCTTGTACGGGCTGGAGAGCATTTCTTTCCAGTGGGAGATCCAGCCGACGGTCCGCGCCAGGGCGAAGATCACGGTGAACATGCTGGTTGGAATGCCGATCGCCTTGAGGATGATCCCCGAGTAGAAGTCGACGTTCGGGTACAGCGAGCGCTCGATGAAGTACGGGTCGGTCAGGGCGATCTCTTCCAGGCGCATGGCCAGTTCGAGTTGCGGATCGTTCTGGATGCCCAGTTCCTTCAATACTTCGTCGCAGGTCTGCTTCATGACGGTGGCGCGCGGGTCGCGGTTTTTGTAAACGCGGTGACCGAAGCCCATCAGTTTGAACGGATCGTTCTTGTCCTTGGCCTTGGCGATGAACTTGTCGATGTTCGAAACATCGCCGATTTCATCGAGCATGGTCAGTACGGCTTCGTTTGCACCGCCGTGGGCAGGGCCCCACAGTGCGGCGATGCCGGCAGCGATACAGGCGAACGGGTTGGCGCCCGAGGAACCCGCCAGGCGCACGGTGGACGTCGAGGCGTTCTGCTCGTGGTCGGCATGGAGGATGAAGATCCGGTCCATGGCCTTGGCGAGTACCGGGCTGATCGGTTTGATCTCGCACGGGGTGTTGAACATCATGTGCAGGAAGTTTTCCGCGTACGACAGGTCGTTGCGCGGGTACATCATGGGTTGGCCCATGGAGTACTTGTAAACCATCGCTGCCAGGGTCGGCATCTTGGCAACCAGGCGGATCGCGGAGATTTCGCGATGCTGCGGGTTATTGATGTCCAGGGAGTCGTGGTAGAAGGCCGAGAGGGCGCCGACTACGCCACACATGACGGCCATCGGGTGGGCGTCGCGACGGAAACCGTTGAAGAAGGTCTTCAACTGCTCGTGAACCATGGTGTGGTTTTTCACGGTGCTGACGAACTGGGCCTTCTGTTCTGCGGTCGGCAGTTCGCCGTTGAGCAGCAGATAGCAGGTTTCCAGGTAGTCCGACTTTTCAGCCAGCTGTTCGATCGGGTAGCCGCGGTGCAGCAGGATGCCGTTGTCGCCGTCGATATAGGTGATCTTCGATTCGCACGAGGCGGTCGACATGAAACCTGGGTCAAAAGTGAAACGGCCCGTGGCCGTCAGGCCCCGAACATCGATAACATCGGGACCAACGGTGCCGGTTAAAATGGGCAGCTCGACGGGGGCTGCGCCCTCGATGATCAACTGCGCTTTTTTGTCAGCCATGTGGCCTCCTATTTATGCTTGAAATCATCAGACAGACCCCCCACGCAGGGCCCGCACCACTATAGTGAGATAAATTCGAATGTCAATTTGCCTAAAGTCTTGCTCCAGAAGGCTTTAACCGGACTTTTTTCTCGAAATTGGCTGCCATTTACGCCTTTTATGTCAGTTGCGCAATCAGCTGTTTGGGTTAGGTCTTTGCGTTGTCATTAGTAGCCTAACTGTCTATACTCGGCCACCGACCGCCAGGGGCTTTTGGGCCTGCTTTATTGGGGGTCGCATCCCTGGGTGGTGGTTACCTGACCAGTGCACTCCCCAACAACTTTGCCCTGATTGTTAGGGGCTCTTCAGTGTGAAAAAAAAGCCGTGAAAAGCCAACGACCTGTAAACCTAGACCTAAGGACCATCAAACTCCCCATCACCGGCGTTACGTCGTTTCTTCACCGTGTTTCCGGCATCATCCTCTTCCTGGGCCTTGGCTTCATGCTTTATGCATTGGGCAAATCCCTGGGTTCCGAGGAAGGTTTTGCCGAGGTGAAGGCATGCTTGACCAGCCCGCTGGCCAAGTTCGTAGCATGGGGCCTCCTGTCCGCTCTTCTGTATCACCTGGTAGCCGGTGTGCGCCACTTGATCATGGATATGGGCATCGGTGAGACGCTGGAAGGCGGCCGCCTGGGCTCGAAAATTATCATCGCCGTTTCCGTGGTGTTGATCGTTCTGGCAGGAGTTTGGATATGGTAACCAGCGTTACGAACCTTTCGCGTTCCGGTCTTTATGACTGGATGGCGCAACGTGTGTCTGCGGTCGTTCTCGCGGCTTATTTCATCTTCCTGATCGGATACCTCGCAGCGAACCCGGGCATTGGCTACGACCAATGGCACGGCCTGTTCGCCCACAACGGGATGCGTATCTTCAGTCTGCTGGCCCTCGTTGCCCTGGGCGCTCACGCCTGGGTCGGCATGTGGACCATCGCGACCGACTACCTGACGCCAATGGCGCTGGGCAAGTCCGCGACTGCAGTACGTTTCCTTTTCCAGGCAGTATGCGGCGTTGCGATGTTCGCTTACTTCGTCTGGGGTGTGCAGATTCTCTGGGGTATCTGATTCATGGCTAACATTCCAACGATTTCTTTCGACGCCATCATTATTGGTGGTGGCGGTGCCGGCATGCGCGCAGCGCTGCAACTGGCACAAGGTGGTCACAAGACTGCCGTGATCACCAAAGTGTTCCCGACCCGTTCGCACACTGTATCCGCCCAGGGCGGCATCACCTGCGCGATCGCGTCTGCGGATCCGAACGATGACTGGCGCTGGCACATGTACGATACCGTCAAGGGTTCCGACTACATCGGTGACCAGGACGCTATCGAATACATGTGTCAGGAAGGCCCGGCCGCCGTTTTCGAACTGGACCACATGGGTCTGCCGTTCTCGCGTACCGAACAAGGCCGTATCTATCAGCGTCCGTTCGGTGGCCAGTCCAAGGACTACGGCAAGGGCGGCCAGGCTGCGCGTACTTGCGCTGCCTCCGACCGTACCGGTCACGCACTGCTGCACACCCTCTATCAGGGCAACCTGAAAGCCGGTACCACGTTCCTGAACGAGTACTACGCTGTCGATCTGGTGAAGAACGGCGAAGGCGAGTTCGTCGGTGTGATCGCGATCTGCATCGAAACCGGTGAAACCACCTACATCCGCGCCAAAGCCACCGTGCTGGCGACCGGCGGTGCAGGCCGTATCTACGCGTCGACCACCAACGCCCTGATCAACACCGGTGACGGCGTTGGCATGGCGCTGCGTGCCGGTGTACCGGTACAAGACATTGAAATGTGGCAGTTCCACCCGACCGGTATCGCCGGCGCCGGTGTACTGGTTACAGAAGGCTGCCGTGGTGAAGGTGGATACCTGATCAACAAGCACGGCGAGCGTTTCATGGAGCGTTATGCTCCGAACGCCAAAGACCTTGCCGGTCGTGACGTTGTTGCCCGTTCGATGGTTAAAGAGATCATCGCCGGCAACGGTTGCGGTCCGAATGGCGACCACGTGATGCTCAAGCTCGACCACCTGGGCGAGGAAGTGCTGCACAGCCGTCTGCCAGGCATCTGCGAACTGTCGAAGACTTTCGCACACGTTGACCCGGTGGTTGCTCCGGTTCCGGTTGTTCCGACCTGCCACTACATGATGGGCGGCGTTGCCACCAACATTCATGGCCAGGCGATCACCCAGAACGCCGAAGGCGTCGACCAGATCATTCCTGGTCTGTTCGCTGTGGGTGAAGTGGCTTGCGTATCGGTTCACGGTGCCAACCGTCTGGGCGGCAATTCGCTGCTCGACCTGGTGGTATTCGGCCGTGCTGCCGGCCTGCACCTGGAAAAGGCGCTGACCGACGGTATCGAGTACGACGACGCTACCGAAGCCGACATCGAAGCTGCCCTGTCGCGTCTGAACGCACTGAACAACCGTACTGATGGCGAAGACGTGGCTACCCTGCGTCGCGAGCTGCAAAGCTGCATGCAGAACTACTTCGGTGTATTCCGTACCGGCGAATACATGCAGAAAGGTATTGCCCAGCTGGCTGAGCTGCGCAAGCGCATTGCCAACGTGAAGATCAACGACAAGTCGCAGGCGTTCAACACTGCCCGTATCGAAGCGCTGGAACTGCAAAACCTGCTGGAAGTGGCCGAAGCTACCGCTATCGCTGCTGAAGTTCGCAAAGAGTCCCGCGGCGCTCACGCCCGTGAAGACTTCGAAGATCGTGACGACGAAAACTGGCTGTGCCACACCCTGTACTTCCCGGGTGACAAGCGCGTCACCAAGCGTGCCGTGAACTTCTCGCCGAAGACTGTTCCGACTTTCGAACCTAAAGTCCGGACTTATTAAGGGTGACCGCCATGTTGCAAGTCAGTGTATATCGTTACAACCCTGATCAGGACGCTGCGCCGTTCATGCAGGAATTCCAGGTCGATACCGGTGGTAAAGACCTGATGGTGCTGGACGTGCTGGCCCTGATCAAAGAGCAGGACGAAGGTTTCTCCTATCGTCGCTCTTGCCGTGAAGGTGTTTGCGGTTCCGACGGCATGAACATCAACGGCAAAAACGGCCTGGCGTGCATCACGCCGCTGTCTGCCGTCGTAAAAGGTAACAAGTTGATCGTTCGTCCTCTGCCAGGTTTGCCGGTTATCCGTGACCTGGTCGTCGATATGAGCATCTTCTACAAGCAATACGAGAAGGTTAAGCCATACCTGCAGAACGACACGCCGGCTCCGGCCATCGAGCGTCTGCAGTCCCCTGAAGAGCGTGAAAAGCTGGACGGTCTGTACGAGTGCATCCTGTGCGCTTGCTGCTCGACTTCCTGCCCGTCCTTCTGGTGGAACCCGGACAAGTTCCTGGGTCCGGCTGCCCTGCTGCAAGCGTACCGCTTCCTGGCAGACAGCCGTGATACCAAGACGTCCGAGCGTCTGGCTTCGCTGGATGACCCGTTCAGCGTATTCCGCTGCCGCGGGATCATGAACTGCGTCAACGTATGTCCGAAAGGCCTGAACCCGACTAAGGCCATCGGTCACATCCGTAACATGTTGCTCTCGAGCGGCGTGTGATTCAGCTGCTGTACCCGCTGTACCCGTAGATGCTGCGGCGCAGGCTTCAACCGGCGCCGTAGTTTTAACCTGAGCAGCAGCTTAAAAGGCTGCGGCTCTTATTTTGAAGAAATGAGACAAGCAGGGGCATCCGGGCTGGTACCCGGACTATCAGTGTGATCCTAGTGGCTTGTTTTGGTCGCTGCATTCGGACTTCTGCAAGTTTGCTCGGTGTCGACACCGGTGGTGTTCCCCTAACCGAGGGTGACCAAGCATGCAAGAAAGCGTGATGCAGCGCATGTGGAACAGTGCCTACCTATCCGGTAGTAACGCTGCCTATGTGGAAGAGCTTTATGAGCTCTACCTGCACGACCCTAACGCTGTGCCAGAAGAGTGGCGCACCTACTTCCAGAAGTTGCCTGCTGACGGCAACTCTGCCACCGATGTTTCGCACTCCACAATTCGCGATCATTTCGTCTTGCTGGCAAAGAACCAGCGCCGCGCCCAACCGGTTTCCGCCGGCAGCGTGAGCAGTGAGCACGAGAAGAAGCAAGTTGAAGTGCTGCGATTGATCCAGGCCTACCGTATGCGTGGCCACCAGGCAGCCCAGCTTGACCCGCTGGGACTGTGGCAGCGTCGTGCACCTACAGACCTGTCGATCAATCATTACGGCTTGACCAATGCCGATCTTGATACGACCTTCCGTGCCGGCGACCTGTTCATCGGCAAAGAGGAAGCGAGCCTACGCGAAATTCACGAAGCGTTGCAGCAGACATATTGCCGCACCATCGGCGCCGAGTTCACGCATATCACCGATTCCGAGCAGCGCCAGTGGTTCCAGCAGCGTCTGGAAAGCGTGCGCGGCCGTCCGACGTACTCCGCCGACATCAAGAGCCACCTGCTCGAGCGCGTGACCGCCGGTGAGGGCCTGGAAAAATACCTGGGCACCAAATACCCGGGTACCAAGCGTTTCGGTCTGGAAGGCGGCGAAAGCCTGATTCCGATGCTCGACGAGCTGATCCAGCGTTCCGGTTCCTACGGCACCAAGGAAATCGTCATCGGCATGGCCCACCGTGGCCGTCTGAACGTGCTGGTCAATACCTTCGGCAAGAACCCGCGCGAGCTGTTCGACGAGTTCGAAGGCAAGAAGAAGGTCGAGCTCGGTTCCGGTGACGTGAAATACCACCAGGGCTTCTCGTCCAACGTGATGACCACCGGCGGTGAAGTTCACCTGGCGATGGCGTTCAACCCGTCCCACCTGGAAATCGTTTCCCCGGTGGTCGAAGGTTCGGTTCGCGCCCGTCAGGATCGTCGCAACGACCCGACCGGCGAGAAGGTTCTGCCGATCTCCATCCACGGTGACGCTGCTTTCGCAGGTCAGGGCGTGGTCATGGAAACCTTCCAGATGTCGCAGACCCGCGGTTTCAAGACCGGCGGTACCGTGCACATCGTGATCAACAACCAGGTCGGTTTCACCATCAGCAACCCGCTGGACTCGCGTTCCACCGAGTACGCGACCGACGTTGCGAAAATGATCCAGGCGCCGATCCTCCATGTGAATGGTGATGATCCGGAAGCCGTATTGTTCGTGACCCAGCTGGCCATCGACTACCGCATGCAGTTCAAGCGTGACGTGGTGATCGACCTGGTCTGCTACCGTCGTCGCGGCCACAACGAGGCCGACGAGCCAAGCGGCACCCAGCCTCTGATGTATCAGCAGATCACCAAGCAGCGCACCACCCGTGAGCTGTATGCCGATCGCCTGACTCAGGCCGGTGTGCTGGATGCAGAGCGTGTTCAGGCGAAAGTCGACGAATACCGCAACGCGCTGGACAACGGTCTGCACGTTGTGAAGAGCCTGGTCAAAGAGCCGAACAAGGAACTGTTCGTGGACTGGCGTCCGTACCTGGGTCACACCTGGACCGCGCGTCACGACACTCGCTTCGATCTGAAGACCTTGCAGGAACTGTCCGCCAAGCTGCTGGAAATCCCGGAAGGCTTCGTGGTTCAGCGCCAGGTTGCCAAGATCTACGAAGACCGCCAGAAGATGCAAGCCGGTGGCCTGCCGATCAACTGGGGTTACGCCGAAACCATGGCGTACGCGACCCTGGCGTTCGAAGGTCACCCGATTCGCATGACTGGCCAGGACATCGGCCGCGGTACGTTCTCGCACCGTCACGCTGTCCTGCACAACCAGAAAGACGCGGGCACCTACATCCCGCTGCAGAACCTGTACGACGGTCAGCCGCGTTTTGACCTGTACGACTCGTTCCTGTCCGAAGAAGCGGTATTGGCGTTCGAGTACGGTTACTCGACCACCACGCCGAATGCCCTGGTTATCTGGGAAGCCCAGTTCGGCGACTTCGCCAACGGCGCCCAGGTCGTAATCGACCAGTTCATCACCAGTGGCGAGCACAAGTGGGGCCGTCTGTGCGGTCTGACCATGCTGCTGCCGCACGGTTATGAAGGTCAGGGTCCGGAGCACTCCTCGGCTCGTCTGGAGCGTTACCTGCAGCTGTGCGCCGAGCACAACATTCAGGTGTGCATGCCGACGACGCCGGCTCAGATCTACCACTTGCTGCGCCGTCAGGTGATTCGCCCGCTGCGCAAACCACTGGTAGTCCTGACTCCGAAGTCGCTGTTGCGCCACAAGTTGGCCATCTCGACGCTGGAAGATCTGGCCGAAGGTTCGTTCCAGACCGTCATCCCGGAAATCGATGCCCAAGACCCGAAAAAGGTCGAGCGCGTTGTTCTGTGTAGCGGCAAGGTCTACTACGACCTGCTGGAAAAACGCCGTGCCGAAGGTCGTGACGACATCGCCATCGTGCGTATCGAGCAGCTGTACCCATTCCCTGAGGACGACTTGAAAGAAGTCCTGGCTCCTTATACCAACGCCAAACATGCCGTCTGGTGTCAGGAAGAGCCGATGAACCAGGGTGCGTGGTACTGCAGCCAACACCACATGCGTCGCAGCATCAGCAACCTCAACAAGTCTCTCGTACTCGAGTACGCGGGCCGTGAGGCTTCTGCTGCACCAGCATGCGGTTACGCATCGATGCACGCCGAACAGCAGGAAAAACTGCTGCAAGACGCCTTTACTGTTTAACGCCTTCGCGCACCTGAAACCGAATTTAAGGAACCACAGACAATGGCTATCGAGATCAAAGCCCCCACTTTCCCGGAATCGGTTGCCGATGGCACCGTTGCCACCTGGCACAAACAACCGGGCGATGCGGTCAAGCGCGACGAACTGATCGTCGACATCGAAACCGACAAAGTCGTGCTGGAAGTGCTGGCTACTGCTGACGGCGTGCTGGGCGCTATCGTCAAGAACGAAGGCGACACCGTTCTGTCCGACGAAGTCCTGGGCTCCATCGTTGAAGGCGGCGCTGCTGCCGCTCCGGCTGCCGCTGCTGCTCCGGCCGCTGCTGCCGCAGCTCCGGCTGCCGGCGCTGACGAAGACGCTATCGCCGCTCCAGCCGCTCGCAAGCTGGCCGAAGAGAACGGCATCAACCTGGCTTCCGTCAAAGGCACCGGCAAAGATGGCCGTGTCACCAAGGAAGACGTGGTTGCCGCTGTCGAAGCCAAGAAAGCCGCTCCTGCTGCCGCACCTGCCAAGGCGGCTGCTCCGGCTGCCGCTGCTCCTGTGTTCGCTGCTGGCGACCGCATCGAGAAGCGCGTGCCGATGACCCGCGTTCGTGCCACCGTGGCCAAGCGTCTGGTTGAAGCCCAGTCGAACATGGCGATGCTGACCACTTTCAACGAAGTCGACATGACCGAAGTCATGGCGCTGCGTTCGAAGTACAAGGACCTGTTCGAGAAGTCCCACAACGGTGTGCGCCTGGGCTTCATGTCCTTCTTCGTGAAAGCGGCTACCGAAGCACTGAAGCGCTTCCCGGCTGTCAACGCCTCGATCGACGGCGGTGACATCGTTTACCACGGCTACGCTGACGTCGGCGTTGCAGTTTCCAGCGATCGCGGCCTGGTTGTACCGGTTCTGCGTAACGCCGAACTGATGAGCCTGGCTGAAATCGAAGGCGGCATCGCCACCTTCGGCAAGAAAGCCCGCGACGGCAAACTGTCGATGGACGAAATGACCGGTGGTACGTTCACCATCACCAACGGCGGTACTTTCGGTTCGATGATGTCGACCCCGATCGTCAACCCGCCACAAGCCGCCATCCTGGGCATGCACAACATCATCCAGCGTCCTATGGCCATCAACGGTCAGGTCGTTATCCGTCCGATGATGTACCTGGCACTGTCCTACGATCACCGCCTGATCGATGGCAAAGAAGCTGTGACCTTCCTGGTGACCATCAAGAACCTGCTGGAAGATCCGGCTCGTCTGTTGCTGGATATCTGATAGAAGCAGCCATGAGCTGCAAGCCCGTGCTGTCGGAAAACCCGCAGCCTGGCTTGCCGCTCGCGGCTTGAAGCTTTTCGCTAAAGAGGATTTTTTGAATGTCGCAGAAATTTGACGTAGTAGTGATCGGCGCTGGCCCTGGCGGCTATGTGGCTGCCATCAAGGCCGCCCAGCTTGGTCTTTCGACGGCCTGCATCGAGAAGTACACCGACAAGGAAGGCAAACTGGCTCTGGGCGGTACTTGCCTGAACGTCGGCTGCATTCCATCCAAGGCCCTGCTGGACAGCTCGTGGAAATTCCACGAAGCCCAGGACGGTTTCGCGATCCACGGTATCAATCACGCTGGCGTGACCATGGACGTACCAGCGATGGTCGGCCGTAAAGCCAACATCGTCAAAGGCCTGACCTCCGGCGTTGCGACCCTGTTCAAAGCCAACGGTGTGACCTCCATCCAGGGTCACGGCAAGCTGCTGGCCGGCAAGAAAGTCGAAGTCACCAAGCCTGATGGCTCGGTAGAAATCATCGAAGCCGAAAACGTCATCCTGGCACCAGGTTCGCGTCCGATCGACATTCCGCCAGCTCCGGTTGACCAGAATGTGATCGTCGACTCCACCGGCGCCCTGGAATTCCAATCCGTTCCAAAACGTCTGGGCGTGATCGGCGCTGGCGTGATCGGTCTGGAACTGGGTTCGGTCTGGTCGCGTCTGGGTGCAGAAGTGACTGTCCTGGAAGCCCTGGACACCTTCCTGATGGCAGCTGACACCGCTGTTTCCAAGGAAGCGCTGAAAACCCTGACCAAGCAAGGTCTGGACATCAAGCTGGGCGCTCGCGTCACCGGTTCCAAAGTGAACGGCGACGAAGTCGTGGTGAACTACACCGATGCCAACGGCGAACAGAACATCACTTTCGACAAGCTGATCGTAGCCGTTGGTCGCCGTCCGGTGACCACTGATCTGTTGGCTGCCGACTGCGGCGTGACCCTGGACGAGCGTGGTTTCGTGCACGTTGACGATCACTGCGCCACCACCGTACCGGGCGTTTACGCCATTGGCGACGTGGTTCGCGGCATGATGCTGGCGCACAAGGCGTCCGAAGAAGGCATCATGGTTGTCGAGCGCATCAAGGGCCACAAGGCCCAGATGAACTATGATTTGATCCCGTCGGTTATTTATACTCACCCGGAAATCGCGTGGGTTGGTAAAACCGAGCAGGCCTTGAAAGCCGAAGGCGTTGAAGTTAACGTCGGCACCTTCCCGTTCGCAGCCTCCGGCCGTGCCATGGCTGCCAACGACACCGGTGGTTTCGTCAAGGTCATCGCAGATGCCAAGACAGACCGCGTACTGGGCGTCCACGTGATTGGCCCAAGCGCTGCCGAACTGGTTCAGCAGGGCGCGATCGGTATGGAATTCGGCACCAGCGCTGAAGACCTGGGCATGATGGTTTTCTCCCATCCGACCCTGTCTGAAGCCTTGCACGAAGCTGCTTTGGCAGTGAATGGCGGCGCCATCCACATCGCCAACCGCAAGAAGCGTTAAGAGATAATAAGAAACCACGGCGGTTTGGCCCGTCGTGAGCCTTGCATGCAAGACTCACCGCGGAATATCCGCTGGACGCAGTCTTGCATAGCTCAGCTATGCAAGCAGCAGTCACAGGTGGTGCGGCACTTGAATAAGTGCAGCACCGAATGCGCAGTACCTAACGAAGACGGTAATAAGCATGAATCTTCACGAGTATCAGGGTAAGCAGCTGTTCGCTGAGTACGGCCTGCCAGTATCCACCGGTTACGCGGTAGACACCCCGGAAGCAGCAGCAGAAGCTTGCGACAAAATCGGCGGCAGCGAGTGGGTTGTCAAAGCCCAGGTCCACGCCGGTGGTCGCGGTAAAGCGGGCGGCGTAAAGCTGGTTCGCAACAAAGAAGACGCCAAAGCCTTCGCACAGCAGTGGCTGGGCAAGCGTCTGGTGACTTACCAGACTGACGCCAATGGTCAGCCAGTCACCAAGATCCTGGTTGAATCGTGCACTGATATCGCTAAAGAGCTGTACCTGGGCGCTGTCGTTGACCGTTCGAGCCGTCGCATCGTGTTCATGGCTTCCACCGAAGGTGGCGTGGACATCGAGAAAATCGCTCACGACACTCCAGAAAAAATTCTGAAGGCCACTATCGATCCACTGGTTGGCGCTCAGCCATTCCAGGGTCGCGAACTGGCTTTCCAGCTGGGTCTGGAAGGCAAGCAAGTTGCCCAGTTCGCCAAGATCTTCGTAGGTCTGGCCAAACTGTTCCAGGATCACGATCTGGCCCTGCTGGAAGTGAACCCGCTGGTGATCAAGGCTGACGGCGATCTGCACTGCCTGGACGCCAAGATCAACATCGACGCCAACGCCATGTACCGTCAGCCTAAGCTGAAGACTTTCCACGATCCGTCGCAAGACGATCCGCGCGAAGCGCACGCTGCCAAGTTCGAACTGAACTACGTAGCGCTGGAAGGCAACATCGGTTGCATGGTCAACGGTGCTGGCCTGGCCATGGGTACCATGGACATCGTCAACCTGCATGGCGGCAAGCCAGCCAACTTCCTCGACGTGGGCGGCGGTGCTACCAAGGAACGCGTTACCGAAGCGTTCAAGATCATCCTGTCCGACACTAACGTCGCAGCAGTACTGGTCAACATCTTCGGCGGCATCGTTCGTTGCGACATGATTGCCGAAGGCATCATCGGCGCGGTGAAAGAAGTCGGCGTGAAAATCCCGGTTGTTGTTCGCCTTGAAGGCAACAACGCTGAGCTGGGCGCTAAAGTACTGGCAGAAAGCGGTTTGAACATCATCGCTGCTACCAGCCTGACCGACGCTGCTCAACAAGTCGTTAAAGCTGCGGAGGGCAAATAATGAGCGTCCTGATCAATAAAGACACCAAAGTTATCTGCCAGGGTATTACCGGTTCGCAAGGTAGTTTCCACACCCAGCAAGCCATCGAGTACGGCACCAAGATGGTTGGTGGTGTAACTCCAGGCAAAGGCGGCACCGAGCACCTGGGTCTGCCAGTGTTCAACACCGTTAAAGACGCAGTCGCTGCCACTGGCGCTACCGCCAGCGTGATCTACGTTCCGGCTCCTTTCTGCAAGGACTCGATCCTGGAAGCTGCTTTCGGCGGCATCAAGCTGATCGTCTGCATCACCGAAGGCATTCCTACCCTGGACATGCTGGACGCTAAAGTTAAGTGCGACGAGCTGGGTGTTACCCTGATCGGCCCTAACTGCCCAGGCGTGATCACTCCAGGCGAATGCAAGATCGGCATCATGCCAGGTCACATTCACTTGCCAGGCAAGGTCGGTATCGTTTCCCGTTCCGGCACCCTGACCTACGAAGCTGTGAAGCAGACTACTGACGCCGGTTTCGGTCAGTCGACTTGCGTCGGCATCGGTGGTGACCCGATCCCGGGTTCGAACTTCATCGACATCCTGAAGCTGTTCCAGGAAGACCCGAAGACCGAAGCGATCGTGATGATCGGTGAGATCGGCGGTTCGGCTGAAGAAGAAGCGGCTGCCTACATCAAGGCACACGTGACCAAGCCGGTTGTTTCCTACATCGCTGGTGTGACTGCTCCTCCGGGCAAGCGCATGGGCCATGCTGGCGCAATCATCTCTGGCGGCAAAGGCACTGCAGACGAGAAATTCGCTGCTCTGCAAGACGCAGGCGTTAAAACCGTGCGTTCGCTGGCAGACATCGGCAAGGCCCTGGCCGAGCTGACTGGTTGGGCTGTCAAGTAAGCCTCGTGCTTGGCTGACGCTTTACCAGACAAAGGCCACCTTCGGGTGGCCTTTGTCGTTTCCGGCATTTGTGTTGGCTCTGCTGGCCCCTTCGCGGGCAAGCCCGCTCCCACATTGGAATGCGTCCACCTGTGGGAGCGGGCTTGCCCGCGAAGGCGGACTTACAGACACCAACCATTTATATGCATAAACGCGACACGGAAATGTCGTGTATCGGATAGTTCGCCCTCTAACAGTGCGTTTCTGATCCAAATTCGTTAGGCTACGCGCCATTTTTGCGTCTGCGGCCCACAAGGCACCAACGCGCTAAAAGGGTCGGTCTTATACGGACTGACAGCATTTCCCTCACCCATAGGGAAATCCCTCTCTAAATTCCGATTCAGTAGTGTGGTATTTCCTTAATGAAAGTGTTGAAAGGCCAGGACATCCTGGCACTTGGTTTTATGACGTTTGCCCTGTTCGTCGGGGCTGGCAACATCATCTTCCCGCCTATCGTCGGTTTACAGTCCGGGCCTAATGTCTGGATGGCGGCGCTGGGTTTCCTGGTCACGGCCGTTGGTCTGCCGGTGATCACCGTTGTGGCGCTGGCGAAGGTCGGCGGCGCAATGGATGCCTTGAGCAGCCCGATCGGTAAAGTCGCCGGTGGCCTGTTGGCAGCGGCCTGCTACCTCGCTGTTGGCCCGCTGTTCGCGACGCCACGTACCGCGACGGTATCCTTCGAAGTGGGCCTGGCACCGCTGACCGGCGAGAGCCCGCTGGCATTGTTCCTGTACAGCTCGGTTTACTTCCTGCTGGTGTTCTTCATCTCGCTGTACCCAGGCCGTTTGCTGGATACCGTAGGGCGCTTCCTCGCTCCGCTGAAGATCATCGCCCTGGCCGTGCTGGGCATTGCAGCATTCGCCCTGCCGGCCGGAGACATTGGCCAGGCCACGCCTGAATACGTGGCGGCGCCGTTTTCCCAAGGTTTCATCAATGGTTACCTGACCATGGATACCCTGGGCGCCCTGGTGTTCGGCATCGTCATCGTCAACGCAATTCGCTCCCGCGGCGTCGAGTCGCCAGCACTGATCACCCGTTATGCGATCATCGCCGGCCTGATCGCCGGCGTCGGCCTGGCGCTGGTTTACGTCAGCCTGTTCCGTCTCGGTTCGGGCAGCCATGAAGTGGCCGCTGGTGCTACCAATGGCGCGGCGGTGCTGCACGCTTACGTGCAGCACACCTTCGGTTCGCTGGGCAGTGGTTTCCTGGCCGTGCTGATTTCCCTGGCGTGCCTGGTGACCGCGGTCGGCCTGACCTGTGCCTGCGCCGAGTACTTCAGCCGAGTGCTGCCGCTGTCCTACAAGACACTGGTGATCATCCTCGCGGTGTTCTCGCTGCTGGTGTCCAACCTGGGCCTGACCAAGCTGATTGCGTTCTCGATCCCGGTGCTCACCGCGATCTACCCACCGTGCATCGTTCTGGTGGCGTTGAGCTTCTGCAAGGACTTCTGGCATGAGCAGGGTCGTATCCTCGGCCCGGTCATGCTGGTGTCGTTCCTCTTCGGCCTGATCGACGCCCTCAAGGGTGCAGGCCTGGCGGACTGGATGCCGACGCAAATGGCCCACCTGCCGCTGAGCGAGCAGGGCCTGGCCTGGCTGGTGCCCTCGGTGATGACGCTGGTGGTTGCCGTTGTCTGCGACCGTCTGCTGGGCAAGCGCGAAGAAGCGCTGGCTTAAGCTTTACCGGCCCGTCACAAAACAGAAATGCCCCGTATCAATCGATACGGGGCATTTTTTTTGTGAGGGATGCGGTGTCTTTTGCGTTGAGCTAACGTCGAAGCATTGCAAATCCTGATGTGGGAGCGGGCTTGCTCGCGAAGACGGTGGGTCAGTCAACATCAATGTTGAATGATAAGCCGCCTTCGCGAGCAAGCCCGCTCCCACAGGGATTCGGTACTCCTCTTGCACATCACAAGGACCTGCATGTCGTTCATCCAAGCCAACCTGATCCACATACTTGCCGCAATCTGGTTCGTCATCTGCTGGGGCGGGTACACCCGTTATGCCACTTGGAAAGGCCGTGACACCGCGTGCCTGGCCAGTGTGCTGCACCTCTATCGTGAAGACTGGATGCGCCGCATGCTGCTGCGCGACAACCGCATCGCCGATGCCAGCGTGATCGGCAACCTGGAGCGCAACGCTTCGTTCTTCGCTTCCAGTACGTTGATTATCCTGGCCGGTATTCTCACGGTGCTGGGGGCTTCGGAAAGGGCGGTATCGTTGCTGGCGGATATCCCGATGGTGCAACAGGCGTCCCAGGGCATGTCGGAAATCAAGTTACTGTGCCTGGCGCTGGTGTTTGTCTATGCGTTCTTCACGTTCAGCTGGTGCATGCGCCAGTACAACTTTGCGGCGGTACTGGTGGGGTCGGCGCCAATGGTCGGCGAGCGTCTTGTGTCGGAGCAAGAGCGCAAGGCGTTTGCTTCCCGTGCGGCCCGCGTCATCTCCATGGCCGCCAACCAGTTCAACTTCGGGCTGCGTTCCTACTACTTCGGCATGACCATGCTGGCCTGGTTTGTCAGCCCCTGGTTGTTCATGTTGATGAGTGCCGGCGTGGTATTTGTGTTGTACCGTCGCGAGTTTCATTCCGACGTTCTCGACGTGATGGTCTATACCCCTACAGAGGCGCCATCGCCCGAGGTGATCAAAGAGGCTGCTTGATGAGTGTTCCGTTCTGGTGTGTGTTTATCAGTGCCGTGCTGATTTACGTGGCGCGTATGCCTGTGACCAAGGCCATGAAAGAGCAGGGCGGTTACAACAATCACCTGCCGCGCCAGCAGCAGGGCCAACTCACAGGTTTTGGTGCCCGTGCGCTGGCGGCGCATCAGAATAGTTTTGAAGCCTTCATATTGTTTGCGGTGGGTGTGCTGATGGCGCATACAACGCAGACGGCAGGCTGGCTCATCGATTTGCTCGCGATCATCTTTGTGATCACTCGGGTTATTTATCTGGTGTGTTACTGGAAGGACCTTGCCTGGCAACGCAGCCTGGTCTGGCTGGTGGGATTAATCTGCTCGCTGTTGCTGATGATTAGTCCGACTTTTCGAACGATTTTGCTCTAAGCATTTTTTTGAAGGCAAAAGAAAACCCGCACTTGGCGGGTTTTCTTTTATCACGCTAAAAACCGGATTAGTTCTTAGGCGCTTCCGGAGCGGCTGGAGCGGCCGGAGCAGCCTCTTTTGCCGCTTCCGCGTTCGATTCAGCCTGAGCTTTGGCAGCTTCGGCGTTTTCTTTCGCGGCGTCGTTCACTTTATCCTGAGCTTTGCTCATGTCTTGCTGAGCTTGCTCAGCATGTTTGTTAGCTTCTTGAGCTTTGTCCTCGGATTTTTTATCGCAGGCAGCGAGACCGAGGGAAGCGGTCAACATCAAGGCAATAGCTAAAGTCTTACGCATGGGGTGTTTCTCCTGATGAAAAGCATGTACTGGCATTAAGAGCTCACACATCAGGGTTAAGTTCCTTAATTCTTTCAGATATATAAGTTTTGTTCTAATGCGGAACTTTTACCCCGACTGCCACCGCATTGCACGAACGTAAACAAGAGTGTTTATCAAATGGCTGAGAACCCCGTTTTTGAGCAAGCGAAGCGCTTTTTGTCGGCGCTGCGACATTGTCAGGTACTTGGACTAAGCGTTCACAGCGCCAGCAACGAAGGACTGACGATCGTGCTGCCGTACAGCCCACAGATCGTTGGCAATCCCGAAACCGGCGTGATTCATGGCGGGGCACTGACCTCGCTGATGGACACGGCCTGTGGCATGGCGACGCTCTGTGTGCTCCCGGAGTTCGAAGTCTGTCCGACCCTCGACCTGCGCATCGACTACATGCACGCCGCCGAACCGCACAAGGACGTCTATGGCTTCGCCCAGTGCTACCGGGTCACCACCGACGTGATTTTTGCCCGTGGCTTCGCCTATCAGGATGATCCCGGGCAACCCATTGCCCATGTGATGGGCACATTCATGCGCATGGGCAAGAACATTAAAGGCACCAAGGGCTTTGGTGGCGCGGTTGCCGGAGGTGCGCAATGAGCGAGTCGCTGAAGGATCAATTGCAAAAGGCCCATGAGCAGGGTGATTACGCCTCGCTGCTGGGTTTGATTCCCTATGCCCGGCTGATCGGCGTCGAATGTTCACGGGTGGGCGATGAGCTGCTGTTCAAGCTGCCGGCGAGCAAGGACAACATCGGTAACCCATTGCTGCCGGCGATTCATGGCGGTGTGATCGCCGGGTTCATGGAATTGGCAGCGGCGCTGCACCTGCTGGTGTTTACCGGATCGCCCGGGGTGCCGAAGATCATCGACTTCTCCCTGGATTACCTGCGAGCCGGGCAGTTTCGCGACACCTGGGCCCGATGCCAGGTTTGCCGCCAGGGGCGGCGGGTTGCCAACGTGGCGATTACCGCCTGGCAAAGCACTGAGGCCGAACCCATCGCCACGGCCCGTGCACATTTCAAACTCGAGGAGCCCTTGAAATCCTGAACTCAGCCCCAAACTCTGATGACAACCCGCCGCTGACCCTCAAGGTCGCGGCTTATGCCATCTGATTGGAGTTTGATGACCATGAGTGTGGAAACTCAAAAGGAAACCCTGGGCTTCCAGACCGAGGTGAAGCAACTGCTGCATCTCATGATCCATTCGCTGTATTCCAACAAGGAAATTTTCCTTCGCGAATTGATCTCGAACGCCTCTGACGCTGTCGACAAATTACGTTTCGAAGCCCTGGCCAAGCCAGAGCTGCTGGAAGGCGGCGCCGAACTGAAAATCCGCGTGAGCTTCGACAAGGACGCTAAAACCGTCACCCTCGAAGACAACGGTATCGGCATGAGCCGCGAAGATGCGATCACCCACCTGGGTACCATCGCCAAGTCCGGCACCGCCGATTTCATGAAGCACCTGACCGGCGACCAGAAGAAAGACTCGCACCTGATCGGCCAGTTCGGTGTCGGTTTCTACTCCGCCTTCATCGTCGCCGACAAGGTCGATGTGTACAGCCGTCGTGCCGGCAGCGCTGCCAGCGAAGGCGTGCACTGGTCGTCCAAGGGCGAAGGTGACTTCGAAGTCGCGACAATCGACAAGGCTGAGCGCGGCACTCGCATCGTCCTGCACCTGAAATCCGGTGAAGACGAGTTCGCCGATGGCTGGCGCCTGCGCAACATCATCAAGAAATACTCCGACCACATCGCCTTGCCGATCGAGTTGCCCAAAGAAGTGGCAGCCGCCGAAGGCGAAGAGAAGCCTGCCGTTGAATGGGAAACCGTCAACCGCGCCAGCGCTCTGTGGACCCGTCCGCGTACCGAGATCAAGGACGAGGAATACCAGGAGTTCTACAAGCACATCGCTCACGATTTCGAAAACCCGCTGAGCTGGAGCCACAACAAGGTCGAAGGCAAGCTGGAATACAGCTCGCTGTTATACGTGCCGACCCGTGCTCCGTTCGACCTGTACCAGCGTGAAGCGCCAAAAGGCCTGAAGCTGTACGTGCAGCGCGTGTTCGTCATGGATCAGGCCGAGTCCTTCCTGCCGCTGTACCTGCGCTTCATCAAGGGTGTGGTCGACTCCAACGACCTGTCGCTGAACGTGTCGCGGGAAATCCTGCAGAAAGACCCGATCATCGACTCCATGAAGTCGGCGCTGACCAAGCGCGTGCTGGACATGCTGGAAAAACTGGCGAAAAACGAGCCTGAGCAATACAAGGGCTTCTGGAAAAACTTTGGTCAGGTCATGAAGGAAGGCCCGGCAGAAGATTTCGCCAACAAGGAAAAAATCGCCGGTCTGCTGCGTTTCGCATCGACCCACGGCGACGATGGCGAGCAGGTTGTCGGTCTGGCCGAGTACCTGGCGCGCGCCAAGGAAGGTCAGGACAAGATCTACTACCTGACCGGCGAAACCTACGCACAGGTCAAGAACAGCCCGCACCTGGAAGTCTTCCGCAAGAAAGGCATCGAAGTGCTGCTGTTGACCGACCGCATCGACGAATGGCTGATGAGCTACCTCAGCGACTTCGACGGCAAGAGCTTCGTCGACGTGGCGCGCGGTGACCTGGACCTTGGCAACCTGGACTCGGAAGAAGACAAGAAGGCCGCGGAAGAAGTCGCGAAGTCCAAGGAAGGTCTGGTTGAGCGTCTGAAAACTGCACTGGGCGAATCCGTTGCGCAAGTTCGGGTGTCCCATCGCCTGACCGATTCGCCGGCGATCCTGGCCATCGGCGAGCAGGACCTGGGCCTGCAGATGCGCCAGATCCTCGAAGCCAGCGGGCAGAAGGTTCCGGATTCGAAGCCGATCTTCGAGTTCAACCCGGCTCACCCGCTGATCGAGAAGCTCGACAACGAGCAGAGCGATGAGCGCTTCGGCGATCTGTCGCACATCCTCTTCGATCAGGCGGCCCTGGCGGCCGGCGACAGCTTGAAAGATCCGGCGGCCTATGTGCGCCGTCTGAACAAACTGTTGGTCGAGCTATCAGCTTAACTGTGTTGTAGAAAAACCCGCTTCGGCGGGTTTTTTCATTCTGGTGTTCAACAATCAGGAGTCAGAAATGAGCCAAATCACTGTACGTTCCGTTGCCTATCAGATTGATGGCCAGGCCTACGAAAGCCGTCTGGCCTTCGATGCCGACCATAAAGGCCCGCGTCCGGGCTTGTTGATGGCACCGAACTGGATGGGCGTCAGCGCCGGTGCCGAGGAGATCGCCAGGTCCGTGGCGGCCAAGGGCTACGTGGTGCTGATCGCCGACCTTTACGGGCAATCACTTCGTCCGTCGAACAATGACGAGGCCGGGGCGGCAATGATGCCGTTGAAGAATGACCGTGGGTTACTGCGCAAGCGCATGCAGGTGGCGTTTGAGCAGTTGCAGAGCCAGGGCGAGGCGGCAGTCGATACGTCGAAGCTGGCGACCTACGGTTTCTGTTTCGGCGGCTGCTGTGCCCTGGAATTTGCCCGTACCGGTGCGCCGGTGAAGGCCGCGGTATCCTTCCACGGCACGCTGGACACACCGAATCCGGCCGACGCGAAAAACATCAAGGGTAAGGTCCTGGTCCTGCACGGTGCCTCCGATCCACTGGTGCCGAAGGAGCAGTTGCCGGCGTTCGAAGATGAAATGAACGCGGCCGGTGTGGACTGGCAGTTGCTGAGCTACGGCGGTGCGTTTCACTCGTTCACCGACCCGCACGCCAAGGTGCCGGGCATGATGATGTATGACGCGAAGATCGCCGCTCGGGCGTTCACGTCGATGCATAACTTGCTGGATGAAGTGTTCAGGGGCTGACCATGACTTGGTCGGTGTGAGTGCCGGCTCCTTCGCGGGCAAGCCCGCTCCCACAAGGATTTGGTCCATGCGCAATTTTTGCGGACAACATGGAAACTGTGGGAGCGGGCTTGCCCGCGAAGGCGGCCTGACTAACGATAGAAAAACTAAGGCAATTCGATCCTCTCACTTTCTCCCGGCACCGTCGGCCAGTCCCCGGCCGCCCAACGCCGGCGTGCTTCATCAATCGCCGCCGGATCGCTTGCGACAAAATTCCAGTTGATCCGCCGTGGCCCGTCCAGCGGCGCGCCGCCAAACAGCACGGCGTGACTGTCGCTTTCAGCAAACAGGGTCAACTCTTCTCCGGCAGGCAGTACCACCAGCGAAAGCGGTTCTATCAGCTCGCCATCCAGTTGCACCTCGCCGCTCAACACATACAGCGCACGTTCTTCATGCTCGGTGGGAATCAGCAATGTCGTCGCCGTTTGCAGGTGCAATTCTGCGTACAACGTAGGAGAAAGCACCGGGACCGGTGACTCCAGGCAAAAGCCCGACCCGGCAATCATGCGGATCTTCACCCCCAGGTTTTCGCTGACTGGCAAGGTGGACGCTGGATGGTGGCTGTAATGCCCCGGCCCCTGTTCTTTTTCCTTGGGCGATGCCAGCCAGATCTGCAAACCGTGCATCGTGAAGCCGCTCTCCTTGAGAGCCTCGGGCGTGCGTTCGACGTGGGCAATGGCGCTGCCGGCCGTCATCCAGCTGACATCGCCGGTATCAACAACCTGATCGGAACCCAGGCTGTCCTTGTGCTGGATTTGCCCCTGGAACAAATAGGTCAGGGTGGACAGGCCGATGTGTGGGTGCTGGCGGATATTCATGCCTTTGCCCGGCGGATAACGGGTTTCCAGCATGTGATCGAAAAACACGAATGGCCCGACGCTGCGGCACTTGGCGGATGGCAGTGGACGCAGGATCGGCTGACCTTCGACGTCTTCGATGCGGGGGCGGATCACGAGCGGAGTGTTCATGGTGCGTTCCAGGCTGAGCGGGCGATGCGTTCGAGCATAACCCGCTCGCGCAGCCCTTGCCGCTATTGGCTGAAGGCGCCTTCGGACAAATGCGTTTCGATGCTGACTTCAGACGTGGTCATCAGCTTGTGGATCGGGCAGCGATCGGCCACGCGGTGCAGCTCGTCGCGCTGGGCGTCGGTGAGTACACCCTTGAGGGTCAGTTTGACGTGCAGCTTGTATTGGCCTTTCTGTTCCAGGCTGTTGTCGCGCTTGACCTCGACGCCGACACCGGTCAATGGGATGTCCTTCTTCTTTGCATAGAGCTTGAGGGTCAGGGCTTTGCAGGCGCCGAGCGCGGCATCGAAATAGTCGTGCGGTTCCGGCGCTCTGCCTTCACCGCCCGCTGTGACGGGAACGTCGGCGAAGAGTTCATGGTCATCGATTTGTACGCTGTGGCGAAAGCCTTCGGCAGAAACGGTGTTGACGGTAACGGTCATGGGAAACCTCGCAAGCGACAGATATTTGTTCGATCAAAAAGACCTTGAAGGTATAGAGCATGGTGCCGGATGTGCGTTCCGGTTTTCTTGTACGGGTGAGTCTTTTCGCTGAATCGTTACCGTAGCAGTAATGTTGTTTTGATATCACTTTTTCGTCTTACGCAAATTTTCAACAGTCCGATACCGTCTAAAGAACCAGCTGCCTGACGCAGCGCTTTTGGAAGGAACCAGGGGAATGAGTATCAGAAGTCTCAATATTGCGCCGCGCGCGAGTCTCGGTTTTGGCCTGTTGGCGTTGATGGTTTTTGGCTTGGGCGCGTTCGCTCTGCTGCAAATGTCCAACATGCGGGCACAGTCCGATCAGGTCGATGACAACTGGCTGCCCAGTGTCATGGCGGTCGGTGATATGAGTCAGGACATGTTGCGGCTGCGAGCATTGACCATGCGTCTGTTGATCAATCGCGACCCGCAGGTACAGGCGCAGAACGTCAACAAGATCAATGAACTCAAAAGCGTTCTCGAAGAGGCTCAGCAACGTTATGACAAGTTGATCGTGCTGCCTGAAGAGCGCGTATTGTTCGACCGCTTCAAGGCCGCCGAGGCCAGGTACATGCAGTTTCAGAGTCAGGTGATGGCCGAAGCTACCCAGGGGCAGGTGGAAGAGGCGGCGGCCATTCTCAATGGCGAGATGAATCCTCTGGCCGATGAAATCACGGTTGCGCTCAGGGAGCTGGTCGAGCTCAATCGGCACAACGCCAATCTGGCAACCGAAGCGGGTCGCCTGGTGTTCAGCCAGTCGCGGGTCTGGGTCGGGGTAATGATCGGTGTGACCGCGTTGATCACCATTGGCCTGGCACTGCTGTTGACGCGCAGCATCGTGTTGCCGCTGTCACAGTCATTGAAAGTGGCCGAGGTGGTCGCCGGCGGCGACCTGACTGCAGCCATCACCATTTCCGGCAAGGATGAACCCGCGCGTCTGCTGCACGCGCTCAAGAGCATGCAACAGAGTTTGCGCGAAACCATCCGGCGTATATCCGATTCATCCAGTCAATTGGCTTCGGCTTCGGAAGAGCTCAGTTGCGTCACGCAAGACGCTACCCGAGGCCTGCATCAGCAGAGCCTGGAGATCGAGCAGGCGGCCACGGCGGTCAACCAGATGACCGCCGCCGTGGAGGAAGTGGCGAGCAATGCCGCAGCAACGTCGCAAGCTTCGCGCGAGTCCGACCGCATTGCCCAACACGGCCGCGAACAAGTGCACCAGACGGTGCTGTCGATCGAGTCGCTGGCTGAAGATGTCACCACCAACGTCGCTCAGGTCGAAGATCTGGCGCAGAAGGTGTATGGCATCACTACCGTGCTGGACGTGATTCGCGCGATTGCCGAACAGACCAACCTGCTGGCCTTGAACGCGGCGATCGAAGCCGCGCGAGCCGGGGAGGCCGGGCGCGGGTTTGCGGTAGTGGCTGATGAGGTGCGGGCCCTGGCGCACCGGACCCAGCAGTCGACCAGGGAAATCGAGCAGATGATCACCGGTATCCAGCAGGGTACCGATCTGGCTGTCAGCTCGATGCAGCAGAGCAACACCCGGGCGCGTTCGACGCTGGAGGCGGCAAAAGCAGCGGGCGTTGCCCTGGAAGACATCGCCTCGGCATTCACCGTGATCAATGAGCGCAACATCGTGATTGCCAGTGCCTCGGAGGAGCAGGCGGCGGTGGCGCGGGAGGTCGATCGCAACTTGATGAACATCCGTGACCTGGCGCAACAGAGCTCGACCGGAGCGAATCAGACGAGTGCGGCGAGTCAGGAGTTGTCGCGGTTGGCGGTGGACCTGAACACGCTGGTGGCGCGGTTTTCGGTCTGATTGAAGATCAACAGATCGCAGCCTTCGGCAGCTCCTACAGGTTTATGCGATCCATGTAGGAGCTGCCGAAGGCTGCGATCTTTTGATTAGAAAAAAGCCCCGCGATGGCGGGGCTTTTCGTGTCGATCCGGATCAGCTGCCTTTAACGGTCTTGCCGTTGACCTTACCGTCCAGGAGCATGATGTTGTACTCCTTTCCGTCGGTTTCGACCTGTTGCAGGCGGACCAGCAGGTGATCCCAGTCCTTGGCGAACCACATTACGGTGATGCGTTTGCTCTGCGTCGGGTCGCGCACGCGCTCAACCTTGATCGCATCGATCTGACCGGCCTTGGTGTCGACTTTTTCCGGGCCCAGCACGCGGAAGTCATAGGTGTCGACTTCACCGCCATCGACCACTTGATAGCTCATGGTCTTTTTGCCGGCAGCGACATCATGTTGCAAAGCCAACTGGTAGGTGGACTTGTCGAGCATGCCGCGGTTGAGGGGGAGCTTGACGGCATCACCGCGGTCGGTGCCGGTGATCATCTTGGTGTTCCAGTCGAAATCCAGGTCCGATTTCTTGGCCTTGCCCAGGCCGCCACGTTCAAAGTGGTAGGACTCCGGAAGCAGCGTGTCCTTGTCCAGGGTCAGGGTGCTTTCCTCGGACAGGCTGGCAATCATCATCGATGCCTTGAAACTCAGTTTCCATTTGCCGTCGCTGGTTTTTTCGAGGCTGCGCTCGGCAGTGCCGCTCATGGGGAGCTGTTTCCAGTCGGCGGTGTAGCTGGCGGAGAAGGGTTGAAGTTCTGCCGCCTGAGCGAAGGGCAAAGCGAGCAGAGCGCAAGCGAAGAGCAGGGCGCGACGCATAAAATCTCCTAGTTACGAATCAAGTGGCCGCTGGCCGCAAGTAGCTGTCCATCCAGTAAAGCACCTTGCTCGCCGAGGGCCAGACGACCTTCGGCAAACCAGCGTACGGCCATCGGGTAGATCAGGTGTTCCTGAACATGGACCCGCTGCGCCAGACTCTGCGGCGAATCCTGTAACTCTACCGGTATTACAGCTTGTACGACCAGTGGTCCGCCATCGAGTTCCTCGGTGACGAAGTGCACGGAGCAGCCGTGCTCGGCGTCGCCAGCCTCCAGCGCGCGCTGATGAGTGTGTAACCCTTTGTATTTGGGTAGCAGCGAGGGATGGATATTGAGCAGGCGACCCTGATAGTGGCGTACGAAACCCGCGCTGAGAATGCGCATGAATCCGGCCAGTACCACGAGTTTGGGATTGAAGGCGTCGATCAGTTCGATCAGCGCGGCATCGAAGGCCTCGCGACCTTCGAAAGCCTTGTGATCCAGGGTGCGGGTGTCGATACCCGCGTCCCTGGCGCGTTGCAGGCCGTAGGCGTCGGCGCGGTTGGAAATCACCGCAGCGATGCGGACCGGGCTGTCGCCGGTCCGCGTGCTGTCGATCAGGGCCTGCAAGTTACTGCCGGTGCCGGACAACAGCACCACCACATCACAGGTCTGAGACATCAATGAGCCTTGAGGTTCTTCAGTTCTACCTGAGCCGCGCCTTCGGCAGCGGTGGAGATCTGGCCGATGACCCAAGGCTGCTCGCCCGCTTCACGCAGAACGTTCAGCGCGGTTTCAACGTGCTCTTGAGCGACGCAGATAACCATACCGACGCCGCAGTTCAGCACGCGGTGCATTTCGTTCTCTTCGACGTTGCCTTTCTCTTGCAGCCAGTCGAACACGGCCGGACGGGTCCAGCTCGCCACGTCAACCACGGCTTGAGCGCCTTTTGGCAGAACGCGCGGGATGTTGTCCAGCAGGCCACCGCCGGTGATGTGGGCCATGGCTTTGACCGCGCCGGTTTCCTTGATCAGCTTGAGCAGCGGCTTCACGTAGATGCGGGTCGGGGCCATCAGCAGGTCGGTCAGCGGTTTGCCGTCGAGCTGGGTGTTTTCGATGTCGGCGCCGGACACTTCGATGATCTTGCGGATCAGCGAGTAGCCGTTGGAGTGCGGGCCGGAAGACGGGAGGGCGAGCAGGGCGTCGCCGGCAGCAACCTTGGAGCCGTCGATGATTTCGGATTTTTCCACGACGCCGACGCAGAAGCCGGCCAGGTCGTAGTCTTCGCCTTCGTACATGCCCGGCATTTCAGCGGTTTCACCGCCAACCAGCGAGCATCCCGACAGTTCGCAGCCAGCGCCGATGCCGGTAACAACCTGGGCAGCGGTGTCGACGTTCAGTTTGCCGGTGGCGTAGTAGTCGAGGAAGAACAGTGGTTCTGCACCGCACACCACCAGATCGTTGACGCACATGGCAACCAGGTCGATGCCGATGCTGTCGTGCTTGTTCAGGTTCAGTGCCAGGCGCAGCTTGGTGCCGACGCCGTCAGTACCGGAAACCAGCACAGGCTGTTTGTAGCCAGCCGGGATTTCGCAGAGGGCGCCGAAACCGCCCAGGCCGCCCATGACTTCCGGGCGCGCAGTGCGCTTGGCGACGCTCTTGATGCGTTCGACCAATGCTTCACCGGCGTCGATGTCTACACCGGCGTCCTTGTAGCTCAGGGAGGGTTGCTTGCTCATGATCCAGGCCTTTAGGGGGGGGATTTCTGGGTAACGACCGAGTCCGTCGGGAGCGCCGAAACTGCGTAGGCGAGAACCATGCACGCTATTCGGACACTACCCGGCTGTTGCCGGTCTGCGAAGGCGCGCGATTTTATCAGGCTTGAGCCGCAGCGGCCATCCTCAGGCCGACAGCAGGGCCATATCCGTTAAAAAAAACCGTTGATGCACGGTGTCGGTGGCATCCTGCCTGGCTGTATAAGGTGTCGCGATTAACCGTCTATCGTTATGACAGTGCGAAAACTTACCCGGAGCGTGTGAATGTTTTGCATCGGGCAATGGTCACAGCCTTGCTCGATCGTCTTCATGCGGTCTGTTCCAGCCGCTCTTGTCGTCAGGAATCTTCCATGCGTTTTTGTAAATTTTTGCTTGTGAGTTGTTTGTCAGTGGTCAGCCTGGTCAGTCAAGCCGAAACCGTCAAAGGCCTTTATCAGGTGCGCGAGCCGGTGAATGGCCAGTCGCCCGAGGAGCGTGAGCAGGCGACTCAACGTGCATTGGACACTTTGGTGTTGCGCCTGACCGGCGATCCCAAGGCCGCTCAAAATCCGGGGCTGGCGGCCATTCGTAAAGAGCCGCAACAGATCATCAGCCAATACGGCTTTGAAGCCGGTCCGCCGGAAGTTCTGAAAGTCGATTTCGACCCGGGTACCACCGAGCAGGCCTTGCGCCGCGCCGGCCTGGCCATGTGGGGGGCCAATCGGCCGTCGATCCTCGGCTGGTGGCTCAACGATTCCACCGAGGGTTCAAGCCTGGTGGGCGACGGCCAGGCCAGCGCGGCACCGCTGCGTCGGGCTGCCCAGCACCGGGGCTTGCCATTGCGCTTGCCGTTGGCGGACCTGAACGAACAGATCGTCGCGACCGCACCGAATCTGGAAGGCGCAGATTCCGGCCCTTTGCTTGCGGCATCGGAACGCTACAACGCCGACGCCCTGCTCGCGGTACACGCCAAAGAGGAGGGCGGGCAGTGGCAAGCCAAGTGGCAATTGTGGCTGGGAGATAAAAAAGAGGCAGGCAGCGTGCAGGGTGCCGATCAGGCCGCCGTGGCCGATGCGGTGATGCTGGCGGTCAATGAGCGGCTGGCGCCGCGGTTTGTCGCCAAGCCCGGTGCTTCAAGTGCGCAATTGCTGGAAGTGCAAGGCATGAATCTTGAACACTACGCGTCCCTTGGGCGCTTGCTGGAGCCATTTGGCGGGCGCGTGCAAAGCGTTGACGGCGACCGGATCGTCTACCGGGTCAATGGCAGCGCCGAGCAGTTGCGTGCTCAACTGTCGCTGGCAAGGTTGCAGGAAGCGCCGGCGGCTCAGGCACCGACTCCGGCAGTGCCGGTTCAGCCTGCCGTCGGTGGTGCGGTGCCTACCCCGGCGCCTGCGCCAGCCCCGACACCGCAACTGCGGTTTCGCTGGTAGTTTTTCTCTCTTTATATAGAAGCAATGGAGTGGTTCATGGCCGATACGCGGCGTTGGTTCTGGCTCGGCGGGGTGGTCCTGCTTTGTGTTTTTGTCTGGTTGTTGCATCCGATCCTGACGCCGTTCCTGGTGGCCCTGCTGTTGGCCTATCTGTTCGACCCGCTGGTGGATCGACTGGAGAAGGCGGGGCTGTCTCGAACCTGGGGTGTAGTGGCGGTGTTTGCCCTGTTTACATTGATCCTCACCGCGCTGCTGTTGGTCCTGGTGCCGTTGCTCGCCCGGCAGCTGTTTCGTTTGTATGAACTGGCCCCGCAAATGCTTGACTGGCTGCAGCACACGGCGTTGCCCTGGGCGCAATCGAAGTTCGGCCTGTCGGAGGGCTTCTGGAAGTTCGACCGGCTCAAGGCAGCCATCGGCGAGCATATGAGTCAGACCTCCGATGTTGTCGGCGTGGTACTGAGTCATGCCACTGCCTCCGGGCTGGCGTTGATTGGCTGGTTGGCGAATCTGGTGTTGATCCCGGTGGTGAGCTTCTATCTGTTGCGCGATTGGGACCTGATGATGGCCAAGGTCCGCAGCCTGCTGCCCCGGGATCGTGAAGCGCGCGCGATGTCGCTGGCGGGTGAATGCCATGAAGTGCTCGGAGCGTTCATTCGTGGCCAGTTGCTGGTCATGGTGGCCCTGGGGGTGATCTATGCAGCAGGCCTGATGCTGGTCGGGCTGGAGCTGGGCTTGCTGATTGGCGTCATTGCCGGTCTGGCAGCGATCGTGCCGTACATGGGATTTATCATCGGCATCGGTGCGGCGCTGATTGCAGGGCTGTTCCAGTTCGGTGGTGATCTTTACCCGATGCTCGGCATTGTCGCGGTGTTCATGGTCGGTCAGGCGCTGGAGGGTATGGTGCTGACGCCGTTGCTGGTCGGTGACCGGATTGGTCTGCACCCGGTGGCGGTGATTTTCTCGATTCTGGCCGGGGGTGAGCTGTTTGGCTTTACCGGTGTGCTGCTGGCATTGCCGGTCGCCGCGGTGATCATGGTGTTGGTGCGCCATGTGCAAGATTTGTATAAGGATTCCGATATCTACGGGGGTGTCGACGAACCGCAGGGGTAAAAGGTGTCGATGGGCGATGGCGGGCTGCCCGGGTTCGTGCCGGGTCAGCCTGATTACACAGCGCGAGTGTTACATGCACCGCCAAAGAAACTGTCATAAAACCGGTGCGTTAACGCAAACCTTTGATTTTGCTTGTGGTCTATCGCATTGTGCGGCCCGCTTCACGGGTATAAACTTCGCAAACTTTACACAGAGGCCACTAACGGTTCCTTTGGAACTGTTCAGTCAGCATGAAACCGATTCAGCTGCCCCTAGGTGTGCGTCTGCGTGACGACGCCACCTTTATCAACTACTACCCAGGCGCCAATGCCGCTGCACTCGGCTATGTCGAGCGGCTATGCGAAGCCGACGCCGGCTGGACCGAAAGCCTGATCTACCTTTGGGGCAAGGATGGGGTAGGGCGTACGCACCTGTTGCAGGCTGCCTGCCTGCGCTTCGAGCAATTGGGAGAGCCTGCGGTGTATCTGCCGCTGGCCGAGTTGCTCGATCGCGGTATCGAGATTCTCGATAACCTTGAGCAGTACGAACTGGTCTGTCTCGATGACCTGCAGGCGGTTGCCGGCAAGGCGGACTGGGAAGAGGCGCTGTTCCATCTGTTCAATCGCCTGCGCGACAGTGGCCGGCGCCTGCTGATTGCTGCGTCGACATCCCCGCGCGAATTGCCAGTGAAGCTGGCGGACCTCAAGTCACGCCTGACCCTGGCCTTGATCTTCCAGATGCGCCCACTGTCCGACGAGGACAAATTGCGTGCCCTGCAATTGCGCGCATCCCGTCGCGGACTGCACCTGACCGATGAGGTCGGGCATTTCATCCTGACTCGCGGCACCCGCAGCATGAGTGCACTGTTCGAGCTGCTTGAGCGCCTCGATCAGGCCTCCCTCCAGGCTCAGCGCAAGCTGACAATCCCGTTTTTGAAAGAAACCCTCGGCTGGTAGACCCGCTGAAACCGGGGCTTATAGCCAGTTCGGCATATTTCAGGCGCCAGAAAATCCGCTTTCCTGCAAGGTTGCAGGCCGCGTGCATGTTTAAAATGGGCTTAAGCGCTTAGATGTAAACGAGAAACCAATAAGTCACAAAAAGATTGATTGAATTTGCAAATGAGGTCGATAGCGGGCATAGTCTCGACTTCTTTACAACTTCAGCCACGGTCGTGCCCATGCTAAATCGCTTCGCACCCCTCGTGCCTCTCGCACTCGTCACCCTGTTGTTCGGTTGCGCTGCCCACACTCCAGTGGTCCAGCAGCAGCAACAGCAGGTTCAAAACCCGGCCACTGCCCAGTCTTCCGCTCTCTTTCAGGAAGCTCTTTACCAAGAAGAGAAGGCTACCGAAAAAGAACTCGCAGACTTCGCTGGCGGCAAGTCCTACCAGCTTCCAGTCCTGGCCGACAGCATCCTCGAACGCGGCATGTCCCTGATCGGTACCCGTTACCGTTTCGGCGGCACTTCTGAAGCCGGCTTCGATTGCAGCGGTTTCATCGGCTACCTGTTCCGCGAAGAAGCGGGCATGAACCTGCCGCGCTCCACCCGCGAAATGATCAACGTGGACGCTCCGCTGGTCTCGCGCAGCAAGCTTGAGCCGGGCGATCTGCTGTTCTTCGCAACCAACGGTCGTCGTGGTCGCGTCAGTCACGCCGGGATCTACCTGGGCGACAATCAGTTCATCCACTCCAGCAGCCGCCGCAGCGGTGGTGTGCGCATCGATAGCCTGGGCGACAGCTACTGGAGCAAGACCTTCATCGAGGCCAAGCGCGCCCTGGCGATGGCACCTAACACGTCGCCAATTGTCACTGCACGTAAATAAGCGGACATTTTGTAAGGCGAACTTAAAGTCTTACTTGAAGTTTGTCGTGTAGCCGCTAGAATCTTGATCTACAAATGATGGCAAACCGCCTGCGTCCTACGCAGGCGGTTTTCTTTTCTGCGCTCCCCGCAGAAAAAGCCGCAGCCAGATCAGGATGTTCTGCTTATGACGACGTCGGCCCGCCTCGCAATCATGTTCTTCGCAGCGCTGCTCAGTGCCTGCGCCAGCCGCACACCGCCTCCTGCGCCGGTGGTTCGCGCGCCCATCGTATTTGGTTCCCCACAAGCGTTTTCGCCCGAAGCGGAGGACGTGCTGTTTCGCGCGCTCGGCCTGGTGGGTACGCCTTATCGCTGGGGTGGCAACACGCCGGATTCCGGGTTTGATTGCAGCGGCCTGATCGCGTACGTGTACCGCGATGTAGCCGGTATTGCCTTGCCGCGCACCACGCGCGAGATGATCTCCATGCAAGCGGCGAGTGTTGGCAAGGAAGGCCTGCAGACTGGCGACCTGCTTTTCTTCGCTACCAATGGCGGTTCCCAGGTCAGTCATGCCGGCATCTACGTGGGAGAAGGGCGTTTCGTCCACGCGCCGGCCACTGGCGGCACCGTGAAGCTCGACAGTCTGTCCAAGGCGTATTGGCAAAAGGCTTACCTGAGCGCCAAGCGTGTTCTGCAGCCTGAACATCTGGCGCGCAACCCGTAACGTCCGGAGCTGCTGCTCATGACTGCTCGTACGCTGAATCTCGACGACGCCCTGTATCAATACCTGCTCGATGTTTCCCTGCGCGAAACACCACTGCTCAAGCGCTTGCGCGATGAGACCCAGGCGCTGCCGATGGCGCGCTGGCAGGTGGCGCCGGAGCAGGGACAGTTTCTCGCCTTGCTGGTTAAGCTGACAGGCGCCAGGCGCTTGCTCGAAGTCGGTACTTTCACCGGATACAGCGCGCTGTGCATGGCGGCGGCATTGCCGGCTGAAGGTTCGCTGATTTGCTGTGATATTCCCGGCGACTACAACGCCATCGCACGGCGCTACTGGCAGGAAGCGGGACTCACCGGGCGGATCGACCTGCGCCTGGCCCCCGCACTGGAAACCCTCGGCGATCTTGAGCGGCAAGGTGGGGGCGAGCAGTTCGACCTGGTGTTCATCGATGCCGACAAGGCCAACTATCCGAGTTATCTGGAGCATGCCCTGCGTTTGCTGCGGGTCGGTGGGCTGGTGCTGTTCGACAACACCCTGTGGAGCGGGCGCGTGCTTGAGACCAGCCCCGAGAGCGCGGACACCCGGGCTATCCAGGCGCTCAACCTGGCGTTGAAGGATGATGTGCGGGTGGATCTGTCGTTGTTGCCGATCGGCGATGGATTGACGCTCTGTCGCAAGCGCTGAACCCCTGTGGGAGCGGGCTTGCTCGCGAATGCGCAATGTCAGACGCCACATCTGTTGACTGATACACCGCCTTCGCGAGCAAGCCCGCTCCCACAGGGGAATATGTTGGCAGTTGGTTTTTATTTCACTGCCGACACCCGCCACACCTTGTTCCCCACATCATCGGCCACCAGCAGATCGCCCTGCCGGTCGATCACCACGCCCACCGGGCGGCCCATGGCTTCTTCCTTTTCGTTGAGAAAACCGCTGAGCACTTCAATCGGTTGTCCCGCAGGTTTGCCTGCGCTGAACGGCACGAAAATCACTTTGTAGCCACTGTGGGGGTTACGGTTCCAGGAGCCGTGCTGGCCGATGAAGGCCCCTTGGGTGAACGGCGGCGGCAGCTTGCTGTTTTCAGCGAAGGTCAGGCCCAGTGATGCCGTGTGCGGGCCGACGGCATAGTCCGGAGCGATGGCCTTGGCCACCAGGCCGGGGTTTTGCGGCTCGACGCGGCTATCGACATGCTGGCCGTAATAGCTGTAAGGCCAGCCATAGAATGCGCCGTCCTTGACCGAGGTGATGTAGTCCGGGACCAGGTCGCTGCCAATTTCATCCCGCTCGTTGACCGCAGTCCACAGCGCGCCACTGTGCGGTTCCCAGGCCATGCCGTTGGGGTTGCGCAGGCCGGAGGCGAAGATCCGCTGCTGGCTGGTGGCACGATCCACTTCCCAGATCGCTGCGCGACCTTCTTCCTTGTCCATGCCGTTTTCCGCGACGTTGCTGTTGGAGCCCACGGTGACGTAGAGCTTGCGGCCGTCCTTGCTGGCGATGACGTTTTTGGTCCAGTGATGGTTCAGCGGGCCACCCGGCAGGTCGACCACTTTGACCGGTGGCGATTTGATCTGCGTATCGCCACTTTCATAGTGAAAGCGCAGCAGGCGATCAGTGTCGGCCACATACAGGTCCTTGCCGACCAGGGTTATGCCGAAGGGCGAGTTGAGGTTTTGCAGAAACACCGTGCGGGTTTCCGCGACGCCATCGTGGTCCTTGTCGCGCAGCAAGGTGATGCGGTTCGCGCTGGGCACCCTGGCCCCGGCGCGTCCCATGACTTGCTTCATGACCCAGCCGCGAATGCCTTTGCCGTCTTCGGGTTTGGGTGGCGCGTTGGTTTCCGCCACCAGTACGTCGCCGTTGGGCAGTACATAAAGCCAGCGGGGGTGATCGAGGTTTTCGGCAAAAGCGGCCACTTGAGTGCCCGCGGCGGCGACGGGTTTCGCGCCCTGTGGCCAGCCGATGGCCGGGGCGATGTTCACAGTCGGGATCAGGGTTTTGTTGGGGGGCGGCAGTTGGGGTGAAGGGCCGGTGCCGTCGGAGACTTGCAGGCCGGCGGTCTCACTACAACCGGCGAGCCCTCCGCAGATCGCGATAACGAGAACGAGCGGGGGCGTGCGCATACGGGTGTTCCCTATGAATGCCTTGTTCTAATCATAGAGACGCGTTGTCGTCCAATGGTTCAACCCCTAGCCACGTGCTTCCTTGAACAGCACCGCAATGCCAGGGTGATAGTTGCCGGCTTCATTGCGCAACTTGCGGTAGGCATACGGGAAATACCAGGCGACCGCGCAGGTGTGTTCCTTTTGCAGGTCGTCGACCATGTCCTGGAGTTCTTCCGGTGTCGCGCCTTGCTGGGCTTTTTGCGGGGCGACGAACAGGCAGCCGAGTTTCAGGTCGCTGGCGTGGCTCAGGCGCTTTGCATCGCTGGCGATGTCGAGCAGGGCCTGCGTCAGATTGAGGCTGTTGACCCGTGGCCAGCGCTGGCTGGTCTGGATGTAGGCGCGGGTTTCGGGCGAGGCGAGGAACAGGTCGGCGCGGCTGTTGCGTTCGCCTTCTTCGGTCTGCTTGCGGGTAGGCGTCTGTTGCAGTGTGACCATCTCGGCCATCCAGGCGGCGGCAGACAACAGTCCGAGATTGGCTTTTTCGTCGTGCCAGTAGGGTGTGTCGCCATCACCGCGGATGGCGTTGTAGCGGTCGATGCATTCGAACCAGCGCTCGAGCACAGGGCGCAGGAATTCCAGCTTTGGATTGCTGATGATCATGCCTTGCATGGGCTCACCCTTGTTATTGTGTTGTGAGGTTGTGGCTCTTTGATATCACTGCTGAGAGCGAGGCACAAGATTGACGTCAGTTTTTTGATTGACGACAGTTATTCGGCAGTTGGCCTCCCGGCTTTAATTGACGCTCCACCCCCAACCCTCTAACCTTCGCGGCTTGTTTCAGGTGCTCTGTGACTTGGGTCGACAGAGTGAAACAGGGAAGCCGGTGAGCGAGTTCTTCTGTTGGTCGAGGAACCGTAATTCCGGCGCTGCCCCCGCAACGGTAAATGAGTGAAAACTGTGTCTGATGCCACTGTGTCGATTCGATGCGGGAAGGCGCACAGTCTGGCTTTGCGCCACTCATGAGCCCGGAGACCGGCCTGATTCATCCAGCGGCATCACGGTGGGCGATGCCAGGCTTGTTGCCTTCTATTGCTGTGCCTGCCCGCCGTTATTCCTGCCTCAACGGAGAGCTCCCCCATGACTGATACCCCCGATCGTGACGAACGCCACCTGGCGCGCATGCAGCGCAAAAAAGCCGTGATCGACGAGCGCATCGCCAATTCCCCGAACGAGTGTGGTCTGTTGCTGGTGCTGACCGGCAACGGTAAAGGCAAGAGCAGTTCGGCCTTCGGCATGCTCGCCCGCGCCATGGGGCACGGCATGCAATGCGGTGTGGTCCAGTTCATCAAGGGCCGCAACAGTACCGGCGAAGAGTTGTTTTTCCGGCGCTTTCCCGAGCAGGTGCGTTTTCATGTGATGGGCGAAGGGTTTACCTGGGAAACCCAGGACCGTCAGCGCGACATCGCTGCCGCCGAAGCGGCGTGGGCGGTGTCCCGGGAACTGCTGCGCGATCCGTCCATCGGCCTGGTGGTGCTGGATGAGCTGAACATCGCCCTCAAGCACGGCTACCTCGATCTCGATCAGGTACTCAGCGACTTGCAGGCCCGGCCGCCGATGCAACACGTGGTGGTCACCGGGCGTGCCGCCAAGCCGGAAATGATCGAGATGGCCGACACGGTCACCGAAATGGGCATGATCAAACACGCCTTTCAGGCTGGGATCAAAGCGCAGAAAGGCGTCGAGCTGTGAGCCAGCCTCGTCATTGCCCGGCGGTTCTGATTGCCGCGCCGGCCTCCGGCCAGGGCAAGACCACCGTTACTGCGGCGCTGGCCCGCTTGCATCGCAATCAGGGGCGCAAAGTTCGCGTGTTCAAGTGCGGCCCCGACTTTCTCGATCCGATGATCCTCGAACGCGCCAGCGGTGCGCCGGTGTATCAACTGGACATGTGGATGGTCGGCGAGCAGGAGAGTCGCCGGTTGCTGTGGGAAGCCGCCGCTGACGCCGACCTGATCCTGATCGAAGGCGTCATGGGGCTGTTCGACGGTACGCCGTCGAGCGCCGATCTGGCACGGCATTTCGGTGTGCCAGTACTGGGTGTGATCGACGGTACCGCCATGGCCCAGACCTTCGGCGCACTGGCCCTGGGGCTGGCGCGTTATCAGCCGGACTTGCCGTTCGCCGGCGTGCTGGCCAACCGCGTCGGCACGCTGCGCCACGCGCAACTGCTCGAAGGCAGCCTGACTGAAGGCTTGCGCTGGTACGGCGCGCTGTCCCGGGAAACCGGGATTGAACTGCCGAGCCGACACCTGGGGCTGGTTCAAGCCAGTGAACTGAATGATCTCGACCTGCGCCTCGATGCGGCAGCCGATGCCCTGGCCAACAGTTGCGAGGTCGCGCTGCCACCGGCAGTCGAGTTCGCCGCCCCCGATGTCATCGTCGCCGAACCGCTGCTGGCCGGTGTGCGCATTGCGGTGGCCCGTGATGAAGCCTTTGCGTTCACCTACGGTGCGAGCCTGGATTTGCTGCGGGCGATGGGCGCCGAGCTGTCGTTTTTCTCGCCGATCCGCGACCGTGCGTTGCCGCAGGCGGACAGCCTGTATCTGCCGGGTGGTTACCCGGAACTGCACCATGTTGCGCTGGCACAAAATACCGCGATGCTCGACGCGATCCGCGCGCACCACGCCGCTGGCAAACCCTTGCTCGCCGAGTGTGGTGGCATGCTGTATCTGCTCGACTCCCTGACCGATGTCGAGGGCACTCGTGCCGAACTGGTTGGTTTGCTGACCGGTGATGCGGTCATGCAAAAGCGTCTGGCAGCGTTGGCGTTGCAAGCGGTGGAGTTGCCGGAAGGTTCGCTGCGCGGGCACACCTATCACCATTCACTGACCAGCACTGAATTGGCGCCGATTGCCCGGGGCGTGAGCCCTAACGGCGGGCGCGGTGCGGAAGCGGTTTATCGCGAGGGGCGGATGACTGCCTCTTATGTGCACTTTTATTTTCCGTCGAACCCCTCGGCGATTGCTGCGCTGTTTGCGCCGGACCTTGAAGCCGCCTTCGCGAGCAAGCCCGCTCCCACAGAGGAATGCATTTCTTCAGGCAGCTCACTTCTAAATGTGGGAGCGAGCCTGCTCGCGAAGAGGCCATGACAGACAACGCATTCACCGAAGCCGAACGCGCAGCGGTCTATCGCGCCATCGGCGAGCGCCGCGACATGCGCCACTTTAGTGGCGGCACGGTCGAGCCCGAGTTGCTCCAGCGCCTGCTCGAGGCTGCGCATCAGGCACCCAGCGTCGGCCTGATGCAGCCCTGGCGCTTCATCCGCATCAGTGATCGCGCCTTGCGCGGGCAAATCCAGGGGCTCGTGGAGGAGGAGCGCGTGCGCACCGCCGAAGCCCTCGGCGAGCGCAGCGACGAGTTCATGAAGCTCAAGGTGGAAGGCATCAACGATTGCGCCGAGGTACTGGTCGCCGCACTGATGGACAACCGCGAACAGCATATCTTCGGCCGTCGCACCTTGCCGGAAATGGACATGGCCTCGCTGTCCTGTGCCATCCAGAACCTGTGGCTCGCGTCCCGCGCCGAAGGGCTGGGGATGGGCTGGGTGTCGCTGTTCGAACCCCAGGCACTGGCGGACCTGCTGAGGCTGCCGCCGGGAGCCAAACCGCTGGCGGTGCTGTGCCTGGGGCCGGTAAAGGCGTTCTACCCGGCGCCGATGCTGGTGCTCGAAGGCTGGGCGCAGGCGCGTGCGCTGCATGAATTGCTGTATGAAAATTATTGGGGAGTGAGTCCATGAGTGTGGCGTTGTTGAGTGTCGCCGCGGTTGCGCTGGATGCGCTGCTGGGTGAACCCAAACGCTGGCATCCGCTGGTGGCGTTCGGCCGTTTTGCCGATCGCATCGAGCAACGTTTCAACGGTGGCGGTCGCGGCTGGCGCAGCCATGGCGTCACCGCGTGGGTGATCGCCGTGCTGCCACTGGTGCTGCTGGTCACGGCATTCTCCTGGGCGCCTTACGTTGGCTGGATCGTCGAGATTCTCGCGCTCTATTGCGCCCTCGGCATGCGCAGCCTCGGTGAACACGTCACGCCGGTAGCCAAGGCCTTGCGCGGCGATGATCTGGATGAAGCACGCAAACGTGTGAGTTATCTGGTCAGCCGTAAAACCAGTGACCTGGATAAAACCGAAGTCGCCCGTGCCGCCACCGAGTCGGTGCTGGAAAACGGTAGCGACGCGGTGTTCGCCGCGTTGTTCTGGTTTGTCGTGGCCGGTGCGCCGGGCGTGGTGCTCTATCGCCTGAGCAATACGCTGGATGCGATGTGGGGCTATCGCAATGAGCGCTTCGAACGGTTCGGCTGGGCGGCGGCGAAGATCGACGACGTGCTCAATTACATTCCTGCGCGTCTGGTGGCACTGACTTACGCGCTGCTGGGCAAAACCCGGCTGGCGTTCAAATGCTGGCGCACCCAGGGCCCGACCTGGGACAGTCCGAACGCCGGCCCGGTAATGGCGGCAGGGGCAGGGGCCCTTGGCGTTGAATTGGGCGGCGCGGCGATTTATCACGGTGAACTGCACCAGCGTCCGCAACTGGGCGAAGGCGTGCCGGCGGACGCCGACTCCATTGACCAAGGCTGGCAACTGGTCCAGCGCGGGGTATGGTTATGGCTGCTGATTCTCTGCCTGGGGGCTGAATTTTATGCTTGAGCACGGTGGCCGATTGCGCAAGGCGGCGCTCGAATACGGCATAGATGAAGCCGACTGGCTGGACCTGTCGACAGGCCTTGCACCCTGGCCGTTCCCGGTGCCGGATATTCCGCTGCGGGCCTGGGCTCGTTTGCCGGAGGCGGACGATGGTCTGGAACAGGCCGCCTGTGATTACTACGGCACCTTGCAGGCATTACCGGTGGCCGGTTCGCAAATGGCGATCCAGCTGCTGCCGCGATTGCGGCGGGCAGGCAAGGTGGGTGTGTTGTCGCCGTGCTACGCCGAGCACGCCGAAGCCTGGCGTCGCAACGGCTACATCGTGCGCGAAGTGCTGGAGCAGGAAGTCGACTTCTTTATCGACAGTTTCGACGTGCTGGTGGTGGTCAATCCGAATAATCCCACGGGCCTGAGCCTCCCCCCCAGTCGCCTGCTCGACTGGCACACGCGACTGGCCCAGCGCGGTGGCTGGCTGGTGGTGGACGAAGCGTTCATGGATAACACGCCACAACTGAGCCTGGCGCCGTTTGCCCATCAGGTCGGGCTGATCGTCTTGCGCTCATTCGGCAAGTTTTTCGGCCTGGCCGGTGTGCGCCTGGGGTTTGTGCTGGCCGAGCGCAAGTTGCTCAAGTTGCTGGCAGAACAAGTGGGGCCCTGGGCCGTGAGCGGGGCAACCCGGGTAGTGGGGCAGGCCTGTCTGCGCGATACGCAGGGGCAAACGCGGCAACGGCTGCGCACCGAAGAGGCCAGCGAGCGCCTGGCGTCGTTGCTGCAGCAACACGGCTTCGAGCCCCAGGGCGGCTGTGCGCTGTTCCAGTGGCTGATCACCGAGCGCGCCGAAGCACTGCATGAATTCATGGCCCGGCGCGGTATTCTCCTGCGGTTGTTCACGCACAACAGCAGCCTGCGATTCGGCCTGCCCGGTGACGAAGCCGCCTGGGTGCGACTGGCGCAAGCCTTCGAAGATTTCGCCAAGGAAAACCAATGACCACGCTGATGGTGCAGGGCACCACGTCGGATGCCGGGAAAAGCACGCTGGTGACTGCGTTGTGCCGTTGGGCCACGCGTCAGGGCGTCAAGGTGGTGCCGTTCAAGCCGCAGAACATGGCACTCAACAGTGCGGTGACCGCCGACGGCGGCGAGATTGGCCGTGCCCAGGCGGTTCAGGCCCAGGCCGCGCACCTCGCACCGCACACCGACATGAATCCGGTATTGCTCAAGCCCAACAGTGACACCGGTGCCCAGGTGATCATCCATGGCCGCGCCGTCACGACCATGAACGCCGTCGCCTATCACGACTACAAAAGCATCGCCATGCAAGCGGTGCTGGCCTCCCACGAGCGCTTGAGCGCGGCGTATCCGCTGGTGATGGTCGAAGGCGCAGGCTCGCCGGCGGAAATCAATTTGCGCGCCGGCGACATTGCCAACATGGGCTTCGCCGAAGCGGTGGATTGCCCGGTGTTGCTGATTGCCGATATCAATCGCGGCGGGGTTTTCGCCCATCTGGTGGGTACCCTCGAACTGCTGTCGCCGAGCGAACAGGCGCGGGTCAAAGGCTTCATCATCAATCGTTTTCGCGGTGACATCGCGTTGCTGCAACCCGGTCTCGACTGGCTTGAAGAACGCACCGGCAAACCGGTGATTGGCGTGCTGCCGTATGTGATGGACCTGCACCTGGAGGCCGAAGACGGCATCGATCAGCGCCAGACCGATAAAGCCGAACGGGTGCTGAAAGTCGTGGTGCCGGTGCTGCCGCGCATCAGCAATCACACCGATTTCGATCCGCTGCGCCTGCATCCGCAAGTGGACCTGCAATTCATCGGGCCCGGCCAGGCGGTTCCACCTGCCGACCTGATCATTCTTCCTGGTTCGAAAAGTGTCCGCAGCGACCTCGCGTACCTGCGGGCCAACGGCTGGGAAACCGCGATTGCCCGGCATCTGCGTTACGGCGGGAAACTGCTGGGGATCTGTGGCGGCCTGCAGATGCTCGGTGAGCAGGTGCATGACCCGCTGGGCCTCGAGGGCGCGCCGGGTTCCAGTGCCGGTTTGGGGCTGTTGGCGTTCCAGACCCGGCTCGAACAAGAGAAACAGCTGCGCAATGTGTGCGGTCGCCTGGCGCTGGAAGATGCGCCGGTATCAGGCTATGAAATCCATGCCGGCGTGACCACCGGACCGGCTCTGGAAAATGCCGCCGTGCATCTGGATGACGGCCGCTGCGACGGTGCGCAAAGTGCGGACGGGCAGGTTTTCGGCACCTACCTGCACGGGCTGTTCGAATCGCCGGCGGCGTGCAGTGCGCTGTTGCGCTGGGCCGGTTTGCAGGAGGTGCAGGACGTGGATTACCACGCGTTGCGCGAGCGCGATATCGAGCGGCTGGCGGATCTGGTGGAGAAGCATCTGGATACCGGGCTGTTGCGGCAGCTCTGTGGAATCTGAGGTGAAAGCTCTGGCCTCTTCGCGGGCAAGCCCGCTCCCACAGAGATTTGGGTTGATCGTGAAATTTGAGTACACCTCGTAATCCTGTGGGAGCGGGCTTGCCCGCGATGAGGCCAGTCGCCTCAGCGAAAATTTCAAGGAAAACAACCATGCTCCAACTGATCCTCGGCGGCGCCCGCTCCGGCAAGAGTCGTCTGGCTGAAAAACTCGCCATCGACAGCGCCCTGACCGTCACTTACATCGCCACCAGCCAGCCACTGGATGGCGAAATGAGCGAGCGGGTGGCTCATCACCGCGCCCGTCGTCCTGCCGAATGGGCACTGATTGAAGAACCCCTGGAACTGGCCCGGGTACTGCGTGAAAGCGCCCGTGCCGACCACTGTCTGCTGGTGGATTGCCTGACCCTGTGGCTGACCAACCTGCTGATGCTCGACGATGCCGGGCGCTTGCAAGCCGAGCGTGATGCCCTGCTGGACTGCCTGGCAGCGTTGCCGGGTGAAATCATTTTTGTCAGCAACGAGACCGGAATGGGTGTCGTGCCGCTGGGCGAATTGACTCGCCGCTATGTCGATGAAGCCGGTTGGCTGCATCAAGCTCTGGCTGAGCGCTGTCAGCGTGTCGTCCTGACCGTCGCCGGCCTGCCCCTGACTCTGAAAGGAACTGCGTTATGACTCAATCCTGGTGGCTGAACCCGTGCAGGCCGGTCGATACCCAAGCGCTCGAACAGGCCCAGGCGCGGCAACAGCAACTGACCAAGCCGGCCGGCTCCCTCGGCCAGCTGGAGTCGGTGGCGGTGCAACTGGCGGGATTGCAGGGACGGGTCAAGCCGAGTCTGGAACAGGTGTGGATCGCGATATTTGCCGGCGACCATGGCGTGGTCGCCGAGGGCGTGTCGGCCTATCCCCAGGAAGTCACCGGGCAGATGCTGCTCAACTTCGTCAGCGGTGGTGCGGCGATCAGCGTCCTGGCGCGACAACTGGGCGCTTCCCTTGAGGTGGTTGACCTTGGCACGGTGACGTCGTCGCTGAACCTGCCCGGTGTGCGTCACCTGAACGTCGGCCCGGGCACGGCGAATTTTGTACAGGGGCCGGCCATGACCGCAGCCCAGGGACAACTCGCTTTGCAGGCCGGCCGTGACAGCGTGCAACGGGCGATTGCCAGCGGTGCGCAGTTGTTCATCGGTGGCGAAATGGGCATTGGCAACACCACCGCCGCCAGCGCCCTGGCCTGTGCCTTACTCGATTGCCCGGTGGGCCATTTGACCGGGCCTGGCACCGGGCTCAACGCCGAAGGTGTCAGCCATAAAGCCCGGGTGATCGAGCGTGCCCTGGTATTGCATGGCCCGCAGCGTGGCGATGCCTTGCAGACCCTGTTCAACCTCGGTGGCTTCGAGATTGCGGCGCTGGTCGGTGCCTATCTCGCCTGTGCTCAAGGCGGTGTCGCGGTGCTGGTGGACGGCTTCATCTGCAGTGTCGCTGCGCTGGTCGCGGTGCGCTTGAATCCCGAATGCCGTCAGTGGCTGTTGTTCGGTCATCGTGGCGCAGAGCCGGGGCACCGTCATGTGCTGGAAACCCTGGGTGCGCAACCCTTGCTTGATCTTGGTCTGCGGCTCGGTGAAGGCAGTGGTGCGGCATTGGCTGTGCCGCTGTTGCGTCTGGCGTGCGACCTGCACGGGCAAATGGCGACCTTCGCCGAAGCCGCCGTGGCAGATCGTCCGGCATGACCCTGCGCCTGGATCTGTTGCGTCACGGTGAAACCGAATTCGGCGGTGGCCTGCGCGGCAGCATCGATGATGCGTTGACCGAAACGGGCTGGGCGCAGATGCGAGCCGCCGTGGTCGGGCAAGGGCCATGGGACCGGTTAGTCAGTTCGCCATTGCAGCGTTGTGCGCGGTTTGCCGAGGAGCTCGGTGCACAACTGGGTGTACCGGTGCAGTTGGATAAAGACCTGCAAGAGTTGCATTTCGGCGCCTGGGAAGGGCAGAGCGCGGCGGCGTTGATGGAAACCGACGCGCAGGCGCTCGGCTTGTTCTGGGCCAATCCTTACTCGTTCACGCCGTCTCAGGGTGAGCCGGTTGCAGGCTTTTCGACACGGGTATTGGCAGCGCTGGAGCGTTTGCACGCGACCTGTGCCGGTGAGCGCATTCTGCTGATCAGCCACGGCGGGGTGATGCGCCTGTTGCTGGCACAAGCGCGCGGGCTGCCGCGAGAGCAGCTGCTCAACGTTGAGGTCGGGCATGGCGCACTGTTTTCGCTGATGATGGAGTCCGATGGTTTGTTGAAGGAAGTGCTTTGACCATGTTGCCATTCTGGATCGCCCTGCAATTTCTCAGCAGCCTGCCGATTCGCCTGCCCGGCATGCCTGAGCCTGGGGAACTGGGGCGGTCACTGCTGTTTTATCCGCTGGTGGGATTGCTCTTTGGCGCAATTCTGTGGGCAGTGAGCTGGCTGTTGCAGGGTGCGCCGGCGTTGTTGCACGCGGCGTTATTGCTGAGCGTCTGGGTACTGCTCAGCGGCGGGTTGCATCTCGATGGCCTGGCGGACAGCGCCGACGCCTGGCTCGGCGGTTTTGGCGACCGTGAGCGTACGCTGACCATCATGAAAGACCCGCGCAGCGGGCCGATCGCGGTGGTGACGCTGGTGCTGGTGTTGTTGCTCAAGTTCACTGCGCTGCTGGCGTTGATCGGGCAACCGGATTCGCTGGCATTGATCATCGTGCCGTTGATCGGTCGCAGCGCGTTGCTCGGCTTGTTCCTGACCACACCCTATGTGCGTGCCGGTGGCCTGGGGCAGGCCTTGGCCGATCATCTTCCGCGCTCGGCGGGCAGGCAGGTGTTGGCGGTCAGTGCACTGGCCTGTGTGCTGATTGCCGGTTTGAGTGGTGTGCTGGCGGTGGTGTTGGCGGTTCTCGGGTTTGTCTGGTTGCGCCAGGTGATGCTGCGGCGGCTCGGTGGAACGACTGGCGATACGGCAGGGGCAATGCTGGAGTTGCTGGAAGTTGCAGTGCTGGTAGGCTTGGCGCTGTTCTGATGGGGTTGTATTGAATGTTCTGGCCCCTTCGCGGGCAAGCCCGCTCCCACAGGGTTTCTGTTTTGTTGGCAAAATAGTGGGCACACCGAAAATCTCTGTGGGAGCGGGCTTGCCCGCGATGGCGATCTAGCAGGCGCCGCTCAGTCACTGAAAAAACCATGTAACTTGATTTAACACGCTCGCGGGTATATACACGCACCATGCTCGATTCCCAATGTTTATGCATCAACCTGCGTCGCGCCGCCCGTGGCGTCAGCAGGCATTACGACGGCGCTCTCGACGGCTTCGGGATCAACGTTGCGCAGTATTCTTTGCTGTGCAATCTGCAGCGTCTGGATCAGCCGAGCATTTCAACCCTGGCCGAGGCCATGGGCCTGGACCGCAGCACCTTGGGGCGCAATTTGCGGGTGCTGGAGGGGGAGGGCCTGGTGACACTGGTCGAGGGCGAAGACATGCGTAACCGTATCGTCCTGCTGACCGAGGCCGGGGCGGAGCGTCTCAAGGCTGCCTTGCCGGCCTGGGAAGCCGCACAACAACGCTTGATCGATCGCCTGGGGGCCGAGAAGCGCGAAATCTTATTGAAGCTGCTGGACGAACTGGCGTGACGCCAGTTTTTCCGAACATAAGCGGGTATATACCCGCTACCGGAGAACAACAATGACATCGATGTGGCGTACGTGCGGTTGGGTTCTGTTGGGGAGTGCGCTGATCCTTGCGTTGTCTCTGGGGGTTCGACATGGCTTCGGGCTGTTTCTGGCGCCGATGAGTGCCGAGTTCGGCTGGGGTCGTGAAGTCTTTGCCTTCGCCATCGCCTTGCAGAACCTGATCTGGGGCCTCGCCCAGCCATTCACCGGTGCGCTGGCCGACCGCTTCGGCGCGGCGAAAGTGGTGCTGATCGGTGGCGTCCTGTACGCGGCCGGGCTGATTTGCATGGGGCTCTCCGACTCGGCAGTGACGCTGTCCCTGAGCGCCGGCCTGCTGATCGGTATCGGTCTGTCCGGCACGTCGTTCTCGGTGATTCTGGGTGTGGTCGGCCGCGCAGTACCACCGGAAAAACGCAGCATGGGCATGGGGATCGCCAGTGCTGCCGGCTCGTTCGGCCAGTTCGCGATGTTGCCCGGTACTCTTGGTTTGATCGGATGGCTTGGCTGGTCCGCGGCGTTGCTCGCGCTGGGCTTGCTGGTGGCGTTGATCGTACCGCTGGTGAGCATGCTCAAGGACACGCCATTACCCGTCCTGGGCCATGAACAAACCCTTGGCGAAGCACTGCGCGAAGCCTGCTCGCATTCCGGATTCTGGCTGCTGGCGTTCGGCTTTTTTGTCTGCGGATTCCAGGTGGTGTTCATCGGTGTGCACTTGCCGGCCTACCTGGTGGACCAGCATCTACCGGCCACGGTCGGCACCACGGTGCTGGCGCTGATCGGCCTGTTCAACATTTTCGGCACCTATACCGCCGGGTGGCTCGGCGGGCGCATGTCCAAACCGCGTTTGCTCACCGGTCTGTACTTGTTGCGGGCGGTGGTCATTGCGTTGTTCCTGTGGGCACCGGTGACCACCACCACGGCCTACCTGTTCGGCATGGCCATGGGCTTCCTGTGGCTGTCGACGGTGCCATTGACCAACGGTACGGTGGCGACCTTGTTTGGCGTGCGAAACCTGTCCATGCTCGGCGGGATTGTTTTCCTGTTTCACCAGCTCGGTTCGTTCCTGGGCGGCTGGTTGGGCGGGGTGGTGTATGACCGAACCGGGAGTTATGACTTGATCTGGCAAGTGGCAATTCTCTTGAGCCTGTTGGCCGCGGCCCTCAACTGGCCGGTGCGTGAACGGCCGGTGGCGCGCCTGCAAACACCGATGAGTGCGACATGAACAGACTTTGGCCCCGGATCGCTGTAGCCGCCGTCTGCGCCTTGTTGCTGGCGTTGTCGTGGTGGGGCTGGCATCAGGGCGGGCTGGCGCTGATGCAGTTGGGCATGGGGGCTTGCTAGTGAGCGGCGAGGGCGAGTAACGTCGCTTTTGACGAATTATCAAGGAGGCTCGAGATGCTCAAGCGCTGGTGTGTTGTTCCCGCGTTGCTGATGGCGTTGTCCGGGCCGGCCTGGGCCGCTGACTGTCCGGAGGTGCTGCAGGGCTCGCTGCCGAAGTTGCGGGCCAAGGAGTCCATCGACCTGTGCCAGCGTTTCGCCGACAAGCCGCTGGTGGTGGTCAATACCGCCAGTTTCTGCGGCTTCGCACCGCAGTTCGAGGGCCTTGAGGCACTCAATCAGCGCTACAAGGGGCAAGGGCTGGAAATACTCGGCGTGCCGTCAAACGACTTCAAGCAGGAGTCCAAAGACAGCGCCGAGACTGCGAAAGTCTGCTATGCCAACTACGGCGTGACCTTCACCATGACTGAGCCACAGAAGGTTCGCGGCGAAGACGCAACGCACTTGTTCAAAGTCCTCGCCAGTCAGGCCAGTGCGCCGAAGTGGAATTTCTACAAGTATGTGGTCGATCGCCAGGGCAAGGTGATCGCCAGTTTCTCCAGCCTGACCAAGCCGGATGATCCCGAGTTCATCGCCGCGGTAGAAAAAGCCCTGGCTTCGCCTCCGCTCGCTTCGACCCCCTGATCGATGCCCACTGAAAAGCCCCGCCTCTATAAAGAGAGCGGGGCTTTTTTTGATTCCGGTGGCGAGCGATTCAGGATCGCCGGGAATCATCAGAAGCGGTAGGTTGCACCGAGGCCGAAACCGTTCGCGTAGTTTTCATACTTGGCGTTGTAGTTCTGGCCACGGTCGTTGCTGTTGTTGACCTTGACCGACTCTTCGCGCAGGTACGAATACGCCAGGTCGATGGTCAGGTCGTCGGTCGGACTCCAGCCGGCGCCCACGCTGAAAATCTTGCGATCGCCCGTCGGGATGCGAGGGGAACGGTCAACGTTGTTGGTCGGTGCCTGGTCAACGGACAGACCGGTACGCAGTACCCACTGCTTGTTCAACTGGTAGGACGCGCCGATGGCGTGAGCCCAGGTGTCGTGCCAGTTCTGTTCTTCGGTGATGGTACCGAACTGGCCATTCAGAGCGGCTGGAACACCTGTGTTTTCAACGGTGATTTCTTTCAGGCGGCTCCAGCGGGTCCAGGTGCTGCCTGCGTACAGAGTCCACTTGTCGTCGAGCTGGTGAGTGACCGAGAAGTCCACCGATTCAGGTGTGGTCAGGTCCAGCGAAGCGTCGTACTTCTGATTCGGGTTCTGGCCGATCAGGCCCAGCAAGCCGTAGTTGACCTTGGTGTTGCCTTCGAGCTTGTACTTCACTTTCGAGTGGTAGGTCAGGCCGACACGCGTGCTGTCGGTGGCTTGAACCAGAACGCCGATGTTGTAGCCCAGCGCAGTGTCGTCACCTTCGATCTTGACCTTGCCGTCTGGCGCGGCCTGGGTGATCGACAGGTTCGATTCCAGGGTGCCGTCGATGCGGTTGATGGTCGGGCCGAAACCGATGGAAACCTTGTCGTTGAAGGCGTAGCTGACAGTCGGTTGCAGGGTGACGATTCTAACTTCGCTCTTGCTGCCGAAGTAGCGGCCGGCAAAGTTGTTTTCGTAGTCGGTGACCAGACCGAATGGTGCGTACACGCCGATACCGAATGCCCAGTGGTCGTCGATTGGTTTGACGTAGTAACCCATCGGCACGCCCATGAAAGGGACCATGTCACCTTTGTTGGTACCGCCGTTCGGACGGGAGTTGGCGTCACTGATGTCAGTGTGCGCGTCGATGAATGCAACACCGCCGGTCACTTGTTCGCGCTTGATGCGGGACATGCCGGCAGGGTTGCCAGCAATGGTGGATGCGTCGTCGGCAGAGGAAGATCGCCCGGCAAAACCTGTCCCCATCCCGCTGATGCTTTGTTCGTTCAGGGCAAAGCCACTTGCGAAAATCTGGGTGGATGCCATGGCAACGGCGAGACTAATGGTGGTTTTGAGCATTACTTTTTTCATTATTAGGACTCCTGGTGATCAGCGGGGCGAAAATTACCAACATTTTCGTCCCGGCGCCATAGGCTGTATGCCTTGATTTAGAGCGGTTTTGTAGGACAATCCGACCAAAATCACCACATGTTTCGCGATGTTTGGATCCAGAGGTGTCAGCAGGCTACCTGATTCAGGGGTGAAACACAGGTTTGCCAGGCGCTGGTGAAATCACGCAGACGCCCCTGGGGATGAAATGTCTGGCGCCAGATCCTGGCCATGCCCAACAAATCATCAGGGGAGGGGAGGGGGGTATTCTGTTCTTCCACCAGCAGCCAGGCGATGGCTGTGGCGTAACGCAGGTTGACAGTCAACTCGAGGTGCGGCCCGCTCAGAAACGCATGTTGGCTGGCCAGGCCGCGGACCAGGCTTGCACGCTCCGGATCAAGGGCCAGGTAATGGTCCCAAAGTGCCTGGTGGCGGGGTTCGGCGATGCGGTACAGGCCGTGCCCACGGCGGTCATGCAGGGCGGAACCAAGGGCTGACTGGCTGGCGGCAATGCCCAGCAGCAGGGATTCGGCAGTAGCGCTTTGGCGTCCGAGGTAGATCAATGTCGGACGAATCACATAGCGGCACAGTTCGCTGGCAGCGATACCCATAAAACCCTCGAAACCTGAATTGGACGGCGATGCCTGAAGGGGGGGGCTTGGCAGCTGTGAATCGGTTCAGGCTCGCCGCAAGCGGGTCAAGCCGCTTGAGTTGAAGTGTAGTGTCATATTCGCGCTGTAAAGGACTGTTTTTAAAATATTTCCAGCGACCAGTTATAACCCTTATATCGGATCGTGCTTAGTCGTGGTTCGAGTGCGGGGAAACATCGGGCAATAAAAAGCCCTGCTTTTCGGGCAGGGCTTTCGGGTTTTTCAGCCTTTCTGGCGTTTCAGGCAACCAGGGCCTGACGGGTACGCTCGATCACGGCCTGCAGCGGCTCGGCGCTGGAGTATTGATCGGGGTACAGGCGTTCGCTGTGACGAGCGATGCCGTGTTCGTTGACCAGGGTGAAGCTGAAGCAGCCTTTGCGAGCGGCCATGATCAGGCAGTTCATTGGTGCAAAAGCGTTGGTTAGGGTGCGAATGGCATCCTGAGTGTGGATTTGAGTAGACATTATTGGTGTTCCTACAAATGACACGGATAAGAACCGTGCAACGTTAAAACGTTCCAGTAACGTCGATCACCATTGATCGAACGAAGAACCCGACTGGAACAAAGCAGCCAGTTTGAAGCGCTGATAAGTTGGCGCGCTTGGGCTGGCAGGTAGGTACTTAGGAGGGCAGGCAACACATCGAGGGCAAAGGTTCTGGGCCCGGGGTGAAGATCCTGATCAATTTGCAGGTTGGTTCGAGCAGAGTAAGCAGGCGGAGCAACACCCTTTGCTTTCGATTCAAAGGTTGTGTCGGCGCAAGATTTACCTGGAAACCATCGAGGTGGTCGATCCCGCTTGTTCGGTGGAGGCTTCCGTCGGGAAGGCTGACCGGGGGGATTTGTTCGACCAGAATTGACTTTCAGCTTGGTACTAACGCCGCGGATACTAACGGATTGAACTGCCCAAGGGAAGTGTGATAGCAAAAAGAATTTCCGTGCGGGTGCTGTTTTGCCTTGTAGATAAGCGTATGAAGCGGCACTGCCTCCAATTGATACGCCCTGTAGCAGAGCAAAATCCGACCATCGGTCATCGATGTTGCTAGCAACGCAGCTGTCTAAATACCGGGTTTGCCAGGGCTTATCCCCAGGCATGACCAAAAAACGCGCCGAAAAAGTGCATTGATATAACCGTCGCAAAGGCACTTGTGCACATTAGTTGCAGAGTCTGTCACCCCGCTGTCATCTCACGTTCAAGCGCAATCGCTGCCTGTAACCAAAATTTAAGTCAATGAAAAACATCGCTTTTTTTTACTGGTGAAAAAATCGTCAGTTTGACTGCGAACCCCATTCCACAGGGCTTTGAGCGGGTTCAAGGACGGTTGTCCACTGAGTTATCCACAGCTTCTGTGGATTGTCCCGAGCGCTTGCTCTAGGACGGGCGTGCCGGGACATTTTCAGCTTTACCTGTAAGAAAAAGAGAGTAAAGTTGCGCGCCTTCCGATCTGCCCCACAGTGCTTTATGAAGTTTCGCTCAGCCCCTGTTTCCTCTACCTCCACACCACCCTCTGTTGCCCCTACCAAGCGCTTTTCCATGCGCGTGGCAGAGTGGCTGTTGGACAGTCCGCACCTGGGCGAAAACCCTGGCGTCAAACACATTGCCGGACGTCTGCTCAAGCAACCGGCCCGTGAGGGCGTGGTTGCTGCGCAAAGTCGCCTTGGCCAGTTGATGTGCCGCGAATGCGGGAATGCCCGGGACCGCCGTATCGGTCAGGACCTGTTGCGTCAGGCCGCCCGCGCAGGCGATCGCCGCGCTCAACAGGAACTGGGGCTGATCGAAGACTGAGCTGTCCAAGACCGGACGCCTTGGTTAACCTTCAGGCTTTACCCGAATGGCAGGAGTGGCTATGGCAATGGACTTGACCAGCGTATTGCTGGGTCTGGCAGCGGCAGGGTTGCCGTTGCTGGTATTGGCCTGGCAACTTCAGCGGCGGGCCAGCACCACGCAGGCAGACGTTGCACTGCTGCAGGAGCGCCTGGCCATGGCGCAACTGGCACAGGACGGCTTGAATGCACAACTCGAGTCCAGCCGCGATGAAATCGCTGATCTGACCCAAGCCAACTCCGCCAAGCAGGCTGATCTGGCTGCACTGCGTCGTGAAGTCGAACTGCTGCAGATTGAGCGCGACGACGCCCGGGACGCCGCCCATGCGTGGAATATCGAGCGCGCTGGCAAGGAAGCCGAACTGCGCCGTCTGGATGCCCAGGCCGCGTCGCTCAACGCCGAATTGCGCGAGCAACAGGACAGCCATCAGCAACGCCTTGACGACCTGCAAGGTTCGCGGGACGAATTGCGCGCGCAGTTTGCCGAGCTGGCGGGGAAGATTTTCGATGAGCGCGAGCAGCGTTTTGCCGAAACCAGCCAGCAGCGCCTGGGACAGTTGCTCGATCCGCTCAAGGAGCGCATCCAGTCCTTCGAAAAGCGCGTCGAGGAAAGCTATCAGAACGAAGCTCGTGAGCGTTTCTCCCTGGCAAAGGAACTGGAGCGCCTGCAACAGCTGAATTTGCGCTTGAGCGACGAAGCCACCAACCTGACCCGCGCCTTGAAAGGGCAGAAGACCCAAGGCAATTGGGGCGAACTGATCCTTGAGCGCGTGCTCGAGCATGCCGGGCTGGAGAAGGGTCGCGAGTACCAGACTCAGGTCAATCTCAAGGGACCGGACGGTGAACGCTTCCAGCCGGACGTGATCATTTACCTGCCGGGCGACAAGCAGGTGGTGGTCGACTCCAAGGTCAGCCTGACGGCCTATCAGCAATACGTGGCGGCTGAGGACGAGGCCATCGGCCAGATCGCCATCAAGCAGCACGTGCTTTCATTGCGCAATCACGTCAAAGGCCTGGCCGGCAAGGATTACAAGCGCCTCGATGGCTTGCACAGCCTGGATTTCGTGCTGCTCTTCGTGCCGATCGAGGCGGCGTTTTCTGCTGCGTTGCAGGCTGAGCCGACGCTGTTTCAGGAGGCATTCGACCGCAACATCGTGATCGTCAGCCCCACCACGTTGTTGGCGACCCTGCGTGTCATCGACAGTTTGTGGAAACAGGAGCGCCAGAGCCAGAACGCCCGGGAAATCGCCGAGCGGGCCGGGTGGCTGTACGACAAGTTCGTGCTGTTCATTCAGGATCTGGACGAGGTCGGCAATCGCCTGCAGCAACTGGACAAGGCTTACAGTTCGGCACGCAACAAGCTGACAGAGGGGCGTGGCAACCTGGTCAGTCGCAGTGAACAACTCAAGCTTCTGGGGGCACGGGCGAGCAAGAGCCTGCCGGCGGATTTGCTGGAGCGGGCGATGACCGATGTCGATGGGTTGGTCGAGTTGCCGGAGTAGCCCTAGGTCGAGCGTGGACCCTGTGGCGAGGGGGCTTGCCCCCGTTGGGCCGCGCAGCGGCCCCCATACCATTTGGATTGTCTGACGACTGCTACGCAGCCGAACGGGGGCAAGCCCCCTCGCCACAGGGTTTTGAGTCAGCCCGGGTTACAACGGCAAATACCGACTCAACAACGCCCGCAACGCCGCCGGTTTCACCGGTTTGGCCAGGTAATCCAGCCCTGCTGCATGGACCTTGTCGACCGTCTCCGGCCGGCCATCGGCGCTGATCACCACACCAGGAACCGGCTCGCCCATTTGCGTGCGCAACCAGGCCATCAGATCGGTTCCGGTTTCGCCATGATCGAGGTGGTAATCCACCAGCGCCAATTGCGGGCGCATGCCTTCGCCCAGCAGCGTTGCGCACTCCTCGCGATTGCGTGCGGTCCAGACCTGGCATCCCCAGCGGCTGAGCAAGCTGTTCATGCCGATCAGGATGCTGTCCTCGTTATCGATGCACAGCACCTGCGCGCCATTGAGCAATTTGCCATTGAGCTCGGCGACTTTGACCGGCGCTGCGGTTTGCGCCCGGGCCAGCGGCACGCTGACGCTGAACACGCTGCCACGTCCCGGCCAGGAGCGCACGCGCAAGGTATGGCCGAGCACGCGACATAGCCCGTCGGCAATCGCCAGCCCCAGGCCGAGGCCTTTTTCGGCCCGTGTCTGGTGGCTGTCGAGGCGCTTGAACTCTTCGAAAATCACCTGTTGTTTATCTTCCGGAATACCCGGCCCGCGGTCCCAGACTTCCAGGCTCAATGTTTCCTTGTGCCGGCGAACGCCCAGTAGTACCGGCCCTTTGCCGTAGCGAAACGCATTGGTCAGGAAGTTCTGCAAAATTCGCCGCAGCAGTTTGATGTCGCTGTCGACTCGCAGCATGCTGCCACGAACGCGGAACTCCAGGTCTTGTTCCTGCGCCAGCACCTTGAACTCTGCACCGAGGGTGTCGAACAGTTCGTTGAGCGCGAACGGCTGGCGATTCGGGTTGATCTTGCCGTTCTCCAGGCGGGAAATGTCCAGCAGGTCGCTGATCAGGTCCTCGGCCGAGCGCAGCGAGCTGTCCAGGTGTCCGACCAGTTTCTGCGCTTCGCCGGAGAGTCCATCGTGCTGATGGGAGAGGGCGGCGGAGAACAGGCGTGCCGCATTGAGCGGTTGCATCAAGTCATGGCTGACGGCCGCGAGGAAACGGGTCTTGGACTGGTTGGCCGCCTCGGCGGTGCCTTTGGCTTCGGTCAGGGCGACGTTGAGCTGCGACAGTTCGTGGGTCCGTTCGGTGACCCGTTGCTCCAGGCCTTCGTTGGCTTCGGTCAGCGCCTGTTCGGCTTCGCGGAATGCGGTGATGTCGGTGAAACTCATGACGAAGCCACCGCCCGGCATCGGGTTGCCGATCAACTCGATGACCCGGCCGTTGGGGAATAGGCGCTCGGAGGTATGCGCGCGGCCCTGGCGCATCCAGTGCAGGCGACGTGCGACGTGGACTTCGGCTTCGCCGGGGCCGCACAGGCCGCGCTCGGCATTGTGGCGAATGATGTCGGCGATCGGCCGACCGACACTGATCAAGCCGTCCGGGTAGTTGAACAACTCCAGGTAGCGACGGTTCCAGGCCACCAGTTTCAGCGACTGGTCGACCACGCTGATGCCCTGGGTGATGTTCTCGATGGCGCCTTGCAGCAAGGCACGGTTGAATTGCAGCACCTCCGAGGCTTCGTCTGCGATGCGCACGACGTCTTCCAGTTGCATCTCCCGGCCTTCGATGGCGGCTTTGACCACCGCGCGGGTCGAAGAGGCACCGAGTACACCGGCCAGCAGGCGTTCGGTGTGGGCGATCCATTCACCGTCGGCGTTCTGGTTCGGGTTGAAGCCTTTGCCCTGGCGATAGGCAAAGCGGATGAAGCTTTGACGGGCGCGTTCTTCGCCGACGAAGCGCGCCGCCAGTTGCAGCAGGTCGTTGATCTGCACCGCCAGCATCGAGCGTGCGCTGGGGCGGGCACTGATTTCCTGGCCGATGAAGCGGCCTGCCTGCCAGTGCTCGGAAACCCGGGTGCGCGACAACACCGAGACCCAGGCGAACAGTGTGAAGTTGCCAGCCAGCGACAGCACCACGCCTTGGGTCAGCGGGGTGATCGGCAGGTTCAGTGGATTGCTGTGCAACCAGGCCAGCCCCGGGAATGTGCTCAAGGAAAGGCCGAGGCTGAGGGCGGCAATCGGCAGGATCAGGGTGTAGAACCACAGGAAGGTGCCTGCGGCGAGGCCGGCGAAAACGCCGCGGCGGTTGGCCTGTTTCCAGTACAGCGCACCGAGCATGGCGGGGGCCAGTTGGGTCACGGCAGCGAAGGCGATCTGGCCGATGGTCGCCAGGCTGGCGGTCGAGCCCAGCAGGCGGTAACTGACGTAGGCCAGCAACAGAATGACCACGATGCTGACGCGGCGCACCGACAACATCCACTGGCGGAACACTTCGAACGGGCGCTCGGCGTTGTTGCGACGCAGCAGCCAGGGCAACAGCATGTCATTGGATACCATGGTCGACAGCGCCACGCTGGCCACGATCACCATGCCGGTGGCCGCCGATGCGCCACCGATAAACGCCAGCAGGGCCAGCGCCGGATGCGCCTGCGCCAGGGGCAGGCTGATGACGAACGAGTCCGGCAATACCGAGCTGGGCAGCAGCATCTGGCCGGCCAGGGCGATCGGCACGACAAACAATGCAGCCAGGGCGAGGTAGGCCGGGAATACCCACTTGGCCAGGCGCAGATCCTGGGGATCGATGTTCTCGACAACGGTCACGTGGAACTGCCGTGGCAAGCAAATGATCGCCATCATTGCCACACCGGTCTGCACCACCATCGACGGCCAGTTGATGGTTTCCTTCCAGTACTGTTCCAGACGCGGCGCCAGCATGGCCTGGTCGAACAGGTCGTCGAAACCGTCGTACAGGCCGTAGGTCACGAACGCGCCGACCGCGAGAAACGCGAACAGCTTGACCAGTGACTCGAAGGCAATGGCCAGCACCATGCCGCGGTGGTGCTCCGTGGCGTCGAGGTTGCGGGTACCGAAGACGATGGTGAACAGCGCCAGCACCAGCGACACTATCAGCGCCGTGTCCTGGGCCCGGGTGCCCATGGCATCGGCGCCAGCACCGATCAGCAGGTTCACACCGAGCACAATGCCTTTGAGCTGCAACGCGATATAGGGCAGCACGCCGACCAGGCAAATCAGTGCCACCACCACCGCCAGCGACTGGGATTTGCCATAGCGCGCGGCGATGAAGTCGGCGATCGAGGTGATGTTCTCCTGTTTGCTGATCATCACCATTTTCTGCAGGACCCACGGCGCGCCGACCAGCAACAGGATCGGCCCGAGGTAGATCGGCAGGAATGACCAGAGCTGTTCGGCGGCCTGACCCACGGCGCCGAAGAACGTCCAGCTGGTGCAATAGACCGCCAGCGACAGGCTGTACACCCAGGCACGCACACGCGGCGGCAAGGGCGCGCTGCGACGGTCGCCATAGAAGGCGATGGCGAACATGATGGCCATATAGGCCAGGGCGACGACGGCAATCAGCCCGGTGGACAGCGGCATGGGGACTCCAGACAAAGACACCCGGGCCTCTCGCCCGGACAGACAGTCTCGCACGACCGCCAGCGTTAGTCAGTTTCGACCAAGGTCGTGGCGTGGCGGGGTGTCGCAGGTTGATTTTCAGTGTCTGGACTGGCCTTGCCACATTCCACCAGCACTTGTATCCGGGTTAGCCTTGGCCTCTTCTCAGCTCACTCGAAGGATCGGACCATGAAGATCATCCGCAGCAAATCTTTCACTGGCGAGCGTGCCTGGGTCGCGCTGGACATCGCCAGCATGAACGGCATCACCACGCGGCTGCATTGGACCGATCAACCCTACAAATGGCACGTCAACGACGGCGAGGAAGTGTTCGTGGTGCTCGATGGCCAGGTGCGGATGCGTTATCGCGAAGAGGGGGTGGAGCGGGAAGCGTTGCTGGAAGTCGGTGACATTTTTCATGCCTCGGTCGGTACTGAGCATGTGGCGCATCCGGTAGGGCCGGCTCGGATATTGGTGGTCGAATCGGAGGGGAGTGTCTGACCATATATAAGTAATATCGATAAGATATAGAGATATTACCCGTTATATAGATATTCTATTCGGATCTAACATGGGCTCCACCTCACGAGAGGACAGGAGTTCGCCATGACATGCGCCAATAGCATCAAGCCCGGAATCAAACCTTTCAGTCACTTGCAGCATCCCCGCGAAGTGATCCGCCAGTTCACCCCCAACTGGTTCGCGGCCACCATGGGTACCGGCGTACTGGCGTTGGCACTGGCGCAATTGCCGGTCGCCATGCCCGCCTTGCGCGCCTTTGCCGAAGCCCTGTGGCTGTTCAACATCGCGTTGTTCCTGCTGTTTACAGCGCTGTACGCCGCGCGTTGGCTGCTGTTTTTCGACGAAGCACGACGGATCTTCGGCCATTCCACGGTCTCGATGTTTTTCGGCACCATCCCGATGGGCCTGGCGACCATCATCAACGGCTTCCTGGTGTTCGGCCTGCCGCGCTGGGGCGACGGTGTGATTCACCTCGCCGAGGCGCTGTGGTGGCTGGATGTGGCGATGTCGCTGGCCTGCGGTGTGCTGATTCCCTACATGATGTTCACACGTCAGGAGCACAGCATCGACCAGATGACCGCCGTCTGGTTGTTGCCGGTGGTCGCTGCAGAAGTGGCGGCCGCCAGTGGTGGCCTGTTGGCGCCGCATTTGCCCGACGCTCACTCGCAACTGGTGGTGCTGGTGACCAGCTATGTACTCTGGGCCTTCTCCCTGCCGGTGGCCTTCAGCATCCTGACCATTCTGTTGCTGCGCATGGCCTTGCATAAGCTGCCCCACGAAAACATGGCCGCCTCGAGCTGGCTGGCCCTTGGCCCGATCGGCACCGGCGCGTTGGGCATGCTGGTACTGGGCGGCGATGCACCGCTGATTTTCGCGGCCAACGGTTTGCCGGGCGTCGGTGAGATTGCTGCGGGATTGGGCCTGGTGTCCGGTATCACCCTGTGGGGTTTCGGCCTGTGGTGGATGCTGATGGCGTTGCTGATCACTGTGCGCTACCTGCGTGCCGGCATCCCCTTCAATCTGGGCTGGTGGGGCTTCACCTTCCCGTTGGGCGTCTATTCTCTGGCGACGTTGAAGCTGGCCAGCACCTTGAACCTGACGTTTTTCAGTGTGTCTGGCTGTGTGCTGGTGGCGTTGTTGGCGGTGATGTGGCTGATCGTCGGCAAGCGCACGGTGCTGGGCGCCTGGCGTGGTGAACTGTTTGTCTCGCCATGCATTGCCGGATTGAAGAAATAACCGGCAAAGATTAGGTAAGGTGTGGCCTGGATCGAGTTTCGATACTCCAATTACAGTATCCAGGCCACTCTCTACATAATCAGGGACACATGGAAGATGAGTCACCCCTCACAGTTCACCTTGTTGCGTACCCGGCGCTTCCTGCCGTTCTTCATTACCCAGTCCCTTGGGGCATTCAACGACAATGTGTTCAAGCAGTCGTTGATCCTGGCGATTTTGTACAAGCTGACCATCGAGGGTGACCGCTCTGTCTGGGTCAACCTGTGTGCGCTGCTGTTTATCCTGCCGTTTTTCCTGTTCTCGGCCCTGGCCGGGCAATTCGGGGAAAAGTTCGCCAAGGATGCGTTGATCCGCCTGATCAAGCTTGGGGAAATTGCCATCATGGCGGTCGGCGCCGTCGGTTTTCTGTTCGATCACCTGTCGTTGATGCTGCTGGCGCTGTTCGCCATGGGCACCCATTCGGCGCTGTTCGGGCCGGTGAAGTACTCGATCCTGCCGCAGGCCCTGCGTGAGGAAGAACTGGTCGGCGGCAACGGCCTGGTGGAAATGGGCACCTTCCTGGCGATCCTCGCCGGCACCATTGGCGCCGGAATCATGATGTCTTCAGCGCATTACGCACCGGTGGTGTCCACGGCGATCATCGGCATTGCCGTGCTCGGCTACCTGGCCAGCCGCAGCATTCCCCGGGCGGCGGCCGCCACACCGCAAATGCGCCTGAACTGGAACATCTTCAGCCAGTCCTGGGCCACATTGAAACTGGGCCTGGGGCAAACACCGGCGGTGTCACGCTCGATTGTCGGCAACTCATGGTTCTGGTTTGTCGGGGCGATCTATCTGACGCAGATCCCGGCCTATGCCAAGGAATGGATGCACGGCGACGAAACCGTGGTGACGCTGATTCTGACGGTGTTCTCGGTCGGCATCGCATTGGGTTCGATGCTGTGCGAGAAGCTTTCCGGGCGCAAAGTCGAGATTGGCCTGGTGCCGTTCGGATCGTTCGGCCTGACCGTCTTCGGTCTGCTGTTGTGGTGGCATTCCGGTGGAATTCCGGACAGCGCCGCCGGCCATGGCTGGATCGACATCCTCGGTTTCGGCCACACCTGGCTGGTGTTGCTCGATATCCTCGGCCTGGGCGTCTTCGGCGGTTTCTACATTGTGCCGCTGTACGCGCTGATCCAGTCGCGCACAGCGGAGAACGAGCGGGCGCGGGTGATTGCCGCCAACAACATCCTCAACGCGCTGTTCATGGTGGTGTCGGCGATTGTCTCGATCGTCCTGTTGAGCGTGGCCAAGCTGTCGATCCCGCAGTTGTTCCTGGTCGTGTCGTTGCTGAACATCGGGGTCAACGCCTACATCTTCAGGATTGTCCCGGAGTTCACCATGCGTTTCATGATCTGGCTGCTCAGCCATTCCATGTATCGCGTGGAGCACCGCAATCTGGACCTGATCCCCGACGAAGGCGCAGCGCTGCTGGTGTGCAACCACGTGTCGTTCGTCGACGCCTTGCTGATTGGCGGCGCGGTACGTCGGCCGATTCGCTTTGTGATGTATTACAAGATCTACAACCTGCCGGTACTGAACTTCATCTTCCGTACCGCGGGGACGATTCCTATTGCCGGGCGCCAGGAAGACATCCAGATATATGAACAAGCCTTCACGCGCATTGCCCGGTATCTGAAGGACGGTGAGCTGGTGTGCATCTTCCCCGAGGGCAAATTGACCGCCGACGGCGAGATCAACGAGTTCAAGGGCGGGCTGACGCGGATTCTCGAGGAGACACCGGTGCCGGTGATTCCGTTGGCCTTGCAGGGGTTGTGGGGGAGTTTCTTCAGTCGCGATCCGAATAAAGGGCTGTTTCGCCGGTTGTGGTCGCGGGTGACGTTGGTGGCCGGGCCGGCGGTGGCGGTTGAGGTGGCGGAGCCGGTGAAGTTGCAGGCGTTGGTGGGGGATTTGCGCGGGGCAGTTAGATAGTCGGTGACAGTTCGGCCTCTTCGCGAGCAAGCCCGCTCCCACAATAATCGCAGGTGTACACAAAATGTGTGATTCACCTCCGGCCCTGTGGGAGCGGGCTTGCCCGCGATGGCGTCAGTGGCCTAAGCGCTGACCTTCAGGCCAACAAGCCCGGAAATGATCAACGCCACACTCGCCAACCTCACCAGCGCCATCGACTCGCCAAACAGAATGATCCCGGCGATCACTGTGCCAACGGCGCCGACACCGGTCCAGATCGCATAGGCTGTGCCCAGCGGCAATTCCTTCATTGCAAGGCCGAGCAAGCCAAGGCTGATAGCCATGGCCGCAACGGTCAATACGGTGGGGAGCGGGCGGGTGAAACCGTCGGTGTACTTGAGGCCGACGGCCCAGCCCACTTCGAAAAGGCCGGCGAAAAACAGAATGATCCAGGACATGAAGACCTCCATCGTCTGACGGGGTCGTCCCCTGATTAATGACTCGATCGAGCCGCGAGGTCGTCCTCGCGTTGCGCAATATAGTGCCCAGCATTAACCCAGGGATCAAGTTTTCCAGTCAGTCGCTGACCTGTTGCGCCGTCATTTCCCGATCCTGCTTTTCACTCATGCGGCGGAAGTACGTCGAGAGCAATGCCCCGGAAATGTTGTGCCAGACACTGAACAATGCACTGGGCACTGCCGCCAGCGGCGAGAAGTGCGCACTGGCCAGCGCGGCGCCCAAGCCGGAGTTCTGCATGCCGACTTCCAGGGCCAGGGACTTGCGCTGGGCCAGTGGCAGCTTGAACAGGCGCCCTGTGAAGTAACCCAGCAGGTAGCCAAAGCAGTTGTGCAGCATGACCACGGCCATGATCAACAGGCCCGACTCGGCAATCTTCGCCTGGCTGGCGGCCACCACTGCCGTGACAATGATCACGATGCTGACCACCGACACCAGCGGCAATACGTCCACAGCGTGGCGAACCTTGTCGCCGAGCACCCGTTGGGCAACCACGCCCAGCACGATCGGCAACAGCACCACTTGCAGGATCGACCAGAACAATTCCATGAACGACACCGGCAACCATGCCGAGGCCAGCAACCAGATCAGCGCCGGCGTCAGCAGGGGGGCGAGGAGGGTGGTGACGGCGGCGATGGCCACCGACAGCGCCAGGTCGCCACGGGCCAGCCAGGTCATCACGTTCGACGAGGTGCCGCTTGGGCAGCAGCCGACCAGAATCACACCGACGGCGATTTCCGGCGGCAAGTGGAACGCCTGGCAGAGCAACCACGCCACGTCCGGCATGATCACGAAATGGGCAACCACGCCCAGGGCCACGCGCCAGGGATGGCGGGCGACTTCGGCGAAGTCTTCGAGCTTGAGGGTCAGGCCCATGCCGAACATCACCAGCCCCAGCAGCGGCACGATGGTGCCTTTGAGACCGAGGAACCATGCCGGCTGCAGGAACGCCACGACAGCGAAAATCAGTACCCAGTAAGCGAAGGTGTTGCCGACAAAACGACTCAATGCAGCCAGTGCGCGCATGGCCATATCCTTTTTATTGAGTAGCACCACAAAACCAAATGTGGGAGCGGGCTTGCTCGCGAAAGCGGAGTGTCAGTCGACATAAGTTCTGACTGATACTCCGCTTTCGCGAGCAAGCCCGCTCCCACAGTTTGAGATCACAAGGCTTTAGATACCCTGAGGCGTCTCTTCTCCACCCAACGCTTCAACCAGCGCCGGCAGGAAGTCGCCGAAGGTCAGCATCATCAGGGTGAAGCTGGCGTCCAGTTGGCCCAGGGCTTCGTCGCCGCCGTCCTGTTCCGCCTGGTCTTGCAGAAGGTCTTCGAACTTCAGGCGCTTGACCACCATCTTGTCGTCGAGGACGAACGACAGTTTGTCCTGCCAGGCCAGGGACAGTTGAGTGACCACTTTGCCGGTGCTCAGGTGCAGCTGGATTTCTTCGCTGGTCAGGTCCTGGCGCTTGCAACGCACAATGCCGCCGTCTTCGTGGGTGTCGCGCAGTTCGCACTCGTCCAGCACAAAGAAATCGTCCGCGGCTTTCTGCGTGGTGACCCACTCGGTCATGGTTGCGGTCGGCGACATTTTCACGGTCAGCGGACGCACCGGCAGGGTGCCGATCACTTCACGCAGGGTCGACAGCAAGTCTTCGGCGCGTTTCGGGCTGGCCGAGTTGACCAGGATCAGGCCCTGTTTCGGCGCGATGGCAGCGAAGGTCGACGAGCGGCGGATAAAGGCGCGGGGCAGGAAGGCCTGGATGATTTCATCCTTGATCTGATCGCGTTCCTTCTTGTAGACCTTGCGCATTTGCTCGGCTTCGATCTCTTCGACCTTTTCCTTGACCGCGTCACGCACGACGCTGCCCGGCAAAATACGTTCTTCCTTGCGCGCGGAAACCAGCAGGAAGTCACCGCTGACGTGCACCAGTGGCGCATCTTCGCCTTTGCCGAACGGCGCGACGAAACCGTAGGTGGTCAACTCCTGGCTTGCACATGGGCGCGCCAGTTTGGTGGCCAGTGCAGTTTCCAACGCCTCGGCATCAACAGGCAGATCTTGGGTCAGGCGATAGATAAGCAGGTTTTTGAACCACATGGGGTGAGTCTCTCCTTTATACAAAGGGGGGCATTATTGTCTTCGCCGTGCCATAGGCCAACCTTTCTCTAAGCCTTTGGAAGGCCTGAGAAAATTATTTTAAAAAGTGCTTGCCAGAGGTTGGGTCGCTCCGTAGAATGCGCGCCACACCGAAGCGAAGGGTGATTAGCTCAGCTGGGAGAGCGTCTGCCTTACAAGCAGAATGTCGGCGGTTCGATCCCGTCATCACCCACCATTCGTTTCATGTGTTTAGCGCAGCGGTAGTTCAGTCGGTTAGAATACCGGCCTGTCACGCCGGGGGTCGCGGGTTCGAGTCCCGTCCGCTGCGCCATATTCGGTAACCTGGAACACTGAACGCCAGGTCACCACGGAAAAACCCGCGATAGCGGGTTTTTTTCTGCCTCAAGTTTGTACGTTGTACCCGCGGGATGTGTCGTTTTTCCGGTTTTCGGATTTATTTGAAAAAAACTTCAAATAAATCAACACTTTACGAAAACTTGTGGCATAATGCGTCCCGTAACGAAGCGAAGGGTGATTAGCTCAGCTGGGAGAGCGTCTGCCTTACAAGCAGAATGTCGGCGGTTCGATCCCGTCATCACCCACCATTCGTTTCAAGCGTTTCGCGCAGCGGTAGTTCAGTCGGTTAGAATACCGGCCTGTCACGCCGGGGGTCGCGGGTTCGAGTCCCGTCCGCTGCGCCATATTCGGTAACCTGGAACACTGAACGCCAGGTCACCACAGAAAGCCCGCCTTGTGCGGGCTTTTTGCTGTCTGGCATTTGGCCGGCCTTCAAAGCGATCCCGGGATCGCTTTTTTTGTGTCTGCGCAGTTATTGCTCGGCGTTGCGGCTGTGTCGGTAGTCGCTGACAGCTTCATAGACGGCTTTGCGCAGGCGATTGATTCCGCCGATGGGGCGGTGTGCCTCGATACCGAACCAGGGATTGAATGACTGGTTGTCGCATTGCAGGTTCAGCGCCGGTGTATCGAAGTCCTGCGCCGGCACCTTGATCTGCGCCACCGTCTCGAAGGGCGCATCGCTTTCGCGCCATTCAATGCTGGTGTCTTCAATCGGCATGTACTTGTTGGCGTCCTGTCGCTGGATTTGCAAGACGAAACACGCGGGTACCCGGTCGGTCGACAACTGTTGATTGAGCGCATTGCGCAGGAAGTTCGGCAACTCGCGGTTTTGTTCCGGCAGGTTGTAGGCCGGGCAACTGCCCGGATCGGGCATGACCCGGAACTTCGCATTGGCTTCACCGAATTTGTAGGGTGAAACCGAAAAGTACGTTGTCCGGGTTGGGCTCGATGGAGCAGGGGACAACGTCGCCAGGGCAGTAAACAGGTGGCGAACCTGCCACGAACGCGGATCCCACCCCGGAAAGAACGCCATCATTTTTTTACCCTCGGCCTGGGCAGCGACGTTCTGACGGTATTCGGCCACGTTACTTACAAAGAAATTCGGATGGCTGAACATCACAAAGTCCTGTTCGCTTCGCCCCGGCTGATCGCTCAATAGTTGTTTGCCCGGAACATCGAACAGCTTGATCGCCATGCCCCGGGCATCGCGGATGCTGTCGAACTGCGGGTAGGCATTGCCATTGGACAGGCGCATCGTCGCTTGCCAGGTTTTGCCCGGTTCGCTGAACACGCCCTGGCGCAATTCGCTGGCCAGTTCCGGTAACACCTGGACTTCGGCTTTGACGCAACCGTGGGCCTTGGCGTGGGCATCGCGCAGGTAGCGGGTGCTTTCGCGGTGCTGATCGACGATGCGCAAGGCGGTCTGGATGATATCCCGGGTCATTGCGGCTTCACCGTCCGCAATCGACTCTTGCGCCGAGACCGGTCCGCGCTGCTGCCAGGCAAACCAGGCGGTGGCCAATGCCCAGCCAAGCGCGCCGAGAACCAGCAGCCACAGCAACAGCTTGCCGATGAAGGCGCCCAGGCGCAGCCAGAGTGTAATCAGCATGAGAGCGTCCTTTTGGCCGAGTTCATGGTCATGGCAATTGCGCTTCCAGCGGGCCGCCCAGCACTTTCAGATACTCCAGCAGTGCCCAACGCTCCTGTGGCTGCAACCAGCGGCCGATCACGCCATTGCCGAGTTTGCCGGCACGGAATTCATGACCACTGTTGTGGTTGCCGGTGATTCGCGTGTCGAACAGAAAACCATTGGTAAAGGCTTCGGTGCGGTAACCCAGGTGTCTCGGGTCATATTCGAAAGTGCCTTTGTAGAACGTGGTTGCTCGCTCATCCTGAGGCGACAGCAATTGATAAAGGCTCGGTACCGAGCCGTTGTGCAGAAACGGCGCTGTCGCCCATACACCCGCCAACGGCCTGGCCTTGTACGAACGCAATTCGCGTACGCCGATTGGCAGGCCGAAACCGTCCATTTCCGGGTGCTCGGCGGGGGGGACATTGGCGTCCTGATAGGCACGGTTGCGGACAAATGCAGTGACATAGGCCAGCCCCGAGGCCACGGACATCTTGCTCAGGTCCAGTGGCTCGTCGGGTTTTGGCTCTACATCAAGTTTTTCCAGTTCCGCCTGCTTCCATTGCAGCGCCGTCAGGTCAAAGCGATGGTCGGCGATGTTGTTGGCCGCACCCGGGTCTGTGCCGATGGCATCCACCGGGAGCATTTTCAGGTGCTGAACGTATCGTCCCTCGCCCTGGGTGGTTCGCGGTACATGACAGCCCGCGCAGTTTTCCGCGAACAGGGTACGTCCCTTGGCGGCCAGCGGTTTGTCGATCGCGCCCAGCAGGTCTTCCGGCCAGGCCGGAGGCGAGAGTCGTTGCAGGGTTTCTTCGATCAGGTGCAGGTCGCGCACACGGACACTGGAGGGATAGCGGGCATCGCCCATCAGCGGCTGGCCGTTCTGGTCGAAGAAGTTCAGCGTGGCACCGACGCCCAACGCCTCGCCGATGTTGCGGGCCATCGGTTGTTTCGCCGAGCCGTTCCACTGCACCCATTCGAACGTCCACATGTCCCACAGTTGCGGATAATCGACCGGAGCGTTGGCCACGCGATAGTTGTCGGGGGAAATCGCGTCACCGAAGCTGGCGTTGGCAATGCGCCCGAAGGCATCGGTGCGGCCCGGGCCTTCCTCGGTTGGATAGAGCCCGCGATGGGTGTCGTTCCAGGCCACTTTGAGGAATGTATCGAGTGAAGCCTTGAATTCTTTGCGCAGTTGCTTGTGGTGCGTCTCGTAGTCCTGGCCCAGTACGTTGCGTGCGAAACGTTCGAATTTCCACGGGTTGTAGTAGGTCGAGACCAGGCTGGCGACCAGGGCTTGTCCGAAACTGCCCCCTTTGAGCGTAGGAACACTGGACGGCAGGACATGCTGCGCCGAACCACCGTCTATACGCACGGCTTGCCCCTTGAAGCGCAGTTCACCGGTGTGGCAGGCCGCACAGGTGATATCCAGAAACACATCCGGGCTGCCGGCATTCTGATGCCGGGTAAAGCCTGCGGGGAGGTTGCCGGGGTTGTTCGGTGTCGGTTTCTGGCCGGGGTCCACCAGAAAACCGAAGCGCGCGAGGTACTCGGGGGCGGCGAAGCGTTGCTGCGAGAAGGGCAGTTCGAGGGCGGTGAACCAGTCATAGCGCAAGCCTTTGACCTGGGTGCCCTGGGGTGTGAAGTAATAAGTCTCTCGGTCGACGGCGCTCCATTGCTCCAGGTAATGCACCTGTTGGGCAGGCGACCAGGCCGGCAATTTCGGGTTGGCGACGTAATAGAGAACCACGGCCAGGGCCAGCCCGAGCAGGACTGCGATGAGAACCAGCAAGCGTAGGAAGAGGCGCAAGATAAACATCCTTGTCGAATTATCATGCCGTTATGCCCGAGTGCCCAAGATGCGGCAAGAGGCCATTACGCCAGATTGCAGGTTCAGCAATCAGCCTCTGTCGGAGCAAGATGAAAGAAGCTTCATCACTCCAATTATGAAAAGCGTTTAAACACCTGAACTTATCAATTGATTCCGGCTCTCATGCCGGTAGCCATTGGTCGTGGCGGCCTGATAAGCTCGCGGCTTTACTCGATTGCCCTTTAGGCGCATGAACAAGGAAATAGCATGAAACAGCATCGGTTGGCGGCGGCGGTGGCCCTGGTTGGCCTGGTACTCGCGGGTTGTGATTCGCAGACCAGCGTAGAGCTGAAAACTCCGGCGCAAAAAGCTTCCTACGGCATTGGCCTGAACATGGGCAAGAGCCTGGCTCAGGAAGGGATGGATGACCTGGATTCCAAGGCTGTAGCCCAGGGCATCGAAGACGCCGTCGGCAAGAAAGAGCAGAAGCTCAAGGACGAAGAACTGGTCGAGGCGTTCGCCGCACTGCAAAAACGTGCCGAAGAACGCATGGCCAAGATGAGCGAAGAGTCGGCCGCTGCCGGCAAGAAATTCCTCGAGGAAAACGGCAAGAAAGCCGGCGTGACAACCACTGCTTCGGGCTTGCAGTACGAAGTCGTGCAGAAAGCCGATGGCCCTCAGCCAAAGCCGACTGACGTAGTGACTGTTCACTACACCGGCAAGCTGACCAACGGCACCGTATTCGACAGCTCCGTCGAGCGCGGCAGCCCGATCGATCTGCCGGTCAGCGGTGTGATCCCGGGTTGGGTCGAAGGCCTGCAACTGATGCACGTTGGCGAGAAGTACAAGCTGTACATCCCTGCTGACCTGGCTTACGGCGCCCAGAGCCCGAGCCCGGCGATTCCGGCCAACTCGGTGCTGGTATTCGACCTGGAACTGATGGCCATCAAGGACCCGGCAAAAGAAGACGCCGCTGCCAAGTAAGTAGCGCCTGCTTCGATAACAACGCCTCGCTCATGCGGGGCGTTGTTGCATCTGGCGTTCGGCAGGGGTAAACAAAACGAACAGACGCTCTAGGCCGGAGTCTTAGGCATAGTAGTGTCGGCGGTAGACGCACAAGGCCGCCAAGTCAATGAAATTATGGGTTTTTTTTGATGAGTAAAAAACGCCCGATCTGAACGCAGGCCTTGTAAAACGGGGCTTGCAGCGATGAAAAGCAGCTCTGTTCACAAGGTTATCCACAATTTGTGTGGATAACATTTCAACGGGAGGAATGATGAAAGCACCCTGGAGTTTCGCTCGTTTCCTGCCACTGGCCGGACGTCTGCTGGCACGCGGTCGATTGCCGACCCTGTTGTTCGCGGTCGCCAGTAAAGGCGTAAGCCAGGGCAATCGACTAGGCAAGATCAAGGACGACCTGAAGCTGTTGCAGGCACTCTGCCTGGCCTACTGGCGTGGCGAGTATCGCGCCATCAGCCCCAAGGCGCTGGTTTCGGTTGTCGCGGGCCTGATGTACTTCCTCAGCCCGTTGGATGCGGTCCCGGACTTCATTCCGCTGTTCGGCATGTTCGACGACATCGCAGTCCTGGCGTGGTTGATGAAAGTGCTCGACGACGAGCTCAATGCCTTCCGCGCCTGGCGCAAACGGCAGGTCCCGGAGAAGCTCGCGGTGGTTGAGCGTCTACCCGATACCCCCGAGCAACTTCAACTGCAAGGCCCGAGAAAACGCTGAGTCGATTTCGACGACTTCATAGATTGATGCCCCCCGCGACCTTGGCCGCTGTTAGGATTACACTTCTAGGGAAAAGTGCCGACTCGCTAAGTGTTGTTGTCCTACGGGGTAGTGATGGATATTCAGATAATTACACGCGAAGGCGAGCCCGAGTATGCGGTTCTGCCATGGGCTCAGTATCAGGCGTTATTGAACGCAGCGGGCATCAAGGAGCAAGCGTCGCCTCAAGCCACGAAGCCTCAGGCGGCGACACCAGACGCGATTCTTCCGGGTCTGGATCAACTACGCAGTTTGCGCGAGGGGAAGGGCATCGCCATCGAGGCGCTGGCCCGCACGGTAGGCATCAGCCCGTCTTACCTGGCCATGATCGAAAGTGGCGAGCGTCTGCCCGACGCCGCGATTCGCCGCAGCCTGGCTTGGGAATTGACGGTGCCAGGATGGAGGGATGAATCGTGAGTGTACGCATCAGCCGTCAACACTGGGACGGATTGCTGGGCGAACTGGATCAGGCGCGGCGCCAGCGCCATCTGTTGACGTATCGGGCATTGCTGGAGCGTTTGCAGTTGCCGACCCCGGCCATGCAGACCCTGACGGCGGCCCTTGAGCATCTGGCGGCTCTGGACGCCAAGGCGGAGCAGCCACTGCGCAGTTCGCTGGTGATCAGCCAGGGCGCCAGCCGTTTGCCGCGCACCGGATTCTTTGAGTGTGTCGAGCGTCTCGGGCGTTTTTCCGGGCCGTCGGACGGCGTTGCCGCCGCGTCCTGGCACGCTTCGGAAGTGGTGCGGGTGTTCGAGTACGAATACCCGGAATCGGCCGAGGCCTGAATGTTTTTGCAACTCAAGGCGCGAGCCGGGTACTGGCTCGCGCGCCGGTTGTTTCACTGGTCGTGGTTTGTTCGCCAGCCGCAGGGCTGGCGCTGGCTCGAAGGCCAGTTTGCACGCATGGCCAACCTGGGCGACGTCGGCGCCCAGAGCTTCTATGGGCACATCCTGACGTTTCGCGGTGTCGGCCTCGGCGCTCGTGAAGAGGGCCTACGTTTGTTGCGCCTGGCGGCATTGGCGGGCGATGGCAAGGCGGCGTATCAAGTGGGCGTGATCAGTCTGGCCGGGACGGCGAGCAAGGCGCCGGATCCGCTTGAAGCGGCTCGGTTTTGGGAGATCGCGGCGAAGGCCGGGCATCCGTTGGCGCCGATCAAGTTGCAAGAGCTGGCGTCTCGCGAGTCTGAGCTATAACCCTGGGCTGGCGGGGATGAAGGGGGTAGTCGAGGATCAATTCAAGTTTCGGGTTGTTTGATCGGACGCCTTCGACTTGCCCGCGAAAGCGTCCTGTCAATCACCGCTGCCCCATCAGGCAAGCACCTTCACGTTCCTGCACCACCCGGCTATCAATCACATGCACGCTATAGCCCTGCACATTCTTCGCATGGTGCTTGGCTTGTGACGCCATTTCCGCCAGCTGGCTCGCATCGAGTTGTCCACAGGCCTGTGGATGAAGATGCACCACGCCGATCGACAGCGACAACAGCGCAAACTCCTGTCGCATGCCCTGGCGATTCGGTGCGATGAAGCAGCCGGCTTCCAGGTGCTCGCTGCGGTAGAAGCGCCGGCACTGGCTCTGGAAGTCGTCGAGCAACTGGTTCAATCGTTTGCGCCAGTCTTCCGGGCCGAGCACCAGCAGGAAATCATCACCGCCGATGTGGCCGACGAAGTCGCGGGACGGGTCGACGCGGTCGTTCAGGCATTGCGCCAGGCACAGCAGGACTTCGTCGCCGCGGCCATAGCCGTAGATGTCGTTGAAGGGTTTGAAGCTATCGATGTCCACGTAGCAGATCACCGACTCCCGTTGCTGTTGCAGCAGCCGCGTCAGGCATTGCTGGATCGGCACGTTGCCCGGGAGCAAGGTCAGCGGGTTGGCGTAGCGGGCTTGCTGGATCTTCAGTTCGGTAATCAGCTTGAGTACGTCTATCACGCGGCCCAGCCCGAGATAGCCGCCATTGAGGGTGATGATGAAATCTTCTTCGATGCGCTGGCGGGCACGGCCTGTGATCAGGCGACTGACTTGTTGCAGCGACTGACTCAGTTCGACGGCGAGGAAGTCATCGTTCATCAGGCGGCTGATGGGTTTGCGGGCGAACAGATCAGTGGCAAAGGGCTTGAGCAGGGCATCGGAGAGCGAATGCCGATGGACGATACCGCAAGGCTGACTCTGTGCATCCAGGACCGCCAGCGAGTTCAGGTTGGCCTGGCGGCGAAAGGCTTCGAGCACCGTGGCGGTCGGGGTGTCCCGGTTCACGGCGGGTTGCTCGTTGAGAAGTGCGCTGAGGTCGCTGCCGTCTTCGCTCAGTACAACGCTGGTGCTGTCCTGGCGTGGCATCAATGCCCGGGCATCCCGTGGCGGGTGTTCCTGAGGGCGGCAGAGCAGATAGCCCTGGACCAGATCGACGCCCATCTCGGTCAGTACCGTGAGCTCTTCCGGTAACTCGATACCTTCGGCTATGACTTGCGCCCGCGAGGCCTTGGCGATTTGCAGGATCGAGCCGACGAACTCGCGCTTGAGCGCATCCTGATGAATGCCATCAATGAAATGCCGGTCGATTTTGACGTAATCCGGCCGCAGTTCGGACCACAAACGCAAGCTCGAATAACCCGCTCCCAGATCGTCCAGCGCAATCGAAAATCCCATCGCCCGATAGTGATGCAGGGCGGTTTGCAGCAGCTGGAAATCATCCGTCGGCGTCTGTTCCGTGAGCTCGATGACCACCTGACTCGGCGCAATGCCGAAGTCCTGCAGCAATTGCAGGGTGCGTCCCGGTTGATGGGCCGCTTCGAGCAGGGATTCGGGGGATACGTTGAGGAACAACAGGCCGGGCAGTTGTTGTTCATTGAAACGTCGGCAAGCGCTTTGGCGGCAGGCAATTTCCAGCTCGCTCAAACGACCGGCTTGGCGGGCGACGGCGAACAGGGCGACAGGGGAGTGCAAAGGGCTGTTGGACGGCCCGCGACTGAGGGCTTCGTAGCCGAGAATGCGCCGCTCAGAGAGGCTGATGATCGGCTGGAACAAACTGTGCAAACCGCCTTGAGTCAGGATCGAGCTCAATGCACTCAGTTGTTCGGTTGTGGTCATGGCGATCTCTGGCGATAAAAAAAGGACTGGCGTGGTCCCTTTCGACAAGGAGCACGCCAGTCCCGTATTTCACGACAGAATGATGACTGTTTGATGACGCCCCGGAGGGCGCTGGCATTAAATTGCCATCATCTGTTTGTAAGCACTCAGTGCTTCGCCACTGCCGTATTGAGTTTCAGGTAGTCCAGCAGAATCCGCCCTGTTTCGCTGAGGTAGGCGTCGTCTTCCGGTTTGGTCTTGTCGTCCTCGGCCGCCAGGGCGTCCTCGTCTTCTTTCTTCAGCTCTTTGAGCGGTTCTTCGCCCTTGGCCTTGCGACGGATGTTCTCCATGGCCAGCTGTTTGGCTTCGATGTCGGCGTGCTGGGCACGACGCTCGACTTCATTGAGGCTGACGGTTTTCTCGGCCATCAGTTTCTGCGCCAGGGCCAGCTTGTCGCGGATGAATACGAACTCCGCATCTTTGGCCGTACGCACGTCATGCTCGGACTGGAGTTGCGTAATGTACGGCTTGAATGGGTCGACCGCCGGCTTGATCGCTGCCTTGATGGTGTCCCACGGCATGGCTTCGGGCAGGGCGCTTTCGCCGATTTCCTTGGTGTCGATGATCGACGGGTAATCGATGTCCGGCAAGACGCCCTGATGCTGGGTGCTCTGTCCGGAAACCCGGTAGAACTTGGCCAGGGTCAGTTTCAGCTCGCCATGGTTGAGTGGCTGAATGGTCTGCACGGTACCTTTGCCGAAGGTCTGGCCGCCGATGATCAGTGCGCGGTGGTAGTCCTGCATGGCGCCGGCAAAAATCTCCGAAGCCGAGGCGGACAGGCGGTTGACCAGCAACGCCATCGGGCCTTTGTAGAACGCGCCCGGGTTTTCATCTTCCAGCACGTCAACACGGCCATCGGCGTTACGCACGAGCACGGTCGGGCCTTTGTCGATGAACAGGCTGGTCAGCTCGGTGGCTTCCTGCAAGGAGCCGCCGCCGTTGTTGCGCAGGTCGATGACCACGCCGTCGACTTTGTCTTTCTGCAGTTCGGTCAGCAGTTTCTTGACGTCGCGGGTGGTGCTCTTGTAGTCCGGGTCGCCGGCACGAAAGGCCTTGAAGTCCAGATAGAACGCCGGGATCTCGATGACGCCGAGCTTGTAGTCCTTGCCGTCCTGCTTCAGGTTCAAGACCGATTTCTTCACGGCCTGGTCTTCGAGCTTCACCGCTTCACGGGTGATCGGCACGATCTTGGTGGTCTGGTCGTTCGGGGCATTGCTGGCCGGGATCACCTCCAGGCGTACCACGGTGCCTTTCGGGCCACGAATCAGCTTGACCACTTCGTCCAGGCGCCAGCCCACCACGTCGACCATTTCCTTGTTGCCCTGGGCAACGCCGATGATCTTGTCGGCCGGTGCCACCTGCTTGGTCTTGTCTGCCGGACCTGCCGGCACCAGGCGCACGACTTTCACCTGGTCGTTATCGCTCTGCAACACGGCGCCGATGCCCTCGAGGGACAGGCTCATGTTGATGTCGAAGTTCTCCGCGTTATCCGGCGACAGATAGTTGGTATGCGGGTCGTAGGACATGGCGAAGGTATTGATGTACGCCTGGAAGATGTCTTCCGCGCGGGTCTGGTCCAGGCGCGCCAACTGGTTCTTGTAGCGCTTGGTCAGGGTTTCCTGGATCTGCTTGGAATCCTTGCCGGCGATCTTCTGGCGCAGGACCTCGTCCTTGACGCGTTTGCGCCACAGGTCGTCGAGTTCCGCGGTGGATTTGAGCCAAGGGGCGTCCTTGCGGTCGATCAGCAAGGTTTCCTTGGCGGTGAAGTCGATCTTGTCGACGCCCTTGTTCAGCTCGGCAAGGGCAAAGTCCAGACGCGCCTTTACGCGGTCCAGGTAGCGCTTGTAGATGGTGAACCCGGCGTTCAGGTCGCCGCTCTTGAGGAAGTCGTCGAACTGCGTCTTCCACTTGTCGAATTCGGCAATGTCGCTGGCCATGAAATAGCTGCGCGATGGATCCAGCAGCTTGAGGTAGCTGTCGTAGATGATCACCGAGCGCGCGTCATCGAGTGGCGGCTTGCTGTAGTGGTGGCGTTTGAGCAATTCCACGACGTTCAGACTGGCGATCACTTCGTCACGATCGGGTTGAAGCTTGTCCCAGCTATTGGCTGCGAATGTATTGCTCGACAGCGGCAGCAAGCCGATACCGATGAATAAGGCGAGGGCAGTGCTGGGGAACAGATGCTTCATGCTGATTCGACGCGGGGACAATTGATAACGCATATTAGGCCGTCTTTGAAGTCGCCGGCTCTTTGGGAACCGGTCGCATAATGCAAAAAGCCCGGCGATATAGCTTCGGGCTCAGTCCAGACTCACTATGGAGGCACTGTGAAAGCATTGCAAGGCGTTGACGGTCAAGTGGTATGGGTTGATGAGCCCGGTCCTGCATGCGATGTAGGGCAAGTTCGTATTCGAGTGGCGGCAGCGGGCCTCAATCGCGCCGATTTGTTGCAGAAAGCCGGTCTTTATCCGCCGCCACCAGGGGCCAGCAAGGTGCTCGGTCTAGAGTGCTCGGGGGTCATCAGCGAGGTTGGCGCCGGCTCCTCCTGGCAGGTGGGCGATCGGGTTTGCGCCTTGCTGGCCGGGGGCGGGATGGCCGAAGAGGTGGTTGTCGACGGGCGGCATGTGCTGCCGGTTCCCGACGGAATGTCACTGGTCGAAGCGGCGGCATTGCCTGAAGTTTATGCAACAGTCTGGCTGAATTTGTTTCAACTGGCTGCGCTCAAGCCGGGACAGAAAGTTTTGCTGCACGCCGGAGCAAGTGGCATTGGTTCAGCGGCCATTCAGCTGTGCAAGGCCTTCGGTAACCCGTGCTGGGTCAGCGTCGGCTCTGCCGAACGACTGGCGTACTGCGAAGGGCTGGGTGCCCAGGGTGGCGTGGTGCGTAACGGTGATCTGGAGGGCTTGCGGGATCTGGGGCCGTTCGACGTGATTCTCGACCCGGTGGGTGGCAATTACGCGGCATTGAACCTGAAGTTGCTGGCTCAGGATGGTCGCTGGGTGTTGATCGGTCTGATGGGCGGGCGCGAGGCCAAGCTGGATCTGGCCCAGGTACTGGCCAAGCGCGTGCAGTTGCTGGGCTCGACCCTGCGCAGCCGGGATGATCAGTTCAAGGCAGATCTGTTCAGCGATCTGGGCCTGCACGTGTGGCCGTTGTTCGCCGAGGGGCGCTTGAGTGCGCAACTGGCCAGGACATTCCCGATCAAGGATGCCGAGGCAGCGTTTGCCGAGCTGGCGAGTAATAACGTGGCGGGGAAGGTGGTGCTGGTGATTGATGAGAGCCTGAGCTGACAACGAGAAACCTGTGGGAGCGAGCTTGCTCGCGATTAGCGGAGTGTCAGTTGATATTAATGCAACTGACTCGCCGCCATCGCGAGCAAGCTCGCTCCCACAGGGGGGCCGGGTTATTTCCAGTCGTGGATCGGCCACCCGGCCTTTTCGGCCTGCTCGCGCAACACGGGGTCAGGATTGACCACATGCGGGTAGTCCACCTTCAGCAATAGCGGCAAATCATTACGTGAGTCGGAATAGAAACTCGCGCCTTCGAGGTTTTCCTCCTCCGCATCCAGCCACTCCAGCAAGCGGGTGATCTTGCCTTCGCGGTAGGTCAGGGTGCCCACGGTATGGCCGGTGTAAGCGCCGTGGGCCACTTCCAGTTCGATGCCCAGAATTTCGTCGATGCCCAGGCGCTCGGCGATGGGACCGACCAGGTGGGTGCCCGAGGCCGAGATCACCAGAATCCGGTCGCCGGCCTTGCGATGCGCCGCGATGGTCTTGGTGGCGTCACTGAAAATGATTGGCTCGATGTAGTCCTCTACCCACGGACCAATCAAGTGCGCGACTTCTTCAGGCGTACGACCAATCAACGGTTCCAGGCTGAAGGCCATGTAGTCTTCCATGGCCAGATGGCCCCTGCCGTAGGCATCCATCAATTCCTTGTCGCGACGCAGGAACGATTCGCCGTCGACCCAGCCGAGGCGGACCATTTGCTCGCTCCACAGTGAGGCGCAGTCGCCGTGGATCAGGGTTTCGTCCAGATCAAAAATTGCCAGGGCCATCAGTGCAGTTCTCTCTTCAGCATAAGCAAAGGCATCAGGCTACCTCACACAGGGCCGTCGGATCGATGGAAAGCGCCAGTCGCTGACCATCGGGATGCAGGTCGGCCGCCGAGCGGTTCAGCACATCCACCACCAGTTCCACGCCCCGGGCTTCGACCCGGTAGCGGATTACGTTGCCCAACAGGCTGTGGCTGCGCACCTGCGCGTCCAGTTCGCCGTTGAGGCTCAGTTCGATGGCTTCCGGGCGAATGGCGATGCGCTTGTTGATTGGCCGCTGCAGCAGCTTCGAGGCGCTGTCGGCGTCCAGCAGGTTGTAGTTGCCGATGAAACCGGCAGCGAACACATCCACCGGCGCAGTGTAGAGGGTTTCGGCGTCGCCGCTTTGTACGATTTTCCCCTGATTCATCAGGAAAATGCGGTCAGACATGGTCAGGGCTTCTTCCTGATCGTGTGTGACGAAAATCGTGGTCAGGCCCAGTTCGCGCTGGATCTGACGGATCTGTTCGCGCAGGTGCTTGCGAATGCGCGCATCCAGCGCCGACAGCGGTTCGTCCAGCAGCAACAGGCGTGGCCGGGTCACCAGCGAGCGGGCGAGGGCGACGCGCTGGCATTGGCCGCCGGACAGCTGATGTGGATAGCGTGCGGCGAAGTCCTGCAGCTCCACCAGTTTCAGTACTTCGGCGACGCGTTTGTGGCTGTCATCGGCATTGACCTTTTGCATGCGCAGACCGAAGGCGACGTTTTGCTCCACGGTCATGTTGGGGAACAGCGCATAGCTCTGGAACACCATGCCGATCCCGCGTTTCTGCGGGCTCACCGGCACGATATCGGCACCATCGAGCAGGATTTTGCCGCCATCCACCGAAGTCAGGCCGGCGATGCAGCGCAGCAGGGTGGATTTGCCGCAGCCGGAGGGGCCAAGCAGGGTGACGAACTCACCTTTCTGGATTTCGCAATTGATGTCGCTGAACACCGTGGTGCCGGCGAAGCTTTTCTGAAGATGTTGGACGCTGACATAGCTCATTCGCTTTTGTCCCTGTTCAAGATATTGGCAATCCAGGTCAGAACCAGCACAAAGAAGAAGTAGGAAATCACCAGCGCACTGGTGAAATGACCGCTGCTGTTGCGCATGTTGTTGAGGTAGACCTGCAGGGTTTCGTAGCGGGTGCCGACGAGGATGTTGGCGAACACGAACTCACCGAACAGGAACGAGAACGACAGCAGCAGCGCCACCATCAGGCCCTTGCGCAGGTTCGGCAGCACCACCAGGAAGGCGGCTTGCCAGGTACTGGCGCCGAGCAACTGGGCGGCGTCCATCAGGTCGCGCAGGTTGATCGCCTGCAGGTTGTTGGTGATCGCCCGGTACATGAACGGCAGCGCCACGGTGAAGTAGCAACCGATCAGGATCCAGGGTGTACCGACCATGGCGAACGGTCCGGAACCATAGAGCTGCAGCAGCCCCACCGACGACACTACCGGTGGCACGGCGAAGGGCAGCAGGATCAGGATGTTCATCAGCGCATCGAGTTTCGGGAAGTGGTAATGCACCACGAACAGCAACGGCAGGATCAGCACCACGGAAAGAATCAGTGAGCCGACGCAGACCAGCAGCGATTGCCCGAACGCATGCAGGAAGCGCGGATCGCTCCACAGCTGGATGTACCACTTGAGGGTGAAGCCGCTGGGCAGAATGGTGGCCGACCAACTGCTGGCGATCGAATAGACCAGTGTGCCGGCCAGCGGCAACAGCAGGATGGCAAACAACAGGTAAACCACGACGCGGTGGTAGACACCGGCGGGCCCCAGTTCAGCGCGAGACATGGTAGCTCCTCTTCAACAGCAACTGATGCACGATGGTCACCAAGGTCATCAAGGCCACCAGCACCACGGCCAGGGCGCTGGCCAGGTTCGGGTCCAGGGAAATGTCACCGGACACCATCGCCGCGATACGGATCGGCAGCACGTTGAAGTTGCCGGTAGTCAGGGCGTACACCGTGGCGTAGGCACCGAGGGCGTTGGCCAGCAGGATCACGAAGGTGCCCAGCAGTGCCGGCGTCAACACCGGCAATCCGATGTGCCGCCAGTACTGCCAACTGTCGGCGCCGAGTAACGCAGCGGACTCACGCCAGTCTTCGCGCAGCGCATCGAAGGCCGGGTACAGCAGCAGCACGCCGAGGGGAATCTGGAAGTAGGTGTAGAGAATGATCAGCCCGGTTTTCGAGTACAGGTTGAAATCCTGGATGATGCCAGCCTGCTTGAGCATGATGGTGAAGCTGCCGTTGAAGCCGAGCAAAATGATGAACGCAAAGGCCAGGGGCACGCCGGCGAAGTTGCTGGTCATGTTGGCGAAGGCGTTGACGAAGTTGCGCAGTTTCGAATCGACCCGGCGCAGGGAGTAGGCGCCCAGTATCGCGATGATGATCCCGAACACGCTGGACCAGAAGCTGATCTCAAGGCTGTACTGGATCGCCTGCAGGTAAAACTTAGAACTGAAGATCTTGCTGAAGTTGGCCAGGCCCCAGCCGAATTCTTCCGATTGCAGGCTGTTGATCATCACCCAGGTCAGCGGTGCGATCTCGAACACGATGAAGAACAGTGCGAACGGGACCAGGCATAAGGCTGCCAGCCATTTACTGCGGGTCATGGCATTCACTTGAGCAGCTCCCGGCAGACCGGTTTGTCGTGGGGCGCACCCAGCAACTCGCAGACGGTGCCGCAGATCTCGGTCTGTTTCGGCGCTGCGCCGGCGTCGAAGCTGAATGCGTCACCGAGAACGAACAACGGCACCTCACGTTCTTCCGGCAGCAGGCCGTTGTGGGAGCGGTCGTTGTTCATGCCGTGGTCGGCAGTGACCAGCACCTGATAACCGGCATCGAGCCAGCCTTGCAGGTAATCGGCCAGGATGATGTCGACCGAGCGCGCGCTGTTGCGGTACTGCGGGGTGTCGAGGCCGTGCTTGTGCCCGGCGTCGTCGATGTTCATCGGGTGGATCAGTAAAAAGTGCGGCGCATGGCGCTGGCGCAGATTTTCGGCGTCGGCGAACAGGTGCGAATCGGGGTAGTGGTCGTTCCAGTAGAAATGCCCATGCTGGATCGGCAGTTGCGGGTCGTCGGTGTGGCGGTCCCGTGCCGCCACGAAGGGCGAACGGTTGTACAGTTCGCTGACCCAGTGATAGGCCGCCGCCGCGGTGACAAGACCTGCGTCGCTGGCGTAGTGATAGATGCTGCGCTGGTTGGACAGGCGCGAAACGTTGTTGTGGACGATACCGCTGTCGATGGGCGAAACGCCGGTCAGGATGCATTCGTACAGCGGGCGGGACAGGGCCGGCAATTCGCACTCCAGCTTGTAGAGTGCCGCTCGTCCTGCACCGACGTACGCCTGCAGGTGCCCCATGGCGTGACGGGCGACCTCGTAGTTGAGGCCGTCGAGCACCACAAGGATGACGTTGTGCTTCATAGGGGGCAAAACTCCGTGAAACAGATATTCGAAGCTCACTCGATCCACTGTGGGAGCGGGCTTGCTCGCGAAAACGGACTGACATCCTGCATCGATGTCGACTGACACACCGCTTTCGCGAGCAAGCCCGCTCCCACATTTGGATCGCCATCAGATCCCGAAATGGGGATCTTCCCGGTTATTGCATATTGATAATGACTTCTTCCTGCCACTTCTGAGGAAGGGCCTTGGAGGTCTTTTCCCACGCATCCGCGTCTTTGATCGGCGTCACTTTCTTGTACTGCTCATTAGGCAGCAGCTTGGCCTTCACGTCGGCCGGCAGTGTGATGTGCTCGGCACGGATCGGACGGGCGTTGCCCTTTGCCAGGTTGATCTGGCCGGCGTCGCTGAAGATGTATTCGCGGGTCAGTTTGGCGGCGTTCGGGTTTTTCGCGTATTTGTTGATGATGGTGGTGTAACCGGAAATCACCGAGCCGTCGGACGGGATCAGCACCACGTAGTCATCCGGGTTGGCCATCTTGGCCTTGTAGCTCAGGCCGTTGAAGTCCCAGACCACGCCGACTTCGATTTCGCCTTTTTCCATGGTGGCAATCGTCGGGTTGGACATCGACAGGCGACCTTGCTTGGCGATGTCGGCGAACAGATCCAGGGCGGGCTTGAGGTTTTTCTCGTCGCCACCGTTGGCCAGTGCCGCAGCCAGTACGCCGTTGGCTGCCTGGGCTGCAGTGCTCACATCACCGATGGACACCTTGTATTTGCCGCTCTTGAGGTCAGCCCATTTGGTCGGGGCTTCGGAGCCGTGCAGCAACTTCTTGTTGACGATGAAGGCGATGGTGCCGGTGTAGGCCAGTGCCCAGTTGCCGTCCTTGTCCTTGGCCCAGGCTGGCACCTGATCCCAGGTGGAAGGCTTGTAGGGCTGGACCACGCCTTGCTTGACCGCGATCGGACCGAACGCTGCACCGACGTCGCCGATGTCGGCGCTGGCGTTGTCTTTCTCCGCGGCGAACTTGGCGATCTCCTGGGCCGAGCTCATGTCGGTGTCGATGTGCTTGAGGCCGTACTTGTCGCTCAGGTCTTTCCAGGTGCCGGCCCAGTTGGCCCAGTCATCGGGCATGCCGACGCTGTTGACGGCGCCTTCCGCTTTCGCAGCGGCTTCCAGGGTTTTCAAATCATCGGCCGCCATGGCGGCAGTGCACATTGCGATAGTCGAGCCTAACAGTGATGCCAGGAAAAGCTTTTTCATTCCGAAGCTCCTTGGGTCGTGTTCAACGCTGCGATTGCGGTTTGTGTTGGTCTAGGTCAGCAATACCTGAGCCAATTTAAGGGGGCTGGATGACACTTTGATGTCGCTCGTCGCCCTGGAGGACTTTTTGTTCAGCGGTATCGCGACTGGCCTGATAAGCGTAGACCATGGTCAAGGCCTCGGTTGGCAAGGGACTTGGCCGATGAATTGCAGGTTTTTGAGCTCGCAGAATGGCGACCGTTGGGCAGCTTTGTCACATCTCGGTCATCTACGCTGCCTACGCTTGCAGACTATTGAATGAGCCGGTTTGCGCGGCGGTTCTGCCCTGAATTGGTGCTGGTCTAGTCCAGATAGGAAACATTGATGCGTGACGAGGCAACAAAAGCGGTAACAGCCATCGGCCAGGTGCTTCAGGAGCAGATCGACCACGGACTGTTGACCCCCGGCAGCAAATTGCCGGCCGAGCGCAAGCTCAGTGAATTGTTCGGCACCACGCGGATCACTTTGCGTGAGGCGTTGTTGCAGCTGGAGTCGCAGGGGCAAATCTACCGCGAGGAGCGTCGTGGCTGGTTCGTCTCGCCGCCACGCCTGGCGTACAACCTGATGCAGCGCAGCCACTTTCACGCGATGGTCAGTGCCCAGGGGCGGGTGCCGTCCACCGAGGTGATTTCGGCGCGATTGCAACCGGCGTCGGCGGCCGTTTGTGCCTGGCTGCAATTGCCGGCGCTGTCGAGCGTGATCCAGATCTGCCGCTCACGGCGGATCGACGGGCGGCTGGTGCTGTATGTGGAGCACTATCTGAACCCGCAGTACTTTCCGGGAATCCTCGATTTCGATTTGAATCAGTCGATCACCGAGTTGTATGCGCGGCATTACGACTTGCACTACGGGCGGGTGCGCTTCGAGATTGTGCCCACGGCGTTGTCGGTGGATGCGGCGGCGGCGTTGAAGGTGTCGGCGGGTAGCCCGGGCTTGCGGATTGCCCGTGTCAACTATGACCAGCATGAACGCCTGATCGACTGCGACCTGGAGTTCTGGCGGCATGATGCGATTCATGTCGGCGTTGACGTGGTTTGACTTTGTAGGAGCTGCCGCAGGCTGCGATCTTTTGATTTTTAAAAGATCGCAGCCTGCGGCAGCTCCTACGAGGGTTGTTCCGGGGAGCCGGCGGTGACCTGAATGCTCATCCGCGGTGTCGCCAGGTCCAGCCCGGCTTCATCCATGTGCCGCTTGAGTGACAGGTTGAACGCTCGCGACACTTCCCACTGCTTGATCGGCGCGGTCTTGAATCGGGCGCGCAGGATCGCGTTGCCCGACTCGAAACTTTCCACTCCCTGGAACTCCAGCGGCGACCAGATATTGCGCCGCTGCAACGGATCGGTGCGCATTTTCTGGCCGACTTCGCGCATCAGTTTGATGGCGTTGTCGATGTCCATGTTGGCCGGCACCGCGACCCGGAAGATCGCGTAGCCGAATTCCCGGGAGTAGTTCTTGATGCTTTTGATTTCACTGAACGGAATGGTGTGGACGATGCCGTCGATGTCCCGCAGGCGCACGGTGCGGATGGTCAGGCCTTCGACCGTGCCGAGGTGACCGCCGACATCCACGTAGTCGTCGATGGCCAGTGAGTCTTCGATGATGATGAACAGCCCGGTAATCAGGTCGGCTACCAGCGATTGCGCACCAAAGCCGATGGCCAGACCGATCACCCCGGCACCGGCCAGCAGGGGCGTGACGTTCATGCCCATGTTCGCCAGGGCAACGATCAGCGCGACAATGAAAATGGCCACGAACAGCACGTTGCGAATCAGCGGCATCATCGTCTGCGCGCGGGCATTGGCCAGGCCTTTGCGTGAGCGGGTCAGTGCGTGGTGCACGGCGGTGTCGCTGAGAATCCAGATCAACCAGGCGAACAGCAGGGTGCCGGCGAGGCTGAACAACTTGACGCTGACTTCGTGGCCGTCGCCTTCGGTAAAGCGGATCAACGATATGCCCCAGACCCGCAGGCCGAGTTCGATAAAGGCCAGCCACACCAACAGGTGGAGGATTGTGTAGAAGAAATTCTTCAGCCGTTCCGAATACACGGCGTAACGCCGGATGCCACGCTGGGGTTTGAGGGCGTGGCGGCGTACCAGGCCGTTGATGACCATGCACAACACCAGCAACACGGTGCAGATCAGCGACTGGCGTAGGGCCGTGCTGGTGTCGCCGGCGGAAATAAAGGTCGCGAACAGGGAAATGGCCACCAGCACCAGCGCCGGCACGTACCAGAAGGTGCCGAGAATCGAGAGGGTGTCGTTGAGGGCGCGGCGGGTCAGGCGTCGGGACAGCGGCTGGTTGCGGATCAGGTGGGCGATCGGGCGGCGGAAACGCAAGATGAACCGGGCGGTGGACAAGGCTGCCAGGACGTTGGCAATCGTGGCTGCCGTATGGGCCAGATGGCTGCCGAGGCTGTCGACCAGTTTTGGATCGCTCAGTGCTTCGCCAAACGCAGCGAAACTGCCGATCAGCCACAGCGGTCGAAACGCCTGGTGCCGCAGAATGTACAAGGCGCGGTGGCGGTGTGGGCCGTCGAGCAGGGAAAAGGCAATCACGCAGATGGCCGAGAAGCAGGTGCCGACGACCAACGCATAGGCCAGCACCATGGCCAGGCTTTTACCCAGGGACGAGGGCAGGGCATAGCTCATGTAGATCGTGATCACCAAGGCGATCAGCCATGGCCCGAGCTTGCGCAAGGCAAAGCGCAACATGTCCAGGGCACGGGGGTGCTGCGGCAGTTCTTCAGTCAGGCCGAAACGCATGCGCACGCGGTGGCTGATCCAGATCAGCGCGGCGGCCAGCAGGCTCCAGACCATCAGGATCATGGCGAACGCAAAGAGCATCGGCAGCCATTCATTGGCCGGCAGCGCCAGGGCCATCAACTCTTCCTGGGCCTGGTCGAACTCGCTGGACCAGCGCGTGAGCGGACTGTCGTCGCCGGAAAATTTCTTTTCGATCGTGGCCAGGGTTCCGCCAATCAGGCCCAGCACGCCTTCTTCGGTAATCGGCTGGGCCTGTTTGGTGGTGTCACGCAGCCTTTTCAGATCGGCCAGCAGCTTTGTGCGTTGCTGATCGTTTTCCAGTGACTTGATCACTTCGTCCAGGGACTGCCCCAGCGGTTCCTGTGCTTCGGGCTGTGCCTTGGCCTGGCCGCCGAGCAGGCTTGGCAGGCCGGCCGCCTGGGCAGGTGCCATTGGCAACAGCATCAGGCAAACAAGGAAAAAATACGGAAGGGCAAAAAGACGAGCGAACACTAGGCGGTCAACCTCGCAAGGAGCGGATCGACCGAGTGTACGAGCCCGTCAAAATCAATGCGAGCCAAGGGCGATGAATTATTCGTTGAGTTTGGCGAGGATCTTGATCACCACGGTCGCGAGGATGGTCAGCATGCCGATCCACATGGCGAACACACCGGCATTTTTGTCGCGAAAGTTGAAACCGACGGCCAGCAGGAGCATCCCGGCAAGAATCGGGATCAGCATGGCGTGAAAGGAGGACATCGAGATCATGGAGACAGCCTTGTCGAAGGGATACTTGAAGTCTAGGCCGCTTTTGACGCGGCCGAAGTGATGTGCGTGTGTAGGAGCTGCCGCAGGCTGCGATCTTTTGATCCTGATCTTAAAAACAAAATCAAAAGATCGCGGCCTGCGGCAGCTCCTACAGGGTTTACGGCAATTCGCGGCAGGCGTAGAACGCGCTCAGTACCTTGACCAGGTGCGCCAGGTCGTGGCTGCCGCACAGTTCGCGGATCGAGTGCATGGCGAACGTCGGCAGGCCGATGTCCACGGTGCGCACGCCCAGGTGGCTGGCGGTGATCGGGCCGATGGTCGAGCCACAACCCATGTCACTGCGCACCACGAAGCTTTGCACCGGCACTTCTTCAGCCATGCACAGATGGCGGAAGAACCCGGCGGTTTCGCTGTTGGTGGCGTAGCGCTGGTTGCTGTTGACCTTGATCACTGGGCCGGCGTTAAGTTTCGGGCCGTGGTTGGCATCGTGCTTGTCGGCGTAGTTGGGGTGCACGCCGTGGGCGTTGTCAGCCGAAACCAGCAGGGATTTCTGAATTGTGCGTACGAGTTCATCCCCTTCAGGCAGCAGGCGACGCAGGGTTTGCTCAAGCATCGGGCCGTCGGCACCGCAGGCCGAGCAGGAACCGACTTCTTCGTGGTCGTTGCAGACCAGCACGCAGGTTTCGTCGGTGTCGGCCGTCAGCAGCGCTTGCAGGCCGGCGTAGCACGACAGCAGGTTGTCCAGGCGCGCGCCGGCGATGAAATCGCCATGCAGGCCAATGACCGCAGCGCTTTGGGTGTCGTAGAAACTCAGCTCGTAATCGAGCACCACATCAGCGTTCAGGCCGTGTTCGCGGGCGAGCTGGTCGGTGAGCACCGCGCGGAAGTCCACGCGCTCGTCACCGGCGAATTGCGCGAGGATCGGCGGCAGTTCGGTCTGGGCGTTGATGGCCCAGCCCATGTTGGCTTCGCGGTTGAGGTGAATCGCCAGGTTCGGAATGATCGCGACCGGGGCCTTGAAGTCGATCAACTGGCTCTCGACCTTGCCGTCACGCCGGAAGGTCACGCGGCCGGCCAGGGACAGGTCGCGGTCGAACCACGGTGCCAGCAGTGCGCCGCCATAGACTTCGACACCCAACTGCCAGAAACCCTGGCGCTGCAGCTCCGGTTGCGGCTTGACGCGCAGGCACGGGCTGTCGGTGTGGGCGCCGACCAGGCGAATGCCGCCGTGCAGCGGCGAATGGCGGCCCATTTTGATCGCGACAATCGAAGAGTCATTGCGGGTGACGTAGTAGCGGCCGTTGGCTTCGGTATTCCACGGCTCGCGCTCGTCGAGGCGTTGATAACCCGCCGCTTCCAGGCGCTGAACAAGGCTGGCGGTGGCATGGAACGGGGTAGGGGAGGCCTTGAGGAAATCGATCAGGCCTTGGTTCAACTCTTCGCGCATAAAGTAGCTCCAGACAGCAGTGGCGCCAGTTTAACGTATTGGTCAGGGAATTGGCGGTGGTGTGCGGGTGGAGTGGCGCCCCCCCTGTAGGAGCGAGCTTGCTCGCGATGATCCCAAGAACGCCGCGGGGCGCCAGGCTTCCCGCGTTATCGTTGACGACCATCGTCGGAACGCCGCCCGGAGCAAGCTCGCTCCTACAGGGGGGAGTGCGTTGCGTTCAGAACGGTGCCGGGCACTCGAAGCGCAGGCGCTCACCGGTCTGGGGATGGGTGAAGGTCAGCATGCTCGCGTGCAGGCACAGGCGCGGCCAGGCCGCCAGCGCCTGCTCGTGGGCATAGAGCCCGTCACCCAGCAGCGGATGACCGATCGAAAGCATGTGCACGCGCAACTGGTGGGAGCGGCCGGTAATCGGTGTCAGCTCAACGCGGCACCAGTCGCCGCTACGCTCCAGCACGCGCCAGAAGGTCAGCGCATGTTTGCCGAACTCATGATCGACCACATGCCGCGGCTTGGTCGGCGGGTCGTAGCGCAAGGGCAGGTCGATGCTGCCGCTGTCCAGTTCCGGTTGACCCCAGCACAGGGCGGTGTAGGCCTTTTCGGTTTCGCGGTCGTGAAATTGCCGGGACAGCTCGCGATGGGTATCCGGGTCGCGGGCCAGCAGGATGATGCCGGAAGTTTCCCAGTCCAGCCGATGGACGATTCGCGCTTCCGGGTAGCCGTTTTCCTGCAGGCGGGTAATCAGGCAGTCCTTGTTGTCATCGGCCCGGCCAGGGACAGAGAGCAACAGGGTCGGTTTGTTCACTACCAGTACGGCAGCGTCCTGATGGATGATGTGGATGTTGGACAACGGCATTAAAACAGCCTCGTAACAAACGCCAACGGCGGCTCAGGCCCCTCGTTTCTGTTGCCGCAGGCTGCGATCTTTGATCTTGTTTTTGAAATGCAAAATCAAAGATCGCAGCCTGCGGCAGCTCCTACAAAGGCTTGAAGGGCCTGAGCCGCCGTGGCTCCTGGCGGATCGACTCAGCGATCAGGCAGGGTGATGTTGAGTTCCAGAATCGAGCAGCTGCCCTGGCTTTCCAGTGCGACGTGCACGTCATCGGACCCGATATTGACGTACTTGCGGATCACCTCGACCAGTTCCTTCTGCAAGGCCGGCAGGTAGTCCGGGGTGCTGCGTTGGCCGCGTTCGTGCGCCACGATGATCTGTAGACGCTCTTTCGCTACCGACGCGGTGCTTTGCTTTTTGTTGGCACGAAAGAAGTCAAAAAGGTTCATTGCTTAGTTGCCTCCAAACAGGCGCTCGAAGAATCCCTTCTTCTGTACATCAAGGAATCGATGATCCACGGTCTTGCCCAGCAGGCGGTCAACGGTATCGCTGTAGGCCTGGCCGGCATCGCTCTGGTCGTCGAGAATCACCGGAACACCCTGGTTGGATGCCTTGAGCACCGCCTGGGATTCAGGGATCACGCCGAGCAGGGTCACCGAAAGGATTTCCTTGACGTCTTCTACGCCGAGCATTTCGCCTTTGCTCACACGCTCCGGGTGATAACGGGTAATCAGCAGGTGTTCCTTGATCGGGTCTTCGCCGCGTTCGGCGCGACGGGACTTGCTGGCCAGCAGGCCGAGCATGCGGTCGGAGTCACGTACCGAGGAGACTTCCGGGTTGGTCACGACGATCGCTTCATCGGCGAAGTACATGGCCAGGTGGGCGCCTTTCTCGATGCCCGCCGGGGAATCGCAGACCACGAACTCAAAGTCTTCCTTGAGTTGCATCAGGACTTTTTCCACGCCTTCGACGGTCAGCGCGTCTTTGTCGCGGGTCTGGCTGGCGGCCAGCACGTAGAGGTTTTCCAGGCGCTTGTCTTTGATCAGGGCCTGTTGCAGGTTGGCTTCGCCGTTGACCACGTTGACGAAGTCATACACCACGCGGCGCTCGCAACCCATGATCAGGTCGAGGTTACGCAAGCCCACGTCGAAGTCGACGATAACTGTTTTGTGGCCGCGCAGAGCGAGGCCGGTACCGATAGCGGCGCTGGTGGTGGTCTTACCCACACCACCCTTGCCGGATGTAACCACGAGAATCTTGGCCAAGGTGTTTCACCCCTAAGGAAAAAGGACTTTTCAGCCCCTGAAAAACATCTCCTGAAAAACTACTGCAGTCGGACAGCCTTGGCTGGAATCCGGTTTTGAGCGGCGCTTACCCCCGGTAAACACTGCTTTCGGCCTTTTTCCTACTTCGTTTGAGCCGTTTTCGCTACGTTTTAGAGATGCTTGGAAAATGCGGCAGTATCCGTTAAAGCCGAATGATGTTCAACACGTCGCCGGACAGGCTGACCTGCACACCCGAACCCCACAGAGGATCGCGGCGCAGATCTTCGGAAACCTTGTAATGTCCGGCAATGGAAATCAGTTCAGCACTCATTTGCTGACAGAAAATCCGCGCCTTGGTGTCGCCCTTGACGCCGGCCAATACGCGACCACGCATCGGGCCGTATACATGGATGTTGCCATCGGCGAGAAGTTCCGCCCCCGGGCTGACCGAGGAGATCACCACCAGATCGCTGCCCTGGGCATAAATCTGCTGGCCACCACGTACCGGCGAGGTGATGATTTTTGTCGGCTTGATGGTCGGTTCAGGCGGTTTTTCCGGTTTTTTCTTCGATTCGCCTTCGGTCAGGTCCAGTGGACGCTCCCGGGCACCGGACGGTGGCAGCACCGGCAGGTCGACCGCAATGGCGGCGGCAATGTCTTCGATGCGGCTGGCTCGGATCGCCAGGGTGCGCAGGCCGTGCTGGCGGCATACGCGCATCAGGCCGGGCAGATCGACGGCGCCTTCGTTGGCCGGGAGTTTGTCCAGGGCCAGTACCAGCGGCGCGTTGCTGAAGAAGTTGGGCGCCTGGGCGACCTTGGCGGCCAGTTGCCGATCAAGGCTTTCCAGGTCGTTACGGGCCAGTTCCAGCACCGTAATGGCCAGCATGCTGCCCTTCAACTGGAACACGGGATCTTGGTCTAGCGGTTCGGTTTGGCTCATGGTCGGCATACAACGACTTGTCACTAAAAGTGCCGAGACTTATAACGAGAACGCCCGCAGGCCGCAAGCCGGGTCGAACGATGTAGAATGCGCGGCCATTGTCATTCCGGAAGCATTAATGGACCGCCCGCGTTTTCGAAAAGCATTTCTATCTCCACGTTTCTGGCCGCTGTGGTGTGGCCTGGGGCTGTTGTGGCTCATCGTCCAGTTGCCGTATCCGGCACTGCTGTGGATCGGCCGAGCATTGGGCGCATTGATGTATCGCGTGGCCGGCGACAGACGGCGCATTGCCAAGCGCAATCTGGAACTGTGTTTTCCGGAAAAAACCGCCGCCGAACGCAAACGCCTGCTCAAGGAAAACTTCGCCTCCACCGGTATCGCGTTTTTTGAAATGGCGATGAGCTGGTGGTGGTCGCGCAAGCGCCTGGCGAGTCTCGCTCACGTTGAAGGGCTGGAGTACTTGCAGCAGGCCCAGCGCGAAGGCAAGGGCGTGATCCTGATGGCGCTGCACTTCACCACGCTGGAAATCGGCGCGGCGTTGCTCGGTCAGCAGCACACCATCGACGGCATGTACCGCGAGCATAAGAATCCGCTGTTCGACTATATCCAGCGCCAGGGCCGCGAGCGGCACAACCTCGATTCGCTGGCGATAGAGCGTGAAGACGTGCGCGGCATGCTCAAATTGCTGCGCTCGGGCCGCGCGATCTGGTACGCGCCGGATCAGGACTACGGCGCCAAGCAAAGCATCTTCGTGCCGCTGTTCGGCATTCAGGCGGCGACCGTTACTGCCACGAGCAAGTTTGCGCGGCTGGGCAAGGCGCTGGTGGTGCCGTTCACCCAGGAGCGTCTGGCGGACGGCAGCGGTTATCGCCTGGTGATCCATGCGCCGCTCGAAGGCTTCCCCGGAGAAACCGAGGAAGAAGACTGCATTCGCATCAACCAATGGATCGAAGGCGTCCTGCGCCAATATCCCGAGCAATACCTGTGGGCCCACCGCCGCTTCAAGAGCCGTCCACCGGGCGAGCCGAAGCTGTACGCCAAACGCCGTTGAACCCCGATCCCCTGTAGGAGCGAGCCTGCTCGAGATGGACCAGAGAGCGCCACGGGGCGTCAGGCTCCCAGCGTCATCGTTAACGTCCATCGCTCGCAAGCTCGCTCCCACAAGGGAACAGGCCGAAACAACGAAATCCCATCAAGCACCATGGAGAGTTGTGCATGAGTCCAGTTGAACCGGTTACAGGGTTGATTCTTTCCGGTGGCGGGGCTCGGGCGGCTTATCAGGTCGGGGTGCTGGCAGCGATTGCCGAATTGCTGCCGCCGGGGGCGAGCAATCCGTTTCCGGTGATCGTCGGCACCTCGGCAGGCGCGATCAATGCCGTCAGCCTCGCCAGCGGGGCAATGGACTTTCGTCATGCCATCCAACGCCTGACGGCCTTCTGGCAGGGCTTTCGCAGCCCTCTGGTATTGCGCAGCGACTGGCCCGGGGTCATTCGCCAGGCCACTCGCTTTGTCAGCCACAGCTTGCTCGGCATCGGCTCCCAGGTTCCGGTGGCGCTGCTCAACAGTTCGCCGCTGCGGGATCTGCTCAACGACAAGCTGCATATGGAGGGCATCGCCGAAGCGATCGCACAGAAGCAATTGCATGCGGTGGCGGTCACGGCGTTCGGCTATGAGTCCGGCCAGGCCGTCACGTTCTATCAGGGCGGCGGCAAGATCGATGCCTGGTTGCGCCATCGACGCATCGGCGTTCCCACCCGACTGTCGGTTGAACACTTGCTCGCCAGTTCAGCGATTCCGCTGCTGTTCGCCCCGGTGAAAATCGGCGAAGAGTATTTCGGTGATGGCGCGGTGCGTCAGTCGGCGCCGATCAGCCCGGCGCTGCATCTGGGCGCCAGTCGGGTGCTGGTGGTGGGCGTCAGCGGCAACCCCCGCGGTATCGACCCGCAACAACCCTTGCAGCGCAGCTACACCGGTCAGCAGCCGACCCTGGCGCAGATCGGCGGGCACATGCTCAACAGTACGTTCATTGACAGCCTGGAAAGTGACATCGAGTTGTTGCAGCGCCTGAACCAGTTCAGTCACCTGATGCCTGATGGCACACCGACCCGCGCATTGGGCGTGGCGCCGGTGGACGTGCTGGTGATTTCACCGAGCCAGCCGATTGATGAGATTGCCGCGCGACATCGTCAGGAGTTGCCGGCGGCGCTGCGTCTGTTCCTGCGGGGGCCGGGTGCGACCAAGACCAGCGGGGCAGGGGTACTGAGCTACCTGCTGTTCGAGGCGGGGTATTGCAGCGAGTTGATCGAACTGGGGCGCAGCGATGCGTTGGCCAAGCGCGGGGAGTTATGCCGGTTTCTCGGCTTGGCGGAGCCTGCAGTCTCGGCTTGAGATAGGTGGTGCAGCCATTCGCGAGCAAGCCCGCTCCCACACTCGATTTTCAGCGAACACAATAATTGCGTACGGCGCAGATCAAATGTGGGAGCGGGTTTGCTCGCGAAGGCGCCCATACAGACGCCTACAGAATTAAATGATCAGAAGTGAACCTTGACCAGGAAACTGGTCACGCTCTGATCCGTCTTGAAGCCTTGGCTGTCTTCAATCCCGTACTTGTTTTTCCAGTAGTCATATTCGACACCGACGTACAGCTGCTTGGCACCCAGGTTCAGCGCCTTGCCCAGGTCGTATTTGACCTGTGGGTTGAAGTGCAGGTTGGCGTGGTATTCGCCTTTGCTGTTGACATCGTTGTCGACGACCCAGTCCATGAAGCCGTCGATCAGCACATCCGAGTCACCCACCGGGATGGTGTAGGACCAGACCGGCGAGACCTGCCAGATGTTGTCGCCCGGGCGGTCGCCTTCGGTGTGACGGTTGTAGAAGTTCAACTGGAAGTAGTCGAAGCCGGGGATGGCCAGGTCGAAACCCGGACCGATCAGGTACGACTCGGTGTCGTCTTCGCCGAACTCATAGGTCATGGCCAGCAGGACGTCCTTGATCGGGCCTAACTCGAACTTCTGGTCGAAGATCTTGTTGAACGACAGGCGCGGGCTGAGCTCGCCATAGTGGGTGTTTTCACCCGCGAAGTGGTCTTCCTTGCCGTTGTAGAAGATCTTGTCGATGAAGAAGAAGTTGTCACCGTACTTCCAGCCATCGGCGTGTTCGAAGGTCACCGTTTGCTGGATGCGCGGGTTGACCTGAAAGTCCTTGCCATACAGGTAGGTCAGGCTGTTGTTCTGCCACTGCAGCAAATCGCCGGCCATGGCCTGGCCCCCGGCCAGCATCGATCCCGCCAGCATCAGGCTAGTGCACGTACGTTTCATTCGGTTGCTCCCAAAAAGTAGGTGGTTCCACGTTATTTTTTTAAGGTCGGCGCTCTGGTGTGGCGCCTTTTTCCGTAGCGGTAAAAAATCATCCAGTCGGTCAGCTTTGTGCTGATAGCAAGAGCTGAGCCAAGGCTTTCAAAAAGCAAAAAAACTCCCGCTCGACGGCTCAAAAGCGGTCGATTGAGAGGGGGGTTGGAGTGCCTTGGTGCCTGCCAGCGCCGGGATAAGTTGGCCTGCTGGTCAGGTTTTACATCCGGGCTTTTTTTTAAACCGGATTCGGGCGGCCGCGGAGAATACTGACTCCTCGGCCAGGTCTCAAGTGCTCCGCAACGGCGCACCGACGACAGGTTTGGCGCACGGTTGCGGGGCAGCATCAGAAATGCACCTTCACCAGCAGGCTGGTGGTGTTTTCATTGGTGTCGAATTTGCCGCTGTTTTCGATGCCGTACTTGTCTTTCCAGTAGCTGTATTCGGCGCCGACGTACACTTGTTTCTCCCGCCAGCCCAAGGCCTTGCCCAGGTCGTACTTGATCTGCGGGTTGAAGTGCAGGTTGGCGTGATAGGTGCCATGGGCGTTCTGGTCGTTATCCACTACCCAGTCCATGTAGCCGTCGATCAACAGGTTCGAGTTGCCCAATGGCAGGGTGAAGGACCAGGCCGGCGTGATCTGCCAGACATCGTCGCCGGGACGCGAGCCTTCGGTCTGGCGGTAATAGAAGTTCAGGGTGAAAAAATTGAAGCCCGGTACTGCCAGGTCGAATCCGGGGCCGATCAGGTAGGCCTCGGTGTCGTCTTCGCCATTTTCGTAGGTCATGGCCAGCAGCACGTCCTTGATCGGGCCGAACTCGAAGCGACGGTCGAGGATCTTGCCCAGGGAGAGGCGCGGGCTGAACTCGCCGTAGTAGGCGTGGACGCCTTTGTTCCGGTCTTTCTCGCCGTTGTAGTAGGTGCTGTCGATGAACATGAAGTTGTCGCCGTACTTCCAGCGGTCGGCGTGCTCGAAGGTTATCGTCTGCTGGATCGACGGATTGACCGCGAAATCCTTGCCGTACAGATAGCTCAGGCTGTTGGTTTGCCACAGCAGTAAATCGCCGGCCATGGCCTGACTCGCGGCCAGCAGGCCTGCACCCAACAGCAGGTTGGTTTGTGTCCGAATCATCTGTTGCTCCCTCTTGTTTTTATTTTCAAGGCGCAGGAAACCCCTACCCCTGTAGGAGCGAGCTTGCTCGCGATGGTCGTCAACGATTACGCGTGTTATCTGGATAAACGCGGTGTTCTCGGGTTCATCGCGAGCAGGCTCGCTCCTACAGGGGGTGTGTATTTCTGTCTTAGTGGGCGTGGCAGTCGTTGATGGCCGCGCGTTCGGCGCCACCGAGGATGTTGAACAGCAGGTTCAGCGTCAGCGCGCTGAGGGTGGCCATGGCGATGCCGCTGTGGGTGATCGGGCTCATCCACACGGGCAGGTGGGCGAAAAACTCCGGGCGCACCACCGGGATCAGGCCCATGCCGATGCTCACCGCCACCAGCAATTGGTTGCGACGATCACCGATATCGGCTTCCTGGAGAATCTTGATCCCGGTGGCGGCGACCATGCCGAACATCGCAATCGCTGCGCCGCCCAGGACTGCCGGAGGGATCGAGGCCACCAGGAACGCGGCCTTGGGGAGCAGGCTCAGGACGATCAGCAAACCGCCGGCGACGATGGTCACGGAGCGGCAGCGCACGCCGGTCATCTGCACCAGGCCGATGTTCTGGGCAAAGGAGGAGTGGGTGAAGGTGTTGAAGAACCCGGCGAAGAACGAGGCGCCGGCATCGCACAGCAAGCCGCGACGCAGCATCCGTGGGCAGACTTCCTGGCCGGTGATCTTGCCCAGCGCAAGAAACATCCCGGTGGACTCGACGAAAATAATCACCACCACCAGGCACATCGACAGGATCGGTGCGAGTTCGAATTTCGGCATGCCGAAATGCAGCGGGGTGACGAATTGCAGCCATGGCGCCTGAGCCATGCCGCTGAGGTCGACCATGCCGAGCAGGCCGCAGAGCACGTAGCCCAGGCACATGCCGATCAGCACGGAAATATTGACCCAGAAGCCGCGCATGAAACGGTGGACCAACAGGATGGTGCCCAGCACCAGGGCGGCGATGGTCAGGTAGATAGGCGAGCCGAACTGAGCGGCGCTGGCACCGCCGCCGGCCCAGTTCACGGCCACGGGGAACAGCGACAAACCAATCGAGGTGATGACCGTGCCGGTCACCAGCGGCGGGAAGAAGCGCACGACCTTGGACATGAACGGGGCGATGAGCATGCCGAAGAAACCGGCGGCGATGGTCGCGCCGAAGATCCCTTGCAGGCCGATACCGGGCATGCCGGCCATGGCGACCATGCTGCCGACAGCGGCGAAACTGGCCCCCATCATCACCGGCATGCGAATGCCCATGGGGCCGATGCCGAGGGACTGGACGATGGTGGCAATACCGGCCACCAGCAGGTCGGCGTTGATCAGAAAGGCGATTTCTTCACGACTCAGGCCAGCGGCCTGTCCGATGATCAGCGGCACCGCGATGGCGCCACCGTACATCAGCAGAACATGTTGCAAACCGACCAGGATCAGTTGCAAGAGGGGCAAACGCTGAATGGCGGGTGCGTCGGGGATGCGCGCTGCGGATAGCTCGGACATGCAACACCTCGGATCTTTTTTATTCTTGTGATTTTGTGCATTGGGCAAACCTGTGGGAGCGGGCTTGCTCGCGAAGAGGCCATAACATTCAACATCGTTGTTGACTGACCCGACGCTTTCGCGAGCAAGCCCGCTCCCACAGGGATTGATGGTGTCCATGTGGGAGCGAGCCTGCTCGCGAAGCGTTCAGCGATTAATTGGTCTGGGCTCCCTGCACAATCCAGGCACCGATCAGGTCACGTTCCTGCTGGGTCATCTGGGTGATGTTGCCCAGTGGCATGATCTGGCTGGTGACGGCTTGCGCCTGGATCCGCGGTGCGTTCTGGCGGATTTGCTCGGGAGTGTCCAGCATCACACCGGCCGGTGCTGCACTGAACAGCGGGCTGGTGGGCTTGGCCGAGTGGCAGACCGTGCAGCGTTCCTGAATCACGCTGTGCACCTTGTCGAAACCCGGGCCGGCATTGGAGGCCTGAGCCGCAGCGGCAGCAGGCGCTTGTGCAGGTTTGGCTTCAGCAGGTTTCAATCCACCGCCCACTGCGGTTTCCGGTAGCGGCTGGTATTCGATTTTCACTGGAGCGTTGGCCACTTCAGGGGCGCTGGACATCGGCTTCGGACCGGACACATAAGCCAGGCAGATCATGCCCACCGCTGCCACCGGCAGGGTCCAGGCAAACTTGTGGCTGTCATGACGGGTGTTGAAGTAGTGACGCACCAACACCGCCAGTACCGCGATCCCGGCCAGGATCAACCAGTTGTACTGGCTGCCGTAGGTGCTCGGGAAGTGGTTGCTGATCATGATGAACAGCACCGGCAAGGTGAAGTAGTTGTTGTGACGCGAGCGCAGCAGGCCTTTGGCCGGCAGGGCCGGATCCGGCGTGCGGTTCTCGGCGATTGCCGCCACCAGTGCGCGTTGCGCCGGCATGATGATGCGGAACACGTTGCCGACCATGATGGTGCCGATGATCGCGCCGACGTGCAGGTACGCACCGCGACCGCTGAACACCTTGCTGAAGCCGTAGGCTGCGCCGATGATCAGCACGAACAGGATGAAACCGAGCAGGGCAGGGCGTTTGCCCAGGGCCGAGTCGCACAGGAAGGAGTAGATGAACCAGCCGATGAACAGCGAGCCGAGACCGATGGCCACGCCTTCAGGACCGCTCAGGGTGCTGCCCGGAGCCAGCAGGTAGAGCGTCGGGTTGGAGTAGAACACCACGCACAGCAGCGCGATCCCCGACATCCAGGTGAAGTAGGCTTCCCATTTGAACCAGTGCAGGTTGTCCGGCATGGTCGGTGGAGCCAGTTTGTATTTTTCCAGGTGGTAGATACCGCCGCCGTGGATCGCCCACAAATCGCCGGCCAGGCCGGTTCTCGGGTTGACCCGGTTGAGGTTGTTTTCCAGCCAGACGAAGTAGAACGATGCGCCGATCCAGGCCACACCAGTAATCATATGAACCCAGCGCACGCTCAGGTTCAGCCATTCCAACAGATGTGCTTCCACAGTCTTTACCTCTCGCCTGTCACTCTGTTGTCGAGTGATCAGACCTTCTCTTATTGGTGGGGGGCGAGGATCAAACGCTCATCCTCTTTGAAAAAATGCTCATCGCAGTTATTGCCTGTGCCACTGCGATCAACCACCAGGAAGTCATCCCGCTTTTCGATCGTCAGCACCGGGTGGTGCCAGACGCCGCGATGGTAATTAATGCCCTGCCTGCCGTTGGTGACGAAGGCGCGGACCAAGCCTGATACAGGTTCATCGCCAAGTGGCGCGACCACGATCAGAAAGGGGTTGCCGAGCAGCGGAATGAAAGCCTGGCTGCCCAGCGGATGGCGCTCCAGCATGCTGACGGTCAGCGGCATGTCCTGCGCGTCGGCGCGGAAGATGCTGATGATCGCGTTGTCCTCTGGCGTTGCGGTTTCGACCGTCGCCAGTTTATGGAAGCGCATGGTCGAACCGTTGTTGATCATGAAGTGATCGCTGCCGTCGGTTTCGATCACGTCACCGAAAGGGGCGAAGGCTTCTTTGGTCAGCGGTTCAATCGTCAGTGTGCGCATGCTGGTCTTCTTATCCGAATTCGTTGTTGTCTGTTCTATTGTCTTCGCGAGCAGGCTCGCTCCCACATTTCGACCGCGTACCCCTGTGGGAGCGAGCCTGCTCGCGAATGGCCTCACCGCTTATTTAGCGACCTTGCCCAATACGCGCAGGCGGCTTACACCACCATCCGGGAACACGTTCAGGCGGATGTGGGTGATCGGGCCCAGTGCCTTGATCTGCTCGGCGAAGGTGTGTTCGGCGTGCATTTCCAGCTTCTGGCTTGGCAACAGTTCGCGCCAGAACAGCGATTGGGTTTCGATCTGGCTGTCGGTGCCGCCCTTCACGAAGGCGCCCTGGATCGAGCAGCTGTCCGGGTAGTTGCCCTTGAAGTGCAGGGTGTCGACGATGACTTTCTCGACTTCACCGGCATGACCCAGCGCGACGATGACCCAGTCATTGCCCGGGGTACGGCGACGCGCGGTTTCCCAGCCGTCGCCCATGTTGATGCCACGGCCCGGGTTGAGGATGTTGCTCATGCGGCCGAAGTGTTCATCGGAGCAGGCGAGGGCACGGCCGCCGTTGAGGGCGGCGGCCAGGTCGACTTGCTCGTTGTCGCCGATGGCCGACCAGTCGCGGAACGGCACGCCGTACACACGCAGGCGGGCCACGCCGCCATCCGGGTAGATGTTGAAGCGCAGGTGGCTGAAGGCCTGGTCGTTGCTGATTTCGTGGTAGTGGTGGCTGTTGCCTTGCAGCTCGACAGCGGACAGCACTTCAGTCCACTGGGTGTTTTCATCAGGCTCGCCCGACGCCAGGAAGCAGGCTTCCAGGGACGCCGATGGCGGGAAGTTGCCGGTGAAGAATGAAGTGTCGATGTCGACGCCCTTGATCGAACCCGGTACGCCCAGGCGGATCACGGCGCTGTCGAAGCCTTCGAAGCGCTTGCGGCGCGATTCCCAGCCGTCCATCCACTTGCCGTTGTCATCGAACACGCCCTCCTTCCATACGGCCGGGGTCGGTTGGAACAGACGGTTGGCGTCTGCGAACCAGTCATCGGTGACCGAGATGATTTTGGTGCCCAGGCGGGCGTCGGCCAGGTTGACGAACTTCTCGAAAGGTACGGCGTAAGCTTTCATTCTTCTTGTCTGCCTTTAATAAGTTGGCTTGGGATGCTTGCAAGGCCCTGGGCGGTTTCGGCGTTCATGAAATCGCTGGGCCAGGCTTGCTATAGGGTCAGTAATCGGAACAGGGCGATCTTGTTGATCTGCGCCAGCGCGCATTTGAACTCGGTGTCGACCGGGTTGTGGATGCGCGTTTCGAACGCTGCGAGGATCTGATGCCGGTTGCTGCCTTTTACCGCCATGATGAAGGGAAACTTGAACTTGGCTTTGTAGGCGTCGTTCAGCTCGGTGAAGCGCTGGAACTCTTCGGCCGTGCATTGGTGAATACCGGCGCCAGCCTGTTCATTAGTGCTGGCTTCGGTCAACTGGCCCTGGACGGCGGCTTTGCCGGCCAGGTCCGGGTGAGCGTTGATCAGAGCCAACTGGCTTTCGTGATCGGCGCTCAACAGGATGTCGCTCATGCGCTGGTGCAGGGTTTCGATCTCGTCGATCGAGGCATCCTGGCCCAGGTCGAAGGCCTTTTCGGCCACCCATGGCGAATGTTCGTAGATGTCGGCGAAGGCTTTGACGAAGGCGTCACGGCTCAATGTCGATGGTTTCAATGTTTGAAAGGCGCTCATTTCGCGGCCCCTTGGTACGGGTGGGTTTGCTGCCAGTGGCGGGCAATGTCGACGCGACGGCTGAACCACACCTGTTCATGACTTTTAGCGTATTCGATAAAGCGCTTGAGCGAAGCCAGACGCGCCGGACGGCCGATCAGGCGGCAGTGCAGGCCGATCGACAGCATCTTCGGTGCTTCGGCGCCTTCGGCGTAGAGCACATCGAACGCATCCTTGAGGTATTCGAAGAAGTCGTCGCCCTTGTTGAAACCCTGAACCTGGGTGAAGCGCATGTCGTTGGTGTCCAGGGTGTACGGGATCACCAGGTGCGGCTTGCCGGTCGGGTTGTTCGGTTCCCAGTAGGGCAGGTCGTCGTCGTAGGTGTCGCAGTCGTAGAGGAAACCGCCTTCTTCCATCACCAGGCGACGGGTGTTCGGGCCGGTGCGGCCGGTGTACCAGCCCAGCGGGCGTTCACCGGTGATTTCGGTGAGGATGCGGATCGCTTCGAGCATGTGCTCGCGTTCCTGGGCTTCGTCCATGTACTGGTAGTCGATCCAGCGGTAGCCGTGGCTGCAGATCTCGTGGCCGGCATCGACCATGGCGCGGATCACATCCGGGTGACGCTGGGCGGCCATGGCCACGGCGAAGATGGTCAGCGGAATGTCGAATTCCTTGAACAGCTTCAGGATCCGCCACACGCCGGCACGGCTGCCATACTCGTAAAGCGATTCCATGCTCATGTTGCGCGCGCCTTGCAGCGGCTGGGCAGACACCATTTCCGAGAGGAAGGCTTCGGACTCTTTGTCGCCGTGCAGGATGTTGCGCTCGCCGCCTTCTTCGTAATTGAGTACGAACGACAGGGCTATGCGGGCATTGCCCGGCCAGTGTGGATGAGGAGGGTTACTGCCGTAACCGACCAGGTCGCGTGGGTAGTCAGCGCTCACTGCAGGCTTCCTTCTTGTTCGATGATGACGGTTGGTGTGACGCAGCTGGAGATTGGTGGCAGGCTGGCGTCACAGCGATGGGCTGATTGTATACAACTTTATATTCACTTTGTAAGCCTGAATTTTCGCATTTTTAACCGACTGTCATCTTTTACTGCTATTGGCGTGAGCCTGCAAGAAATCTGCCTGACTGGTCAGTAATTTGATGACGGGTCTATGGAGTGTGCAGTTCGGCGGGAAATCGCCGGTAAATGTGCAAGTGCCGGGTATAACGCGAAAAATGTCGTTTTTATTGTGTACAATTTTTTTTAAAAGTGTCTTAATCAGTCGCTCGCCGCAACTTTTCGTGCTCCGAATCGGTGCGGTCTCCTTTTCAACTGACTTCGGGAGGCGCGAAGTCTGACTGCTCCACGCAGGCAGGCGCGCAGAATCAATGGGACGTTTGACTACACACGTTTTGGACGCAGCACACGGTTGCCCGGGCAGCTCGATCAAGGTCGAGTTGTACCGCGTTGAAGGATCGCACCTGGAATTGGTCGCCAGCGCGATAACCAACAGCGATGGCCGTGTCGATGCACCGCTGCTGCAAGGTGATGACTACCGCACCGGGGTCTATCAGGTTCAGTTTCATGCCGGCGATTACTACCGCGCCCGCGGCGTCAAGCTGCCGGAGCCGGCCTTCCTGGATGTCGTGGTGCTGCGTTTCGGCATCTCCGCCGAGCAGGATCACTACCATGTGCCGTTGTTGATTTCGCCTTACAGCTACTCCACCTATCGCGGCAGCTGATCCCCCAAGCAGCTGCTGCACCCTGGAAGCGACTGCGCATATAGCTTCTTTGGTCTTTCGCCCGCTCACACTGCGGGCTTTTTTTCGTCTGTAGGAGCGAGCTTGCTCGCGATGGAGGCCCAGACAAAGCGGGCATTCAGATGGCCCGCGTCATCGTTGACGTCCATCGCGAGCAAGCTCGCTCCTACAGCTTTTAGCGGCTCAGCAGGGACGCAGTCCCCGCACCACTGAACAACCCCGCACTGATCCGGTTAAACCAGCTCTGGCCCTTGCCACTGCGCAGATACCGCGCCGCACCATGGGCACCGAGGCCATAAGCCAGCTTGCAGGCCAGATCCAGCAGTGTCCAAGTGACAATCATCACCAGCAGCTGCGGCAGGAACGGCTGTTCGGCACTCAAGAACTGCGGCAGGAAAGCGGCGAAGAACAGGATGTCCTTCGGGTTGCTGGCGCCGAGCATGAAGGCACGGCCGAACAGTGCACGAAAGCGAGGCACCGGCGCTGTTTGCGGCACTTCGGCGCCGTGGGAAGGCAGGCGCGATTGCCGCCAGCTCTGCCAGGCGAGGTAGAACAGGTAAAGGGCACCAAGAATCTTCAGGGCGCTGAACAGCTGTTCCGACGCCAGTAGCAACGCCCCCAGGCCCAGCGCCGAAGCGCTCAGCAGGCAGATCGATGCGGACACGCCGCCGAGAAAGGCCGGGTAAGAGCGGCGCAGGCCGTAATTCAGACTGTTGCTGATCATCAGCAAAGACAGCGGCCCCGGGATCAGGATCACTATCAGCGCAGCGCCGCTGAACAGCAGCCAGGTTTCCAGATTCATCACTTTCCTCCATTTGCACAAAAGCCTCACCCGACGGGGTGAGGCTGTTTTGAAGCGGGTCCCGCGTAAGGTTTAAAGGAAGATGAACTTGGCGATGAAGATCGCGCAGAGCACCCACAGGCTTACGGAGATTTCCTTGTACTTGCCGGTGCCGGCCTTCAACGCCACGTAGGTGATGAAGCCCAGCGCGATGCCATCGGCGACCGAGAAGGTCAGAGGCATCATGATTGCAGTGACGATCGCCGGGATGCTGTCGGTCGCTTCATCCCATTCGATGTGGGCCATGCCGCCCATCATCAGCATTGCTACGTAGATCAGTGCACCCGCGGTTGCATAGGCAGGGATCATCCCGGCCAGCGGCGCGAAGAACATGGCTGCAATAAATAGCACACCTACGGTCACTGCGGTAAGACCAGTCCGACCACCCGCTGCAACACCGGCAGCACTTTCCACGTAGCTGGTGACCGGCGGAACGCCGACTACTGCACCGAATACGCTGGAAGCACTGTCGGCTTTCATGGCGCGGGAGAGGTTTTCGATCTTGCCGTCAGCGCCTACCAGGTTGGCGCGTTGAGCAACACCCATCAGGGTGCCGGCGGTGTCGAACATGTGTACGAAGAGGAACGCCAGGACCACGCTGATCATGCTGACGTTGAACACGCCGGCGACGTTCATGGCCATCCAGGTCGGAGCCAGGCTTGGCGGGGCCGACATGATGCCCTCGTAGTGCACCAGGCCCAGACCCCAGCCAGCGAGGGTCACGGTGATGATGCTGATGAGGATTGCGCCGAACACCTTGTGATAGCTGAGGATGGCGATCATCAGGAAGCACACGGCAGCGAGCAGCGGGCCGGGTTCGCGCAGGGAGCCGAGCTTGATCAGCGTGGCCGGGCTATCGACGACGATACCCGCGGTTTTCAGGCCGATCAGCCCCAGGAACAGACCCACGCCGGCGCCCATGGCGAAGCGCAGGCTGACCGGGATGCTGTTGAGCAGCCATTCGCGGATCCGCGAGAAGGTCAGGATCATGAACAACACACCGGAAACAAACACCGCGCCGAGGGCGGTTTCCCAGTTGTAGCCCATGGTGCCGACTACGGTGTAGGTGAAGAAGGCGTTGAGCCCCATGCCTGGCGCCAGGCCGACCGGCCAGTTGGCGTACAGGCCCATCAACAGGCAACCGAGTGCTGCAGCGATACAGGTGGCGACGAATGCCGCACCATGATCGATCCCGGCGTCAGCCATGATGTTGGGGTTGACGAAAATGATGTAAGCCATGGTGATGAAGGTTGTCAGACCGGCAATCAGCTCGGTCTTCACCGTGGTGCCGTGCAAGCTGAGTTTGAACAGACGCTCCAGCAAGCCATTGCGTAATGGCGGCGAGAGATCCAGCGTCGATGCTTCGGATTTGCGGCTTTCCACAGCGAATACTCCTCAAGAGTTTTATTTTTATTTCCAGGGCCGGACCCATGAGGGTGGCAGCGGCCCTTTGAGGCACTTGCGAATTTGTTGACCGCTTGGTCAGGAACTCGCACGAAGTGGATTATGCTTTTGTATACAAAGAATGCAAATAATGTTTTTGATTTTGTCGACGAAAAGTTTGGCAATAGGGATATATCGCCTGTACCGGCCCCTTCGCGGGCAAGCCCGCTCCCACAGGAAACCCGGTCAGGCACAAGATTTGTGGACACCATCCATCACTGTGGGAGCGGGCTTGCCCGCGAAGAGGCCGGAACAGCCAGCATAAAAATCAGCAGGCAGACTGATTCAGTCGGTAAGCGCCTGACTTTTCCCCAACGCCAGATTCACCGCCAACCACCCATTCACCGCCGTCTCCCCAGCCTCGGCAAACACCCGCTCCAGCAATTTCACCTGCTCGCGCCTCAACGCTTGCTCAAACCGCGCGCCTTCCGCAGTCAACTCCAGCAACCGCTTACGCTTGTCCGATTCGGACGCGACGCTGTCGACCAGATGCATCTCCAGCAATTGCCGCAACGGCATGTTCAGCGCCTGCTTGCTTACGCCAAGCAAGGCCAGCAATTCCTTGACGCTCAGGTTCGGATAACGAGCGATGAAAAACACAATGCGTTGATGCACCCGGCTCAGGCCGCGGCGTTCGAGCATTTCATCGGCCTTGGCGGTGAAAGCCTGGTAGCCGAAGAAAAACGCTTCCATGGCTTGCTGTTGGGAAAGCGGGTTTTTAAGGTCAAGCATGTTGACGTATCCATTCGAAGAAGCGTAATTTCGGTCAACAAGTTTGACTCATTTTCCTCATGCCTCGCTACCGGTGATCCCCATGGCTTTTTCCGAACGTGTCTCACGCCTTAAAAGTTCTTTGATCCGTGAAATCCTCGCCGCGGCCCAGCGCCCGCAAGTGATGTCGTTCGCCGGAGGTCTGCCGGCTGAAGCCATGCTGCCGAAGGTCGATTGGGCCGAGATGCCGCTTTCCATGGGGCAATACGGCATGAGCGAGGGCGAACCGGCGCTGCGTGAGGCGTTGGCCGCCGAGGCGCGAGCGTTGGGGGTGGCATGTGAGGCAAGTCAGGTACTGGTGGTCAGTGGTTCACAGCAAACTCTGGATCTGGCTGCCAAGCTCTACATCGACAAGGGCGCCGAAATCCTGCTCGAAGCGCCGACTTATCTGGCGGCATTGCAGATTTTCCAGCTGTTCGGCGCCGATTGCCTGACCGTGCCGCTGGAGGCTGACGGGCCGGACCTGGCAGAGCTGCGCGCTCGCCTGGAGCAACACCGCCCGGCCTTCATCTACCTGATCCCGACCTTCCAGAATCCTTCGGCGGTGCGTTACAGCGAAGCCAAGCGCGACGCGGTGGCAGCGCTGCTCGACGAGTTCGGCGTCACCCTGATCGAAGACGAGCCTTATCGCGAACTGACTTTCGACGGTGGCAGCGCCACGCCGATTGTCGGTCGCTTGAAGAAGGCCAGCTGGATCTATACCGGTACGGTGTCGAAAACCCTGTTGCCAGGTTTGCGCGTTGGCTATCTGATCGCCAGCCCGGACCTGTTTCCCCATCTGTTGAAACTCAAGCAGTCGGCGGACCTGCACACCAACCGGGTTGGCCAGTGGCAGGCACTGCAATGGATCGGAACCGAGAAGTATCAGCAGCATCGCAGTGAACTACGGGATTTTTACCGGGAACGCCGGGATGCGTTCCAGCTGGTGCTACAAACCCACTTCTCTGATCTGGCGGACTGGAACGAGCCACAGGGCGGGCTGTTTTTCTGGTTGAAACTCAAGCAGCCGCTGGACACTCGAACCTTGCTCAATGCGGCGTTGGCCAAGGATGTGGCGTTCATGCCGGGCGAGCCGTTCTTCCCCGAGCCGGACAAGCATCACGGGTATTTGCGGTTGAACTTCAGCCACATTGACCCGGTGCGGCTGGAGGAGGGGCTCAAGCGGCTGGCGGCGGTGGTGCGTCAGGCGCAGGCGGCGCAAGCGGCCTGAAAACAAATAAACCGGCGCAAGGGCCGGTTTACTTTTGTCTGAAGTTTGCGGTGCCTGTGCCGGCCTCTTCGCGAGCAAGCCCGCTCCCACAGGTGTCTGCATTCCCACTGTGGGAGCGGGCTTGCCCGCGAAGAGGCCATCAGCCTCACCGAAAAAACATCAGGCTGCCGCGAAACGCTTGTCCAGATAATCAATGATCACCTTGGACTCATACATCCAGGTGGTCTGGCCATTTTCTTCGATACGCAGGCACGGCACCTTGATCTTGCCGCCTTGCTCGAGCAAGGCCTGGCGATCCTGTTCGTTGTTCTTCGCATCGCGAAGGGCCACCGGCACGTTCAGGCGGCGCAGGGTGCGGCGAGTCTTCACGCAGAACGGGCAGGCGTGGAATTGATACAGCGTCAGGCCTTTGGCGGCCGCTTCGACCTGGGCCTGAGCCGCGGCGGGGCGCTTTTTCTTGCCCGGGCGCGTGATGAAGTCGATGAAGATGATCAGTTGGCCAAGGCCGACACGAAGCGCTTTTACGAACACGTTGAAAGCCTCACGGTGCTAACGAAGAAGGGCGCGCAGCTTACCTGATTTTTCACGGACGAAAAAAAACCGGCGATGAATGCCGGTTTTCTTCGTGCCGCGAATTACTTGATGAGGCTGAGGAATTCGCTGCGGGTGGCGGCGTTCTCGCGGAATTCACCGAGCATCACCGAAGTGATCATCGACGAATTCTGCTTTTCCACGCCGCGCATCATCATGCACATGTGCTTGGCCTCGATCACCACTGCAACGCCCAGGGCGCCGGTGACTTGCTGGACCGCATCGGCGATCTGGCGGCTGAGGTTTTCCTGGATCTGCAGGCGACGGGCGTACATATCAACGATCCGCGCCACCTTCGACAGGCCCAGGACCTTGCCGCTCGGAATGTAGGCAACGTGCGCCTTGCCGATGAACGGCAGCAGGTGGTGTTCGCACAACGAGTACAACTCGATGTCCTTGACCAGCACCATTTCGCTGTTGTCGGAGCTGAACAGGGCACCGTTGGTGACCTCTTCCAGTGTCTGTTCATAGCCGCGGCAGAGGTACTGCATGGCTTTGGCGGCACGTTTTGGCGTGTCGAGCAGGCCTTCGCGGGAAACGTCCTCGCCGAGCTGGCCGAGGATCGCCGTGTAATTCTGTTCCAGGGACATGAAACTACCTGTGGGATTTTACGCAAAGGGCAAGGGTACGGTGACGGACACGACGCTGCAAGCGTGGCGCATCAGCTTTACTCGTCGCGACCTTCCATCATGGTGCGTTTGAGCATCACATAGACCGCCCCGGCACCGCCGTGTTTGGCCTGGCACGAGGTGAAGCCGAGCACCTGCGGATGCTGGCGCAGCCAAGTGTTGACGTGGCTTTTGATCATCGGCCGCTTGCCGTCCAGGCGTACTGCCTTGCCATGGGTGACGCGCACGCAGCGGATTTCGAATTTGGTTGCTTCGGCGAGGAACGCCCAAAGGGTTTCCCGGGCCTTTTCCACGCTCATGCCGTGCAGGTCGAGGCTGCCTTCGAATGGAATCTGACCGATCTTGAGCTTGCGCATCTGGCTTTCCTGCACGCCATCGCGGGCCCACATCAGCTCATCTTCAGGGCCGACGTCGATGACGAACTGATCGGACAGACCGTCAACGGTGGTGGCATCGGTGCGCACGGTGGCCGCTTGACGCAGCTTGGCAATCTGCGCACGGTCAGCCTTGGGTTTGCCGGTTTCGGCGCGATCGTGCTTGATCGGCTTGACGCCTTGGATCGCGCTTTTGAACAGGGAAAAATCGTCGTCTTGCATGTCAGCCTCCGCGAAGGGCGGCCAGTTTACCCAACTCGAAGCGAATCGGGCGCGACAAAAACGCGCGCGGCGCTTGTCTCAGTCGTGTTTTTTCATCAGGTGCGGGGACATGGCCAGTTCCCGCGACTGCCGCGAGCGACGGCGGCAACGGCGCCACAACCAGACACCGAGGTACAGCACGAACAGGCCGATGGCCAGGATCACGGCAGCACCGGTGCGGCTGGTGTTCAGTTCACCCAGGGCAGGTACGTGGCCGAACAGGCTGGCGGTACCGGCCATGGCGAGCAACACGCCGCACATCGCCAGCAATGCCGCGAACGTCGCGCCGATTCGAAAACGCCAGTTGTGTTGGCCTTTGGGCCGCAAGCGGCGAGCGTCAAAACCATCGGATAACTTCATTCCGACCTTCCTCAATGGGTATCGGCCCTTCGACCGGGAGTTGACCGGGATGTTCCTGAGGCTAAGACAATTACGGCAAATGAGAGGTTTTTGCGGATGAGCGGCGTTCCAGGCCGCTCATTGAGCGTCGATCAGATCAGTTCACAGGTCAGCGCAAGGGTGGCGAAGTTGTCGCCCATGATCGCCATTTCGGTCTGATGAACGTGCGCGGCGCTCAGGACACCGCCCTTGTAGGGCAGGTCGCGTGTGGCGCAGGCGTCTTCGATAAGCGTGCAGCGGAAACCCAGGTTCTTCGCGGCGCGCACAGTGGTGCTGACGCTCGAGTGACTCATGAAGCCGCAGACGATGAGGTCGAGGGCGCCGAGGTCCTCCAGGCGTTTGGCCAGTTCGGTACCGTGGAACGCGCTCGGCAGCAATTTGCCGATGATGGTTTCGTCGCTCTGTGGCTCAAGACCCGGAATGAATTCACCACCGACGCCTTGCGGGTTGAACATGCCACCGAGCGTGCCGAGGTGGCGCACATGCACGATCGGCCGGCCGGCGGCACGGGCCGCGGCGAGTAACTGCTTGATGTTCGCGACGGCCTCATCCATGCCGCTGAGGGCTAGCGGCCCGCTCAAATACTCTTTCTGGGCATCGATGATGATAAGGGTCGCATGACTCAGTTTGGCTGCCGGATAACCGCGACCGCTGAGTTGAAACATCGTTTTTGGAACGGACATTCTGGGGCTCCTTGGAGTGGGGCTTTTGCGCCATTGTCCTCTGGCTGAGCGGTTCTGTGAATCGCTACGATCGTAGGTGCCGTGGTTGCTGGCCTCTAGCCTTGTCAATAGTCACGTTTTGTTCAATAGCCCGGCTAAAAAACGGATAACTCCTACATTTGAGTCGGTCGTTTTCCTGCGTCGTCGTGGCGCCGTTTGACTGGTAGAATCGCCCGTCGATTTTTCTGGAGTTTGCCGTCGTGATCACTTCCCGCCTTCGCACCCTGCGTGACCATATCCGTTGGGCCGTCAGCCGCTTCCATGGGGAGGATCTGTTTTTCGGCCATGGCACCGACAATGCCTGGGACGAAGCCCGTCAACTGGTGCTGGGCGCGCTGCACCTGCCGTGGGAAATCGCCGACAGCTACCTCGACTGCAATCTGGAAGAAGACGAAGTGGTCCACTTGCAGCTGCTGCTCAAGCGCCGCATCGAAGAGCGGGTGCCAACGGCCTACCTGCTGGGCGAGGCCTGGTTCTGCGGCATGTCGTTCATCGTCGATCAGCGTGTGTTGATCCCGCGTTCGCCGATTGGCGAGCTGATCGAAAACCGTTTTACCCCGTGGCTGGCCAACGAGCCGGCGCGGATTCTCGATTTGTGCACCGGTTCCGGCTGCATTGGCATCGCCTGTGCTTACGAGTTCCAGAACGCCGAAGTGGTGCTGGCGGACCTCTCGTTCGAAGCACTGGAAGTGGCCAATCAGAACATCGAGCGCCATGGTGTCGATGAGCGCGTGTACACGGTGCAGGGCGACGGCTTCGAGGGCTTGCCTGGCCAGCGTTTCGACCTGATCGTGTCGAACCCGCCCTACGTCGATGCGGAAGATTTCGCCGACATGCCGGACGAATACCAGCACGAGCCGGAACTGGGCCTGGCGTGCGGCGATGACGGTTTGAACCTTGTACGTCGCATGCTTGCCGAAGCGGCGGATCACCTGACCGAGAAAGGCTTGCTGATTGTCGAAGTGGGCAACAGCCAGGTGCACGTCGAGGCGTTGTACCCGGAAGTCGACTTCGCCTGGCTGGAGTTCGAGCGCGGTGGTCACGGTGTGTTCATGCTGAGCGCGCAGCAGTGCCGTGAGCATCAGGCGTTGTTCGCTTCCCGCGTCTGATTGGTTGAAATCCTATCGCTGGCAAGCCAGCTCCCACAGGTTCAGTGTGTGCCGCATCATTTGAGTACGGCGCGAATCCTGTGGGAGCGTGGCTTGCCCGCGATAGCCGCACCGCGGTCTCAAGCCTTCAGCGGTGCGTGGCAATCCAGATCAACAACCCCGCCTGAAACACCGCAAACGCCACCAGGCACGTAATGGTGAAACGCAGCCCGGCGTCTTCGCGTTTGTATTTGCTGACCTTCTCTTCGTGTTTCTTGAGTTTGACTTCCTGCTCGGCCAGGTTCTGCTCGGCTTGCTGGAGCATCTGTGCCGCCTCGAGAATCTCCACGACCTGCAGTTTTTCGCTGTTCCAGTCCCCCGCGAGGTCGCCGACCTTGACTGCTTTGACGCTGCCTTTCAAATGCTGGGCATCGGCATACACCACGTCGAAACCGTGCACACGCAAAAAATGATCGCGGCGCAGGCGGGTGTCTTCGTTGAGCGCTTCCTTGTTGTTCAGGTCAAAGCCGTCGACGGTGTAGGTGGGCCAGCGCTTCTTCGCCCAATTGATGCCCTGGGCGATCATGAATCGGCCGATGCCGCGGTTCAGCGGTTCGACCTGCAAACCGCTTTCCGGTCCGAAATGCACGCGCTTTTCGGCGTGATCGACCCACACATCCAGATGATTCTGTTCCTTGCGCACGCGTTGGGAGGGCAGGGTGATGCTCATGCGCATCAGGCTGCGCGCCTTGTCGTTGCGCTCGGCATAGCCGAACTCGACAAAGCGCAATGGGCGCCCGCCTGTATTGCGATCAGTCTTCAGCGGCGCCAGACGGAGCATCTTGTGGTGCTCGACGTGGACGTCCGCCCAGGGCAGCTCGACCGCTGGCGGTGCTTCTGTTTCAGCGGTGGTGTCGGTTGAAGTCTGGGTGTCAGTCATAACGGCGAGATCCTGTCCAAGCTCAGCTTGTTGCCAACCAATGTGTTGGCGACAAAGGCTTATCGGCCGTTTTTCCCGGGACTGGAGGGTAAGGAGCCGTTAACTGGTGCGAATTCCGTCAATAAACCCGAGGATTCGCGCGCCCAGTTCCGCTGCCAGAGGCAATTGCGGGTCTTTATAGGAGGCCAGCTGGCGTTTGACGTCGTTGGGCACGATGCGCATGACGTGGTTCATGCCCTCGATCAGTGCCAGTTCGGCGTCCGGTTTGGCGGCCTTGAGCAGCCTGGCGTCATTGACGCCGACCTGGATGTCGTTGCTGCCCTGGATGATCAGCGCCGGCATCTTCAACCTGGCAAACGCTGCAGCCGGTTCCTGGCGGAACAGTGAAATCAGGTACGGCTGCACGCTCGGACGGAAAATGGCCTGCAAGGGTGGTGGCACATTGTCGTCGGGCTTCCCGGCCTTGAGGCTGTCGAGCAACTCATTACTGCGCAGCAGCAACGGCGGTGGCAGGCGATTGCCCAGTTGCTGGCGGATCACCTGATCGACCGGTCGCGCGCTACCCGAGACGGAAATCACCGCATCGGCGTCGATGGTTGGCGCGGCCAGGCTGGCGATCAAGGCGCCTTCGCTGTGTCCGAGCACGATCAGTTTGCCGAAACGCGGATCCGTCTTGAGCTTCTGGCCCCAGGCCTCGGCGTCGGAAACGTACGCGTCGACCGTCAGATTGCGTTCGTCCGGTGTCGCGGCCAGGCTTGCTGCAACACCGCGTTTGTCGTAACGCACACTGGCGATGTTGTGTTTGGCCAGCACCCAGGCCAGGCGCTTGAGACTGTCGTTGCGCCCGCCGTCAGGGTTGTTTCCGTCGCGATCCGTAGGGCCGGAACCGGAAATGATCAGGACAACGGGTACCGGGTTGTCGGACTTGGGCAGCAGCAAAGAGCCGAAAAGCTCGCCGGTGCCGGTGTCCAACGTGATCGGCCGTTGCAGGACAGTCGCCTGGGCGAAGCCGGAAATCAGGGTAAGGCTCAAGGCTAGAACTCGCAGCATCATCACGCCATCATCAAGAAGATGCCGGTTGGACTCACAGGCACCCATAAGGTTCGAGGATGAACTACTTGGGTAGCCTGCGTATACTGGCGCGCATTACGTATTCAGGTTCATTTCACGGAGCGTCCTGCATGTCCGGCAATACCTACGGCAAGCTGTTCACTGTCACCACCGCGGGCGAAAGCCATGGCCCGGCGTTGGTCGCCATTGTCGATGGCTGCCCGCCGGGCCTGGAGATATCCCTGGAGGATCTGCAGCGGGACCTGGACCGCCGCAAGCCCGGCACCAGCCGCCACACCACCCAGCGCCAGGAAGCCGACGAAGTCGAAATCCTCTCTGGCGTGTTCGAAGGCCGCACCACGGGGTGCGCCATCGGTTTGTTGATCCGCAACACCGACCAGAAGTCCAAGGACTACTCGGCGATCAAGGATCTGTTCCGCCCGGCCCACGCCGACTACACCTACCACCACAAGTACGGTGAGCGCGACTACCGCGGTGGCGGTCGCAGCTCGGCCCGTGAAACCGCGATGCGCGTTGCGGCCGGTGCGATTGCGAAAAAATACCTGGCCAGCCAGGGCATCGTGATTCGCGGCTACATGAGCCAGCTCGGGCCGATTGAAATCCCGTTCAAGACCTGGGAATCGGTCGAGCAGAACGCTTTCTTCAGCCCGGATCCGGACAAAGTGCCGGAACTGGAAGCCTACATGGACCAGTTGCGCCGCGACCAGGATTCGGTCGGCGCGAAAATCACCGTGGTGGCCGAAGGTGTGATGCCAGGCCTGGGCGAACCGATCTTCGACCGTCTCGATGCCGAACTGGCCCATGCGCTGATGAGCATCAACGCAGTCAAAGGCGTGGAAATCGGCGCCGGTTTCGCCAGCGTCGCCCAGCGCGGCACCGAGCATCGCGATGAAATGACTCCGGAAGGTTTCCTCAGCAACAACGCCGGCGGCATTCTCGGCGGTATTTCCTCCGGGCAGCCTATCGTTGCGCACCTGGCGCTGAAGCCGACGTCGAGCATCACCACGCCGGGCCGTTCCATCGACATCCATGGCAACCCGGTGGAAGTGATCACCAAGGGACGTCATGACCCGTGCGTCGGTATCCGTGCCACGCCGATCGCCGAGGCGATGATGGCCATCGTGCTGATGGATCATCTGCTGCGTCACCGTGGGCAGAACGCCGATGTGTGTGTGAGCACGCCGGTGCTGGGTCAGCTGTAAATGGCTGACCTCCTGGTCGCAGCCGTCTGATGGCGACTGCGGCGCTCCCGTACTGGCGGCTCTCCAGTTTCTATCTGTTCTATTTCGCCTTGCTCGGTTCGACAGCGCCGTTTCTGGCGCTGTATTTCGATCACCTGGGATTCAGCGCCGCCCGCATCGGCGAGCTGGTGGCGATCCCGATGCTGATGCGCTGCGTGGCGCCGAACATCTGGGGCTGGCTGGGCGACTTCACGGGGCAGCGGCTGGCCATCGTGCGTTTCGGCGTGGTGTGCACGCTGCTGACCTTCTCGCTGATTTTCGTCAGCAAGACCTACGCCTGGCTGGCGATGGTCATGGCCTTGCATGCGTTCTTCTGGCACGCGGTGTTGCCGCAGTTCGAAGTCATCACCCTGGCGCACTTGCAGGGGCAGACCGCGCGTTACAGCCAGATTCGTCTGTGGGGATCGATCGGTTTCATCATCACCGTGGTCGCACTGGGCCGGCTGTTCGAATGGCTGAGCCTCGACATCTACCCCGCGGCGCTGGTGCTGATCCTGGTCGGCATCGTGCTCAGCAGCCTGTGGGTGCCCAATGCCCAACCGACACCGGGTAATCGGGTGGCGGGGGAAGGATTTCTCAAGCAACTGCGCAGCCCCGGTGTATTGGCGTTTTACGCCTGCGTGGCGTTGATGCAGATGAGCCATGGACCGTATTACACGTTTCTGACCCTGCACCTTGAGCGGTTGGGTTACAGCCGCGGCGTGATTGGCATGCTCTGGGCGGTCGGTGTGGTCGCCGAAGTGCTGATGTTTCTGGCCATGAGCCGGATACTCGCTCGCATTTCGCTGCGTAGGGTGCTGATGGCCAGTTTTCTGCTGGCGGCGTTGCGCTGGCTGTTGCTGGGCTCGCTGGCGGAGTTTCTCTGGGTGCTGTTGTTTGCCCAGGTGTTGCACGCGGCGACATTCGGCAGCTTTCACGCCGCTGCCATTCAATTCGTGCAACGTAGCTTCGGTGCGCGCCAGCAAGGTCAGGGTCAGGCACTGTATGCCGCATTGGCCGGCACCGGTGGGGCATTGGGCGCGTTGTACTCCGGTTACAGCTGGAACGCCCTTGGCGCCGCATTGACCTTTAGTATTGCCAGCCTCGCAGCGCTCGCGGCTGCCGTTATCATTGCCACATGTATGCAAGAGGACAGGCCATGAGCCTTACCCGTGAACACCTCGCCCAACAAATCATCGACGCCGGGCGTTTTCTCTATGGCCGCGGCTGGTCGCCGGCCACCAGCAGCAATTACTCGACCCGCCTGTCGCCGACCGAAGCCTTGCTGACCGTCTCCGGCAAGCACAAGGGCCAGTTGGGCATGGACGATGTACTGGCCACCGACCTGTCAGGCAATAGCCTGGAGCCGGGCAAGAAGCCGTCCGCCGAAACCCTGCTGCACACTCAGCTTTACAGCTGGCGGCCCGAGATCGGCGCGGTGCTGCACACCCATTCGGTGAATGCCACCGTGCTGTCACGCCTGACGCCGCAAGACTTCATCGAATTCGAAGACTACGAACTGCAAAAAGCCTTCAGCGGTGTGACGACCCACGAGTCCCGGGTGCGTGTGCCGATTTTTGACAACGACCAGGACATTGCGCGCCTGGCCGCCAAGGTGCAGCCTTGGCTGGACGCCCATCCCGATTGCGTCGGCTACCTGATTCGCGGGCACGGCCTGTACACCTGGGGTGCGCGCATGAGCGATGCCCTGCGGCAGATCGAGGCCTTTGAATTTTTGTTCGAGTGCGAGTTGAAGATACGCTCGCTCTCGAACGTTAAAGCATGAACCGTTAAGGAGTTGCCCTGATGAGCAGCCTGTCCGTTTATCACGTCTCCAGCCCTGAAATCCCCAACAAGGTGCTGACCCATTTCGAAGACATCGCCTCGACCCTGGCTGAACAAGGCGTGCGCTTCGACCGTTGGCAAGCCGCCACCAGGCTTCAGCCGGGCGCCACTCAGGAAGAAGTGATTGCCGCCTATCAAGAGCAAATCGACCAGCTGATGACCGAGCGCGGTTACATCACAGTCGATGTGATCAGCCTCAACAGCGATCACCCGCAAAAAGCCGAACTGCGCGCCAAGTTCCTCAACGAACACCGCCATGGCGAGGACGAAGTACGATTTTTCGTTGCCGGCCGTGGTCTGTTTACCCTGCACATCGACGATTACGTCTACGCCGTGCTGTGCGAGAAAAACGATCTGATCTCGGTGCCGGCCGGAACCAAACACTGGTTCGACATGGGCGAGCACCCGCACTTCATTGCGATCCGCCTGTTCAACAACCCGGAAGGCTGGGTGGCCAATTTCACCGGTGAAGACATCGCCAGCCAATTCCCGCGTCTGGAGGACTGAGTCGATGCCGATCAAAGCGATTCTCACCGACATCGAAGGCACCACCAGCGCGGTGAGTTTTGTGTTCGACGTGCTGTTTCCCTATGCCGCCAAACACCTGCCGGCGTTTGTTCGTCAGCAGGCCGGGCGCGCTGACGTAGCCGAACAACTGGCCGCCGTACGCCGCGACAGCAATGAGCCGGACGCCGACGTTGAACGGGTCGTCGAGATCCTGTTGGGCTGGATTGCCGAAGACCGCAAGGCCACGCCGTTGAAAGCGTTACAGGGCATGGTCTGGGAGCAGGGATATAAGGCCGGGCAGTTGCAGGGCCACGTGTACCCGGACGCCGTTGAAGCGCTCAAGCGCTGGCATCAGGATGGCTTTCAACTGTTCGTTTATTCGTCCGGCTCTATCCAGGCCCAGCGGTTGATCTTCGGCTGTTCGGAGGCGGGGGACCTGACGCCGCTGTTCAGCGGCTATTTCGATACGACTTCGGGGCCAAAGCGCGAGGCGCAGTCCTACGCCAACATCACCCAGGCGATCAACCTCCAGGCGCGGCAGATTCTGTTCCTGTCGGACATCGTCGAAGAGTTGGATGCGGCGCGTGCAGCAGGGATGGCCACTTGCGGCCTGGCTCGTGAAGGTGGTGAGCTGGCGGGGCACGTGACCGTGGACAGCTTTGCGCGGATAAACCCCGCAACTTTCTAAACGCCACAAACCCTGTGGGAGCGGGCTTGCTCGCGAAAGCGGTGTGTCATTCAACGTTGATGTTGACTGACACACCCTCTTCGCGAGCAAGCCCGCTCCCACATTTTTTTACAGCGAGTGATAAGTCGGCAAGGCAAACCGTTGCTGGCTTTGCAGCAAGGAAATCTGCGGCAGTTCACTGGCTTGTTCGGCGAGGTCGCGGCGAATCGCACTGATGACCCACGTCAGTTGGTCGCCGTTGTGCAATTGCTGGTAGGAAATCGAGCGTTTGAACACTTTGCCTTCGCCGCCGCTCAGGGTCAGCAGGATCCCGCCGTCAGGACGGGCCTGGGTGGCGACTGTGTAGTTGGAGAACAGGGACGAAAACTTTTCCTGGATCAGGCTCATGTCGTTCAGCTCCGTGATGACTTGAATGGCGTGGAGAGACCGTTGCAGCCTTTGTGCCAGTGTTTTTGTTTGATAAATATCAATAAAAATCAATTGCTTACTGTTTTTGGCGATTTTTGCATTCGTGCAATCTGCATGAATGGCCATCGTGCATCCTGCATTTTGCGAGGTCGCTCGGCGATTCGATGGAACCATTGTTCATGGCAGGGTTCACGCGGGGCATCGTATCGACCGTGGATCAGATCGCGGATCAAGATCGCAGATACAAAACATTTCAAAAACCGCGTGTACAGCTCAAGAACCGTTGACGTATTTTCGGCCTCAGACATCGCCGCCCGACAATAAAAAAACAGCGAACGGGAGCATCATGAGCCGCACGTCGAACGACACGATTACCTGGGGCATGATGCTCCGCAAGCTGCCTTCCATCGCCAAAACCATCCCCCGGTTGGTCAAGGGCATGAAGGCCGCCAACGTCAAGGACCCGACCCAGGCGTGTGGTTTGGGCTGGAGTTTCGAGCAAGCCACATTGCGCAACCCGGATGGCCCGGCGCTGTTGCAGGACAACGTCACGCTCAGTTACTGCGAGGTCAACCAGTGGGCCAACCGCATCGCCCATCACCTGATCGGCCAAGGTATCGGCAAGGGTGACGTGGTGGCGGTCTTCATCGAGAACCGCCCGGAACTGCTGGTGACGATTCTGGCGGTGGCCAAGGTCGGCGCGATCAGTGCTTTGCTCAATACCTCGCAGACCCGCGACACCCTGGTGCACAGTGTGAATCTGGTGGCGCCGGTGGCGATCATTGTCGGTGAGGAGCTGGTTCCGGCGTATCTGGCGATACGAGATCGGGTGGCGATCCAGTCTGCCCGAACCTGGTTCGTCGCCGATCAGGACACCTCTCGCCAACCGGGTATCGCGCCTGAAGGGTTCATCAACCTGATGACCGTCAGCCTCGACGAAGCCTGCGACAACCCGGCCAGCAGCCAGCAGATTTTCTTTGACGATCCCTGCTTTTATATCTACACCTCGGGCACCACGGGGCTGCCCAAGGCCGGAGTGTTCAAGCATGGCCGCTGGATGCGCAGCTGCGCGAGCTTCGGCATGATCGCGCTGGACATGCGCCCGGACGATGTCGTCTATTGCACCTTGCCGCTGTACCACGCCACCGGCCTTTGCGTGTGCTGGGGCTCGGCCGTCAGTGGTGCCAGCGGGTTCGCCATCCGCCGCAAATTCAGCGCCAGTCAATTCTGGAGCGATGTACGCAAATACCAGGCAACCACCATCGGTTATGTTGGCGAACTGTGCCGCTACCTGGTCGATCAGCCACCGAGCGTCGACGACAGCCGGCACGATGTGAAGAAGATGATCGGCAACGGCCTGCGTCCCGGCGCCTGGAACGAGTTCAAGACCCGCTTTGCGGTGAATCACATTTGCGAACTCTATGCCGCCAGCGACGGCAATATCGGGTTCACCAACATTCTCAATTTCGACAACACCATCGGTTTTTCCCTGATGTCCTGGGAGCTGGTCGCGTACGACCACGACAGCGGGGCGCCGATTCGTGAAGCCAGTGGCTTGATGCGCAAGGTCGCCAAGGGCGAGCAAGGGCTGTTGCTGGCAAAAATCGACGACAAGGCTCCGCTGGACGGCTACACCGACCCGCAGAAAACCGCCAGGGTCGTGCTTGAGGATGTGTTCCAAAAGGGTGACCGCTACTTCAACACCGGCGACCTGTTGCGCAGCATCGGCTTTGGTCATGCGCAGTTTGTCGACCGCCTGGGCGACACCTACCGCTGGAAGGGCGAAAACGTGTCGACCACGGAGGTCGAGAACATCCTCCTGCGGCACCCGCATATTTCCGAAGCCGTGGCCTACGGCGTGGAAATCCGCAACACCAATGGCCGGGCCGGGATGGCCGCGATCACTCCCGCCGAATCCCTGGCCACCCTGGACTTCGGCGAACTGCTGGCCTTTGCCCGTGAGCAAATGCCGGCCTATGCGGTGCCGTTGTTCCTGCGGGTGAAAGTGAAAATGGAAACCACCGGGACTTTCAAGTATCAGAAGACCCGGCTCAAGGACGAAGCCTTCGACCCGGGTAGAACCGGTGATGATCCGATCTATGCCTGGCTGCCGGGAACCCAGACTTACGTGCAGGTCACGGAGCAATTGTTGTCCGACATTCACGGCGGCAAGTACCGCTATTGAATCTGGCTATGGCCGCCCATGAGAAAAAACAAGTGACAGTGCCAGGACCGCTCGGGAAACTGTCGGCTTTTACGAGTGACAGAAAAGGGAGTGCCCAATGTCAGACAAAAGCCGCCAGATGACCCCCGAAGAAGCCGCTGAATTTGCCGAACAGGTATTCAACAAGGCACGGGAGGGCGATGCGGCGATGATGGCCGCGCTGCTGACCAAGGGTTTGCCGCCGAACCTGCGTAACCACAAGGGCGATACCTTGCTGATGCTGGCCGCGTACCACGGTCATGTGGACACGGTAAAAGTCCTGCTGGAGCACAAGGCCGACCCGGAGATCCGCAACGACAACGGCCAGAGCCCGATTGCCGGGGCAGCGTTCAAGGGCGACCTGGCGGTGATCAAGGCCTTGGTCGAGGGCGGCGCGCAGGTTGAGGGCTCGTCCTTCGATGGCCGCACGGCGCTGATGATGGCGGCGATGTTCAACCGCGTCGAAGTGGTCGACTACCTGATCAGCAAGGGGGCCGACCCGCAGGCCAAGGACGCCAATGGCATCACTGCGCTGGAGGCTGCCAGGACCATGGGGGCTTCCGATACGGTTGCTCAACTGGAAAAACTGCTGGGCTGACGTTGAACCCTTTGGCGAGGGAGCTTTTGTGGCGAGGGGGCTTGCCCCCGTTCGGCTGCGAAGCAGTCGTAAAGTCAGCATATGCGGTCTTTCTGATGTACCCCAATTGAATGTTTCGGGGCCGCTTCGCGACCCAACGGGGGCAAGCCCCCTCGCCACAGGTCCGCATTTCCCTCATTAATGCGCTATCCTTCGCGCCCTCAAAATCCCCCTCGCTACAGGATCCGCCCCATGAAAACCGCACTCGTCGAACTCATCAGCAAAATCAGCTCCGGGTGCATGGGCGAAGACGAAATCCTCAAGGTCGCAGACGAAGCGGCCCAGGCCTACGCCGATCCGCAGGCTTTTCTGAGCGCCAATCCGGACATCAACTACGACGAAACCTTCCCGATCCCGTTGGGTGAATGGGTGGTGGTCGGCAGCCTGCCGGAAACGGTGCTGTTCCAGGCTGACACCTACATGGACCTGTTCGCGCAGATCGTCGCCTCGTTCGGCCCGGGTGTGGAATTCAATCTAAAGCCCAAGCAACTGGCCAAGACCGAAGCCTTGACCGCGCTCAACCGCATCCAGGTGCAAATGAGCAGCCTGAACAAGGAAAACGGGGGCTACACGCTGATGAATTTCAGCCAGTTGCTCGATGACGAATTGCAGGTGGTGCTGGTGTACGGCAATGACGTGCCTCGCGTGCTGCAATTGTGCGCAGAAGCCGGCATCGCAGCCGCGCCCGCCCTGGAAGCCCTGAAAGTGGCGATTCACGTCTGATAGCCAAATACTGTCAAATCAAAGGGAACCCTCACGACGACCGTCTATCCTAAGAGGGCAAATCACCTTTCAGGAGCGTCACCATGGGTTCCACGTTCAACAGCCTGGTTGCCTTGATCATTTTTGCCCTGGACATCTGGGCCATCATCAACGTATTCAAAAGCAGCGCCGAGACCGGGATGAAAGTCCTCTGGGTACTGTTGATCGCACTGTTGCCGGTGCTGGGGCTGATCATCTGGGCCATCGCCGGACCGCGGGGCAACGTCAAAATCTGACCGAATCCCCACAAACAACACCGACCCTGTGGGAGCGGGCTTGCTCGCGAAAGCGGTGAATCAGTCAACATTGATCGTGACTGACACTACGCCTTCGCGAGCAAGCCCGCTCCCACATTCGACCTGTCATGTTCCGCAACGTAGAATGCGCGCCTTTCCCGGTCATTCGAGACGAACGAATGGCCATCATGGGCGGGTAACCGTCCGTTGCCACCCGCATTCATCGGAGCACTTCCCATGAGCAATACCCCGACCAGCGACTACCTGGAAACCCTCTACGAAGGCTACGGCCAGCGTTTTCGCATGGAAAAACTGCTGCACGAAGTGCGCACCGAACACCAGCACCTGGTGATCTTCGAGAACCCGCGCATGGGCCGCGTGATGGCGCTGGACGGCGTGATCCAGACCACCGAAGCCGACGAGTTCATCTATCACGAAATGCTGACCCACGTACCGATCCTCGCCCATGGCAGCGCCAAGCGCGTGCTGATCATCGGCGGCGGCGACGGCGGCATGTTGCGTGAAGTAGCCAAGCACCGCAGTGTCGAGCACATCACCATGGTCGAGATCGACGGCACCGTGGTCGACATGTGCAAGGAATTCCTGCCGAATCACTCCAAGGGTGCATTCGACGATCCACGCCTGAACCTGGTGATCGACGACGGCATGCGTTTCGTCGCCACCACCACTGAAAAGTTCGACGTGATCATTTCCGACTCCACTGACCCGATCGGGCCGGGCGAAGTGCTGTTCTCGGAAAACTTTTACCAGGCTTGCCACCGCTGCCTGAACGAAGGCGGCATCCTGGTGACCCAGAACGGTACGCCGTTCATGCAGATCGAAGAAGTGAAGACTACCGCCGGTCGCCTGCGCAGCCTGTTCCCGGACTGGCACTTCTACCAGGCTGCTGTGCCGACCTACATCGGCGGCTCGATGACCTTCGCCTGGGGCGCGACCGATACCGCTTATCGCAAGTTGACCCGCGAAACCCTGCAACAGCGTTTCACGGGCAGCGGCATCGTCACGCGCTACTACAATCCTGAGATCCACATCGGCGCTTTCGCCCTGCCGCAATACGTGTTGCAGGCAGTGAACAAGCCAAGCAACGATTGATTGGATGAAATGCAACACCTGTGGGAGCGGGCTTGCTCGCGAAAGCGGTGTATCAGTTAGCAATTCTGTCAACTGACACACCCCTATTCGCGAGCTAGCCCGCTCCCACATTGAATTGCGGCGGAACAATTAGCCAGCTAACAAGGTCGAGATGAAGGTAAGCCCATCCATGGGTTTTATCGAGGAGGCATCAATGCAAAAGTGGAAAATCACTTTCGTGGATGATCATGGCGAAACCGTTAACGAGGTCTTTGAGTGCGATGAGCGCCCGGACAACGAGTGCGCCGCCAAGCTCATCAAGTCCCGGCTTCTTCCTGTCGCTGCCGAACTGGATCTGAACGATCTGGAAGGGCGGACCGCCGATGCGAGCGTCAAAGAGCTCAAGTCCCAGAACAGCATTGAAATCCTCGACATTACTGCAATCTGAACAACACCTGTCGCATTCACATCCGGGCCTTGGCAGAGGCTCTATCTTGAGGCTACTCTGCAAGCGAGATCAGCGAATGAATCGCTAAGGTCTGGTCTTGTCAGCTCCATGCTTGTTTCCCGCCGGCACATCGTTTGCCGTCGCTCGCGCTGTTCGGTTGCGGGTGAGGGAGTACGGAAAGTCTATCCATCGTTTTGAGGAGGACGTTTCATGAGCACAGCCTATCAAGAAGACATCAGCAGCAGCGTGCTGCGCCGCATGAAAGAAGGCGGTTTTGACTTTTCACGGTTTCATCCCATCGAGTTCTACGCCATTTTCCCGGATGAGGAGCGGGCACGCAGGGCGGCAGGTCATTTCCACCGTGGTGAATCCCTGGATGCGCAAGTCAGTGTGCGCGACGATGGCGCCTGGGCGCTGGAGTTGTGCAAAGTCATGTATGCCACCTACGACGACATCGGCGACTTCGAACAGGGTTTCGAAGCGGTTGTCGAGCCGTTGGGCGGCATCATCGAAGGCTGGGGTGTGAAACAGGAGGTACGAGGGCGACTCGCATAGGCTTATGAACAGTGACAACCGGCATTGACGGCTGACCTTCGGGTTGGCCGTTTTCATTTATGGCCTGTAGGAGCTGCCGCAGGCTGCGATCTTTTGATTTTGATTCTCAACATTTCAACAAGGCAAAAAAAAGCCGCCTGAGCAGGCGGCTAAAAGGGAAGTTCGGTGTGCTTTTCAGCTAATGCCTAGATTATCCGCACCTGTTACCGGGCAGTGAAATCAACTCTGGCTATGCTGGTGATAGGCGATAGCCACGCCTTGCAATGAAGCGGGGGCGATCAGATTGGAGCATTTGCCGCACAGGAATGGTGCGGTACTTGCGCATTGATTATCCAACTGATTGATATCAAAGCGTTTATGCCGCTGGCACGGGCCTTGCGAAGGTCTGGACGTCCGAGTGACAAGGAGTACGGCATGATCCGCACCTATTTTGATGAGATGTACGATGCCGGCGGCCAGGTCCGCCCGCATTATCGGGAGTTTGCCCGTTGGCTGGCCGAGACGCCTGACGAGCTTCTGGCACAACGGAGACGCGAGGCCGATCTGTTGTTTCATCGCGCCGGGATTACCTTCACGCTCTATGGGGACGAGCAGGGCACAGAGCGCCTGATTCCCTTCGACACCATCCCCCGCAGTATTCCCGCCAGTGAATGGCGGGTCGTCGAGCGCGGCTGCATCCAGCGGGTCAAGGCGTTGAACATGTTCCTCGCCGACCTGTATCACGAGCAACGCATCATCAAGGCCGGCATCATTCCGGCCGAGCAGGTGCTGGCCAACGAGCAGTACCAGTTGGCGATGCAGGGGCTGGACCTGCACCGCGATATCTACTCGCACATCTCAGGTGTCGACCTGGTGCGCGACGGCGACGGCACCTACTACGTGCTCGAAGACAATCTGCGCACACCGAGCGGCGTCAGCTACATGCTCGAAGACCGCAAGATGATGATGCGCCTGTTCCCCGAACTGTTCGCGGCGCAACGCATCGCGCCCATCGATCACTACCCGAACCTGTTGCTCGATACCCTCAAAAGCTCAAGCCCCATCGATAACCCCAGCGTGGTGGTGCTGACGCCGGGGCGCTTCAACAGTGCGTTCTTCGAGCATGCGTTTCTGGCGCGGGAAATGGGTGTGGAACTGGTGGAAGGCGCGGACCTGTTCGTGCGTGACGACAAGGTCTTCATGCGCACCACTGACGGGCCGAAAGCGGTCGACGTGATTTATCGTCGCCTCGACGACGCCTTCCTCGATCCGCTGGCCTTCAACCCGGAATCGATGCTCGGCGTGCCGGGGCTGCTGTCGTCCTACCGTTCCGGCAACGTGGTATTGGCCAATGCCATCGGCACGGGGGTGGCGGACGACAAATCGGTGTATCCGTTCGTGACCGACATGATCCGTTTCTACCTCGATGAAGAACCGATCCTGAAGAACGTGCCGACCTGGCAGTGCCGAAATCCGTCTGAGCTTTCCCACGTGCTGGCCAATCTTCCAGAACTGGTGGTCAAGGAAACCCAGGGCTCCGGCGGTTACGGAATGCTGGTGGGGCCGGCGGCGACGGCGGCGGAAATCGAAGCCTTCCGCGCGCGCATCATCGCCAAGCCCCATGCCTATATCGCACAACCCACGCTGTCGCTGTCGACCTGTCCGACCTTTGTCGAAAACGGTATTGCGCCACGCCACATCGACTTGCGGCCGTTTGTCCTGTCGGGTCGTGAAACCCGGGTGGTGCCCGGCGGCTTGACCCGTGTCGCCCTGCGCGAAGGCTCCCTGGTGGTCAACTCCTCCCAGGGTGGCGGAACCAAGGACACCTGGGTGGTCGAGGATTAAAGGAAGCCTGCCATGTTAAGTAGAACTGCCTCGGATTTGTATTGGATGTCGCGTTACCTGGAGCGGGCGGAAAACCTCGCACGGATGCTCGACATCAGCTATTCACTGTCGTTGATGCCGCAAGACGGCCGTGGCGACGGTTTGCACGAATTGGCCATGCCGCTGTTGATCACCGGCACCCTGGACGATTACCTGGAGCGCCATGGCGAACTGCATGCCGAACGGCTGCTGCATTTCTTCGCCCTGGATGCGGCCAACCCGGCGAGCATCTACAGCTGCCTCGGTGCTGCACGGGCCAGCGCCCATGCGGTGCGTGGGCGCATCACCGCCGACATGTGGGAAAACATCAATGCCACCTGGCTGGAAATTCGCGGCATCGCCGAGCAGGGCCTCAGTCGCTACGGCATGAGCCGTTTCTGCGAGTGGATCAAGGAGCGTTCCCACCTGTTCCGGGGCGCGTCCTACGGCACCATCATGCGCAACGATGCGTTTCGCTTCATTCGTCTGGGGACCTTCATCGAACGGGCGGACAACACCTTGCGCCTGCTCGATGCCCGCTACGAAATGGCCGGCGACCAGGCCGAAGCGGTCAGCGATGGCACCGCTCACGCGTATTACCAGTGGAGCGCGTTGTTGCGGGCGTTGTCATCGTTCGAGGCCTACACGGAAATCTACCGCGACGCCCCTGGCGCCCGGCATGTTGCCGAATTGCTGTTGCTGCGCGCCGATGTGCCGCGTTCCCTGCGCGCCTGCACCGAAGAAATCGACCAGATCCTCGCACAATTGCCGGGGGCCAACGGTCGTCCTGCACAGCGCCTGGCGGCGGAAATGGATGCACGCCTGCGCTACACCGGCATCCATGAAATTCTCGAAGAAGGCCTGCACGCCTGGCTGACCGAGTTCATCCCGCTGGTGCGCCAGTTGGGTAACGCGATTCACAGTTCTTATCTGGAGGCGGCATGAGACTTTCCATTAGCCACGAGACCACCTATCACTACGAAGACAAGGTGCGGGCGAGCATCCAGTATCTGCGGCTGACACCCCACGACAGCGAGCGCCAGCACGTGCTCAGCTGGCAGCTCGACCTGCCGCGTCCGGTGCGGGCGCAACTCGATCCGTTCGGCAATATTCTGCATGTACTGACCATGGATGAGCCTCATGAGGCGATCATCATCGGTGCCCGCGGCCAGGTTGATATCGATGAATTACGTGAGGCCGAACACGAGAGCCAGTCGGCACTGCCGTTTCTGCGCTTCACCCGTTTGACTGAAGCTGATGGCGCCCTGCGTGCGTTCGCCGAGAAGGCGTGCAAGCAACGCCGCGACCGCACGGCGTTGATCGATCTGATGCATGGACTCAACCAGCATATGACCTACACACCCGGTTCCACGGAAGTGGACACCAGCGCGGCCCAGGCCTTTGCCGGACGCTCCGGCGTATGTCAGGACCATACCCATGCGTTTCTTGCCTGTACCCGCAGCCTGGGCATTCCTGCACGTTATGTGTCGGGCTATCTGTACAGCGAAAGCAGCGAACACCTGGCCAGCCACGCCTGGGCCGAAGCCTGGCTGGATGACGCCTGGTACAGCTTCGACGTGACCAACGAACTGGCCCGGCCGGAGCGTCACCTGAAACTGGCGGTGGGCCTGGATTACCTGGATGCCTGCCCGGTACGCGGGATGCGTCGGGGCGGCGGGTGCGAGCAGATGCACGCGAAGGTGCTGGTCTCACCGACGCCAGCGCCGGTGATTTCAGTGCAACAACAGTAGAATCGGGGATACCGCTTCGCGAGCAAGCCCGCTCCCACAGGGGGAACGCATTCCAATGTGGGAGCGGGCTTGCTCGCGAAGAGGCCGGTCCATGCAGCACAAGACTCAGGGCTTGATTTTGCGCCCGACCATATGCTGCAAATACCCCACCAGCATCCCCAGATCCCCATCCGGTAACACCTCGGCCGAGAACCCGGGCATCTTCGCCTGCGGCCATTGGCGCAAACTCTGTGGATCGCGAATGTAGCGCTTGAGGAAGTCCGCGCCGAAATACTCGGTCGGGCTGTATGGAATATTCAGGTCCGGCCCGAACTGCGCATCCCCGGCACCATTGAGTCGATGGCATGCCAGGCAGTTCTTCTGGAACAATGCAAACCCCTTGTTCACCGGATCATCCGCCTTCAAGGACGGATCGGGCAGCAGGGCAGGAAAGCGCTCGGCCACGGGCGCCAGGCGCTTGATGCTCGCCACCTGGAACGGCCATTGCTCGGGGCTGATGTTGCCGGCCTGCGGATCGGTCCAGACCAGGTAGAACGGCCCGGCACCCGGCTTGCCTTCCGATAGCGCTGGCCACGGTTTGGCCAGGTCTTCAATCGCCAGCCAGGCCCGCGCCCCTTGGGTATTGAGTAACGGCGCCGCGGCCATTTCGGCGGCAAAGCCATCCAGGGCCACGGCTTGCAGGTGGTCGTCCGGCTTGATGCCGGTCAGCAGCGCGGACAGAGGTACGGCGCGGTAGCTCATGTCCCGTTTGTAGGAAACGTCGTTGCTGATGTTGATGGTTTGCACTTGGGGATGCTTGAGCAATTCCTCCGTCCGCCAGGTGCGACTGTTCGCGCCCAGCTCCAGATTTAGCTGTGCGGCATAAAGGGGCGAGCCGAACAGCAGGGCCCCGAGCAGAATGAGCATTTTCAAAGTGATTGCCGTCCATGTCGTGGAAGTGCCATGAAGGGTGGCACAGCCACGCTGGCCCGGGTAGCGGGCCAGTCACATTTTGATAGTGGCAATTCAAAAACTGTGACGCCGTATCTTTCAGACGCGACTAGCCGATGACCTTGGTCAGGTTCGGCACTATCAACAACAGCGTGGTGGCAAAAAGGATGAGCCCGGCTTGACGTACTTTCGATTGTTTGAACATGGCTTGACCGCCTTTATTGTTATTTCCTGATGCCTGCCTGCATATCTCCATGTTGGCAGCGCGTTGCACTTCCTGTAGTGACGAGCGCCTCGGCAAAACCCGACGACAACTTCGTACAAGTTCACCTTAGAGCCCGCGCAGCGCTTGGTTTAGATCCATTTCGTATGGTGTTGTCACGATTTGCTTTAAAAAAGGTATGAGGCCTATTGCCAGCTTCTTTGCCGCCCGTTGGCTAGACAGCTTGGTGTCCTGAATCGGTTAATCCGGTCGTTCACGACCGTCCGTCTGAGCGTGTGCGTCAACATCTGTGAGCGCTGCGGTCATTGAATCAAACGCGGCTCGGGCCAAGAGTGAGCGCTCTGCTTTTACTCTCCTGCACTGCGGTTCGAGGACGTCATGACCCAAGCATTGATTTTCGACGCATTACGCACGCCCCGTGGCAAAGGCAAGGCCGACGGCGCCTTGCACAGTGTCAAGCCGGTGAACCTGGTGGCCGGTTTGCTCACCGCGCTGCAGCAGCGCACGGCGCTGGACACCAGCCAGGTCGATGACGTGGTGCTCGGCTGCGTGACGCCGATTGGCGATCAAGGTTCTGACATCGCCAAGACCGCCGCCCAGGTGGCCGATTGGGATGTCAGTGTGGCGGGGGTACAAATCAACCGTTTCTGCGCTTCGGGGCTGGAGGCGGTCAACCTCGGCGCAATGAAAGTGCGTTCCGGCTTCGAGGATCTGGTGGTGGTCGGTGGTGTCGAGTCGATGTCACGGGTGCCAATGGGTAGCGATGGCGGCGCCTGGGCGCTGGACCCGGCGACCAATCTGCACAGCCATTTCACGCCGCAAGGGGTGGGTGCCGACCTGATCGCCACCCTTGAAGGCTTCAGCCGTCAGGACGTCGATGCCTACGCCCTGCATTCCCAGCAGAAGGCAGCGCGGGCGCGGGCCGATGGTTCGTTCAACAAGTCGCTGGTGCCGGTGCAGGACCAGAACGGCATCATTCTGCTCGATCATGATGAGTTCATCCGCGCCGAATCGACCCTGGAAGGTCTGGGCAAGCTCAAGCCGAGTTTCGAGATGATGGGGCAGATGGGGTTCGATGCCACCGCGCTGCGGGTCTACAGCCATGTCGAACGGATCAATCATGTTCACACCCCGGGCAACAGCTCCGGGATTGTCGATGGCGCGGCGCTGATGCTCATCGGCTCCGAAGCCAAGGGCCGGGAGTTGGGGCTGCAGCCCCGGGCGCGGATTGTCGCCACGGCGGTCACCAGTACCGACCCGACCATCATGCTCACCGGTCCCGCGCCGGCGACCCGCAAGGCGTTGGCCAAGGCCGGGCTGCGGGTCGAAGACATCGACCTGTTCGAGGTCAACGAGGCGTTCGCTTCGGTGGTGTTGAAATTCATCAAGGACATGGCGGTCGACCCGGACAAGGTCAATGTCAACGGCGGTTCCATCGCCATGGGCCACCCACTGGGCGCCACCGGTTGCGCCATTCTCGGCACGCTGCTGGATGAACTGGAAGCCCGACGCTTGCGTTATGGCCTCGCGACCCTGTGTGTCGGCGGCGGCATGGGCATTACCACCATCATCGAACGCCTCTGAGCCCGGACTTCAAGGAACCCCGTTATGAGCGAAGCCATTCGTTACGAAAAAGACCAGGACCGCATTGTCGTCCTGACCATCGACCTGCCGGACCAGAGCGCCAACACCATGAACGCGGTGTATCGCCAGGCCATGGCCGACTGCGTCGCGCGCCTGGTGGGCGACAAGGACAACATCGCCGGTGTGATCATCACTTCGGCCAAGAAAACCTTCTTTGCCGGTGGCGACCTCAATGAATTGATCAAGGTCGGCAAGCCCGAAGCCAAAGCCTTCTACGACATGGTGCTGACCCTCAAGGGGCAGTTGCGCACCCTGGAAACCCTGGGCAAACCGGTGGTTGCGGCGATCAACGGCGCGGCACTCGGCGGCGGCTGGGAAATCTGCCTGGCCTGCCACCATCGGGTGGCGCTGGATAATCCTGCGGTGCAACTCGGCCTGCCGGAAGTCACCCTCGGCCTGCTGCCGGGCGGTGGTGGCGTGGTGCGCATGGTGCGTATGCTCGGGATCGAAAAAGCCCTGCCGTACCTGCTGGAAGGCAAGAAGGTGAGGCCGCAACAGGCATTGCAGGCAGGTTTGATCGACGCCTTGGCGACCGACCGCGAAGATCTGTTGGCCAAGTCGCGGGCGTGGATTCTCGCCAACCCGGTGGCGGTACAACGCTGGGATGTGAAGGGCTACCAGATTCCGGGCGGTACACCGTCAAGCCCGAAAGTCGCCCAGATGCTGGCGATTGCCCCGTCTATCCTGCGCAGCAAAACCCAGGGCACGATGCCCGCGCCGGAGAAAATCCTCTGCGCAGCGGTCGAGGGCGCGCAGGTGGATTTCGACACCGCGCACCTGATCGAAACCCGCTACTTTACCGAACTGACCACCGGCCAGGTCTCGAAAAACCTGATCGGCACGTTCTGGTTCCAGCTCAACGAAATCAATGCCGGCGGCTCGCGACCTCAAGGTTTTGCGCCTTATGTCACCCGCAAGGTCGGCGTGCTCGGCGCCGGGATGATGGGCGCCGGTATTGCGTTTGTCAGCGCGTCGGCGGGTATCGATGTGGTACTCAAGGACGTCAACCTCGCCGCAGCCGAGAAGGGCAAGGCGCATTCGGCAGCGCTGCTGGACAAGAAAGTCGGCCGCGGACAAATGAGCATCGAGCAACGTGACGCGGTGCTGGCGCGCATTCAAACCACTGAAAACGATGCTGACCTGGCTGGTTGCGACCTGATCATCGAGGCGGTGTTCGAGGATCGTGACCTGAAGGCCAAAGTCTCGTTGGCCGCGCAGAAGGTCGTCGGTACGGACGCGGTGATCGCGTCCAACACCTCGACCTTGCCGATCAGCGGCCTGGCGTGCGCCGTGCCCGATCAGAGCAAGTTCATCGGCCTGCATTTTTTCAGCCCCGTGGAAAAAATGCCGCTGGTGGAAATCATCAAGGGTGCCAATACCAGCGACGAAACCCTGGCCCGCGGATTCGATTACGTCCTGCAAATCAGGAAGACCCCGATTGTGGTCAACGACAGCCGCGGTTTCTTCACGTCGCGGGTGTTCGGCACCTTCACCAACGAAGGCATTGCCATGCTGGGCGAAGGTGTGAACGCGGCGATGATCGAGACTGAAGCACGCAAGGCCGGCATGCCTGTAGGACCGCTGGCGATCTCTGATGAAGTTTCCCTCAGCCTGATGAGCCATATCCGCCTGCAAACGGCCAAGGACCTGCAAGCAGAAGGCAAGCCACTGACAGAACATCCTGCGTTTGCCGTCATCGACTTGCTGCTCAATGAGTTCAAGCGTCCGGGCAAGGCTGCCGGTGGAGGTTTCTACGAGTATCCGGCGGGCGGCCAGAAACACCTGTGGCCGGAGTTGAAAAAACGCTTCGAGAAAGCCGACGGGCAGATTTCGCCAGTGGATGTGCGTGATCGCCTGCTGTTCGTGCAAGCCATCGAAACCGTGCGTTGTGTGGAGGAGGGCGTGTTGACCTCGACGGCGGACGCCAACGTCGGCTCGATCTTCGGCATCGGTTTCGCCGCCTGGACCGGCGGTGCACTGCAGTTCATCAACCAGTATGGCGTACAGGACTTTGTCGCCCGCGCCCAGTACCTGGCCAAGCAGTATGGCGAACGGTTCGCGCCGCCTGCACTGCTCCTGGAAAAAGCGGCAAAAGGGGAGGCCTTCTAAGGGCGCGATGACACATTTCGGGGCTTGCCTTGTTACCGTGTTTCGAGGCAGGCTCTGGGGTGTGCATTATTCCCATCACGTGTCAGGTATTTTTTATGTCGTTACGCATCTGCATTCTGGAAACCGACCACCTGCGTCCGGAATTGGTTGACCAATATCAGGGCTACGGGCAGATGTTCAAACACCTGTTTTCGCAGCAGCCGATTGCCGCCGAGTTCACCGTCTACAACGTGGTGCAGGGTGAATACCCAAGCGACGACCTGACATTCGACGCCTACCTGGTGACGGGCAGCAAGGCCGACTCCTTCGGCACCGACCCGTGGATCGAAACCCTCAAGAAGTACCTGTTGACCCGCTACGAGCGTGGCGACAAGTTGCTCGGCGTCTGCTTCGGTCATCAGTTGCTGGCATTGCTGCTCGGTGGCAAGAGTGAGCGTGCGAGCCAGGGTTGGGGTGTCGGCACCCACAACTACAAACTGGCTGCCAAGGCGCCATGGATGAGCCCGGTGCGCGAGGAGCTGACACTGCTGATCAGCCACCAGGATCAAGTCACGTCGCTGCCGGAGAACGCCACGGTCATCGCCTCCAGCGATTTCTGCCCCTATGCCGCCTATCACATCAACGATCAGGTGCTGTGCTTCCAGGGGCATCCGGAATTCATCCACGACTACTCCCGCGCCTTGCTGGAGATTCGTCAGGATGCGCTGGGCCAGCAGATTTACTCCAAAGGCATTGCGAGCCTGGAGCAGGAGCACCACGGCACCACGGTTGCTGAATGGATGATGCGGTTTGTCGCGCACAAGCCGGCCGCTGTCAAAGGCTGAAAACATCGCGAGCAAGCTCGCTCCCACAGTGGATCTTCGGTGTTGCAGAGATCAATGTGGGAGCGAGCCTGCTCGCGAAGGTCGTGAACGATAGCGCGTTGAACCAGGTACACAGCGGCGCCCCTGGATTTTTCGCGAGCTCGCTCTTACAACCAGCCGGACCTCTTGAAACTGGCCCACAATCCCACGCATCCCACCGTAATAAACCCCAGCACCCCGAAATAGCCGTAGTGCCAGCCCAACTCCGGCATGTTCTGGAAGTTCATCCCGTAAATCCCCGCCACCGCCGTCGGAAAGGCCAGAATCGCCGCCCAGGCCGCAAACTTGCGTTGCACCACGCTCTGGCGAGAGGCCTCCAGCAGCACCCCGACCTCAATCGTCTGGCTGGCAATATCCGCCAGGGTTGTCAGGTCTTCCATCTGCCGCGTTACATGGATCTGCACATCGCGAAAGTACGGACGCATGTTCTTGTCAATGAACGGGAAGCTCAGCTTTTGCAGTTCTTCGCCAATCTCCACCATCGGCGCCGCGTAACGACGCAGGCGCAAGACATCCCGACGCAAGCCATGAAGTTTCTGAATGTCATGCTCATTCAGCGCACTGCACAGCACGTTGTGTTCCAGCTCATCGATTTCAGCATGGATGGCTTCACCCATTGGCTGGTAGTTTTCGATGACGAAGTCGAGGATGGCGTAAAGTACGAAATCTTCTCCGTGCTCCAGCAGAATCGGACGTGCCTCACAGCGCTGTCGGACATAGGCGTAGGAAGCCGAATGGCCATTGCGTGCGGTAATGATGTAACCCTTGCCCGCAAAGATATGTGTTTCGATGAACTCGAGCTTGCCTTCATTACGAATCGGCGAGTAGGTAACGATGAACAGCGCATCGCCGAAGGTTTCCAGCTTCGGCCGACTGTGCTTTTCCAGGGCGTCTTCAATGGCCAGTTCGTGCAGGTTGAACTGACGTTGCAGGTTGTAGAGTTCCTCGGCATTCGGCTCTTCCAGGCCGATCCAGACAAAGTGCCCGGGCTTTGCCGCCCAGGCTGCGCCTTCGTCGAGGGTGATATTGGTGACTTTCTTACCGGCGCTATAAACCGCAGCAGCAACAACTCTACCCATGATGGTGATTCACTTCTTCTTGGCCGCTTTCAATTGGCAACAAATGCAATGGCAGTGTCGATCAGCTTAGCCTCGCGAGGGTTTGAGAGTCAGTTAAATCTGCCGAGTTCGCCGGTAAAGTCTCGCAGGCAAAAGAAAACCCGCACCAGGCGGGTTTTCTTGTTCAGGCGGCTTGCAGTTGCCGGTCCATCGACTCGATGCATTCACGCATCTGCTCGCGGCACTGGGCAATCAACATGGGCATGTCGTCCAGGCTCAATCCGGCGGTAGGAATCGCCGGCAACGAGCGAATCAGGATTTTCCCGCTGCGCCAGCGGTTCAATTGCATGTGTTTGACGTAACTGCTGACACACACCGGCACGATGGGTACCCCGGCGGCAATGGCCATCTGGAATGCGCCTTTCTTGAAGGGGAGCAACTCCTCACCCAGGTTGCGCGTGCCTTCCGGGAATACCCAGATCGAAGTGTCTTTGTTTTGCAGGGTGTGGGTGGTGGTCAACATCGACTTGCGCGCCTTTTGCGCATTGCCGCGGTCGATCAGCACATTGCCGGCCAGCCAGAACAACTGCCCGAACAGTGGCACCCATTTCAGGCTCTTTTTGCCTATGCACACTGTACGGCGGGGCACCACGTTGCCAAACACAAACAAGTCATAGTTGGACTGGTGATTGGCGATGATCACGCAGCTGTCAGGTTTATCCATCAAAGGCCCGACATCGGTCTTCACCCGCAAACGCAAAATACACATGGCCGGCCACGCATACAGGCGTGCGCACAGGCGGCTGTTGTCCGGGTTGAAAGGCCGGCACAGGCCGAGGATTACACCCAGCACACCCGCCACGATAAAATGCATGCCCATCAATGACATACGGAACAAAAACAGCATTTACAGGCCCCACCGGGACAAAAGGTGGCGCAGTGTACGGATGTGCACTGTTTTCGGCAATTGCTGCCAGAGTAGTGAGAGATAGCCGATGTTTGTGCTGATGTTTCCGACCAATTGGTCAGATGCGGTCTAGAGCGGTTACAGATGTTTAACCAGGACAGATACGAAAAAGCCCGACACGACGGTCGGGCTCTTCGTTGCAGCAGATCAGGGCTTAACCCAAATGCTCCTGGTCCTGGATGATCGCGTTGTCCAGGGCTTCCAGCAGTGCTTTGCGCACTTTCAATTTGGTGTTCTTGTGCGCGGTCATGTTGATCTTCTTCAACTGACGAGCCGCCGCCAGTGCCGTGCCTTGCAGTTCTTCCGCCGACACCACGACATCCAGGAAACCGGCAGCCACGGCGCCTTGTGGATTGAACATCTCACCGTTGACCACCGAGCGCTGAAGCGCCACTTTGTTCAGGCGGTCACGGGCAATCTCGATGCCCGCGTGGTGCATGGTCATGCCGATCTGCACTTCGTTCAGGCCAATGCTGAACGGACCGTCTACGCCGATGCGATAGTCGGCCGACAACAGCAGGAACGCACCCTTGGCCACCGCATGCCCCGGGCACGCCACGATCACCGGGAAGGGGTGCGACAGCAGGCGGCGGGCCAGGGTCGAGCCGGAGGTCACCAGTGCCACGGCTTCTCTAGGACCGGCCGTCATCACCTTCAAGTCATAACCGCCAGAGAGAATGCCCGGCTGCCCGGTAATGATCACCACCGCACGATCAGTCACCGCCTGATCCAGCGCAGCGTTGAATTCGGCAATCACATCCGGGGAGATGGCATTGACCTTGCCATTGCTCAAGGTCAGGGTCGCGATACCGTCTTCGAGATGGTAGGAAATCAACTCACTCATGACGCTATTCCTTTCAATAAAGTTGGGCAGACGTTACCCACCGCCGCAGGCCAGGTAAAGCGCCGTGACTGACCCGCCAGTCACCCTTTGCCTGCCCGCCAGGCGCAGCCCGCCGCGCCTGCTGCGCATTCCCCTCTATATAGATGAGGGTACGAAGCCGGAGATTGGCCGGTTTGCCATGGCCCAGAGGGCGCGCAAACGCTGAATCGCGTTAACCGCATGAAAATTCTGAAAAAAATGTTTGCCATCGGAAAAGCTTTCGACTACATTAGCGCGCCTCGACAGACAGAACATGTTTGAAGAGATACGGTGAAGTGTCCGAGTGGCTTAAGGAGCACGCCTGGAAAGTGTGTATACAGGAAACTGTATCGAGAGTTCGAATCTCTCCTTCACCGCCACATTCTGAAAACCCCCGCAAGCTTACGGTTTGCGGGGGTTTTTCTTTTTCAGTTGTGCCAATCAATACATCCCGCCACTTCCCGAGTCTCCGCTACGTCAGCTCAAACCGCTCTTGCGCATAGTCCTTACCTGCCAGGGTAAGTTCAAAAATGGTGGCGCCGAAAGTACCCCGTGTCACTTTTTGATTCACAAGACGTTTAGCCTGGAGTTGCTTCAGACCCTCTTCCACTTCAAGCTTGCTGAGTGAGACCAGTTTGCAAATCGAGTCCAGGTTTGCAACTTTTCTGAAGTTTGCGTGATAGGCCAAAGCTTCCATCAGCAGCGTTTGGTTATCTGTCAACTGTGGAAACTGTGGGTTGTTCTTTTTGTAAATTTTTCGCTCTATCTCATGTAGCTCGCTGTAGGCTCCCTCATTGCCGCGGTAGTAGATCACTAAAGTCAGGGTGCTGACGAAAGCCACGATAATCGTCAGTAGTGACCAATTCGGCATTGGCGTTTCCAGCTGAAGCCAACTCCATGTACGTAGCAGCCAGCCCTTGGTCTCAGCCAACAACGTCAGCTCGAAGTAAGTGTCGAGCAGCTTTGTGGCAATGATCAAGGCTATAAGGAAGCCTGTGGCCGAGTAGGCCATAGCCTTGCAAGTGAACGGGGAATGATTGCCTTCTGCCGCCATGCTGATGGTCTCAAGTGCAGGGAACCGATTTTTTCAGCATAGCAGCAGGGCACTCTGGCATTGGCCACGCAAGCAGTGAACAAGGCGAGCCGGCTGTTAGACTGTCCGGATTCTTCGAATGGAATCGACATCATGCTCCATCCTCCGCAAGTTTTCGTGGCACAGCCAGGTTCATAGCGACTGTGCCGATGGTCATCGTTCGTTACGCATTACACCCGGTGACCAGCAACTCGGCCAATGATCCCGTGACTTTGCCGGCGTTTGATGCGCTGGCTGAATATCTGAACAGGAATAAACAGCAATGATCACCACCACAACCCACTCCATTGAAGGCCGGCAAATTACCGCCTACCTGGACATCGTCAGCGCCGAGTCAGTGCAAGGGATCAACGTTGTTCGTGACGTATTTGCCGGGATGCGCGACATTTTCGGCGGGCGCTCCCAGACGCTGGAGCGAGCGTTGAAGGAAGCACGCATTCAGGCCACCGATGAGATCAAGGAGCGGGCGCGGGCGCTTCAGGCGGACGCGGTGGTGGGGCTTGACTATGAGATCAGCATGCCGGCCGGCAAGGGCGGGATGGTCGTCGTGTTTGTGACCGGGACAGCGGTCAAGTTGCGATGAGGGATCGCGGCCATTCGTCGGTCACATGGAAATTCGAACGGACAGTCCATTAGTGACCAGCTAGTCTCAAAAGCCTTGGCGGTCGATATTTTTCAGGCAAAGGGCTTGCCGGTGTCGATCCCGCTCTTTGAAAGGGGTGAAGAAATGGCTGATCCGTATATCGAGGACGATGGCGCAGAGTTTCCGATCAACAATTGCGTGCAGTGTGGCCAGACCCAGTATGTGGCCAGTTTCGGCGAAGACCAGACAGAGGTCGACAAGATCAAGACCAGGGCGTGCCGGGTCCTGAAGGGCAAGTTCCTGCCCAAGGTGACAGCACCGGTCAGGAAGTAGACGAACGCAGGCAGACCCCGTCATTGAACGGGGTTTTTCATGTCTGAAAGGTTTTCATGACAAGTTCTTTAAAGTGGGGATCTTTCACAAACTTTTCACAACAGCTGCCGTAGTCTCGACTTATCCGTTAGAAAGCAACACCTGGCCCGTTTCCCCAGCGGGCTTTTTTTTGCCCGTCGTAAAACCTTTTCCAAAATAGCTGTCCAACCGTCGCCAATCGCGAAGTTGGACCGGCGTGCTGGACTCTATCCGCGCAAAAGCATTCAATCTCGCCCCTTTTGTGTACCCCTATTTTTTGAGGTTTTTGTCATGCGTTTAACACTGCCTGCTCTGGTTCTGGGGCTTCTGGTTGCTCAAGGTGCAATGGCCGGTGACGGTACTGCCGCACTGGGTGGTGGCTTGGGCGGCGCATTGGGTAACGTGGTCGGCCAGAAGATGGGCGGCAGCACTGGCGCAGTGATCGGTGCGGGCGTTGCTGGCGCGGCGGGCAGCGCAGTTGCCGCCAAAAAAGGTCATCGCACCAGCGCTGCAATCGGTGGCGGTGTCGGCGCAGCCGGTGGTTCGGTGATCGGTAAAAGCCTGGGTGGCAAGTCCGGTGCCACCATCGGCGCAGGCCTGGGCGGTGCATTGGGCGGCGGCGTAGGCAGCAACCTGGCCAACGGTCACAAGCGTCACTGATGCTGATCCAGATTTGAAACAGCCCGGCTTGATGCCGGGCTTTTTCATATATGAACGATTCCCGCCGCAGCGGCTCAAATCTTCCATACCCCTGAAGAATGCGAGGCGTGCCATGAACTCCAAAACCGACGGCAAACAGAACGCAAGCCCGATGACTCGACGATTGATGTTGCCTGCGATTGTTTTTGGATTGCTGCTTTCCCAGGTAGCGCTGGCAGGCGGTAATGGAGATGCCGCGGTGGGCGGTGGTCTCGGTGGAGTGCTGGGCAACGTGGTTGGTGGCCAGGTGGGTGGCAGTACTGGCGCAGCGATTGGTGCAGGTGTCGGCGGAGCGGCCGGTAGTGCCGTTGCCGCACCCAAGAACAATCGCACCGAAGCGGCGGTAGGCGGTGGTTTGGGCGCGGCGGGCGGATCGGTGGTCGGCAACAGTCTTGGCGGTTCGACCGGATCGGCCATCGGTGCCGGCCTTGGCGGTGCAGCCGGCGGTGCGATCGGCAATGATCTGGGGGATGACAGTGGCCGATCCCATTCCGGTGGCGGCCATAAACACTCGAACAAGCACCACAAAAAGCATCACTGATTGAGTGAGGCATACCATGACTCTGGAATCCGAAGGCACGGAAGACAAAGACCCAAGTGGACAGCCATCCATCAACGATCCCGGCAATGAAGATCCAGGGTCGCTGATGGATGATGCGACGGTGCCACTTAACGATGCTGATGACGCAGGCGATGTGGGAAATATCGAGTTTGATGATGAGGAAGAGGACGAGGACTGATTGAGCCCTGTTGCCGCATCAACCGATCGTCTACCTGGTCGAACGCGTCCATCGCGCAGTCCTCGATATGCCATGACCTGCTCTTGAGGTCAGATGAGAGGTGCGATATGAACACTGATCCAAAGGCCTTCGACGTTGATGAAACTCCGGAATATCCGCTGCCGTCACCTACCGACTCCTTGAGCCGCGACCAACGACCGCCGGACGATGATGCCGGCGTGGAGCAAGTGCCGAGCGACGAGAGCGACGAGAATGTCGAGGCAGATCCGCACGATCGCGGCGATGCAGATACCGAAGGTGCGGGAGAGCCGGCTACTTCGAAGCGGCGGTGAGGATGTCCGGGACTTGAGTGCTTCCTGAAGGAATCGATCCGAGGGGATCGCCCGATCCCAGCGGATCCACCCACCCCGTCGGGTTGCGGGTGTACCGATACGGGTTCAACCCAGCGCCCGGCCTGAGCGGATCCGGCGTCAGAAAACGACCGAAGTCCGGATGGTAATAGCGATGCCGGTTGTAGTGCAGTCCACTCTCAGCGTCGAAGTATTGCCCCTGAAACCGTAAGGGTTGTTCGAGCCATTCGCGACTCGATTTGCGGAGTTTGCCGTGGGCGGTGTATTTGGCCGACCAGACGATCGCACCGCCGTGGCCGGTCAGTTCCTGCGGGGTGCCGAGGTGGTCGAGTTGAAAGTAGTAGGCGCAGGCTTGTGCCCGGCCTTTGCCGTCGAGCAGCGCCAGCGGGCGGAAGCTACCGGGCTCGCCGGGCTCGCTGCACTCGTAGATGTAGCTGCGGTAGTGCCGGGGGCCGCTTTCGGCGATCAGCCGGTCGTCTTGCCAGAAGTATTGCGTGGTGTAGCCTTCAACCGTTTTCTGAACGCGCCGACCGAAAGCGTCGTAGCGATAGCTGACAATTTTACCGTCCGGGGGGCTGACGCCGATCAGGCGGTGCTGGCTGTCGTAGGCGTATTCGGTCACCAGGGGCGGCAGGCCGCGGCGTTCGCGGATCAGATTGCCGAAGGCGTCGTAGTCGTAGTAGCTGCCGTCATTGCCACTGCCACTGCGCTGCAGGCGGTTGCCCTGGAAAACACACGGGCCGGGACGCTCGTGGATCAGCAGGTTACCGGCCGGGTCGTGGGTGAAGTGCTCTGCGCACTGGTTGCGGGCGTGATATACGCCGGTCAGGCGGTCGAGTGCATCGTATTGATAGCGGCGTGAACCGTGGCGGCTGTCGGTAACCTTCAAGAGGTTGCCCTTGGCGCTGTAGGCATACTCACGGCGGCACAGCGGTCGTTGTTTTTGGCTGATGACATGGGCCTGCAAACGGCCTTGCTCGTCGTAGGCGTAATCGCTGAGCAGAAGGCCCTGTTGGCGCTGCTGTTCGCGCCCGCCGACAATACGATGGCGGGTCAGGGGTGTACCGTTGAGGTCGATGGCCGTGAGGGCGCCTCCCTTGGCGTGGTGGTAGACGAGGATACAGGCGTCGGGCAGGTGCAGGCACTTGAGCCGACCACAGACGTCGTAGTCGTAACGCAGGGTGCCCCAGCCCTGATGCTCGGTGATCAGTCGGTCCTGAAGGTCGTACTCGAACTGCAACGGAGAATCCCGGCCGTCATCGACGCTGACCAGTCGCCCGAGCGTGTCGTAGCGGTACTCGACCCGGACCCCATCGGGCAAGGTTTTGACCCGTAACCGCCCGGCGCTGTCACGCTGATAGCCGGTAACCAGCTGCGAACCTTCGTCGCCAAACTCGGTTTTCTTCAGCAATTGGCCTTTGGCGTCGTAGCTGTAGGTGGTACGACGTCCATCGAAGGCGGTTTCCTGTCGGATCAATCCTCCCGGGGTGTAGTCCAGACGGTAAGTGTCGCCCACCTCGTTTTCAATCTCGGTCAGCAACAATTGCGCATGGTCGTAGCGGTACTTCAGCGCGCTGCCGTCGGGGTTGATCCGACGGCTGATCAAATGCAGGTCGTCGGCGTATTCGTAACGGGTTACCCGTCCCAGTTCGTCGGTCTCGGCGGTGATCCGACCGTAGGCGTTGTAGCGCCAGGCACGGCAGGCGCCCGTGGGCAACGTGGTCCGGCTCAGTCGACCCACGGAGTCCCACTCATAACGGGTGATGGCACCGTGTTCGTTCTGCCCGGTAATCCTCCGCCCCAACGCATCGTAGGAAAAAATGCGCTGAGAACCATCGGGCAAGGTTTCTTCCAGCAATTGCCCCAGGACGCTCCAGACAAACCGGTGAATGCTCTGGTCTGGAAAGCGGATCGTCAGCAAGCGCCCCAGCGAGTCGTAGGAATAGTGGGTGGTTTGTCCGTCGGGATCGGTGACGGCAGTGATGTCTCCCTGGGCATTGCGCTGGTAGCTCCACGTCGCCTGAGCGCGGGTGCGGGCGTGCAGGAAACCGTGGCGATACTTGTAGGACGTGGGCGCCTCATCCGGCGCAAGCAGCGCGCTCAGTCGACGGGCTTCGTCATAATGGTATTGGGTGACGGCACCGAGGGTGTCCTGCTCGAAAATCAATCGACCCAGATTGTCGTAGGCCTTGTGCTGTTCGCCGCCGTCCAGCCCGATGTGGCGCACCAGTCGCGCGTATGGGTCATGAACGTAAACCTCTTGGCTGCCGTTGGCGTTGTTCACCGTCACGGTGCCTTGATCGTCCCAGACGTAACGCGCCTCCATCTGCGCAAACGAGGCCCAATGATGGACGCAACGGGCGGTTTTGCCGGAGCGTTCCCACGCCCAGAAGAAACTCGCGCCGCCCGCCAGTTGCCGTTGCAGGATCACGTGCTGCTCGTCGTAGTCATAACGCTCGCTTTCACCTGCGGCGTTGGTCACCTCGACCAAACGCTGGCGGGCGTCGTAGCGGTAGTTGGCCAGTGTCTGTTCGGTGCGCCAGGTGTACGCCTTGGGCCCGCAGCGCTGAAACACCTGATAGTCGACGGCCACCAGGTGCTTGAGGTCATAACGCAGCAGCAAGGCACGATCAGCGCCGTTGTCCAGGCGCTGAATCCGCTCAAGGTCGTCCCGATGTACCGTCAGGCGATTGTCGTAGGCGTCACTGATCGCGATCAGTCGGCCATCGCGGAAATGAAAAAAGCGTGCCGCGTCGCCAGCCTGGGCGAGGATCAGTTCGCCCGGTTCTTCGCCGAGGTAAATCGTCGCCCGCGACAGTCTGTTACGGATCAGTGGGCGCGCCGTCGTCGGCCATGGAAATGGCGTGCGGCGGTTTTCGGCGTCGATCCACAGCACCTGCTCGCCGTGGAATTCCAGATGCTGTGACAGCGAATGCTGCCAGCCGAAACCGAGCCCGTTGTCGAGTTCGACGGTACGGGAGCGATAGAGGCGGGTGAAGTCGAACGGCAAGTTCCCGTCGAGGGTGCCGTCCGTGAGGGCCAGCGAAACTTCACCGGTGACCATCGACACCGGACCGTTTTGGGGGGCGGTGCGCTCGATGGTATCGATACTGGCGGCGAACCTGTGTGCCTGTGTCAGGGAGCCGCTGGCGGGACATGCCAATACCTTTTGGGGATCGAACATCTGCAGACTTTCGCTTGGCGGAATGTAGGACCTGAGACTCTGCGGAGGATCTTCCAGGAAAGAAGTCGGGTAAGTTGGCGTTTGATGTAGGGCGAATCGCTAAATCACGAGAGCCATTCGGCGTGGATCGGGATTTCATCATTGCTCTGAGACAGCCACGCTCGTTATGCTGCTGAATCCTTTAATCCATTCGGGGGCGGGCCTCACCTGCGCCGTCCGGGATGCCTTGGAAAACGGATCAGATGCGATGAATGCACCGCTGAAAACATTCGGCCCGATCAAGGCCGTGATTTTCGATATGGACGGCTTGCTGCTGGATACGGAGGGCATCTACACCGAAGTCACGTCCATCATCGCCGCGCGTTATGGCCGAACGTTCGACTGGAGCATCAAGCAGAACATCATTGGCCGGGGCGCAGGGGATCTGGCGCGCTATGTGGTTGAAGCGCTCGACCTGCCGATTACCGCCGAAGAGTTTCTGGTGATCCGCGAGCCGCTGATGCGCGAGCGCTTTCCTACAGCGCAGGCGATGCCTGGCGCACAGGAACTGGTACGGCATCTGAAGGCCAACAACATTCCCATTGCCGTGGGTACCAGTTCATCGAGCCAGTCGTTTGGTCAGAAAACCACCCTGCACCGCGACTGGTTCACCTTGTTCGACTTCATCGTCACCGCCGATGACCCCGAGGTGGGGGCAGCCAAACCGGCGCCGGATATTTTCCTGACGGCGGCGCGGCGTCTGGGCGTCGCGCCCGAGGATTGCCTGGTGTTCGAGGATTCGCCCTTCGGTGTCACCGCGGCGAAAGCGGCAGGGATGACGGCGATTGCGATTCCGGATGCGGCAATGGCCGACGCCAGGTACGCACACGCCGATGGCATTCTTCGTACGTTGAAGGCGTTCGAGCCGGACGCCTTTGGTTTGCCTGCGCTTGAGTGGGTCTGACAAAGGAAAGTGTGGGAGCGGGCTTGCTCGCGAAGGCGGTGTGTCATTCGACATTGAGGTGACTGACACTCCGCCTTCGCGAGCAAGCCCGCTCCCACATTTGCTTTGCGTTCAACGCATCAGGCGCCGAAACCACCGTCGATGGTCAGGCTGGCCCCGGTGATGTAACCCGCTTCCGGGCTGACGAGGTAGGCGACGAAGCTGGCGATCTCTTCAGCCTTGCCGTACCGGCCCACGGCCATCAACGGGATCAGGCTCTCCGCAAAGTCACCCTCGGCCGGGTTCATGTCGGTGTCGACGGGACCCGGCTGCACGTTATTGATGGTGATGCCTTGCGGGCCGAGGTCACGGGCCAGGCCTTTGGTCAGGCCCACCAGTGCCGATTTGCTCATGGCGTACGGGCCGCCACCGGCAAAGGGCATGCGATCGGCGTTGGTGCTGCCGATGTTGATGATGCGACCGCCTTCGGTCATGTGCCTGGCGGCGGCTTGGGTGGCAATGAACACGCTGCGTACGTTGATGGCCAGGGTCTGGTCGAAGTCTTCGAGTTTAAAGTCGGCCAGTGGTGCGACGGCCAGCACGCCTGCATTGTTGACCAGGATATCCAGGCGACCGAAGGCTTCCACCGTGGCGGACACGGCGCCGCGGATCGCGTCGGCGTCGGCGCTGTCGGCCTTGATGGCCAGGGCCTTGCCACCCTTGGCGGTGATGCTGTGTTGCAACTCTTCGGCTTTGGCTGTCGAGCTGACATAAGTGAAGGCAACGGTCGCGCCTTCAGCGGCCAGGCGCTTGACGATGGCTGCACCGATACCGCGGGAACCACCTTGAATCAATGCCACTTTGCCGCTGAGGTTCTGAGTAGTCATGTCGATCTCCAAGTCCCGAGGCGAGATGTCCCGGTTGATGGAGGCTAGTATCGATTCAGGATTACGAGCTGTGTAGACCATAATTGCGATAGTCTGTGTAAACCAAAAGTTTATAGTGGCGCCTATGGAAACCTTCAGCAGTATCGAATGCTTTGTGCGCAGCGCCGAGGTCGGCAGCTTCGCCGAAGCGGCGCGACGCTTGAGCCTGACGCCAGCGGCGGTGGGCAAGAGCGTTGCCAAGCTTGAGGCGCGTCTGGGCGTCAGATTGTTTCAGCGCAGCACGCGCAGCCTGACGCTGACCGAGGCCGGTCAGTTGTTTCTCGGCGAAGTCAGCACCAGCCTGCACACCATCCAGAATGCCGTGGCCAACCTCGCCAGCGCCGGTGGGCAGCCAGCGGGTACGTTGAAGGTCAGCATGGGGACGGTATTCGGTTGCCTGTACATAGTGCCGATGCTCGGCGAGTTTCTGCGGCGATTCCCGGCGATCAACCCGGACTGGCACTTCGACAACCGCCAGGTCGATCTGATCGGGCAGGGGTTCGACGCGGCAATCGGCGGCGGCTTCGAATTACCCCAGGGCGTAGTCGCGCGCAAGCTGAGTCCGGCGCATCGGGTACTGGTGGCTTCGCCGGATTACCTGGCGGTACATGCGTCAATCACCGAGCCGGACGACCTCAAGCACCACGACGGAATTCTGATCCGCTCGCCGCAAACCGGTCGCGTGCGCTCCTGGCAGTTGACCCACCGCAATCAGCAACACAGCCCGTTGACGCTCAAGGCGCGGATGACCATGAGCGACTCCGAGGCCGCCTGCGTCGCCGCCGAACAAGGTCTGGGCATTGCGCTGGTGAGTATGCCGTTCGCCTCGGGTTACCTGGAGGCGGGCAGGTTGCAGCGGGTGTTGCCGGACTGGTACATCGACGACGGCTACACCTCTATCTATTACACCGAACACAAACTGCTGCCCGGCAAGACCCGGGTGTTTGTCGATTTCATCATCGAGCAGTTTGCCGAGCGGGGGTTGGGGCAGAGGTTCAGTGCGGTTTGAGGCAGGCTCGGGACCGAGGCGTGGCCATCGCGGGCAAGCCACGCTCCCACAGGTATTGCTTCGTTCTCATCACCGCGATACGACGCAGAACCTGTGGGAGCGAGGCTTGCCCGCGATGAACGATAACGCGGTCTACCGGGCAAACCGCCCCGGCCAGCCAATGATGTTTTTCGGCCGCGGCGTCGCATAGGTCCGCACCTTCGAGGTCGACAGTCCCAACCGCACCAGCGACTCGGCAATGGTCACCGCCGCCGTCACCCCATCCACCACCGGTACCCCGGTACGCCGGCGAATCTGCTCGTCCAGCCCGGCCATGCCGCCGCAACCGAGGCAAATCACTTCGGCCTTGTCCTGGGTGACCGCCAGTTCGGCCTGGTGCACGATGGCTTCCAGTGCGCGTTGCGGTTCGTGTTCCAGTTCCAGCACCGCCAGGCCACTGGCCCGAACCGAGGCGCAACGGTCCCACAGGCCCGAGAGCTTGAGGCGGTCTTCGATCAGCGGCACCGTGCGGTCGAGGGTGGTGACCACGCAATAGGCGTGACCGAGAAACATCGCCGTGCTGGCGGCGGCATCGGTGATGTCCACCACCGGCACGTTGAGCAGTTCCTGCAAGCCTTCGCGGCCGTGCTCGCCGTAGCCGGCCTGGATTACCGCGTCGAATGGCTGGTCGTAGGACATCACCCGGTCCATGACCGCGATGGCCGCCAGGTAACTTTCGAAATTGCCTTCGATGGAGTCGGCGCCGAAGTGCGGGGTTAGGCCGACGATTTCCGTGCCGGGTGAGGCCACGGCCTGCGCCGAGCGGGCGATGGCCTGGGTGATGGATTCGGTGGTGTTGACGTTGACCACGAGAATACGCATGGGGAGTCCTTATTGCGGATGGTTCTGCGGCCCGACTTTGCCGGGCCGCCATGGAGTCAATGGCTGACGTTTTCGACCGCGATGGTTTCGCCGCTGACATCGGCGTAGTGCGGCTGTCGCTTGGCGATGATCAGGTAGAGCATTCCGGCGATGCCGGCACCAATCAGCCAGGAGAACGGCGACACGCTGTGGAACCCCGGCACCAGGGCCAGGACGATGGCGATCAGGGCGGCGGGAATGAACGCCGCCACGGCGCGCAAATTGACCCCGCGGCTGTAGTAATAAGGACCGTTGGGGTCTTCGCTGTACAACTGCGGCACGTTGACCTGGCTTTTTCGTACCAGCCAGTAGTCGACCATGATCACGCCGTACAACGGGCCGAGCAGGGCACCGAGGCCGGACAGGAAGTAAACGATCACCAGCGGACTGTCGTAGAGGTTCCACGGCAGGATCAGCACGGCGATGGTCGCGCTGATCAGTCCGGCGCGACGGAACGTCAGGTATTTCGGCGCCAGGTTACTGAGGACGAACGCCGGGGCGACGAAGTTGGCCATGATGTTCACCGCCACGGTGACGATCAGGAACGCCAGGCAACCGAGTACCAGGAAGAAGGTGTTGGGGATCGAGGCGATGATTTCGGTCGGGCTTTCGATGATCCGGCCGTTGATCTGAAACTGCGCGCCGCACAGCAGGACAGTGATGCTGGCGAACACCAGAATATTCACCGGCAAGCCCCAGAAATTTCCGACCTTGATGGTCTTGCGGCACGGTGAAGAGCGGGCGAAGTCGCAGAAATTGAGGATCAAGGTACCGTAGATCGCCAGCCACAGTGCGCCACCGGCAAAGATATTGCGCCACATCTCGCCACCGGTCAGCGGCTCACGGATCGACCAGGCAATGGTCGCGTTGGCCTGCAAGTACATCCACGCGGCGAGGGCGGCAACGGTCAGCAGAATCACCGGGCCGGCGAACGCCTCGTAGCGCCGCACCATCTCCATGCCATAGGCAAGGATCGCCAGTTGCACGAACCAGATCGCGACAAAACACACCCAGCCCAGGGTCGACAGGCCGAGGATCGAGTTGTGGTCGTAGTCGGCGAACCCGGGATGGATCGCCGTCAACAGCACACGGAAAACGACGGACGCGAGGTACGTCTGAATTCCGAACCAGGCGATGGCGATCACGGCGCGGATCAACGCAGGAATCTGCGCCCCATGAATACCGAAACTGATCCGGCTGATGACCGGAAACGGCACCCCGGTTTTCTGGCCCATGTAGCCAGACAGGTTCATGAAGAAGTAAACCAGCGCCGCACCGATCCCCAGGGACAACAGGATCTGCCAGCCGCCCAGGCCCAAGGCATACAGGCCGATGGCAAAGGAGTAGTTGGCAATGTTGTGAACGTCATTGGTCCACAGGGCAAAGATGCTGTAGCGACCCCAGCGCCGGCCTTCGGCCTTGGTCGGTGCCAGGTCCTTGTTGTGCAGTCGAGGACTGAGCACCACGGGGGAGTCCTGCGCCTGATTGTCGGCGGTGTGGGTAGATTGGGGGGAGGGTAGATCCAGAGCGATATTGTTATTGGAGAGACTGGTACGCATTCCGGCAGGCTCCTGATGCTCGACGCCGCGATGACTGTGCATGAGCCTTGGCTCGACAAATCTTCGTCGCGGGTGGCGAATATCATTGGTTACGGGGCATCTGCAGCCTGTACGGGATAGGGCGCTTCAGGCTTGCGGATCTAAAGTGTGTGTATGTTTTGAATTGATTGTATACAAAACATGTATGCACTTAAGCCAGATCCATGCCAGTCGAACGTTCTATGAACGGCGCCGTTCATTTCGTTTTGTTATGGTTTTTCGCCAACTTATTGAAAAATTGACAATATAAATTGACCGCTTGAACAGGTATTTATTTTGAATGGGGGATTCAGGAGGGCGTGGCGGCGCACGTCAGGGGGGAGGAATGTAACTTTCTGGGGCGCAGAAACTAAAAGTGCACACACAAATGGCACCTATGGTGACAGTCGTGTGTACACACTTTTTGAAGCTGCAGATAACACTGTAGGAGCGAGCCTGCTCGCGATGGTCGTCAACGATGACGCGGGGTGCCTGATACCCCGCTGCGTTCTCGGGTTCATCGCGAGCAGGCTCGCTCCTACAGTGGGTTTACGCTTTGGACTTGCTGATGATATTCCCCGCGTGCAACCCGCATTCCTTCTGCGTCGCTTCTTCCCACCACCAGCGGCCTTCGCGCTCATGCTGGTTCGGCAATACCGGGCGGGTGCAGGGTTCGCAGCCGATGCTGATGAAACCGCGTTCGTGCAGGCTGTTGTAAGGCAGCTCCAGCATGCGGATGTAACCCCAGATCTCTTCGCTGGTCATTTGCGCCAGCGGGTTGAACTTGTACAGGGTGCGTTCCGCGGTGGAGAACGCGGTGTCGATTTCCATTACTGCGACGGCGCTTCGAGTGCCTGGGCTCTGGTCCCGACGCTGGCCGGTGGCCCAGGCTTTCACGCCGGAGAGCTTGCGGCGCAGCGGTTCGATCTTGCGGATGCCGCAGCATTCGCCATGTCCGTCCTTGTAGAAGCTGAACAGGCCTTTTTCCTTCACGAAGGGTTCGAGTTTCGTGTAGTCCGGCGACACCAGCTCGATGTCGATCTTGTAGTGCTCGCGTACCTGATCGATGAAGCGGTAGGTCTCGGGGTGCAAGCGGCCGGTGTCGAGGCTGAACACCTTGACGTTCTTGTTCAGCTTCCTGGCCATGTCCACCAGCACCACGTCCTCGGCGCCGCTGAAAGATATCCACAGGTCATCGCCGAACTCGGCAAACGCGAGTTTCAGGATGTCCTGGGCGGATTTGTTGGCATAGGTCGTGGCGAGTTCCACGACGTCGAACGTTGGGCTCATCAGGGCGGCTTCCTACAGGTCGGTGGCGCTGGGCGCTCTATATAGGGCCGATGGTAACAAAAAGCTGCATGGGCCGGGGCATCCTCTGCGTTGCGCAGGCAGGCCCTAGCCGCTAGAGTTCGGCAATCTTTTTGCTCGCTCGACTCAATAATCAATACAAATGGGAGTGTCTTGTGGAAATTGCCTGTCTGGATCTTGAAGGTGTGCTGGTCCCGGAAATCTGGATCGCCTTCGCCGAAAAAACCGGGATCGAATCCCTCAGGGCCACCACCCGGGACATTCCCGACTACGACGTGCTGATGAAGCAACGCCTGCGGATTCTCGACGAGCACGGCCTGAAGCTTTCCGACATTCAGGAAGTGATCGCCACGCTCAAGCCACTGGACGGCGCCATCGAGTTCGTCGACTGGCTGCGCGAGCGCTTCCAGGTGGTGATCCTGTCGGACACCTTCTATGAGTTCTCCCAGCCGTTGATGCGCCAACTGGGCTTCCCGACCTTGCTCTGCCATCGTCTGATTACCGACGACAGCGGGCGAGTCACGGGCTATCAACTGCGTCAGAAAGATCCAAAGCGCCAGTCGGTCCTGGCCTTCAAGAGCCTTTACTACCGGGTTATCGCGGCGGGGGATTCCTACAACGACACCACGATGCTGGGCGAGGCCGATGCCGGGATCCTGTTCCATGCGCCGGATAACGTGATCGCCGAGTTCCCGCAGTTCCCGGCGGTGCATACGTTTGAAGAGCTCAAGCAAGAGTTCATCAAGGCTTCGAACCGCCCCCTGACCTTGTAAGCCGACCCCCCTGTAGGAGCGAGCATGCTCGCGATGAACCCGAGAGCGCCGCGGGGTGTCAGGTACCCCGCGTCATCGTTGACGTCCATCGCGAGCATGCTCGCTCCTACAGGTTTTGCAGGGTATCGAGCAGGATTTTCACCTTGGTGATCGACTCCTGATACTCAGCCTGCCACTCCGAATCCGCGACTATCCCGCCGCCGCCCCAGCAACACACCTGCCCGTCCTTGACCAGCAAACTGCGGATGGCGATGGAGCTGTCCATCTCGCCGCGCACGTCCAGGTACAACAACGAACCGCAATACAGGCCGCGTCGGGTCGGCTCCAGTTCGTCGATGATCTGCATAGCGCGAATCTTTGGCGCGCCAGTGATCGAACCGCCAGGGAAGCTGCCGGCGATCAGGTCCAGAGCGTCGCGATCATCCGCCAGTTCACCGGTGACGCTGCTCACCAGGTGATGCACGTTCGGATAACTTTCCAGGCTGAACAACTCCGGTACCCGGACCGAGCCGATGCGGCAGGTCCGGCCGAGATCGTTGCGCAGCAGGTCGACGATCATCAGGTTTTCCGCGCGATCCTTGGGGCTGGCCAGCAGTTCGGCGGCATTCGCGGCGTCTTGCCCAGGCGTCTGGCCCCGAGGCCGAGTGCCCTTGATCGGGCGGGTTTCCACATGGCGCTGGCTGACTTTGACGAAGCGTTCCGGCGACAGGCTGAGTACGGCATCGCCGTCAGGCAAGCTCTGGAATCCGGAAAAAGGCGTCGGGCACGCTTCACGCAAGGCGCAATAGGCGGCCCACGAATCACCTTGGCAGGGCGCGCGAAACCGTTGGGCGAAATTGACCTGGTAACAGTCACCGGCCTGAATGTACTGCTGGATGCGCTCGATGGCCTGTTGATACTCATCAGCGCTCAAGTCGGCGGTCATCGGGGTGAGCAGTTTGAAGGGCGCGATCGCTTCAGGTGCCGGTTGGCTGAACAGCCCGATCAGGCGCTGACGCTCGCTGTCGGGCAGGGTCGGGTGGAACACCAACTGGCTGGTCAGCGCCAGGTGATCGCTGACCAATGCCCAGTCGTACAGGCCGAAACGCGCGTCGGGCAGATGCAGGTCGTCACTGGCCCGGCTCGGCAGGCGCTCCAGATGTCGGCCGAAGTCGTAACTCAGGTAGCCGATCAACCCACCGGCAAACGGCAACTCATAAGGTGCCGGCAAAGTGGCTTCGCTCAGGCGTGTCAGGTTATCGCGCAGGCGTTGCAGGAAAGCCTCGCCACTTTCGTCGGGCGATACCGTCAGTTGTTCCAGCGGCCAGGCGCTGAGCAGGTCATAGCGGCCGCGGTCGGCGCTGGGGCGGCCGCTGTCGAGCAGCACGGCGCCGGGGGCATGGCGAATCGCCGCGAAATATTGGGCGGGGTTGGCGCGATAGGGCAGCGGGTGTACGGAGCAGGTCAACATGGGCGGAGGAGATCAGCCATCGAGGCGGGGTGGCGATTGTAGTCCCCTCGGGGAATTGCTCCTAGAGGGGATGTCGGGGATTGGCAGATTACGAGCGGCTGCGGGAAACCTGTGGTGAGGGGCTTGTCGAAATGCCGCACCACCCCGTGAGCGTTTAGCCCAATTTTTCTCGCCAGGTGAATGTCCTCTTTTGGCCGATTCTGTTGAAAAAGTCGGACTGCCCAAACTGCCTGATCATTTACTGGCGAAAACGCCTTTTTCGTACGCTGCTACGTGAAATCCGAGTCCGGAAGCCCTCTGCCAAAAGTAACTTTTCGGATGCGCAAACCATGGCCGACTTTTTCAACACAATCGGCCAGAGGCTGTCAGTCGCTCAAAACACTTAAAAACCACTGATTGCTAAAGTAACCAGGATCCGAAAATAGCTCACTCGGTCGAAGGGACGGATGCTTTGCTGCCCAAGCGAATCAGTTCATTGGAGAAACACAGGCCGACGATGATCAGTGCCGCTCCCGCGTACAGGCTTTCGCGCGGTACTTCATTGAGCGCCACAAACGCCAGCAGCGCGGCGAACAGTGGCTCGGTCAGCTCCAGCGCTTGCACTTGGGAAGGCTTGAGATACTCGATGGCCTTGGTGGTGCAGAAGAAGCCCAGGATTGTCGGCAGCGTGGCCAGTGCCAGCAGCGCGGCGATCGCCAGCGGCGACAACTCGCCCATCGCGAAACCATCGGCCGCAGCCGGCATCAACAGGTACAGGCTGCCAAAGAACAACAATTGTCGGGTGAAATGCAGCCCCCCCGACACACCCATACGCTTCATGGCAACCGAAAAGGCCCCATAGCCGCAGCCGGCCATGGAGGCGAGCGCAGCACCTTGCAGGGTAAAGCCCTGCTGCAGGTCGCCGCCGAAGATCACCGAGATCCCGGCGATTGCCAGTGCGGCGCCAACGGTAGCATTCGCGGTGATGGCATCCTTGAGTAAAATGCGCCCCAGAATGATCGAGGAAATTGAGGCACTGGCCATCAGTACCACCACCACACCTGCCGCAGCGTAGTGTCGATAGGCGGACGTTTCGAAATGGAACAGCACAAAGATGCCAAGGAATGCGCAGATAGCCGCCTGAGTCCATTTGATCGACGGCGCCGGGCGCTTGAGGAAAAACAGTAGGATCGAGAGAAGCACGCAACCCAGTACAGTCTTGATGACAGCGACACTGCTGGCGGTGAAACCATTACTCATGAGTACTTTGCTGAGTACACCGATCGTTGCGTTCAGTGCCGCAGCGCAGAGTGCAAATATGACGCCTTTGCTGAAAGTAGATTGCATTGTTGACGATCCCTGTCGCTGAATTGTCGTTCGATAGAATGCCGCCCTGCATCGACGGCGCAAAGTTTGCGGATAGCCCCAAGGGAGCAGTCAGAGGGCCTGGCCCTTGGCTATGCAATATGAGTTGACGAACGTTGCCGTGTGCTGCAAAGACTGACGTATATCCGGTTTGGCTATTCCATGCCTGTTGGCAAATTGCCCGACCGCCGTTGTATCAAAACGAGTGGTCTGGATAAAGTCCAGGGCTTCGGGTTTTGTATTCAAAAAACGCGCAACGGGAGGAATACTCAGTAGCAACTTCAGCAAGCGCAGTGGAATGTAATGCTTGGGAGACTTTAAGCCCAACGGTTGTGCCACCTGTACCAGCAGTTCTCGCAAGTTGGGAGTCTGGTCATCGAGCGCCAGCAGTTCCTGGCCCGCCATGGCAGGATCAAAAGCACAAACCGCCACCAGTTCGACCAGGTAATCCACGGTAACCAGTGGCAGCCAGTGCTCGGCGGTACCGGGCACTGCAGTCAGCTTTCCCAGCACAAGGTTGCGTATCAGCTCCACCAGCGGCTGACCGTCAAGGATATGCCCCGTGCGGCTGTGGCCACAAACCGTCGCAGGGTGGACAACGGTAATCTCCCCGCCCTTGGCGGACATGACCTCCAGGGTCGCAAAATGCGCCTCCAGCTTGCTCCCCTCGTAACCACCGACACGTCGGTAGACAGCAGGCCAGTTCGTCAGCTCCGGGTAACGAGGGTCAATTCCGATGCGTTGCAGATGTTCATGATTTTTCAGCATGTAGCCGCCGATCATCACTAACCGGCTTTTTTGCTCAGCCGCCAACAGCGCCACGCGCTTTGCCCCTTCCACATTCACCGCACGAGAATGCTCCACGGAAAGCCCCCATGCGAAGTGGGCGCCTAAGTGGAATATGACTCTGGCGCGCCTTAATACTTCTCGGTCAGGAAGGCTCAGCCCGAGGTTGTCCCGTTCCAGATCGCCAGCCACGGCAAACACCCGGGTCGCGCAGCCTCCCAAATTGTCGACTTGCTCGCGCAATGCAGCCAGTCGCTCTGGGCGCCGCATCAACACCCGAATGGTGTGACCTTTTGCACTCAGGTACGCCACCAAATGTTGACCGATAAAGCCGGTACCCCCCGTGACAAAGCACTCCACGCTCATTTCCCTGCTCCTTGTTCAAGGTGAAAAATCAAGCGTAAACTATCGACCCAACTCTATAGTCAAGCGGTGTTTTCATGAAAATCGGCGAACTCGAGACCCGCAGCGGCGCCAGCCGCCATACGTTGCGTTACTACGAGCAAATCGGCCTGATCTCACCGCTGCGGCAAACTAACAACTATCGCGTTTACACAGAGCAAACTCTGCAGGATCTGGACTTTATCCAGCGCGCGCAAAGCATGGGGTTTTCCCTGGGGGAAATAGGCGAGATTCTGGATGCGCAGCGCAACAAACTGATCGATTGTGCTGACGGCGCCAAGCTAATTGAAAAGAAGATGGCGGAAATCAAACAGAAAATCGCCAACTTCCAAAGCATTTATCGGTATCTGGACCAAGAGCGTGCAAACCTCGAAGCCAGTGCTGCCAAGCAACTTGAGCTTCAGCAGCTGAACAACTCTTCCAGCTGAACTGTCAGCATCTGAGTAACGGAAGCTGCAGCTTGCTTTCAGTTTCAAGCCCATGAGCCGGGCATTTGCGCTTTGTGCGACTGTCCACGGACACACCCGAGGGCGCTGCCTTTTACCTGCGCTGCGGGTTCCAGCCGATACGGGATGACTATGCGACACATATGAAGCCCACTTCATAACTCGGCAGCCGCTATGTATTATCGACATCGGCCCGATGCTGCCCGCCGCTCGCTCCCGCTGGGAAAGGTGAAAGCATCTGCGCCTCATGCAAACCCTGTCGCCTCTCTTGACGGTCGAGGTTTGGCAATGCGAGCACCAAAGCATCTCGGCTACAGGAGCAGACATGTTTTCAATCGAGCAAGCCAAGCAAATGGCCAAACAGTTGCGCGCCTCGCTGGAGGAACGCAATCAGGCGGTGACCCATTCCACCGCGCTGGAACTGGTCGCGCAGCAGCTGGGCTACAAGGACTGGAACACCGCGTCGGCGATGCTGGCCCAGGCCGATACCCCGCCAGCGCCGAGCATTACCTTCGATAAACCCATCCCCATTTTGCGCAGTTTCGACGAAGCCAAGGCCCGGGAGTTCTATCTGGATTTCCTGGGTTTCAGCGTCGAGTTCGAGCACCGTTTCGAGGCTGATCTGCCGCTGTACCTGGGCATCAGTCGCGACGGGTTGCAACTGCACCTTTCCGAACATCACGGCGATGCCAGCCCGGGCTCGACGGTGTTTGTGCCGATGCAAAACATCGAACTGCTCAGGGACGAATTGCAGGGCAAGCGCTACGGCTACGGACGCCCGGATATTGTTCAGCAGGGCTGGGGCAAGGAGTTGCAGGTCTACGACCCGTTCGGCAATCGGATTCGCTTCTGCCAATATTGATCACGCGGTGCGGGCTGGGGCGACCGGGTCCGCTTTGAACCAGCAGCTACTCAGGATGAACACGCCATGACCACGCAGGACATTTCGCTTCAAGACATCGCCGCGCCTGAAGGCGTTTGTTATGGCTGCGGCAGCCAGAACCCGCACGGGCTGCACATCAAGAGCTTCTGGCATGAAGACGGGGTGCATGTCATGGCCGAGCATATGCCCGATGACAAGTATTGCGGTTGGCCGGGGCTGGTTTACGGCGGTTTGATCGCGATGCTGGTCGATTGCCACTCCAACTGGGCCGCGATGGCTTATCACTACCGCGCCGAACAGCGCGAAGTGGGCAGCTTGCCCCACGTCACCTGCGTCACCGGTAACCTGGGCATCAAGTACCTCAAGCCCACCCCGATGGGCGTACGCCTGACATTGCGGGCAAAAGTCGAGGGTGATGTCGGACGCAAAAGTCGCGTCATCTGTGAGGTTTTCGCCGGGGATGTCCTGACCGCTGTCGGGGACTCCACGTTTGTCCGCGTCGATACCGAGCAACTCAGGGCCGCCGCGCACGACAACAAGGTCGATTCCTGATCCCGGCGTCTTCGCCGTTCGTCAGCGAGACAGCACCTTTTACGATGCCGGGTCTTCCAAGGTTTTATACCTCACCGGGGAGACCCAAATAATGAACAGGAAAATGCTCGCACTCATGGCTGCGGGTCTGTTGTCGACGGGCTCTTTTTTTGCGCTGGTCTCCGAGAACGCGACGGCGGGTTCCGCTGTCCCGCCTGCTGCCGTGCCTGGCATCAACCAGCCTCAAGGCGCTGAAGCCAAAGACGAGAAGGCCGACAAGATGGGCGAGGAGGCCGCAGGCTCAAACTCCGGCGCCGATTCGCAAGCGATGGAGAAGGATGCCGCGACCTCAAGTGGTTCGAAGGACGAAGAAAAAGAACCCACGCAGTGACAGCCTGAATCGACCGGCTTTTCCCGGCCATTACGCGACGTCTACGCCATCACCCGGTTGCGCCCGCTCTGCTTGGCCAGATAAAGACGCTCATCGGCCAGTTTCAGTACGCTTTCGGGTATCGGGGTGTCCGCATTCCGGCAAGCCACGCCGATGGACATCGTCAGCTTTCCAACCTGCGGCACCTCGGTCTGCGCGATGTGCTCGCGTATCCGTTCTGCAATGACCCTGGCGGTATCCAGCGGCGTATCCGGAAGGATCAGCGCGAACTCTTCACCACCGGAGCGGCAGGCGAGGTCGCCGGTCCGGGAGTTCTGCTTGAGTATGCCGGCGACCTCTTTCAGGGCCACGTCACCAGCGTCATGCCCGAAGGTGTCGTTGACCTTTTTGAAGTGATCGATATCCAGCGCCAGCACCGAATAGGCTTGCCCGGTTTTTGCCAGCAGATCCAGTACGCCGCCCATGGCCCTTCGATTGGCCAGGCCGGTCAGGGGATCGCTTTGCGCTTCGTGGCTGAGCTGGCCAAGCTTTTGCTGGAGCAGTTGCACACCGGTCAGCATGGCCTGGCGAATGGCCGAAGCGTCGCGGTACCAGGCATGGACTTGTCGAAGTTGCTCGGTCGTTTGCGGGGCAGCCAACTGGTCGGCGGCTACCGACAACTGGCGCAACGGGCGGGCGATCAGTGTGGTCCCGAGCAAAATCAGCCCCAGACCCAACAGCCCGGCAGGGATCATGCCCAGGACCATGTCGCGCATGAGTTGTCCCAGCGGTGCCAGGCTGAGGTCCCGGGGTTGTTGCGCGACAACCGCCCAGTTGGCGTCCGGCACCTGGGCAAAACCGGCGAGCATGGGCACACCTTTGTAGTTCGGGCCTTCCAGGGAGCCACGTTCGCCGCGCAAGGCCGCATCGACCGTCAGGCTCCAGCCCAGGACCTCACCGATGCGCTTCTGGTCCGGGTGATACAGCAGCCGCCGATTGCCGTCGGCGATGAACGCAAAGGTCCCTTCGTGATGGAAGTGACGGCTGATGATCGTATGAAAGGTGCTTTGCTTGAGCAGGTAGACCGAGCCGCCGACGACGCCGATGAACGCCCCTGACGGGTTGAAAACCGGTTGTGAAATGAACACCACCAGGTTGCCCGCTGCGGAAACGTAAGCTGCGCTGACCGATGGACGACGTTCCTTGAGCGCCTGCTGGATGCCCTCCGACGTCAACGTGGCGCCGACAATCTGCGAGGTATCCGGATAGGCCTGCAGGACTTTGCCTGTCGCATCCACAATGGCAATGGAGTTGAAGTCGGCATCCTGGGCTTGCAGGCGAATGGCTTCTTTGCGCAGCACTTCGGGGTCGTTCCAGTGCCGGCCAAGTGTATTGGCGCTGTAGTTCAAGCGACTGTGCGCCGAGTTCAGGAACTCACCGATGCTGGAAGCGACTTTTGCGGCGTAGGCTGCGTTGGCCTCAAGCGTCGTATGGATCAGGGATTGACGCTGCACCCGGTAAGCGACATAGAGGCTGTTGCACAGCGTCGCCAGGACCGACAGCAGGACGAAGAAAAGAATCAGTCCGCGCAGGTTGATGGGCAGGGGCCTGGACAGCTTCGCGCGGCTACCTTGCTCGTTGATGGCACTGTTGGGGGCATCCGCAGGCGTCGCCATTTTCGATCCATGAATGGTGTGTTGTGAGGGGGGCAAAGACTGCCTTGCAGGATAGGCAGAGAGCGCCGAGTTGTCACATGCACGCCACAGAAAACAGAATCGGGCAAGGCTTTGGCCGCTGCAACTTCTGTGGGAGCGAGCTTGCTCGCGATAGCGCAATGTCAGTCAACGATGATGTTGACTGTGCAATCGTCATCGCGAGCAAGCTCGCTCCCACAGGTTCTGCGCCTCGGCTGACAGGCATAAGCTGCCGGCAATCAGTACTGTGCGCGCAGGCTCAGGGTCACGGTGCGCGGGTCGCCGTAGAAGTTGGTGCCCCAGGAGGCATCGACGCGGTCGTAGTACTTGCGGTCGAACAGGTTGTTGGCGGTCAGTGTCGACGACAGGTTTTCGTTGAACTTGTAGCCAACCTGCGCCGAGGTGACGGCATAGCCGCCTTGTTCGAACTTCACGTCACGCTGGTAGTAGGTGTCGCTGACCGCACGCACGCCACCGCCGACGCTGAAGTCCTTGAGCGGACCGTCGGTGAACTCGTACTTGGTCCACAGATTGAAGTTGTGCTTGGGCGTGATGGTGTTGAAGGTCTTGCCTTTGTTGGCCGCGTCGCCGTCCAGGAACTTGGTGGAGGTGTAGGCGTAACCGGTAACGATGCTCCAGTTCTCGGTCAGGTTGCCGCTCAGCTCGGTTTCCCAACCTTCGCTGCGTGCCCGGCCTTCGGTCATGTAGGCACCGGAGTTGTTGTCGTATTCGGCGCGGTTTTCATCGTAGATGCGGAACGCCGCGATGCTGGCGTTCAGGCGACCGTCGTAGAACTCGCGCTTGAGGCCAATCTCGTATTGCTTGCCTTTGCGCGGGCCGACCGGCTCGCCGTCCGTGCCGATTTCGCTTTGCGGTTTGAACACGCCGGTGTAGCTGAAGTAGGTCGACAGTTCCGGGGTGATCTTGCCGATGAGGGCGCCGTACGGCACGACCTTGCGGTTGATGCTGGTGTGGGCTTCGCCGAAGTTGTTGAAGAAGGCGTTGGCGTTCTTCGCGTCGGCTTCGTACCAGGTCACACGGCTGCCGCCGATGACATCGAGCCAGTCGGTGACGTTGAACTTGGCACGGGTATAGACACCGTACTGGTCGGACTTGGACCAGTTGCCGTTGACGTGCGCATAGTCGTTGCGGGGAATGTCGATGCTGCCCGGATCCCACACGTTGATCGGGAAGTACTCACCGCCGCCGTAGGTGAAGTCCTTGTCCAGGTGCTGGTACTCGGCACCCAGGGTGAACTCGTGGCGGCGATCGGCGAACTCGAAGGGCGTAGTGACGAAGCTGTCGACGCCGATGGTCTTGATGTGGGTGTAGTAGTCGTAGGCCACGGCCCAGCTGTCACCGGTGGCCGGGTCGACCGCGCCGTCGGCCCAGGTGAAGTTACGCTCCGGGGTTTCGGCGTCGCGGTAGGTCAGGGTGGTCTTGAACTGCCCGCCGTTGTCCAGCTCGTGATCAACTTCGGCAAAGGATTCCCAGACCTTCTCGTTCAGGGTGTTCCACTTGGCGTCGACGAAGGTCGAGCGCGGAACGTCCAGCAAGGTGCCATCGGCATAGGCCGGCAAGCCGAACGCCGGGGTCGAGTTGTTCTTCTGGTAAGCGCCACCGACCGACAGGGTGGTGGCCGGGTCGAGGTCGAACTCCAGGCGACCATAGACCATCGGGCGTTCGTTCTGCGCGTAGTCGACGTAGGACTGGTTGTTCTCGTAGGCGGTGATGAAGCGGCCGCGCACGGTACCCTGGTCGTTCAGCGGGCCGGTGACATCGACCATGGAACGGTAGTGGTCGTAGGAGCCCGCGGCCAGTTCGCCACCGAGGGCGAATTTGCCCAGAGCGCGCTTGCGCACCACGTTGATCGTACCGCCGGGTTCACCTGCGCCCTGGTACAGGCCCGACGGACCGCGCAGCACTTCGATGCGGTCGTACATCGCCAGGTCGAAACTGGTGGCCATGTCGCCCTGGCCGGTGGGTTGCGAGACGCCGTCGACCTGCACCTGGTCGACGAGGAAGCCGCGCATGTAGACGTCGTTGAGGCTGGAGCCGGAGTTGTAGGTCTTGATGGTCACGCCGGTAACCTGGCGCATGGCGTCCTGCAGGCTGTTCATGTTCTGGTCGTCCATGCGCTGGCGCGTGACGACGGACACCGACTGCGGCATGTCCTTGAGCTTGATGTTGCCTTTGCCGATGGTCACTTCATCGCTGGTGTAGGAATGCGTGCCTTCGGTGGTCGGGCCCAACGCCACGCCGGTGATGGAGGTCGCACCCAGTTGCAATGCACTGGAGTCACCGACCGCTGGCACCAGCGACACGGTGTTGCCATTCAACTGAAAATTGATGCCGCTCCCCAGCAGCAAGGTTTTCAGTGCCTGTTCCGGTTCCATGTTGCCGGACACTGCCGTGGACTTGATGCCGTTGACCATGTCCTGGCTGTAGAGAATCTGCAGGTTGGTCTGCTGGCCCAGTTCGCGCAATGCACTGGCCAGCGACTGGGCCGGCACGTTGACGTTCACCGGGGCCGCCTCGACCTGGGAAGTGCCCAGCAGCAACAGGGTCAACAGCGCACCCGGCACGACCGTTCGGAATTTCTTTTGCCGATCGATGGCTAATGCCAAGGGTGCGCGGGACAGAGTAAGGCTTTGCATTGCTCGAATCGCTCCAGAAGTGTGTGTGCAGTTTTTTAGTTAATGATAATTATTATTAGACGGGCCACTTTGCCTAAACCGGAAAACAAACTTCAAAAAAACAACAACCTGCTTGCAATCACCGCTTTCAGGCGGTCGTGCGCTCGGTGATGACCCGGCCCGATTCCATGCGCACCAGTTGATCGGCCATGTCGAAGTAGCGGTCGTCGTGGGAGATGACGATGATGGTCTTGCCCAGGCGTTTGAGGTCCGGCAGCAGCTCGGTGTAGAAGATGCGGCGGAAGGTCGGGTCTTGGTCGGCGGCCCATTCGTCGAACACCAGCACCGGGCGTTCTTCCAGCCAGGCATTGACCAGCGCCAGGCGCTTGCGCTGGCCGGTGGACAGGTCGGTGGTGGTGAAACTGCCGTCCCTGACGCTGACCTTGTGCGCAATTTCCAGGCGTTGCAGGTAGGTATTGGCATCTTCGGGGATGTGCTGGTCACCCTGCACCACGTCATCGAACAGGTAGTAGTCGGCAAAGATCGTGGTGAACAACTGGCGATAGTCGTCTCGATTGTGTGCGTCGATGCCTTGGCCGTTGAGCAGGATTTCGCCGTGTTGCGGGGCGTAGAGGCCCAGCAGCAACTTGATCAGCGTGGTCTTGCCGCAGCCGTTTTCGCCGACGATGAAAATGATGTCGCCTTGCGCGATGGTCAGGTTCACCGGGCCCAGGCGAAACGCGTCGCTGCCCGGTGCGGCGGGGAAGGCGTAGCTGACGTTGTTCAGTTGCAGGCTGTTGACCACGGCCGGCGGGGTGCCTTGGTCGTTGAGCAGCAGGTGCGGTTCCGGCGAGGAAAACCGGCTCGACAGTTCGGCGATGCGGCGAAAGGCGATGCGCGCCCGGCTGACGATCGGCAAGGTGCTGACCAGGTGCTCGATCGGGCCTTTCATGTACAGCAGCACCAGCACGAATCCGCTCATCACCGCTTTGTCGGCGCTGGGCCAGAACGATTGCAGGGCCAGCGCCAGGCCGATGACCACGAAGAACAGCATCGAGCCGAGGGTCTTGGCGATCACGAAGGTGTTGATCGAACGTACCTGGGTGTCGCAGATGAAATCGGCGGTGCCCTGGATGCCCTTGACGAACATGCGCTGGCGGCGCGGACGGTGGATGCGCAATTCCTTGGCGCCGCCGGCAATGGCGTTGTAGTGCTTCTGCAATTCGTCTTCGGCGTCGCGGGCGGCCATGAAACCCTGGATACCCTTGCCCTGCGCGTAGAACTGGATGCCGGTGCCGATGACAATCGCCAGCACCATCATCAGGAACATCGGCCACGACAACATCGCCAGGTAACCCATGCAGCCGAGGGTCACGGTCAGGGAAATGGCGAGCGGCGCGAAGGCGAAGGCGAAGTCGCTGATGGTGTCGACGTCGTGGGTCAGCACCGGGATCAACCGGTGGCTGCGGTAGCGCTCGATCTGCTCGATGGGCGCCGAGAGTACTTTTTCCCCCAGCTCTTTGCGCAGCTTGGCAATGATGTGCTGGCCGACGTAGTTGGTGCCGATGTCCGAGCAGATCGAACTGCCCAGGGCCAGCAGGCACAGGCCACCGAACAGCGCGACCACGCCCTGCGTCAGGCCGTCCGGCGAATGCAGCGCGTTGTTGATGGTGGCCAGCAGCACCGTGACGCTCAGGCCGCCGACCATGCCCAGGACAATGGACGTGGCAACGATCAGTCGAAACGGTTTCAACAGGGCCAGTAATTCGCCGATGGCGCCTCGGGTAGGCTGGGTCATGGCAAGTAGTTCCTTGGGTCGTAAGGCAGATACCCAGTAGAACGACTGATGAAGGGCTTTATTTAAACGGCGGGCGACACAAAACCTGTGGGAGCGGGCTTGCTCGCGAAGGCGGCGGGTCAGAAAAGTTGATGTTGGCTGACAAGACGCCTTCGCGAGCAAGCCCGCTCCCACACGGGGTAAGGGGAGGTCAGAGGCTGCGCACGACTCGGAATCCAATCCAGTCGCCACGGGTCTGCGGGTCGATGTCGTTGCGGTTGCCCGAACGGGAAAACACCGGCGCTTCGCCCCAGTCGTTGCCACGGATGCGCAGGGTGTCGCAGTCGGGCTCGGTCCAGGCGCTGCCGTCGGTGGGTGCGCCGACATAGTCCGGGTGGTAGCAGTCGGCGATCCACTCGTAGACGTTGCCGTGCATGTCGTACAGGCCAAAGGCATTCGCTGGGTAGCTGCCGACCGGCGAGCTGTAGCTGTAGCCGTCGGTCGGGCCGTAGGTGTTGGCGTGGGTGGCGATGCTGTACTCGGTGCCGGGATCGAACGGGAAGGGGAACGCTCCCGTCGATCCGCCACGGGCCGCGTACTCGCGCTGGGCTTCGCTGACGATGTGGTAGTGCTGGCCGGTTTTCATCGACAGCCAGGCGACGTAGGCGCTGACCTCGGCGAAGTTCATGCACACCGCCGGCTGGCGGGGGCCTTGGGGGTAACTCGGCTTGCCGTTGGTGCACGCGCGGCCGGGGCGGGTGTCGCCGTCGGGCAGGGTGATGCCGGTTTCCTTCATGTATTGGTTCCATTCGCCGGCGGTGATCTGGTAACGGCTCATGGCGAACGGTTTGTCGAACGTCACCTCATGCATCGGGCCTTCATCAGGCTCGCGGCCGACTTCGTCGTCCGGAGTACCCATGGTGAAGGTGCCGGCGGGCAGCACGACCATTTCCGGGCAGTCACGACAATCCTTGAAGACTTTGCCCGGTAATGGCGCCGTATAGGCCTGGGCCAGGCCTGGCACGGTACTGCCGAGCAATCCCAGCAGCATCAGGGCGCCCAGGTTTTTGAGGGGGCTTTTCATAGAGGTTCTCGCTTCTTGAAATCGGTGGGTCAGAGCCGGCTGGCCATCAGTTCCATCAACCTGTCGATGTGCGCTTGGGTATTGAGCAACCCCGGCGACACTCGAATGATCGGCCCGACATCACGGTCCACGGCATCGCACACCACGCGCTGATCCATCAGGTAATTGGCGACTTCTTCGCAGTCGCGGTTCTTGATGCGGAAGAAGGTGAAACCGGCGGAATACTCCGGTGACAGTGGCGTGACCAGCTCCACCGACGGGTGCTGCTGCAAGCGTTTTTTCAGGTAGCTGTTGATGTCATGGATGCGTGCCGCGACTTCGGCCTTGCCCAGATCCAGGTGCAGCTTGAAGGCTTCGGTCAATGCCCAGCGGTGTTCGAACGAGTGATAGCCGCCGTAGGTCATCACCGTGGAAAATTGCGTGGCTTCGGAGAAGGTCGGGATGGTCGGGGTCACGTCCTTGAGCTCGTCGGACCGGGCGCAGATGATCCCGGTGCCCCGTGGGCCGAACATCCATTTGTGGGTGCCGGCGATGAAGAAATCGCAGTGCATGTCCGGGAAGTCGACGTTCTCCACGCCGAAGCCGTGGACGCCATCGATCACGTAGAGGATGCGATCCTTGTCCTCGCGGCCACGGTTTTTCTCTTCCACCAGTTTGCCGATCTCGCCGATGGGCAGCTTCACGCCGCTGCCGGAGTGCACCCAGGTCATGCCCAGTACGCGGGTCTCGGGGCGAATGTTGCGTTCAATCGCGGCCAGCACTTCGGCGGTAGAGACCTTGTACGGGTCTTCGAACAACCTGATCTTGCGAACCTGGGTGCCGTCTTTCTGGGTGCGGTATTCGAACACACTGTTGGCGGCGTAGTGCTCGTGTTCGCTGGTGAGGATTTCCTGGTCCGGGCGCACGTGGATGCCGGCGTAGATCATCGCCAGGCCTTCGGTGGTGCTGCCGGTCAGGGCGATCTGCGATGGCTTGGCTTTCAGATAGCGCCCGGCCCAGACGCGCACCTCTTCTTCGCGGCGTTCGGTTTCGCCGCGATGCCAGTCCATGGCAAGGCCCGGGTTGCGATCGAGGTTGGCGCGGTGCATCTCGATGGCTTCACGCACCTGACGCGGGTGCGAGGTCACCAGGAAATTGGCGAAGTGCAGGTAGTTCGGGTCCTGCGTGAACAACTGGCGCAACTGGTCCCATTTGTCCTTGGGCAAGGGCGCCGGGGCAGCGGCCAGTGCCGGCAGGTTCACGGCCGAGGCCGAGGCCAAGGGCATGCCGGCCGCCAGAATGCCGGCCTGCTTGAGGAATGAACGACGGTTGGTCATGGGTTCGGTTCGCTTTGGCAAAAGGAAAAATCAGTTCTGGACCACGGGCCGGGAGGACTTTTGCACCTGGTCCCAGACCCGCAGGAAATTGCCGCCCCAGAGTTTGGCGATGTCGGCCTCGCTGTAGCCGCGGCTGATCAGTTCGGCGGTCACGTTGCGGGCTTCGCTGACGTCTTTCCAGCCGTCGAGGCCGCCGCCATCGTTGAAGTCGGAACTGATGCCGACGTGGTCTATGCCGATTTTTTTTACGGCGTAATCGATCGCGTCGCCGTAATCCTTGAGACTGGCCTTGGGTTCTTCGTCGAGGATTGAATAGAGCTGGCTGGCGTATTCGCCGAAACGCTGCTCGGGCCAGACGGTGATCACCGGGTCACCCGGCATCAGCGCCATTTCCAGGCCTTGCAGCGGTTGCAGGTCGAAGCGCGCGCGCAGGGCGTTGAGCTTGTCCTGGGTGGCCTGGCTCAGCGGGCGGATGTAGGTCGGGAAACCGACAATCTGCACCACGCCGCCGCTGTTCTTGATCAACTGCATTTCCGCATCGCTGAGGTTGCGCGGGATGTCCACCAGAGCCCGCGGCGCCGAGTGCGAGGCGACCATCGGCGTGCGGCTCAGGTGCGCGACTTGCTCCAGGGCCTTGGTCGACATCTGCGACACATCGATGATCACGCCCAGGTCGTTGAGACGCTGCACCGCTTGCTTGCCGATGTCCGACAGCCCGCCGAGGGCGTCCCGCGAGTCATTGAAGAACGGCAGCGGCCGCGACGAGTCGGCCCAGGCGTTGTTGCCCACGTAGCTGAAGCCGAACATGCGCATGCCTCGCGCCGCCCACTTGTCCAGGGCGTTGAGGTCATTGCCCAGCGGGTAGGCGTTGAGCATGCTGATGAAGATCGCGAACTTGCCTTCGCCGTGCAGGCGACGGAAGTCGTCGGGGGTGTAGGCGATGGCGACTTGATTGGGGAAGTCACGCACCATCGTGCTGATGATCTTGTAGCGGGTTTCCTGCTCGTGTCGGGCCTCGTCGACGAAACCGGCGGTCGGGCGATGGGGCGCGTTGGGGCCGTTCCAGATTTCCGGCCAGCCGAAAATCGTCAGCGCCGCCCCGGACAGGCGCCCGCGTCCGGTCTTGACCAGGTCGAACTGGCCTTCGCCGTCCTTGTCGACTTCGTTGCCGGCGGTGCCGAAGTCCATCGGTATGGTGATGTGGCTGTCGAACGAGAGGATACGCTCCTGCAGTTGATCGGCCTGTTTCATCACCTTCACCGGGTAGCCGGGATTGTCCCTGAACCAATAGTCCCAAGCCCCGAAGCCTGCCCCCGCGCTGATCGCCAGGGCCAGCGGCAAGCCGATGAAAAGAGCCTTTTTCGAACGTGGTTTTGTCATTGCCGTCTCAGTCAGGTTCGCCGTCGGGGATCAGGCGCGGGGGCCTTTGCTATCTGGGGGGAACGAGTGGCCGGGCTGAGAATTTAGTTGTTTGTGCTGGCCTCTTCGCGAGCAAGCCCGCTCCCACAGGTGACCGCATTCCAATGTGGGAGCGGGCTTGCTCGCGAAGCTCTTAAATTCTGCGGCACAACAAACGTTCTAGCTTGGATAAAGCCTGCTCCATGGCTGACACAGGTAGGGCAATGACGATTTCTCGACGATGGTTCCTCGCGGGTCTGGCGCTGACCGGTGCCGCCGTGCCTGCGGTCTATTACGGGCATCGCGAACTGACCAAGCCGGACCCTGCGATCACCCCGGACGAAGCCTCGTTCGACGTGGCGGACGTGGCCGGCCAGCGGTTGGCGGACGCCTTGCGCGGGGTCTGGCAGATTCGGTTCGAAGGTCGTGACGCCGGTCTAGAAGGCTTGCCGCTGGAAGGGCTGGAGGTCTTTCTCGACATCGCTCACAAAGGTCGTGGCGTCGTCGGTTTCCTCGACACTGCCGAGCGTTTGCGCTGCGCCGAGGAGCCCCGTTACCGGGTGCTCGGCGATCTGTCCGGGGCCAACCCGAAGCAGCTCGGTTGGCGACTGCTGGGAGCCAGCGGCTGTTGCGATTACGAATTCGAAATGACCCTGGATGAGGTCTGGGCCGGTTTCGGTAACGCCGGCAGCGGCAGTCTCAGCGGGCGTGTGCTGGACCTCAAGCGTCCGCTGATGCTGACGGCCCAGGACAATCGCTTCATTGCCGTCAAACAGGTGTTCCCTGAAGCACGTGAACGCACTGTCCTCAATCCGACCCTGCTGGCCTGGCTGGTATCGCCGGAGCACCGTCTGTTCCACCAGCTCTGGCATGCCTCCCGGGACAAGTGGCACAAGCTGTCCGAAGACCAGCGCGGCGCCCTGCGCGGGCTCGGCTGGCAACCCGGTCCGCGAGACAGGGAGCGCGATGGCCGAGGTGTGCGCAAGGATCGCAACGGGTCGGGCGTGGACTTTTTCTTCATGCACCGGCACATGCTTGGCACGGCGCGTTCGATGCAGGACTTGCCGTCCTGGAAGCACTTCCCGTTGCCGCAACCGGAGCTGGCGCGGGACCGGTCCGGCTTTGCCCGATACTTCGACAACCACGACGGCACCGCGCTGCCACCGACCTGGCTGGCCGAGGACGATGATGAATACTCGCAATGGGTCAGTGACATCAAGACCGGCGAGACGTATCACAGCAATTTCCAGGTCTGGGAATCGCGCTACCGTGATCCGCGTTACCTGTCGACGCTGACCCTCGGCCAGTTCGGTTCGGAGGTTGAACTGGGCCTGCACGACTGGCTGCACATGCGCTGGGCTTCGGTGCCGCGTGATCCGTCCAACGGTCAGCCGGTGCCCTTTGCCCGTGATCCGGCGGACTTTTCCGCGCGCTGGTTCGCCGCGGAAAACGACTTCCTCGGCGACCCGTTTTCCTCCCATGTGAACCCGGTGTTCTGGTATTTCCACGGCTGGATCGACGATCGTCTGGAGGACTGGTTCCGCGCCCATGAGCGCTTCCACCCGGGGCAGGTCAGTCGGCTGCAGGTCAATGGCGTGCCCTGGTTTGCGCCGGGGCGCTGGGTCGAAATCGATGATCCGTGGCTCGGCCCGGTCACCCATGGCTGCAGCACCACGCCGGGGTTGCAGGCGGGCAAGTCAGTGGAAATGGACCCGGAAACCATGAAGCTGGCGCTGCGCATTACCTTTGGCGAGGACGAAAAGAAGTTGAAGGATTTGTTCCGCAAGGTGCCGCAGCGGCCGTGGTATGCGCGCAATCTGAAGGCTAAGCAATCTCAGGCTTGATAACAGCGTTACCGTTAAATCGAGAAAGTATGGGCATTGATGTTGAATGTTCCTGCCCCTTCGCGAGCAAGCCCGCTCCCACAATTGATCTGTGAACACAGGTCAAAATGTGGGAGCGGGCTTGCTCGCGAAGGCGTCCTGACAGACACCACGATTAAAGAGCCTGCCACCCCCCACCCAACGCCTTGTACAACGCAATACTCGCCTGCATCCGCGACAAGCGCAGTTGCACATTCAAATCCTGCGCCGCATACAGCGTGCGTTGGGTCTCCAGGACCGTCAGCAAATCCTCGGCCCCGGCCTGGTAACGGCTTTGCGCGATGTTGAACGCAGTCTGCGCCTGGCTCAGTTCCTCACTCTGCCAGCCGCGCTGTTCGTCCAGCCCGCGAATGCTGTTGAGGGCTTTTTCGACGTCGGCGAAGCCGTTGATGATCGCGCCGCGATAGGTTTCCAGCAGTTCTTGCTGGCGCGCCGTGGCCTTGTCGCGCTGGGCGCCGAGGCGGCCGTTGTTGAACACCGGCGCAAGCAGCCCGGCGCTGAGGTTGTAGAAGGGACTGCGCAGAATATCGTCGGCCCGGTCGGCCCCGGAGCCGATTTCGGCGGTGAGGGTCACGGTGGGCAGCATGGCGGCCCGGGCGACGGTGACGTCGGCCTGGGCGGCGGCCAGTTGCGCCTCGGCCCGGGCAATGTCCGGACGGCGGCTGAGCAACTGGCTGGGTACCCCGGCGTCGATGGCGGGCCAGGTCAGTTGATCGAAGCGTTCCTGACCCAGCGACAGTGCCTGTACCGGGCGGCCGAGCAGGGCGGCGAGGCTGATTCGTGCCTCCTCGGCCTGTTGCCGCACCAGCGGCAGCTGGCGTTGCTGCGCCGCCACCAGGCTTTTTTGCTGCGCCAGTTCAAGGGCCGTGGCCGAGCCCGAATCGAAGCGGGTCTGCACCAGTTTCAGCACGCTTTGCGCATTGGCCAGGTTCAACTCGGCGATGCGGCTCTGCTCCTGCAACGACAAGGCTTGCGCGTAACTGTTGGCCACGCCGCTGAGCAAGGTCAATTCCACGGTGGCCTGGTCGAACTCGCTGGCGTTCAGACTGAATTGCGCACTGTCGCGGCTGGCCTGCTGGCCGCCCCAGAAATCGATTTCGTAGCTGGCCACCAGGTTGGCATTGAAGTAGTCGACGGCGTCGTTATCGCTGTCGGCATCGAGCTGACTGTAGCCGCTGCCCCGCATCAGCTTCTGGCGATTGGCATTGGCCCCGGCCTTGACCTCCGGCAGTTGCGAGCCGCCAGCGATGACCGTGTCGGCCTGGGCCTGGCGCACTCTGGCGATGGCGGCGGCCAAGTCGTAACTGCCGAGGCGCGCCTGTTCGATCAGGCGACCCAGTTGCGGGCTGCCGAAGCGATTCCACCATTGCTGGTTGTCACGGACAGCGCCTGCGGTGTGTGGCGATTGCCAAGAGGCCGGCGGCTGGATGCCGCTGTCGGGGCGCTGGGCCGGGGTGCCGCAGGCACTGAGCAACAGGCACAGGGTTAATACACTGAGTGGCGGCTTCATCAATCGATCATTCACTGGTAAGGGCCGTGACCGGGTCGAGTCGGGCAGCTTTGCGGGCCGGCATAAAGCCGAAAACAACACCGGTGACCAGGGCGCAGCCGAAGGCGCCCAGCACCGCTATCAGGGAGAACGCGACAGCCACTTCGCTGAAAATCAGCACGCCACCGACGATCAGCGCCAGGGCGATCCCGGTGAGGCCGCCCACCACCGAGAGCATCACCGCCTCGGTGAGGAACTGGCGCAGGATGTCGCGCTGGCGCGCACCGGTGGCCATGCGGATACCGATCTCGCGGGTACGTTCGCGCACGGTCATGAGCATGATGTTCATCACGCCGATCCCGCCCACCAGCAGCGAAATGGCGGCAATCGAACCGAGCATCAGCGACAGGGTGTTTTGCGTGCGTGCCTCGGCCTGGATCATTGCGGCATTGTTGGTCAGTTCGAAGTCGTGCTTGCCGTCGTGCAGGCGCAGCATCAATTGCTCGATGGCTTTTTCGGTTTCCTTGACCTTGCGCGCGTCGGCGGCGGCGATGGCGATGTACTCGGGATTGTGCGTGCCGAACAGGCGCACACTGGCGGCGGAGTAGGGGATGGCAATGCGGTCGTCGCTGTCGGAGTCGCCGGAGCTGGCGCCTTTTTCGGCGAGCACGCCGACCACCTGGAAGGGTACGTTTTCGATCAGGATGTACTGGCCGATCGGGTTGGCCACATCCTTGAGCAACCTGGTCCGCACCTTGTGCCCGATCACCGCGACCGCCGCGGCGTTCTGTTCATCGGCTTGGGTGAAGTAGCTGCCTTCGACCACCGGCCAGTTGAAGATCGCCGGGAAGTTGGTGTCGTTGCCACCGACATAGCTCATGTGATCAAGGTTGCCGAAGCGCACCCCGGCTTCCTGGCCGTTGACCGGCATGATCCGCATGACCTGGGGCAAGCTGGCAATCGCTGCGACCTCATCGAGGGTGATGATGCCCATCGGCGTACGCGGGTTGGGCGCCGAGCCGCTGAGGTAAATGATGTTGGAACCGAACGCGCCCATCTGCGCCATCACCTGGCGTTTGCTGCCTTCACCCACGGCCAGCATCACCACCACCGAGGCGACGCCGATGATGATCCCGAGCAGGGTAAGCGCGGTGCGGAACTTGTTGATCCACATCACCCGCCACGCCGCGTGCACGGCATCGATCAATTCGCCTTTCCAGGCGCCGGTGGCTTCGGCGCCTTCACTCAAGCGCTTGCGCAGGTCGACGGCTTGTAGCGCACCCGGGTTGGCCGAGTTTTGCGCGGTCGGGTTTTCACTGGTGCTGTCGCTGATGATCAGGCCGTCGCGGATCTCGATGATGCGTTTGGCCCGGGCCGCCACTTCGCGGTCGTGGGTGATGAGGATCACCACGTGGCCCTGGCTCGCCAGCTCGTCGAGCAGGCTCATGACCTCGGCACCGCTGTGGCTGTCGAGGGCGCCGGTGGGTTCGTCGGCAAGGATGATGTGGCCGCCGTTCATCAACGCGCGGGCGATCGACACCCGTTGCTGCTGGCCGCCGGAGAGTTGATGGGGGCGGTTGCCGGTTCGCGAAGCCAGGCCGAGGCGCTCGAGCAGGGCGGCGGCGCGGGCGTGGCGTTCGGCGGCCGGAGTGCCGGCATAGATGGCCGGCATCTCGACGTTCTCCTGGGCCGAACCCGACGGAATCAGGTGATAGCCCTGGAACACAAAACCGAAGGCTTCGCGCCGCAGCCAGGCCAGTTCGTCGCTGTCGAGGGCGGCGACGTTTTCCCCGGCGAAACGGTATTCGCCCGAGGTCGGACGGTCGAGGCAGCCGAGGATGTTCATCAGCGTCGACTTGCCGGAACCGGAGGCGCCGACAATCGCCACGAACTCTCCGGCATGGATCGACAGGTCGATACCGCGCAATACGTGAACTTCAGGCGCCTCGCCACCGCCGTAGGCTTTGCGGATGTCCGAAAGTTCGATCAGGGGCGTCAGCATTCAGCCGCCACTCCCGTCGACCGGGCCGATCAACAGGTGATCGCCTTCTTGCAGGCCGTCGAGGATCTGCACCCGCAGGCGATCACTGATGCCGGTACGCACGTTGCGCTGTTCGATGCTGCCGTTTTTGGCAACCACTTGCGCGGTCTGCAGGTCTGGCTGCGCGCCGGTTTGCAAGGCGGCGATGGGTGCGGTGAGGACGTTCTGCGCCTGGTTGGCGACGAAGAACACCTGGGTGGTCATTTCCGCCATCAGCGCGTTGTCGGCGTTGTCGACGTCCAGCAGCACGGTGTACAGCACCACGCGGGCACTCCCGCTTTTGCTGGTGCTGGCGGGGCTGCCGCCGCCCTGGCTGGTCTGGTCCAGTGGCTTGGGCGGCACGGGGAGGATTTGCCGCACGGTGCTGGTCCAGCGCCGGGTGCCGCCGCTCAGGGTGGTGAACCAGGCGTGCATGCCGGGTTTGACGTGGCCGATGTCGGCCTCCGAGACCTCGGCCCACACAGTCATTGGCGACAGCTTGGCGATGCGCAGGATCAGCGGTGTCTGCTGTTGGGCATTGAGGGTCTGGCCCTCGCGGGCATCCAGCGCCACTACTGTGCCGGCCATCGGTGCATAAATCCGCGTGTAGCCGAGCTCCGCCTGATCGCTGCGCAGGCTGGCTTCGGCCTGGCGGATCTGCGCCTGGAACATGTCGATGCGCGCCTGGGTCACGCGCAGTTCGGCCTGGGCGGTCTGCACGTCTTCTTCACGGGTGGCGCCGCCAGCGGCGAGGTTCTGCTGGCGCTGGTATTTCTGCCGGGCCAGTTCGTGTTGCGCCCGCTGTTCCTGCAGCTGCGCCTTGAGGTTTTCGATGGAGAAGCGTCCGGCATCGAGTTTGGCCTGTTGCGTGGACGGGTCGATTTCCACCAGCAACTGGCCTTCCTTGACCCGGTCGCCGACTTCCACGTGGATCTTGTGGATTTGCCCGGAGGCCTGGGCGCCGACGTCGACATAACGCCGCGGTTGCAGGGTGCCCAGGGCGGTGACGCTGCTTTCAATGTCGGCGCGGCTGACCTGGACGGTGGTGAACCGGTCGCGGCCCGGCGGGATGAACTGCCAGGCGGCGACAGCCACCACGGGGATCAGACAAAGTGCTGCAAGCAGGGCGCGTCGGGTCTGTCGGGGGCGTTTCATGCAGGGTTCCGGCCTTGGGAAATCGGCCCGTCCGGGCAGAGACGGGGAGCTGTCCTTAATACGATGAAAGCCCCCGTGAATTTAGCTACAGACACACGACGTAACACCTGCGGGGGACTATTTATCGGGCGAGGTGAAGCAGTACTTTAAATCTATATGAGAATTACTATAAATTACACTTCTAAAACTGCCACTATCGTGCCACTGCGTGTTCCAGCAGTCGCCGAAACGGCTCAAGGACAGCAACCGCACCCCCGTGCGGACGGGAGTCATGTTGGAGAACTACTATCGCGAGCTGGTGTGTTTCCTGAACGCCAGGCTGGGCAACCGTCAGGTGGCCGAAGATGTGGTGCATGACGCTTACCTGCGGGTCCTGGAGCGTTCCAGCGATACACCGATCGAGCAGCCCCGGGCATTCCTTTATCGCACCGCTCTCAACCTGGTCGTCGATGACCATCGGCGCAACGCCTTGCGTCGCACCGAGCCGCTGGACGTACTCGACAGCGAAGAAAGCTGCTTCATACCTTCACCGCACAAGGTCCTCGATCACGGCCAGCGTCTGGAAATGCTCCAGCGTGCCCTGGCGGAACTGCCACGGCTGTGCCGCGAGAGTTTTCTGCTGCGCAAGATCGATGGCCTGTCCCATCTGGAAATCGCCGGGCAACTGGGCATTTCCCGTGCGCTGGTGGAAAAGCACATCGTCAATGCCATGAAGCATTGCCGTACGCGGATGCGCCAGTGGGAAGGCCACTGATCCTCCGGGATTCATCAAGCCCGGTTAAATTTTGTTCCATTGTCCTCGTTCCTACTCAACAGACGACCTGTTGCCCTGCCCAAGGCCGGTCAGGTCACTTAGGTTCAATGCCCCGCTGTTGCGGGGAACATCCAGAGGACACTGGAAATGACACAGGCAATTGCATCGCCCCTCGTTCACGACCTGATCGGCGTCGGTTTCGGCCCGTCGAACCTGGCACTGGCCATCGCGCTGCAAGAGCGCGGGGCGAGCCAGGGCAACCTGGATGTGCTGTTTCTCGACAAGCAGGCCGACTATCGCTGGCACGGCAACACCCTGGTGACCCAGAGCGAGTTGCAGATTTCCTTCCTCAAGGACCTGGTGACCCTGCGCAACCCGACCAGCCCTTATTCGTTCGTCAATTACCTCAAGGCCCACGGGCGCCTGGTGGACTTCATCAACCTGGGCACCTTCTATCCGTGCCGCATGGAGTACAACGACTACCTGCGCTGGGTTGCAGGGCAGTTCTCGGCGCAAAGCCGTTACGGCGAAGAAGTGCTGACCATCGAGCCGGTGCTGCACAACCATCAGGTCGAGGCATTGCGGGTGATTTCCCGCGATGCGAGCGGCCATCAACAGGTGCGCACCACCCGTTCGGTGGTGGTCAGCGCCGGTGGCACGCCGCGTATTCCCGAAGTGTTCAAGGCGCTCAAGGATGACGGCCGGGTGTTCCACCATTCCCAGTACCTGGCGCAGATGGCCAGGCAGCCGTGCGTGAACAACCAGCCGATGAGCATTGCGATCATCGGTGGCGGGCAGAGCGCCGCCGAGGCCTTCATCGATTTGAACGACAGCTTCCCGTCGGTGCAGGTGGACATGATCCTGCGCGGCTCGGCACTCAAGCCGGCCGACGACAGCCCCTTCGTCAACGAAGTGTTCTCGCCGGAGTTCACCGACCTGGTGTTCCAGCAGCCCGACAGCGAACGCGAGCGCCTGGTCAACGAGTACCACAACACCAACTATTCGGTGGTGGACATCGATCTGATCGAGCGCATCTACGGCATCTTCTACCGGCAGAAGGTCTCGGGCGTCGCCCGTCATGCGTTCCATACCCTGACCACGATCGAAAAGGCCACCGCCAACGAACGCGGCGTCGAACTGGTGCTGCGCAACAACGCCACCGGTGAAGTCTCGGTGCGTCACTACGATGCCGTGGTGCTGGCCACCGGTTACGAGCGGCAGATGCACCGCAAGCTGCTGGCGCCGCTGGAAGAGTACCTGGGCGATTTCGAGGTCGATCGCAACTACAAACTGATCACTGATGAACGCTGCAAGGCCGGCCTTTACATGCAGGGCTTCTGCCAGGCCAGCCACGGGCTGAGCGACACCTTGCTGTCGATCCTGCCGATCCGTGCCGATGAGATTGCCGGCTCTTTGTATGAGCACGGCAAGCATCGCGGGCATGGGCGGTCGGTGGTGGATCTGTTGTTGGCCACGGCCAGCTGAGTTCTGCGGCGACTGACAGGCCGCCTTCGCGAGCAGGCTCGCTCCCACATTTTGCCCTGTGTTCGCAGATCAATTGTGGGAGCGAGCCTGCTCGCGAAGGGGCCAGAAAGAACACCGCAAACATTGATTCCTGAACCCTTCCTGAAGAACTCCGAGATTGCCCCTGCAAGACTATGTAACGGGTTTACTCCCCAAACATCGGGGCGTAAGCTTCGCGCGTTTTCATCCATTACGGAGACCCACAGTGGGTACTTGTTCGAGTGACAGTTGTCGGCCGGTCTCGGTAACCGGCATTTTCTCGGCAAGATAACGCGCAGTCTCCTGTGCCGTTGTCTCGCCGACAAGCGAGCAGCGGCATCCTGATCATGGCCAATCCCGGCCGTGTCCCGACGTCCCTCTCATCGACACTGAACAGTGCGTGGTTTCGACTTTTTGTCGTGGCCGCCGCTCTATCGACACGCCTGTCATTCGTGACCGGCGCGCCAGGCCTTGCTTTGCCGGTTGTTCCGGCGGCAAAGGCGTGGACCTGCCTGCTCGACGGTTTCCCGGCTGACCAAAGGGGCACCAGCCATGAAACTTATCCTCAAGGAATTCTTCGCAGGCTTCCTGCGCAACCGCCACATCGCCCGGCACTTCCGTCGCCTGGCGTTGCTGGAAACCTTCACCGACACCACGGTCAGCCGTGAAGTCCCGCCCACCCTGGCGCAAACCCTGGTCAACGCTGCCGGCAGCGAAACTGGCCAGTTGCTCGACACACTCGGCTCTCACACCGATGGCTTGAGCGAGCCTGAAGCCGATGCCCTGCGCGAGCAGTTCGGCCTTAATGAAATCGAGCACGAACAACCGCTGCCCTGGTGGACACACCTGTGGCACTGCTACAAGAATCCGTTCAACCTGCTGCTGACACTGTTGGCGGTCATCTCCTGGCTGACTGAAGACATGAAAGCCGCCATCGTGATTTTCTCCATGGTGGTGCTCTCGACCTTGCTGCGTTTCTGGCAGGAAACCAAATCCAATCAGGCCGCCGATGCCCTCAAGGCCATGGTCAGCAACACGGCCACAGTGATGCGCCGGGACCTTGAGAACCACAGCGCACAGCGCATCGAACTGCCAATCAAACAACTGGTGCCGGGCGACCTGATCGTGCTGTCTGCCGGGGACATGATTCCCGCCGATTGCCGGGTGCTCAGCGCCAAGGACCTGTTCGTCAGCCAGGCGGCCATGACCGGCGAATCGATGCCGGTGGAAAAATTTCCCCGGCAGCAGGACCGCGACACGCAGAATCCGCTGGACCTGGACAACATCCTGTTCATGGGCACCAACGTGGTGTCCGGCACGGCCATGGCGGTGATCCTCACCACCGGCAACAGCACCTATTTCGGCGCCCTGGCCCAGCGGGTCGGGGCGACGGATCGCACGCCGACTTCGTTCCAGACCGGCATCAACAAAGTCAGCTGGCTGTTGATTCGCTTCATGTTCGTGATGGCGCCGCTGGTGTTGTTCATCAACGGTTTCACCAAGGGCGACTGGACCGAAGCGCTGCTGTTCGCACTGTCGATTGCCGTGGGCCTGACTCCGGAAATGCTGCCGATGATCGTCACCTCGACCCTGGCCAAGGGCGCGGTGTTCCTGTCGCGCAAGAAAGTCATCGTCAAACGCCTCGACGCGATCCAGAACTTCGGCGCCATGGACGTGCTGTGCACCGACAAGACCGGCACCCTGACCCAGGACAAGATCTTCCTGGCGCGCAACGTCGACGTCTGGGGCAACGACTCGGATGATGTGCTGGAAATGGCCTACCTCAACAGCTACTACCAGACCGGCCTGAAAAATCTGCTGGATGTGGCGGTGCTCGAGCACGTCGAAATCCATCGTGAGCTGAAAGTCGGCACGGCGTTTCGCAAGGTCGACGAGATTCCGTTCGACTTCACTCGCCGGCGCATGTCGGTGGTGGTCGCCGAGCGCGATCAACCGCACCTGCTGATCTGCAAGGGGGCGGTGGAGGAAGTGTTGGCGGTCTGCTCGCGGGTGCGCCACGGTGAAGTCGATGAAGCCTTGAGCGAAGAACTGCTGGCGCGCATCCGTCAGGTCACGGCCACCTTCAACGCCGAGGGCCTGCGAGTGGTGGCGGTAGCGGCACGGCCGATGATTGAAGGCCGCGACACCTACAGCCTGGCCGATGAACAGGCCCTGACGCTGATCGGTTACGTAGCCTTTCTCGATCCGCCGAAAGTAAGCACCGCGCCGGCCCTCAAGGCGCTGGCGGCCCATGGCGTGGCGGTGAAAGTGCTGACCGGCGACAACGAACTGGTGACGGCGAAGATCTGCCGCGAAGTCGGCCTGGAGCAGCAGGGGCTGCTGATGGGCAACGACATCGAGCGCATGAGCGACGCCGAGCTGGCGAAAGCCGTGGAGACCACCAACGTCTTCGCCAAACTGACGCCGTCGCACAAGGAGCGCATTGTCCGGCTGCTCAAGGGTAACGGCCATGTGGTCGGTTTCATGGGCGACGGCATCAACGACGCCCCGGCCCTGCGCACGGCCGACATCGGCATTTCCGTGGACAGTGCCGTGGACATCGCCAAGGAGGCAGCCGACATCATCCTGCTGGAAAAGAGCCTGATGGTGCTGGAGGAGGGCGTGCTGGAAGGGCGCCGGACCTTCGCCAACATGCTCAAGTACATCAAGATGACCGCCAGTTCGAACTTCGGCAACGTGTTCTCGGTGCTGGTGGCCAGTGCGTTCATCCCCTTTCTGCCGATGCTGCCGATGCACCTGCTGGTGCAGAACCTGCTCTACGACATTTCGCAGATCGCCATTCCATTCGATAACGTCGATGACGAGATGCTCAAGCAACCGCAGCGCTGGCAGCCGGCGGATGTCGGGCGTTTCATGCTGTTTTTCGGGCCGATCAGTTCGATCTTCGACATCACCACGTTCGCCTTGATGTGGTACGTGTTCGATGCCAACACCCCGGATCACCAGACCCTGTTCCAGTCCGGCTGGTTCGTGGTCGGGCTGCTGACCCAGACACTGATCGTGCACATGATCCGCACGCCGAAGATCCCGTTCCTGCAAAGCCGCGCGGCCATGCCGTTGCTGGTGATGACCGGATTGATCATGGCCGTGGGGATTTTCCTGCCGATGGGCCCGCTGGCGCACTACTTCAAGCTGCAGGCATTGCCGTCGCTGTACTTCGTGTTCCTGCCGGTGATCCTGCTGGCGTACATGGCGCTGACCCAGGCGGTGAAGGGGTTCTACATCCGCCGGTTTGGCTGGCAATAAGCCCGCTCCCACAGGGGATCGTGTATTTTTCAAGGATTTCATCATGCAAGCCATCAACAACCTCAACCTGACCTCTCTGCTCGACACCCTGGTCAGCCTCAGCGCGGCCTTCATCCTCGGTGGCCTGATCGGATTCGAGCGCCAGTACCGGCAGCGCACCGCCGGCCTGCGCACCAACGTGCTGGTGGCGGTGGGCGCAGCGATTTTCGTCGACATGGCCAACCGGCTTGCCGGTGCCGATGGCGCCGTGCGGGTCGTGGCGTATGTGGTTTCCGGCATCGGTTTTCTCGGTGCCGGGGTGATCATGCGTGAAGAGGGCAATGTGCGCGGCCTCAATACGGCCGCCACCCTCTGGACCTCGGCGGCGGTCGGTGCCTGCGCCGGTGCCGACCTGCTGGCCGAGGCCTTGCTCGGCACGCTGTTCGTGCTGGCGGCCAACACCTTGCTGCGGCCGATCGTCAACAACATCAACCGTCAGCCGCTGGACGTGATTTCGGCGGAAGTCACCAACATCGTCTATGTCATCGCCCGGCGTACGCAGCAAAAAACCGTGCTGGCCTTGCTCGAAGCCGAGCTGGAGCGCAGCAACTATCCGGCCAGCGATGTCGATGTGCATGCCTTCGGCACGGATGAAATTGAAATCGAAGCCACTCTGGCGACCACCTCGGTCGATGGTGATGAACTGGATGCGCTGGTGGCCCGGATTTCGACCTCGACCCTGGTGGTGCAGGCGTTCTGGAGTCCTAGTACTACGGAGTGAAGGCCAAGGTTTCCCTGGCAAACGTCAGACTAACCGACATTCATTTAGGAATATTCCTACATAAACCTGGGAGGGGCTGCCGTAGGCTTTGCGACCTCTTGAAACCGACATCCATTTGGAGGTCACCTTGCCGGATAAATCCTTGCGCATCCTGATCGCCGATGCGCAGCACTTCAATCGCCTGCGGATCGAGCGGCTGTTCAACCAGCTCGGCTACTTTCGGGTGGCGCCGGTGCACAGCCTCGACGAGCTCCTTCCACTGGTGGAGTACGCTGGCGAGCCCCTGGACCTGGTGCTCGTCAATGGGGCGATGGCCAGTGAAGGGCTGGACCTGTTCAGTTTCCTGGCTGACAACCCACAGGTTCATCACGGGTTTATCTTCAATGAACAGCAGGCGCCGGCGCCGCCTGTCTCGGGCAAAGTCCAGGTCAGCCAGGCCGTTCTGCCTGACCTGGCGTCGATTACGCAGTTGATGAGCACCGTCGATCGTCGCCTGCCGTTCGTCGGAACTGTCATTTCTGTCAGGTAGTTCTTTCCAGCCTTCCATGCAATTGTCTTTGCGCAGCGTTGTGCCCAACCGCTGCGGTGCCTGGAGGGCATTTTTTGCCCGATCGTGTTGTTTTGCACGGGAGTTGTCATGAAGTCAGCACTGATTGTGGAAGATCATCCGGTGGTTCGCTCCATGATCAAACTCATACTCAAGGGTGAAGGGTTCAAGCAGATTTACGAGGCCTCTCGTGGCGACGAGGTCCTGTCGTTGATCCGGGAGCATCAACCGGATGTCGTGCTGCTTGATCTGGGTCTTCCCGGGGTGGCGGGGCTTGAGGTGATGGATCGCATAAAGGCTGAAAACACCCGATGTCGTGTGGTGGTGTTTACCTCGCTGGAGGCGCAGTTCTATCAGGACCGCTGCATGCGTGCCGGGGCTGTTGCCTATGTTTCCAAGAGCAAGGACCTGGATGACTTGAAGGCGGCGGTGAATTCGGTGATGGCCGGCTACACCTATTTCGCCCAGACCCCCTCGAGCTCCGTGGCGATGGGACAGTTGCAACGCAGTGAAAAGCAGTTGATCGACAAACTCTCCAATCGTGAACTGACCATTCTGCAGTACCTGGCCCGGGGCTCGAAAAACCTGGAGATCGCCGAGATCATGCACCTGAGCTACAAGACCGTCAGTACCTACAAGACCCGGCTCATCCTCAAGCTCAACATGAGCTCGTCGGTGCACTTGAGGGATTTCGCCCTGCGCAATCATCTGATCTGAATGAACGTTTTCCGACGACTGACTGGTTGGTTGCTGACGGGCCTTCTTCTCTGGGCATCGACTGTCTGTGCGCAACAGTCGTTGACCCTGTTGGGACGCTCGAGTGCCGAAGGCCTGAGCGTCAGGTTGTCGGACACCGAGTTACGCTGGCTGCAGCAAAAGGGCAAATTGGTGCTGGCTGTCTCGGGACCGGACTATCCCCCCTTCGAGTTCAATACGGCGGGCAAGGTGTTCGAAGGCGTGACAGCCGATTACGCCGGGTTGCTCGAACAATTGTTGAACATCGACATAGAGGTGCACTGTTATCCGTCGCGAGCCGACGCGCTGCAGGCCATCAAGGAGGGGCGGGCAGACCTTCTGGGAACCGCCAATCGATATGAAGCCGAGGACCCACAGTTACAGATGTCCAGCGCCTACGCGGTCGATCAACCGGTGCTGGTCACCCGCACCGATTCCCCTCCGGTGCTTGACTCGACTCTGGCCGGCCAGCGGTTGGTGATGCTGTATCACTACTTGCCCGAATACAGCGTGCAACAGTTCTATTCCAAGGCGCAGGTCCAGCTGTTTCCCTCGACACTGGCGGCGATGGGTGCCGTGGCTTTCGGCCAGGCCGATGTCTATCTGGGCGATGCGATCAATGCCCACTACCTGATCAGCAGGAACTACCTGAACAACGTGCAACTGACCGACTTCTCGCCCATGGAGTCCGGGCGCTTTGCCTTCGCGATGACCCGCGACAACGTTTCGCTGTTGCGCATCGTCAACAAGGCTTTGGCGGCCATCACCCCCAATGAACAGATGAACATTCTGCGTCGCTGGGGGGGCAATGGCGTATCTATCCACGGCACCCGGTCATTGCAATTGAGTGTGGCGGAACAGCACTGGCTCGAACTCCACCCGCGGGTGAGGGTGGCAATCAACGACAATATTCCGCCGATTTCATTTATCGACAGCGAAGGCAAGTTTCGCGGTATCAGCGTCGATGTGCTGGCGAAAATCACTTCGCGCACCGGGCTGCAATTCGACATCCAGAGCATGAAATCAGTGACTGATATGGTGTCCGGTATCACCAGTGGGCAGGTCGATGTGCTGGCCGGTATCGGCCTCAGTTCCCAGCGTGAGGATGAACTGCTGTTCACCCGGGCGTTTCTGAGCAGCCCTTCGGTGCTGGTGACCCGAGCGACCGGGGACAGCCCCAGGACGCTGGAAGACATGGCGGGAAAAGCCCTGGCACTGACCCAGGGCAACATTGCCGGCGAGTACCTTCGCCAGCATCACCCGCAGATCCAGCTGGTGGATGCACCACTGTCGACGGACGCCATGAAAATGGTCGCCCAGGGCAAGGTCCACGGCGGCATCAACTCCTTGATCAGCGCCCGTTACCTGATTTCCCGGCAGTATCGCGATCGCCTGCAGGTAACCAGCACCGTGGGTGCCAATCCTGTCCGAAGCACTCTGGCAACCAGTCGCGAGGCTACCGAACTGCATTCGATTCTGGATAAGGCGCTGTTAAGCATTCCTCCCGAAGAAATAGACGAGCTGACTCAACCCTGGCGCTATGACTCGGTGGTCGAGCAGAGTTACTGGCTGCGACACCGACAGGCGATCTTGCAGGCGTTTGCGCTGGCGGGTGTCTTGCTGTTGCTCGCGTTGGCCGGGATCGTCTGGCAGCGGCGGCAGATTCGCCAGCGTCAGCAATTGCTCGGGCAATTGCAGGAAGCCAAGGACGCGGCGGACGACGCCAACCGGGCCAAGACCACGTTCCTGGCCACCATGAGCCATGAGATCCGCACGCCGATGAACGCCTTGATCGGCATGCTCGAACTGGCGCTGAAACGGGCCGATGAAGGGGTGACCGACCGCGACGCCATTGAGGTCGCGTCAAATGCCGGGCAGCAATTGCTGGATTTGATCGGCGACATTCTGGACGTCGCCCGGATCGAATCGGGGCATTTGTCGTTGGCGCCGGAGCGGGTCAACCTGCATGCGCTGGTGACATCGGTCTGCCGGGTTTTCGAAGGGCTGGCGATTCAGAAGAATCTGCAATGGCGGGTCGAGCTCGCCGAACACAGTGACCTCGATGTGATGCTCGATCCCGTGCGCTTCAAACAAGTGCTGTCCAATCTGCTGAGCAACGCCATCAAGTTCACCCGTGCAGGCCAGGTGAGCCTGACACTGCGAGTGCGGCCGCAAGCTCCGGCGCATCTCGCCGTCAGCGTACGGATCGAGGACAGCGGCATCGGTATCAACGCTTTCGACCAGCAACGCCTGTTCAGCCCGTTCGTGCAGGCCGATAACAATCAGCAGACCGCCCGGCAAGGGTCCGGCCTGGGCCTGGTGATCAGTCGTACCTTGTGCGAAATGATGGGCGGGCAGTTGCATCTCGATAGTGAGCCTGGGCGCGGCACGCGGGTGGACATCAGCCTGATGCTGCCCGCCCTGCAAGCGTTGCCCGCGGGGGGGATGCCCCAGGACTCGGCGCAGCTCACGACCCGGGCGTTGTCGATCCTGGTGGTTGACGATTACCCGGCCAATCGCCTGCTGCTCTCGCGGCAGTTGAGCTATCTGGGTCACAGTGTGGTATTGGCGGAGGATGGGGCGCAGGGGCTTGAACAGTGGCGCGGACAGAGTTTCGAACAGAGTTTCGAACTGGTCATTACCGACTGCAACATGCCGGTGCTCAGCGGTTACGAATTGGCGGGCGCAATACGTGAGCACGAGCGGCTGCAAGGGCTGTCGCCGACGCTGATTCTGGGCTTTACCGCCAATGCGCAGGCCGAGGAGAAAACCCGCTGTCAGGCGGCGGGCATGGACGATTGCCTGTTCAAACCCATTCGCCTGGTGGATTTGCAGGCGTGGCTGGCGCAGCGCTTTTCCAGCGCCCCTCCGGCGGCAAATGACGACCCAGGCTTGGCCGAGTTCGACTTGAGCGGGCTGGAGCGCTATGCGGATACGGACCCTGAGCTGATCGATCAACTGCTGCACGATCTGGCGCTGACCAACCGTGAGGACCGCGTGCATTTGCTGGCCTTGCACGCCAGCGACAACCGCCCGGGTTTGCAGACGCTGGCACACCGGATCAAGGGCGGGGCGCTGATGGTGCAAGCGCTTGGCCTGGTCGAGTGTTGCGAACAACTGGAGCGGGCGTGCAATGACGGCCGCGCGGCACTGATCGACGACGCCGTCGACCAGTTGCAGCATGCCATGGCCCGCCTGGACCTGCGTCTCGAGCAGGATTGAGGCTCAATCCCAGTTCGGTGCGATGCCTTTGGGGCTGGTCAATCGGTGGCCGCGATCCAGTGTTGCGATCAAGGCCATGTCGGCCTCGCTCAAGGTCAGTTCGCGAGCCTTCAAGTTGCTTTCGAGGTTGGCCCGGCGAGTGGACGACGGGATCACCGAGTAACCCGATTGCATGGCCCACGCCAGGGTGACCTGAGCCGGCGTCGCTTGCAGGCGTTCAGCGATCAACTGGATGAGCGGGTCCTTGAGGACTTCACCGTAAGCCAGAGTCATGTAGGACGTGATGCCAATGCCCTGGCTCTGCGCGAACGCGACGACCTTGCGGTTTTGCAGGTACGGGTGCAGTTCGATCTGGTTCGTGGCGATGTGCTCGGCGCCGATGGCCGCAATCGCCTGTTTCATCAGGTCGATGGTGAAGTTGGACACGCCGATCTGCCGGGTCAGGCCCATACGTTTGGCTTCGAGCAGGGCGCCCATGAACTCTGCGACAGGCACTTGATCGTCCGGCGAAGGCCAATGGATCAGGGTCAGGTCCAGGTAATCGGTCTGCAGTTTGCCCAGGCTTTCCTTCAGGCTGTCGATCAGTCGATCACCGGCCAGGTTGGCGACCCAGATCTTGCTGGTGATGAACAGGTCTTCCCGGGCGATGCCGCTGGCAGCGATAGCCTCGCCGACCTCGGCTTCGTTCTCGTAGATTTGTGCGGTATCGATCACCCGGTAACCGAGCGCCAGGGCGGTGCTCACCGAATCGATGAGCACCTGGCCTTGCAGGCGAAACGTACCCAGGCCGAAGGCGGGAATGGACATTGATGACTCCAGAGGTTGCAGTGGGAATGGGCGGCAGTATCTGCGCCTGCATCCGTGAGAAAAACCGCTGGATTGGCAAAGCAATGTTTACTGGAAATCAAGAATCATCGGCAGTCTGGTGGGGTGATGGTGTCTGATCCGACGCCTTCGCGAGCAAGCCCGCTCCCACATTTGCAATGCATTCCCCATGTGGGAGCGGGCTTGCTCGCGAAGGTAGCGACTCGGTCTGAAGCCTTACCCCCGAGGTTCAAGAATCATGCAAGTGGTGGTCCCCGTCGCATACAACCGCCCATCCACATCATAAATCCGCCCCTCGGCCAGCGCTGTCGAGCGACCCAAGTGCACAATCTTGCCCTCGGCACGCACCGGTCCACTGGCGTTGTTCAACGCGCGGACGTAGCTGATGCGCAGATCCAGCGTGGTGTAACCCTGGCCTTTTTTCAGTTGTGTATGGACCGCGCAACCCATGCATGAATCAAGCAAGGTTGCGGCATAACCGCCGTGGACGGTGCCCAGCGGGTTGTAGTGCCGGGCATCCGGCGTGCCCTGGAAGATGAACAGTCCGGTCGACCATTGGATGGGGATGAAATCCATCAGCGTGCCAATCGGCGGGGAGGGCAATTCGCCGTTGCCAATGCCTTCGAAAAACTCGGCGGGGGACAACGCGCTGACCTCGGCCATGGACAGACTGCCGGGCCCGGCAAGGCGGGCGCGCATGGCTTGTTCCTGGGCGATCCATTGGGCGAGGGTGGCGTCGCGGTTAGGGCTTTGCATGACGGAGTCCTCGGTGGGGTAAATATTATGGGTGTAATCAAATTTAATATTATGCCCGAAATAAAATATCCGCTACCCCCCAATCAACTTGCCGCTTTCAGCTCAAAGCTTGCCGCTGCCTTCAAGCAATATCACTGCGACTGAATTCTTCCCCGAGAAAATCGATCAAGGTGCGCACCGACGGCAGTAACCCCCGACGCGAGGGGAATATCGCATGGATCACACCGCTCTTCGGTGCCCAGCCCGGCACCAGTTCCACCAGTTGCCCGGCAGCGATTTCATCGCGCACCACCACGCTGGGCAGGTGCACGATGCCGATCCCGGCGACCGCCGCATGGCGCAAGGCCAACAGGTCATCGGTGACCATGCGCGGGGCATGCCGGATCATCGCCGTGCTGCCATCGGCGCCGAACAGTTCCCACTGATATTCGCGCTGCGCCGCGCCCCAGTGCAGGCTCGGCAGGCCGCTGAGGTCGGCCGGGGAGGCCGGTGTCGACAGGCGCGATAAAAAGGCCGGGCTGCCGACCACGCTCTGGGTGCTGTTGCCCAGCACCTTCATCACCATGTCGGTGTTTTCCAGCGGTGGAAAGCGTACCCGCAGGGCAATGTCGAAGCCTTCGTGAATCAGATCGACCCGGCGGTTGGTGCTCTCGATGAACACTTGCACCAACGGATACTTGAGCATGTAGCGGGTCAGCATTGGCCCGACCCAAGTGTTGAGCAGCGCCGTCGGGCAACTGATACGCACCATGCCCTGAGGCTCGGAGCGGTTGCGCTCGATCAGTTCGGCGGCGCTTTCCGCCTCCACCCGCATGGCCAGGCAGCGCTGGTAATACGCCTGGCCGATTTCCGTCAATGAGCAATGCCGGCTGGTGCGGTGCAGCAGGCGCACGCCGAGACGTTCTTCAAGCTCGGCAATGCGTCGGCTGAGCTTCGACTTGGGCATGTCCAGTGCCCGGCCGGCCGCAGCGAAACCGTGATGCTCCACCACTTGGGTGAAGTAGTAGAGGGTGTTGAGGTCTTCCACCATCGTTCTCCAGATAGAACGCTAAAGCTGATTTTTGCAGTCTAGCGCAGCAAAGGTCACGGTTTTAAGCTTTGTCCATGGCTTCACCACCCCTTCACCAGGAGACACCATGAAAAACATCATCGGTATCTACACCAGCCCACGGACCCATTGGGTTGGCGACGGTTTTCCGGTTCGCACGCTGTTTTCCTACGACAACCTGGGCAAACACATCAGCCCGTTCCTGTTGCTCGATCACGCCGGCCCCGCTGAATTCACCCCGACCACCGAACGACGTGGCGTTGGTCAGCATCCTCATCGTGGTTTTGAAACCGTGACTATCGTTTACAAGGGCGAACTGGAGCACCGGGATTCCACCGGCAGTGGCGGCAAGATCGGCCCTGGCGATGTGCAATGGATGACCGCTGCCTCGGGGATCCTGCATGAAGAGTTTCACTCCGAAGGATTCGCCAAAAGCGGCGGCACCCTGGAGATGGTGCAACTGTGGGTCAACCTGCCGGCCAGGGACAAAATGGCCGACCCCGGCTACCAGACGATTCTCGATGCTGACATCCCGAGCATCGCCTTGAAGGACAGCGCCGGCAGCCTGCGCCTGATCGCCGGTGAGTTCGACGGCCACAAGGGCCCGGCACGCACCTTTACCCCGGTCGAGCTGTGGGACATTCGTTTGAATGCCGGCAAGTCGCTGACCCTGGACCTGTATGAAGGGCGCAACACCGCACTGGTGGTCTTGCGTGGCACGGTTCAGGTCAATGGCCTGGAACCGGTGCGCCAGGGGCAACTGGCCCTGTTCGATCGCAAGGGCGATCAGATGACCCTCCAAGCCAGCGAAGACGCGGTGGTGTTGTTGCTCAGCGGTGAGCCGATCGACGAGCCGATCGTCGGTCACGGGCCGTTCGTGATGAACACCGAGCAAGAAATCCACCAGGCCTTCGCCGACTTCCAGTCCGGACGCTTCGGCCGGATGCACGCTTAATTCGCAGCGCTTCAACACCCGACTCTACACAGGATGAGTAGGCCGGTTTTCAGGCCAGGGATGGCTGTTGCCCAAAAGAAAGAGGAAACGCACATGAGTACTGTCTACGCGGCCAACTTCAACGGCCAGAAACCGACCATCGATCCCAGCGACAGCGCGATGCTGTTGATCGATCACCAGAGCGGACTGTTCCAGATCGTCAAGGACATGGACGTGCCCCAACTGCGCGCCAACGCCATTGCCCTGGCCAAGGCTGCGACCCTGCTGAAGATGCCGGTGATCACCACGGCTTCCGTTCCCCAGGGGCCGAACGGGCCGCTGATTCCCGAGATTCACGAGGCCGCACCCCATGCGCAGTACGTGGCGCGCAAAGGCGAAATCAATGCCTGGGACAACCCGGAGTTTCATGCGGCGGTCAAAGCCACCGGCAAGAAAACCCTGGTGATCGCCGGCACCCTGACCAGCGTGTGCCTGGCGTTCCCGTCCATCGCCGCCGTGCATGAAGGCTACAAGGTATTTGCGGTGGTCGACGCCTCCGGCAACCACTCGAAACTGGCCACTGATCTGACCGTTGCCCGTCTGGCCCAGGCCGGGGTGGTGCCGATCGACATCATGGCGACGCTCTCCGAGCTGCAAGGCTCGTGGAACCGCCCCGATGCCGAACAGTGGGCCGCTGTCTACGCCCAGGCCATGCCGCATTATCAATTGCTGATCGAGAGCTACCTCAAGGCCCAGCAAGTGGCGAACGAACACGAGGCGCTGGACTCCCAGCGCTAACCGGCTGCCCCACGCCGATCTCCAATCGGCATCGATAACCTGCGAGGATTACTGCAATGACCACTTCCTACAAGCGTCTGGACAAGGACAACGCCGCCGTTCTGCTGGTGGATCATCAGACCGGCCTGCTGTCACTGGTCCGCGACATCGATCCTGATCGCTTCAAGAACAATGTGTTGGCCCTGGCCGACCTGGCCAAGTACTTCAAGCTGCCGACCATCCTCACCACCAGTTTCGAAACCGGCCCCAACGGCCCGCTGGTGCCGGAGCTCAAGGCACAGTTCCCGGACGCGCCGTACATCGCTCGGCCTGGCCAGATCAACGCCTGGGACAACGAAGACTTCGTCAAGGCGATCAAGGCCACCGGCAAGAAACAACTGATCATCGCCGGCGTAGTGACCGAAGTCTGTGTGGCGTTCCCGGCACTGTCGGCGCTGGCCGAAGGCTTTGATGTGTTCGTGGTCACCGACGCGTCCGGCACCTTCAACGAACTGACCCGCGAATCGGCATGGAGCCGCATGACCGCCCAGGGGGCGCAATTGATGACCTGGTTCGGCCTGGCCTGTGAACTGCACCGCGACTGGCGCAACGATATCGAAGGGTTGGGCACGCTGTTCTCCAACCATATTCCGGACTACCGCAACCTGATGACCAGCTACAGCACGCTGACCAACAGCAAATAACTTCGGCATCACGCATCCCCCCTGTGGGAGCGGGCTTGCTCGCGAAAGCGGTGTGTCAAACAACATATATGTTGCCTGACACACTGAATTCGCGAGCAAGCCCGCTCCCACATTTGTTTTTGTGGCGTTTGCAGAATCCCGCCAAATCAATTGCTCCTACACTGGTGCCAATCCATGCGATCTTCGCGTCATTGGCCCTGGATGGAGTTGCTTGATGCTGTCATTGCTCACTGAACACCCATTGATCTGCGCCATGGCGCTGATCCTGATCGATCTCGGGTTGTGGTACTTGCTCAGTGCCGCTGGCAGTGCCTGGCGGCTGCTGGTGCGGGTGGTGATTTTTTCGTTGTTCAGCCTCCTGTTGTTCAACGAAGGCCTGAACCCGATGGAACCGCCGCCCTGGGCCGATAACGTGCCGCTGCACCTGGCCGCCACCGGCTTGCAGATCGGCTGGTGGTTGTTCGGCGCGCGGACCCTGACCGTGCTGATCGGCGCGGTGATGATGCAACGGGTGGGGCATACCGGGCGCTTGCTCCAGGATTTGCTCGGCGCGGTGATTTTCCTGATCGCGGTGATTGCGGCCCTGGCCTATGTGCTGGAACTGCCGGTCAAGGGTGTTCTGGCCACCTCCGGTGCGTTGGCGATCATCGTCGGCCTGGCGTTGCAAAGTACCCTCAGCGACGTGTTCTCCGGGATCGTCCTCAACACCACCAAGCCCTATCAACTCGATGACTACATCTCCATCGACGGCATGGAGGGCAAGGTGACCGACATCGACTGGCGCGCCACCCGCCTGCAGACCTCCCAGGGCTGCATGGCAGTGATTCCGAACTCGTTGGCGGCCAAAGCCAAGATCATCAATTTCAGCAGGCCGAACGACATGTTCGGTATCTCCGTCTCACTGGAAGTGAGCCCCCACGCGAGGCCGAACACGGTGATCGAAGCCTTGGAGCGGGCCATGCAAGGGTGCCGTGCGCTGCTGGAGACGCCGTCGCCCAGCGTCGGCCTGAAAAATGCCAGCAACACTGGTGTGGTCTATGAAATCAGCGGGTTTGTCGCATCGATGGACGAGAAACGCTCAGTGCGCAATCAGCTGTACGACCTGGCCTACCGGCACTTGCAGGCCTGCGGGGTCAATTTGTTGTCGAGCGTGGAGCCCAACCCGCCGATCAACTCGACACGCAAACGGGCGTTGCTGGACAGCTCGCCGATTTTCTCCACCCTGCGTCAGGAGGAGAAAGACACGTTCAGCCAGAACATGACCCTGCAAACCTTTCGCGCCGGGGAGGTGATCCTGGAAGCGGAGGAGGTCAGCGATCACTTGTTCATTATCGAATCCGGCGTGATCTCGGTGACCTTGATGCGCCACGGAACGCCATTCGAATCCGGACGCATGGGGCCGGGGGAGGTGATCGGCGAGGCGGGTATTCTCACCGACAGCGCGCTGCCTGCGCAGTTTACCGCCAAGACCTTCTGTGGCCTGTACCGCATCGAAAAGTCCTACCTCAAGCCGTGCCTGGATGCCCGTCACGACATCAACGATGCAATGAAAGCCTTGCTCGATTACCGGCTGCAAAAAGCGAAAACCCTGACTCAGGAGCTGCCGGTGGCGGTGGAGAAAAAAGGCTTTCTGCGGTGGTTGCGCAATCGGGTTTGAGCTCGGTGGTGAATGGCCGCTGCGCGGATCGCGAGCAAGCTCGCTCCCACATTTGAGTGCATTTCCCTGTGGGAGCGAGCTTGCTCGCGATGACGGCAGTGAATTCACCAAAAGTGAAGAGTGAAACCCATCACACCCGCGCCAATGGCCTCCTCGACTTCTGGAATATTGGCTATTTGTGTAGACCGGCCTGGGAACTAACGTAGCGACACACCCACTTGCCCTGGAGCACGCCATGCAACCCCGTATCGATTTCTACACTGCCAGCCCTGATGCCCTCAAGGCGATGATCGCCCTGGAAACAGCAGTGTCGAAGCTGCCGCTGGAAAAAAGCCTGATTGAACTGGTCAAGCTGCGCGCTTCGCAGATCAACGGCTGTGCCTTCTGCATCGACATGCACACCGCCGATGCGATCAAGGGTGGCGAAACCCCGCGTCGTCTGTTCGCCGTGACGGCCTGGCGCGAGGCGCCGTTTTTCACCGAGCGTGAACGCGCTGCGTTGCTGTGGACCGAATCCCTGACCCAGCTCAGCCTGACCCACGCCCCGGACGAAGACTACGAAGTGGTCAGCGCACAGTTCACGCCCAAGGAAATGGTCGACCTGACCGTCGCCATCAGCACCATCAACAGCTGGAACCGCCTGGCGGTCGGCTTCCGTAAAACGCCTCAGGCCTGACATTCAGGTCATCGATGCGGGGATGGGTAACTCGCTACGGACCATTGATATTTGAGTCACCCAACTTGCTTATTGATAACGGACGCCTCCACTTCGGAGGCGTTCCTTTTTCCGGATTAGCTCTATTTATTCAATTTCTCTCTGCGTAATGGCGGGCTTATGGGTTTACCGTCTAACGAACTGTAATTTATGACAGTTATATAAATATGTTTTTGATCCTAATGTCTTTTCGAAATCCAGCGCTTTTCTATGGGGCGAGTTGAAATGGCTAACGAAGAGACTAAGAGATACACGCAGACAATGTACAGCCTTGAGCGACCTGATTGGTTGCTTAAGTCGGGACTCAGCAAAGGAATTTTTCATGACCGAAAATCAACTTCGTTAATTGTCCCGGCAGGCAAATCAATACGATTTCGTCAATCTCTCCCGGAAACGGGTATGGGGGTAACTCTGAACTTGATGAATGATGACAGCGCAAAAGAGAACCACCACACAGTGACCACTCAGTGGAAAGAAGTTTTCGCCGAGCATGCGTCAGCCATATTTTTGACTACGCCTTATACCGATACCGCTGGCCAGCAGGTTAATGTTGAGGTGGAGTTTGTAAACGGCGGGGGAAGTTTGCCAACCTGCCAGGCGGGTTTGGATGCAGATGAGTTTTTTAAAGAGTGGGACCGATTGGCAGCACCATATGCGTTGTATGTTTGTGGTTATGCAATGATTCTAATTCCTGCCAAGGATAAAGAGGTCCTGCGCAGGTTGCATGAGGAATCCGGCTTGCATAGCCTGACTGCTTACTATGATGGTGTTTTTGAATACTTCAATTATCTTGCCGGTCTTTCATTTGCCCCGAGCGTGCCCACCGATAAAAATATTCCTAACCGTTACTTTATGAAGGCGGACAAATCAGGTGGTGGTTCTGCCTATTATGGGGGGGGATGGACCGCGGAGTCTACGGATTCGGTAGCGAAATTCTGGTTGGATATCAGGGCTACCAATTGGGGCTCTCTTCATGAAATATCTCATGGTTACGAAGGACGGTTCATCAGTGATGCTGTCGTCAGGATGAGTGAGATTTGGAACAATATTTTGTGTGCAATGTATCAACAGAAGGAGTTGGGGGAGGACTTTTACAAAATCGGCTGGCTGTACGGTGCCGGGGAAGAACAGCTTTATATCAATGCCAAAGCGGCATTTGATAAAGGGCTTGTCGATGTAGGGCCTAATGGACACTTGATACTTTTTTTCTATCTGCTGCTGGTTAAATCGATGGGGGAAGCTGGGTTGATAGAGTTTTATCAACGCTTTCGTCGGAACAGTAACTCCGACGGCTATGTTGTCGCCGATTATGCCGGTATGGATTTGTTGAGTGAAGTAGGGGTCGATATCGGGAATGTTGACTTTTCACCAGTCATGTCTTACGTGGGAGTTGTGCTGTCGCCTGAGAAAGTTAAGTTTAATTCCTTTAGCAGCGCCAGTGCTGTTTATCCTCTGTATCTGCTTGTAGAAAATCACGACATTCAGCAGATTCAAACTCAACTGGGACTAAGGAGTCCATTGGATTTGGTTAGTTGTGCTGATCTCAGTGTTACTGGCTTAATCGGCAGCGTATCATTTGTTTTTGATGAAGACATACTCGATAAGATTCAGGGCAAGACCCTGCTCCTGAGAGATGGATGGGGGCCTGCCAAGCTTGCACAGATAAATGGGGCAAGGGTGGTTGTCAGTAATTTGGAGTTGGGTGTATATGCATTGCAACTACCGGCTATAGGTGATGACGCGTATCAGTGGGATTGTCATTATGTTGCGGTTAAGGATAAACATATTCAGTATAACTGCACGTACGTAAAAAAATATGCGAGTTCTCTTGTCGGTCAGGCCGTATACCTGGGGGGATTGAATGGTGACTTTTGCAGAATTGCAGTAGATGTTTCGCTCGGGCGCCTGAAGATCGATGTTTTGCATCGAAGACCACATGGCTATTTTCCGGGGCAGGTATATGGGAAAATAGTAGTGGCGAATGCACGGGGCGATATTGTTTTTTGTCGAGAGATGTTGGGTGATAATACCGAATTGTTCTCGGGGACGGTTTTGATTTCTCCAGGATTTACTATTGAGATAATGCACAAGGAGCCATCGCGTATAAAGATGCCTAAAGCGACGGCGTCGGCAATTATTGATTTGAATGCACAGATCAATAGGTTGAAAGTGACTGAGCAAGGACTGATAAATATAAGTCTTGGCACTGATGCAGGTGAAAATCTGATGGCTGAAATTGATAGGTGTGCAAAGGAGTTTGAACGGAATCCACACTTTGTACTGGGTAATGAAATTTTATTGAAGCAAGATATGCGGCGCGCAATTAATACTTATGATGAGCCTGTTCGTGGTTTGCTTTTCGAAAAGTATCGCGCGGTTGAGTTTGTCAGGCCTGGATTTGATGTTGCTATTTCTGGTATGGATTTTGTTTGGCACTTACGAGGAAATGGCGATCGTGAGATAGGGTGGATACGCATAAATTTATTTTCGCGTTGGGTGGAAGTAACCTTCCTCGCTAACTCCAGTGCTCATGAATACTTTTCCTCGGTATATTTATCAGTTGTGTTGACGTCGGCGACAGGTGAGCTTGTTTATGTTCGAGATCTTCGAGGGAATACTCCCGTGGCAGCCAGTAGTGTGCAACTCCCGCTTTCCTCCGATATGGTCGTGAGTGTTATGCATAGAGAGCCCACACGTTGTCGAATTAGTAATAGTAATAGCGGGGCCGAGATTCCGGTGGGGCGTGTACAGCACGCTCAAATCAATACAACCTCATTTTCCTTGAATTTGGGCAGTTACTGGCCAAGGGAAACGGTCGATTCCTGACAAAGATCCTCAATGAGCATCGGCACTCGGCGCGGCCGGTGGTTGCACCTTGCGCATCAGGGGCACCATCGCCGTGGCAATGACAAAGCACACCCCGATCATCAGAAACGCGTCGCCATAGGTTTGTGTCTGGGCTTCGCGGTAGGTCAGCAACCATAGCTGATGCAGGCTGGCGGTGACCCCGGCGTCACCGCTCTGGCCGAGGGCGGCGAAGTTGTTGCCGACCTGGGACAGCCATTGGTTGAGGGCCTCGTTGGTGCTGTTGAGGTTCTCCGCCAACCGGGTGAAATGCAGGTTGGTACGGTCGTTGAGAATGGTCGCACAGGCGGCGATACCGATCGCCCCGCCCAGGTTACGCATCAGGTTGAACAGCCCCGATGCATGTTTGAGCCGCGCCGGCGCCAGGCCGCCGAGGGTCAGCGTTACCGCGGGCGGCACCGCCAGTTGCTGGGCAATCCCGCGCAAGGCTTGCGGCAACATCAATTCCCTGGCCCCCCAGTCATGGGTGATCGGGCTGAAATCCCACATCGATAACGCGAACAGCCCGAGGCCGGTCATCATGATCCAGCGCAGGTCGACGCGGTTGGCCAGAAAGGCATACAGCGGAATCGCCATGATCTGGAACACCCCGGTGGAGAAAACCGCCAGACCAATGTCCAGCGCGCCGTAGCCACGCACCCGGCCGAGGAACAGTGGCGTCAGGTAAATGGTGGCGAACAGGCCGATGCCAGTGACGAACGAGAAGAAGCAGCCAAGGGCAAAATTGCGATCCTTCAGGGCGCGCAGATCGACAATCGGATTGGCCACATGCAGGGTCCGGCCGATGAATGCCAACCCGGCCAGGCCGCTGATCCACGCAGTGGTCAGGATCGTGCGATCGCTGAACCAGTTCCAGCGCGGGCCTTCTTCGAGGGTGTATTCCAGGCAGCCGAGGAACAGCGCCAGAAACACCATGCTCAAATAATCCGCGCCTTTGAGCAGCGACAGTTCCGGCTGGTCGATCTTGACCAGCATCGGCACGGCCACGGCGACAAAGATGCCGGGCACCAGGTTGATGTAGAACAGCCAGTGCCAGGACGAGATGTCGGTGATCCAGCCACCGATCACTGGCCCCAGTGTCGGTGCCAGGGATGCCACCGCGCCAATGGTCGCGGCGGCGATCACCCGTTGTTTGCCGGAGAAGAACACGAAGGCCGTGGTGAACACCAGCGGGATCATCGAACCGCCGAGAAAGCCTTGCAGGGCGCGGAAGGCGATCATGCTCTGGATGTTCCAGGCCACGCCGCACAGCAGGCTGGTCAGGGTAAAGCCGACCGCCGATGCGCAGAATAGCCAGCGCGTGGAAAACACCCGGGACAACCAGCCCGACAGCGGGATCACGATGATCTCGGCGATCAGGTAACTGGTTTGCACCCACGCGGTTTCGTCGGTGCCGGCGGAGAGTCCGCCGCCGATGTCACGCAACGAGGCCGAGACAATCTGGATATCCAGCAGCGCAATGAACATGCCGATGCACATGCTGGCAAAGGCGAAGACCTTGGTCGCCGTCGCCATGTCCGCGGCATTGAACGGTTGCGCCGGGGCGGCGAGGGCGCGGCTCATGGCGCGCTGGCCACGGCGGGCGCTTCAGGCGCCTTGCGCGTGTCCACTTCAGCGGTGACCGACAACCCCGGACGCAGGTGGCCGAGCACGCTGTCGGCCGGGTCGAGGTGAATCCGCACCGGCACCCGCTGCACGATCTTGGTGAAGTTGCCTGTGGCGTTTTCCGGCGGCAACACACTGAATTGCGAGCCGCTGGCGGGGGCGAGGCTGTCCAGGTGACCGTGGAATTCCTGCCCCGACAGCACGTCGGCACGGATCACCACCCGCTGCCCCGGCACCATGTGCGCCAGTTGGTCTTCCTTGAAGTTGGCATCGACCCACAGGCCGCTGGCCGGCACCACCGAGAGCAATTGCGAGCCGGCCTGGGCATAGGCGCCGACCCGTGCCCGACGGTTGCCGATCACGCCGTCAACCGGTGCCTTCAGTTCGGTGTAGCCGACATTCAGTTGCGCCAGACCACGCTCGGCCTTGGCCTGGATCAAGGCGGCCCGGGCCTGTTGTTTCTGGGTGTCGATCACATTCAACTGGCGCTGAGCGGCCAGTAACTCCGCCTGGGCGCGGTTGCTTTGGGCCTGGGCGGTCTTGAACGTGGCATTGGCCCGCTGGGCGCTTTCCACCGAGACGGCGTTGGTGGACACCAGTTTTCTGTAGCGGGCATCGTCATCTCGCGAACGGGTGGCTTCGGCACCGGCGGCGTCGATGCCGGCACGGGCCTGGCCAATGACCGCCTGTTGCAGTTGTTCGGTGGCGTCGAGGTTGGCCAGCAAGGCTTCCTGGGCGGCCACTGCGCCTTCGGCCTTGGCCAGGTTCGCGCGGTAGTCGCGCGAATCGAGACGGATCAGCACATCGCCGGCCTTGACCTTCTGGTTATCAGTCACCAGCACTTCGTCGATATAACCCGCCACCTTTGGCCCGATCACCGTTACGTCACCGCCGATGTAGGCATCGTCGGTTTCTTCGATGAAACGCCCGGCCGTCCACCAATGCGCGCCATACACACCGGCCAACACCAACGCTGCAATCCCCATTGTTGGCACAAGCAGGCGCTTGAGCAGGGGACGTTTTGCCGGTTGCACCGGGGCGTCCAGGTCGGGTTCAACGGTGGGCATGCTGGTCATGGAGGGATACCTGTCAGGCGGCGCTTAATTATTACGCCTGTAATATGACGCATGTAATATTTTGCGGCAAATGGTTTTTGCTGCCGGTCGTCAGGTGCTTGGTTCAGAGAGAAGGAGATTCTGCATGCGCTAGAGAACCACTGTGGGAGCGAGCTTGCTCGCGATAGCGGTAGTCCAGTCAACAATGATGGTGCCTGACATGCCGCCATCGCGAGCAAGCTCGCTCCCACAGGGGATCGCTACTGGTTTACCGGAATGAAAAAGGCCGGTGATCTGCGCGATCACCGGCCTTTTTTGAGGCTATTGCTTAGACGCGTTCAAAAATCGCAGCAATCCCCTGGCCACCACCGATGCACATGGTCACCAGCGCGTAACGGCCGCCGGTGCGGTGCAGTTCGTGGATGGCCTTGGTGGCGATGATCGCGCCGGTCGCGCCCACCGGGTGGCCCAGCGCGATGCCCGAACCGTTCGGGTTGACCTTGGCCGGGTCGAGGTCCAGTTCCTGGCTGACGGCGCAGGCCTGGGCGGCGAAGGCGATGTTGGCTTCGATCACGTCCAGGTCGGCGACGGTCAGGCCGGCGCGCTTGAGCGCCAGGCGGGTGGCCGGGATCGGGCCCAGGCCCATGAATTCCGGTTCGACGCCGGCGTGGGCGTAGCTGACCAGGCGGGCCAGTGGCTTCAGGTTGTTGGCCTGGACCGCATTGCCGCTGGCCATGACCAGTGCGGCGGCGCCGTCGTTCAGGCCCGAGGCGTTGCCGGCGGTGACCGAACCGTCCTTCTTGAACGCCGGCTTCATGGCTGCCAGTTGTTCCAGGGACGTGGCGCGCGGGTGTTCGTCGACGCTGAACAGTTTGACGCCTTTGCGATCCTGGATTTCCACGGTCGCGATCTGCTCGCTGAAGTAGCCGTTGGCAATCGCGTGGGCCGCGCGATTCTGGTCTTCCAGGGCCAGGGCGTCCTGCATTTCACGGGTGATGCCGTTGCGCGCGGCGACGTTTTCGGCGGTGATGCCCATGTGGATGCCATGGAAAGGGTCATGCAGGATGCCGAGCATGTAGTCGATGACCTGGGCGTTGCCCATGCGCGAACCCCAACGGGCCGAAGGCATCAGGTACGGACCGCGGCTCATGGATTCGGCACCGGCGCCGACGACGATGTCGGCATCGCCGAGCATCAGGGTCTGGGCGGCGTTGATGATCGCTTGCAGGCCCGAACCGCACAGGCGGTTGACGTTGTAGGCCGGGGTTTCCTTCGGGATGCCGGCGTTCATCGCGGCGACGCGGGAGATGTAGGCGTCGCGGGTTTCGGTCGGGATCACGTTGCCCATCACCAGATGGCCAACGAGCGCCGGGTCCACGGCGGCTCGTTCCAGGGCGGCTTTCACGGCCGTGGTTGCGAGGTCGGCCAGTGGCACGTCCTTGAGCGAACCGCCGAACGTACCGATGGCGGTACGGGCGGCGCTGACGACGTAGATTTCCGGAGTGTTCATGGCTGGTTTCCTTTCGGTGGATTCTTGTCTGTACTGCGATTGAGCAGGGCGTTCAAGGCGTTTTTCGCCTCGTCGGTATTCAGGCGCTGGATGAACAGCGTGTTTTCTTCGCGCAGGGTGGCTTGCAGTTCCGGCAACGTCGCCTGTTTCATCAACTGACGGGACTGGCGCAAGGCCTCCCGGGGCAGGGCCAAAAAGCGCTGGGCGATTTTTCTGGCCGCTGCCAGGCATTGCTCGCCGTCATCGAAGGCTTCGTTGGCGATGCCCCAGTTCACCGCTTCGTTGCCGTCCAGGCCGTTGCCCAGCAGGAGCAGGCTCGCGGCGCGGGCATGGCCGAGTCGACGGGGCAGCAACAGGCTGGCACCGAATTCGGGGCACAGGCCGATGTTGACGAACGGCATGCGCAGCTTGGCGTTGCGGGTGACCAACACCTGATCGCAATGCAGCAGCAACGTAGTACCAATGCCGATGGCCGCCCCGCAGACTGCCGCGATCAGCGGTTTTTGCAGGTGCGTGACGACTTTCATCAGGCGGAACGCCGGGGCGTCCAGATGCGTCGGCGGATGCTGGAGGAAATCCACCAGGTCATTGCCGCTGGTGAAGCAGGCCGGGCCGCCGGTGAGGATGATGACGCCGGTCTGCGGGTCTTCGTCGGCGGCCAGCAACAGCTCGGCCAGCTGCGTGTACATGGCGTTGTTCAGCGCGTTGAGCTTGTCCGGGCGGTCGATGGTCAGCGTCAACACGCCGTCGCGTTGCTCGTGTTTGATCAAATCTGTCATCGCAGGCTCCGCAGGGTCGATTCAGGCTGCCACTTTAAGCGCCGGGCAAATCCCGATCTATGGCAAAACGGGTCAACTGCGCTGCCGCTTTTTGCCATGCCGGTGTGCCAAAAACGACACACACCCATTCGGGGTATGGTTCCGCCCGGCCAATCGACCAATAGTGCAGGCATCCGCTCATCCAGAGCCGAACTCGCTATAAGGTGCATTTGCAATGGGCAAGACACTGCTTAAGGTGATTTCCAGTCTGTTTGTTGTACCGTTGACATTGAATGCCTACGCGGACGACAGCAATACGCTGCGGCTGTACAACTGGGCGGATTACATCGGTGAAAAAACCATCGCCGATTTCGAAAAGGCCACCGGTATCAAGGTGGTCTACGACACCTTCGACTCTTATGAAACGGTGCAGGCCAAGTTGCTCACCGGCCATTCCGGTTATGACCTGATCGTGTTGAACGCCTCGCTCGCGCCACCCCTGATCAAGGCCAAGGTGTTCCAGCCGCTGGACAAAAAACAGCTGCCGGGCTGGACCAACCTCGACCCGCAAATCCTCGAGGATCTGCAAGGCTATGACCCCGGCACCCAGTACTCTGCGCCCTACACCTGGGGCAGCAACGGCGTGACCTACAACGTCGACAAGATCAAGGAGCGCATGCCGGACGCGCCGATCGGTTCGCTGGCGATGATCTTCGATCCGAAGATTGTCTCGCGCTTCGCCGACTGTGGCGTGACCCTGCTCGATGCGCCGACCGAAGTCATTCCGATGGCCTTGACCTACCTGGGACGTGACCCGAACAGTGCCGCCCCGGCAGATCTGAAAGCCGCCCAGGACTTGCTGTTGTCCGTGCGGCCATACATCCGAAAATTCGACTCGGTCAATTACCTGACCAGTCTGCCTAACGGCGATGTGTGCATGGCCATGACCTGGTCCGGCGATTACGCCACGGCCATGGCCCGCGCTGCAGAAGCCAGGAAGCAGATCAACCTGGCGTACTTCATCCCCAAGGAAGGTTCGCTGATCTGGTTCGACAACCTGTACATCCCGGCCGATGCGACGCACGTCGCCAATGCGCACAAATTCCTGGAATACCTGATGCAGCCGCAGGTGATGGCGGATGTGAGTGACTACATCAATTACGCCAACAGTAACGCGGCGGCCACGCCCCTGTTGAACGCCGAAGTACGCGACAACCCGGCGATCTACCCCGATGCACAGACCCGCGAGCGCCTGTTCCCGCAGAAGACCCAGGACGCCAAGGACATGCGGGCGATTACCCGGGTCTGGAGCACTGTGAAAAGCGGCATCTGATTTGTTCGATCGTTAGTCATTCCGGTTAGAGGTTCATTTATGGCGACGCCAACACGCAGCGTTTTTTCCCCAGCGGACGAGTCCCGGCTGGTCAAGGCCGACAAGGCCCATCACATGCACGGCTACCACATGTTCGACGAGCACGCCGAGCAAGGCTCGTTGAACATCGTTGCCGGCGATGGCGCCTACATCTACGACACCCAGGGCAACCGCTTTCTCGATGCAGTGGGCGGCATGTGGTGCACCAACATCGGCCTGGGTCGCGAGGAAATGGCCGAGGCCATCGCCGATCAGGTGCGCCAACTGGCCTATTCGAACCCGTTTTCCGACATGTCGAACAACGTCGCCATCAAACTGTGCGAAAAACTCGCCAGCCTGGCCCCCGGCGACCTCGACCATGTGTTCCTGACCACCGGCGGCTCCACCGCGGTGGACACCGCGTACCGGCTGATCCAGTACTACCAGAACTGCCGTGGCAAGCCGGAAAAGAAACACGTCATCGCCCGGTTCAACGCCTATCACGGCTCCACCACCCTGACCATGTCGATCGGCAACAAGGCCGCCGACCGGGTGCCGGAGTTCGATTACGCCAACCCGCTGATCCACCACGTTTCCAACCCCAACCCGTACCGCGCGCCGGACGGCATGGACGAGACGCAGTTCCTCGAGTTTCTGGTCAAGGAGTTCGAAGACAAGATCCTGTCGATTGGCGCGGACAAGGTCGCCGCTTTCTTTGCCGAACCGATCATGGGCTCGGGCGGGGTGATCATTCCGCCCCGGGGCTACCTCAAGCGCATGTGGGACGTCTGCCAGCGCTACGACATCCTGTTCGTCGCCGACGAAGTGGTGACCTCGTTCGGGCGCCTGGGCAAGTTCTTCGCTTCCCGGGATGTGTTCGACGTGCAACCCGACATCATCACCACCGCCAAGGGCCTGACCTCGGCCTACCTGCCGCTGGGCGCGTGCATCTTTTCCGAGCGCATCTGGAAGGTCATCGCCGAGCCGGGCAAGGGCCGCTGCTTCACCCACGGCTTCACCTACAGCGGCCACCCGGTGTGCTGCACGGCGGCGCTGAAGAACATCGAAATCATCGAGCGGGAAAACCTGCTGGCCCATGTCGACACGGTGGGCGCTTATCTGGAGGAACGTCTGGCAACCCTGCGCGACTTGCCGCTGGTGGGGGATGTGCGCTGCCAGAAACTCATGGCCTGCGTGGAGTTCGTGGCGGATAAACGCACCAAGGCACTGTTCCCCGACGAGATCAACATCGGCGAGAAGATCCACGTGCGGGCCCAGGCCCGAGGATTGCTGGTGCGGCCGATCATGCACCTCAATGTGATGTCGCCACCGTTGATCCTCACGTTTGCCCAGGTCGATGAAATCGTCGAGACCTTGCGCGATTGCATTGTCGAAGTGGCAGCTGAGCTTCAGGCCAGCGGTCAGTATGGCGGCCAATGAATTCGCCACACAGGTTGTTACCAAGGGCCTGCGCACCCGCTAGACTGCGGGGCATGAGCAAACCAGACGACGATACGCTGATCGCGATGCCCTTCGGGGCGTTGCACAAATGGCATGGGGGAATGCGCGAGGCATTCGCCCATGTCGATGAACCTGACGCCCTGCAGTACCTGGCGTCAGCGTTGGCGCAGCTGGTGTCCGTGGAGTCGATGATGATCAGCCTGGAGCGCAAGGACCGCGCACCACAGCTGCTGCATCAGCGCGGGATTGCCCAGGAGTATCAGGTCTCGATTCTTGAGCGCTATTTTTCCGGGGGCTATTTGCTCGACCCCTTCTGCCTGGCGGTGGAGCAGGGGTTGGCGCAAGGCTTCTATCACCTGGAGGAAATCGCCCCGGACAACTTCTTCGACAGTGACTACTACAAATCCTATTACCTGAAGGCGGGCTGTTCGGAAGACAGCTACTACATCGTCGATACCGGCAATGACACGAAGATTTCCGTCAGCCTCTATCAGGGTTTCGGCGGTGAATGCCTGAGCGACGAACAGTTGAACCTGCTGCGTGCCGTCGAACCGCTGGTGCGTGAGTTCATCAGCGAATTCAGCCAGCGTGGGCTTCTGCGCAGTGCCGGGATCGAGCGTGATGACGAGCAAGGCATGCGTGATGATCTCAAGCATCGCGTGCAGGCGGCGTTCGAAAACTTCGGTTGTGAATTGCTCACCGAGCGCGAGCGGGAAGTGGCGCACATGGTGCTGCGCGGGCATTCGGTGAAGTCCACGGCCAGCCAGATGAACATCTCGCCGGAAACCGTACGCATGCACCGCAAGAACCTGTACCTGAAGCTGGAGGTGGGTTCGCAGTCGGAGTTGTTTGCGTTGTTTATCGAGTGGTTGCGCAGGCACTGACTTTTCAGGTTTCCCAAAAACCTGTGGGAGCGAGCTTGCTCGCGATGAGGCCGGCACAGCCAACATCAATGTCGCCAGTCAGGACGCCATCGCGAGCAAGCTCCCACAGTGATTCGAGGTTGGCTTAAATATTCATGGGCATCGCTGAAACCCTTTGGGAGCTGCCGAAGGCTGCGTCTTTTACGCCTCTACTCAGGTGGATCGACTCGATCCAGCGCCCGGTTCACCGCCAACTCGCCCAACATGATGACTTGCGCAATACCCAGCAGCGTATTGCGACTCGATCCCTCCGTCCGGTCCGCCAGATCCATCGTCATGACATTGGCTGAAGCCAGTGATTCGCAGGCATGGGTCAGGAGGCTTTCGGTATCGAGTTCAGGATTAACGAAAAACATCGTGCACAGTTTGCGTGGAGTGGCCTGTATGTCGGCGGATGAGGGGATGCGCTCGGAAGGTGTTTCCGAATAGTTGTTCGGCGGATTCGGTGTGGGTTTGATCATAAATGCTTCCCTTTAATAGTAGGGCCGCACCATTTCGCGACTAAACGTAGGGGTGGCGGCTGTGCGCAAGTTAGTCGACCGGCAAGGAAAGCAAAAACCGGCGCGTCCGAAGACGCCAAGCGCACAGCCACCATCGAGCGCAGGCTGATACCTGACTGATGATACTCATGCGACCGCTTTAACCTTGCCCGGGCGACTAAACCCGATCACTGGCAATCAGTGACGTGAATCAAGTTACCGAGCGGCCCTAAGGCGCACAAGCCGGCGGATTCTGGGGTATGTGTAGGCAACGACGCAAGGTGGTGTAGCTTTCGTGAAGTAACCTTGAGGGCTTTTAAACAAGCAGTTTTTACGCTCTGCAGTAGCGCTCGACCCGAACGGTTTAACCCTGTCAAAAAGCAGCTGTGGCACTGGGTGCCGACAAGATCGCGAACGGTCCTACAGCCTAGGTACGTCGACACTCGGACGCATCCTACGCGTGCGCCGGAAGCGTCCTATATCAACCTTTTTTCCCTTCCTGAAAGCTGTCGAGCGCTTGAACGGGGATGGAAATGACGCCTCCCCGACTACCCCAGGGAGGTCTGAATCTTGTCCACCGCACCGCGCACCTTCTTCGACCACAGCCGCCACAAACTCCAGGTCGACGGCCTCGACACCACCCTCGACGTCCTCACCTTCAAGGGCGAAGAACACCTCAGCCAGCCGTTCACCTACACCGTCGAATTCACCGCCACCAACCTCGACCTCGGCGCCGACCGACTGCTCGGCCAATACGCCCAGTTCAGCCTGCACGCCGCGCCATCCACCGTGGCCCTGATGGCGTGGGAAGTACCCAAGCCGGTCAAACCGCTGCGCACGTTTTACGGCGTGATCAGCGGCTGCCAACGCCTGTCCGGCTCGGTCGACGAAGCGCGCTACGAAATCACCCTGCAACCGCGCCTGGGACGGCTCGCCCGTGGCCGGCAAACGCGCCTCTACCTGCAGCAATCCGTCCCGGAAATCGTCGAAAGCATCCTGCGCAGCCGCCACGATTTTCTCGGCCAGGACTTCTTCTTCCGCCTGCATCGCGAGTACCCGCGCCGCGAGCAGGTGATGCAGTACAACGAAAGCGACCTGGACTTCATCACCCGCCTGCTGGCCGACGTCGGCATCTGGTACCGCTGCACCAGCGACGAACGCCTGAGCATCGACGTCGTCGAGTTCTGCGACGACCAGCGCGGCTACCAGTTCGACGTCGCCTTGCCGATGCGCACGCCCTCCGGCCTGAGCAGCAGCGGCGAGGACGCCGTCTGGGCCCTGCAAACCCGCCACCAGATGGTGGAACAGCAGGTCAGCGTGCGCGCCTACCACCCCCGCGACGCCCGCGCCTACCTCGACGGCGAAGTCGACCAGACCCGCGGCGAGCCCGCCACCCATGGCGCACCCCACACCTACGGCGAGGCCTACCACTACGCCGAACCCTACAGCGTGCTCGGCAACGCCTACCACCAGGACGAAGACCTGCTCAGCGAAAGCGGCTACTTCTACGCGCGCCTGCGCCACGAGCGCTACCTCAACCAACAGACCCACCTCAGCGGCACCAGCAGCAGCGCCACCCTGGCCCCCGGCCAGGTACTGAACATCAGCGGCGGCGCGCCCCAGGCCTTCGCGCGCGGCGCGGTGCTCACCGGCCTCACCACCCACGCCGCCCGCGACCGCAGCTTCGTATGCCATTTCCAAGCCATGCCCTACGCCGAACGCCTGTGCTTCCGCCCACCGCACGCGCCCAAACCGCAAATCGCCGGCACCCTGCCGGCACGGGTCACCAGCCCGAAAGCCAACGACCCCTACGCCGACACCGACCTCGAAGGCCGCTACCGGGTCAGATTCCTCTTCGACCGCGACACCCGCAAACCCGGCCAGGACAGCAAATGGCTGCGCCAGGCCCGCGCCTACGCCGGCGACACCCACGGCCTGCACCTGCCACTGATCTGCGGCACCGAAGTGGCGATCGCCTTCGAACAGGGCGACCCCGACCGTCCCTACATCGCCCACGCCTTGCACGACGACCAACACCCCGACCACGTGACCCTCGGCAAGCGCGACTACACCCGCAATGTGCTGCGTACCCCGGCCAACAACAAACTGCGCATGGAGGACCGGCGCGGGGAGGAGCACGTCAAGCTCAGTACCGAGTATGGGGGCAAGAGTCAGTTGAATCTGGGGCATTTGGTGGATGCCAAGAAGCAGAAGCGTGGGGAAGGGTTTGAGCTGCGTAGCGATGGTCATGGTGCCATTCGTGGCGGCAAGGGCCTGTTCATCAGTGCCGATGCGCAGACCAAGGCGCAGGGCCCGGTGCTGGACATGGACGCCGCCGTCGGCCGCCTGCAACAGGCCGGCGAACAACTGCAAAAGCTCTCGGTCGACGCCCAGGCCGCCAATGCCGAACCGGCGGACGTGGCCGCGCAGTTGAACCTGCTGCGCCAGGACCTCGAACAGCTCAAGTCCCAGGTCCTGCTGCTCAGCGCGCCGCAAGGCATCGCCCTCACCAGCGGGAAGCACCTGCAACTGGCAGCGCAACACAACCTGATGCTCAACGCCGGCGGTGAAGCCGACCTCAGCGTGGTCAGGCGCCTGTTCATCGGCGTGGGTCAGGGGCTGAGCCTGTTTGTGCGCAAGCTCGGGATCAAGCTGATCGCCAATCAGGGCGCGGTGCAGATCCAGGCGCAGAACGACAAACTGGAATTACTCGCCCGTCATGGCCTGGATATCACCAGCACCGAAGACGAAATCCACATCACCGCGAAGAAGAAAATCGTCCTCAACGGGGGCGGCAGCTACCTCAGCCTGGAACCGTGTGGCATCGAATCGGGCACAGCGGGCGACCACAAGGTCAAGTCGGCGCATTTCGAGTACAGCGGCGCGGTCACGCAAGTACCGGAGATGCCCGTGCTGCCGCCGTTGCGCGATTACGCGACCAAGCATCTGGGCTTGACCAAAATCTCCGGCTAATCCGGAACGCCACCGCCTCGTACAACGCCTGCTTCATCACAAGGAACGGATAAACATGCTCGGCTACATTTTTGAGGTTATTAAGGACGAGATCAGCTATCGACGCGAGCGAGCCCGGCGCGCCGCTCTGCCACCTCCGACACCCGAGACACAATCGCCTCCTGCGACACCGTCACTCGGCATGCGCATACTCTCGCCACCAGCGCGACCGGCTGTGTCAACGGCACCGCTGAAGAACTGGAGACACCCCTTCGGCGACCGTGGCAACCCGTTGCAGCAGTTGACCCAACTGGCCAACGCCCAAGCCGGTTATTACCCGTTGGGTCGCAATGGCATGTGGCATGGCGGCGTGCATTTCGATTCCGGTACCACAGGCACCGATGCGCTGTCCCAGGTGCACTGCCTGGCTGACGGTGAGGTCGTGGCCTACCGCGTTCCCGGGCACACACCGCTTAGCACCTTTTATCCCGAGGCAGGGGGCACCCTCAAAGCGCCGTTTGCTACGGGGTTCGTGCTGGTCCGGCATCACCTGCAAGCACCGAAGATGGATGGCAGCGGCGAAGCACCGCCTGGTCTGACCTTTTACAGCCTGTACATGCACCTGGAAGATTGGGCGCGTTACGAAGCGGCCCCCCAGGTGCCACGCCCAGGCTTCTGGCCTTATAACCCGGTACATCGCGTCAAACCCGACGCGCCCGACAGAATGCCCGGCCACCCGGAACAACGGGGGGCGAGTGTTTGGCATAAAGACCATCAGGGCAACGTAATCGATTTCCTGCCTGTTGGCACTGAGGTGACAATCAGTGGCACCGGTAACTTTCGCAAGCTGGAAAATAGCCTTGGTCCGACGTCTCTGCGCAATGAGGATGGTGCGTTACGAGGTTATGTTTCATTCAGCCACCTTGCGCCGATTCAGGCAGGCAGTTATCGCGTCAATGTGATCAACGATCCACTTGTGGTCCGTGCGGAACCCGACAGGCATAGCGCAAAAATTGGAAAGTTGCCGAAGGGCACTGAAGTCACCATCAGCGGCGAAGGTGATTTCCGCAAGCTGGAAAGTATTACCCAGTACGTGCAATTCAACTCGTTGCAGAGTGAGCGCAAACCGAAGATTTTCGATGACGTGGTGGTACTCGACCAGCCAGCGCCCATCAAGGCTGGCGAGCTGATCGGGCATCTCGGCCCGTATCAGGAATGCGACGAAACCGCGCCACAGCAAAAGCTGCATCTGGAGGTCTTCAGCGATGATGACGTGGAAGCCTTCTTCGCCGCGAGCCGTGTCTGGGCCCAGCGCCAGCCGGATAAACACAAGACCTGGCTGAAGCTGGCAAAGGGCACGCCCGTGTCGACGCATCAAGATCACATCAGCGCCCGCCTTTTGCCCATCTGGAGCCGCGACAATCCCGGCAGCGATGCCGACCTGCTGGTGCCCAAAAGCCTGCTCGACGGCTTGCCGCCCGAACGGAAAATCCGGCTGCCCACCGGTGCCAGCGGCAAATCCTACAACTGGTACCGCCTTGAGTGCCTGCTCTATGACGCAGCCGGAAAACCGCTGGACGGCTGGGTGCGTGAGGAAGTGGGTGTCACACCCTGGGTCAGTCCCTGGTCCTGGGACGGTTACGACGTTCTCTACAACTACGCCCTACCGCAGTTGAGCCTGTCCTATCTGTTCAGTGTCACCGGCGTGCTCGGTGAAGAGTCGAAGGAGCGCCTGCGCGCCCGGGCGGAAAAGTGGGACAAGGGGCGGATGCAGACGCGCCTGTACGAAATCATCGACCGAGACCGCAACGGAAAAATGACCGCCGACGAATTGCAAACGGCATTGCGGGTGCCCGCGCTGGCGCAATCGTTGGCACAGTTGGTGATCCTCAGCGAAAGCGAATGGTTATACCGGCAGAGCAAGTGGGATGCACTGGATGAAGTGTTGGGGCATACCAATTCGGCACCGATTTTGAATTGGGTGGCGGAGAAACAGCGAATGAAGCAATTGAGCTGGTGGGATGAGGTGGCGGGGAAAGTTGGGTTGTCTAAGGAAGGGATGGTGTTTCACTTTCATCCGATTGGATTAGCAAGTTTTTTTTCCAAAGCTCACCCGCTGGAAATTACATACTTGCAACTAAAGCAGATATTTCCCGCAGCAGAGGACGGCGATATCGATGTCGTATTGAGTGAAGTCAATGGTCGGATGGAAGAGTTTAAGTTGGACACTAGATTGCGTCAGTGTCACTTTTTCGCACAAATCAAAGGTGAAGTGGGGGCTACTATGAAAGGCGTCACTGAAAGCTGGGAGTACTCACCAGCAACACTGAAATCCTTTAGTGCTTATTATCGTGCGCACCCCGACGAAGCGGAGAACGATGGATACTTAAAAAATGCGCAAGGAAAAATTATTCGACGAGCGAATCAGCGTGAGATTGGGCGCAAGCACTTTCAAAGGTTAAATGGAAATCGAGCATCAAATCCTGATGATGGATATAACCTGCGAGGTAGGGGGCTAATACAAATTACGGGGTATGAAAAATATAATGGTTTTATGTGCGACTTTAAAAAGTACTGGGCAGAAAGTACGCCTAACACCGTAAGTAATCCAGAGCTTATTAATGTATCACCTATGGGGATTAGAAGTGCGCTGTGGTTCTGGCTGACCTATAAAATTTTCGAAGCAGAACGTGGAAATGGCTATCTAGATGTCAAAAAGGTTACGCAAAGAGTAAACGGTGGAAATACGGGCCTCGAAGAAAGAAAGGCCGCATACAAAGACGCTGAGAAGGCTCTAAAATGAAAAAATTCTGTTTATTGTTTATATGCTTTGTAAGCGTCGATGCATATGCGAGCGAAACTACGTTATGTAGAATAAATGAAGTAGTAATTGCCTCGTGTCGATTAGATGAAGCAAAAGGCAGAGTTGTATCTTTTTGCGCCAACACAAATAAAAACATAGTAAGTTATAGGGTTGGATCGAATTCTGACCTGGAGATGGATATAAAATTTTCCAAGAGAAAACCAGTAAGTCGATGGTTGGATATTGGGACATATACAACCTATTTTGGATTTCGTAGGGAGGCGTACTCATATGTTTTTGGTGTGCCACAGGAGTCTTTAGGGGCAAAAGCATTTTTGGAAGTTATTAAAAACGATAAAATAATTGCTTCGCTTGATTGCACAGATAACTCTTATGGTGAAAAAAACATTGACAGCGAAGCGATAATAAGTGTTGGGGATGATTCGGTTAGGGATAATGAGTTTTTGTTTCCACCCTATTAAATAAAAAATGGGGGATCAGTTTTCCTAAATCATCACGTTAACTGTCACGGTTACCCGTACTACAAACTCCATCATTTGGATGAATTCATGTTCAAAATTGAGACGTTTTTTATTGCTGTAGTGTTTGCATTGCTTGTTCAGCCGGTAGTGGCAGAAGACAAGCAGGAAGGCATGCGGTTTTCCCATCTTGACTGGTCCCTTATATGCGACAACACACGAACATGCAGCGCGGTGGGCAGCCGTGGACTTCAGGACTGGCTCCATCACGACGCGGCAGTTCTGCTTTCTCGCAAGGCGGGGCCGGGTGAGCCAATACAGGCCAGGGCCCGTTTTGTCAGTTGGAATGCCGCTCAACCACAAGTGGTCAGGATGCATATCAACCAGGAGGATTTGGGCGTTCTTGACGGTCCGGACAGCAATGGCGATTACCAACTGAGCGCAAGCCAAGTGCAGTCGCTTTTACCCGTATTGGTGGGACGTTATGGAGGTGTCGTGTTCAAAAGTTCTGGCTGGGAATGGCCGCTCTCTGTAACTGGCGCCGCTGCAGTGTTCCTTAAAATGGATGAGGTTCAAGGGCGCATTGACACACCGGGGGACGTAATGCGCAAAGGTAATCGACCTGAGCAAAGCGTTTTACCGCTCGCCTTAGCCCCTGTTGTCAAGCGGGTTGATTTCGTGCCGCGAAGGCATGGCGACTCTTCCCTGGCATTTGCGCCGGACTTCCGCAAGGAGCTTTTCGCGAAGCCGGAGGCTAGCTTCTGCATCCCTTATAAAAAAGGCCTGATTTTCAGCACGGAGCAAATTAGCAAGGACAAGGTTCTGGTTTTACTTCAGTGCAACTACGGAAATTTCAAATACTGGGTTGCAAACGACACGCCACCCTACGATCCGCAGCTTGTAACGAATAATGGCGTTTCGCATGATCGTAATGGGGAAATACTGGCGAAACAAAATGCATCAAAGACTGGGGACTGTGCTGTGAGTGAAAGGTGGACATGGGATGGCGTGTCTTTTGTGCGAACCAGTATGCTTACCAGTGGAAAGTGCGTGGCTCAAAATGATGCTGGAAAATGGCAAATACCGATTTTTGTTACAAGGGTCGTACCTTGACATGAAACTATGATGGTAGCCAAATCTTAGCCGTCAAGTTCAAGCATGAGCTACATGCTTCGTCGACCTGATGACGTGCTAACAGTTCGACGGATGCCTTAGCTTCACCGCCAATGCCTTCAGATCTACGACAACAAGTACTTGGCTCGCATGTTCACCTTCAGCATCTCCTTCTACGGTGAGCCGTGTAACCCGCAAATCACGGCGAAGTACGACTTCTGAGTCGCTGAGCTGAAACGAACAATGCCTGTTTCATGAGATACAGTTTTTTTGGGGGAGAAAGATCGCAGCTTGTGGCAGCTTCTACAGGTGTACGCATTCCAAGGGGAGCTGCCGAAGGCTGCGATCTTTTGATCTTGCTTTTGTGCTGTTATCGCGAAGGCTGCGCCCGCAGCCTTCGCCCTATCACATCCAGCACATCACAGCCATCGCGCAACGGGATGGCGCAGAGCAATGAAAAGTCGCTGAGGATGAAGGAGTCGCACTCGATTGAGCCGCGCATGGACAGGTTTTCCAGAACTTGGGTGACGGCCCGGATTCGGTAGTCGACGGCGTCCATCAGGGTGTCGAGCGGTGCGTGGGTGTCGACGAAGAGGGTGGGCATTTCACTGCAATTGCTGGTGAGTGCCATGAAGCGATTGTCGGGGTGTGGAGTTGGTTTTTCGTAGGGGGGGCGGGATGAATGGTTTTCATGGTTTCTAACTCGGGAAGAGAATACGGAGCTGCCGAAAGCCTTCCTACGGGCTAGGGTGGCAGCCATGTACGGGGTAGGAAAATCGAGCCCGAGAACCTCGACCACGCCGAAGCGTGCCCGTACATAGCCGCCGCAGCTGATCTTACGGACGCATTTGAGCGGCCGCAAACCAGGTAACTGGCGCCAACGTAGTTCACGGGATTCTGGAGGTTGCTACACCTCACCACTGAATTTCAGTGACCCCCAAAGACTATCGATTGAGCACCTTTCAAACCAGTTTACGCAAATCGCCACAATTCGAAGGAAATCTCCGAAGACCTTGCCCAGAAATGTCCTAGGACCTGCGCAATCAATATCTGCAAAATGGGGACGGTGGATTGTGGATGAGGGACAACGGGCATGTCCGAAGTCTAGGAAAAACAGAAATGTCCTACGCCAGTTGAGACTTGGCTCACATCTACTCCTGTGGAGCGGGCTTGCTCGCGATGGGGCCATTACATCCGACAGCGATGCCGGATGAGGATCAGTCTTCGCGTTTAACCACTAGGGTCATAATGTCATAACTCGCCACCAGTTCACCCAACTGATTGGTGACCTCCACATCCCACGCCACCACCCCTTGCGGAGTCCCTTGCGGGCTCTTCTTGCCCAGGTCGATCTTGCGTTTGCAGGTCAGGCGCGCCGGGATGGTGTCGTCGATGTCCACCGGGTTGATGAAGCGCAGGGTGTCCAGGCCGTAGTTGGCCAGCTCCGGGCCGACGCCGGGGGATACGAACAACCCGGCCGCTGATTTTTAAAGGGCTCGTATGCGGACGTCGTGACAGCTCCTTTAGCCCATCAATTCCTTGGGCTTCGTAGCGTGCAAGCCATTTGTCCAAAGTGGGTCGGCTGAGCCCGTAGTGACGGGCCAGCTCGCTTTTGGAGTAGCTGCCTTGCAGCCAGTCGCCCATGAGTTTGATACGTTGATCCATTGGGGACTCTCGATTCCAGGGCATGGTCAGGCACCTCCTGACCGCATTCATACCTGTAAACGATGTCTCCGGTTTAAAACGTAAATGATGTCTCCGGTTTCTACCCGGGCAAGCCCGCTCCCACAGGGTTTTGTTTGTAGCCTATTCGCGGCGTTCATCAAAAAGCTCTACGGTTTGAGCATTTGGCTGAACGCCTCCAGCTCACTTCTCTCCAGATCGGAAACCAGCACGAAGCGCATGTGGTTTTCTTGCCAGGACACGACGTTGAAACCTCGGATCGTCTGGCTCTGTCGCGGCTTGTCGGCCGCCTGCACGGGCAAGATGAACACATTGATTATGTGCTTGGCCCGGCCATAACTCAGGGCCGCCGTGGTCTGATGCTGCAGATAATCCAGCCGTCCGCCCAGCAGGGGAAAACCTTGTGCGGAGTAATCGACTACCGGCGGCGAGAAGTCGAGTTTGCCGGTGAACCAGGGCTTCACGGTATGCTGGTCGGACGACACCACATCGTTCAAATGCTCGCCCATTAACGAACGCACATGGCTGGAGACCGCCTCGTCCATCAAAGGCTGTTCGCTGCCCGGCGTCGCTACATATAACACCACCGCCAAGGCCAGAGCCGCCGCTGAAAAAGCTGGTGCGAACCATTGGCGCCAACGCTCGACGAAGCTGGCTGCCGAGGGAACAGGGGTGAACACCCGGGCAGTCAATGATGCCGGCGCTGCGTAATACGGCGCCCGTTGCTTCACACCGGCCTTCAGCAGCTTCGTCTGATCATGCAACCGCGAGCACTCGGCGCACTCGGTCAGATGCCCGGCCACGTTCGCAGCCGTCGGCGAATCAAGTTCCTGGTCCATATAGCCATGCATCAGGGGCTGGCAAACCGTGCAGTCGAGTTCATTCATGATCGTGCAACTTCAGTAGTTCGAGCTTGAGCATGGCCCGCGCCCTGGCCAGCCTCGACATGACGGTGCCGATGGGAATGTCGACCACCAGGGCGATGTCCTTGTAAGGCATGTCTTCGAGTTCCTTAAGCACGATCACCTCGCGAAACGCCGGCGGCAGGGCGCACAGGGCTTGCTGGATCAGCGCCGCATTTTCGTTGTGGATGGCCAGCAGTTCCGGGGTCTGGCTGTGGCTGAGCGCCTTGTCGTCTTCGGGGAGTTCATCGCCGATGGCGACCCAATGGTGGCCGGCCGAAGCTTTGAGCCAGGTGTAGCTTTCGTTGCGCACGATGGTCAGGAACCAGGCCTTGGCGTTGCCATCGGCGAAGCGGTGCAAAAACCTGAAGGCGCGCAAGGCGCTTTCCTGCACGACATCGGATGCGGCGCTGTCGTTTGCCGGTGAGCCAGCGCGCGAGGTTGTAAGCGGCGTCCAGGTGGGGTGCAAACAGTTCCTCAAATCGCTTCATAGTGGTTCCCGCACTGTCCCACCTCTATAACCGTGAGGCGGCGCATTTTATTCCCGGAAAAAAACATGTTTTTTCATCTGGAATAAAGTTCCGTCCCGCTCGGTTTACCTCGTGTCAGCTACATCACCCGCTTCACCACTGTAGTACGCCACCGAGGGCATACCGATGGATATTCATGCAAAAAACCAACGACGCACCGACGGCCCGCTCAACCCCGACCGCCGAACGCTGCTCAAGTGCTCGGCATGGGCCGGGGCAGGCGTAATCTGGGCCCTGAGCGGCGGCATTCCCCGGGCCTTCGCCCTGGATGATGCGGGCAATGTTTCCAACCCCGAGGCGCTCGGCAGCACCTTCCACTTCGTGCAGATCAGCGACTCGCACATCGGTTTCAACAAGGAGGCCAACCCGGAACCGCTGAATACCTTGCAAGTGGCGATCGACAAGGTCATTGCGCTGCCAAAACGTCCCTCGCTGATCCTGCACACCGGCGATATCACCCACCTGTCCAAAGCCGACGAGTTCGACACCGCCGCACAATTGCTTAACGGCCTGCCGTCCACCGTGCACTACGTGTCGGGCGAGCACGACACCCTCGACGAGGGCGGCGGCAAGCTCTATCTGGAGCGTTACGGCAAGGGCACCAAAGGCAATGGCTGGTACAGCTTCGATGACCACGGCGTGCACTTCATTGCGCTGGTGAACGTCTTCAACTTCCAGGCGGGCCGTGAAGCGACCCTGGGCGCCGAACAACTGGCCTGGCTGGCCGACGACTTGCGCGCGGTGACCAGCAGCACGCCAGTCGTGGTGTTTACCCATATTCCGTTGTGGACGATTTATCAGCCGTGGGGCTGGGGCACTGAGGATGGCGATCAGGCGATCGCCATGCTGCGCAAGTACGGTTCGGTGACGGTGTTGAACGGGCATATCCATCAGGTCATCCAGAAGGTCGAAGGCAATATCACTTTCCATACCGCTCGCGGTACGGCTTATCCACAACCCGCGCCGGGTACGGCGCCGACACCGGGACCGATGACTGTAGCGGCTGATCAATTGCGCAATTATCTGGGAATCACCGATGTGCGAGCGACCCAGGGTGAGCACCCGCTGGCGCTGATCGATTCGACACTGGTTTAGGGGAGGAGGCGCAATGAAAACGCGATGGTTGGCCGTTGCCTGCCTGATGGCATCAATGCCGGTGTGGGCTCAAGAGGTGAAAATCGATATCAAGGAATTCATGTTCGGCCCCAAGGATCTGAACGTGGCTGTGGGCACAAAGGTGACGTGGGTTAACGACGACGAGATCCCGCACACCGTAGCCGAAACCCACAAGCTGTTTCGCTCGGCGGCGCTGGATACCGGTGACAGTTACTCTTGGGTGTTCGACAAGCCGGGGGAGTTTGAGTATTTTTGTGCGTTGCATCCGCAGATGATCGGCAAGATTGTGGTGAGCCAGTAAACATGTCCCCTGTAGGAGCGAGCTTGCTCGCGAAAAACTCGAAGGCGCCGCCGGGCATCTGGTTTTACGCGTAATCGTTCACGCTCATCGCGTTCAAGCTCGCTCCTACAGGGGGCACGTATTTTTTATTTCGGGGCGCTGAGGTCCAGGGGTGGCGTTTCATCGAAGAAGTTTCACGGCTTCAACAGCATCTGCACCCATTCGGTCGGCATGATCGGCCATTCCTCGGCGTGGGCGATGTGGGCGATGTGGGTGGTGCCGGTGGTCAGCCACACCACGTCGTCGGTGTTCTCGATGGAGTGGTTGTCCTGGGTGAACTGCCCCAGGCCCGAGTCCTTGTCCGAGCGGTTCGGGTACTTGCCTTCCGGGTATTTTTCCTCGGGATTGTATTGGGTCACCCACAGCTGCTTGTCCATGAAAATCAGGCGGTGGTAGAGCCATTCGTCCTTGCCGAAGTTGGCGCCCTTGGCCACCGGGTGGGTGCCGCCGGCGTACGGAATCAACTGATAGGAAACCGGGTTGCCGACCTTGTTCTCCTTGCTGAAGTTGGTCAGCAGGCGCACGGTCGACGGGTCGATTTTCTGCGCCGCTTGCTGCTCGGTATCGACCACTTTGGTTTCGGTCTGCATGGTGCTGGTGCGCGGGCCGCCACGGTCGTTGGGCTGCACCACCGGGTTCACTTCCACCAGTGAGTTCTGCTCGCCGTCCACGTCCATGTCGAGGCGCAAGTTGCAGATGTGCTACAGCCAGTTCCTGCCAAAAACCTTTGTATCTGTGCCTGATTGAGCGTAGTGGGGCGGATTCTGACTGCCTTGCTATCGGTTGTCGTACAACGGTGAGGGGGCGATGACCCCTTTCAAAACGCACAAGGGAGCGAGCTTCGCATCGTGTTACCTGGGCCCAAGAGCCTGTTTAACGGGTTTATTCGATTACATGTCGTATTTTCAGGGCGGTCAGGCCGTTCAGGTCTAAGGGGTTTTCTTGTTGACAGCATCCCATGGTACTGGCTATAAATCTCTTAAGTCATACGACGACGTATGACATGCGTGTCCAAACTAAAAATAAAAAGAGTGTCGACCCCAACATGAATCCAATCGCCTCCCTCTCGCCCCTGAAGTTCCCGTGTTCAGCCATCGGCTTCTACGCCCACACCCCCTTGAGTCCGTTATCTGTGACAACCCGTCACTGACTCGCGTGAGAAACGCAGGCTGAGCAATCAGTCCCTGTTTTTCTGTGAGTTGTCTGATGAGTTGTCCGAAATCAGTTGGCCCAATCCCTCGGCGGAACAGGGCCCGTTTCGTCTGGACTGATGCATTGAAGTGAAGCCCGGCGGCCCAATCGATCTCGTTTTACACCGAGAGATCATCACCAAAAATCTACAATAAAGTGATGCCATGAACCTCAACGAGCCAATTACTGCGCAACGCGTCAGCCAGTCTGTCGGTAAATACCGATGGACCATTTGTGCATTGTTGTTTTTTGCAACCACCGTCAATTACCTCGACCGCCAGGTGCTCAGCCTGCTGGCGCCGGAGCTGTCGAGGCAATTTGGCTGGAGCAACACCGATTACGCCAACATTGCCGCGGTCTTCCAGTTTACCTACGCGATTTCCATGCTGTTCGCGGGCCGTGTGGTCGACAAGATCGGCACCAAGGCTGCTTTTGTGGTGGCGATTTGTGTTTGGTCGACCGGCGCCGTCATGCACGCCTTTGCAGAACCCATGGGCGAGGGTATCGCCGCCATCTGTGCCGCGCTCGGTATTGCGGTCATCCCGGTCTCGATCGCCGGCTTCATGCTGTCGCGCGCCGTGCTGGCGGTCGGTGAGTCGGCCAACTTCCCGGCGGCAATCAAGGTCACCGCTGAGTATTTCCCGAAGAAGGAACGCTCTTTCGCCACTGGCATCTTCAACTCCGGGGCCAACGTCGGCGCGATCCTGGCACCCATTTCGGTGCCGCTGATCGCTGGCCTGTGGGGCTGGCAGACTGCGTTCATCGTGATCGGCATGCTGGGCTTTATCTGGATGGGCGTATGGCTGGTGTTGTACGACAAGCCGGAGCAGCAGAAGCGCCTGTCGGCGCAGGAACTGGCGCACATCCGCAGTGATTCCCCCGCCAGCGCCGCTGTGCAGACGGGCGTCGGCAAAAAGGTTTCCTGGTTCCAATTGCTGAAATACCGTCAGACCTGGGCGTTCGCCTTCGGCAAGTTCATGACCGATGGTGTGTGGTGGTTCTTTCTGTTCTGGCTTCCGACTTACCTGTCGGAGCAGTACGGCCTGAAAGGCGCAGCAATCGTGGTGCCACTGGCCGTGCTGTACAGCATGACCATGGTGGGCAGTATTGGCGGCGGCTGGTTCCCCAGCTATTTCATGGCACGTGGCGACAAGCCGTATGACGGCCGCATGAAAGCCATGCTGGTGATTGCCGTTTTCCCGTTGGTCGTGCTGTTGGCGCAGCCATTGGGTCACATCAGTGTCTGGGTACCGGTGTTGCTCATCGGTGTGGGCGCGTCGGCGCATCAGGCCTGGTCGGCCAACATCTTCACCACGGTGTCCGACATGTTTCCGCAAAAGACCGTCGCATCCGTGGTCGGCATTGGCGGTATGGCGGGTGGGTTGGGCGGAGTCTTGCTGACCAAAATCGGTGGCTGGGTGTTCGACTACTACAAAACGGTGGGTGAAATCCGTACCGGCTACATGATCATGTTCGCCGTCTGCGCGCTGGCCTATCTGGTGGCGTGGAGTGTGATGAAGATGCTGGTGCCTCGCCACAAGGAAATTACCGACCTTTGAATGACGGCTTCGAGGGCATCTGCCAGGCGGACTAACCCATCGGATTGAACAAGGCCGCTGAGCAATCAGCGGCCTTTTTGCGTTTCGGGCTACAGGAATACGCATTTCCCTGTAGGAGCTGCCGAAGGCTGCGATCTTTTGACTTTGATTTTTGAAAGAAAGATCAAAAGATCGCAGCCTTCGGCAGCTCCTACGGGGAGCGTGTTTGAGGCGGCAAGCGATTGCTTTGGTTTAATAAGAAGCATTACTATTCATGCCCCGTTTCCACAGCACAGCGCAATGACCCTCAAGCTGCCCCGCAGACACGGCTTTTTCGAGCATTACGAAGAGTTGGTTGGTACCTGGACCCGTCGCCTGAGGAATCGTCAGCAGGCCGAGGACCTGGCCCACGATACCTTCGTGCGGGTGCTTGAGTCCGATTCGGCGCGGGTTGAACAGCCCCGGGCGTATTTGCACCAGACCGCGCGCAACATTGCCGTGGATGGGTATCGGCGTGAGGACCGGCGGGGCGCCATGGAGTCAGAGGCGATCGATCTCAGTGAGTCGCCGAGCGGCGACCCGGAGCATTTCATGCACGCGATCCAGCTGGCTGATTCCATCGAACGGGCGCTCTGCGAGTTGCCGGTCAACTGCCGCAAGGTGTTTGTCTGGCAGAAAATCGAGGGCCTGACCCAGGCCGAAATCGCCGAACGCCTGGGGCTGTCCAAGAACATGGTGGAAAAGTATATGATCCGCACGCTTCGGCACCTGCGTGATCGCCTGGACGGGTTGCAGTCATGATCTGTCGCGCCATCTCCTCCCCAGCCAAACAGGAACTTCCATGATGGATACTCGTGATTGTGCGTGCGGGCAAACAACGGTTCGCGATGACGCGGCGCTATGGTTTGTACGTTTGCAGGAGCCTGTCGTCGATGTCGAAGTGCGTCGCCGGTTTCAGGCCTGGCTGGACGAACATCCCCAACACCGGAACGAATTCGAAGTGCTCCAGGGGGTGTGGCGCGCCGCCGATTTGCTGCCGGCGGCGCGTTTGCGTGCCTTGTGTGAAACTCCGCCAGCCCTGAAAAAAACTCGTCCGGTGCTGCGTTACGCGGTAGCCGCCAGCGTGGTCGCGGTGGCGCTTGGCCTGGGTCTGTTCAGCAGCCTGAATCATCCGGCGCCTTACACGGCCGAGTTTTCAACGGCCCTGAATGAGCGGCGCCATGTGACGTTGCCGGACGGTTCGGCGGTGGATCTGGACAGCCGCAGCCGGATTCAGGTGCGTTTTGAAAAGGGTCAACGCCACGTTGAGCTGAGCGAAGGCGAAGCGATGTTCAGCGTCGAGCACGACACCCGCCGACCCTTTGTGGTCGAGTCGGGCAGCGGCAAGGTCACGGTCACCGGCACCCGGTTCGACGTACGCCGTGGCGCCAGTGAAACCCGGGTGGTGGTGGAGCAGGGCACGGTCAAGGTCCAGGGGCGCGAGGCTGCCGATAACGATTTCATCAATCTGACAGCGGGCCTGGGCACCCACGTCGATGCCCAGGGCAAGGTCGCGGCCGCCTACGCCGTCAACCCGGCGGAAATGACTGCCTGGCGCAGCGGCAAACTGGTGTTCAACAACGCCCGCCTGGCCGACGTCGCCGAGCAGGTCTCACGTTATCGGGAGAAACCGCTCAAGGTCGCCAGCGCAGCGGTCGGCGATCTGCGCCTGACCAGTGTGTTCAAGTCCGACAACACCGACGCGCTGCTCAAGGCCTTGCCGAGCATTCTGCCGGTGGCCGTGCACACCCTTGGCGATGGCAGCCAGGAAATAATTTCAAAATAAAATTCAGGTTTTTTTCGAGTTCATCGTCTTCCTGTTCAACTGCAACTGGTTTGCATTAACAAGCGCACACTTTTGCGATCCACAGGATTACGTTCGACGTGAATAACTCCACCACTAAAAACAACAAATTCCCCTGGTTGCCGCTGGCTCTCGCCCTGGCGGTCAACGTTGCGCTGCCCCAGGCCTTTGCCGCCGACGGCATCCGCATCCCGGCGCAACCCTTGGGACAAGCCTTGAGCCAGTTGGGTCAGCAAACCTCGCTTCAGGTGTTCTTCAGCCCTGAGCTGGTCGCCGGCAAACAGGCTCCGGCGGTGGACGGCAATATTTCCCCGGAAGACGCACTGCGCCAGTTGCTGCAAGGCAGCGGCCTGCAATACCAGATCGATGAAGGTTCGGTGACCCTGATGCCGGCGCCGACTTCGGCGGCCAACGGCCCACTGGAATTGGGCGTGACGGACATCAAGGTGGTGGGCGACTGGCTCGATGACGCCGATGCCGTCTTGGTGCAGAACCACCCTGGCGCACGAACGGTGGTGCGCCGCGAAGCCATGATCGAGCAGGGCGCGATGAACGTCGGCGACGTGTTGAAACGGGTTCCCGGCGTGCAAGTGCAGGACGCCAACGGCACCGGTGGCAGCGACATTTCCCTCAACGTCGGCGTGCGCGGCCTGACGTCGCGCCTTTCGCCTCGCTCCACCGTGCTGATCGACGGCATCCCGGCAGCGTTTGCGCCTTACGGTCAGCCACAACTGTCCATGGCACCGATTTCCTCCGGCAACCTCGACAGCATCGACGTGGTACGCGGTGCCGGGTCCGTGCGCTACGGACCGCAAAACGTCGGCGGTGTGATCAACTTCGTGACCCGCGCGATCCCGGAACAGGCCTCCGCGGAAATCGGCACCACCCTGGAAACGTCACAGCACGGTGGCTGGAAACACATCGATACGGCGTTCATGGGCGGCACCGCCGACAACGGCATGGGCGTGGCGCTGTTGTACTCCGGCGTCAATGGCAACGGTTACCGTGAAAGCAACAACGGCAACGACATCGACGACGTCATTCTCAAGACCCATTGGGCGCCGACCGATGTCGACGATTTCAGCCTCAATTTCCACTACTACGACGCCAAGGCCGACATGCCCGGTGGCCTGACCCAGGCGCAGTACGACGCCGACCCGTTCCAGTCGGTGCGCGACTACGACAGCTTCAGCGGCCGTCGCAAGGATGTGTCGTTCAAGTGGGCGCGGCAGATCGACGATCGCACCCAGGCCGAAGTGCTGACTTACTACACCGACAGTTTTCGTGGCAGCACCATCGCCTCCCGTGACCTGAAGACACTCAATTCCTATCCGCGCAGCTACTACACCTTCGGTATCGAACCACGGGTGTCCCATGTGTTCGATGTGGGCCCGACCACCCAGGAAGTCAGTGTCGGTTATCGCTACCTGAAGGAAGCCATGCACGAAGAGGCCAGCCGAGTGGCGCTGGTCAACAACGAGCCCGTCGTGCGTCCGGGGGCGGACGGCCATGTCTATCAGGACCGCACAGGTGGAACCGAGGCCAATTCGGTCTACGTCGACAACAAGATCGACGTGGGCCACTGGACCGTCACCCCGGGTATTCGCTTCGAGCACATCAGCACCGATTGGCATGACCGCCCGGTGCTCGATAATGCCGGTAAACCGGTGCCGGAGAAAAAACGCAGCATCGAGAGCAATGAACCGCTGCCGGCCCTGAGCGTGATGTACCACATGTCCGAGGCCTGGAAGCTGTTCGCCAACTACGAAACCTCGTTCGGCGCGCTGCAGTATTTCCAACTGGGGCAGGGCGGTATCGGTGATGAGCCTGCCAACGGCCTGCAGCCGGAAAAGGCCAAGACCTACGAAATCGGTACGCGCTACAACGATGACGTGTGGGGCGGCGAGGTGACGCTGTTCTACATCGACTTCGACGACGAACTGCAATACATCAGCAATGACGTGGGCTGGACCAACCTCGGCGCGACCAAGCACCAGGGCATCGAAACGTCGGTGCACTACAATCTGGCGGCGCTGGACCCACGCCTCGACGGCCTGACCGCCAACGCCGGTTTCACCTACACCCGTGCCACTTATGAAGGTGAAATCCCGGGTTTCAAGGGCCGTGACCTGCCGTTCTACTCCCGTCAGGTGGCCACCGCCGGCCTGCGTTACGACATCAACCGCTGGACCTGGAACCTCGATGCGTTCGCCCAGTCGAAACAGCGCTCGCCGGGCACCGGGGTGAACGCCGATGGCAGTTTCAACGGCAACTACATCACCGAAGGCTCCGCCGACGGCCAGTTCGGCGACATTCCGGGTTATGTGACCTGGAACGTGCGTAGCGGCTATGACTTCGGCCCGCAGGTGTCGAACCTGAAACTGGGTGCGGGGGTGAAAAACATCTTCGACAAGCAGTACTTCACCCGCTCCAGCGACAACAACTCGGGCATGTACGTCGGCGCGCCGCGTACGTTCTTTGTGCAGGCCAGTGTCGGGTTCTAGCCCATCTGTGGCGAGGGGGCTTGCCCCCGTTGGGCCGCGTAGCGGTCCCGAATCCGGTAACTTCAGTTCTACAGATAGAACTCATCAGCCGATTTGCGACTGCTGCGCAGCCGAACGGGGGCAAGCCCCCTCGCCACAATTCAGACTTTCAACACCCTCCCGCCAATGGCCACCGCCACCAGCAGCACCGCCATCAACCCGAAGGCAAAACTCAAGCTGGCGCCATGGGCGACAAAGCCGATCAGCGCAGGCCCCGCAAGAATGCCCGCATAACCCAGGGTGGTGATGGCCGGCACGGCGATGCTCTCGGGCATGACCGTCTGCTTGCCCACGGCGGTGTACAACACCGGCACGATGTTCGAGCAACCGGCGCCCAGCAACGCGTAACCCACCAGCGCCGCTTCCCAGCTCGAGGCGAACGTCGCCAGAAACAAGCCCGCGGCAGCCGTCAGCCCGCCGAACACAATCACCCGTGTCGCGCCCAACCGCCGTACGATTTTGTCACCGGTCAAACGCCCGGCCGTCATGGTCAAGGCAAACGCCGCATAGCCGAGGCCCGCATACGCCGTGTCGATGCCACGTTCCTGTGCCAGGAATACCGCGCTCCAGTCCAGCGCCGCACCTTCGGCGAGGAACACGATAAAGCACATGCCACCGATAAACAGGACGATGCCATGGGGCACCGCGAACGCCGGCCCCGAGCTCTCGCTGCCGTAGGGCAACAGGTGCGGCACGGCCTTGGCCAATGCGATCAGCAGCATCACGATCACCACCAGCGTGGCCCCCAGCGGTGAAATCCCCAGGCCAAGCAAGCCGCTGACACCTGCCGCACCGACTATCCCGCCGAGGCTGAACAGGCCATGGAAACCCGACATCATGTTTTTGCCGCTGGCGCGCTCGACGATCACCGCTTGCAGGTTGACCGTCGAATCCACTGTGCCAAGGCCCGCGCCGAACATGAACAGCGCCGCGATCAAGGCCGGAATCGATGACACCGTCGCCAGCAGCGGCAGGGCGGCACAGATCAGCAAGGTCCCGCCGGTCGTCACCCGTCGGCAGCCGAAACGCGTGGCCAGGATTCCGGCTATCGGCATCGCCAGGATCGAACCTACCCCCAGACACAGCAGCAACAGACCCAAGGTGCCTTCATCCAGTCCGGCCCGGGCCTTGGCATAGGGCACCAGCGGCGCCCACGCGGCGATGCCGAACCCGGCGATGAAAAAGGCGATGCGCGTGGACATCTGTTCCAGGCGTCCGGGAACGAAGGTGGTCTGGCTGTTGAGGCTGGTCATATCAATCCCTGGCAAAAACGTCACGTCCTCAACGGACAGTGATCGGCCGGTGAGGGTTCGATCAGTGCCCGGAAAGTTTTACGGTCAAACTGGGCGACATCGTTGCACAGCCCCGCTGGTTTTCGCGATATGTTGAGCCATTCCAATGACACACGGAGGGCGCCATGGCGCAGAGGTACGATGCACGGGGCAATATTTACATCGTGGTAGCGCCCGAAGAATTGCGCCGCCAGGGCATCGACTTGCCCGATCAGGCCAGCCACGCGGCACAAACTTGTCAGGCATGGGCTGTGGCGGCCATCGAAGCCTGCTGCAACTGGGCACCCGGCACGCAACCGGCCGGCAGCAAGGATCATCGCAGCGACGGATTGCTGGTCGGACCGTTCCAGTCCTCGCCACCCTTTGACCTGCTGATCGTCAACACCGACGGGACCCTGGCCGAACGCAGTGGCAACGGGCTGACGATTTTTTCCCAGGCCTTGAGCGACCAGGGGCTTTTACCCGGCGACGAAGCCTGTCTGCTCAGGGTTCACCACGACAAGTCCGACACGCCTTCACCGGGGCAGACTTCGGTGAAAGCCGCTCAAGTCGAGGACGTGCAGGGTTTCTGGCTTGACCTTGGCCAGCCTGGTTTCGGGCCATCGGCGGTCAGTGCCGAGGGCGTTGAAACGGCGCTGTTGAATGGCCGCGAACTCAGCCACGTCAAACCGCTGTCGGCACTCAATGGCGCATGGTCACGCAGCCAGTTCGCGCGGGTCGGTAATCCGCATTGCGTGACGCTGGTCGAAAACGCCGATGACTTGCCGAGCAACGAACAGATGCGTGAACCGGCGCTGGGTGACGGGTTGATGCGAATTGCCTACGCCATGCCGGTCGGTGCAGGCAAACCCTGTCCGGCGGGGATCAATCTGCAATGGGCGACGCGCTTGTCCGAAGGACACATCGCCGCGCGGGTATTCGAGCGTGGCGAGGGGCCGACAGCGTCTTCGGGGACCAGCGCCAGTGCGGTGGCCTGCGCGGCCTGGCGCGTGGGTTGGGTCAGTGCCGGGGAAGTGAAGGTGACCATGCCGGGTGGCACGGCGCCGATCTTGCTGGAAGAGGAGCGGGGGGAGTTGAGTCGGGTCAGTCTGTTTGGTACGGCTCGAATGATTGATTGACTTCAAAATAGCCTTCGCGGGCAAGCCCGCTCCCACAGGGTTTTGTGAACGACACAAATCTACTGTGGGAGCGGGCTTGCTCGCGAAGAGGCCAGTTCAGTCAGCACCAGACTCAATTCAGACCAGCGAACTCCACCACCGGCATCGTCCGCTTCATCAACACCTTGCCCTCGCGCACCGAGTACAGCGGCAACCCCTGGCTGCGGATCACCTCGTAATCACTCTCCGCCGACAGAATCAGCAGGTTCGCCGGCCGCCCGCGCTCCAGGCCATAGCGCTCGCCGAGGTTCATGGCCCTGGCGCTGTTGTCCGTCACCAGGTCCAGCGCGCTTTGCAGGTTGCGATAACCGAGCATGTGGCAGATGTGCAGCCCGGCCTCGAGCACCCGCAGAATGTTGCCATTGCCCAGCGGGTACCACGGATCGACGATGGAATCCTGGCCGAAGCACACGTTCATGCCCGCTTCGAGCAACTCGTTGACCCGGGTCACGCCCCGGCGTTTCGGGAAGCTGTCGAAGCGACCTTGCAGGTGGATGCTTTCGGTGGGGCAGGAGACAAAGCTGATCCCCGAATGCCCGAGCAAGCGAAACAGCTTGGCGCAGTAGGCGTTATCGTAGGAGCCCATGGCCGTGGTGTGGCTGGCCGTGACCCGCGAACCCATGTCGCGGCTGCGGGCCTCTTCGGCGAGCACTTCGAGAAAGCGTGAATGCGGGTCGTCGGTTTCGTCGCAATGCACGTCGACCAGGCAACCGCTGCGTTCGGCCAGGTCCATGAGGAACTTCACCGAACTGACACCCTGGTCGCGGGTGTACTCGAAATGCGGAATGCCACCGACTACGTCCGCGCCCATGCGGATCGCCTCTTCCATCAACTCGCGACCATTGCGGTACGACTCGATGCCTTCCTGAGGGAAGGCGACGATTTGCAGGTCGACCAGGTGCCGGTTTTCATCACGCACTTCGAGCATCGCCTTGAGCGCGGTCAGTTGCGGGTCGGTGACGTCGACGTGGGTGCGCACATGCTGGATGCCGTGGGCGGCGAGGGCCTGGATGGTTTTTTTGGCGCGGGTCTTGGTGTCTTCGTGGGTGATGGTCGCCTTGCGCTCGCCCCAGCACTCAATGCCTTCGAACAGCGTGCCGCTCATGTTCCAGCGCGGCTCGCCGGCGGTCAGGGTGGCGTCGAGGTGGATGTGCGGCTCGACAAAAGGCGGCACTACCAGGTTGCCGCCGGCATCCAGGTCGCCAGGGCCCAGGGTCGGGGCCTCGATCTGGCGGGCGATGCTGCTGATCAGGCCGTTTTCCAGGTTCAACTCATGCAGGCCTTCCTGGTTGCGCAGACGGGCGTTGATGATGTGCATCGGGCGAGTCCTTTTAGCGAGTCGTATTGGCAATACCTTTACGTTAGCTCGGTGGTGGCGATCCCCGCCAGTTCCAAATGTGGGAGCGGGCTTGCTCGCGAAGGCGGCTGTACATTCGACATATGCATCGACTGATACTCCGCTTTCGCGAGCAAGCCCGCTCCCACAGTGGTTTTGGTTCCGTCAGGAAGACTGGTTCAGGGGCAAAAATCGCAGCAACGCCGCGACTATGGCTTCAGGCGCATCTTCCTGAACCAGATGACCGGCGTTGGGTATCGGATGGAACTGCGCACCGGGAATCATCTCCTGCAAGGCTCGCCCGCGTTCGACGGGAATCCACTGATCGTCTTCACCCCAGAGAATCTGCACCGGGCAACGAATCGTCGGGTACAGACCTTCGGCCTCACGGGTATAGCGCTCGTCCATCTGCGCGATCTGCCGGTAGAACGCCGCTTGCCCCCGCTCCCCCAGCCACGGCAGAACGTAGGGGGCGAGTTCGGCGTCGGGAATTTCGCGCTGGATGGCCCCGCGAATGTAGGTCGGCACGATGGCCCGCTGGATGTAATCGGGCAGTCCGCTGAACGCCGCTTCATGCTGGCGCACATGCTGCACGAATGGCGAACCCCAGGGCGTCAGCGCCACCGGATCGATCAGCGTCAGGCTGCGGTAATCCTTGCCATTGAGCAGATGCGTGCGCAGGGCGGTGGCGCCGCCGAAGTCGTGGGCCACCACGTCGGGGCGATCCAGACCCCAATGCTCCAGCAACTGCGCGAGCAATTCGTTCTGCACACCCAGGGACACGTCGCCATCGACTTTCTCGGATTGCCCGTAGCCCAGCAAGTCGAAATAGTGCACCCGGTGCGTGGTGATGAAGTGTGGGGCAATCCGGTGCCAGACACAGGAGGAGAAGGGCGTGCCATGCACGAACACCAGCGGCGGGCCATCGCCACGCACAGCGTAGCGCACGGAGTGCCCTTTGAAGCTATAGGTCTGGGGCAGTGGCCAGTCAGTCATGGGCTTGTCCTCTTGGCGGGGGAAGAGGCAAAAAGCATAGGCATAAAAAAACAGCCGATGAAGGCTGTTCTTTATTTCTCTGACAAAACGCTGTTCCCCTGTGGGAGCGGGCTTGCTCGCGAAAGCGGTATGGCCGGCAACATTGATGGCGACTGACACGCCCTCTTCGCGAGCAAGCCCGCTCCCACATTCGATGGGGAGCGCCGGGATTATTCGCCGCGATAGATGCAGCCGCTGGTGCAGGTTTCGTGGATACGAATCGCACTGAGCTCCGGCAACAACGGCTTCATCTCATTCCAGATAAACTTGGCCAACACTTCGCTGGTCGGGTTTTCCAGGCCAGGAATGTCGTTCAGGTAGTTATGGTCCAGACGCTCGTACAGCGGCTTGAAGATCGCCTTGATCTCCGAGAAGTCGCGGATCCAGCCGGTGTGCGGATCAAGATCGCCGCTCAAATGGATCGCCACTTTGAACGAGTGACCGTGCAGGCGCCCGCACTTGTGGCCGTCCGGTACGTGGGGCAGGCGGTGGGCGGATTCGAAAGTAAATTCCTTGAAGATTTCCACAGTGTTTTCAGCTCTGTTCAGGTGGCGTTCGCCGCAGCGATTCGGGCAGGCGGCGAGTTTACCAGTTTGTCCTGACTAAAGGGTCAGCAAGCGCTCGCCGAGGCGACCGTTGGCGGCCAGTTCGAGGAATTCGTCGCCCATGCGACGGCTTTCCTCCATGGTGGTGCGCCAGTATTTCTGCCGGCTCGGGGCGTCGCCCATGAAGCGCTTGAAGTCGTTACGGTCCGGCAGTTTGCCGTAGGGCAGGCGCGCCAGGTATTCCTTCGACGGTGCCAGCAGCAGCACGTTTTGCAAGCGGGCCGGGCAGGCGCGGCGCCACGGCAGGGTCTTGTCGAACCAGCCGGGAATCACCCGGTCGGTGAAATGCGGGTAGAGCACGATGTCATTGCCGCTGTAGGGCAGGTCCAGGTGATAGTCCAGCAGACCGCCGTCGCGGAAGGTGCCGGCGCCGGCGCCCGGCAGGTCGCGCACGCCTTCCATCACCATCGGGATCGAGCCCGAAGCCAGCAGGGCCTGACGCAAATTGCCGGCATCGAGAGCGACGAAGCGCGACGGGAAGTCGTTCAAGGCGTCGACCGGCGGCGCCAGGCGCGGGTCGTGGATGATCAGGCGTTCGAAGTGCCGGGCCAGCCGCGCACGGCCGCGCAGGTTGTCGGCGATGACCGAGGACAGGCCCAGCCCCAGGCGACCGCGATGGTCGTCGGCGAGCAGGCCGTGGCTTTTGACCACCATGATGTTCAGGCGGTAGGCGCTGTTGCCGAGGATCGAGGCATCACGACCGTCGAGCAGGTCATCGAGCATGCGTCGCGAGCTCTGGCTGATTTGCGCCATGGTCACGCCCTTGGCAAAGTTTTGCTCGGTGTACAGCTGCCCGAGACGCCGGATGCCCTCGGCGGCGTCCGGCAGGCAGGCGCTGGCGAAGCGCCAGGAACCCACCGATGCACCAATCAGCGAGCGCTCCCGTGGTGCCGCCGGCAGCCACTCGCCGAACAGCGCCAGGTCCAGCCCCTGAATCCCCAGCGCCTTCGGACCGCCGGCTGCACCGGGCAGGGTGCCGACCTCGGCGGCGTTCAGGCCGCTCTCACGGATGCGCGCAAAAGCTCGCGGACCGGCCTTGAGGGTCAGGGAAGGAAACTTGATGTGGATGGCGGTCATACCGGTCTCGAATGTTGGCAAGCGGGGAAATATAAACACGACATCCCCTGTAGGAGCGAGCCTGCTCGCGATGGTCGTCAACGATTACGCTGGTAACCTGACACCCCGCGGCGTTCCAAGGTCCATCGCGAGCAGGCTCTCTCCCACAGGGGCTGGGGTTTCAGCAATGATGGCCATTCAGTTTCAATTAAGTTCATCCGGTTAAGGTGTCGTCCACAGGCAGCACCTGAAGCAATACGGAGACACCCATGAAAACCCCGACAGCCCTGTTCACCGCGTGCATCATCGGCATGATCGCGAGCATCGCCCATGCCCGGGAACTTGGCCCGGATGAAGCGCTGAGATTGCGCGACGCTGGTACCATTGTCTCGTTCGAGACACTCAATGCCAATGCAGTGGCCAGGCATCCAGGCTCCACCGTCAATGAATCCGAGCTGGAGCAGCATTACGGCAGGTACTTGTACAAGGTAGAGCTGCGCGATCCCCAGGGTATCGACTGGGATCTGGAATTAGACGCTGTCAGCGGGCAGGTTCTCAAGGATCATCAGGATTGGTAATGAAGGTGTTTTTATCCAATCGATGCACCGGCGGCCGGATGGCGCTGGTGCTTCTGGCATTTTGCTCGGCAGTGATGGCTCGCGACCTGGACCAGGACGAAGCCCTGCGCCTGCGTCAACAGGGCGTGATCCTGCCGCTGGAGCAATTGCTGCAGCAGGCAATGGGGCGCTACCCCGGCGCGAAACTGCTGGAGGCCGAGCTCGAAGAAAAACACGACGTCTACATTTATGAAGTCGAGCTGCTGACCCCTGAAGGCGTGGTCCGCGAACTGGACATCGATGCCACCACCGGCCGTTTACTCAAAGACAAGGAAGACTGATCCATGCGTTTGCTTCTGGTGGAAGACCATGTGCCCCTGGCCGACGAACTGCTGGCCGGTCTCAACCGCCAGGGTTATGCGGTGGACTGGCTGGCCGACGGTCGCGACGCGGTGCATCAGGGCAGTACTGAACCTTACGACCTGATCATCCTCGACCTCGGCTTGCCGGGCGTGCCGGGGCTTGAGGTGCTGGCGCAATGGCGCGCGGCGGGGCTGGCCACGCCGGTGCTGATCCTCACGGCCCGGGATTCCTGGGCCGAACGCATCGAAGGCCTCAAGGCCGGCGCCGACGATTACCTGACCAAACCCTTTCATCCCGAAGAGCTGTTTTTGCGTATCCAGGCGTTGCTGCGCCGCTCCCATGGCCAGTTCAACCAGCCGACGCTCCAGGCCGCCGGGCTGCACCTGGACGAAGGTCGCCAGTGCGTTGTCCGTGACGGTGCGGACATTCAGCTGACCGCCGCGGAGTTTCGCCTGTTGCGTTATTTCATGCTGCACCCCGAGCAGATCCTCTCCAAAAGTCACCTGGCCGAACACCTCTACGACGGTGAAACCGAGCGCGATTCCAATGTGCTGGAGGTCCATGTCAACCATTTGCGCCGCAAGCTCGGCAAAAGCGTGATCGAAACCCGTCGTGGCCAGGGCTACCTGTTCGGCGGGCAAGCCCGGTGAGATCGATCCAGCGTCGCTTGAGCCTGGGCCTGATCAGCGTGATGGTGGTCGTTGGCCTGGTGCTGGCGCAAACCAGCCTGTGGCTGTTCGAAATGGGGTTGCAGCGCTACCTCGAAGCCGGGTTGCGCAATGACAGCGAGAGCCTGCTGGCGGCGCTGGTGCGCGGGCCGCAAGGCTTGCAACTGGATGAGCGACGTCTGTCGCCGGCCTATCAGCGGCCGTTTTCCGGGCACTATTTCCGCATCGATTTCACCGATGGCCATTGGCGTTCCCGTTCGTTATGGGATCAGGAACTGCCGGCGCTCGATCACCCCGGCCTGCACGACGATCTGCAACTGGGGCCGGAAGGGCAACAGTTGCTGGTGCTGCGTACGGACTATCGGCGTCTGGGGTTGCCGATCTCCATCAGCGTCGCCGAGGATTACACGCCGATACGCGAAAGCTTCCGGCGCGTGCAACAGCTCGGGTTGGGCTTGGGTTTGAGCGGGTTGCTGCTGATTCTGTTGCTGCAACGGATCACCGTGCGCCGCGCCTTGCGTCCGCTGGAACAGGCGCGCGAGCAGATCGCGCAGTTACAACAGGGCCAGCGCTCGCAACTCGATGATCAGGTACCGCTGGAGCTGGAGCCACTGGTGGCGCAGATCAACCACCTGCTGGCCCACACCGAGGACAGCCTCAAGCGCTCACGCAATGCCCTGGGCAACCTCGGCCACGCGTTGAAAACACCGCTGGCGGTGCTGTTGAGCCTGGCCTCGAGCGAGCAGCTTGAGGCGCACCCGCAGCTGCGCAAGACCCTCAAGGAACAACTGCAACAGGTCGAGCAACGACTCAATCGGGAACTCAATCGTGCGCGGTTATCCGGTGATGCGCTGCCGGGCGCGCTGTTTGATTGCGATGCCGAACTCCCCGGGTTGCTGGCAACCCTGAACATGATCCATGGCGAACACCTGGCGCTGAGCTACCGTGCTCCGGCCGGCCTGCAATTGCCTTGGGATCGTGAAGACCTGCTGGAACTGTTGGGCAACCTGCTGGATAACGCCTGCAAATGGGCGGATGCCGAAGTTCGCGTGAGTGTGGCGGAGTTGGCGACCGGGTTTGAACTCAGTGTGGAAGATGACGGCCCGGGCATTCCCGAAGAGCGTCGCGATCAAGTGTTCAGCCGGGGAACGCGGCTGGATGAACAGACCCATGGGCATGGCCTGGGACTTGGCATCGTGCGTGACATCGTCGATAGCTGGGGCGGGAAACTGTCGTTGCTGGAAAGCGAGTGGGGCGGGCTGAAGGTTGTCATCGAATTACCCAGACACTGAGATCCATTGTGGGAGCGGGCTTGCTCGCGAAGGCGGAGTGTCAGCCGATACGGTCATCGACTGATACACCGCCTTCGCGAGCAAGCTCGCTCCCACAGGGGGGCACTGATTGGCTGACAAGCCTCAGGTGTGATGAATCTCCCGATCCTTGGTTTCCGGCATGAAGAAAATACCCAGCACAGCCGTCATCACCGCGATGACGATCGGATACCACAGCCCGTAATAGATATCCCCCGTGGCCGCCACCATGGCGAACGCCACCGTCGGCAGGAAGCCACCGAACCAGCCATTGCCGATGTGATAGGGCAGCGACATCGAGGTGTAGCGGATGCGCGCCGGGAACAGTTCCACCAGCCAGGCGGCGATCGGCCCGTAGACCATGGTCACGTAGATCACCAGGATTGTCAGGAGCAACAGCACCATCGGATAGTTGGTCTTGGCCGGGTCGGCCTTCTCGGGGTAGCCGGCGTCCTTGAGGGCGGTGGCGAGATTGGCAGTAAAGGCATCGTTCCTGGCCTTGAAGTCGGCGGCCGGCATGCCGGTGCCCTCGAAGCTCTCGATCACTTTCTCGCCGATGCGCACCTGCGCAACGGCGCCCGGCTCGGCGTTGACGTTGGTGTAGGGGATGGCCTTTTTGGCCAGCACGGTCTTGGCCAGGTCGCAGGAGCTGGTGAATTTGGCCTTGCCCACCGGGTCGAACTGGAACGAGCACTGGTCAGGATTGGCGATGACCGTGACCGGGTTCTTCTCCTGTGCCACGAACACGTCGGGGTTACCGTATTGGGTCAATGCCTGGAAGATCGGGAAGTACGTCAGTGCGGCGATGATGCAGCCGGCCATAATGATGCCCTTGCGGCCGATACGATCGGACAGGCTGCCGAATATGACGAAGAACGGTGTGCCGATCAGCAGCGAGCCGGCAATCAGCAAGTTGGCGGTCTGTGGGTCGATCTTCAGCGTCTGCAACAGGAAGAACAGCGCATAGAATTGCCCGGTGTACCAGACCACGGCCTGGCCGGCGGTGCCACCGAGCAGGGCCATGATCACGATCTTGAGGTTGTCCCAACGGGCGAAGGATTCGGTCAACGGTGCCTTGGAGGACTTGCCTTCAGCCTTCATTTTCATGAACACCGGTGATTCGCTCAGTTGCAGACGGATGTACACCGAGATGATCAACAACAGGATCGAAAGCAGGAACGGAATCCGCCAGCCCCAGGCTTCGAAGGCTTCCGTGCCCAGCGCGGTACGGCAGGCCAGGATCACCAGCAGTGAAAGAAACAGGCCAAGGGTGGCTGTCGTCTGAATCCACGAGGTGAAATAGCCGCGCCTGCCCTTGGGGGCATGTTCGGCCACGTAGGTGGCTGCGCCGCCGTACTCACCGCCCAGCGCCAGGCCCTGCAGCAAACGCAGGCTGATCAGGATGATCGGCGCGGCCACGCCTATGGTCGCGTAGCCGGGCAGCAAGCCCACCACGGCCGTCGAGACACCCATGATCACGATGGTGATGAGGAAGGTGTGCTTGCGTCCGATCATGTCGCCCAAGCGACCGAACACAATGGCGCCGAACGGCCGGACAGCGAAACCGGCGGCGAAGGCGAGCAGGGCGAAGATGAAGGAAGTCGTTTCGTTGACGCCGGCGAAGAAGTGCTTGGCGATAATCGCCGCGAGGGAGCCGTACAGGTAGAAGTCATACCATTCGAACACGGTGCCCAGGGACGACGCGAAGATGACCTTGCGCTCCTCCTTGGTGAGCCCGTGGTTGGGCGCGCTGCCCGTGGTTGCATTGTCGATTGCTGCCATGAGTCTTCTCCGTCTTGCTCTTGTTGTAGGCCGGAGTTCCCACCAACACTTGCCGTACCCAGGCCCTGGGGCTGAAATCATCGGATTACGTGGCTTGCATTCAAGTTGACGCCAGAAAAAGCTGCAAGGTTCCATGAAGAATAATCGGCTTGCGGCAGATATCCACTTGCCACCATTTCATAGAGCAGCGCGCAGAAAAAATGTGGAAAACAAATGTGGGAGCGGGCTTGCTCGCGAAGGCGGTGTCAGTCGACGTAAATTTCGAATGACACACCGCCTTCGCGAGCAAGCCCGCTCCCACATGGGGATTTTGCAAGGCTTAAACGCGGAACTGGTCCATCAGACTCTGCTGCTGGTTCGCCAGGCTGTTGAGCGACTGGCTGACCCGTGCCGACTCATTGGCCTGGCCCGACAGCGACTCGGTCACGTCGCGAATGGTCGCCACGTTGTTGTTGATCTCCTCGGCCACCGCGCTTTGCTCTTCGGCGGCGCTGGCGATCTGCATGTTCATGTCGTTGATCACGGTCACCGCGTCGCCGATCTGGCGCAGCGCGGTCACGGCCTGGCCAACCTGCTCGACACTGCCCTGGGCCTGGCGATGGCTGTTGTTCATTGAGCCCACCACTTCCTGTGTGCCGCTTTGCAGTTGTTCGATCACCAGGCGGGTTTCCTCCACCGACTCCTGGGTACGCCGCGCCAGGTTGCGCACTTCATCGGCGACCACGGCAAAACCGCGCCCGGCCTCACCGGCACGAGCCGCTTCGATCGCCGCGTTGAGGGCCAGCAGGTTGGTCTGCTCGGCAATCGCGCGGATCACTTCCAGCACCGTGCCGATCTTCTCGCTATTGGCGGCCAGGCCTTCGACCTGAACCATGGCCGCGCTCATGTCGGCGGCGAGGTTGTCGATGCTGGCGGTGGTGCGGTCGATCACGGTCAGGCCCTGACGGGTTGCCTGATCGGCATCGCGGGCGGCGTGTGCCGCTTGCGCGGCACTGCGGGCGACGTCCTGGGCGGTGGCGCTCATCTCGTGGGAGGCGGTGGCAACCTGATCCACCTGTCGATATTGCTGCTCCATGCCGGCGCTGGTCTGGGTGGCGATGGCGGACGACTGGTCGGCGGTGCTGCGGGCGTCCTGCACCGAGCGTTTCACTTCGGCAATGATCGGCTGCAGCTTGTCGAGGAAGCGGTTGAACCAGCCGGCCAACTGGCCCAGTTCATCTTTCTTGTCGTAGGCCAGGCGACGGGTCAGGTCACCTTCGCCGCTGGCGATGTCCTCGAGCATGTGCGCCACGCCGAGAATCGGTCTGGTCACGCTGCGGGCCATCAGCCACACCAGCACCAGGCCCAGCAGCGCGGCGAGCACACCCAGGCCGAGTTCGACCAGTGTGCCGGCGGTGTTGCTGTCGTCCAGTTGCTTTTTCAGGGCTTCGGCGGGGCCGACCAGGACTTTCTCCGGCACGTCGAGCAGTACGCCCCAGGACTTGCCGCCGGGAATCGGCTGGAAGGGGGCCATCACTTTCAATTGCTGATGGCTGTGCAGGCTGGCGGTTTTGCTGCTGGCGGCCAGCATGCGCAGCAGTTCGGTACCGCTGGCCTTGTCGATGGCATCCAGGCGCTGGCTGAGTTTGCTGGCGTCCGGGCTGTAGCCGGCGAGCAGGCCCGCCGGGCTGATGATGCTGACACTGGTCTGGCCGTCGTAGAGTTTCTTGCTGGCCTCCAGGCTGACCGCTTGCAGGCTGTTGAGGTTGATGTCCACCGACAGCGAGGCGATCACCTTGCCGTTGACCATCAGCGGGAAAACGATGCTGGTCATCAGCACGTTCTGGCCGTCGATCTCATAGAAGTAGGGTTCGATCACGCACGGCTTGAGCGTGGTGCGCGGGCAGGTGAACCAGGCGTTGGCCGCTTCGCCGCTGGGGCCGGTGCTGGTGTCGGCCATGTCCTTTTCCGGCAGCGCCATGGACGTTAGCTTGCCCGGCGTCGGCTGCGACCAGTAGAGGGCGAAACGGCCCTTGTCGTTGCTGCCCAGTTCGGCCTGGCCGGCGAACAGGTCGTCCTTGCCGTCCAGCCCGTTGGGTTCGAACACCAGGGACAGGCCAAGCAGGTCCGGATTGGCCTGCAGGGCCGACTTGACCTGGCGGGTCAGGTCTTCGCGCAGGTCGAAGGCATCGAGGAAGCGCTTTTCGGCCTGCTCGCGCAAAAACAGCACCTGCCGGGAGAAACCGTGGCCGTACTGATAGGCGTCCATGAACTGCTGGCGAATCCCCAGTGCCTGGTTCTCGCCCTGGGACTCGATCCGGGCCTGGGCCGATTCGGTCAGCATCTCCATGCTCGAGGCTTTCACCAGCTCGGAGCTGTGCTCCATGCGGTATAGCGAAAGACCCACCAGCAGGGTCACGATGCCCGCCAGGCAGAGCCCGGCCAGCAGGGTGATTTTCCATTGAATGGAAGGTTGTCTGAGCGACATGGAGGCGTCCTTATTCGATAAATATCTGAGACTTTGCACTGTAGCGGCCGCGATCCGGCTTTCTTTAAACCGTCCACCAAATATCGAATCACCCCTGTAGGAGCTGCCGCAGGCTGCGATCTTTTGCTCTTCAACATCAGCGAAAGACGCCCAAGATCAAAAGATCGCAGCCTGCGGCAGCTCCTACAGGGGGTTGTGTGGGCTTTGACAAGGCGGCAACGGTCCGGCAAAGTGCGCGCCCTCTAATAAAACCCATTCCTGTTATCCGCTGGCGGCTCACGCAGACTGCCGGCCGGACTCTTTCCGTTTGTCACGAGGTTACGAAATGAATGCAGTCATTGCCGCGGTCGGCATCATGCTGGTGCTCAGCCTGTCCCGCGTGCATGTGGTGATCGCCCTGATCGTCGGTGCGCTGGTAGGTGGTCTGACCGGAGGCCTGGGCATCGAGGCGACGCTCAAGGCTTTCAACAGTGGCCTGGGTGGCGGGGCGACGGTGGCGTTGTCCTACGCCTTGCTCGGTGCCTTTGCCGTGGCCATTGCCAAATCCGGCATGGCCCATGCGCTGGCCGACAAGGCGCTGGCGATGGTCGATCGCCAGCACGCCAGCGGCGGCGGCCAGGTCAAATGGTTGCTGATTGGCCTGCTCTGGGTCGTGGCCATCGCCTCGCAGAACATCCTGCCGATCCATATCGCGTTCATTCCGTTGCTGGTGCCGCCGCTTCTATATGTGCTGACCAAGCTGCAACTGGACCGTCGACTGATCGCCTGTGTCATGACCTTCGGCCTGATCACGCCCTACATGTTCCTGCCGGTGGGCTTCGGCAATATCTTCCTCAATGAGATCCTGCTGGCCAACGTCGCCCGCAGCGGTGTGGACATCAGCGGCGTCAATGTGACCCACGCCATGGGCATTCCGGCGCTGGGCATGGTGGCGGGCCTGCTGATCGCGTTTGTCAGCTACCGCAAGAAGCGGGTCTATGACCTGGCAAAAATCGAGCAAGTCGAGCAAGTGGCGGTGCAATACAACCCGCTGAGCCTGATGGTGGCCGGCGTGGCCATCGCCGCGGCGTTCATCATTCAGCTGCTGCTGGACTCGATGATTATCGGTGCACTGGTCGGCTTCCTGATTTTCTCGGTGTCGGGCATCGTCAAATGGCGTGACACCGATGACCTGTTCACCGAAGGCATGAAAATGATGGCGATGATCGGTTTCATCATGATCGCCGCCTCGGGCTTTGCCGAAGTGATGAAGGCCACCGGTCAAGTGCAGACACTGGTCGAGTCGTCGGCGTCGTACATCGATCACAGCAAAGGCATTGGCGCCTTGCTGATGTTGCTGGTGGGGTTGCTGGTGACCATGGGCATCGGCTCGTCTTTCTCCACCGTGCCGATTCTGGCGGCGATCTTCGTGCCGCTGTGCGTGCAACTGGGCTTCAGCCCGTTGGCGATCGTGTGCATCGTCGGCACGGCCGGTGCCCTGGGCGATGCCGGTTCGCCGGCCTCGGACTCGACCCTCGGCCCGACCTCCGGCCTGAACATCGACGGCCAGCACCATCACATCTGGGACACCGTGGTCCCGACCTTCCTGCACTACAACCTGCCGCTGCTGGCGTTTGGCTGGGTGGCGGCGATGGTGCTGTAAAACACCACTTACCCTGTGGGAGCGAGCTTGCTCGCGATAGCGGTCTGTCAGACAACTTGATGCTGAATGTGCCGCCGTCATCGCGAGCAAGCTCGCTCCCACAGGGATTTTCTGCGGAGCTGATGACCGCGTTCAACTTTTGACCTGGCATGCCGTTAAAGCTTTTAACCACGCCAACAAAAACAAAAGAGTGAACGTCATGCGCATGAGCCTCAAGGCCAAAGTCCTGTCCCTTGCCGTCCTCCCGGTACTGCTGTTTGCGCTGGTCATCAGCCTGACCACGCTGTTCATTCTTCAGAAACAGGCCCGTAAGGAAGTCGAACAGACCCGCGAACGCCTGCTCAGCGATGCCAAGGCGACCCTGCAAAGCTACGTGGCCGTGGCCATGACCACGATTAAACCGCTGTATGACGCAGCTGCCCCCGGCGACGAGGCGGCGCGGGCCCAGGTGATCAAGCTGCTGTCGAGCATCACCTATGGCAAGGACGGCTACTTCTTCGGCTACGACTCCAACACCGTGCGCCTGTTCAAGGCCAACAGCCCCGAAGGCGTAGGCCAGAGCTTCAAGGACAATCGCGACCCGAACGGTGTCTACGTCAACCGCGACCTGGTGAAAGTCGCCAAAGACGGTACGCACTATCTGCAATACAGCTCGCCATTGCCCGGCAACACCCAGGTGCTGGTGCCCAAGCTCGGCTACACCGAATACCTGCCCAAGTGGGACATGGCGGTCGGCACCTCAGTCAACCTCGACGGCATCGAAGCACAAGTGGCGGTGGTCCAGGACAAGGTCCAGGAGCGCATGCAAGGCATGGTGCTGAGCATCGTCGGCGTGGCGGCGGTGGTGTTGCTGGTGATCGCTGCTGCCGGGATGTTGCTGGCCAAGACCATTCTGCGTCCGTTGCACTTGATGAAAGCCAACCTCGACGACATCGCGGCGGGCGAGGGCGATCTGACCCGCCGCCTGACCATCACCAGCCAGGACGAACTCGGCGAACTGGCCGGCTCGTTCAACCGTTTCGTCGACAAGATCCATGGCCTGGTGCGTCAGATCAGCGAAATGACCTCGCAACTGACCGGGCTGGTGAATCAGGTGTCCGACCAGGCCAATCGCTCGGATCAGGCCATGGAGCGTCAGCGTCATGAGACCGATCAGGTGGCCACGGCAATCAATGAAATGTCGGCGGCGGCCCAGGAAGTGGCCAAGAGCGCGCAGAACGCCGCGGTGGCAGCCCAACAGACGGATGAAGAAGGCCAGGCGGCCAAGCGGGTGGTGGCCGGCAGCATCGAGAAGATCCATGCGCTGGTGGACGACATCCGCAGCAGCGGCGTGTCTCTGGACAGCCTGCAAAAAGACGTGTCATCGATTGTCAGCGTGCTGGGGGTGATCCGCTCGATTGCCGATCAGACCAACCTGCTGGCGCTCAACGCGGCCATCGAAGCCGCCCGCGCCGGCGAGGCCGGGCGCGGTTTTGCGGTGGTGGCCGATGAAGTGCGGGCGCTGGCCAGCCGCACGCAAATCAGCACCCAGGAAATCCAGGGCATGATCGACCGCCTGCAGGCCGGCACCCAGTCGGCGGTGGAGGCGATGCGTCGCTCCAGCGAGGCGGGCGACGGTACTTCGGCCCAGGCCAACGAGGCGGGGGCTTCGCTGGACACCATGGCCCAGTTGATCGCGACCATCAATTCGATGAACGCGCAGATCGCCAGCGCAGCTGAAGAACAGACCGCCGTGGCCGAAGAGATCAACCGCAGCGTGCATCAGATTGCCGTGGCGGTGGACAACGTCGCCGACGAAACCCAGCTCGGAGCGCAGACTTCGCGCAGCCTGGCCGAGCTCGGTCAGCGCCTGGGCAGCCTGGTCGGGCAGTTCCGTATCTGATTAAAGCTTTTGTGGCGAGGACTCCCTCGCCACAGAAGATCGCAGCCTGCGGCAGCTCCTACACTTACGGTGTGCATCTGAGCACTGGCGACCACACAAGAGGAGTCAGACCCATGATTGACCGTGAAAGTATCTGCGATTGTCCGAAATGTTCCTGCAAACTCGGTGAACATCCGATTGCCCGTCACGGCAAGCACTACTGCTGTGAAGCCTGCGCCAAACACCATGAGCACGGCGAGGAGTGCGCTCATAAAGGCTGCAAGTGCTCCCATGGCTGACGGCATTCACGACAAGCTGTAAAAAGTGGAGCCTAGTCCGGCTCCACTTCCAGCCTGAGGCTGTCGTCCTCCAGGCGTTCGCTGTGGCGAACGGTGCCCTGCAAGCGCCGCCCTTCGACCCACAGCACCAGGGTCCTGGCTTGCTCCAGATCTTCCGGCAGTGGCGCGGGGACGCGTACGGCGAAGCAAAACGGGTCGTTTTCGACCGCTTCCAGTCCGATCGGGCACTCGGCGCTTTTGGTGATGCGACCGGACTGCGTGTCCAGGCCATAGTCCAGCTGCGCAGGGCTGTAGACGGATGTCGCACTCATATCGCTTCCCCCGAACCTGACGGTTGCCAGTGATTAGTTCGCCGGCCGCCACTTGACGTTTTCCACGCCGAATTTCTCAGCCATCGGCTTGCTGGTCTTTTGCACCTTCTCGCGTCCAAACCGGGGAATTCGCCCCACCCCCGCGTCACAGCTCGCCCAATGCCAGGCTTCTGCGTTATCCATTTTTTCCAGTCGGATAATGAATGATTTCGGAGTGCCATGGAGTGTGTACTCGATGACGAATAATTTTGCACTGTTCATAAAGCCCCGGTTCCTCCCTGTTGTACATAAAAGGATCGCGTGCCATCAGGAAAATTCACTCGGATTGTCGGATGCCGGGTGATCCTGTTGCCATAACCCACAGTGGCCCGTATCCACCAGCGTATCTCCTACAAAGAAAAAGGCGCGTTTGCTGTAGGATTGGTTACCTAGACTCCAAGAGGTAACCCTATGAGCGAGCCGATTCGCCTGACCCAATACAGTCACGGCGCCGGATGCGGTTGCAAAATTTCCCCCCAGGTGCTGGAAGTGATCCTGGCCGGCAGCGGGGCGCAGAATCTCGACCCGAAACTCTGGGTCGGCAACGCCTCGCGTGACGACGCGGCGGTGTATGCCATCGATGAAGAACGCGGTGTGGTCTCGACCACCGACTTTTTCATGCCGATCGTCGACGATCCCTTCGATTTCGGCCGAATTGCCGCCACCAATGCCATCAGCGACATCTACGCCATGGGCGGCGATCCCTTGATGGCGATTGCGATCCTGGGCTGGCCGGTGAACGTGCTGGCGCCGGAAATCGCCCGGGAAGTGATTCGCGGTGGCCGTTCGGTGTGCGATGCAGCGGGCATCCCGCTGGCAGGCGGACACTCCATCGACGCACCCGAGCCGATCTTTGGCCTGGCCGTCACCGGTCTGGTGGAAAAGCGCCACATGAAGCGCAACGACACCGCCACCGCCGGTTGCCTGCTCTATCTCACCAAGCCCCTGGGCATCGGCATCCTTACGACGGCCGAGAAAAAGGGCAAGTTGCGCCATGCCGACATCGGCCTGGCCCGGGACTGGATGTGCACCCTGAACAAGCCCGGCAGCCGTTTCGGCAAGCTCGATGGCGTGACCGCGATGACCGACGTCACCGGTTTCGGCCTGCTCGGGCATCTGGTGGAAATGGCCGACGGCAGCCAGCTCACGGCGCGCATTGAATATGACCGTGTACCGCGTCTGCCAGGGGTCGAGTATTACCTCGAACAGGGTTGCGTACCGGGCGGTACGTTGCGCAATTTCGACAGTTACGCCAGCAAGCTCGGACGCCTTCAGGAACTGCACAAACGTGTGCTCTGCGACCCGCAGACCAGCGGCGGCCTGCTGATTGCCGTAACGCCGCAAGGCAACGAGCAGTTTCTTGCCGTGGCCGCCGAACTGGGCCTGAGCCTGGAGTCGATCGGTGAACTGGTCGAGCGACAGGGCAACGCGGTCGAGGTGTTTTGATGTTCGTCGACTGCACCGATTACCGCGACATCTTCCTCAACGACCGGCCCATGATGGATGCGCGCGCGCCGGTTGAATTCAACAAGGGTTCGTTTCCCGGTGTGATCAACCTGCCGTTGATGAATGACCATGAACGCCAGCGGGTCGGCACGTGCTACAAGCAGCACGGCCAGCAGGCGGCCATCGTGCTCGGGCATCAACTGGTATCGGGTGCGGTCAAGGCTGAACGCATCCAGGCCTGGGCCGACTTTGCCCGGGCACATCCGGATGGCCTGCTGTATTGCTTTCGCGGCGGCCTGCGCTCGCAGATTGTCCAGCAATGGCTCAAGGATGAAGCCGGCATCGACTACCCACGGGTGGGCGGCGGCTACAAGGCCATGCGTACCTTCCTGCTGGACACCCTCGATCAAGCGGTTGCCCAGTGCGATTTCGTCCTGCTGGGCGGGATGACCGGTACCGGCAAAACCGAGGTGCTAACGCAACTGGGCAACAGCGTGGACCTTGAAGGTCATGCCAACCACCGCGGCTCCAGTTTCGGCAAGCGCGCCACCGGCCAGCCTTCGAATATCGACTTCGAAAACCTCCTGGCCGTGGATGTGCTGAAAAAACGCGCCCGGGGTATCGAGCAGTTCGTACTGGAAGACGAAAGTCGTGCGGTGGGCAGTTGCGCGTTGCCGTTGCCGCTGTACCAGGGCATGCAGCAGTTCCCGATGGTCTGGCTGGAAGACAGCCTGGAAGGTCGGGTCGAGCGGATCCTGCGTGATTACGTGGTGGATCTGTGCGCCGAATTCATCGACGTGCATGGCGATGATGGCTTCGCACTGTTTTCCGAACGGTTGCTGGCGAGCCTGAACAATGTGCAGAAACGCCTGGGCGGCGAACGTCATCGGCGCATGCTGGATTTGATGGAAGAGGCGCTGGCGGAGCAGGCCCGCAGTGGCGCGGTGGACCTGCACCGGGGCTGGATCGAAGGGTTGCTGAGCGAGTATTACGATCCGATGTACGCGTTCCAGCGGGAGAAGAAAGGTGCGCGGATCGAGTTTGCCGGGGAGCGGGGGGCGGTTCTCGAGTATTTGCGCGAGCGGGTGAATCAACGAAAGTGATGTCGGTTTTACTGGCCCCATCGCGAGCAAGCTCGCTCCCACAGGGTTCAGTGGTGCTCATGCCTTTGTGATCACACTGAAAATCCAATGTGGGAGCGGGCTTGCTCGCGAAGAGGCCAGCTCAGACAACGCATGCCTCAGGTCGGGCAAGTTTCGGCGCCGTTATCCAGGCCTTGCTTGTACACATGGCTCTGCAACTTGGCCTTGCCGTTGTGCCAGGTCAGGGTGAGCACATACAGCGAGTCGTAGTCGCTGGATTCCCAGTCATCGGTGATGGTCGTTTTCTTGCCGGTGGCGTCGCCAGCCACCTTGTTGATCAGTTCCGGCAGGTAGCCGTGCGACCAGGCGGTGTAGATGACCGAGTTGTGATACTTGTCGTGAAGCAGTTCATTGGCCAGGTCGCTGGTGTCATTGGCGGAGAAATTGATGTTCACCGGCAGGCCCAGCTTGATGGCGCTGGGGCTGATGGTCATCAGGGGACGGATGTAGCTGTAGGAATTGTCGAACTCGCCTTCCTCGACGTTACGGGTCGGATTCGCCGCAAACACGTAGTCGGCCTTGCCGAACTTTTCCGGCAGCAACGTGGACAGGTCGATGGCGCGGTTCAGCCCCTGGCAATTGAGCTGGCCGAGGCCGCCGTCGGGTTTTTCTCCGTGGCGCAGGAAGACCAGCGTCTGGGTGCCATCCATCGGTTGGGCGCGACTCAGGCCGGATTCCAGCAACAGGAACACCGCGCTGACTACCAGCAATGCGGGTAACAGCAGGTAGGCGCGATGTTTAAAACGTTTGGCAATATTGAACAGATTCATGAATAAAAGGTTCTTCAGCGCAATTCGGTTAAGGCTGACAAACCTTTACACCGCGACTTTCCAGCGTCGGGTGTTTTCCATGTCGTTGAAGCCGGTCCGTTTTCAAAGGGGTGGTGCTCAGAGTCCCCTGATCCCATTTGGTTCGATTCCGGCCAAGAGCGCAGCAATGTACCGGTAACCTTCAGCGGATTGCAGTGAAGGTTATCGACAGGATGTTGCGGATTTATGGACAGCCTACACCTGATGGTGTTCAAACCGTCGTGATCTCTTTTGATCTCCTCTATCAGCGAGATTGATGGTTCCAAGGGGTCGCTGAGCCGATATCTCCATTATGATCGCCACTCTCAATGTCTTCGTGGATCCTGCCCATGACCGATTTGTCCGCCTTCCCCATCACCCGCAAATGGCCTGCCCAATACCCGGAGTGGATTCAGCTGTACTCCTTGCCGACCCCCAACGGCGTCAAGGTCTCGATCATGCTCGAAGAGATCGGCCTGCCGTATGAGCCTCACCGGGTAGGCTTTGACACCAATGACCAGATGTCCCCGGAATTCCTGTCGTTGAACCCCAACAACAAAATCCCGGCGATCCTCGACCCCCACGGTCCGGACGACAAGCCGCTGGCGCTGTTCGAGTCGGGAGCGATTCTGATCTACCTGGCCGACAAGAGCGGGCAACTGCTGGCCCAGGAGTCGGCCGCGCGCTACGAAACGATTCAATGGCTGATGTTCCAGATGGGCGGCATTGGCCCGATGTTCGGCCAGCTCGGGTTCTTCAACAAATTCGCCGGCAAGGACTACGAAGACAAGCGTCCCCGTGATCGCTACGTCGAGGAGAGCAAACGCCTGCTCAAGGTGCTCGACGGCAGGCTCCAAGGGCGCGACTGGATCATGGGCGAGCGCTACACCATCGCCGACATCGCCACCTTCCCGTGGGTGCGCAACCTGATTGGGTTCTATGAAGCCGGCGATCTGGTGGGCATTCAGAACTTCCCGAACGTCACACGGGTGCTGGAGCGCTTCCTGGCACGGCCGGCGGTGGTGCGCGGGTTGCAGATTCCAAGCCCGGTCGTAAGCTGATACACCGCATAACCTGTGGGAGCGGGCTTGCTCGCGAAAGCGGTATTCCTGTCACATGGATGTTGACAGTGCCGACGCCTTCGCGAGCAAGCCCGCTCCCACAGGGGGATGTGGTGTTCTCAGGGCGTGCCAAAAAACGAGCGGATCCCGTGGTCGCGGAAATACCGTTCGATCACTTTCGGGTCCGCGCACGTCTCGGCAATCGCTACATAGGTATCGGGCCGCAACAGATAAAAGCCGTTGCGCCCCAGGCCCGCCGCTTCGAACGCCGGTCGCCAGTCGAACACATGCAGCGGCAGATGGTGCTCGTGGCACCAGGCGATCATCTCGTCGCTGGTGTCGCCATAGACATGCACCTGCCAGGTCATGCATTTGAGCGATTCCAAGTTGTCCCCCTCACCGTCATGGGCCCAGGGCAGGCGATCACCGCCATGCACGTGCCCGGCAACGCCTGTGCTCAAAGGCATGCCCCGATAATTCAGGGTGATCTGCGACACCGTGCGAAACAGGAATTGGCGGGAGGTTTCGAACGAGGTTATTTTCGGGATCAGGAACGGCGCCAGACGCGTCCGCAGCAAATCGGCCATCGGCCCGTCGGCGGTGACGAACGTGAAGACCCGGTCAGTGGTCGCCACCAGTTTGCGCGCGAAGGCGATGCGCTCGGTTTCATAGGTGTCGAGCAATCTGGCCTCGGCAGCGCCGCTCAGCACGGCCGCCAGTTTCCAGGCCAGGTTGATGGCGTCGCCGATCCCGGTGTTCATGCCCTGGCCACCCGCCGGGCTGTGCACGTGGGCCGCATCGCCGAGCAGAAACGCCCGGCCATTGCGAAAGTGATCCGCCACCCGGTGATGCACACGGTAGGTCGAGAACCAGTTCAGTTGCTCGATCTGCACCTTCATGTGCTCGATGGCCCGGCTGCTGACGTCTTCGAAGCACAGGGTCTCGGCGTGGTCGGCGCGTTCGTCGCGTACGGTGCCGATCAGGCGCGCGCGGCCACTGCCCGCCAGTGGGAACACGGCAAGGAAGTCCGCCTCGTCGAGGTCCACGTGCAGTTCACCGTTGAATGTCGGGCCGCTGCCCTGTACGTCGGCGACGTAGAAAATCTGCTGGTAGGTGCCGCCGGGAAACCCGGTATCCAGGGTCTTGCGCACAATCGACCGGGCGCCGTCGCACCCGGCCAGGAAACAGGCCTGACAGATTTCCTGCTGGCCGTCGGGCAGATGCAGCGTGGCGGTGATGCCGTCTGCGGTTTGCTCGAAGCTTGCCAGTTCGGTGTTGCGTTCGACCGAGATGCCGAAGGCTTCCAGGCGTTCGATCAGCAGCCGTTCGTGCTCGTCCTGCGGGAAATTTTCCAGGAACGCGTAGGGTGTCAGTCCCTCGCCGACCTGGGTCAGTGGCAGGTGCGCCACGGGTTCGCCCTTGACCCAGAAGTTGGCGGCCGCCACCCGATGGCCGTATTGCACAACCGCGTCGGCAAGCCCGAGTTGTCGATACAGTTCCAGCGTCCGCGCCTGGACAGCCAGCGCCCGGGACGTGGTGCCAGGGGCCGAGGCCTTGTCGACAATCCGCACGCGCACGCCCAGCTTGCTCAGCCACAACGCCAGGACCAGCCCGGTCGGGCCGGCGCCGATGATCAACACATCGCTTCTGTGCATGAGCTCATCCTCCTCGCTGGGTAGAACAAGTATGGACGACTCGGCCCCCTGTAGGAGCGAGCCCGCTCGCGATGAACGAAAGAGCGCCGCGTTAATCCAGAAAGTCCGCGTTATTGTTAACGTCCATCGCGAGCAAGCTCGCTCCTACAGGTACAGGGCTGCCCCCAATCAGAAGTCGATGGTGCCCGACAACTTCGCCGTGCGCGGTTCGCCCTGGGTCAGGTAACCCCCTTGGGCCGATTCCCAGTAGCTCTTGTTGGCGACGTTTTCCACGCCCAGGCGTACGGTCACGTCTTTTTCCTGGACCTTGAACGCGTAGCGGGCGCCGGCATCGAAGCGGTTCCAGGCCGGCAGGCTGAGGTTGTTCGCCGCGTCGGCGTATTGGCCGCCGGTGCGCAACATGCGTCCGTTCAGGGCTGCGCCCGGCAGGCCCGGCACGTCCCAATCGACACTGGCATTGAACTGGAAGCTCGGCACGCCGATGGCCCGATTGCCATCGTTGAGGCCGTCCTGGGTGTTCTTCAGTTCGGTGTCCATCACGGTCACGCCGCTGAGCAGGCGCAGGCCGTCGATGGGTTCGCCGAAGACATTGAGCTCCACGCCCTTGTTGACCTGTTCACCGTCATGAACGAACACGGCGGTGGTGTCGTCGATTGCTTGGGTGTAGCCGTCAGCCGGTTGTTCGATGCGGTACACACCGAGGGTCGCACCATAAGTGCCCATGTCGACTTTGACCCCGGCTTCAACCTGTTTGGAACGCGACGGTGCGAACACTTCATTGCCGTTGACCACGACCCTGGAGCCGGAGGTCGTCGGAGCCGTCGGGCCCTGGGCCAGGCCCTCGATACGGTTGGCGTAGAACGACACGTGGTCCCACGGCTTGAACACGATGCCGTACACCGGCGTGGTGATCGACTTGTCGTAGTTGGACGTGCGGTTTTGCGTGTTGTAGTCGTAGCCTTGAACGACCAGCTGTTGACGGCGTACGCCCAGGGTGACCAGCAGGCGGTCATCGATAAAGCCCAGGGTGTCGGACACGGCGGCGCTGCGCATGAAGGTTTTGCCGGTGATGCCCGGATCACTCAGGTCGCCGCCGGAGAAGCCGCCCGCTGGCGCCGGAACATCAATCGGGTGGTAGATGTTGTTCGGATATTGGGTCAGATCGAAATCGAAGGCGTTGCGCTGTTGGGTCCAGATCCCGGCCAGGCCGACGTTGAGTTTATGGGTCACCGGACCCGTGGCGAAACGGCCATTGAGGCCGGCCATGGCACTGGTGTTGTCTTCTTCGTGGGGAATGAACGAGCCGCTGGTCACCGAGCTGCCATCGTTGCCCACCAGGGTGGTGGAGTCGTAGTTGCCGACTTCGCGGGTATGCTTGGCGCCGCCGGCGATGTAAGCGGTCCAGCTGTCGTTCAGGTCGTATTCGGCGCGCAGCATGCCGAAGGTGTCCTCGATCTCGCTGAAACCCCACTTCTGCGCGTAGTTGGTATCGGCGGAGGGCGCATCCGGGATGTGCGTGGCGTCGCCAAGGTTGACCGAGCTGCGGCCGCCGTTGATGCGTTCCTTCGAATAGACGAAATCGCCGGACAGGCGTAGCGCATCGCCGCGGTAGTCGAGGCCCAGGGCGAACAGTTTGGAGCGCTGGTTCTCGTCGTCGATGGCGGTGTCGCCTTCACGTTGGGACAGGTTCAGGCGGGCACCGAAGCGGTTGTCCTCGCCAAAGCGCTGACCGATGTCCAGGTGTTCGCCGATGCGCCCGTCGTCGCTGATGTCCGTGGTGAACCGTCGCAGCGGCACGTCACTGGCGCGCTTGGGTTGCAGGTTGACGCCGCCACCGATGCCGGAACCGGTCGGGGTGACACCGTTGATGAAGGCGTTTGGCCCCTTGAACACTTCCACACGCTCCAAGGCATCAGTGGAAATGATCTGCCGCGGCAGGATGCCGTACAGGCCGTTAAAGGAAATATCATCGCCGTTCAGGGGCAGGCCGCGAATCATGAAGGTCTGGGCCTGGTTGGAAAAACCGGATGCCTGACGCACCGAGGCATCGTTGAGCAGCACATCGCCGACGGTTTCGGCCTGCTGGTCGCGGATCAACTCTTCGGTGTAGGACGTCATGGTGAACGGAACGTCCATGATGTCCTGGTTGCCCAGGATACCCAGTTGACCGCCGCGGGCGACCTGACCTCCGGCGTAAACCGGGGGCAGGTCGGACGGTGCCGGAGCCTGGGCGTTGACATTGACGTCGCCCAGCACCAGCGGTTTTCCCTGGGCCTCGGATGTTTCGGGCGTTGCGGCATGGGCCGTCAGGGACAAGGAGCAAAACAGGGCCAGTAGCGTCGGGTGAAAAGGCACACGGAGTCGTGCTGGAGTGATCATGATGGGTTCCTGGGCGGCGCGCGGCCGATTGGAAAAAGGGGCGGCGCGGGAACTCCATGCGCAAATGCGACTCCAGGCGCGAATGGTAGTTGTTCTCAATAACGTTATGCAATGCGTTTTCTGCAAGGTACACAGGCATTTTCTGCACATGCAGATTTCGGATAACGGGGCATCAGGGCCGTTTCAGTGGCAAATAAAGGCACGTGGTGGACAACGGTTATAGCCGGTGCCCTGCCATTGCTCGTATGGTTAAGCCGGACCCAAGGACTAGATGGAACGACATGCAAGCCAATCGATTGATCTTCAGCATCGCCGCTTTGTTGATACTGGCCGGTTGCGGCAGCCAGCGGACCCAGGAGCCGGCGGCGCGTAGTCCGGCCCAGGTGAAGGCTGAGATTGTGCGATTGCTGCCGGCCAAAGCCGCCGATCCCCAGGGGTGGGCCACGGATATCCAGGTGGCCTTTACCGCGCAAGACATCTCGCCGACCACGCAAAACCTGTGCGCGGTTTTGGCCGTGACCGAACAGGAGTCGACCTTTCAGGTCGATCCGAGCGTACCGGGCCTGGGCAAGATCGCCCGCGACGAGATCGACCGTCGCGCCGCCAAGGCACACATTCCTGGCCTGCTGGTGAGCGGTGCGTTGAAGCTCGACTCGCCCAACGGCAAAAGCTACAGCGCCCGCCTGAATACCGCGCGCAGTGAAAAGGAGCTGAGTGGCATTTTCGACGACTTCATTGGCATGGTACCGATGGGCAAAACCCTGTTCGGTGGCTTCAACCCGGTGCATACCGGCGGACCGATGCAGGTCAGCATCGATTTTGCCGAGCAGCAGGCCAAGGGCTACCCGTATCCGGTGCAGGGCTCGATCCGTCATGAAGTGTTCACCCGGCGCGGCGGCATGTATTTCGGCATCGCGCACCTGCTGGGGTATCCGGCGAGCTACCCACAGCCGCTGTACCGCTTTGCGGACTTCAACGCGGGTTGGTACGCCAGCCGTAATGCCGCGTTTCAGAACGCGGTGAGCCGGGCTTCCGGTATCCCGTTGGCGCTGGATGGCGACCTGGTGCGTTACGGTTCGATCATGCCCGGCACCACGGAACTGGCCGTGCGTACCCTCGGCAAGCAACTGGACATGCGCAATCCGACGATCCGCGAGCAACTGGAAGAGGGCAATACCCTGGCGTTCGAAGACAGCAAGCTCTATCGACGGGTTTTCGAACTGGCCGAACGGGCCGAAGGTCGGCCGTTACCCCGTGAAGTGTTGCCGGGGATCGTGCTGCAAAGCCCGAAAATCACGCGCAAACTGACCACCGCGTGGTTCGCCAAACGGGTCGATGAACGTTACCAGCGCTGCATGGCGCGGGCAGGGAAGTAATCGGTTCTTCACACAGTTCCGGGCAACTACTGTAGGAGCCAGCCTGCTGGCGATGGACTTAAGTGCGCCGCGTTTATCCAGGTTACACGCGTTATCGTTAACGACCATCGCTGGCCAGCCAGCTCCCACATGGGAACGTGCCCACGCTGAAACTGTAATTAAATGGACTCGCCCAAGCCGAGGCGTCTGTGCGCCGCGGTGGCATTCTTATAGAAGCCAACGACAGCGAGGGCGAGGCCATGAAAAAGCATACGATGTTCAATCAGTCTTTGTCAGCCGACGTGTCGGCGTGCACGACCGTTGCGGTAGATCTTGCAAAAAAGGTCTTTCAGGTCGCCGGGGAGGATGCTCTCGGCCAGGTAAAATTCGAGGATCGAATCAAGTCCCGCGAGGCCTTCCAGGTATTTCTGCACAAGCTTCCCGAGAGTGTGACGGTCTTGGTGGAAACCGGGCCAGGCGCTCAGGCGTGGGCGCGGTTACTGCAAATACAGGGCAATCCGGTCCGCATCCTGCCGGCCCAGCTTGTTGCCAAACATCGCTGTGGCCCGAAAAATGATCACAACGATGCGTTCGCTATCCTACGTGCAGGCCGCGATAGCACGATTTCAGCCGTTCCGGTCAAGAGCCCGGCGGCGCTCGCGATGCAGGCACTGCACCGAGCTCGACAGGGATATATACGGCGACGCACGGCGGTGGGCAATCAGATGCGCGGTTTGCTGCTGGAACATGGCGTGGCTCTGGCGCAGGGCGAAATGGCGATCAGCCAGCTCGTGCCTCGGATATTGGAAGATGTTACCCAGCCATTGCCCGATCTACTGCGCGAGCTGATCGCCGAACTGCTGGGTGAATGGAGTCAACTGGGTGAACGCGTCAACGTACTGACCGGCCGACTGGAAACGGCGGCGAAAGAGAGTGAGATAGCGAGGCGGCTGATGACTGTGCGCGGTGTTGGTCCAATCATCGCCACGGCGCTGCTGGCCAAGCAGACCGAGCCTGAACGCTTCGCCAACGCCCGGCAGTTTGCCGCGTACTTCGGGTTGGTGCCCAACCAGCACAGCAGCGGCGATAAAATCCGACTGGGCAAGATGTGCAAACATGGCGATGCCTACTTGCGCAGTCTGACGATCCAAGGAGCCCATGCTGTTTTAAGGCAGATACGATCTGACTCACAGCAGCCGGACGACCAACGTCTACAGCGTTGGATCTCCCGCCTGGGGCGCAAGGAGGCGGCAGTGCGATTGGCCAACCGCAACCTGCGCATTCTCTGGGTACTACTACAAAACGATCAGACTTATCATCGCCGGCCGGGAAATGGCCCCGAGGTGGCGATGAGTCACTGATCAATAGCGTTCTGCCACCGGGGCGTTAAGCCGCTCCAACCCATGCTAAAAAACATTGACCCCAGGTCAGACCGTCGCGGATTGATGCCTGGGCTCCTACCGGCCCTTGAGGCCTCACTGTAATCGGCATACCGCGCGCTTATCCAATGTTGGCCAGAAGCCGTTCAAGGCTTCCTCGAACAGGCCTGATACATAGATGCAACCGGGCAGCAGTGTTTAGAAGCAGGTTGAAAGTGGGGGCGAGTCCATACATAGGAGCCAGCCTGCTGGCGATGGACTCAAGCGCGCCGCGTTCATCCAGTTCGCACGCGTAATCGTTAACGATCATCGCTGGCAAGCCAGCTCCTACCAGGGGCCATGCCCATGCTGGAAATGAAGCGACCTCCAAAACAGTGAAAGCTCCAAGCATAAAAAAACCCGGCGGGTGAGGCCGGGTTTCGTCGAGTCCTGCGGTAAAGCCCTGCATTCAGACCGCGCGGCTTTCGATCAGACGATCCGAACCGCCTTCGGCAACGCGGTTTTCGATCAGGCGATCCGAACCGCCTTCAGCGACGCGGTTTTCGATCAGACGATCGGAACCACCTTCAGCGACGCGGTTTTCGATCAGACGATCCGAACCACCTTCGGCGACGCGGTTTTCGATCAGGCGATCGGAACCACCTTCAGCCACACGATTTTCGATCAGGCGATCGGAACCACCTTCGGCAACGCGGTTTTCGATCAGACGATCGGAACCACCTTCGGCGACGCGGTTTTCGATCAGGCGATCCGAACCACCTTCGGCCACACGATTCTCGATCAAGCGATCGGAACCACCTTCAGCCACACGGCTTTCAATCAGACGATCCGAGCCGCCTTCAGCGACCACAGGTTGAGCAGAAGTTGCGGCGAAAGCGTTAACTGCGAAAACCGAGAAAGCGATGCTGAGGAGGGTTTGGCGTTTCATGATGGTGTGCTCCGGGGTGCTTATGGGTTGGTATGGAGCAGATGTTACGCCGGGGATTTTTTAAGAGAACTTCATTGAGGTGATGGTGAACATCGATGGCAGTGATAAGTCCTGCGCCATACCTCTTGTGAGCTTGATGGTGCGATCGTCGGATGGTCGCTGCGTGGCAGGTGGCGGCTTCTACACTGGAAGCTGGCGCGTTCCTCTGCCGGGACGGATGATGAGGCACTGCAGAGATCGCGGTGTGTAAGGAGACGATTATGTACCAGCTCTACGGCCATCAGAACTCCGGGGCCGCGGCCATCGAAGCCGCCCTTGAACTCTGTGATGTTCCCTATCGCTTCATCGATGTCGAGGCATCCGCGGAGGCGGCCCATGCGCTGGAGAAACTCAATCCGCTCAAACAGATTCCGACCCTGCAACTCCCCGATGGCGCTGTCCTGACCGAGAGCGTGGCGATCCTGATTCACCTCGGGCTGAGCTTTCCCGCGTCGCGGTTGTTGCCCCAGGACCCGGCCGAGCGGGACCAGGCCATTCGCGCCATGGCGTACATCGTCAGCAATTGCTATGTGGCCATCGGCATCATCGATTACCCCGAACGCTGGCTGGCCGGGGCGGATGAGTCGTCCAGGCAGAACCTCATGGAGGGAACCCGCCGGCGCCTGCACTGGAGTTGGGAGGTGTTTGCCGACCAGTTTTCGGGCGAGCTGTATCTGGGCAGCGAGAAGCCGGGGGCCCTGGATGTGCTGACGGCGGTGATCTCGCGATGGGCGGGCAGTCGGGAACATCTGCGCACGACGCGGCCCGGGTTTTTCGCCTGGCTGGAACGCATCGACCGCCACCCGGCTTTGGCACCGGTGTTCGCCCGGCATTGGCCGGCTTGAGCACACAGAGAACCAAATGTGGGAGCGGGCTTGCTCGCGAAGGCGTAGTGTCAGACAGCATTAATGTTGACTGACCCACCGCTTTCGCGAGCAAGCCCGCTCCCACAGGGGATCTTCGGTGTGTCGACTATTCCCCGCGAATGTACTGCTCAAGCTGGCGAATCAACTCCGCCTGTTCGGCAATCGCTTCCTTGACCAGGTCACCGATCGACAGCAGGCCGATCAATTTGCCGCCTTCGACCACTGGCAAGTGACGCAGGCGTTTATCGGACATGATGCCCAGGCAGGTATCCACGGTTTGATGGGTGTCGACGGTAATCACAGGTGACACCATGATGTCGCGCACGGGCGTGCCCACCGAAGAACGGCCGTGCAGCACCAGTTTACGCGCATAGTCCCGTTCGCTGATGATGCCCAGCACTTCATCATTCTCCACCACCAGCAAGGCGCCGACGTTTTTCTCGGCCATCTTCATCAGCGCTTCGAGCACCATGTGATCGGGTTTGATCTGGTGCACTTCCTGATTCTTCTGATCTTTGAGCTTGAGCAGTTGGGCGACGGTTTTCATGGTGGTTACTCGGGTGTTGTCGTTGTCCTTGAAGAATCGTAGACGCAAGCGCTCAGGGCAAGGGCGAAAGCGGCAGATAACACGCAAAAAACGTCATTCGGCGATTTTTCTTCGGTAAACCCCCTCATTTCCGGCCAGCAGCTGACCTGTGGGAGCGGGCTTGCTCGCGAAAACGGACTGTCAGCCAGCAAAGATGTTGAATGTGCTGGCCCCTTCGCGAGCAAGCCCGCTCCCACAGGTTCTGTGTCTGCCTGTTAGGCCTGCGGCAAACGGGCTATCGCGACAGATGACGGGTAGAATCCCCCTCTGAATCAACGTTGAGGTTTGCAGTGGTGGATCTACAGCAGGGCTTCGTCCTGACCCGGCATTGGCGCGACACCCCGGCCGGTACGGAAGTCGAGTTCTGGCTGGCGACCGACAGCGGTCCCCGGCGCATCCGCCTGCCTTGCCAGCCCTCGGTGGCGTTCATACCTGCTGCGCAGCGTCTGCAGGCCGAAAGCGTCTTGCATGACGAGAAGAACGTCGAGCTCAAGCCCCTGAGCCTGCAGGATTTCGACCATCGTCCGGTCCTCGGACTCTACTGCCGGCAACATGGCCAGTTGATGCGCCTGGAAACCGCGTTGCGCAGGGCCGGCGTCGAAGTGTTCGAAGCCGATGTGCGCCCGCCGGAACGCTACATGATGGAACGCTTCATCACCGCGCCGGTGCGCTTCAGTGGCACGCCGAATGCCGAGGGTCTGCTGCTCGACGCACAGATGAAGCCCGATCCCGGTTACCGGCCGAGCCTCAAACTGGTGTCCCTGGACATCGAGACCACGGCCCAGGGCGAGCTGTATTCCATTGCCCTGGAAGGCTGCGGCGAGCGTCAGGTGTACATGCTCGGCGCGCCCAATGGTGACGATAGCCTGGTGGATTTCCAGCTCGAGTACTGCGATTCGCGGACCCTGCTGCTGAAAAAACTCAACGACTGGTTTGCCCGGTTCGACCCTGACGCGATCATCGGCTGGAACGTCGTGCAGTTCGACTTGCGCGTGCTTCACGAACACGCCCGGCGCCTCGCGGTGCCGTTGAAACTGGGGCGTGGCGGCGAAGAAATGCAGTGGCGCGAACATGGCAGCGGCAACCATTACTTCGCTTCAGCCGCTGGCCGCCTGATCATCGACGGTATCGAGGCCCTGCGTTCGGCGACCTGGAGTTTCCCCTCGTTCAGCCTGGAGAACGTCGCGCAAACCCTGCTCGGCGAGGGCAAGTCCATCGACAACCCGTACCAGCGCATGGACGAAATCAATCGCATGTTCGCCGAGGACAAACCGGCGCTGGCCAAATACAACCTCAAGGATTGCGAACTGGTCACGCGGATTTTCGCCAAGACCGAGTTACTCACCTTCCTGCTGGAGCGGGCCAGCGTCACGGGACTACCGGCCGATCGCATGGGCGGTTCGGTGGCGGCGTTCACCCACCTGTACATGCCGCTGATGCACCGCCAGGGTTTCGTCGCGCCGAATCTCGGTGGCAAGCCACCTGAAGCCAGCCCGGGCGGTTTCGTCATGGATTCGCAACCGGGACTGTACGAATCGGTGCTGGTGCTCGACTACAAGAGCCTCTATCCGTCGATCATCCGCACCTTCCTGATTGACCCCGTGGGGCTGATAGAAGGGCTCAGGCACCCGGACGATAGCGAGTCGGTGCCGGGCTTTCGCGGCGCACGCTTTTCTCGCACCCGGCATTGCCTGCCCTCCATCGTCGCCCGGGTCGCCGAAGGCCGGGAAACCGCCAAGCGTGAACACAACGCACCGCTGTCCCAGGCGCTGAAAATCATCATGAACGCGTTCTATGGGGTGCTCGGCTCCAGCGGTTGTCGCTTCTTCGATACGCGCCTGGCGTCGTCCATCACCTTGCGCGGGCACGAGATCATGCTGCGCACCCGCCAGTTGATCGAGGCCCAGGGGCATGCGGTGATCTACGGCGACACCGATTCGACGTTCGTCTGGCTGCGTCGCGCCCACGGCCAGCAGGAGGCGGCGCAAATCGGCCAGGCGCTGGTGGCGCACGTCAATCAGTGGTGGCGCGAGCATGTGCAGCAGGAATACGGCCTGCAAAGCGTTCTCGAGTTGCAGTTCGAAACCCACTACAAGCGCTTTTTGATGCCGACCATTCGCGGTGCCGAAGAAGGCAGCAAAAAGCGCTACGCCGGACTGGTGACCCGCGCCGATGGCAGCGACGAAATGGTCTACAAAGGCCTGGAAACCGTGCGCACCGACTGGTCGCCGCTGGCCCGGCAATTCCAGCAAGAGCTGTATTCGCGGATCTTCCTGCGCAAGCCCTATCAGGATTACGTGCGTGACTACGTGCGCAAGACCCTGGCCGGCGAGTTCGATGACCGGCTGGTTTATCGCAAACGCCTGCGCCGCACCCTCGATGATTACCAGCGTAACGTCCCGCCCCACGTGCGTGCGGCGCGTCTGGCCGATGAGTACAACGACAGCCAGGGTCGCCCGCGGCAATACCAGAACGGCGGCTGGATCAGCTACGTGATCACCGTTGCCGGCCCCGAACCGCTGGAAGTGCGCAGTGCGCCCATCGATTACGACCACTACATCACCCGGCAACTGCAACCGGTGGCGGACGCGATACTGCCGTTTGTCGACGACGACTTCTCAACCCTGATTGGGGGGCAGCTGGGCCTGTTTTGAGTCCATCAGCGACAAGGTCCAGTCATCCAGGATGCCGTGGAAGTATTGGTTCAAGGCTTGCTGGAAAAGGCTGTCGGCGGCATCGACCTGGGCGAACAGGGTCATCGAGGAATGAAATTTCAGGTCGTCGGGATGACCGAAAATCCCGGCCACCGAGCGCTCCCGGATGTTCAACACTTCCTGGGTGCAGGTGCGCAGGCGGGCGCCGAGCAGCGGATGCTCGAGGTAGGCCAGGGCCTCCTCCCGCGAACGAATGGCAAAGCGGCGCGACATCTCGCTGCCGCCGAGCCCGGCAAACTGCGGAAAAATGAACCACATCCAGTGACTGCGCTTGTGTCCGTTGTTCAGCTCGTCTTGAACCCGGTCGAATACCGGGTCCTGAGCCTGGAGAAAGCGTTGCAGATTGAACGGGTCCAGGTGGTCGGTGCTTCTCATGGCGAAGCTCTCAGACAGACTGCGTTGGCTCAGACCATGGCCAGCCGCTGTTTGCGTTGTGGCGCATGAAACGCGTGGTCCAGCGCCTCCAGATCCCCGGGTTCAAGTTGCAGCGTGGCAGCTTGGGCATTGAGTCGCACATGCTCGGGCCGGACCGCTTTGGGGATGGCGATCATGCCGTCCTGGCGCATTATCCATGCCAGCGCCACCTGTGCCGGTGTGACGCCGTGCCGGGCGGCCACCTGCTTGAGCGTGGCATTGGCGAGCATTTCTCCACCCTGGCCGATCGGGCAGTAAGCCATGACCGGCAGCCGCTGCTGTTGGCTCCAGGGTAACAAATCAAATTCTATGCCGCGTTGCTCCAGATTGTAGAGCACCTGATTGGTGGCGCAGGCCGGGGCATCCAGTTCCAGCAGGTCGTTGAGGTCGAAATTGGACACGCCCCAGCGACCGATCTTGCCGGCTTCGCGCAGGCGCTCGAAGGCGTCGACGGTTTCCTCCAGCGGATACTGGCCGCGCCAATGCAGCAGATACAGATCAATGTAATCGGTGCCGAGCCTGCGCAGGCTGCGCTCGCATGCCTGGGGAATACCCTGGCGGCTGGCGTTGTGCGGGTACACCTTGCTGACCACAAAGACGCTGTCGCGCTGTCCGGCGATGGCATCGCGGACCACTTCCTCGGCGCCGCCTTCGGCGTACATTTCAGCGGTGTCGATCAGGGTCATGCCCAGTTCGATGCCCAGGCGCAGTGCCGCGACTTCTTCCCTGTGCCGAGAGCGGTCCTCGCCCATCTGCCAGGTGCCCTGGCCAATGACGGGCACCTGGGCGCCAGCCAATTGAAGCGTGCGCATGCAAACCTCCTGTGTGTATACGGTGTTGTAGGAGCTGCCGCAGGCTGCGATCTTTTGATTTTAATTGTTCAAGATCAAAAGATCGCAGCCTGCGGCAGCTCCTACAGGGAGTGTGGACCGTTCTCATGATGTTCTGATCCGTTTTTTCTATGAACATTCCCCTGCCGGTGATCGATTGGTGCCGCCCGATACTGCACTTTTTCGAAATGCCCGGCTCTATCCATGGCAGCCTGCGGCGATCCCCACCGTCGGCCCATGTCCAAGTTCAAGAACCCATGGCTCGAGTTTCACCCGCGAACAGCTCAAGAATCCGCCGTCATTGCCTGCTGCTGGCAGGTCTGTCGATGTTCTTCGTCACCGGTTGCAGCCAGCAGCAGGGCGGCGACATCATCACCCAGATGCGCGAAGGCAAACCCCAGGAGTTCCTGCAGACCAGTGTCGACCGCATGGCCACCCTGACCATGCGCGACAACCTCGACAGCCTTTACCTGCTCATGGGCAAGCTCTACCTGCGCAACCCCGATGAGCTGAAAAAGTCCGGTTTCCTCGATGCCCGTACGGCCGGCAAGCAAGTGCGCATAGCCATTGAACAGCAGCAGCCCTTACCGACCCTGGGCGGCAAAAAGGACCTGGCGGCCCTGCGTTTTGCCATGAGCCCGGAATTTCTCGGCGATCGGGTCGGAGCGTTCATCTATGCCATCGGCAGCATGCTGGTGACCGCCCATGGCAATCGCACCGAGTTCTACATGACCGATACGATCAACCCGGTATTCGTCAGCAATGCCGCACGCAACATCGAGATTGCCACCTGGATCCTCAGCCAGCGACAAGACAAGGAAGGCCAACCCCTGCTGTTTTCCAACGAAATCTCGGAGGAGGGCAGCAACCTGAGCTTTGCCGTCGAGTTCGGCAAGATCGTCGCCCGGCTGGATTTGCTGACCCAGATGCTCGACGAACGCTACCGGCGCATCGGCCTGAATTATGCCCAGAGCCTGCTGTTCCTGAATTTCCTGCCGGTGCAATGAGCACGACACGGAACCCTGTGGGAGCGAGCTTGCTCGCGATGACTGAGTGTCAGTCGCCATTGATGCCAACTGATACACCGCTATCGCGAGCAAGCTCGCTCCCACAGGGTTGCATGATGGTTCCGGAATAAAGATAGATCGCATCGATATAACTGGTTATAAGAAATATCGCTATGCTGCGGGCCGGATTTCCCCTGCGATCTTTGTGGACGTATCAATGGATTTAGTGAACATCGGGTTGGTCGTGGCCGGGTTGGTGGTTGGCTTTATTGTCGGCATGACTGGCGTCGGTGGCGGGTCGCTCATGACCCCGATCCTGCTGTGGTTCGGCATCAATCCGGCAACGGCGGTCGGTACCGATTTGCTCTACGCGGCGATCACCAAGTCCAGCGGTGTACTGGTTCACCGAAAGAACAACAACATCGACTGGGCGATTACCGGTTGGCTGACCCTTGGCAGCGTGCCGGCGGTGGCACTGACGTTGTGGTTCCTGAGCAGCCTGCACTCCAGCCCCGATGCGATGAACGCGATCATCAAGCAGGCCCTCGGCTTTGTGTTGTTCGCCACGGCGCTGGCGATTCTGTTCAAGAAACGTCTGCTGGATTTCGCCCACAAACGTGCTGGCGGCCACTACAACCCCAGCGGGAAGCGCCTCAATGTCCTGACAGTCATCACAGGCCTGGTCCTCGGCACCATGGTCGCGCTGACGTCCATCGGCGCCGGTGCACTGGGCACCGTGGCCCTGTTCATTCTCTATCCGATGCTGCCGACCCGTCGCCTGGTAGGCACTGAAATCGCCCACGCCGTGCCGCTGACCCTGGTCGCCGGCCTCGGCCATGCGAGCATGGGCAACATGGACTGGCAGGTCCTGGGTTACTTGCTGGTGGGTTCGTTGCCGGGGATTTACCTGGGCAGCCACCTGACCGGGCGCATCTCCGACGAGCTGCTGCGCCCTTGCCTGGCGACCATGCTGTTGCTGATCGGCTACAAGCTGGCGTTCTGATTCAATTCGTTACGCCAGCCTCCTTCGCGGGTGCAATGCTCAGTCGGTGCCTGTCCGGGCACCCCTTGCGACCCGCTTGATCCTTGATCTGCCTTGAACTTTGTAAGTCCTGAGATGACCCCGAGCTGTTGCGCAATGACCGCCCTGACCTAAGCTTGGGACAAGGCGAAAAATTTGCGGCACGTCACCCGGAACGATCGCCGCGATGCGCAATCATTAGAGCGTGGATATCAAAAAGGAGATGCGCATGCTCATCAGGTCACTGACCATGGCTATCTTGCTGGCGATTGCCGGCACCTCGTTCGCCGCCGATGGCGACTCACCACTGGACATGGACAAGGGCAGGGCCCGGCCACTGATTGTCATCGCTCCAAGCACCGTGGATCCGACCTGGGTCAGCCTGAAAAAGTCGCTGGATGAGCCGGCCAATCGCAAGGGTTTCACCGACCGCAACATGGTGCTCTACACCGTGCTCAACCTGATGGGCCAGCGCGAGGGCAAAGACATCGGGCCACAGGACACGGCGGCGCTGATCCGCTCGCTCAAGCTGGGTGCTGGCGCCAAGACCAAGGTGATTCTGGTCGGCAAGGACGGCGAAAAGAAACTGGAACAATCGGACGCCATCAAGCTGGAAGAGATTTTCAGCGCAGTCGATCAATTGCCGGCGGCCGAGAAAGAATTTACCGCGACAGTGGCGGCTCCCGTCGCTGAAGCCGAGCCGGCGGCCAAAGGTGCCAAGCCCGGGAAAAACAGCAAACCGGCCAAGCCCGCCAAGCCGCCGGAAATGCCGGATGATTGATCCGACCTTGGTGGTAAGCAATTAACCTGTGGGAGCGAGCTTGCTCGCGATGGGGACCTGACATTCAACATTTATATTGACTGTTACGACGCCATCGCGAGCAAGCTCGCTCCCACAGGTTTCGTGTGTTAACTGATCAGTATTAACCTCCAGAGGTCGTCTTTACTCTGGGAACGCGAACCAGGCTTATCGGGCAAGGGCACTCAGAATCTGATGCGCAATCCTGACCCGCTGCGCATTCGGGAAGTTTTTGTTGGCCAGCATCACAATGCCGATCTCCTTCGATGGCACGTACGCCACGTAAGCACCAAAGCCACCGGTTGAACCTGTCTTGTTGATCAACACGTTCTGTGGCTGTGCTTGCGGCGGATTCAGCCACTGGACTTTGTGCGCCTGCATGGCCATCGGCGTGGAGTTGCCGTCCAGCAAGCGATCCAGTGTGATCGGGTAGCGATACATCTCCCAGCCCAGGCCTTGGGTCATGTCGCCAACGCTGTAGTAGGCGCTATGGGTCAAGGCGATGGCTTGCTGCAACGGCTTTTCCAGAGGCGCCGGCTTCATGTTGGCGTCGACGTAGGCCAGCAAGTCTGCGGCGCTGGTTTTCACCCCGTACGCCTCGGAATCCAACGCCCCCGGAGTGACCCGCACTGGCTTGCCGTCCTTGTTGTAACCCTGGGCGTACAGCGCCATCTGGTCCTGCGGTACATGCACATAGGTGTGCTTGAGGCCCAGTTTCGGCAGCAGGGTTTTCTCCATCAGCTCATCGAACGGCTGACCCATGCTGTGGGCGGCGAGGTAGCCGAACAGGCCAAGGCTGGGGTTCGAATACAGTCGGTGGCTGCCGGGGGTGTAGAGCGGTTTCCATTGTTTGTAGTAGCCGAGCATTTTTTCGGCCGAATCAGATTCAGCAGGAAATTGCAGCGGCAGGCCGCCGGCGCTGTAGGTGCCCAGTTGCAGCACGCTGATGTTGTCGAAAGCGCTGCCGCGCAAGGCCGGCAGGACCTGGCTGGCCTTGTCCGACAGTGACAGTTTGCCCGTGGCCTGGGCGTAGGCGGCGAGGGTGGCGGTGAAGGTTTTGCTGACCGAGCCGATTTCGAACAGGGTGTCCTTTGTGACGGGGCTGCCGGTTTCCTTCGAGGCGACGCCATAGTTGAAGTAGTGCGCTTGGCCGTTGACGGTGACCGCCACGGCCATGCCGTGGATACCTTCGGCCTGCATCACCGGTTGTACGGCGGCGTTCACCAGCGTCTCGATTTGATCCTGTGCCACGCACTGGCCTGCGGCAAATATCGCCATGCCGGCGGCGATGGTTTTCAGCCTGTCCATGTGGGTTTCATCCGTCGTTGATTAAGTTGCGCGCCATTTTAGGGGGTTAAGCGCCAGGCTCCGAGCGCTTTTTAAACCGGCCGCCAACAGGCGGCCACGCGCAACCCTTGAATCAACTCACTTGGCGATTCAACCCACTTGGCGTTTCAACCCACTTGGCGTTTCAACGCACCAGGCACGGCCGCTTGTTGTCGAACGTCCAGCCCGGAATCAAAAACTGCATGGCCACGCTGTCATCCCGCGCCCCCAGGCCCATGCCTTTGTACAGTTCATGGGCTTTGGCGACCTGATCCATGTCCAGTTCCACCCCCAACCCCGGTTTCTGCGGCACCTGCACGCAGCCGTCGACGATTTGCAGCGGGGCCTTGGTCAGGCGCTGGCCGTCCTGCCAGATCCAGTGGGTGTCGATGGCGGTGATCTCGCCCGGCGCGGCTGCCGCGACATGGGTGAACATCGCCAGGGAAATGTCGAAGTGGTTGTTGGAGTGCGAACCCCAGGTGAGGCCCCATTCGTGGCACATCTGCGCCACGCGCACCGAACCCTGCATGGTCCAGAAGTGCGGATCGGCCAGGGGAATATCGACCGACTGCAACTGGATCGCGTGGCCCATCTCCCGCCAGTCGGTGGCGATCATGTTGGTTGCGGTTTTCAGCCCCGTGGCCCGGCGGAATTCAGCCATGACTTCGCGTCCCGAGTAACCGTTTTCCGCCCCGCACGGGTCTTCGGCGTAGGCCAGCACGCGGTGCTGATCGCGGCACAGGCGGATGGCTTCTTCCAACGACCAGGCCCCGTTCGGGTCGAGGGTGATGCGCGCATCGGGGAAGCGTTCGGCGAGGGCCGTGACCGCTTCGATTTCGGCGTCGCCGCTGAGCACGCCGCCCTTGAGCTTGAAGTCCTTGAAGCCATAACGCGCGTGCGCCGCCTCGGCCAGGCGGACCACCGCCTCGGCGGTCATGGCTTTTTCGTGACGTACGCGGAACCAGTCGTTGTCGGCGTCTGGCTCGCTGCGGTAGGCGAGGTCTGTTTCGTTGCGATCACCTACATAAAACAGATAGCCAAGCATCTTCACTTCATCGCGCTGCTGGCCTTCGCCAAGCAGGGCGGCGACCGGCACGTCCAGGTGCTGGCCGAGCAGATCGAGCAGCGCGGCTTCCAGGCCGGTGACGGCGTGAATGGTGATGCGCAGGTCGAAGGTCTGCAATCCGCGACCGCCGGCATCGCGGTCGGCGAAGGTCTGGCGTACCTGGTTGAGAATCTTCTGGTAAGTGCCGATCGGGCTGCCGACCACCAGGCTGCGTGCGTCTTCCAGGGTCTGGCGAATGCGCTCGCCACCCGGCACTTCGCCGACGCCGGTGTGGCCGGCGTTGTCCTTGAGGATCACGATATTGCGGGTGAAAAACGGGCCGTGGGCGCCGCTGAGATTGAGCAGCATGCCGTCGTGGCCGGCCACCGGAACAACCTGCATGCTGGTGATGATCGGGGCTTTGGCGGTGTCGTGTGCGGTCATGTTGTTATCCTTTTAAACCAATGATTCAGGCGTGGTGGGGCGCTGGTTTGCCCGGTGCGGTGACGGGGGCGACCTTGGGTTTGTTGCGTGCGGCAAAGACGATGATCGCGGCGATGATCGAGGTCGCGGCCAAGCCGTAGAGTCCGCCCTGGATGGAGCCGGTGCGTTCCTCCAGCAGGCCGAACGTGGTCGGCGCGACGAAACCGCCGAGGTTGCCCACCGAGTTGATCAGCGCGATGACACCGGCGGCGATGCGTGCGTCCAGATAAGCCTGGGGAATCGGCCAGAACAGCGACGAGGCCGATTTGAAACCCAGCGCCGCAAAACAGATCGCGACGAAGGCGAAGACCGGCCCGCCGGTGGTGGACATGAACATCCCGGCAGCGGCGATCAGCAGGGCCGCGGCGACCCAGGCTTGCTGATGCTTCCAGTTGGCCGACAACGAGGCGAAGGCATACATGCCGACAATCGACAGCAGCCACGGAATCGAGTTGAACATTCCGACCTGGAAGTCGCTGAGGTCGCCCATCTTCTTGATGATGCTCGGCAGCCAGAAAGTCGCGGCGTAGATGGTCAGCTGGATAAAGAAGTAGATCACGCAGAACAGGATGATCTGGCGATCCTTGAGCAATTTGCCCAGTGACGGCTTGATCGGTGTGGCGGCTTCGCGGGCCAGTTGCTCGTCGTCGATGGCCTTGACCAGCGCGTCCTGCTCGTCGCGGCTCAGCCATTTGGCATCGTGGGGTTTGGAGTCGAGCCAGAACCAGACAAAAACACACAGACCCACCGAGAACATGCCTTCGATGAAGTACATCCATTGCCAGCCATGCATGCCGAGTCCGCTGATTTGCAGCAGCAAGCCGGACAGTGGGCCGGAGATCAGTGAGGCAATCGCCGAGCCACTGAGGAAGATGGCAATCGCCTTGCCACGCTCCACGCCAGGCAACCAGCGGGTGAAGTAGTAGATCACCCCGGGAAAGAACCCGGCCTCGGCCACGCCCAGCAGAAATCGCAGGATGTAGAAGTGGGTTTCGTTCTGGATGAACGCCATGCCCGCGGCGACCAGGCCCCAGGTCAGCATGATGCGAGTCAGCCAGATGCGGGCGCCGACTTTTTGCAGAAGGATATTGGAGGGCACTTCGAACAGTGCATAGCCGATGAAGAACAGGCCGGCACCCAGACCGTAGGCGGCCGCGCCAATGCCCAGGTCGTGTTCCATGTGGGCGCGGACGAAACCGATGTTCACTCGATCAATGTAATTGACGATGAACATGATGACGAACAGCGGCAAGACGTGACGTTTGACTTTGGCGATGGCGGACTTCAGCGCTGAATTGGCGTCGTCGTGCATCCCGGAGACGGATGTATTCACTGCGTTTTCTCCCACTCGTTATTTTTATGCTGGGTGAAGCTGAGTGCTGCGTTGTTGATAGACATCATACAACTAGGTTTTTTGATCTTGCAACCGCCTTTGTCCAATGAAATGGCGCTGTATTAGAGATTTTTTATTCTGGTGATGGTGGCGGGTGGCCTTTAAAACGAATCGATATGGGCTGGTTGTTGAGTGTTGTCATACAAGTTGAGCGAGGTTTTTCAGGATTCCCGCCCGGCGCGGTGCTACGATTCGATAGCCCTGATTTCCGGACACCCTCATGCAAGAAGACCTCGAAGCACCCGCCCGCAAGCGCAGCCACAACCTGGCCCATGACCTGGTGGAGAAACTGACCCAGCGCATCCTGCTCGGCCAGATATTGCCCGGCGACAAGCTGCCGTCGGAAAACACCATCGTTCAGGAACACGGGGTCAGTCGCACGGTGGTGCGCGAGGCGATCTCGAAGTTGCAGGCCTCGGGGCTGGTGGAAACCCGGCATGGCATTGGCACGTTCGTGATCGAGCGCGCACCGGAGCAGGGGCTGCGGCTGAATGTCGATACGGCGTTGGGGGTACGCAGCATTCTGGAGTTGCGCATGGGCCTGGAAACCCAGGCGGCGGCGCTGGCGGCAACTCGCCGCACCGATCTGCAACTGGCGCAGATGCGTGAAGCGCTGGACGATTATCAAAGCCTGCTGGCCAACAACGACAGCTGTGTCGAAGCGGACCGGCGTTTTCATCTGCTGATCGCCGAAGCCACCGGCAACGTCTGCTTTACCGAAATCATGCAGCACCTGGGCAGCGCCATGATCCCGCGCACCCGGGTCAATGCCGCCGAGCGGGGGGCCGTGGACTTGAGCAAGCTCGGCGAGCTGGCCAATCTTGAGCACGAGGCGATCCTCAATGCCATCAAGCGCCAGGACCCGGACGCGGCGCGGGCGGCGATGTGGTTGCACCTGACCAACAGTCGTGACCGGTTTTCGGCTAGCTGATAGTCAGTGACACCGCGTTATCGTTCTTCGCGGGCAAGCCACGCTCCCACAGGGCAAAACTGTGGGGGCGAGCTTGCTCGCGATAGCGCCAGACCTGACAGCGAAAAACCTGAATCAGACCCTGACAGCCTGAACAACCACAGCCCGCCGCTCCAGATTCAACGCCAGCACACTCGCCAACACCACCAGCCCACCCACCACGATCATCAACGTCGGCCGTTCGCCGAGCGCATAAGACGCCATCACCATCGCCGTCGGCGGCGTCAGATACAGCGTCATGGTCGCCCGGCTCAAATCGACATGCGCCAGCACATAGGCCCAGGCCAGGTACGCCAGGGCACTGGGGAATATCCCCAAGGCAATCACCGCCCACTGCACGCGCATCGGCGCCAGGGCGACTTGATCCACAAGGCCGGGCAGAAAAATCAGCAACAGCACCGTACCGGACCACACCGTGTAGCACACCAGCGTCAGCCCGTCGTAACGTCCGGTGTGATGTTTTTGCAGGGCAAAGTAGAGGCTCCAGGACACCGCCGCCAGCAGGATCAGCAAGCCATGGGCGTCAATGCTGCCCAGGCCATTATCGCCCGCCACCACTATTACCACGCCAAACAACCCGAGCAGCACACAACCCCAGCGCCACAGGCTCACCTGATCCTTGAACACGAAGCGTGCGATCAATGTGCTGAACAGTGGCGTGGTCTGGGCCAGGACGCTCGAAGCGCCTGCGCTGACTCCCTGCTGCCCGAAGTTGATCGCCACGTGATGCAGGCTCACGGCAAAGAAACCCAGGCCGAACATCAGCGGTAAGTCTCGCAGGCTGGGCAGGCGGATGCCCTTGAACATCGCGACCACGGCCATGAACACGGAGGCCAGCAGGAAGCGCAGCAGGGCCAGGTGCACGGGGTCGTAGGCCTGCAAGCCGATATGAATGCCGGTCGGGGAGTATCCCCAGCACGCCACGACAAATGCCATGGCCAGAATGATTTTCCAGGGTGAAACGGGGGAGGGTGTGAGCGGCGTCATGGTCGTGCACCTGTGGGCTGATGCACGGAGTATCAGAAAGCCTATCGTTCGCCACAACTGACTTATACTGTGCCAACCGTTCACTATGGGTGATGTATGGAGCTGGCACAGATTCGCATGTTCAAGACCGTGGCCGAGGTCGGCAGCATTGCCCGCGCAGCGCAATTGCTGCATTGCGTGCCGTCCAACATCACGGCACGGATCAAGGCCCTCGAGGCTGAGCTGGGTGTCGCGCTGTTCCTGCGCGAAGGCCGAGGGCTGCGCATCAGCCCGTCGGGGCAGACTTTCCTGGCCTACGCGTCGAAAATTCTCGCCCTGACCGTCGAGGCCAAGCGGGCGGTCGACCCTTCGGCCGATCCTTCAGGGCCGTTGCGCATCGGCGCCATCGAGTCGTCGGCCACCGGGCGTTTGCCGCGCCTGCTGGCGAAATTCCACAAGCGTTTCCCGCAGGTGGCGCTGGAACTGACCACCGGCGCCTGGGGGCAACTGCTCGATGACACGCTCAATCACAAGCTCGACGGCGCTATCGTCGCGGTCGACGTCGAGCGTTCGCATCTCAAGCGCACGCCGATGTACCGCGAAGAGTTGCTGCTGATCGCCTCGACATCCCTGGGGCCGTTGCGCGACATCAGCGACTTGCAGGACCAGACCGTGTTCATGTGGCCCCAGGGCTGTCCGTACCGGGCGGCGCTGGAGCATTGGTTGTTGCGACAGGGGCAGGCACTGCCGATTGTCAGCCTGGCCAGTTATGGCGCGATTGTCGGTTGCGTCAGTGCCGGGGCCGGCGTGGCGCTGGTACCCAAGGGGATCTTCGACCAATACGCCAAAGGTGCGGGGTGCGCGGGGTTTGAGTTCCCTGAGCTGACCGCCGTCGACAACCTGTTTTACTGGCACGAAAACGCCGGGGTGCACCCGGCGCGTGAGGCGTTCGTGGCGATGCTCCGCGAGGAATTTGCCTGACGCAGTACCTGTGGGAGCGGGCTTGCTCGCGAAGGCGGTGTGTCAGGCAACATTGACTTTGAATGTGCCGTCCCCTTCGCGAGCAAGCCCGCTCCCACAGGGATTACGGCATGTTGAAATCTCGCATCAGCAGGCCAAAACTCAAATCCACCGCATCCGGTATCGGCAAATACACCGTATGCCCATCCCCCGGTGCAACGTCGATCGCTTCACCCTTGGCGTTCTGCAGCTGATGCAGATCGAAGTGGAAGTTGCCCTTGGGCGTCATCAGCTCCATGTGGTCGCCCACGCCGAAACGGTTTTTCACCTTGACCTCGGCCAGGCGATCCCGGCGCTGTCCGGTCAGCTCACCGACAAACTGTTGCCGTTCCGACACCGAGCTGCCGTTCTGGTAGTTCTGGTATTCGTCATGCACATGCCGGCGCAGAAAGCCTTCGGTGTAGCCGCGCTGGGCGAGGGATTCCAGGTCGGTCATCAGGCCGCGGTCGAAGGCCCGGCCCGCCACTGCGTCGTCGATGGCCCGGCGATAAACCTGGGTGGTGCGCGCACAATAAAAGTGCGATTTGGTCCGGCCTTCGATTTTCAGCGAGTGCACGCCCATCTGCGTCAGGCGTTCGACGTGCTGCACGGCGCGCAGATCCTTGGCGTTCATGATGTACGTGCCGTGTTCGTCTTCGAAGGCAGGCATCTGTTCGCCGGGACGATTGGCTTCCTGCAACAGGAACACCTGATCGGTGGGCGCGCCGATGCCCAGGGTCGGTTCGGGGTCGAATGTCTGCACGATTTCGCCCAGCTGGTTTTCCGTGGCCGGCTGCGCCGAATATTTCCAGCGACAGGCATTGGTGCAACTGCCCTGATTGGCGTCGCGCCTGTTCATGTACCCCGACAGCAGGCAGCGCCCGGAATAGGCCATGCACAACGCGCCATGCACGAACACTTCCAGTTCCATGGCCGGCACTTGCCCGCGGATCTCGGCGATCTCTTCCAGCGACAGCTCCCGCGACAGGATGATCCGGCTCAAGCCTTGCTGCTGCCAGAACTCGACACTTGCCCAGTTCACGGTATTGGCCTGCACCGAAAGGTGGACCGGCATCTGCGGGTAGTGCCGGCGCACCAGCATGATCAGGCCGGGGTCGGACATGATCAGCGCATCGGGGGCCATGGCGATCACCGGTTCAAGGTCCTTGAGGAAGGTCTTGAGCTTGGCGTTGTGCGGTGCGATGTTCACCACCACGTAGAAGCGCTTGCCCTGCGCCTGGGCCTCGCGAATGCCGAGGGCGAGGTTGGCGTGGTCGAATTCGTTGTTGCGCACCCGCAGGCTGTAGCGCGGCTGGCCGGCGTACACGGCATCGGCGCCATAGGCGAAGGCATAACGCATGTTTTTCAGGGTGCCGGCGGGGGCGAGCAGTTCTGGCGCGGTGAGGTTCATGGTGGTGTCGTCGCAAAAGCCGCGCAGGGTAAACGCTCGGCACGGAGCGTTTATTGACCTGGATCTATGTCTGATCAACAAAGAGATGGCACTCGCGCGAGCCGTAGCGGACTAAACATCAGGGCGCGAGTTTTTCGTCCCGGCGGGCATGGATCGAATATGAACGAAGAAACCCTGAAAGACAGATCGCTGACCATCCTTCTGGCCCTGGTGAGCGTCGCCTTCATCTGGATCCTGCTGCCGTTCTACGGCGCTGTGTTCTGGGCGGTAATCCTCGGCATCCTCTTCGCTCCGCTGCAACGGCGGCTGCAGTTGAGGTTCGGCTGGGAGCGCAACCTCACGTCACTGCTCACGCTGAGCATCTGCCTGTTGATCGCGATCCTGCCAGTGATAGTCCTCAGCAGCCTCCTGGTCCAGGAGGGGGTTGCGCTCTACAAGAACATCGAGAGCGGCGAACTGGACATCGCCGGGTACGTGACGCAGTTCAAGCACATCCTGCCGCCGTATTTCCAGCATCTGCTGGATCGCTTCGGCATGGGTGAGCTGAACGGGCTGCGAGAGAAAATCGTCAAGAGTGCGATGACCGGCGGGCAGGAACTGGCCGCCAAGGCCTTCATTTTTGGCCAGGGCACGTTCGAGTTCATCGTCAGTTTCTTCATCATGCTGTACCTGCTGTTCTTCTTCCTGCGCGACGGCGCGGAACTGGCACGCAAGGTGCGTGCGGCGGTGCCGTTGGAGGAACAGCAGAAACGTCGTTTGCAGCTCAAGTTCAATCGCGTGGTACGGGCCACGGTGAAGGGCAACCTGCTGGTGGCGATCACACAAGGCGCGCTGGGTGGCCTGATTTTCTGGTTCCTGGACATTCCCAGCGTAGTGCTCTGGGCGGTGTTGATGGCGTTTCTGTCGCTGTTGCCGGCGGTGGGGGCGGGGATTGTCTGGGTACCGGTGGCGGCGTTTTTCCTGCTCACCGGGGCCATCTGGCAGGGCGTGGTGCTGGGATTGTTCGGGATCTTCGTGATCGGCCTGGTGGATAACGTGCTTCGACCGATTCTGGTGGGCAAGGACACCCGGATGCCGGATTACATGATCCTGATCTCGACCCTCGGCGGCCTGGCGATTTTCGGGCTGAACGGCTTTGTCATCGGCCCGTTGATCGCGGCCCTGTTCATGTCCAGCTGGGACATTTTCATTGAAACCAAACCGCGGGTGCAGCTGCCTTAGGCGCTGAGCCTGCCGGACTGGCCGGAGCCGATGCGTTGCGACAGTTCACGGGCGGCGGGCAACGAAGTGAGCGGGCCGCTGATCTGCACACCGTCCTGCACCAGATACCAGCAGGCGAGCATGCCCAGCTCTCTGAGCTGTGCGGGGACGGCGCTGCCGATAACGGACATGATCTGAACCTGGGACATGACAAGTACCTCCATCAATCTGTGGAGCTACTTTAAGGTCCGGGTGCCTCGATGAGTAATCAACGCTTTCAATAGTGGTCATTGATGCCAGCGGGGGCAAACGACCGTTGGTCGGTCAGTTGACCACCTGATCGAGCATGTTCACCACTTCCTGCTCGTTGAGCAGGCCCTTGCGCACCAGGTTTTGCGTCAGCAGCGAGAGAAACTTGGCGCTGCGATGACCTTCCAGGTGCTTGAGTTCGGTCAGTGCGTTGTACACCTTGCTGGAGGTGCACAGACCGACGATGCGGTGCGGGTTTTGCGTTGGCATGTGGTCGTCCTTGTTGTTATCAAGCTGTTTTCGACGGACAGCACCGAGCTTGCGGATCTGTCATGACAAAAATATGACCGTTTTTCGCCACACGGCAGAAAACCGGTCGAGTCCATCTTGCCCGTTTCTGCCGCGCGCACTGTCCCGATAGCGACCTTGGCGAGATTTATCCAGACCTGCACCGACCAACGGGCATAAAAAAGCGTGTTCACGCAATTGCGGGGAACACCGATAACGCACTACCTGTAATTAAATGGACTCGCCCAAGCCGAGGCGTCTGTGCGCCGCGGTGGCATTCTTATAGAAGCCAACGACAGCGAGGGCGAGGCCATGAAAAAGCATACGATGTTCAATCAGTCTTTGTCAGCCGACGTGTCGGCGTGCACGACCGTTGCGGTAGATCTTGCAAAAAAGGTCTTTCAGGTCGCCGGGGAGGATGCTCTCGGCCAGGTAAAATTCGAGGATCGAATCAAGTCCCGCGAGGCCTTCCAGGTATTTCTGCACAAGCTTCCCGAGAGTGTGACGGTCTTGGTGGAAACCGGGCCAGGCGCTCAGGCGTGGGCGCGGTTACTGCAAATACAGGGCAATCCGGTCCGCATCCTGCCGGCCCAGCTTGTTGCCAAACATCGCTGTGGCCCGAAAAATGATCACAACGATGCGTTCGCTATCCTACGTGCAGGCCGCGATAGCACGATTTCAGCCGTTCCGGTCAAGAGCCCGGCGGCGCTCGCGATGCAGGCACTGCACCGAGCTCGACAGGGATATATACGGCGACGCACGGCGGTGGGCAATCAGATGCGCGGTTTGCTGCTGGAACATGGCGTGGCTCTGGCGCAGGGCGAAATGGCGATCAGCCAGCTCGTGCCTCGGATATTGGAAGATGTTACCCAGCCATTGCCCGATCTACTGCGCGAGCTGATCGCCGAACTGCTGGGTGAATGGAGTCAACTGGGTGAACGCGTCAACGTACTGACCGGCCGACTGGAAACGGCGGCGAAAGAGAGTGAGATAGCGAGGCGGCTGATGACTGTGCGCGGTGTTGGTCCAATCATCGCCACGGCGCTGCTGGCCAAGCAGACCGAGCCTGAACGCTTCGCCAACGCCCGGCAGTTTGCCGCGTACTTCGGGTTGGTGCCCAACCAGCACAGCAGCGGCGATAAAATCCGACTGGGCAAGATGTGCAAACATGGCGATGCCTACTTGCGCAGTCTGACGATCCAAGGAGCCCATGCTGTTTTAAGGCAGATACGATCTGACTCACAGCAGCCGGACGACCAACGTCTACAGCGTTGGATCTCCCGCCTGGGGCGCAAGGAGGCGGCAGTGCGATTGGCCAACCGCAACCTGCGCATTCTCTGGGTACTACTACAAAACGATCAGACTTATCATCGCCGGCCGGGAAATGGCCCCGAGGTGGCGATGAGTCACTGATCAATAGCGTTCTGCCACCGGGGCGTTAAGCCGCTCCAACCCATGCTAAAAAACATTGACCCCAGGTCAGACCGTCGCGGATTGATGCCTGGGCTCCTACCGGCCCTTGAGGCCTCACTGTAATCGGCATACCGCGCGCTTATCCAATGTTGGCCAGAAGCCGTTCAAGGCTTCCTCAAACAGGCCTGATACATAGATGCAACCGGGCAGCAGTGTTTAGAAGCAGGTTGAAAGTGGGGGCGAGTCCATACATAGGAGCCAGCTTGCTGGCGATGGACTCAAGTACGCCGCGTTTATCCAGTTCACCCGCGTTATCGTTAACGACCATCGCGGGCAAGCCAGCTCCTACAGGGGACCGTGCGCATGCTGAAAATGAAGTGACCTCCAACCCCCCAAAAAAGCCCCGCTGTTTCAGCGGGGCTTGAAGGATTCGTTACCAGCGGCCGTGTCGCGGGCCGTAGTAGCCGCGTGGTGGGCCGTAGTAGCCACGGGGTGGCCCATAGTAAACCGGGGCCGGGCGGTAGTAGATCGGTTGCTGCACGTAGACCGGCGCCGGCTGGTAGTAAACCGGGGGCGGTGGCGCGTAGTAAACCGGAGGCGGCGGGGCGTAGACCGGTTGCGGCGCGACATAGACCGGGCGGTTGGCGTTGATCAGAGCCGAACCTACGATGGCAGTACCGACGATCGCGCCAAACACCGCCGGACCCTGCCAGTAATTACCACCACCATGGGCTTGCGCCTGTCCCGCGATAGCGAGGGCGCCGATCAGCAAGGCTACTGTGGGGATTTTACGGATCATGATAGTTCCTCGGTTCTTCAGCCCGGCGCCTGTGTCTGCAATAGACCCAGGGATTGTCGCGGGGATACTTCTAAGACAGCGTTTTTTCGAAAAACAGCACGGCTGCCAGGTAAATTTTGTGTAAGGTCTGTACCGACTTTCTTACCGACCTGGTCAAGCCCGTGGGTCCAGGCTTTCATGATCGATCAGATCCCGATGGACGGCTAATCCCGTCCATCCGAAAAGTGCATTTGAAGGAGCTTTGCCATGCAGATGAACCCCAACAAAGACACCCAGTTGTGCATGTCCCTTTCAGGGCGCCCCGGGAACTTTGGCCTGCGTTTTCATAATCATCTGTATGAGCAACTGGGCCTGAATTTTTACTACAAGGCCTTCGCCAGTCAGGACCTGCCGGGCGCCGTCGCCGGCATTCGCGCCCTGCGCATTCGTGGTTGTGGCGTGTCGATGCCGTTCAAGGAAGCCTGCATTGCCCTGGTGGATGAACTCGACGCCTCTGCCGCCGCCATTCAATCGATCAACACCATCGTCAACACCGACGGTCATCTCAAGGCCTACAACACCGATTACATCGCCGTGGCCCAGTTGCTGGAAAAACACCAGGTGCCCAAGGACTCGACCTTTGCCCTGCGCGGCAGCGGTGGCATGGCCAAGGCCGTGGCGAGCGCCTTGCGCGATGGCGGTTATGAGAACGGCCTGATCGTGGCCCGCAACGAGCGCGCCGGGCAGGCGCTGGCGCAGTCGTTGGGCTATGAGTGGCAGGCAGAGTTGGGCAGTCGTCGCCCGCAGATGCTGGTCAATGTCACCCCGATCGGCATGACGGGAGGGCCGGAGGCCAACCAACTGGCCTTTGAGGGCGATGTGATCGAAAAAGCGGAAACCGTCTTCGATGTGGTGGCGATTCCCTCGGAAACGCCGCTGATCGTGCGTGCCCGTGCCGAAGGCAAGCGGGTCATCACCGGGCTGGAAGTGATCGCGATCCAGGCGCTGGAGCAATTTGTGCTCTATACCGGTGTACGGCCGACGGATGAGCAATTCCAGAAGGCCGTGGCGTTTGCCCGCAGCTAGGAGGTGTCCATGCATCCCCCCATTCTCAATCTGAACACTGTCGAGCTTGAACCGCTGCCCGAAGCGTTTGCGCCGAGCGGTGAAACCGCCGGGCGCTATCAACAGCGTCTGGCCCGGGTCGGTCAACTGCTGGGGGCGCAAAAGCTGGGATATCGCCTGTATGTGCTGGAGCCGGGCATGCGCGGCAGTCCGTTTCACAGCCATCGGGTCAATGAGGAAATGTTCTACGTCGTGGCCGGGGAAGGGCAGGTCCGCCTGGGAGACGAGCGATTTCCAATCCGCGCCGGTGATGTGATCGCCTGTCCACCGGGTGGGCCTGAACAGGCCCATCAGATCATCAATACCAGCAACGGGGAGCTGCGTTACCTGGCGGTCAGCACCCAGCAATCACCGGAGATCTGCGAATACCCGGATTCCGGCAAATATGCCGTGATGGATGACTTCAAGGTCGATGCCGAGGGCAATGCTTCCGGATTTGTTGCGGTGGCCCGGCAGGCCGATGGGGTGGATTACTGGGACGGGGAGTAACTCAAAGCCCGCTCCCACAGGTTCTGTATCAATCACAAATGCCAGCCAGCCCACAGATCCACTGTGGGAGCGGGCTTGCCCGCGAAAGCGTCAGCACATCCAGCATTGATGTGACTGACAAACTGCTTTCGCGAGCAAGCCCGCTCTCACAGGTTCTGTATCAATCACACATGTCAGTCAGCCCACAGGTTTTGTGCCAGGCAAACATCCAGGCTATTCGAGGCGTGCCAACCGCTCTTCCAGCGCCGCAATCCGCGCTTCCAGTTCTTCGATCCGTTCTACCGAAACCCCGTTGCTGCCACGTTCGGTCGGGTTCTGCCGTGCCGCCATGATCGCCTCGATATCCGCCGGGTCGCCCAAGGCGTGGGTATAGCGGTCTTCGCGCTGGCCGGCCTGACGCGGTATCAGCACGGCCAGGCCCCGGGCGATCAGGCGTTCGAGTTGATGCACGACCTGTTCGGCGTCTTCGAATTCATGCATGCGGCCGCTGCGGGTCAGCAGTTCATTGACGGTCTGCGGGCCGCGCAGAAACATCAGCCCGGTCAGGATCACCTGCGCCGGCACCAGCTCCAGGGCCTTGTCGACCTTGTGTTCCCAACGGTCGGCACGGCTGCCCATCACCAGCCTGGCGAAGCCGCGCCCTTCGAGCGCGCGCAGGCTCTGGCCGACCTGGCCCGGCGTCAGGTTCATCACCGGCTCGCGGCTGGTTTTCTGGTTGCAGGCGATCACCAGGGCATTGAGGGTCAGGGGATAGGTTTCCGGGCTGGTGGCCTGTTTCTCGATCAACGAACCCAGAATGCGAATTTCCGTACTGTTGAGCCGCGGTTCGTCGAAAGTCGTCTCTTGCTCAGTGCTCATGGTTCTGCATCCTTAGCTGATTCATGTTTTTCACTTGCGTGAGCGCACTTTGACATCGCCCGTTCGGACTAGGCAAGGCTAACGATTCTGCCGCGACCGGCTGGCGCCAGACTTCATGCTCAAAGGGGTGTTGCGCCACGCGCGCCCCGCCAAACGAGCAGAAGGCGCCGCGATGGAGTTTGCATTCAGCGACGAACAGGAAATGATCCGCGCATCGGCCGAGGGCTTCCTCGCCGATGTCTCGGATTCTGCCGCCGTGCGGGCGGCAATGGTCAGTGAACGGGGTTTTGACGAAGTCCTCTGGCAGCGTTTGTGCCAGGAAATGTGCTGGCCCGCCATTCATATCCCCGAAACCTACGGTGGCCTTGGCCTCGGTTTTGTCGAGCTGACGATCCTGCTCGAACAGATGGGCCGGCGTTTGCTGTGCTCACCGTTTTTCGCCACCGCCTGCATGGCCACACCCGCGCTGTTGCTGGCCGCCAATGATGAACAGAAACAGCGCTGGTTGCCGTCGATCGCCGATGGCAGCGTGACGGCGACCCTGGCGTTCAGCAGTGCCAACGGCTGGTCAGCCGACGATGTCCAGGCAACGGTGCTGGCCGAAGGTGACGGCTTCGTCCTCGACGGCACCCTCAAGCATGTGCTCGACGGCCATGGCGCTGATCTGTTGATCATTGCCGCACGACAACCCGGAACCACTGGCGAAAAGGGCATCAGCCTGTTTGCCGTGAACGCCGCAAGCGCAGGCATCGCGCGACAGATGTTGCCGACCATGGACCAGACCCGGCGCCAGGCGCGGATCCAGCTCAAGGGCCTGTACCTTGAAGCTGACGCGCTGCTGGGTGAGTTCGGTCACGGCTGGCCGCACCTTGAGCGCGTCCTGCAACTGGCCTGCATCGGCCTGGCTGCCGAGCAGACCGGCGGCGCGCAGCAGGTGCTCGATCTCAGCGTGGCCTACATGCAGGAGCGCCAGCAGTTCGGGCGCCCGATTGCCAGTTTCCAGGCCCTCAAACACCGCGCCGCGGACATGATGCTCCAAGTCGAATGCGCGCGTTCGGCCAGCTACTACGCCGCGTGCGTGGCCCAGGAGGTACTCGACCCCCAGGGTGATCCGCAGGTCGCGGCCCAATTGCCGCTGGCGGCGGCGCTGGCCAAGGCGCAGTGCTCCGAGACCTATTTCCACTGCGCGTCCGAGTCGATCCAGTTGCACGGCGGTGTCGGTTTCACTTGGGAATACGACCCGCACCTCTACTTCAAGCGCGCCCGCGCCAGCGAGAGTTTCCTCGGGTTACCGGCCTGGCATCGCGAGCGCATTGCTTCGGTGATTCTTGGAGAACAGCCATGAAAATCAGTTTCAGCGAGCAGGACGAACGCTTCCGCCAGGAAGTGGCCGACTGGATGAGCGCCAACCTTTGCGGTGAGTTCGAGGCCCTGCGTTTTCGCGGCGGTCCGGGCGACGAGCACATGTTTCCCGAAGAGCGCAAAGCCTGGGAACGCAAACTCGCCGAAGGCGGCTGGACCTGCGTCGGCTGGGCGCCGGAGCATGGCGGGCGTGGCTTGTCGATCACCCGGCAAGTGATTTTCCACGAAGAATACGCCCGCGCCGGCGGCCCCGGCCGCATGGGTCATATCGGCGAAGGGCTGGCCGGGCCGACCATTGCCGCGTTCGGCACGGTCGAACAGCAACAGCGTTTTTTGCCGGGAATCGTCAGCGGCACGTCGTTCTGGTGCCAGGGCTATTCGGAGCCGGGCGCCGGTTCTGACCTGGCCAACGTCAAGACCCGCGCCACGCTGGATGAGGCGAGCGGCCAATGGTTGATCAATGGCCAGAAAGTCTGGACCTCCCTGGCCCACGAATCGGACTGGTGCTTTGTCATCGCCCGCACCGAACCAGGCAGCGTCGGCCATCGCGGCCTGTCGTTCCTGCTGGTGCCGATGGCCCAGGCGGAAATCACCGTGCGGCCTATCGAGCAACTGACCGGTACCTCGGAGTTCAACGAAGTGTTCTTCGACGATGCCCGCACCGACGCCGCCAACATCATCGGCGCGCCGGGCGACGGCTGGAAGATCGCCATGGCGTTGCTGGGTTTCGAGCGCGGTGTGTCGACCCTCGGCCAGCAGATGCAGTTTCAGAACGAACTCAACGAAATCATCGCCATTGCTAAAGCCAATGGCGCCGACCGCGATCCGATCCTGCGCCAGCGCCTGGCCGAAGCCTGGAGCGGGTTGCGGATCATGCGCTACAACTCGCTGCGCATGCTTTCGGGTAGCCAGGACGGTTCGCTGCGCAAAGAGGCGACCATCTACAAGCTGTTCTGGTCGACCTGGCACGCCAGCCTCGGCAAGTTGGCGATGGACGTGCTCGGCGCCGAAGCGGAACTGCTCGAAACGGCGCCCTACCAACTGACCCGTTTGCAGTCGCTGTACCTGTTCAGCCGCGCCGACACCCTGTACGGCGGCAGCAACGAAATCCAGCGCAACATCATCGCCGAGCGTGCCTTGGGCATGCCCAAAGAGCCGCGTCCGCGCGCCTGAAAGGAGAGAGTTCATGTCTGTACCTCAATATGTTGAAGGTCGCGGCCTGCTGCGCGGCAAGTCGGTACTGATCACCGCGGCGGCGGGTGCCGGGATCGGTTTTTCCGCCGCCGTGCGTGCTGCCGAGGAAGGTTGCCGTGCGCTGATGATCAGCGACATCCATGAAGGCCGGTTGGCCGAAGCAGTGCTGAAAATTCGCGAAACCACCGGGTTGCAGCAGGTCTTCGGCCAGGTCTGCAACGTCGCCGACGAAACCCAGGTGCAGCAGTTGATCGCTTGCGCCGAGCGCGACCTGCAAGGCGTCGACGTGCTGATCAACAACGCCGGCCTCGGCGGCTCGCGCCTGCTGGTGGAGATGGGCGACGAGGAGTGGAACCGGGTGCTGGATGTGACGCTCACCGGCACCATGCGCATGACCCGCGCCATGCTGCCGAAAATGATGGAACGGCGTGCCGGGGTCATCGTCAATAACGCCTCGGTACTGGGCTGGCGCGCGCAGAAAGAACAGGCGCACTACGCCGCGGCCAAGGCCGGCGTCATGGCGCTGACTCGCTGTGCAGCGGTCGAAGCCGCCGACTACGGCATCCGCATCAATGCGGTCAGCCCGAGCATCGCCCTGCACGATTTCCTGCGCAAATCCGCGCCCCAGGCGGTGCTCGATCAACTCGCCGCCAACGAAGCCTTCGGCCGCGCCGCCGAAGTCTGGGAAGTGGCCAACGTGATGATGTTCCTGGCCAGCGACTACAGCTCCTACATGACCGGCGAAGTGTTGTCGGTATCCAGCCAGAGGGCGTGACCATGCCACGTATTTTCGAGACGCCGATGGCCCTGTTCGAGGCCGTTGGCCAATCGCTCGGCGTCAGCGACTGGCTGCTGCTGGAGCAGGACCGCATCGACCGGTTTGCCGACGCCACCGGCGATCACCAGTGGATTCACGTCGATCCGCTCAAGGCCGCCGATGGCCCGTTTGGCGCCTGCATCGCCCATGGCTACCTGAGCCTGTCACTGGTCAACCTGTTCCTGCCGCAGATCGTCGAGGTCCGTGGCCTGGCCATGGGCGTCAACTACGGTTGCGAGCGGGTGCGCTTCCCTTCGGTGGTGCGCGTCGGTTCGCGGGTACGCGGCAGTGCGCAATTGATCGCGGTCGAGGAAGTGAAGGGCGGCGTGCAGGCGACCATCCGCGTCAGCGTCGACATCGACGGCCAGGAACGTCCAGGCGTCGTGGTCGACACCATCAGTCGCTATTACCCGGCCTGACCTTCAACAGCATTTTCGAGGAATCCAGCATGAAAGAAGCCGTCATCGTTTCGACCGCCCGTACTCCGATCGGCAAGGCCTTTCGCGGTGCGTTCAATGACACCGAGGCGCCGCAACTGGGCGGCCACGTGGTGCGCGAAGCCGTGCGCCGTGCCGGCATCGAGCCGGGTGAAGTGGACGACGTGATCATCGGCGCCGCCGCGCAGCAGGGTACGCAGTCCTACAACCTGGGGCGCCTGTGCGCGATCGCCGGCGGTTTGCCGACATCGGTTGCCGGGATGGCCGTCGAGCGCCAGTGCTCGTCGGGCCTGATGAGCATCGCCATGGCCGCCAAAGGCATCATGTGCGACGAAATCGACATCGCCGTGGCCGGTGGCCTGGAGTCGATTTCCCTGGTGCAGAACAAGCACAAGAACCTCTATCGCAACCAGTCGGCTTCAGTGATCGAGCTGGACCCGCACGCCTACATCCCGATGATCGAAACCGCCGAGATCGTCTCCGCGCGCTATGGCATCTCCCGCGACGAGCAGGACGAATACAGCTACCAGAGTCAGCTGCGTACCGCACAGGCCCAGAGCGCCGGGCGCTTCGACCGCGAACTCGCGCCGCTGGCCAGCCGCAAGGCACTGTTCGACAAGGCTACCGGCGAAACCGGTTATGAATCCGTCACCTTGCTGCGCGACGAGTGCAACCGCATCGACACCACCCTGCAAAGCCTGACAGCGCTGGAGCCGGTATGGCCGGGCGGTCAGTGGAGCGACAAGGGGCGTTTCATCACCGCCGGCAATGCCTCGCAGTTGTCCGACGGTGCGTCGGCCTCGGTGTTGATGAGCGCCAAACTGGCCGAGAAGCGTGGCCTGGAACCGCTGGGGATCTATCGCGGCATGGCCGTCGCCGGTTGCAACTCCGATGAGATGGGCATCGGCCCGGTCTACGCCATTCCCAAGCTGCTCAAGCGCCACGGCCTGACCATGGACCACATCGGCCTCTGGGAGTTGAACGAAGCGTTCGCCTGTCAGGTGCTGTACTGCCGAGACACCCTGGGCATTCCCGCCGAGCGCCTGAACGTCAACGGCGGGGCGATTTCCATCGGTCATCCGTTCGGCATGTCCGGGGCGCGGATGGTTGGACATGCGCTGATCGAAGGCCAGCGTCGCGGTTTGCGGTATGTGGTGGTGAGCATGTGCATCGGTGGCGGCATGGGTGCCGCCGCCCTGTTCGAGGTGGTCTGAATGATCAGCGCAGAGCAGATCCAGGCGACCATGGCGCGTTATGTGGAGCTGGTGGATGCCGGCGACATCGAAGGCATCCTCGCGCTCTACGCCAAAGACGCCACCGTTGAAGACCCGGTCGGCCAGGCGCCGTTGCAGGGCATCGACGCCATTGCGCGTTTTTATCGTGAGGGGCTGGGGGCGATGAAAGTCTCCGCAACCCGGACCGGCCCGGTGCGCGCCACGCTCAACGGTTGCGGGGCGATGCCGTTCCGGGTCGACATGGAGTGGGGCGGGCAACCGTGCTCGCTGCATGTGATCGACGTGATGGAGTTCGATGCCCACGGCCAGATCCGCTCGATGAAAGCCTTCTGGAGCGAGGTCAACGTGACGGCGCGAGGTGCGGCATGAATCTGGAACAGCGGATCGCCCGCCTGGAAGCGCTGGAGGACATCCGCCAGCTCAAGCATCGCTACCTCAATGCCTGCGACCTCAAGCAAGTCGAAGTGATTGCCGACTGCTTTGCCGACGGTGAAGTGCTGATCGATTACGGTCCGTTGGGGATCTTTCATGAGCGCGACAGTTTTGTCGCGCTGTACCGCGAGCTGGCCTGCCATGCGCGGGTGATCGACCTGCATCATGGCGCCAACCCGGAAATCGAGGTGTTGGGCGAGGATCAGGCCCGGGGCCGTTGGGCCCTGTGGTATTTCAACCTGGATGGCGAGAGCGGGGCGACGCGGCAGTTGGGTGGGTTCTATCAGGACCGTTACCAGCGTATCGCCGGCCAATGGAAGATCGTCGCCACCCGTTTTATTGCTCACTCGGAAGTGGCGCGTTCCTGAGGGTCGCCGCGATCCCAAGGAGCTGGCTTGCCAGCGATGACGGTGTGTCAGGCGACATTGATGCTGGATGTTCCGACCCCATCGCTGGCAAGCCAGCTCCCACAGGTCTTATGGTGACCCCGGCATTTGCAAGCACCCCCAATCCCCTGTGGGAGCGGGCTTGCCCGCGAAGGCGGGGTGTCAGGCGACATCAATGTTGGATGTGCCGGCCCCTTCGCAGGCAAGCCAGCTCCCACAGTTTTTGTGGTGACCCCGGCATTTGCAAACACCCCCCAATCCCCTGTGGGAGCGGGCTTGCTCGCGAAGGCGGCGTGTCAGGCGACATCAATGCTGGATGTGCTCAAAGCCATATCGGAATTCTGCGTGCGGCCGGTTTCGTAGAAGGCCTTGAGGTTCTCGGCAATCTGCTGCACGACCTTGTTGAAGGACTTGGCCAGCAACCACTCCATCAGCCTGCCTCCGCGCAGGCTGTAACGCATTTGCAGGGTGATGCGGGTCGTGTCGCCTTCGGCTTGCAGGGCATAACTGAAACTCGCCTGGCGAAACGGAAAGGGTGAGTCATTGCCGCCCTTGTGCAACCGCAGCAAGAACCCCGTGCCTTCCTGCCACTGCATCACGCTTTCATCCAGATACTGACCGCCCTTGCGCAGCACCCGGCGACTGGCGCCGAGGCCTTCTTTCGGCCCAGGATGAAACTGGCAACCGGTCAACCCCGGCACGTAGTGCGGGGCGAGGCTCAGGTCGCGCAGTTTGGTCCATGCGGCTTGTGGCGTGAGGTCGAGCGGGACGCTGTGGCTGGCGATTGCGGGCATGTCGGAACTCCTTTTGTTATTCGAATGCTTGAAAGATCGCAGCCTCGTTTCACTCGACAGCTCCTACAGAGATTGAGGTTCAACTGTAGGAGCTGCCGCAGGCTGCGATCTTTTCAGGATTGTGCCGCGTCGAGAAACGCCGGTCGCTCGCCGGCTCCGTGCACCGCGATGTCCGCGCCGCTGACATAACGGGCCAAAGACGACGCCAGGTACAGGCAGGTATCGCCAATGTCCTCCGGGGTCGCCAGGCGTTGCATTGGAATGGTCGCCGCCACCCGGGCAATGCCCGCGTCGTCACCATAATGCATGGCGGCCTGCTCGGTGAGAATCAGCCCGGCGGTGACCGCATTGACCCGCACCTTCGGCGCCCATTCCACCGCCAGCGAGGTGGTCAGGTTCAGCAGACCGGCCTTGGCCGCGCCATAGGCGGCGGTGCCGGGGGAGGGGCGGGTGGCGCTGACGCTGCAGATGTTGATGATCGCGCCGCCGTCGGCCTGGGCCTGCATCACCTGGTTGGCCTGCTGACACAGGTTCAGTGGAGCGATCAGGTTCAAGCGAATGATCGCTTCGCTGAAACGGGGAGAAGCGGTGGCCGCGTCGGCATTCGGTGAACCGCCGGCGTTGTTGACCAGCACATCGAGGCGGCCGAAACGCTCGACGATCTGTGCGATCAAGCGCCCGGATTGTTCGACGTCCCGCAGGTCGCAGGGCACGAACAGCGCCTCGCGTCCGCCGCTGGCAGGCACGAATGGCGGGGTTTGGCGACCGCAGATCACCACCTCGGCGCCGCAGTCGAGAAAGCGCTGGCTGATGCCGCGACCCACACCTTTGCCACCGCCGGTGACCAGTACCACTTTGCCGTGAAAGTCCATTGGATCAAGCATGGGAGTTCTCTTTTTGCCGCTCGGGAATGCCGTCGATGCTAGGTCTGTGGTCCCTGTAATCCAACGTCCGATGAGACTAGGAACGGTGTAGGAGCGAGCCTGCTCGCGATGGACGTCAACGATAACGCGTAAAACCTGATGCCCCACGGTGTCCTGGCGTTTTTCGCGAGCAGGCTCGCTCCTACAGGGGCGTAGTCCTGTCGGACGATGTTGCGCAGCCGGCCCGTCTGAATAATCCAGCTACAACAACAGGCCGGGAGGACACCTTATGGGCGCTTCAGCGCAAGGGCACTTCGTTACGCTGCCGGATGGTTTGCAGCTGCGCTATGTGGATACAGGCGGGAAGGATGGCGGCAACGGCGAGCCGGTGATTTTCATCCATGGCAGCGGGCCGGGCGCTAGCGGTCACAGCAACTTCAAGCAGAACTACCCGGTGTTTGCCGAGGCCGGTTACCGGGTGATAGTCCCGGATCTGCCGGGCTACGGCGCCTCGGACAAACCCGACACCCTCTACACCCTGGATTTTTTTGTCGCAGCCCTGAGCGGTTTGCTCGATGCCTTCGACATCCAGCGTTGTGTGTTGGTCGGTAATTCGTTGGGCGGCGCGATCGCGATCAAACTGGCCCTCGACCAACCGCAGCGTGTCAGCCGTCTGGTGCTGATGGCCCCCGGTGGCCTGATGGAAAAGGAACAGTATTACCTGCAGATGGAAGGTATCCAGAAAATGGGTGCGGCCTTCGCCAAGGGTGAGCTGAACGACGCGGCGGGCATGCGTCGCCTGCTGGCGCTGCAGCTGTTCGACGAAAGCCTGATCAGCGACGAGACGGTCAACGAGCGGGTGGCCGTGGTGCAACAGCAGCCGGTGTGCGTGCTGTCGACCATGCAGGTACCGAACATGACGTCGCGCCTGGGTGAGTTGCGGTGCCCGATCCTCGGTTTCTGGGGCATGAACGACAAGTTCTGCCCGTCCTCCGGTGCCCGGACCATGCTCGAAAACTGTTCCAGAATCCGTTTCGTGATGCTCAGCGAGTGCGGGCATTGGGTGCAGGTCGAGCACCGTGACTATTTCAACAGCCAGTGCCTGGCGTTTCTTCAGGAGGCCCGCGGATGAGCGTGCAATTGCGCCGTGAGTTCGGCGAAGAGCTTTATCAGGCGCTGCTCAGCGGCTCCACTCTGGCGCCGCTGACCGAGCGTTGGCCGTCGATCAGTATCGAAGACGCCTATCACATTTCCCTGTACGCCATTGAGCGTCGGGTGGCGGCCGGCGACCAGATCGTCGGCAAGAAGATCGGGGTGACCTCGGCGGCAGTGCAACAGATGCTCAACGTGCATCAACCGGATTTCGGCTTCATCACCCGGCAGATGTCGTTCGATGACGATGCGCGCATTTCTCTGTCGGCGAACAAACTGATCCAGCCCCGCGCCGAGGGCGAGATCGCCTTCAAGCTCAAGCACGATCTGGTCGGCCCCGGCATCACCGAGGCCGATGTGCTGGACGCGACCGAGTACGTAATGCCGTGCTTCGAGATCGTCGATTCGCGGATTCACGACTGGCGCATCCGCATCCAGGACACGGTCGCCGACAACGCCTCCTGCGGTGTATTCGTGCTGGGCGACAGCAAGGTCGATCCCCGCGAGCTGGACCTGCCCAACTTGCGCATGCGCGTGTTCAAGAACGGTGAACCCCTGAGCGAAGGCCTGGGTTCGGCAGTGCAGGGCAATCCACTGACGGCGGTGGCCTGGCTGGCCAACACCCTGGGCGCCTTTGGCATTCCGTTCAAGGCCGGGGAAATCATTCTGTCCGGCTCCCTGGTGCCACTGGAACCGGCCCGTGCCGGCGACCGTTTTTCTCTGACCATCGATGGCCTGGGCAGTGCCCGGGTGTCTTTCTGCGCCTGACTTTTGGAGTTTGACCCCATGAGCAAAAAACTCAGAGCGGCCATTATCGGCCCGGGCAATATCGGCACCGATCTGCTGATGAAAATGTGTCGATCGCAATGGATCGAGCCGGTATGGATGGTTGGCGTCGACCCTGAATCCGAAGGCCTGAAACGTGCCCGGGAAATGGGCATCAAGACCACCGCCGGCGGTGTCGATGGCTTGCTGCCGCACGTGCTCGACGATGATATTCGCATCGCCTTCGACGCCACCTCGGCTTACGTGCACGCGCAAAACAGCCGCAAGCTCAACGAACTCGGGGTGATCATGATCGACCTCACGCCGGCGGCCATCGGCCCGTTCTGCGTGCCGCCGGTCAACCTCAAGGAGCACGCGTCGAGCCTGGCGATGAACGTCAACATGGTCACCTGCGGTGGCCAGGCGACCATCCCGATGGTGGCGGCGGTGTCGCGGGTGCAACCGGTGAGCTACGGCGAAATCGTTGCCACCGTGTCGTCCGGTTCGGTCGGCCCGGGTACCCGGCAGAACATCGACGAATTCACCCGCACCACGGCCGGTGCGGTGGAGAAGATCGGCGGCGCCCGACGCGGTAAAGCCATCATCGTCATCAACCCGGCCGAGCCGCCGCTGATGATGCGCGACACCATCCACTGCCTGACCGATGACGAGCCGAACCAGGATGCGATCCGCACCTCGGTGCTGGATATGGTTCGCGAGGTGCAGCGCTATGTGCCCGGCTACAAGCTGATCAACGGGCCGGTGTTCGATGGGCGCAAGGTGTCGATCTTCATCGAGGTCGAAGGCCTCGGCGACTTCCTGCCCAAGTCCGCCGGCAACCTCGACATCATGACCGCCGCCGGTTTGCGCACGGCCGAGATGTTCGCCGAAGAAGCCCACAAGGGCACCCTGCAACTGCCTGTCCGTTGAGTGGAGATGAGTATGAATTTGCAAGGTAAGAGCGTCCGTCTGCATGACATGAGCCTGCGCGACGGCATGCACGCCAAACAGCATCAGATCAGCATTGAACAAATGGTCGCGGTGGCCACCGGCCTCGATGGGGCCGGTGTGCCGCTGATCGAAATCACCCACGGCGATGGCCTGGGCGGTGCGTCGCTGAACTACGGCTTCCCGGCCCACAGCGACGAAGAGTACTTCGCTGCGGTGATCCCGCAGATGAAACAGGCCAGGGTTTCGGCCCTGTTATTGCCGGGGATCGGCACCCTCGACCACCTGAAAATGGCCCATGAACATGGGGTTTCGACCATTCGCGTGGCGACCCATTGCACCGAAGCGGACGTGTCCGGCCAGCACATCGGCATGTCGGCGAAGATGGGCCTGGACACCGTCGGCTTCCTGATGATGGCGCACATGGTCAGCCCGGAGAAACTGCTGGAGCAGGCGCGGCTGATGGAAAGCTACGGCGCCAATTGCATCTACTGCACCGACTCGGCCGGCTACATGCTGCCCGATGAAGTGACGCAAAAGATCGGTGCCCTGCGCGCCGGCCTGAACGCCGGGACTGAAGTCGGCTTCCACGGCCACCACAACATGGGCATGGCCATCGCCAACTCACTGGCCGCCATTGAAGCTGGTGCTGCGCGGATCGACGGGTCTGTTGCGGGCCTTGGCGCGGGTGCGGGCAACACGCCGCTGGAAGTGTTCGTCGCGGTGCTGGAGCGCATGGGCGTTAACAGTGGCGTGGATCTGTACAAGATCATGGACGTTGCCGAAGACCTGGTGGTGCCGATGATGGACCAGCCGATCCGCCTGGACCGCGATGCGCTGACGTTGGGGTATGCCGGGGTTTACAGTTCGTTCCTGCTGTTCGCCAAGCGTGCTGAACAGAAGTACGGGATTGCCGCCCGTGAGTTGCTGGTGGAACTGGGCCGACGCGGGACTGTGGGTGGTCAGGAGGACATGATTGAAGACCTGGCGTTGACCTTGTCGCGGGCCCGAGGGGTATTGCCAACCTGATCCATGCAGCAACGAAAAAACCACCGATGAATCGGTGGTTTTTTTATGGCCGGTGAAATCTTGCGCTTAAGGCAACAGATTACGCACCAGCGGTGGATAGCAATTGATCGCCGCGCTCGCACAACTGAAATACGCCGTGGTCGGTCGATAGGCTTCGTTTTTGAACAGTTGGCACAGGCTGGTGGACGCGCCTGCACAGACGATGATGAATAGAGCACAAGTGGATTTGCGCATGATGAGTCTCGACACGGTTTTATTGTTGTAGAGACAGGTTATGGCGACGGTTCGCCAGTGGCTTCGTCCGAATGGACTAGTTGATGGCTTGAGAGCTCCGCAACCCCTGTGGGAGCGAGCCTGCTCGCGAAGGCGGTGTATCAGGCGACATGGATGTTGAATGTGCCGGCCCCTTCGCGAGCAAGCCCGCTCCCACAGGTTACTTGGCGTTTCCGGGATTTGCGTCTGGCTGCAATCCCCTGTGGGAGCGGGCTTGCCCGCGAAAGCGGAGTGTCAGGCGACATGGATGTTGAATGTGCCGGCCTCATCGCTGGCAAGCCAGCTCCCACAAGGTCAGTGGGCGTTCCCGGGATCTGTGCCTGGCCGTGATCCCATGTGGGAGCGGGCTTGCCCGCGAAAGCGGAGTGTCAGGCGACATGGATGTTGAATGTGCCGGCCTCATCGCTGGCAAGCCAGCTCCCACAAGGTCAGTGGGCGTTCCCGGGATCTGTGCCTGGCCGTGATCCCATGTGGGAGCGGGCTTGCCCGCGAAAGCGGAGTGTCAGGCGACATGGATGTTGAATGTGCCGGCCTCATCGCTGGCAAGCCAGCTCCCACAAGGTCAGTGGGCGTTCCCGGGATCTGTGCCTGGCCGTGATCCCATGTGGGAGCGGGCTTGCCCGCGATAGCGGAGTGTCAGACGCCATGGATGTTGAATGTGCCGGCCTCATCGCTGGCAAGCCAGCTCCCACAAGGTCAGTGGGCGTTCCCGGGATCTGTGCCTGGCCGTGATCCCATGTGGGAGCGGGCTTGCCCGCGATAGCGGAGTGTCAGACGCCATGGATGTTGAATGTGCCGGCCTCATCGCTGGCAAGCCAGCTCCCACAAGGTCAGTGGGCGTTCCCGGGATCTGTGCCTGGCCGTGATCCCATGTGGGAGCGGGCTTGCCCGCGATAGCGGAGTGTCAGGCGACATGGATGTTGAATGTGCCGGCCTTATCGCTGGCAAGCCCGCTCCCACAGGTTACTTGGCGTTTCCGGGATTTGCGTCTGGCCGTGATCCCATGTGGGAGCGGGCTTGCTCGCGAAAGCGGAGTGTCAGGCGACGTGGATGTTGAATGTGCCGGCCTCATCGCGAGCAGGCTCACTCCCACAGGTACTAACGGGTGTCAGGTTTTCTTCGCGCGAGGGCGCCCATGGCCATGAACAGCGCAGCAATGGCCCTGGCTTCGTGGAGGTCACCGCGGGCCACCAGTTCGGGGATCTGTGCCAGGGGTACACGCAAGCATTCCAGGGGTTCGGGTTCGTCGCCTTCGAGTTGGCAGGGGCTCAGTTGTTCGGCCAGTACCACCCGGTAGTGATGGCACAAATGCCCCGGTGCCAGGGTCAGTTCGCCCAGTTCGGTGAGGCGTGCGGCGCGCAGGCCGACTTCTTCGCTCAGTTCGCGCTGCGCCGCCTGCAAATAGTCTTCATCGGGCTCGGCACCGCCCTTGGGCAGGCCGAGTATGGTTTTTTCCACACCGACCGCGTATTCGCGCACCAGCAGCACATGCTCTGGATCAGGCATCGCCACCAGCATCACCGAGCGATAACCGGTGCCGCGCAGGCGTTCGTAGACCCGCTGTTGGCCGTTGCTGAATTGCAGGTGCAGGGCTTCGATCTGAAAGTGGCCGCTTTGCGCCAGCAGTTCAGTCTTGAGGATGGTTGGGCAGTTGCGCATGGGGCAGTCCCCTGTTTGGGATGAGGACACTGTGCGCTGTACAACGGGGGCCGCCATCGTCCGAGCGGACGAGGGCGGCAATGAGGCTCAGCCCAGGGTCGCCACGCTGCGCAGGATCAGGCGCACCAGCATGGTCTGGCGGGTCACGCCGGTCTTGGAGAAGGTCGAACGCAGGTGTGCCCGCGAGGTGTTGCGGCTGATGCCCAGCTCTTCCGAGGCTTCGTCCAGGGTCAGACCGTTGGCCAGCAGCATCGCCAGCTGGGTTTCCGCCGGGGTGAAGTCGAACAGCGCGCGCACGATTTCCTGCGGTGCGGTGGACTGTTGTTCCGGGTCACTGATGAAAATCACCACGGTCGGGCACTGCTTGCCTTCGCTCCAGTCGGTCAAAGGCACCGAGCGCACGATGATCCCCAGGTCCGCTTTGCCGGACGGCCGCTGCACGCGCAGGGCTTCGACCACGGACGGGTTGCTGCTCTTTTGCGACAGCAGCGACTGCTTGACCAGACGGCGGAACTCCTGAGTGTCCCGGGCCGTTCCCACCTGCAGGCCATCGTTGACCAGTTTGATGCCGTCCTTTTCCTGGATCAGCCGGTCGGCCACCTGGTTGGTCTGCAGCACCTTGCCGGACTCGTCGAGGATGATTGTGCCGACCGCCATCTGGTTCACCGCGCCGGCGTACAGGTTGCGCTCGGCTTCGATGCGGTTGAGCTGCATGTGGATCTTGATCGACCGTTCCAGGTGCGGAATGAAATGCGTGAGCATGGCCTTTTCTTCGTTGCCGAAAGGCTTGTCGTCACGTCCGCGGCTGATGCGAATGCGGCACTGGGCGCCGTCGACGGTGTTGATGTCAGCACCGAGGATGTGGAACACGTCTACAGGTTCAAGGAAATTCTTGTAGAACTCGGAATTCTGCCAGTCGTCGTTGGAGACGAATTCGGCGAGGGTCACGACCTGGCGGTTGGGCAGGTCGACAAAGGGGTCGAGGCTGAAAAAGTGTTTATTGTACGACGCGGTCGCCTCGGTCGAGGTGCCGGTGGTGTTGACCATCAACCCGTCCACATGGGCGCTGGGCGGACGCAGGATGAAAGTCACGTACTTGCTGTTCAGATGCACATTGAGCTGATTGAGGAACGTCGCCCAGGGAATGTTTTCCAGCGGACCCTGATAGAGGTTGCCGATCAAATCACTGAACGTATCGAGGCTGAGGCTCTGCTGCATAGGGAAAAACCGTTTTTATTATTAGCGTTGGCGGTGGCCGAGAATAAGCGCCGGTATCGACTCCTTGCAACGCTCGGGCTCAGGGCCTGACAGGCGGCTGCCAATCAGGCCCGGGGCGGGCGAAAAGCCGCTGGCGTCAGACCCGTTCGCTGGCGCGCACGACATACTTCTTGTGTTCGGCAACGTCTGCCGACAGCGCCTCGACGTCGGTGTAGAACTGCTCGTACCAACGGCGCAACTGATAGACCGGACCGTCGCCGTCGCACAGCAGCGGATTGTCGACGCGGGTCTTGCTGTGCCAGATGGCCACGTCTTCGTAGAAGGCTGCCTGGGCCTGTGCCACGTAGGCCTTGGCCATCGCCTGGTTCTGCTCTTCGCTGAGCCCCGGGATTTTTTTCACCAGCACGCCGTAGCGCAGGGTGAAGCTGTCCAGATCGATCGGCACGTGGCAGTTGAGCAGGATCGAATGGATCGGCTGGCCATTCATGGCGCCGTTCATTTCGGTAATCTGATAGGCCGGACCGAAGTAGGTGGCTTCGGTGGTCAACACGCTGTCGCCGGACAGGCGTTCGCTGCGGGCGCGCATGATCTGGGTGGCCAGGTGGCCTTCGAAAATGTTGATGAACTCATCGACCGGCGCGCCGTGCACTGTGCCGAAATGCGCCATGTCGGCGATGTTGTCGATCAGTTCGCGGCAGTTGGTGCCAATCTGCAACTCGGCGACTTCCCACTCGGCCCATTCGTCGCTGTAGCAGGCGTCGATGCGCGGAATGCGTTGTTCCGGCAGCGGCGGGTTGCCTTCGGGGTCATTCCAGACGAACAGCAGCTGGTTCTCTTCCATGATCGGCCAGCTCTTGATCCTGGCCCGTGGCGGAATGCGTTTGGCGTAGGGGATGTCATCGCACACGCCGTCGGCGCCCCAGCGCCAGGCGTGGAACGGGCAGCGGATCGAGTTGCCCTCAACGCAACCGGTGCTCAGGTCGGCACCCATGTGCGGGCAGTAGCCGTCAAGAATATGCAGTTCGCCGTCTTCACCCTGGAACGCCACCAAGCGGGTGCCGAACACCTCCAGGCGATGGGCCTTGCCGTCGCGGTATTGCGCAGCCAGGCCCAGGCAATGCCAGCCACGGGCGTAGCGGTCTTGAAGCAGTTTGGCTTCGATGCGGTGCAGGGTACTCATCTTATTATTCTCCCAAGGGATCACGGGGTTGGCGCATGCAAGGGATTCTGCCGCCCCTGTAAAAGCGGGCATCGTCTGAATGGACGATGGCTGCTTCAAGCCGGCCCGCTCTACTGGCGCCATTGGACCCATGGCAGGAGTTGGCGATGAGCAATGAACAAGGGCCGGTCGCGGTGATTACCGGGGCCGCCAGTGGTATTGGCCGAGGCCTGGCCGAGCACGCGGCGACACTGGGCATGCGCCTGGTGCTGGCGGATCGGGATGCGGCGGGCTTGCAAGCGCTGTGCGACGAATTGAAGGCCGGCGGTGCGCAGGCGATTGCCTGCGTCACCGATGTCGGTGAGGTGAAGCAGGTCGAGCGCTTGCGTGACCGGGCTGTCGAGCACTTTGGCGGGGTCGACCTGCTGTTCAACAACGCCGGTGTCATGCAAACCGGTTTCAGCTGGGAAATCACCGAGGCGCAATGGCAGCGCATGCTCGACGTCAACCTGGGCGGCGTGATCAACGGCATTCGCAGCTTTGTGCCGCTGTTGCTCAGCCAGGGCCGGGCGGCCCATGTGATCAACACCGCGTCCCTTGCCGGGCTGGTCAGTAGTCCGCTGATGGCACCGTACAACGTGACCAAGCAGGCCGTGGTCGCGCTCTCGGAAACCCTGCATTACGAACTCGCCATGCTCGGTGCACAGGTGTCGGTTTCGGTGCTGTGCCCGGGGCCGGTGGCCAGTGAAATCATGGCATCGAACCAGGTGGTGGACACCGCCGGATCCGACTTCAGTCAACTGCTCGACAGCACTATTCGCCAGGGCATGACCCCGGCGGAACTGGCCGCGCTAGTGTTCGCCGCCGTCGCGCAAAAACGCTTCTGGATCCTGCCCCACAAGGGATTCAAACCGGCCCTTGAGCGCCGGGTACAAAGCATCCTGGGCGAGACCAATCCGCAATTTCAAATGACCGACGTAGAGGACGATGTCCATGCCGCTCGATAAGCAGATCGCCGGGGTACTCCAGCAATTTCGCGACATCCCTGAACCCGATTTCAGCCAGGTCGATGCCGCTCAGTACCGGCAGTTCTCCGACAATATGTTGCCCGCCATTCCTGGAGATCCGATGAGCGAGGTGCGCGATCTGAAAGTGGCCGGCGCGGACGGTGATCTGGATGCACGGCTGTACCGGCCATCGCAAGCGCCCGACCTGCCGTTGCTGGTGTTTTTCCATGGCGGCGGATTTGTCATGGGCAATCTCGATACCCACGACAATCTTTGCCGTTCGCTGGCGCGCCAGACCGAGGCAGTGGTGGTGTCCGTGGCTTATCGATTGGCCCCGGAACACCCGTTCCCGGCGGCGCCCCTCGATTGCTATGCGGCCACCTGCTGGCTGGTTGAGCACGCGGCTGAACTGCGCGTCGATGGCAGCCGGCTGGCCGTGGCCGGCGACAGCGCCGGTGGCAATCTGGCGCTGGCGGTCAGCCGACTGGCGGCGCAAGGCAAGGGACCGAAGATCAGCTATCAGTGCCTGTTCTACCCGGTCACCGATGCCGGATGCGACAGTCAGTCCTTCGAGGCATTCGCCGAAAGTTACCTGCTTTCCGCCAAGGCGATGCGCTGGTTCTGGCAGCAATACCTGCAAGCGGATGGACAAGCGGATGATCCGTTGGTCTCGCCATTGCGAGCCAAAAGCCTGGCAGGCTTGCCGCCGACCACATTGTTCACCGCCGGGTTCGATCCGCTGCGGGACGAGGGCGAAGCGTTGGCCGAACGCCTGCGCGAAGCCGGTGTGGCGGTGCGTGTGCAGCGTTACGAAGGCATGATCCACGGTTTCATCAGCATGGCGCCGTTTGTTGAAGCAGCAGCACAAGCGTTGACAGACGCTTGCGCCGATTTGCGTGGAGCACTCCAATGAGCGGCCTGGCTTTCAACACGGTGCCGCAACTGATCGAGGCCATCGGCGCCGGTCAAATGGTGGTGATCACCGACGATGAGCACAACGGCGAAGGCTCGCTGCTGATGGCCGCCGAACAGGCCGGGGCCGAGGCCGTCACCTTCATGGCGGTGCAGGCACGCGGGTTGATTTGCCTGGCCTTGACCGAGCAGCGCTGCCGCGCGCTGGGCCTGGACCTGATGGTGCCCAACTCCCGGGCGCAACATGGCGTGGGGTTTACCCGCTCGATCGAAGCCGCCACCGGGGTGTCCACCGGCATCTCGGCGGCGGACCGGGCGCGGTCGATCCAGGTGGCGGTCGACCCGGCCAGCGTACCGGCGGACCTGGTGCAACCGGGGCATATCTTCCCGGTGCAAGCCTTGCCCGGTGGCGTGATGCAGCGCGCCGGACATGTCGAGGCCGCTTGCGACCTGACACGGCTGGCGGGGCGGCAACCGGCGGCCACCCTGGTGGGCATTCTCAACGAGGACGGCGAACTGGCCCGGGGCGCCGAGTTACATGAATTTGCCCAGCGTCATGACTTGCGGATCGGCACCATTGCCGACCTGATTCACTACCGCATCCTGCATGAGGGCACGATCGAGCGCGGCGGTGAGTATCCATTACAGACACGCCATGGCGAGTTCCAGGTGACGACCTATCAGGACACCTACCAGGGCGCGTTGCACCTGGCACTGGTCAAGGGCCGGATCGACAGCACGCAACCGGTGCTGGTGCGGGTGCAAAGCATCGAGACGTTGCGTGACGTGCTGGGGTGTGAAAGCGAAGGCGGGACACAGCAGTGGACCCTCGAACGCTCGCTGGCGAGCATCGCCGCCGCCGGTAACGGCGTTCTGGTGTTGCTGGCACAAAAGGAAACCGCCGACGGCGTGCTCGAACAACTGCGCCAGCGCAGTAGCGCCAAGCCGCGCACACCGCAGTTTCCGCAACGGACCCTGGGCATTGGCGCACAGATCCTGCGCGACCAGAACGTGCGAAAAATGCGTTTGATGAGCTCGCCGGTGCCCTACAAGGCCGTGTCCGGTTTCGATCTGGAAGTGACGGAGTTCGTGCCGTTTCAACCCGCAAACTAAAGCCAACACCTGAACCTGTGGGAGCGAGCCTGCTCGCGAAGGCGGTCGGTCAGTCAACATCCATGTTGAATGTGCCGGCCTCATCGCGAGCAAGCTCGCTCCCACAGTAATTTCGGTTGGTTGCGTATTTTGTGTACACCCACGAACCCTGTGGAAGCGAGCTTGCTCGCGATGACGATCTATCAGACACATCCAGTCAAAAGCTGACCCAACTCTCAAGTATCCACCGGTCTAGCCTTTCTCCTGAACTCACCATGTAGAGGGCAAAGGAATGCCGGATTTACCCGCCTCACATCGCCTGCGCACAGGCCGCTATCCTGAACCCAACAGGATTTACCTGCTGACGAGCAACACGCTGGGCCGAGAACCGGTTTTCAAGGATTTCGGTTTGGGCAGGTTGGTCGTCAAGCAATTTCAATATGCACAGGAACAATACTGGGCGAACTCTTTAGCCTGGGTCGTCATGCCCGATCATTTTCATTGGTTGATCGAACTGCAGCAGTGCTCACTCAGTCAACTGATGCAAAAAACCAAATCATTGAGTACGCGAGCCGTGAACATGTCCGTCGGACGTCAAGGCAGTCTTTGGCAGCAGGGCTATCACGATCGGGCGTTGAGGCGGGATGACGACCTGGTAAAGCTTGCTCGATATGTCGTCGCCAACCCGCTGCGCGCGGGATTGGTGGGGAAGCTGGGCGATTATCCGCTGTGGGACGCGATATGGGTTTGATCCGTAACCGCGTTGCCACCATCGCGAGCAAGCTCGCTCCCACAGTAGATTTGGTTGCCCACAGATGTTGCGTACACCCGCTAACCATGTGGGAGCGAGCTTGCTCGCGATGGCGGAGTGTCAGTCGACATCTCTTTTGAATGAGTGCGCTTAAGGCTTGATCCCTCGCAAGATTTTCTTCGCCTGATCCTGCACCGCCTCCGGTGCCGTCATGTTGCCGTCGATCACGGTGATCACTGCATGGCCTTGCCACAGTTGGTACGCATCGGCCTTTTGCTGGACGTCGGTCGGTGTCGACGGCGGGGCCAGGTTGACGTGGACCACGCCATCGGCGCCACGTTGTGAGGTGAAGTTCACCCGGTCCCAGTTGCCGATCGGGGTAAAGCTCACGCCCTTGACCTCATCGGGTTTCAGCGGTGGGTAGTTGAGGTTCAGGCCGCTGACACCCGGCAGGCCCAGCACGTTCAAATCACACTGGTGTTTGCTCCTGGCGCAGGCCTGTCTGGCTTCTGTACCGGCCAGGCTCGCCTGGTCTATCACCTTCACGGCAAAGTGCGCCGTGTCGTCCATCGCGCCGAGGGTCTTGCGGTACCCGGCCTGCTGGTCGCGGATGATCAGGTCCATGTCGATGGCCGTGGACACCGCCACCGCCGGAACCCCTTTGAACATCGCCCGCACAGCCGCGTTGAGGGTGCCGGACATCTGCGTCAGCGGGCCGACGTTTTCGCCAAAGTTGCTGCCCGAGACCACCAGGTCCGGCGGTGAATCCCTGAGGATCACGTCGAGGCCGACGTTGACCGCATCCACCGGCGTGCCGATGGCGGAAGTCTTGCCGGCAGGCGGGGTGTAGCCCTCCGGTGGTCCGACGCAATACCGACCCGGCGCCAGTTCGGTCACCGCCAGGGCCTGGCCGGGCACGACCACGCTGGCGGCACTGATGCCGCTGCTGTCATTCAACGGACCGACCAGGGTGACTGTGTGTCCGGCAGCGGTCAGGGCGCGGTACATCGCATCGATGCCGGGTGCGCGGCAGCCATCGTCGTTGGTCAGCAGGATGTTCAGGGCGCTGGCTTGCATCGACAGGCCAACGCTGGCCAAGGCAATGACGCCGGTGAGTAGTGTGTTCATGGAGACTTTTCCGTGGGAGGCGCGGATTTTACAAAGCACAACGCCCCGACCGAAGAAATCGGTCGGGGCGCGGTGAGTTTAGCGGGTGCCGAGTTTGCGCAGGTTGCCAGGGGTGAATTCGTCTTCGGTGAAGGCGGTGGCGTTGAGCTTGGCCGGTTTCTGATCGACCAGCATGCGGTCAACCAGGTAGGAGCCGGCGATCAGGTCGTGGTAGATGCCGAGGCGAGCGTGGTAGCGCTGCATCTCGTAGGCGTAGATCGAGGTCTGCATGTTGGTGCGCCACAACTGGCCACGGCTGTCGTAGTTGTCGGCCATGGTTGCCGACCAGGTGTCCTCGTCGAGGTACAGCACGCGCTTGGCGTATACGTGGCGGGCACCTTCCTTGAGGTTGGCCTGCAACACCCAGACGCGGTGTTTCTCGTAGCGCATGTACTGCGGATCGACGTGACCGGTGGTGTCCAGGATCTGGTCGGTCGTTACGCTCGGGTCATCGATCTTGTAGTTGTGGTACGGGATGTAGATCTCTTTCTTGCCGACGATGGACCAGTTGTAGCGGTCCGGCGCACCGTTGAACAGACGGTCTTCGTCGTACACGCGAAAACCTCCGGCGCCGGTCGGCGAATCGTAGCCTACGGTCGGTGCGCGACGGACCCGGCGTTGGCCCGGGCTGTACTGCCAGGCCTGGCGCGGGGAGGCGGTCGGGTTGATGAACTCGTGGCCGACCACGATCTCGCCTTTCTTGCGCACCGGCTCCAGCGTGGTGATCAGGAAGTTGGTGAGCACGCCGTTGGCGGTATCCAGGGTCTTGTCCGGGCTCGACCAGATCGAGAAGATCTTGTAGTTGACCTCTTCGAGCACCTTTTCCTTGTTGGAGTAGATCACCGCCTGGCCATAGTTGGCTTCTTCGGTGTTGGCGCGCCCTTGCAAGGTATGGTTGAACATCAACTCGCTGCCGTTCTTCGGAATCGGGAACGGCGAAGCACCCCAGGCGTTTTTCGTGTCGTTGTTGTCATTGTCGAGTTCGGCAGTGACGGCGTTTTTCTTGATCTGGTCTTCCAGGCGCTGATCGAAGCGGAAGTCGCGGTGGCTCGGGTACACCGGGATCTTGAAGGTATCAGGGTAGCGCTTGAGCAACGCTTTCTGGCCATCGGTCAGGTTGTCGGCGTACTTGTCCATGTTCTTCGAATCAATCACGAACAGCGGTTTTTCCGCGGCGTACGGGTCCGGGTACGGCGTGCCCGGGCCAGCGTATTTGAGGCCGGGCGGCAGGCCGCGCCATTTGCCGGTCCAGGCCGGGATGCTGCCGTCGGCGTTGCCGGCTTTTTCGGCACCCATCGGGGTCAGGTCCTGGCCCAGGCGGGCGGCTTCTTCGGGGCTGACCTTGGCGTAGGCCAGGCCACTGCCGAGCAGGCCGACGGTCAGCGCCGTGCTCAATAATGTTTGGGTGAATCTGGACATGCTGTGCTCCTCCGACAGGGGAATCAGAACCGGTACTTGAAGTTGAGCGCGACGTTGTCGCGGTCGGCCAACGGGCTGTTGTTGGCACTGGCGAGGTAGGCGTTGTAGCGGGCCTCGACGGTGAAGTTGCCCAGGTAGCGCCACGAACTGCCGATGCTGGCGCGGTTATCGTTCTGGCCGGCGTTGATCGAGCCGACCATCGAGCTGTCGCCGTGGGCGGCGGCGCTGAAGGTGACAGGCACCGACATGTCCCATCCGCTGAACACGTCGTTGTAGTCAAAGTTCGCCTGCACCGTGTAGCCCCAGGCATCGCGGTCATAGACCAGACTGTCGGTGCCCGGCAGCGCGAAGCCCGGCGCCAGGGTGACCGGCTGCGATTTGTCGTTGCTGACCACGGTGTTGTAGACCACCTCGCCGGTCAGGGTGGTGTTGTCGGCGAAGGCGGTCGGGCCGAGCACGTAGATCAACGATGTTTGCGCTTGCACGGTCTTGCCACGCACGGGGCTGGAGAAACCGTTGTCGACCATCACTGGCGTGCCGTCGCGGTAGCTGACTTCACCGGCCCAGCTGACGTCGCCCAGCACGGTGGCGAAGCTCGCGCCGAACAGGTCGATGTTGTCGAAGTAGCGCACCTGGTAGCGACCCAGGGTCGAGGCAAAGTCCAGCGACGGGGTCTTGTCGTGATAGCGCGAGTAGTAGATGCCGAACTCGGTGTTGTTCAACGACTCGGCGGCGTAGGTGAAGGCCAGACCGTACTGGCCGCTGTCGCTCGGCTTGTCGTCCTTGAGGCGGGTGACGAAACCGGAGGCGTCGTTGAAGCCGCCCTCATCGATGAAGTCGGTGGTGGAGAAGTAGCTACCCACGCCGAACAGCTCGGTCTTTTCCCATTTGTATTGGTAGTACGCCTGGATACCCAGGCTTTCGGTCAGGGCGAACTGGGTGAACAGTTGGCCGACCGGCAGCAGGATTTCCTTGACCTCGACGCCCGGGGTGGTCGCCTTGGTCGCATCGACCGGGCTCTGCGCTGCGGAGATACCCGGGTAGAACAGGCTTTCACCCCAGCTCACCACCTGATTACCCAGGCGTGCGTTGAAGGCGTGGCCGCTCACGTCCCAGGTGCCGTAGGCGTAGTAATCGAGCATGCGCAGTTCATTGCGGTGCTGGTCGATGGTGTCCTGGGAGAAACGGTCGGGCTGGCTGCAATGGCCACCGGCGAAGCAGTTCGAGGTGCCGGTGGTGTTGTCGTTGCCCTGATCGTAGACGTTGTCGTAGAAGCCCGTTGCGCGGACAAACACGCCGTAGTTGTCTTGCCACTTGATGTTGGCTTCGGTGAGAAAGCCGCTGCGGTTGTTGATCAGGCTGCCTTTGTCGAACGCGTTGTCGCCGTCGTTGCCGTTGGCATCGGCGGTCAGTTTGTGATCGCGAGACTCGGTCCGCCAGGCGAGGCTGTACGTCAGTGTGGTGTCCCAGTCGATGCTCAAGTCTTCGCTCGGCTGAAAGCTCATGGCGTTAACGTGAGCGCTTAATCCGCCAGCCAGCAACAGCAATGCCAGCTGTACGCGAGGGTGCTGTGTTGGTGGGGCGATTATTGTTTTTATCATGTCGTCCTCATGGTCCAGGTCAGACCTGCCCGACCTGCATTTCAGGGGGGGATTGGTGTTGTGGGCGACTATGGAGTCACGACTTGCGCGCAACATCGTCCAAGCGGACTAAGCGATTTGTACGGGGCTGTCGCAGTCCCGGCCTTAGTCCCATCGGACGATGAACACCCGGCGCGTGCGGCGAACAATCCCGAGACCGACTGCACCGGGCGAAGATCCGGCGGTGGCGGTTTCTGCCTGATGGGCGCTGAACAAGGGTGATCGCATGAACGCTGCCGGGATCAAATGGGACGAGTGCTGTGATGTGTTGGTGATTGGCTCGGGAGCCGGGGGCATGACCGCTGCGCTGCGCGCCCACGACCTGGGCTTGAATGCGCTGCTGATCGAGAAAAGCGGCGAGTACGGCGGCACATCGGCGGTGTCCGGCGGCGGTATCTGGATCCCCAACAACCACCGGATCAATGCGCTCGGCGGCAGTGATTCGGCAGCCGAAGCGATTGCCTACATCCGCGCCGTGACCCATGGCGAGATCGACGACGGGCGCATCGAAGCCTATGTCGAACATGGCCGGGAGATGGTCGAGTACCTGGAAAAACACACCCGGGTGCGCTTCGAGGCGCAACCGCGCTACGCCGATTACTACCCGGAAGTCGCGGGCGGCAAACCGGGCTATCGCTCGATGGATCCGCAACCCTTCGATGCCGCTGAGCTCGGCGAAGAATTCCTGCGCATGCGCGCACCGTCTCCCGGTACCCTGATGATGGGGCGCATGGCGATGACCATGAAAGAGGCGCAGGTGCTGCTGTGCCGTGGCCCCGGCTGGTTGCACCTGACGCTGCGGGTGATGTGGCGTTACTGGCGTGACCGCGAGGGTCGGCGCTTGTCCCGCCGCGACCGCTACCTGACCCTGGGCAATGCCTTGATCGGTGCCTTGCGCTGTTCGTTGCAGGATCGCGGCAAATCCCTGTGGCTCAACTGTGCGCTCGAAGAACTGCTGCTGGTCGGCGACCGGGTCGGCGGTGCGCGGGTCAATCGCAACGGTCAGTTGCTCCACGTCAAGGCGCGTTACGGGGTGATCGTTGCCGCCGGTGGTTTCGAGCGTAACCAGGCGATGCGCGAGCAGTACCTGCCGCAGCCGTCCCGGGCCAACTGGAGTGCCACGCCGCCGAACAATACCGGCGACGGCATCCGCGCCGGCCAGGCCATCGGCGCGCGGACCGCGTTGATGGAGCACAGCTGGTGGGCGCCGACCACTTTCGTCAAGGGCGAAGAGAAGCAGCGCGCGTTGTTCGTCGAACGAACCTTGCCGGGGTGCGTGATGGTCAACGCGGCGGGGGAGCGTTTCGTCAATGAAGCCGCGCCCTATACCGATATCGTTTATGCGATGTACGCCAACAACCGCGAAGGCAGCGAGAGCGTGCCGTGCTGGATGGTGTTCGACGCCGAGTTCCGCCGCAAATACCCGTGCGGTGCCTTGCTGCCGGGCTATGCCCAGCGCGACTGGCAATTGCCCGAGCATCTGCGTGACTACTTCCACAAGGCGTCGAGCCTGGAAAAACTGGCGACGAAAATCGGCGTCGACGCTGGCGGGCTGCTGCGCACGGTGCAGCGCTTCAATGGCATGGCCGTGCAGGGCGTCGACGAGGATTTCCACAAGGGCGACTCACTGTTCGACCGCTACTACGGCGACCCGAACGTGCAACCCAATCCGTGCCTGGCGCCGTTGCTCAAGGGGCCGTTCTACGCCGTGCGCATCGACGCTGGCGACATCGGCACCAAGGGGGGGCTGTTGACCGACGTGCACGCCCGCGTGTTGCACGAAGACGGGCAACCGATCAACGGCCTTTACGCCATCGGCAACAGCGCCGCCTCGATGATGGGCCGCACTTATCCAGGCGCCGGCTCGACCATCGGCCCGGCCATGACCTTCGGTTACCTGGCCGCCAATCACATCAAGCGCCAGAGCGAAGCCGCTTCGGCGAAAACCTCGTTAGGGAGCGTTGAATGAATCAGCCACGTCAACAGGTCGCCGTCGTGACCGGTGCCAGTCGCGGAGTGGGCCAGGGTATCGCCCTGGCCCTCGGGGCGGCCGGCATGACCGTGTACATCACTGGCCGCGCCCCGGCGCAGGGCGGCTCGAATCTGTACGGGCATGCCTTGCGCGGCTCGCTGGAGGACACCGCCGCGGCGATCACTGCCGCCGGTGGGCGTGGTATCGCGGTGGTCTGTGACCACGCCGATGACGCGCAGGTTCAGGGTTTGTTTGCCCGCGTAGAAGAAGAGTGCGGGCAGCTGGATTTGCTGGTGAACAACGCCGCCTTCATCCATGACCAGTTGATCGAACCGGGGCCGTTCTGGGCCAAACCGCTGGAGCTGGTACGGATTCTCGACGTCGGCCTGCGCTCGGCCTACATCGCCAGCTACTACGCCGCGCCGCTGTTGCTCAAAAGTGCCCAAGGGCTGATCTGCTTCACGTCGTCGTTTGGGGCCGGGTGCTACATGCACGGTCCGGCATACGGCGCGCAAAAGGCCGGCGTGGACAAACTGGCGGCGGACATGGCGATCGATTTCGAGGGGCAGGGCGTGGCGGCGTTGTCGCTGTGGCTCGGCCCGCAACTGACCGAACGCACCCGGATTGCCGGCGAGCAGCACGGAGATCAGTACCAGGCGTTTCTCGCCCATGCCGAAACCCCGCAGTTCAACGGGCGGGTAATTCATGCCTTGCTCAATGATCCGCAGTTGATGGCGTTGTCCGGACAGACCTTGATCACCGCCGAAGTCGCTCCCGGCTACGGCATCAGCGAAGCCGAAGGCCGCCAGCCGCCGTCCCACCGCGCCATGCTAGGCGACCCGCGCCAACAGCATCCGGCGAGGGTAGTCTGACTCAGTAGCAGGTAAAACATAAAATCCTGTGGGAGCGGGCTTGCTCGCGAATATGGTGTGTCAGTCAACAATAATGTTGAAGCTGATGACCCCTTCGCGAGCAAGCCCGCTCCCACAGTTGGTCTGTATCGAATGCGAAATCTGCTTACACCCTCTCACAGGGATTGGGATTAACTGACCGGCCGCAATGCCCACTCCCGCAACACATTCTTCGTCACTTTCCCCGCCGCATTGATCGGCATGCTCTGCAGCACCTGCACCCGGCGCGGCACCTTGTAGTTGGCCATCTGCTCACGGCACCAGGCGAGGAGTCGCGCCTGCTCGATTTCCATTCCGGGTGCAGGCAACAGGAACGCCATCGCCACCTCACCCATGCGTTCATCGGGAATACCGATCACCGCGGCCTGGGCCACGCCCGGATAAGTCAGCAGGCACTGTTCGATTTCCGCCGGGTACACGTTGAAGCCACCGGTGATGAACATGTCCTTGAGGCGGTCGGTGATGCGCAGGTAACCCTGTTCGTCGAGCATGCCGATGTCGCCGGTGTGCAGCCAGCCGTCGGCGTCGAGAAGCTCCTGGCTGGCTTCGGGGTTGTTGAGATAGCCCTGCATCAGGTTGTAACCGCGGATCTGCACTTCACCGGGAGTGTTCGCCGGTTGGCTGCGGCCAGTGTTGTCGACACACCGCACTTCCACCCCCGGCATCGCCCGGCCACTGGTGTTGGCGACCAGTTCCGCGGAATCACCGGAACGGCAAATCGTGGCGAAACCGCAGACTTCCGTCAGGCCATACGCGGTGACGATGGTGGCGAACCCCAGTTCGTCGCGCATGCGGTGGATCATCTCCACGGGAATCGCCGCCGCGCCGGTTACCGCTACCCGCAAGGAGCTCAGGTCGAACTCGCTGCGTTGCGGATGGGCCAGCAACGATTGATACAGCGTCGGCGGTCCGGGCAACACGGTGATGCGTTCGCGCTGCACGCATTCAAGCACGGCCTGCACGTCGAACACTTGCTGCGGCAGGAGGGTGCAGCCACGCATCAATGCAGCCAGCCAGCCGGCCTTGTAGCCGAAGGAATGGAAGAACGGATTGACGATCAGGTAGCGATCGCTTTCGCGCAGCCCGACGATGTCGCTCCAGTCGCGCACGATGCGCAGGTTCTGGCCGTGGCTGGTCATCACGCCCTTGGGCTTGCCGGTGGTACCCGAGGTGAACAGTACGTCGGACAAGGCTTGCGGGCCAACGCTCTGTTCGCGGGTGCGCAGGGCAAGATGCGGCACGTCGGCCGCCAGATCCATAAACAGCTCCCAGGCCAGGGTGCCCGAATTGGCGCCGCGCAGGCTGACGATGTGGCGCAGCGCAGGCAGATCTTCCGACACCAGCATGCCGGGGTAGTCCGCGCCGAGGAATTCGCCGATGGCAAACAGTACGCAGGTGCCGCTTTCGCGCAGGATGTAGCCAGCCTCGCTGCCCTTCATCCGGGTATTGAGCGGTACCAGGGCGGCGCCGACACTTTGCAGGGCGCCGGCGGCGACGATCCATTCCCACACGTTGGGCGCCCAGATCGCCACGCGGTCCCCGGCCTGTACGTCGAGGGCCAGCAGTGCGCGGGCAGCCTGGCGGCGCAGTTGGTCCAGTTGTCGGTAGCTGATGACGTGGCCCGCGTCCTCGATGGCCGGGCGGTCGCCGTAGGCCTGGGCAGCGTTGGCGAACAGTTGAGCGATGGTCAGTGCGGTGGCGACAGGCGGCATGGGGCCTCCCCGGTTAGAAGACAGTTGCGAAAAAGGGAGTAGGCCGGGCAGGGCACCCGGCCGGATTGCGAATTACTGGGCGGGCGGGGCGAAACGGCGACCGGCGGAGAAACCACCGTCCACGGCGATCATCTGGCCGCTGACAAAGGACGCTTCGTCCGAGGCCAGGAACAGCGCGACATTGGCCACTTCTTCCGGTTGCCCGGAGCGGCTGAGCATGTGCTGCGAGGCGAAGAAGGCGTGGAACGCATCGTTGTCACGGACCATGCTGGTCATCGGCGTTTCGATCAGGCCCGGGCACAGGCCGTTGACGCGAATGTTGGCGTAGCCGTAGTCGATGGCCATCGAGCGGGTCAGCTGGTTGATGCCGCCCTTGGACACGTTGTAGGCCACGTTGCCGTCGCAGCCTTGCAGGCCGAAGATCGAACCGACGTTGATGATCGAACCACCGCGCTGTTCCACCATCGACGCCAGCGCGTACTTGCTGGTGAGCATGCTGCCGGTGAGGTTGATGTCCATCACCCGTTGCCAGTTGGCGGTGGTGGTCTGGGTCACGCTGCCCTGGTCGGCGACGCCGGCGGCGTTGACCAGAATGTCGATGCGCCCGAAGCGGCTGATGACGTCTTGCATGACCTGCTGGACTTGCGCTTCGTCGCGCACATCGAGGGTCATGAACAGGCCGGGGAAATCCGCCGGTGCGCTGCCGATGTCCAGCCCGATCACTTGCGCGCCTTCGACAGCGAAACGGCGCACGCAGGCCAGACCGATCCCCGAAGCGCCGCCGGTGACCACCGCGACCTTGTTCTGCAAACGAGCCATAACTGTACCTCTTTATTGTTGTGGGCTAATGCTGTGGCCGAGTCTAACTGTAGACCGGGCCTGAGTGATCGTCCGTTGAGACTAAGGCGACAAAGCCCGTACGCAACCCCCTGTAGGAGCTGCCGCAGGCTGCGATCTTTTAATTTCCAAGGTCAAGATCAAAAGATCGCAGCCTGCGGCAGCTCCTACAGGGTTATGCGTAGCCTCAATCCGGGAATTTCAGGCGTACCCGGGCACCCGTCGGTCGGCTCTGGCAGGCCAGCGTCCAGCCGTCGGCCAGTTCCTTGGGGGGCAGCACATCGTTGCGCGCCAGTTGGACCTCACCTTCCTTGACCACGCACATGCAGGCCCCGCAAAAACCTTCTTCACAGGACGATGGCACGTCCAGGCCGGCAGCCTTGCAACTTTGCAGCAAGGTGTCACCGGGTTGGCAGGCGATTTCGTGTTGCTGGCCGTCGAGCTCGACGATCAGCGCCTCGCACTGCGACCCCATCGCGGCCTCGCGGGCGAGGGCTTCTTCGGCCAACAGCTCGTCGGGGTCCGGTGGCGAGACGAAACGTTCGACATGTATGCGTTCGGCCGCCTCGCCCAGTGCCAGCAGCGTGCGCTCCACGGTGTCCATGAAGGGGCCCGGCCCGCAGATGAAGTAGTCGCCGCCGGCCGATCCGCGCAGCAGATGACGGACCTGATGGTCCGTCAGGAAACCCTGCACCGAATCGAGGACGTGCACCACGTGCAGTTGATCAGGATGCGCCTTGATCAACTGGCACAGCTCGTCCTTGAAAATCACCGACGCTTCATCGCGGTTGGCGTAGATCAATTTGATCGGCCGCCGGCTGCCATGGAGCACTGATTTGAGAATGGAAAATACCGGGGTGATGCCCGAACCGCCCCCGAACAGGACCAGGGGCTTTTCGGTCTCCACCTGCGGGTCCAGGCAGAAATGCCCGGCCGGTGGCAATACTTCCAGCCAGTCGCCGACCTGGACTTCGTTCATCCAGTTCGACACCCGCCCACCGTCGACCCGTTTCACCGTGACCTTGGGCAGCGGGTCCGCGAGGGGCGAGCTGGCCATGGAGTAGCAGCGGGTCAACAGTTTGCCGGCGAAGGGCACGCGAAAACTCAGGAACTGGCCCGGTTTGTAGCGAAAGCGCTCACGCAGGGTTGGCGGTACGTCCAGCACCAGCGAGCGCGCGTCAGCGGTCTCGTCGATCACCGCGCACACTTGCAATGAGACGCTTGCCGTCGTGTGTTCGGCCGGGGTCAGGTTCTGTTGTTGCGTGCCCATGTTCACCTCGACCTCAGAGCCCGCTGATCAGTTGGGCGTTGTCGACGCGGATCTCGGCACCGTTGACGAACCGCGACTCGTCCGTGGCGAGGAACAGCACCACGTTGGCAATGTCCCGTGGCGCGGCCATGCGGTTCATCGGGTCCTGGTCCAGCGCTTCCTGCGGGATCGGCTGACCGCCGGCCAGGGCCTGGGTCATCGGCGTGTTCACGCCATCGGGGTGCACGCTGTTGCAGCGGATGCGATAGCCCTGCTGCTTGCAGTGCAGGGCGATGGAACGGGTCATCGCCGCCACCGCGCCTTTGGACGCCGAGTAGGCGCAGAACATCGGCATGGCGCCCAGGGCGGCGACTGACGACATGTTGATGATCGAGCCGCCACCGCTTTCCTTCATCGCCTGGATGGCGTACTTGCAACCGAGGAAGTAGCCGTCGCCGTTGATCTTCTGCACCTTCTGCCACAGCTCCAGGGTGGTGTCTTCGATGCTGCCCAGGGCCAGGATCGCGGCGTTGTTGACCAGTACGTCGAGGCGGCCGAAGTGCTCGACTGTGGTCTTGACCACGTGTTGCCAGTCGCTTTCGCTGGCGATGTCGTGGCGGATGAACAGCGCGTTGGCGCCGATTTCTGCAGCCGCCTGGCGACCGGCTTCTTCGTTGAGGTCGGTCAGTACCACTTTGGCGCCTTCGCGGGCCAGCAGCAGGGCGTCTTCGCGACCAATGCCGCTGGCGGCGCCGGTGATGATGCAGACTTTGCCTTCTACACGTTGCATTGTTGTTCTCCTGATCGTGCGGTTTGAAGTGCGAATTGGTCGGCCACGTGGGCGGCAGCCCGGCGACCGGAATAGATGCAATCGGCCAGGGCCAGGCCGGAGACATACAGGTTGGAGGCGACCCCGACCGCATTGCGACCGGCGCTGTACAGGCCGTTTATTGGCTGGCCGGCAGGGTCCAGTACCCGACCGCTGGCCTCGCAGACTTTCAACCCGCCCAGGGTGATGACCGGGCAGGGGAACAGTTTGCTGGCGAATGAAAGATCGAGGGCGTACCACGGGCCCTGATCGAGGTTGGCGAGCATCGCGGCGGACTTGCCGAACTCGTCGGCGACCTCGCCCCGTGCCGCGCGGGAATAGCGTTCGACACTTTGGCGCAGCAGTTCCGGCGGCAGATGGCAGCGCTTGGCCAACCCGGCCAGGCTGGTGCTGCGCTTGGCGTTGAACAGCAGGTTGAGCAGCACCGGCAGGCGCTGGAAATTCCACACTTTGCCGGGGCCGACCTGACTGAGGGCTTCTCGAACCAGCGCCCGATTGAGAATCAGAATGGCGCGCCCTTCCTGTTCTTCGACCATGGCGTGGCCGAGGGTCGCGCCGTAGATTTCTTCGTTGGCGTAACGTTGTCCGCGGGCATTGACGATCAGCCCGCGGGCCCAGGCCAGTGGCGGATTGATGAAACGCCAGGCGCTGACCTTGTCCATCCGCGCCACGCTGCCACCGGCGCTCTGGCCCAGGGCGATGCCGCTGCCATTGCACCCGGTGGCGCCCAGCGGCAGACCGGCCAGGTACTGCGGCGCGTGCTGGCGCACCAGATCGCGATTGAAGATGAAACCGCCGCTGCTCAACAGCACCGCCTGTTCGGCGCGAATCAATTGGCGGATGGCGCTGGTCTGTTCGATGCGACGCTGGCGAGCGCGCAAGCGGTCGGCCAAGGCCGGAACGTACATGTGAATGGCCGCGGCCCAGCGTGACAGGCGCGCATGTTGTTTGGCGGCGCGGCTACTCGACGGCAACTGCCAGGCTTCGACGCCTAGGACCTTGTCGTCGAGGTCGAGCACCAGCCGCCGTACTTCGCACTGGCTGCGCAGGCGTGCGCCGTGGCGCAAGGCGCTGGCCTTGAGCGGGGCGAACAGACTGGCGCCGGACATGCCCGGGCCTTTGGTGCGATGGCCGCGGGGCGCCGGCTTGGCGCTGGCGGCATAGGCCGGCACGGCTTCGTTGCCCGAGTAATAAAGGTAGTACTGGTCGCTCGGGTACGAGGTTTTGTGCGGCGGTACGCTGGCTTCGAAGGCCGCGCCTTGTTGCTCCAGCCAGGCCAGTTGCTCGCGGCTGCCTTCGCAGAACGCGCGCAATGTCTCGTGGCTGACGGCTTCGCCGACTTCCTGACGCAGGTAGTTGAACATGGCGTCGCTGGTGTCTTCATAGCCTGCCCGGCGCTGATACGGCGTGCCACCACCGGCATAGACCACGCCACCGCTGAGTGCCGTGGCGCCGCCGCCTTCGAAGCGATCCAGTGCGAGCACCGACAGGCCGCGAGTGCTGGCTTCGATGGCGGCACAGGCGCCGGCTCCGCCAAACCCGACGATCAGCAAGTCGCAGCGGTCATCCCATGGCAACTGGTCGGCGCTGTTCACTCGCAACGCCGTCAACCGGTTCAGGCTGTCCATGTTCGGGCCTCAGCCAGCGGCTGCTAGAGAAGGTGCGGGTTTGGCGGTGGTGGTGTAGCTGCCGTCGAGGTAGACCAGCGGGGTGATGGCATCAGTGGTGTGGATCTGCAGGATGCGTCCGATGAACACGGTGTGGGTGCCGTAGCTGAAGTGGCCGTCCTGGCGGCAGAGGATCGCCGACTGGGCGTCACCCAGGTAAGGAATGCCGCCGGGGCTGGTGAGCCAGTTGCCACGGTCGAAGCGTGCTTCGCCCTTGATCGCGCCGCTGCACAGGTGGGCCAGGTCTTGTTGTTCGACGCCGAGGATGTTGACGCAGAAGTCGGCGCCGGTCGCCAGTGCGGCGTGGGGGGAGGCGGTCTTGTTGACGCAGATCAGCAGCGATGGCGGCTCGGTGCTCAGGGAGTCGACCGCGGTGGCGGCCATGGCGAAGCGTTCGGAGCCATTGCTGGTGCTGATAATGGTGACGGACTTGGCCAGGCGGCGCATGGCCTGGAGCATGTCGGCTTTGAGATTGGCGTCGTTCATCGCACTGGGCCTTTTTTGTTGGGGGTGGAGTGCGATGGATTCTTGCTCCGACGTCCAGTCGTCACATCGTCCGAGGGGACTAGGCCTTGGCGGCCTCTGGGCCGACCAGGCTGGTGGTTTGGGTTGTGTACATATCCGTTTCTGCGGTAACGGCGGCTGGCTGTTTCGCCCTTACGGCGACTCCCTTTTTTACAAGCGCCTAAAAAAGGAAGCAAAAAACGCTCGCCCCTTACGTACGGCCCCTCGCTGAGGCTCGGGGTACCTTCGCTCCGGTATTCATCCGGGGGCATTGCCCTCCGGTCGGCTTCGCTTCGACCTACATGCAATGAGTTCGACTGCGTCGAACGGCGCTGCGCGCCCATCCCCGGATGAACACCTGCGCTCAGCCTGCCGAGGGGGCGGGTGGATCAAGATCAAGAGCTGCAGGCGAGCTAACGCTCGGCCTGATGAGTGGTGAGAAGCGGCGTGGTGTGGGCTGCTCTGCTTTTGCTCTTCTGTGGGAGCGAGCCTGCTCGCGATGGCGGCCTGACAGCCGACCAAGATCTTGCTGATGCCCACCGTTCAAATTGTGGGAGCGGGCTTGCCCGCGAAGGCGGCCTGCCAGCCGACCAATCTCTCGCAGGCATACCCGGATCAACTGTGGGAGCGAGCCTGCTCGCGAAGATGGCCTGCCAGCTGACCGAAATCTTGCTGATGTACTGAGTACCTGTGGGAGCGAGCTTGCTCGCGATAGCGACCTGTCAGTCGACCAGGTACATCACTTTCTGATTCACCCCCACCCAGATACCTGTTCCCCAAAACCACATGGTCCGTTTGAGGGATGCCCGCCGCTTTGCGCATTGTTTGAATGCCAGCGTAGGGGCACTACACCCGCCCCGTTGCACGCGCGCCCCGGCGGATGGGGTGAACAAAGGAGAACAATAAAAATGCTCAACCAAGACCTGATTCGCCAGCGTCTGAGCCAACGTGCCCGTGAGTTGGTGCCGATCCTGCGTGAACGCGCCCTGAATGCTGCGCAAGCCGGGCAGTTGCCTGAAGAAACCCTGAAGGATTTTCACGACGCCGGGTTCTTTCGCATCCTGCAACCGTCCCGTTGGGAAGGCTATGAGCTGGAGCCCAAGGATTTCTTCGACGTGCAGATGACCCTGGCCGAAGGCTGCATGTCATCGGCCTGGGTGCTGGGGGTGGTGGCGATCCACAACTGGCAGCTGGCGCTGTTCGACGACCGCGCCGCGCAGGATGTCTGGGGGAGCGATTCCAGCGTGCTGATCTCCTCTTCCTATATGCCGGTGGGCAAGGTCGAGCGGGTCGACGGTGGTTTCAAGTTGAGCGGGCGCTGGGGCTTTTCTTCCGGCAGCAAGCACTGCGACTGGGCGTTCCTCGGTGCGCTGGTGCCGCCGGAAGAGACGGGCGGGGCGCCGGATTACCGGACGTTCCTGGTGCCGCGCAGCGACTACCAGATTCTCGACAACTGGAACGTCATGGGCCTGGAAGCCACCGGCTCCCACGACATTCTGGTGGAAAACGCCTTCGTTCCCGAGTATCGCACCCATCGCGCGCTCGACGGTTTCATGCAGAACAGTCCGGGCAATGCGGTCAACACCGCGCCCTTGTTCCGCCTGCCGTTCGGGCAGATTTTCGTGCGTGCAGTGTCGTCGTCCGCCATCGGTGCCCTGCAAGGTGCGGTGGATCAGTTTGTCGAGCACAACCGCGCCCGGGTCGGGGTCAATGACGGTCGCAAGATGGTCCAGGACCCGGCTGCGCAATCGGCCCTGGCCAATGCCATGGTCTGCGTCGACGAGTGCAAAACCGTGCTGCATCGCAACTTCGCCTTGATGCTGGAGCGCGCGCAGAAGGGTGAGCCGTTGAGCATGCCCGAGCGGGTGAAGATGCGTTACGACTCGGCGCTGGTGGCCGACAAGTGCGCCAAGGCCGTTGGTGACCTGATGTTCAACAGCGGTGCCTCGACGATCTTCCGCAGTCACGCGATCAACCGTGCCTTCCGCGACATTCACACCGGTCGCGCCCACGTCGCCAACAGCCCGGCCAAGTACGCCTGGAACCTTGGCGGCGTGAGCATGGGGCAGGACAGCAGCGACTTTTTCCTCTGACGCTTCCCTACAGCTCTTTTTCTATGAAACGGGCTAGTCCGTTTGCGTGATTCGAGCGCCCCGTCGATGCACGAGCATTGGCGGTAAGGCGAAGGTCTACGGCGCCGACTGCGCATCCAAATAAGCACAAGGATCAACCATGAAATTTTCCCTGATTTACGAAGCCCAGACGGTGGACTCCAGCCGCGAAGGCGACCGCAAGATTTTCGAAGACACGGTCGAGCAGGCCGTGCTGGCCGACAAGCTCGGCTTCGACACCTTCTGGTGCGTAGAGCACACGGCGCTGAGCAACTACTCGCACATGTCCGCGCCGGAAACCATGCTGGCTTTCGTGGCCGGTAAAACCGAGCGCATCGGTATCGGCCACGGCGTGGTCTGCCTGCCTCCGGCGATGAACCATCCGGTGAAAGTCGCCGAGCGCATCGCCACCCTCGACCTGCTGTCCAAGGGCCGTGTGCACTTTGGCGTCGGCAAGGGCGGCACCCAGCAGGAAGCCGGCACCTTCGGCTATGACCTGGCGACCTTGCAGCCGCAGATCGACGAGATGATGTACCTGATCCCGAAAATGTTCGTGCAGGACGAGATCGAGCACAACGGCGACTTCGTGCAGATCCCCAAACGCCCGATCCATCCAAAGCCGTATCAGGACCCGCACCCGCCGATGTACCTGGCGTGCACCAACACCGAGTCGCTGAAGAATGCCGGCGGTCGTGGCATGGGCGCGTTGGTGCTGGGCTTCGGTGGCCCGGAAGAAATCGCCAAGAAGGTTGAGGTGTATCACTCGGCCTACGACAACCGCGATGAGAAGAAGCAAGTGGGCTTCCGCCCGAACCGGCACATCGCAGCCTTGTGCCCGGCCATCGTGCTGGACGACAACGAAGAAGCGCGCCGCATCGGTATCCGTGGCCAGCGTTACTTCATGGAATCCCTGGGCTACTGGTACGGCGGTGGCGAGCGCCCGGATCCGCAGAAGTGGAAGGACGACACCTTCGTCGACGGCAACGGCCAGAGCGTGATCAAGTCGCGCTTCGCCTCCGAAGAAGTCAGCGTCGACTTCTCCGACCCGACCATGGCCATGATGAACCCGAACCACGCCTACGGCACGGTCGAGGATTGCATCGGCTACGTGCAGCGGCTGATCGACGCCGGCGCCGACGAAATCCTGTTCATCTGCCAGATGGGCACCGTGCCGCAGTGGGCGCAGCTCGAGACACTGAAGAACATTGGCGAGAAGGTGATTCCGCACTTTCGCAAGGGTTGATGCCGGACGAGGCCTGTTGGTTAACGAATGCTCTCCATTCGGACCGAACCTGTGGCGAGGGGGCTTGCCCCCGTTCGGCCGCGCAGCGGTCGCAAAACAGGGTTGCACGGTTTTTCAGACATTCCGTGTCGCCTGGATTTGGGACTACTTCGTAGTCCAGCGGGGGCAAGCCCCCTCGCCACAGGATGCAGCACAAGGCTATCAATCCCATATGTTTCAGGCCTGGCACGGACGCCAGGCCAACTTTCCAACGGGTCCCCAAGGCCCGTTTTTTTATGCCTGCACTAATCCCGCAGCCACCACACCTCTGTAGGAGTTGCCGAAGGCTGCGATTTTTTGATCTTTATTTTCCATCGACTCCGAAAAAGTTGCGATCAGCGAAAACTCCTACTGTGATTTCCCGGTCTTGACGAAGAGGTCCAAACGCCCATTATTTTGTTGGCCTTTATTGAAGGTCATTGCTGCTGTAATTGTTTCAAATATATACCTGGGTGTTGTGAGTGGTTGATATCACTCCTATATTTCATCAGCTGCTCGCAGTGATTATTTTTTACGAGAGCAAAAACAACAAACAAGCGTCGCCACTAAACTCGGCAAGGAATCATTCCATGCGAAAATACAACGCAATGTTTACAGGCCTGCTCCTCGCTGGACTACTCAGTCCACTTGTCAGCCACGGAAAGCAGATGGAGGATAAGACTGATATTCAAGCACTTGCCACATCTCCTCAATGGTTGACAACCAAGGTTTACATAGAGGGAGCCCCGGAAGTAGACCTCAAGGAGAAATATCCGGGTGTTGTTGGAATATCAATGTGGGATCCCGGACGTAATCGCTATGAATTTTTTTATACCGAAACCGGGCAATCAAAGTATGACAATGGCGGCGGCGGTTACTTCCTTGTCACCGGTGATAAAACAACGCATATCCTGGTGCCTGATAAAGGAACGGTCAGAACGGTGGTCAGAAGACTGGAAAAGTTGAATGACGAAGAATTCACCTACTCACGAGAGGTGCCTCGTGACATGGTAGACACCAATGCCCCTGTCCGGATCTATGTGGTCCATGCGCCCTACAAAGGACCTTTAAAAACCTCGATGTCGCACTAAACGCCTTTCGGTAGTCATTTATTAAGTAATTATTTCGATGCTTCAAGGTGCCCGCGTTAAATGACGCCACTCTGAAATAACATCCATAAAAACCTAAAAATAAAAGGTGCAACATGAGTATGAAGTTCAGAACGCTATTGATGTCTACGCTACTGCTGGCCGGAATATACTCGGCTGGCGCCCATGCACAGCCGACAACGTCTTCGGTCGCAAAAGACGCTATCGCCACGCAAGATAATGCACTCATGCTGACTGTTTTCCTGAAGCACGATCAATCGCGCCCATTGGGAGAGTTGAAAGAGCAACTCGCCAAACAGGAATTTTACAAGGTGTTCCCTCCGGCCGGGGTGGAGGTTGTCAGCTGGAATATAACCATGGGAATAGGGCAGGTCATCGTTCTACGCCTGCCTGCCTCGCGTCTCGCAGCGGTCAACCTCGCACTTGAAAACACCGCGTGGGGAAGTTACCGGACAGAGTTCTTTCCGACCTATGATTTCAAGGAAATAGCCCTGGCAGAGCAAAAGAAAGTGCGAGAAGCCAAGTCTACCCAGTAATCACAGCGCAAATGCGCAGCGTCTTGAGCCTGTAGGATTTTCCTCGGCTGTGAACACAATTGCACTTTCCTCAAACGGGCCATTTATGGCCCGTTTTTTTATACCTGCAGTAAGCCCACAGCCACGACACCTTCGGCAGCTCCTATGGGTGTTTGTGAGGGTTGTTTAATGCCTGTCGGAATCACTTCTTGAAAGCTACAACGCCTTGCGTCGTTGCCTACAGGTACGCCAGAATCCGCCGGCTTGTGCGCCTTGGGGCCCCGCGGTAACTTGATCTGTGTCACTGATTCCCAGTGATCGGGTTTAGTAGCCCGAGGCTTAATCCAAGACGTACAACGCATCAATCAGGCTGTATGCCTGCATTTTGATGGTGGCTGTACGTAGGGCGCCCTTGGGCGCGCCGGCTTCTTGGATTCCCCGGTCTACTAACCTGCGTACAGCTGCCACCCCTTCTTTTAGTAGAGAAGTGGTTCCAGCCCACATCAGGAATCCACACTATGATCAAACCTACGCCAAATCCTCCGGACGCTGATCCGACATCTCCCTACGAAAGCCCCGATTCCAAAAAACTCAACGAAGCCGCCGAGCGAGCCCTCGCTTACCACTTCCCTTCAATCGCCGACATCAAAGCCACCCCTCGAACAATCAGCACGCTGTTCAGCGTCGACCCTGAGGCCACGACCGAAACCCTGGTGGTTTATCTGGTCGAGACGTTGGCCTCGGTGGATGTGATGGTGCATCAACTGGTGGATCATCTGGAGGGCGGTGACCGTAATGCACTGCTGGGCATTTCCAACAGCGTCATGCTCGCCGAAATCACCGCGAACCGCGTGCTCGATCAAATCGAACCGGCCGCATAAACCCGCCATACCACTGACCCCTGTGGGAGCGGGCTTGCTCGCGAAGAGGCCCGTACATTCAACATCTCTGTTGACTGACACGCCGCCTTCGCGAGCAAGCCCGCTCCCACAGTTTTGAATGCGTGTACCCCGTCATTTCCGCTAGTCCCATTGGACGATGTTGCCCCTCCCCGAACCCGTTTGAATAGCTCCTACAAATAGCCCTTACATAAAGTCTCCCCCGGCAGTCGCCGAAGGGCGGCACGGCCTGAGTAAAACGAGGAGTGCATCCATGGATATCCGTGGTCTGGGTTACGTCACCCTGTTATCCAGCGACCTGGCGCAATGGCGCCATTACGCAAGCCAGGTGCTGGGCATGATGGTCAGCGGCGACGATGAGCTTTTGTACCTGAAAATGGACGAGCGTCATTACCGCGTGCTGGTGCAGAACAGTGCCGAGAACGGCTTCGGTGCCTGCGGCTGGGAAGTGGCCGGCAAGGCGGCGCTGGAGCAGGCGGTCAGCGAGCTGCAACAGGCCGACGTGCAAGTGACCCGTGGCACCGCGTCCGAAGCCGAACTGCGCAAGGTCCAGGAGCTGGTGCACTTCAGCGATCCGGATGGCAACCGCCACGAAATTTTCTGGGGCCCGCTGCAGGACTTCGCCCGTTTTGTTTCGCCGGTGGGCGTCAAAGGCTTTGTCACCAACGACCTCGGCATGGGCCACGTGGTGTTGCCGGCGCCGGCCTTCGAACGCTGCCGCGACTTCTACGAACAAGTGATGGGATTCGGCCTGTCGGACCTGATGAAAGTCCGCTTCACCCCGGACCCGGCCGAGCCGCAAAAGCGCATCCACTTCCTGCACTGCAACAACGGCCGTCACCACTCGCTGGCGATTTTCGAGTGCCCGATGCCCCACGGCTGCGTGCACATGATGGTCGAGGTCAACGCGCTGGACGAAGTCGGTCGTGCCCTGGACCGCGTCCACGCCAACGGCGTGAAGCTGTCGGCCACCCTCGGCCAGCACACCAACGACCAGATGATTTCTTTCTATATCAAGACCCCGTCCGGTTTTGACCTGGAGTACGGCTGCGACGGCCTGGTGGTCGACTGGGACCGCCACACGCCGTTCGAAAGTACCGTGGTCAGCCACTGGGGCCACGACTTCAGTGTCGGTCGCCAATGAGGAACATGACGATGGACAAGCAAATGACCACCGCCGAGATCGTCGGCCAACTGCGTGATGGCATGACCATCGGTATCGGTGGCTGGGGCCCGCGCCGCAAGCCGATGGCGCTGGTGCGGGAGATTCTGCGCTCGGACCTCAAGGACCTGACTGTGGTGGCCTATGGCGGAGCCGATGTCGGCATGCTTTGCGCCGCCGGCAAGATCAGGAAACTGGTGTTCGCCTTCGTCTCCCTGGATTTCATTCCGCTGGAGCCGTACTTCCGCAAGGCGCGCCAGGAGGCGGCGCTGGATGTGATGGAGATCGATGAAGGCATGCTGTTGCTTGGTCTGCGGGCGGCGGCGATGAATGTGCCGTTCATTCCGACCGCCGTGGGCTTGGGCACCGATGTGCTTCGCCACAACCGCCAGATCAAGTTGATCGCCTCGCCCTACGCCGATGGCAAGGATTGGGTGGCGATGCCGGCCCTCAAGCTCGACGCAGCACTGGTGCACGTCGACCGTGCCGACAAACGCGGCGTGTGCCAGATCAGCGGCCCGGATCACTACATGGACGACCTGTTCGTGCGGGCCGCGACCCACAGCTACGTGACTTGCGATGAACTGGTCGACAGCGAGTACTTCCATCAGGACAGCGCCCATGCCCATCAAGTGTTCTGGGAACGCAACCTGACCACAGCCGTGGCCCACGTGCCGGGCGGTGCGCATCCGTCGTCCTGCGCGCCGCTGTACGGGTTCGACGTCGCGCACTTCAAGGCCTACAACGCCACGGTGCAGGCCGCCGATGGCTGGGAAGGTTACGTGCGGGAATACGTCGACTGCACCCACGAACAGTACCTGGACAAGGTTGGCGGCCTGGCTGCGATCCGTGAACTGCCGTTGCCGATTTTCTAAGGGAGCCTTGCGATGAGCACTACCACTTACAGCCTCGCCGAGCTGATGATCTGCGCCGCCTCCGAAGCCTGGCGCGAAGACGGCGAAGTGTTGGCCTCCGGCATCGGTGTGATCCCGCGCCTGGCGGCATCCTTGGCCATGCTGACCAGCAACCCGCAACTGCTGATGACCGATTCCGAAGCCTACATGGTCGCCGAGCCGGTGCCTTTGGGCGCACGCAAGGGCTATGAGCCCAAGCGCGACAGCTGGATGGGTTTCTCGCGGATTTTCGATAACGTCTGGGGCGGCAAGCGCCATGCACTGGTCGGCCCGACTCAGATCGATCGCTTTGGCCAGGCGAACATTTCCTGCATCGGCGACTACGCCAAACCCAAGGCGCAGATGCTCGGCGTGCGCGGTTTCCCCGGCAACTCGATCAGCCACGCCAACTCGTTTTGCGTGCCGAGCCACAACCGTCGGGTGTTCGTCGAAGGCGAGGTCGATATGGTCGCCTCGGTCGGCTACAACCCGGCCCGCCTGGCGCGCGGCTGGTCGCTGGACGACATCGACATCCGCCTGATCATCACCGACCTCTGCGTCCTGGATTTCCAGGGCCCGCAACGGCAGATGCGCATCCGTTCGCTGCACCCCGGCGTGACGGCGACGCAGGTCCAGGACAACACCGGCTTCGAGTTGCACGTGCCGGACGACTGCCCGACCACCGCGGCCCCGACCACCGAGCAATTGCAACTGATCCAGCGTCTGGACCCGCACAACCTGCGCGCCCTGCAGCTTAAAGACAACCCGCCAGGCCAGCGCTGAGCGCCCGCGTTTTCGGAGACAAGTGATGGCTGAACATAACGACAAGAACGAGGCCGAAGTGGTCCTGTACGAAGTGCGCGACGCGGTGGCAATCGTCACCATGAACCGCCCCGAGTACCACAACGCGCAGAACTCGCAGATGACTTATGCGCTGGACGCGGCGTTTCGCCGGGCCTGCGATGACGATGAAGTGAAGGTCATCGTGTTGCGCGGCGCCGGCAAGCATTTCTCCGCCGGGCATGACATCGGCACCCCGGGCCGCGACGTCGACAAGAGCTTCGATCGCGCCAGCCTGTGGTACGACCATGTGAACAAGCCGGGCGGCGAGTTTCTCTATGCCCGCGAACAGGAAGTCTACCTGGGCATGTGCCGGCGCTGGCGCGAGATGCCCAAGCCGACCATCGCCATGGTCCAGGGCGCGTGCATTGCCGGTGGGCTGATGCTGGCCTGGGTGTGTGACCTGATCGTCGCCAGCGAGGATGCTTACTTCGCCGATCCGGTGGTGCGCATGGGCATTCCCGGGGTCGAGTATTTCGCCCACGTGCATGAATTGAACCCGCGCATCGCCAAGGAATTCCTGTTCCTTGGCGAACGCATGCCGGCACCGCGTGCCTATCAGATGGGCATGCTCAATCGGGTGGTTGCTCGCGACGAGTTGGAGCAGCAGACCCTCGACATCGCCGGGCGCATCGCCCAGATGCCGCGCCTGGGCCTGCAATTGAGCAAGCAAGCGGTGAACAACGCCGAAGACCTGATGGGCAAGCGCGCGACCATGGACATGGTGTTCGGCCTGCATCACTTCGCCCATGCCCACAACGAACTGGTGTCCGGCGACCGCCTCGGCGGCTACGACGCCAAGGCCATGGCCAGTTCCCAGCGCAAAACGGGCGAGGCGTGAGCATGGCGATTTCGTTGAATACCCGCCTGACCGAGCTGCTCGGTTGCCGCTATCCGATCATCCAGACCGCCATGGGCTGGGTCGCCGATCCGAAACTGGTGGCGGCCACGGGCAATGCCGGTGGTTTCGGTTTTCTCGCCGGGGCCACCATCGAACCGCAGCAGATGGAAGCGGCGATCCTCGAAACCCGGCGCCTGACCGATCAGCCGTTCGGGGTGAATTTCCACATGTACCAGGCCAATGCCGGCGAGATCGTCGAGCTGGTGTTGCGCCACAAAGTCCGTGCGGTCAGCTACAGCCGTTCGCCGGGCAAGCAAATGATCAGCCGCCTTAAGGATGCCGGCGTGGTGTGCATCCCCACGGTAGGTGCGCTCAAGCATGCGCAGAAAGCCGTGGAAATGGGCGCCGATGCGGTGACCGTACAGGGCGGCGAGGGCGGTGGGCATACCGGTTCCGTACCGACCTCGATGCTGCTGGATCAAGTGGTCAACGCGGTCTCAGTGCCGGTGGTGGCGGCGGGCGGCTTCAAGGACGGCAAGGGCCTGGTTTCTGCATTGGCCTACGGTGCCGAAGGCATCGCCATGGGCACACGTTTTTTGATGTGTGCCGACAGCCCGGTGCCCCAGGCGACCCTGGCGCGTTACCTGGCAGTGAAAGACCCGGCGGCGATCATCATCAGCCGCGCCATCGACGGCATGCCGCAACGGATGATCCGCAACGAGTTGCTCAACCAGCTGGAAAACAGCGGCGGTCTCAAGCGCCTGTTGCTGGCCTTGCAGAGTGGTCTGGCCTACCGCCGCCACACGGGCATGAGCCTGACGCAACTGCTGACCAGCGCGCTGAAGATGCGCGGTGCCGGAGAGCTGACCGCCGCGCAAAGCATCATGGCCGCCAACGCGCCGATGGTGATCCAGAAAGCCATGGTCGACGGGCAACCGGCCGCGGGCGTGTTGCCCGCCGGACAGATCGCCGCATCCATCGACAGCTTGCCCAGCTGCGCCCAATTGATTGAACAGATCGTCCGCGACGCCGAAGCGCGCCTGGGCGAGCTGTGCCGCCGTGTGTCGTGAAGGGGCCATGCATTGTGAAGGAAGGAAACCATGAAACCATTTAGCGTCAGCATCGATAACGGCATTGCCGAACTGGTGTTCAACCGGCCACCGGTCAACGCCTTCAACAACCAGGGCTGGGCTGATATTGCCAGCGAGATCGAGGGCCTGGGCCGCAACGACGACGTGCGGGTGATCCTGATCCGTGCTGAAGGTCGCGGCTTCTGTGCCGGGGTCGATATCAAGGAACTGGCCGCCGACGGCAACCTGATCGTCGCGGTGAACAAGGGCAACTACGACAGCTTCAAGGCCATTCACCGCAACCCGAAACCGGTGATAGTGGCCGTGCACGGCTTCGTGCTGGGCGGCGGCATTGGTATCTGCGGCGCTGCCGACATCATTGTCGCGTCCGAGTGCGCCACCTTCGGTGTGCCGGAAGTGGATCGCGGGGCCATGGGCGGCGGCGCGCATTTGCAGCGGCTGTTCCCGGTGCAGAAGGTCCGCCACATGTACTTCACCGGCGAGCCGATCGACGCCGCCGAGGCTTACCGCCTGGGCGCAGTGGAGCAGGTGGTCAAGCGTGAAGACTTGCGTGAAGCCGCGTTGCAGATCGCCCGCACCATCGCCGCCAAGAGCCCGGGCATGATCAGCCTGGCCAAGGAAGCGCTGACCGGCATCGAAGACGGCAATCTGGAAGACAAATACCGCTGGGAGCAGGGCTTCACCCTCGAAGCCTACCGCTCACTGGACTCTCAGGAAGCACGCGACTCGTTCGTCGAGAAACGCGATGCCCGATTCAACGGCTGAAGGCATATCCATGGACCTGACCTATACCCCGGCCCAGCAGGCCTTTCGTGCCGAGGCGCGGACCTGGCTGGCGGCCAATGTACCGAGTGAACCGCTGCAATCGTTCGACACCGAACAGGGCTTTGCCGAGCACCGCGCCTGGGAAGCCAAGCTCAACGAAGGCCGTTGGGGCATGGTCACCTGGCCGACCGAACTCGGCGGGCGCGGCTGCGACCTGATCGAGTGGCTGATTTTCGAGGAGGAATACTACCGTTCCGGGGCACCGGCACGGGTCAACCAGAACGGTATCTTCCTGCTCGGCCCGACCCTGATGGAGTACGGCAGCGAAGAACAAAAGGCTCGGTTTCTGCCGCGCATGGCCACCGGCGAAGACATCTGGGCCCAGGCCTGGTCCGAGCCGGGTGCCGGTTCCGACATGGCGGCGATCCGCTCCAAGGCGGAACGGGTGGGCGACCACTACGTGATCAATGGCCAGAAGACCTGGTCGACCCGCGCGGTGTGGGCCGATTGGGTGTTCGGTATTTTCCGTACCGATGCACAGTCCCAGCGCCATCACGGCCTGACCTTCATCCTGCTGCCGCTGAATACGCCGGGCATCACCGTGCGGCCGATTCCGCAGCTCAATGGTTTGCCGGGTTTCGCCGAAATCTTCTTCGACGACGTCAAGGTGCCGGTGGAAAACGCCCTCGGCGGCGAAGGCATGGGCTGGCACGTGGCGATGTCCACCGCCGGTTTCGAGCGCGGTTTGTTGCTGCGTTCGCCGGCGCGTTTCCAGGAAACCGCCAAGCGTCTGGTGCAGCTGTACCTGGCCAACCGTGAGCAGGCCGACCGCGACCCGGCCATCGGTGAGGCGGTGATGCGCGCCTGGCTCGATGCCGAGGCGTACACCCTGAGCACCTACATGACGGCCTCGCAACTGGTGCAGGGCGGCAAGATCGGGCCGGAATCGTCGACCAACAAGATCTTCTGGTCCGAACTCGACCAGCGCATGCACGACACCGCCATGAGCATTCTTGGCCTGCGTGGTGAGCTGCTGCCGCAAGCCCCGGCCGCCGGTGACGTCGGCCATTGGCTGGAAGGTTTCCTGTTTGCCCAGGCCGGGCCGATCTACGCCGGCACCAACGAGATTCAGCGCAACATCATTGCCGAACGCATGCTCGGCATGCCGCGTGCCTGAGGAATAGACCATGGACTTTAGTTTCAGCCGCGACCAACTGCTGTTTCAGGACAACGTCCGCAGCTTCCTGATCAACGAAGTCACCCCGGAACGCATTCGCGAACTGTGGCAGAGCGATAGCGGGCGCAGTGAGCGACTCTGGGCGCAACTGGTGGAACTGGGCCTGACCGCGCTGACCGTGCCCGAGGCGCAGGACGGCATGAGCATGAATGAACTGGATTTCGTGCTGATTGCTCAGGAATGCGGTTACGCCGGTCTGCCCGAACCGCTGGTGGACACCATGCTGGTGGGCGTGCCGATGCTCGCCGCCCTCGATGAGCAACACGCGACGCTCAAGCAATACTGGTTGGCGCGAGTTGCCGAGGGCAGTGCACGTCTGACCGTTTCTGAACCGGGGAACCCGCTGGTCAGCGATGCCCATGTTGCCGATCTGCTGTTGCTGGCCCATGGCGATGAAGTGCATGCACTGGAGCGCGATGCCGTGCGCCTGACCCGCAATGAGTCGGTCGACCCGAGCCGTCAACTGTTCCAGGTCGAATGGACGCCGACTCACGCTACTTGCGTGGCCAGCGGCGAACAAGGAAGGCAACTGTGGGCGGCCGCCTTCAACCGAGGCGCTCTCGCCAGCGCCGCGCAATTACTGGGGCTGGCCAAACGCATGGTCGACCTGGCGGTGGACTACACCTTCGAGCGCAAGCAGTTCGGCAAGCCGGTCGGTTCGTTCCAGGCGGTCAAGCATTTGATGGCCAACGTCGCGGTGCAGATCGAGTTCGCCAAAGGCCCGCTGTACCGCGCCGCTTATGCGCTGGCCGAGCAGCAACCGGGGCAGGACGTGCTGGTGTCCCACGCCAAGCTGGCAACGGCGGAAGCGGCCATGCTCGCGGCGAAGAACACCATCCAGGCCCATGGTGCCATGGGTTACACCTGGGAAGTCGACCTGCATTTGTTCATGAAACGCGCCTGGGCGCTGGACAAGGTCTGGGGCGATCGTGGCCGTCACAAAGGACGGATTCGCGCGGCGCTGTTCGACGGCGAGCCGATGCTGGGTGCGGGCAGTACGTTTTAACCCGTCAGTAAGGGTGACGAAATCCCTGTGGGAGCGAGCTTGCTCGCGATGGCGGTGCGTCAGATGGCATCAATGTTGGATGTGTCGGCCTCATCGCGAGCAAGCTCGCTCCCACAGGTTTTTCGGCGCTCTCAATACCAGATTTCAATTTTTTCACCGAGGTAGACCATGCCTGAAGCCTATATCGTCGACGCCCTGCGCACGCCCACCGGGCGGCGCAAGGGTGGTCTGAGCCAGATTCACGCCGCCGATCTGGGCGCGCATGTTTTGCGCGCACTGGTCGAGCGCAATGACATTCCCGACGAGGATTACGACGACGTGATCTTCGGCTGTGTCGACACCATCGGCCCGCTGGCCGGTGACATCGCCCGCACCAGTTGGCTGGCGGCCGGCCTGTCGCAATCAGTGCCGGGCACCACCATCGATCGCCAGTGCGGTTCGTCCCAGCAAGCGGTGCACTTCGCGGCGCAAGCAGTGATGAGCGGCACCCAGGACGTGGTCATCGCCGGTGGCGTGCAGACCATGACCCAGATCCCGATTTCCTCGGCGATGATCGCTGCCGAGCCCTTGGGCTTCACTGATCCGTTCAGCGGCTCCGAAGGCTGGGTGCGGCGTTACGGCGCGCAACCGCCGACGCAGTTCCGTTCGGCGCAGATGATCGCCGAAAAGTGGGACCTGTCCCGGGCGCAGCTCGAAGCCTATTCGCTGGAGTCCCATCGACGGGCCCTGCAGGCCATCGAGCAAGGTCGCTTTAATCGCGAAATCGTGCCGTTGGCCGGTGTGCTGCACGATGAAACGCCGCGCCAGACCAGCCTGGAAAAAATGGCCGAGCTGGAATTCCTGTTCGGCTGCGACCGGGTCACCGCTGCGGTGTCGAGCCAGACCTGCGACGCGGCCAGTGCGATGCTGATCGTCTCGGAGGCGGCGCTCAAGCGTTACGGCCTGACGCCCCGGGCACGCATCCATCACCTGAGCGTGCGCGCCGAAGATCCGATCTGGATGCTCACCGCGCCTATCCCGGCCACGGCTTATGCGCTCAAGCGTGCGGGGATGAAACTGCAAGACATCGACCGGGTGGAGATCAACGAAGCCTTCGCTTCGGTGGCCATGGCCTGGTTGAAAGAGACGGGCTATCCGCACGAACAGACCAACGTCAACGGTGGCGCGATTGCCCTCGGCCATCCGCTCGGCGCCACTGGCACCCGCTTGATGTGCACCTTGCTGCATGAACTGGAGCGCAGCGGCGGACGCTTTGGCCTGCAGACCATGTGCGAAGGCGGTGGGCAGGCCAATGTGACCATCATCGAACGTTTGTAAATCAGGAAACACACCGATCCTGCAGGAGCGAGCCTGCTCGCGATGGACTCAAGAACGACGCGGTTATTCAGATACCCCGCGTATTCGTTAACGACCATCGCGAGCAGGCTCGCTCCTACAGGGGATTGTGTCGCGTAGTGATGAATTTGAAGGATCTAGAACATGAAAATCTGTGAAAACCGCGTCGTGATCATCACCGGTGCCGGCGGTGGTCTGGGCCGCGCCTACGCGATGGCCTTCGCCGCCGAAGGCGCGAAGGTGGTGGTCAACGACATCAACCGCGAAGCGGCACTGGCCGTGGTCGGCGAAATCCTCGGCCAGGGCGGCAGTGCCGTGGCCAACAGCGACGACATCACCCGCTACGACTCGGCGGGGCTGATCGTGCGCCAGGCCGTCGAAACCTTTGGCGACCTGAACGTGGTGGTCAACAACGCCGGCATCTGCCGCGACCGCATGTTCGCCAGCCTCAGCGAGTCCGACTGGGACGCCGTGGTGGCCGTGCACCTCAAAGGCCACTTCTGCATTTCCAGCCACGCCGTGAAGTACTGGCGTGAGCAGGCCAAGGGTGGTGCCAAGGTCGATGCGCGAATCATCAACACAAGTTCCGGCGCCGGTTTGCAGGGTTCCATTGGCCAGTCCAACTACGCGGCGGCCAAGGGCGGTATTGCTTCGCTGACGCTGGTGCAGGCGGCCGAACTGCGTCGTTACGGGATCACCGCCAATGCCCTGGCGCCGGCCGCGCGGACCGGGATGACCGAGCAGGTGTTCGCCGACACCATGAAAAAGCCTGAAGCGGGCTTCGATTACTTCGCCCCGGAAAACGTCGCGCCGCTGGTGGTGTGGCTGGGTTCCGAGGCGTCCGCCGAGGTGACCGGGCAGATGTTCGAAGTCGAGGGTGGCAAGTTGTCGATCGCCGATGGCTGGCGCCGTGGCCCGCAACTGGATCGCCAGGGCCGCTGGGCGGTTGGCGAGATGGGGGATGCTGTCGCGCAGCTGCTGATGCAAGCGGTCCCGGCGGCCAAAGTGTACGGCAGCTGAAAAAGACCGGTCTCAGATGGGCGGCACGCGGCTATAATCGGCCAAAATCGAACCCCTGTGGGAGCGAGCTTGCTCCGGGCGGCGTTCCGACGATGGACTCCAGCGCGACGCGTGTATTCAGACAGAACGCGTTATCGTTCACGTCCATCGCGAGCAAGCTCGCTCCCACAGGTTTCACGTGATCTTCCCATCACCACACGAGACCTGCCATGACCATTTCCCTGTACGACGCTTCCGTGCCTGTTTTCCAGCAAATGCTCAACGCCCTGAGCGATGTACTGAAAAAGGCCGAGGCTCACGCCGCCGAAAAAAACATCGACCCTAACGCCTTCCTGCAAGCGCGCCTGTTCCCGGACATGTTCCCGCTGGTGCGCCAGGTACAGATCGCCGTTGATTTCGCCAAGGGCGTTTCTTCCCGTCTGGCCGAAGTTGAAGTGCCGAAGTACGACGACACCGAAACCACTTTCGCCGAACTGCAAGCGCTGCTGAGCAAAGTTCTGGCTTACATCGGCGAGTTCACGCCTGAGCAGATCAACGGCAAGGAAGGCATCGAGATCGTCACCCGTCCGGGCACGCCTAAAGAGAAGCGCTTCAGCGGCCAGTCCTACCTGCTGACCTATGGCCTGCCGCAGTTCTTCTTCCACGTCACCACCACTTATGCACTGCTGCGCCACAACGGCGTGGAAGTGGGCAAGCGCGACTACATGGGCGCGTTCTAAACCGCCCGGGTACAAAAAAGCCCCCGCAACCTCAGGCTGCGGGGGCTTTTTCATGTGCACGCATTGTTCACTTCACCGCAAACCTGTGGGAGCGGGCTTGCTCGCGAAGAGGCCGGCACATTCAAAAATGATGTTGCCTGCCATGCCGCCTTCGCGAGCAAGCCCGCTCCCACATGGGGCGGTGGGGTCAGGCCAGACGCTCGGCCTTCTGCTCTTCACCCAGGCAAGCCGCCGCGGTGAACAGCACATCGGTGGACGAGTTCAGCGCGGTTTCCGCCGAGTCCTGCAACACGCCGATGATGAACCCGACCGCCACCACCTGCATGGCGATTTCGCTCGGGATGCCGAACAGACTACACGCCAGCGGAATCAGCAACAGCGAACCGCCGGCTACACCCGAAGCACCACAGGCGCAGATCGCCGCGACCACGCTCAGCAGGATCGCGGTGGGAATGTCCACGGTGATGCCCAGGGTGTGTACGGCGGCCAGGGTCAGCACGGTGATGGTGATCGCCGCGCCGGCCATGTTGATGGTCGCGCCCAGCGGGATCGATACCGAGTAGGTGTCTTCGTGCAGGCCCAGGCGCTTGCTCAATTCCAGGTTGACCGGAATGTTCGCCGCCGAACTGCGGGTGAAGAATGCGGTAATGCCGCTTTCGCGCAGGCAGGTCAGCACCAGCGGATACGGATTGCGGCGCAGTTTCCAGAAGACAATGATCGGGTTCATCACCAGTGCCACGAACAGCATGCAGCCCAGCAGCACGGCCAGCAGGTGCGCATAGCCGATCAAGGCGCCGAAGCCGGAGGTGGCCAGGGTCGAGGCCACCAGCCCGAAGATGCCCAGCGGAGCGAAACTGATCACCAGGCGCACGATCACGGTCACGCCATTGGACAGGTCGCCCAGCACTTCACGAGTGGTGTCGCCGGCATGGCGGATGGCGATGCCCATGCCGATGGCCCACGCCAGAATGCCGATGAAATTGGCGTTCATCAGCGCGCTGACCGGATTGTCGACCACGCTCAGCAACAGGCTTTGCAGCACTTCGCCAATCCCGCCTGGCGCTGTGACCGTGACGTCCTGGGTCGACAGCACCAGGCTGGACGGGAACGTCATGCTGGCAACCACCGCGACCACGGCGGCGGCGAAAGTGCCCAGCAGATACAGGAACAGAATCGGGCGGATGTGGGTTTCCTGACCGTGCTTGTGGTTGGCAATCGACGCCATGACCAGCACGAACACCAGAATCGGCGCGACGGCTTTCAGTGCCGAGACAAACACTTTGCCGATGAACGCCGTGGATTTCGCCACGTCGGGGGCCAACAGGGCCAGGGTAATACCGGCGATCAGGCCGACCACGATCTGTGTGACCAGGCTCAAGCGTTTAATGCGGTGTAATAGAGAAGGGGATGAAGCAGTCATAAAACAGCATCTCTGATTTTTATTAATGCATGGTTTCGCAGGTTTGCGGCAACAAACAGGGCAGGCCGCAGGCAGGAAACCGAGAAGGAAACACAGGGATCAATGTCTTTTAAGGTGTTGAACGTCGCATTTCTTGTGGGAGCGAGCTTGCTCGCGATGACGGTGGCACAGTCCATAGTTGCGTTGTCTGACAGTCCGCCATCGCGAGCAAGCTCGCTCCCACAGGTTTTGCCCTTAAATAATCGGCATTAACCACAGGGTGTACTTTTTCAGGGCGCGGACTTTATCACAGCGCAGGACCGATCTTTCAGACCTGTGACGAACTGCCGCCCTGGTCTTCAACGCGAATTGCAGGTTCGTGCAACCGCATCCGAAAACACTCTGTTAAGATTTGCCATCCTCATTTTCATGTCTGCCAGTGGGCCTTCGGGCTATCGCTGGTGTCGTCGTTTTCTGGAGTTGTGCATGCGGTTGTTGCCCATTCTTCTGTTGTCTGCCGCCGGTTTCACGGTGCTGACCACGGAATTCATCATCGTTGGCCTGTTGCCGGCTATCGCCAGGGACCTGGAGGTCAGCATCCCACAGGCCGGTTTGCTGGTGACCTTGTTCGCGTTTACCGTGGCCGCGTTCGGGCCGTTCCTGACGGCCTGGTTCGCCCGCTTCGAGCGGCGCAAGCTGTTCATCTCGGTGCTGATCCTGTTTGGCCTGGCCAATACGCTGGCGGCGCTGGCGCCGAACATCTGGGTGATGGCGTTTGCCCGGTTGATCCCGGCGCTGGGGCTACCGGTGTTCTGGGCGCTGGCCAGCGAAACGGCGGTGGACATCGTCGGGCCGGATTACGCCGGTCGCGCCATCGCCAAGATCGGCTTCGGCATTGTCTGCGCCACGGTGTTCGGCATTCCGGTGGGCACGCTGATTTCCGATGCGTTCGGCTGGCGCAGTGCCTTTGCGATTCTGGCGGTCATCGCCTTTGCCAAGGCGCTGCTGCTGTTTATCTATCTGCCCAGGACCAACCTGCACCAGCATCAGGTGAGCCTTGTGTCGCAGTTCAAGATCCTGCGCAGCCCGCTGATGCTCGGCCATGTGTTGCTGTCGGTGATTGTGTTCAGCGGCATGTTCACGGCCTATACCTATCTGGCCGACATCCTCGAGCGTCTGGCCGGCTTCAACGGCACCGTGGTCGGTTGGTGCCTGATGGGCTTCGGCGCGGTCGGGTTGATCGGCAACTCCCTGGGCGGCCGGGCGGTGGATCGGCATCCGCTGATGGCGTCGATGATGTTCTGCGCGTTCATGATTGCCGGCCTGGTGGCGCTGGTGCCGAACATCCATTCGCCGCTCGGTCTGGCGGCGGCGATGGGCATCTGGGGCGTGACTCAGGCGGCGTTGTTCCTGGTCAGCCATGTGCGCCTGATGAAAGCCGCGCCCGAAGCGCCGGCATTTGCCGCGTCGCTGAACATCGCCGGGGCCAACCTCGGTATCGGCCTGGGCGCGATGATCGGTGGTCGGGTGATCGACAGCGTCGGCCTGCAAGGCCTTGGCTTTGCCGCCGCCGCTTTCATTCTGGCTTCGATCCTGCTGGCCATCGCCCTGATGACGTTCAAGCCGCGCGAAGCGGTTACAGCGCTGTAAACAGCTCGCGTCGGGCACCTTCGGTAATGGCGACAATGCCGGGGTGCTTGACCTTGCGCTCCACTGAGATGGCATAGAACGACTCGCTCACCGCGTCGGTCTGGCCGATCACTTGCACGCCATACTGGCGTTGCACTTCATCGGCAATCACGCTCGGGCCGATGAAGATCCCGCTGCCGGATTGGCCGAAGGCCTGCATCAGGGCGCTATCGTCGAACTCACCGACAATCTGTGGCTGGATCTGCTGCTCGGCGAACCAGCGCTGCAAACGGCTGCGCACCACGGTTTCCGGACCTGGAATCAGCAGTGGCGCACCGTGCAGGTTGCGCGGGAAGTCCTGACCGAAGCGTGCCGCCAACTCAGGGGTGGCGAAGAAGCTGATCCCGCACTCACCCAGTTTCTGGCTGTAGCCCTTGATGTCCAGGTGCGACGGCATCGGGCTATCGGAGATCACCAGGTCCAGGCGCTGGATCGCCAGGTCGGCCAACAAACGTTCAAGCTTGTCTTCGCGGCAGGTGATGCGCAGCGGTTCGCTCAGCTCCATGGTCGGTGCAATCAGGCGATAGACGATGGACTTGGGCACTACGTCGGCCACCCCGACCCGAAACAGAATCTGCTGCTCGTTGGGTTGTGCCCGCAGCATCAGTTCCAGTTCGCCACCCAACTGGAACATTTGTTCGGCATAGGGCAGTGCCTGGCGACCGGCCTCGGTCAGTTCGAGTTGCCGTCCGACGCGCCGAAACAACTCGATGCCAAAGGTCTGTTCCAGCAATGAAATCTGCCCGCTGATGGTTTGCGGCGTGAGGTTCAGTTGTTCGCAGGCGCGCACGATGCTGCCGGTCTTGGCCACCACCCAGAAATAATGCAGTTGTCGATAATTCAACATAGGTACGGTCCCTACATCAAAGCAAGAAAGTATGGGTTCGTAAAAAACGAAGTATATACCGCAAAAATACGAATTTTACTGAAGTGTTTGCTTCCCTAGAATGCATCGCTATCAACGGGCCATCGTTTCGGTCCCGTTCGTTCTATCGAGGGAAGCATCATGAAAATTAAAGCCACGGCGCTGTTGATCACATCTTTACTGGTATTGGCCGGTTGCGACCAGGCCGAGAAAAGCGCTCAACAGTTGATGGGCAAGGCCGCCGAAAGCGCCAAACAGGCGATTGACGATACCCACAAGGCTGCCGAACAAGCACTCAACGATGCCACCAGCGGGTTGCTCAGCAAAAAAGAATCATCGGAAAAAGAATCGGAAAAAACCGAATCTTCCTCCCAGGAAATCTAAACCGTATTACAACGAGTCAGGACTGACCCATGGACTACCTTTTACAACTTGCCGCCAGCCCCACTGCCTGGGTTGCCCTGGCCACCCTGGTGGTGATGGAAATCGTGCTCGGCATCGATAACCTGATCTTCATTTCGATCCTGACCAACAAGCTGCCCGAGCAACACAGGCAGAAGGCGCGGCGCATCGGTATCGGCATGGCGCTGATCCTGCGATTGGGTCTGCTGAGTACCATCGCGTTCATCGTCCAGTTGACCGCTCCGGTGATCGAGATTCTCGGCCACGCGTTTTCCTGGAAAGACATGATCCTGATCGCCGGTGGCCTGTTCCTGTTGTGGAAGGCGACCACCGAGATCCATCACAGCATGGACCCGGCGCCGGATGATCCGACGTCCAAGACATCCACCGTGACCCTGGGCTTTGCTGCGGCGATCGGCCAGATCCTGATGCTGGACATGGTGTTTTCCATCGACAGCATCATTACCGCTGTCGGCATGACCGAGCATTTGCCGATCATGATCATCGCGGTGGTGGTGTCGGTGCTGGTGATGTTGTTTGCCGCTGATCCGTTGGCCAAGTTCATCAACGACAACCCGACGGTGGTGATGCTGGCCCTGGGCTTCCTGATCATGATCGGCATGACGCTGATCGCCGAAGGCTTCGGCGCCCATGTACCGAAAGGCTACGTCTATGCGGCCATGGCGTTCTCGGCTTCGATCGAGGTGTTGAACATGATGTCTCGCCGGGCCCGGCAGAAGCAGGTAAACGCTGACGCTTGACGGTAGATGAAAGCAAAACGGCCGCCTGAACCCAGGCGGCCGTTTTCGTTTGTTTGAGGAAAATATCGGTCAGTGAGCGTTGGCGTGTTGGCTGCGCGTCTCGTCCGCTTCTGGCGCCGTTGCGGGTGGGGCAGGGTGATGGTGGCGGCGAGTGATGCGCAGCACGCCCCACAGCATGGCAGCGGCTACCGCCAGCCAGCTGCAAATCAACATCGCAATGATCATGGTCAGGCTCATCTGCGCCTCCTCTTTGCCCTGCTGCGGGCACACACGCTTCACTGTCGTCTCTTTAGAACACAGTCTAGCCGTTACTGCATTTCAGACTATTGACCGAAAGTCGGCAGTCACCAACCAGTTCGCTCTATCGAATGCACGCGTCTGCCGTTTAAAGCTATACCCTGGCAGCGCGGCGACCTATGATCGACGACCGAGCCGGGAATGGGATTGCCTGGCGTCTGAACCTGAACAAGAGAGAGCTGATGGTGCGGGTATTTTCTCGAATTTTGTCGGCCATGCTGATGGCCGGTTGCGTGGCGAGTCTGGCGGGGTGTGCCGGGAGCGTTACACCCGAGATCAAGCGTTTGCCGGAGCGAGTCGAACTCAGCGGCCGATTCTACAGGGGCGATGCGTATCAAAGCGGACCGCAGGTGCTGGCCAGCATGTTGTCCCAGCAGGGCATCGTGATCACCCCAGGCTTGCTCGAAAAGCCCCTGCATTTGCCGGGGGGCGAAGCGCAGTTGCAACAGAACATGCAGAACCTGGCCCGCGAGTACGGGATGGTGGTTTATCCCCTCGACAGCAACCTTGCGGCCTTGTTGACTCAGGTCGCCGCCGGGTATCCGGTGATGGTGCGCTTCACCGAGGGCTCGGCCATGTGGGCCGAACCGCGTTACGCCATTCTGGGTGGCTACAACCGCCAGAAGCAGACGGTCCTGTTGCGCGCGGGGATGAACCGCCGCGAACTGATGAGCTTCAGCGCCTTCGAGTCGGCATTCAAGGACGCCGGTGGCTGGGCCGTGCTGATCCAGAATCCGACGCAAATCCCGTCTCAGGTCGATCAGCAGCGCTGGCTCAAGGCCGCCAACGATCTGGCTCAAGCCGGTCAGGAGCAGGCCGCCGCCAAGGCGAAAAAAGCCCTGGCCGCACACTAAGTCCGTTGGTCACCCGACGGGCACCATCGCTCGTCGCCGGCCTCTGATCTTCAAAGGCCCGGATCATTGTTCCGGGCCGAGATCAGGAGGCACCCATGGCTCACTCCACAACGCCCGTCGGTCCGCACTCGTCTGAACATTCCTCTGGCGATGAGCTGGGTTTCGACCCCGATTCCCCGGACCTTGCCGATCCTCAGGTCGACCCGATCGGGCCCGCCAAGGCACCGAGGGACGTGAAGCCGGGTGACAACCCCAAGGCTCCGGCCAAGCCCTACGATCCACTGGGTGATCTGAAACCTTAGGTTCAATGGAGGTGTGTATGTCTACCGATTCCAGTTTCGACGACAAAGGTCCGGAAACCGTCCCCACGACCCCCGAGCAAAGCACCGATCCGGTGATGGATCCGGACAGCCCGTTGAGGGATCCCATGGCGCGGCCAACGGTGGTGCCCACTGAAAAACCGAAGGGGTGGAGAGATCCAAGTACCGGCGACGGCATCCCGGATGACGACCAGATGCCGCTGCCCAATGACTGAATAACCGGGTTCACCTGTAGGAGCTGCCGAAGGCTGCGATCTTTTGATCTTTTAAAATCAAGATCAAAAGATCGCAGCCTTCGGCAGCTCCTACAGATTGAAGTGCCAAAAAAAGCCCCGAGTGATCGGGGCTTTTTTTAATGTGTTTGCAGCAAGGTTACTGCGACGCTTCAACCACGCCGCTCTGCCGCTGCTTGAGGTTCTTGTCTGCCTTGTACTGCAAGGCTACGGAAGGCACGTCTGCGCTCTTTCCGCTCTCTACCCAATTACGCATGCGCGTGGCATCGGCAAAATGGGTGTACTTGCCATAGGCGTCAAGGATCACCAGGGCCACCGGGCGATTACTCATTCGGGTCACCAGCACCAGGCAGTGGCCTGCTTCGTTGGTGAAACCGGTTTTTGTCAGCTGGATGTCCCAGTCCGGCTTGCGGACCAAATGGTCGGTGTTGCGGAAACCCAGGCTGTAGTTGGGCTTACGGAACGAAACGGTTTTTTCCTTGGTCGTGCTCAGTTCGGTCAGCAGCGGGTACTTGTGCGCGGCGATCAACAGTTTGCTCAAATCGCGAGCGGTCGAAACGTTGCGCGGGGAGAGTCCGGTCGGCTCGACGAAATGCGTGTTGGTCATGCCCAAGGCCCGGGCCTTGGCGTTCATGGCAGCAATGAACGCGGCATAGCCTCCCGGATAGTGGTGGGCCAGGCTTGCGGCGGCGCGGTTTTCGGATGACATCAGGGCAATCAGCAGCATTTCCCGGCGCGGCAGTTCGCTCTTGAGCTTGACCCGGGAGTACACGCCTTTCATTTCCGGTGTGTCGCTGATGTTGATGTTGATGTATTCATCCATGTTCTGGCGGGCTTCGACCACGACCAGGCCGGTCATCAGTTTGCTGACGGACGCGATGGGGACGACGACGTCAGGATTGCTGGCATAGATGACTTTGTTGGTCTGCATGTCCAGCAGCAGGGAACTGCCGGAAGCGAGCTTGAGTGTCTTCGTATCTCGCGGCGCTGCGGTGGTCTCGTCAGCACTGGCGATTGGCGTGAGGAAAGTCCCTGTAACTGCAAAAAATAGGCTCAGGATGGAAAGACGGATTTTCACGCTGGCAGACTCACAAAGTGTTGATAGGCCGTTCTGTAACGGGCTATTTCGTAAAAAGCGCGACATTCTGGAGTATGGCTGAATAACTGTCGATGGTTGTTCAAACAACGGGCGAAAGTCCTGAGAAACATGAAAAAAATGTCATTTTCCGTCGGGTGGTCGAGCGTGTTTCGCAGGCAAAAAGAACCCCGCCAAGGGCGGGGTTCTTCGATTCGCTGTCAGCGTCTGCGGTGAAACTCAGCTGTGCAGGGTTTCAGCGGCGTAGAGGGTGTTTTCCAGCAGGCAGGCACGGGTCATCGGGCCAACGCCGCCCGGCACCGGAGTGATCCAGCCGGCGCGGGGCAGGGCGGTTTCATAGATCACGTCACCGACCAGCTTGCCATCGTCCTGACGGTTGATGCCGACATCGATCACGATCGCGCCTTCCTTGATCCATTCGCCCTTGACCAGTCCCGGCTTGCCGGCGGCGACGACGACCAGGTCCGCACGGCCGACATGACCGGCCAGGTCCTTGGTAAAGCGGTGGGTGACCGTCACGGTGCAACCGGCCAGCAGCAACTCCATCGCCATCGGGCGGCCAACGATATTGGACGCACCGACGACGACGGCATTCATCCCGTAAAGATCGACCCCGGTGCTTTCCAGCAGGGTCATGATGCCTTTGGGGGTGCATGGGCGCAGCAGCGGGATACGCTGGGCCAGGCGGCCGACGTTATAAGGATGGAAGCCGTCGACGTCTTTGTCCGGACGAATGCGCTCCAGCAGTCTGGAGGCGTCCAGGTGTTCGGGAAGCGGAAGCTGAAGCAGGACGCCGTCGATCGCAGGATCGTCGTTCAGGCGATCGATCAGCTCGGTCAGCGCTTCTTGAGTGGTTTCGGAAGGCAGGTCATAAGCTTGGGACAGAAAGCCGACCTCTTCACAGTCTTTACGCTTGTGCGAGACATAAACCTGAGAGGCAGGATCGCTACCGACCAGGATCACCGCGAGGCCGGGCGTGCGCAGGCCTTGCTGGCGACGCTCGGTGACACGTTGGGCGATCTGCTGGCGCAGGCTGGCGGCGATCGATTTGCCGTCGATTAGTTGTGCAGTCATTGCGCGTGATTAACCATCGAGAGGGGAAAAAAAGAGAACGCATTCTCGCATGTCATGAGGTGAGGGCAAAGGCGCTTGGTCTGCAAATTCCCCTAACTCCTTTAATTAAATGAATTTTTTTTAAAAAGGATTTGACGACCTTCAGGTGGCTCTATACTATTCGTCGCACTTGTCGGGCACAGCCTAGCACTGGTTAAGAAGGTTGAGCGGGATTACGGTTCTGCGAGACTGGAAAGCACTTAGTTTGTAGTCCTCCAAGGGTACAGCTAACAAGGCGCCCGTAGCTCAGCTGGATAGAGCATCCGCCTTCTAAGCGGATGGTCGCAGGTTCGAGTCCTGCCGGGTGCGCCATTAGGCAGCTTTGGCACAAGTAGCGCGATATGGTGGGCGTAGCTCAGTTGGTAGAGCACGGGATTGTGACTCCCGTTGTCGTGGGTTCGATCCCCATCGTCCACCCCATATTTCGAAAGGCGCCAGATTAACAGTCTGGCGCCTTTGCTTTAACGGCTTCATCCGCGGATGTGGTGGAATTGGTAGACACACTGGATTTAGGTTCCAGCGCCGCGAGGCGTAAGAGTTCGAGTCTCTTCATCCGCACCAAATAAAGCTTCGATCAGGCTGTTGGCCTGGCTGGAGCTTGATAAAGAAGTTGTTTGGCTTCTTTAACAGGCAATATGGTGGGCGTAGCTCAGTTGGTAGAGCACGGGATTGTGACTCCCGTTGTCGTGGGTTCGATCCCCATCGTCCACCCCATATTTCGAAAGGCGCCAGATTGAAAAGTCTGGCGCCTTTTTTGTTTCGGCGGCCGCAAGTTCCGGGTCGCAGGGGCGGGGCGTTTCGTCGTATTTATGTTTCTCGATGATGCCGTCCTGTCCGCCGGTCCTGTTTGCGGGGCTGGCTGTCAGGGAGATGATTGGCGACCTCTTCTATATAGGAAGGGTCGGCGCAGAGCCCTGGCGTGATTGGTTGTATTTGCCATCGGGGCGAGGTGCACTCGTGCATTCGCACCTATAAATTGCCTGCTGCTTTTTTACCCGTTTTCAGTAGGGTGACTTCTTGAGTTTGACCCACTAGAATGCATGCCCTTGATTCTGGGGTCGGAAACGGCCGGCTAACGTCTGTGCAACGAGGAATATCCATGCAAGTTTCTGTTGAAAATACTACTGCTCTTGAGCGCCGCATGAGCGTCACCGTGCCGGCTGAGCGCATCGAGAGCCAGGTCAACAAGCGTCTGCAGCAGACCGCCCAAAAGGCCAAGATTGCTGGCTTCCGTCCAGGCAAAGTGCCAATGAGCGAAATCAAGCGCCGTTTCGGTGCCGATGCTCGCCAGGAAGCTGTAGGCGACGTGATCCAGTCCTCCTTCTACGAAGCTGTGGTTGAGCAGAAGCTGAACCCGGCTGGTTCGCCATCGATCGAGCCCAAGTCCCTGGAAGCTGGCAAGGACCTGGAATACGTCGCTGTTTTCGAAGTGTTCCCTGAGTTCACTGTTGCCGGTTTTGACGGCATCACCGTCGAGCGTCTGAGCGCTGACGTGACTGACGCCGATCTGGACAAGATGCTGGAAATCCTGCGCAAGCAGAACACCCGTTTCGAAGTGGCCGATCGCGCTGCTCAGAACGAAGACCAGCTGAACATCGATTTCGTCGGCAAGGTCGACGGTGAAGTGTTCGCCGGCGGCTCCGCCAAGGGTACCCAGCTGGTCCTGGGTTCCGGCCGCATGATCCCTGGTTTCGAAGATGGCCTGGTTGGCGCCAAGGCCGGTGAAGAGCGCGTTCTGAACCTGACTTTCCCAGAGGACTATCAGAACCTGGACCTGGCTGGCAAAACCGCCGAGTTCACCGTGACTGTCAACACCGTTTCCGAGCCAAAGATGCCAGAACTGACTGAAGAGTTCTTCGCTCAATTCGGTATCAAGGAAACCGGTCTGGAAGGCTTCCGTGCCGAAGTTCGCAAGAACATGGAGCGCGAGCTGCGTCAGGCGATCAAATCCAAGGTCAAGAATCAGGTAATGGATGGTCTGCTGGCCACCAACCCGATCGAAGTGCCAAAGGCTCTGCTGTCCAACGAAGTTGACCGTCTGCGCGTGCAGGCTGTCCAGCAGTTCGGCGGCAACATCAAGCCTGACCAACTGCCGGCCGAGCTGTTCGAAGAGCAAGCCAAGCGCCGCGTAGTGCTGGGCCTGATCGTGGCTGAAGTGGTCAAGCAGTTCGACCTCAAGCCGGACGAAACCCGCGTTCGCGAGATGATTCAGGAAATGGCTTCGGCCTACCAGGAGCCTGAGCAAGTTGTGTCCTGGTACTACAAAAACGACCAGCAACTGAACGAAGTTCGTTCGGTTGTGCTGGAAGAGCAAGTTGTGGATACTGTTCTGCAGAAAGCTAGCGTGACCGACAAATCGGTCTCTTACGAAGAAGCGGTCAAGCCGGTAGAAGCACCACAAGCCGACTGATCACTTTTGCGGTAAGAAGCAATCACCATAAGCCAGCCTTCGTGCTGGCTTATGCGTATTCAAGACATAACTATTTGGGAGTGACTGCAGAGCATGTTCCGTAATTCGTATATTCAGCAGAACTCTGATATCCAGGCCGCAGGCGGCCTGGTCCCGATGGTTGTCGAGCAGTCCGCTCGTGGCGAGCGCGCCTACGACATCTACTCGCGCCTGCTCAAGGAGCGAGTGATCTTTCTGGTTGGCCCGGTAGAGGACTACATGGCCAACCTGATCTGTGCGCAACTGCTGTTCCTTGAAGCGGAAAACCCGGACAAGGACATCCATCTCTATATCAACTCCCCGGGCGGTTCGGTGACGGCGGGCATGTCGATCTACGACACCATGCAGTTCATCAAGCCCAATGTGTCGACCACCTGTATCGGTCAGGCGTGCAGCATGGGCGCATTCCTGCTGACGGCCGGTGCCCAGGGCAAGCGTTACTGCCTGCCGAACTCGCGTGTGATGATTCACCAGCCACTGGGCGGTTTCCAGGGTCAGGCGTCGGATATCGAAATCCACGCCAAGGAAATCCTCTTCATTCGTGAGCGTCTCAACACGCTGATGGCCAAGCACAGCGGGCGTACGCTTGAAGAAATCGAGCGCGATACCAACCGCGATAATTTCATGAGTGCGGACGCTGCGCGTGAGTACGGGCTGATCGACGAAGTGATCAGTCAGCGCCCTGCTTAAAATAAGCAGCTCAAAATAAGGTTGGTCGGCGGGTCCGATCACCTGCGGGCTTGAAAAAGCCCGCAATAGCCTTCATCTTGTGTTGCAAGCCTATCGGATTTGGATCGAACGAATGACTGACACCCGCAACGGCGAGGACAACGGCAAGCTGCTCTATTGCTCCTTCTGTGGCAAAAGCCAGCATGAAGTACGCAAATTGATTGCCGGCCCCTCGGTCTTTATCTGCGACGAGTGCGTCGACCTGTGCAATGACATCATCCGCGAGGAGGTGCAGGAAGCACAGGCCGAAAGCAGCGCGCATAAATTGCCTTCGCCTAAAGAAATCAGCGGCATCCTTGATCAGTATGTGATTGGTCAGGAGCGTGCGAAAAAGGTTCTGGCCGTAGCGGTGTACAACCACTACAAGCGCCTGAATCAGCGTGACAAAAAGAATGACGACGTCGAACTCGGCAAGAGCAACATCCTGCTGATCGGCCCGACAGGCTCGGGTAAGACCCTGCTTGCCGAAACCCTGGCCCGCTTGCTGAACGTTCCGTTCACCATCGCCGACGCAACCACCCTCACCGAGGCGGGTTACGTGGGTGAGGATGTCGAGAACATTATTCAGAAGCTGCTGCAGAAATGCGATTACGACGTGGAAAAAGCCCAGATGGGTATTGTCTACATCGACGAAATCGACAAGATTTCGCGCAAATCCGACAACCCGTCGATCACCCGGGACGTTTCCGGTGAAGGCGTGCAGCAGGCCCTGCTCAAGTTGATCGAAGGCACGGTCGCTTCCGTTCCGCCTCAAGGTGGTCGCAAGCATCCGCAGCAGGAATTCCTTCAGGTCGACACCCGTAACATCCTGTTCATCTGCGGCGGTGCGTTCTCCGGTCTGGAAAAGGTTATTCAAAACCGTTCCACCAAGGGCGGTATCGGTTTCAACGCGGAAGTGCGCAGCAAGGAAGAAGGCAAGAAAGTCGGTGAGTCCCTGCGTGAAGTCGAGCCTGACGATCTGGTCAAGTTCGGTCTGATCCCGGAATTCGTCGGTCGTCTGCCGGTACTTGCGACGCTGGACGAGCTTGACGAGGCTGCGTTGATGCAGATCCTCACCGAGCCGAAAAATGCTCTGACCAAGCAGTATGCCAAGCTGTTCGAGATGGAAGGCGTTGATCTGGAATTCCGTTCCGACGCTCTGAAATCGGTCGCCAAGCGTGCCCTGGAGCGTAAAACCGGTGCCCGTGGCCTGCGTTCGATTCTCGAAGGTGTATTGCTCGACACTATGTATGAAATCCCCTCGCAATCCGAGGTGAGCAAAGTAGTGATCGATGAAAGCGTGATAGAAGGCAAGTCCAAGCCACTGTATATCTATGAAAACAGTGAGCCGACCGCCAAGGCTGCGCCAGACGCTTAAGTGTCACGCAGCTTGAACAAAGAAGGGGCCTTCGGGCCCCTTTTCTTTTGTGGGAGCTGGCTTGCCAGCGAAGGCGACCTGACAGCCAGCCATTTTCTCAAGCTTCTTCGGGCTGAGATCTTTTACTGCTTTTATCCGCTTGTTTTTTTCGAAACTAGACCCCATCTTGGTTTCAAGCTTACTTCCATCTGTTTACGGCCTTGCGGCCGCCGTAGAGGCGAAATCATGAAGACCACCATCGAATTGCCTCTCCTGCCATTGCGTGATGTCGTGGTTTATCCGCACATGGTTATCCCGCTGTTCGTGGGGCGCGAGAAATCCATCGAAGCCCTCGAGGCTGCGATGACGGGTGACAAGCAGATTCTTCTGCTGGCCCAGAGAAACCCGGCTGACGACGATCCCGGTGAAGAGGCTCTGTACCGCGTTGGTACGATTGCCACCGTTCTGCAGCTGCTGAAGCTGCCTGACGGCACGGTCAAGGTCCTGGTCGAAGGTGAGCAGCGGGGCGCCGTTGAGCGCTTCAGCGAAGTGGACGGCCACTGCCGTGCCGAAGTCTCCCTGATCGACGAAGTTGATGCACCAGAGCGCGAGTCGGAAGTGTTCGTTCGCAGCCTGCTGTCCCAGTTCGAGCAATACGTGCAGTTGGGCAAGAAAGTCCCGGCTGAAGTCCTCTCGTCGCTCAACAGCATCGATGAGCCAGGCCGCCTGGTGGACACCATGGCTGCGCACATGGCCCTGAAGATCGAGCAGAAGCAGGAAATACTCGAAATCATCGATCTGTCGGCCCGGGTCGAGCACGTTCTGGCGTTGCTCGATGCCGAGATCGATCTGCTGCAAGTCGAAAAACGCATTCGCGGTCGCGTCAAGAAGCAAATGGAGCGCAGTCAGCGCGAGTACTACCTGAACGAGCAGATGAAGGCCATTCAGAAAGAACTCGGTGACAGCGACGAAGGTCATAACGAAGTCGAAGAGCTGAAAAAGCGTATCGACGCCGCCGGCCTGCCGAAAGACGCGCTGGCCAAGGCGACTGCCGAACTGAACAAGCTCAAGCAGATGTCACCGATGTCCGCGGAAGCAACCGTGGTGCGTTCGTACATCGACTGGCTGGTTCAGGTGCCGTGGAAGGCCCAGAGCAAGGTGCGCCTGGATCTGGCGCGTGCCGAAGACATTCTGGATGCCGACCACTATGGTCTCGAAGAAGTCAAAGAACGCATCCTCGAATACCTCGCCGTGCAAAAACGCGTGAAGAAGATTCGTGGTCCGGTGCTGTGCCTGGTCGGTCCTCCGGGGGTGGGTAAAACATCCCTGGCGGAGTCGATTGCTCATGCCACCAACCGCAAGTTCGTACGCATGGCTCTCGGTGGCGTGCGTGACGAGGCGGAAATTCGTGGTCATCGCCGTACTTACATCGGTTCGATGCCAGGAAGATTGATTCAAAAGATGACAAAAGTGGGCGTGCGCAACCCGCTGTTCCTGCTCGATGAAATCGACAAAATGGGCAGCGACATGCGCGGCGACCCGGCATCGGCGTTGCTGGAAGTGCTCGATCCCGAGCAGAACCACAATTTCAACGATCACTATCTGGAAGTCGATTACGACCTGTCCGATGTGATGTTCCTGTGCACCTCGAACTCGATGAACATTCCGCCGGCGCTGCTGGACCGGATGGAAGTGATCCGTCTGCCTGGCTACACCGAAGACGAGAAGATCAACATCGCCGTGAAGTACCTTTCGCCGAAGCAGATCACTGCCAACGGACTGAAAAAAGGCGAGCTGGAATTCGACGCCGAAGCGATTCGCGACATCATCCGCTACTACACCCGAGAAGCCGGTGTGCGTGGCCTTGAGCGGCAGATTGCCAAGGTGTGCCGCAAGGCCGTCAAGGAACATGCGCTGGAAAAACGCTTCTCGGTGAAGGTCACCGCAGACATGTTGGAGCACTTCCTGGGCGTGCGTAAATTCCGTTATGGCCTGGCCGAGCAGCAGGATCAGATCGGCCAGGTGACCGGGCTGGCGTGGACTCAGGTGGGTGGCGAACTGCTGACCATCGAAGCCGCCGTGGTACCGGGCAAGGGCCAGTTGATCAAGACCGGTTCCCTGGGTGATGTGATGGTCGAGTCGATCACGGCCGCATTGACCGTTGTTCGCAGTCGGGCGAAGAGCCTGGGCATTCCCCTGGACTTCCATGAGAAGCGCGACACGCACATCCATATGCCTGAAGGGGCAACCCCGAAAGACGGTCCTAGCGCTGGCGTGGGCATGTGTACGGCCCTGGTTTCGGCATTGACCGGCATTCCGGTACGCGCGGATGTCGCCATGACCGGCGAAATCACTTTGCGTGGCCAGGTGCTGGCCATTGGCGGCTTGAAAGAAAAACTGCTGGCTGCCCATCGTGGCGGGATCAAGACCGTGATCATTCCTGAAGAGAATGTGCGCGATCTCAAAGAGATTCCGGACAATATCAAGCAGGATCTACAGATTAAACCGGTTAAATGGATTGACGAGGTCCTGCAAATTGCGTTGCAATACGCGCCGGAGCCCTTGCCGGACGTGGCTCCGGAGATAGTCGCGAAGGATGAGAAACGCGACGCGGATTCTAAGGAAAGAATTAGCACGCATTAGTACGTATTTGCCTGGGGGGCTTCCTTGACAGTTTTTTAGAGCCCTTGTTATAAAGCGGCTCTTAAGTGTCTGTAGGCCATTCAGCACTCGTTTTTGCTTTCACCAAAAAAACTTAGAATCATACTCAAATAGATATAAGGGGACTTAGAGTGAACAAGTCGGAACTGATTGATGCTATCGCTGCATCCGCTGATATCCCGAAAGCTGCTGCTGGCCGTGCGCTGGACGCTGTAATCGAATCCGTCACTGGCGCTCTCAAGGCTGGCGACTCTGTTGTTCTGGTAGGTTTCGGTACTTTCTCCGTAACCGATCGTCCAGCTCGCATTGGTCGTAACCCACAGACCGGTAAGACGCTGGAAATCGCAGCAGCCAAAAAACCAGGTTTCAAAGCCGGTAAAGCACTGAAAGAAGCTGTCAACTAAGTTCGATTCAGGTTTTTACCCATCCGGGTCGGGGTCATGCCTGACTTGGCAGCGGAGCGGCAGTCCTGACTGCAGGTCGCCGGTTCAAGACACCAAGGGTCGCCAGTTCGAGCCTTTGATCCGCTCCGCCAGTTACGAGAAGGCGCATCCTCGGATGCGCCTTTCTTCTATCCGGATTCTACCCACGCTCCACGGTTGCCTAATTTTGAAGTTCAACCGTTTCTGGGGGACGCATGCTGCAGAATATCAGGGACAATTCACAAGGCTGGATTGCCAAGACTATTATCGGGGTCATCGTTGCACTGATGGCCTTGACCGGTTTCGACGCCATTTTCCAGGCCACGACGAGCAAGAATGAAGCGGCGAAGGTCAACGGTGAAGAAATCAGCCAGAACGAGCTGAGCCAGGCGGTGGATATGCAACGCCGCCAGCTCATGCAACAGCTGGGCAAGGATTTCGATGCTTCCTTGCTGGATGAAAAAATGTTGCGCGAATCGGCTCTCAAGGGCCTGATCGATCGCAAGCTGCTGCTGCAAGGCGCAGAACAATCGAAATTTGCCTTTTCCGAAGCGGCACTTGATCAGGTCATCCTGCAAACACCGGAATTTCAGGTTGATGGCAAGTTCAGCTCCGAGCGTTTCGACCAGGTGATTCGCCAGCTCGGCTATAGCCGCATGCAATTCCGCCAGATGCTGGCTCAGGAAATGCTGATTGGCCAGCTGCGTGCCGGTCTGGCCGGTAGCGGCTTCGTGACCGATGCGCAGGTGCTGGCGTTTGCCCGTCTGGAAAAACAGACCCGCGATTTCGCTTCGCTGAACATCAAGGCTGATCCGTCGGCTGTGAAGCTGACCGACGAAGAGGTCAAGGCCTATTACGACGAGCACGCCAAGGAGTTCATGACGCCGGATCAGGTGGTCATCGATTACCTCGAGTTGAAGAAGTCTTCCTTCTTTGACCAGGTCAGCGTCAGCGACGAAGAACTGCAAGCGGCCTATCAGAAAGAAATCGCGAACCTGTCCGAGCAACGCCGGGCTGCGCATATTCTGATTGAAGTGAACGACAAGACCACCGAGGCGCAAGCCAAGGCGAAGATCGAAGAGATCCAGGCCCGTCTGGCCAAGGGTGAGCAGTTCGAGGCGCTGGCCAAGGAGTTCTCCCAGGATCCGGGTTCGGCGAACAACGGCGGTGACCTGGGTTATGCCGGTGCTGGCGTCTACGATCCGGCGTTCGAAAAAGCCCTGTATTCGTTGGCCAAAGACCAGGTTTCGGCGCCGGTTCGAACCGACTTCGGTTTTCACCTGATCAAGCTGTTGGGTGTGGAAGCGCCTGAAGTGCCAACTTTCGCCAGCCTGAAAGACAAGCTGACCCGCGCGCTGAAAACCCAGCAGGTCGAGCAGCGTTTCGTTGAGGCGAGCAAGCAGCTGGAAGACGCCTCGTTCGAAGCGTCCGATCTGGCTCAGCCGGCGCAGGACCTGAAGCTGACCGTACAGACGACCAAGCCGTTCGGCCGCGAAGGCGGAGAGGGTATTGCAGCCAACCGTGCCGTGATCACTGCCGCGTTCAGCCCGGAAGTCCTGGATGAGGGTGCGAACAGCACCGCCATCGAGCTCGATCCGGAAACCGTGATCGTGTTGCGTGCCAAGGAGCACCTGAAGCCTTCGCAGTTGCCGCTGGAAAGTGTTTCTGCTGCGATCCGTGTACAACTGGCCAAGGAACACGCCAGCGCCGATGCCAAGACCAAGGCTGAAGCCTTGATTGCCAGCCTGCGCGATGGCAAGACCCCGCTGGATCAGGCAGTCGACGGCCAGGCCTGGAAAGTCACCGAAGCGGCGACTCGCGCTCAGGAAGGGGTCGACCCTGCTGTGCTGCAAGCGCTGTTCCGCATGGCGAAGCCTGTGGCCAAGGACAAGCCGACCTTCACCAGCGTGACGCTGGCCGATGGCAGCCTGATGATCGTGCGCCTCAATGGCGTTAACGAAGCAGCGGCACCGACCGAAGAAGAGAAAGCGCAGTACCGTCGCTACCTCGCTTCGCGCATCGGCCAGCAAGACTTTGCGGCGTATCGCAAGCAGCTGGAAAGCCAGGCAGACATCAAGAAATACTGATGCCTTTGCAGGTTTAGCGCTACACAGAAGACCCCGGCCGAAACGCCGGGGTCTTTTTGTTGTGCCGTACGTCATTTGCCGCGGTGACTTTTGTGCAAAACCGGGGTCAATCAGCCTGTAACCGTTTTAAGACACAATCGATACTCCGCTAAGCATCGATCTGTTGCACAATATGCCCCGAACCGTTTTCCTCAGGATGTTCAATGTTTAAATCATTTCCCATGCGGATTGTCGGCGTGGCTGCCGTGCTGGCCGTTGCAGCCGGCTGTTCATCGAACAAGGCTGCCATCTACGAGCATGAGAACTTCGACGATTCCGGCACCTTTTCCCGAAACTATCCGGTCACCGATATCCAGACCTGTGAAGCCGCCCGCCGCGCCTTGCTCAGCCAGGGTTACATCATCACCAGCAACGATCCGAAGCTGGTCAGCGGTCACAAGAGCTTCCAGCAGACCGGCGAGAACCACATGGAGATCAGCTTCAATGTGGTGTGTGCCGATGACGGTAGTGAAGGGCACCACGCGACCGTGTTCGCCAACGCCCTGCAGGATCGTTATGCGCTGAAGAAAACCAACAACTCCGCCAGTCTTGGTGTGGGTGTGCTGGGCTCGGTGTCGATGCCGATCGGTTCTTCTGACGACTCGATGGTCAAGGTCGCCAGTGAAACCGTATCGTCTGCCAAGTTCTACGAGCGTTTCTTTGCACTGGTCGAACTGTTCCTGCCGCCAGAAGCGAAAAAGGCTGCGCATATCCCGGAAAAGCCGAAAACAGATCTGGGGATGCCTGAAGCCAAGGCAGTACCGGCTCCCCTGGCGCCTGCAGCGACCACTGCGCCGATCGCAGAGCCAGCCCCGGTAATCCCGGCACCGGCTCCAGTGGAACCCGCTCCAGCGGCCTCTGAGCCGGTCATGCCGCCGCCTGAAGCGGCACCGATCACCCCGGTGCAGAGCATGGATCCGGCACCGTCGGTAGAAACCATCACGCCACCGACAAATCCGACAGACATGCCGCCGCCGAGCGAGGCGATTCCGGCGATGCCTGTCACCGGTCAGTGATTGTTCGCGTTACGGGATCGGCCAGCGAGTAACGATCCCGTAGCGAGCGCATCGATTGATCCGCGTCAAACAAAGCCGCTGTCCTGCGGCCTCCCGCGAAAAAACCCCATGATAAATTCCTGACCAGCTGCTACGTTTTATTCAGTAGCGACGGGGTTTCGTGTCCGCGTCATTTTTCTTTCACGCGGGCACTTTATGCTCAAGCGGCTGGTCATTTATTCAAGCGTTTTCAATGTATTTCGGGGGATTCAATAATGGACGATTATCAAGAAGAACTGCTCGAGTATCAGGCTTTCGAACTGGACCCGCTGGAGCCGGCGGAAGACGCCACCGAGCTTTAAAGCTCCAACTTGTCGCTTGCAGCCAGAGGCTTCAGGCTGTTTTTCTACGACTGCGGCGAAACTCGCCGGGAGTCTGCCCGTTCCAGCGTTTGAATGCGCGTTGAAAGGCTTCGGCTGAGGCAAAGCCCAGCAGGTAGGCGATTTCCCCGAACGCCAGTTCGGTGTCGCGTATGTAGGTCATGGCCAGGTCGCGACGGGTTTCATTGAGGATTGCGCGAAATTGCGTGCCTTCCTCGGCAAGTTTGCGGCGCAGGGTCCAGGTGGGCAGCTTCAGGCGTGCCGCCACTTCTTCCAGGTCGGGCTCCCGGCCACCATTGAGCAAGGGGCCCAGCAGCGCGATGATGCGCTCACGCAGGCTGCGGGTGCGTGTCAGTTGTTCCAGCTCTTGCTCGCACAGTTGCAGCAAATGCCGCCAGGTGCTCGGGCAATGCTCGGGGTTGCGCTGGGCGAGGCTTGCCAGGCTCAAGCGCAGTTGATTGCGTTCGCTGCCAAACTGGATCGGACAGTCACCCAGAACGTCATAAGCCGCGCGGTATCCGGGTTCGTCGAATTCGATCTCGATACGTTCGGCGCGCAGCGGGATGGGGCTGACACTGGATAATTGCTGCAACCAGCCCGCAATGATCGAATCCACCACGAAACGGTTGTAGGCGTTGTAGGGGCTGATCGAATAGAAGCGCAGCCAGGCACCCTGGGCGTCTTCGTGGAAGCTTGATTGGCCGCGATAATTGGAACCATACAAGGCTTCGAAGCGGATCAGACAGCGTGCGGCTTCACGTACTGTGGGTGCCTGGGCGGCGGTGACCCCTGCGAGGCCGATCTGGCTCAGGCGACTGAGTTGACCCATGCGTAAGCCAAGGGCCGGGTTGTCGGTGAGTTGAATGGCGCCGTGGCCCAGGCGCATGTAGCGCGGTATTGACAGGCGGGCACCGGCCTCGCTCAGTCGTGCTGCATCGAGGCCGTATTGATCGAGCAGTGGCTGCGGATCGACGCCATGGCTGCGCACGGCATCGGCCAGGCTATGAACAAAGCCCACCGACAGATCGCCGAGGCGCATCGGCTGCGGTTTCATGGCTTACAACCAGAGGTTCAGCAAGCGCGCACCCTGGGCGTTGCCGTCGGCAAAATGCTGGCCGTTGCGGCTGAGGAAACTGTGCCCGGCGCTGCCCTGATCCCAGAACTGACCCCGCAGGAACACACTCATGCCAGCGACAGCCTGGCTGGACGGTATCCGGGTCGTGAGGGTCAGGCGCTGCCAGGCCTGGCCTTCGCTGACTTCTCCGGGCTTGAGGTTGACCGACGCCGGCTCCGATGCCCCCCTGTAGCCACGCCACGGTTGCTCCCAGGTGCCACGGCCGGGAACAAAGGCCGGTACCGCAACCAGCTGTACGCTCTGGTCGTTGAGCTTGAGGTAGTTTTCCGGGTACCAGCTGTCGTGGCCGATCAATACGCCCAACCTTCCTGCAGGGGTATCAACGACGTTGAGCAAGTGGTCGGCGTTCGCCTTGATCCCGTTCTGTTCTGCGAAGAACGGGTGCATCTGGCGCTGGGGCTGGCCGATCGGCAGGCCATCGTTGTTGAACACCACACTGCTGTTGTACAGCGCGCCGCGACCGATTTTCAACGTGCCGTCAATGATGCTCGGTTCGGGCAGCACGATGGAGCCCGCGACAAGCGTCACGTGGAATTCCCTGGCCAATCCTCCGAACAACGCCTGGTAGTCTCTGGCCATCGCCTTGGCTTTCATGCGCAGGTGGGCATCGTCCAGGCGGTTGCCACCCTCGGCGCTGATCAATGCTCTGGCGAACTTGAGGGGATTGCTCACCGCCAGCCAGTTCATGGCCTCCTTGAGGGTGCTGGCCTGATACAACTCATCTTTTTCGCCGCTGACCATCAGCCAGGTACCGACGTGTTCCGGCAACACGACGACGGTCTTGCCGTTCAACAAACCCTGGTCCCGGGCCGCTTGCAGGTAGGCCGCGAGCTTGCGGTGCAAACGCTCGGGGCTTTGATAATCGGTAGGAAACAGTTCGGGCTGAATGCCCAGCAGATTGCCACGATCGGCAGGCGTACCCTGGTCGACTGCCAGGTTGATCCGCAGGTCCGAAAGGTAGTGGCCCACCGGTCGGTCCGCGGCCCACATCGCGTAGGTCGTGAGGGCGGCGAGCAACGCCATGGAAAATGTCAGGTACAAAAGTTTGCGCATGGGGACACAGTTTACAGCCTGGAGCCGGGCGTGGCTTTTCATTTGGAACCGGATTAAGCATAAAGGGAATCAAGGGCTTGGTGGGCAAATTTCACGCTGACGGTTTTTTGCGGTCGGCGGCCTTTCTGCATCGAGATGCAGCAATGAATGACCGGGTTAAACGCGAGGGGAATTGAGAGGGAGGGGGGGGCGCCGGTCAGCCACCATTTTGCTCGACCGGCCGGCAGGAGAACGTTAGTTGGTGACCAGCAGTTCCGGGCCGAGGTAGTCGTTGATCTGGTCGATATCGTCGTCGCCCAGGCTGCCCACCGAAGAAGCCAGGCGCAGACGCGACATCAAATAGCGCAACTTGGCATCGAACAGGTCGTGACGCGCAACGAAGAGCAGCTCTTCGGCATTGAGGACGTCCGAGTTGGTGCTGGTGCCACCTTCCTTGAAGCCCTTGCGCGTCGATGCCAGTGAGCGTTCGTTGGACGCTACTGCCTTCTCCAGGGCGCGAATGCGTTTGGCGCCGCTGAGTATGCCTTGATACTCACGGGTGGTTCCGGTGATGACTTCCTGACGCGCGGCGTCAAGCTCATCCAGGGCCTTGTCGCTATTGGCGCTGGCCTGGCGCGTCAGTGCGCTGACGCCGCCACCGCTGTACAGCGGGATATTGACTTCCAGCCCGATCGAGCCGTAGCGGTTGCGTTGGTTCAACTCGGAGAGCGATTGGCTCTCACCCGCGGTGTAGCCGGCGATGAAATCCAGTGTTGGCCAGTGGCCGGCCCTGGCACGCTTCACTTCTTCTTCGGCGAGGTCGCGGCTGTAACGGCGCGCATGGATCAGCGGACTATCGGTCTGGGCCTTGACCAGCCAGTCCTGCAGGTTGCTCGGCAGCAGCGGTGGTGTGTCGAAGCTCGGACGCAAGGTGGTCAGCGATTCGGGAGTTTCACCGATATATTCCTCAAGCTTGGCGCGCGCGTTGACCAGATTGTCCTGCGCTTCGATCAGTTCGGCTTCGGCAAGGTCGCGGCGGGCGGCTGACTCGTCGATGTCGGTGATGGTGCCGGCCCCCAACTCCATGCGCCGTTTCGCCGAGGCAAGTTGCTCATCGAAGGCGCTCAGCTTGGATTTGGCCAGGGTGATGGTTTCGCTGGCCAGGAGCACGTCGAAATAGCTTTCGGCCAGGCGCACCGCGGCGTCCTGGCTCTTGGCATCGAATACCGCGTTGCTGTAGTCGGCACGCTGCTGACCCTGGCGGTACTCGGCCATCTTCTGTTTGTTGAACAGCGGCTGGCGCAGGCGCACGTTGGCGCCCTTGGAGTCGTAGTGCAGATCATTGTCGATGTTGTTCTGGCTTTGGGAGCCGTTGACCTTGTTGTTGTAGGCCGAGGCGTTGATCTGCGGTAGCAGGCCGGCCTTGCCGATGGCGCGGTTTTCGCCGCCGGCTTGTTTTTCATGCACGGCGGCCTGGTAGATAGGGCCCTGGTACTGCAACAGATCCCAGGCTTGCTTGAGGTCCATGGCGTCAGCCGGCAGGGCCAACCCCAACAAGCAGAAGAGCAGGCAATGACGTTCCATTTCATTGTTCCTTGAATGAGCTGTCCACGCGTTCGAGCATTGGTTTAAGAAGATAGCTCATCATGTTGCGTTCGCCGGTCTTGATGGTGACGGTGGCGGGCATGCCGGGGCGAATGTGATTGCTGCCAAGCAGGTTCATGCCGTCGGGCGTGACTTCCACCTGGGCCAGATAGAAGGGTTCCTTGCTTTCCTCGTCCATCAGGCGGTCGGCGGAGATGGTCAGCACGCGACCTGGGATGTTTGGCGTCTGGGCATGGTTGAAGGCCGGGAAGGCGATGTCCACGGGCAAGCCGGGGACCATCTTGTCGATGGCCTGCACTGGAATCATCGCGTCGACCTGCAACGGTTCGTTGAGCGGAACGATTTCCATGATCTTGAAGCCGGGCTGAATGACCCCGCCGACGGTGGCAATGCTCAGGCCCTGGACCATGCCATCGATTGGCGAGCGAATCACCGTGTGGGTCACTTCATAGTCGAGTGCGCGCAAGCGGTCGGCCAGGGTGGTGTTTTCCTTGGCGGTTTCAGTCAACTGCGATTCGACTTCCTTGAGGTAATCGTGCTGGCGCTGCAGGATGCGCAGCTTGATTTCGGTGGTCTGGCTGCGCACGCGGGCGATGTTGTTGAGGTTCTCGGCCTGGCCGGCGGAGAGGTCGGCGTTGCTGCGTTCCAGCTCGAGCAGGCGATTGCGCGGCACATAGCCTTCAGCCGACAGCACGCGGGTGCCCTGCAGTTCCTGATTGAGGAAGCCGATCTGCGAAGCGCGGGCGCTGTAGACCTGCTGCAGGCCCTTGAGCTGCACTGCCGACGCTGCCAGGTTCTCCTGCAGGATGCTGATTTCGCCAGCGAGTCCGGCGCGGCGGGTGTCCAGCAGGCGCTGCTGCAGGTCCATGGCGGCCTCCAGGCGGTAGTCACCCTTGAAGCGCTTGAGCAGCTCGGGATCGTAGGTCACTACATCGCGACCGTCTCGTTCCGCTTCCAGGCGGTTTTCCACGGTCTTGCTGACGATGTACTGAGCGCTGATCGCACCCTCTTCGGCAGCGGCACGCAACGAGTCGAGGCGGACCACTTCCTGTCCTTTTTTCACCAAATCGCCTTCGCGAACGAGTATGGCCTCCACGGTGCCGCCCGTGAGGTGCTGTACCGCTTTGCGATTGCTGGTGACTTTGACCGTGCCGGTCGCGACCACGCCGGCATCCAGCGGTGCCAGCCAGGACCACAGGAGGAAGCCGCCGAAGCCGGCGAGCACCAGCCACACGCCCCATCGCGTGGGTCTGCCGACGTCCAGGTCTACCGCGCTGCGGGGATCGGCAGGAATCATCTCGGTGTGTTGGCTCAGTTGCATGATCGGTCACTCCCGTGCTTTGACGGAGGCCAGCGGAGTCGACGCGCCTGCAGGCATCACACTGGCCTTGCGCAGCGCTGCGAATACTTCATCGCGCGTGCCGAGCATCTGCACGCCGCCGTCACGCAGCATCAGCACCTTGTCGACGGCGCAGAGTACGTTGGGACGGTGGGAAATCAGGACGACGGTGGCGCCACGGCCCTTGAGTTCGGCCAGCGCATCGACCAGGGCCTTTTCGCCGACGTCATCGAGGTTGGCGTTCGGCTCATCCAGCACGATCAGATTGGGCTCGCCATACAGTGCGCGGGCCAAGGCAATTCGCTGCTTCTGGCCGCCGGAAAGGGGGCTGCCATCGGTGTCCAGGCGGGTGTCATAACCCTGCGGAAAACGCAGGATCATCTCGTGCACGCCGGTGATCTTGGCGGCGCGGATGACCGCTTCACTGTCCACTTCGCCAAAGCGCGCAATGTTGTCGGCGATGTTGCCCTCGAACAGCTCCACGTCCTGTGGCAGATAGCCGAGCCAGGGGCCGAGTTCGCCCTTGTTCCAGGTGAATATGTCCGCGCCGTCCAGGCGCACCTTGCCGGCCTGCGCCGGCCAGACCCCGACCAGCAGGCGGGCGAGGGTGGATTTGCCCGAGGCGGACGGGCCGATGATGCCAAGGCTTTCACCGGGGACCAGGCTGAAGCCCACGCCGCGTAGAATCGTGTTGTTGGTACCAGGGGCCCCGGCATACACATTCTCCACTGCCAGCATGCCCTGCGGCCGCTGCAGCGACATGCTCGGTGGCCGGCGCGGAAAGTCTTGCAGCATCTCGTTGAGCCTGCCCCAGGCCGAACGGCAGCCGAGCAGTTGCTTCCACGATGCGATGACCTGTTCCACCGGGCCCAGTGCACGGCCGGTGAGGATCGAGCAGGCAATCATCATCCCCGGAGTGATCTTGCCTTCGATCGCCAGCAGCGCGCCGGCGCCGAGGATCAGTGACTGCAGCGTGATACGCACGAAGCGTCCGGTGCTGCTGATCAAGGCGGCGCGGTCGGAGGCCAGGGTCTGCATTTCCAGGATGCGCAAGTGGCTATTGAACCAGCGCTTGCTGATCGACGGCAGCATGCCCATGGCCTCGATGACCTCGGCATTGCGCAGGTTGTTGTTGGCGTATTGGGCTGAGGACATGGCGGCCTGATTGGCTTCGGCCAGCGGCTTCTGCGTCGACTTTTCAGTGAGATAAGCCAGGCCTATCAGAATCAGGGAACCGATCAGCGTGATCAGCCCGAGCATCGGGTGGATCAGATAGGCGACCAACAGGTAGATCGGCGTCCACGGTGCATCGAAGAAGGCGAACAGGGAACTGCCGGTGACGAACTGACGAACCTGGGAGAGATCTTGCAGGGCCTGGGCCGGATTACCTCCGGCGCGGCTCAGGTTGCGTTCGAATGCAGCGTTGAAAACGCGTCGGTTGAGGTCCATGTCGAGGCAGTTGCCGACCCGGATCAGCACCTTGGTGCGGACCATTTCCAGCGTGGACATCAACAGGAAAAGACCCACCACCAGCACAGTCAGCATTGTCAGCGTCGTAACGTTCCCACTGACCAGGGCTCGATCATAGACCTGCAGCATATAAATAGCTGGCGTCAACATCATGACGTTTATGACACCGCTGAACGCTGCCAGCGAATAAAAGCTGCGGCGCAGGCGAAAGAGCGCGTCGGACAGTTCGGAACGGATGCTCGACTGCTTGGGCATGGTGATCCTCCCACTTCGAAAAGGCGGTTGCCCTTGGGGCGCAACAGCTAACAGTAAATGTAGTCCGTTAAACGACTTATGCACACGCAGGCTGGTCGCTCTGTGAATGGCGAGTCTTCCGAAATCTCTGCGTTGCTCCCTTATGCAGGAGCGTAGGTCGCGCTGAAACCCTCCGAAATAACATTTCGCTCTATACCTGCACTCAACTTTCTATATGTCGTTTAAAAACAGCTAGTTGTGTCGACTAAACACCAGTCGTCTGTTTTCACGACGGAATATTGACAAAGATTTGCTATGGAACTTTAGTCTTAGTTATCGGGGGGGCCGCCCGCCTGAAGCTTGTCATCGTTTTGGCAACGCAAGGCGCGCTGATTTCCCGGAAGGAGCAGAGCATGTCGATCATTGCGTTCTTTTGCAGAGTGAAGGGGCTTTCCAGCAAGTTTGCCTTTACCTCCTGTTTCCATGGCCCGCCCAAGGGTCGTACTTGCTCTGCCTGACCGTTCGGCGAGCCATTCACTACGCGAATTCCAGGCGCGTATCCCGGGTCCCGGGTAACGCCAGCTCTCGCAAAAAAACATGACCAACACACTGCGCAAGCCAGCACTTGACTTGGCGCGGGAGGATTTTCTCGTCCCGCGCCTTTACCCAGACAGATCGAGGGCAATCCAAAATGGCCAATTTCACCCAATCGGACCTGGAATTCATCCTCAAGCAAATCTTTATCGCCGAAGCGAATGCCGCCGGCACCAGCCTCATTGATTTGCTTCCCAACACTCAGGTGCCATTCGGTCTGCGTACCGTCGATGGCAGCTTCAACAACCTGGTCACCGGCCAGACTGATTTCGGCGCGGCGGACGCTGATTTTCCGCGCCTGCTTGATCCTTCCTTTCTATCGGCGCAATACGCAGGAACCGGGACGGTGGTCGACCCGCAACCACGGATTATCAGTAACCTGATCGTCGACCAGACCGCCAACAACCCGGCGGCCTATGCTTCTGCGTTCGACCCGGGCCTGGACGGTGTGCTCAACTTCGGCACGGCGGGTAATGACGACGTACTCAAGGATGGCGTGCAGATAGTCGCCAGCCCCGGGCTGGATGGCGTATTCGGAACGGCTGATGACAAGGACGTATTCTTCTTTCCCAACGAGTCGCCGGACGTCGGCCTGACCGCCGGCTTCAACTCGTGGATGACTTTCTTCGGCCAGTTCTTCGACCACGGCCTCGACCTGGTCACCAAGAGCGCTACCGACATTGTGTTCATTCCGCTGCAGCCGGACGATCCGTTGTTCGTACCGGGCAGCCCGACCAACTTCATGGTGCTCTCACGCGCAGTGCGTACCGCCGGCGCGGACGGCGTAGTCGGCACGGCCGATGATGGCCAGACCAACACCACCTCGCCATTCGTCGACCAAAGCCAGACCTACAGCTCGCACCCCTCGCATCAGGTGTTCCTGCGTGAGTACGTGCTCAACGCGGCAGGTGACCCTGTTGCCACGGGGCGCTTGATTACCAACCGCGATCTCGGCGCCGATGGCGTGTTCGGCACTGCCGATGATGGCGCCGCTGATGGCATGGCGACCTGGGCAGTGGTCAAGGCGCAGGCTCGTGACATGCTCGGCATCAACCTGACCGACGCCGATGTGCACAACGTGCCGTTGCTGGCAACCGATGCGTACGGCAACTTCATCCGCGGGCCTAACGGCATGCCGCAGGTCGTGATTCGCGTCAGTAATGGTGCCGACGGCATCGCCGGAACAGCTGATGATGTCACGCAACTGGTCGAAGGCAACCGGGCTGCTCCGATCAGTCTGGCCAACGCCGTGAGTAGCGGGCATGCCTTCCTCGACGACATTGCCCACAATGCTGCACCGGTCGTCGTCGGTGGCGTTCTTCAGGCGGATGCCGACACCGCAGTCGGCAATGCGCAGCCTGTTGGCCCAGGCGGCAACAACCTGACCTATGACAACGAACTGCTCGACTCCCACTATATTGCCGGCGACGGCCGGGTTAACGAGAACATCGGCCTGACCGCCGTGCACCATGTGTTCCACTCCGAGCACAACCGTCTGGTCCAGCAGTCCAAGGACACCATCCTTGCTTCCGGTGACCTGGCCTTCCTCAATGAATGGCTGGCTGACGACGTGACTGCGATACCGACTACACCCGCCGAGATCGCGGCACTGGTGTGGGATGGTGAACGCCTGTTCCAGGCCGCCAAGTTCGGTACTGAAATGCAGTACCAACACCTGGTGTTCGAGGAATTCGGGCGTACCGTTCAGCCACAGATCGACGCGTTCCTTGCGCCCAACGGGTATGACACCTCGATCAATCCGGCAATCCTCGCCGAGTTCGCCCACGTGGTGTACCGCTTCGGTCACTCGATGTTGACCGAGACCGTCGATCGCTTCGACCCGGCGTTCAATCCGCTGCTCACTGACCCCACCAACCCGGACTCGCAAATGGGGTTGATCGCGGCCTTCCTCAACCCTCTGGCGTTCGCCAGCAGCGGGTTGACTGCGGACCAGGCGGCAGGTGCGATCATTCGCGGTGTGACCCGCCAGGTCGGTAACGAGATCGATGAGTTCGTCACTGAAGCGTTGCGCAACAACCTGCTCGGTCTGCCGCTCGATTTGCCGGCCCTGAACCTGGCGCGTGGTCGCGACACGGGCATCCCCACCTTGAATGAGGCGCGGCGGGAGTTCTACGAATCAACCGGCGACAGCCAGCTCAAGCCTTACATCAGTTGGGCCGACCTGGCAGACAGCCTCAAGCACCCCGAGTCGCTGGTCAACTTCATCGCGGCCTATGGCACGCACAGCACGATCACGGCGGCGACCACACTGGCAGGCAAACGCGATGCAGCCCTGGCGCTGGTATTGGGGGGCGTGGGTTCGCCCGCTGACCGCCTGGACTTCCTCAACAGCACCGGTGCCTATGCCAACGTAACGCTGGCCGGCGCGGATGGGGTACTGGGTACTGCAGATGACCTGACCGGTGTGACGATCACGGGCGTTGACGACATCGACTTCTGGGTCGGTGGCCTCGCTGAACAGAAGATGCCGTTCGGCGGCATGCTCGGCTCGACCTTCAACTTCGTGTTTGAAACCCAGATGGAGGCGTTGCAGGACGGCGACCGCTTCTACTACCTGGCGCGTACCGCGGGCCTGGACTTCGGCACCGAGTTGGAAAACAACTCCTTTGCCAAGCTGATCATGCTCAACTCCGATGTCACCCACCTGTCGAACACTGTGTTCCTGACACCGACGTTCACCCTCGAGGTGGATCCGACCGCTCAGTTCACCGGCCTTGGCGTGGACGGCCGAGCCGACCCTACGGGCGGCATCATGATCAACGGCGTCGAAGTCGTGTCGCTGGTGATTCGCGACAACCCTGACACCGTGGGTCCGGATACCAATTATCTGCAGTACACCGGTGAAGACCATATCGTCATGGGCGGCACCGCCGGCAATGACATCCTCATTTCCGGCGAGGGCGATGACACCCTTTACGGAGACGGCGGCAACGACCGCCTCGAAGGCGGCGCCGGGAACGACGCGGTACTGGGCGGTGCGGGTGATGACATCATCAGCGACTCGTTCGGTGACAACCGTCTGGAAGGCAATGACGGTAACGATGTGATCGTGGCCGGCAGCATGCTGGCGGGTGGCAACCTGATCCTGGGTGGCGCTGGCCAGGACTTCATCATCACCACGGAAGACATCAGCACCACCTTCGGTGGCCAGGGCGACGACTTCATCCTCGGTGCCAAGACCAACCTGCCACCTACCGGTGGCGAAGGTGATGACTGGATCGAGATGGGCACCCAGGACGGTGCGCCTGGTGATAACTTCTCGCCACTGCTCAATGACGATGTGATCGGCAACGACATCTTTGTCGGTGGTCCCGGCTTCGACGAAATGATCGGCGAGGGTGGCGATGACATCTTTACCGGCAGCGACGCCCAAGACAACATGGATGGCATGTCCGGCTTCGACTGGGTGACCTACAAGAATGACAGGCACGGCGTGACTGCCGACCTGACCATGGTCACGCTGGCACAGCCACACGGCAACGCGCCCAACCAGAACACCGGGGTGTTCAATCCGGTCGGCGCCTCGCCGGCCTCGATTCTCGACCGATATGCCGAGGTCGAGGGCTTGTCCGGTTCGAGTTTCGGCGATGTGCTCAAAGGCGATAATGTCGATGCCGACACCATCATCAACCACGGCGGTACCACGGGCAGTGCGCTGACCAATGTGGCGTTGATCCGCGGGCTGGACCAGTTCCTGGCTGATGCCGGGTTGCCGGTCACCGGCTTTGCCACTGGCAACATCATCCTTGGCGGCGATGGCAGTGACCTGATCGAGGGTCGCGGTGGCGATGACCTGATCGATGGTGACAAATGGATCAACGTCAGGATTGCCGTTTATGATCCGGCTGACGTCAACCATACCGGTCCCGAAATCGCCTCCTTCGACAGCATGGTCGATATGATTCCGCTCATGCTGGACGGCACCATCAACCCTGGTCAGCTCCAGGCCGTGCGGGAAATCATGCCCGGCACCTCGACCGGCGGGGCGGCTTTCGACACCGCCATTTTCTCCGGGCTTCAGGACGAGTACACGGTGACCGTCGACGACCGCGGCACCGCCGATCTGGCGGACGACGTCTATACCGTGACAGACAGCGTAGCGGGCCGCGACGGCGCCGATACTCTGTTGCATATCGAACGCCTGCAATTCGCCGATAACCAGCTAGTGCTGGTGGATGGACTCAATGCCGAACCGGCTGGCAGTCCGACTGTCACGGATGGCAACGGCGGCGCGATAGTCGTGGGCGATATACTGACTGTCAGCGTGGCCGGGGTGACCGATGCCGACAACGTCGCGGCGGGTAATCCGCAAGGCTTGATCAACGGCTCGGTGTCCTACTTCTGGCAATTCGAGGCGGATCCAGGCAGCGGCGTTTTCGAGGACATCATCCTGCTGCCGGCCGGCGACGTGGCGTTCCAGAGTGCCGACGGCACCACGTTCAAGGTCTCTCCCGACCTTGCCGGCCTGTCGTTGCGGGTCAAGGCGATCTACCAGGATGCTCATGGCACAACTGAGGTGTTGTTCTCGCAACCCACTTCAGTGGTAGCTCCCGGCGCGCCGGTCGTGCCGACCGCGCAGACCCCGGTTGTCGATGCCACCGCGGGTGGCGCAGGCCTGCACATGGTCCGCTCCGACCTCAACTTCATTCTTGACCAGATCAGGATTGCCGAGGCTGATGCGGCCGGTCAGGACATCCTCTCGCTGATCCCGAACATCCGCGCGCCGTTGGGCCTGCGTACGGTCGACGGGTCGAACAACAACCTGTTGAACCTCAACGGCATCAACAACACCGAGTTCGGCGCCGCCGATAACCTCTTTCCGCGCGTGAGCGATCCGGTCCTCAATCCGGCGGAAGGGGGAACGTCGTATGCGCAGAACAACGGCATTGTGATTGACTCGCAGCCGCGCACCATCAGTAACCTGATCGTCGACCAGACGTCGAACAATCCGGCGGCCTATGCCACGGCTTTCGACCCGGGCGCGGACGGTGTGCTCAACTTCGGCCTGGCGGGTAATGACGACGTGCTCAAGGATGGCGTATCGATAGTCGCCAGCCCCGGCCTGGACGGTGAGTTCGGCACTGCCGACGACCGCGATGTGTACCTGTTCGAGAACACCACGGCGGACGCGGGGTTGTCCGCACCGTTCAACGCCTGGATGACCTTCTTCGGGCAGTTCTTCGATCATGGCCTGGACCTGGTGACCAAAGGTGGTTCGGGCACCGTGTTCATCCCGCTGCAACCGGATGATCCACTGTTTGTCCCAGGTAGCCCGACGAACTTCATGGTTCTGACCCGCGCGACCAACCAGCCGGGAGCCGATGGCATTCTCGGCACGGCCGACGACATCCATGAGCACACCAACACCACCACGCCGTTCGTGGACCAGAACCAGACCTATAGCTCGCATCCGTCGCACCAGGTGTTCCTGCGCGCTTATCAAATGACTGACAACGGCCCAATAGCGACCGGCCGGCTGATCACCAACCGTGACCTGGGGGCGGATGGCCAGTTTGGTACCGCGGATGACATCGAACTGGGTGGCATGGCGACCTGGAAAGTGGTCAAGGCACAGGCCCGCGACATCCTGGGTATCAACCTTACCGATGCCGATGTCGATAGTGGCCCGCTGTTGGCGACCGACGCCTATGGCAATTTCATCAAGGGGCCGAACGGCTTCCCGATGGTGGTGATGACAGGGGTTGACGGTATTGGCGGCACGGCTGATGACGAACTTGTCGAAGGCAATCCGCTAGCGCCGATTGACCTGACCAATGCCGTGCGCACCGGTCACCAGTTCCTCGCCGACATCGCTCACAATGCCGTGCCGGTTGTCGCTGGTGGGGTTCTGCAGGCGGACGCTGACACCGATGTCGGCAATGCGCAGCCTGTTGGCCCAGGCGGCAACAACCTGACCTATGACAACGAGCTGCTCGATGCTCACTACATCGCCGGCGACGGTCGGGTCAACGAGAACATCGGCCTGACCGCGGTGCATGCGATCTTCCACTCCGAGCACAACCGGCTGGTTGCGCAGACCAAGGACACCGTGCTCGATTCGGGTGACGTGGCCTTCCTCAACGAGTGGCTGCTCACTCCGGTGACTGCGTTGCCAACCAACCAGGCTGAGTTCGATGCGCTGGTGTGGAATGGCGAGCGCCTGTTCCAGGCTGCCAAGTTCGGTACCGAGATGCAGTACCAGCACCTGGTGTTCGAGGAATTTGCGCGGACCATCCAGCCCCGAGTCGATCTGTTTTTCGCACCGACCCAGGTCTATGACGTCGACCTCGATCCCTCGATCGTCGCCGAGTTTGCCCACACCGTGTACCGGTTTGGCCACTCGATGCTGACCGAGACCGTCGATCGCTACGACATCGACTTCAACGTGGTGAGCGATCCGAACAGCGCTGATCCTGCTCAGCAGCTCGGCCTGATTGCGGCGTTCCTCAATCCGTTGGCGTACGCCGCCAGTGGCGTGTCGGCAGAGGATGCAACCAGTGCGATCATCCGTGGGGTGACCCGGCAAGCCGGTAACGAAATCGACGAATTCGTCACCGAGGCGCTGCGCAATAACCTGCTCGGCCTGCCGCTCGATCTGCCGGCGATCAACATCGCCCGTGGCCGCGACGTGGGGATTCCTTCACTCAACGCGTTCCGCCGCGACATCTACAGTCAAACCGGTGACACCCAACTCAAGCCGTACACCAGCTGGGTCGACCTGGTGCAGCACCTCAAGCATCCGGAGTCGTTGATCAACTTCATCGCGGCCTATGGCACGCATGACACGATCACCGCGGCGACCACGCTGGAAGGCAAGCGCGCTGCAGCCCTGGCACTGGTCTTCGGTGGTGTGGGTGCGCCGGCTGACCGCCTGGACTTCCTCAACAGCACCGGTGCCTATGCCAACGTAACGCTGGCCGGCACGGATGGCGTGCTGGGCACTGCCGACGACCTGAGGGGCGTGACCGTCACGGGTGTCGATGCCATCGATATGTGGATTGGCGGCCTTGCCGAACAGAAAACTCCGTTCGGCGGCATGCTCGGCTCGACCTTCAACTTCGTGTTCGAGAACCAGCTGGAAAAACTGCAGGACGGCGATCGCTTCTACTACCTGGAGCGTACCGCTGGCCTGACGATGAATGCGGAACTTGAAAGCAACTCGTTTGCCAAGATGATCATGGCAAACACTTCGGCCACTCACTTGCCGGGCCTGGTGTTCTCGACCCCGGGACTCTACCTGGAGGTGGACGCGGGGAGGCAGTTCAACGAAGGCCTGGCCGCCGCCGATCCGCTCGGCCCGAACGGCGAGCAGGTGGTGTTCCGCGACAACCCGCTGACCGTGGGGGCGGACACCAACTACATCAAGTACACAGGTGACCAGCACATCGTGCTGGGCGGCACCGACAACGCAGACATCCTCATTTCCAGTGAAGGCGATGACACAGTCTGGGGTGATGGTGGCAATGATCGCATCGAAGGCGGTGACGGCAACGACCAGCTGCGCGGTGGTGCCGGCGACGACATCATCACCGACACCGGTGGCGACGATAACCTCCAGGGTGGCGACGGCCACGACGTACTGCACGGAGGCAACGGCGTCAACCTGATCATTGGCGGGTTCGGCAACGACTTCATCATTACCGGTGAGGACGCCTCCGAAGCCATTGGTGGCCAGGGCAACGACTTCATCCTGGGCAGCAAGGCCAACGAACAGGACATGGGTAACGAAGGCGACGACTGGATCGAGAAGGGCACTTCGGATGGTGCACCTGGCGACAACTTCGACCCGCTCGGTAACGACCCTGTGATCGGCCACGATGTATTCGTCGGCGCCAGCGAGAACGATAAGTTCAACGGCGAAGGCGGTGACGACATCATGGTCGGCAGTCTCGGCTTCGGTGATCGCTATATCGGCGGCTCGGGCTATGACTGGGCGACCTTCAAGGGGCTTGCCCAGGGCGTGAGCATCGATTTCAGCGACCGTTTCTTCGATGTACCACCGACGCCGGGTTCGGGTGCGTCGGCGCTGGTGCGTTTCGACGCCATGGAAGGTCTGTCGGGTTCGTCTCACGGTGATTACCTGCGCGGCGATAGCACAGATGCGACAACGCTACCTACTGCGGGTGCAACCGGCAGTGTGCTGACCAACATCAGCCTGATCAACGGTCTGTCTGATCTGCTGGCAGCGGGAGCTACGTTCTTTGACGGCGGCAACATCATCCTCGGTGGCAGCGGCAGCGACCTCATCGAAGGCCGCGGTGGTGACGACATCATCGATGGTGACAAGTGGCTGAACGTGCGCATCAGCGTGCGGGCGAATGCTGATGGAAGCGGCGCGGAGATCGCCACGTTCAACAGCATGGAACCACTGGTGCCGTTCATGCTCAACGGTACTTACAACCCGGGCCAGTTGGTCATCGTGCGGGAGATTCTGACCGGCACTGACAACTTCGACACTGCGGTGTATTCCGGTAATGCGTCGGAGTACACGGTCGCTGTCGAAGGCAACTCCGTCATCGTGACCGACCTGGTGGCGGGCCGTGATGGCGTGGATCGCCTGACGGGCATCGAGCGTCTGCAGTTCGCTGACCAGGCGCAGGCGTCCGGCGTCGGCACCGCCGTGAACAGCGGGCCTGTGGGGCGTCTGGCGATCCTTGATGGTGTCACCGGTGCGCGTGAGGATACGCCTGTCGCCGGCCAGCTGTTGCGCGTCAGCAATCAGTCGGTCCGCGACCTGGACAGTGTGAGTGCAACCAATCCGACCGGTGCGGTTACCGGTCCGGTGTCTTACTACTGGCAGGTCGAAAACGTTGCCGGTTCGGGCATCTATGAAGACATCACCGTTATCGCCGCCGGCGAGGCATCGCGGGTGACGGGCACCACCTACCGGGTGGCGGATGATGTCGCCGGTCTGAACATCCGTGTTCGGGCAGTTTATCAGGATGCCGACAGTACGCTGGAGTTCGTCGATTCGTCGGCGAACAACACACCGACTGCAGGTCCGACCATCCTCGGGCTGGCGACGCAGAACCAGGTGTTGACCGCTGACCTGTCGACCATCATCGATGTCGATGGCCTGAGCAATCCGCAGTTCACCTTCCAGTGGCAGGAGACCAACGGAGTCACCTTCGTCAACATCCCCGGAGCCACCGGCAGCACCTTCACGCTCGGCCAGGCTCAGGTCGGCGATCAGGTGCGCGTGGTGGTCAGTTACGTCGATGACTTCGGTGTCGCCGAAACCGTTGCGTCCGATGCCACGGCACCGGTGGCCAACGTCAACGATGCACCGACAGGTGCGTTGCTGATCAGCGATACGACACCGACTCAAGGGCAGGTGCTGACCGCACAGACGGCCGGGATTGCCGATCCGGACGGGCTGGGCACATTCAGCTTCCAGTGGCAGCAAGGTGTCGGGACTACCTTCACCAATATCGCCGGCGCGACCAACGCGACCTTCACCCCGGGTGCGGCGCAGATCAACCAGCAAATCCGGGTGATCGCACGCTACACCGATGGCTTCGGCACGCTGGAGTCGGTGACCTCTGCGGCGACGGCGCTGGTCGTGCTGCTGGGTGCTGTGCAAACGGGGGACGCCCTGGCGAATACCCTTGTCGGCACCGCAGGTAGCGATGTGCTGTTTGGCTTGGGCGGGAACGATACGCTCATTGGCCTGGGTGGTGTCGACCAGTTGTTTGGCGGCATCGGCGACGACAATCTCAGTGGCGGAGACGGCAACGACTTCCTCAATGGCGAGGACGGCAATGACTTCCTCAATGGCGGAGCGGGTAATGACCAGATGCTGGGCGGAACCGGCAACGACACCTTCCGCGTCGACTCAGCCGGGGATGTGCTGACCGAGTTGACCGGCGAGGGGGCGGATTCCGTACAGACCACGCTGGCCAGCTTCACACTGGGCGCCAACATGGAACATCTGCTCTACCTTGGAGCCGCCAACTTCACCGGCAACGGCAACGCGCTGAACAACGTCATCACCGGCGGGACGGCTAATGACACCCTCAACGGTGGTGACGGCAACGATACATTGATCGGTGGTGCCGGTAACGACGTCCTCACCGGCGGTGCGGGTAATGACGCAATGGCCGGCGGAGCCGGCAACGATACCTTCCGCGTCGATTCAGCCGGGGACCTGGTGACCGAGGCGGCGGGTGAAGGTTCCGATTCCGTACAGACGACCCTGGCCAGTTACACACTGGGCGCCAATGTCGAGAATCTGCTCTACACCGGAACCGGCAACTTCACCGGCAACGGCAACGCGTTGAACAACGTCATGACCGGTGGGGTGGGTAATGACACCCTCAACGGCGGTGACGGCAACGACACGTTGCTGGGTGGAGCCGGCAACGACGTCATCACTGGCGGTGCGGGCAATGACCGGATGGTCGGCGCACTGGGCAACGATACCTTCCGCGTCGATTCAGCCGGGGACCTGGTGGTCGAAGTGACGGGTGAAGGTGCGGACTCCGTACAAACGACGCTGAACAGCTACACGCTGGGCGCCAATGTCGAGCACATGCTCTTCACCGGAGCCGGCAACTTCGTCGGCACTGGCAACGCGTTGAGCAACATCATTACCGCCGGGACCGGTAATGACACGCTCAACGGCGGTGACGGCAACGACACATTGCTGGGTGGCCTCGGCAACGACGTCATCGATGGCGGTGTGGGGGCTGACCGGTTGGAAGGCGGAGTCGGCAATGACACCTACCGCGTCGATTCTGCCGCGGACGGGGTCATCGAAGTGGCGGCCAGTGGAGAGGACTCCATTCAGACGTCGCTGTCCAGTTACACACTGGGTGCCAATGCCGAGCATCTGCTCTACACCGGGGTCGGCAACTTCGTCGGCACCGGCAACGCGTCGAACAACGTCATCACCGGTGGGGTGGGTAATGACAACCTCAACGGTGCTGGCGGCAACGACACTTTGCTGGGCGGCCTAGGCAGCGACATCATCGATGGCGGTGCCGGCAACGACAGTATTGCCGGTGGGGCCGGCAACGACACGATGAATGCCAGCACTGGCGACGATGTCTTCGTGTTCGGACTGGCCTTCGGCAACGACCGGATCATCGGCTTTGATGCCAACGCGGCGGGCGGCCAGGATCTGCTCAATTTCGCCGCACTCAACATCACGGCTGCGACCTTCAACACCAGTGTCAACGTCTTTGATCAGGGAGCGGATACGTTACTCACCTTCGGTGCCGGTTCCATCACCCTGGTAGGTGTGGGAGACCCGAACACCATCTCGGCCACAGACTTCATTCTGGCCTCTTGAGGTTCTGACAAACACTGTCGCAGGAGCGTGTACCACGGAAGGGAGGGCAATGGATGCCCTCCCTTTTTCCTTCCACTCAATGACCCATTGGTAATCGGGGTGCCAGCAGCGTACTGGAGCTCAACAAAGCAGGCTGGATTTGAGCTGCGAAATCAAAAAATGGAAAAGGGGACACCAGGTCGTGAACATTTCTGCCATCTGCATCTTGAGCAGCCTACTGGTTTCGGCCGCGGCATCTGCTACCGGGGCCGCTTCTGTCTTCGACCTGGACTTCACCAGGTCAGCCATGGAAACGCTGGAAAAACTGGATATCAACGACGCTTGCATTATCTCCGTCTCAAGTCCTGCTGCGTTTACCTTTTGCCGAAAAGGATCGTCAACACTCTGGAAGTATCAGGTGCTGGATCTGGAGCAACAGGCGGCGATCCAGATGGGGCAAAAGCGCTCTTCGACGGACTATCAACGAATTACCGTTGTGCAACTCAATAGCGTTGCCTGCGAGCAGGATCACCTTGCAGCATTGGCTAAACCGGCTATCAGGCGTGGGCTTGCCCTTGGCCTGATCGCCCTGTTTCTGTTGGTCGGCCTGCGGTATACCTACCAGGCAATCAGGCATGGTTATTACGTACAGGTCGGTGTTGCGAAGCCCGGTTTGCAGCGATTGAGCGAATCCGGATTACCGCAAAACTCAACGGTCATGGCATTGGTCGCGTGGGGTATGGCGGCAGCTACGGCATTTGTCTACTTCGGCTTTTGAGTCTGGGGCGAACAGTATTCACCCATCAGGCGGTGTGAATTCGCTGGCTCACACGCTTGAGCACCTGCAAGTAAGTGGGCGGTTGCGGCACGATGCCACGCTGTCGCAAAAGAGCATGCAACTTCGGCAGGCGAAAATACGGCACCGATGCCATCAGATGGTGCTCGATGTGAAAGTTGACCCGGATAGGTGCCACGCAAACGCGGGCGATAACACCGGCTTGTGTGGTTCGCGTATTGCGAAGGACGTCCGTGCCTGATTCCAGGCAGGCATGTTCGGCCATGGAGCGAATGCGGATGAACAACGGAAACGGCGTGATATAGGCCAGCACCCACACACCGTACAACCACGCCTGTCCACTGATCCAGAATGCGGCAAGGAGCAGGCCGTTGGTGAGTAGCATGCCGCTGGCGTTTCTGAAAAAGGTCCGTGGGTAGTCCCACCAGCGACGACCTGCCTGCGGCAGGCGGTGGATATCGCTGGTGAGCGACCACTGCAGCACGCCGGCATCCATCAGCACGCGTCCCGCCAGGAACTTCAGACCGGTAATGCCTGAAAGATCGCGCAGGCACTTGCGCATCAAGGAGCGTCGCGTAGTAGGCAATCCGGCAACCAGGCAGAGATCGGGATCGTCGACGCAAGAGGTCCTGGCGTGATGAGTCAGGTGATAGGGACGATATTTGCGCAGCTCGTTCCAGATCGGCCGGGCGCACAACCAGTCCACCAGTACGTCATTGCACCATTTGGTCTTGAACAATGTCCCGTGCGCGGCGTCGTGCTGCAAAATGCCAAAGCACAACTGGCGTCCGGCAATAATCACGACACCCACGATCAGGGCGAGACAAAATCCCCACCAGGGCAGGAGTTCGCGGGCCCAGGCCAGGCTTGTAAAGGTCAAGGCCAACACACCCCAAGTAGACACTACGGCCCAGGCACCCCAGAGGTCTGAGCGTTCGCTGAAGGATTTGATTTCGTCGCGGCTGAGAATATCGCTGATTTTGGTTTTGTTATGCATGTCTATCCTCGACATCAAGGGCCAGGTACCGGCCCGGGTGATGAGTCAGTTGAGTCTTCAGGGCTGTTGCACAAAGGTGCGCCAGATTTGATGGCCGCGATCCACGAAGCGCTGGGTGCAGGCAAAGAATTCCGTGCGCAGCGCCACATCGACCATAGGTTCCGGTAGCAGGGGGTCGAAGACGATCTGGCGGATGGCTTCGCGGCCGAGGATGAAAGACTCGCGTGCGGCCATATCCGGCTTCAGTTGCCCCGCGCGCAGCATCCAGCTTTCCAATTGCTCGCAATTGCGGCGATAGCTGTCGTCGAGCAACTCACCCTTCCACAGGTTTTGTATTCGCTGCGACTGCGCCTCTTCGAAGCCCAGGGCCTGGAAAACCAGTGCGGCCGGTTCCAGGCCGAGATCGATCAAGCGTCGACGCAGCGACTCGATATCAGGCGAGATATTGTTCGGGCGCACGTACAGGTCTTTGTCCAGCTCCGCGAAACCCAGCATGTGCAGGGCACGTTCACGCTGGCGCAAGATGTTGCGATCACTGCGCCCCAAGGCGTTGCACGCCACCATCAGATAACTGCCGTCCCACGGCCGCAGATGCTGCTCCACGTTGCGCCACTCGAACAGCTGCGCCGAGATGTCCCTGGCCTGCGGCCCCAACTGATAACTTCCTCGGCCCGCACCTTCGAGCAATGCTTCGATAGTGAGGCGCGCCAAGGTGACCCGGACGTTGTTTTCACTGATGCCGAATAGCTCGCAGGCGACGATGGCTTCCCTGACCTGCAAGGGAACGCCGTTTTTAGCGACCAGCAGTTCGAGCACCAGGCTTTTTACGCAAGGTTTCATGGTCTTTTCAGCTCATTACAGGTTATGAATAAATCTATCGTGAAGTGTAATATTACACAACAGTAGGTTTATTTATTTTTACTGTAATGAATTGGTTTATGCTTTGGGCTGCCTGATCAACGGCGTTTTACCGCTCCAGACGTGGCCGCTACCCACCCTGTGGCAGCACCCGGGCATTATTTCCCGAGCCTTCGATGTAAACGTTCATGCCTTTGCTCAGGGCCGGATTGATCGGCTGGGTCACCGATACCAGCACGCCACTCTTCACCCGCACGATGACCTGCTGCGCCGCTACCGGCTGGTCATACTTTTTCTTCTCTGCGTAATTGCCGCCCACCGCACCGGCGAGTGCGCCGGCAACCATCGCAACGTCGCGACCGGTGCCACTGCCGATCAGGCTACCGATGCCGAGACCGCCGAGACCACCAAGGACGGCGCCGACGCCACTGTCGTGATTGGTCTGCATCTGCGTCAGCGATATCTGCTCGATCTTGCCCGAGCGAATCTCCATTTCACCGGCACCACCATCGTTCGATCCCACGGCGGAACAGGCACTGATCAAGACAGTCGCCAAGGTGACCGTCAGCCAGGACAGGATTGCTTTCATAGCTGTGCACCTCGTCATTGGTATTTGATGGCAATGCCTTTGAGCTTGCGGCCCTGGATCGTATCGATGTCGCGGTTCCACAGAGGACCGGTCACGTAAGCGGCGACGGGTTGGATCCGGTCATAAACCACCACCACCGCGTCTGCACCCAGTTTGGCGCCTTCTTCACGCAGTTTCTGTTCGACCTGGGTGATGGGAGGCGCGGGGTCGACGCTGGCATCGATCAGGATTTCGCCCAAACGCACACTGGGGCGCTTCGGTTCCGTGCGTAATATCTGGACTTCGCTGGGCAGGGTCGGAGCAGGGTGCTCGACCCCGACGTAGGCGGTCGTCTGGGCATCCACCGTTGCGCAAGCGCTTAACGCAAGCGCGCTGGCGATGAGCGTTGCGACGATTAAAGGTCTGTGCAAGTTTGTGAGTCGAAGCAATGTATGGGAAGCCATGTCAGCTATTCCTCTACGGGGAAGCGATTCAACTGCGGATGAATGCCCAGAGATCGACGTTCAACTTGTCGATCGCCGCCTTGAAGTCCTGGGCGGTGATTTTCTGGGTTTCGTTGGACAACTGCTTGCCGAACACCTTGCGCACGACCCTGGCCACGGTCTGGTTGTCTTTCGCGTCGATGAGCTCGGCCTCGATGTACAGCTCGGTGTCCTGATCGCGGTGACCGGTGGCCGCCTGTGTCGCTCCGACGACAGCGGCGATGGGCACCACTTCATACCATTTCATGCCTTCATTGGAGGCGCTCACGCCGGTAATCGCGGCGTGCAGGATCAAGGTTTTCGAACCTTTTGGCGCGGCACTCGTGTGGTGGACCATCCGGTACTTCTGCCCCAGCGTCGCCTTGACCCTGCTGCTCATGTAGTCCCGGATGTCATCGAGTGTCTGCTGGTTGACCCGCTCATTGGGCTTGGGCGCCGGATACAGCTCCAGTCGCTCGAACGCTACCGTGTCATAGGCATTGGGGTTCCACGACGGGCTCACCCAGCGCATCGCCGTGCCGCCGCTGGGCGTGGTGACCTCCTGCAGATTGTCGTAGTTGGACAGGTAGCCGGAGTATTGCGCCTGTTCAGTGACTTTGGAGGTGCAACCACCGAGCAGAAGCCCGGCCACGGCGGCACCGACAAGCAGGTTTCGGGACAGATTCATGATGCTGTGTGCTCCTCGGATGAAGTCGCTTTGGTGTGGCAAGACACTCAAAAGCGCCAGGTCATGTTTCCGGTCACGGCTTGAATCCAGGCATTGTCGAATTGACCGGAAATTCGATTGCCCGAAACGTTTCTGGTCTGGTCAACCGGCATGTCGCCAATCCAGATCATGGCCCAACTGAGGTTGACGTCGGTGTCCTTGTCCAGCGCATAGGTGGCTCCTGTCGCAAGGCGCCAGGACTCGGCCATCGGTACGGTCACGCTGCGGTTGTGGTCCGACACGGCGCTGCTGTCGTAAGCCACGCCGACATTCCACAGCCATTGCTCGGTGGCCTGGTATTGCGCGCCGAGCGACAGGTGCCAGGTGTCCTTGAAGTTGGCGTCGACAGTGGTTGATCGGGCGCCGACCGCCGTGGTGTCGACCTGCACTGCGATGTCGCCGAACTCTGACCAGTCCTGCCAGTTGACCGAGGCCAGCAAGGCCCATTGCCGGTCCAGTTGCTGAAACAGGCTCAGGGTGACGGTTTGCGGCACCTTCACATCGAGTTCGGTTTTGGTGTTGTTGACGCGCTCGAGCAGTCGGCCATCACCGTTCACGTCCAGCCGGTCCTCGAAGTCCAGATCGACCTGGCTGGTGTAGGTCAGGCCAATGCGCGTGCCGGCTTGCGGGGCGTAGATCACGCCGACATTCGCACCGAAGCCCCAATCCTGGTCCTTGTACTTGAATTGGCCGTCGGTGCGGTCGGTAAAGCCGAACGGCGAGCGGTCAATCGCGGTCTGGGCTTGCAGCATGCCGTACATGGCCTTGACGCCCAGACCCACCGACCATTGCTCGTTGAAGCGGTAAGCCACGCTCGGCACCAACGACAAACCACCGAGGCTGGCGTTCTGGGCGAAGTAGCGCCCGGACCAGTCGTTGTCGTAATTGACCGCCAGACCGAAGTCGGCGTATTGGCCGAAGCCGACGCTCCAGTGCTCGTCCAGTTCATGGCTGATGAAGAAGCTGCCGCCGGGAATCGGGTCGAGGGCGTTGCCACTGCCGCTGCCCGGCACGTTGGTGCCAGCGTCGCGGTCGAAGCTCAGGTCGCCGTACAGCACCTGCAAGCCGGCGGTGATTTGCGTGCCGGGCAGGTAGCTCAGGCCCGCGGGGTTGCTGGCAATGGTCGAAGGGCCCTGGGCGCGGGCAGCGGCACCGGCATTGGCCAGGCCAGCGTTATCGGTGCCGATTTCGTAAAGCATGATGCCGCCGGCCCAGGCTGGCTGGCTGCATAGGGCCAATAACGTAAAGGCAGACATTGCTCCTGATCTGGATTGCATGGATTAGATCCCGGCAAGTGTACATTTTCGAAATAAGGGTAATAGCAATCGTCGAGAAACTTTAACTGCATTGAACCAGCACGGCTCGATCACACATAAGTGGTAGTTCATATTCTCGATATTGGAAGGAACAACTTGTGAATAGCGCCACCCATGCTCGTTATTGTTAATTCAGGGTCGCGAAGTAGAGCGCCATAGCGCTTCACCCCGGGGCAGGATGAAGCGCAGCCCTTGTTGATTACTGATGGGTGCCTGGCAGTAGTTCAAAGGTCGGGGTAAACGGGGTGATTGCCGCCATCAACAGTTCGAACGGTTTACGATCGCCCTCGAAAGTGGCTTTGCCGGCTGCAACAAGTTGATCAAAGCTGCTTTTCCTGGCCATCACACCTTCAAGGTCAGCACGGTCAAGGGTGATGGTGAGGGCGGCATTGCTGGCGTGCTGTCCCTTGATATTGGTCAGTGTCGAATTGCTCAACTCCACCACGAACTGCTCGCCGTTATCGGGCGTCTTGAGATTGAAGATGAAGTGTTGATCCGCAACTTTGCTGCCATCGAGGGCAATGCCGAGGTATTCGAGCCATAACTCGGTGCTCATGCCGCGAATCATGTCGGGGCCACCGGTTTTTGGCGGCAGACCCTTGGGCATGCCATGGCGCAGTTCATAGGCTGCCGAAAGGAAACTGTTGCGCACGCCGGCACTTTCCTTCTGATAACCGACTTGCTCATAGACATCCGCGAGCAAGTCCTTGGCCTTGCTGTTCTGCGGTTCGGCATACACCAGCTTGTTGAGGATTTCATAGGCTTCGCGGTACTTGCCCTGATCGAACAAGGACTTGCCCTTGGCCATGATCTTGTCGGCGCCTCCCATCATTTCCACATACAAGGGTGCCGAATCCTTTGGAGACAATGGCATCAGCGTCGCCGGATTGGCATCCCAGTAACCCAGGTAGCGGTTGATCACGGCGCGACTGTTGTGTTCTTCCGAGCCGTGGTAGCTATGGGTGGCCCAGTTGTTTTTCAGGCTTTCGGGCAATTTGTAGACGTTTTGAATCTCGTTGATGGTGACGCCCTGGTTGGCGGCATGCAGCACAGCGTTGTTCAGGTTGGCATAGGCATCGCGTTGCGCGCGCATCACATCCTGAATCCGCTCATTGCCCCAGCGTGGCCAACTGTGGGAGGCGAACATGACGTCTGCCGTTTGACCGTAGCGATACAGGGCATTGTTGATGTTCTTCGACCAGACCAGCGGGTCGCGGACAAGGGCGCCGCGCAGGGTATAGATGTTATGGATGGTGCCAGTGATGTTCTCGGCTGCCCAGAACGCCTTGAACTGTGGGAACCAGGTGTTCATCTCTGCGGGCGCTTCAGTGCCGGGCGTGCTCTGGAACTCCATTTCGATACCGTCGATGGTCAGGGTCTCGAAATCTTTGGTAATGAAACGATTAGGTTCGATCAGGCCCATGTTGCCACTGGAAGCGTTTTTACCAATGGCCATGTCGACATGACCATAGGGGCTGTGCGGCAACAGCAAACCATATTGCAAGAACGCTCGCCGGTTCATGGCGTTGCCGGCGTAGACGTTTTCAGCCACGGCATGCTCCATGAAACCTTGCGGCGCAATCAGCGGGATCTTGCCGCTGCGGACATCGGCCTCGTCGACCACGCCACGGATACCGCCAAAGTGATCGGCATGGGAGTGGGAGATCACCACCGCCACGACCGGGCGCTTGCCCAGCTTTTCGTTGATGAAGTCCAGGGCCGCCCTGGCGGTCTCCTTCGACAGCAGCGTGTCGAAGACAATCCAGCCGGTGTCGCCCTTGATGAACGTGATATTGGCCAGGTCAAACCCGCGCACCTGGTAGATCTTGTCCGGAACGACTTCATAGAGGCCATAGGCCGTGTTGAGCACCGCCTGACGCTGCAGCGACGGATTGATGCTGTCGTAATCCTTGCCTTCATTCAGGAAGTTGTAGCTCCCCATGTTCCACGCGACGTTCCCGGCGTCGGCCATGATCTTCTTGTAGGGCGGTGCGGCGATGAAGCCTTTTTTCGCTTCTTCAAGGTCACGCTTGTCTGCAAAGGGGAGTGTCTTGCGCACAGTGTTCTGCATGTCGACCGTGTAGGACGAAGGTGCCTTGCCCTTGCTGTCGAAGTGCACGTTTTGCGATGGAGCCGGATCGGAAGCTGCGCCGTTTGCATCGGCAGCGAAAACGCAAGGGCTGATGCCACCGCCAAGTGTGATCGCCAGTGCCAGATGGAGGGTCTTGTTGTACATGAAAGGTTCCTGCGCCAGATGAAGTGTCCAAGGGCGTCAAGGCAACGCGAGTGTTCTGCGTTCTCGGCTTGACCTGTCGAACCATGAATAGCATATTGAGTTAATTCAGAAAAATTCAGTTTTAAAGGCTTTCGATAACATAAAGGTTATGAGATGACGCCGAACCGTCTACGTCAGTTTTTGGCATTGATCGAGCACGCACACTTTGGCCGAGCGGCAAAGGCGCTGGGTGTTTCCCAGCCGGCGCTGAGCAAAAGCATCCAGTTGCTGGAGCGCGAACTCGGGGTCACGTTGTTCGATCGACGCACCGACGGCGTTGTATTGACTGCATTCGGTCATTTGCTTCGGGAGAAAAGTCAGCGCCTGCTGGTGGCAGAACAGGATCTGCGACGTGACATTGCCTTGCTCGCGGGCGGGAATATCGGCGCACTGAAAGTCGCTTTCGGTCCTTACCCCAGTATCATCAGCGGCTACGCCAGCATCGCGCGGATGCATGCCCGGCATCCGCAAATCAAGGTGACGGCCCATGTGGCCGGGTGGCGGGAGGTGGCGCATCAGGTCACAACCGGCGTGGTGGATCTGGGCATCGCTGAGATCAGCACGTTGCAGGGCCGGGAAGAGCTCACCTGCGAGCTGTTGGGGGAGCATGAAGGCCGTCTGTTCTGTCGTCCCGACCATCCGCTGCTGGCGCAAAACCGTTCCCTCACCCTGGCACAAACACTCGATTATCCGTGGGTGGCTTCGCGCATTCCCTTGCGATTGGCGACCCACTTGCTTCCGGCGACGCTGGGCTGCGCCGGTGCTTATGATGCGCTGAGCGGAGACTTCGTACCGGCCATCGAAATTGATGTCCCCATGCAAATCGTGAAGTTCGTCGAGAACAGCAACGCCCTGGCGCTGGGAAATCTGTCGACGTTCGAGCGCGAATTGTCGGCGGGTGAAATCGTGCCGTTACCCGTTCAGGACCTCGCACTGCGTACCCGGTATGGCTTCATTTACCTCAAGGAACGTTCGCTGCCACCCGCGGTAGAGGTGTTCATGAAAGAAGTGAGGGCAGTGGAGGCTGACGTTTGCCAGCGCGAAAGTCTGTTGGTCAAGATCATGGAGGCGTGAAAGCCAGGGACAGATGACACTGTCAGCGTTTCTTCTGTTTTTTTGCCTGATCGCCGGGTGACAGGTGCGAAGTTTTCCAATGCGGATTTATTGAGGTACAGCCCATTTATTAATGAGCTATACCCAATGTTCCCCCATGCACTTCTTCCACTTTTGGAGGTTGTTATGAATACCCGCATCGTTCCACTCGCGCTACTCATTGCAGGTCTCTTCGGTTGCAGCACGGCTTCGAACCACTCTATGAATCTGCCTCTGGCGGCCACCCACCGCAATGCGGGCCAGACAGGCAACGCCACCCTGACAGCCGAAGGCAACCAGACCAATTTTGATTTCTATATCACTGGCGTTCCGACCGGAACTCTCCTGCCGCCGCGCATTTACACCTTCATCAACAAAGGCAGCTGTCAGCAACCCGGACCTGTCGCCTATGCAATGAACGATAAGGTCAATACAAAAAATGAAGCCGGGGCCAATGGTTGGAGCTTTTACCGTAATGCGCCTATCGCAACGTCAGAGTTGCTTTCCGGAAAATATTCCATCGTCGTGCGTACATCACCCGAAGATGGCAGCGTCGATATTTTCTGCGGCGATGTCGCGCAGGCAAAGCGATGAAATGATGTGATCCTTTGAGGGGCGGCTTTGCGGCCGGCTCCTTGTAAATGCGCGTCTATACTCACCATCCGGTTAGTGGTAGGGCTGAACACTGGGTATGCAAATGACTGGAGCCAAATGCCATTGCGGTCAAAGCTCAACATATTTAAGGAAGCCGCACCCGTGACGGATGACCGTCAGTATTAAGGATGGGGCAGTTGCAGTTTTTGAGCCTTGAGAGATGAGAGCACGACGTATCCGAGATGGGTAGTTATGTGAATCAACTGGAAGAGGGTCAAGTTCATGAAACTGAGAAAACTTGTACTGACGGGACTGGCGTTAAGCAGTCTTGCCGGTACCGCCAGCCTGTCGACAGTGACTCAAGCGGCCGACAAGAAACCCAACATCATGTTCATCATGGCCGATGACATCGGCTGGATGCAGCCGAGCATCTATCACCAGGGCCTGGCGGTGGGTGAAACACCGAATATCGATCGCATCGCCCAGGAAGGTGCGAAATTCATGACCTACTACGCCGAGCAGAGTTGTACGGCGGGGCGCAATGCTTTTTTTACCGGGATGCACCCGCTGCGAACCGGCATGATCCCACCGCAATTGCCCGGCAGCCCTTAATGGCTGCGCCCTGGTACCCCGACACTGTCCAAGTTCCTGCTGGATCTGGGCTATAACACGGGCGAATTTGGCAAGAACCACCTGGGTGACAATTTTGAGGCACTGCCGACTTCCCACGGCTTCCAGGAATTCTGGGGTTACCTCTATCACCTCGATGCAATGCAGGGCGTAAGTTTTGTCGATATCAACAAGACGCCGCAGGTGCAGGGCATCGCCCCACCGTGCAAGGCCACGTCGATCAACGGGCTGCCGGACGTGCCTGGCGCCATCGATCCGCGGGAAGGCACCTGCCTGACGCCACCTCGTCCGGTCATGTCCTGCGTCTCCAGCGACGGTACGCAAAAGAACACCACATGCAAGGACGAAGGGCCGCTGACGCTGGAACGTTCGAAGTCCGTGGATGAAGAAATCTCCGCCAAGGTCATCGACTTCCTCGACCGCAACGATCCGAAGAAGACCAGTAAACCCTTCTTCGTCTGGTACAACCCGGCACGCATGCACATCACCACAGTGCTGCCACCCAAGTATGACGCCATGGTCGGCGAGCCCGGCGGAAAAGACTGGGGCACCAACGAAGCAGGCATGAAACAACTGGACGACAACATCGGTTATGTCCTGAAGAAACTCGAGGACATGGGCCAACTGGACAACACCATTGTCGTCTTCACCACCGACAACGGTGCGGAAACCATTACCTTCCCGGACGGCGGTACAACCCCGTTCAAAGGCGGCAAGTTGACCACCTGGGAGGGTGGCATGCGCGCGCCACTGGTCATCCGCTGGCCCGGGGTGATCAAGCCTGGCACGGTCCTGACCGACATCTTTGCCTCGCTCGACTGGGTGCCGACGCTGGTCAATATCGCTGGCGGCAAGAAGGGCACTGAGCTGAACGAGCAGATCATGGCGGGCAATTACCCCGGCATCGTCAAGACCAAGCTCGATGGCGTGGATCAGACGGACTACCTGACCGGCAAGTCCGACAAGTCGGCGCGAGACACCTTCTTCTACTACACCGGCTCGCAACCTTCGGCGGTGCGCTACAAGAACTGGAAGATGTACTACACCATGGTGCCGGATACCGCGACGGGCGGGTTGTATGGCGCGACCACTTTCCACTGGACCCAACTGCTCAATCTCAAGCGCGACCCTTTTGAAACAACGGTCGGTGCCGACGCGAAGTCCATCACGGGCTATGGCGGTGCCTTGGGCTCACCGGGTAACGCCTATATCTACAACTGGAACATGCTGCCGATCGGACAGTTGCTCTGGGAGAAGGAGCTGATGTCGTACAAGGACTTCCCGCCCATGCAGGCGCCGGAAACCTACAACCTGGACGGCATCCTCAAAGCCATGAAGCAGAACGGTCATAACGGACACGATTGACGCCGTGACTGATCAGCCGTGCGGGCGCCCCAAACAGGCGCCCGTTTTTTTGCATGAGAGCTTTGCAGTCCTACTTCGCTACACCGTTGAGTAGCACCCCATACGACTGGAGAAACTCCACCGTCCCGTGAAAGATCAGCCCCACGCCCATCGCCGAAACGAAGAAGCCGACGATGCGGGTCGCGGCATCGATGCCTTGCGGGCCAATCTTCTTGAGGATGTTGTTGGCGTAGGCCAAAGAGAGGTAAGTGACCAGCATGGTGGCGCAGATCGCCAGCGCCACGACGGCAAAGGACAGTACCGCGCGGTCGGAGTCCTTGATGGTGCTGGTCAGGCCGATCACCGTGGCAATGGCCCCGGGACCGAACATGATCGGCATGGCCATGGGGATGAAAGATACGTCCTCGTCGCCTTTGCCCCCGCTTGGAATCAGGCTGCTGTCGGGGGAGGGCGCAAAAAGCTCGAACCCGATCCGCATCAGGATCACCCCGCCGACCACCCGAATCATACTCAGCGGAACTTCAAACAAACGCAGCAGCAGGTTGCCGAAGATCAAAAAGAAAAACATTAACAGCAGCGCGTAAAGGCAGGCCTTGCGCGCCACCCGACGCTGTTCGGCGGCATCTTTGCCTTGCAACAGACCCAGGAACACCGGGATGGCTTCCAGAGGATTGATGATTGCCAGCAGGGTAGTGAACATGCCGAAGAACAGGGTGAAGTAGGCGTTCATGGATGATCTGCCCAAATGGGTGGTTGACCAAGTTACCTTAGCTGATCAGGAACAAATCACCTCAAACCACTGCCGCACTGTTCGGAACCTGTGTACCCAAACCGCTGACCTCCGGCAGCAACGCCGAAGGTCGATTCGACAGCAGGATCACCCACTCGTGGACACCCAGTCCGCCGCGCGTTCGGCGATCATGATTGAAGCGGCGTTGGTGTTGCCGCCCACCAGCGTCGGCATGATCGAGGCATCCACCACCCGCAGCCCCTCGATGCCATGCACGCGCAATTGGCTGTCCACCACCGCATGTTCGTCGTTGCCCATCTTGCAGGTACCGACCGGGTGATAAATGGTGTCGGTACGCTGGCGCAACAGTTCGATCAGCTGTTCATCGCCATACAAGCCCTCGCTGAACATATCCTTCAAGCCATAACGCGCCATCGGCGCTTGTTGAATGATGTTCCGGGTCATGCGGTAGCCCGTGAGCAGGGTCTCGACATCTTCGTCATGCCCGAGAATGTTCGGGTCGATGCGCGGTGGGGCGCTCGGGTCGTTTGATTGCAGGCCGACGCTGCCGGTGCTCTTGGGCCGTAACACGCAGACGTGGCAACTGAAGCCGTGACCCCAGTGCAGCTTGCGGTTGTGGTCGTCGATCATCGCGATCACCGAATGCAGCTGGATATCCGGGCGTGCAAGTTTGGCATCGGTTTTCAGGAAGCCGCCACCTTCGGCGAAGTTGCTCACAAAAGGGCCGCGCCGATGACGGGCATAGTCGATCAAGGCCTTGCCCATCTTCACACTGCCGCGCAGTGAGACACCCATCAATGACGTATCCTGGCTCCTGTAGCTGAGCACGACATCCGGATGGTCCTGCAGGTTTTGCCCGACACCGGGCAGTTCGTGCTGCACCGTGATGCCTTGGGGCTTGAGTTCCTCTTGCGGGCCAATCCCCGAGAGCATCAGCAATTGTGGGCTGCCGAAACAACCGGCACTGAGCAGGACTTCCCGGCGTGCTTTTATGGTCTGGCGATTGCCCTTGAGGCGCAGCTCGACACCGACGGCTTTTTTGCCTTCGAGCACAATGCGTTCGGCAGCGGCCGACGTCAGCACCGTGAGGTTCTTGCGGATGTGTCGAACCGGTTTGAGGAACGCGGTGGCCGTGCTCCAGCGCCGACCGTCGCGGATCGTCACATCGAACTGGCCAACGCCTTCCTGGTCGACGCCATTGAAGTCGGGATTATGACGGTGCCCGGCCATCTGTCCGGCCTCGATGAAAGCTTGCGTGACGGGATGCATCGGGTTCCTGCCGACATAGAGTTCGCCTTGCGCCCCGTGGTAGTCGCATGCGCCGCGGTGGCTCATTTCACTCTTGCGAAAGTACGGCAGTACATCGGCGAACGACCAGCCGGGATTGCCCAACGCCTGCCAATCGTCGAAGTCACCATGGTGGCCTCGGATGTACACCATGCCGTTGATCGAACTGCTTCCGCCCAGCACCTTGCCGCGCGGCTGGTAGCCGCGACGTCCGTTCAAACCGGGCTGCGGTACTGTGTGAAATGCCCAATTGACGTGTCGGCTCGGCAGGATCGCCGCGACGCCCACCGGGGCATGGATCAATGGCGAGCGGTCTTCCGGACCGGCCTCCAGCAAACATACCGTGATATCGGGATTTGCACTCAAGCGGTTGGCCAGGACACAGCCGGCTGAACCGGCACCAATGATTACGTAGTCGAATTCCATCACACAATGATCCCGAGCGAGCGAACAGGGGCTGCTTCACCAGGAAGCAACAGAGTTACCTGGGACCGATTGTTGGCTGAAGGCGGTAGAAAATAATTGACCTCTCATGCCATTTATTTGATCTTTGACGACATGACTACATTGATCAGAACAAGCTCGTTTACCGGGTTCCGTGAGGTGGCAAGCCAGCTCGGCGGGCAAGCTGACCTCATGCTCGAGCGCTTCCGCATCCATCCGGACGTGCTGATGGACGAGGAGGCACGGGTGCCGTTGCGTTCGCTGGTCGGGCTGCTGGAGTTTGCCGCACGAGAGCTGGACTGCCCTGACTTTGGCTTGCGCATGGCCGAGTACCAGGACTTGCACGTCTTGGGGCCGATTGCGGTCATCGCTCGAACGTGCGCAACGGCGGGGGAGGCGTTGGAGCAAATCATCCGTTTTATCGGCTACCACAGCCCGGGCATCCAGCTTGATCTGGACCTTAGCGAGAAACAGGCGCCGCGTCTGTTGATCGACATCCGCCTGTCCGGACCGACCCCGCGACGGCAAATGGTGGAGCTGGCAATGGGGGTGGCGCATAACGGCATGAAGTTGCTGTATGGCGACAACTTCGTTGCCCAGGCGGTTCTGTTTTCCGCCAATCACTCAGTGGCTCAAGCACGTTACCGGCGCTATTTCAAAACTGCGGTGTGCACCGGTCAATCCTGCAACGCCCTGGTACTTCGTGACGAACAACTCAATCAGCGGATTGAACAGCAAGCCCCCTACCTGCATCGCGCACTGGAACAGTATTTCCAGCAGTTCGACTTGCAAGCGACGTCGGATGTTGTCAGTCAGGTCGAGCGCCTGGTCTTGCGCATGATGCCGATACAGCGTTGCCGTTTGCCATTGATTGCCGAGCAACTGGGTATGCACGTGCGTATGTTGCAGCGAAGGCTGGCCGAGCAGGGGAGAAGCTTCGATGAAATCGTCGAGAGCCTGCGGCGTGACCGTGCCGACCACTATCTGGCGGAGCGGCACATGCCGATGTCCCAGGTTGCCGGTCTGCTCGGCTATAGCGAACAGAGCGTGTTCAATCGCGCTTGCCAGCGCTGGTTTTCCATGTCGCCGGGAGCCAGGCGTCGTCAGTTGTTCGAATGAAAGGTTATCGATCTTCGCGCGGGACCTGATGGCTGGCGACATCGAGACCGTCGCCGAAATGGCCGCTATTGCGAATCACAGCCTTCAACCAGCGCCGCAGCCGCAAGACTTTGGGAGACATCTCATTGCCATTGAGACAGAGCAAGCGGTAGGCCGACACTCGCTCCAGCTTCTCCTTGAAAGGCAGGACCAATTGGCCATTCTTCAGGTGCTTTTCGATAAGCCCCAGCGGTGCCATCATCAATCCGTGACCGTCAATGGCCGCCTGCAGGCCATCACTCAGACTTTCAAAAAGCAGCTCACGTTGTGGTGGGATATCCATGCGTCCGGCGGCTTGATTCCAAAGTGTCCAGACGCCAGGTGCCTGGGCTAGCGTAATGCGAGGGATACTCTCGATACGCTCCCCGGCAACGAGTCTTGCCGCTATTTGCGGTGCACAGACAGGCGCACCGGAGACATCCGCCAGTTTTTCGGAAAATACGTTGAATCGGGTTTGCGTGGTGTGGCGAATGGCAATGTCCAGCTCGCGGGCTTCCAGATCGGCCACTCTGGATGAAAACTCCATATGCACGGTGATATCCGGGTTCTCATGCTCGAACTGCGCCATGCCCGCACTCAGATAGGTAGCCGCGAAACTGGGCGCCACACTGATGCGTAAAGGGCTGGTGTCACTGGCTTGTTTGACCGCCTGAAGCCCGATAGAGATCTCGGCCAGCCCCCGGCTGACGTGCAGCTGCAGCTTGCGACCGCTTTCGGTCAATTCGATTTGCCGATTGCGTCGAACAAAAAGCGCCACACCCAATACGCCTTCCAGTCTTCGAACCTGGTGACTGATTGCCGAAGGCGTCAGGTGCAGGAACGTCGCGGCCTCTTGAAAGGAGCCGAGCCGCGCAGCCGCTTCAAAAGCATTGAGCGCGGGCAGCTGCCGCACGCTCTCCGTAGGGATGAGGATCTTCTTTTCACGTGACATTTTGTCATCCAAGTAAAACCAATGTCGTTTGTCGAGCTCACGACCCCGCTCGTACTGTTGTTCACGAGTCGATGACCCCTAAGGCGCACCAACGTGCCTCGGAACACGCGATGACCAATACCACGAGCGGGGTAAATACATGAACTCATTTCTGTCGCAAAGGCCTTTGGAAGTACCCGTCGGTTCCTTCGCCGGGCTATTTCTGGAGCGAATCCAACACTACGCAGACAACCCGGCGCTGATCGACGGGCTGAGCGGTGAACAACTGACCTACGCCGAACTGTCCCGGCATGTGCGTGTGCTTGCCGGCAATCTGATAGAGCGCGGTCTGGAGCCGGGCGAGGTCACCGCCATCATCGCGCCGAACAGCATTTGGTTCCCGGTGGCTCTGTACGGTATAGCCTTCGCCGGCGGCGTGTACTCCACACTCAATCCCATGTCCTCGCCGGAGGACGTGCGAGAACTCCTCAAGTTGGTGGGGGCCACGCGTGTGATCGTCACCGCGCAAGTCTTCGAAAGGCTACGCGACACCTTGATCACGTTGCAGTTGAAAGACATTTTCGTGCTGGGTGAGTCTGCGGGCCTCACGCCGTTTTCCTCGTTGCTGATGGGCAAGCCTCTGGCCGAAGAACGCTGCCGTGATCTGCAAAAAGACCTGTTGGCTCTGATGTTTTCCAGTGGCACCAGCGGCTTCCCCAAGGCGGTGATGCTCAGCAATCGCAACTACGTTGCGGCGACCGAGCAGGTGACCGCCGCCCAGGTTTTCCGCCGGTCCGACACCATCCTGGCGGCGCTGCCGTTCTTCCATATCTATGGACAAACCAGCTTCATAGGCTCGGCGCTTTCTCAGGGCGCGCGCTTGATCGTGCTGCCCGCTCTCGACCTGGAAGTGACTTTGCGCGTGATTCAGGACTACAAAATCACTGTCGCTCCGGTCGTTGCTCCTGTTGTCTTGCAGTTTGCCAAGCATCCTTTGGTCGATCATTTCGACCTGTCGAGCCTGCGGCTGGCCATCTCCGGTGCCTCGCCCATCAGTGCCGACCTGCTGAAGAGCGCCGCCGATCGATTGAAAGTACCGGTGCTCAACGGCTGGGGCCTTACCGAATCCACCACCACCGGAGCTGTTTCCGAGCCAGGCATGCCGAAAGAGGCCGAAGGTTCGGTCGGCCGGGTGATGCATGGCATTGAGGTGCGGGTCGTGGAAATCGGCGGCAGCCAGGATGTGGCGCCAGGTGCCGATGGCGAGCTGCTGATACGCGGTCCCAACGTGATGCTCGGCTACTTCAACAATCCGGCGGCAACCGCCGAAACGATCGATGCGCAGGGCTGGCTGCGAACCGGAGATGTCGGCCGGATCGATGAGCACGGCAATCTGCGAATCATCGACCGCGCCAAAGAGTTCATCAAGTTCAAAGGTTTCCAGATCAGCCCGGTCGAACTCGAAAGTGTGTTATTGATGCACCCGGCGGTGGCCGATGCCGGCGTCGTGCCCAGCCCTGACACCGAATCCGGTGAGGTGCCCAAAGCCTTCGTTGTGCTGCGCTCACCTGTGACCGAAGCCGAACTGATCGACTTCGTCGCACAGCGTGTAACCCCCTACAAGAAACTGCGCGACATCGAGTTCATCGACGCCATTCCGAAGAACCCGGCAGGGAAAATCCTGCGGCGGATCCTGGTACTGCGCGAGCGCGAAAAACGCGAAACCCATGCCGCGTCCGGCGACCGTCTTGAGGATCGGGTGGTTATCACACGCCACGGTAATGTGCTGTCGATCTGCCTGGACCGTCCGCGCAAGATGAATGCCTTCGACCGCGACATGTTCATCGGCCTGGCCAAGGCCATGGCGATCTACGAGGACGATCCAAGCCTGCGTTGTGCGGTGTTGCATGCCAATGGCCTGGTCTTCACCTCGGGCATGGACATCGTCAGTACTGCGCCTCTCGCCGCGCGGGGAGAGTTGCGTATCGGCGATCCATCGTTGGTGGATATGCTCGAAATCGACCCGGCCGTTCGCCGCCGGAGCAAACCGGTGGTCCTTGCCGTTCATGGCAAGTGCATGAACCTGGGGGTGGAGCTGGCGGCAGCGGCGGATATCGTTATCGCCGCGCAAGATGTCACGTTCATTCAACGCGAGGTGGCAGTCGGCTTGTTCCCGTTCGGGGGTGCCACCGTGTTCTTGCCGGCAAAAATCGGTCTCGGTAACGCGCTTCGCTACATCCTGACGGCGGAGGAGTTCGATGCTCAGTCCGCTTGCCGGATGGGGCTGGTGCAAGAAGTCGTACCGCAGAGCCAGCTGATGACGCGCGCTTTCGAATTCGCACGGCTGATTGCGCAGAACTCACCGTCCGGGGTTAAAGCAGCGCTTGCGTCGGTGCGCCTGGCTCGTGAAAAAGGCCCCGAGGCGGCGCTTGCAACACTGCTAAGTGAAGTCGCCCGGTTGACCGGTGCAGAAGACTTCAAGGAAGGCGCTGCGGCCTTCCTGGAAAAACGAGCGCCGAACTTCAAGGACGCGTGAGCGCCACACCGGATGCATTGAATCCTTTGCAATAGAAGGGGGGCGGCTGCGCGACAAGCGTAGCCAAACCCATTTGCCGCCTTTCAATCACTACACAAGGACCTCGGCATGAGTGCCCTGAATATTGCCCAGCCCATCGTTCCCGCCGCCATGCAATCCTGCTTCGAGCACCAACGCGCCGCCTACCTCGCCACGCCCGAGCGCAGCTATGCCCAGCGCGTGGAAGACCTCAAGAAGTTGGCGCGGATGCTGAAAGACAACCGCCAGGCACTGATCGAAGCGATCAACCAGGACTACGGCAACCGCTCCACCTTCGAGACGCTGTTCGCCGAGTTTTTCGTCGTGCTGGGAGATATCAAGTCCACCATCAAGCACCTGAAGAAGTGGATGAAACCGCAGAAGCGCCACATCGATCTGATGGTTTACCCCACCTCCAGCAACCGTGTCATTCCCCAGCCGTTGGGCGTGGTCGGCGTGATCGTACCCTGGAACTTTCCGCTGCTGCTGTCGTTCGGGCCACTCACCGCCATCTTCGCCGCCGGCAACCGGGCGATGGTCAAGATGTCGGAAAACTCGAACAATCTGACGCACCTGCTGATGTCCATCACACCGAAATACTTCCCGCCGCAACAGCTTCAGTTCTTCGAAGACAGCGGCGCCAATGGTTCGGTGGGCCCGGCTTTTTCCTCGATCCGCTTCGACCATCTCTTCTTCACGGGTTCGGGTCAGACCGGCCGCGCCGTGATGGCGAACGCTGCACGCAACCTGACCCCGGTGACACTGGAGTTGGGCGGTAAATCACCCGCCGTGGTCGCGCCGGATTTCCCGATGACCCTGGCCGTCGATCGCATCATGTGGAGCAAGGCCTTCAACGCGGGCCAGATCTGCACCAACGTCGACTATGTCTTCATTCCCGCCGGCTCCGAGGCGGACTTTGAACGCGAAGCCCAGCGGGTCATAGCCGAGCGCTACCCCAATATCAATCATGCCGATTACACCTCCATGATCGACCAGCGCGCCTATGACCGCATGCAGGCCACGCTGGATGATGCTGTGGCCAAGGGCGCGCGCGTGGTCAATCTTTTCCCCGAGCAGACGCCGGACAAGACCCTGCGCAAGTTCCCGCTGACCCTGGTTTTCGACGTCAGCGACGACATGGTCATCATGCAGCGCGAGATCTTCGGCCCGCTGCTGCCGGTCAAGACCTACACCACTCGCGAAGAAGTGGCTGGTTACGTCAACAAGCACGACAGGCCCTTGGCGCTGTATCCCTTCACCAGGGACCGCGCCCTGCAGGACTACTACGTGACCCACATCATGTCGGGCGGCGTATGCATCAACACCGCGCTGCTGCACGTGTCTCAGCACGACATGCCCTTCGGCGGCGTCGGCGCCAGCGGTATGGGCCATTACCACGGTTACGAAGGCTTTCAGACCTTTTCCAAAATGCGCCCTGTCTATCGTCAGGGCTTCTTCGCCGCCACCAGGATGATGCTGCCGCCCTACGACAAAGGACCGCTCAAGCCCAACAAGCTGATCGAACTGATTATCAAGTTGAAGGGCTGAAGCGTTAAGCCCTGTGTACCTGACTGTTCCATACCGTCTTCAAAGGAGTTTTCCATGCCCCTCTATGAATGCCAGACCGTCAAAGGAACGCTCAGCGAGCGTCAACGCCAATCGCTGGCCGAGTCCATCACATCCATTCACACCAGGGAAACTGGCGCGCCGGCCAGCTATGTGCACGTGCTGTTCAAGGAGCTTGAAGCGGGAAGCGCATTCACCGCCGGCCAAGTCGCGACCCCCGCGATAATTCGCGGCCAGATACGTGCAGGACGACCACAAGCGACGCGCCACGCCATCCTGCGCGCAATCACCGACGTTTACATGGCCGTCACCGGGGCCGATGCGAATGCAGTGGTCGTGGCAGTGGTCGACATACCCGCTTCATGGGCCATGGAAGGCGGTCAAATTTTCCCGGAACCGGAACAGCCTCCCGAAGTGGCATGACACGCTTCGCTGCGACGAAAACATTTGCGCATTTTCGCGCAGGTCAGGCAGGCAGCCGCTGGTGTAGCAGCTATTTCCCAGTCACCCCGGGTTGCTGCACATTTCGATCATTAAGTTGTCAGTTACGGTCATTGAGCGACGGCGTCGCGGCTCTTAGTCTGTCGAACATGACTGATGGGGGCCGCAGAGCTCCTGCACTTTCCGTGATCGATCGATGTGGAGTTACCGATGACCGCCGCTCAATACCCGCACCTGTTGGCTCCGCTGGACCTGGGTTTCACCACGCTGCGCAATCGCACCCTGATGGGCTCGATGCACACGGGCCTTGAGGAGAAACCGGGTGGTTTCGAACGCATGGCGGCGTACTTTGCCGAACGTGCCCGTGGCGGTGTCGGCCTGATGGTCACCGGCGGTATCGGCCCCAACGACGAAGGTGGCGTGTATTCCGGTGCGGCCAAGCTGACGACCGAAGAAGAGGCGCTCAAGCACCGCATCGTCACCCGTGCCGTTCATGACGCGGGCGGCAAGATCTGCATGCAGATCCTCCACGCCGGTCGTTATGCCTACAGCCCGAAACAGGTTGCACCCAGCGCCATTCAAGCGCCGATCAACCCGTTCAAACCCAAGGAACTGGACGAGGAAGGCATCGAGAAGCAGATCAGCGATTTCGTCACCTGCTCGGTACTGGCGCAAACCGCCGAGTACGACGGTGTGGAAATCATGGGCTCCGAAGGCTATTTCATTAACCAGTTCCTCGCCGCCCACACCAACCACCGTACCGACCGCTGGGGTGGCAGCTATGAAAACCGCATGCGCCTGCCGGTGGAAATCGTTCGCCGCGTGCGTGAAGCGGTCGGCCCGAATTTCATCATCATTTTCCGTCTGTCGATGCTCGACCTGGTCGAAGGCGGCAGCACCTGGGAAGAAATCGTTCAACTGGCCAAGGCCATCGAGCAGGCCGGCGCGACCATCATCAACACCGGTATCGGCTGGCACGAAGCGCGGATTCCGACCATCGCCACCAAAGTGCCGCGAGCGGCGTTCAGCAAGGTCACGGCCAAGCTGCGGGGTTCGGTGAATATTCCGCTGATCACCACCAATCGCATCAACACGCCGGAAGTCGCCGAGCAGATTCTCGCCGAGGGCGATGCCGACATGGTGTCCATGGCGCGGCCATTCCTCGCCGACCCGGATTTCGTCAACAAGGCCGCTGAAGGTCGCGCCGATGAAATCAACACCTGCATCGGCTGCAACCAGGCCTGCCTCGATCACACCTTTGGCGGCAAGCTGACCAGCTGCCTGGTCAACCCGCGTGCCTGCCACGAAACCGAACTCAATTACCTGCCTGTGCAGCAACTGAAGAAAATCGCCGTGGTCGGTGCCGGCCCTGCCGGTTTGTCCGCCGCGACCGTGGCGGCCGAGCGCGGCCATCAGGTGACGCTGTTCGATTCGGCCAGCGAAATCGGCGGTCAGTTCAACATCGCCAAGCGCGTTCCGGGCAAGGAAGAGTTCTATGAGACCATTCGCTACTTCAACCGCAAGCTACAGACCACCAACGTCGAGGTGTGCCTGAACACCCGAGTCGACGTGGCACAGCTGGTCGAAGGCGGCTACGACGAGATCATCCTGGCCACCGGCATTGCGCCGCGCGTGCCGGCGATTCCTGGCGTGGAAAACGCCAAGGTGCTGAGCTACCTGGATGTGATCCTGGAGCGCAAACCGGTCGGCAAGCGTGTCGCGGTGATTGGTGCCGGTGGTATTGGTTTCGACGTCTCCGAGTTCCTCGTTCATGAAGGTGTCGCTACCAGTCAGGACCGCGCCGCGTTCTGGAAGGAGTGGGGCATCGATACGCACCTTGAGGCACGCGGTGGTGTTGCCGGTATCAAGGCCGCACCCCATGCGCCGGCCCGCGAGGTGTTCCTGCTGCAACGCAAGAAGTCCAAGGTCGGCGACGGCCTGGGCAAGACCACCGGCTGGATCCATCGCACGGGGCTGAAGAACAAGCAGGTGCAGATGCTCAACAGCGTTGAATACCTGAAGATCGACGACGAAGGCCTGCACATCCGAATCGGCGAAACCGGCGAGCCGCAGGTGCTGCCAGTGGACAACATCGTGATTTGCGCCGGGCAGGACCCGTTGCGTGAGTTGCATGAGAGCCTGGTGGCGGCGGGGCAGAGCGTGCACCTGATCGGTGGCGCGGACGTCGCGGCAGAGCTGGATGCCAAGCGGGCGATCAATCAGGGTTCGCGGTTGGCGGCGCAGTTGTGACCCGTCAGCTGATAAGATGCCGGCTCTTCACCCTGAGCCGGCATTGATGCTTCTCCCTCCCGACACCTGGCTGCCCCAGGCTCCCCTCGAACCCCTTCACCTCGACTGGCTCACCCACGCCGGTATCGAAGTGGCCATCCTGCGTCTGGACCTGATCGACCCGCTGATCAGCGGCAACAAATGGTTCAAGCTCATCGAACACCTGAAGACCGCCGACCGCGCAGGGGCCGAAGGCATCATCAGTCTCGGTGGCGCGCATTCCAATCACCTCCATGCGTTGGCGGCGGCGGGCAAGCGTTTCGGCTTTTCCACCGTCGGCTTGTTGCGCGGGCATCCTCAGGAAACACCGACCGTGAGGGATTTGCAGGCATTTGGCATGCAGTTGCACTGGCTGGGTTACGGCGGCTATCGGGCGCGACACGAGGCCGGTTTTTGGCAGCCATGGCAAGCGCAGTATCCGACATTGCATCCGGTGCCTGAAGGTGGAGGCGGATTACCCGGCGCACAAGGGTGCATGCAGTTGCGGGCGCAGGTTTGTGCGCAACTGGCTGGATTAGGCTGGAGTGATTACGACGGTTGGTGGGTGGCCTGCGGAACCGGCACGACCCTCGCGGGGCTGGTACTGGCAGAAGCTGGTGATCATCCGGTTTTCGGGGCGTTGGCGGTGCCTGAAGATCATGGCGTGGCGCAGCAGGTCGAGATGATCGTGGGGCAAGCGGGCGTGTCAGATCCGTTGTATGAACTGTTTGAGGCCAGTCGCGGTGGCTTCGCCAAGGTCGATCCGCTGCTGCTTGAGTTCATCGAAAAGACCGGGCAGGCCAGCGGCATTCCCTTGGAACCGCTGTACACCGGCAAGGCACTGCTGGCACTCAAGCACCAAGTCGAAGCGGGCCGATTCGCCCAAGGTACGCGACTGATCTTCATCCACACCGGCGGCTTGCAGGGGCGGCGAGGGTTTGATTCACAAGCCTGAAACGCACCGCAAATCAATGTGGGAGCGAGCTTGCTCGCGATGAGGGCATTGCATTCAGCACATTTGTCGACTGACACACCGCCATTGCGAGCAAGCTCGCTCCCACATTTTGGTTGCCGTCAAGTTCAGCTATCGCGGGTTTCGCCTTTGGGCATCATCCGCAGCAAGGTGTTATCTCCCACCACATAATGGTGATACAGCGCGGCCACGGCATGCAGGCCGATCAGCCAATAGCCGATAGTGCCGCCAAGCTCGTGCCAGTCCTTGAGTTGTTTGGCCAGGTCCTTGTTTTCCGCGATCGGCATCGGCAGGTCGAAACCGTAGAACATCACCTGGTTGCCTTTGGCGCTGGTGACCAGCCAGCCGAGAATCGGCGTGACGATCATGAAAATGTACAGCGCCCAGTGCATCAGCCTGGCCAGCGTCGTTTGCCACGGCGGCGAAGCGGGGAAGACTTGCGGCGCCGGGCCGAGACTGCGTGCGAACAATCGCAGCCAGACCAGGAAGAATACGGTCAGACCGAGCATGAAGTGTGATTCGACGATCAGCGTGCGCCCGCCACTGCCCTTGGGAAAGAGCCCGCGAAACTCGATACAGGCATAAACCAGCGCCAGCAGGACCAGCATCAACCAATGCAACGTGATCGATACGGTGCTGTAGCGCGAGGCAGAGTTTTTCCACGGCATTCGGTGTTCCTCACAGGTCCGGTTTAAAGCCACCGCTCTTGTCCGACGGTGTGCCTTAAATGTAATCCTGTTTCACCGGGTTTGCCTGAGGTGATCGATTGCTCGTTGCTCTGGATCAGGTAATTGACGGCAAAAACGCATCGGCCCCAGTAGGAGCTGCCGCAGGCTGCGATCTTTTGATCTTCAGGTCCCCAATGACGCCGAAAATCAAAAGATCGCAGCCTGCGGCAGCTCCTACAAGGGGAGTCGCGGTTTTTAGCTCGATTGCGGCATTTCGCCGTTGGCCAGGCGCTTGTTGATGTCGGCGATCACCTGCGGCAGATCGGTGATGGTGTCGATCATGTAGTGCGGGCGCGAACTTTCGAACATCCCATGGATGCGCTTGCGCTCACTGTCCAGTTGGTCGCTGCCCAGCGCGCGATAACCTTCGTAATCCAGACCCAGGGCGTTGCCCGAGCAGATCAGCGCCACGGTCCACATGCCGGCGCGGCGACCTTCGAGAATGCCAGGCACGGTGTCATCGATCTTCACGCACGCGGCGACATCGTCGATGCCCAGGGCGATGACGTTGGCCAGCGCCTGGGCGGGCCATGGGCGACCATTCGGGACTTCGTCGGTGGCAACCACGTGATCGGCCACATAGCCGTTGGTGGCAGCCAGTTCGACCACCTTGTCCATGACCTGTTTCGGATAACCGGAGCAGGAGCCGATCTTGATCCCTTGCTGGCGCAGGTTGGCGATGGTCTCCAGAGCGCCCGGAATCAGCGCCGAGTGCTCGGCGATTTTCTCGATCTGCAGCGGCATGAAACGCTGGTAGATCGCGGTGACGTCGTCGTCGGTCGGCGTGCGGCCGAAGACTTTGCGATAACGCTCGGCAACTTCCGGCAGATCGCACAGGGTGCGGATGTGGTCCCACTTGCCCATGCCCATCGGGCCGCGGGCTTCTTCGATGGAAACCTGGACGTCGAACTCGGCGAATGCCTCGACGAAAATCTGCGTCGGGGCGAAGGAGCCGAAGTCGACCACGGTGCCGGCCCAGTCGAGGATCGCGGCCTGGAGTTTGCCTGGGTTGGAGTAGTTCATGGTGATCAAATTCCTTGGAAACTGGCGGATGAAGAGCAGCTTTGGGTGGGAGCGGGCTTGCTCGCGAAAGCGGTGTGTCAGCCGACATCTATGTTGAATGTCGGTCCCTCTTCGCGAGCAAGCCCGCTCCCACAGGGGAATGCGGTGTGGGTTAGATCTCCAGCACTTCCATCTCGCGCAACACCTCGCCAATCGCGGCCACGGCTTCGCGCATCTCGGCCGGTTGCACATGTCCGATGCAGCCGACGCGGAAGGTTTCGACCTGGGTCAGTTTGCCCGGGTAGAGGATGTAACCCTTGGCCTTGACCCGCTCGTAGAATTCCTTGAACTGGTAGCGTGGATCTTTCGGGGCGTGGAAGGTGGCGATGATTGGCGCCTGAATGGCCGCCGGCAGGAAGCTGCGCAACCCCAGGTTGCCCATCTCCTCCATCAGTGCCTGGCAGTTGGCGGCGTAGCGTTCGTGCCGGGCCGGCAAGCCGCCTTCTTCGTTGTATTGCAGCAGGGCTTCGTGCAGCGCCGCGACCACGTGGGTCGGCGGGGTGAAGCGCCACTGGCCGGTCTTGGCCATGTAGGCGTGCTGGTCCTGCAGGTCCATCGCCAGCGAATGCGAGTTGCCGGCGGCGCTGGCCAGGGATTCTTTGCGAGCGAAGACAAAACCCATGCCAGGCACGCCTTCCAGGCATTTGCCCGAGGCGGCGATCAGGGCGTCGAACGGCACTTGTTGCGCGTCCACCGGCAGGGCACCGAAGGAACTCATGGCGTCGATGATCAGGCGCTTGCCGTGTTGTGCAACCACCTGGGCAATCTCCGGCAGCGGATTGAGGATGCCGGTGCTGGTTTCGCAGTGAATCAGGGCGACGTGGGTGATGCCGTTGTCGGCGCGCAGCAGGCGGTCGACGTCGGCAGCGGTGGTCGGTTCGTCTTCGGCGGTTTCGAAGGTGCTGAAGGAACGGCCCAGCACTTCGCAGATTTTCGCCAGGCGTTTGCCGTAGGCGCCGTTGATCAGTACCAGAACCTTGCCATCGCGAGGCACCAGGGTGCCGATCGCGGCCTCGACGGCGAAGGTACCACTGCCTTGCAAGGGCACGCAGTGGTGAGTGGCGGCGCCGTTGACGATCGCCAGCAATTGCTCGCAGAGGCTGGCGGTCAATTGATTGAAGCGCTCATCCCATGAGCCCCAGTCGATCATCATCGCCTGACGGGTGCGGGCCGAAGTGGTCAACGGGCCGGGGGTGAGCAGGATGGGTTCGGCAGCACTCATTTTCGTGTCCTCGCAATCGATGGGATGAAGCTACGGGGCTTAAATTGCAATTTGCCGTGCTATCAATCAAATTGTTTGTTGTTATGCCAGCCATCAGTGAGGGTTATTCATGAACCTGTTTCAGCTCCGCGCCTTCGATGCCGTGGCCCGGGAAGGCAGTTTTACCCGGGCGGCGGCGCGGCTGTTCATCAGCCAGCCGGCGGTCACCGGGCACATCAAGGCGCTGGAAGAGCACTACCAGATCACCCTGTTGCGCCGCACCGCCCGACGGGTGGAACTGACGGAGGAGGGCACCAAGCTGGCGGCGATCACCCGGGCGATGTTCGGCCTGGCCGAGGAGGCGCAGGCGATGCTCGAAGCCAACCGGCAATTGCTGACCGGGCGTCTGGAGGTGGCGGCGGACGGTCCGCACATGGTCATGCCGATGCTCGCCAGCCTGCGCGCGCGCTATCCGGGGATCACGGTGAACCTGCGCCTGGGCAACGCCCAGGAAACCCTGGCGGCGCTGCTGTCCGAACATGCCGACGTGGCGGTGCTGACCGAAGTCGAGCCGCGCAAGGGCTTGCATCTGCAGGCACTGAGCGAATCACGGATTTGTGCGCTGGTGCCCGACAGGCACCCTTGGGCGCAGAAGACCAAAGGCGTGCAGCTCAAGGAACTGGACCAGGTGATCATGGTGCTGCGCGAACCGAGTTCGATTACCCGGCGCACCTTCGATGAGGCTTGCGCCCAGGCCAGGGTCAATCCGCGGGTGCTGCTGGAACTGGACAGCCGCGAAGCGGTGACCGAGGCGGTGGCCGCCGAACTGGGGGTAGGGGTGGTGTCGTCGGTGGAAGTCAGCCACGACCCGCGAGTGGCGGCGGTGCCGATCATTGGCGAGGGATTGGTGAACCGGCACATGATCGGGTGCATGGAGCGGCGCCGGGATTTGCGGTTGATTCAGGCTTTTTTGGGGTTGGCGTCAGTCAGGTAGACCGAGTCGCCTGCATTCGCGAGCAAGCCCGCTCCCACATTTGGAATGCATTCCCCTGTGGGAGCGGGCTTGCTCGCGAAGAGGCCGGGCCTGCTTAAACAAGACTCTCGCGAACCATCTCTAGAAACGTCGCCACGATTCGCCGCGAACTTTGCTCGCGCAAGCACACCAGCGTTTCAGTCAGCCGCCGTTTGCAATCGGTAATCGGCAACGCGCATACCCGTGAGTCGGCGCCGAACTCGGCCGCCGACACCACGCCGATGCCAATCCCTACCACCACCGCTTCACGAGCGGCTTCCCGGCCTTCAACCTGGATCGCCGGACGAATGCGCAGCCCGGCGCCGGCCATTTCCTCCTCCAGGGTCTGGCGCGTCACCGAACCGATTTCCCGCAGTACCAGCGGTGTGTCATCAAGGTCGGCGAGGGTGATGGATTCACGGTCGGCCCACGGATGATTGCGCGACACGAACGCCACCATCGGGTCATTGCGCAGGGGCAGGGAGATCAGGCGTTCGTCACTGACGTCCCGGCCCAGCAACGCCAGGTCGGCCTGATAGTTGAACAGTCGAAACAGCGACTCATCAGTGTTGCCGGTTTCGATCTTCACGCTGATCCCCGGGTAGCGTTCGCAGAATCGGGCAATCTGCGGCAGCACGTGCACCGGCGCATCCACCGCCAGGATCAGGCTGCCGGTCTGCAGGGCCTGGGAGTCCTGCAGCAGTTCCTGGGCTTCGGCCTCAATCACAAAAAGCCGCTGGGTAACGCTCAGCAGGCGTTCGCCCAGATCGGTCAGGCGTACCGAACGCTTGTTGCGGTGAAACAGCAAAACACCGTAGCGCTCTTCAAGTTTGCGCACTTGGTCGGAAATCGCCGGCTGCGTCAGAAATAGCCGCTCGGCGGCTTTGGTAAAGCTTCCATATACCGCAACGGCATGGAACGCTTTGAGTTGGGCGTGGGAAACCGACATCGATATCTCCAGTAACAAGCAAAGCTTATTTTGGAAATACGATAAATCGATTTCACTTATTAAACAGTAATTGTTTTTATCACTCTCAGCCCCGCTGACTGGTCAGTCGAACCGCAGCGGGTGCCATGAGCCTGGGCGTGCAAAACAGGACTCATCTGACCGGTATCCGCCGTAGGGACAGGGCGATATCGCAGTGCTCAACAATAAGAAAACAGGCATTTGCTTCCAATTCTGCCGGCACACTCACACCCTGAGGTCAGAAGCACAATGAACAAGCACATCGGCACCATCAAGCGTTGGCGCGTGCAGATCTTCGCGATCACCTGGCTTGCCTACGCCGCGTTCTACTTCACCCGCAAAGCCTTCTCGGTGGCCAAGCTCGGCATCGCCGAAGACCCGACCTTCATGCTCGACAAAATGGCCATGGCCAACCTCGATGCCATCTACCTGACGGCTTACGCCGTCGGCCAATTCACCTGGGGCATCCTGGCCGACCGCTTCGGTCCGCGGGTGGTGGTGCTCGGCGGGTTGCTGATTTCCGCTGGCGCGGCGCTGGTGATGGGTAATTTCGCAACCTTACCGATTTTTGCTACCTGCATGCTGGTACAAGGCCTGGCGCAGTCCACCGGCTGGTCGGGATTGTGCAAGAACCTGGGCAGTTTCTTTCCCTCCGAACAGCGCGGTCGGGTATTGGGCCTGTGGAGTTCCTGCTACGCCTTTGGCGGGCTCGTGGCCTCGCCGTTTGCCGGCTGGTGGGCGTATACGCTCATCGGCACCTGGCATGCGGCGTTCATTTCCAGTGCGGCGGTGGTTGGGCTGGTCGCCGTGCTGTTTTTTATTTTCCAGCGCAACAAACCTGAAGACGTCGGCTTGCCGGCTGTGGAACCGGAGCCAGAACAGACCGCTGAAGAAACCCTTGCCCAAAGCAGAATCAGAATCTGGGAGCCACTCAAGGAAATCCTGCGCAACCGCACGGTACTGGTGCTGGGGCTGGCGTACTTCATGCTGAAACCGGCGCGCTACGCGATTCTGCTGTGGGGACCGGTGATCGTCTTCGAACAGATGCCTTCGGTAGGCAAGGTCGGTGCGGCGATCATTCCGACCTCGTTCGAACTGGCCGGGTTGCTCGGGCCGATCATGATCGGCCTGGCCTCGGACAAACTGTTCGGCGCCCGGCGCATGCCGGCTTGCGTACTCAGTCTGTTGGCACTCACCGTGACCCTGGCGTTGTTCATGGGCGCCCTGCATACCGGCAGTGTGGTCCTGGTGGTGGCGCTCTTGTTCGTCATGGGCCTGACCCTCTACGGGCCGGACTCGATGATCAGCGGCGCGGCGGCGATCGATTTCGGCACGGCCAAGGCCGGTGCGACGGCAGCCGGGTTCGTCAACGGTTGCGGTTCCGTCGGGGCGGTGCTCGGCGGATTGCTGCCGGGTTACTTCGACTCGGTCACGGTGTTCATTGTCTTCGCCGGTTGCGCGATGTTCTCGGCACTGGTGCTGATCCCGCACTGGAACAGCCGCCCCGGCGGCCTGAAAACCAACCCTCCCTCCGTGCCCGATCGGGCGATGAACATCAAACCCCTGCGTACCTGAATCCTGTTCCTCGTCGCCGATGTGTGCATCGTCGGCGGCGGTTACACACAGGTTGTGGACCTCGGTCGTGCTCAAGGACGGTGGAGCAGCCAGTCGAACAGCAGGCGGGTATCGCCACGGGGTTCACGGGGCGGTGGGCGCAGAGGTTGTGGCCGAGGGCCCAGCGCCGTACAGAGCACCGGGCGATCCGGGTCACTGTCGAGGAAGACCACCTGTACCTCACTGCCGGCCACGGGCAAGCGGGACGGATCGATCCAGTCCTCGGCGGTGGTCAGCGCCAAGGGTAGCCACAGGCCGCTGGACAACGACTCTGTGGCTGAATCTGTGGCGGGCCAGAGGTTCACCCGAATCCGGCCATCCTCGTCCACTGTCGGCGGTTGTCCGACCGGGCCGCACACCTGGCCTGGCTGATACCCGGGGATACTCGGCCTGGGTTGTTTAAGCGCGGGCCTGAACACCGTCGACCAGGGGATGGCGCTGAATTGATTGCGGTAACCCAGGGCCATGCCCGTTGAGTCGTCGAGCAGAATCGATGGCTGGCACCCCTGATGGCTTGTTTCGGTCACCAGCCATTGATCATTGAAACTCTCCTGGGGATGCCCGGCCACCTGCACGATCCGGCCGCTGCGTAATGCTCCCAGGTTGCTTTGACCGTGGATCTGCAGGTGCCGGCACCGCAGGCGTTCCAGTTGTCGCCGGCTGAGCTGGTCGCGATGCTGCTGTTCGCCAGCGAGAACCTGTCTGGCCGTGGTGAACGAGTGATTGGCTGCGCCGTCGCTGATGTCCGCTGCACCAGGATTGCTCGCACCCGGGCGCACAGGGGGGAGCGAAGCATCATGGCGCTGGAACAGTTCGCTGATCACAGTTTGGTGATGGTCGTCGAGTGCGTCGCTGCGCAGCGGCATGAGCAGCGGCTCCTGGGGGAAACTCAGGCTGTCATCGGCCAGTACCAGCACATGGCCGTCGCGTTGATGCTCGAAGTGGTAATGGATGCCTTCTTCCTCGCACAGTCGTTGCAACAATGCCAGGTCGGTTTCTTCGTACTGAATGCAAAAAGCTCGCACGGGATAGTGGCCGGTTGCCAGTTCAAAGCGATAACTGCTGGCGGGCAGCCCATGTTCCTCGAGCAACTGGCGCAGGATCATGGGCACGCTGGCGCGCTTGAAAACCCGTCGGCAGCGTTGCTGCTCCAGTTTCTGGATACCGGACACCAGCACCAGTTTGTAAGCGACCCGGTGTGCGCTTCGATATTCACACCCGGCGCTGTGCAGCACGCCATGTATGCCCTGGTCGTGGCCGAACTCGAGAAACGCCGGCTGGTGCAGCAATCGTTCAAGGTTCAGGGCCGGTGCCAGGCCGATAACCTCGATGTCGAATCGATAGGGCTGGTTGAGTGCTTCGTGACCGCTGAACCGGACCACCTGGAAACTCAGGTCGTCATCGAGAAGCGTCAGGGTGGTGGGACTTTCCTTGTCGTTGTGCATCTAACACGCTACCGCCGTGAAGTAGGGTGCAAAGCGTACGAAACCCCGGCGCATTGCGGGCACGGTAAAGCGACATTTCCGAATCGCCCTACAACCGCTGGTGAAGATGTCGACGCCAGTCGGGATTTTTTGGTCGATTGCCAACTTTAGGCCGTATAAACTTGTGCAAAGCGTCGGCCAATAGATGTCTCGGCGCCACAGATGCCACAGATAAGAGAGTGAGAAATGGGCGCACAGTGGAAGGTTAAACACAAAGAAGCGGCAGCCAATGCCAAGGGCAAGATCTTCGGCAAACTGGTGAAAGAAATCACCATTGCTGCGCGCAATGGCGCTGATGTTGCTACCAACGCGCACTTGCGTCTGGTCGTTGAACAGGCCAAGAAAGCTTCGATGCCCAAGGAAACACTGGATCGCGCCATCAAGAAGGGCGCGGGCCTCTTGGGCGAGACCGTGCAGTACCATCGCGTGACCTATGAAGGGTTCGCCCCGCATCAGGTGCCGTTGATCGTCGAGTGCGTGACCGACAACATCAACCGCACCGTTGCCGAGATCCGCGTGGCGTTCCGCAAGGGCCAACTGGGCGCTTCCGGCTCGGTAGCCTGGGACTTCAACCATGTCGGCATGATCGAAGCGTCGCCGGACACCCCGGACGCCGACCCGGAAATGGCCGCCATCGAAGCCGGTGCACAGGATTTCGAACCGGGTGAAGAGGGTGCAACCCTGTTCCTGACCGAACCGACCGACCTCGACGCGGTACAGAAAGCCCTGCCGGAACAAGGCTTCACCGTGCTGTCGGCCAAACTGGGCTACCAGCCGAAAAACCCGGTCAGCGGCCTGAGCGACGAGCAGATGGCGGAAGTCGAGGCGTTCCTCGAAGGCCTCGACAACCATGACGACGTGCAGGACATGTTTGTCGGGTTGGCTGGTTAAGTCTTTGTGTCAATGACGGTTCTGTTGTCTGTCAGACCGTCATCGCGAGCAAGCTCGCTCCCACAGTTGACCGAGTTGCCTGGTTGGGCGCGGTCTAATGTGGGAGCGAGCTTGCTCCGGGTTGCGATCCGACGATTGACCGCATAGCGGTCACAGACTTTCCAATTGCCGCACGACTTCGCTAAACCCTGGCCGCGCCAGCACCTGCGGCTGACAGCAACGCCGCTCCAGATCTTCCAGCACTCCACGCCGATCATCGCTCAACCCCGAGTCGATCCGCGCCAGCAGTTCCCCCAGCAACACCCCGAACGCCCGCACCTCGATCCGCTGCAAGGCACGGCTTTCAAGGCTGTCGGAAATCCCGTGGAACGACGCCGCGCCAAAGTCCCCCAGCAAGCAGTCTCCCTGCTCATTCCACAGGATATTGTGCCCGTAGAGGTCGCCGTGGGTGATGCCATGGCTGTGCAGGTGTTCGGCCACCGAGGCAATGCCCGAGGCAATGCGCAGCGCCACGGCCGCACTGAAGCGCAAGTCGTCGGGGTAGATGTCTCGGCTGCACGACGCCAGGCTCGGCAGTGCGGCGAGGTTGTGGTAACTCGGTGCGATCAGTTGCATCACCAGCCCGGCGGTTTGCTGCGGGTGATCGACAATCCGCCCTTCGACGCGGATCAGGTTCGGGTGCAGGCCGGCGGTGATACAGGCGTTCATCTCGTGCAGCGGTGAACCATCGCTGGTCATTTCGCCCTTGTAGAGCTTCACCGCAACGGCCATGGGCGGTTGCTCTGCCTGTTGCCAGACCGCCTGATGGATCACCCCGGACGCACCTTCGCCAAGCTTTTTTTCCAGGCGCAATGCCGACCAGTCAATGCGCGGTGTCGCGTCGAGGGCCGCGGCATCGGCTTCGGTTTCCAGCGGGTTACCGGCGTACGCCAGCCAGGTCAGGCTCGGCAATTCCAGCAGCCATAGCGGCAACTCGGTCAACTGGTTGGCCGCGATGCGGATCAGCTCCAGCCGATGGCACTGACGCAACGACTCCGGCAGCGCGTGCAAACGGTTGCCGGCGAGCATGAGCTTTTGCAGGTATGGCCGCTCTCCCAACTCGCTCGGCAGCGTCTCGATGCAGTTGTCGGTCAGGATCAGCCAACGCAGCCGTGGTGGCAGCGCCGCAGCGGGCACGTGGGAGATGCGGTTGGCCTTGAAGCCGATCATCGTCAGTGCGGCGCATTGGCCCAGGCAGGCCGGCAACTCGGTGAAGCGGTTATCGGAGCAGAACAGCACGCGCAGACGGGTCAGGCGATGCAAGTCTTCCGGCAGGGTGCTCAAGGCATTGCCGCTGAGGTTGAGTACTTCCAGCGAGTCCGCCAGATCGAAAATCTCCCGGGGGAATTCCGTGAGGCCGTCGACCAGATCCAGCCGCGTGATGCCTGACAACTCGCCGGCACGCAATTGAGCAAGGGTATGCATGAACAGATTCGCCATTAGCCAAGGGGAGGACGCGTGGGAAATGGGCGACATGATAGCGGGAAAGATGTGGCGCCTGTCAGGCCGCTTTCGCGAGCAAGTCGAATCGTCGCACCGCCACTCCCACATTGGATTTTTGTCTTGGCACAGATCCAATGTGGGAGCGGGCTTGCTCGCGAAGAGGCCCGTCAATACAACACAATAATATCGCTCAGGCCGGTTCGCTGACTTCGACCAGTTGCCCCAGTCGACTGCGGGTACGGGCCAGATCGATGGCATCGCCGTCCAGGCATTCGCGCAGGGCGTGTTGTGCGAGCAGTGTCAGGTGCTTGTCCTGGTCGTACAGTACGTCGATGAGGTTGATGAAGCGCTGTTGGGCGGCCATCGAGCACTCAGCGAGCCGCGGCAGGTCATCGATGATCCAGCGATCGAAGCGGCGGCACAGCTCCAGGTAATCCATCACGGCCACAGGCTGGTCGCACAGGTCGGCGAAAGTAAAACCGATGCGGCGCTCATCGCACAAACGCGCCTGGAAATGCCGGGTGCCTACGGGGAGCAATTGGGGCGGGGCGCCGCGATCCGGCAGATTCAATGAGCGCCGTTGCACCGCGCTGGCTGGCCACACATAATGGCCTTGGGTGAACAGCTGCTGCGCATGGCTGCGGACCTGGCTGCGATAGTCGTGTGGACCGCCGACTTCCATGACTTGCATGCGTGCATTGATCAAGTCGATCACCGGTTTGAAGCGGGCGTGGTACAGCGGATTGGGCAACAGGCCTGCGGGCGGGTAGTTGGAGGTGACCAGCAACAGGATGCCGCGCTGAAACAGTGCCTTGAACAACCGGGTGATGAGCATCGCATCGCCGATGTCGTGCACATGGAACTCATCGAAACACAGCACCCTGCAATCGCTGAGCAATGCATCCAGGGTGATCGCCAGGGCATCAGGATGATCGCGGTGCTCGAACATGCCCTGGTGCAGTTGGGCGAAAAACTGATGGAAGTGCAGGCGTTGTTTATGCGCGAGGGGAACTGCGCGGAAAAAACCGTCGAGCAGCCAGCTCTTGCCGCGCCCCACGGCACCATGCAGGTAAAGGCCCGGAAGGGTTTGCGTCGAAGCGCCCATCAACAGGCAGGTATGCCGGGCCATGCAGTCGATCACGCGTTGCTGGCTGTGACTGAGGGTGTAGCCCCGGGAATGGGCCTGGTGACGAAAGTAGTCGTGGATTACCTCGCTTGCCTCGGCGCTGCCGGCAGCCGGTGTCTTGCCGAGAAGACGACGCAACGATTGCCAGCGCGATTTGATTCGCGAACGATTGGGTGGTCGAACGGCCACTGAGATGTCACCTCTGGTGTGCGGGCAGGCTCCCCGAGCTGCGGCGGCATAGTTTAACCAGAGCAGGGAATGTGCTTCCAGCGGAGTTGACCTGTCCGGGCCACCGTAACCGGGTTCTGAAGGAACACCGCAAACCCTGTGGGAGCAAGCTCGCTCCCACAGAGGGGGATCAGAACCGAGTGGTCTGCTTGAGCATCTGCGCCGCCGCTGTGTCCGCCGGGCTGACCATCGCATAGTTGTAGCCAGCACCCGACCAGTACTCGGCCTGCAGGTCTCCATCGCTACGGCTGCCACGGGGCAGCAGGTAGTTTTTCGGTCCTGGCGGGCGCACATAGAAACTGATTTTCTGCCCGCCCTGATTCTCGTAGACCACCATCGCTGCCGGGCCTTGCTCGGTACTCAGCAAACGCCCGCTGGCCGGCTTGAACCCGGCCCCCGAGAGGTCGGGCAGGCGATTGGCCCGGGTGAAGTAGCGGTCGAGCCAACCTTGCATGTCACCGTCGTCGCCGGCCTTGTAATCCGCCGGCAGGATGCCTTGCTGGGCAATCAGGCGATACGCCTGCAGGGCATCGGTCATTGGAAGCTGGGGGCTCGCGAGTGTCATCTCCCGCGCTTGCCAACCGCTGAAACCGCCGAAGCTGACGGCGATGAGCAATACCGCGGCACTGGCCAGGTGTCGACGGGATTGGCGTTTGAGGCGCTGGCGTATCACCGCCGGATCCAGGTCCGGGTTCGACGGTTGTTGCAAGGCGCCACTCAAGGCCGCGCGCAGTGCCTGGGCATCCAGCTGCCAGGCGCGCACTTGTGCCGCCACGGGCGGGTTACTGGCCAGAAATGTCTCCACCAGGCGCCGGTCGGCGTCGCTCAGTTGGTGGTCGACGTAGGCGTGCAGGTCTCGCTCGCTGGGGGGCATGCTGATCATTTGAGTCTCCGCAGGGATGGGCGGTTGATTTCGCCATCGCTGAGTTGGCGCAGGGCCTGGCGAGCCCGGGACAGGCGGGACATCACGGTGCCGGTGGGGACGTCGAGAATCTCGGCGACCTCTTTGTAACTCAAGCCTTCTACCGAGACCCAGAGCAGCAGCGCGCGTTGTTCGGTGGGCAGTTGATCGAAGGCATTGAGGGTCGATTGAGCAATGACGGTGCGCTCCACCGAGGGCTGGGCATCGTCACGGCCAGTGAAAAAATCGAGCATGCGCGCGTAGCGCCGGGAGCGGCGGTGCGCATCGAGAAACTGCCGATACAGAATCGAGAACAGCCAGGCGCGCAAGTCGCCCTCGGCGCGTTTGCCAGCCCAACTCGACAGTGCCCGCTCCAGACTCGCCTGCACCAGATCGTCAGCGCTGCTCGGGTTGCGCGTCAGCGACACGGCGAACCGTCGCAATCGGGGAATGATTTCTCTGAGTTGTTCGTCGATATCGTTCATGAAGTTCTGGCTAGTCACTACGCTTGGGACTAGGAAGACGCCCGGTACTCGAGGTTATTCCACGCCTGAAAAAATAAATACCGCACGCTGGAATAAACCTGCCTGCGGTTCGTCTGCTTGATTCTTCTCACTTGTGGCCGATGGCCCTGGAGTCTTTCATGGTAGATCGATCATCACCGCCCACCCGGCCACCCTTGAGTGCGGCAAGCCTGACGTTGCGTCTGGCTGGCATTGCCGTGGTCGTTGCCGCACTGGCAGGGGCGTTTGCCTACGTCAACGGCACCTTCGACCCACAGCGCCTGACCCCGAAGAAACTGATCAACGTGCTGGAAACCAACAACGGCGTGCATCCGGGTTTCCGCCGCAACCATTCCAAAGGCGTGTGCGTGATCGGGCATTTCGAAAGCAGCGGTGAGGCGCGCAGCTATTCCACCGCTCAGGTCTTCAATGAGGCGCAGACGCCGGTTGTCGGGCGTTTCGCCTTGCCGGCCGGTAACCCATACGCGCCGGACAGTGCCGTGCCGATCCGCAGCATGGCCTTGCGCTTCACTCAGGCCAACGGCCAGCAGTGGCGCACCGGGATGAACAGCATGCCGGTGTTCCCGGTGGGCACGCCCGAGGCGTTCTATCAATTGCAAAAAGCCCAGTCACCAGACCCGGCCACCGGCAAACCGGACCCCAAGGCTGTGCCCGCATTCTTTGCTTCGCACCCCGAAGCGGCACCTTTCCTGGCCTGGATCAAAACCGCCAAGCCGTCGGCCAGTTATGTGACCGAAAACTACAACAGCGTCAATGCGTTCTACCTGGTCAATGCGGCGGGCCAACGTCAGGCCGTGCGCTGGAACATGGTGCCTCTGGCCCAGGACGCACCCGGGGCCACGGCGCCGGAGGGTAGTGATTTCCTGGAGAAAGACCTGGTCGAGCGAATCGCCGCAGGTCCGTTGCGCTGGCAACTGAACATCACCCTGGCCAACCCCGGCGATCCGGTGAACGACGCCAGCAAGGCCTGGCCCGAAGGACGCAAGGTGTTGAACGCTGGCACTCTGGTGCTTGAAAAGACTCAGCCGCAACTCAACGGCGAATGCCGTGACATCAATTACGATCCGCTGGTGTTGCCTGCCGGGATTGAAGGTTCCGACGACCCGTTGCTTGCCGCTCGTTCAGCCGGTTACGCCAATTCCTACCTGCGTCGCACCAGCGAAGTCAGCCAACTGCCCGCCGCCACACAGGAGACCCGGCAATGAGCACTCAACCGAACCACTTCGCCCCGCTGGCGCGCCTGCTGCACTGGCTGATGGCGCTGATGATCATCGCCATGCTGTTTATCGGTGCCGGCATGGTCGCCTCGGTGTCCGAGCGGCATGAATGGCTGATCCATTTGCACAAACCCTTGGGGGTCGCGATTTTGCTGTTGGTGATTGTGCGTCTGGTGGTGCGTTTTTCCACCACGCAGCCTCCGCTGCCGGCGGATCTGCCGGGTTGGCAAGCGCTGGCGGCCAAGGCTTCGCATGTCTTGTTGTATGCACTGATGCTGGTCTTGCCGCTGCTGGGCTGGGCGATGATTTCGGCATCGGGCGAACCGGTGATGCTCAGCAGTTCGTTGCAACTGCCGTCGATTGTGTCGGCGAATGCGCAGCTGTTTGCGTTTTTGCGCAAGGCGCACGGGTATCTGGCGTATCTACTGTTTCTGACCGTGTTGCTGCATCTGGCGGCAGCGTTGTTTCACGGCTGGGTGCGGCGAGATGAAGTGTTGGACAGTATGTTGCGGGGTAAGGATCGGGGTTAATCGCCGCCTGAAAAAAGATCGCAGCCTGCGGCAGCTCCTACAGAGGTACGCCGATTCCTGTAGGAGCTGCCGAAGGCTGCGATCTTTTGATCCTGAAGGGTGATCAGCGCAAGGTGTCGACCATATCGGCAAGCGTGGTCAGCACATCCTTGCCCAACTGCTTCGACCGCTTGCCCGACCAGCCCGTCAACGGATTCGGGTGGTCGTCATGATCCTTGAACGGCATTTCCAGGGTCAGCGACAGGCAGTCGTACTTCTGGCCGACGCTGTTGCAGGCCAGCGTCATGTTGGCCTGGCCCGGTTCGTCGCGGGTGTAGCCGTACTTGGTCTGGAAGTCTTTGGTGGTGTGCTTCAGGTGGCTGCGGAAGTGTTCTTCGAGCTTTTCGACCCGTGGCGTGTAGCCTGGATTGCCTTCGCAGCCGGCGGTGAACACGTGAGGGATTTCCTCGTCACCATGGACGTCGAGGAACATATCGACGCCGTACTTTTCCATCTGCTGCTGAACGAACAGGACCTCCGGGCTGATTTCCTGGCTGGCGCTCTGCCAGGCACGATTGAGGTCCTGGCCCATGGCGTTGGTGCGCAGGTGGCCGTGGAAAGCGCCGTCCGGGTTCATGTTCGGCACCAGGTACAGGTCGGCGCTGGCCAGCAGTTTGTTCAGCACAGGGTCGTCGTGTTTTTCCAGGCGTTCGATCACGCCTTCAATGAACCACTCGGCCATGTGTTCGCCAGGATGTTGCTGGGCAATCATCCACACCTTGCGTCGGCCTTCGGCCCCGGTGCCTTTGCGCAACAGCTGGATGTCACGGCCTTCGACACTCTTGCCGGTGGCCAGCAGTTCGGTACCGGCCTTGCTCAGCGCCTGCTCGATCAGCCAGTCGTGACGGCCACGGCTGTAGGGTTCGAAGTAGGCGAACCAGGCGTGGGTCTGCTCGGCTTCGAGGCTGAAACGCAGGCAGTCGCCTTCGAAAATGGTGGGTACGCGGAACCAGTTGACGTGATCGTAGGACGCCACCGCCTGATAGCCGGTCCAGGCCTTGTTATAGGAGGACTGGCTGGCATTATTCAGGCGAAACCAGTGCTCCTGGCCGACATGCAGGCCGCTGGCCTTGAAGTGGAACCACTGGAAATGGGCGCTGCGGGTGTCCGGGCGAATGGCCAGAAGCGGTTTGAGCGGATCGCTGATGTCGATGACTTGGATGTTGCCGCTGTCGAAGTTGGCACTGATGTCGAAAGAGGATTTGCCCACGGTCATAATCGGGTCCTGAATATGATTTTTATCGCGGCTACTTTACACGCAAGAGGGGGTGAAACCGAGGGAAATTGCGGGCTGCAGAGGTGGGGGCGTCCTCCTTGACGCTGACGCAGCTTAGAGACTGTGCGATTGATTCTCAAGTGCTATCTGTCGCTGGTTTGAACCCATGATGCCGGGCCTCTCTTGCCAACTGGCATTCTTTTGATATCATCCGCGCCATCGAATTTGCGGCACCCAAAGACTTCATTAGCCTGAAGCCAAAGCCAGAAAAAACTGGCAAAAAAAAGACCCGGCAAAAAGCCGGGTCAAAAACCGTGATTAGCCTGATGAGGAGATAGTCCAGGAGACCGACCTAAGGTCCCCTGGTCCATCGACTGATCTCGCGACCAGCTGATGCAATAATAATCATTCTCGTTTGCAGGTCAAGCATTTTTACCTGCACGACAGGAAAATTCTTTCCTGTCCTCTCGATTTACCTTCTCACTTCAAGCGTTTTCATACTTTTCCAGCGATCGATCAACCATCGCCTTGGCCATGTCGATCATGTGCACCGTCGAAAACGCCAGGTCACGGTTTGCGCCTTGCAGGTGACTGGCTGATTCGTACGCGGTGGCGGCGGCACAGCGCAGCAGGTCCAAGGCATGGACCAGCGCCTCTTCGCCGCTTATGTTGCGGTTGACATCAAAAAAACGCGACTCGGCCACTTCCTCCGAAACGGCAGGTTTCAGGTAATAGTCCAGCGCGCGTTGTGCCGCCGCCGAGTCCAGGGATGAGGTGAGGGTAGTGTCGATTTGCATGTCCGGCAGGTCATTGGCGGGTGGGTTCATGGCGATGGCAAGCTCCGTGTTAGATTCAGATCCGTGAGTCGATCCTAATACGAACTGTATTTGTGACGAGGATTTAAATACTACAATTTGTGTTTTGAAGGTCGGAGGCGCCCACGTATCGTGCCGCACATGGATAAATGGATTGAATTGGTCAAGGCCAAGATGAGTGAACTCAAAATCACTCAAGAGATACTCGCCGAGCGCCTCGGGATGTCCCAGGGCGGCATTGGCCACTGGCTCAACAAACGTCGTGAACCCGGCATCGAAGACATGAACCGTGTGTTGCAGGCGCTGGGCCTGGAGTTTCTCGAAGTGGCGCTGGTGATCCGGGAACCGCAGGCGTCAACGGACGACGAAACTCCCCTGACCCACAAGTACAACCCGTACTTTCGCTACCCGATCAGTGATTGGCACGAGCCTGCCGAAGTGCGCGACGGCGAGGTCCCGGTGTATGGCAAGGAGCGCTATGAACTGTCCGATTACCACGCTCGGGGGCCGGCATTCTGGTTGAGAGTGGCGGGCGATGCGATGACCGCGCCCAATGGCATCAGCATCCCGGAAGGCATGTTGATCCTGGTGGACCCGGCTGTGGAAGCCGTGCCTGGCAAACTGGTCATCGCCCAGTGGCCGGACAGCACTGAAGCCACGTTTCGCAAGCTGATCGAAGAGGGCGGTCAGCGTTATCTGGTCCCGCTCAATCCGACGTATCCGAAAGCCTTGTACGCCGATGAATGTCGAATCATCGGCGTAGTGGTTCAGGCAACCGCCAGGTTCTGATCAGATCGGTCCTGGCAATGCGCAGGACCGATCTTCATTTCACGCTTCTTCCAGTTCGACCAGCGCACTGCCTTCGCTGACCATCTCGCCTTCCTGGCAATACAGCGCCTTGATCACCCCGGCATGGGGCGCGCGAATGCTGTGCTCCATCTTCATCGCTTCCAGTACCACCAACTGCGCCCCGGCCTCGACCGATTGCCCGGCCTCCACCAGCACGCGGACGATGCTGCCGTTCATCGGTGCGGTCAGCCCGCCCTGATGGCTGTGGCTGGCCTCGACGGCGCTGATCGGGTCGTAGGCCTCGATGCGGTGCAATTCGCCATCCCACTGCAAATACACATGCTCGCCACGGCGTATTGCGCGGTGTTGACGGCGCACGCCAGCCTGCTCGGTCAACAGATGCTCACCCTTGAGCCGGGCACTGTCAGCATTGATATCGCCCAGCGTCAGTGCACGGTCCTGGCCTTCACAACTCAAGTGCAGAGTGATCTCTCTCGGCAAACCGGCACGCAGACCATTAGGCGCCGCCCACGGTGAACCCGGGTCATCGGCACGGGTTGCGTGCGGCTGGCTCTGGGCAAATGCCTGGGCGGCGGCTTGCCAGAACTCATCGCCGAGTTGCGCTGGCGCCGGCAGCAACTGTTCCTGATAGCGCGGAATGAAGCCGGTATCGAGTTCGGCAGCGGCGAACGCCGGGTGACCGATGATACGCCGCAGGAAGTTGATGTTGGTTTTCAACCCACCGATGGCGAACTCGTCGAGCATGCTCAGCAGGCGCAACCGTGCCTGTTCACGATCCTCGCCCCAGGCAATCAGCTTGCCGAGCATCGGGTCGTAGAACGGCGAAATTTCATCGCCTTCTTCAACGCCGCTGTCAACCCGGCGTCCGGGCCCCGGGGCGGATTCGCGATACAGCTCCAGGCGACCGGTCGCCGGCAGGAAATCATTGCCCGGATCTTCGGCGTACAGCCGCACTTCGATCGCGTGGCCCACCAGCGGCACCTGATCCTGAGTCATCGGCAATGCTTCGCCGCGTGCCACGCGAATCTGCCAGGCCACCAGGTCGAGACCGGTGATGGCTTCGGTGACCGGGTGTTCGACTTGCAGTCGGGTGTTCATCTCCATGAAGAAGAACTCGCCGCGCGCATCCAGCAAAAACTCAACGGTGCCGGCACCGACGTAGCCGATGGCCTGCGCCGAACGCACGGCCGCCTCCCCCATGGCGCGCCGCAGTTCCGGACTCAGGCCCGGTGCCGGGGCTTCTTCGACGACTTTCTGGTGCCGGCGCTGGATCGAGCAGTCACGCTCGTTGAGGTACAGGCAGTTGCCGTACTGGTCGGCGAACACCTGGATTTCCACGTGACGTGGCTTGAGCAGGTATTTCTCCACCAGCATCCGCGAATCGCCGAACGACGATTGCGCCTCACGCTGGGCCGAGGCCAGGGCTTCGGCCAGCTGGCTGACGTCCTCGACCACTTTCATGCCTTTGCCGCCGCCACCTGCGGTGGCCTTGAGCAGCACCGGGTAGCCGATGCGTTCGCAGGCATCGCGGAAGGTTTCCAGGTCCTGGGCTTCGCCGTGATAACCGGGCACCAGTGGCACGCCAGCGGTTTCCATCAAGGCTTTGGCCGCGGACTTGCTGCCCATGGCGTCGATGGCCGAGGCAGGTGGGCCGAGGAAAATCAGACCGGCGTTTTCGATGGCGCGGGCGAATCCGGCGTTCTCCGACAGAAAACCATAGCCGGGGTGAATTGCCTGGGCGCCGCTGGCCTTGGCGGCGGCGATCAGTTTGTCGATCTGCAGGTAGCTGTCGGCGGCTTTGCTGCCACCCAGGTCAACGCGAATGTCGGCTTCGCGGCTGTGCCGGGCGTCACGGTCGGTGGCGCTGTGCACGGCCACGGTCGTCAGGCCCAGGGCCTTGGCGGTGCGCATCACCCGGCAAGCGATTTCGCCACGGTTGGCCACCAGCAGGGTGGTGAGGACAGGTGCGCTCATCAACGGGGCTCCTTGGTGGTTTCGGCTTGCCAGCTCGGCGGACGTTTTTGCAGGAAGGCACGCAGGCCTTCCTGCCCCTCGGGGCTGACGCGGATGCGGGCGATGGCGTTTTCGGTGTAGCGGCGCAATGCCGGGGTCAATGATCCGTCGCCGACTTCGCGCAACAGATCCTTGCTGGCGCGCATGGCCGCCGGGCTGTTGAGCAGCAGGTTGTCGATCCACTGCTCGACTTTCTGTTCAAGCTCGGCACTTGCATAGCTCTCCGACAACAGGCCGATTTCCCGTGCCCGTTGCCCGCCAAAGCGCTCAGCCGTCAGGGCATAACGCCGGGTCGCGCGCTCGCCGATGGCTTGCACCACGAATGGGCTGATCACTGCCGGTGCCAGGCCGATGCGCACTTCCGACAGGCAGAACTGCGCGTCATCGGCACCGATGGCCATGTCGCAGCAACTGATCAGGCCCAGCGCACCGCCGAAGGCTGCGCCTTGCACCACGGCCAGGGTCGGCACTTTCAGTTTGGCCAGGTTGTACATCAACTCCGCCAGTTCCCGGGCGTCATCGAGGTTGGTGGCGTAATCGAGTTCGGCCGATTGCTGCATCCAGGCCAGGTCAGCGCCGGCGCTGAAATGCTTGCCACGACCGCGCACGATCAGAAAGCGCAGGCTGGCATCGCTCGCGACTTTGTCGAGGGCGATGATCAGTTCGCGGATCATTTCGGCGTTGAAGGCGTTGTTCTTTTCTTCACGGCTGAGCCAGAGAGTCGCAAAACCCCTTGGATCGCTCAGCAGTTCGAGGGTGTTGAAGTCGCTCATATTCGTCCGTCTCCACGGCTCTTGTGTAGGAGCGAGCTTGCTCGCGATGGGCTACAGGGCGGCGCGTTTTTTCAGAAAACACGCGTTATCGTTAACGTCCATCGCGAGCAGGCTCGCTCCTACAACAAAAAAATCACATCCGGAACACGCCGAAGCGGCTCGGTTCGATTGGCGCGTTCAACGACGCGGACAAGGCCAGGGCCAGTACGTCGCGGGTCTGGGCCGGGTCGATGACACCGTCGTCCCACAGGCGCGCGCTGGAATAGTAGGGGTGACCCTGTTCTTCGTACTGGTCGAGGATCGGTTGCTTGATCTCGGCTTCCTGCTCGGCACTGAAGCCATGGCCGCTGCGTTCGGCCTGTTCGCGCTTGACCTGCACCAGCACGCCGGCCGCCTGTTCGGCGCCCATCACACCGATGCGTGCGTTTGGCCACATCCACAAGAAGCGCGGATCGTAGGCGCGACCGCACATGCCGTAGTTACCGGCACCGAAGCTGCCGCCGATGATCACCGTGAACTTCGGCACCTTGGCGCAAGCAACCGCCGTCACCAGTTTCGCGCCGTGCTTGGCAATACCGCCGGCTTCGTATTTCTGGCCGACCATGAAGCCGGTGATGTTTTGCAGGAACAACAACGGAATGCCGCGCTGGCATGCCAGTTCAATGAAGTGCGCGCCTTTCTGCGCCGCTTCAGCGAAAAGAATGCCGTTGTTGGCGAGGATCGCGATCGGGTAACCGTGCAGGTAAGCAAAACCGCAGACCAGCGTTGTCCCGAACAGCGCCTTGAACTCGTCGAACACCGACCCGTCCACCAGTCGCGCGATGACTTCGCGCACGTCGAACGGCTGCTTGGCATCGGCCGGCACCACGCCGTACAACTCGTCGCTGCTGTAGAGCGGGGCGATTGGCGTGCGTTGCTGAACCTCACCTTGCTTGCGCCAGTTGAGGTTGGCCACACTGCGGCGCGCCAGCGCCAAAGCGTGTTCATCGCTCTCGGCGTAATGGTCGGCCACCCCGGAAATCTTGCAGTGCACATCGGCCCCGCCGAGGTCCTCGGCGCTGACCACTTCACCGGTCGCGGCCTTCACCAGTGGCGGGCCGGCGAGGAAGATCGTCGCTTGCTCGCGGACCATGATCGCTTCGTCCGCCATCGCCGGCACGTAGGCGCCGCCAGCGGTGCAGGAGCCCATGACCACGGCAATCTGCGGAATGCCCATGGCGCTCATGTTGGCCTGGTTGAAGAAGATCCGCCCGAAGTGCTCACGGTCAGGGAACACTTCATCCTGACGCGGCAGGTTGGCGCCGCCCGAATCCACCAGGTAGATGCACGGCAAGCGGTTCTGCTGGGCAATGGTTTGGGCGCGCAGGTGTTTTTTCACGGTCAAGGGGTAATACGAGCCGCCTTTTACCGTGGCGTCGTTGGCGACGATCATGCATTCGACGCCTTCCACGCGACCGATCCCGGCGATCACGCCCGCAGCAGGGACGTCTTCGCCATACACCTCATACGCCGCCAGTTGGCTGATTTCCAGAAACGGTGAGCCCGGATCGAGCAAGCGGTTGATGCGCTCGCGAGGCAGCAGTTTGCCCCGCGAGGTGTGGCGTTCCTGAGCCTTCGGGCCGCCACCTTGCGCCACTTGGGCGAGCAGGGTGTGCAACGCGTCGACCTGCTTGAGCATCGCCGCACTGTTGGTGGCGAACTCCGCTGAACGGGGGTTGAGCTGGGTATGCAGGGTAGCCATGGACAGCTCCGTTTAGCGGGTTTCGTTGAACAGTTCGCGACCGATCAGCATGCGACGGATCTCACTGGTGCCCGCGCCGATTTCGTACAGCTTGGCGTCACGCAACAGACGACCGGCCGGGAATTCATTGATATAGCCGTTGCCACCGAGAATCTGGATCGCGTCGAGGGCCATTTGCGTGGCGCGTTCGGCGCTGTAGAGGATCACGCCGGCGGCGTCCTTGCGCGTGGTTTCGCCGCGCTCGCAAGCCTGGGCCACGGCGTACAGGTAGGCGCGGCTGGCGTTGAGCTGGGTGTACATGTCGGCGACCTTGCCCTGGATCAGCTGGAATTCGCCGATGCTTTGGCCGAACTGCTTGCGGTCGTGGATGTACGGCACGATCAGGTCCATGCAGGCCTGCATGATCCCGGTCGGGCCACCTGAAAGGACGACGCGCTCGTAGTCAAGGCCGCTCATCAGCACTTTCACGCCACCGTTGAGTACGCCGAGGATGTTTTCTTCCGGCACTTCGACGTCATCGAAGAACAACTCGCAGGTGTTCGAACCGCGCATGCCGAGCTTGTCGAACTTGTTGCTGCGGCTGAAACCTTTCCAGTCGCGCTCGACGATGAACGCGGTGATGCCGTGGGGGCCCTTTTCCAGGTCGGTCTTGGCGTAGATCACGTAGGTGTTGGCGTCCGGACCGTTGGTGATCCAGGTCTTGCTGCCGTTGAGCACGTAGTGGTCGCCACGCTTGTCGGCGCGCAGTTTCATCGAGACCACGTCGGAACCGGCATTCGGCTCACTCATGGCCAGCGCACCGATGTGCTCGCCGCTGATCAGCTTCGGCAGGTATTTGGATTTCTGTTCGTGGTTGCCGTTGCGGTTGATCTGGTTGACGCAGAGGTTGGAGTGGGCGCCATAGGACAGGGCCACCGAGGCCGAACCGCGGCTGATTTCTTCCATTGCGACCACGTGAGCCAGGTAACCCAGGCCAGCGCCGCCGTACTCTTCCGGCACGGTGATGCCCAGCAGGCCCATGTCGCCGAATTTGCGCCACAGGTCGGCGGGGAACAGGTTGTCGATGTCGATCTGAGCGGCGCGCGGGGCGATCTCCTTGGCGACGAAGGACTGGACCTGATCGCGCAGCATGTCGATGGTTTCACCGAGGGCAAAGTTCAGGGATGGGTAGCTCATGGGTCACCTTTTGGCTTTTTTGTAGGGCGGGAGAGGGCCGTGATCGGGTTCTCACCTTTACGTTAACGTAAGCCTGTGACGAATGGCTGTCAATCACCCTTTACGTTAACGTCAACTTGAGCGAGAGTAGAGCCAGTTCAAGATAGAACGCGGACCCATCCTGTGGGAGCGGGCTTGCTCGCGAAGGCGTCCAGTCAGTCGACATTCATGTTGTCTGATACACCGCTTTCGCGAGCAAGCCCGCTCCCACAACGGACCGCCGGTAGCCCATAAATAAAGACAATAGGGGTCGTCATGGATCAACCCAGTGCAAGCCCGCAATGCAGTTACACCCGTGGTTCCCAGGACAAAGCCTTGCTGGCGATGACCATCGGCCAGGCGTTCGACAACACGGTCGCGCAGTTCCCGGACGGGGAGGCGCTGGTTGTGCGCCATCAACAGCTGCGTTACACATGGCGGCAGTTGGCCGAGGCCGCGGACCTGCACGCCAGAGCTCTGCTGGCACTGGGGCTGCAAGCCGGGGATCGCCTTGGCATCTGGGCGCCGAACTGTGCGCAGTGGTGCATCAGCCAGGTTGCCACCGCGAAAATCGGCGTGATCCTGGTTAATATCAATCCGGCGTATCGCAGTTCCGAACTCGAATACGTACTCAAGCAATCCGGCTGCCAATGGCTGGTTTGCGCCGGGGCCTTCAAGACCTCAAACTATCACGCGATGCTGCAAGGCCTGGTGCCCGAGCTGGCCGAGCAATCCATCGGCAAACTGCAGAGCGAGCGGTTGCCGCAGTTGCGTGGCGTTATCAGCCTGGATGTCCAGCCGCCGTCGGGGTTCCTGCCCTGGTCGCAATTGACCGGTCTGGCGGACAGCGTGACAGTCGAGCAACTGCATGAGCGCCAGAACAGCCTGCATTTCGATCAGCCGGTGAATATCCAGTACACCTCTGGCACCACCGGTTTTCCCAAGGGCGCGACCCTCAGTCACTACAACATTCTCAACAACGGTTACATGGTCGGTGAAAGCCTGGGCCTGACGGCGGCCGATCGCCTGGTGATTCCGGTGCCCTTGTATCACTGCTTCGGCATGGTCATGGGCAACCTCGGCTGCATCACCCATGGCAGCACGATGATTTATCCGAACGACGCGTTCGATCCGTTACTGACCCTCGGCACTGTGGCTGAAGAAAAAGCCACGGCGCTGTACGGCGTGCCGACCATGTTCATCGCCATGCTCGACCAGCCGCAACGTGCCGAATTCGATCTGTCGAGCCTGCGCACCGGGATCATGGCAGGCGCAACCTGTCCTATCGAAGTGATGCGTCGGGTCATCAGCGAAATGCACATGAGCGAAGTGCAGATTGCCTACGGCATGACGGAAACCAGTCCGGTGTCATTGCAGACCGGTCCTTCAGACGACCTGGAATTGCGCGTGACCACCGTCGGCCGCACCCAGCCGCAGCTTGAAAGCAAGATCATCGACGAAGCGGGCAACCTGGTACCTCGGGGCACCATCGGTGAGCTGTGCACTCGCGGTTACAGTGTGATGCTGGGTTACTGGAACAACCCTGAAGGCACCGCAGAAGCCATCGATCCGGCAGGCTGGATGCACACCGGTGATCTGGCGAGCATGAACGAGGAGGGGTACGTGTGTATTGCCGGGCGCAACAAGGACATGATCATCCGTGGTGGTGAGAATATTTACCCGCGGGAGCTGGAAGAGTTTTTCTTCACGCATCCGGCCGTTGCGGACGTTCAGGTGATCGGCATTCCATGCTCGCGCTACGGCGAAGAGATCGTCGCCTGGATCAAGTTCCACCCCGGCCACAGCGCTACCGAACAAGAGCTGCAAGCCTGGTGCAAGGAGCGCATCGCGCACTTCAAGACGCCGCGTTACTTCAAGTTCGTCGAGGAGTTTCCAATGACCGTGACCGGCAAGATCCAGAAATTCCGGATGCGCGAAATAAGTATCGAGGAGCTCAAGGTAAATCGGTAGGCTCCGTTTAGATGCCGCGGGGCAAAAAACCGTTTCAGAGCTGTGCTGAATAAAGCCGATACCCGTATCGGCTTTTTAGTGTCTGCGTTTTAAAAGTCAAGTTTACGTTGGCATACACTTGATCGGATGATCCTGTTGCTGGATTCCCTGTAAGGTTTCGATACGCCCACATGAAGTGGTGTGAGTTATTACAGGAGTTGAAACTGACATGGAAGTAAGAAACTTATTAATGGCCGGGGTTTTGTGTTCAGCAGCGCTCGTAGGACTGAGCGAGGTGGCACAGGCCAGTGTTTCTCCGGTCACCCCTGAGCTGTGCGAGTTAATGAAGACGACTAATGTCATTACCGACAAAAATCCGGTTGGCTGTGACAGATTGCGCGTGGTTTCCTTCGATTTCACCAATTTCGAAGGCCGGGTCGAACAAGGCTCGATAACCGTGCTGGATGCCTTTGCCCCTTATGTGCAAAGCATTTTCAACGATCTTCATCATATGGCGTTCCCATTGAAAATAGCGCGCGGTCTCGAACATTACATGGGGAATGATGGCGCCTCCATGGCCGATAACAATACTTCGGCTTTCAATGGGCGGGCGATTACCGGGGGTAGTAGTTGGTCTCTTCATGCATACGGTGCCGCGATTGATCTTAACCCGATCCAGAATCCCTACATTAATATCCAGCCTACTGGTCAGGCGATGATTGATCCGGTTGTTTCCGCGCGTGCTTATGTCAACCGAATGCAGTTTCGGCCCGAGAAATCGGAGCGATTTGGTCTTGCTGAGCCGGTAGTTAATGTGTTTGCCAATTATGGTTTTATCAATTGGGGAGGTTACTTCAACTATCCGATTGATTATCAGCATTTCGAAGTCTCACCGCGTCGTTTCATCGAGCACCTGACAACGGTCTCTCCAGAGCGGGCGGCAAAAGACTTCGACGGCTATGTTGCCTACTTCCGCAACTGCATGCAGAACTCGGACGAGCAGGATCCAGAGGCGCGTCGGGCGCTTTGCGTGGGTCAGACGATGGAGGCATACCGCCAGGCGTAGAGGTTGCTTTTGGTGATTTCTGTTGGGTGGGGCGTCGATCGATGGGCGCTGAACCAGAGTCCCGGAAAGCACAAAGGGGAGCCGAAGCTCCCCTTTAATTTGTCGTTGCGCGTGCTCTTTTTTTATTATTGAGGGTCGGTCTGTTTTTGTTTTTGGCAACCGTTGCCCTTTACCGCTGTTTTTGGCGATCCCCATCCGGGATCAAGAGCAAACGTATTTTTTTGAGCGCTGATCTGCTTTTTCGCTGAGCGATCCAACCAGTACGGGAGCTACCTGAAGGTAGTTTTATTATTCTCTGTCTGATTGCGGGTCACTTCGAAAAGCACCCTGAAAAGCACATCTTCTCCAAAAAAATCTGTTAGCTGCGTCTCTGCCGTGTTGTTTTTGTTATGTCAGAGTCGTTACGTCTTGTTTTTATTAGGGTTGCCGCAATTTTTTTATTCTTGTTATGCGATAGATATAGCAGGAGCCGTGCCAACTTTTTAAAGGCCTTTAAAATCAATGCTTTGCGGTTTTGCGGGTTTTTTTTCTCAGGCAAAACCCTACATTTTGTTTCCGTGTTACTCGCTTGCGCCCACGTTTGAGTCTGCGCGGTAACACCCGGACACACTCAACGCACTCACTGTGCGCTGCGGGCCCTGGCCACGCGGGAACCGGTAGGGCGACCCAATACGCTGCAAATCTGCTGACCGGCGAGCATCAGGGCGTCGAGGTCGATTCCGGTGTCGATACCCAGGCCGTTCAGCAGGTAAACCACGTCTTCGGTCGCGACGTTACCGCTGGCGCCCTTGGCATAGGGGCAGCCGCCGAGACCGGCGATGGAGCTGTCGAACACCGAGATACCTTCCAGCAGGCTGGCGTAGATGTTGGCCACGGCCTGGCCATAGGTGTCGTGGAAGTGCCCGGCGAGTTTTTCACGGGGTACATCCTTTGCTACCACTTCGAACATTTTTCGGGTTTCGCCAGCGGTGCCGGTGCCGATGGTGTCCCCCAGCGAGACCTCGTAGCAGCCCATGGCATAGAGCTCGCGAGCGACCAAAGCGACTTGCTCCGGGGTGACGTGACCTTCATAGGGGCAGCCCAGCACGCAGGACACATACCCGCGCACGGTCACCCCATGTTGTCTGGCGGCCTCCATGATCGGCGCGAAACGCTCCAGGCTTTCGCTGATCGAGCAATTGATGTTGCGCCGGGAAAACGCCTCGGACGCCGCGGCGAACACGGCCACTTCCTTGACCCCGGCGGCGAGGGCATCTTCGAAACCGCGCAGGTTGGGAGCGAGTGCGCCATAGACCACACCCGGTTTGCGCTGGATCTGCGCGAAAACCTCGGCGGAGCCGGCCATCTGCGGCACCCACTTGGGCGACACGAAACTGCCGACTTCTATATAGCCGAGCCCGGCTGCGGTGAGTGCATCGACCAGTTGCACCTTGTCGGCAACGCTGATGGGTTGGGCTTCGTTTTGCAGGCCATCGCGCGGGCCGACTTCGACAATGCGTACGTGGGAGGGGAGGGACATGGGCTTTGACCTGTGCTGATTGTTCGGAGAACCCTGTAGGAGCGAACTGTGGCGAGGGGGCTTGCCCCCGTTTGAGTGCGCAGCACTCACAAGATCTTCGATACATCGGAAATTTTGGGGCTGCTTCGCAGCCCAACGGGGGCAAGCCCCCTCGCCACAGCTCGCTCCTACAGGGGGCGGTGTGGATTTACTGAATTGATTCCTGGCTTTTGAGGGTCTGCTCCAGCGCCTGTACGCAGCGCTCTTCGGCAGTATCGAGCTCCAGTTTCATCTGTTCGATGTCCAGCAACTGCTGTTCAAGCTGCTCACGGCGCTCGCTGATTTTCGCCAGCATGCTGTGCAACTGTTTGGTGTTACCGCTGGACGGGTCGTAAAGCTCGATCAGCTCGCGGCATTCAGCCAGCGAGAAACCGATGCGTTTGCCCCGCAGGATCAGCTTCAGGCTGACTTTGTCCCGGGGCGAGTAAATGCGTTCCTGACCACGGCGCTCGGGGCTGAGCAGGCCTTGCTCCTCATAAAAGCGAATGGCGCGGGTGGTGATGTCGAGCTCGCGGGCGAGGTCGGAAATGCTGTAGGTCTGGCTGCTCATGGAAGCGCTCGCAAAAGGTCATGGCGCTAAGCTAATGGCAGGTTGACGTTTACGTCAAGGGGCGTGAATTTTCAGCGTTCTTGCTGGCCCCTTCGCGAGCAAGCCCGCTCCCACAGGGATTTGTGCAGGGCACCAGTATTGTGTCCACTGAAGATCCAATGTGGGAGCGGGCTTGCTCGCGAAGAACGATAACGCGGTGTGACGCCTTTACACCTTCTCGAGCTTCTTCTCCTGCGCCGTCACCTGCTGGCACAACTCGATCATCTGCTCGCGCATCCAGCGGTTCGCCGGGTCCTGGTCTGTGCTTTCATGCCAGTAAAGGTGGGTTTCCACCGGTGGCACATCGTTGACCGGCAGATAAAAGGCGTGCAGGTCGTTGCGGCGGGCGAAGCGTTCCGGCACGGTCATGACCATGTCCGTCTGCTGCAACACCTGCGAGGCCATCAGGTAATGCTGGGAACGCAGGGCGATCTTGCGCTGGATGCCCATCTTGCCCAGCGCCAGGTCGACATAACCGAGGCCGCTGCGGCGGCTGGAAATATGGATGTGGGTCAGGCCCAGGTAATCATCCAGCGTGAGTTTTTCCTTGCCCGCCAGCGGATGCCCCTTGCGCATGGCGCACACGTAGCGGTCTTCCATCAACTTGACGTGACGCACCTGTGGGTCGGTGTTGAGCGGCGCATCGACCGCAAAGTCCAGGCGGCCGGCCGCCAGTTCCTTGGTGGTCTCGCGGCGTTTGGACAGAAAACTCTCGATGATCACCGTCGGCGCCAGGCGGCGCAGGCGCTGGAACAGCGGCGGCAGGATCACCGCTTCGGTGAGGTCGGTCATGCTGATGCGATAGGTCTTGGCCGCTTGCTGCGGATTGAAAATGCGGCTTTCCTGCACCGACACGCGCAGCAGTGAGAGCGCATTGCGCACCGGGCCGATGATGTTCTGCGCCATGGGCGTCGGCACCATGCCTTGGGCCGTGCGTACGAACAGCGGGTCGTTGAAGGTCTCGCGCAGGCGGGCCAGAGCGTTCGACACCGCCGGTTGGGTGATGCCGACAATCTGCCCGGCACGGGTCAGGTTGGCTTCGGTGTAGATCGCGTCGAAGACGATGAAAAGGTTGAGATCGACCTTGCTCAGATTCATTACGCGGCTCTCTTATTGTGTGGGCGGGCTGACCTTGACGATCAGTCGATCATATATCGGTGATGAATGTTTATACACGCCGAGAATAGGCTAGGTAAATTTTCATGGCTGTTCTAGCATCGATTGCATGATCTAAACAACCTCCCCCAAGAAGGTATCTCGCTCATGGATTTCGCTTATTCGCCCAAGGTTCAGGAACTGCGTGAGCGCGTAACAGCGTTCATGGACACCTACGTTTATCCCGCCGAAGCCGTGTTCGAGCGCCAGGTCGCCGAGGGCGACCGCTGGCAGCCGACCGCGATCATGGAAGAACTCAAACTCAAGGCCAAGGCTGAAGGGCTGTGGAATTTGTTTCTGCCTGAGTCTGAGCTCGGTGCCGGCCTGACCAACCTCGAATACGCACCGTTGGCGGAAATCATGGGCCGCTCGCTGCTGGGGCCAGAGCCGTTCAACTGCTCGGCACCGGACACCGGTAACATGGAAGTGCTGGTGCGTTATGCCAACGAAGAACAGAAGCAACGCTGGCTCGAACCCTTGCTGCGCGGCGAGATCCGCTCGGCGTTCGCCATGACCGAACCGGACGTTGCCTCCTCCGATGCCACCAACATGGCCGCCCGTGCGGTGCGCGATGGTGATGAGTGGGTGATCAACGGCAAGAAATGGTGGACCTCGGGTGCTTGCGACCCTCGCTGCAAAATCCTGATTTTCATGGGGCTGAGCAATCCGGACGCGCCACGCCACGCCCAGCACTCGATGATTCTGGTGCCGGTCGATACCCCCGGCGTGAAGATTGTGCGCCCGCTGCCGGTGTTCGGTTACGACGATGCGCCTCATGGTCACGCCGAAGTGCTGTTTGAAAATGTCCGGGTGCCGTACGAAAACGTCCTGTTGGGCGAAGGACGCGGCTTCGAAATCGCTCAAGGTCGCCTTGGTCCGGGCCGGATTCACCACTGCATGCGTTCGATCGGCATGGCCGAGCGTGCGCTGGAACTGATGTGCAAGCGCTCGGTGAGCCGTACGGCATTCGGCAAGCCCCTGGCGCGGCTGGGCGGTAACGTCGACAAGATCGCCGATTCGCGGATGGAAATCGACATGGCACGCCTGCTGACACTGAAGGCGGCGTACATGATGGACACCGTTGGCAACAAAGTGGCCCGCAGCGAGATCGCGCAGATCAAGGTCGTCGCGCCAAACGTTGCGTTGCGGGTGATCGACCGGGCGATCCAGATCCATGGCGGGGCAGGGGTTTCCAACGATTTCCCGCTGGCCTACATGTATGCGATGCAGCGCACCCTGCGCCTGGCCGACGGCCCGGACGAAGTGCACCGTGCGGCGATCGGCAAATTCGAAATCGGCAAATATGTGCCGAAAGAGATGATGCGTAGCGGGCACTAAGACCGCGGCGACTGCCATTCGCGAGCAAGCCCGCTCCCACACTGAATCTGCGCCATGTAGAGATCCAATGTGGGAGCGGGCTTGCTCGCGAAGGCGTCATTCCATTCGATGCAGCAACATCAGATTCAATACACCCAAACCTCAACCCGCCGATTCTTGATCCTTCCCTCATCGGCGCTATTGGCCGCCACCGGCATCTGCGCTCCAAATCCGCGTATCTCGCGAAACACCACACCGCTTTTCACCAACTCCCGCCTTACCGCCATGGCTCGCAGCTTCGACAACAGATCGGCGCGCGCCGGGTCGCTCTTGTCATCGCCAAAGCCCACCAGTGTTACCTGGCCACTGGTTTTGTCGTGCTGCTTTATATAGTCGAGCACCCGGGACAAGTCTTGTTGCGCCTTGTTGTCCAGCGTTGCGCTGCCTTCTTCGAAACGAAAGTTGACCGACAAACGCTGTGCGTGACGGCTCAGAGCCTGATAACCCTCGGGCATCAACGCATTGGGTGTCACGGTCATGGCCTGGACGGTCTGGGCGATGAAACCGTTGGCGGCGACAATCGCTTGTCCTTTGCTGCTTTGGGCAAACGCCACCAGTGCATCGGCCCAAGGGTTTTCCCTGCTCGGTGGCAGATAAAAAAACAGTCGGCGGGACAGCGGATAGTCTTCCGTGGCAATCAGGTTGTTCAGTGGCGGCATGGCTTGTGATTGTCCATCGACAATCGCCACGGCTTTGGCCTGGCGCACGTAGGGCAGGCCGATAAAACCAATGCCTTGTGGGTCTGCACTCACGGCGTCGGACAGTTGTTCACTGGATTCGAAGCGTTTCGCCGTGCTGCTGAGACCTTTCCCGCGATCACTCAGGACCAGTTCCTTGAAGGTGTCGTAGGTACCGGACTGATCATCCCGTGCATACAGATGAATCGGCCCGACGCGGCCGCCGATTTCTTCCCAGGTTTTGACTTCGCCACTGAAAATGCGCGCCAGTTGCTCGGTGCCGAGTTGAGTCAGCGGATTGTCCGGGTGAAGGATGATCGCCAGGCCATCGATGGCGATGACTTGTTCGGCACCAGGGCTTTTCAGATCGCCCAGGGATGCAAGGCTCACCCGTTCGCTGTCCTTGATCGGGCGGGATGAGGCGGCGAGGTCGGCATTGGCGGTTTTCAGGGCGGTAAAACCGGTACTCGAACCATGGGCTGCGACTTCAACGACAACCCGGCTGCCCTGATCGGTTTCACCCACGATGCGCAGTTCGTTGGCGGTGTCCGGGGTTTCGCGGTGAATCCTGCGCAGGCCCTGTTCGCCCAGCAGGCCCTCGACCAGCGCCGGTCCCAGGGCTGCGCCGATGGTGTTGGAGCCTTGAATGCGCAGCACCGGGCCTTGTCCAGCTGTCGGCAAATTGCCGGCAGCCGCCAGGTGTGGCAAGCCGAGGCACAGCATCAACAGGAACAATACGCGCAGCATCATGCCGGCACCTTATATAGCCAAAGGAGGTGTCGGGAGATTAAGTCAGTAAGGTTTCCGAAAAATGACACTTTTCCAATGTGGGAGCGGGCTTGCTCGCGAAAGCGTCAGATCAGTCGATACATGCATTGACTGAAACACCGCATTCGCGAGCAAGCCCGCTCCCACATTGGCGCTGGGTACGTTTCGGGATCAGCTCAACTCAAGCCAGATCGGCGCATGGTCCGAAGGTTTTTCCATGCCGCGCAGTTCGTAGTCCACACCGGCGGCCTTCACCCGCGGCAGCAAGCCGTGGGAGGCGAGGATCAGATCGATGCGCAGGCCGCGCTTGGGTTCGTCTTCGAAGCCACGGCTGCGGTAGTCGAACCAGCTGAAGGTGTCGGTCACGTCCGGGTTCAGGTGACGGAAACTGTCGACCAGGCCCCAGTTCTTCAGGCGGGCCATCCACTCGCGCTCTTCCGGCAGAAAGCTGCATTTGCCGGTCTTCAGCCAGCGCTTCATGTTGTCCGGGCCGATGCCGATGTCGCAGTCTTCCGGAGAAATGTTCACATCGCCCATCACCACCAGCGGCTGGTCGTTCTTGAACTGGCTTTCCAGCAATTGCTGCAAGTCGCCGTAGAAACGCTCCTTGGCCGGGAATTTGGTTGGGTGGTCGCGGCTTTCGCCCTGTGGGAAATAACCGTTCATGATGGTGACCGGGACACCGTTGGCGTCGGCGAAGGTGCCCCAGATGAAACGCCGCTGGGCATCTTCTTCATCGGTGGCGAAACCTTTATGCAGGGCCAGCGGTTCCTGGCGCGAGAGCAGGGCGACGCCGTAATGGCCTTTTTGCCCGTGGAAATACACGTGGTAGCCCAGCGCCTGCACCTCGGCCAGCGGGAACTGCTCATCGTGGACTTTGGTTTCCTGCAAGCCGATCACATCGGGCTGGTGCTTTTCGATCAGCGCCGCCAGCTGATGGGGACGGGCGCGCAGCCCGTTGATGTTGAAGGAGACGATCTTCATGGTCGGCAGTCCTGGCAAAAGGGCGATGCTAGCTGACATGGGGGAATCGGGCCAGTGTGGGGTGAGGGGATTGGGTTTTGCCTGTCAGTCTTGTGTGGGCAGTGATGGCCCTTTCGCGAGCAAGCCCGCTCCCACAGGTTATGCGCCGGCCTTTGCTTTTGTGGGAGCGAGCCTGCTCGCGAAGGCGAATTCATTGCCTACACTCATTTCGGATCTTTAAGGAACTGTGACAGCGCCGATCAGCTCGTAACAACAAGAGCGCAGCCATCCGAGCTGCGCCGGGGAGATCAACCGTCATGCCCGAAACCTCGACCGCCATCGCCGATATTCACATGCTCGACAGCGGCTACGCCCGTGAAGCCCGTTCGCTGCTGTACCAGGCTTATCGACACGAACCGACCTTCGGCTATCTGTTCGAAGCTGAACGCCCCGGTTACGAACAGCGGGTTCGCGCCACGGTGCGCGAACTGGTGACCCAGCATTTTCTCCAGGACCTGCCGGCCATCGGCCTGCTGGTCAACGACCGCCTGATCGGTATCGCCCTGATCGCGCCGCCGCAACGTCGCCTTGGGGTTACCGAAAGTTGGGCGTGGCGCCTGCGCATGGTGCTCAGCACGGGATTTCGCTGCACCCGTCGCTACCTCGAATATCACGCTGCCGTGGAGGCCTGCGTGCCGAACGACTCGGTGCACGTCTTGCCGTTGCTGGGGGTTCACCCGCAGTTCCAGGGCCAGCATTTCGGCGAACAGCTGTTGCAAGCCGTACACAACTGGTGCGCGGTGGATGAACACTCACAGGGCGTGATCCTCGACACCGGAAACCCTCGCTATCTGGAGTTCTATAAGCGTCAAGGCTATGAGGAAATCGGTGAAGTTGCCGTAGGGCCGGTTCGCGAACACGTGTTTTTTCACCCCAATCCCCAGGTGTTACAAACAGCAACGGCTTAGACCACGAACTTTCCGGGCATGTCAGGCTCTATCACGCTTCCATGTTCATGAACCATGCTCGTGATAGCATCCGCGCCTATGAAGTTTCCAGGAAGATTTACCAGTGGCGTGCTCATGCTGTTATCCAGCTGCACGGCGCTGGCGCAAAGTGAATTGGATGTGCGGATCAAACCGTCCAACGATGAACTGAAGGCCAATATAGAGGGCTATATCGGCAGCCTCGGCGATCGTGACGAAGAAGCCTTGCAGCGCTTCAGTCGTGGCGCCGAGGAGCAGGCGCGCAAGGCCGCCCAGGCCTTGGGTTATTACCAGCCGCACATCGACAGTGAAGTGAAGGGCGGCGATAAGCCACGCCTGGTGTTGAAGGTCGACCCCGGCGAGCCGGTGCACTTGCGCAATGTCACGGTGCGAGTCGAAGGACCCGCGGCGTCCCTCAAATCCTTTCGAATCCCCAAAAGCGACGCGCTCAAGCCCGGTGCCGTGCTCAACCATGGGCATTACGAGGACGCCAAGCGCCTGATCCAGAACCAGGCTTCGCGTTATGGCTTTTTCAGCGGCCGTTTCACCCGTTCGAAACTGTCGGTCGACCCGCGGGCCGGTGTTGCCGATATCGAGCTTATCTATGAAAGCGGTCCGCGCTATTCCTTGGGCAAGGTCAGTTTCGAGGGCGATACGCCGTTCGATGACGAACTGCTGCAACGCATGGTGCCCTTCAAGGCCGGTACACCTTACGACTCGGAGCTGATTGCCGAACTCAATCAGAACCTGCAATCGAGTGGCTACTTCGAAGGCGTGCGCGTGGACGCAGCACCCGCGGCGTCAAAAGAGAATGCTATCCCGGTAGACGTCAAGCTCGAAACCCGCAAGCCACGGACCATGGGCCTGGGCCTGGGTTTCTCCACCGACGTCGGCCCACGGGCCAAGGCCAACTGGACCCGGCACTGGGTCAACCCACAAGGGCACAGTTATGGCTGGGAAACCGAAGTCTCGGCACCCCGGCAAAACGTCGGGCTGTTCTACGACATTCCGCTGGACCCGCCACTGACCGACAAACTGCGTTTTGCCGGTGGCTACCAGAATGAAGAAATCGCCGATAAGGAAAGCCACAGCAAGCTGCTGACCCTCGGCCCCGAGTGGCACAGCAAACTGCCCAGCGGCTGGCAACGGGTGGTGTCGCTGAAGTGGCAGCGCGAGGATTACCAACTGGGCGATGACTCGGGGCTCAGCACCTTGCTGATGCCCGGTGTGAGCTATTCGTACCTCAAAAGCGACAACCGCATCGATCCGCACAACGGTTATCGCCTGCAATTCGAATCCAAGGTGGCCAAGGAGGGGCTGGGTTCCGACAGCAACCTGCTCTATGGCACGGCATTGGTCAAAGGCCTGACCACGGTGTTCGATAAACACCGCTTCCTCGGACGGGTGCAGGTCGGCGGCAGTGCCACCAACGGCTTCAAATCTGTACCGCCATCGTTGCGCTTCTTCGCCGGTGGCGATCAGAGCGTGCGCGGCTACGACTATCAGAGCCTGTCGCCGGAAAACTCCGACGGCGATCGCATCGGTGGCCGCTACATGGTGGCCGCCAGCGCGGAGTACCAGTATTCGGTCGCCGAAAAATGGCGGATAGCGACCTTTGTCGACCAGGGCAACGCCTTCAACACCCTCGAACTGCCGAGCCTCAAGACCGGGGTCGGTATCGGCGTGCGCTGGGTATCGCCGGTGGGGCCGATCCGCCTCGACCTGGCCCATGCGCTGGACGACGATGGCGGCATTCGACTGCACTTTTCCATGGGGCCTGAGCTGTGAAGCGTGGTTTGAAAGTAACGCTGCTGGCAATAGCCGCACTGTTGATGCTGGTTGTCCTGACGCTGGCCACTGTACTCGGCACGGCGACGGGCAGCCGCTGGGCGTTGGGCTTCGTACCGGGGTTGACCCTGGACAACTTCCAGGGCCGGCTGGGCGGGCAGTGGAGTGCCGACCGGGTGCTGTGGCAGCAGGACACCAGTCGGGTTGAACTGAACCAGGTGATTTTCGCCTGGTCGCCGTTGTGCCTGACCCGCATGACCTTGTGCATCGAGCAATTGCAGGCCGACCAGGTCAGCCTGACGTTCCCGCCGGGTGCCGAAGAGCCGGGCACTGGCCCGATTACCCTGCCGGAACTGAAGTTACCGCTGGCCATCGAGTTGGGAGATGTCAAGGTCGGCAGCCTGCTGTTCAACGGCAGTGAGGAGCTCAAGGGTTTGCAGCTGGTAGCACACTGGACCCCTGAGGGCATGCAGATCGATTCCGTGCATTTGCAGCGCGATGACCTCAGCCTGAACCTGTCCGGCTCGCTGCAACCGATCGGCAATTGGCCGCTTCACGCGCAAGGCAAGTTGACCCTGTCGACCCCCGCGCCGTGGGAGCTGGCGCTCAAGATTGATGGCGACCTGCTGAAAACCCTCAATCTCAGAGCCGACAGCAGCGGTTACCTCAACGGGCAACTGACCGGCGAACTGCAACCGCTGGTGGACAACCTGCCGGCCAAGGTGCGGATCACCGCCGATGGCTTCAAACCCGGTGCCGATCTGCCGGACACCCTGCAACTCAATCAGCTTGAGCTCACCGGCGCTGGCGACTTGAAGAACGGCTACGCGCTGCTCGGCAAAGCCACGCTGCCCGCCGAGCAAGGGCCGGTCGCCCTGGCACTGCAAGGCAAGGTCGACGCCAACGGCGCGCAGATCGCCGCGCTCGACCTGACCGCCAGCGACAAACAAAGCCTCAAGCTCACAGGGCTTGTGGACTGGAGCAAAGGCCTGAGCGCCGAAGCGAAAATCGACTGGCTGGACTTCCCCTGGCACCGTCTCTATCCATTGATCGACGAGCCGGAGGTGGCGTTGCGCCGCTTCACCGGTGAGGTGTCCTACACCGACAGCAAGTACCTCGGTCATTTTGAAGCCGCGGCGGATGGTCCGGCCGGTGCCTTCACCCTGGCCAGTCCGTTCGCGGGCGACCTGACGAAAATCTACTTGCAACAGATTCAACTCCAGGCCGGGCAGGGCAAGGCTGAAGGGCACCTGAACCTGCAGTTCGCCGACGGCATTGCCTGGGACACCGCGCTGGATCTGTCGGCGATCAACCCGGCGTACTGGGTCGCGGAGCTGCCGGGCACGCTAGCGGGGCCGTTGCGCAGCACGGGCGAGCTGAAAAACGAAGTGCTCAGCCTCAACGCCGACCTGGACCTCAAGGGCAAACTGCGCGGCCAGCCAGCGGTGATCCAGGCCAAGGCCGATGGCCGTGGTGAGCAATGGAACCTCAACGCCCTGCAGGTTCGCCTGGGCGAGAACAGCATCAGCGGCAAGGGCAGCCTGCAACAGAAACTCGCCGGGCAGATCGACCTCAAGCTGCCGCGCCTGGCCCAACTCTGGCCAGAGCTGCGCGGCCAACTCAATGGCCGCGTGGATGTCGCCGGCACGCTCAAGGCGCCCCAAGGCAAGCTGGACCTGCAAGGCTCGCAATTGGTTTTCCAGGACAATCGCCTGCAAAGCCTGAACCTGGACGCCACGCTGGACAGTGCGCAACGGGCGAAAATCGACCTCAAGGGCAGCGGCATCCAGGCCGGTGACACCTCGCTGGGAACCCTGACCGCCAGCGGTCAGGGCGATATCAAGAACCAGAAGTTGAGCCTCGATCTGCAAGGGCCGAAGCTGAAACTGGCGCTGGGTCTGGACGGTGCGCTGGATAAAGGCAATTGGCGTGGACGCCTGGCCAGCGGTGATATCCAGGCCGGTGGCCAGGACTGGAAGCTGCAAGGGCCGGCGAAACTCGAACGCCTGGCGGACGCTAAAATCAACTTCGGTGCCCATTGCTGGGCATCCGGCCAGGCCAGTCTGTGCGGTGAAGACTCACGCCTGATGCCCGAGCCGAAGCTGCGTTATCACCTCAGGCAGTTCCCGATCGACAGCCTGGCGCAGTGGTTGCCGAAGGATTTCGCCTGGCAGGGCCGGCTCAATGCCGACCTGCAACTGGATCTGCCGGCCAGTGGCCCGAACGGCCAGGTCAGCGTCGATGCCAGCGGCGGCACGTTGCGCATCAAGGACAAGGACCAGTGGCTGGACTTCCCGTACCAGACCCTGACACTCACCAGCAAACTCACGCCCAAACGTATCGACACCGAACTCAATTTTGTCGGCGGCAAACTCGGCGAACTGAGGGTGCAGGCACAGCTCAATCCGTTGCCGAAGAACAAGCCGTTGAGCGGTTCGTTCCGTTTGAGCGGGCTGGACTTGTCGGTGGCGCGGCCATTCGTGCCGATGGTCGAGAAGCTGACCGGGCGCCTGAATGGCAGCGGCACGATTTCCGGCGGTCTTTTGGCGCCGCAGGTCAATGGCAGTCTGCAACTCAGTGACGGCGTGGTGGCCGGGCCTGAATTGCCGATGGAGCTGCAAAATCTGCACGTTCAGGCGCTCATCGCCGGTGAAAGCGTGCAACTGAACGGTGGCTGGAACAGCGGCAAGGCCGGGCAGGGCAGCTTGAACGGCAACATCGCCTGGGGGCAGGCGCTGGTGGTGGATCTGGCACTCAAGGGCTCGCAATTGCCGGTCACCGTCGAGCCTTACGCCAAGCTTGAAGTCGCGCCGGACCTGAAGATTTCAATGAAGGGCGATGAGCTGGCCATCGCCGGTAAAGTGCTGGTGCCCAGGGGTGAAATCACCATTCGTGAATTGCCGCCGTCGACGGTCAAGGTCTCCGATGACACGGTGATCGTCGGTCAGCAGACCGAGGAGGGCAAGCCACCGCTGGCGATGAAGATGGACATCGAAGTGCTGGTCGGCGAGGACAAGCTGAGCTTTGCCGGGTTTGGCCTGACGGCGAATGTGCAGGGGCATGTGCACATCGGCGACAACATGGACACCCGCGGCGAGCTGTGGCTCAACGACGGGCGTTACCGTGCCTATGGCCAGCGGCTTTCAGTGCGCCGGGCACGTTTGCTGTTTGCCGGGCCCATCGATCAGCCGTACCTGGACATCGAAGCCATTCGCAAGACCGACGACATCATCGCCGGCATTCGTTTGAGTGGCAGTGCCGAACAACCGACCACGCAAATCTTTTCAGAGCCGGCGATGAGCCAGGAGCAGGCCTTGTCCTATCTGGTGCTCGGGCGTCCACTGAGCAGCAATGGCGAAGACAACAACATGCTCGCCCAGGCGGCCCTCGGGTTGGGCTTGATGGGCAGTTCCGGTGTGACCAGCGGCATCGCCAAGAACCTGGGCATCCAGGACTTCCAGCTCGACACCCAGGGCAGCGGCAACACCACCAGCGTAGTGGCCAGCGGCAATATTTCCGAGAAGCTCAGCCTGCGCTATGGCGTCGGCGTGTTCGAACCGGCCAACACCATTGCCCTGCGCTACAAGCTGAGCAAAAGGGTCTACCTTGAAGCCGCCGGCGGCGTGGCCAGTTCGCTGGACATCTTCTACAAGCGGGATTTCTAGGTCCGCATTTCCTACAAAAGACCGAGTCACCCCATTCGCGAGCAAGCCCGCTCCCACAGGTTCAGCGTGATCCCTGTGGGAGCGGGCTTGCTCGCGAAGGCGTCCGTGTGGACAGCACAAAACCCGGCAGCATTGAAAAATTATTTGCAAAGCATGCTAACTATTGCGTTAACATTCGCTGCCTAGGCAGTAACATTTAGACATACATTCACTGCCTAGGCAGCTAACGGGTGGTCAGATGAAACATTTCTCTCCAGACGATTTCCACAATTGCCATCTTGGCCTGCTGCTCGGACGCGCCGCGCTGCTCAAGGACCGGATCATTGACACCCACATGGAACCCCACGGCATCACCGCCGCGCAGTTCAAGGTGTTGATCATCATGGCCCAGTACGGCGTCGATTCGCCGGGCGAGTTGTGCCGTCACCTGTCCCTGGACAGCGGTTCGATGACTCGCATGCTCGATCGTCTGGAACAGAAGGGGTTCCTCGCCCGCCAACGCTCCGAGGCGGATCGCCGTCAGGTGCAGCTGGTACTCACGGAAGACGGCCAGAAGCTCGCCGGGCTGTTGCCGCACATCGGCGCCGAAGCCATGAATGAACTGGCCGGTGCCATCACTGCGCAAGAGCTGAAGACTCTTGAGATGATTCTGAAGAAGATTTTGGTAGCAGCCGGTGACTCGATCACCCTGCTGCGAGTAGGTGACAAATGAGCAGTAAACCCTTGCGTGCCGGCCTGAGCCTGGTTTTGTTAGCCATGAGCCTGGCCGGTTGCGCCAGTTACAGCGGCCTGAAAACCGAAGGGGTCAGGCTCGACGCGAAAAACTTCAAGGCCGGGCAATCCCTCGGCGGCGTGCCCCTGTCGCCGGCCGCCTGGCCGAAGAGCGACTGGTGGAAAAGCCTCGACGACCCGAAACTCGACGGCCTGATCCGCGAGGCCCTGCGCGACAGCCCGGACATGCAGATCGCCGACGCCCGTGCCCATCAGGCCAACGCTGCCGCTTACGCCGCCGACGCCGCGCGGATGCCGACCCTGGATGCCAGCGCCGGTGTCAGCCGCTCGCGCCTGGCCCGCGACCAGGACCCGCTCGGGCAGGGCGACGCTTACGCCACCGTGCGTAACATCAGCACCCGTTTCAACTACAACTTCGACCTGTGGGGCGGTCAGCGCGATGCCTGGGAAGCGGCCCTCGGCCAGGCCCGTGCCGCTGAAGTCGACCAGCAGGCCGCGCAACTGACCCTGGCCGCCGACGTCGCCCGGGCCTACAGCGATCTCGGTCAGGCGCACATCGTGTATGACCTGTCCAGCGAAGACCTCAAGCGCACCCGGCAAATGCTCGAGCTGAGCCAGCGGCGACTGACGGCCGGGATCGACAGCCAGTACCAGTTCCAGCAGACCGAAAGCCTCGAAGCCACCTCCCAAGCCAATTTGATCGACGCTGAAAAGCGCCTGAACAGCGCGAAGATCGCCCTTGCGGTGCTGCTCGGCAAAGGTCCGGACCGCGGCAATGAAATTGCCCGGCCGAACATTCTTAAGCCGAGTGCGGTAGCGCTACCTTCGGTGTTGCCGGCCGAGTTGCTCGGACGTCGCCCGGACCTGGTTGCCGCGCGCTGGCGGGTCGAGGCGGCGAGCAAAAGCATCGACGCCGGCAAGACCCGGTTCTACCCCAACTTGAACCTCAGCGCGGCTGCCGGCGCCGAGTCCTTGTTGGGCGATGCGATGTTTGGATCGGCCAGCCGCTTTTTCAACATTGCACCGACGATCTCTGTGCCGGTTTTCGACGGTGGCCGCTTGCGCGCCGACCTCGATTCGCGCGACGCCAACTACGACCTCGCGGTGGCGCAGTACAACAAAAGCCTGGTGAAGGCGCTGGGGGATGTCAGTGACAGCATCAACCAGCTGCGCGATATCGGCCGGCAGATCGCTGCCCAGCAGCACGCCACCGACATCGCCCAGGATTCCTACAACACCGTGGTCCAGCGTTACGGTTCCGGCATCGGCAATTACCTGGACGTGCTCAGCATCGAGCAGCAATTGCTCCAGGCCCAGCGTCAGCTGGCCAACCTGAATGCCGAGCAGATCGACCTGTCGATTCAATTGATGCAGGCGCTGGGCGGTGGTTTCCGGCCTGAGGCCATCGCCTTGGCCAACGCCACGCCCGCCACGCTGACCCACTAATTCAAGGTACTTGTCATGGCCACTGCCGATACAACTCAACCTCCGGAAAACACCCAAGGCAACCCCAACTCGGGCAAGCGCAAGTTCATGTTGTTGATCCTCGCTGTCGCCGTCGTGCTGAGTGGCGCGGGCGTCTGGGCTTATCACGAGTTCTACGGACGCTGGAGCGAAAGCACCGACGACGCCTATGTGAACGGCAACGTGGTGGAAATCACGCCACTGGTCACGGGCACCGTGGTCAGCATCGGCGCCGACGATGGCGATCTGGTGCATGAAGGCCAGGTGCTGGTGAACTTTGACCCGAACGACGCCGAAATCGGTCTGCAAAACGCCCGGGCCAATCTGGCGCGTACCGTGCGTCAGGTGCGTGGTCTGTACAGTGATGTGGATGGCATGAAAGCCCAGGTCAATGCGCAGAAAGCCGAAGTGCAAAAGGCTCAGGACAACTTCAGCCGGCGCAAGAACCTTGCTGCCGGCGGGGCGATTTCCCAGGAAGAGCTGTCCCACGCCCGCGACGACCTGACCTCGGCGCAAAACGCCCTGGCCAATGCCGAACAAAAGCTCAAGACCACCAGCGCGCTGGTCGATGACACCGTGGTGTCTTCGCACCCGGACGTGATGGCCGCCGCCGCACAACTGCGTCAGGCCTACCTGAACAACTCACGCAGCGTCCTGATTGCACCGGTCACCGGTTACGTGGCCAAGCGTTCGGTGCAACTGGGTCAACGCGTGCAACCGGGTACCGCGCTGATGGCGGTGATTCCGCTGGATCAGCTGTGGATCGACGCCAACTTCAAGGAAACCCAGCTGCGTGACATGCGCATTGGCCAACCGGTGGAGATCGAGACGGACCTGTACGGCAGCAGCGTGAAATACAGCGGCACCATCGACAGCCTCGGCGCCGGCACCGGCAGCGCCTTTGCCCTGCTGCCGGCGCAGAACGCCACCGGCAACTGGATCAAGATCGTGCAACGCGTGCCGGTGCGAGTCCACGTCAACGCCGAGGAGCTGGCCAAACATCCGCTGCGGGTCGGCCTGTCGACCATGGTCGATGTGGACCTGCACGACCAGAGCGGGCCGGTGCTGGCGCAACAGCCGCCGCAGAAGGCTTCGTTCAGCACCAACGTCTACGACCGTCAGCTGGCCGAGGCCGACGCGATGATCACCCGGTTGATCCACGACAACAGCGCCGCGGTCAGCAAAACCGCGCAACGCTGATTCGCCACAGGTCGCTCCCACAGGGTTAGCTGCGCCCAACTGGTTTCAAAGGATTCGCGATGAGCAATAACGCGTCTTTCACACCGCCAAGCCTGTTACTGAGCACTATCGGCCTGTCGCTGGCGACCTTCATGCAGGTGCTCGACACCACCATCGCCAACGTGGCGTTGCCGACGATCTCCGGCAACCTGGGTGTGAGTTCGGAGCAGGGCACCTGGGTCATCACTTCGTTTGCGGTGAGCAATGCCATCGCCTTGCCGTTGACCGGTTGGCTCAGTCGGCGTTTTGGCGAGGTGAAGCTGTTTGTCTGGGCGACACTGCTGTTCGTGCTGGCCTCGTTCCTGTGCGGGATTTCCACCTCGATGCCCGAGCTGGTGGGCTTCCGGGTGCTGCAAGGGGTGGTGGCGGGGCCGTTGTACCCGATGACCCAGACATTGCTGATCGCGGTTTATCCGCCAGCGAAGCGGGGGCTGGCCCTGGCGTTGCTGGCGATGGTCACGGTGGTCGCGCCGATTGCCGGGCCGATCCTCGGCGGCTGGATCACCGACAGCTACAGCTGGCCGTGGATTTTCTTCATCAACGTGCCGATTGGCCTGTTCGCGGCATGGGTGGTCACCCAGCAGATGAAAAAGCGCCCGGTGGTCACCAGCCGCCAGCCGATGGATTACGTCGGTCTGATCGCACTGATTATCGGTGTCGGGGCGCTGCAGATCGTGCTCGACAAGGGTAACGATGCCGACTGGTTCGAATCGAGCTTCATCGTGATCGGCAGTGTGATTTCGGTGGTGGCCCTGGCGTTCTTCGTGATCTGGGAAATGACCGATGAACACCCGGTGGTCAACTTGCGTCTGTTCGCCCACCGCAACTTCCGCTACGGCACCATTGTGCTGATCCTGGGCTATGCCGGGTTCTTCGGGATCAACCTGATTCTGCCGCAGTGGCTGCAGACACGCTTGGGCTACACCGCGACCTGGGCCGGTTTTGCCGTGGCGCCGCTGGGGATCCTGCCGGTGTTGCTGGCACCCTTTGTTGGCAAATACGCACCGAAATTCGATATGCGGTTACTGGCAGGTGGTGCGTTCCTGGCCATTGGTCTCAGTTGCTTCATGCGCGCCGGGTTCACCAATGAAGTGGATTTCCAGCACATCGCCCTGGTGCAGCTGTTCATGGGGATAGGCGTGGCGCTGTTCTTCATGCCGACCCTGACCATCCTGCTCTCGGACCTGCCGCCGAGCCAGATTGCCGACGGTTCCGGGTTGGCGACGTTCTTGCGGACCCTGGGCGGTAGTTTCGCGGCGTCGCTGACCACCTGGATCTGGATTCGTCGTGCCGACCAGCACCATGCCTACCTGACCGAAAGCATCACCCCGTTCGACCCGGCGACCCGCGAAGCACTGAGCAACCTGGGCGGGGCGGGGGCCAAGGCCTATACGCAATTGGATCAGATGGTGATCAGCCAGGCCTACATCATGTCCACGGTGGATTACTTCACCTTGCTGGGCTGGATGTTCCTGGGGCTGATCCTGATCGTGTGGCTGGCCAGGCCGCCGTTTACGGCGAAGGCCGGGCCTGCGGCCTCGGGACACTAAGGCAACACATAACCTGTGGGAGCGGGCTTGCCCGCGAAGGCGGCGGATCAGTCATACAGATGTCGACTGACACTCCCTCTTCGCGGGCAAGCCCGCTCCCACAGGTTTTTGTGTTCGGCTGTTAGTTCGCGGGTGCTGCCAGTTGCGGCGGCGGTACGAAGTCGAACGGCGCCAGCGCAAACCCTTGTTCGTCCACCTGCAACGCCCAACCCTGACGATCCCAATCCCCCAGCACAATGCGCCGGGCTGCCTGGTCGCCCAACTGCAACTTGTGGATCGCCGGACGATGGGTATGCCCGTGGATCAAGGTCTTCACCCCGAACTCCTGCATGATCCGCGGAATCTCTTCGGGCGTGACGTCGACGATGTCATTGGCCTTCATCCGCACCTGGGCACGGCTTTCACTGCGCAGCTTGCGTGCCAGCTTGTGCCGGGTGCGCAAGGGCAGGTTGCGCAGGATGAACAGGGTGATCGGGTTGCGCAGGTAGCGGCGCAGCTTCATATAGCCTTCGTCGCGGGTGCACAGGCTGTCGCCGTGCATCAGCAGCACCGGCTCGCCGTTGAATTGCACGACACTCGGGTCTTTCAGCAGGGTGCAGCCGGCCTGCTTGCAGAAGGCCTTGCCGAGCATGAAATCGCGATTGCCGTGCATCAGGAAAATGGCCGTGCCGCTGTCGCTGAGGTCGCGCAGGGCCTGGCAGATGGAACGCTGGAAGGGCGTCATGGCGTCGTCGCCAATCCACACCTCGAAAAAGTCGCCCAAAATGTACAACGCACTCGCCGAGCGGGCGCGTCCGGCGAGCAAATCCAGAAACGCCCGGGTAATGTCCGGGCGCTCCTCTTCCAGATGTAAATCTGAAATCAGCAATATCACTCAATGATCTCGGCTTTCTCGATGATCACGTCGTCTGCCGGTACGTCCTGGTGGCCGGCCTTGGAAGTGGTGGCCACGCCTTTGATCTTGTCGACAACGTCGGTGCCGGCGGTCACTTTACCGAATACTGCGTAGCCCCAGCCTTGAACGTTCTTGCCGCTGTGGTTGAGGAAGCTGTTGTCCGCCACGTTGATGAAGAACTGTGCGGAAGCCGAATGCGGCTCCATGGTGCGGGCCATGGCGATGGTGTACTTGTCGTTGGAAAGACCGTTGTCGGCTTCGTTCTGGATGCTTGGACGCTTGTCTTTCTTTTCTTTCATGCCTGGCTCGAAACCGCCGCCCTGGATCATGAAGTTGCCGATGACGCGGTGGAAAACGGTGTTTTCGTAGTGACCGGCTTTAACGTACTCGATGAAGTTGGCCACGGTGATCGGGGCTTTGTCGGCGTTCAGTTCGATGACGATGTCGCCGAAGTTGGTAGTCAGTTTGACTTGGGTCATGATCGTTACTCACTTAAGGAATTCGTGGTGTTGGAACAGCATGTCCCGCCACCGGTTCAGCCTTTTTGGCCAAGGTGCGCAGTTTAGCGTGCCAGACGCGAATTTCGAGGCAGTTTTTTCATTTGCGGCCCATTAAATGCGACGGTTTACAGAGTGCGCTCTGTCAGGCACTTGACGGCATCGGCTATGATAGCGGCTTTGTTTTGTCCGGCCTTCATTACGGCCACGCACTTGTACGTTCAAGGATCCTATGAGCAAGCCCACTGTCGACCCTACCTCGAATGCCAAGACCGGCCCAGCCGTGCCGGTCAACTTCCTGCGGCCGATCATCCAGGCAGACCTGGACTCGGGCAAGCACACGCAGATCGTCACCCGTTTCCCGCCTGAGCCCAACGGCTACCTGCACATCGGCCATGCCAAGTCGATCTGTGTGAACTTCGGCCTGGCCCAGGAGTTCGGCGGCGTCACGCACCTGCGTTTCGACGACACCAACCCGGCCAAGGAAGACCAGGAATACATCGACGCGATCGAAAGCGACGTCAAATGGCTGGGCTTCGAGTGGTCCGGTGAAGTGCGCTACGCCTCGCAATATTTCGACCAGTTGCACGACTGGGCAGTGGAGCTGATCAAATCCGGCAATGCCTACGTCGATGACCTGACTCCGGAGCAAGCCAAGGAATACCGTGGCAGCCTGACCGAACCTGGCAAGAACAGCCCGTTCCGCGACCGCAGCGTCGAAGAGAACCTGGAGCTGTTCGCCCGCATGAAAGCCGGCGAGTTCCCGGACGGCGCACGCGTACTGCGGGCCAAGATCGACATGGCCTCGCCGAACATGAACCTGCGCGACCCGATCATGTATCGCATCCGTCACGCTCACCACCACCAGACCGGTGACAAGTGGTGCATCTACCCGAACTACGACTTCACCCACGGTCAGTCGGACGCCATCGAAGGCATCACCCACTCGATCTGCACCCTGGAGTTCGAAAGCCACCGTCCGCTGTACGAGTGGTTCCTCGAGCATCTGCCGGTTCCGGCCAACCCGCGCCAGTACGAGTTCAGCCGCCTGAACCTGAACTACACCATCACCAGCAAGCGCAAGCTCAAGCAGCTGGTTGATGAAAAGCACGTCAACGGCTGGGACGACCCGCGCATGTCCACGCTGTCGGGTTTCCGCCGCCGTGGCTACACGCCGAAATCGATCCGCAACTTCTGCGAAATGATCGGCACCAACCGTTCCGACGGCGTGGTGGACTTCGGCATGCTCGAGTTCAGCATCCGTGACGACCTCGACCAGAGCGCCCCGCGTGCCATGTGCGTGCTGCGTCCGCTGAAAGTCGTGATCACCAACTACCCGCAAGGCCAGGTCGAGAACCTCGAACTGCCGTGCCACCCGAAAGAAGACATGGGCGTGCGCGCTTTGCCGTTCGCCCGTGAAATCTACATCGACCGTGAAGACTTCATGGAAGAGCCGCCGAAGGGCTACAAGCGCCTGGAGCCGGCCGGTGAAGTGCGTCTGCGTGGCAGCTACGTGATCCGCGCCGACGAAGCGATCAAGGACGCCGATGGCAACATCGTCGAACTGCGCTGCTCGTACGATCCGGACACCCTGGGCAAGAACCCGGAAGGCCGCAAGGTCAAAGGCGTGATCCACTGGGTGCCGGCCGCGGCCAGCGTCGAGTGCGAAGTGCGTCTGTACGATCGCCTGTTCCGTTCGCCGAACCCGGAGAAGGCCGAAGACAGCGCCAGTTTCCTGGACAACATCAACCCTGACTCGCTGCAGGTACTCACCGGTTGTCGTGCCGAGCCTTCGTTGGGCAATGCACAGCCGGAAGACCGTTTCCAGTTCGAGCGCGAAGGTTATTTCGTCGCCGATCTCAAGGACTCGAAACCAGGTCAGCCGGTATTCAACCGCACCGTGACCCTTCGTGATTCGTGGGGCCAGTGATTCAGCGTCAAGGGAAATAACGTGCTAACGATCTACAACACGCTCACCAAGAGCAAAGAAGTCTTCAAGCCGCTCGATGGCAACAATGTGCGCATGTACGTGTGCGGCATGACCGTGTACGACTACTGCCACATCGGCCACGGCCGCAGCATGGTCGCGTTCGACCTTGTGACCCGCTGGTTGCGCTTCAGTGGCTACAACCTGACTTATGTGCGCAACATCACCGACATTGAAGACAAGATCATCAATCGGGCCCGGGAGAACGGCGAGCCGTTCGACGCATTGACCGAGCGTATGATCACCGCCATGCATGAGGACGAGGCACGCCTCAACATCCTCAAGCCGGACATGGAACCGCGTGCCACCGATCACATCCCGGGCATGCTGAGCATGATCCAGACCCTGATCGACAAGGGTTATGCCTACGCCCCGGGCAACGGCGACGTGTACTACCGCGTCGCCAAGTTCATGGGCTACGGCAAGCTGTCGCGCAAGAAGATCGAAGACCTGCGCATCGGCGCGCGCATCGAAGTCGACGAGTCCAAGCAGGACCCGCTGGACTTCGTACTGTGGAAAGCCACCAAGCCGGGCGAGCCGAGCTGGGATTCGCCGTGGGGCGCCGGGCGTCCGGGCTGGCACATCGAATGCTCGGTGATGTCGACCTGCTGCCTGGGCGAAACCTTCGACATTCATGGCGGCGGCAGCGATCTTGAGTTCCCGCATCACGAAAACGAAATCGCCCAGAGCGAAGCGGCCACCGGCAAGACCTACGCCAACGCGTGGATGCATTGCGGCATGATCCGTATCAATGGCGAGAAGATGTCCAAGTCCTTGAACAACTTCTTCACCATCCGCGACGTACTCGACAAGTACCACCCGGAAGTCGTGCGTTACCTGCTGGTGTCGAGCCACTACCGCAGCGCGATCAACTATTCGGAAGACAACCTCAAGGACGCCAAGGGCGCCCTGGAGCGTTTCTACCACGCGTTGAAAGGCCTGCCGAACGTGGCGCCTGCCGGCGGCGAAGCCTTCGTCGAGCGTTTCACCCAGGTGATGAACGACGACTTCGGCACGCCGGAAGCCTGCGCGGTGCTGTTCGAGATGGTCCGCGAGATCAACCGTCTGCGCGAGAGCGATCTCAATGCAGCGGCCGGCCTGGCGGCGCGTCTGAAAGAACTGGCCAGCGTGCTGGGTGTGTTGCAGCTCGAAGCCGATGACTTCCTGCAGGCCGGTGCCGAAGGGCGGGTGGATGCAGCCCAAGTCGAGGTGCTGATTGCAGCTCGCCTGGCGGCACGTGCCGGCAAGGACTGGGCCGAATCCGACCGCATCCGCGACCAGCTCACCGCCATGGGCGTGGTGCTGGAAGACGGCAAGGGCGGCACGACCTGGCGTCTGGCTGACTGACAGCGGCTGTATTGGCTAAAAAAAACAAAACCCGCCTTGTGCGGGTTTTTGTTTTTCGGGGGGGGGGCTGTTCGTTCTTTGGCGACAGGACTGACGCCTTCGCGGGCAAGCCCGCTCCCACAGTTGATCTTTGGTGTGTTTGAGTTTTGAGTACAACGCAAATCCAATGTGGGAGCGGGCTTGCTCGCGAAGAGGCCCATTCGGCCAACTTGTCATTCAGCCTGGCGCAACCGCTTGTACAGGGTATTGCGGCTAACCCCCAACAGCCGCGCCAGATACGAAATATTCCCCCCGACCGCCTGCAACTGCCGATTCAGTGCTTCCACATCATTCAAGTCGATGCCCAGCGGCTCCGGCGTCTCCACCGGTTCCATCTCCAGGTCGACAAAAAAATCATCCGGCAAGTGCTCTGCTCGCACCGGCTGTTCCTCGGCCATGGCCAGGGCCACCTGGATCACGCTGCTGACCTGGCGCAAGTTGCCCGGCCACGGGTGGCGGCTGAATAACGCCATCACTTCCTGGCTCAAACCGGCCCATTGCGCCGGTTCACGGTGCTGCTCCCACAGGCGTTTGAACAGTGCCTCCTTATCGCTGCGCTCACGCAGGGGCGGCAGTTCCAGGGTCAGGCCGCCGATGCGGTAGTACAAGTCTTCACGAAACCGCCCCAGCTGTACTTGTTCGCGCAGCGAGCGATTGGTCGCTGAAATGATGCGCAAGTCCACAGGGAACAAATCGCTGCTGCCCACTGGCTGAACGCAACGTTCCTGCAACACCCGCAACAGTCGCGCCTGTGTCGGCAGTGGCATGTCACCGATTTCGTCGAGAAACAGCGTGCCTTTGTCAGCCTTGCGGATCAGCCCGATGCTACCTTTCTGGTTGGCGCCGGTGAACGCGCCTTTCTCATAACCGAATAACTCGGATTCCACCAGTTCGGCGGGAATCGCCGCACAGTTGACGGCGATGAGTGCTTGTTTGCTGCGTGAGCTGGCGTGGTGCAGGGCTTTGACGAACACTTCCTTGCCGACCCCGGTTTCACCATGGATCAGCAGTGGAATGTCTTTTTCCAGCAAGCGTTCGGCTTGGCGCACGGCTTTTTCCACGCGGCTGTCGCCGAAATGCAGGGTGTTGAGGCTGATGGCCGCGGGTTTAGCTACAACCGGCTCGGTGAACACTCGGGGTTGAATGGATGCCTGTTTCGGCCGCTTCAGCAGGCACTGGAAGCGGTTGCGTCCTGAGGCTTGCAAGGCGAAGGGCAGGCCTTCGGGCTGATTGAGCAGTTCCAGCAGCGAGACCTTGAACAGGCTCTCGACACTGACCCGCGACAGGCTGATGCCCAGCAGATTGTCGGCCCGGCGATTGGCCGACAGCACCTGGCCGCTTTCATCGAAAATCAGCAAGCCGGCCCATTGGCTGTCGAGGTTGTTCAGCCCGGTATTGAACGTCAACTGGAAATGCTGGCCATGGAACAGGTTGAGGATCAGCCGGTTTTCCACGGTCTGGCTCATCATCTTGACCATGCCCAGGGTATGGGATGGCGGCAGGTAGCTGTCGCTGGACACGTCCAGCACCGCGATCACCTTGCGCTCGGCATCGAAAATCGGCGCAGCGGAACCGGTCATGAAGCGGTTGGCCTTGAGGAAATGTTCGTCGTGTTCGATGTGCACGGCCTGTTCACAGGCCAGGGCGGTGCCAATGGCGTTGGTGCCGGTGCAACGTTCCACCCAGCTGGCGCCGGCGCTGAAACCCCGGGCCAGTTTCGGCTCGATAAAGCGCTGGGTGCCCCACGATGTAAGCACCTGGCCCTGATGGTCGGCGAGCATGATCAGGCAATTTGAATTGCTCAGGATGTTCTCATAGTAGGGCAGCACTTCCTGATGGGTGGTTTGCACCAGTGAATGCTGGCTCTCCAGCAGTTGCGCGATGCCCGCAGCCGGCAATTGATCGAATGCCGGCGCGCTCTGATGACTGAGGCCGAACGCGCGGCAACGCGACCAGGAGTCCTGGATGATGGCGTCGTGGGACAGCGGCAGGGCAGGTGCGGCCATGGCAGTCGATCTCTGAACAAGACTTTATTGTTGTTATGGGTAGTTCTGCAGCGCGATGAACTTCATGTGGGAGCGGGCTTGCTCGCGAAGGCGGCGGCACATTCAACATCAATGTGACTGTCAGACCGCTTTCGCGAGCAAGCCCGCTCCCACAGGTTTTGCATTTATTTCAGGTATCAGGAAAGGCAAAACGCATCCGTAGAGTGTTGTTCACTATTGTTCACTGTCAATGGGTGAACTGTTCAATTGTTCATTTCAGATTGTTCATTTGTGTTCAGCAACGAACGTCGACGGCCCGTTGTTTTCACTAATTTCAAGCTGAATCAACGGCTTGGGATTTTTGGCACGGATGTCGCTTTATCGCTCCGGTCGCTTGATACCAATAATAAAAGGCCGAGCCATGTCACTCACCCTGGAGCACGTCAGCCGCACCGTCGAGGGCCAGACCTGGATCGACGATGCCAACCTGAGTTTTGAACCCGGTTCCTTCAACGTTTTGCTGGGAAGAACCCTGTCCGGCAAAACCAGCCTGATGCGCCTGATGGCCGGTCTGGACAAGCCCGACAGCGGCCGCATCCTGATGAACGGCGTCGACGTTACCCAACGGCCGGTGCGCTTGCGCAATGTGTCGATGGTTTATCAGCAATTCATCAATTACCCGACCATGACGGTGTTCGACAACATCGCCTCGCCGCTGCGCCAGGCCGGAGTATCCAGCGAGCTGATCCAGAGCAAGGTGCTGGAAACCGCGAAGATGCTGCGCATCGAAAAATTTCTGAAGCGTTATCCGCTGGAGCTTTCCGGTGGTCAGCAACAACGCACGGCCATGGCCCGGGCGCTGGTCAAGGATGCCGAGTTGATCCTGTTCGACGAGCCGCTGGTCAACCTCGACTACAAGTTGCGCGAGGAACTGCGCCAGGAAATGCGCGAGCTGTTCAAGGCGCGCCATACCATCGCAATCTATGCCACCACCGAACCCAACGAGGCCCTGGCCCTGGGCGGCACCACCACCATTCTTCACGAAGGGCGGGTGATCCAGAGCGGCCAGTCGTCTTCGGTCTATCACCAGCCGCAAACCGTGCTGGCGGCGGAGCTGTTCTCCGAACCGCCGATCAACCTGATGCCGGGGCGCATTGCCGGCAACGAAGTGAGTTTCGCCAACTTCGTGCACTTTCCGCTGAACGTCGATTTGCGCCCGGTGGGCGAGGGCGAGTTCCGTTTCGGCGTGCGACCCAGCCATATCTCGCTGGTGCCGAGCAATGACGATGACCTCGAACTGGCAGTGACCGTCGAGGTGGCCGAGATCAGCGGCTCGGAAACCTTCCTCCACGTGCGCAACGAGCATTTCCTGCTGGTGCTGCACTTGCCGGGTGTTCACGAATACGACGTCGATGCGCCGATCCGTATCTACATCCCGACCCATAAACTGTTTGTGTTCGATACGCAGGGCCGGCTGGTGCAGGCGCCGGGCCAGCGTGTCGCGAGGGTAGCCTGATGGCCGAAATCCGTTTGCAGAACCTCGCCCACAGCTACACCAAAACCCCGGTGGGACCCGAAGACTACGCGATCCGCGAGATGGACCACATCTGGGAGCAGGGCGGCGCCTACGCGTTGCTCGGTCCGTCGGGCTGTGGCAAATCAACCTTGCTCAACATTATTTCCGGGCTGCTCAGCCCGTCCCAGGGTCATGTGCTGTTCGACGGCAAAGCGGTCAACGACCTGACGCCGGAGAAGCGCAACATTGCCCAGGTTTTCCAGTTCCCGGTGGTCTACGACACCATGACGGTGTTCGACAACCTGGCCTTCCCGCTGCGTAACCAGGGCATGGCCGAGGCAAGAATTCATACCAAGGTGCAGGAAATCGCCGAGGTCCTCGACCTGCAGAACCTGCTGGGCAAAAAGGCGCGCAACCTCACCGCCGACGAAAAACAGAAAGTCTCCATGGGCCGCGGGCTGGTGCGCGACGATGTGTCGGCGATCCTGTTCGATGAACCACTGACGGTGATCGACCCGCACCTGAAGTGGAAGCTGCGACGCAAGCTCAAGCAGATCCACGAGCAGTTCAACATCACCATGGTCTATGTCACCCACGATCAGCTGGAGGCCTCGACCTTCGCCGACAAGATTGCGGTGATGTACGGCGGGCAGATCGTGCAATTCGGCACACCACGGGAATTGTTCGAGCGCCCGAGCCACACCTTTGTCGGCTACTTCATCGGCAGCCCGGGGATGAACCTGATCGAGGTGCAGCCGCAACCGGGTGGCGTCGGGTTCGCTTCGACCCACCTGCCGCTGTCCGAGGCCATGCAGCAACGCATCGCCGAATCCGAATGGAAAACCCTGAAGGTCGGCATTCGCCCGGAGTTCGTCCATGTGTGGGACGAAGCCTTTGATGACGCGCTACGGGCACAGGTCGTACACGTCGAGGACCTGGGTACCTACAAGATCATGACCCTCAACCTCGACGGCGCCACCCTGAAAGTGCGCCTGGCCGAAGACAAACCGGTGCCGCAAGGCACGGCCTACATCAGTTTTCCGGCGCAGTGGTTGATGGTGTACGCCGATGATTTCCTGCTCGAAGCCCATGCCAACCAGGAGGCGCAGCCATGAACAAGGTGCAGAACAACAAGGCCTGGTGGCTGGTGCTGCCGGTGTTCCTGCTGGTGGCGTTCAGTGCGGTGATCCCGATGATGACCGTGGTCAACTATTCGGTGCAGGACATTTTCGACCAGTCCAGCCGCTATTTCGTCGGTGCCGACTGGTACAAGCAGGTACTGCTCGACCCTCGGCTGCACGACTCTCTGCTGCGCCAGTTCATCTATTCCGCCTGCGTGTTGCTGATCGAAATTCCGCTGGGCATTGCCATCGCCCTGACCATGCCGACCAAGGGCCGCTGGTCGTCGGTGGTGCTGATCGTGCTGGCGATCCCGCTGCTGATCCCGTGGAACGTGGTCGGCACCATCTGGCAGATCTTCGGCCGCGCCGACATCGGCTTGTTGGGGGCGAGCCTCAAGGCCATGGGCATCAGCTACAACTATGCGGCGAACACCATGGACGCCTGGGTCACCGTGCTGGTGATGGACGTCTGGCACTGGACCTCGCTGGTGGCGCTGTTGTGTTTCTCCGGGTTGCGGGCGATTCCGGATGTGTATTACCAGGCGGCGCGGATCGACCGTGCCTCGGCCTGGGCGGTGTTCCGGCATATCCAGTTGCCCAAGCTCAAGAGCGTGCTGCTGATCGCGGTGATGCTGCGTTTCATGGACAGTTTCATGATCTACACCGAGCCCTTCGTACTCACCGGTGGCGGTCCGGGCAATGCCACGACCTTCCTCAGCCAGACCCTGACGCAGATGGCCGTAGGGCAATTCGACCTGGGGCCGGCTGCGGCGTTCTCGCTGGTGTACTTCCTGATCATCCTGTTGGTGTCCTGGCTGTTCTACACCGCCATGACTCACTCTGACGCCAACCGCTGAGGCCCGCGCCATGAGCAAAAGAAAGCTTATCCCCCTGCTGCTCTACATCCTGTTCCTGCTGGTGCCGATCTACTGGCTGCTGAACATGTCCTTCAAGAGCAACAGCGAAATCCTCGGCGGCCTGACGCTGTTCCCGCAGGATTTCACCCTGGCCAACTACAAGGTGATCTTCACCGACCCGAGCTGGTACACCGGCTACATCAATTCGGCGTATTACGTGAGCCTGAACACGATCATTTCCCTGACCGTGGCACTGCCGGCGGCGTATGCCTTCTCGCGTTATCGCTTCCTGGGCGACAAGCACCTGTTCTTCTGGCTGCTGACCAACCGCATGGCGCCGCCGGCGGTGTTCCTGTTGCCGTTTTTCCAGCTGTATTCGTCGATCGGGTTGTTCGACACCCATATTGCCGTGGCCCTGGCTCACTGCCTGTTCAACGTGCCGCTGGCGGTGTGGATTCTCGAAGGCTTCATGTCCGGCGTACCCAAGGAAATCGACGAAACCGCCTACATTGATGGCTACAGTTTTCCCAAGTTCTTCGTGAAGATTTTCATCCCGTTGATCGGCTCCGGCATTGGTGTGACGGCGTTCTTCTGCTTCATGTTCTCCTGGGTAGAACTGCTGCTGGCGCGAACCCTCACCTCGGTGAATGCCAAACCCATCGCGGCGGTGATGACGCGTACGGTTTCGGCATCCGGTATCGACTGGGGCGTACTGGCAGCGGCGGGGGTGTTGACCATCCTGCCGGGCATGCTGGTGATCTGGTTTGTTCGCAACCACGTGGCCAAGGGCTTTGCCCTGGGCCGGGTATGAGGAGCTGATGATGGAATGGATGAGTTGGACCGCCCCCACGGCGGCGTTCTTCGGCGTCATTGCCTTGATCCTGGTGGGCATGACCACCTGGGAATTGCGTTCGCCGAGCGTGCTTCGGCGAGGTTTGCTACCGATTGCCACCACCCGTGGCGATCGCTTGTTCATCGGTCTTCTCGGCAGCGCCTACCTGCATTTGCTGGTAATCGGCGTCACCGACTGGAGCATCTGGGTGGCGTTCGCGTTGTCCCTGGTGTGGCTGTTGGCTGTGATGCGTTGGGGCTAGTCGAATCGCTCGGCACTGTTGCTCCGAAACCCTATAAGGAGGTCTCTATGTTCGACAAAAACAATAAGCTGCGACATAGCATTTCATTGGCAGCCATGCTGGCACTCAGCGGTTTGAGCGCTTCGGCCTGGGCCGATGCCTACGAAGATGCCGCAAAAAAATGGATCGGCAGTGAATTCAAGCCATCCACACTGACGGCCGATCAACAGCTGGAAGAGTTGAAGTGGTTTATCAAGGCGGCGGAGCCCTTCCGCGGAATGAACATCAAGGTGGTGTCGGAAACCATCGCTACCCACGAGTACGAGTCCAAGGTGCTGGCCAAGGCCTTCACCGAGATCACCGGGATCAAGCTGACCCACGATCTGCTGCAGGAAGGCGACGTGGTGGAAAAGCTGCAGACCGTGATGCAATCGGACAAAAGCATCTATGACGGCTGGGTCAACGACTCGGACTTGATCGGTACGCACTTTCGCTACGGCAAGACCGAATCGATCACCGACCTGATGGCGAACGAAGGCAAGGACTTCACCTCGCCGACCCTCGACCTCAAGGACTTCATCGGCATTTCCTTCACCACCGCGCCGGACGGCAAGATCTACCAGTTGCCTGACCAGCAGTTCGCCAACCTGTACTGGTTCCGTGCCGACTGGTTCGAACGGGCGGACCTCAAGGCCAAGTTCAAGGAAAAGTACGGCTACGAGCTGGGCGTACCGGTGAACTGGTCGGCCTATGAAGACATTGCCAGGTTCTTCAGCGAAGACGTCAAGGAAATCGACGGCAAGCGCGTCTACGGGCACATGGACTACGGCAAGAAGGACCCGTCCCTGGGCTGGCGCTTCACCGATGCCTGGTTCTCCATGGCCGGTGGCGGCGACAAGGGCATTCCCAACGGCCTGCCGGTGGACGAGTGGGGCATTCGTGTCGAGGACTGCCACCCGGTGGGTTCCAGCGTGACCCGAGGTGGCGACACCAACGGCCCGGCGGCGGTGTTCGCCACCACCAAGTACGTCGACTGGCTGAAAAAGTACGCGCCACCGGAAGCGGCGGGTATGACCTTCTCCGAATCCGGACCGGTGCCGTCCCAGGGCAGCATCGCCCAGCAGATTTTCTGGTACACCGCCTTCACCGCCGACATGACCAAGCCAGGCCTGGCGGTGATGAACGCCGATGGCACGCCGAAATGGCGCATGGCGCCCTCACCACGGGGACCGTACTGGGAAGAGGGCATGAAACTGGGCTATCAGGACGTGGGTTCCTGGACCTTCATGAAGTCCACGCCCGAGAAGCAGAAACTGGCGGCCTGGCTCTATGCGCAGTTCGTGACCTCGAAAACCGTGTCGCTGAAGAAAACCATCGTCGGCCTGACGCCTATCCGCGAGTCGGACATCAACTCGCAAGCCATGACCGACCTGGCACCGAAACTCGGCGGCCTGGTGGAGTTCTACCGCAGCCCGGCCCGCGTGCAATGGACGCCGACCGGGACCAACGTGCCTGATTATCCTCGCCTCGCGCAGTTGTGGTGGAGCCACATCGCCGAAGCGGCCAGCGGCGACAAAACCCCGCAACAGGCACTCGACGGCCTGGCCAAGGATCAGGATGCGATCATGACCCGCCTGGAGCGTTCGAAGGCACAAGCCACCTGCGCACCGAAAATGAACCCCGAGCGCGATGCTCAGTACTGGTTCGACCAGCCGGGCGCACCGAAACCTAAACTGGAAAACGAGAAGCCTAAGGGGGAGACCGTGAGCTACAGCGAGCTGCTGAAATCTTGGGCGGATGCGCGTAAGTAAGTGTTTGGGAGTGTGAAAGACGAACGGCACCGAAAGGTGCCGTTTTCATTTGTGCTTGACCTACAGTCTTCGCGAGCAAGCCCGCTCCCACATTTGATCGGAGATGGGCTGACTAAATCAAAATAGCCAAATCCGTGTACTTGGCCACCAATGGGTCAGACGTTAGAAGTTTCATGGGTTCAGTCATCGCGGTTGCAACAATGAGGCGGTCGAACGGTTCACGATGGTGATGTTCGAGGTCTTTCACGGCAATGGCATGTTCTGAGGTCACAGGCAGTTCGATGAAACCGCTTTCGAGGCAGTACTGGCGGATTTCTTCCAGATCAACATTCAGCTTTCCCAGCCCGACCTTGATCGCCATTTCCCAGAATGTCGCTGCGCTGATGTATATGTCGGCAGCGTCTTCAATGAGCTTTCTAGCCTTTCCGGATAGTTTGGGGTCATCGCTGAGAGCCCAAAGCAAAACATGAGTGTCCAGCAGAACCCTCATTCGTGGGTTCCTTCAAAAGCATCCAGCATGTCGTCCGGCAGTGGTGCATCGAAGTCTTCAGCCAGAACCAGTTTGCCTTTCATCGCACCGATACGCTTCCCGCTGGTTTTTCCTACGGGAACAAGGCGGGCCAAGGCTCGACCATGCTTGGCAATCGTTATGATCTGGCCGGCCGCCGCATCATCGACGAGTTTGGACAGATTGTTTTTTGCTTCGGCCAACGGAACGATGATCATGATTTCTCTCCCATATTCTGGACAAATATAGCCAGAATTTTTCGGGGTGGCAAAGGCAAGCGAACCATAGGTCGGTTTCGCCATTTCATTGCACATCATCACCATCGGTTCTTGTTTCATTTGAATACTCCTGTAAGCCCGTCGCTCACATTAGCGTTCGGAGCAATCGCCGGATGTCATCAATCGCTGATCGTCAGACAAATACTTTCTGAAAAGAGGGTAGGCCATGAAGATTAAAAGATCGCAGCCAGCGGCAGCTCCTACAGGCTGTACGCCTCCCGAATGTAGGAGCTGCCGCTGGCTGCGATCTTTTGACCTTGAAAACCCCCAAACGCAAAAACGGCACCCGAAGGTGCCGTTTCTGTTTGTTACCGAGAGCCGCCTAAGCGATCAACCCGCCAGACCCGACTGTTGAACCAGGTTCAGCAGCGGTTGTGGGTACAGGCCGAGGAAGAAGGCCAGTACCGCGATGGCCAGCAGCATCACGCCGCCTGCACGTTGTTCCCAGTGCAGTTGGGCGTCGACGCGACGCAGGTTCGGTTCGATCAGGTACAGGGTGACCATCACACGCAGGTAGTAGAACACGCCGATGGCGCTGCCCAGTACCAGGGAGCCGACCAGCCACCATTGGTGCGACTCGACACCGGTGGCGATGATGTAGAACTTTCCGATGAAGCCCGCGGTCAGCGGGATACCGGCCAGGGACAGCATCATCACGGTCAGTACGGCAGTCAGGTACGGACGGCGCCAGAACAGGCCGCGGTACTCGTACAGGGCGTCTGCGTCACGACCTTTGTACGGCGAGGACATCAGGGTGATCACGCCGAAAGCGCCGAGGCTGGTGATCACGTAGGTGACCAGGTATACGCCGATGGCTTCCACGGCCAGGCCCTTGCTCGCCACCAGGGCGATCAGCAGGTAGCCGAAGTGGGCGATGGACGAGTAACCCAGCAGACGCTTGAGGTTGCTCTGGGTCAGTGCCAGCAGGTTGCCGAACAGGATCGACGCAATGGCGATGATGGTCAGCACGTCGCTCAGCACGCCGCTGCTGGCCGCTGGCGAGATCTGGAACAGGCGCACCATCACTGCGAACACGGCCACTTTGGAAGCGGTGGCCAGGAATGCTGCGACCGGTGCCGGAGCACCTTCGTAGACGTCTGGAGTCCAGAGGTGGAAGGGCACCAGCGACAGCTTGAACGCCAGGCCGATCAGCATCATGCCCAGGCCCAGTTGTGCCAGCGAGCTTGGCAGGCCGGTAGCCGCCAGCGCCTGACCGATGCCGACGAAGCTCAGGGAGCCGGAGTCTGCGTACAGCAGGGCCATACCGAACAACAGGAACGCGGAGCCGGCAGCCGACAGCACCATGTACTTGATACCGGCTTCCAGCGAACGCTTGTTGAAGAAGGCATAGGCCACCAGACCGTAGACCGGCACCGACAGCAGTTCCAGACCGATGAACAACCCGGCCAGGTGCTGCGCGCTGACCAGCACCAGGCCACCGGCGGCGGCCATCAGGATCAGCAGGTACAGTTCTTCACGGTTGCCCGGGTAACCCGTGCCGCCATCGCCGAGGTAGGCGTGGGCGAGGGTGACACAAGCGAGGGTGGCGACCAGGATCAGCGCCATGTACAAGCAAGCGAAGCTATCGATTTGCAGCAGTGGGGTCACGGCCAATGGCGCGACCTTCAAGGCTGGCAGGATCGACAGCAACGCCAGGTTCAGACCGGCCACGGACAGCAGGAAGGTCTGGGAGTGGTTGCGGCGCCAGGCAATTGCCAGCATCACCACGATGATCGTGGCGCTGGTAATCAACAGCGGCGCTAGCGCGATAAAGTGTTGAGTCGTGAATTCCATAGCGCTCTTACCGGGCCGAAGCGAGTTGAGTGAAGGCGGTGCCGAGCCATTGCTGCACGCCATGCATCGTAGCGGCAGAGGTATCGAGGAACGGTTGTGGGTAGATGCCGATGTAGACCAGCAGCGCTGCCAGACCGACCACCATGATCATTTCGCGACCGTCCATGCCATGCAGTACCGCGTCCGACTTGGCCGGGCCGAAGAAGGCACGGTGGACCATGATCAGCGAGTAGACCGAACCGAACACCAGGCCGGACGTGGCGATGATGGTGATCCAAGGGGCGATCGGGAAGGTGCCGATCAGGATCAGGAACTCACCGACGAAGTTACCGGTACCCGGCAAGCCCAGGGACGCCGCCGCGAAGAACAGGCTGAGGGCCGGCAGGTAAGCGATCTTCGACCACAGGCCACCCATTTCACGCATGTCGCGGGTGTGGGTGCGTTCGTACAGCTGGCCACTCAGGATAAAGAGTGCCGCCGCCGACAGGCCGTGGGCCAGCATCTGCATCACCGCGCCCTGCAGTGCCAGTTGGCTGCCGGAGTAGATGCCGATCAGTACGAAGCCCATGTGGGAAACGGACGAGAAGGCGATCAGACGCTTGATGTCGGTTTGCGCGAACGCCAGGAACGCACCGTAGAAGATCCCGATCAGACCCAGGGTCATGGCGATCGGCGCGAACTCGGCCGAGGCATTCGGGAACAGCGGCAGGGCGAAACGCAGCAGGCCGTAGGCAGCGGTTTTCAGCAGGATACCGGCGAGGTCGACGGAACCGGCGGTCGGCGCCTGGGCGTGAGCGTCAGGCAGCCAGGAGTGGAACGGCACCACGGGCAGCTTGACCGCAAAGGCGATGAAGAAGCCGAGCATCAGGATGTACTCGGTGGTCATCGACATCTTGGTCTTCAACAGGTCGGCGTAGTTGAAGGTAATCACGCCGGTGTCGTTGAAGTTGACCAGTACCAGGCCCAGGATCGCCACCAGCATGATCAGGCCGGAAGCCTGAGTGAAGATGAAGAACTTGGTCGCCGCGTAGATCCGGGTTTTCTTGCCGTCCGAAGAACTGTGACCCCAGAGCGCGATGAGGAAGTACATCGGCACCAGCATCATTTCCCAGAAGAAGAAGAACATGAACAGGTCGAGGGCGAGGAACACGCCGACGACACCGCCCAGGATCCACATCAGGTTCAGGTGGAAGAAGCCAACGTGACGCTGGATCTCTTTCCACGAGCAGAGTACCGAGAGGACACCCAGCAGGCCGGTCAGCATGATCATCAACAGCGACAGGCCATCGAGGGCCAGGTGCACATTGATGCCGAAGCGCTGGATCCAGACGTGCTTGAACTCAAGCGCCCAGGTCGGATCGGCACCCGGTGCCGGAGCGAATGAATAGTCACCGTTGGCCCACAGCCAGAGGCCGAGGGAAAGCAGCAGGGACATGGTGATCAGCGCAATCCAGCGGGGGAGGGTGGCGCCGAAGCGCTCACCCATCCAGCACAGCAGGCCGCCGATGAAGGGGATCAGGATTAGCCAAGGCAGAATCATGACGGGTTCGTTTCCTTTCGCAAATTCGCAAGGTTCATATCAGACCGCTACCAGCACGACGGCGCCGATGACCAGCACGGCACCAGCAGCCATCGAGGCGGCATACCAACGCAGTTGACCGGTCTCGGTACGGCTCAGGGCGGTGTGACCGCCTTTGGCCATGCGCGGGATCAGACCGATGGTCTGGTCGAGCGGGTCTTTGCGCAGGATGTGGCTGATCGCCAGGTACGGCTTGACGAACAGTTTGTCGTAGATCCAGTCGAAGCCCCAGGCAGCGAACCACCAGGCCGAAAGGACACGGCCGATGCCGCTGTTGGCGATGGCTGTCACGAAACGACGCTTGCCGAGGAACAGCAGCGCGGCCAGCAGGATACCGGCCAGGGCGATGGCGCCCGAAGCGATTTCCAGGCTGTGCTTGGCTTCGCCGCCGGCATGGCCGACGCTCTCAGGCAGTACGCCGTGCAGTGGCGGAACGATCATTGCGCCGACGAAGGTCGACAGCACGATCAGCACCGACAGTGGCAGCCAGTGGGCAATGCCGTGACCGGCGTGGGCTTCGGTCTTCGCTTCACCGTGGAACGCGATGAAGATCAGGCGGAAGGTGTAGAGCGAGGTCATGAACGCACCCACCAGACCTGCATACAGCAGACCTTCGTTACCGCTGGCAAATGCTTCCCAGAGGATTTCGTCCTTGGAGTAGAAGCCCGCGGTTACCAGTGGCAGGGCCGCCAGGGCCGCGCCGCCGACGATGAAGCTGGCGTAGGCCAGTGGCAGTTTCTTCCACAGGCCGCCCATCTTGAAGATGTCCTGCTCGTGGTGGCAGGCAACGATCACCGCACCGGATGCAAGGAACAGCAGGGCCTTGAAGAAGGCGTGGGTCATCAGGTGGAAGATCGCGCCATCCCAGGCACCGACGCCCAGGGCCAGGAACATGTAGCCGATCTGGCTCATGGTCGAGTAGGCGAGGATACGCTTGATGTCGGTCTGAACCAGGGCTGCAAAACCGGCGAGTACCAGCGTCACACCGCCGACCAGGCCAACCAGATGCAGGATTTCCGGCGCCAGGGTGAACAGGCCGTGGGTACGGGCGATCAGGTAGACACCGGCGGTCACCATGGTTGCGGCGTGGATCAGTGCCGAAACCGGAGTAGGACCGGCCATCGCGTCCGCCAGCCAGGTTTGCAGTGGCAGTTGCGCGGATTTACCGACAGCGCCGCCCAGCAGCATCAGGGTGGCCATGACCATCCAGAAGTCACCGGCCTGGAATTTCTGCGGTGCCAGCACCAGCAGTTCCTGAACGTTCAGCGTGCCCAGTTGGGCAAACAGAATGAACAGGCCGATGGCCATGAACACGTCACCGATGCGGGTCACGATGAAGGCCTTGAGTGCGGCGTTACCGTTGTTGCGGTTGCTGTAGTAGAAACCGATCAACAGGTACGAGCACAGGCCCACGCCTTCCCAGCCGAAGTACAGGAACAACAGGTTATCACCCAGCACGAGGAACAGCATGCTGGCGATGAACAGGTTGGTGTAGGCGAAGAAACGCGAGTAACCGGCTTCACCGCGCATGTACCAGGACGCGAACAGGTGGATCAGGAAGCCGACGCCGACGACCACACCCAGCATGGTCACGGACAGGCCGTCCAGGTACAGGGCGAAGTTAGGCGTGAAGCCTTCCACCGCCATCCACTGCCACAACACCTGGGTGTAGTGGCCGCCTTCCGGCGGAGCGACGTTGAATTGCCAGATCACGTAGGCAGTCACGATCGCCGACAGACCGATGGAGCCGACGCCAATCAGCGCGGCCAGGTTTTCCGAGATGCGTCCACGGGAGAACGACAGCAGCAGGAAACCGATGAGAGGGAATACGAAAGTCAGATAGAGAAGGTTCATCCGCGCATCTCACTGGCAGCGTCGATATCGAGCGTGTGGAAGCGGCGATACAGTTGCAGCAGGATCGCCAGGCCGATACTGGCCTCGGCGGCTGCCAGGCTGATCACCAGGATGAACATGACCTGTCCATCCGGTTGCGCCCAGCGGCTACCGGCAACGATGAACGCCAAGGCGGAGGCATTCATCATGACCTCCAGGCTCATCAGCACGAAAAGGATGTTGCGGCGGACCATCAGGCCGACCAGACCGAGGCAGAACAGGATGCCGGCGACTGCCAGACCATGCTCCATGGGGATAGCAGGCATCGTCATTGCTCCTTGGCTTCGTTGCGGCCCAAGTGGAACGCCGTGACGGCTGCGGCGAGCAGCAGCATCGAGGCGAGTTCAACCACCAGCAGATAAGGACCGAACAGGCTGATGCCCACGGCCTTGGCGTCTACGGTGGTGTGGCCGATGGCTTCACCGGTCTGGTGGGAGAACAGCACGTACAGCAGTTCCACCAGCAGCAGCGTGGCGAGGAGGACCGGGCCGCCCCATATGCCAGGCTTGAGCCAGGCGCGCTCTTGCTGAACCGAGGCCGGGCCCAGGTTCAGCATCATCACCACGAACACGAACAGCACCATGATGGCGCCAGCGTAGGCGATCACTTCCAGGACACCGGCAAACGGTGCGCCGAGGGCGAAGAACGTCATGGCCACGGCGATCAGCGAAATGATCAGGTAGAGCAGGGCGTGCACAGGGTTGGTGTGGGTGATCACGCGAAGCGTGGACACCACAGCGATACCCGATGCGAAATAGAAAGCGAATTCCATCTTTCTTCCTTAAGGCAGCAAGCTCTTCACGTTGATCGGCTGGGCTTCGTTCTGCGCGGAGCCTTTCGGCTTCCCGGCAATCGCCATACCTGCAACACGATAGAAGTTGTAATCAGGGTTTTTGCCGGGGCCGGAGATCAGCAGATCTTCTTTCTCGTAGACCAGGTCCTGACGTTTGAACTCGGCCATCTCGAAATCCGGCGTCAGCTGGATCGCGGTGGTCGGGCAGGCTTCCTCGCAGAGGCCACAGAAAATGCAGCGCGAGAAGTTGATGCGGAAGAAGTCCGGGTACCAGCGACCGTCTTCGGTTTCAGCTTTCTGCAGCGAGATGCAACCGACCGGGCAGGCCACGGCGCACAGGTTGCAGGCTACGCAACGCTCTTCGCCGTCGGGGTCGCGGGTCAGGACGATACGCCCACGGTAGCGCGGCGGCAGGTAGACCGGTTCTTCCGGGTACTGCAGCGTGTCGCGCTTGCGGAAGGCGTGGCCGAAAATCATCACCAGGCTGCGAAGCTGGGTGTAGAAGCCATGCACGATGTCAAATATGTACTTCATGATTCTCTATCCTCACTGAGCCGCGACGGCGGGCGTGTTGAGCAACACGATCGCAGCGGTCACCAGCATGTTGACGAGGGTCAGCGGCAGGCAGAACTTCCAGCTGAAATCCATCACCTGGTCATACCGTGGGCGCGGGATCGAAGCGCGCAGCAGGATGAACATCATGATGAAGAACGCGGTTTTCAGTGCGAACCAGATGAACGGGATCTGCGGCAGGAGGCCGAACGGACCGTGCCAGCCACCGAAGAACAAGGTCACCAGCAACGCCGAAATCAACACGATGCCGATGTACTCGCCGACGAAGAACATGCCCCATTTCATGCCGGCGTATTCAATGTGGTAACCGTCGGCCAGTTCCTGTTCCGCTTCCGGCTGGTCGAACGGGTGACGGTGAGTCACGGCCACGCCCGCGATGAAGAAGGTCAGGAAGCCGAAGATCTGCGGAATGATGAACCACAGGTTCTGCGCTTGATATTCAACGATGTCGCGCATGTTGAACGAGCCGACCTGAATCACGATGCCCATCAGCGACAGGCCCATGAACACTTCATACGACACGGTTTGCGCCGAGGCACGCAAGCTGCCCAGCAGGGCGAACTTGTTGTTGCTCGACCAGCCGGCGAACAGCACCGCGTAGACCGAAAGGCCCGCCATGGCGAAGAAGAACAGGATGCCGATGTTGATGTCCGCCACGCCCCAGGTCGGAGTGATCGGGATGATCGCGAAGGCAATCAGCAGTGCGCTCATGGCCACGACCGGTGCCAGGGTGAAGATCATCTTGTCGGCGAATGGAGGCGTCCAGTCTTCCTTGAAGAACATCTTGATCATGTCGGCGGCGATCTGGAACGCGCCGAACGGGCCGACGCGGTTCGGACCGTAACGGTCCTGCCAGAGGGCGAGCAAACGACGTTCGACCCAGCTCAGCAGGGCGCCGCAGATCACCACGGCGAGCAGAATCACCACGGCCTTGAGGACCGTGATGATGATGTCGATCACTTCAGGAGTGAACCAGGTCATTGAGCTGCCTCCTGCAGACCGTCAACGGATTTGCCAAAGATCGCTGGCGGAATGCCGGCGATGCCCGCAGGCAATGCCACCAGGCCTGCGCCCAGTTCTTCATTGATGCGCAGCGGCAGACGCAGGGTCTGGCCGGCCACGTTCAGGCTCAGCATGGCACCGTCGTTGACGCCCAGGCGGTCGGCTTCGGACTTGGCCAGTGCAACGTAGGCCGCCGGAATGCGTTCCTGGACCGGAGCGGCTTTCGAAGAGTTTTCTTCGCTGCCGAACAGGTGGAAGAACGGCACGACCTGCCAGGTGCCTGGAGCCGGGTTGAACGCGCGCGGAACGCTGGCGAACCAGTTCAGCGAGTCACCGGCGCTTTCGATCAGGCGGGTGCCCGGGTCGCCAGCGCGGATGTGACCACCGACTTCGTCCTGGAACTTGTTCCAGGCTTGCGGCGAGTTCCAGCCCGGAGACCAGGCGAATGGCACTTGCTGACGCGGTTCGGCCGAACCCGAGTAACCTTCCATGGAGAAGGCGAACGCGGTGTCCTTGTCCTGCGGGGTACGCGGTTCGTGCACGCTGATGTCGGCGCGCATGGCGGTACGACCGGAGTAGCGCAGCGGTTCACGGGCCAGTTTCATGCCCTTGATACGGAACGCGGCGGACGGTGCGGCGTCGACAATGCGGTTCAGGACCGGTGTGCTGGAAGCGACAGCGGCGGTGACGTGGTCCAGCTGGGTCCAGTCGATCGGCTGGTTCAGCAGGGTGGCGCGCAGGGCATGCAGCCAGCGCCAGCCTTCGTGAACCAGGATGCTCGCGTCCATGTACTTCGGATCGAAGACCTGGAAGAAGCGCTGGGCGCGACCTTCCTGGCTGACCAGGGTACCGTCGCCTTCAGCAAAGCTGGCGGCTGGCAGCACCAGGTGCGCGCGATCGCTGGTGGCAGTCTTCTGATGGTCGGCGACGATCAGCACTTTGGCGGCAGTCAGGGCGGCATCGACACGGGCTTTGTCGGTACGGGTGTACAGATCGTTTTCCAGCACGACGATGGCGTCGGCCTTGCCATCGATTACGGCTTGCAGCGCAGCGTCGACCGATTCGCCACCGAGCATGGCCAGGCCGAGGCTGTTGGCCTCCGGCACGATCAGGCTGATGGAACCGTTCTTCTCGCGCAGCTTCAGGGCCTTGGCGATGTTCGCGGCAGCTTCGATCAGGGCTTTGGAGCCCAGGGAAGTACCGGCGATGATCAGTGGGCGCTTGGCCGCGAGCAGGGCGTCGGCAATGCGCTTGGCCAGTTCGAGGGCTTCAGCGTCCAGGCCTTCAACGGCCGGTGCGCTGGCGTCGAGGGCGTGAGCCACGGCGAAACCGATGCGGGCCAGATCGTCCGGAGCGGCGTGAACGCACTCTTCGGCGATGTCGTCGAGCTTGGTTTCAGCCAGGCTGGCGATGAACAGCGGGTTCAGCGCGTGCTGGCCAATGTTCTTCACCGCGGCGTCGAGCCAAGGCTGGACGCGCATGGCGTCGGCCATGTCTTCGGCCTTGCCCTTGACCGATTGACGCAGGGACAGGGCCATGCGCGCAGCGGTCTGGGTCAGGTCTTCACCGAGGACGAACACGGCGTCGTGGTCTTCGATGTCGCGCATGTTCGGCACTGGCAGCGGGCTGTCCTTGAGCACTTGCAGGACCAGGCGGATGCGTTCCAGTTCGGACGCTTCGATACCCGAATAGAAGTGCTCGGCGCCGACCAGTTCGCGCAACGCGTAGTTGCTTTCGAGGCTGGCGCGTGGCGAACCGATGCCGACGATGTTGCGACCGCGCAGCAAATCAGCAGCTTTATCCAGCGCTTCGTCGAGGCTCAGCTTGGTGCCATTGGCCAGCAGCGGCTGACGCGGACGGTCTTCACGGTTGACGTAGCCATAGCCGAAACGGCCACGGTCGCACAGGAAGTACTGGTTCACCGAACCGTTGAAACGGTTTTCGATGCGGCGCAGTTCACCGTAACGCTCGCCCGGAGAAATGTTGCAACCGCTGGAGCAGCCATGGCAGATGCTCGGCGAGAACTGCATGTCCCACTTGCGGTTGTAGCGCTCGGAGTGAGTCTTGTCGGTGAACACACCGGTCGGGCAGACCTCGGTGAGGTTGCCGGAGAACTCGCTTTCCAGGGTGCCGTCTTCAACGCGACCGAAGTACACGTTGTCGTGGGCGCCGAATACACCCAGATCGGTGCCGCCGGCGTAGTCCTTGTAGAAGCGCACGCAGCGGTAGCAAGCGATGCAGCGGTTCATTTCGTGGGAAATGAACGGGCCCAGTTGCTGGTTCTGGTGGGTACGCTTGGTGAAGCGGTAACGGCGCTCGTTGTGGCCGGTCATTACCGTCATGTCTTGCAGGTGGCAGTGACCGCCTTCCTCACAGACAGGGCAGTCGTGAGGGTGGTTGGTCATCAGCCATTCAACAACACTGGCGCGGAACGCCTTGGACTCTTCATCTTCGATGGAGATCCAGGTGTTGTCGGTGGCAGGGGTCATGCAGGACATGACGATGCGACCACGGGTGTCGTTCTCGTCGGTGTACTGCTTGACCGCGCACTGGCGGCAAGCGCCAACGCTGCCAAGGGCAGGGTGCCAGCAGAAATAAGGGATATCGAGGCCTAGCGACAGACATGCCTGTAACAGGTTGTCTGCCCCATCGACTTCGAGCTCTTTGCCGTCTACGTGGATAGTGGCCATGGTTCAAAGTTCTTCGTTGGCCCGGTGTCAGCGGGCGTGGCTAATGGAATCTTGTTATCCGCGTGAATCAACACAGCCGCTTACGGCGTCATCACACGAAAAGCGAAGGGCACGGACCCTTCGCCTTTTTAAGCGGTTACGCGCCGACTACGATCGGCCTTGCCAGAGGCGGGACGGCGGCGCTGACAGGCGCGATACCGGCTTCGAACTCATGGCGGAAGTATTTGATTGCGCTGCCCAACGGCTCCACGGCGCCCGGTGCGTGAGCACAGAAGGTCTTGCCCGGGCCGAGGAAACCGACCAGACCCAGCAGGGTCTCGATGTCGCCTGGCTGGCCTTCACCGTTCTCGATGGCCATCAGGAGCTTGACGCTCCATGGCAAGCCATCGCGGCACGGGGTGCAGAAGCCACAGGATTCGCGGGCGAAGAACTGCTCCATGTTGCGCAGCAGGGACACCATGTTGACGCTGTCGTCCACCGCCATGGCCAGGCCGGTACCCATACGGGTACCCACTTTGGCGATGCCGCCGGCGTACATTTGTGCGTCCAGGTGTTCCGGCAGCAGGAAGCCGGTACCGGCGCCGCCAGGCTGCCAGGCCTTGAGCTTGTAACCGTCGCGCATGCCACCGGCGTAGTCTTCGAACAGCTCGCGACCGGTGACGCCGAACGGCAATTCCCACAGGCCCGGGTTCTTGACCTTGCCGGAGAAGCCCATGAGCTTGGTGCCCATGTCTTCGCTACCTTCGCGAGCCAACGATTTGTACCAGTCCACGCCATCGGCAATGATTGCCGGCACGTTGCACAGGGTCTCGACGTTGTTCACGCAAGTCGGCTTGCCCCACACGCCAACGGCGGCAGGGAAGGGCGGCTTGGAGCGCGGGTTGGCGCGGCGGCCTTCCAGGGAGTTGATCAGTGCGGTTTCTTCACCGCAGATATAACGCCCGGCACCGGTGTGGACGAACAGCTCGAAATCGAAACCGCTGCCCAGGATGTTTTTACCCAGCAGGCCTGCTGCCTTGGCTTCTTCCACGGCACGGTTCAGGTGCTTGGCGGCGGTGGTGTATTCGCCACGCAGGAAGATGTAGCCGCGGTAGGTTTTCAGTGCGCGGGCACTGATCAGCATGCCTTCGATCAGCAGATGGGGCAGTTGCTCCATCAGCATGCGGTCTTTCCAGGTGTTCGGCTCCATTTCATCCGCGTTGCACAGCAGGTAGCGGATGTTGATGGATTCGTCCTTGGGCATCAGGCCCCACTTCACGCCCGTGGGGAAGCCTGCACCGCCGCGACCCTTGAGGCCGGAATCTTTCACGGTCTGGACGATGTCGTCCTGGGCCATGTCGGCGAAGGCCTTGCGCGCAGCTGCGTAACCGTTCTTGGCCTGGTACTCGTCGAGCCATACCGCTTCGCCGTCATCGCGCAGTCGCCAGGTGAGCGGGTGAGTCTCGGCCGAACGCTTGATGCGGTTGGCTGGACCGAAGGAAGTCAGGGTCATACGTAGCCCTCGAGCAATTTGGCAACGCCTGCTGGCTGCACATCACCGAAAGTGTCGTCGTCGATCATCAAGGCTGGTGCCTTGTCGCAGTTGCCGAGGCAGCAGACCGGCAGCAGGGTGAAACGACCGTCGGCGGTGGTCTGACCCAGGCCGATGCCGAGCTTGCTCTGGATTTCGCTGACCACGGACTCGTGGCCGCCGATGTAGCAGACCATGCTGTCGCAGACGCGAATGATGTGGCGGCCGACCGGCTGACGGAAGATCTGGCTGTAGAACGTCGCCACGCCTTCAACGTCGCTGGCCGGGATGCCGAGGATCTCGCCGATGGCGTACAGGGCGCCGTCCGGCACCCAGCCACGTTCCTTCTGGACGATCTTCAGGGCTTCGATCGACGCCGCGCGCGGGTCTTCGTAGTGATGCAACTCGTGCTCGATGGCCGAGCGCTCGGTTTCACTCAAGGTGAAACGGTCTGTCTGGATAAGCGTGCTGTTCATGCTTAGCGGTCCACGTCGGCCATAACGAAATCGATACTACCCAGGTACGCGATCAAGTCCGCGACCATGCTGCCTTTGATCACCGAAGGGATCTGCTGCAGGTGCGGGAAGCTTGGGGTGCGAATCCGGGTGCGGTAGCTCATGGTGCCGCCATCGCTCGTCAGGTAATAACTGTTGATGCCCTTGGTCGCTTCAATCATCTGGAAGGATTCGTTGGCCGGCATGACCGGGCCCCACGAAACCTGCAGGAAGTGCGTGATCAAGGTTTCGATGTGCTGCAGGGTGCGCTCTTTCGGCGGCGGCGTGGTCAGCGGGTGATCCGCCTTGTACGGGCCTTCCGGCATGTTGCGCAGGCACTGGTCGATGATCCTGATGCTCTGGCGCATCTCCTCGACACGCACGATGCAGCGGTCGTAGGCATCGCCATTGGCGGCCAGCGGCACTTCGAACTCGAAGTTCTCGTAGCCCGAGTACGGGCGCGCTTTACGCAGGTCGAAATCGCAACCGGTCGAACGCAGACCAGCACCGGTGACGCCCCATTCCAGGGCCTCTTTGGTGTTGTAGTCGGCGACGCCGATGGTCCGGCCACGCAGGATGCTATTGTCCAGGGCGGCTTTCTGGTATTCGTCCAGACGCTTGGGCATCCACTCGACGAAGTCCTTGACCAGTTTTTCCCAGCCGCGCGGCAGGTCGTGGGCGACGCCGCCGATGCGGTACCAGGCCGGGTGCAGGCGGAAACCGGTAATGGCCTCGATCACCGTGTACGCGCGCTGGCGGTCGGTGAAGGTGAAGAACACCGGAGTCATGGCGCCGACGTCCTGGATGTAGGTACCCAGGAACAGCAGGTGGCTGGTGATCCGGAAGAACTCGGCCATCATGATGCGGATGACATCGACCTTCTCGGGCACCTTGATGCCGGCCAGCTTCTCGACCGAGAGCACGTACGGCAGGTTGTTCATCACGCCGCCGAGGTAGTCGATACGGTCGGTGTACGGGATGAAGCTGTGCCACGACTGACGCTCGGCCATCTTCTCGGCGCCACGGTGGTGGTAGCCGATGTCCGGTACGCAATCGACGATCTCTTCACCGTCCAGCTGCAGGATGATGCGGAATGCACCGTGCGCCGAAGGGTGGTTCGGGCCGAGGTTGAGGAACATGTAGTCCTCGTTCGGGCCGGAGCGTTTCATGCCCCAGTCTTCCGGCTTGAAGCGCGCAGACTCTTCTTCGAGCTGCTGCTTGGCCAGGTTCAGGGTGAACGGGTCGAACTCGGTGGCGCGGGCCGGGAAGTCCTTGCGCAGCGGGTGACCTTCCCAGGTCGGCGGCATCATGATGCGCGACAGGTGCGGGTGGCCTTTGAAGTCGATGCCGTACATGTCCCAGACTTCACGCTCGTACCAGTTGGCGTTCGGCCAGATGCTGGTGACGGTCGGCAGGCTGAGGTCGCTCTCGGACAAGGCGACCTTGATCATTACGTCACTATTACGTTCGATCGACATCAAGTGGTAGAACACGGAGAAGTCGACGCCGTTCGGCAGCCCTTGACGCTTGGTACGCAGACGCTCGTCCACGCCGTGCAGGTCATAGAGCATGACGTACGGCTTGGGCAGGTTACGCAGGAAAGTCAGGACTTCGACGAGTTTGGCGCGGGCAACCCAAAGCACCGGCATGCCGGTGCGGGTAGGCTGGGCGGTGAACGCCTCCGGGCCAAAACGGTTGTTCAGTTCGACGACCACATCCTGGTCGTCTGCCTTGTAAGGCGGGATGTACAGAGCACTGCCTGTAGTCATGGTTATTTATCGCTTTCGGTCAACGTAAAGAATGAAGCCAGGTTCTCGTTCTATATAAGAAGCAGATCTGGATCAGACTTCGTCGGGGCTGCGCAGGTTGGTTACCTGAATACGCTGTTCGCGGCGCTTTTCCTTCTCGGAAGGCATCTCGGCGCGATACACGCCTTGATCGCCAACGACCCAGGAAAGTGGGCGACGCTCCTGGCCAATCGACTCCTGCAACAGCATCAGGCCTTGCAGGAAAGCTTCAGGGCGGGGCGGGCAGCCAGGCACGTAGACGTCCACGGGCAGGAACTTGTCCACCCCTTGAACGACGGAGTAGATGTCGTACATGCCACCGGAGTTGGCACACGAACCCATGGAAATAACCCATTTAGGCTCGAGCATTTGCTCGTAGAGACGCTGAATGATCGGCGCCATCTTGATGAAGCAGGTACCGGCGATAACCATGAAATCCGCCTGGCGCGGCGATGCCCGGATAACCTCGGCGCCAAAGCGCGCGATGTCGTGGGGCGCCGTGAAGGCGGTGGTCATTTCCACGTAGCAGCACGAAAGACCGAAGTTATACGGCCACAGGGAGTTCTTGCGCCCCCAGTTGATCGTGCCGTTGAGCACGTCTTCGAGCTTGCCCATGAAAATGTTTTTGTGGACTTGATCTTCTAACGGATCGGAAACGGTTTCCCGCTGGCCAATCGGATACTGCTCGTTAGGAGCATCGGGGTCGATCCTGGTGAGATTGTATTGCATTGCCAAAGCCTCATTGTTTCAGCTTCGCTTGCCGCTTGCGCCGAGCTTCCGGAGCCCAGTCAAGGGCGCCCACTCGGAATAGGTAGACAAGGCCTGCCAACAGAATTGCTATGAAAACGAGAGCTTCGACGAATCCGGTCCAGCCGCTTTCGCGGACGGACACAGACCATGCAAAGAGAAAGAGGGCTTCGATATCGAAGATCACGAAGAGCATCGCGACCAGATAGAATTTGGCTGAGAGCCGCAAGCGGGCGCCACCTGTAGGTAGCATGCCGGACTCGAACGGTTCGTTTTTGCTGCGGCCCCAGGCTTTTGACCCGAGGAGGCTGGAGACGCCCAGCATGAAGGCACAGAGGCCGACGACGCCTAGAAGGAAAATGGCAAAGCCCCAGTTGTGGGCCATGAGTCCTGTCGCTTCGGGCATGCTGGTAATCCTTAACAGAGAGCAAAGGTCTCTGAGCTTGAATAGAAACAAAAGCAGTGACGATATGTCGCAGCAATCAATCCCGCTGATTTTATGGCTAAACACCCGGCAAGTAAAATTCCCATAGCGAAATTATTTATAGGAATAAGGACATAGCGAGCCATAAAGGCCCTGCAGCCCATGCGTTACGGGCATTAGCGGACATTTCGTCAATTATGTTTTGTAGGGAATGTAACGAACATAGTTGCAGCTAAATGATAATCAATATTGTTTGGCTTGGTTTTTAATCTGCTTATCCTTCAGATGCTCGGGAAGTTGTCTTATATGGGCGTTACTGCAAGTAGCGACGGTGAGCGTTTTAGCGGATTTTTCTGACAGTGATAGCGCTCTGGATCAATGTTTCCATGGTCACCAGCATCACCTGTAGGAGCGAGCCCGCTCGCGATGGTGGTCAACGATGACGCAGGAGGCCTGAAAACCCGCGGTGTCCTCAGGTTCATCGCGAGCAGGCTCGCTCCTACAGGGGGGGGCATTGAGTCGCAGGCAAAAAAACGCCCCGAACCAGGCGGTCGGGGCGTCAGATGTGCAGCGTTGCGGTTAGCTTTCTATCGTGTCCGCAGCGGCTGTTTACTCAAGAAGCAGATCAGTGGAACTGTTCTTCTTCAGTCGAACCGGTCAGTGCGGTTACCGAAGACGAGCCACCCTGGATCACGGTGGTCATGTCGTCGAAGTAGCCGGTGCCCACTTCCTGCTGGTGGGCCACGAAGGTGTAACCCTTGGCGGCGTCAGCGAATTCCTGCTCTTGCAGCTTCACGTAGGCAGTCATGTCGTTGCGGGCGTAGTCGTGCGCCAGGTTGAACATGCTGTGCCACATGTTGTGAATGCCGGCCAGGGTGATGAACTGGTGCTTGTAGCCCATGGCGGACAGTTCGCGCTGGAACTTGGCGATGGTCGCGTCGTCCAGGTTTTTCTTCCAGTTGAAGGAAGGCGAGCAGTTGTACGACAGCAGTTGGTCCGGGTATTCCTTCTTGATCGCTTCAGCGAAGCGACGAGCCTCGTCCAGGTCCGGCTTGGCGGTTTCGCACCAGATCAGGTCGGCGTACGGAGCGTAGGCCAGGCCGCGAGCGATGGCCTGGTCCAGACCGGCGCGCACTTTGTAGAAGCCTTCCTGGGTACGTTCGCCGGTTACGAATGGCTGGTCGTACGGGTCGCAGTCGGAAGTCAGCAGGTCAGCGGCGTTGGCGTCGGTACGAGCCAGGATGATGGTCGGAGTACCGGCGACGTCAGCTGCCAGGCGGGCAGCGGTCAGCTTCTGCACGGCTTCCTGGGTAGGAACCAGTACCTTGCCGCCCATGTGGCCGCATTTCTTCACGGAAGCCAGCTGGTCTTCGAAGTGAACGCCGGCGGCGCCTGCTTCGATCATGCTTTTCATCAGCTCGTAGGCGTTCAGTACGCCGCCGAAACCGGCTTCGGCGTCAGCCACGATCGGTGCGAAGTAGTCGATGTAGCCAGCGTCGCCAGGGTTCTTGCCGGCTTTCCACTGGATCTGGTCGGCACGACGGAACGAGTTGTTGATGCGCTTGACCACGGTTGGAACCGAGTCCACCGGGTACAGCGACTGGTCCGGGTACATCGATTCGGCGGAGTTGTTGTCCGCAGCAACCTGCCAGCCCGACAGGTAGATCGCCTGGATACCGGCTTTGACTTGTTGCACAGCCTGGCCGCCGGTCAGGGCGCCCATGCAGTTGACGAAATCTTTCTCAGGACGGAAGGCTGGCTTGGCACCCTGGGTGACCAGGTTCCACAGCTTCTCGGCGCCCATTTTTGCAAAGGTGTGCTCAGGTTGAACCGAGCCACGCAGGCGGACGACGTCAGCAGCGGAGTAAGTGCGTGTCACGCCTTTCCAGCGCGGGTTTTCAGCCCAGTCTTTTTCGAGGGCTGCAATTTGCTGTTCGCGTGTCAGTGCCATGGGAGATAAACCTCGTCGCGTCTTTATGAAAAGTTGTTCTGCGGTGGAAAATTCCTGCGCTCGCTGACCAGAAGCTTAAGCGGTCAAGTCGGATTCGGCGGGGAGGGCGACGGGATGAACGACGGGCTCGAGGGGAAGTGAGCAGGTAAAGGCGAACTGCGGGCGCATTCGGGCGTCGTGGGCCTTGGTACGAACATCAGTGTGGTGCCGGGTTACCTATTACGCTTCCGTCCCTCGGGACAACTTCGTTCCAGTCGACAACCTCGTCAAACACACCTTGTGGGCGGTACAGACACGAAGCGGTTCGCGGGGTAGGTGCGAACGTCGCCTCGAAGGCCCTTGCCAGGGCCCCTGATTAGCGGGAGCGAGGCCATCATGCCTTCGCTTTTTTGGCCCGTCAAACGTTTTGTAGTGCTTTTTTTCAAGCACTACATCTTTGGTCTAATACGACTCGTCAGTCAGTTTTTGGTGATTTAGTCCAAGGTGTCGACTTTCACCCGCAAAGTCATGTCGTTGCGGCTCTGGGTTGAGTAGCTGCGGGTCTGGCCCTGTTTGTCGGCCTGGGTCTGGCCATTGACCCCGGCCAGCAGGATCCACTCACCGAGGTGGCCGGTGACGGTTGTGTCGGTACTTTGTACGTTCACTACATCGGGACGTTCCTGGCTCATGCGGTCACGATTGGTGCTGATCGAGAGGTGAACGATGTCGCCGGTGACGTTTGCGGTGACGTAAAAGCCCTGGGTGACGTTGCGGTATTCGGTCTGGCTGCGCAGGTCGCCATAGCCATCGGTCTGCGAACTGGTCAGGGGCACGCTCTGGCCGACCTGGATCAGCGCCGGTGTGCCTTCGCTGGCCTGCACTTGCTGAATTCCGCCGTCACGGCTGTCGGTGCTGTAGTTGATGATGCGGGTCTGGGCTGGCTTGGCGCCGTTCACCGAATAACCCTGGTCACCCTGGAAGTTGTTGTCGCTGGTGTCGACAGTGATCAGCAGGCGCTTGGGTGTCGTATCGAGTTGGGAAAGAAGGGCCTTAAGTTCGTCGATCTTGCGCTGATCGGCGTTGACGATGAGTTGATTGCCGTAGGCGCTGACCTGTCCATCCTTACCGATGAAGTCCTGCGCCACCGGCAGAAGATCGGCGCTGGTGCGGTAGTTCAGGGGCACGATTTCGGTGGCTGCCATGACCGAAAAACTGCAGGCTACCAGCAGGGTGCTGAGCAGGGGGCGTAGGGACATATCCGTTATCTCCGGCTTTGTGATTTGTGTAGGAGCGAGCTTGCTCGCGATGGTCGTGAACGATAATGCGTGAAGCCTGACACCCCGCGGCGCTCTCAGGTGCATCGCGAGCAAGCTCGCTCCTACAGGTGCATGTGTTGATATTGCCAGTTTGTCGGCCTGTAGTGGCGCTAGTTGAATCCTGGACAGCAAAACGCCCCGGCATCGTGTGATGTCAGGGCGTTTTGTGGTGTTCTTGAGGCTGCTATCGCGAGCAAGCTCGCTCCCACAGGGATCGATGGTGTTGCCAGAATCTTCAGCAACTCACAAATCTATTGTGGGAGCGAGCTTGCTCGCGATGTAGGCGACTCGGTCTCAGGCCGAATGCCGAACCATGTCCACATGCGGAATCCCGGCTTCCAGGAACTCCTCACTGACCAGGTTAAAGCCCAGGCGCTCATAGAACGCCGTGGCTTGTACCTGGGCGCTGAGCATCTGCTGCTTGAGTCCGCGCTCTTCGGCTTCGCCGATGACCGCTTGCATCAGCGCATCGCCGACTTTCAGGCCGCGCCAGTCCTTGAGTACCGACACCCGGCCGACATGTCCATCGGGCAACAGGCGGGCGGTACCGATTGGAAAGTCGCCTTCGTAAGCGAGGAAATGCACTGCATCAATGTCATCGGCGTCCCATTCCAGTTCTGGCGGAACGGATTGCTCGGCAACGAACACCGCTTCACGAATGCGCCGAATCTCGGCGTTGTCCTTTTGCCAGTCTGCGACACGTACGTGAATCTTATTCATCGGCAAACCCCAGGCTTCCTTGCTTGACCAGTTCGCACAACAGGCCGCGGCCGTCTTCATCGCTCAACCATTCGCCGAGGTTGTCGGCGTGCAGCGCGTCGGCGGCGCAGATCATCTTCAGCAGTTCGCGCAGTTTGCCCGGCAGGTAGCGGCTCTGGCCGCTGGCGAACAGCAGCAGGTCGTCATCGACTTCGGACCATGCCAGGCGCGCGCTCGGGTTGCGAATCAGGATCGCGCCTTGCTCCAGGGCGGACATGAAGTCCTCTTCTTCGACGTCTTCCGGACCCACCACCAGTTCCGGGTAGCGTGGCTCGGTCATGAACTGGCCGAACCAGGTCAGCAGCAGGCGCTCGTCGCTCATGTGCTCGGCCAGCAGGCCTTTGAGGCGGTCGAGTGCATCGCGCTGGATCTGGTGAGGATCGGCAGTCGGCAAGGCGTCGGCGTCGGTGTAGCGTTCTTCGTCCGACAGGAACTGGCTGAGGAAGTCAGTGAAGTGGGTCAGCACTTCAGCGGCGCTCGGCGCGCGAAAGCCGACCGAGTAGGTCATGCAGTCATCCACGGCGACGCCGCAGTGGGCCAGGCGCGGCGGCAGGTAGAGCATGTCGCCCGGTTCAAGCACCCATTCATCGGTGGCTTCGAATTCGGAGAGGATGCGCAGGTCGGCGTGGGCCAGCATCGGGCTCTCGGTGTTGCACATCTGGCCGATCTTCCAGTTGCGCTTGCCGTGGCCTTGCAGCAGGAACACGTCGTAGTTGTCGAAGTGCGGACCCACGCTGCCGCCTGGTGCGGCGTAGCTGATCATCACGTCGTCGATGCGCCAGCTCGGCAGGAAGCGGAAATTTTCCAGCAGTTCGCTGACTTCCGGGACGAATTGATCCACGGCCTGAACCAGCAGGGTCCAGTCACGTTCAGGCAGCTTGCTGAATTCATCTTCGGCGAACGGGCCGCGACGCAACTCCCATGGACGCTCGCCATTCTCGATGATCAGGCGCGATTCGACTTCTTCTTCCAGCGCCAGGCCGGCCAGTTCGTCGGCGTCGATCGGGCTTTCGAAATCAGGAATCGCCTGGCGGATCAACAGCGGCTTTTTCTGCCAGTAATCGCGCAGGAATTCCCGTGCCGTGATGCCGCCCAGAAGTTGAAGAGGAATATCAGGATTCATGTGTAACCTATTGAAAAAATGCACTTTTCAGACGGGAATAAAAACGCCCGGCGCGGCCGGGCGTCTTCAAAGGGTCTAGCGATCGATCAGATGCGTCTGGCTTGTTCCACAGCATTGCCGATGTAGTTCGCCGGGGTGAGCAGTTTCAGCTCGGCCTTGGCGGCGGCTGGCATGTCCAGGCCGTCGATGAAAGTCTGCAGCGCTTCAGGGCTGATGCCCTTGCCGCGCGTCAATTCTTTCAGTTTTTCGTACGGGTTTTCGATGTTGTAGCGACGCATTACGGTCTGGATTGGCTCGGCCAATACTTCCCAGCAAGCGTCCAGGTCAGCGGCAATCTTCTGCTCGTTGAGCTCAAGCTTGCTGATGCCCTTGAGGCTGGCTTCGTACGCGATCACGCTGTGGGCGAAGCCGACGCCGAGGTTGCGCAGTACGGTGGAGTCGGTCAGGTCGCGCTGCCAGCGGGAGATCGGCAGCTTGCTCGCCAGGTGCTGGAACAGTGCGTTGGCGATGCCCAGGTTGCCTTCGGAGTTTTCGAAGTCGATCGGGTTGACCTTGTGCGGCATGGTCGACGAACCGATTTCGCCAGCGATGGTGCGCTGTTTGAAGTAACCCAGGGAGATGTAGCCCCAGATGTCGCGGTCGAAGTCGATCAGGATGGTGTTGAAGCGGGCGATCGCGTCGAACAGTTCGGCAATGTAGTCGTGCGGTTCGATCTGCGTGGTGTACGGGTTGAAACCCAGGCCCAGTTCGTCTTCGATGAAGGCGCGGGCATTGGCTTCCCAGTCGATCTCAGGGTAGGCCGACAGGTGGGCGTTGTAGTTGCCGACGGCGCCGTTGATCTTGCCCAGCAGCGGTACGGCAGCGACTTGAGCGATCTGGCGCTCCAGACGGTAAACCACGTTCGCCAGTTCTTTGCCCAGGGTGGTCGGCGAGGCCGGCTGACCGTGGGTGCGCGACAGCATTGGCACGTCGGCGAAGCGGATGGCCAGTTCGCGGATGGCGTTGGCGGTCTGGCGCATCAGCGGCAGCATCACGTCATCACGGCCTTCGCGCAGCATCAGGGCGTGGGACAGGTTGTTGATGTCCTCGCTGGTGCAGGCAAAGTGGATGAACTCGCTGACCTTGGCCAGCTCCGGCAGCTTGGCCGCTTGCTCTTTGAGCAGGTATTCGATGGCCTTGACGTCGTGGTTGGTGGTGCGCTCGATCTCTTTGACGCGCTCGGCGTGCTCCAGAGAGAAGTTTTCCGCCAGGGCGTTGAGCACAGCGTTGGCTTCGGCGGAGAACGCCGGCACTTCGCTGATGGCAGGGTGAGCGGCCAGGCGCTGGAGCCAGCGCACTTCAACCAGAACGCGGGCACGGATCAGGCCGTACTCGCTGAAAATTGGGCGCAGGGCCTGGGTTTTGCCGGCGTAGCGGCCGTCAACAGGGGAAACCGCAGTGAGCGAAGAGAGCTGCATGGGGTGTTCTCGGACAGTCGGGCAACGAAATGGGGCGCGTATCATACATGAAAAAATCCGCCGGTCCGTCGCCAACTGACCGGCGTATTACGCGTATTGCTAAGTTCTGTTCTGTCGATGCGGGTTATTCGTTACGCATCAAGGGGTAAAGCTCTTTGAGCAATTTGCGACGGCTGATCACCAGCTGCCAGCGATGACCGCCCAATTGCCGCCACAGGCGTGCAGAACGGATGCCGGCCAGCAGCAGGGCACGAATTTTCGAGGCGTTGCTCGGTTGTTGCAGGTTGCGCATGTCGCCGTGCACCTGGATACGTTGGCGCAGGGTGCTCAAAGTATCCTGGTACAGCGCGCCGCAGGCGGCGATCACGTTTTCGTGTGCCGGGCCGAAGTGTTCGACCTGGGACTGGATCTGCGGCAACCGCTTGCCGATCACCTCGAGCATGTCCTCGCGCTTGGCCAGTTGGCGCTCAAGACCGAGCATTGCCAGGGCGTAGCGCAGTGGCTCGCGCTGCAGGGTGCTTGGGTCGCGCTCAAGGGCGCCGATCAGGGCGCGATAGCCTTCGCGCAGGTTGATGTCATCGCCGCCATAGACTTCCAGGGTGTCCTTGGGGTCGCGGATCAGCAGGCTGCCGAGCATGCAGCTCAGGCCGGCCTCGTTGGTCTGGCCGCTCTTGGCAATCCTGTCCACCAGCACGGCGGCGAGAAACACGCCGCCCAGTGCTGTCAGTTGCTCCTGAATCGGGTTCATAGGGCCTGGCCCTTGCTCGTCCACGGCTCGGCTACTTCAATCACGCCGCCGCCGAGGCAGATCTCACCGTCGTAGAACACCACGGACTGGCCCGGAGTGACCGCGCGTTGCGGGTCATCGAAGGTCGCGCGATAACCGGTGGCGGTTTTTTCCAGGGTGCAGGGCTGGTCGCTCTGACGATAACGAACCTTGGCGGTCAGCTTGCGTGGCTGGCTCAAGTCGATCGGGTTGACCCAGTAGATATCGGAAGCGAGCAGGGCGCGGGAGAACAGCCACGGGTGGTCATTGCCCTGGCCAACGATCAGCTCGTTGTGCTCCAGGTCCTTGATCAGCACGTACCACGGCTCGTCGCTGGCGTCTTTCAGGCCGCCGATGCCCAGGCCCTGGCGCTGGCCGATGGTGTGATACATCAGGCCATGATGACGGCCGATGATTTCACCTTCGGTGGTCTTGATCTCGCCCGGTTGTGCCGGCAGGTACTGTTTGAGGAAATCGCTGAAACGGCGCTCGCCGATAAAGCAGATCCCGGTGGAGTCCTTCTTCTTCGCGGTTGCCAGCTCGTACTTTTCGGCAATCGCGCGCACTTGCGGTTTTTCCAGCTCGCCGACCGGGAACAGGGTCTTGGCGATCTGTTCGCCGCCGACGGCGTGCAGGAAGTAGCTCTGGTCCTTGTTCGGATCCAGGCCCTTGAGCAGTTCGGTGCGACCATCGATGTCGCGGCGACGCACGTAGTGGCCGGTGGCGATCAGGTCGGCGCCAAGCATCATGGCGTAGTCGAGGAACGCCTTGAACTTGATTTCGCGGTTGCACAGGATGTCCGGGTTCGGCGTGCGTCCGGCCTTGTATTCGGCCAGGAAGTGCTCGAACACATTGTCCCAGTACTCGGCGGCGAAGTTGGCGGTGTGCAGCTTGATGCCGATCTTGTCGCACACGGCCTGGGCGTCCGCCAGGTCATCCATGGCGGTGCAGTATTCCGTTCCATCGTCTTCTTCCCAGTTCTTCATGAACAGGCCTTCCACCTCATAGCCCTGCTCGATCAGCAGGAGGGCGGAAACGGAAGAGTCCACGCCGCCGGACATGCCGACAATGACGCGCTTCTTTTGTGTGTCAGAAGGGGCTGGATCACGCATAGGGATTCAATGAGTGTCTTGAAAAAGGACGCGATTCTAACAGGCCGGAGCCTGCATGGCTAAAGAGAAGGACGGATCAATTCAAGGCCGAAGTGAATGCCTGCCAGATAGTCATCGATGCAGCGCATGATCAGCTCGCTGCGCCAGTTGCCGCGCTGCTCGATTAATTCCTCGCGGGTCAACCACTTGGCGCCGACGATGCCGTCGTCCAGTTGATAATCGGGGTGGTGTTTCAGCGGTTTTGCGATGAAGCAGACCCGCTGGTAGGTTACGCCGTTGCTCGGGGCGGTGTAGAGGTAAATGCCCAGTACGCCGGTCGGTTCGACGTCCCAGCCGGTTTCCTCGAGGGTTTCGCGCACGGCGGCTTCGGTCAGGGTTTCGTTCGGATCCAGGTGGCCGGCGGGCTGGTTGAGCACCACGCGACCGTGCTTGAGTTCTTCGACCATCAGGAAGCGGCCATTGTCTTCGACGATGGTGGCGACGGTGATGTGGGGTTTCCAGTCCATGAGATCTCCTCGAAGTTGAAATGCTGTCCCTGTGGGAGCGGGCTTGCTCGCGAAAGCGGTGGGTCAGTCAATGAAGGTGTTGAATGATAAACCGCTTTCGCGAGCAAGCCCGCTCCCACATTGGTCCGTGTGTCACCGGTAAATTGTGTGAAGGCCAGAAAACACAAACCCCGGCACAGGGCCGGGGTTTGTGGTGCTTCCTTGCAACCTTAAACCAACGCTGCAACCGCCGCGTTGAAGGTTGCGCTTGGGCGCATGGCTTTGCTGATCAGCTCGGCGTCGGCGTGGTAGTAACCGCCGATGTCCACTGGCTTGCCCTGAACGGCGTTGAGTTCGGCAACGATGGTCGCCTCGTTCTCGGTCAGGGTTTTGGCCAGGGTCGCGAACTGCGCTTGCAGTGCAGCGTCTTCGGTCTGGGCGGCCAGGGCTTGAGCCCAGTACAGCGCCAGGTAGAAGTGGCTGCCGCGGTTGTCGATGTTGCCGACTTTGCGCGATGGCGACTTGTTGTTGTCCAGGAACTGGCCGGTGGCCTGGTCCAGGGTCTTGGCCAGTACCAGCGCCTTTGGATTGTCGTAGGTCACGCCCAGGTGTTCCAGGGACGCGGCCAGGGCCAGGAATTCACCCAGCGAATCCCAGCGCAGGAAGTTCTCTTCCAGCAGTTGCTGAACGTGCTTTGGAGCCGAACCGCCGGCGCCGGTTTCGAACAGGCCACCGCCGTTCATCAGCGGCACGATCGACAGCATCTTGGCGCTGGTGCCCAGTTCCATGATAGGGAACAGGTCGGTCAGGTAGTCGCGCAGTACGTTGCCGGTCACCGAGATGGTGTCCTTGCCTTCGCGGGTGCGCTGCAGGGTGAACTTCATGGCGTCGACCGGCGACATGATCTGGATGTCCAGGCCGGCAGTGTCGTGATCCTTCAGGTAGGCCTGAACTTTCTCGATGACCACGCCGTCGTGGGCGCGCATTGGGTCCAGCCAGAAAATCGCCGGAGTGCTGCTGGCGCGAGCACGGTTGACCGCCAGTTTGACCCAGTCCTGGATCGGTGCATCTTTGGTCTGGCACATGCGGAAGATGTCGCCGGCTTCGACCGACTGCTCCAGCAGCAGGTTGCCCTTGCTGTCGGTGACGCGAACAACACCGTCAGCCTTGATCTGGAAGGTCTTGTCGTGGGAGCCGTACTCTTCGGCTTTCTTCGCCATCAGGCCAACGTTCGGCACGCTGCCCATGGTGGTCGGGTCGAATGCGCCGTTGGCTTTGCAATCTTCGATCACGGCCTGGTAGATGGTCGCGTAGCAACGATCCGGGATCACGGCCTTGGTGTCGTGCAGCTGGCCGTCGGTGCCCCACATCTTGCCGGAGTCACGGATCATCGCCGGCATCGAGGCGTCGACGATGACGTCGCTCGGCACGTGCAGGTTGGTGATGCCTTTGTCGGAGTTGACCATCGCCAGGGAAGGGCGAGCGGCGTAGACCGCCTGGATGTCAGCTTCGATGGCCGCTTGCTGTTCGGCAGGCAGGGCCTTGATGCGAGCGTACAGGTCGCCGATGCCGTTGTTCAGGTTGAAGCCGATCTGTGCCAGCACGTCAGCGTGCTTGGCCAGTGCGTCTTTATAGAACTCGGCAACGATCTGGCCGAACATGATCGGGTCGGAGACCTTCATCATGGTGGCTTTCAGGTGAACCGACAGCAGTACGCCTTGTGCCTTGGCGTCTTCGATTTCGGCGGCGATGAAGCGGCGCAGGGCGTTTTTGCTCATGACCGCGCAATCGAGGATCTCACCGGCTTGCACGGTAGTCTTTTCTTTCAGGACGGTGGCGGTGCCGTCTTGAGCGATCAGTTCGATTTTCACGGCGTCAGCGGCGTCGATCAGGGCGGCTTTTTCGCTGCCGTAGAAATCGCCGGTGCTCATGTGCGCGACGTGGGACTTGGAGTCCTTGGCCCAGGCGCCCATTTTGTGCGGGTGCTTGCGCGCGTAGTTCTTGACCGACAGCGGAGCGCGACGGTCGGAGTTGCCTTCACGCAGAACCGGGTTCACGGCGCTGCCCTTGACCTTGTCGTAGCGCGCCTTGGCTTCTTTGTCGGCGTCGCAGGTCACGGTTTCCGGGTAGTCCGGCAGGTTGTAGCCCTGGGCTTGCAGCTCTTTGATCGCGGCTTGCAGTTGTGGAACCGAAGCACTGATGTTCGGCAGCTTGATGATGTTGGCTTCAGGCGTAACGGCCAGGGCGCCCAGTTCGGCGAGGTGGTCGGCTACGGCTTTGTCACCCAGTTGCTCGGGGAAGCTGGCCAGGATGCGCCCTGCAAGAGAGATATCGCGGGTTTCAACGGCGATATCAGCCGAGGCGGTGAAGGCCTCTACGATAGGCAACAGTGAATAGGTGGCGAGGGCAGGAGCTTCGTCGGTGAAGGTATAGATGATCTTCGAGCGGGTGGGCATATTCGGATTAACTCTCTCTTCTTTGCTAAAGCGTGCGCAGAAACTCGAGGGCGCCGGGTAAGCGCGTTCGTTCAAAGTCATCCATGAGCCGAATATCGAGGTTTCGTTGCTGTGATGTTGGGTGCATCAGTGGGGCGTCAAGCAGTCGGGCTGCGGTAACAGACCGACTAATCCGGCGTAAACACTCGTCGTAGAGCTGTTCAGACCGTCGTGACCCTTTAGTCAGCGGCGGCATTATACATAGGTAGCTGGCAATCTGCCGATGGTTCATATGCAACCAATGTCGTCCATTGGTCTAAAGGTCGCAGGGGCGAGGAGGGCGTAAGGTCATTCGTCGTGCTTGAGTTTGGCGTTTTTCCCTTTGCTTTCAGGCTTGTAGGCCGCTGGTTGTGCGGGTTTGCGGCATATGGATAGAACATAGGGTTTGCGCGCCGATTCAACTGGGTTACGCTCGAACCAAGCCAGATGTTCAATCCAATCAATGGAGTTCAGCATGGGTTACAAGAAGATTCAGGTTCCAGCCGTCGGCGACAAAATCACCGTCAATGCAGACCATTCTCTCAATGTTCCTAATAACCCGATCATCCCCTTCATCGAAGGCGACGGCATTGGCGTCGACATCAGCCCGGTCATGATCAAGGTTGTCGATGCTGCAGTTAAGAAGGCTTATGGTGGCGAGCGCAAGATTTCCTGGATGGAGGTGTACGCCGGGGAAAAAGCGACTCAGGTCTACGACCAGGATACCTGGCTGCCTCAGGAAACCCTGGACGCGGTCAAGGATTACGTGGTTTCCATCAAGGGCCCGCTGACCACTCCGGTCGGTGGCGGCATCCGTTCGCTGAACGTGGCCCTGCGTCAGCAGCTCGACCTGTACGTCTGCCTGCGCCCGGTGCGCTGGTTCGAAGGCGTGCCCAGCCCGGTCAAGAAGCCGGGCGATGTCGACATGACCATCTTCCGCGAGAACTCCGAAGACATCTACGCCGGCATCGAGTGGAAGGCCGGTACGCCGGAAGCCACCAAGGTTATCAAGTTTCTTAAAGAAGAAATGGGCGTCACCAAGATCCGTTTCGACGAGAACTGCGGTATCGGTGTCAAGCCGGTTTCGCTGCAAGGCACCAAGCGTCTGGCGCGCAAGGCCCTGCAATATGTGGTCGACAACGATCGCGACTCGCTGACCATCGTGCACAAAGGCAACATCATGAAGTTCACCGAAGGTGCCTTCAAGGAATGGGCCTACGAAGTGGCGGCTGAAGAATTCGGTGCGACCCTGCTCGACGGCGGTCCGTGGATGCAGTTCAAGAACCCGAAAACCGGCAAGAACGTCATCGTCAAGGATGCCATCGCCGACGCCATGCTCCAGCAGATCCTGCTGCGCCCGGCCGAATACGATGTGATTGCGACCCTGAACCTGAACGGTGATTACCTCTCCGACGCCCTGGCGGCGGAAGTGGGCGGTATCGGTATTGCACCAGGGGCCAACCTGTCCGACACCGTGGCCATGTTCGAAGCCACCCACGGTACGGCGCCGAAGTACGCCGGCAAGGACCAGGTCAACCCGGGTTCGCTGATCCTCTCCGCTGAAATGATGTTGCGCCACATGGGCTGGACCGAAGCGGCCGACCTGATCATCAAGGGCACCAATGGCGCGATTTCCGCCAAGACCGTGACCTATGATTTCGAGCGTCTGATGGAAGGGGCGAAACTGGTGTCGTCTTCCGGTTTCGGTGATGCGCTGATCTCGCACATGTAAGAACACGCAGGTACACAAAAACCGCCTGATTCAAGAAGTTGAGTCGGGCGGTTTTTTTATGACTGGATGACGCGGCGGTATTAAACCGAAACGGTCTGCTCAGGTGACGGTGTCGCGGTTTTCGAGGCGTCCACCGGGTTACCGATGTTGACCGCGTGAAGGCCTTTGGGCCCCTGGATGATCTCGAATACGACAGCTTGCCCGGCTTTCAGGGTTTTATAACCTTCCATTTTTATGGCCGAGTAGTGGGCAAACAGATCCTCTGTCTTGCCTTCCTCGTTGATGAATCCGTAACCCTTGGCGTTGTTGAACCACTTCACCTTGCCGACTGCCATACCCAACTCCCTCTGCAACAGACTCCATCACTGGAGTATCATCCACTACATCCGCAGTCGAACCTGTAAATAAGTTTGACTCCGCGGACCTTTTTTACCCACTGTGGGCTCTATTGGTTGTAACACCCTTTTGCCGATAGTCAAGCTGACCGGCAGTCGGAGTTGAAATCGCTGATAGCCGCCCCCACCACTGTATTTGAACAACTGACGAACCTTTCTTTCCATGCATGCAATCAGCCAGATTCGACTAACATTCAATCAGGATCGCCCTGATTTACACGACGACGATTCCGCAGGCATTGCTGTTCAGGAGGCAAAGCCTGCTCTACAGGCGCCGCCAATGTACAAGGTGGTTTTGTTCAATGATGACTACACACCGATGGATTTCGTCGTCGAAGTGCTCGAGGTGTTTTTTAACCTGAATCGCGAGCTGGCGACCAAGGTCATGCTGGCCGTCCATACAGAAGGACGGGCAGTATGTGGAGTGTTTACCCGCGACATCGCGGAGACCAAGGCCATGCAGGTCAACCAGTACGCCAGGGAAAGCCAGCATCCGCTACTCTGTGAAATCGAGAAGGACGGTTAATCGCCGACCACTTGGGTATGAGGTGAAGCTATGTTAAACCGCGAGCTCGAAGTCACCCTCAATCTTGCCTTCAAGGAAGCCCGTTCGAAGCGTCATGAGTTCATGACCGTCGAACACCTCCTGCTGGCCCTATTGGACAATGAGGCTGCCGCCACCGTTCTGCGCGCGTGCGGCGCAAACCTCGACAAACTCAAGCATGACCTGCAGGAGTTCATCGACTCCACCACGCCATTGATCCCCGTGCATGACGAGGATCGCGAAACTCAGCCAACCCTGGGCTTCCAGCGTGTACTGCAACGTGCTGTGTTTCACGTACAGAGCTCGGGCAAACGCGAAGTGACTGGTGCCAACGTGCTGGTCGCGATCTTCAGTGAGCAAGAGAGTCAGGCGGTGTTCCTGCTGAAACAGCAGAGCGTTGCCCGCATAGATGTCGTCAACTACATCGCCCATGGCATTTCCAAGGTGCCGGGGCATGGCGATCACTCTGAAGGTGAGCAAGATATGCAGGACGACGAGGGCGGTGAGTCTTCTTCCTCGGGCAATCCCCTGGATGCTTATGCCAGCAACCTCAACGAACTCGCGCGCCAGGGTCGTATCGATCCCTTGGTGGGGCGTGAGCTGGAAGTCGAGCGTGTCGCACAGATCCTGGCGCGTCGACGCAAGAACAACCCGCTGCTGGTGGGCGAGGCGGGGGTGGGTAAAACCGCGATCGCCGAAGGCCTGGCCAAGCGCATTGTTGACAACCAGGTGCCGGACCTGCTGGCCAACAGCGTGGTTTACTCCCTCGACCTGGGTGCCTTGCTGGCCGGTACCAAATACCGTGGCGATTTCGAGAAGCGCTTCAAGGCGTTGCTCAATGAGCTGAAGAAACGGCCGCAGGCGATCCTGTTCATCGACGAGATCCACACCATCATTGGTGCGGGTGCTGCGTCCGGTGGCGTCATGGATGCCTCGAACCTGCTCAAGCCGCTGCTGTCCTCGGGTGATATCCGTTGCATCGGATCGACCACCTTCCAGGAATTTCGCGGCATCTTCGAGAAGGACCGTGCCTTGGCCCGGCGTTTCCAGAAGGTCGATGTGTCGGAGCCTTCGGTTGAAGACACCATCGGCATTCTGCGCGGCCTGAAGGGGCGTTTCGAAAGCCATCACAATATCGAATACAGCGATGAAGCCCTGCGCGCGGCTGCCGAACTGGCTTCGCGTTACATCAACGATCGTCACATGCCGGACAAGGCGATCGATGTGATCGACGAGGCGGGTGCTTACCAGCGCCTGCAACCGGTCGAGATGCGAGTCAAGCGCATCGAAGTGCCTCAGGTCGAAGACATCGTCGCGAAAATCGCGCGGATTCCGCCAAAACACGTCACCAGCTCCGACAAGGAACTGCTGCGTAACCTCGAGCGTGACCTGAAGTTGACCGTATTTGGTCAGGATGCCGCGATCGACTCGCTGGCAACCGCGATCAAGCTGTCCCGTGCCGGCCTCAAGTCCCCTGACAAGCCTGTCGGTTCGTTCCTGTTCGCAGGGCCTACCGGTGTCGGTAAAACCGAAGCGGCGCGTCAGTTGGCCAAGGCGCTGGGGGTCGAGCTGATTCGCTTCGACATGTCCGAGTACATGGAGCGCCACACCGTATCTCGCCTGATCGGTGCGCCTCCGGGTTATGTCGGGTTCGACCAGGGCGGTCTGCTGACCGAAGCCATCACCAAGCAACCACACTGCGTGCTGTTGCTCGATGAAATCGAGAAAGCGCATCCGGAAGTCTTCAACCTGCTGCTGCAGGTCATGGACCACGGTACCTTGACCGATAACAACGGGCGCAAGGCGGATTTCCGTAACGTGATCGTCATCATGACGACCAACGCCGGTGCCGAGACAGCTGCTCGTGCTTCGATCGGTTTCACCTTCCAGGACCACTCGTCCGATGCGATGGAAGTGATCAAGAAGAGCTTCACGCCGGAATTCCGCAACCGTCTGGACACCATTATCCAGTTTGGTCGCCTCAGTCATGAGGTCATCAAGAGCGTGGTGGACAAGTTCCTTACCGAACTTCAGGCGCAGCTGGAAGACAAGCGAGTGTTGCTGGAAGTCACCGATGCGGCCCGCAGCTGGCTGGCCGAAGGTGGCTACGACGCGGCGATGGGTGCTCGCCCAATGGCTCGCCTGATCCAGGACAAGATCAAGCGTCCACTGGCGGAGGAGATTCTCTTTGGCGAACTGGCCGAACATGGCGGTGTGGTGCACATCGACATCAAGGATGGCGAGCTGACCTTCGAGTTCGAGACCACGGCCGAGATGGCCTGACGTTAAACCGCCACAAAGCAAAAAGGCGTCGAAAGGCGCCTTTTTGTTGTCTGTAGGTCATGCACAAATCCAGTGTGGGAGCGGGCTTGCTCGCGAAAGCGTCGGCATATCCAGCATCCCTGTGTCAGACAGATCGCATTCGCGAGCAAGCCCGCTCCCACAGGGTTTGGTGTGAAGGCAGCTAAATCGCGCACAAACAAAAACGCCCGGCATAAGCCGGGCGTCTTGTATTGACCAGATTAGCGGGCGCGGTAAGTGATGCGCCCTTTGCTCAAGTCATAGGGAGTCAGCTCTACGCGCACTTTGTCGCCGGTAAGAATACGGATGTAGTTCTTGCGCATCTTGCCGGAGATGTGCGCGGTTACGACGTGCCCATTTTCCAACTCCACACGAAACATGGTGTTGGGCAGGGTGTCGACGACAGTGCCTTCCATTTCGAAGCTGTCTTCTTTCGACATGCAGTAAAGCCCTCGGTGTCCAATGAATGGCCCGGTGCAACTGCGCCAGGCAAAAGCGGCGTGCATTGTGCCCGAAAAGAGGGGTTTAAGCCAAGGGGTTTAGGGGCGTCTCTAGTTTAGAACCACCCAGCGCTGATTAATCAGCAACTCAATAGGGCGATATTGAGTCTTGTAATTCATTTTTTTGCAGTTTTTGATCCAGTAGCCGAGGTAGACCGCCTCCAGCCCCAGTCGCCTGGCCTCGGCGATTTGCCACAGGATTGCATAGCGCCCAAGGCTGCGACGCTCTTCGGCTGGCTCGTAGAAGGTGTAGACCGCCGAAAGACCGTTCGGCAGCAAATCGGTGACGGCGACGGCCAGCAGCTGGCCGTTCAGGCGAAACTCATAAAACCTTGAAAACGGCAGGTCTCGCACCAGGAAGGTCGAAAACTGGTCGCGACTTGGCGGGTACATGTCGCCATCGGCGTGACGCTGTTCGATGTAGCGCTGGTAAAGCTCGAAGTACTCTTCGTTGAAGCGGGGCTTGGCCGGGCGCACCTGCAAGTCCGCGTTGCGCTTGAAGATTCGTTTCTGTTGCCGGTTGGGCGTGAACTGCCCCACGGGGATGCGCGCCGGAACGCAGGCATTGCAATTCTGGCAATGCGGCCGGTAGAGATGATCGCCACTGCGACGAAACCCCATCTCCGACAGGTCTGCATAGACATGCACATCCATGGGCTGGCTAGGGTCGAGGAACAGGGTTGTGGCCTGCTCATCGGGCAGATAACTGCAAGAGTGCGGCTGAGTGGCATAGAACTTCAAACGCGCCAACTCGGTCATGATCAACCCTCGGGATAATGCTTTTGAATAAGTGTAAGCCACGCGCGCAAATGTCGCTCAGCAAACCCAGGTGGCATGGTTGGGTTGGTCCAGATATCCGGCCAGATAGCTGGCAAACTCACGGCGGGGGATGGCCCGGGCTCCGAGGCTGTGCAGGTGATCGGTCGGCATCTGGCAATCAATCAGTACAAACCCCGAGTCTTTCAGATGTCGGACCAGGGTGGCAAAGCCGAATTTCGAGGCGTTGTCAGCGCGACTGAACATGGACTCGCCAAAAAACAACCGGCCCATCGCCAGGCCATACAGGCCGCCGACCAGTTCCTCCCCGTCCCACACTTCCACCGAGTGCGCGTGACCACGCCTGTGCAGTTCGATGTAGGCCTCTTGCATCGCTTCGGTGATCCAGGTGCCGTCGGCGTAATCCCGGGGAGCCGCACAAGCGCGGATGACGGCGGCGAAGTCCTGGTCGAAGGTCACTTGATAGCGTTGCTGGCGCAGCAGTTTGTTCAGGCTGCGCGAGACGTGCAATTCGTCGGGAAACAGAACCGTGCGCGGGTCCGGAGACCACCAGAGAATCGGCTGGCCTTCGGAAAACCATGGGAAGCAGCCGTGGCGATAAGCCGAGATCAGCCGATCGGCGGACAGGTCACCACCGGCAGCCAGCAGCCCGTTGGGGTCGCGCATGGCCTTTTCCAGCGGTGGGAAATGCAAGGTGTTGCGTTGTAACCAAGTCAGCATGGCATCCGGGCTTGCAGAAGGGGAGGGCAGTGGCGGGCGTTTGCCCGCCGTAAAGTTTGCCTTCAAACGGCAGGAATGTCGTCGAGGTATTTTTCGGCGTCCAGCGCCGCCATGCAACCGGCCCCGGCAGACGTAACGGCCTGGCGATAAACATGATCGGCCACGTCGCCGGCGGCAAACACACCTGCAATCGCCGTGGCGGTAGCATCGCCTTCGCTGCCGCCCTTGACCAGCAGATACCCGTCGCGCATTTCCAGTTGCCCGATGAACAGGTCAGTGTTGGGTTTGTGGCCGATGGCGATAAACACCCCGGTCAGCGGCAGCTCTGTGGTTTCACCCGTTTGGCTGTCCCGCAGACGGGCCCCGGTCACGCCACTGGCATCGCCGAGCACTTCGTCCAGATTCTGGTTCCAATGCAGGCGAATATTGCCGTTGGCGGCTTTTTCGAAGAGTTTGTCTTGGAGGATTTTCTCCGAGCGCAGTTTGTCGCGTCGATGGATCAGGTGCACTTCCTTGGCGATGTTCGACAGGTACAAGGCTTCCTCGACCGCCGTGTTGCCGCCGCCGACCACCGCGACCACCTGGTTGCGATAGAAGAACCCGTCACAGGTCGCGCACGCCGACACCCCTTTGCCAGCAAAGGCTTCCTCCGACGGCAGGCCCAGGTATTGCGCGCTGGCGCCCGTGGCAATGATCAGGGCGTCGCAGGTGTAGGTGCCGCCATCGCCAATCAGCTCGAATGGCCGTTGTTGCAACTTGGCGGTATGGATGTGGTCGTAAACGATCTCGGTGGCAAAGCGCTCGGCGTGTTTTTGCATGCGCTCCATCAGCACGGGGCCGGTCAGGCCTTCTACGTCGCCTGGCCAGTTATCGACTTCGACGGTGGTGGTGAGCTGGCCACCTGCCTGTATGCCGGTGATGACAACGGGCTTGAGGTTGGCGCGGGCGGCATAAACGGCTGCGCTGTAACCGGCAGGGCCGGAGCCCAGGACAATCAGGCGGGAATGCTTCGCTTCGCTCATAAAAACACCTCATAAGCCTTTGTCACAAAAGACAATGCATGCTCAAATTGAATAGCATGTCATGTGCTGTTGACTATGCTACACCCAAGGGTCTCAAGCATGGCGTCGTGCGTACAAACCCGTACAATGCCCTGCGTGTTACATATATTCAGTGCGCACCGTGTTTATAAAAGCCGGGACGCAGTGTTAAAAGTAGTCCCGGTTACCTGTGTTAACTTTTTTACCTGCCTGGATTGGGCGGTTTTTTAGACATTCAACAGATGGACGCGCCATTGGCGCAGGAAAAGAAGCGTTTTGAAGAAATCCACCGCAGCACCTAAACCAGCCGTCGTACCGCTCTGGCGCCAGCACTTGCACTACCGACTCAAGGAAGGTGCGCTGATCGCCATCGGTGCCCTGTGCCTGTTCCTGATGATGGCCTTGCTGACCTATGGCAAGGATGATCCGGGCTGGAGCCATAACAGCAAGATCGACGACGTGCAGAATTTCGGCGGGCCCGCGGGCTCCTACAGCGCCGATATCCTGTTCATGGTGCTGGGTTACTTCGCCTACATTTTCCCGTTGCTGCTGGCGGTCAAGGCGTACCAGATCTTCCGTCAGCGTCACGAGCCTTGGCAGTGGAGCGGCTGGCTATTCTCCTGGCGCCTGATCGGCCTGGTGTTCCTGGTGCTGTCGGGTGCCGCGCTGGCCCATATCCATTTTCATGCCGCGACCGGTCTGCCGGCAGGTGCGGGCGGGGCGCTGGGCGAAAGCCTCGGCGAACTGGCGAGGAACGCCCTGAATATCCAGGGCAGTACGCTGCTGTTCATCGCGTTGTTCCTGTTCGGTCTTACGGTGTTTACCGACCTGTCGTGGTTCAAGGTGATGGACATCACCGGCAAGATCACCCTCGACCTGTTCGAACTGTTCCAGGGCGCGGCCAATCGCTGGTGGGCGGCCCGTACCGAACGCAAACAGCTGGTCGCCCAGCTGCGTGAAGTCGATGACCGTATGGATGAAGTGGTTGCGCCGACAGTCACCGACAAGCGCGAACAGGCCAAGGTCAAGGAGCGGTTGATCGAGCGTGAGCAGGCCCTGAGCAAGCACATGTCCGAGCGCGAGAAGCAGGTGCCGCCGGTGATTGCGCCCGCGCCGCCAAAACCTGCCGCGCCGAGCAAACGCGTGGAAAAAGAGAAGCAGGCGCCACTGTTCGTCGACAGCGCCGTTGAAGGCACCTTGCCGCCGATCTCGATTCTTGATCCCGCGGAAAAGAAACAGCTCAATTACTCGCCCGAATCCCTGGCGGCGGTCGGTCACCTGCTGGAAATCAAGCTCAAGGAGTTCGGCGTCGAAGTGACCGTGGACTCGATCCACCCGGGTCCGGTGATTACCCGTTACGAAATCCAGCCCGCCGCTGGCGTCAAGGTCAGCCGCATCGCCAACCTGGCCAAAGACCTGGCCCGTTCCCTGGCCGTGACCAGCGTGCGCGTGGTGGAAGTGATTCCGGGCAAGACCACGGTCGGTATCGAGATTCCCAACGAAGACCGGCAGATCGTGCGTTTCTCCGAGGTATTGTCGACCCCCGAGTACGACAACTTCAAATCCCCGGTCACCCTGGCCCTGGGCCACGACATCGGCGGCAAACCGGTCATCACCGACCTGGCGAAGATGCCGCACCTGCTGGTGGCCGGTACCACCGGTTCCGGTAAGTCGGTGGGCGTGAATGCGATGATCCTGTCGATCCTGTTCAAGTCTGGCCCGGAAGACGCCAAGCTGATCATGATCGACCCGAAAATGTTGGAACTGTCGATCTACGAAGGCATTCCGCACCTGCTGTGCCCTGTGGTCACCGACATGAAGGACGCCGCCAACGCCCTGCGCTGGAGCGTTGCCGAGATGGAGCGTCGCTACAAGCTGATGGCCAAGATGGGTGTGCGAAACCTGTCGGGCTTCAACGCCAAGGTCAAGGAAGCCCAGGACGCCGGCGAGCCGTTGAGCGATCCGCTGTACAAGCGCGAAAGCATCCACGACGAAGCGCCGCTCCTGCAAAAGCTGCCGACCATTGTGGTGGTGGTCGACGAATTCGCCGACATGATGATGATCGTCGGCAAGAAGGTTGAAGAACTGATCGCGCGTATCGCCCAGAAGGCGCGTGCGGCCGGCATTCACTTGATCCTCGCGACCCAGCGTCCGTCGGTGGATGTGATCACCGGTCTGATCAAGGCCAACATCCCGACCCGCATGGCGTTCCAGGTATCGAGCAAGATCGACTCGCGGACCATCATCGACCAGGGTGGCGCCGAACAACTGCTGGGCCACGGTGACATGCTGTACATGCCGCCGGGCACCAGTCTGCCGATTCGTGTTCACGGTGCCTTCGTGTCCGACGATGAGGTTCACCGCGTGGTGGAGGCCTGGAAGCTGCGGGGCGCGCCGGAATACAACGACGACATCCTCAATGGCGTCGAAGAGGCGGGCAGCGGCTTCGAAGGCAGCAGCGGGGGCGGCGACGGTGACGATCCCGAGGCCGACGCGCTGTACGACGAAGCGGTCCAGTTCGTGCTGGAAAGCCGTCGCGCCTCCATTTCCGCGGTTCAGCGCAAGCTCAAGATCGGCTACAACCGCGCCGCGCGCATGATCGAAGCCATGGAAATGGCCGGGGTCGTGACGTCCATGAACACCAACGGTTCGCGTGAAGTCCTGGCCCCAGGCCCGGTGCGTGACTGACACGAATATGAAAGGGTGGCGCCCTTTGGCGCCGCTCGCAATCCCACGAATGTTATGAGGACTCCCATGCGTCTGATCCGCATGCTGTTGCTGCCGGTACTGGCTTTGACCACGCTCCAGGCTAACGCCGATGACAAGGATGTGGCACGCCTGACCCAACTGCTGGAAAAATCCCAGACCCTGACTGCGCGTTTTTCGCAACTGACCCTTGATGGCACCGGCACCCAGTTGCAGGAAACCTCCGGCGACATGTCCCTGCAGCGCCCGGGCCTGTTCTACTGGCACACCGATGCACCGGCCGAACAGACCATGGTGTCCGATGGCAAGAAGGTCACCCTGTGGGATCCGGACCTGGAACAGGCCACCATCAAGAACCTCGACCAGCGCCTGACCCAGACCCCGGCCTTGCTGCTGTCCGGTGACGTGTCCAAGATCAGCCAGAGCTTCGACATCAGCGCCAAGGAAGCCGGCGGCGTGATCGACTTCACCCTGAAGCCGAAGACCAAGGACACCCTGTTCGACAGCCTGCGCCTGTCGTTCCGCAATGGTCTGGTCAACGACATGCAACTGATCGACAGCGTGGGCCAGCGCACCAATATCCTGTTCACCGGGGTGAAGGCCAACGAGCCGATCCCGGCGTCCAAGTTCAAGTTCGACATCCCTAAAGGGGCGGACGTGATCCAGGAATAAAACGCAGAACCCCTGTAGGAGCGAGCCTGCTCGCGATGGACTCAAGGACCCCGCTGGGTGTCAGGCTGCCAGCGTTATCGTTAACGTCCATCGCGAGCAGGCTCGCTCCTACAAGGGATAGAGAATCAGTGAGGTTTTGTAGATAGTCATGGACCTGTTTCGCAGCACCCCCATCGCCCAGCCCCTGGCCGCTCGCCTGCGCGCGGCCAACCTGGACGAGTACGTCGGTCAGGAACACGTGCTCGCTCGCGGCAAGCCCTTGCGCGAAGCGCTGGAGCAGGGTGCCCTGCATTCGATGATTTTCTGGGGGCCGCCGGGCGTGGGCAAAACCACCCTGGCGCGACTGCTCGCGGAAGTCTCGGATGCGCACTTCGAAACGGTCTCGGCGGTGCTGGCCGGGGTCAAGGAGATCCGTCAGGCGGTGGAAATCGCCAAGCAGCAGGCCGCGCAGTACGGCCGCCGCACCATACTGTTCGTCGACGAAGTGCATCGTTTCAACAAGTCCCAGCAGGACGCGTTCCTGCCCTATGTCGAAGACGGCACGCTGATTTTCATCGGCGCGACCACGGAAAATCCTTCGTTCGAACTCAACAACGCCTTGCTGTCCCGCGCCCGCGTCTACGTGCTCAAGAGCCTCGACGAAGCGGCCCTGCGCAAACTGGTGCAGCGCGCGCTGACCGAAGAGCGGGGCCTGGGCAAGCGCAACCTGACCCTCAGCGATGAAGGTTTCCAGATGCTGCTGTCGGCCGCGGACGGCGATGGTCGACGCCTGCTCAACCTCCTGGAAAACGCCTCGGACCTGGCCGAAGACAACAGCGAAATCGGCACCGAGCTCCTGCAGAGCCTGCTCGGCGACACCCGTCGACGCTTCGACAAGGGTGGCGAAGCCTTCTACGACCAGATATCCGCGCTGCACAAATCGGTGCGCGGCTCCAACCCAGATGGCGCGCTGTACTGGTTCGCGCGCATGATCGATGGCGGTTGCGACCCGCTGTACCTGGCCCGGCGCGTGGTGCGCATGGCCAGCGAAGACATCGGCAACGCCGACCCGCGCGCCCTGAGCCTGTGCCTGGCGGCCTGGGAAGTGCAGGAGCGTCTCGGCAGCCCCGAAGGCGAACTGGCGGTGGCCCAGGCCATCACCTACCTGGCCTGCGCGCCAAAAAGCAACGCGGTGTACATGGGCTTCAAGACCGCACTGCGCGCCGCCGCCGAACATGGCTCGCTGGAAGTGCCGCTGCACCTGCGCAACGCGCCGACCAAGCTTATGAAGCAATTGGGCTATGGCGACGAATACCGCTATGCCCACGACGAGCCGGATGCTTACGCCGCCGGGGAAGACTATTTCCCCGAAGAACTCGACCCGATTCCGTTCTATCAGCCGGTGCCCCGTGGCCTGGAGTTGAAGATCGGCGAAAAACTCAACCACCTGGCAAAACTCGACCGTTTAAGCCCCCGGCAGCGGAGAAAATAGTGCTTCCCTTGATCGTTGCGGTTTCCGTCGGCGGGATGGCCGGCACGCTGTTGCGCTTTGCCACGGGCAACTGGATCAACGCGAATTGGCCGCGGCACTTCTATACCGCGACGCTGGCCGTTAATATCGTGGGCTGTTTGCTGATCGGCGTTCTATACGGTCTGTTTTTGATACGCCCGGAGGTGCCCATCGAGGTGCGCGCCGGGTTGATGGTCGGCTTCCTCGGGGGGCTGACGACTTTTTCATCCTTTTCACTGGATACGGTGCGCCTGCTGGAAAGCGGGCAAGTGCCGCTGGCCCTGGGCTATGCGGCGCTCAGCGTATTCGGCGGGCTGCTTGCCACCTGGGCCGGCCTGTCCTTGACCAAACTTTGATAAACGAGAAACCGACATGCTCGATTCCAAACTGTTACGTAGCAACCTTCAGGACGTAGCGGACCGCCTGGCATCCCGTGGCTTTGTGCTGGATGTTGCGCGCATCGAAGCGCTGGAAGAACAGCGCAAGACCGTCCAGACCCGCACCGAAGCACTGCAGGCTGAACGTAACGCGCGCTCCAAATCCATCGGTCAGGCCAAGCAGCGTGGCGAAGACATCGCGCCGCTGATGGCGGATGTCGAGCGCATGGCGGGCGAATTGAGCGCCGGTAAAGTCGAACTGGACGCGATCCAGACCGAACTGGACTCGATCCTGCTGGGCATTCCCAACCTGCCGCACGAATCCGTGCCGGTTGGCGAAGACGAAGACGGCAACGTCGAAGTGCGCCGTTGGGGGACCCCGACTGCCTTCGATTTCCCGGTTCAGGACCACGTGGCCCTGGGTGAGAAGTTCGGCTGGCTGGACTTCGAAACCGCCGCCAAGCTGTCCGGCGCCCGTTTCGCCCTGCTGCGTGGCCCTATCGCCCGTCTGCATCGTGCCCTGGCGCAGTTCATGATCAACCTGCACGTCACCGAGCACGGCTACGAAGAGGCCTACACGCCTTACCTGGTCCAGGCCCCGGCGCTGCAAGGTACCGGTCAGCTGCCGAAGTTCGAAGAAGACCTGTTCAAGATCGCCCGCGAAGGCGAAGCCGACCTGTACCTGATCCCGACCGCCGAAGTGTCGCTGACCAACATCGTCGCCGGTGAAATCGTCGATTCGAAACTGCTGCCGATCAAGTTCGTCGCCCACACGCCGTGCTTTCGCAGTGAAGCCGGCGCATCGGGTCGTGATACCCGCGGCATGATCCGTCAGCACCAGTTCGACAAGGTTGAAATGGTGCAGATCGTCGAGCCGTCGAAGTCGATGGAAGCGCTGGAAGGGCTGACCGCCAACGCCGAGAAAGTCCTGCAACTGCTGGAACTGCCTTACCGCACCCTGGCGCTGTGCACCGGCGACATGGGCTTCAGCGCGGTCAAGACCTACGACCTGGAAGTGTGGATCCCGAGCCAGGACAAGTACCGCGAAATCTCTTCGTGCTCCAACTGTGGCGACTTCCAGGCCCGCCGCATGCAGGCGCGCTTCCGCAACCCGGAAACCGGCAAGCCGGAACTGGTACACACCCTGAACGGCTCCGGCCTGGCAGTGGGTCGCACCCTGGTGGCGGTGCTGGAGAACTATCAGCAGGCCGACGGTTCGATCCGTGTGCCCGAGGTTCTCAAGCCGTACATGGGTGGTCTTGAGGTCATCGGCTAAATGAAATATCTGCCGCTGTTTCACAACCTTCGCGGCAGTCGTGTGTTGGTCGTCGGCGGGGGGGAAATTGCCTTGCGCAAATCCCGCCTGCTGGCCGATGCCGGTGCGCAGCTGCGGGTGGTTGCACCTGAAATCGAAGCGCAACTGCGCGAACTGGTTGCCGGCAGCGGTGGCGAGTGCCTCTTGCGTGGCTACGCCGAGGCGGATCTGGACGGTTGCGGGCTGATCATTGCCGCCACCGACGACGAAGCGCTCAACGCACAAGTCTCCGCCGATGCCCATCGGCGTTGCGTGCCGGTCAACGTGGTGGACGCGCCGGCCCTGTGCAGCGTGATCTTCCCGGCCATCGTCGACCGCTCGCCGCTGATCATTGCCGTGTCCAGCGGTGGCGATGCGCCGGTGCTGGCACGCTTGATCCGCGCCAAGATCGAAACCTGGATTCCTTCCACCTACGGTCAACTGGCCGGTCTGGCGGCGCGTTTTCGTCACCAGGTCAAAGGTCTGTTTCCGGATGTGCAGCAGCGTAGGGCATTCTGGGAGGATGTTTTCCAGGGCCCGGTTGCCGATCGGCAACTGGCCGGGCAGGGTGCTGAAGCCGAGCGTTTGCTCCAGGCGAAAATCGATGGTGAAGCTCCTGTTGCGACCGGTGAAGTCTATCTGGTGGGCGCAGGGCCAGGTGATCCCGATCTGCTGACGTTCAAGGCACTGCGTCTGATGCAGCAAGCCGACGTGGTGCTGTACGACCGTCTGGTGGCGCCGGCGATTCTCGAACTGTGCCGTCGCGACGCCGAGCGGGTTTACGTCGGCAAGCGCCGTTCCGATCACGCGGTGCCGCAGGACCAGATCAACCAGCAATTGGTGGACCTGGCCAAACAGGGCAAGCGTGTAGTGCGACTGAAGGGCGGCGATCCGTTCATCTTCGGTCGTGGCGGTGAAGAGATCGAAGAACTGGCGGCCCATGGCATCCCGTTCCAGGTCGTGCCGGGGATCACGGCGGCCAGTGGTTGTGCGGCTTATGCCGGGATTCCGCTGACCCACCGCGATTACGCGCAATCGGTGCGCTTTGTCACCGGGCACCTGAAGGACGGCTCAACCGATTTGCCGTGGGCCGATCTGGTCGCTCCGGCACAGACGCTGGTGTTCTACATGGGCCTGGTGGGCTTGCCGATCATCTGCGAGCAGTTGATCAAGCATGGTCGCGGTGCTGATACCCCTGCGGCGTTGATCCAGCAGGGCACAACGGTCAATCAGCGGGTGTTTACCGGAACCCTGGCCGACTTGCCACAATTGGTGGCGGAGCATGAAGTGCATGCGCCGACGCTGGTGATCGTCGGTGAAGTGGTGCAACTGCGCGAGAAACTGGCGTGGTTCGAAGGGGCTCAGGGGCAGGTCTGAAGTCCGAGTTGCCCCCATTCGCGAGCAAGCCCGCTCCCACATTGGATTCGTGAACGACACAAATCCCTGTGGGAGCGGGCTTGCTCGCGAAGAGGCCCTCACATCCACCGCAAAGCTCAGCTCAGACACAGGCCTTGCGCCAAACCCCTTTCCCGCTCAACCGCTCCCTGTCATGGGCCAGGGTAAAGTCCTGCGCCGGCCCCTTGGGCACCACACCCGTCGGGTTGATGGTGCGATGGCTTGCGTAGTAGTGGTGCTTGATGTGTTCAAAATCCACCGTCTCGGCAATCCCCGGCCACTGGTAGATCTCCCGCAGCCAGTTCGACAGGTTCGGATAATCCGCAATCCGCCGCAGGTTGCACTTGAAGTGCCCGTAGTACACCGCATCGAAGCGAATCAGCGTGGTGAACAGGCGGATGTCCGCTTCGGTCAGGTATTCGCCAGCCAGATAGCGGTTGGCGCCCAGCAGCAGCTCCAGGCGGTCCAGTTCGGCAAACACCTCATCGAAGGCTTGTTCGTAAGCCTGTTGCGAGGTGGCAAACCCGGCGCGGTACACGCCATTGTTCACCGCCGGATAAATCCGCTCGTTCAACGCATCGATCTCACCGCGCAGCGGCGCCGGGTAGAAGTCCAGGTCGTTACCGGTCAGATCGTCGAAGGCGCCATTGAACATGCGGATGATTTCCGATGATTCGTTGTTGACGATGCGTTTGTGCTGTTTGTCCCACAGCACCGGCACGGTGACCCGGCCGGTGTAGTTAGCGGTATCGGCGGTGTAGCGCTGGTGCATGAAGTCGAAGTGATCGAGCTTGTCGCCGGTGGAGCCCAGGGCTTTGTCGAAGGTCCAGCCGTTTTCCAGCATCAGCCAACTGACCACCGAAACGTCGATCAGGCTTTCGAGGCCTTTGAGTTTGCGCAGGATCAGGGTGCGATGGGCCCACGGACAGGCCAGGGACACGTACAGGTGATAGCGACCGGGTTCTGCGGCAAAACCGCCGACGCCGCTCGGTCCCGGCTTGCCATCTGCGGTCAGCCAGTGGCGACGCTGCGCCTGCTCACGCTGGAACGCGCCGTCCTTGCTGCTTTCGTACCACTTGTCCTGCCAGCGGCCATCGACTAACAAACCCATGTTCAAGACTCCAGAAGCCAATATTCTTTGGAGTCGAGTCTATTCCCATGGGTTCGAACAAAAAGCGCAAAGATCGGGCGCGAATGATCGGTTAAATCGATTTGTTGCGCGCGGCCCAGTATTGTTCGGCGGTTTCAAAGGCCTGTTCGCGGCTCTGGCCGAGTCCTCGCAGGGCCAGGGCCATGGTCGAGATCAGGGCCATTTGCGGGTAACTGTCGACCACGTCGCCACGCCACACCGCTTTCAAATGCTCGGGATCGAGCGAGGCGGGTTTGACGTGACGCTGCGCCGACAACTGCGGCCATTCCTCGTCCCAACTTTCGCCGTCAGTGGTGCCGTACAGATGGCTGTCGGCGTCCGGGTTGATCTCGATCTCGCCGCCATCGCCCTTGATCACGATCGCGGTATCGCCGAGCAAGCCGCTGGCATCGCGATGCACGGCCTGATAGCCGGGGTGGAAAATGCTCTGCAGGCCGCAACGCGCACCCAGCGGATTGAGAATCCGCGCCAGCGAGTGGATCGGCGAGCGCAGACCGAGGGTGTTGCGCAGGTCGATCATCCGTTGCAGCTGCGGTGCCCAGTCCACCAGCGGCATGAAGGCCAGGCCGCCGTTATCCAGTGCCGAGCCGACCTGTTGCCAGTTGCGGCACAGCGGGATGTTCAACTCACCCAGCAGTTGCTCGCTGTACAGGCGACCGGCCGTGTGGGCGCCGCCGCCATGCATGAAAATCCGCACGCCGTTTTGCGCCAGGCACTTGGCCGCCAACAGGTACCACGGCAAGTGCCGTTTCTTGCCGGCGTAGGTCGGCCAGTCCAGATCCACCGCCAGCGCCGGAGGGTTCAGGCGTTCGCGCAAGGCTTCGGTGAACCCGGCCATTTCCTCGGCGCTTTCTTCCTTGTGCCGCAACAGCATCAGGAATGCGCCGAGCTGGGTTTGCTCGATCTTTTCATCGAGCACCATGCCCATGGCTTCGCGGGCTTCGACCCGGGTCAGGTCACGGGCGCCGCGCTTGCCTTTGCCAAGGATCCGCACGAACTGGGCGAACGGATGCTCGGCGGGCGTTTCGAGGGTCAGTGCTGGGTAATCGGTCATAAGCAATTCGTCGGTTTGGGCAGGCCCGCCAGCTTCGCGGCGAGTTTGGCGGGGGTGCCTTTGAACAGTCGGTTCAGGTGCAGGCTGTTGCCTTTTTCCGGGCCGAGTTTCAATGCGGTGTACTTGATCAACGGGCGGGTGGCCGGTGACAACTGGAACTCGGCGTAGAAACTGCGCAGCAGGTCGAGGACTTCCCAGTGTTCGGGCGTCAACTCGATATCTTCGGCAGCCGCCAGGGCACTGGCCACATCGGCAGACCAGTCATTCAGTTCGACCAGGAAGCCGTCCTTGTCCAGCTCGATGGCGCGGGCACCGACCGTCAATGCATTCATAGCCAACTGTTGACCTTGTCATAGTGAATCGACATTTCGACGAAGGCCGGGTAATCGATCGCCTGGGCCCAGTCCGGAACCACCAGCGCACGGGCCTGGGCATCTTCGGCCAGGACGAACAGTTTCAGGCCACGGGTGCTGAGTGCCGTGAACGGCGCGGTGCCTGGCTGCAACGCATAGGCGGCATCGCCGGACAGCAGCAAGCCGTCGTTGGCGCCGATCACGCGCAGGCAACTGGTCAGGCGTTCGTCGCCGAACGGGGAGTGAGACAACACATGCAAAGTCGACATCAGAGGGTGATCACCTGGTCGTAACGGTCAATGAGGGCGGTGATTTCGTGGGCGGCCAACACCTGGGCTTCTTCCAGCGACAGGCCGCTCGGGTCGAGGCCGCGCCGGGCGATGCTGTCGCCACAGGCGAACAGTTCCTCGACACCGAACATCGGCAGGGCTTGCAGGTTGGCGCTCAGGTCTTTTTGTTGCAAGGCCCTGGCGTTCTGGCTGGCGGCGAGCTGGAACACGCCGTCATCGAGAAACAACAGGCCAATCGGCAGATCGAAGGCACCGCCGGCCAGCACGATATCCAGCGCTTCCCGCGCGCCCGGGCCGGACCATGGCGACTGGCGGCTGATGATCAATATGGATTTGGCCATGTCATGCGCCTCCGAAACAGATCAGGCGGTCGGCATCCTGCGCCGCGTCATGCAATTGGCCGAGGCCGGACAATTCCCACGGCGCACCGACGGCAACGGCCTCGCGCTGATAGCGCCGGGCTTCTTCTTCATTCAAGACGCCACGACGCAGGGCGGCGGCGATGCACACCACGCCATCGAGTTGATGGTCGCTGACAAAGGCGCGCCATTGCTTGGGCAAGTCCGCTTCATCCTGGGGCGTGACCACGCTGGCGGACGCGTTGTAGACACCGTCCTGATAGAAAAACAGCCGGACGATCTCATGCCCGCCGGCCAGCGCCGCTTGGGCGAATAGCAGGGCGCGGCGCGAGGAGGGCGCATGGGCGGCGGAAAACACGGCGATGGCGAACTTCATGACAGACTCGATCAGCGAAACTGCGGCCATGATAAAGCTTTATCGGCGGGGCGGCCAAAGTGATGTTGTCTGTACGGGCCTCTTCGCGGGCAAGCCCGCTCCCACAGTGATCTATGCCATGCCAACGATTGCGGTATGACCACAAAACCTGTGGGAGCGGGCTTGCTCGCGAAGAGGCCCGCACAGACAACACAAGACTCAGCGCGGCATGTACCCCAACTGCCAGCGCCGCGGGATCTTCAATGACAATACCCCGAGCGCGGCAGCCAGCAGGCCACTGGCAAACAACGCCTTGAGTCCCAGGTGATGTTCCAGCACGGCACCGAGTACCGCACCGGCGAACATGCCGGTCCATGGGATCAGTTGCACGCGCCAGCCGTTACGGCGCTCGCCGAGCATCCAGCGGCCCAGTCCGCGGCCGAAACGCGACAGGGCTCCGGTAACGTAAGTCAGGCCCACCGGCAGGCCGTTCACTTCTTCCACCGCGGCGTTGAGCATGCCCATTGCAATGATCGCCGCCAGCAGGGCCGGCAGTTGCGCCTCATAAGGCCAGGCTGCGGCAGCGCACAGCAGGGTGGCGATGCACAACAGCAGCGGCAGGGCCCGGCGGCGACCCAGGCGACTGACGATAATGCCCAGCGCGTTGCCGACGATGAAGGTGGCAACGAGTATCACCAGGCGCAGGGTCAAGCCAAGGTCGCCAGTGCTGATGGCGACAGCCATCCGGGTGGTGTTGCCGCTCATGAACGAGACGAAGTCGCCGCTGGCCATGAAGCCGATGGCGTCGGTCATGCCGGCGAGTACCGAGAGCATGGCCACCAGGCTCAGGCCTATGCGCCCGCGCCATTTCTGCGTGTGCAAGTGACCGGGGCTGGCGTGGGTCCTGGCGGTGTTGGGCAGCATGGGCGACGGTATCCTTGAACAGTGCTTAGGGTTTTATCCCATTCAACTCGCAATACTCGAGCCAGTCCATGCCTGCCATTTCCGCGACTTCCCGGTGCACTTCCAGGCGCTGCGCTTCGTAGTCCTCGGCCGTAGCAGCCGTCAGTTGCAGCGTCAGCTCCCAGGCGAACAATCCTTGTCGTTCCGCCTCGGCTTCGAAGGCTTCGTGCAAGCGTTCGTCGCGGTACTGCGCCGAAGTTTCACCCTTGGCCTGGGCCTGCAACGGGTTGAGGTTGTCGAGGTCGTAGCGCAACTCGGGGCGTTCGTCGAGAAACCGCTTCAGTGCCTGTTCATGTTGCTGCTCGGTTGCCGCCATGGTCGCTCCTTGAGAACGAATTACGAGGATTGCTTCTTGCTGGCCTTGGCTGCTGCCGCCAGGCATTCGAGGGCAAACTGCTCGGTGTAGGTCATCTGGATTGGCGTGGTTTCGCCTTTGACGGTTCTTTCGCCGTCGAGGATGTAGCGAATCCGCTTGTCGGTGACGCCGATTCGCTTGGCGATCCAGGACGGCGTCTGCCCGATCTGGCTGATCAGCTTGTCGGCATATTCAGTGCTCGGTTTGTAGAACTCGGCATTAGGTGTCATCAGATTTCCAGTCAGGGGTGCGATGGGGCGTTATTGGCGCGACAGGGTGCGCGAATCGTTGTGCGCTGTCGCGGTATAAATGCAGTAAAGCAGAACGATACGGGCTGCCGGGGTGATAAAGTCCGCTTTTTCCCGATGAGTGAATGCAATGCGAATTCTGATGGTGGCGCTGGCCGTGACGTTGCTGGCCGGATGCGCCAGCTCGGCGATGAACGACGCCCGCACCAAAGCCCCGTACAAGACCCTGAACTCGGAAAAACCGGGAAAGGACGTCGCCCAGTGCGTGCAGTTTTCCTGGCAGGACGAGGCTGTGTTCGGCGTTGATGCCGCCGCCTATCTGGAACCTGGCGAGAAGGGCGGCACGACCGTTTATACCCGTTCGGCGGAGTCCTTCGTCGACGTGACCAGCGATGCCTCGGGCACGGTGTTGAGCTACTACGCACAGAAGGATGATTTCGTGGCCAAGCGCCGGTTGGCGGCGTTGGCGACTTGCCTCTGATCTGACGCTGTACCCCTGTAGGAGCGAGCTTGCTCGCGATGGTCGTCAACGAAAACGCTGGGTGCCTGACACCCCGCGGCGTTCCGGTTTTTTTCGCGAGCGAGCTCGCTCCTACAGGGGGGCGGTATGGATCAATAGCTCAGGCGCTTCTGGAAGAAAAAGTGCTTGTGGCCTGGCGGGTAATCGGCAATGTGCCCGATCTCGCTGTAGCCGCATTTCTTGTAGAACTCCGGCGCCTGGAATTCGAAGGTTTCCAGCCACAGACCGACGCATTCCTTTTCGCGCGCAAGGTCTTCGGCCATCTGCATCAACCTGGTGCCCATGCCTTGTCCCCGGGCCTGTTCCGGCACCGCCAGCAAGTCTATGAACAACCACTGATAAAACAACCGGGCGTAAACGCCGCCGACGATTTCGTCGTTGTCGTCGCGTATCAGCAATGCGATATGTTCCGGTGGCGGGCTTGCAGACTTCGAGGCGTTGTAGGCGCGCAACGGCACGAGGATCGCCTCGCGCTCTTCGGTGCTGGGGTTGTGCTTGCGTTCGATACGCAGGTTCATGGCTATATCCTTATGGCAGTGAAGCCGCAGCCTATCCCGGTTGCAGCGATTGTTCCATCCCCGGAAAAGTTGAACCGTCGCCAACGCACAGCTGTCATTCCTTAAGACGCGTCACTCCAGACGCCGCTGATGAGGACAACGCCCCGTGAACATTTTTGAAGCCTTGCGCGAAAGCCACGAACGCCAACGGACCTATGCCAAGGCGCTGATCCGTACCAGCGGCGATACGCCTGAGCGGGTCGAGGCGTACAAGCAACTCAAGTCAGAATTGCAGGCTCACGCCACGGCCGAAGAGCGGCATTTCTACATTCCGCTGATGAAGTTCGACAACGGGGTCGACCTCAGCCGTCATGGCATCGCCGAACATCACGAAATGGACGAAATGATGGAGGCGCTCGATGACACCGAAATGTCCAGCCCGGCCTGGCTGGTGACCGCGAAGAAGCTCTCGGAGAAGGTGCATCACCACCTCGAGGAAGAAGAGCAGAAGTTCTTCCAGATGGCCGGCAAGCTGCTCGACGACAAACAGAAAGAGTCGTTGGCCGGGCAATACGAGAAGGAGTACAAGGCGCAACTTGCTTGAGGAGGCAGGTTTTCACCTAACATGTGCACTCTCTGACAAATAACAGGACGCGTTGTCATGTCGAACACAGCCGAGCGGGTCAACATCCTGGAGTCCCAGGTGTTGTCCCACGACTGGTACCTGCTGAAGAAAATCACCTTCGATTACCAACGCAACAACGGCGAGTGGCAACGCCAGACGCGTGAGGTCTACGACCGTGGCAACGGCGCGGCGATTCTCTTGTACAACCGCGAAAAGAAAACCGTGGTACTGACCCGGCAATTTCGCCTGCCGGTGTTCGTCAACGGTCACGACGGGCTGTTGATCGAAGTGGCGGCGGGGTTGCTGGAAGGCGCGGCGCCTGAAGACCGCATCCGCGATGAAGCGGAGGAGGAGACGGGTTACCGCGTGCACCATGTGCAGAAGGTGTTCGAAGCGTTCATGAGCCCCGGTTCGGTGACGGAAAAACTGCACTTCTTCATTGCCGAATACGACGCCAGGTCGAAAGTCAGCGACGGTGGCGGGCTGGAGGCGGAAACCGAAGAACTGGAAGTGCTGGAGTGGGCGTTCGACGATGCACTCGAAGCGTTCTACCGTGGCGAGATCTGCGACGCCAAGACCATCATGCTGCTGCAGTATGCGGCGATGAAAAACCTTTTCAATCAATCCTGATCTCCCCGTAGGAGCTGCCGCAGGCTGCGATCTTTTGATCTTTTAAATGCAAGATCAAAAGATCGCAGCCTGCGGCAGCTCCTACAAGGTCAAAAGCCGGGCAGGCGCGCGGTGCCGGGCGTTTGCCCGCCTTCAAGGGTGAGCAACAACGCCTTCGCTTCCAGCCCGCCGGCAAACCCGGTGAGCTTGCCCGACGCACCAATCACCCGATGACACGGCGCCACGATCGAAATCGGGTTCTTGCCATTCGCCGCACCCACCGCCCTGACCGCCGCCGGGTTGCCGATCTGTTCGGCGATCTGGCTGTAGCTGCGGGTCTCGCCGAACGGGATGGTCAGCAGCGCCGCCCAGACCTTTTTCTGAAATTGCGTGCCGGCAAAGTCCAGTTCCAGTTCGAAGCGATCGCGGGTGCCGGAAAAATATTCGCTTAGTTGCGTGGCGGTGCGCATCAGGATCGGATTGTCCGGCGCCTCGCTCATCGGGCCGAGGCGCACCCGCCCGGGTTTGTCGTTTTCCCAGAGGATGGCTGCCAGTCGCGAACCGTTCGCCACCAGCTTCAACTGGCCGACCGGTGAAGCCACGGTGATGCAGGTATAGGTCATGCCAGGGCTCGCGGGAAATTGCTGAACAAGCGTTAAGGATACTGTGTCGACGAGGAGGCGCAATACGTAATCCCGACCATACTTGCTCACTGATTTTGAAGCGTTCCCCTGATTAATAACAAGAAGAGACCGACTCATGATGTACGAACCTTTTGCCAAATCGCTGATTGCGACCTCATTGGCTCTCAGCTGCCTGACTGCTCACGCCGCCTCCGTGGCCCCGGCGACGGGGGAAAACGGCATGGTGGTCACCGCCCAGCACCTGGCCAGCCATGTGGGCGTGGATGTGCTCAAGAACGGCGGCAACGCGGTCGATGCAGCGGTCGCGGTCGGCTATGCGCTGGCGGTGGTGTACCCCGCGGCAGGCAACCTCGGCGGCGGCGGTTTCATGACCATTCAGTTGGCGGACGGGCGCAAGACCTTCCTAGACTTCCGTGAAAAAGCGCCGCTGGCCGCCACCGCCAACATGTACCTGGACAAGGACGGCAACGTCGTTCCCGATCTCAGTACCCGTGGCCACCTGGCCGTGGGTGTGCCGGGCACCGTTTCGGGCATGGAACTGGCGCTGTCCAAGTACGGCACCAAGCCGCGCAAGGAAATCATCGCTCCGGCCATCAAGCTGGCCGAAGACGGTTTCGTACTGGAGCAGGGCGACGTCGATCTGCTGGACTACGCCACCGACATGTTCAAGAAGGACATCAAGGATTCCGGCTCGATCTTCCTCAGTAACGGCGAGCCGATGCAGGTCGGCCAGAAGCTGGTGCAAAAGGACCTGAGCAAAACCCTGCGGGAAATCTCCGAGAAAGGCGCCGACGGCTTCTATAAGGGCTGGGTGGCCGACGCCATCGTCACCTCCAGCCAGGCCAACAAGGGCATCATCACCCAGGCCGACCTCGACAAATACAAGACCCGCGAACTGGCGCCCATCGAGTGCGACTACCGTGGCTACCACGTGGTCTCGGCACCGCCACCGAGCTCCGGCGGCGTGGTGATCTGCCAGATCATGAACATCCTCGAAGGCTATCCAATGAAGGATCTGGGCTATCACTCGGCCCAGGGCATGCACTATCAGATCGAAGCCATGCGCCACGCCTATGTGGACCGCAACAGTTACCTGGGCGACCCGGATTTCGTGAAGAACCCGATTGCCCACCTGCTGGATAAAAACTACGCGACCAAGCTTCGCGAAGCGATCAAACCACAAAAAGCCGCGGTGTCGAGTGAGCTCAAGCCCGGCGTAGCGCCCCATGAAGGCAACAACACCACGCATTACTCCATCGTCGACAAGTGGGGCAACGCGGTGTCGGTGACCTACACCCTCAACGACTGGTTCGGCGCGGGCGTGATGGCGAGCAAGACCGGGGTCATCCTCAACGATGAAATGGACGACTTCACCTCGAAAATCGGCGTGCCGAACATGTACGGCCTGGTGCAGGGCGAGGCCAACGCCATCGCACCCGGCAAGGCGCCGCTGTCGTCCATGAGCCCGACCATCGTCACCAAGGACGGCAAAGTGGTGATGGTGGTCGGCACTCCGGGTGGCAGCCGCATCATCACCGCGACCTTGCTGACCATGCTCAACGTGATCGACTACGGCATGAACATCCAGGAAGCGGTGGATGCACCGCGTTTCCACCAGCAGTGGCTGCCGGAGGAGACCAACCTGGAAGCCTTCACCACCAGCCCGGACACGGTGAAGATCCTCGAAAGCTGGGGGCACAAGTTTGCCGGTCCACAGGACGCCAACCACCTGGCGGCGATCCTCGTCGGTGCGCCGTCCCTGGGTGGCAAGCCGGTGGGCAAGAACCGTTTCTACGGGGCGAACGACCCACGGCGTAACACCGGGTTGTCGCTGGGTTACTGAGGGTTTCGTCCGGAGGGGGACGGGCTTATGTTCGTCCCCTGAACCATCGACCGTTCAAGGAAGGAAATCATGACCACTGCGTTGTTAATCATCGACGTCCAGCAGGCTTTGTGTTCCGGTGAGTACGAGTGTTTCGAGATCGGACGAGTCATCGACACCATCAATGACCTGTCTGCCCGAGCGCGCAAGGCTGGCGTGGCCGTGGTGCTGATCCAGCACGAAGAAACGGGCAGCCCGCTGGCGCATGATGTTCCCGGCTGGCAACTGGCCGCAGGGCTGCAAACCTCGCCCAAGGATCATCGCGTGCGCAAGACCACCCCGGATTCGTTCTACAAGACCCACCTGCAAAATCTTTTGCCGGTGCAGGACTTCGAGCGCCTGGTCATCTGCGGCTTGCAAACCGATTACTGCATCAATACCACCGTGCGCCAGGCCCTGAAACTGGGCTATGACGTGGTGCTGGCGAGCGATGCACATTCCACCGTCGACAACGGCAACCAGACCGCCGAAGACATCATCGCCGAACACAACAAGGACCTTGCAAAGCTGACCGGTTCCGTGGCGCGGATCGATGTGATGCCGGCGCAAGAAATCAGCTTCTGAACCCACCCCATTTCCCTGTGGGAGCGGGCTTGCTCGCGAAGGCGTCGCTACAGTCAATATTGATGTTGACTGGTACACCGCTTTCGCGAGCAAGCCCGCTCCCACAGTGATTTTGGTTGCTCGCAGATATTGCGTACACCCACTAACCCTGTGGGAGCGGGCTTGCTCGCGATGAGGCCGGCACATTCAACATTGATGCTGGCTGACCCACCGCCTTCGCGAGCAGGCTCGCTCCCACAGTAATCCCGGTTGCTCGCAGATGTTGCGTACACCCACTAACCCTGTGGGAGCGGGCTTGCCCGCGATGAGGCCGGCACATTCAACATTGATGCTGGCTGACCTACCGCCTTCGCGAGCAGGCTCGCTCCCACAGTAATCCCGGTTGCTCGCAGATGTTGCGTACACCCACTAACCCTGTGGGAGCGAGCCTGCTCGCGAAGGCGTCATTCCAGCCACCGTTGATGTCAGCTGACCCACAGCTCCCACAGGGCCCTACACCGCTCCGAAAATCTCCATCAGCTCGTTGAGGAACGCACTCACCAGGTCCTTCTGACGAGATGAATGCCGCACCGCTGCATGAAAGCTCACCTCATAACGCAGCAGATCCGGGTTCAGCGGGTGCAATTGCCCCAGCTGTTCATGCCGGGTCGCGTAGTGCTGTGGCAGAAACCCCAGGTGCTGGCCGGACAGGATCAGCAGGGCGGCGCCGTCCATGCTGTCGGTGAGCACGGTCAGGCGTTCGATGGAGGTGGGGGCCGGCATCTCCGGCAGCGGATGGCTCGGCCAGACCCAGTCAAAGCCGCTGACATCTTCGCGGGTCAGTGCGCCGACCTTGCCGAACAGGGGATGCGAGGGCGCGCAGTAGGCAATCTGGGTTTCCGGGAACAGCGGGAAATAATCGATGCTGGGCAAGCGGTGCCAGAAGTAACCAATGGCCAGGTCGATATGGCCGTTGATGATTTTCTCTTCCAGCAGGGACGACGACAGCTCGGTGAAATGGAAGTACAGCCCCTCGTGCCGAGCCCGCAAACGGGCAATGGCCAGACCAATTTTCTTGTTCGCCACCGGATCGATTTGCCCCAGCAGGCCGATGTTGATGCTGCCCGAGACTTTGCGGTTGATGTGCTGCACCTCGACCCGGAATCCTTCGGCCGCCGCCAGCAAGCGTCGGGCCGCCTCGATGAACTGCGTGCCTTTGGGCGTGACGGAAAACCCGCCACGCCCGCGCTCGCACAGACGGAAACCGACCCGGGTTTCCAGCGTCGCCAATTGCGCGCTGATCGTCGGTTGCGTGGTGTTGAGGGCGGTTTGCGCCGCCGAGATGCCGCCCGCTTCGACGACGGTCAGAAATACCCGGATCAGACGCAGATCCAGCTCCGTTACAGTTCCCAGCATGGGGGCTCCCGGTTCTCGATTACATAGGCGCTGATCTATGTGAACAGTGTGCCTGCGATATTTTACTGCCCGAACTCACGCCCTACATTGCCGTGAAACCAGCGTCATCGTCAGATTTTTCTGGAGTTTCACCCGATCTGGACGTCGTAGCGAGCGCTGTAACCACAAAAACAACAAACACCAGCATAGGAACAATCGTATGTCAGGTTCCCCAGTGTCTGCGCGCGCCGCCGAGGCGAGTGGCGGATTGGCCATCGAAGGCCACTCCATCGATTACATTCCGGAAAACGAACGCCACGCCAAACTCGGCAGCCAGGGGCCGTTCTGGTTTCTGGGCAACTTCCACTTCTTCACCATCTCCATCGGCTTTGTCGGCCCCAGCCTCGGCTTGTCCGCACTGTGGACCATGCTCGCCGGTGCCCTGGGCATCATGTTCGGCACCATTTTCATGGCGTTCCACGGCTCCCAGGGCCCGGAAATGGGCCTGCCGCAGATGATCCAGTCCCGCGCCCAGTTCGGCTATCGCGGGGTGATCCTGGCGTTGATGGCGACGATGTTCGTGTTCGTCGGATTCAACGTGGTGAACATCTCGCTGATCATGAACGGCCTGGAACATGTGTTCGGCATCGACCCGACCATCGTCGCCGTCGCCGTGGTGCTGATCGGTGCGCTGTTGTCGATCTACGGCCACGACCTGATGCACAAGGCGTTCAAGTGGGCCTTGCTGGCGACCTTGCCGCTGTACGCCCTGGTGACCATCGCCCTGATGTTCGGTGCGGGTCAGGAAGGTGTCACGCCGGCGACCGATCTGGGTTTCAACTGGGTGGCCTTCGCCACGCTGTTCGCCATCGGTGCCAGCTACAACATTTCCTATGCGCCCTACGTGTCCGACTATTCCCGTTACCTGCCGAAAAACACCAGCCGGGTGAAATTGATCGCGGCGGTGTTCATCGGTGCCTCGTTGTCCGGCAGCTGGATGATCGGCCTAGGCGCCTGGCTGGCGCAGCAGTTGAAAGCCGCGGATGCACTGGTGGCGTTGAATCAGGTCGGTTCTTCCATGGTGCCGGGGTTGGGCAATCTGCTGGTGATCGTCTCGGTGGCGGGCTTCCTGCCGATCATCGCGCTCAACACCTACAGCGCCATGCTGACGCTGCTGACCGGTGTCGACTCGATCAGGAAAATCACCCCGACACCCCGCGCCCGCGTGCTGTCGATCAGTGTGATCAGCGTGATTCTGTTGACCTGCGTGCTGTCGATCAAAGGGGACGGCATCGCGCTGTTGAACACCTTCCTGGTGCTGTTGCTGTACTTCCTCGTGCCGTGGACCGCCGTCAACCTGGTGGACTACTTCTTCGTACGCAAGGGCCGCTATGCGATCCCGCATTTCTTCACGCCGAAGGGCATCTATGGCGCCTGGCAATTTCGCGGCATTGTCTCGTACCTGATCGGCTTTGCCGCGATGGTGCCGTTCTTCTACATCTTCGATGCCGCCGCCGGTAAAGAAGTTTTCGTCGGCCCGCTGGCGCGGGTGCTCGAAGGCGTGGACATCGCCTGGCTGGTGGGCCTGGTGGTCTCGGGGCTGACCTATTACCTGCTCAGCCGCTCGATTGATTTGGCCGCCGAACGCCGGGTAATCGATGCACTGAGCGAGAGCGACATCGTCGCCATGACCCATTCATCTGCGGAGGCAGGGCGTTGAACAACGCAAAAAATACCCTGGTCGCCTGCTGCCAACTGGCACCGAAAATAGGTGACCTGGCCTACAACCGCACGCTCACCGAGCGCGCGATTCGCCAGGCGGCGTACCAGGGCGCGCAAGTCGTCGTGCTGCCTGAGCTGGTGCAGAGCGGCTATCTGTTTGCCGACCGCGACGAAGCGCTGACCCTGGCGGAAACCGTTGACGGTCCGACCTTGCAGTTATGGCAGGCCCTGGCCCGTGAGCTGAACCTGGTGATCGTCGGCGGCTTCTGCGAACGCCTGCCCGGCGATGAACTGGCCAACAGCGCGGCGATGATCGACGCCAATGGCCTGCGCGCGGTGTACCGCAAGGCGCATCTGTGGGATGCCGAAAAGGACATCTTCACCGCTGGCGATACGCCGCCGCCGGTGGTCGAAACGTCGTATGGACGGCTCGGCATGCTGATCTGCTACGACCTGGAATTCCCCGAGTGGGTGCGACTGCCGGCACTGGCTGGCGCCGATCTGTTGTGTGCGCCGGTCAACTGGCCCGACGGTCCGCGGCCGCAGACCGAGCGCCCGGCGGAAGTCTTGCGGGTGCAGGCCAATGCCTCGGTGAACCGCATGTTCATTGCAGCATGCGATCGCTATGGCCATGAACGCGGGGTCGGCTGGGTGCAAGGGTCGGTCATAGTCGACGCTGACGGTTATCCCTTGGCCGGGCCGGCGGAGCAGGGCGGCGAGCAACTCCTGCTGGCGACGCTGAACCTCGCCGAAGCGCGCAACAAGCGCATCAGCGCCCGCAACGACCTGCATCAGGACCGCCGGCCACAGCTGTATGGGTTGCACAGCACTTTGTAACCGATGATGTCATTGCGTGCTGGACGCCCGTCAGGGGCCTATGGCATCGTCGAAACGAAAGGCCATGCAGTGAACGGGATCGCAATGATGGGGGCGGGAAATAAAGTCGACGGTGACGCAACGATGGTCACGCTCAAGGCGTTCAATCATTGCGTACTGCACCTTGGTCGGCTGGCGCGGGAGAGCGGGGCGTCGCGATTCATCGCCGATGGCCTGCAGGCATTCGGTCAACTGGTGCCTTTCGCCTCTGCCTGGTGGGGCGAAATGTCTGCGCCAGGTCCTGACGTGCCCATGCAAAGCTGGATGCATGGCAGCATCAATCTTCCTGAATCCTTTGCCTGCGAATGGCATCCGGTGGCGGCCAACGATCAGTTCTCCTACGCCACGCTCAATCGTCCCGGTGAAGTGGTGCGCGACAAGGGTTTCACCGACCCTTGCGAGGCAGTCAATGATTTCGCCCGGCGCTTCGATCTCTATCACTTGATGAGCATCACCTACGAATTGCCCGAAAGCGGCCTGATGTTTTTCGTCTGCCTCTACCGGGGTGAGGATGAACAGGCGTTCGAGGAGAGCGAAGCCGAGCTGTTTTTGGCGTTCTGCGATCACCTGTTCCAGCTGTGGCGGTTTCAAGTGCAGGACATGATTCGCTTCGACAGCGAAAACGGCGCGAGTGATTTTGGCATCGCGCGTATGGACGGCAGTCTGCTCTATGTGGGGGCCAGGTTGTGTGTTGCCATCCAGCGCGAACTGCCCGGCTGGAGCGGTTCCACGCTGCCGCCTGAGGTGATCGCGCAATTGTCCAAAGCTCCCTGTGTGATCCGTCTGGGCCGTTGCGCCCTGACCCTCAGTCCCAACGCCGAGCACGTCATCCTGTCCCTCGAAGCACCCTCGGGCGGGGACGGCCTGGCACCTCGGGAGCGCACGGCAGCGATGCTGTTCGCCGCCGGCCATTCCTACAAGGAAATCGCCAGAATGCTCGCCTTGAGCCCGTCTACCGTGCGCACCTACCTGCGTAACTGCTACTTGCAGCTCGGTGTGAAAAGCAAGGTGGAACTGGGCTCGGTCCTGCGTTCGCCGGGCGCGCTGACGGAGTCCGTGCGCCGGGATTAATCCCAGCCGTTTCAATTATTTGCCTGACCCCTCCTCATTTGCAGAGGTCCATTCGAACGCTGCGCCCTATAGGGTAGGCCCTGTCTATACAAGGGCTTGTGCAGCCGTTCGGGCCGCTTCAAAACAATAAGAACAGGGGTGAGGCATTTGAGACTTTCCAGGCTTTTTGTCGCCATTGCGGCGACCACGACATTTTCCGGCATGGCGTTGGCGGCGACACCCGCCGACACGGTCATGCGCAATGGCTACGTCTACACGGTCGATGGCCAGAATTCCGTGCAGCAGGCCATCGCCATTTCGGGCGGCAAGATCGTCTACGTCGGGAGCGATGCCGGGGTCGACGGCTACATCGGCAAGCAAACCCAACTGATCGACCTGGCCGGGCGCATGCTGATGCCAGGCTTCGTCGATGCGCACATGCACCCGGGGGATGGCGGTCGCGCCATGACGCTGTGCGATCTCAAATACCAGACCATGACCCGTGCGCAGTTTCAGGCGAGCATCCAGGCCTGCCTCGATGCTGAGAAGGACAAGGGCCCGGACGTGTGGCTGGAAGTCGGCAGCTGGGACCGCATGGGCATGACCGGGCTTGACGGCGACGCCGACAAGTCGACCCTGGACGCGCTCAAGACCAAGCGTCCGATCCAGGTGCGCTCTACCGATTTTCACACCGTGCTGACCAACTCTCGCGGCCTGGAGCTGGCCGGGATCAACAAGAACACCGCCGACCCCGAAGACGGCAAGTACCGACGTGACAGCGCCGGCAATCCGAACGGCATCTGCGAGGACGGCGCCGCCGAGTCGTTGGCTGCCATGGTGCCGCCCGCCACCGATGCAGAAAAACTCAACCAGACCCGTGCGGCCCTCGACGCCCTGCGCCAACAGGGCATCACCAGTTTCTTCGATGCCCTGTCGGGACCGGAAAGCGCCAAGGCCTTCACCAACCTGCAAAAATCCGGCGAACTGACCGCCCGGGCCTTGCTGGCGATCAAGCTGGACCCGGCCGCCGCTGCCGCCGACCCGGTCAAAACCATCGCCGAGGCCAAGGCCCTGGCCAACACCTACGACCAGGGCGAAGTGCATGTCGCGCCGGGCGTGAACATGCGCCACGTCAAACTGTTCATGGACGGCATCATCAATGCCCCGGCGGACACCGGCGCCATGTTGACCCCGTATCTGCACAACAGCGGCACCGAACAGGCGCCGAAGTGGACGCCGGGCAAGAACCTGGGCGAATTGTACTTCCCGCCGCAGGTGCTCAATCCGCTGTTGCTGCAAGCGGTCAAGGCCGGTTTCGATCCGCACCTGCACGCCACCGGCGAGCGCGCGGTGCGCGATGCACTGGATAGCGTCGCCTACGTGCGCAAGGAACTGCCCGGTCAGGACTTGCGCCCGGCCATCGCGCACGCCGAGTCGGTCGACCCTGCCGACTACCCACGCTTCAAGGCACTGGACGTCACGGCCACCATGTCGTTCCAGTGGGCGCAGCAGGCACCGTCCACGGTCGACGGCACCAGCGATCACCTCGGCGCCGAGCGATTCGAACGCATGGAGCCCTCGGGCAGCATCGCCCATGCCGGTGGCCGTGTGGCGTTTGGCAGCGACTGGCCGGTCGATCCCCTCGATGAGTTCCTGGCGCTGAAAGTCGGTGTTACCCGCTCCGGCGACCCCACCAATCCGCATAGCTATGGACCCAAATATGCCGGGCGACTCAACAACGATCCGGCCATGTCGCGAGCCGAAGTGCTGCGCAGCATCACCCTCAATGCCGCCCAACAGCTGAAGCTGGATGCGGTGCTGGGTTCGGTCGAAGTCGGCAAGTTCGCTGACCTGATCGTGCTCGACAAGAACTTCATGCAGGTGCCCGAGGAGGAACTGGGCCGCAATGGCGTGCTGCTGACGCTGGTCGGCGGCAAGGTCGTGTGGGCCAAGGCGCCGTTCCTGGGGCTTGCGCCGAATGTGGTTTCCCAGGCTGTTACTTCCCGATCCGCCCAATAAAAATCAGAGAGCGTTCCGATGCGATTGATTCCAAACCTGTTGGCCGCCGCACTGGCCTTGTCCTCGGTGCAGGCGATGGCCGCCGCTGACCTGGTGTTGTTCAACGGCAAGGTCTTTACCGCCGAACCCGGCCAGGCGCTGGTGCAAGCTGTTGCGGTGCAAGACGGCAAGATTCTGAAAGTCGGCAGTGATGCCGAAATCAACGCCCTGGCCGATGCCGACACCCAGCGCATCGACCTGGCGGGCAAGGTGTTGATGCCAGGCATGATCGACACCCACAGCCACCCGGTGGTGGGGGCGTTCGACAGCATGAAGGCCAACCTGCTGGACGAAGTCAAACCGCTGCCCGTACTTGAGCAGTGGTTGATTGAAGAGGACAAGGCCGGGCGTGCCCGGGCTGGCGACGTGATCAGCGTCGCCGGGGTCAGTTCGGCCTATTGGGAAAAAAGCCGTGAACTGGGAAAGGTATTCAATCAGGGACGCTGGGCCGATCAGCCCATCGTCTTCAGCGGCATCGACGGCCACACCGGTTGGGCCAACAACGCGATGCTCAAGCGTCTGAACATCGATGCTGCCCTGGTCAAGAGCCTGCCGGAGACAGAGCGCGGTTACGTCGGCCATGAAGCGGACTTCACGCCGAACGGCTACTTTGCCGAATCCCGCTGGGACGTGGTACGCAGCGCGATTCCCGCGCCCAGCCAGGAGACCATGCTCAAGGCCGCGAAAGAAGCGGTGCGGGTCAACAACCAGTTCGGCATCACTGCGTGGATGGACGCCGCGGCGAACGGCGGCAGTGAAGACTCACTGTTCGATTTCCATGCCACCGCAGAATCCGTCGGCGTCCTGCCGCTGTACAAGGCGCTGGCGCAGAACGGCGAACTCAGCGCCCACGTTGCCGCGTTGATGGTCACCAACCCGAAGAGCAAACCGGCCGACCTGGAAGTGATCGCCACGGTGATGAAGCAGTTCGAGGGCGTGCCTAACCTGACGTTCCCCGGCATCAAGGTCTTTGTCGACGGCATTCTCGAGTTCCCGGGGCAAACCGCTGCGGTCATCGTGCCGTACAAGAACAGCCACAAGGACGGACAACTGCTGACCGACCCGGCGCACTTCGGTGAACTGGTGGTGGCGGCGGAAAAACGCGGCTGGATCGTGCACATGCACGCCGTGGGCGACCGCGCGGTGCGTGAGGCGCTCAATGGCGTGGCCTATGCGCGCAAGCTCAGCCCGAAGCCGGTGCCGCACAGCATCGCGCACCTGCAACTGGTCAATCCCAAGGAGTTTCCACGCTTCAAGCAGCTCGGCGTGATCGCCTCGATGCAACTGCTGTGGGCCACCGGCGAGTCCTACACCGTCGAACTGGTCAAACCCTACATCAGCGCCTTTGCCTACGGTTACCAGTATCCCGCGCGGTCCCTGCATGACGCTGGCGCAACGATTGCCGGTGGCAGCGACTGGCCGGTATCGAGTGCCAATCCGTTCAACGCCATTGCCCAGGCCAGCACCCGCAAGGGTCCGTTGGGTGTACTCAATGCCAAGGAAAGCATCGACCGCAAGACCATGTTCTATGCCTACACCCTCAATGCGGCGAAAACCCTGGGCCTGGACAAGCAGATCGGTTCGCTGGCACCGGGCAAGCAGGCTGACCTGATCATCCTCGACCGCGACGTGTTCAAGGTCAGCGATGACGACCTGTTCGAAACCAAAGTCCTGAACACCTTCTTCGCCGGCAAGCAGGTCTACGCCCCCGCGTCCTGACCTGCGAACACCCGACATAAGCAAACACCGCCAGCCCCTCGTAGCGCGAGGGGCCTGGCATCGCCATGCCTGAAATTCCCCGTACGCCATAACAACAAGAGAACTGTATGAACGCACTTTCAGCATTGACCCTCGCCGCACTGGCATTGGCCCCCCTGAGCAGCCACGCCCTGGCCCTCAACGATGACTTCAGCCTTGACATGACCCTGGGCGTGGTCAGCGACTACCGTACCCGTGGCATCTCGCAAACCCTGGGTGATCCGGCCGTGCAGGGCGGGGCAACGCTGCTGCACAGCAGTGGCCTGTACATCGGCGCCTGGACCTCCAATGTGGATTTCGGTGGCGGCTTCGATACCCGGCAGGAGCTTGAGTACTACGCGGGTTACTACTGGCAGGCGAGCGAGGCCATCAGCCTGGACCTGGGCTACATCAAGTACGACTACCCGAAAAGCTCCGAATTCAACCTCAGTGAGGTGTACGCCATTGTCGATCTGTATGGCGTCAAGCTCGGTGCCTATTACTCAAAGGACACACCGAACTTTTTCGGCGAGGACCAGGACACCCTGTACACCTACCTGGGTTACAAAATCGATCTGCCGGCTGAAGTCGGCCTGGAGCTGCGCTTTGGACGCAACGATGTGAAAGACCCCGCGTTCTGGTCCGCCAGTGGCGATAACCGCGAGTCTTACTACGAGTGGGAGGCCAAGCTGACACGCGACTTCGTCGGCGTGACCTGGGGCCTGAGCTACGTCGACACGGACTTGTCGAAAAGCGAGTGCAGCAGTTGGTATGGCTATGACGACCTGTGTTCGGCGACCCTTGTAGCCAGTGCAACCAAGACCTTTTAGATTCCGTCCCTGACAACAAAAACAGTTCCACAAAGGAAACACTTTCATGAGTGCTCAACGCAGTCCCCTGATCGAGACCCGCTCGATCGATTTCATTCCCGAGGCCGAGCGTCACGGCAGCCTCTACAGCCAGTTCACCCTGTGGCTTGGCGCCAACCTGCAAATCACCGCCATCGTCACCGGCGCCCTCGCCGTGGTACTGGGCGGCGATGTGTTCTGGTCGCTGATCGGCTTGCTGATCGGGCAAGTGCTCGGCGGCGCCGTGGTGGCGCTGCACGCGGCGCAAGGGCCCAAGCTCGGGCTGCCGCAGATGATCTCCAGCCGCGTGCAGTTCGGGGTGTATGGCGCGGCGATCCCGATTGTCCTGGTGTGCCTGATGTACCTCGGTTTCAGCGCCACCGGCGCGGTGCTGTCGGGGCAGGCGATTGCTCAGTTGATCAGTGTCAGCGACAGCGCCGGCATCCTGATTTTCGCGGCGTGCATCGCGTTCCTGACGATCTTCGGCTATCGGGTGATTCACTTGGTCGGGCGGGTGACCAGCGTGCTGGGCATCATCGCCTTCGCCTACCTGTTCACCCGGTTGATGACCCTCAACGACATCAGCCTGCTGCTCGACAACCGTCATTTCAGCTGGAGCACGTTCCTGCTGGCGGTGTCGCTCTCGGCGTCCTGGCAGATCGCTTTCGGCCCTTATGTGGCGGACTACTCGCGCTACCTGCCGAGCAAGACGTCGTCGTGGAAAACCTTCGCCGCTGTCGGTCTCGGCACGGTGCTGGGGGCCCAAGCTTCGATGGTGCTCGGGGTGTTCGCCGCCGCATTGGCCGGAGCGAATTTCCGTGGGCACGAAGTGGCGACCATTGTCGGTCTGGGCAGTAGCGGTGTGATCGCGTCCTTGCTGTACCTGAGCATTGTGTTCGGCAAGGTCACGGTGTCCACCCTCAACGCCTACGGCAGCTTCATGTGCATTGCCACCATCATCAGTGGCTTCCGTCGCCGCCTGGAAATCAGCGCCCGCCAGCGCATGCTGTTTGTGCTGCTGATCGTCGCGGCGTCCACCGCACTGGCGTTGGCGGGGCAGTACTCGTTCCTCAACTCGTTCAAGTACTTCATCCTGTTCCTGCTGACGTTCTTCACCCCGTGGAGCGCGATCAACCTGGTGGACTACTACTTCATCAACAAGGAACGCTACGACATCCCGGCGCTGTCCGACCCGAACGGCCGCTACGGTCGCTGGAACGTGCTGGGGATCAGCGTGTACGTGATCGGCGTGTTGATCCAGCTGCCCTTTGTCGACACCCATTTCTACTCCGGGCCGATGGTTGCGCAACTGGGCGGCGTTGACATTTCCTGGATCGTCGGCTTGTTGGTGCCGGGGGTGATTTATTACGCGCTGGCCAAGCCGTCGATGGGTGCTGTGATGGTTGAGCGGGGTTAACCCCGCATTTGTGGCGAGGGGGCTTTTGTGGTGAGGGGGCGGCTTGTCGGATCGCCGCACCGCCCCGTTGGACTGCGCAGCAGGCCCATCTTTTAGGGCCGCTTCGCAGCCCAACGGGGGCAAGCCCCCTCGCCACAGGGACCGGCGTTGACTAGCGTTCGGGGAGTTTCCAGCGCTCACGCAACTGCTCGTACTGTGCTTCAGGCAGTTGCACCAGCACCGGGGATTTGCCCGGGTCCAGCCAATCCAGCAGCCGCTCGATATCCACCGGGTCCATGGCCGTACAGCCACGGGTCGGCGCCGTGGGGCCGCGCCAGATGTGGAAGAAAATGCACGAACCGGCAGCGGGAGAGGCCGGGGTGTTGTGCTGGATGAAAATGCCCTGGCGGTATAAGTCATCGTTGCGGCGCATGCGTTCGGAACTGCTCCAGTCCTTGGCGACCAGCGTGCCGTCGACCAGTTCGTTGTAGCGAGTCGATTGGCTGTCATCTACGCATTCGATGGTCGGTGTCAGCGACAGATAGGGCAGGCGGGTATCGGCCGAAGGCGCGTAGCCAAACGCCGTGCCCAGCTTGAACATGCCAGCTGGCGCCTTGCCGTCGCTTTCCTGTTTGACCGGTCCTCCAGGTTGCCCGTTGTCGAGCAGCCCCTTGCCCCAGCCCATGCCGTTCTTGCCGAGAACGACTGCAAAGCGCGCTTCGAATTTGCGCAAGGTCTGCCCGTGCCGTTCATAGCGCTGGGCAGTACCCCGAATGTCATTCCAGCCTTTACTGGTGACCACTATCAGTTGGTCGCTGCCGTCGAGTCCCTGGGCCATGGCGGCCAGCGGAAAAAACGCCATCAACAGGGCCTTGAGCAGAGGGTTCATGGCGTCAACGGCGTGATGGGGAAGTCCATGACGTCCGGCTTCGGCGGATTGCCGCTGTACGTGAAGTGCCACCACTCGGCCGAATACCCTACAAAGCCTTCCTTGGCCATGGCACGGGTCAGTCGCTGGCGATTGGCCTTGGCCGTGGCGTTGATCAGCGCCGAGTCGGTATGTGCCCGCTCATCGAAGCAGTCGAACCCGGTGCCCATGTCGAGCGCGCCGTCGTGCCAGCGCTCGCCGTAAGGCGCCGTGCAATCCGCCGGTTTCACCGAAGGCGTCCAGGTGTCGGCGGGCAGGGCGTCGGGGCCGGTCAGGGTCAGGTCGACGGTGTTGCCCCGGGAGTGATTGGACACCCGGGCCACATACCCCAGGCGCCAGAAGTCCTGCTTGTCGACCCGCGGATAGAACTCGGTCTTGAGCGGGTCGCCGGGTTCGCTGGCGAAGCGGCCCATGTCCGCCACCGCGCGGGTCGGGCGATAGCAGTCGAATACCTTCAAGCCGTAGCCTTCGGCTTTCAGTGCGCTTTGCACTCGGGCCAACGCCTTCGCCGCGTCCTGCGATAGCAGGCACTCCGCCGCCTGGTAGCCGTCGAGCGGGTGCCCGGTGAAATTGTGTGCGCTGGCGTAGCGGATGTCCTGCACGATGCCCGGGTCGACGCTGCGCACATACAGCATGTGCCCGGGTTTCGAGTCGTCGGCCATGCACGGCAGGGCAAGGCTCAGGCACAGCAACAACAGACAGGGTGAACGCGGCATCGGGAACGGCTCCATGCATGACCAGTCACTCCATCATGGCTGGAAACCGCCGGCACCTCCATGAAGTTGTTGATCGGCGTGATAGGACGAGCGCACCAGCGGCCCGGACGCCACGTTCTTGAAGCCCATGCGCGTGCCTTCTTCGGCGAACCAGGCAAAGGTGTCCGGGTGCACGAAGCGCTGCACCGGCAGGTGACTGCGCGAGGGCTGCAGATACTGGCCGAGGGTCAGCATGTCGATGTCGTGCTCGCGCATGCGCTGCATGACTTCGATGACTTCCTCGTCGGTTTCGCCCAGGCCCAGCATCAGGCCGGATTTGGTCGGTACGTGGGGCACGGCGAGCTTGAACTTCTGCAGCAGGTCCAGTGACCACTCGAAGTCCGAACCGGGGCGCGCGGCCTTGTACAGGCGCGGTACGGTTTCCAGATTGTGGTTGAACACATCCGGCGGCTCAGTGGCGGTGATCGCCAGGGCCACGTCCATGCGTCCGCGATAATCCGGCACCAGGGTCTCCAGCTGCACACCGGGTGACAGCTTGCGGATCTCGCGCAGGCAATCGACAAAGTGTTGGGCGCCGCCATCGCGCAAATCGTCGCGATCCACCGAGGTGATCACCACGTACTTCAGGCGCAGCTCGGCAATCGCCACGGCCAGGTTCATCGGCTCGTTGGTGTCCAGCGGCTTGGGCCGGCCATGGCCGACATCACAGAACGGGCAGCGCCGGGTGCAGATGTCGCCCATGATCATGAAGGTCGCGGTGCCACCGGAAAAACACTCGCCGAGGTTCGGGCACGAGGCTTCTTCGCAGACGCTGTGCAGCTTGTGCTTGCGCAACAGTTGCTTGATCCGCTCGACCTCGGGAGAGATTGGCATGCGCACGCGGATCCAGTCGGGTTTGCGCGGGAATTCATCCGTGGGAATGATCTTCACCGGAATCCGCGCGACCTTGTCCGCGCCGCGCAGTTTGGTGCCGACTTCCACCTTGGCCGGGTGGTTGCCGGTCGATTCGACAATGGCGTTCATGGTGTTTTCCTTGTGCAACAGGGTACTGAACCTGTGGGAGCGAGCTTGCTCGCGATGAGGCCATTACATTCAGCATTGATGTTGAATGAAAGTCCGCCATCGCGAGCAAGCTCGCTCCCACAGGTTTTTTCCCACAGGGTTTTGTGTTGTGTGCTTAGTCGCGATAGACCGGGAAGTCCGCGCACAGGGCGGCCGCCTGGTGGGCGACATTGGCTTCGATGTCGGCATCGCCCAGGTGATCGAGGATGTCGCAGATCCACCCGGCCAGGGCGATGCTTTGCGCTTCCTTGAAACCACGGCTGGTGATCGCCGGCGTACCGATGCGCAGGCCGGAGGTCACGAATGGCGATTGCGGATCATTGGGCACGGCGTTCTTGTTCACGGTGATGCCGGCACGCCCGAGGGCGGCGTCGGCGTCCTTGCCGGTCAGACCCTGGCGGATCAGGCTGACCAGGAACAGGTGGTTGTCGGTACCGCCGGACACCACGTCATAACCGCGCTCGATAAACACCTGCGCCATGGCCTGGGCATTGCGGATCACCTGCGCCTGATAAGTCTTGAATGCCGGCTCCAGCGCTTCCTTGAAGCACACGGCCTTGGCCGCGATCACGTGCATCAGCGGGCCACCCTGGCCGCCGGGGAACACGGCGGCGTTGAGCTTCTTCTCCAGCTCCGGGTTGGCCTTGGCCAGAATCAGACCGCCACGGGGGCCGCGCAGGGTCTTGTGCGTGGTGGTGGTGACCACGTCGGCGTAGGGCAGCGGGTTCGGGTACAGCCCCGTGGCCACCAGCCCGGCGACGTGGGCCATGTCGACGAAGAAGTACGCACCGACCTTGTCCGCAATCTGACGAAAGCGCGGGAAGTCCAGGGTCTTCGAATAGGCCGAGAAGCCGGCGATGATCATCTTCGGCTTGTGCTCCAGTGCCAGACGCTCGACTTCGTCGTAATCGATCAGGCCGGTGGCGGTGTCGATGCCGTACTGCACCGCGTTGTACAGCTTGCCGGAAAAACTCACCTTGGCGCCGTGGGTCAGGTGGCCGCCGTGGGCCAGGCTCATGCCGAGCACGGTGTCGCCCGCTTGCAGCAACGCCAGATAAACCGCGGCGTTGGCCTGGCTGCCGGAGTGCGGCTGGACGTTGGCGTAGTCGGCGCCGAACAGCTGCCTGGCGCGGTCGATGGCCAGTTGTTCGACCACATCGACGTGCTCGCAGCCGCCGTAGTAACGCTTGCCCGGATACCCTTCGGCGTACTTGTTGGTCAGGCCGCTGCCCTGGGCCTGCATCACCCGCTGGCTGGTGTAGTTTTCCGAGGCGATCAGTTCGATATGGTGTTCCTGCCGCGCATCCTCGGCGTTCATCGCCGCCAGCAGTTCGTCGTCGTAGCCTTTGATCTGGTCGTGTTTGCTGAACATGGTGTGGTCCTTTTTCCGGATTCGTGGGGGGCTTCAAGCGTCGGCGTGTTCGGCGGTCAGGCGTGCATAGGCGTCTTGATCGAGCAAGTCGCTCAACGCCTCGACATCGACCGGTTTGAAGCGAAAGAACCAGCCTTCGCCCAACGGGTCTTCGTTGACCAGTTCCGGGCTGCTCTCCAGCGTGTCGTTGACCTCGACCACCTCACCGTCCAGCGGCATGCCGATGCTGCTGGCGGCTTTCACCGACTCCAGTACCGACACTTCAGCGCCGGCACCGAAGGCGCCCAGTTCAGGCACCTGAACGAACACCACATCCCCCAGCGCCTGCTGGGCAAACGCCGTGATGCCGACGGTGACCAGGCCATTGCTCTCAAGGCGCAACCATTCGTGATCGACGGTAAAACGCAATTGGCTCATATCAACTCCTTATTGTTTTAAGGCTCGTGGCGGGGCGACGAGCGGGGTTGGAGGAGTGATAGCAAGGGCGGTGCCAAGGTTTATTAGTTCTTTTAAATCAATGGTTTGAAGTGTTTTTGCAAGAAGGGGGATGACAAGTGCTGTATTGAAATCAATACGGGCAAGCAAAGCCCCGGACGCAAGCGCCGTGATTGCTGGCAGGCAAGTGGTTGTCTTGATTTCGCTACGCCGTATCGATTTTCAGACAGAGAATCCGGCAACAACACTGATCCCCCTGTGGGAGCGGGCTTGCTCGCGAAGGCGCCCTGTCAGGCAACACTGATGGTGAATGAAACACCGCATTCGCGAGCAAGCCCGCTCCCACATTTTGACCGAGTCAGTCTTACGGTTTGCTGGGAATCCCATACTTGCGCAGGCGAATCGCGATGGCGCTATGGGACGTCTGCAACCGCGCAGCGAGCAACCGACTGGACGGATAGCTGCGATAAAGCTGTTCCAGCAGGTTCTTTTCAAAGTCGCCAACAGCCTCTTCCAGGCTGCCCACTTCACCGTCGTTTTGCCGCTCGACGGCGGTGCGGGCGATGTCGAGGTCGTCGATGTCCACCAACGGATTCTCGCAGATCGCCGCCGCGCGAAAGATCACGTTTTGCAGTTGCCGCACGTTGCCCGGCCAGCGGTTGCCGAGCAGGGCGCTGAAGGTGCTCGGTGCCAGGCGACAGGCCGGTCGCTGGATCTGCGCGCAGGCCTGTTGCATGAAGTGATTGGCCATCAGCAGGATGTCGTGACCGCGCTCGCGCAGCGGCGGCACTTGCAGGTTGAGCACGTTGAGGCGGTAGAACAGGTCTTCGCGGAAACGTCCTTCGGCGACCATTTTTTCCAGGTCGCGGTGGGTCGCGCTGAGTACCCGCACATTGACCCGCACTTCCTTGTCGCCCCCCACCCGACGGAAGCAACCATCGCTCAAGAAACGCAGCAACTTGGCTTGCAGGTAAGGCGACATTTCCCCCACTTCATCGAGGAAGACCGTGCCTTGGTCGGCCAGTTCCAACAGGCCGAGCTTGCCGCCCCGTTGCGCGCCGGTGAAGGCGCCGGGGGCGTAGCCGAACAGCTCGCTTTCAGCGAGGCTCTCCGGCAGTGCCGCGCAGTTCAGGGCCAGGAATGGCGCGTCATGGCGCGGGCTGACGGCATGGCAGGCACGGGCCACCAGCTCCTTGCCGGTGCCGGTTTCACCCTGGATCAAGAGCGGCGCATCAAGGGCCGCCACCCGTTGCGCGCGGGCCTTGAGCGCGCGGATCGGCGGCGATTCGCCAAGCAGCGCATCGAAGCCTTCGGCATGGTCGTGGTGCAGCGCCGACAGGCGTTCGCCGATGCGATTGGGTTGATACAGGGTGAGCAGGGCGCCGGCGTCGGTGATCGGCATCGCGTCGAGGAGCAAGGTCTGGCCGCCGAGACTGACCTCGTGCATCGGCAGGCGGAAATGATGGGCGATCAGGGTGCGCTGCAAATCGGCATCGTCGAACAGGGCGGTCAGCGACTCACCGGCCGGTTCGCGGCCGCACAGGGCGATCAGCGCCGGGTTGGCCAGCAGCACATGACCACGGTCATCCACCGCCAGCACCGGCTCGGAACTGGCTGCCAGCAAGGCGTCCAGTTGCAGGCGCCGGCGTTGCCCCGGAAGGATGTCGACCATGGTCACGGCCTGCACGCCGCGCACATCGAAAAGGGCTTCGCGCAACTCTTCGAGCACCTCGGCGCCGAGGGTCGGCGCATCGATGTAGACGTTGGGCGGGACCATCTCCACAGCGTCCAGGTTGAAACTGCGTCCACCGAGCAGGGCCAGCACTTCCTGGGTGATGCCGACGCGGTCGATGAAGGTGACGTGGATGCGCATGACGGGCCTGCAAGGTTGGCGAACTAAAATCAGTATGCCCGGCAAAATTTCAATTTGGCGAGTGTCATATCACGGCTTGGCGGTTTTACGGGCGCTGGCGGCCAGGTCCTCGAGGAACGCCTGGAGGATGGGCGGCGGCGCCGTGCCGCGCCGGGTGATCACGTCGAAGGGTGACTTCAGGCGCAGGCTCGCGGCTGCCAGTTGGTGCATCTCGCCGCTCTTGACCCACTGGCTGGCGAAGTGCTCGGGCAGGAAGCCCACATAGGCGCCGGAGATGATCAGGATGGCCGAAGCCTCGATGTTATCGACAGTGGCGGCCGCCTTGCTGACGCCCAGGTGTTCGAGGTCGTATTGCTGCATGTAGCCGCGCACGACGATGCGCCCGGCAGCGACTTCTTCGAGCAGTTCCGCACCTTCAGCCTGGCTGCCAAACAGCGGGTGGCGCCGCCCGCAATACAAGCCCAGGGCTTCCTGGTACAGCGGCGATTGCAGCAGCCCCGGCACATGGATCGGGAAGTGCCCGATGGCCAGGTGCAGGCGACCGTCGAGCACCCGTTCTTCGAGTTCCGCCGGGGTACCGACGTACACGTTCAGGTGCACGTCGTGGCCGCGGGAAACGAAGCGCTGGGTGGTGCGCGGGATCGGCGAGTCGGGATCGGTGATCGTGGTGTCGATGATCCCCAGATTGAGCTTGCCGCTGATGTGCTGCTTGAGCACGTCGGCGTCCATGCAGAAGTTTTCCACCGCCGACAGCAGGCGCTGGGTGGCTTCATGAATCGCCACGCCCTGTTCGGTCAGGCGAAAGCCGCTGCGCCCGCGCTGGCAGAGTTTGACCCCCAGGCGGGTTTCCAGGTGGGTCATCTGCTCGCTGATGGTCGACTGCCCGGCATTGAGCGCCGCCTGCGCGGCCGAGAAACCGCCGCAGCGGACAATCGTGGCAAACACCCTGAGCAGTTTCAGGTCGACATCGTGCAGCTGGATCATCTTGGACCTCCGGCCGGTGGACGCATCGGGAATGCCGATATGAGTATCTGATGTTTAGCATTTTTTCCACGAAAACCTGCGCCCATAGTCTTTCCAACGGCGGTCGCCTTGCAGTCCGCCAGGCCGATAACAAGAAGTGGAGAGGCTAGAAATGTCGAACAACGGTTATGAATCCGGTCGCCTGAACCTGCCATTCGTGGGTCATTGCACCTTTGGCAAATCCCCGGTGTGCACCGATTGGGATGCACTGGATGCCGACGTCGCGGTGCTGGGCGTGCCCAACGACATGGGCACCCAGTGGCGCTCCGGCGCACGCTTCGGACCCCGCGGGATTCGTGAAGCATCGACGCTGTTTTCCTTCGGCCACGCCGGCGCCTACGATCACGAAGATGACGTGATGTACCTCACCGCATCGGATGTGCGCATGGTCGACGTTGGTGATGCCGACATCGTCCACACCGACATGGCCACCAGCAACAAGAACACCGAATACGCCGTGCGCAAGATCCTCGATGCCGGCGTGATGCCGGTGGTGCTCGGCGGCGACCACTCGGTGCACGCGCCGGTGATCAAGGCCTTCGAAGGCCGCGGCCCGATCCACATCATTCACTTCGATGCGCACCTGGATTTCGTCGACGAGCGCCACGGTGTGCGCTACGGCCACGGCAATCCGCTGCGCCGTGCATCCGAAATGAACCACATCGTCGGCATGACCCAGATGGGCATCCGCAACGTGTCCTCCTCCAACCGTGACGACTACGAAGCGGCCCATGAAGCCGGCTCGAAAATCCTCTCGGTGCGCGACGTGCGCCGCCTCGGCGTCGAGGGTGTGCTGGCTCTGATCCCGCAGAACATCAACTACTACATCACCATCGACATCGACGGTTTCGATCCGTCCATCGCCCCCGGCACCGGCACCCCGAGCCACGGCGGCTTCCTCTACTACGAAGTGCTGGAAATCATCCAGGCCCTGGCCAAGCGCAGCAAGGGCAACATCGTCGGTATGGACCTGGTGGAAGTGGCGCCGGTGTACGACCCGACCGGCATGACCTCGATCCTCGCCGCGCAACTGCTGCTCAACAGCATCGGTTTCATCTTCCACGAGCGCGGCAAGGTACGTGCGGCCGCCGAGAGCGAGTCGACTCCAGCCTGATCATCGAAACCACAAAGCTCAGAAACCAGAGCCCCGGCAGGACCTGACTGCCGGGCAGAGAGAATAAAAATGGACACGATCGTCAAGAGTTACCTGCAGAAATTCGGCGTCAGCGAAGCCACCCAGACCTTTCTCAGCAAGATCCAGAAAATGTTCATCGGCGGCGCCTGGGTCGAAGCCAGCGACGGCCAGACCTCCGATGTCATCGAACCTTCGACCGAAGGCCTGATCACCCGCATTCCCATGGGAACCACCGATGACCTGGACCGCGCCGTGCAAGCCGCCCGCGCGCAGTTCGACGGCGGCGCCTGGCGTCAGGCCAAACCGGCCGAGCGCGAGCGCATGATGCAGCGCCTGGCCGACCTGATCGAACAGAACGCTGCCGAACTGGCGGAAATCGAATCGATCGACATGGGCAAATCCGTGGCCTTCGCCAAGGACGTGGACATCCAGGGAACCGTCGATACCCTGCGTTATTTCGCCGGCTGGGCCACCAAGCTGCACGGCCGTACCGTCGAACCTTCGCTGCCGGGCAACTACCTGGCCTATACCCGCAAGGAAGCGGTCGGCGTAGTCGGCGCCATCGTGCCGTGGAACTTCCCGCTGCAGACCATGGCCTGGAAGCTCGGCGCGGCGCTGGCGACCGGCTGCACAGTGGTAGTCAAACCCGCCGAACTGACCTCGTTGTCGGCCCTGCGTTTTGCTGAACTGGTGCAGGAAGCGGGCATCCCCGACGGCGTGATCAACATCGTCACCGGGCGCGGCAGTGTGGTCGGTGCGGCCATGGCCACCCACCCCGGCATCGACAAACTGACCTTCACCGGCTCGACCCCGGTCGGCCAGACTGTCGGCCGCGCAGCGCTGGATGACATGAAGCGCCTGACCCTCGAACTCGGTGGTAAATCACCGGTCATCGTCTGCGCCGACGCCGACATCCCGGCCGCCGCCCAAGCGGTCGCCAATGGCGTGTTTTTCAACTCCGGGCAGGTATGCGACGCCGGTACACGGGCCTATATTCATAGCAGTGTCTACGACCAATTCCTGGGTGAGCTGATCGCCTATACACGCACCCTGAAAATGGCCCCGGGCCTGGACCCGGACTGCTTCATCGGCCCACTGGTTTCGGCCCTGCAAAAGCAGCGCGTGACCGAGTACATCGAGACCGGCAAGGCTGAAGGCGCCAAACTGGTCTACGGCGGACAAGCGATCGATGGCCCAGGCTTCTTCGTCGAGCCGACCATCTTCGCCCATTGCCGCAACGACATGCGCATTGTCCAGGAAGAGATCTTCGGGCCGGTGCTGGTCACCGCACCTTTCGACGATGAAGAAGAGGCCCTGGCCCTGGCCAACGACTCGCCTTACGGCCTGGCTGCCGCACTGTATTCCAACGACCTTGGCAAAGTGCACAGCCTGATCCCGCGCCTCAAGGCCGGCTCGGTCTACGTCAACGCCCACGGCACCCTCGACCCGTCGATGCCGTTCGGTGGCTACAAGCAGTCCGGGTTCGGCAAGGACCTGGGCGCCGAGCAGCTCGATTACCTGCTCGAAACCAAGGCGGTCTGGATCACGCTGCCAGGCTGATGCTGATCAGTTAAGCAAGGAACAATGCAATCCCTGTGGGAGCGAGCTTGCTCGCGATAGCGGACTGTCAGCCAACATCAATGTTGCATGTCACGCCCCCATCGCGAGCAAGCTCGCTTCCACAGGTTTTGCGCCAAAGTTGAAAGCAATTGCACCTTTGAAATTCGGGAACGGCAAGGACGCGCCCCGGGAGTCGTTCCCCCGAAAGAACGCGGTTATCTCGTCATGATCTTCCAACAATAAGAGTCCATCATGAACACTAACGCCAAGTCCGCCCCGAGCGTGTCCAGCCTCGACGAAAAATCCGTCGTCGAGGGGCATTCGATCGACTTTATCCCCGAGAACGAGCGCACCGACAAACTGTCGAGCCAGGGCCCGTTCTGGTTCCTCGGCAATTTCACCTTCTTCACCATGACCATCGGCTTCGTCGGCCCGAGCGTCGGCCTGACCGCGCTCTGGACCACCCTCGCCGGCACGCTGGGCATCATGTTCGGCACGCTGTTCATGGCGTTTCACGGTTCGCAAGGCCCGCACCTGGGCCTGCCGCAGATGATCCAGTCCCGCGCGCAGTTCGGTTATCGCGGGGTGATCCTGGTGCTGCTGGCGACGCTGTTCGTGTTCGCCGGTTTCAACATCGTCAACCTGGTGCTGATGATGCAGGGGCTGCACACGCTGTTCGGTTTCAGCCCTGCGGTGATCGCGGTGGCGGTGACCATCCCGGCGGCGGTGCTGGCGATTCTCGGCCATGACTGGATGCACCGCAGCTTCAAATGGGCGCTGTTCCTGTCGTTGCCGCTGTATGGCCTGGTGACCATGGCGGTGCTGATGGGTTGGGTGCCGGATGCGGTGCTGCCGGCACTCGCGGAAGGCGAAGTGGCCCGTGAGCCGCTGGGCTTCAACTGGACCGGTTTCATTGCGCAGTTTGCGGCGGCCGCCAGCTACAACATCGCCTATGCGCCCTATGTGTCGGACTACTCGCGCTACCTGCCGAAAAACACTTCCAGCGGCAAGCTGATCGCGGTGGTGTTCCTCGGGGCTTCGCTGTCCGGTGCATGGATGATTTCCGTGGGTGGCTGGCTGGCCGATCACCTGCATACCACTGACGTGTTGGTGGCTCTGGGGCAAGTCGGCAACACCGTGTCGCCACTGATGGGCACGGCGGTGGTGGTGGTCACCATCCTGGCGTTCCTGCCTGTGATCGCGATGAACATCTACAGCGCCAAGCTGACCACGCTGACCTGCGTCGACTCGATCAAGCACATCGAACCCACCCGCAAGGCACGCATCCTGGCCATCGGCTTCGTGATCCTGCTGCAACTGGGCGTGGCCCTGAGCATCCAGAGTTCGGGCAAAGGCCTGTCGGTGCTGGGGATCTACCTGGTGGTGATGCTGTACTTCCTGGTGCCCTGGACCTCGGTCAACCTCACCGATTACTTCTTCGTGCGCAAAGGCCGCTACGCCATCCCGCACTTCTTCATGCCCCACGGCAACATCTATGGCAGCTGGGGACTGCGCGGCATCGCCGCCTATGCCATCGGTTTTATCTCGATGATCCCGTTTTTCTACATCTTCGACGGCGTTGAACAGCGCGAGGTGTATGTCGGCCCGCTCGCCAAGGCACTGGGCAGCATCGACATCGCCTGGCTGGTCGGGCTGATTGTCTCGGGCCTGGCGTACTACTGGCTGAGCCGCTCGATAGACCTCAAGCGCGAAGAAGCGGTGATCCAGCAGATCGAGAAAACCTCCCCGCAATACACCACCGGCGACACGCTGACCCACAAACAGCAGCCACTGCCGGTATTCACTGAATCGACGGTCGGGAGATAAGCATGACCACGCAAAAATACGACTACATCATCATTGGCGCAGGCTCGGCAGGTTGTGTGTTGGCCAACCGCCTGAGCGAAGACCCGGCCACCTCGGTGCTGGTCCTGGAGTTCGGCGGCAGCGACAAGAGCGTAGTGATCCAGATGCCCAGTGCCTTCTCGATCCCGATGAACACCAAGAAGTACAACTGGCGCTACGAGACTGAGCCGGAGACTTTCCTCAATGGTCGGCGCATTCACTGCCCACGGGGCAAGGTTCTGGGCGGATCGTCTTCGATCAACGGCCTGGTGTATATCCGCGGCCATGCGCTGGATTTCGACGAGTGGGAATCCCTGGGCGCTGAAGGCTGGGGCTATCGCAACTGCCTGCCGTACTTCAAGCGTGCCGAGAGCTATGAGTCGGGCGGCGACAGCTATCGCGGGCAGACCGGACCCTTGCACACCACCAACGGCAACCACATGAAAAACCCGCTGTACGGCGCCTGGGTCGAAGCCGGCGCAGAGGCGGGCTACATCAAGACCGAAGACTGCAACGGCTACATGCAGGAAGGTTTCGGCGCCATGCACATGACCGTGAAGAATGGCGTGCGCTGCTCCACGGCCAATGCCTATCTGCGTCCGGCCATGGGTCGTCCGAACCTGACGGTGATCACTCACGCGATGACCCGCCAGGTCATCCTCGAAGGCAAACGTGCGGTGGGGGTCATGTATGACCACGGCGGCCAGACCCACCAGGTGCTTTGCAACCGCGAAGTGCTGATCTCGTCCGGCCCGATCGGCTCGCCGCACCTGCTGCAACGCTCCGGCATCGGCCCGGCGGACGTCCTGCGCAAGGCCGGGATCGGCGTGCGCCATGACCTGCCGGGGGTAGGGGAGAACCTGCAGGATCACGCCGAGGTGTACATCCAGTTCGGCTGTAAGGAACCGGTGACCCTCAACAGCAAGATGGACCCGCTGAGCAAGCTGATGATCGGTCTGCGCTGGCTACTGTTCAAGGACGGCCTGGGCGCCACCAACCATTTCGAGGCCGGTGGCTTCATTCGCTCCGAAAAAGGCCTGCGCTGGCCGGACATCCAGTTCCACTTTCTGCCGGCAGCGATGCGCTACGACGGCAACAAACCGATCAAGGGCCATGGCTTCATGGTGCTCACAGGTCCCAACAAACCGAAAAGTCGTGGGTACGTGCGCGTGCGCTCGGCTGACCCGTACGAGCATCCGGAGATTCGCTTCAACTATCTGGAGCGGGAAGAGGACCGCGAAGGCTTCCGTCGCTGCATTCGCCTGACCCGCGAGATCATCGGCCAGAAAGCCATGGACCGCTTCCGCGACGGCGAAATCGCCCCGGGCGCGCAGGTGACCAGCGATGAAGACCTCGACGCCTTCGTGCGCGACAACCTGGAAAGCACCTACCATCCCTGCGGTTCATGCCGCATGGGCGAGGATGACATGGCGGTGGTTGATTCCGAATTGCGCGTGCGCGGCATCGCCGGTCTGCGGGTGATCGATTCGTCGGTGTTCCCGACCGAGCCGAACGGCAATCTCAATGCGCCGACCATCATGCTGGCTGAGCGGGCGTCCGACCTGGTGCGTGGCGTGCAGATGCTGCCGTCAGCGGATGTACCGGTTGGGTTGGTCGAGGGCTGGGAAAGCAGCCAGCGCACTTCACTGCCGGGGCGTAATGTGCGGGTCTGATTGCAACCCGCAATCAATGTGCAAACCTAATGTGGGAGCGGGCTTGCTCGCGAAAGCGGTGTGTCATTCAACATTTATGTCGACTGACACGGCCTCTTCGCGAGCAAGCCCGCTCCCACATTGGGTGGCGGTGCTTTCAGAAAATTTTAAGTCGCTGTTCCGTTGCCATTGCTAGTCTGTAATTCCTTGAGACCGCAATGGAGCACCCTCATGGCTATTCAGGCCCTGCGCGCCGACGCATCGCATATCGACCAGATCGCCCCTCTGTTTGACGCCTACCGGATGTTCTACGAGCAGCCGTCGAACCTGGCGCAGTCGCGCGCCTTCATCGCCGAGCGCATTGCCCGGGATGAATCGGTGATTTTTCTTGCCCGGGACACCGACGGTGAAAACCTCGGCTTCGTCCAGCTGTTCCCGACTTTTTCCTCGATTGACGCCCATCGCACCTGGCTGCTGGGTGATCTGTTCACCACGCCCGCTGCCCGGGGCAAAGGCGTCGGCACCTTGCTGATGAACACCGCCAGGGATTTTGCAAGGCTGGCCGGTGGCAAAGGCATGACCCTGGAAACCGCCACCGACAATTTCACCGCCCAGCGCCTGTATGAATCCCTGGGCTGGGTGCGCGACCCCGGTTACTACACCTACTGCCTGGATCTGAAAAAAGATTGAGTCAGCGAGCCTTTCAGGCAAACACCGGCCGCATGAACGAACGCTCGTAGCTGAGGATGAATTTCCGGTCTTCGGCGTATTTGAACGCCGCGATGCACGCAGGATCGTCCATCGATTGCTGCCGGTAATGTTCGTAGGCCGCCAGGCTCGGGAAAGTGAACAGCGCCAGGGCGATGTTGTTGGCGCCCTCCGAGGGCAAAAAGTAGCCGTGGTGCTGGCCGCCGAACTTCTCCACCAGGGGGATCCACAACTTGCCGTAGTGCTCGAATGCGTCGAGCTGGTAGGGGTCGAGCACGTATTTCAGGTAGCAGGTCACCATTGTTTCGCTCCTTGATCAGGTTTTGGGGGCAGTCGCCACTGTAATCAACAGTGGGCGCCCGGCACAGCCGCTTGTTCGACATTGACCGGTAAGTTTGCGCCAGAGGCCTGTGCTGGCGCCGCCGCACTATTGGTTCAGTCAATAGTCACCATCAAGCATCGCAAGTTCTGTTTTTTGCGCAAAGGCGGAAAATTGCCGGCATTGAACACGCTGCTCAAGGAACCTGCGCGATGAAAATCTTGACCCGACTGGCTTTGATTGTCCTGTTGCTGGGCAGCGTTGCGTCTACCGCATCGGCCTTTGCCGGGGACGCACACGCCTGCCACCTGCCGCCCATCACAGGTAGTCAGGGCGGCTTGCAATACGGTCAGACGGTCGGGGTGCTCTACAGCGAACACACCGTGGAAAACCTGCAATACCTTGAGCAATACCACTCAGTGGCCGTCAATGGCGCGAAGAACGCACTGGATGCGCGAATTCGCCAGGCCTTCGTCGACAGCTCCGATCCGCAACTGGCCATCGATTGGCTGCTGAGTTCGTTGCACAAGAGCTTTCTGTCGGTGACGGTCTACGACAACCTTGATGCCCTGGTGCAGGCCCATCCCGATGTCGTGGTGATGCTCGATACCCACAACCAGTTGCTGACCCAGCGTAACGACCGGGTCGAGGCGCGTTTCGCCGCGCGGTTCTACGACGCCAGCCTGCAATACATCGGCAAGGCCGAAGGCGCGGTGGAAAAACAGCTGCCGTCGGTGTGGGTGCATGACAAGGCCGCGCCCGAGATTGCCGCGCAAATCGAACAGCAACGCGACTTGCAACTGACAGCATTGAAGCAATTCGATGCGTCGTTGAAGGCGCTGGTATCCGCCGGATTAACCGCAGCAACCCATTAACCAGCCCGACGTCCGCGGAACGGCGGGCAAGCCCATTCACCGTAGATTGCTTTTCAGGACCTGATCCATGCGCACTTTTTTTGCCCCGACCCTGGCCTTCGCCTCGCTGTTGCTGGCCGGTTGTGCCACGCCGAACAATCCGACCATGACCTTGCAGACCAGCAAGTCACCCGAGGCGTACACCCATTGCGTGGTGCCGAAGTTGCAGCACGATGCACTGGCGCCCACGGTGTCGCAGACCCAGCGCAGCTACCGGATCGTCGTATCGAGCAAAGTGGCGGCGGACAACGTGCTTGAAACCTACAAGGCCTCGAACGGCGGCAAGGTGTTCCTGTACGAGCGCAAGCTGCTGGCGTCGACCTTCGTGCCGTCCAGTTTCGAGCGTGCGGCGCAGGAATGCCTGTAAGCGCAATTTCAGGCAAAAAAAAGCCGCCGGGAGAGGCAGCAGAAAGATAAAGCACGCATTGGATGAGCTGAGTATGGCGGACGGTGCATGACAATTCGATGACAAATGAACAATTGTGGCAAGGGAGCCTGTCGTATCGGCGTACCGTGCCTGCCGTCTTCCTGGCCTTCAGCGCCGGGCTTGAGGTTCGTCACCGTGAAAAGCCGCCAACACCGTCTACCCTCATCGGTCACAACCATCATGATGAGGGTGCAGACGGTGATGAAAACGGACAAGGTTGAATCAAGCGAAGCCTCGGCGCTGATCGACGAGCGAATCCGGGAGCTGGCCGACTGGCGCGGCGAGACCCTGGCCCGCATGCGCAAGATCATCCGCCAGGCCGACCCCGAAGTGATCGAAGAGTGGAAGTGGCGCGTGCCGGTGTGGTCCCGTGCCGGCATCCTCTGCACCGGCGAGACTTACAAGCAGGTGGTGAAGCTGACCTTCGCCAAGGGCGCATCGCTGGACGATCCGTCGAAGCTGTTCAATGCAAGCCTTGAAGGCAATACCCGACGTGCCATCGATATCCGCGAGGGCGAGCAGATCGATGAAGCGGCGCTGACGGCGTTGATTCAGGCGGCCATTGAACTCAACAAAAAGTAAGCCATGCACAAGTCCCTGTGGGAGCGGGCTTGCTCGCGAAAGCGATAGTCCAGTCACCTACGATGTTGAATGTGAAGGCCTCTTCGCGAGCAAGCCCGCTCCCATAGGGATTGCGTCCATTTGACCACTTGGGGTATCCCCGGCCTGCATGTTCCAATAGCGAGCATTCGCAGACTGGAAACGCAACATGAAGAAAATCGCCGCCCTGGCCCTGGCCCTCAGCGCTGGCCTGTTCAGCGCACCCACCCTTGCTGCGGGCGATGTCCAGGCCGGGGAGAAAGTGTACAAGCGCTTCTGCAGCGGCTGCCATCAGATCGGCGAATCGGCTCGCGCCTTCTTCGGCCCGCAGCTCAATGGCGTGATCGGTCGCCACTCCGCCGTCACCACCGACTACGTGTATTCCGACGCGATGAAATCCGCCAACCTGGTCTGGGATCGCGAAACCCTGATCGCCTACCTTGAAGCACCGAAGAAAGTGGTGCCTGGCACGCGCATGATTTTCTGGGGCCTGAGCGATCCGGAAAAAATCGAAGACCTGTTGGCCTATCTGCAAACGTTTCCGGTGCAGTAATCACTCGCCGGCGGCCTTGTGGAAACCCGATCACCACCGAGTCAGTGTTGCTCAACCTTAACCGCAAGGTGGTGCGGCTCGACATCGACGCGATCTCCGCTGTTGGTGGCGTGATTCACTGCGTGACCAGCCATCAGCCGATAGCGTGAAGACTCCAGGTTGCACACAAAACCTGTGGGAGCGGGCTTGCTCGCGAAAGCGGAGTGTCAGTCAACATCTCTATCGACTGTTTCACCGCCTTCGCGAGCAAGCCCGCTCCCACAAGGGTATTTGTTGAATCAGGTAAGTCAGGCTTTGCTGGCCTTCAGATAAGCACCGAGGCGCCGCCCCATTTCCTCACCCAACGCCTGCAAGCCACTTAGCGGCCGCACCATCACTTCAAACTCGACAATCCTGCCCTGTTCGTTGAAGCGGATCATGTCGATGCCCTTGAGCTCTTTATCGCCGACTCTGGCGCTGAATTCGAGAATCACGTTCAAGCCATCCGCCGTCGCCAGCTCGCGGTGATAGGCAAAATCCTCGAACACGTTCATGACCGTGTTGAGGATCATCGACACCACTGGCGCCCCCGGATACGGCGTGTGCGCCATCGGCGAGCGGAACACCGCCTGCGGATCGAGCAGTTCGGGCAAGGCGCTCAAGTCGCGGTTGCCGAGCATTGCGTGCCACTGCTTCAGGGACGCTGCGACATTGGGGTTCAGGTTCAGCTCAGACATCTTCAACTCCTGTTTTTATTGTTGTGGTGCGAAAGCGTTGATCGATAACCCTGGCGGCATCGTCGGCCCATTGATGGTAGAGCATCGGCCCCGGATGAAAACCATCGCTGGCCATCAAGCCCGGTTCGGGTGCCAGCGGGGTGGTCAGCATCGTGCATTGATCCACGCCTGCGGCCAGATCCGCAAGATGTGCGTTGAAGCGACGCGCCCTGAACCCCAGAAACCAGCGTAGCGGCTGCGGCAGGGCGGGGAACAAATGCATCGGTGGAAGCGGCGAGACCACAATCTGCCTCACCGCGAACCTGTCGCACAACAGCCTCATCAAGCGCTGTTGCCGAGCGAGCCACTGATCCAGGGTGAGCGAGCTGGTGACATCGTTGACGCCAATCGACAACAGCGCCACATCGAACGGCTCGGGGGCGTGCTGTTCGAGCAGCTCCAGCAACCCTTGCGAATCCAGACCGGTGCGCGCCCAGAGTTTCCATGACACCTGATAATCCTCGACCAGGCGCTCCACCAGCCGACCGCTGAGCGCCTCACCTTGAGTCGCCGCACCCACCCCCGCCGCAGCGCTGTCGCCGACAATCAACAACCGCAGAGCATCGCCGCTGCCGGCCACACCCTGGCGTTCACCTTCGGCCTCCGGCAGCTTCGGCGTCACCCGTCGCGTGTACAGGCCCTGCATCAGCAGCAACGGGCCGAGCAGGATTTTGGCGAGGGTTTCCGTATGGCTCATGGGCAGGCGCCTGATTGAAGAGAGAGATTAGCCGGCGAACTCGTCATCGAAAATACTTTCGATAGGCAGCGCAAATGCCCGGGCAATCTGGAACGCCAAGGGCAGGCTGGGATCATAGCGGCCATTTTCGATGGCATTGATGGTCTGCCGCGAAACATTCAACAACGCCGCCAGATCGACCTGCGACCACTTGCGTTCGGCACGCAGTTCCTTGAGACGGTTTTTCATTGGTAGCGCCGCTTGGCCAGTCTGAGCCCGATCATCCACATCAGGCCCATCACTGGCCACACACAGACCCAGGACACATGTGGAAAGCCGACATTCTCCAGAAAGCCGTAGGTGAAGGTCAGCAGCGCCGAAGCGGCAAAGGCAAAACCGAGCGCTTCGTACTGGATACGCAAGTGCATTTCGTCCAGCGTGCGCATGTTGCGCACCACTGCCCAACACATCAGCCCCGCAGGAATCACCGGCAACAGCGTGATGATGATCTTCAGCGCCATGGCCATTTCCTGCTGATCCTTGAGCAGGATGACCGACAAGATCAGCAATACCGAGTACAGCGCCGCCGCGGCACCCATTTCCATGTAATAGCGTTTCATTGCTTCTTCCTGATGTAAAAGACCCTTTACATATTCGCCGGGGATTTCACGTATGTAAAGGGTGTTTTACATCGCGGTCAGCCGACTGTCTCCGGTTGCCGCGCAGGCGGAGCCTCTTGTGTACGCAACTGATGGCTCATGTCGTTGCAGTTACGCGACCAGTCCGTCAACCATGGCGGCATCGACGGCGATTGCTCTGGCAAACCCAGCTCCAGCGCGAATTCACCGGGTGCCACCGTGCCTCTACCCGCGCGGAACAGACCGCGCATCACCACCACGCCGACCACCCGGCCCTTGCTGACGAAACGGTGCTCCATAAAGCTCCACTTGTCGTCCCAGCCAAGCATACGGGTATGTATTTCAAAGGCTTCGAACAGGCGCAACTCTCGGCGGAACTTGCCCCAGGTATCGCCGACAATCGGCACGGCCTTATGACGAAGCGCCACACGAAAGGCCCCGCTGCGCAGTACGTAATCCATTCGCCCGATGTCTGCCAGCGTGAAATAGCGACCGTTGGTGACGTGCCGGTTGAGGTCCAGATCCAGCGGCCACACGCGCATGCGCACAACGGTGGTCGCCGAGGCGTCCACGGGTTTGCGCCACGGGCGACGCAACAGCATGAGGAAAAGTCGAAACCAGAGATTCATAAGTACGCCACCGTTGGGTTGATGGCTGCACTTTAGGCCTTGTAAATCGGCTAAGGTAGGTGCGCAAATGACATTTTACATGCGAAAAGCGCAATGGGGTCGCTATGCACATCACCTTGTTACTGGCGGATCAATGCTCCGCCGCCAGCGCAACCATGGCCCTGGAAGTGCTCAGTGCCGCCAACCTGTTCGCCGATAGCGATCCACCACCGTTCAGGGTGGTCAGCGCTTCGCTCGATGGCGCCGATGTCGCCGCCTGGGGCGGGCAGCGGTTGCATGTGAACCGTTCCACTGGCGAGATCCCGCGAACCGATCTGGTCCTGATCCCGGGATTCCTCTTCACCCTCAAGGACGCCTTGCCGGCCTTTTGCGCCTATGGACCGTGGCTGCGTGAGCAGCACGCCCAAGGTGCGGTGGTGGCTTCCATGTGCACGGCGGCGTTCATGTTGGGTGAGGCCGGGCTATTGAACGGCACCCGTGCGACCACGCACTGGGCTTTTGCCGAGCTTTTCCGTCGCCGCTATACCCACGCGTTGCTGGACGAAGGGCAAATCATTTGCGAGGACAATCGCGTGGTCACCAGCGGCGGCGCGAGTGCGGCCATGGACCTGTTGCTGCACCTGGTGCGTCGCTTTGCGTCACTGGAACTGGCGCAAAAGTGTGGCAAGTACCTGTTGGTCGACTCGGTGCGCAGCGAGCAGTCGGTGTATGTGATGTGGTCAATGCCCAAGAGCCACGGTGATGGCGATATCCTGCGGGTGCAATACTGGCTGGAAGAACACTTCAATCAGCCGTTGTTGATCGATGATGTGGCCCAACAATTCGGCTTCGGCGTGCGCAACTTCAAGCGACGTTTCAAGGACGCCACCGGCTACACGCCGATTGCCTACCTGCAGACCTTGCGCCTGGAAAAGGCCAAGCAATTGCTTGAATCCACACGCATGACACTGGACAGCATCACCTATGCCGTGGGCTACGAGGATGGCAACTCGTTTCGCAGGCTGTTTCAACAACGCGTCGGGCTACTGCCGGCGGCTTACCGCAAGCGGTTCCAAGCGGCAGCGAACTGAAGAGCAAAGCGCGTCCATGAAAGCCCGACAGATCGGGCCGGGCTCTTCGTCTGGATCACTTCGCTGTCATCGACCCACAACACACAATTCGCCCGTCGCACGAATCATCGCCTGGCCATGCAGGTAATCCTTGATCAGCGCCGAGCGTTCGGTGGCCAGCCATTGCGGGCAGTTCGGGTCTTTGCGGTAGGGCAGGAACGCGGCGTACTGCGTGAGTAGCAGGTTCTGCAGTTTGTCGAGGTTGGGCCGGATGTCGTTGTTGAGGTCCGGTCGTGGCGTGTCCGGTGCCTTGTGCGCCGCTTGCCATTGAGCGAGTCGGCCGTATTGCAGCAGTTTGCTGGCTTCGATCTGGGCCGCAATCAGGTCGGCGACATCGTCGGGGTCGAGCTTGCGCTGGTCCGCCTGCTTGCGCGCGTTGGCGATGACTTGCGCTTCCCGGGCATTGTCCTGGACCGGTTTGCCGCTGTCCCACTTGGTCAGCGCCACCAGCTCACTGATGTTCAAGCGCTCGTTCATCGTCGCCAGCAAGGGTTGCAGGGCATCGGGGGCCGGGGGCGTCGTGCCGGCCTGGGCAACGCCAGCGAACAAACCGAGCAGGGTGCAGGCCAGCCAGTGCGAAAGGCGTGGGGAACGGGGCATGGACGGAATCTCCTTGGACGCAGAAATCATTCCGGCTTGTGTATCACAAGTGCGGCCAGGGAACGACAGGTTGCGAATGATTCAGGCCAGCAACCGCTCAATCTGCGCCAGCTCCCAAGTGCTGAGCAAACTCACCGGGTCGGTGCCGAAGCGCTGCCCGCTGTCGAACGCATACTCGCGGCCATCGGGGCATTGGCCGTGCAGGCAGTGGCGCAAGTGGCCGGTGTCGACGTCGAGCAACAGGCGCCAGCCGTCGATGTCGACCTGTACAAGGTTCGACGTGCAGTATTCATCGATACGCTGGAAGGTGCGAATACCCTGGGCGGCATCGCGCAACGGCTGGTAAACCTCGCGGGCGGTGAGGGCGGGCACAGGTGTCTCCGGGATGAAATCGGGGGGCACAGGATAAATCATCGCCATACAAAAAAGCCTGGCAGAGGTGGCTAATGCCAGTCAGCCAAGCGTTGGAACACCACAAACCCTGTGGGAGCGAGCTTGCTCGCGATAAGGCCGGCACATCCAGCATCCATGGCGCCTGACACGCCGCCATCGCGAGCAAGCTCGCTCCCACAGGTTACTCATTGCTCGCTCTATTTCCGGTTCAACGCCGCTTCCGCCGCAGCGATTTCAGCCTGGCGCTTGACGATCATGTCGCCCACCGGTGGCCCCTGGAAGCGTCGGGCTTCAAAACCGAACCAGACGATGGCGGTCAGGACCAGGAAGCCGATGGTGATGTACAGCGCCCAATCGTTCGGTGGCTGGATGCCGATGACGAAAATGATGATCATCGACAGGATCGAGAGGGTGGCGAACACCGAGTACCAGAATCGCCCCATGTTCCATGGCCCCATGGTCGGCCACTTCGACGTCCCGTAGGTGAACAGGCCGAGCACGATGGGGATGGCGAAGGAGAAAAACAGGAAGATCACCGTGCAGGACACCACGATTGTGTAGACCGGCGTTGCCCCGACCGAGATCACCGACGAGCCCCAGTCGAACAGTACGGCAAGGGTGGCACCGGTCCAGATGGCCGCCACCGGGCTGCGAAAGGTCGGCGAGACGGAGGACAGGGCTTTGGAGCAGGGCAGGCCGCCGTCCCGGGAGAAGGCGAAGATCATGCGTGAAACCGAGGTAACGGTGGCCAGCCCGCAGAGTACCTGCGAGATGAAAATTGCCACGAAAAGCACCAGTTTCAAGGTCGGGTTGACCTGGGTGTTCATGGCCCAGAAAAACACGTTCCAGCCTTGCTTGGCCGCTTCGTCCATGCTCGGCAGCATCAGCACGAACGCACTGAGCATCAGCCAGCCGAACAGCAACGACCAGACCACCGACATGACCATGCCACGGGGCACCGACATGGCCGCGTTGCGGGTTTCCTCGGAGGTATGCGCCGAGGCGTCATAGCCGGTGATGGTGTAGATCGGCAACAGCAGGCCGAGCATGAAAACCCAGCCGTTGGAGACCTGCGGCCAGACGCTGCCGCCCGCTTCGCCGGAATAGTTGCCGAAGGTCCACAGCCGTGCGAATTCGTAGCTGGGTGCCGAGATCAGGCAGACGATGGTCAGCGCCAGCGCCGTGGCGAAGATCAGGTAGCCGGAGAAGTCGGTGAGCTTGGCCGTCAGGCCGATACCCAAGTGGTTGCACAAGGCCTGCAGGCCCGTGAGGATTGCCAGGAAAATCACTCTGACCGTGGTCGTGTCCTCCATGCCCAGTGCCGGTCCGAAGGCACCGAAAAAGAAGTAATAGGTGCCGACGTTGATCGCGCCCAGCACCGTGACCAGCCCCAGCAGGTTGAACCACGCGGTCAGCCAGCCAGTGAAGCGGTTACCGAGGATCGAGCCCCAGTGGTAGAGGCCGCCGGCGGTGGGGTAGGCCGAGGAAATCTGCGCCATGGCCATGGCGAATACCCCGGAGATCAGGCAGCCGATCGGCCAGCCGATCCCGATGGATATGCCACCGGCGCCCGAGGTGCCCTGGGCCAGTGAGTTGATGCCGCCGGAAAGGATGCAGATGATCGAAAAGGAAATGGCGAAGTTGGAGAAAACACCCATTCGTCGTGAGAGTTGCTGGGCGTAGCCCATGCTGTGCAGCACCTTGACGTCATCGTCGTGTGTGTCGGTGCCCGGCTGGCTTGTTGGGTTCATTGTTGTGTGCCCCTTTTCAGGTTTTGGACAGGCCGAACTGAGCCGCCGTAGGCTCGACCTTGGTTTTCTGTAGGAGCGAGCAGGCTCGCTCCTACAGACGGCCGTGAAGTGCCGCGTCGAAAATCTTTGCCACACCGTCCCGGGTCAAGGGCAGCGGGTTGCCACCTGCCGAGGGGTCGACAATCGCCATGTCCGCGATCAGGTCCGCCTGCCGGTCATCCACGCCCAGTTCAACCAGCGTATGGGGCACGCCGATGTCCTTGCGCAGCTTGAGGACGAAGGCCAGGAAACTGTCGAACCCCGGCGAGGGCAGGCGCAGGTACGCCGCCAGGCGGGTGATGCGCTCCTCGATGGCCGTGCGATTGAATTGCAGCACATAGGGCATGAAGGTGGCGTTGGTCATGCCGTGATGGGTGTCGTACAGCGCACCCACCGGATGGGAAAGCGCATGCATCCCGCCCAGGCCTTTCTGGAATGCCGTGGCGCCCATGGCCGCCGCCGCGAGCATTTGTGCGCGCGCCTCGAGGTCCGACGGCGTGTGTACGGCTTTCACCAGGGCGTTGGCCACCAGGCGCATGCCTTCCACCGCAATGCCATCGGCCAGGGGATGAAAACCGGGGGCGCAGTACGCTTCCAGGCAATGCGATAACGCGTCCATGCCCGTGCCGGCGGTGACCTTGGCGGGCATGCCGACGGTGAGGGCCGGGTCACTGATGACCACGCGCGGCATCATTTTCGGGTGGAAGATGATGCGTTTGGTGTGGGTGCGCTCGTCGATGATCACCGCCGCACGCCCGACTTCCGAGCCGGTCCCCGCCGTGGTCGGCACGGCAATGACCGGGGCGATGCGGCTGTCGTCGGCGCGGGTCCAGTAGTCGCCGATGTCTTCGAAGTCCCAGACCGGGCGCGTCTGGCCGCTCATGAAGGCAATCAGCTTGCCCATGTCCAGGCCACTGCCGCCGCCGAAGGCGATCACACCGTCATGTTTGCCGGCACGCCAGGCGTCGAGCCCGCCGGCCAGGTTGGCTTCGACCGGATTGGGCTTGAGGTCACAGAACAACGCGACGCCCAGGCCGGCGGTGCGTAGCGCGTCCAGTGCCGCCGTGGTGATCGGCGCACGGGCCAGGCCGCTGTCGGTGACCAGCAAGGGGCGCTCGATACCCTGGCTGCGACAGACGTCGGCCAGCTCGGCGATGCGCCCGACGCCGAACCGAACGCTCGTGGGGTAGTTCCAGTTTCCTGTCAGGTTCATGGTCTACACCTCGTGACGCAGATGAAAGGATTTGGCCCGGGTCAGGTGCTCGTAGCCCAGTGGCGACAGGGTGACGCCGCGCCCGCTGTTCTTCACGCCGGTCCAGGCCAGCGCCGGGTCCAGGTAATCGCAGCGGTTCATGAACAGCGTGCCTGTGGCGATCTGGTTGCCCAGGCGTTCGGCCGCTGCGAGGTCCCGGGTCCAGATGGACGCGCTGAGCCCGAACTCACTGTCGTTCATCAAGGCAAGGGCCTCGTCATCGCTGGCCACCGGCATGATGCCGACCACCGGGCCAAAGCTCTCATCGCGCATGACCGACATTTGATGGCTGACATCGACCAGCACCTGCGGCGCGAGGTAGGCACTGCCCGGCACGTCGGCGGGAAAGGCCTGCGGATCGATCAGCGCCGTCGCGCCCTGGGCCAACGCTTCGGCGATCTGGCCACGAACGAAAAACGCGGCACCCGGTGTCACCATCGGACCGAGGGTGGTGGCTTCGTCCAGCGGGTTGCCCAGCACGTACTGGCGGGTCAGTTCGGCGAAGCGCTCGACAAATACCGGGAAGATTTTCTGGTCGACGTAGATGCGTTCCACGGCGCAGCAACTCTGCCCGGAATTGAAGAAACTGCCGTCCACCAGGTTTTCCACCGCATGCTCGAGGTTGGCGTCAGCCCGCACGTAGGCCGGATCCTTGCCGCCGAGCTCCAGGCCCACGCCGATGAAGCGTCCCGTGGCGGCGCTTTCCATGGCCTTGCCGGCATCGACTGAACCGGTGAAGTTGACCTGCTGTACTCGACCCGAATCAATGATCGCGGCGGTCTGCCGATGATCGAGCAGCAGATTGTGGAACAGGCCGTCCGGCAGATGGGCGCGGCGCATGGCCTCGGCGAAACGCTCGCCCACCAGCAGCGTCTGCGACGCATGCTTGAGGATCACGCTGTTGCCGGCCATCAACGCCGGGATGATCGTGTTAACCGCCGTCAAATAGGGGTAGTTCCACGGCGCGACCACCAGCACCGTGCCCAGCGGCTCGCGTTTGATGTAGCGTCGAAAACCCGCCACAGGCTCCGGCTCTATATCGGCCAGCGCTTGCGGCGCGATGGCGATCATGTGCCGGGCGCGTTCGGCAAATCCGCGCAGTTCGCTGGCGCCATAGCGCACCGGGCGCCCCATCTGCCAGGCCAGTTCCGGCACGATGTCCGCCTGCATCGACAACATCGCGTCCACTGCGGCACTGCAAAATGCTGCGCGTTCGCTCAGTGAGCGGCGTTGCCATGCCGCCTGTGCGCTGGCAGCGGCGGTCAGCGCCTGCTCGACCTGCACCGCATCGGCCATCTCTCGTTCGACGTACACCCGGCCATCGACCGGGGAGATCAATTGCACCTTCGCAGTCATGATGTTCTCAATAGCGCTCGAAGCCGCGCTGCAGTTCCCAGTCGGTGATTCGCCGGTCGTACTCTTTCTGTTCCCACTCGGCGGTGTGCACGTAATGGTCGACCACCTCATCGCCGAACGCCTCGCGCAACATGCCGGAGGCCTTGAGGGCGGCGCTCGCCTCGCGCAGGGTCTTGGACACTTCCGGCAAATGCTCGTCCTGGTAGGCATCCCCTTCGAATGGCGGGATGAGATCGAGCTTTTCGTCGATGCCGGCCAGGCCCGCCGCGATCAACGCGGCGAAGGCCAGATAGGGGTTGAGGTCGGCGCCGCCGATGCGGCATTCGATGCGGATGGACTTGCTGCCTTCGGCACACAAGCGAAAGCCCGCGGTGCGATTGTCGCGGCTCCACACCGCCCGCGTCGGCGCAAAGGTGCCGGCCTGGAAGCGCTTGTAGGAGTTGATGTAGGGCGCGAGAAAGCAGGTGATGTCGTTGGCGTACTTGAGCTGCCCGGCGACCCAGGCACGCATCAGTTTCGACATGCCGAATTCGGCTTTCGCGTCGAAGAACAGCGGCTTTTTCGCGTTCTTGTCCCACAACGAATTATGGATGTGACTGCTGGAACCGGCGGCGTCGTAGCGCCACTTGGCCATGAAGGTGATCGCCTTGCCCTGCAACTGCGCGATCTCTTTGCAGGCGTGCTTGATGATGACGTGGTGGTCGGCCATGGTCATGGCATCGGCGTAGCGGATGTTGATCTCTTCCTGGCCCGGGCCCCATTCGCCCTTGGAGTTTTCCACGGGAATGCCCGAGGCCTGCAGATGCTTGCGAATCGCCCGCAGCACCGGCTCCTCGCGGGTGGTCTGGAGGATGTTGTAGTCCTCGATGTAATGGCCGGCGGTTTTTGGCTTGTGATAGTTGCGCTTGTGGATCGCCTCGTAACTCTCATCGAACAGATAGAACTCGAGTTCCGAGGCAAACATGCCGGTATAGCCACGCTCGCGCAGACGCTCGACCTGCTTTTTCAGAATCGCCCGCGGGCTGTGGGGCAGGTCCTGGCGATGGTGATGATCGAGCACGTCGCACAGCACCAGCGCCGTGCATTCCAGCCAGGGCACGCGCCGCAGGGTGGACATGTCGGGCTTGAGCACAAAATCGCCGTAGCCCTTGCTCCAACTGGCCGCGGCGTAACCCGGCACGGGCTCCATGTCGATGTCGTCGGCCAACAGGTAGTTGCAGCAATGGGTTTCTTCGTGGCCGCTGTCGATGAAAAACTCGACCTGGAAGCGCTTGCCGACCAGGCGTCCCTGCATGTCGACCATGCAGACCAGCACGGTATCGATTTCTCCGGCGGCAGCGGCGCGTTTGAGTGCATCAAAGCTGAGGAGGGGCTCGGTCATCACGGCAATCCTGCGTGAAAGGTTTTGGCCAGTCTGAGATCGCTGTTGCAGACGCTCTCCAGAAACACCCAAAACCTGCAGAACCGAGCATCATGAGCAACGAGTTGCTCAAAGCTTAGCCTACCGTAGCAATGTGCAACTATTGCCAGGTAAAAGCCATCGCACGACCTGGCCCCTGGTCCCCTGTAGGAGCGAGCTTGCTCGCGATGGACTTCAGGACACCGCGTTTAATCAGAAGACCCGCGTCATCGTTGACGACCATCGCGAGCAGGCTCGCTCCTACAGGTCAGGGGTGTCTCCTTTACTCCGGCAATCCCGCCAGTCGTAGTCCATCGACGAAACGGGCGAAATCCTCAGGCCGTTGAATGGGCAGCCAGTCCTTGAGGGTGCACAGGCGCAAAGAGGGATCCAGCGCTTGCAGGCGTTGCATCGCCAGATTCGCTTTGTCCATTCGACCGCCGAGCGCATGACTGGCCGCCACCAGTGCCGCGGCGACCAGCAGGCTGGGCAGGTTACCCAGAGCCTTGTCCGCCCAGGCCGCAGCGGCATCGAAGTGCCCGGCGAAGAAATGCGCCAGCGCCATGCCGACCTGCATCCTGAACATTTCCGGGTCCAGCGGGCTCAAGCGAACGGCATGGTTCAGATGCTCGATGGCCGCGTCCGTTTCACCGCGCAGCGCCCGCAGGATACCGCCCAGAAACCAGGCGGGGGCGAGGTTGGGGTTGAGCAGGCGCGCCCGGTCGAGCAGGGCAATGCCGCCGTCGACTTCGCCGGCGAGATGGGCCAGCGCATGTCCGCCCCGGGTCAATGCGACGGCATCATCGCGGCCCAGGGCCACCGCCAGCCGCGCCAACCGTATGCCCTCGGCGATTTCTGCAGGTCGATCGACCATCCAGCCATTGAGCTTGCGCCAGAAGTGGCACCAGGCAGCCATGCCATAGGCTGAGGCAAATTCTCCATCGAGTTCGATGGCCTGGTAGAACATCGGCAGCGCCTGCTCGATGGCTTCCCGGCTGCCGCTGTGCAGTTTGGCCATGGCCCGCAGGTAGTAGTCGTAGGCGTCCAGGCTTTCCGTCGGCTTGCGCTTGGCGCGTTCGATTTCTGCCCGCTCCAGTTGCGGCGCGATCGCGCCCACGACGCTCTCGGTGATTTGGTCCTGCAGCTCGAAGATATCGTCAAGCAGGCCTTCGAAGCGCTCGGCCCAGATGTGCGTGCCGCTTGTCGCGTCGATCAGTTGCCCGGTAATGCGCAGCTTGTTCCCGCTCTTGCGCACACTGCCTTCGAGCACATAGCGAACGCCCAGCGCCTGGCCAACGCCCCGGGCGTCCACGGTCTGGCCCTTGTAGGTGAAGCTCGAATTGCGCGCGATGACGAACAGCCAGCGAAGACGCGACAGGGCGGCGATGATGTCCTCCACGACACCGTCGGCGAAGTATTCCTGCTCCGGATCACCGCTCAGGTTCTGGAAGGGCAGGACGGTGATCGAGGGTTTGTCCGGCAGGACCAGCGCAGGGGAGGGGGTTGGCTTCGGGGCGGCGGTCGGGCGTTCATCGTCTTCGGGTTGTCGCGCTTGCCCGCTCAAGTCGCCGTTGATCTGGCCAACGAAGCGGTAGCCTTTGCGGGCGACGGTGCGTACCAGGCGCTGCTCCTCACCGGTATCGCCGATGGCCTTGCGCACGGCATTGATGTGGCTGGTGATCGTCGATTCCGAAACGATCCGGTCGCCCCACACCGCCTTGAGCAATTCGTCCTTGCTGACGACGCGGTCGGGATTGTTGACGAACAGCAGCAACAGGTCGAAAACCTGCGGTCCGACGGCCACGACTTGCCCGCGCAGGGTCAGCTCCCGGCGTTCCTGATCGAGTACGTAATCTTCAAAACTGAATGGCAAGACGGGCATCCCCAGGCGGCTGGTTGTGACTGAAAATGATGATACGGCAGCTCGACAGCCGCTGCACCGTCAGCGGCAAGGGGGGCTGGACGACCGTCAGTTGCCTTGGACAAAAATCCAAGCGCTCGCCAAGGCAAACCCAAGCCCGGCGCAAGGACTTGCCTTGCCCGTGCAGGCAATCTCTCTACACCGACGCAATGGTTGCAGTCGACAAGTGGAGAACAGTCATGAAGATCGTCGTCATCGGAGGCTCCGGCCTCATCGGATCGAAACTTGTGAACACCCTTCGCGAGCGCGGCCATGATGCGCTCGCCGCCAGCCCCAGCACGGGCGTGAACAGCATCACCCGCGAAGGCCTGGCCGAAGCGATGGATGGTGCTGACGTGGTGGTCGACGTGGCGAACGCGCCGTCGTGGGAGGACCAGGCCGTTCTCGATTTCTTCCAGACCTCCAGTCGTAACCTGCTGGCCGCCGAAGCCGCCGCCGGGGTTCGTCATCACGTGGCCCTGTCGATTGTCGGCAGCGAACGGCTTCCCGATACCGGTTACTTCCGGGCCAAGGTCGCGCAGGAGGCCCTTATCAAGGCGTCTGGCATTCCCTACACCATTGTGCGTGCCACGCAGTTCTCCGAGTTTGCCGCCGGCATTGTCCAGTCGTTCACCGTCGGCGATGAGATTCATGCTTCGCCGGCGCTGATCCAGCCGATTGCGTCCGACGACGTGGTAGCGGCGCTGGCCGATGTCGTCCTGGCAGCACCGCTCAATGGCACGGTTGAAGTGGGCGGCCCGGAAACCATGCCGATCGACGAACTGGCCAGGCGCTATCTGCGGGCGACCCAGGACAACCGCAAGGTCGTGCCGGATGTACATGCCCGTTACTTCGGCGCCGTGCTCGACGATCAATCGCTGGTCACCGGCAAGAACGCACGCCTGGGGGCGATTCGCTTCGACGACTGGCTGGCCCGGTCGACAGCGCAGTAACGGATCTCACCTCTCATTTCCCTATGCATCCAGGAGACATCCCATGGTTACCCGATTGCTAATGGCCGCTGTGTTCGCAGCGCTCTCGATCAGCACCGCCTCGGCCGCCGAGCCGCCCCCCGGCAAGGTGACGGTGGTGTTCGATCGTCCCATTCCCAATATCCCCGGCAAGAGTATGAGGGGTGTGGTCGTCGAGTATGGGCCAGGTGCCGCGTCACCGGCCCACACCCATCCGAAAACGGCTTTCATCTATGCGACGGTGCTGGAAGGTTCGTTTCGCATCCACGTCAAAGGCCAGCCGGAACATATCTACAAGGTCGGCGAAAACTTCGTAGAGGAGCCGGGTTCCGTGCACCTGGTCAGCGCCAACGCCAGTGACACCCAACCGGCACGCCTGTTGGCGGTGTTCGTCCTCGACACCGAGGAAAAGGTGCTCGTCACACCGATCAAGCAGTGAGCCGATCAACCCGCTCATGAAGGCTCGACAGCCGGGCGGCAGACCCTGCCGCCCCATGGCTGCAGGGTTCTTGGCACTGAACAGGACATGAAAAAATGAACTCGCTCCAGGACAAGGCCACCATTGCCACCGCAACGCCGGTGGTCGTGGTGCGGCGCAGCCAGCGCAAGACCATCGGCCTGTTGCTGTGTGTCGCGGCGGTGGTGGTCGTGGCGGCTTGGGGCGTCATGGCGTATTCCAGTGGCGTGACCTCGACCGACAACGCCTATGTCCGCGGGGATGTCACCTCGCTGGCCGCCAAGGTCGCCGGCTATGTCACGGCGCTCGAGGTCAAGGACAACCAGGCCGTGCGCGCGGGTGATGTGCTGTTCCGTATCGATGACCGCGACTATCGCGCCAGACTTGCGCAAGCCGAGGCCAATGTCAGCGCCGCCCGGGCGAACCTGACCCATGTCGATGCGCAGATCCGGCTTCAGCATGCGCTGATCAGGCAGGCCGAAGCACAAAGACGCTCGGCCACCGCCGACATGAGTCTGGCGGCCAAGACTCACGACCGCAGTCGCAAACTGATCGTCAGCAACGCCGTGAGCCAGGCACTGGTCGATGAAACCGGCACGGCACAATCCAGAGCCGTGGCGTCGGTATCGGCCGCTTCGGCAACGGTCGAGGCCCAACAGCAACGCATCACTGTGTTTGTGGCGCAAAGGGAGGCGGCGATGGCAGCGGTGGCTCAGGCTGAAGCGGCCCGTGATCTCGCCAGAATCGATCTCGATCACACCGTGGTGCATGCGCCGGTGGATGGCGTGGTCGGCAATCGTCAGGTTCGCCTCGGCCGCTTCGTCACGCCGGGTGTCGCTCTGCTCGATATCGTGCCGGTCAACGATGTGTGGGTCGTGGCCAATTTCAAGGAAACCCAGCTCGAACAGATTCGCCCCGGTCAGCCCGTGCGCGTCACGGTCGATGGCTATCCCAATGCGGCACTGGCCGGCGTGGTCGACAGCTTTGCACCGGGCAGTGGCTCGGCCTTCAGCCTGCTGCCGCCCGACAATGCCACCGGGAACTTCGTACGTGTCGTACAGCGCGTTCCGGTGAAGATCCGCCTGGCTGACAATCCGCTACCGGGGCGCATCGTGCCGGGGCTGTCCGCGCGGGTAGAGGTTACGCAAGGGGCCGGCTCATGAGTCGCGCCAGGCCGACGACCGGCGTGCTGCTGATCGCGGGCATCGTCCTGGCCGCGTTGACCGAGGCGATCGCCAGCACCGTGCTCGCCCTCGGACGCAGCGACATCATCGGCGACACCCATGCCACACCTGACGAGTTTGCCTGGCTGGATGTCGGCTACATCGCCCTCAAGCTGATCGGGTTCATGCTCGCCCCTTGGCTGATGCAGCGCTTTTCTCCACGCAACGTGCTCATCGGCGCCACCCTGGTCATGGGCATGGCGTGCTGCGTGGCTGCCGTCAGCGCCTGGCTGGAGCTGCTGATCGCACTGCGCATCCTGCAAGGCTTCGCCGGCGGTGCTTTGCTGGTGGCGGGCCAGGCGATCATCTTTCGCGGTTATCCGCGGGCCCTTCAGCCGATCCTGCAAGCCCTGTTCGCCATGGCGGCCGTGGTTGCGTCCGCGACCCTCGCACCGGCCCTGCAAGGGTGGTTGATCGACAGCCAGTCCTGGGCCTGGATTTTCTTCAGCGTGGTGCCGCTGGCATTGGCAGCGACCGGCCTCTTGCTCATCGCCGACCACTCCATGCCCGCCAGGGGCCGGAAACCTTCGTTTGACTGGCTCGGGTTCTCATTGCTCTCTGCGGCTCTGTTCTGTTTCACCTACGTGCTTAGCCAGGGCAGCCGCTGGGACTGGTTCGAGGAGCCGCGCATCCTGCTGCTGACGGTGCTAGGTACCGCCGCACTGCTGGGCTTTCTCGGCCAACAGGTCCTGGCCGACGGCCAGGGGCTGCTTGACTTAAGCCTGTTCAAATCGAGCGATTTCACCTTTGCCTTTATCGTCAGTTTCGTCGCCGGTGCCGCGCTGTTCGGCAGCGCCTACCTGATCCCGGCGTTCGCCCTGTCGGTACTCGCCTTCACACCGACCGATGCCGGGTTGCTTCTATTGCCCAGCGGCGGTTTTTTTGTCGGGTCGCTGCTCATCGCCGCCTGGTTGTTCCAGGTCCGCCGCGTGCCGCCGGTGGCCACCGTGCCCTTGGGCATCTTGCTGATCATGGCGGCGATGTGGATGCTGTCCGGCTCCACCAGCGAAAGCGGCAGCGATGACATGATGGCGGCCATCCTGCTGCGCGGCCTGGGCCTGGGCTTCCTGTTTCTGTCGATCACACTGATTGCCTTCACCCACCTCAACAGCCGCAACCTGGCCAGCGGCATCGGCCTGTTCAACACAGGACGTCAGCTGGGTGGCCTGATCGGCGTCGCCGGGCTGCAGACCTTGATCGAGCATCACGCAGTCACTAACGGCGCGGTCCTCGGCACCCACGTCACTGCGGGTGGGCACGCGCTCATCGAGCGGCTGACGAGCACAACCGCGATGCTGGCGGGGAAGGGCATGGACCCGGTGACCGCCGGCGGGGCAGCCACCAGCCTGCTGGGCAAGGCTGTGTCTGGTCAAGCCACGGTGATTGCGTTCGACACGGCGTTCTTCGCCGTGGCCCTGCTGTTCGTCTTTGCCGCGCCCCTGCTGGTTGGCATCAAGATTGGCCTGGCGCGCTATGCGAAAGCGCAGGAACAACGGACGAATTGATCACCCGCACGAAAAAGCCCGGCGGTTGAGGCCGGGCTTTTCGTTGAGTCCTGCGGTAATGCACTGCATTCAGACAGCGCGGCTTTCGATCAGACGATCCGAGCCGCCTTCAGCGACTACAGGTTGAGCAGAAGTTGCAGTCGAGCGTTACAACACCTTCAGAACCAGAGGCAAGGAGTCGAAAATATACTCTTCCGGGTTGTCACTAAAGGAGCTGACACGAACTTCTCCGCCTGTCTCTATGAGTTTCAGTACTTCAGGTACTACGACCGTCTTCTCGTCACTTTCCGGATTCCATCTCTCAAGATAAAGGATTCGGCCATCCCGACCGTAGCTCGTCCAGGTGCAGTTAATTGTCAACTTGGGACTGAGTAGAATGGTCAATCCATCGGGGTAATCATGCTGCGAGTTCAGATTTCCATCTTTGGCTTCGGGAGCCTTTGGGGCGGGGATCACGGAACCCGTTAACTTGACGGATGTGACGATGGTTGATTCGGAAGGCCGCGGGGGGCCACCAGCGGCGGGGAAGACCTTATACGTGACCTGAAACCTTCCGAGATTATTGATGAAATAGCACACAAAACTCTTCGGCACTGTGATGTCGATAAAGGATTCAGGATCGCTGACTTTCAGTTCGGTTGAGTATTTTTTCACTATTTCGGTTGAAGTGTTCTCCCAGGTCAGTTTTATGCGGTCGCCGCGCGCCATGCCTGGATAGACCGCCAGTCGAGTAATCGCCCCCGACTCTTCGATCTCGCCTTCATAAAGAATGGTGGTACGTTCATCCCGCTCCATCACCATTGGTGCAGGCAGGAGTTCGACGCTGCCCGTGCGGGATCTATCGTTTTCGAGTTTGGACTTGAGAATCGCATCGTTTTGAAATTCGTTCACGGCGGAAACTCCAAAGAGAAGATTTGATTGCTTCAATTCATCGCAAGGAGTGGAGCAAGTCCCCTCTGTAGACGACAGGTTCATTAGGGGGCACAAGTGGGGGCGTGACAACTGTAACAAATGACAGGTCGTGGCGAAAAACGGGTACCGTTTGTCGCGTGAATATACCTTTGATCCTGAATGAAAGAAGAGCAGGCACTACAGGGGGGGCGCTGAAGTAGTTGGGACTGATTTATTCTATGCGCACGAAAAAGCCCGGCGGTTAAGGCCGGGCTTTTCGTTGAGAACTGCGGTAAAGCCCTGCATTCAGACAGCGCGGCTTTCGATCAGACGGTCGGAGCCACCTTCGGCAACACGGTTTTGCAGGAGCTTGTCGGAACCGCCTTCGGCGACGCGGTTTTGCAGGAGCTTGTCGGAACCGCCTTCGGCAACACGTTTTTCCAGCAGGCGATCCGAACCACCTTCGGCCACACGATTCTCGAGCAGGCGATCAGAACCACCTTCAGCCACACGGCTTTCAATCAGACGATCCGAGCCGCCTTCAGCGACCACAGGTTGAGCAGAGTTTGCGGCGAAAGCGTTAACTGCGAAAACCGAGAAAGCGATGCTGAGGAGGGTCTGGCGTTTCATGATGGTGTGCTCCGGGGTGCTTATGGGTTGGTATGGAGCAGATGTTACGCCGGGGATTTTTTAAGAGAACTTCATTGAACTGATGGTGACTATCGATGCGGTCAATGGATCGCAGATCCATGTGGGAGCGAGCTTGCTCGCGATGGCAGTTTCACATTCAACATCTGTGTCGATTGACACACAGCAATCGCGAGCAAGCTCGCTCCCACAGGTTTTCATGTGCCTGACAACGGGGCTCAAGCCTCGCTGATCTGGCTGACGCTGGTGATCTGCCCATTCCACACCATCTCGTAATGCGCCGTCTGCACAATCGAAGAGACCGGCCTCGGTGTCATCAACGCCCAGCAATGACTGCCCGGCATGCGCACCGAGTGATAACGCAAACCGGGACAACCGGCGTCCCGCACCGCCCGCCCCAGCACGCGGGAATGGCTGTAATCGTCCGACGCATACACCGGATCGGTCAGCGGCAGGGCGGTGGCGTCCTTCATCCCGCCATCGCCAAAGGCACAGGCCAACCCGCGAAACACAAACCGCTCATAGTTCAGGCTCGGCACCTTCGACCAATACAGAGCCTGGTGATGCCGCACTTCGGCCAGCGCCGCTTCCATCGAATCCGCCAGGTACAACACCCCGAAACTGCCGTCACTGAAGCGCGACCCCGCCGGATTCACATGGGTAAACGGCGCGATGGCGTAAGAGCACCCGGCAATCCCGAACGGGATCTCGCTGCGCGCAATCAACTCAAGCTGACCCACTTCATTCTTCAACCGCGGATTGGTCAGCGCCTGAATCTCGAACAGCACCTCAAACTCATCCGCGTCCGCGACGTCATCAAACAACGCTATGGGCGGAAACTTCGAATTGACCAGGCGATAAGCCTGCAACGACTGACCGGCAAACACCGCCAGCTCACTCGCCATCACCATTGCGCACCCCGCAACATGTCGATGCGGCGGAAGGTTTCATACAGCGCAATCATGTCGCCCTGGGCCATGATCTCCAACGGGCTGCGGCCATTGAAAAACTCATTGTCATTGGCCATCGAGGCAAAGCCGTACACGTTGTCCGGGTTGTCGAACACCAGGCGCAACGTCGCATGAATGTTCAGCACAAAACTGATGCGCTGCATCTGGTCCGCATCCAGCGCCACAGCCCACTCCACATCGCGCTGCCGCGCCCGGGTGTAGGTGCTGCGGGAAATGCGCAGGATGCGACAGGCCTGGTCACTGGTGGCTTGCCACTTTTCCAGAATGCTCACCGCGGCGCGCAAGCCGGTGACGCATTGGTTCTTGCTGAAGGATTGGGGTTGCAGGGGGACGGCCATGATCAGTACCTATCTTGAGTCCATAGACTCAAAGATAGGTATTAAGAATCTGTAGAGCAAGTCGGTTCGACCAGCGGACAACCTCCCGCGTCGAGCATCACTGATGAAACGTGCGCCCCAACGCATCCAGCCGAGTCGCAATAGGCGGCAAGCGCCGACTGCTCGACGCCAGCGTCTGCACATCATCCGCCGTGTTCTGCGCGATGCTCTGCACCGATTGCAAGCGCCCGACAATCTCGACACTCGCCGTGGATTGTTCGCGGGTCGTCGTGAAAATTCGCCCATTGAGTTCATCGATCTGCGAGATGTCGCTGCCGACCGCCTGCAACATCGCTGCCGCCAACTGACTGTCCTCGACGCAGCGCTCCACACCTTCGCGACTGTCCTGCATGGCCTCCACGGCTTTGCGGCTGCCTTGCTGCAAGGCCTCGATAATGGTCCGGATTTCCTTGGTGGACACCGCCGTGCGCTGCGCCAGGCTGCGCACTTCATCGGCCACCACGGCAAAGCCTCGGCCTTGCTCGCCGGCACGTGCCGCTTCAATCGCCGCGTTGAGCGCCAGCAAGTTGGTCTGCTCGGCAATGCTGCTGATCACCTCCAGCACCGTACCGATTTGCTGCGCCTGCCCGGCCAGCACCTGCACGGTCTGGTTGGTGCCTTCCAGACGCGAAGCCAGCTGGGTGATTTCCTGCCGCGCGCGGTTCACGCTTTCCTGCCCGCGGGTGATCTGCACACTGGCCTGGCCGGCATGTGCAACGGCATGCTCGACCTGCACCACGATGTGCTCCATCGCATCGCCCATGCGCTGCATCGACCCGGTCATCTGCGCGATTTCCGTCAACTGATGTTTGGCGCCTTTCTCCAGCGTGTTGCTGGCCTTGGCCAACTCCTGGCCCAACTGACCCAAGCCGTTGGAGTCACGCACCACCCCGTCCACCAATGCGGTGATTTGCATCAGGAACTGATCGAACCGCTGCGCCAGCGACACATGCACCCGCGCCTTGTCACCCTGACCGGGATCGGTTGTCAGCTGCGAAGTAGCGGCGAGCATCTTGTCCAGCATGTCCTGGCTCTCCACCGCATCGGCCTGGCTGTGCACCGCCAGATAGAGCAGCGCGACCGTTTCCATCAGCACATAAAAGGCGTGAACGAACACCATCGTCCAGCCACCGTGATGCGCCATCACGAACACCGGAAACCCCTGATGCTGCAACACATGAAACACCACGTGATGCAGCGCAATCGTCACCGCCGCCACCAGAATCGGCAGCCAGTCCCGATAAAACGTCAACACCGCCAACAACGCAAAAATCCCGAAGTGCGACTCAATGACCCCCTCGGCCTGATTGATGTGCAACGCCGCCATCACCATCAAGCCTGTGCCGAGCAAACAGCGCATCAACCGAGAACCGCCGATGGTGCGATACACCAGCGTCAGCAACACGCTGGTACCGCCACCCACCAGCAGCGCCTGCTTGAAGGTGTCGTGCCAGAACGCCAGGCCCACCGCGAAAGCGAACATCAACCAGATCAGGCCCAGCATGATGCGGTCGGCTTTGCGGTAGTGGTCGAGGAAACGAGGGGGGAAGGGCATGTACGCTTACTCCATGTAATCGAACCGGGAAGAAGCAGGGGGTGGACTGATACCGGAAGACAAGCCTGACACCGACCCTGTGGCGAGGGAGCAAGCTCCCTCGCCACAGGATTTTTATCGCTTGAGCCATTGAGGCAAATCGATTGCCGGCATGCACGAGGTGCATTTGAGAAACCGTGTGGAGCGTAGCCCTTGGCCATCATTCTTGGCCGGAACGACGTCGCTTGTGGAAAACAATGTCCGATATAGAGGCAAGTAATGCTGAAGTGACGGGGTGTACGACAGGCTCCATTGCAAAGCCTGTCGTACACCCGAGGCAATTACGACTTCTTCAGCGGATAGTTACCGCGCAAGCCACCGGACTTGTTGCCGGTTTTGCTCGGCAGGTTCGGCACCAACGGACGGGATCTGGGTTGGGGGTTGGAGCGACTTTGGGGTTGAGGTTGCTTGCTCATTGTTCGCCTCCTGATATTCAGGGTTTCGCGAAGTGGTTTACTCGTGAAGTTTAGCTAATTGACTGTGGGCAGGGGCGTTTGGCACTTGGGGGGGAGTGATCAGAACCGTCTTCACGCAGCGCAAACAAAAAGGGCGCCTGATTAGATCTGGCGCCCGTTTTCGCTTACTCCGCTGCTTGTGCTCGCAGGCGTCTGCCAATCACATCCATCAAGTCACAACCATCGCGCAACGGAATGACCAGCAGCTTGGAAAAGTCTTCCAGCACCACCGTGTCGCAACCGAGTTCGAATCGGTAGACAAAGCTCTCCAGCACCTGCGTAACCGTTCGAACACGATATTCGCCATTTTTAAAGGGCTTCATAAAAATAAATCAGTTCTTTTATTTTAGTAGTCCATATATGGCAGATTGAATTCGACAGCTTTTGCTGTGAGTGATTTTCTGGAAAGTCGCAGAGGTTGTTTGGATCTGATGTAACCTTTCGTGCGCGACGTATGTAGTAAATGTTGATGCGTTGAAGTTGCTAGGTGATTGCGGCATAACTGTTGTTCTGTCTATGGAATTAATATTGTTGCATGGAGTGCTATATGCAAAAAGCAGTTAATCATAATTCACCCTTAATAACGTCAGGGTCTCTGCCGGTTAAAGTTGCGGAAGCCTCAGTTTTTCCTTCAAGCTTCGATAGTATTTTGTTTTGGGATAAGACTGTCCCGGCGGTTACTACGCCGTATAGCATTGAGAGCGTCAAAAATACCCGAAACGAATACCAACAATTAGTGGAGATGTTGCTTTCGGTGTACGATCAGATAAAGGATGTTTTTTCGGGTGGAGCCCCGAATATTCGAGGTTATCTAGAGAAATGCATAGCCGCAGCCATTGAGTCCCAAGAGTTAAATGCGTTGGAAGCTGCCTTAAAAAAGAAAGTGGTCATCGTTGAGCTTTTGCAAAGGGTCGAAATGCACGGGAGTTGGGGCGATGCAATATTACATATTGGCGTGGACGCATTGTCACTAGGCAGAGAAACAATTGCCGAGAATTTTGCAGGTGATGTGGAGTCAGAAAAAGATGATGATGAAGTACGACTAAGTTTTTATGAAGAATTCCTGTTATCACTAACTGCCGCCTACGTTAAACGAATTCTAATCGAGGCCGTTCGCATTTTGGAGGACGCTTCCGCAACTGCAGACGCTGAAATCCATCGCGCCTTGGCAAGGGGTGAAGTCGCTTATACCTACAGGCTACACATTGGTAATGACATAGAGGCGGGAACTGTGGCGGGTGCCATTGCCATCCATTTCGCCGAAGGTTGGCCCTTCGAGGCAGTGATCCATAAAGGCATTAAGTTGTTGGCAGGGTTGGGGGAAGCACTTATCAGTCCGGCCACTGCTGTTGGGATAGGGGCCTTGCTCTATTCACCTGCTCTTGCTAACGGCGAACGCTTTCCTCAAACAGTACTCACACTACCCGGTAGCACTTTTTTGCCAAAGCTGCCGCCAAACCTGAGTGAAATCGCCGCTGCCGAAGGAACCATTGACCTTCCTTATCGGATTGTTGGCGACCTTAACCAATACTCACTTGTTGCAACCCCGGTTGGAGGGAGTGTCTCGGCAAAAGTGCCAGTGCGAGCATTGGTGTTCGATCCAACGACCAGCAGCTACAGTTTCACGTCAAACGATACGCCGCCCAATATCCTCAGTTTTCCCATTATTCACTTGGGAAGCAATTCGACAACTTCGCCTGCCCGACCTGCGCAAGTACCGACGTACACTGGAGTGACGCTGTCGCCATTGCTTGTGCAGCCTGAAACCTTTCCCGCGTTCGAATTGCCTGATTTCAGGGATTGCATTTACTGCTTTCCGATCGAAAGCGGTCTGCCGCCAATCTACGTTGTTTTTAATAGTCCTTATGAAGGAGCAACCACAAGGGGGAAATACAGCGGTCGACTTTTCAATCCCGCCAAAGCCGGAGGCCCAATCCTCGATCTCGATTGGACAAGTGCTACCGTGACCCAAGCGGGTATTGACCTGGTCAAATTGCATACGGGACGCTTCATGCCTTCGGATGCCAATGCCATCATGATTGAGCGCTTGGAAAAAATTCTGTTGGGTAAATTGGTGGTCACAGAAGTGGATAAACGCTTCTATACTCATGAAATCAGAGAGCTGGAACGTTTCAGAGCATTAGGTGTGGTAGACGGTGTAGAACCGAATGACGAGGGCGTTATTTGGAATAATACACATGCCGCGACGCTGGAGGATTACAAAGTCAAGGATGCTTTTGAACTGCTCTATACACCTGATGCTATAGAAGCGCATCGAAAGCAAAGTGAGCGAGAGTACAAGGAACTTGGAGGGGTAAAATAATGAGCGTCATTGCAACCATCGTACTTAACGAAAAGCCTGAAGAGGTAATTCTATTTCTTACAAAAAATAAACTAGGCATCTCCCTTCCGCGGCTTGATGGTCTTTATAATCTGGCTAACTGGGCGCATGTGGAGAACAACATAGGGCTATTGAACCTTGTCCATAAAATGTGTGATGCCGGGTTTATCAAATATAGTGGGTGCGGAGTTGTGAGAGGACCCAACTGGAGAGAACCGGCATTCATGCTCGAAGGCAAATATACCTTTGATTGACAGCACCAAGTGCCTGAACGCAGGTGCCAGAGAAGGGTGACAGTAGCCATCATTTCGTGGCCGTCCGGTTCCCTTGTCCAGTCGTTTGAATCATCGAAGGTTTCCCAGGTTGAGCCGCTACCCAGCGGCTCTTCTCTTTGTTACGGGCATATTGAGTATCTTCGCCTGATTGGTTTTTCGCGGCCTCGAATCAAGCTGATGGGTAATCCCTTTCTGGAGTAGCAATAAAACGGGCGCGAGAGCACCCGTTTTTTTTACTCCGCCGCCTGCGCCCGCAGCCGCCGACCAATCACATCCATCAAATCACAGCCATCCCTCAACGGAATGACCAGCAGCTTGGAAAAGTCCTCCAGCACCACCGTGTCGCATCCGAGCTCGGAACGGTAGGCGATGTTTTCCAGCACCTGTGTAACCGTCCGAATCCGGTAATCGGCCATGGCTTGCAGGACGTCGAGTGGGGCTTGGGTGTCGATGAGCAGGGAGGCCGGAACCAGGTCGATTCCGGTGAGGGGCATGTATCGATTCATTTTGAATGATCTCTGTTTGATGGGCTCAAGGCCGTCAGTTGGTCATTCTCTGTGTTCAGGTCGCCAAACCCGGCCGCCATTCTGGGGCGACGGCGCCGACTATAAGCCTCACGAGATCAGCGCGGGAAGGTGAGGCATTCCGAGCTTTGTGTAGGACCTTTGAGGATGAAACTTCAGACCTTTCACCTCAGGTCGCTGGAAATCCAGACACAGACCTGAGATGGTCATCGCCCCTTGGTTTCAGCCACCCACGCTATTCTTAATCATCGCTACTGCCGTCGAGATGGATCTTCGCCCATGCAAACCCCCAACCCCCAACGCCCCCTCTGGAAAACCTACCTGTTTTTCCTCGCCCCGATGGTCCTGTCGAACTTCCTGCAATCCATGTCCGGCACGGTCAACAGCATCTACATCGGCCAGATGCTTGGCACCCAGGCGCTGGCGGCGGTGTCGGGGATGTTCCCCATCGTGTTTTTCTTCATCGCCCTGGTGATCGGCCTCGGTGCCGGCGCGGGGGTGTTGATCGGGCAGGCGTGGGGGGCGCGGGAGACGCATCTGGTGAAGGCGATCGCCGGGGCAACCTTGTTGCTGGGGGTGTTGATCGGGTTGACGGCGGCGGTGGTGGGCAGTGTGTTTGCGCGCTCGGCGTTGGTGGGGTTGGGGACGCCGGCGGATGTGCTGGACGATGCGGTGGCGTATGCCCATGTGATGTTGTGGATCATGCCGTCGCTGTTGGTGTTTGTGCTGTTCACGCAGTTGCTGCGCGGGGTGAGCGATACCTTGTCGCCGTTGTTGGCGCTGGTGGTGTCGACCATGGTCGGGTTGGCGCTGACGCCGGCGTTGATTCGCGGGTGGATTGGCTTGCCGCCGATGGGGATTCAGAGTGCGGCGTTTGCCGGGTTGGTGGGTAACCTGGTGGCGATGGGGTTGCTGGCGTGGCGGCTGATTGGCAAGGGCCATCCGCTGGCGCCGGACCGTGAGTTTTTTGCGGCGATGAAGCTGGACATGGCGATTCTCGGCAAGGTGCTGCGCATCGGTTTGCCCACCGGGTTGCAGATGGTGGTGTTGTCGCTGTCGGAGCTGGTGATTCTGGCGCTGGTGAACCAGCACGGTTCCCAGGCGACGGCGGCCTATGGCGCGGTGACGCAGATCGTCAATTACGTGCAGTTCCCGGCGTTGTCGATTGCGATTACCGCGTCGATCCTCGGGGCGCAGGCGATTGAAGCGGGGCGCATCGAGCGCATGGGGCCGATTCTGCGCACGGGGTTGATGATCAATGTGTGCCTGACCGGTGGTCTGGTGGTGCTCGGGTACTTGCTGTCGCATTGGCTGCTGGCCTCGTTTCTCACGGAAGAAGCGACGCGGAGCATGGCTCAGCACCTGTTGCACATCATGCTCTGGAGCCTGTTGGTGTTCGGTTTCCAGGCGATCATCGGCGGCATCATGCGCGCCAGCGGCACGGTGATGGTGCCGGTGGCGATTTCCATTGTCTGCGTGGTGGGGGTGCAGTTGCCGGCGGCGTATCTGCTGGATGCGAAGTTCGGGCTGCAGGGGGTGTGGATGGCGTTTCCGGTGGCGTATCTGGGGATGCTGGTGTTGCAGACGCTGTATTACAAACGGGTGTGGCAGCATCAGAAGATTGAGCGGTTGGTTTAGTTGGTTTAGTTGGTTTTTTGATTGCCTGTTCGCGGTTGTGGTGGTTCAGTGGTGTAGATGTTGACTGTGCTGACGCTTTCGCGGGCAAGCCCGCTCCCACAGGGACGGTGGTGTTTGTAGTCTTGTGTACACTGAAAATCAGGAACCTCATCAGTGGGCGCAGGACTCACCGACAGGCGCAATCGCCTGGGGAGGTTTTCACATGAGCCCCTTGTCCCATTCCATCCTGCAAGACCGGCCAGCGGCCGGGCGGCGTTTGATCGAGCCGCTGCTGCCTTACGCCAATCGCCCTGATGTCATCGTTCTGGCCTTGCCCCGTGGTGGCGTGCCGGTGGCTTATGAGGTGGCCACGGCGCTGAAGGTTCGCCTGGACCTGATGCTGGTGCGCAAGCTCGGCGTGCCATCCCACCCGGAGTACGCCATGGGTGCGATTGCCAGCGGTGGCATCCGGATTCGTAATGAAGAGGCGCTGCGGGTGCACCCGATTGACCGTGCGGCGTTCGATGCCGTGGTCGAACGGGAAAGCCGCGAGTTGCTGCGCCGCGAGCAGGTCTACCGCGGCACGCGGCCGCCGGTGCAGCTCAAGGATCAGGTGGCGATCCTGATCGACGACGGCCTGGCCACCGGCGCTTCGATGCGGGCGGCGATCCAGGCGCTGGGGCTGCAGGAACCTGCGCGCATCGTGGTGGCGGTGCCGGTGGCACCGATCGAGACGGTGGAGGCGCTGCGCCGCGAGGTGGATGAACTGGTTTGCCCGCTGATGCCCGAGTGGTTCACTTCGATTGGCCATTGGTACATGGACTTTTCCCAGACTTCGGATGCCGAGGTGATCGAACTGTTGCGGCGGGCGTGGCAACGCGAGGCGTGCGGGTAGCGCTGGCGGTCATCGGCAGGTGGTCGCAATTGAACGGCCGAGGTGGAATAAACGCCGGTTGTTTGCTTTAGTCCATCTGGTGCCGGCCTTTGTGTACGGCACGCCAACTCAAGACGGGAGTCCTCCCGGAGAGTGCCATGAAGCTTCGATCCGCGCGTTGCATCGCTCTGGCCGGCACGTTGGTGTTCGGCCTGGCGCCGTTCGCTGACGCCGTTGAATACAAGGAGGTCAACGCCAAGGCCAGTACCTTGAGTTTCACCTATCAGCAGATGGGTTCTAGAACCTACGGCACCTTCGGCAAGTTCAAGGCCAACCTCGACTTCGACACCGATAACCCGGGCGCCGCCCATGCCGCACTGACCATCGACCTGAGCAGCATCGACGCCGGCAGCGACGACGCCAACACCGAGCTGCAAAAACCGGCGTGGTTCGATACCGCGACTTACCCGGTGGCGACGTTCGAATCGACGTCCATCAAGGCGTTGGGCAATAACCGCTACAAATTCACCGGCAAACTGTCCCTGCGCGGGCTCACCCGGGAAGTGAGTGTGCCGGTGCTGCTGAAGTCGGAGAGTTCCATCGGCATCTTCGATGGCCAACTGGTGCTCAAGCGTGACGACTTCAAGATAGGCGAGGGCGAGTGGGCGGACAGTATGGTGTCCAATGAGATCAATATCCGCTTTCGGATGGTGGCGCCACAGCGGTGACGGGAGGTTACCTTCGCAGGCTTGCTCGGGTAGAAGCAGGAGACATCCTTTACGTTTTAAACCGGAGACAGCGTTTACAGGTATGAAATACGGTCAGGAGGTGCTTGACATCCCAGCGCAGCAACATGGACGTGTTTTCGTGCTCGGACCGCAAGTGTCAGGCGCGTTATGATAGGCGGCCCATGCCTCCCGGAGCCTGTCACCGCAATGCCCCTGATCAGCCACTTCAAGACCCCGTGCCCCGAGCACATCAATAGCCAGATCCTGCAGATGGTGGTCGACAACCTGACCGACATCAGTATGGTCGCGATCCCGCCCAGCAACCTGCTGTACAACCTCTATCAATACGCGATCGGCTATGAGGTGCACCTGTACCTGGAGGCGCTGAACGGTGAAAAAGGCATTGCCGTGGAGTTGATCGTTGCCACGGACGAAGACGATCCGCAAAAGGTGCTCGGCTTTTTGCTGTACCTGCCGGTGCAGGACGACCCCGAAGCCTGTGGCGTGGCGTACATGGCTGTACAGGCCGAGTATCGGCGCCAGGGTGTGGCACGACGGATGCTGCGGGAAATGGTCGGCCGCTATCCCCATGCCGAGCTGACCTGCGCGGTGGCCAAGGTGCCGTATTTCGAGGCGATGGGTTTTCAGGTGGTGGGCGTGCGTGCGACCCAGGTGTTGATGAATACCCGCGACCACAGTACCGGTGGCTTGATGGCGCTGCTGGACGTGGCGTCGATCTACAGCTCGCTGGAAGTGCGGCAGATTCATACCTATCTGCTGCAAAAACACGGCAAGCGGGCCATGACCGACGCGGAAAAACAGCGCGACCGGCATCTGGACCAGTTGACGCGCAAGGCCAATGAGTGTGTGCGCGAGCGTTTGGGGGATGAGGCAGTGCCGGCGTCTGGCCCCCGGTTGCGCCTGGTCTGACCGCATTCAACTAAACACCACAATTTCCCTGTGGGAGCGGGCTTGCTCGCGAAAGCGGTGTGTCAGCCAACATTTATGGCAACTGACACGACGCCTTCGCGAGCAAGCCCGCTCCCACAGGGACCGAGTTTTCCGCGAGAGGCGGTCAGCGTTTAGGCCAGCTTCACATTCATGGTAATCCGCGCCGTGAACACCTTCTTGCCCTCGGCATCGTGAATGTCCACCGGCACGATCTTGTCGCCTTCGCAGGTCCAGTCCACTGCATCTCCTTCGGCTACCGCCGTCACATCACTCTTTGCCTTGGCCAGGTATTCGACGCTCATACCCTTGGGAATCCAGCGGGCGCCGGCGGGAATGGAAACGTCGGTCATCATCCCGGCGGCCAGCTCGGCGGCGTTGCACATCGCTATCGCATGCACCGAACCCAAATGATTGGTGATTTCCCGGGCAAACGGCACGTGCACGGTGGCCGAGCCTTTGCGCAAATCCTGGACCAGCGGGTTGATGGTGGAGAAGTAGGGCGCCACCTGGCAGGCCAATTTGCTGAACGCTTCTGGCCCTGCGCTGTTGAACATGCTGAGGAACTGACTCATTTTTTTGCCTCTTGAGGATGATGGTTTACAGAGCAAGTTTCCGTGACAGAATAATGTTCTGTAGCGGAACAGTATTCTGTTGAAAGGAAATCTGTCAACCTAGCACCACTTGTTCGCTGGCAACCGCCAGCCTCCACTCATGACTTTTGCGGACTGTTTTTCAGCATGGATACCGCCGATCTGCTCGAACGCTGCTACCCCGGACGACGCGCCGAACTCAAGCGCGACATCTTCAGAAAGGCCCTGTGCCTGTTCAACGAACAGGGGATCGAGGCCACCACCATCGAAATGATCCGCGCCGAATGCGATACCAGTGTCGGCGCGATCTATCACCATTTCGGCAACAAGGAAGGCCTGGTGGCGGCGTTGTTTTTTACCGCCCTCGATGATCAGGCCCGTTTGCGCGACAGCTACATGGCGGATGCACAAACCACGCAGGCGGGGGTGCACGCGCTGGTGCACAGCTATGTGGATTGGGTCGATAGCCAGCCGGAGTGGGCGCGGTTCCAGTACCACGCGCGATTTGCCGTCACTAAGGGGCCGTTCAAGGACGAACTCGCCACCCGCAACAAGGCGCGCAACAAGCAGTTGCTGGAGTGGCTGGGCGCTCACGGCGATGAATTGGGTGGTTTTCCGGCGGAGTTGATACTGTCGTTGATCATCGGCCAGGCAGACAGTTACTGCCGCGCGTGGTTGTCGGGCCGGGTCAAGGGCAGCCCGAGGGCGTACCGGGACATGCTGGCGCAGGCAGCGTGGCGGTCGTTGTGCGCCCCCGAAACACAATGACTTTTCCCTGTGGGAGCGAGCCTGCTCGCGAAGACGGCGTCACATCCAACATCAATGCTGCCTGACCCACCGCTTTCGCGAGCAGGCTCGCTCCCACAGTGATTTGTGTTGGTTTTCCAGAGACAAAAAAAGAGCCTCAAAGCTCTTTGATGGGGAGGAAGTAGAGCCCTCGAGGCTCAAGATGCGCATGAAGCAGGCGGTGAGCTTGGTAGGGGTTCAGTTCACTCACCACCTACGCAGCGGCTTGCACAAGCAAGCGACTGCGTAAGTTCATCCTAGAAAGACCGAGTGTTTCACTCAAGTACCGCTAGTCGCATCCCCCGGCCAGCCGGCGCTGCGCAACGCCTTGAGCAGGGTTTCGGCATCCAGCCCCGGCACCCCGTGCCCGTTGCCTTCGGCGGTGTCGGCGGCGAGCAGGGCATTGATGATGGCTTCTTCAACGGCTTCGGTGGCGGCCAGGAACAGCTCGCTGATGTGGTCGTTGTTGACCATGCTCAGGTTGTTTGTGGTCGGCGCTTTCTTGCTCTCGTATGCAGCCGGTGGCACGTGATCGTTACCGGTGGCGAAGGCGATGAAGATGTCGCCGCTGTGGTCTTCATTGCCGCCGCCGGTGCGGGCCAGGCCAAGGCTGGCGCGTTGGGCCAGGCGCGTGCACTGGTGTGGCAGCAGCGGCGCATCGGTGGCCAGGCAGACCACGATCGATCCCATGCCCGGATGGGGCAGTGAGGCCTTGAGGAACGGCGAATCGACCTGTTCCATGTAGCGCCCGACCGGATACCCGTCGACGCGCAGTTCGTTACGGATGCCATGGTTGGCCTGGACAATCGCCCCCACTGTCCAGCCACCCTGGGCGCTGTTCAAGCGTCGCGACGCGGTACCGATGCCGCCCTTGAATTCGTGGCAGATCATGCCGCTGCCGCCTCCGACATTGCCTTCGGCCACCGGGCCACCCGCCGCCGAGTGCACGGCTTGGGCTACGTGTTCGGGCTTCACGTGAAAACCGTTGATGTCGTTGAGCAGTCCGTCGAAGGTTTCCAGCACCACCGGCATGTTCCAGTAGAGCCGTCCGTCATCGGCTTGCTGTTCGCGGTCGACCACGATCAGCGCATCGCGCACCACGCCCAGGCTGTGGGTGTTGGTGAAGGCGATGGGGCTGGTCAGCAAGCCCGCTTCGCGAATCCATTCCAGGCCCGTGGCATCGCCATTGCCGTTGAGAACATGCACGCCGGCAAAGCACGGTTGCTGGCTGGTGGAACCGGCACGCGGTTCGATGACGGTCACACCGGTGAGGATGTCGCGGCCGTTGGCCGTGCGTCCTCGTACATCACAGTGGCCGATCCGCACGCCGGGGACGTCGGTGATGGCATTGAGCGGGCCGGGTTGCAGTTGGCCGAATTGGATGTTCAGGTCGCGGGCGCGTGGTTTCATGGGTTTTCTCATTCGATTCGTGGCAGAAAAAAGGGGTATTTCGGGCATCGTAGATCCCCTGTGGGAGCGGGCTTGCTCGCGAAGGCGTAGTGTCAGTCGCTATCAACGTTGGCTGACCCAACGCCTTCGCGAGCAAGCCCGCTCCCACAAGGGTATGCGGTGGGTTATTGGCCGTTTTTGACCTTGCTCCAGATTCGCGTGCGCACGCGCTCGGTCGCCGGCGGCAGGGGCTGGAGGGTGAACAGGGTGGCCATGGCTTCGGCTGACGGGTAGACAGCCGGGTTGTTGCGGGTCGCTTCGGCCACCAGCGTGGTCGCGCTGCGGTTGCCGTTGGGGTAGTTGAGGTGGTCGCTGACCGGGGCGATGACTTCAGGGCGCATCAGGTACTCGATGAAGGCCATCCCTTGTTCCGGGTGCGGGGCGTCCTTGAGCAGCACCAGGGTGTCGAACCACACCGGCGCGCCTTCCTTGGGCAGGCTGTAGGCGATCTTCACGCCGTTGCCGGCCTGCTCGGCGGTGGTCTTGGCTTCGAGCATCGCGCCGGACCAGCCGACCGCCACGCAGATGTTGCCGTTGGACAGGTCGCTGATGAACTTCGACGAGTTGAAGTAGGCAATGTGCGGTCGCAGCTTGAGCAGCAGCGCTTCGGCTTTCTTGTAGTCTTCGGGGTTGGTGCTGTTGGGCGGCAGGCCGAGGTAATGCAGGGCGACCGGCAGCATCTCCGACGGCGAGTCGAGCATGGCCACGCCGCACTCGCCGAGTTTGGCCAGGTTCTCCTCCTTGAACACCAGGTCCCAGGAATCCACCGGCGCCTTGTCGCCCAGTACCGCGCGCACTTTGTCGATGTTGTAGCCGATGCCGTTGGTGCCCCACAGGTACGGCACGGCGTACTGGTTGCCCGGATCGTTGCTGGCCAGTTTCGCCAGCAGATCGGTGTCCATGTTCTTGAAGTCCGGCATCTGCGAGCGGGGCAGTGGGGCGAGGGCACCGGCCTTGATCAGGGTCGGCAGGCTGAAGTTGCTGGCCACCACCACGTCGTAGCCGCTGCGGCTGGTGAGCAACTTGCCTTCGAGCACTTCGGCACTGTCGAAGGTGTCGTAGACCGGCGCGATCCCGGTGTCTCGCTTGAAGTCCTGCAGGGTCGTGGGGCCGATGTAGTCGTACCAGTTGTACACGTGCACGGTCGGGGCTTCGACGGCAAGCGCTGACAGCGACACCGCCAGACAGGCGCCAAACCCCAGATTGAAATACAAGCGGTGACGACTCATGATGCGGCACTCCTGGCCTGTTGCGGCCGGTGGTAATCAGGAGTTTGCAGCGTATCGACCTGGGTGACCTTCACCCATTCCCATCATGGGTTACTCAAAAGGGGTAGTGCGTGGACGCGTTGTTGAAAGAGTTGCCGGTGCACCAGGGGCTGGCGCGGGTCTTTACGACGGTGGGGCGAGACGGCTTCTGGCGGGCGCTGGTCGATACCCTGCGGCTGCTGGTGCCGCTGGACAACGCCCTGGTGGCGCTGATGCGTCCGGGACACGTGCCGCGCCTGCTGATTGATTTCGATGCCAAGGGCAACAGTGCCGAGCAGGAAGAACTGGCGGACTACCGCGCCGGCATGTACCTGCTCGATCCATTCTATCAAGCCGTGTGCGCCGGCATCGCCGACGGCTTGCACAGCCTCGAATCGGTGGCCCCCGACCAGTTCCAGCACAGCGAGTACTACCTGAGTTACTTCAGCACAGTGGTCGGTGGCGACGAGTTGCAATTCATGGTCAACCTCGACGGCGCCGTGCTCGGCCTGTCCCTCGGGCGTTCGACGCGCTTTGGCCTTGAGGATCAGGGGCGCCTGCTATGCGTGCGTGACTGGGTGCTGTCCGCGATGCGCCGACACCTGGATTTGCTGCCTCCGGAAGGGCCGGTCGCCGAACCGCCGGCCGGAGATCTGGCGACCTTGCTCGATCGCTTCGACGCCCGCCTGACCGTGCGGGAAATCGAAACCGCGCGCCTGATTCTCCAGGGCTTCTCCAGCAAGGCCATCGCCCAGCAAATGGGCATCTCCCCGGAAACGGTGAAAGTGCATCGGCGCAATCTCTATCACAAGCTCAACGTGAATGGGCATGGCGAGTTGTTTGCGCTGGTGTTGCAGCCGCGTTGAATCGGCAGACTTGCGTCTCATCCGCTTGAATGGAAAAAGCTTTGCCCACCATGGCGATTTTACGGGCGCAGAACTGTAACTTCTTACAGTTTCGGTCGGGCCTAAAAAGGACCAGTCTGTCCTCAGTCAAAGCGAAGGACCGTCAATGCCGTGAACGCTCATCACCACACCGCGACACCGACGTTGTCGGTCATCGATCCGCGCGCCCTGATGGTTCGCAGCGTCGGCTATTGCCGTCATCCCGACAGCCCGGAGATTGATCCGCGCATCACCCGGCAACGTTTCGACGCGGCGGGGCGGTTGGTCGAGTCGTGGGACCCACGTTTGTGGGGCACGGCGCCGAAGCCGAACCTGGCCACGATCTACGGCTTGAACGGTCAACCGTTGCTGACGGACAGCGTCGACGCCGGATGGCAATTGAGTTTGCCAGATCAGGCGGGTTCGCCCTGTTCGTTCTGGGATGCGCGCGGGAGCCAGCGCCACACCGAGTTCGACGAACAGCAGCGGCCGATCACCGTCACCGAACAGGCTGCGGGAGAGCTGCCACGCGTGGTGGAGCGCTTGACCTACGGAGATTCCGGTCCTGCTTTCGCCGAGCACAACCAATGCGGGCAGTTGATCCGTCATGACGATCCGGCCGGTGTTCAAACCCTCCCCGTCTATGGGCTTGCCGGCGCCGTGCTGGTGGAAGATCGACGCTTCCTCGCAGAGCTGGAAACACCCGATTGGCCCTTGGACATCGATGAGCGCGAGACGTGGCTGGAAGCTCAATCGTTCATCACCCATCACACCTACAATCCCGGTGGTGAGCTTCAGCGACAGATCGATGCGATGGGTAACGTTCGCACCTTTGGCTACGACGTGGCCGGCAAATTGAGTGGAGCCTGGCTGCAAATGGCTGACTCCGGAAAACCGCCGCAACGCCTGGTCAGCGCCATCCGTTACAACGCCCAGGATCAGGTCGAACGCGAAACCGCCGGCAATGGTGTGCTGACCCACGCTGAGTACGCTGCCGATGACGGCCGGTTGATCCGGCTGACGGCGGCGGTCGGCAACCAGCCCCCCTTGCAGGACCTGAATTACGTCTACGACGCGGTCGGCAATATCGTTGAACTGCAAGACCTGTCCCAACCAGTGACCCATTTCAACAACCAGCGCATCGATCCGATCAACCGCTACCGCTACGACAGCCAGTATCAACTGGTCGAAGCCCGGGGTTGGGAGGTCAGCCAGCCGAGCCATGGCCCGGCCCTGCCAATACTGCTGCCCACACCGCTGGACCCCAACCAACGGCGCAATTACACCCAAAGCTTCGAGTATGACCGGGGCGGGAATTTGATCACCCGCCAGCACAGCGGTGCCCCCGGTTTCTCGATGTTCACTTCGGCGTTGAATAATCGAAGTCTCGCGCAACGTGAAGACGGCTCGCTGCCAGGCGAGCCTGAAATCGCTTTGGGTTTCGACGCCTGTGGCAATCAATGGGAATTGCAACGCGGCCAAGCCATGGACTGGGATATCCGTAATCAGTTGAGCCGCGTCACGTTGGTCAAACGCGAAACCGAGCCTGACGACTACGAATGCTACCGCTACGACCGCCCCGGCCATCGCTTGCGCAAAGTGGGATTCGCCCAAAGCAGCGGTCGAACCCTGCGCACCGAGGTCCGTTACCTCCCCGGTCTGGAAATCCACCGCCAGGCCGATGGTGAAGAACATCACGTCGTCAGCATCGAAGCCGGGCGCAGCAACGTGCGGGCGCTGCACTGGCCCGAAGGCGCGCACGATGACCAACTACGTTACAGCCTCAGCGATCACCTCGGTGCCAGCACCTTGGAACTGGACGAAGAAGCCGGCGTGCTGACTCAGGAACACTATTACCCCTTTGGTGGCACAGCCTGTTGGGCAGGGCAAAGTACGTTGGTGGCGAAATACAAAACCATTCGTTATTCAGGAAAAGAGCGGGATGCGACGGGGCTGTATTACTACGGGTATCGATACTATGCGCCGTGGTTGCAGCGATGGTTAAATCCGGATCCTGCCAAAGAAGCTGATGGCATTAACATGTTCTGTTTCGTAGGAAATAATCCGGTCGTCTTTAAAGATCTGTTTGGACTTGTGAAATATAAAGGAAAGCATGATGTGACTGAAATCACCATGAAGCTAAAGGGTGCCAGCTTCCTTGCTCGCGGTCATTCGGAAATAAAGAAAAGGGATCCACTAGCAGCAAAAAATCTGGATGAAGGAATGGAGTTTGCCAAGATTGCTATAGACAGCGCAGTGGATATCTTGGGGGGAGGAAAAGTCTCGGGGAAGTATAAAGAGTTGATCTTTCGAGTATATGGGAAAATTAATGATAAGCCTCAGTTCATGAGTGACTTGTTGCAGGAAGCGAAAACAATACAAAAATCAATTGTTGCCCGGATTGATGGGGAGGAAAAAGAACAGGTCGTGCTAGCTAAAATGAAAGAAGAGATGAACGCATTTGTTGACAGGAAAGACAGTCACGAGCGGATATTTTTTACGGAGGCCGGACTGAGGAAAAATCCACGATACATCGGCATGTCAATTGTTCATGAGTTGGCGCATTTAAAACTTGGCAAGGAAGATCATATTTATTATACGTCCGGTCACGCCATTAACCCTTCGGATAGAAGCCAGAGCGCTTTGGAGGCCGACCTGGTATCGATGGGCGAGAAAGATAGTGTGATAGCGACAAATACGGAGAAACATGTTTCGAGAGCTCAACGCTTAAAACATTTTGGTGTTGATAGTGCCATGGGTATTGAAGCCGCAATGAAAAAGGATCCTGCCTTGCGCGTGAGCGCGTTAATTAACAATGCGGACTCTTTTAGCTTGTTGATTTTTTCATTGGGATATGAGGCTGTTTGGCAAAAAACACTTGCCGCGCAATGAAAAATATTAGCAGTGAAGAGGGTGTTCTGAAGTTTGTGTAAACGGTCATCAGGCGCACACTGCCTTTCCCAAGGAGTCTCAATGACCGAGCCCAAGCGCACTAAGGATGCTTCAATCAACTTGCCGCACGGCGGCGGTAAGTCAGAGCTTCCTTGGCACGCAGCGCTCTTTGCCGAAAAATGACCGATGCATCGTGCATTGAGGGCGTTTTTCGCCCGGCGTCCCGTATCAAGCGCGCAACTTACCCATACCCATCAGCTGCTTTCGAGCCATCCACAGATTCGACAGGGCGAACAATGCGGTCAATTGCGCCGTGTTTTTTTATCAGCCCACGAAAGCGCACATTCACGTAACCAAACTGGCGCTTGATTACCCGAAATGGATGCTCAACTTTCAGCCTTTCAGCCTGAACACCAACGCCTTCAACCCACACTCCACATCCGCATCCGGAAACTCCGGCGGATTCTCCAACCGCTGCTCAAACCGCAGGCTGGGCGCCTCGCGGGTCACGCCATCGATCAGGAAGTCCGCCCCAAACGCCGGGTCGTTCATGCAGGCCAGCACCGTGCCTTCAGGGCTGAGCAATTCCGGCAACCGACGCAGCACCCGCTGGTAATCCTTGGTCAGCAAAAAGCTGCCTTTCTGGAACGACGGCGGGTCGATGATCACCAGGTCGTACGGGCCTTTGCCGATGACTTTGCCCCAGGACTTGAACAGGTCATGGCCGAGAAACGTGACCTTGCCCAGGTCGTGGCCGTTGAGCCGGTGGTTGTCGCGGCCACGGCTCAGGGCCGGGCTGGACATGTCGAGGTTGACCACGTGGCTCGCGCCGCCTTCGATGGCCGCTACCGAGAAGCCGCAGGTATAGGCGAACAGGTTCAGCACCCGCTTGCCCTGTGAATGGGCACGGACCCAGTCGCGGCCGTAGCGCATGTCGAGGAACAGCCCGGTGTTCTGCTTGCGGCCCAGGTCGACCCGGTATTTCAGGCCACCCTCGGTGATGGTCATTTCTTCGATGACTTCGCCCAGCAGCCATTCGGTGGTGCTTTGCAGCAGGTAGCGATGTTGCAGCAACAGCGTATGGGCGCCGGATTGTGCCCACTGATCAGACTGGGTGATCGCCATCAGCACCTGTTTCAAGTCCTCCAGTTGCGTCGCCTCCGGCTCCTTGAACAACGCGACCAACACCACGCCCTGCAACCAGTCCACGGTCACTTGCTCCAGCCCCGGCCAGCAGCGGCCACGGCCGTGGAACAGGCGACGGGTTTCGGCGGGGGCGGCCGCGAGGGCGGTCAGCAGGTGCTGGTCGAGGGTGGCGAGGGCTTCAGGGTTCATCGGGTCGGGTCGGTGGCGTGGAAAGGGGCGGCATTTAACCATAATTGCGCACTCGACGGACCACACAAGTCCTCCTGTGGGAGCGGGCTTGCTCGCGAAGGCGGTGTGTCAGGCAATACAGATGTCGACTGACACACCGCCTTCGCGAGCAAGCCCGCTCCCACAGGTTTTTCGGTGCTCGTCAGGAGCGAGTTATCACGTTTAATTTAACTTTACGTGAGGATTTGGCGATCTTCCGGCTCCCATACTTGGCCCCAACGAACAACAACACAGGGGAGCCGGACATGTCGCAGTCAACTGCTTCACCCAAGGCCAGTCATCCACGCTGGCTACGCATGACCCACTGGCTCAACGCCCTGGCGGTGCTGGTGATGGTCACCAGCGGTTGGCGCATCTACAACGCCTCGCCGATCTACGAGTTCAGCTTTCCCGCGTCGATCACCCTCGGCGGCTGGCTCGGTGGAGCGCTGCAATGGCATTTCGCGGCGATGTGGTTCCTGGCGATCAACGGCCTGATCTACCTGGCCTTCAACCTGTTCAGCGGGCGCCTGAAGCGGCGTTTCTTCCCGGTGTCGCCCAGAGGCGTGCTGCATGACCTGTGGGCCGCCTTGCGCGGAAAACTGGGACACGCCGACCTCAACCATTACAACCAGGTGCAACGCGTCGCCTACCTGTTCGTGATGGTCGATATCACGCTGCTGGTGCTCTCCGGGCTGGTGTTGTGGAAGTCGGTGCAGTTCCCGCTGCTGCGTGAATTGATGTTCGGTTACGAAGGCGCACGCCGGGTGCATTTCTTCGCCATGGCGCTGTTGGTGGCCTTCGTGGCGGTGCATCTGCTGATGGTCGCGCTGGTTCCGAAAACACTGTTGGCCATGATCGTTGGCCGCAAGGAGCAAGCATGAAAAAGCGCATTCAGATCCCCGGACTGGACGAGTCTTCGATCCTCACCGACGCCCGCAAGATCCTCGCCCCGCAAATCGAAGACCGCTCGCGGCGTTCGTTCCTGCTGCGTGGCCTGACCCTCGGTGGCGTGGCCATGTTGTCCGGTTGCAACATCACCGACAACGAAAGCGTCGACACCGCGCTGTCCTCCATGTCGCGCTTCAACGACCGGGTGCAGGGCTGGCTGTTCAACCCCAACGCGATGGCGCCGACCTATCCCGCATCGATGATCACCCGGCCGTTTCCCTTCAATGCCTTTTATGGCATCGACGAGGCACCGACAGTGGAGGAGGAGAGCTATCGCCTGGAGGTCAGCGGCCTGGTCGCCGACAAACGCAGTTGGCGCCTCGAAGAACTGCGTGCCATGGCCCAGACCGAGCAGATCACCCGGCACATTTGCGTCGAAGGCTGGAGCGCGATCGGACGGTGGGGCGGCGTGCGCTTCAGCGATTTCCTCAAGCGCATCGGCGCCGACACCGACGCCAAATACGTAGGCTTCAAATGCGCCGACGACTACTACACCAGCATCGACATGGCCACTGCGCTGCACGCGCAAACCCTGCTCGCGCTGACCTGGGACGGCGCGGTGCTGCCGCGCGAATACGGCTTCCCGATGAAGCTGCGCATGCCCACCAAGCTTGGCTACAAGAACCCCAAACACATTCAGGCGATTTTCGTCAGTAACACCTACAGCGGCGGCTACTGGGAAGACCAGGGCTACAACTGGTTCGGTGGCAGCTGACGAATGCCTGGCCCTTTCACACCTCCACAACCCACGCTCCAAGGAGTTTCATCATGAAAAAGTTGACCACCGTTGTACTGTCCATGTGCCTGGCCGTTGGCGCTGCCTCCGTGTTTGCAGCTGACACGATGAGCAACGACAGCATGAGCAAGGACTCGATGTCCAAGGATGCGATGAAGAAGACCGATTCGATGTCCAAAGACAACATGTCCAAGGATGCAATGTCCAAGGACTCGATGAAAAAAGACGCGATGTCCAAGGATGCGATGAAAAAAAGCGAAATGTCTCAGTAAGTCCAACCACCGCAGACCCTGTGGGAGCGGCGGTGCGACGACTCGACTTGCTCGCGAAAGCGGCGTATCAGTCAACATTGATAGCGACTGACACTACGCCTTCGCGAGCAAGCCCGCTCCCACAGGTTTTTTGTCGCCCAGAACTACCTGAGCCCCGAAAAAGGACATCGATGATTGATCCGGACGCGTGATGCCGGTCACCTGGCTGTATCAAAAATGAATTTCCGCGGTCTGCGCTGCTCATACCTTTAGGCAGCGGATCCAATTCCGCGAAATCATTGAGGCAATCAGGGAGCGGCACGGTCATGAGTCGAGTACCGACGGCGGGCGGACATCGTCCTGACGGGTTGATCCTGGTAGTTGAGGACGACCCGTTGATCCTGGAGTTTCTCTGCGAGATTCTCCAGGAGGAAGGTTTTGTCGTCGAGCCGCAAATCAGTGCGGACGCGGCAGTCATCTATCTGGAACAGCATGCGCCGCAGGTGGGCATGCTGCTGACAGACATCACCATGCCTGGCACGCTTAATGGCGCGGACCTGGCCAACCAGTTCGGCGATCGTTGGCCGGACAAGCCGATCATGATCATGTCCGGTTTCGAAACCCCTGAAAGCTCAGGTGTGCGGCACGCGGTCTCGTTCATCAAGAAACCCTGGATGATCGGTGGGCTGCTCGATTGTGTGGGCCAGACCTTCAAGTCCAAACGACTCAACTGAGCCGTTCGCAGATGCTACATTGCCGGGCAAATCCGTCCGGCAGCTGCGAGGTTCCTTTCCTTGTCCGATCACCCTGTATTCAACTCGACTTACCGTGCCTTTCTGTTCGACATGGACGGCACCGTCCTGACGTCCATTGCCGCTGCCGAGCGGGTCTGGACCACCTGGGCCGTGCGCCATGGTGTCGATGTCGAGTCCTTCCTGCCGACCATTCACGGCGCCCGCGCCATCGACACCATCAGGCGCCTGGGCTTGCCCGGTGTGGATGCCGAGGCCGAAGCCGCGTGGATCACCGAAGCGGAAATCGACGACGTCGAGGGGGTATTCGAAGTGGCTGGCGCGGCGAAATTCCTGCGGTCCTTGCCGGCCAGGCAGTGGGCCATCGTCACCTCCGCCCCACGGGAACTGGCGCTGCGGCGGATGGCGGCGGCGGGGATTCCCGAGCCTGCCGTGATGATCACAGCCGAGGATGTGACTGCCGGCAAGCCTGACCCCGCAGGTTATCGACTCGCGGCCCGGCGCCTGGGTGTGGAGCCTGGGCAGTGCCTGGTTTTTGAAGATGCCACGGTGGGGATTCTGGCGGCTGAAGCGGCGGGGGCGGATTTGGTTATTGTCACGGCGACCCATGAGCAGCCGATCGAGACGTTGCATGGGACGTTGGTCGGGTATGACAGGGTTGCCGCGAGCGTGGATGCCGACGGTCTGATTCGTTTGCAGCTTTTGTGAACGACACATTTCCCCTGTGGGAGCGGGCTTGCTCGCGAAAGCGGCGTATCAGTCAACATTGATAGCGACTGACACTATGCCTTCGCGAGCAAGCCCGCTCCCACAGGGTCCTGCGTTGCTTCAGTAAAGTCCCGGCACCAACCGCCAGGTGCGGGCGCAATAGGCTTCGTATTCGCTGCCGAACTGCGCCCTGAGCAAGGCTTCTTCCGATTGAATCCGGGCGATCAGCGGGATCAGGGTCAACGCCGCCAGCAGCAGGCCGACACTTGAGCGAAACGCCAGCGCCCAGCCCACGGCGATGATCATCATCCCCAGGTAACTGGGGTTGCGCAGGCGCCGGTAAATGCCCTCGGTGACCAGTCGATGCCCCGGCTGGATCGCCACCAGCCCGCTGAAGCGCTTGCCCAGCACAAACACCGGCCACAACCGCAGCGCGCCGCCCGCGATAAACAACAGTGCTCCGAGCCAGCGCACGCCTTCACCTCCAAACGTCCAGAAGTCGATGCGGTCGGTATAGGCCGGCACAAAGCCGCTGAGCACGCCGATCACGCCGAAGACCGCGAGGACCCAGCGATTGCCCCGGTCTTCGCGTTCTCCCGAACTCAGGTTGGCCTCGGTGAACAGCGATGCGATGGCCATGATCAGGGTGGCCAGGGCAACGACGACCAGTGAGCCGTTGCTGAAGAAAGCCGCGAAACCGCCCAGCCCCCAGATCGCCAGGGCGAGGTAGGCGAGGGTGCTGACGACGGCGAAAAAAGCCAGTTTGGCCGAGATTTTCATGGCGCCTCCAAAAAGACCTCCGCTATGTTCAGTGTAGATACCGAGGGTTCCCACCTCAGCGAGGTAGCAATCAAATCACCTCTGCTCGCGCATTGCGCCGGATCACCTGGGGTGGTTGTCCGAAGACCCGCAGGAAGGTCTCACGCATGCGTCGGCGGTCAGTGAACCCGGTTTCCAGGGCGATCTGGTCGAGGTTCAGGCGTCCGCGCTCGAGCAGCTGTCGCGCGGCTTCCAGACGCAGGTTCTCGATGGCCTTGGCCGGTGATTGTCCGGTTTCGGCGCGAAACGCCCGGCTGAATTGCCGGGGGCTGAGGTTGGCCACGTGTGCCAGTTGCTCCACCGACAGGGGCTCGGCGAGGTGTTCCCGGGCGTAGCCGAGCACGGTTTGGATGCGGTCGGATTTCGGCGCCAGTTCCAGCAGCGCCGAATGCTGCGACTGGCCGCCGGCACGGCGGTGGTACATCACCAGTTTCTGCGCCACGGCCCGGGCCAGCTCGGCGCCGTGGTCCTTTTCCACCATGGCCAGTGCGAGGTCGATACCCGCGGTCATGCCGGCCGAAGTCCAGATCGAACCGTCGATCACGTAGATGCGATCAGCCTCGACCTTGATCGCCGGAAATCGCGCCTGCAGTTCCCGGGCGTAGGCCCAGTGGGTGGTGGCTCGCCGTCCGTCGAGCAAGCCGGCCTGGGCCATGACGAACGCCCCGGAACAGATCGACGCGGTGCGGCGCGCGCTGTGGATGCTGGCTTTCAGGTACTCCAGCACGGCCTCGGGCGCCTGTTCGACGATCGAGTCGCCGCCGACCACGATGACGGTGTCGAACACGCGCCCGTCGAAGGCCTCGGTGCAAACGCTCAAGCCACCCGAGGCGCGCAGGTTGTGACCGTTTTCCGACAGCACGCGCACGTCATACAGGGTCTGTGCGGCGCTGAAATTGGCGTATTCGAACACCGGCATGGCGGCCAGCGCCATGGACTGGAAACCCTCGAAAACCACGAACGCCACGCTGATCATCGGCCTGTCCTCAAACGGTTATGTCCGAAAAACGTATTTTAAACGTCATTTGAGACAGGCGTAAGTCCCTTTATAACGGACTGCACCCGGCGAATCTCTCGCCTGACCCTAGAGGAATTGCACCATGGCTCTCTCATCCAAAGGCACTGCACTGATCACCGGTGCTTCTTCGGGCATCGGCGCGGTGTATGCCGACCGCCTGGCCCGTCAGGGTTACGACCTGATCCTGGTGGCCCGCAGCCGGGGCAGACTCAATGCCCTGGCCAAGCATTTGAGCGACCAGACCGGGCGCACCGTGGAGGTGGTGGCCGCCGACCTGACGAACAAGGCGGATTCGCTGCGGGTCGAACAGATCCTGCGCAACGACGCCAGCATCACCGTGCTGGTCAACAACGCCGGGGTCGGTGGCGTCATGCCGTTGCTGGCCAGCCCCGTGGACGACATGGACGCGATGGTCAGCCTCAACGTGACGGCGTTGATGCGCCTGGCCTACGCCGCTGTACCCGGTTTCGTTGCCCGGGGCGCCGGCACCCTGGTCAATATCGCCTCTATCGTCGCCATCGCCCCGGAAATCCTCAACGGTGTGTACGGCGGGACCAAGGCGTTTGTCCTGGCCCTGAGCCAGTCGATGCAGCATGAACTGGCGGATAAAGGCGTACGCGTCCAGGCGGTGTTGCCGGGGGCGACTGCCACCGATTTCTGGAGCGAGGCTGGCAACCCGGTGGAAAATCTGCCGCAGGAGATCGTGATGTCCGCCGAAGACATGGTCGATGCCGCGCTCGCTGGCCTGGCGGCCGGTGAAACGGTGACCATCCCGGGCCTGCACGATGGCAGCCAGTGGGATCGTTACGAAGCCCAGCGCAAGACGCTGTCCGGGTTGTTTGGCAATTGCGTGGCGGCGCCGCGTTACCGCTGAGACTGCCCCCGGACCGGGTGAACTAAACTTGCATGAGAGGACCGTTCACCGCTGGCTCGTCGACCTGTTCGGCGAGCCGGTGGCGTGTAACAGGAACCGACATGCTTCACATCCGCACGCCTTTGATTCTGCACCCTGGCCTCTCGACCCCGACCCGCCGTATCTGGCTGAAACTGGAAAACCTGCAACCTGGCGGCTCGTTCAAGATACGCGGCATCGGATTGCTGTGCAGCCGGGCGGCGCAGCAGGGCAAGCGCAAGGTGGTCTGTCCCTCCGGCGGTAACGCGGGACTGGCCACGGCCATGGCCGCGGCCTGCCTGGGGCTCAAGGCCTGCATCGTGGTGCCGCATACCACCCCGCACAGCACCCGGGCGCGGATCAGCAAGACCGGCGCCGAGGTGATCGAGCACGGCAAGGTCTGGGACGAAGCCAATCAATGGGCCCGGGAACTCGCCCAGGACCCGCGCAGTGAATTCGTGCCGGCCTTCGACCACCCGGTGTTGTGGGAAGGGCACAGCACCATGGTCGATGAAATCCTTGCCGACTGCCCGCCAGTGGATGTGCTGGTGGCATCGGTGGGCGGCGGGGGCTTGCTGGCCGGGTTGCTCACTGGCCTGATTCGTCATCGGCACACCGATTGCCGCATCGTCGCCTGCGAAACCGCAGGCGCGGCGTCGTTCGCCGCGGCTGTGGCGGCCGGGCACCCGGTCAGATTGCCGAAAATCGACACGGTTGCCACGTCCCTGGGCGCCGCGCAAGTGGCCGCCTGGCCGGTCAGGCACATCGGCGATTTCCCCTATGAGTGCGTGGTGCTCAGTGATGATGAGGCGATCATGGGCGTGGTGCGTTACGCCAATGATTTGCGTCAGCTGGTCGAGCCGGCGTGCGGCGTTTCATTGGCGATCGCCTACCTGGATCACCCGGCGATTGCCGACGCCCATGACGTGGTGATCGTGGTGTGTGGCGGGGTGAGTATCAACGCGCAGCTCGTGGCCGGGTGGGCACGCATGTCCACTGGCACGCACGCGAGGCAGGGCTGGAAACGCTATCCCGGTGTCACAAGCCCCACCGCTGGCGATGACGGTCTTCAGTGATTGGCGCCAACACCTTCCTGGACGAGGATGGCGCGGGCCAGGTCTTCGTCGCTTGCGTTGTTAAGGGCGGGATTGTCCTGACGGATCTTTTTCAGCACCGACTCCAGATAAGCACCACGAATCGCACCGCCGCTGGCGATGAAGCTGGAGGCGTCATCCCGGGCGGGAATCATGAGTTTGTGGTCTTTGAACGTTGAGTACAGCGAGGCGGAAACCCCGGCCGAGGTAGCGACATCTTTGGCATCCACATCGGCCAGAGCCGAGCCTGCGGGTAAACAAAGTACCAGTGCAGAGATGATAAATAGGCGGCGCATGACGGTGTCCTCCGACAGCCTGAAGCATAAGGGATGTACCACATAGTTTAGGATACGTGGCAGCCGACGAGAGTTCCGTGGAGTGAGCTCTGTGACGTCGCCGCCGAGAACAGGTGTGGGAGACAGGGTCGTTGAGCGTCGATATTCAAAGCGTGGTGATCGGGGCCGGCGTCGTCGGGTTGGCGGTGGCCAGGTGCCTGGCCATGAGCGGGCGGGACGTGCTGGTGGTCGAGGCCGGGGCGGGCATCGGCACGGGCATCAGCTCGCGCAACTCGGAGGTGATTCATGCCGGTATCTATTACCCGGAAGGTAGCCTCAAGGCGCAACTGTGCGTGGAGGGCAAGCAGCGTCTATACGCTTTTTGCGATGAGCACGCCGTTGAATACCGGCGCGTCGGCAAGCTGATCGTGGCCACCGATGCGCAACAGCGCTCGGCGTTGCAGCGTCTGTTGCAGCAGGGGCGTGTCAATGGTGTCGATGACCTGCAATGGCTGGATGGCCCGCAGGCCCGGGAGCTTGAAGCGGCGTTGTCCTGCGTCGCGGCACTGTGGTCGCCCTCTACCGGCATCGTCGATTCCCATGGGCTGATGCTGGCACTTCAGGGCGACGCCGAGCGGTTCGGTGCGACGCTGGCCTTGCACACGCCGTTGCTGTCGGCCCTGTGCATCGACCAGGGCTTCGAGCTGCACATGGGCGGCAGCGAACCCATGACCCTGCGCTGCCGCGAAGTGATCAACTGCGCGGGGTTGTCCGCTCCCGAGGTGGCGCGCGCTATCGTCGGTCTGCCTGAACAGTGCGTTCCCCAGGCGCATCTGTGCAAGGGCAGTTATTTCAGTCTCAGCGGCCGGGCACCCTTTCGGCACCTGGTGTATCCGGCCCCGGAGAGCGCGGGACTGGGCGTGCACATGACGCTGGACCTGGGCGGGCAGGCGCGCTTCGGGCCGGACGTTGAATGGGTCGAGCACATTGATTACCGCGTCGAACCCCGCCGGGCCGAAGGCTTCTATCAGGCGATCCGCCGTTATTGGCCGGGGTTGCCGGACAACAGCCTGCAACCGGCCTACAGCGGCATTCGCCCGAAAATCAGCGGGCCGATCGAGCCGGCCGCCGATTTTCTCGTCAGCGGTTGCGCCGAACATGGCGTGCCGGGGCTGGTGAATCTGTTCGGCATCGAATCACCGGGGCTGACCAGTTGCCTGGCGCTTGCCGGGCACGTGGTGAAACGCCTCGACGACCGATGATCGGTGCTGGCCCTGCCTTGCGGGCATCGGGTCTATGCTAGGGAGTGCGCTTACTGCCATCGGAGAACTCTGATGATCACCGTACGCACTGCCTGCCTGCTGGCCGATTACAAACGCTGGGCCAATCAGCGTCTGTTTGACAGCCTTGCGGCGCTTCCTCCGGGCGAAGTCAAAAAACAACGGGTGTCGGTGTTCAACAACATGATCGGCACCCTCAATCATGTCTACGTGGTGGATTGCATCTGGCGGGCGCATCTTGAAGGCCGGGGACATGGCTTCAAGACCTCGCACGATCTGCTGCATGCCGACCTGTCGGAACTGCGCCAGGCGCAAAAAGAGATCGATCACTGGTACTGCGACTGGAGCGCCCGGCAAACCGATGCCTCCCTGGACAAACCGGTGGAGTTCACCTTTGTCTCGGGCGAAAGCGGCACCATGAGCGCCGGCGCGATGCTGATGCATGTGGTCAACCACGCCAGCTACCACCGCGGCTGGGTGGTGCAGATGTACTTCGAGATTCCGGCCATGCCACCGGTGACCGACATGCCGGTGTACCTGCGCGAATCCGAGCCGGTGCTCCTGCAGTCGATCAATGCCCCGACGGCGCCGCCGCCATGTGCTGTGCAATTTTCGAACGCAACCAGCGTTCTGCCGGATCGTTATCGCTGACCCCGTTCCAGACCATCGACAGTTCGGACAGGTTGATCTCAAAGGGCGCATCGTCCGCCCGTAACTGGCTGCTGCCTTCGATCAGCGCGCTGGCCGCGTAATCCGGTACGGTGGCGAGCATGTCAGTACCCGCCAGCAAGGCCCGCAAGCCCGCGAACTGTGGCACCGCCAGCACCACCCGCCGCGAACGGCCGATGCGGGCCAGGTCATTGTCGATGGCACCGCTCAGATCCCCGGAAAACGACACCAGTGCGTGAGGACGTTCGCAGAACTCGTCGAGGGTCAGCGGGCCGGGACGGTCATCGCCGCGCAGGATCTTCACACTCAGGTCGCGCAGTTTCTTGCGCTTGGCGTTGGCTGGCAATTCCGTGGTGTAGCTGATACCGACGGAAATCTCGCCGCTGGCCAGCATCGACGACATCAGCAGGAAATTCACCCGGCGCACCACCACCACAACGTTCTGCGCCTCTTCGCGAATCTGCTTGAGCAGCGGCGGAAAGAGCCCGAATTCGGCGTCGTCGGACAGGCCGATACGAAACACCTCGCGACTGGTGGAGGGCTCGAAATCCTTGGCCCGGCTGACCGCCCCGGAAATGGTGTCCATCGCCGGCTGCAACTCCTTGAGAATCTGCAACGCCCGCGGGGTCGGCTCCAGGGTTCGACCGTTGCGCACCAGCAACGGGTCGTCGAACAGATCGCGCAACTTGGCCAGCGACGCACTGACAGCGGGTTGGCCGAGGAACAGTTTTTCCCCGGCCCGGGTCAGGTTCTTCTCGAACATCAGGGTTTCGAAAATTACCAGCAGGTTCATGTCCACGCGGCGCAGGTCGTTGCGATTCATGGTGATGGCTCGGTGGGGGTGGGTTTTTTCAGTAAAGCAGCAAACCCTGCGGAATCTAGCGTTCGCTGAATACCTGTGGGAGCGAGCTTGCTCGCGATAGCGGAGTGTCAGGCGATATATTTTTACCTGATACACCGTCATCGCGAGCAAGCCCGCTCCCACACGTTCGGTGCTTTACTCAGGCGGATCAAGTCGATCCAGCGCCCGGTTCACCGCTTGCGCGAGGAGGACGTGATCAAGGGCTGGGGCCTGGGGGTGAACAAGGTCGAACCCTGCGAGCTGACCCTTGATCTGAGCGAAGCGCAGCCGGACGGTTTTCTGCTGGCCGGTCGCTACACTCTTCCGGACCATGATCGCGCCTTGCAGCGTTTGATGGACGCCGCCCTGGCGCAGCAAGTCGAAATCGTTGTCGGCGGTGATTCCCGCTGCTTTCTGGCAGGCGTTGCGTGAGGCGAAGCTGGTTTCCGAGCGCGCCCCCTTGCCCCTCATTGGAGCTTGAACATGAAGATTGATTTGAGCGCAAAACTGGCAATCGTCAGCGGCAGTACCGCCGGCATTGGCCTGGGCATCAGCCAGGCACTGGCTGAGGCGGGCGCCACGGTGGTGGTGATCGGCCGCGATACGACGAAAGTCGAGCAGGCACTGGCGAGCATCCGTCAGCGTGTTCCTGCTGCGCAATTGCGTGGCGTGACCGCAGACCTGGGCACTGCCGAAGGCGCCGAAAAACTGTTCGCCGCCGAGCCACGGGCAGACATCCTGGTGAACAACCTCGGGATCTTCAACACGGTGGACTTCTACGACGCCCCGGACAGTGAGTGGACGCGCTTCTACGAGGTCAACGTGATCTCCGGTGTGCGCCTGTCCCGGCACTACACACCGGGCATGGTCAAGCAGGGTTGGGGGCGGGTGATCTTCCTGTCTTCGGAATCCGGCGTGGCGACGCCGGCGGACATGATCAACTATGGCGTGACCAAAAGCGCCAACCTGGCGGTGTCCCATGGCCTGGCCAAACGCCTGGCCGGCACCGGGGTGACGGTCAACGCGATCCTGCCCGGCCCGACCTTCACCGATGGCCTGGAAGACATGCTCAAGGACGCCACGGCCGAATCCGGGCGCAGCGCCCGGGACGAAGCCGATGCGTTCGTGCGCAAGGCCCGGCCGACGTCGATCATCCAGCGCGTGGCGGACGTCGAGGAGGTTGCCAATCTGGTGGCCTACATCGCTTCGCCGTTATCCTCGGCTACCACCGGTGCTGCCTTGCGGGTCGACGGCGGTGTCGTCGACAGCCTGGCCATCTGAACCTTATTGATTGGAGAAAGCATTTCATGGCAACTGCAACAGCCTTCATCGACATCCCGGCTTCGGCCGAACAGGTCTGGCAATTGATTGGCGGGTTCAACTCGCTGCCGGACTGGCTGCCGTTCATTCCCAGGAGCGAGCTCAGTGACGGCGGGCGCGTGCGCAGCCTGCAAACGGCGGATGGCGCGGTGGTGATCGAACGCCTGCAAACCTTCGACAACATGGGCCGAACCTACAGCTACTCGATTGAGCAGGCTCCCTTTCCGGCAACTGAATATCTGGCGACGATCAAGGTCGAGGCGCAAGGCGATGGCGCGCGGGTGACCTGGTCCGGGCGGTTTGAACCGGTGGGCGTGAGCAATGAGGAGGTGGAGGCGTTGTTTACCGGGATTTATCAGGGTGGACTTGAGGCCTTGCGGGCCAATTACCCGGCCTGATTCACCCAGCGGAAAACACCACCAATCCCCTGTGGGAGCGAGCTTGCTCGCGATGACGGTGTATCAGGTAAAAATATATCGCCTGACACTCCGCTATCGCGAGCAAGCTCGCTCCCACAGGGGGGGATCATTGTTTGTAAGAGTTTGTCAGGCCTGCGGTATCAAACTCTCCCGACAATCAAGCACCAGCCGCGCGCCGCCCAGTTCGCTGCTGCCCACCTCCAGCGTAAATCCGTGCAGGCTGACAATCGCCGCGACGATGGACAGTCCCAGCCCGAAGCCGGTCTTTTGATTGCCAGCCTCGGCGCGATAGAAACGCTGGAATACCGCTTCACGCTCCGCCTCGGGAATGCCGGGGCCTGAGTCGAGCACTTCGATCCGTGTATGCCCGCCAGCATTGACCCCGCGCAGGATCACCGCACCACCGGGCGGGGTGAATTTGATCGAGTTGCTGAGCAGGTTCGCTACGGCTTCGAACAGCAGCGCCCGGTCGCCATTGAGAGGTGGCAATGACGCGGGCAGGTGCAGCTGGAAAACCAGGCCGTCGTCTTCCGCGAGGGGCAGGTAGAACTCATGCAGTTCCTGCAGCAACGCCACGGGGTCCAGTTGCACGAACCCGGAGCGGCGCCGGCGATCTTCCAGTTCGGAAATCCGCAGCAGGCCACGGAAGCGCGCCATCAGCGTATCGGCTTCGGCCAGCACCAGGTCCAGTTGCATGGCCTGCGGCGAGCCTTCGCCGGCTTGCTGCTGCATGCGGTAAAGCTGTGCGCGCAGACGGGTCAGGGGCGTGCGCAGGTCATGGGCGATGTTGTCGCACACGCCCTTGACCTCGTGCATCAGGCGTTCGATGCGTTCGAGCATGGCGTTGACGATGGCGGCGAGCATGTCCAGTTCGTCACGCCGACTGGACAGTGGCAGGCGCCGGCTCAGGTCGCCCGCGACTATGGCTTCGGCACTGGCCTGGATCCCGCGGATGCGGCGCAACGGCCGGCGCCGCAGCAGATACCAGCCGACGATGCCCGGCAGGATGGTCAGGGTCACCCCCCAGAACAGCGCGTGAAGAATGATGCGGGTCACGGCGAACAGCGAACCGTTGTCGCGCACCAGCACCAGCCAGCGGCCGTCGAGGGTGCGGGTCGCCACGGCGTCGCAACTGTCGGCGGGCAGCGTCTGGTCATCATTGTCGCCGTAGGCATCGCAGTCGCGCAGCATGTGGATCTTGCCATCGAGCGGCAAGCCGTCCGGAATGTAGCGCAGGGCGCCGCTGAGGTAACGGTGCCGGGCATCGAACAGGCCGTAGGCGTCGATGCCGCGGATGTCGAAGGTCATGCTGACGGCGAGGGCGTCCACCAGTTGCTCGCCCGAGAAGCGCGAAAACAGGTGCTGACGTTGCATCAGTGAATGTTTGGCCAGATTGTCCAGATAAGCGGAAACCTCGTAGTACATGACCCCCATGAGAATCCCGCTCCAGATCACGAACAGCGAACTGTAGAGCGCCAGCAAACGGCTGCTGGAAGAGCGCCAGCCTTTAGACGGGTTCGGCAATGACATAACCCGAGCCTCTCACGGTCCGAATCAGTGGGACATTGCCAGGCGGGTCGATTTTCTTGCGCAGACGGCCGATGTGTACGTCGATCAGGTTGGTGCCGGGGTCGAAGTGGTAACCCCAGACTTCTTCGAAAATCATCATCCGCGAGAGGATCTGCCCGGTATTGCGCATCAGGAATTCCAGCAGTTTGTACTCGGTGGGCAACAGCGTCAGCAGTTGACCGTCGCGGCTCGCTTCGTGGCTGATCAGGTTCAACTCCAGGTCCGCCACCCGCAGCGTGGTGGCCTGGGCGGTCACGGTGTTCTGCCGGCGCAGCAGGACTTCGACCCGGGCGGCCATTTCATCGGTGGCGAAGGGTTTGGTCAGGTAGTCGTCGCCGCCGGCGCGCAAGCCGCGCACGCGCTCATCGACGTCGGAGAGTGCGCTGATCATCAGGATCGGTGTCGCCACGCCCATGGTCCGCAGCGTGGTGACGATCGCCAGGCCATCGAGCTCGGGCAACATGCGGTCGAGGGTGATCAGGTCATAGTTGCCGCTGACTGCCCGCTCCAGCCCTTCGCGGCCATTGTCGACCCAGTCGACGTCGAGGCCGTGGCTACTCAGTTCGGCGACAATTTCCCGGGCGGTCACGGCGTCGTCTTCGATGGTCAAGATGCGGGTCATAAGGCTGGCCTGATTTGCAGTTCAATACGAAGTTGCGAGCATTTTGCCAAGAAAAAACTGCGACTTAATAAATTAACTTTCATCTGGGCGGGGTCGCTTCACGCGTTCCCGGGGAATTGTAATTAAATGGACTCGCCCAAGCCGAGGCGTCTGTGCGCCGCGGTGGCATTCTTATAGAAGCCAACGACAGCGAGGGCGAGGCCATGAAAAAGCATACGATGTTCAATCAGTCTTTGTCAGCCGACGAGTCGGCGTGCACGACCGTTGCGGTAGATCTTGCAAAAAAGGTCTTTCAGGTCGCCGGGGAGGATGCTCTCGGCCAGGTAAAATTCGAGGATCGAATCAAGTCCCGCGAGGCCTTCCAGGTATTTCTGCACAAGCTTCCCGAGAGTGTGACGGTCTTGGTGGAAACCGGGCCAGGCGCTCAGGCGTGGGCGCGGTTACTGCAAATACAGGGCAATCCGGTCCGCATCCTGCCGGCCCAGCTTGTTGCCAAACATCGCTGTGGCCCGAAAAATGATCACAACGATGCGTTCGCTATCCTACGTGCAGGCCGCGATAGCACGATTTCAGCCGTTCCGGTCAAGAGCCCGGCGGCGCTCGCGATGCAGGCACTGCACCGAGCTCGACAGGGATATATACGGCGACGCACGGCGGTGGGCAATCAGATGCGCGGTTTGCTGCTGGAACATGGCGTGGCTCTGGCGCAGGGCGAAATGGCGATCAGCCAGCTCGTGCCTCGGATATTGGAAGATGTTACCCAGCCATTGCCCGATCTACTGCGCGAGCTGATCGCCGAACTGCTGGGTGAATGGAGTCAACTGGGTGAACGCGTCAACGTACTGACCGGCCGACTGGAAACGGCGGCGAAAGAGAGTGAGATAGCGAGGCGGCTGATGACTGTGCGCGGTGTTGGTCCAATCATCGCCACGGCGCTGCTGGCCAAGCAGACCGAGCCTGAACGCTTCGCCAACGCCCGGCAGTTTGCCGCGTACTTCGGGTTGGTGCCCAACCAGCACAGCAGCGGCGATAAAATCCGACTGGGCAAGATGTGCAAACATGGCGATGCCTACTTGCGCAGTCTGACGATCCAAGGAGCCCATGCTGTTTTAAGGCAGATACGATCTGACTCACAGCAGCCGGACGACCAACGTCTACAGCGTTGGATCTCCCGCCTGGGGCGCAAGGAGGCGGCAGTGCGATTGGCCAACCGCAACCTGCGCATTCTCTGGGTACTACTACAAAACGATCAGACTTATCATCGCCGGCCGGGAAATGGCCCCGAGGTGGCGATGAGTCACTGATCAATAGCGTTCTGCCACCGGGGCGTTAAGCCGCTCCAACCCATGCTAAAAAACATTGACCCCAGGTCAGACCGTCGCGGATTGATGCCTGGGCTCCTACCGGCCCTTGAGGCCTCACTGTAATCGGCATACCGCGCGCTTATCCAATGTTGGCCAGAAGCCGTTCAAGGCTTCCTCAAACAGGCCTGATACATAGATGCAACCGGGCAGCAGTGTTTAGAAGCAGGTTGAAAGTGGGGGCGAGTCCATACATAGGAGCCAGCCTGCTGGCGATGGACTCAAGTGCGCCACGTTTATCCAGTTCACACGCGTAATCGTTAACGACCATCGCTGCGATGCGGCGACCCGACATGCCAGCTCCCACAAAAGACCGCGTCCGAATCGAAAAACCAGTGAACGCCCCCCCAAAAAAAAGGTTGTCTGACCGCCAGTGGCAACGCAAATAACCCATGCATAAAACCCGTTGGCTAAACCTGATCCTTGCAGTTTGCATGGGGCCGGGAAGTTCAAACTTTCTAAACGATTGAAGCACAACGATTTATTCAAAGTGCGTGACTGGCACGGTGACTGCAATTCCTTTCTCGAAGAGTTGTAACACCATCTTTCTGCCTGGAGCGATACAACTATGAATAGATCCTCTGACGGTTTCTATCCCGCCATGGATGAGTCCACCACGCTGTCCGGCGTGTCCTGGGGCGCGATTTTCGCGGGTGCCGCTGCCGCGGCGGCGTTGTCGCTGATCCTGGTGTTGCTCGGCTTCGGCCTGGGTTTTTCGGCGGTATCGCCTTGGGCCAATGAAGGCGTGAGCGCCAAAGGCCTGGGGATCTCGACCATTGTCTGGCTGGCCTTCACCCAGATTGTCGCTTCGGGACTTGGCGGTTACATCGCCGGGCGACTGCGGGTGAAGTGGGCGTACATGCACGGCGATGAAGTCTACTTTCGCGACACGGCCCATGGTTTTCTGGCCTGGTGCGTGGCGACGCTGGTGACGGCCACGCTGGTCGCCGGGTCGGTCAGCAGCCTGGTCGGCGGCGGTGTGCAGGCCGGGGCACACATGGTCGGCGGTGCCGCCAGTGCCGCGACACAAGCCGTGGGCACTGCGGCGGGCAATACCCAAGGCGATGAGTATGGTTACTTCGTCGACAGCCTGTTCCGTGATGATCGCCCGGTTGCCATCAGCGATGATGCGGCCCGGGGCACAGTCACCCGGATCTTTGTGCGTTCCCTGAGCAGGGGTGAGCTGGCCGCCGAAGACCGGACTTACCTGGCGCAACTGGTCGCGCAGCGGACCAACCTCACTCAGGCCGACGCCGAACGTCGTGTCGATGAGGTCTATGCCCGCACCCAGAAAGCCGTGGCCGACGCCAAGCTGGCCACTCAACAAGCCGCTGACACCGCTGCGAAAGTGGCGGCGTGGACCGCGCTGTGGATGTTCGTTGCGCTGTTGGCCGGTGCGTTTTTCGCCAGCCTTGCCGCCACCTTCGGCGGTCGTCGTCGGGATGCGGTGGTGTATCTGGAAACCGATACCTACGTCACCGCTGCACCGATTCGTTAATCCAGGAGAACTACCATGCGTTCATTACTGCTGTTCTTTCTCGGCGTGCCGATCCCGATCATTATCTTGATTGCGTTGTTTGTGCATTGATTCGACTGCAGAAGCTATAAAGCTTCGCGAGCAAGCTCGCTCCCACAGGGAATCGCGCTTTTCTGTGGGAGCGAGCTTGCTCGCGATGGCGGTCGATGAGGCGAAATGAATCCGTCAGTCAATCGGCGTACTGACAAACACCTCAAGCCCTTCGGCATACGCCGTGAACGCGGCGACCCGCGGAAACTGCGCCGCACTCACCTGATCCGGTACCACCAGGTTGGTGAAGCTCCAGGCTACGGCGAGGGTGATGCCGTCCTGCTCGATCGCACCGTCAGTCTTCAGCGGCTGCTTTTCCAGCTCCCGCTCCAGCGCCGACCAGGCCGCCACCAGTTGTCCTTCGACCCGCTGCACCCAAGGTTCGAATTGAATTTCCGCCGGCCGCAGGTTGCGCTCGTAGTAAAGCTGCACGGATTTTTCGCTGGCGGCCAGCGCCAGGCCGATCAGGCGCAACGCGCGCAGACGCTGAGCCGGTTCGACGGGCATCAGGCTGTTATCGGCCAGGGTTTCCAGGTAGTCGATGATCAGCGTCGAGTCCATCAACACCTCACCGTCATCCAGCACCAGGGTGGGCGCCTTGACCACCGGGTTGATCTGCCGGAATTGTTCGAAGTGGCGGAACACCGAAACCGATTGATGTTCTAGTGTGATTCCCAGGCATTTGGCAGAAATGGCGGCGCGCCTGACATAGGGCGAGTCCAGCATACCGATCAGCTTCATGGTCCTTTCCTTTATATGGCCATTTCGGGAGGACAACCTTAGCTGAGGTTCGCCGTCGTGCAAATGGCAGGGAAAATGGCCTCGTGCAGGCCGTTTGTCTTCTATATACAGCCGCTCGATTGAATTTCTTGCTATAAACGCACTCCGATTACCGCCTCAAAGCCTGCCGTAGAGCATTTTCAGGGCTTTGTCGGACAAATTCGCTGTCTTTTCAGTTGCTGAGGCCTCAAGTCGGCCTTAGACTGCCGCCCCTCGTAAATTGAGTGCCGGGTGGCGCTTGGAACAAACGGCGCCTTTCCGATGGCCTGCCCAGGTCTGCCGGAACGCTCCCTTATTCGCCTTAATGCACGTTTTTTTATAGAGATATCAATGACAAAGGACAAGTTGCTGGCCATGCCGGCGGATGACTACATGAATGCCGAGCAACATGCTTTTTTCTCCGAGCTGTTGCAGAACATGAAAGTCGAAACCCATGAGCGCATCGAACAGAACCGCATCGCCATCGAAAGCCTGGACACCCCGGCCGATCCGGCAGACGCGGCTTCGGTCGAAGAAGAGCGCACCTGGCTGGTGAACGCGATCGATCGCGACCAGCGCATGCTGCCTCAGTTGGAACAAGCCCTTGAGCGCATCAAGGAAGACAGCTTTGGCTGGTGCGACGACAGCGGCGAGCCGATTGGCCTCAAGCGCCTGCTGATCAGCCCGACCACCAAGTACTGCATCGAAGCTCAAGAGCGTCACGAGCAAATCGACAAGCACCAGCGTCAGGCCTGATTCTGTGGGGCAGCCCGGTTAAACCGGGCTGCCTTGAAAAGATCGCAGCCTGCGGCAACTCCTACGCAATTGAAGTAGGGCGTTGTTGCAGGCTGCGATCTTTGTTTTCTGCCGTCTTCGATTTCCCGATTTTTCTATTGATCTGCTGCAAGGTTCGCGACTAAAGGCTCATGGATAATGGCCTTATGCCGGCGTTTAATGCGAAGACAACAATTAGAAGTTTTCCGGGGTGACGATCATGACAAGAGACGGGTCTCTGGCTGCGGCAATGCCTGCACCAGTGCTGTTGCCGAAAAACCGCTGGCTGGCACCGACGCTGCAAAGCATCGCCCTGATGCTGTTGTTATGTGGCATGACGTTGGGCGGTTGGTCGCTCTACCTGGGCCTGCCCCTGGCCGTCCTGATCATCTGGCTGCCTCGCTTGCGTTCGCGCGCGACCCCACTGGCGGCTTCCCCCGACAACGCTGATGCCATCGGCGATTTGACTCGCGATCTTTCCTACACCACCAGCCATAACGCGCTCTCGGCCGCCGGGGTGGCGTTCTCGGTTCGGCAATTGGCGCAAAAGCTGCAATCGCAACTCTCGGCGGCGGCACAGATCGTCAGCAACGCCGAGGTCATGATTACCACCGAACACACTACCTCGATGCTCAGTCGCCAGGCGCTGAGTGCCGCCAGCGAGGCTCATCAATGCGGCGCGGTGGGGCGTACGGAGCTGATCGAGTCCATTGCCCGCATGCACCTGCTCAGCCAGCGCGCCAGCAACAGCCGTGAACTGATCGAAGCCTTGAGCCTGCGCAGCGATGATATCCAGCGCGTGACTCTGGTGATTCAGTCCATCGCCAGCCAGACCAACCTGTTGGCGTTGAACGCCGCCATTGAAGCGGCGCGGGCGGGGGAGCACGGTCGCGGGTTTGCAGTGGTGGCCGACGAGGTTCGCGGGCTTGCCGCGCGCACGGCGACCGCGACGGGCGAAGTCGGCGAGATGGTGGCCGATATCCAGCAACGTACGACACAGGTGGTGGAGCAGATCCGCCAACTGTCCAGCGACCTCGATACCGGCGTCGAGCAGGTCGAGCGCACGGGGCAGCACCTGGAGAACATTGCCCGCCTGGCGGCCAGTGTCGAGTCCCAGGTCGGGGAAATCGCCCGGGGCGCAGACACCAACCGTGAACAGCTCGACAGCCTGTTTCACGCCATCGAGCAGATGCGCAGCGACCTGGCGGTCAGCGACCAGCAGACTCAGCGCCTGGCCCAGGCGGCGGTGCAAATGGAAGGGCAGGCAGAAACCATCAGCGAGCGACTGGCCGAGGTGGGGCTGGATGATTATCACCAGCGGATCTATGACCTGGCCCGGGAAGGCGCGAGCCGGATTGCAGAGCGTTTCGAGGCGGATATCGATGCCGGTCGAATCAGTCTGGACGACCTGTTCGACCGCAACTACCAGGTCATCCCCAATACCAGCCCGGCCAAGTACCAGACGCGTTTCGACCGCTACACCGATCAGGTTTTACCAGCGATCCAGGAACCCTTGTTACCGCGTCACGAAGGATTGGTGTTCGCCATCGCCTGCACTCAGCAGGGTTATGTGCCGACCCACAACCATGCGTTCAGCCAGCCACTGACGGGGGACGCGCAGGTTGATGCCTTGCAGAACCGGACCAAACGCAAGTTCGCCGACCGCACTGGAATCCGCTGCGGCAGCCATCAGAAGGCCGTGCTACTGCAAACCTATACACGCGACACTGGCGAGTTGATGCACGATCTTTCGGTGCCGATCATGCTCAAGGGCCGGCATTGGGGCGGTTTGCGCCTGGGCTACAAGCCGGAAAAGCCGCGCTAGAAACCCCGGGTTGCCGGGTAATGCTGTTCAACTGTAGGAGCGAGCTTGCTCGCGATGGACTCAAGAGCGCCGCGTTTAGTCAGTAAACACGCGGCATCGTTAACGACCATCGTCGGAACGCCGCCCGGAGCAAGCTCGCTCCTACAGTGGATCGGGTTACCGGGCAATTGTTACAAATCCTGCAACTAACCTGTGCAGCGTTTTGCTGTTTCCTCGTCGAAGATTTAACTAGCATACCTATTAATTAGGTTGCTAATTAAGTTCGAGGTCAGCATGCAAGGCAAAGTTGATATCGCGGTCATGATCGGCAGCGGCGTACCTGCCAGTCTGCGCTCCATGGGACGCAAGGTTTGCTGGGTGGTGTTGCTTAATGGCGAGCGCCGGGGCACGGCGTTCTCCAGTCGCGACGAAGCGCAGGAGTGCAAGGCTGCCTGGTTGGCGCAATTGAACGCCGAAAGACCTGGCAGCCAGCATTGAAGGGGTCAGTGGGTCTGATGCATGCGCAGGTTCAGGTCGTCGACCACCCGCGCCCAGTCTGCGTCTTCGCGCAGTTGTTCCTTGAGGAAGCCGGCCTGCTGCGGTGTCCAGAACTCGGCGTCGATGAGCTTCTTGTCGTCGGGCAGGGAGTGGGCGGCAATGAAGTCGTCGATCGCTTTCTGGCTGGAGTCCAGGCCGAGCTGGTCGAACAGGCCTTTCAGGTCGTGTGTCGGTGATTCCATCTTCATCTCCTTGCAGGTCATCAGTCGGGCCGAGGGGCGACGTGCGGTCTCCTGATTTGGAGGGCGCCGCACGGGTGGAGTTCGATCACGATGTTCAAACGCAACACAGAGCATAGACCGCCAATCCGGGTGTCAGGCTTTCAGTGCCCCGGCATCGACCGCCGCCTTCAGTTCCCTGGCCGATTCCTGGGCCGCAATGGCAGCGACATCCGGGGTTTTGAACCAGCGATCTTTTTCGACCTGGTGATAGGTCACGGTCTTGAGCGGAGGTTTGGCGCGCATGACAATCACGGCCTGGAATTCACCCTCGACTTCTCTGGCTTCACCGCGGATAAAAAACTCGCCGATATCAAATTCCGTCACGTTGCAGACTTCCCCTGGAAATACATTGTTGTTGTCAACGCCATCCGATTTGTTGCGGATCCGTTTTATTGGGCGGGCAGTATGGCAGTAGTTGCCCGTCGACGGCTGAGATAAGTCGACGGGCAGACCAAACGTCGTTGAAAATGAGCGCGGCGGGCGTGTCAACCCTTTGATTCAAGAAACCGGGCGAGGGCGCAGGCTTCGTTATGATTGGCTCGGAAACCTCTTACACAGCCTGTAGAAATATCCTTGATGTGAAAGAAGGCAATGCCCGCCATCACCACCTGAAATCGCGGGCGGGGAGGGACGTCGAGAAGCGGTTCAGAGGGGCCGAACGGTATCGGCTGCGAGATCGCTGCTGTTTTCGAGTCAGGCAGCAAGGGATAGGCAAAGTGTGTCAGTGTGCACATATGAAGTCCTTTTCATTGTTTTACCGACGTATGTACGTCGTTTTGGCTAGTCTCCAGGAGCATCGCTGCTCTAGAATCACCCTTGCTGGCGGGTGAATGATGTTTATCTAAAGCAATTTTTTGCTAACGATATGTAGGAAAATTTGTTCTCTTTGTGAGATTTTTCCCCGAAGTTGATAGTCCATAATTTTCTGGCAGCAGGAGGGGCGTTTTCCTTCAGCCTGTGACGAACGCCAGTCAGGACGACGCGAGTGACGTTCCAGTAGTCTTCTCAAGCTTCGTGATAAATGAGTGCACTGCTCATTCAGGACTTCAATCCGGGTTCTCTGGCTACACCTTCGGCATTGCCGCTTTTTTGGCTGTGCGTTTATTTTCGCGTACGGCGCCATTTTTCAGATGTGGGGATGTTTCCTTGGCAGTAAGTAATCTCGATATGCATGCCTTGTTCGTGCTGGGCGATTTGCGCGCAAAGCTGGTCAAGCAGTTTCAGTCACGTTTCGTTTACATCACCGAACAGAACGCTGAAGGCATCTACATTGCCGAAATCGACACCGAATCAGCCCTGGTGGTGGACGACAAACCCGGACTCAAGCTCAAGGTCGGCGATCATTTCAGCGCCTCCGTGCTGCCCAGTCGCGAAGGCGGCAAGCTGGACATCAGGTTCCGCGACATCAAACTGACGGTTTACGGAATTGGCGATTACGCCTTCGTGACCACGGCCGACGGTCAGGGGGTCGTGTTCAAGGAAGGTCACAGCGTGGTGATGGTGTTTGCCGCCCATCAACAGTTGCAGGAAGGCCTGACCAAGACCCTCAAGGCCGTGACCGCCAAAGTGGCCAAGTGGCGCAAGGGCGAGCTGGTGACCTTCAAGGCCAGCGAGTGATGACCCTGACCCGCGCCGACTTCCACGAACAGAACCTGGCCAGCGCTCAAGACGAAGCGCGGCGGCTGTTCGGGCAGAAGTCCCTTCTGCAAGGAGCCTGGCTGAACTGGGTGGCGTCACAGCTTTACCAACTGCAACCGGCGCCATACGCCAGCATGGTCAGACGAGAGCTGGCGCGCTTGCAGGAAACTTCCGAAAACTGATCCACGCACCTCGAAAGCAGGAACCTCTACTACAGTCATTGGACTGAGTATTCAGAGGCTTCGCGGTCTACTGCCAGGCCATCCTGCTATTGCTGTGAACAGCACGAGGTGCAAAAGCATGAACGGATTTCGACGGTTGCTGGCTGCTGTCCTGGCCACTTTCGGTTTGCTGGCGACACCCGCCCCGGTGTTTGCCGCCCAGGCGCCGATCCACTTCGCCGACCTGAACTGGGAAAGCGGCAGCCTGATCACCGATGTCCTGCGCATCATTGTCGAGAAGGGCTACGGGCTGCCCACCGATACCTTGCCAGGCACCACCATCACCCTGGAAACCGCGCTGGCCAACAATGACATCCAGGTCATTGGCGAAGAGTGGGCCGGTCGCAGCCCGGTCTGGGTCAAGGCCGAAGCCGAAGGCAAAGTCGTCAGCCTCGGCGACACGGTCAAGGGCGCTACCGAAGGCTGGTGGGTGCCGGAATACGTGATCAAGGGCGACCCGGCCAAGGGCATCAAGCCGCTGGCGCCGGACCTGCGCAGCGTCAGCGACCTGCCGCGCTACAAGGACGTGTTCAAGGACCCGGAAGCTCCGACCAAAGGGCGTTTCCTCAACAGCCCGATCGGCTGGACCTCGGAAGTGGTCAACAAGCAGAAGCTCAAGGCGTACGGGCTGGAGGACAGCTACGTGAACTTCCGCAGCGGTTCGGGCGCGGCCCTGGATGCAGAGATCAGTTCGTCCATTCATCGTGGCAAGCCGGTGCTGTTTTACTACTGGTCGCCCACGCCGTTGCTCGGCCGCTTCAAGCTGATTCAACTGGAAGAGCCACCGTTCGACGCCGAAGCCTGGAAGACCCTGACCGACGCCGACAACCCCAATCCACGGCCGACCCGTTCCCTGGCTTCAAAGCTGTCGATCGGTGTGTCCACTCCCTTCCAGAAGCAATATCCGCAGATTGCCGAGTTCTTTGCCAAGGTCGACTTTCCGATCGGCCCGCTGAACAAGGCGCTGGCCGAGATGAGCGAGAAACATACACCGCCGCGCCAGGCGGCAGAGGCGTTCATGAAGGCTCATCCGGACGTCTGGCGGGCCTGGCTGCCCAAGGACGTGGCGGATAAAGTCTCCGCCGCCTTGTAGGAGCTGCCGCAGGCTGCGATCTTTTGATCTTGTCTGAAAAAGCAAAATCAAAAGATCGCAGCCTGCGGCAGCTCCTACAATGTTCTGTTCAAATCCCTTTCAAGGATTCCTGACCATGACCTTGCTGTTGGCTCAATGGCTGGTGACGATCTTCTCCGTGATCAGTCTGGTGCATGTGTATTGGGCGTTGGGTGGCGAGTGGGCGGCGGTGGCGGCGGTTCCGCAAGTACCTCAGGAGGGCAGCGCAAGACTGAGGCCGGCGTTCAAGCCGCGAGGCTGGGTCACGCTGGTGGTGGCCGGGGCATTGCTGTTGATTGCCGTGCTGGTGTGCTGGCGGGTGGGTTGGTGGCTGCCGCCCTTGCATCACTGGTCGTTACAGTGGGCGATCAGCGCCATTGCGATCTTGCTGTTTGCCCGGGCCATTGGCGATTCGGAGCTGGTGGGCTTCTTCAAAGAGGTCAAGGGCTCGAAGTTTGCCCGGCTCGACACCTGGGTTTATTCGCCGTTGTGTGTGGTGTTGGGTGCAGGGTTATTGGCGGTGGCCTGGGTCTGATACAGCGACGTTTCTGTAGTGATAGTACTGGCCTCATCGCGAGCAAGCTCGCTCCCACAAGGTTTGGTGTCGGACTCAAAAGGTGTGTACGACGCCCATCACTGTGGGAGCGAGCTTGCTCGCGATGAGGCCGGTCCAGTCGATGCAAATCCTTGGTCTAACTGCCGCTCTCACTCCGCCGACTACTCACCTCCGCCGGCACATCATCCCCGGCCATGCGTTTGCGAAACAGCGCCGCCCGGGCCAGCAGCAAGGTGGTCACGGGCACGGTAATCGCCAGCAGGATCGGAATCAGCCAGGCGTGCAAGACCGGCGCGGACTTGAGCGCCGAAAAATAGATGATCGAAGCCAGCGCCACGCACCAGGCCCCGAGCGTCGAGGCCAGGGCCGGTGGGTGCATGCGCTGGAAGTAATCCTGCATGCGCAGCAGGCCCGTGGCGCCGATCAAGGCAAACAGGCTGCCGAGCACCAGCAGGATCGCCACCGAGATTTCCACCCACAACGACAAGGGCGTATTCATTCGATCACCTCACCACGCAGCAGGAATTTCGCCAAGGCGAAGGAACCGACGAAACCGAACAGGGCGATCAGCAGCGCCGCCTCGAAGTAGGTGTCACTGGCATAACGAATACCCAGCGTCAGCATCATCAGCATCGCGACGATGTACAGGTAGTCCAGCGCCAGGACCCGGTCCTGGGCCGACGGCCCTTTGAACAGGCGGATCAGGGTCAAGACCATCGTCAGGGAAAACAGGAACAGGCTCAGCAGGATCGCGTTCGCCAGCAAGGGGCTCATTCGAAGATCTCCATCAACGGACGCTCGTAGGTCGCCTTGAAGTGCTGGATGAACAGCACCTCGTCGTCCAGGTCGAAGACGTGCAACAGCAGAATGCTGCGGTCCAGCGCCAGCTCCGACCAGACCGTGCCGGGCACCACCGTGGTGATCATCGACAGCGCGGCCAGGCCGTTGGCGTCACGCAAGTCCAGTGGCACCTTGATGAATTGCGAGCGTGGCGGACGGCGACCGGCATTGAGCACACCCCAGGCCACGGCGAGGTTGGACACCAGCACGTCACGCCCGACCAGCAGGACCAGGCGCAGGATCACCCCCGGACGACGGATGCGCACCGGTAGCGGACGCAACCTGCGCATCATCAGCGGCGCGCAGAACCCCAGCGCCGCACCCAGCAGCAGGTTGCCGGGGCTGGTCGACAGGTTCAGCAACAGCCACAGCAGGCACAAGGCCAGCGACAGCAAGGGTGCGGGAAACAGGCGCCTCATGGTTGCACCTCCTGCGGGACCGCCTTGGCCGTGGGGTTCGGTACTACGCGGGTGTCGAGTACCGCCATCACGTATTGCTGCGGGTTGTACAAGGCATCGGCGGCGGCCTGGGTGTAGCGCAGCAGCGGATCGGCCTTGAAGGTCAGCGCAATGCTCAAGCCCAGCAGCGCGAAGATCGGCACGCACTCCAGGCGTCGCAGCAGGGGCGATGGTCGTTCCGCCGGCGTCCAGAAGCGCTGGATGCCCAGGCGCGAGAAGGCGACCAGCGACGCCAGCCCCGACACAATCAACAACACCAGCAGGCCCCACGCGGCGTTGGAAATCGGTGTGTCGCCGCTGTTGCCCAGGCCCAGCGGATTGAGCAGGGCGCCGATCAACCCGAGTTTGCCGATAAACCCGGAGAGCGGCGGCATGCCGATGATCAGCAAGGCGCAGGCGATGAAGCTCAGGCCGAGAAACGCCATGGTCCACGGGATCACCTGGCCGACCACGGCTTTCTGATCGTCGTCGAGGTTGGTGCCTTTGGGGGGATGCAGGGATTCCAGAGGGCGGGGCAGCAGTTCGGCTTCATCTTCGAGCTGTATCTCGTTGGCCGAGCGCGAACGCTCGATCAGTTCGGCCAGCAGGAACAGCGCACTCAACGCCAGGGTCGAGCTGAACAGATAGAACAGCGCTGCGCCCACCAGGTTCGGCTGGGCGAAACCGATGGTCGACAACAGGATGCCCGCCGACACCAGAATGCTCAGGCTGGCCATGCGCTCCAGGCGTTGCGCGGCGAGGATCGCAAGGGCGGCGCAGACGATGGTCGCCATGCCGCCGTAGATCAGCCACTCCCCGCCAAAGAACGCCGATGCCCCGGCCTGGGCGGAGAACAGCAGCGTCCACAGGCGCAGCAAGGTGTAGACGCCGACCTTGGTCATGATCGCGAACATCGCCGCCACCGGTGCGCTGGCCGAGGAATAGGCCGGCACCAGCCAGAAGTTCAGCGGCCACATGCCGGCCTTGGCCAGAAAAGCGACGGCCAGGATCCCCGCGCCGGCGTGCAGCAAGCCCCGGTCAGTTTCGGACACCAGCGGGATTTTTACCGCCAGATCGGCCATGTTCAGCGTGCCGGTCACGCCATAGATCAGCGCCGCGCCAATCAGGAACAGCGACGAGGCCAGCAGGTTGATCGAGATGTAATGCAGCCCCGACGACACCCGTGCCCGACCCGAGCCGTGGAGCATCAACCCGTAGGACGCGGCCAGCAACACCTCGAAGAACACGAACAGGTTGAACAGGTCCGCGGTGAGGAATGCGCCGTAAAGCCCCATCAACTGGATCTGGAACAGCGCGTGGAAACTCGAGCCGGCGCTGTCCCAGCGGGCCATGGCGAACAGCAGGGCACTGACGCCGATGATGCCGGTCAGCACCAGCATCAGCGCCGAAAGACGATCGACCACCAACACCAGGCCGAACGGCACTTGCCAGTTGCTCGGCAGGTACACGCCGATGGAGCCGGGCACACCGGTGGTTTGCGTCCATTGCAACAACGCCACGGCAATGCCCAGCCCGAGCAGGCTGGAGAACAGATTGATCCTGGCCTTGAGCGGCCGGTGCTTCTCGCCGAGCATCAGCATGATCGCGGCCGTCAGCAACGGCAGCAGAATGGGCGCGACGATCAGGTGGGTCATCGCCATCATTCCCTGGGCTCCCGGCCATCCACATGGTCGGTGCCGGTCAGGCCCCGGGACGCCAGCAGCACCACCAGGAACAGCGCGGTCATGGCGAAGCTGATGACGATCGCCGTCAGTACCAGCGCTTGCGGCAACGGATCGGTGTAGTGCAACAGATCCTGCGGCACACCGTCCTTGATGATCGGTTCCTTGCCGATGAACAGGCTGCCCATGCTGAAAATGAACAGGTTGACGCCGTAGGACAGCAGGCACAGGCCCATGACCACCTGGAACGTCCGTGGGCGCAGGATCAGCCACACGCCGGACGCGGCCAGTACGCCGATGGCGATTGCGATGACTTCTTCCATCAGACGGCTCCCGTGGCGGCAACGGATTTAGGCTGGGCAGCGGTTTTGTGACCGCGCACCGATTGGTGGGCGAGGGCGGTGAGGATCAACAGGGTCGAGCCGACCACAACGCCGTACACGCCGACGTCGAAGAACAGCGCGCTGGCCAGGTGAATGTCACCCAGCAGCGGCAACGAAAAATGCCAGGTATGGGTGGTCAGGAACGGATAGCCGACCAGCATCGCACCCAGGCCGGTGGCCGTGGCAATCATCAGGCCCGTGCCCATCCAGCGCAGCGGTCGCAGGCTCATTTGCGCCTCGACCCACTGCGTGCCGGCAACCATGTATTGCAGGATGAACGCCACCGACATCACCAGCCCGGCGACAAAGCCGCCGCCCGGCTGATTGTGCCCGCGCATGAACAGGTAGAACGACACCACCAGCGCCACCGGCAACAGCAGGCGCACCAGCACCGCCGGCACCATCATGAAGCCGAGCGCGGTGTCGCTGGCGTGACGCGGGTTGACCAGGTCGGTGACCACATCCGGTGCGAGCAAGCGTTGCTGGGCCGGCAGTTGCAGGCTTTCTTTCGGCGGACGGAAGCGGCGCAGCAGGGCGTAGACGGTCAGGGCCACGGCCACCAGTACGGTGATTTCACCGAGGGTGTCGAAACCGCGGAAGTCCACCAGCATCACGTTGACCACGTTGCTGCCGCCGCCTTCGGGCAAGGCGCGACTCAGGTAGAAGGACGAAATGTCGTTGGGGGTCTGGCGCGTCAGCATGGCGTAGGACAGCAGCGCCATGCCGACACCGACCACGGTCGACAGCAGCAAGTCGCGGATCCGCCGCACCCGCGCCCGGCGCAGGCTGCCCGGCAACGGCGAGACTTCTTCGATCCGTCGTGGCAGCCAGCGCAGGCCCAGCAGGATCAGCACCGTGGTCACCACTTCGACCGCCAGTTGGGTCAGGGCCAGGTCCGGCGCCGAGAACCAGACGAAGGTGACGCAGGTCATCAGGCCGCAGACGCTGACCATGGTCAGGGCCGCCAGACGGTGATACTTGGCCTGGTACGCCGCGCCAAGGGCACAGGCGATGGCCAGCAACCACAAGGTGACGAAGACGATCGACCCGGGGATCTTCGGCCGGTCGCCCCAGTGCAGGCTGCTGTGCAGCATGGGAATCAAGCCAGCCAGCACGGCGGCGAGCACCACCAGGAACAACTGCATCTGCAGGCGCCGGGTGCCAATCCGCGGCTCCAGGCGGCGGGCCAGGCGCATGCTGGCGACCAGTGCCCATTCGAACAGGTGCTTGCCGTCCAGGCGACCCAAGACGGGCGGACGGTTGAAGCGTCCGCGCTTGAATTGATTGCGCAGCAGCAGGTAGAGCGCGGTGCCGCAGGACAAGGCGATCAGGCTCATGATCATCGGCGCGTTCAGGCCGTGCCAGATCGCCAGGCTGTATTCGGGCAGGGTGCCGCCAACCACCGGTTGCGCCGCCGCGGCGAGCAGCGGGCCGACCACCTGCGCCGGGAAGATCCCCACCAGCAGGCAAGTGAACACCAGCAGCTCGACCGGCGCGCGCATCCAGCGCGGTGGCTCGTGGGGGGTGTGAGGCAAGTCGGTCGCGGGCGGACCGAAGAACACATCCACGGTGAAGCGCAGGGAGTAAGCCACGCTGAAGGTACCGGCGATCGTTGCCACGATCGGCAAGCTCAACTCGACCCAGCGCGTGGCATTGATGAACACGGTTTCGGCGAAGAACATCTCTTTGGAGAGGAAGCCGTTGAGCAACGGCACGCCGGCCATCGAGGCGCTGGCGACCATGGCCAGGGTGGCGGTAAACGGCATCAGCTTGTACAAGCCGCTGAGTTTGCGGATATCGCGGGTGCCGCTTTCGTGGTCGATGATGCCGGCGGCCATGAACAACGAGGCCTTGAACGTCGCGTGGTTGAGAATGTGGAACACCGCGGCGACGGCGGCCAGCGGGCTGTTCAGGCCGAGCAGCAGGGTGATCAGGCCGAGGTGGCTGATGGTCGAGTAGGCCAGCAATCCCTTGAGGTCGTTCTGGAACATCGCGCAATACGCCCCGAGCAACAGGGTGCAGGCACCGGCGCCGCTGACGATGTAGAACCATTCTTCACTGCCCGAAAGCGACGGCCATAGCCGCGCCAGCAGGAACACCCCGGCCTTGACCATGGTCGCCGAGTGCAGGTACGCCGACACGGGCGTCGGCGCGGCCATGGCGTGGGGCAGCCAGAAATGGAAGGGGAATTGCGCGCTTTTGCTCAAGGCGCCGATCAGGATCAGGGGCAACAGGATGGGGTAGAGGGCATGGGCACGAATCAGGTCGCCGGCGGCCAGGACCTTGTCCAGGTCATAGCTGCCGACCACATGGCCGAGCAGCATGACCCCCGCCAGCAGGCACAAACCGCCCGCACCGGTCACCATCAGCGCCATGTAGGCACCGCGCCGGGCATCGGCGCGATGGTGCCAGTAGCCGATCAGCAGGAACGAGAAGAGGCTGGTCAGCTCCCAGAAAAACACGATCTGGATCAGGTTGCCGGAGATCACCAGCCCCAGCATGGCGCCCATGAAGGCCAGGAAAAACGCGAAGAAGCGCGGCACCGGATCGTTCGGCGACATGTAGTAGCGGGCGTACAGCGACACCAGGGTGCCGATGCCCAGCACCAGCAGGGAGAACAGCCAGGCGAAACCGTCCATGCGCAGGACGAGGTTCAGGCCCAGGCTGGGCAGCCAGGAAAACTCTTCGCGAATGACGCCGCCATGGGCGATCTGCGGGTACAGGAATGCGACCTGAACGCTGCCGATCAGGGCGATCAGGCCAGCCAGCAGGGATTCGGCGTTACGGGCATTGTGCGGCAACACGGCCGCCAAACAGCTGCCTATGAAAGGCAGAAGCAGTAGAACTATCAGGGACATAGGCTTCTAATCTGCGGAAGTTTGTGAAGCATCATACGTGCCAGCTCCCGGATCGCCAAACGCCAAGCTGTCGCAGAATCCTACACGGTAGACGGAAAAACCCTGTTTAACATTGTTTCAGAGAGGGGGTGTCTGGACCGGCCCCTTCGCGGGCAAGCCCGCTCCCACAGTGTCCGCGTCGTACACAAGTTATGTGAACACCTCTGAACCTGTGGGAGCGGGCTTGCCCGCGAAGGCGATTTATCTGGCGCTGCGGAACCTGCGGTTTATCGCTGGGTTTCCTGCTCCAGTTCCCGCTCAGACGCCGCCTTACCCTTGGTCTTCAACTCGCTGACAATCACCGCCGCCACAATCAACCCGGCCCCGATCAGGGCAATCGCCGGCAGGCGTTCCCCGGCGATGCGCCCGACAATCCCGGCCCATACCGGCTCGCCGGCATAGATCAGCGTGGCGCGGGTCGGTGACACGCTTTTCTGTGCCCAGTTCATCGCCACCTGAATCGCCGCACTCGCCGCCCCAAGGCCCAGTGCGCTGCACAGCAGCAGCCAGGAGAAATCTGGAATCGCCTCGTTGGTCGGCACCACCATCAGGAACGACAACACCGAAGTGACCGCCAGTTGCACCACCGTCACCCGGCGCACATCGACCTGGCCGGCATAGGTGCTGATCAGGATGATCTCGGCCGCAATGGCCACGGCGCTGATCAAGGTGGCGATTTCACCGGGGCTGAAGTTGAACGACGCACCGGACGGCCCGGACAACAGCATCAACCCGGTAAAGGCCAGCATGATGCCGATGCTGGGCATCAACCCCGGACGCCGCCCCAGCACCAGCCATTGCAGCAATGGCACGAACGGAACATACAGTGCGGTAATGAATGCCGACTGGCTGCTGGGTATGCTCTGCAATCCGACTGTCTGCAAGCCGTAGCCGAGCATGATCGCCACGCCGATGAACGACCCGGCCTTGAGTTCGAACAGGGTCAGGTCGCGCAGGTGACGCCAGGAAAACAGGGCGACGATGCTCGCGGCGGCGGCAAAGCGCAGGCCGACGAAAAACATCGGGCCGCTGACGGTCATCGCATGCTGAACCAGCAGGAAGGTTCCGCCCCAGACCATCGTGATCAGCACCAGCACGCATTCGGCCTTGCTGAACCTTGTGAAACGGGAGGAAGCCTTTGGGGAATTCACCGACGTCATGACCTTGCACGCTACTGGAGGGGGACGCACAATGCGCCGAATGTTGCGCAGTATACTGCCCAACCCCACTCAGTGAGCAATATAGTGCACAAAGATTCTACCCAACGGGCTTCGGTCCTCCAGCACGTCAGCCAAAATGTTCGTCGTTTGCGTCATGCCGCCGACCTGAGCCAGACCGCGCTGGCCGAAAAGTCCGGTGTCAGCCGCCGAATGCTGGTGGCGATCGAGGCGGGGGAAAAGAATGTCAGCCTGACCACCCTCGACCGCGTGGCCGAGGCCCTCGACGTTGCCTTCAGTGATCTGATCCAGGCTCCCGATGCCCGCGATCCCAGCCGTATCAATGAGCTGGCCTGGACCGGCACGATTCCCGGCAGTAAAGCGGTGTTGCTTTCCAAGGCTCAGGCCAGCCGCGAAGTCGAGCAGTGGGAGTGGTGCCTGCAACCGGGCGAGGTGTATCCCTCGGAGCCGGACGCCGATGGCTGGAGCGAGCAGATTTATGTCTTTGAAGGCTGCCTGACCGTTATGCTCGGCGACCGGCCACAGAATATTGCGGCGGGTGAATTCTTCATGTTCGCCAGCAATCAGCCGCACTGTTATCGCAATGACGGGATGGTAGCGGCGCGGTTTGTGCGTAATGTGGTGATCTGAACAGGGAGAGCAGGATGGGTCAGACCTTGAACAATGACGCCGATGTCCTGATTGTCGGTGGCGGCCTCAGTGGTGCGATGCTGGCGGCGCAGTTGATGCGATTGCCGGGCCGGCGTCGGGTGCTGGTGATCGAACCACGGACCGAGTTGGGGCGGGGCGAAGCCTACAGCGCGGTGGAGTTGGGCCATACGCTCAACGGCAACGCGGCGCGGATGAGTGTCGACCCGGACAACCCCGACGACCTGACCCAATGGCTCACCGACTACATTGCCGGCGGTGGCTGGCCGGAATCGGATCAGCAGCACGTGCCAATCAGCGAGCTGTTTCCCCCTCGGGGAATCTTCGGCCTGTACGCTCGGCAGCGCCTCGCAGAAGCCCAGGCGGTGGGTGCCTTGATCGGTTCGACGGTCGAGCATGTGCAGGCCGAGGTGGTCGATTTGCAAGCCGGTGCAGACGCGGTGCGTTTGACCTTGAGCGACGGCCGATGCTTGCAGGGCGCTTTTGCGGTGCTGGCCACCGGGATGTTCCCCGCTGCGCGCACGCCACAAACTCAATCCAGCGGATTGAATGCGGCGGCCCTCGATCCGTGGGACGTGGCAGCCATGCAGCAGCTCGATCCGCAATCGACGGTCATGATCATCGGCTCGGGCCTGACCATGGTCGACGCCGTGGTGTCCCTCGAACAGGCCGGACATCGCGGGCCGATCGAAGTGTTTTCCCGCCATGGGCTGCTGCCCCATGTGCGCCGCCAGCCTCCGGCCTGGGTGGATTTTCTCGCCGAGGATCAGGACATCCGCACACCTCGCCAGTTGCTGCGCGAATTGCGTCGACACTGCCGGGACGCCATCGCCCAGGGCATCGACTGGCAGGCGCCACTGGACACGGTTCGGGCACACATTGGCCGCTTGTGGCATCAGGCAACGGATGTGCAGCGTCGGCAGTTCGTGCGGCATGTGCGGCCCTGGTGGGAAAGCCATCACCACCGCTCGCCACCCTTGAGTGCCGAACTGGTAGCGCGCTTGTATAAAGAAGGACGGTTACGTATTCACGCCGCGTCATACCAGGGCCTTGAGCCTTCGATCAATGGCGGGGTGAGCATCCGCCTTCGACGACGCGGCGAGGCGCAGGCCTGTGTGGTCAGCGGTGCTGCCCTGATCAACTCCAGCGGTATTGAATACGACTGGCGCCGGGTCGCACGACCGCTGCCCCGGCAACTGCTCGCTCGTGGCCTGGTGCGACCGGGGCCGTTGGCCCTGGGCATCGCGGCAGAGGTCGATGGCGCGGTGCTGAACGCGCAGGGGCTGCCCGCCAGCCGTCTGTTTGCCATGGGCCCGCCGTTGCGTGGCATGTGGTGGGAAAGCACGGCCGTCACTGATGTGGCGAGCCAGGCCAAGGCGCTGGCCGAGCGACTGGTGCGCTAAGGCAGGCGAGCTAACGTTCGGCCTGATGAGTGGTGAAGAGCGTTTGTGTACGCCGATCCACTGTAGGAGCGAGCTTGCTCCGGGCGGCGTTCCGACGAAAAAACCGAGAGCACCGCGGGGTGTCAGGCTCCCCGCATCATCGTTGACCTCCATCGCGAGCAGGCTCGCTCCTACAGGCCGGGCGGCGTTCCGTTTTTCCAAAGTGAACCGCCGTACGGGCGGGACCAATAGTCGCCGTTACCTGTACACCTTCAAAAAATACCACCCGCCCCGCAGATCCCCCCGATGAATATTTTTTGTCGGCCATCGCTTGCGTGTCGCGCTCGATAGTTGGGCAACGTGTCCGGGCTGAGCAAACCTGACCGGAGCCCAATAATGATAAAAAAAAGCTCGGCCACAGCCGGAGTCCGCCAACGACTTCACCGGCTTGGCCATTCCCGCCCGCAACCGCTTGCGTTGGCGATTGTTGCCATACTCACGGGGCCGGCCTGCGCCACCACCTTTGACCTCAACGAAGACTGGAGCCTGTCGACCAGGACCAGCCTGAGCCTGGGCAGCAGTTGGTCGACGCAAAATCCCGACAAAAGCCTGATGACCCGCGCCAATGCCTTGCAGGCCCAGGGCGTGAATGCCAATGGCAGCAGCGTCAGCGCCGATGACAACCGGCTGAACTTCGAGAAGGGTGACCCCATCTCGCAGCTTTTCAAGGGTCTCACCGATTTCAGTCTCGATGGCCAGGGCCAGGGCGCGTTCCTGCGCTTCAAATACTGGTACGACCACGCCTATGAAACCGGCAATGGCCGCTTCAAGGATTTCGACGACTCGGGCTGGGACGACTTGTCGAAGTTCAAGGGCTTCCAGGTCCTCGACGCCTACGTCTGGAAAGACTTCCAGGTGGCCGACCATCCGCTGAACGTGAAGGTCGGCAACCAGGTGTTGTCCTGGGGCGAGGCGCTGTTGATCCAGAACGGCATCAACGTGATCAACCCGCTGGACATCTCGGCGTTCAACCGTCCCGGCGTGGAAATCAAGGAAGGCCAGTTGCCGGTGGAGATGGTTTCCTTCAGCTTCGGTCTGACCGACACCACCAACCTCGAAGGTTTCTACCAATACAACTGGCGGCCCAGTGTCCTCGACGGTTGCGGCACTTTCTTCGCCAGCAGTGACGTGATTCAGCCGGGGTGCGGGCCGTTGTACCTGAGCCAGGTGCAGACCGATGATCAGATGCAGGCCGCGGGGTTGTACGCCACCTCCCGGGGCAATGAGTCGCCGTCCGATTACGGCCAGTTCGGCTTCGCCCTGCGCCAGATGATCCCGGCGCTGAACGATGCTGAAGCTGCGATCTACTACATCAACTATCACTCGCGTTTGCCGTATTTCACCCTCGACGCCAGGAACACTTCCTTGCCCGGCACTTTTCCCGGTGGCACCCAGGCGCCGAGTTATGCGGCGGCCTTCCCGGAAAACATTCACCTGTACGGCATCAGCCTCAACGGCGTCGAACCGGTTACCGGGATTTCCCTGGCCGGTGAGCTGAGCTATCGGCCGAACATGCCACTGGCGATCAACGCACCTGACGTCAACGTCGCCGTGATTTCCGGGCCGGGGGGCAGCTCCTGGGTGCAATTGCCGCCCGGTTTCAGCACCACCAATGGCAGCCAGTTCGATGCCTGGGAGCGCAAGGGTGTCTGGCAGATGACCGGCTCGGCCACCCAGGCCATCGACAACGTGCTGGGCGCCACGCGCCTGAGCCTGTTCGGTGAAGCCGGTGTCGTGCACATCGACGATCTGGGCGACGAGCGCCTTGGCCGTAGCGCCGCGTTCGGCCGCAGTGCGCCGCGCAACGGCACGCCGTGCAATACCGTCGCCTCCGGCGTCACCAATCAGTACTGCACCGACAAAGGCTTTGCCACCGAGTGGTCGTGGGGTTATCGCCTGCGCGCGAGCCTCGAATACAGCGATGTGTTGCCGGGCATCAACCTGATTCCGGCCGTCAACTGGCGGCATGACGTCGAGGGTTATTCCTACGATCCGCAAGGGCCGTTCCAGGAAGGCCAGCAAGCGCTTGGCGTGAGCCTGACCGGCGTCTACATGAACGATTACAGCGTGGAGCTGGCCTACAACGCCTTCTTCGGTTCCAACGACTACAGCACCCTCGACGACCGCGATTTCGCATCCGTCAGCTTCAAGGCAGACTTCTGAGGAGAACCGTTATGCGTATGCAATTGTGCGTGCTGGCCCTGGCCTGCACCGTCGGCCTGGCACAGGCCAAAGGCACCGATTCGGCAGCCCTGGGCAAGACCCTGACCCCCATGGGCTCGGAAATGGCAGCCAATGCCGACGGCAGCATTCCGTCCTGGACCGGTGGCCTGGCGAGCAACGCCGGCACCGTCGACAGCAAGGGCGGCTATAGCGACCCTTATGCGGCCGAGAAGCCCTTGTTCACCGTCACGGCGAAGAATGTGGCGCAGTACGAGAAGTTTCTCAGCCCCGGGCAAATCGCCTTGTTCAAGCGCTTTCCCGACACCTACAAGATGAACATCTACCCGACCCATCGCAGCGCCAACCTGCCCAGGGATGTGCTGGCGGCAAGCCGCGACAACGTGGCCAAGACCAGCATGGCCGATGGCGGCAACGGTCTGCATGACTACGCCAGGGGCATTCCGTTCCCGCTGCCCACCGAAGGCCTGGAGGTGATGTGGAACCACATGACCCGTTATCGCGGCGGCAGCTACGAGCGCATCAGCAGCGCCGCACTGGTGCGTGAAAACGGCGCCACCAGCTACGTGCGCAACCAGTCGCTGATCAACTTCGCCGACACAGTCAGTGGCCTGGAGGCGGGCTCCAACGTGCTGTTCATGTTCAAGAGCCGGGTTCTGGAACCGGCGCGTCTGTCCGGCGAAGCGGTGCTGGTGCATGAGCCGATCGACCAGGTCGCCGAGCCGCGTTCGGCCTGGCAATACCTGCCGGGGCAACGTCGCGTGCGCCGTGCGCCGATGATCGCCTATGACAACAGCGCCCGTTACAGCAATGGCCTGATCACCGCCGACAACGTCGACGGCTACAACGGCGCGCCGGACCGTTTCGACTGGAAACTGGTGGGCAAGCAAGAGCTGTTCATTCCTTACAACAGCTACAGGATCGGCAGCCGCGACCTCAAGTACGACGCCGTGATCAAGCCCAATCACGTCAACCAGGACCTGGCTCGCTATGAGAAGCACCGGGTGTGGGTGGTGGAAGCGACCCTCAAGCCGGATGCCCGGCACATCTACGCCAAGCGCCGCTTTTATGTGGACGAGGACAGTTGGCAGATCGCCCAGTCGGACCAGTACGACAGCCGCGGTGAACTGTGGCGCAGCGGTGAACTGCATGCGATTCAGCAGTACGACCACGGCTTCACCTACAACGTGCTGGAAACCTCGTACGACCTGATCTCCGGACGCTATTACGCCGGCGGCCTGGCCAACGAAGAGACCGAACCGATGCGCGTGGGCTTCGCCGCCAAGACCGACGACTACACCCCGTCGGACCTGCGGCGCTGGGCCAAGTAACCCTTCGCCAAACCACCGCAAATCCAATGTGGGAGCGGGCTTGCTCGCGAAGGCGTCGTGTCAGTCGACATCATGAGTGAATGACACACCGCTTTCGCGAGCAAGCCCGCTCCCACAGGGATCTGTGTGTGCCGATGTTTATCTACAGGAGATCTACCGTGCGCTACTGGATATCCGCTCTTGCCCTGGGCGCAAGCCTGGGTACCGTTCACGCTGCAACCCTCGATCAACCCCAGGCGAAGGCACTGGCCCAAGAGGCCTACGTGTTCGCCTACGCTACGGTCGAGCACGACAAAGTGCTCAGCGCCATCGCCGCGAAGCTGCCGTTCAACCGGCTCTACAGCGAACCGCGCTTGCTCGGCCCGCAGGACAACAAAGTGGTGTCGCCGAACAACGACACCTTCTATTCCCGAGCCTTGCTTGATTTGCGCAGCGAACCGATGGTGCTGGACGTTCCGGCCGTGCAGGGGCGCTACTACAGCTTTCAACTGGTCGACATGCGCACCAACAACCTCGACTACATCGGCACCCGCGCCACAGGTGATAAAGCGGGGCGCTACCTGATCGCCGGGCCGGACTGGAAGGGAGAAGTGCCATCGGGTTTCAGCGGCGTGATTCGCTCGCCGAGTCGCCTGGTGTTCCTGTTGGGGCGCACCGAGGTCAAGGGCGAAGCCGATCAGAAAGACGCCGCTCAAGTGCTCAAGGGCTACGCCTTGCAACCACTGTCCACAGTGAGCGGCAGCGCGGCGCCTGAACCCTTGGCAACGCTGCAGCTTCCAGCGTATACGGACACCAAACAGGGGCCGGCGCAGGCGCTGTTCAGCACCTTCAACGCCTTGGCGCCGCTGCATCAGTGGAGCGCCAGCGAGCAGGAAAAACTGGCCCGTTTCGCCGCTATCGGTGTGAAGCCGGGCGCCGCATTCCAGGCGCCGGCGGATTTGCACCAAGCCGTCGCCCAAGGCGCCGAAGCCGGTCGCGAGCAAGTGCGCGCCGCGTCCAGCCAGCTGTCGGTGGAACAGCAGGGCTGGTTGCCGTCGCCGTCCAACGTCGGCAAGTTCGGCGACGACGACCTGACCCGTGCCGCGGTTGCCTGGCGCTACATCTACGCCAACGATGCGGTGGAAGCGCTGTACCCGATGGCGCTGCACGATGCCCAGGGGCAGATGCTCAGCGGCCAGCACGCCTATCGCCTGCATTTCCCTGCAGGGCAATTGCCGCCGGTGAATGCGTTCTGGTCACTGACCTTGTACGACAGCAAGACCCAACTGCTCGCCGCCAACCCGATCCAGCGTTATGCCCTGGGCGACCGCAGCCCTGGTCTACAATACGATGCCGACGGCGGCTTGACCCTGACCCTGCAAGCCGATGCGCCCAAGGATGCGCCGCAGGGCAACTGGCTGCCGACACCGCAAGGTCCGTTCAACCTGCTGTTGCGCCTGTACCTGCCCAAGGGCGGGGCACTGGACGGGAGTTATCAGTTGCCGACGATTGCGAGGATCGAACCGTGAACCTGATGTTCAGTCGCCGCCGGGTGTTGGGCAGCATGGGGGTATTGGGAGGCAGCCTGATGTTTCCACGCTGGTTGCTGGCCGCTGATTCCGATGACCTGCGCCAGATTGCCAAGGAGGCGTGGATTTACGCCTACCCCATGCTCATGCATTACCAGACCATGGAAAAACAGGCGCTCAACGCGTCTGCCCCGGAGTACGTCGGCGGCTTCAACCGCTTGCGTCACTACGGCGAGTTGTTCACCCCGAGCAATCGCGACATCGTCACGCCGAACAACGACACGCCGTATTCCTGGGCCTGGCTCGACCTGCGCAGCGAGCCGCAAGTGCTGAGTGTGCCGGCCGTGTCTGATGACCGCTACTACGTGCTGCAACTGGTCGACCAGTACACCCACAACTTTGCCTATGTCGGCGTGCTCAGCACCGGGCGCGATGCGGGAAATTACCTGATCGCCGGACCCGACTGGCAAGGCCATACACCGGACGGCGTCACGGCCGTGCTGCGCAGCGAAACCGAAATCGTCATGGTGCTTGGCAGAACGGGCCTGAAAAACGCCGGGGACCTGCCGGCGGTACGTGCCTTGCAGCAGCAATACGGTTTGCGTTCATTGCATGAATACGTCGGCAGTGCAGCGCCCGTGGCCGCGCCAGTCATTGACTGGCAACCCTGGGACAGCAAGACCGGGTTGGGGCTTGAGTTTATCCCGGTGTTGAACCAGATCCTCAGCCTGTGTCCGACGCAACCGTCCGAGCAAGCCCTGCGCGCACGCTTTGCGCGGATCGGCATCGTGCCTGGCCAGGGGTTCGACCCGGCGACGTTGCCGCCAGCCACGCGCAAGGCACTGCTCGCCGGGATTCAGGACGCCCAGGCGCAACTGCAAGCCGCGGTGAGCCAGGTGCGTACCACCCTCGGCCTGTTCGGCACGCGCGAAACGCTGGACGGCAATTACCTCAACCGCGCTGTTGCGGCGAATGTCGGCATTTACGGCAACAGTGTGGAGGAGGCCTTCTACACCGGCACTCGCGTGGATAATCAGGGGCAACCCTTGCAGGGCGGGCGACGCTATCGCCTGCGTTTCGCACCGGGTCAATTGCCGCCCGCCAGCGAGTTCTGGTCGCTGACGTTGTATGACTTGCCGGACCGGCAACTGGTGGCCAACCCGATCAATCGTTACGGCCTCAGCAGCCGGGATCATATGCGGATGGACGCGGACGGTGGGTTGACGTTGATCCTGCAGAACGCCACGCCGCCGGAGCAGAGCAACTGGTTGCCGACGCCGGCGAGCGGGGCGTTCACCCTGATCTTGCGCCTGTATGGGCCCGGGCAGCAGGTGGTCAATCAACGCTGGCAAATGCCGGTGGTTGAAGTGGTGTCTGTTTAAGCCGCACCGTCGCTCCTGCATTGGATCCGGTGCCGTCCCGCAACATGGCCTTCAGCCTGATCAGCAGGATTCGCATGCAGGCAAGAGCGTTTGTGTACGCCAACCCACTGTAGGAGCTGCCGAAGGCTGCGATCTTTTGATCTTGATCTTTCGTCCTTTCAACATCGTCAAAAATCAAAAGATCGCAGCCTGCGGCAGCTCCTACAGGGAAACCGGCCCCATCAACCAGCGTGGCTGATGGGGCGCGGGCTCAGTTGGCGATCACCGGCACCGTGCGCACGGAGCCTTGGGACGAGCTGATCGTGGCGGTCGGGCTGGCCGACGGAACCACCGTGGTGGTGTTGTTCAGCGTCAACTTCCAGCGCCCATTCACCGGTACGGAGGTGGTGCCCAGGGTGACCAGCCCGGCAGGAGTAGTGACCTTGACGGTGATGGTGTTGCCGGTGGTCACCGATGAGGTGCCGGCAAAGTCCCAGGTAAAGCGGTTGTTGGAGCGGGCTCTGACCGTTGCGGTGGTCACTGCGAAGGTTTCCGCAACAGGCCGCGGCGAGATTTGCACCGTGACCGTGGCCGGTGTCGTCGACACGGCGCCGAAGCTGTCCCGGGCGAAGTAGGTGAAGGTCGTGGTGAAGGCCGTGGGGACGGAGGCCGGTGGGGTGTAGGTGAGCACCGTGCCGTTGCTGCTGACGGTGCCGCGACCTGTCGGTGGTGGAGTGAAGCTGGCGACGGCCAGCGGCAGGTTGCCTTCCGGATCGGTGTCGTTGGCCAGCACGCTGATCGGGATCGCCACACCCAGTGTCGTGACGGCATCGGCGACCGCCACCGGAGGCCGGTTAGGCGTGACGGTAATGGTCACGGTTGCCGCCGTCGTCGAGGCCAGGCCTTTGACGTCCTGGGCCTTGTAGGTGAAGGTCGCGGTCAGCGGCGCGTTGACCACGGCGGGAGGTGTGTAGACCACCGCCGTGGTGCCGCTCAATGCCACGGTGCCCTGGCCGGCGGCCGGTGGGGTCAGCGCGGTAATGCTCAGCGGCGTGTTGCCATCAGGGTCCCTGTCGTTGGCCAGCAGGTTGAGGGTGATCGGCACGCCGAAGCTGGTACTGCCGGTATCGGCGACGGAGATCGGTGCCTGGTTCGCGCCGGTGTCCGGTGCAGTGCCAACGACTGCGACCGACTCGGTGTCACTGCCGCCGGCGGCGGATTTCACCGTGACGGTTGCAGGTGGTTGGGACAGGTCAGCCACCGTCAGGCGTTGCAGGGTGCCGGTTTTCGACAGCCGTCCGTAACCCTGGGCGACCATGTCCGGTACCACCACTTCGTCTGTGGAGGTGGCCTCGATCAGCAGGCTGTGATTGCTCCAGCTATAACTGGCGGTCTGGATTTTCACCAGGTCCGAGAGCTTGCTCGACACCGTGGTCGGGCGGGTGGTGCCGGCCGGGTTGGTGGCGGTGACCACCACGACCGGCGGCACGGTGCCGTTGGCCAGCAGATGCTGGGCGAAGAATGTGCCGTTGTCATCGCTCACCATGTTGGTCTGGCAAGGCGTCGGCGGCGGACCGGGCACCAGGGCGATGCTTTCGCGAAAGCACAGGGTCGAACCATTGTCGGCTTTGGCGAATACTTCGACCCGGGTGTTGTTGCCCCCCGTGCCGGCGGTGCGCCGGTAGGTGGCACGGCTCATATCCACCGCGGTTTGCGCGCGGCTGTCGAGCACCTTGCCGGCCACGGTGAAGAGGTTGGTCTGCAGGGTCCCGGCCGGGCCCTGGATGCGTACGAAGTTGGTGTTGTTGGGGCTGCCGGTCACGGCCTCGGTGAGGTTCGGGTCGCCGATGAAGGTTTCGATGGCGCCGGTGTCCGGATTAACCGCGGTGTAGGGGCCGTTGACGCTGCGCAGGAACGGCCCGATCGCGCCGTTGACTGCACCGGTGAAAACCCCCGGTGCACCGATGCCGACGTCCCTGGTGATGTTGATCGCACGACGTCCGGGAGTGGTGACGTTGACCGTTTCCACACCATAGGGGTGGGTAATGGTGTAGGTCCCGGCAGTGGGAACATTTATCCGCATGCGAATCCGCGCGAAGCTGATCTGGTCGCCGTCGACCGGGTTGCCGCCGGCAAATGCAGCCTCGATCCCGGCGACATAAGCGTCCATGCCATAGCCGGCGGCATTGTCTGGGATGCTGGTCTCGGCCAGGTACCAGAAGGCTTCGTCCGGCCAGTTATCCGGGAACACCATCGGCTGGGTGTCGTCGAAAATCCCGGGTGTCGGCAGCAGGGTGCACATGTACGCCGGTGGCACACTGGCAGCGACCCGTGTGCTGACGGCGCGGGACTGGCACAGCTCCATCGACAGCTGATTGTTGTCCTGATACCAGATGGGGAATCTCCCGGTGGCAAAGGTGTAAGGGCCGGGATCGACGGCGGCGAGTTGCGCGAAGGCACTGCCGGACAGCAATAGAGTCAGTCCCAGGGCGTTGACCGCCAGGCGTGGCCATTTGTTCATGATGCCTCCTGATGAGGATCCGGGCATGTGGGCGTTCATTGCACGATGACCACTTCTTCGCTATCGCTGCCGCCATTGGATGACGTCACGCGAACCTGGGCTGGCGGAACCGGCGTGATGCCGGTGGCCAGGCTTTTCACGGCGCCGTCGCCACTCAGGGCGCCGATGGCAAGACCGGAGCCGGTGGTAGCGGTGAGCACCGGTGGTGAGGTTTCGTCGCTGGTCGAGGCGGTGATGCTGATTTGCCCGGTGCTCAGGCTGTACTCGGCACGTGAGATCGTCACCAGGTCGGTCAGCGGCATGGGCAAGACGGTCGGCGTGCTGCTGGTGATCGCCAGGTGGTTGTCGGCGCTCACCTGCAAGGTGCTCGGCAGGGTCGGATTGTTCGGCGACTGCGCATACCAGTGGCCGGTGGTGTCCGCTTCGGAGAAGCTCAGGATCGGGTTGTTGCTGGTCAGGGTCACACTGGCCGGTGGCGGTGGGGCCAGCACGAACACATCCTGCTGGGCCACCGGTGCGCTGGCGCCGGCATGTCGCGAGTAGGTGCTGCGTTCGGCGATCACCGGAGTCGGCCGGACCACCGACGACAACTTGCCGGAAACGGCGAAGAGGTTGGTGCGCAAGTCCAGGCCATTGGGGCCTTCGATACGCACGTAGTTGGTGTTGAACGGGCTGCCGGTCACGGCTTCGTTGAGGTTCGGATCGCCGACGAATATTTCCGCCTGGCCCGTGCTCGGGTTGGTCTCGGTGTAGGGGCCGTTGACGCTGCGCAGGAACGGCCCGACGTCACCCTTGAGCGCGCCGTCATAGGTTTTTGGCGCACCGATGCCGATGTCCCGGGTCATGTTAATCGCCCGCCGGCCGGGGGTGTCGATATTGAATACCTCGACGCCATAGGGGTGGGTGATGACATAGGTGCCGGCGACGGGCACGTCGACGCGGATACGGATACGGGCGAAGCTGATCTGATCGCCCTCCAGCGGATCACCCCCGCTGAAGGCGCCTTCGAGCGCCGAGACATAGGTCAGGTCGATGCCTCGGGCGGCGTCGACGATGGTCGTTTCGCCTGTCGCCCAGAACGCTTCGTCGGGGAAATTGGTCGGGAAGACCAACGGTTGGGTGTCGTCGAAAATCCCGGGGGCAGGGATCAAAGAGCACATGTAAGTCGGGGCGCCAGGCGCGCTGGCAACCCTGGAACTGACAGCCTTTGACAGACACAGGTCAAGTGTTCGGCCGTGGGCATCTTGATACCAGGCGGCGAAGTTGCCATTGGCTGGCAGGTAGGGTCCGGGGTCTACGGCAAACAGCGCTGCCTGGGCGATGCCTTGGGCTAGAGCGATCACGCCCAGCGCGGTCGCGGTTTTGCACAGAAAAGGGTGCATGGGTATTCCCTCTGTCGAAGTACCTGCCCTTTGGGGATGGGTCAGCTGACAGCGAGGGGCAACTTCCATACCAATCAGCGAAAACGCCCGGCAGAGGCCTGAACAAAGGCGCTGGCGCAGTCGCGGCCGATAGACCGGGAAGTGATCAAACGGGCGGTTGTCCCCAACATTGGGGCAAAGGGGGCGCAGGGACGCAGGGGAACCGCAGTCCCCAGGTTCGGGCAAACTGTCTTGGGTGGGCTATAAACCAATGGAGGGTTACCGGGAAGGTGTCCATGACCACAATCGCTAAAGTGCTTGCGAGCGAAAGCGAAGTCCGCTTGAGAACGCGCAAGCAGCCGTTCGATCTGCTGCGCTGGTTCTCGCTGATCAGCATGGCGGTGATCGGCACGGTGGTGGTGGCGCTGGGGGCGGTGTCCACGCGGTTCGTGATTACCGAAAGCGTGCAGCGTGATGCGCTGTTGACCTCACAGTTCGTTCAGTCGATTGCCTTGGCCGAGGTACGTCATGTTTCGATTCCCAACGTGCGGACCATGGGCGAGTTGCTCGACCCACGAACAGACAAGGACTTTCCCGACGTCGACCCGCTGGCCCGGGCCAGTGCCCGTGGTGAATTCCTCGACCATATCGAAAAGCTGCCGGACGTGATCCTGGCCAATATCTATGCCCCCGACCGCATGGTGATCTGGTCCACCAATCCGTCCTTGATGGGCACCACGATTCATGACAATGAAGACCTCGAACGGGCATTCAACTCCAGGACTTCCGTGTCGGCCAGTTACCACGATGTGGACAAATCCCGCATGGAGCAGAAGTTCGTGGTGCCACCCAAATTCATCTTCCTCGAGAATTACATTCCCCTGTTCGACGCCGATGGCACCACCGTCACGGCGATGGTCGAGATCTACAAGGAACCGCAGGACCTGATCAACCGCATGGCGCGCGGACTGGTGCTGATCTGGCTGGCGACCGCCCTGGGCGGCGCTTTGATTTACCTGGGCCTGTTCTGGATCGTGCGGCGTGCGGCGATCCTGCTGGCGACGCAGCAGAAGCAATTGATCACCAACGAAACCTTCGTCGCGCTGGGGGAGATGTCCTCGGCGGTCGCCCACAGTCTGCGCAATCCGTTGGCGAACATCCGTTCAAGCGCCGAGCTGGCGATAGAGTTCGACGACGGTCCGGCACACGGCAACATCAACGACATCATTGGACAGGTCGATCGCATGTCGAATTGGGTACGGGAGTTGCTCCAGTCCCTGCGACCGCTCAATGACGAAGCTGAACCGGTGAACCTGGTGGCTGCACTGCACGACAGCCTGCTGGCTTACGAGCAGCAGATCCGCAAGGCCAGGGTCAACGTGGTGTTCGAGCCGGACCAGACGCCCATGGTCCTGAGCGAGCACGTGCAACTGACCCAGATCCTCAACAGCCTGCTGTCCAACGCGGTGGAAGCCATGGACAACGGCGGAACACTGACCATCCGGATCGAGCCGCGCGAAGCCCAGCGTGTCAGCGTGACGGTCAGCGATACCGGCAAAGGCATGAGCGAAGAACAGCGCACCATGGCCTTCCGGCCGTTCTTCACAACCAAGCAGGGCGGGCTGGGCGTCGGGCTGGTGCTGGTCAAGCGGATCATGGAGCGTTTTGGCGGGGCAGTGACCCTCGATAGCCGTGAAGGCGAGGGCACCACCGTCCGCCTTTCATTTAATCTCGTCCCCTGAAAATGGGGATGAACTATCCCCGTTATCGGGTCAAATCCCCAGTCATTTCCCCGGTCGTAGCGCATTGATGTTGATAAGCCATTGTTTATCAAATGTTAATGAATTTGCATAAAACAGTTACAGAACTGGCGAGATCCTTGCAAAACCATCATCACCCCCCTTCACGACATCAAGGCGGCTGGTGATGGAAAAAAAAGCGCAGTGCAGCGAAGAATTCTTCGATTTGCCTGACGGGGTCAAAGACTCACGCAACACCGCGCGGGTGCAGAACGCTCTGTTGCCTGCAGTGCAGGCCCGTTTTGATTCCCCCACTACGCCAGCGGCGCCCTTGCCGTTTCCACCGACGGCCATTGGCCCGTTGCGCCGCACTGCCAACCTTCCTCAATCGCAACGGCTTCAGTCCTGAACTTGAACAGGGAGGGTGTCGACATGAACATGAAGACGCATTCACCACGCTCACGAGCTTTGGGCATGCACCTGGTGCTGATGTTGGTGACCGGTTTGCTGGCCAGCCAGTTGCTGGTCGCCAGCCAGCCATTGTCGACGCCCGCACCGGCTCCGGCAGCCGCTGCCGAACCCGCTGTCGTTGAGGACGCCACCCCGTGGGGCGGCGACTATTTCCCCAACACCCTGCTGACCGACCAGAACGGTAAGCAACTGCGTTTTTTCGATGACATGATCAAAGGCAAGGTGGTGGTGATCAATTTCATTTTCACCACGTGCAGCGACTCCTGTCCCCTGGAAACCGCGCGTCTGCGTCAGGTGCAGAAACTGCTGGGAGACAGGGTCGGCAAGGACATTTTCTTCTACTCCATCAGCATCGACCCCCTGAGCGATACCCCCGAGGTGCTCAAGGCCTATGCGCAACGCTTCCAGGTCGGGCCCGGGTGGAAATTCCTCACCGGGGAATTCGCCGACGTCACCGAGCTGCGGCAGAAACTGGGCCTGTTCATCGACGGCGTCGATAACGGGCGCAACAAGGACCACAACCTGAGCCTGATCGTCGGCAACCAGGAAACGGGCCGCTGGATGAAAGCCTCGCCGTTCGAAAATCCGTGGATTCTGGCCGACCAACTGGCCAACACCCTGCAGAACTGGAAGCAGCCCAGCGTGGAAGAAAGCTACGTCGATGCACCGGAAATTCGTCCGCCAAGCAATGGCGAAGAGCTGTTCCGCACCCGCTGCGCGTCTTGCCACAGCCTCGGCCCAACGGACGGGCAGGGCATCGGTGTGCGCAGCATCGGCCCGGACCTGATCGGCGTGACCCGTCAGCGCGATCCGGCCTGGCTCAACCGCTGGATCCGCGAACCGGATCGCATGCTGGCGGAAAAGGACCCGATAGCGATGCAGCTGTTCGAAAGCTACAACAGGATCTCGATGCCCAACCTGCGGCTGGACAAGAAGTCCGTCCAGTCCATCATCGACTTCCTGCAAGAAGAAACCGACCGTCAGCATCCGCCAGTGGCGCCACTGGCCAGTGGTAGCGAGGAACCTGAACAGCATCACTCAGTCGCGCAACCGAACGTGCCCCAAATGCAATAGCGTCGAAATAGTTTCGTGGGCCGGTCAATTGCTATCAATGTTACCTACACTGACTGGATACATGGCTGCAAAGGCTGGTTTTCAAGAACTCAGGACAGACCCCATGCAGATACTGGAACAACAAAAAGTACCTGCGCCGCAGGCCCCGGCCGCTCCGCGCAAGGGGTGGCTGCCCCAGTTCAACTTGCTGCGCTGGTTCTCCCTGGCCAGTTTTTTCATCATTGGCGTGGTGGCGCTGGGGCTGGGTTACATCTCCACGCGCTTTGTGGTCGATGAAAGCATTGAGCGCGATTCGATGCTGACCGCGCAGTTCATCCACGCCATTGGCGAGGCCGAAGTCCGTCATGCTGGGATTTCGCCGGGCAGGACCATGGGCGAAATGCTCGACCCGCGACTGGACCATGCCTATGCCGACGTCCCTCCCGAATCCCGGGCCACCGTACGCTCCGAGTTTCTCGACCATGTGAAGCATCTGCCGGACATCCTGCTGGCGACGGTGTATGCCCAGGACCGCACCGTGGTCTGGTCGACCAACTCCGAGTTGATCGGCGTGCGCATCGAAGGCGACGATGAGCTGGATGAATCCTTCGAAATGAAATCGCCGGTGTCCACCAGCTACCACGAGATCGATGAAGAGCGTCCCGAGCAGCGTCTGTTGCGCGAACCGGAATACCTGTTCGTCGAGAACTACATCCCGATGTTCAACGCCGACAAAAGCAAAGTGATTGCCATGGTGGAGATCTACAAGGAACCGGTGGACCTGGTGGGTCGCATCCAGCGTGGCTTCAAGGCGATCTGGCTGGCGACCCTGATTGGCGGGGCGGCGATCTACCTGGGGTTGTTCTGGATCGTGCGGCGTGCAGCGATGCTGTTGCAAAGCCAGCAAAAACAGCTGATCGCCAATGAAACCTTTGTCGCCCTGGGTGAGATGTCCTCGGCGGTCGCCCACAGCTTGCGCAATCCACTGGCCAATATCCGTTCCAGCGCCGAACTGGCCCAGGTCATCGCCAGCCAGCCGGCACAGAAAAACATTGGCGACATCATCAATCAGGTCGACCGCATGTCGCGTTGGGTGCGCGAGTTGCTGGTGTCGTTGCGGCCGATGAATGACGATTTTGAAACGGTCGACCTGGTGCTCGCCATCGAAGACACCCTGAGTGCCTTCGAGTCCCTGATCAAGCGCTCGAACGTCGAAGTGCGTTTCTCTCCCGCCAGCGTGCCACCGGTCGTCAGCCACCAGGTGCTGCTGACGCAAATACTCAATAGCCTGTTTGCTAACGCACTGGAAGCCATGCCCAAGGAGGGCATGCTGACGATCGAGATCGATTCCTCGGTGCCCGGCTACTTGAGCATGATCCTGACCGACACCGGCAAGGGGATGTCCAAACAACAACAACAAATGGTCTTCAAGCCGTTTTTCACCACCAAACAAGGTGGATTGGGTGTGGGCCTGGCCCTGGTCAAAAGAATAATGGAGCGGTTTGACGGCTCGGTCGAACTGACCAGCCGGGAGCAGGAGGGAACCCGCGTTTGTCTCAATTTCAAAGTGGCAACGGGAGGGGTATATGGAGCACAGCATTCTGCTGGTCGAGGATGACGAGATCCTCGCCGAGAATATTCAGACTTACCTGGAGCGCAAGGACTTCGAGGTGACCGTCTGCCACTCGGCTGAAGATGCACTGGAGCAATTGGGTTCTTTCGCACCTGACGTGGTACTGACCGACAACTCGTTGCCGGGCATGAGTGGTCACGACCTGATCCAGAAGCTGCGCATCAGCGCGCCGGATCTGAAAGTGATCATGATGACCGGTTACGGCAACGTCGAAGACGCCGTGGTGGCAATGAAAGAGGGCGCCTTTCACTACGTCACCAAACCGGTGGCCCTGCCAGAGCTCAAGCTGCTGCTGGACAAGGCCCTGGCGACCGACCGCATGGAGCGCACGCTGTCCTTTTATCAGGAGCGTGAGGCCCAGAAGTCGGGGGTGCAGGCACTGATTGGCGAGTCGGCGCCGATGGTGTATCTCAAGGGCACCATCAGCCAGTTGCTCGACGCCGAACGGCGGATGGCCAACAGCGATCTGCCGCCGGTCCTGGTGGAAGGCGAGACCGGTACCGGCAAGGAACTGGTGGCCCGGGCACTGCACTTCGACGGCCCGCGCAGCAAAGGCCCGTTCATTGAATTCAACTGTGCTTCGATCCCGTCCAACCTGGTGGAATCAGAGCTGTTCGGCCACGAGAAGGGCGCCTTCACCGACGCCAAGGACCGTCGCATGGGGCTGGTGGAAGCGGCCGATGGCGGCACGCTGTTCCTCGATGAAATCGGTGAAATGGACCTGCTGTTGCAAGCCAAGCTTCTCAAGCTGTTGGAAGACCGGACCGTTCGCCGGGTCGGTTCGGTGAAGGAGCGCAAGGTCGATCTGCGGGTGATCAGTGCCACCAACTGCAATCTCGAACAGATGGTCCAGCAAGGCAAATTCCGCCGCGACCTGTTTTTCCGCCTGCGCATCATTTCAATCAAGGTGCCGCGCCTGTACGCCCGTGGCGCCGATATCCTGCTGCTGGCCCGGCACTTCCTGGGGCTGCATGGCAAACGCTACGGCAAGCCGAACCTGTATTTCAGCAACCAGGCCGAAGAGTTGCTGCTCAGCTACAGCTGGCCAGGCAACGTACGCGAACTGCGCAACATGCTGGAGCAAACCGTGTTGCTGGCGCAAAGCGACACCATCGCTGCCCATCAATTGAACGTTTGCCTGAGCCTGGTGGATGAGCCACCGATGTTCCATCACGAGCCGCAACATTTCAGCGAACAGCGTCCGTCCTACAACGGCGGCGAATCCATGAACCTGCCGGAAGTGGAGCGCGACATGGTGCGCAAGATGCTCGACAAGACGGACTGGAACGTCACCAAATCGGCACGCCTGCTGGGTCTTAGCCGTGACATGTTGCGCTACCGGATCGAAAAGCTCGGTCTTGCCCGCCCGGACAAACGCCAGTGGTAGAGAACGCCCCTGGTGTTCACTGCAATACCGGGCCCTGTCTCAGGCAGGACATCATGCAAGCGGGATTCTCGACTTCCTGGTTCACATACACGCCACGCTCCGGATCGTAGGAGCGGATAAACACCCGGACCGTGGCATCGGCCACGGTTGGCAGGCGCGAGTCGGAAAACACATGCTCGCTTGAAACCGGAATGAAATCCCCGGGCGCGGTCGGGATGTATGAGCCCGGCGGGATGAAGTTCATGGACGGTGGTGCGGGGTGGGCGAAGGGTTGGTCGGCGCCGTAATAGTTGAATTCACTGCTGTATTGAGTGGTGTTTGGAAAGTCGTCGGCGTGGGCAGCAGCGGACACGCTCAGGAAGAAGGCGAGCAGAAGCGTCAGGTCGGTCTTTTTCATGGCAACACCTGCTAAATCGGTTTAACCATATTTCCCCCATGGTCATTAACTATAGCTGGCGCCGTGAGCAGGCGTCGACGCTGCGCGAATTACAAGTTCGCAACAGCTGTCAGTATGGGCTTGATCTAGACTTCGGCCGGTCAATTCGACAACCCGAACCCTGGAGCGTGCAATGGAACTGCCGACAAAAGAACAAGCCATCGCCAGCAACCGCGAGGCCTGGAATGACTCCGCCCGTCACCACAAAGACTCCAGCGAATGGCACGCCTTGTTGAAGGGCGTGGAACAGGCGGATTTTTCCTGCCTGGACGACACCCTGACCGCGTTGCTGGCCCAGACCGGTGTCGACGGCAAGGAGGTGCTGCAACTGGGCTGCAACAACGGCCGCGAAAGCCTGTCGCTGTTCGCCCTGGGTGCGCGCAGCGTGGTGGGCGTCGACCAGTCCGGCGCATTTCTCGAGCAGGCACGGGAGCTGGCTTGCCGCTCGCCCCATGCGCCGCAATTCATCGAAGCGGACATTCACCGCTTGCCTGCGCAACTGCAGGAGCGCTTCGACCTGGCGCTGATCACCATCGGGGTCCTGAACTGGATGCCGGACATCGGCGAATTCTTGCGTCATGTGGCGCGTACCCTGAAGCCGGGTGGCGCGCTGGTGGTGTACGAAACCCACCCGTTCCTGGAAATGTTCGACCCCGAGGCAGCCGATCCTTTTCGTCCGGCCAGTTCATACTTCCGTCGCGAACCGTTCGTGCAGCACGAACCGATCGTCTACGAGGGCAAGATCGAACAGCCGGCCGCGCCGTCCTACTGGTTCGTCCACACCCTGGGCGACCTCTTCGGCGCCGCCATTGCCGCAGGCCTGCAGATCCGTCACTTCAAGGAATACCCGCACTCCAACCGCGAAGAACTCTATGACCGCTATCAGCAGCAGGTGGCGCAGTTGCCGTTGTGTTTTACCTGGGTGGTGGTGAAGCCAGTGACATAACGCGCGGAATCAAATCAGAGGTTTGAGTGATTGACCGTGTGCCCTGGCTGCGCGCAGAGATCTATGCCCAGGGCATGAATGACCTTGAGGACCGTATCAAAACGTGGTTTTGCTCCGGGCGCGAAGGCTTTGTAGAGGCTTTCGCGACCCATTCCCGAGTCTTTGGCAATCTGTGTCATGCCACGGGCTTTCACCACATAGCCGATAGCGCGAAGAAACTCCTCGTTGTCACCGTCTGCCAGTACCTGAGACAGGTACTCGCTAATGGCTTCATCACTGTCGAGCAGTGCCGCCATGTCGAAATTCGTCAAAGTCTGGCTCATGGTCAAACCTCCTTTGCCATTTTTTTTGCGCGTTTGATATCGGCTGCTGGACAAGAATTCATTACTCGAATGTATCCAAATGGATACAGATGAGCAGTCAGACATTTCCGCGATCAGGTGGTTTTTTTCTGAGGAAGTTGTAGGCGACTCTTTCGCGAGCAAGCCCGCCCCCACACTGGATTTGTGAACGACACAGATCAAATGTGGGAGCGGGCTTGCTCGCGAAGGGGGCGACACGGTAAAGCGGATAACCCCGGAATCAAGCCTCGGCCTGCGCCTGCGTCACCACCGGTCGCCCCGGTTTGCGTAGCGGATCCAGGCGTGATCCGCTGTAGCGGGTTTCGCGGAAGAAGCGCCAGCGGCCGAACAGGCCGTAGACGTGGGTGACGCGGCCCTGCTCCTGGTAGCCCATGCGGATGTGCAGTTTCAGGGCCGGGATGTTGTGGGTCTCGCAGACGTCCACCACCTTGTTGCAGCCTTGCAGCGCCATGGTTTCCCAGAGGGCCACCTGGACATCCACGGACAGGCGGGTGCCGAAGTAGGCGCGGGTCATTTCGCCGCCGAATTCGAAGAACTCGCCTTCCTTGACCGGGAACAAGCAGCCGTAATAGTGACGGTCGAAATAATCCCGGGTGCTGGCCCAGATGAAGCCGATCGCATGGCCTTCGTCATCCAGGTACATGAGTCCGGTATGACCTTCGGCGGCGAGCTCGGCCATGGTCCCGACGCGGTCGCCGAAGTGCTTGGCAAACGCCGTGGCGTTTTCCGGGGTGATGGTCACCTGGCGGACGGGAGGATAGGGCCGCAGCTTGTGCGGCGGTACCGGGCTGACCAGGTCGCGCTCCATCCACAGCAACTCCCAATGGAAGAATACATAGCGCTTCCACAGCGTACTGAACGTGCGACCCAGACCCTTGCGCTTGATGTGTTCGTGAAGCTTGTCGAGTACGCTCATGAAGCCCTCCTTTAACCGAGGATTGGTGGTGTGTGGTGAAGGTATTGATGGGTATAGATCACCAGTGGCAATTGCATGGCCGTGTCTTTGTCATCAATATATTTCAAGTTGTGTATCAGTCTTGACACAGTTTTCAGGCGTCAAAATGCTGCTGATCCTGAAGGCTTTCGGAGCTTTCAAGGGGCAAGGAAAAACACCAAACCTGTGGGAGCGGGCTTGCTCGCGAAGGCGTCAGTTCAGGCATCCATGATGTCGCCTGACACGGCCCCTTCGCGAGCAAGCCCGCTCCCACAGGAGGGATTACGGTTCATTCGAGAACAGCCTCGCCAACGGCGGTATAGGCCACCCGCGGCACACCCGGCAAACGCTGTTGCAGCAATTCACTCAACGACTCTCCCGGTTCCAGATAGGCATCGCCGAAGTCGACGCCGAGCCGGTTCGGGTGGGCGACGATTTCCAGCAGTCCGTCGGGCGGCGGCGCGGCGTTGCGCAGATCCACAGGGGTGCACACGTAGTCGGCGGTGGTGCCGGCCAGGTGGCTCAGGCGACGGTTGAGCAGGTCCTTGAACACGCGCTTGGGCAGGCTGAGGTTTTGCCCCAGGTTGCGCGCCAGACGCACGGGCACTCCCTGGCGGGCGGCGAAGCGCGCGACGATCTCGCCGATCGGCCAGATGTTGTGCACGTGTTGATGGGAGTCCAGGTGACTGGGGCGCAAGCCGTTGTCCAGGCAGCGTTGCCACTGGGCTTCGAGTTCTTCGAGCACGGCGTGGCGATCCCGGCGCCCGAGCCAGAGGCGGGTGCGGCGCAGGTTCAGGTCGAACACGCCGGCGCCGTTGCAAAAGGTCGGGCGCTGCACAATGCTCTGGCTCAACGGACGGCCGTAGGTCAGGTTGAAGTGCAGGCCGATGCGGCCTTCGAGCAACGGGTGCCGGGCCAGGACACAGGCCGCTTCGAACGCCGGCATGTTGGCCATGGCGGTGGCGGAGCTGATGAGCCCGGCCTGGAACGCGCCGAGGATCACCGCGTTTTCGCAGGCGCTGAGGCCGAAGTCGTCAGCGTTGACTATCACTTGCCGGGGCATGTTCAGCCTCCTTGAGTTTTTCCGTAGGCGCAGGCGTTTTGACAGCCGCTGTCGAGATGGGCGCCGGGGTTGCGACCGCAGTCGCCGCGCGCCGGGCGCGCCATTGCTGCAATCGGGGTTTGAAGCGTTGCCAGACCCGCAGGGCCAGCCCCAGCACCAGTCCGCCCGGGCGCCAGGAGTAAAAACTCCAGCGCCAGTGTTCCAGTTGTCCGGTCATGCGTTCGTGCAGTTGATGGCTGGAGTTTTCCAGGCTGACCCGCGACGCATCGATCCACTGCCAGTGGTCTTCCAGGCCCCAGCGAATCCACTCATCGAGCAGCACCCGGCCACTGCCCAGGTCGGCATATTGCGGCAGGAACGCCAGGTTGTAGTCGTACAGCCGACCGTGTTCCAGCAAGCCGAGGCGATAGCTGATGCAGCGCCCCTCCAGCTCCAGCACCACCACGCGCACCAGGCCGCGGGCGGCCAGTGCGGTGAAGGCGCGGTCCATCCACTGGCGATGGCGTGCATCGGAAAAAATCCCGACCCCTTCATCGCCTTTCCAGCTCACGGCTTCGACTTCACTGATTTCCTGCAACAGCGGCCCCATGGTCAGCGCGTCGGGGGTAATCCGCCGTACCCGGGCGCCACAGGCGGCGATGCGTTTGCGTGCGCGGCGCAGTTTGTAGCGCGGATCGCCGGAGACTTCCTGGTGGTCGGCCTCGCTGATCAGGTGCACCGGCACTCGACAGCTGAGGCGTTGTTCGGCGGTCGAGCTCAGCGCCTGCCACGGTGCCAGGGCCTGGGCCGTGGCGCCGGCCAGTTCGTTCAATTGCAGCAAGGCATGGGGCAGGCGCTGGCGGATTTGCCTCAGCGCCTTGCCTGAAGCGTCGCCGTCCAGCCTGGTCAGCAGCGCGAGGCGGTCGGCGAGGGGATAGCCCAAATGATGCAGGACCCGAAATGGCACACGCGCAAAGCGCTCCACGGACGCCACCAGCGGCAGGCACAGCGCCAGTTCGTCACCCTGCCAGCCGAGCAGCACGTGCAACTGCTCGCCGGGTTTGAGTGCCTGTTCCGATGCGCATAGCCAGGCCAGGGTGTTGAACGGCGTGTGGTCCGTCACGCACTGGCGCAACGCTTCGTAAGCCGCAGCGGGAAAGTCGTGGCTGCACAGCGAAGTGTGCCATTCGAATCGTAGCGTCATGGGATCACGTCGCCTCGGCAGTGGCAGGTTCACTCGCCGGTTTGCGCAAGGATTCCAGGCGCGAGCCGGTGTAGCGTGTTTCGCGGAAGAAGCGCCAGCGGCCAAACAGTTTGTAGATGTTCATGATCCGTCCCTGTTCGCTGTAGCCGGTGCGTATATGCAGCTTGAGTGCCGGGGTGTTGTGCCACTCGCACACGTCCACCACCTTGCTGCAGCCCTGGGCGTGCATGGCTTTCCACAACTCGGTCTGCAGGTCCATCGACAGCCGGGTACCCCAGTAAGCCCTGGTCAGTTCACCACCGAACTCGAAGAATTCCCCTGGCTTGACCGGGAACCAGCAACCGTAATAGTGCTTGTCGTGATAGTCGCGGGCGGCGCCCCAGATGAAGGCCACCGCGTCACCCTTGTCGTCCAGGTGCATTTGCCCGGTGTAACCCTCGCGGGCCAGTTCGGCCATGGTCTCTACCCGGTCGCCAAAGTGACGGGTGAAGGCCTCGGCGTTCTGCGGGGTGATGTTGACGACCCGCAGTGGCGGGTAGGCCTTGAGTTTGTGCGGTGGCACGGGGCTCACCAGGTCACGTTCCATCCACAGCAGTTCCTGGTGGGAAAACACGAAGTGCTTCCAGATTTTTTTCAGGGTGGCGCTCAGGCCTCTTTGCTTTATGTGTTCGCTGAGTTTGTGTATTGCACTCATGTTGTTGGCTCCTGACGGGATTACCCGTGAGTGGAGTGATTCCTGCGCGCGACGAAATGCCGACACGGCCAAGCACAAGGGGCGGTCATGAGGCGATCCAGCTGAGGGCGAACAGGGTTTGCCCGGGCAGTTCGAAGCTCACGCGACCGTCCCGGCAGTTGAAGGGCGCGTCGCGGCTGCGATTGTCAGCACCGAAGTAACGCAGGGCGCCCTTGCCCAGCGGGCAGGCCACACCGTTGAGGTCGACACGCTGCAAACGCGTGCCCTTGTTCACCCCCAGCAGCGTGCGCTTGAGGTCGTCGGCCATGGCCAGCACATCGACTTCGAAGGCATCGTTGTCCAGGCGCACCACCTGGTGCAGCCAGTGTTGCCGGATGAACTGCTGGGCCAGGCCGACGGGTTTGAGCTCGAAATGTTCATCGCCGAGCACCCGCAGCATGCCCTTGGGGTACTCGGGCTCGTCCGCGGCCTGGAACCAGCCGAGCATGTCGAGCAGACCGTCCTGGGACGCGTTGATCACCACCGAGGCCCACCACAGCGAGGCGTAGTGGGTTTCCTGATCGTAAGGGCTGAGGCTGGCACCGCTGGACATGTTGGTCTGGTCGAGCAACAAGGCCTTGCGCGGCCGACCCTGGGCGTCGAGTCCCACCAGTTCGGCGGCACGGCGCACGCTGTCACGATAGACACGGGTCGCGAGCAGGTCGCGGATCATCCATTCGTGCCAGGCCAGGGCGTCAATCTGCTCGCCGTTGTCTTTGAGCAAGCGCCGGGCCCAATCGATGCCGCGCCGCTCGCTGGCGTGGTCAGACAACGGGCCGTTGATAAAGCGCGAGCTGGCCGGGATGGCGATGCGCACACCGGCCCTGGCGTTGTCGGGGTTGCCGCGTACCTGCCGGGCCATGCTGTTGAACAGGGCCTGGAAACTGGCGTAGTCCGGGTAATTGAGGTTCGGCTCATCGGCAAAACCGATGTAATGCGTGCCCTTGCCGCCCAGGGCGCGGGTCGCGGCCAGCCAGGCCTCGAGGCCGCCATGGCTGGTGCTGTCGAGGTGCAGTTCGGCCTGGCGCTGGCTGCCGGCCAACAGGGTGATGTCCTGGGTGATGCCGAACCGGTCCTGGTACAGGCGACGGAACGCGTCTTCGTAGTGCGGCCGCGTGGCCATGATGTCGACGAGGCTGTAGTAAGTCGCCGCCTGCGGTTTGAGCGCATCGAGCACGGCAAAGCTGGCGGGCGGCGGCATCACGTAGGGCAGGGCGATGCCCAGGTTCGGCGTGTTGCCGAGCAGCTCCTTGTGCAGGGTCAACCGGGTCCGGCCATCGTCCTCGCGCAGCGGCTTGAGCTGTTGCGGATTCTGCGCGAACAGATTGGCCGTGCCATCGAGCCAGAACGCCGCCTTGCCGCTGCCTTGCAGGCGCAGGCGCCAGACCTGGTCGCTGTCGGCGACCGGCAGCTGGGCCTTGTCGAATTGCCAATAGGCGCGGTAGGGCTTGAGGGGCAACGTCAGTTGCTTGCCGTCGCCCACGCGCTGGGCTTGCAGGGCTTCGACGCCATCGTGGAACTTGCCGGCGAGGACGGCGTGTTCCCCGGCCGCGACCTTGAAATACAGCTCGTCGCCGTCACGGGTTTCCGCGCTGAAATGCACTTTGGCCGGTGCGAACAGCGCCACCGTGTGCTCATCGTGCTCCACGCGGTAGCGGCGGAAGCTGTAGCCCGGTATCTCCAGGCGATAACTGCTGGCACCCGGTGCCAGTGGCCAGCGCTGGCTGCCCTGGGTCTCGGCGGCGGCAATCGCCCGTTCGCCCGCAAGCCGGCCCTGGCCATCGAGCAGATACAGATGTTCTTCGTTGGCCCCGGCCTGCCACGCCGGCACCCATTGCACCTTCAGGGTGTCGGGGCGATCCGTTTGCAGGTACAGGCTGCCGTCGCGAATATCGGCCCAGCGCATCGGCCCGGCGTAGGCGTCGACGCTCAGGCCAAGGCTCACCAGCAGCGCGAAATACTTCATGCCGACTTCCGTTGCAGTACCAGCAGCATCGGCGCGATATCGCTGGGCAGGATGATCAGGGTTTGCCAGAGCGGCACCTGGCTCAGGCGGCAATACATCACCAGCAGGGCGACCGTCACCGCCAGGTAGGCAATGGACGAGGCCGCCGCCGCGCCGACGATGCCGTAGGCCGGGATCAGCACCAGGTTCAGCGCCAGGTTGAGCAAGGCACCGAGGCCCATCAGCAACGAAATCGAACCGGGACGATTCTTGCCCAGCAAGTCCAGGCGCAGGATGCTCGCGTAGCACAGCCCGAGCAGGCCTGGCAGCAGGGCGAGCAACGCCGGATAGGCCGGTTGGTAGGCCACGCCGAACAGCGTGACGATCAGCCATTCACCGATCAGCGCCATGCTCAGGCAGGCGCCGAGCATCACCGTGGCCGTCAGGCGCAAGGCCAGCGGCGTGACTTTGTCGATGCCTTCTTCCTGTTGCAGCAGGCGTTTCATCAACGGCGTGGTCACCGCTTCCGGGACGATCAGCAGCAACTCGGCGGCGGCGCTGGCCATGGCGTAGTGACCCAACGCGGCGCTGCCGAGCAGGGCGCCGATGAACAGGTAGTCCGAGCGCAGGATCACTTGCTGGAACAGCAGGTCCGGATGGCTGCGGGCGCTGTAGCGCAGCAGTTCGTTCTGGCTGGCGCGATCCCATTGCAGGGTCAGTGGCTGGTTGCGCTTGAGCCACACCCAACCGACCAGCACCACCAGGCTGATGCCCGCCAGCCAGCTGATCAATGCCGCTTCCAGCGCCGCGCTTTGCCACATCCAGAACAAGGCGAGAAACAGCAACAACGGTACCAGCGATTCGATCAGGCGCAAGACATTGAAGGCGACCACGCCGCCCGAGGCGTTGTGCAAGGTCAGCAAACCGCTTTTGAGCACCGTCAGCGGCACCGCCAGCAGCAACAGCCAGGCGAGCAGGCCCAATTGCGTGGTGATGTCCAGTTCACTGCCGAACTCGCGGGTCAGCGCCACCACCAGCAGGGTCAGCAACGCCGCCAGCAGGCAACCGAACACCAGCACCTGGCTGAGCAGCAATCCCATCGGTCGTTGCTTGGCCGCCTGATAACCCACCGCGGAGTTCAAGCCGCCGCTGGTGGCCGCGCTGATCAGGTCGGGCAGGGTGCTGAGCAAGGCAAACAGGCCGCGCTCGCTGGGGCCGAGAATCCGCGCCAGCAGCACGTTGCGCAGCAAGCGCAAGGCGATCATCGCCAGTTTAGTGCCCATGCTCAGGGCCAGATGCTTGAGGTAGTGGCTGCGGCTCATGGACGTGCCCCACGGTAGATGCGCCAGGACAGCAACTCGGGATTGCGTGCGGTACGCTGGCTGACGCCGAAGCGCGGCAGGGCCAGCGGATCTTCGGTCCCTCGATAAATGCCGGTGCCGGTGCCCAGGGCAAACGGGAAGTCATGCCTGGCCACCTGTTGGCGCACCCGCGCATCGTTGTCGCCATTGGGGTAGCAGTAAACCGGCAACGGCTGGTGGCAGCCGTGGCGCAGCGCGTCGCGACTGCGGCGCAGTTCTTCGTCCAGGCGTTGATCGTCGAGACCGGTGAGGATCGCGTGGCTGGCACCGTGGGGACCGAAGCGCACCAGGCCGGACGCTTCGAGCGTACGCACCTGCTGCCAGTCCAGCGCCTGGGGCAACGACTCCTGCGGGCAGTCGTCGGTTAGGCGATTGAGGTCCGGCGGCGACAGGGTCTTGAGGCTCTGCAGGAAATTCAGCAACGCCAGGCTGCGGCGCTGCTCGTCCGGGTCATCGCACAGTGTCGGCAGCGCACGCCCCGCGAGCTGCAAGCGTTCGATCAGGTGCCGGCGTGCCTGTTCGCCATGGCTGTTCCACAGGGTTTCGCCGATGCTTTCCCACCAGAACCGCTGGCGGCTGCCGATGAAATCGGTGGACAGGAAAATGCTCGCCGGCACCTGGTATTCCTGCAGCAACGGGAAGGCATTCACCGCGTTGTCGCGCCAGCCGTCATCGAAGGTCAGCGCCACTTTCGGACGGTCCGAGCGCGGCGTGCCGGATTGCAGAATGTCCATCAGCGGCACGCAGTCGAAGTGTTTTTTCAACCACGCCAGCAGGTGTTCAAACGCCTTTGGCCCGACGCACAGTTCATTGCGATGGGGCAGTGCGGCGGCCCGGTCGCTGGCCAGCACCCGGTGCAACATCAGGATCACCCCGGCGCCGTGCAGTTGATTGCGCCCGACCGGGGAATTGAGGTACAGCCAGCCACTGGTGCGTTTTAACAATTGCTTGATCGCCATGGCGTGCGCCTCTCATCGATTTTGCTCGGGGTTCCATTGGGCGTAACGCTGACCGCGCAGGAACTGCCACAGGCCGATGCTCATCCCGGCAAGGGTCACCAGAAGGAACGCGGCGAGGCGAAAGGGTTTGGGCAAGCGGTGTTGCGAATCCAGCAGGCCGGCAATGGCAACCGTGTAGCCGAGCAGTTGCGCGATCAGGCTCAGGCGATAGAAGCCGTGGTCTTCCCACAACCAGAAATTGCTCAGCAGCAACGGCAGCAACAGGATCGGCGCCATTCGCCGGATCAGCTTGTGGCTGATCAGGGCAATCGCATACAGGCCGTGGGTCAGCGGATTGAGCAACTCGCGGCGCTGGGCCAGGCTTTGCAGGCCACCGACCGTGACCCGCTGACGGCGGCGGAACTGCTTGTCGGCTTCATCCACGCCCTGGTCGATGACCCGGGCCTGGGGCACGTAGACAATCTTTTTGAACGCCGCCGGCGCGCAGGTGCTGATAAAGAAGTCGTCGTTGACCTCCGCCGGCACCTTCTGGAACAACTCGCGGCGCAGGGCGAGCAATGCGCCGTCGGCGGAAACCATGCAGCCGGTGCGATTTTCCACGTAGCGCAGCCAGCCTTCGTAATGCCGATACAGGCTGTCGCCAATGCTCAGGCCCTTGCCGGTCACCGGGATCACCATGTGCCCGGCGCAGCCACCGACCTGCGGGTCGTTGAGCGGTGCAAGCAGATGGCCGAGGGTGTCGCCGGACCATTGGTTGTCGGCGTCGGTGAACACCAGGATCTCACCGCTGCTTATCGCGACCCCGGCATTGAGCGTCGCCGCCTTGCCCTGGCGGGGCAGGTCGAGCACGCTGATGCGCGGGTCATCGACCCTGCGTGCGCAGGCCACGGTGTCGTCGGTCGAACCGTCACTGGCGAGGATGATGTGCAGCGAGCGGGCCTGGTAGTCCTGGGCCAGCACGGTGCGCAGTTTTGCTTCGATATGCCGCGCCTCGTTGTGTGCGGCAATCACGATGCTCACGTCCATCGGTTGAGCCGGTCCATGACGCGGTGCCCGATAAAGGGGTGCCAGCAACGTCAGTAACAGGGGATAGCCGAGGTAGGCGTAGACCGGTAGCAACAGGCACAACCAGAAAATGAATTCAGCCACGGGCGGGCCTCCTGGCATTCCAATGACAAAGGCTGAGGACCAATCCGGCACCCGCCAGGTGCAGGCGCACCCAGTGCAGGCCCCAGAGTTGCAGGGTCAGACGCATGTCGTGGTGTTTGGCACTCTGGCGCAGGCTCAAGCCCAGGGCGGGCAGGACGGTCAGCATCAGCATCAGCACCCCATGGTGGGGGAAGCCGTCGAGCAGGGCGGAAATGGCCAGGAAGTCGATCCCCCAGGCGGCCATCGACAGCAGCGGAAAACGCAGCAGGCGCATGCTCGGGCCATGGGTGTGCAGCAGTTGCAGATGACTGCCCTGGCGCCACAGTTCCTTGCCCATCCATTCGCGCCAACTGCCTTCGTAGCCCCAGTGCAGCGCCACGCTCTGGTTGACCGAGCACAGCCTGGCGCCGGCGTCGGCCAGGCGCATGGTCAGCTCCTTGTCCTCGCCGGTGCGCAGTTGTTCATTGAAACCGCCGACCTTGTCGAACCAGCGACGGCGCATCAGCAGGTTGGAACTGGGCAGCCATTGCACGACTTGCAACGGCTGCGTATCGGGGCGCAAGGTGCGGCGCTGCCAGGCATCGGCGTACCACGGCGCTTCGGCCGGGGTGTGCAGGTCAAGCCCCATGACATCGGCCTGGCCGGCGGATTCGAGGTCGAACAGCAGCTTGAACCAGTTCTCCGGCATCTCGACGTCGGCATCGATAAAGGCCAGCCATTCACCACGGGCGATCGCCGCTCCGCGATTGCGCAATGCGCCGATGAGCAGGCCGGGCAGGACCAGCACCTGGGCGCCGAACTGCCTGGCGATGTGCGGGCCCTGGTCGTCGGAGCCGTTGTCGACCACGATCAACTCGCATTCCACCCTGGCCGCATCGGCGGCATGTTGTGCCGCGAACAGGGTCCTGGCGATGTGCCGGGCTTCGTTGTACATCGGGATGACGATACTGATGCGGTTCATGCCCTGGCCTCCGTCAACGGGGCTTCTTCGGCCTTGGTGCGCAGTACGCTGGTCAACGCGAGCATGATCCACAGGTACTTGTGGTTCGGTGCGCTGAGGAACATCAGGAACAAGGTCAACGACAGAAAACTCATGCTCAGGTGCGTCATCACATCGGCCTGCGCTGCGTTCCCTCGCAACAGCCAGACCCGGCGGGCGCGAAGCAGGTTGTACAACCCCAGGGCCAGCATGCCGACAAACATCAGGCCGGCGGGAATTCCCAGTTCACTGACGATCTCCAGGTAGGTGTTATGGGCACGCCGGTACAGGTCTTGCGTCTCGCCTTTGATGGAAAAGGCCTTGGCGTAACCGGTGGTGGCGTAGTGCAGAGGGAACGTGCCGGGGCCGGTGCCGAGCAAGGGGTTCTCGGCGATCATCGCGCCGCCGACCACAATGTAGGAGGCGCGACGGCCCAGGGACGGGTCCTGGCTCTTGGCCCCGGAACCGAGGATGCTCAGCGACTGGATACGCTCCACGTAACCGGCCGGCATCGCATAGAACCCCAGCGGAATCACAATCGCCAGGCCGAGCATGGCAAAGCCCAGGTGACGCGGGCGAATGCGTGGCAACTGCGCACGGTAATGCCACGCACCGATCAACAGGCTGAGGAACAACACCACCAGCCCCGAACGGGAATCGGTCTTGGTCATGCCGCCCAGCAACAGGAGGGTGCAGCCCCCCCAGAACAACCGGTGCAACAGGTTCGGGCTACGCACCACCAGCAACAACGCCATGGGCACGGCGAAGGCGATCAGCAGGGCAAAGTTGTTCGGGTCCTTGAGCAGCCCGGAGGCGCGGCCCGCGTCCTGGTATTTGGTGGAGAACATGGCCATGGCGCAGGTCACCGCGACACTGATGGCGACCAGCCGGGCGAACATGTCGAGGTTCAACTCACGCGCCACCAGCAGGGTGATGACAAACAGGATCAGGCCGACGCTCAATTCGCGCAGGTGGCCCAGGGAGATGCCCATGTCGTCGGTGTTCAACAGGCTCAGCAGGTACAGCAACATGAACCCGACCAGCAAACGCCAGATATTGCTGCGCAGGCGATCGGCCGGTATCTGATGAATCGCCAGTTGCAGCATCAGGATCAGCGCCAGCGAGGCCCCGAGGAACTTGGTGCCCGACAGCGAGTTGGCCTTGAACAGCCCCTCGAACGGCAGAATGGCGACAATACCCAGAAGGCCCCAGGCAGGCTTGCGGTACAGCACCGCGACACCCACCAGGCCCAGCACCGCTCCCGGCGCCAGGTACGGATAGGGACTGGCCAGCAAACCGAGGCAGACCAGACCGAGCAAACTGACGATCGAGAGTGGAAAGATCACGCGCGTGCCTCCCGTGCAGTGCGGATGTAAAGCTGCGACCAGCGTTCGGCCAGGGCCTTGAGGTCGTAGCGATCCCGTTGCGTACGTTTTGCGTTGTCGATCAACTCGCCGGCCAGTGCCGGGTCACGCACCAGCGTGCCGATCTGGCGGGCGAGGGCGGCGCTGTCGGCGGGCGCGGCGAGCAGGCCGTTGTGGCGGTCCTGCACGACATCGGGAATCCCGCCAACGCCAAAGGCCACCACCGGCACCCCGGCCTGCATCGCTTCGAGCAGAATCATCGGCGTGCCTTCGGTGCGCGAGCTGATCACCAGCGCATCGAGTTGCCGCCACCAGGCGCGCATGTCGGTCTGGTAGCCCGGCAGGGTGATACGCGCCTGCAATCCTGCTTCGTCGATGCGCGCCTGCAGGCTTTCGCGCTCCGGCCCGTCGCCGAGCATCACCGCATCCAGTTGCGGATACTGCTGACACAACGGGATCAGCGCATCGAGAAACAGGTCAGGGCCTTTTTCACTGCTCAGGCGCCCGACGTAACCGGCCAGCCAGCGCTGATGTGCGCCGCTGTGCGGCAGCAGGTCGTTGGCCGCCGGCAGGCCGTTGGGGATCACCTGCAACTTGTCCGTGCGCACGTTGGCCTGGCGATGCAGCGCCGCAATGCTTTCGGCGACACACACCACCCGGTCCACCGAAGCCGTGCGGCACAGTTGCAGGCTCAGCCAGGTGTAGAACTTCTGCTTGCGGCTGCGCGGGGTGAAGCCGTGCTGGGTGATTACCAGGGGCAGGCGCAACAGCGTGGCGCCGACCCAGCCGAACAGCAGGCCCTTGAAGTTGTGCGTATTGATCAGTGGCCGACGGTCCCGACGCTGGCGCAAATGCCCCAGCAACGCGCCCAGGCCCGCGCAGCCCAGGCAATCGACACCGGCCTGGCGAAAACGCGCGATCAGCTCTGGCGGCGCATCGAGAAACAGCACCTGGTGCTGCCCCGGCGTCGCCAGGCAATGGTCCAGCAGCATGCGCTCGGCCCCATAGAAGCCGCCGCTGCTGAGCAAATGAATGATCGGCAGATCGCGGGTGGTGCCGAGCGCCGCGTTCAATTGCGCACCCAATGCACGAGGGCCGGAACGCTCCAGTTCTTGTGCGGATTGTTTGGCAGGGTGTTTTGATCGTTGAGCACCAGCAGCACCGGCAAGCCCAGTTCATGGGTGATTTGCGCAGGGTGCTTGAAGCGGTGGTCGAAGAACTCACGCACGTAGACCAGGGCAATCGCCAGCAGCAGACCGGTGAACAGCCCGAACGGAATGATCAGCAGCGGTTTGGGGAACGCAGCTTCAGTCGGTTCGAACGGCGGGCTGAGCACCCGGGCGTTGGACAGGTCGTTGTCCAGCGCGCGCGCGGTGCTGCTTTCGGCGAAGCGCTGGGCATAGGTGGAGAACGCCGCATGCAGCGCATTGATCTCGGTGTCCATTTGCCGCAGCTTGCTCTGGGTTTCCTGCAACTGGTGGATGCGGTTCTTGAACTCGGCAATGCGCGCGGTTTTCTGGTTGATGATCGAGCTGACCGTCGCCAGGTCGCTGGTGCGCTCCTGGATCCGGTTGCTGACAATCTTCAGGAACTGCCCACGGGTGCGGGTGATTTGCTCTCGTGCCAGCAGCATCGGCTCACTGCTGGGCTGAAAGATCGCCAGGTCGCTCATGTAGCGGCTGACCAGGGTCGTCAGTTGCTCACCCAGTTGCTTGATCTCGCGGTCTTCGAAAGCGACGTTGTCGACCGTGGTGGTAAAGGTGTAGGGGAAGGTGTAGTCGTTGAACCTGGCGTTGTTGGCGGTGGCCAGGTTGGTTTTCAGGTATTCGAGCCAGCGCTGGCTTTGCAGCAACCGGTCCTGATACAGGTTGAGCGCTTGCTCCTCGGTGTTGATCGCGTTGAGGCGGAATGTGATTTCTTCCTTGGGATCGGACGAGCCGACGTTTTCGAGCAAGGCCAGGCGGTTGGCTTCCAGGCCATCGAGTCGCACCTGGTACTGCAACTTCTTGGTTTCGTAGAAGCTCTGCGGCAGGTCGATCGATTGCATTTCCTGGCGGTTGACCAGGTAGTTCTGCAGCAGGGCGGCGACGAACCGGGTGCCCTGGGCCGGGTCAGGGAAGCTGTAGACGATCGAGATCACGTTGGAGCCCGGCAAGGTTTCAACCTTGAGGTCGTCGGACGCTTCCTGCGTGAGCACATCGAGCTCGGTGTCGCGTACCGGATCGGTCTGCAGCCCCAGCATGTTGCGAAGCGGGTTGATCACCTGCTCGCGCACGGGATTGCTGACATACCGTTTGAACGGCTGCACCAGCAGTTTGTTGAAGACGCTCACGGGCGGTGTGTACTCCCCCTTTTCGCGCAACTGGCCGATGGTCTGGCGGATCAAGGCCGGCGAACGCAGGATATTGCTCTCGGTCTCCATGTCCGCCAGCGAAGGCGGAATGAAGGAAGCGTTCTCCTGGTTGAGGGTGCTGGTGGCATCCCCCTGGGAGAGTTTCTTGGACTGCACGATCACCTGGGCGGTGATATCGAAGCTCTGCTTGAGCATCAGCGGCAAGACCACGGCGATCACTGCAAAGACCAGGAATACTCGTTTCACCAATTGCTTGTTGGCGAAGAAGATCCTGAAGAACTCATGCAGGTAGTTTTCCTTTGGATTCATGGCGGTCACCTGTGAGTTAGTCGTTGCTGTCTTTGTTGTCGACGCGATAGCTGAAGCTCATGCCCACGCCCTGGAACAACACCACGTCCGCCAGTTGCCGGGCGAGTTCGCCGGCGCTGGCCAGTTTGGTCTTGGGCACGTACAGCATGTCGTCGGCCTGCAGGTAGGCGATTTGCGAGGCATCGCCGGACAAGGCTTTCTCCACGTCATAACGATGTGCGACCACCTGGTTGCCGTTGCGCCGCATGATCATCACCGAGTCCAGGCGCGCCTTGACGTTGGAGCCGCGTGCCATGGTCAGGGCTTCAAGCACCGACACCGGGCGGCGGATCGGGTAGGAGCCCGGCTGGCCGACTTCACCCAGCACAAAGATCTCGTTGCCGGCGGTGGACTTGAGCAGCACGTCCACGGTCATGCGGCCCGGCAAGGTGGCGTAGCGTTTGTTGAGGTAGGCCTCCAGTTGGTTGACGGTCATGCCTTGCAGCGGCACGGAGCCGATTTCCGGGAAGCTGGCGTAGCCGTCGGTGCCCACGGTGATTTCCCGGCTCATGCCGGTGCCGGGGTGGCTGAGCGTGGACCTGAGGTTCTGTTCATTGGTCAGCGGGCTCACCAGGTTCACCGACAGCTGATTGCGGTTGGGCTGGAACAGCTGTTTGCGATCGTAGGCGCGCTGAATCGCATCACGTGCCTGATCGCGGGTCAGCCCCTCGATTTTCACCGAGGTGTTGGCTCCGGGCAGTTCGATGGTGCCATCGGGCAGCACCAATTGGTTGCCGTTGAGCTGGCTGGCGGCGGTGAAGTTCAGCGAGATCATGTCCCCGGACTGCACGCGATAGGCGTCCGAACCACTGGTGCTGATGTGGAAAATCACGTCCAGTACATCTTGTGGCCGCAGGGTCTGCTCGACCTTGGGCACGTCGGTGGCCTGGGCGTTGGCCGGTGGAGCCGTGAGGATCTGCACCGGCATGCTTTGGGATTGGTCGGAGGAAGTGCTGGAGCAACCTGCAAGCGGCAGCAACAGCAGGACAAGCATCTTGGCGTTCATGGCGTCATCCTTATCTGATTGCTCACAGGTTTTTGTACAGCCACTTGGGCATGTAGTACTTGCGTCGGTTGAACACGCTGCCGACCAGTTTCGCGCCGGCCTGGCTCAGGCGTTGGGCTGCGGCCTGGGCCACTTCCCAGCGAGTGTCTTCAGAGCGCACGACCATGATCACGCCGTCCGCCTGGGTGCTGATGGCCAGGGTGTCGGCATCCGAATACACGGCATCGCCGTCGATCACCACGAACCGGTATTGACTGCCGAGTTGATCGAGCAGCGGGCTCAGGCGTTCGGGTGTCAGGTGTTCGTTGCCCCGGGAGTGGCGGCCGAACGGCAGGACGTGGAACGGCAGGCTGGACACGTCCACCACACAGTCCTGCAACAAGGGCGGGTTCTGGGTGTTGAACAGCAGGTCGTGAAACCCCCGTTCCCTGGTCAGCCCCAACTGTTGCGTGAGGTTGGTCGCCGACTGGCTGGCGTCCACCAGCAGCACCAGGCCACTGCTCATCTGCGCCAGTTGGCTGGCCAGCGTCAGGGCGCTGGTGGTGGTGCCCGCGCCGGGGTTGGCGGCGGTCAGGAACAGGATCCGCAGGTCCTGGTCCAGCACGGTCGATGTCAGGTTGGACTCGCTCGGGCTGGCAATGCTGAGGCTTTTAGCAGTTGAACCGTCCATTTAACTCGCTCCGTGGCCGCTGAATACTTTGAAAGGGGTTTTCAACAGAATCTTCAAATCAAGCAGCAGGCTCTGTTGGGCGATGTAACGCATATCCAGCTCAACGCGCTGGTCGAAATCGATATTGCTGCGCCCGGAGATCTGCCACAGGCCGGTCATGCCGGGGTAGATGCTCAGGCGAACCAGGTGATTGTCCTTGTAGCGGTAGGCGTTGAACGAAGTGGGCCTGGGGCCGACAAGGCGCATGTCGCCGGTCACGACGTTGAACAGGTTTGGCAGCTCGTCGAGACTGGTGCGCCGCAGAAAGCCGCCGATACCGGTGATGCGCGGGTCCTGGTCGATCTTGAAATCGATGGCGTCGGCGCCGTGCTTGTTCAGGTGCCGCAGGGACTCCTTGAGCTCCTCGGCGTTGCTGACCATGGTGCGGAACTTGTACATGCCGAACAGGCGGCCGCGGTAACCGGTGCGCTTCTGCACGAACATCACCGGCCCCGGGCTGGTGCATTTGATGGCCAGCGCCAGACCCAGCAGCACCGGCGCAATCAGCACCAGGATCAGCAGCGCACCGCAACTGGCCAGCACGCGGTTGGTGCGTGACAGGGTCCAGGGTCGGCCACCGTCGCGACCGGTAATCCAGCCACGTCCCTGCCTGTGGATGGCGGCGTCCATGCGCATGCGGTGCTCGGGGTCCATGCGCTTGTCCCTGCGCATTGTGTCCAGGGACAGACTTTTCTCATGACCAGTCATAAATCCTCCGCAAAGTTCAGCCGCGTGCGGCGTGGGCGATAGGCAGTCAGTTAGTGTTAAACAAAGTATTGCTTGGTTAATTATTTTTGATCGCTTTGTTGCTTAGTTAATTGGTATTAATCAGTTAATTATTTGTTTAATTAGTGTTGATTGTTTAATTACTTAGTTAGTAGTAAGCACGGAACCAGGCAACGAAGCGCCCAAGTCCTTCATCCAGCTCGATGCGCGGCTGGAAATCGGTCGCGCGAGCCAGGTCGCTGGCATCGGCGCAGGTGTTGAGGACATCGCCGGGCTGCAGCGGCAGTAGCTCGACCCGGGCTTTGTGCCCCATGTGTTTTTCCAGCAGCGCCAGATAATCCTTGAGCGCTACCGGGTGCTGGCCGCCGATGTTGAAAATCCGCCAGGGCGCCATGCTCGTGGCCGGGTCCGGGTGTTCGCGGTCCCATTGGTCATTGGCTTGCGGTGGGCACTCGATCAGGCGCGTGATGCTCTCGATGATGTCGTCGATGTAAGTGAAGTCGCGCTGATGCTCGCCGTAGTTGAACAGTTTCAGTGGCCGCTCTTCGGCGATGGCCCGGGCGAACTGGATCGGCGACATGTCGGGCCGTCCCCAGGGGCCGTATACCGTGAAGAAGCGCAGCCCGGTGCAGGGAATGCCGAACAGGTGGCTGTAGCTGTGGGCCATCAACTCGTTGGACTTCTTGGTCGCGGCATACAGCGAGAGCGGATGATCGACACCATCGCGCACCGAGTACGGTGTGTGCTGGTTGGCGCCATACACCGAGCTGGACGAGGCGTAGATCAAGTGTTTGACCGGGTGGTTGCGGCAGCACTCGAGGATGTTCAGGAAACCGCTCAAGTTGCTGTCCAGGTACGCCCGGGGATTTTCCAGGGAGTAGCGCACCCCGGCCTGGGCCGCGAGGTGGATCACCACTTCGGGTTGTTCCTCGGCAAACAGCGTCTCGATGGCCGTGGCATCGGCCAGGTCAATCGTTGAGAGCGGGAAAGGGCGTGCCTGCTCCTGCACCCAGCGCACGCGATCACGCTTGAGTTGCGGGTCGTAGTAGCTGTTGAAGTTGTCCAGGCCGAACACCTGGTGGCCGTCGTGCAGCAGTCGCAGCACGCAATGGGCACCAATGAAGCCGGCCGCTCCGGTGACGAGAATCTTCATGGGCGTACGGCCTCCGGCACGATGTGGCGCAAGCCGATGCCGCTGTAGTGCAGGCCGGCAGCCGCCACCTGTTCCGGGTTGTAGAGGTTGCGCCCGTCGACGATTACCCGGCAGCGCAGTTTGCTCGCCAGCAGGTCGAAGTCGACCACGCGGAAGTTCTTCCACTCGGTGCAGATCACCAGGGCATCGGCGTCTTCGAGGGTGTCATCGCGGGTGGCGCACAGATGCAGGTCGTTACGGTAGCCGTAGAGGCGTCGGCATTCGGACATGGCTTCCGGGTCGTAGGCCTGCACGCTCGCGCCTTCGGCCCAGAGTGCCTCCATGAGATAACGGCTGGGGGCTTCGCGCATGTCATCGGTGTTGGGTTTGAACGCCAGGCCCCACAGGGCGATGGATTTTCCGGCCAGCCCGCCGGGAAATTGCGCCTTGAGTTTACTGAACAGGATATGGCGCTGGTGCTCGTTGACTTCGGTCACGCTGCGCAGCAGACGCAAAGGCATGCCGCAGTGCTCGGCGGTGTGCAGGAGGGCGCGCAGGTCCTTGGGGAAGCAGGAACCGCCGAAGCCGCAACCGGGGTAGATGAAGTGGTAACCGATGCGCGGGTCCGAACCGATGCCTTTGCGCACCGCTTCGATGTCGGCGCCCAGCAACTCGGTGAGGTTGGCCAGTTCGTTCATGAAGCTGATGCGCGTGGCCAGCATCGCGTTCGCCGCGTACTTGGTCAGCTCGGCACTGCGATTGTCCATGAACATCAGTTTTTCGCGGTTGCGGCAGAACGGTGCGTAGAGCTCGTTCATCTGGCTGCGGGCTTCATCGTCGGCGGTACCGACGATGATCCGGTCCGGGCGCATGCAATCGGCCAGGGCACTGCCTTCCTTGAGAAACTCCGGGTTGGACACCACCCGAACCTTCAACGAACCTTTGCCGCGGCGCTGCAGCTCTTCGACAGCGGTGGCACTGACCTGATCCGCCGTGCCGACCGGCACCGTGGACTTGATGATCAGGGTGCGGTCGGCCTCCATGAAACTGGCAATCTGCCGGGCCACGTTCAGCACATGGCTGAGGTCGGCGGAACCGTCTTCGTCGGCGGGCGTACCGACGGCGATGAAGATCAGATCGGCATGCTCGACTGCATCGCTGGCCTGGGTGGTGAAGAGCAGGCGACCGGCCTTGATGTTTTCTTCAAGGGTGGCGCTAAGCCCTGGCTCACTGATCGGTGGCACGGCCTGTTGCAGTTGCCGGATCTTGTTCGGGTCGATGTCGACACACAGGACACGATGCCCGACATCGGCCAGTGCCGCTGCTTGTATCAGGCCAACATAGCCCGTACCAAATACGCTCACGTCCATATTGGCGTGCCTCGTAAGACGGTGGAGAGTCGAGAAGTGAAACTGTAAAAATGGGTATAGACCAGCCTCGGCAAACCGCGTCAACCGTCCGGCATGTTAAATGGGCAAGACACCCCAAATTCGGGGGGGCCAATTGCTATCAAACTCGCACCACTGTTGGGTTTGCCCCCGATTTTGAGCGATTGGCGAGAGGCAAAGGAAAGCGATAAACGGTCGTAAGCCGCGAAATACAAGGGCTGTAACAGCTTGAGCGTGTCAGAATTGAGTCACCGGTTTATTGACGCTTTTCCCCAGACTCCGACAACTCTTACGCAAATGTGGCGATATGCCAGCGTCAAGAATCGACCGACAATCTATTGACACGGGTGTCTTTGCGGTCATTGCAAAATTCGATGATCTGACAGGTTCACGGGGGCTGGCCATGGGCATTTTTACGAGTCGGGCGCGCCGATTGCCGGGCGCCCGTGAGCGGGGGAGGTGGTGTCAATTGACCACGCGGGCACCCAACCTGGCGTCGGCGGTTTGCGGTTTGGCCTTGGGGTCGTGCAGCAGGGAGAAGCCACGATCGAGCAAGGTCTGGCCGATAAACCGCGAGCCCACTTCGTTCAAGTGTGAGTCGTCCAGGTACAGCAACTGACCCTCGATGATCGGACTGCACACGCCGCCCGGGCATATCACCTGATTGGGGTCGATGAAGCGTATCTGCGGGAACCTGGCGCGCACGTCCGCCCAATAGGGCGCCAGAGCGCTCTGGGCGACCGAGCAGTTGCGCCCGGTGCCGAACATCAGCCGGCGAATCGGGCAACTCGCGGCCTTTTCGATGTGCTGGTTGCTCAGGATGACGATCACCTGGCCGCTGTTCTCCACCACCCGCCGCAGGCTCGCTTCGACCAGATCCCTGGCCCGGACATCCTTGGGCCAGATCGCCGCCAGTACCACGTAGCGATACTTGTTCTGCTCGATCAGGCTGAACACCCGTTCGTTGCGTTTCGCACAATGGGCCGCATACACCGGAGGCATTTCGGCGGTGTAGCCGAGGATCGGCGGGCAGGAGTCCATGGTGTAGTCCATGAGCATGATGTTGTTGGGCCTGGCCAGAATGTCGACCATGCCGGTGAAGTGATTGGCAAACGAGTCGCCGATCATGATGCCGTCCAGTGCCTCCTTGGTTGCGCCCAACCGGCAGCGCTCATTGGGTTCGGTCTGGTACAGCGCATTGGGCACATGGCAGCCGCTGCGGACCTCGGCAGGCTTGTTCAGGGTCATCGCTTCAAGCGCTGAAACGCCGGCGTTGAAGCGTTGTGGAAATCCGTTGAACTGCAGGCTCAGCCCCGCCAGCACGGCCAGCCCCAACGCCGGAAGGGCAAACCGGCGGGTGAACACCCGGGCAAAGTGCAGGCTGGCCCCGGTACGGCGAAACGGCACTTCGACGTACCGCCAGGACAGCCACGAAAGCAGGATAGAGGCGGCAATCAGCAGCGCGCCCACGGGCAGGTCGATGGGGATTTCCACGTAGTTCAGGAAGGCGATCAGCGGCCAGTGCCACAAATACAGCGAGTAGGAGATCAGGCCGATAAACACCATGGGCCGGCTGGTGAGCAGGCGTGAATGGCGTTCACCGCTGCCGGCCAGGATCAGCAAGGCGGCGCCCAGGCAGGGAATCAGGGCGTTGATCCCGGGAAAAGTGGAGTTGGGGTTCAAGGCAAACAGCGAGAAACCGATCAGCAGGTAGCCCGCCAATGCATAGCCATGGGCCGTCCGTTTGCCGATCATGCGCGGTGAATGGAGGTAGATCGCCAGCAGCCCGCCCAGCATCAGTTCGAAAAAACGCGTGGGCAGCAGGTAGTACGCGGCCGTGGCGAACACCCCCGTTGCGTACTCGGAAACCCCCACCGCCAGCACCACGCCGATGGCCAGCACGGGCAACACGTAACGCGGCGCCAGGCGATACAGCAACACGATGAACAGCGGCCAGATGACGTAGAACTGCTCTTCGATACCCAGCGACCAGGTGTGCAGCAAAGGCGCTTCGCTGGCATCGGCGGCGAAGTAGTTACCGTACTTGACCCAGATGTAGATATTCGAGACGCCCAGCAGCGAGAACAGGGCGCTGACGTTGAGCCGGACCAGGTCGACCGGTGACAGGATGAAGGCGCCGGCGATCACGGTCGCCAGCAGCACCGTCGCCAGCGCCGGCACGATGCGGTTGATGCGCCGCTGATAAAAGCTCTTGAGCGAGAACGCATTGCGCTTGACCTCGGAAAACACCTGGGACGTGATCAGGAATCCCGAGATGACGAAAAAGATGTCGACGCCCACGTAGCCGCCGGGCAACAGGCCGGCCTTGAGGTGATGCAGCAGCACTGCAATCACCGCGACAGCGCGCAGCCCATCTATGTCGGAGCGATACTTGCCTTGAGCCATGCGCCTGACCATCCGTAAAACCGCAGCCATCCATCGACGTCCGAGCCGTGACAGTTGCTGTCAGGATTGCGGACACTCAACCCACCCTTCATTTGTAGCTGGAAACCGGGGGGACGCAAAAAACCAATGGCGTCCGTGGCGCACGGGCGTGATTTTTTTTTTGTGGCTTTCACCGTGCGGGCACGGTCCCTTGTGGGAGCTGGCCCGCCAGCGATGGTCGTTAACGATGACGCGTATGAACCGGATGAACGTGGGTCCCCTGTAGGCGCTGGCTTGCCAGCGATGGTCGTCAACGATAACGCGGGTGAGCTGGATGAACGCGGCGCATTGGAGTCCATCGCCAGCAAGCTGGCTCCTATGTATGGACTCGCCCCCACTTTCAACCTGCTTCTAAACACTGCTGCCCGGTTGCATCTATGTATCAGGCCTGTTTGAGGAAGCCTTGAACGGCTTCTGGCCAACATTGGATAAGCGCGCGGTATGCCGATTACAGTGAGGCCTCAAGGGCCGGTAGGAGCCCAGGCATCAATCCGCGACGGTCTGACCTGGGGTCAATGTTTTTTAGCATGGGTTGGAGCGGCTTAACGCCCCGGTGGCAGAACGCTATTGATCAGTGACTCATCGCCACCTCGGGGCCATTTCCCGGCCGGCGATGATAAGTCTGATCGTTTTGTAGTAGTACCCAGAGAATGCGCAGGTTGCGGTTGGCCAATCGCACTGCCGCCTCCTTGCGCCCCAGGCGGGAGATCCAACGCTGTAGACGTTGGTCGTCCGGCTGCTGTGAGTCAGATCGTATCTGCCTTAAAACAGCATGGGCTCCTTGGATCGTCAGACTGCGCAAGTAGGCATCGCCATGTTTGCACATCTTGCCCAGTCGGATTTTATCGCCGCTGCTGTGCTGGTTGGGCACCAACCCGAAGTACGCGGCAAACTGCCGGGCGTTGGCGAAGCGTTCAGGCTCGGTCTGCTTGGCCAGCAGCGCCGTGGCGATGATTGGACCAACACCGCGCACAGTCATCAGCCGCCTCGCTATCTCACTCTCTTTCGCCGCCGTTTCCAGTCGGCCGGTCAGTACGTTGACGCGTTCACCCAGTTGACTCCATTCACCCAGCAGTTCGGCGATCAGCTCGCGCAGTAGATCGGGCAATGGCTGGGTAACATCTTCCAATATCCGAGGCACGAGCTGGCTGATCGCCATTTCGCCCTGCGCCAGAGCCACGCCATGTTCCAGCAGCAAACCGCGCATCTGATTGCCCACCGCCGTGCGTCGCCGTATATATCCCTGTCGAGCTCGGTGCAGTGCCTGCATCGCGAGCGCCGCCGGGCTCTTGACCGGAACGGCTGAAATCGTGCTATCGCGGCCTGCACGTAGGATAGCGAACGCATCGTTGTGATCATTTTTCGGGCCACAGCGATGTTTGGCAACAAGCTGGGCCGGCAGGATGCGGACCGGATTGCCCTGTATTTGCAGTAACCGCGCCCACGCCTGAGCGCCTGGCCCGGTTTCCACCAAGACCGTCACACTCTCGGGAAGCTTGTGCAGAAATACCTGGAAGGCCTCGCGGGACTTGATTCGATCCTCGAATTTTACCTGGCCGAGAGCATCCTCCCCGGCGACCTGAAAGACCTTTTTTGCAAGATCTACCGCAACGGTCGTGCACGCCGACACGTCGGCTGACAAAGACTGATTGAACATCGTATGCTTTTTCATGGCCTCGCCCTCGCTGTCGTTGGCTTCTATAAGAATGCCACCGCGGCGCACAGACGCCTCGGCTTGGGCGAGTCCATTTAATTACAGTTTCCCGGGAATGAGCAAAGAACCTTTTTGTTGTCCCTGCCGGGCTCGCCAGGCGCCCGGCGCGCACCCCAGCCACCGCAGGCATGCACGGTTGAAGCTTTGTACATCGCTGTAGCCCAGGCGGTCGGAAATCTCCACCAGCTCCAGGTCTGTCCCCTGCAAAAAGTCTTCGGCCCGGTAGCGGCGGTACTCGTCGAGCAACTCGGAAAAACTCCAGCCCAATGCTTTCAAGCGTCGGGCTGCGGTGCGCTCGAGCAGGTGCTGGGTGCTACACCATTGCTGCCAGTTGGCTTGTGCGAGGTCGACGATCAAGTGGTCGCAGACTTGCTCCAGCAAGGTCGGCTCGCTGTTGCGCCGGGTCTGTTCCAACAGTTCGACCAGTGTCTGCTCCAGTTCATGATTGCCCGGCGTCAACGGGGTGACGAACAGCTGTGGATCGAGGCGGATCGAGTGTTGCGCCTGTTGCCACTGCACGGGGGCGCGAAAGGCTTGCTCGTGATCCTGCGGGTTGGCGGTGCAGGGCCCGGTCAGCCCGATGCCCAGCACCGGATCGCGCTCCAGGCCGCTGGCGAGGAACTTGCGCCGCAACATGCTGCACAGGCTGATGAGGATGTAATCGGCGGTGGCTGCGCTGGCTTTCACGCTGCCGCAATCGAGCAGACGCAGTTCGACGTTGTCGCCGCCGCGCACGATCTGCGCCTGGAAGTGCCCGTTGAAAAACGGAAAGAAGCGCACGAAATACTGGCACGCGCTGTCCAGTGAGTCGGCCACGTCGAACAGGTACGTCAGGCCATTGGTGGCGGTGGAAACGAAACGCCGACCGGCCGTCAGGCCGATCAGCGGGTCGCCGGTCTGTTCCAGGGCGAAGGCCCAGAAGCGCCGCGACATGAACAGCGCAACGCGCATGAAGGGCGTGCGCAACTCGAACAGGCTGCGACGGAACAGGCCTTCAATGCTTTCCCGGTCCACACCGCGGGCCAGCAACTCTTCGATGGCCGGCAGCAGGGTCGGCGCGTAGAACGCATTGGGTGTGGATTGATCGTGCAGTGGCTGATCGCTTTTTGTCATGTAGGGCTCACAGCTTGTTCCGGAACACTGGTTAGGCTGCCCGACGTTAAGCGATTTGCCGGAGCAAGACCATGCTTGATTTACGCCAGCTCGATTTGAACCTGTTGCTCGCCTTCGATGCGATTTACCAGCAGCGCAGCGTCACCCGCGCCGCCGAGGTGATGTGCCTGTCGCAACCGGCCATGAGCAATGCGTTGCGTCGCCTGCGCGAATTGTGCGGCGATCCGCTGTTCATCAAAAGTCGCCTGGGCGTGACGCCGACACTGGTCGCCCATCGTCTGGCCGACTACGTGCGTGCGGCGCTCGAGTCATTGCGCGATGGTTTGCGCATGATCCCCGCCGCGCGGCAGAACAATCCGTTGCTGCGCATCAGTTGCCTGGATTGCCTGCAACCGGTGCTGCTCGATGCCTTGCTCGAATCGCCCCATGCCGATTGGCAGGTGCGTTATTTCCAGCCCCGGCGTCGCGACGCCTTGCAGGACCTGGCCAGCGGCAAGCTGGATATCCTGATCGACCTCGACCAGCCGCTGGCCGGGCTTGCCGGCCTGCACAAACAGGCATTGCCCGCCGACCATTACGTGTTCGCCTATGGCGCCGCGCTCAAGGTGCCGCCGCGCACCCTGCAGGAATATCTGGAGCAACCGCAGATTCAGGTGTCGAGCCGCCGCGACGGACTCAGCCCGGTAGACTTGCAGCTTGGCTTGAAAGGCCTGCGCCGCCATATCGCGATGAGCACCCAGAGCACCCTGGCCGCGAAGCTGATCGCCGACCGCCATCCGCTGGGCATCAGCCTGCCGAGCCGGGTCGCCAGCGTGCTGGGCCTGCAACAGGTGCCGCTGCCCCTGGACGAACCCGTGGAATTGAAACTGGCGCTTTACATCGAGTCCCGCTATCGCTTCGAGCGCAGCCGTGAGGAGGCGATGCATTGCCTGCTGCGCGCACTCGGTGAGCCCCGGGCATTGCAGGCGCTGGCGCGGCGTGCGTGAAACCCTGTGGGAGCGGGCTTGCTCGCGAAAGCGGTGTATCAGACAACAATGTCGTCGACTGACACTCCCTCTTCGCGAGCAAGCCCGCTCCCACAGGGATCGCATGCAGTTCAGATGCACCTAATTCGACGCCAGCAAACGCCGGTCAACCGTCAGCACCGCCTCGACCATCGCCAGCGCCGCCGGTGTCAGGGAGTGGCCGGCGCGGCTGACGATGCCGTAGTGCAATTGCAGGCCGGGATCGTCCTTGGGCACATCGGCAAACTCCAGCAGGCGGATCAGGCCCTGATCGACCAGTTCGGCAAGGGCCTCGATGGTTGCGATGCCCACCGCGTCGGAGCGCATCACCACGCGGCGGATGGCATCGAACTGCGCGCATTCCACACTCGGGTTGAAGTCCGCCTCGCCCTGCGCGTCGGCCAGGATCTTGCGGATCATCGGCGGTATGCGCGTGCCGACAACCGCGTAGTCGAGCAGGGCGCGCAGGGACAGGTCCGGCTGTTGCGCCAGGGGATGACCGACACGGCAAAAGAACCGCCCGCGTCGGGGGCGCAACAGCTGTACCTGGTATTGCGGGTCGCCGGTGAAGTAGCGCGCGTCGGCCACGAGGAATTCGATCTGCTGTTCACGGAGCCAGACCGCCAGTTGTTCCCAGTCGCCCTGATGGAAACTGATGCGGATCGCCGGGTGCGCCTGGATGAATTCCGCCAGCGCCTCGGGCACCAGCAACTGTGCCGGATACGGGCCACAGCCAAAGTGCAACTCGCCACCGGTCAGGCCGTTGTATTGCGTGAGTTCGTTGTGCAGGGCCTGGCTGCCGGCGAGCAGGCGCCGGGCATGTTGCAGCACCAGTTCACCCTGGCCAGTCAGGCGGAATTCGCGACTGCTGCGCTCCACCAGCGCGCAGTCGAGGTCGCGCTCCAGGGTCTGGATGCTACGACTGAAGGCCGGTTGGCTGAGATTGATCGCCTCGGCGGCGCGCCCGAAATTGCGGTAATCGGCCAGGGCGACAAGGTGGCGGAGTTGTCGTAGATCCATCATGCGTCTCCTGCATTTGGCGGATGCTTTTAATGCATTGGATCGATAGCACAGAGGCTGGCATAAGTACACGCCTGTCTTCTCGTCGTAACGTGCCATGACCTGCCAACCGTTCATTTCCAGCGCCTTCACCCGCACCATTCTCAGCCATGCCCGGCAGTCCGGCCTGTGTCAGGACCAACTGCTGCAACGGGCCGGCATCTGTCTTTCGTTGCTCGAAGGGCAGGATCTGCACGTGCCTGCGCACCTGGTCGAGCGCCTGTGGAACGAATGCGAACGTGCGGGCGCGGGGGTGTCGTTTGGCTGTGAACTGGTCAATGGCATGGCGACCACCACGTTGCGGGGGTTGAACATCCTGCTGGACTCCGCCGCCACCCTGCGCGCGAGCCTGGCGTGTTTCACCGATTTCCTGCCACGGGTGACCAACTATGTGGTGGCGGAACTGGAGGAGGGTGACGGGCAGGCCCGCCTGCACTTGCGCAGTGCTGGCCGGCAGGCGCATTTTTTCGGCCTCGATGCGGCGACCCTGACGTTGGTGCGCAACATTGCCCGACGCTTGGGGCGTGCGCCGGCCGAGGTGTTTGTCTGCGTTCACCTGACGCCGCAGCAGGCTGCCGGGCAGTGGTTGCGTAGCGTTGGCATAGAGGTGCTGGAGGGGGCACATCCGTGTTTGAGCCTGCCAGCGGCTAGCCTTGATGAGCCGTTGCTGGGGGCCAATGCGTTTTTGCATCAGAGCATGTTGCGGCATTGGCAGACTGCTGCGACGCAACAGAGTCGTAGCGACAGTCTGGAGTTGGCGCGGCATTGGTTGACTGCCGGCGATCAGCCGATTGAGCGGATTGCCGAGCGGTTGGGGTATCGGCAGGCCAGTAATTTTATTCGGGCGTTTCGTAAGCGGTTTGGGGTTACGCCCAAGCAGTTTCGTCTGGGGGTGTAGGTTTTGTTGGGGGCATATCCGTTATTTAGGTAACGGCGGCTTATGGTTTCGCCCTTACGGCGACTCCCTTTTTTACAAGCGCCTAAAAAAGGAAGCAAAAAACGCTCGCCCCGAACGTACGGCCCCTCGCTGAGGCTCGGGGTTCCTTCGCTGCGGTATTCATCCGGGGGCATTGCCCTCCGGTCGGCTTCGCTTCGACCTACATGCAATGAGTTCGGCTGCGCCGAACGGCGCTGCGCGCCCATCCCCGGATGAACACCTCCACTCAGCCTGCCGAAGGGGCGGGCAGATCAAAAGCAGCCGAGGCGGCCTACCGGCCGGCCTGATTTTCCTGACCGTGCTCAATTCAAAACTGTGGGAGCGAGCCTACTCGCGAAAGCGGTCTGCCAGCCGACCGAAATCTTGTAGATGTACTGAATACCTGTGGGAGCGAGCCTGCTCGCGAAGGCGGTCTGGCAGTCGACCAGGTACATCACAGACGAACGAAACCCGCGACCAGGCCGGCCGGTAGGCCGCCTCGGGCGCTGTTGCGGTGTACGCCTCCTCGTGAGGCCGAGTGGAGGTTCTGCGCAGTGGGCAACCCGGCATGGATGCCGGGTTAGCCGCCCCCGGCCATGGATGGCCGATGGCGGCGGGCCCACGGAGCAGGACCGGAGCGAGGGCATGCCGAGCCTAGGCGAGGCACCGAACGTAAGGGGCAAAGCGCTTTGGTTACTTTCGCGCTTTTCGAAAGTGACCCGCCGTAAGGGCGGAACCGTAAGCGGCCGTTACCGCAAAAACGGATATGCACACGGAAAAATCCACAACTAATCAGCGAATAAAGTGAATCTTCCCGCTGTCATCATTGCCCATGTAAATGCCATAAACCCCGGCCTGCCGCTCCTCGATATAACGCTCGAGAATCTGCCGGATCGCCGGATAATAAATGCTGTCCCAGGGAATCTCTTCAGGCGCGAAGAACTTGTAGTCGAGGGTTTCCGGCCCGTATTGCCCGGTGATCTCCAGCGCGATGGCGCGGAAGATGATGTACACCTCGCTGATCCTGGGCACGCTGAAAATCGAGTAGGGCGAGACGATTTCCGCACGCACGCCACTTTCTTCCCAAACCTCGCGCAAGGCCGCCTGTTCGGTGGTCTCGCCGCTTTCCATGAAGCCTGCGGGCAAGGTCCAGGTGCCGGGGCGCGGGGGAATCGCGCGCTGGCACAGCAGGTACTTGCCGTCCTGCTCGATGATGCAGCCGGCGATGATTTTCGGATTGATGTAATAGATGTAGCCGCAGCCGCGGCACATCAGGCGCTCGTGCGTATCGCCCGGCGGCAGCTGCTGAGCGAGATCAGCGCTGCCGCACTTGGGGCAAAAGCTCGGGCTGAACATTTCAGCGACCTATGCGCGGTTCTTTGAGCGCGATGGGCAGGGTGATCGCCGGGATGTCGCCGGTTTCTTCCTGCTTGCGCTTGAGGTAGTCCAGGGCGACGGCCGCGGCCGCGCGCACGTGGTCGACGCAAGCCTGGTGGGCGGCCAGCGGATCGCCGCCCTTGATCGCCTCGACCATGCGTTCCATTTCCTGGTTGCTGGCACCGCGACGGTTTTCCTGGGACACCGAGGTCGCGCGCAGGTAGCTGATGCGTGCCTGCAACTGGCGCAGCTGGGTGGCCGCGACATGGTTGCCCGAGCCTTCGAGCAGCACGTCGTAGAAACCCTGCACCGAATCGATGACCTGTTGCAGTTCGCCGTCCTTGAGCGCCTTGCGGTTTTCTTCGAGGGCTTTTTCCAGGGCCTTGATGTCCTTGGCCTTGGCGCGCAGGGTGAACAGTTGCACGATCAGCCCTTCGAGCACGCAGCGCAGCTCGTAGATGTCCACGGCGTCGGCCAGGGTAATGATCGCGACACGCGGGCCCTTGGCATCGGCGAACTCCACCAGGCCTTCGGATTCCAGGTGACGCAAGGCTTCGCGCACGGAAGTACGGCTGACGCCCAGGCGATCGCACAGATCGCGTTCGACCAGACGGTCTCCCGGCAGGAGCTGGAAGTTCATGATGGCGCTTCGCAGTTTATCCAGCACGATTTCGCGCAGGGTGACGGGGTTGCGATTGACCTTGAAGCTGTCGTCGAGTGGCAGGCGTTTCATGGGGTCCGCTCTGATTGTGGCTGTCCATGCAAAAAGAGCACTTCGATTACGGGAATCCCGGTGCTCGGTCGGATCAAACAGCCAAGGGTTAACTGGAGGCCTCGGCATCGGCTTCGGCGAAGGCTTCACGGGCGAGCCGGAAACTGTCTACGGCAGCGGGGACACCGCAATAAATGCCGACCTGAAGCAATATTTCGCGTATTTGCTCACGACTCAGGCCGTTACGCAAGGCGCCGCGCACATGCAGCTTGAGTTCATGGGGCCGGTTGAGGGCCGAGATCATCGCCAGGTTGATCATGCTGCGTTCCTTGAGGGACAAACCCTCACGACCCCAGACATGACCCCAACAATACTCGGTGACCATCTCTTGCAAGGGGCGGGTGAAGTCGTCGGCGTTCTCGATGGAGCGCTTGACGTAGGCTTCGCCCAGCACCTGGGTGCGGATCTTCAGGCCTTTTTCGTATTTTTCGTTGTTCATTGGCGTAGCTCCCCTGGGCTCAAAGGCCGCCCATCAAGGTGTATTTGAGTTCCAGGTAATCCTCGATGCCGTACTTGGAGCCTTCACGGCCCAGCCCCGAGGACTTGATGCCGCCGAAGGGGGCGACTTCGGTGGAGATCAGCCCTTCGTTGATCCCGACCATGCCGTACTCCAGCGCCTCGCTCATGCGCCAGGCGCGGCCCAGGTCGCGGGTGTAGCAGTAGGCGGCGAGGCCGAATTCGGTGTCGTTGGCCATCTCGATGGCCTGGGCCTCGGTGTCGAAACGGAACACCGCGGCCAGCGGACCGAAGGTTTCATCGCGGGCGACTTTCATCTGTGGGGTGACGCCTGTGACCACGGTCGGCTGGAAGAAACCGTTGCCCAGCGCATGGCGTTCGCCGCCGCACAGCAGGCGTGCACCCTGGGCCAGGGCGTCTTGCACGTGCTCTTCGACCTTGGCCACGGCGCGCTCGTTGATCAGCGGACCCTGGGTGACACCTTCTTCGAAACCGCTGCCGACCTTGAGCTGCGAAATCCGTTCGGCCAGTCGAGCGACAAAGGCGTCGTGGATGCCGGCCTGCACCAGGAAGCGATTGACGCAGACGCAGGTCTGCCCGGCGTTGCGGAATTTGGCGATCAGCGCACCCTCGACTGCGCGCTCCAGATCGGCGTCGTCGAAGACAATGAATGGCGCGTTGCCGCCCAGCTCCAGCGAGACTTTTTTCAGCGTCGGCGCGCACTGGGCCATCAGCAGTTTGCCGATGGCGGTGGAGCCGGTGAACGACAATTTGCGCACCTGCGCACTGGCGGTCAGCTCGCCACCGATGGCGATGGCGTCGCCGGTGATCACGTTGAAAATACCCGCTGGAATGCCGGCCTGTTCCGCCAGTGCAGCCATGGCCAGTGCCGAGAAGGGTGTTTCCGGAGCCGGCTTGACGATGCACGGGCAGCCGGCGGCCAGCGCCGGGCCGGCCTTGCGGGTGATCATCGCCGCCGGGAAATTCCACGGCGTGATGGCCGCGACCACACCAATCGGCTCCTTGCTGACCACGATGCGCGCATCGCCCTTGTGGCTGGGAATGGTGTCGCCGTAGATGCGCTTGGCTTCCTCGGCGAACCACTCGATGAAGCTCGCGGCGTAGAGGATTTCGCCTTTGGCCTCGGCCAGTGGCTTGCCTTGTTCGAGGGTGAGAATGTGTGCCAGGGCGTCGGCATTTTCCAGCATCAGGGCATGCCAGCGCTTGAGCGTATTGCTGCGCTCTTTGGCGGTCAGCGCGCGCCAGGCCGGCCAGGCCTTGTTGGCGGCCTCGATAGCCAGGCGCGCATGCTCGGCGCCGAGGTTCGGCACCTGGCCGATCAACTCGCCGGTGGCCGGGTTGAAGATGTCCTGTTGCGCACCATCGGGTGCATCCAGCCATTGGCCATTGATGTAGGCCTGCTGGCGGAACAGTAACGAGGCTGCTGGGCTCATGCCGGCTCCTGACAAAAAAAGAATATGCACAGCGGTACCTGTGGGAGCGAGCTTGCTCGCGATAGCGGACTGACACTCAACATCTATGTCACTGATACACCGTCATCGCGAGCAAGCTCGCTCCCACAGGGTTTTGTGGTGAGTCATCAGGCCAGGGCGGGCAGCGGGCCCAGCTTGCCTTTGTGGTAGATCATCGGCGTCACCGGTTGCTCGGGCAGGATCAGGTTCTTCACCGCGCCGACGATGATCGCGTGATCACCGCCGTCGTATTCGCGCCACAGTTCGCACTCGATGATGGCCGTGGCCTTGGCCAGGATCGGGTTGCCCCGTTCGCTCAGGTGCCACTCGATGCCTTTGGCCTTGTCCTTGCCTTTACCGGCGAAGGCATAGGCTTCGGCGGTCTGCTCGGCGGACAGCAAATGGATCGCGAACTGCTTGCTGTCGCGCAGCACCGGGTAGGTGTCGGAGCCGTAGTTGGGACAGAACAGCACCAGTGCCGGGTCGATCGACAACGCACTGAAGGCGCTGGCGGTGATGCCGACGATGCCGCCGTCCGGGTCCAGGGTGGTGACCACCGTGACCCCGGAGGGGAACGAGCTCATCACGTCTTTGTAAATGCCGGGTTCGATCATTTTCCAGGACTCCTAGCGCATCACGAAGGGATCAGGCATCGGTGCCTGGGACAGGTTGATCCACACCGTTTTCAGCTCGGTGTAGGCCAGCACCGAATCGATGCCGCTTTCGCGTCCATAGCCGCTGTTCTTGAAACCGCCGATCGGCGCCATGGCCGAGACCGCGCGGTAGGTGTTGACCCAGATGATCCCGGAGCGCACGTCCCGGGCCAGGCGGTGGGCACGGCCCAGGTCGCGGGTCCAGATGCCGGCGGCGAGGCCGAACTGCGAGTCGTTGGCGATCGCCAGGGCTTCGGCTTCGTCCTTGAAACGGATGACCGAAGCCACCGGGCCAAAGACTTCTTCCTGCATGATCTTCATCGAGTTGCGGTCGCACTCGAACAGCGTCGGTTCGTAGAACCAGCCATCGCCCAGGTTCTGCGGACGCTTGCCGCCCAGGCGCAGGCGCGCACCTTCGGCGATGGCATCGGCCACCAGGCCTTCGACCACGGCCAGTTGCTGCGCGGTGGCCATCGGGCCCATTTCGCTGCTGTCTTCCTGGGGGTTGCCGATGCGAATGCGCTGGGCGCGCTCCACCAGACGACCGACGAACTCGTCGTAGATTTCATCCTGCACCAGCAGGCGCGAACCGGAGACGCAGCTCTGCCCGGAAGCGGCATAAATTCCGGCGATGGCGCCGTTGATCGCGCTGTCGAGGTCGGCGTCGGCGAAGATGATGTTCGGCGATTTGCCGCCCAGTTCCAGCGACAGCTTGGCGAAGTTCTCCGCGCTGCTGCGCACCACATGCCGCGCCGTGGCCGCGCCGCCGGTGAAGGCGATCTTGCGCACCAGCGGATGGCGGGTGAGGGCGGCACCGGTGCTCGGGCCATAACCGGTGACGACGTTGACCACCCCCGGCGGAATCCCGGCTTGCAGGGCCAGGCGCGCCAGTTCGAGGATGGTCGCCGAGGCGTGCTCCGACGGCTTGATCACGATGGTGTTGCCCGCGGCGAGGGCCGGAGCGAGTTTGATCGCGGTCAGGTACAGCGGGCTGTTCCACGGGATGATCGCGGCAACCACACCCATGGCTTCGTGCACGGTGTAGGCAAACAGGTCCGGCTTGTCCAGCGGCAGGGTGCCGCCTTCGAGCTTGTCGGCCAGGCCTGCGGTGTAGTGGAAGAACTCCGGCAGATAACCCACCTGGCCACGGGTTTCGCGGATCAGCTTGCCGTTGTCGCGGCTTTCCAGCTGCGCCAGTTGTTCCTTGTTCTCGGCGATCAGGTCGCCCAGGCGTCGCAGCAGTTTGCCGCGCGCGGTGGCGGTCAAGCCGCGCCAGGCCGGGCTGTCGAAAGCGGTTTGCGCGGCTTGTACGGCGCGCTCGACATCGGCTTCGTCGGCATCGGGCAATTCGGCCCAAGGCTCGGCCAGCGCCGGGTTGAGGCTTTCGAAGGTCTTGCCGGACAGGGCATCGACCCATTCACCGCCGATGCACATCTGGAAGCGTGCGAGTGTCATGCAACGATCCCCTTGATCTGGTTTTGTTGGGAGTGCGCGGCCTGCAGAAACTCCAGCAACAGCTGGTTGACCAGGCGCGGCGATTCTACGGGCATCATATGCCGTTGCTCGGCGAGCACGGCAACGCTCGCGCCGGGAATGCGTTCGGCCAGTTGCCGGGCCATTTCCGGGGTCGAACCGGGGTCCAGTTCGCCGGTGGCGATCAGCGTCGGCACGCGGATGCTGTCCAGGTCGTCGGCGCGGTACATGTCCTGGGTGGCGAACAGCTCATAAGTGGTCAGGTAACCCTGAGGGTCATTGCCGGCCAGGGTCTGGCGAATCGCGGCGATCTGCGCCGGGTTCGCCGCCTGGTATTCGCGGCTGAACCAGCGAGACAGCGCCGCTTCGGCATTGGCGTCCGGCCCGTGTTCGGCAGCCTGGCTGGTGCGGGCGATGACCCCCGCGCGCTGTTCGGCGCTGCGGTTGAACACACTGTTGAGCACCACCAGGCCTTCCAGGCGTTGCGCGTAGTGCAGGGCAAACGCCCGCGCCACCAGCCCACCCATGGAAAAGCCGATCACCGTTGCCTTGGGCAATTGCAGGTGGTCGAGCAGCTCCAGCAACTGGTCGGCATAGCCGAGCAGCGGCGTGCCGCTTTCCGGGCGCGGGCTGGCGCCATGGCCGAGCATGTCGTAGGCGATGACGCGGTACTTCGTGGCCAGGCCAACGATCTGGCCGCCCCACATTTCTTTGTTCAGGCCCACGCCGTGGATCAAGACCACGGGCTGGCCTTGGCCGGTCGCCAGGTAACTGGTGCCAGCCGGGGTGAGTTCAGCGGTGAGCCGAATCATGGAGCGCTCCTGCAATGCCTTCTTGTTGTCGTTCTGCCGGCCGGTTACTGGGCTTTTTCGGCGGCCAGTTCTTCCAGGTCGATGTAGCGGTTGCCGATGCGCGGGTGCAGGCGGCCGCCGTCGGCGCAACCCAGGACCACGACGATTTCGTCGGCACGCGGGGCGTCTTCGATCTGCATTTCCAGGGTGATGTAGTGCGAGCGCAGGCCTTCGTCGTCCTTGTGCATCATCGGGATCTGGATCGAAGTGCCCGGGCCGCCGCGCTTGTTGGTGAAACTCAGGTAGCTCTTGGCCTTGACCGCTTCGCGGTAGTGGTTGCCGAAGCGCAGGGTGTGGATCACCGCCGAAGCGTGCTCGATTTCGCCATCGGCACCGACCACCGCAGCCTTGCCGTAAGCCTCGATCTTCTCGGCGCCGCCGATGATGCCCACCAGGCGCTCAACCATCAGTGCGCCGAGGTCGGAGCAGCTGGCGCGGATCTGTGGTTTCAGGTCTTCGACGAAACCGTTGCCCAGCCAGGGGTTTTTCATCACCACGGCCAGACCGACCATGGTCACGGGCTTATCGGTGGCTTTGCCGCCTTCAATAAAGGTTTCTTCGACATAGCTGACGATCTTGCGGATTTCGAAACTCATGAGCTGCTCCGTAGAGGTTTTGGGTGTCTGTGCGTCTGATGGTATACCATAATACCGATAGCACAAGTCCCCGAACGGAGTTTCTGGCTGGATGGCGTGCAAAAGTGTGCGCCACCGGTCGCAGCGGACAAACGGCAGGCACGGGGGTGCTTCGGGCACAGGCCCAACATCGAGAGAGAAAGGCAGCGTAAAGAAGGGGATCAGCGGTGAAGCGGCGTGTCGGTGCACCTGGAGGGAAAGATTGTGGCACCGGTTAGAACGAATATTTCTTTCCGCTATTTATATAGATGCAATCTGCATATCCATAACCGAATAATCAGCGTCATGGTTTTCATCTTGTCCGTGATCGAATCCGATTGTTTGTCACAGCAGAAACAATCGTCCTGCCTGCCTCGTTAAGCCTGCCCCGACATCGACTTTGGCTGTTCGATCGCCAGCTTGTTGCGCTCGGTCGATTCCCTAGAATCGGCCTCCATCAGCTTCGCCCAACTATCCAGTCCTTCAGGGAGCAACACCATGATGAATGCCATGCAGATGCAAATGCCGATGAACGCCACCATGCCAATGATGCCGATGATGGGCATGCCGATGATGATGGCGACCATGTCCTGCGACCTGATGGACGACGGGATGATGTGCAAGATGATGCCGGCCGCTGGCATGGACATGGCCATGTTCAAGAACAGCGCTGAAATGATGCAGATGATGATGAACTGCGGCATGCCGATGATGATGCACTGCGGCAACATGAGCATGATGTGCATGTCCCGGGCGAGCATGGCCATGCCGATGATGAACATGATGATGCCAATGCCGATGATGGGCATGCCGATGCCGTCGATGAAGTGCGTGATGGAATGCACCATGATGGCTGACGGCATGATGTGCAAAATCATGCCGATGGCCGGCATGAACATGGACATGATGAAAAACTGCTGCGCCCTGATGATGAAAATGATGAACGACTGCAGCTTGCCGATGATGATGAGCTGCAATGGCATGCCGCTGATGTGCTGCACCTGCTAAATCCTGCAACGTACCTGGAGCGAGCTTGCTCGCGATGGACTCGAGGCTGACGCGTTTTTTCAGGAAGCCCGCGTTATCGTTGACGTCCATCGCGAGCAGGCTCGCTCCTACAAGGTCGTTTCAGTCCAGGCGTTCCGGGTAGGTCACTACAAGATAAGCCACCGCTTCACTGTCGGCGGGGTTGCGATAGCGGTGGGGCTGGTCGGCATAAAACAGGATCGAATCCCCCGTGGACAGCAGGTAACGCTCGTCGTTGACGCTGATTTCCAGCACACCCTGCGCCACCACCAGGTTTTCCTGGACGCCTGGGCCATGGCCCTGCGAATGGTCCTCTCCCAACGGGCTCAGGCGCAGCTCGTAGAACTCCGATTGGCGCGCCACGTCAAAGGGGAACAGGGCGCGGCTGACAAAAGCGCCGTTGGCACTGACCAGGCGTTTGCTCTGGCTCGCCGACAGCACGGCCACACCTTCGAAGGCCCGATGCTCCAGAAACGCAGCCACCGATACCTTCAAGCCTTTGGCGATTTTGCACAGCACCTTGATGGACGGCACACTACGCCCCGATTCGATTTGCGCCAGCATGGCACGGCTCACGCCGCACTGTCGGGCCAGGGCATCGAGGGACAGATGGCGCTTGCCCCGCAGGCGCAGCAGGTTTTGAGCTACCCGTTCGCAGATCGGGTCCTCTTCAGGGGCATCCGGATTGTTCAGGTCCAGCACAGGCTCGCCCGCGCTTATCAGAAAGCGCGAGGGTTCGTGCGCGTTCACGCCTGACGTGTCTCGGCAGACCGAGACGCCTGAACCCACTGGAATGCCTGAAATCCGGCGTTGCGTGCGTACATCTCCCACATTGCCCGTGCCCGTTGCTGAGCTTGTTTGCGTTTGCGGTAGCTGGTGAAATCGATGAGGTTGTCAGTCGGATTCATGGGGCACTTCACTGTGGTGATCAATGACGGGATGACTGGAGAGTACGCTTCTACTTTTATAACGATAAATACTTAATTTTTATTTGTTAATTCTTTTTTGTTCTTTGTGCGGGTGGTTTCACACGGGCCCGTGCCCACGCGGAAACTGTAGGAGCCAGCCTGCTGGCGATGGACTCCAGTGCGCCGTGTTTATCCGGTTCACACGCGTTATCGTTAACGACCATCGCTGGCAAGCCAGCTCCCACAAGGGAACGTGCCCACGCAGAAAATGAAGTGACCTCCAAGCCAGTGAAAGCCCCCCCAAAAAAACCATGAAAAAACCCGGCTGATCAGGCCGGGTTTTTTGTTGGGCGTTGTGGTGCAGCGATTAGTTATGCCGCACGGTTCTGGATCAGACGATCCGAGCCACCTTCGGCAACGCGGTTCTGCATCAACTTGTCAGAGCCACCTTCAGCCACGCGGTTCTGCAGCAATTTGTCAGAGCCACCTTCAGCCACGCGGTTCTGCATCAACTTGTCCGAGCCACCTTCAGCCACGCGGTTCTGCAGCAATTTGTCGGAGCCACCTTCAGCCACGCGGTTCTGCATCAACTTGTCGGAACCATCGGCTGCAACACGGTTTTCGATCAGACGATCGGAACCACCTTCAGCCACACGGCTTTCAATCAGACGATCCGAGCCGCCTTCAGCGACCACAGGTTGAGCAGAGGTAGCGGCAAAAGCGTTAACTGCGAAAACCGAGAAAGCGATGCTGAGGAGGGTCTGGCGTTTCATGATCGTGTGCTCCGGGGTACTTATGGGTTGGTATGGAGCAGATGTTACGCCGTGGATTTTTTAAGAGAACTTCATTGAATCAATGGTGACTATCGACGCAGTCAATGGATCATTCGGTGCCCCCTTGTGGGAGCGGGCTTGCTCCGGGCGGCGTTCCGACGAAGGCGGTGTGTCATTCGATGTTGATGGTGACTGGTACAACGCCTTCGCGAGCAAGCCCGCTCCCACAGGTTTTTGCAGTGGCCACAGTGGGCGGGGGTGTCAGCGGGAAATGAGCCCATGATCGATGGCGTACTTGACCAGCGCCGCCGGCTTGTCGATGTTGAGCTTGCGCCGGATGCTCAGGCGGTGTGTTTCCACCGTGCGCACGCTGATGTCCAGTTCCCGGGCCATTTCCTTGTTGTTCAAGCCTTGCGCCATCTTCGACAGCACCTGGCTTTCCCTCGGGGTCAGTTCGTTGTCGGTGTTCCTGTCGGCGATCAGCCGTTGGGCGATGTCGGCGCTGTAGAAGGTTCCGCCGCTGGTGATGGCTTCGATGGCGGCGATGATTTCCCGTGACGGGGCGTTTTTCAGCACGTAGCCGCTGGCGCCGGAGCGCACCGACTCACTGACGTATTCGTAATTGTCGTACATGCTCAGCACCAGCACCTTGAGCGACGGGTACTGGCTGCGCAGCACGCGGGTCAGTTCCAGGCCGTTCATGTCCGGCAGGCTGATGTCGACCAGCAGCAGGTCTGGCTGGCAGCGCCCGACCATGTCGATGGCGTCGGCGCCGTTTTCCGCTTCGCCGACCACTTCCAGGGGCGACATCACGGCCAGCAGTGCCTTGATGCCGTCGCGCACCAGGGAGTGATCGTCGACCAGGGCGATGCGGATCGGGGAGGGCAGGTTCATCGCAGCTATTCACTCTTGTAGTGGTGGGGCCGGCTCAGCGTTTTGCGCCAGGTTTCATCGGCAGTCGTACGTCCAGCTCACTTCTGCCCGGCATCGAGATCAAGTCGAAGCGCCCGCCATAATGTTCGACGCGTTCGCGGATGTTACGCAAGCCAATGCCGGCCTGACGACGTTCGACCTGGGCGACGTTGAAACCGATGCCGTCATCGACCAGCGTCAGCCGCACGGACTCGTCGCAGCCGCGCAGTGTAATTGACACGTGCTTCGCCTGGGCGTGGCGTTCGATATTGGTCAGGCCTTCCTGGACGATGCGAAACAGCGACACCGCCGCGCCGTCGACCAGTTGGCAGTCGAATTCATTTTCGTCGTAGGTCACGGTCAGCCCGCTGCGCTGCTCGAATTCGGCCGCCAATTGGCCGATGGCCGCCGGCAGGCCGAGGGTGTCGAGCAAGGAGGAGCGCAGGTCATGGGAGAGGCTGCGCACTTCACCGATGGCATCGCCCAGGCGTTCGGTGGCGTCCTTCAGGGTGTTCAGGCCCTTGTCTTGGGCTTGTCCGCTTTCGAGCAGATGGCTGGCCAGTTCGAACTGGAACTTGATCGAGACCAACACCTGGCTGACGCCGTCGTGCAACTCGCGGGACACCCGGGATCGTTCCTCTTCCTGCAGGCTGACGATGCGCTGGGTCAGGCGCTGCAGTTTTTTGTCCGCCAGGCGATGCTCGCTGACGTTGAGGGTCATGCCCGTGGCGAAGACAAACAGCACCGCGACCAGTGCGACCACGGCAATCGCCATCATGGTCTTGCGGATGCCCATGGCCACTTCGGCACGGGCCTGCTGGGTGGCGCGCTCGACGTCTTCGAGGTAGATGCCGGTGCCGAGCATCCAGCCCCAGCGGTCGAGCATCACCACGTAGGCGAGCTTGTCGGTCACCTGGCCGGAGGAGGGCTTGTTCCAGGCATAGCGTTGGAAGCCTTCACCGGACTGCGCGCTTTTGAGCAACGCCTGAATCACCGGCAGGCCATGGGGATCCTTCATGTCCCACAGGTACTGGCCTACCAGTTCCGACTGGCGCGCATGCATCAGGCTGCGGCCTTCGTGGTCGTAGACGAAGAAGTAGCCGTTGATGCCGAAGCTGAGCTTGCGCAGTTCCTCCAACACTTGCTGCTGGGCACGGGCGTCGCCATGGCCGTCGTCGTACAGCGGGGCGATCAGGCTCTGGGCCATTTCCACGTAGTTTTTCAGTTCCGCACGCTTGCTCGCCAGAATGCTGTCTTCGATCAGTTGCGCCTGTTGATCGCCCAATTGGCGGTTGAGGGAAATCACCAGCGCGCAGATGACGGCAATGGCCAGCACCAGCGGCAGAATCCCGAGGGCGACGATCTTGTGTTTGAGCTGCATGTTGACTCCTGCCCGCGCGAAGGCTGGGGATCATATGCCAAAGATACACGGCATTGTTGGACGCAATGACCATTGGCGGGTGAGGTCATTCAGTTGGAATGCTGAACCTGTGGGAGCGGGCTTGCTCGCGAAGACGGTGTATCAGTCGACATCGATGTTGAATGACAGAATGCCTTCGCGAGCAGGCTCGCTCCCACATTTGATGGGTGGACAGCCACGGATCTACGTAGAACTACGTAGGCGCCACGTACGTAGTAACGCGGATTTATTTGTGGACGGCATGCGCAGATATTGGGCCAGCTCCGCACCGCGGACACAATTATAAAAATTACCGCCGCAGTCACTGGCTGTCGGCAGGAGACACGCTATGCCCCGTCTGGCTAAACACCTCGCCTGGTTTGCCGTGGCTGTCCTGGGAGCGATTGCGCTGAGTGTCGTGGCCCTGCGCCGCGGCGAAGCGATCAACGCCCTGTGGATCGTAGTCGCAGCCGTCGCCATCTACCTCGTTGCCTACCGCTACTACAGCCTGTTCATCGCCAACAAAGTGATGCAGCTCGATCCCACTCGGGCCACGCCGGCTGTGCTCAATAACGATGGTCTGGACTATGTTCCGACCAACAAACACGTGCTGTTCGGTCACCACTTCGCGGCCATTGCCGGTGCCGGTCCGCTGGTCGGCCCGGTACTGGCGGCGCAGATGGGCTACCTGCCCGGCACGCTGTGGCTGATCGCCGGCGTGGTGCTGGCCGGTGCCGTGCAGGACTTCATGGTCCTGTTCATGTCCACCCGCCGCAACGGCCGCTCCCTGGGCGACATGGTCCGCGAGGAAATGGGCCGCATCCCCGGCACCATCGCGCTGTTCGGTTGCTTCCTGATCATGATCATCATCCTCGCGGTGCTGGCGCTGATCGTGGTCAAGGCCCTGGCCGAGAGCCCTTGGGGGATCTTCACGGTGATGGCGACCATCCCGATCGCGATGTTCATGGGCATCTACATGCGCTACATCCGCCCGGGCCGCATCGGTGAGATCTCGGTGATCGGCGTGCTGTTGCTGCTCGGCTCGATCTGGCTCGGCGGGCAGATTGCCGCGGATCCGGTGTGGGCCAAGGCCTTTACCTTTACCGGTATCCAGATCACCTGGATGCTGATCGGCTACGGTTTTGTCGCCGCGGTATTGCCGGTGTGGCTGATCCTGGCGCCCCGTGACTACCTGTCGACCTTCCTGAAAATCGGCACCATCGTGGCCCTGGCCATCGGCATCCTGGTGACCATGCCCGAGCTGAAAATGCCGGCCCTGACCCAGTTCATCGACGGCACCGGCCCGGTCTGGAAGGGCGGCCTGTTCCCGTTCCTGTTCATCACCATCGCCTGTGGCGCGGTGTCGGGTTTCCACGCGCTGATCTCTTCCGGTACCACGCCGAAGTTGCTCGCCAATGAGGGGCATGCCCGTTACATCGGTTACGGCGGCATGCTGATGGAGTCCTTCGTGGCCATCATGGCGATGGTCGCGGCGTCGGTGATCGATCCGGGCGTGTACTTCGCCATGAACAGCCCGGCGGCCGTGGTCGGCGCCGATGCGGTGGCCGTTGCGCAAACCGTCAGCAGCTGGGGCTTTGCGATCACGCCGGAAGCGTTGCAAGCGGTGGCCCACGACATCGGGGAAACCACCATCCTGGCCCGTGCCGGCGGTGCGCCGACCCTGGCGGTGGGGATCGCGCAGATCCTGCACCAGCTGTTGCCGGGCGAGAACACCATGGCGTTCTGGTACCACTTCGCGATCCTGTTCGAAGCACTGTTCATCCTGACCGCAGTCGACGCCGGTACCCGTGCCGGGCGCTTCATGCTCCAGGACCTGCTCGGCTCGTTCGTGCCGGCCCTGCGCCGCACCGAGTCCTGGACCGCCAACCTGATCGCTACCGCCGGTTGCGTGGCCATGTGGGGTTATCTGCTGTACCAGGGCGTGATCGATCCGCTGGGCGGCATCAACACCTTGTGGCCGTTGTTCGGTATCTCCAACCAGATGCTGGCCGGTATTGCGCTGATGCTCGGCACCGTGGTGCTGATCAAGATGAAACGCCAGCGTTATGCCTGGGTCACCTTGCTTCCGGCTGTGTGGTTGCTGATTTGCACCACCACCGCCGGATTCATCAAGCTGTTCGATGCCAACCCGGCGATCGGCTTCCTCGCCCTGGCGAAGAAGTACAGCGATGCCCTGGCCAATGGTCAGGTGCTGGCCCCGGCCAAGAGCATCGAGCAGATGCAACACGTGATCTTCAACGCCTACACCAACGCCACGCTGACCGCACTGTTCCTGTTCGTGGTGTTCAGCATCCTGTTCTTCGCGCTCAAGGTCGGTATCGCCGCCTGGGGCAACAAAGAGCGTACGGATAAAGAAGCGCCATTCCAGGCTCTGCCGAATGCATAGGCGAGGAGGGCAGCATGTTCAATGACCTGAGTCGCCTCGGTAAATACCTCGGTCAGGCCGCGCGCCTGATGGTCGGCATGCCCGACTACGACAACTACGTCGAGCACATGCAGACCAAGCACCCGGACAAACCGGTGATGGACTACGAGGCGTTCTTCCGCGAGCGCCAGGAAGCCCGTTACGGCAGTAAAGCCGGACCCAAGTGCTGTTGAGTGAACAATAAAAAACCGGCTGAAAAGCCGGTTTTTTATTGCGTGCAGCAAAGTCTCGAGTGATTGAGGCCGCGCGGCGATCCGAATCGTCGCCGCCCCTGTTGTCCTTGTTGCCCCGGATCAGTCATGGGGCCTTGTCATTCTTTCTCCCGTGAGGCTGATGATCCGGCTTGGCGATCTTGAGCGCCCGGTCGGCGACCTTGGCGTTATGCACCAGGCGACAGAGCACGGCAACAACGATGATCGCCAGTAATACCCAGATGACAATGGCTTTGAGGTACATGGCGCAACCTCTCGCGGCAAACAATCCTTCCTGTCGCCAACGTCCTTGTAGCAAATGGTATTAATCCATTGTGGCAGGTGTTGATGATATTGCATCGCATGACTGATTTGCGCTGTTTATCAGCTATCTCCCCCGGATGAAGCGACAGTTTCCCGGACCGGTACTTTAATGGATGTTCTGGAGCGACTGATCGCGGGGCTGTCATAGCCTCAAGGCTATGGATCCCATACCGAAAAGCTATTTCATCAATCGGTGATCCGGATCCACGCTCAAGGGTGGTTAGCTGAAAACAAAATCAAGAGGAGATGCCATGTCAACTGAATCGAAATGCCCGTTCAATCACGCCGCTGGCGGTGGCACGACGAACCGCGACTGGTGGCCGAACCAACTGAACCTGAAGATCCTGAGTCAACACTCGCCCAAGTCTGACCCGTTGGGGGGCGACTTCAACTACGCCGAAGCCTTCAAGAGCCTTGACTTCCAGGCGCTGAAAAAAGACCTGACTGCGCTGATGACCGATTCCCAGGACTGGTGGCCGGCGGACTTCGGTCACTATGGGCCGCTCTTTATCCGCATGTCCTGGCACGCCGCAGGCACCTATCGCACCGGTGACGGCCGGGGCGGTGCCGGTTCCGGCCAGCAACGCTTTGCACCGCTCAACAGCTGGCCGGACAACGTCAGCCTCGACAAGGCCCGCCGGCTGCTGTGGCCGATCAAGCAAAAGTACGGCAACAAGATCTCCTGGGCCGACCTGATCGTCCTCACCGGCAACGTCGCCCTGGAATCCATGGGCTTCAAGACGTTTGGTTTTTCCGGTGGACGCGCGGATGTCTGGGAGCCGGATGAAGACGTTTACTGGGGTTCTGAAAGCAAATGGCTGGGCGGTGACTCGCGTTACGGAAAAGAAGACAAACCGGTGCAGAAACCCGGCGATGTGCCCTTGGTGGCTGAGCCCGGCAGAAACGAGGACAGCCGTACCGAAAATGGCCGCAATCTGGAAAACCCCCTCGCCGCGGTGCAGATGGGCCTGATCTATGTGAACCCGGAAGGCCCGGAAGGCGAACCGGACCCGGTCGCCTCGGCCAAGGACATCCGCGAAACCTTCGGCCGCATGGCGATGAACGATGAGGAAACCGTGGCGTTGATCGCCGGTGGCCACGCCTTCGGCAAGACCCACGGCGCCGGGCCTGCCGACAACGTCGGGCCGGAACCTGAAGCCGCCGGCCTGGAGCTGCAAGGCCTGGGCTGGAAGAGCACATTCGGCACCGGCAAAGGGGCCGATGCCATCACCAGCGGCCTGGAAGTGACCTGGACCACCACGCCCACCAAATGGAGCAACAACTACCTGGAAAACCTGTTCGGTTTCGACTGGGAACTGACCAAGAGCCCGGCCGGCGCCCATCAGTGGAAACCGAAGAACGGTGCCGGTGCCGGGATCATTCCGGATGCCTTTGATCCGTCCAAACGTCGTGATCCGACCATGCTGACCTCGGACCTGGCCCTGCGTTTCGACCCGATCTACGAGCCGATTGCCCGGCGCTTCCTGGCCAACCCCGATCAACTGGCCGATGCCTTCGCGCGCGCCTGGTACAAACTCATTCACCGGGACATGGGCCCGCTCTCGCGCTACCTCGGCCCGGAAATGCCGGGCGAAGAACTGCTGTGGCAAGACCCGATCCCTGCCGTCGATCATCCGCTGGTCAACGACAGCGATGTGGCGGGCCTGAAAAGCAAGGTGCTGGCGTCCGGCCTGTCGGTCTCGCAGCTGGTATCGACGGCGTGGGCCGCCGCGTCCAGCTTCCGTGGCTCCGACAAACGCGGCGGTGCCAACGGCGGGCGCCTGCGCCTGGCGCCGCAGAAGTCCTGGCCGGCCAACCAGCCGGAGCAACTGGCCAACGTGCTGGCCAAACTTGAAGGCATCCAGAAGGAGTTCAACAGTGGAGGCAAGAAAATCTCCCTGGCCGACCTGATCGTGCTCGCCGGTGGTGCGGGTGTCGAACAGGCGGCGAAAAACGCCGGCCACAGTGTGACGGTGCCGTTCACCCCGGGACGCACGGACGCCAGCCAGGAACAGACCGATGTCGAGTCCTTCGGTTTCCTTGAACCGATTGCCGACGGCTTCCGTAACTACCTGAAAACCCAGTACCGCGTGCCCGCCGAATCCTTGCTGATCGACAAGGCACAATTGCTGACGCTCAGCGCACCGGAAATGACGGTACTGCTGGGCGGCCTGCGGGTGTTGAACACCAACGTCGGCCAGAGCAAACACGGTGTGTTCACCCAGCGGCCGGAAGCGCTGACCAATGACTTCTTCACCAACCTGCTGGACATGGGGGTGGAGTGGAAGCCGGTGTCGGATGCCCAGCAGGAGTTTGAAGGGCGTGACCGCAAAACCGGTGCGGTGAAGTGGACGGGCACCCGGGTTGACCTGGTCTTCGGTTCGAACGCGCAGCTGCGTGCGCTGGCCGAAGTCTATGCCAGCGCCGATGCGCAGCAGAAATTCGTCAAGGACTTCGTGGCTGCGTGGACCAAAGTGATGAACCTGGATCGCTTCGATCTGGCGTAATCAAAAGGCCTGAACTTGCCGCGACCTGCTGGGACCCGGTCGCGGCAAGCCCTTCTACTGTTGTTCCCCCAGCTCCTCATCTGAAAATCTCTCGCCACCTGTAGGAGCGAGCTTGCTCGCGATGGACTCAAGTGCGCCGCGTTTAGCCAGCGAGCACGCGTATTCGTTAACGACCATCGCGAGCGAGCTCGCTCCTACAGAGTTGACGGTATGGCGTTAATGACCGTCGACAAGACGCGGCAACCCCAAGGGATTCCCCTCACGCAAACCTTCAGGCAGCAAGGCATCCGGAAACCCCTGGTAAGCCACCGGGCGCAGGAAGCGCTCGATGGCGGTCATGCCCACCGAGGTAAAGCGGCTGTCCGAGGTGGCCGGAAACGGCCCGCCATGCACGGTGGCAAAACAAACTTCCTGCGGATGGGCGAAGGCGTTGACCACGATGCGCCCGGTGCGTCGTTCCAGGGTTGGCAGCAGGCGACGGGCCAGTGGCAGGTCGTCCTGTTCAAGGTGCAGGGTCGCGCTGAGTTGCCCCTTGAAGGAGCTCGCTACCCGCAACAGCTCTGCTTCATCCCGGACCTTCACCAGCAGCGCGGACGGGCCGAATACCTCCTGGGAAAGCACTGGCTCGGCGAGAAAATGTTCGCCATCGACTTCGAACAGCGCCGAGCGGCCATCGACTTCAGCGGTGGATGTCGAGCCCGCGGCGACGAGGCGGGCGCCGGCGTTTTCCAGGGTGCGCAGCCCGTTCAGATAGGCTGCATGGATGCCCGGTGTCAGCATCGTGCGCGCCGGTGCTGCGCTCACGCGACTGCTCATGGCGTGGCGCAGTGCTGCAAACCCTGCGCCCTCGACGGCCAGCAGAATCGCCGGCTTGAGGCAGGCTTGCCCGACGTTGACCAGCATGCGCTCGACAAAGCCATCGCCAATCGCCGCGCCGCGTTCGGCCAGTGCCCGGGGCAGGATGAAGGTCGGGTTGACGCTGGTCATTTCGGCGAAGACCGGAATCGGCTCGGGGCGCAATTGCGCACGCCGATACAGCGCCATGCCACCCTGTTCGGAACCGGTGAAGGTCACGGCCTTGAGCAGCGGATGATCGACCAGCGCTTCGCCGATGGCATTGCCGCCGCCACGCACCATGGAGAACACGCCTTCGGGCAATCCGCAGTCTTGCACCGCCTGGCGGATCGCCCGGGCCTGGATTTCCGAGGCGCCGGGATGCGCGTTGTGCGCCTTGAGAATGACGGTCGAGCCCGCCGCCAGCGCCGACGCGGTATCGCCACCGGCCACCGAATAGGCGATGGGGAAGTTGCTCGCACCGAAAATCGCCACCGGGCCGATGGCGATTTTTTGCAGGCGATGATCCATGCGCGGGCGTGGCTGGCGCTCGGGTTGCGCCGGGTCGATGGCCAGTTGCAGGAAACGCCCCTTGCGCACCACATCGGCGAACTGACGGAACTGGGTGGCCGCCTTGATGGCCTCGCCTTCCAGTTGCGCCTCCGGCACGCCGGTTTCCAGGGCGGCGCGTGCCGCCAGCGCCGTGTGAACGCGGTTGAGGTTGTCGGCGATGCGTTCGAGAAACGCCGCCCGCACGGCGAGCGAGGTGTGGCTGTACACATCGAACGCTTCATCGGCCAGGGTCGCCGCCCGGTCGACATCGGCCACGCTACCCAGCGCAAACGCCGGTTCAATCGGCTGGTTGGTCGCGGGATTGAGCGCCTTCAGGGTGCCTTCGCTGGCGCCGACATCGCTGGCGCCGATCAGCAGGTTGCCGGTCAACTGCATCACGCACCTGCCTGTGCCAGTGCGGCAACCAGTTCATCGGTGGTCAGGATGGCGTGAGCGAAAGTCGGGCCGTTCAGCTCATGGGCCGAATGCATCATCTCCGGTATGAAGGCTGCGGTCGCGTCGCGTACCAGGGTGACGTGATAGCCGAGTTCCTGAGCGTAACGGGCGGTTGCCTCGATGCAGGTATTGGCCAGCAGGCCGACGATGATCACGTGGGTGATACCCTTTTGCTTGAGGCGAAAATCCAGGTCGGTATTGGCAAAGCCGCTGGAACCCCAATGTTCCTGAACGATGATGTCGCCTTCCTGCGGCGCGAAGTCGGGATGCCATTCGCCGCCCCATTCCCCGCGGGCGAAGTGGTGCATGTGCATGATCTTGCACTGGGTGGGGCTTGGGTGATCCCAGTTTTCGTAGTCGCCTTTTTCCCAGCGGTGGTGCGGTACGATGACCACCGGAATGTTGAGCCCGCGAACGGTGCGATCAAGCGTACGCAGGTTGTCGAGCAGGCCGACTCGCGTGGCAATGGGCTCGATCAAGGGGTAGATCTTTCCGCCTTCCGACAGAAAATCGTTGTAGGGGTCGACCAGCAGGTAGGCCGTCCGATCAAGAGGGTAGGTGGCGTTGGACATGGCGGTGCTCCGCAAGATAATCCGTGGATGATGAAGTGTAGCTGCCAGCAATTCATGTAGATATGATAATCATAGTAACTAGGCAAGAGGCAATACCGCATGTCGGTGAAAGCAACCGTTTCTGAAACCCTGTGTCCGATTTCCCGGGCCGAAGCCGTCGTGGGCGACCGCTGGACGGTGCTGGTGCTGCGTGAGTTGTTCATGGGCAGTCATCGTTTTGATGAAATCCAGGCGCAGACCGGCGGTACGCCGCAAATGGTCGCGGCGCGCTTGAAGAGCATGGAGGCTGACGGGCTCCTGGAGCGGCGTGCCTATAGCGAACGGCCCAAACGCTACGAATATCACCTCACGGAAAAGGGCGATGCGTTCCATTCGGTGGTGCTGGCGCTGCGGGCCTGGGGCGAAACCTGGTGCAAATCGCCCGGGGAAGGTTTGGCGGTGGTCTATACCCACCGCAGTTGCGGCGAGCCCGCCGGGCTCGGTCCGCTGTGCGCCCATTGCGGGCAGCCCCTGCGCCGCGCAGACCTGATCAGTGAGCCGAGTGCCGCCTATATCGCCGAACGCGGTGCCCGGCGCGAAGCGTTCAAGGGCTAGCGGCGGGTTTGTATCGGCAGGTATCGGCAACGTCCGCCGTTACCCGGGCATACAAAACCGGGGTTTCCAGACACTCGGGCGATACACGACAGCCTTCTAATGCAACCACCGGCACCGTGTCATTTTCGGCACGGCTGGCCAGGGTTCAACTGGAGGAAAGGCAATGTTGCGCATCAACACCCGTCATACCATCGGCAAGCTTGGTCTGGTTCTGACCGCTGCAGGGCTCGCTGCCTTCGCGAGTCTCTCTCAAGCCCAGGAAACACAGCCGGCTCCGGCGATGAAAAGCTGGCAGCAGGGCCTGCATCGCACCGATCTGGTACGCGAAGACCTGGGCGCCGCCGATCGCGAAGTCACTCAGGTGCTCGTGGACTTCGACCCGGGCGTGACATCACCCAAACACGCTCACCCCGGCGTAGAAGTGGCGCACGTGATCAGCGGCACCTTCGAATATCAGCTGGAAGGGCGGGCACCGGTGACGCTCAAGGCCGGTGATTCGTTGTACATTCCTGAAGGCGTCGCCCATGTGGCGAAGAATGTGGGCCAGGACAAGGCCTCGGAACTGGCAACCTATATCGTCAAGAAAGGCCAGCCGCTGCTGATCCTCAAGGAGTAGGTCAACTGTAGGAGCGAGCCTGCTCGCGATGGTCGTTAACGATAACGCGTGCTCACTGGCTAAACGCGGCGCTCTCTAGACCATCGCGAGCAAGCTCGCTCCCACAACAACAAAAACGATTGCGGTGTCCGCGTCGGTCAAACCAGATTGATTTCGACGTCAATATTGCCGCGGGTCGCTTTGGAGTACGGGCAAGTCTGATGCGCCAGTTCCACCACGTTGCGTGCGATGGCCGGGTCCAGGCCCGGTAGGCTGACATTCAGGCGGGCTTGAAGGAAGAAAGCGTTTTCGGACTTGCCCAGATCGATTTCGGCATCCACCGCAACGTCGCTCGGCAACGCCACTTTCAGCGCGACGCACGCCTTGCCCATCGCCCCGATGAAACAGGCCGACCAACCCGCCGCCAGCAGTTGCTCAGGATTGGTGCCGGCGCCCGAAGAGCCGGGAGGCGAAAGCTGGATGTCCAGGCGTCCATCGGTGCTGCGCGCCTGACCGTCGCGGCCGCCGGTGGAGTGGGTCTTGCCGGTGTACAGCACGGTCTCGATTGCATTGATCATGGTGGTATTTCCTGTCAGTGGGTTGCTGGAATGCTCGGAAAGCCTGCGCTTTGCGATGCGCGCCACTGTTTCATTTCCATGTACTGCACATATGTCCTGAACCTGGCGGATGTGTATCGCTGTGTAAGGTTGCCGGGTGGACATACAGTTCGATACAAACCGCTTGAATGCGCGCGGCGTCGGAGGTTATTGACTGCAAACCTCCCACACGCAACCGCGCAGCCAGCGATGGGCCGGGTCGGCGTCCATGCGCGGGTGCCACAGCATCGACACCGTGATCGGCGGCGTGGGGAAGGGCAACGCAAAGCAATGCATGCCCTGGCACAGGTTGCCGACGTGCCGCTGCGGCACGCTGGCGACCAGGTCTGAAGCCCGCGCCAATGCAATCGCGGACGAAAAGCCGGCGACGATGGTGATGATCTCCCGCTTCAGTCCCAACTCAGTCAAGGCGTCGTCCATCACGCCTTTTTCGTGGCCCCGGCGTGAAACCAGAATGTGCCGGGCGTCGGCATAACGCACCGGTGTGACATCGCCTTGAGTCAGTGGATGGCCCTCGCGCACCACGCCAATGAAGCGGTCGTGAAACAGCATCCGGGTCCGCACTTCCGGGCTGGTGGATTCGCCGATCACGCCGGTTTCCAGGTCCACCGAACCGTCGCGCAGCAGGGCGCTGTCCTTGTTCAGCTTCTGCACGAAATTCAGGCGGACACCGGGCGCCTCCCGGCTGATACGGGCGATCAGTGGCGCGCCGAAATTTTCCACGAAGCCGTCGCTGGTGCGCAGGGTGAAGGTGCGTACCAGTTGATCGAGGTCAAGTGCCTCGGCGGGGCGCAGGACGGCTTCGGCATCCTGCACGAGCACGCCGACGCGCTCACGCAACTCCAGCGCCCGGGGCGTGGGAACAAGTCTGCGTCCGGCCCGCACCAGCAACGGATCGCCCGTGGTTTCGCGCAATCGCGCCAGCGCCCGGCTCATGGCCGACGGGCTCAGGCGCAAACGCTGCGCGGCCCGGGCCACGCTGCCTTCTTCGAGCAACACGTTCAGGGTGATCAGCAGATTGAGGTCTGGCATGGAATCAACTCCTGTGGGAGCAGGCCTGTGGTGAAAGGGGCTTGTGGTGAGGGGCCTGTAGTGAGTGACCTGTGGCGAGGGGGCTTGCCCCCGTTTGAGTGCGTAGCACTCACAAAGATCTTTGGTGCATCAGAGATTTTGGGGCTGCTTCGCAACCCAGCGGGGGCAAGCCCCCTCGCCACAGGTCCCTCACCACAAGCCCCCCCCTCACCACAGGCCCGCTCCCACACTGGTTTGTGGGTAAGTGGCGTCTGGTGCATGTATTCAGTGCAAACGCTGCGTCTTCCGCCATGTTATGGCTGGGCTTAGGCTCCAGACAACCTGTTTGCGGAGTCGCGAGAAAATGAAGTCCATATCGATTCGGGGCGCGCTGGCTAGCCTGTCGCTGTCCATGTTGCTGTCATCCCTGGGCACGAGCATTGCCAACGTGGGTTTACCGACACTGGCCGCCGCGTTCTCGGCCTCTTTCCAGCAAGTGCAATGGGTGGTGCTTTCTTATCTGCTGGCGATCACGGCGCTGATCGTCAGTGTCGGGCGGCTCGGAGACATCATTGGCCGTCGGCGTTTGTTGTTGATCGGGATGGGTGTGTTTACCGCCGCTTCAGTCCTGTGCGCCGTCTCATCCGCTCTCGGGTGGCTGATTGCCGCCCGGGCCCTGCAGGGCATCGGCGCGGCCATCATGATGGCGTTGACCCTGGCGCTGGTGAGCGGGGCGGTGCCCAAGGCAAAACTGGGCAGTGCGATGGGCCTGCTCGGCACGATGTCGGCGATTGGTACCTCGCTCGGCCCGACCCTCGGCGGATTTCTGATTGCCAATTTCGGGTGGCAGGCGATTTTTCTGCTCAATGTGCCGCTGGGCGTTTTGGCGATGGGCCTCGCGCAGCGTTTTCTACCGAAAGATCGCCCTGAGAAAAGGGCGGACCGAGCGGGTTTCGATGTCCTCGGTACCCTGGTACTGGTGTTGACGCTGCTGGCCTATGCGCTGGCGATGACCCTCGGGCGCGGCAGTTTTACTCCGCTGAACCTGGCACTGCTGCTGGTGGCCGTGGTGGGGTCGGGCGTGTTTGTGTTCGTCGAGCGCAGCGCCGAGTCGCCGCTGGTTCGACCGGCGATGTTCCGCAATGTGCAGCTGAGCGCAGGTTTCGCCATGAGCCTGCTGGTGACGACCGTGGTCATGGCCACCCTGGTGGTGGGGCCGTTTTATCTCTCCGGCGCACTGGCACTGAATGCAGCGAGCGTTGGCCTGGTGATGTCGACGGGGCCGCTGGTCGCCGCACTGGTCGGGGTCCCGGCGGGTCGATGGGTCGACAGATTGGGCGCACATCGATCCGGCACGTTCGGATTGCTGGCCATGCTGACCGGCGCTTGCATCCTGCCTGCCGTGCCAACGGACTTCGGTACGCTCGGCTACATCGTGCCCCTGGCGGTCATGACCGCCGGTTATGCGCTGTTCCAGGCGGCCAACAATACCGCCGTGCTGGCGGACATCACGCCGCAAGAGCGCGGCGTGGTCTCCGGTCTGCTCGGGTTGTCGCGCAATCTCGGCTTGATCACCGGCGCTGGCGTCATGGGCGCCGTGTTCGCCTTCGGCACCGCCAGCCACGATGTTTTGCAGGCGCCACCCGAGGCCATCGCGCAGGGGATGCGCTTGACGTTTGCGGTCGCGGCGGGGTTGATCTGCATCGCCCTGGCGATTGGCGCGGTCAGCAAAATCGTTTCACGTCGCCTGATCGCGTCGTGCTGAAAAACGGCGCGACTGTCGTGAAAACGACCTGTTTGCGCTGAACGCGAAGCCTTGTGAGTTTTCTGTTGAACGAGTGTTCAGTCTGGACTATGTTGAGGGCCACCTTCCCCCGGCTGGTTGCGGGCTTGCGTTTCTTCAATTCGAACGAGGCACTGGCATGCGGTTTTCACCCTTTGTAGAGCGGATCAGTGGCCAAGGCGTTGCCGCCTGGGATATTCACTACGCGGCCAACGCGGCACAGCGCAACGGCGAGGACGTGATCATCCTCAGCGTCGGCGACCCGGATTTTCCCACCCCGGATTTCATCACCGATGCCGCCATCCACGCCTTGCGCGAAGGGGATACCCACTACACCGAAATCGCCGGCCGCCAGGCGCTGCGTGAAGCCATCGCCGGCCGCTACAGCCGGTTGATCGACCGCGAACTGCAGGCGTCGAACATCATTCTCACCGCCGGTGCGCAGAACGCTTTGTTCGCCACCTCGATGTGCCTGCTCGGTGCCGGCGACGAAGTGATCGCCTTCGACCCGATGTACGTCACCTACGAAGCCACGCTCAAGGCGTCCGGCGCCACGCTGGTGCGGGTGCCCTGTGCGGCGGATTCGGGTTTCCGCCTCGATGCCGCCGTGTTGGCCAAGGCCATCACCCCGCGTACCCGGGCGATTTTCTTCTCCAACCCGAACAACCCCACCGGCGTGGTGCTGGGTCGCGAAGAGCTGCAAGCCATCGCCGATCTCGCCATCGCCCATGACCTGTGGGTGGTGGTGGACGAGGTCTACGAGAGCCTCGCCTACGAACGTGAACACCTGAGCCTGGCGGCGTTGCCGGGCATGGCCGAGCGCTGCGTGGTGATCGGCAGCCTGTCGAAATCCCATGCCATGACCGGCTGGCGCATCGGCTGGGTCGTGGCCAACGAAGCCCTGGTCAACCATGTCGAGACCCTGGTGCTGAGCATGCTGTACGGCTTGCCCGGTTTCGTCATGGAAGCGGCGCTCAAGGCGGTGCAGTCCCATGATGAAGTCACCCACGGCATGCGCGAGATCTATCGCCGGCGCCGCGATCTGGTGGTGTCCGGCCTGGCCGATTGCCCGGGCATCAGCGTGCTCAACCCGGATGCCGGCATGTTCGTGCTGGTGGACGTGCGCGGCACCGGCCTGACCTCGCTGGAATTCGCCTGGCGCCTGCTGCGTGAAGCCGGTGTCTCGGTCCTGGATGCGGCGGCATTCGGTGAGCCAGCCCAGGGTTTTGTACGGCTCTCGTTCACCCTCAGTGAAGAGCGACTGGCCCAGGCCTGTCAGCGCATTCGCGGCTTTGTCCAGGTGCTCAACGGCGAAGCGCCGAGGCCGGTGATCGGCACCGTGACCAGTACCGCAACCGTCGAACCGACTGCGGCCAGGACCATGATCGAGGTCGATCGCCTGCACAAACGCTTCGGCAATATCGAAGTGCTCAAGGGCGTATCCCTGACCGCCCGCGAGGGCGAGGTGATTTCCCTGATCGGTGCCAGCGGCTCGGGCAAAAGTACCTTGCTGCGCTGCATCAACATGCTCGAAGTGCCCGACCAGGGCCGCATTCTGGTCGATGGCGAAAGCATTCACCTCAACCAGAATCGCCCCGGCGCACCGCTGGTGTCGGACGCCAAACAGCTGGTGCGCATCAGGTCGAGCCTGGGCATGGTGTTCCAGAACTTCAACCTCTGGCCCCATCGCACGGTGCTGGAAAACCTCATCGAAGCGCCGACCCAGGTCCTGCGTGAAAGCCGTGCGGAGGCCACCGAACGGGCCGAAGCCCTGCTCGAACGCGTCGGGCTTGCGGCCAAGCGCAACGAGTACCCGGCGTTTCTCTCCGGGGGACAGCAACAACGGGTGGCCATCGCCCGGGCCCTGGCCATGCGGCCCAAGGTCATGCTGTTCGATGAACCCACCTCGGCACTCGACCCGGAACTGGTCGGGGAAGTGCTGCGGGTGATCCGCTCCCTCGCCGAAGAAGGCCGGACCATGATCCTGGTGACTCATGAAATGGCTTTCGCACGCGATGTCTCTTCCAAAGTCGCCTTCCTGCATCAAGGGCTGATCGAGGAAACCGGTTCGCCGGACGAAGTGTTCGTACACCCACGCAGCGAGCGTTGCCGACAATTCGTCAACGCTCATCAGACTCGCTAACTCATCATAAAAAGACGGGAAAACAACATGGGAAATCGACGTTTTGCAAACTGGTTGACCGGTGCGGCCTGCGTAATGCTGGCCGGCATGAGCGCGGCACAGGCACAGCCGATCCGTTTCGCGGTGGCCGCCGAACCCTATCCGCCGTACACCGAAAAGCAGGCCAACGGTGAGTGGAAGGGCTTTGAAGTCGACCTGATCCACAAGCTGTGCAGCGAAATGAAAGCCGATTGCGAGATCAAGGAAGTGGCGTGGGACGGCATCATTCCGTCGCTGCTGGCGAAGAAGATCGACGTGATCTTTTCTTCGATGTCGGTGACCGAAGAACGGGAAAAACAGATCGCCTTCAGCAAGGCCTACTACGATTCGGCGATTGCCGTCGTCGGCCCGAAAGAGACGTCAGTGAAGAAGTACCCGGATGACCTCAAGGGCAAGATCATCGGCGTGCAGAACTCGACGGTGAGCGCCAACTACCTGAAGACCTACTACGAAAAAATCGCCGAGGTTAAGTACTACGACACCCAGGACTCGGCCAACGCCGACCTGATTGCCGGGCGCATCGACCTGATGATGGCCGACGGCACCGCCATGGCCGCCTTCGTCAAGACCCCGGATGCCAAGGACCTGGCCTACCTCGGCACCGTGCCCTATGACCCGATCTTCGGCAAAGGCGTAGGCGCCGGCCTGCGCAAGGACGACACCGAGCTCAAGGCGAAACTCGACAAGGCCATCCAGGAATTGCTGGCGAGCAAGGACTACGACGACCTGTCCCAGAGCTACTTCGGCACCAGCGTGAAGCCGGCGTTCTGATGAACTGAACGCAATCCCCTGTGGGAGCGGGCTTGCTCGCGAAAGCGGTGTGTCAGTCGACATCAATGTTGAATGTCAGGCCGCATTCGCGAGCAAGCCCGCTCCCACAAGGTCCGGTGTTGTTTTTACTGGAGGTTGATATGCCGGCAATGTTCGATCTGATCAATTTCACCGAACAGGGATGGGGCAGTGCGCTGTTGAAGGGGCTCTGGATGACCCTGCAGATTTCCGCCGGGGCCTTTGTGCTCGGGCTGGCCATCGGACTGGTGGTGGCGTGCCTCAAGCTCGGCGCGCCGAAGCCGATTGCAGCGCTGATGCGCGGCTACACCACCTTGTTCCGCGCGGTGCCGGAGCTGCTGCTGATTCTGTTGCTGTACTACGTCGGCTCCATGCTTCTCAATTCGCTGATGACCAAACTCGGCTACGGCGTGGTGAACGTCAGCGGTCCGCTGGCGGCCATCGTCGTGCTGGGGCTGGTGCAGGGCGCCTACGCCTCGGAGATTTTCCGCGCGGCGATCCAGGCGATCCCCTTCGGCCAGATCGAAGCGGCCAAGGCGTTCGGCCTCAACGGTTTCGGCCTGTTCCGCCGGGTCACGCTGCCGATCATGGCGCCTTACGCCATGGCCGGGATGGCCAACCTGTGGATCAACCTGATCAAGGACAGCGCACTGATCAGCGTGGTCGGCACCAACGAACTGTTGTACACCGCCAAGCAAGGCGCGGGATCGACGCGCCACTATCTGTTGTTCTACCTCACGGCTGCCGCGCTGTACTACGCGGTGACCTTGGCGTCGAACTATCTTTCGGGACGGTTGGAGCGACGCATTCGTCGCTGGATGCCTCTTGTTGACTGAACCGGCAGAGAGAATGAAATGATTCCAGCGTGGATAGTTGAATACGGGGCACTGTTGGGCCGGGGGCTGCAAACCACCCTCATCATTCTGTTGGTCTCCAGTGTGTTCGGTTACCTGCTGGCGGTGCTGGTGGCGCTGGCGCGGATCTCGAAAAACAAGGTGATCGCCAAGGTCAGCCTGTTCTACACCAGCGTCACGCGCGGCACGCCGTTGCTGATCCAGATCTACATCTACTACTACGGGCTGGGCAGCCTGTTTGCCCAGTTCCCGCTGATTCGCGGCAGCTTCCTCTGGCCGTACCTGCGCGATGGCTACTGGTACATCGTGTTCGCCCTGGTGGTGTCGATGGGGGCCTATGTCGGCGAAGTGATTCGCGGTGGCCTGCTGGCGGTGCCCAAGGGGGAAATGGAAGCGGCCTCGGCCTTTGGCATGACCGCGCGCCAGTCGTTGCTGCGGGTGCGTTTGCCCCGGGCCCTGCGCCTGCTGTTGCCGACCCTGGCGGGGGAAACCGTGATGCTGCTCAAGTCCACGGCACTGGCCTCGACCATCGCCGTGATCGACCTGCTCGGCGCCGCCAACGTGGTCCGCGCGCAAACCCTGCAAGTGTACGAGCCCCTGTTGCTGGTGGCCGGGGTCTACGTCTGCCTGACCTTCCTGATCGAAGCGCTGTTTGCCTTCGCCGAGCGGCGCGGAACGCCTGTGCGCAGGTCCGCCTGATGAGTTCGTCGACAGTCGACCGCTCGCTGCAGGGCATTGGCCTGTGCACCCTGGGCTACGCGTTCCTGTCGTTGCAGGATGCGGTCATCAAGTGGCTGGTGGCCGATTATTCGGTGGTCACCATTCTGTTCTGGCGCGCCGCCGTGGTGGTCGTGGCCGTGCTGCTGGCGGGGCGTTCGCGCGTTATCCAGCGGGCCTGGCATTCACCGAGCAGGCGCCTGTTGGTGGTGCGCGGCTTGCTGTCGATAGTGGCCTGGGTGTTGTACTACACGGCGGCCCGGGACCTGACCCTGGCCGAGATGACCACCCTGTATTTTTCCGCGCCGATCATGGTCACGGTGCTGGCGGCGGTGATCCTCAAGGAGCGCGCCAGCGGCTGGCAGTGGTTCAGCCTGATCGTCGGATTCGTCGGAGTGGTCATTGCCTGTCGCCCCGACCACATGACCGATCCGTTGCCGATCGTCCTGACCTTGCTGGCGGCGATGTGCTGGGCGTTCACTTACATCCAGCTGCGACAGGTGGATGACCAGACCTCCGTGCTGGAACAGATGCTGATCACCAACGTGGTGTTTGTGATTTGCATGGCGGTGGCCCTGCCGTGGACTTACACACCCTCGCCGACACCGGCCTGGCTGGGCATGCTCGGCGCCGGCCTGGTGGGCGGCATCGGCCAGTTTCTGTTGTTCGCCAGTTTCCGCCGGGCCACCGCGACTTTGCTCGCGCCGTTCGAATACACCGGCTTGATCTGGGCGTTTGCCCTGTCGAGCCTGGTCTGGGGCACGCTGATGGACACGTCACTGATGATCGGCGCCGGGCTGATCGCCGTCAGCGGCACCCTGGCGATGATCTTCGGCCGGCACCCGTCACAGGACGTCGTCGGTGCTGAATGCTCCGTGACGCAGCCCCTTTATCCAGCAACGGCAGATATGCAGTCCGTTGGCGGCGCTGAAGGTCTCGGGGTTCAGGCACCACTCGAGCCAGAGACCGTCGAGCATCGCCGATAGGCCGATGGCGGCCAGGCGGGTGTCGTGAATCACGAAGCCTTCGCTGGCGGCCAGCCCGTCGAGCAACTGGCGGATCAGATCGAGGTAGGCGCGGTAGCTTTTTTCGTGGGACTGGCTGACGTGTTCGGAGTGACGGATCAGGCTCCAGAACACCACCCACACCCCGAGCAGTTTCGGGTCCATGACCCTGGGTGAAAACGAGCCTTCCAGGAAGGCATCGATCTTCTGCGCAGGTGTCTGTGCCTGTTCGATTTCCTGGAGCAGGGCAGTGGTCAGCTCGCTCGCGAGCCGCTGGTAGGTGTCGGCGATCAGTGCCTCGATGCTGCCGAAGTGATGGTTGAGCAAACCCACGGACACCCCGGCTTCGGTGGCGATGCGCCGCACGGAGATTCCGGCGTGACCGTCGCGGCCCAGGCAGCGCAGGGTGGCCGCCACCAGCATTTCGCGGCGGTCTTCGGGTTCGGCGCGACGGTTTTTCGGGGCATCGGTTGTCACAAGGCTGTCCCTGGATGAGCTTCCACGCTGTCGAGCTTAGTTGAACGCCTGTTCAATCACCAGCCTCGACCGCTGCGATACAGCGTTTTTCAACGGTCATGACAGGAGGGAAAGCCAATGCCGCAGGATATTTCGTTCAGTGTCAGCAACAACAACGGCGATGCCGTGCGGGTCGGTGCCTGGCGCTATGCCGGCGATGGCAGCGGGCCGAACGTGCACCTGCAGGCCGGAGTGCATGCCGATGAAATCGCCGGGATGCTGGTCCTGCACGTGCTGATGCAACGGCTACAGATCGCCGAAGCCCAGGGCCGGCTCAAGGGCCAGGTCACCGTGGTGCCTCAAGCCAATCCACTGGGCATCGGACAGTTTCGCCAGGGCCGGATACTCGGGCGTTACCACGACGCGACCGGGCACAACTTCAATCGCGCGTTCGACCAGTCGGCGGCCATGGCGCGACCTTCGACCTGCGTCCAGCAATGGCAAAAGCAACTGGTGCAACTGGCCGCCCCGGCCGACGTGATGCTCGACCTGCACACCGACGACGAAGCCCTGCCGTACCTCTACGTGCACCGCAGTTTCTGGCCCCGCGGTCGCGAACTGGCGGCGGCGATGAAGATGGACGTGGCGATCATCTGGGATGACGGCGGCGACGGTTCCTTCGAAGAAACCATCATCGCCCCATGGATACGCGACGGCGTCACAGCAGGGCGCATGGCCGCGACCCTGGAGCTGCGAGGGCAGGGCGATGTCAACGACCGTTTCGCCGAGTCGGATGCCGAAGGGCTGTACCACTGGCTGTGCGCGTTCGGCGTCATCGATGAGTCCGTGGCGCTTGCAGACTGGCCCGTCGAGGCCGTGGAAATGGGCCACATGGAAACCATCATCGCCCCGCAACCCGGTGTGCTGATCTTCGAAAAAGAGCTGGGGGATTTTGTCGAAGAAGGGCAGCGCTTTGCCCGGATCCTCAGGACCCCCGGCGACCCGACTTCCGAAGTGATCCTGCATGCCGAACAAGCAGGACGCCTGGTCACGCGCTATCGCGACCGACTGATCGCCCAGGGCATGGGCGTAGCGAAATTCACCGGCAGCCGGATGTCGCGTCACTGGAGCGGCGGCTTACTCGACCCGAACTAAGCCATCACCCAACATCAAACACACAACCCCTGTGGCGAGGGGGCTTGCCCCCGTTGGGCTGCGAAGCGGCCCCCGCTTTTCTTCAGTCAAATAGTGCAGTCAGGTTTTGCGACGGCTTCGCCGCCGAACGGGGGCAAGCCCCCTCGCCACAGAGTCAGTGTTTATTCACGCGGATCAATCTGATCCAACACCCGATTCGCCGTAATCTCCGCCAGCATCACACTATTGGAAATCCCCAACAGGGCATTGCGCGACCCACCCTCCAGATGATCCACCAACTGATGCACCATCACATCAACCGAGGCCAGCGTCTCGACCAGATACACCATCAGCGTTTCGGTATCGGCCTCGGGGTCGACGGTAAACAGCGTGCCAGGCGTGCGCGGCGTGGCTTTGATGTCGGCGGTGGAGGGGACGTGGAAGGCGGATTCGGCGGCCTCGTTGAGCCTGTTTGAATCGGGTTCGCAGGGGGATGTCGGATCGGTGTCCGGCGGGTTGGGGGTGACCTTGAACATGGCAACTCTCCGTCTACGAGTTAAAGCTGCACCATTCGGTTCCAAGCGAAGGGTGGCAGCTGTACGCAGGTTGGAACCCGGGGTAAACGGAACCCGGCAGACCTCGAAGGTCTCCCACGCACAGCCGCCATAACGGAGTACACACTCAAAAGCATGCAAGCATTGTTATGAAGGGCGTCATGCGCCGTTTACTCATCAGGGTTCCAAGCCTGATCGCTGAATTGGCAGCGACGCGGACACGATAGAACCCGACCCCTAGACGCACAAGCCGGCGGATTCTGGCGTACCCGTAGGCAACGACGCAAGGTCTTGTAGCCCGCCGGAAATACCCTACAACCTTTTTAAACAAGCGCTCGTGGGCAATGTCGAGCGATCCCCACGCAAGCAAAAAACATCCCTGATCACTGAATACCGGCTTTCGTGTATCGCTGTGTATCAGCGCACGAAATCCGACTACAACCCTACAAAACCCACTCACCACGGATACAGCCGGGATACACCACTGGGGCCAAATAGACCTGCCAAAGCGAGAAGCACAACGCAGCTCGCAACCAGGTTCATCAACCCTTGTGGTACGACCAAAAGTGGTCCCGCCACGTCATTGATCCGGAGTATCAACATGTCTCGTATCCAGTCGAACAAAACCCGTATTGGCCTGATCGCTGTTGCACTGGTCGGCGGTATCAACTTCGCCTCCTCGGCATTTTCCGCCGAAGCCCTGCCTCAGGGCTATCAACTGGCCTCCGCGGAAAAGACCAGCGAAGGCAAGTGTGGCGAGGGCAAGTGTGGCGAAGGCAAGTGCGGTGCCAGCGAAGCCAGCGCGCAAAAGACCCAGGCCGAAGGCAAGTGCGGTGAAGGCAAGTGCGGCGATGCGTCTTTCGCCCGCACAGACACCGATGATGACGGACGCGTGTCGCTCAAGGAACTGCTGGCCGTGGCGCCCAAGGGCACAGAGGAATTCAAGGCGATGGACGCCAACGGCGACGGCTTCCTGTCCGAGGGTGAGGTGTACAAGTTCCGCACCAACCAGTACACCTCCAACGGCAAGAAAGTGCCGACCGAGTTGTTCACCAAGTTGAGCCAGGCTAAAGAGTGATCAGCCGCTAACAAAAAACCCTTCCTGCGTTGATGCGCAGGAAGGGTTTTTGGTATGGGCTAGTAAATCAAGGGCGATTCACCACGCGCCACGATGTCAGGTGCCAGATCCGCAAGTCAAAGTATAAAGTCTGCCGTGGTCGCGGTGTTGAGACCGACGATCTGGATGGCGAACTCGGCGGCGCCGTCGGCATCGGTGTTGCCATAGAGCACGCCCCCTGAAACTTTCAACTGGCCGGCCGCACTGAAGGCTGCGGTACTACCGATGATCGAATTGAAGGCTTCATTGGTTACCGTCGCCGTGTTGGCGTCCAGCGTCGACAGGTCAATCTTGTCGGTCCCTCGGGTGAAGTCACTGATGATGTCCCAGGTGGAGCTGGTCAGCCCCGTTTCAGCGACGACGTTGAAGTCGAAGATGTCGTTGCCGGCGCCGCCGGTGAGAACATCCTTGCCCATCCCGCCGATCAGGATGTCGTTCCCGCTTCCACCGTTCAGCAGGTTGGCGGCGGCGTTGCCCGTGAGCCTGTCGTTGTAGTTGGAACCGGTGAGGTTTTCGATGGCTAGCAGGATGTCGGAGCCTGATCCACCGGTGGCCTGGGCCGTGGTCACGGCCAGGCTGGCGCTGACGGCGCTGGCGGCATAGAGGTAGGAGGCGGTGTCGACGCCGGTGCTGCCATCGAGCAGGTTGCTGCCGGCCCCGGAATAGAGCGTGTTGTCGAGACTGTTGCCCGTAAGGGTGGCGGCCCCGGTCGTGAGGAGGCGCCCGTTCTCGACATTGGCGCCCAGGGTGTAGACGCTGATAAAGCTGTAGACCGTGTCGCTGCCGCCAATGCTTGCCGTGGCATTGGTTTCCATCACGACGTCGAGAATGTTGTCGACGTAATAGGAGTCAGAACCATCACCGCCCGTCATCCTGTCGAGGCCTGCGCCGCCATTCAAAACGTCATTGCCGGCGCCACCAATGAGCAGGTTGGCTGCGCCGTTACCCGTGAGCGTGTCGTTGTAGTTGGAGCCCGTGAGGTTTTCGATGGCGATCAGGGTGTCCGAGCCTGATCCAGCTGTGGCCTGGGCCGTGGCCACAGCCAGGTTGACGGTGACTGCGCTGCCGGCATAGACGTAAGAGGCCGTGTCGACGCCGATGCCGCCATTGAGGACGTTGTTGCCGGCCGCGGCAAACAGGGTGTTGTCGAGGCTATTGCCTGTGAGAGCGGCAATCCCGGTGGCGAGGAGGCGACCGTTCTCGACATTGGTGCCGAGGGTGTAGGCGCCGAGATAGCTGTAGACCGTGTCGCTGCCGCCGGAACTGGCCGTCGAATTGGTTTCAATCACGACGTCGCCGGCGCTGCTGACGTAGTAGGTGTCAGAACCCTCACCGCCTGTCATTCGGTCGAGGCCTGCGCCGCCATTCAAAACGTCATTACCGGCACCACCATCGAGCAGGTTGGCGGCGGCGTTGCCCGTGAGCGTGTCGTTGTAGTTGGAGCCGGTGAGGTTTTCGATGGCGATCAGGGTGTCGGAGCCTGATCCGCCGGTGGCCTGGGCCGTGGTCACGGCCAGGCTGACGGTGACTGCGCTGCCGGCATAGGCGTAAGAGGCTGTGTCGACACCGGTGCTGCCATTGAGGACGTTGCTACCGGCCGCGGCAAACAGGGTGTTGTCGAGGCTATTGCCCGTGAGAGTGGCAACCCCGGTGGCGAGGAGGCGACCGTTCTCGACATTGGCGCCGAGGGTGTAGGTGTCGAGGTAGCTATAGACCGTGTCGCTGCCGCCGGTGCTGGCTATCGCATTGGTTTCAACCACGACGTCGTCGGCGCTGCTGACGTAGTAGGTGTCAGAACCCTCACCGCCCGTCATTCTGTCGAGGCCTGCGCCGCCATTCAAAACGTCATTGCCGGCGCCACCGTTCAGCAGGTTGGCGGCGGCGTTGCCCGTGAGCGTGTCGTCGTAGTTGGAGCCCGTGAGGTTTTCGATGGCGATCAGGGTGTCGGTGCCTGATCCGCCGGTTGCCTGGGCCGTGGTCATTGCCAGGCTGGCGGTAACTGCACTGCCGGCATAGACGTAGGAGACCGCGTCGACGCCGGTCATGCCATTGAGGACATTGTTGCCGGTCCCGGAAAAGAGGGTGTTATTGAGGCTGTTGCCTGTGAGGGCGGCAACCCCGGTGGCGGTGAGGCGCCCGTTCTCGACATTGGCGCCGAGGGTGTAGGCGTTGAGCGCGCTATGGACGGTATCGCTACCGCCGCTGCTGAGCGTCGCATCGGTTTCGGTAACGACGTCGCCGATGTTGTCGACATAGTAGGTGTCGTTGCCGAGTCCGCCGATCAAAGTGTCGGCACCCGACTTGCCGCTGAGGATATTGGCCGCATTATCGCCGGTCAGAACATCATTGAAACTACTGCCGATGATGTTCTCGATACTCCACAACTGGTCGGCAAAGTCTGAGATGGCTTGTTCCACGTCGTTGATGAAATTCCCTATGCCGGTCTCCGGAGCAGGCCTGCTGTTAAGCAGGGCAATGGCACCCGTTGCATACCCAAAGCCGCTGGTCAGGTTCACCACCACGCTCGATTGGGCATTGGCATAACTGACGAAATCGTTGCCGGTGCCACCGTCGAGGGTTTCGCCGTGGTAGAACCAGAATTCAAAGCCGCTAATCTGATTGCCAAATTCATCGTATGTCGTCTCGTAATCAATCGACTCCAGCGTCGCCGAATATCCCCCTTCAGCCATCAGGGTATCGTTGCCGCCTTCTCCCTTGACAAGATCACGACCGACACTGCCATCGAGGGTATTGTCTTGCGAGTTACCGATCAGGGTGTCGTTGAACCGGCTTCCGATCACCGCCTCGATGCTTCCCAGGGCGTCCGTGCCGGAGCCGCCCGTGACTTGCGATACGGAGCCCAGATTGATGGTGACAGCAGCGTCCGCGTACTCATATGAAACGGTATCGAAGCCCGTATTACCGTAGAGACTATTATTGCCGCTACCAGAGTAGAGTACGTTGTCGAGAGCGTTGCCGCCCAGGTTGGAGGTCCCGGTCGAGAGAATGCGGCCACTCTCGATATTGGCACCGAGCACGTAATTGGCGAGGGAGTTGGCGACCAGGTCAACGCCGCCGGTGCCGGTTTCGCTGACCACATCGGCGAGATTGTCGACGTAATAGGTGTCGCCTCCATCGCCGCCCTGCATCAAGTCGGCACCCGCGCCTCCGTCCAGGATATCGTCGCCACCGTAGCCCATCAGGGTGTTCTTGCCACTGTTGCCGGTCAGCCGGTTGTTCAGGTCGTTACCGTCACCATTGATATTTTCGCTGCCTGTCAGTTCCAGGTTTTCCAGGGTGCTGCCCAGGGTGTAGCTGGCCAGGCTGGACTTGACCAGATCGGTACCACCGCTGTCCACTATTTGGTCTTGGTCTACGTGGTAGTTGTAGAAGAAGCTTTCGCCGACGTTATGCGGGGAGGCTAATCCCCCCGCAGACTCAAAGGAAACCCAGTGGGTGATAATAATACCCCTGCCACGGTCGTCGTAGCTGGCTTGGCCCCAATACAGTCCGGATGATTCGGAAAGGAATATAGCGTCGATTGGCGGTGGAGTAGCGCCCCATACATACTTGGGGTCCATGACGCCGGTAATCAAAAGCCCGGATACATTTGTGAAGTCAGACTTCAGCTCGGGGATTTTATCGAGAATGTAGGTGTCATCTCCGCTGCCGCCGTCCAACGTGTCCAGACCTACACCGCCGTCGAGAATGTCATCCCCCGCCAGGCCGATAATGCTGTCGGGCTGACTTGTCCCGAACAGTTCATCGCTGTTCGTTGTGCCTGTAATCACGGCCATGTGTGATTTCCTTTATTCAGGGCAGCAAATGGAAACCCACGCGGCCGTATGGTTCATTGTCATCAGTGACCGGCAGCTTGAAATCGCCAGGCAATTCATCGAAATTCGTCGAGGCCACGCAGGCCAACACTCATGATATGCGGCTATTTGCCATCGTGCTTGTTGATTGCCCTAAAAGCACTTTCTCTGTGCTCACCGCGTAACGGCTGGCAGAGCGCCTAAGTACAATGCCGCGTATCAGTGCGACGAATATTCCGAGCACACAGCCTCCGAACATCCCGAGAATCAGGATCAGCAACTTGTTAGGCTTTATCGGGTTGTTTGGCTTGACAGCCTGCTGGTCAATCTTGACCAGCGCCAGGTCACTCAGATCGCGATTGATATGTTCCAATCTTGTTTTTTCTGCCCGCATATCAACCAGCGTGTTCAGGAATAGATCATCATTTTTGCGCGATTTAAGTCGTTCAATCTGTCGATTTTGTTCCAGCAGCTGAAGCTCTTTTTTGATCTCGGAGATCCGGGGGCTGGCATGGTCGTCAGACTTTCGTGCCAGCAGGGCATTTCGCTCGGCCCCAAGCGCTTCAGTGCCCATGAAGTGCAGCGGGAACTGCTCGTTGAAAACTTCCGCACGAAAAACATTGCCCTGAGTTACACCGTTGCTTTGCCCCATCGCCGTGGGGGTAGTCGGTTTCACGATCCCCAACTCACGGGCGATGTTGATTGACTCGTTCAACTGGGCGATACGACTTTCCCGACGGTCGCGCAGCTCTGTACGAAGTGCACGCAACTCATCCTGCAACTGTGCGCGCCGGAGAAAGTCACTTTCGCTGATTTTGGCAATGGTTGAGTCCTTGTCGGCCTCATAACTGGCGCGGGCAATACCCATCTTGCGTTCCAAGGTGTTGAGACTGTTGTCAATCACACTGTTCAAGTCGTCCTGGATCTGCTTGCGTTCGCTTTTGATGGCCTCTTGCACGATCCCGTTAAGAATGACATGACCTTCGACTGTTCCCGGAAAAGTGATTTCCAGTCCGACGAAGTTGGTAAGGTTGTCGCCACCCTTGTTACTTGGCTGAGTAATCCTGAATGCATCGCTGTTGAAGCGTTCGAAGGCTTGTGTCAAGTCACCTGAGTCAATACCGGAGAATTGCTCTTGGTGCTGATCGAAGTAGGATTTACGCACTTCATAGGAGTTGAGTGCAGCACCGACGCGTTTGAGTGATTCTTCGGGATTGAGTGCGTAAACTCCTGTCTGATTGAGTGCATCAAGATCTTTAATAGACGGAGGACGAAGAAATGTCTTCGTCCGGTATTGAGGTGTCGCTGTAAAGGCGTAGACCGCTGCCAGCGTTGTGACTGCCAGGGCTATGCCTGCGATCAGGTACTTTTGATGCCACAGGGTGGTGAAAAAATCACCCAAGTCAATTTCTTGAGTATTGAACGGAATCGTGATGGGGCGGGGCGGTGGTAACGATTCAGCGTGACTCATACAAACTCCATTGCAAAATTAACTCCGTTTAAAGTTGAACTATTCTACACGCCAGCTGTCCCGGTCGGAGCGTTTATTTCCGCTCTATACATTCCGAGGACTGCTGCTTAGTTCCTACTTATCTTATCGGAGCCATAAAGCGCGGCACTCAACTCCATCTCATTACGCCTTAACCCACCGCTGCCGACTCCAACTACTCAACCCATCAACCGCAAACACCAGCACCAACATCGCCAAAATCACCGTACTAGCCTGAGCCTCCTGAAACAGGCTAAGACTCACATACAGCATCTGCCCCAACCCCCCAGCCCCAACAAACCCCAACACGCTGGCCATGCGAATGTTGTTCTCCCAGCGGTACAAAATGTACGCCAGCAGCTGCGGAAACAGGTTGGGCAGGGTGCCGTAGCAGAAGGCCCAGACCACGTTGCCGCCCTGCAAACGAATGGCTTCGGCCGGTTGCGGCGGGGTGTTTTCCAGCGCTTCGGCGAACAGGCGGCCGAGTACGCCGGTGGTGTGCATGGCCAGTGCCAGGGTGCCGGCGTTCGGGCCGAGTCCGGCGGCCAGCACCATCAGCGCGGCCCACACCAGTTCGGGAATGGCGCGCAGGCCATTGAGTACAAGTCGCGACGCGCTCTGCAGCAGCCAGCCGAAACGCCCGGCCGCCGGCAGCGCCAGCAGCAGGCCAAACACCGCCGCGAGCAGGGTGCCGAGGGCGGACATTGCCATGGTTTCCACGGCGCCACGGCCGATGGCTTGCAGGTGGCTGGCGCTCAGGTCCGGGCTGAGAAAGCGCAGCACGTAGGCGCCCATCTGCTTCAGGTTTCCGCTGCCTGTCAGTTCGCCGAGGTCGATGCCCAGATAGCGGAACGAGGCGATGACGGCGGCGCTGATGCAGAGGATCAGCAGCAGGTTGATCAGGCGATTCATGCGAACCTCCAGCGCAGCAGGCGGCTGATCTGGTCGGCGAACAGCACCAGGACGAAGAAGGTCAGCAGCATGCTCGCCACTTCACCGCCGGCGAACATGCGCAGCGACAGGTCGATCTGCTGGCCCAGTCCGCCGGCGCCGACGAAGCCCATCACCACGGACGCGCGGATCGCGCATTCCCAGCGGTACACGGTGTACGACAGCAGCTCCGCCGCGACATTGGGCAGGATGCCGTAGCAGAACGCCGCCAACCGGCCACTGCCGGCTTGCAGCAGTGAGTGGGCGGGGCGCTGGTCGACCGACTCGAAGATTTCCGCGTAGACCTTGCCCAGCATGCCGCTGTAGGTGATGGCGATGGCCAGTACCCCGGCGGTGGGGCCAAGGCCGACGGCGCGCACGAACAGCAGGGCCCAGACGATTTCCGGCACGCTGCGCAGGAAGATCAGCAAGCCGCGCACCGGCCAGCGCAACAACCGGCCCAGGGCGCTCGGGCGGCCGCTGCGCGAAGCGGCCGACAGCGACAGGGCGCGGCTGGCGAGCAGGCTGGCGGGCACGGCCAGCAGCAAGGCCAGGGCCATGCCGGCGGTGGCGATGGCCAGGGTCTGCAAGGTGGCTTGCCACAGCAGCTGGAGGAACTCTTCGCCATGGGCCGGTGGCCAGAAGGCCGAAACGAAACGGCCCATTTCACTCTGGCTGTCGGCCTTGAGCAGCACGCCCAGGTCCAGTTCGCTGAAGTGGAGGCCGGGCCACAGCAGGGCCAGCGCCAACAGACTGAGCAGCAGGCGGGGCAGGGTGGCCGGGTCTCGTGTATCGCGCGTCAGCATCGGGGAATCTGCAGGCTCAAGGGCGCCACCGGAGCGGGCGGGGATTGCAGTTGCTCGTTGGCGTAGAGCCGGTCGAGCAAATCCTGGTCGACGTCGGCAGCGGGAAGATCGAAGAGGATCTGGCCGTCGCGCAAACCGATGATGCGCGAGAAGTTGCTCAGCGCCAGATCCACCGCATGCAGGCTGGCGACCAGGGTCACCTTGTGTTCCCGGGCGTGGCGGCAGAGGATCGACAGGGTGTGCCCGGCCAGCACCGGGTCCATCGCCGACACCGGCTCATCGGCCAGCAGCACGTCGGGGGCCTGGTACAGCACGCGGGCAATGCCCACGCGCTGCAGTTGGCCACCGGATAATTGCTGGCACTGGGCGAACAGTTTGTCGCCAAGGTCGAGTTTAACCAGGGCCGCGCGTGCACCGGGCACATCCACCGGATGCAACAGGCTCAGCAGGCTTTTGGCAAAACCCCATTGCCCCAGCTTGCCGGCCAGCACCGCCGTGACCACGCGCTGGCGCGGTGGCAGCGGCGGCGCCTGATGCACCAGGCCGATGCGCGCGCGCAGGCGTTGGCGCTTTCGGGCGCCGAGCTGCCAGGCTTGCTCGCCGAGCACTTCGACCGTGCCGCTGCCGGGGCGCAGGGCGGTGGCCAGCAGGTTCAGCAGGCTCGACTTGCCGGCGCCGGAGGGGCCGATGATCGCCACCTGCTCACCGGCGCTGATGTGCAGGTCGACCTCATGCAGCGCCCGCACGCCCGTGTCGTGGGTGAGGCTGACCCGGTTCAGATGCAGGGTCATTTCAGCAGGTCGGCAGCGCGCGCGGCTTCCTCGATGCCCTTGTAGTTCTCAGGCTTGGTCTCGATGAAGCGGCTGGCGGCCTGCAGGTCCAGGATCGCCTTTTGCTCCGGGTTGGCCGGGTCGAGCGCGAGGAAGGCGGCCTTGATTTTCTCGGCAAGGGCCGGGTCGAGGGTGCCGCGCACGGTCCAGTTGTAGTCGAAGTAGGCCGGCGTGGTGGCGAAGACCTTGACCTTGTCGGTGTCGACCTTGCCGGCCTTGACCAGTTTTTCCCAGACGCTGGCGTTGAGGACACCGGCATCCACTTTGCCCGCCTGAACCCAGGCGACCGTGGCGTCGTGGGCGCCGGAGTAACCGACGCGGCTGAAATAGGTTTCCGGCTTGATGCCGTCCTGCAGCATGAAATAACGCGGCATCAGGCTGCCGGACGTCGACGAGACCGAGCCGAAGGCGAACGATTTGCCCTTGAGGTCGGCCAGGGATTTGACCGCTGGGTCGGCGGTGATGAATTTGCTGGTGAACTGCGCATCCTGCTCACGCTGTACCAGGGGAATGGCATTGCCGGTTTTCAAACGTGCCTGCACGAAGGTGAAACCGCCCAGCCAGGCCATGTCGATACGGTCGGTGGCCAGCGCCTCGACCACCGCCGGGTAGTCGGACACCGGTACGAACTCGACCTTCATGCCCAGTTGCTTCTCGAGGTATTCGCCCAGTGGCTTGAACTTGCGCAGCAATTCGGTGGGGGCTTCGTCGGGAATGGCGCTGACCTTGAGGGTCTCGGCAGCCTGTGCCAGCAGGGTGGAAAGGGACAGGGTCAGGCCGACGGCCATAGCCAGGGTACGTTTGAGCATGGAAGTTCTCCGGTTCAATAGCGGAAAAATGTCGATGCGCCCCGCACAAGCTGATTGCTGCACGACGCTTCGTGAGGGTAGACGAAAACGGCGCGATTATAGGGGCTACGGCGTACTTGACCAGCCTGCAACATGAGAGATGGCGCAAAACCTGTGGGAGCGAGCCTGCTCGCGAATGCGGTATGTCATTCAACATTGATGTTGACTGAACTGACGCTTTCGCGAGCAGGCTCGCTCCCACAGGGGTTGGGGTACTCAGGACTTGACTGATGTTCTGGACAACTCACATCCGCGCCAACGCCTGCGCCAGATCCGCGCGCAAGTCTTCGACATCCTCAACCCCCACCGACAACCGCACCAGCCCATCACCAATCCCCAACTCTGCCCGGGTATCGGGCGGGATGGTGGCGTGGGTCATGATCGCCGGGTGTTCGATCAGGCTTTCCACGCCGCCCAGGCTCTCGGCCAGGGCGAAGATCTGCACGTTCTCGAGGAAGCGTTTGGCGCCCGCCAGGTCGCTGTTGAGGTCGAGGGAGATCATCCCGCCGAATCCGCGCATTTGCCGCTGGGCCAGTTCGTGCTGCGGGTGTGAGGGCAGGCCGGGGTAGTAGACCCGTGAGACTTGCGGCTGACGCTCCAGCCACTGCGCCAGTTCCAGTGCGTTGCTGCAATGGCGTTCCATGCGCAGGGCCAGGGTCTTCACCCCGCGCAGGGTGAGGAAGGCGTCGAACGGGCCGGCGATGGCGCCGACGGCGTTTTGCAAAAAGCCCAGGCGCTCGGCCAGTTCGGCGTTCTGCCCGACCACGGCGATGCCGCCGATCACGTCGGAGTGGCCGTTGAGGTATTTGGTGGTCGAGTGCAGCACGATGTCGAAACCCAGTTCCAGAGGGCGCTGGATCCACGGGCTGGCGAAGGTGTTGTCGGCCACGCTGATGATGCCGCGCGCGCGGCAGGTGCGGGCGATGGCGGCGAGGTCGGTGAGGCGCAGCAGCGGATTGCTCGGGGTCTCGACCATGACCATGCGGGTGTCGTCCTGCAGGGACGCCTCGAACGCCGCCAGGTCGGTCAGGTCGACGAAGCTGAAGCGGTGCCCGGCGCTGCGCTGGCGCACCTTGTCGAACAGGCGGAAGGTGCCGCCGTACAGGTCGTTGCCGGAGACGACGTGCGAACCGGCATCGAGCAGTTCGAGCACCGTGGAAATGGTCGCCAGGCCCGAGGCGAAGGCAAAGCCCCGGGTGCCGCCTTCGAGGTCGGCCACGCAGCGCTCCAGGGCCCAGCGTGTCGGATTGTGCGAGCGACCGTAGTCCAGGCCCTTGTGCACCCCGGGGCTCTGTTGCAGGTAGGTGGAGTTGGCGTAGATCGGCGGCATCAAGGCCCCGGTGGATGGGTCCGGCGTTTGCCCGGCGTGGATCACCCGGGTGGCGAAGCCCTGAGGCGGGGCGTTTTTGTCCTGTTGACTCATGGCAGGGATCTCCGCAAATGGTTGAGCATGTCGGTTCGGGTAATCAGGCCGTGGAAGCCCGAGGCATCCTGGATGATCGCCACCAGCCCACGGCCCAGCTCTGCCTCCAGTTCCGCCAGGGTGGCAGCGGGGGACAGGGTCTGCAGTTTGTCGGTCATGGCGCTGGCCACGGTTTTACGGAAGTGCGCAACGTCTTCATGCACCCCCAGCAGGATGTCGGACTCGTCGATCACGCCGACCAGTTGCTGACCCTTTACCAGCACCGGCAATTGCGACACGTCCGCCAGGCGCATGCGCTGGAACGCGGTGAGCAGGGTGTCGTCGGGGCCGACGCTGATCACCCGGCCATCCTCGAAACGCCGCGCGATCAGGTCGCGCAGGTCGCCGTAGTGCTTGCGTTGCAGCAGGCCCTGATCGTTCATCCACTGGTCGTTGTAGACCTTCGACAGGTATCGCGTACCGGTGTCGCAGACGAAGCTCACCACCCGTTTCGGCTGGGTCTGTTCGCGGCAGTAACGCAGCGCCGCCGCCAGCAAGGTACCGGTCGACGAGCCGCCGAGAATGCCTTCGGCGCGCAGCAACTGGCGGGCATGGTCGAAGCTTTCTTCGTCGCTGATCGAATAGGCGTGGCGCACGCTGGACAGGTCGGCAATCGACGGGATGAAGTCTTCGCCGATGCCTTCCACCGCCCAGGAACCGGGGGTGGGGAGGGTGCCACCGCGGCTGTATTCGGCCATCACCGAACCGACCGGGTCGGCCAGGACCATTTCCAGGTCCGGCTGCACGCGTTTGAAGAAGCGGGTCAGGCCGGTGAGGGTACCGGCCGAACCGACGCCGACGACGATGGCGTCCACATCATGCTGGGTTTGCGCCCAGATCTCCGGCGCGGTGCTGCATTCGTGGGCCAGCGGGTTGGCCGGGTTGTTGAACTGGTCGGCGAAAAACGCATCGGGAATTTCCGCCGCCAGCCGTGCGGCGACGTCTTGGTAGTACTCGGGATGGCCCTTGCCGACATCGGAGCGGGTGATGTGCACCTCGGCGCCCATGGCCTTGAGGTGCAAGACCTTCTCGGTGGACATCTTGTCCGGCACCACCAGCACGACGCGATAGCCCTTGGCGCGGCCGACCAGGGCCAGGCCCAGGCCAGTGTTGCCGGCGGTGGCTTCGACGATGGTGCCACCGGGCCTGAGGCGGCCGTCGCGTTCGGCGGTGTCGATCATGGCCAGACCGATGCGGTCCTTGATCGAACCGCCGGGGTTCTGTGATTCGAGCTTGAGAAACAGCGTGCAGGGACCGGTATCGAACCGGCTGACGCGTACCAGCGGGGTATTGCCAATCAGTTCGAGTACGGCAGGACGGGAATAGTCGGGCATGTCATCACTCCTTGCGTGAATCCGCACTGGATGGACAGCAATCCGCGCCGGGTCTTCGCGCCGGTCGCGGGCAATGCATCGCTTGGACCATAGGCCGGGATCGGGTCGACCGCAACCTCGCACGGCCAGCCGGTCACCTCGACGCTTTTTCCTCGCCAGCAACCACAAAAAACATAATTTCGCTATTTCCCGGCTCCGAACAGAATGCGGCCAACACCCCGATACCGATAGCCGCAGCAGAAGAACAACAGTGATCAGCATCGAGGCGGCAGCCATGACCGACCTGAATCAAACCACCTTTCAGAAGTGCACAGCCATGACAGTTGATAAAACCGCAATTGATACGCTTGTTGTTGGCGCCGGCCAGGCCGGCGTGGCCATGAGTGAACACCTGAGCAAACTCGGTGTGCCCCACCTCGTGCTGGAGCGCAACCGTATCGCCGAAGCCTGGCGCACCGGCCGCTGGGATTCGCTGGTGGCCAACGGTCCTGCCTGGCACGACCGCTTCCCGGGCCTGGAATTCGACGGCCTCGACCCGGACGCCTTCGCCGGCAAAGAGCAGGTGGCCGAGTACTTCGAAGTCTATGCCCGCAAGTTCAACGCGCCGATCCGCACTGGTGTTGAAGTCAGGAAAGTGGAACGTAATGCCGACCGTCCGGGTTTCACCGTTGAAACCTCTGACGGCGTGATCGAGGCCCGCCACGTGGTGGTCGCCACCGGCCCGTTCCAGCGTCCGGCCATCCCGCCGATTGCCCCGCCAATGGCCGGCATCAGCCAGATTCACTCTGCCCAGTACTACAACCCGCAGCAACTGGCCGAAGGCGCGGTGCTGGTGGTGGGCGCCGGGTCGTCGGGCGTGCAGATCGCCGATGAGCTGCAACGTTCCGGCAAACAGGTCTACCTCTCGGTCGGCGCCCACGACCGTCCGCCGCGCGCCTACCGCAACCGCGATTTCTGCTGGTGGCTGGGGGTGCTGGGCGAGTGGGATGCCGAGGCCATGCAACCGGGCAAGGAACACGTGACCATCGCCGTGAGCGGTGCCCGTGGCGGCCACACCGTGGACTTCCGCCGCCTGGCGCATCAGGGCATGACCCTGGTCGGCCTGACTCAATCGTTCAATGGCGCCGTGGTCAGTTTTGAAGACAACCTAGCCGACAACATCCGCCGTGGCGATGAAAACTACCTCGCGCTGCTCGACAAGGCCGACGCCTATATCGAGCGCAACGGCCTGGACCTGCCGCTGGAACCGCAAGCCCGGGCCATGCTGGCCGATCCGGATTGCGTGACAAACCCAATCCTGGAACTGGACCTGCTCAAGGCCGGCGTGACCACGATCATCTGGGCCACCGGTTACTCCACCGACTACAGCTGGCTGAAGGTCGATGCCTTCAAGGAAAACGGCAAACCGCAGCACCAGCGCGGCGTGTCGGCCGAGCCGGGGGTGTATTTCGTCGGGTTGCCGTGGCAGTCCCGTCGTGGCTCCGCGTTCATCTGGGGCGTTTGGCACGACGCCAAGCACATCGCCGATCACATCGTTAAGCAGCACACCTATTTCAATTATCGGGATGCGACCCAGCGTCAAGCCGACGCCGCCCGCGCACCCGTTCAGAAAGCCAGCCTCATGGGAGTTCGTTAATGCCTACTCATACCCGCATCCGCATGTTCAACACCAAAGACACCTACCCGAACCAGACGCTGGACAACGATTTGTGCCAGGCCGTTCGCGCCGGCAATACCGTGTATGTGCGTGGCCAGGTCGGCACCGATTTCAACGGCCAACTGGTGGGCCTCGGTGATCCGCGCGCCCAGGCCGAACAGGCCATGCGCAACGTCAAGCAGTTGCTGGAAGAGGCGGGCAGCGACCTGAGCCACATCGTCAAGACCACCACCTACCTGATCGACCCGCGCTATCGCGAGCCGGTGTACCAGGAAGTCGGCAAGTGGCTCAAGGGTGTGTTCCCGATTTCCACCGGGCTGGTGGTCAGCGCCCTCGGCCAGCCGCAGTGGCTGATGGAAATCGACGTGATTGCCGTTATCCCTGAATAAGGACTTCGCCATGACTTTTTCCATCGTGGGTCGCTGCGCCGAGACCGGCCAGTTGGGCATTGCCATCAGTTCTTCGAGCATCGCCGTCGGCGCGCGCTGCCCCTGGCTGCGTGCCGGGGTCGGCGCGGTGTCGAGCCAGAACATCACGCTGCCGGCCCTCGGCCCGCAGATCCTCGATGAACTGGCCAACGGCTCGGCGCCGCCCCAGGCGCTGGACCACTCGTTGACCCGCAACGGCTACAGCCAGTACCGCCAGGTGGCGGTGGTGGATGCCCACGGGCGTACGGCGGTGTTCAGCGGCAACCATGCGCTGGGCATCAACAACGCGGTGGCCGGTGACCAATGCGTGGCGGCCGGCAACCTGCTGGCCAACAGTGGGGTGATCGAGGCGATGGTCGCGGCCTTCGAAAACAGCGAAGGCTGCCTCGCCACCCGCCTGATGAACGCCTTGCAGGCCGGGCAGGACGCCGGCGGCGAAGCGGGCGCGGTGCACTCGGCGGCGTTGTCGGTGGTCGGTGACCTGACCTGGCCGATTGTCGACCTGCGGGTGGATTGGGCCGATGAAAACCCGATTGGCGAGCTGGGCAAACTGTGGACGGCCTACGAGCCGCAATTGCAGGACTACCTGACCCGCGCCCTCAATCCGACCCTGGCCCCCGCGTATGGAGTGCCCGGCGATGAGTGAGTTGCGCAGCCGCGCCATGCTCGCGCGGTTGATCGGGTTCGCCACGGTCAGCCGCGACTCGAACCTCGAGCTGATCGAGTTCGTGCGTGACTACCTGCACGAGCTGGGCGTGGATTGCGAGCTGATCTACAACGCCGAACGGACCAAGGCCAATCTGTTGGCCACGGTCGGCCCGAGCGTGGCCGGCGGCATCGTGCTGTCCGGTCACACCGACGTGGTGCCGGTGGACGGTCAGGCCTGGACGGTCGAACCGTTCAGCCTGAGCGAGGCAGGCGGCAAGCTGTACGGTCGCGGCACCGCGGACATGAAAGGCTATCTGGCCTCGGTGCTGGCCGCCGTGCCGGTGTTTCTCGCCAGCCCTTTGAAGCGCCCGGTGCATTTGGCGTTTTCCTATGACGAAGAGGTTGGCTGCCTTGGCGTGCGCGGTTTGCTGGAGGTGTTGCCCCAACGCATCCCGGCCCCGGCGTTGTGTTTGATCGGCGAGCCGACCGAGCTCAAACCGGTGCTTGGCCACAAGGGCAAGCTGGCGATGCGTTGCCACGTACGCGGTGCGGCCTGTCATTCGGCCTACGCGCCTTATGGGGTCAATGCCATCGAGCAGGCCGCGCGCCTGATCGGTCGGCTGGGCGACATCGGCGCCACCCTGGCCCGGCCGCCGTTGCACGACAAGCGCTTCGATCCGGCGTTCTCGACCGTGCAGGTCGGCGTGATCCAGGGCGGTACGGCGCTGAACATCGTGCCAGCGGACTGCCGTTTCGATTTCGAGATCCGCGCCTTGCCGGACTTCGCTCCGCAAGTGGTCGTCGATGAACTGCAGGACTACGCCGAGCAGACGTTGCTGCCGGCCATGCAGGCCGTGGACACCGATACCGCGATCCGCTTTGAAAAAATCTCGGCCTATCCGGGCCTGGCGACACCCGCCGACAGCGCCGCCGCCCGGCTGATTGCCCAGCTGTGCGGCAGCGATGATTTCGGCACCGTGGCCTTTGGCACCGAAGGCGGGCTGTTCAATCAGGCCGGGATTGCGACCGTGGTTTGCGGTCCCGGCAGCATGGACCAGGGGCACAAGCCCGATGAATTTGTCAGCGTCGACCAGATGTCGGCCTGTGACCGCCTGATGGATCGCCTGGCGGCTTACTTGAGTGAATCCGAACACCCATAACAACAGCGGGCCGACCAGCCCCGAGGAAGCGATCCATGTCCAGATCCTTGCGTTGCAGTGTTCCGTTTGCCCTGGCGTTGTTGAGTGCCAGTGTGTGGGCGGCCCCCCAGGACCTCACCGTGATTTCCTTCGGTGGTGCTACCAAACAGGCTCAGGAGAAAGCCTATTTCCAGCCGTTCAATGCCAGCGGCGCGGGCAACATCATCGCCGGTGAGTACAACGGCGAGCTGTCGAAGATCAAGGCCATGGTCTCGGCCGGTCACACCAGCTGGGACGTGGTGGAAGTCGAAAGCCCCGAGCTGTTGCGCGGCTGCGAGGAGGGCTTGTTCGAGAAGCTCGACGCCGGGCGCTTCGGTGATTCGGCGAACTTCGTGCCCGGTGCGCTGACCGAATGCGGGGTGGCCACTTACGTCTGGTCGATGGTCATGGCCTATGACCAGAGCAAGCAGGCCAAGGCGCCGCAATCCTGGGCGGACTTCTGGAACGTCGCCGATTTCCCGGGCAAGCGCGGCCTGCGTAAGAGCGCCAAGTACACCCTGGAAATCGCCTTGCTGGCTGATGGCGTCAAGGCGGATGACATTTACAAGGTCTTGAAAACCCCGCAAGGCGTGACGCGGGCCTTTGCCAAGCTCGACCAGATCAAGCCGAACATCCAGTGGTGGGAGGCGGGCGCGCAACCGGCGCAATGGCTGGTGGCCGGCGACGTGGTGATGAGCGCGGCCTACAACGGCCGGATTGCCTCGGCGCAGAAGGAAGGCATGAAGCTGAGCATCGTCTGGCCGCAAAGCCTGTACGACCCGGAATACTGGGCAGTGGTCAAAGGTACGCCGAACAAGGCGCTGGCGGAAAACTTCATCGCGTTCGCCAGCCAGCCGCAGACGCAAAAAGTCTTCTCGGAAAACATCCCCTACGGGCCGGTGCATCGCCAGACCTTGCCATTGCTGCCCAAGGACGTACAGGAACAACTCCCAACCGCCGAGGCCAACCTGGCCGGCGCACGGGCGGTGGACGCAGAGTTCTGGGTCGACCATGGCGAAGAGCTGGAACAGCGCTTTAACGCCTGGGCTGCACGCTAACCCAGCAACCACATAACCCCTGTGGGAGCGAGCCTGCTCGCGAAAGCGGTATATCCGTCACATCGATACTGGATGTGCCGCCGTCTTCGCGAGCAAGCCCGCTCCCACAAAAAGCCTGGTGCAATACCTCAGGCTCAAGCGTTGCCGCCTTCGCGCAGTGGTGATGTGAGTCAGGTCAAGCACGGAACCCTGTGGGAGCGGGCTTGCTCGCGAAAGCGGTATGTCAGTCACATCGATGCTGGATGTGCCGCCGCCTTCGCGAGCAAGCCCGCTCCCACAAAAACCAGTGCGATACCTCGGCCGGGTTGAAATACGGCTGTAATTCGGGATAGCCGTTTGTCGGGCGTATGGTTATGCTCAGCGAGCCTGCCAATCGCCAATGATAACAACCACAGTGAAGCCATGAGCCAATCCGACACGCGTGCGACTGTTCTAGCGCTGTATCCAGAAGATTCCCGTGAGGCAGCGGCGTTGCTCAAGCAGGCAGTGCCGCTGATGGTTCGTCACAACATTCCGCCCAACCCGGTGCACTACGCGCTCTGGTACACCTACAGCAAGGGCCAGGAGCCGGAGCTCAATCGGCACCTGGACCGGGTGGTCAACGATTTCGACTCTTTCCCGCCGGAGTCGGCCGCCAAGCTGTTTCGCGAATACATCATCCGCGACGAACTGGCGGACGCCCGTTCCGGGCAGCAGGACGCGATCAACCTGGTCGACGACATGGAGCGCGATGTTTCGCGCAGCGTGAAGGGTAACCAGAACTTCCAGGCCAGCCTTGGCCAGTACTTGCAGATGCTCGAGGAACCGGCCACTGAACGCTTGCCGAGCATCCTGATCCAGCTGCAACAGAGCACCCAGCTGATGCAGAGCCAGCAGGAACATTTCCTCGCCCAGTTGCAGTCTGCGCAGCATGAAATCAAAAGCCTGCGCGACAAGCTGGAACGTGCCCAACTGGCCGCGACCCTCGATGGCCTGACCGAACTGCTCAACCGCAGCACCTTCAACCGCAAGTTTGAACAGGCGATGAATGACGCAGCGTCCGGCCTGGCACTGGTGATGCTGGATATCGACCACTTCAAGCAATTCAACGATCAGTACGGCCATCCGTTGGGGGACCGTGTTCTCCAGCATGTTGCCCGGGTGTTGCGTGAATCGCTGTCTGGCGAAGCATTCGCGGCGCGCTACGGCGGCGAGGAGTTCTGCGTGGTGCTCAAGGATTGCCCGGATCTGGCGGCGGCGGGTGCGTTTGCCGAGCGCCTGCGCCTGAAAATCCAGTCGCTGCGGGTCAAGGCCCGGGGCACCGATACCGTGCTGGACACCATCACCGCGTCGTTCGGCGTGGCCCATGCACAACCCGGCGACACGCCGGAAAGCCTGCTGACCCGCGCCGACGATGCGCTGTACCAGGCCAAGCGCAACGGGCGCAACCAGGTACGTCAGCAGCCGGACGTACCGGTCGCGGCCGGTTAACCTAGGATGAAGTAGACCTTGCGCACCGGGGTGAGGTTTTCCCAGGTGCCCTGGAATCCGCTGGCGACCACGAAGGAATCGCCGGGGCCGAAGGTGCGCGCGACGCCTTCGGCATCGGTCAGGCGCACCGTGCCCTCGAGAATGTGGCACAGCTCATCGTAATCGCACTGGCAACGCTCGCGGTGCGGTCCTGCCTCCCAGATGCCGGCCACGGCGTTTTTCCCGGGCGCCACAAAGTGCCGCCAACTCTTGCTGCGATAAGGCGCGTCGACCACGGCCGGGTCGTCGATTTCGGTTTCACGGGGGGCAAGCTCGCTGGCGAAGTCGATGACGTGCCGGGGCAGGGCTGTGGACATGGTGGTCTCCGGATCAGGAATCGAAACCGATGCCAAAGGCATCGAAGGTCTTGAGCAGCAGGTCGCGGTGACCGTCGCGGTCCTCCCGCGCCAGAGAGCGCTGGGCCAGTTTCACGCCGACATACCGCAACGGCTCGGGCGGAAAGCGGAACGGTGCCTTGGAGGTCATCAGCAACTCCGTTCGTTCGGTGCGTTCCCCGGCCAGCAGGTCGAGCATGTTCAGCGCGGCGAAGCGACTGGCCGATACCCCTTGCCCGGTGAAGCCCAAGGCATAGGCGACCCGGCCCTGATGTTCGCAACCGGTGAACATCGTGGTGCGTGCCGAGGTGTCGATGATGCCGCCCCAGGCATGGCTGAAACGCACTTTGCCCAGGGCCGGGAAAGTCTGGTGAAACTGTTCGGCCAGGCGCTGGAAGCTTTGCGGGCGTTGGGTCAGGGCTTCGTCGCGGCGCCCGCCGAAATGGTAGATGGCATCAAAGCCGGCCCAGAGAATGCGGTTGTCGGCGGTCTTGCGCAGGTAGTGGAATTGATTGCCGGAATCGGCGATGCCGTAACGCTCGGTCCAGCCGATGGCTGCCAGTTGTTCATCGCGCAGAGGTTCCGTGACCAGTGAGTAGTCGTAGACCGGGATCACGCTCGAGGCCAGATGGCCGAGCAGCGGTGGAGCGATGTTGGTGGCGAGGGCGACTTTTCCAGCGGTCACTTCGCCGCCTTCTGTACGCAGGCGCACGTTGTCTTTGTCCGCGCTCAGTTGCAGGGCCGGGCTGTTTTCGAACAGTTGAATGCCTTGCTCAAGGCATACGCGGCGCAATTCGGCAGCCATTTTCGCTGGATTGAGCAGGGCGTAGTTGGGTTCGAACAGACCTGCCACGTAGGCCGGGGAGTCGAGCTTCTGTGCCAGTTGAGGGCCTTCCAGCCACTGGCAGTCAATGCCGAAACGGGCGTAGTTGCGCTGCATGGAGCGCAGTCCGTCGACCTGCCAGGGTTGGCTGGCGACATTGAGTTTGCCTTGGCGTTCGAACTCGACCTGCAGGCCGAAGCGATCCAGATCGGCGGCCAGTTCATCGAGGTTCTGCCGGCCCAGTCGGATCAGTTGCTGCGCTTCATCCGGCCAACGCTTGAGGGCGTTGGACACGCCATGGGAAATGCTCGGTGCACAAAAACCGCCATTGCGCCCGCTGGCCTCACCGCCACAACGACGCGCCTCGATGATCGCGATGCTCAGCTTGGGGTTGCGCTGGCGTGCCAGTAGCGCCGTCCACAAACCGGTAAATCCGCCACCGACCACTGCAAGGTCGCATTGCACGGTTCCACTGATAGAAGGTGCGGCGGGCGGTGGGGTGACGGTGTCCTGCCAGAAGGGATGGGGCAGGACGTGGTCGAGCGCATCGAGACGCGGTGGGGCATTCATGCTGAAACTCCGGCGGTGTGTCGGGCAGCGACGATAGCGTTCGGTTGCCCGACGGTTTTTGTTGTTATGGCTAGAGGTCTGGAAGCGCGAGGATCGCGCGGGCGGCAATGTCGGTGCCGCGGGTCGCCTGCATGCGCTCGCTGAGTGATTTGAGGCGTTGCTTCATCGCTTGGTCGGCCAACAGTTGTTCGAGGGCGCCGGGCAGGGCGGCCAGGGGATCGGCAAATCGCGGCAGGTAGCGGCCGACGCCGACTTCCTCGGCGCGGGCGGCATTGTCGTGACCGTCCCAGCAATACGGAATGATCAGCGACGGCAAGCCGAAGTACAGCGCCTCGCAGAAGCTGTTGTTGCCGCCGTGATGGATGAACGCATCGCATTCCTTGAGCACGGCCGGCTGGGCAAACCAGCTGTCGAGGTACACGTTGTCCGGCACGGTGGTGTACATGTCGCGGTAGGCACCGACGTTGACCAGGAAGCGGTACGGCAAGGTTGCGATCGTGCTGATCAGGCGCTTCATCATCCCGGTGTCGGCGGCGCCAAGGCTGCCGAAGCTGAGGTAGATCAGCGGTGCGTCGTTGTGCAGGGGAAAGTCGGGGACGATGTAAGGCGCTTCGCGGCGTACGCAGCCGTCGAGGTAGACGTAGCGCTGCGGGTCGAGCGGCTGCCGGCGTTCATAGCGTACTGGCGTCGGCGACAGCAGCAGGTTCAGCCAAGGCGAATCGGTGAGGAACTGTCCCGCAGGGCAGGGTGCCGTGTTGTTGCCGAGGAGAAACTGCGAAAAGCGTTCATGGGCCGGTGCGACAGCCTTCAGGTACTGCCCGGAGTAACGCTCGCAGGCCTCGGTGTCACTGGCCAGGCATCCGGACAGGTACGGCGGAACAGCGGCATCCGGCAGTTCGGTCTCGGCGCAGGACACCACCCGCACCCAAGGGCAGCCGGCGTTGGCGATGGCCGGGAACATCACCACGTTGTCGAGCACGATCACGTCGGGCTTGAGCCGGCCGAGTAACTGCTGCAAGGGTTTTTCCGCTTCGATGGCGGTGTCGATGATGGCTTCCCAGGCGGGCGCCACATAGCTGTCGATCTGCGCCAGCGGGGGCTGGTCGAAGTAAGGAATGCTGCGCTCGATGAAGCGTTCCCAATAGTGCTGGTGTTCCGCCGCCGACAACGGGCTCACTTGCGGAATCGGGTATTCGTCGAAGCCGTACTCGGCGAACAGCCCCTGGAAATGCTCGTGGCAGATGAACACCGGCCTGGCGCCCAGCTCACGCAGCGACTGGGCAATACCAATGCAGTTCAAGGCCGCGCCGAAACTGGCTTCCGGAAACAGGGCGATCAGTTTTTGTTTTTGCATGGCGAGGACGGTCCATGGCGGGTCAGACCCGCCGCTCCTGAAGGTGTTTTTGATGCTGTCTTATTTTCAAAAAAAAATCATCATGTTTTTGCGTGGTGCTTAACGACGCCCGAACAGATGGCTTTGCGGAATGCCCCGGTTAGCGGTTTGCGGGCGTTGCGCGGCGCTCAGGCGCAGGTGCAGGCGCAGCAGGTCGGCGGCGATCTCCATCTGCCCGCGTTCGATCTGCGCGATGATTTGCAGGTGTTCGCGCAGGGCCTCTTGCAGGCGGTGCACGCTGACCGATGGCAGCAGGTTCGGCAAGCGGCGCAAGCCCTGATGCTGGAGCAGGGCGTCGCTGATGAAGCGGTTGCCACAGCTCTGGGCCAGCAGTTCGTGGAAGCTGATGTCCAGCTCGCGAAACTGCTGCAGATCGAAGTCTTCCACGGGGCGGGCGAGCAGGCTTTGCATGGCGCTGCGCAACAGCGCAAGGCGTTGCGGGTCGGCGTTGAAGCTCGGGCTGAGCAAGGCCTCGGGCTCGAGGATCAGGCGGAATTTCAGGCTTTCTTCGAGGGCGGCCAGGCTGTTCAGCGACGGACGAAACAGCCAGGACTGGCCCGGGCCGCGCTCGATGGCCTGGCTTTCGCTCAGTTGCTGCAGCGCCTTTTGTGCTGCGGGCCGGCCGATGTCGTAGCGGCGCATCAGTTCGCTGATGCTGATGCTGTCGCCCAGGCGCCCGGCCATGCGGTCACGCAGCACCGAAGCGGCCAGTTCTTCTTCCTCGGCCTGGGGCAGGGCGGCGTTGAAGGCCTGGCCCGCGGGCGATGCCAGCAATCGGTAGCCCTTGCCGGCTTCGTGGCTCAGCAGGTTTTCTTCCAATAGCACTTTCAGCGCGCCGCGAATCAGCGTGCGCGACACCTGGAATGTGCGGGCCAGGGCCTGTTCGGCCACCGGGTCGCCGGCCACCAGGCCGCTTTCCTGGGTGTGCTCGAGGATGCGCCGGGCCAGTTCCAGGTGATTGGTGCGCGGTTTTTTTTCGGCTGTCGTGCTCAAGCGTCTTTTCTCGTTGTGATCCGCTGTGGGACTCAGTTGCCCATCTTATGTCATGCGCTGGCCAGTCGTCAGGCCGTAAAAAAGCGTTGACATCTTTTGATACTGGTCCTAATTTCTAAAAAAAAACACAAGCAATCGTTTCTCGTTTTGCCGTACTGCCTTCGAACACAACAATAAACAATCGTCGGGTGAGTATTTATGAGCAAGCTGAATGATCTTCTGTGCGCGGGATTGGCCGTTTCCCTGGCGATCGCCTCACAGGCTGCAAGTGCGAAAGACATGGTGATTTCCATCTGGGACGGCTACATGGCCCCGGATGCGCTGGAAAAGTTCAAGGCTGCCAGCGGTGTGGACGTCGACAAGGCGCTGCACGCCACCAACGAAGAAATCATGGGCAAGCTGATGGCGTCCGGTGGTGAAGGCTATGACGTGGTGTTCGTCTCCTCGCCCTTCGCCGAAGTCCTGCACAAGCAGGGGCTGCTGGCGGACATCGATCCGGTCAAAGTCCCCAACCTGAAAAACCTCTACCCTGAAGCCACTCACCTGGAATATGACCAGGGCAACCAGTTCTCCGTGCCTTACACCTGGGGCACCACGGGCATCTGCTATCGCTCCGACAAGGTGACGCCGGCGCCGCAGAGTTGGAACGAGCTGCTCAATCCGAGCGATGCCCTCAAAGGCAAGGTGACGATGCTGGCCACCGACCGCTGGATGCTCGGCGCCGGTTTCCTCGCCAGGGGCTGGTCGGTCAACGACAGTGACCCGGCACAAATCGCCGCGGTTCGCGACCAGTTGATCGCCACCAAAAAACGCATTCTGTCCTTCGACGACACCACCTTCTATTCCAAGCTCGCTTCCGGCGAGTCGCTGATGGCCCATGCCTGGGACGGCTGGTGCAACTACGGCACCCAGGCCAACGCGGCGATCAAGTTCGTGGTGCCCAAGGAAGGTTCCGACCTGTGGGTGGACACCATGGTGGTGCTCAAGAGTTCGAAGCACCAGGACCAGGCCTTCAAGTTCATCAACTTCATGCTGGCCAGGGAAAACCACGCCTGGGTCGCTGAAAACATCCTCTACAAAGTCCCCAACCAGGCGGCCATGGCCGGGTTGTCCGCGGACCTGCTCAAGCAATACCCCAACCTGACGATCGCTCCCGCCGAGCTGCTGAAAATGGAGCAATTGCGCGACCTGGGCGGCACCACGCAAAAGGCCTACACCCGCGCCGTCACCGAAATCATGGCGGCGCAGAACTAACGCCACGTCGATCCGAGGCATGCCCGGCATGCCTCGCCACGCTCGCAAGCCGCCTCTGTCCTGAGGCGGGAGGATAGGGTTAATGAGTGCTTTGCATGCTGACAGGCGTCTGTCGGCCTGGCTTCTTGCGCCCGGCTTTGGCTGGCTGCTGATGTTCCTGGTGATTCCGTGCCTGCTGGTGCTGGTCTACAGCTTCGTCGAACGCGGTGCCTACGGTGGCATCGACTGGTTGTTCACCTGGGAAAACTATCAGCGCGCGTTCGATCCGCTGTACCTGGGCATCCTGCTCAAGTCGGCGAAAATCGCCGGGCTGGCCACGGTGTTCGCGGTGTTGATCGGCTACCCGGCAGCCTATGCGATTGCCCGGGCGCCACGGCGGCGCCAGGCGGTGTACCTGTTCCTGGTGATGCTGCCGTTCTGGAGCAATTACCTGATCCGCACCTACGCCTGGATCGTCCTGCTCAACCGTGAAGGCCTGATCAACCGCCTGCTGCAAGTGTTCGGCTACAGCGGCGAACCCATCAGCCTGCTGTACACCGAGTCGTCCGTGGTGTTGGGGCTGGTCTACAACTACATCCCCTTTGTGATCCTGGCGATTTTCTCGTCGCTGTCGCGGATCAACAACGAACTGTGGGACGCCTCGAAAGACCTCGGCGCCTCGGGCTGGATGACCTTTCGCCGGATCATCCTGCCGCTGAGCGTGCCGGGTATCGCCGCCGGTGCGGTGTTTGTCTTCGTCTTGAGCATCGGCAACTTCATCACCGCCGACCTGCTCGGTGGCAAGCAGGTGCAGATGGTCGGCAACCTGATCTATTCGCAGTTCCTCACGGCGCGGGACTGGCCGTTCGGCGCCGCACTGAGCTTCTTCCTGATCGCGATCATGCTGATCCTGTTGTTCATCCAGGCCCTGGTGGCCCGTCGTGCAGAAGGGGCGCGCTCATGAGTCAGCCACGTTCTGTCAGCGCCACCGTGCTGGGTTCGCACCTGGGCCTAGTGTACGCCTTCCTTTATATACCGATCCTGGTGTTGATCCTGCTGTCGTTCAACAAGTCCGGGTTGCCCACCGCCTGGGGCGGCGTGTCGTTGAAGTGGTACGCGGCACTGGCGCACAACACGGCGATCCTGTCGGCGGCGCTCAACACCCTGATCGTCGCCTTGTCGGCGACCTTCATTGCCTGCGTGCTCGGCACGTTCCTCGCGTTGGGCATCGAGTTGCGCCGCAAGGGCAATGACAAGGGCCAGGTGGTCGATACCTTGCTGATGGCGCCGATGATCATTCCCGACATCGTGCTGGCGATTGCGCTGCTGAGCTTCTTCAACCTGCTCAAGGTTGGCCTGGGCCTGCACTCGATCATCATCAGCCACGCCGTGTTCAACATCGCCTTCGTCTGCGCGGTGGTGCGCACGCGGCTCAAGCACTTCGACTATTCGATCCTCGAAGCCTCGATCGACCTCGGTGCCAGCTGGTTCACCACCTTGCGCCGGGTGCTGTTGCCGGTGATCTTCCCCGGCGTGCTGGCCGGTGGATTGCTGTCGTTCACCCTGTCGGTGGACGAATTCATCATCGCCTTTTTCAACTCCGGCTCCGGCCAGGCTTCGACCACGTTGCCCATGCAGATCTACGCCATGATCCGCTTCGGCGTCACCCCGGAAATCAACGCTCTGGCGACGCTGGTGATGCTGGTCAGCATCACCGCGCTGCTGGCTTCGCAGCGTCTCAACAAGGCTCCTCGCACCCATGAATAATTCATCTGCGGTACTGATCCTGGACAAGGTCAGCAAGTCTTATGGCAATGGCCTGGCGGTCAACGAGGTGTCGCTGAGCATCCGCGAGAACGAGTTCTTCGCGTTGCTCGGGCCGTCCGGCTGCGGCAAGACCACGCTGCTGCGCATGCTCGCCGGTTTCGAAACCCCCAGCGGTGGTTGCATCTACCTGGACGGCAATGACATCTCGCCGCTGCCGGCCAACAAGCGTCCGCTGAACCTGATGTTCCAGTCCTATGCGCTGTTTCCCAACATGACCGTGCGCAAGAACATCGCCTACGGCCTGGAAATGGAGCGTCTGCCCGAAAGCGAAATCCGTCGGCGGGTCGATGAGGTGCTGAGCACCGCGCAGCTCGGTGAGCTGGCCGAGCGCAAGCCCGATCAGCTGTCCGGCGGCCAGCGTCAGCGGGTGGCATTGGCCCGGGCGCTCGTCAAGCGTCCACGGGTGCTGCTGCTCGACGAGCCCTTGGGCGCCCTCGACAAAAAGCTGCGGGAAAAGATGCAGCTGGAACTCAAGCGCCTGCAACACGAGAGCGGCATCACCTTCATCATCGTCACCCACGATCAGGAAGAAGCGCTGGTGATGTCCGACCGCATGGCGGTGCTCGACGGCGGCAAGGTGTGCCAGTGCGGCAGTCCGTCGGAGCTGTACGAGAATCCCAACAGCCGTTTTGTCGCCAACTTCATCGGCGTCAGCAACCTGCTCGAAGGCGTGCGCTCGGGCCAGCACTCGGTGCGCGTGAATGGCCAGGAGTTGAGCGTGGAAACCGACGCACCGCTGGTGTCCGGCCAGTCCGTCGCCGTGGTGGTACGCCCCGAGCGCCTGCAAGTGCTGACAGAGCAGGGCAGCGATTGCCCGAATCAGGTCAGCGGAAAAATCGTCGAAGTCGCCTACCACGGCCTCGACACCAACCTGCATGTGCAGACAGCCCTCAGCGACAAACCGCTGATCGTGCGCGTGCCGTCTTCACAGTTTGAATTCGCCCATTTTGCAATCGACACGACCATCCGGCTGGGCTGGCAAGCCCGGCATGCCCGCGTATTGACACGCTGAACAATAAAAAGACCAGGCAGGAGCAGCACTCGATGAAACAGAAAGTGATCGCATTCTTCCCCGAAGCCGCCTACGGCCCGGCGCTGAACTCAGTGGGTATCGCCCAGGCCTGTGAAGCCCTGGGCCATAAAGCGGTGTTCCTCACCGACCCGGGCATGAGCGGTGTCTACGCCGGGTATGGTTTCGAGGAGCACATGGTCAACATGTCGGCACCGATGCCGGCCGAAGAGATGGCCCGCTACTGGGTCGACTTCATCAACGGCCACATCCCGAATTTCCGCAAGTCGCCGCTGGAGCAGATCGACAATTACGTCAAGGAATGCTGGGCAGCCATCGTCGAAACCGCCAAGTGGGCGCAAAAGGACCTGCCGGCGGTACTGGACAAGGTCAAGCCCGACCTGATCTGCGTCGACAACGTGATCCTGTTCCCGGCGATCAAGCAATATGGCAAGCCGTGGGTGCGGATCATTTCCTGCTCGGAAAACGAGATCGAAGACCCGGATATCCCGCCGCACCTGTCGGGCATGAGCATCGACGACAAGGCCGGCCACGCGCAATTCCGCCAGCGCTTCGAGGAGGTGGTCGGGCCGATCCACGAGGACTTCAACCAGTTCCTCCAGGCCCACGGTGAAGCGCCTTATCCGCTGGGGACCTTCTTTGAAGCCTCGCCCTTCATGAACCTGCTGCTGTACCCGGATGCGGTCAAGTTCGACCGCCGCCATCCGCTGCCGGCCGAGCGTTTCCATTACCTGCAAGGCTGTGTGCGCCACGACACGCCGTACGAGATTCCACCGTTCCGCGCCCACAACGACAAGCCGCTGCTGTACGCCAGCTTCGGCAGCCTCGGTTCCGGCGACGTCGAGTTGCTCAAGCGCCTGATCGAGGCGGTGGGCAAGCTGCCTTACCGGGCGTTGTTCAACGTCGGCGAGCACCTGGACGAATACACCGACCTGCCGGACAACGTGCAGATTTCCAACTGGTTCCCGCAGCCGTCGGTGATCGCCCAGGTCGACGCGGTGATCCACCACGGCGGCAACAACAGCTTCACCGAGTGCCTGTTCTTCGGCAAACCGGCGATCGTCATGTCCTACGTCTGGGACGGCCACGACAACGCCATGCGCGCTGAAGAAAGCGGTCACGGTTTCAAGCTCGACCGCTACGAATGGAGCGAAGAACAGCTCGCAGAAAAACTCCACGCCTGCCTCAACGACGGGGCGATGCGCCAACGCCTGCAGCGCACCAGCGCGCAGATGCAATCTCGCAAAGGACCGCAAGACGCGGCCGCGATTCTCGACAAGGTGCTCAACGATGCCTGATTCATCCACCACGGCGGGTATCACGCCGTACCTCGAAACCGTCAGCAGCCGCACCGACCTGGTGGACTGGGGCGTGCAGAGCGATGCCATCGAAGGCGTCTCGCATTCCAGCGGGCGCTTGCTGTTCAAAGGCCCGAACAACAGCCCGGAAACCGGACTGTGGGTGTGCACCCCCGGGCGCTGGCGGTTGTCGATTCCCCGGGACGAGCTGTGCCATTTCATTGCCGGGCACGCCACTTACCGTAACGACAATGGCGAGGTGATCGAAGTGCGCCCGAACACCCTGGTGCTGTTCCCGGCCGGCTGGACCGGTGAATGCGACGTCCGGGAAACCCTGCGCAACGTGTACATGCTGGCTTGAGCCTGACACCGGATTTGAACCTGACACTGACACTGGACCTGACACTGAACCTGTGGCGAGGGAGCTTGCTCCCGTTGGGCAGCGAAGCTGCCCCCCAGCTCTTACCCTGAAAAGCAGGGCCTGCTGCGCAGTCCAGCGGGAGCAAGCTCCCTCGCCACAGGCTTTTTGATCGTTCATTTGAATTGATTTATTGGAGAGCAACACATGACTACCCCGTTTCTGTACGACCCGCTGAGCATCACCGACGTCAAGGATTGGGGCGTGATCCCGACCATGCTCGAAGGTGAATCCCGCGTTTCCGGCGTGGTGCTGCACAAAGGCCCCGAAGGTCAGTCCGAATGCGGCATCTGGATCTGCACCCCGGGCAAATGGTTTTGCCATGTCACCAGCGACGAGTTCTGCCACTTCCTCGAAGGCCGCTGCACGTATGTCCACGAGTCCGGCGAAGTGATCGAGATCAAGCCCGACACCGCCGCCTTCTTCGGCAAGGACTGGAAGGGTGTGTGCACCGTCCACGAGACCATCAAAAAGGTCTACATGATCCGGTGACTGCCATGACAGATGCACTGGCGTCATTGCCAACCCGTGAAGACCAGCGCGCCGCCTTTCTGGCACGCGCCGGTTTCGCCGGGGCCTCGCTGGTGGCCTTGCCGGCGGATGCTTCGACCCGGCGCTATTTCCGCCTGGACGGCGCCGGCCTGTTGCTGATGGATTCGCCGCCCCATAGCGAACCCATCGGCCCGTTTGTGCGCATCGCCCGGCAGTTGCAAGGGCTGGGTCTGTCCGCGCCGGCCTTGCTGGAAGTAGATGAAGAGGCGGGGCTGGCGCTGATCGAGGATTTCGGTCACGACACCTACACCCGGCTGTTGCTGGCCGGGCATTCGGAGTCGGCGTTGTATCACCTGGCGGTCGATACGCTGGTGGCCTTGCATCGCGCAGCGCCCGCGGCGGAACTGGCGCCTTACGACGCGCAGCGACTGGCGGACGAGTGCGCGCTGTTTATCGACTGGTACGTGCCTTTACTCGTCGGCAAAGAGGCGGCACAGGGGCTGCGCGATGAGTACCTGGCGCTGTTCGCCGCGGCTTGTGGTGACGTAGCCCAGCGCCGCGAAGCCCTGGTGCTGCGTGACTTTCACGTTGACAACCTGATGCTGCTGCAAGGCCGCGAAGGTGTTGCCGCCTGTGGCTTGCTGGATTTCCAGGACGCCCTGGCCGGAGCGGCGGCCTATGACCTGATGTCGCTGCTCGAAGACGCCCGGCGCGATGTGCCCGAGGCGTTGCGTGAGGCACTGATCAGCCATTACCTGTCGCAGCGCCGGGAGCTGGACGCGCGGCGTTTTCTCGAAGACTACCGGCGCCTGGCCGCCCAGCGTCACGCCAAGGTGCTGGGGATTTTCGTGCGCCTGGCCGGCCGCGACGGCAAGCACGGTTACCTGGCGCACCTGCCGCGCACCCTGGGTCTGTTTGTCCGTGCGCTGGACGCCGAGGCCTTTGCGCCTCTGCGCCAGTGGCTCGACCGGCACGTGCCGGGCTGGCGAGAAGAACTGCCCGCCACGACCCTGGCGACATTGCGTCAAACCCCTTATCGATTGGTTCAAGGATCATCCCATGGCCACCTTTAACAGCGATTCTGCCTTGCGTTTCATCAACCCCGAGTTCCTGCCGCTGAGCGATGGCCGCGTGCGCCAGGTGCTCGATCCGGCGACCCTGCAACCGGTCGGGCAAGTCGGCGTGTGTGGCGAAGCCGATGTGCAAGCCGCCATCGATGCCGCCACCGCCGCGCAAAAGCAATGGCGCCTGGTCGACGCGAAAAGCCGCGCCGCGCGCCTGCATCAACTGGCCAATGCCATCGAACAGAACCTGGCGTGCAACCGTGAAGTCGCACGCCTGATGACCCTGGAGATGGGCAAGCCGTTTCCCGAGGCCATGGGCGAACTGGCCAACTGCGCGCCGATCTTTCGCTACTACGCGGAAATGGCCCGGGACGATGCCGGCAAGGTCGCCGGCACCACGCAGATCGGTTCCTTCCAGCATGTGCGCTACGAGCCCTATGGCGTCAGCGTGCACATCATGCCGTTCAACTTTCCGATCCTGCTGATGTGCTGGACGGTCGCCGCGTCGCTGGCGGCGGGCAATGCCTGCCTCATCAAGCCGGCGGAAGCCACGACCCTGTGCACCCTCAAGTTCATGGAACATTTCAGCGCATTGTTGCCGGGACTGGTGTCCTGTGTGCCGGGCGATGCGGTGACTGCGCAACTGCTGGTGCAGTCGGCGCAGACCCACGCGGTGGCGTTCACCGGCAGTGTCGCGGCGGGCAAGGCGGTGGCCGTGGCCTGTGCCGAGCGGATGAAGCCTTGCGTCATCGAGGCCGGTGGCAGCGATCCATTGATCATCTCCAGGCATGCGCCGCTGGATGTCGCAGCGGCGGGGGCAGTGACGGCTGCGTTCCATCTCAGCGGGCAGATCTGCACCTCGGCCGAGCGCCTCTATGTCGTGGACGAGGTGCATGACGAGTTTGTCGCGAAGTTCGCCGAGCGCACCCGCGCCCTGCGCATCGGCCATGGCCTGGAGCGCTCGGAGATCGGGCCGATGGTCAGCGAAGCGGCCCGCAACAAAGTCATGCGCCTGGTCGATGACGCCGTGGCCAAGGGCGCGAAAGTGGTGTGTGGCGGGCGGATTCCACCCCGGCAGACGGTCGGCTGGTTCTATGAGCCGACCATCCTCACCGGCGTGACCGCTGACATGGCGATTCTTCAGGAAGAGTGCTTTGGCCCCGTGGCGGCGATCTGCCGGGTCAGCGATTTCGATGAGGCGGTGCGGCTGGCCAACGACTCGCCGTTCGGCCTCGGGGCCTCGCTGTTTTCCACGGACCTGGCCGAAGCCATGGAGGCCGCCGAGCGCCTGGAGGCGGGGATGGTCTGGGTCAACAACCCGCTGATCGACAACGATGCGCTGCCGTTCGGTGGCTGGAAGATGTCCGGCCTTGGGCGCGAGCTCGGGCGTCAGGGGCTGGAAGCGTTCCGCCGCTCGAAAATGGTCATCATCGATCACCAGCCGAAGATTCAGGACTGGTGGTATCCCTACGCCGACGATGTGTTCTATCGCGATCCGGCCTGAAGCCCGGATGCACACAGGAGGATCGTGATGAGCGACAACATGGGCGGGTCGACGCTGGCGGTGATTCTCGCGGCCGGGCAGGGCAAGCGGATGCAGTCGCCGCTGCCCAAGGTCTTGCACCCGGTGGGCAACCGGCCGCTGCTCGGCCATGTGCTGGCGGCGGTGGAGGCGGCCGGTATCGAGCAACGGGCGGTGGTGGTGGGCGCGGGCGGCGAGCAGGTGGCTGAATATCTGCGGCAGGTCGCACCGACGGCACAGGTGTTTACCCAGCACGAACAACGGGGCACGGCCCACGCGGTACTCGCCGCCCGACCGGCCTTGCAGGTCCAGCAGCAGGGCTATGTGTTGGTGCTGTTTGGCGACTCCCCCCTGATCACCCCGCAGACCCTGAATCGCTTGCGCAGGGCGTTGATGGACGGCGCAGCGGTGGCGGTGGCGGGGTTCCACACCCAGCGGCCGGGACCCTATGGGCGGCTGCTGGTGGAGCAGGGGCGTTTGCGGGCGATCCGCGAAGCCAGGGATGCCAGCCCGCAGGAGCTGGACATCAACTTCTGCAATGGCGGCGTCATGGGCCTGCGGGCAGATACCTGCCTGTGGTTGCTGGAGCGTATCGGCAACCGCAACGCCCAGGGCGAGTACTACCTCACCGATGCGGTGGCGGTGGCCAACGAGGCGGGGCTGATGGTGACTGCCGTGGAAGTGGAGGAAACCGACGTGCTCGGGGTCAATGACCGCGAGCAATTGCAGGTCGTCGAACAGCTGTACCAGCAGCGTCGGCAGCGCAGGATCAAGGAGTGTGCCATGGGTGACTATCAACGGTTGTACATCGGCGGTGAGTGGGTTGCCCCGGTTCAACGCGGTGTTTTCGATACGCTCGATCCGAGTGACGAATCGGTGCTGGCGCGGGTCGCTTCTGCCACGTTCGAGGACGTCGACCGGGCGGTGGCGGCCGCGCGTTCGGCGTTTGATGAGGGGGACTGGCCACGCTGGTCCGGCACGCAGCGGGCCGAGGTCCTGCGCCGTATCGCCGAGGGCATCCGCCACCGTCAGGATGAACTGGCCGCCATCGAAGTGCGCGACAACGGCAAGCCATTGCCGGAAGCGTTATGGGACATCGCCGACACCGCCGGTTGTTTCGATTTCTATGCCGGGTTGGCCGAGCAGTCGGATCAACAGGGTGAACAGTCGATCGATGTGTCGGATGCGCGCTTCACGTCATCGGTGATCAAGGAACCGGTCGGTGTGGTCGCGGCGATCATCCCGTGGAATTTCCCGATGCTGATGGCTTCGTGGAAAGTGGCCCCGGCGCTGGCGGCAGGTTGCACCGTCGTGCTCAAGCCATCGGAGCTGACCCCGTTGACCGCCCTCGAACTGGCGGCTATCGCCGACAGGGCGGGCCTACCGGCCGGGGTACTGAACGTGATCACGGGCCTGGGACGCGAGGCGGGCGCGCCGCTGGCCAAACACCCGTATGTCGACAAAGTCGCCTTCACCGGCAGCGTACCGACCGGGCGCAAGATCATGCAGGCGGCTGCCAACGACATCAAAAACATCAGCCTGGAGCTGGGCGGCAAATCACCTTTCGTGATCTTCGCCGACAGCGACATTGAAGCCGCCGTGGAGTGGATTCTGTTCGGGATCTTCTGGAATCAGGGCCAGGTCTGTTCAGCCACTTCGCGGGTGCTGGTGGAGCGCGGGTTATACCCGGCGTTGCTCGAACGCCTGATTGCCGCGACCGAGCAGATTCAGATCGGCCAGGGTTTCGAGGAGGGGGTGAAACTCGGGCCACTGGTCAGTCAGGGGCAACTGGACAAGGTGCTGGCGGCCATTGCAGCCGGTCAGCAAGAGGGTGCGCGGCTGGTGTCGGGCGGTGGGCGGCCGGGCAATCTGGAAAAGGGTTACTACCTGACGCCGGCGATTTTCGCCGATGTCCCCGAAGACAGCTCGGTATGGCGTGAGGAAATCTTCGGCCCAGTGGTGTGCCTGCGCGCCTTCGACACGGAAGCCGAAGCGATCCGATTGGCCAATGACTCGCCGTTCGGCCTGGCGGCAGCGGTCATGTCCCGGGATATCCCGCGCTGCGAACGGGTCGCTCGCGGATTTCGCGCCGGCATTGTCTGGGTCAACTGCTCGCAGCCGACCTTCGTCGAAGCGCCGTGGGGCGGCTACAAGCAGAGCGGCATCGGTCGCGAACTGGGTGAGTGGGGCTACAACAGCTACCTGGAAACCAAGCAGATCACCCGCTACAACGGCGAACCCTGGGGGTGGTACCTGAAGTGAACGCCGGTTGGCAGGTGCCCCGCAGGGGGTATCGGCCACAAAACCCTGTAGGAGCGAGCCTGCTCGCGATGGTCGTCAACGATAACGCGGGCTGCCGGGTACCCCGCGGCGCTCTCGGGTTTATCGCGAGCAAGCTCGCTCCTACATCATCCCCATACATGGGTTATTACACCCACCTGGCTGGGGCCTTTATCACCAAATTTGCGTCTCGCCTGGCACACCGGCAAACAGCTTGCTAATTAACCTGGATTTTTTCTTCGCCCTGTGGTGATGGCTCATTCGTTGCTTAACCCCTTGGTACCCGCAACAGTTTTCGTCCCGGACATCATGGAGACGGCGGGGCTCGCCTGATTCGGTATGACGCGAGGGGTGAAAAATGAAGCCAGCGACACCAGCATGCAATGCCATCGCCTTACCGCTAAGGTCAAGCCCGCCCTGCACGATGCTCCTTCCCGGAACATGTCACGGGCTGACAACGCGCCTCCACCCAACGTGCAGACATCACTCAATTCGCCACCGACGACCAGCCCAGCCAATTGTTCGCGAGAGCTATTACATGTACGGCGGCAAAGGGAGAATTGGTGATGGCTTCCACGACTAAATCCATTGCTCTAACCACGAAAAGATCGACACACATTTATAAGCAGTTCGCTCAGTTGAGTCTGATGTTTATCGCGTTGCTGATGATGCTGGCGTTGTCCGGCGTACTGGCGATGGAGTTGACCCTTTGAGCGCTCTGACCTGCCGGCGCCGATGACGGGTCAGGTCGAATGCAAACGGGTGAGCAAGCCTGTGAATTACCCGGCCTATGGAACTGCACACCATTCGGGCGATCGAATCCTTTACGGGTGAGACGCGCATCGTAATGGTTACGCATTCGCATTGAACGCCCGGTATGGCTGTAAAGCCGGGAGGGCTGCATGGGAAACCGCGCGATGTTCAAGTTCTTTGCGGGCTACCTGTTCGTGTGCGCACTGCTGGCATGGGCGGTGACTCAGGCGTCGCCCTGGATTGCCTCGCACCTGCTGCTCAACTGGATTCTCTAGCGTCGTATCCCCTCAAGCACCGCGATCCGCAGCCTGCTCGATCAGTCGTTGCAACTGCGCGACCAGGCCGGTTCGCTGAACCGGCAACTGACCCCATTCAAGGGAGCCAGTTGCCGACGCTAGCGGGTTAGTGGAACGGAAAGATGTAGTTCATCCAGGCAGCCATGCGCAGGAGGATCTTGCGCATCATCGCGATGTGATGGAAATGCTGGCTGTACAACGCCGCCTGGCCGTAGGCACCGCCGGGCATCAGGTCGGCGTACTGGGCATAGTCGGGATCGGTGATTTCAATGATCACCGGTACCCGGCCGGCCGGTGGCGAACCGGTGAAACCGATCAGCGTGCCCGACGGTTGGATCTGGCCTTCGGCGATGACCGACACCACGGTTTTGACCTTGCCTTCGAACACCCTCCCGGGAATGCCGTCAAATGCGACTTCGGCCTCATCGCCCTCGGTCAGGCGCAACAGGCTGTTCTGCCGCATCCACGCCGAGAGGTAATGCCCTTCGGCGGGAATGAACACCATCGAAGGGCGCAGCGGCAATTTGGTCGCCATCATGCCCGGACGCAGCGAAACATGGGTGACGAAGCCTTTGCTCGGTGCGCGCACCGTGGTGTTGTCGAGTTCGTACTGCGCGTTGTCCAGTTGTGCCTTCAGGTCGTCACTGCGAGCGATCACCATATCCAGTTCACGTTGGGTACTGAAATTACGCTTGATCAACTCGGTGATCCGGGCACGATCGGCCTGGGCGGCAATCAGCTGTGCCTTGAGGGATTTGACCCGGTACTCGAAAGGCGCGGGGTCGATGCGAAACAGCACATCGCCTTTTTCCAGGGGCTGGTTGGTCTTGACCGGCACATCGATCACCTGGCCACTGACCACGGGAATCACCGGAACCGATACGAAATAGGAACGCGCCACCTCGGAGTAGGGGTGGTTGTAGTTCATGGTGAAAATCAGCGCGCCGATAATCAAGATCCCACCCAGCACCGCCGTGGGCACCGTCCATTTGTTCAGGGGGATGCGGAAGATCTTGAAGATGGCAACGCAGAGTGCCGCATACGTCAGTATGAGTAAGAGATCCATGGCTCAAATGCCCTCGCCGAGATTGTCCGTTGGCCGTCTGCTCTGTGCCGTACCCGTTGCTGCCTCGAGGCGCTCGATCCGGTCTTGCAGTTCGGCGACCTGTTGTTCGAGGTGAACCACATGGCTCTTGGGTGAGTGTCCGTCACTGAAACCCCAGCCCCGGTCCTCCCGATAGGCCATCGCCCAGATCCACAGGAACGGCCAGAGCGCGTGCAGGGTGAACAGGCTGACCCAGCCGGTGGCGTGGATTGCATCCTGGTGAGGGTGGTTGCGGTGGACGGCAATTTCATAGGGGATGTCGTGGAGCAGGATGATCCCGTAGAACAAGACGAGCCCGACAAAAATCAGCAGGCCCAGCGCGAAGTAATCAAGCATGAACCACTCCTCTTGAAGCAGGTAACGTGTGCGCATGAGTGTAGCCGTTCAATCTACACTTGACGGGGATGCGGATATCCAGCCTGGGCAACCGGTGCCTGGCCGAAGCGTCGACCGGTATCGTGCAGGCAGCCCAGGGGGAGGAGTATTCATGCCAGGCAATGATCAATTCGAGAGGGCGCCTGTACTTGACCCTGTCGAGCGCATTACCGAGGTGATCTTCGGCCTGCTGATGGCCATGACGTTCACCGGCACCATCAGCGTGGCCACGGCAGACCAGGCCGCCGAGCGCACGATGATGCTGGCCGCGCTCGGTTGCAATCTCGCCTGGGGACTGGCCGATGCGGTCATGTACCTGTTGCGCGCACTGGTCGAGCGCACGCGCAGGATCAAGCTGTACCTGGCCCTGCGCAATGGCGCGGACGCCACGGCCGGTCAGGCGCTCATTGCGCAAGTACTGCCGTTGCAATTCGCGACGGCGGCCGGCAGCGAGGGCCTGGAGCTGTTGCGCCGTCGGCTGCTCGAACAGCCGCCCTTGCCGATCAGGGCCGGCCTCGGTTGGAACGACTTCAGGGGCGCGTTCGGTGTTTTCCTGCTGGTGGTGGGCTCGACCTTTCCGCTGGTGGTGCCGTTCATACTGCTCGACCAGACGGCGCTCGCCATCCGTTTGTCCAACCTGATCGGGCTCGTGGTGCTGTTCATCGCAGGCTGGATGCTCGCCAGATACGCTGGCGCCACGCAGTGGCAGGGAGGGGTGATCATGGCCGCTACGGGAGGTGTGTTGATCCTTGCGATCATTGCGCTGGGCGGCTGATAACGGGACATAATTCAGCACACTAAAGACTCATTCTCATTTACAATCGCCCTTCCATTTACGTCGGGCAGTCCGGTATGGATGTTCTTGCCGCAATCCATCTTTATTTATCCCAGTGGGTCATCGAGCCGGTCACCCGGCAGTTCCTGGGCATTTTCGACTTCAACGGCAGACTCGGTCTATCCTTTCTCTGCATGTCTTACGGCGTCGCTTATTGCCTGTTCCGGTACCGTAAATCCCGGGGTTTGACCGACGCGCGCACCTTCGTTCAGTTCATTGGTGGCAGCCGGGTTTACCTGCACCGCTCGGCGTTGCTCGACTACCGCTATTACTTCGTACTCGCCATCCTCAAGGTTGCCCTGGTACTCCCCATCGTCGGTCTGGTCGATCCGTACGTGCTGCGCTCGGCGGACTACATCGCCTTCTTCACCCGGCTGTGGGGCGCGCGCGCGCAAGTGGAGGAGCACCTGGCGCTGACCCTGCTCTATGGGCTGGGCGTTTTTCTGGTCAAGGATTTCAGCCATTACTGGGGCCATCGCGCGTTTCATTCGCGGTATCTGTGGGCCTTCCACAAAGTCCATCATTCGGCGCCCGTGCTGGTGCCGGCGACGGCCAGTCGCGTGCACTTCCTGGAAGAAGTGGTCGAAAAGCTCACGGACATCATCTGTATCGGCGCCTTTGCCGGTGTCTTCTGGTACGCCTGCGGGGGAGAGATCAGCCGCTACACATTGTTTGGCGTGACCTACATGGTGTTCATCTTCAATTGCCTGGCGGCCAACCTGCGTCACAGCCACGTCTGGTTGTCCTTCGGGCCGGTGCTCGAACGGGTGCTGAGCAGCCCGGCGCAACACCAGATTCATCACAGCGACGCGCCACGACACTTCAACAAGAACTTCGGCATCAACCTGTCGCTGTGGGACTGGATGTTCGGCACGCTGTACGTCACCCGGTCCACGCCCGAGGTCATCGCCTTCGGCACCGGGGAACAGGATCACGAGCGTTACCTGACGATGAAGGGATTGATCGTCACGCCCTTTGTGGACATCGCCCGCAAACTTCTCTGTGCAAAACGCCCTGAAGCACAGCCTCAAAACGCATCTGATCCGTATTTTTCGGTGCAATCTGCCTCTGTAACGGATACAGCCACCAGCCCACAATAAATCTCCGGTACGGCAGCACTCGGCGCCCGCTTTACCGCCAATTCATAGTGTGGGAGGCCGCATGGCCAAGATGACGATTTTTCTCGGCGGTTTTCTGCTGTTGACCATTCTGATCGGTATGTTGGCGACGATTCCTCCGGCGTGATCATTCCGGGGCCCCGTTTCATTGCACCTCTGGACGCGCGGTCGAGCCATTGGTACATGCTCCACAACCCGTCCAGTCCTCGCGCGTTTTGTGCGTGTTCATCGCTGTACGCTCCTGGTGAAAGGTCGTGAATTAGACTAAACCCGGGTATCGAACGGTGGGAGTGACAAGCGTGGCGGGATTTCGATGGACTCGATGATCACGGCCGCCGCCCAGGCGCTGGCGGCGGGCAATCCATTGGGGGCACTGGACCGCGTGGCCTTGCGCGACGATGCGCCGGCGCTGGCCCTGCGCGGTATCGCCATGGCGCAACTGGGCGATCTGGTGCGCGCCCGGGCGCTGGTCAAGCGTGCGCAACGGGCTTTTTCGCCCAGGGAGGTGCTGGCCCGTGCCCGATGCGTAGTGGCCGAGGCCGAAATCGCCCTGGCGTCGCGGGATCTCGGCTGGCCGGTCAAGGCGCTCGAAACGGCGCGGGTCACCCTTGAACAGCACGGTGACCGGGTCAATGCCGCTCATGCGCGGTATCTGCAAATCCGCCGTCTGCTGCTGATCGGACAGCTCGATGAGGCGCAACAGTTGCTGGCCAGTCTCGACCCCGGCCCCTTGCCGCCGGCCTTGCGCGCGACCCATGAACTGGTGCTGGCGGGAATCGCCATTCGCCGCCTGCAATCGAACGCGGCACGGGACGCGTTGACGCGAGCCGGGCAGGCTGCCGGTCAGTCGGGGATTGCCGCGCTGATCGCTGAAGTCGAACAGGTTGCGCGCCTGCTCGACGCACCCGCGGCACGCCTGATTGCCCGGGGTGAGGAGCGAGCGCTGCTGCTCGATGAAGTCGAAGCCTTGCTCGGTTCAACGGCGCTGGTGGTGGACGCCTGCCGGTACGTTGTGCGGGGCTGCGGCATGTCGGTGTCGCTGGCGACGCGGCCGATCCTGTTCATGCTCGCCCGCACTCTGGCCGAAGCCTGGCCCGCTGATGTTGCACGGGAAACGCTGATCGCCCGGGCGTTCCGTCTGAAGCTCTCGGATGAGTCCCATCGTGCCCGGCTTCGCGTGGAAATCGGCCGGCTGCGTAAAGCGCTCAAGCCGTTGGCCGGCGTCATCGCGACGCCCCGGGGTTTTGCCCTGCAAACGTCCGTGTGCACGGAGGTGGTGACACTGGCGCATCCGGTCGAGGAAAAATTTGCCGCGGTATTTGCCTGCCTCGCCGATGGCGAGTCGTGGTCGAGTTCCGCCCTGGCCCTGGCGCTGGGGACCAGCCAGCGCACGGTGCAGCGTGCGCTCGATACGCTGGCGGAGCAGGGCAAGGTGCAGTGGTTTGGCCGAGGCCGCGCGCGGCGCTGGATGACGCCGCCGGTGCCGGGATTCGCGACGACCTTGTTACTCCCGGCGCCGCTGCCCGGTGGCTAGGATGAACGCCACCAACCCCATTGAGGATTGCCAGATGAAACACGCAACTGCTGAAGTCATTCGTGAATATGGCCCGTTTGCCGAGGTCGATCATGTGTGCGGCGTCACCTGGGACGGCGAAAAGGTCTGGTTCGCCAGCAACAGCAAAATCAACGCCCTGGACCCGGAAAGCGGCAAGCTGCTGGACTCGATCGATGTCGCTGCCCATGCCGGCACCGCATTCGATGGCGAGCATCTGTTCCAGATCGCCGACGACCGCATCCACAAGATCGACCCCCGCACCGGCCGCATCCTCTCGACGATTCCGGCCCCCGGCGCCGGCGCTGATTCGGGGCTGACCTGGGCTGAAGGGACGTTGTGGGTGGGCCAGTACCGCGAACGCAAGATCCACCAGATCGACCCCGAGACCGGCAAGATCCTGCGCACCCTCGAATCCAACCGTTTCGTCACCGGCGTGACCTGGGTGCAAGGTTCGCTGTGGCATGGCACCTGGGAGGGCGACGAGAGTGAGTTGCGGCGCATCGACTCGCAAACCGGCGAAGTGCTCGAGAGCCTCAGGATGCCCGAAGGCGTCGGCGTGTCGGGACTGGAGTCCGATGGCGGCGAGCGGTTGTTCTGCGGTGGCGGCGAAAGCGGCAAGGTGAGGGTGGTGCGTCGGCCTTCGTGAAGCACGGATCTGTTTACACCCACTTACCCTGTGGGAGCGGGCTTGCTCGCGAAGGCGGCGTGTCAAACGACATTGATGCTACCTGACACACCGCCTTCGCGAGCAAGCCCGCTCCCACAGGGGCAGTGGGTGTATGCAAAATCTGCAAGCAACCGAAATCACTGTGGGAGCAAGCTCACTCCAGCCACTCAGTCCGCTTGTGGATACTGATCGCTGATCTCGTACCAATCCGCTTTCGAGCCGACGCAAACATGTTTTTGCTTGCGTGTCCGTAGCGGCGTATCCAGCGAACCGAGGGCAATCGAAACCCACTCGGAAAACGCGCCTGTCGAGTCAGTCCAGAACAGCGAAGATCCGCAGCGGGAACAGAACTGCCGCGTGACACCTTTGGACGATTGATACGCCATCAGCGAATCTGTGCCGGTCATGATCGACAGCGCCGAGGCGGGCGCGCTCGCGTAGGTCGCAAACGCAGCTCCATGGCTCTTTCGGCACTGGCTGCAATGGCAATGGGTGACGGCTTTCAACTCGCTCGACACGCGATATTTGACCGCACCGCAAAGGCAGCTGCCCCGGTGAAACTCATCCATGAAATGCCATCTCCTTATCGATAGTATTTTTCCGTCCTGCCATGTTTTCTGCTGGTCGAAATCGGTCTAAAAGCCCGGTTGGCAATCGTCCCTGTTTTGCTATCCTCAACCTTGTAGGTGAAGACGCAGACTGATGCGCAAAAGGATAGCAAGGAGACGTGGGGCGCGTTCCGAAGGGTACACGGTTAGAAAGATCCCCGCGCTGGGATCCAGCCCTTATGCCGTGTGAAGCAGAAGAGTTCCATTACGGTTTCACGACTCTTTTGTGGGAGGCCTGATAAACCTTGTAAGCCGGAGACCAGCACCGGCCACCTACTTGTACTCACCCACGAAGCCCGCCCAGTGCGGGCTTTTTAATGCGTTGGTTTTTTCACGATTCAGACGGTGCCTTTGTAGGAGCCAGCTTGCTGGCGATGGTCGTTAACGATAACGCGGGTGAGCTGGATGAACGCGGCGCATTGGAGTCCATCGCCAGCAGGCTGGCTCCTACAGTTTCAGCGTGGGCATGGCCCCTTGTAGGAGCCAGCTTGCTGGCGATGGTCGTTAACGATAACGCGGGCGAACTGGATAAACGCGGCGCACTGGAGTCCATCGCCAGCAGGCTGGCTCCTATGTATGGACTCGCCCCCACTTTCAACCTGCTTCTAAACACTGCTGCCCGGTTGCATCTATGTATCAGGCCTGTTTGAGGAAGCCTTGAACGGCTTCTGGCCAACATTGGATAAGCGCGCGGTATGCCGATTACAGTGAGGCCTCAAGGGCCGGTAGGAGCCCAGGCATCAATCCGCGACGGTCTGACCTGGGGTCAATGTTTTTTAGCATGGGTTGGAGCGGCTTAACGCCCCGGTGGCAGAACGCTATTGATCAGTGACTCATCGCCACCTCGGGGCCATTTCCCGGCCGGCGATGATAAGTCTGATCGTTTTGTAGTAGTACCCAGAGAATGCGCAGGTTGCGGTTGGCCAATCGCACTGCCGCCTCCTTGCGCCCCAGGCGGGAGATCCAACGCTGTAGACGTTGGTCGTCCGGCTGCTGTGAGTCAGATCGTATCTGCCTTAAAACAGCATGGGCTCCTTGGATCGTCAGACTGCGCAAGTAGGCATCGCCATGTTTGCACATCTTGCCCAGTCGGATTTTATCGCCGCTGCTGTGCTGGTTGGGCACCAACCCGAAGTACGCGGCAAACTGCCGGGCGTTGGCGAAGCGTTCAGGCTCGGTCTGCTTGGCCAGCAGCGCCGTGGCGATGATTGGACCAACACCGCGCACAGTCATCAGCCGCCTCGCTATCTCACTCTCTTTCGCCGCCGTTTCCAGTCGGCCGGTCAGTACGTTGACGCGTTCACCCAGTTGACTCCATTCACCCAGCAGTTCGGCGATCAGCTCGCGCAGTAGATCGGGCAATGGCTGGGTAACATCTTCCAATATCCGAGGCACGAGCTGGCTGATCGCCATTTCGCCCTGCGCCAGAGCCACGCCATGTTCCAGCAGCAAACCGCGCATCTGATTGCCCACCGCCGTGCGTCGCCGTATATATCCCTGTCGAGCTCGGTGCAGTGCCTGCATCGCGAGCGCCGCCGGGCTCTTGACCGGAACGGCTGAAATCGTGCTATCGCGGCCTGCACGTAGGATAGCGAACGCATCGTTGTGATCATTTTTCGGGCCACAGCGATGTTTGGCAACAAGCTGGGCCGGCAGGATGCGGACCGGATTGCCCTGTATTTGCAGTAACCGCGCCCACGCCTGAGCGCCTGGCCCGGTTTCCACCAAGACCGTCACACTCTCGGGAAGCTTGTGCAGAAATACCTGGAAGGCCTCGCGGGACTTGATTCGATCCTCGAATTTTACCTGGCCGAGAGCATCCTCCCCGGCGACCTGAAAGACCTTTTTTGCAAGATCTACCGCAACGGTCGTGCACGCCGACTCGTCGGCTGACAAAGACTGATTGAACATCGTATGCTTTTTCATGGCCTCGCCCTCGCTGTCGTTGGCTTCTATAAGAATGCCACCGCGGCGCACAGACGCCTCGGCTTGGGCGAGTCCATTTAATTACAGTTTCAGCGTGGGCATGGCCCCTACAGTTTCCCGTCGAGAACCTTTTCTATGCCCCCAAAGTGAGTCTGGCCGGCGGATCAAGGCGCGCCGAACAGCATCGTCCAGTAAACACCGTTGTCGCTGCGGGCGTTGGCGGCGTACGCGGCACCGACCTGGGTGAACATCGGGTTCATCAGGTTGGCGCAGTGCCCGGGACTGGCGAGCCAACCGGCCATGGCCTTGCTCGGCGAACCTTGCCCGGCGGCGATGTTTTCGCCGATCTGGCGGCCACGGTAGCCGGCAGCCCTGGCGCGGTCGGCGGGCATGTCACCGTCGCGGTCCTGGTGGGCGAAATAGTTGCCGTAGGCCATGTCCTTGCTGTGATTTTGTGCTGCGGAACCCAAGGCCGCACTCCAGGACAGCGGCCGCGCGGCGGCGAAGCGCTGGCGACCACACAGGCGCGGCTTGGCCCGGGCAGCGTTGACCTGCGTCAGCAACGCCTGGGCGGCGCTGCGAGGATCGGCGGTTTGCCGGTCGAGCACCGGCCGCGCCAGCACCACTTGCCACTCGCTCCCGGCGCGGCTGACGCCGATATCGGCGTATTGGTTGTCCAGCAGTGCGGCGCAGTGCTCGTCCTGGAACATCTCGAAGGCTTCTTCAGCGTCCCGTGCACCCACCACGCGGATAGAACGCACCATGGTGGCCTGATAGCCGGAAGCCTTTAACCGGTCCCGCAACCCACCGCCATAGCCAACAGGCAGGGCCAGGTTCGATTTGAGCGTCAGGGGTGACAAGCGTTGCGCGGGGCGCCGGTCGCAACGTTGCGGATGGGCGCGGTAGTCGTTGATGGCGTCGACCAGTTGCCGTTGCCCATCGGCGTGGGCGGGGCTGGCAAAAACGGGGAGCAGGGAAAGCAGGCACAGCGAAGAAAAGCGCAAGGCAACGACGGTTTGGCGCATGAACGGACAACTCGAATGAGATGACGACGAAAGGAGTGGGGAAAAACGCAGGGTATGACTGGTGACTCGACACAAGGTTCACGGCGTGAGCGAACCTGTTTGTGGCCGGAACCGAATGTCCGACGAAGGGTATTGAAAACCGGCCGGCAACGCGGACCTCTGTAGGAGCGAGCTAGCTCGCGATGGACCCAAACGCAACGCGTTGAATCAGGAAGCCCGCGTTATCGTTAGCTCCCATCGCGAGCAAGCTCGCTCCTGCAGAAGATCGGGCCGGATCAATCCACGCAGGCGTACACCACAAGCTCCACCAGCATTTCTTCCCGGGCCAGGCCCGCCACGACCATGGCGGCGCGGTTTGGGTAGGGCGCCTGGAAGTACTCGGCGTAAACCGCATTCACGGTTGCCAGGTAGCTGCGGTCGGTCACGTAGATCAGTACCTGGGTGACCGCGTCCAGCGAACTGCCGGCGGCTTGCAGGGTGTGGCGCAGGTTGTCCAGGGTCTGCCGGATCTGCGCTTCGATGCCGCCGCTCACCACTTGGCCCTGGCGGTCGATGGGGATTTGTGCGGTGTACAGCGTGCCGTTGCCGACAACCGCCCATTCCAGTGGCGCGCGCGAGGCAAAGAGGTCGGTCTTGATTGCCTGTTTCATTGATGCTTCCTGATGCGGGGTTAAGGGGTTTACCGGGCGTCGCTGCCTTCGCCGGCTCCACGGCGACGGGATTCTTCGGTGCTTTCCACCAGCACCCGTTCACCCAGTTTCTTCAACTGGGCCCAGACATCATCATCGACCTGCAGCCCGCCCGCAGGTGTTGGCTGACGGTGTTCAAACGTCGGGGCCGCGTCTTCGGCACTCAGGCGTGGCAGCAGTGCGAAGTGCCGGGAAATCAGCACGTTGATGCTTTGCTCATCGCCCTGCGCCGGTTGCGGCAGGTCATACACGCGCAAGGACGGGCCGGTGCTCCCGGCGCTGAAAGTGGCCACCAGTTCCTGCCGGGCATCGCGCCAGTACACACAAAAATTCAGGCCTTGTCCGGCGCAGCGCGCCAGATAGCCCAGCAGCAGAATGCGGTTGTGGCAATGGCGGACGCGGATCAGCGCACTGCCACCGCGCAAGGCCTTGCCCACCCCTAGCTCGATGGCCTGGGCGGCGCAGCGCAACACGCTCTGGCCATGGGCATCGAGGGTCAGTTGCGTGGCGTCTTCGTAGCAGGTTTCGATGGGGCGATCGACTTCATCGTGAAGAAAGTCCAACGCCTTTTTCAGCGCACCGACACCGTCGAGGCCTTGCTGTTGCAGCCTGGCAATCATCTCGGCGGCGTCGTCGCAATCACCGGGTGCAAAACCGATGCCTTCGAAGGCCTTGCGGCAGATCACCTGGATTTCATTGAGCGATACACGCATTTCAGAGTGCTCCGGCAGCGTTGGTCAGTTCAGGCATGACGGCAAAATTCCAGTCGTCGGGGAACGGCTGGCCAATCTCGCTGACCAGCGGTGCCCCCTGAAACAAGGTGATGCGCACCCAGCGGCTGGACTTGGGGTCGAACTTGCCGGCGCCGAAGAACGCCAGCTTGCAGCGCAGCAAGTGGATTGGCAGCATGCTGCGGTCCATCAGGTTGGCGCGGATCTCCCCGAAGGCGCAGCGGGCCATGCCCTGCAGGCGGCAGACGGTGCCTTTGAACTGCGGCAGCGCCAGCAGAAAGTGCGCGGTCAATTGCCGTGGGTGTTGCTCGCGGTAGGCAAGCAGGGCCCGATGACAACGTTGAATGTTGTGCGCGATCCCCAACTGCATTTCTTTCTCGGCGCCAGGCTCCATAGCCCGTTCACCCAGGCGTGGTTCTTCCTTTTCCGCCGAGCGATACCAGAAAAAGTGGTTGGCCTCGGCGCCGCTCAAGTCGTAATCGAGCGCCCAGCGGTACTGGGTCTCGATCAGATCGCACAGCTCATCCAATGGCATTTCGGCGTTCAGGCGAAACCCCTCGTTGACCGACATCTGCTCGGCCAGTGGATCGACCTGTTCGGGGTACAACTCCAGCAGCAGGCTGACCAGCAGTTCCTGGCAACCGGCGCCGACGCTCACTTCGGCCCAGGCTTGCAGGCACGACCACAAACCCGCGTTGACAGACTGCCCTGCGAACCACTCGGCCAGTTGTTCGAGATCGGCCAGCGTCTGCTGGTCGATGGCGCTTTGCCGTTGGTCCTCGGTGCTGGTTTGCTGCAAGTGCCGGCGGGCCCGTAGCAGCAACGCCTGGAAGCGCTGGGCATGAGGCAGGTCAGCCGCTTGCGCCACCACCTTTGCCAGTGCGGTTTCCCTGGCCCACACCCATTGGTTGACCAGTTGCGGGTGATTGATCAGGAACGGGGCCATGCCCAGCCCAGTGGAATTGCCGACCCCAAGGTAACGCTGCAGGGCAGGGTCCAGACCCACTGCCCGCTGCGGGTTGCGCGCCCGGGCCATGTGTTCGATCTGCTCGATGCTGAAATGCCGCAACAGGTACACGGTAAACATCTGGGCGCTGAAGGGTTGCGTGAAGTCCACAGTGCCTTGCAGGCAACTGAAGTCGGCGATGCCGAACTTGCCGTTGCCGTACACCGCGGTGGTGCGATACAGGTAGCCGACCTCGGCCAGTTGCCGCGGGTCTGGCTGACAGCCTTCGGCCAGCGCCTCGAGGAAACGCTCGAAGTTGCGCAGGCTGCGGTTGGCCCGCGACAGCACCAGCACTCGCGAATCAAAACGCCCGGCTTCCTGTAGCGGCACATTGCGTCGCAGGTCAGTCAATTGCTGCTCATCGACATCGCCAGCGAGCAGGACAAAACTGACATCCCACTGATCGGCGATGACCCGGTCGCTGCGTTTTTCCGGCGGCAGGTACATGGAGAAAATCACGCAGTGATAGTGGGCACTGGCGGTGTCGATGCGGTAGATCGCCGTACCGAAGCCCTCGGTATCCAGGTCGAAGCAGGTGCGCTGGATGCGCCACTGCTCGTTCATCATCCGCCGCATGCTGCTGCGCACGAAACTCAAGCGGCATTGAAAGTGGCTGCCCAGCCGATCCAGGTCCATGACCCGAGCGGCGGGCCGCAAGGCCGAAGCGGTGTCTGTGTCGGTGTGCGACATCATTGCGATTCCTGAACTGTTCATCATCAGACCGCCTGTTCGCGAGCCATCTGCCGGGCGATGCGCAGTGCATCCCAGAGCGACGGCAGGATCAGCAGTGAAACCGGTACGGCAGTAATCACGATAAAGGATTGCAGCGCCGTGACCCCGCCCGAACCAATGGTGATCAACACCACGGCGGCCAGGCCCATGCCGATGGCCCAGAATGCACGCAGCCATGGTTTCGGCTTGTCATTGCGGGACATCGCCATCGCCACGGTGAACGCCATCGCATCGCCGTTGGTGGCCACGGAAATGAAGCTCAGGAACAGGAATAGCGCCGAGATCAATCCACCCAGGGGCAAGTTCTGGGTGACGCCCAGCAGCAAGTCTTCGGGCTGCGCGCCGTGGGCGGTGACGATACCCGGCGTCTGCAACTCCATGCCGATGCCAGCGCCGCCGACCACGGTGAACCAGAACATGGTCACCAGCGGGGCGATGATCGACAGGGTCATGATCACTTCGCGGATGGTCCGGCCACGGGAAATCTTCGCCACATACAGGGCGACCATCGGCGCGTAGCCAATGAACCAGCCCCAGTAGAACACCGTCCACCAGTCGAGCCATTTCGGATCGGCGCGGAACAGGGTCATCGGAATGAACTGCTCCAGGTGCAAGGCGAACGCCGTGGGAAAACCGCCGAGAATGAAAGCGGTGGGCCCCAGCAGCACCATGAACACCGCCAGGCCGATCATCAGCCAGACGTTGATTTCACTGACGAAACGAATGCCCTTGAGCCCGACCAGGCAAGACGTGGTGTACATCACCGTGACCAGCACGATGGTGATGGACTGCACCACCAGGTCATTGGGAATGCCCCAGACCGAGTGCAATGCACTGCTGATTTGCAGGCCGAGGAAACCGATCGGGCCGATGGTGCCGGCGACGACGGCGATGATCGAGGTGGCATCCGCCAGCGTGCCGATCGGTCCCTTGAGCGCACGCTCACCGAACAACGGATAGAGCAGGGTGCGCGGTGCCAGTGGCAAGCCTTTGTCGTAGTGCAAATGCATCAGCACGATGGCCAGCAGACTGCCCAGCACGGCCCAGGCCAGGAAGCCCCAGTGCACGAACGATTGTGCGAGCGCTGCGTGTGCGGCGGCTTCGGTGTGAGGCTGCACACCCGCGAACAATGGTGGTGGGCTGGCGAAGTGCATCATCGGTTCCGCTGCCGCCCAGAACGCGCCGCCCCCGGCAAGCAGGGCGCACATGATCACGGCGATCCAGTTGAAGGTGCTGGAGTCGGGGCGCTGATCGACGCCGCCCAGGCGTACCCGCCCGCACTTGCTGAAGCAGATGATCAGGCTCATGGCAAAGGTTGCCAGCATCAGGATCTGCCAGTACAACCCGAAGAACTTCGTCGACCAGGCGAACAGCGTGTTCACCAACAGCGATACGCCATCGATGTCGATCAGTGCCGCGATCAGGAAGGCGCCGAGGAAGCCGCCACTGATTAAAAACAGCGGCCAGTCGATGTCTTTTTTCGGCGGCGCAAGGTCCAGTGGCTGGACGTCGGCTTGCAGGGAGTCGGATGTTTTCATGATGCCTCCAAAATACGCGCCTGGGGCTGTGCATCGCCGGTCGGGGAGATGAACGGGAGGCTATTGTTGTTATTTTTCATGCTGTCCTCACGGTGTCGATCAAGAGTCAGTTTTGCGCCGTCGTAGCGTTTTCCAGCAGGCGCAACCAGTTGAGTCCCATGATGTTGCGTACCTCGTCCTCGGCGAATCCCCGGTCGCGCAGGCCCTGGGCGATGACCGGGAAATCCCGGCTGTCGCGGAACCATTGCAACGGTGCCGGCCAGTTGGCGTTGTCCTTTGATCCTTCGCCGTAATCCTTGTCTTTGCTCCAGCGCCCGTTGCGCATCCATTCGAGCACTTGCAGGGGTTGTTGCTGGCACAGGTCGGTGCCGATGCCGATGTGTTCGACGCCCATCAGCTCTGCTGTGCTGGCGACCATGTCGCAGAACGATTCCAGGGTGCAGCCCGACGCTCCCTTGAGGTGGAAGGGGTACGTGCTGAAACCCAGCAGGCCGCCGGACTCGGCGATACCGCGCAATACCGCGTTGGACTTGTTGCGCTTGGCCGCGTGGAAACTCGACGGGTTGGCGTGGGAGACGATCACCGGCCGGCTCGACAGCTCGATGGCTTCCAGGGTGCTGCGCTCGGCGCTGTGGGACATGTCGATCAGCATGCCGACGCGGTTCATCTCACGGATCACCTGGCGGCCGAAACGGCTGATGCCATTGTCTTCGGCCTCGTAGCAACCGCTGGCCAGCAGGCTCTGGTTGTTGTAGGTGAGCTGCATGATCAGCACGCCGAGCTGGCGGAAAACCTCCACCAGGCTGATGTCGTCTTCAATCGGCGAGCAGTTCTGGAAACCGAAGAAAATCCCGACGCGGCCTTCCTGATGCGCCAGGCGAATGTCCGAAGCCTCGCGTACCGGACGAATCAGCTCGGGCCAGGTTTCGAAGCGGCGGTTCCACTCGCCGATTCGCGACAGGGTTTCCCGGGCATTCTCGTGGTAGGCGATGGTGGCGTGCACCGCGCTCAGGCCACCTTCCTGCATCTGGCGAAAGATCGCTTCATTCCAGTGGGAATATTGCAGGCCGTCGATCATCAATAAGTCGTGCATGCTCATCTCCCGTTCAAGGTCGCACGTAGGTGGTCTTGACCACGGTGTAGAACTCGCGGGCGTATTGCCCTTGCTCGCGTGGCCCGAAGCTGGAGGCTTTGCGGCCGCCGAACGGCACGTGGTAGTCGGTGCCGGCGGTGGGCAGGTTGACCATGACGCAACCGGTACGGGCCCGGCGCTTGAAGTCGCTGGCATAACGCAGTGACTGGGTGATGATCCCGGCGGTGAGGCCGTATTCGGTGTCGTTCAACACGGCGAGGGCTTCTTCGTAATCGCTGACCCGGATCACACAGGCAATCGGTCCGAAGATTTCCTCGCGGTTGATGCGCATGTTGTTGTGACTGTTGATGAACAGGGCGGGGCGCATGTAGTGCCCGGCCGGTTGCAGGTTGAGCAATTGGCCGCCCTCGACCAGGGTCGCGCCTTCGTCTTCGGCCAGTTGCAGGTAATGGAGGTTCTGTTCCAGTTGTCGGGCTTCAGCCACCGGGCCGATCTGCGTGCCTTGTTGCAGGGCATGACCGACCTTCAGTTGACGCATGCGTGCCACCAGTGCCTCGACGAAACGGTCATGGATGCCGTCGCAGACGATCAATCGCGAAGAGGCCGTGCACTTTTGCCCGGTGCCGAAGAAGGCGCCGTTCAACGCACATTCCACGGCAACGTCGAGGTCGGCGTCATCAAGCACAACCAAGGCGTTCTTGCTGCCCATTTCCAGTTGGCAACGCACCAGGTTGCCGGCGGTGGCGACCGCGACGCGGCGACCTGTCTGGAGGGAGCCGGTGAAGGTCAATGCGTCGATGTCGGCGGACTGGATCAGGCTTTCGCCGACCACGGCGCCACTGCCCATGACCAGGTTGAAGGTGCCGGCAGGCAAGGCCTGGCGGCTGATGATTTCAGTCAGGGCCCAGGCGCTGGCCGGCACCAGGTTGGCCGGTTTGAACACGACGGCGTTGCCGAAGGCCAGGGCCGGGGCAATCTTCCATGCGGCGGTGGCCATGGGGAAATTCCATGGCGTGATGATGCCGACCACGCCCACCGGTTCACGCTGGACTTCGATCTCGATGCCGGGGCGTACCGAAGCGGCCGTCTCGCCCATCTGACGCAGCACTTCAGCGGCGTAGTAATGGAAGAACTGCGCGGAGCGATTGACTTCGCCGATACCCTCGGCCAGCGGCTTGCCTTCTTCACGGGAGAGCAGTTCGCCGAGTTCTTCCTTGCGCGCCATCAACTCGTTGCCGATGGCCATCAACACCTGCTGGCGCTGTTCCAGGCCGCTGGCGGCCCATTGTGGCTGAGCGTCGCGCGCGGCGGCGATGGCATCCAGTGTCTGTTCGGCGCTGGCCTGATGGTAATGGCCAATGAGGTCTTGAATATCCGAAGGGCTGTGGTTGGCGATGACGCCTTGGCCTTCGCACCAGTTGCCGCCGATGTAGTTTTTGCAGGGTTGCAGTGCCATGGGAACCTCCGATTGCGTTGGTCCCATCTTGAGAGTATTACTCTGCAAATAAAAATTAATAATAAATATGAAATGATAAGGAAAACTAACCGTGTTGCCCGAGCTGAAGATCACCCAACTGCGCTATTTCGTCCTGGTTGCCCAGCTGAAAAGCTTTCACGGCGCGGCGAAGCAGGCCTATCGCACGCAACCGGCGCTGTCCCTGGCTGTGCGCGAGCTGGAGCAGAAGCTCGGCCAGCCGTTGTTCGAAAAGGGTGGCAAAACCGAACTGACGCCATTCGGCGAGCACTGTTTACCGCTGTTCCAGGATTTGCTGGCGCATCACGACCGCATCGCCCGCGAAGTCATCTTGCTGGCGCGGCATGAAATCGGTCAGGTGAGCATCGCGACGGTGCCGTCGGTGGCCAGTCGATTGCTGCCGCATCTGCTCGCACGGTTTGTCAGCGAGCACCCGAAAATGCAGATCAGCATGCAGGATGGCAATGCCGACAGCGTGCAGCAGTTATTGGTCCAGGGGCAGGTGGATTTTGCGATCAGCAGCGTGTGGACGGCGGACGAAAACATTGAGTTCGTGCCGATCCTGAGTGACCGGGTGGGCGTGGTCTGCCGCCACGATCATCCATTGGTGGCGAACGGCGAGGCCTTGCATTGGTCAAGCCTGCAAGCCTATCCCCTGGTGCGCAATGGCACCTCGCGCTTGCTCGCAGGCACGGACGCGGCGGGGTTGCTGGACAGCAGTCTGCTGTTTGTCTCCAACATGATTTCGCTGATCGCGATGCTGGAAGAGGGCATCGGCATCACGACGCTGCCGTCCCTGGCGTTCCCACAGGGCAACGAGAAACTGGTGTTCCTGCCACTGTCCGAACCACGGGTGGAACGCCAGATCGGCATCCTGTGCCGCAAGGGGCACAGCCTGTCGCCGGCGGCAGCCGAGTTGATGGGGTTTCTCAAAGCGAACATGCAGATGATCGATCTGTAAGGTCAGTCTCCGAGTGGCGGCTCCGGGCTTTCTGTCGGTCGCAGCCTGAAGCGACAGACATGCCCACCACGCACCATGCACTCGCTGTGCTCGACTTCACCGCCGCCCAACGCGCCGATCAAGGCCAGGTCCAGTTCGCAGACCACCGGATGCTCGGCGGCCAGGCGATGGAACACGCAGTTATGCGCGACGATTTCCGGCGAATCGCCTGAGCGAAAAAACACCTCGGCTTCGTAGCCCGCCTGGTTCATGTGCTGGACGATCCTGGTTTCGTCCACGACCTGTTGCTCACGGTCCAGCGCCAGTTTGCGACCCATGCTGCGCATCAGCGAGGCCAGGGCTTCGGGGCCGATGATGGCGGCGACTTCATCGATCAGGACGCTGGCCAGTAGCTGATAGTGGCGAGGGGGGGGCGGAACGCCGCATCGCCCCGCTGGGTCGCGAAGCGGCCCCAAACCCTGCAATCGCGGTTACTCAGGCAAATGCATTGTTCGGGTTTGCGACTGCTGCGCAGCCGGACGGGGGCAAGCCCCCTCACCACAAATACGGGTGTTGCCGTTACAGCCCTTCACGAAGAAGTTTGAGGTATTCAGGGCTTTCACTGATCGAATTATGCCCCGTCCCCGGTATCTCCTGCAGTGACGCCACGCCTTTGGCGAAGTGTGTGTACAAACGCTCGGTGCTCGAGCGCGCAATCACTTCATCATGCTCGGCGGCAATCAGGCGAGTCGGCACCGTGATGCGGGCGGCGTACTGCCAGGACGGGTATTTGTCCTTCAGTAACCAGCGCACCGGAAACCAGCCAAACTGACGAGCGGCCAGCCCCTCGAGGCTGTCGTAGGGCGTGATCAATACCAATCGTGCGGCCGGGCGCTGGCTGGCAAGGCGCACGGCGACACCCGAGCCCAGGCTGCGTCCGACCACCGCCACATGCGAGTGGCTGGCATACACCTGGTCGAACAAGGTCAAGGCATCGCGGGCGATGGCCTCTTCGGAAGGCGAGCCGGAACTGCCGCCAAAGCCCCGGTAATGCAGCAGATACAGCGCGTAGTCAGGGAACGCCTGGGTGAACCCGGGCAAGTTGCGCGAGACGTCCTCGGCATTGCCGCCAAAGTAGATCAGCGCATTCGGGCCTTGGTGCGGCCGGATGGACACCAGCACCCGTGCGTCGGCGACCGGCAGGGTGAGCAGCGTCCCGGCTGCGCCGACGGCGCGCGGTTGCGGGTAATAGATCAGCGCCCGCTGAAACACGAACAGCGTCACGCACAGCGTCAGGTACAACGCAGCGACGATGACGACGAGCAACACCAGGGTGCGCGACATTCGACTAACGTTAGTGGGCGGCATTGACGGCTCGGTGTTTGAAAGTGGCTGGCGCCGCAGGGCTTTGTGAGTGTAGTCAATCGACCCTGGGCGCGGGTTTTCCGCCGTGTCGATGCCACAGGCCAAACCCGAACGACTGGTGAGAAGCGTTTTATGAGCCATCCTGAGGGTTACACCCGTAGAGCAATACTCACGCTGGCTGCCGGTGCTTCGGCGGTCTTCACGTTCGGTCCGGTGGGCGCGCAACCCGCGCCGTCGACGGGAACAGGAGGCAAGACCATGCAGACTCGCGCCATTCCTTCCAGCAACGAGTCCTTGCCGATCGTAGGCTTGGGCACTTATCGCGGATTCGACGTCGAGCCTTCGCAACCGGCCTACAAGGACTTGCCCGCGGTACTGGATGCGTTGTTCGACAAGGGTGGCAAGCTGATCGACAGCTCGCCGATGTACGGTCGCGCCGAACAGACCACCGGCGAACTGCTGTCGATCCATGAGCCGCGCTCGCCGGCGTTCCTGGCCACCAAGGTGTGGACCCGCGGGCGCGAAGAAGGCATCGCGCAGATGGAGCAATCCTTCGCCCTGTTGCAGACCGACCGGATCGACCTGATGCAGATCCACAACCTGCTGGACTGGCAGACGCACTTGCCGACCCTGCGCCACTGGAAAGAACAGGGGCGCATCCGCTACATCGGCATCACCCATTATACGGCGTCGGCCTACGACGAAGTGGAAGCGGTACTCAAGGCCGAGCCCGTGGATTTCCTGCAGATCAACTACGCCCTGGATGATCGCGGCGCCGAGAAACGCTTGCTGCCGTTGTGCCGCGAACGGGGTGTGGCGGTGATCTGCAATCGGCCGTTCGGCGGTGGCGGGTTGCTGGCCAGACTGAAAGACAAACCGCTGCCAGGCTGGGCGGCGCAAGTCGGGGTCAAGAGCTGGCCGCAACTGGCACTGAAGTTCCTGTTGTCGCATTCGGCGGTGACCTGCGTGATTCCGGGCACCGGCAACCCGCGCTACATGGCGGAAAATACCCGGGCCGGTTTCGGCCCGATGCTGACCGATGCCCAGCGTCAGCAGCTGATTGCGCTGGTGGACTAGCGCAGCCGGCGAGTTGCGCAACCTCTCCTATACTGTCCGCGTCCATGCCGTTGAAAGCGCATACGTTGCCCTGACGGCGTCCCTGTCCATCACTGCAAGGAGATCGAACATGGCTATCCGCATTGGCGATGAAGCACCGGATTTCACCGCCGAAACCACCGAAGGCACGCTCAATTTTCACCAATGGATCGGCGACGGGTGGGCCATCCTGTTTTCCCACCCCAAGGATTTCACCCCGGTGTGCACCACTGAACTGGGCTACCTGGCCAAACTCAAGCCCGAATTCGACAAGCGCAACACCAAGGTCATCGGCCTCAGCGTCGACCCGGTCAGCGACCACAACCGTTGGGTCGGCGACATCGCCGAGACTCAGGGCTGCGCCGTCAACTATCCGCTGATCGGCGACGAAAACCTGGTGGTGGCCAAGCTTTACGACATGATCCACCCCAATGCCAGCGGCGGCGCGCGCACGGCGGTGGACAACGCCACGGTGCGTTCGGTGTTCATCGTCGGCCCGGACAAGAAGGTCAAGGCCATGCTGATCTACCCGATGAGCGCCGGGCGCAATTTCGATGAAGTGCTGCGTTTGCTCGACTCTCTGCAACTGAATGCCAAGCACACCGTTGCCACGCCGGTGAACTGGCGGCCGGGCGAGGATGTGATCATCCCGACTTCAGTGTCTGATGAAGATGCGAAGAAGAAATACCCGGATGGCTTCAAGACACTGAAGCCGTATCTGCGGACGGTGGCTCAGCCGAAATAACCTCGGCAGCCCTGAAACCGCCTTCGCGAGCAAGCTCGCTCCCACAGGGATCTCCGGTGAACACAAGATCTGTGTACGACAGAGATCCCCTGTGGGAGCGGGCTTGCCCGCGAAGAGGCCGGAATTGCTGGCCGAGAAACTTCTGTCAAACCAGATACTTTCTAAACCACCCCAACGTCCGCTCCCACGCCAGCTTCGCCGCCGCCTCGTCATAACGCGGCGTCGAGTCGTTGTGGAAACCATGATTGGCGCCCGGATAAATGTAGGCCTCATAGGTCTTGCCCCCGGCCTTCAACGCTTTCTCATAGGCTGGCCAGCCCTCGTTGATCCGCGTATCCAGCTCGCCGTAGTGCAGCATCACCGGTGCCTTGATCCGGGGCACTTCCTCGGCCGTAGGCTGACGACCATAAAACGACACGGCGGCGCCCAGTTCCGGATAGGCCACGGCGGCGGCATTGGTCACGCCACCGCCGTAGCAGAACCCGGTGATGCCGACTTTTCCGGTGGCGGCAGGGTGTTTCATCATCCACTCGACGGCGGCGAAAAAGTCGTTCATCAGCTTTTGCGGGTCGACCGTCGCCTGAAGCTCGCGGCCCTTGTCGTCATTGCCGGGATAACCGCCGACCGAGGTCAGGCCGTCCGGGGCCAGGGCGATGAAACCGGCCTTGGCCACACGCCGGGCCACGTCTTCGATGTACGGGTTGAGCCCGCGGTTTTCATGCACGACCACCACCGCCGGCACCTTGCCGGTGGCCTTGGCCGGGCGCACCAGATACGCCCGTACCTGGCCGTTACCCTTGGGCGAAGGGTAGGTGACGTACTCGGCAATGATGTCCGGGTCGGTGAACTCGACTTGCTCGGCCAGCGCGTAGTTGGGGCTTAGTGCAGCGAGCAGGGCGCCGGCGGTCATGCTGCCGAAGGTGAACAACGCCGCGCGGTCGAGAAACTCCCGGCGGTTGATCTTGCCGTGGGCGTAGTAGTCATATAGCTCAAGCAGTTGCGGGGAAAAGTCTTTGGCAGTTAGACGGGTCATCGGTGCAACTCCTCACAGAAGGTTGAACACGGCCCCTGTGGGAGCGGGCTTGCTCGCGAAAGCGGTGTGTCAGATACATGGATGTTGGATGTGCCACCGCATTCGCGGGCAAGCCCGCTCCCACAGGGATCCAGGGTGATGCCAAAACCTCATTTCAGGCACTGCGCCCCAGCCTTCGCCACCTGCGCATCCTGTTCGGCCTTGACGCCTGAAACCCCGACAGCCCCAATCACCTGGCCATCGAACACAATCGGCACGCCACCCTCGAGCGAAGTCAGCACGGGTGCTGACAGAAAAGCGTAGCGCCCCCCGTTGACCATGTCCTCATAGCTTTTCGATTCGCGCCGCCCGAGTGCTGAGGTGCGGGCCTTTTCGGTGGCGATATACGCACTGCCCGGTGCGCAACCGTCGAGGCGTTCGAGGGCCAGCGGGTGACCGCCGTCATCGACCACCACTATGGTCACCGCCCATTGATTGGCCTGTGCTTCGGCACGGGCGGCGGCAAGGATCTGCTGGACTTCGGTCTGGCTCAGCACGGCTTTGCGGTTCATGGGCATCTCCGGGATTCGGTTAAGGCAGGGCGGCTTCGACCAGTTCGATCCAGTGCCGCACCGGGGTCCGGCCCGCGCCGTCGAGGTGCGACTGGCAGCCGATGTTGGCCGTGACGATGACCTCGGGATGGCCGCTTTCCAGGGCGTTGAGCTTGTTGTCGCGCAGTTGTCGCGACAGTTCGGGCTGGGTCAGTGAATAGGTGCCTGCCGAGCCGCAGCACAGGTGCCCGTCGGGCACGGACGTCAGGTTGAAACCGAGTCCGCTCAGCAGCGCTTCCACGGCGCCACCGAGTTTCTGCCCGTGCTGCAAGGTGCAGGGGCAATGGAAGGCCAGGCGCTGCGAGGCGTGGATCCCGAGTTTTTCCAATGGTTCGTCGCGCAACACCTCCACCAGGTCCCGGGCCAGTTCGCTGACCTTTTTCGCCTTGTCGGCATAGGCCGGGTCGCTGGCGAGCAGATGGCCGTAGTCCTTGATGAAGGCGCCGCAACCGCTGGCGGTCTGCACAATCGCCTCGGCGCCTTTTTCGATGCCTGGCCACCACGCGTCGATGTTGCGCCGGGCGCGATCGAGGCCGGCGTCCTGGGCGTCCAGGTGGTAGCCCACGGCACCGCAGCAACCGGCTTCGCGGGTCGCGATGACACTGATCCCCAACCGGTCCAGCACCCGCGCCGCCGCGGCATTGGTGTTGGGCGACAGGGCCGGCTGCACGCAACCTTCGAGCATCAGCACCTGACGCTCGCGCAAGGTCATGGGTCGCGGCTTGGCCGGCGGTGCATGGCGCGGCAATTTGCTTTGCAGGGTGCCCGGCAGCAGTGCGCGGAACATCTGGCCGCCATTGACCAGGCTCTTGAACAAATCCGGATGCGGCACGGTCTGGCGCAATCCCTCGCGCAACAGGCGCTGCCCGAGCGGGCGCGGCACCGCCGCATCGACCACCGCGCGACCGATGTCCAGCAGGTTGTGGTAGTCGACGCCCGACGGGCAGGTGGTTTCGCAGTTGCGGCACGACAGGCAGCGATCCAGGTGTTGCTGGGTCTTTTGCGTGACGTCGTGGCCTTCCAGCACTTGCTTGATCAGGTAGATGCGACCCCGCGGTCCGTCCAGTTCATCGCCGAGCAATTGATAGGTCGGGCAGGTGGCATTGCAGAAGCCGCAGTGCACGCAGGTGCGCAGGATGCTTTCGGCTTCTGCGGCGCGGGGCAGTTGGCTGGCGCGTTCACTCAGGGTCGTCTGCATGGTTCAAAGCTCCGCGTACAGGCGTCCGGGGTTGAAGATGCCCCGTGGATCGAGCTGTTGTTTCAGGTTGCGGTGATAGCGCATCAGGGCCGGGGGCAGCGGCTGAAACGGGGTGTCGGTGAGGCCGTGGCTGAAGCAGGTGACATGCCCGCCGACCTCGTCGACGACCTGGCGGATGAACGCCGCTTCGGCATCGGATTTCAACCAGCGCTGGGCGCCGCCCCAGTCGATCAACTGGCGCCCCGGCAGCGACAGGCGCGGTGTGTTGTGCGGCAGTGACATGCGCCAAAGCGGTTGATCTTCATCGAAGAAACTCAAGCGCTGTTCGTTGAGATCTTCCCAGTACGAAGCGTCCAGCCGTTCGCCACCGAGGCGCTCGTGGGCCGCCGCCACCGAACCTTCACCGCCCTCGAGCCGCAGGTGCAGGCGTGTACCGTCGTGACAGGCCGCGCTGATCGGCAACGGTTGCTGACCCCATTGCGCCAGACGCAGCAAGGCGCGTTCAGGGTCCATTTCCAGGCTGATACTCAGGACTTTCCGGGGTTTTGGCAGCACTTTGAGCGAGACTTCGGTGATCAGCCCGAGGCAGCCGTAACTGCCGGTCATCAGGCGTGACAGGTCGTAGCCGGCGACGTTTTTCATCACCTCGCCACCGAAGCGCAACAGCTTGCCTTGCCCGGTGATGACTCGCGTGCCGAGGACGAAATCGCGCACCGAGCCGGACCACGGGCGCCGCGGGCCGGACAGTCCGCAGGCGATCGTACCGCCGACCGTGGCGCCGTCGCCAAAGGACGGCGGCTCGCAGGGCAGCATCTGTTGCGCGGCGTCCAGCGCCTGCGCCAGCTCCGACAGCGGCGTGCCGCAACGGGCAGTGATCACCAGTTCGGTCGGGTCGTAACTGACGATGCCCTGGTGCGCGCGGGTATCGAGAATTTCCCCGGCCGTGGTGCGGCCAAGAAAACCTTTGCTGTTGGAACCCTGTATGCGCAACGGCGTGGCGTTTTCCAGCGCCTGATTGACCTGCTCCAGGAGCAGTTGGCTGTCATCGAAATCTGCAGGGCCGTGCATCAGAAACGCTCCAGCTCGGGGAAGGGCAATTGACCGTCATGTATGTGCATGGCGCCGAATTCGGCGCAGCGATGCAGGGTCGGAATGTTCTTGCCGGGGTTGAGCAGGCCGCTTGGGTCGAAGGCGGCTTTGATGGCATGGAACAGGGTCAGCTCATCGCTGTTGAATTGCGCGCACATCTGGTTGATCTTCTCGCGGCCCACACCGTGCTCACCGGTGATGCTGCCGCCGACCTTCACGCACAGCTCCAGAATCTTGCCGCCCAGGTTTTCCGCGCGCTCAAGTTCACCGGGTTGATTGGCATCGAACAGAATCAACGGATGCATGTTGCCGTCGCCGGCGTGGAATACGTTGGCCACCCGCAGGCCGTATTCGTTCGACAGTTCGGCGATGGCGTGCAGCACGCCGGGCAGTTCGCGACGGGGGATGGTGCCGTCCATGCAGTAGTAATCCGGCGAGAGGCGGCCCACTGCCGGGAAGGCGTTCTTGCGCCCGGCCCAGAAACGCACGCGCTCGGCTTCGTCTTTGGCCTGGCGCACCTCGGTCGCACCGGCCTGCTGCAGTACCTGGCGCACCCGGTCGCAGTCATCCGAGACATCGGCTTCAACACCATCGAGCTCGCACAGCAGAATGGCCTGGGCCTCCACCGGATAACCGGCGTGGATGAAGTCCTCGGCGGCGCGGATGGCCAGGTTGTCCATCATTTCCAGGCCCCCGGGGATGATGCCGGCGGCAATGATGTCGCCGACGGCGCGCCCGGCTTTTTCCACGGAGTCGAACGCCGCCAGCAATACCTTGGCGGTCTGCGGTTTGGGCAGCAGCTTGACCGTGACCTCGGTGATCACCCCGAGCAGGCCTTCGGAGCCGGTGAACAGTGCCAGCAGATCGAAACCGGGGGCGTCGAGGGCGTTGGAGCCCAGGCTCAAATGCTCGCCATCGACCGTGAGGATGTCGACCTTGAGCACGTTGTGCACGGTCAGGCCGTACTTCAGGCAATGCACGCCACCGGCATTTTCCGCGACATTGCCGCCGATGGAGCAGGCAATTTGCGAGGACGGATCCGGCGCGTAATACAGGCCGAACGGTGCCGCCGCCTGGGAAATCGCCAGATTGCGCACACCCGGCTGAACCCGCGCGGTACGGGCGGCGGGGTCGATGCCCAGGATGTTGTTGAAGCGCGCCATCACCAGCAGCACGCCTTTCTCAAGGGGCAGCGCACCGCCGGACAAACCGGTGCCGGCGCCACGGGCGACGACCGGGACGTGCAGCTCATGACAGACGCGCAGCACCCCTTGCACTTCGTCGATGTGCCGGGGCAGCACCACCAGCATCGGCGTGGTGCGATAGGCCGACAGTCCATCGCATTCGTAGGGCCTGAGTTCCTCCTGCTGATGCAGGATTTCCAGGTCCGGCAAGCGGCTCTGCAAGGCCTGCAACAGTGCGTGTCTGTCGACGTCGGGCAAGGCGCCGTCAACGCGTTCATCGTAGAGAATGTTCATGGGATCACGATTCTCGCTGGAGACCTGCGACCTTTATCATTGGCCTGATACGGCCGGCTGTCCATGGGATGTTTGTCCGCACGACGGACCATTCATTCAAAAAAAAACACTTGCCCATGTGGGAGCGGGCTTGCTCGCGAAAGCGGTGTGTCAGACGCAATGTCTTCGACTGACACACCGCTTTCGCGAGCAAGCCCGCTCCCACAGTTCGATTCAATGCCCGCCCACCACCATATGGCTGAACGGCGCGACGTAGGCCTGCAACGTCACCAGCCCGCCGACCAGAATCGCCAGCACAATCGAGTGGAAGAACACGTAGCGCAGGATTTCCCCTTCATGGCCGTACCAGCGGGTGGCGGTGGAGGCGACCACGATCGACTGGGCGTCGACCATCTTGCCCATGACCCCGCCGGAACTGTTGGCGGCGGCCATCAACACCGGGCTGATTCCCAGTTGCTCGGACGTCACCCGTTGCAGGCCGCCGAACAGCACGTTGGACGCGGTGTCCGAGCCGGTCAGCGCCACGCCGAGCCAGCCGAGCAGGGTGCCGAACATCGGGTAGAAAATGCCCGTCGCGGCGAAGGCCAGGCCCATGGTCGCATCCAGGCCCGAGTAGCGCGTGAGAAAGCCCAGGGCGAGCATCGCCACAATGGTGATCAGCGAGTAACGCACCACCCACAGGGTGCGCAGGTACTGGTGAATCAGTTGCGGGATCGAGTACCCCATCAGCAAACCGCCGACAATTGCCGCCAGCAGAATGCCGCTACCGGTGGAGGTGAACCAGGTGAACTTGTACACCGCCTCCTCGGTTTTCGGCGCGGCCACCACGGGCGGGACTTTCTCGATCTGCAAATGCAGGGTGTTGAAGGTCACGACCGGCGCAAACAGCGGGTTGGCTTCGCGCATCGGCTTGCCCTGCGGATCGAGCTTGACGGCACTGGTTTGCGGGTCGATGGCAGGGCGGGTGTCGAAGGTGTTCTTGAAGCCCTGGGTGCCCCAGATGAACACGAAGACCGTCAGGATGATCCACGGCATCCACGCCCGCATCACAGCCGGTTTCGCCTCGCTGGCAAAGGTTGCAGTGGGTACGGGCTTTTCGTCGTGCTCGACATCGATCTTCGAGTTGTCGACCCGGCCGGACAGGGCGGCGGAGGTGTTCACGGTGGCCGGTTTCCAGACCTTGAGGAAACCGGTCAGGCAGGCCATGGAAATCAGCGCGGCGATCACATCCACCAGCATGGGCCCGTGATAGTTCGACACGAGGAACTGCGGAATGGCAAAACTGACCCCGGCCACCAGGATCGCCGGCCAGATCTCCAGCATCTTGCGCCAGCCGGCAAAGGCCCAGATCAGCCAGAACGGCACCAGCACCGAGAAGAAGGGCAACTGCCGACCGACCATCATCGACAGCTCCATCTCATCCAGCCCGGTGACCTTGGCCAGGGTGATGATCGGCGTGCCAAGGGCGCCGAATGCCACCGGCGCGGTGTTGGCGATCAGCGCCAGCCCCGAGGCGGCAAGCGGAGAGAAGCCGAGCCCGATGAGAATCGCCCCGGTCACTGCCACCGGCGTACCGAAACCGGCCGCGCCTTCGAAAAACGCACCGAAGCAGAAGGCGATCAGGAGCAATTGCAGACGCCGGTCATCGGTGATGCGCGCCAGGGAGTCCTGCAGCACCTTGAACGAACCGTTCTCGGTGGTCAGGCGGTGCAGGAAGATGATGTTCAACACGATCCAGCCAATCGGCAGCAAACCGTTGGCTGCACCGAACAGCGCCGCGGAACCGGCCATGTTCGCCGGCATGCCGAAGGCGAAGATCGAGATCAGCAAGGCCGAGACCAGGGCGAGCAGCGCCGCCAGGTGCGCCTTGATATGGAAAAACGCGAGGGACGCCAGCATCACCACCACCGGCACAGCCGCCATGAGCGTTGAAAGCACCGGGTTACCGAACGGATCGTAGACTTGCTGCCAGACCATGTTCCACCTCTGCTTTTTATTGTTGGACGTGCAGATCCCCTGGAGGGGAGGTGGCCTTGAGTATAGGAGGCATTGCGCCGCTGTCAGGGCCGGCCTTCGGTCCTGCCAATCGGCGAACTCCAGAGGGCTGGGCTAGCATGGCCAGTAGGGTTCGAATCCAGTCAAGGGAGCAAAGCAGTCATGACCGAGCGCCATATAGAGCACAAGGAGACTTTATCGAACGGATGCAAAATCAAAGTCACCGCCGAGATATTGAAAGACGGTTCGTTGGGCATGTTTATCGGTGTCTACAAGCCGGACGGCTCGGTCATCGACGAAAACCACGACCCACGGCCGCACATGCTGGACATGGAGGCGGCGATGGATTGGGGAATCGATATTGCGAGGGGCACTGGCAATAGCCAGCGAACGTTGTGAGCGGTTGTGCTGACGTCATCCTTGTGTCTGCGGAAAAGATCGCAGCCTGCGGCAGCTCCTACAGGGTGTACGGCGCTCTTTGTAGGAGCTGCCGAAGGCTGCGATCTTTTCGCTGTTAATGCTTGAACATCACATGCCGCACGACGGTGTAGTCCTCCAGCCCGTACATGGACATGTCCTTGCCATACCCGGACAACTTCTGACCGCCATGAGGCATTTCGCTGACCAGCATGAAGTGCGTGTTGACCCAGGTGCAGCCGTACTGCAAGCGGGCCGACAGGCGATGGGCGCGGCCGACGTCGGCGGTCCACACTGAAGAGGCCAGGCCGTAGTCCGAGTCGTTGGCCCAGCCCAGCACCTGCGCTTCATCGCTGAACCTGGTCACCGACACCACCGGCCCGAACACTTCGCGCCGCACGATTTCGTCATCCTGCTGGGCGTCGGCCAGCACCGTTGGTTCGAAGAAGAAACCATTGCCGTCCACCGCTTTACCGCCGGTGATCAGGCGAATGTGCGGCTGGGCGATGGCGCGTTCGACGAAACCGGCGACGCGGTCGCGGTGTTGTGCGGTGATCAGCGGGCCGAGTTCGGTCGACGGATCGTCCTGCAAGCCGTACTTGATGCTGCTGACGGCGGCGCCGAGTTTTTCGACGAATTTCTCGTAGATGCCTTCCTGCGCGTAGATGCGGCAGGCGGCGGTGCAGTCCTGGCCGGCGTTGTAGAAACCGAAGGTGCGAATGCCTTCGACAGCGGCGTCGATGTCGGCGTCGTCGAAGATGATCACCGGGGCCTTGCCGCCCAGTTCCATGTGCATGCGTTTGACGCTGTCGGCGGTGCTGGAAATGATGTTCGAGCCGGTGGCGATCGAACCGGTCAGCGACACCATGCGCACTTTCGGGTGGGTGACCAGTGGGCTGCCGACGCTAGGACCACGGCCGAACACCAGGTTGAGCACGCCGGCCGGGAAGATGTCCGACGCCAGTTCGGCCAGGCGCAGGGCGGTCAGCGGGGTTTGTTCCGACGGTTTGAGCACCACGGTATTACCGGCGGCCAGGGCCGGGGCGATTTTCCAGGCGACCATCATCAGCGGGTAGTTCCACGGCGCGATGGAGGCGATCACGCCCACCGGGTCGCGGCGGATCATCGAAGTGTGGCCGGGCAGGTATTCGCCACCGGCCGAACCGCTCATGCAACGGCTGGCGCCGGCGAAGAAACGGAACACGTCGGCAATCGCCGGGATCTCGTCGTTCAGCGCGGCGCTGTAAGGCTTGCCGCAGTTGTCCGATTCCAGTTTGGCCAGTTCTTCGCCGTGGGCCTCGATGGCATCGGCGAGTTTGAGCAGCAGCAGCGAACGCTCTTTCGGCGGGGTCTGCGACCAGCTGTCGAAGGCGGCGTCGGCGGCACGCACGGCGGCATCGACCTGGGCTTCGCTGGCTTCGTTGATTTCCGTCAGTACACGACCCAGCGCGGGGTTGAACACCGGTTGGGCGGGGCCTTCGCCGACTTGCAGTTGGCCGTTGATCAAGAGTTTGGTTTGCATGGCGTTGTCCTCTTCGGAACTGTTGTTTTTTCTCTGTGGAAACCGGCCAAAATGTGGGAGCGGGCTTGCTCGCGAAAGCGGTTTATCAGTCGCCATCATTGTTGAATGTGATGGCCTCTTCGCGAGCAAGCCCGCTCCCACAGGACTCGGTTTCCATATTGGAGATTGAGATGTCAGTCAGGTGTCACGGCTGTTGCAGCGACGCGCCGGAAACCTTGGCCGCCTTGGTGTTCGGCCTGGAAAACTTCCACGCATCGCCCGCCGGCGCCGTGCCTTTGTCGTAAGGCTTGCCCAGCAGCATGTAGACCAGGCCGGCACCCATCACCACCAGGGTGGTCAGGATCATCGAATAGTTGATGTACCACGGTGCGTCCGGCGAACGCGGCCAGACCATATTGATGATGGCGCACACGCCATAGACCAGCGCGGCGAGGTTCACCCACAGGCCCCAGGCACCGAGGGTGAACTGGCCGTTCGGGCGCCAGCCCTTGGCGCGGGCGATCAGGGCCGCCACCACGATCAACTGGAACGCCACATAGATACCAATCGCTGCGAAGCCGACGATGGTCGCCACGGCATCGGCCATGAATATTCCCAGGCAGACGATGGCGGCGGGCACCAGGCCGCTGACCACCAAGGCAAACGACGGCACATGGTTAGCCGAGAGGCGTTTGAACAGCGAACTGCCAACGATCATTTCGTCCCGGGCATAGGCGAACAACAGTCGGCTGGCCGCCGCTTGCAGGCTCAACACGCAGGAAATGAACGAGACCATCACCACGGCCATGACCAGGCGCGAGCCCACCGGGCCGAACGCGTTGGCGAGGATGGTGGCGACCGGATCGGTGTCTTCACCGGCCAGCACCTTGGCCATGTCCGGCACCGAGAGAATCAGTGCCAGGCAGGCGAACATCGCTGCCGCGCCACCGATGTAGATGGTCATGCGCATGGCCTTGGGAATGCGCTTGCCCGGGTTCGGGGTTTCCTCGGCCACATCGCCGCAGGCCTCGAAGCCGTAGTACTGGAACAGACCCGCCAGGGACGCCGCGAGGAACGCTGGCAGGTACGAACCGTTGACTTGCAGGTTGAAGGTGTCGAACAGCACGCTGAACGGCTGGTGGCGCTCGAAAATCAACAGGTAGCCGCCCACCAGAATTGCGCCGACCAGTTCGCAGAGGAAACCGAACATCGCCACCCGGGCCAGCAGCTTGGTGCCCACCAGGTTGAGCGCGGTCGAAAGCAGGATGATGCCCAGGGCAATATAGATATTCGCCTCGGGTCCGGGGTGGAAGCCCATCATGATTGCCAGGTACGGTCCGGCACCCACGGCGACGCCGGCGATGGTCGCGCACAGCGCCCAGGCATATACCCAGCCAACCATCCACGCCCAGCGCTTGCCCACCAGGCGACGGGCCCAAGGGTAAACACCACCGGAAATCGGGAACTGCGAAACCACTTCCCCGAAGATCAGGCACACCAGCATTTGCCCGGCGCCGATCAACAGGTACGACCAGAACATCGGCGGGCCGCCGGCAGCCAGGCACAGGCCGAACAGGGTGTAGACGCCGACCACCGGCGACAGGTAGGTAAAGCCCAGGGAGAAGTTCTCCCACAGGCTCATGCTGCGATTGAAATCCGAGCTGTAGCCGAGGGCGCGCAGTTGTTCGGCGTCTTGATCGGCGCCGCTGCTTGCACGCGTGTTGGATGAGCCACTCATGTTATTTCCTCATTATCAATGGCAGTGGATGGCAAGGTGGGCGGGTTGAATCGCCCGTGCCCGTTTCGGGCTTTTTGTTGTAGGTACTGCGCAGATCCAGTGTGTGAGCGAGCGGGCTCGCTCCCACAAAAGCGTGCACTCAAGCCTGTTTGCGCGGCTCGCTGTCACGCCCGTCGTCATACTGCGAAAGCCACGCCACCGCCGCATCGCGGTAGCGGCTGAAGCCCTTGTAGTCGACCAATTGCTGATTCAGGTCGCGCAACACCCGGTGCATGCGCCGGGCCCATGCCGGGTTGGTGGCGATGTCTTCAAGGCTGAGCAGGTAGGTGCGGATCGGGAATACGATCGCGTTGCTGCGGGGCAAGCGGTGCAGCGGTTGTAGCTCGATGCGCAGGTACACCAGCTTGCCGGCGTTTTCGGCGGTCACGAGGGTACGGTCCGGTGCCCATTCCGGCAGGCTTTCGGCCGAGACTTCAAGGCGCGGGTTGACGGTCAGCGACCAGTTCAGGCGACGCACCGGGTGGCCGGTGCGCAGGCGCAGAAGGAACTTGAGGGCACGGTCGAGCATGCCGATTTCCTTCACCAGCGGCACCGGGCCGTGGAATTCTTCCCAGCTCATGCCGAGGTTGAAGCGCAGCGAATAATCGGCGCGCTGGGTGGCGATGCCTGCGCCCCAGTAGAGGGTGCCGTCGCGTTCTTCCTGTAACACCCAGTCGCCCTGGGCCTGGCGGGTCACGTACTCCATCGGCTCATAGGGCAGGGTCACCGTGTCGCCGAAGGTGAAGTGGTCGTCGATGTTCAGCAGCCGGTTGGTCCAGTGCCACTGCCGGCCTTCACGGGCCAGGCTGAAGTACTGCGGATAGTCGCGGGCGTAGGACTCCATGATCAGTTCGAGCAGGTCCCACTGCGCCTCCATCATGTGCGGCGCCGAGACGTAGTGCATGCCCGGGTCCTTCTCCAGGGTGATGGCGCGATCACGGCATTCGCTGATGTAGTGCTCGTCGATGTCGAACGCGGCACGGAACGCGCCGTCGCCCACCGAGACATGCGGCTCGAGGTTCATCGAGTACATGTAGTCGTCATCGGGAAACGGGAAGGGCGCGCGGGCGATGGTTTCCGGGCGGTTGGCGAAGGTGTAGTCGTCGCGATAGGTTTCGTCGCGGTTGAAGGTGATTGTCATTGTTATGTCTTCCGTCGATCAGAGGTCGATGACCAGGCGATTGCATTGGGCGCGGGATACGCAGGGCATGATTTTCTTGCCGCTGGCCTTGTCTTCGTCGGACAGCCAGTCGTCGGTGTGGAGCAACTCGCCGTCCAGTTCCAGGACGGTGGTTTCGCAGTGGCCACAAGCGCCGCCGCGGCACAGGTAAGGCATGCTGAAACCGGCGGCTTCCACCGCTTCGAGCATGGTCTGGTCAGGCGAGACTTCGATGGTCGTGCCGCTACGGCCGAGGGTGAAGCTGAAGGCCTCGCCGCCGCTGCTTTGCTCAAGGAAACGCTCGTAGTGCACGTGGCTTTCGGTCCAGCCCAGATCGCGGGCACAGGCCAGGGTGGCGTCGATCATGCTGTCCGGGCCACACACGTAGACATGGCTGCCCAGCGGGCGGTCAGCGAGAATCCGGCCGATCTCCATGCGCGATTCCACGCCTTTGCGGTACAGGTGGACCTGCTCGCCATAGGTCGCCTGCAGCTCCTTGCCCAGTTGCGCATGTTCTTCACCGCGCACGGCGTAATGCAGTTCGAACGGCACGTTGCTCAGGCGCAGTTCTTCCAGTTGGGAAATCACCGGCGTGATACCGACACCGCCGGCAATGAACAGGTGCAGGCGCGCTTGCTTGATCAGCGGGAACAGGTTGACCGGTGGCGTGACCTCGATCAGGTCGCCTTCGTTGACGTTGTCGTGCAGCGCCACCGAACCTCCGCGACCGCTGTCGACGCGGCGCACGGCAATCTGATAACTGCTGGTGTCGTAGGGCGAACTGAGCAGCGAATAGGGGTTGCGCAAGGTCTTGTCAGGATTGGCGACCAACACCACCACATGGCTGCCACCGGAGAATGCCGGCAGGTGTTCGCCGCTCGGCGAGACCAGGGTGAAGCGCTTGATTTCCGGGGTTACCGATTCGATGCGGGTCACGCGCAGGTTCAGGGTTCCGTTGTTCTGGCTCATGTATCGAGCTCCTCGGCTGGCGGCAATTCTCCCGGTACTTCGGCGTCGGCCTTGACCGCCTGAAACGCCGCCAATCGCCGGGAATAGTGATCGCGCACCACCAGCGTCAGGCTGCAACCGGGGCAGTCATAGACGCGTTGGGTGACGTTTTCGGTGTAGGTGTCGCAGTGCACGCACCACACTCGCCGCACCAGCGTGCCGGAGTGCTCGCGCAGCACTTCATCGCGATTGAGGTCGAAGCGGGTGGCCACTTGCATGGCGCTGCCCAGGAAACTTTCGGAGCCTGCGAGGTACAGTCGGGTGCCCATGTGCGCAGCAGACAGCAGGTCGTTCAGGTCATCGATCAATGCCTGGTTGCTGGCATACGGACGCAGCTCGTGGTCCGGGTAGCGCTGCAGGTCGGTCAGAAAGTCCTGGCCGGAAAACGACTCTTTGGAGTACAGCAAGGTGATGGGGCCATCCAGCCCGGTCATCTCGTCCAGCAAGCGCAACATGGCGCGACCGCCACTGCCTTGACCGGCGATGATGTGCCGCCTGCCTCCCGGCAAGGGTTGCAGCCGGTCATAGACTGGCCGGCTTTTGATCCCGGTGATCAACATTATTATTTTTCCTCCTGGCTACCGGCGCGGCGAATGAACGTCGGCCTTGATGCAAAAGCCCAATAACGATGGGTTGCCGATAGCAGGAGCACAGGTCGTGCCAGTTATTCAACTTGTTGAATTAAAAGGATTTATTTTGGTTTGTTGGTTGGAAGATAGGCAAGAGTAGCCAGGTGTGTAGGCGTTTTTGCAGCAGTCAGGCGAAATCGAACAACCCACAATCCTTGTGGGAGCGAGCCTGCTCGCGAAAGCGCCAGACCTGACGACGCGATGCCGACTGACACTGCCTCTTCGCGAGCAGGCCCGCTCCCACAGGTTTTCCCACAGGGCTGAATGCCGGGCGTATCAATCGCGCTGCAACTTACGGATCAGCGTGCCGATGTCGATTCCCAGATGCTGAGCGGCCTTGCGCTTGCTGCCGCACAAGCCGACCGCCTGGAGGATGACCTGGCGCTCGAACTGTTGAACCTGAAGTTTGAGATTCTGCTCGGGGTTGTCTGGCGTGCTGTCGTCGATGACCGACGGTTGCGACCTCTGTGGCGGGCGAGGTGCCTCGAGCAGTTCCGGCGGCAGATGATGTTCCTGCGCTTCATCGTCGGCGAGCACCGCCAGCCGTTCGAAGATGTTCACCAGTTCGCGAATGTTGCCCGGGAAGTCGTAGCTCAGCAGGCGTCGGCGGCAACCGGCGGACAGGCTCAGCGAGGGCTCGCGATCACCGTTGATGCGGCTCAGCAGGATATCGATGAGGAAGGGTAAATCATCGCGATGCTGGCGCAGCGGAGGAATTTCCACCGGCAGCACCGCCAGGCGATAGTAAAGGTCGGCGCGGAATTCGCCGGTGCTCACCAGGTGTCGCAAGTCCTTGTTGGTGGCGGCAATGACCTGCACCTGTACGGTTTTGCTCAGGGGCGAGCCGACCGACTGGATCGTGCTGTCTTCGAGAAACTTCAACAGCTTGGCCTGCACGTGCAAGGGAATCTCGCCGATCTCGTCGAGAAACAAGGTGCCGCCCGAAGCCGCCTCGATGTAGCCCTGTTTGCCACCCTGCAACGCACCGGTAAAGGCGCCGCGCTCGTAGCCGAACATCTCCGACTCGAACAGGCTCTCGGGAATGCTGCCACAGTTGACGTGAATGAATGGCCTGTCACCCCAGCCCGCGGCGCGATGGATATGCCGGGCGATGGCGGTCTTGCCGACGCCGGGTTCACCCAGCAACAGCAACCGCGCGCGTCGGCGGAAAGCACGCACGCCGGTATCGGCGATGTTCGACAGCTGGGGTGACAAATGCAGGGCATTGTCCTGTGGGTCTCGCAGCCCCTGGGGCTCCGGCGGACGACTGCCCAGTGTCGGACGTCGTTGTGGCTGAGTGCCGTCGAAGTCTTTCTGGGTGAGCATCCTGAAGGGCTTTTCATAGGCTCCGGTGGGTATGGCGTGGGTGCTGCTGAGCAGCACCCGACCTTCCCGGGAGCGGGTCAGGGCACTGTTGCCGCCGCGATTGAGCGCTGTTTGCAGATCGTCGTAGTTCAAGGCCGAGCGCTGGAAAAACTCGCTTTCGGCCAAGCCTGTCGCTTGCTGTCTGGACAGCCGGTTGACGCGCTCGGCCGCCAGGTTGAGAAAGCGCACCCGGCCTTCGCTATCGGTGACGATCAGCGCCTCGCTGAAGCTGTCGAGCAGGGCGTGCAATGCCGGAGTCTCCAATAAGGCGCTGAGCACTTCGCTACTGACATTGACCGACGAGCGCATGCCCATCTGCATCGTCGGGGGCAGGTTCTTGTCTTTCATGGATGCAGCTCTTCGACGCGGCGCACACCCTGGCGGCTTTCGCGCAGCACGGCGACGCGCCAGGCCACGCCTTCGCGAATCAGGATGCGCGAACAATGCACATTGAAGCTGCGTTCACGACCGCTCAGGTCCGGCAGCGGCAGCGTATGCCAGGTGCGCTCAGGTAGCCCGTTGTCCAGCAACAGGCGTGCGATACCGGCGCCATGGGTGATGCCAAAGGTTTCCTCGAACGCTGCGTTGCGCCATTGCGGTTGCAAGTGTTCATCGATCACCAGCACCGCATCCGGCACGGCGTCGAACACGCGGCGCAAGGCATCGATGCGCTGCTCTGCATCATGCTGCATGCGCAGTTCCTGACTGACGTCGCGGATGCTGCCCCACATGCGCAGCAGGTGACCATTGACGATGGTCGCCCGCACATCGTTCTCGACGTAGGCCGGCGAGCCGTCGTGGCGGCGATCCACCGACAGTGCGCAGTCGACATGGAAGCCGGCCTCGATCAATCGCCTCACGAACTCTTCATTGGCGGGGCTGCGAGGCCAATACAGGCGAACCGGTTGCTGGTTGAAATCGACGTCCGATGGCATCTCGTAGACGTCGGCCATGGCACGGTTGCACAAGCGCCAGTGGGAGTCGTTTTCGAACACCTGGCGGACAATCTCGTCCGGTGAATAGTTGATGTCCACCGCCTCGGCGAACTCGATGCACCAGTACGCGACCTTGGCGCTTTGCAGCATCTGGCTCATCACTTCGTTGGCGTTGTGCATTTCCCGCAATCGATGACCCAGGGCGCCTAGCGGAACCTTCAGCAAATGCAAGCGCGCCGGCTGTACCGAGCGCCATTCCAGCAGGCCACAAGCAACCACGTGCAGCAGACCGCCGTTGTGGCGAATCAGGGTCAATTCCAGGCTGGGTACCTGCTCGTCCGCCGGTGGGTTGGCGAACAACGCCTGCAAGGTACGAACGGAATCGACGTTGAAAATGCGTTCAATCGGTTGATTGAGCAGTTCTTCGGCTGCGTAGCCCAACTGATCGCTGAGGCTGGCTGACAAGTGGACAAGGTGCCCGTCCATGCTCAGGGTGCTGGTCAAGGGGTGCGCTTTATGGGCCAGTAAATTCAGGATGTCCATCGGTCGATCGGCTCGATTTGGCTTAAGGGCGAATACAGGCACTGGCATATCGCGTGCCAACAAAAAAGCCTTCAAACAGTGATGTTTGAAGGCTTCTGGATATTAGATGCTGTGAGAATGCAGCAAAGTGTGCGTTTTTGCAGCGTATGGACAAGCTTAGTTCGTGCGCAGCGACGCGGGCTTACCGGTGGTCGCCGTCAGAATCCGAAGACGCGGGCCGAGCTTTTTGCCAGCTCGACATCCAGCAAATGCTCGGCCAGCACGTCATTCAAAAAGCGGAACTGATCATTGAGCCCGACCACTTCGTTACTGAAGTGATGATCGGCTGAAGGGATCAACAGCGCTTCGAACTTCTCGTCGAACAGCAGAGTCAATTCTTTACGTGACTCGAATTTCTGCGCGTAGAAATTGTTGCCGAACAGCGGAAAACGCACGGCGAGGGAGACGGTGTGCATCATGAAGTTTGCTCCTCGCTCAGGACGTACCAGGCAAACACACTCAATGTGAACGCCGTCAGGGCCAGGCAGGTCAGCAGATGGATCAGCATGAGGTTTCCCTCCGATTCGGGGTTTCGTGTTGGCTTGGGATCGATCCTACGCTGACGGCGTTCAAGCGGAAGGCAATCGCGGCGATGGTGAATATCGACGCAAGTGATGGTGGTTTTTGTGCTGTCTGCTCTGGCCCCTTCGCGAGCAAGCCCGCTCCCACAATGTTTTGTGCTTGCCACATGATCCGGGCACGACACGCAACCTGTGGGAGAGGGCTTGCCCGCGAAGAGGCCCCCAAAAGTGCCGCCGGTTGTCGGCCATGCACATGCCGCGACCTATACTTGAATCATGGTTTTCGAGTGCTGGACATCCCGCCCGGTGCACACTTCAGGAAGCCGCCATCTTGAACCTGCGTTCACTGATCATTGCCGTGCTGGTGGTGCTGGCAGGGTGCGCCACGCCGCCCCGTGCGCCAGTGGAAGTGGCGCCGGTCATCGTTCCCGCCAGCACCTGGCAACAGGTGGACCGGGAGATCGTCGCCGCGTCGCAGTCGGCCACCGAACAGACCCGAATCTATGCCCGTGGCGCCATGGAATACTGGCGTACGCGGGTCTATGAACTGACCGAAGAAAATTTCATTCCGTGGTTCAGCAGCTACTGGACCCAGGAATGGCTGTCGATGAAGGTCAGCTGGTACAACATCAGCGCCAAGGGTGAGCAGGATGCCTCGGCCAAGCGCCTGGCGGCGTATCTGCTCGAAGCTTATCAGGAGAAGGTCCTGGCCCCGGTGGCGGCGGAAATCGATCCCGATGCGATTCTTGGCCTGGCAGCGGCGTTCTACGTCGACATCCTCAAGGAAGAGCTGCAGAAAATCTCCACCCGCCACGGCGTGCCTATGGCCCAGCTCAACGGGCGCATCCAGAAAATCCCGGCCATTGCCCTCGGGCCACCGCCGGCGCGGGACGCCTCGTTGTACCAGATCGTGCACACCGAATCGTTGACCACATTGCCGGCTTACGCTGCGTTGCTCGACAAAATCCACAAGGCCGGCGGTGACAAGGGCGTGGGTTCGACCGACACCGCGATGGCTCCGGTGGCCAAGCGCGCCAGCCAGCGCATGGAAGCCGAGATGGCCCCGCGCGGGGCCGCCAGTGCCGTGGCCGCCGCGGCCGGGAGACTCGCCGGCGGCTTGATCACCGTCGGTGTGGCGGCCATTCGCGCGATGATTCAGGCCAATGACAGGCCCGACAGCGAGGCGCTGATCCGCAGCAGCCTGGGCAACACCTTCGACAAGGCCTGGATCAAGCTGGTGCAGAACCCGACCACCGGCGTCATGGCCGGCACGCTTTACATGGCGGGGCAGATCGAAGGGAGTCTGGGCGGCGGTGCACAACCGCCGGTCGGTTTGAGTGCCGGCACTGTCGATTGGACGCCGGCGCAAACGACTACCCGGCAGAACACCCCATGATCCAAGGAGAAACACTCATGTCTTATGTCGATGGTTTTATCGCTGCCGTACCCACCGCCAACCGTGGGCAATACCTCAAGCACGCGGAAATCGCCGCCTCGATCTTCAAGAAAAACGGTGCCTTGAGCGTGGTCGAATGCTGGGGCGAGGATGTGCCGGAAGGCAAGGTCACCTCGTTCCCGATGTCGGTGAAGCTCAAGGAGGGCGAAACCGTTGCCTTCGGCTGGATCATCTGGCCGGACAAGGCCACCCGCAATGCCGGGATGGACAAGATGATGCAGGACCCGCGCATGAAGCCGGAGGTCAATCCGATGCCCTTCGATGGCCAGCGCATGGTGTACGGCGGGTTTGAAGTACTCCTCACGGCTTGATGCCGGACGCGGGATCACTCCGGCGTCGGGGTGATCCTGCAACTCTTGCGCTCGCGGATCTCGTCATCCGTCGGCCGCTCGCGGATGAACTCGAAGCGCGGCTCACCTTCGCTGTAATGCACCAGCCAGCCCCATTCCAGCTGGAGTTCATCCTGGCCTGGCGTGGGCGGTCTGGCCCACCATGGCTCTTTGCTGATGATCTGTCGCATGGTCCCCCCCTCCGGTTTTGGGATGCCAGAACTATAACGCGCCTAGAGGACGTTGCCAGAAATCCGCTGGCCGGCAGGCGGGTGTTGAGTACACTCAGACAGTCTTCCCACAAGGAGTGCGGCATGAACGACGAAACCCGCGAGCCGATCAAGCGTCTGTTCTTTGCGCTGGACTGCGCCCCGGCCCAGCGCCGGGAAATCGCCCAATGGCGCAGTGCGCTGCAGCTGCGCAACGGACGACCGGTGCCGGCGGAGAACTTTCACCTGACGTTGAAGTTTTTGGGCGCGGTGGGTGTGGCGCAGATCGCCGAGCTCTGCACCGCAGCGGCGTCCATCCGCACGCCGGGCGAGCGCTTGACGGTGGAGCTTGACCGGCTGGACGTATGGCGCAGGGCAGGGGCGTTGGTGCTCGCACCACAGCAGGCACCCCCGGCATTGCTGCGTCTGGTCTATGCCCTGGAACAGGCGATGTTGCCGTTCGGGCTGGAGCAGGCCCCAAGGGAGTATCGCCCGCACCTGACCCTGGCGCGCGATTATCGGGCACCGGTGCCGGAGTCCCCGACCGCGCCGCAATTCTTCCTGCATGCCGAGCGCCTCACCCTGTTCGAATCCCACAAGGGCCGTTATCGGGCGCTGGCCGAATGGCCGTTGATTGATCCATAAAAAAAGGCGCCCGAGGGCGCCAAATTCACCTGAACCGAGGGAGCCAGGTGAGGCCGTTCTACTTGCAGGAGAGGCAGCGGTGGTAAGGCGCTGCGTGAACGGAAATTGTTGAACACCCACCTGCCCAATGTGGGAGCGGGCTTGCTCGCGAATGCGATGTGCCAGCCAACATCAATGTTGAATGTGATGGCCTCTTCGCGAGCAAGCCCGCTCCCACATTAGGTCGGTGATGTCCTGAATTACTGGCCGAGTTTCACCTTGGTCCAGCCTCGGGTCATGATCCGCTGGGTGGCGATCGGCTGGTCCGGTACGGCATAGAGCGTGGCCATCACCGCTTCCGACGGGTAGGAACCCGGTTCGTTGCGGATCGCTTCATCGACCAGTGGCGTGGCCGCCGCGTTGGCGTTGCTGTAGCCGATGTTGTTGGTGATGTCGGCGATCACGTCGGGGCGCATCAGGAAGTTCATGAACAGGTAAGCGTTCTCGACGTTGGCGGCATCGCGCGGCATCGCGAGCATGTCGTAGAAACTGGCGGCGCCTTCTTTCGGGATGCTGTAGTCGATCTTCACCTTGTCCCCGGCTTCCTGGGCGCGGGCCTTGGCCTGCAGCACGTCGCCGGAGTAACCGACGGCCACGCAGATGTTGCCGTTGGCCAGGTCCGAGATGTATTTCGACGAATGGAAGTACGCCACGTTCGGGCGAATCTTCATGAACAGCGCCTGGGCTTGGGCGATGTGCTGTTTATCCTGATCGTTCACCGGGTAGCCCAGGTAGTGCAGGGCGGTCGGGATCATTTCGGTCGGCGAGTCGAGGAAGCTGATGCCGCAGGCCTTGAGCTTCTCGGCGTTTTCCGGTTTGAACAGCAGGTCCCAGGAGTTGGTCGGGGCGTTGGCGCCGAGCACTTCCTTGACCTTGGCCGGGTTGAAGCCGATGCCGATCGAGCCCCACATGTACGGGATGGCGTGAGCGTTGTCGGGATCGCTCGCGGAGGCGTTTTTCAGCAGCACCGGATTGAGGTTGTTCCAGTTCGGCAGCTTCGACTTGTCCAGCGTCTGGTAGACGCCGGCCTTGATCTGCTTGGCCAGGAAACTGTTGGACGGCACGACGATGTCGTAGCCGGATTTGCCCGCCAGCAGGCGAGCTTCGAGGGTTTCGTTGCTGTCGAACACATCGTAGGTCACCTGGATGCCGGTCTCGTCTTCGAACTTCTTGACGGTGTCCGGGCCAATGTAATCCGACCAGTTGTAGACGCGCAGAACCTTGTCATTGGCCTGGGCGCCAGTGGCGATCTCGCCCAATAAGGACAGTGTCAGCAGAGTCCTGCCAAACATTTTCATCGGTACAACTCCATTTCTTTTTTATTCAAGATCACAAAACAGTGAACACAAAACCTGTGGCGAGGGGGCTTTTGTGGCGAGGGGGCTTGCCCCCGTTCGGCTGCGCAGCAGTCGTAAAACCAGCGAGTGCGGTGAAACTGAAACACCGCGGTTTCCGGTTTTGGGGCCGCTTCGCGACCCAACGGGGGCAAGCCCCCTCGCCACAAAAGCCCCCTCGCCACAGTTAATTCAGCAGCGGCTTAGGCGGTGGCCGCCGCCATCTGCTTTTTCGGTTGTTGCCAGGATTCGCTGGCGGTCTGGTCCATGGCTTCCTGGATCGCGCGTTTGCGGGTGGCTTCGGCACGGCGGCTGAAGTACCAGACCATGAAAGTCACGATCGACACGGCCAACAGGATCAGGCTGGCCACGGCGTTGATCTCGGGCTTGACCCCCAGACGTACCGCCGAGAACACTTCCATCGGCAGGGTCGTGGAACCCGGGCCGGAGACGAAGCTCGCCAGCACCAGGTCATCCAGCGACAGGGCGAACGACATCATGCCGCCGGCCGCCAGTGACGGCGCGATCATCGGGATGGTGATCAGGAAAAACACCTTGAACGGTTTCGCACCCAGGTCCATGGCCGCTTCCTCGATGGACAGGTCCAGCTCGCGAAGGCGGGCGGAGACTACTACCGCAACATAAGCGGCACAAAACGTGGTGTGGGCGATCCAGATCGTCACGATGCCGCGTTCCATCGGCCAGCCGATCAACTGCGCCATGGCTACGAACAGCAGCAACAGCGACAGACCGGTGATCACCTCAGGCATTACCAGCGGCGCGGTAACCAGGCCGCCGAACAGGGTGCGACCCTTGAAGCGGGTAACGCGGGTCAGCACGAACGCGGCCAACGTCCCGAGTGCCACTGCTGCGATGGCGGTGTAGCAGGCGATCTCCAGCGAGCGCACTACCGAACCCATCAGTTGCGAGTTGTCGAGCAAACCGGCGTACCACTTGAACGACCAGCCACCCCACACCGTCACCAGCTTCGAGGCGTTGAACGAGTAGATCACCAGGATCAGCATCGGCAGGTAGATAAACGACAGGCCGAAAATCAGCATGAACTTTGAAAATCCGAAGCGTTTCATCCCCGTGCCTCCATCTCTTTGGCCTGACTGCGGTTGAACAGCAGAATCGGCACAATCAGGATCAACAGCATCACCACCGCCAGGGCAGACGCCACCGGCCAGTCGCGGTTGTTGAAGAACTCTTGCCACAACACACGGCCGATCATCAGGGTTTCCGGACCGCCCAGCAGTTCCGGAATCACGAACTCACCGACCACAGGAATGAACACCAGCATGCAGCCGGCGATGATGCCGTTCTTGGCCAGCGGCACGGTGATTTTCCAGAAGCTGTTGAAGGTGCTCGAACCCAGGTCCGACGCGGCTTCCAGCAGGCTCTGGTCGTGCTTGACCAGGTTGGCGTACAGCGGCAGCACCATGAACGGCAGGTACGCATACACCACGCCGATGTAAACAGCCATGTTGGTGTTGAGGATCTCGATCGGCTGCGACGTCAGCCCGGTCCACATCAGGAACCCGTTGAGCAGGCCGTTGTTGCTCAGGATGCCCATCCACGCATACACGCGGATCAGGATCGCGGTCCAGGTCGGCATCATGATCAGCAGCATCAGCACGTTCTGCGCTTCCTTGCTGGCCTTGGTGATGGCGTAGGCCATCGGGAAACCGATCACCAGGCACATCAGGGTGCTGAACAGCGCGACCTTCAACGAACCGAGATAAGCCGAGAGGTACAGTTCGTCCTGGCCCAGCAAGGTGTAGTTGCCGATGTTGAGCAACAGCTGGAATTTCTGCTCGGCGAAGGTGTAGATCTCCGAGTAGGGCGGAATGGCCAGGGCCGCTTCCGAGAAGCTGATTTTCATCACCAGGAAGAACGGCAGCATGAAGAACAGGAACAGCCAGATGAACGGAATCCCGATGACGAACTTGCGCCCGCTGGGGACCCACCTGAGGAATTGCTGATTGAAGGTTTTCATGCGCGCAGTACCACGCCGCTGTCGTCTTCCCACCACACGTAGACCTGATCGTCCCAGGTCGGACGTGCACCACGGCGTTCGGCGTTGGCCATGAACGACTGGACGATCTTGCCGCCAGGCAGCTCGACGTAGAACACCGAGTGCCCGCCCAGGTAGGCGATGTCATGCACCTTGCCGCTGGACCAGTTGTAGCGGTTGTCCGGCTTGACGGTGCTGACCAGCATTTTTTCCGGGCGGATCGCGTAAGTGATCGACTTGTCCTGCACTGAGGTGCTGACGCCGTGACCGACGTAGATCTTCTGTTCCAGGTCCGGGCTGTGGATGATCGCGTGACCTTCCAGGTCTTCCACCACGGTGCCTTCGAAAGCGTTCACGTTGCCGATGAATTCGCAGACCATGCGGCTGACCGGTGCTTCATAGATGTCGACCGGGCTGCCGATCTGGGCGATCCAGCCCAGGTGCATGATCGCGATGCGCTGGGCCATGGTCATGGCCTCTTCCTGGTCGTGGGTCACCATCACGCAGGTCACGCCCACGCGCTCGATGATTTCCACCAGCTCCAGCTGCATTTGCGAGCGCAGCTTTTTATCCAGGGCGCCCATCGGTTCGTCGAGCAGCAGCAGCTTCGGACGCTTGGCCAGGGAACGGGCCAGGGCCACGCGCTGACGCTGGCCTCCGGACAGTTGGTGCGGCTTGCGCTTGGCGTACTGGGTCATGTGTACCAGGCGCAGCATCTCCTGCACCCGGGCTTCGATCTCGGCCGCTGGCAAACGGTCCTGCTTGAGGCCGAAGGCGATGTTCTGCGCCACCGTCATGTGCGGGAACAAGGCGTAGGACTGGAACATCATGTTGATCGGTCGTTCGTACGGCGGCATGTCGGTGATGTCGACACCGTCGAGCAGAATCCGGCCTTCGGTCGGGCGCTCGAAACCGGCGAGCATGCGCAGCAGGGTCGATTTGCCTGAGCCGGAACCGCCGAGCAGGGCGAAGATTTCACCCTGGTGGATTTCCAGGGACACATCGTCCACTGCGGTGGTTTCGTCGAATTTCTTGGTGACGCGATCGACTTTCACCAGGACCTTTTTCGGTGCCTGGTGACCTTCAATAGCCTTCCTGTAAATGCTGGAGGCGTTTGCCATGTGAAACTCCCAACAGGTTTCAGTCGCCAGGCCAACACGGCCCGGCTTAATAGTGGATTGCAAACCCGTATCGATGCGGCCCCCTGTAGGAGCTGCCGAAGGCTGCGATCTGTTGATCTTGATTTTGAAGAGCAAAATCAAAAGATCGCAGCCTTCGGCAGCTCCTACAGGAGAACCCCGTTGGCTCGGGTTTATTCGGCGCCGCCGTCCTGGCTGCCTGGTAGTACTTGTTGTTATTGCAGTGTGTTGTTTTCGCGAACGGGGCACGCAAAGGCGCCTGCCCGCTCGCGTTGGGCAGTTAATCGTTGAATGTGGGTATCAGTTCGTCAGCGCGAGTGACGCAGCGCCGCCCGTTGCCGGCAGGCTTCGCCGAACGCCTGGAAAATACTCAAGTAAGGCGGGTTGTTCAGAACCTGCCATTCCGGGTGCCATTGCACACCGAGGGCGAAGGCCTTGCTGTGCTCGACCGAGATCGCTTCGATCAGGCCATCGGGTGCGACAGCTTCGGCGCGCAGGCCGGGCGCGAGGCGGTCGATGCCCTGGCTGTGAATCGAATTGACCTGGAACTCCGGTGGCAGGTCCAGGGCTTCGAACACACCGCCGGGCTGCACATTCACCGCATGGGCGGGAGCGTATTGCACGGCCAGGTCCGGGTGGTTGGCCTCGCGGTGGTCGAGGAAGCCGGGAAGTTCATGGACTTTCTGATGCAGGCTGCCACCGAACGCCACGTTCATTTCCTGGAAGCCGCGGCAGATGCCGAGCACCGGAACGCCGGCAGCGATGGCTGCGCGGATCAGTGGCAGGGTGGTGCGGTCCCGTTGCGGATCGTGTTCCGTACCGGGGGCGCTGTCGGGGCCTTGATAGTGGAAGGGTTCCACGTTCGACGGCGAGCCGGTCAGCAACAGACCGTCGAGCTGCGGTAGCAGGTCATCGATTTCGGTCAGGTCGCCCAAGGAAGGAATAACGACAGGCAGCCCCAGCGCTGCAACGCTGACAGCACGCAAGTACTTGTCGCCGCTGATGTGGTAGGGGTGCAGGCCAATCTGTTTGACGCACGCAGTAACGCCGATCAATGGCTTGAATGCCATTTTTATCACCTCGAAGTTTCACACTTGAACGAGCTTTTCTGGAGCTTAGCCTTGTTGATTTTAATTAACAACTCCCATGTAAAAAATTCTAAACGCCGAACGTCCGATCTTCAGGATTTACGCGTGTTTGAGGGCGTATCTGGCACTCTCTTCCTTCTGAGAGGCCCGAAAATAAACGTTGAAAGGCCAGGTGTTCGCTATTGACTTCACTTTGCCTTTCGGATTGACTGGGCTCGTGAAAGGGCGGTGAACATAATAATTAACAGTAAAAAATAGGTGCATCATGTCGGTCCCTCTGCGTACCGTTCAACTCAACGAAGCAAACGCATTCCTTAAGAAATATCCTGAGGTTTTGTACGTCGACCTTCTGATTGCGGATATGAACGGTGTGGTGCGCGGCAAGCGCATCGAGCGCACCAGTCTTCATAAGGTTTACGAGAAAGGCATCAACCTGCCGGCGTCTCTGTTCGCTCTGGACATCAATGGCTCCACGGTGGAAAGCACCGGCTTGGGTCTGGACATCGGCGACTCCGACCGGATCTGCTACCCAATCCCGGGCACCCTGAGCATCGAACCCTGGCAGAAGCGCCCGACTGCGCAACTGCTGATGACCATGCACGAACTCGAAGGCGAGCCATTCTTCGCCGACCCGCGTGAAGTGCTGGCCAATGTCGTGCGCAAGTTCGACGACTTGGGCCTGACCATCTGCGCCGCGTTCGAACTGGAGTTCTACCTGATCGACCAGGACAACGTGAACGGTCGTCCGCAATCGCCGCGTTCGCCGGTTTCCGGCAAGCGTCCGATGTCGACCCAGGTGTACCTGATCGACGACCTCGACGAATACGTCGATTGCCTGCAAGACATCCTCGAAGGCGCGAAAGAGCAGGGCATCCCGGCTGACGCGATCGTCAAGGAAAGCGCCCCGGCGCAATTCGAAGTCAACCTGCATCACGTGGCTGATCCGATCAAGGCCTGCGACTACGCGGTCCTGCTCAAGCGTCTGGTGAAGAACATCGCCTACGACCACGAGATGGACACCACCTTCATGGCCAAGCCGTATCCGGGCCAGGCGGGCAACGGTCTGCACGTGCACATTTCGATTCTCGACAAAGAAGGCAACAACATCTTTGCCAGCGAGGATCCCGAGCAGAACGCCGCGCTGCGTCACGCGATCGGCGGTGTGCTCGAGACCCTGCCGGCGCAGATGGCGTTCCTCTGCCCGAACGTCAACTCGTACCGTCGTTTTGGCGCGCAGTTCTATGTACCGAACTCGCCGAGCTGGGGCATCGACAACCGCACCGTGGCCGTGCGCGTACCGACCGGCTCAAAGGACGCCGTGCGCATCGAACACCGCGTGGCCGGTGCCGACGCCAACCCGTACCTGCTGATGGCCTCGGTATTGGCCGGCGTGCACCACGGCCTGACCAATCAGATCGAGCCGGGCGCCCCGGTGGAAGGCAACAGCTACGAGCAGAACGAGCAGAGCCTGCCGAACAACCTGCGCGATGCCCTGCGCGAGCTGGACGACAGCGAAGTCATGGCGCGCTACATCGACCCGATGTACATCGACGTGTTCGTGGCGTGCAAGGAAAGCGAGCTGGCCGAGTTCGAGAACTCCATCTCCGACCTTGAGTACAACTGGTACTTGCACACCGTTTAACGGCCTCGTGGATGGGTGGTGTACACAGAGTCTGTGACACCACCAGTCCCCTGTGGGAGCGAGCTTGCTCGCGATGAGGCCGTCACATTCAACATTAATAGTGACTGTTGCACCGCTATCGCGAGCAAGCTCGCTCCCACAGGTACTGCGGCAATCTGATCCATGACCGAATGGCATCAGTCCGACGATCACTTATCGAGTCACAACCATGACAAACACTCGCAGCGATTGGGAGCAACGCTTCCAGTCCCTAACAATCGAAGGTCGTGCCTTCATTGACGGCCAATACTGCGCGGCCGCCAGTGGCGCCACGTTCGAATGCATCAGCCCCGTGGACGGCCGCTTCCTGGCGAACGTCGCCAGCACCGACGAAGCCGACGCCAATGCGGCAGTCACTGTCGCACGCCGCACCTTCGAATCCGGTGTGTGGGCCAACCTGGCCCCGGCCGAGCGCAAGCGCATCCTGATCCGTTTCGCCGACCTGATCCTGGCGAACCAGGAAGAACTGGCCCTGCTCGAAACCCTCGACATGGGCAAGCCGATCAGCGATTCCATGAGTATCGACATTCCGGCGACCGCCAACGCGATCCGCTGGACCGCCGAAGCCATCGACAAGATCTACGACGAAGTCGCCGCCACGCCCCACGATCAACTGGGCCTGGTGACGCGCGAAGCGGCCGGTGTGGTCGCGGCCATCGTGCCGTGGAACTTCCCGCTGATCATGGCCAGCTGGAAATTCGCCCCGGCCCTGGCGATGGGTAACTCGTTCATCCTCAAGCCTTCGGAAAAGTCGCCGCTGACCGCGATCCGCATCGCGCAGCTGGCACTCGATGCCGGCATCCCGAAAGGCGTGTTCAACGTCCTGCCGGGCTACGGCCACACCGTGGGCAAGGCGCTGGCCTTGCACATGGATGTCGACGTGCTGGCCTTTACCGGCTCCACGGCGATTGCCAAGCAGCTGATGATCTATGCCGGGCAAAGCAACATGAAGCGCGTCTGGGCCGAAGCCGGGGGCAAGAGCGCGAACGTGGTGTTCGCCGATGCACCGGATCTGCGCGCGGCAGCACAGGCAGCGGCCAGCGCCATCGCCTTCAACCAGGGCGAAGTCTGCACCGCCGGTTCGCGCCTGCTGGTGGAGCGTTCGATTCGCGAGCAGTTCATTCCATTGTTGGTGGAAGCCTTGCAAGCCTGGAAGCCGGGCCACGCACTCGATCCTGCGACCACCGTTGGCGCGGTCGTCGACCAGCGTCAACTGGACAACGTGCTGCGCTACATCGCCATCGGCAAGGAGCAGGGCGCCGAACTGATCGCCGGCGGCAGCCGCACCCTCGAAGACACCGGTGGCCAGTACGTGCAGCCGACGATTTTCGACGGCGTGACCAATGCCATGACCATCGCCCGGGAAGAAATCTTCGGCCCGGTGCTGTCGGTCATCACCTTCGACACTGCTGAAGAAGCCCTGGCGATTGCCAACGACAGCATCTTCGGCCTGGCCGCTGGCGTCTGGACCCGCAACCTGAGCAAGGCCCATACCTTCGCCCGTGGCTTGCGTGCCGGCAGCGTCTGGGTCAACCAGTACGACGGCGGCGACATGACCGCGCCGTTCGGCGGGTACAAGCAGTCGGGTAACGGTCGGGACAAATCGCTGCACGCGTTCGACAAGTACACCGAGCTCAAAGCGACCTGGATCAAGCTCTAACAACAATAAAGCGGCGGTCGCCGGCAACCTGCGGCGGCCATCGGAGAAATTTATGAAACACAGCTCCAGCAATCAACAGCATGTAAACAGCTACTACGCCGCCACCCGCAACTTCACCGGCGATTTCCCGGTGCTGGAAGGGGCGGTGGACTGCGACGTCTGCGTGATCGGCGCCGGCTACACCGGCCTGTCCTCGGCACTGTTCCTCGCCGAAGCGGGCTACAGCGTGACCGTGCTCGAAGCGGCAAAAGTCGGCTTCGGCGCCAGCGGTCGCAACGGCGGCCAACTGGTCAACTCCTACAGTCGTGACGTCGATGTCATCGAAGAGCGCTACGGCGACAAGACCGCCGAAGTGCTCGGCAGCATGATTTTCGAAGGCGCCGACATCATTCGTCAGCGCATACAGCACTACGACATCCAGTGCGACTACCGTCCCGGCGGCATCTTCGCGGCGATGAACAAGAAGCAACTCAAGGGCCTGGCCGAGCAGAAGAAAAGCTGGGAGCGCTACGGCAACAAGAACCTGACGCTGCTCGGCGAAGCCGACATCAAGCGCGAAGTGGGTTCCGATGCGTACGTCGGCGGCTTGCTGGACATGCAGGGCGGACACATTCACCCGCTGAACCTGGCCCTCGGCGAAGCCTCGGCGATCATCGGCCTGGGCGGCAAGATCTACGAGCAATCGGCTGCGGTGGAAATCACTTACGGCGAGCCGATCACCGTGCGTACTGCCAAGGGCGTGGTGAAGGCCAAGTACCTGCTGATCGCCGGTAACGCCTACCTGCCGCAAGGCCTGGACAACCGCGTGACCAGCAAGAGCATGCCGTGCGGTTCGCAAATCGTCGTCACCGAGCCGTTATCGGAAAAGCAGGCCCGCAGCCTGATCAAGAACAACTACTGCGTCGAAGACTGCAACTACCTGCTCGACTACTACCGCCTGACCGCGGACAACCGCCTGCTGTACGGCGGTGGCGTGGTCTACGGTGCGCGCGAACCGAATGACATCGAGCAACTGATCCGCCCGAAAATCCTCAAGACCTTCCCGCAATTGAAGGACGTGGAGATCGACTACCGCTGGACCGGCAACTTCCTGCTGACCATGTCGCGCATGCCGCAGTTCGGCCGTATCGAGAAAAACGCCTACTACATGCAGGGCTACAGCGGCCACGGCGTGACCTGTTCGCACCTGGCCGGCAAACTGATCTCGGAAATGATCCGTGGCGACGCCGAACGTTTCGACGCGTTTGCCTCCTTGCCGCACATGCCAATGATCGGCGGGCGCACCTTCTCGGCACCACTGACCGCCCTGGGCGCCGTGTACTACTCGCTGCGCGACCGTTTCGGCATCTAAGCCTTACCTCGCCGGCGGCATCTCCCCAAAGGGTGCCGCCGGTTTTTTAATCCCGGAAATACCGCGGTCCCCTGTGGGAGCGGGCTTGCTCGCGAAGAGGCCATATCAGCCAAAACAGATGTCGCCTGACACACCGCTTTCGCGAGCAAGCCCGCTCCCACAGGTTGTGCAACTTCATTGCAAATGGCTATTTTTCCAGCCGTTTATCGAACCTGCTGAGCATTACCAACAAACGTGATTTAATAGCCGCCTTTCACGTTTCCGGGACCGGAAAACGGCGTGATCCGCGCCTGTACTCCACCCATCCATTATCCCTGTAGGAGCGAGCTTGCTCGCGAAAGCGGGTTGGCACATAAGGCTGTCATGGACACGGGCTCACGACTCAAATTAGTACGCGAAAGCTACAAACTGTCCCAGCGTGAGCTGGCCCGGCGTAGCGGCGTCACCAATGCAACCATCTCCCTGATCGAACAGAATCGGGTCAGTCCCTCCGTCAGCTCCCTGAAGAAATTGCTGGAGGGCATCCCCATGTCCCTGGCCGACTTCTTCACCTTCGATCAGCCACCCCGCGAACACCAGTACGTCTTCCGTGCCAACGAACAGCCCGACCTCGGCCGCCACGGCCTGCGCCTGCTGCTGATCGGCGCGTCCGTACCGAGCCGGCAGATGCGCCTGCTGCGCGAGCAATACGCACCGGGCGCAAGCTCCGGCGAAGAACCGATCGTGCATTCCGAAGGCGAGGAGTGCGGGCTGGTGACCCGTGGCACGGTTGAGTTGACAGTGGATGGCCAGGTGAGCGTGCTGAACGCCGGGGATGGCTATTACTTCCCGACGACCTTACCGCACAGGTTTCGCAATATCGGGGCGGATGAAGCGGAAATCATCAGCGCCAACACCCCGGCCAACTTCTGATCCCTCATTGGGGCAATGGTCACACATAACCTGTGGGAGCGGGCTTGCTCGCGAAAGGGACATTAGCTTCAACATCAATGTTGACTGACACTCCGCTTTCGCGAGCAAGGCAGTGGCGGCAAACTGGCTGGCGGTCAGGATACGACTCTGTTTGCATAAAAGTGCCCGGCCTTGTGCCGGGCTTTTTGTATCGAGCTATTGAGTCCGGCAGGCTGTTTGGGTCATTAACCGTCTTGGTAACCGAATCGCTCGTCCATTCATTTGTCGTTTGTGTAGACAGAAATGAGGCCTATTGCCATCATTGTGGCACTTGAATCTCAAATGGATTTTATCAATGCGTAAGCTACTTATTCTGGTCATGCTGGCTGTGGTAGTCACAGGCTGTTCCACTCGTAAAAACTTCTACGCAACCGGCGGTAGCCGTGCGGACGGTTCGATTGATATGGCTTACGACTTCAAACCTTTTGAGACACCGGTCGTTGATTACAATCAAGCTGTATCCATTGCAAACAGCAAATGTGCGGTGTGGGGTTATGAACGCGCAGAACCTTTCGGCGGGCAAACTCAGAATTGCCAAGCGCGGGATGGCTGGGGTAACTGCACCGCAGGCCAAATGATCGTTAAATATCAATGCATTGGTAACATTACACCGTCGAATCAGGCTTCGGCTGCTACAAGCACGTCTGTACCAGTTGGAATGCTGACGCCTGCGCAGTACAAAGAAGCACGGCTCAAAGCACTGATGGATCAAAAGCTGCCTTATGCGGAGTACCAAAAGCAGTACCAGGCGATCATGGCCGAGTAGTTCGAACGGCGTTATTTTCGTGGCCCAGTTTCAATTATTTGAGACATACCAGAGCGGCGAAGAGTGCGCAGTGGAGCGACAAAAAAACCGCGGTTACGCGGTTTTTTGTTGTCCGAAGATGATCAGCGATGCTTTGGTGCCTCAAACCCCCGCTGCTCGATTACCCCAAACACATCCCGCACATCCTGCAGCAGAATCCGCGAGATGTTGCTGACGGTATTGATGTCGTTTTCGGCGTAGTCGGGGAGGCTGGTGCAGGCCATGAGGTTGAGGTATTGCAGGACCGCGTTGAGGCGTTCGGCGACGCAGTTGTGGAGTTCACGCAAGGGCGCGTCGCTGTCGATGAGGAGGACGGGGTAGCTGGTGGCGATTTGTTTCATTGGGGTGAAGCGGCGGGGCGGACTGTTAGTCGTCATAAGTAAAACTTCCTCGTATCTGTAAGAAGAGCTACTCCCGATCGCTGCGAATCGAATGGGGTGGTAGCTATGTGCGGGTTCGCAGACCGAGGATACGAGGAACCCGGCAGACCCGAAGATCTCCCGCACACAGCCACCATAAAACGACATGCGGGCGCAGACGCGACCGTCAGTGGTTTGGTGGGCGGCAAGGTTACTACACGTATCTACAGGGCTGCGAAACCCAATCGCCAATTCAAGTCAGCGACGGGCGCACATTAGGCATCGACTTCGACGGCCGCAACCGGCCTGTAGGACGCCAAATACCCCCTGTGGCGAGGGAGCTTGCTCCCGTACGGCGGCTCTGGTGCCGTAAAACCGGGCACTGCGATGTGTCTGAGGAAATGAGTTGCAAGGTATGAGGGCCGCTTCGCAGCCCGGCGGGAGCAAGCGCCCTCGCCACAAAGGGGCAAGTCCTACAAGTTTTTCGGACGTCAAGATTGAACGTTCGTCGGATGGCGGGTTGCTACCATCGCAATTGCCTGCCGATATCAACACGGCTGCTAAGCTTGGTCGTTGCAGTGCCCGAGCGCCGATCCTGCTCACGCTGCGAGGGTAATCACGGAGTGCGACATCCATTCCTGTCGGCAACCTGCACGGAGGCAGGCGATGGTGATCATGAGCATGAGCATGACCGATTCGACGGCGGCGGGGGGTCCCGAGCCGCTCGATCGGGAAGAAATCGAGCGGGTGCTGGCGCTGTTGCTGGTCAGCCCGTTGTTTGCCAAATCCAGGCGCATGGGCAGTCTGTTGCGCTTTCTGGTCGAGCACGACCTTCAGGCTTGTAAAACGCCGCTGACCGAACACGCCATCGGCATCGCGGTGTTTCGTCGTGACCCGGCAGTGTATTGCACCGGCGACGATCCGGTGGTGCGGGTGCAGGTGGGGCGCTTGCGGCGCAAGCTCGCAGCGCATTACGCCGGCAACGGCCAGCAGGACCCGGTGCGCTTCAGCATTCCACCCGGGTGTTATCGCTTGACCTATCAGCGGCTGCGGCCCAAGGGCGTCGGCACTCGCCATCCTGTGGTCCAGATCCAGCCGTTTACCTGCCTCACCCGCGATGGCAATGACTTTGCCCGGGGCTTGTGCGAAGAGTTGAGTTGCCGACTGTTCGAGTCGTTCGAGCAGGCGCAGACCGGGACCAATCATGTGTTGATGCGGGTGGCACGCAACAGTGAGCCAGTACCGGACTTCAAGCGTGGCGGGCGTTACAGCTATTGCCTGGAGGGCAGCGTGCGGGTCGAGTCTTCGCGGGTGCGCGCGTCATTGCGCCTGGTGGATGTGGCGCAGGGGCGGATTCGCTGGTCGGCGCAGTTCGATCGTGATCGACCCTATGGCATCGCCACCCAGGAGGACCTCGCGCAGTCGATCTGTCGCTCGCTGACGGGCTACTTCGCCACGGCGGGTAAAGAGAAGTGAAAGGGCAACCGCAAGGTTGCCCTGGCATGACGGTTACACGGTTTTCCACTGACCGCCTTCGTAAAGGCGACCTGCGGTGTTATCGAACGTCAGGTCGATTTCGATCGCCTTGGAGCGTGAGGTACTGAACATGGTGCTGGTCTGTACGTTCTGTTCGAACCACACGAGGATGGTTTCCACCGGCGTCAGCACGGTTTCACCGGTGACCACCTGATCCACCGCAACGTAAATGGGCGTGCTGACCTGATTGCCATCAATGCCGGTAGAGAGCTGGTTGATACCCGGATGGATGGGGGCGTAGTCGTTTACAAAGGTCATGGAAATGCTCGGCCCCCCCGTAACCGCCGAACTCAGCAGACCGTGCTCATCGAGTGTCGATGTTTGCCCCAGGCCGATATTGACGATGTTGGTCGAGACTTTGACCTGCACATTTGCCTTGAACAGGTTGGACGCAAACAGCTGATATTGAGGCGTCCAGCTGAACTCGTTGTTGCTCAGGTAAGCGTCATAGGACTGCCAGACCACGTTGTAGTCGGCGTCACCCACCTTCTTGGCAAAGCACAGCTTGTAGCCGGACTTCTTCAGCTGCGTCAGGTCGCCGGCGGCGATTTCGATGGTGACGGTTTTTTGCGAAGCCGCCAGGGCCGACCTCAGTACCCGGCCGTAATCCGACGCCTTCAGTTGCGTTGCACCCATGATCGACTTGACGGCTTCTTGCACATCATTGTGAAGCTGCTGGCTCTGTTGGCTGACAGCGATTGACTTGCTCATGGTTTCCCTCTTCCTTGGTGGTGTGTTGGGCAAACAATGGCTGCTGACGCTTGGCGCTGCAGTCCATTGACGATGTCACTCTAGGGTCGAGGGGCAGGGCGGCTAAGTGTCTTGGTGTTACAAGCGGGTATCGGGGTTGTATCGGGGGCCGGGTCAGCGGGGCAGCCGATCGGCCGCCCCGCCTTGACCTCAGGCAGCCCGGGCATCGGCCCAGACGAAGTTCCAGCTGGTGCGTTTGCCCCTGGCGATCTCGATCAGCTTGTTCTCGTACACCGTGTGATTGACCGCGCCGGTGTAGGTCAGGGTGCGGGCGGCATTGTTTCCGGTGACCTCGCCCGGCTGGCCGCCCGACTCGACCATGGCTTTTTTCATGTCGGCATCCGACGGGGCGCTGCTCTGGTTTTTTTCCACTTTGACGAAACTCATGATTCACCTCTTCCGTGATGGGGGGATCGGTGCTTGCGCGGGTCGACAAGTCGACGAGCCTGTTCCACACCGACGGCCATACTCTATTGGCCCGTTCGGCGGCGCAGAAGTGACAACTGCTGCGCTGAGGTAACAATCGGGAAACAGCGCCATGCATTGAAGTATCTGCGACGTATCAAGCGGGGACTCACATCGAAGAAGATTGCTTCTCGATAAACCCGCGAATCGCCGCAATCGTCTGCGTCGATGCTTCCTCCATCAGCCAATGCCCAGTTCCCGGAATCAGCACTTCCATGCGCCGGGGCGGGCGTCGAGTTTGGCGTTCGGTGACCCGATGGAACCAACGCCGTCAATGACGTCTAAAATTAAGGGAATATTCCCGCCACGAAGGAACGACTCATGATCAAGTCTCGATCGTTGATTGCAGCAATCACCTGCCTGGCCCTGGCCAGCGGCTCAGTGACTGTGCTGGCTGATCCAGGAAACGGCCAGGGCAACAACAAGGCCAACCATGGCAACCAGGGCAACAAGAACAAGAATTCCGGCGGCGGGGACTGGAGTCATGGCCCCAGCATCAATCGCAGTAGCGTGCTCGAGATCATTGGCGCCAGCACGGGCTACTGGAGTCCCGGGCCTGCCTTGCCACCGGGTATTCAAAAGAACCTTGCCCGAGGCAAGCCGCTTCCACCCGGCATTGCCAAAAAGCTGGATGGCCGACTGGTCGGCAGGTTGCCCCACTATGACGGCTACGAGTGGCAGCAAGTCGGCACGGATCTGATCCTGGTCGCGTTGGCCACCGGGCTCGTTTATGAAATTCTCAACGGTGTGTTCGATTGATGTGTGAAGGAACTTCCAGCCGCCTGTCGTGACGCTTGAACTGTTTGAGGGATATCGCGTCATACGTCACGCGATATCAACCACCTACGGAAGCAATCATGCTTTTCAAAAACAAGAGTCTCGTTGCTGTAATGTCATGCGCCATGATGCTTGCAGCCGCCCCTTTGCTGCCTGATGGCCTGTCGATCATGGGCTCCGCCTACGCGAAGGACGGCGGTGGTGGTGGCGGTGGAAACGGTGGCGGCGGTGGCGGCGGTGGTAATGGCGGCGGAAACGGTGGCGGCCACGGCGGCGGCATGGGTGGCGGACACGCCGGCACAGGCCACTCCGGCAGTAACGGCCGCGGCAACGGGCTGGACAGCGACCATGCCGGCAAATCCGTGCGCGACCATGGCCTGAGCGGCAACCACTACGGTAGTGAGCGCAACGATGACAACGGTCATGGCAGCACGACCTCAGGCATCGCCCACTCCAAGGACACTCGCGGCCTCTCCAAGGCCAGGGCTATTTCGGCCTCGACGCCGGGTGAACACAACACCAAAGGCTTGAGTAAAGCCGGGATGTCGACCTCGAAGAAATCCCATTGAGTTCACAGCAGTAGCGAGCAGATTCAGAAAAGCCAAAAACCCGCTGAAAAGCGGGTTTTTTGCGTCTGGCATTTGACCGGCGGCCATTGCGCAGCACGTTTCCCACCCGGCCTGTCATTGGTTTTCGGCATTGAAGCTGGCCGCACACCGGGCCATGCACGGACAGAAAACGAGCCACCCGGACACATCGCGCAGCGATTTGCGTTTGCAGGCGATTTGTCATGTTCAACGTCAATGCAATGTAGATATTGGTCAGCCCAACGTGACTCCAATGAGGCTGCCCTGTGTTCCAACGACTTGTGTGTTCGCTGTCTGTTTTGAGCCTGTCCATCGCTGCCGCCCAGGCGGCCGAGACAGTCCCCCTCAACACGCCACGCCTGAAGAGCATCGACAATTTCCGCGATGTCGCCGGTCTCACCACGGCATACACCACAGCCAACGACGGCACGATGCGTGGCGGGGTGTTTTACCGCTCCAACGCGTTGACGCCTTCGGCGGCGGATCTGGCGACCCTCAACGGCCTTGGCATCAAGGCGGTCTACGACCTGCGCACGCCCACCGAGATCGCCGCCACGCCCGACACGATGCTCACGGGCGCGACCTACAGCAACATCGACATCATCGGCGGCTCCACGTCTGGCGCGAACGTCACCAACATCGCGTTCCACAGCGCCGCCGAAGCCACCGCGATGATGCAGGACACCAACCGTGATTTCGTCAGGAACGCGGGGATGCGCAGCGAGTTCAACCAGTTGTTCAATGAACTGGCCACGGTCGACGGTGCCGCGCTGTTCCATTGCACCGCCGGCAAGGACCGCACGGGCTGGACTGCCGCTGTGCTGCAAAGCATCGCCGGGGTCGACGATGCCACCATCATGAGCAACTACCTGGCGACCAACGACTACACCGCCGAGCGCATCAGGGCGACCCTGGCGGCGTTGCCACCGAGCCTGGCGACCATCTATGGGCCGCTGATCGGTGTGGAGGCCGGTTACCTGCAAGCCGGGCTGGACCAGGTAACCGCGCAATACGGCACCATGGACAACTACCTCAAGCAAGGCCTGGGCCTGTCCCAGGAAACCATCTACGTGCTGCGCGGCAAGATGGTGTTCTACAACAGCTTGCCTGGCGCAGCGGACCTGGCGGGCAACGCCGCGGCCGGCGCGCAGTTGTTGCAACAACTGCAGAACAGCAACCTGTCAGGCACCTACAGCGCCTATAACTACTACCTGCAATCGGCCATCGATGCGCGCAGCCTCGGGGGCGTCGAGTCCACCGTTGGCGGCCAGGTGCATGCCGACGCTGCCAGCTACCTGCTGCGCCAGGGCGCGATGATCGATCAGGCTGCTGCGCCTTTCACCAGTGGCACCGACCTCAAGACCGGGCAATATCGTCTGTGGAGCACCGCCCTGGCGGGGTATCTGGGCACCGACGGCTCCTCTCAGGCCTCCAGCAGCAACGAGCATAGCCAGGGCCTGATGATTGGCCTGACCCAACGCTTTTCCGAACAGCTCAGCGCCCATGCCGGCTTCGGCTACAGCCGCGGCAATGTCGGTGGCGCGGGTGGCGAGGCCGATACCGACCTGACCTTCTTCAGCGTCGGTGCCCGCTTTGCACCGAGCGGTCTGGAGCGCGGCCTGTTTGTGGATGCCGATGCCAGCGCCGGTTATCTCGATTACGAGAGCAAGCGCGAACTCGGCGGCGGCCTGGGCACGGCCAAGGGCGACAGCCATGGCAACCTCACCGGTGCGACCCTGGCCGTGGGCTACCGGGTTCCGGTGAACGGCGTGACCCTCGAGCCAAGCCTCGGTGTGCGGATCAGCCGCGTCAATCTGTCGGGCTTCCAGGAAAAAGGCAGCGAGCTGGCGCTGGACGTCGATGGTATCCACGAGACCCGCAAGAGCGCGGTGGCCAATCTCAACGCATCCTTTGCACCGGTCAGCCTGGGCGCCTGGCAACTGGTGCCGGGGGTGCAAGTGGGCTACGAGCATGTGCTGGGCGACCCTGAAGTCGACAGCGAAGGGCACCTGCTGGGTCTGGACATCGAGCAGCAAGCCGCCTTCGACAACCGTGACCAGTTCACCGGTGGCGTCAACGTCATGGCCAACCTTGGTCCGTGGAGCGTGGGGGCGGAAATCGGCGCCAGCGGTGGCGGCGACAGCCATGGCTTCAACGGCGGGCTGAAGGCCAGCTATCTGTTCTGACGATCAGTCAAGGCAAGCTGTGGGAGATGGCCTGCGATAGTGATCTGACAGGCACATTGGTATTGAGTCTTGCGGCCCCTTCGCGGGCAAGCCCGCTCCCACAGGTTGTGTGTCGTGCCCGGATCATGTGGCAAGCACAAAACATTGTGGGAGCGGGCTTGCCCGCGAAGAGGCCATGTCAGTCGACAGGGATGTTGAATGTCACTCCGCCTTCGCGAGCGCTCCCGCTAATCCCTCAATGGGTCGCCATCGGCCGCGTTCGCACACCCTTTCTCACGTCTGCGGGGCTGATGCCGTAGGCGCTCTGGAAGTACTGGCAAAACCGCCCGACGTTGCTGAAGCCGTATTGCAGAGCTACGTCTGTCACCGACGGCGACGCCCCCTGGGACAGCGCGGCAAAGGCGCGCTCCAGGCGTACCTGGCGCTGATAGGCAACAATCGAAGTACCCATGAAACGCTGAAAACCTTCCTGCAAGGCGCGCAGGCTGACATGGGTCAGTTGCGCCAGCTCCGAACCACTGGCCAGGTGCTCGGGGTGCGCCTGGATGTACTCGACGGCCAGCTTCACATGCCGCGGCGCTATCAGGGGAGAGGGGCGCCGGAGGGCTTCGGTGAAGTTGTGCGGCCAGGTTTCGAGCACCGCATCGACCAGCATTTCGCGAAGGCGCGAAGGCATCAGCGAACCGCTGTTGATCAGCAGGTCGAACTCGCTGCCCGTGGCCAGTTCGATCAATGCCCGGATGCCCTGCAAGGCCGATGCCTTCAGATCCACCACCGGTTCGAAATGCACCTTTTGCAGAATGGGTTTGCCCAGCAGCGTCGACAGGCGCTCGGTGATCAGCCGACGGCTGATCGATATCCCGTGCTGTGCGTGGTTATCGACAAAGCGCGCCGAGCGGACCTCGGCCTTGTCGATCGCCAGGCCGATCTGCGCGAAACCTACCGACTCGGTGATGTGGTTGAAGATGATCTTGCCGGCGGTAGGAATGACGAAGGTGATTTCATCAAGGGGTGCGGGAAAGTCCACCGTGAAGTCGCCGCGATAGTGCATGCGCCGAAAACTGACACCTTCGTGCCGGCCGTAGACCCCGCCGATGATGATGTTTTTCGGCGGTGGCGGGGAGTCGGCATACAGGTTGCCGAACAGGTTCGAGAACAACGCGCCAAAGTCGTCGCAGCTCATGTCGTTGGACCTGATGATGATTTGCTTGCGCGTCGTGCTTGCGTACACCTGAAGTGTCACCTTGAGCGGAGGGGCAAAGCCCTGGTACAGGGAACTGGCAATCGGAGATCGAGCGGATGCGGTTCGGGAAAGCGTCAGGACGTTATCAGTGAGTAATGACAGGTTTGTTACCGCTTGTTGCTGCTGTCGTTTCCGGCCCCCGTTTCCGTTCACCCGACGCCACCGCCCGCACCGGACAACCGGTGGCACGAGCGGTACCGGGGCGTGGGCTGGTCGGCACTGGCCAGGGCTATTTCACCGGCTCTGTCGCCTTGATGTCCCCGCAAAAGATATCGACGTTGCCATCGGTCGCAGCCGTTCGCACGACCACCGAATATTTGCCGTCAACCAGGGTTTGCAACGGCACGGGCGCGGTTCGGGTAAAAGACCAGCCGCGTATGGGTTGACGTTCGGTGTTGACGGTGTCGTTCATCGCGTAGGCGACTGACCCGGGTTGCTCGCAGGTGCCGTTATTGATGAACGAATAAAGGCGCAGGGGCAGGGTAACCCCGGTTGGAGCACCGCTGATGAAGAAACTGAGCCCGGTTTTCTTGTCCCAGTCGGTCAAGGTGACGGTGCCGATCTGACCGGCGTTTTGCCGGGTGGCGACCAGATTGACGTTCACGCCGTGGTGCGAGGAAGTGGCGCAGCCGAAAAGGCTTGCCGCGACCATGAGTGCTGCCAGAGAGGTCTTGAGCTTCATTGCCAAACTCCTGAGTTGAAGAACTGCAATGGGGGGAATTAGCGGGTATAGCTCATTTATCGCCTTCATGACGTCGTCCATATAAGGCTTTCCATTTTTGCGCGCAGAGGGTAGGGCGTCTGTCTCCTTCTCCAGTCATGTGGCGGCGTAGCCGTGCAAACCGGCTACATTTGTAGTCGAGCCTGCGTGGATTGCCTGCGGGAACGCGCACTTCGATGCCGATGAAGGTCTGCAGTGGTTACGCGTGCAGTTAAAGGATTGTGCGGTCAGTTGAGCCCACTCATCATCCGCACGGACGATTTGTGACTGGAGTGACTGATGAATCAACAAGGCAGCGATCCGCAAGCACGGAACCCTGGTATTCCACAGCGGGGTAGCGTGCGCAGCCTGTTGATCCCGGAGTGGCTCGACTGTTATCGGCCGGACTGGCTACGGGGCGATGTGGTCGCCGGGCTGACGGCAGCGGCCGTGGTCATTCCCAAGGCGCTGGCGTACGCCACGATTGCCGGCCTGCCGGTGCAGGTCGGGCTGTACACGGTGCTGGTGCCGATGGTGATCTATGCCGTGCTCGGCACGTCGCGTCCGCTCAGTGTCAGCACCACGACCACCCTGGCCATTCTCGCTGGCTCCGCACTGGGCCAGATCAGCCCCGATGGCGATGCGGCGACCCTGCTCGCCGGCTCCGCCACGCTGGCCTTGATGGTGGGTGCGATCCTGATCGTCGCGGGGTTGCTGCGCCTGGGTTTCGTCGCCAATTTCATTTCCGAACCGGTGCTGGTGGGTTTCAAGGCCGGCATTGGCGTGGTCATCGTGCTCGACCAGCTACCCAAGCTGCTGGGCACCCACATCGACAAAGGTGGCTTCCTGCACAACCTGGTGGCTACGGTTCAGAGCATCCCTCATGCCTCGCTGCCGACCGCGGCGGTCGGGGTGTTCATGATATTGCTGCTGGTCGGCATGAAACGCTTTACGCCGCGACTGCCCGCACCCTTGATTGCGGTGGCGCTGGGCATCCTCGGCATGAGCCTGCTTGGCCTGGATAGTTTTGGTGTGTCTGCCGTCGGCGTGGTGCCGATCGGGTTGCCGGCGACGACCCTGCCGCTATGGTCGTTGGCCGAAACCCTGTGGCCTTCGGCGATGGGTATCGCGCTGATGAGTTTCACCGAAACCATCGCCGCGGGACGCGCTTTCGCCCGCAGTGACGAGCCTGCACCACAACCGAATCGGGAGCTGCTGGCCACTGGCGTTGCCAACATAGGCGGTGCGTTTCTCGGGGCCATGGTCGCGGGTGGCGGGACCACGCAAACGGCGGTCAACCGCCTGGCCGGTGCCCGCTCGCAACTGGCCGCACTGATTACCGCAGCACTGGCATTGGGCACTTGCCTGCTGCTGGCACCGCTCATTGGCCTGATGCCCAATGCCACGCTCGCCGCCGTGGTGATCGTGTATTCGGTGGGCTTGATCGAGCCGTCGGAGTTTCGCGAGATCCTGTCGGTTCGCCGTACCGAATTCGTCTGGGCCGTGGTGGCCATGATCGGCGTGATGCTGCTGGGCACGCTGCAAGGGATCGTCGTGGCGATCATCGTCTCGTTACTGGCCCTGGCCTATCAGCTCTCGGACCCGCCCGTGCATGTCCTGGCACGCAAGCCCGGCACCAACGTCTATCGCCCGCAGGCCACCGGCAACGCAGATGACGAACAGTTTGACGGGCTGCTGTTGCTCAGGCCCGAGGGGCGGGTGTTCTTCGCCAATGCCGAGCGCATCGCCGAGAAAATCCGGCCGCTGATCGATGCGGCGACACCCAGGGTCGTGGTCCTGGACCTGCGCAGCGTGTTCGACCTGGAATACACGGCCCTGAAAATGCTCACCAGCGCCGAGCAGCACATGAGCGAGAAAGGCATTTCACTGTGGCTGGTAGGTATGAGCCCCAGCGTATGGGACATGGTCATCAAGGCACCCTTGGGCCATACGTTGGGCGAGGCACGCATGTTCCTGAACCTGGAACTGGCGGTTGAACATTACCAGCGCAATCGGCGTTGAATGAGTGCGGCCGGGTGCATCCCGGACGCTGTGTGACGCATTGAAGGAGATTACGGGCATGGCAAAGAAGAAAACGGCAACGAAAAGCAAGCCGGTTGAAAGCGGCAAGCTCAAGAACAAGGTGTATCTCGAGGAGCTGGCGCGCCTGCATGTCGAGATGGTCAAGCTGCAGGAGTGGGTACAGCACTCGGGCGCCAAGGTCTGCATCGTCTTCGAGGGCCGTGATGGCGCCGGCAAGGGCGGGACCATCAAGGCACTGACCGAACGGGTCAGCCCGCGGGTGTTCCGGGTGATCGCGTTGCCGGCACCGACCGATCGGGAAAAAAGCCAGATGTATGTGCAACGCTATCTGCCGCACATGCCGGCGGCCGGTGAAGTGGTGATCTTCGATCGCAGTTGGTACAACCGCGCCGGTGTCGAGCGGGTCATGGGGTTTTGCACCGAAGAGCAGGTGCGCTCATTTCTCACCGTGGCGCCGCGCGTCGAGCATGCACTGGTCGAATCGGGAATCATCCTGATCAAATACTGGCTTGAAGTGAGCCCGCAGGAGCAGACCCGACGCCTCAAGGCGCGCATCACCGACGGGCGCAAGATCTGGAAGCTGTCACCGATGGACCTCAAGTCCTATAACCGCTGGTACGACTACTCACGTGCCCGGGACGACATGTTCGAGGCCACCGACACCGAGTTCGCCCCGTGGCGGGTCGCCAACTCCAATGACAAGCGCCGGGCGCGACTGAACATCATCAGTGATGTGCTCAGCAGCATTCCTTATGAGGAAGTACCTCGGGCGAAAGTGAAACTGCCCAAGCGCCAAAGCCCCGGTAACTATCGGGATCCGAACTATCCATTCAAGTACATCGCGGAAAAATTCTAGAATCCCTCAGCACTGTGCTGCCCGTGCCCGGTCTTCAAGACCCGGGCACGGCAGTCGTGAAATCGCCTCCCCGCTTTTCCGGAATTAACCGACCATCCGCTGTCTCAACGGCCATGCCGCGCCGCAATCAAAACACGCCAATAATCTTCGAGTAGGAAATTTCCTTAGTTGTGTGGGAAATGGCTATTTAGAGGGAAGGTAAATTCTGAGTGCGATGTAAGGCGCGTCTAAATATTAATTTGGCGGTTGGAATGTCTTTGTAAGATAGTTCACTATTACATCTGATAGTGTTTGAGTATTTGTTTCCGTAGTTGCGGTTGCCTTTGAAAAGGCTCATCTTTCGCTGCCGAAGCAAGCTTGCATGTCACGTCCGCTTATGTAATTGCGTATTGTCGACTCAACTCCTGAGTTCGATTATGTCATTGAATTTTTGTAACGCTTTATGTTGTTACAAATATCCAGGGAGATTTTATGGCTTCTGGTAGTTTCCAAAACGAAGTGCCCAAGACACGGGTCAACATCAAGCTCGATTTGCATACGGGCGATGCACAGAAAAAGGTCGAATTGCCGCTCAAGTTGATGGTGATGGGCGACTACAGTAACGGCAAGGAGCAGCGGCCGTTGTCCGAGAGAAGCAAAGTCGCCATCGACAAGAATAATTTCGATAGCGTGCTGGCCGAGTTTTCTCCCGAGGTCAAGCTGGCGGTGGCCAATACCCTGGCGGAGGATGCCGGCGAAGCGGCGGTCAATCTGGGTTTCCGGAGCATGAAGGATTTCGAGCCGGAACAAGTGGCTCGGCAAATTCCTCAACTGCGCGCACTGCTGGCAATGCGTAACCTGCTGCGCGACCTCAAGTCCAACCTGTTGGACAATGCCACGTTCCGTCAGGAACTGGAGCGTATTCTCATGGACGAGGCACTGAGTGACGAACTGCGAGGTGAGTTGGCGGCACTGACTCCGGAACACATTCGTTAATTCACCTCGGCTCGTTTAAAGGGAAGTTTAAAAATGTCTATCGAACATTCTCAAGCGCAATCGCGTGGCACTACAGTGTTGCCTGAAGAAAACCAAGGCGTATATGGCGCGTTGTTTGGCAAGATCAATCTCAACCCGGTAAAAGTGCTGGGCGAAATCGAAGTGTTTCAAAGTTCCGAGGCGCTGTCGGACGTTTCTGCCGATGAGCGAGTGACTGCCGCTGTCAGTGTTTTCTTGAATTTGATCAAACAGTCTTCGCGCAAAGTCCGGCGTCTGGACAAGACACTGCTGGATGAACATATTGCGTCGCTGGATGCACAAATCAGTCGCCAACTGGACGCCGTGATGCATCACCCGGATTTCCAGAGGGTGGAGTCCACCTGGCGCGGTGTGAAATCGTTGATCGATCAGACCGATTTCCGCCAGAACGTGCGCATCGAACTGCTCGATATCAGCAAGGATCACCTGGTCCAGGATTTCGAGGATGCACCGGAGATCGCACAAAGTGGCCTGTATGTGCATACCTACACCCAGGAGTACGACACCCCGGGTGGTGAGCCGATCGCCGCTGCCATTTCCAACTTCGAGTTCGACCGCAGCCCGCAGGACATTGCCTTGCTGCGCAATATTTCCAAAGTCTCGGCAGCCGCGCACATGCCCTTCATCGGCTCCGTCGGCCCGGCCTTTTTTGGCAAGCACTCGATGGAAGAAGTCGCCGCCATCAAGGACATCGGCAACTACTTTGACCGTGCCGAATTCATCAAGTGGAAAGCGTTCCGCGACAGTGATGATGCCCGTTACATCGGCTTGCTCATGCCTCGAGTATTGGGCCGTCTGCCGTATGGCCCGGACACCGTTCCGGTGCGCAGTTTCAACTACATCGAAAGCGTCAAGGGACCGGACCACGACAAATACCTGTGGACCAACGCCTCGTTTGCGTTCGCTGCCAACATGGTCAAGAGCTTTATCGCCAACGGCTGGTGCGTGCAGATCCGCGGTCCGCAGTCTGGCGGCGCGGTCACCGACTTGCCGATCCACTTGTACGATCTGGGCACAGGCAATCAGGTGAAGATCCCTTCGGAAGTGATGATTCCGGAGACGCGCGAGTTCGAGTTCGCCAACCTCGGCTTCATCCCGCTCTCGTACTACAAGAACCGTGACTACGCGTGCTTCTTCTCGGCCAACTCCACGCAGAAACCGGCGTTGTACGATACCCCGGAGGCCACCGCCAATAGCCGGATCAATGCGCGCCTGCCCTACATCTTCCTGCTGTCACGCATTGCCCATTACCTGAAGCTGATCCAGCGCGAAAACATCGGCACCACCAAGGATCGCCGTTTGTTGGAGCTGGAGTTGAACAAGTGGGTCAGCGGGCTGGTCACCGAGATGAACGATCCGGGCGACTCGCTGCAGGCTTCGCACCCGTTGCGGGCTGGCCGGGTCACCGTCGAAGACATCGAGGACAACCCGGGTTTCTTCCGCGTCAAGTTGTATGCCGTGCCGCATTTCCAGGTGGAAGGCATGGACGTCAACCTGTCGCTGGTTTCGCAGATGCCCAAGGCGAAAGCCTGAGTTCTGTGCAAGCCCAACCCATTGCGTAGGGATTCGACCTCATGAAAATCGACCGCCCCTTGTGGGCCGCGGGGGCATTGCTGTCCCCGCAGCAATTCCAGCAGCAGGCGCGCTGGGAAGCCTGGGCCAACGAGTGTCTGGCTCGTTTGTCCCTGGTGCACCCCTGGGGCGTCCAGGACGTCGCGTTTGACCTGCAAGCACTGCGCCTGGGCAAGCTCAAGGCCACTCGCCTGAGCCTGCGCATGCCTGACGGCACCTTCATCGACACTGACCATGTCGATCGACTGCCCCTGGGGCTGGAACTGTCGCGCCTGCTGTCCGACGATACCCAGGCGGCGACCTTGCTCCTGGCCTTGCCACTGGAACAGGCCAATGGCAACAACTGCCTGTTCGACGCCGACAAGGCCGATCGACCCACCCGTTATCGTCAGGACTGGCGTCAGGTGCAGGACATTTACGCCGATGAAGTGCAATCGGTCGGCGTACTGGAACACGTGCTGAGCCTGCGCTTCGATCACGACGAGAACGGCGATTACCTGACCTGCCCGATCGCGCGCCTGGTGCGTGACGGGCAGGGTGCCTGGAGTCCTGATCCTGACTATGTGCCACCGCTGCTCAGTTTCGCGGCGCACCCGGGTCTGTTGACGCAACTGGACAACCTGTTGACCCAGTTGTCCTCCAAGCGTCAGCGGCTGATGGGCATGCGCCGTGAGAGTAACCAGCGAATGGCTGACTTCGCCGTGGCCGACGTGTCGTTGTTCTGGTTGCTCAATGCCTTGAACACCTACCAGCCGGTATTGGCCGATCTCAAGGCCTGGCCGGCGCGACATCCCGAGCAGGTCTATTTGGAGTTGACAAAACTGGCGGGCAGTCTGCTGACTTTTTCGCTCGAACACGATGTCGAGCAGATTCCGCCTTACCGCCACGAACACCTGGAAAGCGTGTTCCCGCCGCTGTTGCGCATGATCTCCACGTTGCTGGAGGCCAGTCTGCCTTCTCGAGTCATCGCCCTGACACTCGAGCAGAGCGCAGCCAACCGTTGGCAGGTCCGACTTGACGACGCCCGTTTGCGCGAGCCCGACAGCGCCGACTTCTATCTGTCGGTGCGTTGCCGCTTGCCCGCCGTGCAATTGCAGAGTCAGTTCCCGCAACTGTGCAAGATCGGCACACCGGACGAAGTCGATCAGCTGGTCAACGCCGCCCTCGATGGCGTGCCGTTGCAGTCCCTCAGTCATGTACCGGCGGCCATCCCCCTGCGCCTGGAAAACCAGTACTTCGCCCTGGATCTCAACCATGCCAAGGGACAAGCCATTCGGGACCAGGGCATCTGTGCCTTGTACGTCCCGAGCACCCTGGCCGAAGTGAAACTTGAACTGTTCGCGGTACTGCGCGCATGAACCAGATCGAAGCGAAAAAACAGGCCGCCATGACGGTCGACATCGACGCGTTGTTGCAAGACAGCTACCTGCTGGTGGTCGAGTTGCGGCAAGGGGCCTCCGCGCAAAGCAGCGATGAGGTCAAGGCGCTTTGCGTAAAGCAGGTCGAGTACGTTCGCCAGCGGCTCATGGATGCCGGCCTGGCCCAACGCAGCATCGACCATATCAGCCACGCTCAATGTGCGCTGCTGGATGAAACCATGCTCAACCGCGCCGATAACGATGCCCATTCCCGGTGGGCCAGTGAACCCTTGCAGGCGAAGTTTTTCAATCGCCACCAGGCCGGGGAGTTCCTGTACGAGGACATGCGCGAGGTACTGCGCGAACCTGCGCCGGACCTTCTGGTGCTGACGACCTTCCAGCGGGTTTTGACCCTGGGTTTTCGCGGCCGTTATCGCGATGACAATGACCCCGAGCGTGAACAACTGCTGGCCGACCTGAATGCCCGGGTCGCACCACTGAAGCTGCGTCAGACATTAACCGCACCCCTCAGCGCCAGCCATGGCGCAATGGCGTTGCGCTGGATGCGCTCGCCGCTGGTCAACGTCCTGGCTGCCGGTCTGTTGCTGGCCGGTGTCTGGTACGGCCTCGACCAGCTGTTGGGTAGTCTGGTTGCGACGCTGTTGGCCGCGCAAGCCTGAGGTGGAGCCCATGACGCTCAAACTCAAACAAGGGCTCTGGTTGTGGGCGGGTGCACTGACCCTGATGCTGCTGGCCATCATCCCGCTTGGCGGATGGGGCCGTGCCGCCGTGGCCCTGATCGTTGTCGGTTGTGTTGCACTCGCCTGTGTCCGGGCCGCGCGTCAACGGCAATTACTCGGCTCGCTCGACAACCTGGCGTTGCCACCGGCGGCGTATCGTCATCCGGTGGTACTGGTGTGTGGTGATGGCCTGGCCGGGCTGTTTGGTGAAACGAGCAGCGACCACCCGGCATTGCGCATGACCGAGCAGGGCTGTTACCTGCGGGTCTCCCGTGGGGAACAGCTGTCGGGGGTGACTGACAGTGTCCTGGCCTTGCGTCCCGAGTGGGCCGGGCAGCTCTGCGTGATGTTCATTGTCAACCCGAGCGAGCACACCGATGCCGCGGTGTTGGCCGGGCACGTGCGTACGTTCAATTACCAGGCCGGGCTGATTCGCCAGCGTGGTATTGCACTGCCGCTGATGCTCGTCAGCTACCTGCAATCATCGGCGAGCAAGGGGACCTGGTTCAGTTGGGAAGCCGGCCAGGATAGCTGCAACATTCGTGAAGGCGGGACGTGCCTTGGCCCCAAGGACTGGTATCGGCTGCCCGCTGAACATGCAACCCACGGTCGGCGGTTGCAGGCCAGCGTCCAGCTCAACAGTGCTGCTGCCTGGCTGGATGAATATGTCCTGGCGCACTTCGCCAGCCGTGAAGGTCGCCATCCTGCCGGCTTGCCGCTGGTTTGCGCCAGCACCTTGGTACCGACACTGCCCGGTATGGTGACCGGCAATCTGTGGGGGCAATGGCTGCGGGGCAAGACCGGGCTGAGGGACGCCGATGCACAGGTACAAGCGCCGGATGCGTCGCTGCCGTTCCCTGACCCTTTGCTGAATCTGCTGCCAGTGCGGGCTCAGCGTTTGCCGATGCGTCGCGCCAGCGTGATTGCGCTGTGGCTGTTCGCGGCAGCCGCCGTTGTCGCCCTGTCCAGCTCGGCCTGGCAGAACACCCTGCTGCTGCGTCAGGTCAGCGATGACCTGCGGCGTTATGCGTCCATTGCCCCGACGGAGCGTCGCGATCAACCCGAATTTGCCCAACGGGAAGAAGCGTTGAACGTGCTGCGCGAAGACGCGGTGCGCCTCGACCATTACTACCGCCGGGGCGAGCCCCTGGCGCTGGGCCTTGGCCTGTATCGCGGTGAGCAATTGCGCGCTGGGCTGCTGTCGACCATCGCCAACCACCGGCAACCGTCGACGAACCCGATGCCGGCACGCGCGGCGCGAACCGTGCGCCTGGACAGCCTGTCGTTGTTCAGCAGCGCCAGCGCCCGACTCAAGCCAGAGTCGACCAGGGTGCTGATCGACGCCCTGGTCGGCATCAAGGCCCAGCCCGGCTGGCTGATCGTTATCGCCGGGCATACCGATGCCGTGGGCAGCGACGAACACAATCTGCAGTTGTCCCGTGCCCGCGCGGCAGCGGTGCGTGAATGGATGCAACGCATGGGCGGCATCCCCGACAGCTGTTTCGCGGTGCAGGGCTTTGGCAAGAGCCAGCCGATCGCGAGCAATGACACCGAGGCGGGGCGTCAGGCCAACCGTCGCGTCGATATCCGTCTGGTGCCGGAAGTGGGGGCCTGCGTGTTTCCCATGGCCGGAGCCGACGTACAACCCCCTGTCGCAAACGCGGCATCTGTGTACTGAAAAAGGAGCTTCACATGGCAATTCCCGTTTACCTGTGGCTGAAAAATGACGGCGGTGCGGACATTAATGGTTCAGTGACCGTGAAAGGTCGCGAAGGCAGTATCGAGGTGGTCGCTCACAACCACAGCGTCTACATCGCCAGCGACGATAGCACCGGAAAATTGACCGGTACGCGGACCCATGCTCCGTACGTGTTCACTAAGGAAATCGATGCTTCCAGCACATACCTCTATAAGGCTGCTACTACAGGCCAGACACTCGAGAGCGCCGAGTTCAAATTTTATCGCATCAACGACGCAGGCCAGGAAGTCGAGTACTACAACACCCTGCTTAAAAAAGTGAAGGTAGTGAAGGTCGAGTCGAAAATGCACGACGTCAAAGATCCGGACAAGGCGAAATTCAACCACCTGGAAGAGGTTGAGTTGCGCTACGAGAAGATCTTCTGGGACTTCAAGGACGGAAACCTCAAACACGACGATGCATGGGACAAACGTAGTAGAGGGTAACGCTGAATAACCAGCAGGCTGGCCTCTGCCTGCTGGTTCCGGTGCACTGGGTTGAGCGTCTGTGCGCGGACGTTCAACCCAGCCCATCCCGACACTTTCCATCGCCCTGACCGACTATCCGCTGACCCTTCAGCACAAGGACGTACCTCCATGACCGACAACTCCACGCGCCTGCTTCGCCGTCTCAACCCCTACTGCGCCCAGGCGCTCAGCGCGGCGGCTTCGTTGTGTCAAAGCCGTGCCCATGGGCGGATCAGCATCGAACACTGGCTGCTCAAATTACTGGAACAGGGCGAGGGCGATCTGACCCTTATCGCCCGTCGCTATGAGTGGGACATGGATGTGCTGTGGCGCGGCTTGCTCGACCATATCGACATGCTGCCGCGCAGCGTGCAGGGCAAGCCGCAGTTGTGCGGAAAATTGCAGAAACTGATTGAGTCCGCCTGGTTGCGTGCATCACTGGAAGGGCATGACAGCCTGCGCTCGGCGCACCTGCTGGGTGCGTTGCAGGACAGTCCGCAGCTGCTGGCATGCGATGCGGCCTGGCCCATGCTAAGCCTCAATGAAATCCAGTTGCAGCAGCTGTCAGGGCTGCTCGATCAGCACTCCGAGGAACGCCCGCACGTCCAACAGCAAAGTGCGTTGGACCAGCCCCCGGCGTTACCTGTCCCCGGCGCAGCCGGGCACGATGCCTTGCAAGCGGTACTGGACAGATTCACCCAGGACATCACCGCTAAGGCGCAGGCCGGGCAGATCGACCCGGTGTTCGGACGTGACGATGAAATCCGCCAGGTCATCGACATCCTCAGCCGCCGGCGCAAGAACAACCCGATCCTGGTGGGCGAACCCGGCGTCGGCAAGACCGCGCTGGTCGAAGGCCTGGCCCTGCGCATCGCCGAAGGCAACGTTCCGGACAGCCTCAAGTCAGTCAGCGTGCGCACCCTCGACCTGGGGCTGCTGCAAGCGGGCGCCGGGGTAAAGGGCGAGTTCGAGCAACGCCTGAAAAACGTCATCGACGCCGTGCAGCAATCGGCCAACCCGGTGCTGCTGTTCATCGACGAAGCCCACACCCTGATCGGCGCCGGGAACCAGGCCGGTGGGGCGGATGCCGCGAACCTGCTCAAGCCGGCCCTGGCCCGTGGCGAGTTGCGCACCATCGCCGCGACCACCTGGAGCGAATACAAACAGTACTTCGAACGTGATGCCGCGCTGGAGCGGCGTTTCCAGATGGTCAAGGTCGACGAGCCTGACGACGCCAGCGCCTGCCTGATGCTGCGCGGCCTCAAGGCGCGCTATGCCAGCCATCATGGTGTGCACATTCAGGATGCGGCGGTGCAGGCCGCCGTCAACCTGTCGCGGCGTTATCTCACCGGCCGCCAGTTGCCGGACAAGGCTGTCGACCTGCTCGACACCGCCAGCGCTCGCGTGCGCATGAGCCTCGATTGTGAACCCCAGGTGCTGGTCCGACTCAAGGCCCGGCACGCCGCCTTGACGCTGGAGCAGCAGGCGCTTGAACAAGACGCGCAACTCAATGGCAGCGCCGCCAGCGAACGTTTGACGCTGATCGCCGAACAACAGGTCGAACTGCAACAAGAGCAAAACGATCTGCTGGACCAATACCGTCATGAACTCGACCTGACCCGGCAACTGCTTGACGCACGTCAGGCCGACCCCCTGTGCACTGACCACTGTGCGCAGCTACAGCAACGGTTGTTGCTGGCCCAGGGCAACCGGCCAATGCTGTCTCTGGACGTCGATGCCCGCAGCGTCGCCGAAGTGATCGCCGACTGGACCGGCGTGCCTCTGGGCAGCCTGCTCAAGGACGAACAGGCCAGCCTGCTGGCCCTGGAACAGCAATTGGCCGAGCGGGTGATTGGCCAGGAGCATGCCCTCGGTGCCCTGGCCCAGCGATTGCGCGCGGCCAAGACCGGCTTGACCGATGAACAGGCCCCGCTGGGTGTGTTCCTGCTGGTGGGCACCAGCGGCGTCGGCAAGACCGAAACCGCGCGGGCGCTGGCGGACTGCCTGTTCGGCGGCGAAAAGTCGCTGATTACCCTCAACCTTTCCGAGTACCAGGAAGCCCACACCGTCAGCCAGCTCAAAGGTTCGCCACCAGGCTACGTCGGTTACGGCCAGGGTGGCGTGCTCACCGAAGCGGTGCGTCAGCGGCCCTACAGCGTGGTGTTGCTGGATGAAGTGGAGAAGGCTCACCGCGACGTGCTCAACCTGTTCTATCAAGTGTTCGACCGCGGCTTCATGCGCGATGGCGAAGGGCGCGAAATCGACTTTCGCAATACCGTCATTCTGATGACCTCCAACCTCGGCAGCGATGAGCTGCAAAACGGCCTGCAGCAACAACCCGACGCAACTGACAGCGCGCTGCACGAATGGCTGCGACCGATTCTGCGCGAGCACTTCCAGCCGGCCTTGCTTGCCCGCTTTCAGACCCTGATCTACCGCCCGCTGCAGGCCGATGCACTCAAGCGCATCGTCGGGCTCAAGCTCGCCCGGGTCGCCAAGCGCCTGCAACGCCACTACGGCCTGGCCTGCCAGATCGACGATGGACTCCACGCCGCGCTGGTCGCTGCCTGCCTGCTGCCCGACACCGGTGCACGCAACATCGACAGCCTGCTCAACCAGCAGATTCTGCCGGTCCTCAGCCAACAGCTCTTGCAACGTCAGGCCGCGCAGCACAAAACCCTCGGCGTGACCCTGGGCTACAGCGACGACGAGGGCATCACGTTGCAATTTACCGACGCACAGGACGCGTCGTCATTCACTGCCACGGAAGCCTGACCATGAGCACCGCACTGCGCACCTTCTTCGACCACAGCCGCCACAAACTCCAGGTCGACGGCCTCGACACCACCCTCGACGTCCTCACCTTCAAGGGCGAAGAACACCTCAGCCAGCCGTTCACCTACACCGTCGAATTCACCACCAGCCACCTCGACCTCGGCGCCGAACAACTGCTCGGCCAATACGCCCAATTCAGCCTGCACGCCGCGCCGTCAACCCTGCCCGTGATGGCCTGGGAAGTACCCAAGCCGGCCAAACCGCTGCGCACGTTTTACGGCGTGATCAGCGGCTGCCAGCGCCTGTCCGGCTCGGTCGACGAAGCGCGCTACGAAATCACCCTGCAACCGCGCCTGGGACGGCTCGCCCGTGGCCGGCAAACGCGCCTCTACCTGCAGCAATCCGTCCCGGAAATCGTCGAAAGCATCCTGCGCAGCCGCCACGATTTTCTCGGCCAGGACTTCTTCTTCCGCCTGCATCGCGAGTACCCGCGCCGCGAGCAGGTGATGCAGTACAACGAAAGCGACCTGGACTTCATCACCCGCCTGCTGGCCGACGTCGGCATCTGGTACCGCTGCACCAGCGACGAACGCCTGAGCATCGACGTCGTCGAGTTCTGCGACGACCAGCGTGGCTACCAGTTCGACGTCGCCTTGCCGATGCGCTCGCCCTCCGGCCTGAGCAGCAGCGGCGAGGACGCCGTCTGGGCCCTGCAAACCCGCCACCAGATGGTGGAACAGCAAGTCAGCGTGCGCGCCTACCACCCCCGCGACGCCCGCGCCTACCTCGACGGCGAAGTCGACCAGACCCGCGGCGAGCCGGCCACCCATGGCGCACCCCACACCTACGGCGAGGCCTACCACTACGCCGAACCCTACAGCGTGCTCGGCAACGCCTACCACCAGGACGAAGACCTGCTCAGCGAAAGCGGCTACTTCTACGCGCGCCTGCGCCACGAGCGCTACCTCAACCAACAGACCCACCTCAGCGGCACCAGCAGTAGCGCCACCCTGGCCCCCGGCCAGGTACTGAACATCAGCGGCGGCGCGCCCCAGGCCTTCGCGCGCGGCGCGGTGCTCACCGGCCTCACCACCCACGCCGCCCGCGACCGCAGCTTCGAATGCCATTTCGAAGCCATGCCCTACGCCGAACGCCTGTGCTTCCGCCCACCGCTCGCGCCCAAACCGCAAATCGCCGGCACCCTGCCGGCACGGGTCACCAGCCCGAAAGCCAACGACCCCTACGCCGACATCGACCTCGAAGGCCGCTACCGGGTCAGATTCCTCTTCGACCGCGACACCCGCAAACCCGGCCAGGACAGCAAATGGCTGCGCCAGGCCCGCGCCTACGCCGGCGATACCCACGGCCTGCACCTGCCGCTGATCTGCGGCACCGAAGTGGCCATCGCCTTCGAACAGGGCGACCCGGACAAACCCTACATCGCCCACGCCCTGCACGACGACCAACACCCCGACCACGTGACCCTGGGCAAACGCGACTACACCCGCAACGTGCTGCGCACCCCGGCCAACAACAAACTGCGCATGGAAGACCGGCGCGGGGAAGAGCACGTCAAGCTCAGTACCGAGTATGGGGGCAAGAGTCAGTTGAATCTGGGGCATTTGGTGGATGCCAAGAAGCAGAAGCGTGGGGAAGGGTTTGAGCTGCGTAGCGATGGTCATGGTGCCATTCGTGGCGGCAAGGGCCTGTTCATCAGTGCCGATGCGCAGACCAAGGCGCAGGGCCCGGTGCTGGGCATGGACGCTGCCGTCGGCCGCCTGCAACAGGCCGGTGAACAGCTGCAACAGCTCTCGGTCGACGCCCAGGCCGCCAATGCCGAACCGGCGGACGTGGCCGCGCAGTTGAACCTGCTGCGCCAGGACCTCGAACAGCTCAAGTCCCAGGTCCTGCTGCTCAGCGCGCCGCAAGGCATCGCCCTCACCAGCGGGAAGCACCTGCAACTGGCAGCGCAACACAACCTGATGCTCAACGCCGGCGGTGAAGCCGACCTCAGCGTGGTCAGGCGCCTGTTCATCGGCGTGGGTCAGGGGCTGAGCCTGTTTGTGCGCAAGCTCGGGATCAAGCTGATCGCCAATCAGGGCGCGGTGCAGATCCAGGCGCAGAACGACAAACTGGAATTACTCGCCCGTCATGGCCTGGATATCACCAGCACCGAAGACGAAATCCACATCACCGCGAAGAAGAAAATCGTCCTCAACGGGGGCGGCAGCTACCTCAGCCTGGAACCGTGTGGCATCGAATCGGGCACGGCCGGGGACTACAAGGTCAAGTCGGCGGATTATCAGTATTTGCAGGGCAAAGCCACCCAGACCCCACTGATCCCAATAGTGCCGCAACGCATCGACCCGCCGCTTGAGTTTCATGAGCAATTCCGGCTATTCGCCAGCGATGGCGAGCAACCCCGCGCCAACGTGCCTTACAAAATCACCGCCGCTTCCGGCAAGGTCTGGAAAGGTACCACCGACAGCCAGGGCTTCACCGAGCGCGTGTACACCGCCAAGCCTGAAGCGCTATCGCTGACCTACGACATGGAAGAAGAGGAGGAGGAAGAGGAGCTCGAAGGTATCACCCTACGCCTGGGGTTGTTCTTTGATGGCACGGGTAACAACTTGGGCAATTCCGCCGCCACAGAACAATGCCGGCGGGACGACCTTGAATTGTTCGATCAGAGTGAACTGGCGAGCATTGTGCAGCTGTGCAAGCAGTATGGGTTTGACGAGTTTGATGGCAGTGGTTTTGCCAGTGCACCGGATAACAGTTATGGCAATGCGCCGAGTAATGTGGCGCATTTGTATGACCTGTACCCGGATAGCACAGCGACACCGCTCAAGGCAGAGGCAGAGATCGGTTACGTAAGGGTCTATCTCTCGGGCATTGGCACTCGCAGTCGAGCCAAAGATTCGCTAGTGGATCAGGCCAGTGGCCGGGGGGAAACCGGGGTGGTGGCGCGAGTTGAGCGGGTGCCTGCGGTATTGGTTGAAAAACTTCGGGATTTTATTGAATCCAACCCCGGCACCTTTATTCGACGCATCGAGTTCGACATCTTCGGTTTCAGTCGCGGGGCCGCCGCCGCGCGGCACTGTGTCAACGAATTGTTCAGGCCCGGGCGGGGAGTGTTCGCCGCGTTGCTACAAGGCGGGCGTTTTGGCCTGCCGGCGAGTTTCGATCCGGCGGTGGATGTCAGCCTCAACCTGGTCGGGCTGTTCGACACCGTTGCGGCGATCTTGGGGATGGACCTGAGCGTAGCCAACGACAACAACCCGGGGGTCAACTTGTACCTGCCCCCCGGTTGTGCCCGCCAGATTATCCAGTTGCAGGCCCGGGACGAGCACCGTCTGAACTTTGCCCTCAACAGCGTGCTGCACGGTCATCGACAAATCAGCCTGCCCGGCGTGCATTCGGATATCGGCGGTGGCTACCTTCCGAATGGCCGGGAGCGCTTGTGGGTCACCCAGCCGCAGCGGATCAGCGTGTCGGCCTACCAGCGGCCGGAGTCCCATCCGCAATGGGCGCAACTCCAGGCCCAGGCGCTGGCCCTGCGTGACAGTGGCTTGTCCGGCAGTGGCACCCTTGAGGTCAAGGCTTGGCCGATCCCCCCGGTCCCGCGCGGTAAGGCTGAATCGAAAGTGGATGAGTATTGGTTAGTGATCGTCCTCGACCGGCCTGTGCGTGGCGAATTGGCGCTGATTGCCCTGCGTTTGATGCGTGAACTGGGTGTGCGTCATGGCGTGCCGTTTGAAGTCATAAGTGACGAAGACAAACGCTTGCGCTTGCCGGATGAACTACAACCCATCGCCGAGCAAATCCTGGAGCAAGCGCTGGCGGGCAACGAAGTTCGACTCGGTCCCGCCGAGGAGTGCTTGTTGCGCAATCGCTACATTCACCAATCCGCTCACTGGACCCCTCGTGCTGGTCTGCTCATCAACAAACCGGCGCCGAACAAAAAGCGCAACGTCTACCCCAACCAGCCGCAAAAGGGGTATCCGCAATGAAGCGTTTGAGTCTGATCACCGGTCTGCTGCTGAGCCTGTGCGCCTGCGCCAGTGAGCCTCGGCCACCCGCACCGCCTAACTTGCCTTATGACAGTTGGTACGTCGGCTTGGCCGCACCGCTTTTCATGGAAGTCTGGGTCGAGACCCTGGATGTGCTCGATCAGCGGGGGCTGGCATTTTTCCGTGTACATGGTGGTGTTGTCAGTTACACCGGTCAGCCGGAGGGCTGGCACAAGGGTGGGGGGGCAACGAAACCGGTCAACAATGTCGATCTGCCGGAGCGGCTCTTTCTGCGCTGGCAATCGCTGGTGGAACCACAGGCTTACAAGATCAGGATCACGATCCCACAGTGGGTGCGTGACGAGATGGTCAAGCCGGAGCGGGCGTTTTGTATAGCGGATCAAAAGGAAGTAACGCTTTATCGCAACAGAGTAAATCTAGGGATGGCTCCCGGCGGTATCGTTAAGGTCTGGGTGGGGTCGGGCTGTCTGGGCTACAAGGAAGTCGGTCGTTTTCAGGCCGAGGTCGAACCACGAGGACCGTATCTGAACGGCAAAGATATTTACTACCGGGCGCTGAAGCCTGAGGCCCAGTTGTATATCGATCAGCATGGGATTCCTTATGGCTCTTGGTAAACGTTAGTTAAGAGTTGTTGCGGCTGGCTTTTTAAGTTTAGGGACTACTACGGGTAAATTTCAAAAGGACAGCGCTAGCATGCAGCAAGTAATACATGCGAGTAGTACCAATAATACTGACGACACCGTCATCAAGGTCGTGTCTGCGGAAAGTACGTTGACTTGGCTGTCACCGGCAGAAAATGCGGTATTCAAAATTACGCAGGACGCGATGTTGCCCGATATTGTTTTTGAGTTTCACACTCAAATCCTCGGGGACTACAAGTGGTCGTGGATGATCGAGTGGGAAGCGAAAGTCAGCGGATTGAGGGAGAGAGTTCGCAAGGACAAAGTTCTGCAAACCTTCAAGGAATCTGGCTCTTTTGTTAGCAGCAATAGAGTATGGAAGGTGAGTCTTTTTGATCAAGTTATTGGCGGTACTCTGACGGTGAGCGTAAGTGTCAGCGATAAGGCCTTGACAAGAACGGTTTTTATAAAAGGGCAGAATCCTACGCAGGAGAGTATCGCCCGCTATATAGCTAGTCTTGATGATATGACCGGCTTCGAAAAGCTGCTTGAGCAAGAGACTCATTCAAGGCACTTCATAAATTTGGATGGCGAGCCAATAGTTGCCTTTGATAAAGGTTTCGGTATCACGCAAATGACTAATCCGGTGCCAAATTACGAGCAAGTCTGGAACTGGAAAGCCAACATTCTGGCGGGATCTTCGATTTATAAGGACAAAGTGCGCATCGCCAAAAAATACCTGGGGCAGGCAGGCAGAACCTATACAGATGATCAGCTGCGCCATGAAGTGTTCAGCCGGTGGAACGGTGGTTCTTATCATGAGTGGGATAGGGTCTCTGCTTCCTGGGTCAGAAAGAAGAACCTTTTGTGTGATGCCAATACCGGAAATATAGGCTGGTCGATGGATAACGAAATGAATAAAGACAAAACGGAAGCGCAATTGCGAGAGCGAGATAAGGATACCTATTCGAAGGGATCTAAGGGACAGTCGGATGATCACCCATGGCAATACCAGGGAGTGTGTTATGCAGATCATGTGCTTGGTAAATAAGCTCGGAAAGTTCCTGGTTTGGTTGTTGCTTGGATTGGCGGCGGTTACCTGCGCGAATGCCGAAACAGTGTGGCTAAAAAATAATGGCGGGCAGGTGCATCTGCAGATGGCCGATGGAGCGGTGTATGACGTGAAGTTATTTTCCGAGGTGGGTGGTGTGTTTTATGACAGAGACAAGCACACGATCGGGGGAAGGGAGTATGTCTCGCTGTTCCAGGTTTTATCTTCGAATTCTGCACGCCCTTCAGGCGCTTGTGGTGCGGGTAACGAGGTCTGGCTTCATGTCTATCACGTGGCTGGCGCAGTTTTGAACGAAAAAATAAAAGTATTGGTGAGTAGTTGTTTGCGCTCGATTTCACTGGCAAGTCAGAACACAGGGGATCAGATGCAAGATTCCGATTTCTCTTCAGTGCAATGGAACTTAAAGGGGTTTTCCATTGAGTGGTTCGAGCATGTCGATGCTGCCGGGCGACCCTTGCAGTTTACGAACTTTGTTTTGCGTGAGGGCGCTTTTTTACCGCAAGACGTATTGAGCCAAGAGAACCCGAACTAGAAATTTTCCGTTCAATAAAAAAAGGATCAAAGCATGAAAGGCATCATCCGTATCGGCGACAAAACCACCGGTGACGGCACCGTACTTTCGGGGTCCACCGATATGCGATTCGAGGGTGTCGGTGTGGCGCGCGAGGGGGATCCGGTGCGCTGTCGAAGCCACGGCCGTACGGTGATTGCTGAGGGGCATCCGGCGTTTCGTGACAATGGTGTCCCGGTCGCTTTCGATGGCCATCGCTGCGCATGCGGTTGTGCGTTGATTTCTTCCTTGCCTGTAGCGGGTGCGAATTAGCCCATGCCAGTCAGATTGGATCGAGTCCCAGCATTAGCGGTGAGACCTGCGCGCCCTCGTGTCTGGCTTTGGGCAGGTTTGCTGCCTCTGTTGTGGCTGATGGGGGCGGGGGTGGCGTTGTTGTTCGGGCCTGCAGACTTGCATCAGCAGCCAGTGAACTTCTGGGCACTGTCCCTGGGGGTACCGTTGGTTGGCTGGTGCGTGTTGGGTTTTGGGAGAGCACTGATTTACATAGGCCAACAAAGTGCTGCCGATGGTTGGGATGAAGCTCGGGAGAACGATTTGATTCGCAAGACCCGGCAAGGGCGTCGCTCCCAACAATTATTGGGTGTGAGTCTGTATACGGCCCTTCGAGAACCAGGTGATCAGCCCACCGCGCAACTGGATGCTTTTCTGAGCGGGACCTCCTCTATTGCGACTCGACCCGTGCGGGAGGGGGCAACACCGTTACGTCATAGTCACTTGTCAGGCGATAGGGAAGACCCCGAACTCCTGCTGCTGGACGTGTTGAAGCAGTTGCTCGGCGATTTGGCGCGAACTCTGGAGCCGTTACCGGACGGTGCGCCAATGGCATTTTTACTGGAGGTCGAAAGCGGATTGCCTGAAGGGGTGTTGCGTCGCGTGTGGCGAGAGGCGTGGAGTGCGTCCGGTATCCGTCAATCGTCGATTCCTGTCGAAGGCAGCGGGTTGGCCGCGGTGGATCACTGGCTTGACCAGCGCATTGACGATCAGGCCTTGCTGATGGTGGTGGCGGTGCAGTTTGCACTGGAGCAGCCCGAAGGCACGGCAGAGGTTGCTGTTGGCTTGTTGTTGGGCAACCGTCTGACGCAAACGACCTTGGCGCCGATCGCCTACCTCCATCGTCCCGAACCGGAGCGCATGCCCACCGACACCGATCTGCTCTACGCCGCACGTCAAGCCCTCGACTGGGTACCACTGGGTGCGCAATCCATCGAGCAGGTTTGGCGCGTGGGTATTGATGCGCAACGTCATGCCGCCTTGTCGATGGTGTCGGCGGAATTACCTCTGCCAGCCAAGCCCGGCCAGGGTTTTTGCAGTCTCGATGATTTGCTTGGGCATCCTGGACCCGCAGCACCTTGGTTGGCCATAGCCGCTGCGGCGCAGGCGATTGAGCGCGGTGGCGGGCCGCAATTCATTTTCAGTGGCGGCGCCGTCGCCGATGGGCTTTGGAGCACGGTGCTGATGCCCGTGTCACCCCTTTCGAAATAGGAATCTCGAATGCAGTTTCGACGCTCTGTAGGGATAGGTGTTTTAGTCAGCGTGCTGGTGGTCGCCGGTCTGGTTTTGGCTGCACAGGTCTGGTATCACCCTGAGTCGCTGGGTATTGAATCCGGCAGCGGCTGGCAAACCCTCTGGTTTTCGGTGGTCTCGGCCAGCACCTTGATCGTGGCGATGTTCCTGGGTGGTTATCCATTGCTGGGACGGCTGTTGGGGCATTCAACTTATGGCCGGCTTGATACGGATGACGTTTACCAGCCTGCGCAAGTGTTCCCGGAAAAAAACGTTGATACGCCGGGAGCACGAACCATCGCGGCGATCAAAGCTTCCTTGCGCAAACGCCACGGCCACCTCTGGCGCCACAAAACCCGCCTCCTGCTCATCGTCGGCGAACCCGAGCAGATCCAGGCCATCGCCCCCGGCCTGAGCAACGACAACTGGCTGGAAGACCATAATACCCTGTTGCTCTGGGGTGGCAGTGTGCAAACCAAACTGGACGCCTCGGTACTCGACCGCTGTCGCGCCTTGACCCGCTGGTGCGCCCTCGACGGCGTGGTCTGGGCGCTGAACGCCGAGCAGAGCGCCGACGACAACCTGATGGGCAACGGCGCACGTCACCTGCAAGATCTGGCGCGCACGCTGGGCTGGTCGTTGCCGTTGCACGTGTGGCAGGTCTGCGCCAGTTCGTGGGCGCAGGACCAGCGCCCAACCCAGGCGGTCGGTTGCGCGCTGCCGTCACGCCTGACGCCGCCGATCCTGGAACACGCGCTGGAAAATTTGCTGGAACCGTTGCGCTACGAAGGCTGGGTGCAGATGAGCATGCGGCCCGATCATGATTTCCTGCTGCGTTTGTCGCGGGATTTGCAGGTCGAAGGTCTGGCCCGTTGGCGCCAGGCGCTGGCGCCGTGGTTCGGGGTCTTCCGGCAGGACCTGCCGTTGCGCGGGTTGTGGTTCAGCTTGCCGCTGACCGGTAAAGCGGTGCGCAAAGATGACCACTTCTGGCCGATGGGCCCGGTCTGGCAGGGCGTGCTGGACGCCCCGAAACCGCGCAGCCGGCGCTTGGGCTGGAGCGCGCCGCGCGTCGCTTATGGGCTGGCGTTGGGCCTGGCCGTGGTCTGGGGCGCCGGACTGCTGCTGTCGTTCGCCACCAACCGCGTGCAGATCGCCCAGGTGCAGACGGTGTTGACCACCCTCGAACAATCGCAAAGCGCTGATGAACAATTCCTCGCGTTCAACGAACTGGTGCGCGAGCTCGGGCGCCTGGATTACCGCGCCGAGCACGGCACACCGTGGTATCAGTGTTTTGGCCTGAATCAAAACGATGCGCTGCTGGCCACGCTGTGGCCGCGTTACGTCGAGGCCAACAATCGCTTGCTGCGCGACCCGGCGGTGGCCCACTTGCAGGCGCGGCTCAACGCGCTGGTCAAACTGCCGCCGGACAGCCCCGAACGCAGCAAGCGTGCTGGTGTGGCCTACGCGCAACTCAAGGCCTACCTGATGCTGGCACGCCCGGAAAAAGTCGACGCGGCCTTCTTGGCCAAGGTCCTTGGCGACACCGAGCCGGACCGGGCGGGACTGTCGCCGGGCCTGTGGGAGTTCTACGCGCAGCAACTGGCGCGCCATCCGCAATGGCGCATCGAAGCCGACCCCCGGCTGGTGGCCCAGGCCCGCCAAGTACTGCTCGGCCAACTCGGCCAGCGCAATGGCGAAACCAGCCTGTACCAGAGCGTTCTCGACAGCGCGGCCCATCACGCGCCGGCGTTGAATCTGCAGCAGATGGTCGGCGACACCGAGGCGACGGCGCTGTTCTCCACATCGGCCGAAGTGCCCGGCGTGTTCACCCGCCAGGCCTGGGAAGGCCAGGTGCGGCCGGCCATCGCCGCTATCGCCGAGGCTCGTCGCGAGGAGATCGATTGGGTGCTCAGCGACAATCCCGCCAGCCTCGCCGTCGAATTGAGCCCGGAGCAACTGCGCGAGCGCCTGACCGAGCGCTACTTCCAGGACTACGCCAACGCCTGGCTGGACTTCCTCAACCACCTGCGCTGGCAACCGGTCGACAGCCTGGGCGAGGTGATCGATCAACTGGCGCTGATGAGCGACGTGCGCCAGTCGCCCCTGATCGCGCTGATGAATACCTTGGCCTGGCAGGGGCAGGCCGGCACGCGCGGCCAGGCCCTGGGTGAGTCGTTGATCAAGTCGGCGCAGAAGCTGATCGCCCAGGACAGCGTGCCGCCGATCGAGCAGTCGCTCGGCGGTCCGGGTGGTCCGCTGGACGCCACCTTCGGGCCGTTGCTGAGTCTGCTGGGCAAGGACGCCGAGCGTAACAACGACAGCGAGCGCCTGAGCCTGCAAGCTTTCCTCAACCGGGTCACGCGGGTGCGCCTGAAGCTGCAGCAAGTGAGCAACGCGCCGAACCCGCAGGCCATGACTCAGGCCCTGGCGCAGAGCGTGTTCCAGGGGCATAGCGTCGACCTCACCGACACCCGGGCCTACGGCAACCTGCTCGCCGCCAGCCTCGGCGCCGAATGGGACGGGATCGGCCAGACCCTGTTCGTGCAGCCGCTGGAGCAGGCCTGGCAACGGGTGCTGCAACCCTCGACGGCGGGCCTCAACAGCCAGTGGCAGCGAGCGATCGTCAAGGACTGGCACGGCGCTTTCGCCGGTCGCTACCCCTTTGCCGCCACCAGCAGCGATGCCTCGCTGCCGATGCTCGGGCAAATGATCCGCGCCGACTCCGGGCGCATCGAACAGTTTCTGCAACAGCAACTGGGGGGCGTGCTGCGCAAGGAAGGCAGCCGCTGGGTGGCCGATGCCCGGCACAGCCAGGGTCTGCGTTTCAATCCGCAGTTCCTCAGCGCGATCAACCAGCTCAGCCACCTCGCCGACGTGCTCTACACCGATGGCGGCATGGGCCTGAGCTTCGAGCTGCGGGGCAAACCGGTGCGTGACGTGGTGCAGACCACCTTCATTCTCAATGGCGAAAAACATGAGTACTTCAACCAGAAGGAACGCTGGCAGCGCTTCAGCTGGCCGGGCTTGAGCCACCATCCGGGCACCCGTCTGAGCTGGATCAGCGTGCATGCCAACGAGCGCCTGTTCGGTGATTTCGAAGGCACCTGGGGGCTGATCCGCCTGCTCGAACAAGCCCGGGTCACCGCGCTGAACGACAGCGACAGCCAGTTCCGCGTGCAGCTCAAGGCGCCGGATGGCCTGGACCTGACCTGGAACCTTCGCACGGAAATGGGCGCAGGGCCGCTGGCGTTGCTCAAGTTGCGCGACTTCAAATTGCCGGCGCAGATCTTTCTCGGCGAGGGCACGCAAGCGCTGCCTGTTGCGCAGAACGGGAGTTACCCATGAGCCTGCTCAAACTGATCGCCCGCTGCCTGGGCGAACGCGACCCGCTGTCCCTTGCCCGCACTCAGGCTGAACACTGGCAGTCCTGGTTGCAACCCATCAGCGTGCAGTCGGCTGTCGGCGAGGATCCGGGTTACGACGATGATTTCCAGCGCATGCGTGAAGAGGTCAACAAGCTCTCTGGCGCGGATGTCGACGAGGTGGTTCAACTGGCGGAGAAACTGCTCAGCCAGCGCTGCAAGGATCTGCGCGTTGCCACGTATTACCTGTGGGCGCGTCTGCACAAAGACGGTGAAAGGGGGTTGGCCGATGGCCTGGGTCTGCTGGCCGCGATGGTCGAGCGTTACGCCGGTGACGTGCTGCCCGTACGGTCCAATAGCCGCAAGATGGCCCTGGAGTGGTTGACCAGCGGCAAGGTGCTGGACAGCCTGTCGCTGTACCCGGAAGTGGTCAAGGCCGAAGCGGAGCGCACGGTGGCGGCGCTGGCCTGGCTGGAGCGTGGGCTGCAGGCCTGGCCGCAGGAACAACGACCGCAACTGGGCGCGCTGTATGGGGCGTTGTCCGCAAGATTGGCGCAGTCCGGCGGGGTGGATGCGGTGGTGCCGCAGAACAGTGCCAGTCATGAGTCCGGCAGTGCGGCGAGCACACCGGGCGCCACGGTCATCAAGTCCGGACGCGATCTGCTGGACAGTGGTCGGACCCTCGCAGGTTATCTGCGCGACCAGCCACAAGGCTGGCTGGCGGCGCACCACCTGATGAAGAGCCTGCGCTGGGATACCTTGCACCAGACACCCCTGCAGGACGCCAGCGGCATGACGCGCCTGTCACCGCCCCGAGGCGAATCCAGAGCGCAACTCAAACGCCTGTATCTGCAACAGAGCTGGAGCGAATTGCTCGATCAGGTCGAGTGGACGTTCGCCGAGGGCGTCAACCATTTCTGGCTGGACCTGCAGTGGTATCTGGTCCAGGCCCTGAGCAAACAACCGGCACCCCAGGACGGTTGGGCCGACATCGTCAAGCGCGACCTGGGCATGTTCCTCGACCGTTTGCCGGGGCTGGAGGTGTTGAGCTGGAACGACGGTACGCCTTTTGCCGACGAGACGACCCGCGAGTGGATCAGTCAGCACGTCAGCGGCAATCAGTCCCGCCAGTGGCTGCCCGAACCGGCCCCGGCGGCGGTGTTTGCCGATGTCGAGATCCTGTCGCTGGAGGCCGAGGCACTGGCACAGGCCGACAGCGACGGTGTCGAGCATGCGCTGGCCTGGCTGGCCGAGCGCCCCGGCATCCATACCGGCCGTCAGCGCTGGCTGCTGCGCCTGCTGATGGCGCGAGTGGCCGAGCAATGTGGCAAGACTGACCTGGCCACGCATCTGCTCGTTGAACTGGATGCCACGGCCCAACGCCAGGCATTGGCGCAATGGGAGCCGGAGCTGAATTTTGAAGTCAAGGCTCGCCTGCTCAAGCTGACGCGCATGAAGGCGCAACGCAACGATGCCGACAAGGCCGCGCTAGGCCGGCGCATGGAAGCATTGCTCGCGGCGCTGGTGGCCATTGATCCGGTACGCGCCGCGGTGCTGTGCGGTTGAACCTCATTTATCAGGATTCTTTTTGAGCATGGACAATCTGACACTGCGTTATTTCGACGCCGAGATGCGCTACCTGCGCGAAGCCGGCCAGGAATTTGCGCAAGCCTTTCCGGACCGGGCGGCGCAACTGAACCTGGACAAACCGGGCACGCGCGATCCCTATGTGGAACGCCTGTTCGAAGGCTTTGCCTTCTTGATGGGGCGCTTGCGTGAAAAGCTCGACGACGACTTGCCGGAGCTGACCGAGGGCCTGGTCAGCCTGTTGTGGCCGCATTACCTGCGCACCATTCCATCACTGGCCATTGTCGAACTGGCGCCTGAAGGGGCACAGATGAAGCGCAGCGAGGTGATCGCGGCCGGCTTTGAAGTGCTGTCGCAACCCATCGGGCCGCAGCGCACTCGTTGTCGCTACACCACCACCCAGGACCTGACACTGCAACCCATCGACCTGGAATCGGTGCGTCTGGACCACGAGCCCGACGGCCGCTCGTTGCTGCGCCTGCGCTTTGCCTGTGATTCGTTGAGCGACTGGAGCGAGGTCGACCTGAGTCGCCTGTCGCTGTATCTGAATGCCGATGCGCCATTGGCCAGCGCACTGCATCAGGCACTGACTCTCAATGCCCAGGCCTTGTATGTGCGCCTGCCGGGGGAGGCGTCGCGTTACCCGCTGGCCGGCCATTTCGCGCCCAAGGGCTTCGCCGATGAGGACCGCTTGTGGCCAAAGGGCGACAGCGCGTTCAGTGGGTATCAGTTGCTGCTGGAGTATTTCACCTTCCGCGAGAAATTCATGTTCGTGACGCTCCATGGCCTGGAACAGGTGAGCATCACACCGGGCATGCCCTGGTTCGAACTGGAGGTGGTCCTGCGCGAGTCGTGGCCGCAAGCGTTCAACCTGAGTGCCGAACACATTCGTCTGCATGCGGTGCCGGTGATCAATCTGTTCACCCTGGAAGCCGATCCGATGACGCTGGCGCCATTGCAATCGGACTACCTGCTGCGTCCCATGCGCCTGCAGGACGGCCACACCGAAATCTACTCGGTGGATCAGGTCACCGCATCGAAGAACGCCGAGCGTTTTGACTACGTGCCCTTCAGCAGCTTTCGCCACAAGGGCGGCATGCTGCGCGACGAGGCCCCCGAGCGTTATTTCCATACGCGCCTCAAGCGTGGCGCCAATGGCTTGCACGATACCTGGCTGATCCTGGGCGGCGACGGCTTTGATCAGGATCGGCTGCAGGCGAGCCAGAGTCTGTCCCTGCAGTTGACCGGTACCCACGGCCAACTGCCGCGCAAGGCGTTGCAAAGTACCTTGCTCGATACGCTGGCCAACTCCGCCCAGACCGGTTTGCGGGTGCGCAATCTGAGCGCCCCGACCTTGCCGTGCTATCCGCCGAACCGCGACCGGTTCCACTGGCGAGTGCTCAGCCACCTGGGTTCGAATTTCCTGCCGATGCTCGATAACGCCGAAGTGTTGCGCGGCACCCTGGCGCTGTACGACTGGACGGACAGCGAGCTGAACCGCCGTCGCCTGGCGGCCATCGTCGAGGTCAATCACCACCTGGTGCAGCGCTTCGAAAAAGGTTTCCTGCTGCGCGGCGTGGACATCGAAGTGACCCTCGACGCCCATGGTTTTTCCGGTGAGGGCGACATCAGCCTGTTCGGCGAAATGCTCCATCGTTTCTTCGGTCTGTACGCCGATATTCACCTGTTCAACCAGCTCACGCTGATCCTTCAACCATCTGGAAAGTGCCTGCGATGGAACGAGAACCACAGTCAGCGTATTCCCGGCTGAAAGCCAGCGGGTTACTCGAGGCGCTGGACGGGCGGGTGGCCGAGGCCAATCTGTATCGTTTCTGCCAGTTGCTCGAACAGGCCCTGCCGGATCACCCGCCACTGGGCAGCACCAACCACCCGGCGGATGACCCGGTACGGTTTCGCCCCGACCCCGGCATGGGATTTCCCGCCAGTGAACTGAAGGCCATCGAAACCGACGCCGATCAACCGCTGCACCCGGCGACAGTGCGCACGCGCCTGCTGGGGTTGTACGGTGTGGACTCGCCATTGCCGACGGCTTTTGTCGACGACATTGCCCAGCGCCGCGAGGGGCATGAAGCGCTGGAAGCTTTTCTCGACATTTTCAACCACCGGATATTCACCCAGTTCTATCGGATCTGGCGCAAGTATTCGTACCCGGCCACCTTCGAAGCGGGCGGCAGCGATGCGACTTCGCAATGCCTGCTTGGCCTGGTCGGGCTGGGCATTCCCGGCACGGCCAAGCGCATTGCTACGCCGGTTTCGCGGTTCCTGGCGCTGCTTGGCGTGATGCGCATGCCCACCCGTAACGCCGAAGGCATCACGGCGTTGGTGACGCTGCTCGCACCCGCGACGCAGGTGCGGATCACGCCGCACTGGCCGCAGAAAATTGCCTTGGCGCAGCCGGCGAGCCTGTCCGCGAGTCACCCGGTGAGCCTGTCCCGGGGGACCCCGCTGGGGGCGACTGGCTGCGACGCCAACAGCCAGTTGCATCTGGCGTTGTTCACCCGGGACCCGGACGAAGCACGCGGCTGGTTGCCCGATGGCCAGTTGTACAACGATTTGCGGGTGTTGCTGCGGGTGTACCTGGGCTGGCGTTGTACCGCGAAGCTGCAGCTTTCGCTGCCGGTGCGCAGCCTGCCGCAACCGGTGTTGGGGCGGGCGCCCATCCTGTTGGGGATGACCGGCATGCTGGGCTCGGGCTGTGACACCTGGCAGGGCGCGGAGCACGACACGATCACCATCAATCTGGGTCGCTACCAAGGCCTGTCGAAGAACACTCGGAACAGGGAAATACAGCATGTCGCGTACCGTTGGTAATTCATTGATGCTGGTGACGCTGGCGGCAGTGCTCGCCGGCTGCGGGGTCACTCAGTCCGTCACGCAGGGCACCGCCTCCGCCACCCGGTCGATTTTCTACAAGCAGGTAAAAACCCTGCACCTGGATTTCAGTGCCCGCACGGCGATCAACACCGATGTCGCGGACATGAATGCAATGTCGGTTCCGACGCTGGTGCGGGTCTACCAACTGAGCGACAGCAAAGCGCTGGAGAGGGCTTCCTACGACAGCCTGCTCGATGGTGACGAACGAGTGCTCGACAGCGACTTGCTCGACACCCGGGCGTTGGTGATCAAACCGGGCGAAGGCGCGCAACTGAATGTGCCACTGGACAAGGACGCGCGCTTTGTCTCGGTGGTGGCGTTGTTTCGCAACCCCGATACGCAGATCAATAACTGGCGTCTGACCTTGACCCGCGATGACCTCGACCCGGAACGGGCGCGGATCATCGAACTGGGAGACAACCGATTGACCTTGCGCGCGTTGGCTCGGGAGTAACCGATGACCGAGTTCAATCCTTCACTCTATGAAACGCTGCTGCAGAACTTCAACGGCGACCTGGACCTGCATCAGGTCAGCGAAGAAGACCAGCACTCGCTGTCGGTACTGGACAACCTGCAACGCATCCTCAACAGCCGGGCCGGTGCACTCGCACACCTGCCGGATTACGGCCTTCCCGACATGGGCCAGATCCTGCAGGGTTTGCCTGGCTCGGCTCATCAGCTGATGGGGATCATGCAGGACACCTTGATCAAGTACGAACCGCGCCTGGCGACCGTGAATATCGAGTTGCTCGAGCAGACACTGCCGGGTCATCTGGAGTACAGCCTCGACGTGCTGCTCAAAAGCGGCCGGCAAATCACCTTCGGTACCACCGTGGCACCGGAAGGCAAAGTCCTGGTGCGACATTTGAAACGACAGCAATGGCTGTCGTAATCGTGAACCTGAATGGCAAGGGAGGCTGACGGTGTTATTTGAAATGCGTATTCGGCTGGGCGGTGATCCGCGCGGTTTTGGTGAGTTTGTGTCACTGCGCCAAGAGTTGGCGAAGTTAAGTCACCCGGCCTGTCCCGACGTGGACTGGGCCAGGGTGGAGCAGTGGTGTCTGACGCTGTTCGAGCAGAACGGCGCGGACCTGCAAACGGCGGCTGCGTTTGCCTTGGCGCGCAGTCAGCGCCACGGCCTGGAAGGCATGGTGCAGGGGGTGGCGCTGATCGAGTCACTGTGTTGTCAATGGCCGGCGTTATGGCCGCCTATGGCCTCGGTTCGCCTGGATCTCCTGGCCTGGCTGTTCGTGCAATGGCAGCCGCTGCTGCGCAACAGGGCGTTGAGCGCGCAAAACTTCCCCGCGTTGCTTGAGCTGGACACCGAACTGGCGCGTTTGCAGCAGCGCCTGGATCAACAGGTACAGCCGCCTCTGGTCGCATTGCACGCCTTGCGTCAGCAGATCGAAAGCCTGGTCCAGCGTACGCAGCGCAGCAGCGTTGCGCTCGGCACCTTATCGCTGCCACCGAGGGAACCGGCACCGGCACCGTCGCTGTTGATGCCCGTGGTGATGTTGCCACCCAACCCCATGCCTGAAATGCAACCAGCCAAGCGTCGCGTTGCCCTGTGGCTGGGCGCGGCAGCCGCCATGGCGGGCCTGGTCAGCGGCGCTTGGTGGTTAGGCTCTACCGGTGCAGGCGAGCAGCGCTTTACCCAACTGTTTGAGCCGGCACAAACGATTGTCGAGCCTGTGCGCCTGGACAGCCTGTCGCTGTTCGACGCTGGTAGCGCCGAGCTCAAGCCGGGCTCGACCAAGATCCTGATCGGCGCCCTGGTCGACATCAAGGCCCAGCCCGGTTGGCTGATCGTCATTGGCGGACATACCGATGGCCGTGGAAACCCGCAGGACAATCTCCTGCTCTCCCACGCGCGAGCTTCTGCCGTTCGTGACTGGATGCAACGCATGGGCGACATCCCCGACAGTTGCTTTGCGGTCCAGGGCTTTGCCGCCAGCCAGCCGGTCACCAGCAATGACAGCGAGTCCGGGCGCGCGGCCAACCGACGCGTCGAAATCAGCCTGCTGCCCCAGGCGGGCGCCTGTGGCCAGGAAACGCCGGGGGAGCGTGCTGCGCAAGCCTGAGGTGAATGCAAAATCAGACGCTGGCGCAGACCCGGGTCTGCAACAGCGCCTGGCCGGGGATCAAGCCTTGATCACATACCCATACGCCCGGGTACGACCGCCTTCCTGCTTCAGGTACACCCCTTGCAACTCCGGCGTGAAGCCGGGCAAGCGGTTGATGCCTTCCTCCAGCGCCAGGAAGTATTTCAACACCGCGCCCCCCCAGATTTCACCCGGCACCACGCAAAGCACTCCCGGTGGATAGGGCAGCGCACCTTCAGCGGCAATACGCCCGTCCGCATCGGCCAACGCCACCAGTTCGACGTTGCCGCGGATGTACTCGATTTGCGCTTGCTGCGGGTTCATGGCTTTTTTCGGGAAGTGTTCCTTGCGGAACATGTCCTTCTGCAGTTGCTGCACGTTGTGGTGGCGATACAGGTCGTGCATTTCCTGGCAGAGCTGGCGAATGGTGTAGTTGTGGTAGCGCTCCTGATGCTGCGCGTAGATGGCCGGCAGCACCCGGCTCATCGGCGCGTCATCGCTGATGAAGCGTTCGAAGCGGGCGATCTGGGCGGCCAGGTGGGTCATCTTCGCCCAGTCTTCGGCCGGGGTGAGCAGGAACAGGATCGAGTTGAGGTCGCATTTTTCCGGGACGATGCCATTCTCGCGCAGGAAGTTGGCGAGGATGCCGGCGTGAATGCCGAAGTCGGTGTAGCTGCCGTCCACCGGGTCGATGCCCGGCGTGGTGAACAGCAACTTGCACGGGTCGATGAAGTACTGCTTCTCGGCGTAGCCTGCAAAGGCGTGCCAGCGGTCCTTGGGATGGAACTCGAAGAAGCGGATGTCGCTGGCGATGTCTTCCGTTGGGTAGTCTTCCCAGGCGCGCCCTTCGATGGTGTCCGGCACGAACGGGCGGACCATGGTGCAGGCTTCGAGAATCAGCTTGCGCGCCTCGATGCCGAACTTCACGCAGTCTTCCCACAGGCGCAGGCCGCTGCGGCCGGAGTGGATGCGGGCATTCACATCCAGCGAGGCGAACAGCGGGTAGAAGGGGCTGGTGGAGGCCTGGGCCATGAAGGCGTTGTTCAGCCTGTGGTGGTTGCAATAGCGGGCCTGGCCCTTGATGTGGCGGTCTTTCTTGTGCACCTGGGAGGCCTGGGAGAAACCGGCCTGTTGCTTGTGCACCGATTGGGTGACGAAGATGCCCGGGTCGTTCTCGTTCAGGTCGAGCAACAGCGGCGAGCAGTCTTTCATCATCGGAATGAACTGCTCGTAGCCGACCCACGCCGAGTCGAACAGGATGTAGTCACACAGCTTGCCGATGCGGTCGACCACTTGCCGGGCGTTGTACACGGTGCCGTCATAGGTGCCCAACTGAATGATCGCCAGGCGGAACGGCCGTGGCAGCTGGGCCTTGTCCGGGGCGACTTCGGCAATCAGCTCACGCAGGTAGCCTTCGTCGAAACAGTGGGCGTCGATGCCGCCGATGAAGCCGTAGGGGTTGCGCGCGGTTTCCAGATACACAGGCGTGGCCCCGGCCTGCAGCAGCGCGCCCTGGTGGTTGGACTTGTGGTTGTTGCGGTCGAACAGCACCAGGTCGCCCGGGGTCAGCAGGGCGTTGGTCACCACCTTGTTCGACGCCGAGGTGCCGTTGAGCACGAAGTAGGTCTTGTCGGCGTTGAACACTTGCGCGGCGTGTTTCTGCGCCAGCAGCGCCGGGCCTTCGTGGATCAGCAGGTCGCCGAGCTTGACGTCGGCATTGCACATGTCGGCGCGAAACAGCGTCTCGCCGAAGAAGTCGAAAAACTGTCGGCCGGCCGGGTGCTTGCGAAAGAACTGACCGCCCTGGTGACCGGGGCAGGCGAAGGTCGCGTTGGCCGCTTCGGTGTACTTCTTCAGGGAGTCGAAGAATGGCGGCAGCAGGCTGTCTTCATAGGCTCGGGCCGCTGTTTCCAGTTGGTTGCCATGGTACTCGGCGTTGGTGCGTGTGAGATCGAAAATGCCGTTCACTTGCAGCAGCACGTCCGTCAGGTGCTTATAGACTTCCCGGGGACGGTTGGCTGAATCCGGCGAGGCCACCAGGAAAATCGGAATGTCGAAACCGGTGCGCTGAATGGCACCCAGGGCGCCGGCCATGACGTCATTCACAGACACCACCGCCACGGCGACGTTGGTGAAATCGGTCTGGCTGAGCGCTACCACTTCCCGAGCGTTCTTGAAGCTTGCGGCGGCGCCGTCGCTGGCGGCTATTTTCAGGGGTTTCATCGTGGCGTCTCCAGGCGGGCACTCAATTGTCCGCAACTTTTTTAGAGATCAATTTCCGGGGGCGCCTTCCAGTACCCGCTGATCGGAAATCGTGTCACCACTGGTTATAGAGCATATTCCTGATTTGTCAGGCTTTTCCCGCGACCTTGCACATCTTGACGCCTCACGACCTGTCGGTCAGGCGTGTACCAGCGCAATGGTGAACGAGACCACGATCATGCACGCAAAGGCAAAATTGATATTCATGAGGTTTCCATCCAGAACATGAGTGACGGCGCCATCTTGAACAGCTCAGGGGAAAATGAAAAATTCGCTGTAATGATTTGAAAGATCGAAAAAAATGATATCGGGCCGGTTCGTTGTTTTTGCCGGGGGTTGCAGATACTCTCGTGCAACACGCAGTTACACGCATAAACGGGCAAAAACATGCAAGACAACCATTCCGCGGCGGAACTGCCATCAGTGCGCCGGCAAAAAATCCTGTTGATCCTCGAACGTGATGGCAAGGTCATGGCCTCGGAATTGAGCCAGCATTTCGCGGTGTCCGAAGACACCATCCGCCGCGATCTGGCGGAACTGGCCAGCGCCGGCCTGGTGCAGCGAGTGCACGGCGGGGCGTTGCCGCGACCCAAAGACACGGGCAAGGACTATTTCACCCGGATCAGCGAAACCGATGAGGTGAAGACCCATCTGGCGCAACTGGCTGCGCGACGGGTGCAGGACGGTCAGATCGTGGTGTTCGACTCGGGCACCACCACCTTGCAGATCGCGCGTTCGCTGCCGACGGACATCGCCATCACCGCGATCACGGCGTCGCCGATGACGGCCATTACCCTGTCCGAGTACAAAGGCATCAAGGTGATCCTGGCTGGCGGCCAGCTGAACCCGGCGACGATGTCGGCCAGTGGCCACGAAACCCTGCGGCTGCTGGCGGGCATCAAGGCCGATCTGCTGTTTACCGGGGTCTGCGCGATTCATCCGCAGGTGGGCTTGAGCTCACTGCACTTTGATGAAGTGCCGGTGAAGCAGGCGATGCTCGATTGTGCGTCCCATGTGATTGCCGTCACCACCGCCGATAAGCTGGGCGCGGTGGAGCCCTTTGTCGTCGCGCCTTGCAACCGTGTGCACACGCTGATCACCGAACGGCATGTGGCGTCTGGCAATGTGGAGGACTACCGGGTGTTGGGGATTGAGGTGGAGCAGGCTTGAGCATTTTTTGCTGGTAGATGTGTTGAATGTACCGGCCCCTTCGCGAGCAAGCCCGCTCCCACAAGGGTTATTTGTCAGCCTCAAAATTTGTGGTCGACATAAATCCCTGTGGGAGCGGGCTTGCCCGCGAAGAGGCCAGCATGTTCTGGCCAATAACCTCAGCGCAATCGCTCAAGCATCTGGTAGTACCACATCCCGGCGGCAAGCATCGGGTTGCCCAGCAGGTCGCCCATGGGCACGCGGATGTGCTGGCAGGCGGCGAAGGTGTCGAACTGCGCCATTTGGCCTGTGATCGCGCGGCCCATGATTTCACCCATGATGTGGGTGGTGGCGATGCCGTGGCCGGAGTAGCCCTGGCAATACCAGACGTTGTCCGACAGCTTGCCCAGTTGCGGGATGCGGTTGATCACGATGCCCATCGCGCAGCTCCACTGGTAATCGATGGCCACGCCTTTGAGCGCCGGGAAGGTCTGCTCGATGCACGGGCGCAGCTCGGCGGCGATGTCCCGTGAATCCTTGCCGCTGTAGTTGGCGCCGCCACCGAACAGCAGACGACCGTCAGCGGTGAGGCGGTAGTAATCGAGCACGAAGCGGCAGTCGTAGACCGCCAGGTCTTCGGGGTTGATCTGCCTGGCCAGATCGCCCAGCGGCGCGGTGGTGACGATGCCGCCCATGGCCGGGAAAATCTTGCCCTTGAGCTTGCCCGGTTCCAGCTTGTGGTAGACGTCGCCGGCCAGCAGCACCTGATTGGCGTCGATGTGCCCGTGGGCGGTGCGTACGCCAGGGCTCTTGTGAAGGCCATCGCCATGGATGATCTCCAGCACTTCGCTGTTTTCGAAGATCAACGCACCCAGGCTTTCGGCGGCGCGGGCCTCGCCAATGCACAGGTTGAGCGGGTGCAGGTGCATGTTGCGGGTGTTCTTGATCGCGCCGTGGTAGAGGTCGCTTTGCAGCAGGTCGCGCACCTGGCTGCGGTCGAGCAGGCTGACTTCATCGCCCATGCCACGGCGCACCGCCTCGTCGTAATCCTTGCGCAAGCCGCCCATGTGCGCGGGTTTGTACGCGGCGTGCAGGTGGCCGTGCTTGAGGTCGCAGGCGATGCCGTATTTTTCCACGCGCTGCTTGATGATCTGGTGCCCGCGCCAGCGCAGGTTCCAGATGAAGTCGTCGACTTCATCGCCGATGGTGCGGCGCATCTGTTTGCGCATGGCTTCATCGCCCGACAGGCTACCGGTGACCTGGCCGCCGTTGCGCCCGGTGGCGCCCCAGCCGATTTTGTGGCTTTCGACGATGGCGACCTTCAGGCCTTTTTCCGCCAGCTCGACGGCGGTGGCCACGCCGGTGAAGCCGCCGCCGATGATCACCACGTCAACCTTGTGCCGGCCTTGCAGCGTCGGGTAATCGGTGTCCTGGTTGAGGGTGGCGGTGTAGTAGGAATTGCAACGTTGAGTCATGTCGGTGTCCAGGCAGAATGGGGAGAAACCAATGCCGGTCAGGCGAGCGCAGTTCTTGTGGGAGCGGGCTTGCTCGCGAAGGCGTACTTTCAGCCGACATCACTGCTGAATGACACACCGCCTTCGCGAGCAAGCCCGCTCCCACAGGTTCTGTGTATGGTTGAGCAGGGTGCTCGCGGACCGGGATAGCGAAAGAAGGGGGCTCGCCGATCAGGCGAGCGGGGCGCTATCCGGCGGACGTGCGGAGTGACGCAACTTGGAACGGCGCAGGGCCATGGGCAGGTTGACGATGCGCTTCATGCAATGCCGTCCGCGGCCAGCAGCGAGGTGGCCTGGATCGAAATATTCAGCAGTGACGGCAAGGTACGCATGGCGCAGGTTTCCGGCGGCGGAAATCGTCGGTGGCGAGTGGAACAAGCCATCCGGGGATGGCTGGATACTAGGGAGGATTAGCGTGCGTGTAAATAATTGATTCAGAACATCAGGTGCACCACCAGCCCGATCAACCCGCAGCCGATCAGCACCTCGATCACTCCGCGCTTGAACCGCAGCAAGGCAATGCCCGCCACGATGGCGATCAGCAGTGAAGGCCAGTCCAGTGTTCCTTCGAAGCCTTTGGGCCACAGCACGTGATAGGCAAAGAAGCACGCCAGATTGAGAATCACGCCTACCACGGCGGCCGTAATGGCCGTCAGCGGCGCGGTGAAGGTGAGTTCGTTGTGCGTCGATTCCACCAATGGCCCGCCGGCGAGGATGAACAGGAACGAAGGCAGGAAGGTGAACCAGGTCACCAGCGTGGCGGCCACGGCGCCGGCGACAAAGGCTTGATCCGGGCCGAAGACCTGCTGCACGTAGGCACCGATGAAGCCGACGAAGGCGACGACCATGATCAACGGACCTGGGGTGGTTTCACCGAGCGCCAGGCCGTCGATCATCTGCGTCGGCGTCAGCCATCCGTAGTGACCGACCGCGCCTTGGTAGACATACGGCAGCACCGCGTAGGCACCGCCAAAAGTCAGCAGCGCAGCCTTGGTGAAGAACCAGGCCATCTGGGTCAGCGTGCCTTCCCAGCCGAACAGGGCGGCGAGCGTGGCCATGGGCAGTGTCCACAAGATCGCACCGATCACCGCCAGACGCGCCAGTTTCAAACCGTTGAACCGGGCGTGTTCAGGGGACGGGGTGTCATCGTCGATCACAGCCGGGCCGTAGGATTCTTTCGTTGCGCTATGGCCACCGGTCCTGAATTTTTCCGGTGCCAGTCGTCCGCCGAAGTAACCGATGATCGCCGCCCCGAGCACGATCAACGGAAACGGCAGGTTGATCACGAAGATGGCCACGAAGGACGCGCCGGCGATGCCCCATAACCAGCCGTTCTTCAGCGCCCGCGAGCCGATCCGGTGAGCCGCCTGCACCACGATGGCCGTGACCGCCGGCTTGATCCCGTAAAACAGCCCGGCGACCACGGGCACGTCACCAAAGGCGATGTACACCCAGGACAGCGCGATCAGGATGAACAGCGACGGCAGCACAAACAGCACGCCGGCGATCACGCCACCCCAGGTCCGGTGCATCAGCCAGCCGATGTAGGTCGCCAACTGCTGAGCCTCGGGGCCGGGCAGCAACATGCAGTAGTTGAGGGCGTGCAGAAAGCGCCGTTCGGAGATCCAGCGCCGGCGTTCGACCAGTTCCTGATGCATGATCGAAATCTGCCCGGCCGGCCCGCCGAAACTGATGAAACCAAGCTTGAGCCAGAACAGGAAGGCTTCGCGCAGGCTGATGGTCCGGGGCTGGGGCACAGCCTGTGGCGTGATCGGGGAGGGCGTGGGGCTCAAGCGCGGGTTCCTTGTGCAGGGAAACGTTGAGCCCGTGACTGTAGCTACGCGCGAGCGTGTTGGATAGCCACCTGTTGCTGCACCTATGCCCAGCGCTCGACAGCGGATCGGTCGCTGTCCCGGGCATCGACCCAGCGTGCGCCGCCCGCCACGTCTTCGCGCTTCCAGAACGGCGCGTCGGTTTTCAGGTAGTCCATGATGAACGCACAGGCCTCGAAAGCGGCCTGGCGATGCGGGCTGCTGACGCCGACAAACACGATTGGCTCACTGATCGACAACGGGCCGATCCGATGCACGATCTGCACGGCCCGCAGTGGCCATCGGGCCCGGGCGTTGTCGATGATCTTCTGCAGCGAGCGTTCGGTCATGCCGGGGTAGTGCTCCAGAAACAACCCGGCGACCGCCTCACCCTGATTGATGTCGCGCACGTAGCCGACGAAGTTGACCACGGCCCCCACGCCCGGATCCTTGGCCTGCAGGCTGGCGATCAACCGAGTGATGTCGAACACATCTCGCTGGACCCGAACCGTCATGTCTCAGCCCCCGGTGACCGGTGGAAAAAAGGCGATCTCGTCAAAGTCCTCGATCACCCGGTCCGGGTGGCACAGCTCCTGGTTCAGTGCGCACATCAGGTTGTTCTCACCGAGCACCTGGCTCCACAGCTCGCCGCGAGCCATCAGCAATCGGCGCACGTCTTCGATGGTCCGGAGGCTGTCGGTCAGGGGCAGTTTTTCACCGCCCAAATTGAGCTGCTCGCGGTAACGGGCGAAGTAGTTGATCAGGATCATTGTGCGTCCTCGAACTTGAAATGACCGGAGCGGCCTCCCTGTTTACTGAGCAGGCGGATGTCGTCGATGACCATGCCCCGGTCCACGGCCTTGCACATGTCGTAGAGGGTCAGGGCCGCCACACTGACGGCGGTCAGGGCTTCGAGCTCGACCCCGGTCTGGCCCTCGACGCGGCAGGTGCCGAGGATCTTCACGCTGTCCGGTGTGCAGGCCTTGAGTTCGACATGGATCGAACTGAGCAGCAGGGTGTGGCACAGCGGGATCAGCTCATGGGTTTTTTTCGCCGCCATGATGCCGGCGATCCGCGCCACGGCAAATACGTCGCCCTTGGGGTGGCCGTCGCTTTGAATCAGCTTCAGGGTTTGCGGGCGCATCCGCACCCAGGCCTGGGCCTGGGCTTCACGCTGCGTCGTGGGCTTTTCGCTGACATCGACCATGTTGGCGCGACCCTGGGTGTCGAGGTGGGTCAGGCCGTTGGGTGATGCATTTGAAATGTCTGTCATGGGAGGTTCCTGCGCTGGCCGGCGCGGTGATCAGGTGAAGGCATCATGCCGGGCTGTAAATGCGTGGTGCGTTACGGTGGGGGACGTGAATCAGGTTGAGGCGATGCTTGAGCGCCCATTGCACGGTCAGGGCGGTGGGCGCCGACAGGCTGACCAGCGTACCGAGCCTGGCCCTGACGGCCTTGTGGATCAGCTCCAGGCTGCAACGGCTGGTGACCACGGTGAAGCCGCAGCGGCTGTCGATGCCGGCGTGTTGCAGGGCGCCGATCAGCTTGTCCAGCGCGTTGTGGCGGCCAATGTCTTCGCGGCAGATCAGCGCGTTGCCGTTGCTGTCGAAGTACAGCGCTGCGTGCAGGGCGCCGCTGCTGCGGGCCATTTGCTGAGCCTGTTCGATGCGGTGGCGGATGTCGATGAAGTGCTCGGCGGGCGGCAGGGCAACCGGCTCGAGAATCTCCAGTTTTGGCAGGGCCTGCTCCAGCGCTTGCACGCCGCACAGTCCGCAGCCACTGGTACCCGCCATTTGCCGACGATGGTTCTTCAGCGCCCAGAACGCGCGGCTGGAGATCTGCACGTCGGCTTGAACGGCGTGGTCGAAGTGGGTCAGGCGCAGGTCGTAGATTTCACGCGGGTCCCGAACGATGTCGTTGCTGACGCTGAAACCGCGGATGAAATCTTCGAGGTTGCCCGGCGACACCATCATCACGGCCTGGCTCAAACCGTTGTAGGTGATTGCCAATGCGATCTCTGCGGCCAGTGCAGCCTTACAGACTGATGCGCCGTTGTCGTATTCGCGAAAGTTCACACTCAAGGGTTTGGGGGCGGGTGCGTTAGTGTCGCTTCGACAATCGGCTTGTTCAACTTTGCACAACATGAAAAGAACCTCGAAGCGCTGAATTAAGTTCAGGCTACGGGTAACTTTTCAAAGCGTCCAATCGCTTGTTCCGATGCGCCGATTGGTGATGTCTATCACGCCGGGCAAACATGCCCGGTGCGGTTTTATATAAAGCCGAAACTTGATCAGTCGCCCCGACTGAACAGCGTTCGTGCTTCGGCGAAACACTTCTCGGCAATCGCCGAACGTGGCTCGGTCTTGCGCATCACCAGGCCCAGGGGCGCGAGCACGCTGGCATCGGGCAATTCGATGAACGACAGGTGTTCGATGGGCTCTTCCAGACCACTGTCCAGCGGCATGATCGCGCAGCAGAAACCTTCGTGGATCGCCTGCAGCAACTGGTAGGTCGAGTCGCTTTCCAGGATCGGCTGCGGGTCCAGTCCGCGGCTGCGAAAGCTCAGGTCGATGGATTTGCGGTAGTGCATGCCGTTGCTGAGCATCCCCAGCGGCAGTTCGGCGGCGTCCTCCCAGCTCATTTGCGTGCCGTCGAAATGGAAGTGGCGGGTGTCGTACAGCAGGCCGACGCGGGTCTCGCCGATCTCGAAAAACTCGAAATAGCTCGGGTTGACGTGGTCGAGGTAGCACACGCCCAGGTCCAGCTGATTGTTGCCCAGGCCCTCGATGATCTGGTCGGAACTCAGGGACGACAGGCTGTACTTGAGCTCGGGAAAACTGCGGGACAGGCCCTGGATGTAGGTGACCGGGTTGAAGCTGCTGAGCGGCACCAGCCCCAGGCGCAGGTTACCCACGAGCTGGCCCCGGCACGCGGCGGCCTCGGCGAAGAGCCCGTCGTGGGCGGCCAGCAGGGTTCTGGCCCACGCCAGTACACGCTCGCCGGCCTCGGTAAAACCTTCGAAGCGCTGGCCCCGGGTGACCAGCACCAGGTCCAGTTCATCCTCCAGGTTGCGCAGGCGCATCGACAGGGTTGGCTGGGTGATGTGGCAGCGCGCGGCCGCCTGGCCGAAGTGGCGGGTCTGCTCCAGGGCGATCAGGAACTTGAGTTGTTTGATGTCCATGACGGCACCTGCTGGCGGGGGAGTGAAGGGTTAAGTATTGACCCGGGTGTGCAAGACACAAGGCGAGGCGAAAACGTGAGGTGCGGACGATCTCACTGTCTTTGGCGTGCGTCCAATCACTGTTGTTTAAGGGGTTATCGACGGGCTCTATCACTGATGTTTTTTCTGGCCGTTTTATATTGATAGAGCACCTCGATAGTCTGGTTGGTTAGAGTGATTAGACACGGTTTGATTTGTCGAATTAGTCTCCGGAAGTCATTTAACCTATATCTGCCGGAGAACTCCATGAGCGTCAAACCGGATGCCTTGTTTATACCCTTGAATATTGCCGTACTGACCGTCAGCGATACCCGTGAATATGCCAATGACACCTCCGGCCAATTACTCGTCAGCCGTTTGCTGGAAGCCGGCCACACCCTCAGCGAGCGCAACCTGCTCAAGGATGACCTGTACAAGATCCGTGCTCAGGTGGCGAACTGGATCGCCGACGACGGCATCCAGGTGGTGCTGATCACGGGCGGCACCGGGTTCACCGGCCGCGACAGCACCCCCGAGGCAGTGGCCTGCTTGCTGGATAAACAGATCGATGGCTTCGGTGAGCTGTTCCGGGCGATTTCGATCCTCGACATTGGCACCTCCACGGTGCAGAGCCGGGCGCTGGCCGGGCTGGCCAATGGCACGCTGGTCTGCTGTCTGCCGGGTTCCACGGGCGCCTGCCGCACCGCGTGGGAAGGCATCCTCGCCGAGCAGCTCGACGCGCGCCACCGGCCGTGCAATTTCGTACCGCACCTCAAGCCTGTGCAAGCCTGTGCAAGCCTGCGGGACGCGCGGATGAGCGCTTCACCCTTGATGCGGGTAGTGGACGCCATCGACCGTTTACTGACAATGGCCGAGGCGCAGTGGATTGAAGACAGCGAAGCCGTGCCGCTCGAAGCCGCGCGGCAACGGGTATTGGCCAATGACCTGCTGGCGACCCTCGATCTGCCGCCATGGCCCGACAGCGCCATGGACGGCTATGCCTTGAATGTGGAGGGTTGGGACGGGGAACCGCTGGCCGTGTCGCAGCAGGTGTTTGCCGGTCAGACCCCCGAAGCCCTGGCATCGGGAACCTGCGCGCGCATCTTCACCGGCGCCCCGATTCCGCCGGGTGCCGACTGCGTAGAGATGCAGGAGAACACGCAGGTACTGGATGACGGACGTATCCGCTTCAAGCAACTCCTGAGCGCCGGCAGCAACATCCGCCCGCAAGGCCAGGAGAACCGCGTCGGCGATGTGCTGCTGCGTGCCGGCAAGCGCCTTGGTCCGTTTGAACTGGCGGTCGCGGCGGCGCAGGGCTGTACCCATGTGCAGGTGGTGCGCCGACCACGGGTGGCGTTGCTGTCCACCGGCGATGAACTGGTAGAGCCGGGCAATCCCCTCAGGCCTGGCAGCATCTACAACAGCAACCGTACATTGTTGAGTCATTGGTTGAATGCGTTGGGTTGCGAGGTCATCGATGCTGGCATTCTTCCCGACGAGCCACGCCAGACGCGGCTCAAGCTCGAACAGCTGAAACACACGGCAGACCTGATGCTCAGCACGGGCGGTGTGTCCGCCGGAGACGCCGATTGCCTCGGCCAGGTGCTGCGCGAGTGCGGCAAGCCGCTGCTGTGGAAACTCTCGATCAAACCCGGCAAGCCATTGACCGTGGGCCACTTCGGCCGCGTGCCGGTGATTGGCCTGCCGGGTAATCCGACATCGGCGTTGGTCACTTTCGGCCTGCTGGCCCGGGCTTATCTGTTGCGGATTCAGGGCGTCGAAGACGTCGAACCGTTGAGCTTCCCGGTCAGCGTCGGCTTTGCCTGGCCCAAACCCGGAAGCCGCCGCGAATACCTGCGGGCGAAACTCGAAGACGGTCGAGCGGTGTTGTATCCGAACCAGAGCTCAGGTGTTTTGCTGGGGGCATCCTGGGCCGATGGACTGGTGGAAGTGCCGGAAGGTTGCACCCTGGACGAGGGTGATACAGCGCGGTTCATACCCTTCAGCGAACTGTTCTGACACTGCCCCCTTGTGGGAGCGAGCCTGCTCGCGAAGAGGCTGGCATATCCAACAGAGATGTCGGCAGACAGACCGCCTTCGCGAGCAAGCCCGCTCCCACAGTTTTTATCTTCAGTGAACGCCAATCCCGTGGCTACCCACAATACCTGTGGGAGCGGGCTTGCCCGCGAAGAGGCCGGCATATCCAACAGAGATGTTGGCAGACAGACCGCCTTCGCGAGCAAGCCCGCTCCCACAGTTTTTATCTTCAGTGAACGCCAATCCCACGGCTACCCACAATACCTGTGGGAGCGGGCTTGCCCGCGAAGAGGTCGGCACATTCAACAGAAATGTCGGCAGACAGACCGCTATCTACAGGTCCTGTGTGTTTCCTGAAAATCAGTTCAACACAAAATCCACCGGCTCCAGCTGCGGCGGCAGCTCCGTCACGCCCAGTGCCGCCAGCACATCGCGCTCGATGTTGCGCACGATGGCGTCGGTGGGCAGGTCGTTTTCGTCGCGGCCGAAGGGGTCTTCCAGTTCGTCGGCAATCGCATCCAGGCCAAAAAAGGTGTAGCTGACAATCGCGGTGAAGATCGGTGTCAGCCAGCCCAGGGGTTCGGCCATGGCAAACGGCAGGAGGATGCAGAACAGGTAGATGGTGCGGTGCAGCAGCAGGGTGTAGGGAAACGGCAGCGGGGTGTGCCTGATCCGCTCACAGACCGCCTGGGCGTGGGTCAGGCCGGCCAGGTGGTTGGCCATGAGCGTGTAGCGCCAGTCGTTGATCGCACCGGACTCGTTGAGTGTCGAGCACTGCTGACCGACCTGCATCAGGATCTGCCCGCTGATGTCCGTGGTGTTGCCCTTGGGCATCGGGTGCAGCCAGTCGCCACTGGCGGCCAGTTCGTTTTCCTGGCGCAGCCGCGCGTTGAGGGCATGGGCGAAGCCGCACAGGTTGCTGAGGATCGTATGGCGCTCATCCGTGTCCTTGATCACCAGGGTTTCACGAATCATCGAGCGGACTTCGACTATCACATCGCCCCACGCCTTGCGCGCTTCATACCAGCGGTCGTAGCAGGCGTTGTTGCGAAAGCTCATGAAGATCGACAACGACAAACCCAGCAGCGTGAAGGGCGTTGCGCTGACCTTGGAAAAGTAGCTGGGATGCAAGGTTTCAATGAGCACGATGGCCGAGGCGAGCAACGTCACCATCAGGCTGCGCCAGGCAATGCGCTTGGCAATCGAACCCTTGAGGGACGTCAGCACGCCGATCAGGTTGGGTTTGGGTCTCACGATCATGGGTTTCAGCCGCCCGTCATGTTCATGAAGCGAATGACCTGGACTTCGTCGTTCACTTCGAAATTGTGTCGATAAGGCTTGAGTTTCATCGCCTCGATAATGGCTTTCTCCAGGCGCTCGGGCTGTCCGGGGTGGCTGCGCAAGACAGCCTTGAGATCCACCGAGTGCTCATTGCCCAGGCACAGCAGCAGGCGTCCTTCCACGGTCAGCCGCACCCGGTTGCAGGTGCCGCAAAAGTTGTGGCTGTGGGGGGAGATGAACCCCAGGCGAATCTGCGGCGCCTCGGCCAGGCGCCAGTAGCGCGACGGACCCTGGGTCGACTCAGCGGAGCCAATCAAAGTGTAGCGTTCGGCAATGCGTTCGCGGACCTGGGCGCTTGCAAAAAACGATTCTGCGCGGCTGTGCTCGTCGATGGTGCCCAACGGCATTTCCTCGATGAAGGAGATGTCGAGGTTGCGGTCGATGGCGAAGCTCACCAGATCATTGATCTCATGGTCGTTGCGCCCCTTCATCACCACGCAATTGAGCTTGGTGTTGCGAAAGCCCGCCTGGTTGGCCGCGTCGATGCCCTTGATGACCTGCGCCAGATCACCGGTGCGGGTCAGTTCGCGAAAGCGTTGCGGGTCCAGGCAGTCGAGGCTGATGTTGAGGCGTTTGACCCCGGCCTCGAACAACGGCCCGGCCAGTCTGGCCAGCTGCGAACCGTTGGTGGTCATGCACAGTTCACGCAGGCCGGGCAGGGCGGCGATCTTCTCGCACAGCTGCACCACGCCCGGACGAATCAGCGGCTCGCCCCCGGTCAGGCGGATCTTGCGGGTGCCCAGCGCGACGAAGCTTTGCGCCGTTTGATAGATCTCTTCCAGGGTCAGCACCCGTTGGCGCGGTAGAAACTGCATGTCCTCGGCCATGCAATACACGCAGCGGAAATCGCAGCGGTCGGTGACCGACATCCGCAGATAGTCCACGCGCCGGGAGAAGCCATCGATCAAGACTCGTTCTGACATGACACCCTCGCTTGGTGTTGGATGGACTTTTGTGTAGCAGCGAGCTCGCGATGGTCGTTAACGAATGCGCGTGCTTACTGGCTAAACACGGTGCTCTTGAGTCCATCGCGAGCGAGCTCGCTCCTACAGGTATTGCGCTGTTAACGGATAAGTGTAGGAGCGAGCCCTGCTCGCGATGGTCGTTAACGGTTACGCGTGTTTACTGGCTAAACGCGGTGCTCTTGAGTCCATCGCGAGCAGGCTCGCTCCTACAGGTATTGCGCTGTTAATGGATCTGTTGAGCGCAGGCTAAGAGCAACTTTAACGGGCGTCCAATCACTATTAACAACCGGGTGATCGAGCGGGTCGATGATGAACTTGATTTTGTGATTTAAAGGTCTGTAAGTTATTTCAAGCCATTGAAAAATAATAATAAAAATCCGTGATAGAGCGTTTCGATAATGTGGTCGTAAATAGCGATTAGACAATAATTAATCCCCGTCCATATGCTTTTCTCCGTCAAACGATCAATGGCCTGAATCAGGTCACGGAGAAGTACCATGTCTCAAGTCGACCGCTACAAACCCTACAAAGGTGCCGCCGCCGGTTGGGGTGCACTGATTGCTGTTACCCGGAACTGGCTGGGCAGTGAAAACGCGCTGAAGAACATTCGCGCCATGCTCAAGACCAACCAGAACGGCGGCTTCGATTGCCCCGGCTGCGCCTGGGGCGAGTCGCCGGAAAACGGCATGGTCAAGTTCTGCGAAAACGGCGCCAAGGCGGTTAACTGGGAAGCCACCGGCCGTTTGGTCGACCCGGCGTTCTTCAACAAATACAGCGTATCGGCACTGGCCGAACAGAGCGATTACTGGCTGGAGTATCAGGGTCGCCTGACCCACCCGATGCGCTATTACGCGGCCACCGACCGTTACGTGGAAACCACCTGGGACGAGGCCTTCGCGCTGATCGCCCGGCACCTCAACGCGCTGGAATCGCCGGACCAGGCCGAGTTCTATACCTCGGGCCGGGCCAGCAACGAGGCGGCGTTCCTCTATCAGCTGTTCGTGCGGGCCTACGGCACCAACAACTTTCCGGACTGCTCCAACATGTGCCACGAAGCCAGCGCGGTGAGCATGATCGAAAGCCTCGGTGTGGGCAAAGGCACCGTGGTGTTCGACGACCTGGAGCATGCCGACGCGATCTTCGTCATCGGCCAGAACCCCGGCACCAACCACCCGCGGATGCTCGAGCCCTTGCGCGAAGCGGTCAAGCGCGGTGCCCAGGTGATCTGCATCAACCCGCTCAAGGAACGCGGGCTGGAGCGCTTCCAGCATCCGCAGCACCCGATCGAAATGCTTATGAACGGCTCCGAGCCGACCAACACCGCGTACTTCCGCCCGGCCCTGGGTGGCGACATGGCGGTGATGCGCGGCATGGTCAAGTTCCTGCTCCAGTGGGAGCGCGAAGCACAGGTCAGCGGCGGCGAGCCGGTGTTCGACCACGAGTTCATCGCCGAACACACTTCGGGAATGGGGGCCTACCTGGGCGAAGTCGACGCCACCAGCTGGGAGCACATCGAGCAGCAGTCGGGCATGTCCTTGGCCGACATCGAGCTCGCCGCCCGCATGTACGCCCGGGCCAAACGGGTGATCATGTGCTGGGCAATGGGCCTGACCCAGCACACGCACTCGGTGCCGACCCTGCAGGAAGTCATCAACCTGATGCTGCTGCGCGGCAACGTCGGCCGTCCCGGCGCGGGCCTGTCACCGGTTCGCGGCCACAGTAACGTGCAGGGCGACCGCACCATGGGCATCAACGAACTGGCGCCCACCGAGTTACTCAATGCCCTGGAAAAACGCTTCTCCTTCAAGCCGCCGCGTGAGCATGGCCACAACACCGTGATGGCGATCGGCGCGATGGAGCAGGGGCGCTCGAAAGTGTTTATCGCCCTGGGCGGCAACTTTGCCCAGGCCACCCCCGACACGCCGCGTACCCACGCTGCGTTGCGCAAGTGCGACCTCACCGTGCACATCGCCACCAAGCTCAACCGCAGCCATCTGGTCACCGGCCGTGAAGCGCTGATCCTTCCGTGCCTGGGCCGCACCGACATCGACATCCAGGCCGAAGGGCCGCAGGGCGTCACCGTGGAAGACACCTTCAGCATGATCCACATCTCCCACGGCCAACTGAAACCCAAGTCCAAACACTTGCTGTCGGAACCGGCGATCATCGCCGGCATCGCGGCCGCGACACTGGGCAAGCACCCGATCGACTGGAACTGGGCCATCGGCGACTACGGTCGTATCCGCAACATGATTGCCGACACCATTCCCGGCTTCGAAGATTTCAACCGGCGCTTGCTGCACCCGGGTGGTTTCCACATGCCCAACGACGCAGCCAAACGCATCTGGAAAACCGCCAGCGGCAAAGCCCAGTTCACCCCGAGCGTGCTGCCTGAGCACCTGATCAGCGAGGGCGTGCGCAACCTGGCGGTCAAGCCGCACCTGATTCTGCAGACCATGCGTTCCCACGATCAGTACAACACCACGCTGTACGGCCTGGATGACCGTTATCGCGGGGTCTACGGCATGCGCGATGTGGTGTTCGCCAACGAGCAGGACATTCGCCGCCTGGGTTTCGAACCGGGGCAGAAGGTCGACCTGGTGGCGCTGTGGGACGACGATCGCGAGCGTCGGGTCAGCGGTTTCACCCTGATCGCCTACGACATTCCGACCGGTCAGGCGGCGGCGTACTACCCGGAGACCAATCCGCTGGTGCCGCTGGAAAGTTACGGTGAGCGCACCTTCACCCCGACTTCCAAGTTCGTCGCCATCCGGCTGGAGCAGGCCAGGGCCAGCAACCTGATTTCGACCTCCGCTGCGTAGTACCGATCACTCAAGACTTTGTGGGAGCGAGCTTGCTCGCGATTGCAGGGTGCCAGACGCCATTGATGTTGAAGGTGCCGGCCTCATCGCGAGCAAGCTCGCTCCCACAGTTTTAAATCCGCAATGAGGATTTCGATATGTTCAATCTGGAGGCACTGGACCTGGCGCGGATGCAATTCGCGTTCACGGTTTCGTTCCACATCATCTTTCCCGCCATCACCATCGGGCTGGCCAGTTTCCTGGCGGTGCTCGAAGGGCTTTGGCTGAAGACCCACAACGACACCTACCGCGATCTCTACCATTTCTGGTCGAAGATCTTCGCCGTCAACTTCGGCATGGGCGTGGTCTCGGGGCTGGTCATGGCCTATGAGTTCGGCACCAACTGGAGCCGCTTCTCCGACTTCGCCGGCAGCATCACCGGGCCCTTGCTGACCTATGAAGTGCTCACGGCGTTTTTCCTCGAGGCCGGTTTCCTCGGGGTCATGCTGTTCGGCTGGAACCGGGTAGGGCGCGGCTTGCACTTCTTCTCGACGGTGATGGTGGCCATCGGCACGCTGATTTCGACCTTCTGGATTCTCGCCTCCAACAGCTGGATGCAGACGCCACAGGGTTTCGAGATCGTTGATGGTCGCGTGATGCCGCTGGACTGGCTGGCCATCGTGTTCAACCCGTCGTTTCCGTACCGCCTGGCGCACATGGCGATTGCCGCTTTCGTGGCCACGGCGTTCTTTGTCGGCTCGTCGGCGGCCTGGCATTTGCTGCGCGGCAACGACACCAGACAAGTGCGCAAGATGCTGTCGATGGCGTTGTGGATGGCCTTGATCGTCTGCCCGATCCAGGCCGTGGTCGGCGACGCCCACGGCTTGAACACCCTGGAACATCAACCGGCGAAGATCGCTGCCATCGAAGGGCACTGGGAAAACAACGGTAGCGAAGCGACGCCGCTGGTGCTGTTCGGCATCCCGGACATGCAGGCCGAGAAGACCAAATACGCCATCGAGATTCCGTACCTGGGCAGCCTGATCCTGACCCACAGCCTCGACAAGCAAATCCCGGCGCTCAAGAGCTTCCCGAAAGAGGATCGCCCCAACGCGACGATCATTTTCTGGAGCTTCCGCGTCATGGCCGGGCTGGGCATGTTGATGGTACTGGCCGGCGTGCTCGGCCTGGTCCTGCGTCGCAGCGGTGCCATCTACCGCAACCGCTGGTTCCTGCGCTTGATGCTGTGGATGGGCCCAAGCGGCCTGATCGCCATGCTCGCCGGCTGGATCACCACGGAAGTGGGGCGCCAGCCGTGGGTGGTCTATGGCCTGCAACGTACCGCGAATGCCGCGTCCAATCACAGCGTCACGCAGTTGAGCATCTCGTTGGCGCTGTTCGTGGTGATCTACTTCTCGGTCTTCACGGTGGGTATCGGCTACATGATGAAACTGGTGGCCAAGGGGCCCAAACCCCATCACGAGCATGCGCCTGTGGGGCATTCCGATCAGGTGATCACACCGCGCCGGCCGCTGTCCGCCGACGCTGAAATCCTCGAAACCGACGCCCGCGTCAATTGAAGGAAGGGAGTTGAGTCATGGGTATTCAAGGTATCGATTTATCGCTGATCTGGGGCGTGATAATCGCCTTCGGCGTGATGATGTACGTGATCATGGACGGCTTCGACCTGGGGTTGGGCATTCTGTTTCCGCTGATCCCGGATGCGCAGGAGCGCGATGTGATGATGAACACCGTGGCACCGGTCTGGGACGGCAACGAGACCTGGCTGGTGCTGGGTGGCGCGGCGCTGTACGGCGCGTTCCCGCTGGCCTATTCGGTGATTCTCGAAGCGCTGTACCTGCCGTTGATCCTGATGTTGTGCGGCTTGATCTTTCGCGGCGTGGCGTTCGAGTTTCGCTTCAAGGCCAGCCCTGAAAAACGTCATGTCTGGGACATGGCGTTCATCGGCGGTTCGCTGCTGGCGACCTTCTCCCAAGGCGTGGTGATCGGCACTTACATTGTCGGTATCCCGGTGGTCGACCGCCAGTTCGCCGGTGGTTCGCTGGACTGGCTGGCACCCTTTCCGTTGTTCTGCGGAGTCGGCCTGATCGTCGCCTATGCGCTGCTCGGCAGCACCTGGTTGCTGGTCAAGACCGAAGGCATGCTCGAATCGCGCATGCGCCTGTTCACCCGGCCCCTGGCCTGGCTGCTGTTGACGGTGATCGGCGTGATCTGTGTGTGGACGCCGATCCTGCATCCAGACATCGCCACCCGCTGGTTTGCCCATGCGCACCTCGCAGTGTTCGCAGGCCTCGCGGTGCTGGCCTTGCTGGCGATGTTCGGCTTGCTCAAGACCCTGCGCCAACGCCACACCCATTGGCCGTTCGCCTTCACCCTGATGCTGGTGTTCCTCGGTTACATCGGCCTGGCGTTCAGTATCTGGCCGAACATCGTGCCGCCGTCGATCAGCCTGTGGGCGGCGGCGTCACCGCCGACCAGCCAGTTGTTCATCCTGATCGGGGCGCTGTTCATCCTGCCGATCATCCTGATGTACACGGTCTGGAGCTACTACGTGTTCCGCGGCAAAGTGAGGATTGGCGATGGCTACCATTGATTCCCGTGAACCGGCACCGGCGCCTTGGTACAAGCGCCTTGGGTGGCTGGTGGTGATCTGGCTGGGCAGTGTGGTTGCGTTGGGGGTGGTGGCGGGGGCGTTGCGGATGTTGATGCAGGTGGCTGGGATGAGTAGTCACTGATGCGTACTGCCAGAAAACCGAAATGGCAGCGGTGACAAATGACCCGTGGCGAGGGAGCTTGCTCCCGCTGGGGCGCGAAGCGGCCCCAAAAAGGGCCTGCTACGCAGTCCAGCGGGAGCAAGCTCCCTCGCCACAGTGTTCGTGCCTGGTTCAGTTCTTACTGCGCCCCAAACATCGCCGTCCAGTAAATCCCCGCATCGCTCTTCGGGTCGGTCGCATACGCCGCGCCCAACTCGCGGAACTGCGGGTTCATCAGGTTGGCGCAGTGGCCGGGGCTGGACAGCCAGCCTTCGACCACTTTGTGTGCGGTGTCTTGCCCGGCGGCGATGTTTTCGCCGATCTGCTGGAAGTTGTAGCCGGCCAGTTCCGCGCGGTCGCCCGGGGTGCGGCCGTCGCGGTCCTTGTGGTCGAAATAGTTGTTGTTGGCCATGGAGCGCGAGTTGCTTTCGGCGGCGCTGGCCAGTGTGGCGTTCCAGGCCAGCGCTGGCGCGGCGGGGAAGGATTGCGTGCCGCACTGGCGTGGCTGGGTGCGTGCGGTGTTGAGTTCGGCGAGCAGCTTCTGGCCTTCGGCCTGCGCGTCGCCCAGGCGTGCGCTCAACAACGGCCGAGCGACCACGATGCGCCATTGCTGGTCCTGGCGGCTGACGCCGACATCGACGAATTGCGGGTCGAGGACGATCTGGCAAAAACTCTCCTGGATCGCCTTCATCGCTGCGGCTGCATCGCGAGGTCCGGAAAGGCTGATGGCCTGCACGTTTTTCATCGGATAACCGGCAGCGGCCATGGCCTGCTGCAGATTACCGATGCTCGAGGCGCTCAGCACCAGGCGCGGGTCGGCCGACAGCGGCGGCAGCTCCGATGACACCTGGCCGGCACAGCGCTGCAGTTGGCTGCGGTAGACGTTGATCGATTCGATCAATTGCGCTTCGTCCGCCGCCATGGCGTTGGCGGCACATACCAGGCCCAGTGACACACCGGCCAAGCGCATTGCGGATGAGATGAATCCCATGAAAATCCCCTTTGAGCAGATGGCGCTCATGATGCGCGAAGTTGGCCCATTTAAGACAACGGATTTATCCAGAGTGTAGTGGGGTGGGCGAAATCATTTCACGACTAGACTGAATCGAACCACTCACCGAGCGACACCGACCATGCGCCTCGACTGGATCGCCACCTGCTTCGCCCTCACACTGCTCGCCGGCCCGGTATCGGCTACGGATCAGGAGCAAAAAGAGGAATCGGCGGAGAACAAGGCCCAGGTGCTGGAACAGAAGGCCGCCGAGAATGAATCCCCCGCAACGGCTCCCAAGGCAGAAGCCATCACCCCGTCCGAGGTCCAGGCCGTTGACCCGGCGGGTGCCGCGCCGCTGGACGATGCGATCACGTGCCTGGCCCGCTCCATTTACTGGGAAGCCAAGGGCAAGGACTCTGCCGACATGGAGGCGGTGGCCAATGTGGTCATGAATCGCCTGGGCCACGAGGGCTTTCCGGACACGGTGTGCAAAGTGGTCAAGCAGGGATCGGAGACCAAGAGCTGCCAGTTTTCCTGGTGGTGTGACGGCAAATCCGATTCGGTCCAGGAAGAAGTGCCTTACGCGATGGCCAAGGAAATTGCGCGCAAGGCCCTGAACAAGGAGCTGCCGGATCGCACCCAGGGTGCCCTGTATTTCCATGATCGTACGGTCAAGCCGGATTGGGCCAAGGAATACATCAGGACCGTGGATATCGGCCTGTTCCGGTTTTATAAACCCCACGACGGATCGGCCAGGTAGCCGCGCTGATTTCGGCCCAATAGTGTTTTTTGCAGAGCTCGTGCGCGGCGTTATCCAAACTGAAATGTGTCTGTTTTATAAGCTTCATGACGCAACCGTGCGTGAATGACGAGATAAGCAGGGACTACACATGAAGTTGACGAGGGTCCGGATCAGTAACCTCGCGCCGATCGCGGCGCAGTCGCCGGCGTGCGTGCCATGACCGTCCTGGTCACCGGTGCCGCCGGTTTCATCGGTTTTCATACGGTCCGGCGCTTGTGCCGCGAGGGTCAGGACGTCGTCGGTATCGACAACCTCAATGACTACTACGACGTGGAGCTCAAGCACGCACGCCTCAAGGTGCTGGAGACATTGCCGGGTTTTCGCTTCCGGAAAATGGACATCGTCGACAAACCGGCCCTGATGGACCTGTTCCGCGACCATGGTTTTACCGAGGTGGTGCACCTGGCGGCGCAAGCCGGGGTGCGTTACTCGCTGGACAACCCGGATGTCTATGCCCAGTCGAACCTGGTGGGTTTCCTCAATGTGCTGGAAGCCTGTCGGCACCATCGCCCCGAGCACTTGATCTATGCCTCGAGCAGCTCGGTGTACGGCACCAACAGCAAGATGCCGTTCAATGTCGAGGACCCTGTCGATCATCCCGTATCGCTGTACGCCGCCAGCAAGCGCGCCAATGAACTGTTGGCCGAAAGTTACTGCCACTTGTATGGCTTGAAAGCCAGTGGCTTGCGCTTTTTCACCGTCTACGGCCCGTGGGGCCGCCCGGACATGGCGCTGTTCAAGTTTACCGACGCCATCCTCAAAGGCCTGCCCATCGACATCTACAACCAGGGCCAGATGTCGCGCGACTTTACCTATGTCGACGACATTGTCGAAGGCATCGCCCGACTGCGCCCAAAGCCACCGGTGCCGCAAGGCTCTGGCGCTGGCGTCAACCGGCTCTTCAACATCGGGCGTGGCAAGCCGGTGGCGTTGCTGGATTTCGTCGAGTGCCTGGAGTCGGCCCTCGATCGGCAGGCCCGGCGCAACTACCTGCCGCTGCAGGCCGGTGATGTGGTCAAGACCTGGGCCGATGTCTCGGCACTGGCCGAGTGGGTGGGCTTCAGCCCGCAGGTGACGCTGGAAACCGGCGTCGCAGCGTTTGTGCAGTGGTATCGGCAGTTCTATCGGATTTGAAGCGTTCGCCTCTGATCTCGAAAAAATCATGAAAGGCGAGAGAGACCCCATGAGCCAAGACATTTTTGTATCCGTGCTGATCCCGGCCAAAAACGAAGCGAACAACCTCAAGCCGCTGCTTGAGGAAATCCGCGTGGCGCTGGCCGATGAGTCGTACGAAATCATCGTCGTCGACGATGGCAGCACCGATGCGACCCTGCAGGAACTGCGGCAGATCCGCCACGATGGCTTGAGCACCCTGCGCATCCTTCATCACGAGCGGTCGCTGGGGCAGAGCACTTCGCTGTACCACGCCGCCTGCGAGGCGCGCGGGCAATGGCTGGCGACCCTCGATGGCGACGGCCAGAACGACCCGGCGGACATCCCCGGCATGCTGGCGCTGGTGCGTGGCGAACCGGGCAAGGTCGATGTGCAACTGGTCGCCGGGCACCGGGTCAATCGCCGCGACACCGCGAGCAAACGCTACGCCTCGCGGTTCGCCAACAACCTGCGCCGGCGTCTGCTCAAGGACGCCACCCCGGACACCGGGTGCGGCCTGAAGCTGATCGAGCGCGCGGCGTTCTTGCGCCTGCCGTACTTCGACCACATGCACCGCTTCATTCCGGCGCTGATCCAGCGCCACAACGGGCGCATGATCGTGCACCCGGTCAACCACCGGCCGCGCACGGCCGGGGTGTCGAAATACGGCAATCTCGACCGCGCGCTGGTGGGCATTCTTGACCTGATCGGCGTCTGGTGGCTGATCAAGCGCACGCGGCTGAACACCATTGCCCAGGAGCTCGAAGGATGATGCTGACCCGTGAAACTCTGTGGCTGGTGGTCGGTTTTGCGGGGCAGATTGCCTTTACCGGGCGTTTTGTCCTGCAGTGGCTGTACAGCGAATACAAAAAGCGCAGCGTGATCCCGACCAGCTTCTGGTACCTGAGCATCGTCGGCAGCTCCTTGCTGCTGGCTTACGCCATCTACCGTCAGGATCCGGTGTTCATTGCCGGGCAGGCCTTTGGTTCCATCGTCTATTTTCGCAACCTGCAATTGATTGCCAAAAGCCGCAGCGTGAAGGAATAAACCATGCGTAGATCGTTGTCGCCCCGGGTCGAGTGCCTGGGACTGATGCTGCTTGCCCTGTTGCTGATCGGCGCGGGGCTGGGGCTACGCCAGGCTCAGAACGTGGATGAGGAGCGCTTCCTCGGCGTCGCCCTGGAGATGCTGCAAAACGGCTCGTGGTTGATCCCGCACCGTGCCGCCGAGATCTACGGTGACAAACCGCCGATTTTCATGTGGACGGTGGCGCTCTTCACCTGGCTGACCGGCAAGCCCAACATCGCGCTCTACCTGCCGGGACTGTTTTCGGCGGTGACGGTCACGGCGATGGTCTATGACCTGGGTCGTCGCCTGTGGACCCAGCGTACCGGGCGCAACGCCGCGCTGCTGTACCTGGCGACCTACCAGACCTACAGCATCCTGCGCACCGGCCAGATCGACAGCTTTTTGATTCTGTTCACTTCGCTTGGGCTCTACGGTCTGGCGCGCCATCTGCTGCTCGGCCCGGCGTGGCGCTGGTTTTACGCCGGCTGCGTGGCCATGGGCATCGGTGTGATCACCAAGGGTGTGGGTTTCCTGCCGGCGCTGTTGCTGATTCCGTACGCCTATGCGGTGCGCAAGGGCTGGCCCGGTGTGGTGGCCATGCCTGGCGAGGCGCGCAAGTGGTTGCTGGGGGTTGCGCTGATGCTTGGCGCCATCGCGATCTGGCTGTTGCCCCTGGCCTTGTCGATCATCCTCAATGGCAGCGCCGACGAAATGGCCTATGCGCGGGAGATCCTCCTGCGTCAGACCGCGGGCCGCTATGCCGCGGCATGGCATCACCGCGAACCGTTCTGGTACTTCTTCACCAAGGTGATTCCGCAGTATTGGCTACCGTTGGTGCTGGTACTGCCATGGCTGGTGCCTGCCTGGCGCCGGCAGTTGCAAAAACGCGACGGCAGGGTTTTGGTATTGCTCGGTTGGGTGGTGCTGGTGGTGCTGTTTTTCTGCATCAGCACGGGCAAGCGCAAGTTGTACATCTACCCGGCGCTGCCCGGGCTGGTGCTGGTCGCCGCGCCGCTGATTCCTTGGCTGCTCAAGCGCTGGTTCAAAAAGCACCCGCGTTGGCGTCGAGTGTTCCCGGCACTGGTGGCAACCTGGTTCGCGCTGTGGTTCGCCCGGGGTTTCATCGAACCGCTCAAGGACGGCACCAATATTGATCAGGTGCTCATGGCGCAGGCGGCGACCATGACCCGGGGCGCCGATCTGGTACTGGTCAACTGGGAGGAGGGGCACTGGTTGTTCGCCCGCCAGCCGATCGTGCATTTCGGCATGGAAAACTCGTCCATCGAAAAGGCCGCGCTGTATCTGCGCGAACACCCCAAGGCCTACGCGTTGGTGCCGGATGACGTTTTGAACCAGTGTTTCAACGCCGAAGCGGCCCGTGAGCTGGGCGAAAACGCCCGGGCGAACTGGTCGATCGTGGGCGCGGATGCCGACAACGGCAAATGCCAGCCGCCTGAAACCGGCAAAGCCTATCGGTTCAGCTGGAATGACCCGCACATGCCAATGGCGCCGGCGCAGGCGCAGGCAGCCAATCCCTGAGGACAAAAAAGGTCCTTCACGTATTCCCGGGAGCCTGTAGGAGCCAGCCTGCTGGCGATGGACTCAAGCGCGCCGCGTTCATCCAGCTCACCCGCGTTATCGTTAACGACCATCGCTGGCAAGCCAGCTCCCACAGGGGACCGTGCCCACGCTAAAACTGTAATTAAATGGACTCGCCCAAGCCGAGGCGTCTGTGCGCCGCGGTGGCATTCTTATAGAAGCCAACGACAGCGAGGGCGAGGCCATGAAAAAGCATACGATGTTCAATCAGTCTTTGTCAGCCGACGAGTCGGCGTGCACGACCGTTGCGGTAGATCTTGCAAAAAAGGTCTTTCAGGTCGCCGGGGAGGATGCTCTCGGCCAGGTAAAATTCGAGGATCGAATCAAGTCCCGCGAGGCCTTCCAGGTATTTCTGCACAAGCTTCCCGAGAGTGTGACGGTCTTGGTGGAAACCGGGCCAGGCGCTCAGGCGTGGGCGCGGTTACTGCAAATACAGGGCAATCCGGTCCGCATCCTGCCGGCCCAGCTTGTTGCCAAACATCGCTGTGGCCCGAAAAATGATCACAACGATGCGTTCGCTATCCTACGTGCAGGCCGCGATAGCACGATTTCAGCCGTTCCGGTCAAGAGCCCGGCGGCGCTCGCGATGCAGGCACTGCACCGAGCTCGACAGGGATATATACGGCGACGCACGGCGGTGGGCAATCAGATGCGCGGTTTGCTGCTGGAACATGGCGTGGCTCTGGCGCAGGGCGAAATGGCGATCAGCCAGCTCGTGCCTCGGATATTGGAAGATGTTACCCAGCCATTGCCCGATCTACTGCGCGAGCTGATCGCCGAACTGCTGGGTGAATGGAGTCAACTGGGTGAACGCGTCAACGTACTGACCGGCCGACTGGAAACGGCGGCGAAAGAGAGTGAGATAGCGAGGCGGCTGATGACTGTGCGCGGTGTTGGTCCAATCATCGCCACGGCGCTGCTGGCCAAGCAGACCGAGCCTGAACGCTTCGCCAACGCCCGGCAGTTTGCCGCGTACTTCGGGTTGGTGCCCAACCAGCACAGCAGCGGCGATAAAATCCGACTGGGCAAGATGTGCAAACATGGCGATGCCTACTTGCGCAGTCTGACGATCCAAGGAGCCCATGCTGTTTTAAGGCAGATACGATCTGACTCACAGCAGCCGGACGACCAACGTCTACAGCGTTGGATCTCCCGCCTGGGGCGCAAGGAGGCGGCAGTGCGATTGGCCAACCGCAACCTGCGCATTCTCTGGGTACTACTACAAAACGATCAGACTTATCATCGCCGGCCGGGAAATGGCCCCGAGGTGGCGATGAGTCACTGATCAATAGCGTTCTGCCACCGGGGCGTTAAGCCGCTCCAACCCATGCTAAAAAACATTGACCCCAGGTCAGACCGTCGCGGATTGATGCCTGGGCTCCTACCGGCCCTTGAGGCCTCACTGTAATCGGCATACCGCGCGCTTATCCAATGTTGGCCAGAAGCCGTTCAAGGCTTCCTCAAACAGGCCTGATACATAGATGCAACCGGGCAGCAGTGTTTAGAAGCAGGTTGAAAGTGGGGGCGAGTCCATACATAGGAGCCAGCCTGCTGGCGATGGACTCAAGCGCGCCGCGTTCATCCAGCTCACCCGCGTAATCGTTAACGACCATCGCTGGCAAGCCAGCTCCCACAGGGGAACGTGCCCACTCGGGAAAACTGTAGGAGCCAGCCTGCTGGCGATGGACTCAAGCGCGCCGCGTTCATCCAGTTCACACGCGTTATCGTTAACGACCATCGCTGGCAAGCCAGCTCCCACAGGGGACCGTGCCCACGCTGAAACTGTAGGAGCCAGCTTGCTGGCGATGGACTCAAGCGCGCCGCGTTCATCCAGTTCACACGCGTTATCGTTAACGACCATCGCTGGCAGGCCAGCTCCTACAGGAGACCGCGTTCGGCTCTCCTGTCACTGGCTGGCATCCAGCACCACGCGGTAGCGCGCCTTGCCGCTGCGCAAGTGATCGATGGCGTCGTTGATCCGGCTCATGGGAAACATCTCGACCTGCGGCAGGATCTGATGGCGGGCGCAGAACTCCAGCATCATCGCGGTGTTGGCCGGTGAACCCACCGGTGAGGCGGACATGGTTTTTTGCTGGGGAATCAGGTTGAACACGTGCACCGGAATCGCGTCGGGCACGACGCCGACAAAGTGCAGGCGCCCCTTGCCACGCAGGGTGGCGAGCATGGCGGTCCAGTCGAGGTTGGCGTTGGCGGTGACCAGAAGAAAATCCAGGGTGCCGGCAATGTCGTTGAGCGCATCGGAGTCGGTCGAGGCAACCACCTTGTGTGCGCCCAGGCGCCTGGCTTCGTCCTGCTTGCTCAGCGATGAGGTGAACGCAGTGACTTCGCAGCCCCAGGCGTTGAGAAAGCGCAGCGCCAGGTGACCAAGGCCGCCGATACCCACCACGCCGACCCGGTCGGTGGGCTTGATGCCGAATTCCACCAGCGGGTTGAACACGGTCGAGCCGGCACAGAACAACGGCCCGGCCATTGCCGGGTCGAGCCCGGCCGGGATCGGCAGGGCCCAGGCCCAGTGCGAGCGGACGCGGTCGGCAAAGCCGCCGTTGCTGCCGATGATGGTCGGTTGCACCGTGCTGCACAGGTTATGCGAGCCTTCGATACAGGACGTGCAATGCATGCAACTGCCCTTGTACCAGCCGATGCCCACCCGTTGCCCCAGTTGCAGGCCGCGCACCTGGGGGCCCATCCGCACGATACGACCGACCACCTCATGGCCGGGAATGAACGGGTAGCGGCTGATACCCCAGTCGTCGTCGATCAGCGACTGATCGGAGTGGCAGACGCCGCAATACTCTACGGCGACTTCCACCTCATCGTTGCCCAACGGACCGGGATCGTAGCTGTAGCGTTCCAGTGGCGCGCCCGCTGTCGTGGCGGCCCAGCCGGTAAAGGTGGTGAGTTCGCTGCTGTCGCTCATGGGATACCTCCAGATCAGAAGTCAGGGGGCTTGGCCGCTCGGGAGCAGCGGCGGAGCGAGGAAAGTGTAGCGGGTTGCCGGCGTCGCATCGGGCGCGAGCCTGGATACTTGAAAATACAAAGGCGCCCGATCTGGACACAATGCCGATACATGAGCGCGGTTTCATGGGGCCAGGTCCCACGACAACAGAGAGCTCCGCCATGTTCCGCAAACTGCAGCAGGTCGCCAGAATGTTCAGCCAGAGCGCCCGATTGATGGTCGGCGTTCCCGAGTACGACAACTACGTGGCACAAATGGCCCGCAACCGTCCGGGCGAGCCAGTGATGAGTTATGAAGCGTTTTTCCGCGAACGCCAGGAAGCGCGTTTCGGTCGGGGCAAGTGCAATACGCGGTGCTGCTGACTCGAGAGTTACCTCAGAAATCCAGATCAATCACGAAGGCATCATCGAAGTCGGGGTTTTCGTTGATGCCGTTCTTGGCATAGCCCCGAGGGTTGCAGACCACGCGGGTGTTGCCCACCCGATAATCAAAACTGCCATGGGTGTGGCCATGCAGCCACAGCGCCGGCTGCCAGTCTTTGATCCGCGATTCGAGATCCGAGACAAAACTCGAGTTGACAGGCGAATCGGCAAAGGTCGGGCTGATGCTCGATCGTGTCGGGGCGAAATGCGAGACCACCACCGTGGGCGTGCTGCTGTCGCGGGCGAAGCAGTCTTCCAGCCAGGCGACCGTCTGCAGAAACACCAGCTGGGAAATGGCCGGCGTGAACAGGTCTGGAAAATCGGGGGCGATCTTGATGTGGCTGAAGTCACGGATCAGTTGAATCGCCAGGTCGATGCCCAGCGCTCGATCCTCGGGGCTGTCGAGCAGACGATAGTCAGACCACAAGGTGCAACCGAGAAAACGCACGCCGTCGTGCACGTACTCCTTACGTTCCAGCACGTGGATCTGCGTGCCTTGCGCCAGGCTGTTCAACTGTTCGTAGGTGGAGACCAGGTCACTGCCATAGAACTCATGATTGCCCGCCACGTACAGCAGCGGAACCGGGCACGCCCTGGCCCACTCGATGGCCTTGGCGGGGCGCGCGATGTCCCCGGCGAGCACGACAATATCGGCGTCCACGGCGGGAAAGGGGACCGCGTTGACGGACAGGTGCATGTCGGACAGCAAGGCGATGCGCATGGATCAACTCCGGCGTGTCTTGGAGGGCTGGTCAATCAAGTTACGCGTTGTGAGCCCGTCGCCACAACCCTGCTCCCACAGTTTGATCTTCAGTGAACGCCAATCCCACGGCTGGCCAAAATCCCTGTGGGAGCGGGCTTGCCCGCGAAGAGTCCGGCAAATCCAATAGAGATATTGACTGAACTACCGCCTTCGCGAGCAAGCCCGCTCCCACAGTTGACTGGTTTACTTCAAATACCACCCCCAAGGCTGGTCACTGACGTACTCGGTCACCTGCTTGACCTCCAGGTAATTGTGCAGCCCCCATTGCCCCAGTTCCCGGCCGATGCCGCTGTGTTTCATCCCGCCCCAAGGCGCTTCGACGAAGGTCGGTTGCGAGCAGTTGACCCAGACGATCCCGGCGCGCAGCTGGTTGGCGACCCGGCCGGTGCGCTGCAGATCGGCGCTCATCACGGCGGCGGCCAGGCCGAAGCGGCTGGCGTTGGCCATTTGCACGGCTTGTTCTTCGGTCTTGAAGCGCTTGATGCACAGCACCGGGCCGAACACTTCTTCGCGCCACAGAATGCTGCTGTGGCCGGGCTCATCGAAGATCGCCGGCTCAATGAAATACCCTTCGGCCAGATGCGCCGGGCGCCGTCCGCCGGTGAGCAAACGGGCGCCACTGGCCAGGCCCTGGTCGATGAAACCGAGCACCTTGTCGTACTGGCCCTGGCTGACCAGCGGACCCAGCAGCACCCCGGGCTGCATGCCGGGGCCAATGCTGATCTTGCGGGTTTCCTCCACCAGCCGTTCGATCAGGCGTGGGGCGATGCTTTCCTGCACCAGCAGGCGTGACGTGGCGCTGCACACCTGGCCCTGGTTCCAGAAGATCCCGAACAGAATCCACTCCACGGCGGCTTCGACATCGGCGTCATCGAATACGATGAAGGCCGACTTGCCACCCAGTTCCAGGCTGATGTTCTTGATGTCCCGCGCCGCCGCCGACATGATTTTCGTCCCGGTGGGCACGCTGCCGGTGAAGGCCAGTTTGTCCACGCCCGGATGCTCGGTGAGCGGGCTGCCGGCGTCGGCGCCGAGGCCGGTGACCAGGTTCAATACCCCGGCGGGCAGGCCGATACGGTCGGCGGCGGCGGCCAGTTCCAGGGCGGTCAGCGGCGTCAGCTCGGACGGTTTCAGCACCACCGTGGCCCCGGCGGCCAGCGCCGGCGCCACTTTCCACGCGGCCATCAGCAGCGGGTAGTTCCAGGGAATGATCTGCCCGGCCACGCCTATCGGTTCGTGGCGGATGCGGCAACGGAAGCGCTCGTCCGGCAAGGCCAGCGGCTGGTCCTGCTGCTGATCCAGTTCGCGGGCCAGACCGGCGTAGTAACGAAAGCAACCAATCGCATCGCCAATGTCCCACTGCGCTTCGGGCAGCGGTTTGCCGTTGTCGCGCACTTCCAGTTCCGCCAGTGCCTGTTTGCCGGCCTCCAGTTCATCGGCCAATGCCTCCAGCCACTGCGCACGCTCGGCGCCGCTGGTCTGACCCCAACCATTATCGAAGGCCCTGCGAGCGGCGCGCACGGCATGGTCGACATCTTCTTCAGTACCCGCTGCCACGCGGTGCAAAACCTGTTCGGTGGCAGGATCGATCACGTCCAGATAGCCACCCAGGTCCGGGCTGACCCATTCGCCGTTGATGTAGAGCTGATCACGCATGGTGCGACTCCTGGACGCCGGTGCGGCGGTTTTGCAGATGGCGGGAAGTGAACAGCAGGGCCAGCGACACGCAGATGATCACCGTGGAAATCGCGTTGATCTCTGGCGTCACGCCGCGGCGGATGGAGGAAAAGATGTAGATCGGCAACGTCGTTTCGGAACCGGCGACGAAGAAGGCGATGATGAAATCGTCGAAGCTGAAGGTGAAGGCCAGCAGGAACCCGGCCATGATCGCCGGGCTGATCTGCGGCAGGGTCACCCGCCAGAAGGTGTCCATCGGGGGGGCGTAGAGGTCCGCCGAGGCTTCCAGCAAGGCCTTGTCGAGGGAATCGACGCGGCTGCGCACGATCACCATCACCAGGGCCATGGTGAACAGCGAGTGTGCGGCGATCACGGTGAAGAACCCCATGTTCAACTTCGGCACAGTGGGCAACCAGCTCGCCAGCAGCGGGTTGATCAGGTCGAACAGGCTGATGAAGGCGATCAGCGTCGAGATACCGATGACGATACCGGGCACGATGATCGCGCAGTAGGTCAGCGCATCGAACAGCAGGCGCACCTTGGCGCCGCAACGCTGCAAGCCGAACACCGCCAGGGTGCCGAACAGCGTGGCGATCACCGCCGAGCTGAAGGCGATCAGCGCGCTGTTGCCCAGGGCTTCCATGATGAAGGGGTTGCCGAACGCGGTACCGAACCATTGCACCGAGCAGCACTGGAAGGCCAGGCCACTGCGCCCGGCGTTGAAGCTGAACAGTACGATCAAGGCAATCGGCGCGTAGAGGAACAGGTACAGCGAAGTGGAATAGCTGCGCAGCCACATGTCACAAACCTCCGTCGGCAGGGCGGCCGCCGTAGCGCGCCACCAGTTTCAGATACACGCCGATGATCAGCAGCATCATCGCCACCAACGTCATGGCCAGCGCACTGCCGAACGGCCAGTTGCGCGATTGCAGGAACAGGTCGACCAGCGCATTGCCGACAAAGAACACCTTGCCGCCGCCGAGAATGGCCGGGATCAGGAACTCGCCCATCAGCAGGATGAACACCAGCATCACCCCGGTGATGATCCCCGGCGCGGACAGCGGCAGGGTGATCCGGCGAAAGCTTTCGAAGGCGCTGGCGCCCAGGTCGGCGGACGCTTCGAGCAGGCGCTTGTCGAGTTTTTCCAGGCTGACGTAGATCGGGAACACCATCAGCGGCAGGTAGCCGTAGACGATGCCGATCAGCACCGCCCACGGCGTGTTGATCAGTCGCACATCCTCCAGACCCAGGCTGGCCAGCAGCGCCGGAATGCCTTTGCCGCTGAGGATGAAAATCCACGCATAGGTGCGGATCAGAAAACTGGTCCAGAACGGCACGATCACCAGGGTCAGCAACAGCGAACGGTTCCGGCTGACCTTGACCGCGAGGAAGTACGCCAGCGGATAGGCCGCCACCAGGCACACCAGTGTGCCCAGCGGCGCGAGCATCAGCGTGTTGCTGAACGCTGCGCCGCGAGAGCCGAGGTTCAGGTAGTTGGCCAGGGTGAAGCCACCGGCGTAACCGCCCACGGCGCTGCGCTCGCCGAAACTGAAGACCAGGATGATCACCAGCGGCATCAACAACAGCAGCAGGAACCACAGGGTCGAAGGCAAGAGCATCAGCAGGGTGATGCGCCGGCCGAGGCTGCGCCGCTGGCGAGCCTCGACCGACAGGGCATGGCCCGGCTGCACCGTTTGCGGGTGGGCGGCGGCATTCATGGATGACTCCTCATTGGCCATGGTCAGGCGATCAGGCGGACTTGAAACGCGCCATCAGTTCGGCGCGGGCCGGGCTGGTCAGCGTCGCGGCGGCACCGAACTCAAGCGGGCTCAAGGCCTCGGCGGCCGGGTACATGATCGGATCGTCGAGCATCGCCACAGGCAGCAGTGCGTCGACACGCTTGTCGCCGCTCGGGTAGCCGTGGCTCAGCACTTCCAGCTTGTTGTGCTGCGGATCGAGCAGGTAGTTGATGAATGCGTAAGCGGCGTCCTTGTGCTCCGAACTTTTGGGAATCGCGAAGAAGTCGCTCCACAACTCGCCCCCTTCCTTGCCCAATTCGAACTGCATTTGCGCGTTGTCGCGGTGCAGTTGCGAAGCGTCGCCGGTCCAGGACATAGCCAGCCAGGCATCACCGCTGCGCATCGACGGTTGAATGTCGGAGTTGATCGCGAACAGGTGCGGCTTGACCTCGATCAGCAGCTTTTCCGCGTCGGCCAGTTCTTTCGGGTCCAGGGAGTTGAAGCTGTAGCCGAAGCTTTTGAGGGCGTTGCCGATGGCGGTCAACTGGTAGTCGTGGACCATCGTCCGGCCACTGGCCGGGCCCTGGGCGGCGACCCAGAATTCCTTCCAGCTGGTCGGGCCGTTTTTCAGCTTGCCGGTGTCGTAGAGCATGCCGGTGGTGCCCCAATTTTTCGGCACCGCGTAGACCTTGCCGTCCACCGTGCCCTGGGCCATGAATTTCTGCTGGAACGCCGAGGCATCGAAGTTGGGAATGCGCGACAGGTCCAGCGGTTCGATCAGGCCCAGCCCGACGTAGGTGCTGATGGTGTAGTTGGTCGGCACCAGCACGTCCCAGCCACTGCCGCCGGCCTGCAATTTGGCGAGCATTTCTTCGTTGGAACCGAACACGCTCATCGACACCCGGGCGCCGGTGGTCTTGCCGAAGGCGTCGAGGTTTTCCTGGCTGTGGTAGTTCGGCCAGGTCGCCAGCGACAGGCGATCACCGAGCTTGGCTTGTTCGGCGGCCTCGGCGCTGGAGGTCAGCAGGCCGGGCATATTGGTCGCGACCACGGCGGCGGCAATGCCGAGGCCGGTGCGACCAAGGAACTCGCGGCGGCTGATCGAGCCGTTCTGCCAGCTGCGCAGGGTTTTGATAAAGGTCTTCTGGTCCATAACACGCTCCACATCCGGTTGATGAAACGAATCGATGATTTACAACGCCATGGCCAACCCATTGGCGTGATCCCAGCCGACGCGAACCGCTGCGCCGTGTTCGAAGGCATTGGCGCCGTGATCCTGCTGGCGCGGCACCCGCACGCAAACCACGCCGAAGGCCTGGGTGCGTACGCGGTATTCGGTGGAGTTTCCCAGGTAGATCCGGTCTTCGACGCAGCCCGGCAGCTTCACTTCGCGGCTCATCTCGGTATTGGTGTCGGCGATGCTGATCAGCTCCGGGCGCACCGCGATGCAGCCGGCTGTGTTGGCGCTCAGGGCTTTGCCGGTAGGCGTCAGCGGGCTGGTCAGTTCCAGACCCTGCTCGGTACGCAGCACCACCGAATTGCCGTTGAGCTGGCGCACGGTGCCGTCGAACAGGTTGGACTCGCCGATAAAGTCGGCGACGTAGCGGCTGGCCGGAGCCTCGTAGAGTTGCTCCGGGGTGGCGGTCTGGATGATCGAACCGTTGTGCATCACGCTGATGCTGTCGCTCATCGACAGGGCTTCTTCCTGGTCGTGGGTGACCAGCACGAAGGTGATGCCGACCTCGCGCTGCAAACGCAGCAACTCCGATTGCATCTCCTTGCGCAGCTTGCGGTCCAGCGCGGCCAGCGGCTCGTCGAGCAGCAACACCGTCGGCTTGTTGACCAGCGCGCGGGCGAGGGCAACACGCTGTTGCTGGCCACCGGAAAGCTCGCTCGGCTTGCGCTGGCCAAAGCCGCTCAGGCGCACCATTTCCAGCGCTTCATCGGCCATGCGCAGTTGCTGTTTCTTGTCCGGGCGCGGTGTGCGATAGCGCAGGCCGTAGGCAATGTTCTGCGCCACGGTCAGGTGCGGGAACAGCGCGTAATGCTGGAACACCATGTTCACCGGCCGCTCGAACGCCGGCACACCGGCCACGCTCTTGCCGGCCAGGCGAACCTCGCCGCTGGTGGGCTGTTCGAAACCGGCGATCATGCGCAGGGTAGTGGTCTTGCCACAGCCCGAGCCGCCGAGAAAGGAATGAAACGAGCCACGCCGCACCGCGAAATCCAGACCGCTGACGGCCTGCACCTCGCCATAGCGTTTGACCACATTGCAGAATTCGATATCGCTTGGCGGGGTGTTGTTCACGAGGCGGGCTCCCTTGCAGTGATGAATCAGTGCGTCGGGGGCCAAACTAACAATGGGGGTTTTGCGGTGTATATATCCCTACGGGGATAGAAGCAGATTGTTGTAGGAGCGAGCTCGCTCGCGATGGACTCAAGAGCGCTGCGTTCAGCCAGTCATCCCGCGTATTCGTTAACGACCATCGCGAGCAAGCTCGCTCCTACACAAAATGCAGATGCGTGTTTAAAGACATCCGGGGTTACTTCGCGAAGGCTACACCACCTTGCGTCGATGCCTACAGGTACGCCAGAATCCGCCGGCTTGTGCGCCTTGGGCCTGGGTTTTATCGTTTGCCGGTCGCTGGATAACAACAGTGATCGGGTTTGGTAGCCCGGCTATGTGAGGTGCAAAGCGTCATCATCTGCAGCGTTTTTCTACTCTGCTTTATGGTGGCCATGCACAGGGCGCCTTCGGGCGCGCCGGTCTCCTTGCATCCCGGTCTACCAACCTGCGTATGGCCACCACCCTACGTTTGGTAGCGTGAGAGTGATGGCTCCTTTTTACAATGCGAGGAGTTTCACTATGTTCAAGGTCACACCCAACCCGCCTGACACTGATCCGGCATCTCCGTGCGAAAGCCTCGATTACGACCTCAACCCCGGCCCCCAGATCATGGCGACGCCGCGCAAGCCCAGCACCATGTTCATCGTCAATCCCGAACTCAATACCGAAACCTTGCTGGTGCACGCCTGCGAGTCGCTGGCGTCGGCCAATGTCATGGCCAACGATCTGGTGGATCATCTGGAAGGGCCGAGCCGCAATGCATTGTTGGGTATTGCGCAGGTGATCATGTTGGGGGAGTTGGCGGTGAACCGGGCACTGGATCAACTCGATCCGCCTGAATAACCACACCTATCCAGGCAACACAAAGACCTGTGGGAGCGGGCTTGCTCGCGAAAGCGATATTCCAGTTGCCATATCAGTTGCCTGACACACCGCTTTCGCGAGCAAGCCCGCTCCCACAGGGTGTTGTGCTAGCTGACAGGTATCAGGCTTGCAGCCTGAGGCCGGGATCCTCCGTCAGCTCCCGAATGAACAACCCCAGTAACTCCGACTGGCTGCCAATGCCCAGCTTGGCGTAGATGTTCTTGCGGTGAATTTTCACCGTGCCGGGACTGATGTTCAGTTGCTCAGCCACCGAAGCACTGGAGTGGCCGCGCAGCAACAGCTGGACAATCTCCTGCTCGCGCCCGGTGAGGATGTGCGCGCCGAAGTGGTCGAAGGCTTCGCGGATCTTGAAGTCCAGGTCCTGCGCCGGTCGCGGTTGCTGGGCCTGGCGCATGCGCCAGGCTTCATTGATGACTTGCTCGACCACCGCTTGCGCGCATTCGACGAGCTGCATTTCGTCCCGGCTGAAGGCGCAACTGGCACTGGAACGCATCAGCGACAACACCGCCATGGCGCCGTTGCCGAGGTCGACGAAAAACGCCACTTCCTCGGCCAGCCCTGTTTGCTGGTAATAGGTCAGGAAGTATTCGCCAAGGTAGAAATGGTCGGGGGCGAACTGGCGCAGACGCCACAGCCCCGGCGCCTGCCCGCGTGTACAAGCCAGGTAGAACGGATCGAGCAGGTAAGGCCCGCACTGGTAGTCGTCGACATACACTGCGCGCTTGTCTGCTGAGAACGTATCGAACAACGCCAGTGGCCGGTGATTGCCTTCGTAGACAAACAACACGAAATGATCGACCGGGCAGATTTGTCGAAGCCAGTGGCTTAACCCCGACAGCCGCGCATGCCCGGCAGGCAGGTCGAGCAGGTGGGCGACTCCGGTGGTCCAGAGTTTCAGTTCCTTGGGGCGCATGGCGACTACAGGCAGAGGAGGATGGCCTTTGGATGCACAAAGTACGCCATGGCGGGTGGCCCCGTGTGGAGCGGGGTGGCGCACGGCAAGGCGTTTAAAAGACGCACCGCATTGGGGCCGGGTGTTACCGAGTGCTACAGGGCTGGTAGCAGAAATGATCAGGAGCACAGGTGGCTTTCCCTGAGCTCAACCCTCGCTCCCGGAAAACCTGCGCGCCAGTTGTCGCTGTTCAAATGCCTCGCTGACGAAGTCGATGAACGCCCGGGTCCTGGTCGGCATGAGGGCGCGTGTGGCGAAGTACATGGAAATGGTGCCGGCATCGGCGTACCAGTCCGGCACCAGGCGCAGCAGATCGCCGCGTTCGATCCAGCCTTGCACATCCGCCACGGCGAGAAACCCTACGCCAAGCCCCAGCAATACCGCCTCGCGCACGGCAACGGGATCGTTGACGATGATGCTTTCCCTGACTTGCGCGGGCACTTCCACGCCGGCCTTGTTGCGCATGTTCCAGTACCGTACCCGACCGGTCTGGGGGGATCGCATCAAGATGCCTTCAAGGTCTTCGAGTGCGTCCGGGGTCGCGGGGACAGGACGGCCCCGCAGGTAATCCGGTGAAGCGACAGCGATGACATGAGCAGGGGCCAACGGTCGTGAAATGACGCCTTGGGCCAGCTCAAAGCCAGCGCCGATGGCCACGTCATAACCATCGGCGATCAGGTCTACCTGGCGGTTCTCGAAATGCCATTCCGGGCGAATCAACGGATAACGGGCCAGAAACGCCGGCAGCAGGGGCAGCACGTGGCTGATGCCAAAGGTTGGCGCCATGCTCACCTTCAGTTGCCCGCAAGGTTCGCCCTGATCGGTCGCCACTGAACTGATCGCGTGTTGCAAGGCGTCGAGGTTGCCGCCGATGGACGCCAGGAAATGCTCGCCGGCTTCGGTCAATGTCAGCTTGCGGGTCGAGCGATGGAACAAGCGGACGCCAAGGTTGCGTTCAAGCATCGCCACATTGCGGCTGACAGCGGCGGGCGTCAGGGCGAGATGACGGGCCGCGGCCGAAAAGCTACCGGTCTGCGCGCTACGGACAAAAGACTCCAGATTGGCCAGGGTTTCCATCGCTCACCTGATACGAATGCTTGAAAGTGATTTAAGTCATTGCACTCTAATCATTAAGTATTGGCGCGGCCATGATGATTTCACCTTAACCCGAGAGTGAATCCATCATGACGACCCAAACCCTCCCGCTTGCAGGAAAAGTTGCCCTGGTTACCGGCGGCTCGCGTTCGATCGGCGCGGCCATTGCCAGGCGCCTGGCCGCCGACGGTGCGCAGGTGGCACTGACCTACAGCGCCTCGCCGGACAAAGCCCGGGAAGTGGTGCAGGCCATTGCCAGCGAAGGCGGCCGCGCCATTGCGATTGCGGCGGATGCCGGTGAACCGCAAGCGATGCGTGCGGCGGTTGCGCAAACCGTCGACACCTTTGGGCGTATCGACATTCTGGTCAACAATGCCGGCCTGGCCCTCGGCGGCCCGATCGAAGACATCGAGTTCGAAACCTACCAGCGCATGATCGCGGTCAACGTCACCGGCGTGTTCGTGGCCACCCAGGAAGCCGTGCGCCAGATGAAGGACGGCGGCCGCGTCATCCATATTGGTTCGTCGATGACCCGTTATGCCGCATTCCCCACTGCCTCTCTGTACACCCTGACCAAAGGCGCGATCACCGGTTTCAACCGCAGCCTGGTGCGTGACCTGGGACCAAAAGGCATCACGGTCAACACCGTGCATCCGGGCCCGACCGATACCGACATGAACCCGGATGGCGGCGCGGTCAGCGATTTCGTCAAGCCCGGCATCGCTGTTGGCCGCTACGGCCAGCCCCACGAAATTGCCAGCCTCGTGGCCTTCCTCGCCGGCCCCCAAGCGGCCTTTATCACCGGCGCTGACATCGTCGCGGACGGCGGTTTCACGGCTTGATCCATTTCTTTCATTGAACGAGGAGTTTTCACCATGACCACTATCGGTGTGATCGGCGCGGGGGCTATAGGCAGTGCTTTTGCCCGGGCAGCGGCAAGCAAGGGGATCAGCGTCATCCTTTCCAACAGCCGTGGCCCGGCGTCGCTGGTTGAGCGGGTCAGGGAACTGGGGCCGCTGGTCAAGGCCGGCACCCGGGAGGAGGCCGCCGCACAGCCGATCGTGCTGGTCGCGGTGAACTGGTCGAAGTTGCCGGCAGCACTGGCAGGGCTGCCGGACTTCGCCGGACGGATTGTGATCGATGCCAACAACCCGATCGAGGCACCGCTGTTCAAGGGCGTCGACTTGCAGGGCCGGACATCCAGCGCGGTGTTCTCCGAGCTGGTACCCGGTGCCCGGGTGGTCAAGGCATTCAATCACCTGCAACCGCAACTGATTTGCGCCGACCCGGGGAGGGAAGGCGGGCGCCGCGTGCTGTTTTTCTCCGGCGATGACCCGCAAGCCAGGGAGACGGTCGGTGGCTTGATCAACCGCCTGGGTTTCTTCGGCATCGACTTGGGCGTGCTCGACGTCGGCGCCCGGCTGGTGCAGTTTCCTGGCGGACCTTTGCCGGCACTCAATCTGGTCAGGTTTGCCTGACCAGATTCAGGCGCCTTTCATTGCCGCAACCGCCATCAGCGCCCAGACACCGACGGGCGCTGCCCAGTAGACGGCAACAGGATCGTCAGAATCCCCAGCAGCGGCAGGAACGAACACAGCGTGTACACGTACTCGATGCCATGGATATCGGCCAGGTGCCCCAGCAGCGCAGCACCGATCCCGCCGAATCCGAACATCAGGCCGAAGAACACCCCGGCGATCATGCCGACGTTGCCGGGCACCAGTTCCTGGGCGAAGACCACGATGGCCGAGAATGCCGAGGCGAGGATGAAACCGATGATCATGCTCAGCACGCCCGTCCAGAACAGGTCGACGTAGGGCAGGACGAGGGTGAACGGCGCTGCGCCGAGGATCGAGAACCAGATCACCCGCTTGCGGCCGATCCGGTCGCCGATCGGGCCGCCAAAGAACGTACCCGCCGCGACGGCACCGAGGAACAGGAACAGGTACAGCTGCGAATTGGCTACCGACAGGTCGAATTTCTCGATCAGGTAGAAGGTGAAGTAACTGGTGAAGCTGGCCATGTAGAAGTATTTGGAAAACACCAACAGCGCCAACACGATCAGAGCGAAGGTCACCCGCCGTTTCGACAGGCCGTGGGTGGCCTTGCTGCCTTGCTTGAGCTTGAACAGGTTCAGGTGATTGCGATACCAGCGGCTCAGGCCGTATTGCACGAGGATGGCGAACACCGCGAACAGGCCGAACCAGGCGACGTTGCCCTGGCCATAGGGAATGATGATCGCGGCGGCCAGCAAGGGGCCGAAAGCGCTGCCGGCGTTGCCACCGACCTGAAAGGTCGACTGTGCCAGGCCGTAGCGCCCGCCCGACGCCAGGCGCGCCACCCGCGAGGTCTCCGGGTGAAAGGTCGACGAGCCAACCCCCACCAGCGCCGATGCCACGAGAATCGCCGGGAAACTGCCGACCATCGACAGCATCAGGATACCGATCAGGGTGCAGACCATGCCGGCCGGCAGCAGCCATGGTTTGGGATGACGGTCGGTGTAGAAGCCGATCCAGGGCTGTAGCAATGAGGCAGTGAGCTGGAAGGTCAGGGTGATCAGACCGACCTGGGTGAAGCTCAGGCCATAAGTGGCCTTGAGCATCGGGTAGATCGACGGCAGCACGGCCTGGATCAGGTCGTTGATCAGGTGCGCCAACGCACAGGCGCCGATGACGCGCATGACCAGGGGGCTGGCCTGGCTGGCGACCGAGACGGTGGGTGAGGGCGAGCTGAGGGTGGTGGTCGACATAGGCAGGTTTCCGGATAAAAAAACGCGAGCCGCGAACGCAAGGCGCAGCCAATTTCAGGGTTCGGCGTTATCCTATGGCCCACAAAGTCGCCCGTCTCGCGCAACTCGGGCGCGGACCATCGCAAAAAGGGCGTCATGATCAAGCCATTACAGACATTTCTTGCGGAGATCGACCAGGGCGGCTGGAGCGTTCGCAGCAGTGCGACCGACTACCCGGAAAACTGGTTTATCGCGCCGCATTCCCATGAAAAGCATCAACTGATCTATGCCATCGAAGGCGTGATGGTGGTGCACGCCGCCACCAGCCAATGGACGGTGCCGCCGAGCCGTGGCATCTGGATGCCGAGTGGGGTAGTGCACTGGATTCGCTGTGTCGGGCCGATCAAGATGCGCAGCGTGTTTGTGCACCCCGGCGCGAGCCCGGACCTGCCCGGTGAAACCCGCGCGGTGAGTGTGTCCGCATTGCTCAGTGAGCTGATCAAGGTCTCGGTGGATTTCGATTTCAATGGCGACCCGGACTCGCGGGAAGCCCGGGTGCTGCGGCTGATCCTGGATGAACTGACGATACTGCCGACCTTGCCATTGAACCTGCCGCAGCCCAGCGATCAACGGATCAGCCAGATCTGTAGCGCGTTGCAGCAGGACCCGGGCGATGGCTCGACCTTGTCGGACTGGAGCGCGCGGTTGAGCCTCGACGCCAAAACCATCCAGCGCCGCTTTCGCAAGGAAACCGGCATGACCTTCGGCCAATGGCGCCAGCAAGCGCGACTGCTGCTGGCGCTGGAACGCATCGCCGTCGGGGAGAAGATCATCGACATCGCCGGGGAGTTGGGGTACGACAGCCCGAGTGCGTTTACGACCATGTTCAAGAAGCAGTTCGGAAAGACGCCGAGTGATTTTTTCAAGTGAGGCGGCCGCCCGTGGGACGGCCGCTTGACGCCTGAATCCGTTCAGGATACTTGCGGTGTTTCACCCCGGGCCAGTCGGGCATTGATGTCTTCGATGACCGCCGGCAGATCGACGATGGTGTCGATCAGGTAGTGCGGGCGGGAGCCATCGAACATCTTGACGATACGGGCCCGCTCACTGTCCAGCCTGTCGGAAGGCAGGGCTTTGTATTGCTCGTAGGTCAAGCCCAGGGCATTGCCGGAACAGGTCAGCGCGACCGTCCACATCCCGGCGGCACGGCCTTCGAGAATGCCGGGCCAGGTGTCGTCGACCTTGACGCAGGCGGCGACGTCGCTGATCCCCAGGGCAATCACGTTGGCCAGGGCCTGGGCCGGATAGGGGCGGCCGTTCGGCACCTCATCGGTGGCCACCACATGGTCCGCCACGTAGCCATTGTGCCGCGCCAGTTCGACCAACTTTTCCATGACCACGGCCGGGTAACCGGAGCACGAACCGATTTTCAGGCCCTTGTCGCGCAGGGCATCGATGGTGTTCAGCGCGCCGGGTATCAGGGCCGAGTGCAGGGCGATTTTCTCGATCTGCAGCGGCATGAAGCGTTCGTACAGTGCGGTGACATCGTCATCGGTCGGCAGGCGGCCAAACACGGCACGGTAGCGCTCGGCGATCTGCGGCTGATTGCACAGGGTGCGGATGTGATCCCACTTGCCCATGCCCATCGGGCCCCGGGCTTCTTCCAGAGAAACGGCGACGCCGAACTCGGCAAAGGCCTCGACGAAAATCTGCGTGGGGGCGAAGGAGCCGAAATCGACAACGGTGCCGGCCCAGTCCAGGACCACGGCTTGCAGTTGGGTCGGTTGTTGGTAGTTCATGGTATTTCTCCATTTTTTGTTGTGGGCAGGCCGTCCCTCCTGTCGCCAGGAAGTAGGCCTGTGGATTGCTCAAGGGTGAGACGAAATCAGGTGGCCGGCGTTGGGCTCGAGTCGAACAGCTCCGCGATCATCGGCCGGTTTCGGCGAATGCCCAGGCAGCACAGGTGGTAGTCGATGGAAAACGGGTGATTGACGAAGGTGATCGGTTTGGTGCCGGGCGTTTCGGTGTACTCGACGGCCGAGACGAAACCGATACCGATGCCCTTGGCGATGGCATGGACGATGGCCTCGCGGCTGTTCAACTGCATGACGCAATTGAGGGCGACGCCCAGGCGCTTGCAGCTTTCCTCTACCAATTGGCGAGTGCGGGAGCTTTTTTCCCGCAGCACCCATTTCTCTTCGCTGATCTGCTCGACCTGTACTTCTTTCTGCCGGGCCCAGGGATGGTCCTCGCGCACCACCGCAATGATCGGGTAGCGCCGGTAAAGCTGCGTGTCAAAACGCTGGTCGAATTCGGACAGGGCCAGGATCGCCACATCGATATCGAAGTTGAACAGGCGATCCAGGGTCTCTTTTTCCGGAGAAAACGAGGTTTCCAGCTCGATGTCCGGGTGCCGCTGCATCAGTTCGTAGGTCAGGTTCATCGCAATGGGCGGGGACACCGCGCCCAGGCGCAGCATGCCGGTCTTGCGTTGCTTGAAACTCTGCAGCAGTTGCACGGCTTCATCCTCCTGGCCGAACAGGCCCTGGGTGATCGCATAGAGTTGGTGCCCGGCGGCACTCATTTCGATAAAGCGGCCGCGGCGATGGAACAGCTCCACGGAAAACTTCTTCTCCAGGGCATTGACCTGCTCACTGACCGTGGGCTGGCCGACGCTCAGGTACTCGGCGGCGAGGGTGAAGCTGCCGGTCTTGGCCACTGCATGAAATGAACGTAGCCACTTGTGGTACTGGTACATAGACGATCCTGTTCAGAAGCCGCGCCTTCGATTCAACCTGCCGTGCCCGGCAATCAACGCCTGATGAACAACGCGACAATCGCACTGCACAGGCAGGCGCTGGTGACCACGATGAAGATCAGCGAGGTGTTGCCGGTACTGTCGAGCATACTGCCGATCAGCGGTTCCGCCAGGCCGGCGAACAGATAGGAAGAGAAGTTCATCACGCCGGTCGCCGTGCCGGCGCGCTTGGCGCCCACCAGGTCCGGGCACAGAGCCCAGAAGCTGGAAGCGGGGCCGTACACGAAGAAACCGCAGAGGAACAACGCCACAAGGCCGGTCGCGCTGTGGGGGGCAAGGGTCCACATCCACAAACTGGTGGCCGCACCGAGGAACATGTAGAGCATGATCGCCAGGTAACGTTTGGAGCCGAACAGCTTGTCCGAGATCCAGCCGTTGCTCAGCGCGCCGATGGCCATGCCGACCGGAAGGGCCACGGTGATCCATTTCGGATCGATCATGCTGTCGCCGCTTTTCCAGTTGGCGCCCAGAAAGTGCACCGGCACCCAGACGATCAAACCGTAGCGGGCAGCGTTCTGGAACCCCAGGGACAAGGCGGCGATGATCAGGCGAAAGTTCTTCAGTACCGCTTTGTAGCGTTGCGCCGATGTTTCGGTTTCACCGTGCGCCACCTCATGGTTCTTGTCCTCGGCGTTGGCCACGCCCGTGTCGGCCAGCGGTTCGAACCCCAGGTCTTGCGGACGCTCGCGGGCCACCAGGTAGAAGAGGATGCCGCCCGCCAGCATGAGCAATACGGGCAGGCGGAAGATCCAGCGCCATTCCAGATGCATCACTTCCAGCACGATGATCGAGGTCACGTAGGAAAGAACGGAAGCGCAACCGGCCGCGAACACATACAAGCCGTAGACCTTGCCGCGTTCGCCCGCGCTCCACCAGTTGGAGATCAGCCGACTGCCCGGCGCCCAGCCCAATGCCTGGAAGTAGCCATTGATGCCCCAAGGCAAAATCAACGCGGCAAAGTTGCTGGCGAAACTGGTCACCCAGTTGGCGCCGCAGGACAGCACGGCGCCCAGGGTCATGATGCGTCGGCCACCGAACTTGTCGGCGAGGTTGCCGTTGATGGCCTGGCCGATGGCGTAGGCCCAGAGCATGACGGCCGATACCCAGCCAAGGTGCTCTTTGGTAAAGCCGAACTCGGCCTGGATACCGGGAATGGCGAAACCGAACGTTTGTCGCCCGGTATAGAAAAACAGATAGCAAAACATGGCGGCCAGCAGCATGCGCCACTGGGCGACGCGAAACGATGCAGTGTGTACGGCGAGACCTGGCATGGTTTGGGCACGATTCATGATCTTTTCCTTATTCTTGTTCGTTCCCTGCGAGTTGCGGCGCAGGGTGCACTCTTTTTCAGGTGCGGCAGGAAATCGTCGCGGCTCGTTACGCCGCTGGCAGTGTAGTGTCTTGGGGGCTGTCGAGCCCTAGGCCGCTCGTGAGCCGATGAAGTTCTTGCCGCGTGCGCCCTGCAGGGCGAAATCGATCATGACTTGCGCCTCTTCGGCCGTTACGCCGTAGTCGGCGAATTCGGTCTTCACATCCAGGCTGTGCAGGAAGGCGCGCAAACAGGCCTGGGCTTTATCCAGGTCTGGTCCGAAAACCCGTTGCAGGGTCTTGTCACGCGTTGCGTCGTGGCCCCAGGCAAGGCCCAACACCAGAGGCAAGGTGAAGGAGCAGGCGATGCCGTGGGGCAAGCCGTAGTGCAGGGTCATCTCATAGGAAATGGAGTGGGCCAGCGCGGTCTTGGTGTTGGAGAACGCCATGCCCGCCTTGAGTGCGGCGAGGGCCATCCGTGAACGCAGTTCCTGGCTGGACAGGTCACGCCGCAGCAAGGGCAGGCATTCGAGGATGTCCTCGATGGCAGAGATGGCGAAAGTGTCGGAAAGCGGGTTGGCGTTGATGTTCCAGATCGACTCCAGTGCGTGGGACAAGGCATCCAGGCCTGTGGAGACGGTGACGCTGGCCGGCACCGTGAGCATCAGTTGCGGATCGATGATCGCGACCTTTGGCCAGGTACAGTCCAGGTGCAGGGAATACTTCTTGTGGTTGGCCGCGTCCCAGATCGTCGCCCAAGGCGTGACTTCACTGCCGGTGCCTGCCGTGGTCGGGGCTGCGATCAGCTGTTTGCTGCGTACCGGAACGAAGGGTTTGCCGCTTGCCAGCAATGCCAGCAGTTCATCGAAGCGGCCTGACTCGGTGCCGACAATCAGCGCTTTAGCCGTGTCGATGGCACTGCCGCCTCCGACGGCAATCACCGCATGGCAATCGCCGGCTTCCTGCCAGAAGCGTTCATAGGTCGCGCGCAGTTGCGCGACATCGGGGTTGGGCTGGACATCTTCGATCACGTAGACCAGACGTTCACCCAGCAGCGCCTGGAGGCGATCCACCAGCCCCAGGCCACGGGCTTCGGGAAAGGTCACGATGGCAACGTTCTGGTGTTCGGTGATGGCGGCCAGCTCTTGCAGGCTGCCCCAGCCGAAACGGGTATCCACTGGGTTGTGAAATCGGGCGGTCATGGCGGGTCCTTGGTTTTTGTTGTTGGAAGTGACGCCATGCTCGCGGTCCACGGACTGCTGCACAAATCGATAATTCGCAGGTTTGAATCGGCTGGGCCGATAGTGGGGCGAGCTCACGGGACACGTATCCACCTGTGAGTTGAATGAACGAACGCTGCACGGCGTAAAGAAATCACCTGGAACACTGGGGGAAATGCGCTGTTTCCCTTCATCGAGCCCTTGAGTGTCGGCCAGCACGGTCCGTTCTGTGAGTTGCGCGTCTACGACCTGGTCAGCAGCGGGTTGCAGCCGACACTCGACGGCTGGAGCAACGCCATTGAAGCGCGGACCACCGAACCTATTCGCCGGTGTACGCGGCGTTTACGCCACCGACGGCGTCTGGCCGCCGGAAAACTCCGGCCTGCAACTGCGCGACATGTGCTCGACGATCTACCTGCTGGCGAAGTTTTCGCCCTTGCAATGACGAGGGCTCGGCTCATGCGCAGCCGAACGGTGCGCATTAGCGACGCGCCGGAAATGGCCCTGTAAACTGGCGGCGCAAAAGGCGCTCGCCTTACCCTTTCAAGCAAGAGAAATTCCAATGGCAAACCACGACTTGACCTTTACGCCTGACCTCGATGCCGATTCGATTTCCTCCGACGTCGTCGGTTTCGGCGGTGTGCTGGTCTCCACCCAGATCCCCACCCGTGCCGACGGCAGTCTGGAACTGGGCGACATCACCCTGCAAAGCGAATGCACCCTGCAAGCGCTGAAGGTCGCGCTGGAGCGTGCCGGCAGCTCCATGGACCGCGTGATGCACCTGACCATCTACCTCACCGACATGGCCGACCGCGCCGCGTTCAACGAGGTCTACAAGCGCTACTTCGCCAAGCCGTGGCCGGTGCGCGCCGCTGTCGGGGTTGCCTCGCTGGCGGTGGAAGGCATGCGCGTGGAAGTGACCGCGATGGCGGCCAAGGCCTAACTGCAGCAACACACACACACAAAACCCTTTGTGAGCGGGCTTGCTCGCGAAGACGGAGTGTCAGCTTGCATGAGTGTTGACTGACCCAGCGCTTTCGCGAGCAAGCCCGCTCCCACAGGGGATGTTGGGCAGGGGCTAAATTTTTGGTCAACGCCGATCGAATGTAGGAGCGAGCTTGCTCGCGATGAACACAAGGGCGACGCGTGCATTCAGAATGCCCGCGTCATCGTTAACGTCCATCGCGAGCAAGCTCGCTCCTACATGGATTCAGGCAGGTTAGATCTACCCAAGGCCACCACCGGGCAGCATACGGGTGCCGGTCAGGCGTTTCGCCGCTACAATGCACGCCTCGACCGTGACAAGCCTGACTAAAAAAACTATGTCTTTGCCCAAACATCACCTGGAATTGCTCAGCCCTGCCCGCGATGTTGCCATCGCCCGCGAGGCTATCCTGCATGGTGCCGATGCCGTGTACATCGGCGGCCCGAGCTTCGGTGCCCGCCACAACGCCTGCAACGAGGTGAGCGAGATTGCCGAACTGGTGGAATTCGCCCGTCGTTATCACGCGCGGATCTTCACCACCATCAACACGATCCTGCACGACAACGAACTGGAGCCGGCCCGCCAGCTGATCCACCAGTTGTACGACGCCGGCGTCGATGCGCTGATCGTCCAGGACCTGGGTGTGATGGAGCTGGACATTCCGCCGATCGAACTGCACGCCAGTACCCAGACGGACATCCGCACCCTGGAGCGGGCGAAGTTCCTCGATCAGGCCGGTTTCTCGCAACTGGTGCTGGCCCGTGAGCTGAACCTCAAGGAAATCCGCGCCATCGCCGACGAAACCGACGCGGCCATCGAGTTCTTTATCCATGGCGCCTTGTGCGTGGCGTTTTCCGGTCAGTGCAACATTTCCCACGCGCAGACCGGGCGCAGCGCCAACCGCGGCGACTGCTCCCAGGCTTGCCGCCTGCCGTACACCCTCAAGGACGAAAAGGGTGGCGTGATCGCTTACGAAAAGCACCTGCTGTCGATGAAGGACAACAACCAGAGCGCCAACATCCGCGCGCTGGTCGAGGCAGGCGTGCGCTCGTTCAAGATCGAGGGCCGCTACAAGGACATGGGCTATGTGAAGAACATCACCGCCTACTACCGCCAGCGTCTGGACGACGTCCTCGAAGACCGCCCGGACCTGGCCCGCGCTTCCAGTGGCCGCACCGCGCACTTCTTCCTGCCCGACCCGGAAAAAACCTTCCACCGTGGCAGCACCGATTACTTCGTCACTGACCGCAAGATCGATATCGGCGCCTTTGACTCGCCGACCTTCACCGGTCTGCCGGTGGGTGTGGTCGAGAAGGTCGCCAAGCGCGACATGCAGGTCGTGACGCACGAGCCGCTGTCCAACGGTGACGGCCTCAACGTGCTGGTCAAGCGTGAGGTGGTGGGTTTCCGCGCGAACATCGCCGAACCCAAGGGCGAATTCGAGGAGGACGGCGAGAAGCGTTATCGCTATCGCGTCGAGCCCAACGAGATGCCGGAGGGGATGTACAAGCTGCGCCCCAACCATCCGCTGAATCGCAATCTCGATCACAACTGGCAACAGGCGCTGCAAAGGACCTCGGCCGAGCGTCGTATCGCCCTGAGCTGGGTCGCTCGCTTGCGTGAAGAACAGCTGGAGCTGACCGCGACCAGCGAGGAAGGCATCAGCGCCAGTGTCACGCTGGCCGGCCCGTTCGGCGCGGCCAACAAGCCGGAGCAGGCGCTGGAGCAATTGCAGGATCTGCTCGGCCAGCTGGGTACCACCCAGTACCACGCCATCGACATCAAGCTGGATGCGCCGCAGGCGTTCTTCATCCCGAACTCGCAGCTCAAGGCCTTGCGCCGCGAAGTGATCGAGGCCTTGACCCAGGCGCGGGTCGCCGCCCACCCGCGTGGCAGCCGTAAAGCCGAAACCACGCCGCCGCCGGTGTACCCGGAGTCGCACCTGACCTTCCTGGCCAACGTCTACAACCAGAAGGCTCGCGACTTCTATCACCGCCATGGGGTCAAGCTGATCGACGCGGCCTACGAGGCCCACGAGGAAGCCGGCGAAGTGCCGGTGATGATCACCAAGCACTGCCTGCGTTTCTCCTTCAACCTGTGTCCGAAACAGGCCAAGGGCGTGACCGGCGTGCGCACCAAGGTCGCGCCGATGCAGCTGATTCACGGCGATGAAGTGCTGACGCTGAAGTTCGATTGCAAGCCATGCGAAATGCACATCATCGGCAAGATGAAGGGCCACATCCTCAATCTGCCGCAACCGGGCAGCGTGGTCGGTCACATCAGCCCCGAAGACCTGCTCAAGACCATCCCGCGCGCACCGCACTGAGTGACCGGCGAGCGCGCCGCAACGGCGCGCTCGCCATTTGCTCCAGATCCAGCGAAAGGGCGTCCTCGTTTGTAGTTTTTTTGTTTTAAGCGGGGAGCATGGCCTGTTCTTGCTGGAATCCAGACGCTGGCGACAAATCGGCAGCTGCAGTCGACGCTACCCGCAGGTCTCGAGGACGGCTTTTTCAGCTCGTTTGAATTCCTGTTTGATGTCGGTGGGGATGCGTTGCTTTTTGAGTTCCTGGCCGAGGAAGGGTTGATCGCTGCGGGAGTGGACCTCGGCGTCTTCGGCCGTTATCTGTGCTTCGATGGCCGCGGCGTGCTTGTCGATGACGGCATTGACCTCTGCTTCGTTCCTGGCCGTATCAAGTGCCAGGACCAACTGGCCAGCCTCGGCTTTTTCCGCCTCGGCATAGGCTTCGACCGTCAACCCGGAGGCCAGGGCCCGCGCCTGGGTTTCCAGGCTGTTGAGATGCTCCCGGGCGGCCCTGCAGACCGCTTCCTGTCGCTGGCTCTCGATGTGTTCCCAGGTGTTCAGTCCATAAATCGCGGCCCCGACCACCAGGATGGTTGCAAAGGTGCCCATCAGTTTGCCTTTCACATTTTGCGCCCTCAAATGGCAAAGGAGGGGTGTTGAGCAAACGATTTCCGATTCCATCCCCTAAAGGAAAAGCGTAGCAGACGTGATCGGGCCGAATGTGCGCCGAGCACTTCCCGGGGACTTGGCTGAACACTAAGCATCTGTTTTAAAAAACAAATTGTTTTATTGGGGCTTCCCATACGAGGCAAAAGTTGGTAAATTGCCGCCCACACTTGCACAGGCCCTCAGGGAGCCTGTCACGCAAGCAGGCAACAGCGCTTGTTGCCACTCAAGAAAGCGAGTGCCTGGCACTCATCGCAACAGATACAGGGGCGTCGCCAAGCGGTAAGGCAGCAGGTTTTGATCCTGCCATGCGTTGGTTCGAATCCAGCCGCCCCTGCCATTTTTTCTTCCTGCTCAATCAGAAAACACTCGACCGACGGTTGTTATTCGCCGATTCGCCGGTTTTTTGCGTTTTTTATTCCTGTCCCGGATGCTCCCTTGCGAACCAGCGTGCAGCCAATGCGCGAGGCGCTCCATCATGATGTCCGGTGCGGGCTGTTCGGGGTAGAGTGCAGATCCTGGCCTGAATTTCAGGCATGCCACGTTCAGGGTCATACCGCCATGCACCAGATCGGACTCATTGTTTATCCCGGTTTTCAGGTTCTGGGGCTGGCCATGTGTGCCGCCTTCGAATTGGCCAACAGTGCTGGTGACGAGCCGTTTTACCGAATTACCTTGTTGTCCGAGCCGGGTGGCCTGGTGCAAACGTCTGCCGGTTTTGCCGTGCAGACCGAAGCGTTCGACCAGCGCGGCTTCGATACGCTGCTGGTCCTGGGCGACAACCTGATCCGCCCGACCACTGCGGGCATGCTGGCGTTTTTGCGCCGCGCCAGTCACGGCACCCGACGCCTGGGCTCGATTTGCACAGGGGCGAATGCCTTGGCGGAGGCGGGTTTGCTTGATGGTCGGCGGGCAACCACCCACTGGGCGCATGTGCCGGCCTTTCGCAAGGCGTACCCGAACGTGAAGGTCGAGCAAGACCGGATCTTCGTCAATGATGGTCATCTGTGGACGGCAGCGGGCATGAGCGCGTGCGTGGACCTGGCGTTGGCGTTGGTGGAGCAGGACCTGGGCGCCGACCTTGCACGCAAGGTGGCGCGGCAGTTGGTGGTGTACCACCGGCGTTCCGGCGGCCAGTCGCAGTTTTCAGTGATGCTGGAACTGGCCCCCAAGACCGATCGGATTCAGGCCGCGCTGAACTACGCCAGGCAGAATCTCAAGTCCGCGCTGTCGGTCGAGGAGCTGGCCAGCGCGGCCAATCTCAGCCCCCGGCAATTCAGCCGGGTGTTTCATGCCGAAACCGGCCAGTCTCCGGCCAAGGCCATCGAAAGCCTGCGGGTCGAGTCGGCCCGGTTGATGATGGAAACCGGACGGCACTCCATCGATGTGGTGGCAACGGACACCGGTTTTGGTGATCGGGAGCGGATGCGCCGCGCTTTTATTCGTGCCTTCGGGCAGCCGCCGCAAGTGATTAAGCGGGCCAGTCGGGTTGATTTGTTGATGTCCTGAAAAGTGGTGTATACGACATTCAAGCCTTAATATGATGTTTGTAATATTGATCTCGTTGAAACTTTTCCCTCAGTGAGATCACCGCCATGACCTTCGTCAAAGCCGCCGCCGTACAAATCAGTCCCGTTCTTTACAGCCGTGAAGGCACGGTCGACAAAGTGGTGCAGAAGATTCTCGAACTCGGCGAACAGGGCGTGCAATTTGCCGTGTTCCCGGAAACCGTCGTGCCGTACTACCCGTACTTTTCCTTCGTGCAGTCGCCGTTCGAAATGGCCGCCGAACACCTCAAGCTGCTGGACCAGGCTGTCACCGTGCCTTCGCCCGCCACCGATGCCATCGGCGCTGCGGCCAGGCAAGTCGGCATGGTCGTGTCCATCGGCGTCAACGAGCGTGATGGCGGCACGCTATACAACACGCAGTTGCTGTTCGATGCCGACGGCTCGCTGATCCAGCGTCGCCGCAAGATCTCCCCGACCTACCATGAACGCATGATCTGGGGCATGGGCGACGGTTCCGGCCTGCGGGCCGTCGACAGCGCGGCAGGGCGAATCGGGCAACTGGCCTGCTGGGAGCATTTCAACCCGCTGGCCCGTTATGCCTTGATGGCCGATGGCGAGCAGATCCATGCGGCGATGTACCCGGGGTCGTTTGCAGGTCCGTTGTTCGCCTCGCAAATGGAAGTCAGCATTCGCCAGCATGCCCTGGAGGCCGCGTGTTTCGTGGTCAACTCCACGGCGTGGCTGTACCCCGAGCAACAGGCGCAGATCATGGCGGATACCGGCTGCACCATCGGCCCGATCTCCGGCGGCTGCTTTACCGCGATCATCAGCCCGGATGGCACGGTGCTGGGTTCGTTGCAGGAAGGTGAGGGCGAGGTGATCGCCGACCTCGACATGAGCCTGATCGACAAGCGCAAACGCATGATGGATTCCCGCGGCCACTACAGTCGCCCGGAACTGCTGAGCCTGCTGATTGACCGTACACCGCACGCCCATGTGCATGAACGCAGTGCGAATCCGCAGCTGGTCGAGCAGACCGGGATGGAAGAAGTGATTGGGTAGGTTGTTCAGGCAATTGCTGGGAACACCGATGCCTGTAGGAGCTGCCGCAGGCTGCGATCTTTTGATCTTGATCTTCAGCAATCTCCAGATCGCAAAAGAAAGATCAAAAGATCGCAGCCTGCGGCAGCTCCTACAGATATTTCGTGATCTGTGTGTCCCGGTGAAGTCCCCTTTTTTCAGCGACGCCAGAAGTAACGCGCCAGCAGTGCGTCGAGGCTGAGCTTGCCGGCACCGGACAGCAACAGCGGAGTGAGGGTCACAAGGTAGATCAAGGGCAGCTTGAAGTTACCGTATCCCTTGTTGCTGATGGCGTAACCTTGGGCAAGTTCACTCAGGGTGTGCCAGTCGGCAGGCCAATGCACGGCGGCGGTGGCGACGAGGGTCACCACCATCAGGCTCAACGCCGAGAAGCGTGTGCCAAGGCCCACCAGCAAAGTCATGGCGAAGATCAGTTCGGCCCACATCGACAGTTCCCAGTTCAGCGTCGCTGGAAGGTGGTCGAACGGAAACGGGAAGCGCTCCTGGATATCGGCGAACCAGTTCTGGCCGTTGAATTTTTCCAGGCCCGACTCGAAGAATTCCCAGGCAAGGAACACTCGCAGCGCCAGGGGCGCAACCCAGTCGCCGGCACGGTCGAGGTTCAGGTTCAGGCCTTTGACGGCCGAGGAAATGGAGGTGTTCATGGACGATGATCTCCTTCTGGTCGGGGAGGCGGGGCAAGGGCATGCCCCGTGAGTTGAGCGCTTTGATCAGCCAGGCCAATCGACCGGCGTATTTCATCAACGGGGTGTATCTGCGGTGTGTCGTTGTGGCGGGGTTTTGCGTGCGGGGTGTGTCCGGGGCGGGGCTGTATACATTGAGATACGTAACCATGAGATTTTTCATCCAGTGCACAACCAGTGTGGGAGCGGGCTTGCTCGCGAAAGCGGTGTGTCAGCCAGACTGATGTTGCCTGACACACCGCTTTCGCGAGCAAGCCCGCTCCCACAGGGGATCACCGGTGCGAAGCGTGACGCTCCGGGGAAATTGCTATACATTTTCCGGCCGCCCACTGCATGGTGAAACCGCTTCATGTCTCTCGCGCTCGAACGTCTAGTCGCTGGTACGCCCATCCCTTTCGCCGGTAATCGTGTCACCGTCGTCAGCCCCGAACTGGCGCAACGCTTCCAGCCCGGTGATCACCTGCTGGTGGAGCAGGTCAGTGGCGAGTTGTTGTTGATCCCGGTGGCGGACCAGCAAGCGGCCAACGTCGCGATCGAGCGCGCCCAGGCGGCGTTTACCGCGCTGTCGGCGGTGTCCGATCAAGCGATCAGCGCCTTCTTCGATCTGTTTGCCCAACGCCTGGAAACCCCGCAATGCTGGTCCTTGATCGAGGCCGCCAACCTGGCCGACATCGAGCGGGCCAAGGCGCGCGGTCGCTCGACCACCCGGTTGCTGGCCGATGAGCGCATGCGTCGCGACATGATCGCCGGCCTGCGCGCGTGGCGTGATGCGGCGGCCAGTCGGGGCAAGGTGATCAGCTGCGTCGAGCACGATGGCTGGAAAGTCGAGCAAGTGGTCTCGCCGTTGGGTATTGTCGCGTTCGTCTTCGAAGGCCGGCCGAATGTGTTTGCCGATGCGGCCGGTGTGTTGCGCACCGGCAACACCGCCGTGCTGCGCATCGGCAGTGATGCGTTGGGCACGGCCCAGGCAATCGTTACCCATGCACTGAACCCTGCACTGAGCGACGCCGGCTTGCCGGCCGGTGCGGTGTCGCTGGTGGAAAGCGTCAACCACGCCGCCGGTTGGGCGATGTTCGCTGACCGCCGCTTGTCACTGGCGGTGGCCCGCGGTTCGGGTCGCGCCGTCAGCCAGTTGGGCAGTATCGCGCAGCAGGCCGGCACGGCGGTCAGCCTGCACGGTACCGGTGGCGCCTGGCTGGTCGCCAACGCCGATGCCGACGCCCAGCGTTTTGCCGCCGTGGTGCGCAACTCCCTGGACCGCAAAGTCTGCAACACCCTGAACGTCTGCCTGATTCACCGCGACCGCGCCGCTGAACTGGTGCCGCTGTTTCTCGACGCACTCAAGCAGGCCGGCACTGCGCGGGGGCAGGGCTGCAAGCTGCACATCGTCGAAGGCAGCGAGTCGCACCTGGCGCAAGACTGGCTGAGCGCAACGGTCGAGGTGTACCGCGCCGAAGGCTATCAGACCGAAGCCCAGGCCGAGCCGTTGCCGGAAGATCAATTGGGTCGCGAATGGGAGTGGGAAGAAACCCCGGAAGTCAGCCTGAAAATCGTCGACGACCTGGACAGTGCCATTGCCTTGTTCAATCGCTACAGCCCGCAGTTCACCGTGTCCTTGATCAGTGAAAGTGCCGATACCCAGGAGCGTTTCTACAACGCGGTCAACGCGCCTTTTGTCGGCAATGGCATCACCCGTTGGGTCGACGGCCAGTACGCGTTGAACAAGCCGGAACTGGGCCTTTCGAACTGGGAGAGCGGGCGCCTGTTTGCGCGCAGTGCGATTCTCTCGGGTGACGGCGTGTTCACCATCCGTAGCCGCATGACCCAGACCGATCTGGGCGTCAAACGCTGAGACGGGGGAAACAGTGACCGCTGCAAGGGCGGTCACTTTTTTGAAATATCGGCAGTGCGGCGTCGGTGGCGTTTGTGGATCTGGTGTTGGGGGCGAATGTTTCTTAAGCACCACATACCCTGTGGGAGCGGGCTTGCTCGCGAATGCGGTGTATCAGTTGACATAGTGTTATCTGACACACCGCCTTCGCGAGCAAGCCCGCTCCCACAGTTGATCTTCGTTCAGGCATAAAAAAGCCTGCTCCTTATTGGGAGCAGGCCCTGTTTTTCAATAAGTCAGTGACGACTCATTCAATTAGTAGAACCGGTCAATTACCCGAACTTCGTTCTGATTCTGCATCGAGGCCCAGGCCTGTTTCAGGGTTTGCAGAACATTACCGATGAAGTCCTTGTCGGCCGCGGCCTTCTTGCCGACATAGCCCTGGCCGCGACGGTACATCTTCAGTCGGGCAAGCAGGTTCTGGTTGTTCTGGTCGAACTCTGCTTCATGAGCGTGCGGCGACAGGGGGTCGATATGAACCTGGCCACACTTGCTGATCCAGAGAATATGGCTGTCATGGCTGTCTTTCTTTGCAGCGAACATACGAGCCAGTTCATCGATAGTTGGTTGATTGTTCAGATTCATCATAAAGCCCCTTGACCAATTGGTGATCTTTCAAAGTTGATTCGCTAATACAGGTAGCCCATCGGTTAGTTGATCCCTGGCACCGAAACCAGGACGTCAGCGTTCGACCGCCTTATCGGGCGGGGTCCTGCGTCTGTTGCATGTAGTCGTGTTGAATAACTGCTACGCAATAGCGTCACAACGAAGAGAAGCGGCGAAAACCGTAAGGCCACTGCCGACATTTTCAGGGTCGGCCACAAGCATCATGAGGATTGCTCGCCAAGACTTCTCGCCCTTGTACTGGACGTTCAGGCCAGGTCAGCTTCTTCAATCTGCCTTGTGGGCAGCGTGTATCCGGGAAAAACAGCTCGGCGGTCAGACGAGCTTGCTCAAACGTGTTGCCTGTACTCCCGATCGGGGAGACGTCTGCATCATGCAAGGGCAAAACGGAGGCGTCAACGGTTTTGTAGTGATTATTTTCAGTCACTACATATTGTCGGACAAAGCTGTTCGGAATTAGCGGTGGGAGGCGAGGGTGTGTCGGTCAGGACGACAAAGGCGGACACTCAAAGCGGTAAAATGTGCAGGGATGACCGTCTACCTGCTGCTGATGCAAGGTGAGCCCGCCAACGCCGAGCCCCGGCATCACGGTGGCCCAGAACAGGCGTGCCGGCTGATTCGCCTCGAGATGGAAAATCTGCCATTGACCGGGGAATTGACTCAAGAGGGTGGAAACGACAAATCGCGCGACACCCCGGCCACGAAAGCGTCGACTGACAAACAGATAGCCGATGTTGTAGTCGGCACCGGCGAGATGAGTCCGGTTATCCACGGTCACGAAGCCGGCCAGTTCCCCGTCGACCTTGATCAGGAAAGGTCGGGTGGCCGGGTGTCGCCAGTACTCCGGCATGGGCAGGATGTTGAAGAATCCGGATTCACCCAGCTTTAGCGGCAACCATTCGCTGAAGTCGTAGGTGTAGAACTGCATCAGGTTTTCGATGGTTTCCAGTTCGTCGCGTTGGGCGGCGTGCAGTGCTATCGAAGTCATTTGAAGTGGCTCCTGGCAGGCCAAGGGACACGGATCATTATGGCTGGCGACTAACAATCCGTGGCGAGGGAGCAAGGTTTACGTTTTGCCTGCCGGCTTTGCCCTGCGCCTGGTGCCGCTCGCTGGTTTGCGCGGGGCGCTCTTGCGTTTTTTCTTCCAGGGGGCTGCGGCGGATCCGGTAGGCGGTGGACCGCTGATGGTCAGGCTCAGTCCGGCGCAACGGCTTACCTGCTTGCTCATCCACGCCGCCTGTTTGGTGACGAACTCTTCAAGGCTCATTTCACCGCTTTGCACCATGTCCAGGGCCTGTTCCCAGATCGCCGTGGTGCCCGGGTCGGCAATGGCCCGCGGCACGGCGTCGATCAGGCTGAACGCGGCCGGCGTGGCGGCCAGGGCCTTGCCGTTCTTGACCAGATAGCCACGGTCGAGCAGGCCCTGGATGATCGACGCACGGGTCGCTTCGGTGCCGATGCCGGTGGTGTCCTTGAGCTTTTGCTTGAGCAGCGGGTCTTCCACCAGTTTGGCGACGTTCTTCATGGCCTTGATCAGATCGCCTTCGGTGAACGGCTTTGGCGGTTGCGTCCAGAGGTCCTTGAGTTGCACGCCGGCCACTGCGCAATCGATGCCTTCGGCCAGGTTGGGCAGTGTCTGTGGCGCTGGAGCTTCGCGTCCCTTGGTCGCAGCCAGTGCCTCGGGCAGGGCGCGTTTCCAGCCCGGCTCGATGATCTGCTTGCCGACAGCGCGCAAGGCAAATCCTGCGCAATCGAAGTCGGCCTGGGTGCGGTCGTATTCGTGATTGGGCAGGAACTGCGCCAGATACCGCGCGCGGATCAGTGTGTAGACCGCGCGCTGCTTGCCCGCCAGCTTGTCGAGGTTCTTCGCCGCCGCGGTGGGGATGATGCCGTGGTGAGCGCTGACCTTGGCGTCGTTCCAGGCCCGTGAGCGCCGTTGCGGATCAAGGTGATCGTGCAAGGCGTTCAACGCCGGGTCAGCCTGGCGCAGCGCCGCCAGAATGGCCGGTGCCTCGCTGTGCTGGCTGAGGGGCAAGTAGCCGCAATCGCTGCGCGGATAGGTGATGACCTTGTAGGTTTCGTACAGCGCCTGGGCGATGTCGAGGGTTTCCTGGGCGCCGAGGCCGAGTTTCTTTGAGCAGACCTCCTGCAGGGTGCCCAGGTCGAACGGCAGCGGGGCCACTTCGCGCATCCGTTCGGTGCGCAACTTGATCACCCGTGCACTGGCCGCGCCGCGCATGGCGTCTGCTGCTTGTTGGGCCAGCGCCTGATTCAGGCAGCGGTCCTGATCGTCGCAAACCTCGGATGCCGCTCGCCATTGCGCCGTGAACGGGGTGCGGTTGTGCAGCAGTTGCACATCGATGGCCCAATAGGGGACGGGCACAAAGTCGGCGATGCTGCGATCGCGATCCACCACCAGGCGCAAGGTCGGCGTTTGCACCCGGCCCACCGGCAGCACGCCTTGATAGCCGGACTGTCGCCCGAGCAAGGTGAACAGCCGGCTCATGTTCATGCCGATCAGCCAGTCGGCCCGGGAACGCCCCAGGGCCGAGTGATAGAGGCTGAACGTTTCGTTGCCCGGTTTCAGTGCCGCGAGGGCCTTGCGGATGGACGCATCATCCAGGGCCGACAACCAGAGGCGGCGGATCGGACCGCGATAGCGGCAATGCTCCACCAGTTCCCGGGCGATCATCTCGCCCTCACGGTCGGCGTCCGTGGCAATGATCAGTTCGGATGCTTCACCGAGCAGGCGCTTGACTGCCCTGTACTGGCTGGCGGTGCGCGGCTTGACGGTCATTTTCCACTTTTCGGGAATGATCGGCAGGTCGGCCAGCACCCAGCGCTTGTAGCGCGCGTCGTAGGCATCCGGCGGCGCGGTTTCCAGCAGGTGGCCGATGCACCAGGTCACCGTGACGTCCGTTCCCAGCCAACAGCCATCACCCCGGCGCAGGGCGCCGAGGACCGCCGCAATGTCTTTGGCCTGGGAAGGTTTTTCACAGAGGTACAGCCGCATAACCACCATCGTCGATCTATGTGTCAGGGGTGCACAGAATGGCGCTTGATGGACGATGGAGCAATCTTTATCTGTATGGATGTACAGCCTGGTGTGTCGCTCCCGTTCGGCTGTGAAGCCGCCGGGAGGGGGAAACTTGGGTTATACCTGATAAATCGTGGTTTCAGGTTTGGGGCTGCTGCGCAGCCCATCGCGGGCAAGCCACGCTCCCACATCATCGATTTGCAGGTCCATCACCGTCATGAGGAACGTATTCCATGAAAAGCTCCGGTCCTAGTCCTGTCATCACCATCGCCGAGCAGCCTGGCTGTCTGCTGGTGAGGTTTCACGGTATTCAAGTAGCCGCCTCGGCGCGGGCCCTGGTGTTGCTGGAGGCCAACTACCCACCGGTGTACTACGTGCCGCGGGAGGATATCGACGAGAAATATTTCGCCCGCACCGACCACACCAGCTATTGCCCGTACAAGGGCGATGCGAGTTATTTCAGTCTGCAGGTGCCGGGGCATGAGAGTGCCAATGCGGTGTGGAGTTATGAGAACCCCAAGATTTCGGTGCAGCAGATACGCGAATACGTGGCGTTCTACCCGGATCAGGTGAAGTTCGAGTTGCTTGACGCCGAGGTCTGATCGGGGTTGATCGCCGCGACGAGGGAGCCAGCTCCCTCGTCGGCAGGCATAACCTCAGTTCTTGTCGAGATCCACGTTACGCGTCTCACGCAGGCAAATCATCCCCACCACCAGGCTCACCCCGGTGATCACCACCGGATACCACAGCCCGTAGAAGATGTCCCCGGTATACACCACCAGCGCGAACGACACCGTTGGCAGGAAGCCGCCGAACCAGCCGTTGCCGATGTGGTAGGGCAGGGACATCGAGGTGTAGCGGATGCGGGTCGGGAACAGTTCGACCATCAACGCCGCCAACGGGCCGTAGCACATGGCCGAGATGATGATCAGCGCAACAATCAGCGCCACGATCATCGGTTTGTTGATCTGCTGCATGTCCGCCTGTTGCGGGTAACCGGCGAGAGTCACGGCACCGCGCAAGGCGGCTTCGTCGAATCCATCGATCTTCACGTCACCGACGCTTACCTGCACGTCACTGCCGGCCGGTGCGATAGCACTCTGGTACGGCAGGCCCTGCTTGACCAGGAAGGTCTTGACCTTGTCGCAGGGGCTGTCGAATTTCGCCTTGCCCACCGGGTCGAACTGGAAGGTGCAGGTGACCGGGTCGGCCATCACGGTGATCGGTGCCTGGCGGCTGGCCTGGTCGATGGCCGGGTTGGCGTAGTGGGCCAGGGTCTTGAAGATCGGGAAGTACAGCGCGGTGGCCAGCAGCAGGCCGATCATCAGCACCGGCTTGCGCCCGACCTTGTCCGACAGCCAGCCAAAGAAAATGAAGAAAGGTGCGCCAATGGTCACGCTGACAATCAGCAAGCCGTTGGCCACCGCCGGGTCCATTTTCAGGAACTGGGTGAGGAAGAACAGCACATAGAATTGCGCGGCGTAGAAGGTCACCGCTTGCCCGGCATTGATGCTGAACAGCGCGATCAGCACCACCTTGAGGTTTTCCCATTTGCCGAAGGAGTCGCGAATCGGCTGTTTGCACAGCTTGCCTTCCTCTTTCATTTTCACGAAGGCCGGCGACTCGTGCAGGCTCAGGCGAATCCAGGTCGAGATGCCCAGCAGCACGATGGAAAACAGGAACGGAATGCGCCAGCCCCAGACTTCGAACTGGTCACCGGTGAAGTAGCGGCAGCCCAGCACCACCAGCAGCGAGAGCAGCAGGCCCAGGGTCGCGGTGGATTGAATCCAGCTGGTGTGGAAGCCGCGTTTGCCCATGGGCGCGTGCTCGGCGACATAGGTCGCGGCGCCACCGTATTCACCGCCCAGGGCCAGGCCCTGGAGCATGCGCAGCACCACCAGGATGATCGGCGCGGCGATGCCGATGCTGGCGTAGGTCGGCAGCAGCCCGACACAGAACGTCGCCAGGCCCATGAGGACGATGGTGGCGAGGAAGGTGTACTTGCGCCCGATCATGTCCCCCAACCGACCGAACACCAGCGCGCCGAACGGCCGGACGATGAAGCCGGCGGCGAAGGCCATCAGCGCAAAGATGAACGCGGTGGTGTCGTTGACCCCGGCGAAAAACTGTTTGCTGATGACTGCCGCAAGGGCGCCATAGAGGAAGAAGTCGTACCACTCGAAGACGGTCCCGAGGGACGAGGCGAAGATGACTTTCTGGGTTTCCTGGCTGGTGCCCGCGCTGCGCACGGCTTCCAGGGTTTGAACATTTTCTGACATACCGGTATCCCTCACAGTGATTGTTTTTGTTGTTCCACTGGTGTTGCGTGTTCCATTTCAGGGGTAATGCTCAGTGTCCGTGATCTAATGCGGTCCTTGTGGGAGCGGGCTTGGTGTATATGTCTGGATTTAGAATCATCTGCGCAGCCTTCTCGGCAATCATCAGCGTCGGCGAGCAGGTGTTGCCCGAGGTGATGCGCGGCATGATCGAGGCATCGGCGATGCGCAGGCCGGGGATGCCATGGACCTTGAGTTGCGCATCGACCACGGCCTCGGCGTCATTGCCCATGCGGCAGGTGCCCACGGGGTGGAAGATCGTGGTGCCGATGCGCGCGGCGGCTTCGTGCAGTTGTTCCTCGCTTTGCAGGCTGGCACCGGGCAGGTATTCCACCGGATTGAAGGCGCGCAGGGCCGGCGCGGCGACGATGCGCCGGGTCAGGCGAATGGCGTCGGCGGCGACCCGCAGGTCTTCCGGGTGGCTCAGATAATTGGGCTGGATCAGTGGGGCTTGTTGCGGATCGGCCGAGCGGATATCGACCCGGCCACGGCTTTGCGGGCGTAGATCGCAGACCGATGCGGTGAACGCCGGGAACCCATGCAACGGTTCGCCAAAGCGCTCCAGCGACAGCGGCTGCACGTGGTATTCGAGGTTGGCTGAAGTCTGTTCCGGCCCCGAGCGGGCAAAGGCGCCCAACTGGCTCGGCGCCATGGACAGCGGGCCGCTGCGGTCATACAGGTAGCGCAGGCCCATGCCCAGCTTGCCCCACAGGCTGCCGGCAATCTGGTTCAGGGTGCGGGCATTTTCCAGCTTGTAGATCAGCCGCAGTTGCAGGTGATCCTGCAGATTGCCGCCGACACCGGGCAGTTCATGGGCGACGCCAATGCCCAGCCGTTCCAGCAGTGGACGCGGGCCGATGCCGGAGCGTTGCAGGATGCCTGGCGAACCAACCGAGCCGGCACAGAGGACGATCTCCTTGCGCGCCTTGAAGGTCTTCACCTCGCCCTGCCAGCGGGCGCTGACTGCAGAGGCGCGGCCATTGTCCAGCCGCACGCGGTCGACTTCGACACCGGTCAGCACAGTGAGATTGGAGCGTTGGCGAATCGGTTTGAGAAACGCCTTGGCCGCGTTCCAGCGGATGCCGGCCTTCTGATTGACCTGGAAATAGCCACAACCTTCGTTGTCGCCCTGGTTGAAGTCATCGATGCTGGCGATGCCGCTTTGTTCGGCGGCACTGCGGAAGGCGTCGAGAATCGGCCACGACAGGCGCTGGCGTTCGACTCGCCATTCACCCGTGTCGCCGTGAAATTCGACGGCGCCGGCGAAGTGGTTTTCACTCTGCTTGAACAGCGGCAACACGTCTTGCCAGCTCCAGCCGGGGTTGCCGTCGGCGGCCCAGCGGTCGTAGTCACCGGCCTGGCCGCGCATGTAGATCATGCCGTTGATGGATGAGCAGCCGCCCAGTACCTTGCCGCGCGGATAGCTCAGGGCGCGACCTTGCAGGCCCGGTTGCGCTTCGGTCTTGAAGCACCAGTCGGTGCGCGGGTTGCCGATGCAGTACAGGTAACCCACGGGGATGTGAATCCACGCATAGTTGTCGCGGCCGCCGGCTTCGAGCAACAACACGCGATGTTGAGGGTTGGCCGACAGTCGATTGGCCAGCAGACACCCGGCCGGCCCGGCCCCGACCACGATGTAATCGTATTCATCAAGGGAAGCCTGCATCCCTGACCTCGTTTTGTTGTTCTTGTTGTCTGTCATCCTAGTTGTTAGCTTTCGTCAAAAGAATGTTAGTTTTTGCGCAGCCGCTGTGCGTTTTTAAACAGCATCCCGAACGGCAACGAACAAGGACGCTTCATGTTCGACTGGAATGACCTGCGGTTTTTTCTCGAATTGCAGCGCAGCGGGCGTTTGCTCACGGCTGCCCGGCGCTTGAACACCACCCATGCCACCGTGGCGCGGCACATCGAGGCCATCGAAAAGAGCCTGGGTACGGCATTGTTCGTCCAGCATGCCCAGGGTTATGAGATGACCCCGGCGGCCGAGGCGTTGCTTAAACACGCCGAGGCGATGGAGAACGTGGCGCTGCTGGCCCAGGAGGAAATCACCCAATCCACCGCGCCGCTGGGCAAGATCCGCGTCGGGGTGACCGAAGGCCTGGGCATCATGTTCCTCGCCAGTCGCATGAACGGCTTGTTCGAACGCTATCCGGGGCTGGAAGTGGAGCTGGTGGCGGTGCCGCGGTTTGTCAGCATCCTCAACCGCGAGGCGGAGATCAGCATCCACCTCGAACGCCCGGCCGCCGACATGCTGGTCACCCGCAAACTCACTGACTATCGCCTGGCGTTGTATGCCAGCCAGGAGTACCTCGATCGTTCGCCGCCGTTGCGCAGTCGCGAGGACCTGGGGCGTCATGCGTGGATCGGCTACGTCGACGACTTGCTGTTCAGCCAGGAACTTATGTTCCTCAACAGCTTCTGCCGCAACCCGCAGGTGGTGTTTCACAGCACCAGCGTGATCGCCCAGCAGCAGGCTGCGCGCTCGGGCCTGGGGATTGCGGTGTTACCGTGCTACATGGCCAGTGCCGACCCGGGGCTGGTGCCGCTGTTGCCGGATGAAAGCATCCAGCGCAGCTACTGGATCAGCACTCGTCGGGAGTTGCACAAGTCGGTGCGGTTGCGGGTGTTGTGGGATTATGTGGTGGAGTTGTGTGAGCGGGAGCAGGGGTTGTTGTTAGGTGGTGCCTGAACTGACGCCTTCGCGAGCAGGCTCGCTCCCACACTGGTTTAGTGTCGTTCGCAAAATTTGTGGCAACACTGCCCACTGTGGGAGCGAGCCTGCTCGCGAAGGTGGCACATCCAATATCCATCTTGGGGTTTAAACAACAATCTCGAACGCCGTACTGGCCAACCGCTCACCGTTGACCATGACATGCACCGCATGGTGCCCCGCATAATGCCGGCGGGTGGTGAGTTCCTTGATGTGTTGCCCACGGCTGACGGCTTCGCTGGCGTTGCCGGGCAGTGTCAGCACCTTGAGCTTGAAGACCTTCGCCGAGGTGCTGCCGTTGGCCTTGACGTAATCGATGGCGTAGTCGATCACCAGGCGCTGGCTGCTTTCAACGGTGGATCTGATGGCAAACGACAGGGTGATCTTTTCTCCCAGGCCAATCACCGGCGGTTCGACTTTCACATCGACGATCTCGACTTCAGGCTTGCCGCCCGCGCCGATGATCGCCAGTGCCCGCTGGTTGCCCTGTTTGATCAGGCTGCGCAGGGCGTGCCTGGCGATCCATGCCGTGTGCCGGTTGTCCAGCGACCAGCCTTCGATCAGGTCCAGCACCCAGTCGGGGTGGTCCTTGGTGATGTCGTTGAGGTGGTTGGCCACGGACTTGCGCACGTACAGGCTGGTGTCGGCCTTGAGGTTGTCGAGGATCTTCGCGGCGAGTGTCGGGTCGGCCTGGACGGGTTCCAGGCGGAATGACCAGGGCAGGCGTGGCCGGCAGCCTTCACTGGCCAGGCGTCGTACGTGCTCGTTGTCATCCAGTGACCAGTCGTGCATCAGCTTGAGCGAACCCTCGAGGTCGCTGCGCAGAAAGTGGCGGATCGCGAATTCCGAAGAGCCGAAAGCGGTGAAGTACTTCAGCGCGTCCATCGACTGCTCGAACGCATGGGCGCCGTAGCGGGCGACGTAGTGCGGCAGGCACATGCTGACGAAACCGCTGTTCAGGCGCGGGGCGAGGGCGCGCAGCACCTGCAGCGATGCTTCATAGTCAAGCGGCAGTACTGCGTGCAGGCATTCGCTGACCCGGGCCATGCGCTGCATGACGCTGAGGTCTGCCAGGCCGGATTGGGCCAGCTTGAGGAATTTCTCGCCGTCAAAATCGGGGTACACCGCCGTCATCTCTGTGGCGATGTGCTTGAGGCGCTCGGCGTTGAAGATTTCCTTGAGGGCGGGGGAGGCTTGGTCAGTCATGGGGGGTCCTTTGAAATTGTGGTTATTCCGTCACACCGCGTTATCGTTCTTCGCGAGCAAGCCCGCTCCCACAAGGGGACTCTGCCAGGCTCAATATTTGTGAGCACCTCAGATCCAGTGTGGGAGCGGGCTTGCTCGCGAAGAGGCCATTCCCGTCACCTCATTTCTTACCCGCCTGCTCCTGCAGTTGATCCGACTCGAACAACCTGGCCAGTTCCGCCCGCGCTTCCTGCGCCGTCTGCAGCACTTTCACCGCGTCGTCATACACCGCGTGCTGGGCTTCCAGCACCTCTTCGTCGTGCTGCTTGAAACGCTTGATCCGCGCATCGGCCTGGGCCTGGGTCAATCCCAAGCCGATCAGGGTCTGCCGGCTCATTTCCAGGCTCGAGAAAAAGGTCTCGCGCACAGCGTGAGCATCGACGTCCATCAGCCGGTGCACATGCTGACGGTTACGGGCGCGGGCGATGATTTTCATATGCGGATAGAGCTTGCGCACCAGCTCGGCGGTCTTGATGTTGGTGTCCGGGTCGTCTGTTGCGATCACAAAAAACTCGGCTTCGCCGACCTTGGCCGCGCTGAGGATTTCCGGGCGCATCGGGTCGCCGTAGAACACCGGCACGCCACCGAAGCTGCGGGACAGTTCGATGGTTTCCACCGAGGTGTCCAGGGCCACGAACTTGATGTTCTGCGCGCGCAGAATCCGCGCAACGATCTGGCCCATGCGGCCCATCCCGGCGATCACCACCCGCGGCGCGTCGGTGTCGATTTCACGGAACTTGTCCGGTACCTGCACCGGTTGCACTTTCGGGCTGACCAGGCGTGCGCAAATCAGCAGCAATAGCGGCGTCACGGCCATGGACAGGGTGATGGTCAACACCAACAAGTCATACAGCCCGGCGGCGAACAGCCCATGGTCGCGACCGATCTTGAACACCACAAAGGCAAATTCACCACCGGCCGCCAACACGATACCCAGGCGGATGGCACTGACGTTCTTCAAACCTCCGGCCAGGCGACCGACAATAAACAGCAGCGGCAGTTTGATCGCGATCAGCAGCAGGGTCAGGCCCAGCACCGCGACGGGCGTGCTCAGCAACAGGCTCAGGTTCGCGCCCATGCCGACGCTGATGAAAAACAGCCCCAGCAGCAGGCCCTTGAACGGTTCGATCTGGGCTTCCAGTTCATGGCGGTACTCGGAGTCCGCCAGCAGCAGGCCGGCGAGGAATGCGCCGAGGGCCATGGAAATACCGACCAGCTCCATCAACCAGGCAGTGCCGATCACCACCAGCAGCGCAGTGGCGGTGGAAACCTCCGGCAACGCGGTCTTGGCCACCACGCGGAACACCGGTCGCAGCAGGTAACGCCCGCCGATCACCACCACGGCGATGCTGGCCAGCACTTGCAGGCCGTGGTTCAGGTTTTCGCTGGCGCTGGTGCTGTGATCGCCACCGGCCAGCAACGGCACCATGGCAATCAAGGGGATTGCGGCGATGTCCTGAAACAACAGGATTGCGAACGCCAATCGCCCGTGGGGGCTGGTCAGCTCCTTGCGTTCAGCCAGGCTTTGCAGGCCGAACGCCGTGGACGACAGCGCCAGGCCCAGGCCGAGGACGATCGCGGTGTTCAACGGCTGGCCAAACAACCACAAAGCCACCACGCCAATCAGCGTGCCGGTCAGCAGCACTTGCGCCAGACCCACGCCGAACACTGATTTGCGCATCACCCACAAGCGTCGCGGCGACAGCTCCAGGCCGATGATGAACAGCAGCAACACCACGCCCAGTTCGGAAATGTTCGCGACGCTTTGCGGGTTGTCGATCAACCCCAGCACCGACGGGCCGATGATCACCCCGGCGAACAGATAGCCCAGGACCGCCCCCAGTTGCAGGCGCTTGGCTAACGGAACGATGAGCACGGCCGCCATCAGGAACACGACAGCGGCTTGTAGCAGGTTGCCTTCATGGGGCATGGGCGAAACTCCAGGACTCGGGGCAGCGGGGGGCGTCAAGGATAAAGGTTGGGTTCTGTGAAGATCCACTGCGGGAGTGGTCTGTCATGGAGATTGATGGCGAATCTTGCCGGCCTCGCAGGAGATGGGGGGTAGATCGGGTTCTCGATAAATCCGGAAAGAATCGGCGAATGACCTGTGCTGGCGTTTCGGGACAAGGGCAGACTGCGGCAATACGCCCGGCGTGTTGCCGCAGTCCTCAGTCGCCAGTGGACAGCCCATGCTTGTGTGCGTAGGCGTACAGATCTACGCGGTTCGTCAGGCCCAGCTTGCTGTAGATCGATGTCAAATGGTTGCGCAGCGTGTGCTCGCTGATGTGCAGTTTCTCGGCCACCAACTTGCCAGGCGCTGAGGGGTCGCGGGCCAGCGATGCAATGGTTTGCTGCTCGCGGCGCGTCAGCTTGGCGATTTTTTGTTGCTCCGGGTCTATATCGCGCTCGGCTTTCTTGCGCGCCAGTTCAAGAAAAATACGGCTGGTGGCATTGCGGTCAATCCAGAGTTCGCCGTCATGCACTTTTTCTATGGCTTTGAGCAATGTTGATGCGGAGGCCGACTCCCGCTTATCCACCACGCCTCGTGCGCCCGCCAGCACAGCACGGTCATGCAGCGCCACATCGCTCGACCCTGTCACGACCAGAATCCTGGCTTTGGTCTGGCTGTGCAAGTCGGCCAGCGACTCGATAGAGTCCTCGCTGTCCAGGTCCAGCACCACCACATCCGGCGCGTACTGGTGCGGCGAAAGCAGGTATTGCGCCACCGACGACACCGAACCCGCCAGCGCCAACCTTGGTCGAGCGCTTTCCACCAGACGCTCAAGGCCCCAGGCCACGAGCGGTAGAGCGACTAACAGAACTTGAATTGGCATGCGTGTCGCTGCCCCTTTAGGCGGGTTGTGTTAGCTGATCATGATAGCAATCGTTGCAGTCCTTAGTGTTTTCAATAGCGCTGCAGTCCCCCCCTCCCATGACATTTGTCCCGTAAAACACTGTTTTGATGGGTGATTGACTCCCAGAAAAAAAGGGATAGCGCGCTCATGTAATAAACAGCGGTGGTTTTTAGACTGCCGACATGAAAGACACACACCGCATTGAGCCCCGTGAACAAGTCACCCTGTCGCTGCAACTGATCGGCGGGGGCAACGGTGTCACCCGTGACATCAGCGCCTCCGGTTTGTATTTCGAAACCGATAGCGAGCAGCAGGTGGGTAGCTTGATTGACTTCGAGATCGAGCTCGACGCTCCCGGCGGCCCCATGAAGTTCAAGGCGCGAGGACAAATCGTGCGCATTGAGCCGCTGGGCGGCAGGGCCGGGGTGGGCGTGAAGCTACTGGCCAGCCGGCTGGTACCGGTGGAGTGAAGTGTTTGTGGGTTGAGCGAGGATCGGCTTGCGGCTGTTGGCGGCCCACAGCGGTTTTTTGCTCTGAGTGACATTCTTGGGAGAAAGACATGGCTAGCACCACCACTACCAGCGGCGGAACCGTTACCTCGTTTTCCAACACGCCACAGGCGAAGGATGACGTCTTTACCACCACTGAAAATCTGCTGGGGGTCGTGTATTGGGACGTCATGTCCAATGACCTCGGCGGTAACGCGAAGACGCTCTGGTCACTCGACAACGCGGACAGTCTTTCTACTGCCACCAAGGCTTATGCTCCGGCCGACCTCCTGACCCAGGATACGTCGAGGGCTGAGGCGACGAGTTCTGACACCAGTGTGAATGGTGCAAAGATCTGGATCACCCCGGACGGTAAGGTCGGCTACGACGCCGCTACTTTCACCACTGCTTTCAAGGCACAACTCCAGGCGCTTGCTGTCGGCGAGGTCCTGACGGACAGCTTTACCTATGCGATGCGCCTGGGCAACGGCACGCTCAGTTGGGCCACCGCGACAGTGCAGTTCTCGGGCGTGAATGATGGTGTGACGATCAGCCTCGGCGCGCAGGCCGGCTCGGTGACCGAAGACGCCGACACCACTGCGAGCGCGACCGACTCGCTGACGGCCAGCGGCACGATTGTCTTTAACGACGTCGACCTGAGTGACACGCACACGGCGACGTTCGCACCGGCGGCGGGCAACGCTACTGATCTTGGTACGTTCGTGCTCTCGCCGGTAAGCGAAGCCGCGAACGCGGCCAATGGTTCGGTGCAATGGACGTACAACCTGAGCAATGGGGCGGCGCAGTACCTGGCCCAGGGACAGACAGTTACCGAAACCTACCTGGTCACCATCAGCGATGGTCATGGTTCGACGGTAACGCAGAATGTGACTATCACCATCACCGGCACCAACGACGGGCCAACGGTTACGGCGGCAGAAATCGAAAGCGGTGCGGTGACCGAAGACGGCACCACGGTGACCAGCGGCAGCTTTGCCTTCGGCGACGTGGATCTGGCCGATGACGCCCATGTGGCCACCGTGAGCGCGCCGGCCGGAGCGCTGGGTACGCTGGTGGCCACCGTGAGCGACGAGAGCACGGGCGACGCGGTGGGCAGCGTGGGCTGGACCTATACGCTGAACAACAGCGCGGCGCAGTACCTGGCCGAGGGCCAGACCAAGACTGAAGTGTTCACGGTGACCCTGACCGACGACTTCGGGGCGACGGTGACCAAGGCTGTGACCATCACCCTGACCGGCACCAATGACGCGCCAACGGTGACGGCGGCAGAAATCGAAAGCGGTGCGGTGACCGAAGACGGCACCACGGTGGCCAGCGGCAGCTTTGCCTTCGGCGACGTGGATCTGGCCGATGACGCCCATGTGGCCAGCGTGAGCGCGCCGGCCGGAGCGCTGGGTACGCTGGTGGCCACCGTGAGCGACGAGAGCACGGGCGACGCGGTGGGCAGCGTGGGCTGGACCTATACGCTGAACAACAGCGCGGCGCAGTACCTGGCCGAGGGCCAGACCAAGACTGAAGTGTTCACGGTGACCCTGACCGACGACTTCGGGGCGACGGTGACCAAGGCTGTGACCATCACCCTGACCGGCACCAATGACGCGCCAACGGTGACGGCGGCAGAAATCGAAAGCGGTGCGGTGACCGAAGACGGCACCACGGTGGCCAGCGGCAGCTTTGCCTTCGGCGACGTGGACCTGGCCGACGACGCCCATGTGGCCACCGTGAGCGCGCCGGCCGGTGCGCTGGGCACGCTGGTGGCCACAGTGAGCGACGAGAGCACGGGCGACGCGGCGGGCAGCGTGGGCTGGACCTATACGCTGAACAACAGCGCGGCGCAGTACCTGGCCGAGGGCCAGACCAAGACTGAAGTGTTCACGGTGACGCTGACTGACGACTTCGGGGCGACGGTGACCAAGGCTGTGACCATCACCCTGACCGGGACCAACGACCAGCCGACGCTGACCATCGACGACACGACCGGGGCGATGAACGAAGGCAATGGCACAGCCACGCTGAGCGACAGCGGGGCGCTGAGTTTTGCCGATCTGGACAGCAACGACGTCGTGACGGTCAGCCAGACCGCCAACAACGACATCGCCTGGAGCGGCGGCACCCTCGGTGCGGCGCAAGCCGCGGCACTGGTGGCCGGCTTCTCGGTCGATCAAACCGGCTGGAACTACAGCAGCAGCGAGAACCTGGACTTCCTGAGCGTTGGTGAAACCATCAGCTTCTCCTACACCGTGGTGGCCAGCGACGACAGCGGCGCAGGCAATGCGACCTCGGCACCGCAGACGGTGACGATCACCCTGACCGGTACCAACGACGCACCAGTGCTCAGTTTCGAAACGGGAAATGATGCCGGCGCGGTGCAGGAAGACACCACGCTCAGCGTGACAGGCCAGTTCAGTTCGGCCGACATCGATCACGACGCCACCGCCACTTGGAGCATTGCGGGTACGGATATGGGCACCTACGGCTCGATTGCCGTCGATAACAGCGGCCAGTGGACCTACACCCTGGCCAATGGCACCGATGGCGTTGCCAGTGCGGTGCAGTCACTGAAGGCGGGCGAGAGTCATGATGAGGTGTTTACGGTACAGGTCAGCGATGGCCTTGGCGGCGTCGACACCCAACTGGTGAATATCACCATCACCGGCAGCAACGACGCGCCCGTGCTCAGTTTCGCGACCGGCAATGATGCCGGCGCGGTGCAGGAAGACACCAAACTCAGCGTGACTGGCCAGTTCAGTTCGGCTGACATCGATCACGACGCCACCGCCACTTGGAGCATTGCGGGTACGGATACGGGCACCTACGGCTCGATCGCCGTCGATAACAGCGGCCAGTGGACCTACACGCTGGCCAACGGCACCGATGGCGTTGCCAGTGCGGTGCAGTCACTGAAGGCGGGAGAAAGTCACAACGAAGTGTTCAGCGTGCAGGTCAGCGATGGCCTGGGTGGTGTGGACACCCAGCAGGTGACCATCACCATCACCGGCAGCAACGACGCGCCCGTGCTCAGTTTCGCGACCGGCAATGATGCCGGCGCGGTGCAGGAAGACACCAAACTCAGCGTGACTGGCCAGTTCAGTTCGGCTGACATCGATCACGACGCCACCGCCACTTGGAGCATTGCGGGTACGGATACGGGCACCTACGGCTCGATCGCCGTCGACAACAGCGGCCAGTGGACCTACACCCTGGCCAACGGCACCGATGGCGTTGCCAGTGCGGTGCAGTCACTGAAGGCGGGCGAGAGTCACAACGAAGTGTTCAGCGTGCAGGTCAGCGATGGCCTCGGCGGCGTCGACACCCAGCAGGTGACCATCACCGTCACCGGCAGCAACGACGCACCCGTGCTCAGTTTTGCAACGGGCAACGAGGTCGGCGCGGTGCAGGAAGACACCACGCTCAGCGTGACTGGCCAGTTCAGCTCGACCGACATTGATCACGATGCCACGGCCAGCTGGAGCATCAATGGCTCGCCAACCGGCACCTACGGCTCGATCGCCGTCGACAACAGCGGCCAGTGGACCTACACCCTGGCCAATGGCACCGATGGGGTGGCCAGTGCGGTGCAGTCACTGAAGGCGGGAGAAAGTCACAACGAAGTGTTCAGCGTGCAGGTCAGCGATGGCCTCGGCGGCGTCGACACCCAACTGGTGACCGTTACCATCACCGGCAGCAACGACGCGCCGGTGCTCAGCTTCGCGACGGGCAACGAGGTCGGCGCGGTGCAGGAAGACACCACGGTCAGCGTGACTGGCCAGTTCAGCTCGACCGACATCGATCACGATGCCACGGCGACCTGGAGCATCAATGGCTCGCCAACCGGCACCTACGGCTCGATCGCCGTGGACAACAGCGGCCAGTGGACCTACACGCTGGCCAACGGCATCGATGGTGTCGCCAGTGCGGTGCAGTCGCTGAAGGCGGGCGAGACCCAAGATGAGGTGTTTACGGTGCAGGTCAGCGATGGCCTCGGCGGCGTCGACACCCAACTGGTGACTATCACCGTCACCGGCAGCAACGACGCTGCCGTGCTGTCCTCGGCCAGCGTTACGCTGAGCGAAACCAATGCTCCGCTGACCACCGGCGGCAGCCTGACCATTAGCGATATCGACAGCCCGGAAAGCTTCCAGGCGCAGTCCAACACCGCCGGCAGCTACGGCCAGTTTTCCATCGGCACCGGCGGTGCCTGGACCTACGTCGCCAGCTCCGCCCACAACGAGTTCGCCGCCGGTACCACCTACACCGACACCTTCGCGGTGAGCAGTGCCGACGGCACTCTCACTTCGGTCACCGTGCATATCCTCGGCACCAACGATGCCGCCGTGCTGTCCGCCGACATCGCCAACCTCACCGAGACCAATGCCGCCGTCGACATTTCCACCACCGGCACCCTGACCATCAGCGACGTCGACAGCGCCGCAACCTTCGTCGCCCAAACCAACACCGCCGGCAGCTACGGCCAGTTCTCCATCGGCACCGGCGGTGCCTGGACCTACGTCGCCAACTCCGCCCACAACGAATTCGCCGCCGGTACCACCTACACCGACACCTTCGCGGTGAGCAGTGCCGATGGCACCCTCACTTCGGTCACCGTGCATATCCTCGGCACCAACGATGCCGCCGTGCTGTCCGCCGACATCGTCAACCTCACCGAGACTAATGCCGCCGTCGACATTTCCACCGCCGGCACCCTGACCATCAGCGACGTCGACAGCGCCACAACCTTCGTCGCCCAAACCAACACCGCCGGCAGCTACGGCCAGTTCTCCATCGGCACCGGCGGTGCCTGGACCTACGTCGCCAACTCCGCCCACAACGAGTTCGCCGCCGGCACCACCTACACCGACACCTTCGCGGTGAGCAGTGCCGATGGCACCCTCACTTCGGTCACCGTGCATATCGCCGGCAGCAACGACTCACCGACGATCACTTCCAACGGTGGCGGAGCGACGGCTTCGATCAACGTGGCGGAGAACACCGCGGCGGTTACGACGGTGGTGGCGACCGATGCCGATCTGCCGGCGCAGACGCTGAGCTACTCGCTCCTGAATACGGCCGGGACGGACTTCAGCAAGTTCTCGATCAGTTCGAGCGGGGTGCTGACGTTCAACTCGGCGCCCGATTACGAGAATGCCCAGGATGTCGGTGGTACTGACGGCGACAACGCCTACGTTGTGGATGTTCAGGTGTCCGACGGCAATGGCGGAGTCGACACGCAGACGATTACGGTGAACGTGCAGAACGTCGTTGAGACGCCAATTGATACCGTGGCGCCAACGGTGATAGTGACAGGGACTGCCTTAGGGAGTTCGATGGGTTCAACGTCGACGGTCACATTCCAGTTCAGTGAGACGGTGAGCGGTTTCAACCTGTCTGATGTAGCAGTGTCGACCACGAGCGGAACGCCACGCGGAACCTTCAGTAACTTTACCCAGGTTGACGGCGATACCTACACGGCAACGCTGACCAGAACGCTGGGCGGTAGCATAAAAGTCGACGTTGCCGCGAACAGCTACACCGACCTGGCGGGTAATCCTGGTGCGGCCGGGAGCAGTGCAAACCTTCCGGCAGGCGTTGCCGGCGAACCCGTCAATCTGACCCTCAACGTTCCACTGGCCGATATCAGCGGCCCCGTGACGGTGACCATCGGCGGTGTTCCTTCGGGGTGGGTGTTCAATGCAGGAACCGATAATGGCGATGGCACCTGGACCGTGCAGACCAGCGATCCCGGCGCATTGACCGTGACAACTCCAAGGGAATTCGCCGGTGCGTTGGTGCTCGATGTCAACCTGTACTGGAGCAACAGCGACGGCAGCACCGCAAGCGCCTACGTGTTCAACAACGTCGAAATCTATGCCCCGGACGCACCGATCTTCGCCTTGTCCACCGACGACAACCTGACCGGCTCGTCCGGTGCCGACACTTTCGTATTCGCCCGGCCGATCGGCAACAACGTCATTTACAGCTTCGATGCGGCGGCGGACAAGATCGACTTGATCGGCTTCACCGGCATCAACGATTTTGCGGATGTGAGTATCGTCAACGACGCGAGCGGCAATGCCGTGCTCAGTATCAGCGCCGACCAGACGATCACCATCAACGGTGTGGATGCGGCGGCGTTGAGCGGGGCCAACCTGCTGTTCGATGTGGACCCGGTCACGACCAATACGGGCACCCTCACCATTGCCGACGGCGCGATCATGCCGTTCGGTGGCAGCATCGACAACAGCGGCATCATAGCGCTCGGCTCCACCGGCAGCGAGGCCGAACTCGAGATCCTGTTCCGTGGCGCGACGTTGACCGGTGGCGGGCAAGTGGTTCTGTCCGACAGCGCGCACAACGTGATCTTTGGTGGCAGCGCGGACACGGTGCTCACCAATGCCGACAACACGATCTCAGGTGCCGGCCAGTTGGGCGCGGGGCAGATGATGCTGGTCAACTCGGGCCTGATCCTTGCCAGCGGCGTCAATGCGCTGGTGATCGATACCGGCAGTAGCGCCGTCACCAACACAGGGGTGCTGCAAGCCAGCGGTAGCGGCGGATTGCTGATTGAAAGTGCGCTCGTCAACAGCGGTAGCCTGTGGGCGAACGATGGCAACATCACCATCAACGGAGATGCCGCAGGCGCGGGAAGCGCGACTATCAGCGGTTCGGCGATGCTGGAATTCGCTGCGGCCTCCGATCAGCATGTGACGTTTGACAGCGGCGCGGCTGGCACGCTCAAGCTTGATGTGGCGACGGCGTTCAGTGGCAGCGTCAGCGGTTTTGCCGCAGGTGACAAGCTGGACTTTGGCGATGTGGCGTTCGGCGCCGATACGCAGATCACCTATGCCGCGAATGACACAGGCACCGGCGGCCTGCTGATGGTGAGCGACGGCGCACACGCGGCGCAGATCGCGCTGAATGGCCAATACGCGGCGGCGGGTTTGCAGGCGAACGCCGAGGGCAGCGGCAGCGAACTGGCCTACGATGCAGCGGCGGCAAACCACAGGATGCTGGGCGGTCTGGCCAACGACACACTGGTCGGCGGTGCGGGTGACGATCTGTTCCTCGGCGGGCAGGGCAATGACACCTTCTACGGCGGCCTCGGCAACGATACCTTCATGTTTGCTGCCGCAGGCTTCGGCAACGACTCGATCCAGGACTTCGACATCAATCCGAGCGGAGGGCAGGACTTGCTCAATATTGCGGGGACGGGGATCAACAGCGAGACGTTCGCTGCCAACGTGAGCATTGCCGCTGACGGGGCGGACACGGTGATCGGGATCGGCGTGGACTCTATTCGCCTTGTCGGTGTCAGCAGTGCAGGTATCGATCAGGCGGACTTTATCCTGGCGGTATGATGCTTTTGCTGCCGGCCGTTCGTTGCTAAGCGGTTACAGGCCCCATCGCGGATAAATCCACGAAGGGGTCTGTGGGAGGTGTTTTCAAGAACCTCGAGCACTGGATTTTCTTCGGCTACGTAATCGTCCAGGTACTTAGGCAGCAACGTGACTTGCGTCCGAGCCTCACCTTCAATGAATCGCTTCATGATCGCCCCCAATACGATCTAGACGATCAAAAGGTTAGACAAACACTGGCGTTTTCACACAGCCTGGACCCAAAGCGGACATGCTCTGCTCGTTTTAATCTTTAGTGCCTGCGGATATTTTCTGAGTAAAAAGGGCCTTCTATGGGCGTCAATATTGCACGCCCCCCGCGTACCTTGGCTTTTAACCCAGCTTCACCCCTCTCGACACCTGGTGCGATTCAGCGCCCATGGGAGCGTGGTCACTTCGCGAGCTTGCCAGTGACCATGTTCTGCGGCCGCCCGCCATCACCATGGGGCTTGATTCGCATAGCGAGGATGTGATGACGCGCAGCCCTGCGGGCCGAATCATCGAGTGTGGGCCGAAAAAGTTGTACGCTTTGTGTACTGATAGTGTAAAAACTATACAATTAGCTAATCTTGTATAGAATTTCTAAAAAGGTCGAGACGTTGATGAACGTGGCTGATTCCAGACGCTTTCTCGAACATCGTCTGTCGATATGCTGGCTGTTCGCGATGTTGCTCGCCGTGCCTGCCTGGGCGGATTGGCATCCCGCGCTGCCCGATAGGCGTCTGGTGGGCAGCGGCGACTTTACCTGGTTCGGCGTGAGTCTATACACCGCGCGGTTGTGGAGCTCTGGTTTGTCGCTGACCTGGGATCAGCCCTTTGCACTCGAACTGACTTATCACCGTGCCTTTTCCCGGGACACGCTGGTGGAGGTCAGCCTCAATGAAATGGAGCGCATGGCAGAGGCTCGTCCAGAGGAGTCCACCCTCCAACGCTGGTCCAGTGAAATGCGTGAAGCCTTCGTCGATGTTCGGCCCGGAATGCGCATCACCGGGGTCTACCATCCCGGCAAAGGCTGCACTTTCTTCGTCGATGGCCAGCTGCGCCGGCGGGTCGACGACCCTGCATTCGCCCGCGCCTTCTTCGACATCTGGCTTGATCCGCGCACTCGGGACAAGCAACTGCGTCAACGACTGCTGGGAATGGCCGGGCCGGCGGAGTGAGGAGGTTTTGATGCGTCAAATACTGGTACTGCTCGCTGGTCTGTTGCTGGTCAGCTGTAACAACGTTGGCGTGGAGCACTACGCAAAGGAGCAACCGACGCTGGATCTCGTGGCGTTCTTCTCTCGGCCGGTACAGGCTTGGGGTCTGTTCCAGAATCGCTCGGGCGAGGTGGTCAAGCGCTTCCATGTCCAGATCGAAAGCCGCGTCGAGGGCCGGCAGTTGATCCTCGACGAGCGATTTCTCTACAGCGATGGCACTCGTCAGCGGCGCGTCTGGACGCTGGAACCGGCCGGCGCCGGGCGTTGGCGTGGTCGAGCAGACGACGTAGTTGGAGAGGCCAGCGGAGAGATCGCTGGCAACGCGCTGCGCTGGCGCTATCGCCTTGACCTGCCGGTTGACGGCAGGCATTGGGAAGTTGATCTGGACGACTGGATGTACCTGATGGACGAAGACACGATGATCAATCGCTCGAGTATGAGCAAGCTTGGCGTCGAGTTGGGACAAGTGATCCTGTTCTTCCGCCGTCAGCCGCAGTCGCTTCCGTAAACCCTCAATAACCGGCAAAGCAGGTGATATTCACGCATTCAAAAAGCTGTTGTTTATCAGCGGGACGCAGCCAGTCGCAGGATGATTGGCATCCATACAGCCCACAGTGGCGCAAGCAGCAGGGCCGTGCCAAGGGTGCCCCAAGGCAGGCCTACACCGGCCAGCGTTGCACCGGCGATGTAAGCCAGGGGGCCACCGCATAGGCCCAGTAGCGCCCCGTACCAGATGGGACGTCGAGCCCAGGCCAGGCTGTGGCGAAGCCCACTGGCCAGTACCAGCCACAGCATCGCAAGCCACAGGGGAAGGGGTTGCCGGGCAAAGTCGAAGACTCCGAGCGCACCCAGGCTGGCATCCAGTAAACAGCCTGCCATCCCCACACAGGCCAGAGTGGTTGCTTCGTCGCCCGGTCGTGGGCAAGCAGCCACATGCACCAACAGGCCTGCCACCACGGGGATTAGCAGCCAAGGATGCTGCTCGCTCAGTACGCAAGCCCACCAGGCGGCCTGCATCCATAGCGCGTTGCCGATCAACCAGGCCCGGCTCAAATCAGGCGCCCGGCAGCGCTGCGCGGCGTGCGGCCGGAGCTGCCCAGAGCAGTTGCGCGACGCCGATAGTACGCTCCTCGAAACCACCCTGGCAGTAACACAGGTAGAACTCCCAGAGGCGCTGAAAGGTGTCGTCATAGCCCAGCTCGGTCAAGGCGGTGCGCGACTGACGCAAGTTGTCGCGCCAGTGCTGCAGTGTCCGCGCATAGTCCAGGCCGAAGTCCTCCATGTGCACCAGGTTCAACGTGGTATGGCAACTGGCGGTCTGCAGCATGACGCTCAGGGAGGGCAGGGCACCACCGGGAAAGATATAGCGCTGAATGAAATCTACCGACCGCCTAGCCTGTTCATAACGCTGGTCACGGATGGTGATGGCCTGCAGCAGCATCAAGCCGTCATCCTTGAGTAGCGACGCGCAGCGCTGAAAGTAAACAGGCAGATAGCGGTGCCCGACCGCCTCAATCATCTCGATAGAGACCAGCTTGTCGAAGCGTCCGCCCAGGTCGCGGTAGTCTTCGCGCAGGACGGTAATGCGGTCTTGCAGACCAAGATCCTGGACGCGCTGCAGGGTATGGGCGTACTGCGCGTCGGACAACGTGGTGGTGGTCACCCGGCATCTGTAGCGGGTGGCGGCATGGATCGCCAGGCTACCCCAACCGGTACCGATCTCGAGCAGATGATCGTCAGGACGCAGCGCGAGTTTGACGCAGATACGCTCCAGCTTGTTCAGTTGGCCCTGCTCCAGGCTCTGTTCCGGGCTATCGAACATGGCTGCCGAGTACATCATGGTCGGGTCCAGCAGTCGCTCGAACAAGGCATTGCCCAGATCGTAATGGGCGAGAATGTTGCGTCGCGAGCCACGCCGGCTGTTACGGTTCAGCCAATGCAGCAGGCGCAGGATCGGACGGCCCAGGCGCGCCAACCCGCCTTCAAGGGCGTCGAGCACCTCAATGTTGGCGACAAAAAGGCGAGTGACCGCGGCCAGGTCCGGACTGCGCCAGTAGCCATGGATGTAAGCTTCGCCGGCACCGATCGAGCCGTTGGCAGCCACCATGCCCCAGGCTGCCTCGTCGAAGATCTCGACCTCGGCATGCAGCGCGCTGCCGACGTCGCCGAACAGCCACTGCCTGCCTTGGCAGATCAGACGCAGACGGCCTTGGCGCAGGTTGCGAAGCTGAGTGAGCACGGCGCTCCTGGCCAGGCCGCCGAATAACGGCGCCAGGCCCAAGGATTTGCTAACGCTCAGAGTTGGATCGGACATGCTCGGGCTCCTCGTTGACGTGATGGCCAGGGTTTTGGCTGCTCTGACGGGTTGTGTGGGCATAGAGCGGGGTGCGCTTGAGCAACAGGCGCATGGCTTGCCAATAAATGGCGCCGAGGGTGCGCAGGCTCATCCACGGGAAGGCCAGTACGTGGCGTCGTAGTGCTGAGGCATCCAGCGGCTGGCGCTTCAGGGCCAGGTCGGCCTCGAAGACTTTTTGCCCTTCGCGGCGGTTTTCCATGTGGATGCGCATGTGCGCGTCATCGATGTAAAAGCGCATGTGGTACTGCATATCCATTGGCAGAAATGGCGAGACATGGAATGCCTTCTCGACCGAGAACTGCCGGGGCTGACCGGGCGGCACAGACAACACGTAGTGAAAGCGCTCACGCCAAGGGGTGTTACGTACCTCCAGCACAATCGCCGCCAGGAGACCGTCACTGTCGTGGCAAAAGTAGAAACTGACCGGATTGAAGGAAATGCCCCAACTGCGCGGCTGGGTCAGCAAATGAATGCTGCCGCAGGGCGCCTGGCCCAAGGACTTGGCCACTACTTCGCGCACCGCTTCCTTCAAGGAGATACCGCGACGAGTCCAGGCTGGCAGGTAATCGGTTTCTCGCCAGCACAACGGTGCCAGGCGAGAAGCACCGAGTAACGGGGACAGGCCCGGCAACAGATCCTGTTCATCCAGATCCAGATAAAGCATGCCGATGCGATAACGGAATCCATGGAACCGCGGCAGCAGGCGCCGATGGCTGACCCAACCGTTGCAAAGGCTGCTGTTCACAGGCGCTCCCCGAACCGTTGGGCGACGTCCAGCGCGCTGACCACGCCATCCTCATGGAAGCCGTTTGCCCAATAAGCGCCGCAGAAGTAGCTGTGCCGGGTTCCCTGTAGCTCACCCTGGCGTGCCTGGGCTGCCATGGCGGCAAGGCTGTATTGGGGATGTGCATAATTGAATCGTGCCAGCACCTGCGACGGGTCCACGCAATCGCCCTGATTGAGGCTTATGCAGAAGGTCACCGGGGCGTCGAGGCCTTGCAGAATGTTCATGTTATAGGTCACGGCCGCCGGGGCGTGCGCGGGTCCACCGAGGCGATAGTTCCAACTGGCCCAGGCCTTGCGCCGGCTGGGCAGCAGGCGGGTGTCGGTGTGAAGCAATACTTCGTTGGCGGCGTAGCCGAGGGCACCTAGCACCTCGTGCTCGGTGGTCGTAGGTTTCTCCAGCAGCGCCAAAGCCTGGTCGCTATGGCAGGCGAACACGACCTTGTCGAAACGCTCATGGCCTGCCGCACTAGAGATCATCACGCCGTTTTCGTCCCGGCGGACGCTCATCACCGGGCAGTTGAGCCGAATGCGCTCGCTGAAGGTCTTGCACAACGGTGCCACATAGCTGCGCGAGCCACCCTCGATCACTCGCCATTGTGGCCGCTGGCTGATCGAGAGCAGGCCATGGTTACGAAAAAAACGGACGAAGAAGTGCAACGGGAAGCGCAGCATATCGGCCCGTGATACCGACCAGATGGCCGAGCCCATGGGTACGATGTAGTGATGGATGAAGCGCTGCCCGTAGCCTCGCGTGTACAGGTAATCGCCAAGATTCATGCCCGGCTCGATGCGGTGGCTGTCAAGGTCGGCCACCGCCTGGCGGTTGAAGCGCACGATATCGCGCAACATGCCCCAGAAGCCTGGCGACAGCAGATTGCCGCGCTGGGCGAAGAGGGTGTCCAGGTTATTGCCGTTGTATTCCAGGCCGCTCTGCGGATCGTTCACGGAAAAGCTCATCTCGGTGGGGCGTGAGACGACTCCGAGGCGATCCATCAAGCGGATGAAGTTGGGATAGGTCCAGTCGTTGAAGACGATGAAACCGGTGTCTACCGCATAACGCCGGCCCTGCCATTCGATGTCGACCGTATGGGTATGACCGCCGATCCAGTCAGCCGCTTCGAACACGGTTACCTCATTGCGACGTGACAACAGATAGGCACAGGTCAGGCCAGAGATCCCGCTGCCGATAATGGCGATACGCATATGACGCTATTCCTGTTCGGTTCGCGCCAATCGACGACCCAGGGCCAGGCGCCAACGCGCAGGCAGGGCGCCAAGCAAGCGCAGGACGAGAATGAAGAGGCGTGGAAAGTTGATCTCCAGCGGTCGTCGCGTCAGACGCGCGACGACATGCCGCGCGGCGCGGTCGGCCGTCCAGAGTTGTGGCATGGCAAAGGTATTGCGCCGGGTCAGGGGGGTGTCGATGAACCCTGGGCTGACCAAGGTTACATCAATGCCTTCGGCGCATAGATCCAGGCGCAGGGATTCGACCAGATAACGCAGGGCCGCCTTGGAAGCGCCATAGGCTCCAGCCCGCGGCAGCGCCAGCCAGGTCACCGAACTGCCGATCACTACCAGGTGTGGTCTCTGACCGCGGCGCAGCAGTGGAAGGGCCGCCTGCAGGCAGTAACTGACTGCCAGCAGATTGGTACGCATCACGCGCTCGACGGTCTCGGCCTCGAACCTGCCCGGTACAAGATATTCGCAGGTGCCGGCGTTCAGGATCACCAGGTCCAGCGCGCCCCATGCCTGCTCGATGTTCTCGCAGATGGCCGAAACCTGTCGTGGGTCCGTCACATCGCCGGTAGCGAGCAGGGCCTCAGGGTAGCGCAGCACCAGCGGCATCAGGGCTTCCGTCCGCCGGCCACCCAAGGCAACCGCATGGCCTTGCTCCAGCAGTCGCTCAGCCAGGGCGGCGCCGAGACCGCTGCTGGCTCCTGTCAGCCAGCAGCGGCTCATGCGAGCCTCCCCTTGATCCAGCCGATCACCCCGCCAACTACCGGGATGTGCTCGTAGAGCAGGGCGCCGGCATCGAAGTAGTCGTGATGCAGGTAGACATGTTGCGCCCAGCGCAGGTGGCTGCAGCCTTGCAGGCTGATCGGCTGGCCGTGGGACAGGCGCGGATGACGAAAATGCAGGTTCCAGCGCAGATAACCGTGGCCGGGGGTGATTTCATCCACGTCAAGGAGGTCGTAGCGGATATCCTGGACGTTGCTGTACAGCTTTTCAAAGTATCTGCGCAGCGCCGGCAAGCCATCCAGCTGATGCAAAGGATCACGAAACTGAACGTCGTTGCTGTAGAGCTCGCCCAGTCTGTCCAGGCAATCAGCGTTCAGCGTGGCGAACGTCTCGGCGAAGTGGTGGAGATACGCAGACATGGCAGGCTCCAGGAAAAATTGTACAAGTCGGAAAACTTGTACATGTTTATCTGAAGCCTACGGGGAAAAGTGTACAAGTCAATATTCTTGTACAATTTTTGTGTCGATCGTAGCGCTACGCGTCGTCAGCCACCGAGCTTTGCCAGTTTGCTGCGAAGCTCGGCCACTTCGGTTTCAAGTGACTGAATCCTTTCCAGAGCGGCAATCTTGTCGCTGACGTCGTGCTGTATGCCAATGTAGTAGGTCAATTGGTCGGCATCGTTGTGCACGGGAGTGATAGACAGCTCGTTCCAGAACGGGCTGCCATCCTTGCGATAGTTGCGCAGCACCTGCCGGCAAGGCTGACCGAGGCGGATGGCGTTGCGAATTGCCGCGAGGCTGGCCTGATCATGATCGTCTGCCTGCAGGAACCGGCAATCCTGATAGAGAATTTCGTCTGCACTGTAGCCGGTCAGGCGCTCGAAGGCGGGGTTGGCATAGATGAGAATGCTGTCATTGCCTTCCTGCTCGGCCACGACGATGCCGTCATTGGAGGCTTCGACCATAAGTTGTAGGAGTTTGGCTTCAATCATGGTCTGGGCTCTTTTTGATTCGTGGGGTTGCCTCACAGCGTAATCGTCAGCGGCAGCCATGCCTAGATGGCAGGGCGCAGTGCCGTCGGGCATCGATTGGTGCTGGTTAAAAAGTGTCATGCCTGGTTTAGAATGCCAACACACTCAGGATGCAACGACTTTCAATGACCGAGCCCATCGAATCCACCTCCGACGACGCCTTGCTCCCCATGCGGGAAGTCGTCAGCCTGACTGGCGTCAACCCGATTACCTTGCGGGCATGGGAGCGCCGCCACGGGCTGATCCGACCGGTACGCACTGTGGGAGGGCATCGCCTGTATTCGCAACAGGACATCGAACATATTCGTAGCATCATGCTCTGGACCAGCCGGGGCCTGCCCATCAGCAAGATAGGCGCGTTGCTCGTCCGGCAGCAGGACACGCCCGGTATCACTATATCGGGCCCGGTCGAAGCCCCCCTGGTCCAGTGGCAAGAGGCAGTTCATCGTGCCACGCAGGCTTTTGATGGCGCTGAACTGGAGCGCCTGCACGGGCAACTATTTACGATCTATCCGAAAGCTACTGCACTGGAGGCTATTCTGCTGCCGGTCTGGCGCAGCCTGGCATCCGGTAATCATTTCGGTCGACGCAGTCAGTGGTTGTTCCTTGACGCCTTCTTGCGTGCGCGGATGTTGTTGCGACTGCAGATGAACCAGAGCAACGGTGCTTGCGTGCTGCTGGCAGATGGCTCGGGCCATGCGCGCGAATTGGAGCTGTTGTGTGCCGGTGTGTTGATGAGTAGTGACCAGCTGCGCATCGAGGTGCTGGGCACGGGCCAGCCTCTGGAAGAACTGCCGTTGCTGTGTGAAGCGATTCAGCCCGCCGCGCTGGTGCTATGGGTCCAGGCGCCACTGCAGGTAGATGCACACAAGCGACTGCGTGCCCTTCAAATGGGCGTTACGTGCCCAGTGGCCTTGGCCGGCGACGCAGCTGCCGCTTCGACGGCAGAGTTGCGTGGTTCTTCGATTGCCATTTTGGGCAATGACGAAGCGAGTATTTTGCCCAGGCTGCAAGCCTTGGTAAGGGGAACACTGCAAATTTGAATCCAGTCGTTCCACGTAAGGATGGTTACCTGAAACTGCATTCGACAACGGCATGCCGGTGGTGCTGATCCGAGCTGAAGACCTCGGTCTGAGTGGCCATGAGAGTCCGGCATAACTGGATGCCCATACTGAGTTGAAGGCCCGCCTCGAATCGATCCGCCTGCAAGCCGGGCCGCGTATGAACCTTGACGAAGTGAGCCTGCGTAACGTGCCCAAGATGTGCCTGATTGCGCCAGCACAAGCGGGTGGAGCACTGAGCACCCGGACCTTCATCCCGGACATGATCGACTAATGAGTTGCGGCCTGATGAGAACGGCCCGATTGTTACTGGACGGGGCTGTATGTGTCCCGCAGACGCTATGGGCAGGCCAGCAGGGACATTAAGCGGTGTGTTCAAGGGCACCCGCACAATCAGGATGGTGCCGCTGGCCATGATCGACAGATTCACGATCAATCCTTTTCGTCGACCCACGTCATCGATATAGGCACCCAGCACCACGGCGCCCAACGGACGCATCAGGAAGCCTGCACCGAGCATTGATGTGCAAAATGGATCAATGCATTCGGGGACTAAGCGCTATTCGCTGTGCGCCCGCACCACGCTCTCGGTGCCCAGCCGATACTGATTGTTCCCGCTGCGCTTGGCCTCATACATCGCCAGGTCGGCAATGTGCAGCAAGCGGTCGATGCTCGGCGCATGATCGGGGAACACGGCGACGCCCAGGCTGGTGCCGATGTGGCGCTGGTCGTTGCCGATGGTGACGGGCGGGGAGAGCTCGGCGAAGATGTTCTGGCAGATGCTGCGCGCTTCATCTTGCAGGCTTTCGCCTTGGGGCAAGCCCTGGAGGATGACCACGAATTCGTCGCCACCGATCCGCGCGACGGTGTCGGTGCCGCGCAGGATGCGCTTGAGTCGTGTGGCGGTGGTGACCAGCACGCGGTCGCCGGCCGCGTGGCCATAGCGGTCATTGATGGCCTTGAATCCATTGAGATCGACAAACACCAGCGCCACCCGCGTGGCGCTGGCGCGCGCCTGTTCCAGCGCTTCGGACAGGCGCTCTTCGAGCACCAGGCGATTGGGCAGGCCGGTCAGCGGATCGTAATGGGCCAGGTGCTTGAGGTAGTTGGCCGAGGCCTTTTCTTCGGTGATGTCGCGTACCACGCCCATCATCTTGATCGTTTCGTCGTGGTCATTCTTGACCACGTTGCCGGTTTCCCGCAGCCAGCGGATCGTTCCGTCGGGCCAGACCACGCGGTACTCCTCATCATGGTTTTCGCCGGTTTCCAGGCAACGCAGTTCGCCGGCCCGGACCCTCAGCCGGTCCTCAGGATGCACGCAGGAGCAGAACAGGGCGTAGGAGGGCGTCACTTCGCCGATCTTGAACCCGAACATGCCGAAAATCGCGTCGGACCAGTACAGGCGGTCGGTGTCAACATCCCAATCCCAGGTGCCGATGCGAGCGAAATACTGGCTGCGCTTGAAGCGCTCGGCGTCACCAGCCTGATGGATGTTCCGGCCTTCGGACAGGCTGTTAATGATTGCGCGGTACTGCGCCAGTTGCTTGTGCAGCGAGCGTTCGCGCCAGATCAGCGCGACGATCAGGGTGAGCGTCATTGAACCAAGGATGACGCTGGTCCAGAGCAGGATCATTCGGGCATGGCCATCAGGGCGTTGAACCGTACGGGTAATAGTTGATTATTTTAGTTCAGCAAACAGCTTTGAACGCAGCGCGCGCAGACGGCAATGGTTGCCAATCGCGGGCAAATCTGGGAAAACGGCGCCCATCAGGCCCTTGAGGGCGAGTGAGCATACGAGTGAATTCAATGAATGACGAGCTTCAGGTAATCGATCTTCAGTTGGGTGACGGAAAAGCCGCGGTAAAAGGCGCGTTGATCACCACCCAGTACCGTGGCTGGCTGGAGGGCGGGACCGAATTCGATTCTTCCTACAGTCGGGGCAAACCCTTCCAGTGCGTGATCGGCACCGGGCGGGTCATCAAGGGCTGGGACCAGGGCATCATGGGCATGCAGGTCGGTGGCAAGCGCAAGTTGCTGGTGCCGGCGCACCTGGCCTATGGCGAGCGCACCATGGGCAAGATCACGCCGAATTCGAACCTGATCTTCGAAATTGAATTGCTGGAAGTGCTGACGCGGGATGATTGACCGGTGGGGGCGGGGAGAACTACAGCAACTGCCCCGTATCCCAAAGATGGACCAGCTCTCCCGGTGCCTGGTCCTCCGGCACTTTAAGCACCATCCGGTCTTCCTGCCCGCCTAGCCGATAGTTCAACTCTATCTGGTAAAAGCGCTGGTCGCCACGGCCGGATTCCGTGCTGTCCAGGGGCAGGCATCCCTCCAGTACCGAGCAGATGCGGGAGCGCTGGCTGATGTCGCATTGCGCAAACTCAATCTCCCGAGGGCGGCTCAAGGCGTGAATCGCCGCGAAACCGCCCTGGCGAGAGAGGCGAACCCGGGCGTCGTCGCCCAATGCAGGCAGGGTTTTCATAGGGTCTCCGTGAGTTCGATGCCCGTTTGAGCCCAGCCCTGGCGCACGGCCTCGACTTCTCGCGCACCGAAGCGTTGGGCGGCATGGTCGACGGTCAGCCGGGCGAAGGCATCGAAATCGGCGTCCGGATTCAGGCGTTTGTCGCACAGGGCGTCGTACCAGATCACCCCGGCTTTCTTCCAGGCGAACCCGCCAAGCGCTCTGGCCACCAGATAAAACGCGCGATTGGGGATGCCGGAATTAATGTGCACACCGCCATTATCCTCCTGGGTGATGACGAATTCACGCATGTGATCCGGTTGCGGATCCTTGCCCAACAGCGGGTCGTCGTAGGCCGTGCCCGGGTGGGACATCGAACGCAGGCCTCTGCCATTGATCTTTGGCGTCAGCAAGTCAGCCCCGATCAGCCAGTCCGCCTGCTCGACGGTGTGGCCAAGGACGAACTGCTTGGTGAGGATGCCGAACACATCCGACAGCGACTCGTTCAAGGCCCCGGACTGGTTGGCGTAGATCAGTCCGGCCGTGCTTTCGATCACGCCATGGGCCAGCTCATGGGCGACCACATCCAGCGAGCGGGTGAAGCGCTGGAAAATTTCCCCGTCACCATCGCCGAAGACCATTTGCGCACCATTCCAGAAGGCGTTTTCGTATCCCAGGCCATAATGCACGCTGCCGACCAAGGCAAATCCCTTGTTATCGATCGAGTCACGATGCAGCACCTTCCAGAAGAAATCATAGCTGGCACCCAGCGCATCGTAAGCTTCATCGACGGCCGCATCGCCTGTGGCCGGCTGGCCTTCCATTCGCACCGGCATACCCGGCAACAGCATTTTGTTCTGGGCGTCGTGCAGGCTGCGCTGGACCACTCCCGGCTTTCCGGGCGGTGGCAGAATCGCCCGCTCCGGCGGCCGCGAAGGTGGCCCGGGATTGGGCAGCAGGTTTTGCACATGATGCAGGGTGATCATCGCCGCCGTGCGCTGCGGTTCTGAGCCGTGGGCGATGATGCGGTTGAGAATGTAGGGCGGGATAAAACTGCGCAGTGCTGGTGAGTCGTTCATCCGTGCATCCCTGGCGTGACAGCGGTCGATACTGATGTGATCCGGGCACCGCGCGTTCGGTTCCGTACCGGGTCCTTGTGCGAGCTGGTTCGCGATAGCGACAGGTCGGTCAAAAATGATGTTGAATATCACGCCACTGTCGCGAGCCCGCTCGCTCCCACAGGTTTTGTGTTTGAACTCACCCGCCTTACAGGAAGCCCATGTCGCCAGCCAATGAATTTCTGGAGATGGTTCAACAGCTGGATGTCGCTTACCGGCACTGGACCGGTGCGCGCTTGCCGGCTCCGCAATCGCTGAGCGAAGACGAGCGCCTGGCCTGGCTGCATGCTCACGCGCCTTTTGCTTTGCTGGCCCATGGCACCGAGGCCGATCCGCTGTTTTATTACGCCAACGAGCAGGCCCTCGCCAGTTTCAAGTACCCGCGCGAGCAGTTCATCGGCATGCCTTCGCGTTTCAGTGCGTCACCGCTGGACCGGGACATGCGCCAGACGCTCCTGGAGCAGGTCACGACCCGTGGTATTGCCCATGGCTACAGTGGTTATCGGGTGGATCGGCAGGGCAATGCCTTCATGATTCATGAAGGCAAGGTGTGGACGCTGGTTGATCAGCAGGGTGTGCGTTTGGGGCAGGCGGCGTTGTTCTGGCCGGATGCTGCACGGGTTGGGCAGTTGGACTGATCGTCGATCAAGCGACCGGCCAATCCTTGAACAGCGCAATTCGTCCATTCGCGGACGGGCGGTAATCCCAGGTCAGGCTATCCGGTTCCGGCTTCATCGCCAGAATTTGCCGGACGGTAGCGCCAGCAATGCTCAGCGCCAGTGACTGCCCCGGACATTGATGGCGCCCCGCACCAAAAGTGAAGCTGCGCCGGTTCGGGCGGTCGAGCAGAAAAGTGTCGGGGTTGTCGTTGAGCTGCGGGTCGCGATTGGCCGAGGCCAGCAGCACCAGGATCACATCCCCGGCATTCAGCCTTGTGCCGTCAATCTCGCAGGGGGCGGCAACGAAGCGGCGGGTGTTTTGTACCGGTGGGTCGAAGCGCTGTACTTCGGCCAGCAGGTCTTCGATAGAGGTTGATTCGCTGTGCAATGACGGGTGTTGAATCAATGCCAGCACGGCATTGCCGATCAGTCCGGCAGTGGCCTCGAAGGTCTGGGAAAACAGGCCGATCAGGTTGGCGATCAGGGTTTGCGGTGCGCCGCCGGTGAAGCGCTGGCGGATGCCTGCAAGCAGGCGGCTGTGGTTGTCCGGGTCGGCCAAAAGCTCGGCACAGTAACCGCTCAGTTGTTCGGCGGCGGCATGGGCGGCGGCCAGCTGTGCCGAGGTACTCAAGGGCGACAGGCAAGCCACGAAGTCCGCCGTCAGTTCGCTGATGATTCGACCCTGAGCCGGGGTGAATCCCAGCAACGCCGCCACCACGCACACCGGCCCAAGGAACATGGCGTTGTGCAAGCCGACGGCGTCGGCGGAGATCAACCGGGCGCTGACCATACTCTCGACTTCCCGCGTATCGATCAACTCCAGCCCCGGTGCAATCGCCGACCGTGGGCATTGCTGGCGCTTACCCTCATTCATGCGCATCAACTGGCCGAACACCTGGCCGGCCAGGCCATCGGCAATCGCCCTGGGGACTGGCTCCTGCGCGGGGCGAACATGGCAATCGGCATGCGCCAGCACGGCAGCCACCGCCCGGGCGCTGCTGGCCACCCACATGTTCAGCCCCGGATGAAAAGCCAGTCCACCCTCGGCACGCAGTTGTGCGTAGTAGGGATAAGGATCGGCATGGGTCGCAGCGATGATCGGGTCCATGGGTCACAGCCTTTTGTTGTTGGAAAGTGTTGCTACTATTTCCAGTCCGAAAGGGCGTTGATTCGTCCGGGAGCGAAATATGAGTGCAGAACAACACGACATGGGCGTCTCGCAGGTGGCGGCGGCCATCGCCGAGCCGGCGCGGACGAAAATCCTCTGTTCGCTGATGGACGGCCATGCCCGCACCAGCACCGAGCTGGCGGCGGTGGCCGAAGTCAGCGCGTCGACCGCCAGTGCCCACCTGGCCAGGCTCAAGGAGCTGGCGCTGGTGCGGCTGCACGTCCAGGGACGTCACCGCTATTACAGCCTGGCGGACAAACGTGTGGCCCAGGCCCTGGAAGCGCTGATGGTGATCGGCCAGAACAGCGCGCCGAGCTTCCAGTCGCGTACCCCGGATCGCCTGCAATTTGCCCGCACCTGCTACGACCATATGGCGGGAACCCTGGCCGTGCTGTTGCATGACCGGATGCTCGAAGCGGGCTGGCTGGAGGAAACCGACGAACAGGCCTATCGCTTGAGTGACAGTGGTTCGGCAATGTTTCAGGGGCTCGGGATTGAAGTGCAGGATCTCAGCACGCTGCGCCGCCGCTTTGCCTGCCCGTGCCTGGACTGGAGCATGCGTCGGCCGCATCTGGGTGGATCTCTAGGGGCGGCGTTGTTGCAAACGGCGCTCAAGCGCAAATGGGTGACCCAGGATCTGGACAGTCGGGCGTTGGCGTTGACGGCGTTGGGGCGCAGGGAGATGGCGGGGCGGTTTGGGCTTGAGTCGCCGCTGCTGGTTGAAGGTAATGGCAAAAGATTTCCAATCGCGGCAGCTCCGACCACACCAGGTGCATCCATTAATGATCAATAGCATTTTTCCGGTTGCTTCTGTGGTGACTGACATACTGCCTTCGCGGGCAAGCCCGCTCCCACAGGGATTTTCAGTGTGCACAAGATCTGCGAACGACACAAAACCAGTGTGGGAGTGGGCTTGCTCGCGAAAGCGGTGTGTCAGGCAATGATGATGTCGAATCTGACGGCCCCTTCGCGAGCAAGCCCGCTCCTACAGAGGGGGGGGACTCGTCAGTACGATGCAAACAAAAAGCCCCCCGTCGGTCACCCGATGGGGGGCTTTTGTGTCTCAGGCGTCAGGTCAGACCTTGACGATCCAGCCCGCTGGCGCTTCGATGTCGCCGGTTTGCACGCCGGTCAGCTCTTTGTAGAGCTTCTGGGTGACCGGGCCGACTTCGGTTTCGCTGTGGAACACGTGCAGGTGGTCGTTGTAGTCGATGCCGCCAATCGGTGTGATCACCGCCGCAGTACCGCAAGCACCGGCTTCCTTGAAGTCGGAGAGCTTGTCGATGAACACGTCGCCTTCAACCACTTCCATACCCAGACGGGTCTTGGCCAGCTCGATCAGCGACAGACGAGTGATGCCCGGCAGTACCGATGGCGAGTTCGGGGTCACGAACTTGTTGTCGTGGGTGATCCCGAAGAAGTTGGCCGAACCGACTTCCTCGATCTTGGTGTGGGTCATCGGATCCAGGTAGATGGCGTCGGCAAAGTGGGCTTTCTTGGCCTTGGAGCCCGGCATCAGGCTGGCGGCGTAGTTGCCACCGACCTTGGCCGCACCGGTGCCTTGTGGCGCTGCGCGGTCGTAGCTGGAAATCTGGAAATTATGCGGGGTCAGGCCACCCTTGAAGTAGGCGCCGACCGGGATGCAGAAAATCGAGAAGATGAACTCGGGGGCGGTACGCACGCCGATGTTGTCACCCACGCCGATCACGAACGGGCGCAGGTACAGCGCGCCGCCGGTGCCGTACGGCGGAATGAAACGCTCGTTGGCGCGGACCACGGCCTTGCAGGCTTCGATGAATTGCTCGGTGTCGACTTGCGGCATGAGCAGACGGGCGCAGCTGCGCTGCATGCGCAGGGCGTTCTGGTCCGGGCGGAACAGGTTGATCGAACCGTCCTTGCAACGATAGGCCTTCATGCCTTCGAAGCATTGCTGGCCATAGTGAAGGGCTGTGGAGCCTTCGCTGATGTGCAGCACGTTATCTTCGGTCAGGGTGCCCTTGTCCCATTCGCCATTGCGAAAGTACGACAGATAGCGCTTGTCGGTCTTGATGTAGTCAAAACCCAGCTTGTCCCAATTGATGCTTTCGTTACCCATGACACCCTCTATCACTTAACAACCGCCGAAACGGTTCAAGGCTTCTGACGTTTTTTGGATGGGGACAACAATACTTCATTCTTGGGCTAAATCGCAGCCCAGACTATCGGCTGATCGGCAGATAATTCGCGTTGACCTTGAGAATTCGCGAGCAAGCCCGCTCCCACATTTGGAATGCATTCCCCTGTGGGAGCGGGCTTGCTCGCGAAGAGGCCATCCCTGCCACCATCCCCCGCCCTGATTTACAGGTGCAACGCATGCCCCAGCGCACGCAACGCCGCTTCCTGCACCGCCTCGCCGAGCGTCGGATGCGCATGGATGGTGCCGCCGATGTCTTCCAGCCGCGCGCCCATCTCCAGGCTTTGCGCGAACGCCGTGGACAATTCGGACACGCCGACACCGACTGCCTGCCAGCCGACAATCACATGATTATCCCGACGGGCGACCACGCGCACGAAGCCGCTTTTCGATTCCAGGGTCATCGCCCGGCCATTGGCGGCGAACGGGAAGCTCGACACGATGCAGTCCAGGCCAGCAGTCCTGGCCTCGTCCGGGGTCTTGCCGACCACCACCAGTTCCGGGTCGGTGAAGCACACGGCGGCGATGGCGGTCGGGTTGAACTCGCGGGATTTACCGCTGATCAGCTCGGCGACCATCTCGCCCTGGGCCATGGCCCGGTGCGCGAGCATCGGTTCGCCGCTCAGGTCGCCGATGGCATAGACGTTGCGCATGCTGGTCTGGCAACGGTTATCGATCTTGATCGACGAACCGTTCATGTCCAGGTTCAGCGCTTCGAGGTTCCAGCCCTGGGTGTTCGGCTTGCGACCGACGGCCACCAGCACCTGATCGGTTTCCAGGTTCAGGGTCGCGCCGTTCGGGGCTAGTACTTGCAATGTATTTTCTTTTGAATCAAAGCCTTGCACGCTATGTTTCAAGTAAAGCTTCACGCCGAGCTTTCTCAGTTCGTCGTGCACAGGCTGGGTCAGTTCGGCGTCGTAGGCCGGCAGGATGCGCTCCTGCGCTTCGACCACGCTGACCTCGACACCGAGCTTGCGATAGGCAATGCCCAGCTCCAGACCGATGTAGCCACCGCCGACCACAATCAAGCGCTTGGGCACGGATGTCGGCGCCAGGGCTTCGGTGGACGAGATGATCGGCCCGCCAATCGGCAGCATCGGCAAGTTCACGCTTTTCGAACCGGTGGCCAGCACCAGGTGCTCGCACAGGATGCGTGTGTCGCCGACCTCGACGGTTTTACCGTCAACCACTTTGGCCCAGCCTTGAATGACCTGGACCTTGTTCTTTTTCAGCAGCGCGGCAACGCCGGTGGTCAGGCGATCGACGATGCCGTCTTTCCATTCGACGCTCTTGGTGATGTCGAGGGTCGGCGCCGAAACGCTGATGCCCAGGGCCGAAAGCTGATGGTGCTGCTGTGTCTGATGAAACTGCTCAGCGACGTGAATCAGTGCCTTGGACGGAATGCAGCCGATGTTCAGGCAGGTGCCGCCCAGGGATTGGCCTTCCACCAGGATGGTCGGGATGCCCAGCTGGCCGGCACGGATCGCCGTCACATAACCGCCAGGACCGCCGCCGATGATCAGCAGCGTGGTGTTCAGTGTCTGCATGACTTTCTCCACAAATGCTTAATCGACAAAGAGCGTGGCGGGTTGTTCGAGCAGGCCACGAATGGCCTGGATGAAGAGCGCCGCGTCCATGCCGTCGACCACGCGGTGATCGAAGGAGCTGGAGAGGTTCATCATCTTGCGGACCACGATCTGGCCTTTGATCACCATCGGCCGTTCGACGATCTTGTTCACGCCGACAATCGCCACTTCCGGCAGGTTCAGCACCGGCGTGCTGACGATGCCGCCCAAGGCGCCGAGGCTGGTCAGGGTGATGCTCGAGCCGGACAGCTCATCGCGGCTGGCCTTGCCGTTGCGCGCGGCGGTGGCCAAACGCGAGATTTCCGCCGCGCTGTCCCACAGGCTGCGGGCTTCGGCGTGACGCACCACCGGAACCATCAGGCCAATATCGGCTTGCGTGGCAATGCCGACATGCACGGCGCCGAGGCGGGTGATGACCTGGGCTTCGTCGTCGTAGCGGGCGTTGATCTGCGGGAAGTCACGCAGGGCGACGACCATGGCGCGGACCAGGAACGGCAGCAAGGTCAGCTTGCCGCGAGTCGCGCCGTGTTTTTCGTTGAGGTGCGCGCGCAGCTCTTCCACGGCGGTGACGTCGATTTCTTCGACGTAGCTGAAGTGGGCGGCGCGCTGGGTGGCGTCCTGCATGCGCTGGGCGATCTTGCGGCGCATGCCGATCACCGGGATCTGCTGTTCATCGGTACGCTGGGTGTAAGCGCTGCTGACTGTCGATGCATTCGACTGACCCTGAGCCAGGTAGGCGTCCAGGTCTTCATGCAGCACACGACCGGCCGGGCCGGTGCCACGCACCAGACGCAACTGAATGCCCAGGTCCAGCGCATGCTTGCGCACGGCCGGGGAGGCCAGCGGACGTTCATCGGCCGCGCGAGCAACCATCGGGCCCTGGCATACGGCAGCTTTCGGCGCTGGGGCAGCGACCGGTTTGCTTTCAACCACGGCTTCAACTTTAGGTGCGACCACCGGGGCTTCTTTAACGGGAGCCGGTTGCGCCGACTCCTTAACGTTGCCCGCGCCTTCGACTTCAATGCTGATCAGCACACTGCCAACCGCCATGACTTCGCCCGGCTGGCCGCCGAGGGCAATCACCTTGCCATGCACCGGCGACGGGATATCGACCATCGCCTTGTCGGTCATGACATCGGCCAGCACCTGATCTTCGACGACCATGTCGCCGACCTTGACGTGCCAGACCGACAATTCAACTTCTGCAATGCCTTCACCAATGTCCGGCATTTTAATGACGTGCGTGCCCATTCAGACCTCCATGACCCGTTTCAACGCCGCGCCCACTCGGGACGGCCCTGGGAAATACGCCCACTCTTGCGCGTGCGGGTAAGGGGTGTCCCAACCAGTGACGCGTTCGATCGGCGCTTCCAGGTGGTGGAAGCAATGCTCTTGCACCAGCGATACCAGTTCGGCACCAAAGCCGCAGGTACGGGTCGCTTCGTGCACCACCACGCAACGGCCGGTCTTTTTCACCGATTTGACGATGGTTTCCAGGTCCAGAGGCCACAGGCTGCGCAGGTCGATGACTTCGGCGTCAACGCCGCTTTCTTCAGCAGCGACTTGCGATACGTACACGGTGGTGCCGTAGGTCAGCACGGTGACGTCCTTGCCCGGACGGGTGATCGCAGCGACGTCCAGCGGCACGGTGTAGTAACCGTCCGGCACTTGCGCGGCAGGGTGTTTCGACCACGGGGTTACCGGGCGGTCGTGGTGGCCGTCGAACGGGCCGTTGTACAGGCGTTTCGGCTCGAGGAAGATCACCGGGTCATCGTTTTCGATGGAGGCGATCAACAGGCCCTTGGCGTCATACGGGTTGGACGGCATCACCGTGCGCAAACCGCAGACCTGGGTGAACATCGCCTCGATGCTCTGGCTGTGGGTCTGGCCACCGTAGATACCGCCGCCGCAAGGCATGCGCAGGGTCATCGGTGCGGTGAACTCGCCTGCCGAGCGATAACGCAGGCGGGCGGCTTCGGAAATGATCTGGTCGGAGGCCGGGTAGACATAGTCGGCGAACTGGATCTCGGCCACCGGGCGCAGACCGTAGGCGCCCATGCCCACGGCGACACCGACGATGCCGCTTTCGGAAATCGGCGCGTCGAACACCCGGGAGGTGCCGTACTTGTTCTGCAGGCCTTCGGTGCAGCGGAACACGCCGCCGAAGTAGCCAACGTCCTGGCCGAAGACCACGACGTTGTCGTCACGTTCAAGCATCACATCCATGGCCGAGCGCAGGGCCTGGATCATGGTCATGGTGGTCGTGGTCATGGCGGTTTCCAGCTCGATATTGTTGTTGTGATCGTTCATGTCAGATCCCCAACTCTTGACGCTGGCGCTTCAAGTGCTCCGGCATCTCTTTGTAGACGTCTTCGAACATGGTCGCAGCGCTTGGAATCTGGCCGCCGGCGAGGGTGCCGTACTGTTCGGCTTCTTTCTGAGCGGCGATCACTTGGGCTTCGAGCTCGGCGCTGACCGCGGCGTGTTCCTCTTCGGACCAATGGCCGACCTTGATCAGGTGCTGCTTGAGGCGCGCAATCGGATCGCCGAGCGGGAAGTGGCTCCAGTCATCGGCAGGGCGGTATTTGGACGGATCGTCGGAGGTCGAGTGCGGGCCGGCGCGGTAGGTGACCCATTCGATCATGGTCGGGCCGAGGCCGCGGCGCGCACGTTCGGCGGCCCAGGCGGAGGCGGCGTAGACCGCGTAGAAATCGTTGCCGTCGACCCGCAGGGAGGCAATGCCGCAACCGACGCCGCGACCGGCGAAGGTGGTGGCTTCACCACCGGCGATTGCCTGGAAGGTGGAGATTGCCCACTGGTTGTTGACCACGTTGAGGATCACCGGCGCGCGGTACACGTGGGCGAAGGTCAGTGCGGTGTGGAAGTCCGACTCGGCGGTGGCGCCGTCGCCGATCCAGGCCGAGGCGATTTTGGTGTCGCCCTTGATCGCCGAGGCCATGCCCCAGCCCACGCCCTGGATGAACTGGGTGGCGAGGTTGCCGGAGATGGTGAAGAAACCGGACTCCTTGACCGAGTACATGATTGGCAATTGCCGGCCCTTGAGCGGATCGCGCTCGTTGGACAGCAGCTGGCAGATCAGGTCGACCAGCGGCACGTCGCGGGCCATCAGGATGCTTTGCTGGCGGTAGGTCGGGAAGCACATGTCATCGATGTTCAAGGCCAGGGCCTGGGCGCTGCCGATGGCTTCCTCGCCGAGGCTCTGCATGTAGAACGACATCTTTTTCTGACGCTGGGCGACCACCATGCGGTTGTCGTAGATGCGGGTCTTGAGCATGGCGCGCATGCCCTTGCGCAGGATTTCCACCGGCACGTTTTCGGCCCACGGGCCAAGGGCATTGCCCTGGTCGTCGAGCACGCGGATCAGGCCACGGGCCAGGTCAGCCGTGTCAGCCGGTTCAACATCGATTGGGGGTTTGCGCACCGTGCCGGCATCGGTCAGATGCAGGTAGGAGAAGTCGGTTTTACAGCCGGGACGGCCCGAGGGTTCGGGGACGTGCAGGCGCAGCGGTTCATACGCTTGGGTCATGGCTTCTACGCTCGATCTTGTGAATTTCTTGTAGTGAGCTGACAGATTTCGTTCGGTAGAAGAAATCTTGTCCTACAACAATCATAGGCCCGCCCAAGAAGAATATTTCTCTCTGTTTCGTTGCGCTAAAGATCATTTGCAGATAAAAAACCTGCATAAACATAAAAAACAGGTGGTTTTGTCTCATGCGCAAACTGGACCGTACCGACATCGGCATTCTCAACAGCCTTCAGGAGAATGCGCGCATCACCAACGCCGACCTCGCACGCTCGGTGAACCTGTCGCCGACGCCGTGTTTCAACCGGGTCAAGGCCATGGAAGAACTGGGGGTGATCCGCGAGCAAGTGACGCTGCTCGATGCCGACCTGCTGGGGTTGCACGTGAACGTGTTCATTCACGTCAGCCTGGAGAAGCAGGTGGAAGAGGCGTTGCAGCATTTCGAAGAGGCGATTTCCGACCGCCCCGAGGTGATGGAGTGCTACCTGATGGCCGGCGACCCGGACTACCTGATCCGGGTGCTGGTGCCGACCATCCAGTCGCTGGAGCGTTTCATGATGGATTTTCTGACCAAGGTGCCTGGGGTGGCGAACATACGTTCGAGCTTTGCGCTCAAGCAGGTGCGGTACAAGACCGCGCTGCCGTTGCCGGCCAATGGCTTGACGCTGGGCAACTGAAAATCAAGGGCCACGCTGTGTAGGAGCTGCCGCAGGCTGCGATCTTTTGATTTTCAGAGATCCATCGGTCGCCAGAATCAAAAGATCGCAGCCTGCGGCAGCTCCTACAGGGTCAGAGCTGATTGACGGGGATTTTCAGGTAGGTCACGCCATTGCCCTCGGCCGGCGGCAAATTCCCCGCCCGCACGTTTACCTGGATCGCCGGCAGCAGCAGCGTCGGCATGCCCAGCCCCGCATCACGGCGTGTGCGCATCTCGACGAATGCAGCCTCATCGATCCCGTCATGCACATGAATGTTGTTCTTGCGTTGTTCGCCGACCGTGGTCTGGCAGTGGGCCGACCGCTCGGCCGGCGGGTAGTCGTGACAGACGTAGAGCTTCACGCTGGCAGGGAAGGCCAGCAATTTGTGGATTGAAGCAAACAACTGGTGAGCGTTGCCGCCGGGGAAATCGCAGCGGGCGGTACCGACATCGGGCATGAACATCGTATCGCCCACCAGAATCACATCACCGTCGATCAGGTAGGCCATGTCCGCCGGCGTATGGCCGGGCACGTGCAGGGCGGTCGCCTTGAGGTTGCCGATCATGAACGACTCGTCGGGGGCAAAGAGGTGATCGAACTGCGAACCGTCGACTCGAAATGATGGCTCCAGATTGAACAGCGCCTTGAACACGTCCTGCACCTTGCTGATCGACTCGCCGATGGCGATTTTGCCGCCCAGTTGCTCGCGCAGATAGGGCGCGGCGGACAGGTGATCGGCGTGGGCGTGGGTTTCCAGCAGCCATTGCACTTGCAGTTTGTGGGCACGGACGAAGGCGATGATTTTGTCAGCCTGGGTGGTCGCGGTACGTCCGGCCGCACCGTCATAGTCGAGCACGGGGTCGACAATCGCACACTGCCCGCCATCGGCCTCGTAGACCACGTAGCTGTAAGTCGAGGAGGCGGGGTCGAGGAAAGCTTCAATCAGTGCGGGCATGGACACGAACCTGTGCAGGGGTGGAAAAGTCAGTTGCAACACTTTATGTAAAAACATAATGTTCGCAGCTTAAGTGACGTTGAAGGCATCCTGCAAATGCAATCCAGTCTGACCGAATGTGAAGTCGCCCAACTGCGCGCCTCGGCCTCCAAGGCTTGTGCGCTGCTCAAGGCCCTGGCCAATGAGGATCGCCTGTTGATCCTGTGCCAGCTGACCCAGGGCGAGCGCAACGTAGGCGAGCTGGAAAAAATGACCGGCGTGCGCCAACCGACCCTGTCCCAGCAACTGGGGATCCTGCGCGATGAAGGACTGGTCGCGACCCGTCGTGAAGGCAAGTACATTTTTTACGGTCTCGCCAGTCACGAAGTGATCCAGGTGATGAAAACCCTCTCCGGGCTGTATTGCGGGGCGGTGCTTAAAAGCTGGGTTCAACCTTGATCTTGTTCAACACACCGAACCTGTGGGAGCGGGCTTGCTCGCGAAGGCGGTGTGTCAGCCAACGTTTATGTCTACTGATACACCGCCTTCGCGAGCAAGCCCGCTCCCACAGTAGTTTTGTGTGTTGACTGGAAAAATCCTTGCGTGCAGCAAAAGGAACAAGCAATGAACGATCAACACTGGGGCCCATCCATCAGTGCAGATATCGTGGTGATCGGCGGCGGCACGGCGGGCATAGGCCTTGTCGCCAGCCTGCTCAAGCGTAGCCCGCAGCTGAATATCACCCTGATCGAGCCCGACTCCCGGCACTACTATCAACCGGCCTGGACGCTGGTCGGCGGTGGCGCCTACAACGTGGAAAACACCGTGCGGCCGATGGCGTCGGTGATACCCCGCGGGGTCAATTGGGTGCAGGCTGCCGTGACCGGCATCGACCCCGAACATCGCCGGCTCATCCTCAGTGACGCGCGCACGGTCAGCTATCAGAACCTGGTGGTCTGCCCCGGCCTGCGCCTGGCCTGGGAGAAAATCGAAGGCCTGGAGGAGACCCTCGGCCAGCACGGCGTGACCTCCAACTACAGCTACCGGCACGCGACCTATACCTGGGACCAGGTGCAGAAACTGCGCGGCGGCAAGGTGCTGTTCACCCAGCCGGCCATGCCGATCAAATGTGCGGGAGCGCCTCAAAAAGCGCTGTACCTGTCCTGTGATCACTGGAACAGGACCGGTGTGCTGAACAACATTGACGTCGAGTTCAATCTCGCGGGCGCGGCACTGTTCGGCGTGGCGACCTTTGTCCCGCCGCTGATGAAGTACATCGAAAAGTACAACGCCCGGTTGGCATTCAATTCGAATCTGGTCAAGGTCGACGGCCCGGCGAAAACCGCGTGGTTCGAGGTCAAGGACGCCGAAGGCACTGTCACCCGCCAGGCAAAAACCTTTGATTTGCTGCATGTCGTACCGCCTCAGGTGGCCCCGGATTTCGTCGCCCGGAGCCCGCTGGCCGACGCCGCCGGCTGGTGCGAGGTCGATCCCCACAGCCTGCAGCATCCGCGTTATCCAGGCGTCTTCGCGCTGGGTGATATCTGCGGCACCAGCAATGCAAAAACCGCCGCGGCGGTGCGCAAGCAGATAGTGGTCGTGGCCGAAAACCTGCTGGCCTTGCGCAAGCAACAACCCTTGCCGCTGAAGTACGACGGCTATGGCTCCTGCCCGCTGACGGTGGAGAAGGGCAAGGTGATCCTTGCCGAGTTCGGTTATGCGGGCAAATTACTGCCGACCTTTCCCCTTGACCCGACGACGCCGCGCCGCTCGGCGTGGTGGCTCAAGGCAACACTGCTACCGTGGTTCTATTGGAACGGTATGCTCAAGGGTCGCGAGTGGCTGACGCGTCTGTCCAGGGTCGACTGAGAACTCCCTATGTTGCTGGCAAGTCTGTTTGGCGTGGTAATGGGGTTGGTATTGGGGTTGACTGGAGCGGGCGGCGGGATTCTCGCGGTGCCGGCCCTGGTATTGGGATTGGGCTGGAGCATGACCCAGGCCGCTCCGGTGGCGTTGTTTGCGGTGGGCAGTGCGGCAGCGGTCGGCGCCATCGATGGATTGCGCCATGGCCTGGTGCGGTATCGCGCGGCGTTGCTGATCGCCGCGCTCGGTGCGGTGTTTTCGCCGGTGGGCATCTACTTCGCCCATCAGTTGCCGGAAAAAATCCTGATGATCCTGTTCAGCCTGCTGATGGTCATGGTGGCCTGGCGGATGTTGCGCCGTGAACGCAAGGACGAAGGCCCGAGCGACCACGGGCACGCCAACTGGGGCCAGAAAAGCTGCATGCTCGATCAACAGACCGGGCGCTTTTCCTGGACCGCCAAATGCACCGCGACCCTCGCCGCGCTCGGAGCAGTCACGGGTGTGGTCTCGGGATTGCTGGGGGTGGGCGGCGGCTTCCTGATTGTCCCGGCGTTCAAGCAACTGACTGACGTGCAGATGCGCGGAATCATCGCTACTTCGCTGATGGTGATCAGCCTGATTTCGGCCATCGGCGTGATCGGCGCGTTCCATGCCGGCGTGCGCATCGACAGTGTGGGTGCCACCTTCATTGGCACGAGCATCATCGGCATGATCATCGGTCGCAAGCTGTGCGCCCGGGTGCCGGCGCGGGCGTTGCAGGTCGGCTTTGCCAGCATCTGCGTGATGGTCGCCGCCTACATGTTGCTCAAGGCCAACGCCTAGCCGGTACCGGTTCCTGTGGATGCCAGTCGGGTCCACAGGCCTACGCCCTAAGTGGCGAGTCTCGCCGACAAGCGGTCTTACGCCATAGCGGTCAAGCGCCGCCAGCCAATCCAAAGCACCTCAAAACCAGCCCCAAGGCAGCGTATGGCGCCGCCCGTCAGGTTTCGATAATCGCCTCCGACACTCAGTCCCCCGTTTCGGAGCGCGCCATGCACAACAATAAGAACGTCACGCATCGTTTTCTGCCAGCCTTTATCGCCAGCCTGTCTGCCCTGGGCCTGAGCCAGGTGGCTGAGGCGGATATCATGCTGTACGACAAGGACCAGACCACGTTCTCCACCGACGGCTATATCAACGCCTTCTATGTAAACAGCGATGTCGACCGCGCCGGCGATCAATACGACCGTCGGCAGTCACGGGTCAAGATGGGCTTTTTGCCCAACTACCTGGGGTTCAACATGGGCAAGCAGGTAGACGATCTCAAGCTCGGCGCCCGTGCTTCGTTCTGGGTCACCATCAACGACAGCGAAACCAACGGCACCGACACCGCCATCGATGTGCGGCAGTTCTTCGGCACCGTGGCCAACCCGGAGTGGGGCGAGGTGCTGATCGGCAAGGACTTCGGCTTGTTCGCCCGCTCCAACATCCTGCTCGACGAAATGCTCGCCGGTTACGGCCAGGTCAGCGATACGTTGGGGCTGGTGGATGGCGGCGGGGTGTCGTTCGGCAACATCGGCACCGGTTACCCGTATCCGTTCCCGACCTCGCAGATCACCTATCGCACCCCGGTGATGGACGGACTGCGCGTGGCGGTCGGCATCATGGACCCGGTGGACACCAACGACAGCAGCCCGACGGGCAAGGCCTATCAGGAAAATCCGCGTACCGAGAGTGAAGTCACCTATCAGTTCGACCTGGCCGGGGCAAAGATCTACAGCTGGGTCAACGGCAGCTACCAGACCTCGGACAACACCGATTCGACGGTCGAGACCGTCACCTCCAAGGGGGTCGGTTATGGCGTGCAGGCGAAGATGGGCGGCTTGTCCCTCACCGGGTCCGGCTTCCAGGCCAAGGGCATCAACCCGTTTTTCACCAACAATGCCGGCGAGCCGACCTTGCGCAACGTCGACAGTGACGGCTACCTGATGCAGGGCTCCTACAAACTGGGCAAGAACCGCCTGGCCTTGTCCTACGGCAAGACCAATGACGACGGCAACGGTGTGGTCGGCAGCGGCGCGGACTACGAGACCCGCGGCATCGCGTTGTTCCATGACGTGAACGACAACCTCAAGCTGGTGGCCGAGTACAACCAGTTTGAAATCAACGGTCACGACACCGACGAGCAGAACGAAGACACCGACACCTTTGCCGTGGGCGCGGTGCTGACCTGGTAGCAGGCTGGAATACAAATAATTGTGGGAGCGAGCTTGCTCGCGATGGCTGGGTGTCAGGCGACATGGATGTTGGCTGTGATGGCCCCATCGCGAGCAAGCTCGCTCCCACAGGGTTACCGGGTGTACGCAACACCTGCGGATAACCAAAACTAGTGTGGGAGCTTTATCTGTCTCATCCCATCGAAGCGGCTACCCGCTACCCAAGTAGCATTCGTCGCACCCCACAGACTTCGTACACTCGTGCCTCATACACACGCACCTGCGGGAGGTAAGGATGCAGCAGAGCGAAGGCGTCGTCAGTGCAATGTCCCAGGCCACCGATGCCCGACAGGTCGCGCAGGAACTGGCACGACAGTTGTTGCATCCGCACCTGGGGTTCGTGCTGTTCTTCTGTTCCGCCGAATACGACTTGCAGGCGCTGGGCCAGGCCTTGCAGCAAAGCTTCGGCGGCATTCGCCTGGCGGGCTGCACCAGCGCCGGGGAAATCACCCCGCTGGGCTATGGACGCAATTGCGTGACGGCGGTGGGTTTCGACCACCGGCACTTTTCCATCTCGATCGAGCTGATCGACCAGATGGAGCACTTCAGCCTGATCGACGCCCAGCAAATGGTCGAGCGCCTGGTCAGTGGCTGTCGCAGCAACACCCTGGCCCCGATCAAGGGCAACAGCTTTGCCCTGACCCTGCTCGATGGCCTGTCCAGCCGCGAAGAAATGGTCCTGGCGGCCTTGAGCGCGGCCTTGGGCGACATTCCGCATTTCGGCGGTTCGGCCGGCGACGATAACTACCTGACCCATACCCATGTGTACTTCGATGGCGAGTTCCACAGCGGCGCGGCCGTGGTGGTGCTGGTCAATACCTGGCTGGATTTCGAAGTGTTCACCACCCACCACGTGCTGCCCCGCGCCGAAAAGCTGGTGGTCACCGGGGCCGACAGCACCTTGCGCCGGGTCTTCGAGCTCAATGCCGAGCCGGCCGCCGAGGAGTACGCCCGACACATCGGCGTACCGGTGGCGCAGCTCGATCACCGGGTCTTCGCTGCGCACCCGTTGGCGGTGCGGATCAACCAGCAGTACTACGTGCGGGCCATCCAGCAGGTGCATCCGGACCTGAGCCTGAGTTTCTACTGCGCCGTGGAAAACGGCATCGTGCTCACCGCCATGACCCCGGGGCCGATGCTGCCGAATCTGCAGCGCCTGTTCGAGGGGTTGCAGGAGCGCCTGGGCGATTTGCTGCTGACCATCGGTTGCGACTGTTTCCTGCGGCGTCTGGAACTCGAAGACGACGGCAGTCTTGATCAGATCGGCGGTTTTTTGCGTGAGCAACGGGTGATGGGTTTCAACACCTATGGAGAACAGTTCAATGGCATGCACATCAACCAGACCTTCACCGGCGTTGCCATTGCCCGTGGCCGTGCCCCAGGACATCGCTGAGCTGCAGGCCGAACTGGCCGGGCTGCGCCTGGAAAACCACAAACTGCAGCGCATCAATGGCGCGCTGATCGAGCGGGTCGAGTCCGGGGGAACCCGCGGCAACGATCCGTACGCGGCATTCCAGCATTCGGTGGTGCTGGCCGAGCAAGTGCGCGAACGCACCGATGCCCTGAACCAGGCCATGGCCGAACTCAAGGCCGGTAATCATTTGCTCAGCGAAGCCCGCCTGCGCGCGGAAACGGCGCACCAACACCTGATCGATGCCATCGAAAGCATTTCCGACGCCTTCGTGCTGTTCGACGCCGACCAGCGCATCGTGTTGTTCAACAGTCGCTTCAAGGCGTTCTGGAGCAACAGCCGGGTGCGGATCAACGCCGGCATGCGCCTGACCGAGGTCAAGCGGCTGATGATGAACAACGCCCTGTTCACTGAAGAGCCGCGCGGGCATGTCGACGAAAACCTGCTTTACCGCCTGCAGAACGGGCGCTGGCTGCAAGTCAGCGAGCGGCCGACCCAGGAAGGGGGGCGGGTGATCCTGTTCACCGACATTACTGACGTCAAACTCAGCGAAACCGTACGCCGTGAGCAGGCGGTGGCGCAGAAGTCGCATCTGTTGCAACGGGCGGTCGACAACCTGTCCCAAGGGGTGGCGATGGTCAGCGCCGAGGGCATCCTGGAGTTGTGGAACCGGCGGTTCCTGGAGTTGAGCGGCCTGGCGCCGGTGGCGGCCCATCGCCCCTTTGCCGAAGTGATCGCCGACAGCGAGCTGAACCTGCTGACACCGGCCAGTCGCGATGGCAACGGGCGACCGGTGCGCGAATGCGAGCAGCGCCTGTACGATGGCCGGGTCCTGGAAATCCGCACCCATCCGTTGCCCACCGGCGGTTTCGTCAACACCTTCACCGACATCACCGAGCGCTACCAGCACGCCGAGGCGCTGAGTGAAAGCGAACACTGGATTCGCCTGATCACCGATCATGTCCCGGCATTGATTGCCTACCTCAATGCCGACCTGGTCTACGAGTTCACCAACAAAGTCTACGAAGAGTGGTACTGCTGGCCTCGCGGCGTGATGCTCGGCCAGAGCCTGCGCGAAGTGCACAGCGAGCAGCATTACCAGCGGCTGGAGCCCTACGTGGCCAGGGCACTGGCCGGCGAGAGCGTCACGTTCGAGTTCGCCGAAACCAACGTCAACAACCAGGAGCGCTACATGCTGCGCTCCTATGTGCCCAATCGTCTGGCCAGTGGCGAGGTGGTGGGGATTTTCGTGCTGATCCGCGACATCACCGAACGCCGCCGCACAGCCGAGGCGCTGCATCAGGCGTATCAGAACCTGGAGCTGCGGGTACGCGAGCGCACGGCGGAATTGACCACCCTCAACGACCAGCTGCTGCGCGAGATCGATGAGCGACGCCTGGTCGAGTCACGCTTGCGCGAGGCCAAGCAGGAAGCCGAGCAGGCCAACCTGTCGAAGACCAAGTTCCTCGCCGCCGTCAGCCATGACCTGCTGCAACCGTTGAATGCCGCGCGGCTGTTTACCAGTGCCTTGCTGGAACGGCGCGAGCCGATGTCCAGCGAGATTCTGGTGCGCAACGTGAGCAATTCCCTGGAAGACGTGGAGAATCTGCTCGGCACCCTGGTGGATATTTCCAAGCTAGATGCGGGGGTGATCAAGGCCGACATTGCACCGTTCGCCCTCAGTGAACTGCTGGACAACCTGGCCGCCGAATACACCCAGGTGGCGCGCAGTGAAGGCCTGCAATTGCACTTCATCGGCTGTTCGGCGCTGGTGCGCAGTGACATCCAGCTGCTGGCGCGGATTCTGCGCAACCTGCTGAGCAATGCGATTCGCTATACCTACAGTGGTCGCGTGGTGCTCGGTTGCCGACGGCATCATCAGTGCCTGACGATCGAAGTCTGGGACAGCGGCATGGGCATTGCCGAGCATCGTCTGGAAGAGATTTTCCAGGAGTTCAAGCGCGGTGATGTGCAGCGCCCCGATCAGGATCGCGGTCTGGGCCTGGGCCTGGCGATCGTAGAGAAGATTGCCGGCATCCTCGGGCATCCCATTCATGTGCGCTCGTGGCCGGGCCGGGGCTCGATGTTTTCGGTCGAAGTGCCGTTGAGCGCTACCGCGCCGAAGCCGCAGCCCGCGTTGCAGATGAGCGAGCCGATGCTTGAGCGCCTGCGGGGGGCGCGGATATGGGTGCTGGACAACGACGCGACCATCTGTGCCGGCATGCGCACCTTGCTGGAGGGGTGGGGGTGTCGGGTGGTGACGGCGCTGTCGGAGGAGGACCTGGCGCGGCAAGTGGACAATTTCCACGCCGAGGCCGACCTGCTGATTGCCGATTACCACCTGGACAACGATCGCAACGGTGTCGACGCCGTGGCGCGCATCAATGCCCGGCGCGCGTCACCGCTCCCGGCGATGATGATCACGGCCAACTACAGCAATGAACTCAAGCAGCAGATCCGCGAACTGGGCCACACCCTGATGCACAAGCCGGTGCGGCCGATGAAGCTGAAGACGGCGATGAGTCATTTGCTCAGTCGGCCATGAAATCTTCGGTGAATGTGAAGTCCCCTTCGCGAGCAGGCTCGCTCCCACAGGGGCGGTACCGTACCTGTGGGAGCGAGCCTGCTCGCGAAGGGCGCGCTGCGGTCTGACTCAACGCCGCAAATAAGACCCGAAATCAATATCCCCGGCACTCAGGATCGCCTGCACCCGGTTGTGCACGTTGAGCTTGCGCAGGATCGCCGAGACGTGGGCCTTGACCGTGGTCTCGGCGATTTCCAGGGTGTAGGCGATCTGTTTGTTCGATTCGCCCTTAGTCATGCGTTCCAATACCTGCAACTGCTTGCGGGTCAGGGCCTGGAGCAGTTCGGGCGGGAAGCTCGGGGTGTCGTTCATCCGCCGGTGGGTGCTGCTTTTGGCGGTGCGGATGATGTCCGGGGGCAGGTAGACATTGCCATTGAGAATCTGCTGGATGGCATCGGTCATCTGGGCGCGGGGTGAAGACTTGGTGATGAAACCCACCGCGCCGTAGGTAATGGCCTGCAGCACGATCTGCTTGTCCTGTTCGGCGGAGACAATCACCACCGGAATGGTCGGCGCCTCGTTACGCAGGTTGATCAGGCCATTGAGCCCGTGCATGCCGGGCATGTTCAGGTCGAGCAGGATCAGGTCCAGGTCATCGTGTTCCTGGGTCAGTGCCAGGGCGCTGTCCAGGTCGGCGGTTTCCATCACTTCGCTGCCGGCAAAACCGTCGCTGATGACGTTGTGGATGGCTTCTCGAAACAGCGGGTGATCGTCGGCAATCAGAATTTTGTACATGGCCTTTCACCTCATTATTTTGATTATGGTGTGGCAACAACACGCACGCGTAAAGCTCAGGGAAAGGGTTCGGGCCTGGCTGGCGAAACCGGCAGATTGGCCGCTTGCCAGGCGTCCAGGCCATCGCGATACCAGTACAGGGTCTTATAGCCCATGGTGGCTGCGCGCTTGACCGCATTCCAGCTCAACCAGCAGTCGGAGCGGCAATAGAAGACCAGCGGTTGCGTCGGGTCGCCGGCGGTCAGCTTTTTCAGGTTGGCGGCGAAATAGTCCTGCCATTGCGGCGTCAGCTCACCGTCACCGGTATTGGCCAGCCAATGGCTGCCGGGCAGGTTTTCATGGGGCTGGTCTTCGATGAATTGCCCTTGCAGCCACTGGCGGCGGTAGACATCGATCAGCAGCGGGCGCGGGGTTTGGCCGAGCAGGGCTTGCAGGGCGGGGGTATCGACGATGGTTGCGCCTTGCAGCTGGTCGGGCGTCGGGCTGCGGTACAGGCCGATGCGATAGCCGTCGCGAGAGAACAGTGCGGTGTCGGCCTGCGCGGTGCTCAGCAGCAGGCCCAGCGACAGGGCGGCGAGAGTAGGGCGCAACAGGCAACGTCGGGCACGCGGCATGGGGTCAGTCCTTATAGTTATGGACCTATTACATGCCAGTCGGGGGATGTTGGGAATGCGACGATAGACAGGGAAACCAGTACTAAAGTAGTAATTTCACCCTGCTTAATGAAGATCCCCCCTGTGGGAGCGGGCTTGCTCGCGAAGGCGGCGTTACATTCAATGAATGAGTTGACTGACACAACGCTTTCGCGAGCAAGCCCGCTCCCACATTGGGATTGTGTTGTTACCCAGATTTACGCAAGGCCGCATGCTGTGGGTTGAAGGTCAGTACGGCGAGTAACGCAAACAGCAGCGTCAACCCCGCGCACACCGCCAGCGCCAGCGGATTGAAGCGTTCATACAGGGCAAAACGCACCAGCTCCACCGCATGGGTGAACGGATTCACCGCGCACAGCCAGTACAGCCATTCGCTGGCCTCGCGCATCTTCCACAGCGGATACAGTGCCGATGACAGGAAAAACAGCGGAAAGATCACGAAATTCATCACCCCGGCAAAGTTCTCCAGCTGGCGGATCGCGTTCGACAGCAACAGGCCCAGTGCGCTGAGCATCAACGCCACCAGCAGCAGCGCCGGCAACGCCAGCAACAGGCCCATGGCCGGTGGCCGCACGCCGTAGGCCCAGGCAATCGCCAGGAATGCATACACCTGCAACAGCGAAATCAGTGACGTGGCCATCAGTTTGCTGCACAGCAGGAAGGTTCGGGGCAGGGGGCTGGTCAGCAGCACGCGCATGCTGCCCATCTCGCGGTCGTAGACCATCGACAGAGACCCCTGCATGCCATTGAACAGCAGGATCATGCAGGCCAGACCGGGAATGATGTAGACCTCGTAGGGGATGTAGGTGTCGTAGGGCTCGATGATCGCGATCCCCAGCGCCGCGCGAAAACCGGCGGCGAACACCAGCAACCACAGCAGCGGCCGCACCAGGGCGCTGAGAAATCGCGTGCGTTGCAGCACAAAGCGCAGCCACTCGCGCAGCACGATGCCGCTGAAACATTGCCAGTAAGCGTTCATTGGGTAGCTCCCGATGTAGTCAGGCGGGTGAAGGCCGAACCGAGGTCTCCACCGTGTTCCAGGCTCAGGGCATCGGCCTGTCCGCTGGCCACCAGTCGGCCTTGATGCAGGATCAGCAAGTCATCGCTGGGTTGCACTTCGTCGAGCAGGTGGGTGGTCCAGAGCACGCTGATGTGCTCCTCGCGACACAGGCTGCGGATGTGCTGGTTGAGCGCCAGGCGACTCGCCGGGTCGAGGCCGACACTGGCTTCATCGAGCAACAGCAGGCGCGGCTCATGCAACAGGGCGCGGGCAATTTCCACCCGGCGACGATGGCCGCCATTGAGCTCACGCACCCGTTCGCGGCGGCGCTCGGTCAGGGCCTGGCGAGCCAGTTCGGCGTTGACCCGAAGGTCGGTCTGGCGCCGGGACAGGCCATGCAATGCCGCGTGATAACGCAGGTTCTGCTCGACGCTGAGGTCCAGGTCCAGGGTGCTTTGCTGGAACACCACGCCCAACTGCCTGAGCGCCGGGCGTGCCGCGCTGCGCAACGAACAGCCACCGACGCGGATCTCGCCGTGCTGCAGATCATAGAGTCGGGTCAGCAGGGCAATCAGGGTCGACTTGCCGGCGCCGTTGGGTCCCAACAGCGCGGCAAAACGCCCGGGTTCCAGGCTGAAACTCACTTTGCGCAAGGCCTCCCGGGCGCCGTAGGCAAAGCTCAGGTCACTGACTTCAAGGGCGTTCATGGCGTCACCACCACGCCCCAGGGATAGCGCCCGACCTTCACCGATTTGCTGACCTTGAGGCTGTCGACATCGATCACCGAGACATCGCCGCTGACGCCGTTGGTGGTCAGCAACTGTTTCTGATCCGGGGTGAACGCCATCTGCCAGACCCGTCGACCCACCAGCAGGTAATCGAGAATCTCGAAGGTCCTGGCATCGATCACCGCCACATGATTGGCCGGGCCGAGGGCGACGAAGCCGTACTTGCCATCGGCGCTGAGCTTGATGCCGACCGGCTGGACCTTGTCCGGGTGCACGCCCTTGATCTGGAAGTTCAGGGTCTTGAGCACGGTGCGGCTGGCTACATCGAGAATGGTCACGGTGCCGCCGATTTCCGCCGAGGCCCAGAGCCTGGCGCCATCGGGGGAGAACTCGACGAAGCGCGGACGCTGGTCCACCAGAGTGCTGTCGGCCAGGGTCTGGGTGCTGGTGTCGATCCAGTGCAGCATGTTGGTGGTTTCGCTGGTGTTGACCGCCCACTTACCGTCAGGGCTGACGGCCATGCCCTCGGGCTCGACACCGACTTCGATCTGGCCAAGTACCTTGGAGGTCTCGGTGTCGATCACCGTCACCAGCGCATCGTCTTCGTTGGAGACGTACAGCCAGCGGTTGTTCGGGTGCAGGGCGAATTGCTCGGGGTCTTTGCCCGAGGGCAGTTCCTTGATGATCTTGCGTGTGGCCACGTCCATCACCTGGACCCGGTCCGAGTCGCTGGCGCAGATGTACAACAGCTTGTTGTCATGGGACAGCAGCAGGCCCCGGGGGCGCTGGCCGACGGGCAGGGTGTCGGTGACTTGCAGGGTCTGCATGTCGATCAGGCTCAGGCTGTTGTCCTTTTCGTTGGAGACCCAGGCAGTGCTGGCAACGGCATGGCCGGCGGCGAGCAGCAAGGTGCACGAGAGCAGGGTGCGGCGCATGGCGGATTCCTTGTTGTTGTGATGTTCGGATCAGGGAAAGCGGCAGCTGACCTCGGGTTTGTCGTAGCCCAGGCTGTCCATCTCGTTGAACGGGTGCAGAAAGCCCTCCTGGGGCGAGGTGCTGACCAGCGCCCGGGGCTGGACGATGGGAATCGGCTGGCGCAACTGGCCGTTCCATGGCCGGTAGCTGAGCTTGCGACCCTTGAAACCGTCGAGGGGCAACTGGTCGCTGATTTCCAGCGTGCGGATCGCCATCGGCTCGACCTGGCGCAATTTGCTCACGGCACTGGCGATACTGCGCACGGCCATCCAGGCGGCGAAATCGCGGTCATTCATCCAGCGCCCGGTCAGGGCTTCAAAGCGTTTTTGCAGCTGCGCGGCGCCGTAGGTTTCCACGGTCTTGTGCCAGCCCACCGGGGTCAGGCCCTGGGTGCCGGCGACCGGGCGCGGGTACCAGGTCTGGTAGGGCACGTATTCACCGAAGTCGCCGCGTTCATCGGCCACCAGTACCACGTCGTACTCGGCGGTCTGGGTGAACAGCGGCATGTCGGCCTGGGCACTGCGGCGTTGGTCGTTATCGAAGCTCCAGGTTTTTTCCGCCACCAGTTGCAAGCCGAAACGCTTGGCCCCGCGGCGCAGGGCGGCGGCATAGGCTTGATCGTCGGGCGTCGGCCCGACGATCAGCAGCGCCCGCTGCCATTTGCGCAACACCAGAAACTGCGCCAGCGCATCGGCGAGCATCGCCCGGCTCGGCAAGGTGTGCAGCACGTTCGGCAGGCAAGCGGTGGTGCGCAGGCTGTCATCGGCACTGCCGGCGTTGAACAGCAAACTGTCGGGCAGTGCCGCACTCAATTGGCGCAGGCTGGTCGCGGGGGCATTCACCACAAACAGGCGCAGGCCTTGTTCGTGCTGAGCCTTCGCCGCTTCGAGCAAGGCTTCGGGGCTGTCGACGCTGGCGCTGACCAGGCTGTAGCCGTGGTTGAGAAAACGCCCGGTGCTGTTGCTGTCGGTGATCGCCAGTTCGGCGCCGCGCAGCCCGGCATCGATGGGCTCGGGGATGACGTTGGACAGCAACGGGCCGGGGGCGGGGCGATAGCCCAGGTAGCCGATCCGCACCTGCAAGGGCGCATCGGCGGCCTGGCTTTGGGTGGCCAGGCCGGCGGCGCAGGCAATCGCCAGCAGGTAGATCAGGGCGTAAGGGGCAAGCTGGCGCATAAGGCTCTCCATGACCGTTAGCGCCAGCATAGGAAGCCTGGGGGGCGGTGAAAATATGCAGAAAGTACCGAAGGGCCAGTACCAAGGTAGTAGCCCGCCACACACGGCGCGGTTCTAGCATGGGTAACCACGGCCACTGATCTGGAGGGGATTGACCATGCGTATCGTCAAAGCACTGCTCCTGCCGTTTCTGCTGATCCTGACCCTGATCGGCGTCGACCGGCTCCAGGGCCCGCGTCCGGTGTCCAACGATCGCCTTACGACCAAGGGAGTAGGTGGCGACCACCAAAGCAGCATGGGGTCTGAGCGCAGGGCTTTCTAAGATGGCTGCCATAGCCTCTGCCAAGAGGTTTTGCGTGCAATCCAGAGGGCATGACAATGACAACAAAACGCAACGCCTTGCTCGTGACCGGTCTATTGGCCAGTTTGATCAGCGCAGGTTCGGTCTGGGCCCACGGCAACGTGGTGCCACAGGCTGTCGCCACCCAGGGCCTGACCCCGATAAAAGATGCCGGTGTGCAGCTCGATGCCGATGGCTGGGCCGCGGTAAACCCGTATCGCACTGCCCCGGAACACGACAAGGCAGTGGAAATCGGCTCTTCGGCCTATACCCAGAACTGCGCGGCCTGTCATGGCCTGGAGGCCAAGTCCGGCGGTATCGCTCCCGACCTGCGCATGCTCGATGTCGGCGAGGCGGGCGATGAATGGTTCGCCGAACGGGTGCGCCATGGCGCGGTACGCGACGGTCGCGTGTACATGCCGAAGATGGCCGACTACCTGAGCCAGGAAGCCCTGTGGGCGGTGCGCACTTATCTGGACACTGTGCACGTCGAGGAGTGACCCATGCGCCTGTTCGCGGTGTTGATCAGCGCTCTGTGGCTGTGCTGCCAGGCGGCGCAGGCGCAGGTTCGCAACTACGACGAAATGATCGCCGCCGGGGAGCTGAAGGTTGCGGTCTACAAGGACTTCGCCCCCTACAGCTTTGAACGTGCCGGCAAACCCCAGGGTGTCGATGTCGAGCTGGCCGAAGCCCTGGCCAAGGCGCTCGGCGTGCGCCTGACGCTGATCTGGGCGCCGGCCGGGGAAAAGCTCGATGACGACCTGCGCGATTACATCTGGCGTGCCAGTGCCTTGCACAACCAGCAACTGGCCGACCTGATGATGCGCGTGCCCTACGACCACGACTACGCGCAGAGGCGCAACGAAGTCGGTGAGCTGGTCAACGGCCATGTGGTGATGTTCGGTCCGTACCAGAACGAACAATGGCAGGTGGCCTATGACCGCCGAAGGCTGGACAAGGTCGCCAGCGTCGCGGTGTTCGAGCAGCACCCGATTGGTGTCGAAGTGGACAGCGTGCCGTCGTTCTACCTGACCTCGGTGTTCAACGGCATGCTCGCCGGCAAGACCCATCACTACCCCGGCGTGCCCCAGGCGTTTGCCGCGATGAAGGCCGGCGAGGTCGACGCGGTGATGGCCATGCGCGGCGAAATCGACTGGCAAGTGCACGAAGCGGCCGACCCGCAGCTGGCGCTGGCAGAAAATGCCTACCCGAACATGGGCAAGCAGCTCTGGGAAATCGGCATGGCGGTGCACGAAAGCAACCGGCAACTGGCCTATGCCGTGGAAGAAGCGCTCGAAGGCCTGATCCGCGAGGGTTCGGTGAAGACCATCTACGGCCGTTACGGCCTGCAATACGACGTGCCCGAGATGTATCAATAAGGAGCAGGCGATGAAATGGCGAGGGAGTTGTCTGTTGGCCTGCTGGTTGAGCCTGGCGGCACAGGCTGGCGCTATCGATCCCGGCAAAGACCCGGTGCCATCGGTGATGTGGGCTTTCTATCACCAGCAGTTTCTGGGCAATGCGCCGTTCGTTTTCGATGAGCGGGTCAAGCTGCTGGCGCCGCCGTTTGCCGAAGATGCCCGGCAGGTGCCGCTGGAAATCGACGCCCGGGCGTTCAAGGGCGAGGTGGTAAGAATCCTCGCCTGGGCAGAACTGAATCCGTTGCCGAAAATCGTCGACTTCCAGCCGCTGGATTCGGTTTTGCCCTGGCTGTCGTTGCGCATCCGCATCGAACAGGCCACGCCCCTGCGCGCGGCGGTGTTGACCCGCGACGGGCTGTGGCATGTCGGCTCGACCCTGATTGACGCCGCAGGTGGCGGTTGCACCGCGCCGAGTGTGGTGCGCACCCAGCCGGGCTGGGAGGAACACATCGGCGAAGTGCTCGGCGGGCGCTATCCCCGGGACGGGTTCAGCCGTTTGCGTATGCAGGTGGCCCATCCCATGGACAACGGCATGGTCAGCGGCATTCCGGAATTCTTCATCAACCATGCCGAGCTGCGTGACCACAACCAACACGTGCTGGCCCGGCTGGAGCTGTTCCCCGCAGTCAGCGAAAACCCCAATCTGGCCTTTGACATCGAGGGGGCAGGGCAAACACGTCTGTTACTACGGGACAACAGCGGCAATGAGTTCGATGCGTCGATCCCCTGACCCCAAGGAGCGTGGCATGCGCTGGATCCTGTTGATGGTGTTAAGCGTCAGTCTGCCGGCCCTGGCCGATCTCGACTACTCACTCAAGCCCCGGCAGATCGCCCGGGACACCTGGCTGCTGGAAGGCAGCACCGATAATTTCGCCAAGGCCAACGGCGGCAACATCGTCAACACCGCGTTTATCGTCACTGAACGCGGTGTGGTGGTGATCGACACCGGGCCGTCCCGCCGTTACGGCGAAGCGATGCGCAAGGCCATCGCCGCCACCACCGACAAACCGGTGATCGAGGTCTTGCTGACCCATCACCACCCGGACCATGTGCTGGGCAATCAAGCCTTCACCGACGTGCCGATCGGCGCCTTGGCCGGCACCACCGAACTGTTGCACCGGCAGGGCGATGCCATGGCCGAGAATATGTACCGAATGGTCGGCGACTGGATGCGTGGCACCGAAGTGGTGCTGCCGACGCAGACGCTGACACCCGGCGTGAAAAGTTTTGGGAATCACGATCTGCGCTTGCTGAGCCTGGGTGGGCATACGGGCGCGGATCTGGCTATTCTCGACCAGCAAACCGGCGTGCTGTATGCCGGGGACCTGGTGTTTTATCAGCGGGCGCTGACCACGCCCAACAGTCCGGGGTTGTCAGTGTGGCTGGCGGACATCGCGACCCTGCAAGGTTTGCCCTGGACGCAGGTCGTGCCGGGCCATGGGCCGGTGGCCAGTGATCGACAACCCTTCGAGCAGATGCGCGATTACCTGAGCTGGCTCGATCAGCTCATGCGCGACGGCGCGGCCAATGGCAGTGATATGGCGGAGATGATCCGCAGCCCCATCCCCGAACGCTTCGCCGGGATCAGCCTGAGCCGTTATGAACTGATCCGCAGCGTCAGTCATCTGTACCCGCGCTACGAGCGCGAGCGGATGACGCGGGTGGATTCCGCCGCAAACAACTGACCCACCCCGATCCAATGTGGGAGCGGGCTTGCTCGCGAAGGCGGAGTGTCAGGCAACAACGATGTTGAATGTGCCGGCCTCTTCGCGAGCAAGCCCGCTCCCACAGGGGACCTGTGTCGGGTACAAAATCGCTGCTCATCTCCTCCCACCCTGTACCAAGGAACTAGCAATCTCCTCATTGCGGGCAATTGTTGTCAGGGCGGCGGCGCCCAAGAATCTGCACCAGACCGGAAAATTTCCGGGCATAACAAAAATCCGCAGAGGAAGCCGTCATGACTCAACCCGCACGTCGCCAGCCCTTCGTCCTGAGCTTGCTGCTCAGTGCCATGCTGTTGTCCGGCCAGGCATTGGCCGGGGTTTCCGACCAGGACATTCTCCAGGACCCGAAGAACCCGGAACAGGTCGTGACCAACGGCCTCGGCGTTCAAGGGCAGCGCTACAGCCCGCTGGATATTCTCAACGTCGACAACGTCAAGGAGCTGCGCCCGGCCTGGGCGTTTTCCTTCGGCGGTGAAAAACAGCGTGGCCAGCAAGCGCAGCCGATGGTCAAGGACGGCGTGATGTACATGACCGGTTCCTACTCCCGGGTCTTCGCCGTGGATGCGCGCACCGGCAAGAAACTCTGGCAATACGATGCGCGTCTGCCCGATGACATCCGCCCTTGCTGCGACGTGATCAACCGTGGCGTCGCGCTGTATGGCGACCTGGTGATCTTCGGCACCCTCGACGCCAAGCTCGTGGCGCTGAACAAGGACACCGGCAAGGTGGTGTGGAGCAAGAAAGTCGCCGACCACAAGGAAGGCTACTCGATCAGCGCCGCGCCGCTGGTGATCAACGGCAAGCTGATTACCGGTGTGGCCGGTGGCGAGTTCGGCGTGGTGGGCAAGATCGAGGCCTACGACCCGAAAAACGGTGATCTGCTGTGGACCCGGCCGACGGTCGAAGGCCATATGGGCTACGTCTACAAGGACGGCAAAGCCGTGGAGAACGGCATCTCCGGCGGCGAGGCGGGCAAGACCTGGCCGGGCGATCTGTGGAAAACCGGCGGTGCGGCCCCTTGGCTTGGCGGTTATTACGATCCGGAAACCAACCTGCTGCTGTTCGGTACCGGCAACCCGGCGCCGTGGAACTCGCACCTGCGCCCTGGCGACAACCTCTACTCCTCATCGCGCCTGGCGCTCAACCCGGACGACGGCACCATCAAGTGGCACTTCCAGAGCACGCCCCACGACGGTTGGGACTACGACGGCGTGAACGAGCTGGTGTCGTTCAACTACAACGAAGGCGGCAAGGAGATCAAGGCAGCGGCCACGGCCGACCGTAACGGTTTTTTCTACGTGCTGGATCGTACCAATGGCAAATTCATCCGTGGCTTCCCGTTCGTGGACAAGATCACCTGGGCCACTGGCCTGGATAAGGACGGCCGGCCGATCTACAACGAAGCCAGCCGTCCCGGCGCCCCGGGTTCGGAAGCCAAGGGCAGCTCGGTGTTCGTGGCACCGGCGTTCCTCGGTGCGAAAAACTGGATGCCGATGGCCTACAACCGGGACACCGGGCTGTTCTATGTGCCGTCCAACGAATGGGGCATGGACATCTGGAACGAAGGCATCGCCTACAAGAAAGGCGCGGCGTTCCTCGGTGCCGGCTTCACCATCAAGCCGTTGAACGAAGACTACATCGGCGTGCTGCGGGCCATCGATCCGAAAACCGGCAAGGAAGTCTGGCGTCACAAGAACTACGCGCCGCTGTGGGGCGGGGTGCTGACCACCAAGGGCAACCTGGTGTTCACCGGCACGCCTGAAGGTTTCCTGCAGGCGTTCAACGCCAAGACCGGCGAAAAGGTCTGGGAATTCCAGACCGGTTCCGGCGTGCTCGGCTCGCCCGTGACCTGGGAAATGGACGGCGAACAGTACGTCTCGGTGCTCTCCGGCTGGGGCGGCGCGGTACCGCTGTGGGGCGGCGAAGTGGCCAAGCGGGTGAAGGACTTCAACCAGGGCGGCATGCTCTGGACGTTCAAGCTGCCCAAGGACCTTGTGGCCAAGCACTGATCCCTTGTGGGAGCGAGCTTGCTCGCGATGGTCGTCAACGATAACGCTGGAAACCTGAAACCCCGCGGCGTTCTCGGGTTCATCGCGAGCAGGCTCGCTCCTACAGTGATCTGTGTGAAACCTACGACCAAATAACGAGAGCCCCTCCTGCCAACGACGCATTCGTCTGGTACGCGGGGCTCTCTAGTATCGGCTCATCGCCTGTCAGTACGACAGGCATCGACCCAGACAGAGGCCCACCATGATCTACGCACAACCCGGAACCCCAGGCGCCGTCATTACCTTCAAGCCGCGCTACGGCAACTTCATCGGTGGTGAGTTCGTTGCCCCGATCAATGGCGAGTACTTCACCAACACCTCGCCGGTCAACGGTGAAGTGATCGCCGAATTCCCGCGTTCCAGCGCCGCCGACATCGACAAGGCCCTCGACGCCGCCCATGCCGCTGCCGACGCCTGGGGCAAGACCTCGGCCCAGGACCGCTCCCTGGTGCTGCTGAAGATCGCCGACCGCATCGAGCAGAACCTTGAGGTCCTGGCCGTCACCGAAACCTGGGACAACGGCAAGGCCGTGCGCGAAACCCTGAACGCAGACGTACCGCTGGCGGCCGACCACTTCCGTTACTTCGCCGGATGCATCCGTGCCCAGGAAGGCGGGGCTGCCGAGATCAACGAGCTGACCACGGCCTATCACTTCCATGAGCCCCTGGGCGTGGTCGGGCAGATCATTCCGTGGAACTTCCCGCTGCTGATGGCCGCCTGGAAACTCGCCCCGGCGCTCGCCGCCGGCAACTGCATCGTGCTCAAGCCTGCCGAGCAAACGCCGCTGTCGATCATGGTGTTCGCCGAGCTGATCGCTGACCTGCTGCCAGCGGGCGTGCTGAACATCGTCCAGGGCTTCGGTCGCGAAGCCGGCGAGGCCCTGGCCACCAGCAAGCGCATCGCCAAGATCGCCTTCACCGGTTCGACCCCAGTGGGTGCGCACATCATGCATTGCGCCGCCGAGAACATCATCCCGAGCACCGTTGAACTGGGCGGCAAGTCGCCGAACATCTTCTTCGAGGACATCATGAACGCGGAACCGGCGTTCATCGAAAAAGCCGCCGAAGGCCTGGTGCTGGCGTTCTTCAACCAGGGCGAAGTCTGCACCTGCCCGTCCCGGGCGCTGGTGCAGGAGTCGATCTACGAGCCGTTCATGGCCGAGGTGATGAAGAAGATCGCCAGGATCAAGCGCGGCAACCCGCTGGACACCGAGACCATGGTCGGGGCCCAGGCGTCCGAGCAGCAATACGACAAGATCCTCTCGTACCTGACCATTGCCCAAGAAGAGGGCGCCGAACTGCTCACCGGCGGCGCGGCCGAGCGTCTGGAGGGCGACCTGTCCAGCGGTTACTACATCCAGCCGACCCTGCTCAAGGGTCACAACAAGATGCGCGTGTTCCAGGAAGAAATCTTCGGCCCGGTGGTGGGTGTCACCACCTTCAAGGACGAAGCCGAAGCCCTGGCGATTGCCAACGACAGCGAGTTCGGCCTCGGCGCCGGCCTGTGGACCCGCGACATCAACCGCGCCTATCGTATGGGCCGCGCCATCAAGGCTGGACGGGTGTGGACCAACTGCTACCACCTGTACCCGGCGCACGCCGCGTTCGGCGGGTACAAGAAGTCCGGCGTCGGCCGGGAAAACCACAAGATGATGCTCGACCACTATCAGCAGACCAAAAACCTGCTGGTGAGCTACGACATCAATCCGCTGGGGTTCTTCTAACCCGCAAAAACACCACAAACCAAAATGTGGGAGCGGGCTTGCTCGCGAATACGGAGTCCCATTCAGCAGAAATGTTGACTGGCACACCGCTTTCGCGAGCAAGCCCGCTCCCACATTGATTATGTGTGTTTTGTAAGTCCTGCAACACCCCCTACCAAATCACCCCGCCAACTCCTTCGAAAGTAGCATTCGGGCACTCAACGCCCCGTGCATTAATGGCTCTACCGGAATCACCCGGCACAAGAAGAGGAATGACCCATGTGGACTAAACCCGCGTTTACCGATCTGCGCATTGGCTTCGAAGTGACGATGTATTTCGCCAACCGTTGATTGATCACCCGGCCAGCCGCTGCGTTGGCCGGGCCTGCCTTCCGGAGCATCTGCCATGCACATCCGCGTTCTCGGTTCCGCCGCTGGCGGTGGTTTTCCGCAATGGAACTGCAACTGCCGCCAGTGCGCCGGTGTGCGCAATGGCAGCCTGCGGGCCCAGCGCCGTACGCAGTCGTCGATTGCCTTGAGTGACGACGGTGTGGAGTGGGTGCTGTGCAATGCCTCACCGGACATTCGCGCGCAACTCGAAAGTTTTGCGCCTCTGCAACCGGCGCGGCGCCTGCGTGACAGCGCCATCGCCGGTATCGTGCTGCTGGACAGCCAGATCGACCATTGCACCGGTTTGCTCAGCTTGCGCGAAGGCTGCCCCCATGACGTCTGGTGCACCGAGCGTGTGCATCAGGACCTGAGCAGCGGTTTCCCGTTGTTCAACATGCTCGGACACTGGAACGGCGGACTGCAATGGCAACCGGTCGGCCTCGATCGCCAGCCGTTCGGCATAGCGGCCTGCGGGCATTTGCAATTTCGCGCGATTCCCCTGGTGAGCAACGCGCCGCCGTATTCGCCCAATCGCGGCAACCCGCAACCAGGCGACACCATTGGCCTGTTCATTGAAGACCTGCGCAACGGCGCCTCGCTGTTCTATGCCCCGGGCCTTGGCCGAATCGACGATGAAGTGCTGGGCTGGATGCAGCGTGCCGATTGCCTGCTGCTGGACGGCACCCTGTGGCGCGACGACGAGATGCGTATCTGCGAAGTCGGCCAGAGCCTGGGCAGCGAAATGGGGCACCTCCCACAAAGCGGCCCCGGCGGGATGCTTGAAGTGCTGGAGGGTTTCAACCGCCAGCGCAAGGTGCTGATCCACATCAACAACACCAATCCCATTCTCGATGAAGACTCGGCCGAGCGGGCTTTGCTGGAGCGGCGGGGGATTGAAGTGGCTTATGACGGCATGAGTATTGAGCTGTAGCGAAGGACGCCTTCGCGGGGCAAGCCCGCTCCCACAGGTTTTGTGGACACTGCCGAACCCTGTGGGAGCGGGCTTGCCCGCGAAGAGGCCGGAACAGACACCGAAGATTCCCCGGAGACCCGCAATGACCGACACTCCCATGTCCCCCAGCGAATTCGAAGCCGCCCTGCGCGCCAAGGGCGCCTACTACCACATCCACCATCCTTTCCATCAAGCCATGTACGCCGGCCGCGCCAGCCGCGAGCAGATTCAGGGCTGGGTCGCCAATCGCTTCTACTATCAGATCAACATTCCCCTGAAGGACGCCGCGATTCTCGCCAACTGCCCGGACCGCGACGTGCGCCGCGAGTGGCTGCAACGGATTCTCGACCACGATGGCGTCCCCGGCAGCGAGGGTGGAATCGAAGCCTGGCTGCGCCTGGGCGAGGCTGTGGGCCTGGATCGCGAGCAGATCCTCTCCCAGGAACGGGTGCTGCCCGGCGTGCGTTTCGCCGTGGACGCCTACGTCAATTTCGCCCGTCGCGCCTGCTGGCAGGAAGCGGCCAGCAGTTCGCTGACCGAACTCTTTGCCCCACAGATCCATCAGTCGCGACTCGATGCCTGGCCGACCCATTACCCGTGGATCGACGTCGCCGGCTACGACTATTTCCGCACGCGCCTGAGTCAGGCACGGCGCGATGTCGAGCATGGGTTGCGCATCACTCTCGCGCACTACGTGACCGCCGAAGGCCAGCAACGCATGCTGGAGATCCTGCAATTCAAGCTCGACGTGCTGTGGAGCATGCTCGATGCCATGAGCATGGCCTACGAACTTGCGCGCCCGCCGTATCACACGGTTACCGGCGACAACGTCTGGCATCGGGGGATCGCCCTGTGAGCCTGATCGATCGCCAACAGTCACCGGCCTTGCGTCGCGGTTTTCGTCTGCAATGGGAGCCCCGTCAGGACTGCCATGTACTGCTGTACCCCGAAGGCATGATCAAGCTCAACGCCAGTGCCGGGCAGATTCTCGATCTGGTGGATGGCCAGCGCAGCGTGGCGGCGATCATTGAGCGATTGAGCGCGAATTTCCCCGGCGTCCCCGGGATCGACGAAGACGTGCTGGCGTTTCTGGAGGTGGCCCATGCGCAATTCTGGATCGAGTGAGACGCTGCCCGGACCGCCGTTGTGGCTGCTCGCCGAGCTGACTTACCGCTGTCCGTTGCAGTGCCCCTATTGCTCCAATCCGTTGGACTTTGCCCGGCACGGCGAGGAACTGAGCACGCAAGAATGGATTCGCGTATTTCGCGAGGCGCGGGACATGGGCGCCGCGCAATTGGGCTTTTCCGGTGGTGAGCCGCTGGTGCGCCAGGACCTCGCCGAACTGATCAAGGCCGCCCGGGACATGGGCTACTACACCAATCTGATCACCTCCGGCATCGGCCTGACCGAGCAGAAGGTGCGCGACTTCAAGGTGGCCGGGCTGGATCATATCCAGATCAGCTTCCAGGCCGCCGACGAAGCGGTGAACAACATGCTCGCCGGTTCGCGCAAGGCCTTTGCCCAGAAACTCGCCATGGCCCGTGCGGTGAAAGCCCAGGGCTATCCGATGGTGCTGAACTTCGTCACCCATCGGCACAACATCGACCGGATCGCGCAGATCATCGAGCTGTGCCTGGAGCTGGAGGCGGACTTTGTCGAATTGGCCACCTGCCAGTTCTACGGCTGGGCTGAACTCAACCGCGTCGGCCTGCTGCCCACCCGCGAGCAATTGCAGCGCGCCGAGCGCATCACTAACCAATACCGCGAACGCCTTGAAGCCCAGGGTCACCCGTGCAAGTTGATCTTCGTCACCCCGGACTACTACGAGGAACGTCCCAAGACCTGCATGAACGGCTGGGCCAACCTGTTTCTCGACATCACCCCCGACGGCACTGCCTTGCCTTGCCACAGCGCCCGGCAGTTGCCGGTAGCGTTTCCCAACGTGCGCGAGCACAGCCTTTCGCACATCTGGAACGATTCGTTCGGCTTCAATCGTTTTCGCGGCGACGACTGGATGAAGGAGCCGTGCCGCTCCTGCGACGAAAAACACAAGGACCTGGGAGGGTGCCGCTGCCAGGCCTTCATGCTGACCGGCGATGCCGCCAATGCCGACCCGGTGTGCAGCAAGTCGCCCCACCACGGGGTGATCCTCAAGGCCCGCGAGGAAGCCGAGGCGCCGGGGATGGGGATCGAACACCTGACGCTGCGCAACGCGAAGGCTTCGCAACTGATCTATCGCGGCTAGTCTGGCGACATAAATCCCCTGTGGGAGCGGGCTTGCTCGCTAAAGCGGTGGGTCAGGCAATATAAATGTTGAATGTTAAGGCCTCTTCGCGAGCAAGCCCGCTCCCACAGGGGATCTGCGGTGAATACAGAATGTGAGCACACCCCAGGCAGTGCTACCCATTGGTCTGATTGCATTCACAGCTGGATGGTTTAGTGTGGTTTCTACCTTCCAAAACAATAAGAACAGGCTTTCCAATGAGCCAGAGTCTCAACCAGTTGCGCAAGTTCGTTTCCCCCGAAATCATCTTCGGTGCCGGTAGCCGGCACAGTGTCGGCAATTACGCCAAGACCTTTGGCGCACGCAAGGTCCTGGTGGTCAGTGACCCCGGCGTGATCGCCGCCGGTTGGGTCGCCGATGTCGAGGCCAGCCTGCAGGCGCTGGGCATCGAATACTGCCTGTACAGCGATGTCTCGCCCAACCCGCGGGTTGAAGAGGTGATGCTCGGTGCCGAGATGTACCGGGAAAACCACTGCGACGTGATCGTCGCCGTGGGCGGCGGCAGTCCGATGGACTGCGGCAAAGGCATCGGCATTGTCGTCGCCCATGGCCGCAGCATTCTCGATTTCGAGGGCGTGGACACCATCCGCGTGCCCAGCCCGCCGCTGATCCTGATACCGACCACCGCCGGCACCTCGGCCGATGTCTCGCAATTCGTGATCATTTCCAATCAGCAGGAGCGCATGAAGTTCTCCATCGTCAGCAAGGCCGTGGTGCCGGACGTTTCGCTGATCGATCCGGAAACCACCCTGAGCATGGATCCGTTCCTGTCGGCCTGCACCGGCATCGACGCCTTGGTGCATGCCATCGAAGCCTTCGTGTCCACCGGCCACGGGCCGTTGACCGATCCTCATGCGCTGGAGGCGATGCGCCTGATCAATGGCAACCTGGTGCAGATGATCGCCAACCCGAGCGACATTGCCCTGCGCGAGAAGATCATGCTCGGCAGCATGCAGGCCGGGCTGGCGTTCTCCAACGCCATCCTGGGCGCGGTGCATGCCATGTCCCACAGCCTCGGCGGTTTTCTCGACCTGCCCCACGGCCTGTGCAACGCGGTGCTGGTCGAGCATGTGGTGGCCTTCAATTACAACTCGGCGCCGGAGCGTTTCAAGGTGATCGCCGAGACGTTCGGCATCGACTGCCGGGGCCTGAATCACCGGCAGATCTGCGGGCGCCTGGTCGAACACCTGATCGCCCTCAAACACGCCATCGGCTTTCACGAAACCCTCGGTTTGCATGGCGTCAGGACCTCGGACATTCCGTTCCTGTCGCAACATGCAATGCACGATCCGTGCATCCTGACCAACCCGCGCGAATCCAGCCAGCGTGATGTCGAGGTCGTCTATGGCGAAGCCCTCTGACGAGCAACAACGGGCCCTGACCGGGCTGCTGGGGCTGGGCAGCCATTCTGCGCGCAAGAGTCATTACCCGGAACTGGCCGCGCGCCTGGATGATCTGGAAGCCGAGCGCAATCGCTACAAGTGGCTGTTCGAAAACGCGGTGCACGGGATCTTCCAGGCCAGCCTGCACGATGGCATGCGCGCCGCCAACCCGGCGCTGGCACACATGCTCGGCTACCAGGACCCGCAGGAGGTGCTGTTCTCCCTGACTGACCTGGGCAGCACCCTGTTCGTCGACGGCGCGCAGGAACTGGAAGCCATCGGCGAAATCCTCAGGCACCAGCGCAGCCTGCACGGCTATGAAACCCGCTTGCGACGCAAGGACGGCAGTCACCTGGATGTGTTGATGAACCTGCTGCTCAAGCCCGGCCAGGAAGGTCTGGTGGAAGGGTTCGTCTCCGATATCACCGAGCGCAAGCTGGCCCAGCGACGTCTGCAGCAACTCAATGACGAACTGGAGCAGCGCGTCGTCGCGCGCACCGATGAATTGCTCGAAGCCAACCGTAACCTTCAGCAGCAGATCACCCAGCGTAAACAGATTGCCAAGGCCTTGCGCGATGCCCGCGATGCCGCCGAGGCCGCCAACCACAGCAAGGACAAATACCTCGCCGCCGCCAGCCACGACTTGCTGCAACCGCTGAACGCCGCGCGGTTGCTGATTTCGACCTTGCGCGAACGCAATTTGCCGCAAGCTGAACAGGTGCTGGTGGAGCGCACTCACCAGGCCCTGGAAGGCGCCGAAGACCTGCTGACGGATCTGCTGGACATTTCCCGACTCGATCAGGCTGCGGTCAAGCCGGACATCGCGTTGTACCGCCTCGACGAACTGCTGGGGCCACTGGTGTCGGAGTTCCAGTCCGTCGCCCAGGCGGCCGGCTTGAACCTGCGGGTGCACATGGCCGATTACGCCATCAGCACCGACTTGCGCCTGATGACGCGGATCCTGCGCAACTTCCTCAGCAATGCCTGCCGCTACACCGATGAAGGCAGCATCCTGCTGGCGGCAAGGCGTCGGGGCGAGATGTTGCGCCTGGAGGTCTGGGACACCGGGCGTGGCATCGCCGCCGACCGGCTCGATTCGATCTTCCTCGAGTTCAACCAACTGGATGTCGGCCGAGCCGCCGACCGCAAGGGCGTGGGCCTGGGGTTGGCGATTGTCGAGCGCATCGCCAAGATCCTTGGCTACAGGATTGGCGTTCACTCGTTGCCGGGACGGGGTTCGATGTTCAGCATCGAGGTGCCGTTATCCGACGAGGTTCCATTGCCCGTGAGCCAGGCGGTGCCACAGCCGGGCACCGGCAACCCGTTGCCGGGACGCCGTTTACTGGTGATCGACAACGAAGTGAGCATTCTCCAAAGCATGGGCGCGTTGCTCGGGCAGTGGGGCTGTGACGTTCTGGTCGCCACCGATGAAGCGGCTGCACTGGCGGCGTTAGGCGGGCAGGCGCCGGAACTGATTCTCGCGGACTACCACCTCGATCACGGGGTGGTCGGCTGTGATGTGGTGCGACATTTGCGTGAGCATTTCCACCAGGACATTCCTGCGGTGATCATTACTGCCGACCGCACCGACCATTGTCGGCGTGCGTTGCAGCGGCTCAACGCGCCCTTGCTGAACAAACCGGTGAAGCCCGGCAAGTTGCGAGCGGTGTTGAGTCAACTGTTGGGGGCATCAGTCTGATACGGCCGATACTGCAGGGTCAAGCCCAGTTCGGTGGCTTGACCTTGCTCCAGCAAACGCAACCCCGGCCGACCGGGAAGGTGGTGTGCGTTGACCGGGTGGCTCACCGGTTCGATGCAGAAAAATTCCAGGCCCACGGGGCAGTAGAGCAGGTAGTAATCGCTACCGGTGGCCTGGCAGTCCAGTTCGTATCCGAGGTCGGGCTGGCGGATCAGGCAGTGGCCGTTCCATTCGCAGAAGCCGTTGTCCACGAGCGATTCGGGCAATGGCTTGAGCTGCTGAAAATCCCACTCGACCGGCAATGCGCTGAGTTGCGTCGGTAGTTTTTTCTCGTTGCACAACCATACCTCGCGGGCTGCGGCCTGCAGTCGAGTGTTGGCGGTGCGCGGCAGATACGGATGCAGGCCCAGTCCATGCCAGGCGGCACGTTCAGCCAGATGGGTGACGCTCAGTTCGATGCTGAGTTTGCCCTGACTCAGATGGAAACGCTGGCGGGCGCGATAAGCGAAGGGGGTTGTGCTGTCGAGTTGCAGGACCACTTCATTTTCCGACCGGGAAACCACATCCCACGCCTGCTGCCAGGCGCTGCCATGGATCGGCAGGGGATCGGTGAGGCTGTTGGGCGCCAGTGCCAGCCAGCCATCGGGGCAATCGAAGCCGCCTTCGGCGATGCGGTTGGACCAGGGGATCAAGGGAAAGCAGCCGAGCTTGCCGGGCAGACCGGTGTTTAGGGCGTGCTCATCGGCGTGGCGCAACAAGGGCTGGCCGCTGCTGCGCACGGTCCAGTTGACGATGCTGGCGCCGAGTTCGGGGGCGAGGGTCAGCTGAGTGTATTCGTCTTCGAGCTCGAGAAGTGCGGGCGTCATCGTCATCACTGATCCTGAAATCGCGGTTCCGGCAATCCCTTCACGCCAGGATCGAGCGCGAACACCCCCCCGGCCAGTGATTGCGGATCATGGTCGTCGCCGGGGCGGATCGAGGTCACGAAGAGCGTGTCCAGTCGAGGGCCACCGAAGGCGCACATGGTGGGTTTTTTCACCGGTACGGCCAGAGAAAGGTCTAGCCGGCCGTCGGGGGTAAAACGGTGGATCAAGCCGGCGTCGTTGGCGCAAATCCAGTAGCAGCCATCGGCGTCCACCGCCGCACCGTCGGGTCGACCTTCGTGCCGGTTCATGTCAACGAACACGCGGCGGTTGGAAGGGGTGCCGGTTTCGGTGTCGTAGTCGAAGGCCCAGATCTGCTGGATCTGCGGATGGGAGTCGGACAGGTACATCGTGCGCCCGTCCGGGCTGAAACCCAGGCCGTTGGGCACGATGAACCCGCTCAGCCGGGAATCGAGCGGCCCGCGTTGTCCGGCGCTGTAGCGGTACAACGTGCCGTTGGCGGCGTTGGCGCCCATGTTCAGCACCATGCTGCCGGCCCAGAAGCGTCCCTGACGATCGCAGCGGCCGTCGTTCAGGCGCATGTCGGCGCGGGCATGGTCGACGTGGGCCAAGGGTTCACTGTCGAGGCTGCCGTCGTTGCGCGGATGCAGGCGGAAGAACCCGCTTTCCATGCCGGCGACCCAGCCGCCGTCGGCATGAGGCGCGATGCAAGCGAGCATCTGCGGGGTTGTCCAGGTAGTCACCTGCCCGGTGTCGGCACTCCAGCGCTGTAAACCGCCGGCGGGAATATCGACCCAGTACAGAGCGCTTTCCTCAGGCACCCAGACCGGGCTTTCACCGACTGCGTTACGGGCGTCGACAATCAATTCGGCTTGCATGGCAACTCATTCCCTTGGTTTTTGTTGTGGGGATCAAGCGGGGCGCGAAGGTTCAGTCACCGAACGGGCCGGCTACGCAAAAGGCGCCGCCCTGATACAGCCGCGCCGGGTCATCGGCGGCAGGCATCGGCTGGGTTTCGATTTTTTCGCGGAACTGTTCGGAGCTGTCCTGCGCGACAAAACCCAAGGCAGTAGCGTAGCGGTTGTCCCACCAGACGTCCTTGTTGTCGGACACGCCGTAGACCACGGTGTGGCCGACGTTCGGGGTGTACAAGGCACGTTCGAGCAGTTGCGTAAGGTCGCCGAAACTCAGCCAGGTGCTCATCATCCGACGGTTGTGCGGCTCGGGGAACGAGGAGCCGATGCGCACGCTGACGGTCTCGATGCCATAGCGGTCGAAGTAGAACGTGGCCATGTCCTCGCCGTAGGACTTGGACAGGCCATAGTAGCTGTCCGGGCGGCGAGGGGAGTGGGCGTCGATGACTTCGTCCTGCCGGTAGAAGCCGATCACATGGTTGGAACTGGCGAAGATCACCCGCTTCACCCCATGGCGGCGCGCGGCTTCGTAGATGTGGAACACGCCACAGATGTTGGCGCCGAGGATCTCTTCGAACGAGTGCTCGGTCGACACGCCGCCGAAGTGCAGGATCGCGTCCACGCCTTCGACCAGTTGATGCACCGCTTGCTTGTCGGCGAGGTCGCACGGCATCACTTCTTCGCGATCATCGATGGCTGGCGCAATGTCGGCGATGTCCGACAGGCGAATGACATTGGCGTAAGGGCGCAGGCTTTCGCGCAAGACTTTGCCGAGGCCACCGGCGGCGCCGGTCAGCAGCAGGCGGTTGAAAGGGGGGCGGGCGTTTGCTGTGGTCGTCATGGGAATCCTGGGTGCGCGGTTGTTGTTATTGATTTGTTGTAGGTTGTCGTATGACTTGGATGAAGTATCGTTAGGGTCTCCGGCTCTTGTCAACGCGGCATTGGTGGAAATTGACGGAGGGTCGTTCCTATTCGCTGAACTGAAATACCCTCCTGTGGGAGCGGGCTTGCTCGCGAAGGCGGAGTGTCAGTTAACAACATGTCGACTGACACTCCGCCTTCGCGAGCAAGCCCGCTCCCACAGTGGTTCTGTGTTTACAGGAGGCTGATCGGGTAGCTGATGAAAATGCGGTTTTCATCGAATTCGTTGGTGCTGAAACTCTTGCGGATACTCGCGTTACGCCATTTCACGTTGAGGTTTTTCAGCGCACCGCTTTGCACCGTGTAGGCCAGTTCGGATTCGCGGCCCCATTCCTTGCCGTCGGTGATCGCGCCGGTGTGCACGTTGTCACCGCTGATGTAGCGGTTCATCAGGGTCAGGCCGGGAATGCCGAGGGCGACGAAGTTGTAGTCGTGGCGTACCTGCCAGGATCTCTCCCGGGCGTTGTCATAGCTGGAGTTGTAGCTGTCGTTGGCCAGGGTGCCGCCGCTGGTGCCGTTGACCCGCATCCACACGTCGTCGCCGGTGAGTTTTTGCAGGCCGACATAGAAGGTGTTGCCGCCATATTTGGCCGAGAGCAGGGCAAACGCGGTCTTGTTGTCGAGATCACCGGCCTTGGCGCTGCCGTCTTCCTTGCCGATGAAGTAGCCCAGGTTGGCGCCCAGGGTCCAGTCACCGACGGGCTGGCTGTGGGTCAGGTTGAAGTATTGCTGCTGGTAGATGTCGCTCAGTTCCGAGTACCAGACGCCGACCTGCGTGCGCTTTTCATTGAACGCGTATTCACCGCCGCCGAAGTTGAAACGATCGGAGGTGAACGCGGTTTTTCCGTTCATGAACATGTCTTCCATGCTCGCGTCATTGCGCGGGCTGTTTTTCTGGAATTGACCGCCATACAGCGTCAGGCCGCTGATTTCGGTGGACGTCACCTGGGCGCCCTGGAAGGTCTGCGGCAGTGAGCGGCCATCGTCGGAACGCAGGATCGGCAGCACCGGCATCCATTCGCCGACCTTCAACTCGGTTTTCGAAATCTTGCCTTTAAGCGCCACGCCCAGGCGGCCGAAATTGTCGGCGGGGCGGCCGTCGTCGTGGATCGGCAACAGCTGCGTGCCGCCAGTGCCCTTGCCGCCATCGAGCTTCTGCGAATACAGGCCCAGTACATCGACACCGAAACCCACGGTGCCCTGGGTGAACCCGGACCTGGCATCGAGGATGAAGTTTTGCGTCCACTCTTCAGCCTTGCCCTGGGGGTAGGCCGGGTTGGTGTAGTTGCGGTTGATGTAGGCGTTACGCAGGTTCAGCGTGGCCTTGGCGTCGTCGGTGAAACCTGCGGCTTGGCCTGTGATGGGCAAGGCGAGGGCCAGCCCGCTGCAGCCGATCAGGCTCAGGGTATGACGACGAGAAAGGTATGCACGCGAAGAACGGGCGGACGAATTGCGGACGAGCTTGCTCACTGTGACGCTCCCTTGTTTCTTGTTTTTATAGTTGTCATACGTCGTCGTACAACATTGCGGGCGATATTTGCGGGATTTTTGTGGGTTGTCAATCGGAAGTTATACGATGACTTGTGGCGGGGTGGATTAGACTCTCAGCTTTCTGACTGCGGCTGTACGAAGATTCGTTTTCCCCTGTCGCCGCAGTCCAGAGCGGATGCTAGTCTTGCTCAACGCTGTTGTCGGGGACCCGCATGGGCAATCACAAGATCGAGATTCGTCGCAGTAACGTCGAAAAAATCCTGCTGGGGGCGGAAAAGGTCTTCGCTGAAAAGGGCTTCGGCAGCACGGCCATGGCCGACATCGCCGCGCAAGTGCAACTGCCGCGTTCAAACCTGCATTACTACTTCAGCACCAAGACCGAACTGTACAGCGCGGTACTGTTCGACTTGCTGGAAGTCTGGAAGCAGGACGCACTGTGCTTCGAGATGTTCGACGACCCGCGCGTGGTGCTCAGTAGCTACATCCGCGCCAAGATGAACCATTCCCGCAGCCGGCCTTATGGTTCGAAAGTCTGGGCCAACGAAATCATCCACGGCGCGCCGACCCTCGGCGCAGCGCTGGATGCGAGCCTGTACGACTGGGCCAAGATGAAGGAAGCGAAAATCCGCCAGTGGGTGGACGACAAACGCATCCTGCCGGTGGAGCCGTCGAGCCTGCTGTACATGATCTGGGCCTCGACCCAGCACTATGCCGACTTCGATCACCAGGTGAATATTCTCAACGACCATCAGCCGCTGTCGGACATGCAATTTGAAAAAGCAGTGCAGACGGTGACCAGTGTGATTTTGCGGGGGATCGGGTTGGAGCCTTGAGGTTGGGTGGTGTGGCTGCTGGCCTCTTCGCGGGCAAGCCCGCTCCCACAGGGGATCTCGGTGTTTATGCGATCCCTGTGGGAGCGGGCTTGCCCGCGAAGGCGCCAGATCAGGCGCCGCTGAACTTAAGGGCTGACGTGATACGGATTCCTCGGATCATGATTCCAGTCCAGGAACGGTTTGCCGGTCTCCACCGGCACCATCTCGATACAGTCCTGCACCGGGCAGGTGATCTGGCACAGGTTGCAGCCCACGCACTCCTCATCGATCACCTGGTACTTGTGCGTGCCATCCGCTTGCTTGAGGCTGGCCACGGCCTGGTGCGAGGTGTCCTCACAGGCAATGTGGCAACGACCACAGCCGATGCACGCCTCCTGGTCGATTTTCGCGATCACCTGGTAGTTGATGTCCAGGTACTTCCAGTCCGTGGTGTTGCCCACCGCGCGCCCGGAAAATTCCGCGACACTGGCGTAGCCCTGACTGTCCATCCAGCGTGACAAACCGTCCTTCATGTCTTCGACAATCCGGAAGCCATGCAGCATCGCCGCCGTGCACACCTGCACCGCGCCGCTGCCCAACGCGATGAATTCCGCAGCGTCGCGCCAGTTGCCGATGCCGCCGATGCCGCTGATTGGCAAGCCTTGGGTCTGCGGGTCACGGGCGATTTCGGCGACCATGTTCAAGGCAATCGGCTTGACGGCCGAGCCACAGTAACCGCCGTGGGTGCTTTGGCTGCCGACCATGGGATTGGCGACCATGCGTTCGAGGTTGACGCTGGTGATCGAGTTGATGGTGTTGATCAGCGACACCGCGTCGGCACCGCCACGGTGGGCCGCGCGGGCGGCGACGCGGATGTCGGTGATGTTCGGCGTGAGCTTGACGATCACCGGCAGCGAGCAATAGGTCTTGCACCAGCGGGTGACCTGTTCCACGTATTCCGGCACCTGGCCGACCGCGGCGCCCATGCCGCGTTCCGGCATGCCGTGGGGGCAACCGAAGTTCAGTTCGATGCCGTCGGCGCCAGTGGCTTCCACCAGCGGCAGGATGTGTTTCCAGGATTCCTCGACGCAGGGCACCATCAAGGACACGATCAGCGCGCGGTCCGGCCAGTCCTTTTTGACCTGGGTGATTTCCCGCAGGTTGATCTCCAGCGAGCGGTCGGTGATCAGCTCGATGTTGTTAAAGCCAAGCACCTCCCTGTTCGCCCCGAAGTGCGCCGAGTAGCGCGACGACACGTTCACCGCCGCCGGATCTTCCCCCAGGGTTTTCCAGACCACGCCGCCCCATCCGGCCTCGAAGGCGCGGACCACGTTATAGGCTTTGTCGGTGGGTGGCGCGGAGGCCAGCCAGAACGGATTGGGTGCCTTGATGCCGGCGAAGACAATCGACAGATCGGCCATTTACGCAGCCTCCACGTTGAGCATCAGTTGAGCGTTGATCGCCTCGGCGGCGCGCTTGCCGTGTTGCACCGCTTGCACGGTGAGGTCTTGATCGAGGCTGGTGCAGTCGCCGCCGGCATACACGCCGGGGATGCTGGTGCGCAGCTGTTCATCGACGGCGATGCGCTCGCCCTGGCGCTTGAGTTCGCGCGCCAGCGGATCGGCCAGGGCGTCGCTGTCGAAGGCCTGGCCGATGGCCTTGAAGATCGCGTCGGCGGCCAGTTCGAAGGTTTCACCGGTGGTTTGCAGGCGACCTTCGACCAGATGGGTGCGGGCGAAACGCATGCCGCGCACCCGGCCGTGGTCATCGAGCAGCACCTCTTCAGGTTGTGCCCAGGTCATCAGCCGCACCTGATTGGCCTTGGCAATCTCCTGTTCGTGATGGGTGGCGCCCATGTCTTCGACGCCGCGCCGGTACACCAGGTTCACGTCACGGGCGCCGAGACGAGCCATTTGCACGGCCATGTCGATGGCGGTGTTGCCTGCGCCGAGGACGATGCAATGGTCGGCCAGGGGCAATTGGCTCAGGTCATCGGCCTGGCGCAGTTCGCGGATGTAGTCGGTGGCGGCGAGCAGGCCAGGCGCGTCTTCGTGGGCCAGGCCCAGTTGCTTGCTGGCGTTGAGCCCGAGGCCGAGGAACACCGCATCGAACTGTTGATGCAGTTCGCTGAGGGTCAGGTTGTCCCCGAGTTTGTGCCCGTGGCGGATTTCGATTCCGCCGATTTCCAGCAGGAACTCAAGCTCCCGTTGCGCGTAGTCGTCCACCAGTTTGTATTTGGCGATCCCGTATTCATTGAGGCCGCCAGCTTTTTCCCGCGCCTCGAAGATCACCACGTCATGCCCGTGCATGGCGCTGCGGTGGGCGCAGGACAATCCGGCCGGACCTGCGCCCACCACGGCGATGCGTTTGCCGGTGGCGGCAGCACGCGGGAAGGGGTGCGTGCTGAAGTGGGCGTTGTCCACGGCGTAGCGCTGCAACAGGCCGATCATGACCGGCGCGCATTCGTGGGCGTTGTTGCGCACGCAGGCTTGCTGGCAAAGGATTTCCGTCGGGCACACCCGGGCGCAACTGCCGCCGAGGATGTTGGCCGAGAGGATCTTCTGCGCGGCGCCTTGCACGTTGTCCTGCTGGATATTGCGGATGAACGAGGGGATGTCGATTTCGCTCGGACAGGCATTCACGCAGGGCGCGTCGTAGCAATACAGACAGCGCGAGGCTTCCAGGTGCGCCTGGCGCTCGTTGAGCGGCGGCGCCAGATCGGTGAAATGGCCGGAGAGGGCGGCCGCATTCTCGACGGGATGCGGAAGGTGGTCCAGGGTCTTGATCACGGTGTTGGCCTCACGGTTATTTGAGGTATTGCCTCTGATGGGCATTGTTTTGTGTTGCCTGTACCGGCCTCATCGCGAGCAAGCTCGCTCCCACAGGATCTCGGGTGTTCACAAAACCTGTGGGAGCGAGCTTGCTCGCGATAGGCCGCAGGCCGCTTTCAGCGTTTCACAGCGACCGGCTGATTCAGCTCGGCCCGCTTGCTCAGCAAATCAAACACCGCCGGGTACGCCGGCCGTTCGATGTAGCGCCCGGCGCCACGCTCGGCCCGCAGGTCACCGTCGGCCCAGACCACCCGGCCCTGGCTGATGGTGTGGCTGGGCACGCCGCGCACGGTCTTGCCTTCGAAGATGTTGAAGTCCACCTGCTGATGGTGGGTCTTGGCGGAAATGGTCCGCGTGCCTTGCGGGTCCCACAGCACCAGGTCGGCATCGGCCCCCACGCGAATCGCGCCTTTGCGTGGGTAGAGGTTGAAGATCTTCGCCGTGTTGGTGGACGTCAGGGCGACGAATTGCTGCATCGAAAAGCGTCCGCTGTTCACCCCTTCATCCCACAACACCGCCATGCGGTCTTCGATGCCGGCGGTACCGTTGGGGATCTTGCTGAAGTCGTCGCGGCCGGCGGCTTTTTGCTCGGCGCAGAAGCAGCAGTGGTCGGTGGCGGTGGTGTGCAGGTTGCCCGATTGCAGGCCATGCCAGAGCGCCTCTTGATGACCGCGAGGGCGGAACGGCGGGCTCATCACGTAACCGGCGGCGGTTTGCCAGTCCGGGTGGCGGTAGACACTGTCGTCCAGCAGCAAGTGGCCCGCCAGCACTTCGCCGTAGACCGGCTGGCCCTTGCCCCGGGCGTAGGTGATTTCGTCGAGGGCTTCCTTGGTCGAGACGTGCACCAGATACAGCGGCGTACCCAGGGTTTCGGCGATGCGGATCGCCCGGCTCGCGGCCTCGCCTTCAACCTGTGATGGCCGCGACAGCGGATGCGCTTCCGGCCCGGTGATGCCCTGGGCCATCAGCTTGCGTTGCAGGTGATAGACCAGTTCGCCGTTTTCCGCATGCACGGTCGGTACCGCGCCCAGTTCCAGGCAGCGCTCGAAGCTCGCCACCAGGGTGTCATCGGCGGCCATGATCGCGTTCTTGTAGGCCATGAAGTGCTTGAAGCTGTTGACGCCGTGCTGGCTGACCAGTTCGGCCATTTCCTCGCGGACCTGTTCGCTCCACCAGGTGATGGCGACGTGAAAACCGTAGTCCGACGCCGACTTCTCGGCCCAGCCGCGCCATTGATGGAAGGCTTCGAGCAAGGATTGCTGCGGATTGGGAATCACGAAGTCGATGATCGAGGTGGTGCCGCCGGCCAGTCCCGCCGCCGTGCCACTGTAGAAGTCTTCGCTGGCCACGGTGCCCATGAACGGCAGTTGCATGTGGGTGTGCGGGTCGATGCCGCCGGGCATCAGGTATTGCCCGCTGCCGTCGAGCACTTCGGCGCCTGCAGGGACATCGAGGTTTTCGCCTATGGCCTTGATCACGCCGTCTGCGCAATACACATCGGCGCGATAACTTTCATCATGGGTAATAACGGTGGCGCCACGGATCAACAGAGACATTCCGAGTTCCTCGCAGGCAATGACCGGCTTGTGCCGGCTCTAGATGTTTTATGTGACGCCAGCGTCAACAGGTGTATTCCTGTCAATGCTGTCAGGATTAAACGCTAGCTGCAGTTATTCGAATCGGCAAGAATATTTTTTATAAGCTTATTCAGTTATTAACTGATTGATATTTAACGATTAAATACAACAATCACCAAAATGGTGAGCGGCCTCACCATTTTGACGCACTTGACAGGATCTAAAAATAGTCAAGATTTCTTATGTGAAATCAGCTGTTTGAGTATGGTCTATGGTTGATGCGCGGCCATTGAAAAAAAAGATCAACGCACCAGTTTGAGTCCTGACTGTCCGGACAACTTGCCTGGCATTCGGCCTGAGTGCCCTGACAAATAGTCGAGTCAGCGAATAAAACCGATAAACATCAGTGGGTTGCAATGTGTTTATGGAACTGCCCGATGCGTAATCGGGGTACCCGGCACGTTTATTGATGCCGCCAGCCCCCGATGAGCAAAAAAATAATTCAAAGAACAGTGGAGCGGCCATGCAACAGATCAGATCGCAAGTGACCGAGCGCGACGGCTTGTTTGAGCTGGAAGCCGGCAGCGATGTCCTCGACAGTCCCCGTTACAACCACGACATTGCACCGACCAAGGTGCGCGAACGCACCTGGAACAAATGGCACATCACCGCGCTGTGGGTGGGCATGGCGATCTGCGTGCCGACCTACACCCTCGGTGGCGTGCTGACGGCGTACTTCGGCCTGACGGTCGGTGAAGCGCTGCTGGCGATTCTGTTTGCCAACATCATCGTGCTGATTCCCCTGACCTTGAACGCCTTTCCCGGCACCAAATACGGCATTCCCTTTCCGGTGTTGCTGCGCTCGTCCTTCGGCGTGCTCGGTTCCAACATTCCGTGTCTGATCCGCGCCCTGGTGGCGTGCGGCTGGTTCGGCATCCAGACCATGTTCGGCGGGTTGGCCATTCACCTGCTCCTCGGTTCGGTGTTCGAGGGCTGGAAGTCCCTGGGCGGCACCGGCGAGGTCATCGGCTTCATGGTGTTCTGGGCGCTGAACCTGTGGGTGGTAATACGCGGCGCCGAGTCGATCAAATGGCTGGAAACCCTGTCTGCACCACTGCTGGTACTGGTGGGCGTAGGGCTGTTGGTCTGGGCCATGCCGAACGTGTCGATGACCGAGTTGCTGGCGATTCCGCCCAAGCGTCCCGAAGGCGCCGGGGTAGCCAGTTACTTCGCCGCCGGGCTGACCGCGATGGTCGGCTTCTGGGCCACGCTGTCACTGAACATTCCGGACTTCAGCCGCTACGCGAAAAGCCAGAAGGATCAGATTGTCGGGCAGATCATCGGCCTGCCGTTGACCATGTTCCTGTTTGCTTCCCTGGGTGTGGTAATGACCGCGGCCTCGGTGAAGCTGGTGGGCGTGACGGTTTCCGATCCGGTGACCCTGATCGGCCATATCCAGAGCCCGGTCTGGGTGGCGCTGGCCATGGCGCTGATCATCATCGCCACGCTGTCGACCAATACCGCAGCGAATATCGTGTCGCCGACCAATGACTTCCAGAACATCGCCCCCAAGGTGATCAACCGCACCAACGCCGTATTGCTGACCGGGTTCGTCGGCTTGGCGTTGATGGCCCATGAGTTGTTGAAAAAGCTCGGCCTGATCGTTTCCGACCTCAGCCTGGAAACGGTCTACTCCAACTGGTTGCTCGGCTATTCCAGCCTGCTCGGGCCGATCGCCGGGATCATGGTGGTGGACTATTTCCTGATCAAGAAACAGCAACTGGACCTTGCCGGCCTGTACCGCGATGACGTGTATCCGGCGTGGAACTGGAGCGGTTTCATGGCCTTCGGTGTGCCGGTGGTGTTGACGCTGCTGTCGCTTGGCAGCGATGTCTTCAGCTGGTTTTACAGCTACGGCTGGTTCACCGGTTCGATTTTGGGAGGGGTGATTTATTACGGGTTGAGTGTGATGTGGCCCAGTCCATCTGTAGCGAAATCTGCGGTGTGAGCACTGGCCCTATCGCGAGCAAGCTCGCTCCCACAGGGGATCTGTAAACACTGGAGATCCAATGTGGGAGCGAGCTTGCTCGCGATGAGGGCTTTGAGTCCACCGAAGAAACACCTGAAGAAACACACAAGAACAGCCAGAGGAGATCATCATGAACGCGGCCGTCGACGTTCTGCAGTCCAGCCATCAACACATCAACCGCGACCGCCTGTGGCAGTCGCTCATGGAGCTGGCCAAACTTGGCGCCACGGTCAAGGGGGGCGTGTGTCGCCTGGCCCTGACCGATCTCGATCGCCAGGCTCGGGACATCTTCGTCAAATGGTGTGTCGATGCCGGCTGCACGGTCAGCATCGACGCCGTCGGCAACATCTTCGCCCGTCGCCCCGGGCGCAATCCCGACCTGCCACCGGTGATGACCGGCAGCCACATTGACACCCAGCCCACGGGCGGCAAGTTCGATGGCTGCTTCGGTGTATTGGCGGGGGTCGAGGTGCTGCGTACCCTCAATGACCTGAACATCGAAACCGAAGCACCGCTGGAGGTGGTGGTCTGGACCAACGAAGAAGGCTCGCGCTTTGCCCCGTGCATGATGGGCTCAGGCGTGTTCGCGGAAAAATTCACCCTCGAAGACACCCTGGCCAAGGTCGATGCCGATGGCGTGACCGTGGGTGAGGCGCTGAATGCCATTGGCTACGCCGGCCCGCGTAAAGTCAGCGGCCACAAAGTCGGGGCCTATTTCGAAGCCCATATCGAGCAAGGCCCGATCCTGGAAGACGAACGCAAGACCATTGGCGTGGTCATGGGCGCTCTCGGGCAGAAATGGTTCGACCTGAAACTGCGTGGCGTCGAAGCTCACGCCGGCCCGACCCCGATGCACCTGCGCAAGGACGCTCTGGTCGGCGCCGCGGTGATCGTCGGTGCACTCAACCGCGCCGCCCTCAGCCATCAACCTCATGCCTGTGGCACCGTCGGTTGCCTGCAAGCCTATCCCGGCTCGCGCAACGTCATCCCCGGTGAAGTGCGCATGACCCTGGATTTCCGCCACCTGGAACCGGAACGCCTGGACTCGATGATCGCCGAAGTGCGCGAAGTCATCGAAACCACCTGCGACGAACACGGCCTGACCTTCGAACTCACTCCGACTGCCGACTTCCCGCCGCTGTACTTCGACAAGGGCTGCGTCGAGGCGGTGCGCGGCGCTGCCCAAGGCCTGGGCCTGTCGTACATGGATATCGTCAGCGGAGCAGGGCACGACGCGATCTTCCTCGCCGAACTCGGTCCGGCCGGGATGATCTTTGTGCCGTGCGAAGGCGGTATCAGCCACAACGAAATCGAAAACGCCGCACCGGAAGATCTGGCGGCCGGGTGTGCGGTGTTGTTGCGGGCGATGCTGGCGGCTTCGGCGGCGGTGGCCAGTGGTGAATTGGCGGCTTGAAGATCAGAAGATCGCAGCCTTCGGCAGCTCCTACAGGGGAATGCGTTCTCATGTAGGAGCTGCCGCAGGCTGCGATCTTTGCTTTTATGTCACCAAATTGGCAGGGCGGGAGGCATCGTTGAATCTGTACTAGTCAAACGGCCGCCCGGAGCAGGCTCGCTCCCACAAGGTTTCTTTGCACTATTGCAAGCCCGGGCGGTCGTATTCTTCACAGGGTCGCCATTCTTGTGGAGATGCGATGAGCCAGGACGTCCTGAGCACGGAAACCAATCGCCGCCAGTTGCAGCAGATCATCGCCGGTCTGTCCGACGGGGTTATTCTGCTCGATCCCGACCAGAGCATCCTGTGGGCCAACGAGGCGGCGCTGGCCATGCACGGTGTTTCGCAAGTCAGCGACCTGGGTGCCACTGCCGCGGCATATGCCAAACGCTTCGCCTTGCGCTATCGCAACAAGCACGGGTTGGCAGTCGACAGCTACCCGATCAGCCGGGTCGCGCGCGGCGAGACGTTCAGCGATGTGTTGGTGGAAGTGACGCCGGCGGCGGACGAAGCGCGTACCTGGGTCCATCGCGTGCGCAGCCTGGTATTGGCCGACAGCCGTGGCGACCCGGAATCTCTGGTGTTGATCATGGACGATGTCACCGAGTGGGCCAGCGCCGAGCAGCGTTTTGAAAAAACCTTCACGGCCAATCCGGCACCGGCGGTGATTTGTCGGCTCAGTGATTTGCGCTACATCAAGGTCAACCCGGGGTTCCTCGAAATGACCGGTTACTCCCGTGACCAGGTGATCGGCACTTCGACCTATGAGCTGGACGTGCTGGACCAGGCCGAGCACAAAGAACTGGCCAGGCAGCGTCTATGCGAAGGGGCGACCATTCCCCAGATGCAGGCCGAGTTGCGCCTGGCCGACGGTGGTCGCAAGCAAGTAATCGTGGCCGGCCAGCCGCTGGAGCTCAACGACGAAGCCTGCATGCTGTTTTCCTTTGTCGACATGGAGCCCCGGCACAAGGCTGAAATCGCCCTGCGCCAAAGCGAAGAACGTTTCGCCAAGGCCTTTCGCCTGTCGCCGGTGCCGATACTGGTATGCGGCGCGGCGGATCAGTTGGTGCTGGATGTCAACGAAGCCTTCCTTGATACCCTGGGTTATCCCGGTGAAGAGGTGCGTGGGATCGGCATAACGCAGATCGACTTCTTCGAAGACCGGCACGCACGCATCCAGCTGTTCGCCGCCCTGGAGAAAACCGGCAGCCTGGACCGCATCGATGTGCGTGTGCGTAGAAAAGACGCCGGGCTGATCGATTGCACGGTGTCGGCGGACACCGTGAACATTCAGGGCACACCCTGTTATCTGCTGGTGTTGATGGACATCACCGAGCGCAAGCGCACCGAGCTGGAGCTGGTGGCAGCCATCGAGGAAGTGATGAAGGACGCCTCCTGGTTCAGCCGCACGCTGATCGAAAAACTGGCCAACGTGAAGAGCGTGAATTCTGCGCAGTTGCCCAACCTGTCCTTCACTGACCTGACCGCCCGTGAGCGCGATGTGCTGGGCTTGATTTGCGAAGGCCTGGCCGACAAGGAAATCGCCGCGCGCCTGAAGCTGGCGCCGAACACGGTGCGCAACCATGCGGCTGCGGTGTATTCCAAGCTCGACATACACAGTCGCAGCGAGGCGATTGTCTGGGCGCGGGAGCGGGGGCTGTTCTCCAGCGAGTGGCGGCCCAAGGGGCAGCGTTAAGGTGCAATTGCACTAGGGCGCTGGGTGCAAATGCATGTGTCGACCTGCCGTGGTGGCTCTTAGGCTGGGGGTGCAGCTATGCGCCCCCTGAGTAAACCGCCAACAGGAATAGCCCCATGAGCCCTTTACACCCTGCATCAAGCCACCAGGGCCCGTCGCAATGATTACGCTGGTGCAGTTGAGGATGCTGATCGAGCACAGTTTTTCACCCCTGGCCTGTGAATGCAGTATCACCGGCGAACACTGGCTGACCGTCAAGCTCTATCACCCGGTGTCGGGTCAGGTGGACCTGGTGGTCAGTGGCCTGAACATGAGCTCGCTACAAACAGCAGAGTCGGTCGCTTCGCTGATCGAAGAATTGCGCTATGAACTGCAGTGCAATTCCCTGCAACGTCCAGACCCGGTGATGTAAGAACTGCCAGCTTTTTGCTGGCATTGGCCACTGGCTGGGCTATAAGTGATTCGCAGATATTTATTTTTGTGACAGGTGTATGGATTTTGCGCGCCGGTTTTGTTGTCACAAAAATGTGTCGATCACTTATCGCGGGTCAACCTATGAAAACTCTTGGGAAACGCGTTATCTCACCCTTGTCGCTGGCATTGTGCGTAGCGATTCTCGGCGGCTGTTCCAGCCCGCCACCACCTCCAGCGGTCACGCCACCCCCTCCTGTACGCACCTGCCAGGCCATGGATAAAACCGATGTACTGGGCGATGTGCGGGCTGAAAACGGCGAGGTGACCCGAGTCACCACCACGACTCGCTGCGTTACGCAGTAAACCCGGGCACGATGTGCAGCAACCTCGACCTGCTCGGGGTGATGGTGATTGCTTTCATCGTCGCCCTGGGTAGAGCGGGACCCGAGATCTGCTGATTGGCGTCACGCCTGCCAATGCCGTGGCCGAATCGATGCATTTCTGGCGAGGTACGGCACCGACCCGGTCACCTTAAAAACGTGAACGACTTGTATGCCATCTGCGGTTTATATCGCAGTTTGGTCTAGTAGCCCTGTCGTTTATGGCAGTTTTCGGTATATCGACTTTTCCTGATAGTGAATGGACTGTTTTTTTCCAACGCTAAAAAGGAAACGTCGTCATGACCGACGAATTAAAAGCTGCAACCGTTGCACCAAGCCCTTGGGACCAAGCCACGTTGTCGATCAACGGTAATAAAGTGGAAAGGGGTACGGCACCCTGTTTTGCTCCGTGGGCAGGAGAACGTTGTGACGGTGGAGGCCTCACCCGCAATCGCCAGGGCGCTGAATCTGGCCGACGAGGTTGAAGCCCTGATTGACGGTGAAGCTGTTCCTGATTTTGGATTGAGTTTCAAATCAGGTGAAGGGCGAACGGTTACTCTGAAAATAAAAGACAACAGTCCATTAGCGGGACTCCCTCTGCAACTGAACTTCTCAACTATTGAAGGGGACGACCTCCAGTTTACGAGCGAGCCTGATTTTTGTGTACCGCAAACAGATTACGAGTGAAGTGTCAGGGGGGTATCCGGGACTGGCACGTTTCAACTGAGCCTTAAAGGTGATGGCATAATTGGAACTTTGGATTTACCGATTTGCTGGATTAGACCAGATACAGAAAATGATCTGATGATTTTCATGTTCGATGGTCGGGTAGTTACCGAGCGTGAGGTGATAAGTATTCCATCACCTGAAAGTGAACACACTATTAGACTTTTACCAAACAAAATACATCCCGAAAAAATCTGGACCTTTTTGAATCCTGGTAGTCGGTTTGTGACGACTCCAAGCGAAAGAATCCCTGTGGCGGTAGATCCAATAGACGGAGCGACATGGCGCATAGCTAATAAGGGGTGGAGGCCACAGGATGCTATTGTATTTGTTTATGCTGATCCGAAGGGGCATTGGAAGTACGTGGGAGCGCTTTATTTTTAATAACCAGCAATGAGCGGCGTGCCCCTTATGTAATCCTGTCTTACCGTGATAGCGTCCTCAAGGAAGCTATCGTTTGCAAGCCGAGGTTATCGAAAGGTAGTTGATGCCATAACACTCGTGCAGTGGGGACATTCCACTCGGCTCCACCGATGTACAGGATTCATTCAGGTCGATAAGCGCAAAGAAGAAAGGCAGCCTAACGACTGCCTTTCTTTCATTCGCAAACCGAATCAGGACAGGAACCCCCCATCCACATTCAACGAAACTCCTGTCGTGTAACTCGAAGCATCACTCGCCAAATACAACACAGCGCCCGCCATCTCACTCGGGTCTGCCACCCGCTTCAGCGGAATTTGCTGCAGCGCGGTATTCAGAATCGCCTCATTCTTCACCAGCGCCGAAGCAAACTTGGTATCGGTCAACCCCGGCAGCAACGCATTGCAACGAATCCCGAACTGCGCGCACTCCTTGGCAAATACCTTGGTCATGTTGATCACCGCCGCCTTGGTCACCGAGTAGATGCCCTGGAAGATCCCCGGCGAAACGCCGTTGATCGAAGCAACGTTGATAATGCTGCCGCCGCCGTTTTCGCGCATCAGCTTGCCGGCTTCGACCGACATGAAGAAGTAGCCGCGAATGTTCACGTCGACTGTTTTCTGGAAGGCGCTGAGGTCGGTGTCCAGGACGTTGCAGAACTGCGGGTTGGTCGCGGCGTTGTTGACCAGGATGTCGAGGCGGCCGAACTGTTCCTTGATCCCGGCGAAGACCTGGCTGATCTGTTCCATTTCGCCGATGTGGCAGGCGATGGCGGTGGCCTTGCCGCCGGCGGCGATGATCGCGTCGGCGACGTGCTGGCAGCCTTCAAGCTTGCGGCTGGAGACGATCACGTGGGCGCCTTGCTGGGCCAGAAGTTTGGCGATGGCTTCACCGATGCCACGGCTGGCGCCGGAGACGAAAGCGATCTTGCCGTCGAGGTCGAACAACTGAGTCTTGGACATGGGATTCCCTTATGAAAAGTCTTGTTATCGAGTCAAATGCCGGGTTGCGGCCAATGCTGTTGAGGCCGGTCAGTGCGCGTTATCGTTGACGATCTTCGCGAGCGGGCTCGCTCCTACAGGGATCGCGTACGGTCACAGGCTGGATTTCTGGATCACCTGCAGGCTCATCTGTTCCAGCAGTTTGTTCATGTGGATGAACTGGGCGAAGCGTTTGTCCTGGGTCTGGCCGTGGTAGAAGCGGTAGTAGATCTGCTGCACGATGCCGGCCAGGCGGAACAGGCCGTAGGTGTAGTAGAAGTCGAAATTGTCGATCTGGATGCCCGAGCGTTGGGCGTAGTAATCGACGAACTCGCGGCGGGTCAACATGCCCGGCGCGTGGCTTGGCTGGCGGCGCATCATCTGCACCGGTGCCGGATCATCGGCTTCGATCCAGTAGGCGAGGGTGTTGCCCAGGTCCATCAGCGGATCGCCCAGGGTGGTCAGTTCCCAGTCGAGCACGCCGATGATCTGCATCGGGTTGTTCGGGTCGAGGATGACGTTGTCGAAGCGGTAGTCGTTGTGCACGATGCTGGAGGTCGGATGGTCGGCCGGCATCTTGTCGTTGAGCCAGGCTTTCACCGTTTGCCATTGCGGCGCGTCCGGGGTCAGGGCCTTCTCGTAGCGATCGCTCCAGCCTTTGATCTGGCGCGCCACGTAGCCTTCGGGCTTGCCGAGGTCACCCAGGCCGTAGGCGTTGTAGTCGACCTGGTGCAGTTCGACGAACTTGTCGATGAAGCTCTTGCACAGGGCTTCGGTTTTCGCCGAGTCCAGCCCCAGTTCCGGCGGCAGGTCGGAGCGCAGGATGATGCCGTTGACCCGTTCCATCACGTAGAACTCGGCCCCGATCACCGATTCGTCGGTGCAGTGCACGTAGGCTTTCGGGCAGTACGGAAATCCGTCGCGAAGTTGATTGAGGATGCGGAATTCACGGCCCATGTCGTGAGCCGACTTGGCCTTGTGGCCAAAGGGCGGTCGACGCAGGACGAATTCCTGCTCGGGGTATTCCAGCAAGTAAGTGAGGTTCGACGCGCCGCCCGGGAACTGGCTGATCTTCGGCAAACCGCTGAGGCCCGGAATATGGGCCTTGAGGTATGGATCGATCAGGCTGGCATCGAGCTCTTCGCCGGTGCGGATACGGGTGGACTGGTCAGTAAGCGCCATGCTTATCCCTTCTGCTTATTCTGGAGGCCTGAAACTATTGGCTAATCTAATGCGCACACCCAGCACCCACAACCGCGATCGGCTCTTATAGGTGAGCGTGTTGCCGGCCAATCATTGTTTTTGATACAGCTGTTTGAATTGCCATCAATGAACCACCCGGCTCATGGCCGGCGGCAAATCGATCGGCGTCAGCACCGGTTGGCTGGAGAAAAACGCGACAAGGTTCTTGCCCACCAGTTCGACGGTGCCCTGGGTGGCTTCCGGGGACAGTCCGGCGACATGGGGCGTGAGGATCACGTTGCTCAGGGTCTTGAGCGCATCCGGCACCTTCGGTTCGGCGTCGAACACATCCAGCGCTGCGCCGGCGATCCGGCGTTGCTCCAGGGCGGTGATCAGTTCGGCGGTGGCAATCACGCTGGCCCGGGCGATGTTGACGATAAATCCCTGGGGGCCCAAGGCGTCGAGCACCTGGCGATTGATCAGGTGCTTGGTGCCCAGCCCGCCCGGCGTGGCGACGATCAGGAAGTCCGAGGCGCGCGCCAGTTCGGTCGGGGTCGAGCAGAACGTGTAGGGCACATCGCTGCGACGTTGGCGATTGTGGTAGCAGATGCTCATGTCGAAGCCGGCACTGGAACGTTTGGCGATGGCCATGCCGACCGCGCCGAGGCCGAGGATGCCCAGGCGCTTGCCGGCGAGGGAAGGGCGCATGATTTTCGGCCACTCGCCGCGCCGAACGGCGGCGTCACAGCGGGGCACGTCACGTACCAGCGACAGCAGCAGCGCCATGGCATGGTCGGCGACGGACGAGGCGTTGACCCCGGCACCATTGGTGACGGTGATGCCCCGGTCGGCGGCGGCCTGCAGGTCGACGTGTTCATAACCGGCGCCGATCACGCAGATGATCTTGAGTCTGGGCAGCGCGGCGATTTCATCGGCATACAGCCCCAATGGTCCACGGGTCAGGACGGCGTCGATCTGCCCGGCGTGGCGGGCGATGGCTTCGGCACGCTCGGCGGGCGTCGGGGCCAGTATCAGGTGGAAGCCCTGATGTTCGAGGATAGGCAGGTAATCATTGATGGTTTCAACCAGTACCAGAACGGTTACAGGCATGCTTGGCTCCCTGTGGGCATCGGAAAAACGGCTCGAACGTCGCTTGAGATTGCTGATTTCAGGATAGCTTGGCAACCGCCGGCGATCGCGGCCTGCACCATTTCATGCGGAACTGCGTGCAGGCGCTGGCGAAGCCTGCGATGGTCGTTAACGATAATGCGGGTGAACCGGATGAACGCGGCGCACTGGAGCCCATCGCCAGCAGGCTGGCTCCTACAGTTTCAGCGTGGGCACGGTCTTTTGTGGGAGCTGGCCTGCCAGCGATGGTCGTTAACGATAACGCGTGTGAGCTGGATTAACGCGGTGCGCTTGAGTCCATCGCCAGCAATCGAGCGTCGACCGGCTGTTCCTACAGTTTTAGCGTGGGCGCGGTCCTTTGTGGGAGCTGGCTTGCCAGCGATGGTCGTCAACGATTACGCGGGCGAACTGGATGATCGCGGCGCACTGGAGTCCATCGCCAGCAGGCTGGCTCCTACAGTTTCCCGGGAATGCTTAAAGACGACGCCGAGAGTGCTGCCCGGGCAGCCTCGAGAATTTCATCCGACAGTGGATCGCCGCGGGTCGCCCGGGACAACATCAGCGCGCCGAACATCAGCGAATACTGCACCAGCGCCTGCTGCCGTTTGTCGGCTTCGTCCTCGGTGTCGAGCAGTGAGCCCAGGGAGTCGAGCAGGTTGTTCAGGCCCTGCAGGTAGGTTTGACGCAAACCGCTCTCGGCGGCCTCGTGGCACATGTCCCCGGCAAAGGCCACCACCGGGCAGCTGTCACCCGGATTGTCCCGGCTTTCGCTGGACAGGTACGCTCCGACCACGGCGCGGCGGGCGGTGTCCTTGCTCTCCTGATCGGCCACCCGCGCTTGCCAGCGTTGCGCGGCCTGCTCGAAAGCCCGGCCACTGGCCTCTTGCGCCAGGGCTTCGCGGGATTCGAAGTGCCCGTAGAAGCCGCCGTGGGTCAAACCCGCGGCGGCCATCACATCGACCACGCTGATCCCGTGCAAACCGCGTTCGCGGAACAGCCGCGTAGCGGCATTGACGATGGTCTCGCGGTTGAGGTCGGCTTGTTTGCGGGAAACGCGGGGCATGGGTCTTTCTCGATTTCAGGTTGAATATCAGAGGGCGTATTGGGCAATTCCGTTGCCGAACGACCAGTTCTCTTTTTTGACTTCCACCAGATTGATGAATACGTCCTCCAGGCGCACGCCCAGCTCTGTGTGAAGGCTTTCGGCGATGGTTTTGTAGAGGCGTTTTTTCTGCTCGACGGTTCGCCCCTCGCTCATGGTGATCTGGATCACCACCAACTGGTCCGTGCGGTCGATACCCAGGTAACCGGGATCAAAGATGAAATGCTGCTCATCGTGTTCGGCGAGTATCTGAAAATTATCATTCTCCGGCACACCGATGGTGCTGTGCATGGCGGCGTAGATCAGTTGGCCGATGCGTTTGGCGTGGGTGGGGTCCTGATGTTTTTTGATGTCGACGCGAACCAGTGGCATGGGAAGACTCCAGGAGGAATGCAGGTTGTTTAAAAATACATGATGGTGGACCTTTATCAAGTGGCAAGCGCCATCTTGCGAAGAAGCACGGGATCTGAAACCGCACAAACCCCTGTGGGAGCGGGCTTGCTCGCGAAGGCGGTGGCACATTCAGCATTGATGTGTCTGACACACCGCTTTCGCGAGCAAGCCCGCTCCCACTGGGGATTTTTCGTCAATCTGGTACCACCGTTCCTCACCTAAGTCTTTGCTTCTGTTCACTAATCCTCCAGAATCGCGCCCCTGTTCCGGTCAGGGCGCTGCCTGTCGGGTATTCCGACGCGTTCTGACCGGGTGGCAAGTGACCGGAATGTGGAGATCCCACCGGATGAATGATCAGGCCAATAGCGTCAACAAACGCTATGTAGCAGCAACACCCGCAACGCTTTCGAGCTGGAATCGCCAGGACACCACGTGGATGCTGGGCCTGTTTGGCACGGCGATTGGTGCGGGCACCCTGTTTTTGCCGATCAATGCGGGCCTCGGCGGCTTTTGGCCGCTGCTGATCCTGGCGTTGCTGGCGTTCCCGATGACGTTCTACGCGCACCGCGGGCTGACCCGTTTTGTGTTGTCCGGTCGCGAAGGCGCCGACATCACTGAAGTGGTGGAAGAGCATTTCGGCATCAAGGCCGGTGCGCTGATCACCTTGCTGTACTTCTTCGCCATTTTCCCGATCCTGCTGATCTACAGCGTGGCCCTGACCAACACCGTGGGCAGCTTCCTCGAGCATCAACTGCACATCACGCCGCCACCGCGCGCCGTGCTGTCGCTGGTGCTGATCCTCGGCCTGCTGGCGGTGGTGCGTTGCGGTGAGCAACTGATCGTCAAGGCCATGAGCCTGATGGTCTATCCGTTCATCGTCGCCCTGCTGTTCCTGGCGGTGTACCTGGTTCCGCACTGGAACGGCGGCATCCTGACCACCGCCAGCAGCGTGCCGGCACCGTCGGCGCTGTTGCACACCCTGTGGCTGGCGATTCCGGTGATGGTGTTCTCGTTCAACCATTCGCCGATCATCTCGGCCTTCGCCGTGGACCAGAAGCGTCGCTACGGCGATCACGCCGAGGAGCGCAGCTCGCAGATCCTGTCCCGGGCGCACCTGTTGATGGTGGTGATGGTGCTGTTCTTCGTCTTCAGTTGCGTGCTGACCCTGTCGCCAGCGCAACTGGCTGAAGCCAAGGCGCAGAACCTGTCGATCCTGTCGTACCTGGCCAACCACTTCAGCAATCCGACCATCGCCTTCGCGGCGCCTTTGATTGCCTTCGTGGCCATCTCCAAGTCGTTCCTGGGGCACTACATCGGCGCCAGCGAAGGTCTCAAGGGGCTGATCGTCAAGAGCGGCAAGCGTCCTTCCGCCAAGGCCCTGGACCGCATGACCGCCGCGTTCATGCTGGTGGTGTGCTGGATCGTCGCCACGCTGAACCCGAGCATCCTGGGCATGATCGAAACCCTCGGTGGCCCGGTGATCGCGGCGATCCTGTTCCTGATGCCGATGTACGCCATTCGCAAGGTGCCGGCGATGGCACGCTATCGCGGTCAGGCGTCCAACGTCTTCGTGACGGCGGTGGGTCTGGTGGCGATTACCGCGTTGATTTATTCGTTGAGCGCGTAAGATCAATAGATCGCAGCCTGCGATCCTTTGATTTTCAGCTACAGTGGCCGCTGCACGTGATACGTGCAGCGGCTTTTTTTCGCCTGGAGACATTCGATTGTCGAGCGCCCCCAACGCCAACCCCACCGAGCAACCCAAGCGCTGGCAGGACCTGTTGGCCGGGTTGTCGATAGCCGGCCTGTTGTTGCCCGAAGCCGTCGCTTATTCAAGCATCGCCGCACTGGCGCCCCAGGCCGGGGTGATCGCCTTGTTTGCCGGGTTGCTGTGTTATGGCCTGTTCGGTACCAGCCGTTTTGCCATTGTCTCGGCCACTTCATCCTCCGCCGCCGTGCTGGCCGCCGCGACCGCCACCTTGGCCAATGGCGATCCCGAGCTTCGCTCGACCCTGGCCCTCGGTCTGGTACTGATGACCGGGGCGTTTTTCCTGCTGGCGGGGCTGTTCAAACTCGGCAGCGTGACGTCGTTCATCGCCAAGCCGGTGCTGCGCGGCTTTGCCTTTGGCCTGGCGCTGACGATCATTCTCAAGCAGGTCGCCAGCGTGGTGGGCGTGCATTTGACCGAAGCCAACCTGGTGGGTTTTCTGCCGCAATTGCTGGCACAACTGCCGCAATGGAACTGGGCCGCAGCTGCTGTCGGCGCCGTGGCATTGGCCTTGTTATGGCTGTTCGCGCGGTTTCGGCGCCTGCCGGGTGGTTTGCTGGTGGTGGTGATCGGCATCGCGGCGGGGCAGTGGCTGGACCTGCCGGCCTATGGCGTGAAGCTGATCGGGTTGATCGATCTGAGCCTGGAGGTGCCGAAGCTGCCGGTATTGCCGTTTACCGACTGGCTGCGTGTGGGTGAGCTGGCGTTTGCCATGGTGATGATTCTGTATGCCGAGTCGTATGGTTCGATCAGTGCTTATGCGCTCAAGCACGGTGATCGCGTCACCTCGAACCGCGACCTGCTGGCGCTGGGTGCTTCCAACCTGCTGTCCGGTCTGTTCCACGGCATGCCGGCGGGCGCGGGGTATTCGGCGACGTCGGCCAATGAGGCTGCCGGCGCCACTTCACGCCTGGCCGGGATCGTGGCGGCGCTGGTGGTGCTGCTCATTGTCCTTACGGTGCTGCCGTATCTCGCCCTGACTCCGGAACCGATTCTCGCCGCCATCGTTATCCATGCGTTGTGGCGTGGCTTGAGCCTGCAACCGCTGGGACGCTATTTCATCTGGCGCCGTGACCGCTTGCTGGTGATCTGCGCCGTAGGGGCGGTATTGCTACTGGGTGTGCTGGACGGCTTGCTGGTGGCGGTGGCGATCAGTGTGTTGCTGATGCTCAAGCAGCTGTCGGCGGCGGATATCCAGATTCTCGGGCGCATCGATGGCGGTCACGACTTTGTCGACCTGCAACGCCATCCAGCGGCCCAGGCCGTGCCTGGCGTGTTGATTGTGCGGCCGGGTGAAGCGTTGTTCTTTGCCAATGTCGAGCGGATTCTCGGCGCTGCCTTGCACTTGATCCGGCATTCGCAAACGCCGATTCATACAGTGATTCTGAGTCTGGAGGAGTCGCCGGATCTGGATGGCACCAGCATTGAGGCGCTGCAGGCGTTTTTCGTGCATGTGCATGAGGAAGGCCCGTGCCTGATCCTGGCGCGTCTGAAGGACGACGCACAAGCGGCGTTGGCGGTGTTGCCGCAGGTGGGGGCTAACGGGGTGGTCCTGAGTGGGCTAAGTGTTGATGGCGCAGTGCAACAAGCCCTGAAGCCGAACGCATAACCCTGTGGGAGCGGGCTTGCTCGCGAAGGCGTCATGACATTCAGCATTGATGTTGACTGACCCACCGCCTTCGCGAGCAAGCCCGCTCCCACAGGATTTTTGGTGTTTGAACTGGATGCATAAAAAAACGCCGCTCATCTCACGATGGGCGGCGTTTTTCATTGCGTTGCAACGTTAGGCTTGAACGACCGGGATGTTGGCGTTCGCAGCAGCTTCACGGAACTCGGCGATCTGGTCGAAGGACAGGTAGCGGTAGACATCGGCCGCCATGCTGTCGATCTTGCCAGCGTATTCCATGTACTCCTCGACGGTCGGCAGGCGACCCAGGATGGAAGCCACGGACGCCAGCTCAGCCGAAGCCAGGTAGACGTTCGCGCCGTCACCCAGACGGTTCGGGAAGTTACGGGTCGAAGTCGACACAACGGTCGAGTTCGGCTCTACACGTGCCTGGTTACCCATGCACAGCGAGCAGCCCGGCATTTCCATGCGCGCGCCGGCCTTGCCGTAGATGCCGTAGTAGCCTTCTTCGGTCAGCTGGTGAGCGTCCATCTTGGTCGGCGGCGACAGCCACAGACGGGTTGGCAACTGACCCTTGACCTGTTCCAGCAACTTGCCGGCAGCGCGGAAGTGACCGATGTTGGTCATGCACGAACCGATGAACACTTCGTCGATCTTCTCGCCAGCAACGCTGGAGAGCAGGCGAGCGTCGTCCGGGTCGTTTGGCGCGCAGAGCACAGGCTCCTTGATGTCGGCCAGGTCGATCTCGATGACTTCGGCGTATTCAGCGTCCTTGTCTGCTTCCAGCAGCTCAGGGTTGGCCAGCCAGGCTTCCATCGCTTGAGCGCGACGTTCCAGAGTACGTGCATCGCCGTAGCCTTCGCCGATCATCCAGCGCAGCAGGGTGATGTTGGACTGCAGGTATTCGGCAATCGACTCTTTGGACAGCTGGATGGTGCAACCGGCAGCCGAACGTTCAGCCGAGGCGTCAGACAGTTCGAACGCTTGTTCTACGGTCAGTTTAGGCAGACCTTCGATCTCCAGGATGCGACCGGAGAAGGCGTTCTTCTTGCCTTTCTTCTCTACGGTCAGCAGGCCAGCCTGGATCGCGTAGTAAGGAATGGCGTGAACCAGGTCACGCAGGGTGACGCCTGGCTGCAGTTCGCCTTTGAAGCGAACCAGGATCGACTCAGGCATGTCCAGCGGCATGACGCCGGTGGCTGCGGCGAACGCAACCAGACCGGAACCGGCCGGGAACGAGATGCCGATCGGGAAACGGGTGTGGGAGTCACCACCGGTACCGACGGTGTCTGGCAGCAGCATGCGGTTCAGCCACGAGTGGATGATGCCGTCGCCCGGACGCAGGGAAACGCCGCCGCGGGTCATGATGAAGTCAGGCAGGGTGTGGTGGGTGGTCACGTCGATCGGCTTTGGATAAGCCGCGGTGTGGCAGAAGGACTGCATCACCAGATCGGTCGAGAAGCCCAGGCACGCCAGGTCTTTCAGTTCGTCACGGGTCATTGGACCTGTGGTGTCCTGGGAACCCACGGTGGTCATCTTCGGTTCGCAGTAGGTGCCCGGACGAACGCCGGTCACGCCGCAAGCCTTGCCGACCATTTTCTGCGCCAGGGTGAAACCCTTGGTGCTTTCAGCCGGTGCTTCAGGCTTCTTGAACAGGGTCGAAGGTGGCAGACCCAGCTCGGCGCGAGCCTTCTCGGTCAGGCCACGGCCGATGATCAGCGGAATACGGCCGCCGGCGCGAACTTCGTCCAACAGGACCGGGGTCTTCATTTCGAAGGTGGTCAGGACTTCGTCGGTGCCGTGCTTGCAGACTTTGCCAGCATGCGGGTACAGGTCGATCACGTCGCCCATGTGCATGTTGGAAACGTCGAATTCGATTGGCAGTGCGCCGGCATCTTCCATGGTGTTGTAGAAGATCGGAGCGATCTTGCTGCCGAAGCAGAAACCGCCGGCACGCTTGTTCGGCACGTAAGGAACGTCGTCGCCGAAGAACCACAGTACGGAGTTGGTTGCCGATTTACGCGAAGAACCGGTACCGACCACGTCGCCGACGTAGGCGATCGGGAAGCCGGCATTGCGCATTTCTTCGATCTGTTTCATCGGACCGGTGACGCCTTGTGCGTCAGGCACGATGCCGTCGCGAGCCATTTTCAGCATGGCCAGGGCGTGCAGCGGGATGTCCGGACGGGACCAGGCATCAGGTGCAGGGGACAGGTCGTCGGTGTTGGTTTCGCCGGTGACCTTGAACACGCGCAGGCTGATCTTGTCGGCCAGGGTCGGGCGCTTCACGAACCACTCGCCGTCAGCCCAGGATTGCAGCACGCCTTTGGCGTGAACGTTACCGTTCTTGGCTTTTTCAGCGACGTCGTGGAAAGCATCGAACATCAGCAGGGTGTGCTTGAGTTCTTCGGCAGCTACTGGCGCCAGTTCGGCGTCGTCCAGCAGGTTTACCAGAGTCACGATGTTGTAGCCGCCCTGCATGGTGCCGAGCAGTTCAACAGCGCGCTTCTTGTCGATCAGGGGGGAGGTGGCTTCGCCTTTGGCGATGGCGGACAGGAAGCCGGCCTTGACATAGGCTGCTTCGTCCACTCCAGGCGGAACGCGATTGGTGATCAGGTCAACGAGGAATGCTTCTTCGCCAGCCGGGGGATTTTTCAGCAGCTCGACCAGGCCTGCAGTTTGTTCGGCGTTTAGCGGCTGGGGAACGATACCCAGTGCTGCGCGCTCTTCGATATGTTTGCGGTAGGCTTCAAGCACAGTTATTACCCTCATCAGTGGTCCCAAATGGGTGTCCGGGACGCTCATCCCGAAATTGCCGTACTCATGCGCTGCATGGCGTTGTGAGCCACTTAGCCAGAATTACCGACAATTCCTTACAGAAGCTGCTTTCAAAGTTTTACGCCTGCAGAACGGGAGCTGATGAGGGTTGGCGTTGGGCTTTTCCCCGCTGGAAAAACCCCTCGCCAACACCGCTCTGAAGGAACGACTGTGCTCGTGACGCTTTGAAAACAGCTTCTAACGGACATTGGCGCCTAAAAAGGCAGGCTGATTCTACGGCAAAAAAAAATTTAAGGTAAGTCAGGTTTTATTGGACTTTGGTGGCGGCCGGTAAACGCCGATTTAGCCATGGCCCTGAACTTTGAGGGGTGATCAATGGTGGACAAAGGTCTAACATGCCGGCCTGTTCTGCTTTTTCGCGTTTTGCCTACCTATGCCCAATCAGACCATCAAGACGCCGTGCGTCGGCCTTTGCTCCACTGTTTACGGTGACCTGGTGTGCCGTGGCTGCAAGCGTTTCCACCACGAAGTGATCCACTGGAACGGTTACAACGAGGAGGAAAAGCGCGCTGTATGGCTGCGTCTTGAGCAATTGCTGTCGCAAGTGATGGCCGCCAAGGTGGAAATTTTCGATCCGGCGCAGCTGCGGATGCAGCTGGAGCAACGCAAGATCCGTTTCGTGCCCCATCAGTCGGAATATTGCTGGGCCTACCAGTTGATCGCCCGGGGGGCGCGGGTGATCAACAACCTGGAAGCCTACGGGATGGTGTTGCTGCCGGAGTTTCGCGACTGGAACCTGCCGGAACTGCGCGATGCCATTGATCGGGAATTTTTCCTGCTCTCCGAGGCGCATTACCAGCGCTACATTGCGCCGGGGTTTCTGAAGGATGCGTTTGAAGGCTAAATTTTTTAAAAGCTTCGCGAGCAAGCCCGCTCCCACATTTATCCCTCGTCGTACACAAAAGTTGTGTCTGCTGAAGATCCAGTGTGGGAGCGGGCTTGCTCGCGAAGACGGCCTTTCAATCACCACATATCTCAGTGCTTGCCGGCAATCTCCTCAAGATGATCCTCGATCTCCTGCGGCTTGAGCACCAATACGTCACTTTCAACCGAATCGAGCACCACTTCCGCCGTATTGCCGATCAACACGCCTGACAACCCGCTACGCGCCACGGTGCCGATGACGGTCACGGCCGCCTGCAGCTTGTGCACCATGAACGGAATCAGCACGTCCGCCGGACCTTCCTCGATGTGCAGGTGATCATCGTCGATGTCGAACTCGGCCTGGAACGACTTGCATTGCTCGCGGTAGCGCGCCTGGATGGTTTCGCTAAGTTGAAACGTCGGGTCGGCCGACGACAGCATCGGCGACGGGTGGGCGCTGATCACGTGCAAACGGGCCTTGGCCAGGGTTGCGATGTCATAGCCATGATCAATGATTGTGTTGTGCAGGTGGCGGTGTTCGAGGTCGGTGTTGCCGACGTCGATGGCTGCCAGGATCACTTTGTCTTTCCATGAGCCAGCGGTTTTCACCAGCAGTACCGGGGAAGGGCATTCGCGCAGCAATTTCCAGTCCTCGGGTGTCAGCAGGGCCTTTTTCAGGGTGCTGTCGGGATAGTGCTGCTTTACCACCAGACCGCAGCCTTCGGCTTGCTGCACCTCGACGATGGTTTGATGCAGGCTCTGGTTCCAGGCCTGCTCGGTGGTGACGCTGTATCCGTCTCCCTGTAAAGCGGCCTTGAGCACACCCAACATGCCATTGTGATCATGCTTGGGGTCGCACACCAGCAGATGCAACTGCGCCTGGGTCACGCCGGCGATCAGCTTCGCCCGCTTGAGCGCGAGGCTTTCGGAGTGTTCGGGGTCGATGACCACCAGAATGCTGCGTACGGCTTGCATGAGCGCGATCTCCTGAGAATAAAAAAGGCACGGCGTTGCACAACTATAGTTGCTGCCTGCGATTCGGGGACTTGATGCATATCAACGGTTGGCGACTGGTGGTCTGCGGGCAGGCCGGTATAATCGGCGCCCTTCGTTTTGAACCTATTTGTCCGTGAGCCCCATGATCCTTCCCGAAATTCACGAGTTCCTTGGCTGCCGCACCCCCGACGGCTGGGTTCAAGCCGCGCTGGCCGATCAGGAAACCTTGCTGATCGACCACAAGAACTGCGAATTCAAGGCCGCCAGCACCGCGTTGAGCCTGATCGCCAAGTACCATTCCCATGTCGACCTGATCAACATGATGTCGCGTCTGGCCCGGGAAGAACTGGTGCACCACGAGCAGGTCATGCGCCTGATGAAGCGCCGCAAGATTGCGCTGCGCCAGTTGTCCGCCGGGCGTTATGCGTCGGGCCTGCGCAAGGTGGTGCGCAGTCACGAGCCGGTGAAGCTGGTGGACACCTTGGTGGTGGGCGCCTTCATCGAGGCCCGCAGTTGCGAGCGTTTCGAAGCGCTGGTGCCGCATCTGGACGAAGAACTGGGCAAGTTCTATTTCGGCCTGCTCAAGAGCGAGGCCCGGCATTTCCAGGGATACCTGAAACTGGCCTACCAGTATGGTGACGCCAGGGACATCGCTCAGGTGATCGACAAGGTCCGCGCCGCCGAACAGGAACTGATCGAATCCCCGGATGTGGAATTCCGTTTCCATAGCGGCGTACCGGCTGCGGCCTGATCAACTGGTGTGGTTCCGACGCGCTCCCACATGGGATCTCATAAACGCTGGGAACCATTGTGGGAGCGGGCTTGCTCGCGAAGACTGCGCAACAGTAAACATTGATGCTGCCTGACACACCGCTTTTCGCGAGCAAGCCCGCTCCCACAGGTATTGCGCTTGACTGACTGGCTTTAGCCTTTCTGGCCGGTTTTTTTCAGGTGTTCAGCTTCAGAAATCCCACTTGGTGGTCAACATCACGTTGCGTGGTTCGCCGTAGTACGTGGTGTCGAAGTTGCCCAGTCCCGTCAGGTAGCGTTTGTCGAAGACGTTGTTGGCGTTGACGGTGAAGCTCAGGTTCTCGTTGAACTGGTAGCGGCTCATCAGGTCGACGAGGGTGTATCCGCCTTGCTTGATGCGGGTGTAGTCGCCCACGGTCGGGCTGTAGATCTTGCCGTAGAACGCGCTCTGCCAGCTGATGCCGCCGCCGATGGTCACCTTGTCCAGTGCGCCGGGCAGGCGGTAGGTGGTGAACGTACGCACGACGTGTTCCGGTTTGCTGGTGGACAGCGGGAAGCCGAAGACGCGCTGTTCATCGGCGTCACGGGTGCGGGCGTAGGTGTAGCCGGCCGACAGGTTCCAGCCTTGCGCCACTTCACCGGCCAATTCCAGTTCCACGCCTTTGGTGGTCGCGCCGTCGATGGCCTTGTAGATGCCTTCGTTGGTCACCGGGTTGGTGCCGATCGATTCAGCGAGGTTGTCTTGCTCGATGCGGAAGAAGGCCAGGCTGGCATTCAGTCGCCCGTCGAAGTAGGCGGCTTTCAGGCCGGCTTCGTAGCTGTCGCCTTCGACCGGTGCCAGGGTCGAACCGTTGATGTCCTTGTAGGTCTGTGGCTGGTAGATGCTGGTGTAGCTGGCGTAGGCCGAGTAGGTGTCGTCCAGGTCATACACCACACCGGCATAAGGCGTGACCACGCCATGCTCCTTGTAGCTGGCATGGGTGTCATCGAGTCCCGCACCCGGATAGTACGAATAGTCTTCGTTGTACTTGAAGGTGCTCAAGCGGCTGCCGAGGATGATCGACAGGTCATCGGTCGCGTGCAGACGCGTGGCCAGGTACAGACCGCTCTGGCTTTGGGTGCGTTCGTACTTGCCGTTTTTCGGGAAGTCCTGTTCCGGCAGATCGCCGTTCCAGTCGTAGATGCTCCCCGGGACCATGGCGAAGGCACTGGTGTCGAAGGTCGCGCCGGTCTGGCGCGAGTGGGAGGCCATGAAGCCGGCCACCAGTTCATGCTCGCGGCCTCCCAGGGAGAAGGGGCCGGTGACGTTCACGTCAGCGGTGTTTTGCACGCGATGACCTTCCCAGCGACCCCAGTACAGAAACATGCCTTCACCGGTGGCACGGTCCGGGTTGCCACCACTGGCCGAGGCCAGGCGAGTGTCGTGATCGGTGGTTTTCTGGTCGAACGTGGCCTTGAACTTCCAGTCGTTGGCCAGGGCCTGTTCCAGGGAGGCGAAGTAGGTGATGTCGTCGAAGTCGCGACGACTCCAGTCGGCACCCGGGTTGAAGTGACGCGGGAAGTCGGTACGGCCGCCGTCCGAGAAGTACACCGGGTTGCCGGTCCAGGACGAACCTCGCGGGGTGGTGCTGGACTTGTCGATGCCGAAGGTCAGCAGGGTGTCGGGAGTCAGGTCGGCTTCGAGGACGCCGTAGAACAAGTCCTTCTTCTGGCTGTAGTGATCCTGGTAGGAGTTCTTGTCGGAATAAGCGCCGACAAAACGGCCACGCACGCTGCCGGAATCGTTCAGCGAACCGGAAATGTCGCCGACGCTGCGATAGGCATCCCACGATCCGACGGTGCCGCTGATCGACGCCTTGAATTCCTTGGTCGGCTTCTTGCGGATCAGGTTGACGGTGGCGGACGGGTCGCCCGAGCCGGTCATCAGGCCGGTCGCACCCTTGACGATTTCGATGCGGTCCAGGCTGGAGGCGTCGTCGCTGTTGTTAGGGTTTTCACCGTAGACGCCGTCATAGGGGATGTTGATGCCGTCGTACTGGAAGTTGGTGATGGCAAAGCCACGGGCGGAAAACTCGGTGCGGTCACTGTCGTACTTCTGCGTCGAAATCCCGGGGGGGTTGCGGAGCGCGTCGCCGATGGTCTGCACGCCGCGGTCGTCCATTTGCTGGCGGGTGATGACGGTCACCGATTGCGGCGTTTCGCGGATCGACAGGGGCAGGCCGGTGGCCGAAGACGTTGAACCGGTGGTGTAGGAGTGGGTGCCTTCGGTGGTGGCGCCCAGCGCCTGGGCGGAAATGGTCGTTGCGCCCAGTTGCAGTACACCGTCGTCCTTAGCCGGTTTTTTCTCGGCATCGGTTTCAGCGGCGTGGGCGGCGAGGCTCAACAGGGCGGCGGGCAGGGCCAGCGCCAGAGGGCACAGGGCAAAACGGAAACGGGCGACAAGCGGGTGCGACATGGGGATCCCTTTGCATCGAATCGATCGGTAGTTGAAGTGCTTCTGAGGGGTTAACCGAACGAAACATGCAAAGGGGAACTGCCGCCTGAAAAAAAACTGATAATTATTCTCAGTGAGCCAGGCTGAAACGTTGATGCCGCTGGGTGATGGATTCTTCAGGGTAATGGACCGTCATCGTGGATCCGCCCGCGTGATAGCGCGGTTGCTTTATGGTGAATATGCTGGCCCCATCGCGAGCAGGCTCGCTCCCACAGTGGATCTGTGTTGAGCGAAGAATCGGTATTCGACGCGGCACCTGTGGGAGCGAGCTTGCTCGCGAAGAACGATAACGCGGTCCCACTGGACGCCCGGCAAAGGCCAAGTCAGCATGTCCGCCTCGAAACCGGGACACGACCTGATGCGACGACTACCTTCCCTGGCAGCCCTGCGAACCTTCGAATGCGCCGCCCGCCATGCCCATTTCGGCCGGGCGGCGGCCGAGTTGTGTGTCACCGACAGCGCGGTCAGCCACCAGATTCGTCAGCTCGAGGAGCAGCTCGGTGTGCCGCTGTTCGTGCGCGAAGGCCGGCAGATTCGCCCGACCCTGGCCGCCGGGCGCCTGATGCAGAGTTTGCAGCAGGCTTTCGAACTGATTGGCGATGCCTGCGATGAACTGCGCGATCCTTCATCGCTTGCGGTGTTGCGTCTGGCGGTGACCGCCGAGCTGGCGCAAAAGTGGCTGATGAGCCGTCTGACGGATTTCTATGCGCGCTATCCGCACATCACCCTGCATCTGTACGAACAACCGATCGACGCCACGGCGCCGGGGGAAGACATCGACCTGGCGATCACCTACGGCACCGGCCCGGTGGACAGCAGCGCGTATTTCGTCCGACCGCTGCCGGCGTTGCAGTTCTTCCCGGTGTGCAGCCCCAGCCTGTTCAACCTGGGCTCGCTGAAAACCCCGAAGGACCTGGCCCGTCACTGCCTGCTGCACGACGACCAGGACGGCAAGACCTGGACCGCGTGGCTCACCAGCCATGCCGGCGACCAGCGCCCCGACCGCCAGTTGTATTTTGCCCATGCCGGGCTTGCGCTGGAGGCGGCGGCGCAAGGGCAGGGCGTGGCCATGGGCGACAACCTGACGGCCCAGGAAGATTTGCTCAGCGGGCGCCTGGTACGGCCGTTCACGTCGAGCATGACTGCCTTGGGCCAATACGCGCTGGTGTGCGAACGGGTGCGGCTGGAGCGTCCGGCCGTGGCGCAGATGCTGGAATGGTTCAACGATCAGTTGCTCGATTGATGAGTTGAATTCAAGTATTCCGAAATAATCATCGTTGGCGGGCCAGTCGCCAACGCCCTTAGCCTGTGGTCATTCCAATCCCTGCTGAAGAGGTTTGACCATGGCCCGTTTGCTCGACACCACTCCCAAACAGGACGGTTTCCGTCTGCCTGGCGAATTCGAAGCCAAGTCCGGTTGCTGGCTCGGCTGGCCGGAGCGCACCGACGTCTGGCGCAACGGTGCCAAGCCTGCGCAGAAAGTCTGGGTGCAGATCGTCACCGCCATTTCCATGAGCGAGCCGGTCACCGTGTGCGCCTCGGCGGCACAGTTCGCCACCGCGCGCCGCCAGTTGCCGCCGCAGGTGCGTGTGGTGGAAATGACCTGCAACGACACCTGGTTCCGCGACAGCGGCCCGTGCTTTGTGGTCAATGACCAGAGCGGCGAAGTGCGCGGCGTCGACTTTGAATTCAATGCCTACGGCGGACTCGACGGCGGCCTGTACTACCCGTGGGACAAGGACGACCAGATCGCGAGCAAGATCCTCGAAATCGAACGCTTCGACCGCTATCGCGCCCCCTTGATTGCCGAACTGGGCGGCATCCAGAGCGACGGCCAGGGCAGCATCCTCACCACCGAGCAATGCTTGCTCAACCGTAACCGCAACCAGCATCTGGGCAAGGACGAAGTCACCCGCCGCCTGACCGACTACCTCGGCGCCGAGCAGGTGATCTGGCTGCCGCGGGGCTGCAAGTTCGACGAAACCGATGGCCACGTCGACGACCTCGCCTGCTTCGTGCGCCCCGGTGAAGTGGTGCTGCAATGGACTGACAACCGCGACGACCCGCAGTGGGAAATCTATCAGGAAGCCTATGACATCCTGCGCAGCACCCGCGACAGTCGCGGCCGCGAGCTGGTCGTGCACAAGCTGCCGCAGCCGGATGTGCTGCAATGGACGGCCGAAGAAGCCGAAGGGCTGGACCAGCAGGACAGCACCCATACCCGCCAGGCCGGGACGAAGATCTGCGCGTCGTACATCAACTACTACGCCGGCAACAGCGCCATCGTGGTACCGCTCTTTGGTGATCGCAACGACAAGGTGGCGCTGGCGACCCTGGCCGAGCTGTTCCCGAAACACAGCATCGTCGGCATCGAAAACTCCCGGGAAATCCTCCTCGGCGGCGGCAACGTCGCGTGCATCACCATGCCGCAGTACGCCGGCACTGCTTGCAACAAAAAGGGAGTCTGACCATGGGCCTGCACAAACTGACTCAAGCAATACTGCTGGTGCTTGCACCCCTGTGTGTGCAGGCCGCCGACACCGCCAAGCCGGTGGTCAACCTGTATATCTGGGGCGAGTACCTGGCCCCGGATACCCTGAAAAACTTCGAGGAAAAAACCGGCATTCATGTGGTGGTCGACCACTTCGACTCCCTGGAAACCGTCGAGACCAAGCTGCTCACCGGCCACAGTGGCTATGACCTGGTATTGACGGCGGGGCAGCACCTGTCGCGCGCCATCGAGAGTGGCGCTGTGCAGACGGTCGACAAGCAGCAACTGCCGCATTTCGCCGGCGTCGGCGAGGAGTTCCGCCAGCACATGGCGGTGTTCGATCCAGGCAACCGCTATGCCGGGATCTACGCCTGGGGCACCACGGGCGTGGGTTATCAGGAACAGGCCGTGAAACAGCGCCTGGCCGACGCGCCGACCGACAGTTGGGCGATGCTGTTCGACCCGGCCGTGGTCTCGAAATTCGCCGATTGCGGGGTCAGCCTGCTCAACGATCCCAATGAAGTGTTTGCGGCGGTCATGAAGTACATGGGGCTGGACATCAATCGCCAGAACCTCGACGACCTGAAACTCGCCGAGCAGCAACTGGCGAAGATTCGGCCGTACATTCGCTACTTCGACAACGACCTGAACATCAGCGACCTGGCCAACGGCAACACCTGCGTGGCGATGTCGTGGAACGGCAACGTGGGCATCGCGGCGGGCCAGGCCGAGGCAGCGGGCAAACCCTATTCGCTCAAGTACCGGATTCCGAAGGAGGGCACGTTGATCTGGTTTGATGCCATGGTCATTCCCAGGGATGCGCCGCATCCGAAGGCCGCTCTTGCCTTGATGGACTACCTGATGACCCCGCAAGTGATCGCGCCGATCACCGACACCATCCATTACGCCAATGCGATCACGGCGGCCGATGGCTTGATCGACCCGGCGATCCGCAATGATCCGGGGACGTATCCACCGGCCGCGGTCAAGGCTTTGCTGTACAGCAAGAATGACAATGGCAAGGCATTCAACCGGGCGTTGATCCGGGCGTTCAGCCGGTTGAAGTCGGGGTTGTGATTGGACCTTGATGGTGTGTTGACTGGACTGACGTCTTCGCGAGCAAGCCCGCGAAGAACGATAACGCGGTTTACTTGTTTCGAACCCGCCACAAATACCAGGCCGCCACCGTCCGGTAAGGGCTCCACGCCGAGCCGATCTCGATCATCTGCTTGCGCGTCGGCTGTACCTCCAGGCCCTTGAGCCGGCGATAACCCTCACGCACGCCAAAGTCGTCGGCCGGCAGGATGTCCGGGCGCTCCAGGCTGTAGATCAGCAGCATCTCCACGGTCCAGCGCCCGACGCCGCGCAACGTGATCAACCGCTCGATCAGCGCTTCATCGTCCATGGCCAGCGCCGTGGCGTAATCCGGCACCACGTCGTCCAGCGATGCCTGGGCGATACCCTGGATGGTCGCGATCTTGCTCGCGGAAAAGCCGCAACTGCGCAATCGGTCGAAATCCGTGGCGACGATCTGCTCAGGCCGGGGAAAGGAGCCCGAACCGAACAGCGCCAGCAGCCGCCCGACAATCGCATCGCCGGCCTTGGCGTGCAGTTGCTGATAGGCAATCGCCCGCACCAGCGATTCATACGGATCACGCGCCGCATGCGGCTGGTGCAGGCAGGGGCCGATGGCGTCGATGTGGCGACGCCAGTCGTCATCGATGGCGGCCAGGAACTCACTGGCAGCCCGATAGCCGTCGGCCATGGGCTCAGGCTTTCCCGGACGGTTTCAACAGGGCGTTGATTTCGCCATAGGTTAAAGCCTTCAGGTTGTGGCTGTCGAACTTGCCGGTTTGCAGAAAGCTTTGGGCAATGCCGGCCATGGCACCGTAGAGGAATTCGGCGATGCCGGAACCGGCGCTCAGACGGCGTACGCCGAGCGTCTCAAGCACTTCGGGCGACGGCAGGCCCGGGAACCCCAGCACATTCAATGGCAACGAGGTGCCGTGGCACAGCGCCTTGATCTCGTACTCGGCGGTAACGCCCGCCGCAAACAGGCCATTGGCACCGGCCGCCTGATACAGCGCGGCGCGCCTGAGGGTCTCGGCGACGCGGTCTTCGGCAGGCACCAGGCCGCGCAGGTAGACATCGGTGCGCGCATTGATGAACAGGTTCACGTTACGTCGATCGGCCACCTGGCGCGCGGTTTCAATCTTGCGGATCAGCAACTCCGGTGGCGAGGAACCGTCCTCGATATTGATCCCGACCGCGCCGGCGGCGATCACCGCGTCAACCACCTGTGCCACCCGCTCCAGGTCGTCGGAGTAACCGGCTTCGATGTCCACGGTCAGCGGCACCGAAATGACCCGGGCAATCGACTCGACGGTCGAGACCAGGCGCTCAAGGGGCAGGGTGTTGCCGTCCGGATAGCCATGCACCCAGGCCACCGCGGCGCTGCTGGTGGCCACCGCCTTGTTGCCCAGTTGCTCCACCAGTCGCGCCCCGGCGGCATCGGCGACATTGGTGAGGATCAGCAACCCCTCGTGATGCAGTTGGTGCAGTTGATTGTCGAGTCTGTCCATCGAGTGTCCTTCCTTATGAAAAGCCTGAGGGGGGATCAGAGCGTCAACTGCTCCGTGAGCTGCACCGCAGCGTTTTCCAGCCTGAGCAGAAACGCCTTGCGCGGCTGGCCTCCAGCGTAGCCGGTCAGCGAGCCGTCGGCGCCGATCACGCGGTGGCACGGCACGACAATCGATAAGCGGTTATGCCCGTTGGCCAGGCCTACCGCCCGACTGGCACCGGGCTTGCCCAAGGTCGCCGCAATGGTGCCGTAGGTGGTGGTCTGGCCGTAGGGGATCTTCGCCAGCTCCGCCCAGACGCGGCGGGAGAACTCGCTGCCGGGCATGTGCAGGGCAACGCTGAACTCAGTCAGCGTCCCGGCGAAGTACGCCGACAATTGCGCTTCGATCTGCTGCAAATGGGTGTTGTGCCCCGGGGCCACGGCATAACCGAAACGGTTTTGCAGCGCTTCGATCGACGGGGTCAGTGAGGCCTGATCGAGAAACTCCAGCAGCACCAGCCCGCGCCGTTCGGCCATGGCGATCATCGGCCCCAGCGGCGTGGTCAGGCGGGTGAACAGCAGCGGCTCGCTGCTGGCCGCGCGGCCCGGGGTGATGTGAAACGACTTTTGAAAGGCATCGCGAAAACCGCTCAGGGACTCGTAGCCGGAATCGAAGGCGACGTCGTCGATGGAGTCGCCTTGTTTGATCCCGCCCAACGCCATGCCCAGGCGCCGGGCACGTAGCCACGCGTGGAAGGTCATGCCGAAATGCTGCTTGAACCAGCGGCGCAGTTTCAGCGGCTCGATGCCTGCGGCCAGTAGCTGGGCGTCGGTCCAGCGCTGCTCCGGGTCGGCATCTACTGATTTGAACAGGCTCTGCACCCAGTCCGGCGCGCTGGCAGCGGTGTCCAGCGGTTTGCAGCGCAGGCAGGCGCGGTAGCCCGCCGCCAGGCATTGCTGCGCGTTGGCAAAGAACTCGACATTCTCAGGCTTCGGGCTGCGAGCGGTGCAGCCGGGGCGGCAGAAGATCCCGGTGGTCTTGACCGCCGTGAAGAACACGCCCTCGTAGGAGGTGTCTCGTTCGAGCATGGCGCGAACCATCTCGGCGCGGGGCGGGAGCAGCGTTTTTTGTAGGTTCATGGGCGCAGCATAGAGGGCGTCATGGGGGACCTCCACCGGAAAATCGACAGCGAATTCCGGACTGGAAATTGATCTCACTCTGTGGGAGCGGGCTTGCTCGCGAAGGCGTAGTGTCAGTCACCTCAATGTCGAATGACACGACGCCTTCGCGAGCAAGTCGGATCGCCGCACCGCCGCTCCCACATTAAGCAAGTGCAAATCCTTCAGGCGCGGCGCGCCATCAGGAGTACCGAAGCCGCCGCCGACAGCAACCCGGCGCAGCAGCGGTTGAACAGGCGCTTGCCGGACGGCCTGGCGAACCAGCGGCGCATGTGCAGGCCCATGTAGGCGTAGGCGCCGATGGCGATCCATTCCAGCACCAGGAACAGCGCGCCCAACACCATGAACTGCGGCGCAATGGCCTGGGTCGAGTCGACGAATTGCGGCAGGAACGCGGTGAAGATCAGGATCGCCTTGGGGTTGCCGGCCGCCACCAGGAACTCCTGCCGCGCCAGTGCCAAGGTGCCCGCTGGCGCGCTGGTGGCGACACTCTCGACACCAGGATCGGCGCGCCACAATTGCCAGGCGAGGTAGAACAGATACGCCGCACCCAGGATCTTGATGGCGTAGAACAACAGCTCGGAGGTTTGCAGCACCACCGCCAACCCCGCCGAGGCCAGGGCGATCATCCCGGCGAACGCCAGCAACCGGCCGATGCCGGCCACGCACGCGGTGCGGTAGCCATAGCGGGTCGAATTGCTGACCGACAGCAGGTTGTTGGGCCCGGGTGCCATGTTGAGGGCGAAGCAGGCCGGCAGAAACAGGGTGAGGGTGGCGAGGTCCATGGTCGGCTCCTGAAGCAAGAGCGCTATTTTTATCACAGCCCGGCGGTGGTCAGACCCATACAGTGATGGGCGTAAACCACCGTATCAGGGTTCATTTGGCGAACTTTTTTGCCCCGGCGACGCACAGGATCACCGCGACGGTCACACCCAGCATGCCGAGGCTGACCTGTTCATGCAGCAGGGTCGCCGCCAGGGTCAGCCCGAAAAACGGCTGCAGCAACTGCAATTGTCCAACGGCGGCGATGCCCCCTTGGGCCAGGCCGCGATACCAGAACACGAAACCGATCAGCATGCTGAACAGCGAGACGTACGCCAGGCTGAACCAGGCTGGCGTGCTGATGCCGCTGAACGAAGCCGGCATGCGCATCCAGCTGAGCAGCGCCACGACCGGCAGCGACAGCACCAGCGCCCAGGAAATCACCTGCCAGCCACCGAGGGTGCGCGACAGCTTCGCGCCTTCGGCATAACCCAGGCCACAGGCAAGGATCGCCAGCAGCATCAGGATGTCGCCCTGCGGGGAGGCGCTCAGCCCCTGGGACAGGGCAAAGCCGACCACCAACAGGCTGCCCAGCACCGAGAAAATCCAGAACGCCGCCCGTGGTCGCTCGCCGCCGCGCAGCACGCCAAACACCGCCGTCGCCAGGGGCAACAGGCCGACAAAGACGATGGAGTGCGCGGACGTCACGTATTGCAGCGCCAGGGCTGTCAGCAGGGGGAAGCCGATGACCACGCCAAGGGCGACTATGATCAGCGGGACCAGTTGCTGGCGCGCCGGGCGTTTTTCCTTGAATAACCCCAGCAGGCACAGCGCCAGGATCGCCGCGATGGTCGCCCGCGCGACCGTCAGGAACACCGGATCGAATTCCAGCACCGCCACCCTGGTCGCCGGCAGTGAGCCGCTGAAGATCACCACGCCGATCAGTCCGTTGATCCAGCCGCTGGTGGTGTTTTCCAGCGTCCGGTGTTGCAGGTTCGAAGTCCGTTCCATTTGGCTCACGCTCATTGTCTGATTGCACGAAACCCATCGTATGAGCGAGTATCGATACAATCAAAAAATTGTCATGGATACATCTCGACATGCCTCGATCCCGTTATAAAACGCTGGTGGATGCCTTTGCCGCCGACATCCGTTCCGGGTGTTTGCCTCCGGGCACGCGCCTGCCGACGCACCGGCAACTGGCAACCGAGCACGGTCTGGCGCTGGTCACCGCCAGCCGGGTCTATGCCGAGCTGGAGGGCATGGGCCTGGTCAGTGGCGAAACCGGTCGCGGGACCTTTGTCAGGGAGACCTCGCTGCCGCCGGGGCAGGGCATTTCGCAGCACGTGGTGGCGGCGGGGATGATTGACCTCAATTTCAACTACCCGTCATTGCCCGGTCAGGCCGATCTGCTGCGCCATGCCTTGCGTCAACTGGCGTTGTCCGGTGACCTGGAGGCGCTCCTGCGTTACCAGCCCCACGCCGGGCGCTTGCATGAGCGGGCCTCGGTCGCCCGTCATCTGGCCGAGCGCGGGCTGAACGTGCCGGCCGAGCAGGTGTTGATCGTCAGTGGTGCCCAGCATGGCCTGGCGGTGACGCTGATGACGCTGCTCAAACCCGGCGATGTCATCGCCGCTGATGCGCTGACCTATCCCGGTTTCAAGACGCTGGCCGAAACCCTGCATCTGGAAGTCTTGCCCATTCCGGTCACGGATACCGGGCCTGATCTGCCGGCCCTGGCAAGACTCTGCCGCAGCCGATCGGTGCGCGCCGTTTATTCGATGCCGACCCTGCATAACCCGCTGGGCTGGGTGATGGACGCCGATCAGCGCGAGCAACTGGTGGCGATAGCGCGCCAGCACGACCTGACGATCATCGAGGACGCCGCCTACGCGTTCCTGGCCGAAAACGTACCGCCACCGCTGGCCGAGCTGGCGCCGGAAAGAACGGTGTACGTGTCCGGTCTGTCGAAGAATATCGCCACCGGCTTGCGCGTCGGCTTTATCGCCGCACCGGCGCAATGGATCGCCGCCTTCGAACGCACCATCATGGCGACCACCTGGAACACCCCCGGCGTGATGACCGCCATCGCCACGGCCTGGCTCGACGATGGCACCGTCCTCCAGCTGGAAGCGCAAAAACGTGCGGACGCCCGGGCCAGGCAAGCCTTGGCCCGCGAGACGTTGGCGGGGCTCAGGACCATCAGTCACCCGAGTTCCTACTTCATCTGGTTGCCGTTGGCGGAAGACGCCCGGGCCGACCAGATCGCCATGGCGCTGATGCGCGAGCAAGTGTCGGTGTCGCCGGCCGAACCCTTTGCGACTTCAACCCATGTGCCCCACGCGATACGCCTGGCGTTGGGCTCGGTGGACATGGACTCGCTGCGCATTGCCCTGACCAAGGTAAAAAACGTCGTCGGCTATTACTCATAGCGCTGCAGGGCAGTTTTGTTCAATACGCGAGCCGCTCGGCTCTTTACCTTGAGGGCCTTGTTCAACTCGATGGAAGAAGGTGTGCAATGAGTCTGATGATGTCCATGGCGGCGTTTGCGCTGGTCGCGTCCATCACCCCGGGGCCGGTCAATATTGTGGCGTTGAGCGCTGGCGCGCGGTTTGGTTTCCGGGCCAGCCAGCGTCACGTGGCCGGGGCCACGCTGGGGTTTGTCCTGTTGTTGGTTCTGATGGGGCTGGGCCTGCATGAATTGTTGCAACAGTGGCCGGCGTTGACCCAGGGAGTGCAATGGGCCGGCGTAGCCTTTCTGTTGTACATGGCCTTCAAGCTGGCGGCCGACAATGGGCAGGTACAAGCCAGTGAATCGGCGCAGGCCCCGTCGATGCTGTATGGCGCGATCATGCAATGGCTCAACCCCAAGGCCTGGCTGGCCTGCGTGGCCGGCATGGGCGCGTTTGTCGCCGATGGCGAGGCGCGTCTGGTCTGGCAGTTTGCCGCGATTTATCTGGTGATCTGCTATGTGTCGGTCGGTTGCTGGGCTTATGCCGGGACGTTTTTGCGCGGTTTCCTGAAAAACCCGGCGGGGATGCGGTTGTTCAATCGGGTGATGGCGGCGTTGTTGGTGGTGAGTGCGGTGTATCTGGTGTTGCCGTAGCTGCAACCAACACAGGTTTTGTGGCAAGAAAGTACTTTGTGGCGAGGGGGCTCGCCCCCGTTCGGCGGCGTAGCCGTCGTAAATCCTGCATGCAGAGTATGTCTGAAAGAGCGCCGAGGGCCGCTTCGCGGCCCAACGGGGGCAAGCCCCCTCGCCACAGGGGAGAGTCAGGTTCAAGAGCATCTTTGCCAAGAGGTATTGTGCTGCCTCACCCCCGATACTGCCCCGGTGTCGCCGCCAGATGCTGTTTGAACGCCCGTTGAAAATGCGCCTGATCGGCAAACCCCGCTTGCAGTGCCACGTCCGCGATCAGCTTGCCGCTGCGCAGTTGATCCTGGGCGAACTGGATGCGCCGGTTCACCAGGAACGCGTGGGGCGTCATGCCGTAATGCTGTTTGAAGGCGCGGATCAGATAGGACGGCGACAGTTGCGCGGCCTCGCAAATGTCTTCGAGCCTGAGGGTTTGCGTGCAGTGGTCGCGGATGTAATCGGCGGCACGCTCGAGCTTGAAATTGGGTTCGCGCAGCGGTTGATCGACCGGGTTGAGTCGTAGCTGAACGTCAGTGAAAAACTCCACGGCCACGCTGTGCTTGCGCAGGACATCCTGCTGCGGGTCGACCAGCACTTCATACAAGTCGACGAGGCCGGCAAACAGGTTGGCATCGCGCGTATGGGTCGCTGAAAAACGGCGAAACGCCGCGTCATCGCTGAACCCGAGCTGGCGCTGCAAATCCGTCAGCCACGGCGTATCGACGTACAGCATCAGGTACGACCAGGGTTGGTCTTCGATCGGGTTGCAGGCGTGGACGTCGCCGGGGTTCATCAGCACCACCGTGCCGGCGCTGACCTCGAAGGCTGACTGCTCATGGAGATAGGTGCTGCGCCCGGCGGTGATCGCTCCGATGGAAAAGTGTTCGTGGGCGTGTCGGGTGTAGCAGACCTCGCGCCCGTCGGCGATGGCGCGGGCTTCGATGAAGGGCAGGGCGTCATCGCGCCAGAAGCGCGGGGCCTTGTCGGCGTTCTTGGCATCGGCGTGCTTCATGCTTTCTCCTCGGCAGGTCAGTGCCGGAGTGTATTAGCTCTCGCCGTCAAAGGCTCGTTGCAGTGTGGCGATATCGAGTTTTTTCATTTGCATCATCGCCTGCATGGCCCGTTGGGATTTTTTCGTGTCGGGGTCTTTGAGCATGTCCATCATCGCGACGGGGACGATCTGCCACGACAGCCCGAACTTGTCTTTCAGCCAGCCACATTGCTGGGCCTCGGGTGCTCCGCTGGCCGACAGGTTGCCCCAGTAATGGTCGACTTCTTCCTGGTTCAGGCAATTGACCTGAAACGAAACCGCCTCAGTGAACGTGAACAAGGGGCCGCCGTTGAGGCCGGTGAAACTCTGGCCGTCGAGCTCGAAGCTGACGGTCATGACCGAGCCTTCGGGCCGGCCGTGGAACTCGAAACCGGCGTGGCCGTAATGGGTGACGGCGGTGATTTTCGAGTGGTCGAAGATCGAGCAATAGAACTTCGCCGCTGCTTCGGCCTGATCGTCGAACCACAGGCAGGGCGTGAGTTTTTGTACGCGTTGCATGGCGGGCACTCCTCGGCAGGTTATGCATGCAGGAATACAGCGTAGCCAGCCTGAGTGGGGGCGGCAGTACCGTAGATCGCCAAACAGCCGTTTCAGGGTGCGATCAGAACGCCCACCGGGTGGTCAGTTGCACGGTGCGCGGTTCGCCATAAAACCCGGTGCCGAAGTTGCCCAGCCCGGTGTAGTAGGTTTTGTCGAACAGGTTCTTCACGTTCAGCGTAGTGCTCAGGTGCTCGTTGAAGTGATAGCGCGCCATCGCGTCCACCAGGGCGTAGCCGGGTTGGGTGATCGTCGTGTACTGACCGAAGTTCACCGTATCGGCGGGGTCGGGACGGAACACCTTGCCGAAGAATTCGCTTTGCCAGTTCAGGCCGGCGCCGATGGTGAGCCCGTCCCACGAGCCTGGCAGGCGGTAGGTGCTGAAGACCCGCACCAGCTGTTCCGGTGCCGTAGTTTGCAGCACCGAACCGTAGACGTAATCACCCTGGGCATCGCGGGTGTGGTTGTAGGTGTAGCCGGCCGACAGGTTCCAGCCGTCACGCAACTCGCCGGCCAGTTCGAACTCGAAGCCTTGGGTGGTGGCGCCCTGGACAGCGCGGTACACCGACTCGGTATCGATGCCTCTGACATGTTCGGCGATGTTGTCCTGTTCGATGCGGTACAGGGCGAAGCTGGCGTTCAGGCGCCCGCCAAAGTATTCGGCCTTGATGCCCGCTTCAAGACTTTTGCCCTGTACCGGATCGAGCAGTTGCCGGTTGGCATCCTTGCTCATTTGCGGCTGATAGATGCTGGTGTAGCTGGTGTACACCGACCAGGTGTCGTCGAGATCATAGACAAGCCCGGCGTAAGGCGTGACGACACTGCTCTGGCGATAGCTGTCGCGCAGGTCGGCGCTGTGCGGGTCACTGTAGTCCAGGTCGTCGTGTGCGCTGAAGTTGCTGACACGTGCGCCGAGGATCAGCGCCAGGTCGTCGAGGGGTTTGAGCCGGGCGGCCAGGTAGGCACCGGTCTGGCGCTGGACGATGTCGTCGGTGCCCACCCGCGGGATCTCGGGTTTGGCAAACTCGCCGCGCCAGTCGAAGATGCTGCCGTCCACCGGCGGATACACCGAGCCGTACACCGGGATGTCCTGGCGGGTGTTCATCGACATGAACCCGACGATCAGGTCGTGCTCGCGACCTGCCAGGGTGAACGGTCCGCTCAGGTTGACGTCGACGTTGTCCTGCACCTGGTCGCCCTTGAACTTGCCCATGTACATGAACATGCCGTCACCGCTGACCGGGTCCGGGTTGCCGCCACTGGCGGAGGCGAGGAAGGTATCGTGCTGGCGGTGCTTGCGGTCGTAACTGACCTTGAGTGCCCAGTCGTTGGCCAGTTGTTGCTGCACGTTGGCGAACAGCGTCTGGTTGGTGAAATCGCGACGGCTCCAGTCGGTGGCCGGGTTGAAGGAACGGGAGAAATCGGTGCGCGAGCCGTCGCTGTAGTACATCGGGAAACCGGTCCAGCTGGCGCCTCGGGAGCGGGTGTCTTGCTGGTCGATACCGAGGGTGACGAGGGTGTCCGGGGTCAAGTCGGCCTCGACAATGCCGTAGGCGATGTCCCTGGAGTTGCGGTAGTGATCGACGGAGGCGCTGCGGTCCTGATAGACCCCGACCAGGCGCCCGCGGACATTGGCGCTGGCGCTCAGCGGGCCGGAAATGTCGCCTTCGCTGCGATAGGTGTCCCAGGAGCCGACGGTGCCGCTGACCGAGGCTTTGAATGCCGGGGTCGGGCGCTTGCGAATCAGATTGACGCTTGCTGACGGATCACCCGCCCCGGTCATCAGGCCGGTCGCGCCCTTGATGATTTCGACGCGGTCATAGGGGGCCATGTCGGTGCTCGTGGTGCCGTAGTCGTAGACACCGTCGTAGTCGGTATTGACGCCGTCGTACTGGAAGTTGGTGATTGGCAGGCCACGGCTGGAAAACTCCCAGCGCTCGCTGTCGTAGTTTTGCACGCTGATACCGGGCGCGCGGCGCAGGGCGTCGACGATGCTGGTGGCGCCCTGGTCGTCCATGAGTTGGCGGCTGATGATCGTGACCGATTGCGGCGTCTCGCGCAGGGACAGCGGCAGGCCGGTGGCTGAAGACGTCGAGCCGACGGTGTAGGAGTGGGAGTCTTCGCTGATGGTCCCGGGTGCCTGCCCCGAAATGTTGGTCGCCCCCAGTTCCAGCGCTTCGGGTGCCATAGGGGCGGCGTGCAACACATAACCGCCGTTCCCCAGGCGTTGCGCTTGCAGGCCGCTGCCTTGCAGCAGTTGTTGCACAGCTTGCTGCTGGCTGTAGACACCGTTGAGGCCTGGGCTGCGTTTGCCCGCAGCGAGTTCATTGTGTCCGGCGAGAAAAATCCCGGCCTGTTCGGCAAAGCGGTTGAGAACGCTCACCAGCGATCCGCCGGCGATTGCGTAATGGTGTGTCTGGTTGCCGGGTTGTTCGCTCTCGACCAGAGGGGCGGCTTGACTGCGCGACACGTCCAGGCCCGGCAGGACAACCGCCAGCGCCAGCACCAGCGGATGCAAGGCGAAGCGCTGGCGGGTAAGGGTGGCGCGCGGCATGGAGTTCCCGGGGGGCGGATCAATCTGCATTCGTAGTGCTTGAAGGATTAACCGAGCGAAAAAGGCAAAAGGGAACCGACGCGCCGGAAAAAAACCTCATCAGGTATTTGGGCCTACGTTGACCCACCACTGCAGCGGTTTCTGCACCCGGACCGGCAATGCCGCTTCCAGCAGGCGCAAGGCCTGATCGGTGTCCTTGAGCGGGAAGGCACCCATGACCGGCAGCCCGGCTACCGCCGGGTCACATCCCAGATGTCCGGGACGATAGTGACTCAGTTCTTCGAGCAACTGCCCCAGCGGCAGGTTGTCCGCCAGTAACAGGCCGCGGCGCCAGGCTTCGCGGCCGGCCGACGCAGCGGTCGGTGTCGGTGTGTGGTCTTGTGTAAAGCACAGCTGCTGTCCGGCCTTGACCACCTGCATCTGACCCTGGGTGGTGCGGACTTCAACTGCGCCTTCGTAGACATTCAACAGTGTTTGCCGGTCTTCCTGACGCACGCTGAAACGCGTGCCCAGCGCACGCAGGCAGCCCTCGACGGTTTGCACCAGCAGCGGGCGGCTGGTGTCGCTGGCGGTGTCGATCAACACCTCTCCGGCCTGCAACAGCAATAACCGTTTTGCGGTGTCGAAACGTACATCCAGTGCACTGAGGGCGTTGAGCCAGATCTGGCTGCCATCGCTGAGCCGGGCTTCCCGGGTTTCACCGGTGCCGGTGGAGAGGTCGGCGGTCCATCGGGCCACGGACAGCGGCAGGGCACTTTGCCGCCATGCGCTCCAGCCGAGCCAACTGCCCGACACCAGCACCAGCAGGCTTTTGACCGTCTGGCGGCGGCTGATGGAAGCGCGGCCGCTGTTGCGTAACACGTGGCCGGCCGCTTGTTGATGAGTGTCCTGTAGCGCGGCAAAGCGCTGGCTCACACGCTCGACATAGTGCCACGCGGCCTGGTGCTCGCCGCTTTGCGCCAACCAGGCTTGCCAATGCTCGCGTTCCTGTTCGCTGGCGTGGTGATCGTTGAGTTGCACGTACCAGCTGGCCGCCTGTTCGAGGCTGGCGTGGCTGATGGCGTTTCTGGCGGCGCGGGTCATTGAATCAGCAGACCGTCGAGTTCGGCTTCGAGCATTGCGCAATGCATCAGCGCCTGGGCCAGGTACTTTTTCACCATGCGCTCGCTCACGCCGATTTCTTCGGCAATGTTTCGGTAGGGCAGCCCATGCACCTGCGCCAGAACGAACGCATCACGCACCCGCTGGGGCAAGCGCTGCAGCATGGCATCCACTTCGTACAGGGTTTCGACGATGATCGCCCGCTGCTCCGGCGAAGGCTGGACGGCCTGGGGCTGCGCGGCCAGGGTCTCGAGCCAGGCCTGTTCCAGCTGGCGACGACGCCAGTGGTCAATGCACAGGCCTCGGGCGATGGTCGCCAGATAAGAGCGTTCGTGGGTTTCCCCGTCAAACACCTGCGGACGCTTGAGCACCCGAATGAAGGTGTCATGGGCCAGGTCGGCGGCATCGAACGCATTGTTCAAGCGTCGGCGCAGCAACTCGTGCAACCAGTGGTGGTGGCTGGCGTAGAGGTTCTGGACGCAGGAGGAGTCGGCAACCGTCATCGTGAGCACATGTCCATGGGCGATCCGCACGCTTATGCAAATAAGAATTGATCGCGATTAAAACAAAAGGCCTATGACTGTGCAAATGATATTGGTTTGCTTTTATCAGGTTCGGCCCGGGCTCGAATGAGCTTGCAGTCGTTATGACTCTTGTGTGTGTCATAAGGACTATTTTTGCATGAGTCATATTGACTGCGACTTTCTGAGGTCATTGATTTACCGGGAGATATCTCATTGGCACGAAACATGATGCAGAAGAGGTACAACTGAACGCCTTCAGGAAAACGCAAAATGTCCGACTTCTCCAGCAAACTTCAGAGATATCGCCAGAGCCCAAGCCTGCTCCAGGTGGTGGCTTGATGCGTAAGCTTGGCGCTGCAGCGCTTTTCAGTGTTGGTTTTCGGCCGTTCTTTCTGGCCGGGGCCGGGTTCGCCAGCTTCGCCGTGGCGGTCTGGGCAATGTGGCTGTACGGCCGTTTACCCCAAGCGCAACCCGTGGGCGGCATGCTGGCCTGGCATCGACATGAAATGCCCTTCGGATTTGCCGCCGCCATCATCGCCGGGTTCCTCCTGACCGCGGTGCCGAACTGGACAGGTCGACCGGGGCTCAAGGGCTGGCCGCTGATCGGCCTGGTGCTGGTATGGCTGCTGGCGCGGCTGGCCTGGTGGCTGCCGATGCCTGCATCCTTGCTGCTGGCCTTGCAGGTGCCTTTTCTGCCGCTGCTGGCGTGGGCGTTGGGGCGCGACCTGGTGGCTGCGGGCAAGCGCGAGAATTATCCGATTCTGCTGATGGTGTCGCTGCTGGCCGGGTTTCAGGCGTTGACGTTGTTGGGTTTTGTCGTTGATGACGGCAACCTGCAACGACATGGCGTGCTGGCCGCCCTGTGGCTGGTCGGTGCGCTGATGAGTGTGATTGGCGGGCGGGTGATTCCGTTCTTTATCCAGCGCGGCTTGAACCGTCCGGCAACGGCTGCGGCCCATCCGTTGCCGGGCAAAGTGCTGCTGGTCAGCGCCATGCTGGCAGCGCTGTCCTTTGCCGCCGGTTTGAATGACGTCCCCCGTGTGTGGCTGGCGCCGCTGTTTGCGTTGATCAGCGGTTTGCATCTGCTGCGCCTGTGGCGCTGGCATGACCGCGGCCTGTGGCGCGTGCCGCTGCTTTGGTCGCTGTACCTGGCTTACGCCTGGCTCGCCGTGGCGACACTGACCATGGCGCTGTGGCACCTGGGCTGGCTGGCGCAACAAAGCCTGGCCACCCATTCGCTGGCCGTCGGCGGTATCGGCGGGTTGATTCTGGCGATGATCGCGCGGGTCAGCCTGGGGCATACCGGGCGTTTGCTGAAGCCGTCCGGGGCGGTCGTTGCAGGGTTTGCCCTGGTGTTGTTGGCGGGGGCGTGCCGGGTAGGGCTGGTGCCTTTTTCCAGTCTTGGATTGGCGCTGTCGGCGCTGCTGTGGTGTAGCGCTTTTGCGGTTTTTGTCTGGCGCTACACCGGGATCTTATTGGGGCCAAGGCTCTAGTGAAGGGTTCCAGGGCCGTCCATCGAGGCGGCCTTTGCATGACCGGTGGTCGATGCGCAATGGTCTGGCGGCAAATCTGCGCTTAGCTGAAGGGATACCCGAGGCGCGCGCAGGTTGTACAAGGCTGCAGCGACGCCCCTTCAGATCACCGTGAGTCTGAGGAGTCGCGCCATGCTCACCCTGAACATCAATGGCCAGGATCAGGAGCTGGATGTCCCCGCCGACATGCCGTTGCTCTGGGTCTTGCGCGATGTCGCCCACCTTACCGGCACCAAGTTCGGTTGCGGCATGGCCCAATGTGGAGCCTGCACAGTGCACGTCGATGGCGCGCCGCTACGCTCCTGCATCACACCGGCTACTGCCGTCGCCCATGGACAAAAGATTCTCACCATCGAAGGCCTGTCGGCGGACGGCTCGCATCCGGTGCAAAAGGCCTGGGCGGAACTCGACGTGGTTCAGTGCGGTTACTGCCAGTCCGGGCAGATCATGTCGGCGGCGGCGTTGCTGGCGAAAATTCCCAAACCGACCGACAGCGACATCGATCAGGCGCTGTCCGGCAACATCTGCCGCTGCGGCACTTACCCGCGGATTCGCGCGGCGGTCAAGCGCGCCGCCGAGCTGGGTTGAGGTGGCCATGAACAGCATCAACGGGTTATCGCGCCGTGGTTTTCTCAAGGGCAGTGCTGTGCTGGGCGGAGGGCTGGTGGTGGCGTTTGTCATGCCCGGCGCCCATCGGTTCGCCATGGGCGCGGAGAATCAGGGCAACGTGTTTGCCCCCAACGCTTTCCTGCGTATTGGCAATGACAACAGCGTCACCGTGTTGCTCGGCCATTCGGAAATGGGCCAGGGCATCTGGACCGGCCTGACCATGCTGATTGCCGAAGAACTGGACGCCGACTGGTCGAAGATCCGCGTCGAGCATTCCCCGGCATCGGCCGCCGATTACGGCATGCCCGGGTTTGGCGGGATGCAGATCACCGGCGGCTCGACCTCGACCTGGATGGAATTCGATCGCTATCGTCTGGCCGGCGCGGCGGCGCGCTTGATGTTGATCGACGCCGCGGCCAAGCGTTTCAACGTTGCTCCCTCCGAAATTCATACAGAGTCGGGCGTGGTGGTTGCCGGTGAGCATCGCGCCACCTACGGCGAGTTGGCCGATGACGCCGGACAGCTGCCACCGCCGGACCCCGCCTCGATCAAACTCAAGGACGCGAAAGACTGGCGGCTGATCGGTAAACCCACAAAACGTCTGGACACACCGGAGAAAATCACCGGCCGGGCGAAATTCGGTATGGACGTGCAGTTCGAGGGGCTGATGACGGCCATGGTCGCCCGTTCGCCCACCTTCGGCGGCAGCGTCAAATCCTTTGAAGGCGCCGAGGCGCTGGCGATTCCCGGCGTGCACAAAGTGCTGCAAGTGCCGACGGGCATTGCGGTGATTGCCGATCATTATTGGGCGGCGAAGCTGGGCCGCGATGCGCTGAAAGTCGAGTGGAACCCGGGGCCGAACGCGGGGCTCAATAGCCAGGCGCTGCTGGAAAGCTTCCGCAAGCTCGCCGCCACCCCTGGGCTGAACGCCGGTCAGGCGGGCGATACCCAGGCTGCGCTGGCGAAAGCGGCCAAGACCATCGACGCCGAATACAGTGTGCCTTATCTGGCCCACGCGCCGATGGAACCGCTCAACTGCACCGTGAGCATCAGCAAGGACAAGTGCGAAATCTGGACCGGCACCCAGTTCCAGACCCTGGACCAAATAGTCGCCGGGCAAATCACCGGGCTCAAACCCGAGCAGGTCGAGATCCATACCGAGTTTCTCGGCGGCGGCTTCGGGCGCCGGGCCAATCCGACCTCGGACTTCGTCAGCGAAGCGGTGCATGTCGCCAAGACCGCCGGTGTGCCGGTGAAAACCGTATGGGCGCGGGAGGACGACATCCGCGGCGGCTATTACCGTTCGGCGTTCCTGCACCATGCGCGTATCGGGCTGGGCGCTGACGGCCTGCCGCTGGCCTGGAAGCACGTGATGGTCGGGCAGTCGATCATGGCCGGGACCTCGCTTGAAGCGAGCATGGTCAAGGACGGGATCGACAAGACCTCGGTCGAAGGCGTGGCCGACAGCCCCTACATCGGAGGGCTGGCCAATCACCAGATCGAACTGCACTCGCCACAAACCGGGATCAGCGTGTTGTGGCTGCGTTCGGTGGGGCACACCCACACCGCGTTTGTCATGGAGTCGCTGATCGATGAGCTGGCGACGGCGGCGGGCAAGGATCCGGTGGAGTACCGGCGCACCTTGCTCAAGGACCATCCGCGCCACCTCGGTGTATTGAACCTGGCGGTGGAGAAGGCCAACTGGACGGCGTCGCTGCCCGATGGCCATGCCCTGGGGGTGGCGGTGCATGAATCCTTCGGCAGTTACGTGGCCCAGGTGGCCGAGGTGTCCCAGGACAATCTCGCCATCCGCGTGCACCGCGTGGTGTGTGCGGTGGACTGCGGCATTGCGGTCAACCCGCAGAGCATCGCCGCGCAGATGGAGTCGTGCATCACCTTTGGCCTGAGCTTCGCCTTGCACAGCAAGCTGACGCTCAAGGACGGGCAGGTGGTGCAGTCCAACTATCACGACTATCAGGTGCTGCGGCTCAACGAAATGCCGGTGGTCGAAGTGTATATCGTGCCCAGCAGCAACAAACCCGGCGGTATCGGCGAAGCCGGTGTGCCACCCACGGCGCCGGCTGTGGCCAACGCGGTGTTTGCCCTGACCGGGCAGCGTCTGCGCGAGCTGCCCTTGCAACTGTCGGGGGTGTGAGATGAAACGTCACCACTGGTTGCTCGGGACGGTGATTCTGATCTGTCTTGTGGCCTACGCGTCGCATGTATTCGCCGAAGACCGCGAGGCCTTGCAGGCGTTCGACACCGTGCAGAAGGTCTTCCAGAGCCCGCGTTGCCAGAACTGCCACATTCCCGGGGATTCGCCGCTGCAATTCGATGCCGGCGTGCCCCACGCCATGAATGTCGTGCGCGGCATGGACGGCAAGGGCTCGGCCGGGTTGCCCTGTGCAGCCTGCCATGGGCAAAGCAATCCACCGGCCAGCTATGGCCCTCATGCGCCGCCCGGGGCGCCACACTGGAGCCTGCCGCCGGCAGCGCAGCGGATGGCCTGGATCGGCCTGCCGGCCGACCGTCTGTGCGCGATGATCAAGGATCGCGCCAGCAACGGCGACCGGGATTTCGCCGCGCTGATCAAGCACGTCAGCGACGACAAACTGGTGCTGTGGGGCTGGAACCCGGGTGGCAATCGCGCGCCGGTGCCGGTGCCGCACGACATCTTCGTCAGCCAATTCAAACGCTGGGCCGACGCAGGAGGGCCGTGTCCGGTGGCGGGTAGCTGACCAACGGCGCGCTTGCAGGGAGTCAATGCGGGTATGGGCGACTCTAAAGTGCATACCAGCAATGGGAGTGAACGATGTTGATCTCAGGCAAAACGGGCAAATCGGGCCGTTCCGCGAGCCCGTTGCTCACGCCACAGCAAGAACGGGAGCGGCTGCGTGAAATGGCGCGCCAGGCCGAGCGAGAGCTGGCGGGCGTGCAAATGGCAAGCATGGATGAGCTGACGCTGCTGTCCAATCGCCATGGCTTCACCGCGCTGGCCCGACTCGGGCTGGAGGCTTGCCGGGCGCTGGAGACGCCGGCGACGCTGCTGTACTTCTCCCTCGATGAGTTCAAGCGCATCAGCTATCTGTATGGCCGGGCCAAAGGTGACGATGCACTCAAGACCTTCGCCGATGTGCTGCGTATCGGCTTTCGTGAAAACGATGTGGTCGGCCGGCTCGAAGGCGACCGCTTCGTGGCGCTGCTGACCGGGTCCGGCACCGTGGAAACTGCGGCGATCAAGGCGCGTCTCAATGAGATACTCGACGAGCGCAACGCTGCGGCGCATCGCAGTTATGACATTCGCTTCAGTGTTGTGCAGGTCGAATATGACCCGGTTGTGCATGGCTCGATCGAGGAGCTGCTGGAGGAGGCCGAGAGTGTGATGAGCCGTTAGTATCAGGCTGGCTGGGCGGGCCCAATCGCGAGCAGGCTCGCTCCCACATTGACCGGCGTTGGCCACCCACTAACCCCTGTGGGAGCGAGCCTGCTCGCGAAGGCGTCCTGACAGACGCCACCTATTTGGCAAACAACTGCCCAATATCCTTGAACGCCTTGAACTCCAGCGCATTCCCGCAAGGATCAAACAGAAACATCGTCGCCTGTTCGCCCACCAGCCCCTGAAAACGAATCCCCGGCTCAATCACGAAGCGAGTTCCCAGCGATTTCAGCCGCTCGGCCAATGCTTCCCACTCCGCCATCCCGAGTACCACGCCAAAATGCGGCACCGGCACATCGTGACCATCGACGGCGTTGGTGTGGGCTGCTTCTTGCGGAGGGTTTTTCGGCGCCAGGTGAATCACCAGTTGATGGCCAAAAAAATTGAAATCGACCCAATGGTCGCTCGACCGACCTTCTTCCAGGCCAAACACCGCGCCATAAAAGTGCCGGGCGGCGGGCAAGTCGTAGACTGGAATGGCCAGGTGAAAAGGGGACAGTTGCATCGGGCGAACCTCGGTGGTGGGTGGGCGTGTGTTGAGTTTAGTCCTGTGCTTTTTGATTGAAAGACGATAATTTTTGCGTCGAGCTCAAATTATTTCGATCAATCGAGGCCGCCATGCTGCGAGAACTGAAAACCTTTGTTGCCGTGGCGCGTCACGGCACGTTCGCCGCGGCCGGCATGCACATCGGCCTGACGCAGTCGGCCGTCAGCGCGCAGATTCGCAATCTGGAACAGGCCCTGGGCATCCGTCTGTTCGACCGCACCGGGCGTCAGGCGCTGCTCAATGCGGCGGGGCAGCGTGCATTGCCGATGGCCAGGGAAATGCTCGAGACCTTCAGCCGCATGGCGGTCAGTGACGATGTCAGCGAGTACCGTGGTGAGTTGAAAATCGGCGCGGTGGCGACCGCCCAGACCGGGCTGCTGCCTCAGGCGCTGTTGCGATTGCGCCAGCAGGCGCCCTTGCTGGAGCCCAAACTGGTGCCGGGTGTGTCACTGAACCTGCTGAGTCAGGTGGACACCGGAGAAGTGGATCTGGCGATCCTGATCAAGCCGCCATTCGAGTTGCCCAAGGAGTTGTCCGCGCAGGTGATACGCCGGGAGCCGTTCGTGCTGATCGTACCGGCGAACCTGGACGGCGATGATCCATTGCAACTGCTCGCCGAGCACCCGCATGTGCGCTACGACCGCAATTCGTTTGGCGGGCGACTGGTGACGCGGTTCTTGCGCGAACAGCAGATCGAGGTGCACGGGGCACTGGAGCTGGATGAACTGGAGGCCATTGTCAAAATGGTTGAGTGTGGGTTGGGGATTTCGTTGTTGCCGCAGGCGGGGTTGTGGCTTGAGCATGGGGCCGGGGTGCGAGTCATCCCCTTGGGCGAGTTGACGTTCTATCGGGAGATTGTGTTGTTGCAGCGCTATAGTCAGCGGACTCAGCCGATTCAGCAGTTGTTCGCTCAATGCCTGGCACAACACTGACCCTGTGGGAGCGGGCTTGCTCGCGAATACGGTGTGTCATTCAGAATTTGTATCGACTGACACTACGCCTTCGCGAGCAAGCCCGCTCCCACATTTGATCGAGTCATGGCGGAAATCACAGGCATAAAAAACCCGCCAAAAGAGGCGGGTTTTTTATTGGCTGACCGAAGATTACTCTTCGAGGCTGCCCATGGCCGTGGTGTTGAAGCCACCGTCCACGTACATGATTTCACCGCTGATGCCGGACGCCAGGTCCGAGCACAGGAAGGCGCCGGCGTTGCCGACTTCTTCGATGGTGACGTTGCGGCGCAGCGGAGTTTGCGCTTCGTTGGCGGCCAGCATCTTGCGGAAGTTCTTGATGCCGGAAGCGGCGAGGGTGCGGATCGGGCCTGCCGATACGCAGTTGACGCGGGTACCGTCCGGGCCCAGGGAACCGGCCAGGTAACGTACGCCGGCTTCCAGGGAAGCCTTGGCCATGCCCATCACGTTGTAGTTCGGCATGGTGCGCTCGGCGCCCAGGTACGACAGGGTCAGCAGGCTGCCGTTGCGGCCTTTCATCATTTCGCGGCCGGCCTTGGCCAGGGCCACGAAGCTGTAGGCGCTGATGTCGTGAGCGATGCGGAAACCTTCACGGGTGGTGGCTTCGGTGAAGTCGCCGTCCAGTTGGTCGCCCGGGGCGAAGCCCACGGAGTGCACGATGCAGTCCAGGCCGTCCCACTTTTTGCCCAGTTCAACGAAGACCTTGGCGATTTCTTCATCGCTGGCCACGTCGCACGGGAAGCACAGGTCAGGGTTGGAACCCCAGCTCTGTGCGAACTCTTCGACACGACCCTTGAGTTTGTCGTTCTGATAAGTGAAGGCAAGCTCAGCGCCCTCGCGATGCATGGCGGCAGCAATGCCGGATGCGATGGACAGCTTGCTGGCGACACCGACGATCAGTACGCGCTTACCGGCGAGAAAACCCATGTGTTGCTCCTCTTTCAGGTTATTGCGCAGTGGCCGGAGCCAAAAAAGCGGCTTCCAGCAACTGCTGTGTATACGGATGTTGGGGGGCGGCAAAAATACTTTGCGCGTCTCCCTGTTCGACCACTTGGCCATGCTTGACCACCATCAACTGGTGGCTCAGCGCTTTCACCACAGCCAGGTCATGGCTGATAAACAGATACGTCAGGTTGTACTTGGTTTGCAGCGAACGCAAAAGCTCCACTACCTGGCGTTGTACCGTGCGGTCGAGGGCCGAAGTCGGCTCGTCCAGCAAAATCAACGCCGGTTTTAACACCAATGCCCGGGCAATGGCGATTCTCTGCCGTTGCCCACCGGAAAATTCGTGGGGGTAGCGGTGCCGGGTTTCCGGATCCAGGCCTACCTCCTTGAGTGCTGCAATGATCGCTTGTTCCTGTTGCTCCTCGGTCCCCATCTTGTGGATCCGCAAGCCTTCGCCAACGATCTGGCTCACGCACATCCGTGGGCTCAGGCTGCCGAACGGGTCCTGAAACACCACTTGCATCTGCCGCCGCAGCGGCCGGACCTGTTGCTGCGTCAGGCTGTCCAGCGGCTGGCCTTCAAAGCGAATGGCGCCTTTGCTGGCGATCAACCGCAAAATCGCCAGGCCCAGGGTCGATTTGCCGGAACCGCTTTCTCCCACTATCCCCAGGGTCTGGCCCTGGGGCAGGCTGAAGTTGATGCCGTCGACCGCCTTGACGTAATCCACCGTGCGCTTGAGCAAGCCTTTCTTGATCGGAAACCAGACTTTCAGGTCCTCGACCGCCAGCAAGGGCGGACCGATCACGTTGCTTGCGGGCTTGCCGTCGGGCTCCGCTGCCAGCAGTTCCCGAGTGTACGGATGCTGCGGCGCACGGAACAATTCTTCGCACGATGCCTGTTCGACGATGCAACCTTGCTGCATGACACATACGCGATGCGCAATTCTTCGCACGAGGTTCAAATCGTGGCTGATCAGCAGCAGCGCCATGCCCAAACGAGCCTGCAATTGCTTGAGCAATTCGAGGATTTTCAGCTGAACGGTCACGTCCAGCGCGGTGGTCGGTTCGTCGGCGATCAGCAGTTCCGGTTCGTTGGCCAGGGCCATGGCGATCATCACCCGCTGGCGCTGACCACCGGACAATTCGTGGGGCAGGGCCTTGAGGCGCTTGTGCGGCTCGGGGATGCCGACCATCTCCAGCAACTCCAGGGTGCGTTTGGTCGCGACCTTGCCGCTCAGGCCCTTGTGGATGCCCAGCACCTCGTTGATCTGCTTTTCGATCGAGTGCAACGGATTGAGCGAGGTCATCGGCTCCTGGAAGATCATCGCAATCCGGTTGCCACGAATGTGGCGGATGGTTTTTTCCTTCAGGTCCAGCAAGTTCTGCCCGGAATACTCGATGGTGCCGGAGGGATGGCGGGCGAGCGGGTAGGGCAGCAGGCGCAGGATCGAATGCGCGGTCACCGATTTACCGGAACCGCTCTCGCCGACCAGGGCCAGGGTTTCGCCGCGCCTGATGTCGAAGCTGACGCCTTCGACGGCCCGCTGACAACGATTGCCGACAACAAATTCGACGGACAGGTTGCGCACTTCGATCAGATTTTCCTGATTCATTTCACTTCCTCGGGTCGAAGGCATCGCGAGCGGATTCGCCGATGAACACCAGCAGGCTCAACATCAGGGCCAGCACCGCAAAGGCGCTGATGCCCAGCCAGGGCGCTTGCAGATTGGATTTGCCTTGGGCCACCAGTTCACCCAGCGACGGGCTGCCCGCCGGCAGACCGAAACCGAGGAAGTCCAGGGCGGTCAATGTGCCGATGGCGCCGGTGAGGATGAACGGCATGAAAGTCATGGTCGAGACCATCGCGTTGGGCAGGATATGGCGGAACATGATCGCACCGTTCTGCATGCCCAGGGCGCGGGCGGCGCGTACGTATTCCAGGTTGCGCCCGCGCAGGAATTCGGCGCGCACCACGTCCACCAGGCTCATCCACGAGAACAGCAGCATGATCCCCAGCAGCCACCAGAAGTTAGGTTGCACGAAGCTGGCAAGGATGATCAGCAGGTACAGCACCGGCAGCCCGGACCAGATCTCCAGGAAGCGCTGCCCGGCCAGGTCCACCCAGCCGCCGTAAAAACCCTGCAAGGCGCCTGCGATCACGCCGATGATCGAACTGAACACGGTCAGGGTCAGGGCGAACAGCACCGAAATGCGGAAACCGTAGATCACCCGGGCCAGCACGTCGCGGCCCTGGTCGTCGGTGCCCAGCAGGTTGTCCGTCGAGGGCGGGGCCGGGGCCGGGACTTTCAGGTCGTAGTTGATGCTCTGGTAGCTATAGGGAATGGGCGCCCACAGCACCCAGGCGTCCTTGGCCTTGAGCAGTTCGCGGATGTACGGGCTCTTGTAGTTGGCTTCCAGCGGGAATTCGCCGCCGAAGGTGGTTTCCGGGTAGCGCTTGAGCGCCGGGAAGTACCAGTTGTTGTCGTAATGCACCGCCAGCGGCTTGTCGTTGGCGATCAGCTCGGCGCCTAGGCTGGCGCCGAACAGGATCAGGAACAGCCACAGCGACCACCAGCCACGCTTGTTGGCCTTGAACAGTTCGAAGCGCCGGCGATTGAGAGGGGACAGGTTCATCTCAATGCTCCCGGCTTTCGAAGTCGATACGCGGATCGACAAAGGTGTAGGTGAGGTCGCCGATCAGTTTCACTACCAGCCCCAGCAACGTGAAGATGAACAGCGTGCCGAACACCACCGGGTAATCGCGATTGATCGCTGCTTCGAAACTCATCAGGCCCAGGCCGTCGAGGGAGAAGATCACCTCCACCAGCAGCGAGCCGGTGAAGAAGATGCCGATGAAGGCTGAAGGGAAACCGGCGATCACCAGCAGCATGGCGTTGCGGAACACATGGCCGTACAGCACGCGGTGGTTGGTCAGGCCCTTGGCCCTGGCGGTGATCACGTACTGCTTGTTGATCTCGTCGAGGAAACTGTTTTTGGTCAGCAGGGTCATGGTCGCGAAGTTGCCGATCACCAGAGCGGTCACCGGCAGCGCCAGGTGCCAGAAGTAGTCGAGGATCTTGCCGCCCATGCTCAGTTCATCGAAGTTGTTCGAAGTCAGCCCCCGCAACGGGAACCAGTCCAGATAGCTGCCGCCGGCGAATACCACGATCAACAGGATGGCGAACAGGAACGCCGGGATCGCGTAGCCGACGATGATTGCCGAACTGGTCCAGACGTCGAAATGGCTGCCGTGTCGCGTGGCCTTGGCGATCCCCAGCGGGATCGACACCAGGTACATGATCAGGGTGCTCCACAGCCCGAGGGAGATCGACACCGGCATCTTTTCCTTGATCAGGTCGATGACCTTGGCGTCGCGAAAGAAGCTGTCGCCAAAATCCAGCGACGCATAGTTCTTGACCATGATCCACAAGCGTTCCGGCGCCGATTTGTCGAAGCCGTACATGTGCTCGATTTCCTTGATCAGCGCCGGGTCCAGGCCTTGGGCGCCGCGATAGGCCGAGCCTGCCACCGAGACTTCGGCACCGCCGCCGGCGATGCGGCTGGTGGCGCCTTCGAAGCCTTCGAGCTTGGCGATCATTTGCTCCACCGGCCCGCCCGGGGCGGCCTGGATGATCACGAAGTTGATCAGCAAGATGCCGAACAGGGTCGGAATGATCAGCAACAGTCGACGAAAAATGTACGCCAGCATCTGATTACTCCGTGCCCGCAGGATCGGCCTGCAGTATGGTTTCGACTTCTATCGCCGGCTTGATGTCGGGCTTGACCCACCAGGTGGCCGTGCCGATGTCGTACTTGGGCGAGACCTTCGGGTGGCCGAGGTGGTTCCAGTACGCCACGCGCCAGGTCTTGATGTGCCAGTTGGGTATTACGTAATAGCCCCATTGCAGAACGCGGTCCAGCGCGCGGGCATGGGCCACCAGGCTTTTGCGCGAATCGGCGTTGATCAGTCGCTCGACCAGTTGATCGACCACCGGATCTTTGAGCCCCATGGAATTGCGGCTGCCGGGTTTGTCGGCGGCGGCCGACATCCAGAATTCCCGTTGTTCGTTACCCGGTGAGTTGGACTGGGGGAAGCTGCCGACGATCATGTCGAAGTCCCGGGAGCGCACGCGGTTGATGTACTGCGAGACGTCGACCCGGCGGATCACCAGGTCGATGCCCAGGTCGCTCAGGTTGCGCTTGAACGGCAGCAGTACCCGTTCGAATTCGGTCTGGGCCAACAGGAACTCGATGACCACCGGCTTGCCGGTAGCATCGACCATTTTGTCATCGACGATGCGCCAGCCGGCCTCCTGCAACAGTTGATAGGCTTGCCGTTGCTGGGCGCGGATCATGCCACTGCCGTCGGTAGTCGGGTTCTGGAAGGCTTCGCTGAACACCTGCGGCGGCAGCTTGGCGCGGAACGGTTCGAGGATCGCCACCTGCTCGGCGTCAGGCAGGCCGGTGGCAGCCATTTCCGAGTTCTCGAAGTAACTGCGGGTACGCACATAGGCCCCGTTGAACAGTTGCTTGTTGGTCCATTCGAAATCCAGCAACAGTGACAGGGCCTGGCGCACACGCACATCCTGGAACACCGGGCGACGCATATTGAACACGAAGCCTTGCATGCCGGTCGGGTTGCCGTTGGGGATCTGCTCCTTGACCAGTCGGCCCTCGGTGACCGCCGGGATGTTGTAGGCGTTGGCCCAGTTCTTCGCGGTCATCTCAAGCCAGTAGTCGAACTGCCCGGCCTTGAGTGCTTCCAGGGCGACGGTGTTGTCGCGGTAGTAATCGGTGGTCATCACGTCGAAGTTATAGAAACCGCGATTGACCGGCAGGTCCTTGCCCCAGTAGTCCTTCACTCGCTCGTAGCGCACCGAGCGCCCGGCCTTCACTTCGCCGACCTTGTAGGGGCCGCTGCCCAACGGGATTTCAAGGTTGCCCTTGTTGAAGTCGCGGTCGGCCCACCAATGCTTGGGTAGCACCGGCAACTGGCCGAGGATCAGCGGCAGCTCGCGGTTGTTGGTGTGCTTGAACTTGAACAGCACGGTCAACGGGTCTTCGGCGATCACTTCGGCCACGTCGTTGTAGTAACCGCGGTACATCGGCGCGCCGTCCTTGGTCAGCATCTGGAAGCTGAACACCACGTCCTCGGCGCGTACCGGATGGCCGTCATGGAAGCGCGCTTCGGGGCGCAGGTAGAAGCGCACCCAGCCGTTGTCCGGGGCTTTCTCGATCAGCCGGGCGATCAGGCCGTACTCGGTGAACGGCTCGTCCAGGCCTTGCTTGGCCAGGGTGTCGTAGATGATGCCGATATCATCCGCCGGCACGCCTTTGCTGATGAACGGGTTGAGGCTGTCGAAGCCACCGAACCCGGCCTGGCGGAAGATCCCGCCCTTGGGCGCGTCGGGATTGACGTAGTCGAAGTGCTTGAAGTCGGCCGGGTACTTCGGCGGCTCGTTGTACAGGGTCACGGCGTGTTGCGGGGCGGCGCAGGCCAGCCCGGCGAACAACAGGCCGCTGGCCTGCAGGAGCAGGGTGCGGATGGGGTTCATTGATCTTTCTCCGAAGATTTCAGCCACCACGCATTCAGGCCCAGGGTGTAGGGCGGCGTGGTGACAAAGGCGAGCCGGTTGCGGTACGCCAGACGGTGATAATTGAGGTACCAGTTGGGAACGATGTAGTGCTGCCACAGCAGCACGCGGTCAAGGGCCTTGCCGGCGGCGACTTGCTGGTCACGGGTCTGGGCGGCCAGCAACTGTTCGAGCAGATGGTCGACCACCGGATTGGCAATGCCGGCGTAGTTCTTGCTGCCCTTGACCCCGGCCTGGCTGGAGTGAAAGTACTGCCATTGTTCCAGGCCGGGGCTGAGGGTCTGGTTGAGGGTCATCAGGATCATGTCGAAATCGAACTGGTCGAGGCGCTGCTTGTATTGCGCGCGATCGACCGTGCGCAGCCGCGCATCGATGCCGATGCTGGCGAGGTTCTCGACGTAGGGTTGGAGGATGCGTTCCAGGTTCGGGTTGACCAGCAACAGCTCCAGGCGCATGGGTTGGCCTGCGGCGTTTTGCAGGTGCTGGCCATTGAGCTTCCAGCCGGCTTCGGCGAGCAGGCCGAGGGCATTGCGCAAGGTCTCGCGGGGGATGCCGCGGCCATCGGTCTGCGGCAGGCTGAATGGCTCGGTAAAGAGCCTGGCCGGCAGTTGTTCACGGTAGGGCTTGAGCAACAGCCATTCATGCCCGACCGGCAAGCCGCCGGCCGAGAACTCGCTGTTGGGGTAATAGCTCATGGCGCGTTTGTAGGCACCGCTGAACAGTGCACGGTTGGTCCATTCAAAGTTGAACATCAGCCCCAGTGCTTCACGGACCCTGGCATCCGAGAAAGTCGGTCGGCGGCTGTTCATGAACAGGCCCTGGGTCTGGGTCGGGATCTGGTGGGGAATCTGTGCCTTGATCACGTCACCACGGCGTAGGGCGGGGAAGTTGTAGCCGGTGTCCCAGTTCTTCGCCTGATGCTCGATATAGATGTCGAATTCACCGGCCTTGAACGCCTCGAATGCGACGTCGCTGTCGCGGTAGAACTCGACTTCCATGCGGTCGACGTTGTACTTGCCGCGATTGACCGACAGGTCCTTGCCCCAATAATCCTTGACCCGTTCGAAGACGATCTGGCGTCCTGGCGTGACCATCGTGATGCGGTACGGCCCGCTGCCCAGTGGCGGTTCGAACGTGGTGGCCTTGAAGTCACGGCCCTTCCAGTAGTGCTGTGGCAACACCGGCATTTCGCCCAGGCGCAGGATCAGCAGCGGATTGCCGGCGCGCTTGAACACGAAACGGATGCGCTGGGGGTTGAGGATGTCGACCCGCAGCACCTCCTGAAGGTTGGTGCGGTAAAGCGGATGCCCTTCCTTGAGCAGCGTGCGGTAGGAGAACGCAACGTCGAAGGCGGTAATCGGCGTGCCGTCATGGAAGCGTGCTTCAGGACGCAGGTTGAACACCACCCAACTGCGGTCCTCGCTGAACTCCACCGACTGGGCGATCAGGCCATAGCTGGACGCGGGCTCGTCACCCGAAGGCGCGTACTGCCCGGTGCCGACCATCAGCGGTTCGTTGAGTTCGTTGATGCCGTATTGCAGGAAGTTCGGGGTGGTGACCGGGCTGGTGCCCTTGAAGGTGTACGGGTTGAGCGTATCGAAGGTGCCAAACGCCATCACCCGCAACGTACCGCCCTTGGGCGCTTGCGGGTTGACCCAGTCGAAGTGGGTAAATCGGGCCGGGTACTTGAGCGTGCCGAACTGCGCATAACCATGGCTTTCGCTGATCGTCGCGCTTGCGGTGGAGCTCAAGGCCAGGCTGAACAGGAGCAGGGGCAGGGGACGCTTCAAATAGGAGATCCGATCCAGGCGGCTTGGGCTTTGTGGACCGTACAGTAACAGCTTGTATGGACAGGAAAAAGACGGGGGATTAGTGCGCAATATCGGTCGGGCCACAATCCCTGTGGGAGCGAGCAGCCCACAAAAACTGTGAAGACATAAAAAAGCCCCTGAAATCAGGGGCTCTTTTTAATGCGGATTGGCCACTGTCAACATCTGGCCGGGTTTCAGCGCCTGGCCGACACGAGGATTCCAGCGCTTGAGGTGCTGCATCTCGACGTTGAAGCGCTTGGCCACGATGTACAGCGAGTCGCCTTGCTGGACCTTGTACTTGGTCTGCTGCTTTTTGGAGTTGGCGGCAATCACGGTGTTGACGCGCCCGGAGCTGCGTTTGCTGTTGTCCTGCATGACCAGGGTCTGGCCGGGCTTGAGATTCTTGCCGGTCAGTTTGTTCCAGCGTTGCAGGTCCTTCACGTCAACGTTGTTGGCCTTGGCGATGGAACCCAGGTTGTCACCCCGTTTGACCCGGTAGGACCGCCTGGCGCTGGCGACCTGGGTGTCGTCGGCACCTTCGAAGACCGGCTTGAGCGATTTCTTGCTGATCAACTCTTCAGGACGCATGGTCTGCAGGCTGCTGGTCAGCAGTTGCGCCTTGGAAGTCGGCACCAGCAGGTGCTGCGGGCCGTCGATGGTGGTGCGCTGCTTGAAGGCCGGGTTGAGCTGGAACAGTTCATCTTCGTCGATGTTGGCCACTTCAGCGACCTTGGACAGGTCCATGCGCTGGTTGATTTCGACGACCTGGAAATAGGGTTCGTTGGCGATCGGGTTGAGGTTCACGCCGTAGGCTTCCGGCGCCATCACCACTTGCGACAGCGCCAGCAACTTCGGCACGTAGGCCTGGGTTTCGGAGGGCAGTGGCAGGTTCCAGTAATCGGTCGGCAGACCGAGACGCTCGTTGCGCTCGATGGCCCGGCTGACGGTGCCTTCGCCGGCGTTGTAGGCCGCCAGGGCCAGCATCCAGTCGCCGTTGAACATGTCGTGCAGGCGGGTCAGGTAATCCAGCGCGGCGGTGGTCGACGCGGTGATGTCGCGACGGCCATCATAGAAACGGGTCTGGCGCAGGTTGAAGTAACGCCCGGTGGACGGGATGAATTGCCAAAGACCCACCGCGTTGGCCCGGGAATAGGCCATCGGGTTGTAGGCACTCTCAATCACTGGCAGCAGGGCCAGTTCCAGCGGCATGTTGCGTTCTTCAAGGCGCTCGACGATGTAGTGAATGTAGAGGCTGCCACGTTCACCGGCGTTTTCGAGGAAAGACGGATTGCTGGCGAACCACAGGCGCTGCTGCTCGATACGCGGGTTGACACCCAGCCCGTCCTGCAACTGGAAGCCCTGGCGCATTCGCTCCCAGACGTCCTGTGGAATTTGCGGGCTGGGCTTTTCGCTGAGCCAGATCGGCTTCTGCTTGGCGCGCGCGGCGACGTTCGGCGTGTGCGCCGCATCGGTCTGCGGCGCATGGCTGGAACAGCCCGCCAGGGTGGCGGACACAGCCACCGCAATGGCTTGAGCCAGGCGGGTCAATGCGTCGGAACTGATGGCTTTGCGAATAGGTGACGACATTGGCTGGAAGTAAGTTCCGGGCAAAAATGTCGGGCGATTCTAGAAAGCGCACCCTGCGCGGTCAACCTTTCAGAATTGTTACAGCCTTTGGGGACCCCTTTAGAACGCGTCTTTCCAAGCGCGAAGCGCAGCAAAAACCATATCGGGCGCCGAGTTATCGGTGCCGGTCCGTTCGTCCGCTTTTTCTTTAACGGATGTTTCACCGGCGCGCAAAAACGGGTTTGTGAGCTTTTCCAGTGCCAGTGTCGACGGCAGCGTCATGATCCCGGATTCCCGTTGGCGGGTGACTTTGGCCAGGCGTTCGGCCGTATCCGGATTGTTCGGTTCGACGGCTGCGGCAAACTTCAGATTGCTCAGGGTGTATTCGTGGGTGCAGTAGACCAGCGTGTCTTCCGGCAACTCCGCGAGACGTGTCAGCGAGCTGTACATTTGCTGTGGCGTGCCTTCGAACAACCGCCCGCAACCGGCGGCAAACAGGGTGTCGCCGCAGAACAGCAAGCCGTGATGGTAATAGGCGATATGCCCCAGGGTGTGGCCGGGGACCGCGAAGATATCGAAGTCCAGCCCCAGCACGCTGATGCGTTCGTTGTCCTTGAGCGCAACGTCCCGCGCCGGGATCTTTTCGCTGGCCGGACCATAGACTTTCGCGTCCGTCGCTTTTTTCAGCTGTTCGACTCCGCCGACGTGGTCATGATGGTGGTGAGTGATCAAAATATCACTCAGTACCCAGCCCGGATTGGCCGCAAGCCAGGCGTGTACCGGGGCGGCATCACCCGGGTCGACCACCGCGCAGCGTTTACTGCCGTGGTCTTGTAACAACCAGATGTAGTTGTCGGTGAAGGCGGGCAGGGCTGTGATCTGTATCATCGTCGGATTCGCCAAGCGGAAAACAATGGCGCATCTTAGAACTTCCTGGCGCGTTGGAGAATGCAATGACTGATAAAGCGTTCGCACAGGCTGATCCTGACTGGCTGGCGTTGATCAGCGCCGCCCGCGAGTGGCTGGAAGGTCCGATCGGGCAATTCCTGCTGGACGAAGAGCGTCGCATGCTCGAAGACGAGCTCGGGCGGTTCTTTGGTGGCTATCTGGTGCATTACGGTCCGTCGGCCCAGACCCCGCCGTCAGCGCCGCAGGTGCAGCGCAACGTACGCCTTGGCGCGCCGTTGCCGGGGGTCGAGATAGTCTGTGAAGAACAGGCCTGGCCGCTGAGCGAGCACGCCGCCGACGTGGTGGTGTTGCAGCATGGCCTGGATTTCTGCCTGTCGCCCCACGGGTTGCTTCGCGAGGCGGCAAGCAGCGTGCGCCCCGGCGGGCATCTGCTGATCATCGGCATCAATCCCTGGAGCAGTTGGGGCCTGCGGCATGTGTTTGCCCAGGATGGGCTGCGCAAGGCGCGCTGTATTTCGCCGTCACGGGTCGCGGACTGGCTGAACCTGCTGGGCTTCGCGCTGGAGAAACGCCGCTTCGGGTGCTATCGTCCGCCGCTTGCGTCTCCGGCATGGCAAACCCGCCTGGCCGGATGGGAGCGCAGGGCCGGTGACTGGCAACTGTCGGGCGGCGGCTTCTATTTATTGGTGGCGCGCAAGATCGTGGTGGGCCTGCGACCGGTCCGTCAGGAGCGGCGCGAGCCGATGGGCAAGTTGATTCCTTTGCCGATGGCCAAGGTCAACCGTCGCAACATCGAACCGTAACACACACTTTTTCATTTGCGGCCGGGCCTGTCCCGGCTTCGGGCGTCGTCGATCTGCGATCGGCGGGCCAGCGCATTTTCTGGATAGATTGGCATGAGCGATAGCGTAGAACTGTTCACCGACGGCGCCTGCAAGGGCAACCCCGGCCCTGGCGGCTGGGGCGCACTGCTGGTGTGCAAGGGCGTTGAAAAGGAACTCTGGGGCGGCGAAGCCAATACCACCAACAACCGCATGGAGCTGATGGGTGCGATCCGTGGCCTGGAAGAGCTCAAGCGTCCCTGTGAGGTGCTGCTGGTGACCGACTCCCAGTACGTGATGAAGGGCATCAACGAGTGGATGGACAACTGGAAGAAGCGCGGCTGGAAAACCGCGGCGAAGGAGCCGGTGAAGAACGCTGATCTGTGGAAGTTGCTCGACGAGCAGGTCAACCGCCACAAGGTCACCTGGAAATGGGTGCGCGGGCACATTGGCCATCACGGCAACGAACGCGCCGACCAGTTGGCCAACCGTGGCGTCGACGAAGTGCGCGGGTACAAGCAGGACTGATTCCGGTACTACCGATGCACCGCGCCGCGGCCTTCGCGAGCAAGCCCGCTCCCACATTGATCTCCATGCGCCACAGATCCCTTGTGGGAGCGGGCTTGCTCGCGAAGAAGGTGGCGACTGGTGTATCTGAAAGCCCCTGCAAGCGTGATAACATCACCGCTTTTGCACGATTGACCGATTGAGAGCTGAGCACTGATGGCCACCAGATCCGTTGTACTCGACACCGAAACCACCGGCATGCCGGTGACCGACGGCCACCGGATTATCGAAATCGGTTGTGTCGAGTTGATCGGCCGACGCCTGACGGGCCGGCACTTTCACGTGTACCTGCAGCCCGATCGCGAAAGTGACGAGGGCGCCATCGGCGTCCACGGCATTACCAACGAATTCCTCGTGGGCAAGCCGCGTTTTGCCGAGGTGGCCGAAGAATTCTTCGAGTTCATCAAGGGCGCGCAGCTGATCATCCATAACGCGGCGTTCGACGTTGGCTTCATCAACAACGAATTCGCCCTGATGGGGCAGCAGGACCGCGCGGACATCACGCAGCACTGCACGATCCTCGACACCCTGATGATGGCCCGGGAACGTCACCCGGGGCAGCGCAACAGCCTCGACGCCTTGTGCAAACGTTATGGCGTCGACAACTCCGGCCGTGAGCTGCACGGCGCCTTGCTCGACTCCGAGATTCTCGCCGACGTCTACCTGACCATGACCGGCGGGCAGACCAGCCTTTCCCTGGCCGGTAACGCCTCCGATGGCAACGGCTCCGGTGAAGGGGCGGACAATTCGGCCACCGAAATCCGTCGTTTGCCGGCGGACCGCCAGCCGACGCGCATCATCCGCGCCAGCGAAGACGACCTGGCCCGCCACGCGGCGCGTCTGGAAATCATCGGCAAATCCGCTGGTGCCCCGGCGTTGTGGGTGCAGTTGGCTGAGGCTGAAGCCCAGGCCTGACGCCAGTCTTTTGGTGAATGGCTTTTGTGGCGAGGGGGGCTTGGCCCCGTTCGGCTGCGAAGCAGACGTAATTCCATTCTCTGCGGTTTATCCGAAAGATTGTTGGGGGTCGCTTCGCGACCCAACGGGGGCAAGCCCCCTCGCCACAGGGAAGCGCTCTCGTCGCCACAAAGTGGTGCATCCCGCTCGCCACTTGCGCTGCAACACTCTACCCTGAGGTGATTGGCAGGCTCTGGTCTGCCGTCTCAGGACACTGAGCCTCATGTATAAAGATTTGAAATTCCCGGTCCTGATTGTCCATCGCGACATCAAGTCCGACAGCGTCGCCGGCGACCGCGTGCGGGGTATTGCCCGGGAGCTGGAGCAGGAAGGGTTCAGCGTCGTTTCGGCGGTGAACTACACCGAAGGACGACTGGTGGCGTCGACCTACCATGGCCTGTCCTGCATGTTGATAGCGTCTGAGGACGCCAGCACCCATTCCCATTTATTGCAAAACATGGCCGAACTGATCGGTCTGGCGCGGGTGCGTGCGCCGGATCTGCCGATCTTCGCCCTCGGCGAAAAAGTGACCCTGGAAAACGCTCCCGCCGATGCCATGGCCGAGCTCAACCAGTTGCGCGGCATTCTTTACCTGTTTGAAGACACCGTGCCCTTTCTTGCCCGGCAGGTGGCCCGTGCTGCGCGCAAGTACCTTGATGGCCTGTTGCCGCCATTCTTCAAGGCCCTGGTGCAGCACACCGCGGATTCCAACTATTCCTGGCACACCCCCGGTCACGGCGGTGGCGTGGCGTATCACAAAAGTCCGGTCGGGCAGGCGTTTCACCAGTTTTTCGGGGAAAACACCCTGCGCTCGGATCTTTCGGTGTCGGTGCCGGAGCTCGGGTCCTTGCTCGATCACACCGGCCCCCTGGCTGAAGCCGAGGCCCGTGCAGCCCGTAATTTCGGCGCCGATCACACCTTTTTCGTGATCAATGGCACGTCCACGGCCAACAAGATTGTCTGGCACTCGGTGGTCGCTCGCGATGATCTGGTGCTGGTGGATCGCAATTGCCACAAGTCGGTGCTGCACTCGATCATCATGACCGGCGCGATCCCGCTGTACTTGTGTCCGGAGCGTAATGAGCTGGGGATCATCGGCCCGATTCCCCTGAGCGAGTTCAGCCGCGAATCGATCCAGGCCAAGATCGACGCCAGCTCGCTGACCAAGGGGCGTGCACCGAAGGTCAAGCTCGCCGTAGTGACCAATTCGACCTATGACGGCCTTTGCTACAACGCCGAGCTGATCAGGCAGCAACTGGGCAGCAGCGTCGAGGTATTGCACTTCGACGAGGCCTGGTACGCCTATGCGGCGTTCCATGAGTTTTTTGCCGGGCGCTACGGCATGGGCACGTCCCGTGATGAAGGCAGTCCGTTGGTGTTCACCACCCATTCCACCCACAAGTTGCTGGCGGCCTTCAGTCAGGCGTCGATGATTCACGTTCGCGACGGCGGCGCGCGGCAACTGGACCGGGATCGCTTCAACGAAGCGTTCATGATGCACATCTCGACCTCGCCGCAGTACGGCATCATCGCCTCGCTGGATGTGGCTTCGGCGATGATGGAGGGGCCGGCGGGGCGTTCGCTGTTGCAGGAAATGTTCGACGAAGCCCTGAGTTTTCGCCGGGCGCTGGCTAACTTGCGCCAGCACATTGCCGCTGATGACTGGTGGTTTTCGATCTGGCAACCGCCGTCGGCAGAAGGCATCGAGCGGGTCGTCACCGAGGACTGGTTGCTGCAGCCGGAGGCCGACTGGCACGGCTTTGGCGGCGTGACTGACGATTATGTGCTGCTCGACCCGATCAAGGTCACGCTGGTGATGCCAGGGCTGACGGCCGGTGGCGCCCTCAGCGAGCGCGGGATTCCGGCGGCGGTGGTCAGCAAGTTCCTTTGGGAGCGTGGCCTGGTGGTTGAGAAGACCGGGCTGTATTCGTTCCTGGTGTTGTTCTCCATGGGCATCACCAAGGGCAAGTGGAGCACGCTGCTCACCGAATTGCTGGAGTTCAAGCGCAGTTATGACGCCAACGTCAGCCTGGCCAGTTGCCTGCCTTGCGTGGCGCAGGAGAATGTCGCGCGGTATCAGGGCATGGGCCTGCGTGATCTGTGCGATCAGTTGCATGCCTGTTATCGCAGCAATGCCACCGCCAGGCACCTCAAGCGCATGTACACCGTACTGCCGGAAGTCGCGATGAAGCCGGCGGACGCCTATGATCAATTGGTGCGCGGTGAAGTCGAAGCCGTATCGATCGATGCGCTGCACGGACGGATCGCCGCGGTGATGCTGGTGCCGTATCCACCCGGCATTCCGTTGATCATGCCGGGTGAACGCTTTACAGAGTCGACCCGCTCGATCATCGATTACCTGGCGTTTGCCCGCACGTTCGATAGCAGTTTCCCGGGATTCGTTGCTGATGTGCACGGATTGCAACACGAAGATCAGGGCAGTGGGCGGTGCTACACCGTCGATTGCATCAAGGAGTGAGGACCTTTCCCAGTATGCAGCCGGTTATAAATCCGAATTACCCAGGGTTGTCGGTACGGGTTGCCGATGAAGGTTTTGCCGCGTACATCTGGGGCAGTGACTTCAGTTTCGAAGTCGCGGCCTATGGTGCGGCCGAAATCGGCAAACCGGTCGCACTGTGGCCGGTGACGCCGATCACGCCTTATCGCAAGTGCTACGGCATCGACCCGGAGGAGTTCAGCAGCTTTCGCAATGCCGCCGACAGCGCGATCTTCATGGCTTATCTGGATGACCAGCCCGTGGGGCACCTGGTGGTCAGTACCAACTGGAACGGCTTTGCCCATATCGACGAACTGGCGGTGCATGCACCGGCCCGACGGCACGGTGTGGCCAAGGCCCTGCTGGATGTGGCGCAGTTCTGGAGCCGCAAGAAGAAACTCCCGGGCATCATGCTCGAAACCCAGAACAACAACCTGGGGGCCTGTCGGCTCTATGAGCGCTGCGGTTACGTGATCGGCGGGATCGACCACCTGCGTTATCGCGGCATCGATCCGAACACCGCCGAAGTGGCGCTGTTCTGGTATCGATTGTTCGAAAACCCGCTGGAAAACCCGCTCAGTTCGTCAGCATCGCCGCGGCTTGTTCCGTGACGATGGCCAACAGGGCCTGAACCGTTGAAGACGCTTCGGCGTTTTTCAGGGACAGGGCGTAGAGACTGATCGGGATAGCAGGTGCCAGTGGGCAACTGTCCAGTCCCGAGGCTTTGGCACCGAGGGCGGTAAAGGGGTCGACGATGGCCAGTCCTTCGCCGGCCTCGACCATGCTGCGCATCATCTGGTGCGTCTGCACCCGGGTCTGGATCACCGGGGCAGGGCGCAAGCCGTGCAGTTTGTTTTCCAGTGCCGGGCTCAGCGGGTCGTGCCCCTCCAGGCCGATCATCGATTGACCGGCCAGGTCCTGCAGTGAAATGTATTTCTGTTTCGGTTGCAGCCAGCCATGGGGGGCGAGCAACTGAAGTTTGCCCTGGGCAATCACCTGGCAATCGACGTCGGCGTGATCGGGGTCGTGCAGGCTCAGGCCCAGATCGCTTTCACGCAGCAGCAGGCTTCTGACGATGTCGCGGGTTGGCTGGCTCAACAGTGTGCAAGGCGCGTCGGGCAGGCGTCGGCGCAGGGCCGCGATGCTGTGAGGCAACAGTTGGTTGGCCAGGGGCGGGGTGCAGATGATGCGCAGCGGCGGCGCCAGGTATTGCCTGAGGCTGTTGGCCAGACGCTGCACCGGTTCGAGCGCGTCGTAGACCCGGGCAATTTCCACCTGCAGTTGCTGCGCTTCGCGGGTGGCCTGCAATCGTCCGCGAACGCTGGCGAACAGCATGAACCCCAACTGATCCTCGGCGTCGCGCAGCAAGCGCTCGACTTCGGTCACTGGCAACTGCAGCCATTCGGCGGCGGTGCCCAGGTGACCGGTCTGCAGGAGCGCCTGGATCACTTCGATATGGCGTAAGCGCATGCGTGAAGTCCATGTTCAGCAGGTGGAGGAGTCAGTGGCTGAATCCTACCCCAAGTCCGCGCATATGACTTCTGCTCATAACGACGGGTTATGAAGCGCTGACGGTTTGCGGTTCGCGGGTAATGGTCACGCCGGTTTGCACCAGCATGAATTGATTGTCGTCGACCTTGTTGACACGGTCGCCAATGGCCAGCTTATAGGTGGTGACAGGCCCGGAACCGTCTACCGCCGGGGTGGATTCCTGGAACTCGTGCACCGAATAAATACGGCCTTGCGCGTCTCTTGCGTGGAACTGACCGACGAGTACTGCTGCCATCTGCTTAGAACCTCTGGAGATAAATCACACAATTTGCGGCTCTGTAGACCGTATCTGGGTGAGGTAAGTTTTCCTACAGGAAAAAAATAGTCAGGGACGGCGTTTTTCAGTCGGCCGCTGCTTGAATCGTCATCTATAACTACAAGCTCTTCATATCGGACAGTCGAGACATTCCCATGAGCAACGTCTATTCGGTCGCCGTCGTGGTCGGCAGCTTGAGAAAGGAATCGATCAACCGCAAGGTCGCACGGGCCCTGGCTGAACTGGCACCGGCCAATCTGAAGCTGAACATCGTCGAAATTGGCGATCTGCCGCTCTACAACGAAGACATCGATGGCGCTTCACCGCCGGCAGCCTACAGCACTTTCCGACAACAAGTGAGTACATCCGACGCGGTGCTGTTCGTGACCCCGGAATACAACCGCTCGGTGCCGGCACCGTTGAAAAACGCGATTGACGTGGGTTCGCGTCCCTATGGGAAAAGTGCCTGGAACGGCAAGCCGGGCGCGATTATCAGCGTTTCGCCGGGGGCCGTCGGCGGGTTTGGTGCCAACCACAACCTGCGTCAATCCATGGTGTTTCTCAATGTGCCGCTGATGCAGCAACCGGAGGCCTATCTGGGGAACGCCGGTTCGGCGTTCGACGAGGCGGGCAAGCTGTCCGAGTCGGTCAAGCCGTTTCTGCAAAGCTTCATCAATGCCTATGGGCAATGGGTCGAGCAGCACAAGAAAGTCTGATGGTCGTTTGCCAGCGCTTTGGCCTGCAAAGCGCTGGGTGGTTATCCCTTTAGACCGTGTTGGCCTCTTCGCGAGCAAGCCCGCTCCCACAGGGATCCTCAGTGGATACAAGACTTGTGTTCGGCTGAGGCCCAATGTGGGAGCGGGCTTGGTCCGGGCGGCGATCCGACGAAGAGGCCGTCTCAGGCAATACTGGACTCAACCCTGTCCCGGCACATTCGGCCAAAGATCCGCCACCAGAAACAATCGCTCGGCCTCTTCCCAGTCGCCATTGGCATTCTCCGTCAGGCGCACCAGCAGTTGTGCCGGCGCCAGCGGGTCCAGGTCATTGAGCCATGCCCGCATTTGTTCAGGACTCCAGGTGTGCTCCGCCCAATAGTGCGCCGGTGCCAGCCAGGCATGGCGGGGCAGGGGTTGCCAGCGACCGGGCGGGCTTTGGGCAACCAACGCCGGCCAGTCCTTTTGATGCAGCCAGCGACCGCGCAAATGCTGCGGATGTGCACCCGACGGCGGCGCGGCCTGTCCGGGCCAGGGGTAGAGCAAATAGCCTCCCAGCCATAAATGGGCGCTGAAGGCCTGGATATCCAGCGCCGCCAGTACTTCACGGCTCTCGGGACGTGCGGAAATCGGTAATTGATGCTGGCTCAGGTGCGCCAGTTTGCGGTCGAGCCGATCGTGGCAGCCAGGGCCCAGCCACTGGGCGGTGTCGTGTCCGTCGCCCGATTGCGGGCCGAGGTAGAGCTTGATCGCCAGTTCCAGGTGATGCACACCGTCGCGGTCGCGCAGCAGCATGTCCAGTTCACCCAGAGTGTGCCCTTCGCGGCGAATCGGCATGTTGGCGGCAATCAGCTCAATGCCCGGCGCGTGCTGCACGGCAAATTGCCAGAGGCGTTCGTAGTACAGGCCCAGGCGGCGGGTGCGGGCCTGGGCCAGCCAATGCAGCAAGCCATAACTGTCCCGGTCCAGCTGCCGCAGCCACTGCTCCAGCCGGTCGGGAGCCTGCACCCAGTCGCTGCCGGCCAACGGGTGACGTTGCGGCCACGGGGTATCGTCCAGCATGGGCGGGGCGAGGATGACCCACGCCAGGTCACGCACTTCGGGATGGCGTAACTGATGGGGCAGGTGGAGCAAATCCGGAAATAGCATCATCTTGCGAGCATAGCCCGAAACCCGGGCACACCCTTGAAGCTGAAAGGATTTTGTCTATGGGCGGCTTTCGCCCATAATCGTGGTTTTCGCCGCCACACAGATCCCCGCAGGAGCCTCATGGAGCAATTTCGCAATATCGGCATCATCGGTCGCCTGGGCAGTTCCCAGGTGCTGGATACCGTCCGCCGACTGAAACGGTTTCTGCTCGATCGTCACCTGCACGTGATCCTCGAAGACACCATCGCCGAAGTGCTGCCAGGGCACGGCCTGCAAACCTCGTCGCGCAAGATGCTCGGCGAAGTCTGCGACATGGTCATCGTGGTCGGTGGTGACGGCAGCCTGCTCGGCGCTGCCCGGGCGCTGGCCAAACACAATATTCCGGTGCTCGGCATCAACCGGGGCAGCCTGGGTTTCCTGACCGACATCCGCCCCGACGAGCTGGAAGCCAAGGTCGCCGAAGTGCTGGACGGCCACTATCTGGTGGAAAACCGCTTCCTGCTGCAGGCCGAGGTCCGCCGCCATGGTGAGGCCATCGGCCAGGGCGATGCCCTGAACGACGTCGTGCTGCACCCTGGCAAATCCACGCGAATGATCGAATTCGAGCTGTATATCGACGGCCAGTTCGTCTGCAGCCAAAAGGCCGACGGCCTGATCGTCGCCACGCCGACCGGTTCCACCGCCTACGCTTTATCTGCCGGCGGGCCGATCATGCACCCCAAGCTCGACGCTATTGTTATTGTGCCGATGTACCCCCATACCTTGTCGGGCAGACCGATCGTGGTCGATGGCAACAGTGAGCTGAAAATCGTCGTGTCCAAGGATATGCAGATTTACCCGCAAGTCTCGTGTGACGGGCAGAACCACTTCACCTGCGCGCCCGGCGACACCATTACCGTCAGCAAAAAAGCCCAGAAACTGCGGCTGATTCACCCGCTCGACCACAACTACTACGAAGTCTGCCGGACCAAGCTCGGCTGGGGCAGCAAGCTGGGGGGTGGAGGCGACTGATGCTCGATCCCGCGCGTAGCTACGACCTGATCGGTGACGTGCACGGTTGCGCCCTGACCCTGGAGCACTTGCTCGACCGACTCGGTTATCACAAACAGGGTGGCGTCTGGCGGCATGCCTCGCGCATGGCGGTGTTCGTCGGCGATATCATTGACCGCGGCCCGCGGATTCGCGAGGCGCTGCACATCGTCCACGACATGGTCGAGGCCGGTCAGGCGCTGTGCATCATGGGCAACCATGAGTTCAATGCGCTGGGCTGGAGCACGCCGGCGCTGCCCGGCAGCGGCAAGCAGTTCGTGCGCGAGCACACGCCGCGCCATGCCCGCCTGCTGCAAGAAACCCTGACCCAGTTCGAAGGCCATCCGGCTGACTGGCACGACTTCCAGCAATGGTTCTATGAGCTGCCGCTGTTCGTTGATGCCGGGCGTTTTCGGGTGGTCCACGCCTGTTGGGATGCCGGGCTGATCGAGCCGCTGCGGGCGTTGTTCCCCAACGGTTGTATCGACGAGCATTTTCTCCAGGCGTCGGCGGAGTCGGGTTCGTTTGCCTGCACCGTGTTCGATCGCCTGCTGCGCGGCACCGACATGCGCTTGCCCCATGGCCTGACCATGACCAGCGGCGACGGCCTGGTGCGTTCGTTCTTTCGCACCAAGTTCTGGGAAGACGATCCGAAAACCTACGGCGACATCGTGTTCCAGCCGGACGCGCTGCCTGAGCCCGTGGCCCGGACGCCGCTGACGTCCACTGAAAAGAACAGCTTGCTGCGCTATGGCGTCGATGAACCGTTGTTGTTCGTCGGCCATTACTGGCGCAGCGGCAAGCCGGCACCGATCCGCCCGAACCTGGCCTGCCTGGATTACAGCGCAGTGCTCTACGGCAAACTGGTTGCCTACCGACTGGATCAGGAAACCCGCCTCGATCCGGATAAATTCGTCTGGGTCGATGTCGAGCGGCCGGAGGTGCTGCAATGAGTGCTGTAGCGGTATTGCGTCTGCCCCTGGCGGTGGACTTGAGCGGGTTTGTCACCTTGCTCAAACGCATGCAAGTGCCCCATCGGGTCAGTGAAGAAGCGGGCGAGCAAGTGCTGTGGGTTCCGGACAATATCAGTGAAGACGTGCGCGCACTGTACGAACGGTTTCCTGCGGGCGATCCCGATCAGCAACTGGACATTCCGGTGGCGCAGACCGTCAAGCGTCCGGGCTTTGTCGAACAGTTGAAATACGCCAGGGCCACTGCACTGGTATTGCTGCTGAGCCTCATCGTCGGTGCGATCACCTTGCTCGGTGACAACCTGGAAACGATGCGCTGGCTGACCTTCCTCGAATTTCGCGTAGTCGGCGAATACATCCACTTCACACCGCTGGCCGACAGCCTGGCGGCGGGGCAGTGGTGGCGCCTGTTCACGCCGATGCTGATCCACTTCGGCATCCTGCACCTGGCGATGAACGGCATGTGGTACTGGGAACTGGGGCGGCGCATCGAGTCGCGCCAGGGCAGCATCAACCTGATCGGCCTGACCCTGCTGTTCAGCCTGGTGTCCAACTACGCCCAGTACTCCTTCAGCGGCCCGACCTTGTTCGGCGGTTTGTCCGGCGTACTGTACGGCCTGCTCGGGCATTGCTGGATCTTCCAGTTGCTGGCGCCGAACCCGGCCTATCGCCTGCCGCGCGGCGTGCTGGTGATGATGCTGGTGTGGTTGCTGCTGTGCCTGTCCGGGCTGGTCTCGATGATCGGCTTCGGCGAAATCGCCAACGCGGCCCACGTCAGCGGGTTACTCATCGGATGCTTCAGCGGTTTGTTGGGCGGTTTGTATAACCGCCGTAAACTGGCCGCCTAATTCAAGAACATGCAATAAAGAGACGGAGACCCAATGTCCTCTTTTAACGAAATGATCCAGAACATCACCCCCGATATCTACGAGAGCCTGAAACTGGCCGTGGAAATCGGCAAATGGTCCGACGGTGGCAAGCTCACCGCCGAACAACGCGAGCTGTCGCTGCAGGCGATGATCGCCTGGGAAATCCAGAACCTGCCCGAGGACCAGCGTACCGGCTACATGGGGCCGCAGGAATGCGCCTCGAAGTCGATCGAAGTGCCGAACATCCTGTTCAAGTCGGATGCCATCCATTGATCGAGATTGGCCGCGGTGCAATCAGCAAAATGTCGGCACGCCTTGACGGGCCGAACGTGCAATACGCTTTCCGTCTGGGCGAAACCGAGGTCCCGGTCAATCCGTTGATCGGTACTACGGTGCGCCTGGAATACCTGGGGGCGATCCACTGCACCCATTGCGGACGCAAGACCAAGACCAGTTTCAGCCAAGGTTACTGCTACCCGTGCATGACCAAACTGGCCCAGTGTGACCTGTGCATCATGAGCCCGGAGCGCTGCCACTTCGACGCCGGTACCTGCCGGGAGCCGGAGTGGGGCGAGAAGTTCTGCATGACCGATCACGTGGTGTACCTGGCCAACTCGTCGGGGGTCAAAGTCGGGATTACCCGCGCTACCCAGTTGCCGACGCGATGGCTCGACCAGGGTGCGAGCCAGGCCTTGCCGATCGTGCGCGTATCGACCCGGCAACAGTCGGGTTTCGTCGAGGATCTGTTTCGCAGCCAGGTGGCGGACAAGACCAACTGGCGTGCTTTACTCAAGGGCGATGCGGCGGCGGTCAACCTGGCCGAGGTCCGCGATCAACTGTTCGACAGCTGTGCCGAAGGTTTGCAAGGGTTGCAGGAACGTTTCGGCTTGCAGGCGATCCAGACGGTTACCGGCGTCGAACCGCTGGAAATCCGCTACCCGGTCGAGCAATACCCGGCGAAGATTGTCAGCTTCAACCTGGACAAGAACCCGATTGCCGAAGGCACGCTGATGGGGGTCAAGGGCCAATACCTGATCTTCGACACCGGCGTGATCAACATTCGTAAATACACGGCTTACCAGCTCGCCGTGCATCAGTAAGGACTCCAGCATGCGCACCGAACAACCGAAGATGATCTACCTCAAGGACTATCAGGCGCCCGAGTACCTGATCGACGAAACACACCTGACCTTCGAGTTGTACGAGGACCACAGCCTGGTCCATGCGCAACTGGTGATGCGCCGCAACCCCGAGCGTGGCCCGGGGCTGCCGCCGCTGGTGCTGGACGGCCAGCAGCTGGAACTGCTGTCGGTCACCCTGGCCGACCAGGCGCTTTCTGCTGCGCAGTATCAGTTGACCGATAATCACCTGACCCTGCACCCGACCAGCGCGACCTTCACGGTCGATACCAGTGTCAGGATCCACCCGGAAACCAACACCGCGCTGGAAGGTCTGTACAAGTCCGGCACGATGTTCTGCACCCAGTGCGAGGCCGAGGGCTTTCGCAAGATCACCTATTACCTCGACCGCCCGGACGTGATGAGCACCTTCACCACCACGGTCGTCGCCGAGCAGCACAGCTATCCGGTGCTGCTGTCCAACGGCAACCCGATCGCTTCCGGCCCCGGCGAAGATGGCCGGCACTGGGCGACCTGGGAAGACCCGTTCAAGAAACCGGCGTACCTGTTCGCGCTGGTGGCCGGTGACCTGTGGTGCGTCGAAGACAGCTTCACCACCATGAGCGAGCGCAACGTGGCGCTGCGCATTTACGTCGAGCCGGAAAACATCGACAAGTGCCAGCACGCCATGAACAGCCTGAAGAAGTCCATGCGCTGGGACGAAGAGGTCTACGGTCGCGAGTACGATCTGGACATCTTCATGATCGTCGCCGTGAACGACTTCAACATGGGCGCCATGGAGAACAAGGGCCTCAATATCTTCAACTCCAGCGCCGTGCTGGCCAAGGCCGAAACCGCCACCGACGCCGCGCACCAGCGGGTCGAGGCGATCGTCGCCCACGAATACTTCCACAACTGGTCGGGTAACCGCGTGACCTGCCGCGACTGGTTCCAGCTGTCGCTCAAGGAAGGCTTCACCGTGTTCCGCGATGCCGGTTTCTCCTCGGACATGAACTCGGCCACGGTCAAGCGCATCCAGGACGTGGCGTACCTGCGCACCCACCAGTTCGCCGAAGACGCCGGCCCCATGGCCCACGCCGTGCGCCCGGACAGCTTCATCGAGATTTCCAACTTCTACACCCTGACCGTGTACGAAAAGGGCTCGGAAGTGGTCGGCATGATCCACACTCTGCTCGGCGCCGAAGGCTTCCGCAAAGGCAGCGACCTGTACTTCGAACGCCACGACGGCCAGGCCGTGACCTGCGATGACTTCATCAAGGCCATGGAAGATGCCAATGGCGTCGACCTGACCCAATTCAAGCGCTGGTACAGCCAGGCCGGTACACCGCGCCTGGCGGTGAGCGAGTCCTTTGATGCCGCGGCGAAAACCTACAGCCTGACCTTCCGCCAGAGCTGCCCGCAAACCCCGGACAAGGTTGAAAAACTGCCGTTCGTGATCCCGGTCGAGTTGGGGCTGCTCGATAGCAAGGGTGGCGAGATTGCCCTGCGTCTGGCTGGTGAAACCACCGCGCAAGGCACTTCACGGGTGATCTCGGTGACCGAAGCCGAACAGACCTTCACCTTCGTCGACATCGCCGAACAACCGCTGCCGTCGTTGCTACGTGGCTTTTCGGCGCCGGTGAAACTGAGCTTCCCGTACAACCGCGACCAGTTGATGTTCCTGATGCAGCACGACAGCGACGGCTTCAACCGCTGGGATGCCGGCCAGCAACTGTCGGTGCAGGTGCTGCAGGAATTGATCGCCCAGCAGCAGAAGGGCGAAGCGCTGGTGCTCGATCAGCGTCTGGTGTCGGCGCTGCGCACGGTGCTCTCGGACGAGTCGCTGGATCAGGCCATGGTCGCCGAAATGCTCTCGCTGCCAAGCGAAGCGTACCTGACCGAAATCAGCGAAGTGGCGGACGTCGAAGCCATTCACAGCGCCCGCGAGTTTGCCCGCAAGCAATTGGCTGACGCGTTGTTCGAAGGCTTGTGGCTGCGTTACCAGGCCAACCGCGAACTTTCGAAGCAAACACCGTACGTGGCCGAGGCGGAACATTTTGCCCGCCGTGCCTTGCAGAACATCGCGCTGTCATACCTGATGCTCAGCGGCAAGCCGGAGGTTCTGGCGGCGACGCTGGAGCAGTTTGACGCGTGCGACAACATGACCGAGCGCCTGACCGCGCTGGCGGTGTTGGTCAATTCTCCGTTCGAAGCCGAGAAGGCCAAGGCCCTGACCAGCTTCGCCGAGCACTTCAAGGACAACCCGCTGGTCATGGACCAATGGTTCAGTGTCCAGGCCGGTAGCGTGTTGCCGGGCGGACTTGCGCGGGTCAAGGCGTTGATGCAGCACCCGTCGTTCAACATCAAGAACCCGAACAAGGTGCGGGCGTTGATCGGCGCGTTTGCCGGGCAGAATCTGATCAACTTCCATGCGGCGGATGGTTCCGGGTATCGCTTCCTGGCGGATCTGGTGATCGAGTTGAACGGGTTTAACCCGCAGATCGCGTCGCGTCAGTTGGCGCCTTTGACTCGCTGGCGCAAGTACGACAGCGCTCGGCAGGCTTTGATGAAGGGCGAGCTGGAGCGGATTCGGGCTTCGGGGCAGTTGTCCAGTGATGTGTTTGAGGTGGTCAGCAAGAGTTTGGCTTGATCCTGCTGCCGCGCAGTGCCAGGCACTGCGCGGCGTGCAGGTTAGCGCAGCGAGAAAAACTTCGTGGCCAGTTCCTTGTCGATGTGGCCGCGATAGATGTCGATTTTCTGGTTAGGGTTTTGTGCCTTGGCCAGTGCCGTGGCATTGGTTTCGAAGCGCTGTTCTTTGGTTTTCAGGCTGGCGGCGGTGTAATCAGCCTGGGCATCAGTGAGCTTGTCATAATGAAAGTGTGCATACCATAACGGCCGTTTGTTACGGTTCAACAGGACGTATTCCTGCAAAAAGTCCTGGCGTCCGGTTTTCAGTTGTATGCGCTCGCCGATTTTTTGCGGGTGAACTTCTTCGCGACTCAACAGATATTCAACGGCTTCACTGGTAGGGGCTTGGGCCAGGGATATCTGGATACGCAACTGCGTTGCCGTTTCCTTGATTTTTCGCGCCCTGACCCGTAGGTCTTTGACGAGGTCGATATCCTTCTGCGAGTCTGACGGTGCTTTTTCATGGTGTTCCAGGCGGTCCGCATAGTCGATCAGATTCTGTGCCGTGTTCTGCAAGCTCTCTTCGATTCCCTTTGGATGGCTCGTCCCTCGAGCGTATTCCTCGAATTTGTGCACCAATTCATCGATTTTTGCCAACGCCTTTCGAGCATCACCCTTGAGTTGCGAGTAGGGAGTGACTCGCGCTTTAGGTGCGGGGTTCGTCTCTTCGGCGACTTCTACCCAGACACCCCTCCCATCTTTTTTGAAAGAGGCCTGTCGCTCGCCTCCCATAGGGTTGTTGATGTCGACAGTGTCTTCGCTCTGATCGGCAGCTCGAACCCGAATCTCTCCGATCAATGTGCCTTTGGCAGTGTGGATGACCCGCTTGCGGGAGGGCGATGTAGCGGGAAGTTCCGCTTTCGATGTCGGGGACGGCGTTGCAGTGTCCGCCTGGTTCTTCAGCTCATCAGCCAGACGGCGCTCGGCATCGTTGCGCAATTGTTTAACGATTTCACACATGCGCTTGAACTGGTCCGGCTTCAATTCATCGGATCTTAAGATCTCAATACTGGTGAGCCCGACCATTGCTGCGTCGTAGTGTTTGACCAGGTTATCCAGTACGGCAATACGATCGTCGCTTTTTAAGTGTTGTGAGCCTTGAAGCTCAATATGGGACATGATCACCAACCGCAGAGGCTCCAGAGCGTCTTGCAGTGCTGCTGACGTGTCGCTGCCAGGCTCCTTGGCGCTGAGGGAGCGCAAGGTAGAAAGTTGGCAGACCTTGGTACTCAGCACGCAAGCTTCATTATCGTGCCTGTTGCTGGTCAATCGCTCCCAGGCCTTGGCCCCCTGGTGCGACATCCCTTGAAGTTGGAGAAGCCGGCTCCCCACCTCTGTATGGAACCCGAGCATCGTTTCGTAGATCTTGCTCTCGTATTCAAATAAACGATCCACTACGACAGTACCGCCGGTTGGCTGGGCTGTAACGAGCTGCGCCTCATTACTATTGGAATGGGTGTACTCCTCTTCAGCGGCTTCGAGATCCAGGCCCGCCATGAGGTTTTTCTCGCGAGCATTGTTGACCAGATTTACCAGCAGGTCGCACCGCAGTTGAGTAAGTTTGGGATCAGCCCTCAAGGCAATCAATTTCTCGGTTTCGTCTAGCAGCGTGTCAAGGCTTTTTCTTTGAGCGTCCAGTGCGTCAACGTAACGTTGTCTGAACTTTGGCTGTTCCTCTGGGGGGCATAACTTATCGTTTTGTTTGATCAGCATGACCTTGTACGTGACATCAACGAGCTTTTGAGTCTCTATCTGTTGCCCCAGGAGCTTATCGATGTTCTGCTTTAACCCTGCAATTTGCTGCTTATTTTGCGCTCGCATCGAGGCTACTGTCTTCTTGCGGCCACCCCCGGACGGCTTCGGTCCCGCCGCAAATGAATCACTCCCCGGCTTTTTTTTCGCTGGTTGCGCGCGCGCCTCAAAATCCGCTTTTCCCTGATGAACGAGTTGCACCGCTTGTGCAATGGGTGTGGGGCCTATTGGGCGGTCGTTGTTTGCGAGAGTGCGGCTGGATGAGGAGCTAATTGGGGATGGAATCATTTCTTGCCGTCGATGGGTGATTGATGCGCATCACCATAGGAGGGCGGCAAGTCGGTTTCTGACAAAAAACGCTCATGGTTACAATTCGCCAGGCAGCATGAATCAGCCAAACACCGGCATAGACGGTCCATGGACAACTCGATCACTCTCGGCAATACCCGACCATTCACCCGGGCCGCCTTCCCCCTCGGTTAACAAAAGATAACGTGGCGTCGATTGTCAGACGTTAAAAAACACCGATAGGATAAGCCAGCTTCCGAAGGGGCTCTGGATTGCGGGTTTCAGGACTATGCTCTGAAACAACCGGTCCAGACACGCACCCTTGCGGCGCCCAGAAAGGTTGAACGACCTAACAATAATAATGGGAGAAGGTCTATGAGTGAGCCTGTCATGGGTGTGGGTATCTGCCGCCCGCCGGCACTGCGCAAATTAGCGTTGCTGGCTACAGCGCTCTCGCTGTTGGGCTCTGCCATGCTGTCGGCACCTGTGCTGGCCGCGGCGGCGCCAGCATCCGATGTTGTTTATTCCATTGAATCGGCCAAGGCTGCCAAAAGCCTGATGCTCGATGTCGTCCACGCCGGCAAGCGCCTGGTGGCGGTCGGGGATCGTGGGCACATCCTGTATTCCGATGACCAGGGCGCGACCTGGACCCAGGCCAAGGTGCCGACCCGGGCCCTGCTGACGTCGGTGTTTTTTGTCGATGACAAGCACGGCTGGGCCGTCGGCCATGACGCACAGATCCTCGCCAGCGAGGACGGCGGCGCGACCTGGACCAAGCAATTCGAAGATCTGAATCGTGAATCGCCGCTGCTCGATGTCTGGTTCAAGGACGTCGACAGCGGCTTTGCCGTGGGCGCTTATGGCTCGCTGATGGAAACCACCGACGGTGGCAAGCATTGGGAAGACGCCAGCGACCGCCTGGACAACGAAGACCAGTACCACCTGAACGCGATCGCCGCGGTCAAGGATGCCGGGCTGTTCATCGTTGGCGAGCAGGGCAGCATGTTCCGCTCCGCTGATTGGGGCCAGACCTGGGAAAAGCTCGAAGGTCCGTACGAAGGTTCGCTGTTTGGCGTGATCGGCACGGCGCAGGCCAATACGCTGCTGGCCTACGGACTGCGCGGCAACCTGTACCGCTCCACGGATTTCGGCAGCACCTGGGAGCAAGTCGAGCTCAAGGCTGAGCGCGGCGACCTGGAGTTCGGGCTGTCCGGCGGCACGCTGCTCGACGATGGTTCGATCGTGATCGTCGGCAACGGCGGCTCGGTGATTCGCAGCAGTGATAATGGCGAAACCTTCAAGGTGGTCAACCGTGCGGACCGTATTTCGGTCTCGGCAGTGACGGCGGCAGGCAATGGCAATCTGGTTCTGGCCGGGCAGGGCGGCGTTCGCGTCACCTCGCCAAACGGTACCGAGTCGGGCAAATGAGCCGGGTTAATAATAAGAAGGCGGAGCTATGACTTCCTTGAGTACACATCACCAGGACAAGGCGACGTTCCTCGAGCGCCTGATCTTCAATAACCGTCCGGCAGTGATCACGATCTGCCTGCTGGTCAGTATTTTCCTGTTCTGGCAGGCGACGCTGATCCGTCCGTCCACCAGCTTCGAAAAAATGATCCCGCTGGAGCATCCCTTCATCCAGAAGATGATGGAGCACCGCAACGATCTGGCGAACCTGGGCAACACCGTGCGGATCTCGGTGGAAGCCACCGATGGCGACATCTTCTCCAAGGAGTACATGGAGACCCTGCGTCAGATCAACGACGAGGTGTTCTACATCTCCGGTGTCGACCGTTCCGGTCTGAAGTCGCTGTGGAGCCCCAGCATTCGCTGGACCGAAGTGACGGAAGAGGGCTTCGCCGGCGGTGAAGTGATCCCGCAGAGCTACAACGGCTCCCAGGCCAGTCTCGATTTGCTGCGCAACAACGTGCTCAAGTCCGGTCAGGTCGGGCGCCTGGTGTCCAACGATTTCAAGTCGAGCATCGTCGACATTCCGTTGCTGGAGTCCTACCCGGACCCGCAGGACCAGGGCAAGCTGCTGGCGCTGGACTATCGCAAGTTCTCCCACGAGCTTGAAGACAAGATCCGCACCAAGTTCGAAACGCAGAACCCGAATGTGAAGATCCACATCGTCGGTTTCGCCAAGAAGGTCGGTGACCTGATCGATGGCCTGGTGATGGTCGTGATGTTCTTCGGCATCGCCTTCGTCATCACCCTGATCCTCCTGCTGTGGTTCACCAACTGCCTGCGCAGTACCGTCGCCGTGTTGAGCACGACGCTGGTGGCCGTGATCTGGCAACTGGGCCTGATGCACTTCTTCGGTTTCGGGCTCGACCCCTATTCGATGCTGGTGCCGTTCCTGATCTTCGCCATCGGTATTTCCCACGGCGTGCAGAAGATCAACGGGATCGCCCTGCAATCGAGCGAGGCGGACAACGCCCTGACGGCGGCGCGCCGCACCTTCCGTCAATTGTTCCTGCCGGGGATGATCGCGATCCTTGCCGATGCCGTGGGTTTCATCACGCTGCTGATCATCGATATCGGCGTGATCCGCGAGCTGGCGATTGGCGCATCCATCGGTGTGGCGGTGATCGTGTTCACCAACCTGATCCTGCTGCCGGTGGCGATTTCCTATGTCGGCATCAGCAAGCGTGCCGTGGACCGCAGCAAGAAAGACGCAACCCGTGAACATCCGTTCTGGCGCCTGCTGGCGAATTTTGCCAGCGCCAAAGTCGCACCGGTTTCCATTCTGCTGGCACTGATCGCCTTCGGCGGCGGCCTGTGGTACAGCCAGAACCTGAAAATCGGCGACCTCGACCAGGGTGCCCCGGAGCTGCGTCCGGACTCGCGCTACAACAAGGACAACAACTTCATCATCAACAACTACTCGACCAGTTCCGACGTGCTGGTGGTGATGGTCAAGACCAAGTCCGAAGGCTGCTCGCGCTATGAAGCCATGGCGCCGATCGACGAGCTGATGTGGAAGATGCAGAACACCGAGGGCGTGCAGTCGGCGATTTCCCTGGTGACCGTGTCCAAGCAAATGATCAAGGGCATGAACGAGGGCAACCTGAAATGGGAAACCCTGTCGCGTAACCCTGATGTGCTGAACAACTCCATCGCCCGCGCCGACGGCCTGTACAACAACAGTTGCTCCCTGGCGCCGGTGCTGGTGTTCCTCAACGATCACAAGGCCGAAACCCTGGATCGTGCGGTGCATGCGGTACAGGAGTTCGCCAAGGAAAACAACAAGGAAGGCCTGGAGTTCATCCTCGCTGCCGGTAACGCCGGGATCGAGGCGGCCACCAACGAGGTGATCAAGAAGTCCGAGCTGACCATCCTGATCCTGGTGTACATCTGCGTGGCGGTCATGTGCATGATCACCTTCCGTTCATGGGCGGCGACCTTGTGCATCGTGCTGCCGCTGGTGCTGACTTCGGTACTCGGTAACGCCCTGATGGCCTTCATGGGCATCGGCGTGAAAGTGGCGACCCTGCCGGTCGTGGCGCTCGGGGTGGGGATTGGCGTGGACTACGGCATCTACATCTACAGCCGCCTGGAAAGCTTCCTGCGTGCCGGCCTGCCGCTGCAAGAGGCGTACTACCAGACGCTGAAGTCCACCGGCAAGGCCGTGCTGTTCACCGGTCTGTGCCTGGCGATCGGCGTGTGCACCTGGATCTTCTCGGCCATCAAGTTCCAGGCCGACATGGGTCTGATGCTGACCTTCATGCTGCTGTGGAACATGTTCGGTGCGCTGTGGCTGTTGCCGGCACTGGCGCGGTTCCTGATCAAGCCGGAGAAACTGGCGGGGCAGAAGGGCAACTCGTTGTTTGCTCACTGATCCATGCAGAAATGAAAAAGCCGCAACCTTGGGTTGCGGCTTTTTTATTCGAATTTCACATCGTCCAATGTGGGAGCGGGCTTGCTCGCGAAAGCGGCGTGTCAGTCGACATCAATAGTGACTGGCAGTCCCCCTTCGCGAGCAAGCCCGCTCCCACATGGGTTCTTTGGTCGTTATGAAAGATCGGTGCCCAATACGACATTCAACGCACTGCGCGCATCATCCAGTTGCACCAGCGTCGCATGCCTCGCGCCCAGAGCATCACGGTTCTCGATGGCGGTGAGAATCGCCTTGTGCCGCGGCAGCGCCAGTTCATGCAGGTTCGGTCGCTGGTTCGAATGCTTCAAGGCTTCGGCAATCGCCACCGAGAGCATGTTGCACAGGTTGGCCAGCAAGTCGTTGTGCGTGGCGTCGGCGATGCGACTGTGGAAGTCCAGGTCCGGCTGCAACAGCGCCTCCGGTGTCGGCGCGGCTTCCATGCGCTGGTAGGCCTCAGCGATGGATGCGATGTCCGCCTCGGTGGCGAATTGCGCGGCGAGGGCGGCAGCGGCCGGTTCGATGATGCTGCGCACACTGGTCAGCAGGTCGAAAAACTGGTTCTGCGGACTGCTCTGCATCAGCCAGTGCAGCACGTCCGGATCGAGCATGTGCCAGTCCTTGCGTGGCTTGACCACAGTCCCGACGCGCGGGCGCGAATACACCAGGCCCTTGGCAACCAATACTCGGGTGGCTTCGCGCAACACCGGCCGGCTGACCGCATACTCTTCGCACAACAGCGCTTCGGCGGGCAGTTTGTCGTCCGGCAGGAAACGTCCCGAGACGATCTGCATGCCCAGTTCCTGGACGATGCGCGAGTGCATGCTTTTGCGGTCGGAGGGTTTGCGGTAATCCATGGGGAGCGGCGCGGTCCTGTGCGAATTGGTGTCGCGCATGATAGCAGGCGCGGCACAATCTTGAGGCGGGCGTAGATCAAATGTGGGAGCGGGCTTGCTCGCGAAAGCGGTGGGTCAGACAACATATGCGTAGGCTGACACTGCGCTTTCGCGAGCAAGCCCGCTCCCACAGGGGGCGGAGGTGATCAGTGGGAGTGACGCGGCACTTCAGCCCCACGGCAACCGACCAGGAAGTCGAAGTCGCAACCCTGGTCCGCTTGCAGCACATGGTCGATGTACAGCTGACGATATCCCCCGACGATCAGGTTCTGCGGCGGTTGCAGGTCGGCCATGCGCGCGGCCAGTTCTGCATCGGGAATATCCAGGTGCAAACGGCCGCTGGCGCAATCGAGTTCGATCCAGTCGCCTTCTTTCACTGCGGCCAGCGGTCCACCGGCAGCGGCTTCGGGGGCTACGTGGAGGACAACAGTGCCGTACGCGGTGCCGCTCATGCGCGCATCGGAAATGCGCACCATGTCGGTCACACCCTGGGCCAGCAGCTTGGCTGGCAAACCCATGTTGCCCACTTCGGCCATGCCCGGATAACCCTTCGGCCCGCAGTTCTTCATCACCAGGATCGAGTTGGCATCCACGTCCAGTTCCGGGTCGTTGATCCGCGCCTTGTACATGTCGAAGTTCTCGAACACCACCGCGCGACCGCGATGCTGCATCAGTGCCGGCGTGGCGGCGGACGGCTTGAGCACGGCGCCCAGCGGTGCCAGGTTGCCGCGCAAGACGCAGATGCCGCCATCGGCGCGGATCGGGTTGTCGAGGGTGCGGATCACTTCGTCCTCGCCATAAATCGGCGCGTCTTTGGTGTTCTCGCCGATGGATTTGCCGTTGACGGTCAGGGCATTCGGGTTCGGGATCAGGTTGGCTTCGCCGAGGCGACGCAGCACCGCCGGCAAGCCACCGGCGTAATAGAACTCTTCCATCAGGAAGCGTCCCGACGGTTGCAGGTCGACGATGGTCGGCATGCCGCGACCGATGCGGGTCCAGTCGTCGAGGTCCAGTTCCACGCCAATGCGCCCGGCGATGGCTTTGAGGTGAATCACCGCGTTGGTCGAACCGCCAATGGCGGCGTTGACGCGAATGGCGTTTTCGAAGGCTTCCCTGGTGAGGATCTTCGACAGTTTCAGGTCTTCACGCACCATCTCCACGGCGCGCATGCCGGACATGTGCGCCAACACATAACGGCGCGCATCCACGGCCGGGATCGCGGCGTTGTGGGGCAGGGAGGTGCCGAGTGCTTCGGCCATGCAGGCCATGGTCGAGGCCGTGCCCATGGTGTTGCAGGTGCCGGCCGAGCGGGACATGCCGCCCTCGGCCGCGAGGAAGTCGTCGATGCTGATGGTGCCGGCCTTGACCTGTTCGCTGAGCTGCCAGACCACGGTGCCGGAGCCGATGTCCTTGCCCTTGTGCTTGCCGTTGAGCATCGGCCCGCCGGTGACGACGATGGCCGGTACGTCGCAACTGGCGGCGCCCATCAGCAGTGCCGGGGTGGTTTTGTCGCAACCGGTCAGCAGCACCACGCCATCGATCGGGTTGCCGCGAATGGCTTCTTCCACGTCCATGCTCGCCAGGTTACGGGTGAGCATGGCGGTAGGACGCAGGTTGGATTCGCCGTTGGAGAACACCGGGAACTCCACCGGGAAGCCGCCGGCCTCGATCACGCCGCGTTTGACGTGCTCGGCAATCTGGCGGAAATGCGCGTTGCACGGAGTCAGTTCCGACCAGGTGTTGCAGATGCCGATGATCGGCTTGCCATGGAACTGATGGTCGGCGATGCCCTGATTCTTCATCCAGCTGCGGTACATGAAGCCGTTCTTGTCGGCCGTGCCAAACCATTGGGCGGAGCGCAGGGTGGGTTTCTTATCAGACATGATCGGTTCTCTTATTGTATGACTATATTGTTCGAGCTGAGGCGTAACATAAGCTCAATTTGCGATGTTTGGAAGTGTTGTTGAGTAAATAGTATTACTATATAGTCCGCTCAAACGGAGGGATGGCCCTGGCGAATTTTTCGCGAGAGGCGTCCCCCGAGGTTCCATAACAACAACAATCGGAGACCGATCTCATGAGCCAGGAACTGCGGCTTATCCGTCGCATCACGCTGAAACTGATTCCCTTCCTGATCCTGCTGTACCTGATCGCCTACGTGGACCGCTCCGCAGTGGGCTTCGCCAAACTGCACATGGGCGCCGACATCGGTCTGGGCGATGCGGCGTACGGACTGGGTGCCGGGCTGTTCTTCATCGGCTACTTCCTGCTGGAAATTCCCAGCAACCTGATGCTCGACCGCTTTGGCGCACGGCGCTGGTTCGCGCGGATCATGCTCACCTGGGGCGCCATCACCATCGGCATGGCTTTCGTCCAGGGGCCGAACAGCTTCTATGTGATGCGCTTTTTGCTCGGCGCCGCCGAGGCCGGGTTCTTTCCCGGTGTTCTGTACTACATCACCCAATGGTTCCCGGTGCGCCATCGCGGCAAGATCCTCGGGCTGTTCATCCTCTCGCAACCCATTGCGATGATGATCACAGGCCCCGTGTCCGGCGGCCTGCTGGGTATGGACGGCGTGCTCGGGCTGCACGGCTGGCAGTGGCTGTTCATTGTCATTGGCATCCCGGCGATCCTGCTGACCTGGCCTGTGCTGCGCTGGTTGCCGGACGGCCCGCAGCAAGTGAAGTGGATGGACCAGGCGGAAAAAGACTGGCTGAGCGGCGAGCTGAAAAAGGACCTGGACGCGTATGGCCAGACCCGTCACGGCAATCCGCTGCACGCCCTCAAGGACAAGCGCGTCCTGTTGTTGGCGCTGTTCTACCTGCCGGTGACCCTGAGCATCTATGGCCTCGGCTTATGGTTGCCGACCCTGATCAAGCAGTTCGGCGGCAGCGACCTGGTGACCGGTTTCGTTTCCGCTGTGCCGTACATCTTCGGTATCGTCGGCCTGCTGATCATTCCGCGCAGTTCCGACCGCTTGAATGACCGCTACGGCCACCTCGCCGTGCTTTACGTGCTGGGTGCGATCGGTCTGTTTCTCAGCGCCTGGCTGTCGGTGCCGGTGCTGCAACTGGCGGCGTTGTGTCTGGTGGCGTTCGCGTTGTTCTCCTGCACGGCGGTGTTCTGGACGTTGCCGGGCCGCTTCTTTGCCGGCGCCAGTGCGGCGGCGGGGATCGCCTTGATCAACTCGGTGGGCAACCTCGGCGGCTACCTCGGCCCATTCGTGATCGGCGCACTCAAGGAATACACCGGCAACCTGGCTTCGGGCCTGTATTTCCTGTCGTGCGTGATGGTGTTCGGGCTGGTGTTGACGGGGGTGGTGTATCGCTTGCTGGAGCGCAAGCACGTGTTGCCGGCCGATGAGTTTGCGGCGAGTGCGCGTGGGGCCACCCGTACCTGACAGGAAACATTAATTCACCACGGACTCTGTGGGAGCGGGCTTGCCCGCGATAGCAATCTGTCTGGCACATCAATGTTGAATGTGCCGCCGTCATCGCGGGCAAGCCCGCTCCCACAGGGGGGCGTGTTTGCCCGGGTTCTGGGTTAACAGGAGAAAATTCATGCGTTTGGTTCAGTTCGAATTGAGTAACGGCGAACGCCGTGTCGGTGTGGTCGACAACGACCTGGTCCGTGAAGTGCAAGACGCGCGCACTGTTCGCGACCTGGCACTGGCGGCGATTGAAGCGGGCGCGAGCCTTGAGCAACAGGTGCAGAGCCTGGGGCTGGGCATCAGCCATGACTATGCCGATCTGCTGACGCAACGGCGCATCCTGCCGCCGCTGGATCATGCTGACCCGGCGCACATGCTGGTCAGCGGTACGGGCCTGACCCATCTGGGCAGCGCGTCGGCCCGGGACAAGATGCACCAGCAAAGCGGCGACGAAACCGCGATGACCGACACCATGCGCATATTCAAATGGGGCGTGGAGGGCGGCAAGCCGGCGGCGGATCTAGCCGGTGTGCAACCGGAATGGTTCTACAAAGGCGATGGCAGCATCGTCGTAAGGCCAGGCCAGCCGTTTCCATTGCCACCGTTTGCCGAAGATGCCGGTGAAGAACCGGAGATCGCCGGCCTGTACGTGATCGCTCACGACGGCAAGCCGTATCGCCTGGGTTTTGCCGTGGGCAACGAGTTCTCCGACCACGTCATGGAACGCAAGAACTACCTGTACCTGGCCCATTCAAAACTGCGCAGCTGCAGCTACGGCCCGGAACTGCGGGTGGGCGAGCTGCCGCAGCATCTGGCGGGCACCAGCCGCATCCTGCGCAACGGCGAAGTACTGTGGCAGAACGAGTTCCTCAGTGGTGAGGCGAACATGTGCCACAGCCTCGCCAACCTGGAATTCCATCACTTCAAGTACAGCCAGTTCCTGCGCCCGGGGGACGTGCACATTCACTTCTTCGGCACCGCGACCCTGTCCTTTGCCGACGGCATTCGCACCCGCCCGGGTGATGTGTTCGAGATCACCCAGGCCGAGTTCGGCGCACCATTGATCAACGGCATCGCCCCGGTCGCGGCGGCTTTCGAGCCCGGCACTGTCGGCACACTTTGAGGATTTGTCCATGATCCGGATTCTTGGTCACAACTACATCGGCGGCCAACGCAGCGCCGCTGGCAGCGTCAAGTTGCAGAGTGTCGATGCCAGCACGGGTGAGGCCTTGCCCCACGATTTTTTTCAGGCGACACCGCAGGAAGTCGATGCGGCGGCCAACGCTGCAGCGCTCGCCTATTCGGTCTATCGCAGCCTGAGCGCGGAGCGACGGGCGCAGTTTCTCGATGCCATCGCCGATGAACTGGACGCCCTCGGTGATGATTTTGTCGCTGTCGTTTGCCGCGAAACCGCGTTGCCCGCAGGGCGGATTCAAGGCGAGCGTGGGCGCACCAGCGGGCAGATGCGCCTGTTCGCCAAAGTGCTGCGTCGCGGTGATTTCTACGGCGCGCGAATCGACCGGGCATTGCCTGAGCGTCAACCGTTGCCGCGTCCGGACCTGCGTCAGTACCGCATCGGTCTGGGACCCGTGGCGGTGTTTGGTGCCAGCAACTTTCCGCTGGCGTTCTCCACCGCTGGCGGCGATACCGCCTCGGCGCTGGCCGCCGGGTGCCCGGTGGTGTTCAAGGCCCATAGCGGCCACATGGCCACGGCCGAGCAGGTGGCGGATGCGATCATTCGCGCTGCCGAAAAAACGGGTATGCCGGCCGGCGTGTTCAACATGATCTACGGCGGGGGTGTCGGCGAGGCACTGGTCAAGCATCCGGCCATCCGGGCCGTGGGGTTCACCGGTTCGCTCAAGGGTGGTCGGGCCCTGTGCGACATGGCCGCGGCACGTGTGCAACCGATTCCGGTGTTCGCCGAGATGTCGAGCATCAACCCGGTGATCGTCTTGCCCCAGGCATTGCAGGCGCGGGCCGACACGGTCGCCCGGGACCTCACGGCCTCGGTGGTGCAGGGCTGCGGGCAGTTCTGCACCAATCCGGGTCTGGTAATCGGCATTCGCTCGGCGTCGTTCAGTGCCTTTGTGCAGCAAGCGGCCGGGTTGATGGGCGACCAGCCGGCGCAAACCATGCTCAATGCCGGTACCCTGGGCAGCTATGGTCAAGGCTTGCAAAAACTGCTGGCGCATCCGGGAATTGAACACCTGGCCGGCAATCCGCAACAGGGCAATCAGGCCCAACCGCAGCTGTTCAAAGCCGATGTCCGCCTGCTGCTCGATGGCGATGAAGTCCTGCAAGAGGAAGTGTTCGGACCAACCACCGTGGTGGTCGAGGTCGCGGATCAGGCGCAACTGACGGCCGCCCTGAACGGCCTGCACGGCCAATTGACCGCTACCATCATTGGCGAGCCGCAAGACTTCGAGCAGTTCGCCGGGCTGACGGCATTGCTGGAGCAGAAGGTCGGACGCATCCTGCTCAATGGCTATCCCACGGGCGTGGAAGTCTGTGATTCGATGGTCCACGGCGGGCCTTACCCGGCAACGTCCGATGCGCGCGGTACATCGGTGGGCACACTGGCCATCGATCGTTTCCTGCGCCCGGTGTGTTTCCAGAACTACCCGGACAGTTTGCTGCCGGACGCGCTGAAGAACGGCAATCCGCTGCGCATCCAGCGACTGGTGGATGGGCAATCGTCCCGCGAGGCGTTGTAACGACTCACCACAATCCCTGTGGGAGCGGGCTTGCTCGCGAAAGCGGAGTGTCAGCCAATAGAGATGTTGAATGATAAACCGCCTTCGCGAGCAAGCCCGTTCCCACAGTTTTGTGTGAAACTTTGGTCGGGTGCTTGCGCTATCATTGGTGCTTTCCCATTCAAAGATTGACTGCCATGACTTCCGCAACCGACACCCTGCTCAACGTCCTCGAACACTGCGATATGGTGGAAATCGACGGTTTGCACGCTTTCGAATTCTCCCTCGATGAATTCGACAACCTGCACATCGAATGCATGGATGGCCGCGCGGCCAAGCACTGGGAGTTCACGCCGGCGCAAATCCAGGCGGCGAGCTTCGATCCAACCCTGCAAAGCTGGCTGATTACAGGTGATTCCGGCGAGCACCGGTTGGTGTGCATGACCGCATACCGCGGTGACAACGATGACGGCGAAGACGCGCAAGACGATGCGTAACCTCTGGCCACTGTTGATGGCCAGCAGCATCGGAGCGATGGGCGTCCAGGCCGCATCCGCCGAGGACTATCAACTGCTGGTGGGCTCCTACACCACCGGCCAAAGCCAGGGGATCTATCGCCTGGCGTTCGACAGCAGTACCGGGCAGATCGATGCCAGGCCCCTGCAAGTGATCAAGAGCGAAAACCCGTCGTGGCTGACCCTGTCGAAAGACCAGCGACACCTGTTCGTGGTCAACGAAAACGGTCCGGGCCAGGCTGATCCGCTCGGGCGCGTCAGCAGTTATGCGATTGATCCCAAGACCCATGGGCTGAGCCTGATCAGCCAGGTGCAAAGCCTGGGCAACGAGCCGACCCATTCCAGTCTCAGCGCCGATGGCAGCCATTTGTTTGTCAGCAATTATTCGGTGGCCGAAGACCCCGGCGGCACCCTCGCGGTGGTGCCGGTGGCGGCCGATGGCACGCTCAAACCTGTGGTGCAGATGAGCAGCCACCCGGCGAGCCGGGTCAATCCCGAGCGCCAGGCCTCGGCCCACGTGCATTCGACCGTCCCGTCGCCGGACGGTAAGTACGTGTTCTCCAACGACCTGGGCGCCGACAAGGTGTTTGCCTACCGTTTCGACCCCAAGGCCAATCCGCAGCTGCCATTGACCCCGGCCAACCCGGCGTTCGTGCAACTGCCGCCCGGTAGCGGGCCGCGGCATTTGCTGTTCAGCGCCGATGGCAAACACGCCTGGCTGACCATGGAAATGAGCGCTCAGGTGGCGGTGTTCGATTACCACGACGGCACGCTAGAGCAGACGCAGATGGTCGACCTGGCTGCCAGGCAACCCGTCTCGGACAAGGCGGCCGCCGCGTTGCATGCCTCGGCCGATGGCAAGTTCCTCTACGTCAGCAACCGTGGCACGGCCAATCAACTGCTGGTGTTTGGCATTGACCCGGTAACCGCACGCCTTACCGAACTGCAACGCCGAGCGGTAGAAGGCGATCATCCGCGGGAGTTCAGCCTTGATCCGAGTGGCAAATTCCTGTTGATCGCCAACCAGAAGAGCAACCAGATTGTCGTCGTCGAACGCGACGCCAAGAGCGGTCTGTTGGGTAAAACCGTGCAAAAACTGCCGATGGACGCCCCGAGCGCCCTGAAGTTTCTGCTGCGTCAATAAGCCGCAGGCCCCGGTTGATGGGGCCTGCCTGCTTTTATCAATGACGCTGATATCTGGTACTGCTACAAAGCATTTCAAGGCGCGAACCCTCGAGGGTTAAGTTTGCTTCACGGCCCCACCGGGCAAGCAAGCCAACTGAATCCGAGGAATACCGCCATGAACTTCAACATCTTCTCTGTCATCGCCGCTTCCGCCATTTCTGCCACCGTTGCGCTGCCAGCCAGTGCCAACGTTGAAATCAGCGACAAAAAAGCCCACACCCAGAGCTACACCCAGAAATACCTGCAACAGAGCGCCAACTTCTACGCCGCGCTGGATCACAAGACCCAAGCCTGAGCTTCCCCCCTGCCTTTATGCAGGAGCGAAGTCACTGATGATCGATGCGCCTGATGCTGAGAAGCAGGTGTCGAAAACGATCAGAGTGATGTCGCTCCTGCATAACGCATTTGCGACAGCATCATTTTGCTATCAATGTCGCGCTTGATATCACATGGCCATGCGTTTAAATTGACGCTGATTTTTTGACTCCTCCTCACGGCAAGGATCGGCAGCATGGTGACGCGTCTGGCATTGGTTCTTCTGTTTCTCTATTCCACCCCTATTTTGTCGGCATCCGACGCTGTTTCCGGTGAACCGGATGCTGCGCGCGAGCGCTTGATGAGTTTTATTGAAGACTGAAATAGTCTGGCTTGATGATCAACGAAGCTGATGATCACTATGGATAACCCTGAGTGGTTACCCAGGCTTTTTTGATCGATTCTGTGGGCATTGAAACATGCCTGCGGAGAACATCATGGCCAGCGCAATTCTCACTTCTGCCAAACTCGGTGCCTATGTAGCGATCGGCCTGTACCTTGCCATGGTGCTGTTGGTCAGCCTGTCAGCCCAGTCACAATCCAGCTTCGAAGCAACGATCCAGGTCGCTCATCCCGGCATCCAGTTTGACCACCGTGCGCAAAACGCCAGCGGTGATCAGGCTGAACTCGCAGGAGTCGCCGGCGCATGAAAGGGCACAGACTCTGGGTGATCGCCTTCCTGGCGTTCATGACCAACGGATCCTCCCTGCTGGGGATCGGACAGGGCTCGGCGGGCTCGGTGGCACGCGCCATCGAAGCCAATCACAACATTGCCCGCAACATCGAAAATGCCAATGCGCAGGGCATGCTGGCCGGCAATCCGCCGATCAGGAATGAAGGCGTGGTTTTCGGCCCGTTCCATGTGGATTGCTCGGCGATCGGGATGTGTGAGGTGTTGGCTTGAACCCTGCTGGTCACTGAATCCTTTGTGGCGAGGGGGCTTGCCTGTGGCGAGGGGGCTTGCCCCCGTTCGGTCGCGAAGCGGCCGTAAATCCGGATGACCAGAAAAAGCTTGGGGCTGCTTCGCAGCCCAACGGGGGCAAGCCCCCTCGCCACAGGGGTCGTGCTTACTTGCGCATCACACTGGTAAACAGTTCAGACTCCAGAAACCGCTGCAACCAGTCCTGCAACCGCCGATACGGCGTCTGCGCAAACCATTCGCGGTCGACGTGGGCGAACTGGCGCACGAAGGGCATCAGCGCCACGTCGGCCAGGCTTGGATGGTCGGCCAGCAAATAGTCGCGTCCCTCCAGCAACGCCTCCAGCCTTTGCAAAAACACCTCGCCCTCGGCGCGATAAACCTCCATAGGTTGCTCGGGATAACGCTCGGCGTACTTGTAGCGGTTCAAGTGCACCTTGAACACCTGATCGTTCTGTTCAATCAGCGGGGCGATTTGCGCCGCTGCGTCAGGATCATCCTTGAGCAGCCAGTCTTGCGGATCGTTCTGTGCCAGGGCCCAGCGCATGATGTCGAGGCTTTCGTCGATCACCCGGCCATCGGCGCTCAGCACCGGCACCGTGCCTTTGCCCGACAGCGCGAGCATCTCGGCGGGCTTGGCCTTCAGGCTGACTTCGACGATGTCCACGGCCACTGCCGAATAACGCAGGGCCATGCGTGCACGCATGGCGTAGGGGCAGCGGCGGAAGGAATACAGCGTGTTCATTTCACCTCCAGGGTACTCAGGCCGTTGCCCTGGCGGCGGACCTGGATCTGCACCGGAATCCGTTCATGCATTTCCTGTACGTGGGAAATCACCGCGACCTTGCGGCCCTGGGCCTGCAAGCCGTCGAGGGCGTCCATGGCCAGTTGCAGGGATTCCGGATCGAGGCTGCCGAAGCCTTCGTCGATGAACAGCGACTCGATTTTCAGCGTACTCGATGCCATCGAGGCCAGGCCGAGGGCCAGTGCCAGCGATACCAGGAAGGTCTCGCCACCGGACAGCGAATGCACCGAACGCAGTTCGTCACCCATTTCGGTGTCCATCACCAGCAACCCGAGCATGCTGCCGCCGCGCTTGAGGCGATAACGGCGCACCAGTTGGCGCAATTGCACGTTGGCGTGATGCACCAGCAGGTCGAGGTTGTAGGCCTGGGCGATCTTGCGGAAGGTGTCGCCGGTGGCGGAGCCGATCAACGCATTCAGGCGTGCCCAGCGTTGATACTCGTTGTAGGCGTCGGCAATCTGTTGGGCCAGGGCTTGATTGGCGTTCTGCCGACGCTGGTCTTCGACCTGCTCGGCGCGCAGTTCGGCGCAGTGCTGCTCGCTGACGGCGAACTGATTTTGCAGGTCGGTGAGGGCGGTGGCGAGTTGCTCGGCATCGAGATGGCCGTTGTGCTGGGTTTGATGATCGAGCAAGCGCTGATCACGCTCCTGCAGCAGCACCTTGGCCTGTTCGATGGCTTTTTCGTTGTGTTGCAAGCGTTGGCGCAGTTCCCTGACCTGCGTGTCGTCGACCCGCAGCAAGTCTTCGAGGCCACCGTCATCCAGCTCAGGATGTCGGCCGCGCCAGTCGGCGATTTTGTCGGTGAGATCGCGATCTTCGTTTTCCAGCGCTTGCAAACGCTCCTGCTGCGCCTTGAGTTCGGCGGCGATCTGCACCCTTTGCGTACTTACGTGCTGCAGCTCCTGCGCCGTTGTTGCCTGGGCACTGCGTGCTTGCTCTACGGCGTTTTCCAGCCCTTGCTGCCACTGCTCGGCGCTGCCGTGCTCGCCCAGCAGTTGTGCAAGCTGGTGCTGGCAAGCCCGTTGCTGTTCGGCCAGTGCACTGAATTGCTGCTCGGCGATTTGCAGTTGTTGTACGCGGGTTTGCTGGCGATCCTGTTCTTTCTCAAGCGTCTGTTGACGCTGTTGCTGCTCGGCAAGTTCTTCCTTCTGCTGATCGAGCTGTGTGAGGCGTTCGGCGATCTGCCGATCCAGCTGCATGAACGTCGCAGCAGGCTCCATCCGTAGCGCTTCGAGGGTTTCGGCTGGCAGAAGACTGCCGAACGCGGTGAGCTCCTCGTCGAGACGCTGACGGTCGCTGCTCAGTTCGCGCTGCTGGTTGCTCAGGTGCTGGGCCGCTTGCTGGTGCGCGGTTTCGGCGTGGCGCAATTGCTGGGTCAAGCGCGCGGCGTCCTGCTGCAGGGTGAGCAGGGCGCGCTGACGCTGTTCGTCCTGAGTGATGCTCTGGTTCAACTGATCGTTTTGCCGGGTCAACCAGGCGTCGCGCTTTTCGGCATCCTGGTCCAGAAGCTGTGCAGCCAGTGGGTGAGCGTCGAGGCTCGGAGCCAAGGCTTGTTGTTGGGCGTCCAGTTGCTCCTGTTGTTGCAGCAGCTCCTTTTGCCGGGCGATGACGCCCACCACTTCGGCGCGCAGTTCGGTGAGCTTTTCCTTGAGCTGGTCGACCGCTTGCTGCGCGCGGGCCTGTTCGTTTTCGTCGTGGCGACCGAGACTTTGCAGCAGCGCTTCGGGCTGATGGTAAGGATGCTCGTGACTGCCGCAGACCGGGCACGGCTGGTCGTCCTGCAACTGCGTGCGCAACTCTTCGACACTTGCACTGCGGGCCAGACGTTGACGCTCCAGCAGTTCTCGGGTGACGTTGAAGGTTTGTTCGGCAACCGTCAGTTCGGCTTTGGTTTTCACCCCGTCCTGAGTCAGGCGCTCACGTTCCTGTTGCGCGGTGAGCTGACGCTGTTGCAGTTCGGTACTGCGCTTGTCCAGTTCCTGCTGGCTGGCCCACAGCCGCGTCAGGTCTTCGACAGCGCGCAGCTGTTTACGGTTGTCCTGCAACAGGTTGCCGAGGATGCCGATCTGCTCGGCCACGGCGTCCGGCTCCGCACCGGCCTCCTTGAACAGCACTTCAAGTTGCTGCTTTTGCAAGGCGAGTTCTTCGCCGTAGCGGGTGGCGTTTTGTTCGAGGGTCGCCAGCTCGGCCTGGCCTTTATTCAACCGGTTGCCGATCAACATCAACTGTTGCAGGCGATCCCGATAGGCATTCCACGCGTCGCTGAGCGGCGCCAGATGGGCGCTTTGTTCAAGCTCGGTGGCGATACGCTGCAAACGTTCGGCAACCTGGTTCTGCTTTTCCAGCAAGGCTTGAATGGCACTTTGGCCCTGGATGCAGGCTTGTTCTGCGTTGTGCTTCGCGTCGGCGCTGAGGGCGGTTTCCCTGGCCAGGCGGGCGAGGGTGCTTTGTTCTTCGAAAGCCTGACGCAGCAGCGGAGCACTGTCGGTTTGTCGTTGTTGGGCTTCGCTCAGGGCGATTTGTGTGGCCGAGAGGTTTTGCTCCAGCGCCGTCTGGCGTCCAGTCAGCTCGTGCTGCTGCCGGGTATGGGCAGCAACCTGTGCAGCCAGTGGCGTCAGCAGTGCATCGAGTTCGGTTTTGCGGGCGAACTGGTGCCGTTGCGGGCCGAGTTGTTCCAGCCGTGTCAGCTTCAAGCGCTCGTCGGCCAAACCTTCCCACTGCTGTTGGGCACTGTGAAGTTGCTCGGTCGCTGCGAGTTGAGTGTCCTGCAACTGACGCAGCTCCTTGAGCCAGGTGTGCTGCTGCTCAAGCTGTTTGAGTTGTGCCTGCTGCAACTTCAGCTGTTGCTGCGCGGCATTGAAGCGCTCATCCAGTTCCGCACGGGCTTGCGGCGCCAGCGGCGTCACTCCGCTGGCCTGATCCTGCAGCAGCTTGTGAACCTCGCGCGCCTCCTTGGTCTTGTCGAAGGCGCGACGACCGAGACGGGTGTAGAGCGCCGTGTCGGTGAGTTTCTCCAGCAGTTCGCTGCGGTCGTTGTCGTCGGCCTTGAGGAATGCGCTGAACTCGCTTTGCGCCAGCAGCACGGCGCGGGTGAACTGTTCGAAGTTCAGCCCCAGAGCGGCTTCGAGCTGAGCCTTGTATTCGCCTTTCTGGCTGGCCAGCAACTGGTCCTGATCGATGTCACGCAAGCTCTGGCGGCTGGCCTGCAGTTTGCCGGCGGCCTTGTCCCGAGCGCGATTGGCTTCCCAGCGAGCGCGGTAGCGGCGGCCGTCGACTCCGACGAAATCCACTTCCGCATAGCCTTCACCGGTGCCGCGCCGCAGCAGGGTTCGCGGGTCGCCGGTGCCGATTTCGCCGTCGGCGTCCGGCACTTTCGCGTCGCGGCCAGTGTTGTTCAGGCGTGGAACGGCGCCAAACAGCGCCAGGCACAAAGCATCGAGCAACGTACTTTTACCGGCACCAGTGGGGCCGGTGATGGCGAACAGTCCGGCACTGGCCAGGGGTTCGGCGGTGAAGTCGATTTCAAAGGGCCCGGCCAGGGAGGCGAGGTTTTTCAGGCGGATCGCGAGAATCTTCATGGCTGTTCGCTCTCCATCTGCACGTCTTGCAACAGCTCGGCAAAGTCCTTGAGGGTTTGCTCGTCGACCTCGCTGCCGTAGTTGTCCTGCCAGGCGCGGCTGAACAGCTCCTGGGGCGTGAGCTGGTCCAGTTCGATCAGCGTGCTGCCCTCATCGGCACCGTCACGGCTGCCGTTGCCGGCGTACTCGGCGGCGATGCGCACCAGGCGCACGGCCTTGCCTTGCAGGGCGGTTTCCACTTGATTGCGCAGGTCGGGCTGCGGCTCATCGAGGCGCACCCGCACCTCCAGCCACGGTTGGCGCTGGATGTCGGCCAACAGGTCGATGTCCGGCAGGTCCGCAAGCTGCAGCAGGATCTCGCTCAATGGCGCCGGGCCGATGCGTTGCAGGTTGACCGCACGGGGAATCAGTTTCGGCTCGACGCTGACCAGGGTTTCGCCGTCGAGCCTGATGTCGAGAATCTGGTGTTGATAGCTGATCTCGGAGAACGACAGCGGAATCGGCGAGCCGCTGTAGCGGATGCGCTCCTCGCCGTTGACCTTCTGCGGTTTGTGCAGGTGGCCCAGGGCAACGTAGCTGATGCTCGGCCCGAACAGGCTGGCGGGCAGGGCTTCGGCATTGCCGATGATCAGGCTGCGCTCGGAGTCTTCCGACACCGAACCGCCCGCCATGTGCGCGTGGCTGATGGCGATAAGTGCCTGGCCTGGTGTGCGCTTGGCGTTGGCCGCTTCGATCAGCCATTCGTGCACCTGGCCGATCCCGCGCAGATAGTTGTCGCCCAAGTGCGCGCCGGTGACTTCCGCCGGGCGCAGGAACGGCAGCGCCAGGCACCAGGCGGTGACTTCACCACTGGCGTCAGGCAACGGCAGCAACAGGCGCTCGGCATCCAGCTGCCCGTCGTCCAGCCACAGCACACGACCGAGCGCATGGGTGCGCAAGCGGCGCATCAAGGGGGCCGGCAGTTCGATTCGCGAGCCGGAATCGTGGTTGCCGGCAATCATCACGATGGTCAGCGACGGCTGCTGCTCGTGGGCGCTGACGATGAAGTCGTAGAGCCGCTCCTGGGCTTTGACCGGCGGATTGACCGTGTCGAAGATGTCGCCGGCGATCAACAGCACATCCGGTTGATCCAGTTTCAGCTGGCGCAACAGCCACTCAAGAAAACAGCCATGTTCGAAATCGCGATCCTGGCCGTGCAGGTTTTGCCCCAGGTGCCAGTCGGAGGTGTGAAACAAGCGCAAGGCGGACTCCGGTACAAAAATAGGTGATGGCCGCGTGAAAAATGAAGGCGGCGAAAGGGGGGAGAGTTTACTGGTAAAAATGCCCGGTCGCGCGATGGAATGCTCTGTGGCGAGGGGGCTTGCCTGTGGCGAGGGGGCTTGCCCCCGTTGGGCTGCGAAGCGGCCCCAAGTTTTTCTGGCACACCGAGCTGCCCGGATTTACGGCCGCTTCGCGACCGAACGGGGGCAAGCCCCCTCGCCACAGGCAAGCCCCCTCACCAAAAATGCATCCTTGCCGGCGAAGGGTTCTATTTCGGATAAAGCGGCGGCAACCCACTGTCACCGACCGGGTCCTGTACCCGTTCGGCCATCGGGATCGCCTTGATCGCCCGCCACAACTCGTCGCCTTGCCAGTACTGGCCGGTTTCGCTGTAGAGCGCGCCGTTCAAGCCGTCGAGGGCGTTGGACAGGGGCACGAAGCGGGCGGCCATGTCGGCCAGGGTTTCCGGTTGTTGCCGGGCCCAGGCGTCGAGGGCCTGGCGGGTGGCGTGGGAATCATTGGCCAGGCAGGCGCGTTTGAGGTCGTCGAGTACGGTGCGCGGGCTCGGGCCGGTTTGGGCGGTGCGTGCCACCGCCGGTTGCCAGCGGCCACGCCACCAGAGGCCGAAGCCGAGCAGGGTGGTGCAGGCCAGGAACAAGGTGCTGAGTTTCCAGCGCCACAGGGCTTCGCTGTCGGCGCTGGCCTGGACCGCAGACGCGCCGGCCGGGGTGTCGACCACCAGGCTCGGGTTGGCCGCCACGTGTAGCGTGCGGGCAGGCAGGCTGCTATGTTCCAGATGGTCTTCGAAAGTGTTCCACCAGACCACGTCGACGGTGGGCAGCTCGATGGCGCCGGTCCGTGTCGGCACCAGGGCCTCGCGGTCTTCACGGCTGCCGACCAGGCCGCGTTCGCTGTTCTGGTTGCCGAACACCGGTTGATCCGGGTAGCGGCGTAGCCCGCCGACATCGGTGCCGGGCAGCGGTGGCAGTTGGCTGCTGGACAAGCCTTCGGCCGTCACCGTCAGGCTGCGGGTCAGTGAATCGCCGACCTGGGTGTGGTCCGGTTCCGGGTTCCAGCTTTCGCTCAGGGTCAGGCTGCGCGCAGGCAGCCAGGGTGCATCGTCCGGCCAGGTGGTGGGTTTGGCCTTGACCGTCAACAGCAGTTCGGTCGAGGTGACGCGCATCAGCTTGCCGGATTTCGGCCCCTGGGCGGCGCTGTCCTGTACCGGTTGTGCGTCGACCAGCGCAGCGTTGAAGATTTGTGCCGGAATGATCAGTTCGCCACTGTGTTGCGGGTAGATCGCGTAGCGCATTTCGATCACACCGTGGCGCAGGCCATCGATGTCTTTTTCGTAGGTGCGTGAGTCGCCCAATTGTTCGATGCGTGCGTCAGGTATCTGCAAGGGTGGCAGGCTGCTGTCGTCGTACAGCGACACCGAGTGGTAGATGCGCAGGGTCAGGACGGCCTGGGCCTGAACGTACACGCTGGTTTGATCGAGGCTGGCATCGATGAACACCGGGGCGCGTTTGTTCGGGGTATCCGGTGTTTCGCTCTCGACCACTTGCAGGGTGATCGGCTGGCTCTGCAGTTCGCCCAGTTGCAGGGGCGCAATCACGACGCTGCCGTTTTGCCGCGGCAGGAGGGTGATGATCCAGCGCGTGGCGGCCTGGTTCTCGCCGCTGAGGGTGTTCAGTTGGTTGACCTGGCGGGTGCCGCGCACTTCGAACAACGGCTCCAGGGGTGTCAGGTCGGGTTTGCCGAACTGTGTCACGTCGGTGGACTCCAGGGTCAGCTCGACCGTCTCGCCTGAACTCAGGCGAGTGCGGTCCACACTGGCGGCCAGCTCTGCAGCCTGTGCCTGGACAGTGCAGAACAACAGGCCGTGCATCAGCGCGAGCAATAAAACGGTGAAGCGGGTCATCGAGTTTTTTCCTGATCCTGATGTTGCTGCTGTTCGTACCAGAATTTTCGCCGCAGCAGCTCACCGGGGTCATCCGGGATCTGCCGCAACCACTGCTCCAGTGCCTGACGCTGTTCACCTTCGATACTGTCGGTGGCCGGGCGCAGGGGCGGCGTGGTGTGCTGTTCGTCACCCAACTCGCTGCCGGGCACTTCATTGGCCCCCGGTCTGGGCGGCGAAACCGGCGGTTGCGCGGTGTTGGAGTCGGCCGGCGGTTGTTGCGCCTGCGGCTCGCCACTGTTCGTAGACTGCGATGAAACACCGGGTGGAGTCTGTTGTTGCATGGCCTGGGGTTCGTCGCTGGCGGAGCGATCCGGTTCCGGGGTGGGCGGGCTGTTTTTTTGCTTGAGCAGCTCCTCCACGAGCGCCTTGTTGGTCAGCGCCGGGCGCAAATCCGGTTGACGTTCCAGAGCCTGTTCGTACGCGTCCAGGGCCGCCTCCAGCTCACCGCTTTTGGCCAGGGCATTGCCCCGATTGTAGTGGGCGTGGGCATTGTTGCCTTCTGCGAACCGCTCGGCGGCGCCGGCATAGTCTGCGGCTTCATAGAGCGCCACGCCTTGCCACTGGTGGTCTTCGAAGCGCCGGGCGGCTTCGGCGGGGCGCTTTTGTTTGAGCAGGTGCACGCCTTGTTGGTCGGGACGCAACCACAGGTCGGCGAGGTCGAAGGCATAGCTCGGTTGGGGCAGAGCCAATAGCAGCGGCAGGCACAGCAGCCAGCCGCGACGTCCCGCGCAGGCCGCAAGCAACAGGAGCGGTAGCAACAGCCAGTACCCCTGATCGGCCCAAGTGTCCAGGCGCAGGGTCTGACCATCGTTGCGCAGGTGGCGTGGGCCGTCGAACAGGCCAAGGGCATGCAGGTCACTATCGTCCAGGCGTGCCTGGCGAAAGCCTCCATCCAGGTCGTTGGCAAAACTTTTCAAGCCTGGCTCGTCCAGGCGCGGCACGAGAATGGCCCCTTGTTCATCCTTGAGGAAACTGCCGTCCTCCTGGGTGATGGGCGAGCCTTCGGCGGTGCCGATGCCAAGCATCAGAAATTGAGTCGATTTGCCGTTGAGCGCATGACGGATGCCCAGCCGTTCCTGTTCGGTCAAGGACGAACCGATCAGCAGGATCCGGCCGTCGCCCAGCGCCGCTTGTTCGAGTAGTGCCAGGGCCTTGGTCACTGCCAGATCGGCGCGATGTCCGGCCTCTGGCATCAACGACGGTTTCAGTGCGTCCAGCAGATTGCGGCTGGTGGACAGATCATCCGACAGCGGTACCAGCGTGTGGGCACTGCCGGCGTAGACGACGATGGCGGTTTGCGCGTCGCTGCGAATCTGCAGCAGATCGAACAACTTGCGTCGAGCCTGTTCGAGCCGGTTGGGCATGACGTCGGTGGCGAGCATTTCCGGGGTCAGTTCGAGCACCACCACCAGCGGGTCGGCGGGCTTTTGACTGGTCTGCTCGACACGCTGCCAGCCCGGACCGAGCAGGGCGAGCACGGTCAACAGCCATGCCAGACCGAGGGCGATCCAGGGCAGCTTACTGTCACGGCCACTGCCGCCACTGAGCAGTGCGGCGTGAAAGGCCGGTGGCAGAATCATTTGCCAGCGCCCGGCGCGCTTCTTGCGGTGCCAGAGTTGCCAGAGCAACCAGCCGAGCACCGGCAGCAACAGCAGCCACCAGGGGCGGAACCAGTAAGGCCACAGCGCACTCATCGACGCCTCCGCAGGCGCAGGCGTTTGAGACGCTGGCGCCAGTCAGGCAGCAGTTGGGTTTGCAAGAACAGGTCCTTGGTAAACAGGCGTTGCAAGGGGTTGTCCGGCCAGAGTACGGGGGCCACCAGGAGCATGCTCAACCACAGCGCCAGGGCCAGTGGCCAGTGATACAGCGCTTGAGTCGGGCGGGCCTGGGTGGGTTGCTGGGCCACGGGCTCCAGTTGGTCAAGGGTGTCCTTGATTGCCTGCAACTCTTTGCCGTCGCGAGCACGGAAATACTGGCCACCCGTGGCCTCGGCGATGGCCTTGAGGGACGGTTCGTCCAGATCCAGGCTCGGATTTACGCCGAGAAAGCCGACCGTGCCACTCTGCTCCGGATCGGCGCCGATGCCGATCGGGTAGATTTTCACGCCTTCCTTGGCGGCGAGTCGCGCAGCGGTGAGGGGGGCGATTTCACCGCCATTGTTGGCGCCATCGGTCACCAGAATCAGCACGCGGCTGGTTGCCGGACGCAAGCGCAGGCGCTTGAGGGCCAAGCCGATGGCATCGCCGATGGCGGTGTTTTTGCCGGCGATGCCGATGCGCGCCTCGTCGAGCCAGACGCGCACGGTGTGGCGGTCGAAGGTCAGCGGTGCCTGCAGGTAGGCCTGGCTGCCGAACAGGATCAGCCCGACCCGGTCACCTTCGCGGCTTTCGAGAAAGTCTCCGAGCAGATGCTGGACCAGTGACAGGCGACTGATGTCTTCGTCCTGCCATTGCATGTCAGGGAAATCCATGGACCCGGAAACATCCACTGCCACCAGCAGATCACGGCCGCTGGCGGCAATCGGCAAGGGTTCGCCGAGCCACTGCGGACGAGCCGCCGCGACCAGCAGCAACAGCCACAGCAGGATGAACGGGGCCTGCTGGCGCCAGGCTGGCAGGTTGGCCCGGGCGCGTCGCCCGGCGAGACCTTCCAGATCGCTGAGGAAGCTGACCTTCAGTGCCGGTTCACCACTGTCGGCCACCGGCAAGACGATGCGCATCAGCCACGGCAGCGGCGCAAGGGCAAAAATCCACGGCCAGGCGAATTCAAACATGTTTGCGAATCCACGTTTCGACGGCTTGGGTCAGGCCGGCGATGGCCTTGTCGTCGAGTTTGCATTCGGGTTTGTAGGCGCCTTCGACAAGCACCATCCAGCGGGTCAGGCCGGCCGCCGGGCAGCGATTGTCGAGGAACGCCAGCCATTTGCGGCCGTTGAGGGTGTGGCTCTGGCTGTAGGGATAGTGGTTGCGGCACAGGCGCTTGAGCAGGCCGTTGAGTTGCTGCAGCCAGGCACCGGCCGGCGCACCGTCGTAAGGCTTGGGCATCAGTGCCAGCTCGGCCAGGGCCGCAAGGCGTACCGGGTCAAGCGGCTGTTCGGCACGTACCACGGGACGTTTGTGTGGAATGAAGCGACGCAGCTTCCACAGGCCCAGACCGATCAGCGGGATCACGAGCAGCAGTAACCACCAACCCGGTGCCGGAGGCCAGAATTGCACCGGTGGCGGGGATATCAGCGGTTGCAGTTGATCAAGGCTGCTCATCGGCCTTTCCCCGGTTTCTGTGGGTTCAGGTATTCGCGCAATTGCTCGACCATCTCGCTCTGAGTGCTCAACGGCATCAGCAGCACCCGCAGTTTCTGCGCGAGCAGTTCCCAGCGGGCGATACGTGCTTCGGCCTGGGCCCGGTAAGTCTGGCGCAGATCGAAATTCAGCGTGTCGAGTTCCAGTTGTGCGCCGCGTTCGGCGAAACGCAACAGACCTGCGGCGGGCAGGGCATGATCCAGCGGATCGGACAACGGCAGCAGTAACAGGTCGCAGTGGCGCGACAACAGGCTCAGTTGTTGCTCGGCGCTGTCCGAAAGGGCGCGTTCGTCGCAGATCACGATCACCAGGCTGCCAGGGCGCGACACTTCCCGGGCACGGCGCAGGGCAATGCCAAAGGCGTCGCGGTCCGGCTCGCTTTCGCTGTTGAGCGACTGATTGACCCGCACCAGCCGGTTGAGCAACTGCAGCAGGCTTTGCTTGCTGCGCCGAGGCTTGATTTCGTAGTGCTCGTTGTCGCCATACACCAGCCCGCCGACCCGGTCGTTGTGCCCCAGGGCGGCCCAACCGATCAGGCTCGCGGCCTGGGCGGCGAGCACCGACTTGAACATCAGGCCCGAGCCGAAAAACAGCCGGCGGCTTTGTTCGACCATGATGAAGATCGGTCGCTCACGTTCTTCGTGGAACAGCTTGGTGTGGGGTTCCTGGGTGCGGGCAGTCACGCGCCAGTCAATGGTGCGCACATCGTCGCCGGCCTGATAGACCCGCACCTGATCGAAGTCGACGCCACGTCCGCGCAGTTTGGAGTGGTGCAGGCCGATCAGCGGGCTGCGCTGGCTCGGCGTGGAAAACAATTGCACTTCACGCACGCGATGGCGCATCTCGATCAGGTCGGCGAGGCTGACACGGATGCCCGGCTCGGGCGGCAGGCTGGCGTTCATCGGGGTCAAGCGACGGCTACGACGTCGAGAATCCGCTGGACCACCCGGTCCTGATCGATGCCAGCGGCTTCGGCTTCAAAGGAAAGAATGATGCGATGGCGCAACACGTCGAACAGCACGGCCTGGATGTCTTCGGGGCTGACGAAGTCGCGGCCGGCCAGCCAGGCGTGGGCACGGGCGCAGCGGTCCAGGGCAATCGAACCGCGAGGGCTGGCACCATAGGCGATCCACTCGGCCATCTCCGGGTCGAACTTGGCCGGGATGCGGGTGGCCATGACCAGCTGCACCAGGTATTCCTCCACGGCGTCGGCCATGTACAAACCGAGGATTTCCTTGCGCGCGACAAAAATCGTCTGTTGAGTAACCCGACGCTCAGGCTTCGCTTCGCCGTTCAGGGCTTCTCCACGGGCTTGCTGCAGAATCCGGCGCTCAACAGCGGCATCGGGAAAGCCGATTTTCACGTGCATCAGGAACCGGTCAAGCTGGGCTTCCGGCAGCGGATAGGTACCTTCCTGCTCGATGGGGTTTTGCGTGGCCATCACCAGGAACAGCGGCGACAGCTCATAGGTGCTGCGCCCGACACTGACTTGCCGCTCGCCCATGGCTTCGAGCAAGGCCGACTGAACCTTGGCCGGGGCGCGGTTGATTTCGTCCGCCAGTACCAGGTTGTGGAAGATCGGCCCTTGCTGGAACACGAAGCTGCCGGTTTCCGGGCGGTAGATTTCCGTACCGGTAATGTCGGCCGGCAACAGGTCGGGGGTGAACTGGATGCGGTGGAACTGGGCCTCGATGCCTTCGGCGAGTTCTTTGATGGCCTTGGTCTTGGCCAGGCCAGGGGCGCCCTCGACCAGCATGTGGCCGTCAGCGAGCAGGGCAATGAGCAAGCGCTCGATGAGTTTTTCCTGGCCGAGAATCTGCGTTGAAAGAAAGGTTCGCAGCGCGAGCAGCGCTTCACGATGTTCCATCGATGACTGTTCCTGCAAAAGGGTGGCCGAGGACGTTCGAAAATGCGCCAGGGCTGGGGGCGTTACTTTAATCCATCGCGGGGGGCGGCGACTAACGGCATTTTGTGCAAAGTGCAGGAAATGGCTGGCAATCGTTGTAGGAACTTTCTACGGGTTTCAGGCTGGTGGTGTTCTTTCGGGTCTCTTCGCGAGCAAGCCCGCTCCCACATTTGATCGCATTCTTGTTGGAAGAGCACGGTCGACTGTGGGAGCGAGCCTGCTCGCGAAGGCGCCCGCTAAGGCACCATCAAATCTGGCTGATATAGGTGCCAGTACCCTTGAGAATGTTCTGCAAGGTTTCATCCACCTCAGACAGATCTGTCATGTCGGCATCAAAGGTGATTTCCAGTACATCATCCCCATTGAGCGCATCGGCATCTGCCGCCGCAATTTCAATCTTCAACAGGGAAGGGCTAAGGGTGACTTTCACGCCCTCCAGGGTCGAGGGTTCGCCGTCGAGGGTGATTTCCAGTTCGTCCTCATCCGGGTAACGGCTCATCAGGAACATTTCGCCCTTGTCACTATGGCAGCAGAGCATGGCCATGTTGTCTTCTTCGTCATCGCATGGGTTGACGATCAAAAGGGCGGTGGTCATTTGCATGGAGGAATCCTGGCTCGACGAGCGTTGTAAAGACAAACAAAAGGCGATTCTGCCAGCCTTTGGAAATTTCTGCTCGAGCGCATTGGCCATTCTGAAGCGTTACCACGGCAAAGACGAAATGTTCGTGCTGACTCGTTACTTGGACAAGTTGCCTGTCCAAGAATGACCGGAGAACATTGACCAGTCGTCGACACTGTAATTTCTGACAGTAGCCAGTCCTTGTCTTTGCGTTTATCTGTCATTGAAGCAAAAGATCGTCATTGTTTTTTTGGAAGGGGCGAAAGTTATTAAACGAGCGCCCACGATACTCACTGGAAGGTGTCAACATGCATTCGATAAACAAGTGGCTGAGTCTTGTATGTTTCTGCGCTGTTTTATCGCCTTTATTGGCCTGTGCGGCCGAGCCGGATTATTCGCATGTGATCATTCTGGTCAAAGAGCAGGGTTCCATATCCGACGCTAAAGAAAAAGCTGTTGATAGTCATAACCCGTTAAATGAACTCAAGAAGCTTGCGCCGAACGTGAGGCCATTAGTGCCGGTTACCAAGGTACGGACCAAGGAAGAGTTGCAGGCGCTGCAAAGGCATCGCTTGAATCGTTATTTCATCGTGGATACCCGCACCTTGACGAAAAAGCAGGCTAAGGCATTGGTTCTGAAGTTGAAGCAAAGCCCTTTAGTGGAAGCGGCTGACTTTGAACCAAAGGTAGACGGCATGCATAAGGATAACGGCGCGCCTATTGCGGGCGTGGCAAGTAAAAACATTCCAGACTACACGGGGCGACAAAATTATCTGCAAGGAAAAGCGGCAATATCCCCGTACAAAATAGGTGGCGTGAATGCCTTGGAAGCCTGGAAGGTTTCGGGCGGCAAAGGTCAAGATATGCGTTTGATCTCCGCGGAAATAGATCATTGGTCGTACGATCATGTTGACTTGCCAAAACCCTATCTGGAACTGACGGTCGACGCTGAAACGGACGACCATGACACTTCCAGCGCGGGCATCATTGCTTCTCAGGAAAATGGTTTTGGTACTACCGGCATCGTGCCGTATTCCAGGCTGGGTTATCTGCAGTGGGGGTCGGACAGACTGCTGGAACTGGCAGACCAATTACAGGCGGGTGATGTCTTGCAGTTGGGGGTGCAATACGATTACACGCCTTTCAACGAGGTTGGTTGCACAGATGAATGCCATATGCCACTGGAGTACTCCGGTCCGGTGCGCGACACGATTTCCTATCTGACTGAAGAAAAGGGTGTGCATGTGGTACTGGCTGCGGCCAACGGCAATATCAATCTGGATCATCCTTATTTCAAACGTTACTTTGATCGCAACGTTTTCGACTCTGGCGCAATTTATGCGGGTGCTGTTGATCCCAACACCGGCCTCAGAGCCTCGTTTTCTGAATATGGCAGTCGCGTTGATATGTTCAGCTGGGGAGAGAACGTGACCACTACCGACTGGAGCCGCAGCAATCCGACTACGGGCTATACCCATACCTTCGGCGGAACGTCTTCATCCAACCCGATCCTTGCCGGGGTAGTTGCTTCTCTGCAAGGGGTAGCACGTGCTAACGACCTGGGTAATATTCCACCGAAAGTTCTGCGCGAAATTCTCGTGGATACAGGCTACCCGCAAATCAATGGCAATAGCACGGAAATCGGGGTGCAGCCTGATTTGGAAGCCGCCATCAAAAAGATGCTGGCAGACGGAGCGGATAAACCACCTACGGGGCGTCTTGCCCTGCCTGAAGAGGTGAAGTCCGGGGAGATGTTCAGTGCACATGTCTATGCTGAATCTCCCGTTAAACCCCTGATTTATGATTGGAGTGCAACCGGCTTCACACCTTCGACAGGCAGTACGGCATCGATGTCTTTCAAAGCGCCGACAGTGACCGTCGATACCAGCGCTTCAATTTCGTTAAACGTTTCTGCTGGCACGCATACCATTACGCTAACTGAGCATCTCAATATCAAAGCACCTGCCGGGGGCGGTGAGTGCGGCGATATCCCGACCTGGGATGCCGGCAAAAAATATGTAACTTATGGCGAAGAGGTTGCGCACAAAGGGAAAAAATACAAACAAAACTTCCAGAGCGAGAATAAGCCACCGGATCTCTATTCAGCTCCGTGGGGACAGCCTTGGCACCCAGGGATTGATTGCCCATAACCAGGCAGTGTTGTTGCCTCTGCCGAAATCTTGAACTGCCAGTGAGCACTGAAGGCCCCGTGCTCACTGGCACTTTTGACCCGCTCATCTTCGTTGATCACTGCACCTGACGCCACCAAGCCTCATTCCCCCCCCCCCAAAAAAAAACTCTGTTCGTCCCAGCGGCCATGCTCATGTAGCGAACAACCAGTGTGTTACCGGTCATTTCTGGTACGAAGGTCCCGTAAATGCGGGTGCAAATCCGTCATTTTCCTGTACGACTGCTAGTGTTGTTCGATGCGCATGCCCAGAGCAGCGTGCCGATGACCGAATATGTCGCAGCACCGCAAGCACGGGCCTTGTCGCACTGGTTAAGCTGCGCAACCAATGGATACCTGTAAAGACATTGGAGCAACCCGTGGCCAGTCGTTTTTGCAGATGCCCATTCACGGAAGGTGAATGTGACCTGAGTGTCTCGTCCAGCTTCACCCACCTGTCACCCTGTTTCCTCTGCCCGAGAATCAGGAACCGGGTGACGGCTAGCTTTGAAACGTAGCCCCGAAAGGGGTTTCGCGCGACGCTTCCATCAATAACAAGCCCAAGCGGAGTACCACAGATGGCGTTCTTCACCGCAGCCAGCAAAGCCGACTTCCAGCACCAACTGCAAGCGGCACTGGCGCAGCACATCAGTGAACAGGCACTGCCACAAGTGGCGCTGTTCGCTGAACAATTCTTCGGCATCATTTCCCTTGACGAGCTGACCCAGCGTCGGTTGTCCGACCTTGCTGGCTGCACCCTTTCTGCATGGCGCCTGCTTGAGCGCTTCGATCACGCGCAACCGCAAGTGCGCGTCTTCAACCCCGATTACGAACGCCACGGCTGGCAGTCGACCCACACGGCGGTCGAAGTGCTGCACCACGACCTGCCATTCCTGGTGGACTCGGTGCGTACCGAGTTGAACCGCCGCGGCTACAGCATCCATACCTTGCAAACCACCGTGCTGAGCGTGCGTCGTGGCAGCAAGGGCGAGTTGCTGGAAATCCTGCCTAAAGGCACCCAGGGCGACGACATTCAGCAAGAATCGCTGATGTACCTGGAAATCGACCGCTGTGCCAACACCGCCGAGCTCAATGTGCTGAGCAAAGAGCTGGAGCAGGTGCTCGGTGAAGTTCGCGTGGCCGTCGGCGATTTCGAGCCGATGAAGGCCAAGGTCCAGGAGATCCTGACCAAGCTGGACAACAGCCAGTTCGCCGTCGATGGCGACGAGAAGAACGAAATCAAGAGCTTCCTGGAATGGCTGGTGGGCAACCACTTCACCTTCCTCGGCTACGAAGAGTTCGTGGTAAGCGATGAGGCCGATGGCGGCCATATCGTCTACGACAAGGACTCCTTCCTCGGCCTGACCAAGCTGCTGCGTGCCGGACTGACCTATGATGACCTGCGCATCGAGGACTACGCCGTGAACTACCTGCGCGAACCGACCCTGCTGTCGTTCGCCAAGGCCGCGCACCCAAGCCGTGTACACCGCCCGGCTTACCCGGACTACGTGTCGATCCGCGAAATCGACGCCAACGGCAAGGTCATCAAGGAATGCCGTTTCATGGGCCTGTACACCTCGTCGGTGTATGGCGAGAGCGTGCGGGTGATCCCGTACATCCGCCGCAAGGTCGAGGAAATCGAACACCGTTCCGGCTTCCAGGCCAAGGCTCACCTGGGCAAGGAACTGGCGCAGGTGCTCGAAGTGCTGCCGCGCGACGATCTGTTCCAGACTCCGGTGGACGAGCTGTTCAGCACCGTGATGTCGATCGTGCAGATCCAGGAACGCAACAAGATTCGCGTGTTCCTGCGTAAAGACCCGTACGGCCGTTTCTGCTACTGCCTGGCCTACGTGCCGCGCGACATCTACTCCACCGAAGTGCGCCAGAAGATCCAGCAAGTGCTGATGGATCGCCTGAAAGCTACCGATTGCGAGTTCTGGACCTTCTTCTCCGAGTCCGTGCTGGCCCGCGTGCAGTTGATCCTGCGCGTCGACCCGAAAAACCGCCTCGACATCGACCCGCTGCTGCTGGAAAAAGAAGTGGTGCAGGCCTGCCGCAGCTGGCAGGACGACTACGCCGCACTGACGGTCGAGAGCTTCGGCGAAGCCCAGGGCACCAACGTGCTGGCCGATTTCCCGAAAGGCTTCCCGGCCGGTTACCGCGAGCGTTTTGCCGCGCATTCCGCTGTGGTCGACATGCAGCACCTGTTGAGCCTGAGCGATAAAAACCCGCTGGTGATGAGCTTCTATCAGCCGCTGGGCCAGGTTGCCGGTCAGCGCCAGTTGCATTGCAAGCTGTACCACGCCGATACCCCACTGGCACTGTCCGACGTCCTGCCGATCCTGGAAAACCTCGGTCTGCGCGTGCTGGGCGAGTTCCCGTATCACCTGCGTCACAGCAATGGCCGCGAATTCTGGATTCACGACTTCGCGTTCACCGCCGCCGAAGGCCTGGAACTCGACATCCAGCAGCTCAACGACACGCTGCAGGACGCGTTCGTCCACATCGTGCGTGGCGATGCCGAGAACGACGCGTTCAACCGTCTGGTACTGACCGCCGGCCTGCCATGGCGTGACGTGGCGCTGCTGCGTGCCTACGCCCGTTACCTGAAGCAGATCCGCCTGGGCTTCGACCTGGGTTACATCGCCAGCACCCTGAACAACCACACCGACATCGCTCGCGAACTGACCCGGTTGTTCAAGACCCGTTTCTACCTGGCGCGCAAGCTGACCAGCGATGACCTGGACGACAAGCAACAGCGTCTGGAACACGCGATTCTCAGCGCCCTGGATGACGTCCAGGTACTGAACGAAGACCGCATCCTGCGTCGCTACCTGGACCTGATCAAGGCCACCCTGCGCACCAACTTCTACCAGACCGATGCCAACGGCCATAACAAGTCGTACTTCAGCTTCAAGTTCAACCCGCACTTGATTCCGGAGCTGCCCAAGCCGGTACCGAAGTTTGAAATCTTCGTGTACTCGCCACGCGTCGAAGGCGTGCACCTGCGCTTCGGCAACGTTGCCCGTGGCGGCCTGCGCTGGTCCGACCGTGAAGAAGACTTCCGTACCGAAGTCCTGGGCCTGGTAAAAGCCCAGCAAGTGAAGAACTCGGTGATCGTGCCGGTGGGTGCGAAGGGCGGCTTCCTGCCGCGTCGCCTGCCACTGGGCGGCAGCCGTGACGAGATCGCGGCCGAGGGCATCGCCTGCTACCGCATCTTCATTTCGGGTCTGCTGGACATCACCGACAACCTGAAGGACGGCGCCCTGGTACCACCCGCCAACGTCGTGCGTCATGACGACGATGACCCGTACCTGGTCGTGGCGGCGGACAAAGGCACCGCGACCTTCTCCGACATCGCCAACGGCATCGCCATCGACTACGGCTTCTGGCTGGGTGACGCGTTTGCCTCCGGCGGCTCGGCAGGTTACGACCACAAGAAGATGGGCATCACCGCCAAGGGCGCGTGGGTCGGCGTACAGCGCCACTTCCGCGAGCGCGGCATCAATGTCCAGGAAGACAGCATCACCGTGGTCGGTGTCGGCGACATGGCCGGTGACGTGTTCGGCAACGGCTTGCTGATGTCCGACAAGCTGAAGCTGGTCGCGGCGTTCAACCACCTGCACATCTTCATCGATCCGAACCCTGAGCCGGCGTCGAGCTTCGCCGAGCGTCAGCGCCTGTTCGACCTGCCGCGTTCGGCCTGGTCGGACTACGACACCAGCATCATGTCCGAAGGCGGCGGTATCTTCTCGCGCAGCGCGAAGAGCATCGCGATTTCCCCGCAGATGAAAGAGCGTTTCGACATCGAGGCCGACAAGCTGACCCCGACCGAACTGCTGAACGCCTTGCTCAAGGCGCCAGTGGATCTGCTGTGGAACGGCGGTATCGGTACGTACGTCAAGGCCAGCAGCGAAAGCCACGCCGATGTCGGCGACAAGGCCAACGATGCACTGCGCGTGAACGGCAACGAACTGCGCTGCAAAGTCGTGGGCGAGGGCGGTAACCTGGGCATGACCCAGCTGGGTCGTGTGGAGTTCGGCCTCAATGGCGGCGGTTCCAACACCGACTTCATCGACAACGCCGGTGGCGTGGACTGCTCCGACCACGAAGTGAACATCAAGATTCTGCTGAACGAAGTGGTTCAGGCCGGCGACATGACCGACAAGCAGCGTAACCAGTTGCTGGCGAGCATGACCGACGAAGTCGGTGGTCTGGTGCTGGGCAACAACTACAAGCAGACCCAGGCCCTGTCCCTGGCAGCCCGTCGCGCCTTGCCGCGGATTGCCGAATACAAGCGCCTGATGAACGACCTGGAAGGCCGCGGCAAGCTGGATCGTGCCATCGAGTTCCTGCCGTCGGAAGAAGCGATCAACGAACGTGTCGCGCAAGGCCATGGCCTGACCCGTGCCGAGCTGTCGGTACTGATCTCCTACAGCAAGATCGACCTCAAGGAGCAGTTGCTGGGCTCCCTGGTGCCGGACGACGACTACCTGACCCGCGACATGGAAACCGCTTTCCCGCCAACGCTGGTGAGCAAGTTCTCCGTGGCCATGCGCCGTCACCGCCTGAAGCGCGAAATCGTCAGCACCCAGATCGCCAACGACCTGGTCAACCACATGGGCATCACCTTCGTTCAACGACTCAAAGAGTCGACCGGCATGAGCCCGGCGAACGTGGCCGGCGCCTATGTGATCGTGCGTGACATTTTCCATCTCCCGCACTGGTTCCGTCAGATCGAAAACCTGGACTACCAGGTTGCCGCCGACGTTCAACTGGAGCTGATGGACGAGCTGATGCGCCTGGGCCGTCGCGCCACGCGCTGGTTCCTGCGTGCCCGTCGCAACGAGCAGAACGCTGCCCGTGACGTCGCGCACTTTGGTCCGCACTTGAAAGAGTTGGGCCTGAAGCTCGACGAGCTGCTCAGTGGCGAGATCCGTGAAACCTGGCAGCGCCGTTATCAGGCCTACGTCGAAGCCGGTGTGCCGGAGCTGCTGGCGCGTATGGTGGCTGGTACCTCGCACCTGTACACCCTGCTGCCGATCATCGAGGCTTCCGACGTGACTGGCCAGGATCCGGCTGAGGTGGCCAAGGCTTACTTCGCCGTGGGTAGCGCGCTGGACATCACCTGGTACATGCAACAGATCAGCGCTCTGCCGGTTGAAAACAACTGGCAGGCCCTGGCCCGTGAAGCGTTCCGTGATGACGTCGACTGGCAGCAACGCGCGATCACCATCTCGGTCCTGCAACAGGGCGACGGCACCCAGGACGTGGAAGCACGGCTTTCCCTGTGGATGGCGCAGCACGAAGGCTTGATCGAACGCTGGCGCGCCATGCTGGTGGAAATCCGTGCCGCCAGCGGCACTGACTACGCCATGTACGCGGTGGCCAACCGCGAACTGCTGGACCTGGCGTTGAGCGGTCAAGCGGTAGTGCCTGCCGCCGTCGCCGCCGAGCTGGAACCGGCGGCCTGATCAGGCGTTGAATGAAAAAGCCCCGCATCGAAGGATGCGGGGCTTTTTTTTAATGGGTCAAATCAGCAGACACTGCTATTTCAAGTGTAGGGTGTAGTGCTTTGAGGGGTGGCCACGTTTCTTTCAAGAATGTGCAGTTTGAATAAAACCTGGTGACCCGCCAGGTCGTGGAAGCAATAACGGTTCACCTGAGCGCCCCATAGCATTTTTTTGATAACGCCTGCATTGCGTGCCTGCAAGTAAACGGTCTGATTGTCGCTGTCGAAATCATCTAGCGTGACAGTCTTGAAACTTTCATTCAGCAAGTTAAAAGAAGTCGTATCACCTCCCGCCGCCGGAAGCGCTCCGAGGAAACCTTGGGTGCTCTTGCTGAAGTAGTTGTTGTAGTAGGACTCGCTTAAAATCTGCAGATTGTAGTAGTCGTCATAGCACCTGAAATGCACCACTATCCCTATGCTGTTTTTATTTTTAGAGGTGACGCCCAAGGGTACCATTTTCTGTAAATCAGCGGAGTAGACTTCTGCAGTCGTAATCAAGTGTTTGTGCGGGCCATCTTCGTCGTCTTGCTGAAAATGCCTGTCGCTTAATACCCTTTCGAAAAAAGTCATGGGGCTCCCTTCGCAGCTCAGGTGCGCTATGAAGGATCTTTCCTGGTCTTTGCTCATATATAAATCCATTATTTCAAGTTGAAAAGGTGGCTGTTCCGTGCCGAACTTAAAATAACTTTAATTTGTTTGTTTTACCTTGGTTAATTGTTTCGCAGTGCTACACAGCCCGCTCCCATTTCCTGATTTACTGTGGGAGCGAGCTTGAGCGTGTCTTTAGGCTTCAGAAAGTCTGGGGGGCGATAACATCAATAGCTGTTTTGCTCTGGCGTGTTGTCAATCATCGAGAGATTAGTCGGTTTGCTAAGCAAACTATTGAGCGACTGGTCAAACTTCTGCAGCGCCCTGACTTGCACATTCTGTTGCTCATGGATGTCGGCAACTATGTCTTCACTGCGTTTGTAGTCAGCCCACACGGGACTGAGTGCTTTGGCGTCATGCCCTTGTGCAGTACCGATATAGTTAAAGTTCTTGTCGTAAAAGTCCGCACTGACATCTGACTGGATGTCTGAACTGCGCGATGTCATCAGTTGGCTGCGGGTGTCGACCACCGCCATCACGTCCGGTTTCGCTGCCCTGAGACTCTGCATGTCCGGATACACAGTCACCGAACCGAATTGCCGCTGCAGGGAGGCCTTCACCCAATCCACGGCCAGGTCTGGCCTGGAAGTGGCTACATAGGCGTCATGAATCGGCTGCACCAGCAGGCTCTGGCCGAAACCGGTGCCGGCGTTGGCCTGGTAGTCCCGCAGATAGGCACGGTTCGTCTGGGTATTCTGGCTGTAGACGATGCCCAGCGAGACATGGCTGCCGTTGGTAACCAGGGTGGCGCCACTGCGGCCTACCGGCTCGGTGAAAATACCATTGAGCGAAGAGACCGCCGTGGGCGCAGTCGGGATCGAGCAACCAGTTAACACTACCGTTATGGTCAATGTACTGACAAGTGCAAGTTTCATGGCGTTTCTCCAGTGAAACAGTTTGGTCGACAGTTGAAGTTGTCGGCGTTGTGCCGACGGTGACTTAAGACTAAACCCTGGATGTTTTATTGAAATGGCCAATGTTCGAACTTATCCGGTGGCCAATAGTTTTGTTTGGCTTAATAGCCTGCGGTTAATTGCCTCGGGAAATAAAAAGGCCCGAATTCGTAATTCGAGCCTTTTTATTTATGGCTGTACGTTCAGCCATCAGTTTTCCAGTGGGATCAACACTTTCTCGTCGGGGGCCAATACCATGAACACCAACAGCTTCGCCGGCTTGGTTGTACTGGCGTTTTTCGAGACCAGGTGTTCCGAACCTGCGGGTTCGTACCAATATTCACCGGCCTTGTAGGTGACCGCTTTTTCGCCTTTCACCTGAGAAGTGACCGACCCCGAAAGCACATAGGCCATGGCCGTGCCGTCGTGCTTGTGGGCGATGGACGATTGGCCTGGCTGGTAGTCAACCTCGATCATCAAAGCCTTTTTGCCCGGGGCATTTTTCAGCATCTGGTCCTGCAAAACGGTGACCTTTTCCGAAGGGTCATGGGCAAAGGCCGAAGCGGACACAATCATGGCCAGAGCGGCGAGGGAGGCAGCACAGCAACGCAACATGTTCATGGTTCTTTACCTGCGGTGGTTAGTTGTTGCAAACCACAGTAGTGCGCAAGCGGTAGCGGTTAAACAGCCAATATTCCGGAAGGCGAGGGGACCAATTGACCGAGGTGAAAAGCAAAGATCGCAGCCTGTGGCAGATCCCGTGTAGGAGTTGCCGCAGGCTGCGATCTTTTGATCTTGTTTTCAGACGATCGGAAAACTGTTGAAGTCCACGGCATTGGCCAGTTGGCTGTCGACCAGGCCAATGAAACCCTGGACTTCGGGGCAGTTGAAATGGGATTTCATGGCCGCTTCCGATTGCCAGCGGGCGCTGACGGTCCAGCGATTGCTGTCCTCTGGGCAGCGGTCGACCATATAGGATTCGCAGCCCGGTAGTTCACGCAGGGTTTCGACAATCTTTTGCAGTTGCTTACCCAGTTCATCCGAGCGACCGGCGGCGGCCTGTACCTGTACGGTATTGATCACTTCATGGGACATTGCTCACACTCCTGAATCAGGCCGGACGAATCCTGCTCATTGAGGGTTAACGCCTATGCAGGATAGGCCTGACCCTGGGGACCGCCAATAGCCAATCGCCGGATAAAACCCCAGGCCAATCCGTCAGGCCACCTGCTGCAAAATGTCGCGCACACGGTCCAGGGCGGTGTCGATGTCCAGGGTCTCGATGGCGCCAAAACCGAGGAAAAACCCGGCCTTGGGCGCTTGCTGATAGAAAAAGCCGTCGATGGCATAGAGCCCGACTTCGACTTTTTTCGCCAGTTCGATCACCAATGGAATATCCATGGGCACTTTGCACATCACCACCATGTGGAAACCGGCGGTGGACGGCACCGCCTCCAGCCAGGGTGAGAGGTCTCCGGCCATGCGCGTCAGGATCCGTTCACGGCGCCCGGCATAGACCGTATGGCAGCGGCGGATGTGCTTGAGCAGGCAGCCTTCGGCGATGAACTTGGCCAGCGCCCATTGCGGCAGGGTTGAGGTGTGCAGGTCGGTGAGCTGTTTGGCGCGCACCACGGCCTCCAGGATCGCTGGCGGCAGGATCGTATAGCCAAGCCGCAATTCCGGCAGCAGGGTTTTGGAAAAGGTCCCGACGTAAGCGACGATCCCCCGTTCATCCATACTTTGCAGGGAATCGGTGGGGCGCCCTTCGTAGCGGAACTCGCTGTCGTAGTCGTCCTCAATGATGATCGCGCCCAGCTCATGGGCCTTGGCCAGCAGTGCTTGCCGGCGCGCCTGGCTCATCGGCATGCCCAGCGGGAACTGGTGCGACGGGGTGACGTAGATCAGGCGCGTGCCGCGAGGAATCTGCTCCACCACAATGCCTTCGGCGTCCACCGGCACGCCGATCACCGTGGCACCATGGGTGCCGAACAGCAGCCGCGCCGGCGGGTAGCCGGGGTCCTCCATGGCGACCAGGCTGCCCGGACTGATCAGCACCCGCGCAATCAGGTCCAGGGCCTGCTGCGCGCCGTTGCACACCACCACATCCTCATCCTGGCAATTGACCCCGCGGGAGAACGCGATGTGCCGCGCAATGGCGTTGCGCAGAGCGGGCAAGCCCTCAGGCAGGCTGTACAAGCCCTTGGAGCCGGCTATCTGGCGCAGCGCGTGAGAGGTGCAGCGACGCCAGTCGTCCTGAGGAAACTGGCCTTTGCTGGTGGCGCCACCAATGAAGTCGTAGCGCAGCGAGCCTTCCAGGGTCGGATGACGCAGAAACACCGGCAGGTTGCGCCAGGACTCGATCACCTCGAAGCCGCCAAGCTCTGTGTAGTTCTGTTTACACTGCACCTTCGATGAGCGCGCATTGACGTAAGTGCCTTTGCCGACCACCCCGGTGAGGAAGTTTTCGTAGGTCAACTGGGCGTAGGTATCGGAAATGGTCTTGCGCGAAATACCCAATTGTTCGGCCAGCAACCGGCTGGGCGGCAGTTGCGTCCCGGCGGCCAGGCGTCCGGACTCGATGGCGCTGCGCAGTTGGTTATACAGCTGGCCGGCCAGGTCCTTACGGCCGTTGATGACAACATGCAGTTCCATGTCGGCGAGACTCCGGGGCTGTTGAGGTGCGTGTGCGTCGCGCAAGATTACCCTTATCCGCTCGGTCGGCAGAAGTTGCGCGTTGGAAAAACCGTCAATTGGTCTGCAGGCCGTGGTCCACGGGGAAATCGCGAAATTGGATCTGTCATGCTCGCGCGCCAGCGCTTACCGTGAAAATCAACTCAAGGCAGCACGAGAACGCACCATGAAGCCCCGCCTGGATTACTACAGCGCGTCTCCCAAAGCGATGAAGGCCATGATCGCCATGGAGGCCCTGACCAGCGGCCTGAGCATCGAGCAGGGCCTGCTGCACCTGGTCAAGATTCGCGCCTCGCAACTTAACGGCTGTGCCTTCTGCACCGACATGCACTCGGTGGATGCAAGGCGCCTCGGCGAAAGCGACCGCCGCCTGTATTCCATCGTGGTCTGGCGCGACAGCAACTTTTTCAATCCGCGGGAAAGAGCCGCGCTGGCCTGGACCGAAGCGGTGACCTTGCTCTCGCAAAGCCACGTCCCGGACGATGTTTACGCGCTGGCCAGGGAGCAGTTCAGTGAAAGCGAAATGGTCGACCTGACCATCGCCGTCACCACCATCAACAGCTGGAATCGCCTGGCCGTGAGCTTTCGCCAGACACCCAGCGCCTGAGCCATTGTCACGGCAGGTTCATCAATGATCCGCAGGATGGAACTGTCAGTGTCATGTCGACAGGGAGTCCTCGATGTCAGTCATGGAAACCGGCGCCCACCGGTGCGCTACCGAGTATCGTGTAGTCATCGATAAAAATGCGTCCTGGCGCCAGTTGGCTGCGTGTATCGACCCCGAACTGGCGCTGTGCTTCACCGTCAGTGCCCGTTGCGGTTGTTTCATGCAGGCCGCGCGCAGCCTGAACATCAAGGCCACCCGCCTGCGCAGGCAACTGGCGCTGCTGGAGACACAGCTGCGCTGCTCACTGTTCAACCCGTCAGACAATGGTTTGAGCCTCAGCCGCGATGGCTTGCGCTTGCACGCACAATTGATCGCACTGGCCCATGAGCGCGATCTGCCGGTGATCGAACAGCCGTTGATTCGGCTGGCCGTGGCCGATTCGATCCTGCATGACATTCTCGGGCGTGACCTGGTGGCGCTGCTGCGGCGCAATGCCAGTGTGCGCCTGGACATCAAGACCCTCGACAGCGAACTGTCCCTGCAAGCGGTGAGCGCCGACGTGGTGGTGTGGCTGGGCGAAACCGGATCTCCGTTGCCGGGGCCGAGCTTTGCCACCACCGAACCCCGGTCTCTGGCGCAACTGGAATACCTGCCGCACATTGCCAAGCGTTACTCACGGGTGGCTTCCAGGCCGGAGTGCCAAGAGGAACTGGCCGATTTCCTCCTGGTGCAATGGCAGCAGGACTGCCAGGTTGAAAGCTTCCGGCCATGGAATGCACTGGTGGACCAACGCCTGGCGGGAGCTGTGCAGTTGCAATCCTACGAACTGATGCTGGAGATGATCCGTTGCAGCGCCTGCGTCGGTCTGCTGCCGCACTACATGAGCCATTTCGACCGCGGCCTCGTTGCCTTGCCGGGCCTGTTTGACCGGCCGATGCGGCGACAGGTGTGGATGGCGGTCAATGCCGAGTCACAGGGTGAAGCACAGGTGCGGACGGTCGTCGAGTTGATCGAAAACACCTTCAGCGAGCGTTGGGAGTGGTTCGAAAGCTGAATGCGATCAAAATGTGGGAGCGGGCTTGCTCGCGAATGCGGTGTGTGATTCAACAACAATGTCGACTGACCAGACGCCTTCGCGAGCAAGCCCGCTCCCACATTGATTCTCGCCACACGTGAAGAAAGCGTTATAGAGTGAACGGCCATGTCTGCTTCAAGGATGATTCACCCATGCCGACCACCGAACCCGTTATCACGTTCGAGCGCTTCAACGAATCCCATATCGAAGGCATTACGGCGCTGTACAACGATCCCGCCATCGCCCGGCAGACCCTGCAAATGCCGTTTCAGTCCACCGAGCTTTGGCGCAGTCGCCTGGCGCTGGATAACGAACGCCTGGTGAAGGTAGTGGCCCTGCATCAAGGCACGGTCATCGGCAACATTGGCCTGGAACAGTTCTCGCGCATACGTCGCAGCCATGCCGGCAGTTTCGGCATGGGCGTTGCGGTCGAGTGGCAAGGGAAGGGCGTGGGTTCGAAGCTGCTCGCGACGGCGCTGGATATCGCCGACAACTGGATGAACCTGCAGCGCGTCGAGCTTTCGGTGTATGCCGATAACGAAGCGGCCATTGCCCTGTACCGCAAGTTCGGCTTCGAAACCGAGGGCCTGTTTCGTGATTACGCCGTTCGCGACGGTGTACTGGTGGACACCTTGAGCATGGCGCGCCTGCGTCGCCCGCCCAGGGCCGGCTGAGTCATTCGCCCAGGGCGAACGCCACCGCAGCTGGCGCATGCAGGTCGGTGGTGTCGAGCAAGGGCAGGGTGCTTTGTTCGGGCAGATCAGCAAGTCCACTTTCAATACCGTTCGCGCTTTTAGTCGTACGCTGGCAACGCGCATCTGCCATTCTGAATGTCCGCAGTACTGCTTCAACCAAAGGATCACCGCAATGGACGATGTACAGCAACTGGGCGAGATGCTTCGTCACTACGCAGTAAGTGAAGCGCACAAGAAACAGCTGTTCGAGTCGCAATCGGCACAATGGGCGGCGCGCATTGCTGAACTGTTCGATCAGATCCAGCAGTGGCTGGAGCCAGTGCTGGTACCGCATCTGCTGGAAGTAAGCCGTGAGGCCTATGTTGCATCGGGGCCGAGCGTGCCAGTCGAGGTATCGACGTTCAAGAGCGAAAAGCTGTCCATTGTGATTGCTGGCAAGCCGGTGGAGTTCGTACCGGATGTGATGGGTGTCGGCGGGCAGATTTCCATTGCCGTGATGGGATTTACCGCAGCGCGTTATGGCAGTGTGTCACTGGTGTGCATGCCGCCGGCCACTGGTTGGCAGTGGCGCAAGACCAATGGCTTGAAGGACCCGGATACCTTTGAGTTCGATGCAAACTTTCTGGCGCAACAGCTGCAGAGCCTGATTCCCCGGGAGCGCAGCTGATGTCACAGGTCAGGGCGACCTGCGTCTATCTGCACCATAGACGCGGGCTCGCTGGCGCCAGCAGTTACTGTCGCACGTTCTGATACAGCATTAACCTTGAGGTTTCATGCATGGCGCGGGTCAACTGCACCAGGCGTTTGAACTCTTCAGGGTTTTGCTCGGCCACGTTGTCCAGGGGTGTCTTCGAGGCAAGGTCGTGGAGCGTTGGCGAGCTGCCGTCGTGCTCCATTTGCACCATGTAATGTTGAGTCACGCCGGCAATCAGCGGGAACGTTCCTTCGCGCAATACCAGCGGTACCACGCGTTCACCCTCGGGCGCCGGCTGCTGAATATCACGACCCATGCCGCTGTTGCGGAACTCAAGACCGGCCATGCCCGCCACGGTTGGCAACAAATCCACCAGGCCAACCGCCTCCTGGACCTTGCGTGTCCCGAGCAAGCCCGGGGCGTGGATGATCATCGGCACCGCATTGCTTTCCAGGCCCAGTTGCTCATAGGCCGGGGCCAGGAAAGGGATCTGCGCGATACGGGTGTTGTGGTCGCCAAACAGCACAAAGATGGTGTTGTCGTAGTAGCCGCCGGCCTTGGCGATTTCCATCAAGCGGCCGATGTTGAAGTCCAGCAGGCGCACGGCGTTGTATTGCTCGACACTGCGCGATCCTGCGGCCTGGACTTCCTCGAGGGTAGGGTGCTTGACCTCGAATCCATCATTGGTCTTGGGAATCGTGAAGGGACGATGGTTGCCGGCAGTCTGTACATACGCAAAGAACGGTTTGTCCTTGGGCAGCGCCTGCAGGAGCTGGTCGGTCTCCTTGAACAGGTCCAGATCGGAAATGCCCCAGACATCCACCACCGGGGATTTCCAGTCCCGCTCTTCGTACAGGCGAACGCCGTCGATGCTTTGCCGAATCAAGGCATTCATGTTGGCCCAGCCGGAATTGCCGCCGATGGTGTAGATCTTCTCGTAGCCGGTGAAGGCATTGACCAGGGAGTGCTGCCGGGTGATCAACGGGTTACGCGTCGCAGTCTCTTGACGCGTGACGTCAGGGACCCCGGAAATGCTGGCCCATACGGTTTTTGCGGTGCCGGTCACCGGCACATAGAAGTGCTCGAAGAACCAGCTCTGCGTGGCCAGGCGATCGAGATTGGGGGTCGGATTGATCGGGTTACCGTAAGCCCCGACAGCACTGGTGCCCAGGGATTCAAGCATGACAAACATCACGTTCGGCGGTCGTGATCCCGGTATTTTGTAGGGTTGTGGTGCCTGGTGGCGAACAAAATTAAGCGTTTGCGGATCGGGCTGGTCAACGCCCAGGTAGTTGGCCATGACTGAATAGTGCTCGCGCACCTGTGCTTCGTCATAGCGCGACTGGCCGACCTTGAGCGTGTCATACAGGAAGATCACCGGGTTGAGCCCTAGTGCGGCAGTCTGGTTATTGCCCGAGAAGAAGGCATCGCTCCAGCGCAATGGCACAGGGTTTTCCAGGTTCATGTTCTCGACACGGCCTAAAATGCCCAGCAATACCACCATGACCATCAACGCGCCGCCCCATGTGGCAGAGAACGGGTGAATCGGTTTGCGAGGGCGGTCCAGCGTCACACGCTCCAGATGCACCAGGGCCAGTGTCGTCAACGCTACCGTTGCCAGCCAACCCAGAGAAATCCAGATGACCGGGTAGGTCTGCCAGACCATGTCACGGGATATTTGTGCATCCTCGATGAAGCGCAATACCGTGGCGTTGATCCTCATGCCCAGGTAAGCGTAATGCCCGAAATCGATGATGTAGATCAGCAGCAGGGCGCCTAGAGCCGCGACAATGTAAAGGCGTGCGACCCAGCGCAGCAAGCGGCTTGTGATGAGGTTCCAGCGAGGAATCCAGGCAAGCAAAGCCAACGGCAGCATTACCAGAATGGCCAGGCGCAGATCGAAACGAAAGCCGATGCCCAGGGTTTCCCGTACGGCCTCGTCCTTGATCAGGGCATTAGCGTCGAAACCGGAATAGCCGAAAAAGAACACCACCCGTAGCAGGGCAAACAACGCAAACAGAATCGCTGTTGCGCCTAGCCAATAGTGCAAACGTCTCGATTGCAGCCAACCCATCCAAGTTCCCCTGTTAAATTTGTCGACGAAGCTCAAACGGATCTGGATGCTTTAAACACTGGGCTGGGTTGTTTGTTCAGGCAACCATACGTCCAGCGTGTGAAAAGCATCAGAAGTGCCGCACAGCAAAACAGACCCAGTAGTGGATCAATCAGGTAATCCCAATAGTTTTGCGAAGGTTTTATCCCGGCGATGAAGGCCAGGGTCGCGCTGGACAGCATCACGACGGCCAGGCTGTTGCGCAGGTAAAACAGGCCCAGAGTGAGCAATGCGAAGAAAATCAACATCGGGCGCGGGCTGTATCCAAGTCGATAAGGATCCAGATCGCTCAGACCAAGGGTTGCCGGGTACAGCACCAGGGCCAACAGGGCGAACATGATCAGAATGCAGGTTTTACCCTGCCGCGCAGGCGGCAGGTAGCCCAGCCGACGTAAACAGCCCCATGCCATGAACACCAGTGACGTGATCGCAAGGTCATCGATGTGGCTGCGCAAATACGTGGCCAACGACAACCCGTCCAGCGGTATGAAGCTGGCGGCCAGCAAGGCGGCCAGCAGCGCGATACGCCAGCTCCTGTTCAAACCGAAAGACGGCAGCAAGAGGAAGATGATCATCGCGAAGCAGACATGGGCTTGCCAAAGGTTAATCATTTGAGTCGCTCGGACAGCCACGCATCGTTGAAAGTAACGTGCTTGATGAAAGTGTTGTTCCAGGAATAAACCAGGTGATACATGCCGTCCGGGCTGCGGATGAAATATGGATATTCATATTCAAACTCGCAGCCTCGGGGGTTACAGACACGTGTGTCGAGATTGTTCAGGAATTGCGCCTCCAGAGGTTGGCGCAGCGCGCCACTGGAACCGCGGAACTCATTGCCTATGATTTTTTTGTAGGCCTGGGGTGAAAACGGATCTCCTTCCGGATCAGGTGATTTGTCCAGGTCACGCAACGAGCGCCAATCGTCCATTTTTTCGTCGGTGCCATAAAGGCTCAGCTTGAAGCGACCCTCTTGCAGGTCATTGAGCGCTACCAGCAACCCATGCTCGGGGGTTGCGACGGCTGCCAGCGAGGAGTTCGGATTCCATGGCTCGAGCGGATAAGGTTCACTCCAGCTTTGTCCGGCATCTTCAGTGCGGGTTGCCAGAACACGGTGGTGGGTGTTGCCGGCATAACGCAACAAGGCGATGCCGCGCTGCCCATCCAGCGGAACCACCGTGGGTTGCAATGAGTTCTTGCCGTGGCTGATGCGGTATTTGTCGATCACATCACCGTCTGCGCTCAAGTAGAGGTACTCGGCAAACTTGCCCAGGAACTCGTGGTAGACCGGTAAACCGATGGAACCGTCGGCATGAAACACGGGGGCGGACCGGACCAGGGTGCTGATGTTCAGAAAGGGGGACGTGATCAGTTGGCGCGGAGCGGACCAGGTTTCACCGAAATCGTCGGAAACCATCACGTTGACTGCACTGCCGGCCCAGCCGCCCATGGACACGGATACGTAGAACAACCACAGGCGTTTATCCGGCGCCAGTGCAATCACCGGGTTGCCCAGCTTGCGAATGTATCTTTGGGTGCCCTGTTGGGTCGAATTCCGTGTCGCCAATACCCGTTCGGCACCCCATTCGCCGGTTTTCGCGTCGAAGCGGGCGGAACGCACCTGCACATCGGCTGCGCCTTCGCGAGAGCCGGCAAACCAGGCTGTCATCAAACTACCGTCAGGCAAGGCTGTTACGGCCGAGGAGTGCACGAAGTCCACCAGCCCGGACGAGGCGAAACGGCTGGTATAAATGGGCCTGGCCACTTGATCGGTCACAGCCTTCACTGGATTCATCGCAAAGGACGAATGCGTGTGGGCAGGATTGAGTAACCATGCGGTCACAAAGAGGCAAGACAGTGCGAGATAAACACCGAGGGCAGGAATACTGGGTAGCTTGATGCGCATTTGAGGCTAGGCATCTCTTGGCCCGATCGAGGGCCATAACTTATCACCTATAGTTGCAGGATCGATTTTATGCAAATGAAGTATTTGTAAGAAAATGTGTTTAGGGCGTCGCCGCTTTTGAAAAAGTCGACTCGGTGAAGTGGGGGATTGATTGAATCCAGGCGTATATTGATAGTGTCGATCCAGACAGTTGAGGCGATAGTAAATCGTCGGTGGTGTGACAGGCCAGAGCGCTGGGGGAATTGGATATCCCGGAACGTTTGGAGGTGTTACATGAGCCAGTATCAACGACTCTTTCTGATAGCAGGTCCAGCCATGCGCCACACCCCGGCGTTGGAACGAGCTATCGCCATTGCCCAAGCCACTGGTGCAGCGCTGCACATCACGGTGTTTATCGAAGACTCCAACCTCTTGGGTTTGATGAGCGCAGGTGCGCGTTTTCGTGAGGCCTGTCAGCAAGAGAACGAAAAGTGGCTCAAGGATGAGGCCGAGCTAATTCGCGGGCACGGGGTCAAGGTGAGTACCGAAGTGCTTGTTACGCGAACCGCGCTGCAAGAAATACTTGTGCATGTGGCAGAAATGCAGCCGGATCTGGTTATCAAGGACGTGCAACACGAGTCGGCGCTCAAACGCGTTTTCATTACGCCTCTGGATTGGCACCTGTTGCGCGAATGTCCGGTGGCTGTGCATCTGGTCAGCGAAGTCAGGTGCCCACTTCCGCGAGTGGTAGTGGCGGCAGTCGATCCGTCTCAACCCGAGACTCAGATCACTGGCATCAACGACCGCATCATCCAGGCGGCGAACGGATTGTCGATGCAATGCAGCGCGGAGCTGCATCTGCTGTATGCCTACGATCTATCGCTGACACATATATCCGACGCAGGTGCTGGTGCAGTGACGATGCCGGGCTTCAGCAGCGATGTGCGCAAGTCACTGCAAAAGTCATTTATCGCACTGGCCGACCACTACGGCGTGCCCACTGAGCGACAACACTTCGTTGAAGGGCCACCTGGCAAAGCACTGGCCGACTTTGCAGCGCATCACCGGGCGGATGTGATCGTCATGGGAAATGCGCATCGCAAGGGACTGGGCAAATGGGTGGGCAGTACGACGGAGCATGTCCTGTATCAAGTGCCCTGCAACATTCTCGCCGTTGCGGGATCCGCGGATCAGTGAATGGATTGGCTGTTACACCGCAAAATGGCTCGCTCCTACGGAGATCACATTGATTTCCCAGGAGCGAGGCTTGCCCGCGAGAGGCCTTTGAGCCAGCCCCCCGATCATTTCAACGCCGGATCCCCCATGTTCATTTTCTTCCAGCCCTGCAACAGCACCTGGGCCTTGGGCTCCTGGCCGTTGGCCAGGTAATACTGGATCAGCGACAAGCGGGCATTACGGTTGGCCGGTTGCTCTTTCAACAGCCGTTCCAGTTCGGCGCAGGCCTCGTCAATCTTGCCGCTGTCATGCAGGGCCACTGCCAGTACGTAGCCGAATTGCCCACTCTGCGGTTCCAGCTTCGCGGCCTGGCGCAGGTACGGCATGGCTTGAGCCGCCTGGCCGGCACGAATCAGTGCCAGGCCCTGGGTGTATTGCAGCAGGCCCGAGTCAGGATGGTCCTTGAGGCTTTGCGCCAGCAGGGCATGACCTTCCTGGCTGCGACCGTTGGCCTCCAGCCACTGCACCAGGGTGACCAGCGCCGGGTAGAAGTCCGGATCGCGCTGCAGGGCCGTGCGCAGGAATCCTTCGACTTCTGCATTGCGACCGCTGGCCTGATACAGCATCGCCAGGTTGAGGTTCGCTTCGGCGCGTTCGAGCAAGTTTTTCTGCACCGCCTCGTATTCGGCGATGGCGGCATTCCAGCTGTCCTGGGCCGTGCCCAGGCCGTTGGCCGCGACACTGAGCAGGTCACGGGCGGCGGCGATGCGCACGGCTCTCACAGGGTCACTCAACAAGGGCGTGAGCAGTGGCGCACGTTCCGCTGGCGGCAGGAAGGCGCTGAGTGCGCGGATGGCGCTCTCACGGACTTGCGGCGCCGGGTTGTTGAGGTCCCTGGTGGCCAGTTTCAACGCTTGCTCGCTCGGATACTGCGCCAGTTCGCCAAGCAGCGTCGCGCGCTGGATCGCCGGCAAGTTGCTGCGTTGCAGTTGCTCGATCAAGGCCTGTGCGGCACCGGCCTGACCGTTGCGAATCAGCCACAGGCTTTCGTCGTAGCGAGGGGCTTGTACCGCGCTGGCGTTGGCAGTGTTCCACAGCTTGAACTGCTCGGTGATCTTGTCGCCGGCCTTGCCCTGGTGGCAGGTCAGGCAGGCATCAGGCGTACCGAGTTTCTTTGCCCGCTCAGGGTTGGGGATGCTGAAGCTGTGGTCATGCCGGTAGTCATTGCCCATGTAGAACTTGCCGGGCATATGACAATCCACGCACTGCGAACCCGGTTGGCCCGTGGTGTGGCGAGTGTGTTCGACGGAGTCGTAGTTTTTCGCTTGCAGGCCCTTGCCGTCGACGCCTTCCACGGTGGTTTTGCCGGCGGTGTTGTGGCATTGCAGGCAGACACCGTTGCCTGGCGCTTTCAATTGCGTGCTGTGCGGGTTGTGGCAGTTGCTGCAACGCACGCCCTTGTCGAACATTTTGCTCTGGGCAAAGGAGCCGTGTTCGAACACTTCGTCCTTGATCTTGCCGTCCAGCGCGTACAGCTCGCGGGTCAGGACGCTCGGCAGGTAGTCGTCCATCAGCCGCTTGCCGACCGTGTAGCCATCATCCAGAGGCGCGCGGCGCGAGTGGCAGCGGGCGCAGGTTTCGATTTCGACGGTGGCGTTCTTGTCCTTGAGGTCGACGGCAAAGCCGGCATGGATCAGATCGGTCTTCTTCGCCGTCCATTCCAGGTGACTGGATGCGGGGCCATGACAGGCCTGACAGCCGACACCCAGGCTGTTCCAATTGCTGTCGAAGGTGTTTTTTGCCGCATCGAAATTGCGCTTGAAGCCGGTGGTATGGCATTCGACGCACATGAAGTTGGCGTTCTGGCTCGGTTTGCTCCAGTGCAGCGGGTTCTTGAAGTTCACGCCCTGGCCCGGGTAGAGGTGAAACCAGCGGTGCTTTTCGGTATCCCAGGCAATCCCAAGGGCCTGCAACCGGCCTTCGCCGACTTCGATCAGGTACTGCTGCAAGGGGGCGATGCCAAAGGCATAGGCCACCTTGAAATCGGTACTCCTGCCATCGATGCCCGGCGTGTTGACCCAGTATTCGTCGCCTTTGCGCGAGAACACCGTGGTCTCCTTTTCGGCCTTGAAGGTGACGTTGTTGAAGTCGCCGAGCATCGTGTCCGCGTTGGCTTGCTGCATCGCCAACTGGTGGTGGGAGCCTTGCCAGTCCTTGACCTGCTCGCCGTGGCAACCCTGGCATTGCTGCTCGTCGACCATTTTTGCAGGCGCGATGGCGACGGGTTGCGGTTTGGCCGGTTGAACAGCAGGGGGGCTGACGGTGACCGGCTTGGGCGGCGTGGGTGTACTGCTCAGCAAAAACCAGCCAATACCCGCCACAGTCAGCAACAGGATGCCGATGGTGACGGGGAACAGATAACGGTTGATCAGGGTCGGTTGCGAATCAGGGTTTGGCTGTGCAGCTTTGTTTTTATTTTTCGGCATTACGACTTCCATGGTCCAGGTGCGATTGCCGTCAGGCGCGCGTTGAGGCTTGATGCAGCTTTGCCGGAGGGTCGGCGTCTGTCAAATGGCATTGTTTTGAGGCAGATGGCCTCTTCGCGAGCAGGCTCGCTCCCACAGGGGAACACATCCTCATGTGGGAGCGAGCCTGCTCGCGAAGGCGGCCGCCAAGGCGCAACATCACTCCCCGACAAACCACCGGTAATACGGATTCCCGGAGTCCCCACGCATCACCTCGCGCATCTCCCTGGCCCAACCCTCACGGTCACCCTCATAGGCATGCAGGCTCGCCCGGTAGAACTGCATCAGGCGTTGTTGCTGGGTGTTCATGCGCTCGATGAACCCGGTATCGGCGTTCAGCAGTGCGGGTGACTGATGCAGGCCGAGCAGGGCGGGCAGCACTCGGGTGATTTCCCTGGCCCGCACCCACGGCGCGTATTCGATGCGCGGCTGATCGTCCGTCACCGGTTGCGCTTGCCCAGCGAAGCGTTCCAGCCCCGCACGGTCAGTCACCCAGGTGGCGAGCAACGCCGCGGCCGAGCCGATGCCGATATCCTGCAAGGTGCTGCGGACGCTGTCCTGCTGGAAGCGTGCGTTGATCTTCGCCGCATCCAGTTCAATCGGCTCCATCGAACCCACCAGCAGCATCTCGTGGAACTCGCTGGTCCACAGGTTCGCGTAGGGGAATACGTCGAGGAAGCTGCGCACCAGTGAGCGCGAGTCGTCGATGTTCTGCGTCGGCAGCGGCAGCCATTGGGCGACCAGGCCCTGTTTTTGCAAACGGCTGGCGGCCAGTTGGTAGAAGTCCCTGGAATACAGGTTGACCACGCCGGCAGCGGAGGGCGGTGGCGGTTCAAGGGTGATCAGGTCGTAGCGCTGGGGATTGCGCAGCAGTTCCTGGCGACCGTCACGCAAGCGCACATTGACACCCGGATCGGCTGCGGCATTGAAATTGCCCTTGAACAAGGGGGCCGCCTTGACCACCGAGGGCAGCAGTTCGGCGACCACGCGATGTTCCAGGCCGGGGTAGCGGGTCAGGGCGCCGGCGGTGATGCCGGTGCCGAAGCCGATCACCAGCGCCGAACGCGGTTCACCGTTGTGGATCAGCAAGGGCAGCAGCGCCTGAATCCGCATGTAACGCAGGGACGGCATGGTGTCGCCGGTATTGGACACGCCCTGGATATACAAACGCTGGAACGCCCGTTCGCCCTTGCCCTGGGTGACCACGGCGACGGTCCCGCCACGGCCTTCTTCGTAGAACGTCAGCGTGCCATTGCGTGCGCCCGGCAGCAGGCTGGCCAGCTTGTTGACCGGCGTGAACACGGCCAGTGCCAGGGACACCAGGCCAATGGCAACCACCGCCTGACGCCGGCCTTTCTTCACGCCATGACCCTTGCGCACGGCGAGGTACGCGATTCCGGCGGCGATCATCGCCAGCAGGCCCAGGGTCCGTACCAGGCCCAGCATCGGGATCAGGACAAAGCCGCAGAGCATCACGCCGATGATCCCGCCAAGGGTATTGAACGCGACGACTTCGCCGACGTTGCGCCCCACCTGTGCGCCGCCGACGCTCAAGCGCAGGGCCAAGGGGAACGCCGCACCCAGCAACAGGGTCGGTACAAATACAATGCTCAAGGCAGCCACCGCAAACCGCGTGCTCATGCCCGCCAGTTCACTGCCGCCCCATGACAATACCCAGGATTCAGCCAGGGTCTGGGCGAGCACCAGCCAGCGTCCCAGCAACGCCACTTCCAGCAAGGCAATCGCCCCGGCTGCGGCAATCAGCAAACCGAACACCCCCCAGGGATCACGCAGGCGATCGACCCGACGGGCCAGCAGCATGCTGCCCAGGAACAACCCGGTAAGGTAGGTTGCCAGCACCACGGCAAAGGCGTAGGTACGGGTGCTCATGAACTGCACGATCGATTGCGACCACACCACTTCGTAGCCCAGCGCTACGCCACCGGCAATGGAGTACAGCCACAGGGCCAGGCGGTCGGGGGCTTTTTGAACGTGATGTTTCGCTACCGTATCAACGGGGGCCACGCGCCGGCGCTGGAACCACAGGGCCCCTGCGGCGGCCAGCAGGTTCAGCATGGCAGCGGCCAGCGCACTGCCGCGCACGCCGAGGGTGGCAACCAGCACGAACGCGGCGAGCAGGGTGCCGGCGATGGCCCCGGCGGTGTTCGCCGCATACAGTTGCCCGCCGGCCTTGCCCAGGTGTTGCGGGTCAGCGGCCAGGGAGCGAACCAGCACCGGCAAGGTGCCGCCCATCAGCAACGCGGGAATACCCACCAGCGCGAACGGCAGTACCCAGGCCAGCAAGCCCACGTGCGCTTCCAGCCAGGCAAACGGGCTGGCCGCCAGGCTCATGGCGAAGGTCGCAGCGACGCCCAGTACCGCCACCAGCACTTCCAGACCGGCGTAGAGCACAACCGGGTGCTGCATCCGGTCCGCCCAGCGGCCGAACAGCAAGCCGCCCAAGGCCAGCCCGGCAAAGAATGCGCTGATCCCGGTGGTGATGGCGTAGACCTCGACGCCCACGACCAATGACAGCTGTTTGATCCACAGCACCTGATACACCAGCGCCGCGGCACCGGAGACAAACAGCAGCAGGGCGGGGATCAACAGCGCCGGGGAGGCGACTTGTGGGGAAGGTATGGCCGACGACTTGCTGGCGACACGTGAGGTCATTGCAGATTGCCTTGTACTGGTACGTTAAAACAGTGACTGCTGGATCTGAGTCAGTCAGATAATTTCAAACCTTACAAAAACTATTGTGGCGAGGGGGCTTGCCCCCGTTCGGCTGCGAAGCAGTCGCAAACCAGGCGATTTGATTTGCCTGAAACAACGCATGGGGCTGCTTCGCAACCCAGCGGGGGCAAGCCCCCTCGCCACAGAATAGTGTTTGCCACAAAAAAGTCCGCTCGCCGGTGAGGGCGAGCGGCGGTCTGGCGGTCTTACTGTGCAGCTTTCATTTTTTCAGCGATCTTGGCATCTACCGCAGCGCGGATCTGGTCAATGCTGAAACTCGCCGGTTTCTGGCTTGGCGGGTATTCGATGAACGTTTGCAGGAACCCGGCCGCTTTTTGTACGGCTTGCGCGGCGAGGTAGACGTTTTTGGTCTGCCAATCGTAATACTGGTCGGAAACCACGTCGGCCCGTTCATACGGGTCCATCCTCAGGTTGAAGATTTTCGGCACGCGCAGGCATACGAACGGTTCGCTCCAGACTTTAAAACCACCGGGCTCGCGTTGTTCGCAGAACACCACTTTCCAGTTACCGAAGCGCATCGACACCAGCACGCCGTCGTCGTTGAAGTAGTAGAACTCCTTGCGCTCGCCTTTAGGTTGTTGGCCGGTCAGGTAGGGCAGTTGGTTGAAACCGTCCAGGTGCACTTTGAAGTTGTTGCCACCCGAAGTCGGTGCCCAACCCTTGAGCAGCTTTTCCTTCACGTCGGTTTCGCCCGCGGCTGCCAGCAAGGTCGGGAACCAGTCCATGCCCGAAAACATTTCGTTGGAGACTTCACCGGCCTTGATCTTGCCCGGCCAGCGAATGATCGCCGGCACGCGGTAGGCGCCTTCCCAGTTGGAGTTCTTCTCGTTACGGAACGGCGTGGTGGCCGCGTCCGGCCAGGAGAACTGGTTCGGGCCGTTGTCGGTGGTGTAGACGACGATGGTGTTGTCGGCGATTTTCAGGTCATCGAGGGTCTTCAGCAGTTTGCCGACGTCGCCGTCGTGTTCCAGCATGCCATCGGCGTATTCGTTGCCGGGCATGCCGCTCTGGCCCTTCATCGAATCGCGCACGTGGGTGAACAAATGCATGCGTGTGGTGTTCATCCAGACGAAGAACGGCTTGTCGGCCTTGGCCTGTTTCTCGATGAAGGATTGAGCGGCAGCCGTGGTTTCGTCGTCGATGGTTTCCATGCGCTTGGTGGTCAGCGCACCGGTGTCTTCGATCTTGCCGTCGGCGAAGCTGTGGATCACGCCACGGGGGGTATTGGCCTTGACGAACTCGGCATCGTCTTTTGGCCAGTACGGACGCTCAGGCTCTTCTTCGGCGTTGAGGTGGTACAGGTTGCCGAAGAACTCGTCGAAACCGTGGTTGGTCGGCAGGTATTCATCCTTGTCGCCCAGGTGGTTCTTACCGAACTGGCCGGTGGCGTAGCCTTGGGACTTGAGCGCCTGGGCGATGGTGATATCACGCTTTTGCAGGCCAACCGGTGCGCCCGGGATGCCGACTTTCGACAGGCCGGTACGCAAAGGCGTCTGGCCAGTGATGAACGAAGACCGGCCGGCGGTGCAGCTGTTCTCCGCGTAATAGTCGGTGAACATCATGCCTTCTTTGGCAATGCGGTCGATGTTCGGCGTCTTGTAGCCAACCACGCCCATGGAATAGGCGCTGATGTTGGTCTGGCCGATATCGTCGCCGAAGATCACCAGAATGTTGGGTTTATCAGCGGCTCCGGCTGTTGCCGAAATCGCCATCACCGAGGTTGCCACCAGGGCGAGTTTCGGTAGCCACTTACCTATGCGAGTCATCTGACTGGCTCCTTTTCACTGCGTCGCTGAATGCGACAAACGTTTATTGCGGTCCTGCGTAACGCTTTTTTTATTGCACTTGCTCGGGTGTGGCGGCGTCGTACGGATAGATCCGGCGCCATTCGGACGCCATGTCGACGACTGTCCAGCCACGCTTGTTCGCTTCGTCCAGGGCCTTGTCCAGGCGACCGATCTGCGACTGTCGGTCGTAAGCCCATTCACGCTTGGCGTCGGTGTGGTGCACCAGCCCCATGAATCGTTTGCCGGGACCGGCGGCGGTCCACTGGAGCATCTGCAGGTCACCGTCGGAATTGCCGAACGCGAGGATCGGACGACGACCGATTACCGCGTCGATGCTTTCCGGCTTGCCTGGGCCATCGTCGTTGTGGGCCAGTTTCGGCGTGCGCAGGATCGACGCCTCGCCGTCCTTGTACTGGAACTCGGTGACGAAGGTGGTGCCGATCACCTGCTCCGGTGGAACGCCATAGACCTTCTCGGCAAAGGCGCGCATGAACCCGGTATCGCCACCGGAGACGATGTAGGTCTTGAAGGCGTTGCCGCGCAGGTAGTCGAGCATCTCCAGCATCGGCTGGAAGACCATTTCGGTGTACGGCTTGCCGGTTTTCGGATGCCTGGCCTGACTCAGCCAGGTCTTGGCGTAGTCATCGAACGCTTCGCTGGTCATGCCGGTGTGGGTCGCCCCGAAGATCTTCATCATGCCTTCCATGCCGCTGGCGGCCAGTGCCTTGTGATCGTTTTCCAGCACGGCCTGGAATGGCTGGGTGGTTTTCCATTCCGGGTGCTGCGGCGCTGTGCGTTTGACTTCTTCGAGGGCGAACAGCAATTCGAAGTACATCGGCTGCTCGCTCCACAAGGTGCCGTCGTTATCGAACACGGCAATGCGGTCTTCGGGTTTGACGAAGTCCTTGCTGTTTTGATCGGTCACCGCCTGCACGAACTCGATGATCTGCTTTTTCGACGGTCCATCGTTCCACGAGGGCAGCGGTTCGGCTGCCTGGACCAGCAGCGGCAGGCTCAAGACCAGGGTCAGCAGAAAGCTGAATACGCGATGATGGTGTAACGATATCGAATTCGTCATGGGAAACCCTTCTTGTGAACGGGGTTGAGCGGATGAAGAGCAGAAGAGACTGATTCTCTGTTGCACTCGGCCTGACTATGCAGCGTAGACAAGGATTCCCTGATTTGGCGCAGAGCCTGCTCTTTGTCCGTTTCGCGGCCGTAACAGGCCCGCAGGAAGCTTTGCAGGCGCGGGCCGAGACCGGTCAGTTTCAGGCCCCGGCGGCTGCGTCGGGTCCACAGGTACAGGGCGCTCAATTGCGTCGGTTTGCTCTCCAGTTGTGCCGGAATCTGCTTCCACGCGTAGTCGGCGGACTCGAGCCAGGCGGCGTGTCGGGCGCGGCGGCGGGCTTGCCACTTGAGGTATGCGCGGTGTACGAGCGGGCGACTGAACCAGCCCAGTGCCACCAACGCCAGGGCCAATAGTCCGAACCAGTGCCCGGAAAGATGCAGGCGATTGTGCTGGCCGAGTTTTTTCAGGTCTTCGGTGATTGAAAATACCGGCTTGTAGGCGCTGTTGGCCGCGGCGTCGAAGGTCACGCCAGGCACCGTGGCCGTGCGGGTTTGCTGGCTGCTGGCATCCCACCATTTCAGTTCGACGGATGGCAGGCTGTAGTGGCCTTCGGTGTCGATTCGATACGTCACGCTGTCGATGCGCTGGCCGCCATTGAAGTGGCCGCGACCGTCATCCAGATTGCGGATTTGCGCTGCTTTCGGGTAGCGACTCAGGCCCCTGATGGCCTCCAGCGTCGGTGTCGGCAATGACATGCCCAGGGCACCGTCGGCCTGTAGCGTCAGTTCCCGGGTGATGCTGTCGCCGACCTTCAGCGGCGTGGCCGAATGGATGATCTTTTGGGTAAGCCGTAGCCCTTGCGCCACCAGCACCGCCTCCCCGGGCTGGAATCCCGGCGGCTGTGCGGCGTTGAAGTGCAGTGGCTGACTGTGGGCGCTGAGTGCGTGGCTGGCCTGGCCCGGTGTGGCTTGTACGGTCAGCGCCGGAATGTCGAAGCCCTGGGCCAGGTTCGGGGTGATCAGGTAGCTGTAGCGCATGCCGCTGAAGGATTGGCCGTCGATCGTCTGGTTGATGTGCTCGGCATGGCCGTCCGGTGGCATCACCAGTGCGCCGGGCAGTTTCAGGTCGGGCAGGGTGGGGGCGCTGGTGAACCAGGTGTCGGTGAAGACATGGAGTTGCAGTTCGACCAGGCTGCCGACCATGACGGGGGTGGTGGGTTGCAGGGTGGCGCTGACCCGCAGCTGGGGTTCGGCGGCGAGGGTGCCAGTGCTGATCAGGCAAAGGAGCAAGGTGCCGAGTTTTGTGGTGAGCGTTCTGGCCCATTCGCGGGCAAGCCCGCTCCCACAGGGGATCGGTGGCGCACACAAATCCAGTGTGGGAGCGGGCTTGCTCGCGAAGGCCGTGACTCGGACTTTCAGGCTGATCATGGCTTGGCCCCCGCCTGATCCTGCAGGCTGAATTTCTGCTTGAGAAACTTCGCCGGCGATGTGGTGAGGTTCTGCAACCATTGCTCATCCGAGGCGGCCTGCTGGGTCTGCACCTGTTTGCTCTGACCCTTGCCCGGCGCCTTGTCCATCTTGATTTCGTCGGGTTTGACCTCTGGCGTGTTTTTCTCGGCGCTTTCGGTGTCTTTCTGCAAGGCGATGGCCAGCGCCAGGTTGGCTGTGGCTTCGGGGAACTGCGGTTGCAACTTCAGCGCCTGGTTATAGGCGGCGATGGCCTGATCGAACTTGAACCGGCGCACGTAGATATTGCCCAGGTAGAAATACGCCTGCGGTGTATCGAGCCGCGCGAAACTGGCCAGTGCCAGGTCGAAATCGGCCGCGTTGTAGGCGGCCACGCCTTTCCAGTACGGATCGACGAACAGCGCCGCCGCCTGAGGGTAGTGCTGGTGTTCGAAGGCCCAGCGGCCTTGCTGGTCGCGGGTGAAAAAGGCATCGGTCAGCGCGTTGGCCTGTGCCAGCCCCGGTAGCAGGCCCAGGCCCACCGCCAGCAGCAGTCCAGCCATCCAGTTCACGCTCCAGCCCCTGCGTACGCTGAAGAAAGCGAACAGCAACAGCGGCCAGCACAACCAGTAACCGGCGTCTTTCCAGTGCAATTCACGCTGTTCGTCGCTGGCTGACTGGTAGTGCTGCTCGGCGTGCAGTTCGATCCAGTCCAGATCGTCATCGTTGAGTGTCAGGCTGCCCAGCGGGGCATCCAGCGTTGAAGCAAGCTGCTTGAGGGCGTCCTGGTCGAAACTGCCGAGTTGCGGGCGACCATTGCTGTCGATGCGCGGCTGGCCGCTGGCATCGCGGATGATCCCGCCGTCGGTGCTGCCGGCCGCCAGAATCAGCACTTGCAACGCACTGCCAGCCAGTCGTTTGTCCAGCCCGGCCAGTGCCGTGGTGTCGGCGCCATCGGTGATCAGCAGCAGGGTGCCGGGTGTTTTCTCGGCGGTGAGCAGGCGCTTGGCCTGATTGATAACGGCACCGACATCTTTCCCCGGTTTGTTGATCAGGTCGGTGCTCAGGGCCTGAATGAAGGTGTCGAGCAGGGCCGGGTCATCGGTGGCAGGCAACACCAGATGCGCACTGCCGGCATAGGCAATCAAGGCGTTGCGCGAGCCGGCGCGGCGCTGGACCAGGTCGTGGAGTTTGTGCTTGACCGCTTCCAGGCGACTGGGTGGGACATCGCTGGCGTCCATGGACGGCGACAGGTCGACGGCGATGATCAGCGGCGCGCGGTTTTCCAGAAAATCCGGGCGATCCTGTTCCCAGGTCGGCCCGGCGGCGGCGAGGGCGCCCAGTACCAACAGCGCACACAGCAGATGCACGGGGCGCAGGCGGTGCCGGTCTTGCGGGGTGATGAGCAGGTGCGGCAGCAGGTGCGCAGCGATGTTGCTGCGCAAGCGCCGTTGCAGATCCTGGCTATGTCGCCACAGCACTGGCAGCAGTGCGCCGAACACGGCGAGCAACAGCCACACAGGGCGCAGGAAATGGAAGTCGCTGAGGTTGATGTCCACCTCAGGCCTCCTGCCGTTGACGGGCTTGCATCAGCCGTGGAAGCAGCAGGGCGCCCAGGTGATACATCGCAAGTAAAGCAAGGGCTGCGCCTAGCGGCCACCAGAACAGATCGAGTTTGGGTTGGTGGCTGAGGGTTTTCACCTGATGCGGGGTGAGCTTGTCGAGGGTGCTGTAGACCTGATCCAGGGCGTTGCGATCTTCGGCGCGGAAGAAGCGTCCGCCCGTGGTTTGGGCAATGTCCTTCAGGCCTTGCAGGTTGACCTTGGCTTCGCCTTCGGCGTTCGGGTCGCCGATGCCGATGGTGTGAATCACCACCCCTTTGGCGGCAGCCATGGCGGCCGCGTGATCCGGGGTGATGGCGCTGCTGGTGTCGTTGCCGTCGGTGAGCAGGATCAGCACTTTTTCCTGCTCGTGGGCCTGCTCCAGCAGTTTCAGGCTCAGGCCGATGGCGTCGCCGATGGCCGTGTTGGGGCCGGCCATGCCGATGCCGGTGTCGTCCAGCAGCAGTGACAGGCTGGCGTGATCGAGGGTCAAGGGTGCCTGCGGATAGGCGCCGGTGCCGAACACGATCAGTCCGATTCGATCGTCCTTGCGCTTGTCGATGAACCCGTGCACCACGTCCTTGACCGCGGCCAGGCGATTGATTTTCTGACCGTTGGCGTCGGTGAAGTCGGTGGTTTCCATCGACTGGGAAATGTCGATGGCCAGCATCAGGTCACGCACCGGCTGCTGGCGCTCGATGGGCTTTTCCACCCACACCGGCCGGCTCGCCGCCACCAGCAACAGTGTCCAGACCAGCAGGTTCAGGAGCAACTGCCAGCGGTTGCTGCGGGTACCGGCCTGGCTGGGTGCCTGGCCGACAGCGCGGCTCATGGCGCCGAAAAACGGTACGCGAACGGCACTCCGGGCTTCGCGGTAATCGGGCAGGTAGCGATAACCCAACCATGGCAATGGCAGCAGGATCAGCAACCATGGGTAATCAAGCTGCCACATGATGACGCTCCACCCAGGTTTTGCAGGTGCTGAACAACAGTTGGCGCTGCTCGTTGGGCATGGCCCTCAATGTTGCGTCAGGCGCGTAGGCCAGCAGCGACAGTTGTTGGCTGAAGTCGGCGGGTAAGGGTTGTGAAATGTGCCGCTGCAGGAATGCCTGCCAATCCTTGTTTCCTAACGCCGCAGGACCCTGTGGGAGCGGGCTTGCCCGCGATGAGGCCATGACATTCAAAATTGATGTCGACTGACAGGACGCCTTCGCGGGCAAGCCCGCTCCCACAGGGAATGCATTCCAGTTAGAGGACGGCATGGAGAGGGCCACGCGTTTGAGCAACTCCGGAAGTTCGCGCAACGCATTCAGGTCATTGCTGCGCTGCTGCAACTCCGCCAGCCGTGCCAGTGCCTCGCGCCGATAGCGGTCGCGCCGCCATTGCCAGTAACGTCGGGCACTGACCAGCAGCAGGCTGAGCACCAATAATGTCAGCAACGCCCACCAACCCCACGTCTGCGGCGCATAGCTGACCGGTGCCGGCAGGGCCATTTCCTTGAGTTGGTCGATGCTCGGGACAGCGGGGTTCATCGGCGCCCCCGGACGAGCTTGCCCAGTTCGGCGCGCAGTTGTTCGTGGGCTTCGGTGGCGGTGCTGAACATCATCAACGGCACCTGGCTGCGGCGCAGCAAGGTCGCGACGTCCTTGAGCCGACCGCTGAGAAAGTCCCCCAATGGCTGATGCACCTGTTGCCGATCCACCGCCAATTCCACCTGCAATTGCCCCTGCGTGATCAGCACGCGACCGTTTTTCGGCAGGTTCAACGCCAGCGGGTCATAGACCTGCATGGCGATCACATCGTTATGGGCTGCCAGTTGCCGCATGAGCTGCAAGGTGCGTTCGCCAGCCCCGGCAAAATCACTGACGATGCAGATCAGGTGATCGTGACCGGCCACGGCCAGGCAATGCTGCAGGACCTTGTCGAGCTGGTCTTCGCCCTCTGCATCCGGGTTGCCCGCATTGAGTGCCTGGTTCTGCCGGGCAATGCGGCTGCACAGCGCCTCGACGCGTTTACGGCTGCGCAGCGGGGCGATGCTGTCGATGCGTTGATCGTTGAATACCAGTCCACCGACGCGGTCGCCGGCGTTGAACACCATCCACGCGGCCAGGGCGCCGAGTTCGGCGGCGACCGCGGATTTGAAGCTGCGTTGCGAACCGAAGAACATCGACATGCGCTGGTCGACGAGGATCAGCGCCGGGCGGTCGCGCTCTTCGGTGAATGTCCGTACCACCGGTTTGCCGGTGCGCAGGGAGGCGCGCCAGTCGAGATGACGCAAATCGTCCCCCGGCTGATAACGGCGCAGCTCATCGAAGTTCAGGCCGCGGCCACGCAAGCGTGACGCGTGATTACCCGCGAGGATGCTGCCTTGAGGTTGGCGAGCGACAAAACTCAGGTCACGGGCCTTGAACTCCAGGGCCATCAACTGCGCCAGAGAGACATACACCAGGCCGTCGACGCTGTTCATGGACATCAGGCCGCAATCGCCACTTTATCGAGCAGACGGTCGAGCACCTGGTCGGCGCTCACGCCATCGGCTACCGCGTCGTAGCTCAGTTGCAGGCGATGGCGCAGCACCGGGTGCACCACGGCGCGGACGTTGTCCGGAGAAACGAAATCCTGGCCCTGCAACCAGGCGTCGGCCCGGGCACACCGGTCCAGGCCGATGCCGCCGCGAGGGCTGGCGCCGATGCTGATCCAGCGCCCAAGGTCGGCGTCGTAGTCGGCCGGATGGCGCGTGGCATTGATCAAGTCGATCAGGTAACGGTCGATCGCCGGGGACACGTGCACCGCACTGACTTCCCGGCGCGCGGCAAAGATCACGTCCTGGGCCAGGGCAAAACCCTGCACCGCAGCCGTTTTGGCGCCGAGTGCCTGCTCTTCTTCGCGCAACAGGCGCAGGACCTGGCTTTCGTTTTCCGCGCTCGGGTAATCGAGCAGCACTTTCATCAGGAAGCGGTCCATCTGCGCTTCCGGCAGCGGGTACGTGCCTTCCTGTTCGATCGGGTTCTGGGTCGCCACCACGATGAACAGTTCCGGCAGGGCATGGCTGTTGCCGGCCACGGTGATCTGGCGCTCTTCCATGGCTTCGAGCAACGCGGCCTGGACCTTGGCCGGCGCACGGTTGATTTCGTCGGCCAGGATCAGGTTGCCGAACAGCGGGCCGGGCTGGAAGCGGATTTCGTTCTTGCCTTCGACCTGATGCAGCACCTCGGCGCCGGTGATGTCCGACGGCAGCAAATCCGGGGTGAACTGGATGCGGCTCATCTTCGCGTCCAGGTGTTTGGCCAGCGCTTTCACCGTGCGGGTCTTGGCCAGTCCGGGCAGGCTTTCGAGCAGCAGATGCCCATTGGCCAGCAGGCCGACGAGGATTTGCCGGATCACCTGGTCCTGACCGAGTACCGCTTCGGCGATGCTGGCTTGCAGGGCATTGAGGTCGTTGAGTGCGGTCATGAAAGGCTCCTGCAGAAGGTCGAACGGGTACTGATGGCCATCCCTGGTTACCTCTTAAAAAAATGCCAGGGTCAGGTTGACGCTGATGCCATTGCCTTCGGGCCGGTTCTTGGTGTCGAACTCCGGGACCCAACGGGCACTGATGTTGGCCTGGGCGTCGGCGAACTTGCCGCTCCAGCCTACCGTGGGGCCAGCACCCACCGAGCGCCCGCGAAAGCCGCTGGTTGCGCCGGATCCGGAGTCATCGGTGACCTGCTGGATATAGCCGGCCACCAAACCGGCGTTCCAGCCGTTGCCGAAACCGTGGGTCCACAGGGCGTCGAGGGTGAAAATGTTGCCGTTGCGATAATCCGTGGCGTCGTTCTCGGTGTAGAACTCCAGGCCACTCGACAACGTGAACTCGCCGCCCTTGCCAATCAGGTGAGTGAACGCCACGGTCGGCATGAAGGTGTAAGTGTTCTGGCCGGGGTTGGCCAGGCGATCGTCGTTGTAGGCACCGGTCGGCACGTAGATCGGCAGCGAGAACGCGATGTGGTTGAGTTCGTCGAAGTGATAGCCGGCGGCAATCGGCGTCACCAGCATGTCGGCGAATTGGGTGCCGCTGTCCTCGGTGCCCAGGGTCCTGCCGCGAGGGCCGCTGATACTGGCGGTAACGTCGGTGTACTGCACCGGTACACCGATGGCCGAGGCGTAGTTCCAGCGACCCTTGCCCGTGTCCCAGACGCGAGTGAAGTTGGCCATGGTGTAAGACACTTTCATGTCCAGCCCGGTACTCAGGGCGCCCACGATCGGCACCTGGGCGTTGCCCTTGAGATCACCGTCGTACCAGATGCTGGTCAGGGACATGACCCAACCCGGCTCCGGAGGCACGATCCCGGCATCGGAAAACACTAGTTGCCCGGTGATCGGGCGACCGACACCCCCTTCGGCCGCCAGGCTCAATGGACTGACGCTGACCATGCACAGCGCCAACAAGGGGCGCACTACGTAAGGCCTGATCATGAACGACTCCGCTTATTGTTGTGTGGTTGCTGGCGTCAGCAGCGGCAGTTTCCACTGGCCGTTGTTGACTTCCGGTTTGGGCAGGTACAGGCGCCTTGTCAAAATGCAAGGTGTAGTCGGTTTTCGACGCATCGACCGGGTTTCCGGCCCAGGCGTTGGTGCTCGGAGCCAATGCAAGGTCGCTGAATACGATGCGGTAGTTCATGGTGCTTCCTGTCTCGGCCTTCATTGCACAGCCGTGATGTCGTCGAGCTTCCAGCTCTTGTCGAAATACGCCTCGGTCGGGGCGTACAGGCGGAAGTAGCTGAACCAGTGCTTGCCCGGCAGGGTTTGCACCCAGTTGTCTTCAAAGCCTTGCGGTGCCGTCGGGCCGAAGTACAGGTCCACCGAGCCGTCGGGGTTTTTCTTCAGATTCTGCCGGGACGACAGGTCGGCCTTGCGCTGGGGGTTGTCGATCAGGCAACGGCTGTCGATGTCATACACGGTCATCGACCAGAACTGCTTGGCCGGTGGGTTGGCGTCGACGTGCAGGCGATAATGCTTGCTGCCGTCGAGCCAGTTACCCTGGTTGTCGGTGTAGGCGCCAAGGTAGGTCTGGCCCAGCCCCGGGGTTTTCGAGACCATGCCTTTGGTGTTCGTCACCGCCTCGTAGAACCAGGCACTGCGCTCCCACAGCTGGTCGTAATAGGCGACACGCTGGGACGGCTCGGCGATGTTCAGCACTGTGTCCCATTGGCGATCCGGCCAGTACTGGGCATCGGGGAAACGCTTGGCGAAGGTGTTGGCCTTGGCGATCAGTTCGCCGACCTGCGCACCCTGTTCCAGGGCCGCGCGTTGCTTGTCGTCGGGATTGAACGGTTTGTCCTTCTCGATGCCCAGGCTGGCCAGCATGGCCATGTAGAAACGGTCACGTTCGTTGACCGGTTCCTTCTGAATGATCTGGTGCAAGCGCTCCCAATACGCCAGGCCTCGTGGCTGGGTACCGGACCAGGCTTTGCCGCCGGGGGACAGCAACCTGGTCCTGGACGGTTCTGCACGCCTGGCATACGGGTACATCCTGAATTGCTCGACCAGCGCCTTGCCCTTGGCCGGGTCCGGATCGAGTACACGGAAACCGACCAACACGTTCATGGTTTCCGATTTGGCCAGGTAATATTTGCCGGCATCGACCGGTGGCTCGGCACCCGGTGGCAGCACCAGGTATTTGCCTCCCTTGCCTTTGTCCGGGCCTGTCTGGCCCATGTCGATGATCGCCCGCTGCCAGAAATCGCCCACGCCGCCAGCAGTCGGGCCGGGTGGCAACTCAATCACCAGTGGCCCGGTTTCATTGAGGTCGACAAAACCAAGGATGTACGGCGTGGTGGCATTGGCCGTGATCACCCCGAGCTTGTCTTCGTAGCTGTTGAGTACCATCAGGTCGCCGCTGTGGGCACCCAGTTTGTCGCGAAACTCTTCCTGCCATTGGGCGTAGGACACCAGCGGCAACGCCCACAGATAACTCTGGGTGGCCTGCTGGAAATCCAGTTCGGCGTAGAGCCTGGCGATCGACTCGTGGGCCGGCAGTTCGCCTTGCATGGCAATTTTGCCGATACGCGTATCGAGATCCTGGGCACCCACGCCGCAGCTGACGAACATTGTCATCAGGCTGAAGCCGGCTGCGCGAAGGGCAACGTTCATAAGAAGGTCCTTATTTACTGAAGGTGGCATTGATCCCGGCGAACAGTGTGAGTTGCGGTAAGCCATCGCCTTTTCGGTCAACGGTCCACTGTGGCTCGATAAAGGCATTGAGGATATTGGACCCGGACTTCCAGGCTTTGCCGCCACCCAAACCGAGTGGGATGTAATGAGTGTTGTTCTTCAGGTCGAAAGTCCAGGTGCCGGTCGAGCACAGGTACCAGCCTTTTTCCAGGTTGTGGAAGATGAGCGGTTGGAAGGTGGCGGACTCGACTGGAGGGTGAGTAGCCGGTTGGCCGTCTCGGCGTGAACACGAAAAACAGGCGCCAGTGAAGTCACCCAGACGAAGGCGTACTTCCCCAATTGCTTTGACATCATTCCCCCCGCTTCCCTGGTGGCTGACTGATCGGGCGTGCGGCCCCTTAAGTTCAGCCGCAACTTCGTAATCCCTTTCCGATCAAGCCTGTAGGACTTATCGGATGAAGTTAGCAGTTAACCACGGGTTAGCCAGCCATATGGATTAATTCTTTCGTTTTGTGTGTGGATTCTCGTTATTTTCGTGTACTAAAAAGTTAAAACGGGTCAAGGACTTGCCCAAGCAAGTTAAGTGGCTATCTAGTTAATGTGGGAGCAAGCGCGCTCCCACAGCAAGCTGAGGAGAAGTTCGAATCAGTCAGTTCTTCTTCGCCTGCTCCCAAACCCGCTCTTCCTGCTCGCGCAGTTCCGGAGTGAACTCGGCGCCAAAGTCTTCGGCCTCAAAAACCTGGCGTATCTCGATCTCGGCCTCGGTGCCCGGCATCGGGTTGGGGCAGCGCTTGACCCATTCGATGGCTTCTTCTCTGGACTTCACTTTCCACAACCAGAAACCGGCAATCAGTTCCTTGGTTTCGATGAAGGGGCCGTCGATCACCGTGCGTTTTTCACCTGAAAACTTTATGCGAGCGCCTTTGCTGCTCGGGTGCAGGCCTTCGCCCGCGAGCATGATGCCGGCCTTGACCAGTTCTTCGTTGTAGTTGCCCATGGCGGTCAGCAGTTCCTGGCTGGGCATGACGCCGGCTTCGGAATCCTGGCTGGCCTTGATGATGATCATGAATCGCATGGTGTCGTCTCCGTTGCAGTTGAGTGATTCGATTTATAGTCGAACGACGATGGAGCAATTCGACAGAGTGCTATCAAAAGTTTTAGTCGAAGACGTGTCGCGTACCTTTCGTCATGAACATCGGGAAGCGGCGGGTGAGGGCGTACTCTGTACTTTTGCCGACTTGATCGGCTAACAAACGAACCCTGTGGGCGCGAGCCTGCTCGCGATGACGTCAGATCAGTCGCCAGCGATGTTGCATGACATTGCGCTTTCGTCGGATCGCCGCCCGGAGCAAGCCCGCACTCGGGGTTATGAGTTGTATCCAGTTTTGTGCGCTGATACATGACAATTTATGTTTGACCGTAGGTCGCAGGACAATTTCGTGGTTAACTTCGGCCTCGTCAAAATTCTCCACCACAACGTTCAGAAGGACTCCGTTCATGGCTCAAGTCACTCTTAAAGGCAACCCGGTTCAAGTCAACGGCCAACTGCCACAAGCCGGTTCCAAGGCGCCAGCCTTTTCCCTGGTTGCCGGCAATCTGTCCGACGTCACCCTCAAAGACTTTGCAGGCAAGCGCAAAGTGCTGAACATCTTCCCAAGCGTTGACACCCCGACCTGCGCCACTTCCGTGCGCAAGTTCAACGCCCAGGCCAGCGACGTGGCCAACACTGTTGTGCTGTGCATCTCCGCTGACCTGCCGTTCGCCCAGGCCCGCTTCTGCGGCGCCGAAGGCCTGGAAAACGTACAGAACCTGTCGACCCTGCGCGGTGCAGAGTTCATCCAGAACTACGGCGTGGCCATCGCCGACGGCCCGCTCAAGGGCCTGACCGCTCGCGCCGTCGTGGTTCTGGACGAGAACGACAACGTGTTGCACAGCGAACTGGTTGGCGAAATCGCTGACGAGCCGAACTACGACGCGGCACTTGCTGTTCTGAAGTAAGTACGCCGTTGCAATTGTTAACACCCCCGCTGTCAAAAATGCTGTTGTAGGAGCGAGCTTGCTCGCGATGGACTCAAGAACGCTGCGTTTCGTCAGTAGACATGCGTTATCGTTAACGACCATCGCGAGCAGGCTCGCTCCTACGCTGATCGGCATTACCCTTTGTCCAGGCCGTTTTCATTTGTGTTTCAGTGTCTTGGATAAAACTCCTGTTACGTAAGCTGAAAGTAAATTGCCGGTAAAGGCGCTTTGCTTAATACCCGCCAGTGCTTATCGTTCAGCCTCATGTAAAAAAGCCCACGCGCCCAATGGTTGATCACTCAATGCAATCCTCCGCTTCCCGTAGTCCCCGTCGCTGGCTGTTCGGCCTGCTCGTCCTGTTGGTCATCGCCGCCCTGTGCTGGAAATTCTGGCCTGGCAGTGCTGCACCCAAAGAGGCTGCGGGACAGAAAGCCGTTGCCGGGCATACCGGCCGATCGGGGGGCATGCGCCCGGGGTTCGGCGGTGCGTCAGGGCCGGTACCGGTGCGCGTGGCTGCGGCCGTCACCGGCGACTTCCCGCTGTATTTCAAGGCGCTGGGCACGGTCACGGCGCTGAACACCATCAACGTCCGCAGCCGCGTCGGCGGTGAGCTGGTCAAGATTCATTTCGAAGAAGGGCAGATGGTCAAGGCCGGCGACCTGCTGGCTGAAATCGACCCGCGCCCTTACCAGAACGCCTTGCTCCAGGCCGAAGGCACCTTGCTGCAGAATCAGGCGCAATTGAAAAACGCCCAGGTCGATGTCGAGCGCTATCGCGGCCTGTACCGCGAAGACAGCATTGCCAAGCAGACCCTGGACACCGCCGAAGCGCTGGTCGGTCAGTTCCAGGGTACGGTCAAGACCAATCAGGCCGCGGTCAACGACGCCAAGCTCAACCTTGAATTCACCCGGATCCGCGCACCCATCACCGGTCGCGTGGGCCTGCGTCAACTGGACGTCGGCAACCTGGTGGCGGCCAACGACACCACCGCCTTGGCGATCATCACCCAGACCCAACCGATCAGCGTGGCCTTCACCCTCCCGGAAAACAGCCTCGACACCGTGCTTGCCCGTTATCGCAGCGGTGCCAGATTGCCGGCTGAAGCCTGGGATCGCGGCGATACCAAATTGCAGGCCACTGGCGTGCTGCAGAGCCTGGACAACCAGATTGACGTCACCACCGGCACCCTGAAATTCAAGGCCCGTTACGAGAACCGTGATCAGTCGCTGTTCCCCAACCAGTTCGTCAATGTGCGCCTGTTGGCCGACACCCTCAAAAACGTGGTGCTCGCACCGTCCGCCGCGATCCAGTTCGGCACCAACGGCACGTTCGCCTATGTCCTGGATGGTGACAAAAAGGTCAAGATCCGTCAGTTGAAAGTCGGCGCCAGTGACGGCCTGAACACCGTGGTCACCGAAGGCCTGTCCGCGGGTGACAGGGTCGTACTGGAAGGCACTGACCGCCTCAAAGACGGCAGCGACGTGGAGGTGGTCAACGACAGCCAGGACGTGCCGACCACGCCAACCGAACACCTGCAAGGCAAGTCGGCGGTCAACACGGCTGAGCCCGCGACCACCGACAAGGCGAAAAAGGGTGGCGCATGAACCTCTCGCGGCTGTTCATCCTTCGCCCGGTAGCCACCACGCTGAGCATGCTGGCGATTATCCTGGCCGGCGTCATTGCCTATCGGCTGCTGCCGGTGTCTGCGTTGCCCCAGGTCGATTACCCGACCATTCGCGTCATGACCCTGTACCCTGGCGCCAGCCCGGACGTCATGACCAGCGCGGTGACCGCGCCGCTTGAACGGCAGTTCGGGCAGATGCCCGGCCTGACACAAATGGCCTCCACCAGTTCCGGCGGGGCGTCGGTGCTGACCCTGCGGTTCAGCCTCGACATCAACATGGACGTGGCTGAGCAACAGGTGCAGGCGGCGATCAACGCGGCCACCAACCTGCTGCCCAAGGACCTGCCGGCCCCGCCGGTGTACAACAAGGTCAACCCGGCCGACACGCCGGTGCTGACCCTGGCCATCACCTCCAAGACCATGCTGCTGCCCAAGCTCAACGATCTGGTCGATACGCGCATGGCGCAGAAAATCGCCCAGATCAGCGGCGTCGGCATGGTCAGCATTGCCGGTGGTCAACGCCAGGCCGTGCGGATCAAGGTCAACCCGGAGGCCCTGGCCGCCAACGGCTTGAACCTGTCGGACGTGCGCACCCTGATCGGCGCCTCCAACGTCAACCAGCCCAAGGGCAACTTCGACGGCCCGACCCGGGTCTCGATGCTCGATGCCAACGATCAACTGACCTCACCCAAGGACTACGCCAACCTGATCCTGGCCTACGCCAATGGCGCGCCGCTGCGGCTCAAGGACGTGGCAGAAATCGTCGATGGTGCCGAGAATGAACGCTTGGCGGCATGGGCCAATGAGAATCAGGCGGTACTGCTGAACATCCAGCGTCAGCCCGGTGCCAACGTGATCGAGGTGGTGGACCGGATCAAGGCGCTGCTGCCGAGCATCACCGACAACCTGCCGGCCGGCCTCGACGTGGTGGTGCTGACCGACCGCACCCAGACCATCCGCGCCTCGGTCAAGGACGTGCAGCACGAATTGCTGATCGCCATCGCCCTGGTGGTCATGGTCACCTTCCTGTTCCTGCGTCGCGCCAGCGCCACGATCATTCCGTCGGTGGCCGTGCCGCTGTCGCTGATCGGCACGTTCGGCGTGATGTACCTGGCCGGGTTCTCGGTCAACAACCTGACCCTGATGGCCCTGACCATCGCCACCGGTTTCGTGGTGGACGATGCGATCGTCATGCTGGAAAACATTGCGCGCTTCATCGAGGAGGGCGACAGCCCGCTGAACGCGGCGCTCAAGGGCGCCAAGCAGATCGGGTTCACCCTGATTTCCCTGACGTTGTCGCTGATCGCCGTGCTGATCCCGCTGCTGTTCATGGCGGACGTGGTCGGGCGCTTGTTCCGCGAGTTCGCCATTACGCTGGCGGTGGCGATCCTGATTTCCCTGGTGGTTTCCCTGACGCTGACGCCGATGATGTGCGCGCGGTTGCTCAAGCGCGAACCCAAGGAAGCCGAGCAGGGGCGTTTCTATCGCGCCAGCGGTGCGTTCATCGACTGGATGATCGCCGCTTACGGACGCCAGTTGCAGTGGGTGCTCAAGCACCAGCCCCTGACCTTGATGGTGGCCATCGGCACCCTGGCGCTCACGGTATTCCTGTACATGGTGGTGCCCAAAGGCTTCTTCCCGGTGCAGGACACCGGGGTTATCCAGGGTATTTCCGAAGCGCCGCAATCGATTTCCTTCGCCGCCATGAGCGAGCGTCAGCAGGAGCTGGCCAAGGTGATTCTGGCCGACCCGGCGGTTGAGAGCCTGTCCTCCTACATTGGCGTGGACGGCGACAACTCGACCCTCAACAGCGGTCGTTTGCTGATCAACCTCAAGTCGCACCGCGACCGTGACCTGAGTGCAACGCAAGTGATTGCCCGCCTGCAACCGGAGCTCGACAAGCTGGTCGGCATCCGCCTGTTCATGCAGCCGGTGCAGGACCTGACCATCGAGGACCGGGTCAGTCGTACGCAGTACCAGTTCAGCATGTCGTCGCCGGACTCGGAGCTGCTGAGCCTGTGGAGCGGGCGCCTGGTGGAGGCCTTGGCCGACCGCCCGGAATTGACCGACGTGGCCAGCGATCTGCAGGACAAGGGCTTGCAGGTCTATCTGGTGATCGACCGCGATGCGGCGTCGCGGGTCGGGGTGTCGGTGTCGAACATCACCGATGCGCTGTACGACGCCTTCGGTCAGCGGCAGATTTCCACGATCTACACCCAGGCGAGCCAGTACCGCGTGGTCCTGCAATCGCAGTCCGGGGAGAAGATCGGCCCGGATGCGTTGAACCAGATTCACGTCAAGACCACCGATGGCGGCCAGGTGCGCCTGTCCAGCCTGGCGCATATCGAGGAGCGCCAGGCGCAACTGGCGATCACCCACATCGGCCAGTTCCCGGCGGTGATGATGTCCTTCAACCTCGCGCCCGGCGTGGCGCTGGGGCATGCGGTCGAGATCATCGAGCAGGTGCAGAAGGACATCGGCATGCCGATTGGCGTGCAGACCCAATTCCAGGGCGCGGCGCAGGCGTTCCAGGCTTCGTTGTCGAGCACCTTGCTGCTGATCCTGGCGGCGGTGGTGACCATGTACATAGTGCTGGGCGTGCTCTACGAGAGCTACATCCACCCGATCACCATTCTCTCGACCTTGCCGTCGGCGGCGGTGGGCGCCTTGCTGGCGTTGATCCTCAGTGGCAACGACCTGGGCATGATCGCGATCATCGGCATCATTCTGCTGATCGGCATCGTCAAGAAGAACGCGATCATGATGATCGACTTCGCGCTCGACGCCGAGCGTAACCAGGGCATGGACCCGCAAACGGCGATCTATCAGGCCGCCTTGCTGCGTTTCCGGCCGATCCTGATGACGACCCTGGCGGCGCTCTTCGGTGCCGTGCCGTTGATGCTGGCCACCGGTTCCGGTGCGGAACTGCGCCAGCCGCTGGGGTTGGTGATGGTCGGCGGCCTGTTGCTGAGCCAGGTTTTGACCCTGTTCACTACGCCTGTGATCTACCTGTATTTCGATCGTCTCGGTCGGCGCTTTGGCAAGACCGGCGCTCAGGAGACGGCGGTATGACGGCCTGCCTAACCTGTGGGAGCGGGCTTGCTCGCGAAGGCGTCCGGTCAGGCGACAGGGATGTTGAATGCATGGCCCTCTTCGCGAGCAAGCCCGCTCCCACAGGGGGGCTGCAGGGCTCGTGGGTTGGGGCTGGGAGCAGTCATCGATGAATCTCTCGGGACCTTTCATCAAGCGCCCGGTCGCGACCATGTTGCTGAGCCTGGCCATCATGCTGCTGGGTGGCGTGAGCTTCGGTTTGCTGCCCGTGTCGCCGCTGCCGCAAATGGACTTTCCGGTGATCGTGGTCCAGGCCAGCCTGCCCGGCGCCAGCCCCGAGGTGATGGCGTCGACGGTGGCCACGCCGCTGGAACGCTCTTTCGGCGCGATTGCCGGGGTCAACACCATGAGTAGCCGCTCCAGCCAGGGCTCGACCCGGGTGATCCTGCAATTCGACCTCGACCGCGACATCAACGGTGCGGCGCGGGAGGTGCAGGCGGCCATCAACGCCTCGCGCAATCTGCTGCCCAGCGGGATGCGCAGCATGCCGACCTACAAGAAGGTCAACCCGTCCCAGGCGCCGATCATGGTGCTGTCGCTGACGTCCGATGTGCTGGAAAAAGGTCAGCTCTATGACCTGGCTTCGACGATCCTGTCCCAGAGCCTGTCCCAGGTGCAGGGCGTCGGCGAGGTGCAGATCGGCGGCAGTTCGCTGCCGGCGGTGCGTATCGAACTCGAACCGCAGGCGCTGAACCAGTACGGCGTGGCCCTGGACGATGTGCGCAACACCATCGCCAATGCCAACGTGCGTCGGCCCAAGGGTTCGGTGGAAGACGATCAGCGGCTGTGGCAGGTCCAGGCCAACGACCAGTTGGAAAAAGCCAAGGACTACGAGTCGCTGATCATCCACTACAACGGCGGCGCGGCCCTGCGCCTCAAGGACGTGGCCAAGGTCAGCGACGGCGTCGAAGATCGTTACAACAGCGGTTTCTTCAACGACGACGCGGCGGTGCTGCTGGTGATCAACCGGCAGGCCGGCGCCAACATCATCGAGACGGTCAACGAGATCAAGGCGCAGTTGCCGGCGTTGCAGGCGGTGTTGCCGGCCAGCGTCAAGCTGAACCTGGCCATGGATCGTTCCCCGGTGATCAAGGCCACGTTGCACGAAGCGGAAATGACCCTGCTGATCGCCGTGGCGCTGGTGATCCTGGTGGTGTTCCTGTTCCTCGGTAACTTCCGTGCCTCGCTGATCCCGACCCTGGCGGTGCCGGTCTCGCTGGTCGGTACCTTTGCCGTGATGTACCTCTACGGCTTTTCGCTGAACAACCTGTCGCTGATGGCGCTGATCCTGGCCACCGGGCTGGTGGTGGACGATGCCATCGTGGTGCTGGAGAACATTTCCCGGCACATCGACGAAGGCGTGCGACCGATGAAGGCGGCCTACCTCGGCGCCCAGGAAGTCGGCTTCACCCTGCTGTCGATGAACGTGTCGCTGGTGGCGGTGTTCCTGTCGATCCTGTTCATGGGCGGGATCATTGAAAGCCTGTTCCGCGAATTCTCCATCACCCTGGCGGCGGCCATCGTGGTTTCGCTGCTGGTGTCATTGACCCTGACCCCGATGCTCTGCGCCCGCTGGCTCAAGCCGCACACGCCGGGGCAGGAGAACCGCCTGCAACGCTGGAGCCGGCGGGCCAACGACTGGATGGTCGGCAAATACGCCACCAGCCTCGACTGGGTGCTGCGCCACAAACGCCTGACGTTGCTCAGCCTGTTTGTGACAATCGGTGTCAACATTGCGCTGTATATTGTTGTTCCTAAAACATTTTTACCTCAACAGGATACCGGTCAGCTGATCGGTTTCGTGCGCGGCGACGATGGCCTGTCGTTCAGCGTGATGCAGCCGAAGATGGAGATTTTCCGTCGGGCGGTCTTGAAGGATGAGGCGGTAGAAAGCGTCGCCGGCTTCATCGGCGGCAACAACGGCACCAACAACGCCTTCATGCTGGTGCGGCTGAAACCGATCAAGGAACGCAACATTTCAGCGCAGAAAGTCATCGAACGCCTGCGCAAGGAAATGCCCAAGGTGCCCGGCGCACAACTGATGCTCATGGCCGACCAGGACCTGCAGTTCGGTGGCGGCCGTGAGCAGACCACCTCGCAATACTCCTACATCCTGCAAAGCGGGGATCTCGGGGCATTGCGCGAGTGGTATCCGAAAGTCGTCACCGCGCTCAGGGCCTTGCCGGAACTGACGGCCATCGATGCGCGGGAAGGCCGGGGCGCCCGGCAAGTGACCCTGATCGTCGACCGCGACCAGGCCAAACGCCTGGGTGTCGACATGGATATGGTCACGGCAGTGCTGAACAACGCCTACAGCCAGCGGCAGATTTCGACCATCTACGACAGCCTCAACCAGTATCAGGTGGTGATGGAGGTCAACCCGAAATACGCCCAGGACCCGATCACCCTCAAGCAGGTCCAGGTGATCACCGCCGATGGCGCGCGGATCCCGCTGTCGACCATCGCCCATTACGAAAACAGCCTGGAAAACGACCGGGTCAGCCACGAGGGCCAGTTCGCCTCGGAAAGCATTGCCTTCGACATGGCTGAAGGCGTGACCGTGGAGCAGGGCGGTGCCGCCATCGAGCGGGCGATTGCCAAGGTCGGGCTGCCGGAAGAGGTGATCGCAAAAATGGCCGGTACAGCCGACGCTTTCGCGGCGACCCAGAAAAGCCAGCCGTGGATGATTCTGGGGGCGCTGGTGGCGGTGTATCTGGTGTTGGGGGTGCTGTACGAAAGCTACATTCATCCGCTGACCATCCTGTCCACCCTGCCGTCCGCCGGGGTCGGCGCGTTGCTGTCGATCTATGCGCTGGGCGGCGAGTTCAGCCTGATTTCGTTGCTGGGGCTGTTTCTGCTGATCGGCGTGGTCAAGAAAAACGCCATTCTGATGATCGACCTGGCGTTGCAGCTGGAGCGGCATCAGGGCATGGCGCCGCTGGAATCGATTCGCAGTGCCTGCCTGCAACGTTTGCGACCGATCCTGATGACCACCCTGGCGGCGATCCTCGGTGCCTTGCCGTTGCTGCTGAGCCGCGCCGAAGGGGCGGAAATGCGCCAGCCGCTGGGCCTGACCATCATCGGCGGGCTGATCTTCAGCCAGGTGCTGACGCTTTACACCACGCCAGTGGTTTACCTCTATCTCGACAAACTGCGCCATCGCTTCAACAAATGGCGTGGGGTGCGTACCGATGCTGCTCTGGAAACTCCGCTATGACTGAACGTTCGCTTTTCAACCTGGCTGCACCGCTGATCACGGCTCGAGGCTCGCGTCTGCTGAGCCTGTCACTGTGCGTGGCGATGCTCAGTGCCTGCGCCGTCGGCCCGGATTACCAGCGCCCGCAAACCGCGGAACCTGCGCAGTACAAGGCAGCAGAAGGCTGGCGCCAGGCCAACCCGAGCGATGCCCTGGCGCGCGGGGCATGGTGGGAGCTTTATGGCGATCAACAGCTCAATGGCCTGATCGAGAAGCTCAACAGCGCCAACCAGACCGTCGCCCAGTCCGAAGCCCAGTACCGCCAGGCCCAGGCCTTGGTGCGCAGCGCACGCGGGGCGTTTTTCCCCACGGTCGACCTGAACGTCAGCAAGAACCGTTCAAGCCAGGGCACAGGCAGCAGCAGCTCCAGCCTGAGCAGTTCGTCCAGCGGTATTCGCGACACGTATTCGGCCCAGGCGGGCGTCAGTTGGGAAGCGGATGTGTGGGGCAAGCTGCGCCGTGGCCTGGAAGCCGACACCGCGAATGCCCAGGCAAGCTTCGCCGATCTGGCGGCCATGCGCCTGAGTCAACAGTCGGAACTGGTGCAGAATTACCTGCAATTGCGCGTGATCGATGGCCAGAAACGCCTGCTCCAGGACACGGTCGAGGCTTATCAGCGCTCCCTGAAGATGACCGAGAACCAGTACCGCGCCGGCGTATCGGGCAAGGACGCCGTGGCCCAGGCCCAGACCCAGCTCAAGAGCACCGAAGCGGACATGATCGACCTGGTCTGGCAACGCGCGCAGTTCGAGAACGCCATTGCCGTGCTGATCGGCCTGCCGCCGGCGGAGTTCAGCCTGGCGGAAAGCCAGGACATTCCGCAGTTGCCGCAAGTACCGCCGGCCCTGCCTTCGCAGTTGCTGGAGCGTCGCCCGGACATCGCATCCGCCGAGCGCTCGGTGATGGCTGCCAACGCCAACATCGGTGTGGCCAAGGCGGCCTATTACCCGGACCTGACCCTGAGTTTGAACGGTGGTTACAGCAGCAGTACCTCGAAAGACTTGTTCAGCCTGCCGAACCGCTTCTGGTCGGTCGGGCCGCAATTGGCCATGACCCTGTTCGACGGCGGCCAGCGCTCGGCGGAAGTCGACCGCAGTGAAGCGGCCTATGACGAAACAGTGGCCAAGTACCGCCAGACCGTGCTGGACGGATTCCGCGAAGTTGAAAACTTCCTGGTGCAACTCAAGGTGCTTCAGGACGAAGCCGTCGTGCGCCAACAGGCGCTGGACGCCGCCCGTGAATCGTTGCGCCTGACCCAGAACCAGTACAAGGCCGGCTTGATCGCATACATCGATGTGGTGGTGACCCAGGCGGCGGCGCTGAACAATGAGCGCAGCAACCTGGACCTGTTGCAAAGCCGCCTGATCGCCAGCGTGCAGTTGATCGCCGCGCTGGGCGGTGGCTGGGACGGGCAGCTTGAAGTGAGCGAGAGCCGATAACGCAATCTAACGTACGCTGCAATCCCTGTGGGAGCGAGCTTGCTCGCGATGGCTGAGTCACATTCAGCATGGATGTTGCCTGACCCACCGCTATCGCGAGCAAGCTCGCTCCCACAGGTTTTGTGGTGCCAGCAGCTTGATGCGAGTTGATGTAAAACCTTAAAACAAACGTTTCATCGGACTGATGGCCCTTTGCTCATTTTGTGAGTGCGTTCTCATTCGGAATCAGTACAATCGCCGCATTTTCCCCCGGCGAGAATCAATACCATTAATGGGGGTATTCGCGAGAAGTCCCCATGCTCATCGGTAGCTATTCCCCCACCCTGGTTATCATTTCGCTCTGTGTCGCGATTCTCGCTTCCTATACCGCACTCGACCTGACCGGACGCATTGCCACTGCCAAAGGCCGCGCCGTGCATTTGTGGACCGCGGGCGGGGCCATTGCCATGGGCATCGGCATCTGGTCGATGCACTTTATCGGCATGCTCGCATTCAAGCTGCCGATCGATCTGGGCTATGACGGCGCAATCACCCTGTTGTCGCTGTTGATCGGCGTGCTCTCCAGCGGTTTTGCGCTGTGGCTGGTCAGCCAGCCAAAACTGCCGGCCTGGCAACTGGCCTTTGGCGCGCTGGTCATGGGCGCCGGCATCAGCGCGATGCACTACACCGGTATGGCTGCCATGCGCATGCAACCAGGCATCGACTATGACCCGACGCTGTTCGGCGTTTCGCTGATGATCGCTGTCGCTGCCTCGGGCGCGGCATTGTGGATCGCGTTCCATTTACGCCAACACACGCCTTATGTCCGCCTGATCCGTGGCGGTGCCGCCGTGATCATGGGCATCGCCATCGTCGGCATGCACTACACCGGGATGGCCGCTGCACGCTTTGCCGATGGCAGCTTTTGCGGGGCGGCGGTCAATGGCCTGAATGGCAAGGGCCTGGACAATCTTGTGCTGATCACCACGTTGGCGGTGCTGTGCATTGCCTTGCTGACCTCGATCCTCGATGCGCGCCTGGAGGCTCGCACCGCAAGCCTGGCCCAGTCGCTGACCGAAGCCAACCGTGAACTGACCCAACTGGCCCTGCACGACACCCTCACCGGGTTGCCGAACCGGACGTTGCTCGCCGACCGAATCGATCAGGCCATGTCCCGGGTTCGTGAACAGGGCGGTTGCTTTGCCCTGATGTTCATCGACCTGGACGGCTTCAAACCCGTTAACGATGCCTTCGGTCACCACATGGGCGACCTGCTTTTGCGCGAAGTGGCCATGCGCCTGCGCGAAGACTTGCGCAGCCAGGACACCCTGGCGCGGATCGGCGGCGATGAGTTCGTGTTGCTGGTGCAATTGAGCGAGCAGAACGATGCCTTGAGCCTCGCGGCCCGCCAGGTCGGGTTGATTGCACGGGCGTTCCGGGTTGCCGAACATGATTTGCACATTTCCGCCAGTGTCGGCATCGCGCTCTATCCGGGTAACGGGCAGTCCGCCCACGAATTGCTGATGAACGCCGACGCGGCGATGTACCACGCCAAGGGCGCGGGTAAAAACGGCTACAGCTTTTTCGACGCCTCGATGAACACCAACGCGCGCAAGCAACTGCAATTGCTGCAGGACTTGCGCAATGCCGTGGAACATCAGGAATTCAGCCTGCATTACCAGCCCAAGTTCGATGCCGCCAATGGCCGGCCGGTGGGCGCCGAGGCCCTGTTGCGCTGGGAGCATCCGACGCAAGGCTTGCTGTTGCCGGACAAATTCATCGAACTGGCGGAAAAGACCGGGCTGATCATTCCGATCGGCGAGTGGGTGCTCAACGAAGCGTGCCGCCAGATGCGCGAGTGGTACGTGCTGGGCTACACCGATTGGCGCATCGCCGTGAACCTGTCGGCCATCCAGTTTTGCCATGCCGGACTGGTCCAGAGCGTCGCCAAGGCATTGGCGACTCACCATCTGCCGGCCAATAGCCTGACCCTGGAAATCACTGAAACCACCGCCATGAGCGATGCCGACGCGAGCATGACGGTGCTTCAGGAACTCTCGGAAATGGGTGTCGACCTGTCCATCGACGATTTTGGCACCGGTTATTCGAGTTTGATGTATCTCAAGCGCCTGCCGGCCAACGAACTGAAGATCGACCGCGGTTTTGTCCGTGACCTGGAGCACGACAGCGATGACGCCGCCATCGTTTCGGCCATCGTGGCTCTCGGCCAGGCGTTGGGGTTGCGCATCGTTGCCGAGGGTGTGGAGACGGGTTCGCAGCAGGACTTCCTGACGCAACTGGGCTGCGACTCGTTACAGGGTTACCTGCTGGGGCATCCGCTGCCGGCCGAAGGTTTCATGATGGAAATCCATCGCTCGGAGCGATTGGCGCTGGCTTGACAGTCCGTGTCATCGTTCATCGCGGGCAAGCCACGCTCCCACAGGTTTTGCATATTCTGTGGGAGCGTGGCTTGCCCGCGATGGCGTCTGTGCAAACGCTACCCAAGCCATGCAAAAACCACCAATGGCGGTTATTCTTGCCCCCGACCGCTTAAGCTTTGATTGGGGGAAGGCTCGCATGGACAAAGTCATCGTCATCACCGGCGGCAGCCGCGGCATTGGTGCAGCCACCGCACTGTTGGCCGCCGCGCAGGGCTATCGGATCTGCATCAATTACCAGGCGGACGAAAAGGCCGCACTCGGCGTGCTGGAGCAAGTCCGCGCCCTCGGTGCGCAAGCCATTGCGGTAAGGGCCGATGTCAGCATCGAAGACGAAGTCATCGCGCTGTTCCATCGGGTCGACAATGAACTGGGCCGGGTCACGGCGCTGGTCAATAACGCCGGGACCGTGGGGCAAAAGTCCCGGGTCGACGAAATGTCCGAGTTCCGCATTCTCAAGATCATGAAAACCAACGTCCTGGCGCCGATCCTCTGCGCCAAGCACGCGATCCTGCGCATGTCGCCCAAACACGGCGGGCAGGGCGGCAGTATCGTCAACGTGTCCTCGGTGGCCGCACGCTTGGGCGCGCCCAACGAATATGTCGACTACGCAGCGTCAAAAGGTGCGCTGGACACCTTCACCATCGGCCTGTCCAAGGAAGTGGCGGGAGAGGGGATCCGCGTCAACGCGGTGCGCCCGGGCTACATCTACACCGATTTCCATGCCTTGAGCGGCGATCCGGACCGGGTCAGCAAGCTTGAGTCGGCAATTCCCATGGCCCGCGGTGGGCGCCCGGATGAAGTGGCGGAGGCGATTGTCTGGTTGTTGTCGGACAAGGCTTCTTATGCGACGGGGACATTTGTTGATCTTGGTGGTGGACGCTGAGTTGAGCCCGCAAGCATCCACCTGTTATTTCTGACAGTAGACGCTGCTGACAAGGGCGCCTAGATTGGCGACGAGCCACGCAACCGAACACTGCGTGTGTTGAAGCCTCTCAAAGTCGGGCGCCTTGTGCATGCACATCCACACACCAACGCTGAACGCCGTCGACCCTCGCGGTTTAGCTGTTCGTACGGTGGCTTATCATCGTCGCGCGACCAGTGCGCCGCCCGAGTCACGGGTCACGCATCAGCTGTATGACGGGGCCGGCCGTCTTGCTCGGCAACGCGATCCGCGATTGTTTGCGTTGCTCGATGCGCCTTCAAACCTGTCCACCACTTACAGCCTTTCGAATCAGCCGCTGTGCAGCGACAGTGTCGATGCTGGCTGGCAAGTCGATTTGCCCGGTGCAGCCGAGCAGGTAATCGAGTCATGGGATCAACGCGGTTGGCATCGTCGCACTGAGCATGATTCGTCGCTGCGGCCGGTGGCGATGTTCGAGCAAGGCGTCGGTGAGGTGGAGCGCTGTGCCGAGCGCATCCTATGGGGCGCTGCGACAGATGAAGAGGCCCGGCACAATCGCTGTGGTCAGCCGATCCGACAGGATGATCCGGCAGGGAGTCGATTGCTTTCCGATTACGGGATGGCAGCGGCTGTACTGCTTGAGACTCGGCATTTCTTGAACAGTCTTGATCCGTCCGATTGGCCCCTTGTAGAAGCGGAGCGCGACCGTCTGCTGGAACCGGGCGAGGGCGCACGGGCATCCTGGTCCTTCCTGCCTTCGGGTGAGCTCTCGCATCAAACCGACGCCAAAAGTCATACCCGACATTTCACCTATGACCGCGCCGGGCAACTGCATTCGGTCGGGCTACAACGGGCTGGCCAATCCGTCGCCGACACGCTGGTCAATGCCATCGAGTACAACGCCTTTGGCCAGATAGAACAGGAGCGGGCAGGCAATGGCATGCGTACCACCAGCAGTTATGACCCGGCCAATGGACGCCTGACGAACCTCGATACCCAAGGCCCCGCTCAGGGATTTCTGCAGGAGCTCAGTTATGGCTACGACCCCGCAGGCAACATCACCGAAATCGCCGATGCGGCGCTGCCCATTCAGCATTTCGCCAACCAGCGCATCGAGCCGGTGCGGCGCTTCACCTATGACACGCTCTATCAGCTAATCAGCGCCACCGGTTGGGAAACAGCCAGGCCGTCGTTGGGGCCGGCGTTGCCCGAGTGGCAGGGATTCGGCCCGCCGGATGGTAGTCGCTGGTGCAGTTACACAGAAACCTATCACTACGATGAAGCAGGCAACCTGCTGCGGCGTCTGCATCACGGCGCGGTAGACGACACCTTGATCATGCGCGTGGCATCGCACAGCAATCGCAGCGTGAAAGATCGAGCCGGCCAGCCGGCCATTGACGAGCTGTTCGACGCTCGCGGCAACCTGCTGGAGCTGCAACCTGGGCAGGCTTTGCAGTGGAATGGGCGTAATCAGTTAGCCCAAGTCACCCAAGTGGCGCGGATTGAAGGCGCTGACGACATCGAGAGGTATGTCTACGACAGCGAAGGCGCTCGCCTGCGCAAATACCGGGAGGTCACCGCGAAATCCATCGTGCATACGCCCGAGGTACGTTACTTGCCGGGCATCGAACTGCACGCCAATAGCGCCACAGGAGAACGGCTCCAGGTGATAAGCGTACAGGCCGGGCGGTGCACCGTACGCCTGCTGCATTGGGACAGTCCGCCGCCAGCAGGACTGGACAACGATCAGTGGCGCTACTGCTTTGACGATCACCTGGGATCGAGTGCCTTTGAGGTGGATGCCCAGGCTAAAACCATCAGCCAGGAAGTCTATTACCCCTTCGGCGGAACCGCGTGGTTGGCAGGGCGACATGAGGTGGAAACCGGTTACAAGACCATTCGTTATTCGGGTAAGGAACGGGATGTTTCAGGGCTTTATTACTATGGCGCGCGGTATTACGCGCCGTGGTTGCAGCGCTGGTTGAATCCGGACCCGGCGGGGGATGTGGATGGGTTGAATTTTTATCGGTTTGTCAGGAATGGTCCGGTTATCTATACAGATAAAAGAGGATACGCTCCGAGTGAGGCGGAAAAAAAACCGTACTGAGCTTGAAAACGAGTTTGGGTTGAAAAATCTAATTCAGTCGCGTGGTATGGAAGCAATTAAAATGAATTATCGCGATATTGCGAAAGCGTTGCATGCTTCATTCTTAGAGGCAGAAATTATTTTAGAAAATACTTTGGCTTCGTTGGAGTCTACAAATTTTGATAGTGAGGATTCTGGGATAATTGGAAATCACTTTGGTATAATTGACTTTGATGCTCCAGGGTATTTAATCGGTGGTTATCGTAAGGCGTTATCGAATGTTAGGCTTTTAATGTCGGAATCGGATAGCGTTGTTTTGTTTAAAGGGGCTGGAAGGTATTTAAGAACTGAAGCGTTAGTTTTTCCTACTGATACAACAAATTTCGTGTATTTTAATTCGGAAATAATTCGTGGGCTGGATGTGAAAGATCTTGCATTTACAGTAATTCACGAAATTACACATCGGCGTGAAGTATTTGCTTCCAAGGATTTTTGGTATCTCTCAGTTAATGGAGTGGGTGGTGATAATTCTTCTGGAAGCAGGTATTCGCGCACAGAAAAATTATCAAGCAGAATGTTGAACGAAAAAATTGAAAAAAGTGATGTTTCAACCAGGTTGCATGAGAAGTTTTCTCGAGTCCTGCGGAGTGAGGATATTCATGCAGCTATAAAGAAATTTAGAGAAAATCCAAGCACTCGAAATAAAATGGCATTAAGAAATGCCGACAATCTTGCATCTGCTGCTGGCAGACTAAGTGAGGCAAGAGAGTTACGGAAACGTCAGCACCAGATTTTCCGTCGGTAATAAATGCGTAATTATAAAGTTCGAATCGGAGTAACGATCAAGGTAAAAACGACCGCACAATCCGCCCCAACGTCTCCATCGCCTTCTCCGAGACCTCATCCCACGGGCTCCCATAATTCAACCGAATACAATTCCTGAACCTTTGCGTCGGCGAGAAAATCGGCCCCGGCGCAATGCTGATCCCCTGCGCCAGCGCCATCTGAAACAACTTCAACGAATCCATCTGCTCCGGCAATTCCAGCCACAAAAAGTATCCGCCCGCCGGTTGGCTGACCCGCGTCTGCGCCGGGAAATAGCGGGCGATGGCGGCGAGCATGGCGGCTTGCTGGTCTTCCAGCGCATGACGCAATTTACGCAGGTGCCGGTCGTAGCCGCCGTGTTGCAGGTAGTCGGCGATCGCCGCCTGCGCCGGCATCGAGGCGCACAGCGAAGTCATGAGTTTCAGGCGTTCGATCTTTTGCGCGTAGCGCCCGGCGGCGACCCAGCCGATGCGGTAACCGGGGGCCAGGCTTTTGGCGAACGAGCCGCAATGCATCACCAGGCCTTCGGTATCGAATGCCTTGGCCGGTTTCGGGGCTTGTTGACCGTAATACAGTTCGGCGTAGACATCGTCTTCGATCAGCGGCACCTGGTGGCGGCGCAGCAGTTCCACGAGCTGTTGTTTCTTGGCCTCGGGCACAGTGGCGCCCATGGGGTTCTGGAAGCTGGTCATGCACCAGCAGGCCTTGATCGGATGGCGTTCCAGGGTTTGTTCGAGCACGCCGAGGTCGATGCCGTCGCGCGGGTGCACGGGGATTTCCACGGCTTTGAGTTTCAGGCGTTCGAGCACTTGCAGGCAGGCGTAGAACGCCGGTGCTTCGATGGCCACCAGGTCGCCAGGTTGCGTCACTGCTTGCAGGCACAGGTTGAGGGCTTCCAGGGCGCCGTTGGTGATCAGCAGTTCTTCCATGGGCAGCATCAGCCCGCCGACCATGTAGCGCAGGGCGATTTGCCGGCGCAGCTGCGGGTTGCCCGGCGACATGTCGGTGACCACCATGCGCGGGTCCATCTCGCGGGTGGCGCTGGCCAGGGAGCGGGACAAGCGTTGCAGGGGGAACAGCGTCGGGCTGGGGAATGCCGAGCCGAAGGCCACGGTGTTCGGGTCCTTGATCGAGTCGAGTACCGAAAACACCAGTTCGCTGACGTCGACTTCCGTGGATTCGTTGACCTGGCTGCTGATCACCGGCTCGGAAAACGGTCGCGGCGCATGGGCATTGACGAAATAGCCGGAGCGCGGACGGGCGCGGATCAGACCACGACGTTCCAGCAGGTAGTAGGCCTGGAACACCGTCGACGGGCTGACGCCGTAGGTCTGGCTGGCGTAGCGCACTGACGGCACACGCTGGCCGGGACCCAGGACGCCGGAGCGGATCAGTTCTGCGATGTCGTCGGCGAATTTTTCGTAGCGTTTCATCAAAAAGCCCGGTTGGGTGTCTTTTGGAAAGAGGGGACGGGGGTACCGCCAAGATCGCAGCCTTCGGCAGCTCCTACAATGGATCGGCTTGCGTGTGTAGGAGCTGCCGAAGGCTGCGATCTTTAACGCTCTGCATCTTAAAGGCTCAGCGATTCATTGGCGCAACAAACCGGCTCTTCGCCACGCTGTAGACGCCAGGCTCATCGCTGTCGATCACTTTGAAGCTGATGCTCTGCGAACTGCTGGCCGGGCGTTCCGTGAGCATCGCTACCGACACAGGCAGATCGACAATCTCGCCCGGCGCCAGGCTCAGCACTGTCTTGCCCTGCAACTCGAAATCATCGGCATCGACCAGACTCAATTGATAGTCCTGACGCTGCTGGGTCTTGTTGATCACCTTCAGGCTGTAGATGTTTTCGATCTGCCCCTGGCTGTTTTCGCGAAACAGGCCCCGGTCCTTGCTGACGTCGAGCGAGACCATCGGCCGTTCCATCAATGCCACCACCAGGGCGGCGATCATCACCAGCAGCACGGCGGTGTAGCCGATCAGGCGTGGGCGCAGCAGGTGCGTCTTTCCACCTTGCAACTGATGTTCGGAGGTATAGCTGATCAGTCCCCGGGCGTAGCCCATTTTGTCCATGATCGAATCGCAGGCGTCGATGCACGCGGCGCAACCGATGCATTCCATCTGCAAGCCATCGCGGATGTCGATGCCGGTCGGGCAGACCTGTACGCAGAGCTGGCAGTCGATGCAATCGCCCAAACCGACCTCGGCGGGTTTGACCTCGCGTTTGCGCGGGCCACGGTTTTCGCCACGGGCCGCGTCGTAGGAAATGGTCAGGGTGTCCTTGTCGAACATCACGCTCTGGAACCGCGCGTAAGGGCACATGTGCATGCACACCGCTTCACGCAACCAGCCGGCATTGATGTAGGTGGCACCGGTGAAAAACAGCACCCAGAACAGGCTGACGCCGCTCATTTGCAAAGTCAGCAGTTCTTCGGCCAGTGGCCGGATCGGAGTGAAGTAGCCGACGAAGGTCAGGCCGGTCAACAGGCTGATGGCCAGCCACAAGGAGTGTTTGGCTGAGCGACGCATCAGTTTGTTGACGCCCCACGGCGCGGCTTGCAGCTTGATCCGTTGGTTGCGCTCGCCCTCGGTGACTTTCTCGCACCACATGAAGATCCAGGTCCACGAACTTTGTGGGCAGGTGTAGCCGCACCAGACCCGGCCGGCAAACACGGTGATCGCGAACAGGCCGAACGCGGCGATGATCAACAGCGCCGACAGCAGGATGAAGTCCTGCGGCCAGAAAGTCGCGCCGAAGATGTGGAATTTACTTTCGGAAAGATCCCAGAGCACTGCCTGTCGGCCGCCCCAGTTCAACCACACGGTACCGAAAAACAGCAAAAACAGAAAACCCGCGCCGCTGATGCGCAGGTTGCGAAACAGCCCGGTGAAGCTGCGGGTGTGGATCAGGTTGTCGCTGGTTTTGGCCTTCGTCCTTGGACGCGGAGGCTCGAATGTTTCTACGGTTCGGACGGGGATTCTTTCGCTCATGGTCTTTCGCTCATCAGCCTCCATCAGGCATGAGCACTATGAGCGGCGATCTGTTTGCATAACAGACTCAGGTATTGCATTAAAAAGCGGATCAGATGGCCGTGTCCGCCCGGCCTGCGACAACTTGAAGCACCCGTCGCACAAAGGTGCAAACGCCTGGGCAAAACAGCTGAGGCGGGTATTGATCAACGTCAGTCAAATCACCGAATCACTGTCGCTGGCTTTCAGGTGCCGGCGTCCATCCACCGCGCCTGCGACGGTCAAGGCGTCGGCTTCCGCTTCGGTGATGTAGATGCGCTGGCCTTCGATGTCCACCGCCGACATGGCTTTGCGACCATCGGTGACGATGGTCACGTCAGGACACAGACGAATCTGTTCGCCATTTTCGGTGGTGAAAAAGCAGGTCTGGTTATCGATGCGCACGGTCATGGCGGAATCCTTTTTCATGGGTATCTTAAGTGTCAGGCCGCAACCGCCGGTCATCGTTCTGTGCAACCGATTAATGGTCGCTGCGGTCCACTCTCCATGGCTCCTCACAAGGACAACACCATGAACGCCTGGTGGCACGAAGTCTGGGTGACCCTGCAAGCCGAGTTCGCCGACATCACCGATGCCTCGCAATTGACGCGGATGACCGTGCGTCTGTTGATGGCCGCCTTGCTGGGCGGGATTCTCGGGTTCGAACGCGAGCACCAGGGCAAGGCTGCTGGTGTGCGCACCCACATGCTGGTGGCGATGGGGGCGGCGCTGTTTGTGCTGGTGCCGCAGATGTCCGGTTCACAGGCCGATGCCATGAGTCGGGTCGTGCAGGGCGTGATTGCCGGTATCGGCTTTCTCGGGGCCGGCACCATCCTGAAAAACCACGACGGCGACGAAGGCGACGTCAAGGGCCTGACCACCGCCGCCGGCCTGTGGATGACCGCCGCCATCGGCGTCGCCACCGGGCTGGGTCGGGAGGCGACGGCAGTGCTCAGCACGCTGTTGGCGCTGGGGGTGTTCAGTGTGATGCCGAGGATCGTGAAGCTGATTGACAAGGATCATCAGCCCTAGGCGCTGTCAGGGATTAACCCTGTCTGCGCAGTCGCTTCACAGCCTGAGTCCTGCTCGTTGCTCTTCGTTTCCGAGAGTTCGTGCTGGCTGTAGTCCATATCACCGTGCAGCAAATGTTTCTCCAGTTCCCTGATGATTGAACTTTTGGTTGATTGTTCAGAGGGATTGCGCTCGGCTTCGAAGCAAAGAAATTCGTAGTTGAATATTTTCAAGGGATGGCCAGCCGTCGGTGGGTCGTTCACGGTGTAGCGCGTGGTGCTGTGCGCTAGCTCTGTTTGTGAATTCGCTGACGCTGGAAAAAAACGTTTTCATGGCTAACCACACTCAAGGCTGAAGAAGTGATGGCTATATAAGGCGCGGGGTGTAAGTTTCGTAAAGTGTCGGACGGGCAGAATGGGCGCTTTAGGATCGGTACTACAGGTACTTGGGAAGCGTCATTCATTTTTGATGATCGTTCCTGCTGTCGAGGCAGGAACGATCAACTGTCTTCATTCAGGATTCACAATCACCGGCGGCATCGTCGCTGGCGGTTCTTCCCTTGGCGGCGGGGTCGTGCCGGGTGGGTCCTGTTCGGGCACAGGTTGTGGTTCGCTCGGCGGTATCACCGGGTTGTCGATGTTTGGATCGGGTGTTTCTGCCGGGAATGGATTGGTCATGGTTCAAGCCTCCGGTGGCACATGGCGTGAGTCGTGCTTAAGTTGGTGGACCGCAGTGCGAACGATTTGATTCCGCAAATTGCTGATGAACTTTTCCCGGCAGCCATCGCTCGGAACCTAAGTGAGTACGTCCCGGGGCGGATGGCCCAACGGGATGGCGACCCGACACAAGCGCGTCCATGGGGCGTAAGGAGAGAGGCTCGATGACGGCTGAAAAACCGACTGAGTTGAGCTACAACCCGCACATGCCGCTGTCGCAGGCGCTGTTGCTGCCGCGCATAGTCATAGAAAACATCATGCCGACCCTTGAAGGCGGGCAGTTCGCGGTCAAGGCGGTGGTGGGGCAGGATGTGGTGGTGACGGCCAAGGTCTTTGCCGACGGACATGACAAGCTGGCGGTTCGAGTGCGCTGGCGGTCCGAGGACGAGGACGTCTGGCAAAGCGCTGTCATGCACGATCTGGGCAACAACGGTTGGCAGGGGCAGTTCCGGGTGAACAGTCAGGGCCGTTATGTTTACTGTATCGAAGCCTGGATCGATCAGTTCGCCAGTTTTTGCTACGAACTGGAAAAGAAGCATGTGGCAGCGGTGCCCGTCAGCCTCGAATTGCAGGAAGGGCGGATCCAGGTGCAGCAAGCCGCCGAGCGCAGTGAAGGGCAACTCAGCGAGCAATTGGCGGCATTGCACCATGAACTGGCAGGACTGCTCGAAACCGAGCAGGTCGCACTGTTTTTGCACCAACGTAGCGCCGACCTCATGGCCCGCGTCGATCATCGTGCTTACCTCAGCCTGAGCCCGGAGTACCCGGTGGATGTGGAGCGCGAGCTGGCGCAATTCGCCAGTTGGTATGAATTGTTCCCGCGTTCGATCACCGACAGCCCGGAGCGCCACGGTACTTTCAATGACGTGCATTCGCGGCTGGCGATGATCCACGACATGGGCTTCGATGTGCTGTATTTCCCGCCGATCCACCCGATCGGGCGCAGTTACCGCAAGGGCCCGAACAACTCCCTGACGGCAGGCCCCGATGATCCGGGCAGTCCCTATGCGATCGGTAGCGAGGAGGGCGGCCACGAGGCGATTCACAAGCAGTTGGGGACTCGCGAAGACTTCCGCCGACTGGTGTCGGCCGCTGCGGCCCACGGCCTGGAAATCGCCCTCGACTTCGCCATCCAGTGCTCCCAGGACCACCCATGGCTCAAGCAACACCCCGGCTGGTTCAACTGGCGGCCCGACGGCACGATCAAGTACGCGGAGAACCCGCCGAAGAAATACCAGGACATCGTCAACGTCGACTTTTATGCCCCCGAGGCGATTCCGAGCCTGTGGGTGGAGCTGCGTGACATCGTGGTGGGCTGGGTCGAGGAGGGCGTGAAGATCTTTCGCGTCGATAACCCGCACACCAAGCCGTTGCCGTTCTGGCAATGGCTGATCGCCGATGTACGGGCGCTGTACCCCGAAGTGATCTTCCTTGCCGAGGCCTTTACGACCCCGGCGATGATGGCGCGCCTGGGCAAGGTCGGTTATTCCCAGAGCTATACCTATTTCACCTGGCGCAACACCAAGGCCGAACTGGCGACTTACTTCACCGAACTCAACGAATCGCCGTGGCGCGAGTGTTATCGGCCGAATTTTTTCGTCAATACACCGGACATCAACCCGGCGTTCCTGCATGAGTCCGGGCGTCCCGGGTTCCTCATCCGCGCCGCGCTGGCGACCATGGGTTCGGGCCTGTGGGGCATGTACTCGGGTTTCGAGTTGTGCGAGTCGGCAGCGGTGCCGGGCAAGGAGGAGTACCTCGACTCCGAGAAGTACGAGATCCGCCCCAGAGACTTCAATGCGCCGGGCAACATCATTGCCGAGATTGCCCAGCTCAACCGCATCCGTCGGCAGAACCCGGCGCTGCACACGCATCTGGGCCTGAAGGTCTACAACGCCTGGAACGACAACATCCTGTACTTCGGCAAACGCAGTTTTGACGGCAGCAACTTTATTCTGGTGGCGGTCAGTCTCGATCCGCACAACGTGCAGGAGGCGAACTTCGAGTTGCCGCTGTGGGAAATGGGTTTGCCCGACGACGCCAGCACCCAGGGCGAAGACCTGATGAATGGCCATCGCTGGACCTGGCATGGCAAGCATCAGTTCATGCGGATCGACCCGGCGTACCAGCCGTTCGGGATCTGGCGCATTACCGCCTCTTGAGAACACCACAATCTCTGTGGCGAGGGAGCTTGTCTGTGGCGAGGGGGCTTGCCCCCGTTGGGTCGCGAAGCGACCCCCGCTTTTTCTTTCAACAACACCGAGTCGCTGTATTGACGACTGCTTCGCAGCCGAACGGGGGCAAGCCCCCTCGCCACAGGTAAGCCCTTCACCACTGGGGTTCAGCCTGTGGCCAAAGTTGAATTCACCAGGAGTTTCACATGGCGAAGAAACCCAAGGCAGCCACGTTCATCAAGGACCCGCTCTGGTACAAGGATGCGGTGATCTATCAAGTACACGTCAAATCGTATTTCGACTCCAACAACGACGGGATCGGCGACTTTCCCGGCCTCATCGACAAGCTCGACTACATCGCCGACCTGGGCGTCAACACCATCTGGCTCTTGCCCTTCTACCCCTCGCCACGGCGCGACGACGGTTATGACATCGCCGAGTACCGCGGCGTGCACAGTGACTACGGGACCATGGCCGATGCCAGGCGTTTCATTGCCGAGGCACACAAGCGCGGCCTGCGGGTGATCACCGAACTGGTCATCAACCACACCTCCGACCAGCACCCGTGGTTCCAGCGTGCACGCAAGGCCAAACCCGGGTCGGCGGCGCGGGACTTCTACGTGTGGTCCGACGACGATCAGAAATACGACGGGACCCGCATCATCTTTCTCGATACAGAAAAGTCCAACTGGACCTGGGACCCGGTCGCCGGCCAATACTTCTGGCACCGTTTCTACTCCCACCAGCCGGACCTGAATTTCGATAACCCGCAAGTCATGAAGGCGGTGCTGTCGGTGATGCGTTACTGGCTCGACATGGGCATCGACGGCTTGCGCCTGGATGCGATTCCCTACCTGATCGAGCGCGACGGCACCAACAACGAAAACCTGCCGGAAACCCACGATGTCCTGAAACAGATCCGCGCCGAAATCGACGCCAATTACCCCGACCGCATGCTGCTGGCGGAAGCCAATCAGTGGCCGGAGGACACCCAGTTGTACTTCGGCGACACCGACAAGAAAGGCCTGAACGGCGACGAATGCCACATGGCCTTTCACTTCCCGTTGATGCCGCGCATGTACATGGCGCTGGCCCAGGAAGATCGCTTCCCGATCACCGACATTCTGCGCCAGACCCCGGATATTCCCGCCAACTGCCAATGGGCGATCTTCCTGCGCAACCACGATGAACTGACCCTGGAGATGGTCACCGACAAGGAACGCGACTACCTGTGGAATTACTACGCCGCCGACCGTCGCGCGCGGATCAACCTGGGGATTCGCCGGCGCCTGGCGCCGCTGGTGGAGCGTGATCGACGCCGGGTCGAACTGCTCAACAGCCTGTTGCTGTCGATGCCCGGCACACCGACACTGTATTACGGCGACGAGATCGGCATGGGCGACAACATCTACCTCGGCGACCGCGATGGCGTGCGCACGCCGATGCAATGGTCCATCGACCGCAACGGCGGTTTCTCCCGCGCCGACCCTGCAAGCCTGGTGCTGCCACCGATCATGGACCCGCAATACGGCTATCTGTCGGTCAATGTCGAAACCCAGGCCGGCGACCCGCATTCACTGTTGAACTGGACCCGGCGCATGCTCGCCGTGCGCAAGCAGTCCAAGGCCTTCGGGCGCGGTACATTGAAGATGCTATCGCCGAGCAACCGGCGGATTCTGGCCTACACCCGTGAATACACCGGGGCGGACGGCAAACACGAAGTCATCCTGTGCGTGGCCAACGTGTCGCGCAGTGCCCAGGCCGCCGAGCTCGACTTGTCGGCCTACGTCGGCATGGTGCCGGTGGAGATGCTCGGGGGTAACGCGTTCCCGCCCATCGGCCAGTTGAATTTCCTCCTGACCCTCGCGCCCTACGGCTTTTACTGGTTCGGCCTCGCCGCGGAAAACCAGATGCCCAGTTGGCACGTGGAGCCCGCACAAAGCCTGCCGGATTTCACCACGCTGGTTCTGAAAAAACGCATGGAGGAACTGCTTGAAGCGCCGTCACGCCACACCCTTGAGCAGAGCATCCTGCCCAGCTGGTTGCAGAATCGTCGCTGGTTCGCCGGCAAGGACGCCGCCATCGAGCAGGTCGATCTGGCCTACGGTGTGCGCTTCGGCGATGAGCAGCATCCGGTGCTGTTCAGTGAGATCAATGTCACCAGCGCTGGCCAGAGCAGTCGTTATCAGTTGCCGTTCGGCTTTATTTCAGAGGATCAGGTCGGTACGCCGCTACCGCAGCAGCTGGCACTGTCGCGGGTACGGCGTGGACGCCAGGTCGGCCTGATCACCGATGCCTTCAGCCTGGAAACCTTCGTGCATGCCGTATTGCAAGGGATTCAGGCCGGTACCGTATTGCCCTCCAGCGATGGCGACATTCGCTTCGAGGCCACCGCCGAACTGGAAAAACTCGGCCTCAATGCCGAGTCGCCGGTGCGTTACCTGTCGGCGGAACAGTCCAACAGCTCGGTGGTGATCGGCAACAGCATGGTGCTCAAGCTGATCCGCAAGGTCGCCAGCGGCGTGCATCCTGAACTGGAAATGAGTGCTTACCTGACCGCAGCCGGGTTCAGCAATATCTCACCACTGCTGGGGGCCGTAGTGCGTCGGGACGGGGCGGGTGAAGACAACCTGCTGATGATCGCCCAGGGCTACCTGAGCAACCAGGGCGATGCCTGGGAATGGACGCAAAACAACCTCGAACGGGCGCTGCGCGATGAATTGGCCGACGCCATGTCCGAGCAGGAGCAACACTACAACGCGCTCGGCGAACTGAAAGATTTCGCCGGTATGCTGGGCCGGCGCCTGGGGGAAATGCATCAGGTGCTGGCAGCGCCCAATGCCAACCCGGACTTCTTGCCGCAGGTCACCACGCAGAAGGACGCGCTGGCCTCGGCCAAGGATGTCGCAACGCAAATCGAGCACGCGCTGAACTTGCTCAAGCAGCATCAAAATCAACTGAGCCCGGCGGACCAGACCCTGGTCAGCCGTTTACTGGACAACAAAAAAGCCATTCTCGGACATGTGCAAGCGTTGGGCAAAAAGACTGCAGGCGGCTTGCGCATTCGTGTGCACGGTGACCTGCATCTGGGTCAGGTGCTGGTGATCAAGGGCGATGCGTACTTGATCGACTTCGAGGGGGAACCGGCGCGGCCCTTGCATGAACGTCGGGGCAAACACAGCCCGTACAAGGATGTCAGTGGCGTGCTGCGTTCCTTCGACTATGCGGCGGCCATGGCGATCAACGTGCACAGCGTCGATAACACGGCGGGGGCCGATGCCGCGCGTGTGCGGGTCACCGGGCGCTACTTGAGTGAAGCGCGAACAGCATTTGTCGACGCCTATCGGCTGGCGGCAGCTAGTCTTGCCCATGCATGGCAAGATCCCGAAGGCGAGGACGCCGCGCTGGCGTTGTTCGGTCTGGAGAAGGCGGCGTATGAAGTGGCCTATGAGGCGGAAAATCGCCCCAGCTGGTTGCCCGTGCCGTTGCACGGTTTATATGGATTATTGAGTGGGCTTAAACCCTTTTCCGATCTTGGTGGAGAGTAGTCATGAGTGTCTCGAACAAGGAACAGGGTCATCACAAAGAAGCGCTGCTGCCCGGCGCACGGGATATCGATGCATTGGTGCGTGCCGAGCATATCGATCCCTTCGCCATACTTGGCCCCCACGGTGATGGCGCCGGTGGACAGTTCATCCGCGCCTACCTGCCGGGCGCCCTGAGTGTAGAAGTTCTGGCCCGGAACTCGGGCGAAGCGCTTGGGAATCTTCAAGCCACAGAGACGCCGGGGTTGTTTGTCGGGCATTTCGACCGCGCGCAAGCGTATCTGCTGCGCACCCGTTGGGCCGGCGGCGAGCAGACGGCCGAAGACCCTTACAGCTTCGGCCCCTTGCTGGGCGACATGGATTTGTACCTGTTTGCCGAAGGTAATCACCGCGACCTCAGTGCGTGCCTCGGTGCGCAGCTCAAGACCGTGGACGGCATCGACGGTGTGCGTTTCGCGGTGTGGGCACCCAATGCCCGGCGGGTGTCGGTGGTGGGTGATTTCAACGTCTGGGACGGGCGCCGCCATCCGATGCGCCTGCGACATCCCACCGGGGTCTGGGAGTTGTTCATCCCGCGCCTGCAAGCAGGGGACGCCTACAAGTACGAAATTCTCGGTGCCCACGGCATCCTGCCACTGAAGGCCGACCCGATGGCGCTGGCCACCAGCCTGCCACCGGACACCGCCTCGAAAGTCGCCTCACCTTTGAACGTCGACTGGCAGGATCAGGACTGGATGATGGCCCGAGGCGACCACCAGCGGGTGACGGCGCCCTTGTCGATCTACGAATTGCACGCCGGTTCGTGGCAATGCGAGCTGGACGACCTGGGTGAAGTGGCCCGCCAGTACACCTGGCCGGAACTGACCGAACGACTGATTCCCTATGTCAAAGACCTGGGCTTCACCCACATCGAACTGATGCCGATCATGGAGCACCCGTTCGGCGGTTCGTGGGGTTATCAGTTGCTGTCGCAATTCGCGCCGAGTGCGCGTTATGGCACGCCGGACCAGTTCGCCGCGTTCGTCAACGCCTGCCACCAGGCCGATATCGGGGTGATTCTCGACTGGGTGCCGGCGCATTTCCCCACCGATACCCACGGCCTCGCCCAGTTCGACGGCACGGCCCTGTACGAGTACGGCAACCCGCAGGAAGGCTTCCACCAGGATTGGGACACGCTGATCTACAACCTGGGGCGCACCGAAGTGCACGGCTACATGCTGGCGTCGGCGCTGCACTGGCTCAAGCATTTCCACGTCGATGGCCTGCGGGTCGATGCCGTGGCCTCGATGCTGTACCGCGACTACTCGCGCAAGGCCGGCGAATGGGTGCCGAACCGCCACGGCGGGCGCGAGAACCTGGAGGCCATCGACTTCCTGCGCCACCTCAACGATGTGGTCGCCCTGGAGGCACCCGGTGCCCTGGTGATCGCCGAGGAATCCACCGCATGGCCAGGCGTCAGCCAGGGCACGCAACAGGGTGGCCTGGGCTTTGCCTACAAATGGAACATGGGCTGGATGCACGATTCGCTGCATTACATTCAGCAGGACCCGGTGTACCGCGCCCATCACCACAACGAGCTGAGTTTTGGCCTGGTGTACGCCTGGTCCGAGCGCTTCATCCTGCCGATCTCCCACGACGAAGTGGTACACGGCAAGCACTCGCTGATCGACAAAATGCCCGGAGACCGCTGGCAGAAATTCGCCAACCTGCGGGCCTACCTGAGTTTCATGTGGGCGCACCCGGGCAAGAAACTGCTGTTCATGGGCTGCGAGTTCGGCCAATGGCGCGAGTGGAACCACGACCAGCAACTGGACTGGTACTTGCTGCAGTACTCCGAACACAAGGGCGTACAGAAACTGGTCGGCGACCTCAATCGCCTGTACCGCGAAGAACCGGCGCTGCATGAGCAGGACGATGTGCCGCAGGGTTTCCAATGGCTGATCGGCGATGACGCGATCAACAGCGTTTATGCGTGGCTGCGCTGGAGCAAGGACGGCCGGCCTGTGCTGGTGGTGGCCAACTTCACGCCGGTGCCGCGCGAGGCGTATCGCGTTGGGGTGCCGTTTGCCGGGCAGTGGAACGAGGTGCTCAATAGCGACTCGTCCATCTATGCCGGTTCCAACTACGGTAATAGCGGAGGCGCGGTTGCCGAGGAAACGCCGAGCCATGGGCAGGCGTTGTCGTTGGTGTTGAATTTGCCGCCACTGGCGGTGTTGATGTTAAGGCCAGAGTGGTAGATTCCTTATCCTGGCAAGGTGTATTTTTTTCATACCGTTTATCGACTCATGTGGCAGGACGTATTATGAGTGAGCTGACTCCCGAGATAACTCGGGAGTGATCGGGGCAGGGTATCAACTTTGATTTTTTGATGATGAGGGTAGTAAAAATGGTTGTGTTACTTAAAAAACTGTAATAGTCGGTTTAGTGGTTTTTTGTGCTCAGCTAAAAAGCTAGTTATTGTTAAATAATCATTTATAAAAAAATGCTTTTTGTTGATCTCGCTTTTTTCAAGAAAGTCTTTAATGTGCTCGAGCGAATCTTTTGATGGTTTGTAATGGCCGGAATAATTGGTGAAGATTGCTTTATTTTTGTGGATGTATATTGTTCCAGCGCTTAATATGTCGGTTCTTCCTATAAAAATGTTTTGGTGGTGGAAAGCTGATTCTTTAAATCCATTCCGAATATCACCTCTTGCCAGTATTCTCATTCCTTTTTTTTCAGAAAGTGCAAAAATGTACTCGCTCTGAGGACGGTTTTTGTGATTTTTTATAATGGTTTTTATTGTGTTTTTTGCGTTTGTATTATTTATGAGGAAAGCGTAAATATTTCCGTTGTACACTTGCTCTTTCATTACATTGAGATCAACAGGCTTGCTGCCTTGGTTGAATAGATACCGATTTGGTATTGTGTTTTCAGTGGGTGGCGTCGAATTTGGTGGTTCTGGTTGTAGAGAATCTGAGTTGCTTGGTTCCAGAGTGATGTGGTCTGTGAGTTTTTTTTCAGAAATTATTTCTTGTGAGTCGTTGTTTATCGCGTTGGTAGTTATTTTTCTGATGTTGGCTTGGTACGTATCCAGCCAGTGATTTTTTTTAGTGATTCTACCGTCATGATCATACAGAGTGGCCGGATTGTTTTTGCACATCCTATACAGGTTAAATCCGTCTAACGTGCCGATTGGGTCTGCATTGAGCCACCGCTGCAACCACGACGCGTAGTACCTGAACCCATAGTAATAAAGCCCCGTCGCATCCCGCTCCTTGCCTGAATAGCGCACAGTCTTGTACTTGGCCTCAGTCGCCGAACGAGCCGCAAAACAAGCCGTGCCACCAAACGGGTAATACCACTCCCGACTGATCAGGTCGGCGTTTTGATCCAACTCCAGAGCGCCGGACTGCAAGTGGTCGTTGAGGCTGTATCGCACTTGATTGTTGGCGATGTCCTCGGGCTGTCCGGCGACCCAATGCAACACCTGCACGCTATTACTGCCCGCGCTGGCAGTGATCACGTGAAGGATTTCTCCGGTGCCTCCGTGACTACGGATTTCCACGCCGGGCAGATAGCGCACTTCACTGATCAGCGTGCGGGCATTGGTCTGGTTCGCGCGGAGCTTGCGCACGCGTTGGCCGCCGCCGTCATAGACATAGCGTTCGTAGTCATCCTCCGCGTTGTCGCGCACCACCGGGCGCACGACGGTGAGTTGATTGCGCAAGTCCCATTCCATCGCCTGGCCGGCTTGCAGTTCCCGTAGATTGCCATTGGCATCGAAGCCGGCAGCGATTTCCGCTTCCGTCGGTGGTCGGCCGTTGCGCTCGGGCAGGCAGCGGTTGCTGTATTTGGCGCGGGTCAAAATGCGGCCGTGGGGCTGGGCGCCGACGTGTACCAGGTTCAGCAGGTTGCCGCCGGCGTCGTAGTGGTAGGTCTGGGTGTAGTTGGCAATCTGGCTGGGGTCGAGGGGCAGGGGGTGCAGGTCGGGCAGGGCGGGGCCGCCGTGGCCGATTTTGGCTTCCCAGCCGCTGGCTTCGATCAGTTGATCGAGGGTGTCGTAGCAGAAAGTCTTGATCGGTTCGATGCGCTGGTTGTTGAAGTAGCGAATCGGTTGGGCGGCGTCTTCGAGGCTTAGCACGTTGCCGGTGGCGTCGTAGCTGTAGCGCAAGTCTTGAAGGGGGGTGCCATCGGCTTTGTGCGCGCTCAAGCCAATCAGGCGTCCGTCCGCGAGGTCGTAGCGATGGCGGGTGATGACGCGGTTGCCGGCGGTTTCCGACTCGATCTGGCCCGAGGCGTTGTAATGAAGATCGCTGACCAGTGTCATCTCGTCCTCACCGACCAAGGTCAACCGAGTGTTTTTCAATTCGCCGGCGACGGTGTAGGCAAAGCGCTGGCGGTTGCCCAACGCATCCGTTTGCTGGAGTGGTTCGGCGCCCGGCGAGTAGACATGGGACGTGGTGGCGCCATCGCCGGTTTCGAGCAAGGCGTCGCGGGCGGCTTCGCTCGCAGGCCAACCTGGCGTGTCGGCATCGCGCAAGAAATGCCGAACCTGTTGCAGCACCGCGCCGCCGAGCCCCAACTCCTTCAGGTGCAGCGTGCCGGCCGGATCGTCATGGCGAATCAATTGGCCGCAGAGGTTGTGCAAGGCTGCGTCAGCATCAACCCCAGCATAGGTAAAACGCTCAAGCACGTGTTCAGCGATATCGTCGCCACGCTCTCGCACCGCCACGGGGCGCAACAGTGCATCGAACTCAGTCCGGGTGCGGCTACCTCGACCATCCCAACGCTCAACGATTTGCCCGGCAGCACCTTGCAGCGCGACTCGCCACCCGGCGTCAACGCTGTCACTCGCCAACGGCACGCCGGACAAACTGAACACCTGGCTGAGGTTCGCCGGGACCGACGCATCGTTCTGCGCCAGGGCAAACAGATACGGATCACGACTGGTCACCGGTCGCGTGGCTGCGTCAAAGCGTTGATGCGTGATCCGCGCCTCTGCCGGGTCGGTCGCTAGCCGCCGATGGTATTGAATGGCCCTGACCGCCAGCCCGCGCGCGTCTGAAACCGCAAGGGTGGGTGTGCCGTGACGCGCATGGTCCACAGACATCCGTGCCGGCCTCGATCAGGGTGACTTGCCCATTACAATGCACCGCCGTCAATGCCATGGATACTGTAAGAAATACCAGTTTTCACCAACAAATCTGCGGGTTGCTTCGCTGAAGCGAAGAAGGTTAACCGGCGTCGTGGTGGCCAGCTGCAAGAGGAATCAGACCGAGTGTCGGGATGTCCTGGCGATACCACGGCGTCACGGGCTGCCCGTTTTTACGGGAGCCCGCGACTGGATAGAGCGATTTAATCCCCTCACCACTTCACCCGAACCCCCACGTTACCGAATGTCCCCCGTTGTTGGTTGCTGTCGATATTGCTGGTGTAGTCGACGCCGGCATACACACTGACGGATGCCGCGACGCTCAGTACCATGCCGATTCCGAGGTCGGCGGACGAGGTTCGTTGTTGGGTTTCGACCTGATCGACATGGTCAAAGGTGACCGTATCGGTACCCGTGAAGGTGTGCCAGATATTGGCCCGCAGATAGGGTTCCAGCGGCCGGCCACTGACTTCGTAGCGACCCTTCATGCGTGCGCCGACGCGGCCGGTCCAGGCACTGTCGGAATCGAACGAGACATGGGAGATGCCGTCGTCCTGGCTGTCGAGCTTGACCTTCTGGTAAATCGCCTGGGTCTGGGGTTCGACTACCCAGTTGCCTGCCACGGTGATCGGGTATCCGACTTCTGCCGATAACGTCGTTACATGGCCATCATTGTCGATCTTCAGGCCACTTTCGGAACGGTTGTCGCCATTGAGCCAGGTGTACATGGCCACGGCATCGAAATAGGCGCCGGCGGAATCGGTGAGGGTCCAGTACACGCCAAGGCTGTCGCCTTGCAGCTCGACGTTGCCGGAGCGTTTGCCTTCGAAGCCCTGATTGAAACCGTCGACATCCCCTTGCAGGCGGCTGTGGCCGATAAAGAAACCGCTGCGCTGGGTTTGCCCACCCGCCAACTGTGAGCTGAACAGGTCATTGCCGACCTGGAAGCCATTGAGCGAGCCATCCAGCCTTGGTGTGACGGTGCCAGCCCAGGTCTGATCGAGGTTCTTGCCGTAGACCCGTCCCCAACCTGCGCTCAAGGCGCCGGTTTCGGTCAGCAGACGCTGATCGCCCTGACGGTCATGAAAGGTACCCAGTGCTGACAGGCTCAATTGCGCTGCAGCCGGCGGCACCACCGACCAGGCAGGCACCGCCTCTCGATACAGGGGGATAGGCTCTGCGCCGGGTACGGCGGCCGGTAGCACAGGAACTTCGAGTGTCACGACGCCTCCAGCGCCTTGAACCCCGGTAGTCACGACCACAGGTGCGGCGACCGGCACTGCCACGATCGGTTCCAGCGTCGGCGGCAAGGCGGGATCTGGGTTGGCGACGGCAACCACGGGCGGCGCCACCACCGAGGAGCGCAAATACCAGCTGTTTTCGCTGCCTGGTGTGATACCGCCTTTGAACAGGCGGTAATCGAAGGCGCCAACCGACACCCGGGCTTTGAGGGCGAACGCGGTGTTGTCGCTGACCGCCGTGCCTTGGGCCTGAACCAACTGGATGCCGTTTTGCTGGGTAAGGGCCCCCGCGCCGCCAACGTTGGTGACGCTGATCAGGGTGCTGCCGGTCAGCGTTCCGTTGTTGACCACCAACTTGTCGCTGGGGGAGCTGTCATCGCCCACTGCGCTTTGCAAGAGCAACTGGCCGCCGTTACCCACGTAATTGCCTTCAACGGTCAGGGTATCGTTGGTACGCGAGTTACCGCTGGCAAGGTCGATGACCCCGCTGTTGTTCAAGGTCGCGAGCCGACCCGCGGTCGAAGACGTGATGCTGCCCCGGATTGACGTGAGCATACTGCTGCCGTCGATGTTGAACACGCCGGTGCCCGTGGTGCTGTCCCCCAGTTGAAGATTGCCATCGAGATCAAGGCGCGAGCCCTTGACCAGATTGATGGTTTCCCAATTGATATACCGGGCAGCGCCCGATGACGTGGTGTGATCGAAGGTCAGCAGGTCATTGTCATTGCCGCCATTGATGCTCGGGGTCTGGGCGAGGCTGCTTTCGGTCAGATTGCGCAAAGTGGCGCGGTCGTTGCCTGCCCCCAGCAGGACTTGCGAGCGGATGATCCCGCCGCCGTCCCACACCAGCGTGTCATCGCCGTTGCCGGCGCGAATCTCGCCGACGATTTCTCCACCTGTGATCGTGATGCTGTCGTTGCCGTTGCTGACACTGATGTTGCCGCCAATACGCCCCCCGGAAACGATGATCTCATCGGTGCCCAAACCGGTCACCAGGTTGCGGAGGATCTGCCCACCGGACATATCGAAGATATTGTTATCGAGTTTCATGTCGACCCGGTCGATGATGCCGTCGGTCATCCTGGCGACGTCGCCATCTTCGAAGGCGCCGACGATGGTGCCGCCGGTCATCAGAAAGGTGTCGCGGCCGTCCCCTTGGGCCAGGGACTTAATGGTTCCACCGGACATGATGAAATCATCGATGCCATTGCCTTGGCTGACCGCCCCGGTGACTTGCCCGGCGCTGATCATAAAGCTGTCCGCCCCGTCGCCCAGATCCACTGCACCGGTCACGATGCCCGAGGCCATGTTCACAGCGTCGGCGCCCGCACCGAAGCTCACGCTGCCGTTGATCCTGCCGGTGCCATTGGCGGGGAAGGTCAGGGTGTTATTGCCCGACAAATCGGTCAACGGCGCGCTGGTGCCGCTGTCGCAGACGAAGTTGTCGTTACCGGCGCTGGGGGTGAGTGTGCAGGCGGCATAGGCGGGTTGAGGCCAGTTCGCACATATCCAGATCGAGAACAGGCAGGCGCCATAACGGTACTTGGACAGATCTGTCGAAAACTCCATGTTGCCTCCGCGATGGGATCAACTTCCGTTTCTTTGGCCGTCATCGATGGCCAGGAACCAGACGTGCTTGGCAGCGCGAGTTGCAAGACAACATCGGGCGGGACTATGACCCGCAAGTACCTTCGGCAACCAAGGCGCTACGTGTGTGTCGCAAGCCCCTGCGGATTTCCGTCAGGGCGGCAACAACGTAGCAGGCAGCGATCCAGCATGGCTACTGTCAGAAATAACAGGTGGGGGACGATTTCTCGTTACTTCACACTCAATCGCCGCGATTCAAAGATGCACTTCCACCGCTAACGGCAAATGGTCGGAAAGGTGCGTCCATGGTTTATTCCCGAGTATTTTCGGCTCATGGCTGCTGGCATTGCGCAGGTAGACGCGATCCAGGCGCAGCAAGGGGAACCGCGCGGGGTAGGTTTTGGCCGGGCGGCCATGGTGGCGCTCGAAGGCTTCGTGCAGGTAGTTGCGGCGGGCAAGGGCGGCATTGCCTTGCATCTGCCAGTCGTTGAAGTCGCCGGCAATGATCACCGGCGCATCATCCGGCAGGGACTCGAGGAGCAGGCAGAGTAGCTGCAATTGCAGCTGACGATGGCTTTCCAGCAGGCTGAGGTGCACGCAGATGGCATGCACTTCGCTGTGCCCAGGCACGTCCAGCACGCAGTGCAGCAAGCCGCGGCGTTCCGGGCCGGTAATGGAGACATCCAGGTTGCGGTATTCGCGGATCGGGTATTTCGACAGCAGGGCATTGCCATGGTGACCGTCGGGATAGACGGCATTGCGCCCATAGGCGAAGTCGCTCCACATGCTGTCGGCAAGAAATTCATATTGCGAGGTCTGTGGCCAATCGTTGTAGCGTGAGGAGTGGCGGTCGTGCTCGCCGACCACTTCCTGCAGAAACACCAGGTCTGCCGATGTACTGCGCACGGCTTCACGCAACTCGGGGAGGATGAAGCGCCGGTTGAGTGCGGTAAATCCCTTGTGGGTGTTGACCGTCAGCACGCGCAGTCGGTGGATGTCCGGGGGAGTAGTCAACGGCACCGATTCAGCTGTTTGCCGCTTGGAATGACTGGCCACGTTTGCTCCTGGGATTGGGGGCTGCCTATGCATGCGACTGACGCATGGACGGGCAGTTCAGTTTGCCGTTAACGCCAACGTGCCAGATCTGACACTTTGCGGCGCTCTCACCTAAGGGGTTTGTGTTTTCAGCATCGGCGGCCAATGCTTCCTGTAGGAGCGAGCTTGCTCGCGATAAACCTGAGAACACCGCGGGGTGTCAGGCTCCCCGCATCATCGTTGACCTCCATCGCGAGCAGGCTCGCTCCTACAGAAAGCGCATTGGGCTTAGACGAAGACGATTTCATAAGGCAAACGAATGCGCTCCAGCAGCGTGCGCGGCAGCGACGGCGCAAGGCCGATGGCGGGTTCACCATCGAGTTGGCTGGCGTAGGCGTGGGTGGCGTGGCTCTTGCGGGCGACGGTCCAGGCATCGAGGCGCACCTTGCGCGCACGGTGCCAGGGGATCAGCTCCCGGTCCCGTGCCGGCCAGTGCCAGGCCCGAAACGGCACGTCGTTGTAGGTGGCTCCCACACTGGCCGCCGCCCTGGCACTGGCGCGGCCGACGGTGTCGTGGTCGACGTTGCCGTCTTCGCACCAGGTGCTGAACACCACATCACCCGGGCGCAGGTAACGCCCGATGAATTGGGCGATCCGTTCTTCGTGTTCCACCAGGGCGTTGTCGGTAAACCCGCCACGGATCCACTTCAGGCTGTGCATCGGCAAACCGAGTCGGCGGATGGCTTCCACGCTTTCCTGGGGACGAAACACACTGAGGCGTTTTTCCGACCACTGTCGAGAACCGGGATGACTGGCGCTGCCGTCGGATATCGAGATCAATTGCAGCGGGTGGCCCAGGTTGCTGAGCAACTGCAGCAGGCCGCCGCAAGTCACGACTTCATCGCCGGGGTGCGGGGCAATGAGCACTGCGCGTGCACCGGCTGGCACCAGGGTTTGGGTGTTGATGACCGCAATGCTGTCCAGTTGCGGGGCACTGTTCCAGATCTGGGAGGGCAGGCTGGCTTCGCTGAGGGAAACGGATTTCATGGGTATACGTCCTTGTGCTGCTTCGCCTTCAGTCGTGCGCGAGACAAGCCCGGCCGACCCGTGAGGGCTGGTGGATAGCGAGGTGCGACAACCCCAACCCTGGATCGCCGCGAATCGAGTATTGCTCATGTAACGCTTTTCGTCGCGTGGCGACCCCGGCCAAAATGATTTTTCCGCTCTGCGGCAATGGCGCGCTGAATGCCTGGACTTCGTCGTCACTCCTCTTCCTCATGCTGCAACTCGAACAGCAGCAATGAGCGGCCGGTTACCGAGTACTCGTGGCCGAACTCGAAGCGCTCCTGGCCACGGATCGACGGCTGGTTGGTGTCGATCATGCACGTCCAGAAACCGCCGTCAGGCACTTGCGGCAGGCGGAAATTGACGATGTCGTGATGCGCGTTGACCACCAGCATCAAGGTCGCGTCGACGCCTTTGCGGCAAATGCCGGTTTCCTGGGCGCGTCCATCGAGCAGCATGCCCAGGCAGCGGTTGTGCGCATCGTGCCAATGCCTGGTGTTCATTTCCGTGCCATCTGGCGCCAGCCAGGTCACGTCCTTGACGCCGATGTCCTCGTTGTAGTTACCCACCAGAAAACGCCCGCGGCGCAGGATCGGGTAGGTCAGGCGCAACTTGATCAGGCGTTTGACGAACTTGAGCAAGGCCTTGCCGTCTTCGCTGAGGTCCCAGTTGACCCAGCCGATCTCGCTGTCCTGGCAATACGCATTGTTGTTGCCCTCCTGGGTGCGGGCGAACTCGTCGCCGGCCACCAGCATCGGCGTGCCCTGGGCCAGCAGCAGGGTGGCGAAGAAATTGCGCATCTGCCGATGGCGCAACGCGTTGATCTCGGGATCATCGGTGGGGCCTTCGACGCCGTGGTTCCAGGACAGGTTGTTGTTGCTGCCGTCCTGATTGTTTTCATCGTTGGCCTCGTTGTGCTTGTCGTTGTAAGACACCAGGTCGTTGAGGGTGAAACCGTCATGGGCGGTGACGAAGTTCAGCGATGAGTAGGGGCGGCGACCCCGTTCATTGAACATATCCCCCGAAGCGGTCAGGCGGCTGGCGAAGTCCGCCAGTTGACCGTCGTCGCCCTTCCAGAAGGCGCGCACGGTGTCGCGGAATTTGTCGTTCCACTCGACCCAGCCCGGTGGAAAATTGCCGACCTGATAACCGCCGGGGCCACAGTCCCAGGGTTCGGAGATCAGCTTGACCTGGCGCAGCACCGGGTCCTGGCGGCAGGCGACGAGGAAACTGTGGCGCTCATCGAAACCGCCGTGATAGCGCCCGAGTATGGTTGCCAAGTCGAAGCGGAACCCGTCCACGTGCATTTCCGAAGCCCAGTAGCGCAGGGAGTCGGTGACCATTTGCAGCACGCACGGGTGACTCAGGTCCAGGGTGTTGCCGGTGCCGGAATCGTTGATATAGAAGCGTTTGTCATCGGGCATCAGGCGGTAGTAGGACGCGTTGTCGATGCCGCGCATGGACAGGGTCGGGCCTTGCTCGTTGCCTTCGGCGGTGTGGTTGTAGACCACGTCGAGGATCACTTCCAGATTCGCTTCGTGCAGGTGCGCGACCATTTCCTTGAACTCGGCAATCTTGCCACTGGCCAGGTAACGCGGGTCGGGGGCGAAGAACGCGATGCTGTTGTAGCCCCAGTAATTGGTCATGCCCTTATGCAGCAAATGCTGGTCGTTGACGAACGCGTGGATCGGCAGCAACTCCACGGTCGACACGCCGAGCTTGCGGATGTGCTCCAACACGTCATCGACCATCAACCCGGCAAAGGTTCCGCGCAGGTTTTCCGGGACCGAAGGGTGACGCATGCTGAAGCCGCGCACATGGGTTTCATAAATGATCGTCTTGTCCCACGGTACGCTGACGCGGTGGTCGTGGCCCCAGGTGTGCGCCGGGTCGATGACCTTGCACTTGGGCACGAAGGGCGCACTGTCACGTTCATCGAAGCTGAGGTCGGCGTCGGGGTGGCCGATGGTGTAGCCGAACAGCGCTTCGGACCATTTCAACTTGCCGACCAGTTGTTTGGCGTAGGGGTCGATCAGCAGTTTGTTGGGGTTGAAGCGATGACCGTTGGCCGGGTCGTACGGACCGTAGACCCGATAGCCATAAATCAGCCCGGGATGAGCATCGGGCAGGTAGCCGTGGTAGATCTCGTCGGTGTATTCGGGCAGTTCGATGCGTTCGAGTTCCACCTCGCCGCTGTCGTCGAACAGGCACAGTTCAACCCGGGTGGCGTGGGCGGAAAACAAGGCGAAGTTGACTCCCAGTCCGTCCCAGGTGGCACCCAGCGGGAAGGGCAGGCCTTCGCGGATTCGTGTGGTTTCGACACGGGGGGCTTTCTTTGGGCTGGTCATAAGTGCTCCTGGCTACAAATACTCGCTGATCAGCATTGCAACCTGTGGGAGCGGGCTTGCTCGCGAAGGCGGTGTGTCAGGCAACATCAATGCTGGAAGTGATGGCCTCTTCGCGGGCAAGCCCGCTCCCACAGGGACCTGTGAGTTGCCACAGATTGCAGTTACAACACCAAACACTGTGGGAGCGGGCTTGCCCGCGAAGGGGCCTCAAGACATATTCAAACCGCGGGCGGTTTTCGTGGTGCCCGGGGCTTTTTCTCGACGGCCTTTTCCCCCGGCGGAATCACTTTCGAGGCCGCAGCAGGCTTGGCTTTGGTTTTGGGCGCAGCGACTTTGCTTTCGCCAGCCTTGCCATTGGCCGTTTTGCTGACCGGGGTTTTGCTCGCCGCTGCCTTGGCTGGTTTCTTTGGTGCCAGGGCTTCGGCTTCCGCCAGTTTGCACGCCATCTCCCAGTGGCGGGCTTCCTGGCCTTCGGGTTTTCCTTCGGATTCCCAGATCTGATAGGCGAATTCGCGGATGCGTTTATCGTCGGTACTCATCGCAATGCTCCTGAACTGAACTCAAGTGTGGTGAGTTTGAATAATGAGGTTGACCGGGAAATCCCCCAGCGCGGCGCTGATCAGCAGCTCTCTGTGTTTTGTGACTGTGATGCCTGTAAAAAGTCCCTTCAGATGTTCGTCCGCAAAGGTGAACGGCAGTTTGACCCGGGTATCGCCCCACAGCGGCGCGTGGACCTGGGGGCCGGCACTATTTTCCAGCAATTCGGCACAGCGTATCGGCACTATCACGATGGCGCGTTCTCCCTCCCGCTCACGGACAAAACCCAGCACTCGATGGGCCTCGCTGCCAAGCACTTCCAGGGCCTGGTAAGTGCCACGCCGAAACAGCTCGGCATGTTTGGCACGCAGGCCCAGGGTGCGTGCAATCAGGGCTTGCTTGATGCGCCCGTCCTGCCAGTTCGACAACAGGTCCGGCAGGTCTGCCGCTTGCTGCAGTGCCTGCTGGCGGCTGGCGTAATCCACGGGGCGACGGTTGTCCGGGTCGACCAGGCTGAAGTCCCAGAAATCGTTGCCCTGATACAAATCCGGCACGCCGGGTACGGTCATGCGCAGCAAGGTTTGCGCCAAACCGTTAAGGGCACCGGGGGCGGCAATCGAACGGGCCGCCTTGGCGAGGGCCGCACGCAGCAGCTCACCTTCTGGGCTGAGCAGCAGGCGCTGGATAAAGTCCTCGGTCGCTTGCTCGTAAGCGTCATTGGGCGCGCTCCAGCTGCTTTGCAGCTTGGCTTCGCGCAGGGCTTTGCGCTGCCATTGCCAGAGGCGTTTGGCGTAGTCCTCGAGCGCCGGCGGATTATCGATAGCCAATGCCAGCGGCCAACTGCCGAGGATGGCCTGGTACAGAATCAACTCATCGCCCGCCGAAGGCACTTGATCGTCTTGGCGCAATGGCCGGGCGAGGGTGCGCCACAGGCCGATCTGCTCGCTGTACCAGCTGCTGCACTCACTCAATACCGCCAGCCGCGCGCGTGAGTCTTCGCCACGCTTGTGGTCGTGGGTGGCGCTGGCCAGCAGATTGTCCGGAAAGGTTTCAAAGCGCTCGATGCAGGCCCGATGAAAGTCGGCAACCGGCGCACTGAACTGCTCGGTGCTGAACCCAACGTCATTGCGCGAAAGGAGGACGGCCGAACGATAGAACGCGGTGTCTTCCACCGCTTTCGCCGCGGCTGGCGAGGTCAGTTGCTGGAAACGTACGCAGGCGTGCTTGAGGCGTTTGCGCTGACGACCGGTCGGGCGTTGCCGCCAGGGCTCACCGCCGAGCCAGCCGGCCAGGCAGTCGAGCACCGGCCAGTCAGCCTCGCTCAGTGTCTGGCGGGCGCCGTCCATGGCCTGCTGGAAAAACACCTCGTCCTGGCCTGTCCGGCCGAGGGGGCTGATGTAGGTGCGGTACACCGGGAAATGTACGATCAGCTCCTGCAACGCCCGGCGAATGGCGCCGAGCGTCAGGTCGCGGCTCATGAGGTTGTCCCGGGCCACCTGGAGCAAGGCCTGGGCGACGCTTTCGAAATCGCCGGCCAGGGAACCATTGAGGATTTGCTGGCGGGCCAGTTGTGCTTCCCGGGAGAAGTCAGCGGGCCGCTCACTGTGGCGCTGCCAGAGTTCGGCCAGTGTCTGCGCGCCCCGTGGGTCGTGTTGCAGCAGTGACAGCTGGTTCATGAATTCATAACCGGTGGTGCCGTCCACCGACCAGTCGAGGTGCAGGGACTCGCCTTCGCCGAGGATTTTTTCGACAAAGATCGGCAGGTGGCGGCCCGCGGACAGACTGTCGACCCGGCGCCGCAGCTTTCGGCAGTAGCCCCGCGGGTCGGCGAGGCCGTCGATGTGGTCGATGCGCAACCCGTCGATCAGCCCCTCGGCCACCAGCTGGAAGATCTTCGCGTGGGTGGCTTCGAACACCGCGGGACGCTCGACGCGCAGTCCGCCGAGTTCATTGATATCAAAGAAGCGCCGCCAGTTGATGTCATCGGCGGCCGTGCGCCAGCTGGCGAGACGAAAGCTCTGGCGCTCCAGCAGGTTGTGCAGGCGCTGGAAGCTTTCGCCGGTCAGTGAGTCGTAGTGCTTCAGGTGTTGCTCAATGGCTTGGGCAATGGCCGGATCACTGACCAGATCGCGCAGTTCCGCTTTCAGCGGTATGGCCAGGCTGTGGGCGTCGGTCTGATAGCTCAGGGTGCTGAAGCGATCGGCCAGGTTTTTCAGTTGTTCGGCCTGCTCCGTATCGAGCGCTGCATCGGTTTTGAGCAGCTCGCCGTAATCCCGGGGGCAAATGGGAAAGCGATGTTCGTAGTGCTCGACATGGAAGCTGCCGTGCCAGGCATCGAAGCGCAAGGGCAGGGTGCCGTCCTGCAACGCCACACCGTAATCGCTGCCCAGGAACGGCAGGAGCAGTTGGCCTTCCATCAACGGATCGGGAGAGTGCCACTGGATGTCGAAAAACTCGCCGTAGGGACTCAGGCGTCCCCACTCCAACAGGTCCAGCCACCAGGGATTGTCAGCGCCGCCGACCGCCATGTGGTTGGAGACAATGTCGAGGATCAACCCCATGTCCTGCTCGTGCAAGGCGTTGACCAGGCTGCGCAGCGCCACTTCGCCACCCAGTTCCGGGTTGACCCTGGTCGGGTCCACCACGTCATAGCCATGCATCGATCCGGCTCGGGCACGCAACAGCGGGGAGGCGTAGACATGGCTGATGCCCAGGCGTGCGAAATACGGCACCAGCGGCACCGCATCTTCCAGCGTGAAGCCTTTATGAAATTGCAGGCGCAGCGTGGCGCGCAACGGGCGGGTCGGCTGTTGGGTCATCGGTCACGCTCGGCCGCCTGCAGTCGCGCACAGGCGAGCAGTTCCAGGCGCCGCGCGGCATCCGGTCCATCGAGCAGGGCTTCGCTGTAGCCGGGCAAGCGCCGCGACCAGTTCGGGTGGGTGTCGATAGTGCCGGGCAGGTTGGCCTGTTGTTCCACGCCAAGGGCATCTTCCAGCGGCAGCAGCACCAAGGGCGCCCGGGTATGCCCGAGAAAACGCACGCTGGCATCGAGCACCTGGTCGGTTTCGTGGGATTCTTCGCGGAAGTTCTGCGGGTCCTGGCTCAACGCCCGGCGCAGTCCCTCTCGCTCGCGCTCGCGATGCTGGCGCCATTCGATCTCACCGCTGGCGTCGATCATGCCGAGCCGGGCGTTCCAGTCGATGTCGCGACCATGCCACCAGCCGTTGAGGGTCGGCAGGTCATGGGTGCTGGTGGTCGCCAGGGCGTTGTCCGGCCAGTCGAGGATCGGCTTGAAGTGCGTGTTGTCCTGCTCGAACAGCAGCACCCGCATGCCGAGCATCGAACGGGCGATGAGTTTTTCCCGCAGGCCGTCCGGCACGGTGCCGAGGTCTTCGCCGAGGACAATGGCCTGGTGCCGGTGGGATTCCAGGGTCAGCAATCGCAACAGGTCGTCCACCGGGTAATACAGGTAGGCGCCGTCGGCCGGCGGCGAGCCGTTGGGGATCACCCACAGACGCTGCAGCCCCATGACGTGATCGATACGCAAGCCACCGCAGTGGGCGAAATTGGCCCGCAGCATTTCGATGAAAGCCCGGAAACCATTGCGTACCAGGCCTTCAGGGGAGAACGCGGAAATCCCCCAGCCCTGGCCCGTACGGTTGAGAATATCCGGTGGCGCACCGACGGTGAGGGACGCGAGCAGTTCATCCTGCCGGCTCCAGGCCTGGCTGCCGCCGCCATCGGCGCCAACGGCCAGGTCGGCGATCAGGCCGATGCTCATGCCGCTGGCGCGGGCGGCGGTTTGCGCGCGCTCCAGGCAGCGGGTGATCAGCCACTGGCAGAAAGCGAAGAAGCCGATGCGCCCGGCATTCTCTTCGGCGAATGCCGCAAGTTCAGCGCTTCGCGGATTACGCCAGGGTTCGGGCCACAGTCGCCAGTCGAGGCCTTCACCCCGGGCAGCGCGTGCCTCCTGGATGGCTTCGAAGCGACAGTGGTTTTCCAGCGCTTCGCCGGCGGCGTGACGAAAACTGCTGAAGTCTTCGTGCAAGGGGTGTTCACCCTGGACGAAACCTTCGTACAGCGACTGCAACAGCCGATGCTTGGCTTCGGCGGCGGCCGGCCAGTCAATCAGCGCACGCTCTTCCAGCGCCTTGAGTTCAATGGCCAGCCCGGTTGCATCGATCGCGGTGCGCAGGGCGCGCTCACCGAGAATGGTGCCGGGGGCGCAGTACAGGCTGTTGAGAAACAGACGGCTGGAGGGCGAGTAAGGACTGTAGCGTTGGGCGTCATTGGAAAACATCGCATGCAAGGGGCTGATCGCCAGCGCCTCGGCGCCACGTTCACCAGCCACCCGGGCGAGGTCCTCCAGCGCCTGGGTGTCACCAAACCCACCATCGCCGGGGCGGCGCAAGGCATACAGTTGCACGCTCAGGCCCCAGGCACGGGGGATCGGGTTATCCACGGCATCGCCGACGCTGTAACAACGGGGTGGGGCCACCGCCAGGGTGAAGGTTTGTCCGTCGATACTGACCTGTTGATAGCCGACCGGTACCAGCCCCGGCAGCTTTGCGTTGGCGTCCAGCTTGAGGTTGAGCCGCGAACCGTCTTCGAGGTGGATTTCGCAAGGGGTTTCAGGTGCAAAATAACGCGCCAGATCCAGGCCAACTCCAACATCGGCGGTGATCAATGGCGGCAAGTGGTGGGTCTGCTGCACCGCTTGCAATTCCAACAGGCTGGCGTCGATTTCCTGGGCACTGCCCGCCGGGTGACCGAGGCCAGTCAGCACATTTCGCAACACGGAAGGCGCGACTTTTTGCGGGCGGCCGTTGGCGTCGATCCAGTCGACTGCGAGGCCGGCACGGCTGGCCAGAATTTCCAGTTGCGCATCACTCATGGACGCTCTCCATACGAACTAGCAAAGGGGCTGCGGCGGTGAGGCTGACGAGCGCGCAATACGGGGCAAGGATGCCCTGGTCCAACAAATCGGCGCTCTGTGGAGGGTATTCGAACAACCGCGCGGCACCGGTCTGTGGTGTGTGGACTACGGGCTTGTCACTGAGGTTCAGGTCAATGCGCAGCTCGCTGCCATCGCCCAGGCGCCAGGCGGCACTGACCGCGCCTTCGCCCAGCTCGTCAGCCCCCAGTGCCTGGGTGCCCGGCAAGCGCGGGATGAGGACTCGGTGACGGATCTGCAACAGCCGGCAATACAGCTCGTGCATCTCTGTATGGCCGGTCGAAGGCATGACAGGGCGGGACGCTGAAAATGTCTGCGGATCGTTCGGGTCAGGAATGTGTTCGCGCAGGAGTGGGTCGGCAAACACGCTGAACGCCGCGAACTCGTTGCGCCGGCCGTCCCGTACCAACTTGGCCAACTCGCCGTGATGGCTGGTGAAATACAGGAAGGGTTGCTCGACGGCGAACTCGTCGCCCATGAACAGCAGCGGAATCATCGGCGACAACAGCAGCAACACCGTGGCGGCCCGCAGCGCTTGCGAGTGGGCGAGTTGATGCAGGCGCTCGCCGAAGGCACGGTTGCCGATCTGGTCATGGTTCTGCAGGAACAGGATGAAGGCGCCGGGCGGCAAGTGCCCGCTGGGTTCACCGCGTGCCACACCATGGCGATTGACATGCCCCTGGAACACGAAACCCTGACTCAGGCAACGCGCCAGTTGTTCGGTGGGGTTGTGCGCGTAGTCGGCGTAATAGGCCTCGGTTTCGCCGGTCAGTAACACATGCAGGGCATTGTGGCCGTCATCGTTCCACTGCGCGTCGTAACCCTGTTCGAGCAGGCCGGCCTGGTTGTGTTCGTTCTCCACCATCAGCCACACATGGCGCGCCGGTCCCGTCTGCTGGCGCACCCGTTGCGCCAGTTCGTGGAGGAAATCCGGGTCTTCTATGGCGTGCACCGCGTCCAGGCGCAAACCGTCGAAACGGTATTCGAGCAGCCACATCAAGGCGTTTTCGATGAAGAAGTCCCGTACTTCGCGGCGGCGGAAGTCGATGGCTGCGCCCCACGGCGTCTGTTTGTCTTCGCGAAAGAAGCCCTTGGCATAACGATGCAGGTAATTGCCGTCCGGACCGAAGTGGTTGTAGACCACGTCGAGAATCACCGCCAGACCATGACCGTGGGCGGTGTCGATCAAGTGTTTGAGCTGCTCGGGTGACCCGTATGAAGCCTGGGGCGCGTAGGGCAGGACGCCGTCATACCCCCAATTGCGCTCACCGGGAAACTGCGCGATGGGCATCAGTTCGATCGCGGTGACCCCCAGTTCGACCAGGCGCGCCAGATGCTGCTCGACGGCACTGAAGCCGCCGAGGGCACCGACGTGCAACTCGTAGATCACCGCTTCGTTCCACGGCCGTCCCGACCAGGCACTGTGTTGCCAGGCATAGGCCAGCGGATCGACCACCACACTGTGCCGGTCGATATCGCCGTCCTGTGAGCGGGAAGCCGGGTCGGGCACTTCCAGTTCGCCGTCGATGTTGTAGCGGTAACGCGTGCCCGCCGCGCATCGGGTGTCGCTCACGAACCAGCCGTCGGCCTGGGGCAGCAACGGCAAGGACTGTCCATGTTCCAGTTCGACACTGACGTAAAACGCATCTGGCGCCCACAACGCGAATCGCGTGTGCTCTGCGTCCAGCATGATTGCGCCGTGGGGCCAGGTCTCAAGGGTCCGTAACGGCATCTTGAAAGCCTCTTACTGTTTGTTCGATTTCCCCAACGCTTTTGCCACAAGCTGTTCATAGAGTTCGGCGTAGGGTTCGACCGCCTTGCACCAGTTGAACGGCGCTGCCATGGCCCGGCAGCGCATGGCGTGCAGCAGGTCGGGGAAGGCGAACACCTTGAACGCGCGGCTCAGGGCTTCCTGATAGCTCTGCACGGTGGATTCATCGAACAGGAAGCCGGTCACACCGTTTTCGATGGTGTCGGCCAGACCGCCGGTATTGCGCGCCACCGGCAACGAGCCGAAGCGCTGGGCGTACATCTGGCTCAGGCCGCAGGGCTCGTAACGCGAAGGCATCAGCAGGAAGTCGCTGCCGGCGAACATGCGCCGGGCATCGGTTTCGTTAAAGCCGATGCGCACGCCGATCTGCCCGGGGAAACGCAGGGCCAGTTCGCGCATCGACTGTTCTTCTTCCGGCTCGCCACGGCCGATGATCGCGATCTGCCCACCGGATTTGACGATGTACTCGGAGACCGCTTCGGTCAGGTCCAGGCCTTTCTGATAGACCAGGCGCGACACCACGGCGAACAGCGGCCCTTCGGAGTCTTGCAGGCCGAACAGCTCGCGCACATGGGCGGCGTTCACCGCCTTGCCATCCCAGTCGCCGATGCTGAACGGGCAGAACAGGTGCGGATCGGTGGCCGCATCCCAGCTTTCATCGATGCCGTTGGGAATCCCGCTGAGCAGGCCTTGCTGGGTCTTGGCGGCGAGGAAACCGTCGAGCCCGCAGCCGAAATCCGGTGTGGTGATTTCCTGGGCGTAGGTCGCGCTGACGGTGGTGATGTGGCTCGAATAGGCCATGCCGGCCTTGAGGAACGACATCTTGCCGTAGAACTCCATGCCTTCCTGTTGCAGTGCGTGATGGGGAATGCCCAGTTCGGGGCACGAGCCCAGGCTGGTCACGCCTTGATAAGCCAGGTTGTGAATGGTGAACAGCGTTGGTGTGCGCTGCCCACGCCAGTGCATGTAGGCCGGGGCCAGGCCGGCCGGCCAGTCGTGGGCGTGCACCAGGTCCGGGCACCAGTGGATTTGCGCGAGGTTGGCTGCAATATCGGCCGCCGCCAGGCCCAGGCGGGCGAAACGGATATGGTTGTCCGGCCAGTCGCGGCCGTTGTTGGCGCCGTAGGGTGAACCTTCGCGCTCGTAGAGTTCAGGGCAGATCAGTACGTAGATGACCAGGCCATCGGGCATGTCCATGCGCCCGATCTTGCACGGTGGCAACGCGGCATGGCCGCCGAGCTCACCGATGATATGAATGGGGTTCTCGCTGTGCAGCACCTGCGGGTAACCCGGGATCAACACCCGCACGTCGTGCAGATGGGCCATGGCTCGTGGCAGCGCCGCAGAAACGTCACCCAGGCCACCGGTTTTCACCAGGTCGGCAATTTCCGAGGTCACGAACAACACTTTCTTACGGTTCGGATTCTGGTGGGCTGCCGGGGTCAGCGTCCTGGTGCCGGGAACGCTGACGGGCTGGGTGTTCGCGGCAGTTACGGCGCTCGATTCGCCGACCTGATGAGCACGCTCTCCCTGTATTTCCAAAGCCGTACTGATCATATGAATCTCCCGTGCTGTTGATCTAATTCTTAGGTCTGGCAAACGGTGTTTCATGGCCAATTCCCGTGGCCGGGCAAAAAAACGCTGCGCATCAGTGAGCAAGCGCTGCCCGATGCGTCGAAGCAAAAGGGGTGAATGAGCCGTTGCAAGGATTGCACCAGTCGCAACGCACCTTCTTGTCAGAGGACCGATCGGGAATGGAAAAAGTTTCGACTGTTTTTCCACTTTATGACCGATCGGTTTCGCTTTGAGAAAATGAGTCTAGGCCAGAACTTAGAGCGGTAAAGGGCAGATGGCAAAATTGTTCGACAATCGGTTTGTAACGGTACGGACGTGCCTGATCGAGGTGCAAACGCCCCGACGAAGTGCATGTTTTTTTGCGTTTTGGCTTCAAAAAGTCACCGGGCGGTCACATGAGTGTGCGACGTGAACGAGCGGTCGCGCACCAATGTGGTGCGTGCGCTAAGTCCCGGATTTGGCTGAACCGCTGCCTTACTGCCGTTCGCGATGCCTTGTTATAGTTCGGGCCTCGTTTTCTGCCCGCAAAAGGATCAATGGAATGTCTCAGTACAGCGCGTTCAACGTCGAACTGGTCGATAAAATCGCCCATGTGCAGATCAACCGGCCGGAGAAGATCAACTCGATGAACGCTGCGTTCTGGAGCGAGATCGTCGAAATCTTCCAGTGGATCGACGACACCGATGAAGTGCGCGTGGTGGTCCTCAGCGGGGCAGGCAAGCATTTCTCCTCGGGTATCGACCTGATGATGCTGGCCGGTGTGGCCAATGAACTGGGCAAGGACGTCGGCCGCAATGCGCGGCTGCTGCGGCGCAAGATCCTTACCCTGCAAGCGTCGTTCAATGCCGTCGACAACTGCCGCAAACCGGTGCTTGCAGCGATTCAGGGCTACTGCCTGGGTGGCGCCATCGACCTGATTTCCGCGTGCGACATGCGTTATGCCGCCGAGGACGCACAGTTCTCGATCAAGGAAATCGACATCGGCATGGCCGCCGACGTGGGCACGCTGCAACGCTTGCCGCGAATCATCGGTGACGGCATGCTGCGCGAACTGGCTTACACTGGTCGCACCTTTGGCGCCGACGAAGCGCGGAGCATGGGCCTGGTCAATCGCGTCTACAGCGACAACGACAGCCTGCTCGACGGCGTCATGGGCATTGCCCGCGAAATCGCCAGCAAGTCGCCGATCGCCGTCACCGGCACCAAGGAGATGATCAGCTACATGCGTGACCATCGCATCGATGACGGCCTCGAATACATCGCCACCTGGAACGCCGCCATGCTGCAATCCACCGATCTGCGCGTGGCCATGGCCGCCCATATGAGCAAACAGAAACCCGAATTTCTGGATTGATTAACATGATTCCTCGCTGGACCACTGCAGTACTGGACACCGACCAACCCGGCGGCTGGGCCGTCGCGCGCAGCCCCGAAGGCTTTCTGTTCGATGACAATGGCGCACTGTTTCCACGCGAATGGTTGAAGCGTCAGGACCTGCCGATTCTTGCCGAACATGGCATCGGTCATCTCGATGGCGAGCCGGTCTACCTGCTGGAGTTGCGCAGTCACAGCGAGGTGTCGGGCTGCAACTGGAAGGGCTTGCGGGCGTTCATGCTCGAAGGCGATCACACGGTCTACAAGGTGCTCGGTTACGCCGCACAGATCGGCACCTGGGCCCGCGAGCACCGTTTTTGCGGTAACTGCGGTCAGGCCATGACCCAGGTGCCGCGCGAACGGGCGATGTATTGCCAGCCGTGTGATCTGCGCAGCTACCCACGGATTTCGCCGAGCATGATCGTACTGGTCACCCGAGGCGATGAAGTGCTGTTGGCACGCTCACCGCGTTTTGTCAGCGGTGTCTACAGCACATTGGCCGGGTTCGCCGAACCGGGCGAATCGGCCGAGGACTGCCTGATTCGCGAGGTTCGTGAAGAGGTGAGCATCGAGGTCAGGAACATCCAGTACATGGGCAGCCAGTGCTGGCCGTTCCCGCACTCGATGATGCTCGGCTTTCATGCCGAATACGCCAGTGGCGAGATCGTCTGCCAGGAAGACGAGATCGAGGACGCCCAGTGGTTCAACGTGCATGCGCTGCCGCCGTTGCCGGCGTCGCGCTCGATTGCCCGTTACCTGATCGATGTCTACGTGGCGCGGCGTTTAGGCCACGCTGAACCAGTGCTGCCAGGCTAGGCGCACGGTCAGGCCCAACACCACGGTGATGAACACCGGACGAATGAATTTCGCGCCACCGCTGATGGCGGTGCGAGCGCCGAAAAAGGCGCCGACCATCAATGACGAGCCCATGCACAGGCCGATGATCCAGTCCACCTGACCGGAAAAGATGAAGATCGACAGCGCCGCCGCGTTGCTGACGAAGTTCATGCTGCGCGCCACGCCGCTGGCTTTCACCAGGTCGATGGGGTAGAGCAACAGGCTGCTCACGGTCCAGAATGCGCCCGTGCCGGGACCGGCCACGCCGTCATAGAAACCGAGGCTGAAGCCCTGGGTCGACTGCCACGTTTTCTTGATCGGTGCATCGCTGTCCGTCGGCGCTTTCGGCGTGCCGCCAAACAAAAGATAGACACCGCAGGCGAAGACGATCACCGGCAGCATTTTGTTCAGCCATTCCGCCGGCAGGTAGTGCGCGACCACGGCACCGGTCAACGCGCCGACCAGGGTGCCGACGATGGCGTGCACCCATTGCGCGGGGTGGAACAGCTTGCGTCGGTAGAAGGTGAAACTGGCAATCGCCGAGCCGAAGGTCGAACTGAGCTTGTTGGTGCCCAGCACCAGATGCGGCGGCAGGCCGGCGGTCAACAGGGCCGGGGTGGTCAACAGACCACCGCCACCGGCGATGGCGTCGATGAAACCGGCAACAAAAGCGACAAGGGCCAGGATGGCCAGGGTGGAGAGGTCAACGCTGAGTTCGAAAGGCATGGGATCGGCTTATTCGGCGGGTGCAGAAAGAGGCTGCGGGGAAGGGCAGCATCTTAACCACCTGCACAGCACAAAACCATTGTGGGAGCGAGCTTGCTCGCGAAGACGCCGTCAGATCCAGCATAAATGTTGGCTGACACACCGCTATCGCGAGCAAGCTCGCTCCCACAGGTGATTAGTGTGGATTTAAATTACAGACCCAGATCCGACAGCCCCGGATGATCGTCAGGGCGACGTCCCAATGGCCAGTGGAACTTGCGCTCGCTTTCCTTGATCGGCATGTCGTTGATGCAGGCGAAGCGGCGAGCCATCAGGCCGTCCTCGTTGAACTCCCAGTTTTCGTTGCCGTAGGAACGGAACCAGTTGCCCGAGTCGTCGTGCCATTCATAGGCATAACGCACGGCGATGCGGTTGTCGGTAAAGGCCCAGAGTTCCTTGATCAGTCGATAATCCAGCTCCTTGGCCCATTTGCGGGTCAGGAAGCCTTTGGCTTCTTCGCGGTTATGGGCGAACTCGGCGCGGTTTCGCCACTGGGTGTCCAGGGTGTAGGCCAGGGACACGCGCTGCGGATCGCGGGAGTTCCAGCCATCCTCAGCCAGGCGAACTTTTTCAATGGCCGATTCACGGGTGAAAGGGGGCAATGGCGGACGAACTTCGGCATTAGACATTTCAAGTCTCCGTATCAAGTTAAAGTTAAAGCAATTGTCGAGCTTGATCAGGTTGCTACAGGTCCAATAACTTTCGCGCCATGCATTGCGCATTATCGGCGGCACTGTGATCACCCGTTACAAGCGCCACGGTAATGGCACCATCGATCAGGATCAGCAGCTGTCTGGCCAGCCTCTGCGGATCCTCGGCACCCTGTTCGGTACACAGCTCGCACAGGTAGTCGAGCAGTTTCTGTTTATGTTCTTTGGCGACCAGGCGCACCGGGTCTTGCGGGTCGCCGGTTTCGCCACTGGTGTTGATGAAGGCGCAGCCGCGAAAGCCTTCGCTGGCGAACCACGACTTGAGTACGGTAAACAGGTTGAGCAGCCGCGCGGCCGGGGTTTGTGCCTGGCCGACTTCGCTGCGGTACCAGTGCATCCAGCGCTGATCGCGGCGTTGCAGGGCGGCCACGACCAGTTCGTCCTTGTTGGCGAAGTAGCGGTAAATGCTTTTTCTGGAGACACCGGCGGTTTTCACCAGGAGATCCATGCCAGTGGCGGCAATGCCACTTTTGTAGATCAACTTTTCGGTGACATCCAGAATGATGTCGCGTGTGTCATTGCTATTGATTTCGTTCATGTGGCCAACAGTAGAACGATCGTTCTCCTTGGTCAATCTATATTTTTACGGTGTCTGATAAATGGTCTTCGCGAGCAAGCCCGCTCCCACATTTGAAATGCGTTCCCCCTGTGGGAGCGGGCTTGCTCGCGAAAGGGACATTACAGACAGTAACAAGACCCGAACCTTTGCATGGTGTAAGCTCTCAGGTTCTTCGGATTCGACCCATTGCGAGCCCTATGCCGTCGCTTTTCAAACGCTCCCTGCTGCCCAAGCTGCGCAGTTTTCCGCTGACGGCCGATGCCGTCGGCATCCTCTCCGGCGCTGCCCAATTCCGTCGTTGCCTGCTTGAGCAAATCGCCAGCGCGACCCGGCGCATTTACATCGTTGCGCTGTACCTGCAACAGGATGAAGCCGGCCAGGAAATTCTCGATGCCTTGCACGCGGCCAAACTGGTGCGTCCGGAACTGGATGTGGTGGTGGTCGTTGACTGGCTGCGCGCCCAGCGCGGCCTGATCGGTGCCGGCAAGCAACCGGGCAACTCGGCCTGGTATCAGGAAATGACCCGCACCCACGAAAGCGTTGTGCCGATCTATGGCGTCCCGGTGCAAACCCGCGAGCTGTTCGGTGTGTTGCACCTCAAAGGCTTCGTGATCGATGACTGCGTGATCTACAGCGGCGCAAGCCTGAACAACGTCTACCTGCACAAGTTCGACAAGTACCGCTACGACCGTTATCACGTGCTGCACAATCGCGAACTGGCCGATTCGATGCAGCACCTGGTGCAGCACGGCCTGGTGGCCTCCAAAGCGGTGCACCGCCTCGACCTGCCGAACCTGCCGACGACCCGCAGCCTGCGCAATGACATCGGCGACCTGCGCAGCCGGCTCAAGCACGCGGCGTACGACACCACGCAAGGCACCACCGAGCGGACCGGTCTGTCCGTCAGCCCGTTGCTCGGCGTCGGCAAGAACAATCCGCTGAACCGGGTGATCTGCGAGCTGATCGCCAGCGCCCAGCAGCAGCTGACCATTTGCACGCCGTACTTCAACCTGCCGCTGGCGATCATCCGCGAGATCAACCGCGCGCTGGCCCGTGGGGTGAAGATCGATATTGTGGTCGGTGACAAGACGGCCAATGACTTCTACATTCCGCCGAGCGAACCGTTCCGGGTCATTTCGGCGCTGCCGTACCTGTACGAAATCAGCTTGCGCCGGTTTGCCAAGCGTCATCAGCGCAACATCGACAGCGGTCAGTTGAACCTGCACCTGTGGCTTGATGGTGACAACACCTATCACCTCAAGGGCATGTGGATCGACCGGCGCTATACCTTGCTGACCGGCAACAACCTCAACCCGCGGGCGTTCCGGCTCGATCTGGAAAACGCCTTGTTGATCGATGATCCGCACGGCGAATGGTTGGAGCCGCGCCGTCAGGAACTGGCGGAGATTTTCCAGCACACCCGGAGAATCGAGCACTTCCAGAACCTGGAAACCCTCGCCGAATACCCGACGGGCGTGGCCAAGTTCCTCAAGCGCGTGAGTCGTGTGCGGATCGAGCGGTTGCTGTACCGGATTCTCTAAAAGATCGCAGCCTTCGGCAGCTCCTACAGGGTTTTTTGTCCGTCCGCGGCACTTGCGGTGTGTAGGAGCTGCCGCAGGCTGCGATCTTTTGATCTTGCTCGTTTTGGCTTTTGATCTTGCTAATATGCCCCCCACTCGAACAAGAACAGGGCTTGCCGCAATCCATGTCGGAAAAAGACACCATCTCCATCCAACTGGTGCGTGAAGCACTGTTGCAAAGCTGCGCGCCAGGTATCGACAAGGACGAGTTGTTGATCAAGGTTGGCATCGACCCGCAGCTGCTGGGCAATTCCAGCGCCCGGGTTCCAGCCACTGCTTATGCGCGCCTGTGGCGGCTACTGGCGCGGCGTGGGGATGACGAGTTTTTTGGCATGGACCCACGCAAACTCAAATCCGGCAGCTTCGCTTTCCTGTGTCGCAGCGCCATGCTCCAACCCAACGTGGCGGCAGGACTGGCTGGCGGCCTGGCGTTTCTGTCACTGATCCTCGAACACCTGCCAGCGCAGTTGGTGCGTCAGCAAAGCCTGGCGGAAATCGTCCTGCTCGAAGACGACAAAGACCCACGCCGGGCCTTCACCTATTTCACCTACTGGATGATCGTCCACGGCGTTGCCTGCTGGCTGGCAGGGCGGCGGATTCCGATTCTGGCCATTGAACTGCGCTGTTCGAAACCGGATTTCTGCGATGATTATCAGGTAATGTTTTCCGAGAACCTGCGTTTCGACCGTCCGCGCACGCGGATGATTTTCTCCGCCGATTGCCTGGATTTGCCGATCAAGCGCAGCCCCGAAGAGCTCAAGCGATTCCTGGCCCACGCGCCGGCGAACATTCTGGTGAGGTACCGTGATCCGCAGAGCCTGGCCAGCCGTATCAAACACGATCTGCGTCACCTGCCGGCCGAGCACTGGCCGGAAACCGAGGCCCTGGCGCAACGCCTGTGCATGTCGGCATCGACCTTGCGGCGCCGGCTGGCCGAAGAAGGGCAAACCTATCAAGGTCTCAAGGACAGCGTGCGCAAGGAACTGGCGATCGTCTGGTTGGCCGAGCCGGCGATCAGCTTCAGCGAAATCGCCACGCGGCTCGGGTTCGCTGACACCAGTTCGTTCTACAAGGCCTTTCGCAAGTGGTCGGGGTCAAACCCGGGGCATTACCGCAGCCTGATTCTCAATGACGTCGAGTAAATTCAGCGCCAGCCTGACCCGCTCTCGCTAGCGACTGCCAGTGGTCGATCCCGGCAGATTGAGTGTGCCGCTGTCGACGAAACGCTTCGTGTTGAACACCCCGCCCGAGAGCTTGCCGCGCAGAATATAAGGCATGTTGTTGAGGGTTTTCATCTGGCTGATGCCATAGGTCTGGCGGATGAACGAAAATGCCGAAACGCTGACCGGCACGCTCACGACGGTGTCGGAAAAACGCCCGATCTCGCCCCTCTGATCGCTGACGCCCGAGGCGAATGGCTGGCCGTTGATGTCCAGATCCAGGGCCACGCCGCTGTAGGTGAGGTTGTAGTCATTGGGGTTCTGCACGCGGATTGTCACGGCAAAGCGTACTTCCATGCCCTCGCCCTGCAGGGGCTCGATACCCACGACGTTGATTTTCAGCGGGTCTCGATTGGGCAGCGAGGAACAGGCGCTCAGGCAGAGCAGAAGGGAAATCAGGACCGCGTGAACGCTGCGCATGTACGTGCTCTCATCTGAAAAGGGCTGTTCCGCTACCGGCTCAGCCCCTGAGCCCGTCCGGCGGTTTTACCGTGCGACCAGCGCAGCCTTTGCGGGTTCATCCCTGGTGGTCACATCGGGGTTCTGCATCACCTGAAGCACGGAGGCCTCCGGATCGAATTCGTCCTCCTCCAGCTCGATGAACTCCTCAGGCAGGAAGATATTAAGAACGATAGCGCACAGCGCGCCGACGGTGATGGGCGATTCGAAAATGTTGTGCAGGGCCTTGGGCAGTTCACGCAAGACTTCCGGCACGGCGGCCACACCCAGGCCCATGCCGATGGAAATCGCCACGATCAGCATGTTGCGCCGATGCAGGCCGGCCTCGGCGAGAATCTTGATCCCGGCCACGGCGACGGTGCCGAACATCACCAGCTCCGCGCCCCCCAGCACCGGTTTGGGCATCAATTGCAGTACCGCGCCGATCATCGGGAACAGGCCCAGCACCACCAGCAAACCGGCAATGAAAAACGCCACGTAGCGACTGGCCACGCCCGTGAGCTGGATCACCCCGTTGTTCTGGGCGAAGGTCACCATTGGCATGCTGTTGAACACCGCCGCCATGGCCGAGTTGAGACCATCGGCGAGCAGGCCGGACTTGATCCGGCGAATGTACACCGGGCCTTTGACCGGTTGCCGGGAAATCATCGAGTTGGCCGTGAGGTCACCGGCGGCCTCCAATGGCGAAACAAGGAAGATCACCGCCACCGGAATAAACGCCACCCAATCGAAGGAAAAACCGTACTTGAACGGCACCGGTACGCTCATCAGCGGGACGTCGGGCAGGCTGTTGAAATCCACCTGGCCCATGAGCCAGGCCACCACGTAACCGAGGGTCAGGCCGATGACAATCGCCCCCAGGCGCAGAAACGGCACGTCGACCCGGTTCAACACCACGATGGTTCCCAGCACCAGCGCCGCCAGGGCCAGGTGACTGGCGGCCCCCAGGTCCTGGGCGCCGAAGCCTCCGGCGATGTCGGTCATGGCCACCTTGATCAGCGACAAACCCATCAGCGTGATGATCGTCCCGGTCACTACCGGCGTGATCAGCATGCGCAGTTTGCCGATGAACTGGCTCAACACCACTTCAATGAACGCGGCAAAAAAGCACACGCCGAAGATGGTCGAGAGAATCTCGTCGGTGCCGCCGCCCCGGGCCTTGACCATGAAGCCGGCGCTGAGAATCACACTGATGAACGAGAAACTGGTGCCTTGCAGGCACAACAGGCCCGAACCCACCGGGCCAAAACGCCGCGCCTGGACGAAGGTGCCCAGGCCCGAGACGAACAGCGCCATGCTGATCAGATAGGGAATTTCGCTTTGCAGGCCCAGGGCGCTGCCCATGATCAGCGTCGGGGTGATGATGCCGACGAAACTCGCCAGCACGTGTTGCAGGGCGGCGAAGACGGTGGCGGTCAGGTGCGGGCGGTCGTCGAGGCCGTAGATCAGGTCATTGTTACGTGGTGCGGGGGCTTTTTCGGAGGCGGTCATGGAGGTTTGCGTGCCAGAAGGCGGCCGGGTCAGAAAATGGAGGCGCAGGATGCCAGAACCGCCCGGCCACGGCAAAAGATCCACCAGAACAGGGGCTTACGGACGCGGGGCGAACACCTCGGCGACGCTGCGGCGTTTGGCGTGCAATTGGCTGGCCTGGATCAGCTGTTCGAGGTCCTCGGGCGTGACGTCATAGAAGGCTTCCATGTCCGCCAGCGCCAGTTTCAGGTCTTCGGCGGTGATGGCCTGACTGTCGACTGGCGGGTGATCGGCCGGGACAGTGACGGCCGGTTCGCTGGTGCCCTTGGGGTAACGAACGCGGGTCAGGTTGTTGTAGGCAAGGGCGCAGAGCAGCATCGTCGCTGCGCTGAGCATGACCGGCTCAATGGCTTTCCAGTCCATGGCAATGGTCACCGGATCGGCCAGTACCAGGGTCAGGGCCAATGCCCCGGCCGGTGGATGCAGGCAGCGCAACCAACACATCAGCAACACCGCCATGCCCGCCGCCAGACAGGCGCTACCGAGGGTTCGGCCCAACACATGGGCCACCAGCAGCGCAATCACTGCGGCGCACAAGTAGCCACCCAGAATCGACCAGGGCTGGGCGAGCGCTCCCGAAGACACCGCAAATAACAGCACAGCAGACGCCCCCAGCGGGCCGATCAGGTGCTGGGCCACCTCAATGCCAAACACTAGGCTACAGAGCCAGACGCTCAGCAACGTGCCCAAGGCCATGCCGATGGCGGCGCGGCTCCATTCTGTGGGGCGGGTGTTGATGGCGACGGGCAACCAGCGGGCAAGCATTGCGAGAAAACTCCGGCAGAAAAAGTCGAGGTAAAAAAAGGGCTTAGCTGGCAAACCCAGAAAGCCCTTGAAGGTGTTCCAACTGTTGGGGGAGGAACAGGCACAGTGTGCCGTTCAATCCAGCTACTGACAAATTCATATTAATGAGCTTTCAGTGCATTAATTTTGCTTTAAGTTGCCCCGTCGGCCACTCATGTAGCAGAGCAGGCCGCCCACCGCAGCCAGTGCACTCAAGGCATAAAACATCGTCGGCGCCGGGGTGTGCATCAGCATGAAGCCGCAAATCACCGGGCTCACCGCGCCGCCAAGCGCAGCCAGGTTTTGCGCGCCGTAGTAACTGCCGCGCAGTTCTTCCGGAGCCAGGGTGTCGACAAAGAGAAACTCGGCCGGGTAAATGATGATTTCACCCAGGGTGAAGATGAACATTGCCACGCACCAGCTCACCAGGCTGTCCGCCAGGCTGAAACCGATCAGGCCGAGGATGAACAGGCCGGTGCCGGCCACAATCCACTGGCGCAATTGTTCACGTTTGAGAAAACGCCCGACCTGGTATTGCAACAGGATCACGCTGATGGCGTTGCAGGCGAGCAGGGCAGCCATGATTTCCATGGTGTGCTGGGGATTACTGGTCACCAGCAGGTACTGCGACAGGTAAAAGGTAAATCGCCCGTGCACCACGGTGCTGAGCAGGCAACCGGCGGTGAACATGATCAGGGTGCGGTCGTTTTTCAGGGTGATCAGGGTTTTCAGAAAACTCTGCGCCTGACCGGTAAAAGGCACTTTGGCCGGATCCGCGGGAATGCCGGTCATCAGGAAAATACTGAAAAAAGCGATGGCCGCCGCGATCAGGAATGGCGCACTGGCAAAGGCGCCGGCAATCAGCACGCCAAGCATCGGCCCGACCGCGTAGCCAATGTTGGTCAGCGTATAGCTCAAGGAAAATGCCTTGGCCCGCTGGCCCACGGGCAGGTTGTCGCTGAGGATCGCTTTCGAACCGATCAGGAACAGCGCCGAGGCGGTTTCGGTGACGATCAGGGTGATCGTGGTCAGGTAGAGGTTTTCGGCAAAGGTCAGCAACACCAGGCCGACCGCGCTGGAGGCCATCGACAGCACGAGCAGTCGGCGTTTTTCGAAGCGATCGATGATGTAGCCGCCATAGAGGGAGAGCAGGGTGGCGACAAACACCGCAATGCCGAGCAACAAGCCAACGTCCTGTTGGTTGAGGCCAAGCTTGTCGCTGACGAACAACGTGAGTAACGGGCTGGTGATGGCGCGGCTGACGACGATGGTCAGCGAGCAGATCAGCAGGCGGCGGATGAGGGGGGAGTATCGGGTCACGGTGTGAATGTCCTTATTCGATCGGGCCGGCATCAGTCCAATGGTCGGCGCTACTCTAGCAGGCGGACATCCGGTCGTTGCTACAGGATTTACTGGCGGTGCAGCAACGGCGCCAGGCACCGGCAGCGCCGATGCCAGCAATCGGAAGTCAAACCGCCGGGAGCATGAGGCTTAAGCGACCACTGACTCGGCCAGCCATTGCTGGTAAGGGATCGGCAACTTGTGCGACTCACCCCGACCGATCGGGAAGTAGGTAAAGCCGATGCGTGCCAGGCGGTCCGCGTCGTACAGGTTGCGGCCATCGAAGATCACCGGCGTGTTGAGGCGTTGGCGGATAAACTCGAAGTCCGGCGCCTTGAACTGTTGCCATTCGGTGCAGATGATCAATGCATCGGCGCCGGCCAAGACTGACTCAGGCGTACCCATGAGCATCAGTCTCGACTCATCCGGATACAGCTTCTGGGTTTCCTGCATGGCTTCCGGATCGAACGCACGGACATTCGCCCCGGCGGCCCACAACGATTCGAGCAACACCCGGCTCGGTGCATCGCGCATGTCGTCGGTATTGGGTTTGAAGGCCAGGCCCCAGACGGCAAAGGTCTTGCCGCGCAAGTCGCCCCGGTAGAACGCGTTGATGCGCTCGAACAGCTTGTGCTTTTGCCGCTCGTTGATGGCTTCCACTGCCTGCAGCAGGTCACTGGAGCAATGGGCCTCTTCGGCGCTGTGGATCAGGGCGCGCATGTCCTTGGGGAAGCACGAGCCACCGTAGCCGCAACCGGGATAGATGAAGTGGTAGCCGATACGCGAGTCGGCGCCGATGCCCAGGCGTACCGATTCGATGTCGGCACCCAGGTGTTCGGCCAGTTCGGCGATCTGGTTGATGAAGCTGATCTTGGTCGCCAGCATGCAGTTGGCGGCGTATTTGGTCAGTTCGGCGCTGCGCAGGCCCATGAACATGATGCGTTCGTGGTTGCGGTTGAAGGGGGAGTACAGGTCACGCATCACATCACGCACTTCATCGCGTTCACAGCCGATGACGATACGGTCCGGGCGTCGGCAGTCGGCCACGGCCGAACCTTCTTTCAAGAACTCCGGGTTCGAGACGATATCGAACTGCAATACCCGCCCGACACTGAGCAGGCATTTGTCGATGTGCGCGCGTAAGGCGTCGCCGGTGCCGACCGGGACGGTGGATTTCTCCACCAGGATCGCCGGCTGTTCGCGATACCGTGCTACCGCTTCGCCCACCGACATCACGTAGCGCAAGTCTGCTGAACCATCGTCCCGGGACGGTGTGCCGACCGCGATGAACAGCACCTGACCGTGTTGGACCGCTAATCTTTCGTCGCTGGTGAACTGCAACCGTTTGGCGTCAAGACCTTCGCGTACCAGGCTGGCCAGGCCGGGTTCGAAAATACTCACGTGGCCCTGTTGGAGCAGTTCGACTTTTTTCTCGTCAACGTCCATGCAGATCACGTCGTGGCCGACTTCCGCCAGTACCGCTGCCTGCACCAGGCCAACATAGCCGCTACCAAACACACTGATTTTCATGGGGCACTCCTTTGTTCGGGCGCACGAGCAGGTCGGGAATTGATGGTGATGACGCCGAGGATGACCAATGCTGGCGGCCACTTGCTGGCGGGCACCGTGCATGCACTGTTGCACCTGGTCCGGGTCGACGCGCTGCTTCAGCGAATCAGGATAGGCAAGGCCATATTTCAATTTGCTTATCGTGTTGAAAAAAGCCACGTGCGGCCGTTTCAACCGCCAGGACAACGCCGAAGCGGCGCCCAGGTCGTTGCTCGGCAATCTGACGCTCTGGCTGAGTGACTGTGGTGTGGGTAGCGTCTTGGATCACGGCAATGCCGTGTTTGTCGGCGAGGGCGTAAAGCCGATCGAGATCGAATGCCGCACCGGCGTAATGCACCGGGATGATGGCTTTGGTGCGCGGTGTGATCGCCGCCTCGATATCAGAACCTGCATCAAATCAAATAGTTACCGGTCGGCGGTAAAAAACTGCATCGATTGACTTTTTTCGCCGTGGGCGGCAGGTTGGACGTCCATTCGGGTTGCTTCGACGCCATGGGAGGTTATGCCCGATTTTGTGAAAGGGACATGAAAAGCGGTGGTGGAATCGTTTATCTGAAGGCTATTTAATCTGCTGTTCAGACTTCCCGCGTTTATGGTGTTTTTAGGAAAAGTTCTACAGAACTGATGTCCTTTATATGATCGTTATTTCTCTTCTTGGTTGCTTCATTGACCTGTTTTCATTCAAGGCCGTTTCGTTTGATTGACTTACCTGTAGCTGATTCTCGCATGCCCCTCACCAATCCGCTGACCTTGTATCTGACGCGGCTGGCACCCTCCAGCCAGCTGACCATGCGCTACGTGCTGCAGGACGCCGCCGACCGCCTGGGCTTCGAAGACTGCGATATCGAGGAGATACCCTGGCACAACCTGCAGCCCGAAGATGTGATCGCACTGGTGGCCGCATTGCGTTCAGATGGCTATGCGCCGAACACGTCTTCACTGTATGTCAACGCGGTGCGCGGGGTGATGAACGAAGCGTGGCGCATGAGCCTGATCTCGCAGGAGCACCTGTTGAAGATGCGCTCGGTGAAGGGCATCGCCGGTACACGGCTGTCCCAGGGACGCAACCTCAGGCGTACGCTGATCCAGGAACTGATGGCCGTCTGCGCCGCCGATCCGCGGCCACAAGGCTTGCGGGATGCGGCGATCATCGGGATTTTGTACGGCTCGGGAATGCGCAAGTCCGAATCGGTGAACCTGGAGCTGAATCAGGTCGACTTCACCCAGCGCAGCCTGCAGGTGACGGCCAAGGGCAACAAGCAGTTGATCAAGTACGCGCCGGCCTGGGCTTTCGCCAAACTGCAAGCCTGGCTTGAACTGCGCCGCTCCCTGCTCAAGGAAGGCGAAACGGACGATCCGTTCCTGTTCAATCGCATTCGCCGTGGCAGCCATATCACCCGTGAGCGCATCACCAAGCATGCGATCTACTACATCGCCCGGCAACGGGGGGCGCAGGTCGGAGTGAAAATCATGCCCCACGACTTCCGGCGTTCATTCATCACCCGGGTGATCGAAGAGCATGACTTGTCGATTGCGCAGAAACTGGCGCACCACAGCAACATCCAGACTACGGCCAACTACGATGTGCGCGACGACAACGAGCGGCGTCGGGCAGTGGATCGTTTCGACCTGTGAACGATTACAGCTCGCTCAGCACGTGGGCGTGGCCAATGGTCGAGACCTGAACCGCGCTGCCGGCGGGTGGTGCGTACATGCCGGAGCTGCGCACCAGCAGTGATCGGCCCGGTTGCTCGCGGGTGGTCAATGACTGGAGTTCGACCGTCAGCGTGCAAGTGTTGCCGCTGAAATCCCGATCGGTGACCACGGCCCGGCAACCATCGGCTTGCGGGTCGCCGGGAAGGATACCGGCCAATTGCAGCTGTTCAGGGCGCAGCATGATCTGCGCCGAGTTGTTGTTGCGGTGGTTGTTGACCGGGATCCGCCCCAGGTCGCAATGAGCCCAACCGGCCTCGATGCGCGCCGGCATCACCACGGCATCCCCCAGGAACAGGGCGGTCTGTTCGTCTTCGGGATAGCGGTAAAGGTCCAGCGGATGCCCTGACTGTACCAGTCGGCCCTGGCGCATCACCGCCAGCTGGTCGGCGAACGACAGGGCTTCACTCTGGTCATGGGTGACCAGGATGGTGGTGACGCCCGCGTCTTCCAGCAGCCGCGCGACCATCTTGCGCATCGCGGCGCGCAATCCGGTGTCGAGCGCCGAGAACGGCTCGTCCAGCAGCATCAACCGTGGTTGTTGTGCCAATGCCCGGGCCAGGGCCACGCGTTGTTGCTGGCCGCCGGACAATTCGTGAGGCCAGCGCTCGGCCATCTTCGCGTCCAGCGCCACGCTGTCCATCAGTTCGGCGACGCGCTGTTGTTTTTCAGAGCCCTTGGTTGCCAGGCCGAAACCGATGTTCGCCGCCACGGTCATGTGCGGAAACAGGGCGCCGTCCTGCGGCACGTAGCCGATCAGGCGTTGATGGGCCGGTACTTCGTGGGTGCCGTCGACCAGGGTCTGGCCATTGAGCGACAGGCGCCCGGAATCGGGGAATTCGAAGCCGGCAATCATTCGCAGCAAGGTGGTTTTGCCGGAGCCGGACGGGCCGACGATGACCGTGCGACTGCCGCTTGGCACCGACAGGCTGACGTTGTCCAGCGCGCAATGGGCGCCATAGGACTTGTAGAGGGCATTGAGTTCAAGTGTGTTCATCGGCCAGCCGTTTTTTTCGATTGGTGATAAAGAAGTCCGGTCAGCGGCAGCGACAGCACAACCATCAATAAGGCGTAGGGCGCCGCGGCGGCGTAATCGATTTCGCTGGTCATGGCCCAGAATCCGGTGGCCAGGGTGCGCGTGCCGTTCGGGGCCAGCAGCAGGGTGGCGGTCAATTCGTTGGTGATCGCCAGGAACACCAGCGCCGCACCGGCGGCAGCCCCCGGGGCGGCCAGGCGCAAGGTGATCAGCCACAGTGCCCGGGCTGGCGAACGGCCAAGGCTGCGGGCGATGTTCTCCAGTTCCACCGGGGCCTGGGCAATGCCGGCGCGCAGGCTGACCAGGGCGCGGGGCAGGAACATCAGCAGGTACGCCAGCAACACGGTGAAGGTGGTCTGGTAAATCGGCCGGGCAAAATGGATCGTGACGGTGACCAGGGCCAGCGCCACGATGATTCCGGGCAAGGAACTGGTGATGTAGTTGCAGCTTTCCAGCACGCGTTGCATACGGCTGGGGTAACGGATCGACAGCCAGGCAATCGGGATCGCCGCGAAAGTTGTGAGCGCGGCACCTGCGACGCCGAGCAACAGGGTTTGTTCCAGAGCAGGCAACAACTCGGCCATGTCCCAGACTTCCCCGCCGCCGGCGATCAGCCATTTGCCCAAGGTGATCAAGGGCACGCCCAGGGCCAGGGCACAGGTCACGATTTGCAGCGTCAACGAGAGCAGGGTGGACGCCGGTTTCAGGCACACGACCCGTTGCTCCCGGGCGCTCCCCGAACCGACGCGAGCGTAACGTGCCGAACCCCGGGCGGCGGACTCGGCCGTCAACATGGCCAGGCAACACAGCGCCAGCACACTGGCCAGCATGTGCGCCGCTGCGCCGTTGAAGGTCGATTTGAACTGGTCGAAGATCGCGGTGGTAAAGGTGTCGAAGCGGATCATGGCGTACAGGCCATACTCGGCCAGCAGGTGCAGGCCGACCAGCAACGCGCCGCCGCAGATCGCCAGGCGCAATTGCGGCAACACCACACGGAAAAACACTTTCCAGGGTTTGAGCCCCATGGACTCGGCGACGTCTTCAATGGCTGGGTCGAGCCGGCGCAACGTGGCCGCCACCGGCAAATACAGGAACGGGAAGTAGGCGATGACCGAGACCAGGACACCGGCAAACAAGCCGTGAATCGGTGGCACCAGGCTGACCCAGGCGTAACTGTGAACGAACGCAGGCACCGCCAGCGGTGCGGTGGCCAGCAACGACCACCAGCGCCGCCCTGGCAGATTCGTGCGTTCGGTCAGCCATGCCAGTGTCACTCCCAGTGCCACGCACAAGGGAATCGTCAGCAGCACCAGCAACAGGGTGTTGACCAGCAGTTCACCGACCCGAGGGCGGAACACCAGGGTCACGACGGTTGACCAGCCTGTCTGCAGGGACACGCCGATAACGTAAGCGATCGGTAGCAGTGCCAGTAATGAAACCAGCATCGACAAACCGATCACCCATACACCGCCACGCCCGGCAAATAGTCCGCGGGATCGTCGACGCAATGGTGCGGGAGTCGCCTCGGCGACTCCTGCAGGCAGGGTTTCAGGCATCAATTAGAGCAGTCCGGCCTGTGTCATCAGCTCCACGGCTTTTTTGCTGTCGAGTTTTGAAGCATCGACAGTCGGCGCATCGAGCTGATTCAGAGGCACCAGTTTAGGGTTGGATTCAGCGCCTTTGCCGACGGCGTATTCAAACGACTTGCCGTTCTTCAGCACAGCCTGGCCGTCCTTGCCGGTAATGTACTTGAGGAACGCCTGGGCTTGTTCCTTGTGTTGGCTGGAAGCGAGGACGCCGCCGCCGGAGATGCTGACAAAAGCGCCCGGATCCTTGTGCTTGAAATAGTGCAGGGCGGTGTTCTTGCTGTTTTCCCCGGTCTTGGATTGATCCACCAGGCTGTAATAGTGGTAGATCACACCGCTTTCGATCTGCCCGGCATTCACCGCCTTGAGTACTGCGCTGTTGCCACGGTAGCTGGTGTAGTTGGTTTTCATCCCCTTGAGCCATTCCAGCGTGGCGGCTTCGCCCTTTTGTTGCAGGATGGCCGCGACTATGGCCTGGAAGTCAGCACCGCCTGGCGACGCGCCCCAGCGACCTTTCCAGCTTGGGTCGGCCAGGTCCATGATCGATTTCGGCAAGTTGGTTTCCGAGAGTTTGCTCGGGTTGTAGACAAACACCGTGGAACGCGCGGCGATCCCGACCCATTTGCCGTGGGCCGGACGATAGGCCGGGTCGACCTGCTCCTGCGTGGCTTTGTCGACAGGTGCGAACAGCCCGGCGTTGTCGACCAGCACCATGGCCGGGGAGTTTTCGGTCAGGAATACATCTGCCGGAGAGGACACGCCTTCCTGCACGATCTGATTGCCCATTTCGGTGTCATCGCCGTTGCGCAAGGTGACAGGGATACCGGTTTCCTGGGTAAAGCCCTCGACCCAGGCCTTGGTCAGGCCTGCATGTTGCGCGTTGTACACCACGATGCCGACGGAGTCGGCAGCATAGACCTGGCCAACGCTCAGCAAAGCGGTGGCCAGCAGGGCTTTTTTCAAGAACGAAGGGATTTTGGGAATCATTCTGCGGGCTGCTCCTGGTGCATTTTTTGAAAGTCATGCGCATTGAAACGCCAGTTAACCAATGCGAATCATTTGCATATCTGGAATTGCAGGGAATGTAGAGATCCAAATGAGAAAATAACGTCAAAAAAACCGTTAATACATGTAATTTTCATTCAGATTAGCAGCACTGTGCCAGCCGTGGTGCGACTCGTCGATTAAACGATGTCGTCGATCAGAACGTGACGCTGCCCACGACTGCCTTTTTCAATCACCCGATGCCAGTTGCTGCTGGCCCCGCGCGGAGTTCATCGGGGTTGCGAAGCGATAGCTCGGTGATTGCCGGTGTGCCGAGGAACGGGTCGCTGAAACTACTGTAGGAGCCAGCCTGCTGGCGATGGACTCCAGTGCGCCGCGTTCATCCAGCTCACCCGCGTTATCGTTAACCACCATCGCAGGCAAGCCAGCTCCCACAAGGGACCGTGCCCAAGCTGAAACTGTAGGACCCAGCTTGCTGGCGATGGATGGTCTTCAGGACGAAGGGCAGTTCGCCTGGGGGCGGGTGGCCGCCTGGCTGATCAGCGCGGCCAGGCGTTTGATGTTGTTTTGGTGGGCAAGTACCAGTTCATCGACACTTGCGCCTGACGGCGTTTGCAAGGTGCTGCGGCAAATCACCTGGGCCTTGTTGCCGGGCTCGGCACTGCGCAGACGCCATATCACGTCCATTAGCGCGTATTGACCGGGAACAGAGTCAAAACGCTGCACATCGACCCGCACCGAATACCTGCCCTGTACGGGACTGTTGCCCAGTTGATCGGCCAGCGCACTGCTCAATTCGTCGACGAGGGTTGCGCCCCACCAATGGGTTTCGAGGATCGCCAGGCCACTGTTGCCCTCGCGAATGACGATCTGCGCACGATCGACCTGGGGCGGCAAGCTTATCGTCTCGATCTGAATCACTCCGGCGGTGGTCGTGGAATGATTGCCCACCTGGGCCGGGGTCAGGGTATGGAACTGAATCGGGTCACTGCGGCAAGCGGTGAGCAGCAACAACGCGGTGAACACTGTGAATTTCAGCGGAAAAGCCATGGGTGTTGCTCCTGTGCTCAATTGCGCGGTGGCCCTTGCAGATCCATGGGCGGGGCATTGTTCGGGCGGCCGCGAAGCAGCGATTCCGGATGCCGTCCGAGGTAATCCGAAAGATCACGCAAGGATCTCGACGTGCGTCCCAGTTCATCCAGTGTCTGCCCCAGTTTTTCCCGTTGCGGCGAGTCGTCGGCCAAGGTCGAACCGGCGGATTTCAGGGTCGTATTGGCGGTTTCCAGCGTCTTGCTTAAGTCCGCCAGAGTGGTTTGCACGCCGGGCATGATCTTGCCGTTGAATTGCGCCATGCCCTTGCGCAGTTCGACGAGATTGCCATCGAGATTGCCGGCGATTCGCTCGATCGGCAGTTTGTTGATCTTGTCGACCATGGCTTCGAGTTTTTCCTGCAACTGCTCGAGGCTGCCGGGAATGGTTGGAATCATGACCGGACGCGCCGTTGTATCGAAGGCGACTTTTTCTGCCTTGGGGTAGAAGTCCAGGGCAATGTACAACTGGCCGGTCAGGAAATTACCGGTGCGCGCCTGGGCACGCAGGCCGTTTTCGATAAAGGTGCCGATCAGCCTTACGCCACCGGCTTCGTCATTGGGGTCATGATTGAGCGCCTTGAGCATCTTTTCGTGGGCCTTGCCCAGGCGTTGCGGGTAAATCACGATGCCGACGTTGACCGGAAAGGAACGAAGCTTCTCGTCGTAATCCAGATTGACCGACACCACCTTGCCGATTTCCACACCGAGGAATTCCACCGGCGCATCGACCTTGAGCCCGCGCATTGCCTGGTCGAAGCGCATGGCCAGGTACTGCGGCTTGCCGTTTGGCGGGGCGAGGGCGGTTTGCTGGTCGTCGAACAGTTCGTAGGCGTACTCCGCAGCGGCCGGTTTATCGCCAGGGCTGTAGTCGGGTGCGCGGAAGGCAATGCCGCCCACCAGCAGGGAGGACAGCGATTCGGTCTTGACCGCAAAACCGTTGGCGCCGACGTTCACGTCAATGCCGCTGGCGTTCCAGAAACGCGTGTTTTCAGTAACGTACTTGTCGTTGGGGGCGTGGATGAACAGCTCGATGTTCACGCCTTTGCCATCCGGGTCCAGCGCATAGGCCACCACCTGGCCTACCGGGATCTTGCGGTAGTAGACCGGGGAGCCGATATCCAGGGACCCCAGGTCCTGGGTGAACAGGGTGAAACGCTTGCCCGGTTCGCCGTAGGTGATGGGTGGCGGGTTTTCCAGCCCCGTGAAGCGTTTTGCCCGGCCGTTGGCCTGGCCGATATCGGCGCCGATGTAATCGCCCGACAGCAGGGTGTCGATGCCGGATACGCCGCCAGCGCCAATGCGCGGGCGCACGACCCAGAATTGCGAATCCTCGCGGGTAAAGCTTTCGGCCTGCTTGGCCAGCTTGATGGTGGCGTTGACACTCTTCTGGTCATCGCTCAGTTCCACATCCGAGACTTGGCCAATCACCACATTACGGTACTTGACCTCGGTTTTATTCGCCGTCAGGCCGCTCCCTGTCTTGAATGTGACAACGATGGTCGGGCCTTGCTGCAGAATGCTGTGAACCACCAGCGAAATACCCACCAGCACCGCGACGATCGGCACGATCCAGACCAGCGAAACGCTGAAACGGCGGGTCTTGATCGGTGCCTGCCCAGGGGCTTGCGGCCCGTCAGTGGCTTGCGACTTCATCCGTGACCTCCTCATTGTGCGGGTTTTCCCGCTCTTTATCCCAGATCATGCGTGGATCGAAACTCATTGCCGAGAGCATGGTGAACACCACTACCAGACCAAAAAACAGAATGCCCGGGCGCGGCTCGATGTCGGCCAGGGCCTGGAATTTCACCAGCGATGCCACCAGGGCCACGACTATCACATCGAGCATCGACCAGTAACCGATGACCTCGACGAAGCGGTACAGCGTCGAACGCTCTTTGCGTGCCCACGCGCTGTCGCGCTGGACGGTGACCAGCAGCAAGGTGATGGCGACGAACTTGATGCCCGGCACCGCGATACTGGCAATGAAAATGATCAGGGCGATGTCCCAGGCCCCGGCTTCCCAGAACTCCAGCACGCCGCTCATGATCGTGCTGTCGGCACCATGGCCGACCATCTCGGTGTTCATCACCGGCAACAGGTTGGCCGGGATGTAAAACACCAGGGCCGCGATCATGTAGGCCCAGGTGCGGGTCAGCGAATTGGTTTTGCGCCGGTGCAGCGGCGCACCGCAACGCTCGCATTCGTGAGGCTCACCCGTCATGTCGCAAGCCAGGCCGCAGGTGTGACACAGGCACAGGTTGAGCTCGTCGGCGTACGGAGGCGTGCTCATACAATGTCCCATAGTTCGCGGATGTCGCGCCCGGCGATGCGGATCATCATCAGGCTCAACACGGCCAGGGCAAACAACCCGATACCGGGCAGCACATCAAGCAGGCCGGCGAGTTTGATCACGGCGACCATGGCGCCCAGCAGGCAGACCTCGAGCATGCTCCAGGGCCTCAGGGTTTCCAGCCAGCGCATGCAGAACCTGAAGCCCGGTGAGCGTTGCCCGGCGAGTGCGAAGCCCAGCACCCAGATCAGCAGCAACAACTGGAAGATCGGCGCGATGATCATGGCGATCGCCGCCACCATGGCGATGAAGGTAATAGGCCCCAGGCTCAGGGCCAGCACCGAGTCCCAGAGGGTGGCGCTGTGCTTCGAGCCTTTGAGGCTGATGCTCATCACGGGATAGAAATTGGCGAAAATCCACAGCATCAGCGCGGTAAAGGTCAACGCAAGACGCTGCTCCACTGTCAGGCCGTTATAGCGCTGAAGCACGCCGCCGCAGCGCGTACACAGGGTTTTCTGATGTTTGGCGAGCGTCACTTTTTGGTAAACGCTGTCGCAGTGCTCGCAGATGATCAGCTGATCGGTAGTTGCCATGGGTCAAGCTCAACAAGAGGCAGGAAATTCAGAGCACCCCCTCAATATAGAAGTGCCTCGCGATTGAGCAAATCGAAAGTCGAAACAAGGGGATGGGTAGATGAGCGAATACGCAGAACCCTGTGGGAGCGGGCTTGCTCGCGAAAGCGGTGGGTCAGTCGACATCAATGTTGAATGTCCGACCGCTTTCGCGAGCAAGTCGGATCGCCGCACCGCCGCTCCCACAGTAGGCAGGGGGCACCCGGGAGGATTGTGTCAGCCGAGCATTTCCCGCATCCGATACCAGAACATGCCAAGGGCCAGCAGCGGCGAGCGCAGGGCGCGTCCGCCGGGGAAGGTCATGTGCGGCACGGCGCTGAACACGTCGAAGCCTTTGCTGTGTCCGGCATGGATCGCTTCGCCCAACAACTTCGCGCACCAGTGGGTCACGTTCAGGCCATGGCCGGAGTAGCCCTGGGCATAGAACACGTTCGGGTGCTGGCTCAGGCGCCCGACCTGCGGGAAGCGGTTGGCCGAGATGCCGATCATGCCGCCCCACTGATAGTCGATGCGCGTTTTGGCCAGTTGCGGGAACACCTTGAGCATCTGCGGGCGCATGTAGGCGGCGATGTCCGCCGGGTCGCGCCCGGAGTAATGACAGGCACCGCCGAACAACAAACGCCGGTCAGCCGAGAGCCGGTAGTAGTCCAGCCCGACTTTCTGGTCGCACAGCGCGACGTTGTGCGGGATCAGTTGCCTGGCGGCGTCTTCCGACAAGGGTTCGGTGGCGATGATGTAGCTGCCTGCCGGGAGCACCTTGCCGCTGAGCTTCGGTTCCAGCTCTTCCAGGTGGGCATTGCAAGCCAGCACCAGCGTGGCCGCACGCACGGTGCCCCCGGCACAGCGCACCTGCACCGTGCTGCCGTGGATCAATTCCAGCACCGGGCTTTGCTCGAAGATCTGCACGCCAAGGGACTCGGCGACTTGCGCTTCGCCCAGTGCCAGGTTCAACGGATGCAGGTGGCCCGAGCCCATGTCGACCAGGCCGCCCGCGTAAACGCCGGAGTTCACCACCTGCTCGCGGATCTGTCCAGGTTCGATCAGGCGCGTTTCATGGGCGTAACCGGAATCGAGCAATTGGGCGTGTTCGGCCTTCAGCCCGGCAAAATGCGCCGGGGTGTTGGCCAGTTCACAGAAGCCCCAGCGCAGGTCGCAATCAATGCCGTGTTCGCGGATGCGATTGGCCACGACTTGCACCGATTCGACCCCGGCCTGTTCCAGGTACTGCACGCCTTCGGCGCCCACATGTCGGGCAAAGCCGCTGACGTCATGGCCGATGCCGCGTATCAACTGGCCGCCGTTGCGCCCGCTGGCGCCCCAGCCAATCCGCCGGGCCTCCAGCAGGACCACCGAGAGCCCGCGCTGGGCCAGTTCGATGGCGGTGTTGATGCCGGTGAAACCCGCGCCGACCACGCAGACATCGGCCACCAGGTCCGAGGCCAGCGCGGGACGCTGCCTCATGCCCTTGGCGGACGCTGCGTAATAGGAGTGAGTATGTTCCTGGGTGTACTGATTCATTTGTTGGACTTCACTTTGCTCCACGAGCGGGTCATCAGGCGCATGATCGACTGTGGCGGCGTGGTGGAGATGTAGAGTTTGTCGAGGACCTCCTGGGGCGGATACACCTCGGGGTTGCTCACCAGTTCGGGGTCCATGTACTGCTTGGCGGCCGGGTTCGGGTTGGCGTAGCCGACCGACGCGCTGACCTTGGCAATCACTTGCGGATCCAGCAGGTAGTTGATGAAAGCGTGGGCTTCTTTCTGATTGCTGGCGTCGGCGGGGATGGCCAGCAGGTCGAACCACAGGTTGGCGCCTTCCTTGGGAATGGCGTAGGCGATGTTCACGCCGTTGTTGGCTTCCTTGGCGCGGTTGGCGGCCTGGAACACGTCGCCCGAGTAACCGAACGCCACGCAGATGTCACCGTTGGCCAGGTCCGAGACGTACTTGGAGGAGTGGAAGTAGGTGATGTACGGGCGGATCTCCAGCAGCTTGGCTTCGGCCTTCTTGAAGTCTTCGGGGTTTTCGCTGCGCGGGTCCATGCCCATGTAGTTGAGGACCGCCGGGAACACCTCATCCGCCGAGTCCATCATCGACACGCCGCAGGCACTGAGCTTCTTGATGTTTTCCGGTTCGAACAGCACGGCCCAGGAGTCGATCTTGTCGATGCCCAGCACCGCCTTGACCTTGTCGACGTTGTAGCCGATGCCGTTGGTGCCCCACAGGTAGGGCACCGAGTGGGCGTTGCCCGGATCGTTTTTCTCCAGCAGCGCCAGCAGTTTCGGGTCCAGGTTCTTGAAGTTCGGCAACTGCTCGCGATCGAGCTTGAGGAACGCGCCGGCCTTTACCTGGCGGGCGAGGAAGTGGTTCGACGGCACGACCACGTCATACCCGGTGCGACCGGCAAGCAGTTTGCCTTCCAGGGTTTCGTTGGAATCGAAAACGTCGTAGATCACCTTGATCCCGGTCTTGGCCTGGAAGTCGGCGAGGGTGGTTTCGCCGATGTAGTCGGTCCAGTTGTAGACACTGACCTGGGGTTGAGCCTGGGCAACGGCGCTGAACAGAACCGCCAGTGCGGCCGGGACCACGGATTTCAGTAGACGCATATCGATACCTTCTTGGAATTATTGGATTCTTCAGGTGATTCTTTAGTGGTCTGTCGGCCCTCATCGCGAGCAAGCTCGCTCCCACAGGGGAACGCATTTCAAATGTGGGAGCGAGCTTGCTCGCGATGGGGACATTACGGACGGTGAAGATCTCAGACGCTGAGCATCAGAAACTCACGCTCCCACGAACTGATCACGCGCTTGAAGTTCTCGTGCTCGGCGCGTTTGACCGCGACGTAGCCCCGAACGAACTTGCTGCCCAGGTAGCGGCTGATGGTGTGGCACTCTTCCATCTGGGTCAGGGCGTCTTCGATGGTGATCGGCAGGCGAAGATTGCGACGCTCATAGGCGCGGCCCTGTACCGCGGCGCTTGGCTCGATACGCTCGACCATGCCCAGGTATCCGCACAGCAGGCTGGCGGCGATGGCCAGGTACGGGTTGGCGTCGGCGCCCGGCAGACGGTTCTCCACGCGCATGGCGTCCGGGCTGGACGTCGGTACGCGCAGGCCGACGGTGCGGTTTTCTTCGCCCCATTCGACGTTCACCGGTGCCGAGGTGTCCGGCAGGAAGCGGCGGAACGAGTTGACGTTCGGTGCGAACATCGGCAGCACTTTCGGGATGTACTTCTGCAAGCCCCCGATGTGATGCAGGAACAGCTCGCTCATGTTGCCATCGGCATCGGCGAAGATCGGCTGGCCGGTGGCAATGTCCACCACGCTCTGGTGAATGTGCATGGCGCTGCCAGGCTCGTCGCCGACCGGCTTGGCCATGAAGGTTGCCGCCACGTTGTGCTTGAGTGCCGCTTCACGCATGGTGCGCTTGAACACGGTGATCTGGTCGGCCAGGTCCAGTGCGTTGCCATGACGGAAGTTGATTTCCATCTGCGCCGGGCCGTCTTCGTGGATCAGCGTATCGAGGTCCAGGCCTTGCAGTTCGCACCAGTCGTAGACGTCTTCGAACAGCGGATCGAATTCGTTGGCCGCGTCGATGGAGAACGACTGGCGACCGCTTTCGGCGCGGCCCGAACGGCCCATCGGCGCCTTGAGCGGCAAGTCCGGGTCTTCGCAGCGCTGGGTCAGGTAGAACTCCATTTCCGGCGCGACAATCGGCCGCCAGCCTTTGTCGGTGTACAGTTGCAGGACTTTCTTCAGTACGTTGCGCGGCGACAGTTCGATCGGGTTGCCGAACTTGTCGAAGGTGTCGTGAATCACGATGGCGGTCGGCTCGATGGCCCATGGCACCACGTAGACGGCGTCGGCGTCCGGCTTGCAGACCATGTCGATGTCGGCCGGGTCGAGCAGGTCGTAGTAGATGTCATCGTCGACAAAGTCCCCGGTTACCGTTTGCAGAAGGACACTTTCCGGCAGGCGCATGCCTCGCTCATGCAGGAACTTGTTGGTCGGTGCAATTTTGCCGCGTGCAATGCCGGTCAGGTCGCTGACAACGCACTCGACTTCGGTAATCTTGTGATCTTTCAGCCAAGTGAACAGCTGATCGAAAGGGACATTCATAAAGACCTCGTTATTGGTTTTATTAACGCCAGGAGAAGCCGGTTTCATCCGCCGGACACTTCCCCTGTAGCGCGTTGAGGTCTATCTTGGGCGACCCTTGCGGTTCCATCTATCCACTTTAAGCAGCACAAAGCGCACCAAAAGAGTGCGTAAGGTCATCCCATGACAGGTTCCAACGCCCTCCAGGTCCAAGCCTTCAACACCGCCGATGTCGCCGAGCAAATCCGCGCCACACCGGGTTGGACTCAGCATTACCAGCAGATGTCGCCGGGGCATTTCGCGGGGCTGGTGCGCTACCTGGATCTGCAGGGCGTGGAGATTTACGAAGAGTCGATGAATACCCGGGTCGAGCAGAATTTCAGTGCGCCCCAGGGCTCGTTGTCGTTCTGTTTCGATCGCGGCGACAACGCGCTTTACGTATTGAATGGCGAAAGTCGCAACATCTGGATCACCCCGGAGAACTACCAGGAAATCGCCGTGGTGTTCGGGCCGGAGTTTGTAAAACGCCACAGCCTCGACATCGCCCGGCTCGAAGGGCTGTTCATGGCGCCGCTCAACTCGCAGCAGAACGCGCTGTTCTGCCGCTGGCTCAGCGGGACCCTGACGCGGCTGTCGCAGACCTTCGATCCACCGAGCCGCGAAGCGCTGACCCAGCAACTGCTGGAAGATTGTCTGTTCATTCTCGACAACGCCTGTGTCGGCCTCGACCAGGGCGCATTGCAGCGCCGTGCCGGAGAGCGGGCGATCATGAAGCGGGTAGGGGAATGGGCGGCGGACACCCCGGAAGAACACCTCAACCTGCTGGAACTGTCCCAGGTGGCCGGGGTTTCACTGCGCCAGTTGCAGCATGCGTTCAAGACCTACACCGGCATGGCGCCGACCCAATGGCTGCGCCTGCGCCGCCTCAACAGCGCCCGCCGCGAACTGCTGAGCCGCACACCCACGCAAACCACCGTGGCCGAAGTGGCGATGCACTGGTCGTTCTGGCACCTGGGGCGGTTTTCCAGCAGCTATCGCGCGCTGTTCAAGGAACTGCCGAGCGACACCCTCAAGCGCGCGAGTGTCACTCCGTCAATCGGGCGCGGCCGGCGTTAAAACGTCGGCGGTGTAATCACCCAGATCACCACCGCGTCCACATCGCCGGGGTTGCCGTAGCGGTGCGGCTCCTGGCTGGAAAAGCTGAAGCTGTCACCTTCATTGAGCTGGAAATGGCGCTCGCCAACCCACAGTTCGAAGCTGCCGGACAGCAGAAAGCCGGCTTCTTCGCCGTCGTGGCTGTAGCTTTGCTGGCTGTAGGTGCCGGGCGGGAACCGTGAGTGGAGCATTTCCAGTTGGCGGTTGGCTTGTGGCGTCAGCAACTGATCGACGATACCGTCTTCGTAATGCACGTTCAGGCGGCTGTTCTTGCGCACCACGACGCCATCGTCTTCGGGGGCGGTGACCGCTTCACTGGCGAAGAACCACTGGATGGTGACACCGAGGCTGCGGGCAATGTTGAACAGCGCCGGAATCGACGGGTAGGCGAGGTTGCGCTCCAGCTGGCTGATGTAGCCGGCGGTGAGTTCGCTCTGTTGCGCCAGTGCCGCCAGGGTCATGCCCCGGCGTTTGCGCAGGCCGCGAATGCGCGTGCCGAGGAAATGCGGTTCGGCGTTGCCAGGGGCGGGCGGGGTCTTGCTGTTGTTGCTCATGGAAAGTTCCGAACCGGGAAGGGGCTTGAGCGAATGTCTATCAGTTGAGCACAGACCCTGTGGGAGCGGGCTTGCTCGCGAAGGCGTCGTGTCAGCAAATATTGGTGGTGACTGACACACCGCTTTCGCGAGCAAGCCCGCTCCCACAATGGATTGCACTAGACTCACGGTCTTGCATAAAGCCCCGGAGTATAAACAGCCTTAAAGCTCCCACGCGACTTTCAGGCCTTCATAAATCGCTTCTTCGGCGGTGCGCGGCGCCAGGCAGTCGCCGATGCGGCGAAACTCCACCAGCCCTTGCAACTCGGCGCCCAACGTATCCACCGGTTGATGACCCTGGCACAGCACCAGCGTATCGATGTTCTCCATCAGCATCGGCTCGCCGCTGGCGGTGTGTTGCAGGTAGACCGTGTTGTCATCGCAGCCATACAGCCGCGCGTACGGCGTGATCGGCACGCCCAGTTTATGCAGCTCGCCGGCCAGTTGATCGCGCACGTACAGCGGCAGGTTTTCCCCGCAGTGGGTGCCGTTGACCGCCAGTTGCACCTGATGCCCGGCACGCACCAGGCGCTCGGCGATGCCGGGGCCGATCCAGTCGCAGCGCCAGTCGACCACCACCACCGAGCGGCCGATCTGTACCTCGTCGCGCAACACCTGCCAGGCGTCCACCACCTGCAATTCACCGCCGCGCTCGAAGGTTGGCCAGTAGGGCTCGGCACCGGTGGCGACGATCACCATGTCCGGTTTTTCCTGCTCCACCAGCGCCCGGTCGACCCGGGTATTGCGCACCACGCGCACGCCGGCCAGCTGCATTTCCCGCTGCAGGTTGGTGCTGGCGCCGCCAAACTCGCTGCGCCGTGGCAGCAACTGCGCGAGCAACACCTGGCCGCCCAGTTGTGAACCAGCCTCGTACAGGGTCACGTCATGTCCGCGCTGGGCGGCGACAGCGGCGGCTTTCATCCCGGCCGGGCCGCCGCCGGCGATCATGATGCGTTTGCGATTTTTCGCCTGTCGGCGTTCGGCAAAAATCAGCTCGCGACCGGTTTCCGGGTGCTGGATGCAGGAAATCGGCAAGCCCTTGTGGAAGTGCCCGATGCACGCCTGATTGCAGGCAATGCACGCGCGCACGTCTTCGACGCGGCCGGTGTCGGTCTTGTTGGGCATCTGCGGATCGCAGATCAGCGCTCGGGTCATGCCGCAGACATCGGCCTGGCCGCGAGCCAGAATCAGCTCGGCTTCCTGGGGCTGGTTGATGCGCCCGGTGACGAACAGCGGAATGTTCAAACCGGCCTTGAACGTCCCGGCTTCCTTGGCCAGGTACGCCGCTTCGATCGCCATGGGTGGCACGATATGCACCGCGCCGCCCAGGGAGGCCGAAGTCCCGGCGACGATGTGCACGTAATCGAGCTGCGCTTGCAGTGACTGTACGGCGGCCAGGGATTCGTCTTCGGTCAGGCCTTCGGGGTCGCGCTCGTCGGCAGAGATGCGCAGGCCGATGATGAACTGCTCGTCGGTCGCCGCACGCACGGCAGCGATGATTTCACGCAGGAAACGCAAGCGCTGTTCCAACTCGCCGTTGTAACCATCGGTGCGCCGGTTGACCCGCGGATTGATGAATTGCGCCGGCAGGTAACCGTGGCTGGCAACCACTTCGACGCCATCGATCCCGGCCTGATGCAGGCGGCGGGCGGCAGCGGCATAACCGGCGACGATCTCGTCGATCATGGCCTGGTCGAGGGCGCGGGGCATTACCCGGAAACGTTCGTTGGGCACTGACGAGGCCGAATAGGCCACCGCCAGCAGACCATCGCTGGACTCCATGATCTCCCGACCCGGATGGAACACCTGGGACAACACCAGGGTGCCGTGGGCATGGCAGGTTTGCGCCAGTTTGCGATAGCCCTCGATGCACGCATCGTCGGTAGCCATCAGCACATGGGAGGTGTAGCGCGCACTGTCGTGCACACCGGCCACTTGCAGCACGATGAGCCCGGCACCGCCTTCGGCACGGGCCCGGTGATAGGCGATCAGTTGTTCATTGACCAGGTTGTCGGTGGGCATCGAGGTGTCGTGACCGCTGGACATGATGCGGTTTTTCAGGCGCTTGCCACGGATTTCCAGGGGTTCGAACAGGTGCGCGAAGGCAGGTGTCGAGGTCGGCATGGTGCGGGTACTCCAGGCAGGCTGACCTGTGTAGGAGCGAGCTCGCTCGCGATGGACGTCAACGATAACGCTGGGTACCTGACACCCCGCGGCGTTCTCAGGTCCATCGCGAGCAAGCTCGCTCCTACAGAGGTAACAGGTTTTTAGTGCTGTTATTATTGCGCTATAGAAATTTACCTTCAGTAAAAAATCAACTTGTTTTTTTACTGTGGCGTGGAGTAATTTCATTTCGAGCCCGCTCCCGGGCCGTACCTCACAACAATAAAAAAGGGCTGCGCCGGCCTCTGTCCGGGCGGCACCTGCAAGAGGAACCCTTGATGAAATCGCACACGCTCAAGCACGGTTTTTATCCCTTGGTGTTGTCCGTGGCCATGGGCCTGGGCAGCGCTCAGGCAGCATCGGACATGGTGGTGGTCGGATACGGCGGAGCCGGACAAAAAGCCCAGGACGTGGCGTTCTTTCAACCCTTCGCCGCCGTGGATCAAAGCAAGGTGATCCAGAGCGAATACAACGGCGAGATGGCCAAGATCAAAGTGATGGTCGACACCGGCAACGTCGACTGGGACGTGGTGCAGATCGAAGGCCCGGACCTGATGCGCGGCTGCGAGGAAGGCATGTACGAGCGCCTGGACTGGACCCGCCTGGGCCACGCCGACCAGTTGATCCCCGATGCGGCACAGGAGTGCGGTTCCGCCGCACTGGTGTGGAGCGTGGCGATTGCCTACGACACCGACAAACTTGCCCAGGCCCCGACCTCCTGGGCAGACTTCTGGGACGTGAAGAAAACCCCCGGCAAGCGCGGACTGCGTAAACGCGCGGTGTACAACCTGGAGTTCGCCTTGCTCGCGGACGGCGTGAAAACCGAAGACGTCTACACAGTACTTGGCACCCCGCAAGGCGTGGACCGGGCATTCGCCAAACTCACTGAACTCAAGCCCTATATCCAGTGGTGGGAAGCCGGGGCGCAACCGCCGCAGTGGCTGACCGCCGGCGACGTAGTGATGACCTCGACCTACAGCGGACGCATCGCCGACGCCGCGCAAAAAGGCAGTCACCTCGGCCTGGTCTGGCCCGGCAGCCTGTACGGGATGGACTACTGGGCGATCATCAAAGGCTCCAGGCACGTGGATCAGGCCAAGCGATTCATCGCCTTCGCCAATCAGCCGGACGCCCAGGTCAACTACGTGCAGCAGATCCCCTACGGCCCGACCAACATCCAGGCCGCCGCACGGCTGGACGACAAACTGGCGCAATGGGTGCCTACGGCGCCGCAGAACCTCAAGGGCGCGCTGGCGATGAACGTCGGCTTCTGGGTCGATCATGGCGAAGAGCTGGAAGAGCGCTTCAACGCCTGGGCCAGTAAATAAATGCGCATGGCTGGACGTGCCCAAGCGTCCAGCCTTACTGTCTGCCCAGCCGATCAGCCTGGAGAACCACGACAATGAATAAAATCGCCAGCCACCTGGCCCCTGAGCGCAGCGCCACCGAGCAGCGCCTGCGTGAGGAACTGGCGGCCTGCTATCGCCTGATTGCGCACTTTCGCATGACCGATCTGATCTTCACCCACATTTCGGTGCGCATTCCGGGGCCGGAGCATCACTTTCTGATCAACCCCTACGGGCTGATGTTCGACGAAATCACCGCGTCCAACCTGGTGAAGATCGACCTCGATGGCCACGCTGTGGAGCCATCGCCGTACCCGGTCAACCCGGCCGGTTTCGTGATCCACAGCGCCATCCATGGTGCTCGGGAAGACGCGCAGTGCGTGCTGCACACCCACACCAGATCCGGGTGCGCAGTGGCGGCGTTGAAGTGCGGGTTGTTGCCGGTGAACCAGATTTCCATGGAGTTCTACGGTCGCGTTGCCTATCACGACTACGAAGGGGTGGCGTTGGACTTGAGCGAGCAACAAAGGCTGGTGGCGGACCTGGGCGACAAGTCGGTCCTGATGCTGCGCAACCATGGTCTGCTGACCGTGGGCGAGACCGTGAGCCAGGCGTTCCTGCGCATGTACTACCTGGAAAAAGCCTGCGAAATCCAGTTGGCCGCGCAAGCTGCCGGTGAAGTTGTTCTGCCGTCGCACGAGGTCTGCGCGCACACCGAGCGGCAGTTCAATGATCCGGGGCGGCCGTTGGAGGAAGGGGAGTTGAACGATCCGGATGCGATGCAACTGGCCTGGGCGGCGTTGTTGCGGATGCTGGATCGGGTGGCGCCGGGGTATCGGGACTGATCCAGACCCTATGTTGTTTGAACTGGCCTCTTCGCGAGCAAGCCCGCTCCCACAGGGGAATGCATTCCAAATGTGGGAGCGGGCTTGCTCGCGAAGCAGGCGCCGCGGTCCATCTGACTGGAGACAAGGCCCACTCTTGCTGTACAGTCGTTCAGCCCGCCGCCAACCCGCGCCGGCCCAAACGATTGAACCAAGGAGCGTGTCGCCCATGAACCAGGAAGCCCGTTTTTCCCGCATGGAACCTGAGTTGCGCAAAGCCAACCTGATCGAGGCGACGCTGGTGTGCCTCAAGCGTCACGGCTTCCAGGGCGCGTCGATCCGCAAGATTTCCGCCGAGGCCGGGGTCTCGGTGGGGCTGATCAGCCATCACTATTCCGGCAAGGATGAACTGGTGGCCGAGGCCTACATGGCGATCACCGGGCGGGTCATGACCCTGTTGCGCGACGCCATGGAGCAGGCCGCACCGAATGCCCGGGAGCGTTTGTCGGCGTTTTTCCGCGGTTCGTTTTCCGCAGAACTGCTTGATCCGCAACTGATCGATGCCTGGTTGGCGTTCTGGGGCGCGGTGAAAACCGCGGAGGCGATCAACAAGGCCCACGATCATTCCTATGGCGAGTATCGCGCCATCCTGCGCAAGGTGCTGGCGGAACTGGCCCAGGAGGAGGGGTGGGAGAACTTCGACGCCGACCTCGCCGCCATCAGCCTCAGCGCCTTGCTCGATGGCCTGTGGCTGGAGTCCGGGCTCAACCCCGGGACCTTTACCCCGGAGCAGGGCATCCAGATTTGCGAAGCCTGGGTCGATGGTTTGCAGGCCGGTGGACGCCAGCGCTTTTGCGTGCAGACGAGCGACTGTTGATCAGTTGTTCAACACTGGATACTCTCTGGCGCCGATGCAGGAAAACACTCTAATAAGAAACTGGCCTTCGGGCCTGAGCCGGACACCAAGCGATGACTCCTCGGGTACTGATCGTCGATGACGATCCGCTGATTCGCGATCTGCTGCACGCCTACCTGTCCCAGGAAGGCTACGACGTCCATTGCGCCGCCACGGCGGAACTGGCTGAAACCTTCCTCGCCAGCCAGACCGTCGACCTGGTGATGCTCGACATCCGCCTGCCGGGCAAGGACGGCCTGACCCTGACCCGCGAGCTGCGGGTGCGTTCGGAAGTCGGGATCATCCTGATCACCGGGCGCAACGACGAAATCGACCGCATCGTCGGCCTCGAATGCGGCGCCGATGACTACGTGATCAAACCCCTCAATCCAAGGGAACTGGTGTCCCGGGCGAAAAACCTGATTCGCCGGGTACGTCATGCGCAGATACCACAGCCGGCCGTTGCGCAGGCCAAACCGGTCAAGCAGTTCGCCGATTGGGCACTGGACACCGACCGCCGTCGCCTGATCGATCCATCGGGCAACGAAACCCTGCTGACTCACGGCGAATACCAGTTGCTCAGCGTGTTCCTGCGCAACAGCGGCCACACCCTCAGCCGCGACCAGTTGATGGACCAGATCCGCAACCGCGAATGGGTGCCCAACGACCGCTCCATCGACGTGCTGGTCGGACGCCTGCGTCGCAAATTGCACGACGATCCGGCCGAACCGCAGTTGATCATCACCATTCACGGCGCCGGTTACCTGTTCACCGCCGGCGTGGCGGCCTGAACCGGATGGCGCGATGGCTTTGCCTGCTGGCGCTGCTGGTGGCCGGCCATGCCGTCGCGGCGGACAAGGTTCGTTATTGCGATTACCCGGTGTACCCGCCGGTCTCCTGGAGCGATGGCAAACAGGTGCGTGGCCTGGCGCCGAGCGTGGTGAAAAACCTGTTCGGTCAGTTGGGGTACGAAGTCGAGATGGTCGTGCTGGGCAACTGGAAACGCTGCCTGCTGGACGCCGCCGAAGGTCGGGTCGACGTCGTGCTGGCCTACAGCACCGCGCAACGGGAGCAGAGCATGCTGTTCTCGACGGTGCCGGTATTGCGTGAAGAAGTGGCGCTGTTCATCAACCGTCAACACCCGGTGAAATTCGAACAACTGGACGACCTGGCCCATTACCGCGGCGGCCTGTTGTTCGGTGAGAGCTACGGTGTGGAGTTCGATCGCATGGTCGCGCGCAACAACAACATCGAATGGGTGTCCGACAGTCACCAGAACTTCGGCAAGCTGATTCGCGGGCGCATCGACTTCATCACCCAGGAGCGGCGAACCGGCCAGTTGTACGTGGAAAACCTGCCCGGCGGCCAGGACATCGTCGCCTTGCCCAAAGCCTTGAGCGTGGACTATCTGCGGGTTGCCGTGTCGCGGCGCTCGCCCTTGGCCAATCGCATGCCCGAGATCAACGCGCAATTGCAGCGCATGGTCGATGCCGGCGACATCGAGCGCTGGCTCAATGAAAGCGAAGTGACCTACCGCGACATGATCAACCTGCCGGCGGATGCGCAATGATTGGTGCGCGTCCCGGTGGACTGTTGCGACGCCTGTTGCTGTTCATTCTGTTGTTCAGCCTGTGCTTCACCGTGCTGGCCAGCAGCGTGCAACTGTACATCGAGTATCGACGGGAAATGCGCGACATCGATTCGCGCATGGAACTGATCCGCGCCGGCTACCTGGCCAGTCTGGAACGCAGCCTGTGGGACTTGAACCAGGAGCAGTTGAACGTGCAGTTGCGCGGGCTGGTGGACTTCTCCGACGTCGCCCGGGTGCACTTGACCAGTGCCGATTTCGACCTGATACAGGGCAATCCCGAGCCGGTGGGGCCGCTGCGTATCGAGCGCTTTGCCCTGGACTATCAGCCGCCGTCCGGCCCGTTGCGCCACCTGGGCGAACTGGAAGTCAGCACCGACCTGGGCGCGGTGTACCAGCGTCTCTACGCCACCGGTTTGACCAGCCTGTTGTGGATGGCAGTGTTTCTCTGCGGTCTGGCCGTGGCGTTGTCGGGTTTGTTTTATCGCCTGGTGACCCGACACCTGAAAGTCATGGCCGAGTTCGCCCGGCGCATCGCCGCCGGTGAATGGCAGGAACCCCTGCAACTGGACAAGCGCCGCGGCAGCGACGAAATCGACACCGTGGCCCATGCCCTGGACGACATGCGCCGGGCGATCCTGCACGACATCGAGCGCCGGGAAAGCGATCGCCTGGCCTTGCAGGACAACCGCGACGAGCTGCTGAAAATGGTCGAGCGCCGCACCGCCAGCCTGATGCGCGCCAAGGATGAAGCGGAAGCGGCCAACCTTGCCAAGTCGCGTTTTCTGGCGACCATGAGCCACGAACTGCGCACGCCCCTCAACGGCATCCTCGGCATGGCCGAACTGTTGCGCGGCGCGCGCCTGGATGCGCAGGATGGCAAGCGCCTGGATGCCTTGCACAAGGCCGGCGAAGGCTTGCTGACGATCCTCAACGAAGTGCTGTATTTCGCCAAGCTGGAGGAGGGCGTCAGCCATCCCGAGCCGGTGGATTTCTCGCTGCGCCAGTTGCTCGACGAGGTGCTGACACTGCTCGAACCGCGAGCGTTGAATAACGACACGATCCTCAGTTGTCGGGTCGACCAGCGGATCGCCGAACATCACCACGGCGCCGAGCAGTTCCTGCGCCAGGTGCTGAGCAACCTGTTGGCCAACGCGATCAAGTTCACCGAGGGCGGCGAAGTCAGTGTCCAGGTGGCGCTACTCAGCGAAACCGGCGAACAGGCGGGGCAGCGGCTGCGGCTCAGTGTCACTGACGACGGCATCGGCATTGCCCCTGCGATGCAGGCGAAGATTTTCGAACGTTTCACCCAGGCCAGCGAAGAAGTCGCGCAACGTTTTGGTGGCACCGGATTGGGGTTGGCGATCTGCAAACACCTGGTGGAGCAGATGGGCGGCTGCATCGGCGTGGACAGCGAAGAGGGGCGCGGCAGTTGTTTCTGGTTCGAGCTGTCCCTGCAGCCGGCCAGCGGCGTGGCTGAGGCCCCGCCGGTTCGGGCGGCGGGGCCGGCACTGGATATCCTGGTGGTCGAAGACGTGGCGCTCAACCGCGAAGTGGCCAAGGGGTTGCTGCAGCGCGACGGCCACCGGGTGTGGCTCGCCGAAGAGGCGGAACAGGCGCTGCAACACTGCACAACGCAGGTTTTCGATTTGCTGTTGCTGGACGTGCATCTGCCGGGCATCAGCGGTGTCGAGTTATGCCGGCAGATCCGCCACAGCGACGGGCCGAACCGCCATACGCGCATTTTCGCCCTGACCGCCAGCGTGCAACCGGCACTGGTGCGCAGTTATCTGGAGGCCGGCATGGACGGTGTCCTGGCCAAACCCTTGAAGCTGGAAAACCTGCGCCAGGTGCTGGAAGGGCGTACTCAAATCGCCGGGGCGTTGATGAGTGATGAAGCGATGGACTGGCCGTTGTTGCAGACCCATCGCACCTTGCTCGGTGAGCAAAAGGTCCAGGGCCTGCTGGCGGTGCTGCGCGACTCGATCCTTCAACACCGCGATGCGCTGCATGAAGCCATGGCGGCCGATGACTGCACCGAGGTCGCGCAACTGGCGCACCGTCTGGCCGGCAGCTGCGACTCCCTGGGTTTCAGGGCCCTGGCCAGCACCTTGAGGACGCTGGAAACCCTGGCGTTGGCCAACGATGAGTCGGACATCCAGCGCATGAACCCGGCGCTGGATGAGCAATTGCAGCACTCGCTCGATACCCTCAAAGGCCTGTTGCAGAGCTGACGTACAAATTTGTTACGACTTTGTACAACTTCGATCCTTACGGTCAACGCGAACTTACATGGCTTTCCAATAATCGACGCAACCGCCGCAGCGCGGTCTTCGAAGCTTATTGGAGATAATAATAATGAATTGCCGTAAAGCTGATCCCTCCCTGCGCCGTGACGTCCTGTCGCGCGCTGTTCACCTCAACGACTGCTGAGGTGCCGACATGAACGAAAACACTGATCGCAGCACCCATCAAAAAGGCATACAGCTGACCCGCGCCCTCAAGAGCCGGCACATCTTCATGCTGTCCCTGGGCGGCGTCATCGGCACCGGGCTGTTCATGGGCTCCGGCGTGACCATCAACCAGGGTGGCCCGGTCGGGGCGATCCTGGCTTACCTGGTCGCGGGTTTCCTGATGTACCTGGTGATGGTCTGCCTGGGCGAACTGTCGGTGCAGATGCCGGTGTCCGGTTCGTTCCAGACCCACGCCACCAAATACATCGGCCCGGCCACCGGGTTCATGATCGGCTGGGTGTACTGGATGAGCTGGGCCACCACCGTCGGCCTGGAATTCACCGCCGCCGGCATGTTGATGACCCGCTGGTTCCCGGCGGTGCCGATCTGGTATTGGTCGGCGCTGTTCGTGGTGGTGCTGTTCGGCATCAACGCCCTGGCCACCCGCGCTTTCGGTGAAGCCGAATACTGGTTCTCGGGGATCAAGGTCGCGGCCATTCTCGGTTTCATCGTGGTCGGCGTGCTGGTGATCTTCGGCGTGATGCCCCTGAGCAGCGGCGCACCGGCACCGATGGCAACCAACCTGATCGGCGATTCGTTGTTCCCCAACGGTCTGTCCGCCGTGTTCGCAGTGATGATGACCGTGGTCTACGCGTTCCAGGGTTGCGAGATCATGGGCGTGGCCGCCGGTGAAACCGACCAGCCGGAAAAGAGCATTCCCCGCGCCGTGCGCAACGTGGTGTTCCGCGTGCTGATTTTCTACGTGCTGGCGATTATCGTGCTGTCGGCCATTGTGCCGTGGCAGCAGGCGGGACTGATGGAAAGCCCGTTCGTGCAGGTGTTCGACATGGTTGGCATTCCCTACGCCGCCGACCTGATGAACTTCGTGATCCTCACCGCGATCCTGTCGGTGGGCAACTCCGGCCTCTATGCTTCGACGCGCATTCTGTGGGCGATGTCGAAAACCGGCATGGCGCCGAAAAGCCTGTCGCCCCTGAGCAAGCGTGGCGTGCCGCTGCGGGCGCTGAGCATCACCCTGTGCTTCGCGCTGGTATCGCTGATGACCAGCTTCGTCGCCGCCGACACCTTGTTCATGGTGCTGATGGCGGTGAGCGGCATGTCCGGCACCGTGACCTGGATCGTCATCGCCCTGGCGCAATACAAGTTCCGCAAGGCGTTCCTGCGTGACGGCGGCAAACTCAGCGACCTGAAGTACCGCGCACCGTGGTTCCCGGTATTGCCGCTGATGTGCATCACGCTGTGCTGCTCGCTGTTCGTGTTCCTGGCCCTGGATGAAACCCAGCGTCCGTCGCTGTATTGGGGCTTTGGATTTATTGCGCTGTGCTATGGCGCGTACTTCCTGATTCATCGCAAGCGTCAGGGCGTGCTGGCACCGAGCCTGCCGACTGCCTGATTCCTTGAACTAAACACTTCCCCCCCTGTGGGAGCGGGCTTGCTCGCGAAAGCGGAGTGTCAGTCACCATCAATGTTGACTGACAGGGCCTCTTCGCGAGCAAGCCCGCTCCCACAGTTGTTTTGTGGTGGGCGGGAAAGCTGCGGCGCACCGAGTGTCGCCAGTTGTTCGAAGTTGTAACAACACCAGCGGCTTATGCTCGTCAATCTATAAATAATTCAATAAAACCAATGTGTTACAGATTTTTTTGGCTTGTTACAGCCCATTTCCCCACCGATTGCCGCCTTACTGAACACTCGTTTAGTATGGCCTCAAGTCGCATCACCTCAGACCAATCACAATAATTCGAGGATTCCCATGACCACTCAATCGTCGCTGCTCAGCCAGGTCGAAGCAGGCGTTGCCTGGATCACCCTCAATCGCACTGCCCAGCGCAATGCGCTGGACGTTCCGACGCTGAAAAACCTGCACGCTTTGCTCGACGGTTTCAACGTCGATCCAGCGGTGCGTGTGGTGGTATTGACGGGCAGTGGCCGCAGCTTCTGCGCGGGCGCCGACCTCGATGAATGGGCGGATGCCGAAGCCCGGGGCGCACTGGAAACCTACGGCTGGACCGAGACCGCCCACGCCTTGATGACTCGCCTGCACAGCCTGGAAAAACCCACCATCGCCGCCATCAACGGCACCGCTGTCGGCGCCGGGATGGACCTGACCCTGTGCTGCGACCTGCGCATTGCCGGGCAGTCGGCTCGCTTCAAGGCCGGCTATACCAGCATGGCGTACTCGCCGGATGCCGGCGCCAGTTGGCACCTGCCGCGCCTGATCGGCAGCGAAAAAGCCAAGCGCCTGCTGTTCCTCGATGAACTGTGGAGTGCTGACCGCGCCCTCGACGCCGGTCTGGTTGGCGATGTCTGTGCCGACGATCAGTTGCTGACGGTCACCAGCGAACTGGCTGCACGCCTGGCCGCCGGGCCGACGTTCGCCTTTGCCCAGACCAAAAAACTCATGCGTGAAGGCGCCGACCGCAGCCTGGCGGAACAACTGCAAGCCGAACTCGCCGCCGGCTTGCTCTGCGGTCGCAGCGAGGATGGCAACGAAGCCCTGCGCGCCGCCATGGAAAAACGCCCGGCACGTTTCGTCGGCCGTTGATTCCCACACTTCTTTCAGCACACGAACAACAGGTAGCAGCATGAATTTCCAACTGACCCAAGAACAAGAAATGTTGGTGGACTCGGTACGCAGCTTCGTCGAGAAGGAACTGCTGCCCTATGAAGAGCAAGTCGACCGCGCCGACGAAGTGTCCCCGGAGCTGGCGGCGCAGATTCGCGGCAAGGCGATCGCCGCCGGGTTCTACGCCTTCAACATGCCCGAAGAAGTGGGCGGCGGTGGTCTGGACTACCTGTCCCAGGCACTGATCGAACGTGAGCTGTCCAAGGTGTCCTGGGCACTGCACGTGTTCGTCGCACGGCCGTCGAAGATCCTCATGGCCTGCACCGGCGAGCAGATCAACGACTACCTGTTGCCGTGCATCCAGGGCGAAAAAATCGACTGCTTCGCCTTGACCGAGCCGGGTGCCGGTTCCGATGCCAATGCGATCAAGACCCGCGCCGTGCGTGAAGGCGACGACTTCATTCTCAACGGCAGCAAGCATTTCATCAGCCACGCCGGGCATGCCGACTTCGCCATCGTCTTCGCCGTGACCGACACCTACGAACACAACGGCAAAAAGCGTAACGCCGTGACCTCGTTCCTGGTCGACCGCAACACTCCGGGCATGACCATCCGCCGTGGACCCAAGTGCGTGAGCAACCGGGGTTACCACACCTTCGAAATGTTCTTCGACGACTGCCGCGTACCGGCCAGCAAAGTGCTGGGCGAAGTCGGCAAGGGTTGGGACGTGGCCAACGCCTGGCTGACCGCCGGGCGCGTGATGGTCGCGGCCAACTGCGTCGGTCAGGCCCAGCGTGCACTGGACGTGTCGCTGCAATGGGCGGCGGACCGCAAGCAATTCGGCCAGCCGATCGGCACCTACCAGGGCGTGTCGTTCAAGTTGGCCGACATGGCCACGCAGATCCGCGCCGCCGAACTGCTGACCCTGCACACCGCGTGGAAAATGGACCAGGGCACCATGACCGATGGCGAGGCCGGCATGGCCAAGCTGTTCGCGAGTGAGGTGCTCGGCCGTACCGCCGACGAAGCGGTGCAGATCTTCGGCGGCATGGGCCTGATGGACGAAGGTCCGGTGGAGCGCATCTGGCGTAACGCACGGATCGAACGGATCTGGGAAGGCACCTCGGAAATCCAGCGCCACATCATTTCCCGCGAGCTGCTGCGGCCGCTGCTGCGCTGACTGGCCCGGAGAATCCCCATGTCCCAATCCATTCGTGACAACCTCAAACGCATGCTCGCGCCGCAACACGTGGCGTTTGTCGGCGGCCGCAGCATGGCGCGCGCTCTCAAGCGCTGTGCCGAGGGCGGCTACCCAGGGCAGATGTGGCTGGTCAATCCACAGCACGACAATCTTGAAGGTGTGCCGTGTGTGCGCAGCGTTGCCGAGCTGCCTTGCGGCCCGGACGCGGTATTCATCGCCACCAACCGCGAACTCACCCTGACCTGCGTGGCCGAGCTGGCCGCCATCGGCGCGGGCGGCGCGATCTGCTACGCCTCCGGCTTCGCCGAAACCGGCGCCGAAGGCCAGACCCTGCAACAGCAACTGCTCAAGGCCGCCGGCGACATGGCCTTGCTCGGCCCCAACTGCTACGGCCTGCTCGACTACCTGCACAGCTGCGCGCTGTGGCCGGTGGCCCATGGCGGCAAAGCGGTGCAGAAGGGTGTGGCGGTGCTGACCCAAAGCGGCAACTTCGCCTACAACCTGTCCATGAGCGACCGCTCGTTGCCGGTGGCCTACATGGCGTCGGTGGGCAATCAGGCGCAACTGGGCGTGGCTGAATTGATGGACGCGTTGCTCGACGAGCCGCGGGTCACCGCCATCGGCCTGCACCTCGAAGGCCTGAAAAACGTAGCGGGTTTCGCCCGTGCCGCGCACAAGGCGCTGGAGAGGGGCATCCCGATCATCGCCCTGAAAACCGGCGTGTCGCAGATCGGCGCCGAACTGGCCTTGAGTCACACCAGTTCGCTGTCCGGCTCCGATGCGCTGTACGACGCGCTGTTCGACCGTCTCGGGGTGATCCGCGTCAGCGGCCCGGTGAGTTTTGTCGAAACCCTCAAGGCCGCGGCCTGCGGCAACCTGCCAGCGGGCAACAGCCTGATCGCGCTGGCCTGTTCCGGCGGAGACGCCGGCCTGATTGCCGACTACGCCGAACGCAACGACCTGGGCCTGCCGAAACTCGATCAAGGACAGGTCGGCGAACTCGCGCAGGTGCTGCCGAGTTACGCCAACCTGGTCAATCCGCTGGATTTCACCACGGCGATCTGGGGCGACGGCGAAGCCTTGAACCGCATGCTCGACAGCGCCCTGCGCACCGAAGCCGACGCGGCGATGCTGGTGCTCGACTACCCGTCGGAGTTCACCGGCGAGCGCAAGGAGTGCGACCTGCTGCTGGAGCTGTACTGCGCGGCACTGCAGCGCCACGGCAAGACCGGTTTCGTGACTTCGGCCTTCCCCGAATTGCTGCCGGCCCATGCCCGCGAGCGTCTGCACGCGCAGGGCGTCGCGGCCTTGCAGGGCGTGGAAGACGGGCTGGCCGCGTGGGGCCGCATCGCCGGTTATCAGCGCAATCGCCAGGCTTTGCTCGCTCTGGGTGAATCGGCACTGGTGCCGCTGTGCCCGCACGCACTGGAAGGCGAGGGGCGTCTGCTCAATGAATGGGATTCCAAACAGGCGTTGAAAGCCTTCGGCCTGCCGACGCCAAACGGCGTATTGAGCACCCCGGAACTGGCCCTGAAGGATGCCGAGTCATTGGGCTATCCGCTGGTCTTGAAAGCCGTCAGCGCACAACTGCCACACAAGACCGAAGCCGGCGCCGTGGCGTTGAGCCTCAAGGATGGCGCTGCGTTGAGTGCGGCGCTGGAGAAGATGCACGCCAGCATTGCCGCCTACGCCCCGGGCGTAGCCTTCGATCAACTGTTGCTGGAGCCAATGGCCAAACCGCCACTGGCTGAGCTGATTGTCGGCATCAAGCGCGAAAACGATTTCGGCCTCGCGCTGGTGATCGGTGCCGGCGGCATTCTGGTGGAGCTGCTCAAGGACAGTCGCAGCCTGTTGCTGCCGACCACCGACGGCGCAATCCGCAATGCCTTGCTCAGCCTGCGCAGCGCCCCGTTGCTGCAAGGTTTCCGTGGCCGCGAGTCTGCTGACCTCGACGCCCTGGTGACGGCGATCCGCGCCGTGGCCGACTACGCCTGCGAAAACGCCGCGCAACTGCTGGAACTCGATGTGAACCCATTGTTGGTCGGTGCCCAGGGCACGACTGCGGTCGATGCGTTGATTCGCCTCGGCCACGAGTGAGGACATGAACATGCAAAGCAAAACCTTGACCGGCGGCCAGGCCCTGGTGCGCCTGTTGGCCAACTACGGCGTCGATACCGTGTTCGGCATCCCCGGCGTACACACCCTGGAGCTGTATCGCGGCTTGCCCGGCAGCGGCATTCGCCACGTGCTGACCCGCCATGAACAGGGCGCCAGCTTCATGGCCGACGGTTATGCCCGGGTCAGCGGCAAACCCGGCGTGTGCTTCGTCATCACCGGCCCCGGCGTGACCAACGCCGCCACCGGCATCGGACAGGCCTATGCCGATTCGATTCCGATGCTGGTGATTTCCAGCGTCAACCACAGCGCCAGCCTCGGCAAGGGCTGGGGCAGCCTGCACGAGTGTCAGGATCAACGGGCGATGACCGCGCCGATCACGGCGTTCTCGGCCGTGGCGCTGACCGCCGAAGACCTGCCGGAACTGGTCGCCCGTGCCTACGCGGTGTTCGACAGCGAGCGGCCGCGCCCGGTGCACATCTCGGTGCCGCTGGACGTGTTGGCGGCGCCGATTGCCCGCGACTGGAGCAACGAGGTGGTGCGTCGTCCGGGCCGTGGTCCGGCATCCGCCACTGCGCTTGAGCAGGCCGTGGCCAAACTCAAAGGCGCGAAACGGCCGATGATCATCGCCGGTGGTGGTGCACTCAATGCCGTGCAGGAACTGAGCGAACTCAGCACACGTCTCGCTGCGCCACTGTTCACCAGCGTCGCCGGCAAGGGCCTGCTGCCACCGGATGCGCCACTCAACGCCGGCTCCTCGCTGTGCGTGGAGCCGGGCTGGAACCTGATCGCCGAGGCCGACGTGGTGCTGGCGGTCGGCACCGAAATGGCCGACACCGACTTCTGGCGCGAACGCCTGCCGCTCAAGGGTGAACTGCTGCGCGTCGATATCGACCCGCGCAAATTCAACGACTTCTACCCCTGCGCAGTGGCCTTGCAGGGCGATGCACAACAAACCCTCAGCGGTTTGCTTGAGCGCCTGCCATCGGACGCGCGTGATGCCGGCCCCGCGATTGCCTCGGTTGCCGCGTTGCGCGAAGCGGTCAAGGCCAGCCATGGCCCGTTGCAGTCGATCCATCAGGCGATTCTCGAGCGTATTGCGGCGGAGCTGCCGGAAAACGCCCTCATCAGCACAGACATGACCCAGCTTGCGTATACGGGTAACTACGCCTTTGACAGCCTGGCCATCCGCAGCTGGCTGCACCCGACCGGCTACGGCACCTTGGGTTATGGCCTGCCGGCGGGGATTGGCGCCAAGTTCGGCGCACCGCAACGGCCCGGTCTGGTGCTGGTCGGCGACGGCGGTTTCCTCTACACCGCGCAGGAACTGGCGACGGCCGTCGAAGAGCTGGACAGCCCGCTGGTGGTGCTGCTGTGGAACAACGACGCCCTGGGACAGATCCGCGACGACATGCTCGGCCTGGACATCGAACCCATCGGCGTACTGCCGCGCAATCCGGATTTCGCCGCCCTCGCGCGTGCGTTCGGTTGCACGGTGAACCAGCCGCAAAGCCTGGCCGAGTTGCAGACCGACTTGCGCCACGGCTTCAAGCGCAACGGCGTGACCTTGATCGAACTCAAGCATGCCTGCGCGCACTGATCTGTATTTGAAGGGGACGAAGCCATGCGCTTTTCCGATCTGACTCAACGTATCGCCGGCGATGGCGCTGCCGCGTGGGATATTCACTACCGCGCCCTGGCGCTGCGCGAGCAGGGCCAGGACATTTTGCTGCTGTCCGTGGGCGACCCGGATTTCGACACGCCACAGCCCATCGTGCAGGGTGCCATCGACAGCCTGCTGAGCGGCAACACTCATTACGCCGAAGTGCGCGGCAAGCGTGCCCTGCGTGAGGCCATTGCCAGGCGACATCAACAACGCAGCGGCCAAAGCGTTTCGGCCGATCAGGTCACCGTGCTGGCCGGGGCGCAATGTGCGCTGTTCAGCGTGGCCCAATGCGTGCTCAATCCCGGTGACGAAGTGATAGTCGCCGAACCGATGTACGTCACCTACGAAGCCGTGTTCGGTGCCTGTGGCGCCGTGGTGGTGCCGGTGCCGGTGCGTTCGGAAAACGGCTTTCGCGTATTGCCTGAAGATGTCGCCGCGCGCATCACGCCACGCACCCGGGCCCTGGCGTTGAACAGTCCGCACAACCCGTCCGGTGCCAGTCTGCCGCGCAGCACCTGGGCCGCTTTGGCCGAGTTGTGCATCGGCCACGACCTGTGGCTGATTTCCGACGAGGTCTACAGCGAACTGCTGTTCGAAGGCGAGCACGTCAGCCCGGCGAGCCTGCCGGGCATGGCCGAGCGCACCGCGACCCTCAACAGCCTGTCGAAATCCCACGCCATGACCGGCTGGCGCGTTGGCTGGGTGGTGGCGCCACTGTCGCTTGCTGCGCACCTGGAAAACCTTGCGCTGTGCATGCTCTACGGCTCGCCGGATTTCATTCAGGACGCTGCCGTGGTTGCCCTGGAAAGCAACCTGCCGGAACTGGAGGCCATGCGCGAAGCCTATCGCCAGCGTCGCGACCTGGTGTGCGACAGCCTGGCCGATTGCCCCGGCGTGCGGGCATTGAAACCCGATGGCGGCATGTTCGTGATGCTCGATATCCGCCAGACCGGGCTCAGCGCCCAGGCCTTTTCCGACCGTCTGCTGGATCGCCACGGTGTGTCGGTATTGGCCGGCGAGGCCTTTGGTCCGAGCGCGGCGGGGCACATTCGCCTCGGTCTGGTGGTCGGTGCCGAACCGTTGCGCGATGCCTGCCAGCGCATTGCCCGTTGTGCCCGAGAACTGATGGAGGCTCAGGTTCATGCTTAATCACAATGCACTGTTTATTGATGGCCGCTGGCAAAAACCGTCGGGGCAGGGCATCGCCGAGGTGATCAACCCGGCCACGGAAGAAGTGGCTGGCAGCGTGCCGCTGGGCGATGAGCGCGATGTTGAAAACGCCGTGGCGGCTGCACGCCGGGCCTTCGATTCATGGTCACGCACACCCTCCAGCGTGCGTGCCGGTTACATTCGCGCCCTGGCCGGGCAATTGCGTGCCCGTGCTGATGAGATGGCCTCGGTCATCACCAGCGAACTGGGCATGCCGGTGCAATGGTGCCGCTCGGTGCAGGTCGACGGGCCGATCGCTGGCCTTGAGCAGTACGTCGAACTGGCTCATCTGATGGACGAGGTGCGCGAAGTCGGCAATTCGCTGGTGATCCGCGAGGCCGTGGGTGTCTGCGCGTTCATCAATCCGTGGAATTACCCGCTGCACCAGTTGATCGGCAAACTCGCCCCGGCCCTGGCCGCCGGTTGCACCGTGGTGGTCAAGCCGAGCCAGGAAACCCCGCTGCATGCCTTCCTGCTGGCGCAGATGATAGAAGACATCGGCTTGCCGGCCGGTGTGTTCAACCTGGTCAGCGGGCCGGGCTCGAAAGTCGGCGAAGCGCTGGCCAAACACCCTGACGTGGACATGGTGTCGTTTACCGGCTCCACCGGCGCTGGCGTTCGCGTTGCGCAAGCGGCGGCGCCCTCGGTGAAACGGGTGTGCCTGGAACTGGGCGGCAAGTCGCCGCTGCTGATCGCCGAGGATGCGGACCTGGACGCGGCCGTGCGCTACGGCGTGCAGGACGTGATGATCAACTCCGGCCAGACCTGCACCGCGCTGACCCGCATGCTGCTGCCGGCCAGCCGTTACGCCCAAGCCGTGGAAATCGCCCTGCAGGAGACCCTGAGCCTGCGCATGGGCGATCCCCTGGACCCGCAAAGCTTCCTGGGACCTATGTGTTCAGCGGGGCAAAAACGCACCGTGCTCGATTACATCAAGGCCGGCCAACAGGAAGGCGCAAGGCTGCTGTGCGGCGGTGACGCGCCGTCGGCCTTCGAGCGCGGCTTCTATGTCAGCCCAACGCTGTTCGCCGATGTCGACAACCGCATGCGCATCGCCCAGGAAGAAATCTTCGGCCCGGTGCTGTGCCTGATTCCCTACGCCGACGAGGCGCAAGCGGTGCAGATCGCCAACGACTCGCCGTTCGGCCTGTCCAGCGGCGTCTGGGCCGGCAGTGCCGAGCGTGCCTTGCACCTGGGCCGGCAGATGCGCGCCGGCCAGTGCTTCCTCAATGGCGCCGCGTTTAATTACCAAGCGCCGTTCGGTGGCTACAAACAATCGGGCAATGGCCGGGAGTGGGGCGAGGAGGGACTCAACGAGTTCGTCGAAGTGAAGGCGATCCAGGTGTGACGGTTGGCGATTCAGACTGTTCATCACCCACGATGTTGCTACTCCACACCTTCACTCGATACGCTGGAACAAATCTAAGGAACCACCATGAAAGTACTGATCGTCCACGCTCACCCGGAGCCGCAATCCTTCACCGCCGCCCTGCGTGACCAGGCCGTCGCCACCCTCCAGGCTCAGGGCCACGAAGTGCAGGTCAGCGACCTGTACAAAATGAACTGGAACCCGGTGGCCAGCGACGCCGACTTCTCGAATCGGGAAAACCCCGAGTACCTGGTCTATGCCCTGGAACAACGCCTGGGCGTGAAGAGCCAGTCGCTGGCACCGGACATCCAGGCCGAGCTGGACAAACTGCTGTGGGCCGACCTGCTGATCCTCAACTTCCCGATTTTCTGGTTCTCCGCCCCGGCCATGCTCAAGGGCTGGATCGACCGGGTGCTGGTGTCCGGCATTTGCTACGGCGGCAAGCGCTTCTACGATCAGGGTGGATTGGCCGGCAAGAAAGCGTTGGTGACCGTGACCCTGGGTGGGCGTGAGCACATGTTCGGTGAGGGCGCGATTCACGGTCCGTTGGAGGACATGCTGCGGCCGATCCTGCGTGGAACCCTGGCTTATGTTGGTTTTGACGTGCTGGAGCCGTTTGTGGCCTGGCATGTGCCGTACATCAGCGAAGAGGCGCGCCAGCAATTTCTGGTTGATTACGGCCAGCGCCTGCAACACCTGAGTGATGACCAGCCCCTGGTGTTTCCGAAGCTGTCGCAGTTCGATGACAAGCTCTATCCGCTGACCACCAAAGCCTGATCAACACCGCTAACCCTGTGGGAGCGGGCTTGCCCGCGATGAGGGCATCAGCTTCAACATCTATGTTGACCGAGCCTCTGCCATCGCGAGCAAGCTCGCTCCCACAAAGACCTGCATTGTTCTGAATACGCAAACACTGAAGTCGCCGAGAATGGAATTGTTGGTGCAGTGGCGGGCTTGTAGCCTCCATTACGCCGAACACCACGATCCGCCAACGATCGGGTGGAGCTCAAGCCAGGGCTCATCAAGACGTCATACCTTGCTTTCGGCCTCATGCCCCTTCGGGGGATTGGCGCCTAATAAAAATAAGGAAGGCAGGTATGAGTATTCGTGCATGGGTTTGCGCAGCAACCCTGTTCGCGCCCGTTTTGGGTGCCGACGTTTTGTTTCCCTCTATGGCTCTGGCAGCAGACGATCCCATGGGCTCGCTGGTGCGCAATGTCTTCGGCGACAGCCTTGAGCGTGAACACGGGATCAAGATCTACGGCTGGGCTCAGGCCGGAGTGATCTATAACAACAACGGCACGGATGACGTCAGCAAGCAGAGCTTCTTCAATACCGACGAAGGTGTGAACCTCAACCAGTTCGCCCTGGCCGTGGAAAAAAAACCCAAGAGCAATGTGATCGGCCGCGTTGGACCGTTTCCCGGAGCGATGCCGCAAGAAGCTGATTGGGGTTTCAACGTCACGGCGCTGTACGGCAAGGATGCGCGGTTCTTCAAGACCTACGGCTGGGACGAAGACCTGAGCGTCAACCGCGACAACAAGCCTGAAGATCCGGCGTTCACCGTCGCCCAGGCCTACGTCAACTTCTACTTCCCCGTGCTCGGCGGCTCTGAGCTGATGATCGGGATTTTCCACACGCCGCTGGAAAACGAAATCGGTTTCGCCTTGCCATCTCCGGCACCGACTGACTTCTACACCCACACCTATTCATTCATGCACGGCCCGGCCAAACATGCCGGTGCACTGTACTCGTTCAAACTGCCTTCGGAACCGGGCGAAAGCATGCTCGGCTTCGAACTGGGCGTGGTGCAGGGCTGGAACAACCTGCAGGACCCCAATCACTCGCCGGACGTGATCGCCAACGTGCGCTGGCGCTCGGCGGACTTCGGCACCTGGATCGACTGGGAAAACATCTACGGCAATGGCGCTGGCGACAGTTTCGCCGAATGCAGCTGTGGCTCGCCGCTGCCGGCGGGCACCAAGGATGACGACTACAAGCGTTTGGCGTCCTACCTGACCCTGTCGCAAGTGCTCGACCCGAACAACCGCGTGGCGCTGGAGTTGAACTATGGCAAGCAGGAGCAGGGCGCCTTCGCCGGGTTCGCCAACAAGAACGACGCGACCTGGTATGGCACGGACGTGAACTGGTACCACAAGCTCAGCGATAACCTGATGTGGAACAGTCGCGCCGAGTGGTTCTACACCGACGCCCCGGTCCACGTGATGATGGCCAACATCGACCCGAACACCGGGATTCCCGATCCGACCTGGGGCAGTTTCTACGGCGTCACCACCAACCTGGCCTGGACGCCGACACCCAATGTGCGCCTGCGCCCGGAACTGCGCTACGACATTCATTCAGGCCCCGGCCGCGATGCCTATGCCGACGGCGAAAAGGATTCGCAAGTGGTCGCGTCGTTCGACATCAGTTTCTTCTTCTAAACGGATATCCCTGCTTTACCCCTGACCCTGCGTGATGCCCCGGCCACACGTGGTGACCCCGTTCGTCCAGGCTTTTGGAGTACTTACATGACAGACAACAACGATAAAAACCTGTTTGGCCGCGACTTCTCCCGCCGTGATTTCCTGCGCAGTACCGGCATTGCCGCCGGTGGTGTGGCGCTGGCGAGCATGCCGTTCACCTTTGCCATCGGCGGTGAGCGGGTGATCAAGCTCGGCTATGTCAGCCCGCAGACCGGGCCGTTGGCGCCCTTTGCGGCAGCCGACAACTACATCATCGAGTCGCTCAAGCAAGTGCTGAAGAACTCGATCAATGTCGCAGGCAAGGCCTATCGCCTGGAGGTCATCGTCAAGGACAGCCAGTCCAACCCCAACCGCGCGGCGGAAGTGGCGAGCGAGCTGATCCTGTCGGATCAAGTCGACCTGATGCTGGTGTCGTCGACCCCGGAAACCACCAACCCGGTTTCCGACCAGTGCGAAATCAATGAAATTCCCTGTATCTCCACCGTTGCCCCGTGGCAGCCATGGTTTTTCACCCGGGGAGGCAAACCGGATCAAGGCTTCGAGTGGACCTACCATTTCTTCTGGGGCCTGGAAGATGTGATCGGCACTTACAGCACGATGTGGGGGGCGATGCCGTCGAACAAAGTGGTTGGCGGTCTGTTCCCCAACGACGGCGACGGCAATGCCTGGGGCGATCAGAAGCTCGGGTTCCCACCGGTACTGGCGCAAAAGGGCTTTCAACTGGTCGACCCTGGCCGCTTCCAGAGTCTGACCGACGATTTCTCCGCGCAGATCGCCGCGTTCAAAAAGGCTGATGTCGAGATCGTTACCGGCGTGGTCATCCCGCCGGACCTGAGCACGTTCTGGACCCAGGCCCGGCAGCAAGGCTTCAATCCGAAAGCCGTGTCGGTGGGCAAGGCCTTGTTGTTTCCGACGGCAGTCGAGGCATTGGGCAAGGCCGGCAACAACCTGTCGACCGAAATCTGGTGGAGCCCGACTCACCCGTTCAGCTCGTCATTGACCGGCGCCAGCGCCGGCCAATTGGCCCAGGGTTTCACCCAGGCCACCGGCAAGCAGTGGACGCAACCGTTGGGCTTCGTGCATGCCTTGTTCGAACTGGCAGTGGATATCCTCAAGCGCACCGAAGAAATCGGCAACGCCCAAGCGGTCCGCGATGCCTTGCTCAAGACCAACCTCAACACCGTTGTCGGCCCGATCAACTGGAATGGCGGACCGGTGAAGAACGTCGCCAAGACGCCTCTGGTCAGCGGCCAGTGGCGTCTGGGCAAGGACAATAAATACGACCTGATCGTGACCAGCAATGCCACCGCCCCGGCGATTCCGCTGGGCGGCGAGATGCAGGCCATTACGTATTGATCGCACAACAGGGCACGGGTGCACCATGCAACAACCACTTCTGCAAATGATCGATGTGCACAAAAGCTACGGCTCGGTGAAGGTCACGGACGCTATCGACCTGACCCTGCAACCGGGTGAAGCACTGGGCATCATCGGGCCCAACGGCGCGGGTAAAAGCACGCTGTTCAACCTGATCGCCGGTGGCGTGGCGGCCGACAAAGGACAGATCCATTTCGAAGGCCGCAACGTCACCCGCGAACCTGTGTTCAAACGCTGCCAGCAGGGCATCGGCCGTTCCCATCAGATTCCGCATCCGTTCGTGAAAATGACCGTGTTCGAGAACCTGTTGGTGGGCGCAACCTTCGGTGCACGGCTGCGTGACAACGAAGCCAGCCAGTGGTGTGCGCAGACGCTGGAACTCACTGGCCTGATGCGCAAGGCCAACGTGCTGGCCGGCTCACTGACCTTGCTCGACCGCAAGCGCCTGGAAATGGCCCGGGCCTTGTCGACCCGACCGCGCCTGTTGTTGCTCGACGAAATTGCCGGGGGCCTGACCGAACCGGAATGCCTGGCACTGGTGGAAACCATTCAGGGCATCCACAAGTCCGGTGTCGCCATTATCTGGATCGAGCACATCGTGCACGCCTTACTGGCGGTGGTCAGTCGCCTGACGGTGATCAACTTCGGTGCCAAATTAGCCGAAGGCGAACCGCGCAGCGTGATGGCCGATCCTCGGGTACAGGACATTTACATGGGCATCGGGAGCTGACGCATGCTGACCATCGAAAAACTCTGCGCCGGCTACGGCGACTTTCAAGCGCTGTTCGACATCAGCCTGACCCTTGAGGCGGGTGAAACCGTGGCGATCATCGGCTCCAACGGCGCGGGCAAATCGACGTTCCTGCGTTCCCTGGCCGGGTTGATCAAGAACCAGCCGAGCGCCATTACTTTCAAGGGGCAGACCATTGGCGACATGGCAGCCAATCAGGTGCTGGAGCGCGGCATCGCTTTGGTGCCGGAGGGCCGAAAGCTGTTTGCGTCCCTGAGCGTTGAAGAAAACCTGCTGATCGGCGCCTACAGCAAACGCCCGGGACCGTGGACGCTCAAGCGCATCTATCAGCTGTTCCCGGTGCTGGAAAAACTGCGCAAGCGTCCCGGTACCGCACTGTCTGGCGGCCAGCAGCAAATGGTCGCGATTGGCCGGGGCCTGATGGCCAACCCGCACTTGCTGTTGTGCGACGAAATCAGCCTGGGCCTGGCGCCGACGACGATCAAGGACATCTACGCCGCATTGCCCTCGATCAAGGCCGACGGCACCACGGTGATTCTCGTCGAGCAGGACATCAATCAGGCACTGAGTGTGTGCGACCGCTTCTATTGCTTCCAGGAAGGGCGGGTGTCCCTGACCGGTCGGCCTGGGGATGCGGACAAAGCACAAATCAAAGCCGCGTATTTCGGGATCTAGTGATGGAATGGCTCAATACTTTGCTTCAAGGCGTGTTGCTCGGCGGCCTGTACGCGATGTTCGCGGTGGGGCTGTCGCTGATGTTCGGCATCATGCGACTGGTCAACATCGCCCATGGCGACTTCATCGTGCTGGCGTCGTACCTGGCGCTGCTGGTGGTCAATCACCTGGGGTTCAGCCCGTTGGCGAGCTTGCTGATCGTGGTGCCGCTGATGTTCTGTTTCGGCTATCTGCTGCAACGGCTGTTGCTCAACCGCACGCTGGGCACGGACATCCTGCCGCCGTTGCTGGTGACCTTCGGCCTGTCGATCATCGTGCAGAACGTGCTGCTGGAATTCTTCAGTGCCGACAGCCAAAAACTCGCTCAAGGCGACCTGGAGGTGGCCAGTGTCGGCATGGGCAGCCTGAACGTCGGCGTGATGCCGCTGATCGTGTTCTGCAGTGCGCTGCTGATCATTGGCGGCCTGCAATTGCTGTTCTACAAAACCTCGTTGGGCCGGGCGTTTCGTGCCACCTCTGATGACCAGCACACCGCACGGCTGATGGGCGTCAACAACGCGCACATTTTCGGCCTGGCCATGGCGCTGGCGATGGCCGTGGTATCGATTGCCGGCGTGTTCCTGGCGATCCGCACCAGTTTTGACCCTACGGTCGGGCCGGCGCGGCTGTTGTACGGCTTCGAAGCGGTGATCATCGGCGGCCTGGGCAGCCTGTGGGGCACGCTGGCCGGAGGGGTGATTCTCGGCGTTGCGCAAACCCTGGGGGCAAAAATCGATCCCGGTTGGCAAATCCTCGCCGGTCACCTTGTGTTTCTGCTGATCCTGGTCGTGCGCCCGCGTGGCCTGTTTCCCCGGAGTGTCGACTGATGAATGCCTTGAACAATCCCGTACCGGTTTATCGTGTACAACGCACGACCACCAGCAGCACCATCGGCCTGTCGTTGCTGGGCCTGTGCGTATTGATCTTGCTCAGTGCACCCTTGTGGGCCGATCGGGCGAGCCTGCGCCTGGTAGTGGAGTTCGCCTATTACCTGGCGTTGGCGCAAATGTGGAACCTGCTGGCGGGCTACGCCGGCATGGTTTCGGTAGGGCAGCAGGCCTTCGTCGGTCTGGGCGGCTATCTGCTGTTCATGCTGGCGAGCCAGTTCGGTGTGCCGCCCTTGGTCGCGGTGCTGCTTTCAGGCGTGTTGGTGGCGTTGCTGGCAATTCCCACGGCGCTGATCGTGTTTCGTCTGCGTGGCGCCTACTTCGCCATCGGCACCTGGGTGGTGGCGGAGGTCTTCCGTTTGGGCCTGGCGCAGATGAGCAGCCTGGGTGGCGGGTCGGGGCAAAGCCTGCCGGCAGCGATTGTGCGGCAGATCGGCAATGATCGGGACGGACGCGAAACGCTGATCTACTTCACCGCGCTGGCCATCGCCATTGCCGCCGTGGCCGTCGTGTATTTTCTGCTGCGCTCGCGTCAGGGGCTGGCCCTGGCGTCGATTCGTGATTCTGAACCGGCGTCCGGCAGCCTCGGCGTGGATACGTTCCGAACCAAGTTGATGGTTTACGTGCTGGCCGCCGGTTGCACCGGTGTGGTCGGGGCGCTGATCTTCCTGCAAAAGCTGCGTATTTCCCCGGACGCCGCGTTCAACCTGCAGGACTGGACAGCGGTGGTGATCTTCATCGTGATCATCGGCGGCATCGGTACCCTGGAAGGGCCATTGATCGGCACGCTGATTTACTTCGTATTGCGCGGCTGCCTGGCGCAGTACGGCGCGGTGTACATGATCATCCTCGGTGTGGTCGCGGTGGTGATGATGCTCAAGGCCCCGCAAGGGGTGTGGGGGCTGATCAGCGAGCGCCTGGGCTGGCAGGTGTTCCCGATGCAGCGACGATTGTCCGCCCGGCCATGACCTGTAGGAGCGAGCCCGCTCGCGATGGACGTTAACGATAACGCTGGGTACCTGACACCCCGCGGAGTTCTCAAGTCCATCGCGAGCAAGCTCGCTCCTACAGGCAGGTTTTCGCCCTGGAAGTGGAGCGACAGGCTAACCTCGCTGTTCATACAAGAACAAAAACATCCAGAGAACCTGCCCCATGGATCGTTTACTCAGTGTCGAAGCCTTTGTGCGGGTTGCCGAAACCGGCAACTTCGCCAAGGCGGCCCAGCAACTGGGCGTGACCCGTTCGGTGATCACCCACCGCATCCAGCAACTGGAACAGTTCATCAATGCGCCGCTGTTCCACCGCAGCACGCGCCATGTGCGGCTTTCCGAAGTGGGCGAGACCTACTACAAGGAATGCGCGGACATGGTAGCGGGCTTCAACTCGCTGACCGAACACATGCGCGAACTGCGGGCCAAGCCCACTGGCAAGCTACGGGTGCAGATGCTGCCGGGTTTTGCCATCGGTCACTTCGGCCGCATGCTGGCCGAGTTCACGCGGTTGTACCCGGACATCGAAGTGGACGTGATCGTCAACGACCGGGTGGTGGACCCCATCGAAGAAGGTTTCGACGTGGCGTTCCAGATGTTCCCGCCCATGGCCGAAACCCTGATCGAGCGCAAGCTGTTCAGCGTGCGTCGATTGTTCTGCATGTCGCCCGATTATGCCGACGAGTTCGGTGTACCGACCCACCCCCAGGAATTGTTGCAACACAAGATCGCCCTGTACGAAGGCTATCCGTCGCGCAACCGCTGGATCTTCACCCGCGACGACGAGCAAGTGGAGTTGAGCCTGCCGGGCCAGGTGCGCTCCAACTCCGTTCACTTGCTGCGCGATTACGCACAGACCGGTGTGTGCATTGTCTGCCTGCCAACCCTGGTGGCCAGCGACGACTTGCTCAGCGGCCGGCTGATTCCGGTATTGCCGGATTACGCACTGTCCTCGTTCAATTTTTCGGCGGTGTATCCCGCCACCCAGCGTCGGGCCTTGAAAGTGCGTACGTTGATCGACTTTCTGGTGGACAACTTCGGCGATGAGCCATGCTGGGACAAGCCCTTGCTGGAACGTGGCTGGGTCCGCTGAGCCTATACACGAACCCTGTGGGAGCGGGCTTGCTCGCGAAGGCGGTGTATCAGACGACATTTGTGTTGACTGAAACTCCGCCTTCGCGAGCAAGCCCGCTCCCACAAGAATTGCGATTGAGCGATGACGCCAATGTTCGCGTTTCGCAAACACTGTTGTCGCCGGTCCTCTAATTGTTCGCAGAGCGGGTGCGACGTACTGTTGGCTCACTGTTACTACAACAACAAAACGGTGAAAACCATGAGTAGCGCTGCAATCGAAACGGTCTTCGGCTCGCTGGACAACTACACCAAAGGGTCGGTTGAAATCATCAGCGGCCAGGCCAGCCACTACGCCTTTTCCAACATTTTCGAAGTGGCGGATAAATCCCTCCCTTATGAAAAAGTCGTGGTGGGTTTCAACCTCGGCTACGTCGTTGAATCCATCCGTGCCGAAGGCCAGTCGCCCTGGTACACCGCAGCACACGACGAATTCGCCATCGTCATGGACGGTGAGGTTCGCGTGGACTTCCTCAAGCTCGATGCGCCGATGAAAACCGGCGAGGGCACGCATCTGGCCGGTGACGTACCTGCCGGAAAACCGATGGGTTATGTGTTGCTCAAGCGCGGCCATCAGTGTCTGTTGCCGGTCGGCACCGCTTATCGCTTCGAAGCCAGCCGCCCGGGTGTGATCCTGCAGCAGACTATCAAAGGCCCGTTGTCGGTCGAGAAATGGGCCGACATCTGCTTCAAGTGATCTGCCACGCCCGACCGCCCACCCCACAACAACAAGAGGAAATCCGCCATGGCCATGCTTGAAGCCGCTGTTGACACCGCCCACCTTGCCGACGATGAAGTCCAGGCCAGTGCGCCCCATACCGTTACCGGCTACCGCTCGTTCAAACTCGGCGCCTTCGAACTGTCGCGAGACGAGTATTTCGCCCGCATCACCTGGCCGGCCAAGGGCCAGACCCGCTCGCACCTGATTCCGGTCGACGCCTTCCTGCGCGCCATGATGCGTGACGTGGCCTGGGGCTTTTTCTATGGCTGGGTCAACTTTGACCACGTCATCGGCACCCGCAACTACTACGGCAAGGTCGACCTGTACGCCGGCACCTTCAACGGCACGCTCAAGGCGGCCGGGGTCAATTACACCGAAAACTTCGAAACGCCGCTGATCATGGCCACCTTCAAGGCCATCCTGCGCGACTGGACCAATGCCACCTTCGACCCCTTTGCCGCCCCGGAAGAAACCGGCAGCGCATTCGGTCGCAAGAACGGCGACAACATCGAAGCCATCGAGCGCTCGCGCATCGCCACCAAACGCATGCCGGGCCTTAAGGATGACTCGCCGCTGCGTGACGACCTGCCGGTCAACCGCCAGTTCATCGATGTGCCGCAGGACGAACCGGAGGTCCACGCCGCCGAAGGCTTCGAAGGCGAACTGCATGCCTTCAACCTGTTCAAGTACCTGTCGCGCTCCGACGTGACCTGGAACCCGTCGGTGACCTCGGTGTGCAAGGCCAGCCTGTTCTGCCCGACCACCGAGGAGTTCATCCTGCCAGTGTTCCACGGCAACGACCGCATCGAGTGGTTCTTGCAGATGTCCGACGAAATCATCTGGGACGTCGGCGACAAGGACGACGGCAATCCCCGTGCGCGCATCACCATGCGTGCCGGCGACATCTGCGCCATGCCCGCGGACATCCGTCACCAAGGCTACTCGACCAAACGCTCGATGCTGATGGTCTGGGAAAACGCCACGCCAAACCTGCCGCAACGCTACGAAAGCGGTGAGCTCAAGCCGTATCCGATCGAGTTCTAGGACCTGGTGCCCGGCCCGGCTTCGCGCCGGGCAAAGCGTTCAGCAATCACTTCGTCAAACACTGCGCCAGCCGCGCGGTGCGAGGAAACCATTATGCAAAATCAGCTCTATATCGATGGCCGCTTCGTGGATGCCGTCGCTGGCGGCACCATCGACGTCGTGTCGCCCCATGACGGTTCGTTGATCACCCGCATCGCTGCTGCCGAAGCCGCTGACATCGATCTCGCCGTGGCCGCCGCCAAACGTGCGTTCCCGGCCTGGTCGGCGCTGGGCGCCGCCGAACGCGGACGCCTGTTGCTCAAACTGGCGGACAGGATCGAAGCGTGTAGTGAAGAACTGGCGCAGCTCGAATCTCTCAATACCGGGCACCCGATCCGCGATTCCCGTGGCCTCGACGTACCGCGCACAGCGGCGTGCTTCCGTTACTTCGGCGGTATGGCCGACAAGATCGAAGGTTCGGTGATTCCGGTCGAAGCGGGGTTCCTCAACTACGTGCAACGCAAGCCGATTGGCGTGGTGGGGCAGATCGTGCCGTGGAACTTTCCGCTGATGTTCACCAGCTGGAAAATGGGCCCGGCGTTGGCGGCGGGCAACACCATCGTGATCAAGCCTTCGGAAATCACTCCGTTGTCGACCCTGCGCATTGTCGAGCTGATGACCGAAGTCGGCTTCCCCAAAGGCGTGGTCAACGTGGTGCCGGGTTACGGCCATACCGCCGGGCAAGCGCTGGCCGAGCACCTCGATGTGGGCAAGATTGCCTTTACCGGTTCGACCGCCACCGGGCGTCGGATCGTCGAAGCCTCCAAAAGCAACCTCAAGCGCATCCAGCTGGAACTGGGCGGCAAGGGCGCGAACATCGTGTTCGAGGACGCCAACCTGGACGCGGCGGTCAACGGTGCGGCCTGGGCGATCTTTCACAACCAGGGCCAGGCCTGCATCGCCGGTTCGCGGCTGATTCTGCACAAAGACATCGCAGATCAATTCCTCGAGCGTTTCATTGCGTTGGCCAAGTCCATTCGCCTGGGCGATCCGCTGGACCCGGACACCGAAATGGGCCCGCTGACTTCGGCGCTGCATCGCGACCGGGTGATGGCGTACATCGATATTGCCATCGAGCAGGGTGGCAAGGTCCTGGCCGGCGGCAAGGCACCGGATGACCAGGCGTTGGCCAATGGGTTTTACATCGAGCCGACGGTGGTCGAGGCCAGGCCCGGTGACCGCGTTTGCCAGGAGGAAGTGTTCGGCCCGTTTGTGACCGTGGTGCGTTTCAGCACTGACGAAGAAGCCCTGGCGATTGCCAATAGCTCCGAATACGGGCTGGGCAGCGGCCTGTGGACGCAGAATTTGAGCCGCGCGCACAAGATGGCCGACGCGATTCACGCCGGCATGTGCTGGATCAACTGCTACAAACGGGTCAATCCGGGCAGTCCGTTTGGCGGTGTCGGTCAGTCCGGTTATGGCAGGGAAATGGGCTTCGAAGCGATCCACGACTACACCGAAGCCCGTTCGGTCTGGGTCAATGTCGACGCCAACATCCCGCCGTACTACAAGCGCTGAGGCCAGTCATGAATCCCTTTGTCTATCAAAGCCTGCCGACTCGTGTGGTGTTCGGCTGGGGCAAGCTCTCGGCGCTGGCCGAGGAAATCGAACGGCTGGGTGCGCGGCGTGCGTTGATCCTGACCACACCGGAACAGCACGGGCTCGGCGAAAAGGTCGCGGCGTTGCTCGGTGATCGTGCCGCCGGTGTCTATACAAAGGCCGTGATGCACGTTCCACTGGAAGTGGCGCAAGCGGCGCGCCTTGAGGCAGCGCGGCTGGATGCCGATTGCTGCGTGGCCATTGGCGGTGGCTCGACCATCGGCCTGGGCAAGGCGATCGCGATGGATTCCGGCCTGCCCATAGTGGCTGTGCCAACCACCTACGCCGGCTCCGAGATGACGCCGATCTACGGGCTGACCGAAAATCGCCTGAAAAAAACCGGACGGGATCTGCGGGTTTTGCCCAGGAGCGTGATCTACGACCCGCAATTGACCCTGACCCTGCCAGCGCACATTTCGGCCTGTTCGGGCATGAATGCCATGGCCCACGCGGTCGAGGCGCTGTACGCCCAGGATGCCAACCCGATCATCGGCTTCATGGCCGAAGAGTCGATTCGCTCGCTGGCGCAGGCCTTGCCGGGTGTGGTCAACCATCCCGATGACCCCGAGGCGCGCAGCCAGGCGCTGTACGGCGCGTGGTTGGCGGGCATTTGCCTGGGCTCGGTCGGCATGGCCTTGCACCACAAGCTCTGTCACACCTTGGGCGGGACATTCAATCTGCCCCACGCCCAGGCACACGCCATCGTCTTGCCCCACGCCGCGCATTACAACCGCGAAGCAGCGGCCGGGCCTTTGCAACGGGCTGCACGCGCGTTGGGTGGGAGTGAGGCGAGCGAGGTCGGTGCCTTGTTGTACGCACTGAATCAGAAACTGGGTATTGCACTGGCCCTGGCGGACATCGGCTTCCCGGCCAACGGCCCGGCCGAAGCCGCGCAGATCGCTTGCGCCAGCCCTTACTACAACCCGCGGCCGTTTGAACAAGGCCCGATTGAGGCGCTGCTCAACCGTGCTCTGACAGGTCAGGCCCCAGCCTGACCAGCCAGCCACCCTTATCCTCGTCGGAATAACAACAATGACCGATCAACACAAATCCATGGAATCACTGATCTCACGACAGGCAGTGAACAGCTTCAACGACGCGCCGAATGCGCGTTACAAACAGATCATGCAAAGCCTGGTGCGCCACCTGCATGGGTTTGTCAGCGAGGTCGAACTGACCGAACAGGAGTGGTTCGAAGGTATTGGCTTTCTGACCGATACCGGGCACAAATGTGACGGCCTGGTGCGCCAGGAATTCATTCTGCTGTCGGACACCCTTGGCGTTTCGATGCTGGTCGACGCGATCAACCATCGCCACAGCGCAACCGCCACTGAAACGACAGTGTTCGGACCGTTCTACATTGATGGCATGCCGGATCGCGAGTTCGGCGAAAACATGGCCTTCACACCAGGGGAGAAGGCGCTGGTACGCGGGCGCGTGGTCGACATTCATGGCAATGCCCTGGCCGGCGCGGTGCTGGACGTGTGGCAGACCGCCGAAAACGGCATGTATTCCGGGCAGGACACCGAACAGCCTTACGGCAACTTGCGCGGGCGCTATCGCACCGACGCGGATGGCTGCTTTGCGATTCGCACCATTGTCCCGGTGGCCTATCCGATACCGACCGATGGCCCGGTAGGGCGCATGCTCGATGCCGCCAACCGCCATGCGTGGCGGCCAGCTCACCTGCATTTCATGATTTATGTGCCGGGATATCGCAAATTGGTGACGCACCTGTTCAACCACGATGATCCGTATCTGCAATCCGATGCAGTGTTTGGGGTGAAACAGTCGTTGCAGGTGATTTACGAAGACTTGACCTGTCACGACGATGTGTCCGCCAGGCTGGGTATGGACGTGCCGTTCAAGCGTGCGTGTTATGAATTTGTCATGGAATCTGCGTGAATCATGGGTCAGTTCTTTGCAGTGTTTGCCACTGATCATTTGGACTGCCAGGCGCTGCGCCAGCGTCTGCGGCCCAGTCACCAGGCGCATTTGCGTGCGACAGGGGATCATCGGGTCGTCGTGCGCCTCGGCGGCCCGATCCTTGATGATGCCGGCGCGGCGATGACGGGGACGTTGCTGGTCATCGAGGCGGGCAGCCTGCCGGAGGTGGAAGCGTTCATGCGCGACGATCCCTATGTCCAGGCGGGGCTGTTCGCCAGCCTGCAGATTCGCCCCTGGCACTGGAGCCTGGGCAACCCGGAATTGCGCGGTTTTCCATGACCACCATTACCTTGTGCCGACTGGACGACATCGCCGACGGCGGGGCGTTGGGATTGCCACAGCACCAGCAACTGCATCCCGCAGGGCTGGTGGCGGTGCGCCAGGGCGCACAGGTGTGGGTTTACATCAACCGCTGCCCGCATTTCTCGGTGCCGCTGGACTTCAATCCGCAGCAGTTCTGCACCTGGCGTGGCAAGGTCCTGATGTGCGCCCATCACAGCGCGATGTTTCGTTACGACGACGGGCACTGCATCGACGGCCCGTGTAAAGGCGCACAACTGGAGGCCGTGCCGGTACGTTGGGTCGAAGACCAACTGGTCATGGAGATCGAGCCCACCGCCGGTCAGCAATCGGGTGGCTGATGGGGGCTGATCTAAACTCCTGTTGGGGGTGAGCCAGGTTCATCCGGAGGTCATCATGAAAAAATTGTCACCCATCAGCCTATGTCTCGCCTTGTCGGTTTTGAGCGCCCCGGGATGGGCGCAATCGGTGGTGCCGATGAAAGGGCAAAGTTCACAACAAACCCAGGCCGACATCAACGAATGCAACAGCATCGCCGCCAGCCAAAGCACCTCGACGGCTTCCACGCCTTCCGGCGGGCGGATCAAGGGGGCCGCTGTGGGGGCCGCCGCCGGCGCCGCTGGGGCCCAGGTGCGCGGCAATCAACGTGACGAGGTCTATGATCGTGTCGACGATGACACCAAACAGGACTATCGCCAGAACCGCGCCAAGGAGACGGCGGCAGCCGGTGCCGTGGTCGGTGCGTCACGTCAGCGCCAGGAACGCCGGGAGCAATCGAAAACCACCCAGGCGAACACCACGTCGGCTTACACCAGCTGTTTGCAGGGCAAGGGTTACCAGGTCAATCCTTGAATCAGGTACTGAACGGTGCCCCGCGGTGTTCTCCGGTTTATCGCGAGCAAGCTCGCTCCTACAGAGGGCATTGGCCGCTGGCGAAAATACAAACCCGGTAGGAGCGAGCTCGCTCGCGATGGTCGTCAACGATAACGCTGGCTGGCAGGTGCCCCGCGGTGTTCTCCGGTTTATCGCGAGCAAGCTCGCTCCTACAGAAGCACCCATCTGACAACCGTTCATCGGTGGACTACGCTGCGGTACGTACACTCGACCAGAAATTTGTGAAGTAGGGATCTGACAGATGCGGAGCAGGCTGCTCGTTGTATTGTTCACTGTTTTCGGGTTGTTCTGGTCGTTGCAGCTGTGGGCCGAGGATTCACCAAAGGTGGCTGATGCGCCTGCTGAACTGAAAGTGGCCAACCGCAGTGTCATGGTGTTTCGCGCGACCCTCCTCGGTGAAGCCCCGGCCTCGCGGGTCAAACGGGCGAAAGCGGTGATCGGGGAGGCGCTGGACGAGGCCGACGACCTGAAGGTTACCCTCGACCCGATCATGACAAACTACATGGTGCTGCTGGGTTCTCGCCGCGCTTTCATCGTTACGCCCAAGGATTTCGACGCCACCGAATTCGACTCGGTGCAGCAAGCCGCGGAAGCTGCGGCTGAAAAACTGCGTCAGGTGGTGGCCGAAACCCAGGAAGCTCGCAGCCTGCACTTGATACTCCGGTCGGTGGGTGCCGCGCTGCTCGCCACCGGAATCTATCTCGGCCTGCTCCTGGCCATGGTTTTTCTACGGCGCAAATTGCTGAAAAAACTGCCCGACCTGATGCATCGGCATACCCAGGCCCTGAAGGTCGGGCGGGTGCCGCTGATCGACGCCAACTTCCTCTATCCCTTGGTCAGCCGCGTGCTGGAAGTGCTGCGCTGGGTCATCGTGCTGCTGCTCACCTACGAGTGGCTGGGGTTTGTCCTGTCGCGTTTTCCCTATACCCGGCCCTGGGGTGAAAGCCTTAACAACTATCTGCTGGAAGTCGCCGACTATTTGCTTCAAGGGATTCTCGGGGCCATCCCCGGGCTCGGCGTGGCGCTGGCGATCTTCTTCATTGCGCGAGGGGTGACCGTCTTCTCTCGCCGGATACTGCAGCGCATGGCCACGCCCGGCACCTTCAACTGGCTGAACCACGAAACCCTGAAGCCCACCCAGCGCCTGACGTCGCTGGCGATCTGGCTGTTTGCCCTGGCCATGGCTTATCCCTACTTGCCGGGTGCCGGAACCGATGCGTTCAAAGGCCTGTCGGTGCTGGTCGGCCTGATGATCTCGCTGGGTGCTTCCAGTGTCGTTGGGCAGGCGGCGGCCGGGTTGATCCTGACGTACACCCGAACCCTGCGCCCCGGTGAATTCGTGCGCATTGGCGAGCACGAAGGGACGGTCACTGAACTGGGCATGTTCACCACCAGCATTCGTACCGGCCTGGGCGAAGTGCTGACCCTGCCCAATTCGATGATCACAGGCACCGTCACCAAGAACTACTCTCGGGTCGTACAAGGCCCCGGTTATGTGGTCGACACCGTGGTCACCATTGGCTATGACACCCCCTGGCGACAGGTCGAAGGGATGTTGCTGGAAGCCGCCAGACGCACGCCCGGCGTCCTCGAAACCCCACCGCCGCAGGTGTTCCAGACGGCGTTGTCGGATTTCTACCCCGAGTACCGGCTGGTGGCCCAGGCCATCCCCAGCCAGCCGAGGCCGCGAGCGGTGCTGCTGAGCATGCTGCACGCCAACATCCAGGATGTGTTCAACGAGTACGGTGTGCAGATCATGTCGCCGCACTACCTGGGTGATCCGCAACAGGAGAAATGGGTGCCCAGGGACAAGTGGTACATGGCGCCGGCGCAAGAGTCGAAGGATACGTTGAAGTAATGGCAGGGGACTGACAGGGCGAGGACGCGCATTGCGGCAAGTGCGATGAGCGACCGAGGAACGGTCGCTCATTTGTAGCGGTATTAAAAAAGCATATAGGCGGATGCAGTCGTCTGATTCAGGTCGATCTCTCCGACCTCCAGCACTTCGTATTCAGCGCGCACACCGATGTTGCGAAAGACATCGAATTCCACGCCGAGACCGTAGGTCAGGTCAACCCCGGTATCGTCGTCGGTGGCATTACCGTCGGCGTCCCAGGCGTGGGCACCGACACTGCCGAACAACCGCACCCGATCACCCAGCGGAAAGCCGACATGGGCGGCAGCCTGAGCCGACTTGCCGTCGAAATCGATGTTCTTGTCCTTGAATTGACCGAGATCGACGTAGGCACCTTCGAAGGCCAGGTAGCTGTTGACGCGATAGCCTGCATAAACTTTGTAGCTGGTGTCCTCGTCGTCCAGTCGGGATTCTTCGGTCTGGATGCTGCTTACGCCAGCTCCAAGATACAAACCTTTGTCATCAGCGAGCGCCTGGAAAGACAGCAGCGATAGCAGTGAAGCGAAGCCAAGGTTTCGAAGTAGCATGTGTAGTGGAGTCCTTGTACAGGTTTGTCAGGTGTTAGGGTTCGGCGAGCATTTGAGGGGCCATGAGGAGTTAATAGAAGTCATTGATTGATATTTTCGGGTCGTGAGGCGGGCTGTTTGCCGGGCATTGAAAGTAGCGTCTTGCCAACGCCTGGACAGGCAGCGCTTTGGAGAACAACCAGCCTTGTGCCAACAGAACGCCCTCTGAAACCAGATGCGGCAGTTGCTCCGCAGTCTCGACCCCTTCGGCCACGACCTTGAGTCTTAGCGACCTGGCCAACTGGGCAATGTGTCGCCACAGGGCATCCTCGGCTGCGATCTTGTCGCCGGCGATGAACGAGCGATCTATTTTCAGAATGTCGAAAGGCACTGAATCGAGGAGCGAGAGGTTGGAGTAGCCGATACCGAAGTCGTCCACGGCGATGCGATGACCGCACGCCCGAAGCCGTCGCAATTGCATGGCGGCAGGCTTCTGGTCGAGCATGGTTCTTTCGGTGATTTCAAAGGCCATGGCTGAGACAGGCATGTTGTAGGTTGCCAGCACGCTGGCCACATAGTCTGGGAAGTCCGGGTCCTGAATATCCTGGGCGGACAGATTGACCGTGATGTAGAAATCCTTGCACGCCCAAAGGTAAGTGCTGTAATCCTCCGCTACTTGTCGAATCACCGAACGCGTCAGTTTGCGGATCAGGTCAGACTTCTCCGCCACCGCAATGAACACGTCCGCAGGCACAGGGGTGCCGTTGTCGCTCCAGTGAGAAAGTGATTCGGCGCCAACCAGATAGCCTGTCGTCAAATTGACGATCGGCTGATAGTGAACACCCAGCGTGTTGGCTTTCAGGGCTTTGCGAAGTCGTACGGCAGTGGAGGTGTAATGCCGTTGGAAACACCTTGCGAGCAACAGCAGCGCTGCGAACAGGCACGCAAGGCCAATGAATAATTTGAATTTGAGACCTGTCAGGTAACTCGACGGAAGCGAAATGACCGAGATCAGTTCATTTCGGTTGCCTGCAAAGGCGATGAGGACCTTGTCTGCCGAGGCAACCAGTTCTTCAAGATGGAACGGTTTCAGCATCTGCAGGGGCTTGAGGCCTGTAGACGCAATGGGTACTGCGCCGCCGGGGCCGATGAGGTCCAGTTGCAGGTCCTCGGGAAACTTCAAGTTGTCGAGCAGGATCTTCTTGTTTGCCCAGACGTAGGTCGACTGTTCTGACACGATGATAAAGTCGGTGTCCGCAGAAACGGCGTGGCCGGAATCGACCCAATAGGTTCGCCTTCCAACGGAGAACTTGCGCTTCTCATTACCGGCCAGTATCGACGGCAGTTCTTGTCCATAGGAGGAGCAGATCTTGCCATTGGGCAACTGGATTGCCGCTTGATCAACAAATCGCAGGTCTTTGACCAGGTCGGCCAGTTGTGAATACTGCTCGACGGAGCATTCCTGACCTGAGCGATCAAGATCGCCGAGGGCTTCCAGTACCTTGTCGATCTGCGCATTGGGCTCCACTTGAGCCGCACGCAGATCGGCATAAACGTTATTCAACTTCCGTGCAACGACTGACTCCGCCAGACCTGCGGCGCAGAACCATGCGACCCAGCCCGCTGCAGCAATCAGACATACAGTGATTGCGTGCCTTGCAGATAACGCTTTATATACGGCAATCATCGAAAACCCCGAGGTATCATTATTTCACTGTGCACCTTGCAGTCGCGAGTTAAACCTCTTCAGTACCAGTCAATGACCCAGGCCAATAAGATGCCGCTGACATAGGCGGTCATGCACAGCATGATTTTTTGCTTGAGTGGCAGCGTGTTTATTCGATGAAGCATGCTTATCTCCTTGAGTGGGAAAACAAGCAATTGTCGGCATCCGTGGCTAATCAACGGAAATTATTAATCCTCATTTTCAGGGGGTTGATGGAAACGCGCCAACGACCTGGTTGTATAGGGATGAGGTGGTATTCCTGGGCCTGGCTGAGTTGCGCCTGGCCGTTTCTGACGGGGTCTCTCCGTAAGCAGTCTGATAGGCCTTGGAAAAGCGGCCCAGATGATGAAAGTTCCAGAACATGGCGGTTTCCGTCACGGTGGGCCATGTTTTATTGATCAGGTCGCGGCGGGCACTGGCGAGTCTCAAGTTTCTGATGTAGGCGATTGGCGACATCCCGAATGTCTCGATGAAGCCAAAATGCAGGGTGCGGGTTGTAGTCTCAAGTTGCCTTACAAGCGACTTGATGGTGAGCGTTTTTTTGACATTGTCATGAATGTACTCGATGGCTTCTATCGCCACCTTCCGTCTGGTGGGGACTTTACGTTTAAAGCCGCCAGCGGGGGTCAATGATTGCAATACAGACGCAAGTACCGCAGTTTCAATCGTTGAGCGATCTGCTTGAGCGTACTGTGGGGAAGCCGCGTCATTGATGTCGACACAGCAGGCGCTGATGGCTTGAATGGCAGACTGTATGAATTGAAAGTTATCAACCTGGTAGCTGTGTTTTGTTCTGTTCGCAAGTATGTCTTTGACAGGGTGAAGTTGGCGGCACCGGTCATAGTGCTCCAGTGTTGTGGTGATGGTGAACAGTGTTTCATTCGGTTCGCAGGTGTAATGCACCGATTCGTCGCTGTGCAGTACGATAATTTCGTCAGGCCGTAGTTTGTGATTGTTCACGACGGGGCGGCCAATCGGGGCCTGCGAGATGGCGAATGTGACGAATCCGGCGGGAACGGAACTGACCAGGGTGATGGATGAGTCGAACTCAAGGCGACTGCACTGCAGTTCAGGGCTGTGAAAGAGCTTGTGTTGCCGGATGCGCGCCTCATGCTCGGTCGGGATAAGGCTCATTTCCCAGTTGCCTATGGTTCTGTTCAGTTGACTTGGCAACGCAGTAGACAAATGAAAGATTTCATCGGGAGGTGCGATACTCATGAAATTGAAAGCTCACCTGTTGAATGATTAGGGTCAGGCAATGACTGTCCGTGCAGCGATGACGGTCACATGCCGGATGAAGGTACAGCCGCGTCGGGAGGGGTGTCAGAGCCCGCGGATTATTTCCAGCTCCGCTGAAAACGCGTAATTGCTGTGCGATGGTGAGTCGTCCAGCTGCTGTACGTTGCGCGGGTCAACCATCGGACTGAATATTTTCGACTGGGGTTTCATCGGGTCAATGGCTGCCGCTGTAAAGGAATAAAAGTCGTCAATACGGTAACCCGTTTTTACCTGATAGCCAGTTTTCACAGAATCCGGAGCCTTCTTGTTGGTTTCGACACTTGTCAATTTTGCGCTGTAGATGCCCTTGTCGTCGGCCATGGCCTTGAGCGAAAGCAATAAACCAAACGACACGGTGACGAAGTTTTTCAGTAGCATCGAGGCGACTCCCTTATTTACAGTTCATTCAGGCAGAACCTGGTGTCAGCTGTATCTCTGCCACGACGTGGTCTGCAAATAATCTCACCCCGACTGCGCCTTCCAAAGTCAATAACTCATATTTACCAGGTCGTCAGAAGAGGCCGATCGCCGCTTGCGACGGCAAATGCCGCGCTGTTCAAAGTAATATGAGCGAGGTGGCGTAACTCATCCCGGTATCACTTTGTGGCGGAGTAGGGAGGGCTGAATCACTGTCCTGCTCGTCCGCATGATACTCATTCTCACTATGAATTTTCAGATGCGATAGTTTCTGAGTGTCATCCGGGTTTGTTTGAATTTCATAATATTCAATGGTCGTGCTTTCAACGGAGTGTTCGTCGCTCGCCAACGAACAAAAGGGCAGGGCAGACAGAAATAGAACCGCCAGGCATCCGAAGGTCGTCGATTTATTGCTTCGCAGGAAATGCATTGTTTTCACTTGATTCCCCTGTGTAGGGCATTGTCCCGGACGAGAATCAAGCAGGCTCGATTCCAGAGATTATTGGCGGGGGATTTTTTTCCGGGACGCCATCTGATTCAAGTCAATAACTGTTATTTTTATTGGGGGGGATCTTTGATATGAGCCTGTGCCAGGCGAGTGCTGAGTCAATTAATGATTCATGCAGCGCAAACGGCCAAGATCATGTATGTAAAAGCATACGGCGTTTTTATTCTGCGTGGGAATCAATTCGTAGTTCAGAATGGCGCCTTCTTGCAAGACGTATTGGCGTCTAAAGAACAGGTCAGGGGTCTTTTCAATGGCAAAGAGTTCATTGTCCTGGCTGAGCTTGACGTTACTGATTTTGATCTGTACCTGCGTTTTGCTTTCTTTGATTATATTTGCCGAGATGGTTGCATTGCGGATTTTCCCATTCAGGCTTTCCAGCGTTGTCCCAGTGAGTCGACCATGCCCGATAGTGAGATACTCTTCGGTGTTGAGTTGATTGAGATCTTCCAGCCATTGCCGGGCCTTTGTTTGATAGCTGGTATTTTCCATGTAGTGCGAAGGAGAATAAAAAATGGAAAAAATACAGAGTGCATTGATCAAGGCGATAACCGGCCAGTGAGCCGCTTGCGGAATCTCAAACTTCATAAGGTAACTTCCAAGCATTGACGAATCATCATGGCGAGGTCTTTTTCGGCGCTGTTTAATTGTAGATTTGCAGTGCTTAGATCCGGGCGAATGCACGAAACGGAATAGTTGGTTTTATACAGGTTGATCCAGACTTGCCCCTTCAGGTTGGGGGGAAGCTGTTCTGATTGTTTGGCCGATAGCTCCAACAACGCTTGTGCCTCGGCAAGATCATTGCCTACGGCGTGGATGATCAGTCCATTCTTGTCGACGCTGGATATTTCAATTTTTGGCGCTTCGAAGTCGAACTGAAAGACCGTCAAGGCAACGACTGCCAGGGTAACGATATAAGCGATCAGTTGGGCCTTGGTAATGCGGGTGGATTTTTCGGTTTTACTCGAGGGCGCCAGCGACTCATCGCCATCCGGCGGCGGTCGTTGTCCAGGCGTGGCAGCCGGTGGCTGCACAGCTTCTTCTGAGGGAACCGGTACGTCGGCTGCTGCTTCGACGATAAAGTGCCGGTTGAAGCAATATCCCCGGCGAGGAACAGTCATCAGGATCTCGTGATCGCGACTGTCATTCAAAATGTTTCGTAGTGAGAAAACGGTTTGATTCAAACTGCCGGAAGCAACTACGCGGTCATTCCAGGTGTAGTCGATGATTTCATCGCGGCTTTTAGTGACACCTGGCTCCATCAGCAGCAGGTCCAATAGACGCGATTCGGCTCTGCCTAGCGTGGAATTCTGTACATCTCCATGGGGTGTTGTAAGGGAGAGCATGGCGCTGTCCGGGTCGAATATCGCCACGGCGCCATTTTTCAACTTGAAGGTGTAGCTCATAGAAATTTTCCGATCAGGCGGTACTGGCCTGAGTATAGGGGCCGGATTTGGCTCGGTACATTCTGGACTGGGAGGTGAACGAAGATGGGGACCGTGCGCAAGTCGCGCTGTGTGTCGCCTTTACACTGCGGGACCGGCTCGTTTCAGGAGCGTGCAGTGCGGTAAACAGCCCTGCCTGTCAGAGGCATCAGTTGAATCAGACAAAGGAAAAGCATTGCTGGATGACCCACGGTTTTTGATTTTGACAGCATGAATAATGCTTTGAATGGATGTTCTGCGCTATCCGAAAACTGCAAGCTCGGGCGGGTGGGTTTGCGCGGCGACTGGGTCTGAGCGGATTGCCTGCGCAGTCCAGACAAGGTTTTAGTCGCTCCCGAACGGGGCGAGAGTGTTCACAATACAAGTCAATGATTGTTGTTTGTGCGCCCGTTCAACGGCAGATTATTTTTGATTCCAATTAGCTTTGAACCGGGCTCGTTAGCGCTTTTAATGGATCTCGAGGAGCGTTGACACTCATCGCGTTCATGCGCGGCGTAAACGATCCTCACCTCTCGTTCAACGGCTTTTGCCCCGCGCCCTTCATGGAGGACGCGGGGTTTTTTTTGGTTTCGGGAAAATGTAGGAGCTGGCCTGCCAGCGATGGTCGTCAACGATAACGCGTGTGACCTGGATGAACGCGGCGCACTGGAGTCCATCGCCAGCAGGCTGGCTCCTACAGGTTCCCGGGATGCGTGAAGAACCTTTTTTGCGGAGGGTATCGGCGTTACAGGCATTCCTGCGCGGCACGCTCGATGCTCGATGGCCTGAAGGTCGAGGCCAGCAATTGGCGCTCGTACAGATACACCTTGCCTCCATCCTGTGCCCTGTGGGTTTCCAGCACGGTGTCTACGGCAATTTTGCTCGAAACGACAACCCGGTAACTGCGTTCGCTGCCAGATACAACCGGGCTCATCGCGTTGTCCTTCAACTTAGGTACAAGGCAGTCGACATACTGCTCGGGCGATTTGTCCGTTTGCAACGATGAAGTCGGGCTGTTAGGGGAGGCGGCGCAACCGGCCAGGAGCCAGGAAGCGAGGATCACGACTGGAACACCTGCTAGGCGCATCGGTGAAGCCCTCAAATTCGAATCGGTTCGTTGAGTCATGGTGAAGAAGGTCGGCCAATGTTTCTGATCATTGTCGCCGCCGATCAAGGCAAGACATCGTAGCCACGCTGCTGCAGGCAGCTGCTATAGACGGAGTTGTTGGCGGTGACGCTTTGATCGCTCGCCGCATCATTCTGCCGGCGCGCCTGGCGTTGCCTGGAAGCCCCCACCACGGCACCGGCCGCCGCGGCACTGCGCGCGTGGTTCTGGCGATAGTCTTGCCGGGTGTCGTCGTCGATCTGGTCATAGACGTTTTCATGTTGGCGGCCCCGGACCTCGGCCGCGGTCGCCCCGGCTACGGCGGCGGTTGCGGCGCCCTTTACCCGACCACCGGTCGGCACGGTGCTTTGTACCGGATGTTGTGCGTTGGCCTGGGATTGGCAGGCACTGGTGTCCTGTTGGATGGCCTGGGAAGTCTGACCTTTGAGGGGGATCACCGTCACTGCCAGGGCGCTGGTGCTCGGCAACAGCATGAGCACCGCCAGGGTATGGGCCAGTATTTTCATGATGGGGTCTCACGTCAGGCGTCGGCACGGCTGACGGTTTTGTTAGAGAACAAGCGCGGTTCAAACCCCATGCCAGCCTGCGTGCGATGGGGCTTATCCGGGCATCAGTGCTTGAGGAGCAGGGCCTGCATATCGTCTGTCATGCTTTTGAGCGCGACTTTGAAGTCACTGGCAAGCACCGGCTGTTGGGCATTGTCGAGTGTCGCGCCAAACACCTTGCGAACGATCTTCGCGACCGGCATACCGGTCTTGGCATCGATCAGGTTGGCTTCGATGTACATCTCGGCAGTCTGATCCCGATGCCCGGTGGCTGCTTGTGTTGCCCCGACGATGGCGCCGATCGGAACGGCCTCATACCAGTGCATGCCTTCGTTGTTGGCGCTTACATGAGTGATCGCCGCTTGCAGGATCAGCGATCGCGAATTGGTCGGTGCCAGTTGTGGATAAGGGACGATCGCATAGCGGCGGGCAAAGGCTTGCTTGACGCTGTTGCTGGCCATCAATTGCAGGTCCTGCAGGGTCTTCAGGCTGACGCGCGCGGTTGGTTTCGGCGCTGGATACAGTTCCATCTGCCTGAACACCAAAGTGGAGTACGCGCGAGGATCGAACCCCGGCGATACCCAGCGCAGGACCTTCTGTTCACTCGGCGTGGTTTGCTCCTCCAGGCCCTGGTAATTGCCCAGGAAGCCCGAGTATTGCTCCTGTTGCGCCACTTTCGAGACACAGCCGACCTGAAATACACAGCTCAAAGCAATACCCGCAATCCATTTATTCGACATGCCCATGTGTTCGGTTCTCACGTGATGAAAGTTGTCATTCGGGTACAGGTGTTTGCACGCCGGTCAATGCGGGCCGAATGCTGCCTGCAGAAACGGGATAATCCGAATCAATAACTCTCAAAAACCCTTAAACACACGGCCAGCGGGTGGCAGGACCGGGTTGCACATCGATCACAGTTGCCTACGCTAACCCTGTGCGACCCGGCTCTGACCTCTACAGGTGAGTGAGAATGGATGTGAAAGTACGGTGGATGGGTACCGCGTCGACATTCGTCATGATGTTGGGCGTTGTCCCGGTGACTCAGGCCGAGGACTCTGCGGAACTGGCGAAGAAAGCCCTCAACCCGGTCGCAGCGATGTACAGCCTGCCGGTGCAGTACAACTGGGACCAGAAAATGGGGCCGACCGGGGAGGGCATGCACAGCGTGACCAATATCCAGCCGGTGCTGCCGTTTGCCCTGAACGAGGACTGGAATCTCATTTCTCGCACCATTTTGCCGATCATCGATCAGCACGGCCTGGCCCCCGATGGCGCGGCGGACAAATCCGGCACCGGCGATATCACCCAGAGTTTTTTCTTCTCGCCAACCAAGCCGACGGCAAGTGGCTGGATACTCGGTGCCGGCCCGGCGTTGCTGATACCGACCGGCAGTGACGAGTTGCTCGGCAGCGAGCAATGGGGCCTGGGCCCGACGGGGGTGGCGTTGAAACAGTCCAATGGCTGGACCCGCGGCATTCTGGCCAACCATATCTGGGGCCTGGACGACAGCCCGCCGGACGATAAGGAAAAGGTCAACCAGACCTTCCTGCAACCCTTCCTCTCGTACACCACCCATACGCTCACGACCTACGGGGTCAACACCGAGTCAACCTACAACTGGCAATCGCGGGAATGGTCGGTCCCGGTCAACCTCACGGTCACCCAATTGTTGAAGATCGGCGGTCAACCGCTGACGGTGCAGGCCGGCCCGCGCTACTGGCTCGACAGCCCGGAGGACGGGCCGCAAGGCTGGGGCTTTCGCGCCGCGGTGACGCTTCTGTTTCCACGCTGATACGCCGTATCGGACGGCCTGGAGGAGATACCCCATGGACCGATTCACCGGCGGTTGCTTGTGCGGCAAGGTGCGCCTTGTCGCATCGGGGCGTCCGTTTCGGGTTGGCGTTTGTCACTGCCTCGACTGCCGCAAGCATCATGGGGCGCTGTTTCACGCGTCTGCGATATTTCATCAGGATGCCGTGACGATCGAAGGCGAAACACGTGACTACGCCGGGCGGTATTTCTGTCCGCACTGCGGTTCGTCCGTGTTTGCACGCAGCGCAGACGAAATCGAAGTGAACCTCGGGTCGCTGGATGCCCCGGACCAACTGACGCCGACCTACGAGAGCTGGGTCGTGCGGCGTGAGGCCTGGCTGCCGGCGTTTGCGCTCACACGACGCTACGAGCGCGATCGGGATTCCACGGGGCGTTTCGAGGACTAGCGGGCACGCATTGCGGTACGCCAGGTCTTGAGGCTCCGGGTGTCCGGCTCAACGCTCAGTTAGTTTTCAGCACCGCACCGCACCGCACAGAACGATAGATGCAGCGAATCTCTCGCCGCTACTCAAGCAGCTGATCGATCAACACCGCGTTGGTATAAACCAGGCTGCCATCGCTCGCACGATGCCCGACCAGATGAAACTGACCGCGTTCGTGGTGCAGATAGACGCGCATCTGACAGTCGGACAAGGGCGCGTATCCCTCGGGCATGATCAAATCCATCGATTCCATATCGACATCGACCATGGCTTCACGCTCGTGGGTCTTCTGCAGACGCTCTTCGGCCTCTTCCAGACGCAGATGGAGAGGTCCGTCGACGTAGAAATGGACTTCCCCAATCGGGGTGGACTTTTGGTCGCTGCTGGTTTTGCACCAGCCTTCGATCGTCAGGGCACTCATGACGAAACCTCCCATGTGGATTGCTGGACCCTGTGGCTATCGTCCCTGCTCAATGTCACCACATTCGTTTGACGACTCTACAAAGGCAGGGTTCGAACGTTGCCATCCGTCATCAAAAATCAAGTATAGCTGGCAACCGGAACTCCCTTGGCGGCCTCACGGTACAAGCCGATGGCTCTATACTTCTTACTGACTTTAACGCCCGGACGGGTGGTATTTGTCAGCCCTGCTTGGACGTCAGTGGCGATGCTTTTTGCATAACCAATGAACAACAGGAATAGGATGAAGAGCAAATGGCAATAGCAATTGTCTTGATACTCATCGTTATTGCCTCCGTGCTATTCCACATACTAGCGCCCTGGCATGCGACACCGGCAGCGTCCAACTGGGGATCCATAGACACCACCCTGTTCATCACCCTGATCATCAGCGGAATATTTTTCATTGCCATCACGGGATTCATGGCGGTAGCGGTGATTCGGTATCGTCACAAGGCGGGTTCCAGGGCGGCCTACCAGCCGGAAAACAAAAAACTGGAAACATGGCTGATTATCGTTACCTCGGCAGGTATCGCCGGGATGTTGGCGCCGGGTCTGGTTGTCTACAACGATTTCATCCGGGTACCGAAAGATGCCTACGAACTTGAAGTGGTTGGCCAGCAGTGGCAGTGGGCTTTTCGATTTGCCGGGCAAGACGCAAAGCTTGGCAAGTCGGATATCAAGTTTGTCGACTCCACCAATCCCCTTGGTCTTGATCCCAAGGATCCTGCAGGCCAGGACGATGTGCTTGTCATGAATAACGAAGTTCGCCTTCCGCTCGATCGGCCGGTGAAAGTTCTACTGCGCTCTAAAGATGTTCTGCACGATTTCTATGTACCGCAAATTCGCAGCAAGATGGATATGGTGCCAGGGATGGTGTCGTACTTCTGGTTTACGCCGACTAAAACCGGAAAATACGAAGTCCTTTGCGCTGAATTTTGTGGTGTGGGTCATTACAACATGCGTGGCCACATGATCGTGGAAGAGCAGGGCGTCTTCGATCAATGGCTGAAAGGCCAGCCGACCTTTGCACAGACATTGACCACAGCTGCCAAGCCCGGTCGAGACAGCGTGCTGGAAAAAGGCCGCCAGTTGGTCGAGCAGTACGGCTGCAAGGCCTGCCATAGCCTGGATGGCAGTGCCAGTCTCGGCCCGGGATGGAAGGGGCTGTACGGTCGCACCGAACAGCTTGCCGATGGCACCAGCGTGCGGGTCGACGAGGCCTACCTGAAAGAGTCGATTCTCGATCCGAAGGCCCGCCTGGTACAGGGCTACCCGCCGGTCATGGTGGCCTATACTCTCAAAGACGACGAAATGGGTGCCGTCATCGCCCTGATCAAATCATTGGGTGCTGATCAAAATTCGAATGGCGAAGCGTCGAGTCCGGGTGAAGACCTGGTGGCGCAGGGGCAGCGACTGGCCGGGTCGCTTGGCTGCCTGGTCTGCCACAGTGTCGATGGCAACAAGGGCGTAGGCCCCAGCTGGAAGGGCCTGTATGGCAAGACGCAAACCCTTGCCGACGATACGAGCGTAAAGGTCGATGAGGGCTATTTGAAAGAGTCGGTTCTTCATCCCAATGCCCAAATCGTCAAGGGCTATGCAGCCGTCATGCCGACTCTTGCTCCGAGTGACGAGGAGCTGAATGCACTGATCGCTTTTATCAAATCCAAAGCGAATGCTGACGCTGATGCGACCAAGGCGGAGCCAGGGAAACAGCCGTAAAGCAGCCAGAAACACACTGAAACTTCGGAACGAGGATGACGTGATGGCCTATGCGGAGCAAGCCGAAACAGAAGCACTGCACGAGCCCAAAAGCTTCCTGACCAAATATATCTGGAGTCAGGACCACAAGGTCATAGCCATTCAATATTCCTTGACGGCTCTGTTCGTGGGGCTTATTGCCCTGGTGCTGTCCGGCTTGATGCGCATGCAGATCGGCTTCCCAGGCAGTTTGGCGTTCATGGATGCCAGTACTTACTATCAGGCGATGACCATGCACGGCATGATCATGGTCATCTACTTGCTGACGGCCCTGTTTCTGGGGGGCTTCGGCAACTATCTGATCCCGCTGATGGTGGGCGCCCGCGACATGGTCTTCCCCTATGTCAACATGCTCAGCTTCTGGTTTTACCTGCTGGCGGTAGTGGTCTTGCTCAGCAGCTTTTTCGTCCCGGGCGGCCCCACGGGTGCCGGCTGGACGCTCTATCCGCCACAGTCCATCGCCCAGGGGACACCGGGCGTCGAGTGGGGCATTGTCCTGATGCTCGTCTCACTGGCGATTTTTATCGTCGCCGCCACCATGGGCGGGTTGAACTACGTCACCACGGTGTTGCAGGCGCGCACGCACGGCATGACATTGTTTCGCATGCCGCTTTCGGTATGGGGCATCTTCATGGCCTCGATCATGGCCTTGCTGGCCTTCCCGGCGTTGTTCGTCAGCGCGGTCATGATGTTGTTTGACAAGCTGTTGGGCACCAGCTTTTTCATGCCGGCGATGGTCTCGCTGGGGCAGCAGCTCGATCACCAGGGTGGCAGCCCGATATTGTTCCAGCACTTGTTCTGGTTTTTCGGCCACCCGGAAGTCTACATCGTTGCTCTCCCTGCATTTGGCCTGGTCTCCGACCTGATCAGCACCCATGCGCGTAAAAACATCTTCGGCTACCGAATGATGGTGTGGGCCATTGTTGCGATCGGGGTACTGAGTTTTGTGGTCTGGGCGCACCATATGTATGTCAGCGGAATGAACCCGTACTTTGGCTTTTTTTTCGCCGTCAGCACCTTGATCATCGCAGTGCCGACCGCGCTGAAAGTCTATAACTGGGTATTGACCCTGTGGCGCGGCGACATCCATCTGACCGTGCCGATGCTGTTTGCCCTGGCCTTTATCGTCACCTTCCTGGTCGGCGGTCTGACCGGGTTGTTTCTGGGCAATGTGATCGTGGATATTCCGCTCTCGGACACCTATTTCGTCGTCGCCCATTTTCATATGGTCATGGGGGTCGCACCGGTACTGGTGGTGTTCGGTGGTATTTATCACTGGTTCCCGAAAGTCACCGGGCGCATGTTCAACGACACCCTGGGCAAACTGCATTTCTGGATTACCTTCCTGGGCACCTACGCCATCTTCTTCCCCATGCACTACCTGGGTTTCCAGGGCATGCCACGCCGCTACTACGCCTATGAAAACTACGCGTTCATCCCGCAGTCGGCGCAAGAGCTGAATGCTTTCATTACGGTGGTCGCATTGGCTGTCGGGGTTTCCCAGTTGCTATTCGTGTTCAACATGGCCTGGAGTGCATTCAAGGGCAAGCCCGCAGGCAGTAATCCCTGGGGCGGGGCCAGCCTGGAATGGCAAACGCTGCACACCCCGCCGAAACACGGTAACTGGGGAGAGAAATTGCCGGTCGTACATCGCTGGGCCTATGACTACAGCGTACCGGGGATAGAACAGGATTTCGTGCCGCAAACGGTCTCCGCCGAGGAGCTGGAGCAGATGCGGCAACTCAGTGCCGGAACTAAAATAGCGGACGTCAAGACATGAACAGGCTGCTATTGAGAAACGCCGACGGCGCTGACCCCGGCGGCAGTTGGAATCGCGACCCTGAGGGTGTTCAGGCCACCGAGGGTGCCAATAGAAGTCAAATCGCAAGAGTGGGCTTGCGCTTGTTTCTGGTGGTGGTGAGTTCGTTATTCTTCCTCTTCCTGATCGCCTTTGTCGCCCGTTCACAAATGGCCGACTGGCTACCCCTGACGGAGCCTTTGGCGCCGTTAGGCAATCTGCAGCCGCTATGGCTGAATTCGGCTTTTCTGCTATTGAGTTGCATCGCGCTGCAGTGGTCGCGCATGGCTGCCCGAAAGGCTCGGCCGGTCGCAACCGTGATGGGTTTTGCACTGGGGGGCGTCTTTGCAATTGCTTTTCTGGCGGGGCAATTCTGGGTCTGGCAGCAGTTTGTCGCCTGGGGCTACTTTGTCGCCAGCAATCCGGCCAACAGTTTCTTCTACCTGTTGACCGGCCTGCATGGGCTCCACCTGCTGGGTGGACTGATCGCCTGGTGCTGGATCGTCGCCAGATTTGTGCGTCATGTGCCATTGGCGCAATTGAGCGCCAGCGTAGAGCTCTGTGCCATCTATTGGCATTACTTGCTGGGTCTCTGGTTCGTGCTGTTCGCTCTGCTGGCCAGCTCGCCGCAAACCTATGAAGCCATCGCCAGATTCTGCGGCCTGAGGTGAACAGCCATGGCATCGCACCCGCAAGCCCAAGCCCACGCCCAGGTCCAAGCCGAGACCAGTTCGTCCAATCCAACAGGCTCGCCACCTGCGCCGGGATGGCAAGGCATTGCCAGCGACTGGTCCTCGGACAAAGACGCCTTCAAGCAGGTGCCCTGGGGCAAGGCGATGATGTGGATATTCCTGCTCAGCGATACGTTTATATTCACCTGTTTTTTAACCGGCTACATGTCAGTACGCATGACCATCACTACGGCCTGGCCGAATCCGAGTGAAGTGTTTGCATTGACGATCGCAGGAAGGGAAATCCCGCTTATTCTGATCGCCATCATGACCTTCGTGCTGATCAGTAGTAGCGGCACCATGGCCATGGCCGTTAATTTCGCCTATCGCCGTGATCGCGCGAAAACGACTGCCATGATGCTGGCGACCGCTGCCTTGGGTGTGACCTTCGTCGGCATGCAGGCATTTGAATGGAGCAAGCTCATCGCAGAAGGGGTGCGTCCCTGGGGGAACCCCATGGGGGCGGCGCAATTTGGTGCCAGCTTCTTCATGATTACCGGTTTTCACGGGCTGCATGTGTCAATCGGCGCCATCTACCTCAGTATTGTGGCGCTGAAAGTAATGCGCGGGGATTATGAGCGCTCCGGAAACTATCAGAATGTCGAGATAGCCGGGCTTTACTGGCACTTCGTGGATTTGGTGTGGGTGTTTATTTTTGCTTTCTTCTATTTATGGTAGAGGAGCACAGGTGATGGCACATGCTCAGGGACAGCAACATCCAATCAGTTTGTACCTCAAAATCTGGGGGCTGTTATTCGTCCTCAGCACGCTGTCGTACCTGGTCGACTATTTCCACTTCCAAGGTTACCTTCGGTGGTCCCTGATCATCATTTTCATGCTGTTGAAGGCAGGTTTGATTGTCTCCATCTTCATGCATTTGGCCTGGGAGCGGCTGGCGATGGTCTACGCCATATTGGTGCCGCCTTTGTGTTTGCTGGTGCTCGTCTGGCTAATGGCCACCGAGGCCGACTACATTTTCCTCAGCCGGGTCATTTTCTTTGGTCAGTAAGCAGTTTTCGGATGGCCTTGAGTCTCCAGGCGCTAACCCGATATCACTCGCTTGAACTGATGCCATTTGTGCTGCCAGGCCACTGTCCAATGGGGGGCTGCCGCTCCAGTGCCGGCGATCGTCAGCTTTGGATGTTGTTTGATGACCTGATCCAGTACAGATTCCTGGTTCGGCTCAACATCGACAAAGAAGATATGTTTGCCCTCGTTGACTACCTGCTTGAAATTGCGGAAGTGAGTGTTCGGCACCTGGAATCCAAAAAAACCGCCTTCCCAGATGCAGAAGCCCAAAATGACAATGGAAAGGAAGATAAAAGGCATCCAGCCTGCGGCGGATTCGGTCCAACCCATCCAATAGGCGCCACCCAGAACCAGTGCCGCCAGTGGCAAACCGATCACCGCTCCAATCTCACCCGAGTGAACGGCATCCTGTTCCATTAACGAGTTGACCTCGTGCAGGTGATGTTGTTCGACATCAGCAACGTTTTCACTGAGCACATGAATCTGTTCAGAATTGATGCCGCTGGCTTCCAGTTCATATTCAACGGTTTCAAGATCGTTGAGATTGTCACTGATGTAATAGTGCCGATTCATGCCACACCTCCCGACTCGCGTTTGCTGTAGACCTCCTTTGTCCGGCAGCGGTCAACCTGGGTTGCACACTTCATGCAATCTGAAAAAAAGTATAGCACTCGCCTCCCTGCGGGCCGGTCGCTAGTTGATCTGCACTATGACCGGACCTTCCGTCACGATCGGCGGGTTCGCGTGGATATGCGAAGTGTTTTTCTGAATCCACTCGCGCGCAACTTTCAGGCTCGCATCACTGCCGGCCTTGTCCTTGCACACAGTGATCGAAGTACCACCGTCACCCGTATTGAGCAGTGTGTAGCTAACGAGGCCAGGTACTGTGCGCAAGGTCGCTTCGATGTCGACGCGGCGCTCTTCCAGAAGCTCGAATAGCTGCTTGGCTCCAGTACCCAGGTAGGTTCTTATCACCGCATACATGGTCGTCTCCTTTGAGAGTACCGTCTTGATGCCAATACAGATCTCCGTTGAAGTGCGCAAATCCCCGGATTTCAGGTCGCCCTGATTCAATAAGCTTAGCCAAACGCCGACGACAATCGACATGCAACGACCACCGGCCACATGGGGCCGATTTCTGCCTGTCCGATCGGAGGCGAAACACCAGCTACATCGAACATCTCGATGGGTTTAACCAACATTTCACTGTTTTTCCGATAACGCCATGTCGCGATAATTCGCCTTCAAAAGTGACGGGAAGGGCAGCGTGATGGCGAAAGAAGGAAGTTATACCGGTACAGCCAAGTGGCTGCATTGGGGCATGGCCCTGATCTGGTTGGGGGCCTGGGTCATCGGATTTGTGGCGACGCATTGGCGCGACGAATTCAATGCTCACCATGAACTCACCTACGTGCACAAGGCGATGGCCAGCACGCTGCTGTTTCTCATCGTCGTGCGTATCGCCTGGCGATTGAGTCACCCGGCACCGGCGCTACCCGATTCGATGAGCCCGACGATGAAGCGTGGTGCGCTGGTCGGGCATGTGCTGCTTTACGCCGTGGCCCTGATCGGGCTGCCGTTGTCCGGCTGGTACTGGAGTTCGGTCGCCGACAAACCCGTCATGGTGGCGGCGCTGTTCGTGCTCCCGCCAATCGTTGACCCCGATCAGAGCCTGTACGATCTGGCAAAGTCGGTTCATACCTACATGGCGTGGTTGTGTGGCGCCCTGGTAGGTGGCCATCTGCTGGTTGCGCTCAAGCATCACTTCGTTGAAAAGGATGATGTGCTCAAGGGCATGATGCCCGCCCGCGACCGCTGATTTTCCTGGCGTTTCATTGTTGACGCAATTGCACCGGGCTCACACCGAGGCGTTGCCTGAAGGTGGTCGCCATGTGCGCCTGGGAATTGAAACCGCAGGCGTAGGCGATCTCAGCCAGGGTTGCGGTCGAGTCGCGCATCAGGGCGCGAGCCCTGGCCAGGCGCCGGTCGATCAGGTAAGCATGGGGGCTTTTGCCGGTGGCGTTTTTGAAGGCCCGCATGAAATAGCCTTCGGACAATCCAAGCAGGCCCGCCATCGCCGGTACGCTCAACGGGCCATCAAGGCCCGCGTCAATGAACTCATCGAGCAAGCGCATCCGGCTGCCGGTTATCGAGCCATGGGGCGGTGTCGACACGGCTTCGCTGGCCGTCGCCCGCTCGGACAATGCCATTGCCCAGGCCTCCCAATCGTCCTCCACGCGAGCGTGCAACAGTGCGGCGCGCATGCGCCATGCGAGGGCCGTGGCTTGCCGGTCGATGCGATTGTTGAAGGCGCGATTACCCTCCAACGCGATACCGTCGGTGCGTATCACCCGCAGATATTCACCGCCCTTGGGCGATTCGGACAACACGTCACACCCGACCGGAACGAACGCCAGGCCGTTGGGCATGGCATCGAAGGGTTGTACCCGGTCGCTGCCGATCGCGTGCAGGCCTCGCTGGCTGTCGAAGGCAAAGCCGATGCCTGCCTGGGTCGCTACGTATCGGGTCGCGTAGGCGCAGCCGGGGAGCAGTTCGATCGCCCAGGGGCCGGCCTCGATGCGGCGGACCGGTTCGGACAGCGGGGGTGGATGCAGACGGTTTCGATGGCTCATGAGCACCATAGTAGTGAAGAGAGGGCACAAAAGTCAGGTCGGTTTTTTGAAAGCCGGCGTACTGTGCCCCTGTTCAGACTGGGCAAAATCCCGGGGGAGACCACTCATGCACAAACTGACTCGCGACGACATCGAACAGGCCGCACGCAACGTGTACCAGGTCATGCCCGCCACCGCCCAGTACTCTTGGCCCTTGCTGGCCAGGCGGTTGGGTTGCACGGTGTGGGTCAAGCACGAAAATCACACGCCTACCGGTGCTTTCAAAGTGCGCGGCGGCATCACGTTCATGCACTGGCTCAAACGCGAGCATCCGGGCGTGAAGGGCATTGTCAGCGCGACCCGCGGCAACCATGGCCAGAGCCTTGCACTGGCGGCTGGCGCACTGGGTTTGCGGGCGCTGATCGTCGTGCCGCAAGGCAACTCGGTCGAAAAGAACAATGCCATGCGCGGCTTTGGCGCTGAAGTGGTCGAGTATGGGCGCGATTTCGATGAGGCCCGTGAAGAGGCGGCACGGCTTGCGCAGGAGCACGACCTGTTCCTCGTGCCGCCGTTTCACACCGAACTGGTCAAGGGTGTGGCCACCTATGCGCTGGAGCTGTTCAACGCCGCGCCGGATCTGGATACCGTCTATGTACCGATTGGCTGTGGATCGGGGATTTGTGGCGTGATCGCCGCTCGCGATGCACTGGGCCTGGACACCCGGGTGGTGGGCGTGGTTTCCACCGAAGCGGCGGCCGCACAGTTATCGTTCGACACCGGAGCCCTGTGCGAAACGGCCTCGGCGACCACCTTCGCCGACGGTCTGGCCGTACGCAAGCCGGTGCCTGAAGCCTTTGCCGTCTATGCGGCAGGTGCGACGCGAATCGTTGCAGTCAGTGACGCGCAGATAGCCGAGGCCATGCGCGTGTATTACACCGATACCCACAACCTGGCCGAAGGAGCCGGTGCGGCGGCGCTGGCGGCGCTCATGGCCGAGCGTAAGGCCATGTCGGGAAAAAGGGTGGGGGTCATCCTGTCCGGTGGAAACGTCGACAGATCGGTGTATGCGGGCGTGATTGCGTGAAAGGGAGCTGAAACCTGGTCGCATAAATTTGAAATGCACGGCATTGCCCGACACAATCGCGCCCCGATCCGGCCAAAGGCGCCGGACGTTCGTGGTGAGAAGGGGCCGCAGTTGAACGAACAGACATTGTCCATGCGCCTGGAACGCGTGGCGGCGCATGTGCCGGCCGGTGCGCGCCTGGCCGATATCGGCTCGGATCACGGCTACCTGCCGGTGGCATTGATGCGCCGTGGCGCCATCACGGCGGCGGTGGCCGGGGAGGTGGCGTTGACGCCGTTCCGCGCAGCCGAACGCACCGTGCACGACAACGATCTGGAGCAACGGATCAGTGTGCGCCTGGCCAACGGCCTGGCGGCAATCCTGCCTGGGGACGGGATCACGGCTATCAGCCTCTGCGGCATGGGCGGCGAAACGATCCGCGACATCCTCGACAGCGGCAAGGCGTGCCTGAGCGGGCAGGAGCGCCTGATCCTGCAACCCAACGGCGGCGAGCAGCCACTGCGCCTGTGGCTGATGGAAAATGGCTATCGCATCCTCTGCGAGGAAGTACTGCGGGAAAATCGTTTCGACTACGAAATCATCGTCGCCGAGCGCGCCGGGCCGGTGATCTACACCGCTCAAGAGTTGTACTTCGGCCCGTTGCAGTTGCAGGCCCGCAGCCCGGCGTTCCTGATCAAGTGGCAGCGCAAGCTGCGCCAGAAGCAGAAGACCCTGAGCCAATTTGCCGGAGCGCAGCGGGCCGTGCCTGAGGAAAGGGTGCAGGACATTGCGCGCCAGGTCCGGTGGATCAGCCAGTTGCTGGCCTGATCCTGTTGCGCAAGGTACGCGTCTGCGCTTACGCGGGCAATGGATTGCCCTTGTTCCCGGCCCCTTTGGCCAGACGGGCACTGCGACGCAGTTCCTGCGGCGTGCGCCCGACGACTCGCACGAAACTGCGCAGCATGTGATCGGCATCGCCGAATCCGAAGCACCTGGCGATCTCCTCGAACGTCTGGTGCCCGTCTTCGACCAGCGGCCGTGCCGACTCGATACGCAGGCGTTCGATAGCTTTGACCGGCGTCACCCCGACCGATGCCGCGAACACGCGACCAAACTGGCGCACGCTCATATGGGCAACGTCTGCCAGGCGTTCAACCGACAGATCATCACGCAGATGATCGCGCACATAGCTCAGCACCGTTCGGATCCGGTCCGAGCCCGGGTCGAAATCCAGCAGCGAAGAGAACTGGTACTGACCACCCGGTCGCCGATAGTAGACCACCAGCATGCGCGCGACAGCGCGTGACACTTCCTTGCCCAGGTCCTGCTCGATCATCGCCAGGGCCATGTCGATGCCGGCCGACATGCCGGCCGACGTCCAGACATTGCCGTCTTCGGTCCAGATTCGATCACCATCCACGCGCAGCGCCGGATAGCGTGCCTGCAATTGCGGCGCGTAGTTCCAGTGCGTGGTCGCGACACGACCGTCGAGCAGACCGCTCTCAGCCAGCAGGAAGGCGCCCGTGCAGACGCTGGCAGTGCGGCGGGCGCGCGGGGACATCTGCCGTATCGCCGCTGCCATCGGCATCATCCTGTCATCGATCGGGGCGCTGGGGGCGCCGACGATGATGAGCGTGTCGAGCGGGTCGACAACCTGCAGGGCTTGCGTCGCGACTTGCACGCCGCCCGAAGCTTCGATCAATCCGCCTTCAAGGGACGCGACCGTGAATCGATAGCCCGAAGGACGCGCACGGCTGGCGTTGGAGAAGGCTTCGAGCGGGCCACTCAGATCCAGCAGCACAAACCCCGGGTAGACCAGGAAACAGATGTGACGTTGCATGAACGGAGCGCCCAAAGTCTGCATGGGAGGGGAGCCATGGTACGCGCTTGCCGTCTACAAGGTCAGGGTGGGGCATCAAGCCCGTACACCTCACGCGACATGGCTGTGCGTGTCGGCCGAAATCCAGGGATTAATGTCCATTTGCTGATGCCTTCTCGCCGTACCGTACATGCACCCCCCACATTGAGGACGTGCAAATGACCTTCAACAGAATTCAAGCCGCGAGAATGATCTCCTGCGCCACGTTGCTGACGGCTTTCCTGATGGCGCCCGGCGTTGGCTTCGCCGCAGAGAACCCTTACGCCGATCCGGCCAAACCCGCACTCCCGGCATCCACCTTCGAATGGGATTCCAGTCGAACCGCGCTGGTCGTGATCGACCCGCAGATCGACTTCATGAGCCCGGAGGGGGCGGGCTGGTCGGTCTTCGGACAGAGCGTTACCGAGCAAAATCTTGTGCCGAACCTGAACCGGCTTTTCGCGGCGTTCAAGCAGGCCGCAGCGACGGTAGCCATCTCGCCGCACTACTACTATCCCCACGATCATAAATGGGAGTTCGAGGCGCCGGCGGAGACCGTGCAGCACAAACTGGGGCTCTTCGATCGCAAGGGCGCCCTGACGCTGGATGGATTTCGCAATTCGGGTGCCGACTTCATGAAGGAGTTCAAGCCCTTCATCGAAGACGGCAAGACTATCGTCGCCTCACCGCACAAGTTGTATGGCCCGCAAAGCAACGACCTGATGCTGCAGTTGCGCAAGCAGCGGATCGACAAGATCATCCTGGCCGGCATGGCATCCAACCTGTGCGTCGAATCGCACCTTCGCGAGTTTCTGGAGCGCGGTTTCGAGGTGGTTGTCGTACGTGATGCCATCGCCGGCCCGAAGCTGCCTGACGGCGACGGATACGGTAGCGCGCTGGTCAATTTCCGCTACATTGCCAACGGCGTGATGACCACAGACGACGTCGTGAAAAAACTGGAAGGGCGCTGATCTGCGGTATGGCCCATCCGCTGACCAGTCACGGGAGTCCTTGTGGCTTCCGTGCCTGATGACTGACACTGAATGACCCATGAGCGATGGATCGCCCTCATCACTCTTCTTCCCTGAGTGCCTGGATCCGCCCTGACTTTTCTGCTGCCAGCAGCGCGGCATGGTCTTTTGCATTTTGATTGGCATAGGCAATGGAAAATTTTCCGATGGCCTGGTCGAAGGAGTCCGTTTTGCCCAGGTAGCCACTGATGAGCGCGGCATCTCCGGATTTGGCATGGGCGCGGGCCAGGGTTTGCCCGCACCACTCGGCGTACATCTTCATTCTTGCGGCGCAAATCCCTTCGATGGGGGCTGACATTTTCATGTCGCGCAACTGGCGTACAAAGAAATGCCGGCCATTTTGTCCGCGTGTCCAGCCCAGAAAGATGTCACTGGAGGACTGCATCAGCCGCTGACCCGTGACCACACGCTGCCCCTGGTTTTCGTATTCGCTGTCGCCTGCATAAGGCGCCAAGACCGAGGGGCAGGCTTCCTTGAACTGCAGAAGCAAGGGGTGGTTTTCCGCAGAAAAGAACAGGCCGACGAAACAGTAGGTGCCCACGCTGCCAATGCCGACAGCCTTGACGGCAACGTCTTCGAGGCGGTACCGATCGAAGAGCACACGTCGTTCATGGGGCAGCGACAAACGATAATCCTGCAGGGCGATACGCACTCGCTGCTTGAAGCCCTTTTCATACACATGAAAAAGCAAGGGCGGTTGATCGATCAGTCGCCGTCGACCGCCGACTTCGCTGCTGATCTTGGGGTAGAGGTAATCCCCCAGACGCATCTTCGCCTTTGCCACCACTTGCTCGCGAATTTTCCTGATCTGGGCATTGGGCGCCATGTCGATGATCGCCTGGGCATCCAGACGGTCATACCAGACCTCCAGCGGGCCCATTTTCGAGAATTTGCGCAGGCCCTCGCGGTAAGCACAAACGCATTTGACGGCAATGCCCCGTGCCTCTTTATCGGTGAGCCGGTTATCGCGTGCGGCCACGACAAAACTGATTGCCAGGCGTTTGACGTCCCATTCCCAGGGGGCAGGGAGTGTTTCGTCGAAATCGTTGATATCAAAAATCAGATTGCGCTCAGGTGTCGCGAACAATCCGAAGTTCATCAGGTGACAGTCCCCGCAGGCCTGCACCTCAATGCCTGTGGTTGGGGTAGTGGCCAGGTCATGGGCCATCAAACCCGCAGAACCGCGTAAAAAGGTGAACGGGCTGCGCAGCATCCGGCCGTAGCGCAGCGGCACCAGGTTGGGCAGTCGATAGCGGTTGGATTCTTCGAGGCGTTCGATAGGGTCGCGGTGTTTGCCCGGCGGTTTCCATTCGGCGTGAACCGAATGGGGCAAGCGTTCGCGTAATTGCTCACCTGCGAACAGGCGCTCCTTGCGCGAGAGAAAGACTGACTCGTCTGCGCTGTCGTCCGATTGTTTTGCCAGGCCGTCGGCAGACTTGCTTTTGCGGGGGGGCATGTCCACTCCTTTGCTCAACGAAGGCTGACTCCCTCGGGCACAGGATCTGCTAATGCGACTGTTCCATCAGCCTTCAGGGTGACCTGCACTGGTGTTTCGCAAAGAGTCGAAGCCGTTGTTGAAGCGTAGCAGTTCCGTTCCGGGATGCTGTATTGCCAGCATTGAATGGCGTGGCTGCGAGGGAGGCAAAATTCGCTGTTTGCAGCATCAGACGGTGTGCGTTCCGCGGGAAATCCGCTTTTTTTTTCGGCGCGAGAAATGAAACGGTTCAGCCGCTTGGCAACGGTGGTTTCAGCCAATTAAACCGGCCTCCCGAGGCATTAATGGCAGTACCGTTTGTCGTGGTTTTTGTTCGAAAAATGAACAATTGGGGTATTCTGGGCTCTGATCTTCCAGCAGGCGGATCCCTTGAGCTTCGCACTGCACTCCCTAGTAAAATGGACGTATACCTCATCTGCATTGAATGGAATGCACATGGGGATTTTTTTTACCTGAGACCTGGAGTGATATTATGCCGTCATCACTGACTCGCGGGGCGAGTCGCTCTCTCTTGTAATACCCAAACTATTTGAGTTGCTTCAATCAATGTGAACTTTGATTGTGCAGGCGTGATTATTTAATTCACGTGCCTGGGGCATGGTCAATTCACACTGCCGCAATAAGTGGAGATGTAAGCGTGGATATTAATACAATGATCGGCCTGCTTGGCCAGAAAGAATCCATGGAGTTTATGCGTTTAGGAGTGGTTTACGTACACCTGTTGGCATGCTGCGTAGCCATTGGCCTGGTGTTTGCCAGCGATGTCGCAATGGTCAAGGATCTATTGAAAGGCCGTGTGTCGTCCGGGCACGATAATGATCATATGGCCAGTCTCCAGAAGTCTGTTTCCAATGCGTTGTTATTCTTGTGGATCACCGGTGCGGCGATTATAGGCATTGATTACCTTGAAAAAGGGATGACCTATTTTGCCAACCCGAAACTTCAAGCCAAAGTCATTATTGTGTTGTTGCTGACATTCAACGGCATGCTGTTGCACCGCTATGTATTGCCCGCCATGCTCAAGGCCGGTTCCTTGCTTGATCTGCCTATCAATGTGCGAATGTTTGCCCTGTTCTCTGGTGCACTGTCGGGTGTTTCCTGGCTGTATGCCGCGATGCTCGGTGTCGGTCGACCGCTGGCCTGGAAATACTCGCTGACCGAGTTGCTGATGGCCTATCCGGTATTGATCGTGCTCGGCTTTGCGACGATGGTGGCGCTGACCCAGTGGGCGCGCAATCGCAACGCGGCAGCGCCGGCTGAGGAGACTACCTGGCTGTTCGCCGGAATTCCTGCGCGATGAGCTGACGAAAGTCCAGGTAAAGACGGGTGTAACCGTTAGAACCTTGCAAACACCAGACCCCCTCCCAGTGAGGGGGTTTTTATTGGGTGTTCACGCAGTTCCGGGGAACACCGATAACTGTAGGAGCGAGCTTGCTCGCGATGGAGGTCAACGATGATGCGGGGAGCCTGACACCCCGCGGTGCTCTCAGGTTTTTCGTCGGAACGCCGCCCGGAGCAAGCTCGCTCCTACAGAGCCCGCCGCGATCGGCCTCGTTGTTTGGTGGTGCACGTGTTCCCCTGTAGGAGCTGCCGGAGGCTGCGATCCTTTGATCTTGATCTTCAGCAATCTCCAGATCGCAAAATCAAAATCAAAAGATCGCAGCCTTCGGCAGCTCCTACAGATATTTCGCTATCTGTGTTCCCCCCCGGGATTTGTCCATGGCCGAATGTTGTCCACTCATCCCTTGATTCGGCGAGGGGCAGGGCAGCACGCTCGGTCGCGACCCTGCCGTTCATCGCCAAGGCCTAAAATAAACTTTGACATCATTGGGGCTTTGGTTGAGTATTCATTCATCGCATGCGATCTAGTCGAATGCGATAGCAAACAAAACAACCCTTGCCGTTTGGAGATTCAGCCATGAACACCGGAAGCCGCCGCACCCTGTTGATCGCTACCGCTCAAGCTTCCCATGGCCATAACGGCAACAACTGGATCGTTGCACACGCCCATTGACGAACGTTGTCTTTTTGAAGGTCACACACATCGCATGCGATACAATCGCACAAACTTTAAACCCTGAGGAAATCCCCATGAGCAAAATCGAAAAAGTACTGGCAACCGGCAAAACCCACACCACCCGCAGCAATGTCGGCGGTCACGGCAACCTCGATATCGTCCTGTCGTCACCGGGTTCCACCCAGCCAGCCCACGTCTTTGCCGCCACACAGCCGCATCCGAAAGCCGAGCAACTGTTCGCCGGAGCCTGGTCGGCCTGCTACACCGCAGCAGTGGGGCTGGTGGCCCAGGAGCGCAATATCGTTTTGCCGGCGGACATGGCCGTCGACATTGAAGTGGACCTGGGCCAGACTGGTCCGGCCTACTTCCTTCAGGCCCGACTGACCCTGCGCGTGCCCGGGCTGGCACAGGATGTCGCGACCGAACTTGCGCACATCGCCGACTCCATCTGCCCTTACTCCAAAGCGACACGCGGCAATATCGATGTTGCCCTGAACGTGATCACGGCGTGACGTGCGGATTCATCATTAACATCGCATACGATGCAAGCGCATACGAATCTAACTGATTGTAATCCTGAGGGAATCATCATGAGCAAGATCGAAAAAGTACTGGCCAGCGGCAAAACCCACACCACCCATAACAGCGCAGGCAATACGTCGCGCGGTCATAACGGCAACCTCGACATCGTGCTGTCGTCCCCCGGCAACGACACACCGGCACACGTGCTGACCGCCGTCCAGCCGCACCCGAAAGCCGAGCAACTGTTCGCCGGCGCGTGGTCGGCCTGCTACATCGCAGCGGTGGGGCTGGCCGCCCAACAAATGAAGGTGACACTGCCGACCGATACGGCCGTCGACATTGAAGTCGATCTGGGCCAGACCGGCGCGGCTTACTTCCTCCAGGCCCGACTGACATTGCGCGTGCCGGGACTGGATCATGGAGTGGCGACTGAACTGGCCCACAACGCCGATGCAATCTGCCCGTACTCCAAGGCCACACGCGGCAACATTGATGTCGACATCAATGTCTTGACGGCCTGACCCGCTGCACGGCCGGTTCAACGGGAATTTTCCCGGTGAACCGGCCGTCGGTGTTTATGCACACTTCCGATACCATCGTGTACGACGTATAGTTTCAGTCTCGCAAGATTGCCCCTGGGAACGTCCATGAAAAACACCGCCAAGATATCCGCCCTGGATCTCAAACTCTCCGACTTCCTGTGTTTTGCCGTCTATTCCACCAACCTGGCCTTCGGCAAGGCCTACAAGCCGATGCTCGAACGGCTCGGCCTGACCTACACGCAATACATCACCCTGGTCGCGCTGTGGGAAGAAGACAATCAGACCGTCGGCAGCCTTGGCGAAAAGCTGTTTCTGGAATCCAACACCCTCACGCCGATCCTGAAGAAGCTCGAAGCGATGGGTTATTTGCAGCGCCAGCGCGACCCGGAAGACGAACGTCAGGTTCGGATCAATCTCACAAAAGAGGGGCGAACACTGCGTGAAGGCCTGCGCGAAGACGGCTTCCCGCAAACCGGCCTCGATCCTGACGATTTCGTGCAAATGCAGAAGGCCATCGTGAAGTTACGGGGTAATCTCATCCGTACGACGAAAGACAGGGAGTAGGGGGCATCGACTCAAGAGACGCAGTGGCCCCCGATTTCGGTGTGAGCGCCCCCACAAACGGGGCGCTATTCCCCAGCCGTATTCAAGCCTCCATCAGCACGGCATTTCAACTTTCGACGAATGTTTGTAGGGACTTGCCGGCCTTTGCACATATTTTGTTACAGCAATGGCAGGCTAATTGCTGAGTGAGCGTGTCCCGTTCATCAAAGGTGCAGCGTCGGCAAGCTGTGGAGCTGTAGTACCCCATTGAGTGATTGCATGTAACCATCGGTTTGCATCAATACCCCTGGCGACTCAATAGAAGTACTGCACTCATCCTCTGCAAGGCGTCCAGAGGAAATGCCATGAGCCACACCAGACCAACGTGTGCACAGTTAGCGCTGCACGGGCTATCGGCCTTGATTGTTCTATGGACGATCAGCGCCGGGTCTTACATGGCAATGTTCAACGTACCGCCAGGGGTCAAGCTGGCCATTGTCGACTTGAACATTTCCCTGGCGTCATTGTTCATTCCGTTGTCCCTGGCGCTCAAACCTCTGGCTCGCCGTTTACTGTTGTTCCTGGCCTGCCTTCTGACGGTAACGCTGGCGGCGGCCGACGAACCGCAGAGCAGCAACAATCAGGGCAATGACAATCAGAGCAATGAGAAGTGGCTGGAGCCGGCACGCTCCAGGCTCATGCGTGTGACGGGCGGGATGCCGTTCTTCCCGCACCGGGCCAATACCACCGGTAACCTGGTGTTGAATGTGAAGGACTTCGACAATGCCCAGGTCTGTGGCGCTTGTCATACGGAGATCTACAGGCAGTGGCGCTCGTCGATGATGTCCCAGGCCTGGGATGAACCCATCTATCGGGCCTTGCTCAAGCGTGCGAGTGCGGCCACCGAGGGCAAGGTCGATAACTTCTGCACCGGCTGCCATACCCCGATCGGTCTCACGACCGGGCAGATCACTTCGCAAGTCAACCGCTCCTCGATTGAAGACAGTGAGAAGAATCATCCGATGCCCGGGGTCGACTGCGAGACCTGCCACAACATCATTGCCCGCACGGGCCTCGATAACGGGGCCTATGTCATGAGCCCCCGAGCACACGGCAAACCGACCAAGTTCGGCCCGCGCAAAGACGCCGTTTCGCCTTATCACGACACTGTTTACTCGGCTTTGCACACCCGCTCGGATTTTTGCGGCACCTGCCACAACGTCACGCACCCGTTCAGCAGCGTGGCGGTGGAGCGCACCTATGACGAATGGCAGGAGAGTACCTACAGCCTTAACGATATCACCTGCCAGAGTTGCCACATGCCGGGGTTCAAGGGCAAGGCCGCGATCACGGGGCCGGAACGCGAGTCGGTCGCCTCGCATTGGTTCAGCGGGGCCAACGCGATGATGCTCAACCATCTCGGTCAGGAAGAGGGCGCGCAACGGGCTCGCAACATGCTTGCACGCGCGGGGGAAATAACCTTCGAGCAATTGCCGGCAGCGATCGTTGCCGGGCAATACACCTCGGTCGCCGTCAAGGTTTCCAATGTCGGCGCAGGGCACAAGCTGCCGACCGGCTTTCCGGAGGGACGGGAGATGTGGATCGATTTCCGGGTGCTGGATGCCACGGGTCGCGAGATCTACCGGCTGGGTTCGATCAAGGACGGCAAGACTGAAGTCAACACGCGAAATTTCAAAGTGCACATAGGCGACAAGGACGGCAACCCGCTGGACGTCGAGGTCTGGAATGCCACGCAGATTCTCTCGGACAACCGCATTCTGCCCAAGGGCTACGATATCGGGGAGTTCTCCTTCCTGGTGCCGGCCGACGCCGTCGGGCCGCTGACCCTGACGGCCGACCTGAACTACTGGCCGTTTTCGCAGAAGCTGGCCGACTACCTGCTCGGCAAGGACAAGGTGCAGGTGGAAATCACCCGGATGGCAAACGTCACGCAGAGCGTACCCCTGTCGACCCGCCTGCCGGTTGCCGGGGCGGATACGGGTGCAGTGTCGACGCCCGGGCCGGCCAAGGTCATGCAAGGTGACAATCAGAAGGCCACTGAAGAGAATCGTCTTGTCACCTTCAGACTTCGTTAAGAATTGTCTTTGATACTGCTCCCCAATTGATCCGGGGAGATGTTTTTCAATGTCCGATTTCAACTGGAACGTTCAGTTGCCATTGTGCTTTGGCCTGACCGAAGCACAGCAGATGCATCTTGTCAGGGCCTTGCCTGGCGCCCCGCAAAGGGGGGGCTTCGAAGCCTTTATCCAGCAACGGTTTCGCAGGGCCCACGGTGCCGATGTTCGTCACTTCATGCCGCAGCTGTTTGGCATGAGCGATGCGTGCGGCACGCTTTGTGCGGTGGTTGGCGTGCGTCTGGCGAGCGACGGACCGCTGTTTCTGGAAGGTTACCTGGACGAGGCGATCGATGCGCTGATCAGTGCCGCGGCCGACCATACCGTAAGCCGCTCAGCCATCGTCGAGGTCGGGAACCTGGCGGCCAGCGACACCGGCAGCGCACGTATGAGCATCATCGCGATGACTTACCTGCTGGCCATGGGGGGGCTGGAATGGGTCGCTTTCACTGGAAACCTGGGGCTGGTCAATAGCTTTCATCGACTTGGCTTGAAACCCGTGACCCTGTGTGCTGCCGACCCGGCGCGTCTTGGCGAAGACCGCCACGCCTGGGGCAGTTACTACGAAAGCAAACCGTGGGTTCATTTCGGCAATATTCGTTCCGGTTTCATTCACTTACGCAACACGGGCCTGTTCAGTCGCCTGGGTTTGCCGACTTCCATTGAAGGGACCTGCCATGTCGCCTGAAATGGAGCGTTTCAAACAGACCCTGCGTCATCATGCTGAGCAAAAAACCAACACCATTGCCTTGTGGGACGACCATCGCAAGCTCGACTACGCCACGCTCTATGCCGAGGTCAGCTATCGTCAGCAGCGCCTGCGCGATGAAGAGGTCAGGGTGGTCGCCCTGGCACTGGACAATGGTATCGAGGCCATGCTGTGGGACCTGGCCGCGCTGTTCGAGGGTTTGACCTGCGTAGCCTTGCCACCTTTTTTCAGTCCGGCGCAACGCAAGCATTGCCTGGAGCAAAGCCAGGCCGAACACGTCATTGCCGAACCGCCATTGCAGGACGAACTGCAAGCCGCTGGATATCAGAAGTGCGGCGAGTTCTGGCACCGCACGTTCAGTGGCCCGAACCGGATGCCTGACGGCACCGCCAAGTTGACCTTCACTTCCGGCACCACAGGCACACCCAAAGGCGTGTGCCTGAGTGCCGACAGCATTCTGCGGGTCGCTCGCGAGCTGGATCAGGCCAGCAAACCCACTGATCCGCAACACCACCTGGCGCTGCTTCCCCTGGCCATTTTGCTGGAGAACATCGGTTGTTACGCCGCACTGTATGCCGGGGCCACCTTGAGCCTGCCCAGCCAGAAAACCCTGGGGATTGCAGGCGCCAGCGGTGTGGAGGTGCCGAAACTGTTGGGATGCCTGGCCAGCCGCTCGCCTCAGAGCCTGGTCCTGGTGCCGCAGTTATTGCTGATGCTGGTCGGTGCTGCCGAGCAGAAGGTTTTCGATCCACAGCACTTGCGTTTTGCCGCCGTGGGCGGTGCCCGGGTCAGTGAAGATCTACTGCATCGCGCTGAACGCGTGCGCATACCCGTCTATGAAGGTTACGGGCTGTCCGAGTGCGCATCGGTGGTGTGCCTCAATCGCCCGCAAGCTCGGCGCCCCGGCAGTGTCGGACGGCCATTGCCCCATGTGGAGATTCGCCTGGCGCAGGACGGAGAAGTGCTGATCAAGGGTTCAACCTTGCTGGGCTATCTGGGAGAGGCGCCGCACACCGCCCAGTGGTGGCCCAGCGGCGATCTCGGCGAGTTCGACGCCGAAGGTTTTCTCTACCTCAAGGGGCGCAAGAAGCATCAGTTCGTGACCAGTTTCGGGCGCAACGTGAACCCCGAGTGGGTGGAAGCCGAGTTGACTCAGTGCGGGCCTGTCGCCCAGGCCTTCGTCTATGGCGAGGCGATGCCTCACAACCATGCGCTGCTCTGGCCGCATCGACCGGACTGTAGCGACGAACAGCTGGCCACCGCCGTGGCCCAGGCCAACGAAGCTTTGCCCGAGTACGCCCAGGTCCGCCACTGGAGTCGGCTGGACCAACCCTTCACCGCCACCAACGGCTTGCTTACCGCCAATGGCCGGCCCCGCCGTGACGCCATCATCGAGCGCTACCGGCGGCAATTGACCGAATCTGCATTTTCCGAGGAATCCGCACCATGAGCTTTTTTGACACCTTGCAACAAGCCACTGAGCAAGAACGCAATGAGTTGTTCAACCTGCCGATCATCCGTGATGCGCTGCAGGGCGATGTCATCCTGGAAAGTTACCGGGCCTTTCTGGCACAGGCCTATTACCACGTGCGCCATACCGTGCCGTTGATGATGGCATGCGGTGCACGCCTGCCATTGCGCCTGGAATGGTTGCGCGAAGCGGTATGTGAGTACATCGAGGAAGAGTACGGCCACGAACAATGGGTACTCAATGACATTCAAGCCTGCGGCGGTGACAGGGACGCAGTACGGGACGGGCGTCCGTCATTGCCGATCGAATTGATGGTCAGCTTCCTCTACGACCTGATTGCCAGGGACAATCCGGTGGGACTGTTTGGCATGGTCAACGTGCTTGAAGGCACGAGCATCGCCCTGGCGACCCACGCCGCCGGCAGTATTCGCCAGCGTCTGGACTTGCCGGAAAGCGCATTCAGCTACCTCAGCTCCCACGGTTCGCTCGATATCGAACATATGCAGACCTACCGTCGACTGATGAACCGTCTGGATGACCCGCACGACCAGGCCGCCGTCATTCATGCCTCCAAAGTGGTGTACCGGCTCTACGCCGATATGTTTCGTGGCTTGCCGCGTAACGGGGAGAGCCTGCATGCGCCTGTCTGAAGCCCGCGTCGTGTTGACCGGTGCCAGCGGCGGCATCGGCCTGGCCATCGCCACTGCACTCTGCGCCAGTGGTGCCCAGGTGCTGGCCGTGGCTCGCCATCGGGAGCCCCTGGTGCCGTTGCTCGAGCTTTATCCCAATAATCTGTGTTGGATCCGTGCAGACCTGACGTTTCTCTCCGACCGCCGCGAGGTGCTGGCGCGGGCCCAGAACATCGGCGGCATCAACCTGCTGATCAATGCCGCCGGGGTCAACCATTTCGCCATGCTCGAACAGCTCGACGACGGTGAGATCAATTCGATGCTCGCGGTGAACATCAGTGCGCCGATGTGCCTGACAAAACTGATGTTGCCGCTGCTCAAGCAAGCCGACAGTGCCATGGTGGTCAACGTCGGTTCGACCTATGGCTCCATTGGCTACCCCGGCTACGCCAGTTACTGCGCCACCAAGTTTGCCCTGCGCGGGTTCTCCGAGGCCCTGCGCCGAGAGTTGGCGGACACCCGGGTCAGTGTGCTCTACGTCGCTCCGCGAGCGACCCGTACCGGCATGAACAGCCCGGCAGCCCAAGCGCTCAATGATGCGCTCAAAACCAATGTCGACGATCCGCAAACCGTGGCGGCCGCGGTGACTCACGCCATTGCCGGTGACCGTCGCGACTTGTACCTGGGCTGGCCCGAGCGTTTTTTTGTACGCCTGAACAGCCTCCTGCCCCATCTGGTGGACCGTGGTTTGCGCAAACAACTGCCACTGATCCGCCGCCTGAGCCAGAATCCCGACCAGGAGAATCTCGAACCATGAAAAAGATCATCGCTTGCCTGCTGCTGGGCGCATTGAGCCAGGGTGTCTGGGCGCTGGATGCTGCCGACCAGCAGCGTCTCAACGGTATCCAGCAAAGCTGGGCGCACATTCAGTACGAGCTGCCCGAGGGCCAACGCACTGCGGCTTTCGAGAAGCTGGCGGCCCAGGCTTCGAGTTTCAAGCAGGAGCGCCAAGCGGCGGCGGAGGCGTGGATCTGGTCTGGCATCGTCACCAGTAGCTGGGCGGGTGCCCAGGGTGGGCTGGGTGCGCTGAGCAAGGTCAAGGATGCCAAGGCCGATCTGGAAAAAGCCCTGGCCCTGGACCCCAAGGCCCTGCAAGGCTCAGCCTATACCAGTCTGGCGGCCCTCTATGACCGCGTACCGGGCTGGCCCATCGGTTTCGGCGATTCGGACAAGGCCAAGCAGTTGCTCAAGCTGGCATTGCAAATAAACCCCAACGGCATCGACAGCCTGTACTTCTGGGGCGATCACCTCTACCGTCAGAAGCGTTATGGCGAAGCCAGGACAGCGTTGCAAAAAGCCTTGCAGGCTGCTCCCCGACCTGGCCGCGAGAGCGCGGATGCCGGGCGCCGCAAGGAGATCGAAGCGTTGTTGGTGGACGTGAACAAGAAACTCGGCTGACAGGAGACCCTGTGCGTTTATTACTCGTAGAGGATGACGTGGCGCTCGGCGAGGGCATTCATCAGGCCCTGCGCCGTGAAGGTTATACCGTCGACTGGTTGCAGGACGGCAACAGTGCCTTGCACTCGCTGCTCAGTGAAATCTTTGATCTGGCGGTGCTCGACCTTGGCCTGCCACGCATGGACGGTCTCGAAGTGCTCAGGCGCTTGCGTGACAGCGGCTCCAACCTGCCGGTGCTGATCCTGACGGCACGCGATGCCACCGAAGACCGCATCGCCGGCCTGGATGCCGGCGCCGATGACTACCTGATCAAACCCTTCGACCTGGCAGAATTGAAGGCGCGCATACGTGCGTTGCTTCGGCGCAGCGCCGGGCGTGGGCAATCGCTGATCGAGCACGCGGGCATCAGCCTGAACCCCGGCACCCAGCAAGTCAGCTACAAAGGCGAACCGGTGGCCCTGACACCCAAGGAATACCAGTTGCTCCACGAACTGCTCTCGCCACCGGGCCGGGTATTGACTCGCGATCATCTGATGCAGTTGCTGTACGGCTGGAGTGAGGAGGCTGAAAGCAACACGCTGGAAGTGCACATCCATCACCTGCGCAAGAAGCTCTCCACCGATCTGATTCGCACCGTCCGTGGTATCGGTTATCTGGTGGAGGAGCGTCGATGACCTCGATCCGCCGGCGCACCCTGACCCTGATCATTGGCCTGATGCTCGCAGGTCTGGCGGTGATCAGCGTGTTGAACCTGCACGACAGCAACCATGAAATTGCCGAAGTCTATGATGCCCAACTGGCCCAGAATGCTCGCCTGCTGCAAGGCGTCATGCGTATGCCCATGGTGAGCGAGGATCACGCAGATCTGTACAGGGCTTTCAACCAGGCCCTGAACGAGGCGACGCCCAGGGCCGACGGGCATCCGTATGAAACGAAGATTGCGTTTCAGGTCTGGAATGCCAGGAATGAAGTGCTGGTGCATACCGCCAGTTCTCCGTCTTTCAGCCAACCCCCGGTCACACCAGGCTTCAGCGATGTAGTCGACCTGAACAACCGGCACTGGCGCGCCTTCCTGCTTGAAGACAAGCAGAACAACCTGCGTATCTGGGTGGGGGAACGGGACGACGTGCGCACGGACCTGGTGGACCGCATCGTACGCCACACCTTGTGGCCTAACATTCTGGGGAGTTTGATACTGGCCGCCATGCTCTGGCTGGCCATCGGCTGGGGATTGAAACCTCTGGTCAACATGGCTGCGACACTGCGGGCGAGGCATCCCGGATCACTCGAGCCCCTGCAATTGACGCCGCTGCCTACCGAGCTTGAGCCGATGCAGGCAGCCCTTAACCGTATGCTTGCGCAGATTCAGGAAGTCATGGGACGTGAGCGACGTTTTATCGCTGATGCCGCCCACGAAATGCGCACACCACTGGCCGTGCTCAGGGTGCATGCGCAGAACCTGATGGAAGCGGCGAGCGAAGGGGAGCGTCGTGCGTCGCTTGAACACTTGATTGCCGGGGTGGACCGTACCAGCCGGCTGGTCAATCAATTGCTCACCATGGCTCGTATCGAGCCTCAAGCAGGCGCGCAACCGCCTGCACCGATTGACCTGGCAGCCACGGTTCGCGACAGCCTGGTTCAGTTGACACCCTGGTTGTTGAGCAAGGATCTTGAATTGGTTTTCGATGTCGGCAACAACATCGGCCTTGTGAGGGTCGACCCTGCGGCCATCGACATTGCCTTGAACAACCTGGTCACCAACGCGGTGAATTTCTCCCCCCGGCACGGCGTGATCACGGTAAAGCTGGTCGAAAAGAGTAACGGCTACGAACTGTCTGTCGAAGATGAGGGGCCGGGTATCGATGAGCAGGATCGTGATCGGCTCTTCGAGCGGTTCTACAGTCGCGCAAACGATCAGGGGGCAGGGTTGGGGCTGACCATCGTCAAGGCCATTGCCGATCGCCTGGGTGGGCAGATCAGACTGGAGAACCGCATCGCTGGCGGTTTACGCGCCACGTTGGAAATCTGTCGCGTTTGACGTTATGCGTGGTCATGCCTGGTGCATGGCGTCCATGCGGCGGTAACCGGGAGGCACCGGTTACCGCCGCACGGCGTTGCGTCAAGACGCCTGGACGCGGTCCAGGGTCAGGCTTGCGCGGCGCTGACCTGGCCCGTGACCGCGGAATTCTTGCGCACCGCTTGATACAGCAGGCTCGATACCATGAACCCGACAATGGCCAGCAGACTCATCAACGAGAAGACGTAGTTGTAGCCTTGTTGACCCGGGAAGTGGTCGAGTATCGCGCCATAGATGACGTAGGCGAACATGCCCGGCGCATAGCCGATCAGGCAACCAATGCCAAAGGCCGAGCCCGTGATGTGCTGGGGAATGCCGACTTCACCCATCGGTGCCCAGAACACACCGCGCATGGAAAACACAATCAGCGCGAAGGAGAGGGTGGCCGCCATGCCTGCGTAGATGTAATCCGGGCTTTTCGGGATGAGCATGATGACGCCCATCAGCGGCAACAACGCCAGGAATGCCCACTTCAGGTAACGGCTGGAACTCTTGAACTGCTTGTCGGCAATGAAGCCGCCAGCGGGGCCGCCGAGGATCTTGAGGAAGTACTGGTTGATGATGCCGTAGGCGCCCACCAGGGCCACGGGCAGTTCGTACATTTCCTTGAGGTAGGGAATGAAGTAGGTCAGGCCGCAGTACACGATGTAGACCATGAACACGTTGAGGCTGACCAGCCAGATGCCCGGCACCTTGATGGCCTCGAGCAGGTTCGACAGTCCGTTCTTCGGCTTGACGGTCGACTGGGTTTTGCCGCTCTTGAGCAACAGCCAGGTCAGGGTACCGGCAAGAATGTCGATGACCGAGTAGAACAGGATCGCCGACTTCAAACCGTTTTCACCGGAGCCCATGGCGACGAAGACGCCCAGCGCAGAGAAGGCGACCAGAGTATCGATGACGCCACGCCCGCCTTCGAGCAGACCGAACAGGCGCCCCTGTTCCTTATCGTCACCCAGGTTGCGGATGGCCTTGAGCAGCGATGGCCAGAAGAGGCAGTCGGCACACACGGCCAACAGGCAGAACACAACCAGCAGATTGCTGAAGGGCGGAAAGGTCGCCAGGTAAAGTCCCAGGCCCCCGGTACCGATCAGGCCGAGGGGGATCAGCTTGCGCGTGTCGTACCGGTCGGCGAGCATGCCGCCCACCACGAACAGCGCGGTGGCGATGATGGCGTTGGCGCTCAGCAGCACGCCGATTTCAGTGTGGGACAGCCCCATGAACTCCTGCATGGGGATATAGAAGGCGTCCTTGAGGCTCGCCAGCTTGTAGATGGTGCCGCCACCGAGGATGAGAATCAGGAATCTGAGCCATTTGGCCTTGTCTTGGGATGTCATTATTGTTCTCCAGGCGTATTGGGGTAGGCAGTGCCGTTCGGCACGTCAGGTTCAGGCGTCAGCGCAATGGGCCAGGGTCAACTCGGCCAGGGTTCGGAACTCGGCCAGCAGACCTCGTACGTAGGCGACCTGGTTGTTTGCCCAACGGTGTTCATCGGCCAGCATTCGCTCCAGCGAGTAGCCTTGCGGCAGCGCTGTTTCACTCATTTCCCGGTACGCAATGAACGGGTCGGCGGCTTCGTCGAGCTGGCGGAACGCCGGTGCCACGTAATGGTTTTCCTGCTCGAGAATGAAGGCGATCACCTGCGGGGTTGATTCGCCGAGCATCAGCAGTTCGAACAACATGCGAGCGCTGGGCAGGTCGTCTTCGTCGCTGCCTTGCAGCACGCCGTAATGCCCGAAGCCGTTTTGCTCGGGCACGATGCGCACACCCTTGAGGTGCGTCTGGCGTATGTGCGGACCCAGGGTGCGCAGTGCCGCAAGGGGCTGTTCGCAGGCATTGATCATGTTGCCGAAGTCGAACAGGGCGTGCAGGCGCGGGTGGTTCAGCCGGCTCAGCAGTTGCGCGATCTCGCCGCTCTTGAGTTCCTCGTGCTGCTCGAAATCGAAGAACAGGTCGTGTTCCTCTGCCTGTTGCGCGAGGTAGTGCAGGTCCGACTCGATCACGTCCATGACCCGGGACAGCGCCCCTTCGTAGCGTGAGTAGACACGGATGTTGCGGGTACCCAGCGCCTTGGCGATGGCGATCACTTGATCGACATCTTTTTTCAGGGTGCTGCTGATTTCCAGATGCACGTCCAGCCCGAGGGCATTGGCCTTGGCAGCGAACGCCTGAAGCTGCGCGGCTGTCATTTGACTCAGGCTGTTTTCCTCACCGTCGAGCAGGTGCAGGCTCAGTCCCTGGAGTTCATGGCGATAGGCAAAGTCCAGCAGGTCGCCAGGGGTGACACGGCCGTGGGTCAGGTTGGTCAGCAAGGGGTAGGCATGGGCAAACAGACGCAGTTGCCCAAGTCGGTCGAGCAACCGGCGGGCCAGTGCCTCGGTCAGTTGAGGGGGAGCCTCGGCCTCGACAGCCTTATGGCTGAGCAAGGCGTTGAATCGTTCCTGGATCTTATTGTTCATTCGAGTCGTTCCTGGTTCAGACACCGGGTCTACCGGCGCAGCCTTTATCGCGCCAGTCAGGAACTCTCGATAGATCCATTATCAGCTAAATCATAAGACCACTTGCCCGGCGTCAGGTGGCCGGCTGCAGGTAACCCATTTTGTCCAGGGCCAGGGCCAGCTCTTCGACCCGCGCCTGGGCCTGGTCCTCGGGGGTGCTGGCAAAGCCGATCAGCAGCGCCGGCGGCAAGACATGTTCGACGCAGTAGTCGCTCAGGGGGTAGGTATGAATGCCATGTTGGTCGAGCTCCCTGGCCAGGGCATCGTCATCGAGATGCGCAGGTAACCAGGCGATCATGTGCATGCCGGCTTCCACCGGGGTGATCCTGAAGAAAGTCCCCAGTTGTTTCTGTAGCTGTTCGACCAGTACCTGCTGGCGAGCCTGGTACAGGGCGCGCATCCGCCGAATATGGCCGAGGAAGTGGCCTTCGCGCATGAAGTCCGCGGTGGCGGCCTGAAGCAGGGTGGGCGGGCTGCGATCCATGACCGCCCGCAGGGTGCAGAAGGGTTCGACCAGGGCGTGCGGCAGTATCACGTACCCCAGTCGCAGCGAGGGGAAGAGCACCTTGCTGAAGGTCCCGGCGTAGATGACCCGAGCCCACTGGTCCATGGCATAGAGCGCGGGCAGGGGGCGGCCGTTGTAGCGAAACTCACTGTCGCAATCGTCCTCGATGATCCAGCTTTGATTCTGCGCGGCCCAGTCGATGAGTTCCTGGCGTCGTGCATAACTCATGGTGACGCCCAAAGGATGCTGGCGAGAAGGCGTGGTAAACACCAGGCGGGCGTCAGGACACACAGCCAGGCCTTGCCGGACATCGATCCCCTGTTCGTCGATACGCAACGGCACGACCTGGCCACCCTGGGCCTGGAGCGCAATACGCGCCGCGATATGCCCCGGATCTTCCATCCAGAAGCTGTCCTGCGGGTTGAGCAACAGCATGCCCAGCAGGTTGAAGGCTTGCTGGGCGCCGGACACGATGACTACCTGCTCGGCACTGCAATCAATGCCGCGGGCATCGAAGACGTACTCGGCAATCGCCTCGCGCAGGGCCAGCAAGCCCTGCAGTTCGCCATAGCCGAGCATGGCCTTGGTCGGTTTGTGCAGGTGGCGGTTCAACAGGCGCTTCCAGACCGATTGCGGGAACGCATCGTAAGCGCTGTGACTGGGCAGGAACGAGGTCGGGCTGCCGGTCGCCCAGCCGGCATAGGAAACACCACGGAAATGATCGCTGCGCAACGACAGCATCGACTGGCTCAGGTCGGACAGGCGAGGCGGCTGGCGCTTGTGCTCATCGTCTTCAATACCGCGGCCTTCCCATTCATGGCCGACGTAAGTCCCGGCCCCGGTCCGCGACGTCAGGAAACCTTCGGCAATCAGTTGATCGAACGCATTGAGAATGCTGATTCGCGACAGCTCAAGCTCCTTGCTCAGGGTCCGCGTGGACGGCAGGCGCACGCCGCCCTGAATCCTGCCACTGAGAATCTGTTTGCGAATCTGCAAGTAGAGTTGGCGGTACAAGGGGATGGAACTGGCACGATCCAGTTCGATACCCGACAACAGCAAACCTGCGGAGGATTTCATTATTCGTTCGTCCACGGAAAAGGAAGGTGCCTGATCGTCATGTGCATGCCCAAGCGGTCCAGTAAAAAATCAGCAGGAAGTAACAGATTGTAAATTTGAACTATACCCAATAGGGCAATCGCTCCTGGCCTTGGGACATGATGCCTGCCCAGATACTCGTCCCGGGAACTTCAACGTCGGACAGACAGAGAAATTCTGCTTCTGAACGCTTTGAAGATCGCTGCCAGCAATGCGGTGCGTTTACAGGCTCAAGGTCTGATCAAGCATTAGCCCCAGTCCGGCCGCGTGTTGCACGTCGCCAGGCCCAAGTTCAAAACACTGAACAAGGCAAGGAGTTTGCGATGGCTGATTCAAGCAAGAAAATGGGCCTGATGGGGCTCACGACGCTGGTAACGGTCAACATGATGGGCTCGGGCATCATCATGTTGCCCACCAACATGGCTCAACTGGGTGCCGTCTCGCTACTGTCATGGATCTTCACCGCGATCGGTTCGATGGCTATCGCTTACTGCTTTGCCCAATGCGGAGTCTTCTGTTCGCGTTCCGGCGGTTTGTCCGCCTACACAGAAGAGGCCCATTCAAAGTCGGGTTTTTTCCTCTGCTCGTACCTGTACTTCCTGTCCCTGGCCATCGCCAACGTGGCCGTGGCCATTTCGGCGGTGGGCTACATGACCGCCTTCGTGCCCTGGCTGGGCACGGGTGCCATTCCTTTGTGCGTCGGCACCATCGGGCTGATCTGGCTGACCACTTTCGCCAATTTCGGGGGCCCGGGCATCACCGGCAAGATCGGTGCATTCACGGTGTGGGGCGTGATCATTCCGGTAGCGGGCCTGAGCATCATCGGCTGGTTCTGGTTCAAGCCTGATGTGCTGGCCGCCGCCTGGAACCCCAACAGCCTGCCGATTTCCGAAGCTATCAGCAAAGCCATTCCCCTGACCCTTTGGGCCTTCCTGGGCATGGAGTCGGCGGCCCAGGCCACCGATGCCGTGGAAAACCCCAAGCGCAACGTGCCGCTGGCCTGCCTGTTCGGCACCCTCGGCGCTGCCGTGGTCTATGTGCTGTCGACCACCGTCATCCAGGGCATCATTCCCAACGCCGAACTGGCCAAGTCCTCGGCGCCCTTTGCGCTGGTCTACGCGACGATATTCAATCCGATGGTGGGCAATATCGTCATGGCCCTGGCGGTCATGGCCTGTGTCGGCTCGCTGCTGGGCTGGCAATTCACCCTGGCACAAACGGCCAAGATGACGGCTGACCAGAACCTGTTCCTCAAGCTGTTCAGCAAGGTCAACTCGATGAATGCGCCCGTCGTCGGCATGATCGTCTGCGGTGTGCTGCAAACCCTGATGGCCCTGTCGACCATCTCGCCCGACGCCGCCGCGCAGTTCAGCAAGCTGGTCAGCCTGGCCGCGGTCACCAACCTCATCCCCTATATTACTGCGCTGACCGGCCTGCTGGTGATCATGCACAAGGCCGGGGTCTCATCTGCGATTCGCACGCGTAACGTGGTGGTCTTGCTGATTGCCGTCACGTACTCCCTGTACGCCCTGTATGCATGCGGCAAGGACGCGGTGATGGGCGGCACCCTGGTACTCGCTGTCGGCTACCTGCTCTACGGATTCCTCGCCAAGCGCTTCACCGAAGTGCCAGTGGCCAGCCAGGCCAGGGCCGCAAACCCTCAGGCGTAGCCAACAGGACTGCACAGACATCTGCATACAGGGAAACCGGACATGAACGTACCATTTGCCACAACCACCAGACTGCTGCTTACCTTCGCACTCTTGACGCTGCCACTGGTGGCCGGCGCCAACACCCTTGAGCGCGTGCGCAGCAGCCACACCTTTAACCTGGGCTACTTGCCGGACCTGGCGCCCTTCAGCAAGCAGGAAGGCGACAAGGCCAGCGGTTATGCCATCGACCTGTGCCTGAAAGTCGCCGACAAGCTCAAGAGCGAACTGGGCCTGCCCGACCTGCAAGTGCACTACCAGCCGGTCACGGTTGCGAACCAGGTCAGTGCCGTCAGCCAGGGCAAGGTGGATATCCTCTGCACGCCGACCGCGCCCACCCTGGAACGGCGCAAGATGATCAGCTACTCCATCCCGGTCTACACCGCCGGCCTCTCGGTCGTGGTGCGCAACGATGCGGCCGAACCCTTGCTCAATGTGCTCAATGGCAAGGTCGCCACTGCCGGCCCGACCTGGCGTGCCAGCATCAACAATGGCCTGGCCAACCAGACCTACGCGACCCTCGAGGGCGGGGTGACCGAAGACTGGATTCGCGAACGCATGCGCCTGCTCAACGTGATCGCCTCGCTGGTGACCGTGGCCAACAACGACGAGGGCGTCAAGCTGGTCGCCGAGGGCAAGGTCGATGCCTTCTTTTCCGAACGCATGTTGCTGCGAAACGAAATCGCCAAGGAAGGTGCGGCGCAGAACCTGATGATCCTGGACCGCATCTTCGAGTACTCGCCGGTGGCGATGATGGTCGATCGCAACGACGAAGACTTCCGCCTGCTGGTCGATACGGCCCTGAGTGAAGCCTATTACTCGGGCTTTGTGGAAAAGGCCTACGACCAGTATCTGGGCGGGAGCAACCTTACCGTGAAGAGACTGTTCAGGGTCTATGCATTGCCGTAGCTGTGGCGAGGGAGCTTGCTCCCGCTGGACTGCGCAGCAGTCCCTCTTTTTGGGGGCGCTGCGCACCCCAGCGGGAGCAAGCTCCCTCGCCACAGGTGATGCCATTGGTTCGGAGCCGCATCAATTGGCGAGGACCATGGCCAAGCAGGAATCGCCCTGTCGCCACTAACGGTTAAAACGCTCGGCCAGGCTGTGCAGGTATTCAGCCATGACTTCAAGATCCTGGCTGATTGCGGCGCCTTGTTTGGCCTGCCCGGCGCTGTGATCACAGAGCTGGGCAATACGGGTGATCTGCTGATTGATGTCTTCAGCCACGTGACTTTGTTCTTCAGACGCCGAGGCCATCTGCTGGCTCATTCCGGTAATCCGGGTGACGGCCTGACTGATGCCGACCAGCGCCGACTGTACCGCCTCGACACGCTGCATGCTTTCGCGGGACATCTGCTCGCCACGGTTGGCCGTTGATACTGCGCGATCGGCACCGTCGTACAGAGAAGCGATGATGCCGTGGATCTGCTCGGTGGAGGTGCGAGTGCGTTGTGCAAGGGAGCGCACCTCGTCGGCAACTACGGCAAAACCGCGACCTTGCTCACCGGCCCGGGCCGCCTCGATCGCCGCATTGAGCGCCAGCAGGTTGGTCTGTTCGGCAATGGACGTGATGACATCCACGACACTGCCGATCGATTGCGTTTCGCTCGCCAATGCGTTGACCGCCTTGCCGATTTCGTTGACCGCCTCATGCATGGTTTCCATGGCGTTCAGGCTTTGCCGGGCCAGTTCACTGCCCTCACGCGTCAACTGGTCGGCCTGCGACGCGGCATGCGCGGTGCTGATGACGTTCTGGGTGACTTCCTGGATGGCGGCGGCAGACTGATCGGTTTCACTGCGCTGACGATCAAGCGACTGCGCCTGAGAACCGGAGAGTTCGGATGACTGCGCGGCCTTGGCCTTGACATTGACCCCGGCATCGACGAGTCGGCTCAGGGCGGTCTGCAAGCGCGCTTCCTCACTGACCATGGCCATGTCCAGGCGCCCCTGGGGACCATGGTTGTCGCTGTAGGTGAGCGCGACCAATGGATCGGAAAAGGCTTTTGGATGCTCGGCCAGGGTGCGCTCGATGGCTCTGCGATGCCGGGAGTCGATCAAGTACCAGGCCATACACAGGCTTGCCACCATCAGTCCCTGTGCCGCCGCATTGGGCAGCCACTGGTCGGCGAGCAATGAAACTGCGCCAGCGATCAGCAACGGCCAGCCGTGTTGCAGCGGCCGGGAAATCCGCGTGCGCAGCGAAACGATGGGCTTGCCGGCCCGCATCCGTGCATAGAGTGCTGCAGCCCGACGAACCTGGTCGCGGCTGGGCAGCGAACGAACCGACTCGTAACCACTCAGGCGTCCGTTTTCATGGATGGGCGTGACGTAGGCACTGACCCAATAGAAGTCACCATTTTTCGCGCGGTTTTTCACAATGCCCATCCAGGGTTTGCCTTGCTTGATGGTGTGCCACATGTGAATGAATACCCCGGGAGGCATGTCGGGGTGTCGAACCAGGTTATGGGGCTGGCCCACCAATTCGTCGTAGGTGAAACCGCTGATGGCAACAAAGGCCTCGTTGCAGTAGGTGATCCGGCTATCGAGATCGGTCGTGGAGATCAATCGTTGTTCGGCGGGAAATACTCTTTCATGCTCGATTACGGGCAAATTCACGCGCATACGATGCGACCCCTCGGATTATTATTATGATGTTGAGCCTATAGAACAGAACGGGCCCGAAGAGGAATTTATGGAGGGGGGAGGCTGACGGAGATTCATCCGACGACAATTTCTTTTCATTTCATGACAAATTCACGATATCGCTGTGGAATCATGCGTGACGTCCAATTGAGTCGGTTTCGGGGCGCGACGTATAACCTCGGGTGACGGATGTCGCCGCCCCTCTATTCAAGGCAGGTTCCAGGCATTGCGGGCAAGCCATGGAGAAAGGCGGCAATCTCCCGACTATTGCGCAAATGCACCACAGGAATCCGCGGGCCCGTGGCCATGCGCACCGCTTCGATACCCGGGCGGTAGCCTCGATCGAAATTCCACACGAACTCAAGGAACGTCAGGAACGCCCGGTCGAGCTTCTCTGCGCAGCCGGCTGCAAGGTCAGGGCGAGGACGGTTCATGACGCTGCGCAGGATCACCCGGGCGAAGCAGGTGAGTCGCGGCGTATCGAGCCAGATGATCAGGTCGGCCCGGGGCAGGCGAAGGTCGAAGGTGCGCCGGGCATAGTTGCCTTCACAAATCCAGGTATCCGCTGCGATCGCTGTGCTAACCCGCGCGCGGAACTGCTCCGCGTCGGGTTCGATCCAGCCGGGCTCCCAGAACAGGGTATCGAGGTGCACCACGGGCAGCCCCAGATGCTTGCCGAGGGTGCGGGCGAGGGTGGATTTGCCGCTGCCGGCATTGCCCAGAATAACAATCCGTTGCACGAGTGACGTCCTGTCGAAAAAAAGATTCTTTACGCATTCCCGGGGAACTGTAGGCGCCAGCCTGCTGGCGATGGACTCAAGTGCGCCGCGTTCATCCAGTTCACACGCGTTATCGTTAACGACCATCGCAGGCAAGCCAGCTCCCACAAGGGACCATGCCCACGCTGAAACTGTAGGAGCCAGCTTGCTGGCGATGGACTCCAGTGCGCCGCGTTCATCCGGTTCACCTGCGTTATCGTTAACGACCATCGCTGGCAGGCCAGCTCCCACAAAGGACCGTGTCCACGCTGAAACTGTAGGAGCCAGCCTGCTGGCGATGGACTCAAGTGCGCCGCGTTCATCCAGTTCACACGCGTTATCGTTAACGACCATCGCAGGCAAGCCAGCTCCCACAAGGGACCATGCCCACGCTGAAACTGTAGGAGCCAGCCTGCTGGCGATGGACTCAGATGCGCCGCGTTTATCCAGCTCACACGCGTTATCGCTAACGACCATCGCTGGCAAGCCAGTGACCTCCAAACCAGTGAAGGCCCCAAAAACAGCCGGCAATTGTGCAGGGTTTTGCTCACCAGTCAAAGGCCTCTGAGGGAAACCTCGCTGACATGACACCTGCCGGCCCGTTTCGTGTGTCAGGCGGATGCACCCACGCCTTCGGCTTTCTCCTGCGCCGCAACGTCATGCAGGGAAATCCTCGAGGTCTCCGGCAATGCCAGTCCCCCGGCCAGCGCGAGCAATGCGATCGCGATCAGGTAGAACGCCGGCGACAGGTTGCTGCCGGTGGTGCTGATCAGCCACGTCGCCACCAGCGGCGCGGTGCCGCCGAACAAGGTGTACGCCATGTTGTAGGTGATGGCCGAGGCGGTGTATCGAGTGCGGGTCGGGAAGGTTTCCGAGAGCAAGGCCGCCGTCACCACGCCACACAACACCGCGCCAATCGCCAGGAGCATGACGCCGACGACGGACGCTGCGAACGAGCCGGAGCTGGCCATCAGGAACGATGGATACACGACAACGATCAACAGCGCGCAGGCCGTCATCACCGTCATGCGACGCCCGACCCGGTCCGAATACAGCCCGGCCAGGGGGCAGATCGCCGCGGCGAACAGCAATGCAATCAGTGACACCAGCAACGCGGTTGCGCGACTCAGGCCACCGGCGACTTGCAGGTAAGTCGCGAAATAGGTGGTGAACATATAAAACGACAGGGCGGTCAGTGACACGAAGGCCCCCAGGCAACAGATAGCCGCCCCATGGTTGCGCAAGGTGTCCTTGAGCGGCGAGTGGGCGACCGCATGTTCCTGGGTCACCGCCTGGAATGCCGGCGTCTCGTCGAGCTTCCAGCGCAAGTAAAGCCCCACCAGGCCCAGCGGTGCAGCAATCAGGAACGGCAGGCGCCAACCCCAACTGCCCATGGCTTCGGCCGACAATGACGCCTCGAGCGCGTAGGCCACCACGGCTGCCGCAGCGAAGGCGGAAAATGTCGACACCGGGATGAAGCTGCCGTACCAGGCTCGTTTGTCGCTCGGTGCATGCTCCATCAGGTAGGCACAGGCACCTGCGTATTCGCCCCCGGCGGAAAAACCCTGGGCGCAACGGATCAGCGACAGCAGAATCGGCGCGGTGACCCCGATCGCCGCATAAGTGGGCAGCAGACCGATCAGGGTCGTTGCACCTGCCATCAGCAGAATGGTCATCGCCAGGGTTCGCTTGCGGCCGATCCGGTCGCCCAGCATGCCGAAGAAAATCCCGCCAAGGGGCCGAAACGCGAAGGCCACGGCGAACACCGCAAAGGTCTTGAGCAGCGCGGCGCTGGCGTCACCGCTGGGGAAGAACTGCTGGGCGATGGTCGTGGCCAGAAAGCCATAGACGGCAAAGTCGAACCACTCGACGAAATTGCCGATGCCGGCGGCGACAATCACTCTTCTCAGTGTTTGCGGGCTGACTTGTTCCGTATTTGCGTTCGTCATGCTTGACCTCGACAGTTCGTCAGTAAGCTATCGATTATCGGGGCAGGCACGGCGGCGGCTCACTTCAAAAGTGTCATCCACATAGTCAGTACCGACTTCATACCCCCTGAATGTCCCATGATTGGCGCCAGGCTGGCCGATAGTCGCAGGTCGCGAAGGACGGTGTTTTTCGTGAATTTGTAAAGCACCGGGGGTATTGTCGGTCGCCAGGATCAGATCGATAGGGAAGGGATGAAGATGACATTGACTGCCGAAAGCCTGGTCAGGATCGCAATGACCAATCCGGTCAACGCAGAAATTTACACACGCTTGCCCGAGCTTGGTTTGAACCAATGCATGCTCACGGCCGGCTGCCTGTTCCAGGCCGTCTGGAATCATCAGTCACAGCGACCGCCAGAGTGGGGAGTGAAGGATTACGACGTCTTTTACTTCGATGATGATCTGTCCTGGGAAGCAGAGAACGAGGTCATTCAGTCAGCCCGGCAGCTGTTCAACGATCTCGACGTGAATGTTGAGGTCAAGAATCAGGCTCGCGTTCATCTATGGTACAGCCAGCGGTTCGGCGGGGATTATCCCAGGCTTGAGTCCGCCAGGGACGGAGTCGATCGCTACCTGGTTGCCGGTACCTGCATCGGTTGGGATGTCGCCACCGGCGAGGTCTATGCCCCCAACGGCCTGGCCGACACAGAGCACGGGCTGCTTCGAATCAATCCAGGCAATCCCAGGCCGGACTTGTTCGATCAGAAGGCCAGAAGTTATCAGGCTCGCTGGCCGTGGCTCAGGATCATCGCGCCACAAAGTTGAACGGGACCAACCGAACTGACCGATTCGGGCCTCAGATCCTTTGAGGCCCTCGTCGCTAAAGCCAGGTTGAAACTCAGTTCTTCACTACCGGCACCGTCACGGTTTTGCCGAAGGCCGACTTGATGGTCGCCGTCGGGGCAGCCGACGGGCCGCTGCCGACGGTTGTCACCGCTATATTCCAGCGCGCGCCTGTCGGCGTAAGCGTCAGGGTGGCGGTGCCAAGGTTCACCGTGCCGGTTGTGGTCGTGGCCGTCGCCGTGATGCTATTGCCCGCTCCACGCGAGGTGGTGCCGGACAGCACCCAATACCAGCGGCTGCTGCTACGGGCGGTGACGGTGGCGCTGGTGACGATCAGGTTCTCGACGACCCCTGCCGAGACCGCCACGGACACCGTCGCCGGTGCCGACTCCGCGTTCTTCGCATCGCTGGCCCTATAGGTAAAGGTCGCGGTGAACGGCGCGGGGATCGTGGCCGGTGGTGTGTAGATCACACGCAAACCGTCGGTGCTGACCGAGCCCTTGCCGGAGTCCGGTTGCTCCAGACCCACCACTTTAAGCGGCACGTTGCCGTCAGGGTCGCTGTCGTTGGCCAGCACGTTGATGGTCACCGGTTGGCCGGTGTTACTGATGGCGCTGTCGGGGTTGGCGACAGGTTTCTGGTTGGCGAGGTCTTCGACACGTTCATCGCCAGTGCGGAAAGTCGGCAGCGCGGCGGAATTGACGTAGGTGACGCCGTCCCAACCAGGCAGGGGCGTTGGCATCAACTGAAACTGGCCGGGGTGCTCGACATCCCAACGCATCAGCATGGACGTGTCCTCGTGCTGGGTGTTGTGGCAGTGTTCCAGGTAGGTCCCGGCGAACTCGCGGAAGCGGATCGCAATGTCCACGTCCACCGAACTGTCGATGCCTTGGCCGATGTTATAGACGTCCTTGCGCGCCCATTTTTCCCATTCCGGCGGTGCCTTGCCGTCGCGGTTGAGGACGATGCCTTCTTCAAAATGCACGTGCACCGGGTGGTTCCAGCCGTTGCCGCCGTTCCTGATTTTCCACACTTCCAGGGTGCCGTCGCCGGAGAACCCGGCAGGGGTCGGACCGGTGGCCAGTTGCGGAGCGGCGCTGATGATCCGAGGATCCATTTGGTAGCCGAAACCGCCGTCGGTCTTGATGGTCCAGGGTTCTTCGTCGGTACCGTCGGAGCGACCGAAGATGAACTCGCGATGGCGCGCCGCCTTGAGCTTGGCTTGCACCACCGGATCATCGCGGTTAAGGGTCAGCGGGATCATACTTTTACCCACAGGCTTGCCCGGCTTGGCGGGTTCGTAGTCGGCGGGGTTCATGCTCACGTCCTGGCCGGCATAAGGCTGGACCACCATCTGCATGAACTTGCCCACCACCGGGTCGCCGTCCTCCCATCGCAAGCCGGTACTGGTCAGCTTGAGCACTGCCTTGTACCTGCCGGCCAGGACATCGGCCAGGCTCAGCGGCAGACTTTCCGGACCCTTGCCGTCGTGGTGCTCCATCAGGTTGACGAAGTACAGCTTGTCACCGGTCCTGATCCCGTGTTTCGAGAAGTTGACGATGATGTCGAAACGCTCGGCGATGCTCTGGGCGGGCAGGATGGCGTTGTGGTCCTGCACATCGCCGTCGGCGTCCAGGTCCATGCTGCCGTCGAACGGCACGGCGTGTTCCATGAGGTTGCCGTCGTTGGCGATCATGTGGAACGGCACGCGGGTGTAAGACAGGCCGGAACCTGTCGGGCCGGGGAATTCGCCACCGGTGCCGACGACTTCACGCACCAGCGCGATCCTGAAGAAACGTGACACCGAGCCATTGAGGATGCGGAAACGATAGCTGCGCGCCCGCACGTTCAGACGTGGTTGGTACTGCCAGTTGACCAGCATCTGATCGCCGAGGAAGCCGTCGGTGTTGAAGGGGTTGAACCACAGTTGGCCGTTCTGATCCCAGGCCTTGTCGGCCAGCATCAGGTTGACGTCGTAGTCGCGGTTGCCCCAAGGCAAGGCCGAGCCGCTGGGCAGGCGCAGGTTGACGCCGTCCTGCAGCGCTTCGTTACCGCGATCCAGGGCGCTGTAGTAGTTCATCATCGACGCGCTGCCCTTGTAGACGTTCTGCGCGGTGAAATCGAGCATGTGGTCGTGGAACCAGTGGGTGCTCATGGTTTCGCGCCAGTCGCCACGGATCTTGATGGTGCCGTTGTTGCAGGTCTTCAGGCCCGGCGTGGCGTCGTTGACATACAGGGTTTCGCCCGGGGCGCAGGGGAACGCCGCGCGCGGATCCTGCGCGCTGGTGTTGATGCTGTCGTAACCGGCCAACTGGATCGGCCAGCGATAGTCGAAGTACTGCCCCGGAAAGAAAAACGCATTGGCATAGCCGTCGCTTTCGGCCGGGTTGTGGCCGTTGTGTTCGTGGGTGCTGAGGGTGTGCAGGCCAAAACCCATGTTGGCTGATGGATCGATCGGCAGGGCGTTGTAGTGCCGCATCAGCACGCCCTGGCCGTAGCGCACCATTAACAGTTTTGGCGGAAAGGTGCCGTCGAAGGTCCAGAGCGCCTTGTGGTTCTGAATCGGCATGTTGGGGTGAAAGCGGGTGTCGATGCCTTTGGTGGTGCCCACAATGATCGGGTTGTCCGAGGTCTGGTTGTAGAGCCCGCCCGGCCCGAACTCACCAACGGCGTAGTTGTGCAGCTGGCGGCGGTCGCGCATGCCGCCGTTGAGCTTGGCGCCCACTTGAGCGGTCTTGAAGGCGACCTGTGGGTAGAACTCGTTCCAGCGCTGGTGCGACCAGCTTTTTCCTGGCGGACGCCCTTCGGCCGGCGAGCCGACCGGATGGCGGTTGAGGAAGGCTTCTACCTGCGCTTTCCACGGGTTACGGTCCAGCACGTTGGAATACTGTGACGGAAACGGGTACAGCCCGGGCTGGCGCATGAAGGCTTCGAGCGCCACAGCCGAAGGGCCGCTGCGGGCGATGTTGTTCGGGTCCTGCACGGGCGCCGGGCCGACGGTCGGAGGCGGGAAGGTCAGGGTGGGCGGCGGCAGTGTCGGGTCGAGTTTTTCCGTGCCGAATTCTTCGAACAACAGCAATTGCTGGGTGTACGGCTGCGCCCCGAACAACGGGCTGGGCTTGCCGTTGGTGGGGATCTTGAACGATGTCTGCAGCGCTGGCGGCAGCACGTTGTCGGTCGTCGGCGTGGTGCGGGTACCATACACGCCATTGGGCAGGGCGAAGGCACCCGTGTTGGTGGGTGGCATGGCCTCTATGGCATCCACCGCGGCCTGAGGATCGGCCGGCGGATTGGTAAACGCCGAGGGGTCCGTCGGTGGTGGCGGGCCGAAATCATCCAGTGGTGCGGCGTCTGCCGTGGCCAGGGTAAAGAACATCGCACAAGGCAGGCTTGTTTTGCGCAGCCAGTAGAAGGAATTGCCTGGTTGGGTCGTGCGTTTCATGTTTCACCCCTCGCGTGATGTCCCGCCGTCTCCATGTCCGGGACGACTGCTGTTGTGGGCACAAGTGGGCGCGTGCAACTAATGAGCCATCACCCGGGCAAAGAAAAAACCCAGGTTAATGAACAAGTTGCTGGCGGATTTGCATTCGGGAGACGCGGGGAGAAAGGGGATGTTCCTCCAATTTGGTGGTAATTGCCCGCAAGGGTGGGTGAAGTAACCCATTTATGGGGAAGCGGCAGCCCGGCCTGAATGTTTAAGCTGATATCATTCAAGAACCACCGGTTGAGCAGAAAAACATGAATCGTCGCAAGAAAATAAAGCAGCTACTGAAGGCTCACGCGAAAAAGGCCAGTGCCAAACTGGCACCGCAAAAAAAGGATAAATACATCAGCAAGGCTGACCGGTTGAAGCTGGCTGCCGAATCCGTTCAAGACCCGGTTGTTGCCGGCGAAAGCTGATCCCTGCAGGTCCTGCCCCCTTTTTCGATTCGGGGGGCCTTGTCACCATCCACTCAGCGAATACCGGCACCCGCCATGGACTCCGGCACCCACTGTGCCGTCGAGAGCGGCTCGATGTAGCGGATGCCGCCATGAGGGCCGACCACGCCATTGATGTTGTAGGTGCCTTTCGACAGGTCGTACGTCATGAAGGGCGTGGCATCCGGGACTTGCTGGTCATAGCTCTGGCTGAAGAAAGCGAAGGAGCCACGATACAGCTGGCCACGGGTGTCGTATTGGTCGGAGGCCACCGCGGCCCAGGTATCTTCATCCAGGTAAAAGCGGCGCTTGTGGTAGATGTGCTTTGCACCGGGCTTGAGATTGCCCTCCACGACGTAGACCCGGTGTTTCTCCCAGCGAACGAAATCCGGGGCAATGAAATTCGGCGTGGTCAGGGATTTGGCATCGCGAGCGTAGGTGAGCTTGTAGGTGTTGTAGGGCACGATCATTTCCTGCTTGCCGACCAGCGTCCAGTCATACAGCTCGAGCGCACGGGCAGTACCGGGGTTGGGGGTGTCGTAGGCCAGGATCGAAATCTGTTTGACCCGGCGCTGGGCCGGCATGTATTGCCAGGCGCGGCCGGGAAACTCCGTTGCATTGGTGGCGTTCTTGAGCATGATCGACTCGCCGGCTCGGCGCGCAGGCCCGGTATAGGACAATTTCAACTGATAATAAATGTCCGAACTGTTGAACGGCTTGGACATGTTCTCGTAGATCGGGAAGGAGACGAATGCCTCGCCGGTGACCGCAAGGCTCGGTACGCCGGCTGTGTCGACAGTCCAGGAGTCGTACTTGGAATGGATGTTGACGCCCTGGTAGCGCAGCAGGAAGTTCCACATCGCTTCGGCGCCTGATTGCGGGATCGGGAACGGCACTCCGGGCATCACGTTGTCGATGGCGATCCCGCCGTTGAGGGACCTGGCATGGGTGGCATTCCTGCGGCTGTTGTCCAGTACCGCCTGGGGCAGCGATGCCGTGCGGTGGGTCGGATACACGTCGATGCGAAAGCCGGGGTAGCGCCTGGCCAATGCCACGGTGGTGGCGGTGAGCATGCCTTTGAACGAATCGACGTTCTTGCCGTTGATCACCAGCAGCGGTTTTTCGCCCGCAAAGGGGTCCGGGCGCATGCTGTCGCCGGTCTTGAAGCCGGGTGGGGCAGTGGTCAGGCCGCCGTTGTAGGGCGGAATGGAGCCATCGGCATTACCGGCTTTTTCGGCTCCCACCCACGTCAGGCTGCTGCCCAGCCGTGCGGCTTCCTGGCTCGATACATAGGCTTGGGCATCGATGGCCAGCGCCATGAGGGGTACGGCAGCCAGAAGAGTTTTCACGAATTTCATATTGTTGTTCTCCTGCCTGGTGTTCCAGGCAACTCCTTCCCGGAAAACTGTAGGAGCCAGCCTGCTGGCGATGGTCGTTAACGTTAACGCGTGTGAACTGGATTAACGCGGCGCTCTTGAGTCCATCGCCAGCAAGCTGGCTCCTACAGGTATTGCGTTTCCCGGAATTGCGTGAAGAACCATTAAAAGCCCCGCGCATCACAGACGCTTTTCATTCGACGACAGCCCCTTTGCTATTCATGACAGGCCTATTGATGACAGGCCCGGTTGGTCCCAACAGGCAATCAATCGCGCGGTCGCTGAGAGTGACCGTCACTTCTTTGTATTTCCCAGCGGAATCATTGAGTTACAGAATGGTCATAACCCTGTGTGAACACTGCCCGGATGAACGTTTCGAGCAGCCGTGACCCTTCCATAATCCGACATTCAGGACGTTTTCATGAATCGCGCAGTAATCTTGATATTGGCCATTTCCAGCGCCGTGTTGTTGGGAGGCTGCGGCCCGCATTGGGATGATGGAGAACGGTACGGGCGATATCACGATCATGATCATCGCCGTGGTTACGACTGGAGAGGGGACGATGATCAGGGTTATGACCGTGACTATGATCGTCGTGGCTATGATCGCGATCACCGTCGCTACCGTGATCGCGATGACAATGACGACTGATAGGTCACATTGAATTGCAGGGCCTAGTCAGAGCCTGTGCCCGATAGCTCAGACATTCCGTGGACAGCAATACGCAGCGAATAATTTGCAGCCCGTCTCATACCTGGCACTAAAGTGAACAAAACATTGAAAAAAACCGCTATAAGCTTTACATAAATATGAAACTAGATGGCACATTGCTAGCAATCAGTCAGTGAGTTTCGGCAGTTTTTGGCTCAGGGAGCCCTGATGAGTTTTCGTACATTGACCGACTCCCGGCGGCATTCGAGCCATTGCGAAGTGGCCGCGCTCCAACCCATGGTGAATCCGGATGCTGTCGGCATGGCTTACGCCGGCGGCGACGACTCGATCGAACACGTGCTGGACTCAGCGCGCAACTGGACCCACAGCACTGACTGGGTGTTCTACCGCGCCGGCGAACAAATGCATTGGGTCGGGCAAGGCGACCCGCAGGCGCAATGGCCTTCGAGCATTGCCAATGAGGCGTTTGAAGCCTTTTGCCTGACGTCGAACCTGCATCGTTGGCCGACCGGCAGAGGCGAAAGTGAGCTGGGTTGGCTGCTCGCACCCGTCAATGAAGCTGCTGAACCCGCGTTCGCGGACTTTGCCCGGCGCCTGGGCATCGAACTACAGACCAATACCCTGGCCCGTGCACAGATCACCCAGCGTGTGCTGTATGAAATTACTTATCTGGCCAGTTCGACCCGTGACCGTTCTGTGTTCCTGGTGGGGGTTCACCGGCTGCTGGCCAGCCTGATCGACGCCGAGAACTTCTATCTCGCGCTGTATAACCCGCACACCGGCAAGATCGATTACCCGTATTACGTCGACATCATCGACGTCGATGCCCTGGAATCGGAAAACCATGAATACCTTGACCCTTCGCGCCTGTCGTTGACCGGGCAGGTGTTGACCACTGGCCAGCCATTGCTGATCGACGCCGCCGGCATTCTCGAGGCCCAGGCACAAAACCGTTTCCACTGCGTGGGTGATCGTCCCGAGTTCTGGATGGGCGCACCGTTGAAAAATGCTTCCGATGACGTGTTTGGCATGCTGGCGATGCAGGTCTACGACGTTTCGCGCATCTACAGCGCTGAAGACCGCGCGTTGTTTCTGGTGGTCGCCCGTCACGTGGCCATGGCGCTGGACCGGATCCTGCACCGGGAGGACCTGGAAGAAACGGTTATTCGTCGCACCCTGGAACTGTCCGCACTCAACAATGCATTGCGCCAGGAAGTGGCAGACCGGGAGCGCGCCGAACATCTGCAGAACGCGCTGTTCCAGATTGCCGAACTGTCCAGCCAGCCCGGTGACATGGCCGAGTTGTTTGAAACCCTGCATGGCATCGTCGGTGATCTGCTGTTCGCGCAGAACTTCTATATTGCGCTGTTCGACGACGCCACCGGCGAAGTGACTTTTCCCTATTACGTGGATGAACGGCAGACGACCTGCCCGCCGGCACGGCGAGGGCGCAGGGGCCTGACCGAGTATGTGATCCGTCAGCGCCGACCTTGCCTGATTGACGTTGCCGAGGCAGAACGATTGCACGCGCAGGGTGAAATCGAAATCGCCCATGAGTCTGTGCGCTCTTACTCCTGGCTGGGCATTCCCTTGTTCGAAGACGACGCGGTGCGTGGCGTGCTGGCGGTGCAAAGCTATACCTCGCAGGTGCGCTATACCCAGCGTGACCAGGAACTGCTGACGTTCGTGTCGCGGCACATCGACACGGCGCTGTCACGACGCACGGCCGCTGAAGCGATCCATGCCGCCAACCTCAAGCTCGAGGCCCGGGTGCAGAGCCGCACCCGCGAACTCGATCACGCCAATGCCAAGTTGCAGCACGAAAACGCACACGATGCGCTGACCGGGCTGCCGAATCGCACCTACCTGCAACAGCGCCTCAATCTGGCCTGGTCGCGGTTCGGCAGCGAGGGCGGGCACCTGGCGGTGATGTTCATCGATCTGGACCGTTTCAAGATGGTCAACGACAGCTTCGGCCACCACTTTGGCGACCTGCTGTTGATGCAGGCGGCCCAGCGTTTGCGTGGTTGTCTGCGCGAGACCGACATGCTGGCACGCCTGGGGGGCGATGAGTTTTCGGTACTGGCGCCCGAGGCCCCGCTGGAGGTAATGATCGAAATCGCCGAGCGGATCCTGGTGGCGTTCGACCTGCCGTTTTTCATCAATGGTCATGAGGTTTTTTCGTCCTGCAGCATCGGTATCGTCAGCGCCGACAGTCAGTTCCATCACGAACCCGCCGACTTGCTGCGCGATGCCGATGCGGCGATGTACCGGGTCAAGAGTGCCGGGCGCGACAGCTATGCGGTGTTCAACCAGGAAGTGCGCCGTGAAGTCTCGGACCAGGTCGAACGGGAAGGGGCCTTGCGCAACGCGCTCAAGCGTACTGACGAACTGCTGCCGTATTTCCAGCCGATCGTCAGCGTCGAAACCGGCGAGCTGCTGGCCCTCGAAGCGCTGATCCGTTGGCATCAGCCGGGCGGCCGGGTGATCGCGCCGGGCGAGTTCCTGCCGGATGTCGAAGGCCTGCGCCTGATCGGTCGACTGGACCTGTACATGCTGACCAGCATTGCCGCGATCCTCGCGCAGCCCGAGCACGCCAATTGGCCTGCGGTGCACGTCAACTGTTCCAGCTACAGCATGACGCGCCCCGACTTCGCCAGTGAGGTGCTGGAACTGTTGGCGCAGCACCGGGTATCGCCGTCGCGGATCTGCCTTGAACTGACCGAAGGGGCGCTGGTCGCCGAGCCGGCGATTGCCCGACAGACCATGCAGCAACTGGCCGACAACGGTATGTCGGTGGTGCTCGATGACTTCGGCGCAGGGTTTTCGTCCCTGAGCTATGTGCATCAGTACCGCTTCAGCGGTTTGAAAATCGACAAGTCGTTCATCCTCGAGCTGACCACCAGTTCCCGCAGTCGCGCGATCGTCCGGGCGATTGTGCGGATGGCCGAGTCGCTGGACCTGAGTGTGGTGGCCGAAGGCGTCGAGGATGAAGCGACGCTGGAACTGCTTCGTGAAATGGGCGCAGGGCAGGCCCAGGGTTATCACTTTGCCAGGCCGATGGCGTTGAAAGCGCTGTTGGCGAGTGAACTGCTCGGCCGTCAGGGATCAAGCGGACTACATGGCGCAAGCCAATACGGATGAACATTTTTCAAGGGAGAGACTCATGGCATCAGGGCAATGTCTTTGCGGGGCTGTACGCTTTTCGCTGGCGGTTGAACCACGATTTTTCTATCGCTGCCATTGCACGCTGTGCCGCAAGCAAACCGGGGTCGGCCATAATCTCGCCACACTGGTCAACGCTCGCGACTTTCGATGGGAAGACGGGCAAGAGGCGATCACCGGTTGGCGCAAATCCAGCGGGTACAGAAATGACTTTTGCTCGCGATGTGGCTCGACCGTGCCTAATGTTCTTCGCGAAACACCTTATTTCTGGATTCCGCTCGGACTGCTCGATGCCGGGCTGAGCATGGAATGCATTGGAGATTTCTGCACCGATGACGCGATGCCATGGGATGAACAACGCTCGGAAAAAAGCCATTGCGCAGCCCCGGAATCACTGGGGTTTCTGCTGCATGAACTCCAGGTCAATGCCTGACCCGGAACCGGTTCACCACTGTCTGCTGCCCGGAGTGCCGAATGCCGTCCATCACCACGCCCCTGGTGGCGCTGTTTGTGCTTTGCCTGGCGCTTGAAGTGCCGGCCCAGACCAGCGACTGCCCGGCTGGCGAGAGACAGGTGTGCCTGGACGGCTGCATCTGCCTGCCGGACATGGTGCCCGAGGATATCTACCAGATCGCGACGCCGGCCCTGGCGCTGTGGCTGACCCAGGCCCGCGATGAAGCAGCCACCGCCGGTACCCAACCCATTCCTGCGCATATCCGTGAGCAACTGCTGCCCTGGTACGATCCCGGCGTCCTCGATTCCGCGCGCTACAAAATCAGCGACAACGGCCAATTCAGCGCCGCCACAGCCATGCTGCAAAACCCCGATGTCGGCGCCGTGACGCTGATCGACATCATCCTCTTCCGCGACCCTCAAGCCGCAGAAGAGGACGTCGCGCTCTGGGCTCACGAACTCAAACATGTGCAGCAATATCAGGAATGGGGTGTGCAGGGATTTGCCCAGCGCTATACCCATGACTTCAATGCCGTGGAGGCACCGGCTTATGCCATACAGGCTGAGGTCAGGCGGGCGGTGCGCAAAGGGGCTGACTGAAGCCGTCCCGACTCAGCCCCCGTTTTGCGCAGACGATAAATTTGATCACCGAGAAATTCACGCCCCCCATGGCCGTAATCGAAATGGCGAGCAAGAGGCGCCGGGTTTTCATGGGGATCTTCCTTGATCGATCGTTGAGGAATGACAGCTGATCAACCAAAGCAGCAGGGCTGTCGCACTGATCGAGGCGCCCAACAGGCTGACGGCTGTCCAGCCCCATTGCGCATAAACCTGGGTCGCGGCCGCGGCTCCCAGTGCGCTGCCCACCGAGTAAAAGCACATGTAGGCGCCCACCATGCGGCTTTGGGCATCCGGTCGTGCGGCAAAAATGAAGCTCTGGTTGGTCACGTGTACGGCTTGCACCGCGAAGTCGAGCAAGACCACTGCGCCAACCAGCGCGATCAGTGACGTCTGCGCGAACGCGATGGGCAACCAGGACAGCGTCAGGATCACCAGCGAAATGCCGGTCACGCGTTGCCCCAGACCCTGATCGGCCCAGCGACCGGCTCTTCTGGCAGCAAGAGCACCGGCGACGCCAGCCAGACCGAACAGGCCGATGGCCGTGTGTGACAGCGACAGCGGAGGCGCGCTCAATGGCAGCACCATGGATGTCCACAACACCGAAAACGCGGCAAAGATCAGCAAGGCCAGCAGGCCGCGGACGCGCAAGACCGGTTCGGTCATGAACAGCCTGAACATCGAACGGATGAGTGCCGGGTAGGTGTTTCGGTTGCGTGGAGACTCAGTGGCAGGAAGCACTTTCCAGAACACCGCCGCGAGGGCCAGCATCAAGCCCGAGGAAACGAAATACACGGCGCGCCAGCCGGCCAGGTCGGCGATCAGCCCAGAGGTGAACCGCGCCAGGAGAATGCCCAGGACAATGCCGCTGGTGACGGTGCCCACGGCCTGACCCCGTTGTGACGGGGTTGCCAGCACTGCGGCATAGGCCACCAGCACTTGAACCATCACCGCCAGCAATCCGACGATGACCATGGCGCCCAACAGGGTCAGCCATTGCTGCGCTGCACCGACCCCCGCCAGTGCAATCGCAGACAGCAGCACTTGCGTGAGGATCAACCCCTTGCGGTTGAGCAAGTCACCCAGCGGGACGATGAACAGCAACCCCAGCGCGTAACCGACCTGGGTAGCCGTCACCACGACCCCGATCATTGATGAGGCAACTCCCAGGCTCTGAGCCATTGAATCGAGCAGGGGTTGAGCGAAATATACGTTGGCGACTGCAAGCGCGCAGGTGACGGAAAACAACAGCGTAAGTGACGGAGAAAGCCCGGCAGAGCTGTCTGCGCGGGCGCTTTCTCCATCATCCGTATGGGCCAGGCCCGAAGCCTGCGGGGCGAAAGTTTGGGTGGCTGAATCGGCATCGGCTGTCACATGAGCCTCCGTGGCGCTAAACTGGTTTCAATTAAAAACCGGATTGAATTGTTATCGGATCAGGTTTTAATTTGCAACCACTTTGCTCGGGATTGCACGGCAAGCCCGGCAATCCTTATCCAGAAGGTCAATACGATGGTCGAAGACACTTCATCCCACAGCAGCGAATGCCCGGTAGCCAGAACACTGGAGGCCATTGGGGATCGATGGTCGCTGATGATCATCCGCGACGCATTCGACGGCATTCGCCGATTCAGCGAATTTCAAAAAAGCCTCGGCGTGGCCAAGAACATTCTGGCATCGCGCTTGAAAACCCTGGTTGAGGTTGGTGTGTTCGACGTTCAACCCGCGTCAGACGGCAGTGCCTACAAGGAGTACGTCCTTACGGACAAAGGGCGGGAGATCTTTCCGGTGGTGGTCAGCATGCGACAGTGGGGTGAACGTTACCTGTTCAAGCGCGAAGAGACGCGTTCTGTGCTGCTGGACAACGAGCGCGGGCAGACGCTGATGCCGATTGAAGTTCGCTCCTCCAGCGGTCAGAAGCTTGGGCCGTCCGACTGCCACAGGGCCAGGGTGGTTGCCGACGAGTCGTGAATCGATGGGCCATGCGTTCATGACCAGCGCAGAGGCGGGGCGGTGCCAGGCAGATGAATCAGTCGAGCAGTGACACCAGCCGAGGTTCGATGGACTGTGCAGACAGCTCCAGCAGCGCCAGGGTGACCGGCAACTTGAAGCGTCGACGCCCGGCGCTGCCCGGATTCAGGAACAGTCGTTCGCCGCGCCATCCGATGCCTGGTTTATGGGAGTGGCCGCAGATCACCAGGTCGATACGCTCATCTGGATTGATTGCAAGGTCGGCGATGTCATGCACCAGCAGGACTTTCCAACCGTTGAGGTCCAGGCGCAGACAGTCGGGCAGCTCGCGTGCCCAAGGCGCGTCCAGGTCGTTGTTGCCACGCACCCCATACACCGGAGCAATGCCCGCCAATTGGTCGAGGATGTGCGCGCTGCCGATGTCGCCGGCGTGAATGATGCCATCGCAGCCCAGCAGGGCGGCGATGGCTTCGGGGCGGAGCAGGCCGTGGGTGTCGGAGATGACACCGACTTTCATTGCTGGCGGTTCGAGCGGCATTCTGACGGGCCTGTCTGCTGTGCGAACGTTGCCGCCACTAACTTTGCGGCACTAACTTTGCGGCACCACCCGCGCTTCGTTACCGCTGCCCTCGACATAAACCTTCAGGCCTTTTGTCAGCGCCGGATTGATTGGCTGGGTCACCTGAACCAGTACGCCGCTTTGGGTCCGGACGATGATCTGCTGAGCGTCTACGGGCTGATCATATTTTTTCTTTTCTACGTAGTTGCCGCCAACCCCGCCGGCGAGGGCACCGGCAACCATCGCCACATCCCGACCGGTCCCCTGGCCGACCAGGCTTCCCAAGGCCAAACCGCCAAGACCGCCCAATATGGCGCCGACGCCGCTATCGTGATTGGTCTGCATCTGGGTGAGTGTAATCTGCTCGATTTTCCCCGAACGGATCTGCGTCTCGCCAGCGCCTCCGCTCCCGGCGCCGACCGCGGCACAGCCGCCAAGCACCAGCCCAAGGAACGTAACCGACAGCCAGGAAGCGAAAGTTTTCATTGTCGAACTCCATTTTCAGGGGAATAGATCATGCAAACGCTTCAATTCACGTTAGACGAAAAAGCCTGGTGCATTCGGTTCTTTCACCTGGCCTGATTCGATGGATAAAGACCGGCAAACCGCGCAATCACTACACCCACGTAAAAAACGCCGGAAAATTCTTCGACCATCACCAGTGAGCGGGCATGGTTGGTCAACGGGATAAAATCACCGTAACCGGTGGTTGTGAGTGTCGTGAAGCTGAAATAGATCAGTTTGAAGAACGTGCCGGGCTGTGTGAAGTCGAGGTGGCCGGGGCCGAATGAACCAGGGCTGGATACTTCGACCAGGGCATAAACGAAGGACCAGACGAAGGCCAGCATGATGTAACCCGCAAGCGCGCCATGCAGCTTGTCGGCAGAAATTGGCCCGCGCTTCAGAATATAGCGAAGCACTGCGCTAAACGAGACGGCAAGAGACGCCGTATAAGCTATCCCGGCAAGGCCAAGAATCGCGGTACTCCCAGCCAACAACGCCGCCCATTGAAGACCAACCCCAAGCAACGCCAGCCCCAGCTTGAGGATGAACCCCCGCCGAGTCTGCCTGGTGGCGAAAGCACCCACGAGCAGCACGATTGAAAACAGAATGCCAAGCAACGTACGAGCAAATAGACCTTCCTCAAGAAAGGGAAACAGCAGGATCAATCCCAGCAAGAGCAGCAATAGATAGGTGCAGGGACCTTTCCCTATAAGCATCTGAGCTAAACCCTCGTCGGAGTCGGGTTTATCTTGCGGATCTGTCATATCGGTTTCCCAAAGGGCTAAGTAGTGCTTCGGACCTGACGTCGCACGGTTGAAATCAGACTTGGCTTCAGAATAGTCGGCAGTATGATTCAAGTCGTGAATGGGTGTGGAATGCTCTAGTCCGCGCCTTCAGGCAACCCCTGTCGTGAAACTGTAATATTGCAGTCATAGAATTGACATGAGTGATTACATTTATTACAGATGGCCTTTGGCCTTTTCATGGATGAGCAAGCCTAATGCGTCGTGTCGTATTCAATCAAAAAGGCGGCGTTGGAAAATCCAGCATCGCCTGCAATCTTGCCGCAGTGAGTGCTGCCGAAGGGTACCGAACGCTGCTGGTTGATCTCGATCCGCAGGCAAACTCGACTCACTACCTCACGGGGCTGAGCAACGAGCGTATTCCTGCCGGCATAGCCGATTTCTTCAAACAGACGTTGTCCGGCGGCTTCGAAGGCCGGCGCAATCGGGTGTCCATCACCGAGACCCATTACAACAACCTCCACCTGGTGACGGCGAGTCCCGATCTGGCAGACCTGCAATCAAGACTCGAGAGCAAGTTCAAGATCAACAAGCTGCGCAAGTTGCTGGTTGAACTGTCCGAGGATTATGAGCGCATCTATATCGATACGCCGCCTTCACTGAACTTCTACACCTTCAGCGCTTTGGTGGCGGCAGACCGGTTGCTGATTCCATTCGATTGCGACAGTTTTTCTCGCCAGGCGATCTACCGGGTCATCGCTCAAGTGGAAGAGCTGCGACTCGATCACAATGAGTCACTGGAAGTGGAAGGGGTGGTGGTCAACCAGTTCACCGGGCACACCGGGTTACACCAGAATCTCGTCAATGAGCTGCTGGCCGAAGGCTTGCCAGTGCTGCCGGTTTATCTCAGCAGTTCCGTCAAGATGCGCGAGTCTCACGAAGTGTCTGTTCCCATCGTGCATCTGGCCCCGCGCCACAAGCTCTCGCTGGAGTACGCGGGCTTGCTGGATGCACTGGAGCGGGCGGCCTGATAGCGAGTCGCTGTCTACGCACTATTGCAAGCCGCCCGTTACGAACCTGTACTCCGATCAGAAGTATTTGAGCCAGCCGATATCACGACGCCGAGCCTTCAATGCGGCAAACCAGCGCACAGGTAGATACAGCGTTATAGCCAGGAGTGCTGCCGCCAGCCACACCACCCAAATGCTGTCGAAACCGAAGTAGTTGCCCTGATTCAAACCGAACAACGCCACATGGGCCAGATACAGCATTTTCAGCGCGTAAAGATGGAGCAGGTAGAAGAACATCGGCGCTGCGCCGAATACCGCCAAAGTGCTGATCCACTTGCTTTGCCGAGCCCGCTCAAAGCCAAGCAGCAGCAACAGGCCCACCCCTAGCGTCAGCGAGAGGAACAGCAGGGAAGGCGGGTACTTTGTGATGTTGAAGAAACTCATGAGGGTTTGTGTGGTGCTTTCATAGAGCACCCAATGTGCCTCGCCATAACCGTTCACCAGGCGCAGTGCGATGAAACCGGTCAATGCGCTGGCCCCGGCCAGTAACAGATAGCGCTGACGCACGGTGGCCGAGGCTGGGCGTGCGAACCAGGGGCCGATGCAGTAACCCAGGGCGATGACACCGATCCACGGCAGCAGCGGATAGGAAGTGCGCAGGCGCAAGTTGTCGGAGAATTCGATCCAGCCGCGATCATGCAAGATTGCCCAGGGCAGGTGCATCGCTGATCCAGACGGGAAGTGCAGAGAATCGAGCAGGTTGTGCCCGGCGACGATGACCAGGCCCAGAACACACAGGAGTGGCCGGGGTAGCCAGATCAGTGCAGCGAGGGCGGTCATGCTGACGCCAATCGCCCAGATCACCTGCAGGTAGATCACATTGGGCGGGAACTGGAATGTCCAGGCAAAATTCACCAGAGTGAACTCCAGCAGAACCAGGAATAGACCACGCTTGAACAGGAACATCGACACGGCTTTCTTGCCCTGGTGCTTTTCGCCGTAAAGGTAAGCGGACAGTCCGGTGAGCAGAACGAACACCGGCGCACATAAATGGGCCAGAGTCCGACTGAAAAACAGCGCCGGTTCGGTGGTGTCGATGACCATCGGGTCGGCTACCTGGCGGTGCAGAAAGAACGTCTCGCGCACGTGATCGAGCAGCATCAACAGGATCACCAATCCCCTGAGGGCATCGATGGATAACAGGCGTTGGCTTAGGCTCGTGGTGGGCGGAATCTGATTGAAGTTTGTCATCGAAAATCGCAGGCAGGGGGGGGATAGCTCTGCCAGTAGCCACCGACAGATTATGAGTGGTTACAGTATAACATAATATAAACCTGTCCCGCGAACGTTCCGGCCATTGCTTCGATATAGCCTGAAGCGAGTCGTTTATTCCATAAAGAAATTACAAATACGTTTTATAGTGCGTTTTAATCTATTCAAGTTTTTTGAATTGATTGGAGCATTTGTCTTTGAAAACTATGGCGCTTCTACCCTTTGGCCTGGCGTTGCTCGCTACCTGCTCAACGGCTTTCGCGGGTGCGACCCTGGATCGCGTGACACAGAAAGGGGAGCTGACCGGCGTCCTGATGGAAAGTTATCCGCCGTTCTCGTTTCTCAATGAGCAGAACCAACTCGACGGGTTTGACGTGGATGTTGCCAAGGCTGTTGCGCAACGCCTGGGGGTCAAACTCAAGTTGGAAACACCGTCCTGGGATGTAATTGCCGCTGGCCGCTGGAGTGGGCGCTATGACATCTGCGTCTGCTCGATGACCCCGAGCAAGGCACGGGCCGAGGTGTTTGATTTTCCGGTCGAGTATTACCAGTCGCCGGCAGTCATCGTGGTGAATGCCAAGGACAAGGACATCACGGCGGGCAAAGACTTGTCCGGCAAAAAAGTCGGTGTGATCAGTGCGTCGACTTACGAAGCCTACTTGAACAAGGACCTGGTGATCGAGGGCGCCGAGGACAAGCCATTGAACTATCCGTTCGATAACGTCCAGGTGGCCCCTTATGACAATGAAACGTGGCCTTCCAGGACTTGGCACTGGGAACGGGTGTGCGCCTTGATGCCATGGTCACCAACCTCATCACCGCTCGCGAGCGGATTGCCCAGGATCCGCGCTTCAAGATAGCCGGCGACACGCTGTATGCCGAACCGAACGTCGTGGCCATTGAAAAGGGCGACCCGCAATGGAATGCCAAAGTCACCGAGGTCATTACTCAACTCAAGACTGACGGTACGCTGAGCAAGATTTCGCAGAAGTGGATCGGTGCCGACATCAGCCAATGACAGCCCTCAATCCACACCCGGCCAAGGCGACTGCCGCCCCTGCAATCGAGACGCGCCGATTCAGTCAATTTTTTGGATTTCGCACTCGCCTGTATTTGACGTGGGCAGCGTTGTCTGGATTGTGCGTGCTGTTCTTCATGAGCTTCGACTTGAAGTTTTCGATCATCCTGGAGAAATTGCCCAATCTGGTCGGCCTGCACCTTGGGCCAAACGGATTCCTGCAAGGCGCCGCGCTGACGTTGTTCCTGTGCTTGTGTTCGATCTGGCTCTCATTGCTCCTTGGCTTCGTGACGGCGCTGGCGCGACTGTCACGCAGCGCAGTGGCATTCGGTATCGCCAGTTTCTATGCGTCTTTTTTTCGCGGTACACCGCTGCTGATCCAGATCCTGCTGATTTATCTGAGGTTGCCGCAGTTGGGCGTTGTACCCGGTGCAATCAGCGCGGGGATCATTGCGCTTTCGCTTAATTATGGTGCCTATCTGAGCGAGATCTTTCGCGCCGGCATCCTGGCTGTAGCACCCGGGCAGCGCGAAGCGGCGAAGGCGCTGGGCCTTGGGCCGAGGGCGACCTTTGTGCACATCATCTTGCCGCAAGCCATGCGCACGATCATTCCACCGACAACCAGCCAGTTCATTTCAATGCTCAAGGACTCATCGCTGATTTCGGTGATGGGCGTGTGGGAGGTCATGTTCCTGGCGCAGTCCTATGGGCGGTCTTCCTATCGCTACATCGAAATGCTCACCACCGCAGCGGTCATCTATTGGTTGCTGTCCATCGGGCTCGAATTGATACAGCACCGCCTTGAGCGCCACTACGGCAAAGGTTTCAAGAATCAGCGGTGAACCGCCCCGTTTAATGACTTTATTTACAGGAATCACGATGTCCGATCCAAAACCTCTTTTGTTTGCACTCTATGAGCAAGCCAGTGTGGGCTGTGGCGGCGCGCCAAGCCTTTGGACCCATCCCGCTGACGAACGACTGGCGATCAATTCTCTGGGCTATTGGTCGAACCTGGCGCGCATTGCCGATCAGGCTCACCTCGACATGCTGTTTTTTGGTGATGTGCTGGGCTTCTACGATGTGTTTGGTGGCAACGCCGATGCGGCGATGAAGTGGGCGGTGGAAGCCCCGGCGAACGATCCGCTGATGATCATTCCAGCCTTGGCCGCCGCTACGGAGAACCTGGCCTTTGGCGTTACCGTGACCACCAGCTACGAACATCCCTTTACCCATGCCCGACGCTTCAGCACGCTGGATCACCTCACCAACGGCCGGGTCGGCTGGAACATCGTCACCTCATACCTGTCCAGCGCCGCCCGCAACTTCGGCCTGGAGCAGATGATCAAGCACGATGACCGCTATGAACGTGCCGAAGAATTTCTTGATGTGGTCTACAAACTCTGGGAGGGCAGTTGGGCCGACGACGCCGTGGTCGCGGACAAGGCGCGCCAGCTCTACGCTCGGGGCGAGCGCGTGCGGCCGATCAATCATGTGGGTGAGCATTACCGGGTGGCCGGGCCGCATTTGACGTCCCCGTCGCCGCAACGCACGCCTTTGTTGATTCAGGCGGGCTGGTCGGGGCGCGGTCGTGAGTTCGCCGCCAAGCACGCCGAGTTGATCTTCATTGCCAAGTCCAACCCGCAGGAAATTCGCCTGGGGCTCGAGGAAATCTGGGCCAGGGCTCAAGCACGTGGCCGTCAACGTGATGATGTGAAGTCCCTGACAGTGCTGCGTATCGTCACCGCGAAAACCGAGATTGAGGCGCAGCGCAAATACGACGAACTGCAAAGCAACTATCACTTGCAGGCGCAACTGGTCAGTTACGCGGGCGACACCGGCATTGATATCGGCCGCTATGCCGACAGTGAGGCGCTTTCCACCTACACCGAGGGCATGACCTCCTATGTGATGCATCCCGATGGCAGTGGCAAACCCTTGACGGCAGGTGACGTCAAACAGCGTTTTGCCAGCGTCACCCGAGGCAGTGATCTTATTCTCGTGGGCACTCCTCAACAGGTGGCCGAGCGCATTGAGGAACACGCCAGAATATCCGGTACCAGCGGGTACATGATTAATCCGCTGATCAGCCCGGGCAGTCTTGAGGATTTCGTAGAACTGGTGATCCCTCAATTGCAGAAACGTGGTCTATACCGTACACAACCGCAAAGCGGTACCTTTCGCTCGCGGTTACGGGGTGACGGTTCGAACCATTTGCCGGCGTCGGCTTATGGCGCTTCGTTCCGTTTCAATGAAGGCTCGTAGTGCCTGGGACACTGGAACTGGCACGAGAAGGACTGCACATGAGCAAGTATCTTGTCTTGTTTCTTGTTGGCGCCACGGGATTCGCTCAGGCGCAATCCCTATGCTCTGACGCCTGGTACCAGGCGATCGACAAGAGACTGCAAACCGCCGATGCGCAAGGGCACGGGCCGGATATTGGCTCCGACGAATGGAAATCGGTGATCGAATTCAAAGCAGGGGTTCGTGGTGGGGCAAACGTCCCTGAACGAAACTCCGAAAAGTGGTGCATGTACATCGATCAGCAGACCAAGGCGATGCAGGCGACCGGTAGCGACGCCGCAAAACCCCTGACGGTCAATGTTGAACCTGGCCCTTCTTACGATTGCGGCAAGGTGGAGCCCGGCGGTATCGAAGCGATGATCTGTGAGGACAAGGACTTGTCCGCACTCGATCGCAAGCTGTCGCAGGTTTATGCCAGTGCGAGTATCAAGGCCGGCAACGAGCATCCTCCCACGCTGAAAGCAGAGCAACGTGGATGGATCAAGGGGCGCGATGACTGCTGGAAGAGCGATGACGCGGGTGCATGCGTACGCATGGAGTACCAGCGCCGCATCGCCGAGTTGCAGGCCCGGTACCGGCTGGTGTCGGGCACAGGGCCTGTTTACTACGAGTGCGACGGCAACCCGGCTAACGAGGTTACGGCCATGTTCTTCAACACCGATCCGCCGACATTAATTGCCGAGCGTGGCGATAGCGTATCGCTGATGTACCAGCAGCCAGGCGGCAGTGGCATAAAGTACCTTGGGCGCAATGAGACCCTTTGGGAGCATCAGGCCGAGACGATAATCACTTGGGGATACGGTGCGCTCGAGTCGCATTGCAAAAGAAAACCTTGAAACTGCGCGCTCATCGAACGCATTGCCGGCAGGCGATCGCTCGTGGCGCCATGCTGGCTAACCCAGTGCTTTCCTCAGCCCTTTCAAGCGCACATTCGCCCGTTGCACAGCGGCCATTTTTTCAGGCCGCTTCATGCGTTTCCACTTTCTGATGTCTTCCTTGCTTCGCCCGCAACTGACACACAGATCACCACTGAGTTGGCAAACTGCAATGCAGGGGTTTTCGATTTCCTTAGCCATTGTCAGTCACCTTTGGCTATCCGTGATTGAGCCAGGCGACTTTTCCAGTCGCCGCCGTGAGTGCGCTGGCACTCTTGCTCAGAGTCGAAGCGGACATTGCGGTCTGAAGGGGTCAGGTCGATGTTGGCCTCACTCAACGCGATGGCCGTCAACTCAAGGACGCGCGCCTTCGCGTCAACCTGGGCGAGCTGCCTGTCCGCCAGGGTTTCGAACACCCAGGTGACCTTCAGGGTTTCAGCCAACGCATTCAGGTCAGCGGTGTGGGTGAGCCAGGTAAAGCCTTTGATTTCACCTTTTGCGGTTTCGCATGCTTCGGTGAGCGTGGTGATCAACCGGCGCTCGATCCGCGCCAGTTCACGTTTGCCTGGTGGCATCAGGGGTTCCTTTGGAGGCAAGAGTGGGGAGGTGCTTGATCAGGCCGGTCGAAACTCGACCGTCAGGTGGCTGACTTCGTGCACCGGCTTGAGACGTTCACGAATGCTGTCGGCGCTCGCCGTGGCTTCGCCAAGGACGCTGACGATGGCCGCATGGGCTTGCGGCCCGACTCGCCAGACGTGCAGGTCCGTGATGGTGGCATCCCCCGGTTTCTCGACCAATTCGCGGATTTCCTCGGCAACCTGCGCATCGGTCTGATCGAGCAGCACGCCTGCGGTGGTCCCCATCAAGGTCCAGGCCCAACGCGCGATAACGATGGCGCCGACGATGCCCATGACCGGGTCCAGCCATACCCAGCCCAGATACCGGCCGGCGAGCAGTGCAACAATGGCCAGAACCGAAGTCAGCGCGTCTGCGATGACGTGGACATAGGCTGATTTCAGGTTGTTGTCGTTGCCGTGATGGGCATGGGGATGGGCATGGCCGTGGTCCTCATGATCGTGCCCATGACTGTGTCCGTGTCCGTGTCCCAGCAGCAGCGCACTGATGACATTGACGATCAAACCGGCAATCGCGATGAGCGTCGCAGTGCCGAACTGAACCTGCGTTGGCTGCAACAGGCGCATGACAGATTCAACGCCAATGCCCAAGGCGACCATGCCGAGGATCAGCGCCGAGGCGAACCCGCCCAGGTCTCCAACCTTTCCGGTACCGAAACTGTAGCGCTGGCTGTAGGCATGGCGCTTTGCGTATCCGTAAGCGGCCGCCGCGATGCCCAATGCGCCGGCATGGGTTGCCATGTGAAAACCATCGGCCAGTAGTGCCATCGAGCCCGTGATGTACCCTGCGGTGATCTCGCCAACCATCATCACAACGGTCAGTGCCACAACCCAAAGCGTTCGCTTGGCATTTTCGTCGTGCGCCGGGCCAAGGAACACGTGGTCGTGCCTGTAGTTGATGGGGGGGCTGCTCATGATATTTACCTGGATGCGTTCACTTGGAGTAACGGCGAATGGCTTCAAGCAGCTCTTCGACGCCCTTGTTACGCTCTGCTTCGCTCAGCGCAGGGTTCGCGACATGCTCGCGCGCATGGTCCTCGATGATTTCTTCCATCAAGCCGTTGATGGCGCCGCGAGTGGCGGCCACAAGGTGCAGTGTCCTGGCGCAATCGAGATCCGATTCCAATGCGCGTTCAACGGCCTGGATTTGCCCGGCGATACGTTTTACGCGCTTGAGAAGATCGTCTTTGTTTGCTGCGATATGGCCCATTGGATGGATACCCCCCCTACCTATGCTTTGCGCATGATAGGCATACCCCCTATACCTATACAAGATCGGCGGGGGAAGAGATCGGCGCAACCATCGCGGCAACGAACTTCAGACGATTACACCAAAAGGAAACCTGACAGCTAATGACAGCGAATCATTGCTGGTGGCCGTGCGTGCTGATACGGGCCTTACAACGAAGCGTTGAGTTCCTCGATCAAGCTTTCACGATGTTTCAACGCGGAAACGGACGCCTCGCCCAACTTGCTGGCAACGGCACTCAACAACGCCTGCGCCAGCAACATGAAGGCGCACATGCTGTTGCTGAAAAACAGGCTGTGGTTGGGCACATAGAAGCTGTGCAATGCAACCTTGGCCAGCGGCGAGCTGGATGAGTCGGTCAGCGCAATGACCCTGATCCCGTGGCGGGCAGCCACTTCGGCAGTGGCGAGCACGCTGGGGGTGTAGGGGAAGCAGCTGGACACCACCAGCACATCGCCCACATCCAGTTGCGCAAGGGCATCCGCCACACCCTGGCGACTGGAATCGAGCGCCGCCACATCCGGGCGCAACATGCCCAGGCCGTAGGACATGAAGAGAGCCAGCGAATTGAATTGGCGCATACCGTGGATCCGTACCCGGTGGGCACTGGCCAGCAATTCGACGGTCTGGACAAACACGTCGGGATCGACCTGCTCGATCATGCTGGCGATGTTTGCGCTTTCCTGGCGACCCAGGCGAGTCAACTGGTTGAGGATGTCCTTGTCACCGGCATTGACCACCAGTTGCGAGGCCTGGTCACTGTAGAAATGCTTGCCTTCGGTGATCTCCCGGCGAAAGACGTCCTGCAATTTGCTGAAGCCGCCATAGCCCAGGCGTTGTGCCAGCCGGGACAGTGTCGAGGCGTTGACGTCCAGTTGCTCCGCCAGCTCACTGATCGAAGATACAGCGGTGCGTTGCGGCGACTCGATCAGTGCCATCAACACGCGTCGGGAGCTGCTGCCCAAGGCGATATCCACCTCGCGCCGTTCGATGGCTTCGAGCAATTGCTTGAGGCCATTCAAAGTGTCAGGTAATTCTGCCGGGGCAATAGTCATCAGGGGCATCCATAAGCTGTTGGGCGGTCGCCACTCGACCTTGAGTGCTTGGAAAATCGGTGCTGCGACGCGTGAAAACTGCCAATTCTACCGCGCCAGGGGCCATCGCAAAGACTACCCCTGGCGTGATTTTCATCAGAGTGCCCGGGACAGCTTTTCTCCGGGGCCTTCCTGTTTTCTCATAGCGCTAACTTTTGCCGAGAGGGTTGAGTACTACGCCCTCGATATCGGGTCGGCCGGTGTCTGGCGTCGTATGAATCCGCCACTTTACAGCGCTGGCGCTGATCAGGAAAACCCCGGTGGCCAAGGTGTTTTCATCGTCCGGATCATCGGCGGCGGTGCGGTATACAGGCAGGTGCCCACCCGAAGTGTCGCGCAGTATACCCAAAGACAAATCGGCATCCAGCTCGCCAGGTACCTGCTGCAGCTGCTGGTCAACGCATCGTTGCCGGGCGCCTGAGCTGGCGGTGATGCGTTGAGGGACCCGGTTCAGCGACGGCGCGATCAGGTGGTTCGAATGCCCGCCCGGCCTGCGCACCTCCCTGATGGCGCTGCCTTCGGCGCTGGCCTCGACACTGACGACCCGATTGCTCCCGGCCTGGCCGAACGTATGGTGAAACGCACCGGCGCGGTCGGTTCGGGTCACTATCGCAATCGCTTCCTGGAGGGTGTGAGCGTCAAGCGTTGCGCGGCCCAGGATCTGTCGAGGGATGCCGGCTGGAATGCTGGCCGGGCGAATGTTGTTGACGGTCGCCACCAGTCCGCGCTCGTTGACGGCCAGGGTGTGTCCAGGCAAGGAGCCCGGATAGACAAAGCTGCTGAACGCCAGGCCTGACTCGGGTTTGACATGGGCGAATGCGCAGCTCCCCCTGAGTTGTGGCAAGCCGTCCTCATTGTGAGCGATCAGCGTGCCGCCGCCGGCAGGACCGAACACCGTGGTGCAGCCATCCACGCTTTGCGGGTGAACGAAGTCACCCCGGCAGTTCCACATGAACACTTCATTGAACGGCAGCTGCAAGCCAGCGGCCAGTCCTTCGATTTCCTGCCAGTAACGAGGAAACGCTGCTTGCACTGCTTGACGCATCTGCGCGGCGGCTGGCGTTTGTGCCAGCGCAGCCAGGTGTTGCCAGAGTGCCAATGGACGCAAGTGCCGATGCACGGCATCACGACCGAAGACACCGAGGCCATGACCTATTGCGTGCGCGTCGCCTTCAAGATGAATTTGGGACAACGTCATGACGTCTCCTCAGGATACGTGCTGTAGAAATTCCCGCAGGCGCGGGCTGGGAGGGTTGGCGATCAGCGTGGCGGGTGGCCCGTCCTCGGCGATGCGCCCCTTGTCGATAAAGATCAGTCGAGTGGCGACCTTGCGGGCAAAGTCCACTTCATGGGTGACGATCACCATGGTCATGCCTTCCTCGGCCAGCGACTTCATGACGGTGAGCACTTCATGACGCAACTCCGGGTCGAGTGCTGAAGTCGGCTCGTCGAACAGCATCAGCTTGGGCTTGACCGCCAGCGCGCGAGCAATGGCCACTCGCTGTTGCTGACCACCGGACAATTCGGACGGGTAGTGATTGGCCCGCTCGGCGAGGCCGACTTTTGCCAGAAGCCCGGCGGCGATCGCCTCGGCTTCCGCACGGCTGGCGCCACGCACCCGCACCGGGCCGAAGGCCACGTTCTGCAGTGCGGTCATCTGCGGGAACAGGTGAAACTGCTGGAAAACCATTCCGGCTTCCTGGCGAATCAGCCGCTCATCGACCTTGGGGTTGTTGACCTCCAGTCCATCGACGATCAACTGGCCCGCGGTAATCTCTTCGAGCTTGTTGATGCAGCGCAACAGCGTCGACTTGCCTGATCCAGACGGGCCAATGATCACGACCACTTCGCCGCTGGAAATCTTCAGGTTGATGTCATGCAGCACTTGAGTACTGCCAAAGTGCTTGGAGACACCTTTGAACTCGATCATAGGATTTTCAACCTCGATTCCATGCGCCGTAGCACGTAACTCAATACCAGGGTAATGATCAGATAGATGATGGCCACCGCCGACCAGATTTCCATCGCGCGGAAATTACCGGCAATGACTTCCTGCCCCTGGCGGGTCAGTTCAGCGACACCAATGACAATGAACAGTGAAGTGTCCTTGATGCTGACGATCCACTGGTTGCCCAGCGCCGGGATCATCCGCCGGAAGGCCAGCGGCGCAATGACGTAGCGCAGCGTGTCTCTGCCGGATAATCCCAGCGCCAGCCCGGCCTCGCGAAATCCACGGTTGATCGACAGCACCGCACCGCGGGTGATTTCGGCAATGTAGGCGCCGGAGTTGAGCATGATGGTCACCACTGCCGCGCTGAACGGATCGATGCGCACCGGCACCATCATTGGCAAGGCGAAGTAGATGAACATGACCTGCACCATGATCGGAGTGCCACGAATCAGTTCGATGAAAACGAGCGCAACACGGCTGCTGAGAAAACCGCCGTAGGCGCGGGCAAAGCCCGCGACTACGCCGATGATGGCGCCACCGATCAGACCCAGGATCGAGATCCACAAGGTCAGCTTGGCGCCCTCGAGCAGTACCGGCAGCGCATCCCAGATGGCGCTCCATTGGAAATGCATGCTGAATTCTCTTTTTTATTGAAGGGCAGGGGAGTTACTGCGGATCGGTGCCGAACCACTTGCGGTAGATCTGCGCATAGGTGCCGTTGTCACGGACCTTCTTCAGTGCCGCATTGACCTGTTCGCGCAACTCGCTGCCCTTGGGAAACGCAATGCCGTATTGCTGGGCCATCATCTGTTGGCCGACGGCTTTGACCTGGCCTTCACCCGCCGTCTTGATGTAGTACAAAACGTTTGGCGTGTCGTGCATGGCGGCGTCGACGCGGCCGGTGCGCAGTTCCAGATAGGCATTGTCGATATTGGGGAACTGTCGCAGATCGCTGGCCTTCAGATTGGCCTTGGCATAGTCGGCTGCCGAGGTGCCGCTCTTCACCGCCAGGGTCTTGCCGGCGATATCCGCTTCACCCTTGATTGCGGCATTGTCGCTTTTGACCATCAGCAGGAAGCCGCTGTCGTAGTAGCCGTCGCTGAAATCGATGGCCTGTTTGCGTTCTTCCTTGATGGTGATGCCGGCCAGCGCCACATCGACGTTGTGGGTCTGCAGGGCGGGAATGATGCCGTTGAAATCCATCGGTTTGAGCTTGTAGGTGACGCCCATTTCCTTGGCGATCGCAGCCCACAGGTCGATATCGAAACCGACGTATTCGTTGCCCTGTTTGAACTCGAAAGGTACGAACGCCGTGTCCGTTGCCACGAGCAGTTCCTTGCCAGCGGCAAAGCAGCCCGATGCGCCGACCAGTGCCATTACAGCCAGTGATGCCTTCAGAAGGTTTCTCATGCGTGTTTTCTCTTCAGGTGAGTACAAACCCCAGGGCAAGCCCGGGGCGGTTGGGGTAGCGGCAGTTTGTTTTTCGAGTGATCCAAGGCGATTCACTCCACTGTTTTTGTTGTAGGCCCGGCTAGCCACCTGGAGAGGAGGCGCACGAAACGTATGCTTTGATGCAAAATATACGTGCAAAAATGATAAATGCAAATAAATTTTGCGGATGACTTGCCGCCTGTAATTACAGGATCCCACCAGTATTGATTGGCTTTTATGGCTAGGCTGGCAGCGAGTGACCGGATTTATAAGTGCAAAAAAATATTGCAATTGGATTTTATGCACATATTATTTGCGAAAATCATCCGGAGGGGATCATGAGCCACGTCTTTCATCGCAGCCTTACACAAAGCTATCCAACGGCCGTTCAAGGCGATGGCCCCTACTTGATCGACAGCGATGGCCGTCGCTACCTCGATGCCAGCGGCGGTGCTGCTGTGTCGTGCCTTGGCCATAGCGATCCGGAAGTGATTGCCGCCATTCGCAACCAGGTCGGTCAATTGGCCTATGCGCACACATCATTCTTCACCACACAGGTGATGGAGGACCTGGCGGATTTCCTGGTAGCGCGGGCACCTGAAGGGATTGAGTCGGTGTACTTCGTCTCGGGTGGTTCCGAAGCCGTGGAAGCGGCATTGAAACTGGCCCGCCAGTATTTCATCGAAATCGGGCAGCCGCAGCGCAAGCACTTGATCGCACGCCGTCAGAGCTACCACGGCAATACGCTTGGTGCGCTGGCCACGGGTGGCAACGCATGGCGGCGCAAGCAGTTCGAACCCTTGCTGATCAACGTCAGCCATGTCAGCCCTTGCTACGCCTACCGCGAACAGAAAACCGGAGAAACGGCCGAGGCAATGGGCGTGCGCCTGGCTGCCGAACTTGAAGATGAAATTCTGCGCCTGGGTGCCGAAAACGTCATGGCATTCGTCGCCGAGCCCGTGGTCGGAGCGACCTTGGGCGCCGTCGCCGCCGTGCCTGGTTATTTCAAGCGGGTTCGTGAGGTGTGCGACCGCCACGGCGTGTTGTTGATCCTTGATGAAGTCATGTGCGGCATGGGCCGGACCGGGACTTTGTTCGCGGCCGAACAGGAAGGGATCACTGCGGACCTGATCACCATAGCCAAAGGGTTGGGCGCAGGTTACCAGCCGATCGGCGCGACGCTGGTGAGCAAGAAAATCCGCGACGCCATCGCCCATGGCTCGGGGTTCTTTCAACACGGCCATACCTACATTGGCCATGCGACGGCATGCGCAGCCGCGCTGGCGGTGCAGCAGGTCATCGAATCGCGCAACTTGCTGGCTCGCGTCAATCAACTGGGCGATGGACTGCGCACACGGCTGCTGGATCGGTTGGGTAACCATCCCCATGTGGGTGACATTCGCGGGCGTGGCCTGTTCCAGGGCATCGAGCTGGTAGCTGATCGCGACAGCAAGGCGCCGTTCGATCCAGCGCTCAAGTTACACGCCAGGCTCAAGAAAGCCGCCATGGCAGAAGGACTGATGTGTTACCCGATGGGGGGAACCGTCGACGGTCAGTACGGTGATCACATCCTCCTGGCCCCGCCATTCATTCTGCAAGACCATCATCTGGACGAGATCGCCGACAAGCTTCTGCGTGCCCTGAACATTACGCTCAAAGGTCTCTGAGGAATCATCGCCATGGCTATTCAATCGCGCCTGACACCCCTTGACGAAGCACAAATGAACGAGGCCCAGCGCGCCGTTCTCAACGAAATCCTCAACGGCCCGCGCGGCAACCTCGACGGGCCTTTTCTGGCCTGGATTCACAGTCCCGAACTGGCCAACCACGCACAGCGCTTGGGCGCATTCTGCCGTTATGGGACTCGCCTGGAACTGCGTTTGACCGAGCTGGCCATCCTCTACACCGCGGCATGGTGGCAATCCCAGGCCGAGTGGCAGATCCATGAACCCATCGCACGTTCTGCCGGCCTGGCCGGTCCGATCATCGAAGCATTGCGTCAGCAAAGGTTCCCACCCTTCACCCGAGCAGATGAACTGCTGGTTTATCGAGTGGGCAAGTCGCTATACGAGACACGGCGTGTCGACGACCTGCTTTACGCCGACGCTGTTAAAGCGTTCGGCGAGCCGGCTGTCGTAGAGCTCATTGGGGTCTTCGGATATTACGCACTGGTGGCGATGACCCTGAACGTCTTCGCCGTTCGCCGCGATAGCGATGCACCGCTTCCATTTGATGAGCCTGGAGAGGGCAGAAGTGCAGAGCAAAAAACACCGCAATGAGTCCCTCAACGACTGACCGAAAAGGAGTTGATCATGGCGCAACCCAATCCGGACACGGTAAGGGTCGGCGAGTTTCGCCGGCGTTACGAAAACCTGTACCGCAAACTCAGTGATTACTATGCCTGCTGTTCCGCCGATGAGGTTCGCAACTGGAGGCGTGTTACCCGAATCCTTCTGGACGAAGCTTCGGCACTCAAATGTGGTCAAGCATCCCGCGAGGATCTTGATGCGCATCGACAGGTCATTGCTGCCGTAACCGAGTGTCTCGCGAAGGCCGGCCTTCGCATTGAGGGTTACGCAATGAAGGCCGTGGCGAGGGCGGCGCTTCAGGAACCATCAATTGGACTGCACGCCAACGATCAAGCAAAACTCCGCAGTTTTGCTAAATCTCGTGTCGGTGGTGAACCGAACTGACGACTGTATTCGCGAGTGAACTGCGATGGGCTCTCATACCCCACTTGAAATCCAGCGGCTGCGACGTCAAGGCCTTCAGAGATCATGAGGCGTCGCGCTTCGTGAAGGCGAAGTTGCTTTTGATATTGCAGGGGGCTCATGGCCGTTATGGATTTGAACCTGTGGTGGAGCGTCGAGGTGCTGAGATTGACGAGTTTGGCCAGCGAATCGATTTGAAGGGGTTTTGAGTAGTTTTCATTAAGCCACTCAATTGCTCGTGTTACGCGATGCGCCTGGCTGTCAACGATCGCAATTTCGTGCAGCCTCTGGCCCTGCTGGCCACGCAAGAGTCGATAGAATATTTCTCGAATGGCTAATGGCGCCAGGGTGGGAATATCTTCCGGGCTTTCCAGCAGTCTCACGAGGCGCAGCATTGCGTCGAGTAACGACGTATCTATTTTATCCAGGAAAAGGCCACGGTTTTGTGCACCACTGGGCACGCCGATCGGACTTGCATCGGCGATCAGCTGCGTAATTTCGCAGGGGTCAATATCCAGGCGGATGCATAGGTATGGCTCCTCGGGAGAAGCTTCAATCACTTGGCCCGCTAAAGGCAGCGTCACGGAAACGACGAGATAATTCAGCGGATCATAGACGTAGCCTTCATCACGCAGTCGAACCTCTTTACGACCTTGAACAACAATACATAGACCTGGTTTATGAATTGTGTGAATCGCATCTGTAGGAGCATCACTTCTGATGAAGTGAAGCGGGGGCACTGCCGTCTCGAATACCCCATACTCGGGCGCAAAACGTTGAATGATGGACGCCAGCTCGGTTCGACGTTTCGTAATTTCGGCATCGGACTGAATCAAAGGAAACTCCTTGAGAGTTGGTCACGTGTGGCGGGAGTCGGGGCGCTTTTTCGGCAGTACAGCTTTATTAAATATCAAAAAAGCCCAGCTATTGCCGGGCTTTTTGACGGTTTTGATTCTGTGTTAGCCAACTTGCTGCATTCCTGGTGTGCGGTCAGATCCGCCTTCAGCAATACGCATCCCTGGGGTGCGATCCGAGCCGCCTTCGGCAACGCGCATTCCTGGAGTGCGATCAGAACCATCCTGGGCAACGAAGGGGCGCATTGCCTCTTTGCATTGCTGAGCTTCGTTCACTGGCGGCCTGGCGCTTGTGCTTTCCAGCGCAAATACGCTCAGGCTAAGCGCTGTGAAGGTCGCGAAAACAAAGATTTTTTTTGAGGTTTTCATGGCAATGACTCCGGTAATTTGAGTGTCTGGTACCGGTAGGTCAGGGCAACGTTTTTTGCACTGAGTTCCGGTTGCAGGCGAGGTGTTCTCTCTGCATGTGTCCAGACTACGGTGCCGGTGTTTTTTACGTTATTCGGTTCCTGTGAGCTTTTTGCACAATCCTGCACTGCGATGCTGGAGCAGCTGATTTTTTAGCTGTAGATGTGTTCGTAGCAGCCAATTGCCTGGTGCGCGATTCACATCATTGTGAGCAGTGATGATGGTGAGCAGACACGACTTGCCTAAAGCTCCCGTAGAGCAGGCCGTCAGTGTTACTTGACGGCCTGCGTTTGCATTTCTCTGACTGCAGGTGCTCCACCAATGGCGCCTGGGTCGAAAGCGTTTGATCCAGCCATTAAAAAAAGCACCCCTTACTCCCGGATATCATGATTTTTCACAAGCATGAGCCTTCCTTATAGTCCTCCCAAGCCCACTTGGAACACGGTTGTGTTTCCCTTGATGCGAGAGAACTTTATGGAAAACAAGAAACGCGCCGTCCAGGCTTCAGAGGTTGGGATGGGAACTCGGGTCGTATGGGGAGGAGAGCAGGTTCGACATCCCTACAATGCGACCCAGACCCCCATAGTGGTCAGCGCCGCCTATGGCTATGACGATATCGATAAGTGGTATGACGTGGCATTGGGAAAGGAGCCCGGCTTCATTTACAGCCGGATGAGCAATCCCACTGTCTCTGTCTTGGAAGATAAACTCTGTGAGCTCGAGAACGCAGAGTCGGCTGTAGCTTTCAGTACCGGAATGGCGGCAATCAGCGGTGTGCTACACACCTTTCTGTCCTATGGGCAGCGCGTGATATCTACACGTGACAGCTACGGCGGTACGAACAAGATTTTTGAGGAGTTTCTTCCACGCATGGGCGTGGACGTAGCCCTTTGCGATACGCTCGACACTGTGGCGCTTGAGCAGGAAATTGCTAAAGGCTGCAACGTCCTGTACCTGGAAACCCCCACGAACCCGACGCTGAAAATCGTTGATATTCGCCGGCTTGTGGCAGCGGCGAAGCAAGTGGGCGCTTTGGTTGTTGCGGACAATACATTCGCGACACCTCTGAATCAGAATCCGCTCGCTTTAGGTGTTGATGTGGTTGTGCACAGCGCGACCAAATTCCTCTCCGGTCATGGTGATGTACTCGGCGGCGTGGTGTGCGGCGCCGAGCATTTGATGTCTCAAGTTCGCCATTACCGCGAAATCAATGGGGCCTCGCTGGATCCTTTTTCAGCGTATCTGATTATCCGGGGCATCAAGACTCTGGCCCTGCGTCTTCGCCAGCAACAGGCGAGCGCACAACTTCTGGCCGAGTACCTCTGCACCGAGCCGCTGGTTGAGACTGTGAACTATCCAGGGTTGCCTCAACATCCAGGTCATGACATCGCTCGTTCTCAAATGAACGGATTCGGCGCCATCGTCAGCTTCGTACTCAAAGGAGGCATGGACACCGTGACTCGTTTGCTACCGTTGCTCAGATATGCGCATCGGGCGGGTAATTTGGGCGCTGTCGAGACCATTTACGGGCCGGCACGGACGACCAGTCACGTGGAAAATACCCTGGAAGAGCGTCAGGCACTTGGCATTTCCGAAGGTTTGGTTCGAGTGTCCGTAGGTATTGAAGATTCGGAAGATTTATTGGCTGATCTAAAACAAGCCTTCGCTTTAGTGCGAAGTAAACAAGGTGATGCAAACCTTCACGCTGACAGTGCCCAACGTTTCATTGAAGTAGAAGCCTGAATACGAGCAGGACTTTCGATATTCATCTTAAGCCCTTCATGAAGAATGAAAATAATAAAATCCAGCGACGACAAAATTGTACTGCCCAAAAGCCGGTTACAAGGTGTTTGTCCGAACATTTCATGAGAATAAAACTATGTCCACGCATATCGAAGATAATCAGCCCGATCCAAACTCGCGTTTCAAAAAGGAAATGCAAACACGCCACATCGTGATGTTGGCACTGGGCGGTGTGATCGGTACGGGATTATTCCTGACCTCCGGTTACACGGTTAATCAGGCAGGGCCGCTCGGTGCGGTGATCGCTTACATCATCGGTGCGGTGATGGTGTATCTGGTCATGGTCTGTCTCGGTGAGTTGGCTGTGCAGATGCCGGAAACCGGATCGTTCAGTAGCTACGCAACACGCTACCTGGGCCCAGGCACAGGCTATACAGTGGCCTGGCTTTACTGGCTCACATGGGCAGTAGCGATCGGTTCAGAATTTACCGCTGCGGGCATACTGATGGTTCGGTGGTTTCCTGACACACCGGTCTGGATCTGGAGTGCGCTGTTTGCCCTTGCAGTCTTCTTCAGCAATGTTGTCTCTGTCCGGTTGTTTGCGGAGACTGAATTTTGGCTTTCGTTGATCAAGGTTCTGACCGTTATCACGTTCATTGCGATCGGCGCAGCGGCAATTTTCGGCCTTTTGCAAGTACAGAGTTTGCAGGGGGCGGGACTTTCCAACTTCACACGTGAAGGGCTGTTCCCCACCGGGTTCCTGCCCATTGCAATGACCCTCCTGGCTGTTTCCTTCGCATTTTCCGGAACCGAGCTGATCGGAATTGCGGCAGGTGAAGCACAGGATCCACAAACCAGCGTGCCCAAGGCTATCCGCACCACAGTGGTACGTTTGGCGCTGTTCTTCGTGGGGACAATTTTCGTTCTTGCGACGTTACTGCCACGCGAGCAAGCGGGGCTCGTAGAAAGTCCATTCGTCATGGTGTTTGAGCTGATTGGCATCCCATACTCCGCCGACATCATGAACTTCGTCATTCTCACGGCACTGATTTCCGCCGCTAACTCGGGGTTGTATGCAGCCTCGCGCATGCTGTGGACATTGAGCGATCAAGGACATATGCCTAAGCGCTACGCCAGGCTTTCCAGCCGGGGCACACCGGTGAACGCGATCGTTCTGAGTATGGCGGGTGCAGTGGCTTCTCTGCTTAGCAGTGTGTTCGCCCCTGATACGGTTTACTTGGCCCTGGTGTCCATTTCTGGTCTGGCGGTCGTCGTCGTGTGGATGAGCATTGCAGCAAGCCAGATCGCGTTCCGTCGCCAATACGTCGCCAATGGCGGACGAGTTGAAGACCTGCATTTCCGTGTGCGCGGCTACCCATGGGTGCCTATCGGTGCACTGTTGTGTTGTCTGCTGGCCTGTGTGGGTATCGCTTTTGATCCCGAGCAGCGAGTGGCGCTGTACTTCGGCCTGCCCTTTATCGCGTGGTGTTATTTCGTGTACTGGATCACTCGAAACAAGAGGGCAGAGCGGTTGGCTTTAGCCGCAGCTGTTCATTCCTCTGGCACCGCGTGAATTTCTCAGGCAATGATTGTGTATAGATAAAGTCCTGATGAGGTTGCGCCGATGAGTCAAAAGTCACTACCACCCTTGAACTGGTTGAGGGCATTCGAAGTATCGGCGCGTTATTTGAACTTTACCCACGCGGCGCAAGAGCTCCATTTGACTCAAGGGGCTGTGAGTCAGCAGATCCGTCAGTTGGAAAGTCACCTCGGAGTGGCGCTGTTCAAGCGCTTGCCCCGAGGGCTTGGCTTGACCGAGGAAGGGCAGTCGTACCTGCCTGTCGTCCAGGACGCGATCAGTCGCCTTGCCGTTGGCACCAACGAGATTTTCGGCCAGCACAATCGAAGACATTTGAAAGTGCGTGGCAGTCTTTCCTTTCTTCACTATTGGTTGGCCCCCCGACTCGCAGATTTTTCTCGGGAGTACCCCCAGATTGATATTCGATATATCAGCAACATCTGGGTGAAAGAACCGGATGGCGAGGATGACCTGGAGATTCGCTGGGGATGCGGTTCGTGGTCAGGCTTGCACGCTCAGCGATTGACCTGGGACATCCTTCAGCCTGTTTGCTCCCCAGAGCTCATGGCCAGCTCACCCATACATGAGCCTCGCGACTTGATGAACCATTCTCTGCTGCATGTTTTGGGGTACGAAGAGGGTTGGGGTTACTGGTTGAAGCGAGTTGGAGCAGACGACGTCGACTATTCCCGCGGCCTTCAGTTTGACACGCTGATTTCCACGATCCGCATGGCCGAATTGGGGCAGGGCGTTGCGCTGGCACGGTCTTCGGTGGTCGAGGATTTGCTCAAGACTGGGCAATTGGTTGCGCCGTTCAGTCACCGAATCGAGGCCAGCGAATCTTTTTATCTGGTGCACGAACAGAGCGAAGCGCTATCGCCTGATGCCGCAAATTTTTCTACCTGGCTGGTGGCTCAAGCCCATCGCCTTTTGTAATACCGATTGGGAGTGGTCATGGATTATGTAAGCACACGCGGCGGTGACATGCGGGCAGATTTTCGCAGTGTGGTTCTGTCGGGGCTCGCCGAAAACGGTGGTCTCTATGTCCCAGCCAGTTTGCCGGTATTCACTGAGAAACAGATTGCCAGCTGGTCGTGGCTGCCGTTCGATGAGTTGGTTTGGCGAGTGATTTCGCCTTTTGTTGGCTCTTCCATAGATGAAAGTACCCTGCGTGGCTTGCTCAGTGACAGCTATCGACAATTCAAGCACCGCGCCATTACGCCGCTTGAGCAGATAGGGCATAACGAGTGGATACTCCAGCTGTTTCATGGCCCGACCCGTTCTTCCAAGGATTTCGCCGCGCAATTGCAGTCGCGCCTGGTCAAGCATTTTCTTGAGGAGGTCGGTAAAGAAGCGTTGGTGGTCGGTGCAACTAACGGTGATACCGGCCTTGCTGCGCTTGAAGCCTTTACTGACTGCCAGGCCGCCCGCATGGCGATACTGTATCCGCGCGATGGTCTTGCGCCTGAGCAACTCAGTGCCTTGCAGGCAGCCGACCCGCAGCGGGTACAGCTGTTTGCGGTTGACGGTAATTTCGATGATTGCCAGATGCTGGTCTCCCGACTATTGCGTGACTGGCCGTTTGACGCAGTGATGCCGATCTGTTTCAACTCGACTAATTGGATCGGCGTCCTGGCCCAGATCGTTTTTTACTTCCACGCGGCCTTGCAACTGGGCGGTGGCTCGCGTCCCGTCGGCTTTAGCGTTCCAGCGGCCAGCTCGGCCGAAATCTACGCCGGCTACATTGCGCAGAAAATGGGATTACCCATCAATCAGGTGATCATATCGACCAACAGCAATGATGCCCTGCACCAGTTTTTTCATTGCAATCGCTACTCCACCCGGATGACTGATCGAACAGTTTCACCGGCGATGGACTTCTCGTTGTTTTCCAACCTGGAGCGGTTTATCTGGGAGATTTACGAGCACGATGGCTGCTCGACAAAAGCACTGATGGAGCATTTTGAAAGTTGCGGAGAAATGAGCATCGGCAACCAGCAATGGCTGCGTGCCCGAGTGCTCTTCGATTCCTATGCCGTAGACGAATCCCAGGTGCGCGATGAGGTCGTCGAACTGTTCCGCGAGACGGGCTCGGCCATCGATCCTCACACCGCTGTCGGTGTACTGGCTGGCAGGCTTCATCGACGCAGCCTGGGTGCGCCGATGGTCACCTTCGGGCAAATAGCGCCGGCCAAGTCAGCGGCGCTGTTGGCCGAACTGGGCGTCTGGCAAGCAAGCGTTCCGACTACCGTCGAGGTGCTCGCGCAACCACCGTACCTGGCCAAGGGCGATCTGGACGGTCTGTGCCAGGCCCTTTGTCTGGCGCAGCAGAGGCTTGTATGAAGCGCATTCTGGATCCGTTGGATGAACGCATACTGGCCGAACTGACCGCCAATGCGCGAATATCCCATATCGAACTGGGTGCCAAGGTCAACTTGTCGCGCAATGCGGTGCGCCAGCGCATCGAGCGTCTTGAGCGCGACGGTGCGATCCAGGGCTATACGGTACTTCTCGGTGAAACGCGGCGGCCTGCGTCGCTTATCAGTGCAGTGATCTTCGTCTACCGCTACGACCGCATGCGTGGCGAAGCCGTATTGGCTGCGCTGCGCTCCATTCCCGAAGTCGTGCAATGTGAAGTACTCAGTGGTGAGTTCGATTTAATGCTGCGCGTGAATGCCGCCACACCTGAGCGTGTCCATCTTGTGTGGAAGGAAATCGCGGCCATGCCAGGGGTGGAAAACACCGTGACCTCGTTCGTCCTTTCTGCCGTGTTTTAAAGAAAATGTGCTTGGGCAAAATGCCCAACTAATAGAGCAAACTGCCATATTCAACTGCCAAAGCCCGGCACTTAGGATGTTCCTGTCGAACAACATCAATAAAGGAACAGCTTTCATGACCGAGTACAAAATTGCCTTGGTAGGGTTTGGTGGCGTGAACCGTGGCTTCGCCCAATTGGTCGCCGATCGTAATGCCCAGTGGAAAGAGTCCCTGGGCTTCACTATTAAAATTGTCGGTGTCACCGATCTGTTCCTCGGCTCCATCGTTGCCAAAGACGGTCTGGATGCCAAGCAGTTGGTCGCGCTACCGATTGAGAAGGGCGCTCTCGCTCAACTGCCCGGCGGCAATGCCGAGGCCTTCAACGAAACCGTGATCAAGCATTCCGGTGCCGACATCATCGCTGAGGCCACTTTCACCAATCCGGTGGATGGCGAGCCCGCAACCACCTTCTGCCGCTGGGCCCTGGAAAGTGGCATTCATGTAGTGACCACCAACAAGGGGCCTATTGCGCTGCACGGTGCCGAGCTCAAGGCGTTGGCTCGTCGCAACCAGGTCGCCTTCGAGTACGAGGGGGCGGTGATGAGTGGCACTCCCGTGATTCGCCTGGCCAAGCAGGCCTTGGCGGGTGCCAGCGTACAAGGCTTCGAAGGCATCCTGAACGGCACTTCCAACTATGTGCTCAGCCAAATGAAAGACGGCTTGGCGTTCAACGATGCCGTCGTACAAGCGCAACAGCTCGGTTACGCCGAGGCGGATCCAACCGCCGATGTGGAAGGGTATGACGTACGCCTCAAGGTGGTCATCCTGGCCAACGAACTTCTGAATGCACGACTGAATGTCAGTGACGTAGCCTGTTCAGGCATCAGCAATATCAGCGCGCAGGATATCGCTCAGGCAAGTGCCAATGGCGCCAGCTGGAAACTGATTGGCTCAGCCGATCGTGAAGCCGATGGCTCGGTTCGAGCGAGTGTCGAGGCCCGTTTGCTGCCCAATTCGCACCCTCTGGCAGGCATTGCCGGCGCCACGAATGCAGTGTCGTTCAATACCGAGTTGCTGGGAGCTGTCACGGTGTCCGGGCCTGGGGCAGGGCGTATCGAGACGGCCTTCGCATTGCTGTCGGACATCGTCGCCATCCACACCGCCCACGGCAAATAACAGGAGATAGTCATGAGCGTATCCAGCATGGCCAGTATCCAGCTTGTTGAAGCCAAACAGATTGATGTGTTCAGTCCATTCGATGGTCGCTTGGTAGGGAGTGTCCCTTGCCTTGATGCAGCCGCCGTTCCTGGCTTGCTGGAACGCGCGCGAATCGGCGTTCGCGAGAGTGCGGCAATGCCTCGTCACCTGCGGGCGCGCATTCTTGAGGATGCCGCCCGCAGTGTGGAGCTTGAGTCTGATGCATTCGCCAGGCTGATCGTTGCAGAAGCGGGAAAAACGCTGCGACAAGCAGAGAAGGAAGTGAAGCGTTGCGTGAACACGTTGAAGTTATCTGCGGAGGAGGCGCGTCGTAACGCCGGGGAAGTGATTCCATTCGAGGCTTATGAAGGATCGGAATCGCGTCAAGGTTGGTTCACGCGGGAGCCCTTGGGACTTATCGTCGCAATCACCCCCTATAACGATCCGCTGAATCTGGTCGCCCATAAACTCGGCCCCGCAATCGCCGGTGGAAATGCCGTGATTCTGAAACCTTCGGAACTCGCGCCACTGTCCGCTCTCAAGCTCGTTGAGTGCCTGGTGAAAGCGGGTCTTCCACCCTCTGTGATTACTCCGGCGACCGGTGGCGTCGACTTGGGTAAAGCTTTGGTGGAGATTCGCGAAGTTCGGATGATTTCCTTTACGGGTGGTTTTGCAACAGGAGAAGCCATCGCTCGTAGTGCCGGGTTGAAGAAGCTGGCAATGGATCTTGGAGGAAATGCCCCGGTTCTTGTGCTTGAAGATTGTGATATGGAACCGACCGTGGAGTCCTGCGTGTCTGGTGCCTTCTGGGCAGCAGGGCAGAATTGCATCGGCACTCAACGCATCCTTATCCATAGTTCTATTTATGCGGACTTCCGTGAGCGATTTGTCAGCCAAGCGCGCGCCTTGGTAGTGGGTGATCCTCACCAGCGAGCAACGGATGTAGGCCCGATGATTACGGAGCAGGCGGCGCGTCGTACCGAGCAATTGGTAAATGAAGCACTGGCCGAGGGGGCTGTTCTGCTGTGTGGGCACCATCGCCAAGGGGGAAGCTATGCACCGACCGTGCTTGAGCACGTGAGCCATGGCAGTACGATTTGGCAGCAGGAAGTCTTCGCGCCGGTGGTTATCCTGGAGCCTTTTGAGCATTTGGAAGACGCTGTTGCACTGGCTAACGCAACAGAGTACAGCTTGCATGCAGGTCTTTTTACGCGTGACCTTTCCAAGGCTTTGAAACTGGCGCGTCAGATTGAAGCAGGTGGCGTGATGATCAATGATTCTTCCGATTATCGTTTCGATGCCATGCCGTTCGGTGGTTTCAAGTACGGAAGTCTGGGGCGCGAAGGTGTTCGATTTGCGTATGAAGACATGACGCAGCCTAAAGTGGTCTGCATCAGCGAATTGGATTAAACCTGCGAAGTAAATTGCCATTGACTCACAAGGGCCTGAGAGGGCCCTTTTTTGTTGCCCGGATTTCATTCGCAGCCGATCTTGACTTGTACAGTTCCGAGCAAAACCCAAACTCATTTGCATGGGCTGCGACTCACCCAGGGCCGCTCCAAGGGTATTGGTTTGTCACCTGGCCGTGACTCATGAGTTCGCCAAACTGTCCCACCAACAACAGCAATCGATAATGCCCCGAAAAATTCGGCACCAGGCTCGGGTGGGCATTCATCGCACGCGGCAAAAACAACTCCAACATGGCCATACAACATGCACCCGTTACGACAAAGCCTGCACAACGAACTGCACGCGCGCCCGTCACTGTATTTCGATGAGCCGGCCCATGTGTTTCATCTGGCCTTCCTCGGCAGCGATCAGGCGTGCAATGCATTCCTTGAACAATGCTGCCTTGGCACACTCGACCTGAATGCCGCCCAGGGCATTACCCAACTCGATGGCCATGCACTGAAATGGGAGCGCCATGCCGAGTTTTTCACCCTGACACTGGTGGTCACTTCATCCTCTGATGACTTGTCCTGGACAACACTTCCCGAGGTGCTGGCGTCAAAGGTCGAAGTGCATTTACCGGCCCTGATCAACTCGGTGCAGATTGTCGTGCGTGGTGAAACCGGCCTGGATCTGGCCCGGTACGGCTTCAAGGATCCGAGCGGTTCGTGCGTGGGCGGTGGCGATGCCATGGTCTGGAGTGATTTTCGCCTGAGCGAGGAGGGCAACAACCACATGTTGTTCGTCAACCGGCGCCTGAATGCCTACCGCCAGGGCCGGATGATACGTCGCCTGCTGGAAATCGAGACCTACAGGATGATGGCCTCGTTATCCTTGACCACGGCCAAAGACTTGAGCGCGCAGCTCGATGTTTTCGACAAGACCCTGGTCACCCTTTCCGAACGCAACGCCGACCCGCACGGCAGTAATGCGAAAGCCCTGCTTGCGGACATCTCCAACCTTTCTGCGCAAGTGGTGAGCAGCGCGGCGAAAACCCGGCACCGCTTCAGTGCCACGCAAGCCTATGCGCAATTGGTGTTCGAACGTCTGGGTGAGCTGCGGGAAAGTCACGTAGGTGATTGCCAACGCCTGGGCGTATTTATCGAGCGCCGCTTCAAACCTACCGTCAGGTACTGCACCGCCACCGAACAGCGCCTGGAGCACCTGGCCGAAAGCGTGGCCAATCTGGGCGATCTGTTACAGGCACGGGTTCAGGTCGAAATGGAGGAACAGAACTCGGAAATCCTGAAAAGCCTGAATGCCCGCGCCGATGCCCAGATCAAGATCCAGCGCGCAGTGGAGGGGCTGTCGATTATTGCCATTACCTACTACCTGCTCAGTTTGCTCAAGCTGGGTTACTCAGGGGTTCACCTGCTTGGCGTTGAGGTGTCCCCGCGAGAGGCCATGCTGGTAATGGCGCCGCTCGCGATCGGTATTCTTGCGTTGATCGTGCTGCGTATCAGGAAAGTCAAAGAGCATTGAGGTGGTGGCCTGCGATGTCGTTGCAGTGCCTTTTCCACTTGCACATGGCTGCCGCCGGCAAAGGGATGAAACTAATTGCAGGTGTAGCAGCAGGCTTGCCAGGCACCCACCGTGGGTACATCCAGTTGGCGATAAACCAGTCCTCTGCCTCCGTCCTGACTTTGAACTCATGAGCACTAGCATTGTGGAGTCAGCAGGACATGCACTGTTGTAAAGCGCTGCGCTTAACAAAGTGCACCAGTCGGAAGCGACGCGCTGGGCTTTCGCCTCCATTAGCCCAAAGCTCATCGATTTGCTGACCTCGGCAATTCGCTTTCTCGGGATGCCTGCTCATGCCACAGAAACTCGCCTGGATCGCAGTTACCGTGATAACCACCCAAAGCTCGGGAGCCTGGACTTGCGCATAGGATGAAGTGTCTGTGCTGCCGGCTGGCACAAAGACTGCAAGACCTGCATCAGGGTTACCTACCACATATTCCTCTGGACTCTTCCTCGGTCAACGATGATCGATGTACTGAACAGGTCATGAATAAGGTTGGTACCTCAGACAGGAATCTCAGGCTTTAACACTGCAAAAGAACAGGCAAAGGCGCCTGGAACCGAAGGGTTTCAGGCGTTTTTTTTGCGTTTTTTATCCGTAATTATCTTCGGAGCCGTTCATGAAAACAGCCGCACAATTGCTGAAACTGAAGGTCACGCAAAACCAGCAGGTACATAGCATCGCGCCAGATCAGATGGTGTATGAAGCGCTGAAGATGATGGCTGAAAAGAATGTAGGTGCTCTACCCGTGATAGAGGATGGGCAGGTGGTTGGCGTTATCAGCGAGCGTGATTATGCGCGCAAGGTCGTTCTACAGGGGCGATCTTCGGTCGGTACTCCAGTCCGGGTCATCATGAGCGCGCCCGTCGTTACGGCAGACAGTCAACAGAGCATCGAGCGTTGCATGATGGTTATGACCGACAGTCATCTGCGTCATTTACCGGTGGTGGAAGGTGACCAACTGATTGGCCTCCTGTCGATTGGAGATCTGGTGAAAGAGGCCATCGTCGAGCAGGCCGACCTGATCCGACAACTGGAACACTATATCCGTGGACACTGAAACGACCAAGGCAAGGTGGATGCAGGGCGCACAGGCACATGCCGTATTCCAATGTGGCTCTCTCTTGCAGGACAGCCATATTGAATGGCCTCGGGGTTCGTAGACACCACCATGCCTTAAAATGCAGTGCTCCAATGAAACCCGACACCCAATGTTGGACATCAGTTTGAACAACCGACGTCGCTGGTCGTATTGCTCGCAAGGAGAGCTCTTCCTTGATAGGGCGCCGACTGGCGAACACGCGGATCGCTGCAACAATGGCGATACCTGTCGCAGTATTGCCCTGGCGCGGGAAGGCATTGCCTGGCAGCCCGGTCACCCTTGCCATGGCGGCGCGCAATGCGAACTCGCCGTTTTGCAACATACCCGTCCGTCACCCACTTGAAAGCCCGGTCTGCATAACCGGCACTTACCCGAGGCCGCGTTGTCAGTAATTGGCGCCTGTAGCGACGAGGACCGTCTCTGATAGCGGCACGTCAGACTGCATTTAGTGTTTCTCCCCTTGGGCAAACGCTCGCGATGGATTGCGTCCTGAACCGACTCTTTCTTAAGCGAGCAACTTTCTATGGGTTTTTTTCTCGATCCGCGTCATGACATTGACGCCGCGTTATTAAGCTACCGCCGGGTGTTTTGGTCGTTGGCGCTGTTCAGTGGCGTGATTAACCTGTTGGTGCTGGTGCCGTCGCTCTACATGATGCAGGTGTACGACCGGGTCCTTACCAGTCGTAACGAAACTACTTTGTTCATGCTTACCTTGATCGCGCTGGGGTTGTTCATGTTCAGCGCCTTGATCGAGTGGGTGCGTGGCGCGGTGATGATTCGCATGAGCGCGGGGCTCGACGAAGCCTTGGGCGAGCGGCTTTTCGACGCTGCTTTCGCCCGCAGCCTTCGCGAGCACGATGCCAACCCGGCCCAGGTGCTCACCGATCTGGCGACACTGCGGCAATTGATCACCGGCCAGGGCCTGATTGCCTTGCTCGATGCGCCATGGTTGCCGATCTTTTTGCTGATAGCGTTCATCTTTCACCCATGGTTTGGCGTGCTGACGCTGGTTCTGGCCCTGATACTGATCGGCCTGGCTCTGTGGGGGGAATGGGCGACTCGAACACGCCTGGACGAAGCCAATCGGCTGGGTGTGCAGTCGTCGATTTATCTCAACAGCACGTTCCACAATGCCGAAGTCATCCAGGCCCTGGGCATGCTCGGGCCATTGCGTCAGCGCTGGAGCCTTCTGCAGCAGCGCATCGTTGCGGCCCAGGCCCATGCCAGTGACCGTAGTGCGCGTATCACGTCGATGACTCGTTTCGTACGCATTTGCGGTCAATCGCTGGCCCTGGGGCTCGGCGCGCTGTTGGTGCTCGAAGGCCAATTGTCGGCGGGCATGATGATCGCCATGTCGCTGCTATTGGGGCGCGCCCTGGCCCCCGTGGAAATCGCCATCGGCTCGTGGAAGCAATTCAACTCCGGCCGCCAGAGTTACCAGCGCCTCAGCCAACTCCTTGTCCGGCATCCAGGCGAGCGCCTGCGCATGTCGTTGCCGCCGCCCACCGGCGCGGTGCGTGTGGAGCAGTTGTATGTCGGCCCGCCCGGTGCCTCGCAACCGATCCTGCGGGGGATCAATTTCAATTTGGTCAAAGGTGACGTGCTCGGCGTTGTCGGGCCCAGCGCCAGTGGAAAGTCAACGCTGGCCAGGGCGCTGGTCGGGGTCTGGCCAGCCATGGGTGGGTCGGTGCGCCTCGATAACGCCGAGATCAGCCAATGGTCTCACGACGCCTTGGGCCCGCACCTGGGCTACTTGCCGCAGGACATAGAACTGTTCGACGGCACGGTGGCCGACAATATTGCCCGCTTCGGTGAGCAGGACGCCGACAAGATCATCGCGGCGGGGTGTCATGCTGGCATACACGAGATGATCCTGAGGTTCCCCAAAGGTTACGACACGCCGTTGGGCCCCGGCGGGCTTGGATTGTCCGGGGGACAGAAACAGCGCCTCGGCCTGGCTCGTGCACTCTATGGGCTCCCTACGCTGATCGTGCTCGATGAGCCGAACTCCAATCTCGATGAAGCCGGAGAGCTGGCGCTGGTCCAGGCGATCGGTGCGCTCAAGACTGCTGGCAGCACCGTGGTGCTGATTACACATCGGCCTAGTGTACTGGCGGTGGTTGACCACATCCTCGTGCTCAAGGACGGCACTCAACAAGCATTCGGTCCACGGGATCGGGTGCTCAAGGCATTGCTTGCGGGGCCGAGACCGGCAGCGATCAAGGAGGCTGGCGAAGATGCATGATCTGACCCCAGGCACACAGATGTACAGCGAACAACGACCGATCGTACGTGATAAAGCCACGCCGCCAGGTGCCAATACCGACGCGGGCAGCGCGGCACGATATGGCGTGGGCTTCCTGGCCCTGGCACTGGGTAGCTTCCTGCTCTGGGCCTGCCTGGCGCCGCTCGACCAGGGTGTCGTGGGCAGCGGCACCGTGGTAGTGGCGGGCGAACGCAAAGCGGTGCAGTCGTTGGTCGGTGGCGTGGTGGAAAAACTTCTGGTCAGTGATGGCGACCGCGTCACCCAAGGGCAGTTGCTGGTGCAACTCAACACGGTGCAAGCGCAGTCACAACTGGACGTGACCCGGGGCAAATTGCTTAATGATCGCAGCGTCGAGGCTCGCTTGATTGCCGAGCGCCTGGGCACCGCCGAGATCCAATGGCCCCCTGACTTGCTGGAACACGCTGAAGAGCCGCGGCTCAAGGCAGCCATGGCCTTGCAGAGTAAGTTGTTTTCGACCCGCCGTGCGGAATTGGCCAGTCGCTTGCAGATCATCGAACACGAGACCGCCGCATTGCAGCAGCAATTGACCGGCTATGAAGGTGTCAAGCGCAACTACGAAACGCAGATGCGCTTCCAGCAGCAGGAGCTGGAAGGCCTGCGTGTTTTGGCACATGAGGGCTACGTCCCGCGCAACAAACTCTTCGAGGCCGAGCGCAACGCCGCCCAATTGGCCGGGCAGATTGCTTCCGTGACAGGTGATGCCGGCAGGACTCGCCAGTCGATCAATGAAAGTCGGCTCAAGGCCTTGCAGGCGCAGCAGGAATTTCGCCGCGATGCCGAAACCCAGCTCAGTGAAGTCTCCGCCGAGGCGTCAGCTTATGCCGATCAGATCAGTGCCTTTGAGTTTGAAGTCGACAACGGTGCGATCCGCGCGCCGGTGTCCGGACAGGTCATGGACGTGAACATTCATACGATTGGCGGCGTTGCCCAGGCGGGGCAAATCCTGATGCAGGTGGTGCCGTTGGATGCGCCGATGGCGATCACCGCGCGTTTCGAGCCGTTGATGGCCAACAAGTTGCGTCCGGGGTTGCCGGTGCACGTGCATTTCACGGCGCTGCAACGGGTGGATACCCCGACTGTCACCGGGACGGTGACTACGGTGTCGGCGGACCAGTTGATCGATGAACAGACTCACCAGCCGTACTTTTCCGCCAAGGTCGAAATTCCCGCAGATACCGTTGTGTCGCTACAGGCCGCCGGCCTGTCGGTGCGGCCGGGCATGCTGGCCGATGTCACGGTGGTCACGGGCGAGCGTACCTTGATGAACTACCTGATGAAACCTTTGCGCGAACGCTTGCTCGCAGCCTTCAAAGAAGAATGAGTGGCTACCCTCGTCTTTTCGAACGCCACACATTCCGGCAGGAGCGTAATGCTGTTCAGTTAAGCGAGAATGCTCCACTGTAGGAGCGAGCTTGCTCCGGGCGGCGTTCCGACGATGGACTCAAGAGCGCCGCGTTTAGTCAGTAAACACGCGGCATCGTTAACGACCATCGCGAGCAAGCTCGCTCCTACAGAATCCTTAAATGTTAGGAGCGGGCAGGCTTGCTATCACCAATTATGGTCTGGACTCAGGCGGTGAAATCGCTGGCGTGCAACTCCTTGACGCCCAGCAGTGCGAATTCGAACTCGGGGGTGGCGTCGGCGTCGACACTGCCGTAGAGAATGCCATCGGCAAAGCGCACTTGGCCGGTGGCGTTGGCAGGGTCGAAAGCGTTGCTGGCGATGAAGGTGAAGGCATCGACAGTGCCGGTCAACGGGTTGGCGTCCAGGCCGGAGAAGTCCAGATGATCGCCTTCGATGCTCTTGAAACCGTTGAGCACATCACGCGAAGCACCGACGCCCATGTCCGACAGCGCACCAAATGCGTAGGTATCCGCACCAGTGCCACCGGTGAGATTGTCGGTGCCTGCACCGCCGATCAACCGGTCATCGCCGGAACCGCCCACGAGCGTGTCATTGCCCGCACCACCGTTCAGGACGTTCGCGGCGCTGTTGCCCGACAGACTGTCTGCGTAGGCACTTCCCGTCAGGTTTTCGAAGAATTTCAAGGTGTCGAGCCCCGATCCCCCGGTGTTTTGTTGCACTGAGGTCGAGAGGTTGGCGGTGACACCGGACAGAGCGCGTTCAAAAGACACGGTGTCATTTCCCTCGCGCCCGTCCAGCACGTTGTTGCCGGCAGCGGCGAACAGCGTGTTGTCCAACGCGTTGCCCGTGCCATTGGCGGCGCCCGGGTTCTCGATGTACAGATTCTCGACATGGGCGCCAAGGGTATAGGTCCCCAGGCTGCTGCGCACACTGTCGACCCCTCCGGGCAACACGTTGCCCTGGGTCTCGATCACGCTGTCGTCGGCGTTGTCGACATAGTAAGTGTCGTTGCCATCACCACCACTCATGCTGTCGGCCTCTGCGCCACCATTGAGCACGTTGGCGGCGGCATTGCCGGTGATGAAGTTGCGCAGCGCGTTACCGCTGCCGTCGATCTCCGAGACACCGGTGAGAACGAGGTTCTCGAGATTGGCGCCCAGGGTCCAGCTGACTGATGCCTGCACCGTATCGATCTGCGAGGCCGAGGTATTGGTTTCCACCACGCTGTCGGACGCGTTGTCGACCAGATAGATGTCGTTGCCATCGCCACCGGTCATGGAGTCGGCGCCCAAGTCGCCATCCAGTGTGTCATTGCCCGGACTGCCCACCAGGGTATCGGCCTGGTCAGTGCCGGAGATCATGCCGCCCTGGTTCTGAGCGTTGTCGAAAATGTCCTGAACACTATTGTTGTCGTCCGGGTTGCCTTGAAAGCCAAGGTCTGCGGCGATGTAGTCGGCCAGGCGCTGGCCGACGATTTCCGCCGATTCCTCGTGCAGGTGCCAGACGTCATCGGGATACACCAGCGGATCGACTTCGTAGCGCAAGGGCAGGTCAGTGTAGTCCACCGCCAGCTTGACATCGGCACGTTCGGTGGCGATGACTTCCTGGACGGCGCGAACATAGCCTACGCCCTCGACGATGGAGGCTATCTTTTCTTCGGAATAGCCCCGGGCACGTGCCGCATCCTCCTGATAGTGGCCGGTTTCCATGATGTACACGTTGAAGTTGCCGAACTGGGCATGCAGGTAATCGAACACCTTCAGGGTGGCGTCCTTGTAGGCAGCGGCCGCCGCTGTTTTGTCCGTGGCACGCGCGATCTCCTGGGCAGCTTCCTCGCCCTGGCCCCAAATGATGCCCATGGTGACGTTATCGATCGATTGCAGTTCGGCGAGCTGGTCCCCCAGCAACGCGACGGCACGCAACAGTGCAGGCCCTGGTTGGTTGGTGTCAGTCAACCACCAGCACAACTTGAGCTCTTCGGCGCCCAGGGTCGACAGGCCGTTGACCGTGCTACCTCCCACCGCGATGTCGATGCCGTTGCCGTCGGCATCGGTGAACTGGCTGCGTACGTCATAGGGGGTGTAGCGGTCCAGGTCTTTGACCAGCATCGAGGTGCCGGACTGATCGTCATCCTCTGTCATGCGCAGCAGGCGCGCATTGGATTGACCGAGCGTGGGCAGGTAGAGAATGTCCTGTTGGGCGCGCTCGCCAAACACGAAGTCGCTGGCGGTGAGGGTGTTGAGGTAGTTGCCGTTGAGGGCGATTTCAAAACGGTTGCCATTGGCATCCGCGTCGGCGGATTTGATGTAGGTCTTGTCGCCGGCCGCGTTGAGTGTCGTGTACAGCGTGTGATTGCTGCCATCGCCGAGACCGAGAAAGCCCAGGCCCGACACATCGATCTTGTCGACGCCAGCAGTGAAGTCATAAATCGTGTCGGTGGCAGTGATGCCGCCGGCGTCGTAATCGCGGTAACTGTCGAGTGCGTTGGTGTAGCGGAAGTTGTCAGCCCCATCGCCGCCATACAGCGAGTCGCGTCCGGCACCACCGTCGATGATGTCTGCCCCGGTGCCAGCCTTGATCGTGTCATTGCCACCGTTGCCCAGGATCAGGTCAGCACCTGCCGTGCCGTTGAGCGTATCGGCATTATCGGTGCCGACGAGGGTACTGGCTGGCGCATCAGCCACCGTCAGGGCGAAGCTGTCGCTGACCGAGGCACCCGAAGGATCGGTGGCCTTGACCAGTACATTGTAGTTTCCGGCCGCAGTGCTGATCGGCGTGCCGCTGAACGTCAGGCTGGTGGCATTGAAGCTCAGCCATGTGGGCAGGGCGCTTGCGTCGGCGAGGGTCGCGGTATAGACCAACGCATCCTGGTCGGCGTCGGTGAAACTGTCATGGGTCACGGTGTAATTGAACGGCGTGCTTTCGGTGGCGTTCTGGTCGAGCAGGGGAATGGCCACCACTGGCACCGCATTGCCTGGAGTGTTCTGGTCGGCGAAGACAAAATGACTCGCCGTCAGGCTGCTCACCAGATTGCCCGCCATCGACAACTCAAAGCGATTGCCGTTGGCGTCGACGGTGAGATCCTTGAGGTAAGTACGGTTGGTCGACGCACTGTAGGTCAGTTGCAGCGTACCGTTCAGACCATTGCCCAGCGCCGTGTAGCCGAGTGCCGAGACATCGATCTTGTCGGCGCTCACGTCGAAATCGAGGATTTGGTCGCTGACGCTCGTGGAACTGGTGCGGTAACTGTCGAGTTTCGAGGTATAGCGGAACACATCGGCACCCGCGCCGCCGGTGAGCTTGTCCACCCCGGTGCCACCGATAAGGATGTCGTTGCCCGCGCCACCATTGAGCGTGTCATTACCTGCGCCACCTTGCAGTTGCTCGTTGGCTGCGGTGCCAGTGAGGGTGTCGTTGTTCGGGGTACCATTGATCACCGTGGGGCCCGCGGGTACGTCCTGCACGGCGAGGGTGAAGCTGTCGCTGACGGTGGCGTTGCTGCCATCGGTCGCGGTGACCAGGATGGAGTAAGTGCCCGACGCGGTGTCGTTGGGTGTGCCACTGAACGTGCGAGTGGCGGCATCGAATGTGAGCCAGCCGGGCAGGGCGCTGCCATTGGCCAGCTTGGCGGTGTAGCTGAGGCTGTCGTTATCCGGATCGGTGAAGCTGGTGGCCGGGATCACGTAACTGAACGCTGTACTTTCGGTCGCGCTCTGATCCAGCAGCGGCGTGGCCAGCACCGGCGCCTGGTTGGTTGGTGACGACGTGGCGAAGACGAAGTTGGCGCTGGTCAGTTTGTCGAGGTAGTTGCCGGCCAGCGTCACCTCAAAACGATTGCCATTGGCGTCGGCGGTCAAGGACTTGATGTAAGTCTTGGTGCCGGTGCTGTTGAGCACCAGGTACACGGTGTTGTTCTTGCCATCCCCCAGGCCGGTAAATCCGATGGCCGACAGGTCGATCTTGTCGTTGCTGACATCGAAATCGGTGATCAGGTCGCTAAGGTTGGCACCGCCGGTGTTGTAGTTGCGGTAACTGTCCAGGCGATTGGAGAACACAAAAGTGTCCGCCCCGGCGCCACCGGTGAGGCTGTCCATCCCGGCGCCGCCGTCGAGCTTGTCGTCGCCCGCGCCGCCACTGAGATTGTCGTTTCCTGCGAGGCCGAGCAGGGTGTCGGCCGAATCGCTGCCCAGCAACGCGTCGCTGGCGCTGGTGCCGGTGACCACCCGATTGAAAATGAAGTTGCTGGCGGTCAGGGTGCTGGCGAGGTTGCCCGAGAGAATCAACTCGAAGCGATTGCCGCTGGCGTCGGCATCGTAGTCCTTGATGTAAGTGCGGTCGTTGCTGGTGCTGTAGCTGACCTGCAGGGTGCCACCACGGCCATTACCCAGGCCGGTGAAGCCCAGGCCAGCCAGGTCGATCTTGTCCTGGGTGACGTCGAAGTCGGTCACAGTGTCATCGAAGCTTGCGGTTGCATTGCGGTAGCTGTCGGACTGAGAGGCGAAACGGAACGTATCGGCGCCGGTACCACCGGTGAGTTTGTCGATGCCCGCACCGCCCACCAGAATGTCGCCACCGGCCCCGCCATTGATCGTATCGTTGCCGGCCCCGCCGTAGAAAATCTCGCTTTCGGCGCTGCCCAACAGGGTGTCGTTGCCAGCTGTACCTTGCACAGTGGTCATCGGCACCGTGTCGCTGACGTAGCTGCCGTCACCATAGATCAACGTGGCACCCTTGCTGATGTGACTGATGGTATTGCCGATGATGGCATTGCGATCCGTGCCGTCTTCATTGCGTTCTGCAACACCGTAGGTCGAGAGGTTGCTGCCGCTGATGATGTTGCCCTGGATGGTGTTGTCGCTGCCGTTGAAGTACTTGCCTGACACGCCCAGGGTGTCGTCGTAGGACTGGATGATGATTTCCGGTACGGGGCTGACCAGTGAATTGTTGTGGAGCGTGTTGTCGGTGATTTCAACGTGGTTACTGCCGTAGATGCGAATCCCGGCGCTGGCATTGTCGTGAATATCGACGCCGCTGACAGTCACCTCGCTGGACATCTTGATCAGCACCCCTTCGGCGCCGTTGCCGTACACCTCGCCACCGGTAATGGTTATGTTGCTGGGGGAGGGGATGTCCTCGCTGCCGCGCTGCACCACGATGCCATTACCGCCGTTGTTGTAGGCAATGTTATTGGTCAGGGTGAAGTCGTGGGTACTGGTAACGACGTTGAAACCGTGCCGGTCGTTGTCGTAGGCGATGTTGTTTTCAAAGGTGCTGTCGCTCAGGAAATCAGCGACGAAGCCGTCCAGGCCATTGCCGTGGGACACGCTGTTCTTGATGACCATGTTGACGGTCTGCTCGTGGGGGTCGAAACCGTACCCGGAGCAATCCTTGATTTCGACACTGTCGAGGGTGACGTTGGAGTCGTAGCCTTCTTCGCCGGGAATGAAGCCGTTGAACCAACCATCGATCTTGCCCGTTGTGTTGTCACGATTGCCATCGATGGTGAGGTTGCTGACGCCAAAGTCGTGGGTTTCTTCGCCATAAGCGGAGCGAATAACCCCCGTGATCTTGGTATCCGAACCGTCAGCCACTTTGACGTTGGTGATGCCCATGCCGTCGCCGTACAGGTAGACGTTGCTCTTGAGCATCAGGCATCCGTCAGAGGGTTCCGCGCCTGCGGAAACGATATAGGTCCCGGTTGGCATATACACCTGGCCACCGCCAGCGGCAGCTGCGGCATCAATCGCACTCTGTATTGCGGCCGTGTCGTCGGTAATCCCATCGCCTTTAGCGCCAAAACTTTGTACGTTGAAAATCATTAGGTTATCTCCGTATCAGTCTAAATAGCGGCGCACGCCAATATTCCATCGACGAACAGCTTGTTAGGACTCGGAGACGCGCGAAAGTTGTGACCGCATATCGGAAGCACGTCAAAAAACAGATATTACTGATCAGTGGTCTGAACGATCTTTTATGGAAACAACTTTATTTTGACTCTCACCGTGGGCAGTGCCTCTCGGCGTTTTTCCGACCCTGGACCGGAAAAGAGCACTGTAACTATGTGCTGCGGGTCAGGACATGACACGGGAATCAGCGACGGTGAAAGCAGCCCGTAGAGTAGGTATGGTCAGCTTCCAGGTAAAATTCAGGTGGCTTTACCCACGGAAACTGGAGCCGACGACCCACGACGGTTTTGTCGCTCAAACCATTCGAATAGCGCCATGCCGGCCAGCATGGCCATGACAAACACCGCGCCCTTGAAAATGCCCGAGCCCAACAGCACCAGAGAGGGGCCCGGGCAAATCCCGGCCAATCCCCAACCGACCCCAAATAGTAGGCTGCCGATGATCAGGCGTCGGTCGAAGTGTCGAGCTGTGGGCAGATTCATCGGCAAGCCAAGCAGTGATCGCGTTCGTTTTCTTGCCACCCAAAAGCCCAGGGTAGCCACGGCAATGGCACCGGCCATGACGAATGCCAGCGAGGGATCCCACGTCCCGGTCAGGTCCAGGAACCCCAGCACTTTGGCGGGGTTTGTCATGCCTGAAACCAGCAAACCGACCCCAAATATGAGCCCGCAAATCCAGGCGAAGAAGAGTGCCATGATCAATTCCCTCCCAGAAGGTGGCGAACCACAAAGACGGTGACAAACCCGGCACTCATGAACACTACAGTCGCCACCCCTGAACGCGGCGACAAGCGCGACAGGCCGCAGACACCGTGACCGCTGGTGCAGCCAGCCCCATAGCGCGTGCCAATGCCGACCAACATCCCGGCGACAATCAATAGCGGATAACCGGCATCGATTTGCAAATTAGGCAGTGGCGCAATCATGCGGTAAAGCAGCGGAGCCATGAGCAGCCCCAAGACAAATGCAATGCGCCAGGCGACATCACCAGCCAACGGGCGCAGTAAACCGCCGACAATGCCACTGATGCCGGCGATGCGCCCATTAAACAGCACGAACAGGGTAGCGGCAGTGCCTATCAACAGGCCGCCAATCAGAGCGCTCAACGGTGTGAAATGGTTCAGATCGATCATGGCGACCACCTATCGTAAACCGTCGCTACATTGACTACAGACTTGTGCGCGTCACTTGCTCATCGGCATGTTCATCATGCTCGATTGCTGATCCATCATTTTCATCATCATGTTCATCATTCCCATCTCCATGCCGTCTTTGTTGCCGGCCATGCCCATGCCATGACAGTTCTTATGCATCATGGCCATGCTGTCCTTCATCGTCTTCATGCTCTCCTGCATGGCGGCGTGTCGCTCGGCAGGGGTCTTGGCTGCGGCTGCTTTGTCGTGTGCAGCCTGCATTTTTTGCATTTGCTCGGTCATGACATTGTTATGCATCGGCGTAGCTGTTTCGCTCGTCTGGCCAGGCGCGGTCTGCCCTTGCTCCGGGTGATGCTCGTCGACTGCCGAGGCGATGAGTGGGCTGCTGATCAGCAGGGTGGCGAGGATTATTTTCAATGAGGCATGCATGGCAATCTCCAAAGGGTGAGGACAACTCAGGTAATACCAGGCCGCACCAGGTTGGCGCAGTCAGACAATGCGCCGAAGATCGGCGCGCAGAAGGTCGGATTAATCGTTGAAACGGACGAAAATCAGGCGGGCAGGCGGCTTGGCCGGTACAGGGCGCCGTAATGCAAGAAAGGCAAAAGCGCAGGGATTGGCGGGAAACAAAATCAGCAACGCAGGGATCAGTAACAGAAACGTCCAACTGAACAGATCAAATGTTTGAAGATGGAGCGAAGGACTTACAGCTATCGCCGCATCGGCGCAGTGCTGAAGGCAGCCCAGGGCGTGGGCGTCGTGGCTCTCGTGATCTTGCGCAGTGTTCAGTGAGACATGCGCTGTAGCCGGATTGTGGCTGGGCTGTGCCAGACATCCCTGGGTCGCTGCCACACCAAACGCTAACACCCACAGCACGATGGCGAGGCGTATGAACGTTGGTTGACGATGGCGAAACCAGAACATGGAGAATCTCCGGTACTGATTAGCAAGTTTTGATTTATCAACATACAGCACATCGAAGTGCCACGGTTGATCCACATCAATTTATGCAGGCGGGTGTCGGCTCTTGTGATGTGGTCAAAGAGCGCATGTTCGGGAGGCACATAATTTAACAAGTGGGCCATGTCATATACTGGGATGCCCTCTATGAGTCGAAGGCGGGATATGTTGAATGTCTTTTGGCCGTTTTTCTACCTGTAACGGCCTACTGATTTCGACCCACAGCAGCACACAGTGATCGTTCAATTCCTCTTGTACTTTGCTGTTCCAATGTCGACCTAATCACGTTTCCGATAACCAGATCCGGCCGTGAGCGTTTGGCCGTTCAAACTGCTTACTACCATCTATACTGCCGAAGCCGTGTCTTCGAGGTGGAGACAAGTCGTTTCGCCTGGCTTCGGCCTTGTGTGCGCTGTCGCATGACCATGATGCTTGTGCAGTAAGCCCAACCACTCTCAAACGGAAAGAGAACGTCGCATGAATATGAACAGGTTTTTGTTGGGAGCCACCACTTTGCTGTTTGCCACTGTGGCCAGTGCTGATATTCCGCAGCTCAACTACGACTGCCCGACCAATATCGCCGTGCATGCGGATAAGGGCGGGCCGGTGTTCATCAATGGCAAGGAGGCGAAACTGAAGAAATTCAACGACAACGCCTATGAAGCCAAGGGCTCTGGCGTGGCGATTTCCCTCACGCGCAATCCAGATGAGTCATGGGACGTATCCTATACCGGTAAAGGCGGGGCTAACGGGGTTTGCCAGCCAGCGACATCGGGCGCTGCGAGTGCCAGTAACACCAGTGGCACATCTGCCACCAGCAAAGCGGAGAAGGCCTGCCTGGCCGAGGTGGCGAAGAAAACCGGTGTGGCCGTCAGCAAACTTTCGGTGACCGACGTCATGACCGCCGAAGCGGGCATTGGCGTGACGATCAGCGTACCTGACGCGGACGCTCCTTGGTCGTGTCTGTCCAGTGCCAGTGGCAAAGTCCAGGGTGCAAGTTACACCGGGTCTGAAGGCAACCTCTGATGCATCCAGGCGCCCCTTGCGTGCGCGGCCGGCAGACCAACAGGGCTTGGCCCGGCCGACCGCGCAATTCGGCTTGGCCTTAGTGCCCTGGGGGTATGGCGCCCAACAGGGCGATGATGAAGAGCGTCCAGTCGTTGAGTATATGGGCGCCCGTGGAGACCCAGATGTTCTTCGTCATGATATAGGGCAGCAGCAGGACCAGCCGCGCGCTGCCGATAACGACGAACGCCTGCACCATGTTCCAATCATAGGTCGGCAGGTGCGCCGCGCCGAAGAGCAGGGCCGACAAGAGCCAGGCACCGACGATCGTTCCCTTGCGTGACCAGTGCAACCGCGTGTTCAGGAACGTCATCAGTGCAAGGAATGGCAAGATCGTCAGCACCTCCTCGCCCAATAGCTGCGGCAGCGTCTTGAGAAAGAAAAGTAGGTGCTCGACTGGTGTTTGCGTCGCCATCCCTGCGAAAACCGGGTTCGAGTGCGTACCCAGGGTCTTCATGACCACCAGGCCTATGACCATGGTGACCACGATATTGAGCAGCGCGAACAGTATCATCCATTTGATGTCGCGGCCCATGACCCTGCGGAACAGTGCCATCCAATGTTGCGGAGTGATACATGCCAGCGTCGCCAGCGGGATGGCGAAGAACAGGGTTGCGGGAATGAACTGCCCAATGTTTCCCGCAAACAATGGCAACGGCGCTATCAGCACCAGGAACCCGGCCAGCACCCCAAGCATTAGCAGCAGCCATTGTTTGCCTGAAAGGCCCACGGGCTTGCCGTTGTAGTAGGGGAAGTCGTCGTCGAGGTACTCCAGGCAGTGGAAGCGCTCATCCGCCCCGGATTCGTCCTTGCCTGTTGCCTGCTTGCAGTTATCCATAGGTGGCCTCCCTCCGACGTGAAGTACCAAAGGCATGGGAACTCCACGCTGCAGTTCACCGTAGCAGTGCCGGTCCGAGTCGCAAGGCATTTTCGTGCTGGGAGCAACGACAGCGCTTCGCCGCCAATGGAGAGAACCCGCCAGATCGTCATAAGCGACTGCCCGCTGTACCGCACAGCTTGGCTATCATGTAAGTGCTTAATTGCGTAGGTGTCCCTCACGACTATCGCAACTCTCACCTCTAAACGCCAAATCACTATCCCTGTCCAGGTACGGGCTGCTCTTGGCCTGCGTCCAGGAGATGAAATCGAATCCGTCGACCTGGAGAATGGTCAGTTCGCCATTGTGCCGGCCTCGGTTTCGCAAGGCCGGGTTTCAACTAAAAACAACTATTTGCAGTTACCTGCCTTTCGATATCCTGCCGCCTGGGCCTCAGATTCTGACGTGAAGGAGACCTGATTTTTTTCAGACACCTGACCATAGCCAGGGCATCCCAAGGCAAGGTGATAGACCTGGCTCTTTCGGTTACCAATGATAGAGCCTACCCCGCTCGCACTTGCCAGGGTTGGATGGACTGGTGACCGCGCAGGATTGACTGGAACGGCGCTTACCACCCCATCACCAACTGCCCTGTATCCTTGCGACCATTGGCGCTCGCCAGTTACGAATGGATTGGAATGTCCCATGATCGCGGCAATGCGTCGATCTCGCTCTTTCTCCCAAGACGAAACCGGATACTGCTTGTCCCAGGCCATCAGTAGCTGTTGCTGCTGACGAGACATGCTCAGTTTGTATCTGTCGAACATGTAGAAGGTTGTCCTTGCGACTAGCCCCTTGACCTCATCACGTGGTTCGGCTGCTCTTTGATCGAAGTCAACTCGCGTCTTGCACTGGCCATACTGCGGCGCGACCCCGGTGGCCATGCCGTAGTTGAAATTGCTACGGTCACCATTCACCTCCCCAACAGATGGATAGAGGTTGAACAGGTCTGCTTCCATTGCTCGAAACACCGGATCATCGTCCACACAGTGCTCTCTACCACCGTTCTTCCAGCATTGGCGTTGGTTACCGAATGTCCAGGCTGGAACTATGTGTTCCCACTCAGTCCGCTCTGCTCGAATTTCGTGCTTTCTGGCCTTCAGTCCACATGACGCTGCATCGATACGACCACCTGATTTACCGACCCACGTCCATTTGCACCCGCAATACAACTCCCCCATGGAGCTGTTCGCTTGGTCGAGGTAAATCTTCTGCTTTGCGATGACCTTGGCCTCGGAAAAGGTCGAGGGAGGGCTTGAGAAGGCGGGGGTAATTACCGAGAGGGCCAGCGCTACTACGGAAAACAGTTTTTTCATTGGAAAGCTTAAGCACTTGAGAAGAAGCGAAGTATACGCACGACTCCATGTGCACCGAAGAAGAACTACCCAATGCTTAGCTGCACAGCCAAGTCCGTGCAGACTAAGGTGAGTGATGATCCGCTCACTGCTTTCGCAACGACTCCAGTACGCCTTCGACGTCCAACCCTTTCAATAGGCAGTTATGCGCAATTCAGCAGACCCTCATCATCAAACAGGATGAACTCACTGGGTTGAAGTATGCCGAGCAGGTGGGTGTGGTGTTTACTACGCATTGACCTGAGCGCTTCGATGCCCGCGAAAAGGCGGGCTGATATCTCGAGGGAGGGCTGCCTTAATGCACGTGGTCAGATGCATGAGGGCAGACACCGAACATGAAATCTTTTGATCTGCCCGTGGGTAACATCTTCCATCTCATATTTTGCAGCAGCTATTAACTTCTCGGCATCGCACGAGATAAGGCCATTTGGCCGACGGACTCACTGCTCTTTGAATCTTGATCTGCGCATCCGCTCCTCAGGAGTGGCTATTGGATTGATTAACAGAAACATCTGTTTGCAAGATGCCGAGGACGTTTCGTTTGCTGGCCCACTGTACAGAGAAGACCAATGTCCCAGCGAGCAGCAAGCAATGGGTTGAAGTATTTCGCCGGTTGAATTTAGAACTGAGTGTCGAAGCGACTGGTTGCTGTGGGATGTCTGGCACCTATGGTCATGAAGCGCGTAATCAAGCGACATCACGGGTCATTTTTGATCAGTCATGGAAACGAAAGCTTGCAGACGATACGCCCGGCGAGCCGCTGGCTACTGGGTACTCGTGTCGCAGCCAAGTAAAGCGCCTTTCCAGCAGAACCTTGAGGCACCCGCTGGAGGTACTGTTGGAAGTGTATCAAGACATCCAGGCAAACGACCTGACCCATTGTAGTTCCGAGGTGAATCACAACGCCTATACGTGAATTCAATCAAACGGTTCATTCAAAAGGTGCGCAGTATTATTCAATACACTGCTCGGTGCCTCCTCTGAAACTGGCCTCTCAAAAACAATAACAGTTATGAGGAAGTCATGAAGGTACTCAATATTTTCGCCAGCCTGCTTGTCCTTGCGACCACTCTCGCCAGCGTTGCACACGCCGCGGACAAACCTGAAATCAAGGCGAAAGTCGCGTTGAAGGAGAGTGTCTCGTGGGATGGGACGCCTTATGAGCCTTACCCCAAGGGGCAGCCGCAACTCTCGATACTGGAAATTACCATTCCTCCCCACACGGCATTGCCTTGGCATCACCATCCCGTTCCTAACGCGGCCTACGTGGTGTCAGGGGAATTAACGATCGAGGACAGGGCGTCCGGCGCGCATCATAAGGTGACCGCCGGGCAAGCATTCGCTGAGTCGGTGGGAGCAAGCCATCGCGGCGTAACCGGCGATCAGGCGGCTGTCGTGATAGTTACCTACTCGGGTGTCGAGGGCATCCCTCTCTCAATTCCCGACAAAGGCGAAAAGGCTGAGTTCGAACACGTCGAATAAATCGTCAGGTGGATGGACCGCAAGGCCGGTTGTTGCACCTTGCGGTCGTTTCACCATTTCATCGAGCTAACATGTCGCGGGCTGGCTTAGAACACCTTGATCGGTACGTTGACGATAAGCCTGAGCTCATCAAGATTGCCCTCCAGTTGATATTCACTTGCACGGTGCGAGGAATAACTGGTCATCAGGCTGATATTCTTGAAGGTGCCCGATTGCACTGTGTAGCTGGCACTGACACCCACTTCATAATGGCTTTCACCCTGCTGCTTGAGTACCGAGTTGTAGATGCCGTTCGGGCCACCGTCGTAATGGCTGCCGTCGATGCCCATGCCCTTGATGTACCAGAGCGTAGTCTTGAGACCAGGTAGACCATAAGCGACCCAATCGTTGTTGTAGAACACCCCGATCGAGTGCTCATTGGGGCCGTTGAAGAAGGACATCATGGTATTGGGCAGGTTGATGGCATTGGATTCGAAGGGATAATCGAAATATTCGTCACCCTTGATTTTCTGCAGACCGATCTTCAGCGAGTGGTTGCGCCACTTGGGCGTAATACTGAGGCCGTAGGCCTGCTGGTCGATATTGCCACCGATTTGGCGACCACTGGACCGGGTGTTATAGGCATCCAATTGCACATCGACGTTGACCGATCCCCAGTTAGTTTTCTTGCCCAGGCCCAGATACTCGCGATCCCATACATCGTTGAAGCGAGAGACATAGGCGCTGCTGCGCCAGCCAGCGCTCGACAAATAGTCGGCCCCGGCGTAAGCGTTGAAGTCACTGGTGACAACGGGCGAACCGTAAGTGGGACTCAAATCCTGGCTTCCGGCTCCCGTACGCGGCGACCCCTTGTCGAAGTAGCCAGATTTGAGCGTCAACCCTTCGATGTCATGACTTTCCAGGGAGACCCCATTGAACGATGAAGGCAAGGTACGGGTATCGGTGTAGGACATCATCGGTGTCCTGACTTGCTGCCTGCCAACCTTGAGCAGCGTCTCGGCGACCTTGAACTTAAGCGCTGCGATACCGAGTTTGCTCCAGTCATCGACCACATCGCCGTCCTTGTCGACCAACAATCGATTACTGCCGCCTGCCGCCGCCGTCCGGCTGCGCTCCAGCGCCACTGCCGAGAAGGTCGAAAGATCCAGCCCGAACTTAACCGGTCCTTGAGTAAAGCCGGAGACGAAGTCGAGCCTGAAGCCTTCCAGCCAGGCGGTACGGTCACGCAACTTGCGTACTCCGTCTGGTGTTTGCAGTTTGAAATAAGTGGCCTTGTGGCCGACCTCGTGTGAGTACCACTGACGGGTATTGAGCGTCAGGGAGCTGTCATCCAGAAAACCTTGTTCCTGGGCATGGACCTGGGTAGTAGAAATTGCGGCCGCCAGCGTGCCGACGGTGAATAACGCCAAATTATCTGTGCGATACATAGACCTTGCCTGTTGTTGTTTTTAGGGCAGATAAGAAGTAAGTCGCTGAGTCATCGTTATTGAGTTTTTGCGCGGGCAGGACTTAGCCCGACTTGCCCATCAGGCCGTAGTGGCCTGATGGTGGTCGTTCAGTTATTGGGGTGCCGGTTCAGCGGCTCGAGCACTTTGCAGTCATCAACCATCGATGAAGATGTGGACCCAAGCCTGCGACCTCAGTTGAGATAATCCTTCACAAGTTTCAGCCAGCAGTCGGAGCCGATGCGAATCAGCTCGTCATTGAAGTCGTAGTGGGGGTTATGCACCGAGCAGCCATGAAATTCGCCTTCGCCGTTACCCAGGAAGAAGTAGCAGCCGGGCACTTTGGTCAGCATCCAGGCGAAATCTTCTGTCGCCATGATCTTCGCCGCCTGCGGCAACAAGTGGCCTGGCTTGAACAGCGGCGCCAGGCTCTGGCGAAGCATTTCTGTTTCTGTCCCCGTATTGACCAGTGCTGGCGCCAGTTGCGTAGTTTCAAGTTCGATTTTGACGCCGAACGTGTGTTCATGGCCCTGGGCGATTTCCCCCAGGCGCTGATTGATTTTGCCTTCGGTCTGCGCTGTGTCGGTACGTACGCTGATCAGCATCGATGCCGTGTCGGGAATGATGTTGTAAACACTGCCAGCTTCGACCATGCCGATGCTGATCACGGCGTGTTCATCAACGCAGAGATTGCGCGACTTCACTGTCTGGATTGTGTTGATCATGCTGGCTAGCACCGGTATCGGATCGACAGCGCGTTCGGGCATTGCTCCATGACCGCCACGACCTTTGATCAACACACGCACACATTCCGAAGAGGCCATGGTTGGGCCGGCCTGGACCACAGCAGTGCCCAGCGCAATACCCGGCAAGTTGTGCAAGGCAAAAATCGCGTCACAAGGAAACCGACTGAAAAGACCGTCGTCCATCATGGCCTTGGCGCCGCTCAGTCCTTCTTCGTCCGGTTGGAAAATCAGGTTGAGCGTGCCATTGAAGTCGGGCAACTGAGCGATTCGCCATGCGGCTGCCAGCAGGATGGCCGTGTGGCCGTCGTGGCCGCAGGCGTGCATGCGGCCCTCGATCCGACTGGCATGGGCGAAGCAGTTTTTCTCCTGCATAGGCAGCGCATCCATGTCGGCACGCAAGCCCAATCGGCGAGTGCCGCTGCCTCGACGCAGTACGCCGACCACGCCATGTCCGCCGATATTGCGGTGAACTTCGTAGCCCCATTCTTCGAGCTTGCCGGCCACCAATTCGGCGGTCAGCGGGGTGTGCGCGCCCAGTTCAGGGTTCTGGTGGATTTCCCGGCGCAACTGGATAAAAGCGTCCAGGTCCAGTTCGGCAAGGGGCCGGGTTTGGGTTTGGGTCAATGAATTCATCAGGTCACTCCCGACCAGGGTTTTCGGGGAATACAGCCAGGCAAGCCAGACTGATGGCGCCGCCGGCGAGCAGGTACAGTGCTGGCGCCTGGGGGTTATCCAGGACCGCCGTCAGCCATGTGGCGATCAACGGGGAGAAACCGCCGAACAGGGTGACGCCGAAGCTGTAGCTGACGGCGGTACCCAGGGCGCGGCGATTTTTCGGAAAGGCTTCCATGATCAGAGCGAAGAAGGCTCCCGAACCGATACAGCCAGGCAGTACCAGAATCGCGATAACCAGCATCGCTACGAACAAATCGGTGCTCAAACTGAGCAGGTAGAAAGCTGGCCACGCCAGTAGCACCGGCAGGGTGATCGTCCAGGCCAGCAGTTTTTTGCGCAGGCCGTGGCGATCGGCAAAGCGTCCTGCCAGAGGCGTGATGACAGCCAGACAGGCACTTGCCACACAGGCGATAGCCAAGGCGCTGCGTTGCGGGTAACCCAGGGTGACAGTCAGGTAGGCGGGCAAATAGAAAATGAACAGGTATATGGCGATGGTGGCGCTGGCCATAAGGCCGATTGCCAATAGGGTGTGACGCACGTCAATGTGATCGCGTAGTCGACCATCGCGTTTGGTCGGTTCAGCTTCGTGGGTTTCTGGCAGACAGCGACGGATGTACCAGCCAAGCGGTCCGATGAGCAGCCCCAGCATAAAGGGGATACGCCAACCCCAGCTCTCAAGGTCATCTGCGCTCAACGTGCTGTTGAGCAGTAAACCCAGACCGGCCCCAACCAGGGCGGCGTAGCCTTGGCTGGCAGCCTGCCAACTCACATTGCGACAGCGATTTGCCGTAGCGCTGGACTCCATCAGATACACCGATGCAGTCCCTATTTCCCCTCCTGCCGAAAAGCCCTGCATGAGGCGGCCAGCCACCAGCATCAAGGTGCCGAACAAGCCGATGTCCTGGTAGGAAGGCGCGAAGGCAATCATCGCTGTGCCGAAAGTCATCAAACTGATCGTGAGGCTCAAAGCGGCCTTGCGGCCACGGCGGTCGGCAAAGCGACCAATCACAAGAGCACCCACCGGCCGCATGAGGAAGCCGACGCCAAATGTGGCAAGCGACATCAGCAGCGATGCCATTGCCGACTGTGCGGGGAAAAAGTTCTTTGCAATTACCACGGCGAAGAAGCTGTAGATCGTGAAGTCATACATTTCCAGCGCATTGCCTAGAGCGCAGGCGACGGTGGCTTTCCTGGACCCTATTACGGATGGCGCGGTGGTGCGGGGGAGAGGGGGCGCTTGCAGAGTAGTCATCGATATTTCCTGTGACAGTTTTGTTGTGGGCCGAATATCCGGCAAACACTGTCACTGCACACTTGCGCTTTTCTTCGATGATTAACCGTTGGTTATGACCTCCAGCCGCCCCAGTGAAACTCGGCGCCAGATCGGTGCGGTTTCGCCCGATAATCGATCACACGCACTGTTTGACGACAGCGACACAGCCGTCCTGGCAATCAACTCAGGCGACAAACACAGGGTTTGGCTCGATGCTCTTGAAGATAGGGTGGTCGGTCCCAAGGAACAGGGACTGACTTAACCGTTGGACATATCGTTGCGTTTTTCTTAAGTTTCTCGCTTGCCGCTGCGCTCTAGCGTGACGCATCCATAGGCTGGTTCTTCGAGAGCACGCTTCTGATCGCGTAGTAAAGGTCTCGTGCCGTTGTGGTCAGCGCGTGGCGATCAATGCAGACCAGATAGATGGGGTACTCAGGGATGCTTTCTTCGATCATGACCTGCATCAGGTCTTCATTGAGTCCTTTGGGTAACGTGTTTTCCATTCCGGCTTCACTGAGCGTCATGAACGCATCGGCGTGATGTAACAGATCAAGGGCCAACAAGACTGATGAACACTCGGTTATCCGCTGCGGCGGAGGTATCTCGTTGTCTTCAAACATTTGATAGAACTGCGACGAGTGATCGTCGATGGCATCGAGGCTGATCCAGTTTGCAAACTGCAACTGACGCAGCGAATGGGAGTGGCGAAGCGGATTGTTTTTTCGACAGACCACCAGACCCCGCATGCGGCTCAGCGCTTCCCAATCCAGGTTTAGTCTCTGTGTATGCTGCTGCGAAGTAATGGCGAAATCCAGGGTACCGTCCCTAAGTCGCTGTAGCATCTGGTTGGGGCGCAGATTGACCAGGCGGATGCGTACACGCGGATTCTTGGCCTGGAACCCGGCGATGCATTCCCCCAGTCCTTTGAGCACTGAAGTCAGGGACGTGACGCCGATGGTGACTTCACCGACCTGCATATCCTTGATGTTTTCAGCCTCCAGTTGCAGCCGTCGCATGCTCTCGACGGTCAACTGTGCATGGCGAATGATGCGACGGCCTTCGTCAGTGAGCGACATCCCCCTGTGGGAGCGCTGCAGTAGAGCCAGGCCCAGCTCGCTCTCCAGATCCTTGATCGATCGGCTGATGGCGGGCTGAGTGACGTGCAGGATCTGCGAGGCCTCGCTGATGCTCCCGGTTTGGTGGATGGCGACCAGTGCCCTGATTTGATGGAGTTTCACGTACTGACAGGTCCTTGCGGTGCGATGAAGATTCAATCGCTTGCATAGTGTCATGCCTGTCACTGCCGCAACAATGCGGTGGTGTTCCCAAGAGGCCCGGAACCAGGGTCGCAGCCGGATCCAGGCTCCGAAGAGCGGCGCCAGTACATTGATCAGCAGATCGATGCGATATCACCCCCTGCACAAAACGGATAGCGATCTGCGCAAAGCGGATATTGGCCCCCTCGCGCTCTCAATACCCTTGATTTGCATCCTGCGTAACAGTGCTTTGCATGGCAGGCAACAATGCGGCCGCCATCGGTGAACCGTTGCCCGCGCCGCTCACAGCCGCACGCTGAAACGCCCAAACGAACAATAAAAAATAACAACAAGAGACCGATGTCATGCGAAAAATCGATGTACACGAGGTTATCGACAACGCACGTTTCAACCGCTTTCACTGGATGGTTTTGTTCTGGTGCGCCCTGATCATCATCTTCGACGGCTACGACCTGGTGATCTACGGGGTGGTCTTGCCGACGCTGATGAAAGAGTGGGGATTGAGCCCACTGGAAGCTGGGGCGCTGGGCAGCTATGCGCTGTTTGGCATGATGTTCGGTGCGCTGTTTTTCGGGCCGCTGTCGGACAAGATCGGGCGCAAGAAAACCATCACCCTTTGCGTGATGCTCTTCAGCGGCTTCACCGTGCTCAATGGCTTTGCCACAAGTCCGACTACGTTTGGCATCTGCCGGTTCATTGCCGGCCTTGGCATCGGCGGCGTGATGCCCAACGTGGTGGCGCTGATGAACGAGTACGCGCCAAAGAAAATTCGCAGCACCCTGGTCGCCATCATGTTCAGTGGCTATTCGGTGGGCGGCATGCTCTCGGCGGGCCTGGGGATTGTGCTTATTCCCAGCTTCGGTTGGCAGGCTGTGTTCTACGTGGCAGGGCTGCCGTTATTGCTGTTGCCGTTGATCATGTATTTCCTGCCGGAATCGGTGGGTTTCATGCTGCGTCAGGGCCGCAACGAAGAGGCGCGCAATGTACTGCAGCGGGTCGACGCACGCTACATCGCACAGCCCGACGACATCCTGCACATGACTGAGGTGAAGGGGATCGGCACCCCTGTGTTGCAGCTGTTTCGCGAAGGCCGCGCCTTGCGCACCCTGATGCTTTGGTTGGCGTTTTTCTGCTGCTTATTGATGGTCTATGCCTTGAGCTCCTGGCTGCCGAAACTCATGGCCAACGCCGGTTATAGCCTCGGCTCAAGCTTGTCCTTCTTGCTGGTGTTGAACTTCGGCGCGATTTTCGGTGCGGTGGGTGGGGGCGTATTGGGCGATAAGCTCAACCTTCCAAGGGTACTGGCGGTGTTCTTTGCCATTGCCGCGGTGTCGATCACCTTGCTCGGATTCAAAAGTCCACCCCCTGTGTTGTACCTGCTGATCGCCATCGCTGGCGCCACCACCATCGGTTCGCAAATCCTGCTGTATGCCTGTGCTGCGCAGTTCTATTCCATGGCCATTCGTTCCACGGGGCTCGGCTGGGCGTCGGGGATTGGCCGTAACGGAGCCATTGTTGGCCCTCTGTTAGGCGGTGCGTTGCTGGGAATCAGTTTGCCACTGCAACTCAACTTCATGGCGTTCGCCTTGCCGGGTGCGGTGGCTGCCCTCGCCATGACCCTGTATGCCATCAGCAGCGAGCGTAACGCCTCCAGCGTTGGCGAGCCGCTGTCGGCGGCCAAGGCCTGAGTCCGCAAGGAGCTGTTTGATGAAAGGCTTAATGCGTGACTTTTCACTGTCCGCTGCAGTTGCAGGCTTTATTGCCACGGTGATCTCGTATGCGGGGCCCCTGGTGATCATTTTCCAGGCGGCGGACACTGCGCATCTGTCTCGCGAACTGCTGTCGTCCTGGGTCTGGGCGATCTCCATTGGCAGTGCGCTGCTGGGGATCGGCCTGAGCCTGCGTTACCGCGTGCCGATCATCATTGCTTGGTCGGCACCCGGCTCGGCCCTGTTGGTGGCGTTGCTGCCGGGCATTTCGATGAACGAGGCCGTCGGCGCTTATCTGCTGAGTAGTCTGATTATCTTTCTGGTAGGCCTCTCGGGCGCGTTCGACCGCGTTATCAGCAAGCTGCCCGGCGCCATCGCAGCGGCAATGCTGGCGGGAATTCTGTTGCGTTTTGGCACCGGCCTGTTCGTGTCATTGCAAGGCAAGCCCGGGTTGGTGCTGGCAATGTTCACCACCTACCTGGTGTGCAAACGGCTGCTGCCGCGATACGCGGTGATGGCGGTACTGGTGGTGGGCTGTGCCATCGCCATGCTCACCGGCCAATTGCACCGCGAAGCCCTGGTGATCGGCCTGGCGACGCCGGTGTGGATCACCCCCCAGTTCAGCCTGGGTGCAACCTTGAACGTCGCCTTGCCACTGGTGATGGTGGCACTGACCGGTCAGTTCGTGCCGGGCATGGCCGTGTTGCGCGCCTCGGGTTACACCACACCGGCCAGTCCGATCATCGCCTGTAGCGCGCTGGGCACGGCGCTGTTAGCGCCGTTTGGCTGCCACGGGCTCAACCTGGCGGCGATCACTGCCGCCATCTGCACGGGCCGGGAGGCCCACGAAGACCCGGGCAAACGCTATGTCGCCGGTGTCGTCGGCGGCTTCTGTTACCTGGTCTTGGGCATTTTCGGAGCGACCCTGGTGTCGTTGTTCGCGGCCTTTCCCAAAGAACTGATCGCCGCTCTGGCGGGCCTGGCCCTGTTCGCTGCAATTGCCGGTGCCCTGGCCAATGCCATGGCCGTGCCCAATGACCGTGAAGCGGCGCTGGTGACGTTCCTCACCACCGCCTCAGGCATGTCGCTGTTCGGGTTGTCCGCCGCGTTCTGGGGGCTGATTTTCGGCATGGTCGCGCACCTGCTGTCGAGTACGCGTCGGCCACCCCTTGCAACCGCAACCAGCCGCGCCCGGGAGATGACGCGCTGACCCGTTTTCGTAACGCCTTACCTATTCATAACAACAATAAGAGCACACCGATGAAGTCAACCATTCATGCAACTCGTACGCTATTGTCCACGGCTGTCGCCTTGGGTTGTTCCAGCCAATTGATGGCCGCGCAGGGCGGTTTTATCGAAGATGCCACCGCCACCTTGCAAGCACGCAATTACTACTTCAGCCGTGACTATTCGGACATTGTCGGCGCCAACCGGCAGTCGAAGGCCGAGGAGTGGGCCCAGGGCTTTATCCTCAATGCCAAGTCCGGTTACACCCCAGGGCCGATCGGTGTCGGCGTCGATGTCATCGGTCTGCTCGGACTCAAGCTCGACAGCAGCCCGGACCGGGTCAACACCGGCCTGCTGCCGGTGCACAGCGATGGCCGCGCGGCCGATGACTACAGCCGCCTGGAAGGCACGCTGAAGCTGCGTTACTCGAAGACCGAACTGCGCGTTGGCGAGCTGCAACCCAACTTGCCGGTGCTGGTTTTCAGTGACATCCGCCTGCTGCCGCCCAGTTACCAGGGCGCGAGCATCAGCTCCGCTGAGATCAATGGCTTGACGCTGCAAGGCGGCCATCTGAGCTCCACGCACCTGCGTAACGAGGCCGGCGACGAGAAGATGCAGGCCATGCTCGGCTACGTGCCCCAGCGCCAGGTCAGCAGTGACGCCTTCAACTATGGTGGCGGCGATTACGTCTTCAACGACAAACGCACCAGCGTCAGCGCCTGGTACGGGCAGCTGGAAGACATCTACCAGCAAGGCTTCCTGGGCCTGAAACACAGCCAGCCCCTTGGCAGTTGGACCCTGGGCGCCAACCTCGGCTATTTCGACGCGAAGGAGGATGGCAAGAAGCTGCTGGGCAATATCGACAACCAGGCGTTCTTCTCCCTGCTGTCGGCCAAGTACGGCGGCCATACCTTCTATGTCGGCTACCAGGGTATCTACGGAGAAAGCGCGTTCCCCCGGGTATTTGCCAACATCTCGCCGCTGGGCAACGAAGTGCCGACCTATGAATTCGCCTCCACCGACGAGCGTTCCTGGCAGGCGCGCTACGACTACGACTTCGCCGCCCTCGGCGTGCCGGGACTGACCAGCACCGTGCGCTACATCACCGGCAACAACGTCAACACCGGCAAGGGCTTCGAAGGCAAAGACCGCGAACGCGACCTGGACCTCGGTTACGTCGTGCAGAGCGGGACCTTCGCAGGGCTGGGTGTCCGGGTGCGCAATGCCATGGCGCGCTCCAATTACCGCAGCGATATCGATGAGAACCGGCTGATCCTGAGCTACACCTGGACGTTGCTGTGAGTGAGGCGAGTATGAGCAATAAAGTCTGGGCGCAATTGGCCCTGTGTGCAGCGGGTGGCGCAGTTGTGCTGCTCGCTGTCGGCAACGGCATGCACCTGATGTATGCCGGCATTATCGACGTGTTGCTGCTGGCAGCGGCGGTGCTTTATCACCGTCAGCCAGTACGGGTAGTCGAAGTGCCCGTGCAACGGGAACCAGATCTCGTGGAGTCCAGTGCGCCGGTCCCGCTACCGTCGCTGCAAGTGGTCGAGCCCGCTTGGCCGGGCACCCAGGTAAAGGTGGCACTCGAACACTTGACTCAAGTGGTGCAGCAAACCGAAGAAGACATGCGCTTTGCCGACCAGCTGGCGCGTGGCGCGGGCGAACGGGTACAGGCAAGTGCCGTGAGCATGCAGTCTTCGGCTGCCGTGCTGGGGGATCTTGATCAGTATCTGCAGCGCCTGGATCAGGTGTTCGATGAACTGGGCAGCCAGTCGGTACGCATCGGTGCGATTGTCGGCAGCATCCAGGACATCGCTCGGCAGACCAACCTGCTGGCGCTCAATGCCGCGATCGAGGCCGCTCGGGCTGGTGACCATGGCCGGGGTTTTGCTGTGGTGGCGGACGAGGTGCGCAATCTGTCGCGCCAGGCAGCGGACTCCAGTGCGCAGATCCGGCAGATCGCCACAGGTCTGGAAAAGTCGGCACAGGATGCGCGTCAGGGCCTTGAACAGCTTACCGATTCGACGCGTTTGGGCCTGGACAAGGCCGAGGTCGCGTTGCAGTCGATGGGGGAGTTACGCAGTGGTGCGGTCGCCAGGCTGGAAGTGGTCGAGCGCATCATGCAGCGTTTGGCCAGTTTGCACGAGTTGGCACTGCAGGCAACCCGGATAGCGGTCTGAACAACGTGGCTTGCCGGTCTCTCAAACGCCCGAGCAAATGCCCATCACCTTGTAGGTCAACGTGTGCGTTTCACCCTGGTGGTCGATGTAGACCATGGTCGCCGGCACGACGTCGCATGCAGTCGAGGTATCGGTTACCGAGATGACCTTGGCGATATCCAGAGCTGGAGATGTTGTGACCGGGTTGCTTTCGGCGGCCATCACGGCGGTTGTGGTCAGGGCCAACAGTACACTCAACAAGGTCTTCATGTTTTTTCTCCGTGGTGTTTTGATGAGTGAATTTTAATCTTTTACGGGTAGGGATAAAGAGGGCTGTACTTGATGCTGCGTTACATCAGATGCAACAGTCATTGCCGTCGGAGGGCTCATGGATTTGCTTAACAGCCTGCGGGTATTTGTGCGTGTAGCCGACGCAGGCAGCTTTACCACCGCCGCACAGGCGCTGGACTTTTCCACGGCGCAAGTGTCTCGGCTGGTGGCTGATCTTGAGCAGCACGTGCAGGCACGTCTGCTGCAGCGCACCACCCGCCGGTTGAGCCTGACCGAAGCCGGCGAACGCTTCCTGTTGCGGGCGCGGCAAATACTCGACGACATGGCCGAGGCCACCGCAGAAGCGCGTGGCGCTCACCTGGAGCCCAATGGCCGGTTGCGTCTGCACTGTTTGACCGGGCTGGGCGTGCTGATGACGCCACTCATTGCCCGCTACTGCGAGCTCTATCCGGACGTGGTGGTTGAGTTGACCTTGTCGCAACGCAACCCCGACCCCCTTGAAGACGGGCACGACGTGGTCATCTCCATTGCCCAGGAACTGGTGGATTCACAATTCGTTGCCCAAGCGGTAGGGCGCATCTTCAGCATCCCTTGCGCATCGCCTGCGTACATCGCGCGTCGGGGCCTGCCCATCCAACCCGAACAACTGAATGAACACTGCTGCCTGCGCATGATCGACCCGTTGTACGGCGATGAGTGGGTTTTCCGTGATGAGCAGGGCGAGCATTCAGTGGTGCCCGGCAAGACCTTCCAAAGTAACGTTCCCGAGGCGATGGTCAATGCGTCGGAGGCCGGGATGGGCATTAGTCTGCTGCCGTTCTACACCGCAACCCGGTCGCTGCGCGAGGGCACGTTGCTGCGCCTGCTGGGCGACCATCGGCTCAGGGAGCGAAACGTCTATGCACTCTATCCTTCCAAGCGTTTTCTGGATGCCAAGGTGAGGACCTGGGTGGACTTTCTCAAGGCGGAGTTGCCCGGGCTTTTTTCCGGACATGAGATCACAGCGAATGATGTTCGGTATTGGGCAGCAGGCTAGCTGAAAAGACCAACACTCCCGGATGGTGTCTGGGTGATTGGCCGACGCGCTGTTTCGTTACTGCAAGGCCGATGAGCAAAAAAGCCTGGAGGCGTTTTTCTCGCGATACTGTTTGGGTGTCATGAACAGTTTTTCCTGAAACAGTCGGGTCATATGGCTTTGGTCCGAGAATCCACAATCCATGGCCACCGCCTTCAACGGAATGTCGCGCACCGTCGACAGGATCCGCTCGGCCTTTTTCAAACGGCGCGACTGAACGTACTGATGGGGAGAGACCCCGTATACAGCCCCAAATACTCGTACAAAGTACGACGGGCTCAGGTCGACGATGGCGGCCATTTCCTTGACCGAGATGGGGCAGGACAGATGTGAATCGATGTATTGCTGAAGCTGGTCGCGCTTGAGGTTTGTCAGGCGAGACGCTTGATCGCTGTCTCTGAGGTCACACCGCACGTACTGACGCAGCAGATGAATGCACATCTGTATTTCCAGCGTCTGGGCGAAGATGCTGCTCCCCGGTTCGCCACTCAGGCACTCCATTTCATAGGTAGCCATGAGTCTGGAGAGCTTCGCGTCGTTGACGAGCGGGCAGTGGTCGACAAAAACGCCGTCAACATCCTGTTGAAAGACTTCATTGGCGACTTTGGCCATCATGGCTTGCGAAATGTAGATATGACTGACTTCGATATCGTTCATCCAGTACCACCTGGATGATTCACCTCGGGTCAAAATGGTGACGTCGTTATCGCCAACGGACCATTTTTGCCATTGCTTGCCATCGTGGAAGCCCAGATTTGACGTGCCCGATTTCCATCTCACCAGCTCGTAATCGCGCATGCACGGGATGCTGACTTCGGTTTTGTCAAAGCGGTAGCCCCGAATCGACACGCCATTATCAGGTGCGGTCTCAACGGTTCCCTTGATCGTTACTTCACCAGGGATAACGTCCAGCATTTTTTCTGGCGTTAGCAGGATGGCACTCATCACAACTCCCTTTTTATTTGAATTGGCTGTGGAGTTTTTATCAGTACTTAGCGGCTTTTGAGCGTTGAAGGCGTCGAGAACACAGATATAAAAATTAACACATCCTTCAAATTTGTACGCAATACAGGCTTGCCATCGATCGGGGGAGTTTCCACCGCTCGTCTGGCAAGCCGTTTCTTACTGCGCTTGGATTTCGTGGTCACCCGGCCCGGTCAAGTCCGGTCGCCAGCGGCGCAGGTGAGTGTGACGCTCATAGGCTTGCGATGAGGGGTAAGTCACCAATTCAATCGTGCTTCCCCAAGGGGTGCGGGTGTACACGTAGCGATTACCTGGTCCGGCGTCACCACCCGGGAGGTCGCCGGGTCGGCTGAGCAGAATGCCGCCGGCCTTCTCGAGGCGATTGGCAGCGGCATCGATATCGTCAACGTAGATGCAGATGTGCTGAATACCAAAGTCGCTCGGAACGATCGGCTGCAACTGCTGGACGCCAGTGTAGGAAAACAGCTCCAGGTTGGGGCCTTTGCCCAGACGCAGCATCCGGATTGAAGCAATGACTGCACCAGGCGCAATGCCGAGTCCCGCTTCTACCTCAGGCCCTCCCAGGGGCGCGTCGAGCATGTCGTAAAGCTTCTCGGCACCAAAGGCCTCGATGAAGAATCGGGTTGCCGCTTCCATATCGGGAACGGTGATGCCTACGTGTTCAATTGCACGAACATTCATGCCAACTCTCCTATTTTCGCCGCCGCCCAGAAACCGGATTGGGTCGCCTCATACATCCGCCCACCGCGGGACCTTGTACCGATGCTGTGGACGCGAATGTCATCGACCGACTCCTCCAGAACCGTTGAAGGCGCACGGGCGGTCGCCATTACTACGTAACCATTATCAGGCACCTTTGCTGCTGTGTTGATCGAAACGTCCAGATGCTTGAGAAGGCCGGCGAGATGCTCGCGCTGCATATCATTGGTGTCGATACCCACGCTATCGGCGGGTGAAACAAGGCTGACCTTTTTGCCTTGCTCCGCCAGCCATAGGGCAGCGAACATTGCCGCCTCGGTTTCACCAAACACGGTGACCTCGTCCGTTACAGGCAAATTGGCGCTTGCCAGCATATCGGCCACATCCGGCCCGCGATCCTGCGCAACGGTACCGGTCGCAAGCAGAACGGTGTCCCATGGGCTCAGGTCCAAGTCAGCTGCATCTGTATTGAGATGAACGTCGACGCCTACGCGTTCGAGTTCGCTCTCGTAAAACGCAATCATGTTCTTGACCTCCATGCGAAACGGGCTCGCGGCTGCCCACGCATGGAGCTGGCCGCCGATACGATCCGCTCTCTCGACCAATCTCACACTATGGCCACGCTCGGCAGCCAGTATCGCGGCCTCACAACCGGCCGGTCCGCCACCGACAATCAATACTCGCTCCTGTCTGGAAGCAGGGCGGCGAGCATCACTTGCGCGACGTTCCTGTCCGAGGGTCGGATTGATCACGCACTGGGTGCCTTTGCCGTTGAACATCCACCGCGAGATGCATTCATTGACCGCCAGGCAGCGGCGGACACTTTGTGGTTGCCCGCGACGTGTCTTGTTGACTGTTTCGGGGTCCGCCAGGCCCGATCGACCCAGGGCCACAAAGTCGAGTTCGCCGTCAGACACCGCTTGTGCCATCTCGTCGAACAGCCAGGTGAGTCGACCGACACCGATTACCGGGATGGAGACACGCTGTTTCACCAGTTTGGCGTAGTTGACTAATGATCCTGGCGGGACCATCGGCAGCAACGTCATCGCGGTGTCGTAGTTCCCGGCACTGACATCCAGGGCGTCAACGTAAGGCTCGAGCATTTCGCAGAAGGCCAGGCCATCTTCCAGTGAGAAACCGCCCTCGTAAGGCTCCATCACGCTGAGCCGATACAGGATCGGATAATCCGCACCGACCTGTTCGCGAATCCCACGCACGACTTCGAGGGCGAAACGGGCACGGTTTTCCAGGGAGCCGCCCCAGCGGTCGGTGCGTTTGTTTGTGAAAGGGGAGAGAAACTGGCCGAGCAGATAGCCATGTGCACCGTGCAGCTCAACGGCATCGAAGCCAGCGGCCACCGCACGTCGGGCGCCCTGGACATACTTATCGATCAGTCCTGGTATTTCATGATCTTCGATTGCACGCGGTGGGGTACCGAATGCGCTGGTGATACCGGCTGTCGGTGCCAGTGGTGGCTCGTTACGCTCTGTGTTGCTTTGGGAGTTCTGGCGCCCGGTGTGGTGCAGCTGCACGGCAATCTTCGCGCCTTCACCGTGGACCGCGTCGACCAGGTTGCTGAGTGCGCCAATGAACCTGTCATGGTCGATTCGCATCGGGTGACCCGCGGTGCGCCCGACCTCCCAATCGATAGAGGTATTCTCGGTGATGATCAGACCAACGCCGCCTCGGGCGCGGGCTCTATGGTATTCGATGAGCTTATCGTCAACCTCACCGAAGGTGCTGGCGAACTGAGTGAAGATCGGTGCTTGCACGAAGCGATTGCGCAACTGCAAGGTGCCAATACGTCCGGGTTGGTAAAGCGCCGCGGCAGGGCCGTCTGAAATCACAAGGTTTCGGATGTCTGGGTGTGCCATTGCCATCTCCTCATTATTTTTTTTGTTTGAGGTTCAAGCATGGAATGAGTGCCGGCATGAGTATTGAACATTCATGTCGAGGCGTTGAAGAATCCTGCCTTGGCGTCGTAGCGGTACTTGTTCAGGTGGCTTAGTCCGAAAACAACTCGAACATCAGTTGGCGAAGCCAACGATTGGCGGGGTCTTTGTTATAGCGTGCGTGCCAAAACAGGTTGATTTCGATGTTCGGCAGTTCCACAGGCGTCGGTAGAACCGCAAGGCCAAAGGGTTGTTCGCAACTGCTGGCGAATCGTTCAGGCACTGTTGCCACTAAGTTGGTGCGTTGAAGGATGTGGCCAACCGCAACGAAATGGGGGACTTCCAGGCGAATGTTGCGCTCGATACCGGCCCGCGCCAGAAACGTATCGACTTCGCCGTGTCCTGTGTTCGCCGCTACCACGCGAACGTGCTCATAACTGCAAAAACGCTCAAGCGTTAACGGTTCCCGGGTAGCGGGGTGATCCTTACGGCACATGCAGACGTAGCGATGGTGAAACAGGCGCTGCTGAAAAAATCCGGCTTGCAGGTGTGGCAGTAATCCAACGGCGAGGTCGATCGCACCGTTTTGCAACCCTTCAGCCAAGGTATCGGATGTGTTGCGCAGCGTGCTGATCGAGCAGCCCGGCGCGCGTTCAGCCAGCGCGTCCATCAGCCGTGGCATGAAGTAGATTTCACCAATGTCGGTCATTGCCATGGTAAATCGGCGATTGCTGTTGAGCGGGTCGAACGTATCCTGTCGGCTCAGTGCATCGCGTAAGGTCTGAATGGCCAGTGCGACGGGTTCGGCCAACTGCCGGGCATAAGGTGTGGGCTCCATTCCCTGATAAGTACGCACGAAAAGCTCGTCGTTCAAGGCGACACGCAGGCGTTTCAACGCATTGCTGACAGCGGGTTGGGTCAGATCGAGATTATCCGCCGCGGTCGATACCCGCCGGTCAACCAGCAGTTGGTTGAATACCAGCAGAAGATTGAGGTCAAGCTCACGTAATTCCATAACGCCTCGTGCAGATTGTGCGCTCATGAGGGCGATAGATCTTTGCCCGTTATTGGGTCTGAACCGCTCTAAATTCGCCGCTGCAAGGGTCCCAAGCCTAACAAGCGCCTACCATCGCGTCCATTGAGAGATATTCGGGCCTTTTGCTTAACCTCGAGCTTTATTCACGTTCGAAATATTGAGTATTCGCCTGGCTGCATTTATCCCGGTTGTTGGTTTGCCCATGATCGAATCCATGCCCGGTTCTGAACGCTCCGCGTCCATTGGGCAGCTCGCAATTTTCCGGAGGCGTCAGATCCTCCGGCTCTATAACAATGACAAGAAGAGCGAAGCCATGCGTACGATCGATGTATCAGCCCTGATTGACGGGGCACGGTTCAATGCCTTTCATGCGCGCGTACTGTTCTGGTGCGCGCTGATCATCATTTTCGATGGATACGATCTAGTTATCTATGGAGTCGTGCTGCCTTCATTGATGTCCGAGTGGGGCCTCAGTTCGTTGCAGGCGGGTGCGCTGGGCAGTTGCGCACTGGTGGGCATGATGCTGGGGGCGTTGTTTTTCGGTTCACTGTCCGACCGTATAGGTCGACGTAAAACCATCATGATGTGTGTCGCCATCTTCAGTGGCGTCACAGCGATCAACGGCTTGGCGCAGGGCCCCGAGGCGTTTGCGTTGTGCCGGTTTATCGCCGGTCTTGGCATCGGCGGGGTGATGCCCAACGTTGTGGCGTTGATGAACGAGTACGCGCCAAAGAAATCGCGCAGCACCCTGGTGGCGATCATGTTCAGCGGCTACTCGTTGGGCGGAATGCTATCGGCGGGCCTGGGCATGGTGCTGATCCCGCAATGGGGATGGCAAGCCGTGTTCTATGTAGCGCTGATACCTCTGTTGGCCTTGCCTTTTTTAATACGCCAATTGCCGGAGTCAATGGATTTTCTACTGCGCACAGGGCAGTCCGTGAAGGCTCAAAATCTATTGGCACAAGCCGAGCCGTCTTACGTACCCACTCCCAATGACCAGTTGAACCAAATGGTCGCCAAAGGCACGAAAGTGTCGATTGCGCAGCTGTTCCAGGACGGGCGCAAGGTGAACACTTTCATGCTGTGGCTGGCGTTTTTCTGTTGTTTGCTGATGGTTTACGCACTGAGTTCCTGGCTGCCGAAACTGATGACGGCCGCAGGCTATGGATTGAACTCCAGCCTGGCGTTTCTGCTGGCACTAAACGTCGGCGCGATTATTGGCGCAGTGGCCGGTGGGTGGCTGGGGGACCGCATTGGAATCGCCAAGGTCTTGTTCGCGTTTTTCAGTTGTGGAGCGTTAGCCCTGAGCCTGTTGGCGCTCAAGGCGCCGTTACCCGTTCTTTATCTGCTTATCGCCATCGCCGGGGCCTGCACCATTGGTACGCAAATCCTGGCCAACGCTTGCACCGTGCAGTATTACCCCGCGCACATAAGGTCTACCGGGCTTGGCTGGGCAATGGGTGTCGGGCGCACCGGGGCCATCATCGGTCCGTTGCTGGGTGGGGCACTGCACGCTTCATCACTGCCGCTGCAGGCCAGCTTTCTCATCTTCGCCTTACCAGGATTGGTAGGGGCCATCGCTATTCTGGTGTTTCTGATTCAGAACGCTCCAGGCCGTCAGGCCGCTTTATCCCGGCAACCGGCGCAGTAACCCTTGCAGCAAAAGACGAGCCCCGAGAGGGCTCGTCCGGCCGATGCCTGTTCGACCTGGCGAGTAATATTCACACCCATGATGGGAAGTATGGGGGTTGCGGTATTTATCAATAGCGCTCGGATGGCGATGATTTGCTTACTCCAATAACAATCAGCCTCATGGGTAACTTGCTATGCGTACTTCTCAATCCAAACTGCAAATCGGCATTGTTGGCGGCGGTATCGCCGGCGTCGCTCTGGCCTTGGACCTTTGCCGTCATTCCCACCTCGACGTGCAATTATTCGAATCGGCGCCTGCCTTTGGCGAGGTCGGAGCGGGTGTCTCGTTCGGCGCCAATGCCGTTCGCGCCATTGCGGGCCTGGGTATTGCCGAACCTTACCGCAAGATTGCCGACCAGACGCAGGATCCCTGGCAGGACATCTGGTTCGAATGGCGTCGTGGTGAAGATGCCGGTTATCTGGGCGCAAGCCTGGCCGAAGGGGTAGGGCAGTCATCGGTACACCGTGCCGACTTCCTCGATGCGCTGGCCAGCCAGTTGCCGGACGGAATCGCTCAATTCGGCAAGCGCGCCGTCAGCGTGGAGCAGGATGCCGAACAGGCTCGCGTAGTGTTCACCGATGGCACTGAGCATCGCTGCGACCTGTTGATCGCCGCGGACGGTATCAAGTCATCGATTCGTGATCATGTGCTCAACGGTCTTGGCCAACCCCTGGTCGCGCCGCGTTTCAGTGGTACCTGCGCCTATCGCGGGATGATCGACAGCCAACAACTGCGCGCGGCCTACCGGGCCCGGGGTGTCGATGAACACTTGATCGACGTCCCGCAGATGTACCTGGGGCTTGATGCTCATATCCTCACGTTCCCCGTCAAACAAGGCCGGCTTATCAACGTTGTTGCCTTTATTTCCGATCGCAGTCGTCCTGATCCAACCTGGCCAAGTGATGCTCCGTGGGTACGCAATGCCAGCCAGGAAGAAATGCTCTCTGCCTTCAACCATTGGGGAGACGCTGCTCGGGTTCTGCTCGAATGCATTCCATCCCCCACCCTTTGGGCGCTGCATGAACTCGATGAGTTGCCAGGTTACGTGCACGGCCGCGTGGGTCTGATCGGCGATGCTGCGCATGCGATGTTGCCACACCAGGGCGCCGGCGCAGGTCAAGGCCTGGAAGACGCCTGGCTTCTGGCGCGATTGTTGGCCGATCCACAGGTCCTGGACAGCCAGCCACAGGCGGTGCTCGCAGCCTACGACGCCATCCGTCGCCCCCGTGCCTGCCGTGTGCAGCGTACCTCCTGGGAAGCCGGTGAGCTGTATGAAATGCGTGATCCAGCGGTGGCCGATGACGAACAACTGCTGAGCAAAACCCTCGCCGAGCGTTTCGACTGGCTATGGAATCACGACATGCAGTCCGACCTTCAAGAGGCCCGTGCCCAGTTGGGCTGGCGAGCGGTCGCCTAATGATTTGAACCGACACGCACGGAGGGAGCACCGAGCGGCTCTCTTCGTGGGTGGATACCAATAAGATCAGGTGAATCGAAATGACAGTGAAAATTTCTCAACTGCCGCAATTGCAGCAATTCTTCCGAGAAGCCTCTGGGCTGGACAACAATGCAGGCGATCCGCGCCACAAGCAGATCGTCTTGCGGTTGCTGCAGGAAGTCGCCCGAGTGATCGAAGATCTGCAGATCAGCGACGATGAATTCTGGGGCGCGGTGGACTACGTCAACCGCCTGGGCGCCAAAAACGAAGCAGGTTTGCTGGTCGCCGGGCTTGGCATCGAACACTTCCTTGATCTGCTGGCCGATGCCAGAGACGCCGAAGCGGGTCGTACCGGTGGCACCCCACGGACAATCGAAGGCCCGTTGTATGTCGCCGGTGCCCCACTATGTGAGTACCAGACTCGAATGGATGATGGAACCGAGGATGGCACAGCAACGGTGATGTTTCTGGAAGGGCGTGTAACCGACCTGAACGGCCAGCCGATCGCTGGGGCCACCGTGGATTTGTGGCAAGCCAACACCCAGGGCAACTATTCCTACTTCGACAAAAGCCAGTCTGAATTCAACTTGCGTCGCCGGATTCTCACGGACGCCAATGGATGCTACCGGGCTCGCAGCATCGTGCCTTCGGGCTACGGTTGCGATCCAGCCGGCCCGACTCAGGAATGCCTCGATCACTTGGGCCGCCACGGTCAGCGACCCGCGCACATCCATTTCTTCATTTCTGCCCCTGGGCATGAACATCTGACCACCCAGATCAATCTGTCCAATGACAAGTACCTGTGGGACGACTTCGCCTATGCGACGCGTGACGGGTTGATCGGTGAAGTTCGCTTTGTGGAAGACGAGGAACGAGCTGCCGCCATGGGAGTGGCAGGGCGCTTCGCCGAGATGACTTTCAATTTCAGCCTGCGTCCGGCCGCCAGCGAACAAGCAACCCATCGCAGCCAACGCCCGCGCGCGTTGCAGTCTGCTTGACCAACCGATGTTCACTCGACGTCGACGAACCACTTCAAGGAGACAACGATGTCCCGGACTGATGCACAATCGATGAAAATCCGTGCCGCAGTATTGCGTACCTCGGGAGCCCCTTTGCAAATTGAGGATGTCTTGCTCGAGGCTCCTCGGCCAACCGAAGTGCGCGTGCGTGTGGTCGCTACAGGTGTTTGCCACACTGACATGGTGGTGCGTGATCAGCTGTTTCCCACTCCTCTGCCCATTATTCTCGGTCATGAAGGTGCCGGTGTCGTCGATGCAGTCGGTTCTGCCGTGACGACGGTACAACCGGGCGATCACGTGGTCATGACGTACATGTCCTGCGGTCTTTGCCTGCCTTGCGAAACGGGCCACCCGGCGCACTGCACACACATGCACCCGTTGAACTTTGGTGGTGGCCGACTAGATGGCACCACCTCTGCTTGCGCATGTGGCAGCGACCATGCCATCCACGACCATTTCTTTGGCCAATCCTCGTTTTCCACTTACACAATCGCCAATGAGCGAAACGTCGTCAAAGTCCCAAAGCAGGCACCATTGGAACTCTTGGGGCCGCTGGGTTGTGGTATTCAGACGGGCGCAGGATCAGTGCTCAATGCACTCAGGGTTGAGGCAGGATCGAGCTTCGCCGCCTTTGGTGCAGGCGCGGTCGGGCTGGCGGCGGTGATGGCGGCGAAGGTCGCTGGCGCCACGACCATCATTGCTGTGGACGTCACTCCGAGTCGGCTGGAACTGGCTCTCGAACTGGGAGCGACCCATGTCATCAATAGTCGCGAAGAGGACCCGGTTCAACGCATTCAGGCCATCACCCAGGGTGGTGTCAATTACAGCCTTGAATGCTCCGGTCGCTCCGAGGTGTTGCGCCAGGCGATCGACTCAGTCGCAACGCTTGGCACCTGTGGCATTGTCGGCGCTACCAAAGTTGGTACCGAGGTCGCCTTCAATATCAACGATGTGATGATTCCCGGCAAACGCATCATGGGCATCGTGCAAGGCGATGTCGTTGCCAATGCCTTTATTCCGAAGCTGGTTGATCTGTTCCTGCAGGGCCGATTCCCCTTCGACAAGCTATGCAAGTTTTATGAGTTCGATGAGGTGAACCAGGCGATGGCCGATAGCGAGCGCGGTATCACCATCAAACCGATTCTCCGTATGCCAGTCCCTGCTTCGATCTAACTTTTTCGATCTGCCAAGGAACCAGCAATGACCGTTCAAATCGTAATAGACAATCAAAAGCTCGACGCCTCCAATGGCAAGACTTTCCAGCGCATCGATCCGCTCAGTGCCGCGACCGTGAGTGTAGGTGCAGCCTGCAGCGTCGAGGACGCCATCCGTGCTGCCGAGTCTTCCCAGCGCGCTTTTCAAACATGGTCAAAAACCGGGCCAACCGAACGCCGCCGTATACTGCTAGCGGCAGCCGATGCCCTGGAATCGAAAATGGCGCAGTTCTGCTCGGTCATGGCCGAGGAGATTGGCGCTTCGCAACTCTGGGCACAATTCAACGTGGGAGCATCGGCCAACCTGCTGCGTGAAGCAGCAGCCCTGACCACACAAATCAAAGGCGAAACCATACCTACCGACAAGCCCGGCGCACTGTCGATGACGTTGCGCCAACCGGTGGGCGCCGTACTGAGTATCGTGCCTTGGAACGGGCCGGTCATTCTTGGCGCACGGGCTATTGCCTACCCACTGGCGTGTGGCAATACGGTGATCTTCAAGGGTTCTGAAAGCAGCCCACGTACGCATGCGTTGCTGGCCGAAGCCTTTTATGATGCCGGTTTGCCGGCGGGGGTATTGAACTTTCTGATCAGCGCGCCAGAAGACGCGTCTGCGGTGACTGAAGCACTGGTCGCTCATGACGTTGTGCGTCGAGTGAATTTCACCGGTTCGACCAAGGTTGGCCGCATGATCGCCCAGACGTGCGCCAGTCATCTCAAGCGCTGCCTCCTGGAACTGGGTGGTAAAGCACCTTTTGTTGTTCTGGACGATGCGGATATCGACGGAGCAGTCAACGCGGCCGTTTTCGGAGCCTTCCTTTATCAGGGTCAAATCTGCATGTCGACCGAGCGTTTCGTGGTCGATGAAGCGGTTGCCGAGCAATTCGTTTCTCGTTTTGCAGAACGCGTAAAGTCGCTGGAAACGGGCGTTCCATCGACGTCGCCAAGTTGCGTGATAGGCCCGATGATCGGCCAAGGCTCGGTACAACGGATCAATCATTTACTCGACGACGCCATCGGCAAGGGCGCTGTCATCGTGGCTGGCGGCCTGGCCGAAAATGCATTGATGGGTCCGACGCTGGTCGATCGGGTTACCCGTGAGATGTCGATTTACGACGAAGAGACCTTTGGTCCCGTGACAACGATCGTGCGAGTGAAGGGAGCCGAGCAAGCGCTGGAGGTCGCCAACGACACTGCCTACGGTCTTTCCTCTTCTATCTTCAGTCGCGATGTGACACGGGCATTGGAATTGGCCGGCCGACTGGATGCTGGCTGTGTACACATCAATGGCGCCACTGTGCAAAACGAACCGCAGGCCCCGTATGGTGGAATGAAGAAGAGCGGTTACGGCCGCTTCGATGGCAGCGCAGTCATCGAGGAGTTTACCGAGGTCAAGTGGGTCACGGTCGAACCCTCCAACCAGCCTTATCCATTCTAGGATTGAAACCGGCGCGTAATGCGCCGGTTTTTTTCTATCACGTGACGCAGGGACTTCAATCAAGCAGGTCGGAGATGGATTCAGCCGCCAGTTGATAGGAGCGGGAGCGGGCTTCAGGATCATAAATCCGCGCATCGATTATGATCTCGTCTGCCTCGGTGGTCGCGATGAACTGGCGCAGCCAACTTGAAACATCATCTTGGTCGCCTACCGCGGTGCAAGCCATGGCCTGCGCCAGATTGTGGCGATCCACGTCGGCGAGCCTTTCCATAAAACCCTCTTGTGGACGCGGCAGAGCTCCTGCTTTTCCCGCGTACAAATTGCTTACCCAATGCCGATGCGAACTCGCCTGATACTCAGCTTCGGCGCGTGAGGGGGCCGCGAAGACATTGGCGCCAGCGATGACATAGGGGCGGTCAAGCAACATCGAGGGCCGGAACGAGGCGCGATAGTGCGCGATGGCCTGCATCAGGAATCGAGGCGCAAAATGTGAAGCGAAGGCGTAGGGGAGTCCCATTTTTGCAGCGAGATCCGCACTGTTGAGGCTCGAACCTAGCAGCCATAGCGGAACGTCATGGGTTTCAGGGATTGCACGAACCGGCTGATTTCCGTTGTCCGCCAGGTAGTCAGTCAATTGCAGGATATCCTGGGCAAAGTCTCGCTCGGAGGCATCACCGCGCATGGCACGAATAGCCAGCCCTGCCGACCCCGGTGCTCTGCCAATGCCCAAATCGATGCGACCAGGAAACAAGGTATTCAATGTCCCAAACTGCTCCGCCACTATCAGAGGCGAGTGGTTGGGTAGCATGATTCCACCGGAACCGATACGCAGGGTGCTGGTTGCCGCAGCGAGATGCTGGATGAGCAAGGTGGTTGCCGAAGAGGCAATCCCCGGTAGGTCGTGGTGCTCGGCGATCCAATAGCGTTTGTAGCCGTGGGCTTCCACGTGTCGCGCCAGAGTGGCGGCTTCTTCTAGCGTATGGGCGAAAGTTTTGCCTTCGCCGATCATCATGAGGTCAAGCACAGAAAGGGCTGTCATTGCATATTCCGTTTTGAAGGTTAGGTTTGTAACGCAGCAATCCGCTACTTCAGTGGGAACTCTGACCAGGACGGATGGCGCTCCAGGCGTTGATCGATTTCACGTAGCGTCGCCAGGCAGCGTTGGAGCTTGAGGTAAATGTCCCCCCCGTAGTCCCAGCCGAGCACGCCGATGCTGCCGGTGTACCCCACACGATTCAGTGCGGCGATCAGGGCGAAGTTGTCCATCTCCCCGCGGTCGACTGGCTCCATGGTCGCCACGCCGCCCCAGCCCAACTGCGAAAGTGCACTGCCAGAGGTCACCACTTGCATGAGCCAGGGTTTCATCGCCGCAAGGCGCAGTTCCAATTCGCCTTCCTGACTGGCGTACCAGTGATAACCATTGAACGAGGCCCCCAGGCGTGGGTGAGCGAAGAGCTCGCAAATTTGCACGACTTGTGTAGTGGTCTGGGTGACATGATGAAGATGCGGATACAAGGCGATCCGTAATCCGCGCCGCTCGGCAATGGGCAGCAGCGTCTCGATAAACCGCAGAATGGCTTGGGCGCCATTGACTGTGGTCTGAATCGCCAACTCGATCAGCTCTACACCCTCGACGGTTTCGACGATGCGCCGTATCAGGGCATCGTTACGCCCCTCATGTAGCACCACGTAAAGGCCTTCGATGTGCAGACCATGGTTTTCCCGGACGCTGGGCAACAGGCTGAGGTCCGTCAGTGGTGTGCCGCCCCAAGCGGCGACAGTGATGCCGTCGTAGCCGATCTCGGCCAACATTTCGCACTGTGTCTGAAAGGCGTATACGCCCATCGATGAGTAGAAGAAGGAATCGAGTGCATGGATGCGATGAGCCATGATTTATCTCCTGGCTCAGCGGGGCGAGTCGGTCACGACAGCCCACTCGGGGTGGGCAGCCAACCGTTGTTCCATGGACCGAAAGGCGGTGGCCGATCGGCGCAGGTTGCCGTAGACATCGCCCCCCATGCTTTCCCAGCCGAGCACGCCAAACCGTCCGTCAAAGCCACGCCGTTCGAGCGCGCCCAGCAACACGAAGTTGTCCATTTCCCCCTCATCGAGCGGTTCGATGGTTGCAAGGCCGCCCCATCCGAGCGGGGAGCGTCGAGTGCCAGCGATGTTCACCTGGCCACATCGCATCAAGGCGCTGCTCCAAGGCCTGTTCTTCAGTCGCGTACCAGTGATACCCGTTGAACACGATGTTGAGTCGTGGATGGTTGAACTCCCTGCAAAGGGCCACTGCCTCGGTGGTCGTCTGCATGCCGTAGCGGGCGTGCGGATACAGGCTGATCTCCAGGCCTCGGCGCTCGCAGATCGGGAGTAGGCGCTGGATCATTTGGCGGTCGAAGTTGGTGACTTCGTCGCCGGAATGCAGGGCCAGTTCGATGGTGGTGCAGCCCTCGATAGTCTCGAACAGGTTGGTCACAAACGATTCCAGGCCCCTGCGATAAATCAGGTAGACCGCACCGACGTCCAGGCCCCAGGTGGGTTTGACCTGGGCGATCGACTTCAAATCGTTACTCCAGGCAGACATCGTCAATCCCTGGTAGCCAAGCTCGGCGAGCATCTCGCACTGCGCCGCCAGGGGATAGGTCCCCAAGGCTGTCTGAAAAATGAAATCCATGTGATGCAAAGGACGATTCATGAGTGGGTCTGCGCTGTAGTTGGTTTGGCGGGTAAGGACGCACTTGGAAAGTGCGGCAAGAGGTATTCGCCTAGCTCGTCGATGACTTCCGAGGCGTGGCGTCGTTGAGGTTTGAAGTGCAGGGCTACGTGACTGACGCCTTGGTCCTGTTGACGTTTCCAATGTTCGATCAGCGCGTTACGTCCGGCACGCAACACGCGCCCAGTCTGGAGGGGATGGTTCGGATCTCGGTCCAGGTCGAACAGAGTGCCGTAGCCATAGGGCTTGTAGACGTTGTCGCCGCAGGCTGCACGCCACCGCTCGATGATCTGGGGAATCAAGGCTGGGTTGGAAATGTAGGAGAGGATGCCGTCACTGTTTTTGCCAACCCACTCAAACGACTGGCCGGCCTGACCAATGATAAGGGTTGGCATGCGCGAGCCCACTGGTTTGGGAACGAGGTCGATGTCTCCATTCAACTGGCCATAAAACCGAGACGGGTGCACGGCCCAGTGCGTTTCCGAAGCGGCACGAATGATTGCGAGCGCATCACGGAAACGCTCTGCGCGATTGCCGAAGTCGAGTCCGAAGGCCGGGTATTCCACCGGCCGATCGCCTGTGGCCAGGCCCAGAATAAATCGTCCCCCCAGCAGTTGATCGATACTCGCGGCCTGCTTGGCAACAATCAACGGATCGCGCAGGGGCAGGACAATTCCGGCAGTACCGATGGCTATCTGCTTGGTCACTGCAGCGAGGAAACCGGCATAGACCAACGGATCAAGAATTTGCCCCACGTCACCGAAGTTCGGATCGTAAAAGGGCACGTCCCGTAGCCAGATAGCGGAAAACCCCGCTTCGTCAACCTTATGAGCTAACTGCGCGTGATCCTGCAGGGTCGGGCCCGGGCTATCGGGGTAGCTTTCCAGCGGTGCAATAAAACCGAAGGTCAAATGGCCGGGTTGAAAAACCCTCGCGAAGCCGGGGTGCTGTTTGAGCGCCGGTGCGAGTTCAATGGGGGAAGGCATCGAAATCATTCGAGGTCTCTCATGTAGTCAGATGACGTTAACTTCGCGGTGCGATAGAGCGGGTGAAGTCACAATGGCGGTGACTATAAGTTGTATGATTGGAAAGAAAAACAGGATGAAATTACGATCATTTACGAATACAACGCTCAAATACACTGAGGTGACCATGGATCATTTTGGAGCGCTCGGCGCGTTCGTTCATGCCGCGCAAACCCGCAGCTTTACCGAAGCCGGGCGCAGAACCGGCGTGTCGTCATCTGCCGTTGGCAAGGCGGTTGCGCGACTGGAGGAAGAACTGGGTGTGAGGCTGTTTCATCGATCCACGCGGGCCATCACCCTGACGTCCGAGGGCAGCCTGTTTCTGGAGCGCTGCCATCGAATATTTGCCGAATATGAAGTCGCCAAACGGGAGATCACTCAGGCTGCCGGTAAACCCCAGGGAAAGTTGCGCCTCGGTTTGCCGCAGCTGGGGATGAGGCTGATGCCTCACTTGATTGCGTTTCAGCAGGCATATCCCGACGTGGAGCTGGAACTGGAGTTCAGTGATCGGTTGGTCAACGTGATCGAGGAGGGTTTCGATGCCGTGATGCGGATCGGTGAAGTTGAAGACTCGCGACTGATGATGCGCAAGCTCAACGGCTACAGTCACCGCCTGGTGGCATCTGCTGCATATCTTTCACTGCGAGGTGTTCCTTCACGACCCTCGGAACTGTCCAGCCATTCATGTCTGCGTTACCGATTTCCCACCAGCGGTAAACTCGACCCCTGGCCTCTGGTGACGAAAAAGGGGCAGACCAGTGTTGAACTGGGACAGTCAGCTACCGCCAACGCAATTGAACCGTTGATGGCAATGGCTGAGGCGGGGCTGGGAATCGCCTGTCTCCCTGATTTTTTCGTCGAGGACGCGATTGCTGAAGGACGATTGGTGCCGGTACTGGATCGCTACGTTCGCGACCACCGCACGTTCAGCATTCTCTGGCCATCGAGTCGCCATCCGTTGCCCAAGATAAAGGCGTTCGTGAGCTTCATGACATCGCGCCTGACGTGATGACTTACGGCTGAGCTCAAACGAAAACCACCGACGCTCCGGGGCAGGGCGTCGGTGGATGTTGAGCCAGCAGTAACTTACGCGTTGCTGGATGCTTTTGTCGCCATGGCGCCGTCGCCCAGCAACGCGACAACCAGAGCTGTTGCCGCCAGGTAGACAGGATATTCCCAGCCGCCATTGGCGTTAGTGAAGCTCCAGCCATTACCGAAGTGGACGGTAGCGGCCACGAACAGTTGAACCACCGCCAGAGCGGCCACCCAGCGTGCGTAGACACCCAGCACCAGCATCAAGCCGCCGATGACTTCAAAGGCCATGACCGGGTACGCCAGGAAACCCGGGAAACCAATAGACTCAAAAAAACCTGCGGTGCCAGCGGGGGTGAACACCAGCACCTTGGTCAGGCCGTGAGCAATGAACATGATGCCAAGGGCCAGGCGCATAACGAGTGCGGCATACGGAGCGGTACGTGAATCGATCATGGTGCAGTTCCTTTTTTTTACTTGGAGAGAGACAGCGTGTGGTTCAGCCATTGCGAAAAATCCGCCAGTTCTTCAGCGATGATCTCGTGGGCCATGTCGTAAAAATGCGTTTCGTGGGCGACACCGATTCGACTCAGCCAGGCGTCCGATTCTTTCGCCCAAGTCACTGGTAGGACGTTGTCCTGATGACCATGAGCGATGAACGCGCTGACCGACTTGAGTCGCTCGGTGGAAGCGATCCGAGGATCAAGTTCACGCAGCATTCGTCCGCTTAAAATTGCGAAACCGGCAACCAATTCGGGCTCGGTGACCCCAAGGCTCGCGCTCATGATGCCGCCCTGGCTGAAGCCGGCGATCACGGTCGGCAACTTGGGCAGTGCTTCGATAAAGCGTTGCAGCAATTGCCGGCTTGACTCTGCTTGCTCTTGATTGAACGAAGGGCCGTTGCTGGTGAAGTTCACCTGATACCAGGCGAAGCCCTGTGGGCCGACTTGCAGCGGACCGCGTAGCAGAATCACCTCCAGCTCCTCGGGCAACGATGCGGCCAATGAGGCAAGATTCGCTTCGTTTGAACCAACGCCATGCAGCAAAACCAGGCGGCCCTTGGGCGCCGAAGTACCGCACCCTTTGCGGAAAAACAGGCCCGTTTGCGGTTCGCGGGCAGCGTCAGAAAAAATCGTGTCAACCAAAGTCTGTGCGCCTTAACTAGTTTGAATGGATTCAGATCCATCATTGTCGTTCGAGGTAAACAGGTAGCTGTCCATTGCCAGCACTCCGTAGCTCACGCCGCCTTCCAAGACACGCGTTTCATATCGTTCACCCGCCGCACCAAGGGCGATGAGCAACGGCAAAAAATGTTCATCCGTCGGGTGGGCGCGTTCGGCTGAAGGGGCGTGCTGCCTATAGTCCAGTAGCAAATCGGTGTTGCCCGCCTGCAGGTTTTGGGCTGTCCAGGCAGCGAACGCTTTCACGTAGTCAGCCTCATGGCTGGCAGCCCCCCGAAACTCATACAAGTTATGGGTCAGACTTCCGGAAGCCACGATCAACACGTTCATCTTGCGCAGTGGCGTGAGGGCTTTGCCCAATTTCCAGGCCTGGTAAGTGTCAAGGCCGGCAGGCATCGAGACCTGAACGATGGGAATGTCGGCTTCAGGCGCCAGATAAAGCAGAGGCACCCAGGCGCCGTGGTCCAGACCTCGACGGGCGTCAAGCCGAGATCTCCATCCGGAATTCTGTAGCAGACCCACGATATGAGCGGCGAGGGCCGGAGCACCCGGTGCGGGGTAGCGCAGCTGGTATAAGGCGTCGGGAAATCCGCCGAAATCGTGAATGGTTTCAGGGGCGGTGCTCGCTGTAACGCTGATTTCGCCGCGGGTCATCCAATGCGGGGAGATGATCACGATGGCGTCAGGTCGCGGCAGCTTGCGACCGAGTTCGGCCAGACGTTGACCTGCCAGACCAGGCTCGATGGCAAACAGTGGTGCACCGTGAGACACAAACAACAGGGGGAACGAGGTGTTCATAGTGAATGCTCCCCACGGATTACTTGTTAAGCCAGGCAGGGGCGATGGAAGTGCCTAGGCCGGCGCCATAACCGAGGTAGATGTTCAGACCTGCCAATGGCTCCAGGTAGCGGGCATTGATCAGTGCGCCCGCGTCCACCGTGTTCCAGCCAAGGCTGTGTGCCAGGGTGTTCGCGGTCTGCTTGGCGCGCTCGCTGTCGCTGGCGACAAACACACTGCCGCGTTGGTCATTGGCGAATGTCGGACCATCGGCAAGCACTTGGGCAAACAGCGTGTTGAACGCTTTGACGACTTGGGCTTGAGGTACTGCTTTGGCAATCTCTTCGCCAGCGCTCGTCACGTGACCGAGAGTCAGCGACATATAGTCGGCGCTCAGTGGGTTGGTGATGTCTATAACCACCTTGCCCGTCAGGTCGCCCAGGCTTTGCAGGGCTTTGGCGGCATCTTCATAGGCAGTTGCAACGACAACGACGTCGCTGTCACCCAGTGCCTTCGCAGCTGGATAAGCGCTGACATTGTCAAACTGAGCGGCCAGGGTTTTGGCCTTGTCGATGTCGCGGCCGGTGATTCGAACGATATGGCCGACACTGGACAACTGTTTGGCGAACGCCGAACCCATGTTGCCGGTACCCACTACTGTAATTTTCATCGCGGCCTCATTCAGGTTGATGTGCGTTTCGATGGGCTCAGTTTATAGATTGAGAAATCGAGATAAATAAGGCCAAATGCGACTAACCGTTCCACTTATCGAGACAATGATGGACAGAGCACTGGAGATGCAGGTTTTCTGCACCGTGGTCGATAAAGGCAGTTTTGTCGGGGCGGCCGAACCGCTGGAGATGTCCAAGGCGGCCATTTCGCGTTATGTGAGCGGCCTGGAAGAACGGCTCGGTGCGCGGCTGTTGCATCGCACAACCCGCCGGCTTTCATTGACGGAGGAGGGGCGTCAGTTTTACCACCAGGCGCGTGAAGTCCTGGCGCTCATGGATCAGGCCGAGGAGGCCGTATCGTCCACCGCTCCGGAACCCAGTGGCGTTTTACGGGTGAATGCACCGGTCAGTTTTGGTGTGCTGCACTTGGCGCCGCTATGGGGCGACTTCATGAAGGCCTATCCCGACGTCGAGTTGGACATCAGCTTGAACGACAGACTGGTGGATCTTGTGGAGGAGGGCTTCGATGCCGCTGTTCGTATTGCCCGCATGGAAAGCTCTTCACTGATAGGGCGCCGTCTGGCTGGCACGCGGATGTGCCTGTGTGCGTCACCCGACTATCTGGCGAGCCACCCTCAAGTACGCACGTTGGCAGACCTGGCAGAGCACGGAGTGATTGCCTATACCAACTTCGCCAGCGGCAATGAATGGCAATTCATGGGGCCTGATGGCAGCGAAAATGTTCGCACTCGCTCGATTGTTCGCTGCAACAATGGCGATACCTGTCGCAGTATTGCCTTGGCGGGGGGCGGCATTGCCTTGCAGCCCAGCTTCATGGTGGCCGAGGATTTGCGGACGGGGGACCTGGTTGAGATCCTGCCCGAATACCAGTCCGTCGAACTGGGTATCTACGTGGTGTATCCCACCCGCAAGCACTTGGCGACCAAGGTTCGGGTGCTGATCAACTTTCTGGCTGAGCGATTTGCCCATCCTCAATGGGAACAGTAGAGAGGATTTCTCCAGACAGGGGCTGACTCAGCACTTACCCAGAAAGCCTCGCAGGTCGGCCGTGAACTTTTCCGGGTTCTTCAGCGCCAGGAAGTGATCGCCCTGTTCGGCCTTGGTGTACACATGCAGCGCAGATCCCGCAACGACCGAATTCATCCAGCGCTGGCTGTCCAGCCAGTCGCTGTATTCGCCAGTGAAAATGGCAGTAGGAATATCAATCTTTGCCTGGATGACATCCCGCCAATCGTTGGTGACGTGATCGAACAGCACGCGCTCCATAAACGCCATGTCATCCTTCACAACGGCCTGAGCCAGGCTTACTACGTTGTGAAACCAGGGTGAGTCCAGGGCCATGGCACGTTCCAGCACCCGAGTCGCGCTGATCAGTTGATTGGTGGGCGCTCCTTTGGCGTAGGACGCAATCATGCGCTCGGGCGAGGTGGTGAACGCCCCGGCTTGCAGTCGCTCCTGTTCCGTCCAGTCTTCGTGACAATAAACGGAGGGTGCCTGGTCAATGATGCTCAGCGTACGCATGCCTTGTGTGCCGAACAGGTCGATATAGGCCCACAGGATCGACGCCCCCATCGACCAACCGCAGTAATCGGCTTCGGACACGCCCAGGTGATCGGCAAACTGTTTTACGTCCATGGCATGTCGGGAAATTCGGTTGCCAAAGGCTACCTTTTCAGAGAATCCCTGGTTTCTGACATCCAGCACGTACACGTGATAATGCTGGCTGAGGATGTGCATGAGGTGGAAATACAAGGCGCCGTTGGCTGACCACCCCGGGATGAAAATCAACGGCTTGCCAGCCCCGGCCTCCCAATAGGCGAGGTTAACCCCGTCGCTGGTGACAAAGCTGTTGAGTTTCAGGCCATCAAAGTCAGAAACGCGAACCGGTTGGCCAGGTATTTCATGGGGAAAGTGGAAGTCTTGGCCCAGCAGTGAAAGCAGCGATTGATTGTTCAGTGGGTAATTCAAAGTGCAATCCAATCCGGATGAAGAAATGGCGCGGAGGGCAGCCCCCTCCGGGATCTATTGACGTCGAGCGGTGGCCGTATACAGATTGACCGCGATACAAAGCGCCAGGACCAACGCTGAAAACAGCATCGCGCTGGATAGCCCTGCAGAAAAATCGGTTTTGTCCGTATGAGCGATCATTGTGCCGAACACAGCAACACCTATCACGCCGCCCAGTTGCCGGGCGGAGGCCATCAGGCCGGAGGCGATGCCCGCGTCATGCTGCGTGACCGAGGACAGCATCGAGTTGGTAATGAACGGTACTGACATGGCGCTACCGATTCCCACCAGCATCAACGCACCGTTGAGCAGCCAGAGCGAGCTGTTGGATGTGGTCTGCGATAGCGCGATGAACCCGACGATCTGAACCGTGAACCCCGTCGTGATAATGCGAGTGGCACTGAATCGCCGGGCGAACCTCGATGAGAGCATCGTGGAAAGTGTCAGCACCGCTGTCAGCGGGATAAACGACAACCCGGTTTTGAATGCGTCGTAGTGCAGGAAGGCTTGAAAGTAGATGCTGAAAACAAAAACCGTCCCATAAAACGTCAAATTAATCGCAGCGCCAGCAAGCGCCATGCTCCCAAGCACTTTGTTCTTCGCCAGGTGGGTGGGCAGCATGGGATGTTTTACCCGATGCTCAATCAGGATGAATGCCACCGCACTGATCGCGGCAATGGCCAATGCGGTGAGTGTTTCGCTCGCCCAGCCTTTGGCGCTGGATTCGGTCAAGCCATAGGTCAGAGACGCCAGGCAAATCGCGATACTAATTTGCCCTGGCAAATCGACCTGCTTATCAACCCGAGGGGAGGCGGGGGCATAGCGCAGAATCAGCCCGACAGCCAGCAGGCCGATCGGAATATTCAGCAGAAATACGCTTCGCCAGCCGAAGTACTCGATCATCAAACCGCCAATCACAGGACCGGCAGCCAATGCGATACCCCCACAGGCGCCCCAAAGGGCAACAGCGGCACGACGTGCGTCGGGGTCATGAAATGACACGCGAATCAGGGTGAGCGATGTCGGTATCAGAAAAGCTGCTCCGATACCCTGCACGATACGCATGGTGATCAACATGTTCATGCCGGCGGCGGCACCACAGCCAATGGAGGCAAGCGTAAAGAGTGCGAAGCCCGCGGCAAACACGGATTTTGCTCCCCATTTGTCGCCCCAGGCGCCCCCCAGGATGAGAAGGGCAGAAAAAGGCAACGCGTAGCTGTTGATGACCCACTGCAGACCGGTGAGGTCACTACCGAAAGCACTCTTGAGGGCGCCCAGACCGACGTTGACAACACTCACATCGAGTTGAACGACAAGGAATCCCAAACAAGCAGCGATCAGAATCGCCCGTAGCCCGGTGGGTGTGATGGGTTGTTCGGACACTGGTTTACAGTCCAGGCATGTTGTAGGCACGTGTTGATCATGAAAGGCCAGCGCAGGCCAGGGAGTGCCTGGCTCTCGCTGGCAGCATGGCTTACACGAATTGCAGAACTTCGTTAACAGCTTTGCGAGGCTTTTGAGGCCAGTTGGCCGAGCCAGGGTAGCCAACAGTGATCAACATCACCGGGATCTCCGTCGCGCCAAGACCGAACGCTTGTGCCACTGCCGATTGGTCGAAGCCGATCATCGGCGTCGAAACAAGACCTTGACCTTTGGCGGCGAGCATCAGGGTCATGGCCGCCAGCGAGCCCGAGCGGATTGCCTCATCGCGTTGCAACTGCGGGTTTTGCTGGTACATGCCTTGAGCTGCGCCCAGCCACATGTCGTAGATCGACTGGTCGATAATGCCGGCGTCCAGCGTCGGTTTCAGGGCTGAAGGCAGGGTTTCATGGGGATTGAGGGTGCCACAGACAATGAAGGTCACGGCGGCGTCCATGACTTTCTGTTGGCCGTAGGCCAGCGGCAGCAACCGTGCCTTGGCTTCACTGCTGCGAACGGCCAGGAACTTCCAGTTTTGGAGATTGAAGGCCGAAGGGGCGTGTGTAGCCAGATCGATCAGGTCGCTGACCTGTTGGTCGGTCAACTCACGCTCAGTGTCGTAGCTGTTGGCGGAAATTCGGGACTTAATAACTTCAGCAATACCGGACATGGTGGTCTCTGTGCAGGGCGGGAGTGTGCGCAGCCACGGAGGTTACCGTCGGCGTGCGCTGTCAATGGATTTAGCGACTGAAGCCGTCGAAAGGGGTCATGTAGACCGCGCCGAACGGATCCAGGCGTTTGCGCACTTCAGCATCCGGCGTGCCGTAGACCACCAGACTTTTGATGGTGCACAACTCAAGGAAACGTTTGCCGAAGGGGGCGAAGGTGGTGTCTACGTGACTGACGATGGCGTCGGCGTTATAGCGTTCGAGGATGTGAACGGTGCTGTTGTCTTCGTTGACGCTGTATTCGTAAACCAGCGTGCCAGCCTCAGTGCGGGTGGCGGCAACGATGTTCGAGATCAGCGTCTTGAACTCTGCAAACGCTTCGGGTTTTACAGCTAGGGAGAACAGGCAGGAAATATGTGGGTGCATGAGTAGCCCTTGCTTCAGAGGCTTCCTGAAAAGCCTGTTGAGGATGCATCGCTGGCAAAGCCGATGCATTCGATGCCGGTGGGGTCAGGGTTTTTCGGGGGCGTCCCCGAACAGTGTGCCGGCGCCAGCCCAATCCGAAGCCGCCACGTCCTCGAAAATGACATAGATGTAATTGGCGTCCGTACCAGTGTGTTTAACGATGCTTTCGGTGATCTCGGCGGCAACAGCTGCTTTTTGCGCGTGCTCTTTACCTTCGAACCAGCTCACACGTACGACGGGCATGATGATGTCCTTTTTGGGCATTGATAATCGGGAGGAGGTGCGCGACGTGCGATCACGAACCGCACCGTTACATTGCTGGAACTCATCTTACTGTTGCTATTAGTGGCGATAAACGGCCTAAAACTATAATCTGGGTAGATCAAAACTCTACAATTGGCGAATCGACATGGTCCCTATCGAATCGTTTCAAGGCGTCATCACATTCGTCGTGGCGGCGCGTTCGATCAGCTTTACCCAGGCTGCCGAGCGTCTCGGGGTATCAAAATCTGCTGTCGGCAAAGCCATTGCGCGCCTGGAAGAGCGCTTGGGCACACAATTGTTTCATCGCACAACGCGGCGCATTTCCCTGACCGCGGATGGTGAGGCCTATTTCGTTGCGTGCTCTTCCGCACTTGAAGAGATCGGTGCCGCAGAGAGCGGATTGGGGCCCGGTTGTGGCGAGCCCTCCGGACGCCTGCGAGTCGACATTCCTGTGGCATTCGGGCGTCGGGTCGTGGCCCCATTGCTGTTCGAGATCGCCAACAAGTACCCGGCATTGCAACTGAGCCTGACGTTCTCCGATCACCTGGTTGACCCCTTCGAAGAGGGCATCGATTTACTGGTTCGCTTTGGAGAACTGCAAGACACCAGCGGTCTGGTGGCGCGGCGCCTGACCCGACAACGCTGGGTCATTTGTGCCTCCCCTGACTATCTGATGCGCTTTGGCGTCCCGCATACCCTGGAAGACCTGAGCCAGCACCGTTGCATTGTCGGGCATCGACGCGGCCAGCCGCTGTCGTGGCGGGTCAGGCAGACAGGGCAGACCGTACGTTACGCGCCACCTTCGACTCATCAGATTGGCGATGGTGAAGCCATGATTCTCGCGGCGGTCGCTGGCGCCGGTTTGTGCCAGATGCCACGCAGCCTGTTCCAGGAGGATATCCAGGCGGGCAGGCTGGTGGAGGTTCTGCAAGGGTATGAACCCGAAGCTGTCGATGTGCATGCCGTCTGGCCGAAGGTGTCTCACCTGCGACCGAAGGTCAGGTATGTGGTCGATGAGTTGGTCAGGCTCTGTGAGCATTTGCAGTGATGCAGTCCAATAGGCGGAAAAGGCCTCACTTGAAGGTTTTTTGAGTGATAGAAATGACCAGTGCAACACTGGCGACAATGATGATCGCCCAGAAGTACTCCATGCTCGCGACCAGGGTTGATTGTTGGTGCAGGGATTGGGCAAGTGTCGCTACGGAAATCTGACTGGAAAAAATGCAGAAAGGGAGTAATCAAGGGTTCTTGCTTTCAAAGGCGTTTGTGGCTACAGACGGGGCGCTGGCTTTCGCAGGACCGGATGCCAGTGGTAGTCACAGCTTTGCTGATTGCGATCGTGTCGACGCTAAGGTGGGGGGCAGGATGTATCGCGACGGCGTATCGAGCTTTTTGAAGTACTGCACGGCAAAATCGACGAAGGTCTTGACCCGTAACGGCAGCTTTTTTCCACCCTCGGTCAGCAGGTGAAACCCGGTGTTGGGGCATTGATAGTCTTCTAGCAGCGGGACCAACCGTTTGGCTTGTATGTCGTCCGCCACCTCCCAGACTGACTTCCAGATGATCCCCAAGCCTTGAACGCCCCATTGGCGCAAGGTGAAACCGTCATTGGCCAGCCGATTGCCCTTGACCTGAATGCTGGTCGGCACGCCTTTGTCCATGAATTTCCATCGATCCAGTGTGAAATCTGCACTCAGGTGTACCAGGCAGTTGTGATGCTGCAGGTCTTCAGGGCTGAGCGGTGCGCCGTGCTGTTCTAGATACTGCGGAGAACAACAAACTATATGCCGGTCCACTCCAAGGGAGCGGGCGATAAGTGTGCTGTCCGGAAGGTCGCCGAACCTGATCGCAATGTCCGAGCCAGACTCGACAAAGTCCAGTACGCGGTCGGTGAGAAAAAGGCGAATGCGGATATGGGGATTTTCGCTGATGAAGCTATCGACCAGTTGGCTGATCCACTGCCGACCCAGATCGGTAGGGCACGTCAGGCCGATAGTGCCCAGCAAATCGCTGTGGCCGTTTTTGATGATGCTGTCGAGGGTGTCGACCTCCTCGAGAATTCTCTGGGCATTTTCAAACAGCAACTGCCCTTCGGCGGTAGGGCTCAAGCTTCGGGTGTTGCGCTTGAGCAAGCGCAATCCATAGAAGTCCTCCATCGCCTTGAGTCGACCACTCATGGCCGCTGGCGACAGGCCCATTTGCCGACCCGCCGTTGAAAGTGAACCTGTCTGAACGACAAGTCGAAAAAGCCGCATGTCCTGCAATCGATCGACCATGGGGATTTCGCCTCGTGAAAGTTGCTTTTTATAGCTGTCAAAGTATCAGCCAATTATTCAGTAAAAACCATCTAATCAAAGAAGCGACAGACAAGGTGAATAAGTGCGCAAGCGCTTTGGAATAGGGGCTTGAGGGTGCCTGTGAAACGAATTCAAATATGTTTGTTGTTTGATTCATCTTTCAGCTTTAGTGAAGAGTCAATTTCCTAAAATCGAATAGAAAAGTCCGGTTGATTGTTAATAATGCTAGCCAGTGCCTGTGAGTCACAATAAAAAGAGGGTTTATGCTATGCGCGTTCAATATCAAGAGGCCGCCCCTTCGATAGACCTGGCCGGTCAGTTCAAATTGGCAATGGGCCGCTTTGCCTCTTCTATAACCCTGATCACCACACTTGATGACGATGGTCAGCCCCACGGTCTGGCTGCGACTGCCTTTTCCTCGGTGTCGATGGACCCTGCGTCGGCCCTGATCTGTGTCAATCGCAGCGCAAGTGCCTCACCGATCATCAAACGTTCCGGGCTGTTCTGCGTGAACATGCTGCAAAGTCAGCACGAACCGATCTGCAAAATATTCAGCCAGCCCGATCTGCGCGAACGACGTTTTGTCGAGGGTGATTGGCGCACGGGTGTTCACGGTATTCGTTACTTGGCCGACGCCCAGGCGGCGATCTTTTGCGAAGTGGTGCAGGAGATTGAACACGGCACGCACACGGTGATTATCGGCAACGTCATTTATGTCATCACGCAGCCACTGGACGAGCCACTTCTTTATATGGAAGGGCGTTACAGGGTGTTGGGTCGTTAGTTCGTAGTTGGCGCGTATTGCTCGATCTTATAACAATTACATAAGAAGTGGATGTGGGTATGAATAATCAGTTGTTGGCAAAAACAAGACTGCCCGGGTCGGTTCCAAAGTGGGTCGGTCTGGAAAACAGTGTGGCAGGTCCGATGGTCGGGCTTTTATTGTTATGTGCAGTATTAACCTTCTTTACCGATAGTTTTCTGACCTTGAGCAACCTGCTCAATGTGCTGGATCAAGTGACGGTGCTGGGCATCATGGCGCTGGGCATGACGCTGGTGATTCTCATCGGTGGCATCGATCTGTCGGTGGGTGCAGTGCTGGCGGTAGCGATCATGGTCATGAGCTGGCTCGAACAGGTTCTCGGCCTGCCGATGTGGGCGGCCATGCTCGGAGCGATAGCCGTTGGTGCAGCGTGTGGGTCGACCACGGCCTTGCTGGTGGTTAGGGCTGGCCTTCCATCATTCATTGCGACGCTGGCGATGATGTCCATAGCACGTGGCCTGGCCTATATGGTCACGGACGGCGCGCAAGTCAGCGGATTTCCGGAGTGGTTCAGCAACCTCTCGGTTATTCGCTATGGCGGCGTGCTGTCACTCACCGTCAGTTGTTTCGTGGTGCTGGCGCTGGTGTTCTGGTTCGTTCTCAAGTTCACGGTGCCCGGTCGCAGCCTGTATGCCATCGGCGGTAGCAGCAAGGTCGCCAAGCTCGCCGGTATCCGGGTCAAGGGTTACACCAGCGCGGTGTATATCATCTCCGGCATCTGTGCGGCCCTGGGCGGCATCATCATGACGTCCCGCCTGGACACCGCCGGTGCTGGCGCGGGTGTCGGCTACGAACTGGATGTGATCGCTGCCGTGGTGATCGGCGGTGGCAGCCTCAAGGGCGGTGCGGGGAGTGTGGTCGGCACGATCATCGGCGTATTGATCATCGGCGTTTTGCGCAACGGCCTGAACCTGGCCGGCATTTCTCCCTTCGTCCAGCAAGTGGTCATCGGCGCGGTGATCGCTTTCGCGGTGATGCTCGACTTGCTCAAGCGCAAGGCCGACTGATCCCGGGTCATTGACCAACACCCGTACCGTTCCACGCACAATAAAAAGGTAAAAAACATGAACCTGTCTGCTTTTTCGCTTCGTTTTCTGTGGGTGTCATTGCTGGGCTGCCTGATGTCGGCCGGTGCTTACGCACAAAGCAAACCTACGGACGAAATCACCGTGGGGATGTCGATCCCGAGCCTGCAATGGGTGTTCTACCTGATGGTTCGAGACGGTGTCATGGAGCAAGCCAAGACCCTCGGCATCAAGAATGTGCTGGTGGCCGATGCACAGGCCGATCCCGCGCGCCAGGTCAGTCAGATTCAGGACATGTTGAGCAAAGGCATCGATGTGCTGCTCTACACCGCCACCGGTAGCGCTGCTTCGGCCGTACCTGTGCGCCTGGCGCGACAGCAGGGTGTGCCGGTGATCTGCATTGACAACTTTCCGAAAAACGTCGAATGCGATGCCTACATCTCTACCGACAACCTGGCTGCAGCGGGCGAACTGGCCCGGCAAATGATCAAGTTGACGGGCGGCAAGGCTGAAATCGGCCTGCTGCAAGGGACTCTTGGCGACTCCACTGAAGTAGCTCGGGCCAAAGGCCTGGATGCGGTGCTGTCCGAGGCCCCGGAGATGAAGATCATCGACCGCAAACCGACTGACTGGCTGCAGGACAACGGCTTCAAGGTCGCCCAGGACATGCTGCAAAAAAACCCGAAGATCAACGTGTTCATCGGACGTTCCGATGCGCCGGCGCTCGGTGCGGCTCAGGCGGTAAAGGTGGCCAACATCGATCACAAGGTCTGGGTGTTCGGTTATGACGGTTTGCCATCTGCCCTGGAAGCGATTCGCGATGGAAAACTGGACATGACCATCACGCAACAAGCCGTGGAAATGGGTCGTACCGCGTTGCGTACCGCGGTCGATCTGCAGCAAGGCAAACCGGTGACCAAGACTCAGCTGTTGCCAGCCTTCGTCACCACCCGGGAAAACGCAGCAACCTTCCTTGAGCAGCATCCTTGAGACCGGTGAAGGGAGAACAAGTCATGAGTGCGATCAATACCACCCACGCGCCGTTGTTCCGTGCAAGCAACATCGGCAAGTCATTCAACTCGGTCAGGGTGCTGGAAGATATCAGCCTCGATATCGGCTATGGAGAAGTGGTGGCATTGCTGGGGGAAAACGGCGCGGGTAAATCGACCTTTTCCTCCATCGTCGCCGGCGCACTGACGCCGTCCAAAGGCACGATGTTCCTGGCCGGTGAACCCTATGCGCCGAGTGGACCGGGGGCTGCGATGGCGCTGGGGATCAACATGATCCATCAGGAAGTCCACCTGCTGCCTGACCTGAGCGTGGCGGAGAACGTTTTCCTCGGTCATCTGCCGACCCGCGACGGCATCATCGACCGTAAGAAGATGTTCCGTGAAACAGAGACGCAACTGCGGCGCCTGGGTCTGGATATCTCGCCGGATACACCGGTGCGGCAACTGAAAATCGCCGCCCAGCAGCTGGTGGAAATCGCCCGGGCCCTGACGCTCAACTCGCGTCTGTTGATTCTCGACGAGCCGACCGCTGCGCTGGGCAAGGACGAAACCGACCTGCTGTTCAATCAGATCGAGGAACTGAAGAAGGAGGGCGTTTCCTTCATCTACATCAGTCATCGCATGGATGAGATCGCGCGGATCGCCGACAAGGTCGTGGTCATGCGCGATGGTCACCTGATCGCTCGTCACGACAGCGGAGCGGCCGATGTCGGCGTCCTGGTGTCGCAGATGGTGGGGCGCCCGATCGACCGTTTGTTTCCGGAGTTGCCGACCCCAGGGGATGCGCCGGTATTGAGCGTCGAGCATCTGTCAGACAAGGCGGGGCGCTTTCACGATGTGTCATTTTCAGTGAAGGCCGGGGAGATTTTCGGCATTGCCGGTATCGTCGGCGCCGGTCGAACGGAGCTGGTTCAGGCGATCGCCGGGTTGAGTGCGTTGAGCCAGGGCAGGGTGATCCTGGGGGATCGGTCACTGCCAGCCAATAACGTGCTGGCGGCGATCCATGCCGGTGTCGTGCTGATCCCGGAGGACCGCAAATCCGAAGGCGTGGTGCTGAGCCAGACGATTGCCGAGAACCTGGCCTACTGCAATCTGGATAGTCTCAGCTCTTGCGGCGTCATGGCCAATCACCGGGTAGCGGCATTCGCTCGTGAACGCATTGCGACGCTGGGGATCAAGGGCGTGGCGGGGCAGATGCTCGACAAGTTGTCCGGCGGCAATCAGCAGAAAGTGGTGATCGCCAAATGGATCGCGCGCAATCCGAAAGTCATCATCCTCGATGAGCCGACCCGAGGCATCGACATGGGCGCACGCGCGGCGATTTACGAGCTGATCATCAATCTGGCTAAAACCGGGGTGTCAGTGATTGTCGTCAGTTCCGACCTGGAGGAAGTCATCGGTCTGTCCCATCGGGTCATGGTCATGGCGCGCGGCTGTTCCCAAGGCATTCTGCATCGGCCGCAGATTGCCCCCGACAGCATCATGACCCTGGCCACCGCTTGATGACGGGCATTAATCGAGGAGGATCAAACATGTCGAACCCGTACCAGGCACTGCCGTATCGGCCCTTTGCCGAACTGCTGGATTTGTCCGGAAAAACCGCCGTTGTCACCGGCGGCAGCAACGGCATCGGCTTCGCCATCAGTCGGCGCCTGGCCGAAGCAGGGGCCAATGTACTGATTGGCAGTCTGGCGCCGGAGCGCAGCGGCGAACTGATCGAGGCCGGTTTCGCCGTGGACTTTCACGCTACCGATGTCAGTCGTCCGAGTGACATTCAAGGGTTGGCGGACACCGCGATCGAGCGTTTCGGTGGCCTGGATATCTGGGTCAATAACGCTGGCGTCTATCCGCTCCAGGCGATTGATGACATCGATGCGGGTTTCTGGGACGCAGTCCACGCGATCAATACGCGGGCGGTGTTTCTGGGCGCTCAGGCCGCACAACGACAAATGCGCCGGCAGAAAAGCGCTGGCGCGATCGTCAATCTGTCGTCGATTTGCGGTCACCGACCCATGGCCAATCACTGCACCTATGACGCTTCCAAGGGCGCGGTACTGGCTATGACCCGAAGCCTGGCGAAGGACTTGAGTGCCTTCAACATTCGGGTCAATTCGATCTCTCCGGGCTTGACCGCGACGCCGGGAAACCTGGAGCCGGAACTGCTCGAACAGCACCGGCAGAACAACGTGCTGGGCAACATCGCCGTGGGTCGGGCGGCCGAGCCCTGGGAGATCGCCGATGCCGTGCTGTTCCTGGTTTCGCCGCTGTCGTCCTATGTGACAGGCATCGATTTGCTGGTGGACGGCGGCTGGTTGCTGCACGGAAGTTGAAGCACAAATAAAGCATTTGAGGGTGAGTTGTACGCGCTGAAGTCACGCGTCAATTGCCCCGGATATTTAACCCATTCCTTGAACGTTGCGACTTGCAGCGCTGGCACTGGCACGCCTGCGAAACGAGCGCTCGTCATGAAAACGGTGTGCAGCGAAAACAGTTTCGCAGTGCACCGGTCACTGAAAACAGCAGGAGAACGACATGAAACTCGCCATGTTCATGCAGCCACTTCATCACAAGGGCTGGGACTATCACGAGATGTACGATCAGGACATCGCTTGTGCCGTCCATGCCGACAGCGTCGGTTTTGATGAGCTTTGGGTCGGTGAACATACGTCACAGCGCACCGAGCCGATTACCAATGCGCTGCAATTTCTGTCCACCCTGATTCCGCTGACCCAACGCATGAAACTGTGCACCGGAGTGCTGAATCTTCCGCACCATTTCCCGGCGCGAATCGCCGCCGATGCCGCGATGTTCGACCACATGTCCAAGGGACGTTTCATCATGGGCATCGGCCCGGGTGGGCTGGCTTCCGACTTCGAGGTGTACGGCAGCAATGGCAAGGACCGTGGGCAGATGATGGTGGAGTGCTACGAGATGATCCGTGCGATCTGGAACTCGGACGCGCCCTATGATTTTTCCTCGCAGCACTACCAGGTCAGCCTCAAGGACTCGGTGCACCACGAACTGGAAATCGGCTACATGCCGACGCCATTCCAGAAGCCGTTTCCACGGGTAGCAACCACGGCCATGAGTCCGTTTTCCGGCACCGCAAAACTCGCGGGCGCCAAGGATTGGGACCTGATGTCCGCCAACTTCAACCCGACGGCAACGGTGGCTTCCCATTGGCTGGCTTACTGCCAGGGCGCGGAAAGTGCCGGGATCAAGGCCGATGCCAATAATTGGCGAGTGGCCCGTTCGGTGTTCGTTGCCGACTCTCAGGCCCAGGCCGAAGACTATCTGGCGCAAGAGAGCTGCACGCTGCGGCGCTACTTTGACTACATGATCGATAACCTGGCCACCAACCATTACACCAAGATCTTCAAGACCCGCCCCGACATGACCGACGAGGAAGTGACGGTCGACCACTGCATCAAGGAAATGGTGATTTACGGCGACGTCAATTCCGTCACCGAGCAACTGGTCGCGTTCAGTGAGCAGACCGGGCCGTTCGGCACGTTGATGACCACCTTCCACGAGTGGGACGACGAAGCGCTGTGGCGGCGCTCGATGCAGCTGACCGCGCAGCAGGTCATGCCGCGCCTCAACGACTACATGACGCCACGCTTGAAAGCGCAGTAATCGCCCGATTGCGCTGGGCTTATGTGCGGCCGCGTCGCGGATGCGGCCGAAACTCTGGTATTGCGCCTGGACACGACATATGACTGATTTGACGAATTTCCGCGAAAGCGCGGATCACGCTTTTGAACTGAGCGAGAACGAATTGTCTCGACTGCGGGAGAAGGCCCAGTTCATTCGCCTGGAAACCATCCGGCTGATCGAGATCGCCAAGGTCGGCCACTACACCTCAGTGTTCTCCGCCGCCGAGTTGTTCGCCGCGTTGTATTACGACGTGATGGACCTGCGGTTCGCCGAGCCAAAATGGCCCGACCGTGACCGCTTCATGATGGGTAAGGGGCATGCGGCCGTCGGGTTGTTTCCAGTGTTGGTGGAGTGGGGCTTCTTCGCCAAAGAAATCCTCGACAACTACACGCGCCTCGGAAATCCCCTGGGCGACCACCCTGATATGCGCAAAGTCCCCGGTGTGGATTTCTCCTCCGGTTCCATCGGTCATGCCCTGTCCGGCGGCCTGGGCATGGCCCTGGCAGGGCGGATGCTGGGCAAGTCGTTCACCACTTACGTGATGCTCGGCGACGGGGAAATGCAGGAAGGGCAAGTGTGGGAGGCGGCACTGTCGGCGGCCCACCACAAAACTGCAAACCTGGTGGCGATCATCGACCGCAATGGCTATCAGCTCGACGGTAATGTCGATGACGTCATCGGTATCGAGCCGTTGGCGGACAAGTGGATTGCTTTCGGTTGGGAGACCCACGTGGTGGATGGTCATGATCTCGCTGCAGTCACCAGCCTGTTGCGACGCCTCAAAGCCGACACGACGCGCACGCAGCCGGTGTGCGTCATCGCCAATACGGTCAAAGGCAAAGGGGTTTCCTACATGGAAACCGAGCCAGGTTGGCACCTGGGGTATCTCGATCCCGAAGATGCGCAACGTGCTATCGACGAAATCAAAAGCAAGGTGATCTAACTCATGAATACCGCACCTCTGTCGAACAACTCCTGGCAGTACCGGGAACTGAACAGCCAGACACCGAGCTTGAATGCCTTGTCGGATGCCCTGATCGAACTGGTCGAACGGGGCGAGCCGATCGTTGCCGGTACCGCGGACCTTCAGTACTCCAACGGCCTCTCTAAATTTGCCGAACTGCATCCAGAGAAATTCGTGCAGTTCGGTATTTCCGAACAGAACATGGTGTCTGCCGCGGCCGGGATGGCCGCAGTAGGCATGAAGCCATTCGTAGCGACCTTTGCGTCCTTCCTGCCATTGCTGTGCTGCGAGCAGATCCGTATGGACGTTGCATATTCAGCCTTGCCGGTGCGCCTGATCGGTCACCATGCCGGGATTTCCCTGGGCTTCTACGGCACCTCGCACCACGCCACCGAGGACCTGGCGATCATGCGTTCGATTGCCGATATCACGGTGGTTGCTCCAGCCGATGGCAATCAGCTCAAGGCGGCGATCCTGGCTTCGGCCAACTACCCGCAACCGATCTACTTCCGCATCCAGCGCGGGCGTGATCCGGTGGTGTATGAAACCGTTCCGGATTTTGTCTTTGGCAAGGCAACCGTGCACCTGACGGGCGATGAACTGACCATCATCGCGACAGGCTCCACGGTTCACCCCGCCCTTGAAGCGGCGCGAGCCTTGAATGCTGCCGGGCGTTCGGTAGGTGTGATCGATATGACCACCATCAAGCCATTGGACCGTGAAGCGGTACTGACGGCTGCGCGCAACAGCCGGTCCATTCTTACCGTTGAAGAACACAACATCATTGGCGGTCTGGGTGGCGCTGTGTGTGAAGTCATCGCGCAAGAAGGCATTGGCGTCAAAGTGCGACGCCATGGGATTTACGACGAGTACAGCCTCATTGCGCCGCCGACTCACCTTTATCGGCATTACCGGCTGGATGCGGCGGGCATCGAAAGCGTGGCGCTGGAGGTGTTGGCTTAAGCCTTGATATCGGGTGGGAGCGAGCCTGCTCGCGAGGGTGTACCAGTCGCCGATGATTCGACGGATACATCGCTTTCGCGAGCAGGTTCGCTCCCACGTGACTGACCGGCAGTAACGCCATAACGAATTTCCCCTTTAGGCTTAATGGGCCTGGCGTGCAACGAGGGTCTTCATTGACGATCACCCTGGTTGCACGTTTTTTTATGGGTGTGATTTGCCTGGAAACAGCATTCGCCAGCCCATAAAAAAGCTCACCGAAGTGAGCTTTCAGAATCTCGACAGTCAGCGGTTATTACCATTGAACTCCGCTGTTTTCGATCCACTGCAAAATCGATTCGCGCTTTGGCTTCCAGCCAAGCAGAGTACGCGCATTGACTGCCCGCACGCGGCTGTTGGAGCCGATGGCAAAACGCGCCCAATCTCCAAGTTTGGCGATGGCATCATCAGCCGGCCAGCTTTGAATCTCGCCGCCAAAGCCAAGTGATTTGCTGATCGACGTAGCGATTTCGAGGAACGATGCTTCGCCGTTTTCGGCGAAGAACAACGAGGCCGATGGAGCCTTTTCGATTGCAAGGCGATAAAGCTCTGCCAGATCTTCAATGTGCACATTGGACCAGCGATGTACTCCGGCACCCATGTAGGCCCCGGCGCCATATTTGCGCGATTGCGCGAACAGCTTGGGCAGTTGATCGCTTTTTGCCGGCAATCCCAATGATTCACCGTAAATCATGGTCGGGCAAAACACGATGCTGCGGATACCTTGTTCGACACCTGCGCGCCGCACGGTCTGGTTGATGTGAACCCGATCCTTGCGGATGTCCATGGGGGTGAATGGCGTCTCGTCGGTGAAGATCTCGGCACGCTCATAAGCCCCGCGAGCATCGTCTCCTACAACACTTGAACCAGAGGTGTGCAGCAGCACTTTTCCGCTACCGCTCAGAGCGCTGATAAAGGTTTGAACCGAGGCCAGATGATCCGAATTGGCCGCATTCACGACCGCGTCTGCAGCACGCGCCTGTTCGCTGAGAATGAACGCGTCATCCAGGGTGCCGAGCACAGGGGTGATGCCCAGCGCCAGCAGCGCACTGCGCTGTTCCGGATTACGCAGCAGGCCACTGACTTCATGACCCGCATCTACCAGGTATTTGGCAATCGAACCGCCGATGTAACCGGTCACACCGGTAACGAAAATTTTCAATGTTCTGTCTCCTTCGCATCTTGAGTTTGCCCGGCCTCTACTTGAAACAAAGGCGCGGTCATTCCTGGTTAAGGAATCTCTTCACGATACGATGGGGTCCGTTTGTGAGCTAGACTGCTCTAACTACAAGTATCTGTGAATACAGTTCATGCTAAATCTCAAAGACATCAACCGCTCTGGCGAAATGGAAGTGTTCACCCGAGTCGTCAACGCAGGCACCTTTTCCGAGGCTGCCCGGCTTCTGCACATGTCGCCCTCGGCGGTGAGCAAGTTGATCGCCCGATTGGAAACGCGGCTGGGTGCGCGTTTACTTCATCGCTCCACCCGGCGCCTCGAGCTCACGGCCGAAGGCGAGCGATTCAACAATGAGTGCCTGCGGATACTTGAGCTGATTGACTCCGCCGAGCGCGATATTGCCAATGTGGCCAAACCTAGCGGGTTGATTCAGGTCAATGCCAACCTTCCTTTTGGCCTGCATTGCTTGTTACCGCAATTGCCTGATTTTCTGGCGGCTTACCCGGACATCACCCTGAACGTAGAGTTGACCGATACCGTTGTGGATCTACTGGAACGACGCGCGGATGTCGCGATACGTACCGGACCGATGAAGGAGTCGAGCCTGGTTCAGCGTCGACTGGGTGAAAGCCGAATGATCACGGTGGCGTCACCGGCGTACATCGCACGATACGGTCAGCCGAAAACCCTGGATGACCTGCAGCGACATAATCGGCTGAGCTTTGGTTTTCATCGTCATTCGCAGGCCTGGGTTTATCGCGACGCCGAAGGCCAGCGCATCGAGATTGAACCCAAAGGCAATGCCTTGCTCAGTGATGGCGAGAGCATGCGCCAGTCTGCGCTGGCGGGATTGGGTATCGCTCGACTCGCGAGCTTCCATATTAATGCCGATATCGAGTCGGGGCGTTTGATACCCCTGCTGGAGCCATTCAACAGCGGTGAAACCGAGGCGATTCACGCGGTGTTTATCGGCCCGGGACAGCAGCTACCCCATCGCGTCAGGGTTTTTATTGATTTTCTGTTGGAAAGGATTGGCCCGCATCTCAGACCTTGATAACGGCAGGTCAAGCAGCCATTTTCAGAGTTTTGTTAAAGCAGTCTTCTGCAACCCTTGAAAGACTTCAGCCCGAGCCTGGGGCAAGATTTGCGCATAACAACAAACAAGGCAGCATTCATGGATTATCAACTGACTGGCAAAACCGCACTCATCACAGGCGGGGCGACAGGCATTGGCAAGGCCATCGCCCAACGCTTCATTCTCGAAGGTGCAAAGGTTGTCATTAGCGGGCTATTGGCGGACGAAGTGAATGCGGCGGTTGAAGAACTGGGCGACTCCAGCAGGGGCCTGGTTGCCGATCTGACGCAGGACGGGGCGGCGGAGCACCTGGTCAACATGGCCCTGGAGTCCGGCCCGGTCGACTTCCTGATCAATAATGTCGGGATATTCGAGGTCAGGGATTTTTTCGAAACAGACGATGCCCAGTGGTTTCATTACTTCAACGTCAATGTCATGAGCGGTGTGCGCATGACGCGCCTTGTCATGAAGGACATGCTCAATCGCGGGCATGGGTCGATTGTCTTTATCAGCAGTGAGTCCGCCGTCAAGCCACAGCCGTGGATGGTTCACTATGGCGCGATGAAAACCTGTCTGCTGGGTATCTCCAGGGCTTTGGCGGAGTTGACCAAGGGCACTGCGGTGCGCGTCAACTCGATACTCCCCGGTCCTACCTACACCGAGGCGGTCAAGCGCTATCACCGGGAAATCGCGGAAGAGAAGGGCATCTCGGCGCAACAGGTGGTACACGATTATTTTGACGAGACCGAACCGACATCCCTGATCAGACGCATGATCGAGCCCGAAGAGGTGGCCTGCAGCGTCCTGCACCTGGCAGCATCGCCGGCGCTCAACGGCATGGCCATGCGCATTGAAGGTGGAACCATACGCTCGATACTTTAAAGCGGTACCCCCTTTCACGCCCTTGCGAGAGGACAGCACGTCACAGTGCTGTCCTCTTCTTGCCTATCCCGCAGACAGGGCAGTGCGGGCCACCTCAGCGAAATAATGCGCACCGGTGGTCAGTACATTGTCGTTGAAATCGTATTTGGCGTTGTGAAGTGGAACACCACCTTCATCTGCTTTTTCGCCGTTGCCGATGAACACAAAATTTCCGGGGACGACTTGAAGGAATGCACCGAAATCCTCCGAGATCATCATCGGCTGGATTTCAGCATTCACCTTGTCTGCGCCAACGATTTTTGTCGCGGCAGCAACAGCGATGGGGGTGCACTGTGCCCAGTTCACCGTCGGTGCGAACTCATGGGAGTATTCGAATTCGCAGGAAGCGCCGTGGAGCCTGCAAATACCTTCTGCAACTTCTCGCATCCGCGTTTCCAGCATGGACTGGACGTCGGGCGCATAGCTGCGAGTGTCCCCCTTGATCACAACATGGGTTGGAATCGCATTGCGGATTCCATCAGTGATGAACTCTGTGCACGAAATCACCGCCGGAACGCTCGGGTCGAGGTTTCGGGAAATGATGGTCTGCAATGCCAACACCACTTCAGCCGCGATGACGATTGGGTCAACCCCCATGTGAGGTCGTGCCGCATGGGTCCCCTGGCCTTTGATTCGAATAACGAAGTTATCTTCACTGGCCATGATCCCCCCCGAGCGAGTCGCGATCGATCCAGCGGGGAGCCCGGGCATGTTATGAGCACCGTAGATCGCATCAACAGGAAAGCGCTCAAACAGACCGTCGGCGATCATCGCTTTTGCACCACAGCCGTGTTCTTCGGCGGGCTGGAAAATAAAACGCACGGTGCCATTGAAATCGCGACTTTCGGTCAATAGCCGCGCGGCTCCGAGGATCATCGTCATGTGGCCGTCGTGACCGCAGGCATGCATCTTCCCGGCGGATACGGAGGCGTGATCGCGTCCAGGCGCATCTTCAAGGATATGCAGCGCATCCATATCGGCACGCAAGCCTACGACCGCCGGACTATCACCGATCTTCAGACTCGCGACCAACCCCGTGCCACCCATGCCTCGGTGAACTTCGAGGCCCATAGAGGTGAGCGCATCGGCAACGTAGTTTGAGGTCTGCAGCTCTTCGAAGCCGACCTCGGGGTGTTGGTGCAAGTGATGACGCCAGCTCACAAGCTGTGCGTGGAATTCGTCTTGGTTGATCACTGGAGGTGCTCCTTTTCTGTTCGAATCACAGATGTTTTCGTTTCTGCCATTGACGCTGGCGGTCGATCACTGCTTCGTCGGATTCACCCACCAAGCTTTCGTACACTGTCGGTGCAGTAGCGCCTTCGGTACTGATGATCAGGATGCGAGAGTCACTGTTGAGGCCGATTTTTTTGGCGGCTTCTGAATCGCGCACCAGTATTTGAACAGCCGCCAGACCGGCCACCCCCGACTCACCGGCAACGATGGGAATATCGTTTGCGCTCCCTTGAGCGAGCTTGCGCATCGCGGTTACAGCTTCGTGGTCAGCGATGGTCAAAAAGAAATCGATGCTCGGCTCCAGGAATCGCCAGGCGAGGGGAGAGGTTTCACCACAGGCCAAACCCGCCATGACGGAATCTACCGAGCCTGTCGCTTTGGCAGGACGACCCTGAATCGCGCTTTGATAAAGGCAATCAGCTTGCCGGGGTTCGACCATCACGAATGCAGGTCGTTGGTCTTGATAAATTTCCCAGAGATAGCTGCTGATCCCGGCGGCCATTCCGCCAACGCCCCCCTGCAGGAAGACATGGGTAAAGGGGCAGGGCGCTGTGGTATCCCCCGTGGTTTGCTCTATCAGTTCGGCGGCGATGGTGCCGTAACCCTGCATCACATCACGAGGGACAATCTCGTAACCCTCGTATGACGTATCGGAGACGACGGGCCATCCATTCTGTTCAGCAACCTTGGCCGTATGCTCGACAGACTCATCGTAGTTGCCTTCAATGCGGATAATGCGAGCACCGTACGCCGCAATGGCAGCCTCGCGCTCGGCACTCACATTGGCGTGCAAGACGATGACGCATTTGCAGCCGACGCTTTGAGCGGCCGCAGCCAGGGCCCGGCCATGATTTCCGTCGGTGGCACTGATAACGGTGAAGTCACGAAGGCGTTCCCGATACCTGCCGGTAATAAGCCCTTTGGGGTCGAAGGACTCCTGGGGCATGAGACGCAGAATCAGCCTGATCAGCGCGATGGGGGCACCGAGTGCCTTGAAGCTGGCCAAGGGTGAGCGTGTCGACTCATCTTTGACCCAAAACCGGGCGACACCAAGCTCTGCGGCAATGCCGGGAAGCTCCCACAGTGGCGTTGCGTCCTGGCTCAGATGCTCCCAGCTCGATAGCCAGTCTCGTGATTCATGTGCTGAGCCGACGCTCATGACTTCCTTGAGGTCGGCAGGATAAGGGCAACGAGAGGCGCGAGGATTTACGAATAACATACCGGTTCCTTGTAAATCATTGAGAAGTGGCGTGTGGATAGGCGCGGATGGCGTTGCTTTGGGTGCAATGTCAGCGAGTGGCATGGTCAGTCATGCACTAGTCGTTCTGTAGCGCCCTAAAAACTGACGTACACGTTCACTGTCTGAATTCGTGAAGAATTTTTCCGGTGTAGCCCGTTCAATGATCTGTCCTTTTTCAATGAAGACCACTTCATTTGATACGGCGCGAGCGAACTCCATTTCATGAGTGACGATGACCATGGTGAAACCGTCCTCGGCCAGCGAGCGCATCACCGCAAGGACTTCACCGACAAGCTCCGGATCGAGAGCAGAGGTCGGCTCATCGAACAAAATGACTTCAGGGTTCATCGCCAGGGCTCTGGCAATAGCCACGCGTTGTCGTTGTCCACCCGACAAAGACCAGGGGTAGGCATCGTGCTTATGGGACAGTCCTACCTTTTCCAGCAGCGCTACGGCGTGATCGTTGGCATCCTTTCGGCTAACGCCAATGACATGAACAGGGGCCTCGGTAACATTCTGGAGCACCGTGAGATGCGGCCAAAGATTGAAGCTTTGGAACACCATGGCGGTTCGAGCGCGCATGGCTGAAAGTTCGCGGTTTGACATGGGTTTAACCCCACCGCTCTTGACACCCATGCGATCCCCGCCGATGTAAATCTCACCGCCGTCAGGAACCTCCAGCCAGTTGATGCAGCGCAGCATCGTGGATTTACCTGAGCCAGATGAGCCTAAAACGCTGACGGTTTGTCCTCGTTCAACATTGAGATTGATCCCGCGAAGAACCTCGATACCGGCGAAGTGTTTATGGAGGTCACGTATTTCAACGACTGGAGCTGACTTATTCATTTACCAATCCTCTTTTCTGCGCTCGCCGGCCCAGGCGACGTAATAACGCCTCTACACACAATGTGATGGACCAGTACAGAACAATCACAAATATGAAGGGTGCTAGCGGAACGAAATATTTAGCTTGAACTGCAGATGCCGCGGCCGTTAGATCCATCAGGGTGATGATCGATAAAAAGGCGGTGTCCTTTAGCAGGCAGACTAATTGGTTGCCAAACAGAGGACCTGAACGCATCACCATTTGCGGCAGTAAAATTCTCCAATACATCTTGGAGTTGATGAAACCATGAGCGCATGCAGCTTCTGCCTGGCCAGAGGGTAACGAAGTTCTCGCCGCACGGAGGATCTCGGCGAAATAAGCGCCGTGATAAGTAATCAATGCAATGAACCCGGCCGACCAAACATCCATGCTGATGCCCACGTTAGGAAGGCCGTAATAAAGCAGGTATAAAAAAATCAGGAACGGCAACATACGCATGAGATCCAATCCCCCGCGTACAAACCGTCTGGGAATATTGTCCCGTCCTTCTAACAGGAAGGCGATGAAGCAGGCCAACAGAAATGAAAACACGGCCGATACGCAAAAGAGTATGAGTGTGTTCTGGAGGCCAACCGAGAACACATCCAGGTTGTCCCACAGCATTTTAATTCCGTTCATGGGGTCCCCTACATGGCCAGGCGCTTGGCGCGCGAATCTGCGATCCGCTGGAAGCGAACAAGGCCACCAATGATCAAAATGTAAAGAAGGCCTGCCGCGAGGATGGGCGGAAGCGGATCGTAGGTCACAGCAGCAATCCGGTTGGTGACACGGGTTAAATCCACAATGCCAATCATCGCAATCGCCGGACTGCTTTTGACCAATAGAGACATTTCATTTACAAGCCCGGGAAGACTTGTCGTCAGCATCTGTGGAAGCATGATGCGTCGCAGGGTCAATCCCGTGGTCATGCCTGCTGCTTTTGCTGCCTCCAGTTGTTCACGCGAGAAGCTCGTCAGGGCGCTACGCCAGATCTCGGCGTTAAATGCGGTGGTATTGATAGTCATCGCCGCAATGGCGACAACTCTCGCATCGACTTCCCAACCAACAGAAGGTGCTATTACGAACAGAAATAAAACCAGGGTGACCATCGGTGTAGCCCTGATCAAGCTGACATACACAGCGAGAGCCTGACTAACGACAGGGATTTTTGCTGCTCGCAACATCGCAACAACCAGCCCCAGGATAATGCCAAACACTATAGATACGCCGGAAACCCAAATGGTCGTCCAGCCAGCATAAAGTAGAGTGATCCAGTCACTGCTATCCATTGAGTACGTCCTTCGAGCAAGTCTTTTGGCTCTTTGGTATCTACCGAGTCAAAAAGAATAAGTTGCCGACCTGACCATCGTTGACAATTCTTTTTGCCAACGATGGAGGCGCTCGGATTATTTCGCCGTCAACTGTGTAAATTGTTCACCGGAAGTAATTGGGTCGTGGGGAAGTTTGTCGAAAGATTGTCCGAGCCACTTCTTCTGTAGCTCAGCGAGTTTGCCGGTTTCGCGCAAATGGTTAACAAAACCACTCAGGTAATCGAGTAGTTCCTTGTTCCCCTTGGCCACCGGCCAAGCGATATAACCCATGCTTGAAGTGGCCTCGCCAACGGCAAACACTTTTGGTCGCTCTTTCACCAGCATGTTGGCAGGCACGATCGAGTTGACGACGTAGTCCAGCCGATGATTAGCCAGGTCGGCATACGCCTCCGGGTAAGATTGATACTGCACAATCTTGCCTATCGCTCCGCCGGAGGCTTTCAGTTTTGCATCCAGTTGCGTCAATCGTGCCAGTTGGGCACCACCGGCCTGTACACCCACGGTCATCCCCGAAAGGCTTGAAATATTCTTGATGCGGTCGTCATCTGCCCGCTTGATGTAATACGAGACCTCGGGCGCGACCGGTGCAACGAAATCAAAGGCTCCCAACCGCTCCTCGGTAACGCCAGCACCCGTGATTGCAGCGTCGTATTTACCGGATGTGACACCGGCCAGCAGGCCGGTCCAAGGCATAATGTCCTGGTTTATCTTGAATTGTGCGTACTTGCGCAGCTCCGCGATAACGTCCTTGTGGAAGCCGTCCGACTCACCATCCTTGATAAACTCAAAGGGGTAGTAGCTGTCTTCAGTTGCAACATTGAGTGTGCCGCGACTTTTGATCTCTGCCAGGCTGGCCGCATTTGCCATGCTGGTAATACCAAGGGTCGCGCTGAGGATAATACTTGCCGCGCCAATTGCGAAAAGACTAACCGCTTTGAACATGACACTTCGGTCTGTGCTTTTTTCTTGAACGATATGCATCGTGAAACTCCCATCGGATAGGTGGCGGGGCAGTACCAAACTAAAAGCTGCGATTGCTGTTGGGATAGCTTTGATCATGCTTTCTCCGCTCTTATTGTTTTTTGCAGTTGAAGGCGCAGCCCTTGCCTGACAAGCAGGTGGGATAGAAGGATGCTAATGCGCCGGACGCGCACGATTGCTCGAAAATCGAGTCGTCAAATGCATCATCGTTGCGTTTTCAGTATTTTGTTGCGCGGGTTGGGGGAGAGGGTGCGAGAGCGGAGGGGCTTTACGCAACGAATGAGCGTTCAGTGCGCTTTTCTGCTGTAATGGGTTCGCCCAAGCCAAGGAGACTCAAGATGCAACTTGATGCCTATGACCGAAAAATCCTCAGCTTCCTTCAAGAGAACAATCGGATTTCCCAGCGCGAATTGGCAGAAGGCGTGAACCTGTCTCCCTCTGCGGTCAATAGAAGAATCGCAGCATTGGAATCTGCAGGTGTAATAAAATACAACGTCAGTATCGTGGACCCCGCTGCTGTAGGACGCCCCATTACCGTTATTGTCGAAGTCAAGCTCGAGAATGAGCGACTTGACTTGCTGGATGAGATAAAAAAGCGCTTCGTTAGTTGCCCGCAAGTGCAACAGGTTTATTACGTGACGGGCGACTTTGATTTTTTGTTGGTGTTGAACGTCAAGGATATGACTGAGTATGAGCAACTCACTCGTGAACTTTTCTTTTTTGGGAATATCAAGCAGTTCAAGACATTCGTGGCGATGCAGAACAACAAAAGAACTTTTGCGATACCCATGGATATTGAGTGAAATGCAGTTCCATGCAGGCCGGCAGCGCGGATTTGTCCCGCACCACCGGTTCACCGCCCCTCTGTAGGCGGACCTGCAGCTGATGTCCTGTCACCGACCTTCCACAGGCCAGGTGTCGGAGAGGCGATAGCCAGAGGGGAAGGGGTCTGTCGGATAGAGTGTGTGCTGATGGGTACCGGTAATCCAGGCTTGTCCGGAGATGATGAGACTAATGCCAGGCCGGCCGCCAACCTGCAATTCAGAGTCAATGTGACAGTCGAATTCGGTGCCAAGGATCGACTGACCGATAAAGCGGTCTCCTACCTTAATTTGGCCCTTGGCAAGCAAAACCGCCATTCGCGCGGAACAACCCGTACCGCAAGGGGAGCGATCGACCTTCCCGGGACGGATAGCTACAGCATTGGCTGCTGTCAGCACGCCATTTTTCATCTCGCCCGGGTTGGCGATCTGGCAGAAAGAGATGTGGTTCCATTCGGCATTTTCCGGATGTGCGAAGCCCAATTGCTCGTTGGTCGCCTGGGTGATTTTCATGCCGTAGTCGGCAATTTCCCGAGCCTCGTCGGGGGTGAGCGAGAAGCCAAAATACGCGATTTAACATAATATACATTATGCGCACTCATGGGTATTCCACACAGGGCGTCTCCCAGGTACATTTCAAACCCCAGCCACATCCCTCGACCACATCCCCCCAGGAATGAGTCCGCGGAAGCCATTCCGACCCTAATTTCGGAAGTAAACTCACCTAAGCGGCATTTACCACCTATTACGATCCATTTTACTGGTCGGATTGACCGTCCGTCCTGTAGACCCGTTTCGCGATTCTGTCCACTGATGCCATTGGTACGAAATTGCTTCCTGGTGCGGTTTGCCTGGAACTCGGCAGTCGTTCAAGCGCCCCAGATTGCGATGACGGTCTCAAACGCTCTAGACAGAGCTTTAAGCGCGCAGCGAACCATGAGTCATAGGCAACGAATATCCCCGTTCGCTTTTTGATCAAAACACGTTCTGCGGTTTGCGATCGGATTTCTGACCAAGGGTCTAAATCGTCTAATTAGAAGAAATTCCCACCTCATTGCGTTTGGAAGCGATTTAGGGCCGATGGCATCACTTTATCCCATGAACCACAGCAGCCTCCTGATTACACTACCGCTGGACGACGCACCCATCAGGATACGAATTTGATCAAGCGCACAGCGACAGCTGCTTCATAAAGGATAGCCGTGAAGCCTCAAACCATAACCTAGGTTTAATCTCCGGCTTACCAGCCAGCCTGGCGAAGCGCAGTCTGTCACCTCAGACTGCCAGATACCCGCAAATCCAGACACTTTGCCGATCCGATCATGCTCCAGGCTGGTTGCGATCTACCTCGATCCTGTTCGGTTTGGTAAACGAGAATCGCCGACTGCGAAATCCGGGGCAAATGACCTGCGCGCGTTGCACCCCAATGCAACAAATACAAAACTACCCTTCTTTCTGATGTAACTCCGACCCTAACTCAACTAAATGAATATTTAGTTCAGTTAATTCTGTGTGATTTCGGAAATTGACCGCCTCTCCCTATACAGAGTTACCCTTTCGTTGAAAATAGTCAGGATCTAGTAACACTATGATTTCCCTCGGCGAGGCGCCATGCTGCTTCGCCAAGCTGTCCAGATCAGCCAAGAAACGCACCATACTTGCAACCCTGGGTTCTGATAACTCTGCACACGCGTCTGCGTATTCTTTACCAATTACATTATTGATATCGAACAAGCGCGCCACGCTTTCAACATCAAAAAAGCCCTCTTTCACAAGCCCATTCAGGGCTTTATTGCGCTTAGTCGACATTGACATTCACCCAGCCTCTCACCCGAAAAGGCTTTTCCGAGCTGTGGGAAGCCTCCACGTCCTTGAGACCTAGGATGTAACGAAGCTTCAACACGGTCTCAAGGCTCAGGGCTCGTTGATCCAGATCCCCTCTGACCAGCAGGAGCGCAATGACCTCCTCCGAACTGAGCTTGTATTTCTTCATCAGCTTGGCGAGCTTTTCCGAGAAATCAGAGTCAGGCGTGGTGCTCTCACCTTTCTGAAGGACGCTTATTTCCTGCTCCAGCTCACTTATACGCTGCTGAGCGAGGCGGATCGCTTCAAAGCGGTTCGGGGCATTCATGAACTGTCCTCCACCTGCCGGTCTGTTGCATTTTAGCTGACTAAGTTTGACCGTTTGTCTGATCAAAAAACCGATATTTACCAATAGTGTAAAGGTTCAAGTGCCCCCTGATGGTTCGTGGCGGTACTATGCCTAATACGCATAGGCGTGGCCGATAGCCGGCAGGATGGCATCTCAGGCATTGCTAGGCCTCCCTTCAATATTTAGCATAAATTGACAGAGAGCACCGCTTTGCCCTGCCTAGGTGCTGAACAGATCCGGCAATTTATGTGATAAATGTGCGTGCCACTTTGGGTCGGCTGTCGTAAACCTAGCCATCGGCTAGCACCGCCGTCTCGACCCGGTGGGCTTGATCCTCACGCCTGCGCGCTCCGCTTGCCTGATCATGCCCTGGTGGTGGTAGTGAGAGGATGGAGTCAGGATGACGCCGGCTCTGGTACATCGTCGCCCTGCCCCGGTTTCTAATCCTCTACAAACCTCGACTCAATCCCTGCTACCTGTGCTGGCCATGGACAGTGACCGGCGAAAAGCTGAATAGTTAGAATCTCCGCGCCGCGCAAACTCCGGCTACATCAAGGCTACGCATGGCGTTGAATGAATGCGCGTTGTGTCAGATAGGCAGCCGCGTTACGCACGACCCTAGCTGCCCAAGTGGTAAGATGTGGCGAACTGCCAGCGGAGCTGGCCAACACGATGATGAAGTAAAGGGATGTCAGTATGATCAGACGGTTTCGGCTTGAGCAGAAGTCGCTCTACGAGAAGCTAGTCATTGCTCAGCGCGTGGCGGACATGCTGGAGAAGTTCCTCGACGGACGTATCGCTCCGCTGGAAATTGGTGCCGAGACTGGTGGTATCGAAGAGTGGGACGATGTCGTCGTTATCCATTCACGAGACTCTTTCGAGCATCTTCAAATCAAGCGTCAGACGACGGATTTCTGCACCAAAGACCCTGATCTGCAGGAGTATCTACCCAAGCTGGCAAAGCATCGAGCCGCTCGTAAAAAGAAGTCCGTGAAACCTGCGTCCAGCTCCTCGGACTCCCCTGATCCAGACGATTCCGCTTCGGTAGAACTCGCTGGGATTGACGCAGCCAAGGGTAGCCTTTCCGTCCTCGATTCGGCGTTTGCGAGCTTGGCTAAGCATGCCCGCGCCGGCACATTTGCCCAATTGCCCGAGCGGCGATTCCAGCTGACGCTTGTAGGTGCGAACCTGCAGATCAAGAATGACCTTACCGTTAATCATCTGGACGAGCTGTGCAAGCTGTGTCGCCAGGCGGGACTCAATCCCGACGAGTTGGCTCAGCGCGTGGATGGGCCGACAACGCGGGCTCATCTCTGGCTCACAACGTGGTGTGGCTTCGAAAATTGGACGCAGATCATCGACACCCTGAAGCGTGTCACGGTTGTCTGCGTTGGGAATGACGCGACATTGGAGCAGCGGTCAGTCCAATCCCTGGGCAGGCATTTCACGAATCCAGAACGCACGCTCGAACGGCTAATCTCGGTGATCACCGCAGAGACCTCTGACGTTTCGGCCTTGGGGTGTCATGCGATCATCCGCGAGCTTAGAGATGAGCTTCGCCCTGATATCGAAACATGGGCTCAATACCTCTTAGGGGATGAAATTCAGCCTGCCGGCAAGACATGGTCTTTTTCTGGCACCCATGATCTCGGTGCGCTCGTCCCCCGATCAGCACAGGGCGTGGTAGATCACTTGTGGGCTAGCTCTCCCGGGAACCGGAGGCTCAGGGTATATGCACCATACGCACCTCCCGCCGGAGCAACCCTTACGCTTCCATCAGCAATATTGCGTATGGCGCTGCACCTTCCCCACGGCAGTCAAAGCCTGATGCTGGGCGAACCGATCTGGCGCAGCAGCGTTGGCCATGAAGTTGGGCATACCCTCGGCTGCGCCGAGAGTGACCTCAGAGATCTCCCGTGGATAGAAAACGCTGAGCGGCTTGTCTGCACCTTGGATCATGAGTTCAAGACCCAGGGCGCTGCTCGAGCGGAAGCTGCGGCGCTCGCGAACGCCATGGACGACCTGGTGTGGCAACGACTCATTCAAAGCGTCTCTGCAAAGCTTGCGTCCGTAAAAGACCCGGCCCTTGCTGATGCCATGGAAACGATCTGGCTGGAGTGGTTGGACGGCTTTACCAATAATCCCGCGAGCCGCCGTCAATTTCTGGAACAGCTTCTGTATCCGGAAACGGAGGGAAAAAATGCCACGCATGCGCTTCGCCTCGGCCCTCGCACCGTAGACCTATTGGTCACCGCGGTGGAATTATTGTTGCTGGTTGCGGTGGGGGTTGGTGGCACCGGCACTGCCTGGAAGCACTTTCCGGATTTTGGAGAGGTGTTGAGCATCGCTCTCAGGTACTGGTCTGGCCCCGCAAGTGGAGCGCCCGAAGTCCGTGAGCTATCTGACGATCCGTTGATCAACGTTATCGGCCCGTCCCCTGCCCCGGTCGTGATTCTATCAGGCGTGAGCACTCCTCCCTCAGAGCTGTTGAATATCGGAATGGCTGACGATGCAGAGACGGCCACCAGTATGGCGGCAGAACGTCGACCACATCTGCTCGTGACCCGCTCAGGGGTATTCAATCAATTGCGCTTCGGTACGCTAGCCACGGTGCGGCAACACTTTAGTAAACAATTGCAAGATCGACTGCTCGCCCGCCAGTCAGCCATCGATACGAATACGAAAGGAATCTGAAATGCTAACAATCTCGGAGATGGTTGAAGCCATCTCTAAACGTGCCGAAGGTCGCTTTGACGTTTCCTATGCCGATTCGGTGGAATTGCCACCGCCATTGGCTGAGATCGCTACCGCAGGGATGCAGCTCAAACGGGTCAATCAGGAGTATGCGGGCTGGCGGACGATCTTGATCGCAGCCTTTCCCTACGATGTGGCAAAAATCCAGGGGGCGTTTCGGTGGGCTGCGGATGTCCGTGACATGCTTCCAGAGCCGCAAACTGCTGACCTCTACATGTTCATGCTCATTGAAGGTGTCGCGTCTGAGGATGCTGCTCGTCTCGAGACGGACGACCGTTTCTGCAGAAAGGTAGTCGTCAGAGAGGACGAAGATGCCGGTTCCTTTCTCGACCGTAGCTTCCTTGCGACACTTTCGATTCCTGGTAGCTCAGACAGCATTAGTGATCCATTGTCTGCTTCCCTCAGCGCCCTTGTCCTGGCGCATGCCTGGATTGAGCCGCATCGCGATACATGGCGAGACCTGTTGCTGTCTGGACAGTCGGGTAGTGAGATCGCTGAAGCCCTCAAGGTTTCGGCGTTCGGCGGAGAGGACGAGCAATGAAGCATTTAAAGTCCGTCACGCTCTCGAACATCCGCCGGTTTGGCGCTGAAACTACGATAGAGCTCAGCCGCGGGGCAACCATTCTCCTGGCCCCCAATGGCACCGGGAAGACGGCGATCTTTGAAGCCATCGAGTTCGCACTGACTGGCAAGATCTCTCGCTTGGACGGAAATCTTGTCCCGATTATCCGAGACTCTCAATCCATGGCTCGAGTGAGCCTTGATTTCGGCGATCTGCAAGCCAGCGCGCAAGTTACCAACATCGGAGACGTTGAGACATCGGGCGATCTGAGCCCTCTTTTCCCAGGGACAGCCTCTGAAGACATCCCCTTTCTGCTCAGGCTTACCCACCTGCTTGATCAGCGTGAGGGTGAATGGCTGGTCAAGGCAGATCCCAAAGTCGCTGGTTCCCAGCTGGAGCGGTTGCCAATTGGTAAAGATGGCAGCCAGGTAAGCTCTGCCCTTGGCAGCATCCGCCGCGCGCTCACAGAGCAGCTTAAGCACGCGAAAGCCTCACTTGAATCGCTCGAAGCCGAGTTTGCTGAATGGCAGAGCTTGAGTCTCGACCGAGATCAGGCGGCTGCGCAGACGCAAGGGGCGCTTCGCAGCAGGGAAAGCATTGCCGAATCGATATCGGACATTGCGCACCAGGCGCAAAGCTTCGACCAACTGCCCGCTGGCCTGCTCGTACCGCCACTGGGCCAAGATGGGTTGGAAACGGTGCATGATGCGTTGGAGCAATTGGTGCAAATCAAGCTTGAGCGACTTCGTGAGCAGATCAAGGCATTGGCTGAGGTCGACGGCCTCATAGGCCGGTTTGTATCTGAACAAGCTCGTTCCGAGCAGCTCAGTGCCGAATTCATCTCCGCGACGCAGGAGCTGGATCAAAAGAAAGAAAATCGCTCGTTGGCCGTGGCTACACTTGAGCAGCTTCAACGAGAGTTGGTCGCCGCAGAAACTGAGCGCGATACGATTGCTCAGCAGCTCAACCGGTACGTGAATGAGACCAAGGCGAAAGAGGCGGTCGAACAACGCCGGCAGGTGCTTAAGTCCGCAGACGATGCCCTCACCAACACTGAGTTGGAAGCTTCTACGACGCGCAGAGTGCATGAGGGGCATGAGCAGATCCGTGTCCAACACGACCTGATTAATGGACAGCGCAAGACGCTGCTACAGATTGACGCCGACCTGTTCACAGCTCAGGAACTCCTGGATCGCTGGGAGCTAACCCTTCAGCACGTTGCGGAGGTTACCGGCACCATCAGCGGTGAGGAGGTACATGGGGACATCCTCAACGAACAGCTTCGTGTTGCGATATTAGCCAGGGCCGCCGCCGAAGTAGAAGATCAAGCCGCTAAGAGCCATCACGAAAATCTGACCTCGGCGGCTGACTCGATACGCCAAGCCGTTGCATCCATCGCGGCCCACTTACCAAGCGATCGTGGTGATTGCCCATTATGTGGCGAAGAGCATGGCGCGGTCGCATTACATGAGCGTGTTGCCAAGGCGCTGGCGGCTATTGACCCCAATGTCGTCGAAGCTGAACGGCGTTTGAAAAAGGCCGCTAATATACTGCGTGACTGTACAGAAGCGGTAACGGGCGCCGAAGTAGAATTAAGTGCATGCAAGAACAGGATCACTCAACTGGAGTCACAGCAGGCATCCCTGAAAGCGGATATCGCCGAGATCAGCTCCAACATTCTTCTTGGCGGCGATACTGTGCCCTTGTCGAAAGAGTCCATCCGGCTTCGCGTTGGTGCCAATGCTGCTGCGAAGCTGCAGCTGGACGAGAAACAAAGCAACCTGGCATCGCCAGCAACCTCAGAGGTTTTTGAGCAATCCAGGAACGCATACGACGCAGCTGTTCGTGCAGTAGACACCGCGCGGCAGGCCCGGACGGAAGCCAGCACCAGGCTGGAGCAAGCCACTGCGGCGTTGGCAGCAATCACCGCCGACGCTCCGCCAGCGCAATCCTTGGCAGAGCTGTCCACTGCGCAGAACCAGAATGCCAATCAGCTAGTCGAGCTAGGCGCTAAGGTGACTGCCGAGCAGTCCGCCCAGGATCGTCAGCAGGCTCAGTTGACAGATGCCACGAATACGGCAGCTGATCTGGAGACTCAGCTATCCGAGGCCCAAGCTCGATTGGCTACGATCAGAGCGTCCTGGCGTCAGCTCTCATTCGCCGGCGATCCCACTGTCGAGGTTGCGAGCAGTCATGAGACTCAGCTGCAGTCCACCAGCACAGAGCTTACCAGGCACTCAGAGGCGCTTCAGACCATCAAAATAGAGATCGGCGCTTGGAGCAAAATAGAGCAGGCCCGTCTCGCACAGGGCCTTCTGGATCGGCGGCGCGGCGAGCGGTCGGAAGATGAGTTCTCGACTCACCTTCATCAACAAGTGGAGTCGAAGCGGACGGGGATGCAACGTTTGTCGCAGCTATCTGCAGCGATGGAGTCGCTTAATCAGTTCCTTTCCTCCGAAATCGCTAACGTCCAGAAACACGTTCAGGCGGTTATGCCTCGGTGGCAAGCACTGCTCAAGCGCGTGGTCAGAGAGCAAAGGTTCACCGGGACGAACCTGAGTTTCCGAAGCTCCTATCAAAAGCCACGTGCTGAGGTGTCTGTGCCGCTCCACGGGGGCCTAGCCCCAGTACCCTCGATAGCCAGTGAAGCTCAACTGACGGATCTGCAACTGACGTTCCTGCTATCAATGGCGTTGGAGCATCAGTGGTCTCCGTGGCGCGGACTTCTCCTTGACGACCCCACACAGCATCACGACTTGGTGCACGCGGCGTCCGTCTTTGATGTACTTCGCGACTACATCATCGATCATGGCTTCCAGGTCGTCATCGCCACTCATGACGCCCTTCAAGCCCGTTACTTCATGCGCAAACTGCAGAATGATGGGATCGAAGCTCGCATATGGTCACTTGTTCCCACCCCTGATGGAGTGACCGCGTCGGAGACGCTGTGGCCTGGCAGGAGTCATGTGATGGTGAGCGAGTAGCTATGCCCTGAAGATTACGCCTGGGCTCCCCGGGCGTGATCGCCTCCGGAACTCAAACCTATCCATCACTAGGCCATGGATGATGTATGTCCTGAGGAGCTAACGGCCCGCTGTCGTACTGCTTGCACAACCCACAGAGGGTGGAAACCTTACTCAGGCCCGGTAGGTGCCCAGGACGGCTTCCAAGCCGATCAGGGGGATCATGTTCTCTCAATCTCTTCCGGCTCTTCGATATGCCGATGGGACGGACAGCTGTTGATACAGTGTGCTGGCGCCATCCAGCTTTATAATCGGAATCAGGGCGGCGAATGGCTCAACCCTTTCTAAGAGCAGTTGGGAAAGACGCTGATGAGCAAATTTCCAACCTGACGTGCCTTCATTATGGCTACGCGGATCTCCTGTGATCTGATCCATGGATCATCTCCTCGGTCGTTTCGAAGGCTTGGCGTGCCCTGCAATTTGCTTATCCTCTGCCCCTGAAGAGGCATCGCTACCCTCCTCCGAGGATTCATCAATCTCAGCCTGCCGCAGTTGCTCATTCTCTTTTTGAAGCGACGCTACCAGCGCCACCGTTTCTTGCTCTCGCAGATCGGTTACAGCGGCGGCCTTGTGGAGTGCCTTTACCTCATCACGCAGAGCTGAGATTTGCTCCATGAGGTGTTCAGTCACCCCAGCTGACTTGGCCTCACCATGGCGTAGTGCCTGAATTTGGGTGTTGAGAGACTGAATCAAGGCTTCTTGCGTGTGCAGGGCTTTGGTTCGCTGCCTGGCCTCACCGAGCAGGCGTTCATTGTCACGATTCAGTCGCGTCAAATCTTCCTGTTTGACGGCGATGGTCTCCCGCAACTTGCGCTGCTCAACTTGCATCTCATGCAGTTGAGACTCGTGCTTGCGTTGATCCTGATCCCGCTGTTCCTTCGCCGCTTCCCGATAGTGCTCGAGCGCCCCACGGGCCTGAACGTGCTTTTCCTCCAGCGATTGGATGTGCTTGTCCTTCTCTGCGACCAGCGACTCAAGGACGGTACAGCGCTGACTGAATCCCGCGTTACGGGTCAGCTCAGCCTGGAGTGAGGAATGGGTGATTGCAAACTCAGCGTTCTGCGTCTCTATCGCGACCTGTTGGGTGGCCGAATTACGTTGAGCGGTAGCCAGCTCCGATCTGAGCTCGATGATCTGGTTTTCCAGCGAGGCCCGCTGCAAGTCAAAAGCTGCGGTTGCCTGAGAGATTACTTCCTGGCCCTCCTCCATAAGCTGATCTAGCAGTGTTTGCACCATGCCGTTGAGTGTATCGCCCATACGCTCACGTGATGCCACGGGCTCTGGGTTGGAGGGCTCAAGCTCTTTCAGGTACCGCGAAATCGTCGTCTTGGAGCCCGTATTTCCGAGCTCTACGCGCACTGCGTCGATGCTTGGGTTGACTCCTCTGGCAAGCAGCGCCTGACGCGCTTCTTGCACGACAGCTTTATTGATTCCGCCTCGGGCCATGGGAGTCTCCTACGATTTCGTACCGTGTTACATGTCATGTACATACATAACATTTTATAGAGATTTTACGCCGTTTGATCTTGATTTACTAGAAGCCCATAATGGTGCTTTATGGCTTCTTGACTCTTTTTGGCGCCCGGAAAACCTCCGAGAGGCGTATGCAGGCGCAAACGCTCTAATTTTGAAGGCAAATACGATGGAAAAGGCAGATCGGTACCTCAGCGCCGGCACCCGGGAGAACACCCGAAAAAGCTATCGGGCGGCGATCGAGCATTTTGAGGTGACTTGGGGCGGATACCTGCCCACGACCGGCGTGGGCGTCGTTCGCTACCTGGCGGAGTACGCCGACAAGCTCTCCATCAACACGCTGAAGCAGCGCCTTGCAGCCCTTGCGCAATGGCATATCACTCAGGGTTTCCCTGATCCGACCAAGACGCCTGACGTTCGCCAGATGATAAAAGGCATCAGGGTGGTGCACCCCGCACAAGTCAAACAGGCCGCCCCATTGCTGCTGAAGCACTTGGAGCAGGCGGTGACATGGCTTGAAAGGGAAGCTGCAGCTTCCCTTGAACGCGGAGATTACAAATCGTTGGTACGTCACCGTCGCTCAGTGGCGATCATCTTGATCGGGTTCTGGCGTGGCTTTCGGGGCGATGAGTTGGCAAGGCTGACGGTGGAGAACACGAAAGCAATAAACGGTGAAGGGATTACATTTTTCCTGCCCTATACCAAGGGTGACCGCCAGCATGAAGGAACTTCCTTCCAAACGCCGGCGCTCGCCATGCTCTGCCCCGTAGAGGCCTACATCAACTGGATAACAGTAGCCGGGATCGCGAAAGGCCCGGTGTTCCAGAGGATTGATCGTTGGGGCAATCTGTCAGGCAAAGGCATGCAGCCGCATAGCCTGATCCCGGTGCTGCGCCGCATTTTCAATGAGGCAGGATTGCCAGCGGAGCTGTATAGCAGCCACTCGATGCGGCGCGGCTTTGCAACCTGGGCGTCCGCCAACGGGTGGGACATCAAAGGGCTGATGAGCTATGTGGGCTGGAAGGACATGAAGTCGGCGTTGCGATATGTCGACTCCGGTATGTCGTTCGGAGGGCTTGCCGCCCGGGCTAGCGTACAGTTGGAGAGGCCGTGATTTATCCCCGCTCACGCATGCCGAGGTTAGTGATGTCAGCTGTAGGCTTGATCTGTAGCCATGGGAATACTTAAAGAATTGAGCACTGACAGTAGGGCCAAGCGTGCTTTAAGATCTAGTACTAAGTGACCGCAAGCTGGGCCCCGGGGCCCGAAATCACGATTTTCTAGATAGTTTCAGTCCTCCTGCCCTGTAGTCCGTCTCATCCATCCAAGCAGCGCAAAGGAGCGGATCCTGTCGACCTATTGAGTGCCCGGTAGCATGAGCAGCTCGAGCGTCTGTTCGCCGCGCTCTAAGCCTACATTCAAAATGCGCGTTAACATTGCCGACATACAAGCAATGGAGACCACGCGTGAAAAAGCCACCTATGAAAATCATCATCGAAGAATGGGATGGCGACGGGGCAATTCGAATTCCTGATGAGGCGTTGCAGGAGCTCGAACTGGATGTCGGCGACGCTGTGTACTTGATAAAGGAATTTGTCGGCAACATACGCTGCCTTGTTCTATTGAAAAAACCTCACATTGCGGATCGAATAGACGAACTCACTGAGGCCTGGAATGGCGGAAAATAATGATGAACGACGCGAATCGTCTATGGCAACGCGAGCGCAAACGGCGCGACGCTTTATGGGATTTAGAAAGGCTGCAGCCTGGATCTGATCGAGCGATTCAGTACCTGGCGATTCTTGATGAAATTGAGCGCGAAGATCGAGATGACCCCATTGGTGATGCCGTCGCCATGTCGGTTGAGGAGCTACAAGAACGCGTACCAGAAACCGAAATCGTGGGAGTCAGCGGATCCCACTTCGTAGTCGTGCTTGACGAACACATACCAGAACCTTGGAAGACGCGTTTCGAAGAAGCGAGCTTCGGATCTACTCGATTACGGCAAGGCTGCTATGCGGGTGATTGGCGCCGTTTTTTACGACTATGGACAGCCGAGATGCAGCACCTCGTGGCGCATAGAGAGATGCGTTAGAGCTTGATTGGGTGATTCGTAAGTATCAGGATTGTCAGAGTGTGCCAAGGGGCTGGCACCGATCAAATAGTCCATCAGACGGGTCTCACACAAGCACTCCCCTCTCCAGTCGGCCGATAACATCGAAGACAGCCTTCGTTTCCACCCTCGTCCTCAGCATGTCGATTGGACGCTTCGACCCGAGCCCTCGAACCGGCGAGCTCATCCATTCCGTTGCTGCGGTCTTATCGTTTTCGAAGAGAGAAAGCGCTTCGTCAAACAGAACTACCAATGCAACCAAGCGGTCGCTTTCTACGGTGTCGAACCGCCCTGCTTTCTCCCTACGGGCCATCGTTGTGGGAGACATGCAAATAGCTTTGGAGACAACCCCTCGCGGCACCTGCAGAAAGCTTGCTATCCGCTCGAGGTATTCGAAAGGCAGTCCTTCGTGAACGAGGTCATGAAGCCTGGTGCCCCGTGACGGCAGACCGAGGGTCATCCAAATGCTCGGTGGGATCTGCGGCCCTGGTTGGTATTCCTTGATCGATGACAGCACTTTCATCTCCATCTGAAAAACCTACCACCAAGCCGGGCCGCAGGGCCCGAACCAGCGACATCTCCATTGCCCCGCTGCGTAGGTCTACAGACCCGAGAAGACGAGATGTCGATAGGTAGCGAAATCATCCTAGCCTTTCACGAAATGGTATCCACTCATAGCCTGTTTCGAGTCGACCGGAAACGAATATTGGGGGTTTTATCTCCTGCCCTCCATCAGGAGCATCCCTGGCCTGTTCAGCGTGCAACGAACTAGGATTTCGACATAGGACACCGGAACTTTGTGTACGCCGAGCGGAATTCGCTGAGCGCTTCCTGGCCGAAGCAACCACCGGAACTTCGTGAGCGGCCCGGTTTACGTGGCCCGCAGCCGGCCCAAATCGAATATCGACCCAAACTCATCGGTGATGGCGGATGATGAATGAAACAATATCCTTTTATAGATATCTCAGATGACCACTGATCAATGGCTTATTCCGCCCCTGCCCGATTCGATTCCTCCGTCGATACTGTCGAAAGCAGACGTGCTTGTAACGAAAACAGCTTTCCTTGCCGGCCTGCTCGCACCTGAAACTGCAGCATGCTTGAGCAGACAGCTGAAGATCTCTGACGCTGACTACTCGAGGATCATCGACGGGCACAACACTGACCTGGAGGTGCTAGAAGACGCAACCAACTTGGCTAGCACGCAGTCCACGTTGGGGGAAATCACCGAGCTTCGTCGACGTCTCATTGCGGCGCTAGCCCACCACTATCACCTTGTACAGACTCAACCGCTTGCTGATGGTAATGGGGCTATGGCGAGGCTGGTCGTTCATATGCATTTCGCTCAGATCGGATTGCATCCGCAGCTGTGGTCGTTATCTCGCGGTATAGCACGTAGGCAGGAGAAGTATCACGCTGCGCTCGGCATAAATGATGTCACGCAAGAGAGACAATTTGCTGGTGCTTTCCAGCGATCAGAGCAAGCCTCGCTCTCCTTCATTGAGCTCATGCTTGATGTCTGCCATGAAGAGGTGGACTACATGACTACCGCTCTGAGTCGTCACCAGCTTCGTAAGTCCGTTGCCCATGCGTACAGAATAAACTCGCGATTGACGGACGCAGGCGTCAGCCCAGAAACGATGCCGGCGCTCCTGGCGCTGTTAATCCAAGGCTCACTACCTCGCACCGAATTCGTAACCTTTACGGGTCTTCCGCCCGAAATAGCGAGCGACCAGCTCAACCGGCTGATCAACCTCGGCATCGTGATGAGCCCGCCATTCAACTTCCAAAGGCTCGAGGTAGGCTTACCGGCCTGGTTTGCCCAGGTTCTCCTTCCCGATTGTCATTTGGCATGAACTTGACGGTAAGCCGGGCTAATAGCCCGGAGGAGCGATAACGGTCATAGCCTCAATTAGGATTGCCGGGGTTATCCTAACGTTCAAACAAGCCCATGGTGTTTTAGTACCGCCAGCGGCACGCAGCTCACGTTACTCATGCTAGTAGTTTCCAGAACATCCAAAGGCTCACCTCCTGAGGCTTCCATCAAACTGTTAGCTAGCCAAACCGCGTCAAGCATGCTGAACGAATAGCACATGAACTCGAAGACAAGCTCTGCTCCACCGTCCTCAACTGTGTAGACGCCCACTAGCTCAGTTGTATCATTCATATCTGTTGGGAGCTCGACAGAATAGACCGTACTTTCGGATCCGTGACAACTGAATTTTCCGTCGGCGGTGTAACTCCAATCTCCGGATACTCTTTTATGATATTTGCGCTCAAACATACTGTCCCGTGCGGCTGGCGTTGGTACAAACCCTGCCAGATTTCCTACGGTAATGAGGACAGCATCGTAAAGACAGCGTGCGATCTCTTCAGCCACGGAGCTGGCGAAAACGATCGATACGATATCTAAATTTAGATTGACAGTATTCTCGTCCTGCCTGGAAACCTGACATGGGTATTGGTCGTTGTACTCACGATCGCGCCAGCATGTAAAATCGCGAGCTACGAGAAACATTCCTGACTGCCTTTCATCTTTACCCACAAACACCGCCATAAACCATGATTCTTAAAATCAAATCGGATGGTTTTGGGTCAATCTTTAACGTTGAAGAGAAATAATTTTCCGTAACAACGAATTTTGTTTAAGACGATTGCAACATAGCGCTTCTCCCGTGGCAGCGTGGTCGGGCCCAAGAACCCATAAAATTAAGACGTCTACCGTGCTTGCGGAGCTTGTCTTTGAATGGGAAGAACGGCTTGCCCATCTTCATAAACAGCTTCGCATCGTCTGAGCGAGCGATCACATAGCCATCATCGCTCAATGCCATCATGTGCTTATTCCGCACATATCGGCCGAATAGGGACACCTGAACTCTGCCAGTACGACGTATCTGATCCCGTCGATCTATTGAGTGCCTGGGGAGCGTGAACAGCTCCAACGCTTGCTCGCCGCGCTCCGAGCCTGTACACCATTGCCGACTCAAAGCAATGGAGACCACACGTGAGAAAGCCACCTATGAAAATCATGATCGAAGAATGGGATGGTGACGGTGCGATTCGAATTCCCGATGAAGCATTGCAGGAGCTGGAGCTCGATGTTGGCAACTCGGTGTATCTGATCGAGGAATTTGTCGGCAACACGCGATGCCTTGTCCTATCAAAAAAGCCTCAAATCGCGGATCGAATAGACGAGCTCACTGAAGCCTGGGGTAGCGGACAGCCTGGCAACGCCCAGGAGAAATGAGACAGCCGCAATGCGCTTCCTTGAAGCGGTCAGGCAGACACAATTGCGGAGTGAGTCGCTCGGGCCACATAACCTGAAGACGTGATGCTGAGCCGGGCTTAAGCCCGAAGGAGCGACAGCCATTGACGTTTTAGTACCCAGCAGTAAGAGCTCTGGCCTTGGCTTTATAGTCGACTATAGAGCGATTATAGAATCGCATCTTCAGCAAGCCTCCTCAGCACCAACCTCCACTTCTATCTGGTGTGAGCCCATCAGGTGAGCGACGTAGAAGCTCGCTGATCCGTCGTACCTTTCGGCCCGCGCTCAAGGAGTTGATGGGGAGTGATGAGTAGTGTTGATGTCTTGCAATTCGGACTATTTTTTCGAGAGATCAGAACTGCGGACGTGAGCGTTCTCAGTGGTTATGAGCTATAGCTCGATCAGTGCGTATATGCGACCAGCATCATGGGCGGTGTTTTTGGCGTCCATCTAGAAGGCATTTTTCCGATCAATAGCTCTGCGAGCCCCATGGCTCAAGCCATTTAATTGTCGGATACTGCCATTGCGCCAGCCCCCATCTTTCAAGGTTGAAATGACTCATGGCAAGGAAGAAGGCAAAAAACTCCAGCGGCACCGGCATCCTGATTATTATTGCACTGGCTTTTGGTGCACTCGCTTCGATCCCGAAGAACGCCTGGATCGCTGTTGGCATCGTCGCGTGCATCGGCGCCATTATGTGGTTTTTAGCCACTCGCACTAAACGACAGCTTGAACAGCTGCAAAAGTCTGCTTCAGTGACAACGCACCTGCGGGAGGCGCGAAGCAAAGACGTAACCTTCTCCATGCATGAGGTGTCGTTGAGCAATATGTCTGAAGAAACTTCCGAATTTTATACCGTCCAACTCGGCTCCCCCCCTTCCCCTTCCTTTAAGATTCCAGATGCAAGCAAACAAAAATCCGATACTCGCTGGGTGCCGGCGGGCGAATCGGTCACTGTGTCTGGTTTTTCACTTCCCGGCGGAATGCTCTATGTAGGAAGTGCGTTGGGTCGATACGATTCGCAAGAGCCGTCACTGATCAATCCCAAACTGCGGATAGCCAAGTCGTACGTCGACATCGAAGAGCGGTTGATGTCCTATTGGCCGAGTTTTCACTCCATCTCGCCAGAGGCTCGGCGCGGATACCTGCAGTGGCTAGAGGGCGGACGTAGTGATCCGCTGGCAGACACCGGCTATGTCTTTTTGTTTTTCTATGGCCTTGAGCGCCGGGCTCTCGTTGATGCTGTAAGCGATCCGCAGTTGAAGGCTGAGATTCCTCTGATCGTCAAAGAAGTCCAACGACTGCTGAGTATCTATGGGGACAACAGGTCATTCAGGGGATATGCAGAAGGCTTTCTGGATTACCTGAGTAACACCACGGTTGATCCAAATCTTTACCTTGGCCCGCCTCCTAAGGTTGCTGCTTACAGCTACGAAATGCCACTGCCGCTGCGCATAGGTTTGGGGCAACACGCGTCCAACAAGCGACCACTCGGCGCCGATTGGGCATTGGCATGGGCACTCGCCGACCCCAACATCAGCAAGCGCACCCCGGTGACACGCTGTAAAGAAGTCTTTTCAAGGCTGTTCAAGCTGAAATACGAAAGCTCCCACCCTGCCGGTCTCATCCTGGCGCAGAACAAGACCAAGCTTAAAACCAGCTATCGCGCAGCCTCTGCTGTGCTAATGGCCCCCTCGCTTAGCCTGGGTGATATTCCTGATGTCATGGCCACTTCGGGAACACGTAAAATCCTGCAATTGCTGGTGGAGCTTTGCACTAGTGAGCTTGAACCCTTTAGCCGTTATCTAGGCCGAAACCCTGAGAGCGCAGAAGCCCTTGAGGGTCTGTTACAACTTCCGGTCACCCTTTGGCCAACCGTAGCCCGTACGGAGCTGGATGAGCTTCAAACCAAAATCGGTGACGATCTGATTGTCATGAGCTTTGGCGAACTCGCGGGTCGATTCAAGAGCGCTGGTGCACTGTCTCGTGACAAGGTTCTCGCCCTTGCCCGTGCACTGGAATCGCTTCATATCGGCATGGAGCCCGATGTGCTCGCTGGCAGTAGGACTCCGAAAGCTGAAGATCGTATCGCGTTGTTCGTAACCCACCCCGAAGACGGAACATTGCGGGCCTCAGCAGCCTACAACGCGGCCTCAGTCACACTTGATCTGGCCAGTGCAGTCGCATCTGCGGATGGCGACACCTCCAATGAAGAGGTCACATTACTTGCTCAGCACATCGACTCCTGGAGTCACTTGAGTGTTGCCCATCGCAAACGTCTCAAGGCGCACCTGCAAATCCAGATCCAGCAACCACCAACGCTTGCAAGCCTGAAGAAAAAGCTCGACCCATTAACTGTCGAAGCCAAGCGCACGATTGCCAGCTTCCTGGCTCACCTGGCGCAAGCCGATGGCATCGTCAGTCCATCGGAAGTGAAGCTTCTTGAGCGAGTTTACAAGGCGCTGCAACTGGATAGTCAGTTGCTGTACAGCGATCTTCACTTGGCTGCATCCGGAACGAATATTACCCCTGCGAAACCTGCAACAAGCTCCTCTCTATCCGAGCCCGGAATAGTGTCAGCTGCCAGTGCGAAGCAGGGCTTCGTGCTCGATCACGAGCGAATTGCTGAGTTGCAACGTGAAACGGCAGAAGTCTCGGCCCTCCTCGCCCAGGTATTCACTGACGACCAGGTTGATGAACCGGAAGAGTCATTTGAGGCTGTGGAATCGGCGACAGAAACGAGCGCTGACGTTGCCGGCCTCGATCTGGAGCATTCTGCGTTCCTGCGCTTGTTAATCTCGCGTGCCGAATGGAGCCGATCCGAACTTGAAGCCGCCGCCAGCGACATGGAACTGATGCTCGATGGTGCTCTGGAGCAAATCAACGACATGGCTTTTGAACGTTTCGACATGCCCGTCACCGAAGGTGATGATCCCATCGAGATCAATACAGACATTCTGGAAGAGTTAGCCCTATGAGCACTATCAGAGCCAAGGATCGCGACGCGGTCATCCAATCATTGCGTGCTGGCGTTGTTCCTCGCGTCGGTCAACACTTGATTCAGGTCGGCCGGGTGGGCGAGCTCGATGCACTGATCAAAGACGTCAATCGCCTCGTCGAAAGCGGATCGGCATTTCGAGTAGTGATTGGCGAATACGGTGCAGGCAAGACGTTCTTTCTGAACTTGGTTCGAGCCATTGCCATGGAGCGAAAACTCGTAACCATGCACGCTGACTTAAACCCAGATCGCAGGCTGCATGCCACCGGCGGCCAGGCACGCTCGCTTTACTCCGAGCTGGCCAAGAACATGTCTACACGCACGAAGCCTGACGGTGGGGCCATGCAAGGTATTGTTGAGAAGTTTATCTCGCAGGCCAAAACCGAAGCCAAGGCGGCAGGAACAGACAGTGAAACTGTCATCCGAGCACACTTGGCTGAGTTGACCGAGATGGTCAACGGCTATGATTTCGCCGAAGTGATCGCTGCGTATTGCCGAGGTTTCGAGGAAGGCAACGAGCAACTTAAGGCTGATGCGATTCGTTGGTTGCGTGGCGAGTTCACCACCAAGACTGATGCCCGAGCGGCCCTGGGTGTACGAACCATCATTGATGATGCCTCCGTCTACGATCAGCTCAAGCTGCTATCGAGATTCGTCAGGCTCGCAGGTTTCGGCGGTCTGATGATCTGCCTTGACGAACTGGTCAACCTCTACAAATTGGCCAACACACAGGCACGCAATGCCAACTATGAACAGATCCTGCGCATCCTTAATGACTCACTGCAGGGATCCGCTGAGGGGCTTGGATTTGTCCTGGGTGGCACCCCCGAGTTTTTGATGGACACTCGCCGAGGGCTGTTTAGCTACCCTGCCCTGCAATCGCGACTGGCCGAAAACTCGTTTGCCAAATCAGGACTGGTGGATCTTTCGGGGCCGGTCATACGCCTCACCAGCCTCACACCAGAAGACTTCTACGTGTTGCTTCAGAAGCTCCGTCACGTCTATGCCGGCGGCGATGCTGAAAAGTACTTACTGCCTGACGAAGCGCTTCCATTATTCATGGCGCACTGCAACCAGCGCCTGGGTGAAGCTTACTTCCGTACGCCGCGCACGACGATCACAGCCTTCATCAACCTGCTGGCTATTCTGGAGCAAAACCCTGGAGCAGATTGGCGCACCCTGCTTGGGGCTGTCGAGGTGGCGAAGGACTTGGGCGGTGACGAGGATACAAAAGTCGACGCGGACGATGAACTTGCCACCTTCACACTCTGAATCATCGGGCTTCGACCAGCTAGAATCCCGAATCCAGCGATGGATTTGGGCTGAAGGCTGGACGTCCTTGCGCGACGCCCAAGAAAGGGCTGTGCCTGTGCTGATCGATGCCGATCAGGATGTCATTATCGCCGCAGCAACCGCGGCGGGGAAAACCGAGGCCGCCTTCCTTCCCATACTCACCAATTTACTCAACATCAATGACCCGCCCGGTTCGGTGCTGTACATCAGCCCGCTCAAGGCCTTGATCAATGATCAATGGGACAGGTTAGGCCGACTCTGTGAGCAGCTTGAAATTCCTGTAGTGGCTTGGCATGGAGACATTTCATCGAGCAAAAAACATCGCTTCCTGAAGTCGCCTGAAGGGGTGCTACTGATCACTCCAGAATCGCTTGAGGCGCTGTTCGTCAATCGAGGCTCGAGTCTTGCCGGGGTGTTCCAGAATCTGCGCTATATCGTCGTGGACGAACTGCATGCGTTCATTGGAAGTGAGCGAGGCAAACAGCTTCAGTCCCTGATGCACCGTGTAGAGCTCGTTGCCGGGCGTCGACTCCCCAGGGTTGGGCTTTCGGCCACACTCGGCGATATGACGTTGGCGTCAGAGTTTCTGCGCTCAGGAGGCGTCGACGGGGTGACTGTCATTGAGTCCAAAAACTCAAACCAGACACTCCAGGTGCAAATTCGCGGCTACATCCAGCCGCCCATGAATGAGCTCAGAAAGGCTCCCGTCCAGCCTTCTAATGAGGAAGGCGATGAAGACGAAACGGAAAACAAAGCAAGCCCAGACTTCGCTATCGCTGATCATCTCTACAAGGTATTGCGCGGCAGCAATAATCTGATTTTCCCAAACAGTCGGCAGCAGGTTGAATGGTATGCAGACCAATTGCGTAGGCGCTGTGAGAATGATGGTTTGCCCAATGAGTTCTGGCCTCATCACGGCAGCCTTTCGAAAGAACTGCGGGAGCAAGCTGAGCATGCCCTCAAGGCAGGTAATCAGGCGGCATCGGCCATATGCACCACGACGCTTGAGCTTGGAATAGACATCGGCAGCATCAAGACAGTGGTGCAAATTGGCGCTCCACCATCGGTGGCGAGCTTGCGCCAGAGACTGGGCCGTTCGGGCAGACGCCCGGGGGAAAACGCGATCTTGCGCGTTTACTGCAAGGAGTCTCCACTCAAAGATGGATCGAGCATTTCAGATCAGCTGCGCCAGGGATTGGTTCAGACCATTGCCATGGTTCGTCTTTTAATTGGAGGGTGGTTTGAACCTCCCCGGGCTCAGGGTATTCATGCCTCCACTCTCGTTCAGCAATGCCTCTCCATAATTGCTCAGTGCGGTGGCGCTTCCGCTGCTGATCTTTGGAAAAGCCTTATCGCTGAAGGAGCATTCCAAAACGTCGAGAGGTCAGACTTCATCAAGCTGCTCAAGTCGCTAGGGGAGCATGAACTCATCGTTCAGGAAAGTTCCGGATTGTTGCTTCCAGGGACAGTTGGAGAGCGCCTGATCAACCACTATGAGTTCTACAGCGCATTCACCAGTGATGAGGAATTCCGACTGGTGTGCGACGGGAAAGCGCTTGGTTCAGTACCCGTAAGCCGGCCGCTGACCAAAGATCAACGCATTATCTTCGGAGGCCGGAGGTGGCAGGTTCGTGATGTTGATCTCCAAGCCAAAGTCATCATTGTTTCCGCCGCACGAGGTGGTGCCCCTCCTCAGTTCGATGGTCTGGGTGCGATGGTGCATGACAACGTGCGCCAAGAAATGCGAGCCGTCTTGGCAGATCCTGTCCCCTGCCCATTCATTGATCGCGATGCCCAAGCGTTGCTTGACGAAGCTCGCAAGACGTTTAACGCATTAGGCCTTGGTGAACGCTACGTCATTGAGTCCGGCGGTAAATGCTATCTAATCAGCTGGCTGGGTGATTACGCCAACGATGCACTGCGCCTGTTACTCAATCATGTAGGCCTTTCGTGTGACAACGCGGGCTTGGCGATTGAGGTTGACGCCAACATCCATCGGACACTGGCTGCACTCAAGGATGTAGGTGACCTGGACGCAAACAATCTCGATTCGATTCTCGCGGATGTAGAGAATATGCTGCGGGAAAAATGGGATTGGGCATTGCCGGAGGCGTTATTGATGAAGTCGTTTGCTTCAATATCACTGGATATCTCTACCGCAATCGGTTTCGCGCAGAATCTGACTTTGGCTAAGTAAATTGATAGGCCTTGAAAGTATGGAGACGAAAGCTTCCAGTACCCGAGTACCACTGGAGGTGGTGAACTTAAATCGTTCAAGTGCCTCACTGACCAAGGCGAAAAATTCGGGGTGAACAAGCCATCCATGGGCCAAGCGTTTAACACCGAAACCAATTTCTACGCGAAAGCATTTTTGAGCATGCTCCAGGTCGTCGTTGGTCAGCAGCAGCAAGAGGTTGCGGAGCTGGCCGTGGAGAGCCCGCACACTGCGACTGTATAGACCGCACCAAACCATCGGCATTTTTTATTACTTTCTGTGTTACCGCTCTCGCGCTTAGGACTGGCTATGGAACTCATACTGCTGCCTCAAAACTCGGGCACTACCCTTCGAGACATCTACAAACGTGCACTTCGCAAGTCGGTCGAGTTGTATATGGTTAGCGCCTATCTCACCCACTGGGACATTGAGGAGGAGCTAGGAGACCAATGCCAGTCATTCATGTTCATTGTCGGCAAGGATTTCGGGATCACTCGAAAGTCTGCATGTGAGAAGGTTCTCAAGTGGATTCCGCGCCATCGAAAGGCTCAATTCTTAGCAGCGGAGCTTATCGACGGCTTTCATCCCAAGGCACTGTACTGGCGTGAGCTGGACGGTGATTGCTATGCCTTGGTGGGTTCGTCCAACCTCTCCAAAGCAGCGTTCTCGACAAACCATGAAGCCAACGGGTACTCGAAAATTTCACACGAGGCATTCGCATCAGCCGCCGATTGGGTCTTGCGGCTATCGAAGTGTTGCGTGACCCTGGATCAAAATTGGTTGACGTTGTATCGCGAGGCAACCCAGCCTAAAGCACCTCCCAGATCGAACAAACGCGCATCTAAAGAGCAGGTGCTTGACCTGCAACTACCCTCCCCCAGTGAGCTGCCAGGGCTGAAAAAGATTTTGCGGGAGCGACGAGAACAGATGCGTCAGTTTCAGCAGACAAAGATCGCACTAGAGAGTCTGTTCAGGACGGCCGCTGCGACTCCTCGTTGGAGCGCTCAGCGCAATGAGGCATTTTACGATGGTCTGAATGCGCTCTGGTCTATCGGCAGAGGCAACCGTTTTCAGGGTTCTGGCTGGGAGCGTCGGGGCAAAGGTAGCGACTTTAGAGAGTTTGCGAGAAGTCTCATACGCGTCTTGGATGCTGAGAACATCAGTCGTGACGAGGTCGTGACCAGAGAGATAGATCGACTTGATGTCGTTGGGGTTTCGACCAGAGGCGCTCTCTTTTCAGAGATGCTGTGCCAATTCTTTCCTGCTAGTTACCATCTCATCGACCGCCCGATCTCCGACTGGTTGAGTGAGACCGGTGTTGCGCCTAGTGGTGGAACCGAAGGCAACAGGTACCTCCAGTCCGCTCGGCTGTTGCGCGTTGCGCTGCAGAGCACCGAGGACTATCCAGCCAAGAATCTCGCTGAACTCGACGTGATCATCTGGCTCGATAGGAACCGCGAGCACTAGTTGTAGTAACGGCAGCAGCTAGCCGGCCTAACTCGCATGCTACGTCAGCCACCGCAGTGCATCGTGCCCATAGGCATTCAATAGCCCTGGGCCAGGGGCTCACTGCGAAACTGCGAGAACTAGGTCGACTGGGTTCAAGTTCGATTCAATTACTCTTGAAGTAGTGGTAGTGCGGCAAGGGTTTCACTGTCGAATTCGAACAGGTCACTGCATACTGCCCAGCCCTGTCATCTGGTCAGTACCGGGTGCCGGTACGCGTCAGGGTGATTCCCGATTCGGTGTAGGCTGCAAAAGGTTGCCATCGCTCCACCTCCCGCATGTTTTCCCAGTGCGACTTGGCTTCACCAAGCCGAAGCCTAACTTCTGCGGCATATACCAGAAGGCCGCCCTGAAGATCCGGTACTATTCCAGAAACCTCCGTTAAGCTGGCATCATAGAGCACGGTACCTGGCGCATTCTACGCCCGCTCCTAACGTCTGACTTCAACCTTGTAGAACAGATTTTCTATCATTAAACGACGTCGATCGGACATCACCGCCCCCTGAATTTGACTCGACAAACGCACATAAAATTTACACTCTCGTTGATTGGCCAGATCGGAAATGGGGCGTGCTGCCTGAAGAAAGTCCTCGTATGTCCGAGTGGTATTTGTCATCAGTGCAGAGAAATTTGGAAGCGCTTCGGCATCAGTCTTACGGGTCGGGGGCCAGGCTGGCTCAAAACTCACTGAGTCTTCCTTCAGATATACCGTGAGGAACATCTCTGCCTTGCCTGCCTCATTTGCCCAGCACGGTGGTAGATCACCGCCTTTGCCCTTGTTGAGCCTGTTCTGCAGAAACTGAACCTGTCCTTTCAAATCACTGTTGGTTTTTTGCAGTGTTGCCGGATTAGTACCTTGCTTCTCGGCTTGTGCATAGGCTTCAGCATTCTTGACGATCTCCGAAATCTGCTCAGATGTGGGAATACCCTCTTGCCCTAACGCGGTCTTTAGCAACTGCTCGGTTGCTTGGAGAGCGCCAATTCGCTTGATAACGTCCGTTGGCTGAGCATCCTTTGCCTCGTCGGGATCGACCACCAGCTTTTTGAGCTGGTCATAGGACATCATCGTTTCTAAGATCAGTCGCTTAGCGTCCTCGCCCTTATTTTTACTACCCGCCTCCTGCAGAGCCTTATCGATAGCGGCTAGCGCCGTGAGTTGTTCATCTTTCTGAGTCAGAAGCACCTTGAGCCGTCCGGTTTCCTCTTTCGCTTTAGAGGCGTCGACGAGCTTCGAAATGATTTCGTCCGGATTTTTCACACCAAGGGAAGCCATGCGGGTTTTGAGTTCATCACTCGCAGACTTGATAGCTTGCTCACGCTCATCGAAATTTTGGAAAGTAGCAATCCTATCCGCCATCTCCTTATTTTTATGCGTGAGCTCCCAAACCTTGTAACCCATCAGGAGCAGCAGAATGAAGCATAAGATGATCCAGATTTCCGTAAGCGATAGCTGAAACACCTGATCATTTTTGGAACTCATCAGGCAGTTCTCACATCAGCTACTTCATCGAGTGCTGGCGCCGCATCGGGTAAAGGTTCGGTTTTTGGCGGTACGATGGCTTCGTTAACGGCAGATGGAAGCACATTGAGATTGTTGATGTGTTCGATCTTGTCTATCAGCTCGTCTAGCTGCGAGTGGGCAACCTCGACGGTTCGGTCGCTCTGATCCACACGTGCCACGAGAGATTTGTGCGTGTCATTGTTGGCCACGACCGCTTCGACTAGAGGCGTCAGCGTCGAACGGATACTTTCAGCAAGGGCCTCATTATTTTTAATACCTGCATCGTTGATGGCATTCAGCGCACGGCCCACCTCATGAGTGATACGGTCATTAGAGCTGTCGTCTCTCACGATCGTACTCAGCTCTTCTAGTTTCTCGACGATCTTGGCGATTATCTGGTGGTTAGCTTTCATGTCTTCCATGAAGTCTTCCCGCTGATCATCTAGAGACTCTAGGAACTCTTTCTGAGTACGTTCCACGCCTTCCATCGCGTCTTTGGTCTGCGACTTCATCGCGCCTACAAGTTGCTCTTGGCTCTCCACTATGGAGCCCACCGCAGCAACGGCTTCCCCTATTGACTCAGTTTTGGTGTTTAAGCCACGAATCGCGGTACCCACCATGCGAGCCGCTGTCTTAACATCGGTAGCCAGTGTCGAGACGCCTTCATTGAGGCTGTCTGTGGTACCAGATAGCGTTTCAATTGCCGGCTTGAGTTTTTGTGCAAAAAGGTCATCCGGGAACAAGGTCTGCTCTAGCCGCTCCTGCGCTTTTTTGCCGAAGTCGAGGGCATGATTTTCCATAAGATCGAGCGTTTGCTTACTCTTATCAGAAAGCCCATTGATGGTAGTGAGTAAGTCCGCGCTTGCGTCGCTGGCTTCCTTAAGGATGCGCTCGAAAGCTAGATTGCTTTGAGTAGTTGCGTTGGCAAAAAAAGCATCCATCGCATTGGTACTGTGCTTTGAGATGGCAGTTATCTGCTCATGTACGCTTTGCACCGCCTCCTTGGAAGCAGCCATGACTTGATCTCGGAAAACCTCAAGCTGTTGGCTGGCGGCATCAAAAGACATAGCAAGGTTTTCGGCAGACTGAATCGCACGTTCCTCGACACTCTTGACTGCATCATTGGTGTCTACCCTGAAGCCAGTGTGCAGCACCCTGGCCAGCATGCCAATTGCGGTACTCACCATCGCGGCCCCGAACCGTATGGCCATACCATTAAGACTGTCGCCAATAGAGTTAATGTCGAGCAGGCAGATGATGATGCTGGCAACAGTGAACAAAAAGCCTAGGTAGTACACCGAGTCCGCAAACTTGGCGAGGGTAAGCTGTGTATTCCATTTGTCTCGGACGCGAAAACCGATAGCCCAGTAAGTAAGCATTACCAGTAATGGCAGCACAAAACCAAGCAAGAAAGGATCGGCCGCTTTCAGGCTCGCCGCCGCAAGCACGATCTTCAGAGCTACCGCGATTATGAAGTAAGTCTTAACCTTCTTGAATAGCGACTGCAGATCCACTTAGAGCCCCTCCATAGGTTCGATAGCTTCGAGCGAAGCTCCATTGGCTTCAAAATACTCGGCCCAGAACTGGGTAAGCTTAGGGTAGGGAACTGTTTTCTGGTCGGCTGCCAACAGGTTGATCGTTACACTTGCGCCTTCAAGGCCAGGAGCGACGGAAAGGTGGCCATAGGGTGTTTTTCGGAATTCGGCATAGGCCGGCAACGCACCTTTGTACATGCTGAATTGGGGCATGTTGGCCATCATGTCGGAATAGACAATCAACTTTTTGTCGCCTTGGACGTTGCCGTGCTGGAATCCGTGAATGCCCGCTAACTGAAGGATTTCGAAGACTGGCGAGTTCTTACTCCGCTCCTCCAGTGAGATCTTGTGCACGACCGCATCGAGCGGCTTGGCAAATTTCTCATTGAAATCATGCGTGACGAATTTTTTCGAGGATGTGTACTTCTTATCCTCACCCCACTGACCAGGATTGCATTTCTCGAAAATAGGACTTTCGTTGAGCTTGTAGTCCTCGCCCAGTAGGAAGACAGACAGGAGGTAACCTTCCGGTATCTCGTTCAAGACCATGTTTTTAAGGCGTTGCGCCAATGCGGCTTTTTGCGTAAACGGGAACGGAGAGGTGTTGTCAATTAGCACAACATACTGCCCACGAGCCCCTTTGCTCGGGCACAGCGTGATCTTATCAATGGTTTCTTTGGTATAGGCGGCGTAGCCGAACCAACCCGCCGCAATTACAGCCAGGGTGAACAGGAGAAAGGCCCCCAGGCGCTTCCCGGTACTGCGCTCTTCTTCGTACAGTGACATGGTGTTTCCTTACATCGAACTCTGCAGAGGTTGCAGCTGATCAAATTTTGAGGTGAAAGATGACTGGACGCGCGCGCGAATGGGCTCGAGGTTTTCAATCATGTCGCTCAACAGCCTTTCCTGCACCAGCAGTCGAGCCTCGTCATGATCGATGGCGAAGTCCGGCATTTCGACATCGGGGAACTCGATAGGCTGATCGAAATAGTCCGGTCTAGGAGAGCCCTGAGGCCGCTTTAACCGGTTCTCATATCGGTAATACTGAGTCAGCGCCTTCAACGTCTCGTCCGCCATCACCAAGGACTCAGTCACCTTCTTTTTGATGATCGACTTCTGCCCCATGTTGTATTTGAAGACCTTGATATCCCCTTCAGCTTTTTTAACGTTTTCATCTATGAGCTGCAGAGTTCGATTTTTTTGATCGTCGAGGCTTTTTCGGAGGCTTGCGACGAGCCCCACGTACCTTCGGTGCGACTCAGCGTAAGCGGAATAGACTTTGGCATAGCCTGGGTAACGATCGGTAAAGATGTAACCTTCGATTATCGCGAATACGCCACAGATGATCGTCACCGCAAACAGGGCGCAAGATTCAAAATCCTGAAACGGGATAATGTGGGCCTTGAAGCTTTGTGTGATGAGCACGATTGGGCTCTGCGTTCCCTCTTCCAGTAAAGGCAGGGAGTACCGGCAATAGGCTACAACGACGCCAAGCACGAAGGTGAAGCACAATCCGACTACCCCTGAAAAGTAACCGAGCACCGTGCGACTGACTTTGACGTGGTTCTTGTTGGTGTAAATACGCCCTGCCCAAAAGCACACGAGGATGTTGAGCAATGACAACGTGAAGGCCAAAAAGAAACCATCGACGAGACCTCCGGCCATACCAGAGGCGAAAAAATTGGCGTTGACGAATCCTTCCGCCACACAACATGCAGCCAACATGGCTATCTTGAACAGTTTTCCGTCTGAATTGATCCTTTCGGCTGGGGTATCTGGGAGTCTGTTATCAGTGCGAAACGCGTCGAGCAGCGCTTTCTTCGACTTCGCTTCGCGTTCAGCCTCTTTTCGGCGCCCATCCTGTGCCGAGAGAATCTGGTCAGCAGTACGCTCAAACTCTTCACCCTGCTGAATGGTGCGATTTATTTCACGGGTGATGTCGATCGAGTCCATCCGATGCTGAATTTGTCGGATAACCTGCTGGCCATACTTGACCGTGGCTTCACGTTTCTTTCCGAGGGTACCTCTAATCTGGTGTTCCACATCTGTCAACTGAGTGTCGTTGGAGGCAGGAATACCTGCGGCCCCATGGGCTTGAGCGATCTCTAAAATCTTGAGCTCTTTTTTAAGCTTTTCAGGATCAATTTTCGGCAGCAGTGGTTCACTGTGTTCAGATTCCTGGCTGGAGAATAGTGCCTTGATACCCGCAATGATGCTCTTCAGGAACGACATCAAAATATCCATAACTTTTGTTTTTAAGGGGTTCCTGACATTCCGCGAGCATACCGAGGGTGCCGGCTCATCCCACTTCGCAGACTAGATGAGTCCGGTTCAAGGAGGGCTTTGTCAGTAAAGCGTGGCTGAAATCAAATGACCAAAAATGGTGGCAAAATGATGACTTTATCGCCCCCTAGAAGCAAGTGGCTATCAGTGTCACTCATCGTTTAATACTCATCTGTCCTCCATCGCACCGAAGCGTAGAGCGAAGGGCAAATGAAGAGAGTTTGAATGAGTTGGCCAAAGTAGCCCTGAATAGCCCAACACTGCGTATGCCAAGCCTTGGGTGCTGACCTTCAACCGCAAGCGTTTGAGGTATGAGCACTAGACGGGTTTCCATAAATAGACGTGGAGCCCATGCGTATAATGCACGCCCCAAAACTGCTAATGTTTTCCAATGAAAAAGCTGTTTACCGTAGTAGCGCTCGCCCTCTCAGTAATTTCCCCCGCCTTCTCGAGCCCTCCATCGACCTTTTCCGAAGCCAAGGTCATAGCAAAGCAGAAAATCTACCTTGACCAGGCTAACAGTGCCTTTGGTGAATTGTATTGCGGTTGCAAATGGACATGGGTTGGTAAATCGGGTGGCCGGATCGATGCTGAATCTTGCGGCTATCAAACCAGGAAACAGCAGAACCGTGCTGAACGGACTGAGTGGGAACACATTGTCCCTGCCTGGACATTCGGTAACCAACGCCAGTGCTGGAAGAACGGGGGGCGCGAGCACTGCGTGGATGATGATCCCGTGTTTCGAGCAATGGAGGCAGACTTGTTCAACCTCTACCCATCCGTTGGGGAGGTGAACGGCGACCGTAGTAATTTCAACTACGGCATGGCCACCGGGATAGCGCCTCAGTATGGGCAATGCAAGACACGGGTTGATTTCGATCAACGCGCTGCGGAACCGCGTGACGAGGTTAAGGGGCTGGTCGCCAGGACAACCTTTTACATGTTCGACCGATACAACCTGAGCATGTCTCGTCAGCAGCAACAGCTACTGATGGCTTGGGACAAGCAATTCCCGGTTTCGGCGTGGGAAAAAGAGCGAGATGGTCGCATTGCGGCAATCATGGGGCACTCCAATCCATTCGTAACTGGCGAGCGTCGATGGTCGCAAGGATACAAGGCGGTTGGTGATGGGGTAGTTAGTGCCGTTCCTGATAGGCCTACGCGAGTAGCAGCCCAAACCACTCTAGCAAGTGCGGCCGGTGTAGGCACGATCATAGGCAATAGGAAAAGCCAGGTGTATCACCTCGCCTTGGGATGCCCTGGCTATGGTCAGGTGTCTGAAAAAAATCAGGTCTCCTTCACGTCAGAATCTGAGGCCCAGGCGGCAGGATATCGAAAGGCAGGCAACTGCAAGTAGTTGCTTCTTGTTGAATGCCGGCCTCGCGAAACCGAGGCCGTCTCCCAACGGGAGGCTGAGACATGCGTCCTGTATTTGCCATTTTCACACTTGATAACGTCATTCACCACAGGCGGTTGCTGCTAAGGCTTGGTAGGCTCACCATGCTTGTTTGGCTGCAAACCAATTATTGCAATTCAACAAATTATATCGACGAGCCGTCGCTCACCTTCCAGCCAATGAGCCAATCGAACACTCAGTTCCTGACTGCCAACTAGGAGTACCAAATTGCTTAACCGTCCGGACAAAGACGCGCTACGTGCGATGCTGGAATCTCAAGTTCAAGAAAAACTTCAGCACGACCCAGACGCGGTAACGACTTATGCAGCCAAGCCTGTTCCAGAACGAAAACCGTACACCAGCAAACCCACCGTTCAGGACAAAGCATTTCACAAAGAGCTTGAACAGATGCGCGCAGATGCTGAAGCTGGAGTGATACATACGCCTAAGCGCGAGCCGGAGGACGGGGCTAATCCTAGCCTTAGGCTTGATGATTATCCGGATCTGTAAAACGTACCACAGAGAATCTACAGGCAGGAGCAGCTTGCCGGTTCAATGCAACGGAGACCACACGTGAGAAAACCACCGATGAAAATCATCATCGAAGAATGGGACGGCGACGGCGCAATACGGATTCCAGATGAAGCACTACAGGAGCTGGAGCTTGATGTCGGCGACGCTGTGTACCTGATAGAAGAATTTGTCGGCAACACGCGCTGCCTTGTCCTATCGAAAAAGCCTCAAGTCGCTGATCGAATAGACGAGCTCACTGAAGCTTGGAATGGCAAACAGCAAGGTAGCGCCAAGGACAAATGAGGAGTCAGGAAAAGGGTAGATCCCTACTCTGTATCAGACCGATGCGCCCCTCTTCCTGCCCCTTACAGTCGCTTCTCAAATCATTCCTGACGGCTTACTGAACGCCTCAATGTAGTCCTTGCCATTGTTGAATTTGCCCACAAAACCTCTGAGCTGTAGCGCATCCACCACGCTAGCATCCAGACTAGAAGTGGGCAGGCGCACCGAGCGTTTCTTGGCTGCTAGGTCTCCGTATCCACCGGCCAACGCGACCAGGATTGGTGAGGTAGTTGCCCAGTCTAAATTCAACTTCAGCGCCTGAAGCAGAAGCTCCTTTCGTTCCTGCTCAGAGTTATTCGCATCGTTCGCTGTGCTAACGATTATAGAGAGGCAGTTGCGTGAGAGAACGACACCTTCAGTATTGGCCCGGGCGCACACGCTACTCAAATGCTTGAGAGTTTCTGCATCGCTTGCCATTTCGCGCTCGACCAGCCCTTCCCACATCCTAACGACATCGCCGACTGGGATGTTTGGGGCTTCACTCAGTGAGACAACGATGTGCGGGGCTAGCTTCAAAAGCTCCAGCTCTTCCCGTGCTGTCTCCCACCGATTACGTAGGTAGCTAATTTCAATATCCGCCCCTTGATTGGCAAAGATCGTATGAGTTGCGGCATCGAAAGGAACAAAGGAAGCGGTGGCCAAAAACACCCAACGATCAGGTGAGATTCTCGCACCCTCTATTGCAGTAGCCCCTACCGTAGTGCTGGCAAACACATCTTCAAGGGTATCGTCATCGAAGAGATCTGACACGATGAGACGGGTCTTCAGGTCTTCGTTCTCTGGCCGCTCTTCATCCCAAAGCTGTTGAGCAGCAATGGCGTTTCGCGTAATAAAATGGGCGAAGACGTCTTCGAGATAGTTCATTTCATCGGAGGTAGGTGTGTTGCTAGGAAGCTCTGTTGGTCGAATGAGCATGTGATTGAAGAACGCCCATGCAGCTTCTGGGACTGACTTTACGCGATCCAACTGAAGCGCTTTAATCCAGATGTTGTCCGGGAAGCAGCTCAGATCTTCTATCGCACAATCAGTTCGCTGGAACAGCTGGTCTTGTAGGTCGGGATCGTCGTTGATCAGGGACAGGACATACTTCAGCGAATTGGAGTCTTCCTCAATAATTCCTGTCTGCTCCATCAAGGCTAGAACGAACTCTCTGGGCGCGTGCTCGATCATGGCGTCCAACCCGCCGAGATTCAAAGCCAGCAGGCCGCGACAGGAAACATTACCCTCCTCCCCGTCCAATTTGCGGCAGAGCAGCAACATCATGGATAGGTTTAGCTCCAGGCAATTCCACTCCACCAGGCGCCTGAGCGTCTGCTCATCGGTGCCAGGTTCGAGACTTCTGAATCTTACCAGCTCGTGAAGAAGCCACGGCCAGCCATTCGCTTTGGTTTCCATACCTGAGATGAACGTCGTCGCATCTGGCAGTTCTTCAATGATGTTTAGGAGTAGACCCTGACCTTCCATTCCTTCAATCTGCTTTTGATTCAGGGTGTCCAAAAGGCCGAAAATAAAGTCCAGCCGGATGTCTGAGCCACTGAATTGGTCTGTTTCAAGCAACTGGGTAAACAGGCGTGGCTCAATCGCAAACATTGATCGGATGAAGTCTGATCGAGCTTCTCCAGCAAGGATGATGCGAGCCGCATCAGCAAACCTGTCCAGATGCTGCTGCGCACTCCGCAAAACAATCTCTAGCTTTTGAGTTCGAACATCACCGAGATCACTGAGGCTCGCAGACATGGAGAGCTCAGCAATCAGCGCTGCAATAATGCCGCCACCGCCATCTAGCGAACCGTGTTCGAGTTTCCCAATCACTCGCTCAGGATTTCTAATTGGCGTGGCAACGTCCAACACGGCACGACGCCGAAGCGCGAGAAGCAAATTTTGATCGTCGTGGGTCAGAGAGCCTTCGTAGAAGAAACCGAGGTAGTCCGTGTAATCGGTGTCGAGGTAGCCGCTACGCAGTAAGTACACGATAACTTCCATGCTGGTGAGCTGCTGCGCAATCACGATGCCGTAATTTCCACGTGCTGCTTCGCGAAAAGAGGCCGTTTTAAGCTTGGTGATGTCCCTTTCGGTAGCTCCTATCGCATCTTCTACCGCCTTAATTGGGGTCTGGATATGATTTGCCCGTTTCTCGAAGGATGCTCGCGCAAGGGCATCTTCTGGCCTGACGAGATGCCCTTGTGGGATGTGATTTGTAAACTGGGAAAACAAAACACTCCGCCACTGTCCCGCGTGGCAGAGTTGCTCGAAAGTCTCATCCTGTAGGAAATCGTTCAGGCTAAACCTTTGACCACTCTCACTCTGAATATAGTTAGCTCCTTCGACCCCGCTCGCCTTCAGCGTTTCGTACCAGACGCGGATTCTCACATCGACCATTTGCTCCTCTTTTAGCAAAAGGCGCTGGGATTTTTCTTCGCGTAGGCACTCCAGTCGAACAGCTAGCGCCTGGCTTTCGTTTTCCAACCACTCCGACAATCCAGTCAGTAGGGAGTGCACCTGACCTCGGCGCCTGCTCAATAGCGCGAACTCTTCAGGATGCAGATTTCTAATCACCACAATCGCGAACAGCTTGTTTTGGTCTAGATCCAGACCACCATGGGAGAGCAGGTTCGCAAATATGTCGTATTCGTTGACGATATTTTTGATGAGCCGCATCTCATCAATGTAGTAGCAGGCCGTTTCCACCAGGATACGGTCGAGGCTTGCTCCCAGTGGCTTGCCATTCACTGTACGAGTGCCCATTAGCTGGTACAGCTTTTCTCGAGAGTTTTCCGAGTTAACGACGGGGATCACAGGGATGATCAAGTCGAAGAATTTGGTCTTGTCAGTGACGGTGAAGAGTTCATCGCGGATGGCGTAGATGAAATGAACAGGTCGCTTGATCTGAGGCGAGCGACGGATTGTAAAATTGATCTCCCGGAGCCTGAAAAACACTTCCTGGGCTCCGAAGCGATCCAGATCTTCAATCACGACTACGCGAATATCACTGCGCTCGAAGCAGTAGATAATCTCGTCCACGTTCTTATGCAGAACAGAGCCATGATGCATAGTTTCGAGCTTGCCACCTTTGAGCGTCAGACCGTCGATGCTAAACATCGATAGGAATTTCAGGCTGGCGTACAACGCATACAAACAGCCAATGCCTACGCCAAAGACTGCGAGCCAACCTGGGATCAGCATGAAGCCTTGGAAGATCCAATCTGGATCAAAAGCCGGCAGCTCTTTCACCGTGGGGATATACAGACGAAGGCAACCGATGATGAACACAGCGCAGGACACGGTGCGCATGAGAATTCGCCGACTAGACGCCTGTACGATGCGTTTCAATCTCGTCTTAGGCAGCTGCTCCGCCGGCACTGCGTAGAGGAGTTGCTGAACAATGGTCTCCTCGATTCGGACAATCAAATCTCCTGGCAGAGAGTTTTCTGCAGAGCCGTCAATGGAGCGTGCTCTCTTGGTTGTGGCATCAGAAGTTCGCTCATTGTCGGAAACCGGCGCGTCCTTGCTAAAGGTGGCAAGCGATACGTATGCAGCTTGAAATTCCGGGTGTCGATCAAAAAAAGTTTTGATGACGCTACTCTTGCCCGCTCCGTAGCCGCCCGTTAGGGCAATGTTCAAAATCTCATCGTTATTGAGCGCCCCTTTCAGCTCACGCTCATACAGTTCGAATTGATCGTCCGCAAGCAAGACTGGCGTGAGTGGTTCAAATGACCCAGGAGGCGTTGAAGGGCTAAGCAGTGAGTCGAATACACGACGCCCTTCCCTGCAAGCCGTGATGAGTGCAGTCCATTGCTGCTTGACGCGTGTGACGATTCCGTTAGGCATCGATAATCCTGTCGACTAGACATCCATGCCATCGTTTGGCATAGGAATACGCTAAGAGCATTCAAAGACCGAATTAACCGGCACATTTCTCATAGCGGCTATATGCCACAGATCTCGCTCTGGGGGATAGTTCCGCTTCCAGAGATTCTCGTGCAAATCAAAACCGAGGCCTCAATGAAAATCGTAAGGTTGATCCGGCACGCGGAGAGCGCCGCTAACGCCGGTCTAGCCACGGCAGCACCGGACTCAATACCACTGACTGAAAACGGCCTTCAGCAAGCTCGTGAACTTGCTGAGTCCATAACGTGCACGCCCGACCTGATCATCTCATCCCCCTTTGAGCGCGCTATCGCAACCGCACTACCAACCACAGGGCGCTTCCCTGACGTGTCATTCGAAGTGTGGCCGGTCGAAGAATTCACGTATTTGAGCCCAAACCGCTTCGCCGGCACTACACAGACCGACCGTAAACCACATGCGGAAAGCTATTGGAAAAATGGTGCCACGGAGTTTACTGGTGGGCCTGGCGCTGAGTCGTTCGATCATCTGCTCGAGCGCGCAGATACGATGCTGGCCAAGCTTGCGGATCACGATGCTCAGAACATCCTGGTCTTTAGCCATGGGCAATTCATCAGAGCTGCCGCTTTGCTGATCAAGTATGGTAGCCACGCTCGTTCATACGTAAGCGTCCGAGCTACACCGCCTTGCGGCTCAAACTTTAATCCGTTTAAACCACTGGTTCACGCGCTCGCACTCAAATGCCGCTGGATCAAAAACATCTCCATGCCATTCAACCATCGCGTCATGCTCTGGATGATCGGGGTTGGCCATCGCCTCTAGAAAGTCCTCGTAACCAGGCCCGCCACCCACGTCTTCCGGGGGACACGCATTGGCGCCGTCTATGCAATACGGAACCTGAGGACAGGCAATAGCGGGGAGTGTTTTTTCGACCTTGATACGGTGATGCCAACTGTCACCAAAGTCATAGAGATAATTGAATGTCCGCTTTCCGCTAAGTGCCTTGATCAGCGTTTTACGGGCTTCCGGGTTTACCGTCGGGCCCCAACCTTCAGGGTCGGGCATGCCGTAATTCTCACCGGCAATTTCAAACTCATGCAGATGGCTATCACCCCAACCCATCACGACCTGGATGACATGGTGCAGTTTGCCCAAGGTAATGTTTTCAGGCACCGCGAACCGACGCCAGATCGTCGGAGTGATCCACTTCAGCTCAATGTGCAGCAGCAACAGATCGGTGGCGGGTTTGGGTACATGAACAATACAGGCCAAGTCTCGTTGAGATACACCTGATGTTGTGCAGGTTGATGAGTGAGGCTGGGAAAGTCCTTGAGTTCAAAGTCTGGCCGCCAAGTACGACGCAATAGCTCTTCGAACGCAGCCTGTTCACCAATGGGTACCGCCCTCGCCGCCTCAAGCATGTAAATATGAGGGTAAGCGGATAAAACGGCCGCTGCATAACGGGCCGCCGCATCCGTATCGCTTTGATCGACAGCCTGCAGAAATGCCGAGAAACCGGCCAACACAGCCTCATTGGTATCAAGCTGAATGCGCACAATGCCGGAAATATTCTGCACGTACTCCGAGAAACGCTTTTCTGTACGTTGAGCCTCGGACTTCAGCAGTAACAGGGCTGAAAAGCCAACCAATCCGACAGCGAGGATAATGAACCCTGCCAAGGAGCTGCGCCGCTTAGTAAACATCACTTTAACGTTTCCAAGGCACAGAGGGAGAACCGTGCCTTGGCAACCAACGTCGAAGCCAAAAGAGATAGGTGGCGGGCGACCGATGAAATGCCGATTTGAAGGTCGCTGAGTATTGAAAACAACTCCCAGGGGGTCACGTCCGATTCGCATATTTGCGACTCAAAAATGATGCTGGGCAAGGTTCCCTCCCCAAAAATGGCGTAGTAGGCTTTCGGATTCAACCTAAGCACTGCGTCTCCCCTTTCGAATGTGCCCGAAAGACAACTTTTCTAGCTACATTTGCATGCTTCCTAGGTGGGCACCACTGCAACAAAACCCAGTGTAGGGCAATTTGCCATCGCCCGCCGTGTCAGGTGCAATTCCTTCGGTTCGAGTTCAGGTGTTTTTAAGAGGAAACTCCAAGCGAAAGCTTGTACCTGCTTCAGTGCTATCAACGCTTACACAACCACCATGCAGCTGCATGATTGAGCGCACAATGGCCAATCCCAGACCACCAGAATCGTCGGGCTGATTACGTGATGGGTCGCACCGGTAAAAGCGCTCAAACAATCGCGGTAGATGTTCTGCTGCAATCGGCTCGCCGTGGTTGTGCACCGTGATTTTGAGCGTGTCGTCCGATATCACGCTGCTGATCGTCACTACAGAGGTGGGAGTTGCGTAGCGCAGCGCATTGGCCAGCAAATTAGCCAAGGCTCGACGGATCAAGCCTGGATCACCCCGCAACTGATCCCGGGTCTGGTTTATCAGTTGCACATCTCGCTCTTGCGCCACGCCTTCGAAATACTCACATAGCTGCTCAATCAGATCGTGCAGGTCGATGTGCTCGAATTTTACACAAGCATTTGGCTGCTCGGTACGAGCAAGAAACAGCATGCTGTCGATCATTCGTGCCAGCCTTTCATACTCTTCCTGATTGGAAACCAGCAGGTTTTGATAGTCCTCGATTGAGCGACTGCGCCTCAGGGCTTGCTGAGTATGTCCCATCAGGTTGCCAAGCGGGGTTCGCATCTCATGGGCGAGGTCTTCCGAGAAGCGTGATAGCTGAGCGAATCCGTCCTCAAGGCGTGCAAGCATCTGGTTAAGGGCACTAGAGAGCAGTTTGAGCTCATTCAGCTCATTGAACTCATCCAGTCGCAGATGCAGATGCTGCACATCGATTCCGGCAGCACGCTTGGCCAGCAGGCGCACTGGGTGCAAGCCTCGTTGACTGACCCACCAGCCGAATGCGAAAGCCAGCAGCGCCCCCACTGACATGGCCAGCCAGAGCTTGAGTCGGTAAGCCCCCAGCATCTGGTCGCGCTCCCCCAACAACTTGCCAGCAATCAGGGTCAAGCCGCGATCATCCTGTGTGACATCCTGCCAGGCAAGCCGCACTGACTCGGTAGAGTGATCGTCAACGAGGCGAGCCTGGGGTGCAGCGATCAACGTTGGCAATGTCATATGCACTGGGTTGATTTCGATTAACACCTTGCCAGTGTCATCGACGATCCATAGCAGACTGTCGCGATTGCCCAACATGTTTTCGTAGAGCTTGGGCCGACCTCGCAGTTGCTCGATGCTGTCGCTATCGCTGATCAATGCTTGCATTCGCTCCAGGCGCCCCAGCAAGGCCTGGTCATCGCGCCAGGCAATCTCTCGCTGCAACGATTGATAAAGATAAAAACCAATGGAGCCCAGTAACAGCGTGCTGACCAGTGCGAACATGATCGCCAGGCGCAGGCTCAGGGTGCGCGGAAACAGTTTCAGGATTGCACCTCGAGCATGTAACCGATACCACGCACTGTGTGTATCAACTTAAGTGAATATGGATCGTCAACCTTGGCCCGCAGTCGCCGGATAGCGACATCGACCACATTGGTGTCACTGTCAAAGTTCATTTGCCAGATCTGTGAGGCAATCAGCGAGCGCGATAGCACCTCCCCTTCACGACTGAGCAGCAGATGCAGTAAGGCAAACTCCTTGTTGGTCAGAGTGAGGCGCTCGCCGTTGCGCGTTACCCTGCGTCGCAACAAGTCCAGACTAAGGTCGCCAGCCACAAAATGCTCAACCTCACGAGGCGGGCCACGGCGCAGCAAAGTGCGCACGCGTGCCAGTAACTCGGCATAGGAAAAGGGTTTCACTAGATAATCATCGGCCCCCAACTCCAGCCCTTTGACCCGATCATCCACCGAATCACGTGCGGTGAGAAACAGCACCGGGGTCTGCCACTTGCGCCGGATGATTTGCAGCAATTGCCAGCCATCCAACCCGGGCAGCATGACATCTAGAATGATCAGATCGAACTCACTCTCCTGTGCCAAATGCTGGCCATCCAGCCCATCAAGGGCGACCTCTACGACATAGCCCGATTCAGTAAGGGCTTTGCGCAGGTAATCCGCCATTTTCGTTTCATCTTCAACCACCAGGATACGCATTTTTTCCTCCAGGACTGGAGCACAGGCTAGCCCGCTTCGTTGATTTCTCACATTACATATTGGTAATCAGGAGGCAATCATTCTGACGGGGTGCGCTGTTCATGATGTCTGGCATTGACTCAGCCAGACTCAACAAGGAAACAGCATGCGTACAAGCCTATCGACTTCATTGCTGATCACACTCGCAATGAACTCTGCATTCGCCGTTGCAGCCCCGGATCAAGTTGCGCAGCGCAAGGACGTGTCACTGGCAATGGCCAACGATTTGCTTAATGCCGCGCTGACAGCCTGTCACGCCGATGGCCGCACAGCCGTTGCCGCCGTTGTTGACCGAGGTGGCAATCTGGTTGCCGTGCAACGCGATGACAATGTCGGCCCGCACAACACGTTAGCCGCGCAACGCAAAGCCTATACCGCCCTGTCGACCAAGACTTCGACGCGGTTGTTAGCTGAACGCGCTCGCGCGAATCCGGATGCGGAAAACCTCAACACCCTTGATGAACTGTTGCTGCTCGGCGGAGGCGTGCCATTGAAATTCGATGGTCAGGTCATCGGCGCCATCGGAGTGGCCGGTGCAGGCGGTGCTGCAAACGATGAAGGTTGTGCAGAGCTCGCTATCAACAAAGTTTTACCTGCGGCTAAAAACTAAGGACATCACCATGACTGTATTGAAACGTTTCTTCGCTGGCGCTGTATTGAGTGCCCTCTCTACCCTTGCATCAGCGACAGCAAATCCATTGAGCGTGCACGTACTCAATTTGCAGGATGGCCTGCCCTCCCCTGGAGTGAATGTCACGCTGGAAAAACAGGATGGGAAAAACTGGGACATGCTCAACAGCGCGGCAACCAACGAACAAGGTCGTATCACCGGGCTGTATCCGGAAGGACGGGGTCTGGAGAAAGGTACCTACCGTGTCACCTTCAAAACCGGTGAGTGGTTCAAGGCGCACAAAACGTCCAGCTTCTTTCCGGAGGTACCCGTCATTTTTGAGGTGGACGGAACCGTCCCGCACTACCACATCCCGTTGCTTCTCAGCCCCTATGGCTTCTCCACCTACCGAGGAAATTGATGCTTAAGCAGTACTAAATGGATGCCGCTCGAAGGTGAGGACAGCCGCCCTACTCGAAAGGGCGGCACTGTCGCTTAACTTTTCGGTATCAAAACCGTCAGCAATAGCACGCTCACTCCTTAGGCTTGATTCACGTTACAGGGGGGTGATGCCGGTGACAGCACCTTTCTGATCCTTGACCATGAATTGCAGGCCGCTTATCCCCCCGATTAGTCATGCTGAGATAAGGGCATGCGGTCGATTTCACGGTGGAAAGAATAGCGCCCATCCTCAGTCTGTTCCTGGGCGTACTTGATAAAAACCTATACAAGATCTTGTCATGCGCATAAGACTGATCAGAAGTCGGTGACACTTTACTTTGACGACGAATGCCCGCTCTGCGCTTAGAAATCGATGTCCTGCGCAGAAGCGCCAATCAGTCCCTACCACGATTTGTCGACATCTGTCGTGATGGACTTGAAGCCGCGCTTTGGAGCTAGCGCACTGCAAGCTTCAGGGATTGCGGCTACTAAAATGACTTAAGGCGCAATCCGTGCGCCCCTTTCAGTCGGACATAGAGTGCTCTGCCGATTATGTGACAGCTGCGTAACCCGACAGTCAATTGCCGATACTCAATCCCCCACCAGATCAACGCATTACTCCGCGATCAACATGCACGCCTCGTGCTTGACATCGAAAATTCTTGTACAGAGAGTCTTGCTTTGTATAGGTTTTGCGTTAACTTGATAGACGTGCCATGCAGCCCCATATCCACTGAGGTACGTATGTTCAACTCGCAAATCAAAAAAGAATTGGCCGTCAGCCAGCAGCGCTTGGCTGACTGCGAAGCTACCCTCGCAGCATTAGGTGGCTCCATGGCTCTGATTGAGTTCCAACCTGATGGCACGATCCTCGGCGCCAATAGCAATTTCCTGAGAGTAATGGGCTATCGCCTTGAGGAAATCCACTCCCGGCATCACCGCATATTCTGTACACCGAAATACGCCAACAGCGTCGCTTATGAAGGTTTTTGGTCACGCCTGGGTAATGGTGAGTCCATAAATAACCGCTACCTGCGCCTGGACAAACAGGGGCGTGAGATCTGGTTGGAGGCCAGTTATAACCCTGTTCGCGACACCTCTGGACGGGTGATTAAGGTCGTCAAGATTGCTGCTGATGTAACTGCCCGGGTGCAGAAGGAACAAGAGCAGGAGAGCCAAATCAAAGCAATTAACCGTTCCATGGCAACCATTGAGTTCAACCGGCAGGGAGAAGTCATCAGCGCCAACGAAAACTTCCTTGCAGTGATGGGTTACCGCCTCGATGAGATTGTTGGCAAGCACCATCGTCTGTTCTGCGAGCGTAGCGAAAGTGAATCCAACGAGTATTGCCAGTTCTGGGAGCGCCTGAATCACGGCGAATTTTTCTCCGGTAACTTCAAGCGCCTCAACAACCAGGGACACACCGTCTGGTTACGTGCGACTTACAATCCGGTGTTCGACGCCAACGGCAGCCTTTACAAAGTAGTTAAGTTTGCGAGCGATATCACTGCTCAGGTTCTCCAGCAGGAAACTGAGTCACGAGCCGCACGCATGGCCTATGAGACCTCACTGAAAACCGACGATACAGCACACGAAGGTGCCCGAGTGGTACAGGAGACAGTGGATGTCATGCAAAGCCTGGCTGGCGAATTGAATCACGCCGCCGAAGGTATCAATGATGTCAGTCAGCAGTCGGAAGTAATCAGCAGCATCGTGCAGACCATCCGTGGCATCGCCGAACAAACGAATCTTCTAGCGCTAAACGCAGCCATCGAAGCGGCTCGTGCGGGAGAGCAGGGTCGTGGTTTTGCAGTGGTCGCTGACGAAGTGCGCAATCTGGCTTCGCGCACAAGCCAAGCCACCATCAAGATTGTCGAGGTGGTGCAGCACAATCGTGAATTGGCCCAGGGGGCAGTGGCCAGGATGGAGGCGAGTAAAGACAAGGCAGAACAAGGCGTCAAATTAGCCGGTGAGGCCGGTCAAGTGATCCTAGATATTCAGGATAGTGCTCGCCAAGTCGTACACGCGATCAGCAATTTCGCGTCGACATTAGCACGATGATTCAGCCTTGCAGCATGTGCAAAATCTTGGTTTGATCGACACATTGATAGTTATTGAAAAATAGGTTTTGAATGAACGAAAAATCACGACCAGTCCCTCCTTGTAGTTCCTGTAGAGAGGGCAAAGAACTGGATTTTGAGTTCAGTATGGCGTTCCAGCCAATCGTAGATCTGCGTGACAACAGTATTTTTGCCTACGAGGCTTTGGTACGTGGCTGCGATGGCAGTGGTGCCGCTGCCATTCTTGGAAAGGTAAACGAACAGAACCGTTATGCCTTTGACCAAGCATGTCGAGTCAAGGCTGTTGAGCTTGCTTCACGCTTGCAAATACCCTGCTTTGTCAGCATCAACTTCTTACCCAATGCGGTATATCAAGCAGCCACGTGCATTCGTGCGACGCTTGAAGCTGCTCGCAGGTTTGGATTTCCCACAGAAAGGCTGATTTTTGAGATCACCGAAAACGAAGAACTGGTGGACAAGGAACATCTAAAAAGCATCATTCGAGAATATCGCCTTAAAGGCTTCAAGACAGCCATAGATGATTTCGGTGCTGGATACTCGGGGCTCAATCTGCTGGCAGAGTTTCAACCCGACATCATCAAATTGGACATGGCACTGGTACGCAGCATCTGCACTGACCCGGTAAGACAGGCGATCGTCAAAGGCATCCTCGGTGTATGTATAGCGCTCAATATTGACGTGATTGCAGAGGGCGTAGAGACCAATGCTGAACTACAGCAGTTACTAGCCCTGGGCATTAACTTCTATCAAGGCTATCTGTTCGCAAAGCCCGAATATGAAACGCTGCCTAACGTGAGTTGGCCAACCCCGACCGTTGGCCATAGGGCGTCCTCGACTTGAATAAATAGGCGACGCTCCGGTAAAACGCGAAGCCTTAATCTGATTCAATGGATAAGTACCGGAAAGCCGAGCCATCATCACACCCACGCTGGCTCAGTTCGCATCGACAATATCTACCAGGCAGCAGCACCCGGTCGAGCGCTTGGCACCATCGTCACGTTTGGACTGTATGCTCGGGAATGCGAAAAAGATGGTAGGTCTGTAAACGTCCATGTGGACGGTCAGCTCGTTTTTGGAACTGCCTCACTTATTTTGTTGGGTGCTCGATCAGGTCAAGGCCTCGTACATCTCCCTGAGGAGCAGGTGAAATTGGATATCGAACTTGGAAGCTTTATTCGTCCTTGACGACTGGTGCCCGCCGTTTTCTGGGTATCACCTCTACTACCCAAGTCGACGCCAACCCACCCAGGCTTTCAGCCTCCTTGTGGATGCGTTGCGCTATCGTGCTTGACACCATTTGGCAGCGGGTCGTTACGGAAGCCAATGCATCTTCTTCCTGTGCGATGCGCCGCCCATCATGAATGGCCTTGATTACTTGCATTTCTTGCAAACGCCAGGCGTTACCCCGAGTGCTCGCCCGAATCGTCGTGGTCACGCATCCGTGGCAGTCAGGCTGTCATCTGGTGGCAAGCGATCCACCCGTAATGCATCAACGACCAGCGAAAATGCCTGGGAAGGTTGCCGGCGGCTGGGGTAGTACAGGTGAAAACCGCCGAAAGGCTCACACCAGTCTTCCAGCACCCGAACCAGCTGCCCTTGAGCCAGTTGCAAGGCAAACTCGTCCTCGGGCAAGTAAGCGATGCCCAGCCCGCTCACCGCTGCATCGGCGATATGGGTGGTGGAGTTAAATACCAGTTGGCCGTCTACCCGCACTTTCAGTTTCTTGCCCTGGCGTTCGAATTCCCACGCGTCCATGCCGTCATAGGTGGGGAAACGTATGTCGATGCAGCGATGTGCTGCCAGATCGCGAGGGTGTTCAGGCACATGGTTTTGTGCGAAGTAGCTTGGCGCTGCCACTACTGCCATTCGTATAGCCGGGCCAATGGGCACGGCAATCATGTCTTGGGCGACCGTCCCGCTGAAGCGCACACCGGCATCGAAGCGGTCGGCGACAATATCGCGAAAGCCATAGTTGATATCGAATTCCAGCTTGATATCCGGGTACATCTGCAGCAGCGGTGTCAGCTTGGGTAGCAGCGTGGTCTTGATGATGTTGTCACCGCAGGTAATTCGTACCGTGCCGGCCGGCTTGTCGCGCAGCTCGGTCAAAGCTTGCACTTCGGCTTCGATTTCATCAAAGCGATGGCCCACCGCTTCCAGCAGCCGCTCACCCGCCGTAGTCAGAGAAACGCTGCGCGTGGTGCGGGTAAGCAAGCGAATTTTCAGACGTGCTTCCAGGGCCGAAACCACCTGACTCACTGCCGATTGGGTTACCCCAAGTTGCACCGCAGCGCGGGTAAAACTGCCCACGCGCGCCACGACCACAAAGGCCAGCAGATCGTTGAAATTGTGTTTAGCCATAGAGATAGCACTCCAACGATTGATTAGGCCTCCTTATATCCGCATTAAGCACTCATAAGCTAATCAAAATCTCGTTACTGGGCAACAATAGCTGGCATCCCAACCCCTCTGCCTGAAGAGGGCCGAGCCTCATGCTAATAGCCTGCGTCGCCGTTAGCTTCCGCTGAAAAGGACACCCCATGAAAAGACTTCTCGTAATGCTCGGGTTTCTACTCAGTTCATTCACCGCGTTAGGAGCCGATATGTCCAACGGTGCAGACAATTTCTTCAAAAGTGACAAGGTGACCGTGCAAAAGGTCAGCTTCAAAAATCAGTACCAACTCAATGTGGTGGGTAATCTGTTCATCCCTAAAGGCCTGGACAACGCCGCTCGTAGCCCGGCGATTATCGTGGGCCACCCGATGGGCGCGGTGAAGGAGCAAAGCTCCAACCTGTATGCGCAAAAACTTGCGGAACAAGGCTTCGTCACCCTGGCGCTGGATTTGTCGTTCTGGGGCGAAAGCGAAGGCATGCCACGCAATGCGGTGCTGCCGGACATGTACGCCGAGGACTTCAGCGCCGCCGTGGATTATCTCGGCACGCGGCCCTTTATCGACCGTCAGCGCATCGGCGTGCTGGGTATCTGTGGCAGCGGTAGCTTTGTGATCAGCGCGGCCAAGATCGACCCGCGCATGAAAGCCATCGCCACTGTCAGCATGTACGATATGGGCGCCGCCAACCGCAACGGTCTCAAGCATTCGCAAACGCTTGAGCAGCGCAAGCAGGTCATCGCAGCTGCGGCCGAACAGCGTTATGTGGAATTCACAGGCGGCAAGATCGAATATACCGGCGGCACCGTGCAGGAGCTCAATGCCGACACCCACCCCATTCAGCGTGAGTTCTTTGACTTCTACCGCACCCCGCGTGGCGAATTCACCCCGACAAACTCCACATCCCAGCAGACCACCCGCCCGACGCTGAGCAGCAGCACCAAGTTCATGAATTTCTACCCATTCGTAGATATCGAGAGTATTTCGCCCCGCCCGATGTTGTTTATCACAGGTGAAAACGCCCACTCCCGCGAGTTCAGCGAAGAGGCGTTCCGCCTGGCGGGTGAACCTAAAGAGTTGGTCATTGTGCCCAACACCGGCCATGTCGATCTGTATGACCGGGTAGATCTGATTCCTTTCGCCAAGCTGACCCAGTTCTTCCAGAACCACCTGAAGCAACCGGCAGGCACCCCCAAGGCTAATCAACCCCACGATGAATAACACTTGCGCTGATACCCGCTTGGGCGCCACCTCAGCCAGCGAAACAGGCACGCGTGCTGGTCACTGGGGCGGCGTTTATGCGATGACATTGTGCGTGTTCGCACTGATCGCATCGGAGTTCATGCCAGTCAGCCTGCTGACTCCATTGGCAGACGACCTGCAGGTCAGCCAAGGCTTGGCGGGCCAAGGGCTTGCCATCTCTGGCGCGTTTGCAGTGTTGGCCAGCCTGTCCATCAGCTGGATCGCCGGCACCGTAAATAGAAAGACGCTGCTTCTGGCGCTAACTGGCTTGATGGCTGTATCGGGCGCCGTTGTGGCACTTGCACCGAACTACCTGATCTACATGGTTGGGCGTGCCCTGATTGGCGTGGTGATTGGCGGTTTCTGGTCGATGTCGGCAGCCACCGCGATGCGCCTGGTTCCGGCCGCTCAGGTGCCCAGGGCGCTGGCTGTTTTCAACAGCGGCAACGCCCTGGCGACAGTGGTGGCAGCGCCACTGGGCAGTTATCTGGGTTCAGTAGTAGGTTGGCGTGGTGCATTTTTCTGCTTGGTTCCGGTGGCGCTGATTGCCCTGGTCTGGCAATGGATCAGCCTGCCAAGTATGGCAACGCAGGAGCGCTCGCCAGGTGCTGGCAATGTTTTCAAACTGCTGAAAAATCGCACGGTGGCACTGGGCATGGCCGCCAGCGGCCTGTTTTTTATGGGCCAGTTTGCGCTGCTCACTTACCTGCGCCCGTTTCTGGAAACAGTCACCCTGGTCAACGTGCCGACCCTTTCTCTGCTGCTATTGGTGATCGGCATAGCTGGCTTTTGTGGCACGACGATGATCGGCGTGGTGCTGAAACGCAGCCTGTACGGAATCCTGAGTACTATCTCACTGCTGATGGCCGTGATTGCTTTGGCGCTGATTCCTGCTGGCACTTGGGTTATCGCCGTGGCGGTGCTGCTGGGGCTTTGGGGATTTATCGCGACGGCAGCGCCAGTCGGCTGGTGGAGTTGGATCGCGCACGCTTTGCCAAATCACGCCGAGGCGGGCGGTGGACTGATGGTGGCAATCGTGCAGCTGGCCATCGCAGTGGGTTCCATCGTGGGCGGCGTACTGTTTGACACTCTCGGCTACCAGAGCACTTTCATCGCCAGCGCAGCGCTACTGATGCTAGCCGCCTTGTTGACCTTTCTGACCTCCCGCTCGCCGGTGCCGCATACCCGGTGACCCATCCACTCGACGGAGCAAGGCCATGCATACGCCTAGTCTGAGCACCGATTACTTTCAAGGCTGGAAGGGCTTCTGCCTGGCGGCAGTGATGCCATTGGCCCTATCTGCTTCACCCCTCGCCGCCGCTAGGGATCTCATAGGCCCACCAGTAAGTATGGAGAACACTACGATGTGGATGACCGTCGGCCAACGGCGTTTCGCCGTAGCCCTTGAAGACAACCCGACCACTCGGGAGCTTGTCGCCCGATTGCCGCTTAGACTGGACATGATCGAGCTGCACAACAACGAAAAGTACGCCACATTGGAGCAGCCGTTACCCACTCAAGACCACAGGCCAGGCACCATCCACACCGGCGATTTGCTCTTGTACGGCGCCGACACCTTAGTGGTCTTTTATAAAACCTTTACCTCGTCCTACTCCTATTCCCGACTCGGTCAAATCGACAACTCGTCAGGCCTTGCCAAGGCCCTGGGCAGCAAAGATGTACGGGTGACATTTTCCATTGACTAGGGATGAAAGTTAACGCGACCAGAACTACTCAAGCGCTGCACGTCAGACCCACACTTGAACTTTGATACAGGAGTTTTCAATGACGCCCAAACGCTCCGCTTCAACCCTCGCTGCACTGGCGCTGTTCACTGGCACGTATTTCGGGCCAGCCGTCGCGGCCGAGCAGAACCCGACTGGTCAGCAAATCACTCGTGCGGGAGAGCAAGCCTCGATGACAGGGCCTGCTGATTATTTCACTGGCCGCGTTCGGGTTGACCCATTGACTTCCGTAACCGCCGACCTCAACACCTCAGCGGTCTACGTCACCTTTGAGCCTAGTGCTCGTTCGGCTTGGCACACGCATCCTGCCGGACAATATCTGGTCGTGACAGCGGGGGTAGGACGTACTCAGGAATGGGGAAAAGCCGTGCAGGAATTACGTCCAGGTGATGTGCTGTGGTGCCCGCCGGGGGTTAAGCACTGGCATGGCGCCGCGCCATTGACTGCCATGACGCACATGGCTATCACCGGCACGAAGAACGGCAACAACGTCAGTTGGATGGAGAAAGTGAGCGATGAACAGTACCCAGCCAAGTAAGCGCTGCCACGTCAGGTTGGGGCGCTGACCGTCGTAATCCTAACCAGTTTCGCCTGGGCCCAGGTATCCAGCGCCAATACCTCCCATAAACCGGAGCTACAAATAGTGCGTGAGCAGACTTTAACCACCAAGCAACAGGCCATTGCTCCAATTGGCGCCAGCATGGCGGTCGGCGATATGCCCCGTTTGCACGACGCGCTCAATCGTGGTCTCGATGCCGGGCTGACGATTAGCGAGAGCAAGGAAATCTTGGTTCAACTCTATGCCTATGCCGGGTTCCCGCGCAGCCTAAATGCCCTGTCACTGTTAATGAAAGTCCTGCAAGAGCGCGTCGCTCGGGGCGTTCATGATGCGCCGGGGCGCGATCCTGGCCCTGTTCCCTCGGGGCGCGCTTTGCTCGATCTAGGCACCGACAATCAAACCCGTCTGTTGGGCGTGCCGGTGTCAGGCCCGCTGTTCGACTTCGCCCCGGCCATTGATCAGTTTCTGAAGGGCCACCTGTTTGGCGATATTTTCGCACGCGACAACCTTGAGTGGGCTGATCGGGAACTGGCCACGGTAGGAGCCATCGCCGCTATGCCAGGGTTAGAGCCGCAGCTGGAGTCGCATCTGAAGATCAGCATGAATGTTGGCCTGACAGTACAGCAGCTGCACCAAGTGGCTAGCGAACTGAAGTCAGCCGGTGAACCGGATGGAGCTAAGCGTATTTTAGTGGCCTTGGAAAAAATCAGCGGCTGAACGCGGTATCGGCAGGTAGCGATTGATGAGATGACTAATTATAGCGATGGCCGTTTAACTGTAAGCGTCGGGTAAACACGACTTCCTGACGCCATCGCCCTTGTAGTTTAGATCGGGCAGCTGACTTCGCCAGACGCTTACGCGGAATCGCACCAGGGGTCGAGATAGGGTGGAAGCTGCATTTAAGGTCATATACGCAGGGTGTGAAATTTAGACGCCCACAAAAAACGGGCCCTTTCAGGGCCCTTGTTGTTCAACACATTTTATTTTGCAGCACACCGTATTGAGCAAATTCCAGCGAGTAAGGTTCGCCGTCTTTTTTGGTGCAAATGTGGGTGTAATCCATTGTGTTTCTCATTGTGTCGTATAACGCGAAAAAGTCATAAGCCGATGAACAACGCTCGCAAAAAACTATACAAGATACTATGGTTGTATAACTTATCTTCGACCTTTCGATCACCATGACTCCCTCAGAACGACTCGTCACTTGGCACAAAAATTGGTGTCTATCACAGGGCACTATCACGTGCAGGTCATGCAGGGCGATGCAGCCTGAGCTCGATAGAGGGAACGATTTTCCTCACAATCCCAAATGCCCCTCAATGCTGGCCGGATATCGTCCTTGGAACGAGCTCGATGAAATCCGACTTGCCTCCCCCACCGCTCAACGCAACTGAAATACCCTATCAACGGCTACTTGACGGTTGAGAGTGTAAAGCTTTGGGTCTTTACGAGCGACCGAATCAAATGGACTCTGATTGATGAATGCGACTCAGCGTTTGTGCCTTGTCTTGGGCGACCAATTATCTTTCGACCTAGCCTCCCTGCAAGGCCTGGATATCGAGAGCGATACAGTGCTTCTGGTCGAGGTGATGGAGGAGGCCAGCCATGTACCCCATCATCCGCAAAAAATCGCCCTGATCTTCAGTGCCATGCGACATTTCGCCGAGGCTCTCCGCCGGCGTGGAGTCCGAGTGCACTACGTCACGCTGACTGATCCGAACAACAGAGGATCGGTGCCGAGCGAGTTGCATCGCTGGCAAGTACTTTTGAAGCCAAGTGAAATATACATGACAGAGTGCGGTGACTGGCGCTTGGAGCAATCGCTCAAGGAATGTGGCTTACCGATACAGTGGCATAGCGATGCTCGCTTTCTATGCACTCGTACCGAGTTCTCAAACTGGGCGAAAGGCAAAAAGCAGCTGCGCATGGAGCTATTTTACCGTGAGATGCGCCGCAAGAGCAGATTGTTACTCAATGGCGACGGCAGCCCGGTAGGAGGCGCGTGGAACTTTGATGCGGAAAACCGCAAAGCTCTACCTAAGGGGGTGAGGCCTCCATCACCCGCCTGTTTTAAGCCAGACGCAATCACCCAGGATGTTATTGCCTTGGTGGCCAAACACTTCTCCAGCCACTACGGCGCCCTCGACACGTTCGACTACCCGGTAAACCACGCCGAAGCTCAGGCTCTATGGGATTACTTCCTCGACTGGGGCTTGGCAGCCTTCGGCGACTATCAAGACGCCATGGCTAGCGATGAGCCTTTCCTGTTTCATGCCCGTATAAGCGCTGCGCTAAATATTGGACTACTCGATCTTCGTCAGCTTTGCAGCGATGTGGAGTCAGCGTACTGGTCGGGCAGCATTGCACTCAACGCTGCTGAAGGCTTTATTCGACAACTGATCGGCTGGCGAGAGTACGTCCGTGGCGTCTACTGGCTTAGGATGCCTGGCTACGCCGAAGGAAATGTGTTCGGTAACACCAGGTCGCTTCCAGAGTTTTACTGGACAGGCGAAACGCAGATGAACTGCATGCGCCAGGCAATAGGTCAAAGTCTTAAGCATGCCTACGCTCACCATATCCAAAGGCTGATGGTGACCGGTAATTTCGCCCTGCTCGCTGGTATCGCACCAAGCCAAGTATGCGAGTGGTACCTGGCGATCTACATGGATGCATTCGACTGGGTGGAGCTACCCAATACATTGGGTATGGTCATGCACGCAGATGACGGTTACCTGGGCTCCAAGCCTTACTGTGCGAGCGGCCAGTACATAAAGCGCATGTCCGACTATTGCCGTGGCTGCGCCTACAAGGTTAGCGAAAGCACCACAGATGACGCCTGCCCGTTCAACTCGCTCTATTGGCACTTCCTGATGCGTCACGGTGACCTTCTGCGTGGTAATCAACGCATGAGCATGATGTATAAAAACCTCGACCGCATGCCTGAACCCAAGCAGCAGGCGCTATGGCAACGCGGCCAATTGTTGCTCGCCCAATTAGATGAAGGTGAGTCGTTTTGAAAAAGATTGAGCTCCCAGTCAAAACCTGCCTGACTTGCGGTCTTCCCTTCACATGGAGGAAGAAATGGGCACGCTGCTGGGATGAAGTGCGCTACTGCTCGGAGCGCTGCCGGCGCAGTAAAAGCGGAACCAACATAAAGACCCTCGGAGAGTACCGGTAATACTTGGCAAGCATGAGCATCGACCAACATCTCATGACCTTGGCTGGGGTACGCAACCAACCAAAATGCGCGACTGGCGCACAGCTTTATATGGGAGACCCGGATGCGTCGGAACAGGCCGCCGATCAGCAGACCTTCTTCGCTCCAGTCGAATTGAAAGGCCTCGCCGAGTGCAAAGGTCAGCAGTACGAAGGCCCGAAACGATTTGCCTTGCTCACCGCGCCACGAGCGTATGAAGGCGGTGAGCTGGCGGTAGCCGCCGTCGTAACCCTCGGCCTTGATCTGTTCGAAGAGTGCTTTGGCGCTCCTGCGGTTGTGCTTTGCCCGAAACGAATCGGCCTTGAGCGCCTGCTCCAGCGTCTGGTGAAATGGACTGAGTATGTTGAAGGTTGCGCACCGTTGGTACGCCGGCTGAGTGGCTTCGGGTGCTCTGCCCCATTTTCGAATGGTGTTTCTCGACAGCCCGGTACGCTTAGCTATCTGATGCAGTGACAGCTTATCGCGGAAGTACATCCGCCGAATTTCTCCCATCATTTCCATGCTGATCACCCTGTGTTCTCCTGCTCGGAAAGTGAGCAAAAGCAGTTGAACACCTGGGTCAGTTTTCAGTCGGCAGAATAGCCTCTACTGGGTCAGTTTTCGGTCAGCGGCAACACTACCTGTTCGAGTACTGATTGAGCTGGGTGAATTCGCAATCTAGGAATATCTTCAACGCCCTATCCTTTTCAACGAATTGTTAGCGTGGCCTGCCATCGGAGCCGTGTTCGCCTTTTACTCAAATACCTTATGCGTTCAAACCGATCCAACCATGGAAACCCACGTACAGGCCTACTCCAATGATCAACACGCTGGAGAGGTACGGTGCACGACGAGCCACAGTGCCCAGCCAAGGCCACCGATTGGAGGCCTGTTTAGCACCAATAGCTGCCGCAGCACCGACAGTGACCAAAGTGAGCGCCAAGCCGATGCTGAAGCACAGAACGAGCATGCCTCCAAGCGCGACTTCTTTAACCTGAAGACATAGCAACAGAACGGTGATAGCAGCCGGACAAGGAATCAGACCGCCAGTCAGGCCGAACATGACAATCTGGCCTGTGGTGACGTCGCGGTTGGTGAAGCGCTTACGGATATCGTTGGCATGAGCACGTCCGTGCGCATCCTGATAGCCGTCAATCGACAATTCCAGACCTTCCAGTTCGGGGTGCGAATGCCCGTGATCATGCTCCAAGTAGTCCAAGTCATAATCATGGGAGTGCCCCGCATGCCCAAGACTCAGGCGAGCACTGAATTCATGAGGCTCCGGTATATCGACTACCGACTCCAGGAAACCTTCGCGTTTGACGAAGGAGAACGATTGGGTGCTGCCGTCTGGACGCGTAGTGATCAGGCGAACATCTGAGGCTGCCCACGCGTGCCCGGTCAATGTCTTCAGGCGCCAGTGCGGTGGCACGCCTTCTTCGAAGATCGACAGTTCAACACGACCATGACCAGTATCGATTCGATGGGTCTCATCATGATGGCCATGGTCATGCTCGCCGTGGTGGTGATCATCACCTTGCTCGAACTTGAACATCTGCTCACCGCGCCAGGTACGCCACAGCATCCACAGCGCAATTAGGATGATCAGTGCAGAAGACGCAAGCTGGAAGTACGGCTCGGTGGTTTGCGCGTCCAGGCCTTTGCCCAAGTACATGCCACCGATGGCGACCAACCAGACAACTGCGGTGTGCGACAGCGTCGCGGCCAAGCCCAACAAAACGGCCTGTTTGACAGAACCACGAATGGCTACGATGAAGGCCGCCATCATGGTTTTTGAATGGCCCGGTTCCAGGCCATGCAAGGCACCGAGCAGAATAGCGCTCGGGAAATACAGCCAGGCGTGAGCCCCGCCTTGTTGTAGCAGTTCAGCGAAGTTGGGCATGTCAGACCTAGAGGTACTTGGTGATTTGCTTGAAAGCTTCCAGCGGCGCACGCTCGCCGTTGTTCAAGGCCGAGACAGTGTCCTCCAGGCAGTGATCGATGTGATCCTGAATGAGCGTGCGCTTGGCTTGGCACACGGCTTTTTCAACCGCATGCAGCTGTTGGGCGATGTCCACGCACTGACGCCCCTCTTCAATCATGGTGATGATGCCGCGTAAATGGCCGTCCGCCCGCTTGAGACGCTTGATGATCGCCTCATGACTTTGGTGGGTATGGGGATGGTTGTGTTCGTGCTCACTCATGACTTGAGCCTCAGGCCTCAATGAATTACGCTGGCATCCTATCCCCCCCATGGGGATATGGTCAAACGCATCAAAGCCCTACAAAACGAGTTGAATCCAGAACGCTATGTTCAGCAGAACACTGACAACCACGGTGGTAATCGCGCTTGTTCTCGCCATGCTTGTGGCCTGGGCCGGGCATACCTATACGTTGTCAGTGACATCGAAACAGCCTGCTTGGGAGATTGCGCAAAACGCTCATCACTCCCATGAACAGCAAGCCGAGATGTCGTGTGCGAGCTGCTCGGATCACTATCACTCGCCGCTGACCCCTGACCATCAGCACGAAACGCCACAGCTCACCTCCACGTTGAGTTTGGCCGCGCAGCCGAAGCTCTCTATGCGGGTCGATGCGCCACGCTATTCCGTTCCCCGTCCGCCGATTTTCTTGATCGAGCGGCCACCCCGTCCTTCGTTCGCATCCTGACCATGGCCGCCCTGCGGCCTTTGATCCCTGCAACGTAGGATTGATCTATGCATTCGCACTCGATGAGCGGCGTTGACGCACTTACTGCGCCCTCGCGTCGCCTGCTACTGCTGCTGTTTTTATTTGTCGCGTCACTTTTCCTCGCAATGCCCGAGGCGATGGCTCATGCCGTCGCCGAAGGTGACAAGGGATTCATCCAGGAAAGCTCCGGCGTCATGTTGCTGCCCTTCATCTACATGGGCGCTAAGCACATGATGACGGGCTACGACCACCTGCTGTTTCTGTTCGGGGTGATCTTCTTCCTCTACCGCCTGAAAGATGTGGGGCTCTACGTCACGCTATTCGCCGTAGGCCACTCGGTCACGCTGCTGCTTGGCGTGCTGGCTGAGGTCAGCATCAGCTCTTACATCATCGACGCCATCATCGGTTTCTCGGTGGTGTACAAGGCGCTCGACAACCTGGGCGCATTCCAGCGTTGGTTCGGTTTCCAACCCAACACCAAAGTGGCCACGCTGATCTTCGGCCTGCTCCACGGTTTCGGTTTGGCGACCAAGATCCAGGAATACGAAATCTCGCCTGATGGCCTGATTCCGAACCTGATCGCCTTCAACGTCGGCGTCGAAATCGGCCAATTGCTGGCCCTCAGCGCGATTCTCATTCTGATGGGGTATTGGCGACGTACCAGCAGTTTCTGGCGGCGCGCCTATACCGCCAACGTCGCCATGATGAGTGCGGGTTTCCTCCTGATGGGTTACCAGATCACCGGCCTGTTTGTCTCCGCGTAAGGAATTCTGACCATGTTCAATACTCCGCTTCCAACTGTTAATGAATTGCCTAGCACTCGCAAACTGGTGCGTTCGACTGTCATTGCATTGCTGACTGCGGTCGGCTTACTGGTGACGGTTGTCATGCCTTCGGAGTACGCCGTTGATCCAACCGGTGTGGGCCGAGCACTGGGGCTGACCCAGATGGGCGAACTGAAGGTCATCCTTGCCCAGGAAGCTTTGGCAGATGCCGCGCCACCTCAACCAACAGCTCCAGCTCCAGCTCCAGCTCCGCAGCTTGCGCAAGTCCAACCTGTTGCTCAACCAGTGGCGGTACCTGCCCCTGCTCTGAAGACCAATCAAATGACCGTCACGCTCAAGCCAGGTGAAGGTACAGAAATCAAACTGGAAGTGCTGAAGAACAAGACTGTTAGCTATGAATGGACAGCGGTTGGGGGGCCCGTGAACTACGACACCCATGGCGAGCCATACAACGGTGAAAAGGGTTACTTCCACAGCTACAACAAGGGCAAGCAGGTCAAAAGTGATAAAGGTGAGTTCACCGCCATTTTTGACGGCACCCACGGTTGGTTTTGGCGTAATCGCAGCAAGAACGACGTGACCATCTCACTGAAAACGACCGGCGATTACTTGAGCGTCAAACAGTAATCCGAAGCGGCGATGGCTGTTCTACTGCCGAAAATGCAGTGTTCAGCCTGAGCACAGACCATTTATTTCACCCATTTCTTGAAGAGTCTTCCCATGAAAACCCCAACCACTCTGATTCGTTCGATGCTCTTGATCTGCTTCCTTGGCCTGATGACGGCATGCGGTGGCGGCGAGAAAGGAGAATCCTCCGAGAACGCTGAGCACGGACACTCACACGAGTAACACCCTGAATAGAACAAGGCCGCATTTGCGGCCTTGTTTGCTTATGCACGAAAATGAATGACTGCTTTGGGGTGGTGGACTCCACCGGTCTCCAACATGACGCTTGCGGTACTGATGACGTCGGAGTGATCTGGTCGCCCCTTCACCGTGGATGATGCGAGTCGAGTAGGCGAATCGTGGTTCAATTGAGGTCTCAAGTGCTTCAAGTAGAGCTGAAGCCACCGACAGCTTGAAGCGTTACCACCCAGTACTACCTAGATTGAGATAAAGCTGGTCATCGCGCCACCTAATGCGTGGCTTAGACGAACGAGCTTAAAAGTAGTGGGCGCGGGTCACGCGAGCTTGATGGCTCCACCTTGGATTTCGTCCCGCGCCATTCGCAAGTCATTGGCGTCTTGGTGGAGCCTATGAATCAGGTTGAGCAATCGTTGGCGCAACACCTCATCTTGGAGCTGCTCAGCAGCAGGCATCACATCAAGCGCCGCTACCTCATTGTTGGTGGCAACGGCGTCGAGTTGTTTGCGCATGCTTCTTGATGGCCGATTCATCTCCAACCCTCCTAGGTTTCGGTGACGCAAATCATATGCCCGGAATGTTTCGTCAGTGTTTCAGTTGCACGAACTGGTTTTAAATCACCGGCTCAGGCTGGTTTGACGCTTGCTAGAGGGGTGACCCCCTGAGGGGTCGATTGCGCTTCAACCCATCCGTGATGAAGCTAGGTTGAGGGAAGAAAATGGTGGATTAGTCTCAGTACTTGGTCGCTCCCCGACCTCTGCAGCATCAATATCGTGGTCTACCCCCTATTGTTCAATTCTGGCGCTCCTCGAGCCGGTGAAGACCCTGTGTTGCCACTTACGACATGGCCTGATTCCAGCGCTTGACTCTGTCCCTAAGGACAACCCGCACCCTGCCTTATCTGTTTCAGATTCAGCGGATAAGGTATTCCATGAACACGCTATCAATGGTCACCGGTGCCAATGGGCATTTGGGCAACACCTTGGTTCGGGCACTGCTAGCCCGAGGGCAACAAGTACGCGCCGGCGTCCGTGACCCGGCCCGAAGCGCTGCCTTGATACGGATGAACTGACGCTGACCTTCGGCATGGTGTCCAGAAGTGACACCGAAATCGCCTTGCTGACGCGCTCCATGTCGGAAATCTTCGTGGAACTGGCCGCAACTATTGAGGCGCCCCCTCAGCATGTGCAAGAGGGCGTGCAAACCCCGCACCTGTGGCGCCCAAGAATCCCAACTCATGGGACGATCCGCTGGTGCGTATCCATTCGAGCATGCAACGGCCTGCCGATGCGTATGCAGCGGTGCACTATCGTGACTATTGGTTCTGGATCGATGACCGCGATATGAAATCCAAAACGGAGTTTTTGTTCATTCTTGTGCTGTTCTCGCTTGCCGAAACGGGCGTGGCACCGCAGGCGCCTGTGATTACTGTACCAGCGAATTGAATTGGTATTAATTTGTCTACCGGAGTACGGCTAGATTAAAAGAGCTACATCGAACTGACCATCAAGCTACCTAGCTCAGGTTTTTCCATGTTCGAGAACTTGGAGGTAGTACTAATAATGTCAACCATTGCCCTTGGCACAGGAATCAGCAAGGTGACTGGGCTGGACACTGCAATCATTAACCATAAGAAAACTACGGCAATAGCAACAATGATGGCATAATGGTCATATTGCATACTTTTTTTGTAGGAATTGACCTTGCGCACCACACAACCGATTACGACTGTCGAGCAAATTTTTCCCGCTCAGCAGCGTTTAATCTCAGCTACTGATGCCAGCGGTAACATCACCTACTGCAATGATGAGTTCACGAAAATAAGCGGCTACTCCCGTGAGGAGCTGGTCGGAAGCCCACACAATTTAGTTCGCCATCCCGACATGCCAACTGCTGTTTTTGGGATGATGTGGAGCTATCTAAAGGCCGGCAAAAGCTGGATGGGAATAGTAAAAAATCGCTGCAAGAATGGCGACTATTACTGGGTCAATGCGTACGTCACTCCCATTCTCGAAAATGGCCATCTGGTAGGCTTCGAGTCCGTCAGGGTCAAGCCGACTCGCGAGCAGATTGAGCGTGCACAAACACTGTATGAGCGGTTGCGGGCTGGCAAACAAGCCGTTTCGAAAAGGCGCTACTGTGCCGCTTTTATTGGCAGGCTGGCCTTGCCCGCAATTGCAGCGCTGATCGCTATCGGTGTGGTCAACACGCTGCCGAACCTGCCGGCCCAAACGATAATCGCCATCCTCTTCCTAGCCATGGGATGGTGGTCATATACGCGAGAGGAAAATCAACTCAATCGAATAATCAAAGGCGCTCCTGATGCTTTTAGTGATTCGATTAGCGCCCTTACCTACAGCGACATATACGGCCCTTCGGCGCAGCTGGAAATGATATTGATCAGTGAGGATGCGCGACTTAAAACCGCCCTCACCCGGCTCAGCGATCTGGCTAGCCAAGTGGCTGAAGCTGCTGCCGATTCCTCCTTGCTCTCTAACCAAACTGAACATGCGTTGTTGGAGCAGCGAGCCGAAACGGACATGACCGCAGCCGCGATGACTGAAATGGCTGCTTCAATCAGTGAGGTGGCGGGACATGTTCAACAAACCGCCACTGAGGCTCAAACAGCGAATGAACTGGCCGAACAAGGCGACAAAGTCGCCGGTACCACGAGAGAGGCGATTCAGCTGCTGGCTAACACGGTAATTAACATCAGCACAGCAGTGGACAACCTCGCCAATGAAACGCAGCAAATTATGACGGCTGCCGGGGTGATCCAATCTATTGCGGATCAAACCAACTTGCTGGCCCTCAATGCGGCAATTGAAGCGGCCAGGGCTGGTGAACAGGGTCGAGGTTTTGCTGTGGTCGCTGATGAGGTTCGCGCTTTGGCCAGTAAAACCCGTGTGTCTACCCAACAAATTCAGAGTGTTATTGAAACCCTTAAAAAAGGTGCCGATGAGGCGGTGAGCATTGCCAGACTTGGTATCCGCGAGGCAGATCAAGGCGTGCAACAGGTCATAGAGGCGCAGGGTGCCCTTCAAGGTATACGCGAGGCGGTCGAACGCATCAGTGGCATGAGTCAGCAAATGGCCGCCGCTTCAGAAGAACAGGCGCATGTCGCCGAAGATATAGCTCGGCAGATCAACAACGTCGCAGGAACTGTTGATAGAACAGCTAAAAATGCTAACGCAGCGGTCGCTCGTGGCAGTGAGCTTGAAACTACATCCCGTGGTTTACGGGCTCTGGTTGAACGCTTCAACAGGTAACCAGACCTAAGGGAGAGGGTCGTCTTGATTATCAGCCTAATTAATGGAGCGGCATTGCTTTTGGCCTTGTGCTGGCTGCACGCATTCATTACGCGCCGCTGGGACAGGGACAGCATAGCCATACAGTTGGTGTTGGGCCTGCTATTCGGGGCTATTTGCGTGATTGGCATGCTAAATCCCATCTCGCCAGAGCCCGGAATATTCTTCGATGGCCGCAGCGTAGTTCTGAGCATGGCCGCACTATTTAACGGGCCACTCGTAGCCGGCGTTGCCGGCCTGATCGCGGGTATTTACCGAATATGGATGGGTGGCAGTGGTATGGCGTTTGGTCTAGCGGAGATCTGCCTATCCATACTGTTTGGCCTGTTGTACCGCCATGGTTCCTTAAGCGGTAAGCTCGCTATCGGCCCTTGGCAGCTTTGGTTTTTAGGCCTGTTAATGCAGGTTTTGGATATGCTGTTGTTGCCCGCAGCACAAGCAGCATCCAGCTTGGAACAGACAGCTGTTCCCTTGCTGCTGGTCATGCCAGTTGCGACAGTTGTACTGGGTTTGATGCTCAAAGAGATCGAGCAACGCCAACGAACCGAGCTCGCCCTGCAACTCAGAGAGTCGCGCCTACGCGCAATCACCGAGGCGATCCCTGACACCCTCTTGGTGCTGGATGAAGATGGACTCTACCTTGAGGTGACCCCTTCCAAGAAAGAGGCGCACAACGATGTCCTGACCGCACGTATTGGCCAAAGCGTGCACGATGTATTGCCACAAAGCGAAGCCGAGCGTTTTATGGAGTTCATACGGCAGACCCTGGCCAGCGATCATCCGCAGCTCATTGAATACACTCGGCAAAATGCAGACGGAATTAAGGTGCTTGAGGGGCATGCCCAGCGCCTTGATATTCAACTCAATGGCAAGCAGGCAGTGGTGGTACTCGCCCGCGATATAACCCAGCGGGTCGATGACGAACATGAATTGCGGATCGCAGCCGCCGCGTTCGAAACGCAGCAGGGCATGATTATCACCGACGAATTTAACCGCATCCTGCGGGTCAATCAGGCCTTCAGCACCATAACCGGTTACAGCCGCGAGGAAGCTGTTGGGCAGAGAACCAGCCTGCTCAGCTCTGGACGTCAGAGCTTGGCGTTTTATCAGAGCATGTGGCAACAGCTCAGGGCGGTAGATCGCTGGCAAGGCGAAATCTGGAATCGGCGTAAAAACGGAGAAATTTTCCCCGAATGGCTGTCAATCAGCGCAGTGCGAAATACCCAGGGCCAGGTTATCAATTACGTTGCATCAATTGACGATACCTCCGAGCGTAAGGCGGCCGAGGAGCGTATCCAACGCCTTGCCTTTTTTGATGGGCTAACCAATCTGCCCAATCGGAGCCTACTCCTTGATCGCTTGCAGCACGCATTGGATGGCTGTGTGCGTAATGGCGAGTGTGCCGCGCTGATGTTTCTCGACCTCGATGGGTTTAAGAACATTAACGATCTGCATGGGCATCATATTGGTGACAAGGTCTTGTGCCTGGCCGCTGCACGACTCAATGGCGCAGTACGGGTGAGTGACACTGTGGCACGCCTTGGCGGCGATGAGTTCGTAGTGCTGCTTGAGCATCTCAACAAGCAACCAGAACAGGCTGCCATGCAGGTCGAGCACGTAACCACATTACTGCTAACGACACTGGCCGCACCTTACCAAGTTGACGAGCTAGAACTGCGCAGCAGTGCGAGTATCGGTGTAACACTGTTCAACGATGGGTCTTGCTCAATAGATGAACTAATGCAGCGCGCTGACCTGTCGATGTACGAGGCCAAAGCTGCGGGTAAGCATACGGTGCGGTTCTTCGATCCGCGTATGCAGGAGGCTGTTAGCGAGCGCCTAAATCTGGAGCAGGACATCCGGCGGGGACTATTGTCCGAAGAGTTCATCCCCTACCTGCAACCGCAGCTAGATGACACAGGTCGTCTGGTTGGCGCGGAAGTATTGGCACGCTGGCAACACCCTAAACGCGGCCTGCTTAGTCCAGCTGCCTTTGTTGAGGTGGCTGAGCACGCCGGCTTGATTGAGACGCTGGATTTGCAAATGCTGCAGAAGGCTTGCCATCAGCTAGCGATGTGGCGCCGCCAGTCGGCCACCGCATCGCTTAGTTTATCCGTCAACCTAAGTGCACGGCTTCTCTATCAGACAAACTTTGTCGAGCGCGTGCTCCAGATTTTGGGGCAAAGTGGCGCAGATCCGCACAGACTGAAACTTGAGCTTACCGAAACGCTACTCCTTGACGACTTGCCAGGTGCCGTTATTCGGATATGTGAACTCAAGGCCTATGGAATTCGTTTCTCAATCGACGACTTTGGTACTGGTTACTCGTCGCTGGCCTACTTGCAGCAACTATCGCTAGATCAATTGAAGATCGACCAGTCTTTTGTTCGCGAGCTGCCGGGTGATTCAAACAGTCTTGCAATTGTCCGAGCCATCTGTGCCTTGGCCAGTAGTCTGCAGCTTGAGGTTATTGCCGAAGGGGTGGAGAGTCATGAGCAATACGTCGCTCTGCAGGAGCTCGGCTGCCGGAGCTTCCAGGGCTACTTGTTTGGCCGGCCAATGCCACTGATCGAGTTCGAGCGCCTACTACCGACGACTACTGTAAAAGTCGAGAGTGAGGGCTCTATGTTGTTCGCCACGCCAAGTGCAATGGGCGAAACCGAGCACATCGTCAACACACCTATTACAAATAGGTGTCAGAACATATTCGCAGATTAAGACTGCCTCTATTGCTCCCCCCTGCCCGAGCGGTGAGCGATGCGTCATTTGCTCTGGCAAAGCCCCTTGCTCGCCCCGGCCCTCCCCTCTTAATCGAAGCCCATTTCTTTGGCGAGCGATCAATGTTCTGTAGGATTGGTCGATTTACCGATGTACTTGATTGCGACCACTACGCTTGGCTTGGTAGAGCGCATCATCAGCACGAGTCAGAATCGTTTCCAGGTTGTCGCCAGCTTCGAAAAGTGCGATACCGAAAGATGCCGTAATCGTGTCGAGCATCCTGTCGCTGCTACGAACTCTTATCCGCAACGACTGGATTTTCACGCGCAGTTGCTCAGCGAACGCATGGACACTTTCGAGATCGGCGCAACCCTTCAAGATCACACAAAACTCTTCGCCGCCATAGCGGGCCGCCGTGGCGTGCGGTGGTAGCAAGTTACGCAGCACCTGACCAACGTGTTGCAGCACGCGATCACCTAACGGGTGACCGTACTGATCATTAAATTGCTTGAAGTGATCGATATCCAACATGACCAGCGCCACACCATCGGGGGCGTTGTTTAGTGCTTGCTCCAGCAAGCGATTGAACGTGGCACGGTTGAATACTTGGGTCAGGCCATCCAGCATTGCTGCCAGGCTGGCCTCCTCCAGTTTGTCACGCAAGGTTTTAATCTCATTTTGCGCGGCGCGCAGCTGGTAGAGAAAAAGTGCTTGCTGATCCTGCATCACCTGAGCGCTCTGCTGTAGCTCATTGAGGATAGTCGGGAGACTATTGTCATCCGGCGCCTCAAGCATTTCCATGTAGTGTCCAAGGCTGACCTGAAAATTGAGATTGCCTTTCACGCTACGCGAAACGTCGTGTTCCATACCATCTATCAATTTGATGGCTTGCTGCTGTCCGATGCGGGCGTCCTCCAGCTCATCACGGATGATGTACTCGCGAAAAAGCTTTGCAGCGGACTCCGGAGGAAAACAGTCGAAGTCTTCGACTAGCCTATCCAGATGGCGATTGAGTTCCGGTTCTTGGCCTTTGCTGTAGGTGTACCAGAGGGCGTACTGCACAGGGTTGGCTGGAATGTTGTGACGCACCATCAGCGGTACCGCTTGCTTCAGCAGTGTCGCTGCTTCGAGGGCGTCCTCTGGGTACAGCGCCAAGGCAGTCGCACGCATCTCTGATGGGTTCATATATTCACTGTCGTTATCGATTATTGTTGGCGAATGTACAACAAGAGACGTATGGCCACACTGCATAGCAATTAGCCATCACCACGATAGCCCCCCGCACATGAACTTGTCGCAGAGCTAGTTTAACCATAGCCTAATATGCGACCGGTTGAATCCACAGTCGAATGCGCCTGCTCGGAGTCAGCACTCAAACGCAGGCTTGAACCCGTTTTGCGTTTTGCTGACGACGGCTCTGCTTGTTTGCATACATAGAAGCATCGGCACAAGCAAGTAGCTCCCCAAGAGGCTTAAGCTCCTTTGGCGAACACCCAACAGCGCCGATGCTTAACCCAATGGGATAACGACAGCGTTCACTACCATTGAATTCATCGACCAGTGCTTGCACACGAGCAGAGAGGGCATCCGACGGCTCCCCCGCGTCGACAGCCAGAACAACGAACTCATCACCTCCGATCCGAGCCACAACATCGCTTTGCCTAAACGCGGCTGTGAGTACCTGCGCGGCAGCGATGATCGCCAAGTCGCCAGCCTCGTGGCCGTGAACATCATTAAGTTTTTTCAGACCGTCGAGATCAATAAAAAACAGCAAGCAGAATTGATCATTGCGACGAGCTGAGCGCATTAGCTGGTCAGCCAAAAGAAAAAAACTGCGGCGATTATGCAAGCCAGTCAGCTCATCCGTCAGCGACAGTCGGCGCACCTCATCTTCGACCTTTTGTCGCTGCGATATTTCCCCCATCAGCGTTCTGTTCACCGTTTCTAGCTCACTGGTTCGCTCAACCACCCGCAATTCAAGTGCCGCATTCAGGGTTGCCAGTTCCGCCTCGGCATTCCCTCTCGACCTATCGACTTGCTGGAGATGCCTCGCAGTTCTCAGTATTACCGCAACAAGCGTGGCGATGCTCAAAGTCGCCATCCACGCTAAGCTGAACCGATCGTCGTAGTAGCCCAGCTTTTCTCCGGCTAGTAGCGCGCCGCCGATGCTGAGAATTACCACTGGGATACTAGCCAGTAAGCTTCTCGCTACCTCGCCACCCGCAGTATCGCTTGTCAGCAACTCGACGAATTCCGAGCGCTGTTGGATAGCCAGCAGTCCGGTATTGAACAGGATCAGCGCAATAGCCGTATGGATGGCCATAGAGCTGTACAGGCCGACCGAGTAGAGAGCGCTGGCGTCGAACAAATAACCAGCAAGAGCTATCAGGCTTATAAATAGTGTTGAAGACGCAAAATATTGCGGCAGTGACGGCCTGCCCTCAAACATCAGGCCGAAGCCAGAAAGCAGAAGGCACAGGGCCGTAGCGGGAGCCATTCGCCCTGGAAAAGTAACGGGTTGGCTGCGTTGAAGCTCGAAAGGAAGTAGCAAATCAAGCGCTAGATCAACCGACAAGACATATTCAATGAGGGTCAAACCACCAACCAGTATCGCCAATACTGCGCAAAACCGCCTGATCAAGCTTCCGGCCAAGGAAGCTTTGAACGTAGCGCACCACAGTCCAATTCCGAGGGCAATGAACATACTGGCGGTATTGACCATCATTGCAGTCCAGCCAGGAAGCACTGTTCTTAGCATGGGCACATCAAGCAGCCAGCCCGCCAGCACACATATACCGACTACCGTCACAGTGAAGGCGGCCAATCGGGCATAGATTATGAACTGACGCAGCCTTTTTACCTGGCTGACTTCGTGCTCTAGCCTCATCGTCGTCTCCGTTAATGCACCACCAAACGCCATCATTATGATGGCACACATTGAATCCCGCCAATGAAATGCGGCCTCTGCACTGCGTCAGGTGCGTGCTGGCAACAATTTCGATCTGTCTATCGGTGAAATGAGCATTAAGCTTCACGATGCATAGCTTATGGTGACTGTTAGTCAGACAGCGTTTTCTCCCTGAATACTGGTTTTTCAGGGGTACATCGCGAATGGCCGGTTTCTGCCGCTGGTGAAGGGCAGCAGCCGACCGATTCTTTTGAAAAAGTCGGTCTGCCCAAACTGCCTGATCATTGACTGGTGAAAACGCCTTTTTTTGCACGCTGTTACGTGAAATCCGAGTCCGGAAGCCTCTGCCAAAAATAAAGACATCAATCTCGGACGCGTACTTTTCTGATGCGCAAACCATGGCCGACTTTTTCAACAGAATCGACCCAAGGCCGATGATCACAAGCGCCAACTAAACACGTGGCAATCCATCCTGTTGTCATGTTTGCTAGCTGATTCCGGTGCGAGCTGGCCCCCAGTCTTCTTGGCGCTGACTATCAGGACGGCAGGTCTTGCTCACTGAGTGAATCTGCATGGTTGATCTGAGGTGCTATGCCAAGGCAGTTGGTTGGCCGGTGCAGTTGACTAACTCCTAAGTATGTGGCCGATGATTATGGTGGTTATATGGCCAAGAGGATGCCGCAGTATCTGCCGATGTACTAGGTGATGGGGCGGCCAGTTCCTCCAGGTGGGTAATAATGTCGTCCGGTTTGAGCACCAGTACGTCACTGTCCAAGGTGTCCAGAATCATCTCGGCGGTATTGCCAATCAATGCGCCGGACAGTCCGGTACGGGCCACGCTACCGATCACCGTGAGCACGGCTTCGAGCTTGTGCGCGATGTACGGGATCAGCACATCGGCCGAACCTTCCTCGATATGCAGGCGTTCGTCGCTGACGTCGAATTCGGCCTGGAATGTCTTGCACAGTTCGCGATAGAGAGCCTGAATACTCTCCTTGAGTTGGAGTACGGGGTCGGCCGCCGACAGCATGGGATAGGGGTGGGCGCTCATCATGTGCAGAGTGCCGCCAGCCAGTGCGGCGATGTCATAGCCGTGGCTGACGATGCCGGAATGCAGGACGCGATGCTCCATATCACTGCTGCCAGCATCGATGGCCGCGAGAATGGTGCCACCGGCCCAGGGTCTTGCGGTTTTTACTATAAGCACCGGGCAGGGGCAGTATCGCAGTAGCTTCCAGTCCTCGGGGGTGAGAAGGGACTTCATCAGCGGGGTGTCTGGCAGGTGCTGCTTGATAACTAGGCCACAGCCCTCCTCCCGTTGGGCGGCGATGATGGTCTTGTGTGAACTCCCATGCCAGCCCTGCTGGGCGCTGACGCTATAACCCTCCTTTACCAAGCCGTCTTGCATGTCGCTCAGGTAGGAGGAATGGTGGTGTCCCTTGTCGCAAGCCAGCAGATGCAGGTGCGACTGGGTGGCGCTGGCAATCATTTTGGCTCTGTTTAGGATCAGTTCCTTTGACTGCTTCGAATCCACCACCACCAAGGTGTTGCGAATGGTGTGCATGAGTGTCTTCCTGTGCGTGAGTACAGTTTTTGTGTGGGGAGGCGCTCTTGGCCTATGCCCCTTCGGCGGGTTGTACGCGTTACTGGCCAACCCTTGCCCGCCCGTCAACCGGAAGCTCACTTACCGACATCATGCACGCGACAGCTAAAATCGAATTCTGCCAGCTCAGTCCGATTGTTAACGCTTGAATCGAGCTGGCTTTAATTACCGGTACGGGTGCTGATCGCTCATGCAACTGCGCAAGCTGACTCCACAGCGCTGGCAGGTTTGCCCCATTGCATCTATATTGAGTTGTAACGCGGCCGGTACACTTGGCGCCGGATGAACTGCGTTACTTCTTGCTGGTTGCGCTGCTGGCAAAGAAAGCGCGTGAGCGTCTGCCGCTTTCAATGCCGTACTAGCCTGCGCCTATCCGCCTGCGCTAATTACTACGCTTAGGTGGATACCCCCGACCTTGGTGGAATAAATCGAGTCGCTCTCTTGCGGGCGTTTTCTCCGCGCTCAATTCAATGGCTAAGTATGGTGGCTATTCGGCTTAAAGCTTAAGTAATTGGTCGACTGTGTTAGTTGATTTTCACCTAAGGAAACTCTGAGCAAGCCCCATTCGATCTGATGAAAAGCACCGTTTTCGCTGGCCGAGACGCCTGAAGCAGATTACCTTTTTCGATGCCGAGTACGCCGAAAAACGCAAGAAAACTCGTCGCGAGCGCATCCTGATTGTGATGGCTCAGGTGGTGCCATGGACTAGGCTGGTTGCTTTGTTCAAGCCCCCCATTATCCGAAGAGACAACGCAGTCGTCCGGTGTAACCGCAATTTGAACTTGCCTGAACGTCAGCTTTTGGCTAATTCTGTTGAAAAAGTCGGCCATGGTTTGCGCATCAGAAAAGTACGCGTCCGAGATTGAAGTCTTTACTTTTGGCAGAGGCTTCCGGACTCGAATCTCACGTAGCAGCGTGCAAAAAAGGCGTTTTCACCAGTCAATGATCAGGCAGTTTGGGCAGACCGACTTTTTCAACAGAATCGGCTGATTACTACCTGTTGCGAAGGGCAGCAAAGCCCATAACTGCAATTCATTTCTGTATGCGCCTCTGTGAACACTATTACTTGTTGGCGCTGATTGAAAGTTGACCCAGCCGGCTGATTTTGACTGCCCCCCATATCCACCCTCTGAAATCCCGCGCTAGCCATTGAAGGGGTGAGCGCAACCAGTGCCGGCGCGATGAATGCCACCGTGCTGGCCTACGGTATGCTGCAAGGTGGCGAGGCCGGGGCGCGCCAGGCGCTGCACGATTTCTGGTACGCCGTGGCGCAGTCCGCCGAGCGTCATAACCCGTTGCGCTGGATGCCATGGTTGAAAGGGACACACAGCTTCGGTCTGGACTATTCACCCATGTATACGTTCGCGGACATGGCGCTTCGAATATTTTCGCCGTACCAGTTCAATAGCCGCAACTTGAGCCCCTTGCGGGACGTGCTGGATAAGCAGGTAGATTTCGCAGCCTTACGAAGCCAATGCCCGTTCCACCTCTATCTATGCGCGACCAATGTGGAGACGGGGAAAATACGCATTTTCACGGGCGAGGACGTCTGCGCCGAGGCAGTGCTTGCTTCGGCCTGTGTGCCGACCTTGTTCCAGGCGATCACAATCGATGGGCAGCACTACTGGGATGGCGGTTACATGGGCAACCCGGCCATTTTCCCGTTGATCTACCACTGCCATACGCGCGACGTGGTGATTGTCCACATCAACCCACTCGTCCGCCCGGGAGTGCCCATTACAGCCGCCGACATCCTCAATCGCATCAGTGAAATCAGCTTCAATTCGTCGCTGATCCGCGAGCTTCGCACGATCGCCTTTGTCACCGACCTCATCCAGCAAGATAAGGTCGATCGCAAGGAGATGAAGGAGATGCTGATCCACTCCATTAAATCAGATGCGACGATGTGCGCACTCAGCGTGTCCAGCAAGTACAACGCGGACTGGGACTTCCTTTGCGGGCTGCGCGACAACGGACGCCGCGAGGCCGAGACGTGGCTCACGGAGAACTACCGGAATATTGGTGAGCGGTCGAGTATCGACATCCGTAAGGAGTTTCTTTGAACGCCATAGTGATGGGCTGAATGGTTTTTTCAACACAAAAACAAACGCCCCGAATAAGTCGGGGCGCTGTTGGCAGCGTAACTAGTGTGTTTTCACACAATCTGTCGAAGGGCCACTTCTTGTACTCAAACCAAACTCACTTGGTCAGCCAGGACTCAACGGTCGCGGAGCCGTGCTCAGCTTTCCATTCCTTCAGCGTTTTGTGATTCCCGCCTTTGGTTTCGACTACTTCGCCGGTATTCGGATTTTTGTAGATCTTCACCTGACGTGGCTTACGGCTGCCGGATTTGGATTCGGCTGCTGGAGCGCGACGACCAGTCTTCGGATCAAGCAGGTTGATCACGTTCGGCAGGCTGTAGCCGTACTCGGCAAGCAGAGCGCGCAGCTTGGTTTCAAATTCGATTTCTTTCTTGAGGCCAGCGTCGCCTTTCAGGGCTTCGAGAGCCTGGAGCTGTTCGGCAAGGTGTTTTTCGAGCTGGCGGAATTCGGCGAGTTTGGACATGTTAGTTCTCCATGTAGTTAGTCTCCTAACGATACACCATAAATTAAAAATTTAAATTAGAAGTTGCCGCCATATTTGGCCTTCCACCGATAATTTGAATGATGCAGGTGGTAAATGGTCATCATTTAGGGGAGCGAGAAGACGACAAGCAAAGGAGAGATACATGAGCCTTGCAATGACTATCTTCAGCATGGTTGCCGCTTGGATGGCGGTAGCCATCGCTATGTTGTGGGGAATGTTGTGAATCGCACAGCGGCACCAACCGTTGGTTCAGAAAATGGTCGTGTCTGATGTGAATGTGCAGAGGCACCATCCACCGCCTCCTTCCTTGTCGTTCAAACCATCGCCAATCTGAATTCCTACCGACCAGTCCACGAGAAGGCACCTGAAGAGTTTCAACAATGAAACCCACGATGCCTGATGGTCGTTACTTTGTAGTCAAAGGGTAGCTGTGGCGTTGCACCAACCCCTCGCTGAATGTAGATTCGCGGCAGCGTCTCTTCGATGTACTCATGGCCGCGCGTCGTGAGGTAGAGGCAGCGAAAGCCTCTAACGATCTTGGGCGGCTGAAGTTGGCCAGGGCGAACGTCCAAAGAGCGGAGTGGCGCTCAGGGAGCGAGGCCCGTTGTAGTGGAGCGACGGCAGCACAGATTTGAACCGGTTTCAGGTACCCATCAGCAAGACCTCGAAGAGATCGCGCCGATACCATAGGAGTTTCGTTATAGGGTCAAAGTCAGTGCGGCGGGATCGTCCCGCCGCACCTTCCGGTTTATGCGGGCTGCGCTATAAGGGCGCGGCTACTGACAGGCTTGATCCTGAACCAAATGGAATACATAGCCGGCAGGAACACCAGAGTCAGTACCGTACCCGCCAACGTTCCTCCGATCAGCGTGTAGGCAAGCGTTCCCCAGAACACCGAATGAGTCAGCGGGATAAAGGCCAGAATCGCCGCCAGTGCGGTCAGGATCACCGGCCGGGCACGCTGTACGGTCGCCTCGACCACTGCATGAAACGGAGCAAGTCCCGCCCGCTCGTTGTGATGAATCTGCCCAATTAAAATCAGCGTATTGCGCATGAGGATGCCAGACAGCGCAATAAGGCCAACCAATGCGTTAATGCCGAATGGCTGCTGAAACAGAATCAGCATCGGTACTACACCGATCAGCCCTAACGGACTGGTCAAGAAGACCATGACCATGGCAGATATCGAGCGAACCTGCAGAACGAGAATTATCAGGGTGATTGCCAGCATAATTGGAAAAAGCGGCAACATCGCTACCGTCGCTTTACCGGACTCCTCGATCGAACCCGCTTGGTCGATGCGATAGCCCTTCGGCAGTTTCTCAATGACAGGCTCTAACTGTTCGGAAATCCTCGTTGATACGTCTGGCGGCTGCAGGCCTTCGGCGATATCGCCACGCACAGTGATCGTTGGCACCCGGTCGCGCCGGCGCATGACCGGCTCTTCCATGCGGACATCAACCTCGCCGAGTTGCGACAGCGGGATGCGTTGCCCGTTTGCACCAGCCAGCGTGAAGTTCATGACCATTGCCGGATCGAAGCGATTGCCTCCTGCCGAGCGGGCCACCACTTGCACCGTGCGGATGTCCTCTCGCACGGCGGTCACCGGCACGCCGCTCAACAGGAATTGCAATTGTTGCCCTACCGCGCTGGAGGTGAGTCCAAAGGCTTGCAAGCGATCCTGCTGCAAGGTGAAGTGCAGAGCAGGTGCGCGCGCCCCCCAGTCGCTATTGACTGTGCGCATCATCGGACTGGCAACCATGACTTGCTGCACCTCAGCGGCAATCTCACGCAACTTAGCCGGATCTGGCCCAGTAATCCGGTATGCAACCGGGAATGGCGAATATGGGCCGAACACAAGTTGCGTGACTCGCACCCGTGCCTGTGGAGCCAAGCCCTCGGAAATCGCCTCCCGCAACCGATGCTTCAACGCCTCGCGCTCTTGCTCGTTGTCCGTACGAATCACGATCTTGGCGAATGACGGATCAGGTAGCTCCGGCCCCATCGCCATGTAAAAACGTGGAGCGCCCTGACCGATGTACGCTGTAACGATCCGGGCTTCTTTCTGCTCTGCCAGCCAGGCTTCCACTTCTGCAATGGCGGCGCTGGTTTGGGTGATTGATGTGCCGTAAGGCATCTGAACTTCCAAGAGCACTTCAGGGCGGTCGGAGACTGGGAAAAACTGCTTCTTGACCAATCCCATTCCGAGTATGGCCGCCACGAAAAGACTTACTACAGCACTCGCGACCAGCCACTTATGCTCTATGACCCTTTGCAGTAACAGGCGAAAGCGGTTGTATCGCGGCGTAGCGTACATCGCGTCATGAGCACCTGCGACCTGTTTGATATCGGGTAGCAGCTTAACCCCAATGTAGGGTGTAAACACCACGGCCACTAGCCACGAGGCTATCAAAGCGACACCAACGATCCAAAACATATTGCTGGTGTATTCGCCTGCCGTAGAGCGAGCGAAACCATTGGGCGTAAAACCGACAGCAGTAACCAGCGTGCCTGATAACATCGGAGCGGCAGTATGGCTCCAGGCGTAAGCAGAAGCGGCGATGCGGCTGTAGCCCTCCCCCATTTTCACAACCATCATTTCGATGGCGATGATGGCATCATCCACCAGCAGGCCCAGCGCCAAAATTAGCGAGCCCAGGGTGATACGGTCAAAGTTTTTGCCAGTCGCTGCCATCACCACGAAGACCATCGCCAAAGTCAGTGGCACGGCCGCTGCGACCACCACGCCGACGCGCCAGCCCATGCTAAGAAAGCTCACTAGCATCACTACCAATAACGCGACGAAGAACTTGATCATGAACTCATCAACCGCTGAGCTGATGTTGACTGCTTGATCCGTCACCTTGGTCAAGCTCATTCCCAGCGGCATCTCTGCGTTGATCCCCTCTACCTCGGTGTCCAGCGCCTTCCCCAGATCCAGACCGTTCCAACCATCGCGCATGACAATGCCCAGCAACAGCGCCGGCTCACCACCATTGCGGATCATGAAGGTTGCCGGGTCTTCATAGCCACGCTTGACGGTGGCGATGTCCGACAACTTCAGCGTAACGCCTTGCGCGATGATAGGGGTGTCACGGATTTTCGACATTTCATCAAACGCGCCATCCAGACGAATGAACACTTGGGGCCCTTGAGTTTCCACGGAGCCGGCCGGTGTCAGAACGTTCTGGCCGTTCAGCGCGGCGAACACTTCTTGCGGGCCTATGCCCAGCGTCGCCAAACGCTCATGCGAAAATTCGACATAAATGCGCTCGGGTTGCTCGCCGATAATATTGACCTTCTTCACCCCCGCTACATGCAGCAACCGCTGACGCAGTTTCTCCGCGTCACGTACCAGCAAACGCTGCGGCTCCCCTCTGGCCTTGAGCGCGAACAGGGCAAACGTGACATCCGAGTATTCGTCGTTAACCATTGGCCCGATCACACCGGCCGGTAGCTCCTTCGATTCGTCACTGACCTTCTTGCGCGCCTGGTAGAACTCTTCGGCCACCTGCGATGGTGGCGTGCTGTCGAGCAGCAACAGGGTCGTAAAGGCGAGGCCGGGGCGCGTGTAGGTTTCGCTGCGGTCGTACCAGCGCAGCTCCTGGAGGCGCTTTTCGATTTTTTCCGCCACCTGATCCTGCATTTCCTGCGCCGTTGCCCCGGGCCAGGCTGTGACGATAGTCATCACCTTCACCGTGAACGCCGGATCTTCCGCCCTCCCCAGCTTGAAGAATGCTACAAGCCCGGCCAGAGAGATCAGGCACACCAAGAACAGTGTGACGGAGCGCTCGCGTACCGCGAGTGCCGACAGGTTGAAGCGACGCTCACTCATCGACGAACCCCTTCGGTAGTCGCGACGTTACTTTGCCCCGTCACTCGAACTTGCTGGCCTTCCCGCAGCAGGTGGGCGCCGAGCGCGACGATTTGCTGACCTGGCTTTAACTCACCGGAGATTCGCGCGAGTTCATCATTAAGTTGTTGAACCACAACTGGCTGCCAGTGAACTTGCGTCGGCTCTCCCCTTATGAGCCATACTCCCGGGCCGTCGCCGGAGTCGTACAGAGCGCCTATTGGTACCTGCACACCTACTGCCTGGGTGGAAGAAAATTCATCTGAAATTTGCAATGTGATGGTGGTGCCCAGAGGAGCAATTGCCTGCTCGCCGTCCAGCACGTAGCGCGCTTCGAACGTTCTAGTCAGGCTGTCCGCAACATCCGATAACTGCCGCAACTTCGCAGCCACACTGGGGCCTTCTTTGCCGTAGAGCGAGGCCTGTGCAATCGAGCCGATTGTAGGTCGCAGGGTTTCCGGCAATTGGATCAGCGCTTCTCGCGGCCCAGCATGCGCTACGCGTACCACCACCTGTCCGGCATTCACCACCTGACCTGGTTCGACCAGCGTGTCCATGACGATGCCATCCGCATCCGCACGCAGTTCTGCATATTGGATGGTGTTAAAGGCCACTTGCGCCTGAGCCTGAGCAGCGCTGAGCTGAGCCCCGGAAGAATCCGCCGCAGCCTTGAATTGGTCGTAGGTCGAGGCTGATATCGCGCCCGTTCCACGCAGCACACGGTAACGTGCTTCGTCCTGAACTGTTTGTCGCGCTCGCGCTTGCGCAACTGCAACTGCCTCGCGTTGCGCATGTGCGGCCAGTTTCAAATCGACCGGGTCGATGCGCATGAGGGTTTGGCCGCGCTTCACGGTTTGCCCCGTATCAACCAGGCGTTCCAGTACTTTACCGGAGACTCGAAAGCCCAGGTCACTTTGAACACGAGCCGCTACGATGCCGGTGAAGGTGCGTGGCGTTCGTGTTGCCGCTTGAGCGATCGCTACACGCACCGACGGCGATTTGGTGCGTGGATCGTTTTGCGCTGTTTCGCCGCAAGCGACCAACGCAAGTGGAAACAGGCAAATGACAATAGGTAATACAAAGCGGCGCAGGCGCATGAGAGTCCCATACAAAAAAGGATCGGGACGCCCACCTTGTATCCAGTGACTAATTTAGTCAATAGTCACCATCACATTACAATTACGACGAAAGGCTGCGTAGCACCAGACTGGACAATTTACTGGGCGCCTCATCGATGTAATCGAAGCCATGCTGCAGGAGCAGCGGGTTAAGGTATGGCCGAATGACCAGATAAATCGACATGACGGTTTCATCTAAAGGTGTCTTGCGCTCGAAGTCTCCGCTTTGGCGACCTTCCTGCAGAACGTTTTGAAGCAATTCGCGGATGCGCTCCTCATAATCGATCGTCACCCCCCAGCGCTCGGACGCTGCTGAAGTGGCAATCTCGTAGAGCTTGCGATCCTGTGAGAAAAGGCGAAGGCTCGCCTCGACTATCGCCTTGAACAGCCGCCGTAGCTTCTCCGGTGGGTGATCGGTTTCATTGACCGCTGCCCTCACCTCGGCCTCGATTTGGTTCAGGCAATTGGCACAAATCATCTCTCCAATCGCCTGCTTGGATTCGAAAAACTTGTAGATGTAAGCCTTGGAGAAGCCGATTGATCTAGCGAGATCGGAGACGGTCGTCTTCTCGTAGCCATAATGACTGAAGTGCTCGGTGGCGGCGGCTACGATCTGAGTGCGTACATCGTGGTCGGCCGGGCCGCGAGCCGGTGCTGAATTATTGACTGTTTGACCCATGATTTACCGCTCACCGTCTGCCATAGAAGTTGACAATTAGTGACTTATTTTCTTTTTGGTTACAAGCGTGATGACCATATCTTTGGCTTTGGGGGGTGCTCATTCAGGATGAGAACATCTGAGATGAATCCAACTACTCCTGACGGTCTCTACTTTGTAGTCAACGGGCAGCTGTGGCGCTCCACCAAACCATCGCTCAGTGAGGATGTACGGCAGCTGTTGATCAACGTTCTCATGGCCGCGCGACGTGGCCATCAGAGCCGGATCCCGCCCGCTTTTCGTTGTGCTGCCGGGGCAGCAATGCAGTCGCCTCTTCGCGTAAGCGGCTAGCCGTGCGAGTTGAATTCCTGGCTAATGCGGTACGTAGCATCTGGGCTCAGACAAATATCGAGGGTTTCATCTCTCACCCAGTGGCGCGGGCCGGATCGGCTGGCTGAAGCGAATATCGGCTGTTTCATCTCCCGCCCCCAGGCAAGGGCAAGATCGGCTCGCGGCAGCAAATATAAGCGGTTTCATCTCCGGGCTCCGCTGGCCGTTCCGCCCAGCAAGCACGGGCGTTTGAAGATTATCGGGGGGTTTCATCTCCCACGCCATGTCACGGGTCGGATCGGCTCACGGCAGCAAATATAAGCGGTTACATCTCCGGCTCCGCTGGCCATTCCGTCCAGCAAACACGGGCGTTTGATGATTATCGGGGGTTTCATCTCCCACCCCATGTCACGGGCCGGATCGGCTCGCGGCAGCGAATATCGACCGGTTCATCTCCCGGCCGTGCTGGCCATTCCGCCCAGCAAACACCGGCCTTTGGCGAATATCGGGGGGTTCATCTCCCACCCCCTGGCGAGGGTCGGATCGATTCGCGGCAGCGAACATAAGCGGTTTCATCTCCCGGCTCCGCTGGCCGTTCCGCACAGCAAACACGGGCCTTTGATGAATATCGGGGGGTTCATCTCCCACCCCATGTCACGGGCCGGATCGGCTCGCGGCAGCGAATATCGGCGGTTTCATCTCCCGGCCCTGCTGGCCGTTCCGCCAAGCAAACATGGTAATGGTCGAAGTCGAGACCGCTACTGACGTCTTGTGCGATGTATGCCGTTGCGCCGCCTGCTTGGGTACTGGCCGGCATCAGTTCGGAACTCTACACACTGGGGTAATGGCACTGCCCATAACGGAGAGTTCTACGAACTGCACCTGTGTGAGGGTTGCTTCTTCAAAATTCCCTGACCTGGCGCAGCAATAGATAATTTGTTCACCGAGAGCACAATTTGCAGGTTGGCCATGAGTTCGTGAGGGTTGAGCCCTGACCGCTTTTCGCTGTGTCGTTGGCATTGCTGCAGTCGCTCCTCCGCGTCAGCGGCTAGGCCGTTCGGGTAGGGCTGAGTTCAATCAGAAAGGGGCTTTAGTAATATTCCAGTTAGCATCCGGCCATATAGTGTACGCATGATAGCCTCCTCTCAGATGCCAACGTCGTGAGAACCCATCTTGAGAACCACCAGCGCACCTAACGATTTCGATGCACTGATCAACGCACCAAAATTTTCAGATGACCCTGCTGGGCGCCGTCAAAAGCAGCGGTGGCAGCTCATAGCTGGCGACATCTACAAAAGCACTTCCATCGAAGCGTTGCTCGAAGCCAGGGGCAAAGCTGAGGGCTACATCCATGGCTTGGTCGATGCCGGTCATTTATCGACGAGAGACTCCGACCGGGATTATTTAATCCTGAGCATTGTTCAGCGGCGACGTGAGTTTCTACAGAGGTTGCTGGATCACTACGGATACAGAACGTAGCCTACTTATTGAACATGGCCGAGATCTCATATGCATGGTGCGACAGTACCTGCTTGCAGTGATCTCACAATCGCCACATTGGAGCGTTGCCGAATTTGCCCCTCAGCAACGCTCACCTGACTGAAGCATCTCAAGAAAACTTCGCCGTCCAAAATCGCGCATAAAGCTACCGATGACGTAATAGCCATCTCGCGTTTCAAGTAGCCAGAAACGCCCTTCTTTCCGTGCAGAATGTATTTTTCCTGTTCGAAGGATAGTGCCATCCGCATTACGGTAAGCATCGTCGCGGGCAGAGTGACCGAACGAAATGCCCACGCATGTATCCTCAGCGATGAAAGCATCACTGATGAAAGCAGTAATGGGCACACTGTATTTTCGATGGCTCGCTCGCACCAAGCGACTCAGCTGAAAGTCACTCACATCCTTACCGTATAGCTCTACTTCGATTGCATCAAGCATCCGGCCAAATCTCCAAAATGACTCAATATGTGTTTGCGGTGTTCACCGCTCACGCGGGCGACATCGAAAACGCGGCACCCACAGTGGCCGATTTTCGTTGGCCTGGGCCCCATAGAAGGTAGACGGTATTCTTGGTTTCAAACATGCAGTCGTAAATGAAAGATACTCCAAAATTACTGCGCACCCACATGCCTGGCTGAAAGCGCCCTCTGCTGTCCACGACTATCTCGTGAGCGAACAGCGTCATGGGAAGCAGACCGAGGTTCGTAAGTTTTTCCTTTTCATCAGGCGTCACGGTGAGGTCGACCAAGATCCATTGCTTCACTAGGCAGAACGCTTTGCCGGGGAACACCTTTCCCGCTAAGGAAATCATGTCCTCTTGGGAGCCAGTCCAACCCGAAGTCTCCCCGTCGGTTCCGTAGAGTAGCTGAGCGATTTCATCCAGCGTGACCATATCAATTTTCTCATTGGCTTTAAGGTTCAAAGCGCACGGGTAGCCGTGTCCCCCGCCGCGCCCTACGCATGAACATTACGCTGTGACAAGAACTCGTCATTAGTCTGGATCACTCATATCTCGATCAAAAAATCCGGATCGAAACCTGTTTTTTGATTTGGATACCCGCGTGGATTGGAAACCACACGGCAACCATTCTTGAGGAAATCGGCTGCGACGTGGGTATGCCCGTAGACCCAAAGATCCGCCTTACCCAAGAGCTCTGGCCAGTCGTTGGCATAGGCTGCAATCAGGCTTTCAGGATGCTCGTCACCCACGTGATCCAACGCCGGTGCATGGTGCGTAACGACGACTGTTTTGCCTTCAAATGGCTTTTCCAACTCTTGTGTTAGCCAGGCATAAGCTGCTTTAGATTTAGCGATCAAGTCATCGGGACGGAGGCGACGGTAACTCTCATCTGTTCTGATGACGGTATAGTCGCTCATCCATTCCCAAGCGGCGCGTTTCGCGGCAACGACATCTCCGGTCGACGAGTAATCTGTCCACGCTGTAGTGGCCAAATACCTAGTTTGGTTCAGGATCAAGGTTTCGTTTTCGAGGACGTGGACATGAGGCGCTGCCGCCTCTTTCATTTTGCGGAGAGTGCGCTCGGTGTGGCCGCCGTAAAACTCGTGATTGCCACACACATAGATCACGGGGCGCCCGAACACCTCGCTCGCCCATTTCACGCCGCGTGATTTGATATCAATGTCGCCGGCGAGAATGACTACGTCCGCGTCGCTTGGGACGGGATCGAACCGAGCGAACCCGAGGTGCAGATCTGAATAGATTTGGATCTTCATGGATTAACCTGCTGCCGTTGTAGTGGCAGAGCGATTCGGGGTCTGATAGTTGGTGCAATGGAAATGCTTCCCGGCGGCAGTCATGGCGTCGTAGATCGTTCGAATATTGCTGAGCAAGCCTGCGTCGATCACGCCGGGCGAGCTGCTGTAGATTGCTCCGCTATCGACTTTATGAAGCAGTACGCACTCACCGTTTCCGTCATAGCCAACGATCACACTTATCAACTTTTCCATCCGGTCTAAAGAGCCCCCATTAATGCAAGCGGGAGTCACAACCTGAACCGCCTCAATCGTGTGCTCTCGGCTCCGCTGAGAGATTAGGTGGGCCAACATAGAGGGGTCTGTTGGCATCAACTTTTTGAACCGAACCCCTGCTTCTTCACAAATGCGAAAGCGAACGTGATACCAAAAATCTTCCGAGTTTCGCTCGACCATCCGCCAAGCCGTGCGGCCAAGCCCGGCAAATCCCGGTAGGCCGACAAGACAAGTTTCATCTGAAATAAACATGATGGTTATATCCGTGACATCAATATTTTGGTTTTGAGAGCTCTTAGAGCGTGAGTGACACCACCCGCCATAACACGCTCTGCGGCGCTTTTTCTGCATTCGACGAGCCCGGGAATGTGGCTTCGGACAAAAAGGAATGAGTCCTTGCCGGCTTTTTGCGTCCACTCGCCAGGTGTCAATTTATGCCTAATGTTTTTTGTTGCATCCTTTTTGAAAGTATGCATTAAACAAGAAGGTGATCACGATACCAGACCCACAAGCTCGATGTACAGAGTAGCCGGGTCAATAATTTGCTGGCCTTATCCTCCGTTTTGAGGACAAGTCGTCATGCTGGCTCAGAGTCTCGCGGTGGTGCTTCGCGCGCTACGAAAAACAAGAGAGCTCACTCAGGAACGACTCCCCTCTAGTAGGAGCTACGCCTTTGCCCTAGAGGCAGGCACGCCGAAAAATATATCGCTAGGCAAGCTACTGGAGCTTTCAAAGAGCCTTGAGATCACGCCCCTGGCGCTTATGGTGTTGTGCGAGTCTATCGAGAGTGAACAGGACTCTCTGGATGTCATAGGCAAGCTGAAGGAGGAGCTTCGTCATCTCCGCTCGATCGGCCTAGATGAGGAAATACGCGAGGAGCAGCTAAGCTCCAGCCTCGTATCAAAAGCTAAGGCTCGCGAAATCGCTGACAGCAAGAGACTCGCTGTTAAGCGTCTCAAAGAGGAAGGTAAATCAAGAAAGGAAGTCGCCGAAGCCCTAGGTATTTCAAAGTCTTCTGTCCAGAGATTCTGGGTTTGATTGATTCCAGCTACTCACCTGGGCTCAAGTCATCGCTGGCAAGATCCGCTGTGTTGAAACCAGTAGCGGACAAAAAACGCGAATTGTCTCTGGGATGTAGGGCGATGCTAAAAATACGGGTATGTCTACGAATACATGCGTGGGTTAGAGTGCCGCAACGATCCGGGTAGTCCGCTCGGTGCGCGGGCTGGCATGCGAAGACTTGGCGCCTGTCACCGCGCCCACGAATATCAGTGCGCTCGAACGTGGAAAATTCAACATCACCGTTGATAAATTTCGAGCTATCCACGCCCCCGAAGCTTGACCCTGTGGCCCTTCTAGCCATCAGCATTTCTTTGCGCAAAGGTGAGCTCCCCGAAGCGGCTTTGGAACGAGCCCATGTCGAGCTGGAGATTTTCCGATCAGAAGGAGTAACTCCCCGCTAAAGATCGAGACGGCGATTACTGCTTGATCCAAAGTTGTGCAGGGCACAGAGGATGTTCTGGTTGTTTTTCAGCGCCGAGTAGTAATAGCGATCAAGCCTCACCTGCAGCGGATACCTGCGACGAATAGCGCAGTCTGGGATGCTGCCTGCGAGCACAAACTCTGGATCTTCCATGAACAAGATCGCATCCCAGTAGATATAGTCTCGGTACCGGCGTGCGGTTTCGTAAATCATCGGAACTACAAAGCTAAGCAGACTGCCGTCATGCCTGTAATTCAGCACAAGCGTGCGACAATCTATCTCCCGAAAGTGGCGGAGTATGCTCCACATCTTGTAAAAGTTGCCAATCAACCTATACATCCCTAGCTCACTCTCGCACTGTAGGGTTTCCCCGTGCAAATCAGATCTCATAACGTACGAATGCAAATGGCTTATTTTTATATGCAGCATATCCCAGGGCGAGACACCCCAGCGCCGAGAAAAGACAATCAAGTAAGCCATCACGCAGGGGCATATGGTATCAAGATTGAAAGCATACCAGTTTCCCGAAGCCGTACGAACAAGGCGCGCAAAACATTTTCTATGCAGGCGTATATAGCGACGATATATATACCTACGAATAGACTTGGTGGTTGATACAGAATCTTCGATATCAGCGTGTGGCTCCGCTTTCCGTATGGCTTCATGCCACATGGCACATTCTTCGCTAAGAGAACTGAGGATGTGATAAAATCTTATTTCCCAGGCGAGCTTTGAAAGAGGAATTTTCAGCATTGAAGCTGGCACTTCAGCGTTAGATGCAAAATATCCAGGCGATGCACGATCTGCTAGGAATTTGAAAAAGACTTCTTTATCTTGCAGTTTAGACGGCTCTGCCGCCACTACCTCATAGATGTCCTGCCCTACCAAACGCAATCCACGCTTGATCCAATCTTTGAGCCCGTCACACCAAGCGATTACTTCGACTTGAAAATCTTTAGGCGTCTCTTCTGACGATAAAACATCAAGGATAATTCCCAAATGCTTGCATCTCTCTGAAGCAGCTGCGATCCCTTCCTTTCCGCGCCATTTCTTTGATAACACATCCGAGCATTGCTGGCAGTCTTCAAGGGCTTCATGATGCCAAGGAAAATGCGTAATGTGTTCGAAGTAGAATACTACCGAATGATATCCCATCTTGATGCATTGAGGGCAGTGTCGGATTCTGGGTCGAGGCCTCATTTCTAGGGTTCCACACTCCCAATATCCGGGCAAGGGAAACCAGCCATCTAAAAACGAATATTTAAGCTCGTTGCGCATGAGTCCACATGCGTCCTCCACTCTTGAATGAGGAACTTGAGCACCGTCCCACCAACGATCGAACTCCTCGGGTTCGGAGCCACCAACCTCCAAAAGTTCGCGAATCTCATGAAAAGCGCGAGAGTGGTTCCATTTCATCACATGGAGAAATATTAGCCAGGAGGAAGTGTATTTGAACGGAGGCCTAAGAAAGATTAGATGCACTGGATTCGACGATTTCATAACACGCCGCTCTGTTTCAGAATATCTGCATAGCTGCTCAGCCCCGACTCTAACGTAGCAGATTCTATAATTTTTTGAGTCACAGTAAACTCAGGGGCGTCTCGCTTCATTGAGCGAATCAAAATAAGCCTGAACACCTCAAATACGAATGCGGTGGGAAGCAGAGGAAGATTATATATTTTCACAGCCTCAGACATTACCTGATAAATGTCTGAGGCCTTGCTGGCAAGCCGAAAGCCAGCGGCATATGCTTGCGGAAGAAAAAACTGTGTGTAGGTGCAACCGCTTCCGGCGGGATAAGTAAAATCCTCATCGTACCCTTTCATAGTTCCAGTCATCCAGGCATGGTCTGTGCAATACGGAAGATCCCATACTTCGCTAAGAAACCGGGCAGTCAACTCCGCACGTTTCTGCTCTTTAAGTAATTTAATGGCATAGCTAATTTGTGTTTGGCTAAAGCCAATGAGCGTTGTGTCAATATTAGCCACGGCTAGTTGATTTTGGATATACTGTAGCTGCTCAAAATCCTCTATCGTAAGCGTTTGCAACTCATCTAAGAATAGAACCCAGTGCCTTCCCCCCCTGTTTCGCAGGGTGCTTTCTATATCATTCAGTACATCTACTCGCAATACCCCGATATCTATTCTCTTAGGCAGTCGGAAACCCAATGACCTGGCCAAATTCTTAACGATATTTTCCCGACGTTTCCGATCACCGTTTGTATCCGCGGAGACGTGCGTCAGAAATCTGTCCTTGAATGCAGGATGACTATTCAATGCGCTGATCACGAAATTACATGCCGTAGTTTTCCCCATCCGGGGGAAAGCCTTAAAGACCAGGCAGGTCTTATGAAGCATTACACAGTCCATGACTATCCCGAGCACCTGCGGCATGCTAGGAGTGAGTGCGACATAGTTCTTTGTCACTAACGGGTGGTTCCACAGGAGCGTCTCTTGCTGCTCGGCGTCGTACGGGTCATAAGTGTTCATAAGGCCCCTCTTAGAGCTTTTTGACCAATTCGATGAGGTCTAAGCTGCTAGGTGGAACAAGAAACTCGCGCTCCGGTATAGGAGCCTGCGGAGTCAGAGGGGGGGCTGGCTGTTGCAGCGCTACATGTTGAGCATTATTCGCAACCTCGGAAGCGCTACGAGATTGCTCAGTTCTCAGCCTATCAAGCTCCGATGCCGACCTTCGATCTTGATTGTTACTCGCCGCAGCTGCTTCCAGATTTGCTTCCAGATGTCGCTTGTAGGTCGCAATAATGCTAACACCACTCGTACGAAATATGACCTTCCGAAACATCAGTGAGTTGATCTTGTCACGGGTTCTAAGGCTATGAGGGAGCTCAGCCCAGTCCCCCTGTACCGTGAGAGGCCCTATAGGAGCGCCATTTTCTAGAAACCCTTGTACGACTCGAATGTCCGACTCGTTGACTTCAATGATTATTTTTCCCCCAACGAGATCGGAACTATCCATCAATCTGGTCGAGGTATATCTGGCTCGCTTAAAGTTAATATAAGGTCGATGACCATCTTTGACTCCACCTTTGACTGTCCGCGTGCTCTTTACGCTGACAACGCCCAATGATTGACGCATATCAAGTGGTGGCCGCCTCGGTATATAATGATCGTTCCTTACCAACTGTGCGACCGCTTCAAGTGGGGACAAATTCCGCAGGCCCTCGGTCGGCTCCGCATTCAGGTTAGCGAGATACGCGTAGACCAATTGATCGAGTTCATCACTGGTGACCCGGAACTGATTAGCAGCTCGTTCGGGATCAATGGCTCTGCCTTTATCAGGGCCTGCACCCGTAGTATTTGGAAAGCGTTGAATCAAATCCGCAGCCAGAAGCTTAAATTTATGTTCGATGTTCGGTCGTCTTTCCGGGCGGCCAGGCACACCATATTCATTTATGCATCCAGTTTGCATTCGGAGCGTACTGATCTTATCACTTAGGTGTGCTAACGCATTATCAAGTCGAATGATCGACGGCTCTACCTGCGTCATCTCAGGAATGACCTCTGCGGGAAACCCCGCACCCGGGTTTATATCCAAATCCTTGATTGTAAACTCGGGTCTTGGGAGCTTAGCGCTAAGCATTTGGCGTAATAGTGCCACGACATCTTCAGCAGTCACGTCGTCACCATGAACGACATAAAACCAAAGCACTGCAGAAGTCAGTGACTCGACTGCTGCAAGGAGGTGCAACTTTTTCAAATTATGATAGGTTTCAATCCCATATTCATGTTGAAGTATCAAGATGAATAATGCATCGACTGTATACGAATCAATCTCAATAATCTCCATCAAGCCCCTTGACTTGGTCAGTGAGGAATGCCCTGTACCGACAGGTATATGCGCTATCGCACCACGATCACCAGTAATATGAACAGCCCGCTCAAAATTTTGATCTCGCACTTTGCTCACATAGGCCGTCAGGGTTCTAATGCCGCGATGCTTTGTGTTAAATGGCCACTTCGCTGTCGGGTGCCCGTTGTCGTTTAGAATATTTATAAAGGCCACGTGAAGATCTTTGGGCCGCATTTCGAACTGCACTTTTTTATTTTTTCCTTTGGGCTTCCTCTTCAAGATAAGATCTTGAAGTTTCGACTCAAGTTTTGGGTAAAGCGTGAAAGTCGCCCCTAGAACGCCAGAGAGCCCAGCGCCCGATTGCCACAGGGACGCATCAACTTCCTTCGTACGCCTGTAGGATTTTATTGCAATATGAGGCAAGAGTGCGCGGTAACCATAAACAGATCGATCAGGTGCTAACAACAGGCAGCGCTTTATCATTTTCTTTAAGTAGCTGCCATCTATGTTGGTGGCATGCTTGATGGATTCGATCGTACTTCCAATCATGTACATCTCAAGCGCCTGTTTCCTGTGCCGGTAGATGTAGGCACAATTCGGCTCCAAAGATTGCACAGAGACTTCTTCCCAAGGCATCGTGGCCTGGATAAGCTCGATGATTTGCGAGCGAGAGCGCCTGCTCATAGTGCGCGCCAGACTGTGTTGTAACCAAAGCCGTTTTTGCCAACCTCAACCATCACAGATCCAGCAATGATCAATCTGCAGATAACACCCAGCGCGATGGCTTGATCTGAGATATCCACGTCATCAAGGAGAGACCGGATCGTCCCCTCCTTCATCAACTGAACTTGGGTGCCCACCAGCTCAGTTTCATGGTCAAGTTCGTAACTCCTCACCTGCGATGCCATAGCAATCACTTTCAGCCAGAAGCCCAATTGATAGGCGACTAATGCGAGGTGGGCGAACGTAATCGAAACGAGCTGAGCGTGGTGAACGACCTGATCAGTGAGTCGATAACGAATGGGCATTGATTTGAGGTCTGGGTCGAGCTTCTCCTCGGCGTCTATCTGATGGAGCGCGACCGAGCCATCCCGGCGCTCAACCCATATCCCTCTGAGCTTCGTAAAATCATCGGTGTCATCCGCATTCAAGCTGATATCAACATCCTCATCGAACCTGTAGGCCAGCACGCTTGAGCTGGTCTCAAGCTCAGTAGCCCAATGGATGATTTCCAGGTCGCCCAAGATGATGAGATCAGCATTCATTTTCGGGCTATAGGTCATCCAGAGACTTCGATTGTGACCGCTCGTCTTCCTAATAGCCGTTAGCTGTTTTCGGCGGTGACCTTTCATTGTCGCCATGGGACTGGATCTCGCTGGTTGCAGAGGTTCGAAATCGCTTCCCAAAATTTTACTACGACAGACGGCGCCTTCTAGGACTTATTGGAAACTTCAATCAGCATACAAAGATCGGTAAGATATAAAGGTTAGGTGGTCTCAATGATTTTATGTGCCAACCGCCTTGTAATCTGCATTATTATGTGAATTTTATTAGTTAGTGATTCACTATGGATACAATTACTTCTTAGTGATGCTATGGGTACGGAATCACTTCCCAATATTAGAAGGGACTTTGACCATATCGACTGAGCAATCGCGGAGTGGATTTTGTTAACTTCTTGATTAGGCTTGCAACTGGGCGCTATGGGGATAGGGTCATCGTTTCTTCTGAGTACTGAATGTCCCTCATGCATGAAGCAGCCCATCAGATCATCGATCTCTACGAACGTCACGCTCAAACATGGGATCGTGTTCGCTCGCGGCGTCTGGTCGAACAATCCTGGCTGGATCGTTTTCGCCAGGCCATGCCGGTTGCGGCTGGTCATGTCCTCGATATCGGCTGTGGCTGTGCCGAACCCATGGCTGGTTACTTGATCGGCGCGGGACACACTGTGACTGGCATTGATTCGTCCATGGCGATGATCGCCTTGTGTCGGCAACGTTTTGCCCAGCACGATTGGCATGTTGCCGACATGCGCCAATTGGCGCTTGAACAGCGCTTCGCTGGCATTCTGGCGTGGGACAGTTTCTTTCACCTGACGCCTGAGGATCAGCGTCGAATGTTCCCGATTTTCCAGGCCCATGCCCAACCTGGTGCTGCGCTGATGTTTACCAGCGGAACGGCCCATGGCGTTGCGTTGGGCAGCTTCGAGGGTGAAACGCTTTATCATGCCAGCCTGGACCACGATGAATATGTTGCGCTGCTCGATGCCCATGGTTTTAGCGTCGTTGAGCAAACAACGGAAGATCCGGCTTGTGGTGGACATACGATCTGGTTGGCTGTTTTCGGTTAGATTTTTGGATAGAAACGTCCCTTTGCCCTGCTCGCTCATATAAGTAATTCATATAACTCGACTAAACAACCATTTAGTTGAGTTATGTTCAGGCGAAGTTCGATCGTATTCGACCAGCGTGACCACGCTCCTTCCAACCGCCCTCTCCCTCCATAGCGTAAAAATGGATTACTCCGATTACGACTAATGCTTAGTGCTTATCGTGATTAACCTCAGTGGAAAGTTCCGGCCCAGCAGCAATACTCCACTCTGTTTCGAAAACCATTCGAGTATAGCGTGGGGCAATAAGTCATGAACTTGAGCGTCTGCGAAGCGAAAGAATCTCGACTTTCGTTAATCAAGCGATGCCTGCGCCAGCCGTTACTGCACTTCTTAGTTGCCGGTTTTGCACTCTTCGTACTGTACGGAGGTTTGCACCCTTCAACGGTCAATCAAGATCCGCAACGCATCGAAATTACCCCTGAAGTTGTTCAGCGGCTTGCGATTTCCTGGCTGGCACGTTGGCAACGCCCCGCCTCGGAGCAACAGTTGCAGGCCCTGATTGATGACTATGTGAAAGAGGAAATCCTCTATCGCGAAGCACTGAAACTTGGCCTGGACAAAGACGACACCATCATTCGCCGCCGACTGGCGCAAAAAATGGATTTCCTCGCCGAAGATGTCGCTTCACTTCGCGAACCGGCCCCGGGTGTACTGGAGGCTTGGTACAACCGGCATCAGGACCAATATGCCCCGCCCCCTCTGGCGACCTTCCATCATGTGTTTTTCGCCCTGGACAAACGCGGTGCGGATGCGCAGGCCCAGGCTCAAGCCGCGCTAAGAGGGCTGACTGACAGGAACAGCGGCGAAGGCGATGCCTTCGTGTTTGAAAGCGCCTACACAGAGCAATCACAGGATCAAGTGGCGCGGGTCTTTGGTTCTAAGTTCGCCCTTTCGTTGTTCCAACAAACGCCGGGTAGTTGGGTGGGCCCTGTGGAGTCAGGTTTTGGCTGGCATCTGGTGTGGATCGACACGCTGGCCAAGCCACCGGCACCGCCTTTCGAAACCGTGGCCCAGCAGGTCAAGTCCGATTGGTTGTCCGAGCAACGCAGCGAATCGAAACGGGCGAATTTCGATGCGCTCAAAGCACGCTATGAAGTCGTGGTGATGATGCCTGCTGCCGCCGCTGACGTTGCCGCTATCCAGACGGAGCGGCCGTGATGAGGCGCAGGGTCTGGCTGCTGTTACTGCTCGGGTGCATGGGGCTGAGCGCCATGGCCCATGAGTCGCGCCCCGCTTATCTGGAACTCAACGAAACGGCTGCCGGGCGCTATGACGTACTGTGGCGCACGCCGGTGCTGTCAGGCATGCGATTGCCGATTGCGCTGCGGTTTGCCGAAGGTGTGCGCACTGTCGTTGACCCGGTGGAAAGCCAACTGAACGATTCGCTGATCGAACGCCGGGTCATTGAAGCTGGTCCCGCCGGGCTGGTCGGGCAGCGCATCGAGTTTGTCGGCCTGCAAGCGAGCATCACCGATGTGCTAGTGCGTGTCTCGCGCCTGGACGGCAGCCTGACCACCACCCTCGTCCACCCCGCGCAACCCTGGATGGAAATCGCTGCCACGCCGGGAATGTTCTCGGTGGCCGGTGCGTTTCTGGTCCATGGCATCCAGCACATCCTGGGGGGCTTCGATCACTTGCTGTTCGTCTTCGGTCTCCTGCTGCTGGTGGGTAATGGCTGGATGCTGGTGAAGACCATCACCGCGTTTACCCTCGCCCACTCCATCACCCTGGCACTCGCAGCATTGGGGGCGGTGCGGCTTGCCGGCCCGCCTGTGGAAGCGACGATTGCCCTGAGCATCCTGTTGCTGGCGGTGGAAATCACCCGCAAGAACCGTGGCGACGTCAGCTTCACAATCCAATGGCCATGGGTGGTGGCGTTCTGTTTTGGCCTGTTGCACGGTTTTGGTTTTGCCGGTGCGCTGGCGCAAATCGGCTTGCCCCAGCGCGACCTGCCGCTGGCGCTGTTCACTTTCAATGTCGGCGTCGAAATCGGCCAGTTGATGTTCGTCGCCGCCGTGCTGTGCCTGCGAGCGCTGTTGCTGCGATGTCGGCTGCCACGGTCCGCGCGCCTGTATGCCCGACCGATTGCGGCCTACGGGTTGGGAACACTGGCGGCCTTCTGGTTTTTCGAACGAGTCTCGAGTTTCTGGGCCTGAACTTCACCCTGTCACTGCCGTATTCCGGAGACGTGGAATATGAAAACCCCTACACACTTCACCGCGCCGTCACTGCTCGGTTGCGCCGTGCTCACTGTCAGCTCATTGGCAATGGCAGAGGGCAATCCGGACCGCGAGGTTTACTTTGGCCAGACGCACTCGCACAGCTCCTGGTCGATCGATGCCTACCTGATCGGCAACCACCAGGTCGATCCCGAGCAAGCCTACCAATACTCGCTTGGCATGCCGGTCAAGCACCCGATGGGGTTTGAAGTGCAGCTCAAAGGCCGACCGCTGGATTTCCATGGCGTCACCGATCACTCGGAATACGTCGGCGTGATCGCCCTGGCCAACGATCCGAAGTCAGACTTCAGCAAACTGCCCATCGCGCAAAAACTGATGGTCAAGACTCCGGAAGATTTCAACCGGGTGTTCAAATGGATCGCCGGCAGCTTGAACAATCCCATCAAGGAACTGATTGATCCGAAGGTGGCCGGCAACATCTGGCAGCAGAACATCGCCATCGCCGACAAGTACTACAAGCCCGGCAAGTTCACCACCTTCGTCGCCTATGAATGGACCTCGGCACCGAACAATCAGAACATGCACCGCAACGTGTTTTTCCGTGACTCGAAGAAGGTGCCGGACCTGCCCTTCACAGCACTCGACTCGAACAAACCCGAGGACTTGTGGAGCTGGATGGACGATCAACGGAAAAAGGGCAATGAAATACTGGCGATCTCCCACAATGCCAACCTCAGCAACGGCCTGATGTTTCCGGTGGACGTCGATGACCGTGGCCGGCCCATTGATGCCGCCTGGGCGCAAGCGCGGATGCGCAATGAATCCCTCACCGAAATTCACCAGGTCAAGGGCACTTCCGAAACCCACCCCGAACTGTCGCCAACCGATGAATTTGCCAATTATGAAATCATGAGTTTCCTGCTTGGCATCGACAACAGTACGTCGAAAATCAATGGCAGCTACATCAGGCAGGCTTGGCAAAATGGCATGGCCATGCAGGAAACCCGTGGGTACAACCCCTATAAAATGGGCGTAGTCGGTGCCAGCGACTCGCACAACGGTGTGATTCCCTATTTGCAGAGCAACAACTTCGGCTCCCACGGATTTACCGACAGCACCCCGGCCGCGCGCCTCTCTGGCAAAGACAACTCGGGCATGGTCGCTTTGCAAACCAGCACCTCCGGCCTGGCCGGCGTCTGGGCGGAAGAAAACACCCGTGAATCGATCTTCGATGCCATGAAGCGTAAAGAGGTCTACGGCACCAGCGGCGTGCGCATCCCCGTGCGCATGTTTGGCGGCTGGGGCTTCGACAGCAGTCTGTGGAACGAAAAAGACTGGGTGCATGCCGCCTACGCCAAGGGCGTTCCCATGGGCGGCGACTTGCCGGCAAAACCGGGTAAGCAGGCACCGTCCTTCGTCGTATGGGCAGTCAAGGATGCCGACGATGGCAACCTCGACCGAATCCAGATCATCAAGGGCTGGACCAAAAACGGCCAGACCTTCGAGAAGATCTACGACGTCGCCTGGGCCGGTGATCGCCAACCGGATCCGGTCACCGGCAAAGTCCCTGCGGTGGGCTCGACCGTCGATGTTTCCAAGGCGACCTACACCAATACCATCGGTGCCACGGAGCTGAAAAAAGTCTGGGTCGATCCGGACTTCGATCCGGCCCAGCACGCGTTCTACTACGCCCGCGCGCTACAGATCCCGACCCCGCGCTGGAGCACCTATGACGCAGCCAAGCTGCAAGTACCGCCACCGGCCGACGTCTCGCCCACCGTCCAGGAGCGCGCGTGGACCTCACCGATCTGGTACACGCCGACAGCCGAGGACAGCAAGACTGTCGCTGGCGGCAAAACCATTGACCAACTGAAAACCGAAGGCGCCAAAGCGCTCACTAACGAGCAGTTGCAAACCTTCGTGGTGGGCAAAACCATCAAGGTGCGCAATACCGTCACCGGCCAGACATTCGAAATCGTCTATGGCACCGACGGCCAACGCCTGGTCGCCAGCGTCGATGGCAAGGCGCCCGCCGAGGGGGAATACCTGAACATGCTGCATGGCGGGCAGTTCGGCGTACCGGCCAAGTATGAAATCAAGGACGGGCACCTGCTGACAACACTCGGCGGCACGCCCTTCGAGGCCACGGTGTTCGAGCAGAACGGCAAGTACGTGGCGGCTCGCAGCAACGAATTCGGCTATGTGAATTATGAGGTTGAAGCGGTCAAGTAGCGCCGAGGCCAGCACCGATGTTCTGCATCCATCGGTGCTGGCAAATTAACGCGAAAGGATAGGCATTACCGCAGGCCCAAAAAGCCAGCCGATGACTCTTTACATCTCAACCTGTGTGCCCAATTCTATTACCCGATTCAATGGCAACTTGAAGTACTTTAGATTGCTATTGGCATTTTTCAGCAAAAATGCGAACAGGCTTTCTCGCCAACGGGCCATACCGATGCGCTTGGTCGGGATCACCGTTTCCCGGCTGAGGAAATAGGTCGTGCGCATCGGACTGAAGTCCAGTTCGGTCAAGTGACAGAGACTCAACGCCAAGGGCACATCGGGCTCCTCGATAAAACCAAAGTGCAGACTGACCCGGAAGAACCCTTCACCATAGGCCTCAACCTCGAACCGCCGATCAGCACTCACGCGAGGGCTGTCTTCAGACACTACTGTCAGCAATACCACTTGCTCATGCAAAACCTGGTTATGCAGCAGGTTGTGCAGCAGCGCATGAGGAACAGCATCGGTCCTGGCCGTCAGGAACACCGCCGTGCCTTGTACACGATGGGGTGGTTGCGTACGGATGCTGCTGATGAACAGCGGTAGAGGCAGCGCCGATTCATCCAGCCGCTCGACGATAATCTTTCTGCCGCGCTTCCAGGTCGTCATCAAAATGAACAGACCAATGCCGGCGATCACCGGGAACGCACCGCCCTGGAAAATCTTCGGCGCATTGGCCGCGAAATACAGACTGTCTACGAGCAAGAAGCCGAGCAGCATGGGAATGGCCAGCCAGCGCGGGGTTTTCCATAGGAGCAGGACGACTGCCGAAGACAGGATCGTTGTGATCAGCATGGTTCCGGTCACCGCGACGCCATAGGCTGCGGCCAATGCGCTGGACGACTCGAAACCGATGACCAGCAGGACAACACCGACCATCAGTGCCCAGTTAACCGTGCCGATGTAAATCTGCCCCTGCTCCTGACTGGAGGTGTGCTGGATAAACATGCGCGGGATATAACCCAATTGAATGGCCTGGCGAGTCAGGGAGAAAGCACCGGAAATCACCGCTTGTGAAGCGATGATGGTGGCCAGGGTGGAGAGCGCGACCATCGGCAGCAGTGCCCAATCTGGCGCCAGCAAATAGAACGGGTTACGCACAGCCTCCGGGTTTCCCAGGATCAACGCGCCCTGGCCGAAGTAATTGAGTGCCAAACCGGGCAGTACGAGCATGAACCAGGCACGGGAAATCGGCTTTCGACCAAAGTGCCCCATGTCGGCATACAGTGCTTCAGCACCGGTCAATGCCAACACGACAGCCCCCAGAATCGCCACACCGATGCCCGGATGAACCACGAAGAACTGCACTGCCCAGACAGGGTTGAGAGCTTGCAACACTTCCGGGCGCTGCAAAATCCCGTAGATGCCAAGCGCGCCCAACACCACAAACCACAGCACCATGACCGGACCAAACAGGATGCCGATTCGAGCCGTGCCATGTTTTTGTATCAAGAACAGCGCCACCAGCACGATCACTGACAAGGGCACAACCCAGTGCTCGATCCCGTCAAACGCCAGCTGTAGTCCTTCAACCGCAGAGAGCACCGAAATAGCCGGGGTAATCATGCTGTCCCCGTAAAAAAGTGCCGCGCCAAACAGGCCGAGCAGTACCAGTACCTTGCTCATGTGCGGATAAGGTGCTGCCGCGCGGCGGGCTAACGCCGTCAACGCCATGATGCCGCCTTCGCCCTGATTGTCGGCTCGCAGGATGAACAACACGTACTTGATCGAGACCACCCAGATCAGCGACCAGAAGATCAACGACAGAATGCCAAGCACCCCGTCGTGATTGACCTGAACCCCGTAGTGGCCGGAAAAGACTTCTTTGAGCGTGTAGAGGGGGCTGGTGCCGATGTCCCCGTAAACCACACCAACGGCGGCGACGAGCAAGCCCGCGCCAGACGTTTTGGATTGGGAATCTGTTTGCGCGCTGATTACATTTTCACTCAAGGGTCGCTTCTCTCAAATTGCGGGGGAGGAAGTTCTCGCCATCCTTGGGCAATACGGGGCCAGCGTCATTGGAAATGCAGGCGGACGCATGGATGGACTAAAAAATCGCGGCCAGTATCGTTGGGGGCAAAACCGCCTACCGTAAAGAAAGCGTAAAAATTTATACGGCAGCCTCCAAACGTTCTGATAAACCTCACCCGTCCAGGCCTTCTCGAACCATGTCGAGGAAGGTCGTCAGAATACGCCGCGAGCTCTGTGCGCGCAGGCACACCAATGTCTCGGTGAAATGCCGCTGACAGTCAACGATCGGCAAGCCGCGAACCCGTGAATCCGAGCCCAGTTCGGCGGCCGAGACGACCCCGACGCCCATGCCGATCGCCACCGCCTCGCGCGCGGCTTCACGCCCCTCCACTTCGATGGCCTTGCGGATGTGCAAACCCGCCGCAGCCATCTCCTCCTCCAGGGATAAGCGCGTGACCGAGCCCTGTTCGCGCAAGACCATGGGCGTGTCGTGCAGGTCGGCCAGGCAGATGGACTCGCGTTGTGCCCAGGGGTGGTCCTGGGCGACGAAAGCGAGCATGGGATCGCTGCGCAGATGCAGCGACATCAAGCGGTCGTCTTCGATGTTGCGCCCCAGCAGAGCGATGTCGGCCTGGTGGCTGAACAACCGCTGCAGGACCTCATCGGTATTGGCGGTTTCGATCTTCACATCGATACCGGGGTAACGGCTGCAGAAGCGTGAGACATAGGGCAGGACGTGCACCGGTGCATCCACGGCAAGGTTCAGGGTTCCGGTCGACAGGGTGCGATAGTCCGTCAGCATGTCGTGGGCATCGACACTGATATCGAACAGGCGCTGGGTCAGGCCGAACAGCCGCTCACCCACCTCAGTCAGGCGCACCAGGCGCTTGTCGCGGTAGAACACCATCACCCCGTAATAATCCTCGAGTTTGCGCACCTGGTCGGATACCGCAGGTTGCGACAGGCACAGTTGCTCGGCCGCCCGGGTGAAGCTGCCATTCATGGCGACGGCGTGAAACGCCTTGAGTTGGGTATGGGAAATCGTCATCGGCACACCTTGCTATAGGTTCAACTTATTCGTTCATACGATAAATCGATTTTATTTATAAAAAATGAACTGCAAGCATGATTCTCACAAGTGCCGCCCTCGTATCCCTCCAGGAATGCCCTATGGAAATTGAACGTTTCGCTGTGACAAAACGCCGTTCGGACATGGTCCGGTACTACAACCATCTCTATATCGGTGGCCAGGTTGCCACGGACCTGCAGGGTGATATCCAGGCGCAGACCCGCGAGGTGTTGGCCTCTATCGAGCAGCTTTTGCTCAGTGCCGGCAGCTGCCGCGAGCGGGTGCTTTCGGTGCGCATCCTGCTCGCCCATCGCGAAGACTATGAAGGGCTGAACCGGGTCTGGGACGAGTTTTTCCCTGAAGGCCATGCCCCCACACGCGCTTGCACCCTGGCGCAGCTGATCGACCCCGGTTGGCGCGTGGAAATGATCGTAGTCGCCGCGTGCGGCTGATTGCGCCCTCAACCCTGCCTCGAACCGATCCAACGGAGATGACCCCATGCGCCCCTACTGGCTGGACCAGGCCCTGAAAAATCAACCCGCTGCGCCCTGCCCTGCGCTGCAACAGAACACCCGCGCCGACGTCTGCATCGTCGGCGGTGGCTATACCGGTCTGTGGACCGCCATCATGCTCAAGGAACAGAATCCCGAGCTGGACGTGGTGATCGTCGAAGCCGACATCTGCGGTGCCGGTGCCAGTGGGCGCAATGGCGGCTGCGCGCTGTCATGGTCGGCCAAGTACTTCACCCTCGAGCGCTTGTTCGGCGTCAAGGAGGCGATACGCCTGGTCAAGGAATCGGAGCAGAGCATCTACGCCATCGGCACCTTCTGCGAAAAGTACGCGGTAGATGCCGATTACCGTCTCGACGGCACGCTCTACACGGCGACCAACCGCGCCCAGGTCGGCTCGACCGACGGGGTGATCGCGGCACTGGAGCGCCATGGCATCAACTCTTTCGCCAAATGTGCGCTACCTGACGTGCAACGCATGGCCGGCTCGGCCCGGCACATCGAGGGCTGGTTCTCGCCGGCGGCTGCCAGTGTGCAGCCGGGCAAGCTGGTCCGCGGGCTGCGCCGGGTAGCACTGGAACTGGGCGTACGGATTTTCGAGGGCACGCCGATGACCGGTCTGGAAGAAGGCATGCCCGCCAGCGTCAATACACCGAACGGCAAAGTGACCTGCGACCGGGTCGTGTTGGCGATGAACGCCTGGATGGCCCGTGCCTTTCCACAGTTCTCGCGTTCGGTGGCCATTGTCTCCAGCGACATGATCATCACCGAGCCGCGACCTGACTTGCTCGAGCGGATCGGCCTGACCAGCGGGGTCACCGTGCTCGACTCGCGGATTTTCGTGCACTACTACCACAACACCCCGGACGGCCGGATCATGCTCGGCAAAGGGGGCAACACCTTTGCCTACGGCGGTCGCATCTTGCCAGTGTTCGACCAGCCATCACCCTACGCAGGGCTGTTGCGCAACACGCTGACGGAGTTCTTCCCGGATTTTGCCGACGTCGGTATCGCCGCCACCTGGAACGGCCCTTCCGATCGCTCGGTCACCGGCCTGCCTTTCTTTGGCCGCATGGGCGCGAGCGGCAACGTCTTCTATGGCTTCGGCTATTCCGGCAGCGGCGTGGGTCCGTGCCACATGGGTGGGCAGATCCTGTCGTCGCTGGTGCTCGGGGGGGACAACCCCTGGACGCGCTCGCCGCTGGTGCAAGGTCCACTTGGGCATTTCCCGCCAGAGCCGGTGCGCTACCTGGGTTCATTGATGGTGCGTAACGCCATTCGCCGCAAGGAGCATGCTGAAGACCACAACCGGCCTCCCCGTCGGCTTGACGTGCGGCTGGCGAAATTCGCGGCGGCCGCCGGCAAGGCGGACAAGGGATAGCCGCCTCGCCCTCCAGGCGAAATTTCACGCTGACCCACAGAAAACCCCGCGCGGTCATGCACCGCGCGGGGCTAATCCACTTCCTGTCAATTCATGCGTGCAGCGTACGGCGCGTGCTCCGGCCAAGTGCATTTCCACTTATAAGCTCAGCTTGTTTGTGACATGTGATAAATCGATTTCAGTTATTTCTTGCCAAATGTTTTTATCAACCCATGCATCACTCCCCCACAAAAACAACACCGCCGGAGAAGATCATGACCAAAGCCGAATTCCCGACTACCCAGCCACTGGCAACCCCAGCCCTGGGTGAACCCTACCTGCTGACCCCAGGCCCGCTGACCACCTCCAAAGCCACCAAGGAAGCCATGCTGCGCGACTGGGGATCATGGGACGGCGCCTTCAATCAGGTGACCGCTGAAGTTCGCCAGAAACTGCTGGGCATGGCCGGCGTAGAGGATGACAGCTTCGCCTGCGTGCCACTGCAAGGCAGCGGCAGCTACTCGGTCGAGGCCGCCTTGGCCACCGCCATCCCCCGTGACGGCAAGGCCCTGGTGCTGATGAACGGCGCCTACGGTCAGCGCGCCACCAAGACCCTTGAGTACCTCGGTCGCGCGTTCATTACCCTGGACAAGGGCGATTATCTGCCGCCCCAGCCCGAAGAAGTGGACGCCCTGCTCAAGGCCAACCCTGACGTCACCAACGTCTTCGTCGTCCATTGCGAAACCAGCTCCGGGATCCTCAACCCGCTGCGTGAAATCGCCGATGTGGTGAAGGCCCACGGCAAGAGCCTGATCATCGATGCCATGAGCTCCTTCGGTGCCGTGCCGCTGACGGTGAATGAAATAGCCTTCGACGTGGTGGTGTCCTCCGCCAACAAGTGTATCGAGGGTATCCCGGGCTTCGGTTTCGTGATCATCCGCCGTTCCGTGCTGGAAGCCGCCAAAGGCCGCGCTAACTCGCTGTCCCTCGATCTCTTCGAGCAATGGGCCTACATGGAACGCACCGGCCAATGGCGCTTCACACCGCCGACCCACAGTGTGGTGGCGTTCCACAAGGCACTGGAACAGCACAGCGACGAAGGTGGCGTGCAGGGTCGACTGGCGCGCTACACCCGCAACCGCGACGTGCTGGTTGCCGGCATGCGCGAACTGGGTTTCAAGACGCTGCTGGAAGACCGTTGGCTGTCGCCGATCATCACCACGTTCTTCAGCCCTGAACATCCCAACTTCGATTTCACGCGCTTCTACGAAGAACTCAAGGCCCGCCAGTTCATCATCTACCCCGGCAAGTTGACCGTTGCCGAGAGTTTCCGCATCGGCTGCATCGGCCAGATCGACGAATACATCGTCCACCAGTTGCTCCGCGCAATCGCGGACAGCCTGGTCGCCATGGACGTGGACATGCTCAAGCCCGCGGCCTGATCGACCCTTTTCAAGGTCTCTGCCGATTCGAGCGAAGGTGCAATGGGTAGCACCTTTGGGCAGGGATCTTTTTTTAAACCATGGATTCGATGACGTACCGCTCGGCAGCGCCGGGCAGGAGTCAGCGATCGCGTAATTCATGAATCAAAGCCTGATGCCATTGGCACGTTCATCAATCGATGTCGTGCGAATGGACAGACTTGTGCACCGAAAACAAAAACAAAAACCGACCAATTTGCGCTGTCTGGCACCACATACGGGATCAGTACACCATGAACAACACGACAAGCCCTCTCGCAACCGGCTGGAAATCCCTCCAGCGTTGGCGCGTGCAGATTTTCCTGATCACCTGGGTGGCGTATGCCGCCTTCTACTTCACCCGCAAAGCTTTCTCTGTCGCCAAGCTGGGTATTGGCGAAGACCCGAACTTCGTACTTGAAAAGTCCATGATGGCCAATCTCGACGCCCTCTACCTGATCGCCTATGCCGTGGGTCAGTTCCTCTGGGGCAATTTCGCTGACCGCTTCGGGCCGAGGGTCGTGGTACTCAGCGGCCTGGTCATCTCGGCCCTGGCGGCGCTGCTCATGGGCACCTATGCCACCTTGCCGATTTTCGTCTCCTGCATGTTGGTACAGGGGCTTGCGCAGTCCACCGGTTGGTCAGGCCTGTGCAAGAACGTCGGCAGTTTCTTCAGCACTGGCGAACGTGGCCGTGTACTGGGTTATTGGTGCACCTGCTACGCCTTCGGCGGTCTGGTAGCCACGCCGTTTGCCGGCTGGTGGGCTTATCAGGCCTATCACGACTGGCGCATCGCGTTCATCAGCAGTGCCGTTGTCGTGCTGGTGGTGGCGGTGTTGTTCTATTTCCTGCAGCGCAACCGTCCGGAAGACGTGGGCCTGCCTGCTGTCGAAATCGAGATCGAACCCGTCAGCGGCGTCGTGGTTCCCCGCGAAAGCATGTGGGCCGGCTTACGGACCGTGATGAAAAATCGCACCGTCCTGATTCTCGGCCTGGCCTATTTCATGCTCAAGCCCGCGCGCTACGCCATCCTGCTGTGGGGCCCGGTGATCATCTACGAACGCATGCCCGAGATCGGCAAGGTTGCCTCTGCCATCGTCCCAACCTCGTTTGAACTGGCAGGTCTGGTAGGCCCCATCCTCATCGGTATCGCCTCAGACAAATACTTCGGCGCTCGCCGCATACCGGCCTGCGTGCTCAGCCTGGTGGTCCTCACCGTCTGCCTGGGACTGTTCGTTCCCGCCATGCAAAGCGGCAGTCTGTACATGGTGGTCGGCCTGCTGTTCATGATGGGCCTGACGCTTTACGGGCCGGACTCGATGATCAGCGGCTCGGCGGCCATCGACTTCGGCAGCAAGGACGGGGCTGCCTCCGCCGCAGGCTTCGTCAACGGCTGTGGTTCGGTCGGTGCGGTCCTTGGCGGCCTGCTGCCGGGTTACTTCGACACCATCACCGTGTTCCTGGTGTTCACCGGCGCCGCACTCCTGGCCAGCCTGATGTTGGTGCCTTTCTGGAACAGCCGGCCGAAAACACTGGAAAACCCGCTGTTGGTATCGACCCCGGTGCAACCGGTCATTGTCGGCACCACGCCCTGAATTCGTACTACCCACTCACCTTTCCCTGGAGCAATCATCATGCAATACAAACAACCTTCCCAACTGCAAGCCGTGGTTCTGGACTGGGCGGGCACCGTCGTTGATTTCGGTTCCTTTGCACCCACGCAGATTTTTGTCGAAGCCTTCGCCGAGTTTGGCGTAGCGGTCTCCCTGGCAGAAGCCCGGGGCCCGATGGGCATGGGCAAGTGGGACCACATCCGCACTCTGTGCAACGAGCCGCAGATCGCCGCACGTTACCAGGCAGCCTTCGGACGCCTGCCGACGGATGACGATGTCACCGCCCTTTATGAGCGCTTCATGCCCTTGCAGATCGAAAAGATCGCCCTGCACTCGGCGCTGATTCCAGGGGCCCTGGATACGATCGATGCCTTGCGCGACAAGGGTCTGAAAATCGGCTCGTGCTCCGGTTACCCGGCCGTGGTCATGGAGAAAGTCGTCGAGCTGGCGCGCAAGAACGGCTACGTCGCCGACCACGTCGTGGCCACTGACGAAGTACCCAATGGCCGCCCGCACCCGGCCCAGGCCCTGGCCAATGTGATCGCTCTGGGCATCAGCGATGTGGCCGCTTGCGTCAAGGTCGACGACACCTGGCCAGGCATCCTTGAGGGCCGCAGTGCCGGCATGTGGACGGTCGCATTGACCTGCTCCGGCAACGCACTGGGGCTGACCTATGACCAGTTCAGGGACTTGCCCTCGGACAAGCTGGCCGAAGAGCGCGCCCGCATCACCAGGATGTTCGAAGGTTCGCGCCCGCATTACCTGATCGACACCATCGTCGATCTGCCGGCCGTCATTGAAGACATCAATGCACGCCTGGCTCGTGGCGAAACCCCTCAGGGTTCCTGACCCTGCGCCGCTTGTGCACCTGACAGTGACCGTCCCACGGGCGGTCACACCCAAGAACAACAAGAGAACCCGATCATGAACTACGCCCACCCAGGCACTGCCGGTGCCATCGTTTCCTTCAAGTCCCGCTACGGCAACTACATCGGCGGCGAGTTTGTCGCCCCGGTCAAAGGTCAGTACTTCACCACCACCTCGCCGGTGAATGGCCAAACGATTGCCGAATTCCCCCGCTCCACGGCCGAAGACATCGACAAGGCCCTGGACGCTGCCCACGCAGCTGCCGATGCCTGGGGCAAGACCTCGGTGCAGGACCGCTCGCTGGCGCTGCTGAAAATCGCCGACCGCATCGAGCAGAACCTCGAACTGCTGGCCGTCACTGAAACCTGGGACAACGGCAAGGCCGTGCGTGAAACGCTGAACGCCGACATCCCGCTGGCGGTGGACCACTTCCGCTATTACGCCGGTTGCATCCGTGCCCAGGAAGGCAGCTCCGCTGAAATCAACGAACACACCGCGGCCTATCACTTCCATGAGCCGTTGGGCGTGGTCGGCCAGATCATCCCGTGGAACTTCCCGATCCTGATGGCCGCGTGGAAACTCGCCCCGGCACTGGCTGCTGGCAACTGCATCGTGCTCAAACCCGCCGAGCAAACCCCGCTGGGCATCACCGTGCTGGTCGAACTGATCGGCGACCTGCTGCCACCGGGCGTGCTGAACATCGTGCAAGGCTTCGGCAAAGAAGCCGGCGAAGCCCTGGCCACCAGCAAACGCATCGCCAAGATCGCCTTCACCGGCTCGACCCCGGTCGGCTCGCACATCATGAAATGCGCCGCCGAAAACATCATTCCGTCCACCGTGGAGCTGGGTGGCAAGTCGCCGAACATCTTCTTCGAAGACATCATGAAGGCCGAACCGTCCTTCATCGAGAAAGCCGCCGAAGGCCTGGTGCTGGCGTTCTTCAACCAGGGCGAAGTCTGCACCTGCCCTTCCCGCGCGCTGGTGCAGGAGTCGATCTACGACGAATTCATGCAAGTGGTGATGAAGAAGGTCCTGCAAATCAAACGCGGCGACCCGCTGGACACCGACACCATGGTCGGCGCCCAGGCGTCCGAGCAGCAATTCGACAAGATCCTTTCGTACCTGGAAATCGCCAAGGGCGAAGGTGCCGAGTTGCTGACCGGCGGCAAGGTGGAAAAACTCGAGGGCAACCTGGCGAGCGGCTATTACATCCAGCCGACGCTGCTCAAGGGCACCAACAAGATGCGCGTGTTCCAGGAAGAAATCTTTGGCCCGGTGGTGAGCATCACCACCTTCAAGGACGAAGCCGAAGCCCTGGCCATCGCCAACGACACCGAGTTCGGCCTGGGCGCCGGCCTCTGGACCCGCGACATCAACCGCGCCTACCGCATGGGTCGCGCCATCAAGGCCGGCCGTGTGTGGACCAACTGCTACCACCTGTACCCGGCGCACGCCGCGTTCGGCGGGTACAAGAAGTCCGGCGTCGGCCGTGAAACCCACAAGATGATGCTTGATCACTATCAGCAGACCAAAAACCTGCTGGTGAGCTACGACATCAATCCGTTGGGCTTCTTCTAAGCAGCGGGGAATGTAGGAGCTGCCGCAGGCTGCGATCTTTTGATCGTTGCTTGTCGGTGGCTCCCATTGCCAGATCAAAAGATCGCAGCCTGCGGCAGCTCCTACAGGAGCGAGCCTGCTCGCGAAGGCGTCCTCACTGACCTGAGATTTTTCTGTTCCCCTTGATCGCCCCTTTGGAGCCCTCGATGAAAATCCGTTACAAGGTGAGCCTTGTGGCTGCTTGTGTGCTGTTGGTGACCACCAGTCTTCTATCGCTGGTTCAGGTAGAGCAGATCCGTAGCATTTTGCGTCACCAGGTCGAGGCGAGCATTGCCGAATCGAGCAATGCGGTGGCACGTCAGATCGAGAACTGGCTGAACGGCAAGCTTCATTTGATGGACCTGGCCTCCCAGGCGATCGATCGCCAGTACAGTGTGCAAACGACCCAACGGATCATCGACTCACCCATTCTGAAAGACGAATTCAAGCTGGTGTTTGGCGCCCTCGAGGCTGATGGAAAGCCCATCAAGAATACGGCGGCGTGGAATCCGAAACCCGATTATGACGGCCGCACCCGTCCCTGGTATTCGACGGGAAAGACCGGCAGCCAAGCCGTCCTGACCGAACCCTACAAGGACTCCACCACGGGTGAAATCCTGATTTCGGCCGTCGCCCGGATCAGCGACGCGGGGCAGTTGCTCGGGGTGTTTGGCGGCGACATCCGCCTGACCACGGTGGCCGATGCCATCAATACCCTGGATTTCGGCGGGGCCGGTTACGCGTTCCTGCTCAGTAAAAGCGGCAACATCATTTCTCACCCGGACGCCGAACTGAACGGCAAGCCCTACAGTCAGCTTTTTGCCGGGAGCGCCCTGCCCCTCGACGCTCAGCTTCAAGAGGTGAGCAGCGGCGGGAAATCCCTCCTGGTGTCCTTCATCCCGCTCTCCGGTCTCAAGGGTATGGATTGGTACATCGGCGTGGTCCTGGACCAGGACATCGTCATGGCCGCCGCCCATACCCTGAGTTGGCGAGCCGTGATCGGTACCGGCCTGGGCGTGCTGCTCAGCCTGTTGGTGTTGGGCCTGCTGGTCAGGCGACTGCTGCGGCCACTGGAACAACTGAAGGACTCGCTGGCAGACATCAATCGCGGTGAAGGTGACCTGACCCGCCAGCTGCCGGTGATCGGCAATGATGAAATTGCGCTGGTCGCCGGGGAGTTCAACCAGTTCCTGCACAACCTCAAGGCGCTCATTGGCGACGTGAAAAACAGCTCGCAACAGGTCCGCGAGAGCACCACCGCGACCTCATGCGAAGCGGATCAGGCCGCCAACCGCGTACAGGTGCAATTGCAGGAACTGGATCAACTGGCCACCGCCATGACCGAGATGGCCTCGACCGCCGAGGATGTGGCGCGCAACGCGCAAACCGCTGCCGAAGCGGCCATCGCGGCTAACGAAGAAACCGCCGACGGCGTCGCTCTGGTTTCCCGGTCTACCGGGGCCATCAAGCGCTTGGCCGAGGAGATGGACGCCACCGGTCATGCGATCAATGACTTGTCCACCCTCAGCCAAAGCATTGAATCGATTGTGGCGGTCATCACCAGCATCGCAGACCAGACCAATCTGCTCGCCCTCAATGCCGCCATCGAGGCGGCCCGTGCCGGCGAATCGGGACGCGGATTTGCGGTCGTAGCCGATGAGGTGCGCTCCCTGGCCTCGCGCACCCAGCAATCCACCCAGGAAATACGCGAGATGATCGACCAGCTGCAGACCGGGGTAAAACATGCCCAGGCACGCATGCAGCAGAGCCGCGACACGGCCAGCAAAACGGCTGGCGATGCCAAGGCCGCCAATGACACCCTCGAACGCATACGCCTGGCCATTTACCGCATCAATGACATGAACCTGCAGATTGCCGCAGCCGCAGAAGAACAAAGCGCCACGACCGAAGAAATCAACCGCAACACCACCAATATCCGCGACATCAGTCTTGAAGTCTCCGGCAGCGCGGACAAACAGGTTCGCCAGTGCCTGGTCATGGTCGACCACGTCGGCCAGCAAGACAAACTACTGAGTCGCTTCCGGATTTGAATGTTGCATTTGCCCGAATGCTTGAGCTGCAACCCCGTAACAGATCACAAAAACAACTATTCCACCGAGGTAAGAAAGATGAGTGCGGCTTCCCTGTATCCCGTTCGTCCCGAGGTTCTGGCCAACACCCTGACCGACGAGGCGACCTACAAGGCCATGTACCAGCAGTCGGTCGTCAACCCGGACGGCTTCTGGCGCGAGCAAGCCAAGCGCCTCGACTGGATCAAGCCTTTCACCACGGTGAAGCAGACCTCCTTCGACGACCACCATGTCGACATCAAGTGGTTCGCCGACGGCACCCTGAACGTGTCCTACAACTGCCTCGACCGTCATCTGGCCGAGCGCGGCGACCAGGTCGCGATCATCTGGGAAGGCGATGACCCTGCCGAAAGCCGCAACATCACCTACCGCGAGTTGCACGAACAAGTCTGCAAGTTCGCCAACGCCCTGCGCGGCCAGGACGTGCACCGCGGCGACGTGGTGACGATCTACATGCCGATGATCCCCGAAGCCGTGGTCGCCATGCTCGCCTGCACCCGGATCGGCGCGATCCACTCGGTGGTGTTCGGCGGGTTCTCGCCGGAAGCCCTGGCCGGTCGCATCATCGACTGCAAATCCAAAGTGGTGATCACCGCCGACGAAGGCATTCGTGCCGGCAAGAAGATCCCGCTCAAGGCCAACGTCGACGACGCGCTGACCAACCCGGAAACCAGCAGCATCCAGAAAGTCATCGTGTGCAAGCGCACCGGTGGCGACATCAAGTGGAACCAGCACCGCGACATCTGGTTCGAGGACCTGATGAAAGTGGCCGGCACCGTGTGCGCGCCCAAAGAGATGGGCGCCGAAGAAGCGCTGTTCATCCTTTACACCTCCGGCTCCACCGGCAAACCGAAGGGCGTGCAGCACACCACCGGCGGCTACCTGCTGTACGCCGCCATGACCCACGAGCGCGTGTTCGACTACCGCCCGGGCGAGATCTACTGGTGCACCGCCGACGTCGGCTGGGTCACCGGCCACAGCTACATCGTCTACGGCCCGCTGGCCAACGGCGCGACCACCCTGCTGTTCGAAGGCGTGCCGAACTACCCGGACATCACCCGGGTGGCGAAGATCGTCGACAAGCACAAGGTCAACATCCTCTACACGGCGCCGACCGCGATCCGCGCCATGATGGCCTCGGGCACCGCCGCTGTTGAAGGCGCCGATGGCAGCAGCCTGCGCCTGTTGGGTTCGGTGGGCGAGCCGATCAACCCGGAAGCCTGGGACTGGTACTACAAGAACGTCGGCAAGTCCCGTTGCCCGATCGTCGACACCTGGTGGCAGACCGAAACCGGCGGCAACATGATGAGCCCGCTGCCGGGCGCCCATGCCCTCAAGCCGGGTTCGGCGGCGCGTCCGTTCTTCGGCGTGGTGCCGGCCCTGGTGGACAACCTGGGCAACATCATCGAAGGCGAGGCCGAGGGCAACCTGGTGATTCTCGATTCGTGGCCAGGCCAGGCGCGTACGCTGTTTGGCGACCATGACCGCTTCGTCGACACCTACTTCAAGACCTTCCGCGGCATGTACTTCACCGGTGACGGCGCCCGTCGCGATGCCGATGGCTACTACTGGATCACCGGGCGCGTGGACGACGTGCTCAACGTCTCCGGCCACCGCATGGGCACCGCCGAGATCGAAAGCGCGATGGTCGCGCACCCGAAAGTCGCCGAGGCGGCGGTGGTCGGTGTGCCGCACGACATCAAGGGACAGGGCATTTATGTCTACGTCACCCTGAAAAACGGCGAGGAGCCGAACGAGCAGCTGCGCCTGGAACTGAAGAACTGGGTGCGCAAGGAGATCGGGCCGATTGCCTCGCCGGATGTGATCCAATGGGCACCGGGGCTGCCGAAGACTCGTTCGGGCAAGATCATGCGGCGGATTCTGCGCAAGATTGCGGCGGCTGAGTACGAAGGGTTGGGGGATATCTCCACTCTGGCAGATCCGGGCGTCGTGCTGAACCTGGTCAACACGCACCGCAGCATGAACGTCGCCTGACAGTTCTGGCCCCATCTATGAGCCGCCAGGGGCTCAAGGCATCGGCACAACGGTGTAATAAACGCCGTTGGCGCCAAAGGACGGTCGCAACCAGGAATTGCCGCACTGGTAGTACGTGGTATTGGAGAAACTTATCAAGCCACAGCCTTGGGGCAGTGAGGCGTACGTCGCACCCATGGGCATTGTCGGTGGGGCGGAAGCCACCATGCCGGCGTTGTAGCTGGCGTTCTGGTCGGCGACCGTCGCTGCTGCTTCACCGGCGACCACGCCCGCCGCAGCGGCAGCGGCCGGATTGACTCCCTCGTTATAGCCACAGTTGTAGCAGCCACTGCTGGCAATCACGGCGGTTGGCGGATGGTAGTAAGCGGTCCCGTAAGGCACGGAGCGGTAGGCGGTTGTGCCATAAACAGGGGGGCGGTAAGCCGTCGTGCCATAGCCATCCGCGTGATAGCCGGCGGCGGTGGCGCCATTTACACCCTGCGCATGCCAGGCACCTTCGCCACCCGAAGCCGTTCCACCTTCCGCGCCCGTGCCGTGCCAGGAGCCCTCGCCACCGGACGCCGTGCCGCCGCGATAGCCTGTGCCGCTCCAGCTCCCATCGCCTCCGGAAGCCGAGCCGCCGCGATTGGTTTCGCCACTCCAACTGCCGCCACCGCCCGACGCCGAGCCGTATTCACCCGAATGACTCCATGAGCCCCCTCCTCCGTAAGTACGTCCGAAGCCGGAAGCGTGGTACCAGGCCGCTGCCTGGTCGCAAGTGAGCACAGCGACAAGCAGGCCGGCGAATTTCAAGGTAGATCTGTTCATGGGTCAGTCTCCTTGTTCAGGGTTTCGCCACGGGCTCTTTTACCCCCTGCGGGGCACGAAGATCGGGCGGTGGGGCAAACTGAATGCGGTGGGCCGTTTCGATGTGGTCAGGTCTGAAAAAATCGACAGGCATCGCCGACTGGAGCTTCCAGTCACTGAAATCGACTTGATGCCGGGATCGTGTCGGATCATCGAGAAACACGGCGCGCAACCGGCGTGGCAGCTTGTCCTGCACGCCGATCCACGCCTGGACGAACACGCTGTCGCTGGTGTAGGCGATCACATCGGTGGTGGTATCACCGACCACCGTGCTTTGGCCGACGTAAAACGCCACACGCAGGTCCCGGGACAAATCCTGGTAGGGATCGGCGACGATCACGTCGGTGAACGGAAAATAGATCGCGGCACGCTGGTACGCGGCCTCCAGGGTCGCATCAATGGTAGGCGGCGCGTCCGCCTGGGCCAGCAAGTTACCTTTACGTTCGAAGGCATAGGCTTTTTTGCCGTCGTAGTAAAACTCGGTGGCCGGGCCGTCGCCGGAAGTCAGCACACGAAGGCGATCCGGTCGTTGCACGTTGACCAGGTCCACCGTGCCATAGGCCAGGGGAGGCCCTAGCCGGCTGGGCTTTTCGTAGGTCGTGACGGCTTTGAAACTCATGCCCTGAGTGCCCGCGAGCCTGGCACTCATGCCCTTTAGAACCTCCAGCGCCCTGGGTTCCAATTGCACCGCAGGCGGATTGGCAGAGGGAGCTTGTGCGGCGTGCAGCGGGATGGTGAACAGACCTATGGCTAGACCGAGACCGAACAACCGGACAGGCGTTTGGAAGGTAGGCATCGATTGTTCTCCACGGAAACCTGCGGGGCGATCACGGGTCGTCAGAGTCATTAGAAAAGCTCAGTTACAGGGTGATTGCCATGCATTCGGGAAAATAGTTTGAACAAATCCGGTCAGAAACCCGCGCAAAGGCTACAGCAGCGCGAACCTCGCGAGGCGTACGCTCGGCAGCACGCCCCACGCATGACGCCGCTGTGTATCACACTGTGTCAGTGCGACTTCCCGATACATAGACTTTCACCCGGCCGGCGCCTGGACACAGGCCGGATACGTTGCCGCGTTTCAATGCAAGCAAGGTTTGCAGGGGCTCAGACCGATCCCTGCCCCATGGCTGGTAATGGAGACATCCCATGAAGATGGCACTGCGCAACAGCAACACCGGCAAGACTCGCCGCCACCTGGTCGGCCCGTCGATCCTCGCACTCACCCTGTTCGGTGTGCTCGGCGCAGCTCATGCGCAAACGGCCGCCACCGTGCAGCCGGCTGCGCCCCCAGCCCAAACCACTAAGGCGACGCCCTCGCCGTTCGGCCCGCTCAAGCATGTCAACGCCGGGCTGCTGGACGTGGCGTACGCCGAAACCGGCCCGGCCGACGGACCGGTGGTGATCCTGCTGCACGGCTGGCCGTACGACATTCACAGCTATGACGAAGTCGCGCCGTTGCTCGCCGCCAAGGGCTACCGGGTACTGATGCCCTATGCGCGCGGCTATGGCGATACGCATTTCCTGTCCGACAAGACCCTGCGCAATGGCCAGCCGGCTGCGCTGGCCAGTGATGTCATCGACTTCATGGATGCCCTTAAGATCAAGCAAGCGGTGCTCGGTGGTTATGACTGGGGTGCGCGTTCGGCCGGCATTGTCTCGGCGCTGTGGCCGGAGCGGGTCAAGGCGCTGGTCTCGGTCAGCGGTTATCTGATCGGCAACCAGGCGGCCGGCAAGAACCCGCTGCCCCCCAAGGCGGAACTGCAGTGGTGGTATCAGTTCTACTTCGCCACCGACCGCGGTCGCGCCGGTTATGCGAAAAACACCCACGACTTCGCCAAGCTGATCTGGCAACTGGCTTCGCCGAAATGGGCGTTCGATGACGCCACGTTCGACCGCAGCGCCAAGGCGCTGGACAACCCCGACCATGTCGACATCACCGTGTTCAACTACCGCTGGCGCCTGGGCCTGGTCCAGGGTGAAAGCCGCTACGAAGCGCTGGAGCAGAAACTGGCCACGGCGCCGTCCATCAGCGTGCCGACCATTACCCTTGAAGGCGATGCCAACGGCGCACCGCACCCGGCCCCCGAAGACTATGCCAAGCGCTTCACCGGCAAATACGAATTCCGGCTGATCAACGGCGGCATCGGCCACAACCTGCCGCAGGAAGACCCGCAGGCGTTCGCCAAGGCTGTGATCGATGCGGATCATCTTTAACCTTCGCGTATTTATCCAGTAGCAAACGCGGTGCGCTTGAGTCCATCGCGAGCAAGCTCGCTCCCACAGTTTCAGCGTGGGCACGGTCCCTTGTGGGAGCTGGCTTGCCTGCGATGGTCGTTAACAATAACGCGTATGAGCTGGATAAACGCAGCGCGCTTGAGTCCATCGCCAGCAAGCTGGCTCCTACAGTTTCAGCGTGGGCACGGTCCTTTGTGGGAGCTGGCTTGCCTGCGATGGTCGTTAACAATAACGCGGGTGAACTGGATGAACGCGGCGCATTGGAGTCCATCGCCAGCAGGCTGGCTCCTACAGTTTTAGCGCGGGCATGACCCCTTGTGGGAGCTGGCTTGCCTGCGATGGTCGTTAACGATAACGCGTGTGAACTGGATGAACGCGGCGCATTTGAGTCCATCGCCAGCAGGCTGGCTCCTACAGTTTCAGCGTGGGCACGGTCCTTTGTGGGAGCTGGCTTGTCTGCGATGGTCGTCAACGATAGCGCGGGTGAACTGGATGAGCGTGGCGCGTTTGAGACCATCGCCAGCAGGCTGGCTCCTACAGTTTCCTGCCATTGGTTTGCTACGAGTAATGGATCTCGCTCAAGTCGATCGACACCAGCAACGCCTCCTTGTTGACCTGCCCATCGGCCTTGCGCCGATAGGCTCGCCGCTTGCCCGGCATGCGCAAGCCGTCGGCCTGGACGTAGTCATAAACCAGTTGGGCAGCGGGCATGCCACCGCTCACATCGACGTTGTAGTCGTGGCGGCGCAGCAGAAAGTCATCGCCGAAATAGAAGTCCTGGATGGCGCTGTGGGTTGCGATGCTGTCGGGGAAGTGCACCCGCAAATGCCGCCACAGCTCGGCGCCCTCTTGCAAGGGCTCGATTTCCTCGCTGGTTACGCCCGGCAAGGTGAACAGGAAGGGCATGGTCAGGTAGGACCACATCGCATAGCCGTTGAAGTAGGCCCGGTGCAACGGGTCCCAGGCCGTGTGTTCCCCGTGGCCCTTGAAGGATGCCCGGGGTGCCTGGCGCTCGGCAATCACCTTGCCCGCGGTATTCTCGATGGCGATCCGGTTCGGCGTATAGGCCGTGAATTGCCCCGGTGCACCGAAGGGTGTCACCGAGGCTCTTTGTTCATGCAGCCACACAGTCATCTGGCGTGGCGCGCTGTCCTGGGTCAACCCTTTCATGCCCCAGAGCGAGCCGCCGGTGACGAGCGTGGCGCAGACCTTATTGAAACTGTTCCAGCGTGCCAGGCCGCCATGAGCGGTCAATATCCGGTCCAGCAGTTCGCGATCCTGGGCAGGCATGATTGCGTCACCTCCTCGTCCGTTAGCGCTTGCATCAATATCAGAATAATGGATAGCCGGCCGCGTGCCGGACCGGCCGATGGACAGCCGGATTGAGACGAGCGCATCGTTGGTCCGGCGTTGTCGGCGATTGACCAGTCTGTAGGAGCGAGCTTGCTCGCGATGGTCTCAAGAGCGCCGCGTTTAGCCAGTAGAAACGCATTATCGTTAACGACCATCGCTGGTAAGCCAGCTCCCACAGAGGACCTCGTCTGTAGGAGCGAGCCTGCTCGCGATGGTCTCGAGAGCGCCGCGGTTACCCAGTAAACAAGCGTTATCGTTAACGACCATCGCGAGCAAGCTCGCTCCTAAAGAGTCAGCAAGCCTGGGAGTGATTGGCGGAAGGCAGCCGGAGTCGAACCTGCCCGGGAACGGATGCCGTCCCCAACCGGGTTTGAAGCCCGGCCGCGCCACCGGGCGCGATTGCCTTCCTTGAAATCCTGCCCCTGAATCAGGGCTCATTGCGCTGGGCCAACGCATTGTCCGGGCGAACCAGGCGACGATCGCCAAAACGCCGGGTCAGGCCGATGCGGTCGAAGTATTCCAGTATCTGGATACTGCGCTTGCGCCCCAGGCCCACCGCATCACGAAACGCCGTCACCTGGATCACCGGGTTGGTGTCCGCCAGTTGCAACAGCATAGCCGCCAATCGGCGAATCATGCTGTCGGTATAAAACAGGTCGCGCACCACTTGATGCATCAGGCCCAGGCGCGCCATTTTACGCAGCAGCCCGCGCACGGCCGCTTCCTCATGCCCCAGGTCGCGCACCCACGGCGGGTCGAATGCGGCCTGTTCGAACAGCGGCTGCAATTGCAGCCACAGGGCTTCGTCCTCTTCGCTCAAGCGCACCTGGTGCCCGGGCAGATGCAACCACGGGCCACTGCTGGCGATGTCGCCGCTGGCCAGCAACTCGTCGAGCAGGCTGATGAATGTCCCGCGTTCTTGAGTGCTGCCGGCAAATCGGCGCAAGCGATCGCGGTCCGGCCCCATCTGGTCCGGCTCCAGTTGATGAAAGCGTGCGAGCTGTTCCAGCACGGCGGCCTTCAAGCCCTGCCAACGGCTGGCACTGAACAGCAACGCGCCCTGGCGGGTGTCGATCAAGCGCACGTCAGCGGGTAATACCCAACGGCTGCGCGGTCGGTTGAACTGCCGCTCCAGGCGCTGCGGATCGAGCCCGGTGTCGCTGTGGGCCAGCAATGCCGGTAAAACATCCTCCAGCCTGGTGCTGCTCGCCAGCGCCGTCAGCTGCGCCACGCGTTCGGGGCTGCGGCGTTGCCGGGTCGGTGCGAACGGATCGAGTACCCGACCGCCGCCCAAGGTACGTTGGGCACTCTGGTCGCGCAGGATCAGCCGATCGCCTTTCACCGCGTGCACCGGCGTATTGAGCAGCAGTTGTGCAAACATCCGCCCACCGGGCGCCAGGCTGGCGCCTTCAAGCAAGGCGACTCTGCCGGTGACGTCCTGGGTGCCGAGGTGCACGTGCACCGGTTGAAAGTGTTCGAAGGCCCGGGATTCGCCGGCAAGCAACTGCATGTCGATGTCCAGGCGTTGGGTGGGCGCGTACAAGCCGTCGGCGAACAACCAGTGACCGCGGTGGATGTGCTCCAGCGCCAGCCGTTCGGCACTCAGGTTCAACGCCACGCGCTGGCCGGCACAGGCGTGTTCGGCGGCCTGGTTTTGTGCATGCAGTCCGCGAATGCGCACCGGTTTGCCTTGTGGTCCCAGTAACAAGGTATCGCCCACCGCGACCTGGCCGGACAGCGCCGTGCCGGTCACCACGATACCGGCCCCGGCCACGCTGAAGGCCCGGTCGATCGCCAGGCGAAAACCACCTTCGGTGTTGCGTTGCGACACTTCACGCTGGGCATCGAGCAACGCCTTGCGCAAAGTTTCGATGCCCTCGCCGGTCACGCTCGACAGTGCAATCAGCGGCGCATCGGCATAGGGTCCGGGCGCCATCAAGGTACGGATCTGCTCACGCACGTCTTGCACCCTGGCGCTGTCGACCCGATCGCACTTGCTGATCGCCACCAGCGCCCGCGGGATGCCGAGCAACTCGACGATCGCCAGGTGCTCGCGGGTCTGCGGCATCACCCCGTCATCGGCGGCCACCACCAGCAACACCAGATCGATGCCCTGTGCCCCGGCCAGCATGTTGTGGGTGAAGCGCTCATGACCGGGAACGTCGATGAAACCGGTCAGTGGCTCCTCCGGCGCCAGCGCGGCATACAGGTAGCCGAGGTCGATGGTCATGCCGCGCTCACGCTCCTCCCGGCGCCGATCGCCCGCCTGCCCCGTGAGCGCCTGGAGCAGCGCCGTCTTGCCATGGTCGATGTGTCCTGCGGTGCCGACAATCACCCTGCCCGGCCCTCCACGTGCAATTGATCGAGCTGCGTCAGCCAGGCCGGTTCGTCGTCCAGTTGCCGCAGGTCCAGCCACAGGGCGTCATCGTCAATGCGCCCGAGCACCGCAATCGGCAAGGCGCGAAAGGCCTCTTCCAGATTCAGCAAGGATCGCCCGCGCAAACGCTTCGACGTGAGTGGGCGAATGCACAGCGCCGCGCTGGCCAGCCGCGCCACCGGTTGGCTGCCGCTGCCGATCATGCCCAGTGACGGCATGGCGCTGACGCTCCAGCCGTCACCCAACATATGGGCCAGCGTCGGCTGCAAGCGCTCAGCCTGGGCGAGGATATCGGCCTGTGGCCGGGTCAGCAGGCGCAGGCTCGGCAAGCGCTCGGCCAGCCGGTCCGGGTTTCGGTATAGACCCAGCACCGCTTCCAGGGCGGCCAGGGTCATTTTGTCGACCCGCAGCGCACGCTTGAGCGGGTTTTTCTTGATCCTGGCGATCAGGTCCTTGCGACCGACAATCAGCCCCGCTTGCGGGCCGCCGAGCAGTTTGTCGCCACTGAAGGTCACGATGTCCGCGCCATCCAGCAGCGCCTGGCGTACTGTCGGCTCGGCGGGCAGCCCCCAGCGGGTCAAGTCCAGCAGACTGCCGCTGCCGAGGTCTTCGAGGAACGGCAAGCCGTGCCGGTGAGCCAGTTGCGCCAGTTCGGCGGTCGGCACACTCGTGGTGAAGCCTTGAATGCTGTAGTTGCTCGCGTGCACCCGCATGATCAAACCGCTGCGCGGGCTGATGGCAGCCTCGTAGTCGCGGGCATGGGTGCGGTTGGTGGTGCCCACCTCGACGAGCTTCACCCCGGCGCGGGCCATGATGTCGGGAATGCGGAAGGCGCCGCCGATTTCAATCAGTTCGCCCCGGGAAATAATCCCCTCCTTGCGCGCCCCCAGGCTGTTGAGGGTCAGCAGGACCGCGGCGGCATTGTTGTTGACCACGGTCACCGCTTCGGCGCCGGTCAGTTCGCGGATCAAGCCTTCGATCAGGTCGTCGCGATCGCCGCGCTTGCCGCTGCGCAGGTCGAACTCAAGGTTGAGCGGATAACGCGCGGCCATTTGCACCGCCTCGATCGCCTCTTCGGGCAACAACGCCCGCCCGAAGTTGGTGTGCAGCACCGTGCCGGTGAGGTTGAACACCCGCCGCACATGGCTGCGATGCAAGATGGCCAATCGCTCGCCGACCCTGCCTGCCAGCACCTCGGCGCTGACTTCTACAGGTTCGAGCAAACCCTGCCGTGCCCCTTCGCGCATCTCATCCAGCAAAAGCCGCAAGGCACCCAGCAAGGCGTCGCGTCCATGCCGCTCGGCCAGCGGCCGGCACGCGGGGTGACGCAACAGACTGTCGATGGAAGGTAGACGCAGGGATTGGCTGGCACCGCGTGCAGACATCTGGCACTCCTGGAAACGAATGACCCTCGCGCCAGAGTGTAGACGCTGCGTTTATTCGTCTCCCGGCGCCAGCAGCAGATTCGGCGCCAGGCGCTGATAACCGTCCTGGGCCAGGCGCATGTCGAGCATCAGGCTGGACAGGTCTGCCGACAACGCTTCGGCATGCGCGTCGTTTTCCAGGTAGAGCAACTTCAGATAGCTGTTGCAACCGGGGCAGACTTCGGCGCGCAACGGCGCCTGGTTGGCGGCATGGCGATCATCTTCAAGGCTGAGGTATTCCAGGCCCTTGCTCTGCTCGCAATACACGCACTTGACCCGCACCACGTGCCACTCGCAGGCACACAACGAACAGACCAGATAACGCAAGCCATTGTGCTTGCCGCGATGGCGGATGACCCCGGCCATGGCCGGCGAGCCGCAGGCCGGGCACTGGCTGAGGCTGTCGCCGGGAGTCAGTGCCAGGTTCGGCGTACTCAACAGCCAGTGGCTCCAGGCCGTTTGCAGCGCCGCACCGAGAAACGGCACCAGCGCCGCCGGTACCAGAGAATACTGGCCGCTGACCAGTGCCACCGCCCAGGCGCGGCGTTGCCCGGCACCGGCCAGGCGCAAGGTGTCCACGGCATCGGCCACGGCGGATTGTGGCGGTGCGCCATAGCGCTGCAACAAGGCATCGAGGTAAAGCTGCCAGTCGTCTTCGCGCGCCAGGCTGTCGGCCGCAAAGGGCGGCAAGCCGTGCTGCTGGCACAATTCGATGCGCTGCCGGTCCAGAGGCTCGCCAGGCGGCGGGTCGTCCAGCACCTGTTGCTGCACCCGGCACAACCCGGCAATCAGGCGCAGGTAATCGGCCAGCGGATGCCCTTCGGCCAGCGATTCCAGACGTTGGGCGCGCAGACCGAACAGGTTTGTCGGTGGCATGTACAGAAACGGCGGCGAACTGGCCGCCGCTTCGATTTCTCCAGGTTCAAGGATGGTTGGCAAATGTCAGCCCTTTTTGGTGATCGGTCGCGTAGGCGCTTCGTCGCGGGTCTCATCTTGAGTCACTTGGCGATACCAGAGTTCGTGGTGTTTCCTGGCCCAGCCGCGGCTGACCCGGCCGTGCACCATGGCGCTGACCGAGCCTTTGATCCAGATACCGGCGTAGATGTGCACGATGATGCTCAGGATCAGCACAAACCCGGCCAGTGCATGCAGCAACATCGCCCAGCGTATCGTGGTGATGCCGAAATACTCGCTGAAGTAGGCACGCCAGATCACCAGTCCGCTGAACAACAGCACCAGCATGCACAGCAGTAAAGTCCAGAACAGTAGCTTCTGCCCGGGGTTGTATTTGCCGATGGGCGGGACGCCCTCCTCTTCATTTTTCATCACCCGGTCGATGCGCTTGAGCCACAGGCGGTCGTTGGCGATGAAGTAGTTGGCGCGCCAGAAGCGAAACACCAGGCCAAGAAACAGCAGGAACATCAGCACGCCCATGAACGGGTGCAGGATGCGTGTCCATGGCCCGCCGCCGAACAGGTTGCTCAGCCAGAACAATGCCGGGTGGAACAGCGCCAGACCGGACAGCCCCGCCATGAGGAACAGAATCGCCACCAGCCAGTGATTGGTGCGCTGGTTGCTGGTGTAGCGCAGGATCGTCTTGTTGCTCATGGCCTGCCCTCCCCACGGGGATCGAAGGTATGCACCGACGGATCGACTTCGTGCACGGCGTTGTCCGGTGGCTCGGGATGTTCATCCTCTTCGACGATTTGCGGGCCGACCCGCACGTAGTGGAAGAACCCGGCCAGCACCGCCGCGCCCATGGCCAGCAGCGCCAGGGGTTTACTGATGCCTTTCCACAGCCCTACCAACGGGCTGATCGCCGGGTGATCGGGCAAGCCCGCATACACTCTTGGCGTATCGGCATGGTGCAGCACGTACATCACGTGGGTGCCGCCAACGCCTTCGGGGTCGTACAGGCCGGCGTTTTCAAAGCCGCGGCTTTTGAGATCGACGATGCGTTCGGCGGCGTGCTCCTTCATGTCGTCTTTGGAGCCGAACACGATGGCACCGGTCGGGCAGGTTTTCACGCAGGCCGGTTCCAGCCCGACCGCCACCCGGTCCGAGCACAGGGTGCACTTGTAGGCCTTGTGATCCTTTTGCGAGATCCGTGGAATGTTGAACGGACACCCGGTGATGCAGTAGCCACAACCGATGCAGTGGTCCTGATCGAAATCGACGATGCCGTTGGCGTGCTTGATGATCGCCCCGGGGCTGGGGCATGCCGCCAGGCAACCGGGCTCGGCGCAGTGCATGCAGCCGTCCTTGCGGATTAGCCATTCCAGGTTGCCGGCATCGGTCTCGTGCTCGGTGAATCGCATCAGCGTCCAGGTTTCCGCGCTGAGGTCCTGCGGGTTGTCGTAGGTACCGTGGTTGTGGCCGACCTCATCGCGCAGATCGTTCCATTCCGAGCAGGCAACCTGGCAGGCCTTGCAGCCAATGCATTTGGTGGTATCGATCAGCTTGGCGACTTCCTCCATGCCGCGCACCGAGGGCGCGGGTGTGGTGGTGGCCGAGCGGGCAATGATGTCTTGGCTGGCCATTTAGACTTTCTCCACGTTGACCAGGAATGACTTGGATTCCGGGGTCTGTGTGTTGCCATCGCCGAGGAACGGCACCAGGGTGTTGGTCAGGTAACCGTGTCGCGTGAGCCCGGTAAAGCCCCAGTGCAGCGGAATGCCGATCTGGTGCACCACCTGGTTGTTGACCTGCAGCGGACGAATCCGCTTGGTCACCACCGCTACCGCTTCAATGAAGCCACGCTTGCTGCTGACCCGTACCCTATCGCCTGCGACTATGCCTTTTTCCTTGGCCAGCACTTCGCCGATCTCGACGAATTGCTCCGGTTGGGTGATCGCGTTGAGCTTGCAATGCTTGCTCCAGAAGTGGAAATGCTCGGTCAGCCGGTAACTGGTGGCGGCGTACGGGTAATCCTTGGCCACGCCGAGGGTGTCCCAGACCGAATCGAAGATCCGCGCTGCCGGGTTGCTGGTGGCTTTCTTGTTTTGCGGGTGCAGCGGATTGATGCCGATCGGTGTCTCGAACGGCTCGTAGTGCTCGGGAAACGGACCTTCGTTCATCTTGTCGACGGCGAAGAATCGCGCCACGCCTTCGGGGTTCATGATGAACGGGTTCATCCCCGCTTCCGGCGGCACGTCGGCCTTGTAGTCCGGCACATCGGTGCCGGCCCAGGCTTTGCCGTTCCACCACACCAGGCGTTTTTTCGGATCCCACGGTTTGCCTTGCAGGTCCGCCGAGGCGCGGTTGTAGAGAATCCGCCGGTTGGCCGGCCAGGCCCAGGCCCAGCCCTGATGCTGGTGCATACCGTACGGGTCGTTATTGTCGCGGCGGGCCATCTGGTTGCCCAGTTCGGTCCAGCTGCCACAGAAAATCCAGCAACCGGAGGCCGTACTGCCGTCATCCTTGAGCTGGCCGAAACCGGCCAGTTGCGCGTTGGCCTTGATCGCCGCGCCGGTGGCGTCGGTGAAGTCGGTCGTCGCCGAGCCGTTGATCTCCTTGGCCAGTTCCTCCGGCGAAGGTTCGTCGGCGATCTTGTACGGCCACGTCAACTTGAGCAGCGGGTCGGGATACGCGCCGCCATCGGCCTGATAACGCTGGCGCAGACGCAGGAACAATTCGCTCATGATCCGTACGTCGGTGCGCGCTTCGCCGGGGCCGTCGGCGCCTTTCCAGTGCCATTGCAGCCAGCGGCTGCTGTTGACCAGCGAACCGTCTTCCTCGGCAAAACAGGTGGTGGGCAGGCGGATCACTTCGGTCTGGATGTCGGCGCTGTTCACGTCGTTGTACGGCCCGACCTTTTGCCAGAACTCGGAAGTCTCAGTGGCCAGCGGGTCCATCACCACCAGCCATTTAAGCTTGGCCAGCGCCGCCATCACGCGGTTTTTATCGGGCAGCGCGGCGATCGGGTTGAAGCCCTGGCACATGTAGCCGTTTACCTTGCCTTGCCCCATCAGGTCGAACACCTTGAGGATGTCGTATTGAGGGATGTCCAGTTTCGGCAGGTACTCGTAAGCCCAGTTGTTCTCGACGGTGGCGTTGGCGCCGTACCAGGATTTCATCAGGCTGACGTGGAACTTGCTGTAGTTCTGCCAGTAGGACAGTTGCCCCGGGCGCAACGGCTTCTGCGTACGCTTGGCGATGTAGGCGTTGTAATCCTGTTCGGCATCGCCAGGTAGCGTGAGGTAGCCCGGCAGTGAATTGGACAACAGCCCCAGGTCGGTCAGCCCCTGGATGTTGGAGTGCCCGCGCAAGGCGTTCACGCCGCCGCCCGGCATGCCGACGTTGCCCAGCAGCAGTTGCACCATCGCCGCGCTGCGGATGATCTGCGCGCCAATCGAGTGCTGGGTCCAGCCCAGCGCGTAGAGGATGGTCATGGTCTTGCCCGGTTGCGAGCAAGTGGCGATTTCCTCCCAGATTTTTTGCATGGCATCGACCGGCATGCCGCAGATCTGGCTCGCCAGTTCCTTGGTGTAACGGCTGTAATGCTGCTTCATCAACTGATAGACGCAGCGCGGATCCTGCAGGGTCGGGTCGACCTTGGCAAAGCCGTCTTCGCCGATTTCGTAGCCCCAGCCGGATTTATCGGTGTAGAGGCGCTTGGCCGCGTCATAGCCGCTGAAAATCCCGTCCTCGAAGCCATAGCCGGCTTTGACGATGAACGACACGTCAGTGTAGTTGCGCACGTACTCGTGCTGGATCTTGTCCTCGGTCAGCAGATAGTTGATCAGCCCGCCCATGAAGGCGATGTCGGTGCCGGTACGGATCGGCGCGTAATAGTCGGCCACCGAGGCCGTGCGGGTAAAACGCGGGTCGACCACGATCAGCCGCGCCTTGTTGTGCGCCTTGGCTTCGGTCACCCATTTGAAGCCGCACGGGTGCGCTTCTGCTGCGTTGCCGCCCATCACCAGAACCAGATTCGCGTTGGCGATATCGGTCCAGGTATTGGTCATGGCACCACGGCCGTACGTCGGGGCAAGACTTGCCACCGTCGGGCCGTGTCAGACACGCGCCTGGTTATCGAACCCCAGCATGCCGAGGCTGCGCACCACCTTGTGGGTGATGTAGCCCGCTTCATTGGACGCCGCCGATGCCGCGAGGAAACCGGTGGTCAGCCAGCGGTTCACCGTTTGCCCCTGCTCGTTCTTCTCGATGAAGTTGGCGTCGCGGTCGGCCTTCATCAGGTTGGCGACGCGATCGAGGGCTTCATCCCAGGAGATGCGCGTCCACTCGGTGCTGCCGGGCTTGCGCACCTGCGGGTATTGCAGGCGGCCGGGACTGTGAATGAAATCCAGCAGGCCCGCGCCTTTGGGGCACAGGGTGCCGCGGTTGACCGGGTGGTCGGCGTCACCTTCGATGTGGATGATGTTTTGCGCGACATTCTTTGCCGTATCGCCCTGGCTGTACATGATCAAGCCGCAACCGACCGAGCAATACGGGCAGGTGTTGCGGGTTTCATGGGTGTGGGCGAGCTTGAAATGACGCACCTGTTCGGCAAAGGCAAGCGTCGGGGCCATGCCCAACGCACCCAGGCTAGAGCCTGCAAGGCCGATACCGGCGACCTTGAAGAACTGACGACGGCTGAGATCCATCGTGCACTCCTGATCAGGTGGAACCCGGTACATGGCCGGGCTTTTTCGAACAACCACGGTAGCGGCAGTCTGGCTGCCGACAGTTGAACTTTAGTCAATGCTGTCGAATCTGCGATGGAACCCGACCGTCGGGCGTTAGTCGGCGCGCCCGGCTATTGGCACAAAACCTGTGGGAGCGGGCTTGCCCGCGAAAGCGTAGTGTCAGCCAACACTCGTGCTGGATCTGCCGGCCCCTTCGCGGGCAAGCCCGCTCCCACAGGGGGTGTGGTGTCAGTCATCGCGAGCAAGCTCGCTCCTACAGGGGGTTGGCGCTTATCATGGTCGGCATGATTAACCGGCCTTTACGAGATTTGCGCATGACTTTCGATTTTGATCAGGTGTTCGACCGCCACCACACCGGCAGTACCAAGTGGAGCCGCTACCCGGCGGACGTGTTGCCGATGTGGGTCGCCGACATGGATTTCGCCGCGCCGCCGGTGATCATCCAGGCCCTGCAAAAACGACTGGAACACCCGATGGTCGGTTACAGCGTGGCCCAGGATGACCTTCGCGAGGCTATCGTTGCCGACGTCTGGAACAAATACGCCTGGCGTGTCGAGCCCCAGGAGCTGATTTTCCTGCCCGGCGTCGAGTCGGGCTTCAACATGGCGTTGAAGGCCCTGGTGCAATCGCAACAGAACGTCGTTGTGCAGGTGCCGAACTACCCGCCGCTGCGCCACGCACCCGGACATTGGGGCCTGAACAGGGTCGAGCTGAATTTCGATGCGCAAGCCGACGGCACCTACAGCACGCCGCTGGATACCCTGAGCCAGTCGCTGCAAGGCGGTGGTGCACTGCTGCTGAGCAACCCGCATAACCCGCTGGGCAAAGCCTTCCCCCGCGCAGAGCTGCAAGCCATTGCCGACATTTGCCTTGAACATGATGCCTGGATCATTTCCGATGAGATCCACGCCGAGTTGTGCTTCGACGGCCGCCAGCACATTCCGATGGCCACGCTGAGCCCGCAAGTCGCCCAGCGCACCATCACGCTGATGTCGGCGAGCAAGGCCTACAACATCGCCGGCCTGAAGACCTCGTTCATGATCATCCAGGACCGCCACCTGCGCGAGAAGGTCAACCACGCCCGTTGCGGCATGGTCGACAGCGTCAATCCGCTGGGCATGGAAGCCACCCGCGTCGCCTACAGCGAAGCTGCGCCATGGCTGGCCGAACTGAAGGTCTACCTGCAAGGCAACCGCGATTTTCTCGCCGAAGCGGTACGCACCCGCCTGCCGGGCATCACCATGAACCTGCCGCAAAGCACCTACCTGGCGTGGCTCGACTGCACGGCACTGGGGCTGGACGACCCGCAGCAGTTCTTCCTCGAACAGGCCAGGGTCGGCTTGAGCGCCGGCCTGGACTTCGGCGATGACTGCAAGCAGTTCGTGCGCCTGAATTTCGGCTGCCCACGCTCGCTGCTCGAAGAAGGTATCGCGCGGATGGAGCGCAGCTTGCGCCACCTCAAGGCCTGATCCGCCCCTCAACAACCACCCGGATCCCTGTGGGAGCGGGCTTGCCCGCGATGAACGCCAGCGCAACGCGTTTATTCAGACAGAACGCGTTATCGTTTACGTCCATCGCGAGCAAGCTCGCTCCTACAAGTACTCTGCAAGCAGTTCGTGCGCCTGAATTTCGGCTGCCCACGCTCGCTGCTCGAAGAAGGCATCGCGCGGATGGAGCGCAGCTTGCGCCACCTCAAGGCCTGATCCCCCCCTCAACAACCACCCGGATCCCTGTGGGAGCGGGCTTGCCCGCGATGAACGCCAGCGCAACGCGTTTATTCAGACAGAACGCGTTATCGTTTACGTCCATCGCGAGCAAGCTCGCTCCTACAAGTACTCTGCAAGCAGTTCGTGCGCCTGAATTTTGGCTGCCCACGCTCGCTGCTTGAAGAAGGTATCGCGCGGATGGAGCGCAGTTTGCGCCATCTCAAGGCCTGATCTCCCCCTCCTGCCATACCTATCCCCCTTGTGGGAGCGAGCTTGCTCGCGATGGCGTCCTGTCGGTCGGCAATGTCGTCGCCTGACACCGCGCCTTCGCGAGCAGGCTCGCTCCCACAGGGCGGCAAGCCGATTCTGTGCCTCTCTGAAAAATTGAACCGACCCAAGCCTGCGATGCTCAACAACCTATAGCCCTGCACTGGCGGTTGTTTTTTGGGATCCGGACCATGAGCTTCATTACCTGGGTGGCGGTGTTGGGGGCTGTGTTGCTGACGCTGGCACTGACTTCGTCGTACCTGCGCTGGATGCCGGTCACCACTTCGGCGGTGTGTCTGGTACTGGGCGTCGCCATCGGTCCGGCGGGCTTGGGTTTGCTCAGGCTGGATATCAAGGATGCCGCCTTCTGGATGGAGCATCTATCGGAAGTAGCGGTACTGTTTTCGCTGTTTGTCTGCGGGTTGAAGTTGCGCCTGCCCCTGGGCGATCGCCGATGGCGGGTGGCATTTGCCCTGGCGGGACCGGTGATGATCCTGACCATTGCCGGTGTAAGCCTGTTGCTGCATTTCGGGTTTGGGTTCCCGTGGGGGCCATCGCTATTGATCGGGTCGATTCTGGCGCCCACCGATCCGGTCCTGGCCTCTCTGGTACAGGTCAGCGATGCCAGGGATTACGACCCGGTCAGGTTCGGGCTAACCGGTGAAGCCGGTTTCAACGATGGCATTGCATTCCCCTTCGTGATCCTCGGCTTGTTGTTTCTGCAACACAGCGACAATACAGGTGCCTGGCTCGACGACTGGATCCTCAAGAGTCTGCTATGGGCCGTGCCCGCCGGACTGCTGACCGGTTACTGGATGGGGCGCGGCATAGGCCGCCTGACCTTGTTCATGCGCATCAAGAACGCCGACAGCACCTTCTCACCCAATGATTACCTGGCCCTGGCCCTGATCGCACTGGCCTATGTCGTGGCCGAAACCATTCAGGGCTACGGGTTTCTCTCGGTGTTTGCCGCCGGCCTGGGCTTGCGCCAGGCCGAGGTCAAGACAAGCGGTGACACCCAGGCACCAGCCGAACATCTGGTCCAGGCGGTGGTCGGTCACCAGCATGTCGAACCCGAAGCGGCCGTGGCCGGCAATGTGGACCACCTGGAAGACACGCAAGTCGCTGCCGGAATCATGATGGGCGACATGCTATCGTTCGGCAGCCTGGTGGAACGGGCCATGGAAGTGTTTCTGGTCACCTTGCTCGGGGTCGTGCTGGTTGCACACTGGGACTGGCGGGCTCTGGTGCTCGCACTGGTGCTGTTCGGGATGATTCGCCCGCTAGCAGTCTGGCTGATGCCCTGGGGTTCGCTGCTCAATTGCCCGCAGCGCTGGTTGATCGGCTGGTTCGGCATTCGCGGCATCGGCAGTTTCTACTACCTGTTCTACGCCTTGAACCACGATCTGTTGCCTTCGGTGGCCACCTTGTGTACCGACTTGACGCTCTCGGTGGTGGCCCTGAGCATTCTGGTCCACGGCATCAGCACCCAGCCAATGCTTGCCCGCTATGAACAGCACAACCGCCACGTCACTTCATCGCCAAGGCAATGATTTCCACCAGGTTGAGTTGGGTAAAAGGTTTCGGCAAACGCGGCAGATGAGCGGCAAAGCCTTCCAGCCGCTCGGCATAACCGGTGGCGAGGATGATCGGCACGTCCGGTCGCATGCTCCTGATGGCATTGGCCAGTTGTGCTCCACTCATCTGTGGCATGGCCATGTCGGTGATGACCAGATCGATCTGCGGTTCACTGTTGAACAGTTCCAGCGCCCTGGCACCGCAAGGCGCACTGATGACCCGATGCCCGAGGTCCTCGAGCAGCAGGCAGGTGCTGGTCAACACCAGGCTGTCATCGTCCACCACCAATACGCTCAGGCCAGGCCCCGTCACGGCCGGCGTTTCGGCGACCGGTTGCACGGGCGAATCACCGGTGGCGACCGGCAACCAGAGTTCGGCGGTCGTGCCATGGTCCTTCTGGCTTTTGAGGATGAACCGTCCGCCCAGTTGTTCAATAAAACCGTGAACCATCGACAACCCCAGGCCCGTGCCTTTACCCACGCCCTTGGTGGTGAAAAACGGGTCCATCGCCGAGACCAGCGTGATTTCATCCATGCCCTCGCCGGTATCGGCAATGCTCAGGCAGACGTAGCACCCCGGGGCCAGGGATGAGGTGGCTGTGTCGGTCACTTCACGGTTTCTGGCGCTGAAGCTGATGGTTCCGCCATTGGGCATGGCGTCACGGGCGTTGGTGGCCAGGTTCAGTACGGCCAGTTCCAGCTGATTGAGGTCCGCCAGCACCGGTTCGAGATCTTCGGGAAAGCGCGTTTCGATTTTCACCGAAGGCCCCAGGGAACTGCGCAACAGCCCGGAAATGCCTTCCACCAAGGCCGGTATCCGCACAGGTTCCGACTTGAGTTCCTGGCGTCGGGCAAACGCCAGCATGCGCTGGGTCAGGGAAACGCCGCGCAAGGCACCCTGGGTAGCGTTGTCGATCAAGCGGGTTAATTTGGGGTTGTCCGTCACCCGTTTGCGCACGATTTCCAGATTGCCGAGGATCACCGTCAGCAGGTTATTGAAATCGTGAGCGATGCCACCACTGAGCTGGCCGATGGCCTGCATTTTCTGCGCCTGGAACAAGGCCTCCCGGGTTTGCTCCAGCACCTGCTGCGCTTGCGTGACGTCAGTGATATCACGGGTAATCTTGGCAAAACCGAGCAAGGTGCCGGTGTCGCCCCAGATCGGATCGACGATGACGTGGGCGAGGAACCGCGTACCGTCCTTGCGCATCCGCCAGCCCTTGTTTTCAAAGCGCCCTTCACGCACGGCGATGTCCAGCGTCCTTTGTGGCTCGCGGGCTTCGCGATCCTCCGGGGTATAGAAGATCGAAAAATGCTGGCCAATGACTTCTTCCGGCAAGTAACCCTTGATGCGCTGGGCACCAAGGTTCCAGTTGCTCACGCGTCCGTCCGGCGAAAGCATGTAGATCGCATAGTCGGTAACGCTCTGCACCAGCAGGCGGAACTGCTGCTCGCTTTGCTTGAGGATTTCCTCGGCCACCCGGCGATCGGTCAGGTCGCGGGTGATCTTGGCGAACCCCAGCAAGGTGCCCGATGGGTCGAAGATCGGATCGATGACCACATGGGACCAGAAATGGGTGCCGTCCTTGCGCACCTGCCAGCCTTCGCCCTCGAAACGCCCTTCACCAAGCGCCGTGTCCAGTGTCTGCTGGGGCAAGCCGGCACGGCGATCGTCATCGGTGTAGAAGCGCGAGAAATGCTCACCGAGGATCTCGGCCTCCTCATACCCCTTGAAACGCCTGGCGCCGGCATTCCAGCTGGTAATGATGCCGTCCGGATCAATCATGTAGATCGCATAGTCGATCACCGCATCGATCAATAGCCGGAAACGACCGTCTTCGATGGCACTGACCTTGGTTCGATCTTCGCTCATTGATCCCACCGCCTCATTATTTCTCTGGAGTATGCGTCATACCGGGAATTTGGACAGCCCACCAACGCGGCAACAATTGTTTGACCTTGCTCTCGCCAAAACGGTCATCGATCAACATCACTACTCCTTGATCCTGTTGCGTACGGATGACCCGTCCGGCGGCCTGCACCACTTTCTGTACACCGGGAAACAGATAGGTGTAGTCGTAACCGGCGCCAAAGATAGCGGCCATGCGCCGTTTCAGTTGCTCGTTTACCGGATTGAGTTGGGCCAGCCCCAAGGTGGCGATAAATGCGCCGATCAACCTGGCACCGGGCAAATCGATGCCTTCACCAAAGGCCCCTCCCAGTACCGCAAAGCCGACCCCCTGGCCGTCGGCGTGGAATTGGTCGAGAAACTGCTGGCGTTGCGCCTCACCCATGCCTCGGGACTGCGACCACAGGCTGATGTGCGGATGTTTCTCGGCGAGTAGCTGCGCCACCTGCTGCAAGTAATCGAAACTGCTGAAAAACGCCAGGTAATTGCCGGGGCGCTTGCAGAACTGCCTGGCGATCAGGTCCACGATCGGTTCGAGAGAGGACTGGCGGTGCACGAACCGCGTGGAGATCTGGTTGACGATGTGCACCTGCAGTTGATCGGCATGAAACGGCGACTCGACGTCGATGCACACCGTGTCCGTCGGTGTCCCCAGTAAATCGGCGTAATAGTGCCGGGGGCTGAGGGTCGCGGAAAACAGCACGGTGCTGCGCGCGGCAGTCAGGCGCGGGCGGATGAACCCTGCGGGTACCACGTTGCGCAGGCACAGCTGCGAGAGATTGCGCTTGCGTTCGAGGTCGCGCTTGCTGATGTCGAACAGGAACTGCTCATCGAACAGTTCGGCCACCCGGCAGAACTGCAGCATGTCGAAGTAGAAGCCTTGCAGTGCGCTGTCCAGCCCTTGCGGGTGATCGTTCAGGTAGTCACCGATGCTGGCGCTGCACGATGACAGTGCCTGAAGGAGCTTTTCCGGCGCCTTGTCATAGGCTTGATAGGCGCCGGTTTGCGCGTCATGCAGGGCATTCCACTCGCGGTTGATTCGCTGCATCGGCTTTTTCAGCACCTCGGGTGCGGTTTTGCGCACAGCGTTGAAGGTCGCCTGATCGAGGCTGGCGCTGTACATCTGTCGACCGCGCTCCACCAGGTTGTGGGCTTCGTCGACCAGCACCGCGACCTTCCAGTTATTGGCCTGGGCCAGACCGAACAGCAAGGCGCTGAAATCGAAGTAATAGTTGTAGTCGGCAACCACCACGTCGGCCCATCGCGCCATTTCCTGGCTCAGGTAATAGGGACAGACATCGTGTGCCAGGGCAACCTCGCGCAAGGCGCCCTGGTCCAGCAGGCTCAGTTGACTGGCCGCCTGCCGTGCGGCCGGCAGGCGATCGTAGAAACCCCGGGCCAGCGGGCAGGACTCACCGTGGCAGGCTTTGTCCGGATGTTCGCAGGCCTTGTCCCGGGCAATCATTTCCAGCACCCGCAACGGTGGCGCATCGGCGCTGGCCAACAGCACTTGCGCGGCGTCCAGGGCCAGCTTGCGTCCCGGGGTTTTCGCCGTCAGGAAGAACACTTTGTCCAGTTGCTGCGGTGCCAGAGCCTTGAGCATGGGAAACAGGGTGCCCAGGGTCTTGCCGATTCCCGTGGGTGCCTGCGCCATCAGGCAGCGTCCTGTGCTGACGGCCTTGAATACCGACTCGGCCAGATGGCGCTGCCCCGGCCGAAAATCGGCGTGGGGAAAGGCCAGGCGCTGCGACGCGAGATTGCGCCCGTCACGGTGGACGACTTCCTGTTGCGCCCAATGCAGGAAGCGCGCGCAATGCTGGTCGAAGAACTGTTGCAGCTGCGCGGCCTCGTGGGGCTCGACCAGGCAGGTTTCCTTTTCGCTGACGATGTCGAAATACACCAGCGCCAGGTTGATCCGGGGCAGATCCAGTTGGCGGCACATCAACCAGCCGTAGATTTTCGCCTGGGCCCAATGCAACTGACGGTGGTTGGCCGGTTGTTTGCTCAAGTCACCGCGGTAGGTCTTGACCTCTTCCAGGCAGTTTTGCCCCGGATCATAGCCATCCGCCCTGCCCTTGACCGTCAAGGTCTGAAACCGGCCCTCAAGGGCGACTTCGCTTTGGTAGCCCTCGCTGCGCCGCGAGGCCACCGTGCGGTGCCCGACAATGCCCTCCAGCGCAGTGGGCGACGGCGTGAAGCGCAGGTCGAGGTCGCCGGCCTTGGCGGTGAACTCGCACAGCGCCCGCACCGCAATGCTGTAGCTCAAGCGTCCTGCTCCGCCCATTGCACGTAGCACACGGCGATGGGCATCTGGTGTTCGTGACAGAACTCCAGCCAGCGCAACTGGTTGTCCTGCAGGCGATCGCCCGGGCCCTTGACTTCGATCATGCGGTAGGTCTTTTGCTGCGGCCAGAACTGGATCAGGTCCGGCATGCCGGCGCGATTGGCCTTGATGTCCAGCAAGAGGCGATTGAACCAGTGCTTGAGATGCTCGGCGGGGAGGCAATCGAGGGCTTGCTCCAGCAACTCTTCGCTGAGCACACTCCAGAACACGAACGGCGACTGCACGCCCCACTTGGCGGCATAACGCTGGCGGATGGTCTGCCGGTAGCGCCCGTCTTCGAGTTCGGCCAGGCACGCCTGGAACAGTTCGGTCCGGCGGGCCTGGAAGTCTTCGCTGAGCAAATCCACTGGCCCGCGCTGGAACGGGTGGAAGAATGCCCCCGGCAAAGGCGCGAAAATCGCCGGCCAGCACAACAGGCCGAACAGAGAATTGATCAGGCTGTTTTCGACGTAGTGGATCGGTGCCGAATCCACAGCCAGATGCGCCTGAACGTAAAACTCGACCGACACTGCCGGATCGACTCTTGGCAGTTGCAGGTCCAGACGCTGCATTTCCCGAGGCGCCGCCCGCTTGATGGGCGGCCCGCCGAGCTTGCGCCGCAGGCGCGGCAGCACGCGGAGCAACTGCTGATGTTCGGCGGCACTCTCCGGTGCCTGTTCGGCCTGCTCGGCCAGATCCAGCGCCAACTCGAACTCCCCGCTGCGCTCCAGCACGCGAATGAGTCGCGCACGCGCACCCGGATAAGCGCATTCACGGTAGAGATCCAGGGCCATGGCGAAATCCGCGATGCGTTCGCAATACTGGCCCATCTGGAACAACAGCTTGCCGCGCCGGCGTTGCAACCAGGGATTGTCCAGCGCCAGGCCCTTGATGCGCCCGGCCACCTCTTCCAGCGCTTCACCGGCTTCGAATTGTTGCTGGTACGCGTGCAGGAGGACACAGGCATCCACGTCTTCGCGGCTGCGCAAGCCGCGGGACTCGGCGCTGAATTCGACTTTTTCGTAGGTGTAGATACCCAGGTCGGCCAGCACGAACTCCGACCAGTCCTGATACAGGTTGCCGAAGAACATCAGGCGCAGGCGATCGCACAACTCCATGATGGTCAGGCTGAGCAGGCGCTCATCGAGCCACGGGCACCAGTCGTTGAAGCTTTGCGCCTGGGGAAATTGTTCGCTCAGCGCTCGCAGCCAATCGGATTTTCTGCCTTTGGGTTGATCGATGACGGAGCCAAAAGTCTGGAGAATTTCACCCTTGAGCAGCAATTCGAACAGTTCCTCGACCGCCAGCGGCATGCGCTCATCGACCCAACCGAGTGTCAACAGCGGGCCGACGGCGCTGAGGATATCGCCGATTTCCTCGTAATGCAGTTTGCCGGCCCTGAAATGAATGCCCTTGCGCATGACCATTCTGACCAGCAGTGCCTGCGATTCACGGGGCAACCGCTTAAACTCATTAATGAAACGCAACTCGTCGACGCTCAGTACATCGGCAAAGCGCTGCTCAAGCCAATCAAGCACTTGCATGAAGTTGTTCAAGTAGTAGAACGGATCGTCGAGGGGATTTGCGGTCACAGGAAATGGGCCATGGCGAGCGAATACTGGTTATGCGTACAGATACCAGTTCCACCCTGCCCGGCGCAATCGGAAAAGGATAAATGGAGGCGCTGTACGGAATATTTCCCCGGCAGTAGAACTTTCTGCCCCCTGGCGGCACCAACCGCCATAGGCATGCAGTGACAGGCGCGAATGGATGGCACTGCTTCACAACGAACGGGAGGTGATCATGGATATCAAGACATTGGGCTTACCCCTGGCCGTCGCGGCCCTGCTGATGCTGACCGGCTGCTCGACGCCAACGGTGGTGACCCTGCAGAACGGCACTCAGTACCTGACCAAGGACATGCCGAAGACCAAAACCAAGGACGGATTCTTTGAGTTCGAGGACATTTCGGGAGCGATGGTGAAAGTCAGGGCCGACGAAGTGGCGACGATTCGCGAGGAAGACTGACGTTTCTCCTGGCACGATGTGGCAGGTTTCGAGCACTGCCTTACACTCGATAGACCCCGTGCGACCGAATGAATGTGCAACGCCTGGACACAGGCGTTGCAATACGGGCATCACGCATAGACTCAGGTGACGCCGAAATGAAAATGGTCATGCCACTTCTGGCCTCTGTGCTCGCCGTCAGCGCGTGCGTGACGGCGAGCCTTTGTGACGCTGCGACAAAGGCAAAGCCAAAACCCTTGCCAACTTACAAAACCAGTTTCGATTGCACCACGCCCCAGGCATCCACCGAAAAGCTTATCTGTCACGACGCTCAGCTGGCGCGCATGGACCTGGAACTCGATCGTCTTTATCGCCTGGCGCTCACCGACGAACATTCAGTGCCGCGCCCGAATAAAGTCGAGATTGACCAGCGGTTCTGGATTGAGTCCCGTAACCAGTGTGGCGCCGGACCGCAAGCCAAGACGTGCGTCATCGCAAGTTATGCCGAGCGTGCGTTCCAACTGCGCCAGGGTTCGGCCATTGCCAGAACCAAGGACCCGAGCAGGCTCTCCGAAGGCCCCTTGGCTTATCGTTGCGCAGGGTTCAACGCATTGGTTGCCGCGACCTTCTTTACGGTCGAACCGGGCGTGGTATTCCTCAAATGGGCCAACTCCTCGGTAACGCTGAACCAGGTGCCGAACAATTCCGGAACCCAGTACAGGGGCAAGGATTACAAAGGCAGCTACAGCTTCTGGCAAATCGGCGATGAGGTTTTTTTCCAGATACCCGGCTCAGGCCAGATGAGTTGCGCAGCCGAGCCGGTCGGCTGACAAGGATGGCAACGGGACATCCTGTCCCGATTGCCTGACCAGGTCTTCAGCTGCCGGTGCGAATCTTGTTCCACACGCGTGTGCGAACCCGGTCGATGTTCAATGGCATGGCTTCCAGGGCAAAGAGTTTCCCCATCATTTCCGGGCTTGGGTAAACCTTGGTGTCGTTCTTGATCGCCGGGTCGATCAGGCTGTCTGCCTGCTCGTTGCCATTGGCGTAATGCACGTAGTTGCTGACGCTGGCCATGACGTCCGGGCGCAGCAGATAGTTCATGAAGGCGTAACCGGCCTTTTCGTCCGGAGCGTCGACCGGCATCGCGACCATGTCGAACCAGATGGCGGCGCCTTCCTTGGGAATCGCATAACCGATATCGATACCATTGTTAGCTTCCCTGGCGCGGTTTTCCGCTTGCAGGATGTCGCCGGAGAAACCGACCGCGACGCAGATATCGCCGTTGGCCAGGTCACTGGTGTACTTGGACGAGTGGAAATAGCTGACATAGGGCCGCACTTTCAACAGCAAGGCTTCGGCCTTTTTGTAGTCTTCCGGGTTCTTGCTGTGAGGCGCCAGCCCGAGGTAATTCAACGCGGCCGGCAGCAGTTCGGGACCGTTATCGAGGATGGCCACGCCGCACTTTTGCAACTTCTGCATGTTCTCGGGCTTGAAAATCAAGTCCCAGGAGTCCACCGGGGCGTTGTCGCCCAGCACCGCCTTGACCTTGGCAATGTTGTAGCCGATGCCGGTGCTGCCCCACAGGTACGGGAAGCCGTGCTCGTTGCCCGGATCGTTGGTCTGCAAGGCCTTGAGCAATACCGGATTGAGGTTTTTCCAGTTCGGCAACTGGCTCTTGTCGAGCTTCTTCAGGGCGCCGCCCTCAATCTGCCGCGCCATGAAGTGGTTGGACGGAAACACCACGTCGTACCCGGATTTGCCGGTCATCAGCTTGCCATCGAGGGTCTCGTTGCTGTCGTAGACGTCGTAGGTGAAGCCGATGCCGGTTTCTTTCTGGAAGTTTTTCGTGGTGTCCGGCGCGATGTAATCCGACCAGTTATAGATTTTGACGGTTTCGGCCGCCTGACTGATCGATGCAACCAGCAGCAGCGGAGCCAGGGTCAGTGTCTTTCGGAGCATGAGTCGATTCCTGTAGGTTGTTTTTGTTGGCAGGCAATCAAGGATCAGAAAATCAGGACGTAGGTCTTGCGCACGGTTTCCTGGATATCCCAGATCCCGAGGCTGTTGGCCGGCAACATCAGTGCGTCGCCCGCTTCTATGTGCAGCGGTTCGCCGCCGTCCGGGGTGAAGGTGCAGCGCCCCTGGATGAAGTGGCAGAATTCCTGGGCGACGATCTGCCGCCGCCAGCGCCCCGGGGTGCATTCCCAGACGCCGGTCTCGACGCCGTCGTCGCGTTCGACGCTGGTGGTCGAAGCCACGGCCACGGGCGTGCCGAGGGGCACGGCGACCGGGTTGGATTCCTCCAGCTTCAGGGTTGCGGTGTGCTTGAATTGCGTGATGCTCATGGGATTACCTGTCGATATGGCCTGTCGATGAAGAGCGCGCCGTTTAGTGCATGAAACCTTCCATGAAACCGGCCACCCCGCTGGCCAGCTTGCGCCGCCAGGGCGCGGTAGCCGGGTTGGCCAGGGTCTGGTCCTCATGGACAAAGCTGCGGATGATTGCGTTGTAGCCAAGCCAGCGGATCGGTTCCGGCTCCCAGGCCCTGAGCGCGTCGAGGCCCCGCTGCGGGATGACCCACGGCTGGCGCACCAGATCGGTGTCGCGCCCCAGGATCAGGTCGGCCAGCGTGCGTCCACCGAGGTTGCTGGCGCCAACGCCCTCCCCGCCGTAGCCGCCAGACAAGGCGATGCCTTTGGTCCGGTCGCAGAGCATGTGCGGCTTGAAGTGCCGGGACATGCCCAGGTTGCCGCCCCAGGAATGAGTGATCTGCACGTTCTTCAACTGCGGGAACAGTTCGCCGAACAGGTAGCGCCGCAGGTCTTTTTCATCCGTGGTCAGCTCGAAGTCATGGCGCAGCTTGCCGGCGAACTGATAGCCGCCACGGGCGCCAAAGATCAAACGGTTGTCAGCGGTGCGCTGGCCGTAGGTCACCTGGCGACTGGCCTCGCTGAACGCCTGGCCACGGCTCAGGCCGATTTCATCCCAGGTGGCCGCAGACAAGGGCTCGGTCGCGACGATCAGGCTCTGTACCGGCATCTGATAACGCCCCAAGGGCGGCAAGGTGACGGCGTAGCCTTCTACTGCCGGAACGACCCAGTGACAGCGCACCGACGCTTTCGCCGTGCGCAGGCTGCCGGATTGCCAATGGGTGACCGGGCTGTTTTCGTAGATCCTGACCCCCAGGCGCTCCACCATCCGGGCCAACCCGCGTACCAGCCTGGCCGGGTGGAGGGTCGCCACGTGTGGCGCATAGATGCCGCCATAGGGTTTGGCGACGCGGATCTGCTGCGCCAGTTGTTCCGGGCTCAGCCAGCGATAGTGGTTGTCGTCGAGGCCCTGGCGATGGAGATCGTCCAGGTGGTGACGCAGGCTGGTCGCCTGCTCCGGATAACGCGCAGCGCAATACAGCACCCCGCCTTTACGGAAATCGCAGTCGATGCCCTCACGTTCGAGGACAATCTCCACTTCATCCGGAATGCCATGCAACAAATCATAGGAAGCGCGGCGCTCTTCGACCGGCAAACCGGCCAGCAGACGATCTTCACCCAGCAAGTTGCCCATCAGCCAGCCGCCATTGCGCCCCGACGCGCCGAAACCGGCGGTCTGCGCTTCGACAATGGCGATGTTCAGCTCAGGTTTGTGCTGCTTGAGGTAGTACGCGGTCCAGAGACCGGTGTAGCCCGCGCCGATGATCGCCACGTCCACATCCAGGTCCCGCTCCAGCGCCGGACGCGCCAACAAAGGCTCGTCGAGCTGGTCCATCCACAAACTGATAGTGCGCCACGCCGGCATGCAAGACTCCGCCACTGAAAAACTTCGATGGCGTCGATCCTAGTGCGTGGGCTCAGGCGCTGTCTTGCGCGCGTGCACGCAAAGAAATTTGTTTGACGTAAGCCTTGGGTGACTGACCGGTGTGCTGACGGAAACAGCTGTAGAACGCCGACAGCGAATTGAATCCGGCGGCGAACGCCAGTTCATCGATACGCAGCGGTGGCGTGGCGTCATCCAGTGCCGCGAGCAAGTGTTGCAGGCGCGCCTGGTTGACGTAGCGGTAGAAACTCTGGCCCAGCACCTGGTTCAACAAATAGGAAATCTGGTTACGACTGTAACCGCACTCCTTGGCCACCCGTTGCAGGTCGAGCTCCGGGTCGAGATACGGCTGCTGGCGCTGGAAATACTGCTGCAGGTCATCGGCCATGAAGCTCAACTGGCGAGGCGACAGGCCCAGCCGGCTGACCGCCGGGCGTTGGCTGTGGGTGGCTTTGCTGACGGGTTGCTCATGCACCAGCGAAGCGTATTCATTGACCCGCCAGATCAGCCCGTCCTTGACGGTGATCGCCTCGCTGGCGCGGAACGACACCAGTCCTTCACCACCGCGCAGGGTGATGCGGTACTGAATGAAGGCGGTGTTGCCGTCCAGTCGAATGCGGTCGGAGTGCTCCAGCGCTTCATCCGGATCCCGGGGCATGCTGCTGCGCACGTAGTCGCGCAATTCGGCCAGGCCCATGACCCGGTTCTGGAAAAAGTCGTTGTACTGGACTTCAGGGTGATAGAGCGCCATGACGCCGTCCAGATCCCGGTGTTTCCAGCGCAAGTGATAGCGCATGACCGTCTCGCCCGTGGCCTGGGTTTGCAGCGGGCCATCATCCTCGGCGTGCATTGAAAATCTCGATACAAAAAACCGAGCTTGCCCAACTTCCGCTTTGTCTTCAATGACTAAACGGGTGCGGGTTTCGGGCCGCCAATATCAAGCAAGCGTGACCTGAATCAAAAAAAGGGGGGGCAATCGCCAAACGACCTGAAAAAACCCCATTCTTTTTCACATTCGGATGCTACTTTTAAAGACTGTCACCGGTTGAGCCATTGAAGGTTCTTCCCTCCTACCATGAGCTAAAGGAAGCGCTCGATACTGAAGGCGGGCAACACATGAATAGAGGGTTCAGTAAGGTCACGTTTCCAAACGCCTGCCAGCTGATGCGCTGGCATTTTCATCCCATGGGTTTCGAGGCGAGCATGGACGCGCCGGGCAGCATGATTGCCCGTCTTTTCGATCGTGCCACTGGCGAGACCATGATCGCCATTGCCGGTATTCCTTGCGCTACCGTCATGAATGCCGCGGATGTAGAACGAATAATCGAAGCGGTGGAGGATGAACTTGAAGCCTTCGTTCCACCCCAGGCCCTCAGGAGTTATGCCTGAGACCTGTCCACTCCCAAAAAAGCCCACATCAAGTGGGCTTTTTGTTGAGCGATGTTCCTTGTAGGAGCGAGCCTGCTCGCGATGGTCGTTAACGATAACGCGTATTTACTGGCTAAACGCGGCGCTCTTGAGTCCATCGTCGGAACGCCGCCCGGAGCAAGCTCGCTCCCACAAAGTGTCGATTCAGAAGTCAGGCGGTGGTTTGGCTTTTACGATGATCGACAAAAAACGCCTTGCCCTTGCCGATCCGGTCGGACGCCTTGGGCATGTTCGCGGCCTGGGTGTCTTGCGCATCGACGTACCAATAGCAATGGCTGACGGCACGGGTAATACCCACGTAGGCCAGGCGCAGGATCTCGTCCTTCTGGGCATTGTCGTAGGGTTCGCTGTCACCGGCCTTGCCCAGGCCCGCCATCCGGTAAACCTGATTCTTGTAGGGCGAACTGGTCAGGTGTTGGCAATCGCCCAGCAAAAACACCGCATCGGCCTGGAGGCCCTTGGCACTGTGATACGTCAGTTGCTTGAGTCTGCGAGCTTCATGGGGCAAGCTCGAATCAAGATTAACTATTGGCTGAATATGCTCTTCTATCAATGACTTATCGCTACTTTTTCGATAAAGCATCAAGATTGAATCACCCTTTCGGTAATGCTCCATCAGGCGCTGCGCCATGCCCTGGTCATCTCGATCAAGGACGTTCACCGGCAGCAATGCCTTGGGCTCACCGCTGGCCTTGGCTTTCTTCCCGGCAATCGCCGGTGCTGCGCGCACGATGTGCTCGGCGGCATCGATGATGTGCTGATGGCTGCGGTAGTTGTCGCTAAGCATGACCTTGGTGGTGCTCGGCGACGGGAACTCCTTGTTGAACTCCATGAAGTAGCTCGGCGAACTGCCGCGCCAGCCATAGATGGATTGCCAGTCATCGCCCACACAGAGCAGCGAGGAACGCTGGGCACCGCGCCCGACGTGCATGGCTGGCCCGCGACTGCGGATCTCCGCCAGGCTGGCCCTGATCCACGAGACGATCTGCGGCGAGACGTCCTGGAATTCGTCGATCATCAGGTGTGACAACGGCCGCAGCAGCTCATCACTCAGCAGCTTGAGGTTTTCCGGCGAATGCTCGCTGAACAGGGCGAACATCCGATTGTAGGTCATGATCGGTGGTTTCTGATCGAGCAAATGATCTTCCAGCGCCCGCCAGTAAAGGCTCAGGGCCTCGAAGAAGAACCCGTCGGGATCGTCCTTGGCGAAACTCATCTGCCCCACGGCACTGGGCACATCCAGCCCGAGGTTTTCGATGAACCCGGCGGCGGCGACAAAGCAATCGAGCAACGGCGCGGAGGCGAGCTCGCCCTTGACCTTGTAATCGAAGCCCGGCCCGGCGCTGGCATCCCCCGCCAGCGAGGCCAGAACACGCCTTGATGATTCGTAACTGTCTAGCCATATCAATGGCTTACGACAGAAAGCTTGAAACAGGGTGCGCTTTACTGCCCATTCTGCGCGCACCGTCAGCTTGGCGTTGGGCCGCGTGACTTGCGGGTTCTCCCGAGGATCGAACCCCAGCACCACCCAGGCGTCCAGCGTCGGGATGTAGCCGTGACAGTGGAATTTCGAACCGTTGATATCGAACGACTGGCGATTGGGTTCGATGCCCTTGATGGGCCAGGCACCGGCGCGAAACCACAGGTCTTCAATGACGTCACACAACTCTTCATCACGCTTGGCCGCCAGTTCGGTGACGCCCATGCGTTTCTGCACATCGGGGTGATCCCGCTCCAGCTCCTTGAGTTGCAAGGCATGCCGGGACAATGGCTTGATCAGCTCACGAAAGCGCTCGTCGTTATTGTGCAGACGGTGATAGCAGGCGTTGAGCTGTTGACGCTGAGCGTCGTTGATGCGCAGGTCGAACGGATTGCTGTCGACCTCCTCGTCACCCTGTGCAGCCCGCAGGCTGAGGTTCTCGAAGGCCTGCAAACGCTCGAAACCCGGAAGACTGCGCACCATCGGCAGGATCCGCGAGTGGAAGGTGCGCACCAGGTCCCGCGCCTCCTTGAAACTGATCGCGCGGCCCCAGAGCGCAAACAGTTCAATCAGCTTGTTGATGAAGTCCTTGCGCGACTCGCGGGTGAAGGTCACCACCGTCATCGAACTCAGCTCGAAGCCCAGGTAATGGCTCAACAGCAATATACGCAGCACCAGCGTGGTCGACTTGCCTGCGCCGGCACCGGCGATCACCGAGGTGGACGGCGTGTCGCTGAAGATCATTTTCCACTGTGCGGCGCTGGGCTGGGCATGGGCCGGCAGCAACCGGGCCACATCTGCCTTCATGCGCTTCTTCAACTCGGCGCTCAACGGCAGGCGCCAATCGTCGAACAGCAGGTCATCGACATTCGGTGGACGGTGTTCAGTAGAGCGCGAGTCGCGGATCAGCAGGACCTGCCGACCCTCCTCCAACCCCTCGAGCTTGCCTTCCCTGTAGCCGTAATCGACCCCGGCACTGTGACCGCTGCGAAAACCGTCGGCCTGGCCATGCAACCACGATGCACGATGCTGTGCGTGCAGGCGGGTCAGGCTGTAGCCGAAGAACCGGGCGAGCAGGCGCTTGATCAGCGGCATCTCGGCCAGGGGGCGAAGTTCAGGCGGAAGATCGGGGGTGTGTTGCGGCACGCGGACTGACTCCAGGGTGTGAGGCTGTTGAGCGCTATGGTGTCTGCATTTGCCATTGAGTTCTAGTGAATTGCTTATGACTCATTGGCTTATGCGATGAAGTGAAAGTTGGATGAGAAAATTTCGAGCCTATTTCATATCAATTGATTCGATGGGAATGCCGCATTTTTTACGCTTTTTATCGATTGTTGCCTGATGGATGATGCCCGTCATCAACCACCGGGCTCGCTTCGTGGCTCTGGCGCCCCGCCCCATGACGAACCTTTTCTGGAGACGATCATGCTTGAACTCAGACCTTTCAAAACCCTTGGCGGTGCTCACCACGGCTGGTTGGATGCGCATCACCATTTTTCGTTCGCCGAATACTACGATCCACAGCGCATGAACTGGGGCAACCTGCGGGTCTGGAATGACGACGTGATCGCTCCCGGCACCGGCTTCCCGCAACACCCGCACCGGGACATGGAAATCATCACCTATGTCCGTGAAGGCGCCATTACCCACCAGGACAACCTGGGCAACAAGGGCCGGACCGAAGCGGGCGACGTCCAGGTCATGAGCGCCGGTACCGGGATCGCCCACAGCGAGTACAACCTGGAAGCGACGCCGACCCGGATTTTCCAGATCTGGATCATCCCGAATGAGACCGGCCTGGCACCGTCCTGGGGCGCCAAGCCGTTCCCGAAAGGCGATCGCGAAGGTTTTGTCACCCTGGCCAGCGGTAAACAAGGCGACGAGCAGAGTCTGCGGATCCGAGCTGATGCCCGGCTGGTGGCTGCCAATCTGAAGGCCGGTGAAACGGCTGAATACCTGTTGGACAGTGGTCGTCGTGCCTACCTGGTCCCGGCCACCGGGGTCATTGAAGTCAACGGCTTGCGCGCACAAGCTCGAGACGGTGTCGCGGTGGCCGATGAGCAGGTGCTGCGGGTGACTGCCATTGAGGACAGTGAGATTGTGTTGGTGGACCTGGCGTGACCTGCTGAGGGCAATCGCAAAAAAAGGGGCGACCGTGTTGGTCGCCCCTTTTTTATTGTTGCAGCGAATCCTTTGTGGGAGCGGGCTTGCTCGCGAAGGCGGTGTTTCAGTCAGCATTGATGTTGAAGCTGATACCGCTTTCGCGAGCAAGCCCGCTCCCACAGGGTTGTGTGTTTATTTCGCGGAGATGGCACCATCCACCAGCGTTTGCGCCTCGGCTACCAGTTGCTTGAGGTGGTCGTCGCTGACAAAGCTTTCGGCGTAGATCTTGTAGATGTCTTCCGTGCCCGACGGACGCGCTGCGAACCAGCCGTTTTCGGTCATGACCTTGAGACCGCCAATGGCCTGATCATTGCCCGGCGCATGGCTGAGGATGCTCTGGATCGGCTCGCCGGCCAGTTGGGTCGAGGTGACCTGTTGCGGCGACAGCTTGCTCAACAGGGCCTTCTGCTCCGGGTTGGCCTTGGCGTCGACCCGTACCGAGAACGGCTCACCCAGTTCATCGGTCAAGGCACGGTACGCCTGGCTCGGGTCGCGACCGGTCCGGGCCGTCATCTCGGCAGCCAGCAGGGCCGGAATCAAACCGTCCTTGTCGGTGCTCCAGACGCCGCCGTCCTTGCGCAGGAACGAGGCACCGGCGCTTTCTTCGCCACCGAAACCCAGGGATCCGTCGAACAGTCCGTCGGCAAACCACTTGAAGCCCACCGGCACTTCGTACAGGCGACGGCCCAGGCGTTTGGCCACGCGATCGATCAAGCCGCTGCTGACCACGGTTTTGCCTACGGCGGCATCGGCGCGCCATTGCGGACGATTCTGGAACAGGTAGTCGATGGCAACGGCGAGGTAGTTGTTCGGTGCCAGCAAACCGCCGGACGGCGTGACGATGCCATGGCGGTCATGGTCAGGGTCGCAGGCAAACGCCACGTCGAAGCGCTCTTTCAGGCCAATCAGACCTTGCATGGCATGGCTGGACGATGGGTCCATGCGGATCTGGCCGTCCCAGTCGACGGTCATGAAGCGGAAGGTCGGGTCGACCTGTTTATTCACCACATCCAGGTCCAGACGGTAATGCTCGGCAATCGCCGACCAGTAGCGCACCCCTGCTCCACCCAGCGGATCGACGCCCAGGCGCAGCTTGGCTTCGCGAATGGCGTCGAAGTCGATCACGTTGATCAGGTCGGCGACATAGGTGTTGAGGTAATCGTGACGATGGGTGGTGCTGGCCTTGAGTGCCTGCTCGTAGCTGATACGCTTGACGCCTGCGAGCTTGTTGGCCAGCAATTCGTTGGCCTTGGCTTCGATCCACTTGGTGATGTGGGTATCGGCCGGACCACCGTTGGTAGGGTTGTACTTGTAACCACCGCTTTGTGGCGGGTTGTGCGACGGCGTGATGACGATGCCGTCCGCCAGGCCACTGGTGCGACCACGGTTGTAGCAGAGAATCGCATGGGAAATGGCCGGTGTCGGGGTGTACTCGTCGCCAGCGGCGATCATCACGGTCACGCCGTTGGCCGCCAGCACTTCAAGAGCGCTGGCACCGGCCGGCGTGGACAGCGCATGGGTGTCGATACCGACAAACAGCGGGCCATCGATGCTCTGAGCTTCGCGATACAGACAAATGGCCTGGCTGATCGCCAGCACGTGCCATTCGTTGAAACTCAAGTCGAACGAGCTACCGCGGTGCCCCGATGTGCCGAAGGCAACGCGCTGGGTCGAAATGGCGGCATCAGGCTGGCCGGTGTAATAGGCCGTGACCAGTCGCGGGATATCGACCAACAGTTCTGCCGGTGCCGGTTTACCCGCAAAAGGACTGAGTGTCATGCAAAACCTCTGGAATCGAGTGGTTCAGGAATTGAGTCGCAGTTTACTGGCAGTTTGACCGCAACGCGATGGGATCGATCCCACACAGTGGAGGTTGTTATTTTTTGTCACTCACTCGATCGATTCCAGGCGCAGCGCATCCCCCAGCAGTCCCAGCGCGGCCGCCAGGTTGTGATCGCCGCCGAAGGTATGACTCAGGCGCAAATGCTGCCCGTGCAGACCGTGGAGGCTGAACAGTTCGCCCGGCGCGATGACCACCTGTTGCGCCAGCAGGCGCTGGAACACACGGCGCACATTGACCCGGCGCAACGAACGCACCCAGATCGTTGCACCGCCTTGCGGCTCGACTAAATGCAAGGCATCTCCCAGTCGCTCCTGCAACAACTGGGTCATTTGACTCTTGCGCTCCTTGAGTAGCCTTCGCAGCACCAGCAGGTGTTGATCGATGCGACCGCTGCCATACAAACGGGCGATGGCTTTCTGGCGAATCGGCGACAGTCGAAACGAACGCAGCAGGAAGTGCCGTTGCAGTTCGGCGCTCAAGTGCCTTGAAAGCAGGTAGCCGTAGGGCGCTTCCGGTCCAATGATTTTCTCGAACGCGGAAAACACCATCAGCCGTTCAGGGTCCAGCAAGTCGCGAAAGCGCAGGCCGCCCGGGTCGAATCCGAGCTCGCCATAACAGTCGTTTTCCAGCACCCAACTGTCATGCGTGGCCAACAGCCGGGCAATGGCCTGCCTGTTTTCCTCAGGCGCCAGGCTGCCACGGGGCATGTTCAGGGCCGATGACAGCATCACCAGTCGTACCGGCTCGGTCTCCAGCAACGTTTTCAGCCGGTGCGGATCGAGGCAACCATCGGCTTGCACAGGCCACTCGATCACCCGCACACAGGCGGCTTGAAACAAACGCAGGATCGTCCAGTCGCACGGCGACTCAACCACGACCGTGGCGTCTTTCAAGCCCAGCACGGCGATGAGGATTTCCAGGACGCCGCGCAGGTCGGCACCGATGTAGACATCATCGGCATGCCAGTAACGCATGGGAGACGTGGTGTAGCGTGCGGCCAGGGCGGTGCGCAGCTCGAGCTCGCCGCAGGGTTGCGAGGGCGACTGCGGCTGCCTTGGATACTGGCGCAGCATCTCTCGCTCCAGCAGTAACAAGGGACTGTCGAGCGGCTGCAACAAAGCCGGCTCATCGGCGCTCAGGACCAGCATCCCCGGACGCCTGGCATTGACATAGACAGCTTCGAGCAGATCGCTGCCGCTGTCCTGCGGGTTGAAAGACGACACTGGCAACGCGTAATAACCCGACTTGGCCACCGAAAACACGCGCCCTTCCTTCTCCAGCAGCGAATAGGCGTACTGAATGGTCGAGATCGACACATTGAGGCGCTCCGCCAGCTGCCGCAGCGACGGCAGGCGGATGCGTGAATCCCCTTCGGACTCATTGATCAGGCTGCCCAGATATCGATAAACGGCCTGATAGGCGAAATCCGTTTCTCGTGGACCTTTCATGGCTGAAGGCCGATCGCACTGGCTGATAGTCCGCTCACCTTCAGTGACCCGCTGACCATTCATCCACCAAGGTGTTGCCGGTGTCAGGATCGCCCACTGCCTCTTGCAACGCGGCGCACTGGATCTGTGCTTCGGGCGCCCCGTCATCGCTTCCTGGCGCCCGCTCCATGCGATAAAGGCGGCCAATCAGGCTGACTGGCAACCCGCTGACATCAGTCATCCATTGCATGATCTGTTCGGCGACCGGCTGCCCCTGCATGGCCCGGTGCAACTCGGGCATGGCCACCAGCATGCCCGGATGGCACTGACGCAAGAATCGCTCAAGCCCCGCACCTTCTTCGATAAACGGCGCAAAAAGCAGACACACCAATTGTGCTTCGCTCAGGCCCAGGTTCTTTTGCGCTTCGGCCGCCGCTCGGGCACGCTGATCGCCCAGTGTCGCCGGGTTGCCGAACACCTCGATGGCCTGCTCGCACAAACGCTCGGGCAAACGCTTGCGGCGCATCATCACCAGGGCGCGTTGCAGGTACTGCGCAACGCCTGACTCATAATCGCGTCCCTGCACGAAGCTCGCTTGCAACCCACGTACGTGCGCCGAGATCGACGCGCTGACGAATTCGTTGTCGCTGATCTGCGCGGACAGTTCGTCAGGCTGGAAGCCGAGAAATTCAGTCAGCAATGACCAGCGCTCCTCCAGGTTGCTGACCAGCAGGTCGTGAATCTCGATGCAGGTGCTACGACGGCAGGTTTCAAAGCGCTCTTCAGGACGCCATCGGGCCTGGCCGTCATCGGCATAGAACGCCTGATAACAGTCGCTGCCCAGCTCATCGAGCAATGCAAACAACCCCGCGTGGCCGGCCTCGCCCACGGGCGAAGGCTTGAGCCCTGCCTTGGTGGCGGCACGCTTCAAGCCGTCGATGAACTGTTTCTGCTGACGCGGCGTGTCACTGACGAGCAAAGCGTCGACACCACCGTCCCAGCGGGCGATTTGGCCGTAGAACTCGCCCGTGGCCAGATACCCGTCATCCCACAGGTCGAACCCGCCCTGCCAAGCCCGGCGATGCCCGATCAGCAGCAGGTTCAGGCGGCTGGACTCGCGGCCAGCGTCGGAGATCCGCGTCAGGTGATCGAACGGCAACACTTCCCGATCATCGACCATCAGCACCTCGACCCGTGGATCGTCATACACAAACAGTGCGCTGTTGGTCCGGTGCATGTTTTCCACGGCCGCCCGGCTTGTCCCGTTCAACCGCAACGAGGCGATGCGCAACTGAAATGTCGCCGGCGCCCGCGTGGCGATGGTCAATTGCGCCGCACGCAACAGCGCCAGGCTGTAGCAGTTGTCGCGGGCCCCGGACTGGACCGCCAACACCTTGTAATCACCAATACGCTCCATGCCTCCCGCCGCCACTGCCAGACGCTGAATCAACAACTGCAATGCAGTGCGCTCGGCACGGGAGAAGAAACCCAGCAATCGCTGCAGCACTTGTTGATAGACATAGTTCATCGCTTGGTCATGGATGCTGGTCATCTTTATTTACCTGGTACTCGTAAGTTCAATATCGCGCGGACAACACATTCCGCTGGACTGTCTGCACAAATGGAGTCGTCGACTTTATTGCCAAATGCTAGCACTTGAATTTTCTGGCAATCATTTGAATTGATCGTAACAGCCCTGCTTGCGCAAACTGCAGACATGACTGTAACGCACGGCTGGCAAGGGTTTTATCAATTGGAGACAGCGTCCTAGGAAGCGTCCTACAACGTCCCACAGACACTTATCACAAGAAATAAGGAAAGAAGTTGTTGCTGTCTTTCTGGCTACTACACAACAACTAACTAAATTGGAAGCGTGCACCAAGGGCGCACATTGAAAAGTTTTAGCCTGACACCCAGCCATGACTCATTCCTTGAGATGAAAGTAATCATTCAATTATCAGGGCTTAGTGGCTGATTAGAAGCTACAGATTACGGGCAAAAACCAGTTCAGTTGCTGGACCGGCCTGCGGATCGACAGGTTTGGGGGGCACAAACGAAAGAGTCCGTGCGGGCACGGACTCTTGGGGGGGCTTTTGCGTCGGCACTTGTGACGAGTGCTACGCCGGTTCGACTTGCAGGGCGACCCGCTCGCGACAAGGGCATTCGTCCATGTAGCGGTGTGCTTCGACCACCTCGGCAAACGGGAAGACCCGAGTCTTGAGCGGCAGCAGCACGCGGTCAGCGGTCAACTGGTTGATGTCGCGCAAGGCACGTTGCAGGGCGACCTGGTCCTGGGTGATGCCCAGTTCCGGCTTGCCGGTGAAGTTGCCGATGCAGTGCACGAAGAACTGAATGTTCTTCTGGAACGCTGCGCAGGCCGGGAATGGCGTCTGGTTGCCACCTTGCAGGCCGTACAGCACCAGGCTGCCGCGAGGCGCCAGCACATCGCCCAGCAACGACATCTGAGGACCGCCCAAACCATCGAAGACCACATCCACACCGCGGTTTTCGGTGATCTTGTTGATGCGTATCAGCAGATCTTCTTCCTCGGTAACGATGACTTTTTCGGCGCCCAGCGACAACAGATACTCACGTTCCTCTGCTGACTTGGTTGCGGCAATCACACGAACACCCAAGGCCTTGCCCAGTTGTACGAACGAAGGTCCGGCGCAATGGCTGGCGTCGGTCACCAGGGCGAATTGCCCGGGCTTGACCCGTGCCAGGTCGGCATAAGCAAAATAGGCGACCAGCAGCGGCGTGTAATGCACGCTGGCTTCGATCGGGCTCAGCACGTCCGGGTAACGGGTCAGCGACGAGCGCGGCAGGACAATCAGTTCTCCGTAGACCGGATAGTCGTTCGGGCTTTGGGCCGGGAAACTGGCGACCTTGTCACCGATCGCCAGGTCATCCACACCCTCACCGACAGCCGTGACGAAACCGGCCATTTCCTGGCCAAGGCCCGAAGGCAGACGGGCGTGGGACGACGCCAGGTTCTGGCGCCAGAGAGTGTCGTACCAGCTGATGCCAATGGCCTCGACGCGCACCTGCACTTCGCCCGGTGCAGGCAGAGCCGCCGCATGCTCTTCGCATTTGAGCACCTCGGCTGGACCAAACTTGTGAAAACGGATCGTGCGGGACATCACAAACCTCGCCAAATGAACCTCTAATGCCATGAACTCTAGCTGGGCTTTCAACCCAACACTATCAGTGGGTATTAATAGTCGACATGCCTGTCATTGATTCCGCAGCGGCGGCGACATTGTCAAATGCCGCAAGAAACCGAACCCTCCTTTGCAGGAAATCTGAATTACCCGGTGCAGAGTACCAGCCTTTCCCCTTAATATTCCTGCTGGCCATTGTTCTCATATGGCCGCCCACGTCAAGTTTGCTGACTCTGCCAGGACTCCAGATGAATCGTAATGACCTGCGTCGTGTCGACCTGAACCTGTTGATCGTTTTTGAAACATTGATGCACGAACGCAGCGTGACCCGTGCTGCGGAAAAACTGTTCCTCGGCCAGCCGGCCATCAGTGCGGCGCTCTCGCGCCTGCGCGGGTTGTTCGATGACCCGTTGTTTGTGCGTACCGGCCGCAGCATGGAGCCGTCCGCCCGGGCGATCGAGATTTTCGCCCTGCTCTCGCCGGCTCTGGATTCGATTTCCACCGCAGTCAGCCGAGCGGCCGAGTTCGATCCTGCCACAAGTACCGCCGTGTTCCGCATCGGCCTTTCGGACGACGTCGAATTCGCCTTGCTGCCCATGCTGCTCAAGCGCCTGCGCGCCGAATCACCGGGGATTGTGCTGGTGATACGCAGGGTCAACTACATCCTGATGCCAGGGTTGCTGGCCTCCGGTGAGATCTCCATCGGCGTCAGCTACACCACCGACCTGCCGGCCAACGCCAAGCGCAAGGTACTGCGCCGCAGCCAGCCCAAGCTGTTGCGCGCCGACACCGTGCCGGGGCCATTGAGCCTGGATGATTACTGCGCGCGCCCCCATGCACTGGTGTCGTTCGCCGGCGACCTCAGCGGCTTTATAGATGAAGAACTGGAAAAGCTCGGGCGCAAACGTCATGTGGTGCTCGCGGTGCCGCAGTTCAACGGCCTTGGCACCTTGCTGGCCGGCACTGACATCGTCGCAACCGTGCCGGACTACACGGCCGATGCGCTGACGGCCGCGGGCGGTGTGCGCGCGGAGGATCCGCCGTTGCCGGTGCGCAGCTTTGAACTGCACATGGCGTGGCGCGGGTCGCAGGATAATGATCCGGGGGAGCGCTGGTTACGGTCTCGGATTCAGATGTTTTTTGGGGATCCGGATAGTCTCTGAGAAGGATTGGCTGCCTGATCGGCTATGCAGCGGGCAATCCTTCCAGCGTAAATCATGGCAAACGGTGAAATGGGCGCGGCGCAAGCCTGAATGAAAACGGGTGCACCGACGTCGAACCGGGGGAAGATCAGCAAAAGAATTTCGTATACCCTAGCGCTATCTCACTCCAAATGACCGCCGCCGTGAACCTACCCAAACTCAACGCCCCCGACCTTGGTAACACGCCTTCGACTTCGGAAATCATCACCCGCCATCTGCGGGATGCGATTGTCGCCGGGCATTTTGCCGAGGATGAGCCGATCCGCCAGGACGACATCGCCCGCCAGTTCAATGTCAGCAAGATCCCGGTGCGCGAAGCCCTCAAGCGCCTGGAGGCCGAAGGGTTGGTGATGTTCCAGCGCAATCGCGGGGCGATGGTCACGCGGGTTTCCGATGCGGAGCTGGCGCAGATGTTCGAAGTGCGGATGTTGCTGGAGGACAAGATTCTGCGCCTGGCCATTCCGAACATGACCGAAGAGACCTTCGCCCGTGCCGAGCGCATCTGTCAGGAGTTCATCGGCGAGGACGACGTGGGGCGCTGGGCCGAGCTCAACTGGGAGCTGCACTCCTGCTTGTACGAGCCTGCGCAGCGACCGTTTCTGGTGAGTCTGATCCGTTCGGTCAACGACAAGCTGGAGCGTTATCTACGCATGCAGATGAGCTTGTCGGCCGGTAAAGAACGGGCCGATCACGAACACCGCGAGATCCTGGCGGCCTGTCGCGCCGGGGATGTGGACCTGGCGGTGAAGCTTCTGGACGAGCACATTGCCGGCGTCTGCACGACCCTGTTCGAGCACCTGCCCCACAGCCACTGACAGCGACGGATGCTGTGCCGATTTCGTCATCGCCACAGACTAAATCCATCAAGCCGACACCCCGCCGCACGGGCCACTCTTGCGTTCACTCAACCGAATGGACGTGGCCCTCCCATGAAACGCATCTCTGTGATCGACTCCCACACCGGCGGCGAACCAACCCGCCTGGTCACCGCCGGCTTTCCTGACCTGGGCACTGGCAGCATGGCCGAACGGCGCAAGGTATTGGCCGAACAGCATGATCAATGGCGCGCCGCCTGTATGCTGGAACCACGGGGCAGCGACGTACTGGTGGGCGCCCTGCTCTGCACGCCGGTGGACCCTGGCGCCTGTGCCGGGGTGATTTTCTTCAATAACACCGGTTATCTGGGCATGTGCGGCCACGGCACCATCGGCCTGGTGGCGTCGTTGGCGCACCTGGGCAAGATCGGCCCCGGCGTGCACAGCATCGAAACGCCGGTGGGCACAGTGCGGGCAACCCTGCACGAAGACCATTCGGTGAGTGTGCGCAACGTGCCAGCCTACCGTTATCGCAAGGCGCTGGCGGTGCAGGTGCCGGGCATCGGCCAAGTGGTCGGTGATATCGCTTGGGGCGGCAACTGGTTTTTCCTGGTCGCCGAGCACGGCCTGCGGGTGTCCGGCGACAACCTCGAAGCGCTGACCGCTTACACCTTCGCCGTGCAGCAAGCACTGGAAGCCCAAGGCATTCGCGGTGAAGACGGCGGCTTGATCGATCACGTCGAGTTGTTCGCCGATGACGATCACGCCGACAGCCGCAACTTCGTGCTCTGCCCCGGCAAAGCCTACGACCGTTCGCCCTGCGGCACCGGCACCAGCGCCAAACTGGCATGCCTGGCGGCCGACGACAAGTTGCAACCGGGGCAGATCTGGCGCCAGGCCAGCGTCATCGGCAGCGAGTTCGAGGGTTCCTACGAACTGCAGGGTGAGCGCATCGTGCCGACTATTCGTAGTCGCGCGTTCATCAGTGCCGAGGCGAGCCTGATCATCGAACAGGACGACCCGTTCGCCTGGGGCATTCGTCCATGAACGAGGGCCAGGTGGCCGATGTGATCGTGATCGGCGCCGGCATTATCGGCGCCGCCTGTGCCCAGGCGCTGGCCCGTCGCGGCTTGCAGGTGCTGGTACTGGACGCCGGTCTGCACGGCGCCACAGCCGCCGGCATGGGCCACTTGCTGGTACTCGACGACAACCCCGCCGAACTGGCCCTGAGTCAATATTCGTTGCAGCGCTGGCGCGAACTGGGCGCGGACCTGCCCGACAGCTGTGCCTACCGCTGCAACGGCACGCTGTGGCTGGCGGCCAATGCCGAAGAAATGGCGGTGGCCCACAGCAAATTCCTGAACCTGCAAGCCCAGGGCGTGGCTTGCGAACTGATCGGCGCCAATGCCCTGCGCCAGCGCGAACCGGAACTGCGCGAAGGACTGGAAGGCGGCTTGCTGATCAATGGCGACGGCATTCTATACGCCCCGGCGACGGCCGGATGGATGCTCGAAACACCGAACATCCGCCAGCGCCGGGCACGGGTCAGTGCGGTCGATGGCAACCGTGTCTGCCTCGATGATGGTCGTTGGTTGAGTGCCGATGCCGTGGTGTTGGCCAACGGTATTCAAGCCAACGAGTTGTGCCCGGAGTTGCCCATCGAGCCGAAAAAAGGCCACTTGCTGATCACTGACCGCTACCCCGGCAGCGTCACCCATACGCTGGTCGAACTGGGTTACGTCACCAGTGCCCACAATGCCACGGGGCCGTCGACCGCCTGCAATATCCAGCCGCGCCCCACCGGGCAACTGTTCATAGGCGCCTCGCGGCAATTCGCAACCACCGACCCGCAGGTCGAAGGCTGGATGCTCGCGAAGATGCTCAAGCGTGCCGCCGAGTACATGCCGGGGCTGGCCCGGCTCAATGGCATCCGTGCCTGGACCGGCTTTCGCGCCGCCAGCCCCGACGGTTTGCCGCTGGTGGGCCAGCATCCACAACATCAAGGCTTGTGGCTGGCAGTCGGTCACGAAGGACTGGGCGTAACTACTGCCCCCGGCACCGCCGATTTACTGGTTGCCCAACTGTTCAACGAAACCCCGCCACTGGCCGCACAACCTTATCTGCCCCAGCGTTTTCTCGGAGAACCGGTCTATGCCTGAATTGTTGCTGGACGGCCACGCCCTGAAAGTCGCCGAAGGCACCAGCGTCGCCGCTGCCCTGGCGTTGGCCAGTGACGGCTGCACGCGCACCTCGGTCAGCGGTCAGCGCCGTGCGCCGCTGTGCGGCATGGGCATTTGCCAGGAATGCCGGGTGACCATCGATGGCCGGCGTCGCCTGGCTTGCCAGACACTTTGCCGTGATGGCATGCAGGTGGAGACTCGCCCATGAATGAATACGCTGATCTGTTGATCATTGGCGCGGGCCCTGCCGGGATGAGCGCCGCCCTTGCCGCCGCCCCCAGCGGCGCCCGCATTGTCATGCTCGACGACAACCCGCTGCCGGGCGGGCAAATCTGGCGCGACGGACCTCAAGCCAACGTGCCCGGTCAGGCCCGGCACCTGCACAAGCGTCTGGCGTCGTGCAACAACATCCGCCATCACGCCGGTACTCGGGTGATCGCTGCCCCCGGCGCGAAACAACTGCTGGTGGAAAATGACGACCATGGCTGGTTGATCAGCTACGACAAACTGATTCTGTGCACCGGCGCCCGTGAATTGCTGCTGCCCTTCCCCGGCTGGACCCTGCCGGGTGTCACCGGTGCGGGTGGTTTGCAGGCACTGATCAAGGCTGGTTTGCCGGTGCAGAACGAGCGCGTGGTGATTGCCGGCAGCGGCCCGCTGTTACTGGCCAGTGCCGCCACCGCCAAACAGCATGGCGCGCAAGTGCAACGCATCGCCGAACAAGCCAGCCGCAGCGCCCTCGCCGGTTTCGCCGCGCAACTGCCGCGCTGGCCCGCTAAATGGCTGCAATCGTTCAGCCTGCTCGACCACCGCTACCGCACCGCCACCCACGTATTGGCGGTGCTTGGCACCGACCGAGTGGAAGGCGTGCGCCTGCAACAACAAGGCAACATCGTCGAACTGGAATGTGATCGGCTGGCCTGTGGATTCGGGTTGATTCCGAACATCCAGTTGGGTCAGGCACTGGGTTGCGCCATCGAAGATCAAGCCATCGCGGTGGATGCCTGGCAGGCCAGCAACCGCGCCGATCATTATGCGGCGGGCGAATGCACAGGGTTCGGCGGCAGTGAGCTGGCCTTGGTGGAAGGTGCGATTGCCGGCCACGCTGCGGTTGGCAATCAGCAAGCCGCCAGGCAATTGTGGCCGCGCCGGGCGCGCTGGCAGGGTTTCGCCAAGGCGCTGAACAGCGCGTTCGCCCTCGACCCGCGACTCAAGTCCCTGGCCCAACCCGATACCCTGGTTTGCCGCTGCGAAGACGTGCCCTACGCGGCATTGACCGGTCACTCTGACTGGCGCGAAGCCAAACTCGCCAGTCGCTGTGGCATGGGCGCCTGCCAGGGCCGGGTGTGTGGCGGCGCAGTGCGGCATTTGTTTGGTTGGCAGCCCTCGGCACCGCGCCCACCCTTCAGCCCGGCGCGGATCGAAACCTTGATGTCCCTGGACGATACCCCGCCGGCGTGATGACCACGCCTGGGGTTTCGGCCACGCTGCCGAGCCTCTATGATCCCGGGGGTCACCCTCAGACTCCCGGCGCCATGTATCCATCGCTCACCACCTTCAAACCTTGCGATCTGCCGGCGCTGCTGAACAGCCTTCAGCCCATCGCGCCGTTGCTCGATACCTTGTCGGACGTGGTGTTTTTCATCAAGGACTGCGAGGCCCGCTACGTCTTCGTCAACCAGACCCTGGCCCGGCGTTGTGGTTTCAAACACAGGGACGAGCTGCTGGGGCGCACCGCCGAAATGGTCTTCCCGGAACGCTTCGGTCCGCTGTACACCGAGCAGGATCGGCGAGTGCTGTCCAGTGGTCGCGAACTGGCCGATCAGCTGGAGTTGCATTTGTATTATGGCAATCAGCCGATCTGGTGCCTGACCCACAAACTCGCCCTGAAGGATGAACAGGGTCGGATCGTGGGCCTGGCCGGTATCTCCCGCGACCTGCAATCGCCACAGTCGAACCATCCGGCGTTCCAGAAACTCGCCGCCGTGGATGCCCATATCCGCCGCCACTTCGCCCGCTCCATCAGCCTCGCCGAACTGACCGCCATCGCTGGCTATTCCGTGGCGCAATTGGAGCGGCACTGCAAACGGGTGTTCCAGCTGACCCCACGGCAAATGATTCACAAGGCGCGCCTGGAGGAAGGTTCGCGGTTGTTACTGCACACCGAATTGCCGATTACCGAGATTGCCTTGCGCTGTGGTTACACCGACCACAGTGCCTTCAGCCGGCAGTTTCGGGCGCTGACCAGTCTGTCGCCGAGTCAGTATCGCGATAATCAGCGTTAGGCGGGTGATGAAGAGTGTTCTTCCGGTCCTCATCGCGAGCAAGCTCGCTCCCACAGGGGATCGCATTTACCTTGCGCACGCGGTCAATTGTGGGAGCGAGCTTGCTCGCGATGAGGCCAGTCCATCCACCACAAAACCTGCAATGAACCGATAAGCAGGCACGCACCTCTCACCTGCCAGTGTTTCTTAAAGGTGCGTCCACACACCCATTGCTCCCATCTGTAACACTGCCATCGTTTGCCCAGGCTTCCACTCTCCCGCTCGTTGCTCCCCCGCAAGACCTCTACTTCAAGGCCTGACGATTTATTCACCGTCAGAACTGGAATCGGGCACGTTGATTGCTATTGTTAATATCGTATACGAAATCCCCAATACGATATTCAACAGCACTTCACATCAACGAGGCCTCTATGAAAAACCCCGCATTTGCCGTAGCCCTCAGCGCTGTTCTCAGTACCTCCTTTATCGCCACTGCCCAGGCCGACAAGCTCGACGACATCATCGGTTCGGGCAAGCTGCGCTGCGCCGTGACCCTGGACTTCCCGCCCATGGGCTTTCGCGATGCCAGCAACTCGCCGGCCGGCTTCGATGTGGACTATTGCCGCGACCTGGCGAAGATCCTCGGGGTCGAGGCCGAGGTGGTGGAAACGCCGTTCCCGGATCGCATTCCGGCACTGGTCTCCGGCCGGGCTGACGTGATCGTCGCGTCCACCTCCGACACCCTCGAACGCGCCAAGACCGTTGGCCTCACCGTGCCCTACTTTGCCTTCCAGATGGTGGTGCTGACCCGCGACGACACCGGCATCAACGGCTTCGACGACCTCAAGGGCAAAGCCGTGGGCAACACCAGCGGCACTTATGAGGCCATCGCCCTGGAGAAAGACGTGAAGAACTGGGGCTCGGGTAGCTTCCGAGCCTACCAGTCGCAAAACGATACCCTGCTGGCCGTCACCCAAGGCCACATCGATGCCACCGTGGTCACCAACACCGTGGCCGCCGCCACCCTCAAGTCAGGCAAATACAAAAACCTGAAAGTCGCCGGTAACGCCCCGTACGTCATCGACTACGTGTCCCTGGGCGCCAAGCGCAGCGAGTACGGCCTGCTCAACTACCTCAACCTGTTCGTCAACCAACAGGTACGCACCGGTCGCTACCAGGAGCTGTTCGTTAAATGGGTCGGCACCGAGATCTCGCCGACCAACCTGACCGTGCCTCAGGTCTACTACTGAGATGTCCGGCATGCCTGGGCCAATGTCTCTGACCGGGCGCAGCCTGGTGGCGGGTGCTGCGCAAGGCGCCCTGCTGTTCGCCGATGTCGGCTTGAGTTTCTGGGGCGGAGTCGATCCCTGCACGGGTGAAGTCATCGACCGCCATCACCCGCTCAGCGGCCAACACCTGGCCGGCCGCGTGCTGGCGATTCCCAGTGGTCGCGGCTCGTGTACCGGCAGCAGCGTGTTGATGGAACTGATCAGCAACGGCCATGCACCGGCGGCATTGGTGCTGGCCGAAGCCGACGAGATCCTGACCTTGGGCGTGCTGGTGGCGCAGACCATTTTTGCCCGTTCCCTGCCGGTGCTGTGCATCGGTCGGGAGGCCTTCGCCGCCTTGCGCGGCCAGGCCTTCGCCCGGGTCGAAAATGCAACGCTGAGCCTGTTCGATCACCTGCCGGGCGACGCCTGGCAGGCGCTCGACAGCCCATTACCAGTCACTCACAGCACCGCCACGATCAAGCTCACCGAGCACGATCGGGTGCTGCTCGATGGCCGGCATGGCAAGGCCGCGCAAATGGCCATGCAGATCGTCCTGCGTATGGCCGAACTGCAGGGTGCCGACCAGTTGGTGGATGTCACTCAAGCACACATCGACGGCTGCATTTACACGGGACCTGCGAGCCTGCGCTTTGCCCGGCAGCTGGTGCAATGGGGAGCAAAAGTGCGAGTGCCCACCACGCTCAATTCAATTTCCGTCGACCAGCGCCGTTGGCGCGAACTTGGTATCGACCCGACACTGGGTGAACCGGCCAGTGCCTTGGGCGATGCCTATATGGCGATGGGCGCACAGCTCAGTTTCACCTGCGCGCCGTACCTGCTCGACACTGCACCGAAGGCTGGCGAGCAAATCGTCTGGGCGGAATCCAACGCAGTGGTCTACGCCAACAGCGTGCTCGGTGCACGCACCCTGAAATACCCGGATTACCTGGACATCTGCATCGCCCTCACCGGTCGTGCCCCGCTGATCGGCTGCCACCTGGACGCGCAACGCAAGGCACGGTTGCAGATCGAGTTGCCTGCCCTCGGTGAACTGGACGATGCCTTCTACCCGCTGCTGGGTTACCACATTGGTGCCCTGGCCGGCAGTCGCGTGCCGCTGGTGCTGGGACTGGAAAAACGCAAGCCGAGCCTGGACGACCTCAAGGCCTTTGGCGCGGCCTTCGCCACCACCTCTGCGGCGCCACTGTTCCACATCGCCGGGGTCACGCCGGAGGCCATTGACCCGGCGCAGGTGCTGGATGCGGACATTTCCATTGCCGTGGAAAAAATCCGCCTGAAGGACCTGCTGCCGAGTTGGCGCGAACTCAACAGTGCTCGTGATAACCGGGTGGATGTGGTGTCGCTGGGTAACCCGCACTTTTCCCTCAGCGAGTTCGCTCACCTGGCACGCCTGTGCCGGGGACGACAAAGACACCCGGATGTGGTGCTTGCCATCACCTGCGGCCGTGCCGTGTTGGAGCAGGCCCGTGAGGCCGGGTACATCGCCGTGATCCAAGCGTTTGGCGCGACCCTGGTCACCGACACCTGCTGGTGCATGCTCGGCGAACCCGTAATCCCCCTGGCGGCTGAAAACCTGATGACCAACTCGGGCAAATACGCCCACTACGCACCGGGCCTGGTCGGCCGCAAGGTGCACTTCGCCAGCCTTGCCGAATGCGTCGACGCGGCCTGCACCGCAACGGCCAGCGGACGTTTGCCGGCCTGGCTAAAACCTGCTGCCCTACTGGAGAGCCCTGCGCATGTTTGACTACAGCTTCCAATGGCGTTCCGCCCTGCGCGCCCTGCCGGACATGCTTGCCGGTGCCATCGTCACCTTCGAAACCGCCGCGCTGTCGATGATCTTCGGCGTGCTGATCGCCCTGGCCCTGACAGTGATGCGCGAGGCCAAACATCCATTACTGCGCGGGTTCGGCAACGGTTGGGTATCGATTGCCCGCAACACCCCGTCGCTGTTCCAGATCTACATCCTCTACTTCGGCCTCGGCTCGCTGAACCTGCACGTCAGTTCCTGGTTCGCCCTGCTGGCCGGGATCACCTTCAACAATGCCGGGTATCTGGCGGAGAACTTTCGCGGCGGCCTCAAGGCCGTGCCTCACACGCAGGTACGTGCGGCGCGTTCCCTCGGCATGAGTGCCTTCCAGGCCTACCGCATGATCATCGTCCCGCAACTGCTGCGGATCGTGTTCTACCCGCTGACCAATCAGATGGTCTGGGCGGTGTTGATGACGTCGCTGGGGGTGATCGTCGGACTAAACAATGACCTGACCGGTGTGACCCAGGAATACAACGTCAAAACCTTCCGCACCTTCGAGTATTTCGCCATCGCAGCGGTGCTGTATTACTTGATTGCCAAGGCGATCGTCGCGGCAGCCCGGCTGATGGCCTGGCGGTTGTTCCGTTACTGAGGAGCTGTCCATGTTTTCCACCGATTTTTCCTCGAATGACCTGATGTTCCTGCTCAACGGTGCGTGGGTCACGATGCAACTGACGTTCTGGTCGATCATTCTCGGCTCCATGGCCGGGTTGTTATTCGGCCTGCTGCGGGCCTTGTTGCCACGGGCCAGCCTGCCGTTGGCCTGGGTGCTGGACGTGTTTCGCAGCGTGCCGTTACTGATCCAGTTCGTACTGTTCAACTCACTCAAAAGCATCATCGGCCTGAACATCAGCGCCTTCAGCGTCGGCTGCATTGTGTTGGGGGTTTACGCTGCGGCGTACTTCACCGAGATCGTGCGGGCCGGCGTGCTGGCGGTGCCGTTCACCGTGCGCCGGGCCAGCCGTTCGCTGGGGCTGAGCTTCTTGCAGGACTTGCGCTGGATCGTCCTGCCGATGGCCACCCGGGTAGCGTTCCCCGGCTGGCTGAACCTGGTGCTCGGTGTAATGAAAGACACCGCGCTGGTGATGTGGATCGGCATCGTCGAACTGCTGCGCGCCTCGCAAACCATCGTCACCCGCATCCAGGAACCGTTGCTGGTGCTGTGCATCGCGGGCCTTATCTACTACGTCATGAGCCTGGTGGTCGCACGCCTGGGCGCTCGTCTGGAAAGAAGGTGGCAAGAAAATGATTGAGATCGACAACGTACATAAATCCTTCGGCAACCTCGAAGTGGTCAAGGGCGTCAACCTGACGGTGAACAAGGGCGAAGTGGTGTCGATCATCGGCGGCTCCGGCTCCGGCAAATCGACCTTGCTGATGTGCATCAACGGCCTGGAACCGATCCAGAAAGGCAACATCCGCGTTGACGGCGTCGAGGTCCATCACAGCGCCACCGACCTCAATCGCCTGCGGCAGAAAATCGGCATTGTGTTCCAGCAATGGAATGCCTTCCCGCACCTGACGGTGCTGGAAAACGTCATGCTCGCGCCGCGCAAAGTGCTGGGCAAAAGCAAGGCTGAAGCTGAAGAACTAGCGGTGAAGCAACTGACCCACGTCGGCCTGGGCGACAAGCTCAAGACCTTCCCTGGCAAGCTGTCCGGTGGCCAGCAACAACGCATGGCCATCGCCCGCGCCCTGGCCATGTCACCGGACTACATGCTGTTTGACGAAGCCACCTCGGCCCTCGACCCGCAGTTGGTCGGTGAAGTGCTGGACACCATGCGCATGCTCGCCGAAGACGGCATGACCATGGTGTTGGTGACGCACGAAATCCGCTTTGCCCGGGACGTGTCCGACCGTGTGGCGTTCTTCCGCAATGGCCTGGTGCATGAGATTGGTTCGCCGGATCAGGTGATTGGCAATCCGGTGCATGCGGAAACTGCAGCGTTTCTGAAATCAGTGAAATAGCGACTGGCCTCATCGCGAGCAAGCTCGCTCCCACAGGGTTTGATGGTGTACACAAAATCAGTGTGGGAGCGGGCTTGCTCGCGAAGGGGCCCTAACGGACAAAACAAGGATCAAGTCATGCGTTCATCAAAAGTCATTCATGTAGTCAGCTGCCACGCCGAAGGCGAAGTCGGCGACGTGATCGTCGGCGGTGTCGCCCCGCCGCCCGGCGCCACCGTGTGGGAACAGTCGCGCTGGATCGCCCGGGACGAAACCCTGCGCAACTTCGTCCTCAACGAACCCCGCGGCGGCGTGTTCCGCCACGTCAACCTGCTGGTCCCGGCCAAGGATCCACGGGCGCAGATGGCCTGGATCATCATGGAACCGGCGGACACCCCGCCGATGTCCGGCTCCAACTCGTTGTGCGTCGCCACCGTATTGCTCGACAGCGGCATCCTGCCCATGACCGAGCCGCAAACCCGCCTGGTGCTGGAAGCGCCCGGCGGCCTGATCGAAGCCGTGGCCGACTGCCGGGATGGCAAGGTGCAGCGGGTGGAAGTGAAAAACGTGCCGTCCTTCGCTGATCGACTGGATGCCTGGATTGAAGTCGAAGGCATCGGCTCGCTGAAGGTTGACACCGCTTATGGTGGCGACAGTTTTGTGATTGCCGATGCCAAGGGCCTGGGTTTCTCCATCCGCCCGGATGAAGCGGCCGATCTGGTCGCGGTCGGGCTGAAAATCACTCGAGCGGCCAACGAACAACTGGGCTTCGTGCATCCGCTGAATCCCGAGTGGTCGCACATTTCCTTCTGCCAGATCGCCGCGCCCATCGTCCATGAGAACGGCATCGCCACCGGCGCCAATGTGGTGGTGATTCAGCCGGGCAAGATCGACCGCTCCCCCACCGGCACGGGTTGCTCGGCGCGCATGGCGGTGTTGCAGGCTAAAGGTTTGATGCAGGTTGGCGAGCGCTTTGTCGGCCGTTCGATTATCGGCTCTGAGTTCCACTGCCGCATTGATTCGCTGACCGAAGTCGCCGGCCGCGCCGCGATTTACCCGTGCATTTCCGGCCGGGCGTGGATCACCGGCACCCATCAATTGCTGCTCGACCCAAGCGATCCGTGGCCACAAGGCTATCGCCTGTCCGACACCTGGCCCGGCGCCTGATCACGCCATCCCTGCCCCCCAGACCAAAGGCCAGCAAAAACCCCTGAAAAACCCAAAAAAGCACTAGCCGAGCATTGTCATTTTAAATATCGTATACGATATACAATTAACGAACCGGAGGCAACAATGAGCAAGCGCATTAACTGGAGTGGCGTCTTCCCCGCGGTGACCACTCAATTCAACGATGACTTCTCCATCAACCTGGAGAAAACCCATCAGGTGATTTCCAACGTGATCCGCGACGGCGTGTCAGGCCTGGTGGTCTGCGGCTCGGTGGGTGAAAACACCTCGCTGACCGCCGAAGAGAAAATCGCCGTGACTGAAGTCGCTGTCGATGCCGCCCGTGGTCGCGTACCGGTGATTTGCGGCGTGGCCGAGTTCACCAGCCTACAAGCGGCCAAGGTCGCCAATGCCGTACGCCGGGTCGGCGTCGATGGCGTGATGCTGATGCCGGCGCTGGTCTACGGTTCCAAGCCGTTCGAAACCGCCGAGCATTATCGCTACGTGGCGAAAAACGCCGACGTGCCGCTGATGGTCTACAACAACCCGCCTATCTATAAGAACGACGTCACCCCGGACATCCTGATTTCCCTGGCCGACTGCGACAACGTGGTGTGCTTCAAGGATTCTTCCGGCGACACCCGCCGCTTCATCGACGTGCGCAACGAAGTTGGTGACCGTTTCGTGTTGTTCGCCGGCCTCGACGACGTGGTGCTGGAAAGCATCGCCGTGGGTGCCGAAGGTTGGGTCTCGGGCATGTCCAACGTGTTCCCGAAAGAAGGCGAAACCATCTTCCGCCTGGCCAAGGCCGGTCGTTTCGCCGAAGCCATGCCGATCTACGAATGGCTGATGCCGATCCTGCACCTCGATGCCCGTGCCGACCTGGTGCAGTGCATCAAACTGTGTGAAGCCATTGCCGGTCGCGGCAGCGCCTTGACCCGTCCGCCACGCCTGGCCCTGCCGGAAGCCGACCGCGTATTCGTCGAGCAGATCATGGCCAAGGCGCTGGCCAACCGCCCGGAACTGCCGGACGTCGGTCTCTGAGTGATTGCCGGGCGGGCCTTTACTGGCCCCGCCCGGCTGCCCGTTTTTTTGCGTCTTAACAAGGTACGTCAGCATGTCGAATCCTCAACACACGCAAAGCGCAACCACACCCTCGGGACTCAAACGCGTGGTGGCCGCCGCCATGGCTGGCACCGTCGCCGAATGGTATGAATTCTTTCTCTACGGCACCGCCTCGGCATTGGTTTTTGGCAAGCTGTTCTTCCGCCAGACCGACAGCCCCATCGACGGCATCATTGCCGCCTTCGCCTTGTACGCGGTCGGCTTTCTCGCCCGGCCGTTAGGCGGCTTGGTATTCGGTCACTACGGTGACAAATTCGGCCGCAAACGTCTGCTGCAACTGAGCCTGGTAGTGGTCGGCATCACCACCTTCCTGATGGGTTGCCTGCCTGGCTTCGACCAGATCGGTTACACAGCGCCGGTGCTGCTGGTGCTGTTGCGGTTGATCCAGGGCTTCGCTTTCGGTGGCGAATGGGGCGGCGCAATTCTGCTGGTGTCCGAACACTGCCCGGACAATCGTCGGGGCTTCTGGGCCAGTTGGCCGCAAGCCGGGGTGCCGGCCGGCAACCTGGTGGCCACGCTCGCCCTGCTGCTGTTGTCGTCGAACCTGTCAGAGCAACAGTTCCTTGCCTGGGGCTGGCGCGTGGCGTTCTGGTTCTCGGCGGTAGTGGTGTTGATCGGTTACTGGATTCGCACCAGCGTCGATGACGCGCCGATCTTCAAGGAAGCCCAGGCCCGTCAGGCCCAAACCAAACAGCAACAGCTCGGTGTGGTGGAAGTGATGCGCCATCACTGGCGTTCGGTGCTGGTGGGAATCGGCGCTCGCTTTGCCGAGAACATCCTCTACTACACCGTAGTGACGTTCTCGATTACCTATCTGAAACTGGTGGTGCACAAGGACACTTCGCAAATTCTGCTGCTGATGTTCGGCGCGCACCTGGTGCACTTTTTCCTGATTCCCCTGATGGGCTATCTGTCGGACATCGTCGGGCGCAAGCCGGTGTACCTGACCGGCGCGGTGCTCACAGCGTTCTGGGGTTTCATCGGTTTCCCGATGATGGACACTGGCAACAACTGGCTGATCATGGCCGCCATCACCCTGGGCCTGGCCATCGAGTCGATGACTTATGCGCCTTACTCGGCGCTGATGGCTGAACTGTTCCCGACCCACGTACGCTACACCGCTCTGTCCCTGTGCTACCAGGTGGCGCCGATCTTCGCCGGTTCCCTGGCACCGCTGATCGCCATCACTTTATTCAACAAGTACCACAGCTCGACTCCGATCGCCTGGTATCTGGTGGGCGCCGCGCTGATTTCCGTGGTGGCTGTCGGCCTGACCCGCGAGACCCGTGGCAAGTCATTGCGCCAGGTGGACGCCGAGTCGGCGGCGCGGGTTGCTGCGCTGGACCCAGCCTCGACTAGCCCACGCCGGGCCGATTCTCTGGCCTGAGTAAATCCCTGTGGGAGCGAGCTTGCTCGCGATGGACGTTAACGATACCGCGCTGATCCTGGATAAACGCGGTGCCTTTGAAACCATCGCGAGCAGGCTCGCTCCCACAAAGGTTTTGTGTTGCAAACCCATTTTTCGACAGGAGCTTTTTCGATGCCTGAGATCCTTGGCCACAACTACATCGGTGGCGCCCGCAGCGCAGCCGGCAACATCATCCTGCACAGTCACGACGCCAGCACCGGTGAAATTCTGCCGTTTTCATTCATGCAAGCCACCGCGCAAGAAGTCGACGCCGCCGTCCAGGCCGCTGCAGCCGCCTATCCAGACTTTCGTAATTTACCGGCGACGCGCCGGGCGCAATTTCTTGAAGCCATCGCCGCGCAACTGGATGCCCTGGATGACGAGTTCGTGGCCCTGGTGACCCGCGAGACCGCCCTGCCCAGCGCCCGGATTCAGGGCGAGCGCGGCCGCACCAGCGGCCAGATGCGTCTGTTCGCTCAGGTCCTGCGTCGGGGCGATTTCTACAGCGCGCGCATCGACCGCGCCCTGCCGGAGCGTCAGCCGCTGCCACGGGTTGACCTGCGCCAGTACCGGATCGGCGTCGGCCCGGTGGCGGTGTTCGGCGCCAGCAATTTTCCGTTGGCCTTTTCGACTGCCGGCGGCGATACCGCAGCGGCCCTGGCCGCTGGTTGCCCGGTGGTGTTCAAGGCCCACAGCGGGCACATGGCAACCGCCGAATGCGTGGCCAATGCGATCCTGCGCGCCGCCGAGCAGACCGACATGCCCAAGGGTGTGTTCAACATGATCTACGGAGCTGGTGTGGGTGAAGCGCTGGTCAAGCACCCGGCGATTCAGGCCGTCGGTTTCACCGGCTCGCTCAAAGGTGGCCGTGCCCTTTGCGACATGGCCGCTGCACGGCAACAACCCATCCCGGTGTTCGCCGAGATGAGCAGCATCAATCCAGTGTTGGTATTGCCCGAAGCCTTGCGCGCGCGGGGCGAGAAAATCGCCGGTGAACTGGTGGCATCGGCGGTCCAGGGCTGCGGGCAGTTCTGCACCAATCCGGGGTTGGTCATTGGTATTCGCGCCCCTGAATGGACGGCGTTCACTGCGCGCCTAAGCAACCTGATGGCCGAGCAACCGGCGCAAACCATGCTCAATGCTGGCACCCTCGGCAGCTATGAAAAAGGGGTGCGGGCCTTGCTCGAGCATCCGGGCGTGACGCACCTGGCGGGCCACGACCAGCAGGGCAATCAGGCGCGGCCGCAACTGTTCAAGGCTGACGTCAGCCTGCTGCTCAACGGGGATCCGCTGCTACAGGAAGAAGTGTTCGGGCCGACCACCATTGTCGTAGAGGTGGCGGACAAGGCTGAGCTGCGGCAGGCGTTGAACAGCTTGCACGGGCAACTGACCGCGACATTGATTGGCGAAGCATCGGATCTTCAGACCCATGCGGACCTGCTGGTACTGCTGGAACAAAAAGTCGGCCGGGTACTGTTCAATGGTTACCCCACCGGGGTCGAAGTCTGCGATGCCATGGTCCATGGCGGGCCTTACCCTGCAACCTCCGACGCCCGTGGCACGTCGGTTGGCAGCCTGGCCATCGAGCGATTCCTGCGTCCGGTGTGCTACCAGAACTGCCCGGACGCCTTGCTACCCGACGCCTTGAAAAACGCCAACCCACTGGGGATTGCACGGCTGGTGGATGGCCGCAGCCAGCACGACCCAATCTAGAAACCACACAAATGACTGTAGGAGCTGCCGCAGGCTGCGATCTGTTGATCTTGAAAATCAACAGCAAAAGATCGCAGCCTTCGGCAGCTCCTACGCAAAATATGTGATCACCACCAATCAAATGTGGGAGCGGCGGTGCGGCGATCCGACTTGCTCGCGAAGGGGTCATCGAGTCCAACATCTTGGTTGATTGACACACCGCCTTCGCGAGCAAGCCCGCTCCCACAGGATTGAGCACTTGACTCAATCAGGCGAGCAAGGCTTTGAGGTCGTTGTACAGCGCCTCGGGAATTTGCACGCCTTCCACCAGGCTGCGTGCCCGCGCCGCGTATCGTCGCTGCGACGGTAAGCGTGCGCCCTGCCCTTCAATGCCCTGGAACAACGTTTCGGCCCGAGCCAAATGCTCTTCAGTGGCGTCCCCCAGAAAGCGCCGAGGGTCCAGGGCGATGATCAACTCGCCATGGTACGGCGACGACTTGCTGCCCCCGTCAAAGGCCAACGACTCGGCACTGGTCAGGTCACCGATCAGTGGCCCGGCAATCAACTCCACCATGGCCGCCAGCGCCGAACCCTTGTGCCCGCCGAACGTCAGCATCGCGCCGCTGTCGAGCACCACGTTGGCGTCGGTGCTCGGCTGGCCTTGGGCGTCCACGCCCCAACCTTCGGGAATCGCCTTGCCGGCACGCCGGTGCAGTTCGATATCACCCCGGGCAATCGCGCTGGTGGCGAAGTCGAACACAAAAGGATCTTGCCCCGCACGCGGCCATCCGAAGGCAATGGGATTGGTGCCGAACACCGGCAGTCGTCCTCCAGCCGGCGCCACCCAGGCGTGGCTCGGATTACACGCCAGTGCCACCAGACCGGCAGCCGTCAGCTGCTCGATCTCCACCCACAGCGCCGAGAAATGTACACAGCGGTTGATTGCCAGCGCCGCTATGCCGTTGGCCCGGGTTTTCTGCGCCAGCAACGGGAGCCCCGCCTGAAACGCCAACTGCGAAAACCCACCGCCAGCATCCACCCGAACAATCGCCGGTGCCTGGTCGATCACCTGTGGCTCGGCATCGGCTGACACCTTGCCAGCGCGCAGGGAATTCACACACCCCAGAATCCGGTACAAACCGTGGGAGGCACAGCCATCACGTTCGCCAACAACCACCGTCGCCGCCACCGCTTGTGCATGGGCCAGATTAAAACCGTTGTACAACAAGATCGACTCGGCCAACTCACGAGCTTCGATCAGGGTCAGTCGGATCATGGTCATCTCCTTGGACAGACCGGTCAGGGTGGTCTATCCGAGGCGTCATGGCTTGATGGGTTTGGGCATTGGCGATGACGAAATTGGCACAGCGCAGGCCGTTGCCCCCCGTTGAACCAATGGCTGATGACGGGTCCCTGATCCTGATTGTGTAGAAGGCTGCTGGCCTCTTCGCGAGCAAGCCCGCTCCCACATTGGTTCTGTGGTGTACATGATCCCCCTGTGGGAGCGGGCTTGCTCGCGAAGGGCGCAACTCGGTCCCAAGCCTGATCTTTGCAGACGAGGCAACACAGATTTGTCATCAATCCAATTGATCGCCGATTAATCAAAGGCGCAATCTAGAGGGCTGGCTCGGGCCTTATATCATTCCGAATGATAGTTACCTTCGCCCCATTCGATTCGTGAGATACAAACCCGCCGCGCATCATTCGCCAATCTCAACACATTGGCGGATGCATCCATGGAACAGTCATTCAAACATTTGCGCTTCCCTTTGGCTTTGTTGGCCGTAGTGGTGATCAGCGCTTGCGGCAAGGCCCCGGAAACCGCCGCCACTATGCCAGCAGCCAAGGTCAGCGTGGCCAAGGTGCTGGAACAACCGGTCAACGAGTGGGACGAATTCACCGGGCGCCTGGAAGCGCCGGAAACGGTCGAGATTCGTCCACGGGTCTCCGGCCAGATCGATGAAGTGGCATTCACTGAAGGCGCCCTGGTCAAGAAAGGCGACCTGCTGTTCCAGATCGACCCGCGTCCGTTCCAGGCTGAGGTCCGCCGCCTCGAAGCCCTGGTTGCACAATCGCGCGCCAATGCCACCCGTAGCGAAAACGAAGCCCAGCGCGGTGAACGCCTGCGCATCAGCAACGCCATTTCCGCCGAGCTTGCCGATTCGCGCACCAGCGCCGCCCAGGAAGCCCGCGCCGCCGTCGGTGCGCTTCAGGCACAGCTCGACCTGGCCAAGCTCAACCTGAGTTTCACCCGCGTCACCGCGCCGATCAGCGGCCGTGTCAGCCGTGCGGAAATCACTGCCGGCAACCTGGTGACCGCCGACACCACGCCGCTGACCAGCGTGGTCTCCACCGACAAGGTCTATGCCTACTTCGACGCGGACGAGCGTGTGTTCCTCAAGTACACCGAGCTCGCTCGCCAAGGCAAACGCGGCGCCACCACCCCGGTGTATATGGGCCTGTCCAATGAAGACGGCAACCCGCACCAGGGCGTGATGAACTTCGTCGACAACCAGGTCAACCCCAAGACCGGCACCATCCGTGGCCGCGCCGTGTTCGACAACAGCGATGGCAGCTACACCCCGGGCCTGTATGCACGCCTGAAACTGGTGGGCAGCGGCACCTACAGCGCCATGCTGATCAACGATGAAGCGGTCGGTACCGACTTGGGCAAGAAGTTCGTGATCGTGTTGGACGGCGACAACAAGACCGCCTACCGCGCGGTGGAACTGGGGCCGAAGATCGAAGGTTTGCGCATCGTGCGCAGTGGCCTGAACAAGGACGACACCATCATCGTCAAGGGCCTGCAACGGGTACGTCCCGGTTCACCGGTCACCCCTGAAGTGATTCCGATGGCCAGCGAACAAACCCTCGCGGCACTCGCACAACAACGCCAAGCGCTGGAAGCCAGCAACCTGCCCCAAGTCGCGCCCGCCAGGGTTGCACCGGGCACGGCTGTGAAACTGGCTGCCACGACCCCACGCGGTTAAGGGATTTTTACGATGAATTTTTCCCAATTCTTCATTTCGCGGCCGATCTTCGCAGCGGTGCTGTCGCTGCTGATCCTGATCGCCGGTGCGATCTCGCTGTTCCAGTTACCGATCAGCGAATACCCGGAAGTCGTGCCGCCGACCGTGGTGGTACGCGCCAACTTCCCGGGTGCCAACCCCAAGGTCATCGGTGAAACCGTGGCCGCTCCGCTGGAGCAGGCCATCACCGGCGTCGAGAACATGCTGTACATGTCCTCGCAGTCGACCGCCGACGGCAAGATCACCCTGACCATCACCTTTGCCCTGGGTACTGACCTGGACAACGCGCAGGTGCAGGTGCAGAACCGCGTGACCCGGACCGAGCCGAAACTTCCCGAGGAAGTGACGCGCATCGGTATCACCGTGGACAAGGCATCGCCCGACCTGACGATGGTGGTGCACCTGACCTCGCCGGACAAACGCTACGACATGCTCTACCTGTCCAACTACGCGATCCTCAACATCAAGGATGAGCTGGCGCGGCTGGGCGGTGTCGGTGACGTGCAGCTGTTCGGCATGGGCGACTACTCGCTGCGGGTCTGGCTCGACCCGAACAAGACCGCTTCGCGCAACCTGACCGCCACAGACGTTGTCACCGCCATTCGTGAGCAGAACCGCCAGGTGGCCGCCGGTGCATTGGGCGCGCCCCCTGCCCCGAGTGCCCAAAGCTTCCAGCTGTCGGTCAACACGCAGGGCCGCCTGGTCAGTGAGGAAGAGTTCGAGAACATCATCATTCGCTCTGGCGACAACGGTGAGATCACCCGTCTCAAGGACATCGCTCGCGTCGAGCTGGGTTCCAGCCAGTACGCCCTGCGTTCGCTGCTGAACAATCAGCCGGCGGTGGCGATCCCGATCTTCCAGCGCCCTGGCTCCAACGCCATCGAGATCTCCAACGAAGTCCGGGCGAAAATGGCCGAGCTGAAGAAGAGCTTCCCCGAAGGCATGGACTTCAGCATCGTCTATGACCCGACGATCTTCGTGCGCGGCTCGATCGAGGCGGTGGTTCACACCCTCTTCGAAGCACTGATTCTCGTGGTGCTGGTGGTGATCCTGTTCCTGCAGACCTGGCGCGCCTCGATCATTCCATTGGTGGCTGTGCCGGTTTCGCTGATCGGTACCTTTGCCGTGATGCACCTGTTCGGCTTCTCGCTCAACGCCCTGTCGCTGTTCGGCCTGGTACTGGCCATCGGTATCGTGGTCGACGACGCCATCGTGGTGGTGGAGAACGTCGAGCGGAACATCGAACTCGGATTGACCCCGATTGAAGCCACCAAGCGCGCCATGCGTGAAGTGACCGGCCCCATCATTGCCACGGCGCTGGTGCTGTGTGCGGTGTTCGTTCCGGCGGCGTTCATTTCCGGGTTGACCGGGCAGTTCTACAAGCAGTTTGCCCTGACCATTGCGATTTCCACGGTGATCTCGGCCTTCAACTCCCTGACCCTGTCGCCGGCGCTGGCGGCGGTATTGCTCAAGGGCCACGACGCACCGAAAGACCGTTTCTCCAGGGTGCTGGACAAGATGTTTGGCGGCTGGTTGTTCCGCCCGTTCAACCGTTTCTTTGAAAAGGCCAGCCATGGTTATGTCGGCACCGTTGCCCGTGTGATCCGTTCAAGCGGCATCGCCCTGCTGCTGTACGCCGGCCTGATGGTCCTGACCTTCTTCGGTTTCTCCAGTACCCCGACCGGTTTCGTACCCGGCCAGGACAAGCAATACCTGGTGGCCTTCGCCCAACTGCCGGACGCCGCGAGCCTGGACCGCACCGAAGACGTGATCAAGCGCATGTCCGACCTGGCGCTGAAGCAGCCTGGCGTGGAAAGCGCGGTGGCCTTCCCTGGCCTGTCGATCAACGGTTTCACCAACAGTCCGAACGCCGGCATCGTGTTCGTGACCCTCAAACCGTTCGACGAGCGCAAAGACCCGAGCATGTCCGCCGGTGCGATTGCCGGTGCCTTGAACGGCCAGTACGCGAACATCCAGGAAGCCTACATGGCGATCTTCCCGCCGCCGCCAGTTCAAGGCCTGGGTACCATTGGTGGTTTCCGCCTGCAGATCGAAGACCGGGGCAACCTGGGTTACGACGAGCTGTACAAGGAAACCATGAACATCATCGCCAAGAGCCACAACGTGCCGGAACTGGCCGGTCTGTTCACCAGCTACACGGTCAACGTGCCGCAGGTCGATGCCGCCATCGACCGGGAAAAAGCCAAGACCCACGGCGTGGCTGTCAGCGACATCTTCGACACCCTGCAGATCTACCTGGGTTCGCTGTATGCCAACGACTTCAACCGCTTCGGGCGCACCTATCAGGTCAACGTTCAGGCCGAACAGCAGTTCCGCCTCGAATCCGACCAGATCGGCCAATTGAAAGTGCGTAACAACAAAGGCGAGATGATCCCGCTGGCGACCTTCATCAAGGTCAGCGACACCTCGGGCCCCGACCGCGTGATGCACTACAACGGCTTCATCACCGCTGAAATCAACGGTGCGGCAGCCCCCGGCTACAGCTCCGGCCAGGCCGAAAAAGCCATCGAGAAACTGCTCAAGGAAGAACTTCCGAACGGCATGACCTACGAATGGACCGACCTGACCTACCAGCAGATCCTGTCCGGTAACACCGCGTTGTTCGTGTTCCCGCTCTGCGTCCTGCTGGCGTTCCTGGTACTGGCGGCGCAGTACGAAAGCTGGAGCCTGCCACTGGCGGTGATCCTGATCGTACCGATGACCCTGCTGTCGGCCATCACCGGTGTGATCGCCTCCGGCGGTGACAACAACATCTTCACCCAGATCGGCCTGATCGTACTGGTGGGCCTGGCCTGCAAGAACGCGATCCTGATCGTCGAGTTCGCCAAGGACAAACAGCTGGAGGGCCTCAACCCGCTGGCCGCGGTACTGGAAGCTTGCCGTCTGCGTCTGCGGCCGATCCTGATGACCTCCTTCGCGTTCATCATGGGGGTTGTGCCGCTGGTGTTCTCCAGCGGTGCCGGTGCCGAAATGCGTCACGCCATGGGTGTGGCGGTGTTCTCCGGGATGCTCGGGGTGACCTTCTTCGGTCTGTTGCTGACGCCAGTGTTCTACGTATTGATTCGTAACTTTGTCGAGCGTGGCCAGGCGCGCAAAGCCGCCAAGGTCGCCCTGAAGCTGGAGTCGCACTGATGAGTTTGAAAGCCTTCCTGCCGAGCCTTCTGGTCCTGGCCTTGAGTGCCTGTGCCGTGGGCCCGGATTACCAGACGCCCAACACCGAGGCGGCCAACATCACGGCCGCCACCGATGGCGCCGCCGGCCAGAAGAACTTTGACCGTTCGCGTTTCGAAGGCATCTGGTGGCAGCAGTTCGAAGACCCGACCCTCAACCAGTTGGTGACACAATCGCTCAAGGGCAACCGTGATTTGCGCGTCGCTTTTGCCCGCTGGAAAGCCGCACGGGCGATCCGCGATGACATCAGCAACGACAACTTGCCGGTCGTCACCAGCCGTGTCAGCAGTGACCTGGGCAAGGGCCAGATTCCGGGCCAGACCACCGACCGGGTCAACAGCGAACGCTACGACCTGGGCCTGGACATGGCCTGGGAGATCGATCTGTTCGGCCGCATCCAGCGCAACCTGGAATCGGCGAATGCCGAGCAACAGTCGCTTGAAGCCGATCTGTACCAGCTGCAGGTGAGCATGATTGCCGAACTGGTGGATGCCTACGGTCAACTGCGCGGCGCGCAACTGCGGGAAAAGATCGCCCTGGCCAACCTGGAGAACCAGCAGGAGTCGCGCAAGATCACCATCAACCTGCGTGATGCCGGCGTCGGCGATCAGCTCGATGTTGAACGTGCCGATGCCCGCCTGGCGTCTGTCGAAGCCAGCGTGCCGCAATTGCAGGCCGAGCAGGTTCGGCAGAAGAACCGTATCGCCACGCTGCTGGGCGAGCGTCCGGACAAGCTGACCGTGGACCTGAGCCCGAAAGACTTGCCGGCGATTGCCAAGGCTTTGCCGATCGGGAATCCGGGTGAGCTGCTGCAACGTCGCCCGGACATTCGCAGTGCCGAGCGCCAATTGGCGTCAGCCACGGCGCGGATCGGCGTGGCCAAGGCCGACCTGTTCCCGCAAGTCAGCCTCAGCGGCTTCCTTGGTTTCACCGCCGGGCGCGGTTCGCAAATCGGTTCCTCGGCGGCCAACGCCTGGGCGCTCGGCCCGAGCATCACCTGGGCGGCGTTTGACCTGGGCAGCGTGCGCGCCCGTTTGCGCGCCGCCGACGCCGATGCCAAAGGCGCCCTGGCAACGTACGAGCAGCAAGTGTTGCTGGCCCTGGAAGAATCGGAAAACGCCTTCAGCGACTACGGCAAACGCCAACAGCGCCTGATTTCGCTGATTCGCCAGAGCGAGTCCAGCCGTTCGGCTGCCGATCTCGCCGAGATTCGCTACCGCGAAGGCACCGCCGATTTCCTCGTGCTGCTGGACGCCCAGCGTGAACGCCTGGCGGCCGAAGACACCCAGGCCCAGGCCGAAGTCGATCTGTATCGCGGCATCGTCGCCATCTACAAGGCCCTCGGGGGCGGCTGGCAGCCTGAGACGGTCGCCAGCAATTAACCCTATGGTTTAAAGCGCTCCTTTGGTTGGCCGCAACCAACCAATTCCTTTGCCCTGCGTCTCATTCGGTCGCGGGGCTTTTTTTGCCTTTTCAACGGTAATGTAGATCCCTTGTGGGAGCGGGCTTGCTCGCGAAGGCGGTGTGTCAGGCAATGCAAATGTCAAATGACACACCGCATTCGCGAGCAAGCCCGCTCCCACAGGGGTTATTGTTGGTCTTTGGATTTTTGGCTTTCCTGGACGGTCACGGTGGCCGTGGTCCCCGCCCTGAGTTTGTCTTTACCGGCATAGTCGGCATCGATCTCGATCCGCACCGGCACCCGCTGCGCCAGTTTGACCCAGGTGTAACTGGGGTTGATGCTGGCCAACAGGCGACCGCCCGGCAGGTTTTCCCGGTCGGCAATGGCAAAGGCAATGCTCTGCACTTTGCCGCCGAAGGTTTCGCCACTCATCAACTCGATCCTGACCCGGTCGCCCTCGCCGATCCGCGGCAACTTGGTTTCTTCAAAGTAACCGCTGACATAGAACGAATCGCTGTCCACCAGCGCCAGCAGTGGCCCCCCGGCCGAGGCGTAGTCGCCCTCCCGGGTCAGCAGGTTGGTGACATAGCCCGTCACCGGGGAGACGACATGGGTGCGCTGCAAATCAAGCTCCGACTGGGTCAAGGCCGCGATGGCCAATTGCACGTTGGCCTGGGCCAGCACCAGATTGGCCTGGTTTCGCAGCAGATCCGCCTGGGCCACCGACACATCGGTGTTGGCTTTTTCCCACTCTTCGCCGGAAATCGCCGAACGGTCCTTGAGCGTGCGCCGCCGTTGCTCCTCGCTCTGACGTTGTTTGAGCAAGGCCTCGCTGGCGGTAATGGACGCCTGGGCCTGCCCGAGCGAGGCTTTCGACACCTCGACGGCACGCTTGGCATGCTCCACCGCCAGCCTGTAACGCGCCGGATCGATCTCCAGCAGCGCCTGGCCCTTGTTCACATGCTGGTTGTCCTGCACGGCCAGGCTGACGATTCGCCCCGAAACATCGGCGGACAGGGTCACCACATCGGCACGCACCCGGGCATCCCGGGTCCAGGGGGCACGGGTGTAATGCTCCCAGGCGAACCAGCCCAGGATCAAGGCCAGCAGTACCACCGCCAGCGTCGTGAGTCGGGGAAGGATGTTCTTCAAGGCATCAGACTCCCATCACCAGTATCAACGTGGCGCAGACGCAGACGTACAACGCGCCTTCGAACAAGGCTTCATGCCAGACGAATTGCAGCACACCGAGGCGGCGCAGCACCCAGTCCAGCAACAGGAAAATCGGCAAGCCCAGCAGCAACGCCTGGGCAATCGGGGGCAGATAGGCGCCACCCACTTCCAGATCAATGGGCAAGGACAGGGTCTCCTTCAATGCCGGAGGGTTGAAAGTAGCCGCGATAACGCTCGACGAACGACACCACGATCAACAGCGCCACGCGCATACGGAACACTGACCACAGGCGCTCATGGACATCGGTATGCAGGGCATCCAGTTCGTCGCCCAGGGCGTGCAGGCTATCGAGTACCCGGGTCACTTCGACCCCGGGCCGGCCGGCGACCAGCCTGCCCGTTTCCCGGACGGTGGAAAACAGGCGACTTTGCAGATCCGGACTCAACAATGCGTTGTTCTGCCCCTGCTGTCTGAGCTGATTCAAGGCAATCCCCAGTGCCATGCAGGCCAGGCTGACTTGAAACCGCTCATGGGATTGTGGCTCCTGCGTTGCCGGCAGCAACCCCAGCATCATGGTCAGGCGATCAACCATGCGGCTCTCGAAAGCAAATTGCTGTTCATCGGTCGGCGCGGTTTTCAGCAAGGCGTACACCTGCTCGCAGTTCTCTTTATAGAGCCGTCTCATGCGCAAATCCGGTCTGAACGGAAAGATCAGCGCATAGACGCTCAACGCCAGCACGGTCGCGCAGGTATAGGCCCCGGCAAATTCGAACCACTGGATGGCGGTGTTCTGACCGATCCCCACGTTCAACGGACCGAGCAGCAGAAACGTCGTGAGCCCCAGACCAATGCCGGTGCCTGTCGTGGCCGGACTGGCCAGCCCCACCGCAACGGCATAGAGCAAGGGCGCCAACAGCAAGGCAAGCATCTCGAAATTGCTGACCATCGGCACGAACAGAAACTGCAGGAGCGCCGAGGCCACCAGCGCCAGCCCGAATCCCCTCGCGTAGCTTTGCACGGCCAGCAGCGGTCTTGGAAAGGTCGACATCAGCGAGCAAAGGATGCCCACCAGCACCATCCCGCCTCGCGCACCGTCCCAGCCGGTTTCGATCCAGATCAGGCCGCAAATCAACAGCGCGGAAAAAGCCCGGATGGCATTCATGGTCGCCAGGGTGAAGTCCAGATGCAGCGGATTTTCCCGCCCGCGAAACACGCTGCTGGCCGGTCGCCCGCTCTGGATGGCGTCACTCAATTCCAGAATCTGCTCCAGCTGCTGCAGCAGGCGAGCCTGCTCCCAGCGCAGCGACCAGGCCAGCGAGCGCAAGGTGGCCGGCAACGGCTCGGTCAATTGTTCGGCCCTGTAGGCCAGCTCATCAAAGCGTTGTTGCAACGACGTGAAGTGATGGCGCTTGTCACTGGAAAGCGAACGCCCTTCCCGCGCCAACTCATCGAGAAACGCCAGTTCTTCGGCCCGCAAACGTTGAATTTCCTCGGGCAACTCGCCCTCCCAACGCTCGGTCAACAGCAGCCGCTGGTGGCGCAGGGCTGTCAGCCGCGCGGTCAACAACACCAGTTGGTTGCCCAATAGTTGCACCAGGCCGTTGGCACTGCGCAACCGCGGCGCATCGAAGTACATGTGCCGGCGCACGCCCTCCAGACCGCTGATCTGGCCCAACAGCTGCATTTGTCGCTGCTGGAAATCGGCTTCGCTCTCTTCGGTGCGGATGACGGCGCTGGCATGGGTGGCCAGCAACCGGGTGATCTGGTCGATCCTGGCGAAGTAGTCACGGGCCACGGCTTCAGGCCTGGCGGTCAGCAGGCTGACCAGACACACGCAGGCCACCGCCAGCAAGGTCTCGGTGACGCGGGTCACCGCCAGCAGAAACATGCCGTCCTGATCCGGTACCGCCAGTAAGGCCACCACCACGGCGGTGTATCCGCTGAGGACAAACGCCTGGGAACTGGTATAGCGCAACAAGGTGCCACCGGCGGTGCATAACGCCAGCCACAATGCCAGGGTGGTGATGAACGGCAGCGGAGCCTGAGGAAAGATCGCCATGATCAACACCGCCACGGCTGCGCCCGACGTGGTGCCGATCACCTGGCCGAAACTGCGGGCCAGCACCATGCCCCCCAGTGGCTGGCTGATGATGACCACGGCCATGATCGACCACTTGGGTTGGTCCAGATCGAACAAAAACGCCAGGTACAGGGTCAATAACCCCGCCGCGATGGTTCGCAAGGCAAACAGCAACACCCCGGGGCCGGGGTTGAGCATCGCCTTGAAGTATTGCAGTAGCGCTTGCATGGGAAAGCCTGTCGGACTGTCTCCAGCAAGCGTAGTCATTTGTGCGGCGCCTCGACAGGAATCCCTGCCGAGGCGATATTCAGGTTTACTGGTTGGCCCGCTCGCCGCTCAGAGGGAAAGCAATGCCTGTACTATTAGTTGCTGCGTTCTGATTCGGAACTTTAACATTTGATCCATGTTTAGGAGTGCTTAGTGCAACACTTCTGCCGATAGCTGTTGGGTTGGGGGTGAAGATCCCTTTAGCGTCATAAGCGCCTAGTATTTTTTCAGGAGGAATGTCATTTGGGTAGTTGATCTCGTAGGGCCTTTGCCCAAGTTTTGAACCGGGATTGGTTGCCAGCTCTTTATTATAATACATATGAAAACCTTCTATATCTCGACCATCAACAACATACGTGCATCCTTTTCTGTCGCCCCCATAATAGAACGCCCCCTCACCAGCATCCTTGTAATAAGCAGAGGTTGATATCCCCTTCCCGTCCAGACCAAGTGCATTTGCATCTCCGCCAAAACCACCCTGCATTCCATTAATCTGCTTTATATCCGTATATTCCTTGCGCAACTTGAAGCCCTCCTCAAAAATTTCGCTTGGCGGGCGCATATCCCCTCGCATGACGACCCCCCTATACACATAACCCTTTGATGGCCCACCAAAATACGTCACCCCCGTTCTATCCATTAACTTTTGCGCCACCTGCGGCCCACGATTCAAACGCATAAACTTGTTTGCAGTTCGATAATTTATAAACTTCCAGTCAACCTTTGAAAGTATCTCAAGGATATCCTTCTCCACAGGAGCGACCCATCCAGGTATTTTTTTTACTGCTTCCTGTATGGGATTTTTTGGGGTTTTTATCGGTAAGTATTTAGCTATATCAGTTGACACACGCCCTGACGAAGCCATCCGTTCGATGACTTCATTACCAATTTTTTTGTATGAAGACTTGGGAATAGCTTTACCAGCCACTTTCCCTATAAATGGCCCGACAAGTTCGAAAATGGCTCCACGTAACGCATTGGCCTTGTGTTGCGCTGCCAGGCCCGGATCATCCTCCAGTTCACCTCGTGCATAAGTTGCCCCTACCGAGCCAAAGCCGAACAACATCGACAGTCCCGCTGCTACAGCACCAGGGCCAGGAATGAATGCGGTGCACATCGACAGCATGACAAGTGCTTCGGACACGAAGTTCAAAATGGCATCTGTTATGCGCTCGGCTGTGGTTGAGGTCAACGTGTCTATCGCAGCCTTGACCTGATCACCTTGCCTTTTGAAAAGCTCCTCATAAATCGGTTCGACATCACTGTCTGCCCATCCAAATAGAATAGGTTCATAGGGTAACTTCCCATCTATCTTTTTTGCGACAGAAAAAGGAAGAAACACGTTAAAAATATCTAATGGTTCAAATTTTAATTTTTCAGGATCAACAAAACCAAGGCTGTGCTTGAAGCCATATTCGCCACGCCCTAAAAGTTCATCCAGAGCAATTCGCATGGACAAATTACCTCGCAACTCTGGAAACTGTTCGATTGACTTCGTTCTTTGTCTCAATTCGGGAGGGCGCTCGATAACCGTGCTGTCCCCCCCCAAAAAAACGAACAAACCTCCCGAATTACTCCAGTCTTGCAAATAAACGGCGTTACTCACCTTGTGAGGAGTACTGAGACTATCATCACGAATCGAGATCGTTTGCGCCTTGATCTTGCCATCAAGAAACTTCTTTGCGATAACCTTGTTTTGCGCAGAGCCCTTACCTTCCCGCAGGAATACTTTCAGGGCGCGCTCCAGTTCTTTTTGCTTGCCAATCTTCCAAAAATCAAAAACACCTAGCTGTGAGAATACTTCCTGCGATTGCTCTTTGTACAATTCCTGAAGATTCATCTCGTCAACTTGCGCAATAAACTGCGACGTGTAACGATCAGGCCACGATATGAAAATTGATTTGCTCGCAGCTTCTTTTTTATGTTGCCCCGCAAATAACTGTGCCAGATCAAACTCTTTGTTAACAATCTCTGTAGGCCCGTGCGCCACTGCCAACGCTCGAAACTGAACTTTGAATTTGGTTTTATAATCCAGCGTTGACTTTATGTCCTCCGGCAGATTCGAACCAGCAATGGTGTCCTCGATGACTGTCCGTATAAAAACTGAAGGATCGGAAACCTTTTGCAGGTCTTCAAGCGCATTGATGAATCTGTCAGCTGCCTGACCAATCGTCATACCAGGAGCGATTTCCTCGTCCGGGCGACCTGTTGCGCGAGCGTTCAATGATTGTTGTCCCGCCTCGACTAGCCAACGAGCAGAAGCATGTGCGTATACGCCATTTATTTGTATTTTTGCTTCAATGTAAGGCAAACCGTCCAGGCTTCGTTTCCTGCGCACGCCACCATGGATGTCATCAGTTTCCACCTGAGCTGAAGCATGCTCCGTGGTTGAACCTCCTCCTGAATATTCCTCGAACTCCTCGAATTCTTCGTGAGCATCGGCAGCCGCCAACTGGATAATTTCTTCGAGATAATCCTGGTAAGTTACATCGGCACTACCGTGGACCGTCTGTTTTAAAAGCGCCTCGATATCTTCTATTAGCTGTGGATCGTCGCCCGGATCAAGATATTCGGATTCGCTGATACGCTGTAGAACCCTATCTGCAAATTCTGGCTGTTCATCAAGGAGCTCAGTGATGCCCTCTATTGTATTTTCATGAACAACAAATGCTTCATCAGGTTCAAAGTCAGGTTTTGAGTTCGATTGTCTTGCTTCGGCAGTTTCGTCATTGGCAGGCAGAAACCAACAGCTGTAAAAGTTGCTGATCGCCATGTAGGCAGCAAAGACTCCCACGGAACCACGTGGATTGCGCTCTATCAAGTCTCCCGTTCGGCTCAGGACCGCGACGCCCGTGCTGAGCAAACGCCCACTCATTGCACTCAGCCAATTGCCCAGTTGCTCTCCCAGTGCGTCCATGTCGGACATACGGGACCAGAATGAATCGGAGGGCAGAGCTTCGGTTGTCGGGCTGTAGACTTGTTCATTCAGCAGAACTTTAACCTCATCCAGCTCTTCGGCATAAGCGCTGTTCCAGGGCGTAATGCTGTTGATGACCCGGGTTAAAACGCCGTCCAACTGCGCGGCAAACTGTTCGAACGAATGGGAGGCGGCATCGGGTTGATGTCCCGACAAATCAGCCAAGGATACCGGCAGAACTTCGGTTGCCCACCTGCTCGTTTGGTCGTCTTGTGTGTCGAAGAAGGTCGACCGATTGCAATATGCCTGCTGTCCAATCTCAACGCCCCGAACGAATCCAGCACATTGCAGACCCACAAAAGCCTGGCAGCAAAACCCTCGGGAATGCTCGAACCTTTTGTGCTGACGTTCAAGTAAAAGTCGGCGTTGCGCTCGAATGCCTGCAAGGTCGATAGCAGGGGCGTGGATTTCTCGGAGGTTGGCTTTGCATCTTGCGCGGGTTCCGATGAGTTCATCGGCGTTGAAAATGAATTCGGTGGCTCGAGCGGGCTTTCCAGCCAGCGGGGGTCGATCAGCCACTCCTGCCAAGTCTGTTTATCCTCTTCAGCGGGTTTAAGCTGATTGCAGATCGCCTCGACCTGTATCGCAAAGAGGTTCGGCCATCGCACTCGCTCGCTTTGTAGCGGCCTGCGCAGTTCATCAAGGAACTTGACCAACTGCTGATGCGCGTCCTTGGGAGAAGGCCGAACAACGCACGCGTCTTCAAGCATCATCAGGGCGCTATTGAGCACGCTTTCACTTGAACGACGAATATAGGTCCGGGCTTGCTGTGTAATTTGCTTGAGGGCCGCCAACTGAGAGTCTGCAAGCAATTCGTTGTTTGCTATTCGTTCATTCAGCAGCGCTGTTGAACGATCCAGCTGTGACTGGATAAAGCCAGTCACCCGCTCGGTGTTTTGTCGACTCGTAAACCCAATGTTTTCACCCAGCTCCAACTGCCATTGGCCGGGCGGCAAATGACAAACCACATCAACTATATATTTCAAACGATCGTCGGTCGTCGACCCCAATGGTCGGATCGAACGTAACATTGCGGCTGCAAATAGATCGGCAATGGCTTTGCCAGTGTTCGTTTGCAAAATACCGCTTCTCAGAACAGCTAGTATTTCTTGCTCGGTAAGAGACGCCGTCTGCAATTGCGCCTTGAGTTCTGACCACTGCTGTTCGAGATCATCCTGACTGGTGAAGCGATCTTCGAAGGCGTTGCGTGCGAGCATTGGGGGTGAACTATCGACACTAGCGCCCGTGGACCTTGCAGGTGCACGACCGGACTTGTGCAGAACCAGGGGCGTGTTCTCGGTATGCCGGACCTCGTCGGAAACCAACGTTCTATTCATTTGATCGCAGGTTAAAGAGGTTGTGGATGGCGCATGAATGATGCTTGTGACGCTAGGAGGGAGAGGCACTCGGGATTTTCCGTTTCAGTTGACTCAGTTCTCGCGAGGCTACGCACTGTCACGGTAAACGACTTGTAAAAAACGCTACTGAAACGCCCACCAGGAACATGGCGACGGCATCTCAGAGCCACGCAGGTTTGACTCCCTTCCCAGACTGATCGAAGCTGACACTCTTTTGCTGATGCCTCATCTCCCGGATTTTTGCATGCCCCAGTCACGCCGCTATCTGTTTATCAGCCTCTTCGCCCTGCTCGTCACCGGCCTTGCATGGTTTTCCCTGCGCGATACCACCCCGGTGGTTCCCGAAGCCATCAAGCACGGTTACAGCGAAGCGCTGGCAGCGGCCCGGGGCGGTCAACCCGGTGCCGCGCGGGTGCTCTATCAGCAGTTGAAGCGTCCGGACCTGTCCCCCAAGCGCCGTGTCTGGCTGCATGCCGAGCTGCCCAATTATCCAAGCTCGGTGGCCCTGAAACTGGCGGATGCCGACTTGCAGAACGAGTCGCCCGAAGTGCGTATCGCCGCAATCAGGAGCGTCAGCGCCCTGGTACCCAACGGCCAGCGCAGTCTTTTGCTGGGGCCATTGCTCGATGACAACGATCAAAGCGTGCGGCTGGCGGCAATCAATGCGCTGCTGGGGTTGTCCCCGGATGAACTCGGCTTGTATTTCGGGCCGCTGGAGCAAGCCATCGATGCCTGGGAGCTCGTGCTCAAGAGCGAACCGCAAAGCGCCGAAAACCAATATCAACTGGCCCGGCTGCACCTGCACAACGCCGAACTCAAGCAAGCGCAACAGGCGCTGGACAACACCCTGCGCCTGGCCCCGGACAACCTGCCGGCGCTGGTGCTGCAAATCGAAGTGCTGGACAAACAGGGCCAGAACGACGCCGCCCGGCAACTATTGGCCAGGCAACTGCAGGCACAGCCCAACTCGGCCTATCTGCAACACGCCTTGGGGCTCTGGCTACTGCATCACGACCAAAGCGAATTCGCCCTGCTCGGCCTGTCCAAGGCCGTTGAGCTTGAACCCGATAACCGCGATTACCGCTACGACCTGGCGACCACGTTGCGCGGTGAGCAGGAGCTCGAAGCGGCGCAGATACAGTTGCAGGAAATCGTTCAGCGCCATCCGAACGATCGCAAGGCACGGGTGCTGCTGATCAACTACTGGAAGGAAAGCGGGCAGCTGCAAAACGTGCAGATCCTGACGGCACAGCTCGAACAAATGAACCCTGATGATCCGTCGTTGCAGCAGGGGCTCTGAAAGCAAAAGATCGCAGCCTTCGGCAGCTCCTGCAGGGTAGGTGTAGGAGCTGCCGCAGGCTGCGATCTTTTTGCGTTAAAAAAGGTTGAACGCTCGTCCGGGCCAGGGGTCAAGTGAAAAGGCAGACCGTTGCGGCTCTTCGAAGTGGCTGCCTCATTGTTCCTGGCCACAAGAGGACTCTTATTTGTCTCTAACCAACGAATTGAACCGTACCAAAGCCGCCACCGGTATCGAGGGCCTGGACGATATCCTCGATGGAGGATTGTCCCGCGGTCATGTGTTTTTACTCGAAGGCGAGCCGGGAACCGGCAAGACCACGGTGGCGCTGCACTTCCTGTTGGCTGGCGCGCAAGCCGGCGAGCGTTCCTTGTACATCACGCTGTCTGAAACCGAACGCGAGCTGCGCCAGGGCGCCTTGTCCCATGGTTGGGAGATGGACGACAACGTCCACATCTTCGAACTGACGCCTCCGGAAAACCTGCTCAATGGCGAACAGCAGCAGACGTTGCTTTACTCCTCCGACCTTGAACTGGGCGAGGCCACCCGCCAGATTTTCGAAGTGGTCGAACGGGTCAAACCGACCCGCGTCGTCCTGGACAGCCTTTCCGAAATTCGCCTGCTGGCACAAAGCTCGCTGCGCTATCGCCGGCAGATCCTGGCCATCAAACATTATTTCGTGCGTTATGACGCCACGGTCTTGCTGCTCGACGACCTGACCACCGAGTCCCTGGACAAGACCGTGCACAGCGTCGCCCACGGCGTGATTCGCCTGGAAGAGTTGACGCCCAATTACGGTGCCGAGCGACGGCGGGTGCGCGTGGTGAAGTACCGCGGCCAGAAATACCGGGGCGGCTTTCACGACTTCACCATCACCGGCGACGGCGTGCATGTATTTCCGCGTCTGGTGGCCGCCGAACATCGCGGTCAATACCTGCGCCAGCAATTGACCAGTGGCATCCGGGAAATGGATGCGCTGTTGGGCGGCGGTATCGAAACCGGGTCCAGCACCTTGATTCTCGGTCCGGCCGGGACCGGCAAATCGCTGATATCCATGGTGTTCGCCGCCGCGGCGGTGGCCCGGGGTGAAAAAGCCGCGCTGTTCATCTTCGATGAAGAGCTGGGGTTGCTGTTCGAGCGCATGAAGAACATCGGCATCGATTTGCAGGCCCTGCAAGACAGCGGCAATTTGCTGGTCGAACAGGTGGACGCCGCCGAGCTGTCTCCCGGAGAGTTCTCCCACCGGGTCCGGCGCTGTGTCGACGAAGGCAATATCAAGACCGTGGTGATCGACAGCATCAATGGCTATCAGGCGGCAATGCCGGAAGAGAACGCCCTGGTACTGCACATGCACGAGCTGTTGCTGTACCTCAATCGACAAGGCGCCGCGACCTTCATGACGGTTGCCCAGCATGGCCTGGTCGGCGACATGCAGACCCCGGTCGACATCACCTACCTGGCCGATACGGTGATCCTGCTGCGTTACTTCGAAGCCCTGGGCAAGGTACGCCGGGCCATTTCGATCATCAAGAAACGCACCGGCAGCCATGAATCGACCATCCGTGAATACCGCATCAGCGCCCAGGGCATGACCATCGGTGAACCGCTGGAAGCTTTCCAGGGCGTACTGCGCGGGGTGCCCACCTATCTCGGGGCCAGCAACCCCTTGCTTGCGGAAGATATCCGGTGACTGCGGTGCTGGCGACACCCGAGCGCACCCTCATCCTTGCGCCGCGAGGGCGTGACAGCCAGATTGCCTTGATGATGCTCAACGAAGCCGGGTTTCACGGGGTGATCAGCCAGGACCTGCCCGGACTGTGCGCCGAGTTGGAACTCGGTGCCGGCCTGCTACTGATTTCCAGCGAAGCACTGCTGGGCAGTGATCTCGAACCGTTGATCCGGCTGATTGAACAACAGCCCGCGTGGTCGGACCTGCCGATCGTGTTGATGACGCACCATGGCGGCCCGCAACAGAATCCGGCATCACGTTTCGGTCCGCAATTGGGCAATGTCACCTTCCTCGAACGGCCCTTTCACCCGATCACACTGATCAGTCTGGTCACCACCGCCTTGCGCGGACGGCGACGACAGTACGAGGCCAGGGATCGGCTGATCGACCTGAGCCAGAGTGAATTGCGCCTGCAAAACACCCTCGAAACCCTTGAGCAGCAGGTGGAAGAGCGCACTGCGCAATTGCGTCACAACGAGGAAGCGCTGCGCCAGTCGCAGAAAATGGAAGCCGTCGGCCAGCTCACCGGCGGCATCGCCCATGACTTCAACAACATGCTGACCGGCATCATCGGCAGCCTGGAATTGTTGCGTCGACGCCTGGCCCGCGGGCGTACCGAAGATCTGGACAGCCTGATCGATCTGGGGGTGACTTCGGCCAACCGCGCGGCGGCCCTGACTCACCGCCTGCTGGCGTTTTCCCGCCGCCAGTCGCTGGATTCCAAACCCGTTGAGATGAATGCCCTGGTGATCTCCATGGATGAACTGCTGCAACGCAGCATCAACGAAAGCATTCGCCTGGACATGCAACTGGACCAGCAACTCTGGGTAGCCGAAGCCGACCCCAATCAACTGGAAAGCGCCCTGCTCAACCTGGTGATCAACGCCCGCGACGCCATGCCCAATGGCGGCAGGCTGGTGGTCTCGACCTCGAACCGGCACCTCGACGAGGACTTTGCTCAGTCCCAAAGCAATCTCGATGCGGGTGATTACGTCGTGCTCAGCGTGACCGACACCGGTTGCGGCATGGCGCAAAGCATCGTCAACCGCGCCTTTGACCCCTTCTTCACCACCAAGCCCATCGGCCAGGGCACCGGGCTGGGTTTATCCATGATCTATGGCTTCAGCAAGCAGTCAGGCGGTCATGTCGTCATCCACAGCGTCGTGGGCGAAGGCACCACGGTGAGTCTGTTTCTGCCACGCTTCGGGGGTGATCTGCCTCAGGAGCATCCGGTCAATGTCGAACACTCGCCCTTCACCAACAATGGCGAGACCGTATTGATCGTCGAGGACGATCCGGCGGTGCGGGTGCTGGTCAGCACGGTGTTGAGCGATCTGGGTTATGCCTTCGTTGAAGCCTGTGATGGCGATAGCGCGGTGCCGATACTCGATTCGACCCAGCGCATCGACCTGCTGATCAGCGATGTCGGCCTGCCCGGCATGAATGGCCGGCAACTGGCGGAAATCGGCCGGCAACTACGGCCCGATCTCAGGGTGCTGTTCATCACCGGCTACGCCGAGCACGCCGCAGTGCGCGGCGGGTTCCTCGATCCGGGCATGCAGATGATCACCAAGCCGTTCACCTTCGACCTGTTGACAGCGAAGGTGCGGGAGATGATCAGCGCCTGAATGCTTACGAAAGCATGTCCTGCATCAGTTCCTGCAACTTATCCAGATCGAATGGTTTGTCCAGGATCGGCGCCTTGCGCGTGATCGGGCTGTCGGTCTCACGGATTTCCTGGGCATAGCCGCTGATGAAGATCACCTTGAGTTCCGGTCGCAGCTTCACGGCGGGTTCGGCGATCTGCACGCCGGAGATTCCACCGGGCAGGCGGAAGTCAGTGATCATCATGTCCAGGTGGGGTTTGCTCGCCAGGATTTCAAAAGCCTGTTCGCCATTTTCGGCCTGCAGTACGCGATAACCCTCGCCCGACAGATAAGCGGACAGCACCATCAGAATCGAGGGATCGTCCTCGACAACGAGTACTACGTCTTGTGCATCTTCGCTCATGGGAAGCCTTTGTTCGGTCAATTGCTGCTGATACGACCGTGGGGTCGATCAGAGGTTGCGTTTATCTGGCTGTTTTCCTACAGCGGCAGACAAACGCGAAACAAGGCGCCCTCGCCAATCCGGCTCTGGACGGTAATTGTACCGCCATGGGCGGTCACGATCTGTTCTGAAATAAACAATCCCAGGCCCAGTCCGGCGACGGCCTGCCTGGCCGATACGCGCTCGAACTGCTGGAATATGCGCTTCTGGTTTTCTTCGCTGATCCCGATCCCTTGGTCGCGCACGTCTACCAGCGCCAGGCCTCCTTCACTGTATACCTTCACCGAGACCGGGCTCTTGGCCCCGTAGCGCAAGGCATTGGTCAACAGGTTGGATATGACCTGCTCAATCCGAAATTCATCCCAGTTTCCGATCACCGGTTGCTCGGCATCGAGGGTGACCGACGTCTCGGCGGCGTCGATCTGCCGGGAAAAGTTGTGCAGCAAATCGCGAACCAGCGTCGAAAGATCGAACCGTGTCGGCCGGATCGACAGCTTGCCGGTGCGAATGCGCGAGACATCGAGCATATCCTCGATCAGGCGAATGAGGCTTTTGATCTGCCGCTCGTCGCGGTCGACCATAGCGTGCATCTTGTCGAGGGTGAAGGCGGCGGCGTTGTCCCGGGCCAGGTGCATCTTGCGCAGCTGGGTTTCAAGGATCAGGCCGTTGAGCGGTGTGCGCACTTCGTGGGCGACGATGGACATGAAGTCATCGCGCATGCGCACCGCCTGCTCCAGTTCCAGCTGGGTGTTCTGCAGTTGCTCGAGCAGGGCTTCCTGTTCGCGGCGACTTTGCTCAAGGGCCAGCACTTGTTCCTTCATCGCCTTGCTCTGGCGATACAGGTCGACGAACACATTGACCTTGCTCTTGACCGCGTGGATGTCCAGTGGTTTGTGCAGGAAGTCCACGGCGCCGCTTTCATAGCCCTTGAACGCGTAGTTCATTTCACGCCCGGCGGCGCTGACAAAAACGATCGGGATGTTCTTGGTTTTTTCGGTACCGCGCATCAACTCCGCCAGCTCGAAGCCATTCATGCCAGGCATCTGCACATCGAGGATGGCCATGGCGAATTCGTGCTGCAACAGCAATGACAAGGCTTCGTCGGCGGACAGCGCCTTGTACACAATCCGGTCCTCACGCCTGATCAGCGCTTCAAGCGCCAGCAGATTCTCCGGCAGATCGTCCACGATCAGCAGTTTGGCCTGGATATTACTCAGCATGCGATTCGTTCCATCTCGACAAGCAGACGGCCGATGCCGCGTACAGAAAGTATGTGGTCTGGCCGGTGCATATCCAGCGCAGCCTGGGGCATGGTGGCGACTTGAGCCTCTTGCGGGTCTTGCACGATGGTGATGCCACCGCGCTGTTTGACCTGGGCCAGCCCGTGCGCGCCATCGCGGTTGGCGCCTGTGAGCAGGACTGCAGCGAGCCCGGCACCGTAGGCATCGGCAGCCGATTCGAACAGGTAATCGATGGCGGGGCGCGAATGATGCACTCGAGGCTCCAGGCTCAGGGAAAAGCTGCGGTCCCGCTCCACCGACAGGTGATAACCGGGCGCGGCGAAATACAGCGTGCCGGCCTCGACCGCGGTCTTGTCGCACGCCTCCAGCACCGGCATGGCCACCCGGCGGGCAAACACATCCGCCAGCTGGCTGCGGCGTTCGTCCGGCAGGTGCAGCACGACAATGATCGGCAACACAAATCCTTCGCGCAGCGGTCCGAGGATGTTCAACAGCGCCTCAACGCCACCGGCGGAGGCACCGATCACGATCGCTTCGATAGCTGGCAGGCTCGTTGCACTGTTCATTTTTTTCGATAGATCCGTTCTTGTTTGACCAGCGGCTCGAACTCATCGCCAAAAGACGAGAAATCCGGGGTTTCCTTGCTGCCCAATACCAGGAAACCGCGATGGCAGAGGGACTCATGAAACAGTCCTAACGCCCGATCCTGAAGTTTTTTATTAAAATAAATCAATACGTTACGACATGAAATTAATTGAGTTTCGGAGAACACACTGTCCGTCGCCAGGCTGTGATCGGCGAAGGTCACGTTTTCGCGCAGTGTCTTGTCGAAAATCGCGTACCCATAGGCCGCCGTATAGTAGTCGGCAAACGAACACTGGCCACCGGCCTGCTGGTAATTGGCAGTGTAGGCGCGGACGTTCTCCATCGAGAAAATCCCTTGCTTGGCTTTTTCCAGAGAGTGCGGATTGATGTCGGTCGCGTAGAGGATGGTACGGTCGAGCAAGCCCTCTTCGCGCAACAGAATGGCCATCGAATACACCTCTTCCCCGGTGCTGCATCCGGCGATCCAGATCTTGATCGACGGGTAGGTTCGCAGCAGCGGCACCACTTCCTTGCGGATGGCCAGGAAGTGCGAGGGGTCACGAAACATCTCGCTGACCGGAATGGTCAGCAATTGCAGCAATTGCATGAAAGCGGCCGGATCGTGCAGGACCTTTTCCTGCAGCGCCGAGATGGTCTGGCACTCGAACTGACTCAACGCATGATTGACCCGACGCTTGATCGACGCGCCGGAGTAATCGCGAAAATCGTAGCTGTACTTGAGGTAAATCGCCTCGATCAACAGGCGCAATTCGATTTCACTGCTGCGCTCCCCTGAAATATGGCGCTCCACTAGATGCGTTCCATCTTCGGCAACCACACGCGAATCAGCGAAAACAGGCGGTCCAGGTCGATGGGTTTGGCCAGGTAATCGTTGGCGCCGGCTTGCAGGCAGCGCTCCTGATCGTCCTTCATGGCCTTGGCCGTCACCGCGATGATCGGCAATTTGCGCCAACGCGGGACCTTGCGGATTTCAACAGTGGCTTCAAAGCCATCCATTTCCGGCATCATCACGTCCATCAACACCAGATCGATGTCCTCCACTTCATTGAGTCGTTCAATCGCTTCCCGGCCATTGCGACCAATGACCACGACTGCGCCCTTTTGCTCCAGCGCGCTGGTGAGGGCGAAAATGTTGCGCACATCATCATCCACCAGCAGCACCTTGCGCCCTTCGAAGACCCGGTCGCGACTGCGGGCGACCTTGAGCATCTTCTGCCGGTCATGGGACAACCGCGATTCGACTTTGTGCAGAAAAAGTGTCACCTCGTCCAAAAGCCGCTCCGGCGAGCGCGCGCCCTTGATGATGATCGAACGCGAATACTTGCGCAGTTCAGCCTCTTCATCGCGGGTCAGGTTGCGCCCGGTATAGACGATGACGGGCGGAAAGGAGCAGATGTCTTCGGTGGACATGCGCTTGAGCAGGTCGTTGCCGAGCATGTCAGGCAGCTTGAGGTCGATGATCATGCAATCGAAGACCGACGCGCGCAGCAGGTCCAGAGCCTCCTGCGCCAGGCCAACGGCGGTGATCTCTATGTCATCGTCGCCGATCAGGCGGGCAATGCTGTCGCGCTGCAGGTCGTCGTCCTCGACCAGCAGTACACGTTTGACCTTCTGGGTCAGCTTGGCCTCCAGGCGCGCAAATACGTCCTTGAGTTCCTCGCGCGTGGTGGGTTTGACCGCATAGCCAATGGCGCCCATGTGCATCGCCGCTTCGACCCGGTCCTCGACCGAAATCACATGCACCGGGATGTGCCGGGTTTCGGCGTGCTCCTTCAGGCGTTGCAGCACGGTCAGGCCGGAATGATCCGGAAGCCGCATGTCCAGCAGGATCGCGTCGGGGATGAACGCCTTGGCCAGGTCGTAGCCTTCGTCGGCGCCATGGGCCACCAGGCACTGATAACCCAGCTCATGGGCAAGATCGTAGAGGATGTGCGCAAAGTTCGACTCGTCCTCCACCACCAGAATGCAGCGGCTGGTGAACGGCCCCTTGTGGCGATCGTCGTCGAAACGCGCAATGTCGACTTCGGCCACCAATGGCGACAGCGTGGGCGGCACTGCGTTCGGCGCAGCCGCCACCGCAACGGCCCTCATCGGTTCGACAGGCTCCTCGCCCGGTTCCACGTACTGCTGCGGCATGACCAGGGTAAACACACTGCCCTGCCCCGGTTTGCTGGTCACGCTGATGGAACCGCCGAGCAGCGCGGCCAGATCGCGGGAGATCGACAAGCCCAGCCCTGTGCCGCCGTAGCGCCGATTGGTGGTGCCATCGGCCTGACGGAAGGCTTCGAAAATGCTGTCGTGCTGATCCGCCTCGATGCCGATCCCGGAATCGCGGATGCTGAACGCGATGCCGTCATTCGGCGCCGCGGCGACGGACAGGCTGACGCTGCCGCTTTCTGTGAACTTCACGGCGTTGGACAACAGGTTCTTGAGCACTTGCTCCAGGCGCTGGCGATCGGTGAACAGCATCTGCGGCGCGCCGTCCTGCAAGTCCACCTGGAAATCCAGTTGCTTGTCCATGGCCAACGGCTGGAACAGGCCCTGCAGGCCATCGACCAGGCGTGCCACGCTGGTGTTCTCCGGACGGATTTCCAGCTTGCCGGCCTCGACTTTGGAGATGTCCAGAATGTCGTTGATCAGGTTGAGCAAGTCATTGCCGGCGCAGTAGATCGACTCGGCGAACTTCACTTGCTCGGCCGTGAGGTTTTCTTCCGGGTTTTCCGCCAGCAGCTTGGCCAGGATCAACGAGCTGTTGAGCGGCGTGCGCAGCTCGTGGGACATGTTGGCGAGGAATTCGGACTTGTACTTGCTCGAACGCTGCAATTCCAGCGCGCGCTCTTCGAGCTGGATCTGCGCCTGATTGAGTTCGGAGTTCTTCAGGTCCATGGCGTCGCGTTGCTCGGCCAGCACTTGTGCCTGCTCGGCGAGTTGTTCGTTGGTCTGCTCCAGCTCCACCTGCTGGGTTTCCAGGTGCGCCTGGGACTCCTTGAGCACCCGCGACTGTTCTTCGAGTTCTTCGTTGGCGGTCTTGAGCTCTTCCTGCTGCACCTGCAACTCTTCATTGAGCTGCTGGGTTTCGGCCAACACTTCCTGCAAGCGCTGGCGATAGCGTGCGGACTCGATGGACGTGCCGATGTTGCTGGCAATCAACTCCAGCAATGCGACATCGCGGTCATTCAGCGGACGCAGGAAACCCAACTCGATCACGCCATTGACCCGGTCGTCGTCGCTGGTCGGCACCACCAGTACACTGCGCGGCAATCCGTCACCGAGGCCGGAGCTGACCTTGAAATAATCCCCCGGCACCTCGTCCAGGCGAATCAGCCGCGCCTGCTGCGCCACCTGGCCGACAATGCCTTCATCGCTGTAGATCTGCTGCTCGCGCTCTTCCTGTTCGCGGGAAAAACCGTAGCTGGCGATGCGTCTGAGACCGCCGTGGTCTTCGCGAACATAGAGCGCCGCCACGACGGTACCGAGGTACTGCGCGCAAAACTGCAGGATGTTGCGGCCCAGCAGGTTCAGGCTCAACTGTCCCAACACCTGCTCGGCGAGCTCGGTCTGACCGTTGCGCAGCCAGGCCTGTTGCTCCAGGCGCTGGGCACTGGCTTGTTGGGCTGCGAGATTGACACTGTAGCTTTGAGAAAGGCTGAGCAAATCGCGACGCCCGACATACGCCAGCAAACCACTGACGCCGGCAATGAACAACAGATAGAGGCTGATACTCCAGACCGTGGTGCGGCGCACCTCATCATTGCGCGTGGTGCGCAACTGTTGTTCGGAGTCGATCACCTCCTCGAACTGTTTGCGAATTTCATCAGTCAGGCGTTTGCCCCGCCCGGCCTTCACCACCGAGCGATAATCACCGCTGCTGCGCTGCAAATCGATCAACGATTGCGCATAGCTGGCCCACTCCTGTTGCAATGCCTGCAATCGCAGCAAGCGGTCAGTCTGCACCGGGTTGTCGGCGGTCAGCTCGAGCAAGGTGTTGAGGGCCACGGCAATCCGCGGCTTGGCGGTTTCGTAAGGGTCGAGGAAATGCTCGTCGCCACTGAGCAGGAAACCGCGCATCCCGGTTTCCAGGTCCACGGTCATCTTGACCGCTTCATTGGCGTTATTGATCACCCGGTCGGTGTGTTCCACCCACTGGATCGTCGACAGCAGATAGGTGATCAGCGAAACGAAGAACACCGCGCTGATAAGGCCCAGCCCCAACGGCAGGCTGATATTGCGGCTCAGGAGTTTACGAAATCGTTGCTCATCAACCGAGGACGCAGAGGTCATGGGGCAGGCCTTGTCGAACTGTCAGAATGCAAGGAGTTTGCCCCAAAACTGGCACATGGATCCATTTTTCTGACATGTTTTCGCGCATAGGCCTACATTCCTCTGCGCCCACGCTAATCGGCGGGTTATCCTTGCTGATCTGCGTTGCATGCTTTTTTGCGCCACCTCGGGAACTTGTCTGGATCTGCCACTTACTGATGCTAGAGTCCGGTGATTTCCAGCGACCGGCAATGTCAAACTTATTCAGGAAGTCGACTATGTCATCCGCCAACGCCTACACCATCCTCGTCGTCGAAGACGATGCCATCGTGCGCATGCTGATTGTCGACGTACTGGAGGAGCTGGAGTTCAAGGTGCTGGAGGCTGACGGCAGCGTACAGGCGCTGGAGACGCTCGGGGACTCGAAGCAACGCATTGACCTGATGATGACGGATGTCGGCCTGCCGATCATGGATGGTCGCGAGCTGGCCAAAGAAGCACGTGTCTTGCGTCCTGCCCTGCCCATTCTGTTTGCCAGCGGTTATGCCGAAAGCATCGACGTCCCCCCCGACATGCACGTGATCGGCAAACCCTTCTCCATTGATCAGTTGCGCGACAAGGTCAAAGGCATTCTCGGGTGACCTGGCGATCCACTGTGGTTTAATGCGCGCCGTTTTTGTCCCTGCCCTGTCTTCGCTTCAAGGAAATTCCGTACATGATTGAGCCCCGCGCAACCAAAGTCCTGGTCATTGGTTACGTCTGGCCCGAGCCCCGTTCTTCGGCGGCCAGCGGGCATGTCATGCAGATTCTCGAGGTTTTCCTGCAGCAAGGCTGGGACATCACCTTCAGCAGCCCGGCAGGTTTCGGCGAACAGCGCGCAGACCTGACGGCGCTGGGTATTCGTGAAGTACCCATCGAGCTGAACAACAGCAGTTTCGACACCTTCATCAGTGAACTGGCGCCGGACATCGTGTTGTTCGATCAATTCATGATGGAGGAACAGTTCGGTTGGCGGGTCGAGAAGTATTGTCCCGATGCGTTGCGCGTGCTGGAAAGTTGCGACTTGCAAAGCCTCAGGCAGGGTCGGCATCAACGCCTCAAGGAGCGCTTGAAGGCCAGCGAGGACAACAATGACTTCAGCGGCCTGTTCGCCCCGGCGTCGCGTGAAGAGTTTGAACACATGGCCAATACCGATCTGGCCAAGCGCGAGATCGCCTCGTTTTATCGTTGTGATTTGACGCTGATGGTTTCCGAAGTGGAAATCGAATTGCTGGTCGAGCAGTTCAGGATCCCGCGCAGTCTGTTGCACTGGTGCCCATTGATGGTCGATCTTCCGGCCGGCGCGCCAGTAGAGTACGAAGATCGCGCGCATTTCCTGCACATCGGCAACTTTCGCCATGCGCCCAACTGGGATGCCGTGCTCTGGCTGAAAACCGCGATCTGGCCGCTGGTTCGCGCGCAACTGCCTGATGCGCAGTTGCACATCTATGGCGCGTACACCCCACCCAAGGCCACTGCCCTGCACAACGCGGCACAGGGCTTTCATGTGCTTAACTGGGCAGAAGATGCCTTGCAGGTGATGTCGAAGACTCGGGTGTGCCTGGCACCGCTGCGTTTCGGCGCCGGCATCAAAGGCAAGATCGTCGATGCGATGCTCTGTGGAACACCCAATGTCACCACGCCAGTGGGCGCCGAAGCCATGCACGATCAAGAGCCCTGGCCCGGTGCCATAACCCGTACGGCGCGCGAGTTCGCCGACAGCGCCGTGCGGCTTTATCAGGACAAGGCGCAGTGGCTTGTCGCCCAGGCCCAGGCCCGTCACCTATTGAGCAGCCGCTACCCGCAGTCCACCCATGGCCCTGCGTTGATCGAAAGGCTGATCGAATGCCAGAGGCATCTGCCACAGATCAGGCGCGATAACTTTACCGGCAGCATGTTGCGCCATCATCAACACAAAAGTACCCAGTACATGGCGCAATGGATCGAGGAAAAAAATCGCAATCAAGCACACACCTTGTAGCGCTCGCCCATATCCCCATCAAAACGCCGACAGGATACTCACTGAATTCCGTCGGCGTTTTGCATTTCAGGGTGGCTAACCTATTCAAGGCTCCGCGACGCTGTAGATAAGTAACACCACTTCCTTTGTCACTCCGGATAGTTTCGGGCTGCCTTGAACTTGAAGCCTTCAGGTTGCCAGTGCATTCAGACAAAGGAGAAACCATGACAGTCAAAAAAACGGAATTTATCTACAAACAGAACTGGATGAGCAACATCCTCGACGTAGACAGATTAAGACTCACCGATATTGTCTGGCCCTGCACCCATAACGCCGGGATGGACAAAAAAGCACCTGATTTTGATGATGTGACCGGTAACTGGACCACTTGCCAGAGCGATTCATTTGCCTGGCAACTGGCCAATGGCGCACGGGCCTTGGATATTCGCCTCGAATACGCGGAAGATCCGCAAGCGGTTTTTTACTTTCAACACAATGGCCATCGCTCGGGTCGGGTACTGGACGAGTTGATCGAGGCAGTGCTGTCGTTTCTTGATGACAACCCGGATGAATTCCTCGTACTGGACTTTCATGAACTCAGGGATGGCGGCAAGCCTTTCGATTACAAGAAGCTCAACGACCAACTAATGCGGCGACTCGGGATGCGGGTCATACTTCCCGCCAACAGGCATGCCACCGTGGGCGAACTCAAGCGCTCCAGTACAAGGCGGCGAATTGTCATGGCGGCGCAGTTCAGGTCTGGTCTGGACGATAACTATTTCTGGCCGCGTATCCCCCACAAATGGCGCGACAGTTCATTCACCAGTTCCGGCGATCTGCGGACCTATATTGCGAAAACCCTGAAAAATGCGTCTTACGACACATTTTTTTGGTCATTGTCGGCAACTGCCTACACGCTATTTGGCGGGCCAAGGAATATCAAAGAAGAGATCAACGACTGGTTCAATACCACCGCAGACTGGGTGACGCGTTGCAGCATCATCAATACCGACTTTTTCGACACATCTGAAATTGTCCGTTACTGCTGGAGTGCCAGCAGCATGAAGGCCGTTTACGGCCCCTCACTGCACAAAACATGATCGAGGCGAGCAAACAGCAAAGTGCGCACAACTCGCGCTCGCTGGCCTGCCGCTACCCAACATCCCGTATGAAGTTGATGATTGACCGCGCGCGTCCCACGACAAAATACTTGACCGCATTCAATCAACACTACTTTGGCGCAACTTATTATTCACCAATCAATGCAAGGACGCATTTATGAACAATACGACCCGAGACGATTACGCACTCAATAACTGGATGAGCGCTACACCGGCAATCGATAACCTCTCGCTTGGTGAACTTACGCTACCCGGCACACACAATGCAGGGTGCGACCGGCAAGCGAGCTATCCACTGATCCCCGGCGCGCACTGGCTGGCCTGCCAGCACGATTCGTTCGCAGCTCAACTCAACAACGGTTCACGCGCACTCGATTTACGACTGGACTTTGACGGCCCGGCCACAGAGTTTGAAAAATTCCGGTTCCAGCACAATGGCTATCGCTCATCTCGTAACCTGTTAGCTTTATTTGCTGCAGTGAATCTGTTTTTGCGCGATAACCCTGACGAGTTTGTGATTCTGGATTTTCATCAACTCAAGGACGGGCAACAATCGTTCGACTATGCACTCTTCAACGAGATGATGCTCCGTTATCTTGGCGAGAGAATAATCCCTACCGGCAATAGAGGCCTGCCACTTGGCGAGCTTAAGAAAATCAGCGGCAAGCAGCGAGTTCTGGTAACGGCCCAACAACATCCGGAGTTAAATCCCGCCTGGTTCTGCGAGAAAATCGAACACAAATGGAGCGGAATTGGCGACACAAGTGTCAAGGAACTGGAGCAGCACATCATCAACGTGTTGAGGACGCCACCTCCCCGTACCAGCTTGTGGTCACTGTCCGCCACAAGCTACTCAAAGGTTGGAGGCCCCGTCGATATCCATGATGAACTGGATAACTGGTTTGACCCCACCACCCACGACCTAAGCGAAAGGTGCAACATTATCAATGTCGATTTCATGGAGGAGTCGCAACTGGTTGCCTACTGCCGTAGCGCGAGCTTGATAAATGCCAGAAAAGCCAGAAATCCCGGATAGTACCGAAAGCCGAGAAGGCTCCTGTCAGGTTTCGCAACGTCGACAACTGGCATTAGCCCCCGCACAAGAGGCATGATCAGGACGCGATAACAAGAAAAGTGTATCGACATGCCCCGTAATGCCAGAGTCACCGATCCTTCCTACGAATTGATGGACGACCACAACGGCTTGTCCATCATTTACCGCCAGCATGGTTTCCCCTGCCCGCTGGTGCGCTGGCATTTCCACAAGGAATACGAGCTGCACCTGATCGTCGCCAGTTCCGGCAAGGTATTCATTGGCGACTATATCGGCAACTTCTATCCGCAAACCCTGTTCCTGACCGGCCCCAACCTGCCCCATAACTGGATCAGCCAGGTGGCCGAGGACGAAGTGGTGCCCAAGCGCGACGGGCTTCAACAACATTTCCAACTTCAACCGGCGCTTCCAGCAGCTCAAGGGCATGACGCCTTCGCATTACCGGCGATTGGTGGTGCAGCGGCTGACCGAGCAAAACCAGGGATAGCCGCTGGTCGCAACTGGCAGTTTTGACAGTGGTTTGGCCGTGATGGGTTATCCATGCTTGCAGCAACCCTGTCATCCACATCGAGACCTCAGACCATGAGCCCCGATTCCTCGCAAGATTCCATCACCCCAACAAACATCGACGAATACGCACGCTTCGACACACCGGGAGACACCCAGGGATGGACGGGCGGAGGTGAAATAAAACAGGATGACACCGCCAACAAAAACTGCTGGTTTTCAACCCGCGCCCGGCGGGATTTTGGGCAGCAACTTACGCCGTCGATTGACGTCCGGGTGCTGATCCGCCTCCGCGGTCTTCTTCCCGGCGAAACATTGATTGCTGAGCATCCCGCTGGTGTCCACGAGATTCAGGGGCTGCCTTCTCGTCAGCACAGCTCGTACCTGATTACAGGTGCAAAAGCCGATGCGGATGGAAAATTCTTCGTGCAGTTTAAATTGGCCACCGGACAAACCATGTCGATTGAGTCAATCCAGGTACAAGCGCCCGTGCGGCGACGCAAAGTATGGACTCGCATTTCAGCATTTCTCCATCAGTGCAAAATAGTATCAGCCAAAGTGCTGCCAACAACATGATGGGGGCCATCGGCACCGGCAATATCCGGCCCGGTGCAATCACCATGAGCCTCGGCTCGTCAGGCACGGTGTACGCCTATGCCGATCAGCCGAATGTCGCGCCCCGGAGGCCGCAGTCACCACGTTCTGTTCTTCCAGTGGCGGCTGGCTGCCATTGATCTACACCATGAACCTGACCAACGCCACCGGCCTGATTCGCGACCTGCTGGACCTCGACATCGATCAGTTCAACGCACTGGTTGCCAAAGCCCCCATTGGTGCCGAAGGCGTGAGCATGCTGCCGTTCTTCAACGGCGAGCGGGTACCCGCCCTGCCCCATGCCAGCGGCAGCCTGTCGGGCCTGACCATGAGCAACCTGACCCGGGCCAACCTGTGCCGCGCGGTCGTCGAAGGCACGACGTTCGGTTTGCGTTACGGACTGGACCTGCTACGCCACAATGGCTTACAAAGCCGCAGCATTCGGCTGATCGGTGGCGGTTCGAAAAGCGCGGTGTGGCGGCAGATCGTCGCCGACATCATGAATACCCCCGTGATCTGCACGGAACAAAGCGAGGCCGCGGCCCTGGGTGCGGCGATCCAGGCGGCCTGGTGCGTATCCTGGACAAACGGAAACGGACTCAGCCTGGCGGACTTGTGCGAGCGTTGCGTAAAACTCGACCCGGCCGGTGAAACCCTGCCGGTCTCCGACAATGTACAAGCCAGTCAGCAGGCTTATGAACGCTATCGACAGCAAGTCGCAACCCTTTGAAGAGTGAACAACTATGTACCTGGTGTGTGGCGAAGCGCTGTTCGATTTTTTCAGTGAAGACGACGCCGGCGGTCTGGCGTCCAAAGTGAATTTCAAAGCCATCGCCGGTGGCTCGCCGTTCAACGTGGCCGTGGGATTGCGCCGGTTGGGCGTGGATTCGGCGCTGTTGGCCGGGTTGTCCACCGACTACCTGGGCCGACGCCTGTTGCAGGTGCTGCAGGATGAAGGTGTGCGCCAGGACTTCCTGCTGGATTTCGCCGCGCCGACCACCCTGGCGATGGTCGCCGTGGGCGCCAATGGCTCGCCGCAATACAGCTTCCGTGGCGAAGGTTGCGCCGATCGACAGTTGAAACCGGAGCACCTGCCTGCACTCGGGCCTGAAGTGCGCGGCCTGCATATCGGATCGTTTTCCCTGGTGGTGCAGCCGATTGCCGACACCCTGTTGTCACTGGTTCGCCGGGAAAGTGGCAAACGCCTGATCAGCCTCGACCCGAACGTGCGCCTGAACCCGGAACCGGACATTGAACGGTGGCGTAAACGGATCGCGACGCTGGTGCAATTGGCCGACCTGATCAAGGTCAGCGACGAGGACCTGCATCTGTTGTACCCAGGCCAGGACCCGGCGCAAGTGATCGAGGGTTGGATGCAGCATCGCTGCCAGCTGGTGTTCCTGACCCGGGGCGGCGAAGGCGCGACCGTGTTCAGCCGGGTTCACGGCTCGTGGTCGGCTCCGGCCTGCGCGGTAAAAATCGCCGACACCGTGGGCGCGGGCGATACCTTTCAAGCGGCGTTGATTGCCTGGTTGACCGAGCAGCAACTGGATTCGGTGGAGGGTGTGAAGCAACTTGGCCGCGAGCAGATTGACGGCATGCTGAAGTTCGCGGTGCAGGCGGCGGCGTTGACGTGCAGCAAGACCGGGCCGGATCTGCCTTATCGGGAGCAGCTGGATCTGCGCTGAATTCGAGGGCCACTTCGCGAGCAGGCTCGATCCCACAGGGTTGCGGGTCGTTCATCACATTTGTGTCGACGCTTGGGCAATGTGGGCGCGAGCCTGCTCGCGATGGTCTTAACTGATAAACAGGATCGCGCCTTCGCGACAGGCGGCGTTCAGCCGGGTTAACCCTCGTTTAACCGTGCGGTCCAACACTTCACTGGACCGCACGCCCTCAGACTTTTCTGACGCCCGGTGCGGCAGGTTCGACAGGCCACACATCGAACTGACTTCCCGTACGCACTGGAGATCGCTGATGAACACTCACATCTTGCTGGTTACCGTCGCCCTCGCCTGCACCGCGTTTACTGGCCTGGCCCAGGCCAATGACACCGCTACCTCTCAGGCCGTGCCCTATCACTACGGCATGCCATTGCATGTCAGCAAAGTGATTTCGCTGACCGAGCCAGACACCCTGGAGTGCAAAGTGGTGAAGGCTGACATGAAGTACATCGATGACACGGGGAAACCCGCAGAAATCACCTACCGTAAACTTTCCGACGCCTGCGAGAACCAAGGCTGACCGAAACGTCTGATTTGATACCTGGCAGTATTCCTTTGAGGGCTGCGGCGCTATGCTCTAGCGCCCCCCTCACTGCCCGCAAGGATTGGCCATGCAGTTTTCGTTTCGCACCTTGTCGATGTTTACCGCCGCCTTATGCCTTTTATTGAGCCTGGTCTGGGGTTTGGCACCTCAATGGCTACTGTCGCTCTGGGGTATCGAATTTTCATTCGTGGCAGGATTGGTCGCGCGCCGCACCGCCGTGCTGTTCGCAGCGTTTAGCGTGCTCTCTTACCTGGTTCGCAACGCCCCCCCTTGCGCAACCCGCAATGCGCTGAGCCTCGGCTTCGTCGTCGGCTGCTGGGGATTGGCCGTGCTGGGTTTTGCCGAATGGCTCGCCGGCCATGTCGGGCCGGGCATGTTGCTGGCTGTCGGGCTTGAACTGGCGCTGGGCCTGGCATTCTTCCAGACCCGGCACGTGTCGGTGGAACTCGAAACTGCAGGTTAAAGCGCTTTGCACAGTATGGAGTGTGGCTCGACTTCTACGTGATGCTGTCCGGAACGCAATTGGGTAATCAACTCGTTTATTTCCCGACAACCATTGAGTCCGGAGGCATCGATGCCGGTGACATTTAGATCGAGATGATCGGTTTGCCCGTCGGCATAAACCTTCACGGTCATCAACAGATCCGGTGACAACGTGCACTCGCAACGCTTGGGTAAAAAGCTGGTTTCGATGATACGGCGAAGTTCCAAGGCAGAAAGAAACATGGCGACCCTCTCCTTTGTGAGACTGCCAATCAACATCAACGCTCGCTCGTATGCTCTCTCATATAAAAGCCCGGCAAGCTTCAAGGACAGCTACAGCATAAAACATACCCCGGATTTCGGAGTGCAGCTCATCGGCAATTCAAGGGTTTAGGTCAGTCACCTGTAAAACCTGCCGTGCAGTTTGCAATATACGCCCCTGGCGCCCCCTGCAGTTTGCACGTTGGGCGCCGCGGGTTTGCATTCGTGCCACACGACAGTGAAAATGCCGCCCTTCACTTCAAGCAAGGAGGCATCATGAATTCTTTGGCCGTTAACGCTGGCGCTGCGCTGTTCGCACTGGGGCTTGCCAGCGTGGCGCACGCCGCCAAACTCGAAGACACCGCGCCCTATCCGAAAGCCGAGAGCGGCTTTACCCGCCAGGTGATTCACCTGGCGCCACAGCCCCGGGAAGACGACTTCCAGGTCGAGATCCTGGCCGGCAAAACCATGACCGTAGATTGCAACCGCCCTCGTCTGGGCGGCATTCTCGAAGAGAAAAACCTCGAGGGTTGGGGCTACCCCTTCTATCGCCTGGAAAAAGTCATTGGCCCGATGAGCACGCTGATGGCCTGCCCGGACGGCACGAGCAAACAGGGTTTTGTGCCAGTGGTCGGTGACGGCTTCCTGCTGCGTTACAACAGCAAGCTGCCGCTCGTGCTGTACGTGCCCAAGGACATCGAAGTGCGCTACCGAATCTGGTCGGCGTCGAACAAGGTCGAGAAGGCCATTCAGGAATAACCCGGGCATCTGTTATCGGCCTGCACCAGAGTCATGCCGGCGCGCTGCTCAACGCGGCGCGCTCGGCCACATGCCCCAGGCTGTCAAAATTGATGTTGGCACCGGAGTCGATGGCGACCAGCGTCTGGCCGCGTATCCCGCTGCGTGCCACGTACTGTTTGATTCCGGCCACGGCCAGCGCACCGGAAGGTTCGGTGATCGAGCGGGTATCGTCGTAGATATTCTTGATGGCGGTGCAAAGCTCATCATTGCTGACCGTCACCACCTCATCAACGCAAAACCGGCAAACCTCAAAACCGTAAGCGCCGATCTGCGCCACCGCCACCCCATCGGCAAAGGTGCCGACCTTGGGCAGGATGACTCGCTCACCGGCCAGCAACGCGGCTTGCAGGCACGCGGAATGCTCCGATTCGACGCCAACGATGCGCACCTGCGGCCGCAAGTATTTGATGTAAGCGGCGATGCCTGCGATCAGCCCCCCACCACCCACCGGCACGAAAATCGCGTCCAGCGGCCCTTGATGCTGACGCAGGATTTCCATGGCCACCGTGCCTTGGCCCGCGATCACATCCGGATCATCAAAGGGCGAAACAAAGGTGCGCCCGCTTTCCCCGGCCAACTCCAATGCATAGGTCAGCGCAAACGGAAAACTTTCGCCATGCAATACCGCATCGGCGCCCCGGCTACGAACTCCGATCACCTTCAATTGCGGCGTCGTGCAAGGCATTACGATAGTGGCGCTGATTCCCAACTCCCGCGCAGCCAGCGCCACACCCTGCGCATGATTACCGGCAGAAGCCGTGACCACGCCGCGAGCCTTTTGCGAATCGCTCAGTTGCACCAGCTTGTTGTAGGCGCCGCGGATCTTGAAGGAAAAGGTCGGTTGCAAGTCTTCGCGCTTGAGCAGGACCTGGTTGCCCAGTGCCTCGGACAAGGCCGGTGCCGCTTGCAAAGGCGTGCGCACCGCCAGTTCATATACCGGCGCGGCAAGGATTTTTTTGACGTAGCGTTCAAGCAAGGCTTGCTGGTCGGTTGTAAAACTCATGGTCGTCTCCTGACATTGATCGGGCCCGGGAGACAGAAAGTAAAAACCCGCCTCGAGGGCGGGTTGGGTGCTGCAGTCGTGAGCTAGCCCGCCAAATGAGGAATGGCGGTAATAATGCTTGGCTGGCAGCGCAATACGGTGGAAGTCATGGTTCGAAATTAGCCGGGCGTTGATGGCAAGTCAATGGCAAATTTGTGCAGATCCCTCTAGGCTGCCGATTCCAGTCATTGCCCAAGGAAGGAACACATGAATGCCATTGCCCTGCCCCTTATCGTCCTGGTCGCCTTTGCCGGCTATACCGTTTCGGTGATGCTCCAGGCCGAACAGTCGCTGATCGACTTCGGCATCAGCCTGATGTCACGTCCCGATACTGCGCAGGTGGTGATCGATCTTTACTTGCTGGCGACGCTGGCGGGTATCTGGATGTACCGGGATGCGCGAAAGCGCGGGCTGTCGACGCTTTCGGTGTTGCCCTATCTATTGATCACCGCTGTGTTTGTGTCGGTTGGGCCATTGTTGTATCTGGTGGTTCGCGGTGTTCAGGATCGCAAGAAATTGCCTGCCGCGACTCGACAGTTGTAGAAACCTTGAAATTGCTTTCGCGAGCAAGCCCGCTCCCACACTTGTCTTGCGCCCACTGAAATCCCCTTTGGGAGCGGGCTTGCTCGCGAAGGGGTCATCAGATTCGACATCATCATTGCCTGACTCACCGCCATCACTTCGCCAACCGCTTGAGCCCCACTACCATCGCCCCCGCCCCGATCATCATCGTCGACAGCAGCAAGGGGTACGATACCCACCACGGCGTTCCCGCTGTCACCATGCTGAACTCGGACATGCCGCCGATGCTCGCAATCAGGTTCAAGGGCAAAAACACCACGTTGATCAACGTCAGCTTGCGCAGCAGGTTGTTCATGCTGTTGTTCATCAGGTTGCCCCGGGCGTCAATGAGGCCGGAGAACACCGTCGAATAGATTTCCGCCTGCTTGTAACACTGGTTGTTTTCGATGATCAGGTCATCGATCAGGCTGATGGCCTCGGCGTTGAAGCCCTGCTTTTGCGCATGATTGCGCAGTCGGTTCAGCACGGCGCCATTGCTGTGAATCGCATTGATGTAATAGATCAGGCTCTCGCTGAGGTTGAACATCTGGATCAGATGCTGATTCTGCATCGAGGCGTTGAATTTCTGCTGCAATTCCCGGGCGATCAGCTTGATCACCTTCAAGTGCCCCAGATAGTGGTGGATGTTGTTGAACAGCAGATCGAGCAGGACATCCAGTGGCGTGTCTAGCGCCTGGCGCTTGCCGAGCCCGTTGAGCGGTGCGTCATCGGTGGCGATCACCAGCAAGCGCCCCGGAGAAAACAGCAGGCCACAGGACGACACCTGGAACCCCAGGTTGTCGGCGCCGGAGTAACTGTCCGGACGCTTCCAGATCAGGAACAGGTTGTCGGGATGGAACTCGATACGCGACACCTCGTCAGGGTCCAGCGCCGAGGCCAAGGCGTGTTCGTCGAGTTTGAAATGACTGTGCAGCAGGTCGCGCTCGGCCGCATCGGGGTGACTGAACAGCACCACCTCGGCATCCAGTCGCTCGACGGCCTGCAGCGTTCCACCGCTCAACTGAAAACTCTTGATCATCGCTGCTTCACCAGGCCTGGCCGCGACGTTTAAGCTCCAGACGCCGAACGAACTCTTCCAGCACCAATGAATACAGATCGTCCTGCAGGTAGGCGTCTTCGATGCCGGCGTCCATGTTCGGGTTGTCGTTGACCTCGATCACCACCACTTTGTCGCCGGATTGTTTGAGGTCGACCCCGTAGAGGCCGTCGCCGATCAGGTTGGCCGTCTTCACCGCCAGCTCCACCACCGCGCGCGGCGCTTCGTGAACCGCCAGGGTGCGGCATTCACCGTTGATGTCCTGGCCCTTGGCCTTGTGGTTGTAGATTTGCCAGTGGCCCTTGGACATGAAGTACTGGCAGGCAAAGATCGGTTTGCGGTTGAGCACGCCAATGCGCCAGTCGTACTCGGTGTAGAAGAACTCCTGGGCCAGCAACAGCACCGAATGTTCGAACAGTTCGGCGGTAGCTTCGAGCAACGCCTGCTGGCTCTCGACCTTGATCACGCCCCGGGAGAAACAACCGTCGGGGATCTTCAACACCAGCGGAAAGCCCAGTCGTTCGCCAACCCGCTCAAAGTCTTCCGGTCGCTCCTTGTAGAGGATTTCAGTGGCGGGCATGCCCAGTTGATGACTCTTGAGCAGGTCGGTCAGATACACCTTGTTGGTGCAGCGCAGGATCGATGTCGGGTCGTCCATCACCACCAGCCCTTCGCTCTCGGCTTTCTTGGCGAAGCGATAGGTATGGTTGTCGACGCTGGTGGTCTCGCGGATCAACAAACCGTCGTATTCGGCAATCCGTGCATAGTCCTTGCGCTCGATCAAGTCGACATCGATGCCCAGGGTCCGGCCGACCCGGACGAAGTTGTCCAGCGCCCTGGCATTCGACGGTGGCAGGGCTTCCTCGGGATCGTGCAGGATGGCCAGGTCGTAGCGGGCCAGCCGCCGTGAGCGCGGCTGGCGCCAGATCTTGCGACTGAAACTGTCGAGGGAGTGGGCAAACTGATCTTCCTGATCCTCCCGCAACTTGTGCAACGCACCCGACTTGATGCCTTCGATATGCCAGCCGTTAGTTCGGCGAAATTCAACTAACAAGATCGGACAGGCAAACACTTCAAATAATTGTCTGGCTAAATCCTGCAAGGGTTCAATATTGGTCTTGCCGAAATACAGCGTCAGGGTAAACCCTTCGGTGTCACTGTAAGCATGATGACTGAGGGCTTTTTCCAGGGTTTTATCCAGGTCGTCAAGCGCCAGGCCATAGAGGGATTTGCGGGTCAGTTCGCTGATGGTTCGCACCGACGGAATGACCTTGTGCCCACGGGCTTCAGCCAGCAGCGAGCAGTAATAACCGTGCCCCAGGTACTTGTAGCTGCGGCACAGGTTGATGACCTGCACGCGCTTGCCCTGCTCATTGTCGCGGGTTTGTTCCAGATACTCCTGGGCCGTGACGATGTCCTCGCTGGGAAAATAGGAGGCCCAGTCTTCCTTGCGTTCGACGATGATAATCAACTGGCTGGAAGTTTTATTGGAATCATTTAAATAAGTTGCCGAAGTGATTGCTGTCGGCAAAGTTTGCTCGGATACTTCGCGCCAATGACCTTGTACCGCTGACATAGTGATTGATCCGTTGGAGAACAAGACCTTTCCTATTAAGCACGAACTTTTTCGAAAGTCCCGTTTCGTTACGCAACTTTTACGGTGGTCAGTATGAATACAGTTTTTCGTTTGGCGGTAATAGAAGACTTACCCGCACTGCTGCAACTTGAAGAGCAGTGCTTTACCACCGATCGGCTCAACAGTCGCAGCTTTCAATGGATGATCAGCCGCGCCAACGGGCAACTGCTCGTGGCCCAGCGCGGCGAGCATCTGCTGGGTTACGCCCTGGTGCTTTTCCATCGAGGTACGTCGCTGGCGCGTCTCTATTCGATAGCCATCGCGGCTCAGGCGCGGGGCAATGGCCTGGGCAAGCAACTGCTCGATCGCACCGAAGCCATTGCCCTGGAACACGATTGCGCCTATCTGCGTCTGGAGGTGCGTATCGACAATCCGGCGGCGATTGCCCTGTATGAACGTAACGGTTACCGGCGCTTTGCCCTGATCCACGACTATTATCAGGACCACGCCGATGCGTTGCGCCTGGAAAAGCGCATCCTCCAGCACCGCGAATCACGCAACATCCAAGTACCCTACTACCCACAGACCACCGATTTCACCTGCGGTCCGGCCTGCCTGCTCATGGCCATGGGCGCGTTGCAGCCGGGGCGTTTGCCGGAGCGGCGTGAAGAACTGCAAATCTGGCGCGAAGCAACCACCGTGTTCATGACCTCCGGCCACGGTGGCTGCAGCCCGCAAGGCCTGGCATTGGCGGCCTGGCGCCGCGAATTTCGGGTGCGCCTGCAACTGAGCAAGGCCGGGCCGTTGTTCCTTGACGGGGTGCGCGATGAGCATAAAAAAGACGTAATGCGTCTGGTGCACGAAGAGTTCACCGCGCAGCTGCTTGCCAGCGACGTCGTGTGCGAGATCGGCGGGCCACTGAATCTTGCGCAACTGCTGGAGCATGGCGGGCAACCGTTGGTGCTGATCAGCAGCTATCGCCTGACCCGCTCCAAATCGCCGCACTGGGTGATAGTGACCGATTGCGATGAAGAATTTGTCTATCTGCACGATCCCGATGTGGACCACAGCCAGCATCGCCAGGCCATGGACTGCCAGCACCTGCCGGTCAGCCATGGGGAGTTCGAGAAGATGTGCAGCTTTGGCCGGGACAAATTGAGGGCGGCTGTGATTGTGTATGGACAGAAGCAGTAGCTGCTTTTGTGGTCGCTCCAACAGCCTTCGCGATCCCACACTTGAAATGCATTCCCCTGTGGGAGCGGGCTTGCTCGCGAAGGCGGCGTGTGAGTTTCACTTCAATCCGACCTTATACAACGCACCATCCTCTTCATCGGTCAACACATACAAATACCCATCCGGCCCCTGCCGCACGTCGCGAATACGCTTTCTCAACGCCCCGAGCAAGCGCTCCTCGTGAACCACCTTGTCGCCATCGAACTCCAGGCGGATCAGCTCCTGGCTGACCAACGCGCCGATGAACACATTGCGTTGCCAGGCCTTGAATCGATCGGCATCGTAGAACGCCATGCCGCTCAGTCCCGGGGACTTTTCCCAGACATGGTTCGGGGCAACGGTGCCTTCAAGGGTTTCACCCCTGGCTTCGGGAATCGGTTTACCGGAGTAATTGATGCCATGGGTCGCCAGTGGCCAGCCGTAATTCCTGCCGCGCTGGATGATGTTGATTTCATCGCCGCCCAGAGGGCCATGTTCGTTTTCCCACAGCGTACCGTTCCACGGGTTGAGCGCCGCACCTTGCGGGTTGCGCTGGCCGTAGGACCAGATTTCCGGGCGCACGTTGGCCTGACCGACAAAGGGGTTGTCCTTGGGCACCGTGCCGTCCGGGTAGATTCGCACCACCTTGCCTTGCAGCTTGTCGAGGTCCTGGGCGGTCGGGCGCTCGTTGTTTTCCCCCAGCGTCACGAACAGATAGCCGTCTCGATCGAACACCAGCCGCGAACCGAAATGGTTGCCTTGCGAGAGTTTGGGTTCCTGGCGCAGGATCACCTGGAAGTCCTTGATTGCCGTCAGATCGTCGGAGAGCCGGCCGCGCCCCACCGCAGTACCGGCCTTATTGTCCTCTCCACCCCCTTCGGCATAGGACAGGTAGACCATCCGGTCCTTTCTGAAATCGGGTGACAACGCAACGTCGAGCAAGCCGCCCTGCCCCTTGGTCCAGACCGTTGGCACGCCATTGAGCGGTGCCGACAGCTTGCCATCGGCGGTGACCAGCCGCAGGTTGCCGGGCCGCTCGGTGACCAGCATGCTTTTACCATCCGGCAGGAATGCCAGCGCCCAGGGGTGCTCCAGTCCCGTCACGACAGGGGTCACCTCAAGTGTGCCCTCTTCGCTTTTCATCGTCTGGGTGGGCGCGGCAAGCACAGGGACTGTGGCGGTGATCAATACGCTGGTACAGAGGATTGCCAATGAGTTTTTACGCAACATGCAGACTCCTTTTCTGATGATCATGAGGACGGAAAAAACCTGGGCACACGTCATGCCGGCCGCTCAACGGTTGCCGGTGCCGGTGTCTCGTGGCGCAGGATTGGGAATGAATGTCGGTGGGCTGGCGGGAGCGCTGCGCTCGGGATAGCGATTACCGATGCCGCCGTTGTCCAGTGTCGGCGGGCGCGGGACCGGCACGGTATTGGGCCCGCGAATGGCCGGGGCGCTGGGTCGAGTGCCTTGCATGCTGTTGGGGTTGGCCCGGTTGATCGGGCTGCTGTAAGGATTGTTGTTGGTGTTGCCCGGCAGATTCTGGGCCATGCGCAGCGAAGCAGAGGTATCGGCCTCGACCATTGGGCCCAGTACAGCACTCAGGGCCAGCGCAATGGCGCCAGACACGTATCGGTTCATGGCGGTGCCTCGCTACGTCACGTGGATAAGGACTTCGATATCACGCTACGCCCGGGGTTCGTATTTGTTAACAAAAACCTCCCCGGCAAGATGTAACACGACGTTGATCCGGTTAAAGGAACGGCCCCAAAGACCACGGAAACTTTTGCTCGAGGCCGCAGGTCACCTGAACATCACTCGCGAGTAGACGACCATGGCACGGGCAATCTGGAAAGGCGCAATCAGCTTCGGACTGGTGCATATCCCCGTGGCGCTGGTCTCGGCAACGTCTTCCCGGGGCGTCGATTTCGACTGGCTCGACAGCCGCAGCATGGACCCGGTGGGCTATAAGCGTGTCAACAAGGTCACGGGCAAGGAAGTCACCAAGGAGCACATCGTCAAGGGCGTGCAATACGAAAAGGGCCGGTACGTGGTGCTCAGTGAGGAGGAGATCCGCAGCGCTCACCCGCTCTCGACCCAGACCATCGACATTTTTTCCTTTGTCGACGGCGAGCAGATTCCCTTGCAGAACATCGACACGCCCTACTACCTGGCGCCCGACAAGCGCGGCGGCAAGGTCTATGCCCTGCTGCGCGAAACCCTGAGCAAAACCGGCAAGGTCGCCCTCGCCCATGTGGTACTGCATACGCGACAGCACCTGGCCGCGCTGATGCCGCTGGAGTCGGCGCTGGTGCTGGTGATGCTGCGCTGGCCAGCGGAAGTTCGCAGCCTCGATGAGTTGGCGCTGGGCAGCGAAGTGACCCGGCCGGAACTGGCCAAGGGCGAACTGGACATGGCCAGGCGCCTGGTGGAGGACATGAGCGCCCAGTGGTCGCCGCAAGACTATCGGGATGGTTTCGAGGACAAGATCATGGCCCTGGTGGACAAGAAGGCCCATGAAGGCAAGATCGAAGACGTCGAGACCGCCTCTGGTGAAGAGCTACGTAAAACGGCGGATGTCATTGACCTGACCGAACTGCTCAAGCGTAGCCTGGGCAGCAAGGGTGCGGGGAAGGCAACGGCAAAGCCCAAGGCGAACAGCAAACCGGCCGCGAAGAAGAAAGCCGGTCAGTGATTGGCTGGATGTACCGGCCTCATCGTCTGGACGCCGCCCGGACATACCACTCAGATCAGAATGATGACCACCAGCAACCCCGCGAAGATCGACCACTTTTCGAGGTAGTAAAGCTTGCGGTTGCGTTTTTTCAGTTGTTTGCCATGCAGGCGAACCTTGTAGATCTTGCCGAACAGGCGGTTGAGGCCGCCGGTCCTGTCGCCCGCCTCGTTTGGCGCACCCGCCGCCGACATGACATGACGACTGAACCAGCGATTGAATGCTGCTGCCCACCTGTATTTCATCGGCCGCTCGACGTCGCAGAACAAAATGATACGGTTCTGCTGCGTGGTGTTTTCTGCGTAATGAATGTAGGTCTCATCGAACATCACCGCTTCGCCATCGCGCCAATGATAGTCCTGGCCATCGACATTGATGTAGCAACCCTCGGCGTTGGGGGTTTCCAGACCCAGGTGATAACGGTACGAACCGGCATACGGGTCGCGGTGACGCACCAGTCTGGACCCCGGTGGCAACTCGGCGAACATTGCCGCCTTGATCGAACCAATGCCCTGCACCAGTTCGGTGGTGCGCGGGCAGAGCTTCATGGCCGATGGATGGCTGTCGCCGTACCACTTGAGATAGAAGCGCTTCCAGCCGGTCTTGAAAAACGAGTTGAAACCCACGTCATCGAACTGGTCCGAACGCTTGATCTGGCCGGCCCGAAGCAAATTCTGGCCTTCGGCACGAATTTCTTCCCAGTGCGCCTGCAGCGGACTCAGGTCGGGGAAGTCGGCCGGGTCGAGATAGGGCTTGTTGGGGATTTTCGAAAACAGATAAAGAAAGCAATTGATCGGCGCCAGAAACGTCGAGTGATCACTCAACTGGCGGCCCAGCTTATGGCGCACTTGGCCACGCAGGTGGACATACGCAATAGAGACAACGTAGATAACGGCAATGATCAGTTTCACGGAAATCGTCACACGTCAGAAGAAAACAAACTGCGCCCTTTACCGGAATGCCGGTCTCCGGGTCTTGTGCAGCGGCTGAAAACGAAACAGCGGCCCTGTAGCACCATTGAGCTACACCGACGATCGGCGCTTGGCCGACAGATGGCATTTTAGCCACAGTTTGTAACCAATAGTTAACCTGTAACTGTGAAAAACTGTCCACAAAATCCGCCGAAACGTCACTGCGGCCTCAACGCCCTATCGTTTAAAGAGCCAGACCAGTACAATCGCCGCCAAACTTTACGCGCCACCAGGTTGAAAGCGGGAAATTCCCCTTTCAGCGCACATCGACTCGGGCCAGGCGCGCCACATGCTGCTGTCCACTTAATGCCAGATTGAACTTCCACTGCCGATCGGGATGAATGTCCCGCGGACCGGACAGTGGAAACGGGTACTGAACCGGTACTGCCGCAACCCTAGCTACTCTGAATGCTTCGCAGGAAAAACCTTTGATTTCTACAGCTAACATCACGATGCAGTTCGGCGCCAAGCCGCTCTTCGAAAACGTTTCGGTCAAGTTCAACGGTGGCAACCGTTACGGCCTGATCGGCGCCAACGGTTGCGGCAAGTCGACCTTCATGAAAATCCTCGGCGGTGACCTGGAGCCGTCCGGCGGCCAGGTCATGCTGGAGCCGAACGTGCGTCTGGGTAAATTGCGCCAGGATCAGTTCGCCTACGAAGAATTCACCGTGATCGACACCGTGATCATGGGTCACGAAGAGCTGTGGAAGGTCAAGGCCGAGCGCGACCGCATCTATTCGCTGCCGGAAATGAGCGAAGAAGACGGCATGGCCGTGGCCGAGCTGGAAACCGAATTCGCTGAAATGGACGGCTACACCGCCGAATCCCGCGCCGGTGAGTTGCTGCTGGGCCTGGGTATTCCCCTGGAACAGCATTTCGGTCCGATGTCCGAAGTCGCTCCGGGCTGGAAGCTGCGCGTATTGCTGGCCCAGGCGCTGTTCTCCGACCCGGAAGTGCTGTTGCTCGACGAACCGACCAACCACCTGGACATCAACACCATTCGCTGGCTGGAATCGATTCTCACCGTGCGTAACAGCACCATGATCATCATTTCCCACGACCGTCACTTCCTCAACAGCGTCTGCACCCACATGGCCGACCTGGACTATGGCGAGCTGCGCCTGTTCCCGGGCAACTACGACGAATACATGACCGCGGCGACCCAGTCCCGCGAGCAACTGCTGTCGGACAACGCCAAGAAGAAAGCCCAGATCGCCGAACTGCAAACGTTCGTCAGCCGCTTCTCGGCCAACGCCTCGAAAGCCAAGCAGGCCACTTCCCGCGCCAAGCAGATCGACAAGATCCAGCTGGCCGAAGTCAAGCCATCGAGCCGCGTGAGCCCGTTCATTCGCTTCGAACAGACCAAGAAACTGCACCGCCAGGCCGTGACCATCGAGCAGATGTCCAAGGGCTTCGACGGCAAGACCTTGTTCAAGAACTTCAGCTTCACCGTCGAAGCCGGCGAGCGCGTGGCGATCATCGGCCCGAACGGTATCGGCAAGACCACCCTGCTGCGTACCTTGATGGGCGAGCTGACCCCGGACGCCGGTTCCGTGAAGTGGACCGAAAGTGCGGAGCTGGGCTACTACGCCCAGGACCACGCCCATGACTTCGAAGACGATGTCAGCCTGTTCGACTGGATGGGCCAGTGGACCCAGGGCGAGCAGATCATTCGTGGCACCCTGGGCCGCATGCTGTTCTCCAACGACGAGATCCTCAAGTCGGTCAAGGTCATTTCCGGTGGTGAGCAAGGCCGCATGCTGTTCGGCAAGCTGATCCTGCAAAAGCCGAACGTACTGGTGATGGACGAACCGACCAACCACCTGGACATGGAATCCATCGAGGCGCTGAACCTGGCGCTGGAAAACTACCCGGGCACGCTGATCTTCGTCAGCCACGACCGTGAGTTCGTATCGTCCCTGGCCACCCGCATCATCGAGTTGAGCCCGAACGGCGTGACCGACTTTAGCGGCACCTATGACGACTACCTGCGTAGCCAGGGTGTGGTGTTCTAAGGGCAGCTATTGGTTTCAAGCCGCAAGCTGCAAGTTGAAAGCCCTGTCCATGTGACGGGGCTTTTTGTGTTTCATGGCCAGGATTTTGTTGGGTACCGAATCCTTCGCGAGCAAGCCCGCTCCCACATTTGGAATGCATTTCCCCTGTGGGAGCGGGCTTGCTCGCGAAGAGGCCCTCGATACCAGCAATAATTAGTTAGCCTGCTTCCTTTTATCAATGTCCCGCGCCATGATGCAGTTCTCCCACCGCCGCCCGCGAACGAGCCCTCATGTCTGTGCAGCAAGTGCCCCCGCAAAGCTCCATGGCGATCACCCTGCAGATCGTCTCCATCGTGTTCTATACCTTTATTGCCTTCCTCTGCATCGGTTTGCCGATTGCGGTATTGCCGGGTTATGTCCACGAGCAATTGGGGTTCAGCGCCATCGTGGCCGGGCTGACCATCGGCTCGCAATACCTCGCCACCCTGCTCAGCCGCCCCATGGCCGGGCGCATGTCGGACAGCGTTGGCACCAAGCGGGCGATCATCTATGGCTTGTCCGGGATTGTGCTCAGTGGCCTGCTGACGCTGCTGTCGACCCTGTTGCAAGGCATGCCATTGCTCAGCCTGCTGATCCTGATCGCCGGACGCTTGTTGCTGGGCATTGCCCAAGGCTTGATCGGTGTCGGCACCATCAGTTGGTGCATGGGTCAGGTGGGCGCCGAGCACACCGCGCGGTCGATTTCCTGGAACGGCATCGCCTCCTATGGTGCGATTGCCATTGGTGCACCGCTGGGCGTGGTCATGGTGCAACAACTCGGTTTCGCCAGCCTGGGCATCGCCCTGTCGCTGCTGGCCCTGGCTGCGCTATTGCTGATTCGCAACAAGCCCTCGGTGCCGGTAATACGCGGTGAACGCTTGCCGTTTTGGGCGGTGTTCGGGCGCATTGCGCCGTTTGGCGCGAGCCTGAGCCTCGCCTCCATCGGCTACGGTACCCTGACGACTTTTATCACCCTGTATTACGTCAATCGCGGCTGGACCGGTGCCGCCTATTGCCTGACCGTGTTCGGGGTCTGTTTCATTCTGTCGCGGCTGCTGTTCATTTCCGCCATCAGCCGATTCGGCGGGTTCACCTGCGCCATTGCCTGCATGTGCATCGAGACGGCGGGCCTGGTGCTGCTGTGGCTGGCCCCGTCGACCGGGTACGCGCTGATTGGCGCCGGCCTGACCGGCTTCGGCCTGTCGCTGGTGTACCCGGCGCTGGGTGTCGAGGCCATCAAACAGGTGCCCAATTCCAGCCGGGGCGCGGGACTAAGTGCCTATGCGGTGTTTTTCGACCTGGCGCTGGCGATCGCCGGCCCCTTGATGGGCGCGATCGCATTGAACATGGGGTATTCGTGGATTTTCTTCAGTGCCGCGTTGTTGTCGGTGATCGGCCTGGGACTGACCCTGCTATTGAAACACCGCGCCATGGCTTGAACCTCTGTAGGAGCTGCCGCAGGCTGCGATCTTTTGACTTTAGGATCAAAAGATCGCAGCCTTCGGCAGCTCCTACAAAGAAATCTATTGATCAGCCGTCTGCATCCCGGCCCGGGTCGCCCTGCCCAAGGTGCGCGAGAAGAAACTTCCGGCTTCAGAGATCAGATTGCGGTGAATGTCTTGCCGATCGACGCCATCGGCATCGGTACACAGCGCGGGCATGATCGCGATCTGCTCGTCATTGCACGGCGCCATGAAGACGAAGTGCCCTGCTCCCGCCAGTAACTTGAAGTCAGGCGCCGTCGGCAACTTGCGCGCCAGTGCCGCGGCATTCTTGTCCACCGCCACCAGCTTGTCGCCATCGCCGCTGTAAAGCAGCACCGGCACGTGCACATCAGCCAGGGTGTGGCGACCGAACTTCAGGCTCAACGGCGCCATCAGCATCAAGGCGTGCACGCGTGGGTCCGCCACCGGTTGCAGGTCGTCGCGGTCGACAATCAATTCACCCTGAGTGTTGCAGGCGTCGCGGTCGTCCGGACGTTCCTGGCAATAACGGCGCAGGCGATCCAGGTCCGGCGTGGCGCCGGACAGAATCAATGCGGTCTCGCCCCCGGCCGAATAACCAATGACGCCAACCTGATCGGCGTTGACGAAGGGGGACAACATGCGGTCGCCCAGGGTGGCCGTGATGGCTTCGGAAATCTGGATCGGTCGGCCGTACAGGTTACTCAAAGTACCGAGGCGGCTGTGGTCCGTGGAGTTGTCACCGGGGTGGATCACCGCCACCACGACGAAACCTTTGCGTGCCAGCGAGGTGGCGAGGTCGTGCAAGGCCAAGGGGGTTCCGGTGTTACCGTGGGACAGCATCAGCATCGGGAACCGGCCAATGGCGACCTTGGTGTCCTCCCCGGCTTCGACGGTATAACCCTCGAGTTTGCTGGTGTGCTCCCAATCACTGGAAGGATAGAAGGCGATGGCACGCATCGGCTGCAGGTCCAGTGGGTCGAGAAACGTCATCTCATGGAAGCCGACGCTCCAGTGCGGATGCGGTGCAGGCGCGGCGTGCACTGTATTCAGGCTGCTGAGCAGGCAAATCAGTAAAGTTGCACAAAGACGCACCATGAGATGCCCACCTTGTTACCGGACTTGAGACGTACACCCCGAACTGCATAAGTCGGGCCACCCCCCCGAAACGACCAGAAACAAAAAACTCCGTAGCTGGTACTTGCGTAGCCAGAATACAGAGTTTTTTGGGCTTTACCTGAACGGTTGCGAACTTTTACACAGGCCTTACGCAGCGGCGAACAACTGCTCGCTGATTTGCGCGTGAGCAGCGCTCATGGCTTTGCTGCGGACGTCGTCACCGTAAGCCAGGCCTTCGGCGCGGACGATTTCGATGTCGGTGATACCGATGAAACCGAACAGCAACTTCAAATATTCTTCGTGGGCAACTCCGGTTGCCTGACCGGCGTGCATGCCGCCGGAAGTCGAAACGATCACCACTTTCTTGCCGCCGCACAGGCCTTCAGGGCCGGCTTCGGTGTAGCGGAAGGTCTGGCCGGCGACGGCGATGCGATCGATCCAGGCCTTCAACTGAGTCGGGATGGTGAAGTTGTACATCGGTGCGGCAATCACCACGGCATCGGCGGCCAGGAATTCGGCCAGGGTCGAGGCGCTCAGTTCGGCTTCGTGCTGTTGTGCGGCGTTTCGCAGTTCAGCGGTGGTGCCGGCGGCGACCAGGGTAGTGGAAGAGAAATGGCTGATGGCATCAGCGGCCAGGTCGCGGTAGGTCACTACGGCGGTTGGCTCGGCGGCTTGCCAGGCCTTTACGACTTCACCGCTCAACTGACGGGAAGCGGAGTTGTCGCCCAGGATGCTCGAATCGATATGCAGCAGTTTCATGTGGGATCTCCAAGTGAGGATCGCCCACAAGGGCGATCTGATGGGACTAATCCTACAGACGAAACCAATAGCTGATTAGTCGGCAACAATGCGATAGTTCGTCCCACAGATAGAACAATCGGATGCACATCATGCAAGACCTCAACGACCTGTATTACTTCGCCAAAGTCGTGGAAGCCGGCGGATTCGCGGCAGCCGGACGCTTGCTGGGCATCCCCAAGTCCCGACTGTCGCGGCGCATCGCCGAACTGGAAGAACGCCTGGGTGCACGTTTGCTGCAACGCACCACGCGACAGCTGAAACTGACCGCTGTGGGTGAACGCTACCTCAGGCACTGCCAGGCGATGCTGCTGGAAGCGGAAATGGCCGACGAGGCCGTGGCCAGCATGTCCAGTGAACCCCGCGGGCGTTTGCGGGTGTCCTGCCCGGTCGGGTTGGCCCACGAAATATTACCGGGGGTGATCAGCGACTTTCTCGAACGCTTTCCGCAAGTCCAGCTGGAGGTCATGCTGCTCAACCGCCGGGTTGACCTGGTGAACGAAGGCATTGACGTTGCCCTGCGTGTGCGGGAGCTAGGCGATGAAGACCCGCTGCTGGTCACCCGCCGCCTGCGTCAGGCGCAGATGGTGATGGTCGCCAGCCCCGGTTTCCTCAAAGGTCGTGAGATCAATCACCCCGAAGATCTGAAAAGCCTGCCGGTGCTCGGCGCACTGGAAGCCGACCGCATGGTGCACATCCGCCTGCTGGATCAAAACGGCAAGAGTTGTGAACTTGCGCTCGAGGCCCGGCTGGGCATCGATGACTTTATCGTGCGCAAGGCCAGCACCCTCTCTGGCATCGGCTTTACGATGCTGCCCATGATGTATTGCGAACAGGAGCTGGAAAACGGCTCGCTGGTGCAGCTGTTGCCCGAGTGGTCCCTGCCCGGTGGCTGGCTGCAGGCGGTCTATCCTCATCGACGCGGGGTAATGCCGGCGGTACGCGCCTGGATTGACCACCTGGTCGAATCCTTCAATGCCTGTGGGGAACGATTGTTATGAAAGCTGGACGGATGAGCGAAGAGGACGTCGCGAAGTTCTGCCTCGCCCTGCCCGGTGCACGGGAAGATTATAAATGGGGAGGCGTGCGGGTGTTTTCGATTGCCGGGAACAAGATGTTCGCCTTGCAGGGCCTGAGGGGTGATTCCCTGGCCTTCAAGGTCGACAAGGATCTGTTTCTCGGCCATTGCGACCGTCCCGGGATTCATCCCGCGCCTTATCTGGCGCGCGCCCAGTGGATCATCATGCAAACGCCCTACCCGCTCGGTGGCGAAGAACTACAGGGATTGCTGCAGCGTTCCCACCAGTTGGTGGTGAGCAAACTGCCCAAGCGCACTCAAGTCGGACTGTTGCTGTAGGGCGTTGTTTATCGGGTCAAGGCGAACAAATGTGCGCCGAGAAACAGGCGATCGATCCAGAACACTTGGTGCAACAGCACTATGATCCAGAACACCAACTGGTACGAGACTTTGCGGGTTTTATGGCGAAACGCCTGCTGAGCCAGCAATGCACCGGGCCAGCCGCCGGCGAGCTCCAGCGCATGCAGGACGTTCTCCGGCGTACGCCATTGCTCGGCGCGTGCCTTGCGCTTGTCGCTCCAGTACAGGAAAAACGTCACGACGCTGACGATGCCGTAGGCCGCGAGGGGAATCAGCGACACCCCGTGCAGCCATAACGACAGCGAACCCGACAGCGGCAACGCGCACAGGACTGCAAACACCAGCCACTTCAACCGTGAATGGCGGAACTGTCCCCCGGACGGGCGTCCGGGGGTGTTGCGCGAGCGCGAGTCACTCACGGCTTGGCCGCGCTCCAGTCGACCCAGCCGAACTGCCAGGTCGCCAGGATGATCAGGCCGAACACAATGCGATACCAGGCAAACGCTGCATAGCTGTGGTTGGCGATGAACTTGAGCAGCCCGCGGACCGCAATCATCGCAAAAATGAATGCCGTGACGAAGCCGATGGCGAACACCGGGAAATCCGCCGGGACAAACAGTTCACGGTACTTGTAGCCCGAGTACACCGCTGCGCCGACCATGGTGGGCATCGCCAGGAAGAACGAGAACTCGGTAGCGGTCTTGCGCGACAGGCCGAACAGCAAACCGCCGATGATCGTCGAGCCCGAACGCGAAGTGCCCGGAATCATCGCCAGGCATTGGGCGAAGCCGACTTTCAAGGCATCTTTCCAGGTGATGTCATCCACGGATTCGGCGTGTACTTCATGCTGGCGGCGCTCGGCCCACAACATGACGATCCCGCCCACGACCAGCGCCGTTGCCACGGTGATGGGATTAAACAGGTAATGGTGAATCAGGTCGGCGAAGATCACGCCCAACACCACGGCCGGCAAGAACGCGATCAACAGGTTCGCGGTAAACCGCCGGGCGCCCGGCTGGGTTGGCAGACCGATGACCACGTCGAAGATCTTGCGTCGAAACTCCCACACCACCGCCAGGATGGCACCCAGTTGAATAATGATGTTGAACGCCATCGCCCGTTCGCCCCCGAAGCCGAGCAAGTCGGCCACGATGATCTGGTGGCCGGTACTGGAAATGGGCAGGAACTCGGTAAGTCCTTCTACAACCCCAAGAATCAATGCCTGAAAGGCGGTCCAAAGATCCATCAATCCCCCAAAAGGCTTTGCACGCCGGCATGCCCCGTTAATATTTTTTCAAATGCTTTTTGCGATCAGCCTGGCTGAGGTCTCCCGCGCATCAAGGATCACCACAGAACCGTTAAAATCCTGTGAAAAAACCACCTTGAATCAGCTTTACCCGTGCGGGGGGGCGAAATCCTATCAGACAAGTCCGATCGGCGGTTACAATCCGCCTCTCTTCGATTTCCCCAAGGTATCTCCATGTCCGGGCTTGAACTGTTTGCCGCCGCCCTCGGTGTCATTGCCGTCTGGCTGACGGTCAAACAGAACCCCTGGTGCTGGCCTATCGGCCTGGTCATGGTGCTGCTCTACAGTTGGATCTTTTTTGAGGTGAAACTGTATTCCGACATGCTGCTGCAAGTCGTGTATGCCGCCTTGCAGCTTTACGGCTGGTGGCAGTGGACACGGGTTGGCGACACGACCCATGGTCGCGAAGTCAGTCGCCTCGACGCTCGAACCGTGGTGTTGAGCCTGGCCATTGGTGCCGTCGGCAGTCTGTCGCTGGGAGCGGCCATGGCCCACTGGACCGACGCTGCACAGCCCTGGCTTGATGCGGCACTGACCGGGTTCAGCCTGGTGGCGCAGGTCTGGATGGCGCAAAAACGTGTCCAGTGCTGGCCGTTGTGGATCGCTTTGGATGTGATATTCGTCGGATTGTTCGTCTATAAGGACCTGTACCTGACCGCCACCCTGTACGGGTTGTTCGCCGTCATCGCCGTACAGGGCTGGCGCGAATGGCGTGCCGACCCGGCATTGCGCGCATGAAAGTCCTGGTCCTCACAGGCCCTGAATCCAGCGGTAAAAGCTGGTTGGCAGCCGAGTTGCAACAGCGTTTCGGCGGAATGCTGGTTGACGAGTACGTGCGCTGGTTCATCGAGCAGAATCCGCGGGACACCACGTTGGCCGACATTACGCCCATCGCCCGCGGTCAATTGGCATGGGAAGACCAGGCGCGGGCGCAACAGCCACCTTTGCTCATCCTCGACACGCACCTGCTGAGCAATATCCTCTGGAGCCAGACCCTGTTTGACGATTGCCCCGCCTGGATTGAACAAACGCTACTGGCCCGGCATTACGATTTGCACCTGCTGCTGTCACCGGAGCACGTCGAGTGGACGGATGACGGCCAGCGTTGCCAGCCCCGATTGAGTGAGCGCCAGGCATTTTTCGAGCAGACCCTGGCCTGGCTTGAACGCCACGCACAACCGGTTCAAGTGCTGCACGGAGATTGGGCAGAACGCCGAACCCAGGCACTGAACGCCGTGACCCGATTGCTCGGCGCCTGACCGGCGTTTGGGGCATTTTCCCCATCCTCCCCCTGCTGTGGGGGGGGAGTGTCCGATCCTGAAACAACCTCCCTGCCTGAAACTACCCGTTTCAACACCCCTCATCGTTTGCCCACAGGATGTGTTAAGACATTGTTACAACAGCGCTAGAACCCTTGTTCCAGAGGGATTGGTCGGCAATTACGGGCTGCCTGCGCAGGGATTCGTCTCACCCTTGGTACACCCTCGACATAGGGTTCCCGAACCAAGTCTGTAAACCATTGAATCAACTCGATATTCAAAAGGCGGCACAGCTTTCGCTCTATTCCTCACACAGCTGACCGGGGCCAGCTTACAAATGAAGGAATGAATGTCGTGGAGATATTCAAAAAAAAAGGCTTGATGTGCCTCCTGCTGATCGCGAGCGCTGCGGGCACTGTTCTCAGTTTGAACGTTCAAGCCGAAGGCAACGGTGTCATCGTGCTTGACCGTACCGTTCACCCAACGCTCATCGGTCGCAGCGGCGGCAGGGATCCGAACCCGGCCACCATCAGCGCCAACCCTTCTGCCCGCGTCACCGGCGAACTCAGCGACGCCGACATCGCCGGGGTAACCACCGGAACGGCCCCTCATAACAGCTTCGGGCAAAACCCGGGCGGCATGCACGGCCTGAATGTCATCACCAACCCCAACGGTTTGCCCGGCATGTCCGTCGGCCACGGTGGCGGCAGCGGCGCCGCCATTTCCGGAACCATCAACCGCGCCATGAGCAGCGGCCTCAGCCCACTGAGCAGAATCACGGGGGGGCAATGAGATGGATCGTTCCCTTTTTTTAACTGCCCTTTTACCTGCCCGGATACCTGCCCTGTTACTTGCCCTGCTCGGCGGCACCAGCGTGATGGCCGATTCGGGCGTCAGTTCGGTGAACAACGCCACCCTCCTGGATTCCGGTACCCAATACCGAGGCAACTTCAGCGTCAACCAGGCGGCGGGTGATCAACAGCAGCAGGCCAACGTCCGCGCGATCGCCATTGGCACCGAAACCGGGGCGACCACCAGCGTCAGGCAGAGCATCACCACGCCGGCCAATCCGTCGATGGATGCGACGGCCAATATCGGTGGCACCTCTTTCAGTAATGGCAACGGCGTACTGGGCGTCAACCAGAGTGCCGGGGCGAACAACCAGATGGCCAACGCCCTGCGCATCAGCATCGGCGCTGCACCGCAAGCCATCGACGACAGTGCTCTTTCTCAACAGAACGTGGCGTTGCTACCGAGCTCGGGAGCAACTGGCACCCCAATCGGCAGTCGCCAGGTCGTGACAAGCGACCAGGCCTTTACCGGCAGCCGGGGCGTGATCCAGGTGAACCAGAGTGCCGGGGTGGGGAACCGAATGGCTAACACCCTGAGTATCCGGGTCTCTGACTGACCCCGATACAGTGCGAATGGGGAAGTATCAACACTTGACCAACTAATGAGCACGGAGAATCACCATGAACCCGACAACTGCTCTCAAACCACTGGCTTTCGCCCTGGCAGCAGTGATGGCATTCGCAGCCCAGGCAGCCGGTGTTGATGATCCCGAAGGCAATGGACAAGGCAGCAACCAACAGCCTAATGGCCCGTCGCTGGAACAGATTCTGCAGATTACCGCAGGTGCCGGGGCCGCCGTGCTGGACACGCAGGAAAGCAGTGACAGCAGAGTAGTGAACCGGGGCACCCAAAACGACGCCAAAATCGATAACTCCCTGAACACCTCCAACGGCAACATGGGCGCCAACGTTGCAGCCGGTAACGGCAACCAGCAAGACAACGCCGCCGCCCTTGCCACGGCTGACGAAGCCTTCATCTTCGGCAGCGCGGTCGCCGTCTCCAGCGCGACTCAGAGGAACACCGGCAACACCGCCAGGAACCGCTCCAACACCAACAACACAACGCTCAATAACGCGGGCAACAGCGGTTCCGGCAACATCGGCATCAACGTGACCACCGGCGACTTCAACCAACAGAAAAACAACCTGGCAATTGCCGTTTCCGGCGGCCGTGTAGCGGTAGCCGCGGCGGCGGCCAACCAAAGCACGTCCGGGCTGAACGTCACCAACAACGCCAGGACTGAATTCGTACCCGTGGGTGTACTCGGTCTGTCCGGCATAACCACTCAACAAGTGATGACGCCAGAAGGCTGGAGACCTCCTGTAACCAACAATGCTTCGATCACGAGTTCGATGAACAACTTCTCCGGCAACGGCGGAGCCAACGTATCGTCCGGCGTCGGCAACCAGCAAAGCAACTCGCTGTCCATCGCCGCAGGCTGTAAATCATGCCCATAATCGCGACCGCCATGAAAGCCCCGGCGACGGCGCTTTTCCTTGGTTTGAAGGCGTATCGTCCATGCGTAAGACGGCCCTTTTCGTTCTGCTGTGCCTGTCTGGCCTGACCCAGGCTGCACAGATGCCGGTTGCCGCCCTGCCGGGCGGCGTGCTGGTGTACAAGCACGTACAAAGTTTGCGTGAGCGCAAGTTCAGCGACATCGTCGAACAGAAAACCGATTTCAGCTGCGGCGCCGCCGCGCTGGCAACGATCCTGCGCCAGGCCTATTGGCTCGACGTCGATGAGGAGTACATCATCAAAGGCATGCTGGACTTCGCCGACCAGGATCTGGTCCGTACCCAGGGTTTTTCCATGCTGGACATGAAGCGCTACATAGAAAGCATCGGCATGCGCGCCCGGGGTTACAAGATCCCGCCTGAACGACTCGATGCCGTGACGATTCCGGTGGTAGTACTGATGGAAACTCGTGGCTACAAGCACTTCGTGGTGTTGCAGCGGGCGGACAAGAACTGGGTCTACATCGGCGACCCGGTGCTCGGTCACAAACGCTACTCCCATGATGACTTTGTCAAAGGCTGGAATGGCATTGTCTTCGCTATCATCGGTCCCGGTTACGACAAGACCAATGCGTTACGCAGTCCACCGGAACCGCTGACTGCCAAGAACAAGATGGATAATTTCAACCCGGTCAAAGATGCTGAATTGATGGAATTTGGTTTCATACAGAGCGACTTCTTCTAATCGCCAATAAGATGACAGGGGGCAGGATGCTCCGGGAGCAGCAAATGAAAACCTCGTATTGGGTGGTCACTGCCTGTCTGGCAGCGACCACTTCAGGTTTTGCTGATGAGTTCAGACCCATCGAAATCAAGGACCAGGAACTGGCCGAGTTGCGTGGCCGGTATGTGATGCCGGGGCGGATCATCAGCTTCGGTGTTGTCATGAGCAGTACCTGGCGCAACGCCAGTGGTGATCTGATCGGGGCAACCACCTCGATGCGTCTTCAAGCCGCAACGGTCAAGCCCGAGTTCTACGTATCAACCATCAAACACAGCGGTAAAGGCGGTTCGCCCAACTCGGGCACCGGTCGTGTAACGGGTGGCGCCGGACTGAGCACCTCTCAGGGCATTACCCAGGTCACACGGGCTGCAGGCGATGGCAACCGCTCAAACAACAAGATCGCCATCAACGTCAAAGAGGCCAGTACGGCCCCTGCGCCGGTGCCTAGCCGGGGCCAGGCGCTGATAGCCGGTCAAACCATCACCGGCAGCAATGCTGCAGGGAGTGTCGCCGTGTCCGCGACCGGCGGCGGTGTTCAGCTGGCCATTACCGCCAACAACAACCAGGGCTCAAGCCTGCAACAAGTCGCCCAGGGCGGATTACTTCAAGACACCCGGTTGCTGGGCAGCAGCAATGTGGTCAACAACATGACTCGACTCAACGTCGTGCTCGACAATAAAAGCCCGAGTGCTGGTGCATTGGGCTACAACCTGAACCAACTCACTGCATTACGAACCTTGGGGTATTGAACTACGCTGAATCACGACCATTGGGCACAAATGGACGGCTTTTTCATGTACCGATCGGTATCACTGCGTACAGTTATATGCTTGTGTACTCTACTCCCGGTGGCGTTGGTGCAGGCAGCACCTGACCCGGAACTGGAGGCTCTCAAACGAGAGCTTCTGGAGTTGAAACAACGATACGAAGTCCAGCAAAAAGCTCTGGCGGTTCTCGAACAACGGGTCCGCCAGGTCGAAGAACAGCCCGCTCCCCCCCCTCCCAAACGCCTGGCCAAGTCACCAGCGGACTTGAAGGGCAATCCAAACGTCGCCACCGGCACCGGTGCCGCGGCGGCTTCAGGGGGGGCCGCCGGAGGCAGCGGCAGTTCGTATGGACAATCGCTGGCCGAAGACTCACAACCGGCGCAAAGCGTTTCAAACCTGTATGACGAGGCCAGCGGGTTCTTCGGCGGTGGCAAGTTCAGCGTCGAAACCGGGATAACCTACTCCAGGTACGATACCCGCCAACTGGTCCTCAACGGTTTTCTCGCCCTGGACTCGATCTTTCTCGGTGCCATCAACCTGGACCGGATCAAGGCTGACACCTGGACGCTGGACCTCACCGGCCGCTACAACTTCAACAATCGCTGGCAGTTCGACCTGAACGTGCCGGTGGTCTACCGCCAGTCCACGTACCAGTCCGGTGGCGGCAATAGCGGTGCCGCCAACGTCACGACCGAAGACACCGTCAAGGAAGACCCGGCCATTGGTGACGTCAACTTCGGTATCGCCTACAAATTCCTCGACGAGTCGGCCAACACGCCGGATGCCGTGTTGACCTTGCGCGTCAAGGCTCCCACCGGCAAAGACCCGTTCGGCATCAAGCTGGTTCGGGTGGACGCCAATTCCAACCTGGCCGTGCCTGAGTCCTTGCCTACCGGTAACGGCGTCTGGTCGATTACGCCGGGGATCTCTCTGGTCAAGACCTTCGATCCGGCAGTGCTGTTCGGCAGCCTGTCGTACACGCACAACCTGGAAGAATCCTTCGACGACATCAGCTCCAACCCGGCGCTCAAGACGCCGGGCAAAGTACGCATTGGTGACAGTTTCCAGATTGGCGCCGGTATTGCGTTCGCCTTGAACGAAAAGATGAGCATGTCGTTCTCGGTCTCCGACCTGGTGCAACGCAAAAGCCAGCTCAAGGAAGATGGCGGGGATTGGCAGTCGGTGGTGTCCAGCGATGCCAACGCCGGTTACTTCAACATCGGCATGACCATTGCGGCCACCGACCGCCTGACCATCGTACCCAACCTGTCCATTGGCATGACGGACGACGCCCCGGACTTCCAGTTCAGCCTGAAATTCCCTTACTACTTCTGACCAGGCTCTTCACGCAATCCAGGAAAACTGTAGGAGCCAGATTGCTGGCGATGGACTCGAATGCGCCGCGTTCATCCAGGTCACACGCGTAATCGTTAACGACCATCGCAGGCAAGCCAGCTCCCACAGGGGGCCATGCCCACGTTGAAACTGCAGGAGCCAGCCTGCTGGCGATGGACTCAAGCGCGCCGCGCCAGCAACTTCCATTGCAGCGGTCTTTTTGTTTGAAGCAGGAGTTCAACGAATCTGATGCTTGTGCAACAACCGGTAGAAAGTCGGGCGCGACACGCCCAATACTTTGGCGGCGACACTCAGGTTATCGCTGTGACGGTTCAATACATCGCACAACGCCTGGCGTTCGGCCCGGGTCTTGTATTCTTCGAGGGTGCCCATCGGCGCGGCAATTGCGTGTTGACTGATCAACCCCAGGTCGCGGGCCTCGATCTGCCGGCCTTCGGCCAATACCAGTCCGCGACGAACGCGATTGGCCAGTTCACGCACATTGCCTGGCCAGTCGTGTTTGCCCATGGCAATCAAGGCGTCTTCGCTGAAACTGCGGGGGCGACGTCCGGTTTCACGGCTGTAGAAATGGGAAAAGTGATTGGCCAGCATCGCTAAGTCGCCATGGCGCTCGCGCAGCGGAACGGTCAGCACTTGCAGTACGTTCAGGCGGTAATACAAGTCTTCGCGAAAGCGTTTCTTCGCGATAGCGGCTTCAAGGTCGACATTCGTCGCCGCCAGCACCCGCACATCGACCGGAATCGGCTGACTGCCGCCCACCCGCTCGATGTGCTTTTCCTGGAGGAACCGCAGCAGATTGGCCTGCAACTCCAGCGGCAGGTCACCGATCTCGTCGAGAAACAGGGTGCCACCGTTAGCGGCTTCTATTCGTCCGACCTTGCGTTGATGTGCGCCGGTAAACGCGCCTTTCTCATGACCGAACAACTCGGACTGGATCAAGTGTTCGGGAATCGCACCACAATTGATCGCGATGAAGGGTTTGCTGTGACGCTGGGACAGGCGATGCAGGGTTCGTGCGACCAATTCCTTGCCCGTGCCGCTTTCACCGCGAATCAATACCGGAGATTCGGTCGGGGCCAGTTTACTCAACAGTTTTCGCAGTTCACGCACAGGTTTACTGTCGCCGAGCAATTCGTGCTCGGACTGGTCAACATGCACCGTACCCTGCCCACGCAACCGCACCATGCCAAATGCCCGGCCCAGCGTTACCTGAACCCTGGACACATCGAATGGCAAGGTATGAAAGTCAAAAAACCATTCACAGACAAAGTCGCCGACATTTTTCAGTCGCAGCACTTCCTGGTTGAGTACGGCTATCCACTCTGCGCCACTGCGGCTGATCAACTCCTTGACCGGCTCCGGGTGCTCAAGGTGATACGGCTGCAGGCGTATCAAGCCCACGTCACAGGTTCGCTCAGCGGCGTGCTCCAGCGTGCAGCTGTCAACCTCCCAACCGATTTCGCGCAGTCCAGGGAGCAGACGATAGCAATCGTCACAGGGGTCCACCACTAATAGACGTCGTGAAGCTGGCACATCGCTCATGACTGTTCCTTGGCGCCAAAATTTTAGAAAATTTATTAAAAACAATCATTTGGCAGACCTGGCTGTAACGTTAGCAAGAACTTGACAGCCCCTTGTACCGTTTGACTATAGGACTGCAATAAATGCAGTTATAAGAAGCGCCTTTGATAGTTACCTAACGACTCTTTCCTTTCATTCAGCTTTCAATGCCGGACTCATTCTTGAGCCTATGAAATAAAGTCGAAATTTCTTTTGATTGTGTGTGACCCGGACCCCGGTTGCGGGCATCAGTACAAGTAACCAGCCGAACGGTAAGCCCAACCGACGGCACATCACTTGATTGGGCATACAGAGAGAAGATCCTATGAACGCCCCGCTCCGTATCAACGAAGCACTTCTGATTGCCGACCGCGCATTCAAACCATTCAAATGCGTGGCCTGGGCTCCACAAGACGGTAATGGCGAACTCAGCCTGACCGTTATCGATCGCACCAGCACCAGCATTGGCCGCAAGCAGATCCCAAGCAGTGCTTATTCCGATCCCGCACAACTCGAACAGCTGCTGGAACAGGCTCGCGCCGAATTGAGCGAGGAAGGTTACACACTGCAGTCGTGGTCGATGCCGCACTGATCGTTTTGCGGATTACTCCGGGGTAATCCGCGCCCTCCCCCCGCCTTTAGTTGGGCTGATGGTTCTCGACCATACGCACTCATTGCCCCGTTAGTTTGAACTTTTGTGTGCCTGATACTTTGCAGGCTTGCCATTGGTTCGAAAAGACACTGTTGTGGCACACAGCGACTCTCCGTCTGTTAGTTCATACCGTTGTGCATCTCCCCATTCAGGGATTGAATGTTCTCCTTATAAAGTCGCCACCCAAACTTCTGGATAAGGACGACTCGCAAGGAGATGCGGTTCATGCCAATCCAGTCCGCCATTGCCCGCCCCGCCATCCGGAACACTGCCGGCGCTCTCGATACGACGTTTGCAGGCAACGGTAAAACCCAGGTGTATTTCGCCGACAGCCTTTGCAGCATGGCCAACGACGTCGCAATCGATGCCCGAGGCCGTGTGCTGGTGGCGGCAAAGGTCGCCATGGCCGAGGGCAGCCGCTTTGGCCTGGCCCGCTTGCTGGAGGATGGTTCGGCAGACCTTGCGTTCGGCAGGCAAGGCAGCGTCATCGGGCAATTCGAACCCGGATTCGAAGCCATGGGCGCCAGGGTTCTGGTCATGCCCGACGGCAATATCCTGTTGGCCGGCCTGCAATACGATAACGCACACCGCACGCTCCCGGGTCTGGCACTGTTCGATCAAGAGGGGCGCCTGGTTCGAAGCTTTGGCGATAATGGCCGCCGCGTCGTGCGATTGCCTGGTGGTCTGTCACTCGGTATGCGCGATATCTGGCTGCCTCCCGGCGTGCCGGGCGCTGAAGCCTGCGATGTGGGCGTACAGCGAGACGGCCGGATCCTGATCCTGGCCAACCATCACTTCGAACAGGCCGATCACGTGGGCCTGTTGATACGACTGGATGTCGAAGGCTCGCTGGACTGCTCGTTCAATGGCCGTGGCTTTGTGGTGGTCCGGCACCTGCTGATGAATACCTGGCTCAGCAGCCTGACGGTACAAGGTGACGGCCGGGTTATGGTGGGTGGGTCGATCAACTTTCCTGAAGAAGGCTTGCTGGCGCGCTACCACGCCGACGGCCGCCTCGACGACAGTTTTGCCGTGGATGGATTCCTGACGTTCAAGGCGCGTGGGCATGGCGCCCGGGTCAGTCAGGTGGTCCAGCAAATCAACGGCGACGTCTTGTGTTTTGGCAGCAGTCGCGAACCGATGCACTGCCTGACATTCAAGATGCACAGCAACGGCCGCCCCGACAACCACTGCAACGGCGGCCAGCCGCAGCGTCTGGTAATTGGCCACAACGGCTGCCAGTGGAATACCGCGCAGTTACTGCCCGATGGCGGTGTGCTGACGGCGGGCGCAACCATCGGCGGCATCGAAGCAGACTTCATTGTCGGGCGATACCTGCCCAGCGGCCTTCCCGATCGCCGTTTCGGCAAAGGCAGCGGCTATACACGAACTCGCCTGGGCCCGAGCCTGGATACCGCCACCTGTGTCGCGGCGCAGGCCGACGGAAACATCGTCGTCGGCGGCTATTCACTGCATGGAAACTACAAGGCGGTCATCGTTCGCTATCACGGGTAGGCGCGTGCATTTTTCCTGCGCTTGATCTTCTCACCCGCTTGCGGCAACTTGCGCGCTTCTTAAAACAAGGAGCAGCCGATGTCCGGTTCAATGGCCCAGGCGTTCGCGCACAACTTTCTCGGGCATTCGCCCCGTTGGTACAAGGCCTGCATCGTCGGCTTTCTGATTCTCAATGCCCTGGTAATGTGGACCGCAGGCCCGGTGGCGGCCGGCTGGCTGCTGGTGCTGGAGTTCATTTTCACCCTGGCCATGGCGCTCAAGTGTTATCCGCTGATGCCCGGCGGCCTGTTGCTGGTCGAAGCCCTGCTACTGAAGATGACCACGCCCCAGGCGCTGTATGACGAGTTGCTGCACAACTTCCCGGTGATCCTGCTGCTGATGTTCATGGTGGCCGGTATCTACTTCATGAAGGACTTGCTGCTGTATCTGTTCTCGCGCCTGCTGTTGGGGGTTCGCTCAAAGGCCGCGCTGGCCCTGATGTTCTGCTTTTTGTCGGCCTTCCTTTCGGCGTTCCTCGATGCCTTGACCGTGACCGCCGTGATCATCAGTGCCGCCGTAGGCTTTTACTCGGTGTATCACCGCGTCGCCTCGGGTAACGACCCACGCCAGGACAGCGAGTACAGCGACGACAAACATCTGCCGACCCTGCATCAGGGCGATCTCGAACAGTTCCGCGCCTTTTTGCGCAGCCTGCTGATGCACGGTGCCGTAGGCACCGCACTGGGCGGTGTGTGTACGCTGGTCGGCGAGCCGCAGAACCTGCTGATCGGCCATGAAATGGGTTGGCATTTCTACGAATTCTTCACCAAGGTTGCACCGGTATCCCTGCCGGTACTGGTTGCAGGCCTGGTGACATGCGTCCTGCTGGAAAAGCTGCGCTGGTTCGGATACGGCACGCTGCTGCCGGATAACGTCCGTGCAGTGCTGGCCAACTACGCCGCCGAAGACAATGCCGAGCGCACCGCCCGCCAACGTGCCGCGCTTGTGGTACAAGGCGCTGCCGCATTGATTCTGATCGCCGGGCTGGCGTTTCACATCGCCGAAGTGGGCTTGATCGGCTTGATGGTGATCGTGTTGATCACCGCGTTTACCGGCATCACCGACGAACACCGCCTCGGCACCGCGTTCAAGGACGCCATGCCGTTTACCGCCTTGTTGGTGGTGTTTTTCGCCGTGGTCGCGGTGATTCACGACCAGCAATTGTTCTCGCCGTTGATCCAATGGGTACTCGCACTGCCGGCGGACCAACAACCGGGCATGCTGTTCATTGCCAACGGCCTGCTGTCAGCCATCAGTGACAATGTGTTCGTCGCGACTATTTACATCACCGAAGTGAAGCGCGCATTCATGGCGGGTGAGATGACCCGCGAACATTTCGAGACACTGGCCATTGCGATCAACACCGGCACCAACCTGCCGAGCGTGGCGACGCCCAACGGCCAGGCAGCGTTCCTGTTCTTGCTGACCTCGGCGATTGCACCGCTGGTGCGTCTGTCTTACGGGCGGATGGTCTGGATGGCGTTGCCGTACACCGTGGTCATGGGCTTGCTCGGGTGGTATGCGGTGAGCTACTGGCTGTAATCCCCCGCCCCTGTGGGAGCGATCTTGCTCGCGATGGCGTCGGCACATTCACATCCAAGTGTCTGACAGACCGCTTTCGCGAGCAAGCTCGCTCCCACATTACCCGAGTCGGTGCCAGACGCGACCGTCACGGGTGAGCAATTCTTCGCCGGCCTTCGGGCCGTTTTCCCCGGCGGCATAGCTCTGCACGCTGGCGTCCTGCTGCCAGGCATCGAGGAACGGCTGTACGGCGCGCCAGCCGTTTTCGATGTTGTCGGCGCGCTGGAACAACGTCTGATCGCCGGTCAGGCAATCGTAGATCAGGGTTTCGTAGCCCGTGGACGGCTGCATCTCGAAGAAATCCTTGTAGGCAAACCCCAGTTCGATGTTGTCCATTTTCAGGGCCTGACCGGGACGTTTGGCCAACAGGTCGAACCACATGCCTTCGTTCGGCTGGATCTGAATGCGCAAATATGTCGGCTGCAGCTCATCGACCTCGGTGTCGCGAAACTGCGCATAGGGCGCAGGCTTGAAACAGATGACGATCTCGGTGTCACGCACGCTCATGCGCTTGCCGGTGCGCAGGTAGAACGGCACCCCGACCCAGCGCCAGTTATCGATCATGACCTTGAGGGCCACATAGGTTTCGGTATTGCTGTCGGGCGCGACCTTGTCTTCCTGGCGATAGCCCGGCAGCACCTTGCCGTCGATTTCACCCGCGGCGTACTGGCCGCGCACCGAGTTGGCGCGGGCCTCCTCGACTGTCCAGGGCCTGATCGCGCCGACGACCTTGGCCTTCTCGCCGCGCACCGCATCGGCGCCAAACGCGGCGGGCGGCTCCATCGCCACCATCGCCAGCAACTGGAACAGGTGATTGGGCACCATGTCCCGCAGCGCGCCCGTGTGCTCATAAAAACTGCCACGGGTTTCCACGCCGACGGTTTCAGCGGCGGTGATCTGCACGTGGTCGATGTAGTGATTGTTCCAGAACGCTTCGAACAGACTGTTGGAGAACCGGCTGACCAGAATGTTCTGTACGGTCTCTTTGCCCAGATAGTGATCGATCCGGTAGATCTGCTTTTCCGTCATCACCTTGAGCAGGCAGGCATTCAAGGCCTCGGCCGTTTGCAGGTCGGAGCCGAAGGGTTTTTCGATCACCACCCTTCTGAAGGCCTCGGGGGTTTCTTCCAGCAAGCCGGCGGCACCGAGTCGGCGCGCCACCTCACTGAAGAAACGCGGCGCGGTGGCCAGATAGAACACCGCATTGCCGGTTCCGCTGTCGGCGATTTTCGCCGCCAGCGCTTGATAAGTGCTGTCGTCCAGGAAATCGCCCTGGACGTAGCTGATGCCTTTGGCAAGTCTGGACCAGACCGCTGGATCAAGGGTGTGATCGCCCTTGCCAGCCATCTCGTTGCGAATGAAGTCTTCGAGCTTTTGCGCAAAACCTTCATCGCTGATGGCGTTGTGGTCAACGCCAATGATCCGCAGTCCATCCCCGAGCAGCCCGTTGCGCTTGAGGTTATACAGCGCCGGCACCAACAGACGCTTGACCAGGTCGCCATGGGCGCCAAACAGAAACAGCGTCGTCGCGGGTGCAGGCTCAGCCTTGGATTTCCTGCGGATCACGTGGGTCATTTTTTCGAGGTCTCCACATGGCCGCCGAAGCCGAAGCGCTGGGCCGAGAGAATCTTGTCGCCAAAGGTGCCCTGGCCGCGCGAGCGATAGCGGGAAAACAGCGAGTTCGACAGCACCGGCACCGGCACCGCTTGCTCCATCGCCGCTTCGATGGTCCAGCGACCTTCACCGCTGTCGGCCACCGACCCGGAGAAACCGTCGAGCTTCGGATCACTGGCCAGGGCGTCGGCCGTCAGGTCGAGCAACCATGAGGACACCACGCTGCCACGACGCCAGACTTCGGCGATGTCGGCGACGTTCAGATCGAAACGCTGGTCGGCTGGCAAGCTCTCGCTGTTTTTGGTTTGCAGAATGTCGAAGCCTTCGGCGAAGGCCTGCATCATTCCGTATTCGATGCCGTTGTGGATCATCTTCACGAAATGCCCGGCGCCAGCTGGACCTGCGTGAATGTAGCCACGCTCGGCACGATCGTCGTCGGACTTGCGGTCCTTGGTACGCGGGATGTCGCCCATGCCCGGGGCCAGGGTTGCGAACAGCGGGTCGAGACGCGTAACGGTCGCGGCATCGCCGCCGATCATCATGCAGTAGCCACGCTCCAGGCCCCAGACGCCGCCGGATGTACCGACGTCGATGTAATGCAGGCCTTTTTCCGACAGGGTCCTGGCCCGACGGATATCGTCCTTATAGAAGGTGTTGCCGCCGTCGATGATGGTGTCGCCAGCTTCGAGCAAGGTGCTCAGGGTGTCGATGGTCTCTTCGGTCGGCGCGCCTGCCGGCAGCATGACCCACACCGCACGCGGCCTGGCCAGGCCAGCGACCAGCGCAGGAAGATCCGTGACGCCGGTGGAACCCTCAGCGGACAGGGCTTCGACAAAGGCGGTATTGCGGTCGTAAACAACGGTGGTGTGCCCGTTGAGCATCAGGCGCCGCGCAATATTGCCGCCCATGCGGCCCAGTCCAATAATCCCGAGTTGCATGTGCTGATGCTCCCTACTACAAATAAAAAGTGTGTCAAAGGTTATAGCCCAACGCGACTCATGAGGTTAGTCCAGAGCGTTGGCGTGAAGTTTCCGGGCATTGTGCCCGATCCTGATGGATAACGTCGGGAATCAAGCCGAAGACACAACGACAATGAAAAATAAAAAAGTTCCCTTCCGGAGCAAAAGAAATCAAAATCGGCGCCGATAGTAGATCAGCCGTTGATTTCGACGCGGCTCTACAGTTGAGACACGCCATTTGCGAGGTGAGCAATGGGCACAGTACATACCGCACTGCCAGCACAAACCCTTTACGTCACTATCCGTCGCGATGAATTGCGTCAGTTGAAGGACGAACGCGATCAATTGAAACAGGAACTGGCGCAGTTGCGACTGCTGCTGCAAACGGGTCAGACGCAGCCCCTGGCTGCGGTGCAACGCGCCCCACTCGCCTGATTCCCCCGTCTCAAGCGGGAGCGGTCTGCACTGCTTCCGCACCGGCTCGCGCCCTGCCATCTGCGGCAACTCACGAAATTTTCACAATTACCCCACGATAATTACTCGTTTCAGGCCGCCCGGTTCCGCGCGGCCCTCGTTCGTCGTCCGCGATTTCCAAGTCCCGGCGGTGGTAGTGAATTCTCGGCTGGAGCGCTGAATGTCTTTGTTCGAACGCAGCAAAACGACTGCGGCAGGTTTTGATTGGGCCGGATTCGTCTGGCTGTTTGTATTCTTCTGGTACTTTTCCGGCATTACCCAACTGTTGATCCAGCTGACGGGCACCTCCGGGTTTTCCGGATTCCGCCAGGCCTTCGTCATGAGCGCGATCTGGCTGGCACCGATGCTGCTGTTCCCCAAACAGACCCGTGTCATGGCCGCCGTGATCGGCATCGTGCTGTGGGCGTGTTCCATGGCGAGCCTGGGCTACTTCTTCATTTATCAGCAGGAATTTTCCCAGAGCGTCATCTTCATCATGTTCGAGTCGAACGTGGCTGAAGCCGGCGAATACATGACCCAGTACTTTGCCTGGTGGATGATCCCGGCGTTCCTGGCCCACACAGCATTTGCCTATTTCCTGTGGACTCGCCTGCGCCCGGTGTACCTGCCCCGTGGCAAGGCCATCGTGGCGGCGCTGGGCATTGTCGTGGCAGTGGTCGGTTATCCGCTGATCAAGCAAACCTTGCGCACCGGCAGTTTCGCCGAAGGCTTCGACAAGTTCGAAACCCGCATCGAGCCGGCGGTGCCATGGCAGATGGCCGTGGCCTATCACCGTTACCTGGAAACCCTGGCCGGCATGCAGGACATGCTCAACAGCGCCAGCAGGATTGCGCCGCTGCACAACCTCAAGGACGCCATGGCCAACACGCCTGCGACCCTGGTGCTGGTGATCGGCGAGTCCACCAACCGTCAGCGCATGAGCCTGTACGGTTACCCGCGGCAAACCACGCCGGAACTGGACAAGCTCAAGGATCAACTGGACGTTTTCGACAACGTCATCACCCCGCGCCCCTACACCATTGAAGCGCTGCAACAGGTCCTGACCTTCGCCGACGAAGAAAACCCGGACCTGTACCTGTCGACGCCATCGCTGGTCAGCATGATGAAACAGGCCGGTTACAAAACCTTCTGGATCACCAACCAGCAGACCATGACCAAGCGCAACACCATGCTCACGACCTTCTCCGAACAGGCCGACGAGCAGGTGTACCTGAACAACAACCGCAACCAGAACGCCGCGCAGTACGACGGCGACGTGATCGAGCCGTTCAACAAGGCCCTGGCCGACGGGGCACCGCGCAAACTCATCGTCGTGCATCTGCTCGGCACGCACATGAGCTACCAGTACCGCTACCCGTCGACCTTCGACAAGTTCCAGGACCGCAATGGCGTACCGGCCGGCGTACGTGACGATCAGGTGCCGACGTACAACAGCTATGACAATGCCGTGCTGTACAACGATTTCGTGGTCTCCAGCCTGATCAAGGACTACGCCAAAACCGATCCGAACGGCTTCCTGCTGTACCTCTCCGACCATGGTGAAGACGTGTTCGATTCCGCGGGTCACAACACCCTGGGGCGTAACGAGAACAAGCCCACAGCACCGATGTACACCATTCCGTTCATGGCCTGGGCTTCGCCGAAATGGCGGGCAAGCCATGACTGGAACCTCACCGGCGATCTGTCGCGTCCTTACAGCAGCTCGCACCTGATCCACACCTGGGCCGATCTGGCAGGCCTGAGCTTCGACGAACTCGATCGCAGCAAGAGTGTGGTCAGCGACAGTTTCAAGGCCCGGCCATTGATGATCGGCAACCCCTATGAGCGTGAGCAGCGCGCGTTGATCGACTTCAGCCTGATGAAGCCGAAAACGTCACCCGCGGTCGTTAAGCAGTAATCCTTTCAGGGGCCGATTGCGGCCCCTTTTTCATGGGGCGGCCAGCGGTGAAGTTAATTCCCATTTAAGCGAATCGGCGGATAATGCCATTTCGACACTGCTTCATTGATTCATGGACGAAAGGCATCCGACAACTTTAGTGGGAGGCATACCATGAAACGCACCGCCGTGATCCTCGCCGGCCTGATGGCGCTGGGTTCGACCAGCGCATTCGCCGAAGGTGGAGCCGAACGCATGCGCTATTACTTCGAAAGTCTGCGACTGGCCCAGCAAGAAGCCCTCGGCCATCCGATCCAGAGCACCGAACTACGGGTGCCTGACGATCAAACCGCACAAATGACTGAAACCTACAGACCGAAATGATCCTCTGACTGCGGCTCTACAGTCGCAGAAGACCGTTTGGGCGTCCTGATGGACGCCCTTTTTTGGGCTCTACACACATTTCCGGGACACTGACACTGTAATTAAATGGACTCGCCCAAGCCGAGGCGTCTGTGCGCCGCGGTGGCATTCTTATAGAAGCCAACGACAGCGAGGGCGAGGCCATGAAAAAGCATACGATGTTCAATCAGTCTTTGTCAGCCGACGTGTCGGCGTGCACGACCGTTGCGGTAGATCTTGCAAAAAAGGTCTTTCAGGTCGCCGGGGAGGATGCTCTCGGCCAGGTAAAATTCGAGGATCGAATCAAGTCCCGCGAGGCCTTCCAGGTATTTCTGCACAAGCTTCCCGAGAGTGTGACGGTCTTGGTGGAAACCGGGCCAGGCGCTCAGGCGTGGGCGCGGTTACTGCAAATACAGGGCAATCCGGTCCGCATCCTGCCGGCCCAGCTTGTTGCCAAACATCGCTGTGGCCCGAAAAATGATCACAACGATGCGTTCGCTATCCTACGTGCAGGCCGCGATAGCACGATTTCAGCCGTTCCGGTCAAGAGCCCGGCGGCGCTCGCGATGCAGGCACTGCACCGAGCTCGACAGGGATATATACGGCGACGCACGGCGGTGGGCAATCAGATGCGCGGTTTGCTGCTGGAACATGGCGTGGCTCTGGCGCAGGGCGAAATGGCGATCAGCCAGCTCGTGCCTCGGATATTGGAAGATGTTACCCAGCCATTGCCCGATCTACTGCGCGAGCTGATCGCCGAACTGCTGGGTGAATGGAGTCAACTGGGTGAACGCGTCAACGTACTGACCGGCCGACTGGAAACGGCGGCGAAAGAGAGTGAGATAGCGAGGCGGCTGATGACTGTGCGCGGTGTTGGTCCAATCATCGCCACGGCGCTGCTGGCCAAGCAGACCGAGCCTGAACGCTTCGCCAACGCCCGGCAGTTTGCCGCGTACTTCGGGTTGGTGCCCAACCAGCACAGCAGCGGCGATAAAATCCGACTGGGCAAGATGTGCAAACATGGCGATGCCTACTTGCGCAGTCTGACGATCCAAGGAGCCCATGCTGTTTTAAGGCAGATACGATCTGACTCACAGCAGCCGGACGACCAACGTCTACAGCGTTGGATCTCCCGCCTGGGGCGCAAGGAGGCGGCAGTGCGATTGGCCAACCGCAACCTGCGCATTCTCTGGGTACTACTACAAAACGATCAGACTTATCATCGCCGGCCGGGAAATGGCCCCGAGGTGGCGATGAGTCACTGATCAATAGCGTTCTGCCACCGGGGCGTTAAGCCGCTCCAACCCATGCTAAAAAACATTGACCCCAGGTCAGACCGTCGCGGATTGATGCCTGGGCTCCTACCGGCCCTTGAGGCCTCACTGTAATCGGCATACCGCGCGCTTATCCAATGTTGGCCAGAAGCCGTTCAAGGCTTCCTCGAACAGGCCTGATACATAGATGCAACCGGGCAGCAGTGTTTAGAAGCAGGTTGAAAGTGGGGGCGAGTCCATACATAGGAGCCAGCCTGCTGGCGATGGACTCAAGCGCGCCGCGTTCATCCAGTTCACCCGCGTCATCGTTAACGACCATCGCTGGCAGGCCAGCTCCTACAAGGGAGTGCAACCAAAAAAACCTACTGTCGTGTTAGAGGCTCTTGGTCCAGAACAGCATGCGTCCATGGGCCGGGTCGAACATGCCGGCGGCGAAACCGGCTTTTTCATACGAGCCCTGCGCCACGGCATTGCCTTCCAGCACTTCCAGGGTGAGCTTGCAGCAACCACGTTGACGCGCGATGTCCTCGACCTTTTGCAGCATCTTCTGGCTCAAGCCCAGGCCGCGAAATTTTTTCACTACCGACACGTCGTGCACATTGACCAACGGCCGGCAGGCAAAGGTCGAGAAGCCCTCGAAGCAATTGACCAGCCCGGCCGGCTCGCCCCCGACAAAGGCCAGCACACTGAAAGCGTGGGGACGCCTGGCAAGCTCTGCCGGGAGTTGCTCCAGTACATGGGCCGGCAACGGCTGGCCGCCGCCCATCGGGTCCTCGGCGTAGTGGTTCAACACCAGACAAATAGCCTCGGCATGCACCGGATTGGTGTAACTGGCCTGAAGCACAAGAATTTCTGCGGAGTCCATTTCCATCCTCGATCACACATGAAGTAGCCCCCAGCCTGTATTTCACGCTGAAGTACCGGCGGACCATAGCGCGAGCACCCGGGTATCTACAATCACCACCGCGCAATTCTTTGGCGTTCAAACGCCCCAGATCAACGCTTCCGTCCACCCCAGCTCGGCAAAATCCTCGGCCCGCAAGTGCGACTCGCCGGCGCAGAAAAACTCGTCGAGTTGCGGTGGCTTGACCGAGGTGCCGCTGAGCATGGCGTGAACCTGACCACGATGATGGATCTGGTGTTCGAACAAATGGGACAGCAGGCGCAAACGGCTGTCGTGTTGCGGCGTGTCGCGGGCGATGGTCACTATTTTGCCAAGGCTGGCGTCGCGCAGCTGTTCGCAGTAAGCGATCAATCGGCGGTCGACATGGGCCTGTTCACGAACAAGGTCCGACGCGATGAGGCAGGGTTCGTCTTCCTTGAAAAACAACCGGCAATCGGGATGCGGATCGTCACCGCGCATTTCGCGCTCCAGCGCATCCACATAAAACCAGTCGCAGGTGAGAATGTGGTTGAGGGTCGCGCGGATACTGGGGAAGAAGCTGACCCGGGCGGCGATCAACTCCTGCGGACTCAACTGCCTCCAGGCCTTGGCCAATCGGTGGTTGGCCCAGGCATTCTGATAAGCCATGGTCAGCAGGTGGTGCGACAGGGGCTGATTCATGTGTGCTGCTCCCGATCAGACTTCGGCAAACCGTTGCAACTGCATTTCCTGCAATCGACTGAGGGTGCGGCGGAACGGGAATTCCAGATAACCCTCGGTATAAAGCGCTGCCATCGGCACTTGGGCCTCAACGTACAGCGGCACCTTGCGGTCGTAGCACTCGTCCACCAGCGCGATGAAACGTCTTACGCCGTCGTCATGCACCGACAATTGCGGCAGCTCGCGGTCCCCCGCTTCCACCCGCTCGACACCGTCCTCGGTACCGCGGGCGATGCGCCCGGCACGTTTTTGCGCGCTGAGGTTGGGTACGCCCCCCAACAGAATAGCGTCGTAGGTATCGCACAGGGCGATGAAATCCATGGCCGCGAAGGGTTGCTCGCACAGCGCGGCGTAACGGGTCCAGAGCACGGTCGGGCTGGCCTTGACCACTTCCAGCGAGCGGTAACCGACCGGGACCGGCTCGCACGATTCCGACTGGCCGTCGCTCAACGCCTGGAACACCTCACCCAGCGCACCGGGCTTGCCTGGTTCAGCCACCCAATAGCGCTGCGAAACGGCCCCCGGATGCAGGCGATGGTCTTCTGCGCCATTCACCGCGATCACATGCATGTGTTGCTTGATCGCGGCGATGGCGGGCATGAAACGGACACGATTGAAACCGTCGGCGTACAACTGGTCCGGCGGCAGGTTGGAGGTGCAGACCACCACTACGCCCTGCTCGAACATCACCTGGAACAGGCGCCCGAGAATGATCGCGTCGCCGATGTCATTGACGAACAACTCGTCGAAACACAGCACGCGCACGGCTTCGGACAACTCACGGGCCAACGCCTTGAGCGGGTCGGCGGTGCCGGTCAGTTGAAACGAACGCTGGTGCACCCAGCCCATGAAGTGGTGAAAGTGCTGGCGCCGCGCCGGTACTCGCAGGCTTTGGTAGAACTGGTCCATCAACCAGGTTTTACCCCGCCCCACCGGCCCCCACAGGTACACGCCGCAAACGGGAAAGCGGCCTTCATGCAGCGCTTCGTGGCATTTTTGCAGCGCCCACACGGCATGCTCCTGGGCCTCGTCCTGGACGAAGCCCTTTTGCTCGATCGCGTGCTGCCAGGCGCTTAAGGGGGATTCGATAGTCATGGGCGGCAGTATGCCATTGCGCAGTGATGACGTGACCGGCTATCGGCGGTTTTGTGCTGGAAAGAAATGCACCTTGACGATTTAAATTATCACTATCATATTTAATGCATGTCATGCATCATTTATAAATCCTGCCGTCATCCCTCTGGAGTTATCCCATGCATTACAAAGTTTTTGGTCGTAAAACCGGCTTGCGAGTGTCCGAACTGGCCCTGGGCGCCGGCAATTTCGGTACCGGCTGGGGCCATGGTGCCGAGCGTGACGAAGCCAGGCGCATTTTTGATGGTTACCTGGAAGCCGGCGGCAACTTCATCGATACCGCCAATGGTTATCAGGGCGGGCAGTCCGAGGCCATGCTCAGCGAATTCATCCAAGCGGAACGGGATAGCCTGATCATCGCCACCAAATACACCCTGGGGACTACACCGGCGGCCGGTATTTCCCACACGGGCAACAGCCGCAAGAACATGGTGCGTGCCGTCGAAGAGAGCCTGAAACGACTGAAGACCGATCACATCGACCTGTTCTGGGCCCACATGAGCGACGGCGTCACCCCCATGGAAGAGATCCTGCGCGGCTTCGACGACCTGGTCAGTGCCGGCAAGATTCACTATGCCGGGCTGTCGAACTTCCCCGCGTGGCGCATCGCCCGCGCCGACCTGCTGGCCGAAGTCCGTGGTTTTGCGCCGATCGCTGCGATCCAGGTCGAGTACAGCCTCGCCGAACGCACCGCCGAGCGCGAACAACTGCCGATGGCCGAAGCCCTTGGCCTGGCCGCGACGCTGTGGTCGCCACTGGGTGGTGGCTTCCTCACCGGTAAATATCGCAACAGCGAAGGCGACAACCGCGCTAACAAGCTCGGCGTGCTGATTCATGCTGAAAAAAGCGACCGCGAAACCGCCCTGCTCGACACCTTGATCGACGTCGCCGCAGAACTCGACGCCAGCCCGACCCATGTGGCGATTGCCTGGTTGCGGGAAAAGGCCAAACGCTCAACCACGGCGCTGATTCCGATCCTCGGTTCGCGGACTCGTGAACAGCTGGACGCCACGTTGGGGGCGCTAAATGTGCAGTTGAGTGCTGAGCAAATGGCGCGACTGGACGGTGTCAGTGACGTAGCCAAAGGCGTTCCGCACGAATCCATTGCCGGTTCGTTCGCGCGGTTCAGTGGTGGTCAGGTGCTCGACTTGCCAATCGTGCCAGTCGCCTGACACAAATCCAAACTGTGGGAGCGGGCTTGCTCGCGAAGGCGTCTGGTCAGTCGACATTGTTGTTGGCTGACACACCGCTTTCGCGAGCAAGCCCGCTCCCACATTTCGACCCTGTACTACTTATCAACCTTATGCCTGGCCGCATACAGACACAGCATCTCCATCGCCAATGTCGCCGCCGCCAGTGAGGTGATCTCCGCACTGTCATAGGCCGGGGCCACTTCCACCACGTCCATGCCCACCAGATTGATTCCGCGCAGGCCGCCGAGGATCTCCAGCGCCTGCACCGTGCTCAGGCCGCCGCACACCGGTGTTCCGGTACCGGGAGCGAATGCCGGATCGAGGCAGTCGATGTCGAAGGTCAGGTACACCGGGTTATCGCCGACCCGCGCGCGAATCGCCTCGACAATCGCTTCGCAGCCACGGCGATGCACCTGCCGCGCATCCAGCACTTGAAAGCCCTGATGATCGTCATTGGTGGTGCGCAAGCCAATTTGCACCGAGCGCGACGGATCCACCAGTCCTTCCCTGGCCGCGTGCCAGAACATGGTGCCGTGGTCGATGCGCTTGCCCTCTTCGTCCGGCCAGGTGTCGCTGTGGGCGTCGAAGTGGATCAGCGACAACGCCCCGTGCTTGCGGGCATGGGCCTTGAGCAGCGGATAGGTGATGAAATGGTCGCCGCCAAAGGTCAGCATCGCCGTGCCGGCATTGAGGATGTGCTCGGCGTGGGCCTCGATGCATTCCGGCGTCGATTGCGGCGAACCGTAATCGAAATTGCAATCGCCGTAGTCGATCACCGCCAGATGGTCGAACGGGTCGAAGGTCCACGGCCAGTGCCGTTCCCAGGCGATCCCGGCGGAGGCGGCGCGAATGCCCCGTGGTCCGAAGCGTGCGCCGGGGCGGTTGCTGGTGGCGGTGTCGAAGGGTACACCGCTGACCGCCACGTCGACCCCGCGCAAGTCACGGCTGTAGCGGCGACGCATGAAACTGGTGATACCGGCGTAGGTACTTTCGGCGGCCGTGCCATAGAGGCTGTCACGGGTAAGGGCTTGATCGTTCTGCATCGGGACGTCCATTGAAGGCTCCTTTTTTGTTATTGGCGACTACGGAAAGTGGTCCACAGGCGGGTGCGCTGACGCAGGTCCTTGAGGTTCATGCTGCGGTCGGCGTACAGCCGCTCACGTACATCAGCCAGGGGGTAGATGTCCGGATCGGTGCGCACCGCTTCATCCACCAGCGGCGTGGCGGCCTGGTTCGCCGTGGCGAAGAACAGGGTGTTGGTCAGTGCCGCCACGGACTCGGGGCGCAACATGAACTCGATAAAGGCACGGGCGGCTTCGGGGTGCGGCGCGTCCTTGGGAATCGCCAGGTTGTCCTGCCAGACGAGGGTGCCCTCCCTGGGAATCCGGTAGGCAGTTTCATAGGGTTTGCCGGCCTTGCGCGCCTGGTCGGCAGCCATGCTCGCGTCACCGTTGTAGGTCAATGCCAGGCACACGCTGCCATTGGCCAGGTCGCTGATCTGCCGTCCGGTGGCGACGTACAGCACGTTCGGCTGCAGCTGATGCAACAACGCCTCGGCGGCTGACAGATCGTTCCTGTCGGTGCTGTAGGGATCTTTACCCAGGTAATGCAGAGCGAGTCCGATCACCTCCTGGGGCGAATCGAGAATGGCGATGCCGCAATCTTTCAACTTGCTCGCGTACTCGGGTTTGAACAGCAGGTCCAGGCTATTGAGCGGTACGTCCGGCAAGCGCTGCTTGAGCGCCTCGACGTTCATGCCCAAACCCAGGGTGCCCCAGGTATAAGGCACGCCGTAGCGGTTGCCGGGATCGACGGCGGCGAGCTTTTCCAGCAAATCCGGATCGAGGTTGGCGTAACCCTTGAGGCCTTCGTGGGGAATCGGTTTCAGCGCCCCGGCCGCAAGCCCCCGGGCCAGCACGCTGGAGGACGGCACCACCACGTCATAACCACTGCCGCCGGTGAGCAATTTGGTCTCCAATACTTCCGAAGAGTCAAAGGTGTCGTAGCGCACATGGATGCCGGTTTCCTGCTCGAACCGTTGCAGGGTTTCGGGGGCGACGTAATCGGCCCAACTGTACAGATTGACCACCTTGTCCTCGGCCTGGGCCGATGCGGCCATGGCAAGGAATAACGCGGGTAAACACAGCTTGAACATGGGAGCCATGACGAACACCTGACCAGAGGAAGTGGTTGCAGGATGCGTCGTCGGTTACATTGATAAAATATCAAGTTAATTAACCTGACTTTATTACGGAGTAATGTTTGATGCTCGGCCAACTGCATGATCTGGACCTGCACCTGTTGCGTCTGTTTGTCAGCGTGGTGGAGTGCGGCGGGTTCAGCGCAGCACAGGGCGAGTTGGGGTTGAGCCAGTCGAGCATCAGCCAGCAAATGGCCAAGCTGGAAACCCGCCTCGGCTATCGGCTGTGCAGTCGCGGTAAAGGCGGGTTCAGGCTCACGCCCAAGGGCGAACAACTCCTCAGCGCCACCCGTGGCTTGTTCCAGTCCATCGAAGCCTTCCGCCATCAATCCAACGGCGTGGCCGGGCGCCTGATCGGCGAAGTGCGTCTGGGCCTGTCCGAGGCGCTGGATCAATCGGTGCTGCAGCGGGTGGCCGAGGCGATCCGGCACTTTCGTGAACGGGACGAGTCGGTGCGCATCGAGCTGATCAGCGCCATGCCCGGCGAGATGGAGCGCTTGCTGCTGCAACAGCGGCTGGACCTGGCCATCGGCTACTTCTCGCAGGTGCAAAGCGCGTTTGACTACCGCGAACTGTTCATTGAAACCCAGCACCTGTATTGCGCCCCCGGCCATCCGCTGTTCACCAGCGCGCAACCGGACGATCAGGACCTGCAGGCCAGCGACCGGGTCGATCACCCCTACCGTTTCCTGCGCAGTGACGAGCCTTTTCAGGGCAAGCGCTGTTCGGCGCGTTCGGAACAGGTCGAAGGCACCCTCGCCTTCATCCTGTCCGGCAAGCATATCGGTTATCTGCCCAGCCACTTTGCCCGCACCTGGGAAGACAAGGGATTGCTGCGATCGGTGCGCAGCGACATGAGTTTCGACGTCGCGTTTCACCTGGCCCGGCACCGGGCACAGGTGGCCGGGGATGCGCAGAAGGCCTTCGAAGAGGATCTGCTCGCGGCGTTTGCCTGAATCCGCCGTGGTCTACGCTGTAACAACGCCGAACATCTACATGCAAAAATGCACAGATGACCTGCACTTATCCGGCTTGTACACGGCAAATTTGCACTGTTACGATCCGCCATCGCTCGCGCGCGAGCATCTCGATAAAGAACAATAAAAGCAGGGAGTTAGTGATGACTGCTCAGGTTACATCGAATGGGCCGCTGTCCATGGATGCCATGCAAAACGAAGTGCTGGCCGAGGTTCGCAACCACATCGGTCACCTGACCCTCAACCGCCCCGCCGGCCTCAATGCCCTGACCCTGGACATGGTGCGCAACCTGCACCGCCAGCTCGACGCCTGGTCCCAGGATCCGCAAGTCCATGCCGTGGTCCTGCGCGGTGCCGGCGAAAAAGCCTTCTGCGCCGGCGGCGACATTCGTTCGCTGCATGACAGCTTCAAAAACGGCGACACCCTGCACGAAGATTTCTTCGTCGAGGAATACGCCCTCGACCTTGCGATCCACCATTACCGCAAACCGGTGCTGGCGCTGATGGACGGTTTTGTCCTCGGCGGCGGCATGGGTCTGGTGCAAGGCGCAGACTTGCGCGTGGTCACCGAAAAAAGCCGTCTGGCGATGCCGGAAGTCGGCATCGGCTATTTCCCGGACGTCGGCGGCAGTTACTTCCTGTCGCGCATTCCCGGTGAACTGGGGATTTACCTGGGCGTCAGCGGCGTGCAGATTCGCGCCGCCGATGCGCTGTATTGCGGCCTGGCCGACTGGTACCTCGAAAGCGCCAGGCTGGGCACACTGGACGAAAAACTCGACCAGCTCGAATGGCACGACACACCGCTCAAGGACCTGCAAAGCCTGCTGGCGACACTCGCCGTGCAGCAACTGCCCGACGCTCCGTTGAGCGCGCTGCGTCCGGCCATCGACCACTTCTTCGCCCAACCCGACGTGCCGAGTATTGTGGAGCAACTGCGCCAGGTCACGGTCGCCGACAGCCATGAGTGGGCCGTCAGCACCGCCGACCTGCTGGAAACCCGCTCGCCGCTGGCCATGGGCGTCACCCTGGAAATGCTCCGTCGCGGACGCGAGCTGCCCCTTGAACAATGTTTCGCCCTTGAGCTGCACCTGGACCGCCAGTGGTTCGAGCGCGGCGACCTGATCGAAGGCGTGCGCGCCTTGCTGATCGACAAAGACAAGACACCACGCTGGAACCCGCCCACCCTCCAGGCGCTGGACGCCGAACACGTGGCGAGCTTCTTCAGCGGGTTTGACCGGAACGAGGGCTGAGCCATGCACGATATCGAATTGAGCGAAGAACAAGTGATGATCCGCGACATGGCCCGGGATTTTGCCCGTGGCGAAATCGCGCCCCATGCCCAGGCCTGGGAAAAGGCCGGCTGGATCGATGACGGTCTGGTGGCGAAGATGGGTGAGCTGGGCCTGCTGGGCATGGTGGTCCCCGAGGAATGGGGCGGCACCTATGTCGACTACGTGGCCTATGCACTGGCGGTAGAAGAGATTTCCGCCGGCGACGGTGCTACCGGCGCTTTCATGAGCATCCACAACTCCGTGGGCTGCGGGCCGGTGCTCAACTACGGCAGCGAAGAACAGAAACAGACCTGGCTGGCGGACCTGGCCAGCGGAAAGGTCATTGGCTGCTTCTGCCTGACCGAACCCCAGGCCGGTTCCGAAGCGCACAACCTGCGCACCCGCGCCGAACTGCGCGACGGCCAATGGGTGATCAACGGCGCCAAGCAGTTCGTCAGCAACGGCAAGCGCGCCAAACTGGCGATTGTATTTGCCGTGACCGATCCGGACCTGGGCAAACGTGGCATCTCGGCGTTCCTGGTACCGACCGATACCGCCGGTTTTATCGTTGACCGCACTGAACACAAAATGGGTATCCGCGCATCCGACACCTGCGCCGTCACCCTGAACAACTGCACCATTCCCGAAGCCAATCTGCTGGGTGAACGCGGCAAAGGCCTGGCCATCGCCCTGTCCAACCTCGAAGGCGGTCGTATCGGCATCGCCGCCCAGGCGCTGGGCATCGCCCGCGCGGCGTTCGAAGCGGCGCTGGCCTATTCCCGTGACCGGGTGCAGTTTGGCAAGACGATCAATGAACACCAGAGCATCGCCAACCTGCTGGCCGACATGCACATGCAACTGAACGCCGCACGGTTGATGATCCTGCACGCCGCGCGCCTGCGCACAGCTGGAAAGCCCTGCCTGTCGGAGGCATCACAGGCCAAGCTGTTTGCGTCGGAAATGGCGGAAAAGGTCTGTTCGTCCGCGATTCAGATTCATGGCGGGTACGGGTATCTGGAAGACTATCCGGTGGAGAAGTACTACCGGGATGCTCGGATCACGCAGATCTACGAAGGCTCGAGCGAGATTCAGCGGATGGTGATTGCCCGTGAACTGAAGAACTATCTGGTTTGACTCGGTAAAAATCAAAAGCTTCGCGAGCAAGCCCGCTCCCACATTGGATCCCGGCGTTTATGAGATCCCTTTGTGGGAGCGGGCTTGCTCGCGAAGGCGTCAGCAAATACGCCGCATTACTTACCGACGAACTCCGCCTCACGCTTGGCAATGAACGCCGCCATGCCTTCCTTCTGATCCTGCGTCGCAAACGCCGCATGGAACACCCGACGCTCAAAGCGCACGCCTTCGGACAGGCTCACTTCAAAGGCACGGTTGACGCTTTCCTTGACCATCATTGCAATCGGCAGCGACTTCCTGGCGATCAACGCTGCGACTTTCAGTGCTTCGTCCAGCAGCTCATCGCTTGGCACGATCCGCGCCACAATGCCGCAACGCTCCGCTTCCACGGCATCGATCAAACGCCCGCTCAGGCACATTTCCATGGCCTTGGCCTTGCCCACGGCGCGGGTCAGGCGTTGGGTGCCGCCCATGCCCGGCAACACGCCCAGGTTGATTTCCGGCTGGCCGAATCTGGCGTTGTCGCCAGCCAGGATGAAATCGCACATCAGCGCCAGCTCACAACCGCCACCCAAGGCAAAACCGTTGACCGCCGCGATGATCGGCTTGCGGCGGTTGGCGACGCGGTCGCTGTCGCTGAACAGGTCGTCGAGGTAGATCTGCGGGTAGGTCAGCTCGGCCATTTCCTTGATGTCGGCACCCGCGGCAAACGCCTTTTTCGAGCCGGTCAGGACGATACAGCCGATGTTCGCATCCGCCTCGAAACCATCGAGGGCCTGGTTCAGTTCGCTGACGATCTGCGCGTTCAACGCGTTCAATGCCTGAGGACGGTTGAGGGTGATCAGGCCAACGCGGCCGTGGGTTTCCAGCAAAATCGTTTCGTAGCTCATAAACAACTCCTGTTTCACATAAGGCCAGATCCCTTGTAGGAGCTGCCGCAGGCCGCGATCTTTTGACTTTGATTTTAAAGATCAAAGATCGCAGCCTGCGGCAGCTCCTACAGGGGTCTGCTTTTTATAAGTTGCGCGAAATGACCATGCGCTGAATGTCGCTGGTGCCTTCGTAGATCTGGCACACCCGCACGTCGCGGTAGATGCGTTCCAGCGGGAAGTCGTTGAGGTAACCATAACCGCCGAGGGTTTGCAGCGCCGATGAGCATACCTTCTCGGCCATTTCCGAGGCGAACAACTTGGCCATCGACGCCTCGACCAGGGCCGGCTTGCCGCTGTCGCGCAGGGCCGCGGCGTAGTGCACCATTTGCCGCGCCACGGCGATCTGGGTGGCCATGTCCGCCAGGCGGAACGCCACGGCCTGATGCTCGATGATCGGCTTGCCGAAACTCTCGCGCTCACGGGCGTAGTCGCGAGCCGCTTCAAACGCGGCACGGGCCATGCCCACCGATTGCGAGGCGATGCCGACGCGGCCACCTTCCAGGTTGGCCAGGGCAATCCTGTAGCCTTCGCCCTCCTCGCCCAAACGGTTGGCCACCGGCACCTTCACGTCTTCGAAAAGGATCTGGCAGGTGTCGGACGCGTGCTGGCCGAGTTTGTCCTCGACCCGCGCGACTTTATAGCCCGGCGAATCGGTCGGTACGATAAACGCGCTGATGCCACGTTTGCCGGCGTTCGGATCGGTCACCGCAAACACAATCACTATCCCGGCATTCTGCCCGGAGGTGATGAACTGCTTGCAGCCGTTGAGCACGTAGTGGTCGCCTTCCAGACGCGCACGGGTTTTCAGGCCGCTGGCGTCGGAACCCGCCTGGGGCTCGGTCAGGGCGAAAGCGCCGAGCATCGCGCCGCTGGCCAACGGCTTGAGGAAGCGCTCCTTCTGCTCGTCGTTGCCGTAGTTGAGGATCGGCACACAACCCACGGAGTTGTGCACGCTCATGATGGTCGAGCAGGCGCCATCGCCGGCGGCGATTTCTTCCAGCGCCATGGCGTAGGCCAGGTAACCGGTGTCGCACCCGCCCCACTGCTCCGGCACCAGCATGCCGAAGAAGCCCAAACCGGCCATCTCGCCAATGGCTTCCTTGGGGAAGCGGTGTTCGCGGTCCCACTCGGCGGCGAAGGGTTTGAGCCGTTCCTGGGCAAAGTCCCGGGCCATGTCGCGGATTTGTTGTTGGTCGTCATTGGGGATCATGGTGAATCCTTAAAAAAATCGTGCTGAATGCAAGAACCTGTGGGAGCGAGCCTGCTCGCGAAGAGGCCGAGTCAGTCGACATCATCGTCAGATGACAAATCGCATTCGCGAGCAGGCTCGCTCCCACATTGGAAAGCATTGCCTCAGTACAGGCATTCCACGGCCATTGCCGTCGCTTCACCGCCACCGATGCAGATCGCCGCGACGCCGCGCTTCAGGCCTTTCTGGCGCAGGGCCGACAGCAAGGTCACGAGAATCCGCGCACCGGACGCCCCGATCGGGTGGCCCAAGGCACAAGCGCCGCCGTGCACGTTGAGTTTCTCGTGGGGGATTTCCAGGTGAGTCATCGCGGCCATGCCGACCACGGCGAAGGCTTCGTTGACTTCCACCAGATCGACGTCATTGAGCGACCAGCCGGTTTTCTTCATCAATTTCTTGATCGCTCCGATTGGCGCCACCGGGAACAGGCCCGGGGTGTCGGCGAACGCGGCGTGGCCATGGATCACCGCCAGCGGCTTCAGGCCTTGTTTCTGTGCCTGGGACTGGCGCATCAGCACCAATGCCGCCGCACCGTCGGAGATCGAACTGGAGTTGGCCGCCGTCACCGTACCGCCTTCACGGAACGCCGGTTTCAACGAAGCGATCTTGTCCAGTTTGGCTTTTGGCGGCTGCTCGTCGTTGCTGATCACCACTTGCTCTTTGCCGACCGTCACGGTCAGCGGGACAATTTCGGCCTTGAAGCTGCCGTCCTTGATCGCCTGTTGCGCGCGGGTGGTCGAGGCGATGGCGAACGCGTCCTGGGCTTCCCGGCTGAAGCTGTTGGTTTCGGCGCAGTCTTCGGCGAAGGTGCCCATCAGGCGGCCCTTGTCGTAGGCGTCTTCGAGGCCGTCCAGGAACATCGAGTCCTGCACCCGGCCATGGCCCATGCGGTAGCCGGCACGGGCACGGTCCAGCAGATAAGGCGCGTTGGACATGCTTTCCATGCCACCGGCGACTACCACGTCGGCACTGCCAGCCACCAGCATGTCGTGGGCCAGAATCGCCGCCTCCATGCCCGAACCGCACATCTTGTTCAGGGTGGTGCAGCGGGTCGATTTATCCAGCCCGGCACCCAGTGCCGCCTGGCGCGCAGGGGCCTGGCCAAGTCCGGCCGGCAGAACGCAGCCAAACAGCACTTCGTCGATGCTGTCAGTGGAAACGCCGGCACGCTCAACGGCGGCCTTGATTGCGGCAGCACCCAGTTGCGGCGCGGTCAGGCTTTTCAGTTCGCCCTGGAATCCCCCCATGGGGGTGCGGACGGCGCTAACGATTACAATCGGATCGTTGGACATTGTCATGACAAATCCTCCTTATTTGGCGGCCATGCGCAAGGCACCGTCGAGACGGATCACCTCGCCGTTGAGCATGCTGTTTTCAATAATATGCCTGACCAGTCCGGCATACTCGCCCGGTTTGCCCAAACGCGGCGGGAATGGCACGCCAGCGGCCAGGGAGTCGCGAACTTCCTGGGTCATGCCGGCCATCATCGGCGTCTCGAAAATGCCCGGGGCGATGGTCATCACGCGGATGCCGAAGCGCGCCAGTTCACGGGCCGCCGGCAACGTCAGGCTGACGATCGCCCCTTTGGACGCCGAGTAGGCCGCCTGACCGATCTGACCGTCATATGCCGCGGCAGACGCGGTGTTGATGATCACGCCGCGTTCGCCATCGGCATCCGCTTCGGTTTGCGCAATCGCCGCTGCCGCAAGGCGCAGCATGTTGAAGCTGCCGATCAGGTTGACGTTGATCACCTGGCTGAAACTGGACAGCAAGTGCGGACCGTTCTTGCCGAGAATCTTCTCGCCACGCACGATGCCGGCGCAATTGACCAGGCCATTGAGGCCGCCAAAGGCTTCGACCGTCGCCTGCACGGCCGCTTCGGCCGCCGCTTCGCTGCTGATGTCCGCCACCACGCTATGCGCGCCAAGGCGCTGGGCCTGGGCTGCAACGGCCTCGGCATTCATGTCCACCAGCATCACTTTCGCGCCTGCGGCGACCAGCACCTCGGCCGTCGCTGCGCCGAGGCCTGAAGCACCACCGGTGACGATAAAAATCTTGTTCTGGATCTGCATCATTGTTTCCCTTTCAAGCTGGAAGGTTCTTCGCCGCAGCCTCTTGAGCCTTGGCGATTTCCTGGTTGCGCAAGATAAAGCGCTGCAATTTGCCGCTTGGGGTTTTCGGCAACTCGCTGACAAATTCGATTTCACGGGGGTAGGAATGCGCCGCCAGGCGCTTGCGTACGTGCTGGCGCAGCTCTTCGGCCAACGCAGGTTCTGCGCGGTATTGCGGGCTGAGCACGACGAACGCCTTGACCAGTTCGGTGCGCTCCGGATCGGGTTTGCCGACCACGGCGGCCTCGACCACGGCCGGGTGTTCGATCAGCGCACTTTCCACATCGAACGGGCCGACCCGGTAGCCGGAGGTGGTGATCACGTCATCGCTGCGACCGACGAAGCTGATGCTGCCGTCCGGGTTCCACTCGACGGTGTCGCCACTCAAGTAGTAGTTGCCGACAAAGGCCTTGGTCGGCCCGCCTTCGTAGCCGGCGAACCAGCACATCGGCGACTGGCTGCGGTCGATGGCCAGGATGCCGGGCTGGCCAACGCCGAGTTCCTTGTATTCGTCATCGAGGACCGCAATGCGGTGGCCCGGCGAGGTAAAACCGGCGGCGCCCATGTGAATCGGGTGTTCAAGGCCATGGTGGTTGCACAGCACCATGCCCAACTCGGTCTGGCCGTAGTGGTCGTGGATGACCACGTCGAGGTTGTCGGCGAACCAGCGGATCACTTCCGGGTTCAGCGGCTCGCCGGCGCTGCTGACGATGCGCAGCTTGCCCTTGATCGACCTGGCGAACTCATCGCCGCCGGCAATCAGCAAACGGTAGGCCGTCGGGGAACCCGCGAGATTGGTAATCCCGTACTTGTTGATCACCCGGCAGGTGCTTTCGAGGGTGAACGGGCCATCGTAAAAGGTGATCGGATGCCCCATCGACATGGGCCCGGTGACACCGTAGTAAATGCCGTAGGCCCAACCCGGATCGGCGACGTTCCAGAAAGCGTCTTCCGGGCGCAGGTCAACCGCGTCGCGGATGTAGCTCTGGAACGCAACGATGGCCTTGAGCGGCACCGACAGCGCTTTCGACGGGCCGGTGGTGCCCGAGGTGAACATCATCAGGAACGGATCTTCGCCAGTCAGCAGCACGGGTTCGCAGTGGGAGGAATGGTTGGCCAGTTCGGCCCAGAAACTGCTATCGCCACGCACCAGGCCCTGCCCTTTGGGGCCGGTGACGGTAACGATGGTCGGGCAGTCGGCGACTTCGGCGAGTTTTGGTCGGTTCACCGCGTCGGTCACCACCACTTTGGCGCCAGAGCAGCTCAGGCGGTGCTCGATGGCTTTGGGGCCGAACGCGGTGAACAGCGGTTGATACACCGCGCCGATGCGCCAGGCGGCAAACACGGTGATCAGCAATTCGATGTTGCGTGGCAGCAGGCCGGCGACCTTGTCGCCCTTCTTCACGCCCTGGGCCAACAGGTAATTGGCGAAACGCGCGGCCTTGTCCTGCAAATCAGTGAAGGTGTAGGTCGCACTGGCGCCGTCGCGCCCCTCCCAGAACAGCGCGATGCGACCCGGCAAGGCATGCCGGTCACAGCATTCGACACAGGCGTTTAGTGCCGTCAGATCGCCTGCGAGTGTGGCGTCGACTGTGTGCTGATAGTTGAACTGATCTGTAGCAGACAAGTAATCGCGCATTGCCAGAATCCCTTTGTGTTTCTTATTAGGTTGGGGGGAACCGTAATCAACAGGGAAATACTCGCTCTGCGAGGGGTGGCGGGCAATGGTCAAAGTTATCAAGTTGCCTGACTGCTTTGGCCAAGGCCCTCAGGCATCAGGAAGTGAAGCGCACCCCCGGTTTAGCGCGCTCGTCCACGGTCAGCTCGAACACATCCGGGCGAGCGTAGTGACCGACCACGTCATAGTCGTAGCGGGCACGCACCAGGTCGTCAGTATCGATCTGCGCGGTCAGAAGACCTGCGCGATCTCGCATCGGTCCGGCGAGGATGTCGCCCATGGGTCCTACGATCACGCTGCCGCCAGCGATCAACGGCCGATCCGCCGGCCAGTTGGCGATGTCCAGTCCCAGGGCCTGGGGCGATGCCTGGACCTGACAGGCGCTGACCACGAAACAACGCCCCTCATGGGCGATGTGGCGCATGCTGACCTGCCACATCTCCCGTTCGTCCACGGTCGGCGCGCACCACACCTCCACGCCCTTGGCGTACATCGCCGTGCGCAGCAGCGGCATCATGTTTTCCCAGCACACCACCGCACCGATGCGCCCGACCTGGCTGTCGATCACCGGCAGCGTCGAACCATCGCCCTTGCCCCAGATCAGCCGTTCGGTCCCGGTGGGCATCAGTTTGCGGTGTTTGGCCACCAGCCCGGCCTGCGGATCAAAGTACAAGGCGGTGCAGTACAAGGTGCTGCCGGCGCGCTCGATGACGCCGATCACCAAATTCGCCCCGGTGCGTGCGGACAGCGCCGTCAGCGCCTCGGTTTCCGCGCCGGGCACGTCGATGGCGTTGGCAAAATAGCGCGCAAAGGCTTCGCGACCTTGCGCCAGCCGAAAACCAAGCTGAGTGCCAAAACCCTCGCCCTTGGGATAACCGCCCAGCAGCGCTTCGGGCATTACCACCAGCGCAGCGCCGGATTCGATGATCGCGTGTTCATAGAACAGGATCTGTTCCAGGGTGTCGGCCTTGCCACCGGGCAAGGCGCCAATCTGCAAGGCCGCAACGATTGATTTGGGCATCACGAAAACTCCATTCGCATCAGGGGTTGCTCATTCTCCGGCGCCACGTGATCATCAATAAAGACCGATTCACTGCTGAATGATATGAACCAGATGAATATCACCAACATCGACCTCAACCTGCTCAAAGTCTTCGAAGCGCTGCACGAAGAGTCCAGCGCCAGCCGTGCCGCCTTGCGCCTGGGCGTGACGCAATCGGCGGTCAGTGCAGCCTTGCGCCGGTTGCGCGAGGTGTATGGCGATCAACTGTTCGTGCGCACCGGGCGCGGCCTGGCGCCCTCGCTCAAGGCCAATCAGCTCAAGCCGGTGGTCAGCGAGGCCCTGAACAAATGCCGGCAGAGCCTGGCGATGGTCGACCCGGCTGCGCAGCAGTACGAAGGTCGCTCGGTCACCGTGGGAATGTCGGATGATTTCGAAATTGCCTACGGCCGGCGACTGATCGAGGAAATCGCCCGGAGCGCGCCGAAGTTGCGGCTGATTTTTCGCCAGACCCACAGCCAGATCGTTGCCCAGGCGTTGATGGAGCGCAGCATTGACCTGGCGATCACCGCGGGCGGGTTTGCCGAACGGCTGCTCAGCCGCCAGGTGCTGGGAGAAGGTGGTTATCTGTGCCTGGCAGACCCGTCGAGCCTGGCCGAGGGCCAGCACAGCATGAGTCTTGAGGAGTTTGTGGCCCGCGAGCACATTCTGGTGTCGTCCGGCGGTTTTATCGGGATTACCGATGAAGGATTGGCGGCGCTGGGCCTGAGTCGGCGGGTGTGCGCCTCGACCACGCATTTTGCCGCGCTGCCGCATTTGCTCAAGGGCAGCCAGGCCGTGGCGACCATTCCAGCCCATGCCGCCCGAAGCATCGCGACGCTCAGCGGCCTGGCACTGCTGCCCTGCCCTTTGGCCTTGCCGCGCTACCCGATCGAACTGGGCTGGCGCACCAGCACCCAGCTTGACCCGGTCGTGTTGAAAGTGCGCGAGGCGATTGTCGCGAGTTTCGCCTGACAGCCGATGTTATTTGTTGGCCGCCATCAGGCGATTGACTTCACTGCGCACCATGTTGGCGTATTCCGGGGGCGACATACCGTCCAGTTCGGCGCGCACCCATTCGGCCCACTTGCCTTTGCGCTTGGCCCGTTCACCAAACAACCGTGCGGCCTCGCCCTTGGCTTTGCCCAGGTTGTTTTGCCAGAGTTCGAACAGACGGGATTTCTCGTCTTCAAGCGCAGCGCGCTCGGCGAGGGGTTTGTCGGCCAGATTGAAGCTCATGGGAATTTCCTGCTGCGTAAAATTGGCGACATCTTACACTGTAGGGCGAAATGTCCTGCGCCGGTTTTTCAGCGAGATGACCTTCCCGGGCAAAATAGCTGCAACTTTTCCGACGACCGCAGACTCCATTGTTCACTGTCCACTTACCCGCAAGGAGTACTTCAATGGCCCGCAAAACCGCCGCGCAAGCTGCCGAAGATCAAATCAAGGATCAAGCGTTCAGCGAACTTCAATCGTTGATCGAAGAGTCGGAAAAACTGCTGAAAAGCAGCGCCTCACTGGTTGGGGAAGAAGCGGACACCCTTCGCGGACAAATCGCCCTGAAACTCCAGCAGGCCAGGGATTCGGTGAACAGCGTGCGCAACCGCACCCTGCCCGCGGTCGAGGCCACTGAAACCTATATCGGCGGGCATCCATGGCAAACCGTGGCGATTTCCGCCGGGTTCGGTCTGGTGGTGGGGTTGTTGCTGGGGCGTCGCTGAACACTGGCAAACACTGGAACCCTGTGGGAGCGGGCTTGCCCGCGATGGACGTGAGGGCACCGCGGGGAATCAGATTTCCCGCGTAATCGTTAACGACCATCGTCGGAACGCCGCCCGGAGCAAGCTCGCTCCTACAGGATCACTCCCCCGCCAGCTCCCGCAGGTTCGCCAGCGTCCGGGCATCCAGTTCAATGCCATTGGCCAGCGACTTGGCGCGCTGATGATGACGCCGGTCACCCGGCAAACGCTTCAGGCCGACACCGTGCATTTGCCGCACCAGTTCCTGGCTGCGTTCGGCAAAACTTTGCCCCGCTGCCTTGTCCGGATCAATCACAATCAGCAATTGGCCCGTCCAGGGCGTCTTGGCGCCTGGGTGGTTGTTCCAGTCGAACTCGAAGGAAAAATTGCCGCCGGTCAGTGCCGCCGCGAGCAACTCGACCATCATCGACAACGCCGAGCCCTTGTGTCCGCCAAAAGGCAGCAACGCGCCGCCCTCAAGAATTGCTTTCGGGTCGGTAGTCGGCTGGCCGAGGCTGTCCACACCCATCCCTTGCGGCAAGCTTTCACCCTGGCGTGCGGCAATTTGCACGTCGCCATGGGCAATGGCACTGGTGGCGAGGTCGAAGACAATCGGTTCGCCGCCAGCCCGTGGCGCGGCGAAGGCAATCGGATTGGTACCGAACAGTGGTCGGTCGGCACCGTGGGGCACCACGCAGGTCATGCTGTTGACCACGCTCAACGCTACCAGCCCTTCATACGCGAAGGGTTCGACATCTGGCCACAAGGCCGCGAAATGGTGCGAATTACGGATCGCCAGCACCGCAATGCCGGCACTTCGGGCTTTCTGCACCAGTAATTCGCGTGCCGCCGCCAGGGCCGGTTGCGCAAAACCGTTATTGGCGTCGACCCGCACAAACCCCGAAGCCACATCTTCGACCACCGGAACGGCCTGGCCATTGACCCAGCCGCTTTGCAGCGTCGAAACATAACCCGGGATCCGGAACACCCCGTGACTGTGGGCGCCATCGCGCTCGGCGCCGGCACAGTTTTGCGCCAGTACACGGGCAACCTCGGCCGAGGTGCCATGACGCAGAAAAATCTTTTCCAGCAAAGCGCTCAGCGCTTCGAGTGACAGGTATGACGAGACGGCAGTAGAGGCGTGATCGTGTGGCGCAGACATCTGAAGCTCCAGAATGATTATTGGAGGGAACAACAGCGTACAAAGACCCGCCGATTAACAACGCGTGGCGAGTGACCTGTCAACCTTTCGCTCAGGGGCGACGAGGTAAATCCGTGTCACCAATGCCCACGCCCCGTGCGTTATCTATTTACCACCTGCATCCGCGCACCCGCTTTTAGTCTCGATGCTCAACCCACAGGCGCCCTTGAGTGGCACCTTGAGCGAGACTCGACGATGTCTACACCCGTAACTCCGCTGTTTTTCCCCGAAGCACTGTCGTTGCCCGGCCTCTGGCGAGAGCTGGGCCAAACCCACGGGCTGACGCAAAAGGATTTCCAATGGTTCAGCCATATCGAACTGGCCAGCCAGGCCCTGCGCGATGAGCAGACGCCGCCCATGCTGGCGAAAAAAATCCTTTTGAAGATCCCTGGCCAGGAGCCCGTGGCACTGGCCGGCAGTTTTTTGCTGACCGCGACGCCGGATGAGAACGGCGTGATTCTCTACACCCCCTACGCCGGCATACAGAAATTCACCAGTCGTTCGGCCCTGACCGAACATCTGACGGCACGCCTCAAAACAGCCAACGAAGACGATGAACTGCTGGCCTTCATGGCGCTGGCACAACGCAAGGCCGTGGTGGCTGCCGACGATATCGGGCTGGAGTTTCAAACCATTGAAGGAGACGTGTTCGAGGACCAGCGCAACACCCTCTCCCGCCATCAGCAGCTCAACGACCAGGCCCTGCTCGATGAACTCAAGGCACTACCGTCCCTGACGTCGCTGCTCGATGCATTGCTGGCTGCACAACTGACCGCGTCTTTTCCCGACGTGGATCAGAGCCAGACCCGGGTGAACTTCTATCTGGCAGCGACTGACGGGAACGAGGATGCAAGCCGTCCGTCGCGACCTTGGGTCAATTCCCTGTCGCTGAGTGATGCCGTGCTCCTGCACTATCGCCATCAGCGTTGGCCCTCCGGGCAGACCCATGAATTTTCCCACCCGAAAAAGTCCCTGCTAAACGCAGACCAGGGGCACTGGGAGACGGCGGTCACGACTGTCTCGCGCAAACTGGTCAGCCTGCTGATCGGGCAGCTCGAACAATACTGGGACGCGGCGAGCGCCAATGGCGCCTCGCGTCGCGCACTCTTCGGCCGGGCCATCGCCGATCAGGCGCGCGTGCAGCTGCTGCTCAAGCGCGAAGCCGGGATCATCACCCCGAAGCAAAGCCAGGACCTGCACGCGTTGATCTCGACAGCCAGCCGGACGAACACATCAATGACGGTCGAAACCGTGCGCCTGTGGGAGTACCCGGCCAATTACGTCGAGCTGGCCGGTTCACTGATGGTCAGCGCCAGTCATGCGTTTCTCTACACGCCCACCGAAGGTTTGCAGGTGCTCAAGGACTATCAGGACTTGCGCGATACCGTGCGCAGCAAGTTCGGCGCGGCCGGTCACGAGGACGAACTCTATGGCCTGCTGAGCCTGGACGAACGCCAGCGATTCATTGGTTTTGACCGGCCGAATGTGACCGGGGAAGCGATTTCCGGCGCGATCTTCAGCAAACTCTTCGACGCCATCGTCACCAAGCAACTGCAAAACACGGAATACAGTCTGCAGGTGTTCCGCCACAGCGACGGCGCCGTGGACATCCAGGCCCTGTTCGACAAGGCGCTGGATATCCGTTCGATGATCAACGAGCGGCTGCTGAAGCTGGAGACTGACGGACGCTGGAGCACTCGGCCGGTGTTGTCCGGCGACCAGCATCCATCCATGGTGCTGGCCGATACGGCGGCAGCGTTCGTCAAGAGCTTCAGTGACATCGAAACGCTGATCAACGCCGACTTCGCCGCACAACCGATCGCTTCACTGGCGTTGCAGCGGGTCTACCTGGAAAACCTGCAGCCGCGCCTGGCCCATGCACTTTCTGTCGGCATCCGCGGCGAGGCAAGCCTGCGCACCCTCAGCGCGACATTGACGGATGCGGACCGGGCCATCGTCGATACAGTGTTCAACCCGGATCAGGCCGAAAGACATAACCGTCGCTCGTTGAAGGGCTTCCGACCCGATGCCTATTCACTGACCCTTGAGTGCTCCGGTGTGCGGGATGTCCTGCCGCTGGCCCATTGCCTGCTCCTGACCGAGCGCGGCGGACTCGATCCCTCGCATTCCGGCCGAACGATTCTGTGGACGCCCGCCGAGGGGCTGGAGGTGTTTGACAACATCAGCCGTGCCAGGCAGGAACTGAACCGGCGCCTGCTCGACCCGCAACAACGCATGGCGCTACTGGAAAACCTCACCCCGAGCCAACGCCAATTCCACCAAAGCTACTCGCTGGGTGCGCTGCGGCTGATTGAAGGATCAGTACTGGAGCAAGTCGCACGATCATCCATCGATCACTTTCTGGCTCGCTGCGAACACGCGCGCAGCCTGGAACTGAGCGACACGAAGCAGAAAAAGGCGCTGAAAGCGCTGACCACCGCCGGGATCAACACCCATTTGCGCAGAGCCACCTCGATCGCCCGGGCGATCACCCTGCAACAGTCACTGCCCACATGGCTTGGCATGGCCCCGCTGGAAGATCAGCGGCTGCACGTTGAACTGCTGGAGCAATACCGCAACAGCGTCGAGGAGGACAAAGACTACCTGCACGGGATCACTCCCCTCAGGTCGTATGTGCATGAACGGCTGACGACGTTGCTCGGCAATCGCTTCCCGGACATTACGCTGGACCCCGACGATATTCAAATCATCCCCGACCTCAACCTGACCGGTCCCGCCCGCAGCCTTACCGAGTTCGCCCTGAACCATGTCAATGCCGCGCAAGGTTCCGGATTCCAGGTTTCCTCGACAACTCCTCAGGCGCTGCCCGAGGGGCTGGACCAGGCCGCGGTCCGTCAACTGCTGCAGTCATTGAACATTGTGCAAAGCTACGCAGTACAGGTAACGCAGACGTTGTCCGGTGCAACGGCCGATGCTCAAAGCCGGATGCAGCGCTTCGTCAAGCAACTGCCCTGGCAACTGCTGCAACACGCCCACGAGCTGAAGCTGTTGCAAAGGCTATCCAGCAGCGCGTTCGATTTGCTTCGACAGGTGCTCGACATGCCGGACGCCAGGGCCCGGGCAGCCGTACAGGGAGCACACGCGATTGCCCGACCTCTGGAGCTGATCAAGACCACCGGCGCCGCCGGGGTCAAAGCGTTGGGCCTGTACCTGGTGAGCCCCGGCAACGCAAAGGCCGGGCCGCAGGTCCTCTATGCCCCTTACCACCCTGGCGGCTCGCCTTTTATCGAATTCGACACTGAGGCCAGTCTTGTCTCGGCGCTGAACACGCCGGGCCCCTTGCAGGACATGTTGCTACGGCGCCTGCCGGACAGCGAGCAGTCCGCCTTCCGCAACCTGTTCAGCTCGACCGTTGGGCAATCGAGTGAGATCACCCTCGCATCCAGCCCCATCGACGGCAACTTGCTCACCCAGCTGTTCCACGACAACACCCGACTGCTGTCGCAAATGCTTGGCAGCCAGTTACACACGGCAAGCCAGGCGGACTGGGAGGCCGTCAAACATCTGTTCGGCGCCAACATCCACCGCATACTTGGCCTGTTGCCGGGCAAACTCGCTTATGCGCAGTTTCTCTGGAACGCCTACAAGGATGCCCTCAACTCCGCAGAAGCCCTGCAGGATCATCACTGGAAAGTTGCACTGGAGGAGTTCATCGCCGGTGCGGCGCAACTCATCTCATTGGGCAGGCTGTCGCTCGAAGGATGGACCGACACGGCCCAGGCAACCCAGGAAAACCCTGGCGCACCGATCGCCACACCGATCATCGCGCCAAAGTGGTCCGAGATCGATTCGACGGCACCGCTGCGCACACGGCTGCAACCGTTCGAAACCACGGTCGAACTCAAGAACCTGACGAAAAACAGCGCTGACGGCACCTACCTCGATGCGGCGAGCAAAAAAACCTATGCCCCCATCGCCGGCAAGGTGTACGGCGTAGACAAGACCGGGCCGGCCTGGCGAATGATCAGGGACAAGGAACAGGGCCCGGTACTGCTGACCGCGCCAGACAAGCGACTGGTGATCGACCCGGACATCCATACGGTGCACTTCGGCAAGGCCATGTCGAAAATGCACAACCAGTTGGCCCATGCCCATGTCGCCAGCGAGGTGCTGAATATCGAGGCCCGGGGGATGGAAGACATTCGCGCCAGGCATCCCGAAAAAGCCCGAATGATCGTGCAGGCCATCGACATGGCGCGCTATTACGCGTTCAACAGCCTGCACAACATGACGCAACTGCGCAGATTCGTCCCCGGTACCCGGCTGGACACCTTCCTCAAAGATTTCTTTGGTGTCGGCCAGGTCAACGCAGCGCTGCTCGACAAGATCAAGGACGCCATCCTCCCCATCTGCAATGCGTTGGTCGACCCCGATGAAGACTGGATGAACTCCCATCGTTTTATCGTGGGCTCAAATCGGGACCCGCAGGACAACTGCATCGCGTTTGTCCTGGACAAGGATCTACAGCGCCACGTGCATTTCACCGAAAGGTTCTTCGATCAACAGCTCGACTGGTACAAATCCTGTCTGACCGAGCCCTTCAACGTCGACGGCCACAGCCAGGCCGCCACGCTGATTCACGAGTTCGCTCACCTGTTTTCCGCGGCCGAGGACATTGCATCCCTTGAAGCCCGGCGCCCTTTCAGCGACCTGGTAGAGCCGATCACGGCCTACGGTGAAGCCATGAAAGAGTCCCAACTGAAATTCCAGCGAGAAGCCTTGTCGCTGAACACGCCGAAGGAGGAACTGTTTGCGCGTTGGAACAGCGGCCTGCAATCGTGGATCAGTCTGGATTCGATCCCGGCGGCCTATCACGTTGGCAAGGCCATTCTCAGGTTAACGGGCAGCACGACCATGGAAAGGGCACGGGAAGCATTCCTGGACGGGCAAAATGCGAACTTCAGGGCTGACGTCATTTTGCACAATGCCGATTCGCTCGCGTTCCTGATCTGCGAAATGGGCCGGCAACTGGACCCGGTGCCGGTCACACCGGCCTCCTGAACCTGATTCTGACATCACAAAGCGCAGATCCCGGATCTGCGCAGCACATCGGCCGCAATGGCTCTGTGATGATTTTTTTGATCTTTTTTTCACGCGCCCTATGGATACTGCAAGCCGACAACAGGCTATCCAGGGGCGGAGCGTTGAAAAAAAGTTACACATTGATAGTTAAATGCCATGACTGATGTTCTCGCAGACTGCCCCCAAGGTTAGAATGCACGAAATCAGGATGAGCCAATGACCGACCCCACGCTCTCGGAAGCCGAATACGACGCCATCACCGATGCCGCTGCGCATTGGTGCATGCGTCTGCACGCCAATGACTGCACAACGCAGGAGCGCCAGGCGTTCGAAGAATGGCGTAATGCACATCCGCTCCATGCCTTCGAGTACGAAGCGATGCTGGAAATATGGGATGTGGCCGGCGACCTGCCCCGCCCCGCGCCCGTCCTGCCGCTGGTTCGCCCCCAGCCCGAAGCCCCGTGGCGACGCCTGGCCATTGCCGCGGCAGTCTGTGCCCTGGCGCTGCCTTTGGCCGGATATGGCGGCTGGCACCTGGGCTGGGTACCGAACGCGTACCAGCATTTCCAAGCCACCGACAATGTTCGTACGGTCACTTTGAAAGATGGCAGCCAGGTGGAGCTGAACCTGGGCAGCGAGCTGACGTACAGCAACTACAAGGATCAGCGGCAAGTCACGCTGAAAAAAGGCGAAGCGTTCTTCAGGGTCAGCCATGACACCCGCCACCCTTTTGTGGTCAAGGCCGCCGAAGGCCGGATTCGCGTGACCGGCACCCAATTCAACGTCTGGATGTATGAAGACCAGGTCAAGGTCAATCTGATCCAGGGTTCGGTACTGGTCAGCAGCAACACTGACCTGCCCGGCGACGGTTTGCGTCTCGACCCGGCGATGCAGGCCAGTTATCGTCGCGGCGACTTCACTCCCCGCATCAGCCAGACCTATGAAAATGACAGTTCGCTGGCCTGGCGCCAGGGCAAGCTGGTGCTCGACGATCTGGCACTGAGCGATGCGCTGCCATTGATCAATCGTTACCTGGACAAACCGTTGATGGTCGCCGACAACAGCACCGGCTCGATCCATATCGGCGGCATCTACAACATCAAGGATATCAACGGCCTGGTGAAGTCCCTGCCGCGGGTCCTGCCGGTCTACCTGACCCGCAATGACAACGGCAATCTGGTGGTCAACGCGATCCCGCAAAAGCCCCCGAAAAACTGAAAAGGCCGCCACCCTTGCGGGGTGCGGCCTACAGTGTTCCCGTAAAACTCCATTACCTCAATGCGCGACGACCTTGGCATCCTGCTGGCGGATCGTCCGTACCTGATACTGCGGATCGGACGTGATCTGTTGCTCGGTGAAGGGCAGCACGCTCCATTGCTTCTGCGAAAAGGCCTGCGTCTGATCCCGTGAAAATTTCGAAGCAGGGTCACTCGACAACGAAAACGCCAGCAGCCCCTTGGCTTGCGGTCCTTTTTCGTCAAAGGTCACCACTTGCAGGTAACTCGTACCACTGACCACCTCGCGCTTGCCATCGCTGCGCGGCACGCTCTGGATAGCGTTGTAGACCCCCAGCGTACCCGGCCCGCCATGGATCGGCGTCTGTTGCCCGCCGCTGCTGACCACCTGGATGTCACCCCAGCGAGTGTCCGGCTTGAGTCCTGACGCCTTGACCTGCTCAGCCGAAGCCAGCATCGCTGTGCGCAGCGCCTTGGCCACTGGCGGGTGATCGACGGCGAGTCCACTCGGGGTGTGTTGCGGATCCTGCGGATCGAACGCCACGCGCCATACGCCCGGCACCGACTCCAATGCCTCCATGACATTCTGGAAGTGCACAAAACCCAGACCGCTGCCCAGGTTGGCCTTGCGGTCCCAGGCCTTGAGGCTGGCACACAGTGGCGCGAGCGTTTTGGCATCGGCACCGAGACCCGCCGCGCAGAATTGCAACAGGTCCGGCATCACTTGAGCCGCCTGATAGACCTGATCATCCATGACCATGTTCTGCAAGTCCGCCACCGCGACCTTGCCGGCCCCGGTCAGCGCACTCAAACGGTCCAGGGCAAAGCGTGAACGCAGGCCCAAAGGCTGGCCATCCTGGCTGATCAGCGGCGAATAACCGGTCAGCGGTTGCGCCGGATTGGCCATCCACGCCGAATCGTTGGAATGCTGGACAAAATCCTTGCGCAGCAGCTGCGGCAACTTATCCGCTGCATAGATGCCCTGTTGTGGCGCCTGCGGGTCGATGTCCCAGGCACAGGCACTGTTGGAGCCGTCAAGAATGATCATCTGCAGGCCGATCCGCGGATCGCTGCATTGTGCCAGCTTGTCGACGCTGACGTTGGGCACCACCGAGAGGTTCATGTACAGCGTCTGCCCCTGATCGTCCGCCGCCAGCGTGTTGACCCACGGAATGCCCTGGATCTTGTGCACCGAGTCCTGGAAATCCTTGAGGTTTTCGGCGCGGTTCATCGCGTACCACTGCTGCAGGACGCGATCGTTATCCAGGTTGGCGTCGCGCAGGCTGAAGGCGTACTGATGATCCCAATCCAGTTTTCCCGGCCATTGCACCACCGGACCGAACTTCGAGCTGTAGACCACACGGGAAATCGCCTTGACCTGCCCGTCCGCCTGCCTGACGTTGACGGTCACAGTCTGCTGGTCCATCGGCAAGGACTGGCCGTCGAGCAGATAACGGGTCGAATTCTTGGGATCGAGTTGCAGGCGGTACAGCGTGAAATGCCTGGACGAATCCACGGTGTGGGTCCAGGCCAGATGTTGGTTGAAACCGATGTTGATCAGCGGCAGGCCGGGCAACGCCGCGCCCATCACGTCCAGTTTGCCGGGAATGGTCAGGTGCATCTGATAAAAACGCATGCCGCCCACCCACGGGAAGTGCGGATTGGCCAACAACATGCCGCGTCCGTTAAAGGAACGTTCGCTGCCGATCGCGACCGCGTTGCTGCCGCGGTCCAGGGCAAACCTTTGCATGCGCGTGGCGGCCACCTGGAACGCTGCCTGGCCGTTCGACGCCCGGGCCACGGCTTGGGGTGGCGTGGCACCGGCCAGGGCTTCGGCGAACTGGCCGACGCCACCTTCGACCAACAGGCGCCGGGTCAGCTTGACCAGATCCGACGGGGTGATGTCCCGCACCCAATCACCCTGGCACTGTTGCGGCAGACCCTGGGCACGACGTTCGCTCAGGAAACGGTTGTACCCCGCTACGTAACCTTCAACCAACTCACGCACTGGCGGAGTCTGGGCCTGCCAGAAACCGGCGACGGCTTGCGGGGTGTTGAGCCAGGTGAAGAACAGATCGCTGACCAGGTTCTCACGCGCCTCGACGGTGAACTGATCCGGTCCGAAATAGCGCGAACGCTCGCCGTTCACCGTAGTGATCTCGTTCGCCAGCAGGCACAGGTTGTCCTGGGCGTAGGCATAGCCGATGCCGTAGCCCAGCCCGCGCTCGTTGTCGGCGCGGATATGTGGCACGCCGAAACTGGTTCGGCGGATATCCGCGCTCGTTTGCGCAAGCGTATCGCTCGCGCTCGCCGCAAGGCTCAGCCCCAGGCTCAACCCCAGAGTCACACCCGCCAGGCTCAACCTGGTTAACTGGCTGGAAATAATCACGCTCGCTCCTGATCGAAAAAACGATGGCCGCCGTTGCGCGCACCCACGCGCGCAGTGCCTCCCTGTAGGGACGAAGCTCACATCAATAATTTAGGGTTTTGCCGCGCATTGGCGTGCGAACTGACAGGCTGATCACACGACGTCGACAAAATTTCTACATTCGAGCCTTCATGATTTGGGCAGCTCATACGTCTAAACTTGTAAGAGCGCCCCATTTTTCCTGATCAGGCTCTGAAAAGGAGTTTTGCAATGTACAACTCGCAACTACCAACGGACGGTATCAACGCGCCAAAGGGTACTTCCATGGGAGTCGGCGTATTCGAGCCGCGTACCGATCGCCACGGCAACGAGCGGATCCGGATCCTGCTCAAAAGCTATGGCCTGCGCACCAGCCTGATCCGCCTTAAAGTCATCGATGCCCTGCTGACGGCCGCCGAAAGCGAGCGCAGTCTTGGCGTGCGCGGGGTGCACAGCCAATTGCTGGACCTGGACATTCCCCTGTCCTTTCTCAGCGTGCGCGAAGTGCTAAAGCGCTTGTGCAGTGAAGGCGTGATTGTCCTCAACCCCGACAAAAGCTACAGCCTGCATCCACAGGCTGCCGCCATCCTGCGCAACCAGTGAGCGAATGATCAGGTCTTGACCTTGCGGCGCATCACGCCATTGATGACGACCACAATCACCGCCACGCCAATGGCGATGTACTGGAACATTTTTTCGCTGATGACGCCGGTGTTCTGCAACCAGGAAAGGCCAAACATGATCCCCAGCACCACCAGGGAGATCAGAATCGAGTATTTCAAACGTTGCGACTGAGTCATTGCGGGTTCCTGAATCTGAAAATGTATCCGGTTTGTATCAAGACGCTTGCCAGGCACTTACCCTGTTCCCAGGATAAGCGGCCACAAGCGGGGTCACATGTTACAGCCGATGAAGAGTTTTAGCTTCATTGCGGCAATAACCATGAGGACTTTCAAATGTTGCGTCGAATCACATTGCTGATTCCCCTGCTGGCCATCCTGACCCTGAACGGTTGCATTGTTTTCCCCCATGGGGGCTGGCATCACGATCACTACTACGACCATAGCGGACCGGGTTACTACCCACATCGTTAACCGCTGTTCAACGTCCTGAATCCTTCCGGTAAAAGTCATTGCCGGGCTGGGCACAGAGTTCCACCAGCCAGTCGCCGGGATAACTGACGCTGGCGTGGGTGACTACCTGATTCCGATTCCGGGCACCAAGCAACGCAAATACCTGGAAGAAAACGTGGCCGCTCTGCAGGTGAGGCTGAGCGCTGGTGAACTGCAGGCGCTGGAGTCGGTCTTTGCGGCGAATGCCACCGCTGGCCTGCGTTATCCGGGGGAAGTCATGAAACTGCTCGACCGATGAGATAACGAAATATCTGTAGGAGCGAGCATGCTCGCGAAAAACCTGAGAGCACCGCGGGGTGTCAGGCTCCCCGCATCATCGTTGACCTCCATCGCGAGCAAGCTCGCTCCTACAGGTATGCGTGAAGAACCTTTTTTGACCCGAGGATCACGTAAACACGCGCCTGCGGCATTTCAACCTGACGATTTTGTAATGTCCCCCTCATCTGCCTGACAGCTCTGATCTACCATCATCGAACAGCCGATCTTTGTAGTACTTCGAAACACTCCTTGAATGCCTGACCGGAAAAAAGGGTCAGAATGCGTTTTTTTGCCCGTTAGCCGAGACGAATCCCATGCGAAACCCTCTGCGTCTGATCGCCCTGAGCGCCCTGTTCATGTCCTCTCTGGTCCAGGCCGCCGACCTCATTCCGATCGAGGTTCATCGCGACGCCAATTGTGGTTGCTGCAAAAAATGGATCAGCCATCTTGAGGCCAATGGTTTCAAGGTCGAAGACCACGTCGAAGCCAACATGAGCGAATTCAAGCAACAGCACGGCGTGCCGCCACGCCTGGCGTCGTGCCACACCGCGTTGATCAATGGCAAATTCGTCGAAGGTCACGTCCCGGCCGACCAGGTCCTGGCCTTGAGCAAGCGCGACGATCTGTTGGGCGTCGCGGCCCCCGGCATGCCCATGGGTTCGCCCGGCATGGAAATGGACGGCATGAGCGATGCCTATCAGGTCATCGGCCTGAAAAAGGACGGCACTGACGTGGTGGTTGCGGACTACCCCGCCCATTGATGCCAGGCGCGTACCTTGGGCTGTTTTTCGCGGCATTCGGTGCCGCCACGCTGCTGCCGTTGCAATCGGAAGCCGTGCTGGTCGGCCTGTTGCTCAGCGACCGCTCCTGGCTCTGGGGACTGCTGGCGGTGGCGACGTTCGGCAACGTTCTGGGGTCGCTGCTCAACTGGTGGCTGGGGCGCGGGATCGAACGGTTCCGCGAGCGGCGCTGGTTTCCAGTAAGCCCCCGGCACCTGGAAAAAGCCCGGCTGCATTACCAGCGCTACGGCCATTGGTCATTGCTGCTCAGTTGGCTACCGGTGATCGGCGATCCGCTGACACTGGTCGCCGGGGTCATGCGCGAGCCATTGGGACGCTTCCTGTTGATCGTCACCCTGGCCAAAGGCGCCCGCTACGGCGTATTGGCCGTCGCGACGCTGGGCTGGATGGGTTGAACCATCGAGGGCGGCGATTGCCTGTGTTTAATGCCGCCCTAATCGAGCCGATCCAGCATCGGCGGATTTTCCATGGAGCTCACCCATGTCGCGCCACTTCCCCCGCTGGTTACCTGGCCTGTTGTTGACTGCCGCCCTGCCCGCCATCGCCCACGCCGAAGCCCACACCCAAGCCCAAGCCCAAGCCCAAGCCCAAGCGCCGGAATACGGCCCTGAGCTGCAAGGGTTCGACTATCCCTACACACTCAAGCATTTCGCCTTTGAATCCCAGGGCCAGTCCCTGCAAATGGGCTATATGGACGTCGCCGCACACGGCAAGGCCAATGGACGCAGCGTGGTGCTGATGCATGGCAAGAATTTCTGCGGCGCCACCTGGGACAGCTCGATCAAAGCCCTCAGCGACGCCGGCTATCGGGTCATCGCCCCGGACCAGATCGGCTTCTGCAGCTCCAGCAAGCCAGCGCACTATCAATACACGTTCCAGCAACTGGCGACGAACACCCAGCAATTGCTCAAGGCATTGGGCATTCAGAAAGCCACCCTGCTGGGGCACTCCACCGGCGGCATGCTCGCCACTCGCTATGCCTTGCAATACCCCGAACAGGTCGAGCAACTGGCACTGGTCAACCCCATCGGCCTGGAAGACTGGAAAGCCCTCGGCGTGCCCTATCGCACGGTAGACCAATGGTATGAACGCGAACTCAAGCTCAGCGCCGACGGTATCCGCAACTACGAACGCACCACCTACTACGGCGGCCGTTGGAAGCCGGAATTCGATCGCTGGGTCGACATGCTCGCCGGCCTCAACAAAGGCCCGGGGCATACGCAAGTCGCGTGGAACTCGGCGCTGATCTACGACATGATCTTCACTCAACCGGTGTACTACGAATTCCAGAACCTGAAGATGCCGACCCTGCTGTTGATCGGAACGTCCGATACCACCGCCATCGGCAGTGACATCGCCCCGCCCGAGGTCAAGGCGAAGATCGGGCACTACGACGTCCTCGGCAAACAAGTGGCGAAGTTGATTCCCCGGTCCACGCTGGTCGAATTCCCTGGCATGGGCCACGCGCCACAGATGGAAGAGCCGGCACAATTCCACCAGGCCCTGCTCGCCTGGCTGAACAAGACCAACCCCGTGCGTTGAAGAGGTAAGGCTGATGCCTGTGCAGATTGCAGTGCTTGATGATTGGCAGGATGTGGCGCGGGATGTGGTGGACTGGTCAGCGCTGGACAGCGTCGGCCAGGTGAGTTTCCTCCATGACTATCCCGCCGACAACCAGACGCTGGCCGAGCGTCTGGCCGGGTTCGAGGTGATCTGCGTCATGCGCGAGCGCACGCGCTTCGACGAAGACCTGCTGCGCCATCTGCCCAGGCTCAAACTACTGGTGACCGGCGGCATGCGCAACGCCGCCCTGGACCTGAAAGCCGCCGCCGCGCTGGGCATCCAGGTCAGCGGCACCGACAGCTACAAACACGCCGCACCGGAGCTGACCTGGGCGCTGATCATGGCCGCCACCCGCAACCTGGTGGCCGAAGCCAATGCCTTGCGTGCCGGCCAGTGGCAACAAGGCCTGGGCGGCGACCTGCACGGCAAGACGCTGGCGATCCTCGGCCTTGGCAGCATCGGCCAGCGTGTCGCGCAATTCGGCCAGGTGTTCGGCATGCGCGTCATCGCCTGGAGCGAAAACCTCACCACCGAACGTGCGGCGCAAGCCGGTGTGACCCGTGTCAGCAAGCAGGAGTTGTTCGAACAGGCCGACGTGCTGTCGGTGCACCTGGTGCTCAGCGACCGCAGTCGGGGCCTGGTGGACGCACAAGCCCTGGGCTGGATGAAGCCCACGGCACTGCTGGTAAACACCGCCCGCGGACCGATTGTCGATGAGGCGGCGCTGATCAAGGCACTGCAGAAGCAACGACTGGCCGGTGCCGCTCTGGACGTCTTCGAGCATGAGCCGCTTCCCGCCCACCATCCATTCCGAACCCTGGACAATGTATTGGCGACGCCCCATGTCGGGTACGTGAGCCAACAGAACTACCGGCTGTTTTTCTCGCAAATGATCGAAGACATCCAGGCCTGGGCGGCGGGTACACCGATTCGTTTGCCGGGTTGAACGAAAATCCCCTGTGGGAGCGGGCTTGCTCGCGAAAGCGGTGGGTCAATCAACATTGATGCTGCCTGACACTCCGCCTTCGCGAGCAAGCCCGCTCCCACAGGGATCTTCAGCGCGCACAAAACCATGCCCGTTCGCAATCGGCCACCAGGGCACAATGAATAATTGTGCATGCTGGGGTGTTCTCATTACATCAACCTTGCACTGCGTCTGGCGGGACGCGTCCTGATCTGAACCCATGAAGCTCTGGAGCAAAGCCCATGAATATTCGTTTTGCAGTTCTGATGCCCCCGTTGTTGCTGACCGTTGCGTTGTCCGGTTCCCTCGCCCTGGCCAACGGCGGCGATGACGAGCCGCCCGCCAGACCCAACTACCCGAAAGGACAGGTGCTCGATACCCGGTCGCAGCGGTGCGTCAAACAGACCAGCAGCCTGGTGCCTGACGAAGACCGCACCAACTATGCCTATCAACTGGCCAAGGACGGACGTTATGAAGAGGCCCTGGCCCTGCTCGACACGCTGAAACAGCCAAATACCGCAAAAGCGCTGAACTATCGCGGCTACGCCACGCGTAAACTGGGACGCACCGACGAAGGCATCGGTTATTACCTGCAATCGGTAAAACTCGACCCGCAATACGCGCAAGTCCGCGAATACCTGGGCGAGGCCTATGTGGTCAAGGGCCGGCTGGACCTTGCACAGGAGCAACTGCAGCAGATCAAATCCATCTGCGGCAATACCCAGTGCGAGGAGTACCAGGACCTGGCCGAAGCCATCAACGGATCATCGAAAACCTGACAACCCGAGCGGACGGAGGTCGCCATCGCCAGCGATCAGGCAATACGAACGGAACTGAACCAGCATCTGGCGCGTTTATGGCGCTACGGCCTGCTGTTGTCCCGGCAACGGCATATCGCCGATGACCTGGTACAGGCCACCTGCGTGCGGGCGCTGGAGCGGGCCGGGCAATACGAGCCGGGGACGCGCATGGACCACTGGCTGCTGAGCATCCTGCATTCGATCTGGCTCAACGAAGTCCGTGCCCAGCGGGTGCGGCAAGGCCAGGGCCAGGTGGATGCCGACCAGGCCTTGTCGTTCGATGGAGAGTCGGTGGCCCAGACCCACGTGTTGGCGGCACAGGTCATCCGCCGCGTCGATGCATTGCCCGAGGCCCAGCGTGAAACGGTATTTCTCGCCTACGTCGAAGGATTGTCCTACCGCGAAGTCGCCGACGTGCTGCAAGTGCCCATCGGCACGGTCATGAGTCGCCTGGCCGCCGCCCGGGCGAAACTGGCCGAATATCCACCGTTGCACACGGTGCCCCACCCTTACCGAGGAGAACATTGATGAACACGAAACCCTCGGACGAACAACTGGTGGCTTATCTCGACAACCAGCTCGATGCCGAGCAGCGCTCGCGCATCGACGCGGCCATCAGCGCCGACCCGATGCTGGGCCTGCGCCTGCAATGGCTGGATCGCAGCAGCCTGCCGTTCAAGGACGCCTACGATGAACTGGCCCGGCAGGCGCCGGTGGATCGCCTGCAAGCCATGCTCGCCACACTGCCCTCACCCGCCCGGCCCGGGCTCAGCCGACGCTGGTTCCTGGCCGCCGCGGCCGGGTTACTGGCCGGCGGCGTACTGGCGGACCGTTTGTTCCTCGGCTGGCAAGCGAGCCAGCAGACTCACAGCTGGCGCGGTCTGGTGGCCGATTACATGGCGCTCTACGTGCCGGAAACCCTGGATCACATGCCCGCAGATGAAGCCACCCAGCGGGCCCAACTGCGGACCATCGACGCGCGCCTGGGCCTGGACCTCGCGCCGGCAAAACTGAGCCTGCCCCGTGCCGAGTTCAAGCGGGCGCAAATCCTCGAGTACGACGGCGCCCCCATCGCCCAGATCACCTACCTCGATCCGGTGCACGGCCCCATGGCGCTGTGCGTGACCCGCTCCAACAGCGGCAGCCGCCATTTCGCCCGGGAACAGCGGCGCGAGCTGAACATCGTGTATTGGGCGGACATGGAGCACGCGTGGATGCTGATCGGGCATCAGCCAATGGCGGATCTGGAAGAGATGGCCAGGCTGTTGCGGGGCCGGTTGAGCGCTTGATACGCAGGCACAGGTTTGCGGGGGCGTAAAAAGCCGCCGCAAGCCATCATGTTGTTCTGCGGCCGACCCCGACTTCTCAAGGTCTTGTACCCTTTGCGGCACACCATCCACCCCGCTCGTCATCGTGTATCTCACCGCATCGCCGACAAGAAAACAGGCGTTACCCTCTGCGGTCATGTTCGGCCCAATCCGGATCGCCAAGGTGCAACACCCGCCATCAGGCATGACCATCGCAAACTTTGTCGACAGGCTTTCGACCTTGACTTCCCTGATTGCACTGATCGTGCCCTGCCCGCTGGTTTTTATTATTGGCGTGCCCATTCGTCCCTCCAGCCTTGCCGCCCTGTATTGACTTCGCAGGCTAATGAAACCCGTAAGCGTGGCACCTTGCTACTGTCAAACCTGACAGATGATGCGGCCGTTTGTCGAAATCAGACCGGCAATGGCAACCACAAGCGAAACCGCGCCCCGCCCAGCGGCGAGGCTTGCACCGTCAGCGTGCCGCCCTGGGCTTCCAGGGCGCGGCGACTGATCGCCAATCCCAGTCCGAAACCACCCGTGGCGCGGTCTCGGCTGCGGTCGAGACGGTAGAAGGGTTCGAAAATCCGTTCGCGCTCGTCATCCGGAATGCCGATGCCGTCATCGTCGACCCAGATTTCACAGCCACCGGCACAGACCTGCACACCGATCTGGATACGCTTTTCGCAGTAGCGCATGGCGTTGCGCAGCAGGTTTTGCAAGGCGCGGGCGGTCAGGCGCGGGTCGAGGTTGAAGCGTTCGAGCTGGCCGTGGAGCAATACGTCGATGACGATGTCCGGGGATTGTTCGTCGTCGATGCTGCCCAGAATGCTGTCGATGAATTCGTCAAGCGACACTTCGACCCGCTCCGGTAACCGCGCCGGGTTTTGCAGACGGCTGTAGGACAGCAACTCAAGCACAAGCTCATCGAGCTCACGGATGTGATCGACCAGCCCTTGCAGGCGTTCGCGACTGGTGGCCGGCAAGTCGTCGGACAGGGCCAGCGCCAGGCCAAAATCCAGCCGTGTCAGCGGTGTGCGCAGTTCATGGGAGACTGCGTTGAGCAGATCGCGCTGCTGGTTCAACAGGTTCTCGATGTCGCCGGCCATGGTGTCGAAGACGTTGGCCAGACTGCCGATGTTTGAACTCGGGGCAATCTGCGTGCGCTCGCTCAAGTGGCCCTTGCCGAAGCGTTCCGCCGCGCTTTTCAAACGTTCCAGGTCGCGCCAGTGCGGGCGCAACCACAGCAACAGGCACGCGAGCATGGTCGCGCCGATCAGCACGTTGATGCTCCAGTACAACAGGCTGACATCCATCGGGTCCGGCGGCACGACCATTTGCACCACGGTGCGCTCGTTCAGTGGTGCCACTGCCAAAGTGCGCCAGCCCCAGTCGCCGATCCGCACAACGTTCTCGCCGCGCTGCAATCGCTGCTGCTCATCAGACGTCAGGCTGCTGTCATCGTTACCGCTGAGCACGATGTGCAGCGGATTGAAGTCCTTGTCCATTTCGGCGGCCAGGGCCGGCCACTGTTCGGCCGGGGCCGCGTGAAACTGTTTGACGATCAGCGTTTGCAGGCCACGGGAGTAATCGAGGTTGTAGGTGACAAAGCGCTCCTGGAACACCTTGATCACCAGATCCGGCACCAGATAAATCGCCGCGCTGAACGAGACGATGGTCACCAGGTACAAGCGAAAGAGGATTCTGAACATCGGCTCAGCATTCCCACTCGGAACGGCTGAACAGGTAGCCCTTGCCCCACACGGTCTTGATCTTGCGCGCCTCGCCGGCGTGGTCGTCGAACTTGCGCCGCAACTTGGAAATCGCCACGTCCACCGAACGGTCGGTGCCGTTGAATTCGATGCCACGCAGGCGTTGCAGGATCTGGTCGCGACTCAGCACCTCCCCGGCATGCCGGGCCAGCACCACCAGCAGGTTGTACTCACCGCTGGACAAGTCCACCAATTGCTCGCGCCAGGTCACGGTGCGTTCGGACAGGTCGATGCACAGGTTGCCCATCAGAATGCGGTCGTTGGCGGTCTGCGGTTCGCTGAGGCTGCTGCGGCGCAACAGGGTCCGCACCCGCGCCAGCAGCACCCGTGGCTCGCAGGGTTTGGTCACGTAATCGTCGGCCCCCATTTCCAGGCCCAGTACCTGATCGTGGCTGTCGTCGCGGGCGGTGAGCATCAGGATCGGCAAGGTCGCCGAGTCGGCGCGCAGCAGGCGACAGACCTGCAGGCCGTCGAGGCCGGGCAGCATCAGGTCGAGGATCACCAGGTCCGGCGGATTGAGCCGCGCACGTTCGCGCACATGGTCACCGCGACCGATCACGCTGACGGAATAACCGTTGCGCTCCAGGTAGCTGGCAATCAGTTCGGCGAGGGCGGTGTCGTCTTCGACCAGGAGGATGTTGGGCATGGGGTGTTTCCAGAAAAAAGCAGTGGCGCCTGCATTGGCCTCTTCGCGGGCAAGCCCGCTCCCACAGGGATTTGAGGTGAACACAAATGATATGAACACTACCGACCACTGTGGGAGCGGGCTTGCCCGCGAAGGCGGCCTGTCAGGCGCAATAAAATTCAAGGACTGAAGGATATACGCCCTCACTCGTCTCTGAGTAAAACCCTTACACAATTTCACACAGCACCAACAAAGCTTCACCGCTACCCTCGCCTGCGCCCAGTAGCATGCTGGGAGTCTTTATTGGGGTATTACATGTCGAAGAATCTGCTTGCCAGGCTCAGTCTGATTGCTCTGGCGTTGACACTGGGGGCGTGCGACAAGGCCTCGAACGCCGAGGAACAGGCGCCGCTGGCCACGGTTCGCATCGAGACCATCGAAGCACAACCACTGACCATCAGCAGCGAACTGAGCGGACGGATTGCCGCACCGCGCATGGCCGAAGTTCGCGCCCGCGTGGCCGGCGTGGTCCTGCAGCGAACCTTCCGTGAAGGCAGTGATGTAAAACAGGGCGATGTCCTGTTCCGCATCGACCCGGCACCGTTCAAGGCCGATCTGGACAGCGCCGAAGCAGCGCTGCGCAAGGCCGAGGCCAACGCGTTCCAGGCCCGGTTGCAGGAACAGCGCTATGCCCAGTTGATCGACGACAAGGCCATCAGCGCTCAGGACTACGACAACGCCCGGGCCAACGTGCGACAGACCGCCGCCGACGTCGCGGCCAACAAGGCTGCGGTGGAGCGGGCGAAACTCAACCTCGGCTACGCCACCGTCACCGCGCCGATTTCCGGGCGCATCGGCCGTGCGCTGGTCACCGAAGGCGCGCTGGTCGGGCAGAACGAAACCACGCCGCTGGCACTGATCCAGCAACTCAATCCGATTCATGCCGACTTGACCCAGTCCACCCGTGAGCTCAACGAACTGCGCCGCGCCTTCCGTTCCGGCCAGTTGCAGCAGGTCGGCCAGGACCAGGCCAAGGCCACGCTGATTCAGGATGACGGCAGCCTCTACCCGCTGCCGGGCAAAATGCTGTTCAGCGACATCACCGTCGACCCGGGCACCGGCCAGATCATCCTGCGCAGCGAGTTCCCCAACCCCGACCTCGACCTGCTGCCCGGCAGTTTCGTGCGCGTGCGCCTGGAACAAGCGGTCAACCGCCAGGGCATCAGCGTGCCGCAACGGGCCATCCAGCGTGACAGCGCCGGCATCGCCCAGGTGCTGCTGCTCGACGCCGAACAGCGCGTCGGCCAGCAACCGGTCGAACTGGGCGCCGTGCAGAACGATCGCTGGATCGTAACCGGCGGCCTGAAAGCAGGCGACCGCATCGTCATCGAGGGCCTGCAGCACGCCCGCCCCGGCGAGAAAGTGCAGATCGACGACTCCCCTCTTCCACTTGCCCAGGTGACTGGTCAGTAAGCAGGACGCTTTTTTATGCCGCAGTTCTTTATCGACCGCCCGGTGTTTGCCTGGGTGGTCGCGTTGTTCATTCTGCTGGCCGGTGCCCTGGCCATTCCACAGTTGCCGGTGGCGCAATACCCCGACGTCGCGCCGCCGCAGATCGAAATCTATGCCGTGTACCCCGGCGCTTCGGCGCAAACCGTGGACGAAAGCGTGGTCAGCCTGATCGAGGAAGAACTCAACGGCGCCGATCACCTGTTGTATTTCGAATCCCAGAGCAGCCTCGGCAGCGCGACCATCAAGGCCACTTTCCAGCCGGGCACCAACCCGGAGCTGGCGCAGGTCGATGTGCAGAACCGCCTCAAGGCCGTGGAGTCGCGCCTGCCGCAAGCGGTCATCCAGCAAGGTTTGCAGGTGGAGAAAGTCTCCTCCGGTTTCCTGCTGTTGATCACCCTGACCTCCAGCGACGGCAAACTCGACGACGTGGCGCTCAGCGATTACCTGGCGCGCAACGTGATGAACGAGATCAAGCGCCTGGACGGCGTCGGCAAGGCGCAGCTGTACGGCGCCGAGCGGGCGATGCGGATCTGGATCGACCCGCAGAAACTGCTCGCCTTCAACCTGACGCCAGCGGACGTCAACGCCGCCATCGTCGCGCAAAACGCCCAGGTGTCGGCCGGCAGCATCGGCGATCTGCCAACCCGCACCACCCAGGAAATCACCGCGACCATACTGGTCAAGGGTCAGTTGTCGACCCCCGAAGAGTTTGCCGACATCGTCCTCAAGGCCAATCCGGACGGTTCGACCGTGCGCATCAGCGATGTGGCGCGGGTCGAGATCGGTAGCCAGGAATACCAGTTTTCCACGCGTCTGAACGGCAAGCCGTCCACCGCCGTCGCCGTGCAGTTGTCGCCTGGCGCCAACGCCCTGAACACCGCGACCCTGGTGCGGGCGAAGATGGATGAACTCAAGCGCTACTTCCCGGCGAACGTCGAGTACTCGATCCCGTACGACACCTCCCCCTTCGTCAAGGTCTCGATCACCAAGGTGGTCTACACCCTGGGCGAAGCCATGCTGCTGGTGTTCGCGGTGATGTTCCTGTTCCTGCAGAACATCCGCTACACGCTGATTCCGACACTGGTGGTGCCGGTAGCGTTGATGGGCACCTTTGCGACGATGCTGGCGCTGGGGTTTTCGATCAACGTGCTGACCATGTTCGGCATGGTGCTGGCCATCGGCATTCTGGTGGACGACGCCATCGTGGTGGTGGAGAACGTCGAGCGCATCATGGCCACCGAGGGCCTGTCGCCCAAGGAAGCCACGCGCAAGGCCATGCGGCAGATCACCGGGGCCATCATCGGCATCACCCTGGTGCTGGTCGCGGTGTTCATTCCGATGGCGTTCATGCAAGGCTCGGTCGGGGTGATTTACCAGCAGTTCTCGTTGTCGATGGCCACCTCGATCCTGTTCTCGGCCTTCCTCGCCCTGACCTTGACCCCGGCCCTGTGCGCGACGCTGCTCAAGCCGATTGCCAAAGGCGAGCACCACGAAAAGAGCGGATTCTTCGGCTGGTTCAACCGCCGCTTCGAGCAACTGACCGCGCGCTACCAAGGCTGGGTCGCTTATGCGTTGAAACGCACCGGGCGCTACCTGCTGATCTACGGTGTGCTGCTGATTGGTCTGGGCCTGGCCTTCAGTCGCCTGCCTTCCTCGTTCCTGCCGGTGGAAGACCAGGGTTACACCATCACCGACATCCAGTTGCCACCGGGCGCAAGCAAGAACCGCACGGTGCAGGTGGCCGAGCAGGTGGAAGCACACAACGCCGGCGAGCCGGGCATTCGCGACAGCGTGGTGATTCTCGGATTCAGCTTTTCCGGCAGCGGGCAGAATGCGGCGCTGGCGTTTAGCACGCTCAAAGACTGGTCCGAGCGCGGCAGCGACGATTCGGCCAGCTCGATTGCCGACCGGGCCAACGTCGCCCTCAGCCAGATCAAGGACGCGGTGACCTTTGCCGTGCTGCCACCACCCGTGGATGGCCTGGGTACGTCCAGCGGCTTCGAGTTCCGCCTGCAGGATCGCGGTGGTCTCGGCCATGAGAAGCTGATGCAAGCGCGCACCGACTTGCTCGCGGCCGCCGAAAAAAGCCCGATCCTGATGAACGTGCGCGAAAGCGCCCTGGCCGAGGCGCCGCAGGTGCAGCTGGTGGTCGACCGCAAGCAGGCCAACGCGCTGGGGGTGTCCTTTGCCGACGTCGGCAACGTGCTGTCCACGGCCGTGGGCTCGGCCTACATCAACGACTTCCCCAATCAGGGGCGGATGCAGCGCGTCGTGGTGCAGGCCGAGGGCGACCAGCGCAGCCAGGTGCAAGACCTGCTGAAGATCCACGTGCGCAACACCCACGGAACAATGGTGCCCTTGTCAGCCTTCGTGCAGGCCAAATGGACCCAGGGCCCGGCGCAGTTGACCCGCTACAACGGCTACCCGGCGATCAGCATTTCCGGTGAACCGACGCCGGGTCACAGCACCGGCGAGGCCATGGCCGAGATCGAGCGGTTGGTGGCGCAAGGCCCGGCGGGCCTGGGCCAGGAATGGACCGGGTTGTCGTTGCAGGAACGCCTGTCCGGCAGCCAGGCGCCGATCCTGCTGGGGCTGTCGCTGTTGATCGTGTTCCTGTGCCTGGCGGCGTTGTACGAGAGCTGGTCGATCCCGACCTCGGTGCTGCTGGTGGTGCCGCTGGGTGTGCTCGGCGCGGTGCTGGCCGTGACCTTGCGCGGTATGCCCAACGACGTGTTCTTCAAGGTCGGGCTGATCACCATCATCGGCCTGTCGGCGAAGAATGCGATCCTGATCATCGAGTTCGCCAAGAGCCTGTACGACGAAGGCCACGACCTGGTCGACGCCACCCTGCAAGCGGCACGCCTGCGGTTGCGGCCGATTGTCATGACTTCGCTGGCGTTCATCCTGGGCGTGGTGCCCCTGGCGATTGCCACAGGCGCCAGCTCGGCGAGCCAGCAGGCCATCGGCACCGGGGTGATCGGCGGGATGATCACGGCGACGCTGGCCGTGGTGTTCGTGCCGGTGTTTTTTGTGGTGGTGATGAAGCTGGTGCGCAAACGCCATAAAAGCACCTGAAAAAACACTGGTCCCTGTGGGAGCGGGCTTGCTCGCGAAGGCGGCGTGTCAGTCAACAGGGATGTTGAAGGTGATGGCCTCTTCGCGAGCAAGCCCGCTCCCACAGGGATCTCCGTGGTTTCAAGACTGGGGGCAACTGGGCTAAGGTGATTGCATCGCCCCAACCCGTCGAGCCTCCATGCCCTACCTCACCCACACCCACCCTCGCCTGTCCGCCGCCACGACGCTCGGTATCGCGGCGGGCATCCTGGTTCCGGCCGATTCGGTGATCAGCAAAATCCTCATCGGCTGGAATGCCGGAGTCTGGACTTACCTGATCCTCATGTCCTGGCTCACCGTGCGTTCAAAAGCGACCGACGTAAAACGCATAGCCGAAATCGAAGACGAAAATGCCGGGCTGGTTCTGTTGGTGGTGTGCATCGCGGCACTGGCCAGCCTGGCGACCATCACTTTCGAACTGGCCGGCAGCAAAGACCTGGAAACCACGCGCAAGCTCCTGCACTACGGCTTCACTGCATTGACGGTGATCGGCTCGTGGCTGCTGATCGGGGTGATTTTCAGCGTGCACTACGCGCGCCTGTTTTACACCTGGGAAGGCAAAGAGCCGGCGCTGCGCTTTGCTGAAGGCCTGACGACGCCCAATTACTGGGACTTCCTGTACTTCTCGTTCACCGTCGGCGTGGCGGTGCAGACCTCGGATGTCGGCGTGGCGACCCGTGATTTGCGCAAGATCGTGCTGGCGCAATCGTTGATCGGTTTTCTGTTCAACACCGCCATCCTTGGATTCTCAATCAATATTGCGGCGGGCCTGTTCAACTGATGCCTGCACAAACGTTCTAGTCATCGCACTTGCAGCAGGCGTTAAATAGCTCGGTTATCCGTCCCGCAGGTGCAACATGAGCGCTCACAACTGGATCGACCTGTCCCAGGATGCCGACACCGGCATCGAGACCCTGCGTGCGCATTTCGAAGGCCACGCCTACGACCCGCACTGGCATGACAGTTATCTGGTGGGCGTCACCGAGCAAGGGGTCCAGCAATTCAATTGCCGACGGGCCAGGCACCAGAGCACGCCGGGCAAGGTGTTTTTGCTCGAGCCCGGTGACATCCATGACGGTGACGCACCGACCGCCGACGGTTTTACCTACCGCATGCTGTACCTTGATCCGCAGTGGTTGCAGCGCGAACTCGGCGCCGTGTTCGATCATGCCCCCGACAACAGCCAACTGAGTTTCGCCGCCACCCTGGCCTGCGATGCGCGCCTGGCCCAGGCCACCAGCCTGGCGTTTGAAACCCTGCATCGCGGTGAGCTGAAGATCGTCCGCCAGACCGCCCTCGACGCGTTGCTCGAGCGCCTGACCAGCCACTTGCATTGGCGCGCCCGCGATGGCCAGGACCCGCGTCTGCCGCGCGTGGCGCAGAAGGCCCGGGACTACCTGCATGCCAACGCGCAGTACGACATCGGCCTCGATCAACTGGCCGCCGTCACAGGTGTCGACCGCTTCCGCCTGACCCGTGCGTTCAAAGCCGCTTACGGCATGGCGCCCCACGCGTATCTGGTGCAATTGCGCCTGGCAACCGCACGGCGAATGCTGGCCCGTGGCGAGCAACCGGCGGCGGTGGCGATGGCGCTGGGCTTTGCCGACCAGAGCCATCTGGGCCGCTGGTTCGTGCGCGCCTACGGCCTGACACCGGCGCTGTACCGCAAGCGCTGCTCAAATCTTCCAGACAAGTAACGCCAGGGATTGTGAAGATCGGTCTCACTGATCTTTACCGGAGTTTGCCCTCGATGCTGTCCTCTTTTCCGACGTTACTGCCCTTCTTGCTGTTTGCCTTTGTGGCATCCATCACTCCTGGACCGACCAACATTCTGGTGCTCAGCAACAGTGCCCGATACGGCTTGGGCGCAGCCCTGCCGATTATCTTCGGCGCCTGTGCCAGTGCCGCGACGCTGGTGTTGCTGGTGGGCATGGGCGTTGGTTCGTCACTGACGGCCTGGCCTGCGTTGCAAAGCGTCATGCAATGGGCCGGCGTGGCGTGGTTGAGTTATCTGGCCTGGCAGATTATCCGTTCGCCGGCCGAAGCCATCAGCACGCAGAAATCCGGAGCTCGACTGGGATGGGTGGGCGCCGCCAGCCTGCAATGGATCAACCCGAAAACCTGGATGATGGCGCTGGCTGTGGTCAGTGTTTTCGCCGGAGCGGGGGAAGATCGGCTCATCCAGGTGATCAATCTTTCATGGGTGTTTTTCCTGATCTCCTTGCCCTGCCTGGGTGCCTGGGCGCTGCTCGGTGCCGGGGCGAGTCGTTGGTTGAGCTCGCCCCGGGCCGTGCAACGTTTCAATCGCTGCATGGGCCTGGTGCTGCTGGGTTCAGCGTGGCTGAGCGTGCTGGCCTGAACGCCACCGGTCGGTGTTTTTTCGACAATCGACAATCCGGGGCTTGACGGCGAATTGGCTTTTGGTGTCTTCTGAAACCGGTTTCAGCGCTATCTCACGAAGCGCTCGACCTTATAAATCCAATAAGAAGGTTTCAGACCGTGAACGATTTCTCCGCCGCCCAGCGCAGCCGCGTGACCATGCTCGACGTGGCCGAACACGCCAAGGTCTCCAAGGCCAGCGTTTCGCGGTTCATTGGCGAAGACCGCGCCCTGCTCTCCGATGCCATAGCCCAGCGCATCGAGCAGGCGATTGCGGAACTGGGCTATCGCCCCAACCAGATGGCCCGCGGCCTCAAGCGTGGGCGCACCCGCCTGATCGGCATGCTGGTGGCCGATATTCGCAACCCTTATTCAATCGCCGTGATGCACGGGGTGGAAACCGCCTGCCGTCAGCACGGCTATAGCCTGGTGGTGTGCAACACCGACCGCGACGACGAGCAAGAGCGCCAGCACCTGGCCCTGCTGCGCTCGTACAACATCGAAGGCCTGATCGTGAACACCCTCGGTCATCACCGTGACGAATTGCACGAACTGCACCGGGAAATGCCCCTGGTGCTGGTGGATCGCAAGGTCGAGCACCTTGAGAGCGACATGGTCGGGCTGGACAATCCGGCAGCCGTTGAAATGGCCCTCGCGCATCTTGAAGAACGCGGCTACCGCGACGTGTTGATGGTGTCCGAACCGTTCGATGGCACCAGTTCACGGATCGAACGGGTCGCCAGTTTCAAGGCGCAAATTGCCCTGCGCCCGGCCCTCCATGGCAGCCTCATCGAAACCGGCAGCGAACTGACCGCAAAACTTGCAACCTTCCTCGACACGCCCGGCCCCGGCCCGAAAGCGCTGTTTTGCGCGAACGGCATTGCGGCGCTGGCCTGCACCCATGCGTTGCGTGAACTCAAGTGCAACCTGTTCGAGGATGTGGGCTTGATCGCCCTCGATGACCTGGATTGGTATCCGTTGGTGGGTAGCGGGATAACTGCGCTGGCCCAGCCAACAACCGAGATTGGCGCCAGTGCGTTTGAGTGTTTGCTCAAGCGGCTGCGGGGGGATGACGGGGCGGTGCGGACACTGGATTTTTCGGCGCGGTTGATTGTTAGAGGATCGACCCTTGGACATTCTCGGTGAATGTTCCGGCCTCTTCGCGGGCAAGCCCGCTCCCACATTTGGAATGCATTCCCCTGTGGGAGCGGGCTTGCTCGCGAAGGGGCCATCAAGATCACCCACTATTTTTTTGAACAAAAATGAAACCGGTTTCAGAGGTAAAACAACAATGAACAAACCCGCCGTTTCCATCAGCCTTTCCAGCTACGGCGCCGACCTGGTGCGCCAGCGCGGCCAAGGCAGTTTTATCGAAGTACTGGCCGCCGCCGGCGCCACGCGCATCGAGTGGCGCGAAGAATTACTGACCATTGAAGACCCCGTTCAACTGGCCAATGCCACTCAGGCAGAAGGCCTGGATAGCGTGTATTCATCGCCAATGGAACTCTGGTTGGCCGGACAATCCAGGCCCAATCCAGAACTGATCACCGCCCTGCAACGCGCCCAGGCGTTCGGTGCCAAATGGCTGAAAGTGTCGCTGGGCTATTTCACTGACAACTGCGACCTGCACTTCCTCGCCCGGCTGCTGGACGCCAGCCCCGTGCAGTTGCTGGTGGAAAACGACCAGACCCTGCACGGCGGGCGCATCGAACCCTTCCAGCGCTTTTTCACTGAGGTCGAGCAACACCACTTGCCGATCAAGATGACCTTCGATATCGGCAATTGGCACTGGCAAGACCAGTCCGCCGCCAGCGCCGCGCGCCTTCTCGGACGCCACGTCGGCTATGTGCACTGCAAAGCGGTTACCCGTCGCGCCGACGACAAGCTGGTCGCCATCGCGCCGACCGCCAGCGACTTGCAACAGTGGGAACAGCTGCTGGGGCACATGGCCCAAGGCGTTATGCGGGCCGCGGAGTATCCGCTGCAAGGTGATGACCTGGTGCAGCTGACCCGCGAACACGTGGCAGCCCTCGCCCGCCTCGGCCAGGCGCAACGGGAGAGTGCTCATGTCTGAGATCGATATTCTGTCCTTCGGCGAGACCATGGCGATGTTCGTCGCCGAGCAGGAAGGCGACCTGGCCAGCGTTGGCGCCTTCCACAAACGCATCGCCGGGGCTGACAGTAATGTGGCGATCGGTTTGTCCCGGCTTGGCTTCAACGTGGCATGGCTAAGTCGGGTCGGTGCCGATTCGTTGGGCCGGTTCGTGGTCGACACCCTGGAAAAAGAAGGCCTGGATTGTCGTCACGTCGACATCGACACCGCCCACCCGACCGGTTTTCAACTCAAGTCCCGCACCGACGATGGCAGCGACCCGGTGGTCGAGTACTTCCGCCGTGGTTCGGCGGCCAGCCACCTGTCGCCGCACTCGATCGTGCCCGAGTTGCTCAAGGCCCGACACCTGCACGCCACCGGCATTCCCCCGGCGCTGTCGGAGTCGGCGCGGCAGATGTCGTTCGAGTTGATGACCCGCATGCGCGAGGCCGGGCGCAGCGTGTCCTTCGACCCGAACCTGCGCCCGAGCCTGTGGGCCAGCGAACGACAAATGATCACCGAGATCAACCGCCTCGCCGCCCTCGCCCATTGGGTGCTGCCGGGCTTGAGCGAAGGTCGCTTGCTGAGCGGTTTCGAAGACCCGGCCGACATTGCCGCCTTCTACCTCGACCAGGGCGCCGAAGCCGTGGCGATCAAGCTTGGGCCGCACGGTGCTTACTACCGCACACATCTTGATCAGGGTTTCGTCGCTGGCGTGCCGGTGGCAACGGTGGTCGATACGGTGGGCGCCGGCGATGGTTTTGCCGTCGGCATGATCAGCGCGCTGCTGGAAAACCATAGCTTTGCCGAGGCCGTGAAGCGTGCCAACTGGATTGGCAGCCGTGCGGTGCAGAACCGGGGGGATATGGAGGGGTTGCCGACCCGATCCGAAATGGATGTCGAATTTGCGGCCGTCTTCGCGGGCAAGCCCGCTCCCACAGGTTTTGCGTCTGTGGGAGCGGGCTTGCTCGCGAAGGGGCCAGCACAGTCACTGAAGATCTAAAAACCGTTACCTGCTGCAACAAAAACAACAAGCTCAGGAGCACCACTCATGAAAACCGCAACGCTCGCCACCCGCCGCTGGTGGTACATCATGCCCATCGTGTTCATCACCTATAGCCTGGCGTATCTGGATCGCGCCAACTACGGGTTCGCCGCCGCGTCCGGCATGGCGGCGGACCTGATGATCACACCAGGCCTGTCGTCAATGCTCGGCGCGCTGTTCTTCCTCGGCTACTTTTTCTTCCAGGTACCCGGCGCGATCTACGCGCAGAAACACAGTGTGAAGAAGCTGATTTTCGTCAGCCTGATCCTCTGGGGCAGCCTGGCGACCTTGACCGGGATTGTCTCCAATGCCTACTGGCTGATCGTCATTCGCTTCATGCTCGGCGTGGTCGAAGCGGCCGTCATGCCGGCGATGCTGATCTACCTGTGCCACTGGTTCACCCGCGCCGAACGCTCGCGGGCCAACACCTTCCTGATCCTCGGCAACCCGGTGACCATGCTCTGGATGTCGGTGGTCTCGGGCTACCTGGTGCAGCACTACAGCTGGCGCTGGATGTTCATCATCGAAGGTTTGCCGGCAGTGTTGTGGGCATTCATCTGGTGGCGCCTGGCCGATGATCGTCCGTCACAGGCCAAGTGGCTCAACGATCAGGAAAAGCAGGATCTGGAAAGCGCACTGGCCGCCGAACAGGTCGGCATCAAGGCCGTGAAGAACTACGCCGAAGCGTTCCGGTCACCCAAAGTGATCATCCTGGCCCTGCAGTTTTTCTGCTGGAGCATTGGCGTGTACGGTTTCGTGTTGTGGCTGCCGTCGATCCTCAAGGCCGGCGCGCAGATGGACATGGTCCAGGCCGGCTGGCTGTCGGCGCTGCCGTACCTGGCGGCGGTGATCGGCATGCTGCTGGTGTCCTGGGGTTCGGACAAACTGCAAAAACGTAAACGTTTCGTCTGGCCGCCACTGCTGATTGCCTCGATCGCCTTCTATGGCTCCTACGCCCTGGGTGCCGAACACTTCTGGTGGTCCTACACCCTGCTGGTGATTGCCGGCGCCTGCATGTACGCGCCTTACGGCCCCTTCTTCGCGATCATCCCGGAGATCCTCCCGGCCAACGTCGCGGGCGGCGCCATGGCGCTGATCAACAGCATGGGCGCCCTCGGCTCGTTTGGCGGTTCCTATCTGGTCGGTTATCTGAACAGCTCCACCGGCTCGCCGGGTGCGTCGTACCTGTTGATGAGCGGCGCGTTGATGTTCTCGGTGGTACTGACGATTTTCCTCAAGCCCGGCGCCAGCGACCGGGAGCGGCCCTCGGCCACGTTAACGCGCGCCGCCACGGCACATTCCTGAACTGAAATCGAGATCCCGAAGATGAAAAAGCAGGTCGTCCTCTACAAGAAACTCTCGCCGCTATTGATGGCTCGCTTGCACGAGCAGGCCGAAGTGACGCTGATCGAAAACCTTGATGCCGAGGGCCAGGGCAAACTGCGCGAGGCCCTGCCCCGCGCTCACGGTTTGCTCGGTGCCAGCCTGAAGCTGGATGCCGAACTGCTCGACCTGGCGCCCGACCTACAAGCCATTGCCAGCGTCTCGGTGGGCGTCGACAACTACGACATCGACTACCTCACCGAACGGCGAATCCTGCTGAGCAACACGCCGGATGTGCTCACCGAAACCACCGCCGACACGGGGTTTGCACTGATCCTGGCGACCGCCCGGCGGGTGGTGGAACTGGCGAATCTGGTTCGCGCCGGCCAATGGAACCGCAACATCGGCCCGGCGCATTTCGGCAGCGACGTGCACGGCAAAACCCTGGGCATCATCGGCATGGGCCGTATTGGCGAGGCCCTGGCGCAGCGCGGGCATTTCGGGTTTGGCATGCCGGTGATCTACCACAGCCAGTCACCGAAACCGGCAGTGGAACAGCGGTTCAATGCGCGCTATCGAAGCCTGCCGGAACTGTTGCAACAGGCCGATTTCGTTTGCCTGACGTTACCGCTGACCGCTGAAACCCAAGGGCTGATCGGCGCAGAGCAGTTCGCCCAGATGCGTCCCGAGACCATCTTCATCAATATTTCGCGGGGCAAAGTGGTAGACGAAGCGGCGCTGATCGAAGCCTTGCGCACGGGCCGCATTCGCGCGGCGGGGCTGGATGTATTCGACCGCGAACCCTTGAATCAGGACTCGCCGTTGCTGCAGTTGAACAACGTGGTGGCCACACCACACATCGGCTCGGCCACCCATGAAACACGGGAGGCCATGGCCAGGTGCGCGGTGGACAACCTGTTGGCGGCGCTGGCCGGTGAGCGGCCGGCCAATCTGGTGAATGTTGGGGCGTGGAAGGGCTGAGGTATTCGGTGCCTGTCAGGCAGCCTTCGCGAGCAAGCCCGCTCCCACACTAGATCGTGTACAACCGAGATCAAATGTGGGAGCGGGCTTGCTCGCGAAGAGGGCAGCACAGGCAACACAAATCCTTCAGGCCCGCCGCACCTCCAGCAAATCCGTCGCACACAAAGCAATGCGCCGGCATGCATCAGCCAGCTTCATCTGATCCACCACCAGACCGATGCGGATATGCCCCGCCGCACTCGGCCCGAAAGCTTCACCGGCCAGCACCGACACGCCATAACCTTCCAGCAGTCGCTCGGCGAAGCGCTGGGCCGATAACCCGGTCTGGCGCACATCGACCATCACGAACATTCCGCCGTCCGGGCGTATCGGCTTGAGCCCCGGGCATTGCCCCAGACTTGCACACACCAGGTCGCGGCGCTGGCGATACTCTTCACGCATCGAGGCCACTTCCGGCAGGTCCCGGTCCAGCGCCAACTGCGCAGCGTTTTGCACGAAATCCGGGATACCGAACAACATGCTCAGCGACAAATTGACCAGGTGACCCGCCATGGGCTTGGGCCCGATCACCCAGCCCACCCGCCAACCGCTCATGGCGTGGGACTTGGACAGGCTGTTGATCGTCGCGGTGCGCTCGGCCATGCCCGGCAGGCTCGCCGGGCTGATGTGCTGGCCTTCGTACAGCAAGTCGCTGTAGACCTCGTCACTGATCAGCCACAAATCGTGACGAATGCACAGTGCCGCCAGCTCTTGCCAGATGGCCAGTGGCAAACTGGCGCCGGATGGATTGTTCGGACTGTTGAGCAGTATGGCGCGTGTCTTGGGCGTGATCCGCGCCGCGACATCCAGCGGGTCGACGCGAAACCCGTTCTGCGGGCGCACCGGCACCGGGACCACGGTGGCCGCACACGCGCCGATCACGCCTTCATAGGTCACGTACATCGGCTCGGCGACAATCACTTCATCGCCCGGGTCGAGCAGGCATTGCGCCACCGAATACACCGCGCACTGCGCCCCTGGAAAGACGATCACGTGTTCGCCATCCACCACCTGGCCATTGCGTTGCCGATGCCGGCGGGCAATGCTGTCGCGCAGCCCGCGACTGCCGCGCACTTCAGGATAGTGCGTATCACCGGCCAACAAGCTGGCGATGGCGGCCTGGACAATGGGTTGCGGCGTATCGAAGTCGGGGTCGCCAATGGACAACAGCAGGACGTCGACGCCCTGTTCGCGCAAGTGCAGCGCTCGATCGTGAATCTGCCAGGCCGCCGCACCGTCACCGGCGATTCGTTGGGTCAAGGCTGAGTAGCGCATGTTGTTCTCCTGTCGCGCGGGTACTCCAAGCCACAACCCTATCTCAAATCACGAAACGCGCCAGCATGGCGTTCAAATCCACCCTCGAAATTGCCATCGGAGCTTTTGTGGCGAGGGAGCTTGCTCCCGTTCGGTTGCGCAGCAACCGCCGAACAAGGGGGGCCGCTGCGCAGCCCAACGGGAGCAAGCTCCCTCGCCACAAGGATGTCGTTGATTGACAGGCATCGTTCAAGGCTTGCGAACAGCCATCCGCCAGACACGCGCGATGTCGGTTGCCCGCTCACGCAGCAAGCGCGGCGCTTCGGCGCAGGCCTGTTCCAGGGTCATCGGTCCGCTCGCCAGGGCAAACGCAGCGTCGATGCCGTGCTCATAAAGCGCCTGATACCCCTCGCCCAGGGTGCCGGCGATGACGATGACCGGCACGGCGTGTTGCCTGGCCACACGCGCCACACCGAATGGCGTCTTGCCGCGCAGGGTTTGCGCATCGAAACGCCCTTCGCCGGTGATCACCAGATCGGCGCCTGCAACCGCCTCGGCCAGACCCACCAGTTCGCCGACCACCTCGACCCCGGCCTTGAACTGCGCACCCAGGAACGCCTTGGCGGCAAACCCCAGGCCACCCGCCGCGCCACTCCCCGGTTCGTCGCGAACGTCGTTGCTCAAAGCGGCCGCGCAATGGTCGGCAAAGTGCCCCAGCGCCCGGTCCAGTTGTTGGACCTGCACGGGCGAGGCGCCTTTTTGCGGGCCGAAAATCGCCGAGGCGCCGTGGGGGCCGCACAGCGGATTATTGACGTCGGCAGCGATGTCGAAGCGCACCTGCGCCAGACGCGGATCGATATCGCTCAGGTCCACCCGGGCCAATTGCGCAAGGGCGAGTCCGCCCGGTGACAACGTCTGTCCCTGAGCGTCCAGCAACTTAACGCCCAAGGCCTGCATGGCACCGGCGCCGCCGTCGTTGGTCGCGCTGCCGCCAATCGCCAGGATCACCCGTTTTGCACCGGCATCCAGTGCGGCACGGATCAATTGCCCGGTGCCGAAGGTGCTGCTGATGCACGCATCCCGCTGCGCCACCGGGACCAACTGCAAACCGCTGGCCTCGGCCATTTCGATGATCGCGGTGTGGCTCTGCGGCAACCATCCCCAGGCGGCATCCACCATGGCCCCCAGCGGCCCGCGAACCAGGGTGCGACGCAGTTCGCCTTCGCACGCGGCAAGAATCGACTCGACAGTCCCTTCCCCGCCGTCGGCCATCGGGCATTTGACCAGTTGGGCATCAGGCCAGACCTGCGCCAATCCCAAGGCAATGGCGTCGGCTACGCCTTGAGCGCTGAGGCTGTCCTTGAACGAGTCGGGGGCGATTACGATTTTCATGGGAATTCTCCAGTTCCAATGCCCACATGCTGCCAGCCGCCATGAACAATAACGCCGGTCCGCTGCACAAGCGGTGTTGAGGATTATTGTTCATTTCCACAAAACCCGAGGCAGACGTTTCACCTGTAGGAGCGAGCTTGCTCGCGATGGAGGGTAACGATGACGCGGGAAATCAGACTTACCGCGGCGTCCTCTGTTTTTTCGCGAGCAAGCTCGCTCCTACAGGGGGATTTTGTCGCTCACGAAATTGAGTCCGGCTCGGGCAGCAGTTGCACGCCCAGATACAGCGCGAGCATCCCATCAAGCCGCAGCGGATCGACGCCGCTGAGCTCGGCAATCCGTTCCATGCGATAACGCAGGCTGTTGCGATGGATGCCCAGCGCCTCGGCGCAGGCCTGGCTCTGGCCGTCGTGTTCACACCAACTGCGCAGGGTCGCCAGCAACTGACCATTGCTGTCCTTGGCAATGACCTTGCGCAGCGGGTTGAGCAATTCGTCGAGGGCGTCGTCGTTGCGGTGGCGCCAGAGCATCACCGGCAGCCGATAGCGGTTGAGCGTCAGCAATCGGGAGTGCGGCAACACTTCGCGACCGTAGGCCAGCAAGTCACCGACCCGGCGATAGCAGCGACGCAACACCGCCAGCCCATCGGCTTGCCCACCGACGGCAATGCGCAGGATGTTCCAGCCGAGGCCGTCAAGCTTGTCCAGCAAACGCTCGTTCTCGATCGTCTGGCTGGCCGGACGGCACCAGAGCAACGAAGTTTTGGCCGAGCTGACGCACCAACTGTCCGGGTGGCGAGTGGTCAACCAGGCACTCAGTGCCTCGACGGTTTGCCCCGCAGCATGTTCCAGGCCCAGTTCGAACAGGTACGGCACCCGGGTCATTTGTGGCTTGAGACCCAACTGCTGCGCCTCATCGATCAGTCGCGGAGAATCCCCGGCTTCGCTGAGCAGCAGCGCCAGCAGATCATCGCAGCGCTGGCGCCGCCATTGCTGTTCGGCCTGCTGGTTGCGCTGGCCCACCAGCATCTCGGCGGTCATGCGCACCAGTTCGGCATAGGTGCGCAGTTGCTCGGGTTCGCCGGTGATACCCAGCACGCCGATCAGGCGCTGATCGAGCAACAGCGGCAGGTTGATGCCCGGCTGCACACCCTTGAGATGAATCGCCGTCTGCGCATCGATCTCCACCACGCGGCCGTTGGCCAGGACCAGTTGCGCGCCTTCATGCCGGGTGTTGACCCGTTCCGGTTCGCCACTGCCCAGGATCAGGCCCTGGCTGTCCATGACGTTGACGTTGTACGGCAGGATGGCCATCGCCCGGTCGACGATGTCCTGGGCCAGGTCGTGATCGAGTTCGAACATGCAAGTGATCCTTGAAGACGGTGATGGAACGGGTTGTTCACCCGCACAGGCCTTGGTTGCAAACCCTGTGCTCAGGCACAAAGACAGCCACCCTGAGGGTGGTCGAGACTCTCTGGGCGATCAACGTTACCCTTTGCATCGCAAAAAATCATAATAAAGAGAGAGCCGCCATGACACAGAGCGCCGTAGCGTCCGAGGCCATCGCTGACGACAAAAACGCCGTCTACAAACGCATCACCCTGCGTTTGATCCCCTTCATTTTCATCTGCTACCTGTTCAACTACCTCGACCGGGTCAACGTTGGATTTGCCAAGCTGCAGATGCTCGACGCGCTGAAGTTCAGCGAAACCGTGTACGGCCTGGGCGCCGGCATCTTCTTTATCGGTTATGTGCTGTGCGGCGTACCCAGCAACCTGGCCTTGACGAAATTCGGTCCTCGGCGCTGGATCGCGCTGATGATGATGACCTGGGGCACGCTGTCGACCTGCCTGCTGTTCGTCACCACGCCGACCGAGTTCTATACCCTGCGCCTGTTCACCGGTGCCGCCGAAGCCGGGTTCTTTCCGGGCGTGGTGCTGTATCTCTCGCAGTGGTTCCCGACCTTCCGCCGTGGCCGCATCATGGCGCTGTTCATGTCGGCGATCCCGGTCTCCGGCCTGCTCGGCAGCCCCTTCTCCGGCTGGATTCTCAACCACTTCGCCGCGGGCCAGGGCGGTCTCGCCGGTTGGCAGTGGATGTTCCTGCTGCAAGGCATTCCGACGGTGATCCTCGGTGCGCTGGCTTACTTCCTGCTCAGTGACAGTTACGCCAATGCGAAATGGCTGACCCCGTTCGAGCGTTCGGTGCTGGAAGCGGACCACGCTGAAGACCTGGCCAACAAACCGAAAACCACCACTGATTCGCTGCTGGCGGTGTTCAAGAACCCGGCGATCTGGGCCTTCGGCCTGATCTACTTCTGCATCCAGAGCGGCGTGTACGCGATCAACTTCTGGCTGCCCTCGATCATCAAGAACCTGGGCTTTGGCGATAACCTGGTGATCGGCTGGCTCAGTGCGATTCCGTACCTGCTGGCGGCGGTGTTTATGCTGATCGTGGGTCGCTCGGCGGACCTGCGCAAAGAACGTCGCTGGCATCTGGTGGTGCCGATGCTGATGGGCGCGCTGGGGCTGCTGATCGCGGTGAACTTCGCCGCCAACCCGGCCATCGCGATTCTCGGCCTGACCATCGCCACCATGGGCGCCCTCACCGGCCTGCCGATGTTCTGGCCGGTGCCGACCGCCCTGCTCAGTGCCGGCGCTGCTGCCGGTGGCCTGGCGCTGATCAACTCGATGGGCCAGATGGCCGGATTCCTCAGCCCGTACCTGGTGGGTTGGGTCAAGGACAGCACCGGTTCGACCGATGCGGCGCTGTACCTGCTGGCGGGGGTGATTGTCTGCGGCAGTCTGCTGGCGTTGCGCATGACTCGTACGCTGCGCACCTGATCCCCACAAATCAGGTGTGGGAGCGGGCTTGCTCGCGAAGGCGGAGTGTCAGACAACAATATTGTCGACTGATACACCGCCTTCGCGAGCAAGCCCGCTCCCACATTTGATTCGATTTGCGTTTGCTCCAGGGTGCAGTTCTGGTATCTGATTGAGCCTTTCCCACCGGTAAAAGGATTTGCTCATGAGCTATCGCACACTGGGTCATTCGGGCCTGCAGGTGTCCACCCTGACCCTGGGCACCATGATGTTCGGCGAACAGACCAGTACCGAAGACTCCCTGCGGATCATCGACAAGGCCTGGGACCAGGGCATCAATTTCATCGACACCGCCGACGTCTACACCAACGGCCGTTCCGAGGAAATCGTCGGCGAGGCCATCGCCAGCCGCCGTCATGAATGGGTACTGGCCACCAAGGTCGGCTTCGGTCCCGTGGACGGTATCCCCAACCGCAGCGGTCTGAGCCGCAAGCATCTGTTCAACGGTCTCGACGCCAGCCTGAAGCGCCTGGGCACCGACTACCTCGACATCTACTACCTGCACCGTGAAGACCACAACACGCCGCTGGACGTCACGGTATCGGCCATCGGCGACTTGATTCGCCAGGGCAAGATCCGCTATTGGGGCCTGTCCAATTATCGTGGCTGGCGCATCGCCGAAGTGATTCGCGTGGCTGACAAGCTCGGCGTTGACCGGCCGGTGATCAGCCAGCCGCTGTACAACATCGTCAACCGTCAGGCTGAAACCGAGCAGATCACGGCGGCGCAAAACTATGGTCTGGGCGTGGTGCCCTACAGCCCGCTGGCACGCGGGGTGCTCAGCGGTAAATACGCGCCGGATGTGAAACCGGACGCCAACAGCCGTGCCGGTCGCCAGGACAAACGCATCCTGGAAACTGAATGGCGCGTCGAATCCCTGCGCATCGCCCAGCAGATCCAGCAGTACACCCAGGAGCGCGGCGTCGGCATCGTCGAGTTCGCGATTGCCTGGGTGCTGAACAACAGCGCCGTGACCTCGGCCATTGTCGGGCCGCGTACCGAAGCGCAATGGGACGCCTACACTAAGGCGCAGGCGGTGAAGATCACGGTCGAGGACGAGGCGTTCATCGATGCGCTGGTGACACCGGGGCATGCGTCGACACCGGGGTTCAATGATGTGAGCCATTTTGTGTCGGGGCGTAAACCGCGTAGCAACTGAGTGAACAGATAACCCATTGTGGGAGCGGGCTTGCTCGCGAAGGCTGCTTAACATTCAACATTGATGTTGGCTGGAAAACCGCTTTCGCGAGCAAGCCCGCTCCCACAGTTGGACCGTGTTGATTGATTGGTCAATATTCGGCTCGAAAACCACGTATCCTCCGCACCCCCCGTTTCACCTTCAACCTCGCGAGGACAGCTTGTCTAAAGGTATCGCTCTATCGGTTTCAGCCTCGGTGCTGTTTGCCGTCATGTATTACTACACATCGCTGCTCACACCCTTGAGCGGCGTGGAAATCTTCGGTTGGCGCATGCTGCTGACCGTGCCGTGCATGACCGTGTTCATGGTGGTGTCCGGCGAGTGGAAGCGCGTGCTGGAGATCGTACGGCGCGCCAAGGCCGATCCGAAGCTGATTGGCGCGCTGATCGCCTCCTCTGCCCTGCTCGGCGTGCAATTGTGGCTGTTCATGTGGGCGCCGCTCAACGGTTACAGCCTGGATGTATCCCTGGGTTACTTCCTGCTGCCGCTGACCATGGTGTTGACCGGGCGGATCGCCTATGGCGAACGCCTGTCGTACCTGCAAAAAGTCGCCGTGGTGTTCGCCTGCCTGGGCGTGGTCAACGAGGTGTATCAGGTCGGTGGTTTTTCCTGGGCGACGTTGCTGGTCTGCATTGGTTATCCGGCCTACTTCGTTCTGCGCAAACGGCTGGCAGCGGACAACCTCGGCGGCTTGTGGCTGGACATGGCGTTGACGCTACCCGTGGCCTTCTGGTTCGTTCAGAGCGGTGCACAGGGTTTTCTCGTGTTTGACCAGCACCCATGGTTGTCGCTGTTGATCCCGCTGCTCGGCGTGATCAGCGCTTCAGCGCTGGTGGTCTACATCATTGCCAGTCGCCTGCTGCCGTTCAGCCTGTTCGGCTTGTTGAGCTACGTCGAACCGGTGCTGCTGCTGGGCGTGGCGCTGCTGTTGGGAGAGAGCATCAAGGCCGGCGAATGGCTGACCTACATCCCGATCTGGATGGCGGTGCTGGTGCTGGTGTTCGAAGGGTTCAAGCATCTGGTGCGGCAGCGCAGGCCTTAACCACACCCAAAACAAATGTGGGAGCGGGCTTGCTCGCGAATGCGGTGTGTCAGCCAGCTTAGATGGCGACTGACACACCGCTTTCGCGAGCAAGCCCGCTCCCACAGTTTTTTACAGCGTCAACGGTTTAGTCAGTGGAGAGAACACCACGACGAACCTGGTCACGCTCGATCGATTCGAACAGCGCCTTGAAGTTGCCTTCGCCGAAACCGTCATCGCCCTTACGCTGGATGAACTCGAAGAACACCGGCCCCATCAGGGTTTCCGAGAAGATCTGCAACAGCAGACGCTTGTCGCCCGATTCGGACGAACCGTCCAGCAAGATGCCACGCGCCTGCAGTTCGCCGACCGGCTCGCCGTGGTTCGGCAAACGGCCTTCGAGCATTTCGTAATAGGTGTCCGGCGGCGCGGTCATGAAACGCATGCCGATGCTTTTCAGGTGGTCCCAGGTCTTGAGCAGGTCATCGGACAGGAAGGCAACGTGCTGGATGCCCTCGCCGTTGAACTGCATCAGGAACTCTTCGATCTGCCCGGCGCCCTTGGACGATTCTTCGTTCAGCGGGATGCGGATCATGCCATCGGGTGCGGTCATGGCCTTGGAGGTCAGGCCGGTGTACTCGCCCTTGATGTCGAAGTAGCGGATTTCGCGGAAGTTGAACAACTTCTCGTAGAAGTTGGCCCAGTAGGCCATGCGACCGCGATACACGTTATGGGTCAGGTGATCGATGATCTTCAGGCCGGCACCGACCGGGTGACGGTCAACGCCTTCGATGAACACGAAGTCGATGTCATAAATCGAGCTGCCTTCACCGAAACGGTCGATCAGGTACAGCGGCGCACCGCCAATGCCTTTGATCGCCGGCAGGTTCAGCTCCATCGGGCCGGTTTCGATGTGGATCGGCTGGGCGCCGAGTTCCAGGGCACGCTTGTAGGCTTTTTGCGAATCCTTGACGCGGAACGCCATGCCGCACACCGACGGGCCGTGCTCGGCCGCAAAGTACGAGGCGACACTGTGGGGTTCATTGTTGAGGATCAGGTTGATCGCGCCCTGACGATACAGGTGCACGTCCTTGGAGCGGTGGGTCGCCACCTTCGTGAAGCCCATGATCTCGAAGATCGGCTCCAGGGTGTTCGGGGTCGGCGATGCGAGCTCGATGAACTCAAAGCCCATCAGGCCCATCGGGTTTTCGTATAAATCTGCCATGGTTGGCGCCTCATCATTTTTTATCAATTAACTAAGGTTAGTTGTAAGCAATGCTGAGACCACTGGGTGGCGCACAGGAGATGCCCCGCACGCTGCGGGCGAGAAAATCACCGTAGATCAGTTGAAACCCGAATATCTTCATTGTCGACCCAAGGCTCTTGCGGGCGAGGCTTCTGCTGCCAGAAGACGATTATTATTGTATGCGTAACCTGATTCTACACAGCGTAAATAGATTTGTCCGCCTTCTGTATCAAATCCCCTTTTTCCTTACCCGCGCAAGGGGTTTGTTGCAGAGGAAAATCCCCGCCAGTATCAGCCCGCCGCCCAGGCACATGACCAGCGTCAACGGCTCATCGAGCAACAGCGCTGTAAAAGCGACGGATCGACATCGGCTTTGTGGTGTTGCCCGAGGAGCGTTTCAACACGGTCGCGCTGTTGCCCGCTGACCACCCGCTGGCGGTTCACGACAGTCTGAACCTGAAGGACCGTTGCGACTTCCCGTTTGTGCTGACCGAGGCCGGGTCTTCGGAGCTGGTTTCACGCCTGTTCACCGCGGCCCGACTGACGCGCAACATCCGTTATCGCTGCTCGCAGCTGATGAGCACCCTGGATGTCGTCGCTCGTGGCGACGGGGTGACGGTCGGCGCCGAAGGTTCATTGCCAGCATAACTACCAAGGGCCAACTATCATGGCCATTACCCGAACTCTTTATGGGAGGCGTATTGCCCTGCCAGCTGTTGAGAGCCTTACTTCTTCGTGACGGGATTCGCGAATGCCGCTGAAAGCCAAAACCCGCAGTCGCAGCACAAAAGTTGCTGTCACCCTGATCAGCGGATTGCTCCCGGTGCTGCTGGGGGCCATCATTCTTTACATGCAGGCAGGGCGTGTGCTCAAGCAAGACAGCGAAAAAACCGCCGAGGAAGCAGTTCGTCAGTTCGACTTGATGCTCGACAACGCCGCTCAGGCCGCACGCGAACTGCTGCCGATGGCTGGCCAAAGTTGCGGTGACGTCAAACTGGCGCTGCGCGAGCAGGTCACTCGTCGCCCATTCGTGCGCTCGACCAATCTGGTGTGGGACAACAACCTCTATTGCAGCTCGCTGTTCGGCGACTATCAGGAGACGGTCAGCCCCGGCGACTACACCCAGGGCGCTTTGTGGCTCATGAACGGCAATCCGGTGACGCCCAACACCGCCTTGCTGGTTTACCGCCTGAGCGAAGGAAAAAAAGGTGCGCTGACGACCCTCTATGGTTATCACTTGGGCAACGTTCTGCGCTTGATCGGCCGCCAGACCTTGCTGGTGCTGCAAGTTGGCCCGGACTGGATGTCCGCCGATGGCAAGGTTCACACAGGTGCCGCGCCTGAACTACCCGTTGCGCAGAGCCGCTTGACCTCCGGGCACTATGCTTTTGCCGTGCAAGCCGGTTTCCCCAAAGGCGAAACCTGGCGATACATGAGCAGCGAGTATCCCCCCCTGTTCAGTCTGCTGATTTTCTTCGGCGTGATTGCCGGGTCAATTGGTCACTTCCTGCAAAAGCGCTCATCGGCCCCCACCCAGGAAATGCAACGGGCACTGGAAGCCGCAGAGTTCATTCCGTACTTCCAGCCCGTGGTGCATGGCGACAGCAAAAGCTGGTCCGGCGCTGAAGTGCTGATGCGCTGGAAACATCCGAAGGAAGGCCTGGTGCGTCCGGACCTGTTCATCCCGTTTGCCGAGCACTGCGGACTGATCGTACCGATGACCCGTTCGCTCATGCGACAAACCGCCGCCCTGCTCGCGCCGAAATCCGCCGGATTCAACAAACCCTTTCACATTGGCATCAACATTACCGCCAGCCATTGCCAGGACCTGGATCTGGTCAAGGATTGCCGCGAGTTTCTCGATGCGTTCGAGCCGGGCTCGATCTACCTGGTACTGGAACTGACCGAGCGCGAACTTATCGAGCCAACGGCGATCACCCTGCAACTGTTCGAGCAACTTCGCGAACTGGGCGTGAAGATCGCCATCGACGATTTCGGTACGGGTCATTCAAGCCTTGGCTACCTGCGGCAGTTCAATGTCGACTTCCTGAAAATAGACCAGAGTTTTGTCGCCATGATCGGCATCGACACCCTCTCCAGCCACATCCTCGACAGCATCATCGACCTGGCCGTGAAACTCGACCTTGCCATGGTGGCCGAAGGTGTCGAAACCCGTGAGCAGAGTGATTACCTCAGCGCTCGTAAGGTCAACTTCCTGCAGGGTTATCTGTTCGGCAAACCCATGCCCGGGGCGGAATTCATTAGTGCATTAAGCAACCATTAACTCGAAAATTTAATCGATAAAACAACGACTACAGGCATAAATTTGAATCAAGACACTACCAACGTTACATGAAGAAAAAGACAGGATTTACTCTTGGCCAATTAACTACTACAATTTTTCCTGCCTGCGCTAATTTGGCAGGTGAGCCACTATCACCGAGTCGCTTCAAGGCTCTTGGCTTATAGCTTTGTTTGCGGTTGGTATCAGCCAAACACACTATTGGAGTAAAGATATTGTCCAGACTCGCTGAATTTCGTGCAGCCGAAAAGGCCCTTCAAGAACAGCTCAAGCAGTTGGAATCCCTGAAGAACGATGCCGGGCTCAAGAAAGAAATCGAATTCGAAGAGAAGCTCCAGGGCTTGATGAAAACCTATGGCAAGAGCTTGCGCGACATCATCGCCATTCTCGACCCTAACCCGGCAAAATCCGGCCTGCAGCAAGCAGCACCGAAAACCCGCCGTGCTCGTGTGGTCAAGGTTTATCAGAACCCGCATACCGGCGAGCTGATTGAAACCAAGGGCGGCAATCACCGCGGCCTGAAAGCCTGGAAAGAACAGTACGGTGCAGCCACCGTTGACTCCTGGCTGCGCGGCTAACTCTCGCGGCGACAAAAAAGCCCTGCTTATGCAGGGCTTTTTCATGGGCTATCTAAATGCCCCCGGCGAGCACAAGACAACTACCTGGCCGCCAACTACTTTGTGCTTAATCCATTTGGATATCTAAAATTTTTATCATGCATCGAAAAAGCACTGTCGCCAACTAAAGTTTCAAGCTGTTACGGGCTGCGTCTATTTCATCCTGGCTCGCCTTATAAGCCTCGGCCTGCCCTGCATAGGAAAAAACATAGGCCTTATCGGCATCCACCGCGGCCACCAATGTTTGCGAAAGCACATGCCTGCCGTTTTGCGTCACGGTGCAGGTTGTTTCCAGCGCGGCCAATCGACTCAAGGTAGTCGAATGAATTCGCGTACAGACACTTTGATACCCACCCTGAAAGAAGTCTTTTTGAACCGACTTGCGCATCTCCAGCAATACGCCTTCGAGGTTTACCTGATGATCGCTTTGCACCGGGCTCATGGTCAGCTCCATCACCAGGAGCGGCGATCCGTCCTTATCATTTTTCACCGCCCGCTGGCGACTCACCCCCGCCGCAGAGTCAGGGACAGCTTCGATCTGCCAGCCTTGCGGCCAGGTCACCACTGGCGCATCGGCACGAGCAGCGCCAGCCAGCGAAAACACACTCAGCAGGATAAACAGCAGGTTACGGAATCGAATCATTGCAATCGGCACTCACGGATCAAGCCGTAAAGTCTGGGCCCAGGCCGGCTGTCAGGCAATAGCCGACTGTTTGGGTTTGGTGATGTCCGTACCCTTGCGTATCATTGTCACCATTCGTTAGCCCACATATTTTCCGGAGGGCCCATGAGCCTGCACGAATTGAACACCTTCCCCGGCGTCACCGCCCAACCGGACACCGCCACGCAGAAATTTGTCTTCAACCACACCATGCTGCGGGTCAAGGACATCACCAGGTCCCTGGACTTCTACACACGCATCCTGGGCTTTAGCCTGGTGGAAAAACGCGACTTCCCGGAAGCCGAGTTCAGCCTGTATTTCCTGGCGCTGGTCGACAAAAACCAGATCCCGGCCGATGCCGCCGCGCGCACCGAGTGGATGAAATCGATCCCCGGTATTCTCGAACTGACCCACAACCATGGCACAGAGAACGACCCGGACTTCGCTTACCACAATGGCAACACCGACCCCCGCGGTTTTGGCCATATCTGCATCTCGGTGCCGGACATCGTCGCCGCCTGCGAGCGCTTTGAAGCACTGGGCTGCGATTTCCAGAAACGCCTGAGCGATGGCCGCATGAAGAGCCTGGCATTCATCAAGGACCCGGACGCCTACTGGGTCGAGATCATCCAGCCAGCGCCGCTGTAAAGCCCACCACACATCCCCTGTGGGAGCGGGCTTGCTCGCGAAGGCGGAGTGTCAGTCAACAAAAATGTCGTCTGATACACCGCCTTCGCGAGCAAGCCCGCTCCCACATTGGTGATGTGCAAGGCACAAAAAACCCCATTATCGCTCATGGGGTTTTGTGTTTTCAGCGCCGGGTTTTATGCCGGGGCGGACGTGCGGATCAGGTGATCGAAGGCGCTTAGCGAAGCCTTGGCGCCCTCGCCCACCGCAATCACGATCTGCTTGTACGGCACAGTGGTCACGTCGCCGGCGGCGAACACACCCGGCACCGACGTTTCACCGCGAGCGTCAACAATGATCTCGCCACGGGGTGACAGCTCAATCGTGCCTTTGAGCCAATCGGTGTTGGGCAGCAAACCGATCTGCACAAAGATCCCTTCCAGCTCCACGCTGCGCACTTCGTCGCTCTGGCGATCCTTGTAGCGCAGGCCGTTGACCTTCTGGCCGTCGCCGGTGACTTCGGTGGTTTGCGCACTGGTGATCACGGTGACGTTCGGCAGGCTGTGCAACTTGCGCTGCAACACCGCATCGGCGCGCAACTGAACGTCGAACTCCAGCAGCGTGACGTGGGACACGATGCCCGCCAGGTCGATGGCCGCCTCGACGCCGGAGTTACCGCCGCCAATGACTGCCACGCGCTTGCCCTTGAACAGCGGGCCGTCGCAGTGCGTGCAGTACGCCACGCCTTTGTTGCGGTATTCCTGCTCGCCCGGGACGTTCATTTCACGCCACCGCGCTCCAGTCGCCAGAATCACGCTTTTGGCTTTGAGCGATGCGCCACTGGCGAAGTGAATCTGGTGCAGCTCGCCATTTTTGCCGGGCACCAGTTTGTCGGCACGTTGCAGATTCATGATGTCCACGTCGTACTGTTTGACGTGTTCTTCCAGGGCCACGGCCAGTTTCGGCCCTTCGGTTTCCTGCACCGAGATGAAGTTTTCGATGGCCATGGTGTCCAGCACCTGACCACCAAAACGCTCGGCCGCGACACCGGTGCGAATGCCTTTACGAGCCGCATAGATGGCCGCCGAAGCACCGGCCGGGCCACCGCCGACTACCAGTACGTCAAAGGCGTCCTTGGCGCTGATTTTCTCGGCCTGACGCTCAATGCCGCTGGTGTCGATCTTCGCGAGGATTTCTTCCAGGCCCATGCGGCCCTGACCGAAATTCACACCATTGAGGTAGATACTTGGGACCGCCATGATCTGGCGCTCATCGACTTCAGCCTGGAACAGTGCACCGTCGATGGCGACGTGGCGAATGTTCGGGTTCAGTACCGCCATCAGGTTCAGCGCCTGGACCACGTCCGGGCAGTTCTGGCACGACAGCGAGAAGTAAGTCTCGAAGTTGAACTCGCCTTTGAGCGAACGGATCTGTTCGATCACCTCGACACTGGCCTTGGACGGATGACCGCCGACTTGCAGCAAGGCCAGCACCAGCGAAGTGAATTCGTGGCCCATCGGGATGCCGGCAAAACGCAGGCTGATGTCGGCTCCCGGGCGATTGATCGAGAACGATGGCTTGCGTGCATCATCACCGTTGTCGAGCAAAGTAATCTGGGTGGAAAGACTGGCAACGTCTCTCAACAGTTCGAGCATTTCCTGGGATTTCGCACCGTCGTCGAGGGAAGCAACGATCTCGATTGGCTGGGTGACCCGTTCCAGGTACGATTTCAACTGGGCTTTAAGATTGGTGTCCAACATACGGGCGATTTCCTTTTTGCTTTTGCGAAGACATAAAAAAACGCCCGAGCGAATCTCGCCCGGGCGTTTTTATTGGGCGGTGCAGCTTGCTTAGAAGGTGCGGAAGTCCGCCCTGATGAAGCGCGTCACAGACTTAGATCTTGCCGACCAGGTCCAGGGACGGTGCCAGAGTGGCCTCGCCTTCTTTCCACTTGGCAGGGCAAACCTGGCCCGGGTGAGCAGCGACGTACTGGGCAGCCTTGATTTTGCGCAGCAGCTCGGAAGCGTCACGGCCTACACCGCCGTCGTTCAGTTCAACGATCTTGATCTGGCCTTCCGGGTTGATCACGAAGGTGCCACGGTCAGCCAGACCTGCTTCTTCGATCAGCACGTCGAAGTTGCGGGTGATGGCGTGGGTCGGGTCGCCGATCATGGTGTACTGGATTTTGCCGATGGCTGGCGAAGTGTTGTGCCAGGCAGCGTGGGCAAAGTGAGTGTCGGTGGAAACGCTATAGATCTCGACGCCCAGTTTCTGGAAGGCGTCGTAGTTGTCAGCCAGGTCTTCCAGCTCGGTCGGGCAGACGAAGGTGAAGTCGGCCGGGTAGAAGAACACTACAGACCACTTGCCTTTCAGGTCAGCGTCCGAGACTTTTACGAAGTCGCCATTTTTGAATGCGTCAGCTTTGAACGGTTTAACTTGGCTGTTGATGATAGGCATCGTTGACTCTCCGTCAGGGGTTAAGAAGTTGATGGAGAGAACTTTACCCACTCGACGAACGGAAGGCTCATTGGCAAACCTGATGCTGCTGATTGGCTTTAGCTATTAGCCGACTGTATTTATAGAAGAAAACGATCTCTAGGACTCAATCGGCTTTTCCGTGAGGCGCGCCATCCCCAGGAACGGACTGGCTTCGATGTAGCGCATGGCCGACTTCATGTCCTTCCAGCCCACATAACTCATCAGCGACTTCAGATCCCAGCCACTTTGATGCGCCCAGGTCGCAAAGCCACGGCGCAAGGAATGGCTGGTGTAGAGTTCGCCGGCAATGCCTGCGCGCTCCAGCGCCTGGCGCAATAAGGGAATCACGCTGTTGGCGTGCAACCCCTCCTCACCCAGATGCCCCCAGCGATCGATGCCACGAAACACCGGCCCACGAATCAGTGCCGCTTCGGTGATCCATGCGATGTAAGCCTGCACCGGGCACAACCGCTGCAAGGCCGGCGTCTGATAAGTCTTGCCGAGGTTGTCGCGATCACCCTTGCTGCGCGGCAGATAGAGGCTGATGCCGGAACCGGCGCTGGCCTGCACGTGTTCAACCTGAAGCCTGCACAACTCGTCGCTGCGAAAGCCGCGCCAGAAGCCCAGCAGGATCAACGCCATGTCGCGCCTGGCCCGCAGCAATCCCGGTCGGTCGCCTTCGGCCTTTGCGATTTGCACTTCCAGCTCCAGACGACTGACCACCTGCTCCAGGTGTTGAAGCTGCAAGGGTTCGGCCTGTTTTTCCTGGGCCGGGTGCAACGCGCGGATGCCCTTGAACACCTTGCGCACCACCGGCGCCTTGGTGGGGTCGGCAAAACCCTGGCTGTTGTGCCACTGCGCCAAGGCCGACAAGCGCAGTTTCAACGTATTGATCGACAACACCCCGGCATGCGCCACCAGATAACGCGCCACGCTGTCGCCGGTTGCCGGCAGAAACCCGCCCCACGTGACTTCGAAGTGTTCGATGGCTGCCCGATAGCTGCGACGGGTGTTGTCGCGAGTTGCGGCTTGCAGATAGCGATCCAGATCGCTCATAGGGCATGAACCTGTTTTGACCGACTGACTGTAGGAGCGAGCTCGCTCGCGATGATCGTTAACGATGACGCTGGTTGGCAGGTGCCCCGCGGCGGTCTTGGGGTCATCGCGAGCAAGCTCGCTCCTGCACGTGTTTGTGTACGGAAATAGCGCGAGGAATACCTCGAAACTGCTATCACACGGGGTAATACCAGTATATCCCGTGTTAATTGCATTCAGTATTTAACTTTATAAATTGAATGGTACAATATGTATTTTCGTGGTACGTACCACATTATCAAAACCCGGGAGATCTCATGGCACGCGGCGGTGTAAATAAAGCGGTGGTGCAAGCCGCTCGGTTGGCGATCCTCGCCCGCGGCGAAAACCCCAGCATCGATGCCGTACGGATCGAAATGGGCAATACCGGCTCGAAAACCACGATTCATCGCTACCTCAAAGAGCTCGATGACAGGAACGAGACGGTTGAAGCGCCAGCGGAACCGATTGACGACGAACTGATGGCGCTGGTGGCGCGGCTCGCACAACGGCTCAAGGAGCAAGCGCAGGAACCCATCGACCAGGCGCGCACGCAGTACGAGGAACAACGCAAGGCGCTGGAAAAACAGCTCGACGAAGCGCAAGAGGCCAACAGCGAACTGCACCAGCAATACGAGTTCCAGAGCCTGGCACTGACTCAGGAATCCGAGGCCCTGCAAGAAACCCGCGCCATGCTGCAAACGGAGCAAACCCGTAACGCCGGGATGAACCAGGCGCTGGCCGATTTCGAATTGCGCTTGAAAGACAAGGACGAGCAGATCCGCTCCCTTGAGGAAAAGCACCTGCACACACGCGACGCACTGGAGCACTACCGCAATGCGGTCAAGGAACAGCGCGAACAGGAAATGAGTCGCCACGAAGGCCAGGTGCAACAGCTACAGATGGAACTGCGCCAGGCACAACAAAGCGCACTGGTACGCCAGGATGAAATCACCCAGTTGCACCGCGACAACGAACGCTTGCTGACTGAAAACCGCGGCACACTGCGCGAGCTGAGTCTGCTGCAGGAACAGCTCAAGCAAAGCAATACCCGCCAGGATCAGTTGCTGGAACAGGCCACCCGCGTCGACGGCGAGCGCACCCTCCTCCAGGAACGCCTGCGCGTCGCCTTGCTGGAAAGTCAGGCACTCAAGCAGAACGTCGATGAGCAGTCGCAGCTCAGCAAGTCACTGGAAATTGAACTGACCAGGACCCGGACGGATCTGGAAGAACGCGTACGTCTGGCCGCAACCCTTGCGGCAGCGGCAGACGCAGCGAAGGACGATTAACCGGCGACCGGCGTGCGCATGGTGACGAACTCTTCGGCGGCCGTCGGGTGCACGCCGATGGTTTCGTCGAAGTCGCGCTTGGTGGCACCGGCCTTCAAGGCAATCGCCAGGCCCTGGACGATTTCACCGGCCTCGGGGCCGACCATGTGGCAACCCAATACCTTGTCGGTCTTGGCATCCACCACCAGCTTCATCAGCGTGCGCTCCTGGCACTCTGTCAGGGTCAGCTTCATTGGCCGGAAGCGGCTTTCGAAGATCTGCACGTCGTGGCCGGCTTCGCGGGCCTCTTCTTCGGTCAAACCGACGGTGCCGATGTTCGGCAGGCTGAACACTGCCGTCGGGATCATCTTGTAATCCACCGCACGATACTGCTCAGGCTTGAACAGACGTCGCGCAACCGCCATGCCTTCAGCCAGCGCGACCGGTGTCAGCTGAACACGACCGATCACATCGCCCAGCGCCAGGATCGACGGCTCGGCGGTCTGATACAACTCATCGACCTCGACAAAGCCCTTCTTGTCGAGCTTGACCCCGGTGTTTTCCAGCCCGAGATTGTCCAGCATCGGACGACGCCCGGTGGCGTAGAACACACAATCGGTTTCCAGCTGGCGGCCGTCCTTGAGCGTGACTTTCAGGCTGCCATCGGCCTGCTTGTCGATGCGCTCGATGTCCGCATTGAATTGCAGGTTCATGCCACGCTTGGTCAACTCTTCCTGCAAGTGCTTGCGCACCGAACCGTCAAAGCCGCGCAGGAACAGTTCGCCGCGATACAGCAACGTGGTCTCGGCACCCAGACCATGGAAGATCCCGGCGAACTCGACGGCAATGTAGCCACCGCCCACCACCAACACCCGCTTGGGCAGCTCTTTGAGGAAGAACGCCTGGTTGGAACTGATGGCATGCTCGTGCCCCGGAATCTCCGGAATCTGTGGCCAGCCACCGGTCGCGATCAGGATGTTCCTGGCGGTAAAGCGCTCGCCATTGATCTCGACCTGATGCGGATCGACGATCTTCGCGTGCCCCTCATGCAAGGTGACGCCGCTGTTGACCAGCAGGTTGCGATAAATGCCATTGAGGCGATTGATCTCGCGGTCCTTGTTGGCGATCAGCGTAGCCCAATCGAACTGCGCTTCATCCAGGCTCCAGCCAAAACCGGATGCCTGCTCGAAGTCCTCGGCGAAGTGCGCACCGTAGACCAGCAATTTTTTCGGCACGCAGCCGACGTTCACACAGGTGCCGCCCAGGTAGCGACTCTCGGCCACCGCCACTTTCGCGCCAAACCCGGCGGCAAACCGCGCAGCCCGCACACCGCCGGAACCGGCACCAATCACATAAAGGTCAAAATCGTAGGCCATTTTCAATCTCCTCGGCAGGTGACCAGCATACCTGCGGACATTTGTGGAGCAAGCGCTGAACACGATATGAGGCCGGAAAATGAAAAAGCCACCCGAAGGTGGCTTTTCGATACAAACAGGTCACCAGCTATCAGTAAGCCTTGCCCGTCTTGTAGAAGTTCTCGAAGCAGAAGTTGGTCGCGTCGATATAGCCTTCAGCGCCACCGCAGTCGAAACGCTTGCCTTTGAACTTGTAGGCAATCACGCATCCATCCTGCGCCTGTTTCATCAGGGCGTCGGTGATCTGGATCTCGCCGCCTTTGCCTGGCTCGGTTTGTTCGATCAGGCTGAAGATGTCCGGCGTCATGATGTAACGACCGATGATCGCCAGGTTCGACGGGGCATCTTCCGGCTTTGGTTTCTCGACCATGTTGCGCACGCGGTACAGGTCGTCACCAATCAGGTCGCCTGCAATCACGCCGTACTTGCTGGTTTCCTGCGGGTCCACTTCCATGATCGCGACGATGGTGCAGCGATACTGTTTGTACAGCTTGACCATTTGCTTGAGTACGCCGTCTCCTTCCAGGTTGACGCACAGGTCATCCGCCAACACCACGGCGAACGGCTCGTCGCCGATCAGCGGGCGACCGGTCAGGATCGCATGACCCAGGCCTTTCATTTCTGTCTGGCGAGTGTAGGAGAACGAGCACTCATCCAGCAGGCGACGGATGCCGACCAGGTATTTCTCCTTGTCGGTGCCCTTGATCTGGTTTTCCAGCTCGTAGCTGATGTCGAAGTGGTCTTCCAGGGCGCGCTTGCCGCGACCTGTGACGATGGAGATTTCGTTCAAGCCGGCATCCAGTGCTTCTTCGACGCCGTACTGGATCAGTGGCTTGTTCACCACCGGCAGCATTTCTTTGGGCATGGCTTTAGTCGCTGGCAGGAAGCGAGTACCGTAACCGGCTGCTGGGAACAAGCATTTCTTGATCATAAAAGTCCTTGAAAGGGCTGTGTGTACGAGTTTCGGCGCAGTCTAATCAGGCGGCGTGCACCTTACAATGCCCCCGCGCTGGCTAACTGATGCCAACATAGAGAATTATTCTGGCGGATAGTTCCCTGCGAGGTTGCACAGGCGATTGCACAGCCTCTTATGCATAGCAGAGACTGGCGCAAATGCACGGTTTTCTACCGCCCGGAACCCATCACCATACGCCCATCGGCCCCCGTTGCGTGCGTTTGCCGGTATCATGGCGCGATTGAACCAGACAACGAGGCAAATAGATGTCGCAAGAAAAAAGCGTCAACGGATTCCTGATCAACAAGGTGAAAGACGGCCAATGGTGGGTGGCCAGTGTCACCGGTGAAAATATCGCCGGGCCTTTCCCTTCCGAAGCCTTGGCAATCGAAGTGGCCTCGGTGCTGGAGCTTGAGCATCCGGAACCCAAGCGACGCGGCAAGGACAAGAGCTGATCGACGTACGATGCGAAAAGCCCTGCCATGGCGCAGGGCTTTTTTATGAACTCCGAAAAAGAAGTGGCCTTTGGCTATAACCTTTTGACTCCGACGCTGTCTCAGCCTTAGCCCACCCCCCTGACGATGATCAAACCATGAATAAAATTTTGCCTTTGCTAGCGGTATTGGCCCTGAGCGGCTGCGCAACGTCGAAAGAAACCTACCTGGGCAACGGAGAGCAGGGTCTGACGATCGACTGCTCGGGAGAGGCGAATTCCTGGGCCGCCTGCTACGAAAAGGCCGATGCCTCCTGTGCAGGTACCGGCTACCGGATTGTCGGTACCGACGGCACGCCAGCGCTCAAGGTCAGTGAAAAAACCCTCGGCGCCGATATCGGCAATTACAAGAACCGCAGCGTCGTGGTGGTCTGCAAATAGGGCGCCCGGCCCTACAGATGAATTTCGGCGAACCTGATCCCGAGTCCGCGCACCGTTTCAATCAGATCGTCGAGCTTGCCGAAGGACTCGACTTCATCATTGTCATCCACCAGGAAATAGCTGCGCCCGGCGCTTTTCTTGAAAAACACGATCCACTCCCCCAGTTCCGCCGGATTCTGGATCACATGGGTGGCAGAGATAAGTCCCTCTGCATGGCGCTCCCGGACCTGCTCTCGTTTCATAGTCGACTCCAGAAATGACGATGCCGCCAAAAACAGGCTTTGGCGGCATCGGTGCTGTTGGTCGATAGTTTATCAGCCGGAAATGCACTCGGTGGCAGCCTTCTGTACATCCTTTGGACGCACCGGGACGTTGGACATGCTTTCGTGCAGCTTGATGCTGCTACCACCCGAGCGCTCTTCAATGTCGAATACGGCTGACGGCCCCGTGGAAAACTTGAGCGGCACAATCACACGCAGGCCATCCTTGTGCGGCTCGACTTGCAAGGCGCCACGGCTGTCGGTCAGTTTTTCGCTGAGGCATTGCGCATATTCATGGGGGTTCTTGCCAGAAATCACGCTCATGGTCGGCAGTGACTCATTGATGTCAGAGACGTTCGCACAACCACTCACCAATGCCGCCAGCGAAACAACCCACAAACCCCACTTCATACAAAACCTCCGATAAAGAGGCTCGGACAACGCAGATGCGTTTTTTCTCCGAGGCAAACTGCTTTATCGCTCATCAAAGGTGAAATTAGCGTTTTTAATTGTCAAAGCGACCGGATAATAAGGCCTTCAGGCTGATAAACTGCGCCCATCGCCCATGCTATCGTTTTGATTTTGTAGAAAAAGCCCTTCTGGAGGCGCCCCATGAAATTTATCCATCAGCGCGAGCACCTCAATGAAGACGACATCGTCGTCATTCAATGCTCCCAAATGTGCAACATCCGTTTGATGAACGACGCCAACTTCCGCAGCTTCAAGAATGGCGGCCGTCACACCTATCACGGCGGAGCGTTCGACACGTTTCCGGCGCGCATCACCGCCCCCAGCACCGGTTTCTGGAACATCACGATCGACACCGTCAACCGCCGCGCTATCAGCGTGACGCGCAAGCCCACCCTGACGCATTCGATCAAAATCATTCGCCGTTCCAGCACGAAACTGAGCTGATCAGCACACCCGAAACACAAGACAGGCAGATACGACCGTGGCCCAAACGACCAAGTACGTAATCAAATACAAACTCAACGGTGAGCGCCGCTTCGAGTTTGCTCAGCTTGAAAACGGCACCGCAGAAGAAGCCAAAGCGGCGCTGGACGCCATTCATGGACCGGACGACGTCATCAGCGAAATCAGCGTCAGCAAAGCGCTGTAACTCAATCCGGAGCGACAATGGACGTCGGCTCCCGTTCGCAGTTCGACCGCAAGCGCCGGAGTGCCTGCTCCATCAATGTCTTGCAGACTGGCCACCTCAACCACAAGAGGCCCGGCAATGAGCGAGCAGTATCTGGACCGGCTGGACTGGCCCCGGCTGGAACAGCAACTTGACCTGGACGGTTACGCCGTCATCCCTTCACTGCTGAGCCACAAGGCTTGTGATCAGGTCAGCGCCCTGTACCCCCGGACCGAACCCTTTCGCTCGCACGTGGTGATGGCTCGTCACGGCTTCGGCCGCGGCGAGTACAAGTATTTCAGCTACCCGTTGCCGGACCTTGTGACTCGCTTGCGCAGCGCGCTCTACCCGCGCCTGGTGCCCATCGCCAATCGCTGGCATGAACAAATGGGCTTGCCGCAGCGTTTTCCTGACACTCACCCCGCCTTCCTCGAGCGCTGTCATGCCGCTGGTCAGAACCGTCCGACACCCTTATTGCTGCAATATGGTCCGCAGGACTACAACTGCCTGCATCAGGATCTGTACGGTGAGCATGTTTTCCCGTTGCAAGTGGCGATTCTGCTGTCGGACCCCGACCAAGACTTCACCGGCGGCGAATTTGTCATGACCGAACAACGCCCGCGCATGCAGTCACGCCCGATGGTCATCGACCTGAAGAAAGGTGACGGGCTGATCTTTGCCGTCAACCAGCGGCCGGTCAAAGGCACTCGCGGTTACTACCGCGTGACCCTGCGCCACGGCGTGAGTCGCCTGCACAGCGGCAAACGGCATACCCTTGGAATCATCTTTCACGATGCGACATGAGTCCATGTACCCGCTGACTTTCGATCTGTTTGCCGATGCAGAGCCCGAGCAAGAGCCCCGGCGCGAGCAGATCGGCGAACAATCCTGGGTGCTCAGAGGTTTTGCCCTGCCCTGGTTCGAGCGTTTGCTGCCCGCGCTGGAGGCGGTGCTGGCGGCCGCGCCGTTTCGGCAGATGGTCACGCCCGGCGGCTTTACCATGTCGGTCGCCCTGAGCAGTTGCGGCACATTCGGCTGGACCACGGACCGCACCGGATACCGCTACACCCGTCACGATCCTCAGACCGGTCAGCCCTGGCCAATGATGCCCGAAGTGTTTCTCCAACTGGCACAAGCGGCGGCACTGGCAGCGGGTTTCAGCGGTTTTGTGCCCGATTCCTGCCTGATCAACCGCTACATCCCCGGGGCAAAAATGTCATTGCATCAAGACAAGGACGAACATTCCTACGCAGCCCCCATCGTTTCGGTATCGCTGGGCTTGCCGGCGATCTTCCTGTTCGGCGGCTTTGCACGCAGTGACAAAAGCCAGCGCATCCCCCTGCTGCATGGTGACATCGTGGTCTGGGGTGGCGTGGATCGCCTGCGTTATCACGGCGTATTGCCGATCAAGGACGGCCTTCACCCAAGACTGGGCGAGCAACGCATCAACTTCACCTTCCGCACCGCCGGATGAAGACTTCGAATTTGACCGCAAGCGCCGGAGTGTGTGGGAATTGCCCCATGGTTAATGTGCAGGCAACTCCTCAAAGGACGTGACGCCATGACAACCCGATCGACCAAGATCACCACCGAAAACGATCCGCGCTGGGCCGCCGTGGTCGCGCGCGATCCCAAGGCTGACGGGCAGTTTGTCTATGCCGTGAAGACCACAGGCATCTACTGCAACCCCAGCAGCCTCGCGCGCCTGCCCAAGCCACAGAATGTCGAATTCTTCGATAGCGCCGAACTGGCCCGGGCCGCGGGTTATCGTCCGAGCAAGCGCGCGGCAAAGGATCAGAGCGAACTCGCTGCGCAGCATGCCGCCACAGTGGCCGCTGCCTGCCGCCAGATTGAAAGCGCCGAAACGCTGCCCACCCTGGGCGAATTGGCCGAAGCTGCGGGATTGAGCAGCTTCCATTTCCATCGTGTGTTCAAAGCCGTCACCGGCCTGACGCCCAAGGGCTACGCCGATGCCCATCGCTCACGCAAGGTGCGCGAGCGCCTGGCAGACGGCGGCTCGGTGACCGATGCCCTGTATGACGCCGGCTTCAACTCCAACAGCCGGTTTTATGAAGCGGCAGACCAACTGCTCGGAATGAAGCCCGGGGACTACCGCGCTGCCGGGCAAAACAACGACATTCGTTTTGCCGTCGGCCAGTGTTCGCTGGGGGCGATTCTGGTGGCGCAGAGTGAACGCGGGGTTTGCGCGATTTTGCTCGGCGATGATCCGCACCAACTGGTCTGTGATCTGCAAGACAAGTTCCGGCGCGCCAATTTGATTGGCGCCGATCAGGCGTTCGAAGCGTTGATTGCCAAGGTCGTCGGCTTTATTGAGGCCCCGGCGATTGGCCTGGACCTGCCATTGGACGTGCGTGGCACCGCATTCCAGGAACGGGTCTGGCAAGCGCTGCGGGAGATTCCTGTCGGCAGCACGGCGAGCTACGCCGATGTCGCGCTACGCATCGGTTCGCCCAAAGCCGTTCGCGCCGTCGCTCAAGCCTGCGGCGCGAACAGCCTGGCCGTGGCGATCCCGTGCCATCGCGTGGTGCGCAGCGATGGCAATCTCTCGGGCTATCGCTGGGGCGTCGAGCGCAAACGCCAGTTGCTGGAGCGCGAATCGCGCTAATCAGCGATTCACATCCACCACCACGCGCCCGCGCAACTGCCCGGCAAGCAAGCGCGGTGCGGCCTCGATGGCTTCGCTCAAGCCAATTTCGTGACTGATCAACGGCAACAGGTTGAAGTCCAGGTCCTTGGCCAGGCGACTCCAGGCCTCCACGCGTTTGGCTTTGGGCTGGGTCACGCTGTTGATGCCGGCCAGGGTCACACCGCGCAGGATGAATGGCGCAACGGACGCCGGAAAGTCCATGCCCTGCGCCAAACCGCAGGCCGCGACGGTGCCATTGGCCTTGGTGCTGGCGCACGCATTGGCCAGGGTGTGGCTGCCGACCGAATCGATGACGGCCGCCCAGCGCTCCTTGGCCAAGGGTTTGCCCGGCTCGGACAAGGTGGCGCGATCGATGATTTCGCTGGCGCCCAGTTGCTTCAGGTAGTCGTGCTCCGACGTACGTCCGGTGGACGCGACCACCCGGTAGCCGAGCCTGCTCAACAACGCGATGGCGAAACTGCCGACGCCACCGTTGGCGCCGGTGACCAGGATTTCACCCTGCCCGGGCGTCACACCGTTATGTTCCAAAGCCATAATGCACAACATGGCCGTGTAGCCCGCCGTACCGATGGCCATCGCCTGGGCGGCGGTGAATGCCTTGGGCAGCGGGATCAGCCAGTCACCGTTCAGACGAGCTTTCTGCGCCAGGCCGCCCCAATGCCCTTCCCCTACGCCCCAGCCATTGAGCAGGACATGGTCACCGACCTTGTAGTCAGGATGCCCGCTGACCTCGACCACACCGGCCAGATCGATGCCCGGCACCATCGGGAATTTGCGCACCACCGGACTGCTGCCGGTGATCGCCAGGCCATCCTTGAAGTTCAGCGTGCTATAGGCGACACGCACCGTGACATCGCCCTCGGGTAACTGATCGTCCTGGATCTCTTGCAGTGTGGCCCGGTAACCGCTGTCGTCTTTGTCGATCAAAATACCTTTGAACATTAAGGCCTCTCAATGGAATCAGTCGGGTTGTGGTGCATTTGAAATAACACATGGCAACGGATTGTCGTACCCGACTTTAAGCCAATCAACCGACCCGTCGGGCACCGAAGAAAGCCCGGTGAACTCAAATGACGACTGGCCTTGCGCCAATCGTTGCGTTACAAATCCTGTTCTACCGTCCCTGCCCTGCTTCAACGTCGGAGAATACAGCACATGAACCAATGGCCAGATACCCGCATTCTTGACCTGCTCGGGATCGAACTGCCGATCATTCAGGGGCCGATGGCCGGTGCCACAAACTCGTCCATGGTGATTGCGGCCTGCAATGCCGGCGGCCTCGGCTCGATGCCCGCGGCGATGCTCAGCATCGATCAACTGCGCGAAGAGCTGAAAACCATCCGCCAACACACCCGGCGCCCGATCAACGTCAATTTCTTCTGTCATCAGCCTCCAGCCCCTGATGAGCAACGCGCGCAGGACTGGAAAAACCTGCTGCAGCCCTACTACCAGGAACTCGGTGCCGATTTCGCTGCGCCAACCCCCGTGTCCAATCGGGCGCCGTTCGATGACGCGGCCTGCCAAGTGATCGAAGAGTTTCGCCCTGAAGTGGTGAGCTTTCACTTTGGCCTGCCGGAAAAAACCCTGCTGGACCGGGTCAAAGCCACCGGTGCGAAAGTGTTGTCCTCGGCCACCACTGTCGAAGAAGCCGTGTGGCTGGAGCAGCACGGTTGCGATGCGATCATTGCCATGGGTTTTGAGGCTGGAGGCCATCGCGGGATGTTCCTCAGCGATGACCTGAGCAGCCAGGTGGGCACGTTCGCCCTGGTGCCACAAGTCGTCGATGCAGTGAAAGTGCCGGTGATTGCCGCTGGCGGCATCGCTGATGCACGAGGCGTCGCCGCCGCCTTCATGCTGGGCGCTTCGGCGGTACAGGTGGGCACCGCGTACCTGTTCACCCCGGAGGCCAAGGTCAGCCCGTCCCATCACAAAGCGTTGCGCACCGCCAGGGAAAGCGAGACGGCGGTTACCAACGTGTTCACCGGTCGCCCGGCCCGGGGCATCCTTAACCGGGTGATGCGTGAACTGGGGCCCATGAGCGCCAAGGCTCCGGCCTTCCCTTTGGCCGGTGGCGCGTTGATGCCGTTGCGGGCCAAAGGTGAAGCGGACTTCAGCAACCTCTGGGCCGGCCAGGCATTTACTCTCGGCGTTGAATTGACCACCGAGGCGCTGACTCGAAAACTGGCTGAAGAAGGACTGGCGAGGCTGCTGGGTCGCCCCTGAGCTTCACTTTCGTCAAAATTGTATACAGTTCTTTGGCAATACATTCCGTTAAAAGGCAATTCGCTATATATTTATGTACATAACGATTTACCCTTGCTGCAATTGCCTTTAACGGAGCCGTTTCATGTCCATTCGCGTCTCACGTTTTGCCCCTGCGTGCCTCACGAGCCTGCTCGCCATATTTGCCTTCGGCTCAGCCCAGGCGGACGAAGTCCAGGTGGCTGTCGCTGCCAACTTCACCGCGCCCATCCAGGCCATTGCCGCTGGTTTCGAAAAGGATACCGGGCATAAACTGGTCACCGCCTTTGGTGCCACCGGCCAGTTCTACACCCAGATCAAAAACGGCGCGCCGTTCGAAGTGTTCCTCTCGGCAGACGACAGCACCCCGAAAAAACTCGAGGCTGAAGGCGACACCGTCAAGGGTTCGCGCTTCACCTACGCAGTCGGCACCCTGGCGCTATGGTCGGCCAAGGAAGGCTACGTCGATGCCAAGGGCGATGTGCTGAGAAAGAACGAATACCAGCACCTGTCCATTGCCAATCCGAAGGCTGCGCCTTACGGCCTCGCGGCAACCCAGGTGCTGGCCAAAGAAGGTCTGACCGACAAGGTCAAGGACAAGATCGTTGAAGGCCAGAACATCACCCAGGCCTATCAGTTCGTCTCCACCGGCAACGCCGAGCTGGGTTTTGTCGCCCTGTCGCAGATCTACAAGGACGGCATGATCACCAGCGGTTCGGCCTGGATCGTTCCGGCCAGCCTGCACGACCCGATCAAACAGGACGCTGTGATTCTCAACAAGGGCAAGGACAACCCGGCCGCCAAGGCATTGGTTGACTACCTCAAGGGCCCGAAAGCGGCAGCTGTCATCAAGTCCTACGGCTACGAAATCTAAAATGTCGCTATCGAGTGCCGATTTTTCCGCCATCTGGCTGACCCTGAAACTGGCGTCCCTGACGACCGTCATCCTGCTGATTGTCGGCACTCCGATTGCGCTATGGCTTTCGCGCACCCGCTCCTGGTTGCGCGGCCCGGTAGGGGCGATTGTCGCCCTGCCCCTGGTGCTGCCACCAACCGTGATCGGTTTTTATCTGTTGCTGGCGCTAGGCCCTCACGGGTTCATTGGCCAGTTCACCCAATCACTCGGCCTTGGCACCCTCACGTTCAGTTTTGCAGGGCTGGTCATCGGTTCGGTGTTGTATTCGATGCCCTTTGTCGTCCAGCCGCTGCAAAACGCTTTTTCCGCCATTGGCACGCGCCCCCTCGAAGTGGCCGCGACGCTGCGGGCCAATCCCTGGGACACCTTTTTCAGCGTGACGCTGCCCCTGGCACGCCCCGGTTTCATTACCGCCGCCATTCTCGGTTTCGCCCACACCGTCGGCGAGTTCGGCGTAGTGCTGATGATCGGTGGCAATATTCCCGAGAAGACCCGCGTGGTCTCGGTGCAGATCTACGATCACGTCGAAGCCATGGAATACGCCCAGGCCCATTGGCTGGCCGGGGCGATGCTGGTGTTCTCGTTTGTCGTCTTGCTGGCGCTGTATTCCAGCCGAAAAACCAAAGCGGGCTGGAGCTGACCGATGATTTATATGCGCCTGAAACTGGATTACCCGGGCTTCGCCCTGGACGTCGACCTGCAACTGCCGGGCCGTGGCGTCACAGCACTTTACGGTCATTCCGGTTCGGGCAAGACCACTTGCCTGCGCTGCATCGCCGGCCTGGAACGAGCCGATCAGGTTTTTATCCAGGTCAACGATGAAGTCTGGCAAGACAGCGCAAACAAGGTTTTCGTCGCGCCGTACAAACGCGCGCTGGGCTACGTGTTCCAGGAAGCCAGTCTGTTTCCTCATCTGTCGGTGCTGGCCAACCTGGAGTTTGGCCTCAAGCGCATCCCGAAGCCGCAGCGTCGGGTCGACATGGCCCACGCCAGCGAGTTGCTGGGCATCAGCCATTTGCTGGATCGGCGCCCGCAACACCTTTCGGGCGGCGAACGACAGCGCGTCGGTATCGCCCGCGCCTTGCTCACCAGCCCGAAACTATTGTTGATGGACGAGCCACTGGCCGCGCTGGATGCCCAACGCAAAAGTGAAATCCTGCCCTACTTGCAACGCCTGCACGACGAACTCGACATTCCGGTGCTGTACGTCAGCCACTCCCAGGATGAGGTCGCGCGGCTGGCCGACCATATCGTGTTGCTCAGCAACGGCAAGGCACTGGCCAGCGGCCCGATCGGCCAGACCCTGGCGCGCCTCGACTTGCCTCTGGCCATGGGGGACGACGCCGGCGTGGTGATCGAAGGCCGCGTCAGCGCCTATGACGCCGACTATCAATTGCTGAGCCTGCAATTGCCCGGCACCAGCCTCAACATTCGAGTACCGCATACGCCCATGGATGCAGGCCAGGCACTGCGTTGCAAGGTCCAGGCGCGGGATGTCAGCCTGAACCTGCACAGTGCCGGGCAAAGCAGCATTCTCAATCGCCTGCCGGTCACCGTGGTCAGTGAAATGAACGCCGACAACGCCGCCCATGTGCTGATTCGCCTGGATGCGGCCGGAACGCCGCTGCTGGCGCGGATCACGCGTTATTCCCGTGATCACCTGAACATCCACCCTGGCCAGCAACTCTGGGCACTCATCAAAGCGGTCGCGGTGCTGGCGTAAATCCGCCGGCACGACTGCAGCGGGGCGCGGTCCATGGCTGTAACGCCCCGTGATTCCTCGCCCTGGACGCCTATCATGCCCGACGCACTGCCACCTGACCTGCATTATGTCGATGACACTCAGCCGGGCATCACCCGCAGGAAACTGCGCGGAAGATTCGCCTATTTCAACCCGGCGGGCCAGCGCATCACCGACCCGGAGGCGATCAAACGCCTCAACGCACTCGCGGTGCCACCCGCCTATACCCAGGTGTGGATCTGCGCCGATCCATGCGGGCACCTGCAGGCCACCGGCCGAGATGCCCGGGGTCGCAAACAATACCGTTATCATCCGCGCTGGCGGGAGGTGCGCGACGCCGACAAATACTTGCGCCTGCGTGAGTTCGGGCTGGCCTTGCCGAAACTGCGTCAGCGACTGGAAGCCGAATTGGCGGCACCGGGATTCAGTCGCGACAAAGTCATGGCCACGGTCATCACCCTGCTGGACACGACGTTGATCCGTATCGGCAACAGCCAATATGCCCGGGACAACCGCTCCTACGGCCTGACGACCTTGCGCAGCCGCCATGTGGAGATCAACGGCAGTGCCATCCTGTTCCAGTTCCGCGGTAAAAGTGGCGTCGAACACCAGATCACCGTGAAAGACCGAAGACTGGCGCGGATCATCAAACGCTGCCAGGACATTCCCGGGCAGAACCTGTTTCAGTATCTGGATGAAAACGGAGACCGGCACACCGTCAGTTCATCCGACATCAACAGCTATTTGCAAACCCTCACCGGCGCCGATTTCACCGCCAAGGATTACCGCACCTGGGCCGGCAGCGTCCTGGCTCTGGCGATGTTGCGCAAACTGCAGTGGGAGCCTGAAACAGAAGCCAGGCGGCACCTGGTGGAAATGGTCAAGAATGTTGCCAGGCAGCTCGGCAATACCCCGGCGGTGTGCCGCAAATGCTATATCCACCCGGCAGTGCTGGATGGCTTTGTTCTCGGTGATCTGGCGCAACTGCCAAGGACCAGGGCGCGCAAGGGGCTATCGGCCGAGGAGGTCGGGCTGGCGATCTTCCTTGAGAGAATGCCCGCCGCGCCTGAACCGACGAATTGACCTGCCTATTTTTTGCACGATCACCAATGACTTCTATAGTTGAACTGAACACGAATCCGCTGCGGAGACGCCATGGAAGACATTTTCGTCGTGAAGCGTTGTAACAAGATCATCATTCATGGCCGTCGTGCGGGTGAAAATGACCATCTGCCTCCGGATGCCGCAGTCTGGTATCGCATCGCCGATACCCGCACCCAAGGTTTTATCGGAGATGGCTACGACACTGAAGAAGACGCTCTGCGTGTTTGCCGGCAGTTGAACGCCAAATCACAAGTGACAGCCCGACAAAGTTGAGGGGCCTGTCACCATTTTTTAACGGGTCTATACTGAAATGGCTGAAGGAACAGCGACCCCAACGGCAGAAAGCTCGCTCCCGGCGGGCTTTTTGCTGCCACTCCAGGTTTCTTGAACGGAGGTGTCTCCCATGTCCGAAAAAGAGTCCATCACCACCCTGCTCACCTTGCTGGACTCCCGTCAGGCGCGCTTGGCTGCGGCCTGCAAGGAAATCGCCGACTGGGTCGATCATCAAGGCGGACACCCCACCGCCCTCAGAATTCGTGATCGCCTGAATGACATCGAGAAGGACACGCCGCTGATCCGGCACACGCTATCTTCTCTCCAGCCTGTCGACCGGCCTCTGCCTCGGTTCAGATGATCCGCCACGGATTCGCGGTAAGAGGACAGGCCCGATTCGGGCAGCATGACCGGTGGCACTGACGCCTCCGGACAGCTGGCTGCCTGCCGAGTTTTCACCCTCTCTTGAAACCCGACCTCGTGCCGGGATTTTTTGTTGCGCAAAACCAATCGAACGTCACCGCTCACGTGGGGTCAACCGATCACACGTCACCAAGGAGACGTTCCAATGGTCACTCATTTCAAAGTCAGCGGGCACCTGGCCTGCGGTCACCACGGCAACAACCTGGTATCGACCCGCGAACTCAATCGGGTGAAATGCAGAAGCTGCCGAAACACCGACGCCTACAAAGAAGCCCGCAAGACCGAACGCAACGCTGCCCGCCGCGCAGCACGCAAAGCCAAAGCCGTGCACACCGCCGATAACTGGCGTTCAGCCTGGACCGAACGACTGACCGCGATGGCCGGTCTGCAACGACTGCCACGGGGATTTGCCGGCCAACCTTTCGTTTAGGCAGCTTTTACTGCGATCAGATGTCCCTGCACGCTGGCTCCATGACCTCGCGCAGGGACATGCGCTTGAATGCCTCGACCAGCGCGCGCCCTTCCTCTGGCATACAAGTGACAGCCAGCCGCATGGTCGCCTCGCCCAGGTGCCAGATCAAAAGCAACTGCCAATAGGCGGCCTGCAACCCCTGGGCATCCTCGACAGCCTCCAATCCCTGTTCAATGCGATGACGGCTCTGAGCGTTGTAGCGTTCGGCGAGCGTTCGGATGACGGAGTTCGACGGACGGCCCGCGATTTCAGCGACTACGTGCAGCGCACGGCGGCTGCGGGCATCTGGGGAAATGGGCGTACGATGTAATGCATTGGCGAGAACAGGGTTCGTCGGCTAGGGTCTCTTGCGTATCGAACTGCGGCGCCTTAATTGGCAGGAGCCTGATCAAGGAGAAAACGCATGTCACTCAATCGTAGTGCCGAACAAACCTACCGCCAGTGGTCCACCCCGATCCTGCTGGAACTCAAGGAGCGAGAGGATCAATTGACCCCGTCAGACCGCCAGGCGTTGGAAAACGTGTTGCAGGAAAGAAGGCTGAACAACACCGGCAACCCGACCGGCAACGATCGTCGCAAGACCGGCCCGGCTTCCTGAAAAAAATCCGGCAACCACCATCAAGAAAGAAATGATGGCGCAGAAACCGCAAGGGCTTGCATCGGCTTTCGCTGGCAAGCCCTTGATCCCGCATAACGCCCGCTAGCGGAGTCTCTGCCGCGCTAGAACCACCCACCGCGATCATCTTCCAGCGCCTGGCGACACTGCTTGAGTTGGGCGTTGTAAATCTCCGATTGCTTTTGCACTTTCCGGGCAACCTGCATCAGCCACGGCTTACTGCGATAGGAGTTGCGGCTAAAGCCCCCACGCCCCTCGTGATAAGCCAGGTACTGATTGTAGGTGTCCCATTTGGAGATTCCGAGCTGACGTTGCGTGCCAGTGGTGTACCAGCCGATAAACATGATCGCGTCGTCGAAACTGTCACGTGAACCGCCGTTGCCAGTACTGTCCTTGTACTCACCCCACACCGGGTCCTGAGCCTGCGCATAACCATAGGCCGAACTGACTCGCCCCCAGGGAATCACCCAGAGCAGGTAGTCACGCGGCGGCAATGCGTCCGCCACGTAGCTGCTTTCCTGCTTCATGATGGCCATGGCCACATGCAGAGGCGTCCCATACTCACTCTGCATTTCCAGCGAGTCCTCGTACCAGTCTGGATATTCACGGTAAATACTGCAGAGATTGTCTTGATCCTTGGGTGGAGTCGTTGTGCAACCTGTCAAAAACATGAACAACAAAGCCAACAGCAAAATATTTCGTTGTGTCATTCATCACGCTCAAAAATAAGGTTTTTCGCACAATCCCGGGTAACTACTGTAATTAAATGGACTCGCCCAAGCCGAGGCGTCTGTGCGCCGCGGTGGCATTCTTATAGAAGCCAACGACAGCGAGGGCGAGGCCATGAAAAAGCATACGATGTTCAATCAGTCTTTGTCAGCCGACGTGTCGGCGTGCACGACCGTTGCGGTAGATCTTGCAAAAAAGGTCTTTCAGGTCGCCGGGGAGGATGCTCTCGGCCAGGTAAAATTCGAGGATCGAATCAAGTCCCGCGAGGCCTTCCAGGTATTTCTGCACAAGCTTCCCGAGAGTGTGACGGTCTTGGTGGAAACCGGGCCAGGCGCTCAGGCGTGGGCGCGGTTACTGCAAATACAGGGCAATCCGGTCCGCATCCTGCCGGCCCAGCTTGTTGCCAAACATCGCTGTGGCCCGAAAAATGATCACAACGATGCGTTCGCTATCCTACGTGCAGGCCGCGATAGCACGATTTCAGCCGTTCCGGTCAAGAGCCCGGCGGCGCTCGCGATGCAGGCACTGCACCGAGCTCGACAGGGATATATACGGCGACGCACGGCGGTGGGCAATCAGATGCGCGGTTTGCTGCTGGAACATGGCGTGGCTCTGGCGCAGGGCGAAATGGCGATCAGCCAGCTCGTGCCTCGGATATTGGAAGATGTTACCCAGCCATTGCCCGATCTACTGCGCGAGCTGATCGCCGAACTGCTGGGTGAATGGAGTCAACTGGGTGAACGCGTCAACGTACTGACCGGCCGACTGGAAACGGCGGCGAAAGAGAGTGAGATAGCGAGGCGGCTGATGACTGTGCGCGGTGTTGGTCCAATCATCGCCACGGCGCTGCTGGCCAAGCAGACCGAGCCTGAACGCTTCGCCAACGCCCGGCAGTTTGCCGCGTACTTCGGGTTGGTGCCCAACCAGCACAGCAGCGGCGATAAAATCCGACTGGGCAAGATGTGCAAACATGGCGATGCCTACTTGCGCAGTCTGACGATCCAAGGAGCCCATGCTGTTTTAAGGCAGATACGATCTGACTCACAGCAGCCGGACGACCAACGTCTACAGCGTTGGATCTCCCGCCTGGGGCGCAAGGAGGCGGCAGTGCGATTGGCCAACCGCAACCTGCGCATTCTCTGGGTACTACTACAAAACGATCAGACTTATCATCGCCGGCCGGGAAATGGCCCCGAGGTGGCGATGAGTCACTGATCAATAGCGTTCTGCCACCGGGGCGTTAAGCCGCTCCAACCCATGCTAAAAAACATTGACCCCAGGTCAGACCGTCGCGGATTGATGCCTGGGCTCCTACCGGCCCTTGAGGCCTCACTGTAATCGGCATACCGCGCGCTTATCCAATGTTGGCCAGAAGCCGTTCAAGGCTTCCTCAAACAGGCCTGATACATAGATGCAACCGGGCAGCAGTGTTTAGAAGCAGGTTGAAAGTGGGGGCGAGTCCATACATAGGAGCCAGCCTGCTGGCGATGAACTCAAGTGCCCCGCGTTCATCCAGTTCACACGCGTTATCGTTAACGACCATCGCTGGCAAGCCAGCTCCCACAAGGGACCGTGCCCACGCTGAAACTGTAGGAGACAGCCTGCTGGCGATGGACTCAAGCGCGCCGTGTTTATCCAGTTCACACGCGTTTTCGTTATCGCCCATCGCTGGCAAGCCAGCTCCCACAAGGGACCGTGCCCACGCTGAAACTGTAGGAGCCAGCCTGCTGGCGATGGACTCCAGTGCGCCGCGTTCATCCAGCTCCCCCGCGTTATCGTTAACGACCATCGCTGGCAAGCCAACTCCCACAAGGGACCGTGCCCACGCTGAAACTGTAGGAGCCAGCCTGCTGGCGATGGACTCAAGCGCGCCGCGTTTATCCAGTTCACCCGCGTTATCGTTAACGACCATCGCTGGCAAGCCAGCTCCTGCAAGGTGCCTGAGTCAGGCAGGTGCAGGCAAAAACGTCAGAAGACCTCCAGCTTGATCACGTCACGCTTATCGAACGGGTTCTTTGTAAATCCCTGTTGCACGACGAGACCAGAGGGGGACTCCGGGTTTCGATTCAGAGCATCTTCTCCAAACCGACCTTGTCGCTGAGCCAGGCTTTGAAGCTGCGCCATTTGCCGCCGGGTTCCTTGCGCAAGGTATGTTGGCGGCCGTCGTCCTCGGTGAACCAGACGACTTCGCCGTTTTCCAGTCGGGCCTGGTAACTCATGGCCGGCGCCATGCCCTCAAGCGCCGCCTGGCGCACGTAGCCGGCCAGTTCGGGACTGTCGACCAGGACCCCGACTTCAGTGTTCCAGAACACTGAACGCGGGTCGAAATTGAACGAACCGATGAACACCTTCTGCTTGTCCAGGATCATGGCCTTGGTGTGCAGACTGGAGTCCGAGCCACCACTGAATCCAAACGAAGAGCTGCGGCCGGGATCGTCCGGCTGACGCCGCAGCTCAAAGAGTTTCACGCCATGTTCGAGCAGCGTCTTGCGATACGGTGCATAGCCGCCATGCACCGCCGGCACATCGGTGGCTTCCAGTGAGTTGGTCAGCAGGCGCACATCAACGCCGGCATCGGCACGACCCAGTAGATAGTCCATGCCCGACTTTTGCGGGACGAAGTAGGCCGACATCATGATCAGCTCGTTGCTGACGCCATCGAGTTCAGGCCGCAGTTGTGTGGCCATCAATAACGCGCGTGCCGGTTCGCCGTCAGCCAGGACCTTGCTCGGAGCGTCCCACATCGCCGTGCTATGGGCCCAGATCAGCTGCTTGCGCCAAGTCTCGAATTGCGGTCGAGTCTGGTAGGTCATGAGATGGTTGTACAAAGCCCTGTGCTCGGTACGTGAGGACTGGAGCGATTGCTCCAGACGTTGGCGGCTCTCGAGCAAGTCCTGTGCTGTCGGCTTGTTGATCTGGAAGTCACTGATCGACTGGCTCAAGGCGCTGTTCCAGTACTGATCGAAGCTGTGCCCCAACTGCTCGGCGACCGGGCCGATGCAAAGCAGGTCCATATCGGTGAAGTTGAGATCGGGCTTGGCGTCGAAATATTCATCCCCCAGGTTGCGTCCGCCGACGATGGCTGCGCTGTTGTCAGCCAGCCACAGTTTGTTGTGCATGCGTCGGTGCTGCTGGGAGAGATCAAGCAAGCGACCCATGGTTCGAGTCACCACGGTGCTGCGACCCAGATGCAAAGGGTTGAAGACGCGGATATGGATGTTCGGGTGCACCGCCAGGGTAGCGATGACTTCTTCCTGGCCGTCGGTGGCCGTGTCATCGAGCAGCATACGTATCCGTACGCCGCGATCGGCAGCCAGCAGCATTTCATTAACCAGTGCCCGGGTGCTGAGACCGTTATGCACGATGTAATACTGCAGATCGACGGATTTCTGCGCATTGCGGATCAACTCGGCGCGCGCCCGGAATGCTTCACTGCTGTTGGGCAGCAAGCGAAAACCCGAGCGCCCCTCATGCGCGGCGGCCTGAGCCTGGATCGAACGCCCGAAAGCCGATTCGCTGGCGGGGATCGCCTCGCTGAAGTCATGGGGCAAGCGCGTGGTGGCGCAGCCGACTAGCAACAGCGCGAACAACATGGCGCAGAGGAACCGGGACATGGGCTGGCCCTCAACATCGACGGGTGTAGATAGGGACCCGGCATCCAGCCAGTACCGGCTGCCGAGAACATGCAGCCCTCGATAATCCGCACGACTTTTTCCAGTAAAGCCCGTTTCAGGCAGCGTGTCGAAATTTACCGGTTCCCTGCAGAGCATGCAGCCGGGCAGTAGCGAATTGCGAAAAAGTTTTTTTGATGGCGGAAAAAACTAAGGGCCTGCATGAGGTATCTCTCGCAAGCCCTTGATATTCATGGTACCGAAGCCGGGGTCGAACATACCGTCTACAGGCCTCTATTTTACTGGATTTATCTATTATTAATCTCAGTATGTATACCTAAACGTATACCTAAAACGGGAAGTACCCTTATCTTCTCCGCCTCCAGCCGGTCGCCTGTCGTGCCGACACCCTCCCACCGTATTGCCGTCGCCAAGTGACGCTTGTGATCATCATTACTCTCCCCGTTTTGGGATGGAAGAGATGGAAAAATAGTTTGGGCGTGGGGGCGCCGATACCGCGAACGCTAATACTTTTGACGCAGCACCTCCAGCATTCCCCCAAATTCCCCCAAGACGGCGATTTCCTAAAAAACTACGAATTAATGATTGAAACGGGCAGGGAACGGTCGTTGGGGCGACGGCTCCAGACTTTTGACCTGCCCCCTCCCTAATGACTTTATCGAGTAGCAGGCACCTCACCCGCGTCCTGTCCGTCTGACGCCTGGAGCACGACTCTCGATCGCGGGCTGACGACCTATACCTACAGGAGTTCGAACTGTAAGTAATGTTCGATCCGGTCGCAGTGGTCCAGCTTTTCATAGCAAAGTGTTTGCTACTGGAAGGTTGTCCGCATTTCGTCTGCATTGCATGCGGACAAATTTTGGATAGTTGGCGGACCGTATTCCGTTTGGTGTCTTTTCGATACGCATTCGGTCGACGAAGAACTAGAGGGCTATAACGTCGAGACAGTCGACGACCTCATCGGTTTTCCAAGTTTCGCCCGCTCGATAATCGAAGTCGGCTGGTTAGTCGATAACGCTGGAGCCATTGGGCTACCACGCTTTGAGGACCATAACGGGGTGTCGACTAAGCGCCAGGCGACGGACTCGGACCGCAAAGAAACGTCCGCAATCTGTCCGCATCCCAAAGTGTGGATGATCGCCGACCTTATCGGATCGTCGCGGGACATCGGTCGGCGCCTACCAACCGACCATTCCGGTGTGCTCGACGATATGGTAACGCGTGACGTAACGCTTTCGGCGCTGTTACGCGTGTGGTGTGCAACGAACGAACACACCGAGGATGGTGTGTGGTACATGAGCACGCTCGACACGCTCGACAACGCTGCCGGCATCGTCGGTTTTGGGGCGGCGATGGCGGCCGTCGAGTGGGCCATTTACGACCCGGAAAAACACACTGTCACCTTGCCCAACTTCACGGAATACAACGCCCCGAGCAAACACAGCGCCCGCTCGACAGGGGTCAAACGTCAGGCCAGATACCGGGAGAAATTGAAAGAAAGTGACGCGTCACATTACGCGTCACCAACCGTCACGGGTGACGTCACGGGTGACGTTAGAGAAGAGAAGAGAAGAGATATACAAACACTAGCTAGCGCTTTAAGCACTGCCACGCCAAAGACCAATAGATAGATTGCATTCATCTGACCGAAGATGTGGAACTCCAGAAGTACGGCGGGGTGGCAGACCGGTCGCCCGAGTACTAGATTATCTAGCGTGCGCATCCTCCATTGCATTGGACTTGACCAGCACGCATTGCAGATTGATGCCGATATTCACTGGTGAGCTGCCCGATGCTTTTCGGAGTAGTTCAAATTTTAGAGGATGCCACTCTGTAACCAACTCAAGGCCTGCTTCAGCCAGACTCGTCAGATGCATCAACACCTGACCAATGCCATGGTCGAGCAGACCTTGGTCTGATTTCCATTTATCGACAAGGACGTTCCATGCGGGATAACCCGAAACTCTCCCCGTTCGCCCAAGTCGATACCGGCTTGACACGCTTTGTCTGTGGCCTGCTCGGCGGGCTGAAGCACTTGGCGCTCTGGATGCTGGGGCTAATCGCCGTCGCCGACTTCTTCGCCCTGATTTTCGAGTATGGCGAAGGGCTGGCCGATATGGCCCTGCATGAATGGGTCTTTATGCTACTGGTGCTGGCGCTGACCTGGCGACACTGTCATTACGCGCGGCACTTCGGTTACGGCTTCTGGCGTGGTTTGGGGCGCTGGCTGACGGCGCAGGGCGTTCTACTCGCCATAGAGCTGGCCGCCCTCGGGGTGATCGTCTGGCCAAGCCTGGAGTTTGCAGGATACGCAAAGCCGCTCGATTCGCTGGACCTTGTCAACAAAGAGGAAGAAATACTGAGTCTGGCCTTCGCACTACTGGCCCTGTACCTGGGTTCACCGACGAAACCACGTATTGCCGAACAACCCCGACCGGTGACGGAGAACGCACGTCAGGTGCCCAGCACTTCCCCGACTCCAGACAAGGCGGTCAGCCCGTGAAAACCCACGCGTCCCTGCTGACCCTAACGCTGCTGAGCCTGCCGATTCAACTCAGTCTGGCCAGCACCGATCCGGCCCGGCTTATCGAGAGCTGTACCGAGCTGGTTAATATCTACGCCAAGCACGACCAACTGCGCTTTGCCGCCGCGCAAACAACCTCGCTTTCCGAAGCCATGCGTGCCGGCTATTGCCGCGGCGTGCTCGACGAGTACCAACGCAACTACCAGTGCAAAACCCGTGACTGGCGCGAGCAGGCCAACACCATCGCTAAGGGCGCACATGAACAGCCCGGAGCACAGGATGTCGACCACTTACTGGCAACAGCTTGTGGCTATTGAACAAGGGCTGACCCTGCCACAGGCAGTGGAGCGCCTGTTTGGCATCCCGCTCGCCCGCCACCCGGCCCTACGCAACGCGGTGAATACGCTGGTCAAGGCGATGAGCCAGGCCGGGGTGCTCCAGCTAAACGAGGAAGATATCAGCTTCACGGAAGGCGGACGCAAGCGCTGGTCACTACCGCGCAGTGAGCTGGACGGCCTGCACAATGCCATTGTGTTGCATGGCATCTTCGGCGAACCCAAGACGGTGATCCGCCTGTTCACTCATCCGGCGCTACGCCGACAGCATGCCGATTGGGCCGCAAGCCTGCTGCTGGAGCGGCAGTCAGTGGCCAGCCTGGGGCTGATCAACAAGCAACTTGTGGACCTGCTCGGTGTGCTCAAATCGACGGCCGACCTCAAGCTGGGGCGTTTGCCAAACCCTTTCGACAGCGCGCTGCCGCAGATGGGCCTGAGCGACTACGGCGGCAATCTGCTCAAGGCCATGGCCTGCCAAACGGCCGCGCTGTCGATGGGCGACAGCATGATGGTGCATTACCTCAACGGTGAACTGGAGCAGGCGCACACCATGGCAGCAACCCTGCAAACCGAGAACACGCTGCTGCTGCAGTATCGGCAGATGATCCTGACCGCCTATGAGGAGGCAAGGGCCTTCGACGACCTGCTCGACGCCTGGCGATGAAAGGTCTTGGTAGTGGAATCAACAAATAAATACTGGCTCCGTCATCACATAGGAGCCAAGCATGAACACCATCGAACACATCCTCGCGAACTGCCCACATCAAGTAAGTCCATGCCACCAAGGCAAGGCCATCGAAATTGATCAGGCCCTGCGGGCCGGTATTCCCTTCACCGCTCTTGGCGGCAAGCGCGTGCGCTGCCGCAACGGACTGGTGCGTTTCAAGCTTGGTTGCGACTGGCGCCTGCTCTACCTGACCAGCGTGTACGGCTACTCGCCGTATAGCTTGGTCAGTCGCCAGTGTTTCGAGCGTGAACTAAAGCGAAGGCGGGCTCTCAAGCCCTGATTCCTTTAATTCACTGGAGACACACTCATGACTGCAATTATTGCCCTGAACCAACCTCTGCTGGCCGCCAACGGCCTGGAAATGCAGGTCAGCCAGCTGGACTTCCTGCGTCTCAAGCACAAGTACACCGCTTCGTCCGAAGCCGAAATGAGCGCAGAACAATGGGACGCGTCGGAGCGGGAATATCGCCGTTTCCTGACTCTCAAGTGCCTGTATCCGACGGTCTCGTTGGTGCCGAGCAAGCAGGTCGATGCTATCTGGCATGCACACATCCTGGACACCCGTGCCTACCGCGAGAACTGCCTCCAGGTGTTCGGCCGCTTCATCGACCACTACCCGTACTTCGGCATCTACGGCCAGGACGACTACCAGGAACTGAAGAGCGCCTTCGCTCACACGGTAGCGCTGTACGAGCAACACTTCGGCGCCTACCCCGATGGCGGCTGCGAGGTACAGGCCATGCGCTGCAAGGACCACGCATGTCACGTCCCCACCACTTGCGCCTGCCGAGTCGAAGGTGCCTGCAAGTAAGCGGGCAATTCATAGCCAACCAAACTCTGGAGAAACTCAAGATGAACAAAAAACCACAAGCCCCCAGCCGTCCCTCCCCCGCCCCACGCCCGGCAGTCCCCAATCTACCGAGCACGACCGGCAAAAAGTCAGGTGATGGCCGCGGTAACTACCCTCCGAAAAAATCGTAACGCGTTAGTCGAGTGCGGCGGTCTGCTCAGTGCGGTCTGCCGCACTCGTCATTTATCCAAACTCCGGCATCGGACTGTTTGCTATCTGATCGCCTAGAGCAAGGCTCGACATTTCGATACCGCTAGATGGCTGCGCTTGGCCGATTTCAGTCGGCCCTAACCGATTGCTTTGAGTCCAGGCTGTGTGAAAACGTTTGGGAGCGAATTTGACAGTCAGAATTGGAGCGAAAATCGCGCTCCTACGTAAATTCTTAGTCTGCCGACTAACCTATTACCGACAGATCTTACGTAGCAACGCAGACTATAAAACGGCGCATGCGTTTTCACACAGCCTAGGTCGGTTGCAGCCCTTTGCGACAGGCGACAATCGGCCATCAGCTGCCGCGCTAAACCTTACCGCCCTCTGCCGGAGCGAGAGAGGCATCGAGGCGCTTCACTCCACCTAGCTCAAGCGCAACCGGAAAATTGTCTTCCAGATCACTAGCTTTAAAGATGGGATGTTGCTTGTCTGGCATGGCCCGACGCACTCTTTCGCAGACGTGATTAAACACCTCGAAGACATTCCGCGGCGTTTGGGAAGAAGTCCATCAGCTGTGCTAGGTATTATGGCAAAATGCTGGCAACCGCCAAGAAATTACCGGATGCTGGACTGTGCATACAAAGCTTTCAGGATATCTAGAGATAGGGAGGGGTAGCACGTGAAGCACATAAACATCATATCACTGATACAGGCGAACGATTCACTAGAAGACGATGACTTCGATAATCTGATGAAGCTGCATGGAATTAAGCTTAGAAAGGGAGAGATCAATGATTTAATAGAGTTGATCAATGAGTTAGAACATTTGCCGAGCAATATAAATCTTTTTGATACATTTTATGTCGACTACAAAATCCCTCAAATCGGGAAAGAGTTTGATCTACTAAGATTCTCTGAAAAAACCATTATCAATATTGAACTAAAAAAGACCTGCACTAAAGAGAAGGCCAGAGGCCAACTACTCCGAAACCTATATTATTTAAATTTTACCGGCAGAAAGGTTCACGCATTTACATACGTTTCAGATGATGCAATGCTCTATCATCTTGATGATGATCAAAGACTTGTTAAGGTAGACCCTAGCATTCTGAGAGCCTTACTAAAAAAACAAAAACCAAACCAAACAGAAAATATAGATAATTTATTTGACCCTTCAGACTACTTGGTTTCTCCATTCAACTCCACTAATAGATTCCTAAATAACGAATATTTCCTGACACATCAACAGGAAGAATTTAGGAGCCTGATTTTAAGTTCAGTCGACAAACCTAAGGCAGCGAGATTTATTTCGGTGACAGGCGGTGCGGGCACTGGAAAAACTTTGCTCATTTACGATATTGCAAAAGAGTTAAAAAACACCGAAAAAAATCTGCTAATCATTCATTGTGGATATCTAAACAGCGGGCAAATAAAACTAAATAGCAAAGGGTGGGAAATCATCGAAATAAAAGACTATCACAACTGCAATCTCGCTGATTATGACACAATCATCATTGATGAGGCACAGCGCATATACACAGAACAGCTGGAGGATATCATTCAAAAAGTCAAGAAGGCGCGCGGGAACTGCATTTTCTCCTATGACAAAGCACAAACTCTTTCCAAGCGAGAAGAAAAAACCGATATAGATGCTGAAATCAACAAAATAAAGACACTTACAAGCTACCGCCTTTCAGAAAAAATAAGGACCAACAAAGAAATCGCAGAATTTATCAAAGCCCTATTTAACAACAAAAGAAATCACTCACTAACAAATAAAAGCAACATTGAAATAAATTATTTTGATAGTGTGGAAGATGCTAAATCTTATCTCTCCGGACTGGATCAAAGCGAGTGGGAGGTCATACGATTCACACCGTCGCAATACAATATCGAACATCACGAGAAATACTTCAGCCAAACTGGAAATACTTCACACCAGGTCATTGGTCAAGAGTTTGATGGTGTTGCCATACCGATAGATCAATTCTTTGGGTATGACACGAATGGAGATCTGCATTACAAAGGCAGAGCCTATTATCACGCTGCCAAAATGCTGTTTCAGAACATCACTCGTGCTAGAAAAAGGCTTAAGCTAGTGATTATCAAGAATACAGAAATATTAGGCAGGTGTGTGTCCATCCTGCAATAGGGGGTTGAGAACCAGGACATGATTGCTCCACACAGTGAACCGGGTATCGGGGTTTACTGACCTCGCTACCCCGAAGCGAAACGAGTACCAAGTGGCTGTACTAGCCCGCTAATCCGCGATGCTGGCACGAAATACTGAGGCCGGTATCGACCGAGGCTGTGTAAAAACGTTTTAGAACACGTTGACAGTCGGGACTGGTGCAAAAATCGCGCTCCCAAGCAAATTTCCGGTATGCTGATTACACAGGCACCAGCAGATTTTACGTAGCAACGCAGACTTCAAAACGGCGCATGCGTTTTTACACACTCTGGACCCAAAGCTGTCGTTCGCTGACGGTAGTCACAGCAGTAGCCTTTAGTGCTTTTAAGCCCGCAACCTATTAAACCATAAGGCTTTTTCTTGACCCATCTAAATATTTAAATACATGACCCGGATGAAAGTCGACATGAATCTGTTTTATTTGTGGCTCTAGCAAACAACATTTTTTGAACTTTTTCCCACTGCCGCACTGACAGATTTCATTCCTTCCTGATTTGTTTTTTGTATCTTTATCCCTCATGAACTCATAGAGCTTGGCGTGCGTGAACCCTAGAGGTGAGTTCTGGTTGCTCCCAAAATGCGAGACGAGCTTAATAAAAATATCGAACTGCCTATGGTCGTCCCCACCTGTGACAGCGAGACGTTTATTTTTTGGATTTGTAACAAATGCGAAATGATCAATATCTTTTATTTTATTCGCTATAGCAGTAGCCATTTCGCCGTCGTACAAGTCACCAATAAAATGCTGGCATTCATCTCCGTCTATATCTTTTCCGCAAATACTGCAATCGTAGTGCTCTACAATAAACCCAAGGCTGGAGAAAAGCTTGTAGGGATAAAGCTTTTCAAGGGATATGAATTGAATTGTTATGAACTCAATAGGTCTGTTGGGCTGTTTATAGAATTTTTTAAGGCAGCGGAGGTCGTCTAAGACATCATGCAAGCGCCACCATGAGTCATAATACGCTTGCTGCTCAATACACTCCCAGTATCGCGCAACATTGTAGAACATGCTGAAAAAGCAGTCATAAATATAAGCCTCATTTTTTAGCTTGTCATCAGATGCGTTAGACTTAATTTGCGCGATTTTCTCTTGGGCTTCTATCGCTTGGGTTTGAGCCTCTTTGTATTTTCGAGCATCAATTAATTTTATTGCATTTGATACATACTCATCTGCTGATTCAAACAGCCCATTTAGCAAAGCCAAAGCATACATGCTCTTACTCCATGAACTTATTGAGATCGAATTTTTTGACGGCTGCATTTAATGTTTCTTGACTACCCTTGAAATTAAACTCTTTCTTTATACCTTTTTCATTGTCATGATAGATGACGCTCATCTGAATCTCGTCGGTTTCCCCTTCAAGCTTATTACTTGTTGCTGCTTTAACGTATTCCACTACAACTGCCAAATAGTTCTGTAGCGACATATCACTTGCCAGGCTAACCAAGGGCATGATAATAGAGTAGTCATGTAGATCATATTTGCTTGCGTCGTCGGGGATAGTAACTTCAATTTCTGGATGATGGATTCGCATCCACTTCTTGAAACGTCCAGCTTCGTGTGAAACACAACCTTCATAATACCGGTCAGTTAATATTTCGATCTTCATGATGGTGATCGTTCCGCAGCATATATTAATGTGGAGTTCGGAAGACCCAAAATGTTTGGGTCGTCGTTATATATAGACTGGCTTGGTGCCTGTCAAGTGGAGTGACCCAGCTGCCTGAAGCCTCTACATGTAGAGACTTCAGTCTAAAGAGCGCCGCCCTTGGCTCGTACCGTTCAATATCCCCGCACTACGCTCAAGCTCTAAGCTGGTTCAAGCTTTGCACAAGCAAAGATCAGACATATTGACGAATTATGATGCGCTTCGATAAGTTTGCTAAAAGTTACGCGGCCGTCCACCACTGGAACTTAATTAGATTGCTATTCACGCTCGCGAGTAGCGATATTGCTGCTTCACGTTCTGAGCAAGAAATTGACCTCTGGACGGTGCAGCCCGCATCGCTTCGTAAATATGCTGAGGCACATCAAAATAATGATACGTCCCCGTTGTTTTGAACTCGACAATCAGAATAAGCGATTCATCATCAAAGCCTACTCTCACTATTGTTGACGACTCTGGACTTTCAAAAAAATCAATCATCTGTCGACTCCACTCCTGCATTCCCTTGGGGAGCCACCACAATTGCTGGCTCATGTTCGTAACGAGAAGACTGTTTGCGCCACTGCTTCACTAGTATTGAGTAATCAGATACGCCAACCACTTGAGCCCAGCCTCCAGGCCCTTCAAAGAGCTGAATCCCCTGATCATTAACCCGTCTAACTACTACTTTCGGATCGACGCTGTCGGGTCGCTGCCCGACGGGCGGCGGCGTAATCAACGCTCGAATTGGTAGGCTTACGGCTTCCCCCACCACAATTGCCTCCCCTGTACGTAGTACAGGCAGCATCTCAAATAAACCTTTTAGATTATCAGCTGCGGCGCTAGCTATATGTCCACGGTCACTATCGTTTGCCAGTCGGAGCGCGAACAACGTCCCACATTGAGAGAGAATTGTGGTATCGATCTCTGCTGGACGCTGGCTAACCAGCATCATACCAACCCCATACTTTCGCCCTTCTTTTGCAATACGTCTTACAACTGCGGAAGCGGAGCCTTCGTTATCGCGAGATAGATATGCATGAGCCTCCTCCAATACAATCAGAAGTGGACGCTCCCGCCCACCCTCCGGCAAGTTCCGAGCCCAAAAAATTGCGTCGTATAGAACTCTAAGCATTGCGCCAATCAGATCACTAAGAATGTTCGATGGAATACCCGAAAGATCAAGAATTGAAACTGGTCGGTCTGAACCAACCCAGTCGCACAGCAACTCATCGACATCTTTAACGACGCATCCATCTAACGCTGGTGACCAATCGCCCGGACGAAACAAAAAAGCCAGCCTAGGATCACGCAACTTGGACGCCAGCGATGCAAGCTGAGCACGTATGCCAATCGTTCCCGCCCCCAATTGCACACGTTCTTCCGGTGGGCCTGATGTTTTAACCGTTCGGTATAACGGAGAGCGCACGCTCATAGCGTCGCCCAAGTCCTGTGGTTGCCCTGCACCGTCTAGTACATATGCATGATCAACTTCACCTGCCGCTGCGCCCGGCTTAGGAATGAGTGTGTGATGCTCCCGTCGATGAAGCTCAAACCACAATTTATGAATGCAAAAAGGGATAGGGGAATCGACTGTAACATCCTCAACCTCGACCCCCGTACGAGGGTAATTCATTAACGCTTCGCGCTTCAGATCAACAATTGAGTCAGACACTGCCGAAGCTTGGGCATCATTTAAACGCCCGAATGCGAACGGCACTAACTCATCGAAGCTTAGTGCCCAAAACGGGATGTTCAGTGATTTCTGACCCTGCACAGAATCGGCAGAAACACGAAAAACGGTAGATCGATTCGAAAGCGCCTTCGCGTACTCACCATGGATATCCAGAACCAGAATTCTTGCAGCTGGATATCGAGCTGGGTCTGAAAGCGCATTCAATAGCCCTGCGACAGTTGTTGATTTTCCTGAACCTGTCGTACCAACTACAGCACTATGCCTGGTGATCAACCGATTGATGTTCACCAAGGCTGGAATAGCCTCAGCACTGGCAAGATGCCCAATAGGAACATAGTCCTGTGGATCAACGGCCCCATAAATAGCCGCCAAATCTGCGTGTGTTACTACATGAACACGGTCGTCAACAGTCGGATGCTGTGAAATTCCACGCTCAAAACGACCACCCCGCTGCCCCTCACCGACCATTTGGACTTTTATCCAACGGTTTCCGTAAGCACGTCTTTCGTCTCCCGAATCAGGGGCTGCTCCCGCCCCCACTTGCGAAACGACCCCATATAGGTCGACAAAGCCAAGGGGAATTCGCACAAAACTACCAACTTGACCAATGCGATAACCCTCACCACCAACGAAACCAAGTCCTGTGGCTGTATCGTCATTTAGCTCAACCGTTACCGTAGAACCAAAAACGTCTTGGACAACACCTATGAAGGTAGGATCACGCTTCATGGCTAGCGCCTGCGTCAGTATTTTGATTGAGTTGATGAGCAAGGAACTGACCTAGCTTTTTGAAATCGCCCAACCCGAACTTACATCGATCTACATCATTCTCGGTCACACTGCTAACAGCTACGCCGTGCAATGAATGGCTATCCTGTAAAGTAGAACTCCAATTTCTATCGAGCGTACCAAGAATAGCCCCATCCTCGGCAAGAATGCTGAGGTTTGGCTGCCGTGTAGCGCAGCGGATTGCTTCAGGGTACTGTGTTCTCGCCCCATAAAGCAGACCAAAGCACATGGCTGTCGGGTTGCTACGCAAGCCATTCATAACAACTTCATTGAGATGCTGATCTGCGAACGAGTAGCCACAGCAGACTAATATCGCTTGGCCGCGCCCCAAAAAATCACGTAGCCGATCTAGCATTGCCAAGTAAGGAAGACGCCTACTCTGGTCATATTTCAGATGTGACGGATAGATCATCTGCCGGTCTTCACCTTCACCACTATTCTTGCGAATAACGTCATTCTCAGATGTGCGCCACCAGTTTATCGACCCATGCAACTTCCAAACCCGAGCCCAACGGGCAGGTAAAATGTCCGTTTCCATAGAAGAAAGATCAAAGAATGCCTCTCGGGCACCTACAAACCCATCGAAATAAGGAACCTTGTGCGACTCTAAAGCCTGCTCCATGAGCAGGTCATAATTCGGCGTAAAGACCTCAACAGAATGCGCCCTAGCAATACCACTCATCCATGCAGCAAGATTGTGGTACGGGGTTCCCCCCCCGGGAAGGGGTACGCCCACAACATTTGCAGTGATTTGACAGATTCGCTTATCCAGGGCCTGAAGCTTGAGTTTCGTCAGGCCATTGATGTCACCGTCTCGAACAACATCAATGAGAGCCCTTAAATGGCTAAGAATTTCTTCAATGTTTGGGGACGACTCCACACCGAAACGTGCAAGCAGGGATGCATAATCATCACGAAGCTCAGCATCCGTATTAAGCGCCGTTGATACCAGCGCCGTTAAACCTGCAATATCAGGAATCAGGGGAGAGGTGCTTCCATCACCGGCATCAACACGAATGGACATCGGACAGCCAGCCCCTAACAAAAATGCAATTCGCATTTTATTTGGGGCAAGGGCTTGTTGCAGGAGGGAGGATTGTCGGTATGGGCAGTGAGAAAAGCCAGGCATGAACGCTCATCCTTGATCTTCAAAATGAAGTCAACTGGCTTCGGCTTCTCGCTCCGAACTCAGCAGTGATAGCTATACGCTACCGCCCAAAGTAGCACGCTGTCCACTCCCCTCTTTCCCCGACAAGATGTGCCCATGTACCTGAAGCGGTTCTGAACCGAACATTCGCACATGGCCCGGACTCGCACATCAGGCGAAAGTCCGCTATTGGCCGACTCTGTTGAAAAAGTAGGCAATGGTTTGCGCATCAGAAAAGTACGCGTCCGAGATTGAAGTTTTTGCTTTTGGCAGAGGCTTCCGGACTCGGATTTCACGTAGCAGCGTGCAAAAAAAGGCGTTTTCACAAATCTATGATCAGGCAGTTTGGGCGGACCGACTTTTCAACAGAATCGGCCAAAACGCCCCTTCACTAGCTACGCTTCTTCGCCTGAACCCTCTTCTCCTTGATCGCTATTTTTTGGGTTCGCGCTAGAGGCTGAATACACTGAGTCCAGAATTTTTGGTCCGACTTGAGGAGGTGGGCATCAATAACCTGACCATCGTACGTGACCGAAAATTTGGCCTCTTGGAAACCACCTTGTGGGCCTGCAGTCACTTGAATTGGCCCATGAATTTGAGTCGCTGATTCAAACTCCTGGAAAGACTGGAATCTACCGATGCATACTAAATCGTTTGAATAATGCTTGGAGTTTGTCCCGTCATCCCATTGAACGACACAGAGTTTATCGTCGTACGTCGAGTACGGTTTTGAAGCGTTCGTGATCACTCCTCCGATCTTGGAAGCAATGTCGACCTTCGGGCCTTCAATTGGCCCGTGCTCCAAGTATCCGCTGCCACTCCAGACTCTGCTCCCGACATCAGGTTTAGGGGGAAAGCCAACCCTTTCTATGTTGCTATTCATGGGTACATCCTTTCGATGTTTTGGTTGACTAACGTTAGGTTGAGACTCTGATCTTAGCCAGCGAACTGGCTTCCTATCGTTAAAAATTTTTTGAATGGTTGCTACTATCCGATTCTGCTGAAAAAAATCGGAGTAATGACTGCGGATGGAGGTTCAGACTAGTAAGTCCATCATTTACGCGCGGGTACGAAAATTTTGTATCTGGTTTTGCCGATCAAAATTCGGCAGGTCTCAATCTACGTTGCACGGCTTTTTGCTGCGACGACTGCAGCGGACTTTTTCACCAGAATCGGCGGCTAGCTATCGATCACGTTCGCCCGGAAACGGCCGATGCTGTGTAAGGACGTTTTAGAGCAGGTTTGAAAGTCAGAATCGGAAACGAAAATCGCGCGCCTACACAAATCTCAGGGCTGGCTGATTAACCAAACGCTGGCAGATTTCATACAGCAAGGCAGACTCCAAATCAGCGCCTGCGTTTTTCAAACCGCATGGACGAGAGCCAGCCATTCGAAATCTCGCCGAATAGCCGCTTCACGTCAGAGTCCATATCGATAATTCGGGTTGAATGTACCGACAACGTACTAACCTTGGTTTGAGCTCGACATTTGCAGCATGCTGCAATATTTGCTCCCCATCGGACTGTTTGGCCATCAAGGCAAAGGAAAATGCAAAATGCCCATAAGGCTCCGTAAATCAATCAAACTACCCCCTGGTATTCGCATGAACCTGAGTGGTTCGGGGGTTGGCTGGAGGCTTGATCCGCGGGGTGCATCTATAGGAATCGGAAAACGTGGGGCCAGATTGAATTCCAGCTTCATGGGCTTCTCTACAGGCCAGAAACTTTCTGGCCCTGCATGCTCCACAAAATCCCCCACAGCAAAGCCTGTGCCCACTGAGGTCTCGCTCGCGGTTACCCACCACCTTGGCACTGAACCCGTGATCACGGAGATAGCCGATAACTTTCATCAGAAGGCCTCCGCGTCGGATTCATCGAAGACCATGTCCGGCGAAGTACTGGCGGTGTCGGGGGATAGTTGCCGACTCGAAGTCCTGCAAGTCCTAATGTCCTGCTCGGGGTGATCGTCTGGCAGGACATCAGGACTTGCAGGACATTGCTTCGATAACTTTCCCCCGATGGCCCACTTCACGGTCCCTCCAGTTTTACCTAGGGGCTTGCACTCGATGCCTAACTGCCGAAGAGCTGGAGCGGCACGTCGCAGGGCGTCCCCTAGCCCCTTCGCAGAACGCGGCCACGAATCGCAGCCGGTTGGACGGTACTGTTCCAGGGTACGCAGAATCTCCTTTACCGGGGCGGTCACTCCGTGCGGACGCGCCTCGACCAGTTCCACTACGGCGGCAGCTACCGGGCTAGCGTCAATGGTGCGAGCCAGACTTTCCTGCCGACTGGCGTTGAACTCGCGCAGGAAGTCCTCGGGCTCATGTCCTGCTGCGGCGGCGACAGCCATACCGAGGCGAGCGAATTCAACCAGCCGCGGACGCTCGTCAGCGGGGATGTGCATCTGCGGTGCTAACTCCAACGCCTTGGCGAAAATATCCAGCAGCGCCCCCAGCAAACACGGACGCTCGGCTTCGTACTCCCGCCAAAGGTCTGTCACTTCCAGCCGCTCGCTGATAACCGGCGTCTCGATGGTAATCGTTCTGTCCACCAGATCTTGCGCCGTGACTGCCGCAGATATGCCGTTCAGCACGACGGGGCGCTTCACGCTGATAACACTTTCGTCGGCATCCGAGTACAGCTTGCGCTTGGCAAAGCCGCCTCCGGTCGCCAATACGCACATGGCATCCTGAGTTGACGCGGGCAAGTGCGAGACATTCTCCAGGCTCACTACTGCGCACACACCAGCAGAAACGAATAGGTCCTCCGCCGACTTCGGTGCGCTGCGCAATGGGCAGGAATTCGGATCAATAAGCTGGCGCAATGCTGTTTGCGTTGTGCTCTTTGCACTCCCCTGCTCGCCCAGCAGCTCCAGCACTGGATAAGGCGTATCAGGACGCAGGCATTCGATCAGCCAAGCCAGGGCCAGCAGACGGGAGTCCCGCGGGATGTTCGCCACGTGCCAAAGTTGCTCGATCGATCCACCTGGAACTGGAGCCGGAATCGGCTGCATGGATTCAGGTCGAACGAACATAACCTCGGGTGACTCTACGATCTCCCACTTACCCGATCGGATACGAACCGCTCGGCTACTGCCCGGCCCAGCCAGGTCGAGAAAGTAATCACCAGCAGCACCAGCAGTGCGCAGGTGTACCTCCTGACAGTCTCCATGGAATCGGCCCAGGCCGGCCAAGGTGCCCAGTGCCTCCCGGACCGATTGATCTCGGGGCGCCTTTCCGCTGTCGGAGTAAAAGCCGGCGACCAGTGCATCTCGGAACTGGCGCGCGGCTAGATTACGCACTTCGCCCGTCGTGCGATCCCGGGCGAAGACGTCCTTGTTTTCATCGTGGAACAACTCGAAGCGTTGCTCCACGAACTTGACCAGCAGTGAAGCTTGGCTCTGCTTTTCGTCAGCATCATCACCGGGCTCGAAGTGCTCCTCGACTGACTGCTGATCGTCGAATTCGAACTGGTGATTGTCGGGAGCGTCCACCATTTGCAGCAGTTGCTCGACGGTGCCACCCGCGTCCAGCCAGTCGGATACGTCGCCCTTCGGCGGCAGCCCTGGAAGGCTCAGTACGCGAACTTCTGTCTCGGCCTTACTCAGTGCCCGACAAACCTTGTCGGCGTGTTGATGTCCCGGCTCGTCGTTATCCGCCAGAATCACTACCCGACGGCGTGCGAAGGACTCATTGAGCGCATCAGGCCACTTGCCAGCGCCACCGGCATTGCAGGTTGCGACCAGCCCCAGCGACTCCAGACGCAACACGTCCTTCTCGCCCTCCACGACAAACACTGGCGTACCCCAAGGTGCGTGCAGCAACTGCGGCAGACGGTAGGGAACCTGACGCACGCCCTTCACCGACCACACCCAGCCGCCTTTGCCGTCTGGGCTGCGCTGGCGAAAGTCCTTTGGTTCGTAGCGGACAACTTGAAACAGAACGTTGCCGTCTTCGTCGGTGTAGTCATAACGAGCCGACATGCGACGGTTGGCCGGTAGGGAATGAGGACTTTCAGGGCATGGCGCCGGCTGCTTTTCTTTTAAGCCGTGCTGTTCAAGCCAGCCCATTTGCTTGGCCCGACTTGTGATACCGGTTATCCAGGCAATCAAATCCAATACGCCGCCACCGCTTCCGTCTTCGTGCGAGTGCCATACCCCCTTTTCCAGATCAACGGATAACGAGCCATGCGCTCCGAATCGAAGCTCGGTCGGCTTGCTCATTGCGGTATTTGGCTCGCCAAGAAGGTACCGGGCTACTGGCCCAATCATGGATTTCAGCCAAGCCGATCCCGTCGGCGCATTGGCGCCGTTTTGACTTTTCATGGGTTACACCCCGAGCTGCTTGGCTTTGCGCCAGGACCAGAGAGAGGAAGACTGGGAGGAATCAGCGTGCGGGGCGGCCATTACGCGAAACTTCCAGGACGCTGTAAGCGATGATGAATGGCTCATACTGCATCCCTCGCTTCGATCTTGGCGCGCAGCCATGCATCCACCTCAGCCACGACGTAATACGCAGCAGCCTGGCGGGTGTCGCCGTCTTTGATCGGCTTCGGGAAGGTCGGGTCTTTCTTGCGGAGTTTGTCTAGGCCGGAGCGGGACAGGTCCAGCCATTGACAGAGCGCTGGCTGACGGATAAGAGCTTTCGGGGGATTTGTTACTGGTTGCATTTGAGCGCCTCCGTATCGGTACGGAGCCATTTTTGTTGAACCCCCGATTGCTGTCGCAGTGCTCAAAAGAGATTAGTTAGAGGCTTTTTTTCCCCCTTTTTGCACGTCTGATCAGTTTTTCAATTTCGACAATATCCTCTGGCACCTCTACTCCTGCGGCAACGAGAAGCCCTCGGGCGAGTTCTGCAGCTCTGCGTTTGGTCATCTTCGCTAAGGATGACTGCCGTAGCTTGTCTGCGGTATCAGCCAGCAAAGCATCTCGCGGAAACTTCGGCTTCACGCCCCGAATAGTTGGAGCGGCCTCCAACTTCTGCTCGGTAATATCCAACACATCGGACACCACGGTGGCCTTCGCCTCAAGGTCAGAAAGCAAGCCACCACTGAAAAAGCACCCATGGCTACGCCAGCTGGCCTCGTTGATGAGACCCTCGACGAAAGGAGAGAAATTGCTTAGCCGCTGTAGCGCTTCACGAAGACTCAGGTTCGCCTGCTGTATTTCGCGAATTTCTTCGTGGCGCGCGGGTCCTTTTTCCGTTTCGCGGGTGACCGCTCTGTAGGACCCAAGCCTTTGCTTTAACCATTCCTGAAGATCGCCGTCGTGATGTTCGGCCAAGTCAGCGATAATTGCCTGCGCAGCATCAGACAGGCTTTCATCGACCAAATCACCTGTACCCCACTCGAGTTGATTGTCGAATACTGGAAGTGCCTTTGATCGCTTGCCTCGTTTCGTCATGCGTGTAACCCTCGTTTCATGCTCACAACATCAGTGTCCCGGTGTGCAAAATCATAGGGCGTGATGTGCTTTTCCCGGTTGGCGTCCAGGTAGTCAGCCCACCACGTCATCATCAGTCGGCGCTCTTCCAGGTGCTCAGCCTTGTGGATATAGGCCGCGCGCACGCCGTTGCGCTCTTGGTGGCTCATTTGCCGTTCAACCGCGTCACGCGACCACAGGCCGGACTCGACCAACGCGGAACAGGCCATAGTGCGGAAACCGTGCCCGCAAATCTCTATTTTGGTGTCGTACCCCATGCGGCGCAGTGACTTGTTTACGGTGTTCTCCGACATTGGTCGCCAGTGGCGGTGATCGCCTGGCAGCACCAGATCAAAACGCCCGCTAAGCCGGCGTATCTGCTCTAGCACTTCAAGCGTCTGGCGTGACAACGGGACAAGGTGCGGAGTCCCCATCTTGGCTCCTCGGTGCGACCTCTTGACGCCCTCGATTGGTGCCCGTTCGCCGGGAATCGTCCACATGCTCCGGGTAAAGTCGAACTCAGACCAGCGGGCAAAGCGCAGCTCACTAGAACGAATGAACACCAGTAGAGCGAGGCTTACAGCAAGACGGGTAAGCGGTCGTCCGGTGTCAGCCTCGCAGCGTTGCAACAACTCCGGCAACCGCTCAAGGGGCAAGGCCGGGCGGTGTTTGGTCTTGCGGGTGGCAGTCCCCCCCACCAGATCAAGCGCCGGGTTGTATTCGATGAATTCGCGCTGAACGGCGATTCGCATGATTCCGGCGATGCGCTGGCGCAGTCGCCCAACCACATCAAGCGCGCCGCGCTTCTCTACCGCCTTCAGACAGGCCAGCAGGTCGCGGGTTTTCAAGTCGGATACGGGGCGTTTGCCCAGCATGGGGAAAAGATCGACCTCGATCTCTTTCAACACCCTGACCGCGTGATCCTTCGACCATTTTCCGGACATGCTGGCGTGCCATTCCAGGGCCAGCGCCTCAAAGGTGTTCCCAGCCTCATTGGCCGCCTCGATCTTTGCTTGCTTAGCGCTCTCGATGGGGTCTTGGCCATGCGCCAGCAACTCGAGTGCATCGGCTCGACGCGCGCGGGCGGCTTTCAGGGTGAGGGCCGGGTAGTTGCCGAACGTAGCCAGACCGGGTTTACCGCTTGGCTTTTTATACTTGAAGCGCCAGACCTTGGTGCCGGTAGCCTTTACAAGCAAAAAAAGCCCTTGCCCGTCGAACAGGGTGTAGTCCTTTGCGCGGGGCTTGGCGGCCTCGCATTTGGGGTCGGTAAGGGGGGTTACGGTGCGCGCCATAGGTATACGCCTCAATATCGAACCGATATATACCTAAACGTATACCTAAATCTTGGGGCTGTACAGGAACATACGGGGATATTCAGACACAAAAAAACCGGCTATAAGGCCGGTTTCTCTAGGTTTCAGATGTTTACGGGAACATCTGAAATCATACTGTTGGTGCCCGAAGCCGGAATCGAACCGGCACGCCCTTACGAGCGGGGGATTTTAAGTCCCATGCGTCTACCAGTTTCGCCATTCGGGCGGTAGCGCGGTGAAGCGTCCAGGTTGTGCCAAATAACGATCTGGCAATTCTGACGCCTGTGCAGCAGAGGTGGAAATATATACATCCCGCCCGGGTGAAGCAAGTTCGCAAATACCCTTTTCAAGACTAAATCTTGCAGGCTACTGCAAATAAAAAAGCTCCGTAAATCATAGATCTACGGAGCTTGTTTATTAGTGGAGGCCGAGGTCGGAATCGAACCGGCGTAGGCGGATTTGCAATCCGCTGCATAACCATTTTGCTACTCGGCCTCAAAACATTTGATATCTAGTAGCGCGACATCAAATGCGTACAAACTTGGAGCGGGAAACGAGACTCGAACTCGCGACCCCGACCTTGGCAAGGTCGTGCTCTACCAACTGAGCTATTCCCGCGTCTTGGTGTGGCGCATTCTATAGAATCCAGAAGCCCCGTCAACCCTTTGATTCAAAAAAGTTTTATTTCTTTTCAACGTCGGTCTTCAGATGTGGCCAGGCAGCCCGCAGGTACTGGACCATCGACCACAAAGTCAGGCCGGCCGACACCATCAGCAGCGTATAGCCCAGTAAGACCCAGAAACTGAAATCCTTGGGATTGGCCAGCAGGATCACCAGCGCGAGCATTTGCGCGGCGGTTTTCCATTTGCCAAGGTTCGATACGGCGACGTGGGCACGTGCGCCCAGTTCGGCCATCCATTCGCGCAGGGCCGAGACGACAATTTCTCGACCGATGATCACGGCAGCCGGCAGCGTGAGCCACAGGTTTGCGTGTTCCTGCACCAACAGTACCAGTGCAACCGCGACCATCAGCTTGTCGGCAACCGGATCGAGAAAAGCCCCGAACGGTGTGCTTTGTTCCAGGCGGCGGGCCAGGTAGCCGTCCAGCCAGTCGGTGGCGGCAGCAAAGGCGAATACCGAGGCGGAAGCCAGGTAGCTCCACTGGTAAGGCAGGTAGAACAGCAAAATGAAGATCGGAATGAGCAGAACGCGTAGAACGGTAATCAGATTAGGGATATTCATCGGCACAACTGGCTACGAGGTGAGGGGGCATTCTACTCGCTGTGCAGATTTGCATAAATCAACTCTGCGAGCTTTTTACTGATCCCGGGGGTTTTGGCAATTTCTTCGATGCTTGCACGAGACAGCTCCTGCAATCCACCAAAATGTTTCAACAAATCCCGCCGACGTGTTGGACCGACGCCAGCGACGCCTTCCAGTGTAGACGTCCGACGGGTTTTTCCACGCCGGGCGCGGTGCCCGGTAATGGCAAATCGGTGGGCTTCGTCGCGAATCTGCTGGATCAGATGCAGCGCGGGAGAATCGCCGCGCAAGGTGAATTCATGCGCGGCGTCGTTCAGGTACAGGGTTTCGAAACCGGCCTTGCGCGTCGCGCCTTTTGCCACGCCGAGCAGGATCAGATCAGGTACGGCCAGTTCATCGAGCACGTCACGGGCCATGGACAACTGGCCTTTACCACCATCCACCAGCAGGATATCCGGCAGCTTGCCCTCCCCGTCCTTCAGTTTGCTGAAACGTCGGGTCAATGCCTGGTGCATCGCCGCGTAATCATCGCCGGCCGTAACGCCTTCGATGTTGTACCGGCGGTAGTCGGACTTGATCGGGCCTTCGGGGCCGAAGACCACGCAGGACGCCACTGTCGCCTCGCCACTGGAATGACTGATGTCGTAGCACTCCAGGCGTTGTGGAGGCTCGTCTAGCTTCAGCACCTCAGCCAATGCATCGAAGCGCGCCGTAATGTGCTGACGATTCGCCAGGCGCGCATTCAGCGCCTGCTCGGCATTGGTCACGGCCAATTGCTGCCAGCGCGCTCGCGTACCACGCACGCGATGGCTGATGGTCAGTTCACGACCGCGCAGCTCGTCGATGGCCGCGATCAGTGTTGGAAAGTCATCGTGGACCACATTGACGATCAACTCGCTGGGCAAGTCGCGTTCAGGGCTGCTGATGAAGTATTGGCCAAGAAACGCGGCCATGACTTCAGAAACATCTTCTTCAATGCCGACTTGAGGGAAGAAGTTCTTGCTGCCCAACACCCGCCCGCCCCGCACACTGATCAAGTGCACACAGGCACCGCCCGGGTTGACGAACGCGGCGATCACATCGACGTCCCCGGTCCCGCCTTCCATGCTCTGCTGGTCCTGGACCCGGCGCAGCAACGCAATCTGGTCCCGCAGCTCAGCCGCTCGCTCGAACTCCAGATTGATCGCCGCTTCTTCCATCCCGGCAGACAACTCGTCAGTCAGCGCGTTGCTGCGTCCCTCAAGAAACATCACCGAGTGACGCACGTCTTCGGCGTACACCTGGGGCTCCACCAGCCCGACGCAGGGTGCCTTGCAGCGTTTGATCTGGTACTGAAGGCAAGGACGGGTGCGGTTCTTGTAATAGCTGTCTTCGCATTGACGAACGAAAAACGTCTTTTGCAGCAGGCTCAGGCTTTCGCGGATCGCGCCGGCGCTGGGGTAAGGACCGAAATACTTGCCCTTGGCCTTTTTCGCACCGCGATGAATGCTCAGGCGCGGAAACTCTCCGTCGGAGAGATAGACATAGGGGTAGGATTTGTCGTCACGCAGCAGGATGTTATAGGGCGGGCGCCATTCCTTGATCAGCGTCTGCTCGAGCAGCAAGGCTTCGGTTTCGTTGGCGGTGATCGTCGTTTCGACCTGGGCGATACGTGCGACCAGTGCGGCGGTCTTGGGGGCAAGCCCGGTCTTGCGAAAGTAACTCGACAGGCGATTCTTGAGGTTTTTCGCCTTGCCGACGTAAAGCAACCGCGCTTCGCTGTCGAACATGCGGTACACGCCGGGGCGCCCGCTGACGGTCGACAGAAAGGCGCTCGGATCAAAGGTTTCGGTCATTTTCAGAGGCTGGCGTCGACCATGCCATGACGCACCGCCAACAGCGTCAACTCGACATCACTGCTGATCGAAAGCTTTTCGAAGATGCGGTAACGGTAGGTGTTCACGGTTTTCGGGGACAGGCACAATTTGTCGGAAATGATCTGTACTTTCTGGCAGCCGACTATCATCAGCGCGATCTGGATTTCCCGCTCGGACAGGGCATCGAAAGGCGAGTCGTTGGTGGGCTGGAAGGACTTGATCGCCAGTTGCTGGGCAATTTGCGGGCTGATGTAGCGTTGCCCGGCGAACACCAGGCGGATGGCCTGGACCATTTCCGGCAAACCTGCCCCCTTGGTCAGGTACCCTGCCGCACCGGCTTGCAACAGCCGCGTAGGAAACGGGTCCTCTTCACACACGGTCACCGCGACGACCTTGATATCCGGATGACTGCGCAATAATTTGCGAGTGGCCTCAAGACCGCCGATACCCGGCATCTTGACGTCCATCAACACCACATCGGGTTTCAGCTCACGCGCCTTGAGCAGGGATTCTTCACCCGACTCGGCCTGGCCGACTACTTGCAGGCCATCGATGTCAGCCAGCATTCGTGTAATGCCTGTACGAACGAGATCATGGTCATCGACTACTAGCACCCTAATCAAGCAGACACCTCGCGATATGGTCTTATTGGGTTGCCAGACACCTTAGCAAAAAGCATCTGGCAGACCTAGCGGAAAGCATCAGATTAAAAGTTTCAATTCATCTTGAAAGGCCAGTCGCAAACGCGTTGCGCCAATGTCATGGATTGATATCAAGCTGCATTCTCAGGAAACATTCATCCTTACCCACCACCGTGAATCCCTTGCGCTCGTACAACGCCCGCGCCGGGTTATTTTCAAAAACCGTCAAGCGTAGCGCCGGTCGCCGCTCCTGGTACGCGACTGACAGTACCTGATCGATTGCCCAGGAACCAATGCCCTGCCCGCGAAACGCTTCGACGACCTGCAGTTCGCGGATGTACAACGCTCTGGCATCACGGCTCAAGCTCACATAACCCGGCAACTGATCGCCGCTTGTCAGCATGCGGTTGTCCCGCCCTGACCAGGCCACGTCAAAAGCTTCGTCCAGCCATATCAGGTCGTGCCGAATGTAGTAGCGCAGCATGTTTTTACAGGTCAGGTGGCGGGCGAAGGCCAGGTCCTCTGGCGTGGCCGCACGCCATGCGCAATCCATCACACCGGCTCCACGGCGACGACTTCCCCACTCCAGCCCTCGCTGTTGCGCCGGGCCACAACCAACTGGCTGCCGGTACCGGTGGCGGCCGCAATCAACAAACCGTCCGACGCCCAGATCGCGCTGCGTCCTGCCGACGTCCAGCCACCTGTCGCGCCACCATGATTGGCCATCAACACCACCATGGCGTGCTGCGCGGCATAGCCTTGCAGCAACGCGGTATCCTCGACGTAGCCGTTTTCCGTGATCAGCACGCCTGCGGCGTAGACATCTGCACCCTGGCACGCTGCAGCAGCGGCATGGCTGGAGTGGGAAAAGTCGGCGCAGACCGCCAGAGCAATAGTGTCTGTCCCGATGGTCAGGGGCTCCCCTCCGGCGCCCGGTGCAAACGCCACTTCTTCCCCGGGATGCAGATGCTGCTTGCTGAAGATCCCAAGCGAACCATCGGCCCCCAGCACCAGCGCACCGATCAGGACCGACTGGTTATCCGGCAGTCGAATCGGCATACCGACAACAGCCGTCACACCGACTGCCCGGGCGACGTCTCGCAGCGGTTGCAGAAGGGCGTCATCCGACACAATGGCCAGCTCGGCCGCGAGCCCGCGCTCGTAGCCGGTCAGCGACAATTCAGGGAACACCAGCAACTGCACGCCCTGCTCCGCGGCTGCCGCGATGAAGCGTTGGTGCCTGGCGATATTGCCGGCAAGGTCTCCGGCGATAGAGATCGATTGGGCTGCAGCGATGGTCAGCGGTAACATGAAGCGTCCTTGTGTCGATGTGCTTTTGAACAGACGCAGAGTTTGTCACAACCCTCAGGCCACTCAAGCGATAGAAAACCCTGTCGCCGGCCAATAGCATTTTCTGATTGAATCTGCGCACCGGCCTCTAGTAAGCTCGACCCATCCATCGGAGACAGACCATGTTCAGCACCCTCTCACAGCTTCGTACCGCCAGCGCCCTGCGCTCGGTTGCGGCTGCCCGGGTGAACGACGTCTGTGCTCCGGTCAGCTTTTATTTTGGGTATTGGTTTAGCCACTGGCGCGCCTGATACCCACACGGCGCCCACTTTAAACGGGTCGCCACCAGAGATTTCTCAACCCCCGGTCGGCCTCCCGACCGGGGGTTTTGTTTTTTCAGCCCCAACACTTTTAGCGACACACCAGACATTCAGAGGATTCACCACATGAACTACGCCACTTATTACCGTTACGACAGTTTTACCGCCTGGCGATTTACCACCCTCCGCTCGGGACAGCCTGCCGCCTCCGATCGGTCACCCACAGGTGGCAAGCACACACACACAGCCAGCCTGGCCAATTGTCGAACACCCCAGTAGGGCCGAGCGCGCGGGCACGAACCCGCCACCAGCCCAGGAAGCCTTGAACATGAACTCGTCCGTCTCCGCACTGCCGCTGTCCACCTTGAGCCCTGCCAATGAAGCGCTGACCCTGCGTCTGCCCAGCTCATTGCAACTCAAACAGCAATTGCCCCTCGGCAACATCCTGACCCAGCAAGTCGCCACCCACCGCCAGGCGGTTCGCGCGATCCTCAATGGTGAAGACTCCCGTCTGCTGATCATCGTAGGCCCATGCTCGATCCACGATCCGGAATCAGCCCTCGAATACGCCAGCAACCTTGCCCGCCTCGCCACCGACGTCAGCGACGAAATGCTCCTGGTGATGCGCGCCTACGTCGAAAAACCCCGTACCACCGTTGGCTGGAAAGGCCTGGCCTACGATCCGCACCTGGATGGCAGCGATGACATGGCCGCCGGCCTGACGCTGTCCCGCGAGCTGATGCGCGAAATGCTCCGCCTGGGTTTGCCCGTCGCCACTGAACTACTGCAGCCGATGGCCGCCGGCTACTTCGACGACCTATTGAGTTGGGTGGCGATTGGCGCCCGGACCACGGAGTCGCAGATCCATCGGGAAATGGCCAGCGGCCTGGGCATGCCTGTCGGGTTCAAGAACGGGACTGACGGCGGTGTCGCTGTCGCCAGCGACGCCATGCGTTCCGCCGCCCATCCCCATCGCCATTTCGGTGTCGACAGCCAGGGCCACCCGGCGATCATTCAAACCCCGGGCAATGCGGACACTCACCTGGTATTGCGCGGCGGCCATCGCGGGCCGAACTACGACAGCGCCAGTATCGCCCGGGTGAACAGTGACTTGGCCCGGCTCAGGATTCCGGCCCGCATCATGGTCGATTGCAGTCACGCCAACAGCGGCAAAGACCCGTTGCGCCAGCCGGCCGTGTTCAACGATGTGCTTGAACAGCGTCTGCAAGGTGATCGTTCGCTGATCGGCATGATGATCGAGAGCCATTTGTTCGAGGGCTGTCAGCCGTTGAGTTCGTCAATGCAATACGGTGTGTCAGTGACCGATGGCTGCCTTGGTTGGGCCGGGACTGAACAGCTGTTGCTTGAAGCGGCAGATCGGCTGCGAATGCAAGACAACGCCCAATAACCGGCATCATCTGTCCGCCCTCCGGCCTTCATCTGAAGACTGGAGGGCAAATGGCGATCAATGCCCCATCAGGGATTGCACCTTGACCAGTGTCACCCCGGATTGTTGAGAGCTGTCATCAAGGCGCTCGACCGAACAGGAAACACGGATCGCAGAATCTCGATGCTCCCTCCAGAACCGGTAGGGAACGATGAATATCAACGGCTCGCCCACGGTGTTTCTGGTGATTTCGCGCTCGTCACAGTGATTGAATTTCTCCCCGTCGCACCTCAGGCAAACCAGCTCCCCTTTTTCAGCCCTGGGGTTTTCGATGACGACGGTCACCCCATCCTGCACGTCCTGCAGATCCACCCAGCCTTCGTCGGCTTCCAGCACAATAGGTGCTGGCAGTGGCCCCCGCTCCATCTTGCCAATCATCAGTGTCGTTACTTCAGCGTATCGAGGGCCATGTCCTGCCTGCTTGACGCAATAATCGACGGAAACAAATGACCCCAGATTGGGCGCAATGCACTCCGGGCTGACCCAGAACGATAACTCATTGCCCACAGCAAAGGACTCGACCTTGAGTGCATCACTGAAGCTTGCTTCGAGCGAAACACCCGTCCAGGTCAGCAACACCCAGTCGCCCGCCGTCATGCGCGCATAGGGTTTGATTGTAACGATCGCCCCTTCCCTGACCCGATCCGGATCAAGCGTTCTGCCCACCACGTCGTCCACCGTCGCGGGTAACAGGTCTGATTGCACATCACCCACACACAGCTGTAAACGATGGGAATGCACGATCCCGGAAAAACGACTGCTCAAGAGCGAGTAGCTGATTTCGAGTGAACCACCGTCGAGCGCCTCGATATAAGCGCTACCCACAGCAAAGATCATGTCCTCGCCGACCCTGTCGTCACTGACGAAACGCGTCACCTGATGATTGCAGGCGAGGCCATCGGCATCCAGCCCCGCCCAATTCAAAAGCAATTTGTCGCCACAGGTCATGCCTGGGTAAGGTCGGACCCTGATCACGGCTTTTCGGTCAGAGGGGTTCAGAACGCCGTTTTCCGCCTGCTCCAGTAAGGGCGGTGGCAATGGTCGCTGTACGAGATTCAGGGTGTCGGGTTCATAAACAGTCATTCATTCGCTCCAGTCCTTGGAATAAACACCGAACGGGTGGCCGGCTTGGGGTGACGTGTATTTAACCTCACGACTACCCGCCGTGATGTCGGCCTCTCACTCAGCCTCGCTCGGAAAGTCGATACATACGAAGTAGGTCTTTGATCAAGAGCAACCTGATTTCCGTGAAAAATCATCAAACGATTCCGACTAAAACCTCAGCAAATCTTGAGCATTCACACTTGCACTATTCCGCTTTCCGGAGGTTTCGGCGGACTTTTCATACATCGCGCCAACCTCGAGTGTTTTAGAGTGAAACGCCATGCAGTCCCGACGAACTTCTGTGCAAAGGTGTGAATATGCAAAGGAATGCAAGCACTCGTTATCCAATACTGCTGATCCACGGCCTTTTCGGCTTCGAAAGAATCGGCAAGTTCGAGCTGTTTCACGACATCAGGCAGGCGCTGAGGAACGCCGGAGCAAGGGTGTTCGTTCCCCACTTGTCAGCCATCCATGACAACGAAGTAAGCGGTAAACAATTGCTCATGCAGATCGAGCGGGTACTGGAAGGAACCGGTGCCTGCAAAGTCAACCTCATAGGCCATAGCCAGGGTGCACTGGCCGCACGTTATGCTGCAGCGGTTGCACCAAACAGTGTGGCATCGGTGACTTCCGTCAGCGGGCCGAACCATGGCTCGGAGCTCGCCGATTTCCTGCGCAAGGCATTGACACCGGGCCGTCTGCCGGAGCATGTGGCCGAGACGGTGGTGAACCTCTTCGCCGACTTCCTCGCGACCCTGAGCGACAACCGGTACCAGCCGCGGAACGCCATTGCCGCCCTCAATGCACTGACCACCGAGGGCGTAGGCGCCTTCAATGACAAATACCCGCAAGGGCTGCCCGCCACCTGGGGTGGCAAGGGTAACGAACGGGTCAACGGTGTTCGTTACTACTCGTGGAGCGGCATAGTGCCTTCGAATGTGCTCAAGGAGGGGCTCAATGCGCTCGATCCGCTCAACGGTTTCTGTCGGCTCCTTTCCGGGTATTTCGTCACGGAAGCCGGGCAGAACGACGGTTTGGTCGGTCGCTTCAGTTCTCACCTGGGCACGGTTATCCGCTCCGACTATGCGCTGGATCACCTGGACACCCTTGGGCAGCCGGCAGGCCAGTTGCGCACAGGCGTCGACCCGGTCGAACTGTATGTCCAGCATGCCGAGCGCTTGAGAGCCGCCGGCCTTTAAGCGGCTACCTGCCGCGAATCCCGCATGGAACGGAACTTTGAGGAGAAATAGCTCACTGAATCCGGTAGGCTGCGCATTTTACCGAATATTGAAAGGAGTATTTTCCCATGGCCAAAGCCACTGCCCGTCACATCCTTGTTGCCTCGGAAGCCAAGTGCAACGAACTCAAGACCCAAATCGAGGCTGGTGCCGATTTCGCCGAAGTTGCCAAGGCAAACTCCACCTGCCCTTCCAGCCGCCAGGGCGGTGATCTGGGTTCGTTCGGTCCAGGCCAGATGGTCAAGGAATTCGACACCGTGGTTTTCAGCGCGCCGCTCAACGTGGTCCAGGGCCCGGTCAAGACCCAGTTCGGTTACCACCTGCTGGAAGTGACCAGCCGTCAGGACTGATCGACGCTTGAGCTATTCACACAACGGCCCGCCTTTTGGTGGGCCGTTGTGTTTCGCACGCGTAATTCGGCTGGCGAGGGACGCGCCGCTAGCGTACAAATTGTCGTTAACGACTACCCGGCTCTAAGGCTGACAATGCGACTGGCTTTCCCTACCTTGTTGTTCACGGCCGTGGCCCTGATGTCGGGTGCCGCGGGTGTGAATGCGGCACCGCAACCGGCAATGACCGTGTACGGCGAACCGGCAAAATATCCTGCCGGCTTCAGTCATTTCGCCTACACCAATCCGCTGGCCCCCAAAGGCGGCACGATGCGGCGATCGGCGATCGAAATCGGGCAGTTCGACCATGTCTTGCCTTACATCGACAAAGGCATCGGCGTCACACAGATCGACGGCTTGCTCTATTCGCCGCTGGCCCAGCGCTCGCTGGACGAGCCGTACACCGTGTACGGCCTGGTGGCAGAGAAGATGGAGCGTTCCGAGGACGGCCTGTCACTGCGTTTTTACCTCAACCCCAAGGCGCGTTTTGCCGATGGCAAAGCCATTACCGCCGAAGACGTGCGCTATACCTTCGACCTGCTGATGACCCAGGGCAGCCTGCGTTACCGCACCCAGTTCGCCGACGTCAAAGGCGTGGAAGTGGAATCTCCTCTGACTATCCGCTTTGATTTCAAGAACAACGAAAATCGCACTCTGCCGCTGGATATCGCAACCCTGCCGGTGTTTCCCGAACACTGGTGGAAGACTCGCGATTTTGCCGGTGGCGGCGGCTATGAAGCGCCGTTGGGCAGCGGCCCCTATAAAGTGGGCAAGATCGATTCCGGGCGCAGCATCACCTTCGAACGCAATCCCGACTGGTGGGGCAAGGACCTGCCGGTCAGCCGTGGCCTGTACAACTTCGATCATTTCAGCATCGAGTACTTCGGCGATACCGACGTGGCGCGCCAGGTCCTGCGCGGTGGCGCCTATGACTACAACCGGGAATTTTCCGCCACCGGCTATTCCATCGGCTATGACAGCCCGGCCCTGAGCGATGGTCGCCTGCAAAAGGCCCACCTCGCCACCGAGGCGCCGCAGCCGGCCCAGGGTTTTGTGTTCAATCTGCAAAAGCCCATGTTCCAGGACCGACGCGTGCGCCAGGCGCTGGTGATGCTGTGGGACTTCGAGTGGAGCAACCGGCAGATGATGCGCGACATGTACATCCGCCAGCAGAGCTTTTTCTCCAACACCGATCTCGCCGCCCGGCAACTGCCGGATGCCGGGGAGCTGGCGATTCTCGAACCGCTGCGCGGGCAGATTCCCGACGAAGTCTTCACCCAGGTGTTCGAGGCGCCGAAGACCGATGGCAGCGGCGTGATTCGCGACAAGCAGTTACAGGCCCTGGACTTGCTCAAACAGGCCGGCTGGAAACCCGATGGCGACCAACTGGTCAATGCCGACGGCGAGCCGCTGAGCTTCACGTTCCTGGTCAGCCAGAACGGCATGGACCGTCTGCTGTTGCCCTATAAACGCACGCTGAAACAGATCGGCATCGACCTCAATATCCGCCGCATCGACTCGTCCCAGTACGTCAACCGCCTGATGAGCCGCGACTACGACATGATCGTCACCGGCTACCCCGTCACCACTTCTCCAGGAGGCGAACTGCTCAATTACTTCGGTTCCGAGGCGGCCACCGACCCGGGCTCCAACAACTACATGGTGTTGAAGAACCCGGCAGTGGACACCCTGATCACCGGGCTGATCCGGGCCAACACCCAGGCTGACATGCTGCATTACGCCCATGCCCTGGACCGGGTGCTGCAATGGAATTACTACTGGATTCCCAACTATTACCCGCCGGGCACCTCGACGGTGTGGTGGAACCGCTTCGGCATCCCGAACGTGCAAGCGAGCAATGACGAAGCCATCGAGAGCTGGTGGGAGATGAGCACCACGCCATTGACCAACCAACAGATGACGGCCGAGCGTATCCGCCGTGGCAAACCCGGAGGGCCGCACTGATGTGGGCTTACATTCTGCGTCGCCTGCTGCTGATCATTCCGACGCTGGTGATCATTCTTCTGGTCAACTTTGTCATCGTTCAGGCGGCACCGGGCGGGCCGGTCGAACAGGCCATCGCACACTTGCAGGGCATCGGCGGTGCAGCGGTCGGCGGCGGCTCCGGCGAGCCCATGAACGGCAAGTCCCGGGCCAGTCGCGGGCTCGATCCGCAGCTGATCAAGGACATTGAAAAACAGTACGGCTTCGATAAACCGGCACACGAACGCCTCTGGCTGATGCTCACCAGCTACGCGCGCCTGGACTTCGGCAAGAGTTTCTTCCGCGGCGCCACCGTCACCGATCTGATCCTCGAGAAAATGCCCGTGACCATTTCCCTCGGGCTCTGGGCGACGCTGATCACTTACCTGGTGTCGATCCCCCTGGGCATCCGCAAGGCCGTGCACCATGGCAGCCATTTCGACATCTGGAGCAGTACCGCGATCATCATCGGCTATGCCATGCCGGCGTTCCTGTTTGCGATGTTCCTGATCGTGATGTTTGCCGGCGGCACTTCGCTGAACTGGTTCCCCGTTCGCGGACTGGTCTCGGACAACTTCGAATCGCTGTCGACCATTGGCAAAGTGGCCGATTACTTCTGGCATCTGGTGTTGCCGGTGACCGCGCTGGTGATCGGCGGCTTCGCCACGCTGACCATCCTGACCAAGAACTCGTTCCTCAATGAAATCACCCGCCAGTACGTGGTCACTGCCCGGGCCAAGGGTTTGAGTGAACGACGGGTACTCTATGGACACGTGTTCCGCAATGCCATGCTGCTGGTGGTGTCGGGCATTCCCCAGGCGTTCATCAGTGTGTTTTTTGCCGGTTCCCTGCTGATCGAAGTGATCTTCTCCCTCGACGGTCTGGGCCGCATGAGCTACGAAGCGGCGGTATCACGGGACTATCCGGTGGTGTTCGGCTCGCTGTTCATCTTCACCCTGTTCGGCCTTTTGATAAAACTGGTCGGCGACCTCTGCTACACCCTGGTCGACCCGCGTATCGACTTTGCCGCGAGGAACGCCTGATGCTCAAGCTTTCACCGCTGGCGCGCCGGCGCTTCGAGCGTTTCAAGAAAAACCGTCGGGGCTGGTGGTCTCTCTGGCTGTTTGTCGGCCTGTTCCTGATGACCCTGGGCGGCGAACTGATCGCCAACGACAAACCGCTGATGGTCAGCTATCAAGGCCAGTGGTACTTCCCGGTATTCAAGCGCCACACCGAACAGGAGTTCGGCGGGCAACTGCCGTTCCAGGCCGACTATCGCAGCGACTACGTGCAGAAGCTGATCAAGAAGGATGGTGGCTGGTTGCTGTTTCCACCGATTCCATTCAGTGACGACACGCCCAACTATGACCTGAACAAACCCGCTCCAAGTCCGCCCACCAGCGTCAACTGGCTGGGCACCGACGACCAGGCGCGGGACGTTCTGGCCCGGGTGATCTTCGGTGCCCGGGTGTCGATCCTGTTTGCCTTGATGTTGACGTTTGTCAGCGCGCTGATCGGCATTGCGGCCGGTGCCCTGCAAGGCTATTACGGGGGCTGGGTGGATTTGCTCGGCCAGCGCCTGCTGGAAGTCTGGTCCGGGTTGCCGGTGCTGTACCTGCTGATCATCCTGTCGGGTTTCGTCGAGCCGAATTTCTGGTGGCTGCTGGGAATCATGGCACTGTTTTCATGGCTGGCCCTGGTGGACGTGGTGCGCGCCGAGTTCCTGCGCGGGCGCAACCTGGAATACGTCAAGGCCGCGCGCGCGCTGGGCCTGACCGACCGCAAAGTCATAGTCCGGCACATTCTGCCCAACGCCATGAACGCGACCTTGAGCTACCTGCCGTTCATTCTCACCGGGGCGATTTCCACCCTGACGGCGCTGGACTTCCTCGGCTTCGGCATGCCCGCGGGCAGTGCTTCCCTGGGCGAACTGATCGGCCAGGGCAAGCAGAACCTGCAAGCGCCGTGGCTGGGCCTGACGGCGTTCTTCACCCTGGCGCTGATTCTTTCTTTACTGGTGTTTATCGGCGAGGCGTTGCGAGACGCCTTCGATCCGAGATCTTGAGCGGACGGCTGCAATGACCAACCTGATCGAAATCCGTGACCTCAGCGTGGCCTTCAGTGGCCAGACCGTGGTGCGCAATCTGTGCCTGGACATCCGCCCCGGCGAATGCCTGGCGCTGGTGGGCGAGTCGGGATCGGGCAAGTCGGTGACGGCCCACTCTATCCTGCAACTGCTGCCGCAAACCGATACCCGGACAACGGGCAGCATCCGCTATCGCGGGCAGGAACTGGTGGGTGCCGATGCCGGCAAGTTGCGACAACTGCGCGGCAATCGCATTGCGATGATCTTCCAGGAGCCGATGACGTCCCTGAACCCGCTGCACAGCATCGAAAAACAGATCGGCGAAACCTTGCTGGTGCACAAAGGCCTGGCAGGCAAAGCGGCGCAAGCGCGGATCCTTGAACTGCTGCACCTGGTGGGCATCCAGAAACCCGAGGAGCGCCTCAAGGCCTATCCGCATCAACTATCCGGCGGCCAGCGCCAGCGGGTGATGATTGCCATGGCCCTGGCGTGCGAACCGGAACTGCTGATTGCCGACGAACCGACCACCGCGCTGGATGTGACGGTGCAGCGCAAGATCCTGCTGCTGCTCAAGTCCCTGCAACAGCGGCTGGGCATGTCGCTGCTGCTGATCAGCCACGACCTGAATCTGGTGCGCAGCATCGCCCAGCGCGTGTGCGTGATGAAGGCCGGGGAAATCGTCGAGCAAGCGCCGTGCGAAACCCTGTTCACCGAACCAAAGCACCCTTACAGCTGCGTATTGCTGCACGCCGAACCCGAGGGCGAAGCCTTGCCCCGGGACGAGCGCGAAAACGTACTGGAGGTGAACGATCTGCAGGTGCGGTTTCCCGTCAGTGGCGGCCTGTTCCAACGCAAGACCTGGCTGCGTGCCGTCGATGGCATCAGCCTGAACATACAGCGCGGCAAGACCCTGGGCATTGTCGGTGAATCCGGTTCCGGCAAGTCCACGCTCGGTCAGGCGATCCTGCGCTTGCTCGATTCCGAAGGCGGCATCCGCTTTCAGGGCCAGGCGCTGGACGGCCTGACGCAAAAACAGCTAAGGCCGTGGCGCAAGAAAATGCAGGTGGTGTTCCAGGACCCCTTCGGCAGCCTCAGCCCGCGAATGTCGGTGGCGCAGATCATCAGCGAAGGCCTGGAAGTACACAGCCAGTTGAGCCCCCAAGAGTGCAACGCCGAAGTGATCCGCGCACTGAGCGAAGTCGGCCTCGACCCGCAAAGCCGCCATCGCTATCCCCACGAATTCTCCGGTGGCCAGCGCCAGCGCATCGCCATCGCCCGGGCGCTGGTGCTCAAACCGGCGCTGATCCTGCTCGACGAACCGACCTCGGCGCTGGACCGCACGGTGCAGAAACAGGTGGTCGCCCTGCTCCGTCAACTCCAGGAAAAGCACGGCCTGACCTACCTGTTCATCAGCCACGACCTGGCGGTGGTGCGCGCCCTGGCCCACGACATGATCGTGATCAAGGACGGCAAGGTGGTGGAGCGTGGCGCCAGCCATGAGGTGTTCGATTCGCCACAGCACCCGTATACAAAGGAGCTGTTGGCGGCGGCGTTGCTCGGGCAGGCATAATCTTGCCGTTGGACCGCGGCGCGGCCTTCGCGAGCAAGCCCGCTCCCACAGGGGATTTGTGAGCGACACAGATCGAGTGTGGGAGCGGGCTTGCTCGCGAAGAGGCCGGCACAGGCAAAACATAATCAGGATCAGCCCCCATGAACACCACCGAAAGCCTCAAGGACTACCAGCGCGTTCGCCAGCTGGCGATCCGTTCATTGTTCGAAATCATCGAGCAATCGAGCGAGGGAACGGTGATTGTCGACCGCGATGCCAACATCGTCTGGATGAATGAGCGCTATGCCCGGCGCTTCGGCCTGCAATCGGCGCAAGTGGCGATCGGCAAGCCCTGCGAAAGCGTGATCCCCGGCAGCCTGTTACGTGAAGTGGTGCGCACCGGCCGGCCGATTCTGCTGGATATGCAAGACACCCCAAAAGAGCCGCTGGTGGTCATGCGCCTGCCGATTCACGACGATGCCGGCGTGGTGATCGGCGCCATCGGTTTTGCCCTGTTCGACGAACTGCGCAGCCTGTCGCCGATGCTCAAGCGCTACATGAGCATGCAGGAAGAACTGGCCTCCACCCGCTCGCTGCTGCGGGCGCGGCAGACCAAATACAACTTCGCCCATTTCATCGGCACCAGCGCCGCCAGCCTGGAAGTCAAACGCCGTGCCCGGCGCAGTGCGAGTACCGAATCGCCGGTACTGCTGCTCGGCGAAACCGGCACCGGCAAGGAGTTGTTGGCCCAGGCCATCCACAATGCCTCGCCCCGTGCGCACAAGGCATTTGTCAGCATCAACAGCGCAGCGATTCCCGAATCATTGCTGGAGGCCGAATTCTTCGGCACCGCCCCTGGCGCGTTTACCGGTGCCGACCGCAAGGGCCGCGCCGGCAAATTGCAGATCGCCCAAGGCGGCACTTTGTTCCTCGACGAAATCGGCGACATGCCGCTGCCCCTGCAAAGCAAACTGCTGCGCGTGCTGCAGGAAAAGGAATTCGAACCGGTGGGGTCCAATGAAGTGATCCAGAGCGATGTACGGGTGATCGCCGCGACCTCGACCGACCTGGAAGCGGCGATCAAACGCGGCGAGTTCCGCGCCGACTTGTACTACCGGCTCAACGTGCTACCGATCCAGGTGCCGCCCCTGCGGGACCGCCTCGATGACGTACCGGCGCTCAGTGAAGCGATTCTCGAGGAACTGCGCAGCCAGCATGAGCTGCACCACGAAGCCCTCGAATTGTTGGGGCAACACGCCTGGCCGGGGAACATCCGCGAATTGCGCAATGTGCTGGAGCGCGCGGCGCTGCTCAGCGATGACTTGCGCCTGACGGCGGCAGACATCCGCGCGGCGATTGGTACGTTCACCCGGGTTGAGCGCGTGACGCCCTTGGCCCAGGAGCCCTTTGCCCATGAAACCTTCAGTGCGGCGCGAGAGCGATTTGACCGGCAACTGATCGAGACGACCCTTGCGCAATGCGGGGGCAAAGTCATTGAGGCAGCGGCGCGACTGGGGCTGGGGCGGTCGACGTTGTACAAGAAGATGGTGGCGTTGGGGATTGCCGAGTCTCCATAACGAGACATATATCTCCGTTATTGGACAGACCTTCGCGAGCAAGCCCGCTCCCACAGGAGAAGGCATTCCCCTGATCAATTCGATCAACTGTGGGAGCGGGCTTGCCCGCGAAGAGGCCGGCACTCCCAGTACAAGTCTCAAACAAGAGACAACAATCCCGAATCAGCTCACCACCATCAGAATATATCTTTATATTTCAACAAGTTAAGTACTTGGCACAAAACCCGCTATACACCTCTGCTACCCAGTTCCACCCTACAAAAATAACAACCCAGGAGACACACCATGAGTGTGATCATTGCCTTGGCAGCCCTCGCGCTGCTGATGCTGGCTGCCTACCGTGGCTATAGCGTTATCCTTTTTGCCCCGATTGCCGCCCTCGGCGCCGTCCTGCTCACCGACCCCTCTGCCGTCGCCCCCGCTTTCACCGGGGTGTTCATGGAAAAAATGGTCGGTTTCATCAAGTTGTATTTCCCGGTGTTCCTGCTCGGCGCAGTGTTCGGCAAGCTGATCGAACTGTCCGGCTTCTCACGCTCGATCGTCGCCGCGGCGATTCGCCTGCTCGGCACCCGCCAGGCGATGCTGGTGATCGTGCTGGTCTGCGCCTTGCTCACCTATGGCGGCGTGTCACTGTTTGTGGTGGTGTTCGCGGTCTACCCGTTTGCCGCTGAAATGTTCCGCCAGAGCAACATCCCCAAGCGCCTGATCCCGGCGACCATTGCCCTGGGCGCGTTCTCGTTCACCATGGACGCCCTGCCCGGCACGCCACAAATCCAGAACATCATCCCCAGCACCTTCTTCAACACCACTGCGTGGGCGGCGCCGTGGCTGGGCGTGATCGGCACGATCTTCGTGTTCTGTGCCGGCATGCTGTTTCTCCAGCGCCAACGCAACAAGGCACAGCGCGCCGGTGAAGGTTATGGATCCGACCTGCGCAACGAGCCGGAAACCGCCCCCGACCTCAAGCTGCCCAATCCGTGGCTCGCGCTGTCGCCACTGTTGGCGGTAGGCATCATGAACCTGCTGTTCACCCATTGGATTCCGCAGGCGTACGGCAAGACCCACAGCCTCGCGCTGCCAGGCATGGCCGCGCCAGTGACCACGGACATCGCCAAGCTCACGGCGATCTGGGCGGTACAGGCAGCCTTGCTGGTCGGCATCCTCATGGTGCTGGTGTTTGGCTACAAGGCGATCAGCCGCAAACTCGCCGAAGGCAGTAAAAGCGCAGTCAGCGGCGCGTTGCTGGCGGCGATGAACACCGCCTCCGAATACGGTTTCGGCGCGGTGATCGCGTCCCTGCCGGGCTTTCTGGTGTTGGCCGACTGGCTCAAGAACATTCCCGACCCACTGGTCAACGAAGCGATTACCGTGACCCTGCTGGCCGGCATCACCGGTTCCGCCTCGGGTGGCATGAGCATTGCGCTGGCGGCCATGTCCGAGCAGTTCATCAGCGCCGCCCATGCGGCGAACATTCCGCTGGAAGTGCTGCACCGGGTCGCCGCGATGGCCAGCGGCGGCATGGACACCCTGCCGCACAACGGCGCTGTGATTACCCTGCTGGCAGTCACCGGGCTGACCCACCGCGAGGCTTACAAAGACATTTTCTGTATTACGCTGATCAAGACCCTGGCGGTTTTCGTGGTGATCGGCACCTTCTACGCTACTGGCATTGTGTGAGGTATTCATGACGACTCTTTCGGGTAAGACCGCACTGGTCACCGGCTCCACCAGCGGCATCGGCCTGGGGATCGCCCTCAGCCTGGCCAAGGCCGGGGCCAACCTGATCCTCAACGGCTTCGGCGATGCCTCCCAAGTGATCGCCGAAGTGCAACAGTTCGGCGGCAAGGTCGGCCATCACCCGGCCGATGTCAGCGATCCGGAACAGATTGCCGACATGATCGCCTACGCCGAGCGTGAGTTCGGCGGCGTCGATATCCTGGTCAACAATGCCGGCATTCAACACGTGGCAGCGGTGGATGAATTTCCGGTGGAGCGCTGGGATTCGATCATCGCGATCAACCTGTCGTCGGTATTCCACAGCACCCGCTTGAGCCTGCCTGGCATGCGCGCCAAGGGCTGGGGCCGGGTGATCAACATTGCCTCGGTGCATGGCCTGGTCGGTTCGGTGGGCAAGTCCGCCTATGTCGCCGCCAAGCACGGGGTGATCGGCTTGACCAAGGTGGTCGCGCTGGAAACCGCGACCACCCAGGTCACCTGCAACGCAATCTGCCCAGGCTGGGTACTGACGCCGCTGGTGCAGAAACAGATCGACGATCGTGCCGCCAGCGGGGTCGACCCACAGCAGGCACAGCATGACTTGCTCGCTGAAAAGCAGCCATCGCTGGAGTTCGTGACACCGCCGCAACTGGGTGAACTGGTGCTGTTTTTGTGCAGCGACGCCGGCAGCCAGGTGCGTGGCGCGGCGTGGAATGTGGATGGTGGGTGGTTGGCGCAGTGATCAGCCGCTAACCCTGTGGCGAGGGGGCTTGCCCCCGCTGGGTGGCGAAGCCGCCCTATAAACTCACAGACGATTAAGGTTGTCTGATTTTACGACTGCTTCGCAGCCGAACGGGGGCAAGCCCCCTCGCCACACAAGCTCCCCTGCAACACAGGCTCCCCTTTCACAAAAGCCTGCTCCACATCAGCTTGTATGAAGGCATAAACAAGAAGAGGCAAACCATGTCCGACATCCTCTGGCAACCCGACGTCAAACGCATCGGCAAGACCCGCATTGAGGCCTTCCGGCGCTTCATCAATCAGCGGTATCACCTCAAGATCGACGACTACCCTGCCCTGCACCAATGGTCCATCGAGCAACGCCCGGATTTCTGGCAGGCCATCGTCGATTTCTTCGACATCCGCTTCCACGAACAGCCCGACGCCGTGCTGCTCGAAGGCCCGCAGATGCCCAGCGCCCAGTGGTTTCCGGGCGCCACACTGAACTTTGCCGAACATCTGTTACAGCGCCGCGATGATGCTATCGCCGTGGTAGCCGTTGGCGAAAACGGTCAGCGTGAACACTTGACCTGGGCCGAGCTGGCAGAGCATGTCGCCGGCTTTCAAAACGGCTTGATCGCCGCCGGCGTCGGTGTGGGTGACCGGGTCGCCGCGTGCATGCCCAACACCTGGCAAACCCTGGTGGCCATGCTCGCCACCACCAGCCTTGGCGCTGTCTGGTCCTGTTCTTCACCGGACTTCGGCACCCAAGGGGTGGTTGACCGTTTCGGCCAGATCGAACCGAAAGTGCTGGTGACCTGCGCCGGCTACCGCTATGCCGGCAAAGAGATCGACCAGACCGCCAAGATCAACGAGATCCTCCAGCGCCTGCCGTCACTGCAACAGCTGATCGTCGTGCCTTACGCTCGCCCACAGGCGCACATCGAACACTTCCACAGCCCGGCCAACGTGACGCTGTGGGACGATTTCTACGCACCCGGCGGCGAGCCGGATTTCGTCCCGGTGCCCTTCGCCCATCCGCTGTACATCCTCTACTCCAGCGGCACCACCGGCGTGCCCAAATGCATCATCCACAGCACCGGCGGCGTACTTCTGCAACACGTCAAGGAACACGGCCTGCACTGCGATCTTGGCCCCGGCGAGCGCCTGTTCTACTACACCACGTGCGGCTGGATGATGTGGAACTGGCTGGTCTCGGCCCTCGCGGTAGGCAGCGCGGTGGTGCTGTACGACGGCTCGCCGTTCCACCCTGACCCGCAACGCCTGATCGACCTGATCGACGACGAAGGGATCAGCGTCTTCGGCACCAGCCCGAAATACCTCGCCACCCTGGAAAGCAGCGGCATCAAGCCCCGTGACAGTCATGACCTGGGTAGCCTCAGGACGTTGCTGTGCACCGGCTCGGCGCTGTCGCCGCAGAGTTACGACTTTGTTTATCGCGACTTCAAGGCTGACGTGTGCCTGGCCTCGATGTCCGGCGGCACCGACATCATCTCTTGCTTCGTCAACGGCAACCCTGTGTCGCCGGTGCGGCGCGGCGAAATCATGGGCAAGAGCCTGGGCATGGCCGTCGAGGTATGGAACGACGCCGGTCAGCCGGTGATCGGCGAAAAAGGCGAACTGGTCTGCACCCGGCATTTCCCGGCGATGCCCGTTGGCCTGTGGAACGATGCCGATGGCGAGAAACTGCGCCAGTCCTATTTCAGCCTGTTCCCCGGCGTCTGGGCCCAGGGTGACTACGCCGAACAACTGCCGCATGGCGGGATGATGATTCACGGCCGCTCGGATGCCGTGCTCAACCCCGGCGGTGTGCGCATCGGCACGGCGGAAATCTATCGCCAGGTGGAAAAGATCCCGCAGGTGCTCGACAGCGTGGCCATCGGTCAGCAATGGCAGGATGACGTGCGGGTGGTGCTGTTCGTACGCTTGCGCGACGGGCTTGAGCTGGACGAGGCGCTGCAACAACAGATCCGCCAGACGATTCGCGCCAACACCACGCCGCGTCATGTGCCGGCGAAGATTGTCGCGGTCACCGACATTCCCCGGACCATCAGCGGCAAGGTGGTTGAACTGGCGGTGCGCAATGTGGTGCATGGACAGAAGGTGAAAAACACCGATGCCCTGGCAAATCCCGAAGCGCTGGAGCAATTTCGAGACCGGCCCGAACTCATGAATTGAAATGGGATTACCTGTGGGAGCGAGCCTGCTCGCGATGGCGTAGAGTCAGGCGACATTGACTTTGAATGTACCGCCCTCTTCGCGAGCAGGCTCGCTCCCACTTTTACCGCTCAGGCCTCTGAATCAGTCGGCGCCTGCCACCTGTGCAAGAATAGACGCCAGCTAAAGCGACTCAGGCGCAGGAATCCCGGATGAACGCAATACCCACCGCCAGCGATGCCCAGGCCCTGATCGCCCGGATCGACTGGGCAAGCAGCCCGCTGGGCGCCGCCAGCACCTGGCCACAGAGCCTGCGAACCGCCGTGGACATCGTCATTCACTCACCGATGCCGATGCTGCTGCTATGGGGCCCGCAACTGACACAGATCTACAACGACGGCTTCGCCCTGCTCGCAGGAAGCAAGCATCCGCAGGCTTTCGGACAACCGACACACCTGATCTGGCCAGAGCTGAAAGACTTTACCGACCCGATCTACAGCGCCGTCCTGCAAGGTCAGGTACGAACCTACAGCGAGCAGCGCTTTACTCTGCAACGTGAGGGCCAGGAGTCCGACTTCTGGCTCGACCTGACCTACAGCCCGATCCGCGACGAAGGTGCCGAGGTGGCGGGGATCCTGGTCACCGCCATCGAAACCAACGAACGCCGGCGCATCGCCCTCGAACTCGAACAACGCTCGGCGGCCAGCCTCAAGGCCCAGCGTGAAACCGAGGAGCGCCTGCAACTGGCCCTCGCCGCCACCGATGCGGTTGGCACCTGGGACTGGGACATCAGCGAGGACCGTTTCATCGCCGATGTGCATTTCGCCCAGCTCCACGGCGTCGACCCGGCCATGGCCAACCAGTTGCCGATCAGCGAATACCTGCATGGCGTACACCCGCAGGACCGCGCCCTGATCGCCCGCAGCATCAAGCACTGCATCACCCACGGCAGCGAATACGCCGAGGAATATCGCCTGTTGCAAACCGACGGCCAGATGCGCTGGGTGTTTGCCCGCGGTCGCTGCTACAAGGACCATCACGGCCGGCCGATCCGATTCCTCGGCGCCGCCCTGGACCTGACCGAGCGCAAACACACCGAGCAAGCCCTGCGCCAGAGCCAGACCGAGCTGCAACTGATCATCAACGCCATGCCGATCCTGATCAGCTACGTCGACCGCGAAGAACGCTTTCGCCTCAACAACGCGGCATACCTCGACTGGTACGGGCTGACGCCGCAAGAGCTGTATGGGCGAACCATTCTTGAAGTACTCGGCGAAGAAGCCTACGCGCTACGCGCCCCGTACATCACCGAGGCGCTGTCCGGCCGGCCCTGCTGTTTCAGCATCAGCACGCCGCACCGCGACGGCAGCATGCGCCAGGCCTTGATGAATTACCTGCCGCGCCACGGTGCAGATGGTGCAGTCAACGGCTTCTACATCTTCGTGATCGACGAAACCGAACGCAAAATGACCGAAGAAGCCTTGCGCAACCTGAACGAAACCCTTGAGGAACGGGTGGCCGCCCGCACCCGACAACTGGCCGAGGCCAACGAGCGTCTGCAAAACGAGATGTTCGAGCGTGAGCGCGCCGAAGACGCCTTGCGTCATGCCCAGAAAATGGAAGCCGTCGGCCAGCTGACCGGCGGTATCGCCCATGACTTCAACAACATGCTCACCGGCATCATTGGCAGCCTCGACCTGATGCAGCGCTACATCGCCGAAGGCCGCGCCAGCGAGATCGGCCGGTTCACCGAGGCGGCAGTGTCCTCGGCCAACCGTGCCGCCGCCCTCACCCATCGGTTGCTGGCGTTCTCCCGGCGTCAGTCGCTCAATCGCACGCCGCTGAACCCCAACGACCTGATTCGCTCGCTTGAGGACCTGCTCAGTCGTACCAAGGGCGACCACATTGAACTCAAGCTGCAACTGGCCGAGCACACCTGGCGGGTCAACACCGATGTCAGTCAGTTGGAAAACGCCCTGCTCAACCTTGTGATCAACGCCAGGGACGCCATGCCAGGCGGCGGCGAGTTGCAGATCGAAACGGCCAACGTGTACCTCGACGGCAGTGACATCACGACCCTGGAACCGGTCAAGGCCGGCGACTACGTGATGATTGCCGTCAGCGACAACGGCACCGGCATGACGCCCTCGGTGCTGGCCAAGGCATTCGACCCCTTCTTCACCACCAAGCCCATCGGCCAGGGCACCGGTCTGGGCTTGTCGATGATCTACGGTTTTGCCCAGCAATCGGGGGGCCACGTCAGCCTGTTCAGCCTGCCCGGACGAGGCACCAGCGTGCGTTTGTACCTGCCGCGCCTGCATTCGACCGAACCGGAAAAAGTCCTGTCACCCGTGGTCGGCGAGGCGCCAGCTGCGATTGCCGGCGAAACGGTGATGCTGGTCGAGGATGATGCGGCGGTGCGCATGTTGGTGCTGGACTTGCTCAAGGAACTCGGTTATCGCGCCCACGAAGCCGAAGATGCCAAAGACGCGCTGCCGGTGCTGGAGTCGGACCTGCGGGTGGACCTGCTGGTGACCGACGTGGGGTTGCCGGGCATGAACGGCCGACAACTGGCAGAAATCGCCCGCCAGCATCGTCCCGGACTGAAAGTGTTGTTCATGACCGGTTACGCGCAGATCGCTGCCGAGCGCCAGGGTTTCCTTGAAGAAGGCATGGACATGGTGACCAAACCGTTTTCCATCGACCTGCTGGCCAACAAGATTCGCACGATGATCGGTCAACCGGACTGAGTTGAGGCATAATCGCGCGCCCCCCGCTGCCACCCACATAACCAGCATCGTTGCAAGGTAACCGCCCCATGAAAGCTCAAGCCCGCCATATCCTGGTGAAAACCTCGGAAGAAGCCGAGCAGCTCAAACAACGCATCGCCAAGGGTGAAGCGTTCGATGTGCTGGCCAAGAAGTATTCGACCTGCCCGTCGGGCAAGCGCGGCGGCGACCTCGGCGAAGTGCGGCCGGGGCAGATGGTTGGCGTGATCGATGCGGTGATCTTCAAAAAACCGCTGCGGGTGGTGCATGGGCCGATCAAGAGCAAGTTCGGGTATCACCTGGTGCAGGTGTTTTACCGGGATTGATGCCGTTGGCTTGGGGGCCCTTTCGCGAGCAAGCCCGCTCCACAATGAAACGCGGTCAACTGTGGGAGCGGACTTGCTCGCGAAAGCCGCGCCGCGGTTTCAATCTTAGAAACAGGTTTCCATGGTCTCGATGACGTTCAACTGCTCATCGACAAGACAGCCAACACGCCACTTGTCGAACGTCAGGCACGGGTGCGAAGTGCCGAACGAAATGATGTCGCCCACCCGCAGATCAACCCCCGGCGCCACGGTCATGAACGCATGCTGGTCCATGACCGTGGTGACTTTGCAGGCACTCACATCATCGCCGCTGGCCGGCACCACGCCCGCCTTGTAGCGCCGCAACGGCACCGGCAAACCGGCGTCGTAGGCGACGTCGCGTTTGCCCAGGGCAATCACCGCAAACCCTGGCTCCGGCAACGACTGCACGTGCGCCCACACTTCCAGTGCCGGGCGCAGGCCTTCGTGCAGGTCGCTGCGACGGTCGAGCACGCAGCACTGCGCTTGCTTGTAGATACCATGGTCGTGAGCCACGTAACTGCCGGGACGCAGCACGCTGAGGAAGCGTCCAGCGGCGTTCTGTGCTTCGAAGGACTCGGCAATCAGGTCATACCAGGCCGACCCCGACGCGGTGATGATCGGCTTGGCAATGGCGAAGGCGCCGCTGCCCTGCAACTGCACGGCCAGGCGCACCAGCGACGCGGCGAAATCACGAATGCCGGTCACGGCGTGATCGCCATGGATCACCCCCTCATAGCCTTCGATCCCGGTCAGGGCCAGGGCCGGTTGCGCGGCGATGGACTTGGCCAGGTCGAGCACTTGCTGTTCGCTGCGGCAACCGCAACGCCCGCCGACCACGCCGTATTCGATCATCACGTTCAGGCGCACGCCACGGGAGGCGAAGTAGGCACCGAGGTCGGCGACGTTGTCCGGGTGATCGACCATGCAATAGAAGTCGAACGTCGGGTCGGCCAGCAGGTCGGCGATCAGTGCCATGTTCGGCGTGCCGACCAACTGGTTGGCCATCAGGACACGGCGCACGCCATGGGCGTAGGCAGCGCGGGTTTGCGTGGCGCTGGCCAGGGTGATGCCCCAGGCACCGGCGTCCAGTTGGCGACGGAACAGCGCCGGGGTCATGCTGGTCTTGCCATGGGGCGCGAGTTCCGCTCCGCTGTCGCTGACGAACGCCTGCATCCAGCGGATGTTGTGTTCCAGCGCCTCGCGATGCAGTACCAGCGCAGGCAGGCTGACATCACGCACCAGGCTGGCACCGATGGGCGCCGCACCTTTATCCACGTTGGCAGTATGGGGGGCAGAAGACATGGTCGAACTCCTCGTTCACGCGGCTGCAGACAGCCGCTGTTACTCGTTGATGCGACGGGCCAGGCTATTGGCGCTTGCGATCAGCACCCGGCGGTAGTCGTTGTAGTTTTTCTTCGCATCGGCCCGTGGGGCGACGATGCACAGGGTCGCGATGGCCACGCCGTCGGGGTTTTTGACCGGCGCGGCGCAGTAATGGGTAAAGGTGTCGTCGACGCTATCGAAGGAAAAGAACCCCTCGATACCGGCCTGACGGGGCCGCCTTCGCGAGCGAGCCCGCTCCCACATTTGGAATGCGTTCCCCTGTGGGAGCGAGCCTGCTCGCGAAGAGGGCACCTCGGTTCAAGCCTTTTTCTTGTACGCAATGCAGTCGATCTCGACCTTGCAGTCGACCATCATGCTCGCCTGCACACAAGCCCGCGCCGGGGCGTGCTCGGGTTTGAAGTACTCGGCGAAGACCTTGTTGAAGCTGGTGAAATCCCGCGGATCCTCCAGCCACACGCCAGCACGCACCACATCTTCCAGGGCATAACCGGCCTCTTCGAGAATCGCGATCAGGTTCTTCATGGTCTGGTGGGTCTGTTCGACAATGCCGCCCGTAATAATCTCGCCGTCCACCGCCGGCACCTGCCCGGAAACGTGCAGCCAGCCATCGGCTTCAACGGCGCGAGCGAAAGGACGAGGCTGACCGCCAGCGGCGGTACTGCCGGTGCCGTAACGAGTAATGCTCATGAGTGTTTCTCCTGATTGAAAATTGAAGGATCAAAAACGGGTGCTTTTGAGAAATTCCGCCAGTCGTGGCGATTGCGGGCGTTCGAACAGGTCCTTGGGGGGCTGGCCGTTTTGAGCATGATTTTGTGCATGGTTTTGAGTCTGAGTCATGGCAAAGCCATCTTCCCGTCAAACAAGTGCTAGCGATAGCTACAGGGTGAAGTGATAACGCTCAATCAGTGTGCACATGACCACGACATGCCACAGGTCCATCTGCGTCCAGGCCGGCTGTCACCACTGTCAACTCTGACAGTAGACCCGCGCAAGACATGTAGAAATACTGGAGTCTCATCTGACTCATACCCCCCAATTAAAGGGAATGTGAAATGAAGACGCCAAAAGGATTAGTTTTCTGTGCCGTACTGGGAGTTGGATTAGCAGGCTGTAACGTTCAACAGGACACGTCTGTGACCTCTGTAAACGAAGAATGCAAATATCTGGTCAACGGAAAATTTATCGGCCAAAACGGTCCGGAAGTTTGCGTCACGACACCGCTGTCAAAAAGCGCCACATCGATTACGGGAACTATCGTTGGTACCGGAACAACGGGGCCGTTCATGGTGACTGCATTAACCAGCGATGGAACCATCCTTAAACAGGTCACCACCCTCGCCAACGGTGACTTCACGATGACCCCGCTAAACCTGCAGAGCCTGCCTGGCAAGGGGATTTCAATCTCGGTTTTTGTTAACGATGTCAGTTCGCCTCCCACCAAACTGGTCGTTGGGCAAGAACCCCCGGCGAAGTGCAGGCAAGGCACCCCCGGGTTTCCACTGTGCGGTACTTACCCTGGCGCGATTTTCTTCCCGATAAAAACGTCCATCACCACAATATTCTTGCTTCCCCCCGGAGACGTCTTTGGGGGCGCAACGCTTGTCCCGAATTTTATGGGGTTGAGTTTTATTAACTGGAAGCCGGACAGAACCATTGCATATCAAATGTCCGTCGCTCCGTTACAGCCTGGAGATGAACCTAGTGTTTATGCGGAGAACAAAAACAACGAGTCGTTTGCCTACCTCGTGTCGCAAACAGTTCTTGCCAATAAAAAACAAGAATGAAAAATCGAGGTTTCCAAGACAAAAGACATCTGGATAGCTGGGGCAACTCTGGAAAATATCGAGTCAATTCAGCCGTGGAGCAAGGTCGGTGATGTACAAAATCATTGAAGACGAAGTGTTGAAAAAAATCGGCGCCGGCTGAGGTTAAAGCCGAGTTTTCCAGCATGAGTTTGATCGGCTACACACCTATTGCCTATTGATCTACTCAACTGCGCCAATTCACCAATTTCCATTGCGGCCTCATTTTCCCGCTTGACATTAAAGTTAACTTTAAGCTTAGCCTCTGCTCATCAGTATGAGGAGTCAAGCATGTCACCCTTCCGAATCTTGAATTTGCCCAACGGCCAGACCATCGGCAATCGCATTGCCAAAGCCGCGATGGAAGAGAACCTCGCCAACACCGATCAAGTACCCGATCAGGCACTGCTTCGCCTGTATCAAGCCTGGGCCGAAGGTGAAGCCGGTTTGCTGCTGACCGGCAATGTGATGATCGACCGCCGCGCCATGACCGGCCCTGGCGGTGTCGCACTGGAGGACGAGCGGCATCTGGAACGCTTCCGCCAGTGGGCCAGTGTCGGCCGGGCCGGTGGTGCGCACTTCTGGATGCAACTCAATCACCCTGGCCGCCAGACCATGGCCAACCTCGGCCAGCAAGCACTGGCGCCGTCGGCGGTTGCGCTGGATCTCGGCCAGTTCTCGAAGATGTTCGCCGAACCCAAGCCCATGGGCGAGGACGACATCCAGGAGGTGATCCGACGTTTCGCCACCAGCGCCGCACTGGCGGAGAAAGCCGGTTTTACCGGTGTGCAGATCCACGCCGCCCATGGCTATCTGCTCAGCCAGTTCCTGTCGCCGCTGACCAATCGACGCACTGATCGCTGGGGTGGTTCGCTGGAGAATCGCGCGCGCCTGCTGTTGTCCGTCGTCGAGGCGGTTCGCCAGGTGGTATCGCCGCAATTTTGCGTGTCGGTAAAGCTCAACTCAGCGGATTTCCAGCGCGGTGGCTTCGATGCCGATGATGCACGGCAAGTGATCCAGTGGCTCAACGAGCAACCGATCGACCTGCTGGAACTCTCCGGCGGCAGCTACGAAGCACCGGCCATGCAAGGCGAAGCGCGCGACGGCCGGACCCTGGCCCGGGAGGCGTACTTTCTGGAAATGGCCGGCGAACTGGCCAGCGTGGCGCGCATGCCGGTGATGGTGACAGGCGGGATCCGGCGTCTGGCAATCGTCGAACAGGTCCTCGACAGCGGCATCGCCATGGCCGGCATCGGCACCGCCCTGGCCGTGGAGCCGCACCTGGTCAAGCATTGGCGCGAAGGCAAGAACAGCCACCCACAACTACCGCCGATCCGCTGGAAGCGCAAACCCCTGGCGGCGCTGGCGAGCATGGCGGTGGTGAAGTTCCAGCTGCATCGCTTGAGCCGTGGGCGCAAAACCCGACCCGAGGTTTCGGCACTATGGGCGTTGATTGTCGACCGGTTGTACATTGGCAAGCGTACCCGGCAGTACCGTCAGGCGATGGGTAAGTAATCCAGAATTGATGTTGGCTGATCCACCGCCTTCGCGAGCAAGCCCGCTCCCACATTTGGAATGCGTTCCACCCTGTGGGAGCGGGCTTGCTCGCGAAGAGGCCAGCCTGGGCAAAGGAGAATTCAACCAGGCAGCAACTCGTCAATATGCCGATACTCAGCCTGCAACTGCGCCGCCAGCACCCGGCTACGCCCAAGCCGAATCGGTCCGCGCTCGATGTCGATCAACAGCCCCGGACACGCAAGCGTCGGCAACAGCGACCAGTCCTTCAGCCTGCCATCGGTCACCAGCAGCAACCGCTGCTGCTCTGCCGGAAAACGTTTCTGCCGTGCGGCAAGCCACTGCCCTGCTTCGCTCAATGCCGCCAGCAGCGGCGTGCCGCCACCGGCGCCAAGGCCATCGAGCCAAAGGCGCAACCCCGTTGAGGCCTTCAATCCCTGCACTTGCCACCTTGGTGCGGCACCGCTGGCCGTGAGCAAGGCCAGGCGTGCGCGCTGGCGATAGGCATCGTCGAACAACTGCGCCAGCAAGCCCTTGGCATCACTCAATGCCTGATGACGGCGGGTCGATGCGGAGGCATCGACTATCACCAGCCACAGTTCATGGGGCGAACGCGTGCGCAGTTGAAACATCAGGTCGTCGCGCTGACGCGGCCGGCCATTGAGCAAGGTGCCGGGCCAGTTGACCGAGCCACTGCGGGCTGCGTGACGCTTGCCCTGTTTGCCATGGTCCAGTCGCCCGGCTCGGGGTCTGGCATTCGCCCCCGCGTCGCAGCGAGGGCGAATGCCTAGGGCTTTTTTGGCCAGCTCGGCACTTCACGTCGTGCGCCGGTCGCCAGCGCCTGGGCAGGCAATTCGCCCCACTGGCCCTGCCCATCGCACGGATTGGCGTTTTGCGGTGCGCAGGGTTGCGTTGCGTGGGATGGCTGAGGCGCCGCAGCCGAATGCTCGCGACGGCGATGGCGCAAGGCGAACTCGGCAACGGCGTCGATATCTTCCTCGGCGATAGCGTTCGCCCCGCGCCAGGCAGCGTGAGCCCGGGCGGCACGCAGCCAGACCAGGTCAGCGCGCAAACCATCGACGCCAGCGGCAAAGCAGCGCTCGGTAATCCGGTCCAGCGCCTGGTCGTCGAGAGGAATACTCGCCAGGGCGTTGCGTGCGTGCTGGCAACGTTCGCGCAGTGACGCCTGCGCCGATTCCCATTCGGCGCAGAAACCTTGCGGATCGCTGTCGAAATCCAGGCGACGACGGATGATCTGGCCTCGTTCGGCCGGCGCTGTGTGACCACCAAGGGCGACATTCAGGCCGAAACGGTCGAGCAGTTGCGGACGCAGCTCACCCTCTTCGGGATTCATGGTGCCAATCAGCACGAACTTCGCCGAGTGCCGATGGGAAATGCCGTCACGCTCAACCAGATTGGTGCCGCTGGCGGCCACATCGAGCAGCAGGTCAACGAGGTGATCAGGCAACAGATTGACCTCGTCGACGTAGAGCACGCCACCGTCTGCCTTGGCCAGTACGCCGGGGGAAAACTGAGCCCGACCTTCGCCCAGCGCCGCGTCGAGATCGAGGGTGCCGACCAGGCGCTCTTCGGTGGCGCCCAGCGGCAGTGTGACAAACTGACCGCTGGCCAGCAGGTCCGCCAGACCACGGGCCAGGGTCGACTTGGCCATGCCGCGCGGACCTTCGATCAGGACTCCGCCGATTTTCGGGTCGATGGCGGTCAGGTACAGGGCCAATTTCAAATCGTCGGCGCCGACCACGGCGGAGAGCGGGAAATGCGGGGTGTCGGTCATTGTTTTATCTCGGTCATGGTCGGTGATCTCACAGGCGCCTCAATCCTTGTGGGAGCGGGCTTGCTCGCGAAAGCAGTGTCTCATCCAACCTATACGGCGACTGACACGACCTCTTCGCTAGCAAGCCCGCTCCCACAGGTTTTGCGGTGATTAGCTGTCTTCTTCTATATCCAGCAACAGATTCTCCAATGCCTCGCGGTAGGCGCCCGGCTCCTTCCACATCCCGCGTTGTTGCGCCTCGAGCATGCGTTCAGTCATGTCGAGCAAGGCATGGGGATTGTGTTCACGGACAAAATCCCGGGTTTCAGGGTCGAGCAAATAGGCGTCGGCCAGCAACGCGTACTGGTGATCGTCGATCAACTGCGTGGTGGCATCGAAGGCGAACAGATTATCGACGGTCGCGGCCATTTCGAACGCCCCTTTGTAGCCGTGGCGCTTTACCCCTTCGAGCCACTTCGGATTGGCCGCCCGGGAGCGGATGACCCGGTTCAGCTCTTCCTTCAAGGTGCGAATCTTCGGCAGGTCCGGCTGACTGTGATCGCCATGATAACTGGCCGCCGCCTCGCCTTTGAGGCTTTCCACCGCCGCGAGCATACCGCCCTGGAACTGGTAGTAATCATTGGAGTCGAGCAAATCGTGCTCGCGGTTGTCCTGGTTTTGCAGCACCGCCTGTACCTGGCTCAGGCGCTGGCTGAACTGTTCACGGGCGGCGGTGCCTTCGTCGGAACCGCCGTAAGCGTAGCCGCCCCAGTTGAGGTAAACCTCGGCCAGGTCCTCGCGGGTTTGCCACAGACGACCGTCAATGGCGCCCTGCACGCCGGCGCCGTAGGCCCCGGGCTTGGCCCCGAAAATCCGCCAGCCGGCCTGCCGTCGCGCAGCGTCTTCATCCAGTCCGGTCTGCAACAAGGCTGCACGCTCGGCACGCACCTTGGCCGCCAACGGATTGAGGTCGTCCGGCTCATCCAGGTCGGCCACCGCTTGCACCGCCGCGTCAAACAGGCGGATCAGATTGGCAAAGGCATCGCGGAAGAAACCGGACACGCGCAAGGTCACGTCGACCCGAGGACGGTCGAGCAAACTCAACGGCAGTATCTCGAAATCGTCGACCCGCTGACTGCCGGTGGCCCAGACCGGACGCACACCCATCAACGCCATCGCCTGGGCGATGTCATCGCCGCCAGTGCGCATGGTCGCGGTGCCCCACACCGACAGGCCGAGCTGGCGCAGATGATCGCCGTGGTCCTGCAGGTGCCGCTCCAGAATCAGGCTGGCCGACTGGAAACCGATGCGCCACGCCGTGGTGGTCGGCAAATTACGCACGTCCACCGAGTAAAAGTTACGCCCGGTGGGCAGCACGTCCAGACGACCGCGACTCGGCGCACCGCTGGGGCCGGCCGGGACGAAGCGACCGCTGAGGGCATCGAGCAGACCGCGCATTTCCGCTGGGCCGCAGGCGTCCAGGCGCGGGGCAACTACATCGCGAAGGCTGTCGATTATGGCACTCACTTCAGCCCAACCTGCCTCCTGTGGGAGCGGGCTTGCTCGCGAAAGCGGTGGGCCAATCGACATCAATGTTGAATGGTCAATCGCTTCGCGAGCAGGCTCGCTCCCACAGGGGTCATTCAACACGCCCGAAATCAACTGCGCTGCATACAGTTCCAGGCGCTCGCGGGTATCGCCCGCCGTGCGCCAAATCTCGTCACTGATAAGCAAAAGAGACTCGGGACGCGGCCCGGTCCATGGCTCGGCCAGCGCACAATCCAGTGGGTCAAACCCCAACGCAAACGCCTTGGCCAGCGCCCGCAGCAGACTCGATTGCGCACCGCGTCCATCGCCCCGTGGAATGCGCAACAACGCCAGCAAGGTGTCGATACGCAAGCGACCGGTGGGTGATTCGCCGAACACGTGCAGGCCGTCGCGGATCTGCGACTCTTTCAAGTCGCACAGGTAAGTGTCGAGTCGCGGCAACCAGATCGCTGCGTCGGTATCGCTGTCGAGTTGCTCGTCCAGCTGCAGTTCGCGGTCGATGTGCGAGTCACGCACCAGTTGCAGGATGTCGCGCTGCAACTCCCGTGCGCGACGCGGATCGAGCAACTGCGCTTCGTAATACTCGTCGGCCAACAGTTCGAGGTTGCGCAGCGGGCCATAGGTTTCGGCGCGGGTCAGCGGTGGCATCAGGTGGTCGATGATCACCGCCTGGGTGCGCCGCTTGGCCTGGGCGCCCTCGCCCGGGTCGTTGACGATGAACGGATAGATGTTCGGCAGCGGCCCGAGCAGTGCATCCGGCCAGCAGTTTTCCGACAGCCCCACGCCCTTGCCCGGCAGCCATTCGAGATTGCCGTGCTTGCCGACGTGGATCACGCCGTGGGCACCATAGGTGTGGCGCAGCCAGAAGTAAAACGCCAGGTAGCCGTGGGGCGGCACCAGGTCCGGGTCGTGATACACCGCGCTCGGATCGACCTGATAACCCCGCGCCGGTTGGATGCCGACGAAGGTTTGGTCAAAGCGCAGGCCGGCGATCATCATCCGTGCGTTGCGGCACATTGGGTCGTTTTCCGGCGCGCCCCAACGTTCCAGCACCGCCGCACGATTGGCTTCGGGCAGGGCATTGAACATCATCAGATAATCATCCATTGCCAGGCTTTGCTGGCACGGACGCAGGTCGAGGGTATCGAGATCGTTGCTGACACCGCCCAGCAACTGCTGGATCAGCGCGGTTCCACTGTCCGGTAACTCCGCCGGCAACGGATAACCTTCGGCATGCAGCGCCCGCAGGATATTCAGTGCAGCAGCCGGAGTGTCGAGGCCGACCCCATTGCCGATGCGCCCGTCGCGAGTCGGGTAATTGGCGAGAATCAAGGCAATGCGTTTTTCCGCATTGGGCACCCGCGCCAGTTCAACCCAACGTCGCGCCAGTTCAGCAACGAAGTCCATGCGCTCCGGTTGCGGCCGGTAGCAGACCACATCCGACTGACTGCGCTCACTGCGCCACGCCAGGTCCTTGAAGCTGATCGGGCGGCTGATGATGCGCCCGTCCAGCTCCGGCAAGGCAATGTGCATCGCCAGATCGCGCGGGCCAAGCCCCTGTTCACTGGCGCGCCAACCCGGTTCGTTGTCCTGGGCACAAATCGCCTGGATCACTGGAATATTGCGACGGAACGGTCGCAGGTGTGGCGCTTCGGGGCTGGACTGGGCGAAGCCGGTGGTGTTCAGGATCACCGAGACGCTAGCCTCATCCAGCCAGTCCTCGACCGCGCCCAGGCAGCCGGACTCCTTCAAACTGGCCAGCGCAATCGGCAACGGATTCAAACCCGCTGCCTGCAAGCGTTGGCAGAAAACATCGATGAAAGCGGTGTTCGCCGCCTGCAAATGCGAGCGATAAAACAGCACCGCCGCCACCGGTTGATCGGCGCGCCAGTCGGCTTGCCAGTCGCTCAGTGCGGCAGAATGTTTGCGCGGATGGTAGATCGCCGTGCGCGGCAGGGTTTGCGGCTCACCCCAGGTGTAATCGCGCGCCAGCCAGCGGTTGGCCAGGCAGCGGAAGAAATCCAGGGCGTTGCCCATGCCACCCTGACGCAGAAACTGCCAGAGCCGGTCGCGGTCCTCGGCGCCGACGGTGCTCAGGTCGCTGAGCTCCGGGTCCGGGCGGTCATCGCCCGGCACCAGAATCACCTGCACGCCGCGCTGGGACAGCTCGACCAGGCGCTCGATGCCGTAACGCCAATAGGCGATGCCGCCGTGCAGCGAAATCAGGATCACCCTGGCGTGACGCAGCACTTCATCGACGTACAAATCGACCGAGGCATGGTTCTGCACCTGCATCGGGTTGGCCAGGCGCAGGCTCGGGTAATCCTCGGGCAACTGCTGCGCCGCCTCGGCGAGCAGCGCCAGGCTGGAGTCGCCGCTGCACAGGACCACCAGCTCGGCGGGGGTTTGTCCAAGGTCGGCGATATTGTCATCCGACACGAAACCGCCGGGCTGGGTCCTGAGCAGGTGCATGGGTTACACGCTGAGCGCAGCGCGCAATTGCGCTTCGAGCACGGCGGCGTCCAGTTCCTGGCCGATCAGCACCAGACGGGTGATGCGCGCCTCTTCGGCGCCCCACTGGCGGTCGAAGTGCTTGTCGAAACGCGTGCCCACGCCCTGGATCAGCAGGCGCATCGGTTTGTTCGCAACGGCGGCGAAACCTTTGATGCGCAGGATGCCGTGCTGGACCACCAACTGGGTCAGCGCGTCCATCAGCAGGCTTTCGTCGGCTTGCGGCAGTTCGATGGAGATCGAATCGAAGGCGTCGTGATCGTGGTCGTCATGATCATCGTCGCCATCGTGATGATGGTCGTGGTGACTGTGGCGGCTGTCGATGTGTTCTTCGGAGCCGGCACCCAGGCCAATCAGCACGTCCAGCGGCAGGCGACCGCTGCTGGCTTCGATGATTTTCACCGCTGGCGGCAATTCTTCGGCCACTTCCAGACGCACGCGGGCCAGGTCGGCCGGATTGATCAGGTCGGATTTGTTGAGAATCACCAGGTCGGCGCTGGCCAGTTGGTCGGCAAACAGCTCGTGCAATGGCGATTCGTGGTCCAGGTTCGGGTCGAGTTTGCGCTGGGCATCGACCTGGTCCGGGAAGGCGGCGAAGGTGCCGGCGGCCACGGCCGGGCTGTCGACCACGGTGATCACCGCGTCAACGGTGCAGGCACTGCGGATTTCCGGCCACTGGAAAGCCTGGACCAGCGGTTTTGGCAGGGCCAGGCCCGACGTTTCGATGAGGATGTGGTCGAGATCGCCGCGACGAGCCACCAGTTCACGCATCACCGGGAAAAATTCTTCCTGGACGGTGCAGCACAGGCAGCCGTTGGCCAGTTCATACACACGGCCGTTGGCTTCTTCTTCGGTGCAACCGATGGAGCACTGCTTGAGGATCTCGCCGTCGATGCCCAGCTCGCCAAATTCGTTGACGATCACAGCGATGCGGCGCCCCTGGGCGTTGTCGAGCATGTGCCGCAGCAGCGTGGTTTTACCCGAGCCAAGAAAGCCTGTGACGATGGTGACGGGAAGTTTGGCCAGTGTTTTCATCGGATGCCCTATGGCTAGGTGGCGGGCATACGGGACGACGACCGGCAACGCAGATGTGCGTGCCTGAAGAGTTCGCCACCGGATCACCCCGCCCGGTTGAAAGTGAGAATCTGTGTCGAGGCAGGTCTCCTGGCTGACGGTGTGCCGGCCTTGAGCCTGGCATTCGCTGCGCCTTCCCGCCGGCCTCATGGATTGGGCCTGCAGTGGCGTGGCAACGAACATCACCGTTCACAGTTGCGGGGGCAGCCGCGGCATTGACCGCGTTCCCTTCTTAGCTTCGACAAACGCCGAAGAACCTCGAAAGCGCAAGGCTACGCATGGTATTGGGGCGGGTCAATGTTCACGTGACTTCTGCGGTGTGCCCTTCGCGAGCAAGCCCGCTCCCACATTTGATTGGGTTCTTTCAGAGGAAAAGGGTCAAGTGTGGGAGCGGGCTTGCTCGCGAAGAAAGCGACTCGGTTTCCAGTTGAGAACCCTTGCCAATTGACGCCCAACCCTCGCCCATGCTCTCCTACGCATCTTGTTACGGGTGCCCTTCACAGGGTGAAACGGGAAACCGGTGAATCATGTGCTTTACTCTAAAGCCATGTCAGTCCGGTGCTGCCCCCGCAACGGTAAGCGAGCGAAGCATCAGATCCACTGTGCCACTACGGCATGGGAAGGTGATGCTTGCAGGATCAGGCCCAAGCCTTTGCCCCTCGTGAGCCCGGAGACCGGCCCGCAACATAAAGTGACCATAACGATCACTGAAACAACAAACCCGCGGTGGGCGGGCGCTGTTTGAAACCCTGCGCGCCTGGTCGTGCAGGTTTTTGCATGCGCTCTTGATTCCCCGCTGACAGACCAGAGGGAAACGCCATGTCGATCATCAGCAGCACCGGCCACACTACAGCCAGCACCACTTCTACCCTGACTCAACGTCTGACCGCCGCCGTCTGCGCGTCGATCCTGGGCGCAAGCCTTGTGTATTTCGCCGGTTTCTCGCACATCGAAGCGGTGCACAATGCTGCCCACGATACCCGTCACAGCTCCGCGTTCCCGTGCCATTGAGACCTGCTGACATGATCAAGCGTATTGCGCAAACCGCAGGTTTCACCGGGTTGCTCGCCGCCCTGTTGCTGACCCTGCTGCAAAGTTTCTGGGTCGCCCCCCTGATCCTGCAGGCCGAAACCTACGAAAAAGCTGAACCGGCGGCCGTTGAAATGCATGAACACGCCGATGGCGCGATGGCTGCCCACACCCACGACGCCGAAGCCTGGGAGCCGGAAGACGGCTGGCAGCGCGTGCTGTCGACCACTGGCGGCAATCTGGTGGTGGCCGTCGGTTTCGCCCTGATGCTGGCCGGCCTGTACACCTTGCGTGCGCCGACCAAAACGTCCCAGGGCCTGCTCTGGGGCCTGGCCGGCTATGCGACCTTCGTGCTCGCGCCGACCCTCGGCCTGCCACCTGAACTGCCAGGCACGGCCGCCGCCGATCTGGCACAACGGCAACTGTGGTGGATCGGTACCGCCGCCTCTACCGCCGTCGGTATCGCACTGATCGTATTCAGCCGTCACTGGCTGATGAAAGTCCTCGGCGCGGCAATCCTTGCCGTTCCCCATGTGATTGGCGCACCGCAACCGCAAGTGCATTCGATGCTCGCTCCGGAGGCACTGGAAACCCAATTCAAAATCGCTTCGCAACTGACCAACGTGGCGTTCTGGCTGGCCCTGGGCCTGATCAGCGCCTGGTTGTTCCGTCGCAAAAGCGATGGCCAATACCACGCATGACTGACGTCAGCACTGCGCCGACCCTGGTGGTCGGCCTGGGCTGTCAAAAGGGCTGCCCCGTCAGCACCTTGCTGGCGCTGCTCGACCAGGCACTGGAGGCGCACCAGATTGCGCGCCATGAAATCAAGGCCCTGGCCAGCATCGATTCGAAGCGCGACGAACCTGCACTGATCGAACTGGCCCAGCAGCTTGGCCTGGAATTGATGTACTTCAGCAGCGAGCAACTGGCCCCCTATGAGCCGCAACTCAGCCATCAATCGCAAATAGCGTTTGAACGCACCGGTTGCTACGGCGTGGCGGAAAGCGCCGCACTGGCCCTGGCCGAACAACTGGCACAGGCCCCGGCAAAACTGCTGATTCCCCGACAGAAATATGCCCAGGCAACCCTGGCATTGGCCGGCGCGGCATAAAATCCCCGATAATCCCCGTCTCGATCATGAACATTCTTCATCTGAAGCCCTGTTCAGCCCCTTTTTTCCCTACAGGAACCGACGATGACCGTCTACTTCATTGGCGCAGGTCCCGGCGACCCCGAACTGATTACCGTCAAGGGCCAGCGGCTGATTCGCAGTTGCCCGGTGATCATTTATGCCGGCTCGCTGGTGCCAGCCGCGGTACTGGAAGGTCATTGTGCCGAGCAGGTAGTCAACAGCGCCGAACTGCACCTCGAACAGATCATCGACCTGTTCAAGGCCGCCCACGCCAAAGGCCAGGACGTGGCCCGGGTACACTCCGGCGATCCGAGCCTGTATGGCGCCATTGGCGAACAGATTCGCTATCTGCGTGAGCTGGGCATTGCGTTCGAAATCGTCCCGGGCGTGACGGCCACCGCCGCTTGCGCAGCGCTTCTGGGTGCTGAACTGACGCTACCGGACGTTTCACAAAGCGTGATCCTGACTCGCTACGCCGACAAAACCGCCATGCCACCCGGAGAGGAATTCGCCAGCCTGGCGCAGCACGGCGCGACCATGGCGATTCATTTGGGGGTCAATCACCTGCCGAAGATCGTTGAGGAACTGCTGCCGCATTACGGCGCCGATTGCCCGATTGCGGTGGTTCACCGCGCGAGCTGGCCGGATCAGGACTGGGTGACGGGAACGCTTGAGGACATTGCCGGGAAGGTTGCCGCCAAAGGGTTTCGGCGCACGGCTTTGATACTGGTGGGACGGGTGCTGGGCAGTGATCATTTCAGCGAATCGTCGCTGTATCGCGCGGGGCATGCGCATCTCTATCGCCCATAAGGCCCCTTCGCGAGCAGGCTCGCTCCCACATTGGAATATGGTCAACTGTGGGAGCGAGCCTGCTCGCGAAGGCTTCAGCGAATTTAACTCATAAAAAACGGCGCTCACGGGGCGCCGTTTTTTTATTTCGCAGCGAACACCTTAGTAGTAGGCGTTTTCTTTCTGCGTGTGGTCGGTCACGTCGCGAACGCCCTTGAGCTCGGGAATACGCTCAAGCAGGGTACGCTCGATGCCTTCCTTGAGCGTCACGTCGGCCTGGCCGCAGCCTTGGCAACCACCGCCAAACTGCAGGACGGCGATGCCGTCTTCGACCACGTCGATCAGGCTGACCTGACCGCCGTGGCTGGCCAACCCAGGGTTGATCTCGGTTTGCAGGTAGTAGTTGATGCGCTCGTTGACCGGGCTGTCGGCATTGACCATCGGTACTTTGGCGTTTGGCGCCTTGATGGTCAGCTGGCCGCCCATGCGGTCGGTGGCGTAGTCGACAACGGCATCGTCCAGGAAGGCTTCGCTGAAGTGGTCGATGTAGGCGGTGAAGCTTTTCAGCCCCAGCGCGGTGTCTTCGGGCTTTTCTTCGCCCGGCTTGCAGTAGGCAATGCAGGTTTCGGCGTACTGGGTGCCAGGCTGGGTGATGAAGACGCGGATGCCGATGCCCGGGGTGTTCTGCTTGGAGAGCAGATCAGCCAGATAATCGTGGGCGGCGTCGGTAATGGTAATAGCGGTCATGGAAACTCCTCGCAGGCTTGGGCGCAGTTTACGCCAATCGGCGCGCCGGACAAAGTCCCAGTATTTTTGTCAGGAAAGAATTGTGGGAGCGGGCTTGTGTGGCGAGGGGGCTTGCCCCCGTTGGGTCGCGAAGCGGCCCCAGAAAATGGGACTGCTGCGCAGTCCAACGGGGGCAAGCCCCCTCGCCACAAGCCCCCCCCACAGGGGATCAGCGGTGTTTCAGAGGTTCTCGAAGCGGTTCATGTCCAGCACGCCCTCTTCCACCGGATCGGTCTCCTGGATGTAGCGGCTCAGGTCATGGAAATACAGCCAGAATTGCGGATGACTGCGGCGTATTCCCCAACGTTCGACGATTTTCTCAAAGCTGTCGCTATCCTTGGCGTTCTCCATCGCATCCACAAACGCCGGCACTTGCCCGGCCGGAATGTTGAACATGAAGTTCGGGTAGCTGCTGAGCACACCCGGGAAAATCGTAAGGGTATCGAGCCCCGGCTGATAGCGCAGCGATTCGCCAAGCAGGAACGCCACGTTGCTGTGGGCCCGGTTGCGCAGCAGGCTGTAAACCTCTCGCTTGCCGCTGCCGGTTTCGATTCGCAGCATGGTCGCTTCCGGCAGTTGATCAATCACTCTCAACCCCGCCGCCGGACGCGAGGTCAGGCGGCTCAACACCTGCTCGGCATTTTGCAGATCCGGATCAATGTTCGGCCGCGAGCAGTAGGCGCCGTCGCAGCGGTTGATCGGGTCGGGCCTGGCATTGAGGTCGCCATATCGGGTCAGCAATTGCCGGGCGAAATCGCGCTTGGGATCCTGCGGATCAAGCTTCAGCGCGGTCGGTTTGTCATCGTCGATGGACTCGTAGTCCAGCCACATCTTGAATTTTCCACTGTTCTGATACCAGTCGTCGAGGTAACCCTCCCGCGAATCGGCGGGCATCAGACGCAGGAAATTCTGCTCGGCTCCGTTACGGATCAGGTCGAAATACAAGCGCGTCTGGGCCTGATGGGACACGTTGCCGAACACATCGAAATTGACTGCCAGTTGGTAGTAGGTGCGCTCCAGCAGCGGATAGTCGAACAGCCACATCGTCTGCGGCACTTCGCCGATCAGGCCTTTGGTCACTGAGGCGCTGTCGAAATGGCGAAAGATGCTCAGCAGTGCGTTGTCGTTGCCGGCCCACAGGGTCGACCAACTCGGCGCGGGCAAGTCTGCGTAACTATCGCGGCGCAGGGCCTCGTATTCGTTGCGTTTGTCGCGGTAGTCATGCCACAGGGTCAGGACGCTGCCGACATCATCATTCTGCCCCGGCATCGCCAGCAGGGGCGTGGCTTGCCCGCGATAGTTCGGGTCGGTGATGTAGAGGTCGTGTTCAGGTGCCTGGAACAGCGCCCAGAAGTTATCGCGAATCACGTCCGTGGCGATCTGCCCACGACAGACTGGCCCACGGATAAAGGTGCGCACGAAGTACTCGGCGTTATCGAGCATGAACTGGTAGCGCGCCTGGGCCGGAATCGCTTCGAAGGTGGTAAAGGGGTTGGCCCGGCTCTTCGGCCCGTAGCCCGGCAATGCATTGGCCTCCCAGTTGCCGCTGTAGAACAGGGATTTGACACGCGCCAGCTTCGCCGCACTCAGGGGATAGGAGATATGGGTCTTGTGCACGATCACGCCCTGCACCGGCCACAAGCGGTAGTAAAACTCCGAGCCTGGATCATCGTTGGGACGCCGGGTATTGATCAGGTCAATCGGCTGGCCGGTCGGCGTGCGCGAACGCACCCACTGGAAGAAATGCCCGGGCTCACCCTCCTTGAAGTAAAGATGGGCGAGGAACCAGTGCTCATACAGCCAGCGCCCCACCAGGCTTTGCCGGGCGCCCGGCGAATTGAGCAGGTTTTCCCACTGGATTACTTGCAGCGCTTCTTGCGCACTCGGGGCCAGGGCCTGCTGATCGATAGGTGCGCCTGCGGCCAGCCAGCGTTGCAGCGTCTGGTACTGCTGGTCGGTCAGCCCGGTCACCGCCAGCGGCATGCCTTCTTTCGGGTGCGAAGCGGCGTAGCCATCGAACTGCGCGGGCATGGAACACATGTTCTCCCGGTTCAGACCCAGGACGATGTCTTGCGGCAGCCTGGCGTTAGGTTGCAAGGGGGTGTTGTGGCCCAGTTCCAGCATCCGTGCCATCAATGAGGCCTGGCTGCCCTGGGCATCAAGCACCGAAAAGAAGCCCTTTTGCTGCCAGGCGGCTTTGCCGGAGGCGTCCAGAAACAGCCGCGTCGGCGCCACCGCTTTAGTACGGTCACCGTCGTAAACCGGGACTTTCGTCGCGCCGCGTGCCGCGCCTTCGCCGCTGCCCAGGTTGAGCTGACAGGCGGCGTCGTTGCAAGCGTGGCAGGCCACGCACTTTTCAGTGAAGATCGGTTGAATGTCTCGACTGTAGGAAATGGCAGAGGAGTTCGCCGGACTTTGCGCCGCAGCGCCCCAGCTTAAAAGCATCAACACACTGCTGATGACGAAGCGATAAGACATGTCCCTGGTCCCGGATCCTGAAAAAACGCCGCGATTCTACCGGTCTGCCATGCCTGCCAACATGAACGATATTCATGCAAAACCGAGTCATGCTCTAAAAGCGCACAGGTTTGCTATCATCCCGGCCCTTCGTCATGGTCTTACCGAGTAGTCCAAATGTCCGATCGCAGCGTTCGCCTTCAAGCTCTCAAGCACGCCCTCAAAGAGCGCATCCTGATTCTCGATGGCGGTATGGGCACGATGATCCAGAGCTACAAGCTCGAAGAGCAGGATTACCGTGGCAAACGCTTCGCTGACTGGCCGAGCGATGTCAAAGGCAACAACGACCTGTTGGTACTGACTCGTCCGGACGTGATTGGCGGCATCGAAAAAGCCTACCTCGACGCTGGCGCCGACATTCTGGAAACCAATACCTTCAACGCCACCCAGATCTCCCTGGCCGACTACGGCATGCAAGGTCTGGCGTATGAATTAAACGTAGAAGGCGCTCGCCTGGCACGCAAGGTCGCCGACGCCAAGACCCTGGAAACCCCGGACAAACCGCGCTTCGTCGCCGGCGTGCTCGGTCCTACCAGTCGCACCTGCTCGTTGTCCCCGGACGTGAACAACCCCGGCTACCGCAACGTGACCTTCGATGAACTGGTGGAAAACTACACCGAATCCACCAAAGGCCTGATCGAGGGCGGCGCCGACCTGATCCTGATCGAAACCATCTTCGACACCCTCAACGCCAAGGCCGCGATCTTCGCCGTACAGGGCGTGTTCGAAGAGCTGGGCGTCGAACTGCCGATCATGATTTCCGGCACCATCACCGACGCTTCGGGCCGCACCCTGTCGGGCCAGACCACCGAAGCCTTCTGGAACTCCGTGGCCCACGCCAAGCCGATTTCCGTTGGCCTGAACTGCGCCCTCGGCGCCAGCGAGTTGCGCCCGTACCTCGAAGAGCTGTCGAACAAGGCAGGCACCCACGTGTCGGCGCACCCGAACGCCGGCCTGCCGAACGAATTCGGCGAGTACGACGAACTGCCGTCGCAAACCGCCAAGGTCATCGAAGAGTTCGCTCAAAGCGGCTTCCTCAACATTGTCGGCGGCTGCTGCGGCACCACGCCGGGCCACATCGAAGCCATCGCCAAGGCCGTGGCCGGCTATGCGCCGCGCCAGATCCCGGACATTCCCAAGGCTTGCCGCCTCTCGGGCCTGGAACCCTTCACCATCGATCGCAGCTCGCTGTTCGTCAACGTCGGCGAGCGCACCAACATCACAGGTTCCGCCAAGTTCGCCCGGCTGATCCGCGAGGACAACTACACCGAAGCCCTGGAAGTCGCCCTGCAGCAGGTCGAGGCTGGTGCCCAGGTGATCGACATCAACATGGACGAAGGGATGCTCGATTCGAAGAAGGCCATGGTGACCTTCCTCAATCTGATTGCCGGCGAACCGGACATCTCCCGCGTACCGATCATGATCGACTCCTCGAAGTGGGAAGTGATCGAAGCCGGCCTCAAATGCATCCAGGGCAAGGGCATCGTCAACTCGATCAGCATGAAAGAAGGCGTGGAGCAGTTCATTCATCACGCCAAACTGTGCAAGCGCTACGGCGCCGCGGTCGTGGTGATGGCCTTCGACGAAGCCGGCCAGGCCGACACCGAAGCGCGCAAGAAGGAAATCTGCAAACGCTCCTACGATATTCTGGTCAATGAAGTGGACTTCCCGCCGGAAGACATCATCTTCGACCCGAACATCTTCGCCGTGGCCACCGGTATCGAAGAGCACAACAATTACGCCGTCGATTTCATCAACGCCTGTGCCTACATCCGTGACGAGCTGCCGTATGCGCTGACCTCCGGTGGCGTGTCCAACGTATCGTTCTCGTTCCGTGGCAACAACCCGGTGCGTGAGGCGATCCACTCGGTGTTCCTGCTCTACGCAATCCGCGCCGGGCTGACCATGGGTATCGTCAACGCCGGGCAACTGGAGATCTACGACCAGATCCCGGTGGAACTGCGCGACGCCGTTGAAGACGTGATCCTCAACCGCACCCCGGAAGGCACCGACGCCCTCCTCGCCATCGCCGACAAGTACAAGGGCGACGGCAGCGTCAAGGAAGCCGAGACCGAAGAGTGGCGCAACTGGGACGTCAACAAGCGCCTGGAACATGCGCTGGTCAAAGGCATTACCACCCACATCGTCGAAGACACCGAAGAATCGCGCCTGTCCTTCGCTCGCCCGATCGAGGTGATCGAAGGCCCGCTGATGGCCGGCATGAACATCGTCGGCGACCTGTTCGGCGCCGGCAAAATGTTCCTGCCACAGGTGGTGAAATCCGCTCGCGTGATGAAGCAGGCCGTGGCGCACCTGATCCCGTTCATCGAACTGGAAAAAGGTGACAAGCCTGAAGCCAAGGGCAAGATCCTCATGGCGACCGTGAAAGGCGACGTGCACGACATCGGCAAGAACATCGTCGGCGTGGTGCTCGGTTGCAACGGCTATGACATCGTCGACCTCGGCGTGATGGTCCCGGCGGAGAAAATCCTCCAGGTAGCCAGGGAGCAGAAGTGCGACATCATCGGCCTGTCCGGCCTGATCACCCCGTCGCTGGATGAGATGGTCCATGTTGCCCGCGAAATGCAGCGCCAGGACTTCCACCTGCCGTTGATGATCGGTGGCGCCACCACCTCCAAGGCGCACACGGCGGTGAAGATCGAGCCCAAGTACAGCAACGACGCAGTGATCTACGTCACCGACGCCTCCCGCGCCGTGGGCGTGGCGACCCAGTTGCTGTCCAAGGAGCTCAAGGCCGGTTTCGTCGAGAAAACCCGCCAGGACTACATCGAGGTTCGCGAGCGCACCGCCAACCGCAGCGCCCGCACCGAACGCCTGAGCTATGGCGCGGCCATCGCCAAGAAACCACAGTTCGACTGGGCGAGCTACACGCCGGTCAAACCGACTTTCACCGGCACGCGGGTGCTGGACAACATCGACCTCAACGTTCTGGCCGAGTACATCGACTGGACGCCGTTCTTCATATCCTGGGACCTGGCCGGCAAGTTCCCGCGCATCCTCCAGGACGAAGTGGTCGGTGAAGCCGCCACCTCGCTGTACAACGATGCAAGGGAAATGCTGCGCAAATTGATCGACGAAAAGCTGATCAGCGCTCGCGCAGTGTTCGGCTTCTGGCCGGCCAACCAGGTGCATGACGACGACATCGAGCTCTATGGCGATGACGGCAAGCCAATGGCCAAACTGCATCACCTGCGCCAGCAGATCATCAAGACCGACGGCAAGCCGAACTTTTCCCTGGCCGACTTCGTCGCGCCCAAGGACAGTGAAGTGACCGACTACGTGGGTGGTTTCATCACCACCGCCGGCATCGGCGCCGAAGAAGTGGCCAAGGCCTACCAGGACGCTGGCGACGACTACAACTCGATCATGGTCAAGGCCCTGGCCGACCGCCTGGCCGAGGCCTGCGCCGAATGGCTGCACCAGCAGGTGCGTAAAGACTATTGGGGCTACGCCAAGGATGAAGTGCTGGATAACGAAGCGCTGATCAAGGAGCAATACACCGGTATCCGTCCGGCACCGGGTTATCCGGCCTGCCCGGATCACACCGAAAAAGCCCAATTGTTCGCCCTGCTCGATCCGGAGGCCGAAGAAATGCGTGCAGGCCGCAGCGGCGTGTTCCTCACCGAACACTACGCCATGTTCCCGGCGGCAGCGGTCAGCGGCTGGTACTTCGCTCACCCGCAGGCGCAATACTTCGCCGTGGGCAAAGTTGACAAGGACCAGGTGCAGAGCTACACCTCGCGCAAAGGCCAGGAGTTGAGCGTGACCGAGCGCTGGCTGGCACCGAACCTGGGTTACGACAACTAAGCGGCTCTATTGGCCACGATATTGTGGCCAACACATACCTCTGTGGGAGCGAGCTTGCTCGCGATGGCGGACTGACAGTCGCATGGATATCGACTGTTACGGCCTCATCGCGAGCAAGCTCGCTCCCACATTTGTTTTGTGCATGCTGTGTATTGTCTATGCTTGCCTCACACACATTCGTGGCGAGGGTTTTATGGACGATCCGGCCGACAACAAGCCGCCGAGCTTCTGGCAAATGCTGCACAGCGTCATGGCGGCGGCGTTCGGGGTGCAGAGCGGGAAGAACCGGGCCCGTGATTTCACGCACGGCAAGCCCAGTCATTTCGTGATTCTGGGGATCCTGTTCACGGTGGTGTTTGCCTTGACGTTGTTCGGCATCGTCAAGCTGGTGCTACTCCTGGCCGGGGTTTGACGCGGCTCAGTGCATCAGGGTTTGCAGGGTGAACGGGTAACGCCAGGACGCGGGACGCCCCTTGGCCGAGAGTTTGTGAAAATCCACACCGAAGTCCTGGGTGGCCTCCATCGCCAGCAGTCGCCTGGCCTGTGCCCGGTCGATCAGCTGCAGCAACGGAATCTGGCGGTCACGGCCGCCGTACTGGCTGATGTCCACGCCTTCATCGTAGTCATGCAATTGCACCAGCGCCCAGCCACCCAGAGTGAAGTGCCCGCCCAGCAACACACTCAGGCGACGGTCCAGCAGTGCCTGCAAGGCCGCGGGTGAATTGTTGATTGCGCCGAACAGCACGCCTTTGCCCGGCACACCGCCGGCCTCGACATACGCCTGCATCACACCTAGCGCCATCTCGTCGTTCGCGGCCCAGACCAGCGACGTCTGCGGGTAGCGCTTGAACAACAGCCTGGCCTGCTCGTAGGCGCGTTGCCGGGTCCAGCCGCCGTACACCAACTGGCGCAAACGCACTTCTGGGTGCTCGGCCAAGGCGCGCCGCAGGCCTTTTTCGCGATACTGCGCAGACGGGGTGATCTTCAAACCGGAAAAGGCCAGCAGCTCAATCGTCTGGCCGAGGGCCACCGGACCGTGCTGCCGGATCAATTCCTTGAGCATCAGGTAGCCGCCCTCTTCGTCATTGGGCACCAGGCTGCCGAGCAAATCGGGATACTTGTCAGGCCGCGCGCCAATCAGCTTCATCTGATCCGCCGTCAGGGCGTTGTTGACCATGAACAGTTTCACCCCGCTGCCTTTGGCCAGCCGCAGGATCTCGGGGGCGATGTATTGCTCGTTGACGAAGATCAGGTAGTCGGGACGATGGTCGCCCTGAAGGGCTTCACGAGCCTGGCCAATGGTGTTTTCGGAGACGCGGTCGGAATACTGGATACGCAAGTCCATCCCCAGGTCCGTCGCCGCAGCCTGCATGAACTGGGAGTAACTCGACCAGAAAGCTTCCGTTGGGGTTCCCGGATTCAGGAACAGTACTGACGCCGCTTGGGCGCAAGGTCCCACGACCATGCCCAGCGTCAGCAATACGCCATACAGAAACTTCAACATTGGTCGTCCGAGCCCCCGGAAATTCGCCGCGCATTATAGCCAGCGAACATCCGTAAAACGGCGATTTTTCCGGTTTTTGTCGGACAATCGTCGGAACCGGGCCCGGACGGGTCGTTTATTGGTGGCTGACCCAGAAAACCGCCGTCCCCACGACCAGCATGATCAGGAACAAGATTGCCCAGGCATCTACGGTGCTATCGCTTTTCCGTGCTTTGGTTGGGTTGCTCATTGCATCGCCTCTTGTCGGTTTTATCGGTGATTGCATAAAGACTCGAGCAGAGTAAAGACGACGATTGCCCGCATCACAAACAGGGTCTTTGCCACAACGATTCTCATTAGGCGATTTGGTTCTTTACATATGCTCAAACATCACTTTTACGCATAACTGCAAACTGGTATCTTGCCTCGGCTCCGTAGGGAGTGCGCGGCCGTGCGCGCAGAATTGCCGAGGTTTTATCGGACGCCAGCCAGCCAAAAAACGCCGCTGTTTCCGACCGGCCCAAGCCTGAGAACAGGACTTATATGTACGTATACGACGAATACGATCAGCGGATCATCGAGGACCGCGTCAAGCAGTTCCGTGATCAGACCCGACGCTATCTGGCAGGCGAGCTGAGCGAAGAAGAATTCCGCCCCCTGCGCCTGCAAAATGGCCTTTATATCCAGCGTTTCGCGCCTATGTTGCGAGTCGCGGTGCCTTACGGCCAACTGACTTCGCGGCAAATGCGAATGATGGCCAAGATCGCCCGTGACTACGACAAGGGCTACGCCCACATCAGTACCCGGCAGAACGTGCAGTTCAACTGGCCGGCCGTGGAAGACATTCCGGACATTCTCGCTGAACTGGCCACCGTGCAGATGCACGCGATCCAGACCAGCGGCAACTGTCTGCGCAACGTCACCACCGACCAGTTTGCCGGTGTCGCCGCCGACGAACTGATCGACCCGCGCCCATGGTGCGAGATCGTGCGCCAGTGGACGACTTTCCACCCGGAATTCGCCTACCTTCCGCGCAAGTTCAAGATCGCCGTCAACGGTTCGACTTCCGACCGCGCCGCCATCGAAGTCCATGACATCGGCCTTGAGCCGGTGCACAACGCCGCTGGCGAACTGGGTTTCCGTGTGCTGGTCGGTGGTGGTCTGGGCCGTACGCCGGTGGTGGGGGCATTCATCAACGAGTTCCTGCCATGGCAAGACCTGTTGAGCTACCTCGACGCCATCCTGCGGGTCTACAACCGCTATGGCCGTCGTGACAACAAGTACAAGGCGCGGATCAAGATCCTGGTGAAAGCGCTGACGCCTGAAGTCTTCGCGCAGAAAGTCGACGCGGAAATGGAGCACCTGCGCGGTGGCCAGACCACGCTGACCGAAGCCGAAGTGCAGCGCGTCGCCAAACATTTCGTCGACCCGCACTACAAGGCCCTGGACAACCAGTCCGCCGCCCTGGCCGAGCTCGACCTGCAGCACCCGGGCTTCGCCCGCTGGCGCGCACGCAACACCCTGGCCCACAAGAAACCGGGCTACGTGGCCGTGACCTTGTCCCTCAAGCCTACCGGCGTTGCACCGGGCGACATCACCGACAAACAGCTCGACGCCGTGGCCGATCTGGCCGAGCGTTACAGCTTCGGTCAACTGCGTACCTCCCACGAGCAGAACATCATTCTGGCCGACGTCGAGCAGGACAAGCTGTTCGTCCTGTGGGGCGAGCTGCGCGAGCAAGGCTTCGCCACGCCGAACATCGGCTTGCTGACCGACATCATCTGCTGCCCGGGTGGCGACTTCTGCTCCCTGGCCAACGCCAAGTCGATCCCGATCGCCGAATCGATCCAGCGCCGTTTCGACGACCTGGACTACCTGTTCGACATCGGCGAGCTGGACCTGAACATCTCCGGTTGCATGAACGCTTGCGGCCACCACCACGTGGGCCACATCGGCATCCTCGGGGTGGACAAGAAAGGCGAAGAGTTCTATCAGGTTTCCCTCGGCGGCAGCGCCAGCCGTGACGCCAGTCTGGGCAAGATCCTCGGCCCGTCCTTTGCCCAGGAAGCCATGCCTGACGTGATCGAAAAGCTGATCGACGTGTACATCGAACAACGTACCGAAGACGAACGCTTCATCGACACCTATCAGCGTATTGGTATCGACCTCTTCAAGGAGCGTGTCTATGCAGCGAATCATTAAGAACAACGAGGTCGTCGACGAGACCTGGCACCTGCTGCCCAAGGACTTCAGCATCGACGAGATCACCAACTGCGACGACTACATCGTCCCCTTGCAGTTGTGGCGCGAACACAGCCGTATGCTCCTGGCCCGCGACGGCGGCCTGGGCATCTGGCTTGACGCCGATGAAGAAGCCGAGGAAATCGGTGAAGACGTCGCGCAGTTCCAGGTCATTGCCCTGAACTTCCCGGCATTCACCGATGGCCGCAACTACTCCAACGCCCGCCTGCTGCGTGACCGTTACGGTTTCAAGGGCGAATTGCGGGCCATTGGTGACGTGCTGCGTGACCAACTGTTCTACATGCATCGCTGTGGTTTCGACGCGTTCGCCATTCGCCCCGACAAGGATCCGCACGAAGCCCTTGAAGGCCTCAAGGACTTCTCGGTGACCTATCAGGCCGCGACCGACGAACCGCTGCCGCTGTTCCGTCGCCGCTGACCGTCACCCCTTGAACCCCGGCCCCGGGGCTCAAGGGGGTTTACCCTTCGCGCTAGAACACCGGATGTTCCACCAGCGGAATCGGCCGCCCCATGGCCACCCAGTCACGGTATAACCGAACTCGTTCTTCCAGCACCACGAACATCCTGAACGGGTTTTCTGCATCGCCAACCCGCGATTCGATACTCTGACGCAACCAGCCCCACAACTCCTCTGACGTATCCGCTTCGTGCAGCAAGTGCCACACACGCGCCTGCAGCGACAGATAGCCGACCTGGAAATCCGCCGTCAGGCGCAATCCATCCATGACCCGCAGCAATGTACTGCCCGATGGCTTGACGGCCAGTCGTTGCCAGATCTGTTGCCGCGCCTCGCGCAGGCTTTCATCGCCCTCCTCCAGCCAGGGCGTCGCACTGCCGTAATCGGCACCCGGTTCACTCAGCCACAGATTGATGCCGGTACGCTCGCGATGATCGACCAAGCGCAGCAAGGTATCTTCATCCGTCAGCGGATTACCCCACAGTTTCACCCGGTCCCGGGAGACCGCCTGATTCAGTATCGATTGGGGAACCCGGCTGATCCGGTTGCCTCGCAAGTCGAGCGAGGTGAGGTACGGCTGATCGGCGATGCCCACCGGACAACGGCTGATCCCGGTGTTTCTCAGGTTCAATACACGCAACTCATTGAGCCCCAGGACAACGGGCGGGACGGTCAAAGGGTTGTCACTCAGGTCCAGCGCTTGCAGGCTCACCAGATCACCCAACTGTGCAGCCGTGTTCTCCTGAAGCTGCAGCAAAGTGGCGCTCAGGTTCAGCGTAGTGAGACGGGTCATTTGCCGAATCGGTGGAGTCAACACACCTTCCAGTACGCCGTTTGCGTTGAGTCGACGCAGGTCGACACGCTCCAGGCTCAGGGAACGCAGGTTCGGAAAGCTTTCGAGAAAGGCGCTCAGGCTCTCGCGCTCGATCAGGTGCAGGCCCAGCATCGATAACTCGACGACCTCATTGAAGCGTACGTTCATCGTCGGCAACCGATGGTAGTCCTCGAAAGCCAGGTCCAGCCTGTACCCGGAAAACGTCTCACCCGACATCACTCTATTGATCCGGGGCGCGCATTTTTGCCAGATGCTCATCAGTTCATCGCCCAGTTCGGTCCGAGTTTCACGCTCGTAATCGATCACGGTTTGCAGCAGTTGGACATTGTGCGCCGCCACCTGCCCCAGGGTCATGCCCTCTGCTTCATCATCGCCAACGGACAGAAAATCGATGTCCATGTCATCGGCATCCAGCACGGACTGGTCGATCCACTGACGCAGATCGGCATGCAACTGCTGCATCTGCGCTATCAGGCGATCCACCAGCGCCTGAGCCCCGGCACCCGCTTCAATCAGCAACTCATCCGCCTGGGCATCGGTGAAATCCGGATACAGATCCTTGATCTGCAGACGCATGACACCATGGGTCAGCGCTGCGGCCTGTGGCGTGTTCGGGAAACCGCCACCGCGCAATCCCAAGGCTTCGAAAGGCAACCGCGAATCCATTCGATTCAAGCCAAGTATCAACTCGGAACGGGCCAAGGCATGACCGCCAATGCGCAACCGCAACTCGCTGGCAGCATCCGGCGAGTGAAGCGACATCGCCGTACGCTCCTCCACAGACAAGAGGTCGAGCAGCGCGGTAAACAGATCCGAACCCTCGCCGTCGGTAGCCGCCACCGCGGTATATCGATAGCGCTCACCGACCTTGATCAAACGCCGGCAATCCGTGGAATCGAGCGGACCGCAGCGGTCGAGGACACGGCCACTGATTGCCCCGTCGAGTACCTCGATGCGCAGGCCTTGCGGCCAGTCGGGCAGGCGATGCAGGGAGTGCAGTGCCAGGACATCGGTTTCCGGATGCAGGACCGAACGCAAGTACAAGCCTTCATAGGCCCGGTTGAGTCGTACATGCTGTTGGTAGTCCCGCGATTTGTTGTCCAGTCGCTTGAGCAATTGCAGCGCCTCGTCAGCGTCGAAGGGCCGATGGATGTCGACTCCCGACCGGTCGAGGATTTGCTCCACGGCGCCTTTCGGCAATCCTGGGTATTCGCGCTGAAACAGGCGAACCCATTCCCGCTCCGAGTGCTGGAGCGCCTGATAGCGGGCGTTGAACAATCCGGCCCGCGCTTGCGCATCGGCGACGGCTTCGAGTTCCTGATCGAGCTTGAAGCGTGTGATGGTATCGGCCAGCAACGGCGTTGGTGGGCGCCCCGCCTGCATCAGGCGCAGCATATCGTCGTCGACCGTGCTGACCCGGGCGATCTGCCCCAGTACCTCATCACTGAAGGCAGCATGGGGTGCGCACACCTCACGCAACAGCTCTATGCGAGTCGACACCGACGCCGGAACCGATCCGGCTACGGGCTTGGCCAGCGTGCCGGGATGCGGCTCGCTCGAGGGCTCCCCAGGCTCGTGCAGGGTTCCGGCGATTTTTTCTTCGCCCTTGAGTGCCACCACAGCCCCGACCAGCGGGAGCGCATTGAGCAAGCCGAACACGGTGCGCATCACGCCCTCGGAGCGCTGCTCCGGTGTCTTGCCGTTGATGGCCTGATCAAGGCCATAACCGGCGTCGATCAGGCCGGCCAGCACCAGGACACCCTCGCCTCCCGGAATGAACAATGCCAATGGCCCCAGCCGGTTGATCCAGCGCACCAGCGGTTCCACCACCGCGCTCAGGTTATCGCGATTGACCTGGGCATCGTCACGGATGGTTTTGACGCTGGCCATCGAGGCCTGCTTCATCGTCAGCACCAGTTGCGCGAACGGATCGGTGTCGGAGTGAGCTCGCTCAAGATCTATGTAATCCTGCGGGTCCCAGAAACCGTCGTCGTTGAAGAGCCCGGCGCTCCTTTTCAGCCAGTGTTCGTTCGGGTAAACCGCCATGCCCTCCAGCGCGGTCGACACGCCCGCATGGAAAGTGCCGTCTTCCCGATCGTTCTCGGCAAAATGCGCGAGCAGCGCCTGGCGTGTGGCCGGCACCTGGCCCTGGGCCACGATCCATTGGCGCAAGTGTCGCCAGTCGGTGAATTCATGCAAGGGAGAGGAGTTGCCCGGGATATTCAGCAGGACCCGACCGCTGTGACGGTGGCGATAACACCAGATATCGTCCGAGGTGTAGCGATAGATCGTCAGCCGACCGGCCTCGATCAGTGCGCTGACACGAGTCGGCGCCTGTAGCTGATCGATGGTCAACGCACTCCACGCCTGCTCCGCCGGCAACCCGGCGGCCTGCATGGCCAGGGCCAGGCCTTCCTGACTCAAACTGCCCTCCTGGTGTTGCAGGCAGGCGCTCATGATAAAGGCGGCCTTGGCCGAGGTTCTCAGGTCGTAAGGCTGCGCCTGGACGATTCGCTTGTCAGAGGGCCAGGTGCGATCAAGGTAAGCCTGATAGCGGGTTTGCAAATCCAGCTCCCACACCCACTGTTTGAACGCCGCCGGCCTGAGGGCAATTTGCGTTGTCGGCCCATACACCTGGGGCGTGGTCTGGCGGTAGATGCCTTCGTAGGTATGGTGATTGCCATTACCGTGGTCGGCGAACTCATCGACATGTTCCACGATGCGAATGGACGGGCCGACATCGGGCGGTGTGTAAAAGCCAAACACGCTTTCGGCGAAGCGCCCGTCGCCGACGGTCTGGTAATTCTCCAGCAACGCCTGGACCAGGGTTTGGGTGCTTGCCACCTGCCCCTGCTCGATGCCGTCCTGCGGCGGGTGCCCGCGGTAGTGGTAATCAAGAGTGACTAACAGCGCAGTGTGCGGGTCGATGTCTTGCCCCCATTTCTCCCTGATCAACTGCGCACCGAACTGCTCGGGAGATTGCGGTAAAGCCGCGCTCACCACAGATTGCAGTGTTTCGCGCAGCGGCACAGGCTGGGGATTTAGCGGTGTCTGATGGTCATTCATGTGCATTCCATGGCAACTGTTTTTGGAACACCAACATAACCAGCCGCCGCGTTGCCGAAAGCAGGAACGATCGCCTGACGCCTTCAGAGATTTCGCCGTGCCGTGGAAGACATCGGGCAAGCGTTCGCAGGCAAAAAAAGGTTCCCGGGAACCTGTAGGAGCCAGCCTGCTGGCGATGGACTCAAGTGCGCCGCGTTCATCCAGTCCACACGCGTTATCGTTAACGACCATCGCTGGCAAGCCAGCTCCCACAAGAGACCGCGCCCGCGCGGCCTCCAAACCACTGAAAACACCAAAAAAAAACCGGGGCAAATACCCCGGCTGGATGTTTGGCAATATTTCCTGGCCCGTTACCAGAAACGTTGCTGGGTCAAACGGCTCCACCAACTCAACAGCACGCGGTCGACCGAGCCGCTGGCGGCCATGCCGATGCGCTCCGGCAGACTTTTGCGTTCGGCGTAATGCAAGTGATAGAGCTCGGACTTGCTGGCGCGCTCAGCGAGGTATTCATCGCTGGTCTTGAGTTCGTCGACCAGGTGCTTGTCCAGCGCCGCGACGCCGAGCCAGATTTCGCCGGTGGCCACTTCATCGATCGCCAGTTGCGGACGGTAGCGCGACACGAAGTTCTTGAACAGTTGATGGGTGATGTCCAGGTCTTGCTGGAACTTCTCCCGGCCCTTCTCGGTATTTTCGCCAAACACGGTCAGGGTGCGTTTGTATTCACCGGCGGTCAGCACTTCGAAGTCGATGTCGTGCTTTTTCAGCAGGCGATTGACGTTGGGCAACTGCGCCACCACGCCAATCGAGCCGAGGATCGCGAACGGTGCGCTGATGATTTTCTGGCCGATGCACGCCATCATGTAGCCACCACTGGCCGCGACCTTGTCGATGCACACGGTCAGGGGCACGCCGGCTTCGCGGATACGCGCCAGTTGCGAGGAAGCCAGGCCGTAGCTGTGAACCATGCCGCCGCCGCTTTCCAGGCGCAGGACCACTTCGTCCTTGGGCGTGGCGAGGGTCAGCAAGGCCGTGATTTCGTGGCGCAGGCTTTCGGTGGCCGAAGCCTTGATATCGCCGTTGAAATCGAGCACGAACACCCGGGGTTTGACCTCGGGTTTTTTCTTCTGCTTCTTGTCGGTCTTGGCCTGGGTTTTGCGCAGGGCCTTGAGCTGGTCCTTGTCGAGCAAGGTTTGCTCCAGGCGTTCGCGCAGCTCTTTGTAGAAATCATTGAGCTTGCTGACCTGCAACTGGCCGGACGACTTGCGCCGCCCCTTGCTGCGCAGGGCCGCAAAACTGGCCAGGACCACCAGAATGGCGATCACCAGGGTCACGGTCTTGGCCAGGAAAATGGCGTACTCGGAAAAAAACTCCACGGGGACTCCTCAAACGATGCGCGGCTTGAACGCGCGCGGGATACCTCCAGCATACCCATGCGCCGACCTTGCGACCAGCCGTGAAACCTCTGGCAACGGGCCTGTAACAAGCATTTCAAACAAGCGTATGTTTTTTCATTGACAGCTCACCGCCATCCTCATAACCTCGCCAAACCTTCAACGTACCGGGATGACGCGGACGTGGGCAGTATCTATTTGATTCGACATGGCCAGGCCTCCTTCGGTGCAGACGACTACGACGTCCTGTCGCCGACCGGCATTCGTCAGGCTGAAATCCTTGGCCGGCACCTGGCCGAACTCGGGATCAGCTTCGACCGCTGCCTGGCAGGGGATCTGCGCCGCCAGCAGCACACGGCCAACAGCGCGCTGGAGCAATTCGCCGCGGTGGGCCTGCCGGTGCCGCTGCTGGAAACCGACTCCGCCTTCAACGAATTCGACGCCGACGCGGTGATCCGCGCGCTGTTGCCGGCCATGTTGCCGGACGAACCCGAAGCGCTGAACATCTTGCGCAACGCCGCGCAAAACCGTGGTGAGTTCCAACGCATCTTCGCCCTGATCATCGAGCGCTGGCTCACCGGTACCTACGACACACCGGGCCTGGAAAGCTGGCTGGGGTTTGTCGAGCGGGTGCGGGGCGGCTTGCATCGCATCCTCGACCAGGCCGACAACACCCAGAAAATCGCCGTGTTCACTTCCGGCGGCACCATCACCGCCCTGCTCCACCTGATTACGCAAATGCCTGCCCGGCAGGCCTTTGAATTGAACTGGCAAATCGTCAACACCTCGCTCAACCAGCTTAAGTTTCGTGGTCGCGAGGTGTCGCTGGCTTCCTTCAACAGTCATGCGCACCTGCAACTGTTGAAGGCCCCGGAGCTCATCACGTTTCGCTGAGTCCGGACTATTGTGACCCTGGCAGTAATCACCCTGCTCTTATTACCCAAGAAAGGATCGAACCATGACCTCCGTAGCAGACGCCGTACAAGCAATGAAAGCCAAGTTCAACCCAGCCGCTGCTGCCGGCCTGGACCTGGTCTTCGGTTTCCGCATCGACGACACCAAGAACTTCTCGCTGATTGTCAAAGACCAGACTTGCGAGCTGCAGGAAGGCGAGAACCCGGACGCCCAGGTGACTCTGGTGATGGACGGCGAAACCCTGGAAGGCATCGTCGACGGTTCGACTGACGGCATGCAAGCGTTCATGGGCGGCAAACTGCGCGCTGAAGGCGACATGATGCTGGCCATGAAACTGTCCGAGCTGTTCCCGTCGTAAGCACCTGACTCCCGGCCTTCGGGAGCGTGCCTGCTGCAAACGAATCCCGCCCCTAGTGGCGGGATTCGTCGTTTTTGTCTGCCCTGTGGCGAGGGGTATGAGTGGTGCCTGTGAGGTTTGTGCTCTTACAATGCCTCAATCTCCCACACCGGCCACCCCATGGACATCGACCTCGCCCGCACCTTCCTCGAAATCGTCCGCCATGGCAGCCTGGCTGCCGCCGCGCAAAAGCTCCATGTCACCCAGACCGCGATCACCGCACGGGTGCAGAAACTCGAGAGCCAACTGGGCAGTACCCTGTTCGTGCGCAATCGTGCCGGTGCTCGCCTGACGCCCAACGGTGAAGCGTTCGTGGTGTACGCCAACCAACTGGTGCAAACCTGGGACGCCGCGCGGCGTGATCTGCCCTTGCCCGAGGGTTATCGCGATGTGCTGCACATCGGTGGCGAGGTGAGCCTGTGTAACCCGCTGATGCTCGGTTGGGCCGGCGAAATCCGCAAGCACATCCCCAGCCACGCCCTGCGCATGGAAATCCATGAGGGCGAAAACCTCCTGCGCCAACTGGAGTTGGGCGTTCTGGATGCTGCGCTGGTGTATCAGCCCGAGTATTGGCCGCGTTTGCAGGTCGAGCAGGTACTCGAAGAAAAACTGATTCTCGTGCGCCTGGCCGACAGGCCCGATCCTTATGTGTACATCGATTGGGGCGCCGAATTCCGGCGCCAGCACGATGCCGCCCTGCCGGAAAAAGCCAAGGCGGCGCTGAGTTTCAATCTTGGCCCGTTGGGCTTGCAGTACCTTCTCGAAAACGGCGGTAGTGGTTACTTCCGTACCCGTGTCGTGCAGAGTTATCTCGATAGCGGTGCCCTGGAACGGGTGCCCAAGGCTCCGGAATTCAGCTACCCGACCTATCTGGTCTACTCCCGCGATCGTGACTCGCCGACGCTGCAACGCGCCTTCGACCTGCTGCGCGAGGTGATCGATTCCGACGAAGACTGGTCGCAACGCTGGGACCCGCTGACCTGAAACCGGTTTGCACCGGATCATGGCCGTTGTGTCCTCAAGGTTCGCCCCGCCAGAACAGCGCAATCGACTAATCTGCAGGAGATAACAACAACGACAGGTGATTGCAGTGAGGCAGACCACCGAAGGATTCCGCAGCCGCTACCGCGCCGCCATTCATCCGCTCTACAACCCTTGGCTGCACGGCGCTTTTGTCCTGTTGTTCGGTGCGCTGGCGATCAGCGTTTTCTGGAGCAACGTGCATCAGGTACAGCCGGCGCAATGGATTGCAGTGCCGGTCACGCTGCTAGTGTTCAACCTCGGCGTGTACATGGTGCATCGCCACCTGGGGCATCATAAAAAGGGATTCGCCCGGCTGTTTTATGCCCGTCACGCCGGCGACCACCACAGCTTTTTCACCCCAGGCCACATGACCTACGACAGCGCCCGCGACTGGCGGGTGATCCTGTTTCCGGCATGGCTGATCGTACTGCACACACTAGTCGTGGCCCTGCCCCTCTGGTGGCTGCTCAAGCACATCGATACCAACGTCGCCGGACTGGTCGGCGGCGTTCTTGTACTCGGCTACCTGACTTATGAAGTGTTCCATGCCTGCGAGCATCTGCCACCGCACAATCCGCTCACACGGCTGCCGTGGATCCGCCAGATGCGCCGCCTGCACGAACTGCACCACCGCCGCGAACTGATGCAGGAGCGCAATTTCAACATCGTTTTCCCGCTGATGGACTACCTGTTCGGCACCCTCTATTGGGAGCCGGAGCCCGTGCCGCTCAACCCGACGAGAACGCCCATGACCCGCATGCAGCATCAGATTGTCATTGCCGGACACCCGATCGATGTACTGGCCTACGCCAGCACCGTGACCCTTTGGCCGCAATGGCACCCGTCGTCGCTGCACATCGATGGGCCCAAAGGTCCATTGCATGCCGGCGCACGTTTCGAGGAGGACATCCGCGCCGGCGGCCGTGAAGGACACTTGCGCTGGGAAGTGGCGCAGTACCTGCCCGGCCAGCGCTGGAGCGCGCGTGCCCAGGGTGACCATGGCCTGTCGCTGGTGGTCACCTACGAATGCGAAGCCCTGGGCAAGGACACACGTTTCGTCCGCACCCTGGAGTACCAATTCAGCGGTCTGGCGATGCGGCTTGCCAACCGGTTGTTGCTCAAGCGGCGCATCGACCGGGAATCGGCGGCGTCGATGCGAGCATTGCGCGAGATGGCGCAGAAATACCTGGTGGCAACCGGAGTCAACGCGTGAACAAAATCCTCAAATGCCTGCTGCTGGTCGTTGTCGTCATCGGCGCCTTCCTGTTGCTGATGCCGACCAAAGTACGACCGGTGGCCTGGACGCCACAACCCGCGCCGTCCCTCGCCAGCGGAATCTACGCCGACAATCAGCGCCTCAAAGGCATGGAACGCGTCGGTGCCGCCGACATCGACGGGCCGGAAGCCCTGCTGCTGGAAAACGACACGCTGATCACCGGCCTGCACGACGGGCGCCTGATCCGCACCAGCCTGGATGGCAAGACCACCAAAGTCCTGGCCGACACAGGTGGCCGGCCACTGGGCCTGGCCCGGCATCCCAATGGCCTGCTGGTGATCGCCGATGCCGTCAAGGGTTTGTTGTCTCTCGACGCCCAGGGTCGCCTGGTGGCCTTGACCACAGAGGCCGGCGGCGTTCCCTTCGGTTTTACCGACGATGTGGTCATCGACAAACCTGGTCACTACGCTTACTTCAGCGATGCTTCGAGCCGCTTCGGCTATGGCCACGACGGTGAGGCCGTGCTCGAACACGGTGGTGATGGTCGATTGCTGCGCTACGACTTCCAGACCGGCAAAACGTCGGTTGTGCTGGACAAGCTGGAGTTTGCCAACGGTGTGGCCCTGGGACCGGACGACGCCTACGTGCTGGTCAATGAAACCGGCGCCTACCGCATCAGCCGCTATTGGCTCAGCGGCCCCAAGGCCGGCACCCAGGACCTGTTCATCGACAACCTGCCGGGCCTGCCGGACAACCTGTCGTTCAATGGTCACGACCGGTTCTGGGTGGCATTGTATGCCCCTCGAAATGCCCTGCTAGATGGCACGGCGGCGCATCCCTTCGTGCGCAAGATGATCGTGCGAGCCATGACCGTCCTGCCCAAACCGGTGGAAAAGCGCGGGTTCGCCCTGGGCCTGGACCTTGAAGGCAAGGTCATCGCCAACCTGCAGGACGGCAGCAGCGACAACTACTCACCGATCACCACAGTGCGCGAGTATGGGGACTGGTTGTATTTCGGTTCACTGAAGGCACAGAACATGGCGCGGTTGCCTTTGAGCAAGGCGTTGCAATGATCGGTGCACCTGCCTGAGTTCACCGTAGAACCCCTGTGGGAGCGGGCTTGCTCGCGAAGGCGTCAGCACATTCAACATCGACATTGACTGGCAGGCCCCATTCGCGAGCAAGCCCGCTCCCACAGGGGACAGCATTCAGTTCACCGGGATATTCGGGCTGGGTCATGAGGCACCTCGTTGAGAGCCGTAATATCGGTCTCTGAGCATTCGAGGTGCCGGTTCTGGTGGCCCTTCCAACTTTCCAGTCACCGATCGTCGGTGGCAGGCACGCTGGATCAGGACCGCAACTGGAGTTGTTTGACGATCTTGTCCTTGACCTCCAAGCGCTTCGCCTTGAGCTTCGTCACCGCGTCATCGCTGGATTTGGCTTCCTCCGCTTTCACCACTTCGGCATCAGCCTGGGAATACTTGTTGATCAGTGAATCCAGTAACGGATCCTTGGTGCGTTTCTGCTGGATTTCTTCCTTTGTGCAACTCAGATCCTGAAAAAGGTCATGGGGCACCGGCATGGAACACCTCCGTTTGTTAATCGGTAGCAAACGCCGACTGATTGCGTTCACCAACTATCAGAATGGCCTCGGTTGGCCCGTTCTGTCGACCATCTGTCAGACCAGCGGTGCCCGTTCGTCGTCCTGTCGCAAATGCGATAAAACCTTTGTCTGCGCCGCCGCCTCCACCGGTTAACGATCACTCGATCACCTTTGAAAACCTGTGTGGAGAATCACCGATGGACAGACTCAACGTACGTCAACTGGCCCTGGTTATCGCAATGAGCAGCTGCATGGGCAGTGCCCTGGCTGCTACTTCCAATGACTTTGTCGACAAAGCGGCCGCCGGCGGCATCGCCGAAGTCGAGACCAGCCGGCTGGCCCTGGAAAAAAGTGCATCAGCCGACGTCAAGAAATTCGCCAACATGATGATTACCGATCATTCCAAGGCCAACGATGAACTGGCCGCCCTGGCGAAAAAATTCGACATCGAAGTGCCGGACAGCACGACGCTGACCAAACAAGCCAAGGAAAAAATCCTCGACATGCGCGACGAATCCTTCGACGCGGCCTATGCCGACAACCAGGTCAAGGCCCATGAAGAAGCCATCGACCTGTTCAAGAAGGAAGCCGATACGGTGACGGACGACCAGGTCAAAGGCGCCACCGAGCTCAAGGGCTTTGCGCAAAAAATGCTGCCGGCGCTGGAAAAACACCTGGAAATGGCGAAAAAACTCCAGGCCGCCCATCCGAGCAAGTAACTGTGCCATCCATGGTACTGATGGGAGAGTGTTTGCCTGTAGGAGCTGCCGCAGGCTGCGATCTTTTGATTTTGATTTTTGACAATGTCGAAGGGGGCGGAAGATCAAGATCAAAAGATCGCAGCCTGCGGCAGCTCCTACAGGCCGAGCGTTAGCTCGCCCACAGGGAATTTTGTCAGCCGCCAAGAACGGTCCGCACCATTTGCGTCAACGCTTCAGGACTGTAGGGTTTGCTGAGCAAATGGGTATCCGGGCTAAGCTGATGATTGCGCGAGATGATGTCGCGGGTATGCCCCGAAGTGAACAGCACCGCCACCGGCGGCTCCTGCACTTTCGCCCAGGCCGCCAGGTCCGAACTCTTGATCAGGCCGGGCATGACCACGTCGGTGAATATCAGGTCCACCGTCACCCCTTCCAGCAACATTTGCATGGCAGCGTCTGCGTTGGTGGCCGTGAGGACTTGATAGCCCTCCTCGCACAACAACTCCACCGCCGACACTCTCACGGCCTCATTGTCCTCGACCACCAGGATGCGTTCGTGCCCACCCCGTTGCGGCATATCGGGGCCCGGCGTTTCACTGGGTACCGCGCGCAAGGTGCGCGGAAAGTACAACTGCACCCGGGTCCCCCGCCCCACGTCACTGGCGATTTCGATATGACCGCCACTCTGCTTGACGAAGCCAAACACCATGCTCAAGCCCAATCCGGTGCCCTGTCCGTCGGCCTTGGTGGTGAAGAATGGCTCGAACACCTGGGCCAGCACCTGCGGCGGCATGCCGACACCGGTATCCGTCACGGACACCCGCACATAGTCCCCCGGGGCAATGCCCCTACCGGCGCAAAACTTGCGATCGAGGACGATGTTCTCCGCGCACAGGTCAATCCTGCCCTCGCCTTGAAGGGCGTCACGGGCATTGATCGCCAGATTGAGAATGGCGTTTTCCAGTTGGTTGCGATCAACAAACACATTCCAGGAATCTTCCGGTGCCGTCATGTGAACCTGAAGGGTTTCACCCAGGGCACGCAGCAACAACTCCGCCAGGCCATCGAAAATCTGCCGCAATGTGAAGACCGCAGGCGACAAGGGTTGGCGGCGGGCGAATGCCAGCAATTGCGAGGACAGCTTGGCACCGCGCTCGACAGCGGCAATCGACGCCGAGACCCGGCGCTGCACATTGGCGTTACCTCGCTCATGGCGCGCCAGCAAGTGCAGGTTACCGGCGATCACTTGCAGCAGGTTGTTGAAGTCATGGGCCACACCGCCGGTGAGGCCGCCGATGGCTTCCAGCTTCTGTGACTGGCGCAATTGTTCTTCCGCCGCCAGCCGCGCCTCGACCTCGTCGGCCACCCGGTGCTCCAGGTTGCGGGTGAACTTGAGCAGGGACTCTTCGGCGGTCTTGCGTTCGTGGATGTCGATCAGCACGCCGGGGAAACGAAACGCCTCGCCCTGTTCATTGAACTCGCAACAGCCACTGGCGAGTACCCAGAGGTAACTGCCGTCGGGGCGCCGAATCCGGTATTCGACGTTATAGGGCTCGCCCGTCTCCACCGACAATTTGACGCGTTCCCGGACCCAGCTGCGGTCGTCTGGATGGATGCGACTTTCTGCGATTTCCTGGGACAGGTTTTCCAGGTCTTGCCCGAGGGGATAGGAAAACGTGCGGGCAAAACGCTCATCGCCCGACAGCACGTTGGCCTTGATGTCCCAGACAAAAGAGCCGAGCAATGCACCGGCGTTCAGCGCCAGGCGCACCCGTTCGTTGTCGGCACGGTAGGCGTTTTCAGCCGCCTGTCGCCGACGTTCGGAGATCACCCGATCCGTGGTTTCCACCACCATGGCCATGACCCCGGCCGGGCGTCCGTCATCGTCGGCTACCGGGCTGTAGTAGAGGTCCATCCAGACATCTTCCGGAACCCCGTCACGCAGCAGCACCAGTTCTTTGTTGCGATAGGACAAGGTGCCGCCCGCCAGGCAGGTGTCGACCACGTGGCGATTGAATTCGGCGACTTCTGGCCAACCCAGTTCCACGGCGGAGCCGAGCAGGTACGGATGACGCCCACCGGCAAACTTGGAATAAGCGTCGTTATAGATCATGTACCCGGACTGGCCCCAGAGCATCACCATCGGCAGCGGCGAGGCGAGCATCAACTGCACCGCGCTGCTCAGGCTCCTGGACCATGAGTCGAGCGGGCCCAGTTCGGTCCGGCTCCAGTCGAACGCACGAATGCGCCCGGCCATTTCGCCGCTCCACCCGGCACACCCGTGGCTATCCGCTAGAAACTGCATCGGCTGGCTCTATCCCGGTAAATGGCACCCGTTTGTTTCGAGCATCCCGGGCGCGATTCGTTTCATAGAGGTATAGCTGATTCTGGCGGGCTACCGGAGATCCCCTGTGGGAGCGGGCGTGCTCGCGAAAGCGGTGTGCCATTCAACATATTCGCCTGCTGATACACCGCTTTCGCGAGCAAGCCCACACTTTGGTCCTCAGTAACCGAGAGACCGTGCACTACACCTCAATCAAATGCTTGAGCGGGTTGTAACTGCTTTTCAGGGTCGCCGCGACATCGAGAATGGCTTTCTCGATGCCATTCAAATGCATGCAGGTCAGCTCGATGGCCGCGCTCTGGTTGCCCGCTTCGATGTACTCGATCAACCGCAGGTGTTCATCGTCGCGGCAGGCTTCGTGGCTGTCGTCATCCAGTGCGGCGGCATACAGCGAGGCCCGGGAAATCAGCTTCTGGAACCAGTCGAGCAATACCGGATTGTTCAGGCTGCGGGCCAGTTTGATATGGAACTCGCCGAGCAGGTGAATCAGCCGTTCGTGATCACCGCTTTGATGTGCTTCATCTTCCAGCAGCAGGTGATCGCGCAGATCCTGGGTCACCGCCGTATCACGGCGACGGCACAGTTCACTGACGATACCGATCTCGACCAGACGCCGGGTTTCGAACAGCGAGCGGATCTCCTCGTCACTGGGCAATGACACCGATGCACCTTTATTGGGCTCGGTGGTGACCAAGCCATCGGCCTCCAACTGCTTGAGCGCAGCCCGCACAGACGTGCGGCTGACGTTGAACAACTCGGCCAGAGAGGCTTCGCCCAGCTTCATCCCCGGACGCAACGAACGCTTGCTGATCGCCTCGTAAACCCCTTGGTAGACGCGGTCGACCGTGGTTTCCAGTTTCTTTTCCGTCATTCATCAACTCCTTGCGCCCTGTGCAAACAACCCTGGCGAATGGTCAGCCTTTTGAAAAAGGGGCTTGCACGAGCAGATTAATCCGGGTATTTCTAAATTGCATCCAGATTTTGCATACAATAATTAGAGGAATGCACCATTATGGGTCATCCAGTTGCAATTGAAGTGCGAAACGTCTCCAAGCGATATTCCGACGACCCTGGGCTGGCGCCAGCCCTCGACAATGTTTCTGTCGACATCGCCGACAACGAATTCTTCACCCTGCTCGGCCCCTCGGGCTGTGGCAAGACCACCCTGCTGCGCACCATTGCCGGCTTCGAGCACGTCAGCGACGGTGAGATCCGCCTCGCGGGCGAGCCGGTCAACGATTTGCCGCCGTTCAAGCGTCGGGTCAACACGGTGTTCCAGAGTTATGCGCTGTTTCCGCACATGAGTGTTGCGCAGAATATCGCCTTCGGCCTCGAGATGCAGGGCCTTGATCGCAAACTGATCCCGCAGCGGGTCGAGGAAATGCTCGCGCTGGTGCAAATGCAGCACCTGGCCAAACGCAAACCGGCCGAACTGTCCGGCGGTCAACAGCAACGGGTGGCTCTGGCCCGGGCCCTGGCGCCGAAACCGAAAGTGCTGTTGCTCGATGAGCCGCTGTCGGCGCTGGACCTCAAGCTGCGCAAGGAAATGCAGGTCGAGCTAAAGCGCGTGCAAAAAGAGGCCGGGATCACCTTCATTTTCGTCACCCACGATCAGGAAGAAGCGCTGACTCTGTCCGATCGCATTGCCGTGATGTCCGCCGGCAAGATCCTGCAAATCGGCACGCCCAACGAAATCTATGAGCGCCCGCAGCACCAGTTCGTCGCGCAATTCATCGGCGACATCAACTTCCTCCCCGGGCATCTCAAGCGTGGCCAGCAGAACGAAAAGCTCTTCGTGCCCAACGGCATGCCCGTGGAAATCCCCTGCCCGGCCCAGGGCTTTGACGGCAGCAAGGTGCAACTGGCGTTCCGCCCCGAGCGTTCGCAACTGGTCGAGCCGTCGCAGCCCCATCACCTGCGCGGCGTGATCGAGGCCGTGCTGTACGTCGGCACGGCCACGCTCTATCAGTGCCGCCTGAACAACGACATCAAGGTCATGCTGCGCGAGAACAACGAAGGCCTGAGCCACGGGCGGGTGGTGGGCGATCGCGTCGCGGTCAACCTGCCGCCCCACGCCTGCCTGTTGATGGAGGCCTGAGATGAGCGTCAGCAGCACTTCCCCGGCCCTCAACCGCGCGCTGTTGCTCAGCCCGGTCGTCCTGACCCTGCTGGCCCTGATCGCCATTCCGCTGGGCATCATGGGCTACATCAGCCTGTTGCCGCGCAACGTCTATGGCGGCGTCGACTGGCAGGCCGACTGGCAATTGCAAAGTTATGTGCAGCTGTTCTTTCAGGAAGGTTTCGACGGCGAACTGGAGCTGAACTGGGTCTATGCCCAGGCGTTGTTGCGCTCGGTGTTCCAGGCCGGCGGCACCACGGTCCTGTGTTTCCTGTTCGGCTTCCCGGTGGCGTTGTGGATGTCGAGCCTGACACCGCGCCGACGCAACCTGATGGTGTTGCTGATCACCATCCCGTTCTGGACCAACCTGCTGATTCGCAACTATGCCTGGCTGATCATCCTGCGCGAACACGGCTGGGTCGCCCAGAGCCTCAACGCGCTGTTCCCCCAGGCCGGTGGCATCACCCTGCTCTACAACGACTTCGCGGTCAGCGTCGGCCTGGTCTACAGCTTCCTGCCGTTCATGATCCTGCCGATCTACTCGACCCTGGAGAAACTCGACTGGCGCCTGGTGGAAGCCGCCTATGACCTGGGCGCCAATCGCTGGCATGCCTTGCGGCGGATCATCCTGCCACTGTCGATGCCGGGGGTGATTGCCGGTGCCTTGCTGGTGTTCGTGCCGAGCCTGGGTGCCTTCATTACCCCGGCGATCCTCGGTGGCGGCAAGACGCTGATGATCGGCAACCTGATCCAGCAGCAGTTCGGCACCGCGCGCAACTGGCCGCTGGGCAGTTCGCTGTCGTTCCTGCTGCTGGGGATCATGTTGCTGTCCCTGGTGCTCTACGCCCTCTATAGCCGCAATGCCGCCAAGACCCAACGCCCAGGAGCCCAAGCATGATTGCCCTGCACCTGAAGAAACTGCCGCTGACCCGTGAAGTCAGCCTGTTGATGCTGGCCTATCTGTACCTGCCGATCTTCGTGCTGATCGCCTACAGCTTCAACGCCAACCGTTCGGCGACGGTGTGGACCGAGTTCTCGTTTGCCTGGTACGGACGCATCCTGGCCAACCCGTCGATCCAGACCGCGGCGTTGAACTCGATCATCGTCGCCAGCATCGCCACGGTCTGCGCCACGGCGATTGCCCTGCTCGCGGCGCTGGCGACGTACCGACCGTTCTACGGACAGAAAATGGTCGAAGGCGGGATCAACCTGCCGCTGATCCTGCCGGAGATCGTCACGGCCGTGGCCACCCTGCTGCTGTTCATGGCACTGGGAATCAAGCTCGGCCTGCTGACGGTAATCGTCGCCCATATCGGCTTTTGCATCCCCTTTGCCTACCTGCCGATCCGCGCGCGGCTCAATGACCTGGACAAGAGCCTGCTGGAAGCGGCGAACGACCTGTACGCCAACCCCTGGCAGGTGTTTCGCCGGGTGACCTTGCCGTTGCTGTGGCCGGCGGTGCTGTCCGGTTCGGTACTGGCGTTCGTGGTCAGCCTCGACGATTTCATCATGACTTTCTTCGTCGCAGGTCCCGGTTCGACCACCTTGCCGGTGTACATCTTCTCGGCGATCAAGGCCGGCGTGACGCCGGAGATCAATGCAATTTCAACGCTGATGCTGGTGATTTCCATCGTGCTGGTGGTGCTGGCCTTCTGGCTGGGACAGCGCGGCAAACAACAATGAGCCTGGAGACTTCTTTATGAGCAAGAAAGTGAAAAGCCCCCGTTTTGCTGCTGCCGGTTTCGCCGTTGCCGGTCTGGCCTTGAGTTGCTTCACCGCACTCACCACGTTCAGCGCCCAGGCCGCAGAGCCCAAGGAGCTGTTCTTCTACAACTGGACCGATTACTACCCGGTCGACCTGCTGGCCAAGTTCGAAAAGGAGACCGGCATCAAGGTCACCATGGACGGCTACGACAGCAACGAAACCCTGCTGGCCAAATTGCAGGCCGGCGGCGCGGCGTACGACGTGATCGTGCCGTCGCAATCGATCATGCGCACCCTGATCAACCAGGACCTGCTGCTGGAAATCGACGCCTCGGCCCTGCCCAACTTCCAGTACGTCAAGCCGGCGTTCCGCGACCCAAGCTTCGACCCGGGCCGCAAGTTCTCGGCACCGTACCTGTGGGGCACCACCGGGTTCTCCTATGACAGCGCCCGGGTGCCCGGCGGCAAGCTCGACGACTCGTGGAAAGAGTTCTTCGAGCCGCGCAAGGAACTGCAAGGCCAGCTCGCCGCCCTCGACACTTCCAGTAGCGTGATCAACGCCGCCAGCCACTACCTGAATGTCGACGAGTGCAGCGAAAACCCGCAGGACGCCAAGCGCATCCTCGAACTGCTGCAAAAACAGAAACCCTTCCTGAAGATGTACAGCTCGGACAACACCGTCGACCGCATGGCCTCCGGCGAAGTGATCATGATGCAGAACTGGAACGGCTCCACTGCCCGCGCCACCCTGCAGAAGAGCACCATCAAGTACGTGTATCCGAAGGAAGGCCTGGCCATGTTCCAGGACAACTTCGCCGTACCCAAGAGCGCGCCACACCCCGGCAACGCGAAGATTTTCATCGACTGGATGATGAAACCGGAAAACGCCGCCGCCGTGTCCAACGCCATCGCCTACGCCAACGGCATCCAGAGCGACAAGCTGATCGACGCCAAATGGCGGGTGATGGATGCCATCAACATGCCCGACGAATTCGCCTCGCGCCTGCGTCCTGAAAAGGAATGCAGCAACAAGGCGCGTGAACTGCAGGACCGGATCTGGGCGAAGCTCAAGGGCTGATCCGAAACCGAGTCGCGGCCTTCGCGAGCAAGCCCGCTCCCACAAGTGATCTCCAATGTTCACACGGACAATGTGGGAGCGGGCTTGCTCGCGAAGAGGCCGGCCCTGACAACATACAACTTGAGGTTTGCAATGACCCAACCCCGCTGGCTGCGCAACGTGCGCCCCTACGGCACCCACGCCGAAGACCTGCTGATCGAAAACGGCCGGTTCACCCAACGCCGTCCGGCTTCGAACGAGGCCCTGGCCGCCACCGACATCGACGGCCAGAACCAGTTGCTCACCCCCGCCCTGGTGGAAAGCCACGTACACCTGGACAAAACCCTCTGGGGCCAGCCCTGGCGCCCCAACAGCGCCGGTCCGACCCTCAAGGACTACATCGCCAACGAACGGCGCATCCTGCGCGAAGTCTCCACCCCCATCGCCCAACGGGCCGGCGCCCTGCTGGAAAACTGCATCGCCCGGGGCTCACTGACCATGCGTTGCCACGTCGACATCGACCCGGAATTCGGCCTGCGGCATGTCGAGGCCATGCAGCAACTGCGCGAACAATACCGCGACCTGATCGACCTGCAACTGGTGGTGTTCCCGCAAACCGGCCTGATCAGCCGCCCCGGCACCGCCGAACTGATGCGCGAAGCCATGGCCCTGGGCGTGGAGAACGTCGGTGGCCTGGACCCGTGCGGCATCGACAACGACCCGATTGCCCAACTGGATTTCGTCTTCAAGCTGGCCAGCGAATTTGACCGTGGCGTCGACATTCACCTGCACGACAAGGGTGAGCTGGGTCTGTGGCAGATCGCGCTCATCGCCGACTACACCGAGCGCTTCGGCCGCCAAGGCCGGGTGATGATCAGCCACGCCTACTGCCTCGGCATGCTCCCATGGAGCCAGGTCAAACCGGTGGCCGAGCGCCTGGCGACACTGGGTATTTCGCTGATGAGTTCGGCCCCGGCCGATTGCGCGGTGCCGCCGTTCCTGGCCCTGCGCGAAGCCGGCGTGAATCTGTGCCTGGGCTCGGACGGCATTCGTGATGCCTGGTCGCCGATGGGCAACGGCGACATGCTGGAGCGCGCGATGCTGCTGGCGTTCCGTTTCGATTTGAACAAGGACGAAGAACTGGCGGCGGCGTTCGAGGCGGCGACCGTCAACGGCGCCCAGGCGCTGGGTTGCGCAGCCAATCGCCTGCAGGTCGGCCAGCCGGCGGACTTCCTGCTGATGCCCGTGCAAACGCTGGGTGAGGCGGTGGTTTCGCGACCGCCGCGTCAAGTCTATCGCGCGGGTCGTTTGATCGCTGCGGGCGGTCGTTTGCTGGAAAGCCGTCTGTGAAGCGCATCGGCTTGCGAGCCAGTTGCGTGGTCGGCTTCGACGGCACGCAACATGTGCTGTGGCGCGACGGCGAAGTGGTGTTCGAAGGCTCGCGCATCGAGTTTGTCGGGCGCGGTTATCCGGGTCCGGTGGATCAGTGGATCGACTACGGCAACGCGCTGATCGGCCCCGGTTTCATCGATCTGGATGCCCTTGGCGATCTCGACTCCACGGTACTGACCCTGGACAACGGCGACGAGCGCGACATGGGCCGGATGTGGTCGGCGCAGTATCTGGCGCGCGGATCGCGGGAAAGTTACAGCCCCGAAGAAGAAGTCTTCAAATACCGCTATGCCTTTACGCAACTGATCCGCAACGGCATCACCACGGCCATGCCGATCACGTCGATGTATTACCGCGAGTGGGCCGAGACCTACGACGAGTTTGCGGCGGTCGCCGGCGTGGCGGCCGAGTTGGGACTGCGCACTTACCTGGGCCCCTGCTACATGAGCGGCATGAGTTACTGGCGCGCCGATGGCACCCTGGCGCACCACTGGGACGAAGCCCGGGGCATGGCCGGCCTCGATGCCGCCGAACGGTTTTTCCGGGATTTCGACGGCGCGAACAACGGCCTGATTCGCGGCGCGTTGCTGCCCGATCGCATCCAGACCTGCACCCCGGCACTGCTGCAACGCACCGCCGCGCTGAGCCGGGAACTGAACGCACCGATGCGCCTGCACTGCTGCCAGGGCCTCGGTGAAATGGCGATGGTCGAGCAACTGCGCGGCACCTCGCCGCTGGGTTGGTTGCAGCAACTCGGGCTGCTGAACCCGCGCAGCCTGCTGCCCCACGGCATCTACACCCAGGGTGATGACGATCTTCAGCGAGTGGTGGATGGCGGCGCGAGTCTGGTGCATTGCCCGGTGGTGTTTGCCCGGGACGGCGAGGCATTGAATTCGTTTGGCCGCTATCGGGCCAAGGGCGTCAACTTCGCCCTCGGTACCGACACCTGGCCGGCGGACTTGCTGGACAACATGCGTCAGGGTCTGAACATCGCCCGGCTGATGGAGAGCGGCAACTCACTGACCAGCACACTGGATATGTACAACGCCGCGACCCTCGGCGGCGCCAGGGCCCTGGGCCGCGACGATCTCGGCCGACTGGCACCGGGGTGCAAGGCCGACATCAGCGTGTTCAACCTGCGCGGGATGCACCTGGGGCCTTTGTTCGACCCGCTGAAAAATCTTCTACTGGCCGGTCGCGGCGACGACTGCATCGCCAGCTACATCGATGGCCGCTGCGTGATGCAGGACGGCCAGGTCGAGGGCGTCGACTACCCCGCCCTGCAACGCCAGGCCCAACGCCAATTCGAAAAACTGATGCGCAGCCACAGTGACCGGGCCTTCGGCCAACCGGACTGGAAAAGCCTGTTCCAGCCGGCCATCCCGTTCGCCGACGACTACAGCGCACAGTCGCCACTGAGCGCGATCGAGCCTCTCCTTTAGGGAATTCTGCCTATGCAAAGCTTTGACTTCAGCACACTGAGTCCACGGGACAAATACAAGATTCTGATCGGCAGCGTCGTGCCACGACCGATTGCCCTGGTCACCACCGTCGACGGCGAAGGCCGGATCAACGCGGCGCCGTTCAGCTTTTTCAATGCGCTGTCGGCCGATCCGCCCATCCTCGCCCTTGGCGTGGAAAACTACGGCGACCAAAGCCCCAAGGACACCACCCGCAATATCCAGCTCAATCAGGAATTCACCGTGAACATCGTCAGCGACGCGCTGGTGGAGGCCATGAACGTCTGTGCCGTGCCCTTCGCCCCCGGCTTCGATGAACTGACCGCCGCCGGCCTCACCGCCATCCCCGGCACCACGGTCAAATGCCCGCGCATCGGCGAAGCCCCGGTGGTGCTGGAGTGCCGGCGGATGATGGCGCTGTCCATCGGCCAATCCCGGGAGATCATCTTTGGTGAAGTGCTGATGGCGCATGTGCGTGACGAACTGATCGACCCGAAAACCCTGTACATCGATCAGTTGGGGCTTGATGCGATCGGCCGCATGGGTGGGCATGGCTATGCGCGCACGCGGGATTACTTCGATTTGCCGACTCGCTCGTTACAGGCGTGGACGGATGCACCGGGCGGTGGCGAGCGGTTTTGGCCACTGGCCAAATAGCAGGCATTAACACAAACCCTGTGGGAGCGAGCTTGCTCGCGATAGCGGTCTGTCAGGCAGCGCAGATGTTGACTGTAAAACCGTCATCGCGAGCAAGCTCGCTCCCACAGGCTTGCGGCGTCAGTGAAAATCCCGGCTACGCACAGTGATGCCATCGAGCAACGCACTCAGGTCACTCAAGCGCCCGGCTATCAGATGCCGGACCTCGCCCTCCTTCTCCCAGCGCCCGTCGACCTTGAGCAACTGCGAGCCGACCAGCACCTGGCGCTGGCGCTCGGCCAGGTCGCGCCACACCACCACGTTGACGTTGCCGAATTCGTCCTCGAGGGTGACGAAAGTCACGCCGCTGGCGGTGGCCGGGCGTTGCCGGCCGGTGACCAGCCCGGCGACGCTGACCGGCCGACCGTGCTCGACGTCCAGCAGCTCTTTCGAACTGCGGCAGCGCCGCGCCTTCAACTCACCACGCAACAGGGCCAGCGGATGCGGCCCGAGGGTGGTGCCGACACTGGCGTAATCGGCTTGCAGGTCCTCGCCCACGGTGGGTTTGGGCAACGCCACCGCGTCTTCCTCCTGGCGCGGCAGGCCGGCAAACAACCCCAGCTGCTTTTGTACCCCGGCCACTTCCCAGCGTGCCCGGTGGCGGTCGCCGGCCAGGCCACGCAGCGCGCCGGCATCGGCCAGTTGCTCCTGGGCGCGGGCATCGAGCCGCGCCCGCTCGCCGAGGTCGGCGATGTCGGCGAACGCGCCTTGCGAACGGGCCGCTTCGATGCGGCGGGCATCGTCCTCGCGAAAGCCCTTGATCATGCGTAGCCCCAAGCGAAGCGCCGGTTGCGTACCGCTGATCGGTTCCAGGCTGCAATCCCAGTCACTGGCGCGCACGTCCACCGGGCGAACCTGCAAATGATGACGCCGAACATCCTGCAGAATCTGGTCCGGGCTGTAGAACCCCATCGGCCAGCTGTTGATCAGCGCACAGGCAAAGGCCGCCGGCTCGTGGCATTTCAACCAGCAACTGGCGTAAGTCAGCAAGGCAAAGCTGGCGGCATGGGACTCGGGAAAACCGTAGCTGCCAAAGCCCTTGATCTGCTCGAAGATCTGCGCGGCGAACTCGGCGGTGTAGCCGTTTTTCCTCATGCCGGCGGCCAGCCGCTCCTTGTGCGGCTCGAGCCCGCCGTGGCGTTTCCATGCGGCCATGGAGCGGCGTAGCTGATCGGCCTCGCCGGGGCTGTAGTCGGCGGCGACAATGGCGATCTGCATCACCTGCTCCTGAAACAGCGGCACGCCAAGGGTGCGCTTGAGCACCACTTCCAGTTCCGGCGACGGATACGCCTCCGGCTCTTCCTTGTTCCGTCGCCGCAGGTACGGGTGCACCATGCCGCCCTGGATCGGCCCCGGCCGAACGATGGCGACCTCGATCACCAGATCGTAAAACGTCTTGGGCCTGAGCCTCGGCAACATCGACATCTGCGCCCGGGACTCGATCTGGAACACGCCGATGGTGTCGGCCCGACCGATCATTTCGTAGGTGGCCGCATCCTCGGGCGGGATGGTCGCCAGGCTCAGGTCCAGACCCCGGTGCCGGCGCAGCAGATCGAAACATCGACGAATCGCGCTGAGCATGCCCAGCGCCAGGATATCGACCTTGAGCAGGCCCACTGCGTCGAGGTCATCCTTGTCCCACTGGATGATGGTGCGCTCGGCCATGGCGGCGTTTTCCACCGGCACCAGACTGTCCAGCGGCTGCTCGGAAATCACGAAACCACCGGGGTGCTGGGACAAATGCCGGGGGAAGCCGATCAACTGCCCCGTCAGGCTCAGTACCCGGTGCAGCACCGGGCTCTGCGGGTCAAAGCCACCTTCACGCAGGCGTTCGACGGGGGGCGTTTCATCGCTCCAGTGACCGCAGCAATCGGCCAGGGCGTTGATCTGGTCCGGCGGCAAGCCCAATGCCTTGGCCACATCCCGTACCGCACCGGCGGCGTGGTAAGTGCTGACCACCGCCGTCAGCGCGGCGCGGGCCCGGCCATAACGCAGGAACACGTACTGCAAGACTTCTTCGCGGCGTTCATGCTCGAAATCGACGTCGATGTCCGGCGGTTCGTTACGTTCCCTGGACAGAAAGCGCTCGAACAGCAACGTGGTGCGATCCGGATCGATTTCGGTGATCCCCAGGGCGAAGCACACTGCCGAGTTGGCCGCAGAACCACGCCCCTGACAAAGAATCTGTTGCTGGCGGGCAAAGCGGACGATGTCGTGGACCGTCAGGAAATAACTTTCATAGCCCAGTTCGGCGATCAGTTGCAGCTCTTTATCGATCTGCACCAACACTTCGTTTTTCGGCCCTTTTGGCCAGCGCCACTCGATGCCTTCCTCGGTCAAATGACGCAGCCACGAGGTGGCCGAGTGCCCTTGCGGCACCAGTTCGCGGGGGTATTGATAACGCAACTGGCCGAGGTCGAAGGTGCAGCGCTGGGCAATGACCAGCGTTTGCGACAGCAAGTCTGGTGGGTAAAGCGCCTGCAGCACATCGAGACTGCGCAGATGGCGCTCGCCGTTGGGATGCAGGCGCAACCCGGCATCGGCCACCGGCAGGTGGTGACGGATCGCGGTCATGGTGTCCTGCAAGGCCCGGCGCCCGCGTGCGTGCATGTGCACATCGCCACTGGCCACGGCGGGAATTCGCAGTTCCCGAGCCAGTATGAGCAAATCGTTCAGGCGTTGCCCATCGTCCTGACCGCAATGCAACTGCACCGCCAGCCACAGGCGTTCGCCGAAGACCTGCTTGAGCCAGTGGCCCTGTGCAAAGGCATCGACAGCGTCCGGCACCCACAACGCCAACAGCCCCGGCAACGGTTCGCCGAAATCTTCGCGCAGCACCTGATACTGGCCTTTGTGCGTGCGGCGCCGGGCGCGGGTGATCAATCGGCACAGCGCCTGATAGCCCTCGAGGCTCTCCACCAGCAGCACCAGTTTCGGACCGTTCTCGATGCGTATTTCACTGCCGATGATCAGCGGCAACTCCACGGACTTCGCCGCTTGCCAGGCACGAACGATGCCCGCCAGGGTGCATTCGTCGGTGATCGCCAGGGCTTGGTAACCCTGTTTTTTCGCGCGCTGGAACAGCTCGAGGGCACTGGAGGCACCGCGCTGGAAGCTGAAGTTCGACAGGCAGTGCAATTCGGCATAGTCGCGGCTCATGCGAACCAGCCCTGCAACCACAACGGGCCTTCCTCGCCGACCGCCCGGTAGGCCCAGCCCTGTTGGCCGGCACGGGTTTCGATCAGGTAATAGTCACGGCGTACGTCGTCACCGTCCCACCAGCCGGACTCGATACGCTCCGGCCCCATGAGGATGCGCGCCGAGCCCTGGTGCACGGCCAGCGGTTCGGTCAGCAGCCAGCCCGGCCGCTTCACGGCGCCCAGCGCTGCGCACGGCTGGCTGTCGGCACTGGCCTGCCACGCGCACTCGGGGCGATGATCGGCCTGGAAGCGCAAGCCATGCACCGCGTCATCCCCCAGCCGTGCGCGCAGGCGTTCGCGCAGTTGCTCCCAGGGCAAGGACTGCTGCGGGCGATCGTCGAACAGTTCCTGATGCTGGGGCACGAAGGTCGGCAAATCCTCGGCACACAGGCGAAAACCGCGCACCGGCGCCTCGACCTGGACTTGCTCCAGCCGCCCCCGGGCCAGCTCGAAGAGCATCGCCGGATCACGCTCGGCGCTGAGCAGGCCGACCTTGATCAGCGTGTCCGGCAACCCGGCGTGCTCCAGATGCAGGTCGAAACGCTGTACGCCGCTGTCGCGACCGCAGAGGAACGCCGACAGGTCGCCCGTCAACCGGCGCAACGGAAACAGCAGGGCTTGGTGGGACTGCACATCGAAATTGAGCTCGATACGCACATCGAAGCGGTCCGGCGGCAGGTAAAACGCCAGCGCCAGCCGCCGCGTGCCAAGCAACGCATCCAGATGCTTGAGCACCTGGGCCTCGAAACGCCGGGCCAGGCTCTGCCGGGGCAACGCCTGCACCTGGCTCAAGGTGCGCAGGCCCATGCGCGACAAGGCCGTGGCAACCTGTGCTTCGAGGCCGATCCGCTCGACGGGCATCTGCCCCAGGTGATGCTGCAAGGCTTGATCATCCGCTACCACCAGGCCGTCATAGGCATTGGCCAGCACCCGCGCCGCCACCGGGTTGGGCGCGGCCACGATGCGGTGCCGAAACCCCAGTTCGCCGAGCTCACGGCGCAAAAGCGCTTCGAATTGCGGCCAGGCGCCGAACAGGCCGAGGCTGGACTCGATCTCGAACACCAGGGCCCGGGGGTAATGCACGCTGACCTGGGAACTGAAGCGATAGGCCCAGGCGGCGAGAAACTGCTGCCAGCGTTCGATTTCACTGGCGTCGTATTCAGCCGTGGCAAAACCCTTGCTCAAGGCCTGTGCCGCGCTCATGGACTGGCCGGGACGCAAACCCAGCGCCCGCGCCGCAGCGTTGACGGCCTGCAGCACCCGGCGCTGGGCCGGGCCGGTCAGCAACGCCAGGGGTTCATCGGGATCGGCGCGCTGACGCAATACCGCGTCCAGCGCCAATTGCGGGAAAACAATGCAGACCCAGCGCATGGCAACCTCAATGCCCCACGGCGAAGGCAATCGGCGCCGAACGGGCCAGGCCGCCGCGGCACTTGAGCACGCGCAGTTGTGCCGGCCGGGCATCGATGGCGATGCGCAGGGCCGCCGGCGAAGGGTTGATCGCTTCACTGAGGGGACGATAGGCGAAGGTCAGGGTCTGGCCGGTTTCCGCCGCCACCTGCAAACGGCGCAAGGCGCGGTCATCGGCCTTGTACGGCCAGCACAGCACCGCGCCGCAACTGCCCGAACGCAGGCATTGTTCCGCGGCCCACAGCGCATCGCGCTCGCTGGCCCGGATGATCGACAACTGACGCAGATCGACCCCCGCGCCCTGCCACGCCTGGGGATACGGCACATAAGGCGGCGCCACCAGCACGATGCGTTCGCCCGCCGCCGACAGCCGTGCCAGCGTCGGCCACACCAGTTGCAACTCGCCCACGCCCTGCCCGGCCAGCAGGATTTCCGTCAACGCCGCCTCCGGCCAGCCGCCGCTGGGCAATGCCGCGTCCAGCGCGGCGTGCCCGGTAGGCTGCGGGCTGGCGGCCGGCGGCGCAGGCCGGCCCCTCCAGACCTGGCCGCCATTGAACAGCGTATCCAGCGCAACGACGGCACCCATCAGCCTTGCCTCACCAGGCCACAGAACACACCTTCGATGGCCAGGTCCTGATCGGCGTTCACAATGATCGGCTGGTAGGCCGGGTTGCGCGGCAGCAGGCGAACCACCTCACCGACCCGCTCGAAGCGCTTGATGGTGACTTCACCGTCGAGACGCGCCACGACGATCTGGCCGTTGAGCGCCTCGGGGTTGCGGTGCACGCCTACCAGATCGCCGTCGAGAATACCGTCCTCGATCATCGAATCACCTCGTACCCGCAACATGTAGTCCGGCACCCGCGAGAAAATCGACGGATCGAGCAGCAAGCGGCTATGGATTTGCGCATCGACCCCGATGGGCGCACCGGCCGCCACCCGACCAAGCACCGGGATGTCCAGCAACTCGGGACGCGGCGGCTGCCCGAGCAGGCGAATGCCCCGGGCCTGATGCGGGTTGACCTCGATAAACCCGGCTTCGGTCAGCGCCAGCACATGCTTGCGCGCCACGCTGCGGGAGGCGAAACCGAACGCCTCGCTGATTTCAGCGAGGCTCGGAGGCTGACCGTGCTCGGCGATGCGATCGCGGATGAAAGTCAGGATGGCGGTACGGCGGGGAGTCAGAGTCGTCATGGAGTACATTTGTACTCTTTTGGCTTTTTCCTGGCAAGGACTTGCAGGAGCTGTCGAGTGAAACGAGGCTGCGATCTCTTGGGACCAGAGCAAAAAGATCGCAGCCTGCGGCAGCTCCTGCAGGAGGCAGGTTCAGCCAGTGAGTCCACGGATAAAACCTGCCGCTCGTCGCCTTTCTAAAAAAATCAGCATTTGAAGAAAATAAAAATCCATAAAAAAGTACAAAACGCGCACTGACTCCGACAGAAATATCTCACTCAACATAGCAAGATCATTTCTCTGTGCCGAAAACTAAAACACCGTTTCAAAAAGGAATTCCACGAATCCACATTTGAACCCACTTCCACTAAAAGCAAACCGAACCATTAAGCGTCCTAATCACATGTAGGAAACATCTTAAAAAACCATAAGAACCCCCCTACCACATCACTTGCACCCAACGCCAAAATCAACTAATCAATGCCAGACAGCAAACCACAAACGAAAGCGAACTGAAAAACAACAACCTCAGGGCGATACCATTCAATGACTAAAAACATTTTACCCAGAGTATTCTCCCTAACCTCCATATTCATCAAAGAACAACTAAAAGAACCCATCGCCTTTTTCTGGATCATGATATCCCCTTGTGCAATGTTCTATTTTTTCGCAACAACCAGGCAAGACCCCAACTATTTCTCCAGCAATTACATTACGACTTCGGCATGGTTTTATGCCTACATATCTTCAAGTGTCGCATTATTCGGATTCGCCTTTTACATAATTGGAAGAAGGGAAAGCGGATTCACCCGATCATTTATTTACTCCAGGGAATCAAAACTGATTTTTCTTTTATCCCACTTCATTGCCTACTCGCTAATATCAATATCTTATTGCACAACCTTTTACTTGACGACCAAATTTCCATTTGGAAACTACGCCTTCGATGAACTACTGAATCTCGCACTACGCTTTTACATCTGCTTTATCATGTTTTGCACTCTCGGGGCTGCCTTCTCATTGCTACCGATCAATTTTCAAAACTCGAACACTTTGCTTTCCATTTTTTCGTTCTGCATGTTGATCCTCGGAGTAATGAGTGCCAGCAGACCAACCCCCATCACCGACGTATTGAACCTCGCAAACCCACTGACACTTGCAAGCCAAATAATGGAACAAGGCCTTGAATCCAACAAACTCATCACAGCCGCAATAGTTCTTTTGTTTATTTTTGCACTGTACAAAACGTTCAAACACCTAAGAATCAATCCCGTATGGAGCCGGTACTGATGAAAAAATTCACGGCGCAGAACATTGACTTCTCCTATACAGACACTCCCCTCTTAACCCAAGCATCTCTTGAGGTTGCTCAAGGTGACATTGTCGGCATTCTGGGGCCCAACGGTTCTGGAAAAACAACTTTTTTCGATATCGTCTGCGACCTTAAAAAAGCAAAATCCGGCTTCATAAAAAACGACTTCAGTCGTTTTTTATACCTTTCCCAAATCATCTCCACGCCCCCACCGCTGCGCATGCGTGACATCTTTAAGATGGTATCTGCGCTGTCATCAAACGAGCCCATGACGCAAGATAAAACCCTGAAAAAACTAAGTACCTGGAGCCCAGCGATAGTTGACCGATACCAAGACATATGGAACAAAAAATCATCGCTATGCAGCTACGGAGAGACACGCTGGTTCTTTACTCTTTCTCTTCTTTCAATATCTGCAGACTTTGTGATTCTCGACGAACCTACTGCCGGTGTAGATCCAGAATTTCGCCACTATATTTGGCAATGTCTTCACGGCGCTGCCAGGGAGGGCACCGCCATTCTGGTTTCCTCGCACAATGTTGAGGAGATAATCAACCATTGTGATTATTTTTATATGATCAGCCAGAAACGCTTCAATCGCTTTAACAACGGCAGAGAGTTCATGCAAAAGTATGGAGTAAAGACTGTGGACGATGCGTTTATCCGAGCCGTTACTGAACCTGTATTCGCCACATAAGCCACTGGAAGCGCAAACGGGGGAGCTGCCGCAGATCGCGACAACTGCCGATGAGGAATGGAATTCGATTCAGTCGGTAAGTCCAGCCAGATACGCCCACGGATAAATCCCCCGCTCATGCCCATCGCTGAAGACCAGTTGCAGGCCATAGCCCTGCGGGTTCAGTTCGATTACCCGCACCCGGGCATCCACCATCGGCGCCATCCCCCGCAGACGAAAGGCCCGGCACTGCGAACATGGGCACTGACGACGCAGTTCGGCGTGGTCCAGCCACTGTTCGCGACCATCGGGCCAGTTCAATCGCAGCTGCTGCCTACTCTGCGAATTACCCACCGCCAGCGGATTCATTGCAGTTGACTCAAGGCAATGCGCACGGCCTTGCGCACTTCAGGGTCGCCGTCGTGTTGCGCGGCCTGCAATGGCGCTATGGCCCGTGGGTCGCTCAGGTCACCGAGGGCCAGCGCGGCTTCCTTGCGCAGGTTGCTGATGCGATGGCCGAGGGTGTCGATCAGCGCTTCGAGCGCCGGTCCATAACGCAAGCGACCGAGGCTGCGGGTGGCGCGCAGACGCACCTGCCAGTAATCGTCGCCCAAGGCGTCGACCAGGGCCGGGCCGGCGTCGGGGTGGCCGACTTTGCCCAGGGTGGTGGCGGCTTCTTCGCGGACTTGCCAGGCATCGTCCCGCAAGGCCTGACGCAGGGCCGGCAGCACCTGGGCGTCAGACGCCAGGCCCAGCGCCCCGGTGGCGGCCCGCCGCACGTCGGTGTCCGGGTCGGCGCTGGCCAGTCGCGCCAGTGCCGGCAAGGCATCAAGTTGCTTGAGCCAGCCGAGTACGCCCACCGCCTCGCGGCGCACGCTGGCGCTTTCATCGTCCAATGCAGCGGCAGCTGCTGCGGCGGCATCGGGGCAGCGCAACTCGCGCAACGCCCGGAACGCGGCAATGCGTACGCCGCTGTCGGCGTGCCCGGTCCACGGCAGAATGACCCGGCCCGCCGCTTCGCTCTTGAGCAGGCTGAGGCTTTGCGCAGCGGCCGCCTGCACCGCCGGGGATGGATCCGTCAGGGCTTGGCACAAGGCTTCGACCACGGGCGCGTCCTCCCAGGCTTCCAGCAACCGGGCGGCTTCGGCGCGAACGTCTGCACTCGGGTCTTCGGCCAGTCGATCGATCAACCACTGCAGGCCGTCCGGCTCCTCGAGATCGGCCAGCTCGATCAGCGCGATCCGGCGCACGCCGGGGTCGTCATCGGTCAGGCGCGGTTGCAGGGCAAGAATGTCGTCGTTATCGGTTACATCGAATAGTGAGGTCATAGGGCAAATCGCGGCAGTTTGTTTTCAGGGGGAAGTCCGAGCGGGTTCAGGCGCGGCAGTTGCCGGCCGTCTTCGTGCCGCAGGAGTTCGAGGCAATGGCGCTTCAGATGCGAAAATTCAGGGCGGGTCATCAGCTCCGTGCTGCGCGGCCGGGGGAAGTCCAGGCGCAGGTCTTCGATGATTCGCCCGGGGCGCGAGCTCATGACCAGCAAGCGGTCGGCGAGGAACAGCGCTTCGTCGATGTCATGGGTGACAAACACCACGGTGGTGCGGATGCGCGTCCAGATGTCCAGCAGCAGTTCCTGCATGTTCAACCGGGTCAGGGCATCGAGGGCGCCGAAGGGCTCGTCCATCAGCAACAGGCGCGGACGGTTGACCAGCACCCGGGCGATTTCCACCCGCTGCTGCATGCCGCCGGACAGTTGGTCGGGCCAGCGCCCGGCAAAACCTTCGAGGCCCACCAGGGCGAGGATTTCATCCGCTGCCTTGAGCCGTTCGACCTTGCCGACGCCACGCATTTTCAGGCCGAACGCCACGTTGTCACGCACCGTGCGCCAGGGAAACAGTGTGTGCTGCTGGAACACCATGCCCCGTTGTGGCGATGGCCCCGACACCGGCGCGCCATCCACGCTCAAGCTGCCGGTGCGCGGTTGCAGGTGGCCGGCCAGCGCGCCGAGCAAGGTGGATTTACCGCAACCGGACGGCCCGAGGATGCACACGAACTGCCCCGGCTCGATCTGGCAGTCGAGGCCCTGCACCGCTTCGAAAACCCCGTGGCCCTCGCCCAGGCTGATCGACAACCCGCGGATATCGATACGTCCTTCCAGGTGTTGAAAAACGCTCATCAGGCTTTTCCTCGTGGTCGATGCCAAGGCGTGAACAGCCCGCCCAGGCGCTTGATCAACAGGCTGCTGCCCATGCCGAGCACGCCGATCAGCAACATGCCGACGACGATGTCGGCGTAGTTCTGGATGGTGTAGGACTCCCAGGTGTAATAGCCGATGCCGAATTGACCGGAGATCATTTCCGCCGTCACCAGGCAAAACCACGAGGTGCCCATGCCGATGGCCAGGCCGGTGATGATGCTCGGCGCCGCGCCCGGCAGAACGACCTCCAGGAGGATGGCCCGGCGCCCTGCCCCGAGGCTTTTCGCCGAGGCGATCAGCCGTGGGTCGACGCCTTCGACGCCATGCACGGTGTTGAGCAGGATCGGGAACAGGGCGCCGGTGAAGGTGATGAACACCATCGACAGTTCCGACGAGGGAAACATCAGGATCGCCAGGGGAATCCAGGCCACGGCCGGAATCGGCCGCAGGACTTCCAGGGGCGGCAGCAACAGATCTTCGGCCCATTTCGAGCGACCGATGGCCAGGCCCAGGGCGACGCCTATGATCAGCGCCGCGAGGTAGCCGGCGAATACCCGGCCGAGGCTGCTGCCCAGATGCTGGGCGAGTTTGCCCGAGTCGCCCAGGCCAAGGGCGGCTTCAATGACCGCCAAGGGTGTCGGGACGTTGGCGAAGGTCACCAGGCCGAGGTTCCAGTGGTGGCTGGCGGCGAGTTGCCAGAACAGCAGGCAGAGCAGCAGTGAAGCGGCTCTGGGAATCCAGCGTAAAAATGATCGGTACACAATTCTTCCTCACAACCCTGGACCCTTGTGGGAGCGGGCTTGCTCGCGAAAGCGGTCGGACATTCAACATTGATGTCGACTGACCCACCGCTTTCGCGAGCAAGCCCGCTCCCACATTTGATCGAGTCGTTCTAGGTATTAGCGGGCGGCTACGGCCTGGGTCGTGGCATCGGTGAAGTCGAATACCTTGCCGCCCTGCGCCGTGGCGAACTGTTGGGCCTGGCCTTTAAGCAGGAACGCGCTTAGCCGCCCTTTCCCGTCGGTGGCAAACCACGCCTGATCCGCCAGCAGCTTGATCCCGCTGTCGCTGGCCTGGGTGTACACCGCGCGGATGTTCTTGCCTTCCTGTTTCAACGCCGTCAGCGCGGTAAATGCCGACTCCGCCGAGGCGTACTGACGGACCTTCGGCTCGCCACGCACCCAGATTTCCGCCACATGGCTGAAGTCGGTGATGGCTTTGCCGCTTGCCGCATCGACGGCCTTGAGCGGCGTCTGCTGGTAATTCCCAAGCTGCGCGCTGTAGTCCAGGTTCGAGGCTTTGAAGGCGGCACGGATGTACTGGTCGTCGATGAAGGTGTTGAGATCGAGACCGCGATCGGCCTTCTTCAAAAGCTTGAGGGTATCGATAGCGGTTCCCACGGCCTGACGGTATTCCGGCTTCCAGCTCAGGTCGCGGGTCTGCACGCCGAGGGGGCCATGGAACAGATAGTTGACCTCGGCATCGACCCCGGTGACCTTGGCGATCAACTCGCTGTATTTCTCCGGTTCAGCCGCCAGCAACTGGTTGGCTTCCATGCTCGCCCGCAGGTAAGCGACGACGATTTCCGGATACTTTTTCGCATAGGCCTGATCGACCAGCGCACCGTGGAAGGTCGGCGCATCGGCCTGGGAACCGTCATAGATCTTGCGGGCGAAACCACGGCTGGGGAACAGCTCGGCGAAGGGTACGAAGTCGGCGTGAGCATCGATCTTGCCGGCCTGCAGCGCGGAGCCGGCGACTTCCGGCGGCTGGGCGATGATGTTCACGTCCTTGAGCGGGTCCCAGCCCTGGGCCGCGACGGCGCGCAGCAGCATGCCATGGGCGGTGGAAGCGAACGGCACGGAAATGGTCTTGCCCTTGAGTTCGGCCAGCGACTGCACGCCCGATGCACTCGGCACCACGATGCCGTTGCCACTGCCCTTGGTGCTGCCCGATAACACGCTGATGAACAAACTGTGCTTGCCCGCCGTTTCGAAGGCCACGCCGTTGAACGCACCAGGGAAATCGGCCATGGCGCCAAAGTCGAGTTTGCCGGCGACCATCTCGTTGGTCAGCGGTGCGCCGCTGGTGAAGTTTTTCCACTGCACCTCGTATTGGGCGTCTTTGTAGGGGCCGTCGTGGGGCAGGTATTTGTCCAGCAGGCCGAGTTCGCGAATCAACAGGCCACCGGCGGCGCAGTTGATGGTGGTGTCCTGGGTGCCGATGGCAATGCGGATGGTTTCGGCCGAGGCCGACTGGGTGAAGGAAGCCAGTACCAGACCGGCCAAAGCTGCACGCAACATCATGAGTGTTTCCCCTCGAATCATTTATTGGATGTTCGTCTCCGCCACGATCAGGGCGTGGTGGGAAACGAGGGGTTTTGTAAAGCAAGCGTCCGGTGGTGGCCGGATGGCTTTAAATATTATTTGAACTGTCCACGATCCCTTGTGGGAGCGGGCTTGCTCGCGAATGCGTCCGTACAGTCAATGGAGATGCCAGCTGTGCCGGCCTCTTCGCGAGCAAGCCCGCTCCCACATGGACGGTATTTCAGCGCAGCAGGTAGGGGATCTCCACTTTCACCGCCCCGGTCGGGCAGTCCTTTTCACAGGGCATGCAGTACCAGCATTCGTCGAACGCCATGTAGGCCTTTTGCGTGGCCGGGTTGATCGCCAGCAGGTCCATCGGGCAAACGTCGACGCACACGGTGCAGCCTTTGTGGGCAATGCATTTGTCTTCATCGACCGTGACCGGTGCGTTGGAGCGAAAGAAGATTTCCTGGGGTTGGTAAGCCATGTTCGGTCTCTCTCTGGTTGTCGGCATCAAGCCGCATCGGCACCGACCCGCAGCCGGTCGTAGGCCTGCATCTCGTCGGCATCCAGCGGGATGATGTAAGGCTCGACGGCTTTCCTGAAACTGCTCATCAAACCGTTTTCGTCCTTCTTCAGGTGGCAATGGCAGAACCAGTCGCGGTCATTGCGTTGTGGGTGATCGACGCGATGGTGGTAAAGCCCCCAGCGGCTTTCGGCGCGGAACAATGAAGCGCGGGCGGCCATTTCGGCGCAGTCGCGGATCATGCTGACTTCCATGGCGCGCATCAGCTCGTGGGCGTTGTGGGCCTTGATCTGGTCGAGATCGCGCTGGATGTCGCTGAAGCGTTGCAGGCCGATCTGCATCTTCTTTGTCACTTTCGGCGGTTGCAGGTAGTCGTTGACGAAGCGCCGCAGCTTGTACTCGACCTGGGCCGGTGGCAGGCCGTGTTCGCGGTCCAGCGGTGCATAGACCCGCTGTTTTTCGCTTTCGATCTGCGCGGCATCCAGCGCGGAAAACTCGCGACCGGCGACAAAATCCGCCGCGTTGTTGCCGGCAAACCAGCCATAGGTGAACGCACCGAGCATGTAGTTGTGCGGCACCGCCGCCATATCCCCCGCCGAGTACAAGCCCTTGACCGAGGTCTCGGCCTTCTCGTTGACCCACACCCCCGACGCCGAATGCCCGCTGCAAAAACCGATTTCCGAGATGTGCATCTCGACCATTTGCGTGCGGTAGTCGGTACCGCGATTGGCATGGAACTGGCCCCGGCTCGGACGCTCGTTGCTGTGCAGGATCTCTTCGATATTCTGGATGGTTTCCTCGGCCAGGTGATCGAGCTTGAGGAACACCGGACCGTTGCCGCTCTCCAGCTCCTGATGGAACTCCCACATCATCTGCCCGCTCCAGTAGTCACACTCGATGAAGCGCTCGCCCTTGTTGTTGGCGGTGTAGCCACCCAGGGGGCCGGTGACGTAGGCGCAGGCCGGGCCGTTGTAATCCTTGATCAGCGGGTTGATCTGGAAGCATTCCAGGTTCGCCAGCTCGGCCCCGGCGTGGTAGGCCATCGAGTAGCCGTCGCCGGCATTGGTCGGGTTTTCGTAGGTGCCCATCAGGTAGCCCGAGGACGGCAGGCCCAGGCGTCCGGCGGCGCCGCAGGCGAGGATGACCGCCTTGGCCTTGATCACATGGAAGTCCGCCGTTCGGCAGTCGAACCCCATCACGCCGTTGACCGCGCCCTCTTCATCCGTCAACAAACGCGTGCACACCAGGCGATTGGTGATGCTCACCCGCGCGCGCTTCAACTGGCGGTACAGGACTTTCTTGATGTCGTGCCCCTCCGGCATCGGCAACACGTAAGCGCCCATGTGGTGGACCTTTTTCACCGCGTAGTCGCCGGTTTCGTCCTTCTCGAACTTCACGCCCCAGCGGTCCAGTTGCTCGATCGTCTCGAAGCTGTGGGTGGCATAGGCGTACACCGCCGCCTGGTTGACGATGCCGTCGTTGGCGATGGTGATTTCCTTGGTGTACTGCTCCGGTGTCGAGTGGCCGGGAATGATCGCGTTGTTCAGGCCGTCCATGCCCATGCTGATCGCACCGCTGCGCTTGACGTTGGCCTTGTCGATCAACAACACCCGCAGGTCGCGGTTGCGTTCCTTGGCCTTGATCGCCGCCATCGGGCCGGCGGTGCCGCCGCCGATCACGACGATGTCGTATTCCTGCTCCAACGTGCTGCGCGTCATGCCTGATCCCCTTTTTGTCGGTCGATCCGCAGGCGGTACTGGAAGGCATCGCCACGGTAGTAAAGGTGTTCGAAGTCCAGCGGCCGGCCTTCGGCGTCGTGGGTCAGACGCTCGATGCGCATGATCGGCGAGCCGGGTTCGACGTTCAGCGCCTGGGTCAGGTCGCTGTCGGCCAGTACCGCATCGATGGCCAGGTCAGCGTGACCGAGTGCCAGGCCGCAGTCGTTTTCCAGGATCAGAAAAATGTCGCGGGTGACCAGGTCGGCCTTTTCCAGACGCTCGCCAACAGCCTTGGGCAGGTAGGTGATTTCCAGGGAAATCGGCTCGCGATTGATCAGGCGTACCCGTTTGATCTGCGCCACGACCTCGCCTTCGTCGACCTGCAAACGCTCGGCGACCAGCTTGTCGGCAGCAATGAACCTGAAGCTGCGCAGGCGGTTGATCACCTCATAGCCACGACCGGTCATGGACTCGGCCAGGCCTTGCAGGGTGCTGACGTTCTGGAAGGTTTTCGGCTTGGCGACGAAAGTGCCCTTGCCGTGGATCTTGAAGATCAGCCCTTCCTTTTGCAGGTCACCCAAGGCCTGGCGCACGGTGATGCGGCTGACCTTGAACAAGGCGCCAAGCTCGCTTTCGGAAGGCATCTGGCTGTCTTGCGGGTATTGGCCGTCGAGGATGCGGGCGCGCAGCACGTCTCGCAGCTGGGTGTGCAGCGGGACGCTGCTCAGGGATAGAACGTTATCGGTCATGGCAGATCACTTGTTATAACGAGTTATGACGTGATCTTAGAGAGGTTATGACACGCTTGAGAAATACCGAATGCGCATAAGGTTAGATGCGCGACGCAAGAACAAATGTGGGAGCGGGCTTGCTCGCGAAGGCGATGTGTCAAACAACATTGGCGTCGACTGACACTCCCTCTTCGCGAGCAAGCCCGCTCCCACAAGGGGATACGTGTGATCTGAAGGATCAGTGGCGCTTGAGAATCTGGTCCATCACCCAGTCGGTCTTCAGCGCCTCTGCGGCTACCGCCGGATGCTGCGCCTCACCACGAATATGCGCATTCATGCCCAACACGTGGTGCCACTGAATGTGCGCGTGATGCTCGATGGTCAGGCTGAGGTTTTCGTCGGCGTGCAACTCGACCGGGTGCTCATCGAACATTGAAAAGCTGATCCGGCCTTGACTGCCAATCACTTCGACCCGGTCTTCGCGGCGATCGGCGACGAAGTTCCAGCAGCCCATTCCCAGTGCCCCGCTGGCAAACCGCCAAGTGGCGCTGACGGCATCTTCGGCCGCGTACAAACCGGCCTGCCGTGCAGTGAGCCCGGCGACTTCGACGATATCGCCGAACAGGTACTGGAACAGGTCCAGGCCATGGCTGGCCAGATCGGCGAAGTAGCCACCACCGGCAATCGCCGGATCGGTACGCCAGTTGTTCGCGCCACCCAGATCCGCTGCCGACGGGGCTTTGGTGAGGGTCCAGCTCAAGTGCCGGACCTCGCCGATCCGCCCCTCCTCCAGCCATTGCCGCACTTGCCGGAAGCGTGGCAGCGAACGCCGGTAATAGGACACGAACAGATGCAACCCGGCATCGGCAAACACCTGTTGCATCTCGCGACTTTGTCCGGCGTTGAGCGCCATCGGTTTCTCGACGCAGCAATGCTTGCCGGCGGCGGCCACCTGCAAGGCATAGGCGTGATGACTGTCGGGCGGTGTGGCGATGTATACGGCGTCGACCTCGGGATCGTTGATCAACGCTTGCGCATCGGTATAAACCCTCGCGATGCCGTGGCGCGCGGCGTAGTCGGTGACGGCTTCCAGGCGCCGCCCCATCACCGCCACCAGCGCCGATCCGGGCGCCTTGTAGAAGGCCGGTGCGCTTTTGCGTTCAGCGACACTGCCACAACCGATCATGCCCCAGCGCACCAGGTTCATAGGCTCTCCTTGCCGTTCAGTCGATACGCAATGCGCGCAGGTCCAGTCGACCGTCCTTGAGCGGCGGGCACCAGTAGTAGCCACCGGTGACCGGACGGCTGATGCGGTACAGGCCGTCGGTGATGCCGTCTTCCAGGCCACTCATGCGGCGCAGCTGGGCTTCGAAGGCGTCGAGGGAGAAACCGAAGGCCAGGAACATCAGGCCGGCACGGTCACCTTCGATCCACGGCATCGAGCGGCGCACCACGAAGGCCTCGGGCGCAAAACTTTCCTGGGCGGTGCGTTTGACGTGGGCGGAAACCGGCGCATCGTCGATCTCTTCGTTATCGCTCAGGCGGCGGCCCATGATGTTGTCTTTCTCATCCGCCGACAGCCCATGGAAACCTTTCAAGTCATGCTGCCACTGCTGGATCGCGGCGAAGCTGCCACCCACCAGGCCGTCCGCGCCTTCAGCCACCAGTGCAGCAGCCACTGCGGCTTCGTCGTGGGGGTTTTCGGTGCCATCTTCGTAGCCGGTCAGGTCATGGCCGGTCATGTGGCGGAAGGTTTCGTTCATCTGCACCAGGCGCAACGCCGGGGCCAGTGCCGCTGTGATGGCGTTGCTGCGGTTGAGCAACTCGCCACGGTCCTCACCGTGCAGCCAGCACCAGAGCGCGTGTTGGGTCGACGGATTGTCGACGCCGACGCCCGTCAGCGCCGGGAACGGCCGCAGACCGTCGATCTGCCCGTCCAGCGCCTTGACCAGGGACTCGCCGAAGCCGGCCACCACCGACTTGCCGTCCACCAGCCCTTGCAGGTTATCGAGCGCAGCCGGCAGTGCAGCGGCGGATTCGAGCGCGAAGAACATATGGCGGGCTTGAGGTGGAACGGGGGTGGCGAGAATGCCCGGCTGGTAATGACTCATATGAACTCCTTGAAAAGAGCATGGAGTTTAACCGGTGTGTGAGGTTTTGTGTGCCGTCGGAGGCCAGGAACCTGTGGCAAAGGGGCTTCGGTGGTAAGTGGACTAATATGGCAAGTGGCTTCTGTGGCGAGGGGGCCAACAAGGGGCACTTCTGAGGCCATGACGCAGGGCACCGATAAACCCGCGAACGGCAAAACGCTGAGATGAGTCATGACAAGGGTTGCTGAGGTCTGCTAAAACGATTCATCAGTGCATCACCCAATCCAGAGGGGTAACGACATGACCACAGCCAATATTCTCCAGAACCTGTTCCCGAGCCCCGCCGACGTCCCGGAAAAGTATCGCCTTGAAGGCCAGACCGAACAGCGTGAGTACCTGGTCGATGGCGTCCTGAGAACCTGGAACGGGCCACTGGCCCAGGTCCGCAGCCCGGTGTACTTGACCGGTGCCAACGGTGACGAGCAAGTGATCCTTGGCAGCACGCCGCTGCTCGATGCCGACACCGCATTGACCGCCCTCGACGCTGCCGTGCGCGCCTACGACCGCGGCCAGGGATTGTGGCCGACCATGCGCGTGGCCGAGCGCATCCAGCACGTCGAAACCTTCCTCGGACGCATGCGCGAGCAGCGCGACGCCGTGGTCAAGCTGCTGATGTGGGAAATCGGCAAGAACCTCAAGGACTCGGAAAAGGAGTTCGACCGCACCTGCGACTACATCGTCGACACCATCAACGCGCTCAAAGAGCTCGATCGCCGCTCCAGCCGTTTTGAACTGGAACAGGACACCCTCGGCCAGATCCGCCGCGTGCCGCTGGGCGTCGCCCTGTGCATGGGGCCTTACAACTATCCGTTGAACGAAACCTTCACCACGCTGATCCCGGCGCTGATCATGGGCAACACCGTGGTGTTCAAACCGGCGAAACTCGGCGTGCTGCTGATTCGCCCGTTGCTGGAAGCCTTCCGCGGCAGCTTCCCGGCCGGGGTGATCAACGTCATCTATGGCAGCGGCCGCGAGACGGTCAGTGCGCTGATGGCCAGCGGCAAGATCGACATCTTTGCCTTCATCGGCACCAACAAGGCCGCCAGCGACCTGAAAAAACTCCACCCCAAGCCCCACCGCTTGCGCGCGGCGCTGGGCCTGGATGCGAAGAACCCGGGCATCGTCCTGCCGGAAGTGGATCTGGACAATGCGGTCAGTGAAGCGGTGACCGGTTCGCTGTCCTTCAATGGCCAGCGCTGCACCGCCCTGAAGATCCTGTTTGTCCACGAAGACGTGGTCGAGTCCTTTATCGACAAATTCAATGCCAGGCTCGCCAACCTCAAGCCCGGCATGCCCTGGGAAAGTGGCGTAGCCCTGACGCCCCTGCCGGAATCGGGCAAGGTCGACTATCTGCATGCACTGGTGGCGGATGCCGAGAGCAAAGGCGCCAGGGTGGTCAACCCCAACGGCGGCGAGGCCCGTGCGTCGTTCTTCTACCCGGCGGTGCTGTACCCGGTTACGCCGCAGATGCGGGTTTACCAGGAAGAACAGTTCGGCCCGGTCATCCCCATCGTGCCGTACCGCCACCTGGATACCGTGATCGACTACGTGCTGGAGTCGGATTTCGGCCAGCAGTTGAGCATCTTCGGCACCAATCCGGTGGCGGTCGGCCGGCTGGTAGACACCTTTGCCAACCAGGTCGGGCGCATCAACCTCAATGCCCAATGCCAGCGCGGACCGGACACCTACCCCTTCAATGGTCGCAAGAACTCGGCCGAAGGCACCCTGTCGGTGCATGACGCACTGCGGGTGTTTTCGATCCGCACGCTGGTGGCCACCAAGTTCCAGGAGACCAACAAGGACCTGATCAGCGAGATCATCAGTGGTCGCAGTTCGAGCTTCCTGACCACCGACTACATCTTCTGAGGAGAGCCAGCCTGAGTACATCCAGAGCCGATCGACTGCCACCGCTGCTGCGCCGATTGCTGCGTCCGTTGCTGGACCCGTACCGGCGCTACCGCCACGCCCGGGTGATCCATGCGGTGCGGGTGTCACTCGGCTTGCTGGCGACGATCCTGCTGACCACCGGGATCAAACTGCCCCACGGCGAATGGGCGTCGGTGACCATGCTGGTGGTGATCGGCGGCTTGCAGCACCACGGCAACATCGGCAAGAAAGCCGCCGAGCGCGCCATTGGCACCCTGATCGGCGCCGGTGTCGGCCTGGCGCTGGTGCTACAACAGGCCTGGCTAGGAATGCCCTGGCTGACCTATTTCGCGATGTCGGTGGTCTGCGGGTTCTTCTCGTATCACGCCATCGGCAAGGGCGGCTACACCGCGCTGCTGTCGGCGATTACCGTGTTCATCGTCGCGGGGCATGGCGACAACCCGGTCACCGATGGCTTGTGGCGCGGGGTGGATATCCTGATCGGCATTGCCCTGGCCCTGGCGTTTTCCTTCGCCCTGCCCCTGTATGCGGTGTATTCCTGGCGCTACAACCTGGCCGATGCGCTGCGTGATTGCGCGAAAGTCTACGGGCGCATCATTGACGGCCAGGCCATCACCGCCGACGAACACCTCAAGCTCATGACGCGCCTGAATGCGGCGATGGTGCAACTGCGCTCACTGATGCCGTCGGTGTCCAAGGAAGTGAAGATTTCCATGACCGAGCTCGATGCCATCCAGCGCAACCTGCGCATGTGCGTCAGCACCCTGGAAATCCTTGGCAATACCCGACCCGATGCCAATGACCCCGAGGCGATGACGCTCCTGCAAACGGCATTGAAAGCAGAGCATCGGCAGATTCGCGTGCAATTGATCGGCATGGCCCGGGCGTTGAAATCAGGCGCCGCCCAGCGCCTCGATCGGCCCATGGAGGTGCCGCTGATCAGTCTCGATGCACCGGTCTACAACACACTGGACGGCTATCGCCTGCTGACCCAACAACTGGCTGCCAACATCGGCGAGATGCGCCAGCGCCTGGCCAGGAACGCGCCGCGCTGGAACATCTGACGCCGGCGAGATGGGTTACGGCGTCACCGTGCGCCGAAACTTGAGTGACCAGCCTTGCTGCATACCGGCAGCGGCCAGCAGAATCGCCGCGACGCCGATCCACTGCAGCGGCTCCAGGCGATGGCCGAAGGCAAACCAGTCGACGAAAATCGCCGCAATCGGGTAGATGAAGGACAGCGCCCCCGTCAGCGCAGTCGGCAGTTTTTGAATGGCGCCGTACAGCAACACATACATCACACCAGTGTGCACCATGCCCAGTGTCACCAGGCTGGCCCATGCGCTTGGCGCCTGCGGCAGTGTCGAAAGATTCGCCAATGGCGCGAGCAACAACACGCCGGTGCTGACCTGGATCAGCGCAATCAGGTGCGGTGGCGTACCCGTCAAACGCTTGATGATCAGCGCAGCAATCGCATAGAGAAACGCCGCGCCCAACGCCAGGGCAATGCCCGTCAGGTAATCGCTGCCGCTCTCGCCCTGGCTGCCATGGGCACTGACGATGGCCAGCATCCCGAGAAACGACACACCCAGCCAGAGCATTTTCTGCGCGGTGATCTTTTCGTTGAGAAACAGCGCCGCCAGCCCGACCAGCATGAACGGCTGAACGTTATAGACGGCGGTGCCGATGGCAATCGACGCCCGGGAATAGGACGCGAACAACAACACCCAGTTACCGACGATCGCCACCCCGCTGAGCACCGCAAGCAAAAACGTGGTGCGGGTCAGAATGCCAGGGCGCAGAAAGCCGAAGGCGGCGCAAATCAACAGTAAGGTGCCGGCACCGAACAGGCAGCGCCAGAACACCACATCCAGCACCGGTTGCCCGGACACCAGCACGAACCAACCGATGGTGCCGGAGATCAGCATGGCGGCCGTCATTTCAAACGAACCGCGGCGTAGGGTTTTGTCCATCATCAGACTCCTGTGTTTGTGGCCAAAGTATGCCAATGCAGCCGGGGGCTACTCCATAGCAGAAAGCAGGCTAAACTCTGAATCTGCCTTTTTTATAAAGGCGGTTTTGAAAAAATGCCTAACAGAGGGTTTCGCCATGACCGATGACATCGACCAAGTGCTGATCACGGCCCTGATGCAAGACTCGCGACGCTCGCTCAAGGCCCTGGCGCAAATCAGCGGCCTGTCCTCCCCCAGCGTCGCCGAGCGCCTGCGCCGCCTGGAAGAGCGCGGTGTGCTCAAGGGCTACACCGTTGAAATCGACCCGAAAAGCTTCGGCTATCAACTCCAGGCCATCGTGCGTATTCGCCCGTTGCCGGGCCAGTTGCAAGAGGTGGAACGGCAAATCATGGCCATTGCCGAATTCACCGAGTGCGACAAGGTGACCGGCGACGACTGTTTCATCGCACGCCTGCACGTGCGCTCGATGGAGCAACTGGACACCCTGCTCGACCGCCTCAACACCCACGCTGAAACCAACACGGCCATCGTCAAGAAAACCCCGGTCAAGCGCCGGTTACCGCCCATGGCGTGAGTGATATTTGTTTCAGGCTGCAGTAGATTGATGGTTTCCGGCGAAGGATTGACGGTATGAAAACTCAGGCAATGCTACTGGTGGCTATGATGCTTGCGGGTTGCGGCACGATTCAGACGGTTGTGCGCAGTGATGAAGTAGCGTCGAAAAGTCTCAAGGAACAAAAGAGTTACTGCGGCGCGGTACCGCGAATCTACAGCGGCGTGACCTACGACTTTTGCATGCTGAACGCGCCCCTCGAAAACGGTCGGGATGCGCAGGTACATGGCCCCGCCCCCGCCATCGTGTTACTCGATGCGGTCGTGTCCGGCGCGATGGATACCTTGCTGCTGCCCTACACCATCTACCGCCAGCAAGCTGACGGCAGCATTGTCATTACGGAATAACCCTGGATTCCAGGCAATAAAAAACCCGCCTGAGCGGGTTTTTTACTTCAAGGCCGACGATCAGTCATCACGGCTCATGATGCCGAACAGCTGCAACAGGCTGACGAACAGGTTGTAGATCGATACATACAGGCTGATGGTGGCCATGATGTAGTTGCGCTCGCCGCCGTGAATGATGGCGCTGGTCTGGAACAGAATGCAGACCGAAGAGAACAGCACGAAACCTGCGCTGATCGCCAGTTGCAGGCCGCTGATCTGGAAGAACAGGCTCGCCAGCGTCGCACCCAGCAGCACAAAGAAGCCTGCCGTGATGAAACCGCCGAGGAAGCTCATGTCCTTGCGGGTAATCAGCACATAGGCCGACAGGCCGCCGAACACCAGCGCGGTCATCGCGAAGGCCGAGCTGACCACTTCAGCGCCGCCCTGCATACCCAGGTAACGGTTGAGGATCGGACCAAGCAGGAAACCCATGAAACCGGTCAGGGCAAATGCCGACACCAGGCCCCAGGCGGAATCACGGAGTTTGTTGGTGAGGAAGAAAAGGCCGTAGAAGCCGATCAGCACCACGAAGATATTCGGGTAGCCAACACGCATCTGCTGGGCAACGTAAGCCATCACACCACTGAATGCGAGGGTCAGGGCGAGCAAGCCGTATGTGTTGCGCAGGACGCGGCTAACCTCTAGCTGCTCAGCCTGCACGCTGTTATTAACTGCGTAATCCTGTTCGCGCATGGCGACACTCCTGTTGGTTTGAAACGTTCAGTCGCAAAGATCATAACAGACACTCTGTAACTAGCTATGCAGAGAGTTTGACAGTGTGTTTCATTCAGGTATTATGGCGCCCGCAACGCAAACGGAGGTGTGGCCGAGTGGTTTAAGGCAACGGTCTTGAAAACCGTCGACTGTAACAGGTCCATGAGTTCGAATCCCATCGCCTCCGCCATCTTTATACGACAAAGCCCTGATTATTCAGGGCTTTGTCGTTTCTGGGGTTTGGGAATCGGTGCTGCTTTTCAGAGCCGTTACAAAACTATTCGGTAACCGTTACAAAACTTTCCGGCTTTCCCCCTCCTCCAGCGTCCTGTCGATCGTTAATATCCTTCATGTAACAGGCTGCTACGCTGACCTCATAGCCGAGGATTCGCGATGCCAAATTCAGACCTGCTCCCTTCCCTGCTCTTCAAGATCAACGAAAATCAGCTCGCCCTAGAGGCTGCCATCATGGAGCTCACCCTATGGGTCGAGCAACGCGGTTCGGCAGATGTCGCCGCAAACGTGCGCGGCGCACTGGTCACGATCGACCGGAATGAAGAGTTCATCAAGATGTCGCTCGCCGTGCTGATGGCCCCGGAGTGACTGCAATCGCTGATGAGGTGAAGGCGGAAAGAAATATACGGGGCATACTATGGAGAATGCTGCACTTCTATATTAGCTCGCGTATTTGAGTTGAGGCGCAACAAGCACCCCAACCCCGAGACAGATAATTAATCTTTCTTTTTGAATTCGAATATATTAGAGCGAGAAACTTCTTGGGCACTCTTAAGTTTAGGAAGAGGATTGTTAATTACACTTGGCTGGAAGGCGAGAAAACCATCAGTCAGGCCACAAAGCTGCTCAACATCCCTTACAGGCATCATCAGATCGCGAACTATTGAAGCCTTTGTTTTTATTTTCGCCTCTAGAAGTGCATTTATAGCCCTCGGCATTAATCGAACGTTCTCTAGCTGAGAGTCGTTGTCGAGCGGTTCCCCCTTCATCCATCCACGAGCGGAGTAGCTCTTCCTAAGCCTTAAAGCCTCTTGCTCGCCAATCAACAACAACTTTTCAGCTCTGTAAATGATTGCCGCAACAGAAACTTTCCAGCGTCGCTTCAATGAAAGCAAATTTTCTAACGATGGATATCTTGGAAGTTCTACAGACAGAAGCTCCTCAGGAAGTAACAAAGAGCTCGCAAAATAGTTTGCCTGCCTTTCAATTTCTTTGAGATGCAAAATATCAAATGTTTTGATACTCTTGTGAAGAACCACATGACCTATCTCATGCGCAAGATCGAATCTAGAGCGATAGTAATTACTTTTGTCATTCGAAAGCAAAATAAATGGTCTTTTTTGGGACTCGTCCCACTGGGATAGTCCGTCCATTTTTGTATTACCTTGTTGGACGTGCGCACAAATTATCCCCGCCCCCTCCGCTGCCATGGAAAGATCGGTGATTGGGCCCAGACCAAGCCCCCACATCTCCCGGCACTTTAATGCAGTCCTCGCTATTTCCGGAAAATCAAGCTCTCGATGATCGGTGATATCATGGGTAGGTAAATTCAAATCTGGCCAATCTAGCCAAGTAGAAAGATACCCTGCAATTTCCTGCAGCCAATCCATCTTTGTACCTGCTTTTCCGCGCAGATCGCTGCTCGTACTAGCCAATGTTCTATAGAAAACGGGCGATAGCGGTTTACTTGAGATCGGGCGAGTAAACCAGGCTACTGGAAAACCGAGGACAAAAGAGATGCTTTCGAGAGCCTCTGACTCGGGAGCGCTCTCACCTTTCTCCCATCGAGAAATAGAAGAAGATGATTTTCCAATGCGCTCGCTCAAATCAAGCCTAGTCAATGACGCCAGTACTCGCGCCTGGGTGAGGCGAGCAGGGACAAAGCCCGAAACACCTACTCTCATAACTTATCTCTGGATTCCGATGCTTCGATTTCACTAATAACTTCTTTCAATCTAATTACCGCCTTATCTGTCGGAGCGACTGACTCTTCTACAGCCGAGATCTCGGAATATTTCATAAGGACTTTCGAGCATGGCTGAAGATAGTGCCACCCTGATAGATCGCTATAAGGAACGCCAACTTGAAGATCTATCATTCGATCTTGATCGAGATTCTGTTTAGGATTAACGTTGACCAAAAGCAAACCAAGCGTACTTGAAGGAAGCATATGCACAGTTGGAGAAAACAAGTCGTGCGTCACTCCCTCCAGCCTTGCATTTAATGCGGCAATCAAAGCTCGATGCTTGGCACCTCTAGGCAAGGAGCTACCTTGATTCACGCCAATTCGACCAAGTTGAAGAGGTCCGGATCGTAGTACAACGTAGTTTTCACCCGAGTTATCTGCCTTTAGATCTAGCACTTCGAGGCCTGACGACTCAGCAATGGTTCGCATAGTCGAGCTAAGCTTGTAGTGCCGAGCCTGAGGCAGAGCTCTAACAAGCTCATGCTTATGAAGCTGCAAGCGTGCGGTCATGGTGTCATAAGCCATACCATATGCCGCATGTAGATCGTCCAGAGCCCTCACCCAAAAATCTCTCGGGAAGTGAGCTACCAACAAGCTTTCAACTTCTTCCTGAATATCAATCTTGCTCATATTTTGATCGATTCCCGCAATCTGGATTTTTGTGTTTTTTTCACCGTTAAGCGATCATAGCATGCCCCAACGCAGCGACAAGTCGTCATCCAAAATTTCGTACCGGCGAGAGGGGCCCGACTCAGCGCCAGGCTTGTCGAATTCCCTCTCATGTCTTCGTCACACCGACCAAGCACAATGAGATCAGCCAAAGGGATTTGACCCACCTACAGAGAGCCCAACCAATGTGCTGGGCTTTTTCGTATCTACGACAAGCTTTTCACGAAACGCTCACAGAATGGAGCGCAGATTGAACAGACAACAGAATTTGACGCCGTACAGAACGCCTGCCGCTGAGCGGGCTTTTTGTTACCTGCTGCGCTTTTCTTAGTGCCCCATAGGATTTAGCTCTGGACCCTTATAGGAACATCTAAAAAGTCTACACACGCGACTGGCATAAAATCGCTAGCCAGTTCGCGAGCCACGCAACAGCTGTTGGTATGAGCATTCACGTGAATCGAATACGATATTTTCTCATACTTTTTCGAGGTACCTACATCACCAGACTTATCAGCGTTTTCTGGGCTCTTAAATCATTGGTACCTAAAAACTGCGAGTGGGAGTGCATGACGTATCCGTTACAATTAACAGGACTGAATGGATCAGCGGTGATTTCAATATCGAAGTACTTTAAAGTGTTGCCAAATTTCCCAAGCGCCACACCTTTCACTGATGCAGCTCCAGCAGCCCGGAGAAATGCTGCTGCCACTCCAAATGAAAGCCCGTGCGTAGTGCAGTCGTCGACTACAATAACGTTCCGACCTCGAAGCTTCCCCTTATACTCAGGGTTCAGATGAAGTGTCTCGACCTGATTTTTCGGATCGGTTCTATCGGCATTTCGATTAGCAGACCGCTTGTCAGAATGTGTATGTCGGATGAAGAGAGGTTCGTTTCTTTTGCAAAAATGCGCCTGCGATACGGTCGTGCGGAGCCTATGTGTGAAATCACTAAGCACCTCCGTATCATTGTTTTGACTCTTGGATGACGGATACACGCCCCAGCAAAGCTGTTGGGTTTCGTATATCCCATCGATAAGAAAAGACCTGGCCGTCGCTAAAAGCAAAGCAGTGATATGAGTGCCACCATTTTTTACAGTCTGAGTTAACTTGCTAGCAAATGCTTGCTGAGTCTGGGTAATATTATTACCGTACCCTGATAGATCTGCCAACGCGTTTGCATTGTAGTTTTGTCCGCGCCCCTCAAACCACCAGTGGCCGTCCCACCCTCCTGCAATTTTCAGAAGCTCATACAACTCAGCTCCAGATGCAATGGATATTCCAAGGTTTCGGACAACCCTATCCGTGATCCAGCCCGCCGCAATTAGCAACGCTCGCCCATTCTTGGCCATTTGCATGTCTTCGCTTTTCACGGCTAGTACTAATACGTCAAAGGTAGCAATATTAAGCTGCTGGGCGAGATCTCGAACGACCCCGCCATTCTGCCTAGTATCTGTTTTTATGAACTGGACACCAGACCCTGCAAAGGCTTGATCAAACCAACCGGGTTTGGCCTGATTCGATGTCAAACCTACAAAGGTCCCAGTCCCGCATATGTTCTTCAACGTCTGAATCCCCGCTGGGTTTACGGCCCCATTGGTAATCAGCGCATAAGGCGAAGTAAGTAGAGCGAGCATCCATTCTCCTCCCCTTATTAAAATAAGGGCATCTGTGGGGTTTTAGGCATATCTGGATTGATGAGCTCATCATCCGAGACAGAAATGGGTTCGTGACTGACTGACTCGGATTTCAAAATAGGAGTTTGAGACTCCGAAAATTCTCTTGGACCATTTAATAGAGTAAACGATAATTCAGCGATCATCTGGAGCAAAAGTCCAGTTTCGCTTGGAACCTCCAGCGAAACTGCTCCATAGGTATCTCGTGCGAAAGCGAGTTCCGGACGAATTTCCTGAGTTGCAGGCAAATACAAGTTTACAATTTTCTTTCCATATTTATGCGCAAATTTTACGGTATGGGCTGTTCCACTCTTGATCTTCCACTCTGTTGGGAAAAGAACATCACCAAGCCCTGCTTGCAACCTGTTGCGTCTAACGAAGTTCTCACTACTATAAGACTCGCAAGGAAGATACTCGCTCAGAACGGTCCCCCCTTTCGCGATAATTTCTGCTCTTAACCCCTCAGAACCTCTAGGGTAATTTTCAAGGATTCCAGTACCTAATACGGCCACTGTTGGAAGGCCATACCGCAGGGATTCTAGGTGGGCCGTTTGATCAATACCAACCGCGAGGCCGCTTACAGTTACAATTTTCGATTTCGCTAACGCAGCGACCATATATTTTGTCAAAAAAATTCCGTCAGCGGAGGGTTTACGTGTCCCAACGATTGAGGCGGCAGATTGCTTGAGGTTCTCAATGCTACCTTGAATAAATAGCCAATAAGGGGCGTCAGAAATTTCCTTAAGCTTTCGAGGAAAGGTCGCCTCACCATTGAAGAGCAACACAATCCCCATGGCTGCGAGCTTTCTGGCCTCCTCAATCCCTAACTCCCACAGTCGCTGCTGGCCTTCCAGGTCCGAAAAACCAGCGTCACGAATCACTCTCTCCAGGCTGGAGGCTGACGGGTTGCGAAGGGTATGATTGAAACCTTCGTCGCTGGCGGCGATTTTATGTAGGGTACGAAAGCCCACTCCCTTCAAAGTAGTTAGCGCCAAGAACGCGATTTTTTCGTGCCGCCAGAAACCTCTGTCATCCATCTATTCGGTGCCTTGTAGAATCTTGCTGGCCGTCGTCCATTTGGCTCCTGCAAATGTCGGTGCATCCATCTCAGTGCCCACTCGTATGCATCTGATAGTCTCAGGCCGCCTGCCGCTTACGTCAATGTTCATGTGCATTTTAAATCGCCCGTCCTAGTCAAACCAGCGCAACGGCCTCATAGACCCACGATTACAGGCATTAAGTAGAGACTGAAATGCGAGCCTGACATGGACCTAACCTCAACACGCTGAGCCCGGCGAGCCCACAAAAAGACGCACCTTACTGAATCCGTTACGCCTCGACTCTTGGGCTTTCAGCTGCTATTAGTAGCTGGTAAGTCAAGGAATCAACTGTGACTGGTTTAACACAGTCCCATATGGTACACATTGGCCAGGAGAGGACAATCAAGTCGATCACCTGCCCTCCACACCTGAGGTTTAAATGGATAAAAACACTGAGCACTGCATCGACACTCTTACTCTCAATGCAGAGCTAAAACTTGAAGGTAGTACTCGAAAGGTCACAATCGAAATTTATGACGATGGCCACGACTTGGTACTCTTTGCTAAGGGTGACGTTCAAACGGACATACAATCAGCGATAGAGCTATTTTCTAGCAAAGAACCGCTGACTGCCCACCTAGAAACCGGTAGTACGATTGAAGGTGACGAATCGAAAATTTTTTACTTAACTCAGAATCCCACTCGTGACGCGATGCGGATCGCAGTAAATTTCACTGTGACAGAATTAGAAAAACAGGGCTTTAGCACTAAGGTAATTGACGACTGGGATTAATTTTTAAAACGGAAACACTAATAATTCAGTCAGAAAAGATATCAAGGAGTTGAGCTTTGATGGACTTTACGGCGACCAATACGAAAACTAAACTTTTCAAGCCAATCACAGACATATTCAGTGATAAGCCTATCGTACCTCTTGAGGAGGTATGTGCATACGAATCCTTATGGCTAAATCAAGGCGCCTGGTTTGCAAATCTGGCTAAGCTTTTCAATCAAAATCCAAACGCCATACCGTCTGACCTAGTCGATAATGAAAGCATTGAGAAGACGCTACTTCGATTCGTCAACGAGGTAGGCCTCGAATATTTTTCCACTATCGGAATTCGAGTGCACGGTGCAGGTGAGTATCCGCAAAAATTGAGGGACGCAGATCATCCAGTTGAACTCCTTTACTACCAAGGGAACTGGGAGTTGGCTGATAAAAAAAGCATTGCAATAGTAGGCTCCCGATCCGCGTCTGAAGAGGGTATATTTAACGCTGGAGTCATTGCACACAAACTATCAAAATCAGGATATACAATAGTTTCGGGGTTGGCAAAAGGCATCGATACGGCAGCGCACAACGCTGCTATCGCAGCTGGCGGCGATACCATAGCAGTGATAGGCACTCCGCTTAACTCATATTACCCCTCCGAAAATCGCGACCTTCAAGACCGCATTGCGAAAGATCACTTGATTATCTCTCAAGTACCTTTCCTTAGGTATAGAGATCAAACACCAAAAACTAATAGGTTATTTTTCCCTGCGCGAAACGTTACCATGTCAGCACTGACTAAGGCGACGATAATTGTTGAGGCGGGCAATACGTCGGGAACCTTAATCCAAGCACGAGCGGCACTCGCGCAGAATCGAAAATTATTTATTCTAGATAGCTGCTTCAGAAACCAAGAACTTACTTGGCCTGCCAAATATGAAAAATTAGGCGCCGTGAGAGTAAGTAATCTATCTGACATTACCGGAAACCTGATGGATGAATAGGCTTACGAGACTCGACAACGACTCTTATACATATTTTTCGGACGATGATGAGTGCTACCACTATGGCGAGTACACTTCAGGCGGCGGTTATAGGGTTAGCGTCACCAATGACAAAATATTTAGCCTGAAGACAAAACCTACTGCTTCGAGCGGGGCTCTCTACCATAAAGGCCAGGCGATTGAGTATTGGGGATCAATTATTTCTAGCACCATAAATATTGCTGCAATTGTGGGATCGACTACATTTGTACCTATGCCATGTTCTAAGTCGGACGATCATCCAGATTACGACGATAGAATGCTGAGAGTTTTAAAGGTACTTAAGCGCACCCATCCTACAATCGACATCAGGCCGGTTTTGACGCAAACGATTGCCAGACCCAGTCAACATCAAGGGGGGCGACTTAGACCTTCTCAACTAATGCAGAGCATGGAGCTAAACAAAGATTTCTTGAAAAACCCATTAAATAAAACCGTCATAATTTTAGATGATGTAGTGACCATGGGCGCGTCATTCAACGCTGCAAAAACTATAATTTCAAAACGTCCGGAGGTGAAGAAAATAATCGGTCTGTTTTTAGCCAAAACGGTTTGGCCGAGAAGCGAACTTGATGACCTATTAGACTCCCTATAACTAATACGAGCTATACTACTTACCACTTATTCCTACCGCCAAGTAAACTACAACGATTAACAGGCCCTGACCCGATCTTGGCCTGATATCTAACTGTGACATGAAAATTAAGAGTCGGATGTGCTCAGTCCTTGTGATTTCAGAAGAACGAGCGGCACCTTTGGCCGAACTCTGTCCTTGCTGACTCTCAGCTATGGGTTGAAGTCGCTCACCTTAAAACAACCCTCCAAGTGCTGCGGGTTCCCAGTTCATGATCACCAGTTCACCGCTGATTTCTCCCTTGCCCTGCCGCTGGTTGCTCGTGGTGTAGCGAATATCCAGCGTTTCAAAGTGAAAGCCTTCAAACACCCGGCGGATGTCTGGGTGGTCGTTGATACTGACCATCACCCTGCCCTTGCAGCGGCGCATGAAGTTGGCCATCCGCTCGTAGTTCTCGAATGGAAAATCCACACCATAACCGGCGGTCTGCCAGTACGGCGGGTCCATGTAATGGAAGGTATGCGCCCGGTCGTAGCGTTCAGCGCATTCAAGCCAGGGCAGGTTCTCCACGTAAGTGCCAGACAGACGCTGCCACGCGGCTGAGAGGTTTTCCTCGATGCGAAGCAGATTGATTGACGGGGTGGTGGTGGCGGTGCCGAACGTCTGCCCGGAGACCTTGCCGGCGAAGGCATGGTGCTGCAGGTAGAAAAATCGCGCTGCGCGCTGAATGTCGGTGAGGGTTTCCGGGCGGGTCATCTTCTGCCACTCGAACACCTGGCGCGAGCTGAGCGCCCATTTGAACTGGCGCACGAATTCTTCGAGGTGGTTTTGCACCACACGGTACAACGTCACCAGGTCGCCGTTGATGTCGTTTAGCACTTCGACGGGCGCTGCCTGGGGCCGCATGAAGTACAGCGCGGCACCGCCGGCAAAGACTTCGACGTAGCATTCATGCGGCGGAAACAGCGGAATAAGGCGATCGGCCAGACGGCGTTTGCCGCCCATCCAAGGGATGATAGGGGTAGACATGGATAGCAAGACCTTTACTGTATAAATAAACAGGTGATAGGCTCGCTCTGCTTTGTGCACAGAGCAGGAGCCTTGGCGGGACTTGCAGGGACAATCTGCGGGGACGGTGGCCAGGCTGGATGTTGACGCATTCAGACTGGCCGCTCCTTTTACTTCGGGGTGAAACCCTCTTTGACCCGGGGCGACTCACATACCCGGAAAATCAAACCGGCACTTCGAGCACGACTTTCTGCGGCTTGCCGGACGCCTTGGCCTTGCCCTCCTTGCCGCCATTGCACTCTACCGACACCGTCCACCCGGACGGGGTGAAGGTGTGATCCACCGACTCCACAAGGTATTCGCCATCGAGGCCGCGCTTGAAGCCTTGCGCCTCAATTACGATTTCGGCAAACAGGTCGGTCCGCCCCGGCAGGTCGAGACGCACCGAGGCGGTGGATCGGTTGAACGCCGCCAGACGCGCCTTGGCCGCTTCGTCGGCCGCCGTGCGGTCCGGATAGATATGGCGATCGGTATGCACCGGCGGCAGGCCTTCGGGCACGTTAGGGTTGTCCAGGTGCGAGATGAGTAACTCGCCGCTGGCCGGGTCCTGGTACTGGGTGCTGACGCCCTGATGCGCACTGCGATCGCTCAAGCGAAACTGCCAGCGGGTGACATCGCTGCGCTGCAGGTTGATGACCGCCAAGGCCTTGCCACTGGCGCTCTGCCCGCCTTGTCGCGGCAAGACCAGCAGCTTGCCGTCGGCCACCTTGGCCGTGCAGTCGTGCTTCTTGGCCACCCGGGTGATGAAGTTGAAGTCGGATTCATTGAGCTGGTCCATGCGCGGCACCCGGGTGTCGACCGGGCACGACGGCTGCCAGCCATTGCGCGCGGCCACGTCGCCAACGATCTGCGCCAGGCTGACGTCCTCCCAACTGCCGCTGCGCGTGGTTTTGCCACTGCCACGCATGTCGCTGGCCTTGCCGCTGATCACCAGCGTGTCCGGTGGGCCGGAAACCGCCACCTCGTCCACGGTGTAGCGGCCCATGCGCGTCAGGTCGGCGCCGGCATAACCCAGGTAGACTTCGATGCTCGCGCCACGAACGGGCAGCGACACCGCGCCGTCACGATCGTCGATGCGCAACTCAATCGAATCGGAGGCCATCCCGGGCCGGTCGGCCAGTTGCAGCGACACCAGCCGATCGTTGATCAATGTGGTGATGTCGGCGCCGTCGGCGACGATACGAAACAGCGGTTGCATCGTGGTACTCCAGGCAAGAAAAAGCCCGCACTGAGCGGGCTAGGGTAATGGGATCAATCCCAGAGTGAAATCACGCTGTCGGGCTCGATCACCAGATCCGGCAGCGTGATCAATACACCCGCCCGGAACGGTTGCGGCTCATCGGCCAGTCCCTGATTGGCCGCCAGCACCGCCTCGACACTGCGGTTCAGGTGGCCGTAATAGTGGTGGCACAGGGTATCCAGCAGATCCCCCTCAGCCGTTCTGCAGGTCATCGCCATAACGGACAAACTCCAATGAAAAGCCCTGCTTGCGCGGGATGGCCCCGGGCAGCAAAGCGCTTTGTTCCTCTTCGATATTGGTCAGGCACCAATTGCCCAGCACCTCGCCGTAACCGGTGGTCAGGTTCAGAGGCAGCAACTTGGCGCCGATACTGCGCAGAGTATCCAGCTGCTTCAACCCACCCTTGAAGCTCGGGTAGATCGCGCCCTTGATGGTGATTTTCTCCTCGCCTAGCCCCACGGCCTGTTGCGCCGGCCGCCGGGTCAGGCGCTCCTGCGCGGCCCAGCGAAACGACGTCTGCCGGCGTAACTCGTCAAACGCCGCCGTGTCCAGGTTGAAGTAATACGGCCGCTCATTGGCCTTGAGCGGGTAGATGATCAACAGGTGCGGGAATGGCTTCACCGCATCGGGAATCGGCGTCATGTCGCCGGCAAACCATTCCGTGGGGAAAATATTGCCCAACGCGGCATTGGCCTTGCCAGCGACCTTGTTGAAAGCCGCGCCAAAGCGGCTGATCTGTTCGGTCAGGGCGGAAAAGTGCTCTTCAAACTGCGCCAACGCGCGCTGGGTCTGGTTGTAGTAGCTGGCAACCTTGCCGATCTTGGCCTGCGCCGAGTTGATCGCATCCTGCAGACGCCGGGTCTTGTCGCTCAGGTCCTCGCTGATAGAGGGCAAACCTTCCAGCGCATCGGCCGCCCCGCTGATTTCATTCAGTGCGCCATTCATGGGTCCGGTCATGGACTCCAGGTCAGTGCGCCCGGCCTCCCCCGCGTCGACCATGTACTTCAACCCGCCCTGCAGGTGCTGCAAGTAAGTTTTTTCATCCGCCATTTCACGTCCTCAAACCACATGGGGTGCATCAAACAACTGGCGGTCGCGCGCTTCCCGAGCGAAGTCGTCAAACTGGCGCCGCAGGTACGGCATCATTTCCTGGACGAACTGCGCCGGGTCTTTCACATCACCCTGCACCTGAAAAACCGGGGCCGGCGCGAAGGTAAATTGCTGATCGACCTTCGGCCACTCGGGTGTCTTCGCTGCCGTGCTCGACATTAATACCGCCGCCGTGACCGGCGCGGCGGGGGCGTTTTCCATCGAGCGCACGACCGCGCCCACCCCCTGGCCGGCGGCCATGGGAACGATGCCGATCGGTGCTTTGGCAGGCGTGTCCGGCCCGCCAAACAACGCCTTGCCCATGGTCGCCCCTATCTCGCCCCCGCCCCACGCCCCGAGCATGCCGCCGATAATCCCGCCAATGGCGGTACCGACCACGGGGACGATCGAGCCTAAAGCCGCACCGGCTGCCGCGCCGCCGAGTACGCCCCCCATGAGCCCACCTACCGCGCCACCGTAGCCTTCGGCCTTTTCATCACGGGTGGTGGCGTTCTGGTAAGTGTCCAGCATCTGAACGCCGGCACCGACCACCGCCAGCGCCCCGCCCACTTTCATGCCACGGGACATCCGACTTGCAGGGCTTTTGCGCTTTCCGCCCTTCCCTTCTTTGCCGTGATCCAGCCTGTCGTCATCGCCGTCATTCGCGTTGGTCACGAACACCCGCTGCACGATATTGGACCGGTCGCCGGCCGAACCGCGCGCGATGTTGGCCAGCCCCCGACCGATTTTCAGTGCGGCCCAGGCTTTGCCCAATACCAACGCACCAGCAGTGAGTGCCGCCAGGCCCAGCACGGCCTTGGGCGTTTCCTCGGACAAAGCGGTCAAGCCACGCGCCGCCGCGCCAATCCCGATGGCCAGCGCATCCGTCGCCGGACGCAGGGCATCACCGATGGCACGCAACGAATCGTTGAACGCCTGACCGGTTTCGGCCCAGCGTTGTGACGAGGCTTCGCGACGCTCGCTCAGGTTCTTGTCGAGAATGTCCTTGCGCGGGCCGTTGGGGTCCGAGGCGCCTTTTTTCAGGTCCGCGTAGAATTTTTTGTTCTGGGTGTACGCCATCAGGGCCGTCTTGACCTGCATGTCGGCAAACAAATCGCCGGTACGCAAAGTGGCGGCCAAGGCATCGGCCATCGCTTGCGCCTTGGCCGGGTCCGTCTCCTGGCTGATCTGGGTCAGCCCCTGATTCAGCTGCTTGGCCTTTTTCGGATCGGTCTTTTCCACGTACCGGCGCGCCAGTTCGAAACTGGCTTCAAAGGTCGACAGGCCCTTGCCAATGGCCGCGTTCATCGAACCCTGATAGTCAATCCCGGCATCGGCATAGCCTTTAACGGTTTCCCCCGAGCCAATTTTCGCGACCCAGTTTTTCAGGTTGTTCGCCGCCTCATCGGCACTGCCGGCGCTCTTGATCTGCACCTGCAGCATGGCGCCCAGCTGGGTCACCGCATCCTGACCGGTGATGCCGCTGCTGGCCATCTGCGCCAACAGTTCCGGAAACCACTTGGCCATGTCGGCCGCTTCGAAGCTGCCTTGCTGGCCCAGCAACGCGACCGACGCCAGGGCCTGTTCCATTTTTTTCGGGTCGGTGATCTTGGCGTTGTTCTGCATCGCCAGAATCATCTTCGCCGTATCGGTGCCCGACGCGCCCTGCCCGACTGCAAACTTGGCGGCCACCGGGGCGTACTTCAGCGCTTCGGTCAGATCCATACCGCCGCCAACCAGTTGGTTCACCAGCTCGGCCACCTGGGTGTTGGCCATGCCGGTGTCTTTTGAGGTCTGGACGATGTCGCGGGCGGTGTTCACTTCCTGCTGGGTGTTGGCGGTACCGGACTTGATCGCGATGTCACGAATAATCGCCTGAAAGTCCGCGCTGACCTTAGTCGGCACGGCCGCCAGGGTGGTACCGGCTACCGCCGTACCGAATCCGCTGCGCAGGCTCTCCCGCCCCTCTTCCACCTGCCCCATCCCTTTGGCCTTGAACTCGGCACTGCGCACCACCTTGCCCAGCGCCAGGTACTCCTGACGCAGCCGACCGACTTCGACACCCTGCTTGCGCAGGCTGTTGGTGTTGGTTTCCAGTTTGCGCAGCAAGGCATCGGCGTTGGCCGCCCCACTGTCGTGGGCTTTTTTCCATTCATCGCGCAGACGCATGGTCTCGCCGATGACTTTCTGCAACCCCTTGGCGCGTGTGGTTTGCGCCTCGAGCTTTTTCATTTCGCCGCTGACATTCTTGAAGGCGGCGCCCAGGGATGAATCGACGGCGCCGCCAATCACCAGCCCGAGCGAGAGTTTGTTCGCCATGCAGGGTACCTGTGTGCAAAGGGGATGGGCTCAATCCGTGAGCCACCAGACCATCTCGGAAAACGACAGCCCCTGAATCTCGGCCGCCGAAAAGTTCAGCTCGACGGCCAAGCGTTTAGCCAGGGCTTTTTGCAGCTTGGGGTTAAACCCCGTCATCTGCTCCCACACGAAAATAGGCGGTCTGCAGACGACGATAATCACGCATCAGCAGCCCCTCCAGATCCGCGCGGCCGATGCTCGCCAGACTGCAGAACAAAACCATTTCCTGCTCTTCTTCGTTGCTACCGCCCTGCAAGGTGGCGGCGCGCATCTCACGCACCGTCGGTTCACGCAGGGTCAGCTTGTCGACCTGAATGCCGTTAGCCTCGCTCGGCCGGGACAGGGTTACGGTGGCGATGCCGCTGCCCAGTTGCAGCCATTTCGGCAGGACGTTGTCTTTCGCGTTGTTCATGGTGTTGCTCCTTACATGCCCAGGGCGGACCGCACGGCGGCCAGTTGATCGGTACCATCGACGAAACGGATCGAGTTGAGGGGATCGATTTCAAACATCACGCTGCCGTCGATTTCCAGCTTGTAATAGGTCACCGCAACGGCGTACTTGAACTCGCCCTTTTCACCCGGCTTCCAGTCCCCGGGGTCGACTTCCTTGAGGCTGCCACGCAGGGTGGCGATCACCGCCTTGACCGAACCTTTCTGGCCCTTGAAGGCTCCGCGAAACGAGGCGTTGAATGCGGTCAGATCAGCCTGACCAAAAAACTTCAGCACCTCGCGGCGCACGCCATTGGTAATGAAGCTGGCCTCCAGTTTTTCGGTGCCCATGTCGATCTCGACCGGCGCGTCCATGCCGCCGGCGCGGTACTCGTCAGTCTTGAGGGTCAACTTGGGCAGGGTCAGACTCGGCACATCGCCCTGCAGGCTGATGCCGTCGACAAACAGGTTGGTGTTGTAGAGCACTTCCGGAATCATAAAGCGGCCTCCTTAGGCAGCGGTGTCCAGCACTTCAGTGATCCACTGATCGGTCACCTCCACGCGGAAGTTCGGGTTTTCGGCCGGTGGCACGTCAGTGAACCGAATGTTCCAGTACACCTTGCCGTCGCTGAGTTCGCTGGAGGTGTTCAGCTCTTCGTCGGCATACACCTCAAAGTTGATGATCGCGCCCTGATTCTTCAGGTCGCGCATGAACGCCTGCAGGCCTTCGGTCACGTCCTTGACGTAGGTCGCGGTGATCGAGCGGTCAACCGCCCACTTGTGCGCGTAGAGGATGGCGTCCATGACGATATCCAGCGTGCGCACGCGGGTGACGAACTTCCATTTCGGGTCACTGGACAGTGTGCGGTTGCCCCACAGCCGGTACCCGTCATCCCGAATGATCGTGGTGATGTTCGCGTTGTTCAGCACGTTGGCCCGGCAGGAGGGATCACCATCAAGAAACTCGATCGGCCGCGTGGTGCCGGTAACGCCGACAAACTCCTTGTTCGACGGCGAGGCCCAGAAACCGTAGGTGGCATCGGTCCAGGCAAACAGGCCGGCGGTCCAGGCCGACGCCGGCGCGTTGACCGTGGCACTGATTCCGGTGTCCCAGAACTGCACGCCCGGATCGACCATGTAGGCGTGTTTGCTGCCGAAGTTTTCGACATAAGCAATCGCGGCTTCGTCGGTGGTGTTCGGTCCGTCGAGGATGGCCATGGCCCGCATCTTGTCACCCAGTGCCACCAGTTCGGTGGCCACTGCCAACGTCGCCGAATACCCCGGAGTCACCAACAAGCGTGGCTGGGCGTTGAACTTGCTTTTGCCGTTGAGCAACGCCTGCATGCCAGTACGGCTGCCGTCGGCCCAAACCCCGCCGATGATCGCGGACAACTGCTCGGCCGGGTCGTCCAGCAGCGGCACACCGACAGCGACAATCACCGCCTTCGACCGCTTGAAAATCGCTTTGCAGTCCTGGGTGATGGCCGCGTCCGGCCCCCAGGCGGCCACCGCTTCGCTTTCGCGGGTGATCAGCAGCAGTTCGTTGGCTGCAGCCGTGGCCGGCGGCCCCACGGTGAAGGTGTTGCACAGGCCGATGATCGACGCGGACGGGGTGGCGATATGCCGGGCGCCGGTGTCCACCAAGGTCACGGTGACGCCGTGAAAAAAACTCATAGAGTGATGCTCCAGAAACGAAAAAGCCCCGCTTAAGCGAGGCCGAGGGGATGGGCGGTGACGTGCAGCATGGAAAAGAAAACGCCCCGGCAATGCGGGGCGTCAGGACGCGGTGCTGGTCATTCCGTCCGGCTTTAACGGCCGTTTATCACTGGCTGGAAAGTCTGGCGAAAGAGGCCAGGCCCGCAGTTCATTGCGGTAGGTGCGCCAGGCGAGTTCGGTGTTCAGCGCAGCCGGATCAGCATCCAGATGCTTGTCGATCTCTCGGCCAGCCCAGTGCAGTTCATTTTCGATCCACGATCGTTCTCGACGGTTTTGCATTGCCAGATCGAGCGCGGCATCGAGCACCCAATCGAGACCGTCCCAGAGATGGGCCGCACTCGGTCGCGGCAACGCCGTCAGTTCGGCCGGTAACTCGCCCGGCATCGAGTGCGTCACCTCGGCACCATCAGTGGTGCGGAAAACCACACCACGATAGTCAGGCACCACGCCCCATGCATTCTGTTGCCTGACGACCACCTGCTGCTCCGGGGCTTCAGGCGGCGCCTCCAGCGTTGCGCCAGCCGGTAGACCGCAGCCGCGACTCACATAGATGTCGTGCTGTCCGAGGAATTCACCGGTGGTTTCACTGAAGGTGTAAACGTCAATCCAGCCACTCTCATCAAAAAAACCATTCACTAAAGTAGTCATCAATACATCCTGCAGATGTAGTTGTAAGCGACGTTGCGCATCCGGGTTTCTGGACTCACGCGGACGACGGCTGAAGGATTGAAAGTTACCGACATGTTGCCCGTTGTACTGACTCGTGGTGCAGCGGGTATATCACTCGTCATGTAACCAGTAGCCGTAAATACGCCGGTCGCGGTATTCACCAGCAACATTGAATCGTCATCTTGCAGCCTGAGTTCACCCGTCATGTTTTGTAGCGCGTCGAGTTGAAGGCTCAACACAGGGCGCCCATAGTCGGGATCGATTCCGCGCCCGCCATCCAGACCACGAATCGACTCGGCGCGCATGTCTGGCAGGAAGCCGCTGGGATACACGGCGGCCAACGCCGGGAAGGCCGTCACGTCGAACGGCTGCCCCCCCATCAAAACGCATTTGTCGGGTGGCGTAGCGGTTGGCCATGGAAACGGCACGCCGACAGGGACGGCAAATATGGAAGCAGGATCAAAATTGCTTTCGGTCCAGATCTTCCCGAAGTCGGATGCATCAACCTGTAACCCCACGTCGCTCGAGGCGGGTCGATAACCAATGTAGACCTTGTTCGACTCTTGACCCGCACCACCGCCTTGCTGCACGGGAGTGAAACCCAACGCAGGTTGGTACGCACCAGGGTCAAAGTTACTCGTGTTCCAACCCGTTACCCACGCACTGAATACATATCCCTCTGGGGTCTGAACTGCGCCTCGGGTATAGGTTGTACCGGAGTTATAGCTGGTGATTTGTTGCCAGAGGGTGTCTTGACTGACTGCAACCAGCATGGGGGAAAATTGACCGCCGGCAGGCATGTTCAGGCTGGTGTTCACCCGGTAAATGCCCACGGTGGTGATTGTGTTCAGATCAGTGCCGTCGGGAAGGACAATCCCCCCGTGACCGATGCCATAAGCACCCGTGAGCAATACATGACCTGGGGTGTCATCTTGGGGAGAGGTTTGTTTAACCAGATTGGTTGAGTCCCAGGTGCTTTCCCATTCGCCCCAAACACCGGCCGTCAAGGCCCGGCGGTGTAGGGTGTGGTCGGCATTCCCATAAATCTCCTGGAAGGCGTATTGACCTGGTGTAATCGCCGAGACGCGAACCCAGCCCTCATAGATCCCACCTCCTGGCCCTCCTATGCCATTGCTGATGAAATAGAGGGCCGTCTCCGCGTTCAAGCCACCGATGTCAACATCACTGACCGCATAGGCGGGCCCGCCCCAGCCGAACGCTCCGACCTTCATCAGCGCATCAACTGTTGCGTCGTGCAGATCGACCTGCACAGCAGCGGTCGCGGCGGTGCCCAGCCCGAGGTTATTCCGAGCCTCGACTACATCCGCAACATCGCCCAGGTTTTCGCTGACTGCCATGGCATCGGTGATGCCGTAGCCGGCCAAGGTGGTCGGGTTGGTGCCAGCGATCACACGCCCAAGGGCATCGACGGTGACACTGCGAAACGTGCCCACACCGACCCCGCTACCGCCCGCGATCATTTCAAACTGCAAACCGGTGCTGTCGAGGGTGATCGGCGCGTCGGTGACCAGTTGCCAGAGGCTGTCGCCGTTGGTCGTGCCCTGCTCGACGTGGATAAACAACCCCGGGGTCACTTCCAGGCTGTTATCGGCATCGGCGGCCCGCGTCCAGCCTTCGGCACTGACGACATAGAGGCCATTCTCTTGGGGCAGCGCCTGCGCGGTCACCAGCACGCGATCACCGACGACCACGGCCACGTCATCGATGGTCTGTAGATTGCTCAGGGCAATGGTGGCGGTCGCCACCACCCGCGCTGACTGTTTGTGATCCAACTTGGCCAGCGCTTCGCTGATCGCGAGGTCCACGTATTCGCGGGTGGCCAGCACCACCGCCGGATCGATCTTCAGCACGATGTTCGCCGAGCTGCTGACGATGAAGTTCATCCGCACGACCTGGGTCTTGCCACTGCCTTGGTCCAGCAACGGTTTGTAGCTCGGTGCGCAGTTGGCCACCGCCACCAGGTCGCCGTCGACATCGTACAGGCCGATCTCGCGAATCCACTCACCGCCCACTTCGGGCGGAATGATCTGCTCGGTGATCACCGTGTTGGGGTTGGCCGGATCGACGCGGATCTGGTTGATCGGCGCCCGGCGCCATTCGTTGATCAACTGGGTCTGCAGGCGATCGGGAATCGGGTCGGTGCCGTTGGCATCGCCCAAGCCCATCTCGGTGAACATCCAGTCCAGGCCCATGGCGATGGCATTGGCGTGTTTGGCTTCGCCGACTGCCGTGAGAATGGCAAAAAACTGACTGGTCTTATCAATCATAGGGATAAACGTCCAAAGTATCGGTTTCATCGACGCAGAGCGCCGGGCCAAAAGTGCCGGTCACGTCGATGTCTTGCGGGGCCGGGGGGTACACGTCGATCTCTTCGCCCTCTTGCACGCACACGGCAATGCCCAGCACCCCCTCGGTCTGCAGACTGAGCGCCAGGTTGGTCATGTGCCGGCTGACCGGGCGGGCGTCGTCGATCAACCACGCCAGTTCCTCGTACAGTTCCTCGGTGATGCCGGCGTCATTCAGGCCGACCTCCAGAGCGAAGGTGCCGGGCACGCCTTCCGGCACGGTGTCGAACCATTCCACGACATCGATCAGGTAGCCCAAGGGCTCGACCACCCGACGCAGCGCACCGATGGTGCCTTTGCGCGCATGCACGTCGTACGCCGAACGGATCGCCGTGCGCTTGGCCTCCTGCGTCCAGTTGTTGTTCCAGCGGTCCACCGACCAGGCCGACGCCAGATACGGCAACAGGTGTTCGGGGCAGGTGTCGGCGTTGTACAAACTGCGCAGCGGAATCAGCGTGTTTTCGTAGTTGGCCGCTTCCACGGCCAGCTCCAGCGGCGTGCTGTTGAGGGGTAACTGACTGCTCATGTCAGACTGGCTCCCAGCACCACGTTGTAGCCCGTGCAGTACGCTGCCTCGGCCTTGCTTGGTCTGATGTCGGCCCAGTCCAGCAGCTCGACCCGGGCGATACCGGGAACGTGCAGCTGCGCATCGACGCCTGAACGCGCCACTTCCAGCCCCAGCCGGCGACGCGGGTTGATCCACTCGCTCAGACGTTTCTGGCTTTCGGCCAGATAGGCTTCGTTTTCCGGCCCCGGTGCCTGCGGGTACAGCACCGCTTCAATGTGGTAATCGATGACCACGGCGCTCTGCACCGTGAGGCGGTCGGCTACCGGCCGCACGTCCTCGTCATTGAGGTGCAGCCGGACCTCTTCCAGCAATTCCGGCGAGGCGGCGCCGCTGCCTTCGAGGCTGAGCACGGTGACCACCACCACGGCCGGTGACGGACTTTCCGCCGTGGCATCGGCCACCAGGCCCGAGGCATTGCGCGCATGCAGGATGTAGCTGTTACGCGGCCCCGCCGTGGTCAGCCCCTCATACGACAGCTGCACCCGTTCGCGCAGGGCATCGTCCTCTTCGAGCACCTGCGGCGTCGGCGGCACCGTGCTCGGATCTCCGGCCTGAATCACCAGGCGTTGCAGGTTGACGTTGGCCGCCAGGTGATCGAGGTCGGCCCGTTCGGCGTGGGCCAACAGCAAGGCCTTGCCCGCGTCGTTGACCCGCGCCCGGTTCTGCAAGGCGCCATACGCGGCCTGCTCGATCAGCTTGAGTACCGGATCACTCTCCAGCTCTGCGCTCCAGTTGTCGCCCATGCTCAGGCGGAAGGCTTCCAGCTTCTCCTGGTAGACCACTTCAAAGTCGAGGTCTTCCAGCACTTGCGGCGGCGGCAGGGCCGCCAGTTCCATGGTCATGCGGACACCTCCAAAGTCACGTCGCTGCCCAGGTACTGCCCGGTCAGTTCAAAGGTGATACGCCCGTCGAGGATGGCCACGGCGCGCACCCGGCCGAGTTTCAGGCGAGGCTCCCAACGCCCGAGCGTGCTGGCCACTTCCGCCTGCACGGCACTTTTCCAGCCGTCATTGACCGGCAGGTCGACAAAGCGCCGCAGCTTGCTGCCGTACTCCGGGCGCATGCGTCGGCTGCCCAAGGGCGTCGACAAGATGTCCTCGATGGACTGGCGCAGGTGATCGAGGCCGGAAATCAGCTGGCCGGTGCGGCGATCCAGTCCGATCATCCCGATCATTGGATCAACCCTCGACCGCGACAAAATCCTTGCGACCCTGCAAATACTCGATCGCCACCATGTCATCCGAGGCCACCGCAACCTGTCCTTTTTCCACTTTCAAGGTGCGCCCGGCCTCCAACAGGATCAGCACCCGCGAGGTGTAAAGGGTGTCGCGAAAGATGCTCAACGTGGCCGGCGCGGGCGCATCCGTGGTGACCGGAACCGCCTTGGTTTTACTCGTCATGCTTTTTCTCCAGACATGAAAAAGCCCGCGCGCGGCGGGCTAAAGGTGAATGTTCACTCAATGCGAGTGATTGCTGCTGTTGCCCCCCGCGTCCATGATCGTGCCGGCACCGCTGATGTCGCCGGATACACTCAGCACGCCGTCGATGCTCACCTCACCCGCCAAGGTGATCTGGCTGGCCGTCACCCGGACTTGAGCCGGCGTCACTTCAAACTGCGAGCCACCGACCGTGATAGTCGCGCTGCTGCCGTCGGGTAACGCGATGCTGTAGCTGCCGGCTTCCCAGTCGTAGACCAGTGAGCCGCCATCGTCGAAGTGCCAGGCCTCGACGTGATCGCGGTTGTCCGGCGGCGTTCCGGCGTTGCCATACAGCCCCGGGATAAACGTGCCCATGGCCGGATCGCCGCTCGGGCTGAACAGCGCGCCCTGCTCATTCAGACTTGGCGCGCGCCAATGGCGGGCCTTGCCCGCTGCCAGGCTATGCCAGCGCACCCAGGCACTCACCCAGGTACCGGCCTTGACCCGCACCCGGCCGGCCATCAGATCGATGCCGACTACCACACAGGGCATCAGCATGGCGGCGATCATCCGGTCGTGTTCAGCGCTGGCGTATCCCATGCCAGATCCTCCGGCTGAAAGTAGTGATCTTCATTGCCGGTACCGGTGCAGCCATCGACGTTCAGGTACAGGGAACCGGGCGGTTCGACTGGCCATAACCATTCGGTTTCGCCGATCTGGAACACCTGCTTCCACTCAACGATCCACACCACAAATTGCGCCAGCTCCGGCATCGAGTCATCCGGGAATGCACGGACGTCCTGCACCTCTTCTACAAAATCCAGATCCCAATACTGCCCGCGCAGGATTTTGCTGATTTCGGCGGCCAGGATCGCAGCCTGCAAGGCCGCTTTACTGATCGTGGAATCAACCATGATGCACACCTGAAAGCGGCCGCTCAGGGAGGTTTTGCCGCTGCCGTTGTCGGGTGCTTCACCGATTTCCGTCAGGGCAAACAACACCGCCGGCAGACCGACTTCAGCATCCAGTTCAGGGAACGCCTCGACGCTCACCACCGACGGTAAGCCGGCGCGGAACGTCGCCTCGATCGCATTGTGTAAGGTCGTCAGCTCATCCATTGTTCAAACTCAGTATGAAAGTGACCATGCCAGCGCCGTCCGGCTCGCGCTTGCTGACCTTGTAACGACCACCACCCTGCTCCACCGGTAGATCGACGGTAAGAAAGGTATCTTTCTCGATGCCCATTGCCTCCACCACACGAGCCGTGAAGGTCGGCGCCAGAACGTTATCCGTCACGATGGCATTGCCCAGGCGCACGCTCTTCGATTTGCCGCCGACATCCGCACCGACAAAGGGCGAGAGGAACGCACCGAACAGCGGCAGGCCGTCCGGCTTGATGGCGCGATCGCCGAGGCGATCGACCAACACTGCATCCATTCGGGCCGTGACGTCACGAAAGCGGCCCAGCGTGGTCACTGGATCAACAACGCTTCGGCAATACCGCCGACCGGAGCGCTCATCAGCTTGCCGAATGGCACCAAATCACCGGTGGCCGTGAGCGGATCAACCAGCACGCCGGCTTGCAGGGCCACCTTTTGCCCCTGCAGCAGCGCCGCATCAGCGGGCAAGCGCCAGACACCACCGATATGACCGACCAACACGTCACCCTCGACGCCACTGGCAATCGGGATCACCACCAGATCGACCAATACCAGCGGCACACCCGCTGTTGCCCCACCAACCGGGGCAGCGAAGGTCACCGTTTGGCCAGCACCCGAATAATTCTTGGACATACACATTTCTCCTGTGCAGAAACAACAAACCCCGCACGCGGCGGGGTGTATAGGGATATCAACAGCTGTCAGCGGGCTTTAGTTGTTGCCGCACCGATCGACTTGTTCAGGCCGCGATAGTCCAGCGCCGCGACCCCGGCGTCGATTCGAACCTTGCTCGTCACGCCGTCAATGGTGAAGCCCTGTTGCTGCTCCATGTATGGCTGCTCAACGCCGTCCAGGTAGGCGACTTCGATGGTGTCGGCGCCTTGGCGAGCTGCCTGATACCAGGTGGTCGCGGAATCATCGTCAAGGCGTGGCTCGGCGATCACCGTGGCGAAATTGCGAATCGGATTGTCGATGCCGGCATTGGTATCGACGCCGGGCACCGAGGCCGAGCGAATCAATTGATTGGTCTTGTCCTCCAGTGCCACCGGCACCAGGACAAACGCCGGGCGAATGTTCAGGGTGCGGGGCTTGCCGCCCTCGACCTGAGTTTTCTGCAAAGCCATGGCGGTCTTGGCCTTGCTCAGCGCTTCGATCGACATGTTCGCGCCGGTACCGGTGAACAGGTTGTTGCGTTCGGCATCGAACAGCTCTTTGCCGTCGCTCATTACCGGCGAATGGATCAGCGTGTCATAGACCAGATCGCCGATGGTGCCGCGCGCGGCCAAGCCCATGTTGTAAGGCACGGTGCTCAGTTGGTCGAGGTCGTCGTTGATGATCGCCTGACGGGTGATGCTGAACATTTCACCGTAGGTGGCCAAGCGGATTTTTTCGCCACGGTCATTGGTGGTGATGTATTTGTATTCCGCTCCTGGGCGAACTTCACGCAGACTCGGGAACGCACCCATGCCGACCCGCGATGCCACCTTGAAGTCACTCAAGCGGCCTTTTTTGGTCCACAGGTGATAGGTTTCCGGCGCCTCGTCCCAACCGAGCAGCACCGACTTGGCGGCGCTATCCACCAGAATGTTGCCGAAGTCGCTGGAATCATGGGTAAACGCCAGACCGACCATGGCCATCGGATCAAGGGTCGCCACCAGGATGCCGCGATCATGCAGCGAGGCGCGGGCCAGCTCGCGCAGGCTCATGTGGTTATAGGCGTTGTCTTTCTGGTTTTCCGCCTGCCCCAAACGACCCGCCAGCGAGGCACGCACCGAATCGCCGACCAGGTTGCCGTTGCTGATGTGGCCATGGTGGTGAGGTCCACCCGTTGGGGTGGTGGTCGAGCCCAGCGCAACCAGCAGTTTTTCTCGCGCCATCTCGGTCGTACAGCTCAGGTCATTGAGGCAGTTGTTGAGCAGCTCGGTGTGGCTGGTGACCAGCGAGCCACAGAACGCGGCGTTGATCGCCTTACGGCGAGCACCATCCGCCGCCATGACCTGGGCGCGCATCTGATCCAAAGTCAGCGCAACCGGCGCCGATTCGACAGCTGGTGCAGGCGTTGGAGTCGGAGCTGGGGTTGGAGCCGGTGCTGGGGTTGGAGCGGAAGCGCGCGGATTGAACAGATTTTGTGCCGAGGTAGGCATGTTGGTGAACTCCTGCATGCGTTTTGAAGTGAGTTGAGCGGCCGCCTTGAACGGATCGAGCACCTTGTCAGCGAAACCGGCCGCCACCGCTTCGTTGCCATCCATCCAGGTTTCCGCCTTGAGCAGCGCCTGAATGTCCTCGATCGCCTTGCCAGACTTGCGCGTATACGCCTGAATCAGCGTGCTCTCGACCTTGTCGAGTAGGTCGGCGTACTCGCGCATGGCATCGGCATCACCTACCTGACCACCCCACGGCTTGTGAATCATCATCATGGCGTTAGCCGGCATGTTGATTTCATCGCCAGCCATGGCAATCACGCTGGCCATCGAAGCGGCGAGACCGTCGATGTACACCACCACCCGCGCCGAATGCCCACGCAGTAGGTTGTACATGGTGGTCCCTTCAAACACGTCGCCACCCGGCGAGTGGATGTGCAAGTTGATCTGAGACACGTCGCCGATGGCGGCCAGATCACGGGCGAACTGTTTGGCGGTAATCCCCCAGGCGCCGATCTCGTCATACAGCATCACTTCGACCACCCCGCGCTGCTGCGCAGCACGGAGCGAGTACCAGCTTTCGCCGGGCTTATTCGTCGGGGTTATCGAGGCCCTCGGCCTCATCATTGGCAGGCTTAGCTTTGTTTTGCTGTTCATTGTTTTGCGTTTTTCCATAGGTCTCGTGATAGAAGTCCGAGCTGAAGACCAGTCCCTGTTCCCGGTTGGTTTTGATTTCCGAAGCCCGGGAACGCTTGAGCTCCTGCGGATTGCGCTGCCGCGCCCGCGCCACTTCCGATTCATCGGAAAAGCCGGCCTCGACCAGAATTTTCCAAGCATTGGCCTCGTGGATTGGGTTGATCCAAGGCATCACCGGTCCTTGGTAAATCGCGCCAAACACGGTGTCCGGATCGACGTCGACCGGCACCTGGATTACCCCACTGGCAATCGCCATGTGCAGCCATTCGCGATAGACCGGGCGACTCCAGTAGTCGATAAATTCGTGTTGCAACAGGTCATAGCCCGCTTGCCCCTCGACCAGCTCCTGGCGCTGTGCGGAATAGGTCCCGTCATAACTGCGCGCTACGCTGGAGTAAGTGCCCCGGGTACCGGCGGCCACAGCCTTGAGCTGGCCGTTGCGGAAGCCTTCGAGAAAAGGGTTGGGTCGATTGCTTTCGATCATGCCGACGTCTTCGCCGGGCAGCAGGCCGTCAAACACCATGCCCGGGCCGATGGGAATGCTGCGAGCAGCGGCAGCCTGACCATTCACCGCCGATGGTGTGGTGTAGTCGTCCGGTGTGCCTTTTTTGATGTACATGGCCAGTGCCGCGCTGATACGTGCGGCAACCCGTTCGCTTTCCTCGTAATCCTTGATGTCTGCCAAGCGAATCAGCACGGCATGCAGCAGAGGTTGGCCGCGGTTTTGACCGATGCGCTTCCGGTGCGCGATGTGAATCATCTGTTCGACCGGCACGCGCTTGGTGGTCAAAGTCAGCTGAAAGCCGGCGGCATGCCCGGGGTGATGCTTGACCAGGTGATAGGCCCGGACCCGCCGCCACTGATTGCGCTCGATCCCCTGCACAATGCCCTTGGCTTCATCGTTGTATTCCCACGGAAGGTAATCCGGTTCCAGCAACTCCAAAGCGAAGGGCACCACGCTCAAATGCTCATAGCTGGGCACACGCCCTTTGAGCTTCTGCGCCAAGGCTTCGCCATCGCGCAGCCAAGTTCGGCACACCTGCCGCTCCATCTGCGGTCGGGACAGCTCGCCGGACGTTTCCGGGCGCAACGACCACTCGGCCCAGCGGGCCTTGATCTGCGCCGCAAACTCCAGATGCACTTCCCCGGCGTAACTCAAGGGAAACGGCTCGACCGCGATGCCCATGCCGCCCACCACTCGCTCTTCCAGACGATCGAACAAGCCAGTGACGATGTCGTGGTCTTCGTCCAACTTGCGGCACTGCTCGCGCAAAGAGCGCGCCGAACGCTGCAGCGAGCGGTCCGCGCTGGCCGATTGTTTTTTGGCTTGGTGGGTTCGGGTCGCCTGCGCCGCTTCAAAGGCCATGATCGTGCTACGGGCGCGCAGACGGTCAGCCACCAGCCCGGGAAACACCGGGGCCAGCACGCGATCCAGCAGGTTCATCGGAATGTCGCCAAGGCGTACGGCGGCTGCCCCGCCGCTGCTGCCTGTTGTGCTCGCAACCGGCGCTCCCATTCCAGCCGGCCGGCGCGGATTTCTTCCAGATCATCCATGATCAGTTTGCGACCATTGAAGAGGATTTCTTTGCCCTGCAGGATGGCCAGTTCGGCCTCCAGATAACGGTCCACCATGTCTTGAGCGGTTATAGCCATGCGCCTTGCCCCGTATTAAGCCAGCCACCCGACTCGGCGGGCTGGTCGGATGATTGTTCAGGCTCTACCTCAGGCACCGACACCGTGGCCGGTGTCAGAGCGGCAACGGTGGCCCGTTTGCTTTCCTGCTCGTGACTCATCGGCACAGCCCAGGTGCCTGACGGCAACTGCTGTGCGAGCAGGTCGAGATTCATGCCAAAGCGCTGCTGCGTTATGCGTAACGCCGCCAAGGCGTACACCAGGCAATCGAGCGCTTCGTTTCGTCGCCCGCCGGCGTCCCAGCGCTGGACGCGCTGGTGTTTGACGATCACCCACTTGCGGCGCTCGGCAGTCAGTTGCCGCAACTCGTCTTCGCCGCAAATCATCTCGTTGGCCGGCAGATGGATACAGCCAGGCACAGGCGAACCCGAACCGTCCGGCTGCATCTTGAGGCGGCCATAGATCAGCTCTTTGGCATTGTCGGTACCCACTTCGACCAGATACGCACGTCCGCCTTTGACCTTGGTTTTCTTACGCGGCCAGGTCGCAATCGGCTTGCCGTAGGTCGAGGCACCGAACACAGGGATCACCCACTGGGTGCCGTGCTTGATGCATTCCTCACGCACTTCATCGCAATAGTGACCACCTTGGTCCCAACACCAACGCTCGACGCCCATCACCGTGCCATCCGCCCGGGTGAAGGTATTGTGGATCTCGATGCCGACTTTGGCCCGTAGCTCGATGCTGCCTGGGTCACCTTGCAGCACGAACTTATGGACCAGCCACGCTTCCTCACCTGCGCCAAACGCCCAGACCCGACCTTCATAGCGGTCATCCTGGGTATCAATACCGCCGAACAGGGCAACCGATTTAGGAGGCACTTGCGGGTATATCTCCCGGCGCGCGTGCAACTGCTGCCATTCCAACTGTTCACCTTGGTCCTCTTCCCACGCTTCGCCCAAGGTGGTGTTGACGAAGGTTTTGAGCTTGCCCCGATCCTTCTTGATCTTGAGCCATTCCGTGACGACTTCAGCCCAGGTCACAAACTCCGAATACACCGTCCAGATATGGAAAGTCACCGAGCGCGGCGACGGCATTGAAGTGTCCACCTCGGTGAACCAGTCCATGCCGTCACGCGTCCAGATACCAGTCCGCTCGCAGATGTAACGACCGTTCACCGATGCCGCGACCATTTCGTGGTATTCGAAGGTACAGCCATGGCCGGACTCGCACAGATACCAGGCCTTGATCACCTGCCCCAGCTCATCCACGGCCCACTTGATACCGAACGGCGTAGCCGGGTCGCCCCACTTCAGGTACTGCTCGGTCCCACAGCACGGGCACTTGATGTTGAAACGTAGAAAGTGCGGGGAATCATTGGCCGCCCGCGTGATCTGGCAACCTTCCCCCGAGGTTTCCTCATTGTCGTCAGCGACAACCACTGTCGTCGGGGTCGATCCGCGTATGGACTTTTTGAACGTGGCACCTTCCAGGCGCTTGTCACCAAGAATGGTCGGAGCCCCCTCACCCTCGATGTCCGCATTGAACTTCGACAGCTCGTCATAGATCACTTCATCCGGGCTTTTCTCCCGGTAGTTTTTTGCCGCCGTACCACCCAGGCACCACAGCATCTTGGCGTTATCGAAGCGCTTTTCATCCAGCGTGTTATCGCGATGCTTCACCCCATACCAAGGCGCCAAAGCGCGCACCACAGGACTGTCACGAATCATCGTTTCGATGTGCCGCTTCATCATCCCGTCAGCGTCACCATCGGTTGGGCACCAGACGATGACGTTGCGTTTCTTGTGCTGGACCTTGTAGCCCATGTTGGCTACCAGCATTTTGGTGTAGCCAACCCGCGCCGATTTCAACACGTTCACTTCACGGATCAGGTCGTTGCCCATCGCGTTGAGAATCGCGACCTGAAAAGGCGCCGTCGTCCAATCGCCCTCTTGATAGGACGACTCAGACGACAGATAGAAATGCTCATCAGCCCACTCAACCGCCGTGCGCGGCGGCTCTTTGTAAAGCCCGGCGAGTCCCTTGCGGACACCCTCAACCAGCGCCCTCATCCAAGGTGTCGACAAACTCATCAAGCAACTCCGGCAAAAGATCAGCCAAGCCGACCGCATCATTACGCGTCACGGCGACTTCGCGCTGGATCGCCTCAAGGTGGCGCACCTCGATGTCGGGGCACTTGCGTTTAACTTTCAAATGCACGGTGTCGAGGGTTGACCCGAGCTTTGCGCTCAGGCGCGACAATGCGAACAAGCAAAAATCAACCGGTACCAGCTTCTTGGCCTTCACCTTGTTGCGCATTTCCTGAGCGTCCGCCTGCTCAGTTGTCAGCCGCAATTTTTGCTGCGCCTGTTTGTATTCAATGAGCGGATCAATCGGATCACCGTTGTCGTCGACAGGTTGGTCTTTTGTCACCTGATGCTTGAGCCGGTTATCCAGTACCGACCGGACGTCGTAGAAGACGTCGCGGCCGATCTTCGCAACAGGCTGCACGCCCCATTTATCAAAGGCCTGAGTCGTGATGCCGAGGCTCGTAGCCATACGCGACTTGTTCAGCCAATGAGGCTCGCGGGAGATGGTCGGATTGGCCATGGACTAAACAACAACCTCGATTCAAAAATGGGTCATATATAGCGAAGCAGCGGGGCCCGAATTACCCCCTAGTCCCCACCCCCTCGGGAGGACCCGTTAAATTCGTGCAGGGCAAACAAGTCAAGCAATACAGGCACAGAAACAGCCTTTCTTGCTCTCTATCAGGGCTTGGCGGTGGTCATTGCATCGGCAAATGCATCGCGGAACTCAGCGCTGTAGTTGGCCTTGACGATGTTGTTCGCGATCTTGAAGAACGGGAAGATCGTGCGGTACATCGGCGCGCTGCGGCTGAACACAAACACCGGCCGGACTGCATCGCCGAACGCGGTTTCTTTGCGCTCCCACACCCCGGCCGTGCCATCGACAACGCCGGAAAAATAGCTGCGGGCATTGCCCTTGCGCTGGCTGCGGTTGCTGCCGGTGGCATTGGCTTTATAGCCGCGTCGGCTTTCTGCCGCACCGAGGCCGGATAGGATTTTGTTCATCAAGCCACGCGATACGTTGCCGTGCTTATCGAGGACATTCGGACTGGGAATAGCGTATTGACCAGCCTTCATCAGGCCGTTCGAGATCAGCGATTTTTCAAAGCGCTTATGCGGACGTGGCCCGCCCCGGACGGTCTGCTGAAGATAGGTATCAGCGGGAATACCTGAGGTCCAAGAGTCCTTGAAAAAGACTTCAGCCGGTTTACTTTTGGTGGCCATTTTCACGAACAGGCTATTCATGGTGGTCCGCGTTGGCCTGTCGAGGCGCTGCGCCATAACGGCCAGTTCACCCTTCTTGACCCGTTTGGCTAAGCGGGTTGCAGTCAAAACAAGGACGTGCGGAACGTGCTTTTTCTCAAGTTCTAACAACGCCTTAGACACTGGCAGCATGTCAGGAGTGATCGTAATGTTGACCAATTAGTTTGTCCGGATAGCCGAGCTTTAATGTGAGTCGATCTGTGGAAGACGCCATCACTGCTCCACGATGGTATTCCTCGCTATGAATTTTGAGATCTGATACCAGCTTTCCTCGCCAAAAACTGGGTGTACAAACCTCCGGTTACATCAGCACCGATGACCGCAATTACGATGCCCAAACCGGCTGCGAGATAAAAATTGCTCCACAACGCCATCGCTAGTAGCAAGGTAGCCATACCCAAAAGACCAGACGCGAGAAAACGCAGCGCTACACGCTGGAGGATCTTTCGAAGGCTCAGATCAGTTCCTGATGCTCTCAACATCTCCCCAGACAAACCGGCCATGCTTAACAATATCAATAGCCAAAGGGGTACATCGGCGAGAGCCTGGTGCTCTGTGTTCATCTTTAGTCCTCGAAGGTCCGGCTCCATGTCACTGTCATCCGCTCGGAGCAAAGAGGCAGGCATAGGGCCGAATACGAAAAAGCCCTGCTCGATGGCAGGGCTTATAAATGAGTACAAGGCCCGACTCAATGATCGGGTTCCTGAAACGCGTTTCGCTGCGTACACAGCAACCCACGCTGCTATAAAAGCAGATCTATTCCGTGCGGAAAAGGGCTTTTTACAAGGATGAAAATTTTCCTATAACTTGAATGCGCGTTCATGCTTCCCATGACCAATCAGGCTTGAAGTCATGACAAAGAAAGGACTGCGCACTTCTGTCCTCTTCGGCAGGCCGCAACCGGCCAAAACAGCAGCCTTATAAGGCTGAATGCGCTTTTCGGAGTACGTAATAGCTAATTGGCTGAATTCGTAAAGTGAAGGAATTTACGCTTAAAGAAAAATGCAGATGATGGCACGCTTAAAATTTACGTCTATACTCGATTTCAACGTGACCTGTAATAATATAGCGCAAAGTCATGCAACCAAAAGACCTTAGATAGATACACGCTATCGGTGCATCGAGAGTTGATCACAATTGAGGACTCTGCGAAGTCTCCACATGGATAAGAATTAAAGGAGCGGTTGACGAATAAGGTGAGAAAATTTAGCGCCCCATCATTGCCACTCACATCAAAACTTAAGAGAATATATAATGAATAGGGCGCTTTTTGTTCTTGTAGCTCTTCCGATGTTTTCAGAAGGCAGCACACTTTCCGTCACAGCGACTCCAGTGCAAGCACCGGCAAGCTGTCATATCATGGCATATAAGAGCAATGTGGTCACGGGGGGACAAGCAAAGCCGTATTTTTCCTCGATAAATGAAAACTACAGAGCGGATATCGTTTGTATCGGTGACACACTTGAAATCAACGAACCAATTTATAGTAATGGTGGCGACGTAGTAATTTGGGCGTCGACGGTAAAAATAAACGCACCGATAGACACGCGCGTCCACATTGATCATGCCGGCTTAGATTATTTTGAAAATGGAGAATTCCCCGCAAACCCCCCTAGCGTTTTTCCAACAGACATAATGCTTCAGCCGAAACCTAGGGAAGACGCTCGATATATGAAATCCTTTATTGAATATTACACCCGCTGCATTGATTGCATCAACATATCAAAGAGCGTTTGGATTCCACGAGCTCCTTCAGGGATTGTGCCAGGGTACGCATTTGATTTAAAAGTCAAAGATGGATTAAAAACTTTTGATAAAGACTTGAATTTTGACACCTTGAAATCCGGCAACACATACATTATTTCAAGCAATGTGGAAATTTCAACAAACCTGAAAACCCCCATCCCTCCTCCTAATTTGCCGGCATGCAACACAACAGAGAAAATTAATTACGTACCTTATGCAGTGAACGCTAAAGGTATAACTGGTGGGAATGGTGGTGCCGGCTCACCATCCACTTGTACAAATTATCTTAAAAGAAAATTCGACTGCTTCTCACATTATTTTTTAGAGTCTGGAAAAAGCGGTCCAGGCGGCAAAGGTGGTAATGCTGGAAATATAAACTTTATTAAAATTGGGTCGCCATGGGGTAGTTCAGAAATAACTGCTCTTCAATCTGTTTCATCAGTAGCGGGAGGCGATCCTGGCGAACGAAAAAGCTACTTTTCTCCTACCGCACGAGGAGACTATTCAGCTACCGGTAACTACTGTGATTTCAGACGAAAAACTTCTATTGACTACCCTGCCTCTGAAACGGGTCAGTTTGGGGTTTTGAGCTTTAGCTCAATGGACGCAGGAAGTGCTCTGAACTTTGTAGGACAGCTAATATCAGTGAAAGATGCCCGATTTGACTATGACCTGGGCGAGTTAGCCAAAAGAGCGTCACTTGATAAAGGGATCTCCAATGTTACATTCGATGATTATCTGGTGTCTCGCCTCGGTGACCTTCTCGGGAAAGCAGAGTTGAACTTGGTAGAAGCGCTCCGCGCTGTAGTTTTAAATGACACCTTCCCTCCGGAAAACTCATTTAGCCCCGCTAGTTTTCAGATTATGGACACTGAAGAAATTTCCACGATGCGTCTATCTGGCCGAGCTAAGATTATCTCCAGGCAGCTATCTAATTTTTCACCACAAGAAAACCAAATGAACATCTTAACTTCCTACTTGATGGCAGTTGGAGGCATATTAAATATTAGTGACACAAACCCTCTAGAAACATTTAGATTTCAAGCATTACGAACTGAAATCTCCACTCAGACAAAAATCCTAGAAGATTTACATCTGGAGTTGAACGGTATCGGTAAAACACTAGCAGAAATCGATATCAGATCAGAAAAAAAAGAGCGAATGACTGCCCTAGCCGGGTTACAAAATCAAGTACGGGAAGCATCCGAACTTCTAGAGCAACAACATGAACTTGAAAAAGTAGGACATTTGGGTAAAATTTTAGGGCAGGTTGGCACCTCAGCAGGGAAAGTTTATGCGAGCTACCAAAGTGGTGCACCTACACTCCTCGTGGAAAGTATAGGGGGGCTTGCGTCATCAATGGACCAGCTGAGAGCATATTTGGTCGACAATAATAGTGACTCTCAGAGTTTGGCGTTACTCCAGAACAAGCTGAAAATATTGCAAAAAGAGTATGAAGATTTCATGGGGGATATTTCCAACACGAGACGTTCACATAACGAGTCGAGGATAATGACTCTGGAGTCCTCACTGTTAGCTAGGGGGAATCTAGCAGGAAAACTAGAGAGTCGTCATATTCAGTTTAATAATCTCTTGGGTGCGTCCTATGCGTCTTATTTAGAGAACCCTACAAGCGCAGGAAAAATTAAATTCGAGAACAACTTAGATAGCTTGAAAGTATTTATAGAGCAATACCCCATGAAGGAGCCAGCATTTGACATCAGCAGCATCAATATTGACTGCGGAAAAAAACCATTATTCTTTAGAAAAGGTAACTGGAGATGCACTGAACTTTCCATGCAAACATATTCACAAGCGATCGTTCATCCACACTTACTAACCTCTGGAACTGTAGTTGATATTCCTCTTTACGTTTTATCCTCCAGAAATTCAGGACGCTATGTTACGTTCAAGCTTCCAGTAAATATTAGACCTTTGGACTATAAAAAATAGGTTTCAGGCGCTCAAACGAATTAGCAACGTGCTGAGATAGGGCTGGAGGCCGCCCTATACTCAGCTGAGAGTTTTGCATTTATCGCGAATCAATGTTTAGCGCTACAGGTCGGCCAGTCGATCAAGCAGCCTGCCGCATTGTGTCGACAGCACAATCGATCCACGCGACCCCTGCTCTCGCCAATTCCCGTGTCTTCCCTTCACTTATGCCGTAGTGCTTGCCAACCCGAACCATGGGCCATTTTGCGCCGTAGTAGAGCCAAATAATGTCCCCCATTTGACGATCACGGTGTGAGAGCCGCGCAACTGCGCTATCAATAGCGCAGGCCCATTCATCTGTAATGCAATAGCTTTTGCTCCCCGACACTTGGGGCATCGCCTGACGTATTAATGCAAACGTCGGCGAGATATAGGAAGGGACGCCGGCCCCATCCATCCGCCACCACCCCCACTGTTCCAGCAGGTATTCGGTATCGCCCAAAGGTCGGCCTGCCGGCTTTCGAATCATCATGTTCTCAATCCCCTGTGTAATTTGTTCCGCCGGCACCGCGACGGTTGTTCGTTTCGTAGTACTCGGCCTGGCCAGATGTCGACGAGGCCATCTGGAGCAGTTCAATGTCGCGCTGAGCCTGCTGCAATTTGAAGCTCAACTGCGTGACTAACTCGTCCGAAGAAAGCACCAACCTACTCCCCCAAATAACCCAACCTGAGCCGTTGCAAGCAGTACAAATCAGCTCATAAAACAGCCCTTTCACTACCGCTTTGCCCTTGCAAGTTGGGCAAGGTTCTAGCTCGATCAGTTGCCTTTTAAAGCCATGCCCCTGCCCTTTCTGCATGTTTGAATCCTCTTGTAAGATTAATTTCTGTTTTCGGCTTCAGGCCAACCAGCCCGAGGGGTCCAGGGCAACCGGCTTACTCGCGCGTCTTGCTCCTGTCTTGTCCTGCAATGCATCAAAACCCTGTGCGTCCAACCACCCGTGCCACCGCTCCAGGGCGTTGCGCTTTACCACCTCGCCCATCGCCTGAAAGTAGGTGCGCTCCAGTTCGGTCAGGGCGTGGTTGAGTAGTAGTTTTCCCACCAGTGAATCGACACCGAGGTTGGCCCAGATGGAAGGCGCCAGTTTGCGCAGGTCGTGACTGGTCCACTCGCCCGCTCCCAATCGGGCAAAAATGGCAAAGGCCTGGCTGCGTGACATCGGGCGCCCCGCACGTGAAGTCGCCGGAAACAGGTACGCCCCGTCGTAACCCTGGGCCCGCTGCTGCGCACGGTAACGTTCCAGAAAAGCCACCGCCTGCATGGTCAACGGCAACAGGTGGTCGCGCTTGGATTTAGTGTCATCGGCCGGGATGAACCACTCCCCCGCATCCAGGTGGATGTTTTTCCACTTGGCCAGACGGGTTTCGGTGATTCGCGTGGCATGGGTCAGCATCAACACCAGCAGCGTCACGGCCGTCGGTTCCGTGGTGAACGCTTCACTCCATTCGGCCAGCAGGTCCACCACGGCAACGTGTCGCAAGCGCGCACCCTTGGGCTTGATTTTGGCCTTGGTGAAGTGACTGAACGACACCCCAAGCAGTGGATTCACAGTGATCTTTTTCAGCGTCAAGGCGGCACCGAACACCACCTTCAGTACGTCCAACACCGACTTGACGTAGGACAGGCTGTACTCCGCCTGCATGTGCCAGACCAAGTGTCGGTCCAAGGTATCGGCATTGAGTTTGCACAAGGGCAAATCACCCAGAGCGGGCAACAACTGGCAGCGGATCGCGGACAACGACGATCCCCGGCGGCTTTTGGACAAACTATTATCGGTGTCCAGGCGCGCGGCATACCACTCCAACACCTGCCCGACCCTCTCCCAGCCATCCACCGTGGCAGCAGCTGACGGATCGGCCAACAACCGGGCCTGCACTACCGGCAAGCTGTCGAGCATGACCCGCGCTGGCACGTCGGGCCAGTTGGCAGCCTTTTTCCATTTGGCGCCCTTGTCGAAACGCACCAGGTGCCAACTGCCTTTGCTGCGGTCGTGACGGTAACGAAAGCGCAACGGGTGCCGAGGATCCTTCAGCTCGGTAATGGTCGGGTCGATGGCATGCTGTTTGATGACGGCATCAGACAGTTTCACAGTCAGGGTTTTCAAGGGAGCAGTCATTGGTCATCGCCCCTTTTGCCAAGCAGGTCGACCACTTCAAATGTCGAGGGCCACATCCAGGCGCCGTAGCGCTCGGCCATTGCCTGGTCAACGAACAGCGCCAATGCGTGATCGGGGGTGCTGCCCAAGTCCACCTTGTACGAACAGCAGAACACGGCAAACCGATAGTTTGCCGAATCTGGAATAGCCAGGCGGCGATCAGGCATCTCCACGCTGATCCCCATGCGCTTGCCCATTAGCCCCCCTTCAACAGAGATTGCAGGAGCTTGAATTTGTCGAGTGCTTCAGCATTGACCTCGCGCTCTGCCTCAACGGACAACGCCACTTCCTCGATACGCGCGGCGAGCTTTTTCATGCGCTGACCGACCTCCTCGGCAAAGCTGATGACTTCGCCAGACAGCACCGCCAATGTATCCAGAGCGCTACCCTCGGGTTTCTTGGTGGTAGCCACGGCCGGCTTGGTTTCTTTCGACATGCTCTGTTCTCTCTGGGGCGTAATGGTGATGGCGGTGCGCTGGAAGTGTCCGTTAACGGGTTCGCGAATGAGACCTGCGTCCTTCAACTCGCCCAGGCCGCGACGTACGGCCGGAAACTGGGCACCCGTGGTTTCGGCAACCATCAACGAATTGAAAATATCGTGAGCACTCCAGCGCTCCTGGATTGGCACGACCTGGAATACTTTGCGAGCGAGCGACGATTGCCCAGCGAGCATGTTTTGTTGCTTGGCCGCGTTCATCAGAAACCCTCCTTACCGCGTTGAGATTCCCACTCGAATGCCACACCAATGCAGCCGTTTTCGCGGATACGGTCGACACAGCGCGTACCAATGGCGTCGTTCAGTTCGGTGGGAGACAGGTTGCTGACGATGATCGTCGGACGGCATTGCTCGTAACGACCATTGATGATGCTGAACAGAGTGGCCAGCTCGAACTCGCTCTGCTTGGTTGCACCAACTTCATCGAGCACCAGCAGGTCCGCGCCAATCACCTCACGCAAGATGTGCGCCTCGGACTCGCCTGAGCGATCATTGAACGTCGCCCGAATCTCGCCGATGAGCGTGCCCACCGTTCGGTAAATCGCCTTGACCATGCATTCGTTGATCAGGTGACTGGCCGAGGCAATAGCCAGGTGGGTCTTGCCGGTACCGACCGTCCCCAACAGCAACATGCAGCGACCTTCCCGGCGATGCTTCGAAAAGTTGTCGACGTAGTCGGTGCACGCATCCAGGGCAATCTGCTGGGCCGGATTCGACACGACGAAATCGGCGAATGTCTTTTCCGCGAAACGCTTCGGAATCCGGGCGCTTGAGTGCTGAACTATCCGAAACTGACAGCGCTTGCGCTCGAGCTCTTGCATGTCGCGCTTGTTGCTCGCGCAGATGGGACACCCAGACACGTTGCCACCCTTGAGGATGACCGCCGAGTATTCGCCATGATCGAAGCAGCTCGCTGGCTGACGGCCGATGACGCCGAATTTGCGGTCCATGTGAGCGCCGAAGTTAGAGACGGAAGGTGCCATTGGCGTTCTCCTTGGTACCGGCCTTGTAATCGCGAGTGTCAAAGCCGGAATGGCGACTGGTCGGAGGTGGTGCGGGGATGACTGCTTTGTCGGGGAAGATCCCCGTCCATCCGTTGCTGATCGAAAGGGCCAGAACGGAATCGGGGGCTGGATGGTTCGCCAAGGCCTTGGCCTGTTGTTCACAGCTCTTGGCGGTGAGGGGTTTGTGGATTTCCTTGCGGTGCTGGCACCAGTCGGCCCAAACCTCGACGCTGACGTTTTCCGGCTTGGCGGTCAGCGGGTCGAACTTTGGCGATTTGCCTGGCGCGTTAGCGCCCTGCTTCTCCTGATTACTGGTTACCTGATTGGTACCCTGATTACTGGTACCCTGATTTGTCGGAAATTTTTCCGACCCTCCTCGGATTTTTTTCCGACCCTGTTCGGATATTTTTCCGACCTTGCTCGGAGATTTTTCCGAGGTAGATCGGATTTTTTTCCGACCCTCAAACACCTCAGAGGTCGGATATTTTTCCGACCCATCCAACTTGCGATTCCACTCTTTGGCCTTTTCGGTCAAACGAAACAAACTGATGTTGGAAGTGTGGGATAGCTCGATCAGCCCGGCGGTCTCGAGCCCTTTGAGAAGTCGGTACGCTGTATCTGGTTTGTCGGTGAGCAAGGGCAATTCCTCCACGATCTTTGCCTTGCTCAAGGCAAAGAAAATCCCGTTATCGGTCTTGATTGGCCTTGCCCAGCTAGGACACTCGTAGACAAACGAAAACAGCAGCGCCTGCTGGGAGTTCAACCCCCACTCCAGTGCTTTCACCTGGTTGATCGTGATCGTGAACTGCATATCAACCCTTCCCGGTTGACGGTCGGGATTGGCGCTTCGATTTGTGCAACTCAATCAGTGCGGTCACCTCCTCGTGCCGGGCAGCCAAGTGCTTTGCATGCAAGGCTAAAATCTCCGATGCTTCCACGGCGGTGATTTCGCCATCCTCCAACGCCAGGGCAAGAAACTGGTCAACCCGGCCGCGCTTCACAGAAGTACGCAACGAGCGCTGGTGCATGTCGACATTGTCCAGATCGCCAACCTCAGGCAGACGAACAAATACGCCGCCGTACATCGCGCAGATGTAGTCCGGTAGGCGCGTGGTGCCCTGCTCGCTTTCGAGGACGTAAACCTCCTCATCGCTAAGAGGAACAACACCGCCACTCTCATAAACCTGATTCTTAAAACGCTTCAGATCGAGACTGAGGCGAGCTGAAGCGCATACCTGGCCGCCTGGGTATTTCTTTGCGACCTCGATCACCACTGCGCGACGGGTTTCTAGTACTGGCGATTTCATTTTCTAGTTTTCTCTCGGCGCCGTTGCGCTCAAAGTTTGCTCATGAAATGGGCAGCATCCGGCGACGCGACCTTTTTGCGCTTTGGACCGGGAATGGTCTGAGCTCTTCCGCTGTGAAAGAGCCGTCTGCGTGCTCCGTAACAAAAACGTCACGCCCTGCCTGCAGAGCTTTATTTACTGAACTTTGGGTCATGCCTAACAAAATTCCGGCCTTGGTCTGCCCCTTCTCGGTAGCAAATTGGCTGAGGGTGATTTGACGCACTGTCCGATCTCCGGTGGTGTATCTGAGGCGATAATATCTCCCATGGAGCTTTTTTAAGCAACTCCAAAGGAGATAGCAATGCATCTCCACCGGGAATATCCTTCGGAAATGAAAAATGACAGACGACCATTACTTGAATGGGAAAAGACGGAGTGCGCCGCATTAAAAGCGGAGCTGGCTTCCTACAATGCGCGCGCCCCTAAAGGCGAGAAGCTGACTCAAGAAGAGATCGCGCTCTCCGTCGGCATGAGCCAAGGCACGCTGAGCAGTCACTTGAATGGTAACCGTGCGCTCAACAAGGAAATGGCAGCTGAGATAGCCAAAATGCTTGGCATACCCGTAGAGCGGTTTAGCCCCCGGATCGCAAAAGAAATCTCTGATTTAGCGATTGCTGCCAATGCTGTTCCACTAGTCAAACCGTTGCAGTCAAACGTTGAGCCAGGCCCGCCAATTACCAGCGCTCCCCGTCGAATCGATATTGTTGGAACAGCGCAACTCGGTCACGAAGGTTATTGGACGAGTCTTGACCAGGCTGCTGGCTGGGTTGAGACCTACTCCAGAGATGAGGACGCCTATGCACTCCGACTTAAGGGTGACTCGATGGCTCCGGCAATTCGTAGTGGCTGGATCGCCGTTTGCGAGCCCAATCACCGCCTAGTACCGGGCGAGTATGTGATGATTACTACTACCGACGGCCAAAGCATGGTCAAAGAACTTCTCTTCGAAACCGATGAAGACGTCAGCCTCATGTCGATAAACACGGCATACGGTGAACGACTGACGATCGCTCGGTCTGATATCGAGAATATTCACTACGTAGGGGCAATCCTTGCCCCCAGCAAGGTGCTGGGCAGAATCTAAATTTGAGCCCTTCGATTTGTCTGTAATCCTCCTTAACACCTCCCTCCTGAAGCCCGCAGATTGCGGGCTCTTCTCTGTTAAATAATTGTTTTTAATCATTAATATTTAGCGCTAACAAGGCAAACCGCTCAGTGTATATCCATACACAAATGGAGCAGTGCTATGGCAAAGCCACAGAACAAACCAACATTGCCGGACTCATTTGAGCGTCTCGGTCTCCGCATCCAAAAAATTATTAGCGCCCCAACCGCCCAGAAACGAAAGACAGCCGTCATTCGTAAAACCTCAGATGAATGCCCACGAGATTGGAAGCGACTCCTTGAGGACATAGCCGATACCGAAAACGTTACGTTGAGCCCAGAAGAAGACGACGCGATCCGTGTCTCCTGGAGACTGCCAGCCAATATTTGATAGCCATAAAAACTCGCGCAATGCGGGTTTTTTTATGGCCACCGGAATATTTATCTCCTATGGAGTTGACTTATAAAGCTCCACGGGAGATATTTGAGTCGTTGCCACGAAATAGATCGGCGACGCGGGATCTCCCGCCGCTCTTTAACAACCTCACCGATACAAGGCTGTTACCAGCAAAAAGACCAACGCACCCGGCGTGAGCGACTGCCACCTAAGTGCGCCATATCTGAGTCCCGCTGACAGCCCAATTAGATTTCACTTCATAGCCTTGGCAGCAGGGCTATGTGGGAAATCCCCTCCCCTGCAATGAGGAAACACCATGTTCGGAATGAAAAAACTCTTCGGAAAACAAGTCGGCAACGCCCAGGCCGAAATGAAGAAAGTCGTTAACCGCGACTTGATGCAGGCCATTGTCGGTGGCGGCCTATTGGTCGCTGCGGCTGATGGTGAGATTGGAGCCAGCGAGGTTTCCAAGCTGGATGAGTTGATTCACTCCAACCCGAATTTGACGCACTTCGGCAGCGAGATCACCGAAACCATCAATCGTTTTACAGGCCAGTTGAACGCCAACTTTCAAGTAGGACGATTGGCGATCAAGCGGGAACTGGCCGACATCAAAAACTTTCCGGCCGACGCGGAGGAAGCCTTCGTCAACATTCTTGCCGTTGCCCAGGCTGACGGCCAGATCGGGCCAGCAGAGTTGGTGGTGTTGAAGGAAATAGGCATGCACTTCGGTCTACGCTTGGCTGACTACGGTATCGAGGCGTGAAGTACGCGACAAAGGTTCTGCTGATCCTGCTGACACTGATCGTGGGCTGCATGTTGCTGAGTGGTCTTGCCTCACGGGCCACTTGCTCTTACTACGGCTTCCAGACCGATCGAGAGACTCGCTACGCCGCCTTCGTTGGCTGCATGGTGAAGCTCGACGGTGCGTGGTTCCCTCGTAATGAAATCCGCGTAATGCAGTGATGTTTCACTGATGCCGCTTCTTGCAAGGCGGTATTGGGAAACCCACTCACGCAAGGAAATGGACAATGCTGATTTTGACTCGCAAAGAAGGCGAAAGCATCAACATAGGCAACAACATCACGATCACCGTGCTGGGTGTGAGCGGCAAACAGGTACGTATCGGGACTAGCGCACCCAAGGATGTCCCGGTGCATCGAGAGGAAATCACGCAGCGCATTCAGACGGGTTTGTCGAAGCCCGCGATGGCAACACCTGCGATCACTTAAGCAGGTCTTTTTGACACAAACAATGGCCCGGTTCCGATCGGGCTTTTTTACGCCTGCCTTTTATCAATCAGCCCCTTTCCTGCCCAATGGCCACCAGCAGGTGGTCGGAGTGCTGATGAATACACCTAACCTACTCCGAGGGATCAACCATGCATCCATCATTTCAAGAGCGCATCGATGAAGTCGGTGAGCTGCTGCAACGAACAAAGGTCGCCCGCTCCGGGTTCTACAGTCGTATTGATCGACGAGCCCCAGCCAAACCGGTGCGCTACCAAGTCGCCGGCGGAAGCTTCGGCATGTACCAGATTAAAGACCGCACCACCGGCAAGACTCGCGCCTTCCGTGCCGACTACAAGGCCGCTCACGACCTTGCCATGCAGTTTGAAGCCAAGGCCAATCGCCAGATTACGGTGGCGCAATGAAAAAGCGAAAGCCCAACAACATGCGTACCCGGATTGAGCGAACGAGCCGGGCCCTGCTCAATGCTAATCACGTCGCGGTGGTCCACATCGACCCCAGTGGACACCAAGGGATGATCAACAGGAAGAACTGCAAGAGCATCCCGCCAGGACAACGCATGGCCGAAGCAGTCTGCGACGTTGCCCATCGCTGGACCATCTATGTCAGTGTCCAGTGTCGCGATCAGCGCGGCCACCGCTACACCAAATCGGTAGAGGTCGCCCCTCAAGGCAATTATCTGGCCGCCCACCTCGAAGACGTGATCGAGGACACCTACAAAGCCCTGGTCGCCGAGAGCAATCCGAATCATCGGGTCGCGTCGGGCTGGATCGCCATTCCCGCCGAGGTTTCACTGACTGAAGAACAGGCCGCCCGGATGTTCGACGCCGTGGGCGTTTGGAATCAGCAGAGGCAGCATGAGACAGATAAGCAAACTGATCAGCGCTCGGAGCGGGCCAACCTGGCTGAACTTAATAATCATAAAGCACGATACGGAATATTCGACATCACGACATCGATCTTATGATCGATATTTCCAAGTTCCGAAACACGTCTATATCGCAATGACGAGACAAACGCCTTCATCGCCGTAAAAGCCAACTCTTGATTTCTCATCGGCCCAATATGAATGGCCTTAATAGCCTCAAATGGAATTTTTTCTACCACGTAGGGAATCAGCACCCCACTTTTCTCGCGAAACTTTAATAGATCACTTGGAAGCAACACATCAACTAGACACCTTACTTCTTTCTCCTCATTAAAACTTTGATTTTTAATTGTTGACGCTACTCGCACCAAAGTTTCCAGATACTGAACTGACTCTGGGCCAAATGCTCCCTCATTATCTATACACTCGGCAGCCACACCATAAAGAGCAGAAGACACCATACTTTCTATTTCTCTTCGCTTCCCGCCCTCATCATAAATACATTGAAATAATGCAATATCCATTATTTCAGAATCAAACTCAATGGCGTAATCACCGTACGCTCGCCACTGACTAAGTGCATCCCGAGCCTGGCTGAAAGAGCAAACAAATGTAGGCTCGATATTTACATAATGGGAAACGTGGACTCCCATTTCCGAGAGTAGCATTTCTCGTGCACCTTCTAAAAACCCCTCATTATAGCTATCAGATGCTAGCTCCTCCAAAACATGAGCCACGCCTTCATTAAGCTCCTGAGAGTCATTCAAGAACCTGATATCTGTGAGCCACAACTCACATTTCTCTAAAATGGATCTAACGGCCCCTACATCGGTGTAATGAAATAAGTTTCCATACATTGCAAGTTTTACTCCGTCACCAAAATCGATAGGCGGCAATATACAGCCGAGGAGCAATCATGCCCATCACTTACGGAAGCGTTTGCAGCGGCGTCGAGGCTGCGGCAATGGCCTAGCATCCGCTAGACATGTGCCTCCGATTGAAACGCAATCAAGTTTAACCACCTTCTGCCACCACGCGCGGCATGGAGCATCACATGGAATCCGAAATTCTTTCGGACGAAGAATTGGCGATTATCACCGGCTACAAGGCCAGGGCTTCCCAGCGACGCTGGCTGATCGACCACCAATGGGTCTTCATCGAAAGCCGAGGCAAGCGCCCGTTGGTTGGTCGGCACTATGTCCGCATGAAGTTGGGCATGGTGTCACCTACCGCTCTCAACCCGCCCTCCACTCCCGCGGCGCCAGCATGGACGCCAGACTTCTCACGAGTGAACTGATATGCGTCCCCGCAATGCCGAAACACGCAACTTACCGCCAAGGATGTATCAGTGGACACGTCCCCGAAAAAGCGGAAAAACCTGGATTGCTTACTACTACTTGGATATGTCGGGAAAGGCGATACCGCTAGGCAAAGACCTCGACAAGGCCAGGATCAAATGGGCTGAACTCGAAGCCAAGGAGGCGCCTCTCGATCTGCGAACCATGAAGGGCATCTTCGATAGATACATTCGCGATATTGTCCCCAAAAAAGCAGCACGCACCCAGAAGGACAACCTCTCAGAGATCAAGCAACTACGACCAATGTTCGACAGTGCACCTATCGATGCCATAACACCTGCAGCAATTGCCGGTTACAGGGATGCACGCTCGGCGAAAGTACGGGCAAATCGCGAAATCGCCACCCTCTCCCACGTATTCAACATGGCACGAGAATGGGGTCTAACCTCAAAGGAAAACCCGTGCCAAGGAGTCCGTAAAAACAAGGAAACCCCACGCGATTACTACGCAAACGATACTGTCTGGAATGCGGTGTACCAGAAAGCAGGTCAAGAGCTGAAAGATGCCATGGACCTGGCTTACCTGACGGGTCAGCGGCCAGCGGACGTACTAGTAATGCGCAAGGACGACATCGAGGGAGGATTCCTGATGGTTCAGCAAAACAAAACCAGCAAAAAAATTCGAATACAGACGACCACTGACGGCTCTGCAAACAGCTTGGGCTTGCTGATTGCCCAGATCGCCAACCGTAATGCGCAGCATCTGTCGAGCTATCTGATAGTTAGTCAAAGAGGAAAACGGATGACGGCTACGATGCTGCGTAAACGATGGGATGAGGCAAGAGAGAAGGCGAAGCAGGCGGCACTTGATAATAGCGACACACCCTTGGCGAGCCGGATTGCAGAGTTTCAATTCCGAGACATCCGTCCTAAAGCGGCATCAGAGATCACGGATATTGGTGAAGCCAGCTTGCTGCTAGGACATACCAAAGGCGACATTACCGAGCGCGTTTACCGTCGTGTCGGCGCCATTGCTAAGCCCTCAAAATAGCCAAAAAAGTGTTACAAAACCCTAATACCACCCCTTGTAGAATGCGGCCTGTAGAGGTGGCAAAAAAAATTCGTATTAGAACGAAAATGAGCTGCACGCCGCAGAATAAAGGAACTTGCATATCGGACTTGAAAACCGTCGACTGTAACAGGTCCATGAGTTCGAATCCCATCGCCTCCGCCATCTTTATACGACAAAGCCCTGATTATTCAGGGCTTTGTCGTTTCCGGGGTTTGGCGAACATGCGACCACACTCAAAGCGTGACAAAACCATCCCGTATTCCCGCCTTCCTACATCCTGCCCCCGATAATGGTTTGACGATCATCAAACTGCACGGTGCCCGGTTCAACACACTCTCGGCGGTATCGCCGATAAAGCCCTCAGGCCCATGGTGATAAGCCGTGCCCAGCACCACCATGTCGAAAGCATGCTGTTGAGCGAACCGCGCGATTACCTTGTGGGGGGAGCCCGTCAATAAATGTCGGTGGGCATCCTTGATGCAGTAGCGCTCGGCAAGCACATCGAAAGCCTCTTGTTGGGCATCCTCGATAGCGTCTCTCAAATTCTCATCAAGACTGCCTGTCGGTACACTCATCGGCGCATCGCTTATCTCTGACCAACGACTGACATTAAGCAAGTGCAACTGCGCACCGCAACTGGCCGCCAGAGTAGAGGCCAGGTCGAGTATTCGGTCATTCAATCCCTGAGTGAGTTCCTCCAGATGGGACAGATCGATCGCCGCGAGAATTTTCAAGGGTTTGGGATTTTTGGCGCTGGTCACCAGGTGCAGGTGGGTCGGACACTCGCGAAGCAGTCGCCAGTCCACAGGCCGGTGAAAGGCACGGTCAAGTGCCGGCACATAATGGGTGTCCTTGATCACCAGGTCCGGAAGAAAGTCGTTCACGTACTCCAGCAGGTTTGTCAGGCTCGACTTGGCCCAGACCACTTCGGTGGTCACCTGTATGCCGCCGCATCGTTGAAACCGGGCCTGCTGCTCCAGCCAATGACGGTGAACCTGCAGATAGCCTTCTCGTGCCTGTGCCATCGCGTCATGGTCAAGCAGACCGGCTACCGCCAGGGCCTGGACATAATCGAACGCGACAATGTGCAATAAGGCACCGGTTGCACCCGCCAAGGCATGTGCACGCTCAAACGCCGGGGTCAGGGTCATTTCGCTGGGGGCTATCAATAGAATGCGTTTGAGCTTGAGCATCACATACCTCGCCCTGAAACCTGCCTGAGTGCAAACCCGCCTGGCTGTCGAGCCTTGAGTCAAGCGTTTGTTACTTCGAGCGAACTCGTGACTGCAGCCAGCAAAAAGTCCTGTCGACTTGTTGCGACTGGAAAGCGGCAGTTCGATTATTTGGCGTTATGCCGTGGGAGATCTGACTTTTATCAACTAATCAACAGCTATCGTTAACCGAACGACTGGCTTTCGATTACTTGAACCTTTGTTGATTCAGTTCAACGATTCTCCGGCTTCCTGGCGTAGAAGTACTCTGATGCACCACCTCCCCTAACGCTGGAGATTTGCCATGCTGGCAGTCACGCTGATCAATACGCTGGTGGTCATCATCGTCGTAGCGATCCACTACGAATGCCTGTTACGCCTGAATGACTGGCTACCCCGGCTCAAGGTGTGGAACCGCTTCAGAATCGTGGTTGGAGTATTCGGCGCCCTCCTGGCCCACGCCATAGAGGTCTGGTGCTTTGCGCTGGTCTATTACCTGATGGTGCACTCAGGGAAATGGGGCAACCTGACGGGTAACTTCGACGGTTCGCTGATGGACTGCGTGTACTTTTCCTTTACGACGTACACGACAATCGGCTTCGGCGATATTTCGCCAGTGGGCAACCTCAAATACCTGACCGGTCTACAAGCCCTTACCGGGCTGGTGCTCATCACATGGACCGCATCCTTCCTGTTTCTGGAAATGCAAAAGTACTGGAAGCGCAAATAATCCCCTTTCTGACTCATATCAGACTCAACTATCGAACTGACGTTCTGGATCAAGCCTTGTACAGACAGGATCTAGACCGCCAGAACGCAGCATGGCACCTGATACAGAATATGCTCGGTCGTGCTGCCTAGAAGCTTGCCCACACCATGGGACTGGACTCTGCCCATCACGATCACATCCACATTGTGTTCGTTGGCAAACTCGCTCAACACCGTGACCGGGTTTCCCTCAATCAAATGTCGACGATCGGAGGGCACTCCGAACCGATCTGCCAACTCAATGAAAGACTTTTCCAGGTCTCTGCGAAGTTCTTTGGTCAGGTCAGCCAGTGTCAGGCCGCCCATCTCCGCCAGAAAAGCGGCCGAGATATCGCAGGCATACAGCAAATGCAACTCGGCGCTGCACTGCATCGCAAGGCTGCAAGCCTGCTTGATGATTCGGTCGTTCAGTTCATTGTCGGTAGACTCGATATCCGATACCTCGACCGCTGCTACAACCTTGCGAGGCAAAACGAAGCTGCTCCCGCCCACCAGAAAAACCGGCACCGGACAGTGACGCAACAAGTGCCAATCCAGCGGGGTGAAGAAGGCCCGCTTGAGCACGGACTCATGCTGAACCTCCTTGATCAACACGTCGGGCTGCATGTCCGTGACGTGTTCAATGATGTCTTGCTTCATGTCCTCGGCCCAGGCCACCTCGGTGGTCACCTCTATTCCCCTGCCACGCAAATTTTCGGCCTGAGCCTCAAGCCAGCCGCGATGGTCCTGCAGGTAGCGCTCCCGACCCGATTCTCGATCGCCCTCTTCAAGCAGCGATAACCATTTGAACGAAGGGATAAGCGCCGCGATATGCAAACTTGCACCGCTGGCCTTGGCCAGCGCCGCTGCATGACTCATGGCTGGAGAATGGCGCAAGGCCGGGTTGATGATCAGTAACAGGCTTTGATACTGGCTCATGATAAATCTCCTGTGGGGTGGAAATTCGACGCAGGCGGACTCTGTGTAGACGAAAGCACTTGGCCATCAATGGCCATTGCCGGCTCAGCCTGGACATCATGTGCCTGCAGTTGCCCGGCACTTGGATGATTGCTCATGGGAGCCAGCCGACGGAGCGGTTTTTTACCCGTTTGTCTGTTACATCCACAATAGTTCGGAACAACCGGTGGTTTGGGCAGGTAGCACCTATGCTAAGCCCATCCATACGGGGGCATTTAGATCATGTCTGAAGCCAGGCCGTTTCAAATTCAAAACCTCAAGTCTGCATGTTCCAACTGCAGCGTCCTGGAACTGTGCCTGCCGCTTGGCCTGACCGGTCCGGAAATCGAACGTCTCGACACACTGATCGTGCAACGACTCAAGGTCAAAAAAGGCGCGACGCTTTACCGCGCAGGCGACCCGTTGCGTTCGCTGTATGCGGTGCGAATCGGTTCGTTCAAGACCAGCGTGCTGTCGGTCGATGGTCGCGAGCAAGTCACAGGGTTCCAGATCCCCGGCGAAATGCTCGGTCTGGACGCCATCAGCACCGATCTGCATGCGTGTAATGCCGTTGCTTTGGAAGATAGCGAGGTCTGCCCCATCCATTTTGCTCACCTGGAAAAACTTGCCCGGGAACTGCCTTCGTTGCAGCACAACTTGAACAAAATCCTCAGCCGGGAAATCGTTCGCGATCACGACATGCTGATGATGCTGGGCAATATGAACTCGGATGAACGCCTGGCCGCTTTTCTCCTCAATTGGTCGCAGCGCTTGAATACCCGCGGTTATTCGTCCACCAGCTTTGTGTTGAAAATGCGTCGGGAGGAAATTGGCTCCTACCTGGGCCTGCGCCTTGAAACCATCTGTCGGGGCATCGCGCACCTGCGAGACCAGGGACTGGTGGAAATAAACGGCCGCGACGTCAAGATCCTGAACATGGACGGGCTCAAGCAACTGAACGTGGGCTGCCATCGTAACCTCCACTGACACCTGCAGCCTGGAGAATCTTCATGCGTGCCATGGTGCTGGCTGGCGCTGTTGCGCACAGGTCGGTTCAACGGTGCGATAGTACTCATTCCCTGACATGCGACCTGACCACCAACAGACTGCCCGGCACGGAGTACAGCGCCCGCTCTGTATTGCTGCCGATCAACCGGTCGAGCCCCACCCGATGCGCAGTGCCCATCACCACGACATCGGCCAGGTATTGCTCGACAAACTCACTGATCACCGGCACCGGCAGCCCCATGACGAAATGCCGTCGCTCCGGTGGCACCCCGTAGCGATCCGCCAGTGCAACAAACGCCTGGTGCAAGGATTGACGCAGCTCTTCGCTCAGATCCACGCCCCAACCGCCCCCGGCCAATGGCGCGTCGCTGTTGAAGGCAGGCGACAGGTCATAGGCGTAAAGCAGGTGTAGCGGCGCATCGCATTGCAGGGCCAGGGCATTGGCGGTCTGAATGATGGTGTCGTTCAAACCGCTCAATTGTGTCGATGGATCGAACGGATCCACTGCCGCCACGATTCGGTGCGGCAAGCTGTAACGAACGTGGTTGACCAGATGCACGGGGATCGGGCATTCACGCAACAAGTGACAATCAAGCGGGGTGATGAACACTCGCTTGAGCACAGGTTCAAGGGTTACATCCTTGATCAACAGGTCGGGCTTGAGATCCTCGACCGTCTTCAAGATATCCAGCAGCGCATGGGTGGTGAAGACGGCTTTGACCGTCACCTGCAGGCCCAGGTCGCTGAGTCGATCGAGCTCTTCGGCCTCCCAGCGACGGTAGCGACGCAAATACCGCTGTTGCTCTGCGTCATCGACTTTTTCTTGCCATAAATGCACCACCGGTGCCGGTTCGACAAAGGCCCGCACATCCAGTACGGCCCCGGCTGCCTTGGCCAATGCGACGGCACGCAACTGGGCGGGAGACTGATGCAGGGTTTGGTCAGCGATCAGCAGAAAACGTTGATATTGACCCATCACACACCTCCGTTCGACTCCGGCCATACAGTGCCGGCATATTTTCAAGACTGCGCTCTATCACCTGGCGCGGTTTGATTTACATCAAGCACGCACGAATCAACGCCGCCGACACGGGTGTCTGATCCAGATCAGATTCAAGCATCGACAGCGGTGTAGAAAAGGATTCAAACGCGGTTCTTTTGCCGTATGCCAACCTTTCAAGCCGCACTGGAGGAACACCCCATGCTTACCGTCAAAGACCACAATGATCGGGCCGCAGCCACCTATGCCGCGGTTGACGGCCAATACTGGATCGAAGCGCTCAGGGACGGTCGACACGTGCTAATTCGACCACTGGAGGAAAAGGATCGCGACAGGGAATACGCGTTCATCAAACGGCTGTCTCCCGAATCCCGCCACATGCGTTTTCTCGCGCTGATCAAAGAACCCAGCACTGCGATGCTCAATCAGTTGATGGACACGGACAACAAACAGCGTGTGGCCTATATCGCCCTGGTCCATGACAACGGGCAACTGGTCGAGATCGGTATCAGCCGTTACGCGGCCACCCGCGAGCATGAGTGTGAATGTGCCGTTACGGTCGCCGATGAATGGATGCATCTGGGGCTGGGCACGTTACTGATGGACCATCTGATCAAGGCAGCCCGCAAAAACGGCTTTCGCCCGATGTATTCGGTGGACGCCTCCAGCAATGCCCCCATGCGCGACCTGGCCAAGGCGCTCGGATTCGAGACGCACAATGATCCCGACGACAGCCGTCAGGTGATCCATCGTCTTTACCTTTAGACAATCGCTGCGCGATGTTCCGGCCACCGGCTCGTCGCGGGGCGATCAAGCCCTCAGGATTGCAGCATTCTTCCCGGCTTGATCGCCAGCACACTGCACGGTGCCCGATGCAGGAGTTGCTCGGCGGTGGTTCCGAGTAATTTGCTCAGGCCCTTGTGCTGTACCGTGCCCATGACAATGACATCGCAGCGGTGCTTGAAGACAAACTCACAAATACTCGGTACGGGTGCCCCCAACCTGAAGTGACGATGCTCCGGTGACACGCCGTGGCGTTCAGCGATGGCAGCAAATGCCTCATGCTGAGCCGCTCCCAACATTTCATGGATCCCGCTGGCCAGCGGCAGTGCGCCAATGCCCATGTCCTGTACGTATACAGCCGTCCAGTCATACACATGCAGCAACTCAAGACTGGCGTCACAGACTGAGGCCAGTTTCGCCGCGGCGTCGATAACCTGGTCGTTGAACACGCGGTCCTGATCTTCATCGCGCAACACATCAATGATGGCCAGCACGTTGCGTGGTCGGGCATTCAGCGCAGTAGTCACCAGATGCACCGGCACAGGGCAATCGCGCAGCAGCTGCCAATCCAGCGGAGTAAAAAATACTCGTTTTAATGCCGATTCTTCCTCGGCGTCCTTGATGATCAGCGTTAGCGGCATCTCATTGATGAAGTTCAGAATCTCCTCATAAGGATGCTGTACCCACACCACTTCGCTGGTGACCTCGACTCCCTGCTTGCTCATCAATCCGGCCTGATCCACGAGCCATTGGCGATGGGTTTGCAGATAGCCATCCCGAGCCCGGCTGAATTGTTCCGGGGCGAACAACCCGGCCACCGCCAGGGCCTGGGAATAGTCGAACGCCACGATGTGCAACGGCAATTGCATCGCGATCGCGAGCGCAGCAGCCCGGTCGAATGCCGGTGTCCGGGTCATGGCGGCAGGAGCGATCAAGAGTAAACGCTGAGATTGCGACATGGGGCACCTCGGCACACGGCCATTTCAATCCAGGAGTAGAACGACAGATTGATTACTCCTTGTTCCGACCACTTGATTTTTATCAGTTGCGCACGCGATATCCATCAGAACACCCCCATTCCCGTCCTCAACGCCAGGGTCAGCAATACCTGGCCCGGAATCAAGTAAACGGCGAAGCGGCGCCCGCCGCTGACCCAACAACGCCTTAATGGCGAACGTCCGTAAACCGGCACAAGCTCGGGTTTCGCCCTGACCCTTGTGCCGTTGGAGTTCAAGACCGATGAGCATGCCAATCCCCAGCGCTGCGGCTGCGCCTGTCAGCCCAATGGCTCCGTTCACTGGATCGTTATCTGGTTGAACTGCGCCCCGCACTGGTCCACGTTGTTACTCCACGCGGTCGATGCAGACCCGCTTGCCATTGGAGTAAGCCGTTTGACGGTCAGGCATCGGTCTTGTGCCGTCTGCCCGGCAGGTAACACTTGGCCAGACATGTGGCGCCTCGATACGCGCCTTGAGTTGGCCAACAAACGCCTGCGCTTCTCCCAGCGTGTAGAAGTTCACTTGCAAGGCATCCATGCACACGACCCAGCAATGGCTTGCCGGTCTTTCCGTGATATCAATGATCATAGAGACCTCCGTACAGCTTCGAGTAAACGAGGACACCCTCACGGGGTGATCGCGACCTTCATCACTCCGTCCCGTTGGTGCGCAAACAATTCATAAGCCGCTTCAATATCATCGAGTTTGAAACGGTGGGTCACCAGCGGCGACAGGTCCACTCCACCGCTTTGCACCACTGCCATCAAGCGACGCATGCGCTCTTTCCCGCCCGGACACAGAGAGGTGACAATGCTGTAGTCCCCCAGCCCTGCGGCAAAGGCGTCCAGGGGAATGCGCAGATCGCTGGAGTAAACACCGAGGCTGGACAGTCGACCACCCGGACGAAGTACGCGCAGGGCAGATTCGAAAGTGCCCTGGGTACCCAGTGCCTCGATGGACACATCGACACCGCGACCATCGGTAAGCGCCATGATCTGCTCGACTACGTTACCGTCCTTGAAGTTGACCACATGGGTCGCACCCAATTGTCGTGCGACAGTCATCCGCTCGGCCACGGCATCCACGCCAATGATCGTCGTCGCGCCTTTGAGGCGCGCACCCGCGACCGCACACAGGCCGATGGGGCCAAGGGCAAACACGGCAACGGTATCGCCGATATTCACCTCGCCTCGTTCGGCCCCCGAAAACCCGGTAGACATGATGTCCGGGCACATCAGAACTTGCTCGTCACTGAGCTCGTCAGGAATCGGGCATAAATTGGCAAGGGCGTCCGGCACCAGCACGTACTCGGCCTGGCAGCCATCGATGATGTTGCCGAACTTCCAGCCGCCGGTTGCGCGAAAGCCATGGCGGGTGTCTGGTCCGTCTTGGGAGCCGCAGCCACACAGGCAGGCATAACTTTGCCCGCTGGGCGTGATGGCACCGGCAATCACCCGTTGCCCTTCGATAAAACCGCGTACCTGCGACCCCAGCCGCTCAATGACGCCCACCGGCTCGTGGCCCACGGTCAACCCTTTGGCCACAGGGTATTCACCGCGCAGGATGTGTACGTCGGTGCCACAAATAGTTGTGGTGGTGATACGGATCAATGCGTCCAGCGGTCCGACTTCAGGGACGGGCTTGTCTTCCAGTACGATTCGGTTCTTTTCGACGAAAACAGCCGCTCTCATGGTTGCCATGGTGATCCTCCTTTTCTTATGTAAGCCAAGGTCTGTAAGAGCCCAAAGACTGCGCCGGGGAGACGGATGAAAGATTGATAATGGTCAACAATTTGGTCATGGGTTGAAGCCTGGATTACCGCACGTCGGGCAATACGATCCTTTCCCTTCGATTTGACAAAGATCAAACCCGGCGCTCTGAACAGTGGCAGGCTAGGTTCAAGGCTTCACTGCCCAATAACACCGCAGCCATCGGGGCAAGCGATTACCTACCGGAGATCTGTCATGTCCGATCAATTACGCTTCATGCTGGTCGTTTCGCCGTTGATGGAAAACAGCCCCGCCTTCGACCGGGCCGCTGCCTTGGCCAAGGCTTCAGGTGCTGCCCTGCACATCGTGGCGTTCGATTATCTTGAAGGGCTGGCGACTGCCGGAATGGTCAACGAACAGGCGCTGGAACAGATGCGACTGGGCTATGTCGAGCGCCATCGTCAGTGGCTCGAAGACCAGGCCCGCCCCTTGCGCAAGATCGGTGTGCACGTCACCACGGAAGTTGTCTGGGTCGAAAGGCCTTTGCAGGAGATCCTCATTCATCTCAAAGAACAGCCGATGGCCGTATTGATCAAGGCGCTGGAACACGAATCGCTGCTGTCACGCCTGATGTTTACGCCATTGGATATCCACCTGCTACGTGAATGCCCGGTGCCCCTGCATTTTGTCAGTCATTCGCACAACACTTTACCGCGCAAGATCGTCGCCGCCGTTGACCCTTTTCATTCTGATGAGCAATACGAAGGCTTCAACGACAGTATTCTGCGCGAGGCCTCCAAACTGGCGAGCACCTGTAATGCAGAACTGGACGTGATCTACGCCCATGACCTTTCCAGCATCAGTGCGGACGAATTCGGTTTCAGCAATGGATCGGCGTTTTTCTCCTCGGGAAAAGCCAAGTCGCTGTTCGAGGCGCAGGCTGATGCGTTTCGCGAACTTTCTGAGCGCAACGGTATTCCGCCGGCGCACCAGCACATGATCATGGGCAATCCGGTCAAGGTGCTTTCCAGCTACGCGCAGACTTATGACATCGATGTGATTGTCATGGGTCGCATTGGTCATCGCGGCATGGAGCGGCTGGTTGGCAGTACGGTGGAACATCTGCTGTACAAGTTGCCCTGCAGCGTGTGGGTGGTTTCTCCGGAAAAAATCTGAATGTTCGATGACGCGCTTGTTTCATCGTTTAGCGTTTTCCAGGTACGGCAATTTATGCCACGGATAGCCCTTCGCGCTGAGTTGAAAGGCGTAATCGAATAAACGCTTCATGTACTCGCCATCGAATTTCCGATCGTGCGCAAAGTTAAAGTCGGAGCCAATGTACGCAAGATTGAAATCCGCCCCATCCTGTTGCGCCATACGGTAGATGCGCTCCAGATCGCTGATCCCCTGGGTTTGAATCAAGGCACTGATGGCTCGACCGCCGATGCTCAATGTGCGGCGCTTGGTCCCGGACCACTGTGGCTCCAGTGTCCCGTTACGAATGACATAGAAATGGCGGTCGAATCGCAACGGTGCTCCGGTGGCTTTGCTCAGCGCCATCACGGTGCTGGGTGGGTAAAGAAACACTTGGGTGATAACCCCTCCGTCCACGTGCATTTCCTGGAACTGTTTGCCGTCCACGTCCACATCAATCATGACGGGTGAGACTGCACCGGGAATGCTCATTGACGCGAGCATGATGTTGCGAAAGAGATCGAGCGCTCCCGGTGCCTGGCTTGCAGCAATCGCGCCCATGTTCCAGGTGACTGGCCGGCCGGAATCAAGGTCTGTTGTGCCGATCAGCAGGATTCGTCCTTTGGCGTACTCCGTCGCAATTGCCTCAAGAGTCTGTGCCGTGACGTATTTTGCGATGAGCCGCGACAGTGGCTTGCTGTCCGCTATACCGTCGCTGGCAAAACGGGTTAATACGTTTCGCGAATGAAAAATGTCTTTGGGACCGATTGCGTTGGAGACATACCGAATCACGCCGTCGTAATCGGACCCCAGGTAAGCGAACGGGGCGACCAAGGCACCCGCGCTAATGCCTGTGACGACCTTGAACTGGGGGCGAGTCCCATGCGTCGTCCATCCCGCAATCAATCCAGCTGCGAAAGCGCCCGCATCGCCGCCACCGGAAACCGCCAGCATATTGGCCAGCGGAAGGATATGGTTCGGCTTCCCGGCCTTGGCGAGCACCTCGCTCTCACGCTTGTTGGACTGAACCGCATCCTCAATGAAAGGCGTCAGGTCGTGGTCCAGCCTGTAGCGAGCATTGGGAATGCCGGGGATGACCGCTTTTTCCGTCAAGGTTGGCGGAACAGCGTCACGACGTGGCAGACACGCTTGAAGAAACATGTCCAGAGTTGAGGCGCCTGGTCTGAGCGGGAATGGTTTCAAAGCGCGTCTCCAGCCCTTGCCGTCGTCAGCAAGCGCTCATCATCGCCGAGAGAGTCCCTACCCCCTGCTGCTCGAGATGACTACACGCCCGCCCCGCCTGCGGCACTTCATTCGAACGCCGGGCTGCTCATTCTGCGCTCCTTTACCTGATAAAAAAACTCATTGGCCGCGCGCGCCAGGGTTTATGCGAAAGCTGTTGGGCTCACCAGGTTGTAATATTCAACAAGCCGGGTTGGAGCGCCGGATGAAAGAGCATGGCTTCAATAACCAGCAGAAGATGCATCAGAACTTCTAGCTCACGAGTGACAACCCACTACTAGAACAGGACGTGGTATTTATTACTGGCGATATTCAGTGTTGCCATAACCCTGACAGAACTATCGGCGTAGAACTTCCGGACAATACCGTCATATACACAAAGTACAACCCCTTCACCCGACACGTATGAACTACCGTTATCCACCAACTTCAAATTGTGCACGCCGTAACTACGAGTGATATCTGGCTTGAGTTCGTCGCAAATGGCCAGGTGATCAGGTTCGCCAGCAATGGCGATAAGGGGTGCAAGCAGGGTCAACAGGATGAGTGACTTTTTCACTTTGGCTCGCCTTGACGCACATTGAGTTTGAATCTGACAGGCTCGGCATTCAGCAATACTGCAGGTACAACAGCACATGAATATATATTTACACCCGGGTGTCGGAGCAAATGCAAGATACCCGTTATTAGCTGCCTTAAAGCTCATGATGCCGGATGGTAGTTTTGGCTTGACTACCTGTCAATATGCGATATCTGCTAGATTTTTATGCAGTATCGGATCCCGTCAAATGCAAAAACCGACTGTTTAACTATTGGAACATCAATAATAAAACCGACAAGCCAACCAGGTTAATACTGAGTTTCCATCGTTAAGATCAGCGATATGCAAGGCACCCAAGTTATCTCGTGCTTGCAACCGGTCCTGGTGGTGACGCTCAGCAACTGTCGCAGGTGCTCATCGAGAAGCGTGCTACCCGAGCTCCTGGGCAAGTCCGATGAGAATGCCTTCGGGGCCCCGGATGTCGATGTCTTCTACAACGATGCCGATGTTGTCCATGCGCTTGACCGTCATGATGTCTCCCTGGCGCTTGAAGGTGCCCGACGCAGGGCCTGAGGCATGCTCACGCCCTCCCCAGGCGTGAGCATGCGGCGATCACTCAGGTAAAGGCGAAGTCCGACTCGGTGATGGCGGCCTGCGGCACGCCGCTCAAGGTGATGGTTCCCACCTCCGGCTGGCCCGTGACGCTGATGACGGCCTCGCCGAACTGTTCTCCTACGGTGAGGTTGGCGAAGGTCAGACCGCTGGCGCTCAGGTCGATCAGGTCAGTGCCGTCCTCGAAGTCGGCGATGGTGTCCGTTCCCCAGAGGGCACCGAACTGGAACCTGTCCGCATCGAGGCCGGGTTCGAACTGGGCGCTGCCGACCATGAAGTCATCCGCCGCGCTGCCCACCAGCCGGTCGTCCCCCGTGCCACCAATCATGAAGGCGCCTGCGCTGCCCGATTGCAGTGTGTCGTTGCCTTCATTGCCCTCAAGGGTCGTCTGGAAGGCGAACGCGGCGCTGCTGCCGATCACTAGGTCGTTGCCGGCTCCACCGAAGGCACTGCCGAAATCCTCGATGGTGAGCGTGTCGTTACCCTCGCCGCCGAACAGATTATCCAGGCCTGTGCCGCTGAGCAGCACGTCGTCACCCGTACCGCCATCGAGCAGGTCCTCCCCTGCCTCGCCGAACAACTGGTCGTTGCCGCCGAGGCCGAAGATCTTGTCGTCGCCATCGGTACCGACAATGATGTCGTTGCCATCGGTGCCCGCCGTGACAAACTCGGTATTGTTACCGAAGTCGCCCACCGTGAAGTTGTTGACGCCGAGGAACTTCGCCGTGAAGTCGGTGTTGTCGAGCCGGCCGTTGTCATCGTCGTCCGCTATCAGCCAGGTGTTGCCCTGGCGGACCGTGTAGAACAGATCGGTGATGCCGTTGCCGCCGCCGACCAGTGCCGCGCCAAGCTGTGGATTGAGCGTGACCTGGCCACGAAATACGAACTCATCGTTCAGCTCGAGCGTATCGCCGCCGGCCACACCTGCACCCTGGAAGTCCTGGACCGTATCGAAGGTCGCGAAGGTCGAGCTCGGGTTGAACGAGCCAAGGAAGAACTCGAACTCGTCATTGCCGGCGCCGCCGTTCAACTGGTCTGCCCCGGCGTCGCCTTCGAGCGCGTCGTCACCATTGCCGCCGAACAACTGGTCGTTGCCGGCATCGCCGAACAGTTCGTCGTTGCCGTCTTCGCCGAAGATCTGGTCGTTACCCTCGCCGCCAAAGAAGTCGTCGTTACCGACACCGCCGAACAACTGGTCGTTACCGGCATCGCCGTCGAGGGTATCGTTGCCGGCACCACCATTGACGATGTCAGTGCCGTTGCCGCCGGAAAGCGTCGTGTCATTGCCTGCGCCACCATCAATGATGTCGTTGCCGTCGCCCCCCGTGATGAGGTCGCGGTCATCGCCACCGTTGAGGATGTCATTGCCCAGCCCCCCGGTAAGCCGGTCGATTCCCGCGCCACCGTTGAGGATGTCGTTGCCGGCGCCGCCGTCGACGATGTCATTGCCGTTGCCGGCGTTGACCACGTCGTTGCCACCGAGCGCCAGGATCGTATCGGCGTCCGGGGTGCCGTTGATCACGTCATTGCCCTCGGTGCCACGCACGACGAAGGCCGTGGTGCCGAAATCGGCTTTTGTGAGGTTGTGCTGTCCCGTCAACTGTACGGAGAAGTCACTGGCGTCGAGCACGCCATTGTCGTTGGAGTCCGCGAACAGCAGCGTGCTGGCGGCACCTACGGCATAGAACACCTCGGTAAAGCCGTTGCCGCCGAAACCGAGCGAAGCGCCCAGCGTCGGCACCGTGGGGCGAGCCCCCTCGAAAACCAGGCGGTTGCTCGCGGAGAGAAGCAGGTTGTCACCACCGGCAACGCCGGCCCCCTGGAAGTCGGTCACCGTGTCGCGGGCCAGGGAAGTGGAATCCGCGCCACTGCCGACAAACCAGTTGAAAGCGTCATTATCCGCACCCCCGGTCAGGGTATCGGCACCGACACTGCCCGTGAGACTGTCGAGTCCGGCGCCACCGCGAAGGAGGTCATCGCCGTCACCACCGACGAGTTCATCGTTGCCGTCACCCCCTTCTATCGTGTCGTTGCCTCCCTCACCCAGGATGAAGTCGTCGCCGCCAAGGCCGAAGATCTGATCATCCTCGGGGTTGCCAAATATGAAGTCGCCTTGTTCAGTCCCATTGATTACAGCCATGGTACTACCCTCCATTAAAGGAAATGGTAAGCGTTAACTGCGTTACAGCGGGTTGAAGAAAATTGGACAAGCCCAAGGGGTCACAAGTGCGCCATTTCGGCCTTACCGTTTATCGCGAATGCAGACGGATGTTCTGGAGCCTTCGCCAACCTTCCAACGTCACCACATGGCTGGTTCGGGGGTTCCAGGGCAGGAGGGTTTGAAAAGCTGCGATCCCCAGGCGACGGGAAGAAACATTAGGAAACACTAAAGGTTTCCCCTGCGTGAACTTTTGACAAGAGATCTACCGCATACCTGCTCACTTTTTCAACGCACGATTTGACGCCGACCAGTGGTGCAAAAAGTGGTATGAAATTCGCCTATTTTCGACGTCCTCATGATTGTCAGTAACAAGCACAAATCAACATGATGGCCAATTGTATGCTTTGTAACAAAGCTGTGATTTAATCGCCGCCCTCCCTGCAGGCTCAACCTGCCAGACAACCGCAATGGAGTGCTTGATGCGCGCCGTACACATACAAAACCTGACCGGGCTACGGGGATTCGCTGCCTTGTCAGTCCTGCTGCTTCACATTCGATACGGGGACCTCGCCAATGCCTACGGCGGCCTGGCATTTCTCTTCCAGACGAGAGGCCTCGGGGTAGATATATTCTTTATCCTCTCCGGTTTCATTCTGGCTTATGTCCACGGGAAAGACTTTGCAGACGGCCTTCGCCCTAAAGAAGCTATCAGTTTCTGGGTGGCCAGGCTTGCCCGGATCTACCCGGTGCATTTGTTTATGCTGGTCATTACAGCGTTCATTCTGCCGATGCATCGTTTGTATGAATGGTCGCCTGTCGATACCGCCTACACTTTCTACGCGAACCTGTTTCTGGTGCATGCGTGGGGCGTAACCCCCAACCTGACGTTCAATCAGCCGTCCTGGTCGATCAGTTGCGAGTGGGCGGCCTACCTGACCTTTCCGTTCGTCGCCTACCTCACAAGAAAGTGGGGAAAGATTTCGTTCTCACTCCTCTTGATCGGCCTGGCACTTTATGCGCCCTTCCTGCAACCGAACTTGCTTGCCAATGGCATCTGGACCATCAAGTGCATCGTCTACTTTGTTGCCGGGTACTGCACCTATCAGGTATGCCATGACCTGCCGGACTCCAGACTCTGGAGAGTCACCGCAATCGCAATTGCCCCTCTGATCCTACTGATGTTCTGGGCAACCAGCATCCAGTACTACTTCGACATGGTTTTCCCGTTCCTCGTGATCGTGATGATTGCCAGCCTGTTCCGTGCAGGACCGATTTGGGCTTATTCCAACCCGGTGTCGGTTTACCTTGGGAAAATCAGTTTCAGCCTCTACATGTGTCACATCATGGTGTTGTTCGTAGAGCGCAAGATGTTTGGCATGATGGATCTCAAGTATGAGATTCCCCTGATCCTGGCCTTCTCGATGTTCCTCTATCACTGCATTGAAGAGCCGGCGCGGAAAGTGATCCGCCTGGTTTCCGAAGGTCGTCACCGCGAACTTCCGCAAAAAAGCTTCACCGATAGCTACGCATTGCCAACTAAGGCAGCGCAGCCGGAACCACAGAAAGAGCGCCAGACTCTGGCGTAATAAAAGAAGGCCCGCCCAATCAGCGGGCCTTTTTTTATTCGACAAAAACCCAAAGAAAGGCCTGGCGAACGAACACCACCATGACGCAGTGGTCACAACATCTGATGGCATCGCAAATGACAGGTGGTCAAGAACCTGCTTCATACAAAAGCAATGCTTGAATTCACACATTTCAGGGTGCGCCGGATAACCTCAGCGGATTCAGTTCCTGCCAAATGCAGGCGCCTGCCGCTGCTCTCATCCAATGCTCCCTCAGCGGAGTATGCAAATGACTCAATCAATGCGGTTCTTCCTCTCGTTTTTCCTCGCCACTGCAACATTGGCATCGACCGGTTTCCTGAACAGTGCAGGAGCGGCCACCGCCGAGGATCTGAATGCCGATGCCAAACAAGCCTTGCAATTGCTTTACAAGGCCCATCCTTTTGCCGAAAAAATCTCGCACGAAGCCAAAGCGGTGCTGGTTTTCCCGAAAATCATCAAGGCGGGCCTTGTGTTCGGTGGCAGCTACGGCGAAGGCGTCATGATGAAAGGCACCAAAGTCGAAAATTACTACAACTCCGTCAGCGGTTCATGGGGGCTGCAGGCCGGCGCCCAGTCGTACGGCTATGCGGTTTTCCTGATGACCGATAAAGCCGTGAAATATGTCGCCGAAACCAAGGGCTGGGAAATCGGTGTGGGGCCAACGGTTGTCGTGGTTGATGAAGGGGTGGCGAAGAACCTGTCCAGTTCGACGCTGAAAGACGACGCCTACGCGTTCATTTTCGACCAGCAAGGGCTAATGGCGGGGGTCAGTATCGAGGGGACGAAGATTTCCCTGATCAAGCGCTAAGCCGCGCTGTTGGATTGACCATCGCAAGCATGATGGCAGCCTATGCCAATACTGGTGGGTTTTCCCATTCAGGCTAGGCTGTCCTCACTGCTGGCGCACAGGCGCAGCTGATGATCGGAGCTGTCTGGCGAGCAAGGCTGGAAGTGGCTGTATCGACCATTCATTGATCCAGGTCCAAACATTGAATGACCGGATCCTGATAATGATTTTTCAGTTTTCAGGTAGGCCTTAAATGACTTCACAGCTCTTCCAGGTTCACGGCCTCGTGAGTTTTACCCTTGCCATCCTCCTGCTTTTCCTCGGCAAAACCCTCGTCCAGCACAACGCCTTTCTCCGTCAGTACTGCATCCCCGAATCGGTCGTCGGCGGCTTCGTCTGTGCGGCGGTAACCTCCCTGCTCTACTTCGGCCTGAATATCCAGGTCGAATTCGACCTGCAGGTTCGCGACACCCTGCTGCTCTATTTCTTCGCCGGCATTGGCTTGAAATCGGACATGCGCCAACTGCTCAAGGGTGGGCGCCCGCTACTGATCCTGCTGTTACTCGCCGCTGTGTTCATTCTCCTGCAGAACTCTCTGGGCATGGGTGTGGCCCAGGCGTTCGGGCTTGATCCCAAGGCAGGCTTGATGGTGGGTTCCATTTCCCTCACGGGCGGAGTGGGTACCACCCTGGCCTGGGCACCGCTTTTCGTCGAGAAACTGGGCATCAGTAACGCCCATGAACTGGGCATCGCCAGCAACACCGTCGGCCTGATTGCCGCTTGCGTCATCGGCGGCCCTATCGCCAACCGACTGATACGTCGTTACCGACTGACGCCGTCCAGGGATGCGGAGCTGGAAGTCGGCATTCTCGAGCAACAACCGAGCAAGGCGCTGGACTACTACGACGTGCTCTGGGCGTGGATGTGGCTCAACCTGACCCTGATGCTCGGCTATGGACTCAACCTGCTGCTGGTCGATGCCGGCGTCACCCTGCCCAAGTTTGTCAGCTGCCTGTTCGCGGGCATCGTCATTCACCACCTTGTGCTGGCCTTTGTGGGTGATCAACGCCTGAAAAGCTGGAGCGGCGCCAGCCTGGGTCTGTCGCTGATCTCCGATATCTGCCTGGGCATGTTTTTGACCATGGCCCTGATGGGGCTTCAGCTATGGCAGCTCAGCGGTGCGCTGTTATTCATACTGTGTGCGTTGACCCTGCAAATTCTGCTGACGATCGCCTATACGTATTTTGTGGTCTTCCGCTTCATGGGGCGCGATTACGAAGCCAGTGTGATTGCTTCCGGATTCGGCGGGATCGCCCTCGGCTCCACGGCGACAGCCATCGTCAACATGTCGACCGTGACACAGAAGTACGGCGCGGCGCACCAGGCTTTCCTGATCGTGCCACTGGTGTGTGGTTTTTTCATTGACCTGGTCAATGCCGTGATCATCAGCCTGTTCAGTGGCCTTTAGCGACCGCGGGTGCCTCAGTAACCACCTCCGATACTGGCACCCCATGGATCCAAACCGCGTGAGCATCTAGACTTTGGGCGCCCCTGCCCTCCTCGCCGATTGTTGAACGGGTCCCATGACTGAGCATGCCAAGTACCATCACGTACCCGAAGTACCAGGCCTGGTGTTGGGTTCCGCACGTTTTGCGGATGTCGGTTTCGATCGCCATTACCACCTCGATTTCCACATTGGCTTTGTCACCGAAGGCATCCAGCGTCATCGTTCGAAGGGCGAGTCGTTTCTTTTGGGGCCGGGACGTATTGCCCTGATGCCGCCGGGCGAAATTCACGATGGTGCGTCTGAAGGCGGCGGCGCCTATACGCTCAAGACGTTCCGTCTGTCGCAGGCACTGATCGCGGACATGACCGAGGAGATCAGCGGTCAACCAAGAGAACTTGAGTTGACCAGTGTGTTGCTGGAAGACCCGCGGCTTGTCGGCAACCTGCGCGCCCTGCACGAAGCGATGCAGCAGGCCGTTGGACCGGGCAGCCTAGCGCTGCAGACGCAATGGTTCACCCTGCTTGAACGCCTGTTGTGCCAGTCACGGACAATCACGCCCGAAAGCATTCCCGGATCGCTCTCAGCCCTGCAATGGTCGCGCGTCAGGGACTATTGTTTCAGCCACATCGATCAGCGCATCTCGCTCGATGATCTTGCCGGATTGTGCGGTCTGGGCCGATTCCCGTTCCTCAAGCAGTTCAAGCGGACCATCGGCATGACGCCGCACGCATGGCTGCTTCGGCTGCGTCTGGAACGGGCGTGTGGCCTGCTATCGCGCAGCGGGCAACCGATCGTCGATGTCGCCCACGCCGTCGGCTTTTACGATCAAAGCCATTTCAACCGCGCCTTTCGCCAGGCATTCGGCGTCGCACCCTCGCGCTACAGGACTTAGGGCGTCGACCATCAGGCGAGCGTCAATTTTTTACAAGCGCGACAACCGTCCCTCTCCCTAGGATGCGCCCATCCAGGCGAAACACCTTCGCCTGCGCAGCCGAGAGTTGGATGATGAACGGTGAAACAAGCAGACCGCCCGCCCTGGGTTTTTCAAGTGACAACATCGCAGGCGCATCGCCTGAGGTGGCACACGCCATGGTGAAACACAGCACGGGCCAGGCGGGCCCCTATGGCAGCGACGAGTTGACGGCGCAGGTCCAGCGCAAATTCAGCGAGATCTTCGAGCGCGACGTGGAGGTCCTTCTCGTGCCCACCGGCACAGCCGCCAACGGCCTGTGCCTGAGCGCGATGACGCCCCCCTGGGGCAATATCTATTGCCATCCGGCCAGTCACATCAACAACGACGAATGTGGTGCGCCGGAGTTCTTCTCCAACGGCGCGAAGCTGATGACCATCGACGGTCCGTCGGCCAAGCTGGACATCACCCGACTGCGTGAGCGCACCCGCGAAAAACTGGGTGACGTGCACACGACCCAGCCCGCTTGCGTCAGCATCACCCAGGCCACCGAAGTCGGCAGCCTCTACACCCTGGACGAAATCGCGGCTATCGGTGAGGTCTGCAAGTCGGCTTCCCTTGGGTTCCATATGGATGGGTCCCGATTCGCCAACGCCCTGGTATCCCTGGATTGCTCGGCGGCAGAGATGACCTGGAAGGCCGGCGTGGATGCCCTGTCGTTTGGCGCCACCAAGAATGGCGTGCTGGCGGCGGAAGCCATCGTCCTGTTCAACACCTCGCTCGCCACCGAAATGAGGTACCGCCGCAAGCGTGCAGGTCACCTCTTCTCCAAAATGCGTTTTCTTTCGGCGCAGATCGATGCGTACCTGAGCGATGATCTCTGGCTGCGCAATGCCCGCAAGGCCAACGATGCCGCCCAGCGCCTGGCGCAGGGGCTTGCCGGCCTGAGCGGCGTTGAAGTGCTGGGCGGCACCGAGGCGAATATCCTGTTCTGTCGGCTGGACTCTGCCGTGATCGATGCACTGCTGAAGGCCGGGTTCGTCTTCTACCATGATCGCTGGGGCCCCAACATCGTGCGTTTTGTCACCTCGTTCGCCACCACCGCCGAGGATGTCGATCACCTGTTGAGCCATGTGAGGCGAGTGGTGAGGTCGGTACACGAATAACGGGCGCAATGCTCGATGACGGATGGCGGCGGTGCTCACTCTTTGTCGAATGAGCACCCGCCACTGCGGCGTCAGGCGTCTACATCTGGCGATAAAGAATCATGCCCGCGTGGTACAGGATCCCGTCGAGGAACTCCCCGTCAGCCGTGAAGCCGGTGTCGTCGACGTACTCGATATGGTCACCCTCCAGCCAATACCGGCCCTGGTAGGCACTCGTCTTGCGGCCCCGGGCTTCATCGTACCGGCCACCGGGTAACAGCTCATGGCGGATGAGCCCGTCTGCCGTGACCCACAGACCGACGTACTTATCCTGATCAGCGGATTTTTTCATCGTCATGTTCAAGTCCTCCGTTCAGAACGCACTGGCGGTCGGGCGGACAATCAGCTCACTGACGTCCACATCGGCAGGCTGTTCAATGGCGTAAGCGATCGCACGAGCGACCGCCATTGCAGGGATGGCGATCTTGCGGAACTCGCGCATCTCGGCCCGCCCGCCTTCATCGGAAATGCTCTCGGCCAATTCGGACTCGGTAACGCCCGGGGAAATCACAGTGACACGGATGTCCCCGCCGACCTCCTGGCGCAAGCCTTCCGAGATGGCGCGCACGGCAAACTTGGTCGCGCAGTAGACCGCCGCCGTCGGGCTGACGGTGTAGGCACCGATCGAGGCGATATTGATGAACTGGCCTGATTGCTGTTTTTGCATCAGCGGCAAACCGGCCGCGATACCGTGCAACACGCCGCGAATATTGACGTCGATCATCCGGTCCCACTCGGAGACTTTCAGCGCCTCGAGTTTCGACAGCGGCATCACCCCGGCATTGTTGACGATCACATCGACCCGGCCATGCAGCTTCAACGCAAAGTCCACAAACCCTTGCATGTCGTCTCGGCGGGTGACATCCAATGCCTGAAAGTGAGCGACTCCACCGCTCGCGTTGATCTCGCCACAGAGTATTTCGAGGCGCTCGGTACGACGCGCCCCGAGTACGACATGCGCCCCCTTGCTGGCTAACAGGCGCGCTGTCGCCTCGCCTATGCCACTGCTCGCGCCCGTGATCAGAACGACTTTTTTCGAGATGTTCGACATGACCTAATCCCTCACTTGAGTGCCTGGTGACGCGAGATCGGTGTCTCGCTGCCAGTCCAGATTAGGGATAACGGCGGTCGGCCAGTTAGTCAGATCCTTCTGACAACTTGCCTGATCCTGTCGGGGAAGCCCTTACTTCGTTGTGTCGAGGACAAGCCTGCCCTGTAAATGCCGGCCCATGCTTTTCTCGATCGCCACTTTCGCGTCACTCAACGGGAATGCCTCGACGTCGACCCTGAGGTGTCCCTTGTCGAACAGTTCGGCAATCAGCGAAAGCTGCCGGCCATCGGAGCGAGTGGCAAAGTTGGCGGGGGTCACACCGTAGTCGTTGGCCAGTGACATGTTCGGCAGGCTCACGGGCGATACCAGCACGCCGTGTTTTTTCAGCACCGCAAAGGAACGGGTCTGTGTGTCGCCGCCCACCAGGTCCAGTACCACATCGACACCGGACACCAGCTCGTCGAATGCCTGGGTCCTGTAGTCGATGGTGTAATCAGCGCCGAGGTCTTTCAGGTAAGCGTGATTATGCGCGGAGGCCGTTGCGTAGACTTCGGCACCCAGGTACTTGGCGATCCGCACGGCCATGCTGCCCACGCCACCGGCCGCGGCGTGGATCAACACTTTCTGCCGACGTTGCACACCCGCGTGTTCGGTCAGGGCCTGCCAGGCCGTCAGGGCCGTTGCGGGGACAGCGCCGGCCTGCAAAGCACTGAGTGACTTGGGTTTCAGCGCCAGTTTTGCAACCTGGGCGACGGCTTTGGTCGCATACCCCCCGACGATGTTGATGAAGCCAAACACTTCATCGCCAAGGCTGAATTCAGTGACGCCCTGCCCCAGCGCGATCACGGTACCGGCCACTTCAACCCCCGGGGTAAAGGGCAGCGGCAAAGGGATGAACGCTTTCATGGCACCGGAAAGGATCTTCCAGTCAATCGGGTTCACCCCGGCTCCGGCGACATCGATCAGCACTTCACCGACACCGGCCACCGGGTCGGCAATGTCTTCCAGACGTAAAACTTCAGGGCTGCCGTATTCGTACACGCGTATGGCTTTCATGGAGGTCTCGACTATTAAAAAAGAAGGGAGAAGAACATTGCGCTGCGAGGGGCTGGCCTTCGCAGCGCGGGGTATCAACGACGGCGAGCGTCGAGGCTGAAACGACCGGCACCGAAGGCCACGACCTGCAACAGGCCACCGGCCATCGCGATGTTCTTGAAGAAGTGGATGAACTGGTTTTGATCGCCCAGGGCGTTATGGAAGGCCAGTGCGGTAAACACGCTGAACACAGCCAGCACAGCGGCAACGGTGCGGGTGCGGTAACCGGCGATCAGTGCCAGGCCACCACCGATTTCAACGACGATCGCCAGCGCCAGCGCCAATTGCGGAAGGGGAAGACCTACAGAGCTGATGTAGCCGACCATCATGGCCGGAGCGGCCAGTTTCGAAAAACCGGAGAGGATGAAGATTGCGCTGAGCAGTACGCGGCCGATCAACGAGGCCGAAGCCTGGGTGACGTCGGAATGGCTCTGTTCAGCGGGGGCGGAATGAGCGATGTTTGCGGAAGTCGTCATGAGGCATTTCCTTCAATGGGGGTGCGATTCGACATGAACCGCCCTGTTGAGGAAATGTTGCTCTCGGCCAGCTCATCTGAATAGCCGACTAATTTAGATCATTTGATTCGATAAAATAGACAAGCCAATCACCCCATCGATAGGGAGCTCAATCGTGCAAACCGCTGAGCGAACGTCTGCAACAGGCCTGGAGGCCCACATTCGCGGTCAGCGCCTGGCCGCCTCCGACGAGGTTTTTTCCAACGATGTGCTGGTGCAGATCTTTACCCGTGAGCGGATCGAGCAAAGCGTTATCGTTCCCGCCGTGGCTGAGCCGCTGATTGTCTGGGTACTTTCCGGGAGCGCCACCATTGAGGAACGGGAGACTGGCGAAGCGTGGCGGGCGAGTGAAGTGACAAAGGGGGATTTTTTCCTCACCACCAGCGCCGTGCCCTACGAAATGCGCTGGCAAGTGACCAGTGCGGAGCCCTTTGTGGTGATGCACATTTACCTCGGCCTGCCCCTGCTGGAACGAGCGATTCAGGAAACCGGCAAACACGTCACGGGTTCGATTGGTCTGCGTGAGATATCCGGGGGGCGTGACGAGACTTTATCGTTGTTGTTCGAACAGTTCAGAGTCGAACTGCAATCCCGGGGAGAAACCAGCCCGCTGCTGATGCAAGGCATCGCCCAGTGCATCGCCGTGCACCTGGCGCGCCACTATCTGGATGCGCAAGCCGATAACATCGTTCAGCGCAACGCCCTGCCGGCCTTCAAGCTCAAGCGTGCGGTGACTGCAATGGAGGCGTCGCTGGGCGAGACGTTTTGCCTGGGGGATCTGGCCACCGCAGCCGGGATGAGCGAGTACCACTTCAGCCGCCTGTTCAAACGCGCCACGGGGCTTTCCCCCTCGCGCTACTTCATCAGGCTGAGAATGACCAAGGCCAGACAACTGCTGATTGAAACCGACATGAGCATCATCGATGCGGGACTTGAGGTCGGCTACAGCAGCGCCAGCCATTTTTCCCAGGCATTCAAACGGGAGGTCGGCGTTCCGCCCAGTCATTACCGCAAATGAAAACGCGGCACGGCGCTCGCCGTGCCGCAAGTACAACCGGCCAATCAACTGCCCACGGGAATGCTCATGCCGCCATCGGCCATGACGACCGAGCCGACAATGAAACTGGCGCGCTCGGAGGCCAGGAATGCCACGATCTCGGCGATTTCATCGGGCGAAGCGGCACGGCCGATCGGTGCCGACTTTCCGTGCTCTTGCAGGAAGCCCGGGCCGTCCTCCATGAAGTGATTGAGCAGGTTGGTGACCACGTCGCCCACGCCAATCGCATTGACCCGAATGCCGTGCTCTATCGCTTCCAGCGCCTGGGTTCGGGTCAGTTGCGCCAGAGCCCCTTTCGACGCCGTGTAGGCCGCGATGCCCGGGAACGCGAAGTAAGAGGCATAGGACGCGATGTTGACGATGGCGCCTGACTTTTGCTTCATCATTTCCTTCGCCGCTTCACGGGAATGAAGGAACGCGCCCGTCACGTTGGTCTCCATCTGCCAGCTCCAGTCCTCGCGCGTCATTTCCACCAGAGGCTTGTAGATGATCCGCCCCGCATTGTTGACCAGCACATCGAGCTTGCCGAAGTGCTGAACGGCCAGGGCAACCGCTTGTTCCGCCGAGCCATCGACCGTGATGTCGGCCACGAATGGCACCAGGCCCGGGCGCTCGAGGGTGTTCACTTCAGGGTTGATATCTTCGGCAACGACCTTGGCGCCACGGGCATGGAACAGCTCGGCGATGGCACGGCCGATACCACTGGCGGCGCCCGTCACAATCACGACTTTGCCGGCGATTTCGTTGGGGGTAGGCATAAAATCAGTCATTTCGTTTCTCCTTTCCAGAGAGCAGCTGAACCATTCCAGCCGCTGCGCATACGCCGTATGCGGGTGTCGCTTTCGACGACTCAACTGTCGCCGATCACGGTTCGCCACTCTTTAGGAGCCTTGTTCAACCTGTCGCGGTTTTGCGCTTATCTGCCTGGTGTTTCATTTTTCCAGCACACCGGGCAGATGCATGACTCTATACGTTGTACCGGGATAATATTGGCCATTACGTTCGAGGAAACAGGCATGATCTCTGACCCCGGAACACCGACACTGGACCAGCTGCGCGTGTTCCTGACGGTCGTGGAAGTCGGCAGTTTTGCCGCAGCGGCCAGAAAACTGCACCGGGCCACCTCGGTCGTCAGTTACTCGATCGCCAACCTGGAAATGCAGCTCGGCGTGTCGCTGTTTGACCGTCAGACCACCCGCAAACCCCAGCTCACCGATGCCGGCCGCACCGTGCTGGCCGAAGCCAGGACCATCGCCAACGGTATTCATGGATTACGCGCCAAAGTGAAGGGCCTGCTCCAGGGGCTCGAAGCCGAGGTTCACGTGGTACTCGATGTAATGCTTCCGCCCGAACGCGTGGTGGACGCACTCAAATCCTTTCGCGAAGCGTTCCCGACCGTTGCCCTGCACTTGCATATGGAAGCCCTCGGCGCCGTCACCGAGCTGGTGATCAACCGTGGCGCGATCATCGGCGTCAGTGGGCCCATGAATGAAGGCATCGACGGTATCGAAAGAATGGGCGTCGGCAGTGTCGAGTTGATTCCGGTGGCAGCCCCGAATCATCCTCTGGCATCGAGCGACTCGAATGTTCCGGGCGCCGGGCGAGAGTTCACGCAACTGGTGCTGTCCGACCGTTCGGTGCTGACCAAGGACAAGGATTTCGCCGTGCTCAGCAACCGCACCTGGCGGCTGGCGGACCTGGGCGCCAAGCACATGCTGCTGCGTGAAGGCATCGGCTGGGGCAACATGCCGGCCCCGATGGTCCAGGAAGATCTGGAGAGCGGCCGACTCGTGCAACTGAACATTCCGGAATACAAAAGCGGTCAATACTCCTTCGACGTCATCTACCGCACGGATGTGCCACCGGGGCCGGCGGCGCGATGGTTGATTGAACGCTTCGTTCAGCAAGGCTCGGCGCAGGAGGCATTGGCTTGAGGACGGTACTTGTCGATTTTCTGGAACCTGGCGATCGAATTTAACCGGGTTTTTCCGAACAGCGTTCCGTGGGACATTCTTTCGACCAGGCCGTGAGTAGCCGTCACAGCACACCGGCCATCACAACCCCGGAGGCGAAAGATGAACCAGGCTCAAACATTGCTACAGGCGCACTTCGACACTTTTGTCGCCCACCCCGAGAAATGGAAATCGCTGATTTCCGACGACATTGTCTGGGAGCTTCCCTACGCCCCGGGCCTGGGGCATCCGACCCGTTTGTCGGGCCGTGATGAGGTGTTGGGTCATGTCGGCTGGTTTATCGCAGCGGTGCAAGATTTTCGCTTTTACGACCTTCAGATCGATGCCTTGGCCGACCACTCAAAAGCCGTCGCGCAAGTAAAGGCCGAAGGGACAATCAAGACGACGGGCCGAATCTACCGGCAGGCCTACGTTTTGTTCGTCGAAGCCGAGAACGGCAAGCTCAGGTTTATCCGTGAATACTTCGATCCGATCCAGGCAGCCCATGCGCTGGACGAAGAGATCAAGCTGCCGACCCGATGACAAACGGCTGAGGCACAGGAACTCTATGGAGCGTGTCCAAGGAGTGCGGCGTCTATACTGAACAGGCACGACCTTGAGCACGCCTCTTGATACAGGGGAACCGCAATGACGGGACATACAGCACGCCAAGGCTCGTCATGGATCCTGCTTTCCCTGCTCGCCGCCAATCTGGCGCTGCTGGCCGGATGTTCAGGCAAAACCACCACGGCTCGCCCTGCAGCCTCAAGCATTGGCTCAACCTGCTATGCAAAGGCACTTCCCACTGTCGGCGAAGGAGGCCTCGCTTGGGGCAACACCTTGAACATCGCTCGCCAGAAATCCCTGGCTAATTGCAAACGCTATGCCGGCCGATCGGGTGGCACGCCGGATACCTGCCAGGTGGTGTTGGCGGAATGTAAACACTGAAAGAGCGTTTTTTCGTTTCTGCGTCGCTTTTGCATTTCTGTGCGACAGATCCCACTTCAGGGACTCCCGTTTCACAGGCTCATGGTGTTAGTTTTGAAATGTTTCTGATCAAACGATCAGATATTTCTTACAACCCGCCTGCAAAGGAATGCCCCCAGCAATGGATTTTTCACTCAAGCACCTGGCTGCGACCACCCTGATGCTCGCCAGCCTTTCGTCGTTCACCAGCGTTGCCCACGCCAACATCACACCGCAACAGAGCGCGATCATCCTCAAGACGTTCAATGATGCTTCGGTCAAGGATTTCCGCCAGTTCCTGCAAACCCTGGCCAAGAGCGATGTCGCCAAAACCGACGACCTCGGCCCGGCCATCGGTGCCTTCCTCGACAACAAGGCGCTGTCCGCTGAGCAGCAGAACGAAATCCATCGTTTGCTGGGTCTTTATGCCCGGGTGAAGTACGGCAGCGCGGCCACCGAGACCCTGAAGGAGTTGGTGGCCATTCCGACCGTGCGCGTGGACGGCGTTGACCAGCACGACAATCCCGAATTCCTCAAGATTGCCGAGAAGATCAAGGGCCTCGCCCAGGCGTTCAACCTGAACTTTCGCAACATCGACAACCGCGTCTACGAGATCTCCCTCGAAGGCAAGGGCGATGAAGTCGTCGGCATTCACGCCCATGCCGATGTGGTGCCGGTGACGCCGGAGAACTGGGTTCTGCAGGACGGCACCCGCCTCGATCCGTTCAAGGTCACCCTGGTCGGCGATCGCATGTATGGCCGCGGCACCGAAGATGACAAGAACGGTATCGTGGTGGCGCTCTACGCCATGAAGATCATCAAGGAAGAGCAACTGCCGCTGGCGCGCAACTTCAAGCTGCTGGTCGACACCACCGAAGAAACCAGCGGTGACGCCATCCCCTACTACTTCGAGCGCAACCCGACGCCCAACTACAACCTGGCGCTGGATGGCGGCTACCCGGTGGTGATCGCCGAGAAAGGCTACGGCACCGTCATGGCCAGCTTCGCCAAGCGCGCAGGCGAAGGCAAAGGCGCGCAAATCATTTCGATGACCGGCGGCCTGGCCACCAACCAGATTCCATCGACATCGGTCGCGACCCTGGTGACCGACAAGCCCGCCGAACTGGCTGCCAGCCTGCAAAAGGCCGGCACTGAGTACGCCATGCAAAATGGCGGCAACTTCGAAGTGGCTGCCAAGGTCGACGGCAAGGACGTCAAACTGACGGTCACCGGCGTTTCCGCCCACTCCTCCGAGCCCGAGTCCGGCGTCAACCCGGTGGCCAGGATGCTCGACTTCATCAATAGCCTCGACGGCAAGGTCGCGCTCAAGCACAACCAGATCACCGACGCCGCCCGCTACGCCGCCGACAACTGGGGGCTGGACTACCTGGGTGGCAAGCTGGGGGTCGGTTTTGCCGATGAGTTCATGGGCCCGCTGACCACTTCCCTGACTTATGTCGGGATGGATGACAAAGCCTTCAAACTCGCCGTCAACCTGCGCGTGCCGAAGGGCAAGACGCCGGAGGTGCTCAAGTCCGAAATCGCCACCAAGCTGGACGCCTGGAGCAAGAAGACCGGGATCGCACCGACCTTCGACCTGTCGATTGCCGAACCGATGTATCGCAACCCCGAGGGCGAATGGGTCAAGGCCCTGCTCGCGGTAGCCAGCGAAAACCTCGGCATGGAACACAAATTCGGCACCTCCGCCGGCGCCACGTCCGTGCATGAACTGCCTAACGGCGTGCAATTCGGCCTGGCCATGCCGGACGTCAAGTACACCGGTCACAACGACAACGAGTTCAAGACGACCGAGCAGTTCCTGCTGGACTTGCAGATCGTGACCGAGATGATGGGCCGCATCGGGCAATTGCCGACGCTTTGATCGGTTCTTTCGCTGGTTTGAACTCGGACACCGTCCCCTGTGGGAGCTGGCTTGCCAGCGATGGTCGTTAACGATTACGCGTATGAGCTGGATAAACGCGGCGCATTTGAGTCCATCGCCAGCAGGCTGGCTCCTACAGTTTCAGCGTGGGCACGGTCCTTTGTGGGAGCTGGCTTGCCTGCGATGGTCGTTAACGATAACGCGGGTGAGCTGGATCAACGCGGCGCACTTGAATCCATCGCCAGCAGGCAGGCTCCTACAGTTTTTTTCTGTGTGGACGCGGTCCCCTGTGGGAGCTGGCTTGCCTGCGATGGTCGTTAACGATAACGCGGGTGAACTGGATGAACGCGGCGCATCTGAGGCCATCGCCAGCAGGCTGGCTCCTACAGTTTTCCGGGAATGTGTGAAGAAAATCTCCCTTCGGACCCGCCCTCCCGGCGGGTCCGGTTTGATGCCGGCTACGGGACCTGGGGTACCCGCCACGACATGGCGCAGCGGCTACCGGGCTCAAAAACGCAGCCGTACTCTTGTGCCAGGATGTCTGCAAGGCGCTTGCCCAGAGTTGCCCCAGCGGTGACTTCAAACCCCAGCCGCCGGTAAAAGGGCGCGTTCCACGGCACCTGTGTGAAGGTCGTCAGCGTGACACAAGCCAGCTGATTCAAGCGTGCATATTCCATCGCCGTTTCAACCAGTCTTCGTCCCCAGCCCTGCCCCTGCACGGACTGTTTGACCGACAGTTCATGGATATGAAGATCGCTGCCGTGGCGTTCTGCACTCAGGAAACCCATGGGCCGAGCTTGCGCGTCGACAGCCACCCAGCAAGTCGATAACGCGATCAACTGCCTGTGACGGTCGACTGTCATGGTGGCAGCGTCCGCCAGCCAACCCAGCTCATCGATCGAGCGGAATGATTGAGCGGCGCAACGCTCAACAGGGGGGCAGCAACGGTGCATCATCGGGTACAGCCAGGCGAATGTGTGCAGGCATGAGTTAGCTTTTCTCCTCGACGTCCCGAATCACGGCAGCAAGAATGCGGACCCCGTCATGAACCTGCTGCGGTGTCAGACCGGCATAGCCCAAAATGAGTCCTGCGGGTCGCTCATGCTCTGCGCACGAGGGGTTGGCAAACAGCGGCGAGAGCGGATAAACGCCCACCCCGCGTTCGAGCGCCAGCGCCTGTAGCCTGGGCTCATCCTGAGCGCGCAGTGCCGATAACAGCAGTACGCCATGCAGGCCCGCCGCCATGCCGACCAGTTGCCCGTGCCCCGCCAGATGTTGCTCGACAGCCTCCAGCAAAGCTCTTCGCCGCTGCTCATTCTCCCGGCGCAGACGGCGTACGTGGCGCTCATAGGTGCCACTCTCGATCAACGAGGCGAGCACGTTTTGCTCCCAGCGCGGTGAGTGGCGATCGGTCAGCCGCTTGGCTTCACGGAAAACATGCACCAACTCCCGTGGCAGCACCAGATAGCCCAATCTGAGCTGCGGTGAAAGTGCCTTGGAGAAGGTCCCGACATAAATGACGCGGGCTTGCGCGTCCATCGATTGCAGCGCGTCGATGGGTCGCTGACCGTAACGAAACTCACCGCCGTAATCGTCCTCAATGATCCACGCGCGGTGTCGACTCGCCCACCCCAGCAGTTCCAGTCGACGTGCGACAGGCAGCACCGCCCCCATGGGAAACTGGTGCGACGGCGTCACATAGGCCAGGCGCACGCGATCATCTTCCGGCAGGGCGGCTGTATTGAGTCCAAAGGTGTCGACGGACAGGGGCAGCGCCACGGCGCCCACGGCCTCAAAGCAATATCTGGCCATGCGGTAACCCGGTTCCTCGAAGACGAACCCATCGCCGGGGTTCAACAAAAGCCGGGCACACAGGTCAAGTCCCTGCTGCGAGCCATGCACGACGAGGATTTGCTCCGCATCGCACGTCAGGCCTCGTGCCCGTTGCAGATAGCCTTGCAGGGCGCTGCGCAAACGCGCCTCCCCTTCGGGCTGCCCGAACGAGAGGCTCGGCTGACGCTTGACCAGTTCGACACGATAGGCGCGCTGCCAGCCCAGGGCCGGAAAGTCCCTCGATGCGACCGAACCGTAGCGGAAATCGATGCGCGCACCCGGCGATGCCATGCTGTAGGGCTTCAGGTCGGCAACACGCTGCCCGTACAGGGAAAGCGCAGGTGGCAGCGCTTTGTGCCGCACTAAGTTCCCCCTGGCGTGCCCGGACGAGGGACTGATCATGCTCGCGACCGTGGCAGCCTTACCCGTCGATGTCGCGACAAAGCCCTCGGCCGCCAGTTGCTCATAGGCCGCCGTCACCGTGGTTCGCGACACGCCGAGCTCGGCCGCCAGTGCCCTGGTCGACATCAGCTTCGTGCCCGCTGCGAGCGTACCCTCTTCGATCTGCGCCCGCAGCCTGGCATAGATACGGCGCTGCGCACCGCGCAAGGATGCATCCGGCCCATCTGAAAACTGGCCCATGGAAAAACCTCAAAACTGGCACTTTCTGTGAAGCAGGTCGTGGTCGACATTATGGATACCCGGCCACCCGGAATGAAATCCCCATTTTCAACCGACAACGGCAAGGAGACCGCCCCTTGGAACTGGAACTGACCGCCACCACACTCCTTGTCACCTTCGCCGGCGTCTTTCTGATCTGCTTCATGAAAGGCGCGTTCGGTGGCGGCTTTGCCATTGTCGGCATTCCGCTGCTGTCGCTGGTAATGGACCCGATCACTGCCGGCGGACTGCTCGCGCCGCTGTTCATCGCCATGGACTTGTTCGGCCTGCGCTACTGGAAGCCGTCTACCTGGTCAAAACCGGACCTTGGGCTGCTGGTCCCTGGCCTGGTCGTCGGCATTGGCGTCGGCTATTGGCTCTTTCGCGTGATGGACCACCGCGCGGTCGTCATCGTGATGGCAGCGATCACACTGATTTTTGTCGGTCTCTGGTTCAAGGCCGGTGGAGAAGTCCGCGTACGCCCGCGCTCATCGCCCAAGGCGGTGGCCGCGGGCGTCACCTCGGGCATCACGACCATGGTCGCGCATTCAGGTGGACCACCCTTGGCGATGTACCTGTTGCCGCTGGGTCTGAGCAAGCAACTCTATGCCGGCACCACCAGCATGTTCTTCACGGTGGGCAATCTCCTCAAGGCGGTGCCCTGGCTGCTGCTGGCCAAGCCCACCGGAAACGTGCTGAGCCTGATGCTCATTTGCCTGCTCGCCGTTCCCAGCGGTGTCTGGCTTGGCTGGCGTCTGCACGCCAGACTGGATCAACGCCAGATGTACCGCGCCTGTTACGGCTTGCTGGTGGTCACCGCCGTGAAGCTGCTTTGGGATGGCATCGGCGGCTACATCGCCTGAGACTGTCCCGCCATCTGAACGTATTGCTCAGCCTGACCCGGCCCCGGGCGTTGCAGTGACGTCAACGCCACTGGAAATATCCGGAGGGCAAAAAACCAAATTGCCATGTGTTCCCTTCGTTCATTCTTGCGTCGCACTGTTCATTGCCCGTTCCCTGTACGTCTGGAGTTTCCCCAATGCCCTCGCCTAATTCCTTGCCCGCCGCGCTGCTGGGCCTGGCCCTTGTTTGTCCGGCCATGACCCAGGCTCAGGGCCTTGAACTGGGGCAAGTGCTGATCGGGGCCGAGGACCTGAGTGACGAAGACCAGGGGATCGAGGACGCCAAGGCCCGGCTGGCCCAGGTACCCGGCGGTACCAATGTGGTCGACATGCGCCGTCCGCTGCAGGGCCGTGTGGCGAGTAACCAGGATGTGCTGGCTTATCAGCCCGGGATCTATGCCCAGTCGGCGGGCAATGAGGGGGTGAAGATCTCGATCCGCGGATCGGGCATCAACCGTGCGCCGGGTGCCCATGCCTCGGGGCTGTACGCCATGCTCGACGGTCTGCCGCTGACCGGCCCTGGTGGCACGCCCTATGAACTGCTGGAGCCGCTGTGGCTCGACCATGTGGAAGTGTTGCGCGGCGCCAACGGTTTCGACCGCGGTGCCCTGGCCCTGGGCGGGGCCATCGAATACGTCAGCCATACCGGCTACAACGCGCCGAAGTTGCAGGTACGCTATGCAACCGGCAGTCACGGTTATCAGCAGCGTCAGGTCAGTTCCGGACAGGTGCTGGGTGACTTCGATTACTACGTGGCCATGACCGACGCAAACGCCGATGGCTACCAGGACCACACGGCCAGCGAGAGCCAGGGCGTGATCGCCAACTTCGGTTATCGCTTCAACCCGAACCTGGAAACGCGCTTCTACCTGCGCCATCGCCAGACCGACAACGACCTCGCGGGACGCGTGACCAAGCACTCCATCGAGCACGATCCACGGGCGGCCAACCCCGCCTACGTGGCGCGGGACGATCGCCGCGACGAGCCCGGCAGCACCTTTATCGGCAACAAGACCACCTGGTACCTCGATGACGATTCGAGCATCCAGACCGGCCTTGTCTACCACGACTACCCCATGGACTTGCGTGAGGGGCCCAACCGCCTGAAGGTGGCGTACACCGACGTCAGCGGGACGTTCGACTACAAGCGCCGCGACACCCTCTGGGGTCTGCAAAGCCAGAGCACGCTGGGTCTGCGGGTGACCAAACACCTGCCCAACGCCGGCGCCAGCGAGTTCGTGCGCATCCCCACCGGCAACACCGCCGGTTACGCACCGGGCACACTGATGCGCAACTTCACCTACCAGGGCTCGGACACAGTCCTGCATGTCGGCAACGACCTGGAGATCGCCGACGACCTGTGGCTGACCACGGGCCTGGCCGCCATTTACACCCGCCGCGAAAGTGACGTCACCTATCCGCAGGAAGGCGGCAAGACCAGCCTGCACGACTGGGACTATGCCCCGCGCGTGGGCTTGCGCTACCAGCTGACACCTGACCTGCAACTGTTCGGCAATCTCAGTCGCTCGGTCGAGGCGCCGCACCCCTGGTCGCTGATCTATAGCTCCAACATTCGCTTCCCCGCCGGCAGCGGCCCCGCCACAGGCGCCCAGCGCGATCCGGTCAAGCTGCAAAACCAGACCGCCACCACCCTGGAAATCGGTGGTCGTGGTGACAGTAACCTGGGCCAGTGGAGCCTGGCCTGGTACTACGCCCAGGTGCACCATGAACTGCTCTCGGTGTTGCCGGACGCCAACGCCACCACGCCGTACGAGCTCAACGCCAGCCCCACCGTGCACCAGGGCGTCGAAGCCAGCCTGCTGAGCCCGCTCTGGTCGCCGGGCGATGGCGGCCAGTTGAGCCTGCGCCAGAGCTACACCTTCAGTGACTTCCACTACCGCGACGATGACCGCTTCGGCGACAACCGCCTGCCGGGCCTGCCGATGCACTATTACCAGGGCGAACTTCGCTACGACTGGCCACAAGGCTTTTTCGCCGCGGTCAACACCCAATGGGTATCCAAGGTGGCGGTCGATTACGCCAACAGCTACTACGCCGATCCCTATGCCATATTCGGCGCGACCCTGGGCTACAACGCGCCCAAGGGCGACTGGCAGACCTGGCTGGACCTGCGCAACCTGACCGACAAGCACTATGCCGCCACGGTCACGCCGGGCTACGACGACAAAGGGCTGGACGCGGCCCGCTCCACCCCTGGCGAGGGCATGGCGATGTACGTCGGGGTGTCGTGGAGCCTGCTCTGAGGCCGCGTTGGACAGGCTTTGAACCTCCACACGGCCCCTGTACGCGTCAGACCTTGAAGTCGGTGGACAGCGCCAACGCTTTCCACTCGCTCAACTCCGCATCCACAAAGCGGTTTTTCGCCTCGATGCGTGCAACAGTGTCGCTGCCCAGCGCCAGGCGTTGTGGCGGTTTCGGGGCGTTGACCAGCGCGAGCATCGCTTCGGCAAACTTCACCGGATCCCCAGGCTGCGCATGGTTGGCGCCTTCGGCAAACTGGCGCATCTTGCCGACGGTTTCCTCGTAGTCCGGCAGTTCCAGGGCGGTCTTGATCAGCGACTGCTCGTCGAGGAAGTCGGTGCGGAAGAACCCGGGTTCGACAACCGTCGCATGGATGCCCAGAGGCGCCAGCTCCTGATGCAATGCTTCGGTAATGCCCTCCACCGCAAACTTGGTGGAACCGTAGACGCCCCAGCCCATGTAGGCCTGATAGCCGCCGATCGACGAGATATTGATCACATGACCGCTACGCTGGCGGCGCATGTGCGGCAGTACCGCGCGGGTGACGTTGAGCACGCCGAACACGTTGGTGGCGAACAGGCGTTGGGTTTCGCTGGCGCTGGTCTCTTCCACCGCGCCCAGCACGCCGAAGCCGGCATTGTTGATCAGCACGTCAATGCGCCCGAAACGCTTGATGCCTTCGGCGACCGCCTGATGCGCCTCTTCCTCGCGGGTGACGTCCAGCCGCACGGCGAGCAGGTTCGGGTGATCGCCCAAGCGATCAGTGATGTCTTGTGGTTGACGAGCGGTGGCAATCACAGCGTCGCCGGCACGCAGGGCGTGTTCTGCGATGAGGGTGCCAAAACCACGGGAAGCGCCAGTAATGAACCAGGTACGCATTTCAACTCCTCCTGCCTGCGACCCGAGCGTTGTTGCCGGGCCTTCTCGATGAGTTGATGCCACTTTAAGGCTGTGCTACTGATGTGATAATCCCAACAAATTTGCATGACTTTGTGAAAGGTATTCACAAATGAAATCCCCCTCCACCGCCGACCTGTCGATCTTCCTGTGCATCGCCCGGCACCTGAACTTCAGCCGGGCAGCGGTCGAACTGGGTCTGACGCCCTCGGCACTCAGTCACTCATTGCGAGCGCTGGAAAATCGCCTGGGCGTACGCCTGTTCAATCGCACGACGCGCAGCGTGGCGTTGACTGACGCCGGGGAGCGACTTTTCGCACGGCTGAAACCGGCCTTCCGAGACATCGATGATGCCTTGGAAGACCTTAATAGCTTTCGCGACAAGCCCTCAGGGAACCTGCGCATGACAGCAGGGCGACAGGCCTGTGAGTTGGTGCTCTTGCCGATCGTCAGCCAGTTCCTCAAGGAGTATCCGGATATCCGTCTTGAGATCGTCGAAAGCGACGCATTGGTCGACGTGGTGGCTGGCGGTTTTGATGCGGGGGTACGTTTCGGCAACCGTCTGGAAGCCGACATGGTCTCGCGACCTATCGGGCCGAACATGCGGTCGGTGGTCGTGGGCTCGCCGGCATTCTTCGAGCAGCATGCCGCCCCCCGAAAACCCGAGGACTTGCATGGCATCCCATGCATCCGCCATCGCTTCCCCAGCGGCTCGATGTACCGCTGGGAATTCGAACGCGGCGCGATCACCCAGGAAATCGACGTCAGCGGCCCGCTCACGCTCGGCGATGTCAGCCTGATGATCGGCCCGGCACTGCAGGGTGTGGGCCTGGCCTACGTGTTCGAGGACATGGTCAGCGGGTATCTGGCCGATGGCCGCCTGATCCAGGTGCTGGCCGATTGGTGCCCCTTTTATCCGGGCCTGCATCTGTATTATCCCAGTCGCCGCCATGTGCCCGCAGCGCTCAAGGCCTTCATCGACTTTGCCCGTACGGCTCAACACGCAGCCGTCCGCGACGACTAAGCTTTTGTAACGTCACCTCGTCCCTCGAGGAGCTATCCATGAGCGCCGCTGCCCTGTCCGAACTCGATGCCGCCCTGCCCGGCCTGACCCGCAAGATCCGCGTGCTCGATGCGCTGTCCTGGCCCGATGGCGTCGAGGAGGACTTCCTGGCGAAATGGCGCAGCGGGCGTGCCACGCTGCCCAATGTCAAGTTGCAGCCCCGCGACCACAGCGTCGACATCGCCGCCCTGGAAACCTTTATCAGCCATTGCGATGTGGGACATCCGGCCGGCAACCACCTGGCCCTGACCGCCCGTAGCTATGCCACGGCCGGGCACATGCTGGGGGCCGTGGGTACTCCCGCCTTTACCCAATACTCGTCAGCGCTGTACCGGCGTCCGGACTTCCATTACTCGCGCCTGCAACTGAGCATGCTCGACGCGGCCCGATTTTTCCTCGACACCACCGACGCCCTGCTCGGGGGGGCACGAATTCCACCCAGCCCCGCCGAGATTCCGGCCAAGGTGTTCGCCGCCTGGATTCAACCGGAACTGGACCGTTTCTTCGGCATCGGACAGATCACGGTGGTGCTCGATCCGAACCTGGCCGCCAAAGCCATCGCCGGATCGAGCCGCATTCGCCTGCGGGCCAGTGCGCTGTTCACGGAGCTGGACAAGCATCAGCTGTTGCAACACGAGGCCTTCGTGCATGTCGCCACCGCACAGAACGGCGCGCGGCAGCCCAACCTCACAAGCCTCGGCCTGGGCGCTCCGCGCACAACCCAGACCCAGGAGGGCATTGCCACCCTGGCCGAACTGTTCACCGGCAGCATGGACATCAACCGCCTGCGTCGCCTGGCCCTGCGCGTGCTGGCGGTCCAGCAGGCGCTGGAGGGCGCCGACTTCATCCAGGTGTTCGAAGGTTTTCTGGCTGCCGGGCAGACGCAAGAGGAATCCTTCCGCTCAACCCAACGGGTGTTCCGCGGCGCCGATCTGCGGGGCGGTTCGGCGTTTACCAAGGATGCCGCTTACCTGACCGGGCTGCTCGGCGTCCACACCCTGCTGCGCATTGCAATCCGCGATAACCGACCGGAACTGATCGGGCATTTGTTTGCAGGGCGCCTCAGCCTGGCGGACACGGTACGCCTGGCGCCACTGTTCGAGTCCGGCTGGCTCAAGGGACCGACCTACCTTCCGGCCTGGGCCTCTGATCTGCGTCTGCTGGCGGCCAACCTGGCCTTCTCGGCGTTCATTTCCCGAATCAGGCTGGATGTGCTGGACCTGGACGTGTTCATGGCATTTGCCGAAGAACACGAAAGCGATGCCAGCGCACACTGATCAGAATCAGGACCTGGATCACAGCGTTTCAAAGCCAGCCTGTCTCCTCCAAATGAGCTGCTACCCTTAGGGAGCGGTGTCGAGGCACAGCTCTGTGGCTTGCAGAGTCGGCTTTCACCTGCCGGGGATTGATCCACTCATTTCAAGCCTGCCTGACCACATGGGGGGTGCAATGCACATTCCATTTTTTTACGCATTGTCGGCCGTACTGTTATTGAGCGGATCTTCCAGCCTGGCACTGGGTGCGGATGAGACCGCTGTCGCACCGGCCCCGGTTCCGGCACCCGCCGCCGCTCCAGCAAGCGCGGCCAATGCGGCGCCCGTCGCCCCGGTGGCCAAGGATCCGGTGTTCAACCAGGAACAGCTGGATCAGATGCTGGCGCCCATTGCGCTTTACCCGGACCCTCTTTTTGCACAGGTGCTGATGGCCACCACCTACCCCGGGGAAGTCGGCGAGGCCGTCAGCTGGTCCAAAGCGCATCCGGACGCCAAGGGTGACGACGCGGTCAAACAGGTGGCGAACCAGCCCTGGGATCCGAGCGTGCAAGCGTTGGTCGCCTTCCCGCAGGTTCTGGCAACGCTGGGGCAGGATCCCGTCTGGGTCCAACGCCTGGGTGATGCCTTCCTGGCGCAGCCCGACGATGTCATGGAAAGCGCGCAACGCCTGCGTCGCCAGGCACAGGCCGCCGGCAATCTGCAGAGCAACCAGTATCAGAACGTGACGATCCAGAATGTCGCGGCGCCCGCGCCTGCAACCACGAATGCGGCACCGGCTCCTGCTCCTGAATCGGCACCGGCGCCGGCCAGCAGCTCCACCATCATCATCCAGCCTGCCGATCCGCAGGTGGTGTACGTCCCCACGTATAACCCGACAACTACCTACGGCACATGGCCCTACCCGGCCTCGCCGCCCGCGTACTATCCACCGCCACCGGCCTATTACCCGGGCCAGGCCCTGATGGCCGGACTCGCGTTTGGCGCCGGCGTGGCGATCATTGGATCGTTGTGGGGTGAATGTGACTGGGGCAATAACGACATCGACATCGACGTCAATCGCTACAACAACATCAACGCCAACAACCGGATCACCAACAACAAATGGCAGCACAACCCGGTGCACCGCAATGGCGTGCCCTATCGAGACAATGCGAGCCGCGCACAGTACGGCCGCCAACTCAACGGTGCCAGTCAGCGTGAAGCCTATCGCGGGGACACTGCCCAGCGCGCCCAGGCCCGTGAAAATGCCCGCAGTTCAATGGACAGGCACGGTATCGAACGACCTGCCACCAGCAACCGCGAAGCCCGTGATCAAACGCGCAAACTCCAGTCAGCCGCCGCGGACGGCAATCGGTTACAGGGCGGTGCGGACAGGCCCAAGGCGGCTGACAGAGGCCAGGGTACCGCCAGAAATACCCGGGAAAATCAGCAGCCGAGGACCCAGGCCCGCCAGGAACCCAGAAACCAGACCGCCCAGTTGAACCAGCGCAGAGAAGGCTCCGCGCAGACGCGGCAAGCGCCCAACAAACGGCCCGCCGCCAGTTCCGGCAGTGCCCGCAACAATGCGTTCGCCGGCGCACGCTCACCGTCCCAGGCCAACGTCCAGGCCAATCGTGGCCGGGCCAGCCAGGCATCCGCCCATCGCCCCAGTGCCGCCCGTTCGGCCGGTCACCAGGTCAGTCGGCCGTCCAATCCACCAGCGCGTCAAAGGGGGGGCCGTCGTTGAAAAACCATCCTCGAGTGAAAGGATTCACGGGCTTGCTGCCTCATGTCCTTGCGGTAGCTGCCGGCTTGTTGTGGTCGTGCATGGCGACGGCGCAGCAGGCCTTTCCAACCCCGGAAAAGGCCGCAGAGGCCTTGGTCCAGGCGCTGGGTACGGAACACGCCGACCAGGCACGCCTGACGGAACTGCTCGGTAGTGACTGGCACAATTACATCCCGCGTGAAGGCGTGCAGCGCAAAGACGTCGATGCGTTTTTGCAGCAGTACCGCGAGCAACACCACATTGAAAAAATCGGCGACCGCAAGGGCATCCTGGCGGTCGGCCCCGAGAATTGGACACTGCCTATCCCCTTGGTAAAGGTTGCGAGCGGCTGGCGCTTCGACTTGAAGGCCGGCAGTGCTGAGATCCGCGCACGCCAGATCGGCCGCAATGAACTCGACGCGGTGCAGTCGGTGCTGGCCTATCACGACGCCCAGATGGACTATGCGTCAGTCGATCGGGACGGTGATGGCGCACTCGAATATGCGCAGAAAATCTTCAGCACCCCCGGCAAGCACGACGGACTCTATTGGGCACAAGACGATAGCGGCCAGATCAGCCCGCTGGGGCCTTCGTTCGGCAAAGCCATTGCCGACGAAGAATGGCATGGCTACCGCTTCCGCATTCTTCACGGCCAGGGGCCTTCGGCACCGGGTGGTGCCTACAGTTACCTTATCGGCGACAAGATGAGCCGCGGCTTTGCCCTGATCGCCTGGCCGGCGAAATACAACGTCACCGGGGTGATGAGCTTCATGATCAGTCACGAAGGCCAGGTGTTCGAAAAAGACCTGGGGCCCGAAGGTGAAAAACTGGCGCAATCGATGAAGCGCTTTGACCCGGATGACAGCTGGCAAGAGGTGGCGGCAGATCAGGATCAGGAGTAGCCCGCAGCAACCTGCTGCGGGCTTGCAGAACTATTGAAACGACAGGACGAATCGCTCTTCGCTGCCCGGGCTGTCATCACGGCAAGGTTGCTCAAGCTTGAATCCGCACCGCTCCAGTACCTTTCTGGAGCCCAGGTTTTCCTTGAAGGCATAGGCCACCAGTTGCGCAAGTCCCCAGCGCACCTGTGCCTGCTGGATCAGATGCCTCAACGCCAGTGTTGCCAGCCCCTGCCCGCACACGCGCTGATCGATCCGATAACCCACTTCGGCAGACCCCATCGCCAGGTCGATGCTTTTCAGATTGGCTCGACCAACGATTGCCTGGCTTGAGTCCTCGATGACAAACGGGTGCCAGGCGCCGATGGCCAAACCCGACAGATAGCTGTCGATATGATCGGCGACCCCGCGCAACGAATAAAACGCAGGTTCGCGCGCATCGATATGCGATTCGAACCATTCACGGTTGCGGATTTCGAACGCCAGTAAAGCTTCAGCGTCAGTGGTTTTCAGCTCGCGAACGTTAAACGATTCCATGCGCTGCATCTCCTTTGCCTTGCGTCGAAACCGTTCAAGTCTATCGCATACCTGAACAACTCTGCCCTTCCTGAGTCCGAGCGGCTTGCACGAAACATATGGATAAACGTATATTCGCATGACCATATGTACAGAGCCCTGCCAATGCTCAACCCTGCCGCCGTATTCAAATGCCTGTCCGACGAAACCCGCGCCCGGGCCACTTTGCTCATCGCCCGTGAAGGCGAGTTATGCGTGTGTGAGCTGGTCTGTGCCCTGGACGATAGCCAGCCGAAAATTTCCCGCCATCTTGCCCAGCTTCGCGGATGCGGCCTGCTTCTGGACCGCCGCCAGGGGCAATGGGTGTATTACCGGCTCAACCCTGATCTGCCCGCGTGGGTGCGTGATGTTCTGCAGACCACGCTGGCAGCCAACGCCGACTGGCTCAAGGACGACAGCACCCGCCTGAACGCCATGGGCGACCGCCCTCTCAACACTGCCGCCTGCTGCTGACCCTTCAACCGTCGAGAATCCACATGCTGACTGCGTTTTCCATTTTCCTGCTCACCATGGTGTTGGTCATCTGGCAACCCAAGGGTCTGGGCGTCGGCTGGAGCGCCTCCCTGGGCGCCGTTCTGGCCCTGCTGGCAGGCGTCGTGACGCTGCAGGATATTCCGCTGGTGTGGGCCATTGTCTGGAACGCCACCGCGACCTTCATCTCGCTGATCATCATCAGTCTGTTGCTCGATGAGGCCGGGTTCTTCCAGTGGGCCGCCTTGCATGTGGCGCGCTGGGCCAAGGGTGACGGGCGACGCCTGTTCGTCTTCACGATACTGCTGGGGGCCGGCGTCTCCGCGTTGTTTGCCAATGACGGCGCCGCCCTGATCCTGACCCCCATCGTTGTTTCAATCCTGCTCGCACTGCGTTTTTCGCCAGCGTCCACCCTGGCGTTCGTCATGGCGGCCGGCTTTATCGCCGACACGGCGAGCCTGCCCCTGGTGGTGTCCAACCTCGTCAACATCGTTTCGGCGGACTACTTCGACCTGGGCTTCAGCGAGTACGCCGCCATCATGGTGCCGGTCAACTTCGTTGCCGTGGCGACCACCCTCGTGGTGCTGTACTGGTTTTTCCGCCGTGACATTCCCCGGCACTACGCGCTCGATGACGTGATGGATCCGCGACGCGCCGTGCGTGATCCCCTGACCTTCCGCGTCGGCTGGATCGTTCTGGCCCTGTTGTTGGTCGGGCTGTTTGCCCTGGAGCCCCTGGGCATTCCGGTCAGCGCCATCGCAGCGGTCTGTGCCGCGATGCTGTTCGCCGTGGCGGCGCGCGGGCATGTGATTTCCACCCGCCGGGTGCTGCGTGAAGCGCCCTGGCAGGTCGTGATCTTTTCGCTGGGCATGTACCTGGTGGTGTACGGGTTGAAAAACGCCGGACTGACCACCTACATGACAATGGCCCTGAACCGCATGGCCGAGTTCGGCATCTGGGGCGCTGCATTGGGCACCGGCCTGCTCACGGCCTTGCTGTCATCGGGCATGAACAACATGCCCACGGTGCTGGTGGGCGCACTGTCGATTCAAGCCAGTGACGCCACCGGCGTAGTGCGCGAAGCCATGATCTACGCCAACGTCATCGGCTCTGACCTGGGCCCCAAGATCACCCCCATCGGCAGCCTGGCCACCCTGCTCTGGCTGCATGTTCTGGAGCGCAAGGGCATCCGCATTACCTGGGGTTACTACTTCAAGGTCGGCGTGGTCCTGACCCTGCCGATCCTGCTCATCACCTTGTCTGCCCTGGCCTTGCGCCTGAGCGTATAGCCCTGTGCGACCGCAAAGAGGAGTCACCATGCGCGTTCTGTTTATGTGTACCGCCAACAGTTGTCGCAGCATCCTGTCCGAAGCCATGTTCAACCATCTCGCGCCAGAGGGCTTTGAGGCAATCAGTGCCGGCAGTTTCCCCAAGGGACAGGTGCTGCCCCGCAGCCTGCACACCTTGCAAGAGGCCGGCATTGCCATCGACGGCTTGAGCAGCAAAGGCAACGAGGCTTTCGAAGCCAACCCGCCGGACATCGTCATCACGGTCTGCGACAAGGCTGCCGGCGAGGCATGCCCGGTATACTTCGGACCGGCACTGAAAGCCCATTGGGGCCTGGAAGATCCCTCGGACATAACGGGGGATGAAGCACGGGTGACAGCGGCGTTCCACTCAACCCTGGCGCGCATCGAAACGCGCTGCCGGGCATTCCTCGAACTGCCTTTTGCACAACTTGACCGCGATGCATTGAAGCGCGAACTCGAACGCATCGGCACGCTTTGACCGGAGCCCTTATGACCCATTCCTTGCCCAATCTCGACACGGCACTGACCCAACCCATCGCCAATGGACGCAACGACCAGCACAAGCCGCGCATCCTGTTGTTATACGGCTCGACTCGTGCGCGCTCGTTCAGTCGCCTGCTGGTCGAGGAAGCAGCCAGGTTGCTCGAACACTTCGGCGCCGAGACGCGGATCTTCAATCCATCCGGCCTGCCGCTACCGGACGACGCGCCCTCCGACCACCCGAAAGTCCAGGAACTGCTCGAACTGATGCAGTGGTCTGAAGGACAGGTCTGGTGCTCGCCAGAGCGCCACGGCTCGATGTCTGCGGTGTTCAAGGCGCAAATCGACTGGGTGCCGTTGGCGTTAGGGGCCATTCGCCCAACCCAGGGTAAAACCCTTGCGGTCATGCAAGTCTGCGGCGGCTCCCAGTCCTTCAATGTGGTGAATCAGCTTCGTGTGCTGGGACGCTGGATGCGCATGTTCACCATCCCCAATCAATCTTCGGTGCCAAAGGCTTTTCTGGAGTTTGACGACGCCAATCGCATGAAACCCTCATCGCTGTACGACAGGGTGGTAGACGTCATGGAGGAACTGGTGAAATTCACCCTGCTGCTACGGGATCGCCCCGACCTGGTTGACCGCTACTCGGAACGCAAAGAGTCCGCGCAAGAACTGACTCAGCGCGTGAATCAGCGCTCGCTCTGACTGTAGAGACCTGGCTCGATAGCCGAAAAAAAGTCGCAAACCCCATGACGTTCCAGGGCTTGCGACTCTTTGCCGATACGTCCCTCAAGCTCCCGGGACGTTTTCTACGGTATGCCTGCCGTGTTCATTGCCGAACGTGCAGGCTCAGTTCTCTACCTCCATCGCATCGAAATCCGGTTCGTCCGGGGCGTCCGCCATATCCTCTCTGACGTCCTTCGCCTCAACTTTGGCGGCCTCTCTGGCTGCCTTCGCCTCGGCTTTGGCGGCGTCCCTCGCGGCATCCGCGGTAGCCCGGGCAGCATCCCTGGCGGCATCTGCTTCGGCCTTGGCGGCGTCCCGAGCTGCATCCGCAGCGGCACGGGCAGCGTCTCTGGCGGCGTCTGCGTCTTCGTCCGCTACGCCAGCCGCTTTTGCGGCATCCCGGGCGGCATCTGCTTCAGCCCTGGCGGCGTCCCGGGCAGCATCTGCAGTCGCTTTTGCCGCATCACGAGCGGCATCAGCAGTCGCTCTGGCCGCGTCACGGGCTGCATTGGCATCAGCCTTGGCAGCGTCCCTGGCTGCATCGGCGGCATCGTTGTCAGCATCATGATCAGCGTCGTCCGCGTCGTTGTCATGGGCGTTGCCCGGGCCTTTGTTCCCGGCTACACCACCATGGTCAGCGTCGCCGCGTCCCGGGCCTCCATGACCGTCACCGTCATGGCCAGCAGCCCCATGATCGCCACCCTCTCCTCCATGGCCACCGGTACCGTGACCGCCGTCACCACCACCGTGACCACCGCCACCGTCACCACCACCGTGACCACCACCGCCGTTACCGCCACCGTGACCGCCACCACCACCGCCTCCACCGCTGCCGCCATCCTTGGCATACACGCTGGAGAAACTACCGATGTAATCGGGCACCAGGACAGTCGATGCCGACAGGACTCCACCGATTGCCAGAGCCAATAAACATTTCTTGAGCAGCATGATGCACCTCCGCATGGAGTTGCGAACTCATCTCCGTATCGAACGCAATGTCCAGTGAGTTCCCGGCCGCCCATTGGAGCAGCCGGCCAACCGGCACGGCCATCAATCTGCAACATTGATGAGCTACTGCGGTATACGCACGATCCCTCAGAGCCAGTTGGCATCGTTGCGTGGGAAACATTCCCACATATTGTTTGGAAAAGTGCTTTCAGCCCGAGTTCAAAAAAATCTGGACTGACGCATGGGTTGAGCAACAACTTCAACTCACAGCAAGCAAGCCACCAGACTGCCCGCAGCAACGAGCCAGACCACTACAACGATCACCGCAGCAAATCTGTTCACTGGCCGCTTCCTGTGGTTTTTCTCCCACTCACTCGCTTTGATCCGACAATCTTCGAGCACCTGTGCAGGCATCAACCGAATAGCGAGCAGAATGCCAAGCGGCAAAATAATCACGTCGTCCAGATACCCAAGCACAGGAATGAAATCGGGAATGAGGTCGATTGGACTTAGTGCATACGCGACGACAAAAACCGAAATCCACTTGGGTAACCAGGGTGTTTGCGGATGCTGAAAGCAAAACCAGAGAACCATCGTTTGCTGTTTGAGCTTTCTGGCCCAGCCACGTAAACGATCAAGCAGGTGTTTCATATCGGCATCGTCTGTAGTTGAAGGCGCGTGCCTGCGAGCGTAGCGCCTTGGGTGATTGACAGCCATGAGTCAAGAGCTGGCAAACAGCAACAGACTGGTGCGATCAGCGAAGCAACGCTCTAGCCGGTGTCACCCCTTGGTCAGATCAACCAACGGCGTCTGCCGCACCTCAGTCTCCCGCCCGCCCTGAATCTCGTTCACCTGCTGCAAGGCCTTGTCCACAGCCGCCTTATCCGCCAACAAGCTGTAGCTGATGCGGAACTGCTTGTGTTCCTTGGGCCCAATTGTCGGTACCAGGTTCAGTGGCCGTTGATAACGGCGGTTGTAGGAAAAACTTGTCCCCGGCTCCAGCCCCGTGACATAGCCCTGGCCTTGGGTGTCGGTGTTTTTCCATAGGGAAAACACGGGCAGTGTCTGAGTGTTGAAGCCGACCGAAACGCCCAGGCTGCCGGCCTTGTTATGCAACACGGTCAATGTATCGCCCTTGGCATCGGCATAGGGCACCACGTTGTAAACCGTTTCGTCGTAGTCCCTGGTCGGTGCGCGGTACGTTTGCCAGTCAGGCAGATCGCCCTTGGCCTTGTCGTTGAACGGCGACACCTGTTTCACCGGCGCGGCGAACCGGGCGCCCTGTTCCAGGAACGGGGTGCTGAAGTTGCTGTGGTACAGCGCCTGGTATTCCTTCGGATAGTCGCCGTTGTTGGTCAGGGTGTCGTTGAGGGCGAACACTACGCTGCCGGGTTCGGTGACCAGTTCGGTCGCGACGGAGAAGTCGACTTTCTTGAACGCCTGCTCTTTCAGCTCGCCGCGCAGGGTGATGGCGTATGGCGGTTTTTCATCGATGTGCAGGGTGACTTTGTTCGCGGGGATATTGGCGGCGCGACCGTGCAGGGTCAGCAGTTCGCCGTTGTCGATGCCGGGGTGGCCGACCCATTCGTAGCCGCAGCGAGTGACCAGTTCGTTGAAACCTTCCAGCCAGCCCAGGCCACCACGACCGTTGAGTTCGATGAAGGATGGATTGACCACTTCCTTGACCGGTGAATCCCAGCCCATGCGCACATCGCCGACTGAGGCTTGCAGGACGTTCATGCCTCGAGTCGGCACTACCGAAAGTTTCATCGTGCCGTTATCGATGTCGACGATGCTGACGCCCTCCTGCCGACCGCCGTGCAAGGTGCGCAGGGTAACGCTGAAGGGTTTGGCGGTTTTTATGCCGAGTTGCTGGCTGGTGATCTGCCAGTTCCGGGCGGCCTTGTCGGTGTCGAGCAGAACGTAATCCCAGGCCATGGCGTGGGAGGCAGCGGACATTGCGCCGAGGGCAACAAAGAGTTTGAGCGGGGTCATAACAGCAGCCTTTCTTGGAGTTGTGCCGTTTTTATAGACTTGATGAAACGTTTCAGCAAGCTTGAAAAGCGAAAAAACGCCGGCAAATGCCAAGACAAATCCGGGAGCAACCGGAAAATCGAGGCGATGCCATCGCGAGCAGGCTCGCTCCCACATTCACCTGCGAGCATTGCTACGTCCATAATCGACATGATGATGCCAACCGCTCGACAGAAGTCGCCATTCAATCCCGGGCAATCTTGTCATTTGCCAAGGCTTGGCGCAGGGTCGATACCACTGAGATCTCTGCCAAAGGAGTCACCTATGTCAAAGCTATATCCCAGTATCGATCCCGAGGGGCTGGTCGAGTACTCAGTGGTCTACACCGACCGCTCGCTCAACCACATGTCGCAGTCATTTCAAGGTGTGATGAAGAACATTTCCAGGACCCTGAAACAGGTCTACAACGCCCAGGCTGTTGCGGTGGTCCCGGGCAGCGGTACATTCGGCATGGAAGCGGTGGCGCGACAGTTCGCCACCGACCAGCAATGCCTGGTGATACGCAACGGCTGGTTCAGTTATCGCTGGAGCCAGATCCTTGAGATGGGCAACATCCCGGCGGCCACCACGGTGCTCAAAGCCCGACCGGTCGACACTGCTCGCCAGGCTGCCTACGCCCCACCCCCTCTGGACGACGTGCTGGCAGCCATTGCGGCTTCGAGGCCGCAGATTGTCTTCGCCCCCCACGTTGAAACCTCATCAGGGATTATCCTGCCCGACGAGTACCTGCGGGCCGTCGGCGACGCCGTGCATGCGGTGGGTGGCCTGTTCGTGCTGGACTGCATCGCCTCAGGCACGCTTTGGGTTGATATGCACAAATGCGCAGTCGACCTGCTGATCAGCGCACCGCAGAAAGGCTGGAGCGCCTCCCCTTGCTGCGCCCTGGTGATGTTCAGTTCCCTGGCCCTCGAGCGCATCGAACAGACGCAAAGCAGCAGCTTCGCCTGCGACCTGAAAAAGTGGCTTCAGATCATGCAGGCCTACGAACAGGGCGGACATGCCTACCATGCGACCATGCCCAGCGATTCCCTCGCGCGATTTAACGAGGTGATGAAAGAGACGCAAGCCTACGGTTTCGACAAGGTCCGCGACGAACAACAGGCGCTGGGCGATCGGGTGCGCGCAATGTTGACCGGCAAAGGTTTCAAAAGCGTCGCTGCAGCCGGCTTTCAGGCCCCTGGCGTAGTGGTGAGCTACACCGATGATGCCGACATCAAGAGCGGCAAGAAATTTGCCAACCACGGCCTGCAGATCGCCGCCGGAGTGCCGTTGCAATGCGACGAGCCGGCCGACTTCCAGACCTTCCGCATCGGCCTGTTCGGACTCGAAAAGCTGCACAATATCGAGCGCACGGTCAGCACCCTCGAGCGGGCACTGGACGAGGTAATGGTTGACTAAGGCTTCATCTTGCCCGCAGCACATGCCGAACTTGTGAATTGCAGGCCTTGAAGAGGGGTAAGGGCGGGATTTTTACCCGCCCTCCATTGTTTAGCTCCGCACGAATGCCAGCAGATCGGCGTTAATCGTATCGGCGTTGGTTGTAGGCATTCCATGCGGGAAGCCCGGGTAGATTTTCAGCGTACTGTTTTGCAGAAGTTTTGCTGACAGAACCCCGGAATTTTCATAAGGCACGATCTGGTCATCATCACCATGCATCACCAGAACGGGGATCTTGATGCTCTTCAAATCTTCGGTGAAGTCGGTCTGAGAAAAAGCCACGATCCCGTCATAGTGTGCCTTTGCACAACCCATCATGCCTTGCCGCCACCAGTTCCAGATGATGCCCTCAGACGATTTTGCACCTGGGCGGTTGTAGCCGTAAAAAGGTCCCGCTGGAACGTCGTGGTAGAACTGTGCACGGCTGGCCTTCAGTTGTGCCTGCAAGTCGTCGAAAACTGACTTGGGCAGGCCGCCAGGATTACTCGGGGTCTGGACCATCAGCGGTGGGACGGCACTGATGATGGCGGCCTTCGACACTCGGTCCTCGCCGTGGCGCGCGATGTAGTGAACGACTTCACCCCCGCCGGTGGAGTGGCCGACATGGACTGCGCCTTGTACGCCGAGGTGATCAACCACGGCCGCGACGTCGTCAGCATAGTGATCCATGTCGTGTCCGTCCCAGACCTGACTGGAGCGCCCGTGACCACGTCGGTCGTGTGCAACAACCCGGTAGCCGTTGGCCAGGAAAAAGAGCATTTGCGCGTCCCAATCGTCCGCGCTCAGTGGCCATCCATGATGGAAAAAGATGACCTGGGCATCGCGCGGCCCCCAGTCTTTGTAAAAGATCTCGACACCGTCTCGCGTAGTGACATACCCCATGTTCGCATCTCCTGAATGAAGTGAAGGCCTGAACCGAATCCTGTTTCGATCAAGGCCCTGAATGAACAAAGTGCAGCCCATCCAATAGGCGGTTCAGAGGGCGTGTTTCAGGATCGGCTTCCGTTTGCCCCCCCTCCCCCAGAGCTCCATGACGGCTGAGCCACCCATTGCACCCGAGCCGCTTGGCCGCCCGAAGACTTTAGGTTTAAAGTCAACTTTAAGGTCAATGGGTTTTTTGAGGTGGAATATGAGAATAGGCGAACTGGCGAAAATCAGCGGGTTGGCGCCTTCACGCATCCGCTTCTACGAAGCGAGCGGCCTGATCAAATCGGTCGAGCGTAAAGCCAATGGCTATCGCGATTATGCGCCTGACACCCAGTGGGTTCTGGAGATCATCACCGGCGCGCAGGCGGCGGGCTTTTCATTGGAAGAAATCCGCCAATTGATGCCGATGAATGCGAGTGGTTGGCAGCACGAAGAGTTGCTCAGTGGCCTCAAGCAAAAGGTTCAGGAAATCGAAGTCCTGCAGCAGCGGTTGGCCCAGAACAAGGCGCAACTTCAGCAGGTCATCAAGGGCATCGAGGGTAAGCCCGAGGGCATGGCGTGTGCGGACAATGCGCAATTGCTGTTGCATCGTCTGCGCGATGAGGGCGTGACAGCCACTTCAGGCCGCCGTGATGCAGTGTCTTCCAGGAAAAAAACAGCCCGTCAGGTTTCCGAGGCCTGACAGGCGCAACTGGTTTCAGCGCTCGCCAACCAGGGTGGCAAGTGGTTTTGGCGCATAGAGCGCGCTCTGGAACTCAGGCACATATTCGTACTTCATCATTTTCCCCAGCTTCAGGGAGCGGAGGTAGTTCGACAGACTGCCGTCGCCCAGCGTGAGGGTGGCCGAATCCGTGTCCCGGCTGGAGCCATGGCTGAGCTGGCGGGAAACAGCGTACCCATAGGCCGGTTGGCCCTGGTGATCGAGATTGGTGAAACTGCTGGTGACGATATCGACATCGCGGGACAGGTCGTCGAGCTTCTTCGCTTTGAAGGACACGTCCAGTTTGCCGGTCTGGCTGTCGGTAATGTCATACACCACCGATTGCGCATCCTCTTTGCGGTCAATGCCGGTCAGCCATTTCGGCAGGTTGTAACCGACGACACCACGCACCCTCGCCAGCTCGGTATTCACCGGCAGCTTGAGCACATAACCCCAGAAATCTCCAGACATCGACTGGCCAATCAGCGTGAACGGCCCCAGATTGGCTTTGCCGGGTTTGTTGGTGATGATCGACACGGCCACCTCGTTGTAGGCATCGTTATCGCAGTGCTCATAGCCGGCCGCTTCCACCACATCGGTGAAATGCGTCAGCTCGGTATCTGGCGATCTTGCGCAACAACCGTGGAAGGGGCCGGCCCGGCATTTGCAAAAGTCATGAATGCACCGCCTATCAATACCAACGCACAGGAAATAAAGGTTTTCAACATCATCCAGGGTCCGACAGTCATGCAGGTCCGTGCATGCTCACCTTAAACCTCACTTTAAGGTCAACCCCCGCTGCTGCAAAAAATCGCCGCGCCTGTTCGCCCACATCACACCACCGGCATTGCCAATATTGAAGTGTTCATATCGGGGGTTCTGCCGGCATGATTCGCGGTGCCAGAGTTGCCAATCTGATTCGTCCGCTGCCGGGTTTGTCGTTCGTCATAAACCTTTCAAGTTCAAATCGCCTCGCGGCCCGATGTCGCTTGGTAGTCTTCAAAATGATGTCGTAGTAAAGGCACCCCTCGCCAACACCCAGCGTAGACACGCATTCCCCCACAAAACCCCTTCTTGCAAGCGTGATAATTAGCCAGCTATTGGTTAATGAAAGTCTGAAGTATTCATTTGAACTTTCAGATTCTTCCGCTGCGCAGCCTGTGCCTAACATCGGCTCCACAGCGAACCAGCCTCGGCATCGCTCAGTGGCATCAGGTTACGCAGGGACCCGGATTCGAAGTCCTCTGCCGCCACCGACCATTGATCGCTTGGCCGCCTGGTGCCGTCGAAGTGCTTTTGCAGCAGGCCCTGGGATTTTTGAGGATCACCGATGAAGCTGGAAATTTTCCGTACGCTGTGGGGTTACACCGCCAGCAAGGCTCAGGCGCTCGAGGAGTTGCTGCAAGCGGGCTTTGATGGCATGGAAGCGCGCCTGCCACTGGACGCCCGCGAACGGGCTGAGTTTGGCGCCTTCCTCCAGGCCAACCGCCTGGGCTATATCAGCACCGTCTTCAGCGCCTACGACGTGCTGCCGGATCAGTCGGCAACGCCTGCCGTCCACCTCAATGACCTCGACCAGAAGCTCGCCTGGGCCGCTGAACTCTCCCCGCGCTTCGTCAACGTGCTGGCGGGCAACGACCGCTGGTCCTTGGCGCAACAGGTGGAGTTTTTTGGCCAGGCGCTGGAGCTGGCGCGCAAGCACGGTCAGGTCTGCAGTTTCGAAACCCATCGCTCGCGTTCGCTGTTCAACCCCTGGGTGACCCTGGAGTTGATCCGGCAACTGCCCGATCTGCTGTTCACCAGTGACATCAGCCATTGGGTCGTGACCTGCGAGCGCCTGTTGAATGATCCGGCCGACGACCTGAGCGCGTTCATCGAACGCGTTCACCACATCCAGGCCCGGGTCGGTTATGACCAGGGGCCGCAGGTTCCGCACCCGGCGGCGCCCGAATATGCAAAAGAACTGGCTTTCCATCAGCAGCACTGGGAAAGCATCTGGCGCTCGCAGCAGGCCCGCGGTTACCAGGTCAGCACCCTGACCCCGGAATTCGGTGCCGACGGCTACCTGCATCACCTGCCCTTCACCAATGTCCCGGTCGCCGACCTGTGGTCGTTGAACGTGTGGATGGGCCAGACCGAGCGCAAACACTTCGAGCGTTTCCACCACTCAAGCCATCCTTAGGGAGCCGATGCGTCATGCCTGACAATAAAAACAACAGCGCCAGCACTGACACACTCAAAGCCAACTTCAACAGCATCCCGGTGATCAACATCGCCGGTCTGTTCAGCTTTGAACTGGAACACCGCCTGGCCGTGGCCGAACAATTGGGGCGCGCCGCCAGCGAAGTCGGGTTTCTCTACATCACCCATCACGGTATCGACCCGCAACTGATCGCCAACCTGCGCAAGGCGGCCAAGGACTTTTTCGACCAGCCCCTCGACACCAAGATGCGCCACTACATCGGCACCTCGCAGACCCACAAGGGTTTTGTGCCCGAGGGCGAAGAGGTTTATTCCAAGGGCAAGCCGGACCACAAGGAAGCCTTCGACGTCGGCTTCGAAGTCCCGGCCGATGATCCGCTGGTACTGGCCAATACCCCATTGCTGGGGCCCAACGACTGGCCGCAGCTGGCAGGCTTCAAGGCATCGGTGCAGGCCTACTATGAAGCGATTTTCGCCTTGGGCCGGCGTCTGTTCAGCGGCTTCGCCCTGACCCTGGGCCTGGAAGAAAACTACTTCGACAGCCTGGTCACCCGTCCGCCGTCCAAGCTGCGCCTGATCCACTACCCGTTCGACGGTGCCGCCCATGACGCACCAGGGCTTGGCGCCCATACTGATTACGAGTGCTTCACCATCCTCCTGGCCGACAAACCAGGCCTTGAGGTGATGAACAATCTTGGCCAATGGATCGATGCACCACCGATTGCCGATGCCTTCGTGGTCAACATCGGCGACATGCTGGAGGTGATGACGGCAGGCGCATTCGTTGCCACTGCGCACCGGGTGCGCAGCGTGAAGGAGGAGCGTTATTCCTTCCCGCTGTTTTATGCCTGCGACTACCACACCCAGATCAAACCGCTGCCCGGATTCGCCCAGGCCGGCAATGACTATGAAGAGATCACGATCGGCGAACACATGTATGGCCAGGCGCTGCAGACCTATCAGTATCTGCGCCAGAGGGTGGCCAACGGGGAAGTTCAACTGCCAGGCAAGGCACGCAAGCCCGCCAGTTTCGGACATTTGAAAAATCAGGCGCAACCGTCCTGATTGAAGTTTTCAGCTAACCCCTACCTACGCCGGAGTCAGTAAATAATGAAAAACAATAAAATGAACCTCTTGAGCCTGGCTGTATTGGCAGCCGGCATGTTCGCAGCCACGGCGAGCATGGCCGCGGCAGAATCGTTCAAGGTCGGCATGGAGATCACCTACCCTCCTTTCGAGTCCTATGACAAGGACAAGAATGTGGTGGGTTCGGACCCCGAGCTGGCAACGGCACTGGCCAGGCACATGAACGCCAAGGTCGAGTTCGTCGACACCAAGTTCCCGAGCCTGATCCTGGGCCTTAACTCCGGCAAGTACGACGCGATCATTTCCGGCATGTACATCACGCCGGAGCGCCAGACCCAGGCCCAGACCATTGCGTACGCCAACACCGGCGCCGCGGTCATGGTGCCCCAGGGCAGCGAGATCAATGCGAAAAAACCGGAAGACCTGTGCGGCCTGAAACTGGGCCTGGAACAGGGCACGACCTGGGTCAAGCAATTCAGGAAGCTGTCCGACGAATACTGCGTGCCGAACAACAAAGGCGCCATCACCGTCAGCGAGTACCCTTCGGCGCCCGAAGTGACCCAGGCCTTGCTGTCCAGGAACATCCAGGCCCAGGTTGAAATCGCCGGTGCCGCCAAGATGATCGCGGAAAAGACCAATGGCCGGGTCGTGATCACCACCGAGCATCCGATCTATCAGCAAACCCTGGGCATCTTCGTCAAGAAAGGTAACGACGAAACTTACCAGGCCGTGCAGAAGGCCTTCGAGGAGACGAAAAAGAGCGGAGAATACGCAGCAATCCTCAAGAAGTATGGCCTGGAAGAACCGACCGCCAACTAAGAACCTGCCCTTGTAGTCTGGTTATCTGCCGTCCCTGCGCGGGGGCGGCAGATCGAGGTGTCCCATGCAATTCGATTGGTCGTATTTCTTCTCCCTGTTCTCCCTGCCGGACTTCTGGAATGCCTGCGTCACGGTCATCCAGCTCAGTGCCCTGGCCTGGTTCATCGGCATGCTGCTGGGCTTTGTCCTGGCCACCGCCAAGCTATCCCAAACGCCCTTGCTGCGCATTCCCGCAGCGGTCTACATCTGGTTTTTCCGCAGCATCCCGTTGCTGGTGCTGGTGGTGTTCGTCTACAACCTGCCGCAGTTGTTTCCCGGTAGCGGACCGATTCTGTCCAACCCCTTCTACTCCGGCCTGCTGGCCCTGGTGGTCACTGAAGCGGCGTACATGGCGGAGATCCATCGTGGCGGCCTGATTTCCGTGGCCAAGGGCCAGAAGGAAGCCGGGCGCGCACTGGGTGTCGGCGTGCTCGGCATGCAACGGCTGATCGTGATCCCCCAGGCGTTCCGTATTTCGTTGCCCACCCTGATCAATGAATACATCACAGTGGTCAAGCTGACTTCGCTGGTCTCGGTCATCTCCCTGACCGAAATCCTCACGGTCGGCCAACGCCTCTATGCCACCAACTTCCTGGTCATGGAAACCCTGGCCGCGGTGGGCGTCTACTACGTGTTGATCGTCACCGTATTCGGCTATTTCCTGCAGCGCCTGGAGCGCTACCTGGACCTGAACTTCCGCAAGCCGCACACACTCGACGCCGCCACTATTGCCAAGTTCAAGGCCAGCGCCGAAGCCTTGCCTGACATTGCGCGCAAAGCCGCAGGCAACAACACAACGCCGATCCTGCAACTGAACAACATCCAGAAAAGCTATGGCACCCACAAGGTGCTGCTGGGTATCGACCTGAGTGTCGATTACGGCCAGGTGGTCTCGATCATCGGGCCATCGGGCTCCGGCAAGACTTCGCTGATCCGTACGGTCAACGGCTTGGAAAGCATCGATACCGGCGACATCAAGTTGTTCGGCGAAACCTTCATCGAAGCCTCGGACAAACCCAACAGCTCGCGCCTGCGCAAAGGCGTGCGGCACATCGGCATGGTGTTCCAGAACTTCAACCTGTTCCCGCACCGCACCATCCTCGACAACATCACCCTGGCACCGCGGTACCACGGCCAGCCGGGCGAATTGAGCGAGCATCGTGCCTATGCGCTGCTGGACAAGGTCGGCCTGCTGGCCCATGCCCACAAGTACCCGCACCAGCTCTCCGGCGGCCAGCAGCAGCGCGTGGCGATCGCCCGGGCCCTGGCCATGGAGCCGCAGATCATGCTGTTCGACGAGCCGACCTCGGCCCTCGACCCGGAGCTGGTCAACGACGTGCTCAACGTGATCCGCGACCTGGCCAGGGAAGGCATGACCATGCTGATCGTGACCCACGAAATGGACTTTGCCATGTCGATCTCCGATCGGGTGATTTTCATGGAAAACGGCAATGTTCAACTCGATGCCGCACCTGAGACCATTCGCTGCGAAGCTGAAGGTGAGAGGGTACGACGCTTCATGGGCATCGGTGCCCGATCGACAAACCTGTCTGCAGCGGTGGATCACGCATGAATCTTGGAATTGCAGGACGCTGGGCGCTGGTGTGCGCCGCCAGCAAAGGCTTGGGTAAGGCCTGCGCACAGGCACTCGTCACCGAAGGCGTGAACCTGGTGATCACCGCACGGGGCGAAGACACGCTGAATGAAACAGCCCGTCAGCTGAGGGCGATAAATCCTGAAGTGACGGTCATAGCCGTAGCCGGAGACATTTCCACCGCCGAGGGTCGGGCGGCAGCGCTCAAGGCCCATGAGCATTTCGATATCCTGATCAACAACGCCGGCGGCCCTCCTCCCGGGGATTTCCGCGAATGGAATCGCGACGCCTGGCTCAAGGCGCTGGATGCCAACATGCTGACCCCTATCGAGCTGATCAAGGCAACCGTGGACGGCATGGCGGCACGCGGATTTGGCCGGATCATCAACATCACCTCGAGCGCCGTGAAGTCCCCGATCGAAAGCCTGGGCCTGTCCAACGGCGCGCGCAGTGGCTTGACGGGGTTCATTGCTGGGCTGGCCCGGCAGGAAAACATTGCCAGCCGCAATGTGACGATCAACAACCTGCAACCCGGCTCGTTCGACACCGATCGACTGCGCGACAACCTGGTCGCCGCTGCCCACGAAATGGGGCAAGACAGTGAGGCATTCCTTGACGAATGCCGTCGCGAAATTCCTGCCAGACGCTTCGGCTCACCCGAGGAGTTCGGTGCGCTGTGCGCCTTCGTCTGCAGCAGCCATGCGGGCTACCTGACCGGGCAAAACCTGTTGATTGACGGAGGGGCTGTTCGCTCCAGCCAGTGATGACGGCAGGCACCCCCATGCCATTGGTCAGCGCCATTTTCCTGTAGGAGCTGTCGAGTGCAACGAGGCTGCGATCTTTTGATTGTTTAAAAGCAAGATCAGAAGATCGCAGCCTGCGGCAGCTCCTACAAGTAACCACTCCATCTGAATGTGATCGCTTGCTACCCATTCCCTCAGGGCGACGGCAAGTAGTGCATCGTATGGGACTCCCCCATCAACAACGGACGATTCAGCTGCGCACAAGCGCGCAGATAGTCGGCTACCAGGGTGACCCGTTTGAGCTTGCGCAAGTCCTCGCTGTAATACATCCAGAACTGTCGCGTGACTTCCACTTCCCCCGGCAGCACTTCGCACAGGCGGGGATCGGGGCCGGCGAGGAAGCAAGGCAGGATGGCCAGCGCCCGCCCTTCCAGGGCTGCATGGTAATGGGCGACCACACTGGTGCTGCGCAGGCGGCAGTTGGCGCCAGGCATCAGGTCGTTCAGGTAGAGCAGCTTGAAGCTGAAGGCCAGGTCTTCGACGTAGGTCACGAACGGGTGGCCGGACAGGTCTTCACGACATTCGATCAACGGATGATTGGCCAGGTACTCCGGCGTCGCATACAGGCGCAGGCGGTAATCGCACAGTCGCGAGCACACGTATGGACCGCGTTCAGGCCGTTCCAGGGTGATGGCGATATCCGCCTCGCGCCGTGACAGGTTTATGAAGTGCGGGACCGGCAAAATATCCGCCGAGATATTCGGGTAGTGCTCGAGGAAATGGCTCATCTGCGCCGTGATGAAACAGGTTCCGAAGGCTTCCGTGCAACCAATGCGCAGATGCCCGGAGAGCCCCCCTGTGGTGCCGAAAACCTGTTCGCAAGCCACCAGCAGCGTACTTTCCAGGCTTTCGGCGTGGCTGACCAGACGCTGCCCTTCCACGGTCAGGACGAAACCTGAGGTTCGCGATTTCTCGAACAGCAGGGCGCCCAGGCACTGCTCCAGGGCACGGATGCGCCGCGACACCGTGGTGTAGTCCACTCCCAGGCGTCGAGCCGCACCGCTGGCGGTGCGAGCACGGGCAACTTCGAGGAAGAAACGCAAGTCGTCCCAGTTCAGCGGGGGCTGCGTTGTGCGTTTTTGCATATCCATCGAGCTTTTCTGCCAATACATATGGGAAATATGCCCTTATATACTCGCATCTCACCCAACTTGGCCAGCGTCGTTTTCCGGCCAGGAAAGTCCCCTCCCCAATAATAAATAACGAGGGCTGACAGCATGAGCGCATGGATAAACGCCGGCCTGCACGCCGGACACAAACAGCTGCGCAACAGCGCAATCGCGACCACGGTTCTCGTCTGCCATTGGCCCGATCCTCTGCTCGCCTCGCAGCCGATCAGGCCCGCCCTCCTGCACCGCCCACTCTCCTTCGCAAGATCGTCCAGGCGGCAATAACTCCAGCACATCAGCATTCAGGTGGCGTCCCGCATCGGGTCGCTGCCCGGGTACCCGTACGCCCCTCAAAAGGCCGAACAACAAAAACAACTAGAAAAAGCGGAGCCTCACCATGACGACTGACCATCCGAACCACACCCAGACCTGTGCACGGGTCAGGGCCAACCCCAAGTTCCAGCGCCTCACGCGCCAGCGTGCGCTGCTGGCCTGGACACTGAGCGGCGCGGTCCTGGCGATCTATTACAGCTTCATCATGGTGGTGGCTTTCGCTCCCGCCTGGTTGCACCTGCCGCTGTATGACGGCAGTCACCTCAGCCTCGGCATGCCAATCGGCGTGACGATCATCCTGTTGTCCTGGCTACTCACCGCCTGGTACGTGCACAGCGCCAACACCCGCTTCGACGTGCTCAGCTCGCAGATCCTCCAGGAGTCCCGCGCATGAAACGCCTGTCCGCCCTTCTCGCCCTCAGCCCTGTGCTGGCTCATGCCGATCCCATCATTGCGCAGAAGCAAGCGCTCAACCTGCACGCCATCGGCATGTTTTTCGTCTTCGTCCTCGCCACCCTGCTGATCACCTGGTGGGCGGCACGGCGCACCCGCTCCGCCGCCGATTTCTACAGCGCAGGCGGCGGTATCACCGGCTTTCAGAATGGCCTGGCAATCGCCGGTGACTACATGTCGGCCGCCACGCTGCTGGGCCTGTCGAGCCTGGTATTCGCCAAAGGTTACGACGGCTTCGTCTACATCATTGGCTTCTTTGTCGGCTGGCCGATCGTCACCTTCCTGATGGCCGAGCGCTTGCGCAATCTGGGCCGCTACACCTTCGCCGACATCGTCTCCTACCGACTCGATCAAACCCGCGTGCGCAGTTTCGCCGCCCTCGGATCGCTGACCGTGGTGTGCTGCTATCTGGTGGTACAGATGGTCGGTGCCGGCCAATTGATCAAGCTGCTGTTCGGTCTCGACTACCGCACGGCGGTGGTGGTGGTCGGACTGTTGATGCTGGTCTACGTGATCTTCGGCGGCATGCTCGCCACCACATGGGTACAGATCACCAAGGCAGTCCTGCTGCTGGCGGGCGGCACCACCCTGGTGCTGATGGCCCTGAGTCGCTTCGACTTCAGCTTCGAGACGCTGGCGGCCCAGGCTGTGGCGGTACATGCCAGCGGCGTGCAGATCATGGGCCCGGGCACCTTGCTGGCCGACCCGATCAACGCAGTGTCCTTATCCCTCGGTCTGGTCTTCGGCATTGCCGGCCTGCCGCACATCCTGATGCGCTTCTTCACGGTGCCCAATGCCAAGGAGGCGCGTAAATCGGTGCTGTTCGCCACGGTGTTCATCGGTTTCTTCTTCCTGGTGGTCTGCGTCCTGGGCTATACCGCCATCGTCATCGTCGGCACGGATCCGCAGTACTACGTCGATGGCAAGCTCGGCGGGGCCATGATCGGCGGCGGCAACATGGTGGCCATGCACCTGGCGAAGGCAGTGGGTGGCAACCTGTTTCTCGGTTTCCTCTCTGCCGTGGCTTTCGCCACCATTCTCGCCGTGGTGTCCGGTCTGGCCCTGGCCGGTGCCTCGGCCATCTCACATGACCTTTACGCCTCGGTGTTTAAAAAGGGCTGCGCCGACGAGAAACAGGAAATGCGCGTGTCACGCATCGCCACCGTTTGCCTGGGCATCGTGGCGATTTCCCTCGGCATTCTGTTCGAAGGCCAGAACATCGCCTTCCTGGTCGGCCTGACGTTCGGTATCGCCGCCTCGGCGAATTTCCCGGTACTGATCATGGCCATGTACTGGGGCGGCCTGACCACCCGCGGCGCCCTCTACGGCGGACTGACCGGCCTGGTCAGCGCCCTGGCCCTGGTGATCGGCTCGCCGTCGGTGTGGGTCGGCGTACTGGGGCATGCCCAGGCGCTCTTCCCTTACGACCAGCCAGCGCTGTTCTCCATGCCACTGGCCTTCCTCGTCATAGTGGTCGCCTCCAGGCTTGACCGCAGCGAACGCGCCGACCGCGAACGCGCTGCCTATGCCGACCAGTTCGTCCGTGCCCAGACCGGCCTTGGAGCGGCCATGGCCAGCAGTCACTGACGCTGATTTTTCCGGGGCTTTCGCCCCGAGCGCGAATCCGCTCCTTTGCTTCGCGCTTTTTTACACCCGCCCTGCGCCGCTCGGTGCAGGACACCCCCAATAGCGCCCTCCCTCGCCAACTCCAAGTGGCGCGGGAGCGGCTCGTCGACAACAAAAACAACAAAAGGCATCCAATGAAACCCACCACCCTCACTCTGTTCCTGGCCGGCAGCGGCCTCGCTGCACAGGCACAAGCCGACTTCCTGGCAGACAGCACGGCCAGGCTGGAGATGCGCAACTTCTACTTCAACCGCGACTTCCGCCAGGCTAATGCCACCCAGTCCAAGCAAGAAGAATGGGCCCAGGGATTCCTGCTGCGCTACGAATCCGGTTATACCGATGGCACGGTCGGTTTCGGTATCGATGCCCTTGGCCAGCTCGGCGTCAAGCTCGACTCCAGTCCTGATCGCGCCGGCACCGGCCTGCTCAAGCGCGACAGCCAGCCGCCCAGGCGCGCCAAGGACGAGTATGGCGAACTGGGCCTGACGGCCAAGTTCAAAGCGTCCAACAGCGTGCTCAAGCTCGGCACCCTGGCCCCGAAGCTGCCGGTGCTGCTGGCCAATGACTCGCGCCTGTTGCCGCAAACATTCCGCGGTGGCCAGTTGAATGTTCAGGAGATCAAAGGCCTGAGCGTCGACGCGGGGCGCGTGGATCGGGTCAACCAGCGCGACTCCTCGGACTACGAGAAAATGACCATCACCACCACCGGCGCCAAGGGCATTGTCGGTGGCCAGGCCCGCAGCGACGCCTTCAATTTCGCCGGTCTGGCCTACCAGTGGAACGAGCGGCTGAACACGGGCTACAACTATGGCGGCCTGGACGACTTCTATCACCAGCACCAGTTCAGTCTGGTCCACGTTCTGCCGCTGGGCCCAGGCCAGACGCTCAAGAGCGACCTGCGCTACGCCCGCTCCACCGACGATGGCCACAGCAACATCGACAACAATGCCTTCGGCGCCATGTTCACCTATGCCCTCGGCGGCCATGCCTTCGGTCTCGGTTACCAACGCATGAGCGGCGACACCGGCTTTGCCTACGTCAATGGCACCGACGCCTACCTGGTCAACTTCGTGCAGATCAACGATTTCGCCAACAAGGACGAACGCTCCTGGCAGGCGCGCTACGACTACAACTTCGCGGCCCTCGGCGTTCCCGGCCTGACCTTCATGACCCGCTACTTATCCGGCGACAGCATCGACCTGGGCGTCGGCAAACCCGACGGCCACGAATGGGAGCGCGACACCGACATCGGCTATGTGCTCCAGAGCGGCCCGCTGAAAAACCTCGGTCTCAAGTGGCGCAACGCTACGGTGCGCACCGCCCACTTCGGTAACGACCTCAACGAAAACCGCCTGATCCTCAGCTATACCCTGGCACTCTGGTAAGTCCCAGCACAAGGCGGGCGCTGCCTGCATCGCTTGACGGTGCCGGCAGCGCCCGCCTTGTGCATTCTGTCGATTCAACGATGCAGCAGGCCCATGCTTTTTTGCACAACATACGGGATTTTTTGAGCATTCTTATTTGATTTATGCCTGCCTATACTCGATTCAACCACCTGGCCATGAACCCGGTCAGTCCCAATAAAAATAAATAGGGCACCCACCGTGAAGCTATCCTTGCTTGCCGTCGTCTCCCCACTTTCAGGTACCCGCGCGCGTCTCGGGAGCCTCCAATGAACAACCACTGCCAACCCTTCCTGGCCGCTCGTGACTTCCTGCTGACCCACCGTACCGACTACGCCACTGCCGTACGTGACTTCCGCTGGCCGCAGCTGAACGAATTCAACTGGGCGCTGGATTACTTCGATGCCATGGCCGAAGGCAACCAGGCCAACGCCCTGTGGATCGTCGAAGAGGACGGCAGCGAACAACGCTACAGCTTCCAGCAACTGGCAGCGCGCTCCAACCAGGTGGCCAATCACCTGCGTGCCCTGGGCGTGCGCCGCGGCGAACGCATCCTGCTGATGCTCGGTAACGATGTCGCCCTGTGGGAAACCATGCTGGCCGCCTTCAAACTCGGTGCCGTGGTCATTCCCGCCACCGCCCTGCTGACCCCCGATGACCTGAGCGACCGCATCGAGCGCGGCCATGTTCGCCATCTGGTGGTCGGTAGCGCCCATGTCGACAAGTTCGACGGGCTGGGTGAAGGCTGCAGCCGCATCTGCGTCGGTCCGTCCCCCGCCGGCTGGACCCCGCACAGCGCCGCCAGCGAGCATTCCGAGCAGTTCGAATCAGAGGGTCGCACGCTAGCCACCGACCCGATGCTGCTGTACTTCACCTCCGGCACCACCTCCAAGCCGAAGATGGTGTTGCACAGTCACCAGAGTTACCCGGTCGGCCACCTCTCGACCATGTACTGGATTGGCCTGCAGCCGGGCGACCTACACCTGAACATCTCGTCCCCGGGCTGGGCCAAGCACGCCTGGAGCTGCCTCTTTGCACCGTGGAATGCCGGTGCCTGCATCTTCATCCACAACACCGCACGCTTCAGCGCGCCAGCCCTGCTCGGCGTGCTCGAGCGCTACGGCGTCACCAGCCTGTGCGCGCCGCCTACCGTGTGGCGCATGCTGATCCAGGAAGACCTGGCCAGTTACAAGACTCGCCTGCGCCTGCGCGAACTGGTGGGCGCCGGTGAGCCGCTCAACCCGGAGATCATCGAGCAGATCCTGCATGCCTGGGGCCTGTTGCTGCGCGACGGCTTCGGCCAGTCGGAAACCACCGCACTGGTCGGCAACACCCCTGGCCAGCGGCTCAAGCCGGGCTCCATGGGCCGTCCGTTGCCGGGCTACCGGGTGACCATGCTTGATCCCGATGGCGTGCCGGGTAACGAAGGCGAAGTGGCCCTGCCGCTGGACGTACGCCCGCTTGGCCTGATGCTGTGCTACGAGGACAGCCCGGAAAAGACCGCCGAAGTGATGCGCGACGGTTACTACCGCACTGGTGACACCGCACAGATCGACGACGAGGGCTACATCACCTTCGTCGGCCGTGCCGATGATGTGTTCAAGGCCTCCGACTACCGCATCAGCCCCTTCGAGCTGGAAAGCGCGCTGATCGAGCACCCGGCGGTGATGGAAGTGGCCGTGGTGCCAAGCCCCGACCCGGTGCGCCTGGCAGTGCCCAAGGCCTATCTGATCCTGGCCCATGACGCACAGGGCAGTCACGAACTGGCCGGCAGCATCCTCGCGTTCGCCCGCGAGCACCTGGCGCCCTACAAGCGGGTACGGCGCATCGAGTTTGTCAGCGAGCTGCCCAAGACCATCTCCGGAAAAATCCGCCGGGTGGAACTGCGGCAAATGGAAGTGCAGCGTCGCCAGGGCGACGCACGTGGCCCGCAGGAATACTTCGAAGAAGACTTCCCGCAACTCAAAGGCTGACCCCTGGGGCCGGCATGCCGGCCCCTCCCGAATCCAGACCCGACCACTCGGCCAACCACGCCGAGGGGACTCATTCGCCCTAACAAAAGCAGGCAGGACCCTTAAATGACCTCTTCCATCGTTCCCAGCGTCAAGCTTCTGATCAACGGCGAGTTCGTCGAATCGCGCAGCACCCAGTGGCGCGACGTAGTCAACCCGGCCACCCAGGAAGTCCTGGCCCGTGTGCCCTTCGCCACCGCAGAGGAAATGAACGCCGCCGTGGCCAGCGCCAGGCAAGCCTTCAAGACCTGGCGCAAGACCCCGATCGGTGTCCGTGCCCGTGTGTTCCTCAAATACCAGCAGTTGATCCGCGAAAACATCAAGGAACTGGCCGCCCTGCTTACCGCCGAGCAGGGCAAGACCCTGCCGGATGCCGAAGGTGACGTGTTCCGCGGCCTGGAAGTGGTCGAGCACGCCGCCAGCATCGGCAATTTGCAAATGGGCGAATTGGCCAACAACGTGGCCAACGGCGTCGACACCTACACCCTGCTGCAGCCGCTGGGCGTGTGCGCCGGCATCACCCCGTTCAACTTCCCGGCGATGATCCCGCTGTGGATGTTCCCGATGGCCATCGCCACCGGCAACACCTTCGTTCTCAAGCCATCCGAGCAGGATCCGCTGGTGACCATGCGCCTGGTGGAACTGGCGCTGGAGGCCGGGGTACCCAAGGGCGTGCTCAACGTCATCCACGGCGGCGTCGACGCGGTGAACCTGATCTGCGACCACCCGGACATCAAGGCCGTGTCCTTCGTCGGCTCGACCAAAGTCGGCACCCACGTCTACAACCGCGCCACCCAGAACGGCAAGCGCGCGCAGTGCATGATGGGTGCGAAAAACCATGCCATCGTCCTGCCCGATGCCAACAAACAACAGACCCTGAACAACCTGCTGGGTGCTTCCTTTGGCGCTGCCGGCCAGCGCTGCATGGCCCTGCCCGTGGTGATCCTGGTGGGTGAAGCGCAGACCTGGCTGCCGGACCTGATCGAACGAACCAAGACCCTCAAGATCAATGGCGGCACCGAGCCGGGCACCGACATCGGCCCGGTGATTTCCTGCGCCGCCCTGGAGCGTGTCAACGGTCTGATCGCCAGCGGCATCGAAGAAGGCGCCAGGCTCGAACTGGATGGGCGTAACCCGAGCGTGCCGGGCTACCGGGATGGCAATTTCGTCGGCCCGACCATTTTCTCCGGCGTCACTGCGCAAATGTCGGTGTACCGCGAAGAGATCTTCGGTCCAGTGTTGTGCGTCATGCACGCCGCCAACCTGGACGAGGCGATCGAGATCATCAACGCCAATCCGAACGGCAACGGCACTGCCCTGTTCACCCGTTCCGGCGCTGCCGCGCGGCACTTCCAGGAAGAGATCGACGTTGGCCAGGTCGGCATCAACGTGCCAATCCCGGTACCGGTCCCGCTGTTCTCCTTCTCCGGTTCGCGCGCCTCCAAGCTGGGCGACCTGGGTCCCTACGGCAAGCAAGTGGTGACCTTCTACACCCAGACCAAGACGATCACCCAGCGCTGGTTCGACGAGGACGACACCGGCGGCGCGGTGAACACCACCATCACCCTGAAATGACCTTTGCCGGCCGACGCCCTGCGTCGGCCTACGACAAGCGCGCAGGGTTTCCTGCGCCACTGCCCCCTATCGTAAAAGGTAGCCAACATGCATATCGGATTTCTCGGCCTGGGCAACATGGGCGGCCCAATGGCCCGCAACCTGCTCAAGGCCGGCCACAGCCTGACCGTCTTCGATCCCTTCCCCCAGGCGGTCGCCGCGCTGATGGAGGCCGGCGCCAGCGCCGCCGACTCACCCGCCGCCGTGGCCAAGGCCAGGGTTGAGGTGATCATCACCATGCTGCCGACCGCCGAGCACGTGAAGCAGGTCTATCGCGGCAAGGATGGCCTGCTGGCCAATATCGGCCCGGGCGTGCTGTTGATCGACAGTTCGACCATCGACCCGCTGAGCACCCGCGAGGTGGCCAAATACGCCCTTGCCCAAGGCAACCCGATGCTCGACGCACCGGTATCCGGCGGCACCGGAGGTGCGGCGGCGGGCACCCTGACCTTTATGGTCGGTGGCCCGGACAGCGTGTTCGACCAGGCCTTGCCGATCCTCTCGGCGATGGGCAAGAACATCGTGCACTGCGGCGCAGCAGGCAACGGCCAAGTGGCCAAGATCGCCAACAACATGCTGCTCGGCATCTCCATGGTCGGCGTCGCCGAAGCCATGGCCCTGGGCGTAGCCCTGGGCATGGACGCCAAGGTCCTGGCCGGGGTGATCAATACCTCCACCGGTCGCTGCTGGAGCTCGGAAATCAACAACCCGTTCCCGGGCGTACTGGAAAACGCTCCAGCCTCGCGTGGTTACAGTGGCGGCTTTGGCAGCGACCTGATGCTCAAGGACCTGGGCCTGGCCACTGAAGCGGCCAGGCACGCGCGCCAACCGGTCGCGCTCGGTGCCGTAGCCCAGCAGCTGTACCAGACCTTCAGCCTGCAAGGTAACGGCGGCCTGGACTTCTCCGCCATCATCAACCTGTTCCGCGGGGAAGCCTGAGCATGAGCGAGCAGCAAGCCCCGGTGCTGGCCAGCGTACGCAACCGTGTCGGCCACCTGACACTGAATCGGCCAAGCGCGTTGAACACCCTGGACCTGCCCATGGTGCGTCTGCTCTGCCGGCACCTGTGGGCGTGGGAGCAGGACCCGGAGATCGTCGCCGTGACCCTTCGCGGCGCCGGTGAAAAGGCCTTCTGCGCCGGTGGCGATATCCGCATGCTGTACGACAGCTACAAGGCCGGCAACAACCTGCATGAGCTGTTCCTCGAGGAGGAGTACGCCCTGGACGAGTACCTGCATGGCTACACCAAGCCAGTGCTGGCACTGCTCGATGGTTTTGTCCTCGGTGGCGGCATGGGCCTGGCCCAGGCCGCCTCGTTGCGGGTGATCACCGAGCGCACGCGGATGGGCATGCCGGAAGTCAGCATCGGATTTTTCCCCGATGTCGGCGGCAGCTATTTCCTGCCGCGCCTGCCAGGTGAACTGGGAACCTATCTGGGTATCACCGGCTGCCAGGTGCGTGCCGCCGATGCCCTCTATGCGAACCTTGCAGACTACTACCTGCCCAGCGAACGGCTGGCCGAACTGGATGCCTGCCTCGACCACCTGAACTGGACCGCTGCGCCCGTCGAAGACTTGCAGGACCTGCTCGCCGACATGGCCACCGAGCGACTTGCCGGTTCCGAGCTCAAGGCCTGTCGCCAGGCGATCGACGAGTATTTCGCCCTGCCCGATGTCCCGGCCATTCGCGCCGCGCTGCAGCGCGAACAACGCCCCGAGCTGCAAGACTGGGCCGAGCAGACAGTGAAGCTGCTCGACAGCCGCTCGCCATTGGCGATGGCCACGACGCTCGAGTTGTTGCGCCGTGGTCGTTACCTGAGCCTGGCCGAGTGCTTCGCCCTTGAGTTACACCTGGACTACCAGTGGTTCGACAAGGGCGACCTGATGGAGGGTGTGCGCGCCCTGATCATCGACAAGGACAAGTGCCCACGCTGGAACCCGCCAACCCTGACAGAACTGGTACCTGCCCGGGTGCAAGCCTTCTTCAACGACTTTGAACGCGCCTCCGGCAAGCCCGTACGCACCGCCTGATCGGCAGGAGACTTTGCAATGCACGATATCGAATTGACCGAAGAACAACGCATGATCCGCGACATGGCGCGCGACTTCGCCCGCAGCGAAGTTGCGCCGCATGCCCAGGCCTGGGAGAAGGCGGGCTGGATCGATGACGCCGTGGTGGCGCAGATGGGCGAGCTGGGCCTGCTGGGCATGGTCGTACCGGACACCTGGGGCGGCAGCTATACCGACTATGTGGCCTACGCCCTGGCCGTGGAAGAGATCTCGGCCGGCGACGGTGCCCTCGGCGCGCTGATGAGCATCCACAATTCGGTGGGCTGCGGCCCGCTGCTGAAATACGGCACCCCCGCGCAACAGGACAGCTGGCTGCCGCTACTGGTCAGTGGTCAAGCGATCGGCTGCTTCTGCCTGACCGAGCCACAGGCCGGCTCCGAAGCGCACAACCTGCGTACCCGTGCCGAACTGCGCGACGGTCAGTGGGTACTCAATGGTGCCAAGCAGTTCGTCAGCAACGGGGAGCGGGCAAAGCTGGCCATTGTCTTCGCCGTCACTGATGCGCAACTGGGCAAGAAAGGGCTGTCGGCCTTCCTGGTCCCCACTGACAACGCCGGATTCGTGGTCGACCGACGCGAACACAAGATGGGTATCAAGGCCTCAGATACCTGCGCGGTGACCTTGAACAACTGCACCATTCCCGAAGCCAACCTGCTGGGTGAACGCGGCAAAGGCCTGGCCATTGCCCTGTCCAACCTCGAAGGCGGTCGTATCGGCATCGCCGCCCAGGCCCTGGGAATCGCCCGCGCCGCCTTCGAGGCTGCCCTGGGCTATGCCCGCGAACGCGTCCAGTTCGGCAAGCCGATCATCGAACACCAAAGCGTGTCCAACCTGCTCGCCGACATGCACACCCGGCTCAACGCCAGCCGCCTGATGGTCCTGCATGCCGCGCGCCTGAAAAGCGCCGGGCAACCGTGCCTGTCCGAAGCCTCCCAGGCCAAGCTGTTCGCCTCGGAAATGGCCGAACGCGTGTGCTCCAGTGCCATGCAGATCCATGGCGGCTACGGCTACCTGGAAGATTACCCGGTGGAGCGCTACTACCGAGACGCACGCATCACCCAGATCTACGAAGGCTCCAGCGAAGTCCAGCGCCTGCTGATCGCCCGCGAACTGAGCCACTACGCACTCTGACCCCCTCGAGCCGGACGCAACTGCCGCCTCCGGCTTTCACCTGCCTTCCCACTCGCGGAGTTGCCCATGCCCGGCTTGCGCAATATTTCCATTAGCCGACGTCTGTGGCTGATTTTGCTGACATCCATCCTGATGCTGCTGATTCTCGCCGGCCTGATGCTCAAGCAAAGCCATGACGGCCTTTATGCGGCCAAGGCGCTGAAAACCCGCCACGTGGTCGAGACCGCCAGCGGCATCCTGCGCCACTTCCAAAGCCTGGAAGGCCAGGGCCTCAGTCGTGAGCAGGCGCAGCAGCAGGCCATCGCAGTCATGCGCGACTTGCGCTACGACGGCGAGGACTACTTCTGGCTCGAAGACCTCGACACGCGAATGGTCATGCACCCCAATGCCAAGCTTGAGGGCAAGCGCATGGCCGGTACACTCGATCCGGACGGCAAGGCGCTGTTCGACGAAATGGTCGCCACGGCCAAACGCGATGGCGCCGGGCTGGTGCACTACCGCTGGCCCAAGCCGGGTTCCGACGCGCCGGTGGAGAAGGTTTCCTACGTCGAACTGTTCAAGCCCTGGGGCTGGATTGTCGGCTCGGGCATCTACATCGACGACGTGCAGGTCGAGTTCCGCCGCCAGCTGCTCCAGGCTTTCGTCATATTGCTGACGATCACCCTGATGCTCAGTGCGCTGATCCTGTTGATTGCCCGCAGCATCGCCTCGCCACTGGCGCGGGTGGTCGATGCAATGGAGAACATCGCCAGCGGCGAAGCCGATTTGACCCGTAATCTGGATAACCGCTGGCGCGATGAACTGACAGACTTGAGCGGTCATTTCAACGTGTTCACCAACAAGCTCCGTGGCGTGATCAGCCAGTCCATGCAGTCCGCCGACAGTCTGGACCAGGCTTCGAAGTCCCTCGGTGAAATCGCCGCCGATAGCCAGAACCACAGCCAGCAGCAATCGCAGCAGATGGAGCTGGTCGCCACCGCCATCCATGAGGTCTCCTACGCCGTGCAGGAAGTGGCCAGGAACGCCGAGCACGCGGCCAACGAAGTTCGCCAGGCCGAAGAACAGGCACGCCGGGGCCAACACAACATTGACAGCAGCCTGCTCCAGATCGACCAGTTGTCCGATACCATCGGCCAGGCCGTCGAGGTAATCCAGAGCCTGGCCCGGGAAAGCACCCAGATCGGCAGCGTGCTGGAAGTGATCCGCGCCATCGCCGAGCAGACCAACCTGCTCGCGCTGAACGCCGCCATCGAGGCGGCGCGAGCTGGCGAGCAGGGTCGCGGCTTCGCGGTGGTGGCCGACGAAGTGCGCCTGCTGGCACAGCGCACCCAGCAGTCCACCGCGCAAATCCAGGACATGATCGAGCGCCTGCACGGCAACTCGGAAGCTGCTGTGGATGTCATCAATGCCAGCAGCCAGGCCGCTCGACAAACCGTGGAACAGGCCCACCAAACGGCTGAAAGCCTGCACCAGGTACTCGGCGCGCTGCGCAATGTCACTGAACTGAACGCCTCGATCGCCAGCGCCACGCTGGAGCAGTCACACGTGGTCGAAGACATCAACCAGAATGTGACCCGAGCAGCCTCTCTGGCCCACGAAAACGCCCAGGCAGCAGACCGGTCCAACGCGGCGAGCCAGGAGCTGGGCCAACTGGCGGGTCAGCTCAATCGGCTGTTGGGGCAGTTTCGCGTATGAGGTGGATGAGCAACATGCAGCCCTCCAAATCCCTTTTTGCCGTACCTGTCGACGAAGAGCGCAACACGCGCTACCTGGAAACTCGGCACAAGGCAGTCGAGCTGTTCGCCAGGCATGGTTTCAGCCGGGTCAGCATGCGCGACCTGGCCACTGGCCTGGGGATCACGGCCGGCTCCATCTATAACCACATCGATAGCAAAGAGGCATTGCTGTTTGAACTGATTGAGGAGCTCTACGAAGCGTTGCTTGATGGCGCCCGCCTGGTGACCCGGCGCAAATCCGCCCCCACTGCCCGACTGCACGGCCTGCTTGAGGCGCACCTGCGGCTCCACGAGCGCATGGCCGCGCATTTTCGCCTGGCTGAGTACGACCTCCATTGCTTGAGCTGCGAACAGCAGGCCTCGATCCTGACCCTGCGCGGGCGCTACGAAGAGCACCTGGTGGAGGCCATAGAGCAACTCACCGGTAAACCGGCTGGCACCACCCTGCGCGCGACCATGACCGGCATCGTTTCCCTGCTCAATCAACTGCCGGCCTGGGTCGGGAAGCCCCAGGCCGGCATTGGAGCACGCCGCAAGCTGCTGCATGAGATGGTGATGAGTACGCTGCAGGGTGCATTGCGTGCAACTCAGGCCGCAGACCTTGCGCACCAGGAAAAACCACCGCTCCAGCGCTTATGAAGCATGCAGTGGCCAAGCGAAGCCTTGGCCATCTGCCCTACGACCTTGCAGCGACGGCATCCCTGTCGATCAGCCTGTGAACCGAACCAGAGCTGCCAAAAAACTGTTCTGGAAACACGGCGCACTCGGCCAAAAAACAAGACCGCGCGCTATTTGAAACCTTGCGGCTGCGGTGAGGTAACCCTGGCCGCGCTCAAGGCGTCATCGCAGACTATTCTTGATCTGGGTAACCAACCGGTCGCACCGAAGGAGGTCACTCGTTTATGCACTGTGTCCTTTTCAAAACCCGATGATCCAACGGTCTGGGGCACCGCCCCAGGCACCTTTGCCTGCCCCTGAAACGGAGACGCCAGCATGAGCACCTTGCAACTTCACCCTGCGCTGGACAATGGTATCCAACCCGCAGCCGCGAATTTCACAGGCGGCACCCTGCAATGCCTGTGTGCGACCGACAAGGTCGAGGTGAGGATCGACGCACAAACCCTGCATAACCACGCATGCGGCTGCAGCAAATGCTGGAAACCACAAAACGCGATATTCGCTGTCATCGCCGTGGTGCCTCGAGATAAGGTCAGCGTCATTGCCCACGGCGAAAAACTGGAGATTGTCGACGCAGCCGCCACCATCCAGCGCCACGCCTGCAAGCAGTGTCACGCCCATCTCTTCGGGCGCATCGAGAACAAGGACCATGCGTTTTATGGCCTGGACTTCGTCCACACCGAGCTTTCGCCACAGAGTGGATGGGCGGCGCCAGGATTCGCGGCGTTCGTGTCCTCCATCATCGAAACCGGCACACCGCCAGGGCAAATGAAGGCGATCCGCGAGCGCTTGCGCTCGATCGGCCTGGAACCCTACGACTGCCTGTCCCCGGACTTGATGGATGCACTGGCCACCCATGTCGCCAAACAGAAAGGCCTGCTGCCCACCGCCTGATTGATTGGTCGCCGCGGTTTCTTTTCCGGACCGCGGCTCCGATTCACCTTGAGATTGAATCCCCCCCCCCCCGGAGGCTCATCTGACCCGCCGTCCGATGTAACGAACTATTTCGTGGATATTTACCTATAGAGTGGATCCTTATACGATGAGGCCCAAATCCACTGTTCTCCATCAGGCGCGAGCAAGCCATGTAAATTTAGTGCATGACAAAGCGACTTAAAGATCGAGCTTATAGATACGAAAAACCTTGCGCGGGCAAATACGCGAAACCGGATATGGACTCAGTCGCCCCCACATATAAATACAATATCATTGAGCACCCGAACAATGAACAGTACTAGCCCTCCGACTGATTTCCCCAATAACTTCAGCATCGTCATCGTGAATTACAAAACACCGGAAATCACCAAGATATGCTTAGAGTTATTGCACCAGCACGTGGGTGACAAGAACGTCCCAGTCTGGGTGGTTGACAACTACTCGGCCGATGAAAGCACTCAATATTTGCGAACACTTGACTGGATCAATTTAATCGAACGATCCGTTTCCGAACCGGAAGCAGGCCATATCGCGCACGGCAAGGCACTCGACATGGTGCTGGAGCGAGTCGACACCGATTACTTAATCCTGATGCATACCGATACGTTTGTGTTCGATAAAAATATTTTTCCGATGATACTGAACAAGTGCATCAATAATAAAAAAATCATAGCCGTCGGGTGTGTAGAGCAATTAAATCGTGGCACCGCGAGAACGCTTTGGCGCTTTAGCTCGCGCCTGTTCAAACACCACTACAGACGCCTAAAAATCTCCATGGGACTACGTTCTAGAGAACCAAAACCCTACAAAGAAGTCTATTTGAAGAGCTTCTTTACATTGTGGAACTGCAAACTCGTCAAACAGCACGGCATGCACTTTTCGATGGATGATCGCGTTCCTGGATATACCCTTCAAGACCAGATGACCCAGCTTGGTTATGTCGTTGAAACTTTATCGCCACGTAAAATCTTCAGCTATCTTGATCATATCCAGGCGGGCACTGTCGCAGCGACTGGCGGCTATGGAAAGACTCATAGACGAACCAAAATGTACAATAATATACTTAAACGCCTGAACAAGGGTGACGGCAAGGCTTAAGCTACGCCTACACGTATGAGCCAGTCACCCACGGGTCGTTATATCAAGTTATCGGAGCAATAATGGCAGTCATCACTCAGGCACTACCCATCACCCTCTCACCGGAGCTTGATTTCGACCAGAACGACGCCAGCGCCTTTGGTGAGTCATTGACCAGCCAATATGTTCAGGCTACGCCATTTCCGCACATAGTCATCGACAACTTCCTGCACGAAGACCTGATTGCAAGCATTTGCTCGAATTTCCCGGTTGAGCCAACCAACAACGAAATGCTCTACGAGCGCGGTTATAAAGGGCAACGAAAACGTCAAATCAGTCCCAACGAATGCTCGCCGTTTTTAAAGACCGTTTTCAATGCTTTCAATTCGGCACCCATGTTGCAGTTTCTAGAAAAGTTAACAGGCATCGAAGGCTTGATACCTGACCCCTACTTCACCGGTGGCGGCTTGCATGAAACGAAAAGCGGAGGCTTCCTGGGGGTACACTCGGACTTCAGGCTCAACAAAAAGCTTAACGTCGAGCGCAGACTGAATATCATTATTTATCTGAACGAAGACTGGAAAGACGAGTATGGAGGCAACCTGGAACTTTGGGATGTCAAGATGAAAACCTGCCTTAAAAAGGTCTTGCCCATTTACAATCGCTGCGTCATTTTCAATACAGACAAAGACAGCAATCATGGGCACCCGGAGCCTTTAACGACCCCAGAGCACATCACTCGCAGGTCTATAGCGCTTTATTACTACACCGCAGGCACCTTGGCGATCGATCCCGCGCAAAGAAACAAAACCCACTACAAACCGAGACCCAAAGATCGTTTCAGTCTCAAGTACTACATGAACAAATTAATCAAGAAGAAAAACTAAGCCATACCGCCAGACGATTGAGCTCGTGCTTTTCAGGCTTTAGCTCGGCGCCCGGTCGCGACCAGATCCGTCGAGCATCAGCACCTTTTGCATGGTCGCGCGCCGGCAAGCCGATAACCTCTGGATCGCTCCTGCTGCAAGGGTAACGGAACGGAAACGCGAACGAGGGTGTCAGCTGTTTAGACACCCCTGTTTCTTCCCTCAACCCAAATGAAGCGGTGAAGTCATGAACAACATCATCTACCTCGTTGGCGCCGTCGTGATCATCCTGTTTATCCTGTCGTTTGTCGGCTTGGTCTGAATCAGACTGCCAGATGCCAAAGGTAAAAAAGCCCGCTCAAAGCGCGGGCTTCGTAATCGGCTTTTTTATGGCGCGTGGCTCAAACTCTTGCGGAAATCGTCCTCCAGCTTTCGACAAACCTCTGCGATTATGCTTTTTCCGACTGCCGGGCCGGAGTAGCTGTCTACTTCCTCGCGGCACCGTTCGGCGGCATCATGGGCCTGCATGCTTTCCTTGTCTTGCGATGTATTGCTGACATAAAAGCCGACTGCCAGGTACAAGGTGATTGCGATAGTGATGCCGACGACGATCTTGCCGACCCGGCCAATTTTCTTTTCTGACGGTATTGGCCACCCGGGCGGGATTCGTATTTTTTGCCTGAGGTCAGATTGGCAGTGTTTACATAAAATGGCTTCAGCCATGATGACTTCCGCGCAATAGGGACAGCTCTTTTTTCCAGCCTCCACAGATGAAACTCCTTTTTCAAAACCAGATTCTATCCTGAACAGCTCTCAGATTCTTCGTCCTGCGATAGATCAGCGATGCCTTGGTTCGCCGTGGTGTGTGAGTACCGCACACGGTTGGGTCAAGGCCAATGGCTGTCACCCGCACTTTAGTTGACTAACGCCTAATTGTGTGGCCGGTGGTTATGGTGGTTATAGGGCCAGGAGGAGACCGCAGTATCTGCCGATGTACTTGCTGATGGGGCGGCCAACTCCTCCAGATGGGTAATGATGTCGTCCGGTTTGAGCACCAGTACGTCACTGTCCAGGGTGTCCAGAATCATTTCGGCGGTATTGCCGATCAACGCGCCGGACAGGCCGGTACGGGCCACACTACCGATCACCGTGAGCACGGCTTCGAGCTTGTGCGCGACGTACGGGATCAGAACATCGGCAGAACCTTCCTCGATATGCAGGCGTTCGTCGCTGACGTCGAATTCGGCCTGGAATGTCTTGCACAGGTCGCGATAGAGAGCCTGAATGCTCTCTTTGAGTTGGAGTACGGGGTCGGCCGCCGACAGCATGGGATAGGGGTGGGCGCTCATCATGTGCAGAGTGCCGCCAGCCAGTGCGGCGATGTCATAGCCGTGGCTGACTATGCCGGAATGCAGGACGCGATGCTCCATATCACTGCTGCCAGCATCAATGGCCGCGAGAATGGTGCCACCGGTCCAGGGCCTCGGGGTTTTTACTATAAGCACCGGGCAGGGGCAGTATCGCAGTAGCTTCCAGTCCTCGGGGGTGAGAAGGGCTTTCATCAGCGGGGTGTCGGGCAGGTGCTGTTTGATCACCAGGCCACAGCCCTCCGCCCGTTGGGCGGCGATGATGGTCTTGTGTGAACTCCCATGCCAGGCCTGCTGGGCGCTGACGCTGTAACCCTCCTGTGCCAAGCCTTCATGCATGTCGCTCAGGTAGGAGCAATGGTGTTGTCCCTTGTCGCAGGCTAGCAGATGCAGGTGTGACCGGGTGGCGCTGGCAATCATTTTGGCTCTGTTCAGGATCAGGTCCTTGGACTGCTTCGAATCCACCACCACCAAGGTGTTGCGAATGGTGTGCATGAGCGTCTTCCTGTGCGTGAGTACAGTTTTTGTGTGGGGAGGCGCTCTTGGCCTATGCCCCTTCGGCGGGTTGTACGCGTTACTGGCCAACCCTTGCCCGCCCGTCAACCGGAATCTCACTTACCGACATCATGCACGCGACAGCTAAAATCGAATTCTGCCAGCTCAGTCCAATTGTTAACGCTTGAATCGACCTGGCTTTAATTACCGGTACGGGTGCTGATCGCTCATGCAACTGCGCAAGCTGACTCCACAGCGCTGGCAGGTTTGCCCCATTGCATCTATATTGAGTTGTAACGCGGCCGGTACACTTGATGCCGGATGAACTGCGTTACTTCTTGCTGGTTGCGCTGCTGGCAAAGAAAGCGCGTGAGCGTCTGCCGCTTTCAATGTCGTACCTGCCTGCGCCTATCCGCCTGCGCTAATTATTACGCTCAGGTGGATACCCCCGAACCTGGTGGAATAAATCGAGTTGCACTCTTGCGGGCATTTTCTGCGCGCTCAATTCAGTGGCTAAGTATGGTGGCTATTCTGCTTAAAGCTTAGGTAGTTGGTCGACTGAGTTAGTTGATTTTCACCTAAGGAATCTCTGTACAAACCCCATTCGATCTGATGAAAAAGCACCGCTCTTCCTCAGGCTCAGGGTAACCGTCCGGCCAACTCATCTTCCTGTCGCCGATTATTGAAGTGATGGGCCAGGAAGATGTGTTGGCCGAATGGTGTTACGAGTTCCTGGAGGACAAATTCGATGCACAGCCATACCCAACATCCACTGCCACTCTGTCAAATTTTGTAATAACTCGTCTTGTATGAGGTGTCCCGAAACATTGTAGGATTTCATCCCCAATTTTTTTCAGGTCTATATGAGCACCCTCCTGGAGCCTCCCAGTAGCTTTTTTCAATCCACACCTTGTATCAGTTCGTTCTCCGCTATCAGGCGTAGAACTCGTTTTTCAAGATCGCTTAATCTCGAAATCTCGTCTGTAGATTTCTCGGCGATTACCTTCCCCAAGACGAACGGTGTCATCTCCAAAGCTTTACCTCCTTGCATACGCTTGGGGAAGCCTTTCTCTCTTGTGCCTTTTGCCCTGAACATCAATTCCGCTCCGCCGAGCGGGAGTCCGTGTTTTCGTGCAATTTACTCATTCGCCCTGACTCTTCGAGAGATTGAATAATCCCTATGGAATGGATTGCTGACCCCACGGCATGGCTTGGCCTGCTGACCCTGATCGTGCTGGAGCTGGTGCTCGGCATCGATAACCTTGTATTCATTGCCATCCTGGCTGACAAGCTGCCGCCAGAGCAGCGAGATCGTGCGCGTGTCATCGGCCTATCCCTTGCGTTGTTGATGCGTCTTGGCTTGCTGGCCAGCATCTCCTGGATGGTCACCCTTACCGAACCTTTGTTCGAGGTCTTTGCCAAGACGTTCTCGGGCCGAGACTTGATCATGCTGTTCGGTGGTGTGTTCCTGTTGTTCAAGGCAACCATGGAATTGCATGAGCGACTCGAAGGACATGTGACAGAACGTTCAGGTAATGCGGCCTATGCGATGTTCTGGCCTATCGTTGCGCAGATTGTGGTGCTGGATGCAGTCTTCTCGCTGGACGCTGTGATCACTGCTGTGGGTATGGTGGAACACCTGTCGGTCATGATGATCGCTGTGATTTTTTCCATTGGTCTGATGATCATCGCAAGTAAGCCGCTGACTAACTTCGTCAACGGGCACCCAACCGTCATCATGCTCTGCCTGGGCTTTTTGATGATGATCGGCTTCAGCCTCACCGCTGAGGGCCTGGGCTTCCACATTCCGAAAGGCTATCTGTACGCGGCAATTGGTTTCTCGATCCTGATCGAACTGTTCAACCAGTTGGCTCGCTCACGTCGCAAGAAGAGCCTGCATGGTCTTCGCCCCATGCGTGAGCGTACTGCGCATGCCGTGATGCGTTTGCTGGGTGGTCACAAGTTGGGGGCAGATGAAGTCGGCGAGGAAATCGCTGATATGCTGTCAGGCGCAGATGCCGATCAGGTTTTCCACCGACGGGAACGCGTAATGATCAGTGGTGTGCTTCAGTTAGCGGAACGCCCGATACGTGGTGTTATGACCCCCCGTGCAGAAATCGACCACATTGACTTGGCCGACTCTCCAGAAGAAATCCGCACAAGGCTGATGCACTCGTCGTACTCCAGGTTGCCGTTGATCCGGGAGGGACGCGTTGATGAGCCGTTGGGGTTCATCCACAAGAAGGAGTTGCTCAAAGAGCTGTTGGCAGGTAACCAGCCCAATCTGGAAGCCATGGCCCGCAAGGCTTTCAACTTGCTGGACAGTTTCACGATCCTGAACGCGCTGGAACAGATGCGTAAGGAATCGACCCACATCGCTTTTGTGGTGAACGAGTTCGGTGACTTCATTGGTCTTCTCACCATGACCGACATTCTGGAATCTATTGCAGGTGAACTGCCGGATGCCAGTGAAATCGAAGGCCCGAACATCGTTGCCGAGGATGGAGGTTTCCTCGTCAGCGGTGCACTGAATCTCAGCCAGATTCGCGAACACACCGGTTTCCAGGCGAAAGCGACCGATGACTACCAAACGCTCGCAGGGTTGGTCATGAGCTTGCTGGATCGCTTGCCTATCATTGGAGACAAGCTCAATTGGCAGGAGTGGAGCATGACCGTTGTCGAGGTTGAAGAGCGCAGAGTGACGAGGGTGCTGTTACGTAAAGAGTGAGAATAAAAAACAAGGCCGCATTTGCGGCCTTGTCTGTTTTCAGGGTATTACTCGTGCGAATGTCCGTGAACAGCGCTCTTGGCCATTGCCGGTAGTTGAGCATCCGAATCAAATACTTCGTAAAAAACGAACAATTCAAAACGAATAAACGATTTTTATTGATGCAACATGCCCCTTAGCATGACCTCTTGCAGCATATTGCTGCGCCATGCGGAGACAGTCATGCAGATGGCCATTCAACGCCGCGGTTTCGAACTAACCGAGGTTTTGCACGGTTACCTCAAAGCGCCTGGCCTACAACTCAAGTCACGGCGCCCCCCGCATTGGGGCGGGTGACCGTGCGGCGCCACATGAATATCGACCAACCCTGGATACTTAAATGACCGCCATCAGCGTCGGCCAATCCTGGATGTGGGCCGCCTTCATCGGGTTCGTCCTCGCCATGCTGGCGCTGGATCTTTTCGTCTTCGGCGGTCGCAAGGCGCATCGTGTTTCGGTACGCGAGGCGCTGGCCTGGGTCATCGCCTGGACCAGTTTGGCGTTGGTCTTCTCCATACTGCTCTGGTGGTATCTGCGCAGCATGTTCGGCGCCGAAGTGGCCCAGCGTACAACGCTCGAATTCCTGACGGGTTACCTGATCGAACAGTCGCTGTCGATCGACAACATGTTCGTTTTCGTGATGATCTTCGGCTATTTTGCCGTGCCGCCAGAGTTGCAGCGCCGTGTCCTGCTCTATGGCGTGCTCGGCGCCATCATCATGCGCGCCATTATGATTTTCGCCGGTGTCTGGCTGGTGCAGGAGTTTGCCTGGCTGCTCTATGTCTTTGGCGCTTTCCTCGTCATCACCGGCATCAAGATGCTGATCTTCGCCAACCAGCAGCCAGACCTCGAAAAGAACCCTTTGCTGTGCTGGCTGCGTAGCCATCTTCGCATCACCGACGGTTTTCACGGCGAGCGCTTCTTCGTGCGCCAGAAAGGCCTGCGCTGGGCGACGCCGATGTTCCTGGTGCTGGTACTGATCGAGGCCAGCGACCTGGTATTCGCAGTCGACAGCATCCCGGCTATCTTCGCCGTCACCACCGACCCCTTCATCGTGTTCACCTCCAACATTTTCGCCATCATGGGCATGCGCGCACTGTATTTTCTACTGGCCGACATGGCTGACCGCTTCCACTTGCTCAAATATGGTCTGGCCATCGTACTGGTGTTCATCGGCGGCAAGATGCTGGTCGCGCCGTGGTGGCACATGCCGATCCAATGGTCGCTGAGCACAGTCGGCGGCATCATCTTGATTTCGGTACTGTTGAGTCTGACTTTGACGAAGAGCAAGGCACGGGTTACGAAAGAACAATGATGAATTTGAGAAAAGAACGGGCAATGACGGCACCGACGCTAGCCGCCTTGCTCATCAGTCGCCCATCGACCCCAGAAGCCACTGGCGAAATATCTCGGCAGAGGCAGAACGCTTGCGATGCTTGAGCGATACCAGGAACTCGCCATTGCCCGTCACGCATTCAAAAGGCGTAACCCGCTGCAATTCTCCCTTGGCCAGTGCCTCATCCGCCATGAACGACCATGCCAGGCCGATGCCCATGCCTTGTTGAACGGCCCGATACGCCAACGTCAGTTGGTTGAAGACCGGGGCTTTGTCCCGCGCGACGAAGTCGATACCAAAGTGGCCGAACCATTGATGCCAGTCCAGGCACTGCCAGGCGCAGGTGTCGATCTGCACCAGGTTGGCTTTCGCCAATTGTTCCAATGTCTCAACCCCCGAGACATCCAGTGAAGGATGAGCCACGGCATAGACGATTTCCGGCAGCAGGAAATCGCTGTCAAGCGACGGCCATTGGCCGCAACCATAGAGTACGCCCACGTCGAAATCATTGAGGCTGGCCTCATCGAACTCATTCATCGCGTGAACGTGCACGGCGATGTCGGGGTACGCCTTGTTGAATTCGATCAGTTTCGGGAACAGCCAGAATTGGGCCAGGGCATGGGTCGCCAGCACCGAGACGGCGTTGGACTGATGAACGTTGCGAATTCGCGTGACGCTTTGGTACATCGTGGTGAGGAGCACGTTGACCGTCATCAGCAGTTCATCCCCTGCGCTGGTCAACTTGACTCCTCGTGGCTTGCGCTCGAAGAGCGGGACGCCCATGCAGTCCTCAAGCTGGCGCATCTGTTTGCTCACGGCGCTCTGGGTCAGAAACAATTCGCCGGCGGCGCCCGTGAAGCTGGCGTGTCGTCCCACGGCCTCGAACGTGATCAGAGTCTCCAATGGGGGCAAGGTACGCAGATAACGGTTAATGACGGTTCTCCGGGACTGGCGATTGCTGCAAGACATTCCCCTGCGGAATGGGTGACCAACTTTATATCGCAGGTGGCGCTTATCTGCCATGGCTAGAATGCGGCTAAACAGCCTGCCAGAGCCGAGATGATGAACAGTGGAGTTGTATTTGCGATATTGGCGGGTGCCATCTGGGGTGGCGTGATTATCGGCCCTTCGTTGCTGCCGGAATTCAATGCCGTGCTGATCAGCAGTGTACGGTTTGCCCTGTATGGGATGATCTCGCTTCTCGTGGCCTTGCCCATCGCGTCTCGCCTGCTGTCGCGTTTGACGCGCAACGATGCCTGGATGCTGTTGCGTCTGTCACTGACCGGAAATATCCTGAACTACGCGCTCCTGGGCGCTTCCGTACAGCTGAGCGGGGTGACCGCGGCCGCCCTTATCAACGGCATGATGCCGCTCGCCATCACCTTTCTGGGGCGTAGCGATGCAGGGTCCCTGCCCCTGACCAGGCTCAAGCTCCCCCTGCTGCTGGTATTCCTGGGCATCGTATCGGTCAGCCTGGAACATACGGGTGCGCAGGCGGCGAGCACCTCGCTGCCTTCCCGGTTGCTGGGCCTGGCCTGCGGGTTCAGTGCTGTGGCCTGCTGGTCGTGGTACGCCACCCACAACGCCCGGTACCTCAAGCAAAGCCATTTCAACAGCAGCGAATGGTCGACGCTGACAGGCATCGTGACGGGCATCGTGGCGATCGTGTTCGGCATCGCAGCCTTGATGCTGTTCCCGAACCTGGTGCCCTCTGAGGTTGAAAGCAGCCGCTGGACGACTTTCCTGTGGGTTTGCCTGTTCCTGGCGCTCTGTGGTTCATGGCTTGCCAATGGGCTCTGGAATGCTTGCTCGCGCCGCATGCCCGCGTCGTTGAGCGGCCAGATGATCGTGTTCGAAACGCTGTTTGCCTGCGTATACGGTTTTCTGTTCAGCCAGCGAATGCCTGGCTTGATGGAAGTGGTCTCGATCGTGCTGCTGGTGAGCGGGGTCGTATGGGCGGCGAAACGTCATCGGATAATGCCGGTGAAACAGGCGCAACCCTGCGAATGACAGTCAATACTGTGGCGCAAACGCTTTCGGCGACTTCAAGACGACGCTCAGGGCAGAGGTTGGAGGCTGGTTTTGAAGGCAGTGACCACACGGTTACGGCCTTGGTGTTTAGCGTGATACAGGCGTTGATCGGCTGTACGCAGAATGGCCTCGATGGTGTCGCCATCGCGACCGGATTGCGATACGCCGATGCTCACTGTGACCACGGTTGACCGCTGCAGGCCATGAAAAGAACTATTGGCCACGGTGCTTCGCAGACGCTCGGCGATTTCATGCGCGCCTTCAAGTGAAGTCTGAGGCAGCAGTATCATGAATTCTTCTCCGCCCACTCGGGCCACGCCGTCATACGGCCGGATCGAATCGAGGCATTTCTCCACGAAACTCTTCAGGATGTCATCGCCAACCTGATGCCCGAAGCGATCGTTGATGGACTTGAAATTATCCAGATCCAGTGCCAACACGGAGAATGGCGCATCGCCGCGTTTGGTCCGGCCAATTTCGCCTTCGACCCGCTCCATGAATCGGCGCCGGTTATCAGCGCCTGTCAGTGGATCGGTCGCCGCAAGGTGCCCGAGTTCCTGATTGGTGCGCTGGAGTTCCTGCAGGGCGTTCTCGGCATAAGCCATCGCTTCGGCAAGACGCACCATCAACTCCTCCTGGCTGTAGATCCTGGAAAACGACCGCGTGGTGAGGAACGCTTGCACCACCCCATAGCTCAACATGAAGAATCCACCGGCGAAGATCGCGTGAGCGAGCCACCACATATGGTTCCACGGACGCGCAAGGATGAAGGCAAGGGAGGACAGCGCGAACGCGGTGACCGAGATGATGAAAATGGTCATCAACGGCGAACGGATACGGCGCAGCAGGAGAATTGTCACGGTCAATATGGAAAGAACGAGGGCGCCCCCCTCCATCGAGAGGCGCACCGCTAGATTGCCGGCGATCGGCGAATTCGCGACGTACGCCACTGCCACGTCAACCAGCAGGAACAGTCCTATCCAGGTCAACCAAGGGCGGGCCGTCATTCGTTGGTCCGCGGCATCTGGTGGGCGGTGGTACGACAGCATTGCGACTAACAGCAAAACCGACATGACCAGTCGAGAGGCCGGTCCATAAAGCAGGAAGAGCCAGATATTGTGGTGCGCAAGCCCGGTGAACGCACCATGCAACGCGTAGATCACTACAAAGCCGAGAAATCCAAGCGTCATCCATCGCAGCAGCGGCTCTCCCGATGACTGATAGCAGCGCCACGTGACGTAAGTAACAAACAGGCCTGCCAGGGTGGCTGCCGTGATCGCAATGATATGGAACAGGTGATTCTCGAATAAAAGCGTGGAGTCCTGAAAAAAGTACAAGTAACCAATCAGATAGGCCGGAACAAGCGCAAACCCCGCAAGCAGCAAGCAGGCGTAAACCTTGACCATGAGGCGAACGGCTTCAGGTGGCTCGTCGGTGGCAATGAAGTTGCTCATGGGTCCCTCCAGTTTTGATCCATTCAGAGTTTTTTCAGGAAGCCCAGTAGCAGCTCATTGACCTCTGTCGCGCGCTCTTGCTGTATCCAGTGGCCGGCACCTTCGAGGATATGACAACCGCGCAGTTGCGGCAGTGTCTGCGCGAAAGCTTCGATCTGCCGCGGGGAACCGGGAAACTTCAGCACGCCGTCGCGACTGCCGGCAATGAACATCGACGGCTGCAGGATTTTGCAACCGCGCCAGGGTGCCAGCAGCGCCCATGAGCGCGTCATGTTGCGGTACCAGTTCAAGCCACCGCGAAATCCGCTGCGGGTGAATTCACGGGTGTAGCAGGCAATATCCTCCAGGCTTAGCCAGGCTGGCAGGGTTTCGGGCTCGATCATCGCGCCCAGGAAGCCCTGATCCGGCTGCAGCCGCCCGAACACCGGCCAATCGGGTCCGTCCCCCGAACCACTGAAGTAGATGCGCCGGATCGACGATTCGACGTCCCTTTCCAGCTCGGCCTCGGCCACACCCGGCGTCTGGAAATACTGGATGTAGAAGTCGTTGATACCCCGCGAGGCCAGCGCGCTGAGGAGTTCCACGCGCGCCGGTGGCGAGAAGGGAACGCTCATGCCGACCACGGCGCGGAACAGATCGGGTCGCATCATTGCTGCGCTCCAGGCCACCTGCGCGCCCCAGTCATGGCCGACGATCACGGCTTGCTGTTCGCCGAGTGCGTTGACCAACTCGACCATGTCGCCTACCAGGTGGAGCGTGGTGTAGGCGTCGGGTTCGGCCGGCGCATCTGTGCCGCCATAGCCGCGCATGTCGGGTGCTACCGCCCTGTAGCCGGCGGCCGCCAGCGCAGCGAGCTGGTTGCGCCACGAGTACCACAGCTCCGGAAAACCATGGCAGAGCAAGACCAGCGGGCCGCTTCCTTGCGTGGCTATCTGCATGCGGATGCCATTGATCTCGAGCAGTTCCAGGTGTGGCTCGTTCATGTGCGCTTCCTGCGATTCAATCGATGGCCCCCAGCAACCGTGGCAAGCTCGCCAGAGCCTGTTGCCTGCTGACAGAGAGCCGATGCAGCTGTGCGAGTTTCTCGGTGTCGGTTTCCGTAAGGCCCCTGACCACCGCTGTCATGAAGAACAAACGCGACTGCCTGATCCAGCGGGCCAAACCTTCATGCTCTCCCCAGCGTAGCTGGTTACCCAGGTAGACCGCCCAGATTCTGATCCAGTCCGTGGGGACGTGAGGCGGCGGGACCATCATGCACAGCGCGTTCATTTGCGCTTGATCGACCAGGTGGCTTTCCACATAGGCGATCAAGGCCGCGCTGAACACGGGTTGGCAGCTGCTGACCATCAACAGGTTGATCTTGCCGCCGTCGAACACCTTCATTTCAGGCAGTCTCGGGATGGCACTGGCGCTGCAATCAATGTGCAGAGCATGTGGGCTTGTGGCGATGCTGCCCTGCTCGAGCACGATGCGCGTTGGCTCGATAACGCGCACCCTCCCCTGGCGCACGACGTTGTCGATGCGTCGCAGCTCACGCAGTTCCGCCTGTGTGACGGTGGCGCAGCGGTAAGCAGTGGGTTCGACGGACTTGTCCAGGCGCAGGAGCTGGCCTGTCGCCTCAAGCCTTAAGAACAGGTCCGGGATCGAGTCCGCGGCGGCGATAGCCTCGAACTGTGCCGTGAGACCGCCGATTGTTCGTTCGAAGCCGTCGAGGCCGGGTTGCAAGTTGGCCCGGTCGATCAACCACGGATCGTTCGGCATGATCCAGCAGATTTTTTCGGGCGCAACACCGTTTTGCAGCAACCACAGGCAAGCGTCGATCCCTGTCTTGCCCGCCCCCACCACTACGTAGCTGGAGTATGGGTGGCGGATTTTCGGCAAGTCGTTCAGTGGCACGCATTGCACGCCGGGTTCCACCCTGTACCTGGGCGGGTGGGTCGAGGGCACTGCTGTCTGGGCATGGGTGGCGTCCACTACCTTTCTGTGCACCCGCACCTGATGGTCTGCGCCGCTGACGAGCGAGGTAAACCGGTGGTCGTCAATCCGGTCGCCGGTGTAGTTGCACATGGGGAAGTAACGGACTCGACCTGATGGCAGGAACTGCTGATTCATCACCTGATCGAAGTAGCTCACCACCTCCGCGCCGGAGGCTAGCTCATACAAGCCCTCGTTCAGTGCCGTCGTATCTTTCGTTCCGCTACCCAGTTCCCGTGAGTTGACGCCATAGAAGGCCGAGGGCTGGTGCAACCGTACAAAGGGGTAGGCATCATTCCAGTGCCCGCCAGCTCGTTCGTGTCGGTCCACCATCACGATGCGTGCATTCGTTTCCTTGAGTAGCGTATCGACGAAGGCCATGGCCGTCGCGCCAGCACCGATGACCAGGTAATCGGTTTCGATCGGATTTTCGTCCATATGGCTGCACCGCCCTGAAGGTTGCCCCCTTAACCTCCGTAGATTAGCCACCTATGCCGCGCTCAATAGAACGAATGCTGCTCACCTCCATAACCAATGGATTAATGGCTGCAGCCCGCGCGCCAGACGGACGCCCCGTCAACCTCCGGGCTCGATTGTGGTGATCACCGGTCGAATCCATAGCCCATTGCTGCCTGTCACGAAGGACTCGGTCGACTGGCTTGAAGGCACTGATTCACCCTGCGTAAAAATCCGTCATGACATGTTATGACCTCCCTGAAAAACGGACTTTAACCAGCAAATTCAGGGGTTTTAGGACGAATGGTCGAGAGGCGTCAAGCGCGGGGAATTGCAGGGAGTTTGCAGCCACTACAGGCTTTTCAGATGGGCACGTTCGTCGTGGTGAAGTGAACTTCACTTTCATGGCGTGTCACATTAAGTCCTTGTCAAGTGAACTTCAGTGGAGGTACAGCCTTATGAGCATGGCCACGATAGTCAGTGCCGTGATTTCCAGTCTCGCACCCAGTGTCTTTGACCAGAACAACCTGCAAGACCCCGGCGCGCATGTCTCAGCCGTCGAATACCACTACGGTATGGACATCGATGTGAAACGGGTACTGCAGCGCACCGATACATCCGACAAGACCGGCGTAGTACCGGTGACCCTGGTCTACGAAGACAGCGCGGGCGAGATTCACAAGATCCGTTTCCTCGAATGGGGTGGAAGCCCTGCCGACCCCACCAGCATTGCCTGATCCGCACGTCGATCGGGTTCCCCAGAAGCGGAAGTTAAACCTCCTGTGCACTCAGTGCGATTGAGGTTTTGTGTTACCTGAAAATGGACATATTCGAATGAATGAAAGTTCATTCGCGAAACTCACTATTATCTTGGAGGTGTATTGCCCCAGGATTAATTGATAACAATGGCTGGATCTAATTGGCAGTCAGCAACGGTAAATTCCAATCAAACCGTGCCGAGAGCCAAGTTGATTCACTATTTAATAAAAGAGGTCACCATGGAACTTAGTATGTTTTCTTCGTCCACCGTGGAATATGTGCGTTTGGGCGTTGTCTATTTTCATCTCATCGCCTGTTGCGTGGCAGTCGGGCTGGTCTTGACCAGTGACATTGCAATGGTCAAGCAACTCCTGAAGGGGGATGCGTCAGGTCACCACGATGACGCGCACATGGAAAGCCTTCAAAAAACCGTATCGCTTGCACTTGTAGCGCTTTGGATTACGGGCATTGGTATCGTCGGGATCGATTATGCCGGTAAGGGGATGGAGTATTTCCTCAATCCAAAACTGCAAGCCAAAATCGGCATCGTTGTGCTGTTGACCTTTAACGGCTTCCTGTTGCATAGCGCTGTATTGCCGGCGCTGAAAAAAGCCGGTTCTTTACTCAAGCTCTCCTTCAGCCTGCGCATGCTGGCGCTGTTCTCCGGTGCCCTCTCTGGCGTGTCCTGGTTCTATGCCGCGATGCTCGGTATTGGTCGTCCGCTGGCCTGGAAGTACTCGCTGGTGGAGTTGCTGGCAGCCTATCCGGTTCTCATCGTCGGCGGTTTCGGGATGATGGTCCTGCTCACTGCCTGGGCAAAAGACAGAGACACCGAAACGCGTATGGAGCAAGGCTTCAGGACTCCAGGAAACGCCGCCCTCGCTGGATGGTGAAACCAGACTGAACAAGGAAGTTCAGCTTCAGCCAATAAAGCCTGCTGTCAGCCGTTCGAAAACGGTGCTGCTAACGCCTCTATCGCTTCCCCTTCATGCAGACTACGGAAAGATAAGCCCCCCAAAGGACACCACACAGGGCAAGTATCAACTCCGGATTGAAAATACTCTGATCGACCGGTGCCACCAGGATTTCGCTGTAAAGGCACATGGCGCCCGCGATCAACGCAATAAAGTAGCCAGTCCGTGTTCTGGTCCGGCGCAGCAATAGAACCTTTTTCAGACCCTCTTCTTTCCATTCCTGACGGGGCATGAGTTGGATCTCCTCCAGCAGCACCACGCCCCACAGTAATGCGCATAACCCATAACCTATCATCATGATGCCCTCCAGAATTCAACCTGAATGCAGCCTGCACTCAGCGCTCAACTTGTGAATATCCATTGCGGAGTCTTTTCTGGCTCGTTGACGATTGAGCGGACGATAATTTCCGAGGGGTCAATATGCTTGATTGGGACGCCCCCCGCTATCGACGTTAGCAGGAGTTCTTTGTGGAGATATCAGCCAAAAGCTTGTAGTGATTCCACTACAAGCAGCCACTCTAGGTTAACAAGCCATTTTCGAGTGCATAGCGGGCCAGTTGCGCGTTGCTGTCCATCCCGGTTTTTTCCAGGATGCGTGCCCGGTACGTCGTGACGGTGCTCGGGCTCAAGTGCAGTATCTGGGCGATACGGACAATTCTTTCGCCTGCAGCCAGGAGCTTCAGTACTTCAAGCTCCCGGTCGGAGAGCGCTTCGTGGGGTGCCTCGTCGCCTCTGCCGATCGCGTTGACCAGTTTTTCCGCCAGTTCAGGACTGACGTGCTTGCCGCCTGAGGCCACCTTGCGAACGGCCGCCACCAGGGTGGCTGCGCAAATATCCTTGGTGAGGTATCCCGCTGCGCCGTGCTTGATTGCGCGTAACGCATAGGCCTCGACCGAATGCATGCTCAACATCAGAACGGCGAGCTTGGGCTTGTGCGCACGCATGAGCTTGAGGAGTTCGAGGCCGTTCTTGTCGGGTAGCTGAATATCGACCAGCGCCACGTCGAAATCCTGTTCGCGGACCAGGAGCATGGCGTCTTGTGCGGTCTCGGCTTCACCCGTTACGTCGATCTCGCCGGCAGTCTCCAGCATGCGACGCACGCCGCTACGCACGATGCTGTGATCATCCACCAGCAAGACTCTGATTTTGTGGTCAGTCATCTGTCTTTTCCATTCGCACCCGCAAGGCCCTGGCCGTTTCGTGTCTCGATGTACAGATGATGTTGAACCCGCCGGCCACACCGCTACACAGGCGTGCGCTCATGCTTTTCCACACCAACCCTGCGGCCAGTGGCCAGCAAGCTATTGAATCTGCTGCCGGGTTCTACGTTAGCAGGTCGGGATTGCACTGCAAGATGACAATTGCCCCCAGGATCCGGGGCATTGCGTCAACCTTGCTAGTATTTCGTAAGTCAACGCACCGTTTTCAACAGGCTAAATGCTGCAATGCCGGCTCCTGCGGCAAGGGGTAATGCCTTGCCCGCGGCATCATTCTGACTGGACACAGACATGGCCACAGTGACGACACCGACCGAAGTATTGGACATGAAGACATTGCTGGCAGCGCTGAAGTCGTTGCGCAAAGGTGACTTCACCACCCGTATGCCGGAAGACTGGACCGGCATGCCGGGCAAGATCGCCGACACGCTCAACGAGATCATCGACATGGCCGCCGAGACCACCACCGAATTCGAGCGCGTGGCGCAACTGATCGGCAAGCAGGGCAAGGTCGATGAGCGTATCCAATTGCCGATGATGAAAGGCTCGTGGCAAAAGATCGTCAACTCCAGCAATGCGCTCACCAGCGACCTCATCAGCCCGATGAACGAGATCATTCGCGTGGTCGGTTCGGTGGCCGAGGGTAATCTGAGCCAGCAGGTACCGCCGGTACTCGACGGTCTGAAACTGCGGGGCCAGTTCCTCAAGTCCGCCGAGATCGTCAACACAATGGTGACGCGACTGGGTTCCTTCGCTTCCGAGGTCACCCGCGTGGCGCGCGAAGTCGGCACTGAGGGGATTCTCGGTGGGCAGGCCAATGTCAAAGGGGTGTCCGGCACCTGGAAAGACCTGACCGACTCCGTCAACGACATGGCCGCCAACCTGACCACCCAGATGCGCAACATCGCTTACGTGACAACTGCAGTGGCCAAAGGCGATCTGGGCAAGACGATTACCGTCGAAGCCCGGGGTGAGATTCTCGAACTGAAAAACACCATCAACACCATGGTCGGCCAGCTCTCGAGTTTCGCGGCTGAGGTGACCCGCGTGGCGCTGGAAGTCGGTACCGAAGGCAAGTTGGGCGGCCAGGCGGAAGTGCGCGGCGTATCAGGCACCTGGCGCGACCTGACCGAATCGGTCAACGGCATGGCGGCCAACCTGACCACCCAGGTGCGCAACCTCGCACAGGTGACGACGGCGGTGGCGCGCGGCGACCTCGGCAAGAAAATCACCGTTGAAGCCAAGGGCGAGATTCTCGAACTGAAAAACACCATCAACACGATGGTCGACCAGCTCTCCAGCTTCGCCTCGGAGGTGACCCGCGTCGCGCTGGAAGTCGGTACCGAAGGCAAACTGGGCGGACAGGCCGAAGTGACCGGCGTGTCCGGTACCTGGAAGGACTTGACCAATTCGGTCAACGGCATGGCGGCCAACCTGACCACCCAGGTGCGCAACATTGCCGACGTGACGACGGCGGTGGCCAACGGCGACCTGTCGCGCAAGATCACCGCCGAAGCCAAAGGTGAAATTCTCCAGCTCAAGGAAACCATCAACACCATGGTGGACCAGCTCTCGACCTTTGCCGACGAAGTGACGCGCATGGCTCGCGAGGTGGGGACGGACGGCAAACTCGGCGGCCAGGCCAAGGTGACGGGCGTCGGTGGGACCTGGAAAGACTTGACCGACTCGGTCAACAGCATGGCGGCCAACCTGACCAATCAGGTGCGCAACATCGCCGACGTGACGACGGCCGTGGCCAAAGGCAACCTGGGGCGCAAGATCACCGTGGAAGCCAAGGGCGAAATCATGGAGCTGAAGAACACCATCAACACCATGGTGGACCAGCTCAACAGCTTCGCCGCCGAAGTGACGCGGGTGGCGCGCGAAGTCGGCACCGAAGGCAAGCTCGGGGGGCAGGCACAGGTGCAAGGCGTGTCTGGCACCTGGAGGGATCTGACCGAAAACGTGAACTTCATGGCGGCCAACCTGACCAGCCAGGTGCGAGGCATCGCGAAAGTGGTGACCGCCGTCGCCAACGGCGACATGAAGAAGAAGCTGACACTGGAAGCCAAGGGCGAGATTGCCGAACTGGCCGACACCATCAACGGTATGACCGATACGCTGGCGCTGTTCTCCGACCAGGTGACCTCGGTGGCGCGTGAAGTGGGCGTCGAGGGCAAGCTGGGGGGCCAGGCCAACGTGCCGGGTGCTGCCGGCACCTGGCGCGACCTGACTGACAACGTGAACGGTCTGGCGGCCAACCTGACCAACCAGGTGCGTGCAATTGCCGATGTGGCGACGGCCGTGACCAAGGGCGATCTGACCCGTTACGTGGAGGTGGAAGCCAAGGGTGAAGTGGCGGAACTGAAGGACAACGTCAACGAGATGATCCGCAACCTGCGCGAAACCACGCGGCAAAACGCGGAACAGGACTGGCTCAAGAGCAATCTGGCGAAGTTCAACCGTCTGCTGCAGGGCCAGCGCGATCTGGCGGCAGTCTCCAAGATGGTGCTGTCTGAACTGGCTCCGCTGATCAACGCCCAGCACGGTGTGTTCTACATGATGGACGAGAACCCGCCGGATCCTGCGAAACTCAAGCTGCTGTCCGCTTATGCGTACAAGGGCAACATCAATGTGAACGATGAGTGGCGGCTCGGCGAGGGCCTGGTCGGGCAATGCGCCTACGAGAAACGGCGCATCCTGTTGACCGATGTACCGGCCAATTACGTCGCGATTTCATCCGGTCTGGGTGCTGCCGCCCCGCTGAATATCATCGTGTTGCCGATCCTGTTCGAGAACAAGGTCAAGGCCGTCGTCGAAATGGCTTCGTTCACGCGCTACAGCATCATTCATCAGACCTTCCTTGATCAGCTCGCCGAATCGATCGGTATCGTGCTCAACACGATCGAAGCCAATATGCGTACCGAAGAACTGCTCAAGCAGTCGCAATCGCTGGCGCACGAACTGCAAAGGCAACAGGAGGAATTGAGACAGACCAACGAGGAGCTGGAGGACAAGGCCGGACTGCTGGCGGAGCAGAAAGCCGAAGTCGAGCGCAAGAACCGTGAAGTCGAAATCACCAAGCTGTCGCTGGAGGAGAAGGCGGAGCAGCTGACGCTGACCTCGAAGTACAAGTCCGAATTCCTCTCCAGCATGTCCCATGAGCTCAGAACGCCCTTGAACAGCTTGCTGATCCTGGCCCGGCAGCTCAGCGACAACGCGCAACACAATCTCACCCCCAGGCAGGTCGAATATGCCAAGACCATCCGCAGCGCGGGCAAAGACCTGCTGGAGCTGATCGACGAGATTCTCTACCTGTCCAAGATCGAGTCGGGTACGGTCACACTGGATCTGAATGAAGCACGGTTCGCCGATCTGCACGACCAGATCGAACGCACCTTCCGGCCGGTCGCCGAAAGCCGCGGCCTGACCTTCACGATTGAACTGGCACCTACCCTGCCCCCCGTCTTGTGGACCGACGAAAAGCGTCTGCTGCAGGTGGTCAAGAACCTGCTGTCCAACGCCTTCAAGTTCACTGAACAAGGCAGCGTCAGGATCAGCATCGAGCCCGTTGTGTCCGGGTGGAGTGTGGATCACAGCGAACTGAATCGCGCCGATGCGGTGGTCGCCTTCGTGGTCACCGACACCGGCATCGGCGTCTCGGCCGGCAAGCAGAAGCTGATCTTCGAGGCGTTCCAGCAAGCCGATACCGGAACCTCACGAAAATACGGCGGCACCGGCCTCGGCCTGTCGATCAGCCGCGAGCTCGCACACCGGCTGGGCGGTGAGCTGCGGTTGATCCCCGGTGAGATCGGCAAGGGCAGTACTTTTGCGCTGTACGTGCCCTTGCGAACACAGGATGCCCAGCGTCAGATGCTGGACGAATCAGTGACAGAGACAGTACCTGGCCAGGTCAGGCGCGACCTCCTGTCAGGCCCGACTGCACAGATACTCGACGACCGCGAGTCGATCCAACCCGGCGACCAGGTGCTGCTGATGCTCGAGGGCGATGCCCGATTTGCCGGCATCCTGCTCGAGGCCGCGCACCAGGAAGGGTTCAGGGCTATCGTCACGACCCGTGGCGCGGATGCGCTGGAGCTGGTCGAGCGCTTCAAACCCGCCGCGATCACGCTGGACCCGGGCCTGACGGACATCGATGGCTGGTTGCTGCTCGAGCAGTTGAAGGGGAATTTCGCCACGCGTCACATCCCGGTCCAGATCATCTCGAACGCTGACGACCGCACACGCGGGCTGCGCTATGGCGCTTTCGACTATCTGCTCAAGCCGGTCACAGCCGACGAGATTCAGCATGCGCTGGTCGGCATCGTGGCTTTCGCAGGGCGCAAGACCAGGAACCTGCTGCTGATCGACGGCGACGAAGCGAACCGCGCCCGCATCCTCGATCTGCTCGGCAACACCGACGTCAAGATCGAAACGACCGCCAGCGGCGCTGAAGCCTTGAAGAAACTGGCAAATAAACGCTACGACTGCATGGCAATCCATCTCGAACTGCCCGACGCATCCGGCATCAAGCTCCTCGAGGCGTTGCAGCAAGACCAGGCCATGCGTGAATTGCCGATCGTCGTCTATGGCGCAGAGACACTGACCAAGCCGCAACACGAGCGTTTCAGGACACTGCTGGGCAAGGGCGTGATCAAGGCTGTTCAATCCCCCGAGCGCATACTCGACGAAACCGCACTGTTTCTTCACCGTGTCGTCGACAGGCTGTCGCAGACCCAGCGCAGGATGCTGGAAAAACTCTATGAGGGCTCGGACAGCCTCGAGGGTAAAAAGGCCCTGGTGGTCGACGACGACGTGCGCAATATCTTTGCCCTGACCAGCGTGCTCGAGAGCAACAACATGCGGGTGGCCACGGCCGAAAACGGCCGAACCGCCATAGAACTGCTGCAGCAGCAGCCCGATACCGACATCGTGCTGATGGACATCATGATGCCCGAGATGGATGGCTTTGAAACCATGCGCCAGATCCGTACCTTCAAACGATTTGAAGCCTTGCCCATGATTGCGCTGACGGCCAAGGCGATGATGGGTGACCGTGAAAAGTGCATCGAGGCAGGCGCCTCGGACTATGTCAGCAAGCCGGTGGATACCGACCAGCTGCTGTCACTGATGCGCAAATGGCTCTATCGATGAAGCAACCTCCGGTATTCAATGAAAGAGCCCAGGTGCGGCACCCGGCCCCGCCTGATGGCGTGCCAGCATCGGTGTTGCTGGTGGATGACAACCCCGCCAAGCTCACCGCGCTCGCCGCAGTGATTACCGACATGGGCCTCGATGTCGCCACGGCGACTTCCGGACGCGAGGCGCTGCGCCTGCTATTGCAACGCGACTTCGCCGTCATTCTGCTCGACGTGAAAATGCCGGCGATGGACGGTTTTGAAACCGCTGCACTCATTCACGGCCGCCCGAAGTCGGCCCATACACCCATTATCTTCGTCACCGCGGAGGCCGACACCGACTCCGAGCGTTTCCGCGGTTATACGTCCGGCGCCGTGGATTACATCTTCTCGCCGATTGTGGCCGAAGTGCTTCGCGCCAAGATCCAGGTGTTTGTCGACCTGTACTACTTGCAGCGCAAACTGACGATGCAGGCCGAAGAATTGCTGCAATCGAAGCGGCAGCTGCGAGAACTGGCGTCCTATCAGGAGCACATCAAGGAAGAAGAGCGAAAGCGCATCGCACGCGACATCCACGACGAGCTGGGACAGAGTCTGCTGGCGTTGCGAATCGATGTCTCCATGCTGCAGGCGCGCACCCGTACCATGCACCCCAGGCTCAACGAAAAGGCCAGCGATGCGCTGAATCACCTCGATACGGCCATCCGCAGTGTGCGCAGCATCATCAATGATCTTCGACCACCCGTACTCGACCTGGGATTGCAGGCCGCGATCGAGTGGCAACTTGAAGAGTTCCGGCAGCGCAGCGCGATCGATTGCACGATGTCGGCCAAAGACGAAAATTTCCGTTGCGACCTGAATGAAAAATCCGCCACGACGCTGTTCCGCATCGTGCAGGAATCACTGTCGAATATTGCCCGGCACGCGCAAGCGACACAGGTGCATATCGAACTTTCCAGGGAGGGTCGCCGGCTTTACTTGCAGATCAAGGACAACGGCGTAGGCATGACGGATCGCAAAAAACTGAACTCGTTCGGGCTGGTGGGCATGAAGGAACGCATCAGCATGCTGGGCGGGGAATTCACGATCGACAGCGCACCGGACAAAGGAACGAGACTGACGATATCGCTGCCCATCGACTGACCTGGATGGTGCTGAAAGTGCTATGGCCCGTGCCCATGACCGGGTGTGCTATATCGTTAACACCACAGTGCCCATTGCATGGTGCTCTGCCATTTCAGAGCGAAGCTCACCAATCAGATTGGCAATGGCACGGCTGGAGTTCAGTTCGCTGGTCATGGCCGCAGTGACCAGCAGATCAATCCGCCCGGATATCGAATCGAACACTTTGATCATCAGTGATCCATCCGGGTTTACCGTGCAGGTACACGAAAGAGGTTGAAATTCATGTTCAATAATATGACGAAACTCAGGCGTAGAAATCATGGCTCACGTCCATAGGGTCGGGGATCTGGATGGCTACCGTTCTTCGATTGGGGAACGAAAACCGGCTTCAATCGTATTGATGGCATCTGACATGTGCTGGGTGCGATGGTCTGAACGCGCACCTTCATCATAAAAAACGGCGCCCCTTTCAACGGAGGGCGCCGTTTCGGTTTAAAGCCTTACACCACGCCGACAAAATCACTCGCGGTGAGGGCCACATGACCGACCAGGTCAATTTGGAAGTCGGCGCCATTACCGTTGTTCACGTTGCCCTCCACATAAGTGTGATCGACCCCGCCGACGTTGACGAAGTGGTACTTCAATTGCGCCTGGTTGTTGAACTCGTTGCCCACTCCGCTCCAGGCGCCGAGGAAGTTGAAGTCCTGATTACCGCCTGCACCTGCACCGGACGTCCGGGCATCGATCTGGGTCAGATCGATATGATCGGTGCCCTGTACAAAGTCGGTGATCACGTCACGGCTCGCATTCGAGGTGCCCGAATCGTTGATCGAACTGAACATGAAAATATCTGACCCGGCGCCGCCGGTCAGCGTATCGCGGTTGCCATTACCGGTCAGCGTATCGTCACCGCCACCGCCGCTCAGGGTGTCGATACCACCCTGCCCCGTCAGCGCATTGTTGCCGTTGTCACCGGTCAGGCTGTTGGTGCCACTGCCGCCGACAACACTCTCGATACTGATCAACGTGTCATTGCCCGTCTGAGCGCTACTGGCCAGGCCGGTGGACAGATTGACCGTTGCATTGGCCGATGTCCCCGAAAGGTCATAGATGTCGGTGCCGCCACCGCCATCGTAGGTGTCATTGCCATCGTTGACCGACGCGACAAAGGTGTCATTGCCAAGACCACCAGACACGTTGTCCAGGCCCTGCCCACCCACTACACGGTCATCACCGCTGCCACCGTCAATCCAGTCATTGCCGCCCTGACCTTGCAACAGGTTACTGGCCGCATCGCCTTGAATGTGATCGCTACCCGAACCGCCGATGACGTTCTCGATGCCCGTCAGCAGATCACTACCGGTCTGTGCACTGCTGGATATGCCCGCTACCAGATCGACCGTTGCTGCCGCCGAAGTGGAGGACAAATTGTAGGTGTCGACTCCCGAGCCACCGTCATAGCGGTCGTTGCCGTCGTTCAGCGATGCCAGCAAAATATCGTTGCCGGCATCGCCGAAGATCACGTCATTGCCCGCCTGGCCACTGAGCTGGTTATTGCTGCCATTGCCGTGGATGACATTGTCCAGAGCGTTACCGGTACCGTTGATGTTGCTGGAACCCACCAGAGTCAGGTTCTCGACGTTCGCGCCCAGGGTGTAGCTCACAGAAGACATCACCGTATCGGTGCCCTCGGCAAAATTCTCCTGCACCACATCGCCATTGGCATCGACCATGTAGATATCGTTGCCAGCATTACCTCGCATCGTGTCGTTGCCGCTACCACCATCCAGCAAGTCGGAACCCAGGCCACCGTTGAGGACATCGTTGCCCGAATAGCCCATCAGGATGTCCTGATAATTGGTGCCATTGAGCGTGTTACTGAAGAAGTTGCTGCCTTCAATGAAGCGCCCGACTGCCTCTGACGGGGCCGACGTCAGTTGTTCCACTGTCCCGCTGTTGTCCGTATAAGTTGTAACCACACGCAGTTGCTGGCCGAACTGTGCCGAGGTGGGCGCAAAGGTCGAAACATTCGCTCCGGCGATGCTCAGCCAGGTCGCACCCACCAGTGCTTGCCATTGATAGGAGAAACCGCTTGGCCCAGGCAAACCGTCTGCGTCCTGGATAGCCGAAGTGTTGGCCGTCAGCCGATATTGGGTCGGCACCGGGCGACTTGGGGTAGACGGTGCGGTGGCAAAGCCAGACAGCACCACATTACCGGTCGGCAGTTGGTTAGTGAGACTCAGGTTGATCGTACGGTCGGCGAAACGCAGTTTTTCCACCCCCATCACGATGTCGGTGCCGTCGACGTTAGCCGCGCCAAGTCGCAGGTCCACCACTTTGAATGCCGTGATCAGTTCTCCCCCCGGCCGGGTATCGGTGAACCTGGTGATGCTGTAGTCGGCAAAATTGCCGCTGAACAGTGCCGCATCTGCTGCGCCGTCAGCCGTACCGGAAGCTGCGTGGTTGTCACCCAGTATGAAATCCGCCCGGGTCGCTTGCAGGCCCGTAAAGTGTTGAGCAAAACCCTGGCTGGCGAGCAGGTGGTTCAAGTCGGCGAGATGGATCGAATCACCGACGATCACATCATTGCCGCCGTTCCCCTGAGAGACGTCATCGCCACTGCCTCCAATCAGCCAGTTCTCTGTGGCATTGCCGATCAGGCCTGCCAGAGGGCTGGACGGGGTCGCCACATTCGGACGGCTGTCACTGAAGCGTGAGCCGATCAGTCCTTCTATGTCCGTCAGTAAGGCGTTGAACGGCTGGAACAACACTGCAGTGCCTGGTGCAGCCACGATGTTTTGGTTATTGAGGTCTGCCGCTGCGTCCAAGGAGATGTTCACATCGCTGAAGGCAGCAATATCGAAACCCACGTCGCCCAAGGCCTCATCACCGTCCCCTTGACCCGGTGCACCACCCAGGCCTGGCAACAGAATGTCGTCACCGACACCGCCGAACTCCTGGTCGCCGGTGGAGCCACCGGAAATGATGTCATCACCGTCTTCACCGAACAGAATGTCCGGGCCGTCGCCACCGTAGATCTCATCGTTACCGTCACCGCCATGCACCAGATCAGTGTCGCCGCCTGCATCGATGTAGTCATTGCCGGCGCCGCCATACAACTCGTCGATACCCGCTTCACCGTAGAGGTGATCGTTACCGTTACCGCCAATCACCACATCCAGGGCACCGGCGCTGGTCCCGGCATAGATAATGTCGTCCCCTTCCCCGCCATCGAGGAAATCTTCGATATCACCGCCGTAGATCACATCGTTGCCGTCACCACCGTAGATATGGTCGGCACCGGCCTTGCCATCAAGGATGTCATCACCACCTTCGCCGTAGATCGTATCGTCACCGTCACCAGCGTCGAGCCAATCGTTGTAGTCGGTGCCAGACAACACTTCGTGGGAGTTGTACCCCACCGCCGCGGTGCCATCAGGGTTCTCGCCCTGATCCGGACGGTAGTCACGGATATAGGCTTGAGCGATATGCGTTTCCGGGTTGGTCAGGCTGACCAGTAAACCGTTACCGCCAATTCCGCCCGCGCCACCGGTCGAGTAAACACCTACGTGGTTTGCCGCAATCAGCGTGCCGTACTTGTGCTCGCTTTTGTACGCAGTGGCACTGGCACCGGAGTCGGTATTGTTCAGTTCGATGTAGCTGTCGGCATAACCGAACACATCGCCGGCCAGGTGGCGGGCGTCGGTGGTGCGCTCGATGATGTCCTTGAATTGTTCGGTCACCACCTGCTCGTTGAGGTTGGTCATCGCTGGCAAGCCCAGATCCAGTCGGAACAGGTAATAGAAGCGGTCACCGTCCATCAACCGCTCCATCTGGTCCTCGAAGATGGCATTGAAGGTGGTGCCCAATTGCCCGGTGTAAACATGTTTTTCCGCCAGGCCACCGATCCACAGGTCGATCGCGTTGTACCCGTCATAGCCGGCCACATGATTGCCATTGGCATCGGCGGCGCCGGAAAGAAAATACGCCGCCTCTTCGGCCGTGACGCTTCCGCCCGCGTAGTTGACCGTGACACCTGATACATCGGCATCAATGATCGCCTGGGCATGGGCCTTGTCTCCGTCAAAAGAATACGCGGCGATGAAATTGACCAGGGATTCGGGGTGGATCATGTTGTTGGCGAAGTCACTCCAACTGGTATAGGGCGTCAAGGCGTCCACGATCAGGTTGGTGTGGTGCTGAGCTCCTGCCGGTGACTCCCGCTCGGCAATCAGCGCATCGTGAATCTGCTGACGCGGCTGGTTCAGTGTGGGCAGTCCCAGGTCACGGCCACGGGCCAGGTTGATGGTCGCCAGGTCCAGCGGCTGACCGAGCAGGCCTTGTTGCAAGGCCGGGGTGACGAATTCGTCGATTTCATTGCTGAACTGCCGGGTCATGCCCAAGGCAATGGCCGTCGGCCCAACCTCGGCAAAGCCGCCGGGATTGAGGAATGCCTGCTCCAGCGCATAGTGGGTGATCGCGCCGGTCAGGTCATAACCACCACTGGCATTTTTCTCCAGGGCATCGATGGTTTCGCGCAGTTGCGAGTGACCGAAACGGAATGCTGCCTGGCCGTATTCGAGCGAAATATTGGCGTTGATGCCCGAGTCATAGGTCACGAACTCTGGCAAATCCGGAGTGATCAGCCGGGCGTACTGATCAATCGCAACGTGCTGGTATTCCATTTCCACGGTCAGTTTGGCGGCGTAGAACAGCTTGTCCTGGTCCCAGGACACCGTCAGGCCATCAGCCAGGGTGAAGTTGCCGCTGGCATCGGAATAAAAACCACCACTGCCATCGCTGACCTGAACCTGCCAGTTGTGCCGCACGTTGACGTCAGTCTGCGCCAGCACCTCATTTTGCAGGTTAATCAACTGCACGTTGTGGTCTTCGTGGAAGACATGGTGGATCGCAGTCAGGCCAAAGTTTTCGTTCACCCTGCCGTCACCGGCAATGTAGTGGTCGCCCACCGATTGCAGCAGCAGTTCGTTGGCCACCGCGTAATCGGCACTGCCCGCAGCGGCACTGATGGAGAAGTCGGCAAAATTGACAAAGCTGAACAGGTTTTTCGGTCCGGAATTATCGTAGTTGATGACCATCCCGAAGGGGTTGTTCGCGTCGAAGGTAATACTGGTGATATGCGCATCCAGAGACATCAGTTTCGCTTGGTCGATATGCAAATCATCGAAGTGCGGATTCATGTCCAGCAGGATCGCCTCACGGGTATACACCGCTTGCACGCCAGGCGTGCCGGGGTCGGCATCCAGCACATGGCCATTGGCATCGCGCACGCGAAAGTTGGCGATGTCATCCCAGGTCAGATCGTCACGGCCGGTCGCCAGCACATGGGCGCGCAGTTCGCTCAGGGTGGGCAAAGTCTGGTGGGTCAACACGCCATTGAGGGTCCAGGCCGCGTCGTCACTCAAGGTGGTGCCATCGAACAGCGCTGCGCCAGCAATGAACTGCCCTGGATGATTTGGATCCGCCACCCACTGACGCAGCAATTGCGTCACCGCGTCATTGGAGCCATAAGTCTGGTTCTGATCGATATAGGGCGAGTCAAGGTTGACGTATTGCGCCTGTCCCTGCCCGTCCACTTCGCTGACGGAGGCCCGGTGTACCTTGATCGAGTACACAGGCTGCCCATCCGGGCCGATCGTGCCGTATAGCGGGTCGTCCGGCGCAAGGGGAATAGTGATCGTTGCGTTTTGGTTGGGCTTGTTGATGAAGTCCAGTCCATGGTCAAAAAACTGCCCGAACAGTGTGAACCAGCCAGTAGTCGACGGGTCACCGCTGACAGTATTCTGGTTTCGGATGTAGTACTGGCCGGAGTCCGGCGACGTGGTATCGACTTCGCCAATGGTGCTCAGGATCCCCGGATCCGTAACGATCGCAACGCCAGTGGCTGTGTGCTGTATGTGCCCGCTGGCATCGGTGGCAAACGTCACTCCACCACTGACGATGGTCTGGCTGATCATCCGTGGCGTGTAGTCCACCAGTGAAGCTGTCGGATCGCTATACAGTGAACTACTGTCAATCATGGGCGTAGCGCCCACAGGTACACCCGCCCCCGTCAATGCGGAATTGCTCAGGTTCTGTTGGACGTAGTGCGTGTAGTCCGAATGGGTCAGGCGTATGAAGTTTTGGCCGAAACTGCCCCAGGCCTGCCCATCCAGGGTCATGTTATTGAAGTGCCCCGAGACGTTGCGCAAGCCGATCGGGTCGCGGGCACCGTTGTACCAAATGGCTTCACCAAGAGGCGCGTCAAGCGGATTGAAACTTCCCAGCACGCCGAGCACATGGACACTACCATCCGAGCCCTGATAGCCGTAGAGCGGATCACCGGCGGTGTTGTAACCGACGACATGAATGGTCGGAAAGGAAACCTGCTGGTCAAGAAACGAAATATCGTTTTGATTGAGGGTGAAGCGCTTTAGCTCATACATGATGGCAATCTCCGAATGACCTTTGAGTTGCAGGGTTTACCAACCGACTTGTCACCTATGTTCAGGGAATCAAGGCCATGGCAAAAGATGCAAAGGTCGAATCAAAAAACGAGACTTTTATCGCAGACGAGCCTGAAACTTTGGTCGGACCTGCCTCTGTTTCCAATGTCGATGGCAAGGGAAATTGGCGCACCCGGATAGCGGCCCAGACGCGCAAGCTGAGTCGCTCGACCCAGTTTGTCATTGCCGCCGCACTGATCCTGGGACTGACCATGTTCTTCGTCGGCAAACTGGTGAGCACACGAATAGAAAGCGCCGCGGTACAGAGCGCGGCAGAAGCGGGCGCCCACTACATGGAAGCTTTTCTGGAGCCCTATGTGCAGGAGATGGGGCGGGACAACAGCCTCTCGGCTGAAAGTATCCAGTCCCTGGACCGCCTGATGGAAAGTCGTTCGCTAAATCAGCACATTGTCTCGATCAAGATCTGGCGAGCGGATGGCACGGTGCTCTACAGCACGAACAAAGCCATCACCAACCGCAAATTCCCGACAGACGAGATAAGCGAGGCGCTCAAGGGAAATGTGGTCACCGACCTTGAAGAACTGGACCAGGATGAAAACGTGTTCGAGCGCAAGCTCAACCTGCCGCTCTATGAGATCTACGCGCCCCTGCGGGACTTCGACTCCAGGAAAGTCATCGCGGTAGGCGAGTTTTATGAAAGGGCCGACAGTCTCAAGCGCGAGATCAATCGGGTCCGACAGCAGGTATGGATAGTTGTCGGCACTGCGACACTGGCCATGCTGACGCTGCTTTTCTTCATCGTGCGACGCGGCGACAAGATTATCCAGCAACAACAAGTGGCACTGCGCGTACGGCTGAAGGAGCAAACCCGCCTGCGCATCGGCATTGCCGCGCTCCAGCGCAAGATGGCGACGGCTACCCAAGAGTTTTCCCGGGTCAACGAACTCACCTTGCGGCGCATTGGTGCGGACTTGCACGATGGGCCGGCGCAGTTATTGACTCTGATCCTGATCCGACTCGACGATCTGGTGGAAAACTGCTCGGCTGTCGATCAAGAGTCGCTGGAAACCATTCGTGGTGCCGCCACCGACGCCTTGCGTGAAGTCCGCGATCTATCACGGGGCCTGGCGCTTCCGGAAATCAACGATTTGAGTCTGGTGGAAGAGTTGCAACTGGTGGCGCAACGGCACGAGCAGCGCACAGGCACCAGGGTCACATTAACCCTGGGGTCGCTACCGGAGGCCGCGCCGCTGCCGCTCAAACTCTGCTTGTACCGTTTTGTGCAAGAAGCCCTCAACAACGCTTACCGGCATGCCAACGGCGAGGGTCAGGTCATCCAGGCTCAATACGTTGATGACGTATTGGACATCAGTGTCCGGGACAGTGGTCCGGGCATGGCGGCGGACGCCATGCTGCTCGAGAAATCCGGTAGAACCCGATTGGGGCTTGCCGGTTTGCGTTATCGCATTGAAGCGCTGGGCGGGTTGTTCAGCATCGACTCCAGCACCTCGGGTACTTCGGTCAATGCACAGTTCAAACTCTAGTAGTCAGGAGCCGCTCCGGGCATCCCTTGTGTTGTCCCTGCGCTGATGTGAAGTCGCCCGACAACTTCGCGCTCCCGGTAATGCCGCAAGGCCGTGACCGCTTCGACACGATTTCGAGCGTGCAGCTTCTGCATCACGCAAGTCATGTGGTGCTTGACGGTTTTTTCGCTGATCAACAGCTTTGACGCAACTTCCTTATTGGTCAGCCCCTTTGAAACTTCACGAATGACCTGCTCCTCGCGATGGGTCAGATCAATCTTGTGAATCTCCGCTGCGCGCTTCTTGAAGTTACTCAGCAGCTTATTGGCAAACTCGGGGGTGATATACGTCTCACCCTTGGCAACCGACCTGATCGCAAAGACCAGTTCCGGTCCGCTGACACCTTTCAAAACATACCCGCGCGCGCCGGCCTCCAGTGCCGAATAGGCGTGATCTTCGGATTCTGAAACCGTCAGCATCAGCACCTTCACATCCGGTAATTCAGTGGAAATGAACCGCACCGCGGCGAAAACATCGCCCGGCATATTGACGTCCATCAGCATCACGTCCGGGAGCGCCCTCTGGGCAATATCCCTGGCATCCTGCGCATTGACGCCCTGCTCCACGACCTGAAGATCCGCCCGTTTTCTCAACGTATTGGCAACGCCCTCACGCAACAACGGATGATCGTCGGCAATGCCGATGCGAATGACTGGATTCATGAGACGCTCCCGAAAAGATAAGCACTCGAACATTGATTGATTAATAGCAGGTTACCGGGGATGACGCGGGTCACCGGTCGTAAGTCCAAGTCTCCGGGGCGTTCGGAAATAAGACTTAAGTCGCACGAAATCCGTTCGTCAAAAAGCAATCGCCCTCACATCAAGCTGAAGTTTTTGACGTTAACCTATTGTTTTATATTAGCTATAAAATCGTCAAAAACAAGGCACCCTCATGAAGCCCCGATCCATCATTTTTCCGACCAACAGTCGATCTCCTGCTTATATATAACAACCTCACTGGCTCTCCCGCCGGATAGACAAAACCTGCGACGCTCCAGGTTAATCGAAGCGGTCGCGCAGGCGACCTCGTTCAGGTCAGGCATCGCTCAAGGCGCGGTAACGGGTTCGTTCGCGGGTTGTAATCGTCACAGGCCGCGTTGGGAATTTCCGTCAGTCGCGCACGCACGCTTGATTCGCGCACGGCCTTCTACTACGGCTACACGTCACCGGCGGCCGCCCCTTTGAGTCGTTCTTCACGAAAGAGTGGCGCCCGAGCGAGGTCGAACGGGTTCGGTAAGACAAAAAACGGGTCAGTCAGCAGCACCTCCCAGGCGGTGTTGACCGCTCTGTTAATGCCGACGCAATCAACTGTCCGGAATGTGCTTTTTCGAGGGGAAAAAATGTCAGTGCATTAACCTGGTTTTTTACCCCGACCAGGGCTTTTTTGATGGTTGATTGGCTTACAACCGCCGATTTTCACCCTGGAATATGCAAAAAAACACGAAAAAATCGACGGGGCTCTCATCCGCCTCCCGACCCGCCGAAAGCCAGTGGTGCTGCTGGCTGCACCCTCTGGCGATAGCAATATGAAATCAATTTCGGTACTGCCGTTGGTCAGCAAAATTGATCAAAAAATGAACGGAGACGGCTTTTTTCGTTCAGAATACGCAACAGGTCACACGGGCTCCGATGCTCAGCTGACTCAAGAAGCGGAAGTTAAACCTCATATAGACGCCCAGTGCGAATGAGGTTTTTTGTTACCTGAAAATGGAACTAATCGAATGATCAAAAAGTTCATTCGCTAAACTCGCTTTTTTCTTCGCAGCACAATGCCGCAAGATTAAACAATAGAAATTTCTGGATCCTGACTGCAGTCAGTAACGGACAAATTCAACTAAGCCGTGCTGAAGTCATGTTGATCCACTAAGAGTACAAAGAGGTAATCATGGATCTTGGTATACTGACTTCGCCAGCCGCGGAATATGTTCGCTTGGGCGTTGTATATTTCCATCTTATCGCCTGCTGCGTTGCAATCGGGCTTGTGTTGACCAGTGACATTGCCATGGTCAAGCAACTCCTGAAGGGGGATGTGTCGGGTCACCATGATGACGCGCATCTGGAAAGCCTTCAAAAAACCGTATCACTTGCACTTGTTGCTCTTTGGATTACGGGCATTGGTATTATCGGAATAGATTATGCCGGCAAGGGGATGGAATATTTCCTCAATCCAAAGTTGCAAGCCAAAATCGGCATCGTTGTATTGTTGACCTTTAACGGTTTCCTGTTGCATAGCGCTGTATTGCCGGCGCTGAAAAAAGCCGGTTCGATACTCAAACTCTCCTTCAACTTGCGCATGCTGGCGCTGTTCTCCGGCGCGCTCTCTGGTGTGTCGTGGTTCTATGCCGCCATGCTCGGTGTCGGTCGTCCGCTGGCCTGGAAATACTCGCTGGTCGAGTTGCTGGCAGCCTATCCGGTTCTCATCGTCGGTGGCTTTGCAATGATGGTGCTGCTCACTGCCTGGGCGAAAAACAAAGACGCTGAGGGCCGTATGGAGCAACGCACCTGGGGATCCAGAAACGCCGCCCTGGCTGGCTGGTGAAGCCAGGTTGAACAAGTCCGTTCAGCCTTGGCCAATAAATTGCGCTTTTCACTGTTTACCCATTTCACTTTCTCACTTGAGGATATCCAAATGAAATCCATGAAAGCTCTCTTCGTAATTGCCGCTCTTACCGCTTCTTCTCTGGCGATGGCCACCGGTGGTGGTGACAAGACGTTCAATCGCATGGAGTCGGCCCGCAAGGTCTCGATGGAAGCCTTCCAGGTTGCGCAGAAGCAGAAGGCTGAAGCCGCTGTAGCTCAAAGCAAGGCCAAGGCAACCAATCGCACCAACGGCTGATCCGTGTAGCGCGTGCGCAGGCTGACAAGCCGGGATTGATTGCTCTGGCATTTCGGGGCACACAAATAACGAAATATCTGTAGGAGCTGCCGCAGGCTGCGATCTTTTGATCTTGCTTTTGCGATCTGAAAATTGCTGAAGATCAAGATCAAAAGATCGCAGCCTGCGGCAGCTCCTACAGGGGGAATGCGTACACCACCAAACAACGAGGTCGAGCGTTAGCTCGCCTCGCGGTATTTTTGCGGTGCTCGCCCCCTCGAGAGGCCAAGCGCAGGTTCTGCGCAGTGGGCCCAGTAGGAGCGAGCTTGCTCGCGAAAAACCTGAGAGCACCGCGGGGTGTCCGGCTCCCCGCATCATCGTTGACCTCCATCGCGAGCAAGCTCGCTCCTACAGGTATCGGTGTTCACCGCAATTGCGTGAACAACCAAAAAAAAGTCGCAAACCCTGCAGGGTTTGCGACTTTTTTTTCGATACGCCCTTCAAATTCCCTGGACGTTTTCTATGGGTATGCCTGCCGTTGTGTAGCGTGCAGGCCTAGTTCCGTGCCTCAACCACGTCGACATCCGGCGCGTCTGGGGCATCGGGAGCATCCGGGGCGTCTGGAGCGTCCGGGGCATCCGCCACATCCTCTCTGGCTGCCCTCTTATCGGCCTTGGCCGCCTCTCTGGCCGCGTTCGCATCAGCTTTTGCGGCGTTCCTGGCAGCATCTGCAGCAGCCCTGGACGCATCTCTGGCTGCATCTGCGTCTGCCTTGGCAGCGTCCCTGGCGGCATCTGCAGCGGCCCTGGCAGCATCTCTGGTTGCATCTGCACCCGCTACACCTGCAGCTTTTGCAGCGTCACGGGCAGCATCAGCCGCAGCTCTGGCGGCATCTCGGGTTGCATCTGCATCAGCTTTCGCAGCGTCCCGGGCTGCGTCTGCATCAGCTTTGGCAGCGTCTCTGGCTGCATCTGCGGCATTGTTGTCAGCCCTATTAGCCTTGTCGGCTCTATCGGCCTTGTCAGCCTTGTCAGCCTTGTCAGCCTTATCGCCACGGGCATTGCCTGGGCCTGCGTTTCCGGCAACACCACCATGGTCAGCATCGCCGCGCCCCTTGCCGCCATGTCCTGCGGCACCATCACCGCCACCATCGCCATGGCCGCTGCCAGCGTTACCGCCACCGCCACTACCACCGTGACCACCGCCTCCGGAACCTCCACTGCCGGAGCCACTGCCACCACCGCTACCACCGTGGCCGCCTCCGCCGTCACCACCATGACCGCCGCCTCCGGAGCCAGAGCCTCCACCGCCACCACCGTGACCGCCACCGCCTCCGCCTCCGCTGCCGCCACCACCACCGCTGCCGCCATCTTTGGCATAAGCGCTGGAGAAGCTACCGATGTAATCGGGCACCAGCACAGTCGATGCAGACAGAACTGCGCCAATTGCCAGAGCCAACAAACATTTTTTTAGAAGCATGATGCACCTCCGCTTGGAGTTGCGTAGTCATGTCCGTATCGAACGCAATGTCCAGTGAGTTCCCGGCCGCCCATTGGAGCGGCCAGCCAACCGGCACGGCCATTAATTTGCAGCAATAACAAGCAACTGCGGTTTCCGAACGATCCTTCAGAGCCAGTCGGCATCCGTGCGTGGGAAATATTCCCACACTTTTAGATTAGGCCTGTCAGCCCGTGTGTCAACCACCGACCATCAGAACCGAAGCAGGCGAAGGCCTGGGTTGAGACGACGAAACCCATCGGGGCCAGGAAACTGGCGGGTATCAGTAGGTGTGGGTGAACACCAGTCCAGCCTCGCCATCCGGGCTGGCGTCGGAAAACCCCTTGACGGCATATAACTGAAACTTCCAGTTCTGATTGAGCTTGTGCGTGAGGAAGAGGGTGAGTTCCTTGATCTGGTCGCCCGTGGAGACGACCTTCTGCCGCCAGTCGTAGGACACCCCCGCCGAAGTGCGCGCGAACACGGGCATGGCGAAGCCGAGGCCGGCGAATATCGGGTTGTCGAAGTCGGAGCCCGACGGATCGCCGAATTTTTTCCAGCCCAGCGTGGCGAACCCGGTCACCCTGCCGAAGGCTTTGGCGACATCGACCTGGGCGGAATAGTCGGTTTTTCCGGTGCCCAGGCACTTGTCTTCGTCGGCTGTGGCCAACTTGACCTTGCCGATCAGGTCCACGAACAGCCCGCCAATACTGCCGTCAAGCAAGGCATAGTCGGCACCGGCGACAGTGTCGCCCAAACCGCTTTCCACTTTGTCGCAACCGCCGGGCAACGGCTCGCCGTCAGGGCCGACCGAAGGATTGGTGATGCGCAGCCAGGGCACAGTGAGCTTGTAGGTCATGGGGCCGGTTTCGTATTTGCCCACCAGCGGGACGTACCAGGTTTCGGAAGTAGTGCCGGTGCCATAATCGCCCCGGGAGTAGTCGGTTCCGATCGAGGTCGAGAAGGTATCGGCCAGGGCCGGCAAGGCCAGGCTGGCCAGCCAACCGACGAGCAGGATGCGCTTGGGGTCCATGTTCACCTCGTGTCTTGCGTCATCGAAGTTCACACGCAGGCTTTGTTGCGTGACTTACACAGCCTAGTGACTTATGGCGCAAGTGCATCATGCCTTCACTGTTTAACCCGACTTGCCAGAGCGGTCGACTTTTTCAACGGTCTCCACTTTTTCGACCTTTTCGACTTTTTCGACTTTTTCTGGCCGATCAACCTTGTCTACTTTCTCAACCTTTTCTGGCCGATCGACTTTCTCGACTTTCTCCGGACGTTCAACTTTTTCGACTTTTTCGACTTTTTCGACTTTCTCTACCCTCTCTACCTTCTCTACCCTCTCCACTCTCTCGACTTTGCCGGATTGCTCGATCTTCTCGACACGCTCCGACTTGCCGGACTTGTCCACGTCCACGTCCACGTCCACGTCCACGCGTTCGATCCTGTCGCCACCACCATGACTGTCATTGCCCCCGTGGCGAGTATCGTCGACGACGCTGCCACCGCTCTCGGAACGGCCGCTCCTGTCACTGCCCGAGTTCCCCGAATCCCGCGAGTTGCCGGAACTGTTGGAGCCGCTCGAGTCGCCGGCGCTGTTGAAATCGTCCGAGCTGCCCGAATTGCCCGAGCCGCTTGAGTCGTCCGTGTTTTGCTCGCTGTTTCGAATCCGCCCGTGCTGGTTGCCGGCTGGCGAATCGGAGCGCTCGCGGGGCAATTCGATACGCGTGGCCTGTACCTCCCGTGCGCCGCTGAACACGCCGGTGACCCGCACGCGTCGATCCAGCGTCAACTGCGATGACTGCACACCGACAAACACGGTGTCGCGCGCCATCGTCACTTTAAAGCCGCCCACCACCAGGCGACTGTCCTGCCGGCCCTGTACCAGGCCCTCGATCACCGCATTGTGTGCACGGCCAATGAAAGGCAGGCTCGGGTCGGGGCGACTTTGGCTCACCTCCAGCTCGCGGCCCGACCACTGGCCGCGCACCAGCATTTCCTGCGCCGGTCCCGGATGGTTGCCGAGTTTGAGGCCCTGCAGATAACCGCTGCGATCGATCGGGCCGATGGCGCTGGCCTCCTTGAGGCCGGGCGCACGGTCGATGCGGCTGGCCACCACTTCACCCCGGGCATCGCGCAGCCCGCTGACCCGTACGGGATCACCCGCACGCAGGCCGGGAGCGACTTGAGCACCGTTGGCCAGGCGCACCGGTTGGCCCATGACCCGCATGGGCATGGAGTCTCTGGGCAGGGCTGTCAAAGGGCCTTCGTAGACATGCAGGATAGCAATGCGCCCGGCCTCCAGACCGCGCCGGGAATTGAACGCTTCCACGGCAACCACCTGGCCAACTGCCAGACGGGTGCTGGTGGCGGCAATGCCGTTCTCGCTGACAGGGACGTTTTTGTTGAAGTGCACTTCCATGCCATTGACGCAGATCGAGGCGAACCCGGTGATGGTGCCGACAATGCCGGTGCCACCGATCCCGCCGTTGTCGTTGTTGATGCCCGTGCCACCCACGCCGCCGGCAACGGCACCGGTGCCGCCAATGCCGCCGGGGCGTTTGTTCAGCGGTGCGCCGGTACCGCCCACTCCGCCATTGTCGGTGCTGATGCCAGTACCACCCGTGCCGCCAGGCGCCGCGCCCGTACCGCCGGTGCCACCCGGAGCCTGGATAAGAGGCACTTCACTGCTGCCCGCGTCATTCTGGCTGACACAGGTCGGCGCGGCTTGCAACACAATCGCAAACCCGAGGCCCAGAGCGAGGGCGGCTGCTCGAATCAGGCGCAGATTGATGGTCATGGCTTGGGAGCCGTCGGTGAGTTGGGATCGCAAGCTTCAGTGTAGAAGTACAGGCCGACCGTGATGCGCTGGCGCGGTTCGAGGCTGGGCAGGTCGCGAAATTCCAGCTCGGCGGCGAGTCGGTTGAAGCTCAACAGGGCCTGCATTCCCTCGCTGGCAACGGCCTCGCGCAGCGCCTCGACGCTCATCGGGGCCAGTGCGTCATAGTGGACGCTACGTTCAAAAAAGGCCGGGGCTTCGCCGCTCAAGTTGTGTACCGCAGCGCAGGCATGATCGTGCAGGTTATGCCCCAGGTAAGCCGCTTTCTCATCGAAGCCCTTTTGCGGCACGAAGGCCTGGGCTTCGAGGTGCACACGCTCTTGTTCGTCAAGGCGCACGACGCCCAGGCGCAGCCATTCGTCCAGCACCACCCGCGCCCGGATGTCCGTGCTGACCTTCGCCACCAGAGCATCAAAGGAGCGGTCGCCGCCGACACTGGCCAAGCGAGGCAGCGGCAATGGCTGGCCGGCGTCGTTGCAATAGGGTGCACTGGTCCAGGCGTTGACCAGTTGCGCACCGAAGGTGATGTTTTCCGGAAGCGTGGAAGTGGCAGGGTCGCCGCTGTTACGCAAACGCCGTACGTCCTTGCGGTGCACGCCAGTGAGCAGGCTGATGCGGCTGTCGGTCGGTGCCTTGTCGTCCAGACGGAACTCACGGTCCGCCACATCGACGAAAACCTCCTTGAGCAGGTCGGCGAAAACCAGGTACGTGACGCCTTTGCGCAGCATCAGGCGTACCAGCGGCCGCATGACATGGCGCAAGGCTTTGAGGAGCGAGGTGGGCAAGGTAGACGATTGCATTCAGCGCATTCCTGGACAGTTAACCCCAGTATAGCTGCGTGGGAAATATTCCCATGAATGCAGGCAGTATCTTTTGCGTGCTCCCATGCGGAACCGGTTCCCCCGCTTCTGCATGGATACCCACTGCGACCTGTGGCGAGGGAGCTTGCTCCCGCTGGACTGCGCAGCAGGCCCATTTGTCAGGGCCGCTTCGCTGCCCGGCGGGAGCAAGCTCCCTCGCCACAGGTTCAGGGTCTCGGCTTAGTCTCGGCTTGACTGATCGGCATTAAGCGCCATGCCCACTCGCCTTTTTTAAACAAAGCATTCCGAATGCTCTGCCTCGCACCCGCGATCAGTCGTGATGTTTGTGTTTATGTTTGTTCTTGTGTTTATTCTTGTGCTTGTAGCCGGAATCGTGGTGGTCGTCGTCATCGGCCATATTGTTGCCGATCGCACCCCCTGCTGCGCCGCCCAGACCCGCGCCGATCAGACCACCGGTGGAACCACCGACACTGTTGCCGATGACCTGGCCACCCGCTGCACCGAGACCTCCGCCAATAGCGGACTCGGTCTTCTTGCCACTCTTGGCGGTCATTGCGCCCCCGGCCGCGCCACCGACGCCGGCTCCGATTGCAGCGCCAGTGCTACCTCCAACAGCCTGACCGACCACGCTGCCAAGGGCGCCGCCGACACCGCCACCGATAGCCGTATTGGTGGTTTCGCCAGCGAGGGAGTACTGCGATACAAGAAGGCTTAATGCCACGACAGTGAATGACTTACGCATCAGACAGACCTTTAGGAATACACAAAAGACGGAAGTCTGTTGGTACGAAACAGTCCGGTCAACAGATATTCGCCGTGCATGGGATTGGATCAGCCAATCGGTGGGTAGCAGAACCGCCTATCGATCAACTCCCCTGTCCCGGGGCTCAAGCGGCGCCATCAGGATCACTCGAAATCCTGATGTCAAAGGACTCGACTCCGGAAACCAATCAGCCCCGCCAATACCGCGCAGCGTTATGCCCTTCAGTCCGCGACACCCTGGCGTCGCTTGCGGAATTCGGCGACCTTATGCCGGTTTCCGCACAGCGCCATGCTGCACCAGCGTCGTTTGTGGGATTTGGTGCGGTCGTAAAACATCAATGAACATTCGGCGCTTTCGCATTTGCGTACCAGGCTGAAATCGCCTTCGGCCAGTAACTGCGCAGCAGCGTAAGCGAGCCTGCCCAGACGCTGGTGGCCGGCATCGCCCTGGTGCAAGCGATCCAGCACCGGCGCGCCCGCCTCCTCCCACACCAGTTGCGGCACGACCCGCAGCAGAAAGGCATTGAGCGCTTCCGGATCCGCCACGCGATTCTCTCGACGGGCAGCGAGCAGGCTCTCGATGCAGTCGCGCAGCTTGCGCAATCGGGCAAGCAACTGCCCGTCACCCTCCGCCACGTCCGTCGCCAGACCGAAACCGATCTGCTCCAGCCAGCGCGCCGCGTCGGCATCGCTGTTGAGCAGGTCACGCCGCAGGCCTTCGACCACCATTCGGGTGTTCAGCAGATCCAGCGCCGGATGGTCGGCCAGCACCAGCGGTACGGGCAAGCCAGGCGTGGTGACGGCGTCAGTCATGGAGATCTCCCGGGAATCAATACACGGATTGTAACCCATAAAAAAGAATTGACCAGTTACAAAGTCCGTGCAAAATAAAAACAGGTAACCCGTAAAAACAAATTTAACAAGTTACACTGGAGATCCGTCATGACCACGCTCCCGCACACCACCGTAGTCTGCAAATTCGTCGAAGCCGACGGCATCAGGGTTTTCTACCGCGAGGCCGGTGCTGCCGACGCTCCCGTACTCTTGCTGTTGCACGGCTTTCCCAGCTCGTCGCACCAATTCCGGGACCTGATCCCGCGGCTCGCCGACAAGTACCGCCTGATTGCGCCGGATCTGCCCGGTTTCGGTTTCACCGAGGTGCCCGCCGAACGCCACTACGTCTACACCTTCGATGCCATCGGCGAGACGATCCGCCAGTTCGTCGATGTGCTGGGCCTCAAGCGTTATGCGATGTACTTCTTCGACTATGGGGCGCCGGTCGGCCTGCGCCTGGCGCTGGCGTACCCGGAGCGGGTCAGCGCGATCGTTTCGCAGAACGGCAATGCCTATCTCGAAGGCCTGGGGGATGCCTGGGCGCCGATCCGCCGGTATTGGGACGAGCCGTCACCCGCCAACCGCCAGGTGATCCACGATGCCATCCTGCACCTGGAAGGCACGCGCTGGCAGTATGTGGAAGGTGTGAGCAACCCCGATCTCATTGCACCCGAGGGTTATCATCTGGACGCGCTATTGCTGGAACGACCCGGCAACAAGGACATTCAGCTCGACCTGTTTTATGACTATCAGAACAACCTGAAGCTGTACCCGGCGTTCCAGCAATTCTTGCGCGATGCCCAGGTGCCGACGCTGGCGATCTGGGGCAAGGGCGATCCGTTTTTCATTCCGCCTGGTGCCGAGGCCTACAAGCGTGACAACCCCGATGCGGTGGTCGAGATGCTCGATACCGGCCACTTCGCGCTGGAGACCCACGCCGTGCAGATTGCTCAGCGGATAGTCGAGGTGGTGGGCAGCCATCTCGACTGAGAGGTGCGCAGACGAGGCGTGGTCCACACCCACTCGAGCCACCGGGTGGCATTGACGCTGGCCGGTGTCTGGCACGAGGATGACATCCTGCCGCCGCTGCCCCAGGCGCTGGATGAATTGCACGAAGCCTTGGGTGTGCAGTGGCAACCCACAGATTTTTTTGACCGCTGGAGTCTTCATGCCTCGTTTCGCTGCCAACCTCAGCATGCTCTACCCCGAACATGACTTTCTCGACCGTTTCGCCGCAGCCGCCGCCGATGGTTTTCAGGCAGTAGAGTACATGTCCCCCTACGACTACAGCCCACAGCAATTGAAACAGCGGCTCGACGACAATGGCCTGGTCCAGGCCCTGTTCAACGCACCGCCTGGCAATATCGCGGCTGGCGAAAAAGGCACCGTGTCCTTGCCGGGCCGTGAGTCGGAGTTCCGCGCCGGTTTCGACCAGGCCCTGGAATACGCCGCGGTACTGGGCAACGACCGCATCCATGTCATGGCCGGGCTGCTGGCCAACGAAGCGGATCGCGCCAGGCACCAGCAAACCTACCTGGAAAACCTCAGCCACGCAGCGACACAAGCGGCCAAGGCTGGCATCACCGTATTGCTGGAGCCGATCAATACCCGCGACATGCCGGGGTTTTTCCTCAACCACCAACATCAGGCCCAGGCTATCTGCAAAGCGGTCGGCCAGGCCAACCTCAAGGTCCAGTTCGACGTCTACCATTGCCAGATCGTCGAGGGCGACGTGGCGACGAAGCTGCGACGGGATATCGCCGGCATCGGCCATATCCAGATCGCGGGCGTGCCGGATCGCCACGAACCGGACATGAACAACGAGCTGAACTATCCCTACCTGTTCGAGCTGATCGATCAACTGGGGTACAGCGGTTGGGTGGGTTGCGAGTACCGGCCACGCGGCGACACCTCCAAAGGCTTGCAATGGCTGCGCGATTGGCAGGGTCGGTCAAGCCAAGGCCAGGCATAGACGGCTTTTCATTCATGGGTCACCAGGACGCCGGGGCAGCAGGAGGCATGCAATGGAACTGAAGTTCAGTCACATCGATGTACTGGTCAACAATCTCGACGAAGCCTGTGCTTACTACGCACAGATCCTGAACGCCAGGATCTCCAGAACGCTCGTCTGGGAACGAGGTGGCCTGCACGTGCGCTACGCGATTGCGCTGATCGGCCAAGAGCGTTTCATGCTGGTACAGCCGCTGGCCGGGAACCTGAGGGAGCTACTGGACGCCTCGGGTGAAGGGATGATTTATCGCCATTGCTATTCGACGCCGGATATCGAGAAGGCCTATGACGAACTGATGGCCGCCGGTGTTCAGCCAGAAGATGAAAACGGCAAGCCATTGGCCCGCGCGAACCTGCAATCCCCGTCCGGGACAAGCATTGTCTGGTTGCCCAAGCGCTTCGGGCACTTCTCTATCGAAATCCTGGAAGACAAGGCGCTAGAGGCATTTGTAGAGGCTGCATTTGCCTGAGTGACTGGGCGATGAACGCCTGCTTGCGGCTGTGGGTTCTTTCAATTCGCCCCTTTGACAAACAGGCAGATTAAGTGTCATGGGTTCTGGAGAATCTTTAAACCTGTTGGCTATGTAGACAAGGAGCAACTGTTCTTTTACGACGAGCGAAAAGAACTAGCCTGATTCGATGGAGGAGTACGTTCAACCTTCATTAGGGCGTTCCAATGAACACAACCACCCTGGAGACGGACTATCTGGTGATCGGCGCGGGGGCAACAGCCATGGCCTTCGTCGATACGTTGCTCGATCAATCGGATGCGAATGTGCTGATGGTGGATCGACACGCTCAACCGGGTGGACACTGGAACGATGCCTACTCGTTCGTCCGCTTGCACCAGCCGTCTGCCTTCTATGGTGTCAACTCCTGCGAGTTGGGGTCTGGGCAAAAGGACGAATCCGAATGGGGCGGTGGCTTATATGAATTGGCCTCAGGCAGCGAAGTTGTCAGTTACTTCGATCAGCTCATGCATCATCGATTCTTGCCGTCAGGTCGGGTGCACTATTTTCCGATGCACAACTACGAAGGTGATCGCAGCGATAGTCATTGCATCACCTCCTTGCTTACCGGCGAAAGCAAGGCTGTCCGGGTACTAAGGAAGCTGGTGGATGCGACTATGGCACAGACAGCCGTTCCTTCGACCCATCCACCGCATTACCGGGTAGAGCCCGGTATACGGTGCATACCGCTCAACGACTTGCCAAGGATCGGACAGCCTTGCTCGCGTTACGTGGTGGTGGGAGGAGGAAAGACCGGCATCGATGCCTGTCTGTGGCTGCTGCACAATGGCGTGGCACCCGACAGGATCCAATGGATTGTTCCAAATGCCCCCTGGCTGTTGGATCGCGCCAACTTTCAACCCGGCCAGGAGAATGTTGTACGAACGATCGGTAGTCTCGCGAACCAGTTCGAAGCGATAGGTGCTGCAGATTCGATCCCGGACCTCTTCCTCAGACTCGAAAGTGCCGGCGAACTGTTGCGCATCGATCAAGCTGTCGAACCCACCGCCTTCCGCGCTGCGACCATTTCACAGGGGGAATTGCGTGCGCTACGGCGCATAAGCAATGTCGTACGCCTGGGGCGGGTTTTCGCGATTGAAGCCAGCCGTATATCCCTCGAAAAGGGCAGCATCGCTGCAGATCCCGACGCCCTTTACATCGACTGCAGCGCCAGCGCTGTCCCGATTATTCCTGAGGGAAGCGTGAAAGCGTTTGATGGCAATCGTATCAACCTGGTGACAGTCAGCAGTTATCAGATCCTGTTCAGTGCCGCAGTCATCGCCTACGTGGAAAGCCACCTCGACGATCAAATGCAGATGAACAAACTATGCGGGTTTGTCCCATTGCCACGCTCACCGGTGGACTGGGTCAGGATGTGGGCCGCTTATCTTGGCAATCAACGGCAATGGAAGCACCATGCGGGGCTGTCCAACTGGCTTGCGCAGTGCCATTTGCACCTTTTGCCAACCGTGTTGAGAAGCCTGCAGGAGGGGGATCCTGAAAAGCTTGCAGTGTTGAACCGGTTTACTGAAGCCAGAAAAAAAGCCCTGGAAAACATGCCCCGGCTCTTGCAGGCCGTAGCAGGTTTAGCGCAGGAGTCCTGAGCGACTGTACACCCTGAGTGGCCCAGCCCCCGCGTTTGACATGGCCTATGTTCGCTAGCGAACAGACTTCGCCGCGATGAATCCTCCACACTCGTCGGTGGAATGCAGCGCCCGGCGGCGCAATGCCCCGCACACCTGGCCTGGCGTAGAACCGCCTTCATTCCACAAGCGACCTGCCCTGCGCGGGTCGTACGAAGGAATTCATGCAAAATATCCTGACTCGCACGCTGTCCAGCCTTTGGCGCTCACCGGCCATCTGGCTCAGGTGGAGTGCAGCACGGCACAAGTTCGAGTACGAGCCCATCCTGCGTGCCGACCTGTTCAATGCGCAGCAGATGGCAGACCACGGCATCGTGCTGGCACGCCAGCATTTGCTCGGGCGCCTTTCAAAAAAGGATGCCTTGCTGGGCCGTCTGACTGACAACCAACTGCTTCTGGAACGTAGCTGCGCAGCGCTCAAGACCGTGCAATTGTCCAGCCGACGCCTGACCCCTGCGGCGGAATGGCTGCTGGACAACTTCTACCTGATCGAAGAAAACATCCGTACCGCCAGGACCCACCTGCCCGACGGCTATAGCCGCGAGCTGCCACGCTTGGCCGAAGGCCCTTCGGCAGGCCTGCCGCGGGTCTACGACATAGCCCTGGAAACCATCGCGCACGGCGATGGCCGGGTCGACGCGCCAAGCCTGAACTGTTTCATCGCCTCTTATCAGACCATCACGCCGCTGACCCTGGGCGAGCTATGGGCGATCCCGATCATGCTGCGCCTGGCGCTGATCGAGAACTTGCGGCGCGTGGCATCCCGGGTCATGGCCAACCGGGATGACCGTAACCTTGCCGATGACTGGGCCGATCGTTTGATCGAAATGGCCGAGCGCGACGCCAAGAGCGTGGTATTGACCGTTGCCGACATGGCGCGATCGGCGCCGCCGATGACGCCACCCTTCGTTGCGGAACTGGCGCGCCGACTGCACGGACAAAGCGCCGCGCTGATATTGCCCATGGCGTGGATAGAACAAACGCTCGGTGAGTCCGGCCTTACGGTCGAACGCCTGGTGCAGATGGATGCCCAGCAGCAATCCGGTGATCAGGTGTCCATCAGCAACAGCATCGCCAGCTTGCGCTTGCTGGCAGCGACCGACTGGCGCGAGTTCGTCGAGCTGCTCAGCCATGTCGAACAGGTATTGCGCACGGACCCGGCAGGCGTCTATGCGAAAATGGACTTTGCCACCCGTGACCGTTACCGCCATGTGGTCGAACGCCTCGCCCGGCATTGCGTGCACTCCGAAACCAGGGTGGCACAAGCCACCATTGAACTGGCCGCGAGCACACAGCCCACGGCCCATGTAACCGGGCATGTGGGCTATTACCTGGTGGCTGACGGGTTGCTCAGCCTGGAGCAGGCGCTGCACGCCAGCATGCCGCTACACGAGCGATGGAAGCGACTGCTGCAGAGCGCGCCGTTGAAGTTCTACCTGTGCCCTTCCCTGCTGCTGACACTGCTGCTGGCCTGGCCATTTCTCGGCAGTGCCTATCACAGCGGCACGCCATTGTGGAGCCTGGTCCTGCTCGCCGTGCCCGCGTTATTGATGACCAGCCGCCTGGCGATCGGGCTGGTCAACTGGCTGGTGACGCTTACGGTAGTCCCGTCGCTGTTGCCGCGCCTGGATTACAGCAAGGGCATACCAGCCGAGGCGCGAACGCTGGTGGCGGTGCCGACGATGTTTGCCAACGCCGGCGACATCGAGGCCCTGGCGGAAGGCCTGGAAGTGCGATTCCTGGCCAATCGCGATGCCAACCTGCATTTTGCGCTGCTCAGTGACTTCATGGACGCCCCTGCCGAGGTGATGCCCGAGGATGCCGAATTGCTCGCCCTGGCGCGCCAACTGATCGAGGCGCTCAACCACAAATATGCCGATGGCCAGGTCGACCGGTTCTTCCTGCTGCACAGGCCCAGGCACTGGAACGCGACCGAGCAGGTATGGATGGGGCATGAACGCAAGCGCGGCAAGCTCGCCGAGCTCAACGCGTTGCTGCGAGGTAAAGGACAGCTGCGCTTTGCATTGATCGTCGGTGATGTCGCGCCACTGGGTTCGGTGCGCTTCGTCATCACCCTGGACACCGATACCCTGCTGCCCCGGGATGTCGCGCGCCAGTGCATCGGTGCGATGATGCACCCGCTGAACCATCCGGTATTCGATGAACAAAGCGGCAAGATCGTCAGCGGTTACGCCATCCTCCAGCCACGCGTGGGGATCAGCCTGCCCAGCACGGCACGCTCGACCTACGCCCGCCTGTTTGGCAGCGATGCCGGTGTCGATCCTTATACCCGTGCCGTCTCCGATGTTTATCAAGACCTGTTCCAGAACGGTTCCTTCATCGGCAAGGGCATCTATGCCGTCGACGCCTTCGAACAGGCACTCGAGGGCTGCCTGCCCGACAACCGCATTCTCAGCCACGACCTGATCGAAGGCTGCTATGCCCGCTGCGGGCTGCTCAGCGATGTACAGCTGTATGAGGAATACCCGTCTCGCTACAGCGCCGATGCCAAGCGCCGACACCGCTGGATTCGCGGGGACTGGCAAGTGCTGTACTGGGCCTTGCCGTGGGCACCGAAACCCCAGGGAGGATTTGCGCCCAACCTTCTTTGCAACCTTGCCCGCTGGAAGATTTTTGACAATCTGCGCCGCAGCCTGGAGCCAGGCGCCTTCCTGGTCATGCTGACATGGGGCTGGCTGGGTTCGAGCGAGGCCGTCTCCTGGACATTGGCGGTGGTCATCCTGGTATTTCTCCAACCCTTGCTGCAGTCGGTACTGGCGCTGGTACAGAAAGCTGCCGATATTCCATTGGGGCAACACCTGAGTGCGGCATTACGGACTTCGGGCCAGCATTTCATGCGCGCGCTGTTGTCGCTTGTCTGGTTGCCGTCCGATGCGTTGTTGAGCTTCGATGCGATTGCCCGCTCACTGTGGCGCATGCTGATCAGCAAGCGCCGCCTGCTGCAATGGCAACCGTCTCGTGAAGTCGAGCGCTCCAGTGGCAACGATCTGTCCGGCATGTATAAAAGCATGTGGATTGCCCCTGCGCTGGCGCTGATTCTATTCGTGGCCCTGCTCCCCTCTCTTCATGTACTCGCACTGGCGGCTCCCTTGCTGCTGGTGTGGCTGGTAAGTCCGGCGATTGCCTGGTGGATCAGCCTGCCGACAACCCCGGCGGGGTTTGACCCGTCAGTGCAAGAGCTGCGCTTCCTGCGCATGCTGTCACGCCGGACCTGGGCGTTCTTCGATCGGTACGTGGGGCCTGAGGACAACTGGTTGCCGCCGGACAACGTCCAGGAGATACCCAAGCCAACCATTGCCCATCGCACCTCACCGACCAACATGGGCATGGCCTTGCTCTCGCACCTGGCGGCCCACGATTTCGGTTACCTGAGTACCGGGCGCCTGCTTGAACGCGTCACTGCCACGCTTGAGTGCATGGCCGGTCTTGAGCGACACCATGGGCACTTCTACAACTGGTACGACACCCAGTCACTCCTGCCGCTGGCACCTCGGTATGTGTCCACCGTGGACAGCGGCAACCTGGCGGGTCTGCTGCTCACCCTGCGGCCGGGGCTGCTGGGGTTGGTCGACACGCCCCTGTTCGATCAACGCACCCTCAGCGGTCTGGGCGACACCCTCGATGTGCTGCAGCAGGCGTTACAGGACGGCAACCTCGATGACCGCGCCGTGCTTGAACTGCGCGCGAAGGTGACCTTGGCCATGACCCAGGACACCCCGGACAACCTCCTGCAAGTACTCGATCTGGTGGATGCCTTGGCAATCGACACCGCTACTGAAGAAGCACACTACTGGCTGCAGGCATTGCAGGCGCAGTGTGCGGATCTGCGGGCAGAACGACTGCGCTTCGAGCTGCCATTGGCACCCGCCCGGGCACCAGCACCAGCACCAGCACCAGCACCAGCACCAGCACCAGCACTCAGCCTGCGGCAAATGGCCGAGCTCGATTGCACGCTGTGGCAGCCTGCCGATCAGGCGCAAGTGCAGGCGGTACAACGCCTGGCGCGCGCACGAATCAGCCACCTTGAGCGTCTGGTCGAACTGTCCGCGTCACTGGCGAGCATGGACTTCACCTTCCTCTACGATGCTCAACGTGACCTGTTCTCGATAGGCTACAACGCAGACGAGCGCAGGCTGGACAACGGTTATTACGACCTGCTCGCGTCAGAGGTTCGCCTGACCAATTTCGTGGTCATCGCCCAGGGCCAGCTGCCGCAACAGGCCTGGTTCACCCTCGGACGCTTGCTCAGCAACAATCGGGGGGTACCGGTATTGCTTTCCTGGTCCGGATCGATGTTCGAGTACCTGATGCCCAACCTGGTCATGCCCAGCTACGAAGGTACGCTGCTGGAGCAGACTTGCCGCGCGGCCGTAGCCTTGCAGATCGAGCATGGCAACCTGTTGGGCATCCCCTGGGGCGTGTCCGAGTCGGGTTACAACACCCTGGACGCCCACTTCAATTATCAGTATCGGGCGTTCGGTGTTCCTGGCCTTGGCCTCAAGCGCGGGTTGGCCGACGATACCGTGATTGCGCCGTACGCCAGCGCCCTGGCGCTGATGGTCGAGCCGCAAGCGGCCTGCCGCAACCTGCAACGCCTGGCGGCCCAAGGGTCGGCCGGCCGCTATGGCCTGTACGAAGCGGTCGACTACACCGAGGCACGCCTGCCACGCGGCCAGCGCTATGCGGTCGTGCGCTCGTTCATGGCACACCATCAGGGCATGAGCCTGCTGGCCTTGACCAGCCTGCTGCTGGACCGGCCCATGCAGCGACGCTTTGAGTCGATCCCGGCCTTCCAGGCGACCATCCTGTTGCTGCAGGAACGCGTCCCCAAAACCGCCGCACCTTACCTGCATGCAACCCTGGCACCTGCCACAGATGAAAACGGACGCGCGCAGGAAACCAGGCTGCGAGTGTTCGCCGATCCCGGGCGCAAGCGCCCCGCCGTCCAGCTACTGTCCAACGGCCGTTACCACGTCATGCTCAGCAGTGCCGGCGGTGGTTACAGCCGCTGCAACGACATCGCCGTGACCCGCTGGCATGAAGACGCGACCTGCGACAACTGGGGCATGTTCTGCTACCTGCGCGATGTCAGCAGCGGCGTGTTCTGGTCCTCGGCCCACCAGCCGACCCGGCACAAGCCAGAAAGCCATGAAGCGATTTTCAGCGATGCCCGGGCCGAGTTTCGTGTTCGCGAGCTCGACTTCGATACCCACACCGAGATCGTCGTGTCTCCCGAAGACGATATCGAACTGCGCCGGCTGCACATCACCAACCGCAGTCGCGTGCGCCGTAGCGTGGAGCTCACCACCTACGCCGAGGTGGTCCTGGCCCCGGCAATCAGTGATGCCATGCATCCGGCCTTCAGCAACCTGTTCGTGCAGACCGAATTGTTACCGGCGCTGCAGGCCATCGTCTGCACCCGCAGGCGGCGCTCCAGTGAGGAAGCCGTCCCCTGGATGTGCCACCTGCTGGCCGCCCATGGCGTGGACATCGACGCCATTTCCTACGAGACCGATCGAGCGCGTTTCATTGGCCGCGGACGCAACGTTGCAGCACCGGCGGCGCTCGATGGCAATGTCGAGCAGTTGTCCGGCACCGCAGGCTCGGTGCTGGACCCGATCGTGGCCATCCGCTGCCGTATCACCCTGGAACCCGGACAAACGGCGACCATTGACCTGGTGACCGGCATCGCGGACAGCCGTGAGGACTGTCTGTACCTGATCAATAAATACCGCGACCGGCACCTCGCCGACCGCGTCTTCGACCTGGCATGGACCCACAGCCAGGTGTTGCTGCGCCAACTCAATGTCTCGCCGGAAGATGGGCGCCTGTTCGAACAGATGGCCTCTTCGATCCTCTACGCCAATGCTTCGTTACGCGCGGAAAACAGCGTCCTGATGGCCAACCGACGCAATCAATCGAGCCTCTGGGGCCAGGCGATCTCCGGCGACCTGCCTATCGTTCTGCTGCAGATCGCCACCGTCGACAACATCGAACTCGTGCACCAGATGGTCAAGGCCCACGCCTACTGGCGGCAAAAGGGACTGATGGTGGACCTGGTCATCTGGAACGAAGACCAGGCCGGCTATCGCCAGCAACTCCAGGACTTGATCATGGGGGTGGTGACGTCCGGCAGCGAAGCTTCGCTGATCGACCGTCCCGGAGGCATTTTCGTGCGTCCCGCACAGCAGTTGTCGAACGAGGACCGTACGCTGATCCTATCGGTGGCGCGCCTGGTGCTGAGCGAAGGCAATGGCAGCATTGCCGAGCAGGTCCATCGGCGTCACGCAAGCCCGGCCTACCCGGCATTCGTGCCCACGCTCAAGCGCCAGGTAAAAGCGGCCGCTACCCTGCCCGCCATCGAAGGTTTGCTCCTGGGCAACGCCTATGGCGGCTTCAGTGCCGATGGCAGCGAATATGTCATGACCTTGCAGCCGGGCAGGCCGACACCGGCGCCATGGGCCAACGTGTTGGCCAACCCGCACTTCGGTACGGTGATATCCGAAAGTGGGGGCGCTTACACCTGGATGGAAAACGCTCACGAATTCCGCCTGAGCCCCTGGCATAACGACCCGCTCACCGACGCCAGCGGCGAGGCGATCTATGTGCGCGATGAAGAAACCGGGCATTTCTGGTCGGTGACGCCACAGCCTTGTCCCGGTACTGGCGCGTACCGCACCCGGCACGGTTTCGGCTACAGCGTCTTCGAGCACGATGAAGACGGTATCCACACCGAGTTGTGGGTGTACGTGGCGCTGGATGCTTCGATCAAGTTCTCGCACTTGCAGATTCGCAACCGCTCAGGGCGCGCCCGGCGCCTGTCGACGACCTGCTATGTCGAGTGGGTGCTGGGCGACTTGCGCAGCAAATCGGCGATGCATGTGGTGACGGAAGCCGACCCCAGCAGCGGAGCATTTTTCGCCAGGAACGCCTATTCGATCGAGTTTTGCGAACGGGTGGCGTTCCTTGATACCGACTCGACCGCCACCAGCATCAGCGGTGATCGCACCGAGTTCATTGGCCGCAACGGCAGCCTCAAGGCGCCTGCCGGACTGCAGCAGGCACGCCTGTCGGGCCGAACCGGTGGTGGCCTGGATCCCTGTGCGGCGATTCAAGTGACCCTCGACCTCGACAACGGAGACGACCAGGACGTGGTCTTCCGACTCGGTGCCGCCAGGGATACCACCTCAGCCCTGCGCCTGGTTCAACAGTACCGTGGCCTGGGGGCGGCCACCGCAGAACTCGAGGCGGTACGCGAGCATTGGCGTTCGCAACTGAGCGTGATTCAGGTCCAGACCCCCGACCCGAGCATCGATGTCATGGTCAATGGCTGGCTGATGTACCAGGTGATCGCTTGTCGCTTCCAGGCTCGCAGCGGTTACTACCAGTCCGGCGGGGCCATCGGCTTTCGCGATCAACTGCAAGACAGCATGGCGATGATCCATGCCGATCCCGCCAGCGTACGTGGCCATTTGTTGCTGTGTGCAGCCCATCAATATGCCGAAGGCGACGTGCAACATTGGTGGCACCCGCCGCTCGATCGGGGGGTGCGCAGTGGCTGTTCGGACGATTATCTGTGGCTGGCGTTGGCGACCAGCCACTATGTCAGCGTCACCGGCGACCTCAGCGTGCTGGCCGAACCCGTGGGATACCTTGAAGGCCGACCGCTCAATGCCGGGGAAGAGTCTTATTACGACCTGCCGGGCAAATCACACCTCGAAGAAAGCCTCTATCAGCATTGTGTACGCGCCATCGAAAACGGCCTGCAGCGCGGCAGCCACGGCCTGCCCTTGATGGGCACGGGCGACTGGAACGACGGAATGAATCGGGTCGGCCATTTGGGCCAAGGGGAAAGCGTGTGGCTGGGCTTCTTCAGCTTTGATGTGTTGCAGCAGTTTGCCATCACAGCCCAATTGCATGGCGACCCTGCTTTCGCACAGCGTTGTACCCGGCAGGCCGCCTTGCTGCAAGCCAGTCTGGAAGAGCATGCCTGGGACGGTTCATGGTACCGGCGCGCCTGGTTCGACGACGGCCAGGTCCTGGGCTCGGCCAACAATGACGAATGCCGTATCGACTCGATCTCGCAAAGCTGGTCGGTACTGTCGGGGGCCGCCTCGCCAACGCGGCGCCGCACGGCCATGGCTTCATTCGAGCAGCATCTGGTACGGCCCGACACAGGCGCGGTCCTGCTGCTCGATCCGCCCTTCGACACAGGCTCGCTCGAGCCCGGCTATATCAAGGGCTATGTGCCGGGCGTACGGGAAAATGGCGGCCAGTACACCCATGCCGCCGTCTGGGCCGGAATGGCGTTCGCCGAGCTTGGCGACAACGTCAGCGCCTGGCGCTTGCTCAACATGATCAACCCCGCCGGCCATGAAGTCGCCAAGCGGCTCGAAACCTACAAGGTCGAGCCCTATGTCATGGCTGCCGACGTCTACGGCACGCCGCCCCATGCAGGCCGTGGGGGGTGGACCTGGTACACCGGGTCGGCCGGCTGGACGTACCGGTTCATCGTCGAGTCATTGCTCGGATTGCAGCGGGTCGGGACTGCATTGCACATCTTGCCGCTGCTGGCGCAGGGCTGGCCCGGCTACACGCTGCGCTACCGCTATGGGGCGACGCATTACCATATCCATGTACGCCCCGGCACGAGCACTACAGCTTCGATCACGCTGGACGGCGAGCTGCTGGGCAACGACACGCTGGAGTTGCTCGACGACGGCACAGAACATCAGGTCGTGGTGACCTGCCCGGTAAAAGCGCAGCAACCCGAAACCCCAGGGTGGGATAGAACCGTCGAAGCCGATCTTGAGCGCTGAGAGGCAGCGCTCTAGGCGGGCCTGGATTCAAACTGGATGACTCGGGCCCTGGTGGTGCGGCTGCAAGGCCTCGCCCAGTTTGATGTGTACGGGAGGGTTGGCAGCCTGCCCGGGCTTGTCATGCAGGGGGACCGGCGTGCTCTGTGGCTGTTTCGCAGTGGGCTTGCCAGGGCCCTGGCGAAGATTCGGGTCAATGTGCTTGCTCATACAACCTCCAACGTTCGGCGCTGCAGAGGCAGCGTCGCTCCCTTGAGCATCGCAGATGGCAGCAACTGCTTCGGTGCGCTGCCCCGCATAGCGCGCTTTGGAGTAACCTGTCCCCCTCAGGGAATTCTCCCTCGAAGGGTGGCTGATATGTTTGCTGTACCCAAGCCACAACAGAACTACCTGCTGGCGGCGCTTCCGGCGCCAGCGCTGGAGCGCCTGCTCCCCCACCTCGAACTGGTCGAGCTGCCACTGGGCAAAGTGCTCTATGAGTCCGGCGGCGCCCTGCGGCATGTCTACTTCCCCACCGACTCCATCGTGTCGCTGTTGTATGTGATGGAGAACGGTGCCTCGGCCGAGATTTCGGTGGTCGGCAATGAAGGCCTGATCGGCGTTGCAGTCTTCATGGGCGGCGAAAGCACACCCAGTCGCGCCGTTGTGCAAAGCGCCGGGCATGCCTACCGGTTACCCGGCCAGCAACTCAAGGACGAGTTCAACCGCCATGAAGAAATGCTGCTGCTGATGCTGCGCTACACCCAGGCCCTGATCACGCAAATGGCGCAGACGGCAGTGTGCAACCGCCACCACTCCATCGACCAGCAGCTGTGCCGCTGGTTGCTGTTGTCGCTCGATCGCCTGCAAGGCAATGAACTGACCATGACCCAGGAGCTGATCGCCAACATGCTGGGTGTACGCCGCGAAGGCGTGACCGACGCCGCGGGCAAGCTCCAGCGCCTGGGTGTCATCGAATACAGTCGGGGCCACATCAAGATCCTGGACAGGGCCCGGCTCGAGGCGCTGAGTTGCGAATGCTACGCCGTGGTCAGAAAGGAAACCGAACGATTGCTGCCCTACTTTCCCTGGGCGACGTGACCCGTGAAGGCCTGTCGGGACGCCCCCCCGGTCAGGCCACGACGACCGCTTTTTGCTCGATTTCTGTCAGGTGTAACGGGGAGGAGTCGGCCAGAAGCGGATCACCCGGCGAAAACTTTCACCTAAAAAAGGACTCCGCAAAAAAACAATCCAAAACTTCTAATACATGCCAGCGCTTACTACGACCAGACTAACTTTTAAATGCTTCGACCGCTTCGCACCAAGGACCATTTTCAAAATGCGGCTTTGTTTGTTTAACCTGCCTTGAATTTAACTTTACTTTTTGTATTAAAAAAACCGAAGCATCTAATACGTCTCTGCGAACCTCAAAATCACAGTTGTTATACACATTTTCCAGAATTACAGTGTATGCATCAGACTCATCCGCCCGAAATGTATACGTAGCATTGCAACTGCGGGGATAAAAATTCACTCCATCGAATGCGCTGCCCAAATACTGAAATGAAATAGTTTGATAGGGCTTCTTCTCTAAAGTCAGGGTGATATTTTTTTGCGTTGAATTGGTAGCAATTGGTTTAATATTGAAACAGTCGTAACTTTCTTCAAAATAAACAGCAGAAAGTTTATCTTTTGATGAGCGATTTATGATATCGACAGTAACCATATCTTTTGTTTTGCTTGTAGTATTACTGGGTGTAGTGCAGCCAGCCAAGCCAAGAAAAAGCGCCACACAGATGTACATGACTCTCATATTCATGACCCACCATTTATCGTAATATTTTTAGAAATCAAGATCAGTTAAAACCAGCCAATGTGTGCTCGTTCATTCTATTGGATAGTGCGGGATGATACTATTTAGCCACTACCCTGTCATCTGTTGTTTTGCTCAGCCGCAGTCGCTTTGGTGATGGATTGGAACAGATATCCATAAAGCCCTTTAAGACAAAGGGTTACACCAATTTTCTATTCCGCTCGTACCAATCCTGTACTACCCAACTCTCTCAACCCACCTTTTCGCCATGGCTAACTGCATCTACATCGGGCAGATAACGGCCAGAAGAGTTTGTATCGCTTCTGATTTCCTCGACACGTGCGGCTGCCTGATTTGGGTCGGGTGCCGTCGGTGGCCATAGGTCTCAGTCAATGACTTCGGGAATCTGATCCGGTAAAACCTGATGGTGCTTTTCCTGCACGGCTCTCACAGTACCTGACAGGCACGGGTCACCCGTAAGAATCACTCCGAGCTGAAGTGTCATGACGTTAAGCCCATTGCTATTCTGGATGCCACTCTGAATCAGCTCAGGTGGATAGCCTTCGGAGTGTCGGCGCAGAGGGTGAATACCGCTGTGTACGAACGAGTTCATGGCGTGATAATTCACATCCTTGAAATTCATTAGCATGCTCGATGCCTGCACAGGAGCCCTTTCGACGATCTCATGGAGCATCTGCGAGAACATCGGGAGTTTCTTTGCGCTGTGTTCGGCTTCCAGTGTGAGTGCTGCCGCGAGGCTTTCGACCTGCTGATCCTTAGCCGCATACAGAAGCCAAACGGCTCTTGTAAGGGCTTCATATTGCAAACGCAGCATCGCCAGAGCTGACGTGTAGCATTGAGTTCTTACCAACAGGCGCAGACTAAGAGCGTGTTCCAGCGCCATGTCGCAAGCCACCATTGCGACCTCATGCCGTGTGCCGGGGAACGGAGTAACTCCCTTCAAAAGGTGAAGGATCTCTATATGAAGTTCATCAGATCTATTCAGAAAATCTTCCATCACCCCGTCTTTCCTTATGTTTACGTGCAAGTTCATTTGGTCACAGTGAAGGCGTTCATACCTGAGCCTAAGCATGCAGTCGATTGCAGCCTGTCGCGAAGGGGAGGAAACGGCGAGTAGCAGACAGTGAGTACCAGCAGAAATCGATGAAATATGCCACAGCAGACTGGCTGCTATATTCAATGCACCTGTCCGCTCACGTTGCTCACCGACTAAGGAGGTAATGATTGATTTACTCCTCGCTATTCTGAACCTCTTAGGCCTGATTGATTCTGAGGCTGGAACAGATGGCCCATCCACGTGGCCTCGACGTCATCGAAAATTAATCCGAGTGGCGCTCATCATTTGCTCGGCTCCCGTCTGCGCAGGGCTTTTTATTCTCTTTGTCCAATGGCTGAGCGGCCTGAGCCCCGTGGCACAGAGGGTGGTTATAGGAGTGGGCGCAATCCAGCTGATTGGTTTTTTCGTCTTGCTAAATCGCCGGAACAAAGACTAGGCGCTCATTTTTTACACACTCCCGGGCCATCGGTAGCTTGCCTTCAAGAGCGCAAATCCTTCCAAGGCTTGACGGTCCACTTCACTTGGGTCGGTTGCAGCCCTTCGAGACAGGCAGCAATCGGCCAGAATAGTCATTCGGGTGTGTGCGTAGAAAAACCGACAAGGAAATACGAGGATCAAAAATGGAGCTCATCTCAGACATCGTAATCAACCTGTTGGCTCATCGCATCGGCGTTTGCGTGCTGGGCTTGATTACTGGCGGCCGATTTAAAGGGGAAAGCGGTTTTGCCTGGGGCTGCGCCGTTGCCGTAGGCTGCGTGGTACTGTTCGCTCCTTTCGCGGCTTTCATAGCCTGGCTCATCTATACCGATGGCCGGTGAGGTGATGTCCGGTATGGGTAGGTTTCAGCCCATCGCAACAGACCACAATCGGCCAGAAGTGGACATTCAACGCCAAAATCGTGCCCCCATGAGCAAACGGTCCATCCTGCCGCTTCTCGTCGCAATTACTGAACTCAGGTAGCAAAAGATCAGAAACCCGCTATTACGTTAGTAATTGCCCTTCATTCATTGCAGATCGTCACAGGTACGCCCCACGATGCGAAATCCACTTAAGCATTCGCGAGTTCGTTTTGTTTTCTTACTGGGTTTTATCTCATTGGGGCTGACCGCTTGCAGCAGCGACGAGAACTATATTGCATCGACTAAAGAAATCACCCGACCACCTGTCGATGACAGCGACACTTCGTCTGTGCGAGTCACGACCAGTTGGCTAAAACACTCACTTAGCCAAACTGGCTGCCTGGAGCACGCTAGAGCGGCTCTAAAAAAAGCGAGATATTTTGTTGAAGCAGGAGAAAGATCAGTCTATGGGTTGCGTGAAGGTATGACTTTTTCGATTCGCTGCGACTACGAAGGCGTTGCATTTTTTGCAGTTGCTTATCGCCACAGGCCAAGTACTCAAACCCAGGATCGGATCCTGAATGAAATCACCAGGTTATTTTAAGGACTCCAGGCAGGAGGCACGGGGCTCGCCCGCAGCGAGACCAATGCCGGATCTCCTCTCTGAAACAAAGACTTGGTCTTTCCCCTCCCAGGCGGTAGCCGGAATACGCGTTCGAGGGACAAGCCAGAAGACATTTTTCCTGTTTCTTCCCTTACGTCACCCACAGGCAGCAATCGGCCGATTCTGTTGAAAAAGTCGGCCATAGTTTCCACGATAGAAAAGTACGCGCTTGAGATTGAAATCTTTACTTTGAGCAGAGCAATTCCGGGCTCAGATTTCGCGTAGCTGCGCGCAAGCTAATCTGCGATCAGGTGGCTCCTGGAGCACCAAGAGCAAACATCAACGACTACAAGGCCGTTCTCTTGCAAGCGCTACCAGACCTTCCTTATACCGATGTCTTTGTCCCTCGTTACGGGTTGTCATACCGTCCATGGTCTAACTGGGAGGGCGATAAAAACCCAGACTGGTGGCGAAGTTACAACAACGTGAAACATGAGCGAGACACGCACTTTAACGAAGCAACACTCAACAACTCGCTGAATGCTCTTGGTGCCTTGCTCGTACTTACCGTCCACTATTACTCTCGAAAGTTGGCTCCAGAGTATGGACAGGTATTGAGGCCGAAGGACACAACGCGGCAGCTAATACCAGAATCGACGCTGCTTCGTCTTCAGGATGACAACTACTTTTCACACCTCATTGTGTGAACTCTCGGGAGCGGAGCGGTTACTGGGGTCTATTTCAAGTTGGCCAAGGGATACTTCATGAAAAAAGTGTTGATTTTAATGCTCGCGACTCTGATCGCTGGATGCTCTACGTCAGGAACATCCATTTTGATCGGTGAAGGTGGTGCGCTTCCACCCACAGACCCAAGCTCGATCTCATTGCTCTTGGGGCCACCGCAGAAGAAGCACACGGTCGTTGCCCTGGTTGAGGGTGTCGCGGCAACAGACGATTACTTCACGAAAGCAAAGACTGAAGCCGCTGCGATTACGGCCATGAAGGAAGAAGCCGCAAGGATTGGCGCAAACGCCATTGTGCTAACCGGTAAGGGCACTCAGCCTTATGGCCAGGTAACGGTTGGGAACAGTACTGGCTCGGCGTACGGTTCCGCAACGGCTACTGGCTTCAACACCAACTCTTATGCAACAACTGTCAGCTCTGCTATGGGCTGGGAAAAGATTACCTTTAGCGGCACAGCAATCCGATACACGGATGAGTCTGAGTAGACTGCTTTTCGCACTTCGTGCGCAAAACGCACCGGCCTCCGGTTATCAAAGGCGTTAGGGGATTTCATGAGAAAGCTGCTGGCTGTTTTCACAATTGTGCTTTGTGGGTGTTCAGGCTCGAACTCGGACTGGACCGCCTTCGTATACCCCGATGTAGAAAGCATTCCTGGCCCCGACCAAGTCCAGAATTACACCATAGGAAACTACAGTTCCTTTGAGGAATGTCAGGTTGCAGCCATTGATCGCTTGCGAAGAAATGATGCACAAAGCGGGAAGAGCGGTGATTACATGTGTGGCTATGAATGCAGCCACAGAGAAAACCCAGGTGGGTTACTGGTTTGCGAAGAAAAGCGCAAATGATCCTCCCCCTAACAACTCGTTAAAGGCGGACGCGCGCCGCGCCGCCTGCCTGAATGTCTGCAACGGGTTGAAGACGGTCGCTTGTGAGTGGCTGCTTTTGGCCCAGAGTGTGTAAAAACGCTTCGTCAAAATCGAGGTGTGCGTGTCTACGTTAAATCTGAAATTTGTCGGCACGTCAGAGATGTGGATTTCGCGTAGAAGCGCGATTTTCAGTCCGGTTTTGAGTACCTGCCGCGCTCAAAAACGTTTTTACACAGCCTCGGCCGATTTCTGCCCGTCACAAAGGGCTGCAGTCCAACGCAGCCGCTCGCCTAGGTGTACTTTCGGTACTTCCTGAACAGTGAGCCAACGTCGTCATCAGCCTATTCAAATCCCCCCCTGGCTGTTGAGGGAAGCCATTGCTCGCTGCTCTGAAATCGGCATAAGCACAGGATTTGTGTCCTCGACATGGATGTAGACAAACCAGCGATCCGGCGGGCAGTGAAGAATCCTGTGGGCATCGAACAGCCTTTTCCCGACTTTGCCACGGGCCCCTAACATTGTGTGATCCTGTCGGATTTCCACATTTTCAATACCGTGCTGCGCCATGGCTTTGCGAAACGCTTCGTCGATTTGTTTTTTGTTGCTGCGCTGATAGGTCACATGCGTGTGGTACATCACATAGCAAAAAAGTACGCTGAACGTCATCAACATCAGTTCGAGGCTAAACCTGCTCCAGAAAGAATCGCCCATGCCAGATAGTCCTGAGATAGTCCTTGGGTTGTACTGTCTGTAAACGTTTACCTACCATCCCTGCGTATGTTGATCAGACGTCCATTTATGTTATGCGGGAGCAGCTCGGCAATGTCATTTGCCTGCTGCGTCGGCAGACACCTGAGCACGTCCTTCAAAAAAGCATACGAACCATGCCCGTTGAGCCGTGCTGACGGGATTCGACTCAGCATAGCAGCGGCTCGCTGGCCGTTGCTTAGCGACGTTTACTTCTGCTCGAAAGCAGCTTTGGATCGAACGTCCGCTGCTGGCCGTTTTCTGCCTGTGGTGACCGGCTGAAACCGACCCATAGCGGTCATCAGTAAGCGTCGTCCTGTAGTAGACGGTATCCCGCAGGCAGCGACTGTAATTGATCAGTGCGCATTTTCCAGGCGCGGTTGATCGGGCTCTCAGGCTTTAATGCAAGGCGCTCGGCAACCAGTGCCTCGGCAAGTGCGCGGTTGCCAAGGCGAATAGCTGCTTCGGTCAGCGTCCATGAGAAGACATCACGCTGCGCGTGACTACCGCCGAAGCGGTTAGCTTTGGCGCGTAGAGGCATCAACGAAGCTATAGCTTGGGCGTAATCCCCACGACCAAACGCCACCAACCCTTCGCACGCTGGCACACCAATCTCTCTACTCATCATGGCTTTGGTACCACTGCCAGCAGCGGCCCGCCTCAGGGCATCCAACTGCTGAGCTTGTGCGCGACTGTTTCCAGTACCCACGAATGACATCATCGCGTTCACGTCGTTAAAGGCGTAGAAGCCGTCTTCACAACGGGACTCCCATTTTTTGGCCAGTCCTTTCCACCGGTCTCCAACGTCATGACCGAGCAGGGAGAGTCTCCAGAGCAGCGCTGATCCATCAAGTAGCTCAAGCGCTTGACCAAATCCACCAGCTGAAATGTCCTCATCAAAGAGACGAAGCGCGCCAGCCACGTCATTTGCCTCAAGGAGGAATAGCGCTTTGTGCCACCACAAGTGGAAGGCAAACATGCTATTGGGAGCCCAGGCATTGGCGCTGGATGAAAGGTACTTAGCCCCCTCTTCGCTACGGCCCTGCATTTCCATGACATGAGTGACGGCATGCACTGCCCAGCCATCCTGCGGGTTCAAGGCAACAGCCTCGCGACCCTGCTCTTCGGCCTGCCGGTAATCACCTGCCTCTTCCAGGCCAAAGGCATACATCCCTTTCACAAAGCCAAAGCCGGGAACGTCGTTATCCCAGCGCGACATCACACGAGCCACGCGATCACGTAGCATGTGCGAGTAACCTAGATAGAAGTCGCCCAAATGGGCGTATTGCAGTGCCAGCAGATCGCGGGGGTGCTCGATCGAAACACGCCCCCAGATTTCGATTGCCCGCTCCCAGTCGCCGTCGAACCAAGCGCGTACTGCATGGATATGCTGCCGCTCGCGATCATTCGCTTTCGGTGCCAACTGCTCTGCCACGTCCAAGCTCTTGAACAGCTCTGAGTCAAACGCTTTGTCGGTCGCAGTCGCAATCGCGCCAGCACGAAAGGCGTAGGCCAGCGCAAAATCCGGGTGCTCCGCGATAATTTTGTCAGCCGCAGCCAGAGGATCGGCCTGGTAGGCATGCAGCAAGTCGCAAGCTCTATCCAGAGCATCGATTGCCTCCTGCGAGCCATAGGAAACAGGATTGCCACGCTTGTCGCGTTTGCTCATGGTTTCCTCCTGACCACGCCCTGAGGGCATAAATGATCGAGATGTGAAGATCGCTCTCGATTGTCTCCCCGAATTTGGCTCAGAGACACTTTTCCGACGAAACGTGAATGGCTGCTTCTGGCCGATTGTAGCCCTTCGTGACCGGCAGAAATCGGCCAGAAGCAGACACTCACACAGTCGAGCGATCAACCAGTAACGCTACAACCCTTTCTCCAAAGATATTTTTTCAATCAGCTGCATCCAGATAATTCTCCCGCGGGTAGTACAGGCAGTAGCCATTGCTGCTGAACTGATTACTTTCTGGAGAGATTTGCATGAACGCTAAACGATTTCTGTGCATTTTCAGTAGTACGCTTGCAACTACCTGCTTGTTGGCCACAGTGCCAGATGCCTATGCGCAAACAGATCTGCCCGACAGTATCAAGGTCCCGGACGGTCATAAGATCGCGCTGGAGACCGTGGGGACGGGCGAAATCACGTATGAGTGCCGCGAAAAGGCTAACTCCGCTGGCCAGACTGAATGGACTTTCGTCGGCCCCAAAGCGGTACTTAATGATCGCAACGGCCAACAGGTCGGCACTTACTTCGGACCGCCTGCTACCTGGCAAGCTAAAGACGGCTCTAAAATCACCGGGACACAACTGGCAGTTGCCCCCTCAGGTACCGGCGACCTCCCCTATCAGTTAGTCAAGGCCAACCCAGCTGAAGGTAAAGGCGCGATGAACGGTGTCAGTTATATCCAGCGGGTGGCCATTAAAGGCGGTGTAGCGCCTATGACCGACTGCTCCGCCGCTAACAAAGGTAAACGGGAGATCGTGAAATATCAGGCCGACTATATTTTTTGGGCAGCCAATTAAGCCAACGATCCAGAGCAGGTTGTTTGCGCGCAAGTCGTCTACGCTGCTTCGATGGAACTCCAGCCCTATGGCTGGAGTATTTACAACCTGCTGATGGCTGAAAACCTTGTCCTTGCCTGAGCCCTGTTTTGACTATGAAGCCTGCCTGATTGCTTGCACCCGAGGCGAGCAGCAGGCACTGCGAGACTTGTATGAGCAGGAAAGTGCTCGTCTTCTAGGGGTTGCCAAGCGCATCGCCCGTGATAACGCCCTGGCCGAAGACATCGTGCACGATGCCTTTATCAATATTTGGACCCGTGCCGCCAGTTTCGATCCAGCGAGAGGCTCTGCGCGGGGCTGGATTTTCAGCGTAACGCGGCACTTGGCGCTGAACTTCATGCGAGATAGCGCCAGGGAGGTACAGGTCAGCGAGCAACAGGAAACGGCACTGCACGCTTCCGCGTCACTGGAAGCATCACAAGAGAGTGTGGACACCTTCGATTATCAAGCCCGTTCAGGGCGGATCTATAGGTGCCTCGAACAACTGGAACCGGCGCGTCGCAATTGCATCCTGCATGCGTACGTCGACGGCTATTCGCATTCGGAAATTTCACAGAAACTGGGCGCACCGCTGGGGACCGTCAAAGCCTGGATCAAACGCGGTCTGGCAGCATTGCGGGAGTGCATGGGATGACCATAACCCCACATGATGACAGCCACGACAACGACAACACTGAAGAGGTGGCGAGTGAGTATGTGTTAGGCACATTGTCGGCAGAGCGTCGCATCGAAGTACAAAAGCGTCTTGCTCAGGATGCCGATTTTCGAGCAGTTGTGGATACATGGGAACAGCGTTTGCTTGCGTTGACCGAACTGGCTGAACCGCAATCACCTACGGCATCACTCTGGGGACGTATCGAGCGCAGCTTGAACAGCATTGACCGGCGAGCACCACGAGTGACGGCCACCGCGCAGCCAATCTCATGGTGGAACCTTCTTCCGCTATGGCGTGGGCTGGCGGGGACAGGTCTTGTTGCAACGTTGTTGCTCGGAACAATGCTACTGACACATACAACTCCAGTGAGTCCGACCACCTACCTGGTCGTTCTGGTGGCTCCGCAGAACCAGGCGCCCGGCTGGGTGATACAGGCGAGCAGCCCAAGAGAAATCCAACTGATACCATTGGGGGTCGCGCAAATCCCAACCGATAAAGCACTTGAATTCTGGACCAAAGCGGACGGCTGGCAAGGTCCAGTATCCCTTGGACTGGTCAAACCTGGGCAAACGCTTTCTGTCCCCTTGGATAGATTGCCGCCGCTGGAACCCAACCAACTCTTTGAGTTGACTCTGGAAAACCCCAATGGATCGCCGACTGGCAAACCCACAGGACCGATTCAGTTCATTGGACGGGCCGTTAAAGTGATCTGAGCGAGCGCTTTGGATGAAAAGGCCGCAGAGGCGGCCTTGTTCGCCCCTCACATCTCTACCTGAGAAACCAGTTCAATCACTCTGTTCAGTGGCAATTTGAAATACTTCAGGTTGCTGTTGCCGTTCTTCAGCAAAAGCGCGAAAGGACTCTCCCGCCAGCGCGGCATCCCAACGCACTTGATGGGGATCCGTGTGTGAGTTGCGGGCGAAGCAAGGAAGACATCGGAAAATGGAAACGCATGAAGCGGTCTGGAAAAATTGCCGCTGTGCAAAGGGCGAATGTGCGTTTTAAAGAACTGAAGAAAGTACATCAATAGTCACTTGCCCTGAATGACTGGTTTGGGTCGACTGCTGCCCTTCGTGACAGGTAGAAAACGGCCTGGACAAAAAACCCGTCGACATTGCCCCGGCAATCCTCAAAGACATCCGAGTGTTACAAACGATCAATGACGGCGAGACCGTCGATGGTGCCAAAAATGAACATGCGTTTATGAATCCTGAGCGCGTTTAGTCAGATGTTCGCTCGCAACGGTTTTTGTCACTTTGACCTGAGCGCCTGATATCCCGGATGCTAACTGCTGTAATGTACTTTAAGCGCAGATCGCAAGACACAATTGCTCGGGCAACAACTCCGAAGGCCATCCGCCCGAACAACTGAACGCTTCCAGGCACATAGTCCGGTTGTCTTCGTACCAGCAGACAAAGACGCCCCGCTGACTCAGGGAGGCATGATTGAATGTCCAGCACCGCTCCTTCACTTCATTTGCCCATCGCCCCTCTAGCGAACACTCAATGATCGAGTAAAAGCCAGCGTTGGTTTTCTCTCGCGCAATCACTCGAAACATTCGGTTATCACACCTGGCTGAGGCCGAGCCTATTTCCTCACCGGCAAACAGGTTAGAGAGCGCGAAAATCTCAATCTGGTCGAGGGGCATCTGAGTCAATTCATTTAGTCAGCGCGCATGGACTGCGCTGCAGAGTAACAGCCGACTTCAAGATTTATCTCCAAGATCGTAAGCCCGGGCGATCAGTTCGGCCACTTCATCACGGCGTACGGTCGAAGCCTTACTCGAGTCAGGTATCACCGTTGTGACACGACCTTGCGCAACCAAAACCTTGGCAGCTTCAACCCACTCTGCCCGGGTAACCGGTTTGCTCGCTTCGAACGCAGGTCCACTTTTCATCCAGCCATTGGAAACCACAATCCGGGCTTGATCAAACAATGGGGAATCCGCCGGCAGATCCGTGAAGCCAGCGCGTTTGTCGACCTTCATCTCACCGGCCAACGTCATCTGCAACGTGTTGGCTAACTCGCCTCGGGTAATGGCACGCGCCGGCTCAAAGGCATTTGCTTCGTTACAGGTCATCAGCCCGCGGAAAACTACTGCCCGCACCGCATCGGATGCCTGATTGGCCGGGATGTCGGCGGGTACGTTTTTTTGCGCAGGTCTCAATCTCGCATCAACCGGCGTGACATCCAGACTCACGCCCTGTGCGGTGTAGTTGGTCAATGAGTCATAAGTCTTGCTGTGTGCAACAAAACCTGGGGCCTTGGTGAAATCAAACCGGTACCCGTAATGGTATCCATTGGCAGGATTGTATCGAGTCATCAACCCCGATTGACGGGTAGCTGTATTGTCCGCCAGACCATACAGCACCGCCCGGCGCATCGCCGCCACTGCCGATAGGTCTGTAATCAGTTGGTTACCCACCAGATACTCATCGCCCGGCTTGATGACCTCCTTGCCTTCAGCCGGTAAGACTGCATTTGTCGAAAGGTTGTAATGATCGCCGTTGCCCAGCATCGCGAGCTGCACGTTATGCAGTTCAGTGCCGTAGACGCCGAACCGCTTGGTCGCATGGCTGGCATCCATCACCGTCAAATAACCCTCGCCAATGACCTCGATCTGACCGTCAGGCTTCACCCACATGGCGGTGTTGGTATCCAACCCGAAGCCCTTGCCGCGTGGGCCGCCGACCAGATAACTGGCCATGCGCGCGGTTCGCCCGGTACTGGTTTCTTCGAGCTGATCCAGGTGCTGATCGATTATCCCGGCCTTGAACAGGCCAGAGCCCTTGAGCAATGCCGCACCACGCTGCCCGGCAGACTTCGCTACACCGAAGTCCAGCGTGTCCATGACAACCCCGTAAGCCGTCGGCATATTTGCGCCGAGAATACTCGCCCCCGCGCTCGTGCCACCAATGACTCCGCCCCGCTCATACACTTTGCGCACGGCTTGCATCGCCAGCGAATCACTGCCATCAGCGTTAAACAACGCTTTGGCAATTCGCGCTTGATCGCCACCCACAAACCACACGGCACTTGCCTCAGTGATCGGCCTGACGGCTTCGGGATCATTCATTGTTTGTGCGTAATTTTTGCTGTCGATCGACGCAATCGTGACGTGAGAAGCCGGCACACCCAACGCCACCAGCTCGGCTTGAAAGCGCTTACTTGAACCCAGGCTTCCACTCGCAGTGGGGAAAATCACAATCCTCGCCGCACCAGACCCGCCCGCCAGATCCACGAATTTGTGATACACGGGCAAATTGCTGGCCCTCAGCATGCCCCCCACCGCCAGTAAATGGCCATCCGCGAGCACCGACGTCGCTGAAGAAGCGATAGCCAACGCGACCAACACCCTGCCCTTTCTCACTTTGCTCATCCGCATTTGCTCTTTTTGTGGGGAGAACATCACTGGCTTCACAGCCGATCCTTACAGCGCCGATCTGAAAATTTTTCTTTCAGACTTATGGCGGATGAAAGCTTATACACCGCATATTTTGGCTGATCAAGGGCTTTGATCAGAGCTTAAAAAACCGATTTCAGGCCACAAAATCTAATTTAATCGTTTTATTTCAACGTCTTATAAAATTTACAAGATCAGTTTTTTGCCACACAGAATGATTTTATTATTTTCCTATTTTACATTTCATGAAAATAATCGTTTCATTGCCGTCATGGTGGCTCCCGATTCAAGTCAAGCGCCATACGTGCTCGTCGACCAGTTCTACTTACCCTGATACCCGCTATAAGGAGTCGTACAATGAAAACAATCACACTTCTCGGCGCTGTGGCGTTGACCGCCATGAGCGCGTTCGCGATGGCAGAAGAACAGACGCTGCGCATCGGTATCGAAGCAGCCTATCCACCCTTTGCGTCCAAGACAGCAGACGGCGCGATCTCCGGTTTCGATTACGACATCGGCAATGCGCTGTGCGAAAAAATGGCGGTCAAATGTGTATGGACTGAGCAGCAGTTCGACGGATTGATTCCGTCCCTCAAGGTACGCAAGATCGACGCAATCCTGTCCTCCATGTCGATTACCCCCGATCGGCTTAAATCGGTCGATTTCAGCAAAAAGTACTATCACACCCCCGGCAAGCTGGCGATGAAGGCCGGTACCGTTATCGACGACCCGCTGATAGACCTGAAAGGCAAGCGGGTGGGCGTTCAGCGAGCGTCTACCTACGATCGCTATGCCAGTGACAAATTCGCCGCAGCGGGTATTGAAGTCGTGCGCTACGGCTCTCAGGGTGAAGCGTTCCTGGACCTGGCATCCGGACGCCTGGACGCCACCCTTGCAGACATCGTCAACATCGATGAAGGTTTCATCAAAACCGATGCAGGCAAGGGTTTCGCATTGGTAGGCCCGGACTTCACCGATAACAAATACTTCGGTAACGGCGCGGGTATTGCGGTACGCAAAGGCGATTCCGCGACCGCTGAAAAACTGAACGCCGCCATCGACGCCGTTCGCGCAGACGGTACCTATCAGAAGATTCAGAACAAGTACTTCAGCTACGACATCTACGGCGGCTGATCACTTGCGCAGGAGTCGTGTTTTAGCGACTCCTGCCTGCCTTTTTCAGGAACTCTCCATGCAACACATTGAGCACTTGCTACCCTGGGGCAGCCCGGGTATCGAACGACGTCTGTCGGTTTTTCGTTTTGGTAGCGGCCCTCGCAAAGCCTACATTCAGGCGTCGCTGCACGCGGATGAATTACCGGGCATGCGCGTAGCGGTCGAGCTGAAAAAGCGCTTGCGCGAGTTGGAGCAAGAGGGTCGGCTGAACGCAACGATTGAACTGGTTCCAGTGGCCAATCCCATCGGGTTGTCACAGATGTTTCAAGCCACTCATCAGGGGCGATTCGACTTTGCCAGCGGCAAAAATTTCAATCGGGATTTCCCGTCACTCGGGGAACCGGTGGCTGCTCGGGTTACCGGGCGCCTGAGCGGACAGGCCAAGGATAATGTGGCGGTCATTCGAGCAGCCATGCACGAAGCGCTAAACGAACTGCCTCAAGCGACCTCAGCGCTTGAAGGGTTGCAACGCCTTTTGTTGACTCACGCCTGTGATGCCGATGTGGTACTTGATCTGCATTGCGATTTCGAGTCAATTCTTCTGCTTTATAGCCTGCCGCAGCTTTGGGACTCACTTGAGTCATTGGCAAACCGACTCGGCGCCGGCGCGGCTTTACTGGCCGAAGCGGCCGGCGGCGATTCCTTTGACGAAGCATGCTCCACTCCTTGGCTCCAGTTGGCCAGGCAATTTCCAGACGCATCCATTCCGATGGCTTGCATGGCGACGACCATAGAACTGGGCGGTATGGCGGACACCGGTCACGTCGCTGCCCAAGCCCATGCAGAAGCCATTCTGGCGTACCTGGGCGACCTGAAGATGATCAGCGGCGAATGGCCAAAAGTCCCCCCCTCCTATTGTGAAGCCACGCCATTTGCAGGGGCGCAGTATGCTTATGCCCCACACGCCGGGGTCGTTTCATTCCTGGAACCGTTGGGTGCACGAGTAAACAAAGGGGACGCGCTCTTTGAAGTCTTCGATCCAATCACTGACCGTCATACACGGGTTTGCGCTACCACCAACGGCGTGCTTTATGCCCGTGAGCGCCTGCGATTTGCCCAACCCGGCCTGTGGCTAGCCAAGGTCACAGGCAGCGACCCCATTCGTCATGGCCGACTCTTGACCGATTGAGGCGGCACTCCCGTGATTTCGCTCGCTTCAGATACACTGGGGCAACTGATCGATAGGCCGACCCAACTTATGCTTCAACCTCCTCGCAATGCCACCGTTTATACAGCGCCCATCATGCGCAACCTCGCCGAGGCTGCACCGGATTTGCAACCGTCACTGCGCAAGGTGGCTGACTTCATCCTGCGTCATCCACTGAAGGCCGCGACCCTGACCATCGAAGAGCTGGCCCAAGAGTCTATGACTTCGCCGGCAGCAGTCAATCGGCTTGCTCGGGCGATAGGTCTGAAGGGCTACACGCAATTGAAAGTAGAGCTGGTCGCTACGTTGCAAGACATGGTTTCGCCCGTCGACAAGTTGCGCAATGAGATGGCCCACCGGCCCTTGGGGGAATTCGGTTTGACCGAGCAACTTCAAATCGCAACCAGCAACCTGAGCACGACCAACACCAACAATTCCTCAGAAGTGTTCGAAGCCTTTGTCAGTGCACTCATCCAGGCGCGTAAAATCTACATCCTTGGTTTTGGAAACAGTGCCTACATGGCAGGACTTGCCGCTTCCAACCTGATTCCCTTCATTGCCGATGCGCAGGCAATCAGTATGGAAGGTGGCAACGAGAACGCAGCCTATCGATTGGCATCCATCACGCCCGCCGACGTCCTTCTGGCGATCTCGCTGCCCCGTTACTCCCAAGACACACTGCAATTAGCGAGATTTGCCAAAGAACGGGGAGCCTCGGTGCTAGCCATCACCGACTCGCCAGCATCGCCTTTGGCCAACATCGCGCATCACGCACTGTTTGCTGCGGCGAACCATCCAGTACTCATCAGCTCAAACTCGGCTGTTTTGGCGTTGATCGAGGGTTTGGTTGCCGCCGTCATGACGCGAAATAAGGAAGCAGTCAGACTCTCTGCCGAGCTAACTGAAAGCGTGCTGTCCTACCTGCATGTTTCTGCGAATAGCAAGCCAAGCTCGAAGAGAAAGCCGCTCAGCCGTTAACACCTGTGAGAAATGGCCGTCGCGGCACAGTTGACGCTCAGCAATGTAACTTCAGTGGCGAAAGCTCGGCGAGTGAATTGGTCGCGATAGCGATGACAGTTAGGATCAGGTCGTTTGTGCGCAATTGCATGGACTTTACCACTCATTTGCATTGATGTTGACCAACCGTTTGCGTTCGACTTGACCAGAGCAAACAGTAGTGACATCCGGCAAAGAACGACACTCTTCAGCCCTTCGCGACAGGCAAAAATCGGCCAGGAACAATCGTTCGGTAGTTGGAGGGGTAAAGGGGGCGGATTTATTTACCTAGGCAGCGGAAAATAAATCCGTCCCCTTTTTGCTACGGAATTTCTAAGATTACGCCGCAGCCAAAGTCACCGGCACCGTCTTGCTCAAGAATTCCGGGCTTACTTCGTTAATTCGAACGCACATGACGCGAACTGATTCCTTTACCGGTGCTGGAGCGCTACGGAGTTGGCGGACTAGCTCCTGTCGGCTCGCATCGCCATTCATCAAGCGCATGAGAATGATGGATGCCCAACGTGGCGACGAAGTAAAAAGCGCTGGAAATACCGACAGCAGTGCCGACACATATGACGCATACGGAGCTACATCGAGTGATTCAGCCGCGTGAACAAGCGTAAACATCCCTTCATCATATTCAGCCTTGTCGGAAAGCATTGAGAGCAAATCTGCTGCTAAGTTCTTACCGCCTTCGGCCAGCATGGCGTCGACACGCGCGTCGATTACCGAGGGGCGTGCGCCCTCCGTTTCAATCTCGCGACGCAGTGCTTGAAGTTCGCTATCGTATTTTGCGTTCATCGTCTTCACTTCGCAAAAATGGTGGGGTAGTTAGTCTTATTCATCTGTATCAAGTCTTGCAGGGCAGCTCGGATTTCAGTAAGAGCTTCGTTGGCGCATGGAAATCCTGGCGATTAAGGGTGATCGCGTCCGCTTAAAAAACGCGGACACCATCGCCCTTAATGCTGGCGTTCGGAAGATGACTTGGCCGGACGCTTACTCATTGGTTATTGCTCCATCCACCGGTTGCTTTTGGCCGTTTTCTGCCTTTGGTGACCGGCAGAAATCGACCAAAATCCGTCATTCGTGAGCCGCAACTTTCGCCCCCCCCCAAATTGACGTTCTGGTCCGAGCATAAAATCGAACTTCAACCGAAAACCACGCTTTGAATAATCCGCCCTTCTAAACCGCTTCCACATCATCGTTCGGCAACGAAGCAAACATTTCAGCGCGGCACACTTCAAGGATCTCATCCGCCAGCGCGGAATCATCCGGGCAGGCTCGCGACAAAATAATCGCGCCGACAGCACGTGACAGCAGGTCGATCATTTTCTTTCTCCCCTCACCCTCCGCGGCATCCGGCCCCGTTGGATATTTTTCCCCCAGCGTTTGCAGGGTGTATTCGATCCCTTCGGCAAAGGTCGTTTTCAAATCATCCGATTGACGCGCCGCGTCGCCACACAACGCGGCCATGGTGCAACCGCTGTCGCGTCCGTCCCGGTGTTCCCTCGTCACATAGACGTCGATGAAGCCGGGAACGTCGAGCGCTTTGGCACCTGCCAGCGATTTGGCAAGACTGCAGGCCGAGGCTTCGGCCATCAGGGCGGCCTTCGAACCGAAATGCTTGTAGAAACCTCCGTGGGTGAAACCGGCAGCCGCCATGAGATCCGACACACCCACGCCGTCAAAGCCACGCTCACGGAACAGCCTGGATGCCGTCTCGACGATGTGTTCTCGATTGGCCTGCGCCTGGGCCTTGGTCACTCTCACGTGCAATACCTCATGTTCACTGGGAAATCATGCGGCCAAGCATACATAGATGCTGATCATAATCAAAGCCGTTGACAGTTTAGATTAAGATCATCATCCTAATTGCACACACCACCGATCTCCATCAACGGGCACGGAAGAAATACCAGATGACCGATCAGAATCTGTTCACCCCTTACACGCTTGGCGCCCTCACGCTGTCGAACCGCATCGTCCTGGCGCCGCTGACACGTAACCGCGCCGGTCAAGGCTTTGTCCCCAGCGAGTTCGCGGCCACTTATTACAGCCAACGTGCCAGCGCAGGCTTGCTGATCAGCGAAGCCACGCAGATTTCCCGGCAAGGCCAGGGCTATCAGGACACCCCCGGGATCTACACACAGGCGCAGATTGACGGCTGGCGCACAGTGACCGATGCCGTCCATGCCAAGGGCGGAAAAATCTTTCTGCAGCTGTGGCATGTCGGCCGCGTGTCGCACGTTGATCTGCAAGAAAACGGCGCCGCACCCGTGGCCCCTTCTGCGCTGCGCGCCGCCACCAAAGTATTCGTCAACAACCGCTTTGAAGACGCTTCCGAGCCGTGCGCGCTGGACATCAGTGAGCTGTCAGGGATCGTCTCCGATTTCCGCCACGCCGCGGCAAACGCTGTCGCTGCCGGATTCGACGGTGTGGAGATTCACGGTGCAAACGGCTATTTGCTGGATCAATTCCTCAAGGACAGCGCCAATGTGCGCACTGATGCTTACGGCGGTTCGATTGAAAATCGAGCGCGTCTGTTGCTCGAAGTGACGGCGGCGGTCGTCAATGAGATCGGCGCGGATCGCACTGGTGTGCGCTTGTCTCCGGTATCGCCGGCCAATGGCGTATCCAGCAGTGATCCGCAGGCGCAATTCGATTACGTCGTGGAGCAACTCGACGCCCTCGGCGTGGTTTATCTGCACGTCGTCGAAGGCGCGACCGGTGGCCCGCGTGACGTGGCGCCATTCGATTTCGGCGCCCTGCGCAAGCGCTTCAAAAACACCTACATCGCCAACAACGGCTACGACCTGGACCTGGCGACTTCAAGGCTCGCCGAAGACCTGGCCGATCTGATCGCATTCGGTCGCCCGTTCATTGGCAATCCGGATCTGGTAGAGCGCCTCAAAAGCGGCGCGCCGTTGTCCGCTCTCAATCCCGCCACGCTCTATGGCGGCGGTGCAGAGGGCTACATCGACTACCCGACATTGGCTGAATCGAGCGCCCCCGCAAGCTGAGTCATCAGTGATCACGCTTTCTGTTTAACACATCCTCAAAGAGAGATAACCCATGAGCACTCGTCCCGCTGTTCTCATCACCGGCGCCTCCACCGGCATTGGCGCCGTCTACGCCGAGCGCTTCGCGCAACGCGGCCACGATCTGGTATTGGTCGCCCGAGACCAGGCACGTCTGGACGCACTTGCAACCCGATTGCGCAACGCACACGGCGTCACCATCGAGGTGATTGCGGCGGACCTGACCCAACTCGGCGATCTGACAACCGTTGAAAGCCGCCTGCGCGACGACGCCCGTATCGGCATCCTCGTCAATAACGCCGGCGCCGCGCTGTCCGGTCACTTTATCGACCAAAGCACCGACAGCGTCGCGCAACTGGTTGCCCTCAACACCACAGCGCTGGTGCGCCTGGCCAGCGCCATCGCCCCACGCCTGGCCAAGGCAGGCGAAGGCGCGATCATCAACATCGGTTCGGTGGTGGGTCTTGCTCCGGAGTTCGGCATGTCGGTCTACGGTGCGACCAAGGCATTTGTGCTGTTCCTTTCCCAGGGCCTGAGCCTGGAACTTTCGCCTCAGGGCGTCTACGTGCAGGCCGTGCTGCCGGCAGCCACCCGCACGGAGATCTGGGATCGTTCCGGCGTCGACATCAACACCTTGAACGAAATCATGGAAGTGGACGATCTGGTGGATGCCGCACTCGTCGGTTTCGATCGTCGTGAACCGGTGACGATCCCGCCGCTGCACGAAGCTGAACGCTGGGATGACCTGCAGAGCGCACGTCAGGGCTTGCTGGGGCAAATCCGCCAGGCTGCGGTTGCCCAGCGCTACCAATCCCAACAGTGATCTTTTGGTAGCGAGCGTTCGCGCCGGATTCGATGCAGGCGCGCCAGACACTGCATCGAGTCAGGCTCGCTGTCCGGAGTAGAAATGAATCCAACGAAGACAAATACCCCCTCGGGTTCGCAGACGTCGTTCATCAACGCGGCGAACCAGTCGATCACGGTCAACGGCATTCCCTTCGCCTACCGCGACACCGGCCCCACAACCGGTGTGCCTCTCGTACTGTTCAACCATTGGGGCGCGGTGCTGGACAATTTCGACCCCGCGATCATCGATGGCCTGGCACAAACCAGGCGCGTCATTACCACCGACTATCGCGGTATCGGTGGCTCAGGTGGAACCGCACCACTGACAGTCGGCGAAATGGCTGACGATGCCATCCAACTGATGCAGGCACTGGGCTTCGAAACCGTTGATTTGCTCGGTTTTTCGCTCGGCGGTTTCGTCGCTCAGGACATCGCCCTGAAGGCGCCTGAACTGGTTCGCCGTTTGATTCTGACCGGCACCGGGCCGGCCGGCGGCACCGGTATCGACAAGGTCGGCGCAGTCACGTGGCCATTGATGCTCAAAGGCTTACTGACCTTTCGCGATCCCAGGTTCTACCTGTTCTTTACTTCGACGCCCAACGGCCGTCGATCCGCCTCGCAGTATTTGCAACGCTTGAAAGCGCGCAAGAAAAATCGCGATAAAGGCCCGACGCCCTGCGCTTTCCTGCGGCAGTTGAAAGCCATCACCGCGTGGGGCAATCAGGCGCCGCAAGACCTCGGGCGCTTGCAGGCGCCGACGCTGATAGTCAACGGCGACAACGACATCATGGTGCCCAGTGTTAACTCGCTGGCGCTGGCCAACCGCGTCCCCAACGCACAGTTGGTTATTTATGAAGATGCCGGGCACGGCGGAATTTTCCAGAACTACGCTGACTTCGTGGCCAAGGCACTGGCATTCCTCGATGCCTGACAACGCGGCACATCAACACCGAAAACGTACCGCCCACCCTCCCTCCAACCGACAAGAGCCGCACCACGATGAAGGCATTTCTAATTGATCGCTATGGCAAGAACAACGGGCGCATTGGCGAAGTGCCCGTCCCTGAAGTCGGCGCCCACGACGTCTTGATCGAGGTACACGCCAGCAGCGTCAACGTGCTGGATTCGAAGATCAGCAAAGGCGAATTCAAACTGATCCTGCCCTATGCATTTCCGCTGGTGCTGGGCAATGACCTGGCCGGCGTAGTGGTTCGGATTGGAGCACAGGTGACGGGGTTCAAGCCGGGAGACGAGGTCTACGCTCGCCCGCCTGAAGCACGGATCGGAACGTTCGCCGAATTGATCGCTGTGGACGAAAACGCGGTCGCACACAAACCCGCCAATACCACCATGGCACAAGCCGCGTCCCTCCCCTTGGTTGCACTGACCGCCTGGCAAGTGCTGGTCGAAACCGCCCAACTGAAAAAGGGCCAGAAAATACTGATCCACGCCGGCTCCGGCGGCGTCGGCACGCTCGCCATCCAGCTCGCCAAACACCTCGGCGCTTTTGTCGCGACCACCACCAGCACCGCGAATGTCGAATGGGTGAAGGCACTCGGGGCCGATGCAGTGATCGACTACACACAGCAGAACTTCGAGAGTGTCCTGTACGACTATGACGTGGTGTTGAACAGCCTCGGCGCCGATGTACTGGAGAAGTCACTCAAGGTCCTCAAGCCCGGCGGCCAGCTCATTTCCATCTCAGGTCCACCCACTGCACAGTTCGCGCAGGAACAAAGGTTGTCCTGGCCATTGCAGCAAGTCATGCGCCTGCTGAGCCTTGGCATTCGTCGCAAAGCGCGCAAGCAGGATGTCAGCTATGCGTTCGTGTTCATGCGGGCCAATGGCGCTCAACTGCAACAAATCACCGCGCTCGTTGAGGACGCAATCATCAAACCTGTGGTTGATCGCTCCTTCACCTTTGAATCAACGGCAGAGGCGTTGAAGTACGTCGAGCAGGGACGCGCCAAGGGCAAGGTCGTTGTTACGCTCAAATGACGACGCCACAGATCGATGAGCTAACCGCAGGGGCTGAGCAATTTTCACTGCCTCAGCAGTCATCATCCGGGGTGACCTCGCCAGAGTCGCGAAAACAGCAAGGGCCGCAACCGGACGTTGTGTTCATTGAACCGCCAGTGATCGTTTGGCGCAGTTTGATGCTTGAGCAGCAGGAAACCGGTTGCATGAAGGGGGCGCGAGCAAGGCTGGCTCCAACTATCGCTAACGCCGACTCACTATCCGAGGGCGGCAGAATCGGGTGACGCTTCCAGCCAAAAGCAGTCGTTCGTCAGCTGAATCAAGGATGCTTGTCCATCAAGTGACCACGCGCCTCTAAGACCTCACACAAAAAGACCAGCGCTCGACGAAAAACAGGGTGGCAATCTTCATAAGGTAAACGGTCGAGCGAAGCCCAGAAAAACTCGAAGAGGTGGCCATGGTCATCGAGCGTCTGGTGTGACCATTGTTCAGGTAGTGGTCCACCCGCGTGGCAAAGTTGAAACGACCAGATCTGACCGTGATGACCGGACTCCCAACATCCTAGATCGTCTTCGATTGCGGCGGTGCTTATACCCGATTCTTCCGCCAGTTCACGCAGGGCTGCTTGACCCGGTGCTTCTCCCTTTTCAATGGTTCCCTTCACCAGTTGCACCCCAGCCTGAGGATGACGGAACAAAAGGATTCTGGGGAGCCGCGCGTAAGAAAGCACTACTGAGCAGGCCTTGTCGGGAAGCATGGCGATTTCCTTATCGGTAATGAAGCTCAGCATCATACGCTTTCAGCTATTGCGCAACGGGTGCGGGATTGCATCGTGATTGTCAGCCTGGGTCGCAAGCAGCCCGTACGTCAACGCAAGTTCCAAGGCCGGTAACAAGGGGTATAACTATCAGAACAAAAGGCGGGTCACCCGGGCCAGGCGCCCCAAGCCTGATCGGCGCCTGCGGCGCGGAGCGATGTGATGAGTTCCAGTGAATGGCGATGGGCTCGCAAGAGCCTTCTTGGCTGCATCGAGCTGACCTTGCTGGTCGCTCCACTGTGCGCCAGCGCCATGTACAAGTGCCAGGCCAGGGACGGAGCCATCAGCTACAGCAGCCAAGCCATCGCCAGCGCCCGCTGCACTCGCCTCAATGGCATGGCGGGCGCTGGTGTCGGCGCCAAGGCAATGGCCCAGCCACGGCTTGTGCGGGACGACAGCTCGGGCGCGGTGCGGGTTCGGGTGTTCACCTTCATCCACAGGGGTGTTCGTCAATATGTGAGCCGGCGCCCCGTCGGGATTTCCGCACGGGTCGATGTCATTGATCTCTATTACATCAAGGGCTGCTATCTGTGCAGGGCGCCGAAGGATTTCAAGGTCGCCTCACTGCGCCTGGACACCCAATCCTATCGGCGGGAGATCGAAGCCGCTTCGGGTCTTTATGGTGTCGACCGGGCGCTGGTCCGCGCAGTGATACATGCCGAATCGGCGTTTCGCCCCTACGCCATTTCCGAAGCCGGCGCCCAGGGACTGATGCAGTTGATGCCCGCCACCGCCGAGCGTTTCGCCGTGGACGATCCGTTCGACGCACGACAGAACATTCGTGGCGGTGTGCGCTACCTGGCCTGGCTGCTCAAGCGCTTCAACGGCAACCAGGTGCTGGCGTTGGCAGGTTACAACGCCGGCGAAGCGTCCGTGGTCGAGTACAACGGGGTGCCTCCCTACGCCGAGACGCAATCCTACGTCACCCTCGTGCAGTCCTTGACCGAACGCTATCGCAACCATCGCTAGTGCCCTGGGGCGCATAACCCGGTATATCCCTTTACTCCACCCGACTGACGGGCATCCTGCCCTTACCCGCCTGTTCAGTTTCGCAGTATCCAAGCCCTTGCGACGCCTCGGCACCTGACACCTCCAACGTCATCTCGTCCGTTTTTTTGCCAAGGACGTGATGAGTACGCAAAAGAAAATGCGACAGCGCCGGGATCAATATCAATGCACCCAACATGTTCCACAGGAACATGAAGGTCAGCAGCATGCCCATGTCGGCCTGGAACTTGATCGGCGACCAGACCCAGCACACCACGCCGGCGGCGAGGGTGATGCCCACCAGGCCGACCACCCGGCCGGTAAAGGAAACGGCGTTGCGGTAGGCGTGGGACAGCGGCAAGCCCTGGCGCTGGTATTGCAACTGGACGCTGAGTAAATACAGCGCGTAATCCACGCCGATGCCGACACCGAGGGCGATCACTGGCAGGGTCGCAACTTTCACGCCGATGCCCATGGCCACCATCAAGGCTTCACAGAGGATCGAAGTCAGCACCAGCGGCAACAGCGCCACCAGCGTGGCTCGCCAACTACGGAAGGTGATCAGGCAGAACAGCGTCACCGCCGCGTAGACGTACAGCAGCATGGTGCGATTGGCCTCGCGCACCACGATGTTGGTCGCCGCTTCGATACCGGCGCTGCCGGCGGCGAGCAGGAACTGGCGATCCTCGGTGCTGTTTTCTTTGGCGAATTTGTCGGCGATGGCGACCACCGCATCGAGGGTTTCGGCCTTGTGATCCTTGAGGAAAGCGATCACCGGCATCAGCGAGCACTCGGTGTTGAACAGCTCCGGGGAGTTGACCGAGGCTTGCTGCGCGGCGTAGTTGAGCACGTCCTGGTTGCGCTGGATGCTGTTGAGCTTGGGGTTGCCTTCGTAGGTGCCCGCGGTGATCTGCCGTACTGCGTTGACCAAGGACGCGGTGGCCTGCACGCCCGGATACTGTTGCAGCTCCCAGGCCAGGCGGTCGGCGAGCACCAGGGTCTTGTAGTTCAGGCAGCCTTCCGGCGCGGTCTTGATCATCACCGCGAACAGGTCGCTGGACAGTGCGTAATGCTGGGTGATGTAGGCGTTGTCGCGGTTGTAGCGCGAGTCGGCGCGCAACTCCGGGGCGCCGCTTTCCAGGTCACCGATCTTCAGGTTGAGGCTGACCACATAGCCGCCAATGCCCATCAGCACCGCGACCAGCACGGCACCGGTGGCCCACTTGGCGGTGGTGAAGCGGTCGAGCGCGTCCCACAACCGGCCGAAGCCTTTGTGCTTTTCGGCACGGGTGTCGATTTTCAGCGCGCGCTCGGCGGCCTTGGCGCCAACTCCGATATAGGACAGCGCCACCGGCATCAGCAACAGCGAGGTGAAGATCAGCACGGCGACGCCGATGCTGGCGGTGATCGCCAGGTCCTGGATCACCGGAATGTCGATCAGCATCAGCACCGCAAAGCCCACGGCATCGGCCAGCAATGCGGTGACGCCGGCAATGAACAGGCGGCGGAAGGTGTAGCGCGCAGCGATCAGCTTGTGGGTGCCACGGGCGATGTCCTGCATGATGCCGTTCATCTTCTGCGCGGCGTGGGACACGCCGATGGCGAAGATCAAAAACGGCACCAGCACCGAGTACGGATCGATGGCGTAACCGAGCCAGGCGACGATGCCCAGTTGCCAGACCACCGCGACCAGCGAGCAGCCAACCACCAGCAAGGTGCTGCGCACGCAACGGGTGTAGGCGTAGATGATGGCCAATGAAGTGACGACGGCCAGACCGAAGAACATCATCACCTGAATCAGGCCATCGATCAGGTCGCCCATGAGTTTGGCGAAGCCGATCACCCGCACCTTGTAATGGCCGGTGCCTTCTACCCCGGATTTACGCGCAGCGCTGTCGCCGGCGTATTCGATCTTGTCGCGCAACTGCTCTTCGAGCATCTGCGAGAACGCGTGATAGTTGATGCCGTTCCCCGTGGCCGAAGCCTTGTCCAGCAATGGCACGATCAACATGGTCGACTTGAAATCGCTGGCCACCAGGCTGCCGACGATGCCGGCGCGGTTGATGTTCTGGCGCAGCTGCTCGATATCGGAGGGCGAGCCCTGATAACTGTCGGGCATTACCGGGCCACCCTGAAAGCCCTCTTCGGTGACCTCGGTCCAGCGCACGGCCGGGGTCCAGAGCGATTTCATCCAGGCGCGGTCGACGCCTTCGGTGAGGAACAGCTCATCGTTGACCTGCTTGAGCACGTTCAGGTATTCGGGGTCGAAAATGTCGCCCTGGGTGTTCTCCACCACCACGCGCACCGAATTGCCCAGGCCGCGCAACGAGTGGCGGTTCTCGAGGAAATTCTGAATGTACGGCTGGCTCTGCGGGATCATTTTTTCGAAGCCTGGGCGCAACTCCAGACGGGTCGCCGCCATGTAGCCCAGCACCAGGGTGGCCAGGGTCATGAGCACGATGAACAGCGGACGATAGTTGAACACCAGCCGTTCCAGCAGGTTGCCGGAGCGCCGATCAAAGTCGCGCAGGTCGCGGATCACCGGCATGTTGTCTTGCTTGGTAGGGGCCATGTCTGAGTACTCGCTCTATGTTCTGGCTCTTATTCTTTGAGAAGCGCACGTGCGCCACGCGCACCCACCACGACCAGCGAACCATCGACGGCCAGGGTGGCACCGGCGACCGGTGACGGGTGCTGTTGCGGCATCAAGTGCAATTGGGCGTTGTCACGCTGATCGGCGAGCATGTGCCCCGCCTGGGTGAACAGGCGATAGTGACCCTGGGCATCAATCGCGGCGGCAGTGACGCTGACCTGCAGGCCAGTGTCGAACGGCGTCCAGCTCGACCCGCCATCGGTACTGCGCAACGCGTTGCCACGCAGGCCGTAGACGACGACTTCCCCAGGCTTGCCGACGACGCCGAAAAAACTGCCCTGATAGGGCGTGGCCAGGGCGGCGAAACGCTGCTGCGCCGCCTCCCATTTCAGCAGCAGACCCTGCTCGCCGGCGATGTAAAGCGCATCACCGGTCGAGGCGATGGCATTAAAGTGAAAGTTCTGCGGGTTGTCGGTACGGTCCTGGAACGGCGTCCAGCTCTGGCCGCCATCCTCGGTACGCAGGATCAGGTTGAACACGCCGACCACGTAGCCGACCTTGTCGTCGGCAAACCAGACGTCGAGCAGCGGCTTGTCGGCGCCCTCCTCGACCAGCCGTTGACCATCAGCGACCAACAGCGGCCACTGCTCATTGGCCGGCTCGGCAGTGGCCAGCGTCGTGTAATGCCTGACCAGCAACGCGCCGATCTGTCGACCGTCCAGTTGCTTGTTCCAGGTCACGCCGGCGTCGCTGCTGTGCAGGATCACGCCATCGTTGCCGACGGCCCAGCCCTGCTGCGGCGAAGCAAAATACACCGCACTCAAGTCACTGCTGACCGGTACACTCGCCTGCTGCCATTGCCGGCCGCAATCGTCGGAATAAAGAATGTGCCCGCGCTGCCCGACCGCCACCAGCCGTTGCCCGGCATTGGCAACATCCAGCAACGGGCTGCGCACGGCCAATGCACTGGCCCTGGCGGGCAAGTCCAGCACATCGACGTAATCGGCCGCCTGGGTGATGCCCTGCGACAGGCCGAGCACAACGCCTAACGCCATACGCAAAATATTATTTTTATACGAACACATGCTGCGTCCTCCTCGGAAAACCGCGTCGTGCAGGTCATGTGGGAGCGAGCCTGCTCGCGATGGACGTTAACGATGACGCGTGCTTTCTGGATGCCCGCGTCGCCCTCTGGTCCATCGCGAGCCAGCTCGCTCCTACAGTGGATCGTGCGAGCGCTTGCTTGCGGTTGGCTTAGCGAACACCGTTACCGGCCAGCGCATCCGGCGACCACTGCGCCTTGGAGAGCGGCGCGATGTACTTGATGCCGCCGTAGGCGCCCGACAGGCCGTTGATGTTGTAGGTACCGCCGACCAGGTCGTAGATCACGTGTGGCGTGGTGTTGGGCGTGGTCACGTCATAGCTTTGCGAGAGGAAGCTGAATGAACCGCGATAGAGCTGGCCACGGGCGTCGTACTGATCGGAAGCCAGAGCGACCCAGCTGTCCTCATCCAGATAGAAGCGGCGCTTGGCGTAGACGTGACGGGCACCGTCCTTGAGCGTGCCTTCCACCACCCACACCCGATGTTTTTCCCAGCGCACGAATTGCGGCGCCAGGTGGTTCGGCGTGGTCAAGGCTTTCGGGTCCTTGATGTAGCTCAGCGCGTAGGTGTTGTACGGCACGATCATTTCCTGCTTGCCCACCAGTTTCCAGTCATAGCGATCCAGCGCACCGTTGAACACATAGACGTCGTCGTAAGTACCGGAACCTGCGGTCCCCGGGTTCGGCGTGTCGTAGGCCAGGGTCGGTGCCAGTTTCACCCGGCGCTGCCCCGGCAGGTACTGCCAGGCACGACGGGCCTGGGCCAGCGGGTTGGCGGCGTCCTTGAGCATGATCGCCTCACCGGCACGGCGCGCCGGGCCGGTGTAGAACAGACGGGTCTGGAAGTAGGTGTCCTTGCCATCGATGACCTTGCTCGGGTCTTCGAAAATCGGGAACGAGTTGACGATTTCGCCGCTGGTGGCGAGGTTTTGCGCGCCCGAGGCGTCGACGTTCCACGAATCGTACTTGGTGGAGTAAGCCACGCCCTGATAGCGCAACAGGTGGTTCCACATGGCTTCGGCACCTGACTGCGGAATCGGGAACGGCACGCCAGGCAGCACGTTTTCGATCGCGTTGCCGCCTTCCAGCGACTTGGCACCGGTGGCGTTTTTCAGAGTGTTGTCCAGCACGCTTTGCGGCAGCGCGACGCTGCGGTGGGTCGGGTAGACCTCGACGCGGAAGCTTGGAAAACGCGTGGCCAGTTCGACGGTGACGGCGGTCAGCTGGTTTTTGTACTGCGCGACGTTCTTGCCGTCGATCACCAGCAAGGGTTTCTCGCTGGCGTAAGGATCCGGGCGGAAGGTATCACCGGCCTTGAAGCCAGCCGGCGGGCTGGTCAACCCGCCGTTGTAGGCCGGAATGGAACCGTCGGCATTGCCCGCCTTCTCGGCCCCGACGGCGGTCAGGTTGCTGCCCAGTTTGGCGGCATCGGCGGCGGGTACGGCGGCCTGGACCAGACCGGCGAAGGCCAGCGCAACCGAGGTGGTCAACAGAGTGTGCATGCATTTCATTGTGTCGTTCTCCTGACTGGGTTTTAAGCAATCGCGAATCAGAAAGTTGTCTTGAAGGTGGCCGTCACCATGCCGCGATCCTTGAGCTGGGCCGGAGTACCGCCGAAGGCGGTGGTTTGTCCTGGAGTGCAGTTGTACTGTCCGTTCACACCCGGTGCGGAGCCGTCGCCCTGACTGCCTGCACTGCCCGGCGAGCTGCAGGTATCGAATGGACCGAAGTTGTCCACGTATTTCAGGTCGAAGCGGTATTGGTTGCGAATGTCGAAGCCGACGCCGACCGAGTAGCTGCCGGAGTCTTCGTTGCCGCCCAACTGCACGGCGGAGTTGCCATTGAGGCCGACGTTGTAGGTCATCGGCATGTACATATCGACGCCGGGGAACACCTGGAACCAGGTCGGGTTGAAGTTGACGCCGACGATGTAGTTGTCGCGGGTGACCTTGTCGGTGCCGTGATACCAGTCTTCGCCCTTGAACAGCTGCTTGTTGTCGGTCACTTTCAGCCAGCGGCTGTAGCCGAGCTCGACCAGCAACGAGGAACTGTCCCACAGCGGCGTGTCGCCGAAAGTCGTCAGGCCGTTAAGCACAGCGTGCATGGTATTGCCGCGCGCCACGCCGTTTTCTCCGTTGAAGCTGCCGATGAAGCCTGGTACTCCGGCGGCGGCCGCCGCTGCATTGACGGTGCCCGGCACACTGGCCAGCGGCATGTTTTCGCGGTAGTTCAGGTCGAATCCGACGCTGACATCGCCAACGCTTTTCGACAGGCTCAGGCCATAGATATCGATGTCATCGACGTAGAACTGGTTGTAGCTGCCAATGTTGCCGGAGATCAGCTGCGCCGGGCCGACAGCGGTCGGTTGCAGCACCAGGTTGGGCAGGATGTCGGACGTCTTGCGGTAGTAGACACCGAGCGTGCCGTCCAGCCATTGTGGGCTCCACTTGGCCATCAGGCCGAAGTCGCCGTGCTTGTCCGGGGTAAAGGTATGGCCATTGCTCAGGCGCAGGAACTGGTTCGCTCCCAAGGGTCCGGGCGTACCGAAACGCGGGTTCAAGCCACCGATAAGCGACAGGTTGTGCCCGCCGTTCTGAATGCCGTCGTTGAAGCCCAGATAGGTCCCGGATTCCGGCAGTCGTGAAGCGTCCCAATCGAGGAAATACTGCGCACCCAGCGTCAGCTCCGGGTTGACCGTGAAGCTCATCGACAGCTGGTTGCGCGGGATGAACAATTCCTTGGCTTCGGTACCTGGCACCGTAAGCGCCTTGGTGATGTCCAGGCCGGACTGGCCGTAGCTGTTGCCATGGGCAAAGGCCAGGACACTCTCGCCCCAGTACTGGGTGTGCTTGCCGAGCTTGGCGCTGAGGATCGACTCGTCACCGATTTCCGCACTGCCGAAAACGAAGGCATCGAGGATTTCCGCCGACGGCCCGTTGTAATAGCGATCGACATAGCCGCTGACATGGCGCGAGTCCGGGCGACCATTGTTCAACTGGTTGGTCGCCGCGTTGTCACTGCCGACATTGTCGTAGGCATGGTCGTACCAGCTGTTGGTGCTGACGCGAAAACCCATCTTCTTCTGGTAGGCCACATCCAGTTCCGAGAGCACGTCCAGGCGCTGGGACACCGCACTGCCCGAAGAGAAGTTACGGTTACCGTCGTTGTTGTTCCATGACCGGGCCAACTTACTGTTGGGACTTTCCACCCGCTGGGCATAGTTGAACTTGAAGGTGTTGTCGAAACGTACCGTCCAGTCTTCATTTCCGGTATCGAGTTCAAAGGCATGAGCCGCCGGCACTGCCGCGATAAATAGCGCAGAGGCCAGCAGTGTTGGCTCCCACACACCCACACCGAGTTTTTTGTTGATCCGCATACGTTGGCTCCGATCTTTTCTTGTTGTTGTTTTATGTTCATGAAAAAACATCTGGCCACCCGATTCGGGCGCGACAGTGCTCACCACTCTTATCCCCATCAGGGGAGTGTTCGATTCATTCAAGTAACCCGATCAATACCGCCGGGCTCAGCATCCTGCGCGCTATGGAACGACCCGACTCAACCGGCGAGTCGTATCAACAGCAACACCAGCCCCAGCAGGAACACAGTTTCACCGACCATCAACACAATGGGTTTGAGCCCCACCGTGGCCAGCTCCTTGAGCTGGATTTTCATGCCCAGCGCGCTGATAGCGACCACCAGGCACCAGCTCGACATCTGATTGCCCAGGTTCTGCACCGCCGCAGGCAACCAGCCGAAACTGGTGACTGTCGCCAGCACCACGAAGGCCACGGCAAACCAGGGCAGCAACGGCGGCCGCTGACCGGTGTCGTTCCCGCCCTGGGAGCGGGTGATCAACACCGCGCAGACGATCACCGGCAGCAGCATGGCGATGCGCATCAGTTTCACCACCGTGGCGGTATCGCCGATGTCATGGGACATGCTGTACCCGGCGCCCACCACCTGGGCGACGTCATGGATGGTGGCACCGAGCAACACCCCCGCCTGCAGCGGGTCCAGACCGAGCGCCCGGGCAATCACCGGATAGACAATCATCGCCAGGGTCGAGAGGCTGGACACGCCAATCACCGTGAACAGCGTCGCGCGCTCCTTGGCATGATGGGCCGGCAACGCCGCCGCCAGGGCCAGCGCCGCCGAAGCGCCGCAAATGGCCGTGGCACCACCGGACAACAGGCCGAACAGCACGTTGAAACCCATGGCGCGCGCCGCCAGCATGGACACCACGATGGTCACCACCACCGACACCACGACGATCAGCACCGGATGCCAGCCCAATGCCACAATCTGCTCCAGGGAAATGCGCAGCCCCAGCAGCGCCACGCCCACCCGCAGGATTTCACGGGCGCTGAAGTCGATACCCGGCTTGCTCGGCCCCGCCGCCAGGAAATTCATGGCCATGCCGAGTAGCAGCGCCAACAACATCACCGGCGCGTGGTATTGATCAGCCAGAAAGCGCGCGGCAATCGCCACGACAACGCTCGCCAGCACACCCGGCAGGTATTGGCTGACAACCGACTGAAACTGAATGACGGCGGACCTGGACATAAGCTAGGCCTTGATTTCCATGGCCGGCAGCGCACGCGTGCTTTCGCGCTTGATCCGTGCCGCCACGTAAAAGAACAAGCCACCGAGCAGCAGCGCCAGAATGTCGCTGACCAGCAACACACGGCTCAGCGGCGAAGCCACCCCGGCAGTCGTCAGCACATCACTGATCCAGCCCACGACAAAGGTGCCGAGCGCTACCGAGAACAGGTTCAGCAGCAACATCGAGCAACCCATGACCGTCGAACGCATGCGCACAGGCACTGCGCCCTGGATCGCGGTGGTCGCGCAACCGTACAGCGACATCAACATGAAAATGCCCACCGCCATGCCGACGTAGAACAGTGGCGAGTCCGTCGGCACCAGGCGATAAGCGATCATGAACGGCGCACTCACCAGCACCAGCAGTACCAGCACACTGGCGGGGCCACCCTTGAAACGCGGGGCCAGGCGATCGCTCAAGACGCCACCGGCCAATGCGCCCAGCGAACCGAAGACAATCTGCATGACGCCCATGGTCGTGGCGATGGTCGCCGGGTCCATGCCGCGCTCGCGAGCGATCCACAATTGCGCGAACGAAATGCCCGGATAGACCAGATGCGCCAGCACGAAACCGGCCACCGTGTAGCGCACCACGCGGTTGCTGCGCAGCTCCGCGAACACTGCGGCCATCTGCGTCGTCAGGGACGCGCCGCGTTCTTGCACGGCGTGGCAGCTGCGTTTGTCGCTCATCAACATCAACGGCAGGCCGATGACAATCCCGGCAAGCCCCAGGAAGTGGAACGTGGTGCGCCAGCCATGGGCGGCGCCAAGCGTACCCGCCAACAAAAAACTGCAACCGATGCCCAGCGGAATGCCGAGGTAGAACAGGCCCATCGCCGTGCCCCGGCGCTTCTCCGAGAACAATTCCATCAACAGTGCCGTGGCGGCAGGCACCAACGCGGCTTCACCGGTGGCCACGAGAAAACGCGCCGCCACCATTTGCTCGAAGTTCTGCACGTAGCCTGAGGCAATCGTGCAGGCGCTCCAGACCAGCATGCCGGCACCGATCACCCGTGGCCGGCTGTGTCGGTCGGCCAGCGCGCCGAGAAACACCGCCATCACCCCGTAACTCAGGACCCAGACCGCGCCGACCAGAAAGCCGTACTGGGCGTTATTGATCGCCAGTTCGCCGGTGATTTGCGGGGCGAAACCCAGCAGGATATTGCGGTCCACCTGGGCCAGCAGGTGAATCACCATCAGCGTTGCCAAAACGGCGCAAGGACTCTTTTTCCAGAACATCGTCTGTACCTTTGAGTTGTTGTTATGAAGGTAAGGCCGGATGCCACTCGTCCCGCCAGGACTAGCGCATGGTCCGCCGCTTCGGCCCAAGGGAAAGTGCGGTGATGCGATAAGCGTCACCCACCCAGTTGCACAGCAATGGACGCGTGCTGTCCGGCTCGATGATGTCGATCACGCCAAAACGCTCGGCGGTACGCAGCGGTGAAGCCAGGGCCTGGTAATGGGCCTCCAGTTCCTTGCGCCGGGCCAGCGGGTCGTCCGCGGCAGCGATTTCCTGCTTGTAGGCGGCGGCCACGCCCCCCTCGATCGGGATCGAACCCCACTGCGCCGAAGGCCAGGCAAACCGGTGCGGCAGGGCGGTGCCCGTCGGGCCGTGCCAAGGGCTGACCATGGCACCGGCGAGGCCGACACAGCGGCGCAGCACAATGGTGATGACCGGCACGCTCGCCTGTTCGATCGCATGCACCGCCTGCATCGCCGCAATCAGCGTGCCTTGCATCTCGGCTTCCTGGCCGGTCATCACGCCGGGCTGGTCGACGAGGTAGATGATCGGCAGATGAAAGGTGTCGCACAGGTCGATGAAACGGGTCTGCTTGAGCGCCGCCGCACGGGTCAGCGCACCGCCGCCGACGCGCGGGTTGTTGCATATGATCCCGACCGGGTAGCCGTCGAGACGGGCGAACGCGGTGATGGTCGACGCGCCGAAATCCGGGGACATCTCGAACAGGCTGTCCTTGTCCACCAGCGACTTGAGGATCTTGTGCGGGTTGAAGATCTTGCGCCGGTCATGGGGAATCGCATCGTTGAGCCAGGCGTCGCGGCGACCGGGAGAATCGGTCGATGTCGCACGCGGTGGCTGCTCCCAGACATTGCCCGGCAGGAACGACAGGAAGCGCTTGGCCAGGTCCAGCGCCTCGGCGTCGCTGTTGGCCGCGAGGTTGATCATGCCGCTGTGGCGATGCACCTGGTCGTATCCGCCGAGGTCGTTCTTGTCGATATCGACGCCGAACGCCTGCTTCACCACTGGCGGGCCGGCCGCGAACACCTGGCTCTGACCGCGCACCATGATCGACAGATGCGAGGCAGCAACTCGCAGCGCACCGAGGCCGGCACAAGCACCGTGGGCGATACCGACGACGGGCACGGCGCCCAGCAGGTTGGTGATCGGCAGCAAGGCATAACCGGGGATCTTGGTGTGGCCAAGCTTGTCGAGCAGCTTCACACTGCCGCCGGCGCTGTCGATCATGCGAATGATCGGCAGCTTGTATTCCCAGGCGTAACGGTCGGCGTAGATCCACTTTTCCGCGACCGCCGCCTCCGACGAACCGCCGCGAATGGTGAAGTCGTCCGCCGCAACCACGGTGCGTCGCTGCTCGATCTTGCCCACGCCAACCACCGCCGTGCTCGGTGTGGCGGAAGCGATCTTGCCCTCGGCGGTGTATTTCACGGCACCGGCGAGGATGCCGAATTCCTCGAAGCTTTCGCCATCGAGCAGGTGGCCGATGCGTTCACGCGCCGTGAGCTTGCCCTGGGCATGATGCTTCTCCACTGCTTCCGGGCCGCCCAATGCATAGGCAACTTCGCGGCGAGCGCGGATGTCGGCGAGTTCCCGGGACCATTCAGGGGCAACAGGCGTGCTCATGACGATTTCCTCTGCAGGCGCGCGAGATAGTCATCGCGCAGAATGTTTTTAACCACCTTGCCGGCGTTGTTGCGCGGCAGGGCGTCGACGAATTCGATCAGGCGCGGTTTCTTGTAGCCGGCGATCAGTGCGGCGCAGTGAATGCCGAGAGCTTCGTTGTCGACGCTGGTGCCTTCGCGGCGCACGACGAACGCTGCGATGCGCTCGCCCCACTCCGCATCGGGCAAACCAAGCACCGCGACTTCAAGCACCTGCGGATGGCTTTCCAGGGCGTCCTCGACTTCCCGCGCATAGACGTTGAAGCCACCGGAAATGATCATGTCCTTGTTGCGCCCGACGATATAAAGGAAACCCTGCTCGTCGAGGTAGCCCAAATCGCCCGAGTAGTACCAGCCATCGCGAATCGCCTCGGCTTCCAGATCGGGACGGCGCCAGAACGCCACTTCACCGATGCCATCGGTGGCGATGGCGATCTCGCCGATTTCCCCCGCCGCCATCTCTTCACCCTGGGCATCGCGCACCGTGATCTGCACGTTGGCAGTCGGTTTGCCGCAGGAGCGCAGCACGCCATCCTCTGCGTGTTCGTACGGATACAGCACCGCCAGCGGCTGCACTGCCTCGGTCATTCCGTACTGCTGGCGCATCACCGGGCCGAACCGCACCATGGCCCGACGGATCAGGTCGACGGAAGTCGGCGCGGTCCCGTAATGGATGCAACGCAGCGACGACAGATCGGCCGCGACCCCGCTGTCGAGAGTGTCGAGCAAGCGCGTGAGCATGGTCGGCACGCACATCATTTGCGTGATCCGCTGGCGTTCGATTTGGCGCAGCGTTTCCAGCGGCTCGAACTTCTCCAGGATCACGTTGCGCGCACCCCGCAAGTAGCACGGCAACAGGTGCACACCGGCGGCATGGGTCAAGGGGCCGACGTGCAACATCGCATCGGTCACGCCCAGGCTGTATTCCATGGCGTAGAAATGGTTGGTCAGGCGCTCGTACCAACGCTTGACCGTATAGGTGACGCCCTTGGGTTTGCCGGTCGTGCCGGAGGTATAGGCGATACGCAGCAAGGCTTCGGGCGACACCTGGACGTTGGGCGCACAGGCCGGCATCGAGGCGAGTTGCTGGCGGTAATCCAGCACTTGCGGTGCCTGCCAGTCGAGCGCCATGACATGACGCAGACTCTCGACGCGACCCATGACCCCCAGGCTGATCTCGCGAAATTCCGGCCCCGCCACCAGCAGGCTCGCGCCGGCGTCGTCGAGGATCGCAATCTGCTCGGCCAAGGTATGCCGGGCGTTGAGCGCCACGTAGACCAGGCCGGCCTTTTCTGCAGCGAAAACGCTTTCTATCGCCTCAGGCGAATTGTCGAGCAACACGGCGACGCGCTCCCCAACTTGCAAGCCAAGGGAAATCAGGGCGTGGGCGAGCCGGTTACTGCCCGCCTCAACCTCGTCGTAAGTCAGTGCCGTGTTGCCGAAGATAAGCGCGGTGCGGCCGCGGTGTTGCCGGGCTGCCCAACTGAGCATGAATCCTGCGGTGCGTTTTTTTGTCATGATATTTTGTCTTATTGTCGACAATTAGACACAGCACTAGGGAGTGTTGTGCCCCCTGTGTGCGGTTATTCCAAGTGGTTCAATGCCGCTTGATGGGAAGCGTTGATCAGCTCGACCATCAGGTTGCTGGCGGCGCTACTGTTGTTCTGCCCTAGTGCCTCGACCAATCCGCGCCAATAAACGGCAGAAGCCTGGCGACGCTCCGGTGAACGCAAGCCCAAGCGGGTGTAGCGTGCAGTCTGGATAGCCAGTGCACCCATCAGTTCTGCCAACTGCTTGTTGCCGCAGGATTGGAACAACACCGTGCTCAGGCGATAACTGCCCTGGGCATACTCGTCCAGTGCATCGGCTTGCCCGGCGATCAGTTCAAGCCGGGTGACGATGGCGTCCATCTGGTTGACGACCGCTGCATCGAGATCGGCCAGGTACTTGGCCAGCAACCCGGCCAGCACGGCGCGGATCTCGAACAGGTTGTCGATTTCCTGCCTGCTCAATGAAGTCACATGCGCGCCACGCTGCGGCACGATGGTCACGACGCCGACCTTCTCGAGAATGCGCAGGGCTTCGCGGATCGGACCACGGCTGACCTGGAAGTGATCGGCCAGCTCCTGCTCACGCACCGAATCGCCCGGCCCGTATTCACCGCGCAGAATCGCCAGCGTAATGCTCTCGGCAATCTGCTCCGGCATCGTCAGAACGCGCTGGCGACCGGCCCGCGTGATACCTATTGCACTACCGCCCTTGGCGGCCGACGCCGAACCTGCATTCATTGACATAGACTTCAATCGCACTCCATCAGCAAAACATCCTGGCCATCTTTCACTACGTCGCCTTCGGCAACGAGGACACTCACTACTCGACCCGACTCGATCGCCATCAAGGGGATTTCCATCTTCATGGACTCCATGATGACCAGGGTCTGATCTTCTTCAACGATATCGCCTTCGCGGACATGGATCTGCCACACCGTACCCGCGACATCCGACTTAACCGCGATTGTACTCATTCTCGCCCCCTCCAAAACACCACTGTTTTCTGAAATAGCCAGGCCTCTGGCCGTCGCGGGCTACGCTTTTTGTATCCAGCGCTGTGCGAACGCCTTGGCTCACGAACTGCAAATTACATGATTGTACGATTGTTGACAATCCTACGTTTCGATGTTTTTATCCGACCAGGCAATTCGAACAACAAGAGGCCGAGGCATGTCGCTCACACATAAAGAAGCACGAAGAATCCTGGAGATCCTGGATCACACGACCCATCTGGACTTCCTTGAAGTCCGCGTCGGTGACACCACGCTGACCGCCAGCAAATCAGGCACGATCCAGCGCTCGCTGGCGCCTGCCCAAGGCGCCGCACCGGCACTGACCGCATCGGCCGCCGCCCCTGCGGCAGCCGCGAGCGAGCCTGAAATCGCCGAGGGCCAGGTGGCCGTGCGGGCGACCATGATGGGCACCTTCTATCGCAAACCCAGCCCCGACCAAGCGTCGTTCGTTGAAGAAAACTCCCTGGTCGAAACCGGCGCGCCGCTGTGCCTGGTGGAAGCCATGAAGCTCTTCAACACCCTCGCCTCCCCGGTGAAGGGCCGTGTGGTACGCATCGTCGCCCAGGACCTGCAGATGGTTGAGCGCGACCAGATCTTGATGATTATTGAACCGGAGGCTCGTTGATGAGCAGCATTCCCGTGGCAACCCGTGACATTCGTCGGGTCCTGATCGCCAACCGTGGCGAAATCGCCGTTCGCATCGTGCGAGCCTGCAAAACCCTGGGTATCGAATCGGTGGCGGCGGTGTCCGTAGCCGACAGCGACAGCCTGGCCGCCCGCCTGGCCGACCAGTGCGTGATCATTGGCCCGCCGCCCGCCGCGCAAAGCTATTTGTGTGCCGAGTTGCTGGTTCGTACGGCCCTGGAGCATCGCTGCGACGCCATCCACCCCGGCTACGGCTTCCTGTCCGAACGCTCGCATTTCGCCCAGGCCTGCGAAGACGCCGGTCTGGTGTTCATCGGTCCGTCGGCACAGATCATCGATTCGATGGGCGACAAGATCACCGCCGTCGGTCTGGCGGAAAAAGCCGAAGTGCCGCGCGTCCCCGGCTCCGATGCGGTGGCCGATGCCGAGACCGCACGCGGCATCGCCAGCGCAATCGGCTATCCGGTGCTGTTCAAGGCCACCGCCGGTGGCGGCGGGCGTGGCATGCGCATCGTGCGCAGCGATGAAGAGGCCGAGGCGGCATTCCGCTCGGCTTCTTCGGAAGCCCAGGCGGCCTTTGGCGATCCGACCCTGTACGTCGAGAAGTTCATCGAGCTGGCGCGGCATATCGAAATCCAGATCATGGGCGATCGCCACGGCAACGTGGTGCACCTGGGCGAACGCGAGTGCTCGACCCAGCGTCGCCACCAGAAGTTGATCGAGGAAGCCCCCTCCCCGAGCCTCGCCGCGCAAACCCGTGAGCAAATGGGTGAGTGCGCCGTGCGTCTGGCGAAAAACGTCGGTTACTTCGGCGCGGGTACCATCGAATTCGTGGTCGATGACCGCGACGGCACGTTCTATTTCCTGGAAATGAATACGCGCATCCAGGTCGAGCACCCGGTGACGGAAATGATCACGGGCTTCGATCTGGTGGCCGAGCAGATCCGCATCGCCGCCGGCTTGCCGCTGTCGTTCACTCAGGCCGACGTAAAATTGAGCGGTCACGCCATCGAATGCCGGATCAACGCCGAAGACCCGGACCGCAATTTCCTGCCCAGCCCCGGCCTGGTGAGCGAGTGGCTGGCCCCCAAGGGCCAGGGCGTGCGCGTCGATACCCACTGCTTCAGCGGCGCCACCGTGCCGCCGTTCTATGACTCGCTGCTGGCCAAACTGATCGTGCATGCACCGACGCGCAGTGAAGCGATCGTGCTGATGCGCAAGGCGCTGGAGGACATGAAAGTCGTCGGACTGTCGACCACCGCCAGCTTTCACCATGCCGTGCTCGAGCATCCGGATTTCGTCGCCGGCCGCGTCACCACGCGCTGGGTCGAAGACGTATTCGTACCGGCCCGCAAGCAGGCGTTGAAACAAGCCAGGGAGCGCGCATGAGCATGACTACTTTGGTCGATGTCAGCCTCAGTGACGGCCAGACCGCCGTCTGGGGCGGTGCCGCCAGCACCGCGATGTTGCTGGGGACGATGAACTCGCTGGGGCTCGCGCGTCTTGCCGCCATCGAAGTCTTGAACCCGGCGGTGATCGCCCAGTGCATCAGCCGTGAGGAAAATCCGCTGCAACGCGTTGCTGCGCTGCGCGAGCGCGCCAACGGCACGCCGCTGCGCGCCACGGTGAATCTGCTTGCGACCCATGGCTATATCGATGTGCTGTCGGGCGAGGCACTGAACACCTGGCTGCGAATGCTCGCCCGGCATGGCATCAGCGAGGTCGTATTGATCGATCCGCAGCTGGATTTCCAGCGTCTGGACAGCGCCGTGCAAATGGCCTTGGCCAACGGCCTGAGCGTCATCGCCGCCCTGCCCTACGTCGACGATGATGAACACAGCGACGCTCACTATTCAGCAGCGGCTGCACGGCTGGTCCAGTCCGGTGCACAGCGCATCATGTTGCGCGACGAAGCCGGCCTGCTGCATGTCGATCGCCTGCCCGGGTTGCTTTCAGCACTGCGCGAAGGCCTGGATGGCACACCGCTGGACCTGCACATTCGCTGCCACACCGGGCTCGGCCCGCAGGTTGCGCTGGAGGCGATTCGACTGGGCATCGAACGTCTCGATGCCGCTCTGCCTTGTGTCGCCAATGGTGCATCGACGCCTGCGCTGCCCCTGCTGGTGCGCTCGGCGGCGTTGCTCGAACTGTCGCTGCGAGCCCCGGACCCGGACCGTATAAAAGAAGCCGAGGCCCAGTTCGCCGCCGTGGCGGATCAGCAAGGTTTCCCCGAAAGCCAGCCCTGGGCATTCGGCCTGGCCCCTTACGAACATCAACTGCCAGGCGAAGTCGCCGCCGACGCCATGCAGGCCTTGCGCTCGCGCGGACGCCTGGCGGATCTGTTCGGGTTTTCCCGTGAGTGCACGCGCATACGCCAGGAGTTGGGCAACCCGCCGATGCTGCCGCCCTTCGCACAGGCGATTGCACGACAGGCACTCGAACATCTGGATGCCGAACCACGCTATGCCACGCTGCAACCCGCCTTGCGCCGCTGGCTGCAAGGTTGCTACGGCCCGATCGACACGTCACTGAGCAGCCTGCAACAACGCATCGGCGCCGTCGCGACGCCGTGCCGTCCGATCAATCTGTCCACCGATGATGCGTTGGCCGCTCTGGTCTGCGGCTGCCCAGCACTGCCGCCGTTTCAGAGGCTTGAGTATGAAATCCGCACCCCCGAGCAAGCCCTGACCCAAGGGCTGCTGCAACGCTGGCCCGGCTACACCGTACTGAGTGTCACAGGCCCGGGCCTGTCCATCCATCTCGAACACAGCAAGGGGTGACATGTGCTGAATCAACTACGCGAAAAAGTGAATGCGGAGTTCATCCGCACCGGCAAACGTCGCCGTATCCAGCTGGTCGATGCCACCCTGCGTGACGCGCACCAGTGCCTGTGGGCCACGCGCATGCGCACCGAGCACATGCTGCCGATGGCCGAGCGTCTGGATGCCCTGGGCTTCGATGCGATAGAAGCCATTGCCCTGGTGCAGTTCGACGCCAGCGTATTGTTCCTCAACCAGAGCCCGCTGGAACGGCTGCGCCTGTTGTCCGAGCGCATCCGCCACACGCCGCTGCGTGGCATCGTGCGCAGCAACATGCTGCGCAGCTTCTACCCCGAGCCGGACGATCTGAGCGAGTTGTACGTCGAACGCCTGGTCGCCAACGGCGCGCGGGATATCGGCTTCCTCGACTCCCTGCATTGCTGGGACAACCTCGTCCCGGCCATCGCCACCGCCAAGCGTCTGGGCGCCACGACCACCCTGGCGATGATCTACAACCTGGCACCGGGCTACGACGCAGCGTTCTACGCCGCCAAGGCGCGCGAGGCGATCGAGCGTTTCGACATCGACGCCTTTGCCTTCGGCGACGCCGGCGGCAGCATGACCGTCGAGCAAGTGCGCAACATTGTGCCGGCGATCAAGGTCGTGATCGGCGACCGCCCGCTGGAAGTGCTCACCCATTGCCTGAATGCCACCGGTTCGCTGGTGGCCCTGGAGGCGGCGGTGCACGGTGCCGACCGCCTGCTGTGCTCGATCGATCCGCTGGCCAACGGCAACGCCGGGCCGTCGGCACAGATGCTGGCGCGCAACCTGCGCGAGATCGGCTTCGAGGTCAGTTTCGACGACCGCGCGGCAGACGAAGTCGGTGACTACCTCGCCGGCATTGCCGAAGAAAACGGCTTCCCCGTGGGCGTCCCGGCGGAATACGACCCGGCGCACTTTGTCACCCAATACGCCGGTGGCGCCATGTCCAACCTGCAATCGCAGCTGCAACTGGCAGGCATCGCCGACAAGCTGCCAGTGGTGCTCGAAGAGATCGCGCGCATCCGCGTCGAACTCGGCTCGCCGGTCATGGCCACGCCCTTCCCCGCGATGATCGCCGCGCAAGCAGTGATGAACGTGCTGAGCGGCGAGCGTTACAAGGTGGTGCCGGATGAAGTGAAAAAGTACGTGTGCGGCTACTTCGGCTCCCTGCCACTGCCGGTGGACCCCGACGTCAAGGATCGTGTGCTCGCCAACGGTTCCCGCGAAATCGCCATGCAGCCACCACTGTTGGCACCAAGGGTTCCTGAGCTGCGTCGTCGCTATCCCGGCCTGTCGGACGATGAACTGCTGCTGCGGGCCATGTACGGCGACGAAAAAATCACCGGCCTGCTTGCGACCGTGATCGACGACACCTTCAGTGTGCGTCGTCCGCTGAACGAGCTGATCGCCGGTCTGGCCAGGCTGCCGGAACAACGTCATGTGCATATCGCCATGGCCGGTTTCGAATTGCGTACTCGTTGAGGCTGCCATGTCGACTCCCATCCCGCCACGCCCCCTGCCGCAACCCACCGCCGAAACGGCCGTCTATTGGGCGGCCGCGCAGGAGCAACGATTGGTCATCCAGCGTTGCGCGAGTTGCGGCAACTGCCAGTTCTACCCGCGCGCGTTCTGCATCGGCTGCCTGTCCGAGCGCATCGAGTGGATCGATGCCCGCGGCCAGGGGCGCATCTATTCCTGGACGGTTAGCCGCATTGCCCCGTCGCCGGCCTTCGAGGCCCGGCTGCCTTATGTCGTCGCGCTGATCGACCTCGATGAAGGGGTCCGGCTGGTCGCCAACATCCTCGACGCCGACCTTGAGCGCGTGCGGATCGGCGCCGCCGTCAGGGTCTGTTTCGAAACCGTCAGCGAATCCTGCACGCTGCCCCAGTTCACTCTTTTGGATTAGCCGTCACCATGGAAATGATCACCGACTACTTCGATACCGGCGCCAATCGCCATCCCGATAACATTTGCCTGCAAGGCACCGGCTTCAGCCTGACCTACGCCCAGGTGCAGGCCGAATCCCACGCGATCGGTCATGCCCTGTCCCTGCTGCGCCTGCGATCGGCCCATGTCGGCGTGCTGGCGCCCAATCACCCGCTGGGTTTCGTCGCCATGCTGGGCGCGTTGCGCGCGGGGGCGACTTTCGTGCCGCTCAACGCCCGCGACTCGATCGACAGCCTGATCTGGTTCATGAGCTTCACCCAACTGTCGGTGCTGGTCCTGCATTCCCAGTATGCCGAACATGCCGAACGCATCCGCGCAGGCGTGCCGACGCTGACCACGGTGATCGGCCTGGACCAGCCCATCGACGGTTTGAGCATCGCCGACTGGTGTCGCGAACACGCCGGTCAGCGCTGCACTGTGCGCAATTCGCCGGACGACACCGCCCTGATCAAATCTTCGGGCGGCACCACCGGCCGGCCGAAAGCAATCATGCAAAGCCACCGTGCGCTGCTGGCCTGCTACCGCATCAGCAACCAGTTCATGCCGCCGGCGAAAAGCCCGGCGCATCTCGTTGTCGCGCCGCTGACCCACGCCGCCGGCGCGACCGCCATGGCGCTGTCGATTTTCGGCACGCGCAACGTCATCGCAGCGTCCGCCGATCCCGGCACCGTCCTGGAAACCATCGAACGGGAGCGCATCACCCACCTGTTCCTGCCGCCGACCCTGATCTACCGACTGCTGTCGCACCCGGATGCCCGGACCCGCGACTGCTCCTCACTGGAATACGTGATCTACGGCGCGGCGCCGATGTCCGTGGACAAGCTGCGCGAGGGCATTGCCCTGTGGGGACCGGTGTTCATGCAGGCCTACGGTCAATCCGAAGTGCCTGGGGTGATCACTCTGCTGACGCGCGAAGACCATATGCGCGACGGCAAGCACCTGGGCTCGGCCGGCCGCCCCACCGGCGCCTGCGAAGTGGCGCTGATGGATGAAGAAGGACGCTTCGTCGAGCCTGGCGAACGCGGCGAAATCGTCGCCCGTGGCGAGCTGGTAGCGCCGGGTTACTACGACAACCCGCAAGCCAATGCCGAGGCCCGCCGCTTCGGCTGGCATCACACTGGCGACATCGGCGTGTTCGACGAAGGTGGCTATCTGTATATCGTCGATCGCACCAAGGACATGATCATCTCCGGCGGTTTCAATATTTACCCGAGCGAGATCGAGCAAGTGATCTGGGCGCATCCGGCGGTGATGGATTGTGCGGTGGTCGGACTGCCCGATGCCGACTGGGGCGAGAAAGTCATCGCCGTGATCGAACTCAAGGCCGGCGCCAGCGCGACCGCCGAGGAATTCGTCGCGATCTGCCGCGACAAACTCGGCAGTCTGAAAACGCCCAAGCAAGTGTTGTTCTGGGAGAGCCTGCCGCGCAGTCCGGTCGGCAAGGTATTGAAGAAAGACGTGCGCGCGCAACTCGTCGCCCAGGAGGCGCAAGCATGAGCCACGACCCTTCCCGCCTGGCAGGTCGCTACGCCATCGTCGGTGTCGGCGAGGCCGGGCTTGGCAAGGCGGCGCCGGGCGACACCGCGCTGTCGCTGCAATGCCGCTCGGCCCGTGACGCCCTGCTCGATGCCGGCCTCACCCTGGCCGATATCGATGGGGTTTTCGCGCACTGGGACGACCGCGCCAACGCGCTGCTGGTGAGCGAGTACCTGGGTATCACACCACGCCATGTCGACAGCACGGTGGTCGGCGGAGGTTCTCCGCTCACCCATTTGATCCACGCCATGGCCGCGATCGAGGCGGGGTTGTGCTCGGTGGCGCTGGTCACCTACGGCAGCACCCAGCGACTGGATCAAAGCCGCAATCGCGGCGGCGTCATCAACGACCCGCGCTCGCCGTCGGGACAATTTGTTGCGCCTTACGGTGTACTGAGCCCGATCAGCTGGTACGCGATGCTCGCGCAGCAGTATCTGCATCGTTATCAGGCGAGCGAGGAAGACCTCGGCGAGGTGGCGATCAACGCACGACGCTGGGCACAGTTGAATCCACAGGCGACGCTGCGCAAACCGCTGACTATGGAGGAGTACCTGGCGTCGCCACTGATCTCGGACCCGCTGCGCAAGGCCGATATTTGCCTGGTCAGCGATGGCGCCGGTGCGTTGATTCTCACCAAAGCCGACCGCGCACGCACGCTGGCGAAACCGCCGGTGTACATCCGCGGCTTCGCCGATAGCTATAGGCATCACGTCACGCCACTGGTCTCGACCGACTGGCTCGCCCCTGGCGTCATCGCCGACTGCGCCGAGCGTGCGCTTTGCATGTCCGGCATCGCGCGCGACGAATTGAGCATGGTGCAGATCTACGATGCGTTCACCATCAACGTGCTCGTCGCGCTCGAAGCCATGGGTTTCTGCGCACCCGGGCAAGCCGGCGCATTCTTGCACAGTGGCATTGCCGCGCCCGGCGGTGCATTGCCGGTCAATACCTCCGGCGGCGGGCTGGCCTTCAACCACTCCGGCCAGTTCGGCATGCAATTGATGATCGAATCCGTGCGTCAGCTGCGTGGCGAATGCGCCGGGCGCCAGGTCGCCAATGCCAGCAGTTGCCTGGTCCAGGCCAGCGGGCTGTTGATGTCGGCGTTCATGACCCTGGTTCTGGCAAATTGAGATCGACCATGAAGACGACAGTCCCGATCCGAACCCTGCAGGCCTTTCGTATGCTCGACTGGCGCGATGGCGCCCGTCTGTGCGAAGTGCCGCTAGTTCTGCGCACATTGCGTCACGGCGAAATCGTCGGACGTGCCGTCACAGTTCCCAATGAGACCTCACGATGACCTGCGAACACCCATCACCGGAACAGCAACTGCAGGCCCGCCGCGAAAGCACCCTGCAAATGGGAGGCGAGGCCAAGCTCCAGGCGCGCCGCGAGGCTGGCGTGCTCAATGCACGCGAACGACTGGAGGGCCTGCTCGACCCGCAGTCGTTCAGCGAAATCGGCATGCTCGCCCACTCCTCCCGGCCCGAGGACCGGGACAGCACGCCGGCGGACGGCAAGATCACCGGTTTCGGTCGCATCGATTCGCGTCGGGTGGCCGTGGTCTCCAACGACATGACGGTCAAAGGCGCGTCATCCTCATGGATCAATGCACGCAAGATCGCTTACATGAAGGAATGCGCCACCCGCAATGGCATGCCGCTGATCTTTCTTGGCGAATCGTCCGGCCAGCGCATGCAGGACGCAATGGGCGCTGCGAGCATGGCCAGTGCCGGCCAGGATGCCCAGCAATACTGCCGGCGCCGCGAAACCCCGTGGGTCAGCGCAGTACTGGGCCCGTGTTTTGGATCGGCAAGCTGGTACTCGTGCCTGGCGGACTTCACCGTCATGCGCAAGGGTGCATTACTCGCCGTCTCCAGCCCCAAAGTCACCTCTGTGGCGATCGGTGAATCCTCGGACGTCGAGGAACTAGGCGGCTGGCGCATGCATGCTGAAATCACCGGGCTGGCCGACAAGGTGGTCAACACTGACCAGGAAGCATTGAGCGCGATCCGGCAGTTTCTCAGCTACCTGCCCTCTCACTCAAATGAGACACCCGCCCTCCTGCCCTGCGGACCCGAGGATCGACCTGACCCGTCGGGCCCGGAAACCATCGTCCCGGTGGAGCGCAGCAAAACCTACGACATGCGCAAGCTGCTGGCGACGCTGGTCGATCGCGACAGCCTGTTTGCGCTCAAGGACCGATTCGGCCGCTCGGTCGTTACCGCTCTCGCCCGCCTTGAAGGCGCCAGCATCGGGATCGTCGCCTCCAATCCGCAATTCAAGGGCGGAGCGCTGGACGCTGACGCCTGCCGCAAGGCCACCGGCTTCATCGCCATGTGCGACTCGTTCAACATTCCATTGGTGTTTCTTGTCGATACGCCTGGCTTCCTCGTGGGCATCGAAGGCGAGAAACGCAGCGCACCGGCGCACATCATGAACATGATCCACGCCGTACAACTGTGCTCGGTACCCAAGCTCTCGGTGATCGTGCGCAAGAGTTTCGGCCAGGCCTATCTGAATTTCGGCGGTGGCCGCAACAGCGACCAGTCGGCCGCCTGGTGCTCGGCCGATGTCAGCTTCGTCGACCCGGGCGTGGCGGTCAGCGTCGTGCATGACGTGACGCGCGAGACGGATCCCGAGCGCTACGAGTGCCTGTACGCTGAATTCTCAAAAGACACCTCGGCCTTTGCACTGGCCGGTGCGCTGGGCACCCACGAGGTGATTGCACCGGGAGAAACCCGTCGTTTTCTCGTCGAGGCACTGGCGGCACAGCGGCGCGCAATCAATAACGGTATCGGGCGCCACGAAATGCGCACATGGCCCACCTACTTTTGACCGGCGCGCTTCACGCAGCCCCTCCTCTATTCAAGGAATCGCCATGAATGTATTCATCGTACATGCCCATCCCGAGCCAAGATCCTTTACCGCCGCCTTGCGCGACCAAGCGGTTGAGACCCTGCAATCCCAAGGGCATCAGGTCCGGGTATCCGACCTGTACGAAATGAACTGGAATCCGGTAGCCGGTGCCGGGGATTTCCGCGCCCGGGAAAACCCCGAGTATCTGGTCTACGCACTTGAGCAACGACGCAGCAGCAAAGAACAGACACTCGCCGCCGATATCCAACAAGAGTTGGACAAACTGTTGTGGGCGGACCTGCTGATCCTCAATTTTCCGGTTTACTGGTTCTCGACGCCGGCCATCCTCAAGGGCTGGATCGATCGGGTTCTGGTATCCGGCATTTGTTACGGCGGCAAGCGTTTCTACGATCAGGGCGGCCTGCGCGGCAAGAAAGCCCTGGTGACCGTGACCCTGGGCGGGCGCGAACACATGTTCGGCGACAACGCCATCCATGGCCCATTGGAAGACATGCTGCGCCCGCTACTGCGCGGAACCCTGGCCTATGTCGGAATGGACGTGCTGCAGCCATTTGTCGGTTGGCATGTGCCGTACATCACTGATGAAGCTCGACAGGACTTCTTGAAGGGGTACCGCCAACGCCTGGAAAACATTGGCGAGGATCGCCCCCTCGCGTACCCGCGCTTGAGTCAGTTTGATGATCGACTCTATCCCCTTGGAATCGCTCCCGAAGAGCCGGGCACCATCTGCTGTTGATGCCAGATTGCGCAGAATAATCCCGAGGCCGTCAAGCTTCGACTAAGCAACAGGCCCTTCAGGGGGTGGGTGAGCCGATGCTCAGCGACGGCTTTCGGGTAGAAGTGGCACTTGCTGGCAGACCGCAATCGACTATGGATTCAACCGGTCGTGGCAACACAAATTCATTAAAAATGGAGTCGTGTCGCTTAGTACCGATAGGTTGCCTGCACTGAAACGCCATGCGCACTATTTTGGTAATTGGCACTGTATTGCGGTTGAAGACCGGAGTTGTTCGACTGTTTCACCGAGACTTTGGAATCCCAGAGATAACCGTAAGCAAAGTCGATCGTCAGATCTGGACTCGGCGAGTAAGCCCCCCCAAGGGTCACGGCCTGGCGATTGCCAACCGGAACGCGCACGCTGCGATCGGCATTTCTGATGGGCGAAGGATCATAGGCGTAGCCCGCGCGCAGCAGCCATTGTTGGTTCAATTGATACGAGGCGCCAACGGCGGTGCTCCAGGTGTCCCGCCAGTTCATTTCTTCGATCACATGTCCCAGGCCAGCCGCCTGGCCCAAGGGGGTAAGACCGCTGTTGACTGCCTCGATCTTCTTGATCCGGCTCCAACGTTTCCAGGTGGTCCCCAGGTAGCCCGTCCAGCGACTATTGAAATGATGGGTGATAGACGTGTCCACGGATTCGGGCATCGTGAGGTCTATCTTGTTGTCATAATTTCCGTCCAGCGGAATAACGCTCGGGGAGCCAGAAACCTCAGTATGCCCCTTGAGTTCATAGTCCACCTTCGAGTGGTAGTTGATTCCCCAACTGGTTGCCTCAGTAAAGTCGACCAGGATGCCGACGTTGTAGCCTAGTGCCGTGTCATCGCCTTTGACGGTGACCAGTGTGTCCTCGCCGTTGTTCAGGGCGCCGGTGGCCAGGTAATTCTGAAGCTTTGCATTGAAACGGTTTATGGTCGGTCCGCCACCAATGGACACGTAATCATTGATCCGCCAGGCAATGGTGGGCTGCAGGGTGACTTCTTTGGTCGTGCTATAGGAACCATGGTAGCGGCCCTGAAAAGAGCCCTCGTAATCATTGATCAGGCCACTCGGCGCATAGAGGCCCAAACCAATCGAAAAACGATCATCAAGTGGCGTCGACATATAAGCGAAGGGCACGACCCCCAAAGGTACCGAGTCCCCCTCATTCGTTCCTGGGGCGCTGCTCTGCGCATCACTGATATCGTCGCTCACCGAGACGACCGCGGCTCCGCCGGAAATCTCACTACGCTTCAACTTGGTCAAGCCCGCGGGGTTTCCAAAAATGGTGCTGGCGTCCAGCGCGGAAGACGACCTTCCCGCATAGGCAGTTCCTGCACTGCTTGCACTTTGTTCGTTCAGGGCAATGCCATTGGCGCTTGCAATGGTGGAGGCGCTGAGTAGTGCGATGGCACTGCTGAATTTAATCCAGACAGCACACTTACGCTGTGCAGAGAGACACGGGATCACGCGGCTATTCAGTTTCATTATCCACCTCTTGTTTATTGTTTTTGTTGGTTGCACGCAGGCAAGGCTTCGCCGTCCCGTGCACTTCTTAGTGCCGGTTGGAGTTGATTGATGTTGTGTAAAACACCCTGACTGAACAGCGCCAGGGCATGTCTGCCGGACTTACAGATTACAAATCAGGAACTCAATTGATCCACTCCACATGAAAGCTGTAACGCCCCAGGAGCGGAGCCAGCACTTGCTGGCCAGTGCCGGCCCTGACGCAGGCGACCTGCCCACGACGATTGTCCTGCACGACTTCAACAGCAATATCCGAAAGCCCCAGTCGTTCCACTTCCTGCTGAACTACTTTGGCAATTTCGCGCTGCTGCAAAGCGGGCTTGAATATCTTGCCCACGGCAGTCAGTGGCAGTGCTTCGAGGATTTCAATTCGCTTGGGAACGGCTGCCCGCTCGCTGATGTTGAGATGAGCGAACGCCTCAAGTTCTTCGGCATTGCACACTTGCCCGGGGCGTAGTTGAACGTAGGCGACCGGCACCTCGCCCGAGTAGGCATCGGGACTGCCGATAGCGGCGGCCAGAGCGACGGCGGGATGCGCCTGAAGCGCCTCCTCGATTTGCTTGGGATCGATGTTGTGGCCGCCACGGATAATCAACTCCTTCTTGCGCCCGGTCAGCCAGAAATAACCCTGCGCATCCTGGCGACCCAGATCGCCCGTATTCAGCCAGCGCTGACCGTCGATGTCGATCCAGAGGCCGTGGTTATGACGCTCCTCCAGATAACCCTCGAAGAGGTTCGGACCGCAGATTGTGATCAGACCGATCTCATCCACGTTGGCGTCGCGCAGATACTCTCCCGAATCATTGAGCACGACCGCGCGCATATTCTGGTAGGCGATCCGTATCCCGATAGAGCCAATATGGCGCTCGCCATGGGGCGGATTGATTGATGAGACGCAGGCGCCCTCAGTGAGGCCGTAACCTTCAAGGATTTTTACCCCGGTACGGTTCTCGAACTCTCGGAAAAGCTCAGCCGGCATGGGTGCGGCGCCACACATGGCAAAGCGAAGACTGGACAGGTCGCGGCCCTGCCATTCATTTTGCAGAAGTGCGGCATAGACAGTTGGCACGCCGGAAAAGAGGTTGATACCGAAGTGCTCGACCATCTCCCAGAATCGTGGGATCACGCCCTCGCCACGATACCCTTGAGGCGTGCCGAGAATCACATGGTCGCCTTGAGTCCAAGGCATCAGCCCAGTCACCAGCTGGCCATTGACATGAAACAGCGGCAGGCCACAAAAGATAACCTGGCCACCATTGCGTGGCTGCAAGTGAGCGGCCACGGCCCATGCATTGAATACTTCAGAGCCATGGCTACGCGCGGCGATCTTGGGAAGTCCCGTGGTGCCGCCCGTACAGATGTAGGAGGAGCACTCATCCTGGCGAATTTGCCGTCCGCTCTTGAGGTGCGTGTGCGGCTGGGCATTCATCAGCGTTTGCCAATCGTGGATCGCAATATCGCTGTGTAAGTCTCGTTCCTTCAGTGCCACGGCTTTCAGGGCCCCACGCACTGGTTCGTCGACATAGGGCGCCATGCCGACCCAAACGACAGACCTGATCCCGGGCAACTGATCCAGCTGCGAAGACAGTTTCGGCCACAAGTCGCTGCCTGGAGTCGGCGCGAGAGTCACCACCACCGATGCCTTCGCGGCATTCAGCAAGCCAGCCATCTGCTTGGCCTCAAGCAGAGGATTGATCGCCATGACGATCCCTGCCGCCTCCCCGCCCCATATCGTGAAATGGGTTTGCGGCAGGTTGGGCAGGATGAAGGCAATCACCTCGCCCGGTTTTATGCCCAGGTCATGGAAGGCATTTGCCGCGCGGGTGATATCCGCCAAGAGTTGGGAGTAGTTCCACTCGTGGGTGCGCTTGAAATCGGCGGCATCGACGAAGAAACTGAGCGCCGGTGCCTGAGGGGTGCGCTCGGCTGCCTGACGCAGCGCTTCATAAGTGCTGCAAGCCAGACCACGCTCCGACAAGGGGACTCGTTCGAGGCTTTCGATGTCATTCAGGGTCTGCACGACCATCAGGCTTCCCCCACGACTCGGTTGCGTTGTACGCCGAGGTCGACCACACCATCGGCACTGCGAATACGCGCCTCGACCACGTCACCGGCGTTAAGGTACTGCGTCCGGCCCTCTTGTGCCTTGAGGAAGAGTTTCCATTTGGTGGCTTCGGGCAGCAGGGCTGCTATGCGCATTTTGGCGGGTGAAGGGATCGTCAGGGCACAGCCGGCAGGCGTACCGGTGGCGATCAGGTCTCCAACGGCGAGATCTTGCAAGGCAGAAAGTTCGGTCAGGGTTTCAGCGGGGCCGTAAACTAGGTTGGCCGTGCTGTCGTCCTGTCGCACCTGGTCGTTCACCGTCAGGCGTAGCTGCAGTTCCTTCAGGTAATGAATGTTCGAGGCATCCAGAAGGCACAGGTACGGGCCGACCGGACCGAAAGTGCGGTAGCTCTTACCCTTGTAGAACTGCATCTGGGGAATCTGAATGTCACGCGCCGAGTAGTCATTGACAATGACGACACCTGCAATGAACTCATGCAGATTGGCGTCGGTGACAGCAACAGCGCCGGTGATCGAGCGCTTCATCACAAGGCCCAGCTCGATCTCGTAGTCAAGGAAGCGCACGTGGCGCGGCTTGATCAGGTCGCTGTCAGCCGCCACCAGGCAACTCGTCGCTTTGGTGAAGATCATGTTGAATTTCTTCGCATCAGGGTCCATGCCAGACTCGATCATGTGCTGACGGTAATTGGCACCCTGGCAGACAAACTGCTGGTTACGGGTCACCGGCGACAGCAGTTTTACTTCGCCCGCCTCCAACTCCGAACCTTTCAGTTGAGCGAGGTCGTCGAGACTGTTCTGGCTAATGAAGTCACCGGTGGTTTCGAAAACACCAGGGACAATTGTGATACGGCCCTGGCGAAGCACGCCCCAGTGGATACCGTTCTGATATTCAAAGCGGACTACGTGTACAGCAGACATTGAAGGTACTCCTGGAGCGGCGTTTGTCCCGCGTTCGGTGGCGCGGGAACTGTGGTGTTGTTCTGAAGGCGGGCTGGAAACGGTGTACACCCACGCACCGCCAGCAATCAAAGCGCCGGCTTTAAGCACGTCCCGCCGGCCAAACCGGGTTGAGTTGTCCGACATGTCGGCAGCTCTACCCAAACATCCGCATGAGTGTTATCAGCTTGCGAATGGTCAGGTCCGGGCTGCGTCGCAGGTTGCGGATCAGCAGCAGCACATTGGGTAGGGTCAACTTGGGTTTGGTAAAGCTCTTGGGCATGCGCTGCCCCCACTGCGCCATTGCCTCGGGACTCACCGGATGAATGCCGGTAGGCCGAGTGGCCGTGAAAACATCTCCGTCGCAGTAATGCTCGTGCTTGTCGCCCCAAGGGTCTTGCCAGTAATCGAAGATCTGACTGCCCAGAATGTGCCGGCCGATGCCCCATGAGTGCGCCCAACCCCGCTCCCGCAGGACGCGCTGCCCCATGCCCACGGCGTCTGCATCGACAACTTCATAGGCGCTATGGCTGTAGGTGGCCATGAACCCTTGCGCAATCGCGAGCGTATGGTGAGCCGCGGGAATGTCACCGAGATCAAGGCGCATGAAAGTGACGATAGGCGTGCCGTCGTGGAGTACCTGCACATCGCTGGGAATAAACCCGAAATGCTGCGTATACCATGCACAGGTCGCTTGATAGTCGGCCACTTCAATGACGATGTGACCCAGTTTGAGGACTTCAGGGGGAGCAATCGGCGGACGCTGCGTGGCGTTGATCCGCGGTTGTTCCTGCGCCTGATTCCAGATGAGAGGAGCTCTGTGTGCCAGCGTCTTGCCCGGCGTCTGATCGCAGACGGCTTCCACAATGAAACCGGACGGATCCGTCAGTCTGACGCAATACCCTTTACCGGGATGTTCCGATTTCTCGACCGATGACGCACCCGGGATTCGAGTGAGCTTTTCCAGATCTTCCAGGGACTGCACGGCAAGTCCGAACCCGATAAAGCGCGCATGTTCGCCACGTTGGACACGGTAACAATAGGCAGTGGCTTCGGTGGCCCGCATATAGAGCGTATCGGCCTCCTGCCGACTGACCGTCAGGCCGAAGTCAGTCAGGAAACGCGCCGCCTCATTCAAGTCCGGCCGCTGGAAGATCAGGTGAGTCAGATCCTGGGCCTTTACCGTCGGCTGCGGATGCCGCGCAGGGTGTGGTGTCGTCAACCGGTGCAATTCGTTTTTGTTGTTCATTGTTTTTGTTTTCCGGGTTTTTAGGGCAAAGCTGTCCCGCCCCCCTGAAAAATCGGGGGTTTATCCAGTCAAATCAGTTACGGACTCAGTCGAGAGTAGGCAGTACCGGCAACTCCTGGATCGCCAACAGACGAGCCTCCTCTGGTGGCACACCCAATGCCCGCAACACCAGCTCAGCGGTGTCAGAGCCCGATTCGCGCCACGTTTTGTGACCTTCCAGTACCAGGAAAATCGAGCCAAGCACGCTGCTCGATATCAGCGTCAGTACCGAGAGCAATTGCTCCTGCGCAAACGTGTAGCGCCCAGTAGTAAGCCCGCTCAGAAGATCCTTGGTTGCCTGGCTGCTGAACATTTCGCGCAACGCCGAATTGCTCATGGCGAATTTATGGATGAACGCGCCCCACTGGGAGTCTTCATGCGCACGGCGAATGAAGAATCGAATGCCATTGGCAAGGCGATGAGCGGGATCCGAGAGGGAATCGAAGCTCTTGTTGATGCGCTCATGCATTTCCCTCGCGAGATGGCTGGCGACCGCCTCGAACAGGTTTTCCATGCTGTCGATGTTGCTATAGACCGTTCCGCGCGCTACGCCTGCCTCTTGTGCGAGATCGAGGATGTTCACTTGTGAGGTGCCTCTCTCGGCGAACAGGCGAAAGGCAGCTTGATGAATGCGGCGCTGTGTTGCACTCAGGGATTGCACGGTTCTCTCTCCAGGATTACCTCATGAATACATTGAACACTTGTGTTCACTTATCGTCAACCGCATTTTTATGCATGTTGGATTTTTCGTCTGAATATGGCATTTAACCCTAATAATCTAGATACCCTGATCGACGTCGCCGGATCAACACAAGCCCTTCACATTGACATAATTGAACACACATGTTCAATTATGTCACGATCTGGCTCGCCCTCTCGGCAGCCTTCAAACCGGCCCATCGATGGAATGCAGGAGCTCAACCTCTGAGCAAGTACTGTGCATACAGCGCTCAAACGGTATGACCCTCAGCGATCGCTGGCCGACTTTTCATTAGCTGAAGGACAGAACATGACCGGCTCAAATATCTTCAAACCGCTTCGATTACCCAACGGCACGGTGATTCCAAACCGAATCGCCAAGGCTGCTATGGAGGAGAACCTTGCCAATGAGGAACACGCTCCAGGCGAAGCGCTGATTAAGCTCTACCAGCGTTGGGCGGAGGGTGGAGCCGGCCTGATCATCACTGGCAACGTAATGGTTGACCGCCACGCCTTGACCGGCCCAGCTGGCGTAGTGCTTGAGGACGATCGGGACCTGGGTAAATTCAAGCTATGGGCAGACGCTTGTCGCAGCCGTGGAGCCCAGGCCTGGATGCAAATCAATCATCCCGGACGGCAGCTCTTGGCTTCAATGGGGCAATCGGCAAGGGGCCCCTCCGCTGTTGCGGTCGATATTCCCGGACTTTCAAAAGCGTTTGTGCTGCCCAGGGCTTTAGAAGAGCAGGAGATCGAAGAGCTCATCGGGCGCTATACTCAAGCGGCGGTGCTGGCGGAGCGTGCCGGATTCACCGGCGTGCAGATTCATGCCGCGCATGGCTATCTATTCAGCCAATTCCTTTCGCCCTTGACCAATCGGCGTGATGACTGCTGGGGCGGTAGCCTCGAAAATCGTGCAAAAATCCTATTGAAAACTATCGACGCAATTCGCCAGCGAGTGGCGCCAATCTTTTGCGTCGCTGTGAAGCTCAACTCGGCGGACTTTCAGCGCGGCGGGTTCGATGCCGAGGATGCGGCTCGCGTAGTGGAAATGCTTAACGCCAAGGCGGTCGACCTGGTCGAGTTGTCGGGTGGCAGCTACGAAAGTCCGGCCATGCAGGGGCAGACCCGCGATGGCAGCAGCCTGGCTCGAGAAGCCTACTTTCTCGAGTTCGCAGAAAAAATTGGAGAAATAGCGCGCATGCCGTTGATGGTCACCGGCGGCGTGCGCAGAAAGGAGGTCGCGGAGCGTGTGGTGAGCGGCTCGGTGTCGATGGTCGGACTTGCCACTGCACTGGCAATCGAGCCAGCCCTGCCGAAACAGTGGATGGCAGGTCGGGACATCAAGGTGGAGCCCATCGTCGTCCGCTGGAAGAACAAGACGCTGGCATCGCTGGCAGTGGCATCGGTGATCAAGAAGCAGCTCGGCTTGCTAAGTCAAGGGAAACGGACAAAACCCGGGACGTCGCCACTCATGGCATTGATCGGCAATCAGTTGAAGGCCCGTCGCCAGGCGAAGAGCTATCGGCAATGGATCGATCAAGCCAGGTAGATCAAGAACGATATCGGATCAGGCCGGTAGCGGCTTGCTGGCGATTTCCCTGGCTCTGGCAGGTGTGACGCCCAGAGCCTGGAGAACCATTTCGGCGACCCGTAGATCGTGCTCCACTACTGCCCGCCCCTCGACAACCGAGCGCATTGCTCCGGTTGTGCACGACAATACAATATCCAGGGCGACCCCTTCGTCCTCGTAAGCAAGCGCGCCCGCACGCAGCCCCTCACGCAGATCGCCCAGTACATGGTCAGCCAGACGCGAGCGCATCGCCTGGTCGAAATGGATGATACGCAGCAACGCATTCGCCCATTGGTGGTCGGCAGCGGCCCGGCACACAAACATGCGCACACCGATCGAAAGCCGCTGTGCTCCGCAGTGCACATCCGCGTTCAGGACGGCAATGGCGTCGGAGAACTCGGCGGCCATGGCAATGCCCACTGCTTCGAAGACTTCGTCGCGCGTTCGGAAATAGTTGTAGATGGTGCCGTTGGATACCTCTGCCTCCGCGGCTACCTCGAGCAGTGTGATTTCCCCCGCCTCCTTACGTGCGACAAGGCGCAATGCCGCGTCCATCAGGCCACGACGGGTGCGCTCACGCTTCTTGTGCCCCCGAGTGAGAGGTTCTGGTACAGCAGCTTCTAAAGGAGGTGTGGAGGAATGCATGATCAAGCTCGTAATCTAATCGGCTCGTTGATGGTAATGGAAGCGCTGTCAGCAGTGGCGTCATCACTCATCAGCAGGTCCCGGCAGTCTTGAAGGAGTCTGCTGGCCTCTGTGCCAGGGGCGTGGTGCATGATGATACGGTCAGGACGAACGGCGACCAATGTTCCTTTTGCAGCCAGCGACAGGATCTCATGGTTCATGTCTTCAATGAAGTCACAACGGCCGTCGGAGCGTAGGCCACGGGGTCTGACTTCCAGGAAGTGGCCGCCCATCTTTTCCCAGGCAACGATTTGATCAGTGGTGAGCAGTGATAAGGGGTCGACACCGAATCCAACCAGGGTCAGGTTGTCGCCCAGCGCATCGTCGCTCAGCGTGATCTGCTTTTGCAGGGTGCGAACCCAAGCCTGGGGAAACAGGCTGCCACGTACCAGCTTATCGCCGCGACGATGTGGCACGAACAAGCCTTTCTTGAAGGTGTTCTTCGGCTTGATGTCCAACTGCTCGAAGTACCTTCTGGTGGCGGGGGTCAATCCCAGCATGCGCATCAAGCCGTGGATAAAGAACGCTGCGATCTTGTTCTTGGGCATGACCAGGCGACCCATGAGTTTCGCCAGATTAATCATGGCCTGAGCATGTGGTCGCCGCTCTACGTCATAAGTATCGAGTATCGCCGGCGCGGCATGACCACGAAGAACCCAAACCAGCTTCCAGGCCAGGTTGGCGCCGTCACGAAGGCCCGCTACGAGACCTTGTCCCACAAAAGGGGGGGTGATGTGTGCGGCGTCGCCGACCAGGAAAGTACGCCCCTTACTGAATCTGTTGCAGCAACGCGCGTGGAATCGATAGACCGCCTTGCGCTCGATTTCCAGTTCCTGCGGATTGACCCATGGCGCAATGAGCCGCGCGATGCTTTCCGGGCTTTCCAGCTCCTCCCGGGATTCGCCGGGCTGCAGCATGAATTCCCAGCGTTCCCTGCCACCGGGGGCGGGCATGTGCGGCGTGGGCCGCCGCGGATCACAGATAAACTCAATGTGATCAATGGCTGACTGATGCCGGTTCCTGGCATCGACAATCAACCAATCCTCAGCATAGGTTTGCCCTTCAAATTCCTGGCCGATCAGCGCCCTGACCCGGGAGCTGGCACCGTCTGCACCAATCAGGTACTGGGCGCGAACAGCATGCGACTGCCCATCTTCACCCCGCACGGTGGCAACCACGCAATCCGCTTCCTCAACCAGACTCTCCAACTCGAAACCACCCAGGCTGGTCACTGATTTCAGTCGGGAAACCTGGCCACGCATCGCGCGTTCCAGATCGGGTTGATAGAAGGTCACAAGCTTGGGATGGCCGTCGATGCATCCTTCGGTATTGGCGCGACCAAATTGCCCGAGGACCGGAGAGTGCATCTTCACTTCAGGGATAACGATCTTCTCGAAAGCGTCCTCCGACAATCCGGCGAGTTGCAGGATGCGCAGGGCCTCGTTGTCCAGAGCAATGGCACGAGGCATCAGTACGATTTCATGGAGCTTGTCCAGCACCAGGGTCGTAACCCCGTAGCGGCCGAGCAGCGCCGCGATTGTCGCCCCTACCGGACCGTTACCGACGATCAGTACATCGACGGTGGAGGTAGGCAATTCGGAAACGTTCTTGTTGTTGTTCATCTCGAGCCCTTGTTGTGATTGAAGTCGTGAGGCGCATAGGTCTCATCGTCAGGCGGAATCAAGATAAGCAAAATTGAGACATATTTCAATATTGATGATTTTGTCATATTTTTTTGAGATAATTGAAAAGCCGTGATGTGGTCGAACGAACCAGCGCAGAGGCCAGGTGTCACTGCCCGCGTTTAGGCAAACAAGGCTCGTGGCATAAAGTTTTGGGTACGCCAGTTTCCGACCGACGACGCTTGGCGTCAGGGTCGATCAGGGGTGTCATGGGAACAGTGGCCCATGACTAAAGCGCGTCACTGCGAGGGACCGAGGCTAGATCGAAGACGATCGATACCGTGCGAATTTTCAGCACCACGTTTTAAGTTTTTAGGAATTACCCGTGGCCCGTCCGCAGCCCCATCCAACCCCCGTCCTGCTGAGCTTCGGCGAGTTCGAGCTCGATGAGGCCAACGCTTGCTTGTTCCACGCTGGGCAAGCGGTGGCTTTGGCGCCGACCCCTTTCCTGTTGTTATGTGTGCTTGCCCGCCAGCCGGGGTCATTGGTATCCAAGGATTCTTTACTGGATGCGGTGTGGGGGCATCGGTTTGTCAGTGATTCAGTCCTGAAAACGGCCATCAGTGACCTGCGCAAGATATTGGGCGATGACCCCAAGCACCCTCGTTTTATTGAGACGGTGTCGCGGCGCGGCTATCGCTTCATCGCCGTCTCGTCTCTTGCTGCTTCGGTGCCTCCTGCATCTACGGCAGTCCCGGAAGCCGGCTCACCTCAATTGCCGACATTCATCGGTCGCATTGCCGAAGTCGCCAGGCTGCAACGGGCGTGGGAACGGGTTAGTGGAGGCCAGCGGGCCGTAGTTTGGCTGGCTGGAGAACCGGGGATCGGCAAAACCACATTGATCGAGCATTTTCTTGCCGGTCTTGGCGGCATCGCCTGCGCCCGCGGCCATTGCATGGAGCACTTCGGCACCGGTGAACCGTACCTGCCGGTACTGGAGGCGTTGGCCGATCTGTGCCGCAGCGACCCGACCCTGCCGGCGTTGTTGCGCGAAGTAGCACCCACCTGGCTGTTGCAATTGCCGTGGCTGAGTAGCACGCAGGAACGAGACACATTGCGGCGCGAGCTGGCCGGCGTCGGCCCGGAACGCATGCTGAGGGAATTTGGTGAATTGTTGGACCGCTTCACAGAACTGCGCCCGCTGTTGCTGGTAACCGAAGATCTGCACTGGAGCGACCGGGCGACGGTTCAGTTGATTAACTACATGGCGCGACGCCGTGGCCCCGCACGGCTCATGTGGCTATCAAGCTTGCGTCTTGCCGAAGTGGTGGCTCTCGAACATCCACTCAGCTCATTACGTCACGAACTGCGTCTGCAACGCTTGTGCGAGGAAGTAGTACTCGACCCGTTTTCCGAAACCGAGGTCGCCGACTATGTGGCGTTGCGTTCAGCCTCACTGGCATGCAATGAAACCTTCGTGCGCGCCCTGCACGAACGGACCGACGGCGTACCGTTGTTCGTTTCCTCAATCATCACTGAAGTGATGGATGTAAAAGAGGACGAAACCACCATCGAAGCTCGGCTGGCGGATCTGGTGGTTCCCGAGAACCTTGCGGCCATCATCGATCACTACATTGCCAAGCTGGCTCCCGAGCAACGAACACTTCTCTGCGCGGCTGCGGTGTGCGGGTCCGATTTCCGGATTGAGACGGTTTCGCTCGCCCTCGAGCGCAATCTCTCTTCGGTGATCGGGGCCTGTGAGGAACTGATGCGTGAGCAGGTATGGCTCACACAATCGCGGACACCCGATATTGACGAAGCGGTAGAGCGGCCTTACTCGTTCCGCCATGCCCTTTTTCGTCAGGTGCTGTACGAACGCACGCCTCGTCCGTTGCGCATCGATCTCCATCGCCAGGTTGGCACTGTCCTCGAACGCGAGCGCTCGACCGGTGTGCCGGTTGCGGCCTCGGAACTGGCGATGCACTTCGACCGTGCTCGGCTACCGATGATCGCGCTGCGCTATTACGCCGAAGCGGCAGAAGCCGCGCTACTGCACTTCAGCCCGGACTTGTGCATCGGCCTCACTGAGCGCGCCTTGGCCCTACTTGTGCAGGCCCCCGAAGGAGCGGAACGCGATACGCTCGAAATTACCTTGGCCACGTTGCAGGGGGTTTCGGCTTTCCACATGTTCGGTGTCGGCAGCAAGGCAAAGGGCGCTTTCGAGCGGAGTTACACTCTGCTAGTGGAAGTCCCCGAGCACCCCATGCGCGGTCGCCTTTTGCACGGATTCGGCTATCTACTCGGTCTACGCGGCGACTATTTGCAGGCGTTGGAAGTGGCAGAGCGTGCTGAAGCTCTCTCCCTTAACGCAAACGACCAAGAGCTCATGCTGGCGGCATGCATCGTTCAGGGCGAGGTGCATCACCTCCAGGGCCGCACGAAAATGACACGCAGCTGGTTAGAGCGCGCCCTCGCGATCGCCGAGCCGCTGGGCATAGGGACAAACGAGATCTTTGCGGCAGATCCCCAGGTCATGCTGCACGGCATGCTGGCTATCGAGCTGGTTCGGTCTGGTCTGATTGAGCAAGGGCGAACCCATATGCAGCAGGCACGAACCCGCGCGCATACGCTTCGACAACCTATGACATGGCTGGTCGCTACCTGGCAGGAGGTGTTGATCGAGGTACGACTGGGAAACTCTGTGCGGGTGGCAGCGCTGGCTGATGACATGCACAAGCTCGTCGATGAATATTCGCTCGCGCTTGGGCGCACGGCTTGCCGCTGGTGGCGCGGCTGGGCCGACGCGCGCAACGGTGCCCCCCACGACGGCTACCGTCACATCCGTGAGGCCTACGAGGAACACACTGGACTCGGTATGCGCTCCGGTGCCAGCGAGGTACTCGGCTACGCCGCCGAGGCGCTGCTACTGACAGGCGATTACGACGCAGCGCACGTTGAATTGCAGGAAGCCCTCCGGGTGGGAGAGGAATTGGGCGAACGCGTATACCTGCCGCAACTGTTGCTGTTGGAGGCCGCGATCGCTCGAGCTCAGGATCGGTCGGATGCCAGTAACGCGGCGGTACGGGCCGCGATTGAAGAGGCACGCGACCAGGAAGCATTGTGGCTGGAGCTGCTCGCGCTGGTTGAATTATGTGAGTGCCACGACGCCGTACCAGCGGATCGCCAAGCATTGGTGATGCTGATTGATCAGTTACCCGAAACGCATGCAACCGAACAGGTCAAACGTGCACGCTCGCTGATTGAGGCTGCTAAACGGGCTTGAAGTGACGGTTGTGGGAGCGGAGGTCATCCGACCGAAGTCTGACCTTTTGCTTACGACTCGAACCAGGGGGACGGCTTACGCTGGCATCGAACCTTCTAGAACCCCAGGTCTGCGATGAGCCTTAACCCTGAATCCAAATACCCGAGCCGCCGCGCATACGTCGTCAAGCTGCGCAGTGATGCCGGACCGGAGGCCCTGATGGGCCGACTCGAAAACCTGGTCACCGGACGTCAGCGCGAGTTCTCGTGCGCCGAAGAGTTGCTGGAGTCGATTGGCGAGGATCTGGCGACAGCAGTCGGTGAGCAGGCGATAGAAAGCGATGGTGAATGATCCTTTCCAGCATCGACAGACAAAGCGCATGGCGACCGAACGCTGACGGTTCGCTGACGACTTTGCGCACGCAGTCCCCCTACGCTGACGCCACCTCGAACTACACGAGTCCATTTCTAATGCCGCGACTTTCAATCCCCCATCCGCTGCCTTGCCATGCCGGTGGGGCAACTTTGCAACGTACCAAGTGCCCGACCGCGGTTGTCATGGCGGCGGCCTTGGCCACGTCGATCGCCTTCGCCCTTTCTGGCTGCTCCACACCGGTCGCCAAACCCTCGGTCGACGTGCCAAGCAACTTCGCCGCGAGTACGGCGTCCGAGATGGAACCCGAGGCGGCCTGGTGGGAGGTCTACCACGACCCATTGCTGACGGATCTGGTCCGTCGAGCCGCGCGGGAGAACCGCGACGTCAAGATTGCCGCCGAACGGTTGCGTGCCGCGCGTGCTGGAGAAACGGTCAGCCAATCCTGGCTACTTCCGAGCGTCGGTGCGTCGGTCTCCGGCAGTGACCGCAGCACCGGCTTCAATTCGGCCATAAAGCAGGGGTATCCGGATATCAAGAGCGCCAGTGCGGGCTTGGACGTCTCGTGGGAACTCGATCTGAGTGGCCGCCTTAGAGCCGGCGCGGCGGCGGCTGACGCCGATGCGCTAGCCGCGGAACACAGCATGCGGGGAGTACGCCTGCTGGTGATGAGCGATGTCGTCAGCAACTATTTCACACTGGTCGGCGCGCAACGCCAGGTCGCAACGCTACGAGCAATCTCGGCGATGCAGGATGAAACGCTGCGCTTGGTTACCGCACGTCAACAGGTGGGGCTGGCATCCGCCTTCGACGTCGAGCGCGCACAAACCGACGCCTTGTCGGCGCGGGCGCAGATTCCGCCGTTGGAGACCCAAGTGGCGGTGGCCCGCCACCGTATCGCGGTGTTGATCGCCGACCAGTCTTTCAACAGCACCAACATTCAGCCCTCGAGCGGCGATATGACGGATGTGCCTGAGGCCAAGCCCGGACAGCCGGCCGAATTGCTGCAACGCCGACCTGACGTGCTGGCGTTGATGGCTCAACTCGACGCTGCCAATGCACGTCGTCAGCAAGCGAAAGCTGAGTGGTTCCCGCAACTTTTTCTCGGTGCGTCCTTTGGACGCCAGGGTCTGAACCTGAACGGAGCCGATCTTGGTGCTGCGCGCTTCACCAATGTCGCGGGTCTGCTGGCAATGCCGCTCTTCAACGCGGGGCGTACGCAAGCAATCAACGATGCGGCCGAAAGTGCTCAACAAGAGGCCGTACTACGTGCCGAAGACGGCATCGTGCGTGCGCTTGAGGATGTGGAAAACGCCTTGGTCACACTTGCGCAGGAACGCCGCCGTTCCGGGTCGCTGCAATTGGCCGCCGCTTCCGCAGAGACGGCGCAAAGTCGCGCCCAGTCGCTCTATAACCGCGGACAGATCGACCTGTTGCCACTGCTGGACTCGCAGCGCGCGCGCCTGGCGGCACGCCTGAGTTCCAACGAAAGCAACACCCGCCTGCTGCTTGATAGCGTGCAGCTCTACAAGGCACTGGGCGGGGGCTGGCAGGTGTTCGAACAACCCGCCACTCCAACCGCATCCACCAAAGCCGAACGGCCACCACTTTCCTAAGAATCTGTCGTTTTCCAAAGAGGAACCGTCTTGAAGAATTCCCTTACTGCGGCCGGCATCTTGGCCGTAGCGGTCATGCTGTCCGCGTGTAGCCCCGACCAGCCCTCTGTGCAGGCACCACGACCGGTGCGCACCGTTGCAATCAGCTACGACAATGCCCGCGACATCAGTCGCTATGTGGGCACCGTACAGTCGCGACATGAGGTAGACCAGGCCTTCCGCGTGGGTGGCAAGGTAGACCAGCGCAAGGTCGATGTAGGCCAGTTTGTGCGTGAAGGCGACATCCTGGCTGTGCTGGATGATAGCGACTACCGCCTCGCTGAGGAAACGTCGCGACAACAGTGGTCGGTTGCCGTCGAGCAGACTCGCCAAGCCGACTCGGACAATCAGCGCCTGTCCGCGCTAAAGACTGACGGCTCGGTCAGTGCGGCCGATGCCGAGCGCGCGCATACCAATGCCCAAACCGCGCATGCGACCGCCGAGGCCGAAGCGCGAAAGCTCGAACTCGCGCGCAACCGGCTCAAGTACACCGTGCTGCGCGCCTCGCGTAGCGGCGTCGTCACGGCTGTGCGCTTTGAGGCAGGGCAGGTCGTGCCGGAGGGTCAACCGGTTGTCTCGATCGCGAACCCGGGCGAATCCGAGATCGTCATCGACGTGCCCGAGGATCAACTGGCTGTCTTCAAGGACGCGCGCTTCAAGGCCTCGCTGGCCAGTGCGCCGAACGAGATCTTCGATGTCACGCTGCGCGAGCTGTCGCCACAGGCGGCAGCGCAGACACGCACCTATCGCGCGCGGCTCAAGCCGTTACAGGCACTGCCGCTGGGCGCCACCGCCACGGTGATGGCCGAGCGAGTCATGACCAGTGTATCTGTGGCGGCAGTGCCAGCCACGGCATTGACGCAGAACGGCGGTCAGCCGGCGCTGTGGGTGGTCACGCCCACGGGCAAGGACCCCGTAGGCATCGTCGATCTGGAGCGTGTGGCAGTTTGGGGTTACCGCAACGACCAGGTGCTCGTCTCCGGGCCGCAGGCTGGCGCATTGATCGTCACCGCCGGTGTCCAGAAGATGACGTCCGGACTGAAGGTCGCGCTTCCCGGCGCGGCGATTGTTGACGCAAATACCACGCAGCAGGCCACTCGATGAACAATTTCAACCTCACCGACTGGGCGCTGCGCCATCGCGCCATCGTTCTGTTCATGCTCCTCATTGTCGCGGTGGCCGGCGCCTTCAGCTTCACCCGGCTCGGCCAGCTCGAGGATCCGAACTTTTCCGTGCCTTCCATGACCGCCATGGTCATCTGGCCGGGCGCCACTGCCCAGCAGTTGCAGGACCAGGTCCTCAACCGTATGGAGAAGAAATTCGAGCAGATTGACAACTTCGAGAAGGTTGTCACCTATGCGCGGCAAGGCTATGCCGGCATGACGCTCACCGTGCGCGGCGGCACTTCCAAGGCTGACCAGCGCGAAGCCTGGTACCAGGCGCGCAAGAAACTCAACGACCTGAGCCTCGAGATGCCTGACGGCGTGATCGGCCCGATCCTCAACGACGAGTACGGCGACGTGTATGGCTTGATGTACGCGGTCAAGGGCGACGGTGTCGGCCACGCCGACCTGTCGGACGCGGCCGAGGACATCAAGCGCCAGATGCTGAAGGTGCCGATGGTCAAAAAGATCGATCTGATCGGCAAGCAGGCCAAGCGTGTCTACGTCGAGTTCTCACACGAACGCCTGGCAGCGCTGGGCATTACACCGCTGGCCATCGCCGAAAGCCTCAAGAGCCAGAACGCGATGTTGCCCGCAGGCCAGATCGACACCCGAGGCGACCGCGTCATGGTGCGCGTGAGCGGCCAATTCGCCAGCGAAGAGGCTATCCGCAATGTGCCCATCTCCGCGGGCAGCCGGCTGATCAAGCTCGGCGACGTCGCGACCGTTACCCGTGGCTTCGAGGATCCGCCGACCTACACGGTACGTCACAATGGCCAACCCGTACTGATGCTCGGCATCACGATGACCAGCGACGGCAACATCGTGGACCTTGGCAAGGCGATGGACATGGCAGTCGCCAAGATCCAGTCGGAACTTCCGCATGGTGTGGAGCTGGAGCTGGTGGCCGATCAGCCCACCACGGTGAGGGATGCAATCCTGGACTTCGGGCGCGCGCTAGTCGAGGCGCTGGTCATCGTGATTGCGGTAAGTCTGGCCAGCCTGGGCTGGCGCGCAGGCCTCGTTGTCGCAGCCACGGTGCCGCTGGTGCTGGGCGGCGTGGCGCTGGTGATGCTCGCGATGGGCTGGAACCTCGAGCGCATCTCGCTCGGCTCACTGATTATCGCATTGGGACTACTGGTGGATGACGCCATCATCGCCATCGAGATGATGGTGGCGAAGATGGAAACCGGCATGGACCGCGTGAAGGCCGCCGCCTTCTCCTATCAGTCCACCGCCATGCCGCGCCTGACCGGCGCGCTGATCACGGTCGTGGGCTTTCTGCCGATCGGCCTGTCGAAGTCCACCACCGGCGAGTACGCGGGGGGCATTTTCTGGATCGTCGGCGCCGCAGTGCTGTTCTCGTGGATCTGTTCCGGCATCTTCACACCGTACCTGGCGGTCAAGATGCTGCCCAACGACTTGGGCACGCACCAGCACGCTGATCCACACGACACCAAGTTTTACCGCAGCCTGCGCCGCCTGATCGACGCCGCCATCGAGCGTCGCTGGGTGGTCATCGGTGCGACGGTGGGCGCTCTGGTGCTTGCTCTGGCCTGTATCAAGCTGGTGCCGCAGCAATTCTTCCCCAACAGTTCGCGTCCTGAACTGGTCATTGACCTGCGTATCAAGGAAGGCTCCTCGTTCGCCGCGACGACCGAGCAGGTCAAGCACATGGAGGAGATCCTGGCGAAAGACGAGGACGTGCGTTTCTATACCGCCTACACCGGCGCCGGCGCACCGCGCTTCTATCTCTCGCTCAACCCCGAGCTGCCCAATCCGGGTTTTGCCCAGTTCGTTGTGATGACCAAAGATCTGGAGGCACGCGAGCGAGTACGTGCGCGGCTGGTGGCCTCGGCTGACCAACAATTCCCGCAGACGTGGGTGCGCGTGACCCGGCTCGAGTTGGGGCCGCCTGTCGGCTACCCGGTGCAGTTCCGCGTCGTAGGCCCCGATACCCAGATGGTGCGCAAGATCGCCCGCGACGTAGAGAAGGTAGTGGCGTCCAATCCGAAGGTGCGCGACCTCCAGCTCGACTGGAATGACCCGGTACGAACACTGAAAGTGGAGCTTGATCAGGACAAGGCGAGCGCGCTTGGCCTCACGCCGGCCGACGTGTCGCTGGCGACCCAGACCGTGATGAACGGCGCAACCCTGTCGCAGCTGCGTGAGCGCGAGGACCTGATCGACATCGTGGCCCGTGCCGTGCCAGAGGAACGCTTGAACCTCGACACACTGAAAAACATCAACCTTTACACACGCCAAGGCACGGTGGTGCCGTTGTCGCAAGTCGCCCAGGTGCGCGCTGAACTGGAAGAGCCTGTACTGTGGCGCCGCAACCGCGACATGGCGATCACTGTGCGTGCCGACGTGAAGGATGGTGAACAGGGTGTATCGGTGACGCAGGAAATCCAGCCGTTGCTCAAGGACATCGAAGCCAAGCTGCCGACCGGATACCGCATCGATGTAGGCGGAGCGGTTGAGGAAAGTGACAAGGCCAACAAGGCGCTGCTCGCGGTAGCCCCGTTGATGCTGGTCACTATCCTGCTATTGCTCATGCTGCAATTGCAGAACTTTTCCCGCATGTGGATGGTGATGCTGACCGCACCGCTGGGCTTGATCGGTGTGGTGCCGGCGCTGCTGGTGTTTCAATCGCCGCTAGGCTTCGTCGCGATCCTGGGCATCATCGCACTGGGTGGCATGATCATGCGCAACGCGGTGATCCTGATCGATCAAATACAAATCGAGATCGCTGAGGGCCGCGCCCCCTGGAATGCTGTGCTGGATGCCGCCATTCACCGAGCGCGTCCGGTGATGCTGACGGCGCTGGCCACCGTTCTTGCGATGATCCCGTTAACGCGCAGCGTGTTTTGGGGGCCGATGGCGATCGCGATCATGGGCGGCCTCACTGTGGCGACGCTGCTGACGATTTTCTTCGTCCCGGCGCTATACGCCGCATGGTTCAAGGTGGATCGCCAGACGACCACTGATACCCAAAAGGTACGGGGGAAGGCCACGCTTGCTTCTGAGTGATGAGTGCCGTGACTTTTGTCCCCGGCCCCACCGCTGTTAGAGAAGTTTTTTCAGCACGGTTTCTGAAACAACCGAGGTCAGCGGTGGGGGGGGCCTGCGAAAATTCCTTTTCTTTCGCACTTCGCGGCTCACAGGCAAGGCTGATGGCCATAATAGCTGCTGACGGCATAGCCCACGATCAGCATGCGGATCATCAGCTCAGGGTCAATCGAAGGACGCCCAATTGGGCTTTAAAAATCGGCGAGGTAATGGCGCAAGTCGCTGGTCCGCGCAGTGATACATGCCGAATCGGCGTTTCGCCTCTATGCCATTTCCGAAGCCGACGCCCAGGGACTGATGCAGTTGATGCCCGCCACCGCCGAGCACTTCGCCGTGGACGATCCGTTCGACGCACGACAGAACATTCGTGGCGGCGTGCGCCACCTGGCCTGGCTGCTCAAGCGCTTCAACGGCAACCAGGTGCTGGCGTTGGCAGGTTACAACGCCGGCGAAGCGTCCGTGGTCGAGTACAACGGGGTGCCTCCCTACGCCGAGACGCAATCCTACGTCACCCTCGTGCAGTCCTTGACCGAGCGCTATCGCAACCATCGCTAGTACCCTGGGGCGCATAACCCGCAACAGGTAATACGCCGGGCGGGGAATGGCTCAAGCGAACTTTCACGCTCACCGGTGGCTATCGACCCATAGCGACCCGTCACAGCGTCTGGAAAACCTGACGCTACTCGTCCACGCTGACGCCCGATCCGCCTGATTCGCAGGGGACATCCTTCAGCTTGGGCAACCCGTCCTTGATGCGCAGCCTGGCCTCCTGATAGTGAACATGAACGCCTGGCGAATACACGAGATCCGGGATGACGGCGGCATACACGTCGATGAGCCCCATCCCCGGGTGTTCGGTGAAGAGGTGCCCGCCGCAACGCTTGCACCACTTGCGATAACTCTGCGGTGTCTTGTTGTAGGTGCCAATGTTGTCAGCCCCCCGGGTTACTTGCACCGCCTCGGGTTTCCACAGCGTGAAGGCATTGACCGGCGCTGCTGACCAATGTCGACACGACTCGCAATGGCAATAGCCCATTGCGGCCGGCTCACCGCTGACGGTGAACTCGACTGCGCCGCAAAAACAACTGCCTTTGTAAGACCTTTGAATGCTCATGGAATGACTCCTTCATCAGTTGTTACGCATACCGTCGAAGTTGAGATGGATCGCCTGAGCGTTGGTGACTTTCACCCGTCGATATAGCGCACCGCTGTCGCCGGCGTGCGTCGAACCTGCAGTTCGAAAATGTCAGGGCGCGCATAGTGCCCGGTGACGTCGAGCGTGCGCCGCGCTGGCGCCACGAGTGAGACGTCGATGTCCGCATACAGAATGCCTGTCTCTCGGTGCAGTGGACCGGCTGTGATCCGGCCTTGAGGGTTGACCACCACCGAGTCGCCGTCGTTGATCCACTCTTGCGGATCGGGAAACAGTTGCGTGCGAGCCGGAAAGTCATCGGGAATGTCGCTGCCGCGCAGTGAGGTACCACTGCCGAGCACCCAGCATCGACCTTCGAGTGCAATGTGACGCATCGTGCTGATCCAGCCCTCGCCGGTGTCGTACGTGGGGGCGACGTAGATTTCCACTCCCTGGGCATACAATGAATAGCGCGCCAGGGGCATGTAGTTTTCCCAGCAGATGAGCGTACCAATGCGGCCGACAGGTGTATCGACCGTACGCAACCCTGACGCATCACCGAAACCATGGACCATGCGCTCGGGGTTCGTTGGCATCAGCTTGCGATGCCGGTTGAGCACTTCGCCGTCCGTACCGATAACGACTACGCTGTTGTAGAGCGTGCCGCCTCCATTACGCCGTTCGCATTCATTGATCCCGCATACGATTGTCACGGCGTTGGCGCTGGCGACCTCGCACAATGGGTTCAGGTCACCGTTCGCGATATCGACGGCGTTGGCCAGCAGACGCGTGTGCAACTGGCCCATTAAAGCTCCGTCTTTTCCCGCCGCCAGCCGCCAGATCCACGACGGATAACCTGGAATGAACGATTCGGGTAAAACAATCAACGAGGCTCCCGCCGCCGCGGCCTCAGCGACCGATTGCACGGCTCGGGCGATCGTCGCGCTGCGATCGAGCAGCACTGGCGGCCGCTGAATGATTGCTATCTTGGTCATGACGTTCTCCTGAGACGGTGGATTTCGCAGGTTTGAGCGTGCACGTGGCGAAGTCGCGAGACTAGTTCAGAAACTGAAGCGTTGTAGTTGCGGAGTACAGGCGATGGACGAAAGCTACGGTCAGTTTTGTACGGTCGCGCGTGGTGCTGAAGCACTGTGCGAGCGCTGGACGCCTTTGGTCGTGCGCGAGCTGCTATGTGGCAGTAAGCGCTTCAATGAACTGCACCGCGGCGTACCGCGAATGTCCACCAGCTTGCTGGCACAGCGGCTGCGCCACCTGGAAGATATCGGTGTCGTACATCGCACAGCCGCAGGCAAGGTCTGGGAGTACAGCCTGACCGAGGCAGGCGAGGAATTGCGCCCCATCATAATGGCGCTAGGCCATTGGGGCGCGCGCTGGATAGGTAGCCGCCTTCGCGATAACGAACTCGACGCGGGCCTGCTCATGTGGGACGTGCGCCGGTTCGCGCGCATCGAGATGTTCCCGTCCCGGTCGGTGGTCATCCACTTCAGGTTCCGCGACGCGCGCTCCGGCGAGCAGGAGTGGTGGCTCGTGGTCGAACATGGCGTGGCAGATCTGTGCCGCGATGACCCCGGACGCGAACTCACGCTCGTCGTAGACTCTAGCGTGCGCGCGTTGACAGAAGTGTGGACTGGCGACCGCACACCCAGGGAGGTTCTTCAGTCGCGGGAGCTGCGTGTAGACGGCGCTGTGCAGGATGCGGAAAACTTGTGGCGCTGGCTTGGCACGAGTGCGTTCGCCGGTTCCCGGAGCGCTGCAATCCAGCCTTTGCAATCGCCATAGAGAACTGTCCGCTTGTGGCCATCAGCCAATTGCAGACTTCAACGCCGGCGCACGGTTATGATCGCGGAGACCCAGGCGCCCTTGGACCCACGCTCATGCCAGCCTCGAAAATCCTCCCCTCCCCCGCGCCGCTGCTCAAACCCGGAGAGACGGTGGTGTTGTTCGACGGTGTCTGCAAGCTGTGCAATGGCTGGGTGAGGTTCGTGATTCGCCATGACCGCCAGCGGCGCGTACGGTTGGCGGCGGTTCAGTCACCCGAGGGGCAGGCGCTGCTCGCCTGGGCAGGTTTGCCCATGGATCAATTCCACAGCATGGCGGTGATCCGCGACCGATACTACTGGGAGCGTTCGCAAGCATTTTTCGAAGTCTTTGCCCAGTTGCCCGCACGCTGGTGCCCTGTGAACCTGTTGCGCATCTTCCCTCGTCAACTTCGAGATTGGGCCTACGACCGCATTGCACTCAATCGTTATCGGCTCTTCGGGAAATACGACACCTGCCTGTTGCCGGATCCGGATCATGAACAGCGCTTTTTGAAAGCGCCCCGGTGAACGCCTTAGGGCGACATCACGAGCTGGATCATTACCCGGCTTGAAGCTATACCGAAAGGGTTCCGGGCGGAGATGGACCACAGGCTCGATTAGCGACTGAGGAGAATTTCACGGTGTCGAATCAGCTGGTCATACGCAACATGACCCGTCCCGAACTGGACGAACTCGTCGAGTGGGCTGCCCGTGAGGGCTGGAACCCCGGCCTTCACGATGCCGAGCTGTTCTGGGCCACGGACCCTGCCGCCTTCATCGCGGCGTCCCGGGGTGAGGAATTGATCGGCGGTGGCGCCATCACCTCCTACCATGGCGAATTCGGTTTCATGGGTTTTTTCATCGTCCGGCCTGAGTATCGCAGCCAGGGCCTGGGCAATACCCTCTGGCACGCACGCCGCGAGCGGCTCCTCGCCCGCCTGCGCCCGGGCGCGAGCATCGGCATGGACGGCGTCTTCACGATGCAGGACTACTACGCCAAGGGTGGTTTCGTCTTCTCCCATCGCAACCTGCGTTTTCGTGCCGAAATCACCAAACGCCCGACGACCTCCCAGGCGGACGACCAGGACATCGTCCCATTGGCCTCCTTCCCGTTCGATCAGGTGCTCGATTACGACCGCACCTGTTTCCCCACCCCGCGCGCAACCTTCCTGAGCGGGTGGATTGCCCAGGCCGATGCACTCGCCGTAGGTTGCCGGCGCGAGGGCAGGCTGAGCGGCTATGGCGTGATAAGGCGCTGCCGGGAAGGCTGCAAGATCGGCCCCTTGTTCGCCGATGACGCCCTGGCGGCCAATGCCCTCTACGCGCGCCTGGCGGAATTTGCGCAAGGTGGCCCGCTGTTTCTCGATGCCCCGGAGAACAACCCTGCCGCCATTGCGCTCGTGCACCAACAGGGCATGACCGAGGTGTTCGGCTGCGCACGCATGTACCTCGGCCCTCCTCCGGCGATCGCGCACGAACGTGTGTTCGGCGTCACCACCTTCGAGCTGGGCTGATGTCCGCCCGCGACCTCATCGGTTATGGCGGCCGCCCACCCCACCCGCGATGGCCCGGTGAAGCGCGCGTCGCGGTGCAGTTCGTACTCAACATCGAAGAAGGCGCGGAATCCTGCCTCCTCAATGGCGATCCCCAGTCGGAGGCCTGGCTTCACGAGCTACCCGGCCGCCCGCCGCGTGTGGGGGAACCGGACTTGAGCGTCGAGGGAATGTACGAATACGGATCGCGCGCAGGAGTCTGGCGCATCCTGGAACTGTTCGGCGCCCGAGGCCTGCCGCTGACCGCCTTCGCCGTCGGCCGGGCACTGGAACTCACCCCGGCGATCGGCCATGCGCTCTGCGCGGCCGGGCACGAGATTGCCGGGCATGGCTACCGTTGGCTGGACTATCGCGACATGCCTGAAGACCAGGAGCGGCACCATATCCGCCTCACCCTCGACGCGATCGAGCAGGCCTGCGGTAAACGCCCCGTCGGTTGGTACACAGGAAGGGTCAGTCAGAACACCCGTCGCCTGTTGCGTGAGGAAGGCGGGTTTCTCTACAGCTCGGACGCCTACAACGATGACCTGCCCTATTGGCTCCCGGGCTCGCCCGCTCACCTGGTGATCCCCTACACACTGGTCAACAACGACGCCCGCTATCTGCTGCCGAACGGCTTCGCCTGCGGTGAAGACTTCTTCCGGCTGCTCAAGGACGCGTTCGACCTGCTGTGGCAGGAAGGCGCGCAACACCCGAAGATGATGAGCGTCGGCCTGCATGGGCGGATCAGTGGCCATCCCGGTCGTGCGATGGCGCTGGCGCGATTTCTCGATTACGTGCAAGGCCACGACGCGGTGTGGATCTGCCGGCGCGAAGAGATTGCCAGGCACTGGATAGCCCGGTTCCCCGCCTGAGTGGGGTTCGCAACGGCCTGAGCCTCGCAGGCTTGTCAAAATCCCCCGTTGTGCATCAGGCGCCCTGCTCCTCCTTAAACATCGCCGAGGCGTTGCCTGTCACTGATGTGCGTTTTTGGTCCGGTTTCAGCCGAACATGGAAGGCAGAAACCGACCCAAAGCTGATGGTGGCGACAGGCAGAAATCGGCCAGGAGCGGTCATTGGAATTCAAGTCTAAAAACAGCTCGTAGTGCTGATCACGGATCCAATTTCATTACCTTGTCTTCACTGTGACGAACATTTTGATGCGGTCGTGAATCTCTTGGAGCGCATGGCGAAATGGCTCATGCCTCTCACTGCTCACCGGGTCTTCAAAATTCCACACGATTACCTCGCCTGAGGACGGCATATGTGAGGCTTCTTCGGAAGACTTGTCACACAGTGTGATCAAGTAATGAAACTCCTGCCCTTCAAACTCATTGATCGATTTACTGCGTAGGCCGCTAGTCTCTATACCTATGTGTTCGAGAGACTCCAAGGTTCGAGGATCAACTTCGCCAGGTTCGAGGCCAGCACTGAATGCTTCGAAATTTAATGAGTCGGTGTGGCGAAGCAGTGCTTCGGCCAGTAAAGAACGGACATCGTTTTTAGCGCAGACAAACAGAACCCGCATTTTGTTAGACATTCCTTTCTCCCTTGCAGCACTGATCTGTGAAAACGGCATAGTTCAGTTAAGCAGAGTGAAGTGACCGCCCGATTTCCCTCCAATGAATTGTACTGTTTCGAAATTTTTCACTGCCCACATCACCGTTGGCTCCGCCCCCCAGCGGCAAGATGAATTTTTTATTGCAGTGCCCGTGCGCAAACGGCTGCACCGAACAATAGCTCTGCTACGCTCTGCTACGCTCTGCGAACCCCCTCACGAGCGAGGACGATGATGTCTTTTGTCGACGATTTTGTGGCCCAGATCATTTCCCTGGAAGTCTCTCTCTACCACGCGCGCGCTCGACTAGAAGCCAACAGCGACGGCGAAGCCCTGCATGATCTGAGGATCGCGGTGCGGAAAATACGCACCCTTTTACGTCCGCTGCGAAACATGCCCGAGGTCGCAGCGTTGAATCAATCTGCAGCCGAAGTCGGTAGAGCGACTACCCCCACAAGGGATCTGGAGGTTATCGTTGGTGAGCTGCAGAAAATGGGCCATCCCCGCCAAGCGGCGAGCCGAAGCGCAGTCCTTACAGAGCAGTATCGGAAGATCACCGCCAGCCCAGTGCTCGATAAACTGTTTGTCGAACTGGATCGATGGCCAGAGATGTTCAGGACAGCCGAGAGAGCCGGCGAGCTGGTCGATGTAAAAAGACAGATTGAGAAAGCCCTGAGGAAAAGAATCAATCAGTTGATCGCCGGACTTCGAGACAAACATTTTGATCGGCACAAGCTGAGGATCATCGTGAAAAACGCGCGATACCTCTCCGAAGCTTTTCCAACACTGTCACCGCTAAAGGCAAAATCCAGAGCTCAGCTGAAGTCGGTACAGTCGTCACTCGGCTCCTGGCACGATCATCACCAATGGTGCCTGCGGGCCGAGGCCGAACCTGATTTGCTAGAAATCGCACCGTACTGGGAAGTCGCGTCAGAACAGGCGCTGGCTGATGCCGAGCTGAAATTGGCGTCACTTCTCGCTCACCTGGAGAAAGACCTGGCGATGTCCAAAGACTGATATCAAATCGCCTTGAAACACCCTATTTAGAGCCTCTGATTCATTGTGAATGATCCAAAAAATGCGCTACCCTCCGCCGCCTCAACAGCAAAGGGTTTGCCGATGAAAATCACTATTGAAACAAATGAGCAAGGTAGCGGTTGCAAAGTGTGGCTTGGCGAAACGGGCGTTTCGTTCCTCAACCTGGAGGACGCTCAAACCTACATTGCCCAGCTCGAGGAGCGGATAGAGGCTGCCTCTCATACATTTGCCCAGGATTCTGGCAGCCCGGAGGTCAAGTAAGCATCTCGTGAGAGGTCGCCTATGAGGACAGCCTGCATACGCGACCGGTTTACCCGACGAGACTGAGCGTTACCCAACCTGGTCGTTCCTGAAGTAGCGCGCAAGGCGAACGCTTCTAATGTTCGTCGTTGCGCTCGACAACGCCCCCCACCAGTTTTCCCTGCCGACTGCCCTGATTGGAACATTCCCAGACGGCCCTTTTTGGTCGTTATCTATCTTGGGCGAAAGGCCGCTTTGGGTCGGTTGCAGCCCTTCGTTACAGGCCTCAACCGACCCTAAGCGATCACTCGAAACATTGATCAACGTAAACCCGTAGAAATTTATCCTCTAAGGACACTCTGAATTCCGAGGACTTGCTGCCGGAGTTTTGCACTCGGTTTTTGCCGCCGCCACCCCATTAAAATCACCAGCCCAGCGCCGGCGTTTTCGTTATCGTCACGCAGCGTACAGCCCGCCCGTCAGGCTCATTGGCCTGGCTGCTATTCACTGCGCAGAGCCGCCACCGGATGCAGGCGGGCCGCCCGCAGTGCCGGCGCCAGGCCGGCGAGAATGCCGAGCACCGCCGCCAGCAGCAGTGCCAGCAGCAGAAACAGCGGCTGCAGCGCCAAGGGCAGGCTCGGCATGGCCAGGTGCAGTAGCCCGAGCAGCAGGCCCATCAACAGCAAACCCAGCAGACCACCGGCCAGGGACAGCAGCGTCGCTTCGGCGAGAAACAGCCCGAGCACCTGCCGCGGACTGGCACCAATTGCCCGCAGCAGGCCGATTTCCGCCGTGCGCTCGCCCACAGTGGTGGTCATGATGGTGAGAATGCCGACGGCGCCGACCAACAGGGAAATGCCCCCCAAGGCACCGATGGCCAGGCTCAGGGTGCCGAGAACGCGGTTGAAGCTGCGCAACATGTCGTCCTGGGTGCTCAGGCTGAAGTCCTCCTCGCCGTGCCGTTCGCCGAGCACCTGGCGAATCTGCTGACTCAACGCCCGCGAAGTGGTGCCGGCGCCGAACACCACATGGACTTTGACCACCCCGGTGCGGTTGAACAGGCTTTCGGCCCAATCTACCGGGATGTAGGCGATATCGTCGAGGTTGAAGCCGAGCAACTGGCCCTTCTGCGCCATCACGCCGATCACCCGGAAACGCACGCCGCCGACGCGGACCAGCTCGCCCAGCGGATTGCGTGCACCGAACAGCTCGACTCGCAGCTGATGGCCGAGCACCACATAAGGCGGCGAACGACCGTCACGGGCCACGGGCAGGAACTCGCCCATGCTCAGCCGCATGCGCCAGGCCTGCGCCAGCTGATGGCCGCCACCGAGAATGTCGCTGCGCCGGCTCAGTTGACCGAACTGGATATCCCCGCTGCCCGGAATGATCGGCACCGCCGCCTCGACATGCGGCAAGCGCCGCAGGGCGTCGGTATCACTGATGGTCAGTGGCCGTACGCTGCCGAGCAGACCGCCGAGGCCGCTGGTCTGGGTCTTGCCCGGGCGCACGGTGATGATCCGCGTACCAAACTGCGAGAAGTTCTCCAGCACATAGCCGCGCACGCCTTCGCCTATGGCCGTGAGCAGCGCCACGGCGGCTATCCCGATCGCTACCCCGAGCAGGGTCAGCAGGCTGCGCAAGGGGCGACAGGTGAGCGCCGAGCTGGTCAGCCGGAAACCATCTTGCCAGCGCATCAGTGCGCTCCCGGCGGGCGTAGCGCCGCCACCGGCTCCAGCGCCGCGGCCCGAGCGGCCGGCAGCCAGGCGAATAGCAGCGCCGTGACGAGTGCCAGCAGCACCGCGCTAGCCCGCGCCCACCAGGGTGCATAGAGCGGCAGATCGAACGCCAGGCGCCCCAGCCAGAGCAAGGTTTCGGCCAGCAGCAGCCCCGCCAGCGCCCCCGCCAGGGCGAGCAGCGCCGCCTCGCCGAGGAACAGCAGGCGCAACTGCGCCGCCGTCACACCTATGGCTTTGAGCAGGCCGATCTCGGCGCTGCGCTGGCTCACCGCAATCCAGGTCACGTTCATGATCAGGATGCCTGCCACCAGCAGGCTGATCGCGGCAATCCCGGCCACCGCCAGGGTCAGCACCGTGAGTATCTCGTCGAAGGAACTGAGCAGGCTGTCCTGGCTGATCAGGGTGATGTCTTCCTCACCCTCGTGGCGCTCCTTGAGCGCGGCGAGTATCAGCCGCTTGCTGCGCTCGAGAAAGCTCGGTCCACGCACCTCGACAAACACCCGCAACAACCCCTCGCGATTGAACAAGGCCTGGGCACTGGCCACCGGGATGATCAACATTTCGGCGAAATCCATTCCCAGGGATTCGCCCCGCTCACTGAGGATACCGACCACCCGAAAGCGCCGGTCGCCGGCGCGCAACCATTCACCCAGGGCCGGGCGCGCACCGAATAGCTCGCGCCGGAGTTTGCCGCCGATCACGCAGACGGCCTCGGCCTGCTCAGGGTCCAGCTCCGGCAGGGGTTGGCCCTGGACGACCGTCAGTTGGCGAATGGCGAAGAAGTCTCGCGTGGTGCCCAGGGTCAGCACCTCACGATTGCGGTTACCGACTATCACCTCCATCTGCCCGGCCTGCATCGGCGCGACCCGGCGGATGCCCGGCAACCGGGTGATGGCCTGGACGTCCTGCAAGGTCAACTCGTGCGGCGTCAGTCCGGTGAGTGGCGGCATGCGCCCCGTGGTTTCCTTGCGGCCCGGGAAAACGATCAGGATGTCGCGCCCAAGCAGCGAGAACTCGTTCAGGACGAAGGCCCGCGCGCCCGCGCCGAGACCGGTGAGCAGATTGACCGCAACCACCCCGATAGCGATGGCCAGCAGCAGCATCAGGCTGCGCGAGCGATGCCCACGCAAGGCGCCGAGCCAGAAGGCCAGGGCATCGGCGGCGCGCATCAGGCCAGCGCCTGCTGCGACGCAGCACTGTGGATCCGCCCGTCACGCATGTGTAACTGGCGGTGCGCGCGGGCGCCCAGGCTGGCGTCGTGGGTCACCACTATCAGGGTCAGCCCCTCGTCGTTGAGCTCCTCCAGCAGGCTGAAGACTTCGGCGCCGGCCTGGCTATCGAGATTGCCGGTGGGCTCGTCGGCCAACAACAGCGCCGGTTGCATGACCATCGCCCGGGCGATGGCGACGCGCTGGCGCTGTCCACCGGACAGCTCGCCCGGGCGGTGGGCAATACGATCGCCCAGCCCCAGGCGCGCCACCAATTGGCTGCTGCGCTTGTGCCGTTGCGCCGCGCCGATACCGGCGAGGACCATCGGCAGTTCGATGTTCTCCAGCACCGTCAGCCGTGCGATCAGGTGGTAGGACTGGAACACGAAACCTATCAGTTGGCTGCGCAATTGGGCGCGCCGCGCCTCGCTCAGCGTCGCCGTGGCCTCGCCCTGCAGCCAGTATTCGCCAGCGCTCGGCGCATCGAGCAAACCGAGGATGTTCAGCAGGGTCGACTTGCCCGAGCCCGACGGGCCCATCACCGCCATGTAGTCACCGGCGGCGATGTCCAGATCCAGGCCGTCCAGCCCCATCACCTTCTGCTCGCCCAACTGGAAGCTGCGGCTGCCGCCGCGCAGGCGGATCATTGCTGAGTCTCCGACGCATCCACCGGTATCACCGACACGGTGTCCTTGAGCCCTTCCTGCTCGAGGCTGGCGACTATGCGCGCGTCCTCGTCCAGCCCTGCGAGCACCTCGGTCCAGCGCCAGTTGCTCAACCCGGTTTGCACCTCCACCTCGCGCAACACCCGGGCGCTGGGGTCATAGCGCAGCACGCGCTGCCCCTCCAGCAGGGTCTCGGTGGGGATACGCAAAGCACGTTCGCGCTGCTCCAGGAGGATCTCGACATCGGCGCTATAGCCAGTGAGCAGAACCAGATCGGCCGGCGGCTGGTCGAAGCGCACCTCGACATCGACGGTACGCGCCTGCTTCTCCAGTTCACGCACATAGGGCGCGATGCGGCTGACGCGGCCAGCGAAATGCTGCCCACGGAAAGCATCCAGGCTGATCCGCACCGCGGTTCCGGGGCGAACCCGGGCAGCGTCCACCTCATCGATCGGCGCCTCGACATACAGGCAGCTGTCGTCGATCAGGTCGACCGCCGGCGGCGTGGGAATACCCGGCGGCGAAGGGGTGACGAACTCGCCGAGTTCGCCGTTGATTTCTGCGACTATGCCAGCGAATGGCGCACGCAGGGTCGTCTGCTCCAGCAGTGAACGCTGCAACTGCAGGCTGGCGTCGGCCTCGCGGATCAGCACGGCACTGGCACTGCACATCAGCTTCGCCAGGTGAGCCTTGGTTTCGGCCTGATCGAGGCGATCGGCGGCAACCAGTTTGCGGTCGGCCAGTTGGCCCAGGCGATCGAGGTCGCGCCGGTCCAGATGAGCCTGCTGGCAGCGCTGTTCGCGGGCGTTGCGTTGGGCCTCCAACCGCGCCTCGGCCTCCTGCAACCGGGCCTGCTGCTCGACCTGCCGCAAGCGCATGAGCACCTGACCCGCCTGGACCCGCTGGCCCTCGGCGATCAGCAACTCGGCAACCTGGCCGCCGACATTGAAGGACAGATGCGAGCGCCGACAGGACTTCAGCGTACCCGCGCGGGTGTTGGCAACCAGCGTCTCCACCGGCCCGCGCTCAACCTCCAGCAGCCTGACCGGCAACGGCTGTGGTCGACTCAACCAGCCGCCCAGCACCACCAGACAGGCCAGTATCGACGAGCCAATCAATAATTTGCGCATGGACTTCACCTCCTCCCCACATGGCTTGAGCCTAGGTCAGGAAGGTGAAAGAACAACGCAAAACGTCATTTATCCGACGCTTTTCAGACGAGCGTCAGACGAGCGCCAGATAAATGGCGAATGAGATTTATTTCTCTCGCAACGGCTGTTTGCCAGCCATGCCAACTCAATAGAAATCCTTGCCGCGGCAACGCTGCGACGTCGAAATATCTCCGGAAACTGTGCCACGCTTTGCCCATACCCGAATGTCTTCTCGCGGTTGTGGGTTCAACCGCTCGACGCAACACAACTAAATTCTGTGTAAGCAGAAGGAAAGCTGCAAACCCCGCGACGCTTAAGGGCTTGCGACTCATTGCCGATACGCCTCTCATGCGAGCCGGTTTCTACCGGAAGGCCTGCCGTGTTCATTACGGAACACGCAAGCCTATTTGCTTACCTCAGGCGCATATCCGGGGCGTCTCGGGCGTCTGCCAGATCCTCTCGGGCATCTTTCGCCTCAACTTTGCCAGCCTCTCTGGCATCTTTCGGCCGGACTTTGCTCGACTCTCTGGCAAATTGCCTGAACTTTGGCGTCCCGGGCTGCATCTGCAGCAGCTTTGGCAGCATCTCTGGCTGCATCTGCGCCTGCCTTGCCGGCGTCCCTGGCTGCATCCGCAGCGGCCCTGGCAGCATCCCTTGTGGCATCCGCGCCCGCTACGCCAGCAGCTCTTGCTACGTCCCTGGCTGCATCCGCCTGAGTTCTGGCGGCGTCCCTGGTAGCATTTGCAGTAGCTATTGCCGAATCCCGGGTTGCATCCGCTTCAGCATTGGCAGCGTCCCGGGCTGCATCTGCGTCGTTCACGGCAGCGTCTGCGCCATTGTTGTCTGCGTCGTTGTCATGCGCATTGCCATTGCCTGCTACACCATCATCACCTGCCGCATCATGATCGCCTGCTGCACCATCATCGCCTGCCGCATCATGATCGCCTGCCGCACCATGATCACCACCCTTTCCATCGCCTCCTGCTCCATGATCGCCACCCTTTCCATCGCCCCCTGCTCCATGATCGCCACCCTTTCCATCGCCTCCTGCTCCATGATCACCACCCTTTCCATCGCCTCCTGCTCCATGATCACCACCCTTTCCATCGCCTCCTGCTCCATGATCTCCACCCTTTCCATCGCCTCCTGCTCCATGATCGCCACCCTTTCCATCGCCTCCTGCTCCATGATCACCACCCTTTCCTTGGCCGCTGCCACCCTGACCACCGTCGCTGCCACCTTCTTTGGCATACACGCTGGAGAAACTGCCGATGTAATCGGGCACCAGTACAGTCGATGCCGACAGGACTGCGCCAATTGCCAGAGCCAATAAACATTTATTGAGCTGCATGTTCCAACCTCCGGTTGGAGTTGCGTAGTCATGTCCGTATCGAACGCAATATCCAGTAAGTTCCCGGCCGCCCATTTGGGCGGCCAGCCAACCGACACGGTCATCAATCTGCAGCTTTAACGAGCAACTGCGGCTTGCGCATGATCCTTCAACACCAGTCAGTATCGCTTCGCGGGAAATATTCCCACGTATAGGTTAGATGAGTGCTTTCAGCCCGAGTTCAACAAATCAATCTCAGGACCAGGACATGCGTTGAGCGGTACGCGTTATCGTTAACGACCATCGCTGGCAAGCCAGCTCCCACAAGGGGCGGTGACCTCCAAACCAGTGAACGCCCCAAAAAAAACATCGAGGTCTGAAAAGGGCAAGTTCTGAGTGCCCTTGCGCAAGCCGTGTCTATAATTTTCCAGATATCGGCCCCTTTGGTCAGTGAATACAAATGTCCGAAGATGAAAATTCGCAGCCCGGTTCTGACGTTCTCTTCGACGAAGCTGACTGTGGATTGCTGCTGACCGCAGAAAATGGCGAGATCGCACGGGTCAACCTCACGTTCTGCCGCTGGTTAGGCTTGCGGCGAAAAGAGCTGCTCGGGCGTCACATCCAGGACTTGATGAGCCTCGAGGGAAGGACGTTCCACAAGATGTACTGGGCGCCCCTCATGCAGATTCAGGGCGTCGTTGCTGACGTGAAGTTCGATCTCGTTCACCACAACGGAGATTTCATTCCAATGATGCTCAGCGCCATCAGCTGTGAGCATTCTGCTGGCATATTTCATGAAATGACGCTATTCAAGGCCGCGGATAGCCAAAGGTACGAGCGCGAACTGCTCAATGCCCGAATGCTTGCCGAAAGGCATTTGGCGAAACACCTCAAGGACCAACGCGTACAGGACATGACCCAGGACAAGTTGCGTATCACGTACGCTGCGGCGGAGGACAGGGCCCTGTTCGCCGAGCAACTGATCGGGATTGTCAGTCATGACCTGCGCAACCCGTTGTCAGCCATAAAAATGGCCACGGAACTGCTGGGCCGCAAAGAGATGGATGCCAAACAGGTCCAGATACTTGGCCACATCACCCATTCGGCCGAGCGTGCGCAGCGCTTGGTGGCCGATCTACTGGATTTCACCCTGACTCAGGTCGGGCGAGGTATCTCGGTCCTGCCCAAACCCGTCGATTTACACGAACTGATAGCCGATTGCCTGGACGAGTTGAGCCTGGCTTTTCCCGGGCATACGTTGACCCATCTGCGGTATGGGCAAGGTGCTTTCTCTGCAGACAGCGATCGGCTTTATCAGCTCATCGGCAATCTGGTCGCCAATGCAGTCGCCTACGGTGCCAACGATAGCGAAGTCACCGTTTCCACACGCTTTGAAGATCAAGTTCTCGTTATAACCGTGCACAACTTCGGCACCCCTATACCTGAGGCGTTGCTTGGGGATTTGTTCGAGCCGATGATCCGAGGCAGTCATGACAATGCCGAACTCAGAAGTGTCGGGTTGGGTCTGTTCATCGTTCGGGAGATCGTTAAGGCGCACTGCGGCGAAGTGGCTGTAACTTCTACTCTCACCACCGGTACAACATTCACTGTAACCTTTCCTCGCACCTGATATTTACCTGGATTGCCCTTCACTCCCCCTCCATTACTAGCCGACGATAGCCAGGCATGACTGGCCGCTTCACGCCCCGAGGAAGTCAGTCAACCCAAATAGAGGTTCTTGAGGAGCGGTGAATTTATTCCTTATAGGCAACGAGTCTCGCTACCTGATTAAAAGCACTCTCAATGAACCGGGATGATTACCCTTGGCCACGTAGTGACTCGCTGGTTTCCATCGCGAACACAATAACTTCCTGTGTCGATATCAGACACGGATGTGGCGTGATCAGATAACTGAATCATCGGACAAGCCGGGTAAGGTGGCGCACCTTTTCATCGAAACAACCACGTCACGATGATGGGCTTGATAAGAACTGCAGCGTTTGAAGGGTGCTTCTTTCAGGAAGCCCGGCAGGCAGCAATGATGATCTGTTGCCCTATCCATCCGCTTAAATGTCGATCGGCAGAGAAAAAAAAACCAATGATTAGCCCGAGCTCCAAGGATTCGAGTGGCCAATTGGCGCAGGGCTTCAAGCCTCGTCACGTAACAATGCTGTCTATCGCCGGTATTATCGGCGCCGGTTTGTTCGTTGGCTCAGGACACGCCATTGCGGCGGCTGGCCCGGCGGTCCTGCTGGCCTATCTATTCTCTGGCCTGCTCGTCGTCCTGGTCATGCGCATGCTCGGTGAAATGGCGGTGGCCAACCCGGACACCGGCTCTTTCTCCACCTATGCCGACCAGGCCATCGGCCGTTGGGCCGGCTTCACCGTCGGTTGGCTCTACTGGTGGTTCTGGGTGCTGGTGATCCCTATCGAAGCGCTGGCCGCCGGTCATGTATTGAACCAATGGTTTCCGCAGATCGATGCCTGGCTGTTCGCCCTGGTGTCGATCATTGCACTGGTGGTGACAAACCTGTTCAGCGTGTCCAAGTACGGCGAATTCGAGTTCTGGTTCGCCATGGCCAAGGTCGTGGCGATCATCGGTTTCATCGGCGTGGGCTTTGCCGTGTTGATGGGCTGGATTCCCGATCGGGAAGTCAGCGGATTGAGCGGCCTGATGGCCGAGCACGGCGGGTTTGCTCCAAACGGGCTGTCGGCGGTAGTCGGCGCCTTCATCACCATCATGTTCAGTTTCATCGGTACCGAAGCGGTCACCATCGCCGCCGCCGAATCCGACAATCCCTCGCAGAACATTGCCAAGGCCACCCGTTCGGTGATCTGGCGCATCGGGGTGTTTTACCTGCTGTCGATTTTCGTGGTCATCTCCGTGGTGCCCTGGAATGACCCGCTGTTGGCTTCGGTAGGCTCCTACCAGCGGGCCCTGGAAATCATGAACATTCCCCACGCCAAGTTCATGGTGGACGTGGTGGTGCTGATCGCCGTGGCCAGTTGCATGAACTCCTCGATCTACATTGCCTCGCGCATGCTGTACTCGCTGGGCCGTCGCGGTGACGCGCCGAAGGCGCTGAAGGCGACCTCCTCCGAAGGCGTGCCGCGGGCAGCAGTCATCGCCAGCACCGTGTTGGGCGCGGCGATCACCGTGTGGAGCTACTTCATGCCCGCCGGGTTGTTCGAGTTCCTGCTGGCCAGTTCCGGCGCGATTGCCCTGGTGGTGTACCTGGCCATTGCAGTGTCGCAGCTGCGCATGCGCCGGATGTTGCGTCGGCAGAACGTCGAGCTGACCTTTCGCATGTGGCTGTTTCCATGGCTCACCTGGTTGGTGATCGTGTTCATCTGCGCGGCGCTGGCGGTGATGATGGCCTCCCCTGAACACCGTACCGAAGTGAGCACGACCATTGGCCTGGCGCTGGCGATTTCCTTTATCGGCCTTGTGACATCGCGTCACACTGCGCAGGCTGCGAGAGTGACATCGGCGGGATAAAACCAGGGAGGTAGTTGCGCCGAACCTGATACCCCCTTCGCCAGGACAGGGGGTATTACCCGCCCCTGTGTCACAGGCCGTCATCGCTTTTTGTGAGGACATGACCACGATGTCATCGAACTCCACCGTGTCCGACGGGAAGACTCAATCCGTCGGTTTTCTGCTGCTGGACAAATTCACACTTATTTCCCTGGCGTCCGCAGTAGAACCACTGCGCATGGCCAATCAGTTGTCGGGGCGAGAGCTATATCGCTGGCATACGTTCAGCCCCGGTGGAGAGCCTGTCTGGGCCAGTGACGGCGTGCAGATCACTCCGGATGCTTCGTGGAACAACCCATTGGTGGCGGACACTGTAATCGTGTGCGGCGGCATTGGAATCCAGAGCGTGATTACCCGCGAGCACATTACCTGGCTGCAAGCCTTGGCGCGTCAATCCAGACGCTTGGGAGGTGTGTGCACCGGCAGCTGGGCGCTCGCAAAAGCCGGGCTGCTCGACGGCTACGAGTGCAGTGTGCATTGGGAATTTCTGGCCGCCATGCAGGAAGCCTTCCCGCGAGTCAGCATCAGCGCGAGCCTGTTCACCCTCGACCAAAACCGCTTTACAAGCTCCGGCGGAACGGCCCCCATGGACATGATGCTGCACCTGATCGGTCGCGATCATGGTCGTGAATTATCGGCAGCCATTTCTGATATGTTCGTTTACGAGCGCATACGCAACGAACAGGATCATCAGCGCGTTCCACTCAGGCATATGCTCGGAACTCATCAGCCCAAGCTGCAAGAGATCGTCGCGTTGATGGAGGCCAATCTCGAGGAACCGATCGACCTCGATAACCTTGCAGAATACGTTGACCTGTCACGTCGACAGCTGGAGCGGCTATTTCAGAAATACCTTCACTGTACGCCGTCACGCTACTATATGAGGTTACGTCTTGTTCGAGCACGACAACTGCTCAAGCAAACATCATTGTCGATCATTGAGTTGGCGTATGTATGCGGTTTCGTGTCCACACCGCATTTTTCCAAATGCTATCGCGAGTACTTTGGTGTTCCACCCAGTGAGGAGCGTTCCGGCTCTGAAATGAATCGCAAATCGGCAACGCTTGCGACTACGCAACAGTCATTGACCAAACCGCTTACAGCGCTCGACCAGGCGCGAAACGAATCGACGTTTGCCAGTGTTCGCATGATGGATCGTTCCGGTTTGATGGAGTCGAGGTGATCGGCGATTTACGCGCTGCAAGCCCTCCTGGCAGGGCAAGCTTATTGCAGTGAATCGCTCCAGCCCTACCACTTCTGCCTGAGTCGTTAATCATGGATGAAGCCACTAACATGCCCTCGGATGATGTACCTGACCTTCAACCTATAGTGCAGCGCAAACTGGGGCGCTGCCTGTTGCGCTTGCAACAATACGAACGGCAGCTGAAAGCACTTGTCGCGCATGGCGAGCTGAGCGGTCCTGCGGATCAGCTGTCTACCATCAGTGAGCAGAAAATCGCAGGTGCCCAGAAAAAGACCATGGGCACTTTGATAGGGATGTTGACCGAAAGCTTTCTGACCCCGCCGCACACAAATGAAGAAGCGTCACAGTCCGAACCCGATATCGGTGACCAGATCGGGCTCAGGCATCGATACCGTTTGGAAATGACTGCCGAGCAATATGAGGCACTGAAGGCCGACCTTAAGGAGCTGGTTGACCTGCGCAATAAACTGGTTCACCACTTCATTGAGCGTTTCGATCTCTGGACTGAATCAGGCTGCCAGGCGGCGGATGGTTTTCTGGAGGAAAGCTACGAAACCATCAATCGGCATTGTCTGAATCTGCAATCCTGGGCCAAAGCCATGGATGAGGCACGAGCTAAAATGGCTTTGCTTGTGCAGAGCCAAGCATTTGAAGATATGTTCGACGGTATCCGGGCGGATGGCTCAATCGATTGGCCTGACAGTGGGATATGCAGCTGTTTACGTGAAGCAGAAACCAAGCTTGCCGAAGGTGGCTGGACGCGACTGGAGGCAGCCGTCCGCTGGATTGGCAATACCTATCCAGAGCAGACACCCAAGCGCTACGGTTGCAGTAGCTGGAGGCAGGCCCTGCGCGAATCACGGCAATTCGAAATTCGAAAATTCCAGGCTGAGAATGAACCTACTGCCGCCTGGTATCGCAGCAAGGTAAGTTGAATGGGAAACTGAATCGTCCCTCCTCTTGCAAGCGCGCTGACTGACTGCTCCTGGCCGATTTCTGCCTGTGGTGACCGGCTGAAACCGACCCGAAGCTGCCCTTCGTTTCTGCATGCCTTGACGAAGTACCGTTGCTCGTCTGTGAGCACGATTGACTCATTGAAAACCCTCTGACGTACGCAGCCTGAGGAATTGCCTGTAGAAATTTTACGTAAAATTTACGGAGTCTTGAGGTTGGGTATCCAATACTGCGCGGTGCTAATTTGGAATGCTCTGTTATGTCCCTCGCAGCAATTCGGCTTATCGGCTTCATCTTAGGCATTTTTCTGATCACGCTGGCCATAAGCATGGCTATTCCCATGATCACACTGGTGGCCTATGAGCGTAGCGACGATCTGTCGGCCTTTCTCTGGTCGAGTTTGATTACCTTCATCTGTGGCTTGCTGTTGATTGTGCGGGGGCGCCCGGATACTGGCCAGCTTCGCCCGAGGGATATGTACCTGCTGACTACTGGCAGTTGGGTCGTGGTGTGTACCTTCGCAGCGTTGCCAATGGTGTTCATCAGCGATATCAGCTACACCGACGCATTCTTTGAAACGATGTCTGGTATCACAACCACTGGCTCGACTGTACTCACCGGCTTGGATACCTCATCTCCCGGCTTGTTGATATGGCGCTCCATGCTGCATTGGTTGGGAGGTATCGGTTTTATCGGCATGGCTGTGGCGATCCTTCCACTGTTGCGAGTAGGCGGCATGCGTCTGTTCCAGACAGAGTCCTCAGACTGGTCGGAGAAAGTGACGCCACGTTCCCATGTTGCAGCCAAGTACATCCTTTTGCTCTATCTGGGGCTTACTGGCATCGGAGCTCTGGCGCTCTGGCTCGCAGGAATGACGCCATTTGAAGCGGTCAACCACGCAATGTCGTTGATCTCTACTGGGGGGTTCTCAACGTCGGACGCCTCACTTGGGCATTGGACGCAACCCGCGATTCACTGGGTGGCAGTGGCCATCATGATTCTGGGCAGCCTGCCTTTCACCTTGTACGTCGCGACATTGCGGGGCAATCGGCGTGCGCTGATCAAAGATCACCAGGTACGCGGATTTATTGGATTCTTGATCGTCACTTCGCTGACTGTGGGTACCTGGCTGTGTTTTCACAGCGATTACGGATGGTGGGATGCGTTTCGTATCGTGGCAGTCAATGTGACCTCGGTCGTCACGACCACCGGAATTGCAGTTGGCGACTACACCTTGTGGGGCAGCTTCGCTGTCTTGCTGTTTTTCTATTTGACCTTCGTGGGTGGATGTTCAGGCTCCACTGCAGGCGGTCTCAAAATCTTCCGTTTTCAGGTTGCTGCCGCTCTACTGGTCAGTAGTTTGAAGCAGTTGATCCATCCTCGAGCCGTGATTCAGAAGAAATACAACGGTCATCCCATTGATGAGGAGATCTTGCGCTCGCTTTTAACCTTCTCGTTTTTCTTCACCATCACCATTGCGGCCATCGCCTTGGGCCTGGCTCTCATTGGCCTTGATTGGACAACCGCATTGAGCGGTGCCGCTACTGCGGTGTGTAACGTCGGGCCGGGGCTTGGCACGATCATTGGGCCGGCCGGTAATTTCTCATCATTACCTGATGCCGCCAAATGGCTACTGACCGTTGGAATGCTTCTGGGGAGACTGGAAATCCTGACGGTGTTGGTACTCGTAACTCCCGTTTTCTGGAGATATTGACCCACTTTGCAGGGCTCTGAGTCTAAGAGGAGTGCATGGGTGGCAGGCGAATGGCTTGCCGCTGGTTTACGTAATCTCGCCAGCGACAATGTTGAGTTTTAGAAACGCGGTGAAGACATAGTCACGACTGACCGCTATTGGCCGAACGCTGCCGTTGTTCACCGGCAGCTATGGGTCGATCTCTGCCGGTCATGGTTTCATTGGTAACTTCGTTAGCTGATGTCATGACTGAACCAATCTCAATTATTTTGGCTAGCGCCCCCATGCACCCATTTCAGGTCGCCCCCCAAGAGGTAACCTTCCACATTTTCTATGGAAAGGGCTTCAAGCAGCACCTGCTCCAGGATTGCAAAAAAACATTTAATGTGAGCCTGTTTCAATGCCTGAGGCCGGGTCACCAGATAGACTTCCATATCTGAAAGTTGGAGATCCGGGAACACCTTGATCAGGTCCTTCGCCAGAATACGGGGCAGTACTGCCACACCCATTCCTCGCCTCACCGATTCGAGCTGAACCGCGAACGAGTTCACGCTGATCTGCGCGCGTTCCAGACCCGCGGCCTTTGCCGCACGCATTTGCGGCAACATGTCCAGCGGAGGAAGCAAGGCAATATTAACCGCAGTGGCCGGAGTCACCCCTGGACACCGTTTCAGATAACCTGCATCGGCGAATACACCGTAAGCGAGCCTGCCTATTGGTCGATAAATCAGCGACGGTTCGCCTAGATGAGCTGTACGTACCGCAATGTCTGCCACGCCGCGGACGATCTTGTGAAAGTCGGCTGTGACCATCAGCTCCACCGAGCAACGCGGGTGCAGAGAAGTGAAGCGACTCGCGGCCTCCAGCACACAAGACGAGAAACCCTCTCCTGCACTGACCATGACACTGCCAGATAGCTCTGTGTGCAGCTCGGATTTGCCAACAGCGGTTTGACGCCTCAAGCCCGCTTCCGCAGCCAGGGCAACTTCCACGAGGGACTGGCCCCGCGAGGTCAACCAGCATCCTTCAACGCCCCGCTCGACGAGTGGCTCGCCCAGTGCGACCTCAAGTTGGGTCAGGCGGCGGGACACGGTAGACGCCGCGATACCCAGCAACTGGCCAGCTTGAAGGAAGCTGCCACGCCGCGAGACTGCCAACAGCAGACGAAGATCGTCCCAATTTGCTTGCAACGCCATGCGTCCTGTCCTCCCTGGTCTGCATATGTGCAAATCCATTATGCAGTAGTCGCTGTTTTTCGGCAGAGGCCTCAAAGGTATATCTACAGGCCCTCGAAACGAATGGAATGGATTATATGACTACTGGCCCCAACGACTATGCGGAGCGCGCCTCAAGAGCCTTCAATCGCCGTGATGTGGAGGCGATGCTTACGCTGGTTTGCGAAGACTTCATCTACCTCGATGGTATGGGGATTCAAACCGGTCGCGAATACATGCGCAAACGAGAGACTGCGCTGTTCGAAGCGTTCCCTGATGCCCAAGTGACCTTCACCCCATTCATGGTCGCTGACGATCGTTTGGCGCTGACTGCCTTACTGACCGGCACCTTCGCCGCACCCTTGGTGCTGCCAGGCCGGGTGATTGCACCTCATGGACGCCACATTACCGTGCACTACGCCGCACACTTCACCTTCAGAAACGGGCTGGCCATCCGTGAAGAGGCCTTCTTCGACAGTGCGGTGTTGATGCCGTTAGCCGAACAGGGTGAGGGTTAAGCCATGCGCAGTGCATTTGTTACTGGAGCAACCGGCTTGCTGGGCAACAACCTGGTGCGTGAATTGGTCGCTCGTGGCTACACGGTCAAAGGCCTGGTCCGCTCAAGAGCCAAAGGTGAACAGCAGTTCAACAATCTGCCAGGTGTGGAGTTGGTCGTGGGTGACATGGCCGATGTCGACGCATTCGCAGCATCGCTGCAAGGTTGCGATACGGTGTTTCACACCGCGGCGTTCTTTCGCGATAACTACAAGGGCGGCAGCCACTGGAAAGAACTCGAAAAGATCAATGTGTCTGGTACGCGGCGCCTGCTTAACCAGGCCTACCGCGTCGGTATACGACGGTTCGTCCATACGTCTTCCATTGCTGTGCTCGACGGCGCACCTGGCATGTCCATCGATGAGACATGTCTGCGGGCCGACGCCGACGCGGATGACTATTACCGCAGCAAGATCCTCGCCGACCGTGTCATCTTGTCGTTCCTGGAAGCACATCCCGAGATGCATGCCTGCATGGTCCTGCCCGGTTGGATGTGGGGTCCTGCCGACATTGGCCCAACCTCCTCCGGACAATTGGTCAACGATGTCGTGAACGGCAAGTTGCCCGGGCTGATCCCTGGCACCTTCTCCGTTGTCGATGCCCGTGATGTGGCAGGGGCGCTGATTGCTGCCGCCAAACAGGGCCGGCGAGGTGAGCGCTATCTCGCGGCGGGCCGGCATATGACAATGCGTGAGCTGGTGCCTATGCTTGGACGTATAGCGGGCGTCAAGACACCCGTTCGACAACTACCGCTCACCTTTCTATATACATTGGCGGCTGTGCAGGAGATGTATGCGCGTATTACCAGCAAGCCCATTCTGCTGAGCATGGCCACGTTGCGCCTGTTGGTACGAGAGAAGGACCGCACCTGTTTCAACCACAGCAAGAGTGAACAAGAGCTTGGCCTGAGTTTCCGGCCACTAGAGCTGACAATCACCGACACGGTGGCGTGGTACCGCGATCACGATTGGTTTGAGAGTCAAACCTTAAGTTCCCGGAACCGCACTCCTTCCACATTGACCGCACACCTGAACAAGGACGTAAACATACAGTGAGTAGGGAAATAATCCTGATGCGTCACGGCCAGCCAAAACTGGTCGCAACCGACAAAATGTCAGCGCTCGATATGAAAGACTGGATCGAGCAATACAACCGGTCCGAAATTACCAACCAACCCGTCCCGGATGCCAGCATGCAGCTCGCTGCAACCGCCAAGGTGATTGTCTCAAGCAGCGCGCCTCGTGCGCTGACCTCCGTCCAGGCTCTTGGCCTGAAGCCCGCCCTTGTCGACGCGCTTTTCTGTGAAGCGCAACTGCCTTATGGTCACTGGAAACTGCCACGGCTATCGTCGTTTACCTGGGCATTTATCCTTCGAGTCTTATGGTTGTGCGGTTACTCACGCAGCGTCGAATCCGCCGCAACTGCGAGGATACGCGCCAGCACGGCAGCTCGACGACTTCAGTCCCTTGCCAACGAAGGACCGGTTCTGCTGCTCGGTCATGGCTTTATGAATCGAATGATCGCCAAACAACTGGTGGCCGATGGATGGGTTCGCCAAAAACGTAACGGCAGCCAGTATTGGAGTGCGACGGTGTATCAATATAGCGGTGTTTAAAAGTGCCATCTGGCGCGGAGATTAAACGAAGGGGAAGTTCAGGTTGGTCGTTCATTTGTAGAGACTTCTTTGGGACGCGAAAACCACGTTTTTGGTTGACTGACTTCCTCAGGGCGTGAAGCGGCCCTCCGTGAGGGGCAGAAACCGACCATGAGCAGCCAGTCGGAAATATCCACGAAACCATGGGCGCTTCACTCTGGGACACATAGGCATTGAGCTTCCCTCCGCTCTCGGTTCCCGACTGGGAGCGCGGCGCCTATAAAGTTGCCATTATGATTTGTCGTCCATCTTTTTTGACGATTGTGGCCGGCGTTCAGTGCTCTCTTCGGCGTTGGGCGCTTCTGGAAAACTCCCTGGCGTGAACACATGGGTCTGCAGGTCGCTGGCATCGACTTCGGCGACACCATGAACCGAACGGGCCAGATCAATGGCCTGTTCACACTGTCTATGAGTGTTGACGCGGCCGCTTAACCCCACTATGCCCGCATGGGTTTTGACATTGATATGCAGACTAAGGGTCGGATCGGAAAATGCCAGGGCCGACTTCACCTTGGCGGTAATCCATGCATCGTGAACGGCCATTTCCAGACCATGAGAGTAATGCTGGAAGGAGTGAATTTTCATGGCTGAACCCTCTCTCGCGTACTCAGACGTATTGCCCATCCCTTCTGCTGTGCTGCCCTCTGCCTGTGAGGTGAACGCTATGGATACCTGATTCGTTTTGGAGCGCTCGCCACACAAACATTGACAGAAATTAATTATAGTACGGCCGTTGCCTGCGGTCAGAGCGCTGCAACTATGCGTAACGACTTGTATCCTTATTCAAGACAAGGAAAAACAGCTGCCGTTATGGCCTTGGCCCAACAGTAGCTGGAACGGAAAACTGGACTTTCCATAAGGTAGTGACGTGAAGCGTGATACCCACCTGGTTGTACTTTTGCTGTTGTTTATCGGCTGTTCCCTGGCATCACTGACTGTCTGGAAGGTGCTGGCCTCCCGAGATCGAGCGCTGGAGGATGTGAATGTCCACGGATTGAATCTCACTCAGGCGCTCGCTACCTACTCCGAAGGCATTGTCCGCCAAAGCTCCTTGCTCTTGCTCGGGCTTGTCGAACGCCTGGAAACTGAAGGTAGTGGCCCCATACAGATCCGGCGGTTAAGTGCGCTGGTCAATCGACAGCAACCCCTGATGCCACAGCTCAGTGGTATTACCATCTACGACAATCAGGGACGCTGGTTGATGTCTTCCAATCGGCCGATTCCGGCCGGGGCGAACAGCAGTGATCGTGCCTATTTCATTCATCATCGCGACGATCCATCCCGTGAGATCCTTATCGGTCCGCCAATCCAAAGCCGTTCCAATCAGGAGTGGGTGATCACCGTCAGCCGGCGCTTCAATGATGCTCGCGGAGAATTTGCCGGGGTGGTGGCGGTAACGTTGGGGATAGAAAACTTCCTGCGGCTGTTTGGAAAGATCGACGTAGGGCAAGAGGGTGCCATCGGGTTGTCCTATACCGATGGTACGTTGTTAGCTCGCTATCCCTTCCGCGAGCAGGACATGGGGCGCAACTTTTCGAAGTCGCCGATCTATGCGAAGTATCTTGTGGACCGATCCGTCGGCACCGCGTCGTTCACCTCCAGCCTGGACGGCGTGGAAAGGCTCTATGCATTCCAAAAGAGTGACAAGCTGCCGCTGATAACCACCGTCGCTCTCGGGAAGCGAGAAGCGCTCACTGCGTGGCGAATGGAGGCACTGCTGTCGGCGGTAGTGGTGACGGGGCTGCTAGGGCTCACCGGCCTCATCGGTTGGCTTTTGATCCTGGATATCCGTCGGCGTACCAAGGTAGAAGGTCAGTTGAGGGGCACTCAGGAGCAATTGCTCTCATCGAATCGGCAACTGGAGCTACTGGCGATGAAGGATGCCCTAACCGGTTTGGCGAATCGGCGCTATTTTGATGTGACATTGGCCATGGAGGCGCGACGAGCACAGCGCGAGGGGACGTCTTTGGCACTTCTGATGATTGACATCGACTATTTCAAGCTGTTCAACGATTCCAAAGGACATGTTGCCGGCGACTTCTGTCTGCAGAGCATTGGTAAGGTCGTGGAGGAATGCGTACGCCGACCATCGGATCTAGTGGCGCGGTATGGTGGTGAAGAGATGGGCGTAATCATGCCTAATACGGACATTGATGGTGCGCAGGTTGTGGCGCAACTAATCCTGCGCCGGTTGAAAGAAGAGAGTATTTCCCACGAAGCCAGCCCATTGGGTCGAGTGAGTGTAAGTATAGGGATTGCCACTGCCGCGGGTTCCCGATTGGACCAATTGCAAAGTTTAATCGAAGCCGCAGATCAGGCGCTGTATAGCGCCAAGACACTTGGACGAAACCAGTTTGCGACGCACTGTAAAGGATGAGGGTTCGCAACTGGAATCGCCTACCAAATTGAATCATCGCGGATTATTTGTTCCGCAAGTTTTCGGTTCTGTTCGGTGCATTCATCATATCAACCTGGATTATCGACGTTTAGGGAAGCCTTGAGTTTCCGCTTCTGGCCGAATTCAGGCTGCCTCCACCGTCAATGGGTCGCAGGACGAAGAACCTGAGAGCTGTCCAGTTCCTGCCTGGTCATACGAAGCTTGAAAACACCGTCAGATACCTGGGAATCGAGGTCGGTGATTGACCGTCGCTATCCGGCCTGAAGTAGACGACCAGAGAAATGCTGTTCATAGCCCATCAGCATCTTGGAAAGACAGATCAAGAATGTTTTATCAGCACAGGTTTCAAGCTGCGTTTAACTCGGCGCACCCTATTTGACTCAGATATGAAACACCTTGGCATTGTATTAAAAACCCCCTGAATTACTTCAGTTGACACAACACTGATAGTTCCTATGCTTGCTTTGTCGGTTTTAGATCCGGTGGAAAATAGAGGCTTCACTTAAAGTATCAGCCAACAGTTCCCGGACAGAAGAAGGATGAGTACAACTTACGAAAATAGTGTTCCTGGCTTCGCTTTCTCCCGGATGCCACCGCGCGTGACGACTCGATTGCGTGACGGTGACCACTGGCACAACCTTGTGGAACATTACCCAGGCCTTTCAACCGGGTGACGCGCAAGGGACTCACTTGGCCGATCCTACAGTGGCAGCCGCCTGGAGCGGCATGGTCGTCGATTCGACTCCCGCGTTTTACCTTGACATCTCAAACGACTCTCCGCGAACAAGATCCAGCCTTACTTCGTACCCGCTACGGTTCACCAGCTTGAAATCATCGAGCGGCTGCTGCGCGCCGGGGTGTACAAGGGCCCGATGAATGTCGCGTTGTGCGGCTATGGCGGCGGCACAATGGGGCGCAATCCATTCGACTGGATGGAGATGCTGCGTCGCACGTCGCACGGCGCCTCCAGTGTGACGTTCTGGAGCAGCATGCGCGGCAACATCGCGATTCAGCAGATGGCGACCATCCTGGGTGTCCACGTACGCGTTGGCAACGAAGACAACATCTGGGACATGCACAAGCAGCGCTGGCCGTCGGTCAAGCAAGTCGAATGGGCGGTCAGGCAGAGCGAGCAGTTCGGGCGCAAAGTGGCCAATGCCGACGAAGCGCGCAAGATCATGAAGATTGGCGTTTGGTACGAGACAGTGGAAGAAACGCTTTTCCACCTCGGCCTGCCACCGAACCGGCCCCAAGGCTACAACGGCTTCATGACCTACGACACCGGCGGGCGCCGGCGAAGGCGGCGCAAGTATCGTCAAACCCCACCAGCATCCTGTAGCAGCCTCGTAACCCGTCAATGAACTTGTCGATCGTCTGGTCGCCATTGAGTAGGGGCAATCGAAATGCTTGTAACCAGGCGATGCAGTCGTTCAGATACTGAATCGAACCCCTAAACTTGCAGATACCCGAATGGATCCAACCGACATGTACAGATAATCGCCAAAAATGCTGATTCGATTACTCTGAAACTTGTTGTTACAAGCAGGAATACGTATCATTAATATTCAAGCTCAGGACGCAGGGAGTGCATTGTCCATACAATAAGGTCAATAAAAATAATGCTTAAAATGCTCCTCGTGTACGTTCATCTGCTCGCCAGTTGTATTGCCCTCGGCAGGGTATTGCTTGCCGATCACAAGCTTTGGAGTTGGCGCAAGGAAGCGCTGGATCAGGCGAAGCTTGAGTATCTGGAAGAAACCAGGAAAATCGCCACTCTCGCGTTACTGGCCCTTTGGGGCAGTGGTCTGCTGTTGGTCCTTCAGGGGTATCTCCTCGAGGGCACTGCGTACTTGCTCAACCAGAAGCTCTGGGCCAAGGTGGCGGTTGTCGCGCTGCTGACTCTGAACGGAGGTCTGTTGCATCGCGTCGGCTTCCCGTTGTTGCAAAAAGCCCCCTTCGTCTTGTTACCGGGTTCCGACCGCGGTCGCCTTGCACTCTTGGGGGCGTTCTCCATGAGTGGCTGGCTGTTCGCCGCTTTCCTGGGGGTGGCTCGAGCCTGGAATCATGTCATGCCATGCTTGCATGTGATGGGGGTTTTCACGGCATTCGCATTGCTGGCTTGTGCCGTGGCGCTTGTGGTCGCCAGCACGGCGGGCACGATACGTGGTGAGGAGCCTACGGTTTCATAGTGGGTGTAGCACAAACTCAAGCGTGGATAGCATGAGACCTCCCTCGGCACAGGAGTCCACTCAGGCATCCACGCTTGAGGTGGTGGTTTCGTCCGTGCCAGGCCACTGGAATCACTGGCAGACACAATGGGTCGAAAGAAGCCCTTCGTGACAGGCAGCAGTCGGCCAAAAAAGAGGACACCCGGAAACTCACCCGCGCACCAGATAGGCCCCTGCGGGAACCCGATATCGCAGCTTCTTGCATTTACCGGGTTTAGGCTGATGCCCCGGCGGACGATCAGGAAACCAGATTCGGCATTTGCCCGGAGGCGGCATATGGCCGCGGGGAATCTCGACCTCGGCGTACGCCTGCTCTGACCCGACATTAGCCATTTGCAATTGACCTTCGGCCCCTACTCTGCCCGCCGTCGGTACATCCGAAACCCGATTTGCCTCTGCAGTAATGAAGTTGCCAGCCTCACGCCCGGTGTCCGCAGTGGATTGCCCGACAACCGCCACTTCCGCTTCGCGGCGCCTTTGGGTCTCCTCTTCCAGCCCCTTCTGTACGGCGACCACGTCCTCCTTGGCATTGGGTGGGGTTCCCGAAGATTGGGCCTGCTGCGCCGCCTGGATCAATTGGAAGTTGCGGTTGCGCAACTGGACATTGTTACCAACCCGCATGTTCGAGCGCGCCGCCAAGGTTTCAGCCTGCTGGTACTGCCCCTGCTGAAGACGCAACACACCGAGGTAATGCAGCGTCGCGGGATTGTTCGGCTGGATATGCAGGGCACGCTCAAGCGTGGCGGCGGCCTGGTCCAGTTGGCCGTTTTCATACTGCCGCGAGGCTGCTTCGATCAGGGTGGTTGATGCGTTGTTGCTTTGCGCGGGCGCTCTTCGCTCGGCAGCGACAGCACTAAACGAGGCGACAGCGCAGAACACCAGGATGAGGACCGGCGGAAAACTCTTGTTTGGCATCGGGGGCGGACTCGACTGAACTCGGACGGCACTGCCGTAAAACAGACCACAGCGCTGCTCGGCACTTCCGATACAGGGCCGCTATAGACCTGGCCAACACCCTGAAGTTCCTACTGCAACGGCCGTTGCCACCGCTTCTGTTTGTTATCAGCCCACGACTGAAATCGTTGGCTATTTAAGCAACGGCCCCCTAGAACTTTTTCCTATTTACCGGTCTATGTGGATAGGCACATGCGCTCGGTAAGCACGCCCCCTGCAAGCTTCCCGCCGCCATATAGCCACACGTCCAATTGTCCATCAGAGGTTGTCTTCGCTCATGAAATTCCATGTCCCACGGATGGTGCTCTTCGGCCTGTTCGCGTTCGCGGCAGTGGGCTCGGCATCAGCCACACAGATGAAGGATTCAACCCCTGTTTCTGCAACTCAAGCCCCAGCCATCCAGACGCCCGTCCAGGCCGCCGGCAACCCTTGGCCGAACTTGGCCAGTGTGGCCGGCAAGCAGCCAGGGCCGTTGCTTGCCCATGACGACCGATACTGGCATGACGGCCGTTGGCACGATCATAGAGACGATTGGCGCCGAGACGACTGGCGCAGGGATCAATGGCGTAGAGATCAATGGCGTAGAGAGCAAGCCCGCCGGGAAGCCGAGCGCCGTCGTGATTGGGAGCGCCACCAGGATCGGGCCATGCGGCACCGTTACGAGGACGATCGCCGTTACTATCGTCGCTAGTGCGAAGCTCCGGAACAGCTGCCTGCAACACGGGCGATTCTGCGCCAACCTCCAGGATTCAAACCGGTCCGCAATAGCCGCGTTCGCCCACCCGGTGTAGAGATCAGGCAGATCCTCACCGACAAGCTCTCAAAGAGCGACGGCGGTTTTAACGGTGCTGCCATGGAACACGCCGATCGCTTTAACAACGCCCACGACAATCAACGCGATGCCCATCGTTTCAAACGCCGTAGGCCACCGGTAGCAAAACAGCAGCCCAAGGCAAGTAGCGAAGACCATTTCCAGTGACAGCAACTGGCTGGCAAGTGTCATGGGTAGACGTTGGGATGCGATGGTCCAGGCCCACGCGCCGCCAATCGACGCAACGGCCGCCAGGACAAATGCCGGCACGTAAAGGTGGCTGATAGCGCCTTGCCCGAAACCGAGCGTGGGGGCCTGGAATAAATCCAGGGCATCCCCCGCCGGGAGGAACATGAGCGTTTGCACGCTGCCGCCAATCATCATCATGGCGGTCCAGACCCAGGCATTCATGCCGGGCCTTTTCATCAGTGCCTTTTGATTGGCCAACCCGAACCAGGCCCACAGGGCGACCGCCGCGATGGATGCGCCGATTCCGATGGCCAGGGTGGTGAATGACTGGCCCTCGAACCGGGCGATGCTCTGGCCGTTGACCAGGAGCAAACCGAGCGCGGCCAGTGCAAAGGGCACTTGAAGCAAGCGCCAGGACATCCCGCCGTGAACATTTGCGCTGATGGCCAGCACGACAGGCACAAGGCCTAGAAAGGCAGGCGCGATGACGGGGCCGGCGTAGGTGGACGCAATGATGACGGCGATGAAGTAACCCACGTAGCCGATAAAGCCAAGCCCGGCGGCAACCAGCCAATCATTGAGGGTCAGGTGTCGCCAGGCTTTGATATTGGCAATCAGGATCAGGGCCCCGATCAGCCCGGCGATGATGAATCGGCAGGCGGCCAAGTCATAAATCGAATACTTGCCAATGACCAGAGGGGCAACAAAATTCATCGACCATGTCAGGGAGGCCGCTACCGCGGCACTGATACCTGTAATGGATAAGGTTGAGTCTTTCATCGCCGACCTCCAGAGGAATGAGTCACCGGGTTGGCACTCCGCTAGAACAGAAAGGAACAAGACGCGGGCTATGCCTTCGCAAGGATTCTCAAGGATGGAAAAGCAAAAGGGAATTCATTGCTTTTGACCAGTATCTGTTCCATAACGGAACAAAAAAGAGGCATATATGGACAGGTACAGCGATATGGCGATCCTGCTCGCCGTGGTGGATGCGCGCGGCTTTTCGCCTGCTGCGCGCAAGCTGAGGATGACCCACTCGGCCATCAGTAAACGGGTTCAGCGCCTGGAGGATCGGCTTGGCACACAGTTGCTGTTGCGCACGACGCGAACCCTGTCGCTGACGCAAACCGGCGAACGGTATGTGCAATTGGCTCGACCGATCCTGGAGGATATTCAGGCGCTGGAAGCTGCAGTCGTCCATGAGTCCGAGGCGCCGCGAGGGACCTTGAAAGTGTCGGCGCCCAATGCGCTCGGCCAGTACCATGTGGTTCCGGCGCTGATCGACTTCATGCGGCTCTATCCGGCGATAAAAATCGATTTGACGCTGAGCGACGCCATTATCGATATCAGGCACGAGCGCATTGATGTGGCGATCAGAAGCGGGACGTTAGCCGACCCGAGCCTGGTTGCTCATAAACTAAGTGCCAACGAGCGCCTTGTGTGCGCCTCCCCGGCATATCTTCAAGCACACGGTGTTCCTGCCGAACCTGGCGAACTCGCTGACCATTCCTGCCTGAAACTCAATTTTGAAAGCCGGTTCAACGACTGGGAGTTTCGTTCGTCCACCAGTAAGGCGATTCCCATCGAAGGTGCTTTTACCTGCAATAGCCTCGACGCTATTCGCACGTTATGCCTGGCCGGTACGGGCATTGCTCGACTGCCCAGGTACATGGTGAACGAGGATGTGCAAGCCGGGCGGCTGATACCGCTGCTGCAGGCGTTTTCAGGTCCGAGCACCTCTGGCATTTATGCGCTCAGGGTGGCTGGCGATTATGTTCCGGCCCGAACGCAGATGTTCATCGACTTTCTTTGCGAACGCCTGCTCTTTCAAGACCTGCCATGAGTCAAGACGATCTGCACTGAACGCAATACGTTCAGACGCCACGAGCGTGGAATCAAAGGCAACACTGTCTCCACTCCCAACGCACACCGCGCCGGGTTGCTGATTAGCGTTCCTCACCCTACTCCTGGAAGCCTTGATCATGAAAACCTTAAGCATCGAGAACTACAAGACCAACAACGCACAACACCCTTCCACGCTGGGTATCAAAACCATGGCGCTCGGCACTTACGGTGCCTACTTTGCACTGGCCGTCATTTACTTCTGGTTCGGCGGGATGAAGTTCACGCACTACGAAGCTGCCGGGCTGGTGCCGCTGGTGAGCAACAGCCCTTTCCTGGGTTGGGTTTATGACATTTTCAGTGTCGATACCTTCTCCAGTTTGCTCGGGGTTCTGGAGGTGTCGATCGGTATCCTGATTGCAGGTCGCTTGCTGTCACCCAAGCTTTCATTGATCGGCGGTGTGCTGTCTGCCGGACTGTTCTTCACGACCTTGAGCTTCATGATCTCGACCCCCGGCGTGATTGAACCCGGCCTCGGTTTTCCAGCCATCACGGTTGCGCCGGGCCAGTTTCTGCTCAAGGACATCGGATTGCTCGCTGCTTCGATATTTGTCGCCGGCCATTCCCTGACTGAGCTGCAAAGCCGTTAAACCGATGATCGACCTCTCGCGATGGCCTGAAGCAGTTCGATGCTTTCAGGCCATTGCCCCGTCATCTTCTCCTGCCAGAACTTTCATCCAGTCCCGAGGGCTGTAGCCCGTCTTGCGTCGAAACGCGCGTGCCAGTGCCGAAGGGCTCTCATAGCCGACCTCGGCGGCGATCAGCGTTATCGACCGCCCTTCACGCAGACGCTTCTGCGCCAGGCTGATGCGCCAACTCAACAGATAATCCGCCGGCGTCTGCCCGATAACGGCGCGAAAATGCACGGCGTAGGCAGCGCGAGACATGTTCGACTCGCTCGCCAGTTCCGCAATCGACCAGGCTCGATGAGGCGCGTTGTGGATCTGCACCAGAGAGCGCGCCAGCCGCGGATCGGCCAGCCCAGCCATAATCCCCGTACGCAACTGGTGATGGTCCAGCAGGTGCCGGAACAACAAAATGATCAACAATTCGAACAACCGATCCAGCGCGGCCTCCCTGCCACAATGTCCACCTGCCGCCTCGGCGAACATCCATTTCAGCGTTTCGGCCAGCATTGGCAGCTCATCCAGGGACAACACCAGACAATCGGGTAACGAAGCCGACAACGGGTTATCGACCCCTCCCTCAAACTCCATTGACGCACACAACAGTTGAGCGCCCTCGGACTCACCGGCAAACAGTTGATGCCGGCTGGGGCGTGGCATAAAAATCAGGCTGGGCCGGGTCAGCAGCAAGTCCTTGCGATCGGGTCCCAGCAAGTTGACGCTACCAGCCTGCAGCAGATGGATATAACCACGTCCCTCAGCGCCGTTGTAGGACGCCAGCCCGCAAAGTCTGCCGTTGTAAAACAGGTTTGCGCGCACGCCGAACTGCGACAACAAGGTAGACAAGCGATCCATGGGCAATCTCTTGGCGAGATATAGACGCTCAGATCATAACACCGCCGGTTTGCGCTTCGACGGGGCTCAAATGCTGTACCAATTGATTGGCCATGATCGGTCCGTCCTCAGGCACCGGCCCTTCTCATGCCGATTGTCTGCGCCAGGTGCCGGGTGATGTGCCGAACTGGCGTTTGAATGCGCGACTGAACGCAGCTTCGGATTCGTAGCCCACTGCAAAGCCGATTTGCGCCACATTACCGCGACCTTCGCGCAGGTGTTGAGCCGCCACGTGCATACGCCACAGCGTCAGGTATTGCATCGGTGGCTGCCCGACCAATGCCGTGAATCGCTCCGCGAATACCGAGCGCGACATGCCCACTTCAAGCGCCAGGGCTTCTGCCGTCCAGCCTTCGGTTGGACGGGCATGGAGCAGCGCCAGTGCGCGCCCGATATGCGGATCGCGCAGCCCCGCCAGCCACCCGCGCCGTTCAGGGGGGAGGTTCGCGACATACTGGCTGACGGCTTCGACGAACAGCAGTTCGGAGAGCTTGGCGATGACCGTTGCCGAGCCGACGCGCCCCGCCGCGATCTCACTGACGGCGAAACGGAAAGAGCTTTCAATCCAGGCGCCCGAAGCCGTCGCGCGCACATCCAGCTTCAACAAGGATGGCAGCGACGAAAGCAACGGGCTGAACGGTGTTTCAGAACCGAGGAACCCGCACAGCAGCTGTGTAGCCTCGCCGCCCCCACCGCACTTGATTCGTGATATGCCGCCGACTTCCGGCGGCTGAATGACTTCGCGTGCCGACATGGGCGCAACGCCCAGATCACTGCCAAAGGTATGAACGTCGTTGCGAGGAAGCAGAATGAGTTCGCCTGCCCGCACGTCGAGGGTGGCACCATCGTCGACACGCAATTGCATGTGCCCCGCCGCGACAAAATGCGAGGCGATGACATGTCGAGGGGCGGCCAGGAACGGTTTGCAATCGTCGGCCGAGATTCTTCCGCTCAGACACCAGGGCGCAGTGAACTCCGCCTCGAGGAAGACCCCTCCAGACAGCCGGATCACCCGCAATACATCAGATAGCGCATCCAGCAATTGCCAGCCCTCCTTTCCGGAGTCCCGAGCATGTAATCAGGCGCACTGGTCATTCGCCGCCTGAACGGCGAGGCCTAGATTAGCACCAACGCGGACTCAGTGATCGAGACGATCCCCAGACGCTTCACCGACTGTCATTGACTCCCGCGCTAACCGTAATTGGCCCATTCTAACTCGACCACGCAAGCCGGAGATCAGTATGAACATCGCCGCTACCCTGCCCCGCCCGGACTCGCGCAACGCCGCCCGTTATGCGCAACTTGTCAGATCCTCGAAGAAAGCGGAATGGCAGATCGATCGCGACTTGCTGCAGGAGCGCAGCTTCGACTTCTCGCGCAAATTCTTGCCCGACGGCCTATCGCATATCGACCGCCTGACCTTCCTCGGCGCAGACGAGGCACGCCTGCTCAGCCAGATTCAGGGTCGAACCTATGCGTACATTTTTGGCCTGGTCGAGCGCTTTATCAGTGCCAAGATGCTCGACCAGGGTCGGGCCCATGTATTTGACGATCAACTCGCACTCGAAGCGCTGGTGCGTTTTTCCAACGACGAGATCAAGCATCAGGAACTGTTCCGGCGCATCGAGACGATGATGGGCACTCGATTGCCGGCGGGATACCGTCAGGTTGCCGATCCGAACGATGTGGCCCGCGCGGTTCTGGCGGCCAGCACCTGGGCAGTACTGGCGCTGACCTGTCATATCGAGCTGTTCGTTCAGACGCACTACGTGCAGAGCATCGCCCCGCGCGAGGAGTTGTGCCCACTGTTCAAGGACGTCTTCAAGTTTCACTGGAAGGATGAAAGCCGGCACGTCGTCCTCGATGAACTGGAGTGGGAGGCGGAGCACGCGAAACTCACGCCAGGCGAGCGTGACCAGGCCGTGAACGATCTGATTGCGCTGGTGGCGGCCGTCGACGCCATCCTGCAGGCACAATCGGCAGCCGATGCCGACTACTTCATGGGAAATGCTTCACGATCGTTCCGTGCCGATGAGACCTTGCAAATCAAGGCCTGCGTGCTGAGCGCCTACCGCTGGCAATACATTGTCTCGGGCGTGCAGCATCCACACTTTGGCCGGCTGCTTGCGCGCATGACAACCCCGTCACAGATGTCCAGGGTCCAGACCGCACTGGCACCGATCATGGGCCAGTGATCGACAGGGGGCGACCGACCGCGTGTCGGTCGCGCGACAGTGGTGCTGAAACTGATTGATTGAGGAGGGCCGCCATGACGATTCCGATGTGGATGCTGCTTGGCTTTGCGACCTGGACCTTACTGTTGTTGATGGCAACCGTCGGGGTCTATCGCTGGGTCAGAATCCTGTTCTCGAATGTGCCGATCGCTTCTTTCCGAAGCGATCAGCTCGAAGGCGAGGATTGGTACCGGCGCGGGACAAGAGCACACGCCAACTGCGTGGAAAATCTGCCGGTCTTTGGCGTCATCGTGTTCGTGATTTCAGCCCTTGGTGTCGACGGCCCTGCGGTGAGCTACTTGTCCATGATCGTCCTGATCGCTCGTGTGTGTCAGTCTCTGGTCCACGTATCCCATGTGCAGACCGACAGGTTCGTGGCGGTTCGGTTTACCTTCTTTTGCCTACAATTGATCTGTTTTCTCGCACTCATTGTCATCGCCGCTGGTTACGGCGCAGGAATACTCAAATAGCAGCGCCGACCTGCTGAACTCGATCAGCTCGCTCAGGGAACGTGCTGATCGCCGGTTACAGCCGCAGCGGGCGGCGATAGCCACCGGTTGGGTATGCCTCACGCCACCTGCATCAATTTCGCGTAAGCCTGCAAATGGTGATCGTCATCGCCAAACTGACGCGCCACCATCAGCAAATGCCTGGCGTGGTGCGACAGCATGTATTCCCAGGTCAGGCCGATACCGCCGTGCAACTGGATGCCCTGATCAGCGACAAAGCGGCTGGCGCGACTGACGATGAACTTGGCGGCGGCGAGGATGCGGCTGCGTTCGGCGCTGTCCGCCTGATCGGCCACGCAGGCCGCGAGCAGTGTCATGGACGTGGCCTGGTCCAGTTCGATGCGCATGTCCACCATACGGTGTTGCAGCACCTGGAACTTGCCGATGGGCTGACCGAACTGCTGGCGGGTTTTCAGGTAGTCGAGGGTCAACGCGCACGCCGCTTCCATGCTGCCGACGGCCTCGGCGCATTGCGCGGCGATGCAACGGCCTTGCTGATAACGCAGCGCCGGCAAGGCCTGCCCCACTGCGCCAAGTACCGCACTACTTTTGACGAACACATCTTCCAGGTACAGCTCACAGGCCATCCGCCCATCCTGGGTGGCGAAGTCGCGTCGACCGACGCCGCGGTCTTGCGGGTCGACCAGAAACAGCGTGATGCCCTTCTCGTCCCGAGACCCGTGGCTGGTGCGCGCCGACAGCAGAATCAGCCCTGCGCTCTGACCGCCGATGATCACCGACTTGCGGCCATTGAGCTTCCAGCCGCCGCTGACCGCCTCGGCGGTCGTCTGAACATCGTGCAACTGGTAGTGACTCTGCGGCTCATCGAGGGCGACGGCCAGTTGCAGGCTGGCGCTGCCGACCTGCGGCAACAGCGTGTCTTTCTGGGCGGCGGTGCCCAACTGGTCGACCAGGCCACCGGCGAAAATCACCGAATGCAGGAAAGGTTCCAGGCACAGACCGCGGCCCAGCTCGGTCATGATCAGCATGTTCTCCACACCGCTGCCACCATAGCCGCCATAGGCTTCGGCAAAGGGCACGGCGCAGAGGCCGAGGTCGCCCAGTTGTTGCATGAACGGGCCGCTGAAGCCGTGTCTGCTCTGGCGGTATTGCTCGCGACGCTCAAAACCATACACGTCACGCACCAGACGCGCGGCGGTTTCCTGCAGCATCGTTTGCTCTTCTGTCAGTTTGAAATCCATGATCGGGGCGCCTTACAGTTCGAGGATCATTTTCGCGATGATGTTCTTCTGGATTTCGTTGGCGCCGCCATAAATCGAGGCCTTGCGCGCATCCAGATACTGGTAGGTGGCCGCGCTGCTGTAGTCGGTGTACAGCAAGGGTTCGCTGCCGTAACCCAGCTCATCCTCAATGAACGGCAACGCGTACGGCCCCACGGCCTTGCTGATCAGGTAGGTAATCGCCTGCCGGATCTCGGTGCCCTTGATCTTCAGGAACGAGCTTTCGGCGCCGGGGACTTCGCCGTTTTGTGTAGCCGCCAGGGTTCGCAGGCTGCTCATTTCGGCCGCCATCAACTGCATCTCGACTTCAGCGATCTGCGTGCGGAACAACGGGTCGTCGATCAGTGGCCGGCCATCGCGGACTTCCTGGCTGGCAATGCGCTTGAGCCGGGTGAGCAATGCCTTGTTCTGCGCGATCCCGCCGATGCTGGTGCGCTCGTGGGTCAACAGGTACTTGGCGCAGGTCCAGCCCTCATTCTCCTGCCCGACCCGATTCGCCACCGGCACCCGCACGTTGTCGAAGAACACTTCGTTGACTTCATGCTCGCCATCCAGGGTGATGATCGGCCGCACGGTAATGCCGGGCGTTTTCATGTCGATCAGCAGGAACGAAATGCCCCGTTGCTGACGCGCCTCGGGGTCGGTGCGCACCAGGCAGAACATCCAGTCGGCGAAATGCGCCAGCGTGGTCCAGGTTTTCTGGCCGTTGACCACGTAGTCATCGCCCTCGCGCACCGCACGGGTTTTCAATGACGAAAGATCAGAACCGGCACCCGGTTCGGAGTAGCCCTGGCACCACCAGTCCTCACAGGAAAGAATCCGCGGCAGGAAGTGTGCTTTCTGCTCGGCGGTGCCGAACTTGATGATCACCGGGGCAACCATTTTCAAACCGAAGGAGGATACTTTCGGCGCCCCGGCCGCGAAGCATTCCTCGTCAAAAATATGTTTTTGCACATCACTCCAACCGGTACCGCCGAACTCGACCGGCCAGCCCGGAGCCAACCAGCCTTGCCGGTTGAGCGTGCGCATCCATTGCACCAGATGCGCTTTGCTCAGGCGCTTGCCCAGGGCAATCCGCTCGGCGAATTCAACGGGTAGGTGATCACGAAGAAACGCGCGCACGTCCTCGCGAAACGCGCGCTCGTGCGCAGTGAAATCAATGTCCATCCATCCACTCCAAAAGCATTGGGGCTTACCCACAACCCCTGTAGGAGCGAGCTTGCTCGCGATGGTCGCCAACGATAACGCTGGCTTCCTGACTCCCCGCGGCGTTCTCGGGTTTTTTGCGAGCAAGCTCGCTCCTACAAGGAAATGACGGGGCTTATCAATCGAAAACAATCACCGAACGCGCCAGTTCACCGCGACGCAGCTCATCGAACGCCTCGTTGATCTGGTCCAGACGAATGCGCTGGGAAATCATTTCATCGAGCTTGAGCTTGCCGGCCATGTAGAAGTCGACCAGGCGCGGCATGTCGACCGGGAAGCGGTTGGAACCCATCAACGAACCCTGGATACGGCGTTCGTGCAGCAGTTGCAGCGGGTCCAGTTCGATTTTCAGGCCGGGCTTGAGCATGCCGATCACAGTGGCGGTACCGCCGCGCGCCAACATGGCAAAGGCTTGCTCGGCGGTCTGCTTGAGGCCGATGCATTCGAAGGCGTGGTGCACACCGCCACGGGTCAGCTCCATCACTTGCTTGGCGGCATCGCCGTCCCGGCCGTTGATCAGGTCGGTGGCGCCGAACTGTTTGGCCAGTTCCAGCTTCGAGTCGAGCATGTCGATGGCGATGATCCGCCCTGCTCCGGCCAGTGCCGCGCCGTTGATGGCCGCCAGACCGATGCCACCGCAACCGATCACGGCCACGGTTTCGCCCGGGCGCACTTTGGCGGTGTTGAATACCGCGCCGGTACCCGTCGTTACGGCACAACCGAGCAGCGCCGCACGGTCCAGCGGCATGTCGCGGCGGATCGCCACACAGGCGTTTTCGTGCACCAGCATCTGCTCGGCAAACCCGGACAGGTTGACGAATTGCGGCATCGGTTTGTGCACGTAGGTCAGGCGTGGTTCTTCATCCTTGTCGCGCTTTGTTTCCGGGGAAACGCAACGCGCCAGATGGCCGGTCACGCAGTGTTCGCAATGGCCGCAGAACACCGTCAGACAGGTGACCACATGATCGCCCGGCTTGACCGAGCGCACTTCGGAACCGACCTGTTCGACCACACCGGCAGCTTCATGGCCCAACACCATCGGGCCGGGATACGGAAACGAGCCGTCAATGACGTGCAGGTCCGAGTGGCACACCCCCACGGCTTTGGTGCGGATCAACACTTCACGCGGACCTGGTTTGCTGATGCCCACTTCTTCAATGACCAGCGGGGCTCCAACCTGATGGAATACGGCAGCTTTCATGACAGTTCTCTCGACAATGATGTGGGGTTCAGGCCGGGTTGGCCGCTGTACGCAAAACGGCTTTGGCATGGCTGAAGGTGCGGAAACCGTCGATGCCGTGATAGGCCCCCATGCCGCTCTGGCCGACGCCGCCGAATGGCAGGCCTTCGGTGCTGGCATGGCTCATCACGCCATTGAGGGTCACGCCGCCGGAGCAGGTACGGCTGAGCACCAGGGCTTCTTCGGCGGCATCGTTGCCGAAGTAGTACAAGGCCAGCGGACGCGGCCGCGCATTGATCTGGGCGATGACTTCGCTGAGGGTTTCGTAGGGTTTGATCGGCAGCAGCGGACCGAAGATTTCGTCCTGCATCACCTGCAGGTCGTCGCCGGGGTTGCGCAGCAGCGTCGGTACGATCTTGTTCAGCGGCGACTGGCTGAAGTCTTCAGCGCCGGCATTCAGTTCGATCAGCTCGACACCGGCGGCGCGGGCCTCGCTCAGGTAACCCTGCAAGCGCTCGAAATGACGGGCGTTGATGATGGAGGTGTAGTCGGGGTTGTCCTTGAGCGTCGGGAAGAACTTCGCCACCACGGCCTTGGCCACGCCGATGAAAGCGTCTACCGACTCTTGCGGGACAAACACGTAGTCCGGAGCCACGCACAATTGACCGGCATTGAGCAGCTTGCCGATCACGACCTTGGCCACCGCCTCGTTGAAGTTTGCCGAACGCGAGATGATCGTTGGCGACTTGCCGCCCAGCTCCAGGGTCACCGGCACCAGGTTCTCCGCCGCTGCCCGCAGCACATGCTTGCCGATGCTGGTGGCACCGGTGAACAGCAAATGGTCGAACGGCTGGCCGCAGAACGCCTGCCCGACGTCGGCACCGCCCAGGACCACCGCCACTTCGTCTTCGGCGTAGACCGAACGGATCAGCCGCGCGATCAGCGCCGACGTATGCGGGGTGAATTCCGACGGTTTGATCATCACCCGGTTACCCGCCGCCAATGCGCCGGCCAGCCCGCTGAACACCATGTAGCCAGGTACGTTCCAGGCCGTGACGATGCCCACGACACCCAGCGGCTGGTATTGCACCCAGGCTTCGCCGGCGCGGGCCCGACGTTGTTCCGGGCGCATCCATTCGGCCAGTTCGGCTTTGGTCTGCTGCAATGTCGCCAGTGGCGACAGCACTTCACTGCCCTTGGAGAAACCCGGGCTGCGATGACCGAAATCGGCGGTCAGGGCCTCGATGATGTCCTGTTCGTGATTGACCAGCAAACTGATGGCCCGGTCGAGCAACTCACAGCGCTCTTCAAGGGAATAAGGTTCGCGGTCCTGGAAGGCCGCGCGTTGTTTTTCCAGGGTCGTGCGGATGTCACAGCTCGTCGAACTCTCGATGGCGCTCATCACTACCTCTCTTGTTTTTGTCAGGCCGCGGCCACGGCCGGGCGGCAATGCACTGGGTCTGGCTGCATGGTTGATCATCGCGGACGCCGCGCCGCCACCCGGATCAGGTGGGTGGTATCACGGCGATGGATTCAGGCGAGGATGCCCATGGCCTTGGCGCTGTTGATGGCCTGGGTGCGACGGCAGGCGCCGAGCTTGACGTTGATGTTCTTGGCGTGGGTTTTCACGGTGTTTTCCGAAATGAACAAGCGGCTGCCCACTTCGCGTACCGACATGCCCTCGGCCAGCAACTTGAGCACCGACACCTCGCGAGGGGTCAAGTCGTCCTGGTAATCCGGCACACCAGCACAGAGACGAGTGACAGAGGCCTGGCCGGTTTCAGTGGGCTGTTCACGGGCCAGAATGCGATTTTTCTGCCGGGCAATCGGTGCCTGGTAAAAAGCGCTGTCGATCTTGCCCCACTGCATGCGCCGCTCGGCCTCATGCAGCAGCAGATGAGCCTTTTGTGGGTCGTGGTTGCGCGAGGCAATCTCCGCGAGCAGCAGATAGGCATTGAGTACAAAGGGTGCGCAGCAATCGCGGACCTGTAGCAACCCCGCCTGGATCACCACTTCGGCTTCGCTGCAATGCCCTTGTTGCAGCAGCAACTCGCCGCGCAGGAACAGCAGCCGACCGAGCAACGGATTAGGCTGTGACGGGACCGGGGCCAGCCGATCCAGCTCAGTGCGCAGCAATGCCTGGGCAAAGCCCGATTGTCCCCTGAGCATCATCAGGCGGACCCGGTCGGCATTGACCAGCACTTCCGATTCATGACTGCCCTGGCGTCGCGCCAGCTCCAGCGACTGATCGAGCAAGGTTTGAGCTTGTGCGAGATCGCCTGTATCCATGGCAAGGCGTGCCAGGATGCAATGGCACAACAACACCGACAACCAGTCCTCGCCCCCTAGATAATCAAGGGCTGCACGGCAATGCAGGCGCGCCGGCCCGGTATGTCCCCGCAATGCCTGCAAGGTGCCAAACAACGCCTGCCAGTTCGCCAACAGGCGTTGATTGCGTACCGGGTCGGGCAACGGCAAAAAATGCCCCAGACGTGCTAGACACTCGGCGGCTTCGTCCAGCCGCCCACTGAACAGCAAAGCCTTGGCGCACAGATAGATCAGACGCGGGCTGCTGTGCAGCAACTGCGGCTCGATGCGCTCGCGCCAGTCCATCAGTTTGCTCAAGTGCCGCTCACTGAGGATCCAGCTCAGCCACAGGCGCTCCATGTAATTGGCGGCCACTTCAGGTTGATCGGCACACAGTGCCTGCTCCACCGCGTCGTCGACATGCCCGAGCACACTGAGCAGCTGACAGGCCCGCAAGCGCAGCCGGTTCAACGGCGCACCGCTCAATTGGCTTTGCAGGGCTTGCGCCACCGCGGGTAGCAGGCGGAACCAGCCGGGTTGTTGCTCGATCGGGAACACAAAGGCCTGGCATTGCAACAGACTGTTGAACACCCGGGACGCTTGCCGGCCTTCCCATAACTGTTCGCAGAAGTCCGCACTGACGCGAGACAAATGTGCCAGCCCGCCCATCACTTCGCGCTGCTCTTCACTCAAGCGCGACAGCAGTTCACGTTCCAGGTATTGGCCGAGCAATGGCGATGGCTGGGCATGATCCAGCGAAAGCGACAGGCGAACACCGGCGCACCACCCGCCTGTCTCATGCCAGAGTTTTCCCCTGGCCAGCGCATCGGTGTGTGGCGCAAGGGCGTCAATCAGCGATTCGAACTCATCGGGGCGCAGGGCCAGTTGCCGGGCACCAAACTCCAGCAACTGACCGGTCAGCATCAGACGCGGCAGATTCCAGTCCGGACGCTGGCGACAGGTGACCAGCACCTGCAGTTGCCGGTTGTTGAGGGCCAGGAGTTGGTCGAACCAGTGGTTCAGGTCGGCGGGCATATCCACGGGAAGATCGTCGAACACCAAGCGAATCGGGCTGGATTCGTTTGTTTTTTCTGCCGACAGGAATTCGTTGGCTGCACGGGCCTCTTTGCGGACAAGCCCGCTCCCACAGTTGACCGCGTTCCCCTGTGGGAGCGGGCTTGCTCGCGAAAGCGATAGGTCAGTCGCCGGATTACTGGAATCAAGAAACGCCAATACCCCATCCGGTGCAGTATCAACCGGCAACCCAAGCGCCCCCGCCAACGTTGCAATAAAGCGCTCCAGCGTCTGCCGCTGTCCGCCCAAAGCCATCCAGACCACCGCCCCCTGCGGCGCAATGCCTTGCAAGTACTGTTGCAACAAGGACGTCTTTCCATACCCGGCAGGCGCACAAAGCAGTTGCAAGCGGCACTGCTTGCCCTCAAGTGCATCGATCAGATGCGGCCGTGGCACAAACATGGCGGACCTCGCTGATGGGGAGTAGGCACCATCATTGAGCCCGCCGCCGGATAACGCGCCACCCGCATCAGGTGGTAGGCGCCGCACAACGCACAACGCCCTGCGAACAGGGCGTTGTCTCACGCGGGACAAAGGGTCAGCGAATGCCGTCGTTGCGCAGCGCAGCCGGGGTGAAGTCGGTCATCTTCGCGGTCATGCCGTACGTCGTCGCATGCCTGGACTGGTTGGTCATCGCCAGGACGTTGTAGCGACCGGCAATCAGGTCGTAGATACCGAGCATGGAAAAGTTCGACGAACCGCGCTCGTAATCGTTGACCGCATAACCTTCTGCCACTCGCCACAGCTGACCGCGGCCGTCGTAGTGATCGACCTCGGCCAGTTGCCAGGTGTCCTCGTCGAAGTACATGTCGCGCTTGGCGTAGACGTGGCGTTGACCGGGCTTGAGCGTGGCCTGCACATGCCACACGCGGTGCAACTCGTAACGGGTCAGGTCCTGGTTGATGTGCCCCGGCTTGATGATGTCGTCGTATTTGACCTTCGGCGACTGCAACTTGTAGTTGTTGTACGGGATGTACAGTTCCTGTTTGCCCACCAGTTTCCAGTCATAACGATCCGGCGCGCCGTTCATCATGTCGGTGTTGTCGGCGGTGCGCATGCCATCGGATCCGTTGCCCGGGCCGTCATACGCCACTTGCGGTGCACGGCGCACGCGGCGCTGACCGGCGTTGTAGACCCATGCCAGGCGCGGTTCCTTGACCTGGTCGATGGTCTCGTGGATCAGGATCACGCTGCCGGCCATGCGCGACGGCGCGGTGATTTCCTGTTTGTAGTAGTACAAAACGTTATCGGCCTGCCCGGCATCGACGCCTTCCATCAATTGCGGGAAGGCCAGTTTGTCTTCGTACTCGACGATGGAATAGGAACCGTTGGTTTGCGGTGCCGCCTGGGCCGCGATACGTTCCATGTTGCCGCCGCGATAGCGGTTGGTGTGGTTCCAGTACACCTCCACACCGCTCTTTGGAATCGGGAACGGGTAATAGCGGGTCTGGGTGAAGTTCACCAGGCCGTTGCCGTCGGGGGTCAGCTCGGTGGTCACCGCACTCTTTTTGGCGAGGTCATAGATGTTCTGTGGCGACGCGGCCGTGCGTTGGGTCTTGTACACGGGGATCTTGTAGCTGTCCGGATAGCGCTTGAACATCGCCAGTTGCCCCGGGGTCAGCTTGTCCTTGTACTGCTCGACGTTGGCTGCCGTGATCACGAACTGCGGCTTGTCACTGGCAAACGGATCGCCAAGAAAACCATTGTCGAGCGGCGCCGCACCGGGCTTGAGGCCACCGGTCCAGGCTGGAATGCTGCCGTTGGCATTGGCCTCTTTCTGCGCCCCCAACGGCGTCAGGGTGGTGCCCAGCTGAGCCGCTTCCTGCGGGGTGACAGCGGCCATGACCCCAGTGGCAAGCAACGACAGACTCAGTGCGCCGGCGCGCAGAATTAAACGTGCGTTCATGTTCAGTTTCCTCTGGCAGGGTTGCATCAGAAATTCACGCCGAAACTCAGCGCGGCGTAATCGCGGTCGACGTTGGTATTGAAATCGCCACCGAAGTAGTTGGTGTAACTGAGGCTGGCGGTGTAGGTGTTCTGGTAGTCGGCATCGACACCGAGGCTGACCGCCTTGGAACCTTCATCGAAATTCGGGCCGTAGCCCTGGACGTCGTGGGACCAGGCAAGGTTCGGCGACAGGTTGATACCGGCGATCGCGTTCGGGTAATCGAGCTTGCCGCGCAGGCGATAGCCCCAGCTGCTGCTGGTGTAGAAGCCATCGCTGTTGCACTCCTGCGCCGGGTTGCTGGCGTTGGGCTGGCCCGCTGCGCTGCCACGGCAAGTGGCGGCACCCGCAGCACCCGGCAGTTCGCCGGAACCGAAGGCCGGGCTGCGACCGAAGCGCAGGTCCGTACCGTCCGCCTTGCCCAGGCCGTTGATCTTGTTGTAACCCACCTCGCCCACCAGGGTCAGGCGACTGGCACCGAACACCTGATCGAAGAACTGCGTGGCGGTCACCTGCGCCTGGGTCACCGGCATGCGTTTGTAGCCATTGACCTCGCCACCCAGGGTGCGCCCGGCGAAACCGGTGGTGATCAGGGGCGATGTGGCGCCGAAGGTCGCCGCGGACAACAGGTCGGCGGTGTTCAGTTGCAGCGGCATGTTCGGCCGGTAGCTGAGCTCCCCCCCCAGCGAAACGCCCGCGACGTTGGTCTGGAAGCTCAAGCCATACAGGCGAATGTCTTCCGGATAATCGATGAAGTAGCGGGCACTGCGCGCCGAAGCCACGCCCCCGGCCGGGTTGCTCATCTGGTTGATGCTCAGGTACGGGTTGCGGCTGTGATAGTTCATCGCATAGGCGCCGAACTCGGTGTCGTTCGCTTCCGGCACGTACCAGCGCAGGGCCAGGCCATACTGGCCGCTGTCGCGTGCATCGTTGTCGTTGAGGCGCGGGATAAAGGCGTCATCGGTGCCTGCGGCAATGGCCGCCAAACCACCGGTGTTCTTCGCCACGCCCGGTGGCAGGTCGAGACCGGCGATCACCAGGCGGTCGTCACAGCCTTGCGGTACACCGTCATTGCCAAAGAAGGTGCCGCAGTTGTCCACCACCGACTTGTCCCATTGCAGCTGGTAAAACGCTTCGGCGGTGATGTTGTCGGCCAGGCCCTGGGACACATAGAGCAGGTTGACCGGAATCAGACCTTCCTTGACTTCTGCACCGGGACGACGCAAGGCGGCGACGTCGATCGGGTTGATGCTGTTGATCGAGTTGCCGATGAAGGTACTCTCGCCCCAGCTCACCACTTGCTTGCCCAGGCGCACGTTGCCGACCTGATCGCCAATCGAGTAGTTGTGGTAGACGAAGCTGTCGAGGAACATCGCGCCGGAGGACTTGGCCGCGCGATCACGCCCCGAGTCGTTGATGTCATAGAACGGGCGGCTCTCATCCATCAGCTCGAAGTCATACCAGTACTTACCGCGCACGAAGGCACCGCTGTCACCGTACTTCAGCTCCAGGTCATGCACGCCTTTAAAGATCTTCGAGAAGGTTTCACCCTTCTTGAAATTCAGGCGGTTGTCGTCGGTGGTCCGGGAGGCGGACTCGCCACCTTTTACGCCCTGGGAGTTGAAGTTGGAGATGAATTGCTTGTCTGGATCAGCCGTCGACCAGCTTGCCCCAATCGACAGCGACGAATCGAAATTGCCCTGAATTTCCCCGATGTTGAAATCAACAGCGTGAGCCTGATTGCTCGCACAAGAGGCAACCATCACAGCGACGGCCAGCAGACTCGGCTGGAAGACTCCGCGCATTGTTTTTGTTGTCATGCGGTTTCTCCGGTTAAGGATTTAGTGTTGGAGCACCCATGCTAGTGGGGCTCCGGTCCGTCCCTCACACCCGAACGGGTGATTTGAGGGGGTGTTGGTCGCGAGGTTTCGCGCGGTGTAACAGCCCGGTGCAAGCCGGGCGTTACGCTCGGTGACATTCACCCGGTGAAGCTCGGTACGCGCTTGTCAATAAAGGCCGCCACGGCTTCGCGGTGGTCGGCGGTCTGGTGCGACAGCACCTGGAACGTCGCGGACATTTCCAGCAGCGTGTCGAGTCGGGTGTGCAAGGCTTCGCGCAGCAAACGCTTGGCCAGACGCACGGCGTGAGGCGGGTTGGCAGCAATCGACGCGGCGATTTCCCGTGCCGTGTCCAGCAACTGTTCGGCGGGAACAACGCGGGACACCAGGTTCCATTGCTCGGCCTGGCGAGCGTCGATCATTTGCCCGGTCAGGGTCAGTTCGGTGGCGCGGGACAAACCGATGATCCGTGGCAACAGCCAGGCGCCGCCGTCCCCCGGAATGATCCCCAACTTGACGAAGCTCTCGGCAAACTTCGCCTGTTCGGACGCCACGCGGATGTCGCACATGCACGCTAGATCCAGCCCCGCGCCGATGGCCGCGCCATTGACCGCGGCGATCACCGGGACTTCCAGATTGAACAGCGCCAGGGGCAGGCGCTGAATGCCGGTGCGATATTCCTGACGCAATTGCATGCCCGACATTTGCGCATAGCGGTCCATGTCGCGCACGTTGCCGCCGGAGCAAAACGCAGTGCCGGCGCCGGTGATGATCACTGCACGCACGCTGCTGTCGCGCTCAATGCGCTCGATGGCTTCGAGAAATTCCTGCACGGCACTGTTGCCGGTCAGTGGATTGCGTCGCTCGGGGTCATTCATCGTCAGGGTGACGACATGACCATCCTGTTCGTATTTCAAAAACGGGTTCATGGCTGATTCTCAAGCAGTGGGAAACGGGGTGACGTGACGCACGAATTCGCAGGCCGTGACGTTCGGCTGCGTCAGCAACGCCTGGCCGACAATCCCGTTCCAGTACGTTTCCGAACCTTCGCTGATGCGCCACTCGTGCAGGCGCCGGGTGAACAGTTGCAGGTCCAGTTCTTCGGTCACGCCGATGGCGCCGAACAATGCATGGCCGATGGCCGTGACTTGAGGCACCGCCATGCTGGTCCGCGCCTTGGCAATGGCCGTCGCCATCAACGGCGGCACCTGCAAATCGCCGGCAAACGCCAGTTCAGCGGCGATGCGCGAAGCGGCAACCTGCTCCGCCATCACACTGAGCTGGTGTTGCACCGCCTGGAACTTGCCGATGGCCTTGCCGAACTGCACGCGGTCGTTGCAGTACGCCAGCGTCATGGCGAGTGCCTGCTCCATGGCCCCGGCTATGGCGGCGGCGTGGATGGCGGCGTTGAACACCCGTACTTCCTCGCCGTTATTGCCGATGGCACTGCCGACTGAGTCCTGCGACCAGTACAAGGTGGCGCATTGACTGCCGTGAACGCCCGTGGGCTGACGGCGGGCCAGGCTGCAATCGAGCAGCAACAGCTCGCCTTCCAGATTGACCAGCGCAAAATCGGCCATCAAGCCAAACGCCACCCGTGGCACGCACAACAGGCCATCGGGCTGGCGATGGGCTGTACCGGCCAGGGTCAACATGCCGCTCGGCGGCGCGCTCGGGCAGTCACGCATCAACGCGCGAGCGGCAATGCTTTGCGCCGCCGGGACCGGCAGCGCGCAGCGACCGAAGGCGACAAAAATCGGCAGCAGTGCATTGAGCCCAAGGCCCGCTCCACCGGCGACTTCCGGCGTCAGCAATTCGAGAAAACCGCTGTCTTCCAGGGCGCTCCACAACGTCGTTGCGCTGTCTGCGCTTTCCACAGCACGGACCCGCGCCGGCGTGCACAAGTCGCTGAGGATCTTTTCAATGGCTTCAGTGAACATGAAGTATTTCCTGTTGGAGGTGCATCAACGCAGGCCAAGGCCGCGGGCGATCATGCCGCGCAGGATTTCCCGGGTGCCGCCGCGCAACGAGAAGGTCGGCGCGACCTGGTTCAGGTAGGCGACCGTGCTGTAGAGCGCCTCATCGACCGGTACATCCGGATCGGCGCTGATCGCCGCGGCAATCGCTGCCGGGATCGCCTGCTCGAATTCGGTGCCGATATCCTTGACCAGTGCGGCTTCCACCACCGGGCTTTCACCCCGTGCGAGCAACGCGGTCAGTGCCAGCGACAGGTTGCGCAGGCAGGTGAGCTGGCTGAGAAAACTACCGAGCAACGCAGTCTCCTGGGCCGTCGCGCCCGTGCGCCGCAATGTCTCGGCCCACAGGTCGAGCAACACGATGCTGGAGTAGAAACGCTCCGGCCCGCTGCGCTCGAACGCCAGTTCGGCGTTGACCTGTTTCCAGCCACTGCCCTCCTCGCCCACCAAGGCGTCTTCGCCGAGCAAGACGTCGTCGAAGGCCACTTCAGAGAAATGCGCGTCACCGGCCAGGTCAACGATGGGACGCACGCTGATGCCTGGCTGCTTGAGGTCGATGATGAATTGCGACAGCCCGTTTTGACGGTCCTCGGGCGCACCACTGGTGCGCACCAGGGCGATCATGTAGTCGGCGTGATGGGCGTTGGTGGTCCAGATCTTGCGCCCGCTCAGGCGCCAACCTTCCGGGCAACGGGTGGCACGGCTGCGCACGCTGGCCAGGTCCGAACCCGAGTTCGGTTCGCTCATGCCGATGCAGAAAAACGCCTGGCCGGCGCAGATGCGCGGCAGGAAAAAATCCTTCTGTGCATCGCTGCCGAACTTCAGGATCAACGGTCCGCTCTGGCGGTCGGCGATCCAGTGTGCCGCGACCGGAGCACCGGCAGACAGCAGTTCCTCCACCAGCACGAAACGACTGAACGCATCCAGCCCGGCACCGCCATAAGCAGCTGGCAAGGTCAGGCCGACCCAGCCGCGCTGCGCCAGTTGCCGACTGAAACCTGCATCGAAGCCGGTCCAGCTGCGCGCTCGTACATCCGCCGAAGCCCTTGGCAGATGCTCGGCCAGAAAAGTTTTGACCTCGGCACGAAAGGCTTCTGCGTGTGGCGGCAGCACGGTCAGGCGAAAGGCGTCGAGCAAGCTGCTCACTGGGCACCTCCACTGACTTTGCCGTACAGCGTCACCACGCATGCGCCGCCCAGCCCGAGGTTATGGGCCATGGCCAGGCGCGCACCATCGACCTGACGCTGCTCGGCGTTGCCGCGCAGTTGCTGGGTCAGCTCGTAGCACTGCGCCAAACCCGTCGCGCCCAATGGATGCCCCTTGGAAAGCAGACCGCCGGACGGATTGATCACGATCTGCCCGCCGTAGGTGTTATCGCCGTCCATGACGAACTTCTCGGCCCCGCCCTCGGGGCAGAATCCCAGCGACTCGTAGCAGATCACTTCGTTCTGGGCGAAGCAGTCGTGCAGTTCGCAGACGTCGATGTCCTGTGGACCGACGCCAGCCTTCTCGTACACCTGGCCCACGGCGGCGTGGGTCATGTGGGTGCCGACCCAATCGAGCATCGACGGTTTTTCGAAGTTGAAGGATTCAGGGGTATCGGTGGTCATGGCCTGGGCGACGATTTCCACGTCGCGGCGCAGGCCATGTTTTTTCGCAAAACGCTCGGACACCAGGATCGCCGCCGCGCCGCCACAGGTCGGCGGGCAGGCCATCAGTCGGGTCATCACGCCTGGCAGAATCACCGGGTCGTTCATCACGTCTTCGACGCTGAGCACCTTGCGAAACAATGCAAGCGGGTTGTTGGCGGCATGACGGCTGGCCTTGGCGCGCACAGCGGCGAAGGTTTCCATTTTCATACCGTATTTCTGTATGTACTCGCGCCCGGCACCACCGAAGGTACGGATGGCCTGAGCCATGCCATCCATATCGGCGGTGAGACCACGCAGGATCGGCAGGAAACGTTCACGGGTCGGCGGGCGGTCGTCCCAATGGGACTTCAACGCACCGGCCTGCATCTGTTCGAAACCCACCGCCAGTACGCAATCGGCCGAGCCGGATTCGATGGCCTTGCGCGCCAGGTACAACGCGGTTGAGCCGGTGGAGCAGTTGTTGTTGACGTTGACCACCGGGATCCCGGTCATGCCGACTTCGTAGAGCACGGTCTGGCCGCAAGTAGAATCGCCGTAGACGTAACCGGCGTAAGCCTCCTGGACCAGGTTGTAATCGATCGCCGCATCGGCCAGGGCGCGACGCACCGCTTCGGCACCCATCTGCACATAGGTCGGGCTGTCGCTGGGCTTGCGGAACGGGATCATGCCGACGCCGGCAACCAGTACTTTTTCGCTCATGGTGTCACCTGAAAAAATGCGGGGAAAGGAATCACAACTGGCGCGCGATGAGTTCGCGCAGCACTTCGCTGGTGCCACCGAAGACACGCGTCACGCGCATGTCGACGAAGGCGCGGGCGATCGGGTACTCCATCATGTAGCCGTAGCCGCCATGCAGCTGGACCATGTCGTCGATGCACTTCCACAGTGTTTCGGTGGCGAAGAGCTTGGCGATGGCCGACTCCTGCACCGTGAGGCGACGACGCATGTGCTCACTGATGTAGTGGTCGATGGTCAGGCGCACGGCCGTGGCCTGGGCCTTGATGTCCGCGAGCTTGAATTTGGTGTTCTGGAAGTCCCAGACGGTCTGGTTGAACGCCTTGCGGTCCTTCACGTACTCGACGGTCTGCTCCAGCAGGCGTTCGAGCTTGGCGGCGCAATACAGGGCAATCACCAGACGCTCTTGCGGCAACTCCTCCATCAGATGCATGAAGCCCTTGTTTTCTTCACCGAGCAGGTTTCCCACCGGCACACGGACATCGTCGAAGAACAACTCGGCGGTGTCGGCAGCGTGCTGGCCGACCTTGTCCAGCTTGCGGCCACGGCGGAAACCCTCGCGATTGCACTCGACCATGATCAGGCTGCAGCCCTTGGCCCCGGCACTCGGGTCGGTCTTGCACACGACCACCACCATGTCGCAGGTCAGGCCGTTGCTGATGAAGGTCTTGCTGCCGTTGATCACCCACTCGTCTCCGTCACGCACGGCAGTGGTGCGGATCGCCTTGAGGTCGGAACCGGTGCCCGGCTCGGTCATCGCGACGGCCAGTACGGTTTCGCCGGTGCAGATTTTCGGCAGCCATTTCTGCTTCTGCTCTTCGGTGCCCAGACGCACGATATAGGGCGCGACGATGTCCGAATGCACGCCCAGGCTCCAGCCCGAAACCCCGGCGCGGTACAGCTCTTCGATCAACACCGCCGAGTGCCCGAAATCACCACCGCCACCGCCATATTCGGTCGGCACGGTGAGGCACAACAGGTTATGGCGGCCAGCCTTGAGCCAGGTTTCCCGGTCGACCTGCCCGGCCTCATCCCACTGCGCCTGTTTGGGCAGGCACTCACGCTCGAAGAAACGCCGCGCGGTGTCGCGCAGCATTTCGTGGTCTTCACGGTAGACGGTACGGTTGATATGCATCGGGATCTCCAGTGGGTTGCCAGGCAAGGCTTGCGCCTGGTTCGTGAGTCCACTGTATTGACGCGGGTGGGTGGTGAAGCCACCCGGATCGGGTAGCGAATTGAAGGTGGTTGAACAGTGAAGTTCGGGGATGCAAAACGGCCCCCTGTGGGAGCGGGCTTGCTCGCGAAAGCAGTGTGTCAGTCGACGCAGATCTTGAATGTGGGTCCGCCTTCGCGAGCAAGCCCGCTCCCACAGGGTCTTGGTGGTGCAGTTATGGGGGTTACTTGCGCAGTTCGCGCTTGAGGACTTTGCCAGCGGCCGACAGCGGCAGTTCGTCGCGAAACTCAACGGTTTTCGGGCATTTGTAGGGGGCGATGAATTCGCGGCAGTACCTGCGTAATTGCTCGGCATCGACCTGGGCACCGGGTTTGCGCACCACCACCGCGTGCACCGCCTCGCCCCACTGTTCATGGGGAACGCCGATCACCGCGCACAGCGCCACGGCCGGGTGTCGCGCGAGGATGTTTTCGACTTCCGCCGAGTAAACATTTTCGCCACCGCTGACGATCATGTCCTTCAAGCGGTCGACGATGAACAGGTAACCCTGCTCGTCCATGTAAGCTCCGTCGCCGGTGAACAGCCAGCCATCGCGCAATGCCTTGGCGGTTTCCTCGGGCTTGTTCCAGTAACCCTGCATGATGTTCGGCCCGCGCACGATGATCTCGCCCACCGTGCCACGCGCAACTTCCTGACCTTGCGGGTCGACGATCTTCACGTTGACGCCCAGCCCGCCGCGCCCGACCGAACGCGACAGACCACTCTTGCGTGCCTGCGGCGTGTGATTGCACGGCAGATTGCTCGACACCACCGGGCAGGCTTCGGTGAGCCCGTAGGAATGAGAAAGCTCGAGATCCGGAAGCCGGGCCAATACCTGCTCCACCATTTCGCCAGCGCTGGGTGACGCACCGTAGGTCAGGCGTTTCAGGCTACTGAGGTCATGGCGATCGAAGTCCGGATGGGCCAGCAGCGCGAGGATCATGGTCGGCACCAACAGCGTCTCGGTGATCCGTTCCCGCTCGATCACCTGCAGCACCTGGGCCGCATCGAAACTCGACAGCAGCACATGGCTTTCACCGGCCATGAACTGAATCAGTGCCCGAGCCATGCCGGCGACGTGGAACAGCGGCGCCACGTGCAACAGTCGACCGTCACGGATCGGCGGCATGTCGACCATGCGCGGCATGCACGCCGACCACAGGTTCAAGTGCGACTGCATCACGCCCTTGGGAAACCCGGTGGTGCCGCCGGTGTACATGATGCAGGCGAGGTCTTCACCGCCACGCCCGGCATCCTCGACCGGCGCTGTCTGGCCAATCAATTGCTCGAAACCCAGCATGCCCACCGGCACTTCGCCCTCGCCTGCATAGATAAACCGTGGCGCATGGCGGGCACTCCTGCGGATCTGCTCGGCCAGTGGTGCAAAGTGTTCATCGACGATAAGGATGCCGGTACTGCAATCGTCCAGCGAATAGACGATCTCAGGCACGCTCCAGCGGATGTTCACCGGGTTGAGCACCCCTCCGCCCCACCACACGCCCATGATGTATTCCAGGTAGCGGTCGGAGTTGAGCGCCAGCATGCCGACCCGATCGCCAGCCGCCATGCCCAGATTCTGCAAGGCACCCGCCAGGCGAGCGACGCGGTCACCAAACTGGCGATAGGTCCGACGGCGATCACCGAAAACCGTCGCGAGCTGATCCGGATTTTGTTGCAGTGTGCGTTGCAGGCATTGGGTCATGTACATGGCATCTGGCCCTTCCAGGGGGTGAAGACGCCGTTGGCACGTAACACCAGGCGCTCGCCGACCTTCAACAGGCAGCTGGCGTTGATGAAGGTGCCGCCGCTCTTGAGCACTTGCACATGCGCCTCCAGCCAGTCGCCTTCGCGCACCGGACCGAGGTAATCGACGTTCAGATTGACCGTCACTGCCACCGACTGCGACACCGAATGGCGCCGCAAAATGACGCCGAACGCGCTGTCCGCCACCGTGGCGAGAAAGCCGCCGTGGGCGATGCGCACGTAATTGAGATGCTGCGGTTCGAGGCGCACCGCCAGGATCGGCAGCTCTTGATGCACATAAAAGTCGCCGCAACAGCGCAAAAAACCCGAGCGTTGTTCCAGCGCACAGAAGCCCTCGGGAATCAATGCGCCACCGTTCACTTGTGGCATCAGCTGACACCCCGATCCTTGCCGGCCCAAAACGGTTCGCGCAGATCGCGCTTGAGCACCTTGCCAGCACCAGACAGCGGCAACGCGGTGCGGAACTCGACCGACTTCGGCGTCTTGTAGCCCGCGATCTGCCGCCGGCAATGCTCGATGATCGCGGCGCCCGCGGCTTCGTGATCGGGCTTGAGCACGATCACCGCATGCACCGCTTCGCCCCACTGCGCGCAGGGAATGCCGATCACTGCGCAGGCGGCGACGGCCGGGTGACTGGAAATCGCGCTTTCGACTTCACCCGAATAAACGTTTTCGCCACCGCTGACGATCATGTCCTTGAAGCGGTCGACAATGTAGATATAGCCGTCGTCGTCCATGTAGGCGCCGTCGCCGGTGTGCATCCAGCCGCCACGCAGGGCCTGGGCGGTTTCTTCGGGTTTGTTCCAGTAGCCGAGCATGATGTTCGGGCCACGGACCAGCACTTCGCCGACCGTGCCGCGCGGCACCTCGTTGTCGTGTTCGTCGACGATGCGCACGGTCACGCCCAGCCCTGGCCGCCCGGCCGAGCGCAGGCGACCATTGGCAATGCCTTCGGCGCTATGGTTTTCCGGACCGTTGGCGCTGATCGGCGGCGCCGCTTCGGTCATGCCGTAGCCCTGGGTGAACTCGACGTTGGGCAACGCCTTGAGCGCCAGCTCCAGCAAGGGCACGGCAATCGGCGAGGCGCCGTAGGTGAGGCTGCGCAGGCAGCTCAGGTCATGTCTGGCGAATTCCGGGTGCATGATCAATACCTGAAGCATGGTCGGCACGATCAGGATGTCGGTGATGCGCTCGCGCTCGATGGTACGCATCACGTCCAGGGCATCGAAGGTCGGAACGAAAATGCTCGGCAGACCAAGCAGCGAGATCAGGATGACCCGCGACAGCGCCGCCAGGTGGAACATCGGCGCGATGTGCAGGGTCAGGGCATCCGCCGGCACCGGCACATCGGCCGCACGGGCCACGGCAGCGGTCCACAGATTCATGTGCGACTGCATCACGCCCTTCGGCCGGCCGGTCGTGCCGCCGGTGTACATGATGCTCGCCAGGTCATCACCGCCGCGAAAGGCGTCGTCCACCGGCGTAGCTTCACGAATCAGTTGCTCATAGGACAGCATGCCTTGGGGCAATGGCCCGTCGCCGATGTGAATCAGCAATGGCCGTACCTTGGCGCTGCCGGCGATGTCTTCGGCCATGGGCAGGAAGGTGTCGTCGATCAGCAGGATGCGCGTGTCACAGTCGTCCAGCGAGTAGACGATTTCCGGCACGCTCCAGCGAATATTAACCGGGTTGGCCACGCCGCCGCCCCACCAGGTCGCCAGGAAATACTCAAGGAATCGGTCGGAGTTCAGGCCCAACAGGCCGACGCGGTCGCCGGTCTGCATCCCCAGTTGCTGCAAGGCCCCGGCCAGGCGAGCCACCCGCTCGGCCAGTTCGGCATAGGTGCGGCGGCGGTCGCGAAAGACCGTCGCCACGGCATGGGGACGTTGCTGCAACACGCGGTGCAGGCCTTGGGTCAAATACATGGGGTTCTCCTGTGAATTATTGTTGTCAGGGCAGGACGAATGCGGCGCTTGCCTGTTGCGTCAGGTGCCGGTGTACTTCGGTGAACGCTGCTCGGCCTGGGCCATGCGCCCTTCGGCGTGATCTTCGCTGTCGCGCAGTAACCCCCAGTGCAGATGGGCCTGGGTGACGAAATCCCGGGGGGCGAGGTGGGCGGTCTGCAAGGCCAGGCGCTTGATCGACTGCACCGCCAGCGGGCCGTTGGCGGCAATGCGTCCGGCCAGGTCCAGCGCCGCTGGCAGCAGACGCTCCTGGGGCAGCAGCTCTATGATCAAACCGATGTCCAAAGCCTCCTGCGCGCCAATCGACTCTCCGGTCAGGGCCATTTTCATCGCGTGTGCCGCCGGGATCGCACGCAGCAGGTACTGCACGCCGCCGGCCGCTGGAATGGTCGCGTCGCACACTTCAGGCAAGCCGAAGGTAGCGCCGCACGAAGCGATGCGCAGATCGCATTGCAACGCCAGCTCAAGACCGCCTCCCAGGCAGGCACCATTAATGGCGGCAACCACCGGTTTCCAGATGTCCAGGTCGCTGAGGTCGAACAGTCGGCTGTAGCCGCCCTCCTCGGCTTCGGTCTCGCGACTCTTGAGGGTGCCGGCGACGAAACCCGAAGCGGCCAGCAGCGACTCCTTGTGGCTCGCGCCGCTGCAAAATGCACGCTCGCCGGCACCGGTCAGGACGATGACCCGCACCTGTTCGTCATCCTGGCAGGCGCCCAGGGTCTTGCGCAGGTGCATCAAATCGCTGAGGGTCAGCGCGTTGTTCGACTGTTGCGCATCGAGCGTGACAAGTGCCACGTGATCGATGATCTTGAACTGAATGGCCATGGATGACTCCTGCGCTGCACGGATCTTTATGTTTTTTCGGGGCGCACGCGTTCAGGCGCACCATCCCAGACCCAGCGCACGCAAGCGCTCGATGGCCGCTGTGTCGTAGCCCCAGTCGCGCAGTGCGTCGCCGCCGTGTTCGCCACGCTCGGGAGCGGGTTGCGGTTGCGCCGATGGCGTGCCCAGGAAACGCGGAGCCGGGACCGGTTGCACCACCCCGTCGACCTCGATGAAGCTGCCACGGGCAACGCCGTGGGGATGCCGGGCGGCTTCGACAAGCCCCAGCACCGGTGCAACGCAAGCGTCGCTGCCTTCGAACGCGGCCACCCACTGCTCGCGGGTGCGGCCCAGGAACGCAGCGGTGAATGCCTCACGCAGCCTCGGCCAGCCAGCCTGGTCGTGCTGATTGGGCAAGTCGGCGTTGGACAGTCCGAGAATTTCCAGCATCTGCGCATAGAAGCGCGACTCGATCGGCCCAATTGCCATGTACTGGCCGTCGCGGGTTTCGTAGGTGTCGTACCAGGGCGCACCGCCGTCGAGCAGGTTGCTGCCGCGCTGTTCTTTCCAGTGCCCGCCGGCGAGCAGGCCCCAGATCACCGAACCCAGTTGCGCCGCACCTTCGGTCATGGCCGCGTCGACCACCTGGCCGGCGCCGCCGCGCTGCACGTTGACCAGCGCCGCCAGCACGCCCATCGCCAGCAGCATGCCGCCACCGCCGTAGTCGCCCACCAGGTTCAGCGGCGGCACCGGTCGCCCTCCGGCCGGGCCGATGCTCGACAACACACCTGACAAGGCGATGTAGTTCAGGTCATGCCCGGCGCGGTCGGCCATCGGGCCGGTCTGCCCCCAACCGGTCATCCGCGCGTAGACCAGGCGTGGATTGCGCTTGAACGCGATGTCAGGGCCAAGACCCAGGCGCTCCATCGTGCCGGGGCGAAACCCTTCAATCACCACATCGGCACGTTCGATCAGTTCCAGCGCAGCGGCGACACTGTCCGGGTGTTTCAAATCGAGGGTGACCGAACGCCGATTGCGCCCGGTAATATCGGCACGTTTGCCTTCCAGCTTCGGCCCCAGGTCACTGGCCTTCTGCGGGCGGTCGATGCGCACCACGTCGGCGCCCATATCGGCCAACAGCATGGTGCCAAACGGCGCCGGCCCGATTGCCTCAAACTCCACCACCCGAATGCCACTCAGTACGCCCATTGCCAACGCTCCACTGTTCTGACGGAGCGCCACAGCACTCCTATTCTTGTGCCTTCCAGTAGATCAATCCGTTCATCGACGACCACCACCCACATCGGGTGGTGGCCGCCAAAGACAGGGTCATGCCACCCATGCTCTGGGTTACACTCGATGAGATTCGACGCACTCACAAAACAAAAAAGAATCGGACAGCCCCATGGATAAACACCGCAAGTCCAATGCATCGGACCCCCATGCCAGCCAGGTCTTCAATCCGGTTCAGTCCCCGATCGTCAGCACCAAACTGATTCCGCCGCGCAGCACCGGGCGCCTGATTTCCCGCGAACGCCTGCAGGATCAAATGCTCAAGGCCCGACGCCTGCGCTGCATCGTGCTCAAGGGGCCGGCCGGCTGCGGCAAGACCTCGACCCTGATCGCCTGGCGCCAGGCGCTGTTGCCGTTGGGGTTCGACGTGGCGTGGCTGACGTTGTCGGCGGACGACAACGAACTGACGCGTGTTCTTGACTACCTGCTGGCGAGCCTCGGCCAAATCGACCCGGGCCTGGTGCGGGACGCGACTCAACTGGAAGGTCGCGGCATCGACAGCGAAGCCGTTGAGCGCACCGTCATCACCCTGGTGCGCAGCATTGCCAGCCGTGGCCGTGAACTGGTGCTGGTACTCGACGACCTGCACCACCTGACCGACGTGGGCATTCACCAGGCCCTGCAATGGCTGATCGACTACGCCCCGGCCAACCTGCATCTGGCGCTGGTGTCGCGCAGTGCCGTGCCTTTGTCCCTGGCGCGGTTGCGCAGCCAGGAACTGGTGCTCGAGCTGAACCTGCGGGACTTGCGCTTCACGGCAGTCGAGTCAGAACAGTTCCTCAAGGCGCAGTTGGGCGAGGTCAATGCCCGTGACGCCAGGATGATGCATGAGCTGACCGATGGTTGGGTCGCCGGCCTGCAACTGCTCGCTGTCAGCCGCAAAAAGAACCGCCCGCCTGCCACCCCGGACGCCACGTCAGTGCACCCGCAGCTGCGGGACGATCAAGCCTTCGCCAAATTTTTCGAAGTCGAAGTGCTGTCTCACTTGTCGCCGACCGACCTCGACCTGCTGCTGCTCATGGCCGTGTGCAACCGATTCTGCGCCTCGTTGTGCGCCGCTCTCAGCGGCCACCCGCAGGCAGTTGCCGAAGCGAATGCGCTACTGACGCGCATGGAGCGGGACAACCTGTTCCTGATCCCGGTGGACAGCGCCGAACGTGAAACCTGGTATCGCCTGCACCCGCTGTTGCGCGAAACCCTGCTCAAGTATTTCGACTCCCGCAGCCAGGCCGAGCAACATGCGGTGCACGTGCGGGCGTGGCACTGGTTCCGTGACCATAATCACCTGGATGAAGCGGTGCACCATGCGGTCATGGGCGGCGACCCGGCTGCCGCCGCCGACCTGGTGGAGCAACACGCCGAGGCGCTCTACGCCCATGGCGACCTGCGCATGTTGATCGAGCTGGTACGGCTGTTGCCGGTCGAACAGGTACAGGCCCGGGTCAAGCTGCGCATCCTCAAGGCGCGGATGCAGCTGTATGCCCGGGATTTCGTGGCCTGCAGCGCCAGTCTCGAACAACTGTTTCGCGACGTTCCCGAGAGCGAAGTCCATGACCACTTCATGATCTCGCTGCTGCGTGCCTCCCTGGCTCTGCAACGGGATGACACCGACGCGGCCATGACGGTCCTGCCGCAACTGCTCAACCCGCCGCCGGGCAGCAACAGCGTGGCCATCGGCTCCTGCGCCAATATCCTGTCCTGGTTGTACATGCACCGCGGCGAATACGAAAAGGCCCGGCAGGTACAACTCGACCGGCCGAACCTGCTGATCAATGGCGAACCGCTGCTGGGGACCACGGCGGGCAGTCTTCAGGGCCGTTGCATGATTGGCTTGAGCCTGGCCCTTGAAGGCCAGATGACTCAGGCGGAAAGGGTTTACCGCGACGTGCTGCATGAGGCCGGCCAATGTGGCAAGGCCGGTGCCGACGCGACTTATCTCTCCGCCGCGCTGCTCGGCGAGGTGCTGTACGAAACCAACGATGTCGACGCCGCATTCAAAATGCTCTCGGGCTGGATCGACCTGCTCGAACGGATTTCGATTCCCGATTCCGTCCTGCGTGTGCTGCAAGTGTTATGGAACGTGCAGTGGCTGGCAGGTAACCATCAAGAAGCCCTGGCGTTTGTCGAGCGGCTGGATGAGTACGCGATCAAACTCGGTCTGGAGCGCCTGCAAGCCTACTGTCTGACCTGGCAGGTGCGCTGGTTGTTGATTCTCGGGGAGACGGCACAAGCCCAGGCCAAACTGGCGCGCCTGGAAGCCATCGATGCGCGTCACCCGGATGCCGGGCACACGGCCCTGAAGGAAATCCACATCCTGGCCGAGAATGCCCGCGCTCGCTGGCAACTGGTCCAGGGTGATCTGGACGGGGCTTGCGATCGCATAGAGCGATTGATCGAAACCTGCGACCGGCATCGTCGCCAACTCGGGGCAACGCGCCTGCTGGTGCTCAGCGCCGTGATCGAGTCCGAACGCGGCAACCATGAACGGGCACGGATCAAAATCATCGAAGCCTTGCGCCGAGGTCAACGCTTTGGCCTGGTGCGCAGCCTCCTCGACGCCCATCCGGATGGCTTGAAACTGATCTGCGATATCGCCGCCCGCGAAGTCCTGGACCCGGTGCTGGCGTTTTATGTCGAGCGCTTGCAGGCGGCCGAGGCCACGACCCCGGCGATCTCGAAGACCAAACCTGCGACAACGGCCACCAGCAAACCGTTGACGGCCGGGATCGAACCGTTGAGCGAGCGGGAAATCGAAGTCGTGCGCCTGCTGGCCCAGGCCCTGCCCAACAAGAAAATCGCCCGCGCCCTGGGCCTGTCCCCGGAAACCGTGAAATGGCACCTGAGCCATATCTACAGCAAGCTCGGCGTCAGCAGCCGCGATGAAGCGGTGGCCCGGGTGCGGGATCTGGAATCCCAGGATGGCAGCAACGTCCACCCCTGAAACCCTGTAGGAGCTGCCGCAGGCTGCGATCTTTTGACTTTGTTTTTTAAGAACAAGATCAAAAGATCGCAGCCTGCGGCAGCTCCTACATGGATTATGTGGCACCCCTCGGTCGCGTTTTTTGTCCCTGCCACCCGGCTCGGGTGGCGTTCGGGCCACGGGCCCCACCTATCGTAACCCTCAGATCACAGGCGCAGTCCGCGCCTTGCGTAAGCGCTCGGCCCAAGGCCGGCCTGCCATGTTTGAGGAGACTTGCGTGCACATCGCCCGAACCGTTTTCCGCGACGACCATGAGATGTTCCGCACCACCGTGCGGCGCTTTTTCGAACGCGAATGCCTGCCGCGCCAGGCCGCCTGGGACAAGGCCGGCCAGGTCGACCGCGAGACCTGGCTCAAGGCCGGCCGCGAAGGCTTGCTCGGCATCACCCTGCCCATCGAATACGGTGGCGGCGGCGGTGATTTCGGTCACTGCGCGGTGTTCAACGAGGAGTTCGCCCGGGCCGGCGTGAGTGGCGCCTACTTCGGCATGCATTCGGACGTCATCGCCCCGTACATCAATCGCTGCGGTAACGAAGAACAGAAACAGAAGTGGCTGCCGGGCATTTGCTCTGGCGAGACCATCCTGGCCATCGCCATGACCGAGCCCGGTACCGGCAGCGACCTCAAGGCCGTGCGCACCACTGCCGTGCGCGATGGCGACGAATACGTGATCAACGGCAGCAAGACCTTCATCAGCAACGGCCTGACCGCCGACCTGGTCATTGTCGTGTGCAAGACCGACCCGGCTGCCGGCGCCAAGGGCATCAGCCTGATCGCCGTGGAAGCCAGCCGTGCCGGTTTCAAGCGCGGGCGCAAACTGGAGAAAGTCGGCCAGGCCGCCGCCGATACTTCCGAACTGTTCTTCGACAACGTCCGCGTGCCCGTCGGCAACCGCCTCGGCGAGGAAGGCCTGGGCTTTACCTATCTGATGGGCGAACTGCCCCAGGAGCGCTTCTCGATTGCGGTGTCCGCCGCCGCGAAGCTGGAGCGCCTGCTGGAGCAGACCCTCGAATACGTGAAGGACCGCAAGGCTTTCAACCAGACCGTCTGGGACTTCCAGAACAGCAAATTCAAGCTCGCCGACATCAAGGCCCAGGCCACCGCCATGCGGGTGATGGTCGACTACTACCTGGGCGAGCACATGCGCCGGCGCCTGACCCTGGAAGAAGCGGCCATCGCCAAGCTCTTCACCACCGAGACCCTGTGGAAATGCATCGACGACATGGTCCAGCTGCACGGTGGCTACGGCTACATGATGGAGTACCCGATCGCCCGCGCTTTCGTCGACTCACGGGTCAATCGCATCTACGGCGGCACCAGTGAAGTCATGCGCGAAATGATCGCGCGCAAGCTCTGACCCTCTCAAACAACAAGGAAAACAACGATGAGCAATAAAGTGTTCGTTGCTGGCGTCGGCATGATCCAGTTCAAGAAACCGGGGACCAACGAGCCCTACGACGTCATGGGTGAACAGGCGATCCGCCAGGCCCTGGCCGATTCGGGTGTGGATTTCAATGACATCCAGCAGGCCTACGCCGGTTATGTCTACGGCGACTCCACCTGCGGCCAGAAAGCCTTGTACCGCGTGGGCATGACCGGCATTCCGCTGATCAACGTCAACAATAACTGCGCCACCGGCTCCAGCGCCCTGTTCCTCGCTCGCCAGGCGGTACAAAGCGGCGCGGTGGACTGTGCCCTGGCGTTTGGCTTCGAACACATGAACCCGGGTGCCTTGAAATCCGCCTGGACCGATCGCGCACCGGCCACCGAACGTGCCCTGGTGCTGGCCAACGAACTGATCGGCATGCCCGACCTGCCCAATGCCATCCGCCAGTTCGGCGGCGCCGGCTACGCGCACATGCACAAGTACGGCACCCGACTGGAAACCTTCGCCAGGATCCGCGCCAAAGCCAGCCGTCACGCCGCCAATAACCCGCTGGCGGTGTTCCGCAATGTGGTGAGCACTGATGAAGTCATGGCCGCCCCGATGTTGTGGGAAGGCGTGATGACCCGACTGATGGCCTGCCCGCCAACCTGTGGCGCTGCCGCGGCCATCGTGGTGTCCGAAGCGTTCGCGAAAAAGCACGGCCTGCGCACCGACGTATTGATGGCAGGCCAGGCGCTGACCACTGACCTGCCGAGCACTTACGACGCCAGGGACATGATCCGCGTGGTCGGTTTCGACATGACGCGCATGGCGGCGGATATCGCCTACAACCAGGCCGGCATCGGCCCGCAGGACATCGACGTCATCGAGCTGCACGACTGCTTTGCACAGAACGAACTGCTGACCTACGAAGGCCTGGGCCTGTGCGCCGAAGGCGGCGGCGAGCGACTGGTCAACGATGGCGACAACACCTATGGCGGTAAATGGGTGACCAACCCGTCCGGCGGCCTGCTCTCCAAGGGCCACCCGCTGGGCGCCACCGGCCTGGCCCAGTGCTTTGAACTGACCCACCAATTGCGCGGCACCGCCGAACAACGCCAGGTGCAGGACGCGCGCATTGCGGTGCAGCACAACCTCGGCCTGGGCGGCGCCTGTGTGGTCACCGTTTACCAGAAAAACTGACGTGCCCGCAGAGCTTAGGAGCCATTCAGATGATCGACAAAAAACACATTGGCAGACAGCTGCCTACGTTCCTCGTGACCGCCGAAGCCGGGCAACTGCGCTTCTTCGCCAAGGCCACCGGTGAAACCAACCCGGTTTACTTTGACGAACAGGCCGCACGCGATGCCGGGTATCCCAACCTGCCGCTGCCGCCGACCTTTCTGTTCTCGCTGGAGTTCCAGATCCCTTCGAACGCCTGGCGTGACGAACTGGGCATCGTCACCGCGCGCATTTTGCACGGCGAAGAATCCTTCCGTTATCACCGCATGGCCCATGCCGGCGACACGTTGCGCTTCGATGTGCGCATCGCCGACATCTACGACAAGAAAGGCGGCGCCCTGGAATTCGTGGTGCGCGAAACCCGGGTCACCAATCAGCACGGTGAGCACGTTGCGGACCTGCGCAGCGTGCTTGTGCAGCGCAACAGCTGAAGCGGAGAACACTGATGAATGCGATTAGCCTGGAAAAAATCAACGTCGGCGACACCCTGCCACCACTGGCCCTGCCGCCGATCAACCGCACCACCCTGGCCCTGTTCGCCGGTGCATCGGGTGATCACAACGCCATCCACATCGACACCGATTACGCCCGCCGGGCCGGCATGCCCGACGTGTTCGCCCACGGCATGCTGTCGATGGCCTACCTCGGTCGCCTGCTGACCCAGTGGGTCGATCAGCGCCAGTTGCGCGAGTTCGGCGTGCGCTTTCTCGGCATCACTCACCTGGGTCACCAGATCACCTGCACCGGCACGGTCGTCGAGCGTTTCGAGGTCGAGGGCGAGCAACGGATCAAGGTCGAAGTGCGCACCACCAATCAATACGGCGAGACCAAGATCGTTGGCGACGCCGTGATCGCTCTGTAAACAAAACTGATCACTGAGGAGCAACACCCCATGGCAAAACTCGAAGGCAAAGTCGCACTGGTCACCGGTTCCGGTCGTGGCATCGGTCAACAGATCGCCCTGAAACTGGCGAGCGAAGGCGCGCGCATCGTGATCAACGACCTGGACGCCGATCCGGCCCACGAGACCGCTGAAATGATCCGCAAGCTGGGTGGCGAAGCCGCCGTCTGCCACGGCAACGTCAGCGCCCCGGACTTCGGCGACCGCTACGTCAAGACCGCGATGGACAACTTCGGCGCCATCGACATCATCGTCAACAACGCCGGCTACACCTGGGACGACGTGATCCAGAAGATGAGCGACGAGCAGTGGTACGCCATTCTCGACTGCCACATGACCGCGCCGTTCCGCATCCTGCGGGCGGCCTACCCGATCATCAAGGCCCAGGCCCAGGCCGATGCGGCGGCAGAGCGCGAGGTGTTCCGCAAAGTGGTGAACATTTCTTCGGTGTCGGCCCTCAACGGCAACGCCGGGCAGATGAACTACTCCTCGGCCAAGGCCGGCGTCATCGGCATGACCCGTGCGCTGGCGCGCGAATGGGGTCGTTTCAAGGTCAACGTCAATGCCGTGGCTTTCGGTTTCATCGAAACCCGCATGACCAAGGCCGACGCCCATGCCGGCGCCACGGTGAACATCGAAGGTCGTGACATCCGTGTCGGGATCAGCCCGGAAGCCGCCAAGTCGTTCGCCCAACGCAACCCGCTGGGTCGTCCGGGCACCGTGCAGGAAGCGGCGGACGCGGTGTACCTGTTCTGCTCGCCGGAGTCGAACTACATCACGGCGCAGACCATCGCTGTCGCTGGCAATCTGCAATAAGCGAAACCGTAGGAGCGAGCTTGTGGTGGGAGCGAGCCTGCTCGCGATGGACGTCAACGATAACGCGCTTCATCTGATTGACTGGCGTTGTCGGGGCATTTTTCGCGAGCAGGCTCGCTCCCACAACAGCTCCATCGCCACACAATCCGTGTTTGAGTTTTGATGACCGCAGGATCACTCCCATGAACATGACTGAAAGCAACATCCGCCTGGCCGCCATCAAACTGATCTCGCGCAACGGCTTCGGCTCGATGAGCCTGCGCCAGCTCGCCACTGAAGCAGGCATCAACGCCTCGACGCTGTACCTCTACTACAAAGGCAAAAACGAACTGCTGCTGGAGCTGATTCTCGAGTATTTCCAAGGTGTGTCTCGGGAGTGGGCACGGCGTCGCCCCAAAAAATCCGCGACCGCCGATACCAAACTGCTCGCCTTCATCGCCTGCCACGTGCGTTATCACCTGGAACACCAGGACGAGGCCATGCTCGGCAACCTGGAGTTCAGAAGCCTCGCCGAAGAGGATCTGGAGCAGGTCCGCCAAGTCCGGCGCCAGTACCTGAGCGCCCTGCAGGAACTGCTCGAGCAAGGGGTCAAGGAAGGTTCGCTGAGCTGCGCCGAACCCAAACTGATGGCCCGCACCCTGTTCAACATGCTCACCCATGCCTGCGTCTGGTACCAGGCCGATGGTCGCTGGAGCATCGATGCCGTCATCCGCCATTACTCGGAACTGGTGTTGAAAATGCTCGGCGCCGCGCCTGTTCTGTCGCCCGGGATACCTGTCCCACGAGCCCTGATCACCCGCCGTCCGATGCCCGCGGAGGTACGTCCATGAGCGATCCCATGCAGCCGTTTTCCATGGCCGGCAAGACCGTCCTGGTGGCCGATGCCAGCACCCGACTGGGCGCGCATTTCGCCCGTCTGATCAGCCACGCCGGAGCCCGTGTAGCCCTCGGCGGCCAGCACCCTTCGCAGTTGGAGCAACTGGCGGCCGACCTGCATTGGGAAGGTGGCGAAGTCATGGTCGTCAGCCTCGACAGCGCCCGCAGACCGAGCATAGAAGCCGCACTGGACACCGTGCAGCAACGATTCGGCAGCGTCGATGTGCTGATCAACAACAGCGCCGAGCGCGAGCATGTTGCCCTGAACAATCACATCGTCCACTGCACCAGCCTGCACATGATACGGGCCGAACGCGGTGGCAGCATCGTCAACATCGACCCGCCGCCGCGCCCCATCAGCGAGCCGAACCCGTGCCTGCGCGCCAATAGCAGCCTGATCCGCATGAGCCGCGCCATGGCCCAGTCGCTGACGCCGCACCGCATTCGCGTCAACGTCATCGCGGCCGGTCGAGGCAAGGACGCCGTCCTGCAAGAACTCAACGGCCCCTTGTTACTGCTGGCCAGCGGTGCCGGCGCCAGCGTCACCGGCGCGGTGCTGCATATCGACGGCCACGCCACCTGATACGGGTGGCGTGTTGTTTCTGGCACCCCTTGAATATCGGAACCTGTCGCCCTGCGCGACGCCCGTCAACAAGGAGCCAGTCAGATGACTCGCATAAAAAAGTGGCTGCCGAAACTCGCCCTGGTGGCGACAACGGTCATGGCAATGGCGGCGAATGCCGCTGACAAACCCAACATTCTGGTAATTTTCGGCGATGACATCGGCCAGACCAACATCAGCGCCTATTCCATGGGCGTGGTCGGCTACAAGACGCCGAACATCGACCGCATCGCCCACGAAGGCATGCTGTTCACCGACTACTACGCGGAGAACAGTTGCACCGCCGGGCGCTCGTCGTTCATCACCGGCCAGTCACCGCTGCGCACCGGCCTGACCAAGGTGGGCGTGCCGGGCGCACCGATCGGCCTGCAAAAACGTGACATCACCATCGCCCAGGCGCTCAAGTCCCAGGGCTACGCCACCGGCCAGTTCGGCAAGAATCACCTGGGCGACAAGGACGAATTCCTGCCGACCAACCACGGTTTCGACGAGTTCTTCGGCAATCTCTATCACCTCAACGCCGAAGAGGAACCCGAGCGCCCTTACTGGCCCAAGGATGACCCGGACTTCGTCAAGTCCAGGACGCCGCGCGGCGTGATCCACAGCTACGCCGACGGCAAGATCGAAGACACCGGCGCGCTGACCGCCAAGCGCATGGAAACCATCGACGATGAAACTACCGCTGCGGCGCAAGCGTTCATCGAAAAGCAGGCCAAGGCGGACAAACCGTTCTTCGTCTGGATGAACACCACGCGCATGCATCTGTTCACCCATGTACGCGACTCGATGAAGGGCCAGAGCGGCATGCCCGGCAACGATTACGCCGATGGCATGCTGGAGCACGACGGCGACGTCGGCAAACTGCTGAAGACCCTCGACGACCTGAAAATCGCCGACAACACCATCGTCGTCTACACCACCGACAACGGCCCGAACCAGTTCTCCTGGCCGGACGCAGCGACCACGCCGTTCCGTAACGAGAAGAACTCCAACTGGGAAGGCGCCTACCGCGTGCCGGCGATCATCCGCTGGCCGGGTAAGATCAAGCCGGGCGAAGTGTCCAACGAGATGTTCTCGGGCATGGACTGGTTCCCGACCTTGCTGGCAGCCGCGGGCGAAACCGACGTGAAGGAAAAGCTGCTCAAGGGGTGGGCACCGACCTCGGGTGGCAACAGCTTCAAAGTGCACCTGGACGGCTACAACCAGTTGCCGTACCTGACCGGTCAACAGCCTAAAGGCGAGCGCCGCGAGTTCTACTACTTCAACGACGACGGCGTGCTGGTTTCCATGCGCTTCGACAACTGGAAAGTGGTCTTCGCCGAACAGCGCGAACCCGGTGGCTTTGCGGTGTGGAGCAGCCCGTTCGTGCCACTGCGTGTGCCGAAGCTGTTCAACCTGCGCATGGACCCGTATGAGCGGGCTGACCTGGTCTCGGATCAGTACAACGACTGGCTGGTGAAAAACTCCTACCTGATGGCCGCGGGTGTGGCCAAGGCGGCGCGCTTCCTGCAGACCTTCATCGAGTACCCACCGAGCCAGAAGCCTGCCAGTTTCAGCGTTGACCAGATTCGCGCGGCAGTCGATGCGAAAATCGAAGAGAAGCTGAAAAACCAGGCCAAACCCTAGGCGTATCGAGACCGCCTGAATGCCAACGGCCAACCCGCCCAGGTGAAATTAAGCTTGGGCTAAGGTTGCTTGTTTAGTCTTCGAGGCTTTCAGGTAGTCGAGCATTTCGAAGATGGCCCGTGTCGATACAAGCGCCAAACCGCCGTTCAGCATCGTGTTGGTGAACTACAAAACCCTCGATCTGACCAGGATCTGCCTGGACCTTTTGCGTGAGCCTGCACGCAAAGCCGGCATACCCGTCTGGGTGGTGGACAACGATTCGGCGGACGCCAGCGTCGAGTATCTGCGCTCACTGGACTGGATCAACCTGATCGAACGCGATGCCCCCACCAAAGAGCCGGGCCATATCGCCCATGGCAAGGCACTGGACATGGCGCTGGCCAGGATCAATACCGACCATCTGTTCCTGATGCACACCGACACCTTCGTCTTCGATGCCAACATCTTTGCGCTGATGATGGAGCACTGCGCCAGGGACCAAAACGTCATCGCGGTCGGCTGCACCGAGCAACTCAATCGCGGGTTACCAAGGACTGTCTGGCGCTTCACCTCACGCTTCGCAAAGCACCATTTTCGCCGCCTGAAACTGTCCCTGGGCCTGCGCTCAAGAGAGCCGAAGCCCTACACCGAGACTTACCTGAAAAGCTTTTGCACCCTGTGGAATTGCAGGCTGATGAAGCAGCAGGGTCTGCATTTCCAGATCGATGACCGGGTGCCCGGTTATGAGCTGCAGGACCGCGCGATCGGCCTCGGCTACAAGGTGGTTTTTCTGTCCCCCGGCAAAATCTTCAAGTACCTGGACCATGTCCAGGCCGGCACCGTCGCCGCCGCGGGCACTTATGGCCAGGGCCATCGCCGCACCCGGATGTACGAAAACATCCTCAAGCGTTTCAATTCAGCGAATACCTCCGCGTCCTGACGCGGGCCCAAAAAAGGTTCTCCACGCATTCCCGGGAAACTGTAGGAGCCAGCCTGCTGGCGATGGCCTCAAGCGCGCCGCGTTTATCCAGCTCACACGCGTAATCGTTAACGACCATCGCTGGCAAGCCAGCTCCCACAAAAGACCATGCCCACGCTGAAAATGGCGTGACCTCCAAACCAACGAAAGCCAAAAAAAAAACCCACTGACCGTCGCCGGTTCAGTGGGCTTTTTTTGATCCGGCGTCTAGTTACAGAGCCATATCACTCGCAGCACTAGCCTTCGGTGCCTTCGCATCCGTGTCGACAGTCACTGGCTTCACAGCCGGTGCAATCACCGCTGGTGGCGGAGTCAGTTCCAGCACCTTGGCGGTGTAGGCCCACTCTTGAGCAACCTTCTCGGGGTTGTTGTTCAGCTGGGTGCCGTAGCTCGGCACGATCTGGTGCAGTTTTGCCTGCCACTCAGGGCTCGCGACCTTGTCCTTGAACACTTTCTGCAGCACGGTCAGCATGATCGGTGCGGCGGTCGATGCGCCTGGGGAGGCGCCCAGCAGGCCGGCGATGCTGCCGTCTTGCGAAGCGACGATTTCGGTGCCCAGTTTCAGCACGCCACCGGCGGCTTCGTCACGCTTGATGATCTGCACGCGCTGGCCGGCTTGCCACAGGCGCCAGTCTTCAGCCTTGGCGTTCGGGAAGTATTCCTTCAGGGCGTTGAGGCGGTCTTCGTCAGACAGCATCAGCTGGCCGGCGAGGTACTCGACCAGCGGGTATTCCTTGATGCCGACCTTGGTCATTGGCCACACGTTGTGGGTGGTCGTGGTGGTCAGCAGGTCCAGGTAGGAGCCTTCCTTGAGGAACTTGGTGCTGAAGGTCGCGAACGGGCCAAACAGGATCACGCGCTTGCCGTCCAGCACGCGGGTGTCCAGGTGCGGAACCGACATCGGCGGTGCGCCCACCGAAGCCTTGCCGTAGGCCTTGGCCAGGTGTTGTTCGGCGATGGTCGGGTTCTCGGTCACCAGGAACGAGCCGCCTACCGGGAAGCCTGCGTATTCCCGGGCCTCAGGAATGCCGGACTTCTGCAGCAGGTGCAGGGCACCGCCGCCGGCGCCGATGAACACGAACTTGGCGTCGGTTTCGGTCTTGCTGCCGTCTTTGAGGTTCTTGTAGCTGACGCGCCAGCTGCCGTCTTCGTTGCGGGTGATGTCCTGCACTTCGCTGGACAGCTTCAAGTCGAACTTCGGCGTGGTTTGCAGGTGTGCAACGAACTGACGCGTGATTTCACCGAAGTTCACGTCAGTACCCAGCGGGCTCCAGGTGGCCGCGACCTTCTGGCTCGGGTCACGCCCTTCCATCATCAGCGGCACCCACTGCTTGATCACAGCCGGGTCTTCGGAGTACTGCATGCCGGCGAACAGCGGGCTCGCCTGCAGGGCGTCGTAGCGTTTTTTCAGGAACTTGATGTTGTCATCGCCCCACACGAAGCTCATGTGCGGCGTGGAATTGATGAACGAACGCGGGTTCTTCAGCACGCCTTGCTGAACCTGCCAGGCCCAGAACTGACGGGAGATCTGGAAGGCTTCGTTGATTTCAACGGCCTTCGGGATCGAGACCTTGCCGTTCTCGTCTTCCGGGGTGTAGTTCAGCTCGGCCAGGGCGGAGTGACCGGTACCGGCGTTGTTCCAGCCGTTGGAGCTTTCCTGGGCGACGCCGTCGAGGCGCTCGATCATTTCCATCGAAGTGCCAGGTTCCAGCTCGTTGAGCCAGACACCCAGGGTCGCGCTCATGATGCCGCCGCCAATGAGCAGTACGTCGACTTTCTTGGCTTCTTCAGCCTGGGCTGTCGTCATCCCCAACGACAAGGCCAGCCCCAGCAGGGCTGTGTTCACTTTCTTAAACATCTGTAGCACCTATGATAAAACGCCATCCACCCCTCCATCCTCATGCGCACAGCCCCGTGTTTCACGGCAGTCACGGATGCGGCACTCAAGGATTGCAGGGTGGGCACACAAGGCCGATGAACCGCATCGACCCCAGTTTTTTGTCCCTTCTGAACTGACTTTTTATCTTTATTGGCTTCAGCTACTTGAGCGACAGTGATTCGTTCGCCCGTCGCGAGGACAGGTAAACAGAATAGGTCAAACCAAGTTGTTGCGAAGAATATCACGACAAGGCTAACCCGCGCGTCTGTTCGCGACTGCGTGGTCCGGCATCAAAAGATCGCAGCCTTCGGCAGCTCCTACAGGGATCTTTGCCTGTCCGCGATATCTGACCACTGTAGGAGCTGCCGAAGGCTGCGATCTTTTGCTCTTCGGGAGGGGAACTATACTCACTGGGCTTTTTCCGCTGAGGCTTGAGGTGTTGTCATGAGCGATAAAGACGATCTGCGCAAATATTCATCCCAAGTGATCGACGGCGTCGAAGCCGCGCCCGCCCGGGCCATGCTGCGGGCCGTGGGCTTTACCGATGCAGACTTCAAAAAGCCGCAGATCGGCATCGCGTCCACCTGGGCCATGGTCACGCCCTGCAACATGCACATCGACAAGCTGGCGCTCGAGGCCGAAAAAGGCGCGAATGCTGCGGGCGCCAAGGGCGTGATCTTCAACACCATCACTATTTCCGACGGCATCGCCAATGGCACCGAAGGCATGAAGTATTCGCTGGTATCGCGCGAGGTGATTGCCGACTCCATTGAAGTGGTCACCGGTTGCGAGGGTTTCGACGGCCTGGTGACCATCGGCGGCTGCGACAAGAACATGCCGGGCTGCCTGATCGGCATGGCGCGGCTCAATCGCCCATCGATTTTTGTCTATGGCGGCACCATCCAGCCGGGGGCCGGGCATACCGACATCATTTCCGTGTTCGAGGCCGTGGGCCAGCACGCGCGGGGCGACATCAGCGAGATCCAGGTCAAGCAGATCGAGGAAGTGGCGATTCCCGGTCCCGGCTCCTGTGGCGGCATGTACACCGCCAACACCATGGCCTCGGCCATCGAGGCGCTGGGCATGAGCCTGCCCGGGTCCAGCTCCCAGGACGCCATTGGCGGCGACAAGGCCTCGGACAGTTTCCGCGCCGGCCAACAGGTGATGGAGCTGCTCAAGCTCGACCTCAAGCCCCGGGACATCATGACCCGCAAAGCCTTCGAGAATGCGATACGCGTGGTGATCGCCCTCGCCGGCTCGACCAACGCCGTGCTGCATCTGCTGGCCATGGCCAACGCGGTGGATGTCGAGCTGACCCTGGATGACTTCGTCGAGCTGGGCAAGATCTCCCCGGTGGTCGCCGACCTGCGCCCCAGCGGCAAGTACATGATGAGCGAACTGGTAGCCATCGGCGGCATTCAACCGCTGATGAAGCGCATGCTCGATGCCGGCATGCTGCACGGCGATGTGCTGACCGTCACCGGCCAGACCCTGGCGCAAAACCTCGCCGGCGTGCCCGACTACCCGGCCGGCCAGGACGTGATCCGGCCGTTCGACCAGCCGATCAAGAAGGACTCGCACCTGGTCATCCTGCGCGGCAACCTCTCGCCCACCGGCGCCGTGGCCAAGATCACCGGCAAGGAAGGCCTGCGCTTCGAAGGCACGGCGCGGGTCTATCACGGCGAGGAGGGTGCGCTGGCCGGCATTCTCAATGGCGAAGTGCAGCCCGGCGAAGTGATCGTGATCCGTTACGAAGGGCCCAAGGGCGGGCCGGGCATGCGCGAAATGCTCTCGCCGACCTCGGCGGTCATGGGCAAGGGCCTGGGCAAGGAGGTGGCGCTGATCACCGACGGGCGTTTTTCCGGGGGCTCCCACGGTTTCGTGGTCGGTCACATCACGCCGGAAGCCTTTGAAGGCGGGCCGATTGCGCTGGTCGAGAATGGCGACAGGATCATCATCGATGCGCAAACCCGGCAGATTACCGTTGATGTGTCCGATGCCGTGCTGGCCGAGCGCAAGTCGCGCTGGGTGCGGCCGCCATCCAAATACACGCGCGGGGTGTTGGCCAAGTATGCGAAGACCGTGTCCAGTGCTTCGGAGGGGGCAGTGACGGATAAGTATCTTTAGGCCATTGGTCCAGCGTTGTCTGGACTATTGCCATCGCGAGCAAGCTCGCTCCCACAGAGGATCTCCTTATGACGAAGATCCCTTGTGGGAGCGAGCTTGCTCGCGATGGCGTCCTGTCAGGAAACCTCTACCTCAAAGCCTGAACCGATCCACCGACTGCGACAACTGCCCCGCCAGGCTCGACAACTCATCCGTGGTCGAAGCCGTCTGCCCGATCACCTTGCTGTTGCCTTCGGACATGCCGGCAATCATCTCCACCTGATGGGCGATCTCGTTGCTGGCCAGGCTTTGCTCGCCGATGCAGCGTGGCGTCGAGGATCTCGCGGATGGCACTCTCGAAGAGGTTATCGACGGGGCCGCGCAGCCATTGAAGCCTATCCCCACAGATTGTGTTTTTTGCGACATGCAGCCGTCGCCGGTTGCTTTTGCAGCATGCCGCGCAGGGACACCAGCAACAGACTGGCAAACGCACCGGCGACCGCGATGGCCATGTCCTTTTGCGAATCCCACGGATCGTTTTGCGCGCCGACGAAAGCCTTCGCCGTGTCATTGCCCAGGAAGGTACCGCCGATCCACTCCACCAGTTCGTATACGGCGGAGGTCGACAGCATGATGTTCAGGGTCACGAAAAACAGCCAGAACCCGCGCAGCGGCGTCAGTCGCCACAGGACTTCGCGCACGGGATAAGCCAGCAGCAGCCCGTAGCTCAGATGCACCAGCCGGTCGTAGTGATTGCGGTGAACACCTGCCGCCTGGTCGAAACTGAAGCCCAACCACGCCGAAGACCAACGATCGTAAGGCACCAGGGAATAGGTGTAATGGGCGCCCAGTTCATGCACGCACAGAAAGGCAAACACCAGGGTGACGGACATTGTCGACAAACGAAACCGCCGAGAAACCGCGACCAAGGTTCCCACCAGCAACAGCACCAGCATGTTTTCCAGCGCCCAATCCACCCGGCTGCGGGGAGAAAAACCCGACACCACGACTATCACCACAAACACCATGAGCAACGTCAGGTCGTGCCGTATACGTTGGTTCGGCTGCATGGCTGGAATACCTCGAAGTCAGGACATCGCCCTTTTAACTTCGAGGCAAGGTCGCCGGGCAAGTTCGCTTTCTCCCTCCAGCGCATGATAAGTTGTACGATGACTGATGAATGCTCCTCCAGTCCTAGCGTATTCCCTACAACAACAAGGAAACACTCATGAAAAAAGCAAAAGTGCTGATTGGTTTTCTGTGCCTGTTCACCGGCTACGTCACCGCCACCCCGGCTGCCTCGGACAAGGACGTGGCCCAGGCCGTCGACCACCTGACCCAGGCCATGCTGCACAAGGACATCCCGGAACTGAACGCATTGACCGCCGAGAACCTGACCTACGGGCATTCCAGCGGCAAGATCCAGGACAAGCAGACCTTCATCGCCGACATCGAAACCGGCAAAAGCGCGTTCAAGACCCTTGAGATGCAGAACCAGACCATCACCGTCTCCGGCGATGTCGCGCTGGTCCGTCACCATTTCTCGGCGCAAGCGCTCAAAGGCACCGAAGTGGTGCCCACTGAAATAGAGAACTTCCAGATCTGGCAAAAGCAGGACGGTAAATGGCTGTTGGTGGGACGGCAGGCGTTCAAGTTCTGATATTCGCGTAAGAAGCTGCACCGCTGGACCTGTGGGAGCGGGCTTGCTCGCGAAGGCGGAGTCTCAGACACCCATGATGTCGACTGACATGCCGCTTTCGCGAGCAAGCCCGCTCCCACAAGGGGCTTTATGTCGTACCCGGAATTTGTGCACAGCAACATTCAACTGTGGGAGCGGGCTTGCCCGCGAAAGCGCTGGGTCAGTCAACACTTGTGCAAGCTGACACTCCGCCTTCGCGAGCAAGTTCGCTCCCACAGGGGATTTGCGGTGGTCAGCTGCCCTTCCACTCCCGCGGGCTCAGCCCGGTCTTGCGCCGGAACGCCCGGGCCAACGCCGAGGGGCTTTCGTAGCCGACTTCCTCGGCAATCAGCGCTATCGGCCGGCCCTCGCGCAGGCGTTTCTGCGCCAGGCTGATGCGCCAGCTCACCAGGTAATCCACCGGCGTCTGCCCGACAACCCGGCGAAAGTGTTCGGCGAAACTGGCCCGCGACATGTTGGCGGCGACCGAGAGTTCGGCCACGCTCCAGGCCTTGGCCGGGCTTTGATGCATAAGGCTCAGGGGCCGTGCCAGGCGCGCATCGGCAAGGCCGGCCATCATGCCCGGTTGCTGGCCCGTGGTGCTCAGGATGTGCCGCAGCAACAGAATCACCAGCAGCTCGAACAGGCGATCCATCACCGCTTCACGCCCGCAGGTACCGTCGAACGCCTCGTTGAACAGCCATTCCAGGGTCCCGGCCAGGGTCGGGATTTCATCGAGCTTGAGCACCAGGTAATCCGGCAGGGCCGCCGCCAGGGCATTGCCCGCACCGCCGTCGAAATCCAGGGTCGCGCACACCAGTTGCGTGCCGGATGCTTCAGACGCAAACAGACGATGTCGATAGGGCCGGGGGAAAAAGATCAGACTCGGCTCGGTCAGTTGCAGGTCCGGCTGGTCGCCCATTTTGAGCAGCAACTCGCCCGCCTGGAGCAGGTGCAAATGACCGCTGGCCTGTTGGCCGTCGTAGGCGACGGTGCCGCAGAACATACCGCTATGGAAAGTACCGGCATTGACGCCGAAATGGGTGAGCAACGTGGACAAGCGATCCATGACAAGGCTCCCGCAGGCAGTTCTGGACGATCTGTCGCATATCCTCGACGATTTGCATCCAATACACCAGACCTTCTCCCTAACATGAGCTCCGTACCCAGCGCATTCCGCGCCTCACACCACGGAGTATCACCATGACCCGCATTGCCCCGATCAGCCTGGAACACGCCACCGATGCCACCCGTCCGCTGCTGGAAGGCGTGCAGAAGAAAATCGGTTTTCTGCCCAACGTCTTCAAAGTCCTGGCCCACGCACCGGCCGTGCTGGCCTCATACCTGCAAAACTCGGCCGCACTGGGCAAGACGTCCCTGAGCGCCACGGAAAAGGAAGCGGTGTTCCTCGCCACTTCGCAAGTCAACGGCTGCGACTACTGCCTGGCCGCTCACACACTGTTTGCCGGCAAGGCCGGGCTGTCGAAGCAGGAGATCCTCAGCGCACGACACGGCGAGCTCAACGCCATTGCCACCCTCGCCCGCCAGGTCACCGAAAGCCGTGGGCACCTGAGCGTCGAGCAGATCGCCGCTGCCCGTAATGCCGGTATCGACGACGGCAAGATCATCGAAGTGATCGCCCATGTGGCTTCGCAAACGTTGACCAACTACCTGAACAACGCAGCCCTGACCGACATCGACTTCCCGGCCATCGACGCCTGAACCCATCTAGCGTAAATCCTGTCTGAAACATTCTGTCGGAGCGAACCGAAACCTGTGGGAGCGAGCTTGCTCGCGATCGCGGTGGTCCATTCAACATCAATGTCGTCTGGCCTGACGCTATCGCGAGCAAGCTCGCTCCCACAGTGATTTTGCTCAAGCGACAGATGTGCGCATGACGTAGCGATCAGGTATTGGTTTTCAGCTTGGTCCACAAGCGGGTGCTGAGGCGGGCGATGGCCGCGGGCAAGTCCTCGACGGTGAACAGCTTGTCCATCACGGTTTTCGGTGGGTAGATCGCCAGGTCCTGCTTCACCGCCGGGTCGACGAAGGCATCCGCCGCGCTGTTGGGGTTGGCGTAGTGGATGCTGTTGCTGATGTTGGCAATCACCTTCGGCTCCAGCAGGTAGTTCATGTAGGCGTAGCCGTTCTTCTCGTGTGGCGCGCTCTTGGGCATGACCACCATGTCCAGCCACAGGGTGGAGCCCTCGTCCGGGATCGAGTAGGCAATATCGATTCCGTTCTTCGCTTCCTTGGCGCTGGCGGCCGCCTGCACGATGTCGCCGTTGAAACCGATCACCACGCAGACGTTACCGTTGGCCAGGTCGCTGATGTACTTGGACGCGTGGAAATACTGGACGTAAGGCCGAATCTTTAGCAGTGCCTGCTCGGCTTTCTTGTAGTCGGCCGGTTCATGGCTATGTGGCGGCAGCCCCAGGTAGTTGAGGGTGATCGGCAGGATCTGCGTCGGGTTGTCGATGATCGCCACGCCGCACTCGCTGAGTTTCTTGATGTTGTTCTCGTCGAAGAACAGCTTCCAGGAATGGGTGACGTCGGTATTGCCGAAGATCGCCTTGATTTTCTCGACGTTGTAGCCGATGCCCGCCGTGCCCCACATGTAAGGGAAGCCGTACTGGTTGCCCGGGTCGTTGACCTCAAGCTTCTTCATCAGCGCCGGGTCGAGGTTTTTCCAGTTGGGCAACTGGCTCCTGTCGAGTTTCTGGATCGCGCCGGCCTTGATCAGGCGCGACAGGAAGTGGTTCGACGGGCTGACCACGTCATAACCGGTATTGCCAGTCATCAGTTTCGATTCCAGCACTTCATTGCTGTCGTGGATGTCGTAGGTCGCCTTGATCCCGGTTGCCTTGGTGAAGTCGGGCAAGGTGTCGTCGGCGATGTAACCGTTCCAGTTGGAAATATTGACCGTTTCGTCGGCGCAGGCGACAGCGGAAAAGGTCGAGATCAGGGCCACAAGGGAAAGCGTATTGACGCGCATGTTGAATCACCTTCGATGGGAAGTGCTGTTGTTCTTGTTGTGAAGTTCGTGTTGTTCAGACTTCGCTTCTGGCCCGGACCGTTTCCACACGCATACGCAGCATGGCACCGATGTCGAGCAACGGCTTGGGCGGCAGCCAGCCGGGTTGTGCCCGCGAGATGACCGATTGCAGCAGCGGTGAATCACCGCCCGAGGCCCACTCCGCGAGCAAGCGCCCCCACAATGTGCCCCGCGCCACGCCGGAACCGTTGCACCCGGCCACGGCGAACACGCCCTCCTCGACCTTGGTAAAGTACGGTTGTCCGGAGCGCGAAGCGCTGAGATGACCGGTCCAGGTGTATTCGATGTCCTGCTCGCCGAGCATCGGGAAACGTCGTTGCAACCCCAGCACGTGGTGTTGGCGACGAGTCGACAGCTCGCTCAATGACAAATCCCGGGAGCGGTATTCCGCCGTGTTGCGGATCATCACCCGGCGATCCGGCGTCAGGCGCACCGTGGCGCCCAATGGCCGGGTCGACAGCACACCCCAGGAAGCTGGCGCCCCCAGGGCTTGAAACTCTTGGTCGCTGAGGGGCCGCGTGAGGCTGGCGCTGAGCTCCATCGCGAAGGTGCCGCTGTCGTCTATCCCAGAACGAGGAATGAAGGCGTTCAGGCAGACCAACACCTGTTTGGCCTCAACGCAGCCGTCTTGGCCCCGGGCACGGATCCGGCCGTCGCCGAGGCGCTCAAGTCCTGCGATATCGCTGTTCTCATAGACCGTCACTGTCGGCAGCAAGGCATCGAGCAGGCCCTTCACGTACTTGGCCGGTTGCAGCAGCGCATTGCCATTGCCGCACCAGATTCCGGCACGGTAGTGGCGGGTGCCGAGTTTCTCGATCAGTTGCTCGCCTTGCAGGAACTGTGCGCTGGCGCCAACGGTCCGCAAGGTCTGCAACTTGGCCTCGACGTGGCTCAGCTTGCGTGGATCGCTGACGGCAAAGAAATAGCCCGATTCCCTGAGGTCGCATTCGATGCCCAGCCGGGCGATCTGCTTGCGCACTTCATCGGCGGCGGCGCGGCCGATCGCCGTATCCACTTGATAACCGGCGAACCCGGCGCTGCCCAACAGCTCGCCGGCGACGGGATGTTCGTGGGCCACCACAAACCCGGAATTACGCGCCGATGCCCCCTGCGCAGCCCGCTGGCGGTCGACGACCACAATGCGTGCCTGGGGGTGCATGTGCGCCAGGGCGTGCGCCGCACTGAGGCCGGTAATGCCGGCGCCGATCACCAGCCAGTCGGCGTGCTGCGTGCCTTTGAGCGGGTCGCGCAACGGAGAACTCCCCGCTTGCGCAATCCAGCCACAGATATTTTCCATGCGTCACCTCAGGTTCTTGTTCTGCGAACCGTCTCGATCAGCGCTTTATGCAAGATTCGCATAATTGGTTTTCGTGAACGGCGTCAATGACTAGAATCTAAAGGCTGATAACCCGGACAACCAACGTTATTAAATCATCGAGGCATTCTGAAAACGCATGGATAAACTACGCCACGTGCCTTCGCTGCAGGGCTTGCAGGCCCTGGTCGAGGTCGCCGGGTCGGGCAGCTTCACCCAGGCGGCGCAAAAGCTCTGCCTGACCCAAAGCGCCGTGAGCCGACAGATCCAGCAACTGGAGAGCCACTTCGGTGTCGCGCTGTTCGTGCGCAGCAGCCGCAGCCTGCAACTGACCCCGGAAGGCGACCAGGTGCTGGCCAGCGCTCGCACCATCCTTGAACAATTGAGGTCGCTCGAAGACCGGCTCGCGCCAAAGCAACGCCCGTTCCGCATTCGCATGCACGTGTCACTGGCGGTGCGCTGGCTGCTGCCCAAACTGAGCGATTTCTACCGGCATCACCCGGACATCTCCCTGTCCATTGAAACCGTGGCCACGGAAGTCGTGGAACCTGCCAGTGACAGCGACGCCTACATTCTCTATCTGCCTGAACCAACCACGGCGCCCGATTGCCTGACGCTGTTCGAGGAAGCCCTGGTGCCGGTGTGCGCGCCTGGGCTGGGCAACCCGACCCGGCCATTGGCTTCGCTGGAAGATCTGTCGGGGTTCGCGTTGCTGCACCGCTCCTGCGATCAACATGACTGGCAGGTATGGCTGTCGGCCAATGGCGGCAAGGCGTTGCAGGACTATCGGCATATCCCCTTCAACCTCGACGAACTGGCACTCGATGCCGCCGCACGAGGGCTGGGGGTGGCGATGACTGACATGACGCTGGCTGGCGAGTCGATCCAGCGCGGTGAACTGGTGATTCCGTTTGGTGAGCCCTTGAAGACCCGGGGGATTTACTCGTTGTGCCTGCAACCTTCGGCAGCCTCACATCCGGCGTGCGCACCGGTCATGCAGTGGTTCACTGCACAGACCACTGCATGACCCTGTGGGAGCGGGTGTACGCAGTATTCGTGAACAACCAAAATACTGTGGGAGCGAGCCTGCTCGCGAAGGCGTCGGGTCAGTCAACTTATCTGTTGAATGACACACCGCTTTCGCGAGCAAGCCCGCTCCCACAGGGTTAGCGGGTGTACGCAGTATTCGTGGACAACCAAAATTACTGTGGGAGCGGGCTTGCCCGCGAAGGCGTCGGGTCAGGTGACCATTATTTCTCTGACACTCCGTCTTCGCGAGCAGGCTCGCTCCTACAGTCAATCATCCTCATGCAACTTGATCCCGCGTTTATGCAACACATAAGGCACCACCAGCACCAGCAGCGTCAGGGCGAGAAAGAACGCCGAGATCGGTTGCGTGACGAACACCGTCCAATCGCCCTCGCCGATGGACAAGGCGTTGCGCAGTTGTTTCTCGGCCATCGGCCCCAGCAGCATGCCGACGATCACCGGAGCGACGGGGAAGTCGAACCGCCGCATCAGCACCCCGCCCCAGCCAATCGCCAACATCAGCAGCAGGTCGAAGGATGAGTGGCGCATGCCATACACGCCGATGGTGGCGAATACCAGGATGCCGGCGTTCAGGTACGGCCTGGGGATCTGCAGCAGTTTGACCCACAGCCCCACCAGCGGCAGGTTCAACACCAGCAGGATGACGTTGCCGATGTACAGCGAGGCCACCAGCGTCCAGACCAGGTCGGCGGAGGTTTCGAACAGCATCGGCCCCGGTTGCAGGTTGTAGTTCTGGAACGCGGCCAGGAGGATCGCCGCGGTGGCGGACGTCGGGATGCCCAGGGTCAGCAACGGCACCAGGGATCCGGTCGCGCTGGCATTGTTGGCCGCTTCGGGACCGGCGACACCTTCGATGGCGCCCTCGCCCTTGTTGGCGGAAAACTCCTTGGGGTACTTGCTGAGCTTGCGCTCGGTGGAATAGGACAGAAAGGTCGGAATCTCCGCGCCGCCGGCCGGAATCGAACCAAACGGAAAGCCGATCAGCGTGCCGCGAAACCAGGCAGGCACCGAACGTTTCCAGTCGGCGCGGCTCATCCATAACGAGGTCAGGCGATGCCGCCCTTCGTTCGATGGCGTTTGATAGAGCAAGCTGTACAAGGCCTCGCCCACCGCAAACAAACCGACCGCCACCAGTACCACCTCGATACCGTCCACCAGTTCGGGAACGCCCAGGGTGTAGCGGGCAATGCCCGAGGTCGAGTCCAGGCCGATCAAACCGATGGTCAGCCCGACGCCCAGCGAAGCAAACCCTCGCAGCATCGAGGCGCCGAGCACCGCCGACACGGTGGTGAACGACAGCACCAGGATCGCGAAATATTCGGTCGGACCGAAATTCAGCGCCAGCCTGGCCACAACCGGCGCAAACAGCGTCAGCAGAACCGTGGCGATGGTGCCCGCGACGAAGGAGCCTATCGCCGCCGTTGCCAACGCAGGGCCGGCGCGGCCGTTGCGGGCCATCTGGTTGCCCTCCAGGGCCGTGACCATGGAAGACGATTCACCCGGGGTGTTGAGCAGGATCGAGGTGGTGGAACCGCCGAACTGCGCACCGTAGTAAATACCGGCGAACATGATCAGTGCGCCTGTGGGGTCGACCTTGGCGGTGATCGGCAACAGCAGGGCCACCGTCAGCGCCGGACCGATCCCCGGCAGCACGCCGATGGCGGTGCCGAGCAGGCAGCCGATGAACCCCCACATCAGGTTGATCGGGGTCAGTGCCGAGGAAAACCCCATCGCCAGGCTTGAAAGAATGTCCACGGTGTCTATCTCCTTTCAAAGCCAGATGTTGATCAGCGACGGCAGGGAAACCCCCAGCCCGGCGTTAAACAGCCAGTAGATCGGCAGGGTCAGGGCAATACCGATGGCCAGGTCCCGCAGCGGATGACGGCTGCCAAAACCCCGCGCCGAACAGGCGAACAACAACCCGGCGGCCAGCACAAAACCGATGAGGTTGATCAGCAGCGCCACCCCGACAAGCCCGGCGGTCACCCAGGCGGCGCCGGTTTTTCCTCCGGGCACCGTGCCCGTGTCGTCGTTATCCAGCTCGCGAAAACCGCCGCTGAGCGCTTGATAGCTCAGCAACAGACCCACAGCGCCGAGAAACGCCGCCACGATATAGGGGTAAACGTAGGCCGGGAGGATGACGAAACCCATTTCGGGAGGAAACCGGTAGGCACCCAACGCCAACATGACGCTGATGGCGATCAGGCCGATGCCGACCGCCAATTGCGTCGGCACCACTGCGCGCAGTGTGGCCATCTCAAAGCAGCCCGACCTTGACCAGCATGGCGCGCAACCGCACGTGTTCTTCCTCGACGAATTTGCCGAACTCATCGCCGGTCAACACGCTGGGCGTCCAGGCGTTGGCCTGGATATTGTCCTGCCAGACCTTGCTGTTGGTAGCGGCCACCACAGCGTCGATCACCTCTTTGCGCTGCTGCGGGGTAAGGCCCGCCGCACCGTAAACGCCGCGCCAGTTGCCGATCGTCACGTCATAGCCGCTCTCCTTGAGGGTCGGTGCGTCAATGCCGGGAACACGCTCCGGCGCGCCGATGGCCAGGACACGGAACTGACCGCTCTTGATGTACTGGCCCAGTTCGGCGAAACCGCCGGTGATTACCTTGAGCTGGCCGCCCAGCGCCTGGGCAACCACCTCGCCACCGCCACCAAACGCCACGTAGTTCACCTTGTTGACCGGCACGTCCAGCTTGCCCGCCAGCTCGGCAATGCCGATGTGATCCACCGAGCCCTTGGAGCCGCCGCCCCAGGTGATGCTCGTCGGCTTGTCCTTGAAGGCTTTGATCAGGTCATCGAGGGTCTTGTATTCCGATTCCTTGCGCACGGCGATCACGTTGTACTCGGTGAATAACCGGGCAATGGGCGTCACATCCTTCAGGCTGATCTGCGGTTTGTTCTGTTCGATGCCCGCGACCATGATCGCCCCGACCACCAGCAACGCATTCGGATCGCCCTTGGTGCTGTTGGCAAATTGCGCCAACCCCAGGGTCCCGCCCGCCCCACCCTTGTTCTCGAAGGTCACGGCCTTGGCCGTATTGGCTTCGACCATGGCCTTGCCCAGCACACGGGCGGTCTGGTCATAACCACCGCCCACCGAGCCCGGGGCCATGAATTTCACGGTATCGAGGGCGAAGGCCGGTGCGACAAGCACGGCAGCGGTCAAACCGGCGGCCATGCAGCGACTGAAACGACGGATCAAAGCGGACATGGGCATCTCCTGATTGCGTTGTTTTTATAGGTGCCGCTTGCCCATCGAGGTGTTCGAAGAGCATGGGCCTGCAAACAAGCTTAGGCCATGGATCCGCGGGTTGCTGCGCCCCCCTGTGGGAGCGAGCTTGCTCGCGATGGTCGTTAACGAATACACGGGGCATCTGTATAAACGCGGTGCCTTTGCGTCCATCGCGAGCAAGCTCGCTCCCACAGGGGATTGCGGTGTTGCAGGGGCGTTTCATTACAACTTTGTAATCGAGTTGTTGGTCAGCTGTCCGGATCACACCGTTAGCCTGAACTCACTGCCAGGCCAACCACCGGCAGCCACCTCAACCCTGAAAAGAGAGATTCGTCATGAAACTGTTGATCGCCGGCTTTGCCGCCCTGCTCGCCACCGGTTCGGCGTTTGCCGCCACCCAGTCCACCTCGCCAATCATCCACGACCAGGACGGCTTCTATGTCCCGGTGGAAGTGGCCAAAGTGCTGTCCATGACCGACCTCAACGGCAAGTGCGGCATCGTGCCCGCGCAGTTCAACTACCTCGACCACCAGGGCCGCGAGCATCAACTGAACTATCAGGTTCAGGGTGTGAACTGCCTTGGCGAGAACTGAGCGGATGCCTGCCATCACCGCCGACCGGGCTACACTTGCGCCATTGATGCGCCCTCGTAGCCCGACCGAACCAGGCGGATTTTCCATGAACATCCTCGTAGTCGAAGACGAACCCAAGGCCGGCAATTACCTGCTCAACGGCCTGCAGGAACTCGGATACACCGTGAACCTGGCGCGCGACGGCGTCGATGGCCTGCACCTGGCCCTGGAACACGACTTCGATGTAATCGTGCTGGACGTCATGATGCCGAAGATGGATGGCTGGGAAGTCCTGCGCCGCCTACGCAAGGAAGCCGACACACCGGTGCTGTTCCTCACCGCCCGGGATGACATCGCCGACCGCATCAAAGGCCTGGAACTGGGCGCCGACGATTACCTGATCAAACCCTTTTCCTTCGCCGAACTGGTGGCGCGCCTGCGTACCCTGACCCGCCGTGGCCCTACCCGGGAAGACGAACACCTGCATGTCGACGACCTGCAGATCGACGTGCTCAAGCGTCGCGTCAGCCGCGCCGGCAACCGCATCACCCTGACCAACAAGGAATTTGCCCTGCTGCACCTGTTCGCCACGCATCAGGGCGAAGTGCTGTCACGCTCGATGATCGCCTCGCGGGTCTGGGACATGAATTTCGACAGCGACACCAATGTCGTCGATGTCGCGGTGCGCCGCCTGCGCCTGAAAATCGACGATCCGTTCCAGCTCAAGCTGATCCACAGCGTGCGCGGCATCGGCTATCGCTTCGACACTCAACCTTGAATGCCCCCATGAATGCCATGACGCCGCTGCGATCCGCCTCTCGTCTGAGCCACTCCCTGACCCTGCGCCTGGCGCTGGTGTTTGCCCTGCTGGCGTTTGTCTCGCTGGCGCTGCTGGGCGTGGCGCTGTACCGCGACCTGGAGCGCGAGTTGATCCATCGCGACGACATTGCCCTGATCACCCGCATCGACCAGTTGCGCACCTTCCTCAACGACAGCAACACCCTGGACCTGATCAAGGCCAAACCCGCGCTGTTCCAGAACATGATGGGCAACCGCGAGGCCCTGCTGACCATCGGCACCCCGGGGCAACCGCCGTTGCTGGTGGTCAACCCGGGCAACCTGAAAATGCCGGTGCTGACCCCGGTGGCGATGGATCATCGACTGACCCTGGACGACGTGCAGCATTTGCCCAACGTCAACGGCGTGCCGTTTTCCGCCCTGGCGGCGACCATCGACTCCGGGGACCTGGGCAGCCTGCAAGTGGTGACCGGGCGCCTGATGACCGAACGCACCGCCGTGCTCGCCGATTACCGGCTCAACGTCTACCTGTTCGCCACCCTGGCCGCGATTCTGCTGGCGTTGTCCGGGTACGTGCTGGTGCATCGCGGCCTGCTGCCGGTGCGGCGCCTGGCCCGCCATACCCAGAGCATCGACGTCGGCAACCTCAACGAACGCCTCGACAGCCAGGGCGCACCGCTGGAGCTGCTGCCGATGATCGACGCCTTCAACGCCATGCTCGACCGCCTGGACAAAGGCTTTGTGCAATTGGGGCAGGTATCGACCGACATGGCCCACGAGCTGCGCACGCCGATCAACAACCTGCTCGGCGAAACCCAGGTGGCCTTGCAGCAGAACCGCAGCACCGACGCCTATCAGCAGTTGCTGGCCTCCAATGTCGAAGAACTTGAACGCCTGGCGCGCATGCTCGACAACATGCTGTTCCTGGCCCGCACCGATCCGCGCAGCGCCTTGCGCCAGCGTCAGGAACTGGATGCCGCCGACGAAATGCAACGCATGGCCGATTATTTCGAAGGCCCGGCGACCGACGTTGGCATCAGCATCAAAGCCCACGGCAGCGGCCTGATCTGGGCCGAGCCCATGTTGCTGCGTCGTGCCCTGGCCAACCTGTGCGCCAACGCCATCAAGTACGGCGCACCGCATTCCGAGCTGTGCATTCACGCCAACCCGACCGCCAATGGCATCCAGGTGCAAGTGCGCAACCACGGCCAGACCATCCCGGCGCAGCATCTGTCACGGCTGTTCGAGCGCTTCTACCGGGTCGATGAATCCCGCGAACGCTCGGCCCAATCCAATGGCCTGGGCCTGTCGATCGTGGCGACGATCATGCAACTGCACAACGGCGCCTGCCATGTCAGCAGTGCCGACGGCATCACCTGCTTCGAACTGTTTTTCCCGGCGCGGCAACAGCATGAGTAGCGCCCGGGCGAAAACCGGCCGGGCACTTTCGACAAAACATCGCTCAAGGGTGCGAGTCATGGCCTAACCTCATTGGCTAAGTGACTAACAACCCGTCGAGCTCGCCGATGTTCAATGTATGGAAGTCAATGATTTACGTCGCCTTCGCACTGCTGGCGGCGAGCCCGGGATGGCTGTCGGCGGCGCCCATGGCCGACACCCTTGCTCCCACCCCCACAGCCCCGGTCATCAGCATCTCCGACAGCGAATTGCTGGGGTTGCAAAACCAGCTGAACAGCCTCAAGCAGCAGGTTTCCCAGGCCAGCACCTACACCCAGCTGGAAAGCTCACAGGACATGGTGCTGGCGCTGATCCAGGATATTGAACGCCTTTCCACATCGCTGCTGCCAGGACAGGCGCAGTTGCAGGCGCAACTCAACGTGCTGGGGCCAGTGCCGCTCGACGAGAGCCCACAGGTGACATCTGGCATTACCACCCAACGAGACACCCTCGGCGAGCAAAAAGACAGGATCGACAACCAGCTCAAGACCCTGGCCGCGCTGAAAGTCAGTGCCGCCGAGCTGATCACCCAGATTGCCAGTATTCGCCGCAGCCTGCTGGAGGCGGAGGTGACCCAGCAGACCGCCAGCATCCTGAACCCGCGATTCTGGTCGCCATTGTTCAATCTTCCGCTCGATGACCGCCAACGTTTCAGCACCCTCGTCCAGCAACTCAAGGTCATGCACCAGGCGGCCTGGCAACCCGGTCAACGCGCAATCACCGCCTCCCTGCTGGTTCTGGCCCTGGTCATCTGGAGCCTGGGGCGAAAACTCGCCGGTCGGGGTCTGGCGTGGTTGTGCATTCATCGAATGCCCGAAGGCCGGTTACGGCGCAGCTCCCTTGCATTGGCCTCGGTACTGGCGACGGTGCTGAGCGCCGGCATCGCCCTGCAATTGCTGCACTTTGCCGCGACCCGGCAATTGCCCTACACCCCGTTGCTGGCCGACCTGGCGCAATACCTGGAAAAGCTGGCCTATACCTGCGTGATGATCACCGGGTTGAGCCGCGCGTTGCTGTCGACCAAACATCCTTCGTGGCGCCTGCCCGATATCGCCGACCCGGTGGCGCTGGCGATGGAGCCCTACCCCAGGCTGCTGGCAAGCCTGCTGCTAGTGCTGGTGACACTGGTGCAGATGAGCAACGTCACCGGCATGAGCGCCGAAGTGGTGTTGTTCGGCCGGGGAATCGTAGCGTTGGTCGTGGCACTGGTGATCGGCGCGCTGCTGTTGCGCGTCAGCAAGACCCGACGGGCGCTGATCGTTGCCGGTGAGACTCCCGAAGGCGTCACCACATCCGCCGGCCTGATTTATGTGTTTGCCGGCGTTGCCGTGGTGGTGTCCCTGTTCGCCCTGGTGATCGGCTACGTGACGATGGCCCGGTTCATCACCTATGAAATGGTGTGGATTTTCATCGTCTTCGCCGCGTTCTACCTGCTCACGCAGGTGTACCAGGACACCTGCGAATCGCTTTTTTCACCCAGGCAACCAACCGGCAAGGCGATCAAACAGCTGCTGGGCATCGGCAATCCACGCCTGGAGCAGATATGCACCGTGTTTTCCGGGGCGGGCCGCGCCATCCTGATGCTGGTCGGCGTCATTGCGTTGTTTGTCGGCGGCGTAGGTACGACATTCGGGCAACTGGTCACCAGCACCGCGGCCATTCTCGGTGGCGAAGGGCTGCGCAAGCTGAACATCGTCCCGGACAACTTGATGCGTGCCTTCCTGACACTGCTGATCGGTGTCTACCTGATTCGCACGCTACGCCGCTGGCTGGACGGCGAGTTCCTGCCGAAGACCGAGATGGACCCGGGCATGTGCGCCTCGCTGAGCACCCTGTTCGCCAACATCGGATACGCGTCGATCGTGCTGCTCACGCTGTCGTCGCTGGGGATCAAGTGGACCAACCTGGCCTGGATTGTCAGCGCCCTGTCAGTGGGCATCGGCTTCGGCCTGCAGGAGATCGTGAAGAATTTCATCTCCGGCCTGATCCTGCTGACCGAGCGCCCGGTGAAGGTCGGCGACCTGATCAGCATCAGTGGCGTCGAAGGCGACATACGACGGATCAACGTACGGGCCACGGAAATACAACTGGCCGACCGTTCGATCATGATCGTGCCCAACTCGCACCTGATTTCGCAGAACCTGCGCAACGTCACCCTCGGCGGCAGCGCCCAGGGCGTGGTGATACTCGAGCTGATGTTCCCGCTGGATATCGATCCGGAACTGGTGCAAAACCTGCTGATGGACAGCTACACCGAGCACGAATCCATCCTGGATAAACCGGCGCCGTTTTTGCGCTTCAGCCAACTGAAGCCGGAAGGCATCACCTTGACCATCACCGGCTACGTCGGCAGCCCGCGCACGGTCGGGGCGATCAAGAGCGAGCTGCTGTTTGAAATTCTCAAGCGGCTGGGTGCCGCCGGCATTGAACTGGCGAAACCGCCACCGGCAGCGAGTTGATCAAGGCCATGCGCGCCCAGGGCATCGCGATCGATGACGGGATGACCGCAGGAACGATGGACTCGCCGACGGCAAATCAGTAACGTAACCGGTGCTGCTTTCGACCCCACCAAAGCGAAAAGGGAGTTTGCATCGTGACCGAAGAGACAAAACCCAAAGGACCGGCTTCGTACTTCCCGTCAATCGAGAAGAAGTATGGGCAGCCGATCAGCCATTGGCTGGACCTGCTTAAAACCCTCAGCGACAAGAAACACATGGAACTGGTGGCCTGGCTCAAGACCGAACACGGCATGGGGCATGGCCACGCCAACGCGCTGGTTGCCTATCATTTGGCAACGGCCAAATAGCGCCGGACAACGCCATGCCCGCCCCCGAATCCACCCTCCTCGACAGCTGGCACCACAATGCCCGGGCCTGGATCGACGCCATCCGCACGGGCACCATCGAAAGCCGTCAGAAGGTCACCGACCAGGCCATCCTGCTGGCGGTGCTGGGGCGCCAGCCCGAACGGGTGCTCGACCTGGGTTGCGGCGAAGGCTGGCTGTTGCGTGCGCTGACGGACCGGGCCATCGAGGCGGTCGGTGTGGATGGCGATGCGACGCTGGTGGAGGCGGCGCGGGCGGCGGGCGCTGCACCGGTGCATCTGGCGAGCTATGAACAGCTGGCAGAGGCAGCCGTCGACATCGGCCGCGACTACAACCTGATCTGCGCCAACTTCGCCCTGCTGCATCAGGACATCATCCCCCTGCTCGGCGCCATGAACAGCCTGCTCGCCCTTGGCGGCGCGCTGGTGATCCAGACGCTGCACCCGTGGGCCGCTGCGGCGGGCGACTATCAGGATGGCTGGCGGCAAGAGACCTTTGCCGGATTCAAGGGCCAGTGGCAGCCCATGCCGTGGTACTTCCGTACCCTGTCCAGTTGGCTCAACGCGCTGGACATGGCCGGTTTCGTACTGGCCGGCTTGCAGGAACCGCAGCACCCGCAAAGCCCTGTGCCGCAGTCGTTGCTGCTGGTGGCCGAGCCGCGGCTGTAGGAGCGAAGAGGCCCGCACATTCGACATCAATGTTGCCTGACACTCCGCCTTCGCGAGCAAGCCCGCTCCCACAGGTTAAGGGGCTGTACGCAAAATCTGAGAACTAACCAGGTCACTGTGGGAGCGAGCCTGCTCGCGAAGGCGGCATGACAGACACCGGTGTAGTGACTGCCAGACCGCTATCGCGAGCAGGCTCGCTCCCACAGGTTCAGGGCTGTACGCAAAATCTGCGAACTACCCAGGTCACTGTGGGAGCGAGCCTGCTCGCGAAAGCGGACTGGCAGTCACTAAACCGGTGTCTGTTATGCCGCCTTCGCGAGCAAGCCCGCTCCCACAGGTTTCAGTGGTGCATCCAGCAAAGCGTCAGGCCCATTCTTTACGCAACTGACGCGCAGCGTTGACCATGTGCACCAGTGCCGCTTCGGTTTCCGGCCAGCCGCGGGTTTTCAGGCCGCAGTCCGGGTTGACCCACAGGCGTTCGGCGGGAATGCGCCTGGCGGCCTTGCGCAACAGGTTGGCCATTTCCGAGGAGTCCGGTACGCGTGGCGAGTGGATGTCGTACACGCCGGGGCCGATGTCGTTCGGGTAGGCGAAGGCTTCGAACGCGTCCAGCAACTCCATGTCCGAGCGCGAGGTTTCGATGGTGATCACGTCGGCATCCATGGCGGCGATGGACTCGATCACATCGTTGAACTCGCTGTAGCACATGTGGGTGTGGATCTGGGTTTCGTCCCGCACACCCGAGGCGCACAGGCGGAACACTTCGGTCGCCCAGTTCAGGTACTGCTGCCACTGCGCCTGGCGCAACGGCAAGCCTTCGCGGAACGCCGCTTCGTCGATCTGCACGATCCTGATCCCGGCGGCTTCCAGGTCCACCACTTCGTCGCGAATGGCCAGGGCCAGTTGACGGGCCTGCACTTCACGGGTCACGTCTTCGCGCGGGAACGACCACATCAGCATGGTCACGGGACCGGTCAGCATGCCCTTCATCACTTTGTCGGTGAGGCCTTGGGCGTAGCGGATCCACTCCACGGTCATGGCTTTGGGGCGGCTCAGGTCGCCGAAGATCACCGCCGGTTTCACGCAGCGCGAACCGTAGCTCTGCACCCAGCCAAAACGCGTGAAAGCATAGCCGTCGAGTTGCTCAGCGAAGTATTCGACCATGTCGTTGCGCTCGGCTTCACCGTGCACCAGCACGTCCAGGCCCAGGCACTCCTGCACTTGCACGGCGTGGCGAATCTCGCTGTGCATCGCTTCGGTGTATTCGGCCTCGGTCAGCTTGCCTTGCTTGAACGACTGGCGCGCCAGACGGATCGACGCGGTTTGCGGGAACGATCCAATGGTGGTGGTCGGGAACAGTGGCAGGTTCAGGCCGGCGCGTTGCCTGGCGATGCGCTGGGCAAACAGCGATTGACGCTGGCTGTCTTTGGCAGTGATCGCAGCCACACGCGCCTGAACAGCCGGCTTGTGGATGCGTGGCGATGCAGCCCGGGCAGCCTGAACGGCGCGGCTTTGGCTCAGCGCCTGGAGTACGTTCGGCGCCTCGGGCTCGTTGACCGCCTGAGCCAACAGAGCGACTTCTTCACACTTCTGCACGGCAAACGCCAGCCAGCTTTTCAGCTCGGCATCGAGCATGTCTTCGCGGCCCAGATCAACCGGGCTGTGCAGCAGCGAGCAGGACGGCGCGACCCACAGGCGATCACCCAGGCGTTCGTGAGCGTGCTGCAGGGTCGCCAGGGCGTTTTCCAAGTCGCAGCGCCAGACGTTACGACCGTTGACCACACCCAGCGACAGCACTTTATAGGCCGGCAGGCGGTCGAGAATGGTCGGGTACTGTTCAGGCGCACGCACCAGATCGATGTGCAGGCCATCCACCGGCAGGTTGGCGGCCAGGCCCAGGTTCTCTTCCAGGCCACCGAAGTAAGTGGCGACCAGCTTCTTCAGCGGGTCGCGCTGGATCAGGTTGTAGGCGCGTTCGAAGGCGTTTTTCCATTCTTGTGGAAGGTCGAGGACCAGGATCGGCTCGTCGATTTGCACCCACTCGACGCCCTGCGCCGCCAGGCGCTGGAAGATCTGGCCGTATAGCGGCAGCAGGCGCTCGAGCAATTCGAGCTTGTCGAACCCGGCGCCCTTGGCCTTGCCCAGCCACAGGTAGGTCAGCGGGCCGATGATGACGGGCTTGACGTTATGCCCCAGTGCGCGGGCTTCTTCGACTTCTTCGAACAGTTGATCCCAGCCAAGCTGGAACTGCTGGTCGGCGCTGAATTCCGGGACCAGGTAGTGATAGTTGGTGTCGAACCACTTGGTCATTTCCTGGGCGTGGGCGCCGCCGCAGCAGCTGTCGCTCACACCGCGCGCCATGCCGAACAGGGTCTGCAGGCTGGCCTTGCCATCGTGCGGGCGGAAACGCTCAGGGATCACACCGAACATCAACGAGTGGGTCAGGACCTGGTCGTACCAGGCGAAGTCGCCAACCGGCAGCAGTTCGATGCCGGCCTTTTTCTGCAAGTCCCAGTGGGTCTTGCGCAGGTCACGGCCAACGGCGCGCAGAGCGGCTTCATCGAGCTCGCCCTTCCAGAACGCCTCTTGGGCCTTTTTCAGTTCACGGTCGCGACCAATGCGCGGAAATCCAAGGGAATGGGCCACAGCCATGTCAAATAACTCCAATGCGTTCAATGGGGCCATTGTCGACAGTGCCAATGAGTGAGACAAACTCATTTTAATCGTGATGATCACAAGTTCTTCTCATGATCGGTAGCGCTGCGCAACCGGCGCTGGATGGACACCGGGTTCAACGCGCTCGTCCCCAGTGTGCGTAAGCCGGGCGTCGATGGCATCATCACCCGCTACGAAGTTTTCGATGTCCGCCCTCTCTGATCGACCAAGGAATAGTCGCGATGCGTATCAAAACACGGCTGGCCTGTGCAACGGTGCTCTACCCGCACGCCACAGCACAGACCACCGGGATCAATCCATGACGGCCATTTTCCGGCCGCGTCCGACCTTGATCTGTTTACTGCTGTTGCTGGTGCTGGTGTTCTGGCTGTGCCTGGCCCTCGGGCCGGTGAGCCTGCCGCTGGGCGATACCTTGCTGGCCGGGATGCGCCTGCTGGGGTTGCCGCTTGACGGGGGTGACACGCAGCAGGCGGAGCTGATCCTCGGTCAGATCCGCCTGCCGCGCAGCCTGCTCGGCATCGCCGTGGGCTCGGTTCTGGCGTTGTCCGGGGTGGCGATGCAGGGGTTGTTCCGCAACCCCTTGGCGGACCCGGGCCTGGTCGGCGTGTCCGGCGGTGCCGCGCTGGGTGCCGCCCTCGCCATCGTCGGCGGCAGCCTGCTGGGTGGCGTGCCACCGGTCATCGAGCCTTATCTGCTGTCGGTCAGCGCCTTCGCCGGTGGCTTGATCGTCACGGCGGTGGTGTATCGCTTCGGCCGCCGCAACGGGCAAACCGACGTTGCCACCCTGCTGTTGGCGGGTGTGGCGATGACGGCCATGGCCGGTGCCGGCGTGGGTCTGTTCACCTACCTGGCCGATGACGCGACCCTGCGCACCCTGACGTTCTGGAACCTGGGCAGCCTCAACGGCGCCAGCTATCCGCGCCTGTGGCCGTTGCTGATCGTCACCCTGGGCGTGGCGCTGTGGCTGCCACGTCGTGCGGCGGCACTCAATGCCATGCTGCTGGGCGAGTCGGAGGCACGCCACCTGGGCTTCGACATCGAGCGCATCAAGCTTGAGCTGGTGTTGTGCACGGCGCTCGGCGTCGGCGCGGCCGTCGCGGCGGCCGGCCTGATCGGCTTCATCGGCCTGGTGGTGCCGCACCTGATGCGCCTGCTGGTCGGCCCGGATCACCGGGTGTTGCTGCCCGCGTCGTTGCTGGCCGGTGCCAGCCTGCTGTTGCTGGCCGACCTGGCCGCACGCCTGCTGTTGGCGCCGGCCGAATTGCCGATCGGCATCGTGACCGCACTGATCGGCGCGCCGTTCTTTCTTTATCTGCTGGTACGAGGGCGTTCCTGATGCTGCGGGCAAACAACTTGCTGGTACGTCGTGGCAACCGCACGGTACTGGCGGACATCGATATCCAATTGCGCCCCGGTGAAGTGCTCGGCGTGCTGGGACCGAACGGCGCCGGCAAAAGCACCCTGCTCGGCGCCTTGTGCGGTGAACTGCCAACCAGCGAAGGCAGGGTCAGCCTCGACGAGCGTCCACTCGCCGACTGGCCGGGCCAGGAACGGGCCAGGCGCCTGGCCGTACTGCCGCAGAGTTCGAGCCTGAACTTTGCGTTCTCGGTCAATGAAGTCGTGGGCATGGGGCGCCTGCCTCACGCCAGCGGCCGCGTGCGCGATGGCGAAATCGTCGCCGAGGCGCTTTCAGCGGCCGATGCGCTTCATCTTGCCGGGCGCAGTTATCTGGCGCTGTCCGGCGGTGAACGCCAGCGCGTGCATCTGGCGCGGGTGCTCGCTCAACTCTGGCCGGGGGCCGAAGGGCAAACCCTGCTGCTCGATGAACCGACGTCGATGCTCGATCCGCTGCACCAGCACACCATTTTGCAAGCCGTGCGCGACTTCGCCGAGCGCGGTGCAGCGGTGCTGGTGATTCTGCACGACCTCAATCTGGCCGCACGCTACTGCGATCAACTGCTGTTGTTGCAACAGGGTCTGCCCCACGCCTACGGTCCACCGGCACAGGTGCTGACCGCCGAGGCGCTGGCGACGGTATATGGCCTGGAGGTGCTGATTCACCAACACCCGGAACGCGGCCACCCATTGATCATCGCGCGCTGATACCGTCCCCGTCCTTCGTTGATCGAGGGGGCTGCTGTCTATTCAAGGAGAACCGATGCGCTTTCTGTTGCTGTGTGCGTTCAGCCTGTTGGCTGCCTGCCAAACCCATTCTGTAACGCCGCCCCCGGCGCCGATTGCCCCGCAAGGGCGCGATCACGCCGATCTTGGCGTCATCCGCGAACTGGCCAGCGGTCGCACGCTGACCCCGCAGGAACTGGTCGAACGCCTGGCCGTTGCGCCGCGGGTTCTGGTCGGTGAACAGCACGACAACCCGGACCACCACGCCCTGCAACTGTGGTTGCTGCGCGAGCTGGCGGCACAGCGTGCCCAGGGCAGTCTGCTGATGGAGATGCTCAATCCCGATCAACAGTCCAAAGTCGATGCCGCGCAAGCCGCGACCCGCGCCGGCGAGCCGCCGGCCGATGCGTTCAAGGCGCTGGCCTGGCAGGCCAATTGGGACTGGAGCGTCTATGGTGCCCTCGTCACCTACGCGCTGCGTCAACCCTATCCGCTGCTGGCGGCAAATCTGGATCGCGCGCAGATCATGCAGATCTACCGACAGCGCCCTGAGTTGAATGGCGAAGCATCCACCACCCGACAGGTGCAGGCGACCTTGCTGGACGACATCCGCCAATCCCATTGCGGTCTGCTGCCCGAATCACAGATGCCGGCCATGCTCGCCGTGCAGCAACAACGCGACCGGCGCATGGCCGAGCACCTGATGGCCGCGCCGACGCCGGCGTTGCTGCTGGCCGGGGCCTTTCACGTGCGCAAGGATCTCGGGGTGCCGCTGCACTTGAAAGACCTCGGTGCCGGTGAAGGCAACGCCGTGCTGATCCTCGCCGAAGCGGGCAAGACCGTGACGGCCGAGAGCGCGGATTACGTGTGGTACACGGCCGCACAGCCGGAACAGGATCATTGCGCGAAGCTGCGTCGTTAATTGTGGTGAGGGGGCTTGCCTTCAACCTCCGGCGCGACACTATGTCACGCCTCTGCGCCGGCCCAATGGTCGTATCCACCCCGCCGCTACCGGCACAGTTTGTTAAGATCCCCACGTTTTTTTCGTCTGTACAGTCACCACGCTGTCAGTTTCAGCCTGTTCAACAGGATGCTTTTTTCCATGAGTACTTTGTATACCCGCCGAACTGTCCTGCAAGGCATGGGCCTGTTGAGCCTGGGCCTGCTCGCCGGTTGCGACGACAGCAGCAAGCTGTCGTTCAAGTACGGCAAAGACCTCAGCGACAAGATCATGGGGCGTAACTTCAAGCTCACGAACGCCGAAGGCGAAACCAGGATGCTGGGCAGCTATCGCGGCCTGATGCCGATGGTGTTCTTCGGTTTCACCCAGTGCCCGGCCGTGTGCCCCACCACGCTGGCCCGTGCCGCCCAGGCCAAAAAGCTGATGGGCCGCGATGGCGAAAGGTTGCAGGTGATCTTCATCACCCTGGACCCGGAGCGCGACACGCCAGAACTGCTCGACAAATACGTCAAGGCCTTCGACCCGAGTTTCGAAGCGCTGTACGGCACCCTGGAACAAACCGCCGCCACCGCCAAGGAATTCGGCGTGTTCTTTGAAAAAGTCCCGAGCGGCGATACCTATACCCTCTCCCATACCGCGACCAGTTATGTCTTCGACTCCCGGGGCAATCTGCGCCTGGGGCTGTCCGCGTCCCTGACGGCCAAAGAGTGTGCAGAGGACCTGCTCACCGTGATGGAGGTTTGCTGATATGAATGCCCCGCAGGCTAAGAACCGTTTCGCGCAACGCTGCAAGCAACTGGCACTGGGCTTGTCCCTGGTCGGCCTGGCCTTTCAGGTGTCGGCACAAACCCGGGTCGATGACGCCTGGGTCCGCGCCACCGTAGCCGGCCAGCCATCGAGCGGCGCCTTCATGACCGTCACCGCGAGCAGCGACAGCAAACTGTTGAGCGTGCAAACGCCAGTGGCAGCTCTGGTGCAGATTCATGCAATGAGCATGAAAGACGACGTGATGAAAATGCAGCAGGTGGACGCCGTGGCACTGCCGGCCGGTAAAGCGGTGAGCCTGGACCCCAATGGCTACCACATCATGCTCATGAACCTGACGGGCCAGATCAAGGAAGGCGACAAGGTGCCGCTGACCCTGACCGTCGAAGACGCCAAGGGCGAGAAAGAGTCGATCCAGGTTGAAGCCGTCGCCAAGGCGATTGGTACCATGGATCACGGCAACATGGCGCATGATCACAGCAAGATGAATTGATTTTCCCGTAGCGCCGCAACGTCAAAAAGATCGCACATTGCAGTTCAGGTAAAACACAGTACCTGTGGGAGCGAGCTTGCTCGCGATTTACGGCGGGTCAGTCAACATTGATGTTGAATGGTACGCCGCCATCGCGAGCAAGCTCGCTCCCACAGGAGTTGCCCAAAAAACATCCCGTGGAAATCCACCGTCACCGACAATTTCAATGCCCTCGGCTCACCCTGGGTCAGGTCATTGTTGGCGGCGAGCTTTTCACGTCAACTCAAACGAGCTTGAGCACGACGTTGATGTTGTTGCGCGTGGCTTTCGAGTACGGGCAGTACTGGTGCCCGGTGTCGACGATTTTCTGTGCGGTCTCACGGTCCAGCCCCGGCAGGCTGACATTGAGCCGCGCCTGGAGCAGGTAGCCGCCTTCATTAGTGCCCAGGTCGACTTCCGCATCGACAGCCACATCCTTGGGCAACGCCACTTTCAATTCCCTGGCTGCCACTTGCATGGCGCCGATAAAGCAGGCTGACCACCCGGCAGCGAACAATTGCTCGGGGTTAGTACCGCCACCGCCCGCACCTGGCGAAGAAAGCTTCACATCGAGGATGCCGTCGGAACTGCGGGAGGCGCCGTCACGCCCGCCGGTGGTGTGGGTCTTGGCGGTGTACAACACTTTATCGATCTGGTTCATGTTGACCTCCTGATTGAGTTGTAGAAAACCGGTTTAACACCCCATTCGATCGCCGGGATGGTCAATCAATATAGACGTCACCGGCCCGCCCTGCAGTCGATCCGACCGGCGCCCGCTTCTTCATTATTTGCGCGCCAACTTGTACCTGACGCAGTCCTCATAAAAGCTTTGCCGCACGGCAGTCGGCTTCAATCGCGACGAACTGTCATAAGTTTGCTCTGTAATACCAAGTGCCATCATGCGCATCCATGTTTTGGAGAACTTGTAGGCCTGGATTTTCTGCCGCGCGGCGTACAGAGAAACCCCTGAAAGCTTTAGTTCCTGTGCCCTTGCAGCAGTGCCCGCGCCCCAACTGCACATGTATTGATCCTGGGTGGCCAGTTCTTTGGCTTGCGTCGAATTGCTGATACCCGCAACAACTAGCGGAATTAACGCGATCCATATCTTGCGCATCTTGACCTATCTAACTAGTTGAAAATGAAGTAATTTTGCGGGGGATTTTTAAACTTGGGGGCCAGCATCGTGCCTTTTTTGCAAATGAGTGCAAAAAACGAGATGGCTAAGGCCATTTCTTGCGAGTTTTCAATCCTTTGCTATAGCTAAGACTCTCAATCGCCAACTAAGTGAGGCAACGGAATGTCAGTCGCAAAAAAAATGAGTGTGGGGCAACTGACAATGTTGACCGCAGTCAACATGTTGGGCTCAGGCATTGTGCTACTACCGACGAAACTAGCGGAAGTCGGTGCAATTTCGATTCTTTCCTGGCTGGTGACGGCCACCGGCTCCCTGGCTCTGGCCTACGCCTTTGCGCGATGCGGGATGCTCAGCCGCAAGACCGGCGGCATGGGCGGCTATGCCGAATACACGTTCGGTAAAGCCGGTAACTACATCACCAACTACACCTACGGCCTCTCACTGTTGATTGCCAACGTGGCGATCAGTATTACCGCGGTCGGCTATATACAGACGCTGTTCGGAATAAAACTTGATTCACTGCAAGTCGGTCTCGCGACCATTGCCTTGTTGTGGATCACCACCTTCGCCAACTTTGGCGGCGCGAGCATTACCGGCCGGATCGGCGCGATCACCGTCTGGGGGGTGATTGCACCGGTGGTGCTGGTGTCCACGGTGGGCTGGTTCTATTTCGACAGCAGCGTCTACGCCGCTGGCTGGAACCCTCATGACAAAGGCTGGTTCGAAGCGGCCGGTGCCTCGGTGGCGATCACCCTGTGGGCCTTCCTTGGCCTGGAATCGGCTTGCGCCAACACCGACGCGGTGGAAAACCCTGAGCGCAACGTACCGATTGCCGTGCTGGGCGGCACCCTGGGTGCGGCGGTGATCTACATCGTCTCCACCAACGTCATCTTCGGCATCGTCGGCAACGAAGAACTGGTCGCGTCCACCGCGCCGTTCGGCCTGGTGTTCGCCAAGATGTTCACCCCGATGATCGGTGACATCGTGATGGCGGCCATGGTGCTTGCCTGCATCGGCTCTTTGCTGGGTTGGCAGTTCACCATCGCTCAGGTGTACAAAAGCTCGGCAGACACCGGTTACTTCCTGTCGATCTTCGCCAAGGCCAACAAGGCGGGCACCCCGATTGTCGGCATGCTGGTGCTGCTCGCCGCACAGACCGCACTGGCCCTGCTCACCATCAGTCCCGACCTTAGCAAGCAGTTCGACACCCTGGTCAACCTCGCCGTAGTGACCAACCTGGTGCCGTACATCCTGTCCATGGCCGCGCTGATGACCATGCAGAAAGTCTCCAACGTGCCGGAAGGCAAGGCCCTGGCCACCAACGTCATTGCGCTGATCGCGGCGGCCTACAGCTACCTGGCGCTGTACAGTTCCGGTGAGCAGGCCCTGATGCTCGGTGGCGTCGCCACGATCTTCGGCTACACCCTGTTCGGCTTCGTCAACAACCGCCTGATTCGCCTCGAAGCACTCAACAACAGCGTACCGACGCAAACCGTCAGCGCGCAGCACCTCACTGCCGAGCCAGTGCCGGTGAACAATCTGAATAAAGCCACTCTGGAGATTCAAGCATGACGGACTATAAACACTCGCTGGGCATGCTGGCGCTACTGGTCAGCAGCCCACCGGACAAACGAACGGTGTTTGGCCGCGCCCTGGATCATCTGGTCAACGATGTAGAGGGACGTGGCGTCAGTGTTCTGGCTTCGGAAAGCCTCTCGGACGCCGCATCGATCCTGCGGTCGGACCCTGCCGTTCAGTGCGTGCTCATCCGCTGGGAAATGGACACCAGCGAAGGCCACGCCGACTGCATCAAACTGCTGGTCAAACTGCGCGAGCGCAACACCCGGGTGCCGGTGTTCCTGATCAGTGACCGTACCACCGCGTCGAGCATTCCGTTGCTGGTCATGCAACACGCCGACGACTTCATCTGGCTGCCTGAAGACACCACCGGTTTCCTCAGCGGGCGCATCCTGGCCGCCATCGAACGCTATCGTCAGGCGGCCTTGCCGCCGATGTTCGGCGCGCTGGTGAAGTTTGCCCGCACCTATGAATACTCCTGGCACACCCCAGGCCATGCCGGCGGCACCGCGTTTCTCAAGAGCACTGCCGGGCGCGCCTTCTACGAGTTCTTCGGTGAAAACCTGCTGCGTTCCGACCTGTCGATCTCGGTCGGCGAACTGGGCTCCCTGCTCGATCACAGCGGCCCCATCGGCCAGGGCGAACGTTATGCCGCCAAGGTCTTCGGCGCACACCGCACGTACTACGTGACCAACGGTTCGTCGATGTCCAACCGCGTCATTCTCATGGCCAGCGTCACGCGCAACCAGATCGCCCTGTGCGACCGCAATTGCCACAAGTCCGCCGAGCATGCGATGACCCTGTCCGGGGCGATTCCGACCTACCTGGTGCCGACCCGCAACCGCTACGGCATCATCGGCCCGATCCTGCCGCAGACCCTGAGCGCCGAAGGCGTGAAAGCCGCCATCGCCAACAATCCGCTGGTCAAGAAAGGCATCGACCCGACGCCGGTGCACGCGATTGTCACCAACTCGACCTACGACGGCCTGACCTACAACGTCACCCGCGTCGAAGAGTTGCTGGGCGAAAGCGTCGACCGCCTGCACTTCGACGAAGCCTGGTACGGTTATGCGCGCTTCAACCCGCTGTACAGCGGACGCCATGCCATGCACGGCAATCCGGCCGATCACGACAAGTCCAAGCCGACCGTGTTCGCCACCCAGTCGACCCACAAGTTGCTGGCCGCCCTGTCCCAGGCCTCGATGATCCACGTGCGCGACGGCCGTAACCCGATTGAACATGCGCGCTTCAACGAGTCATACATGATGCACGCCTCGACCTCGCCGAACTACGCGATCATGGCGTCCTGCGACGTCAGCTCGGCGATGATGGAAGCGCCGAGCGGGCAGATCCTCACCAGCGAGTCGATCGAAGAAGCCATCAGCTTCCGCCAGGTTCTCTCGCGCATGCACAACGAGATGCTGAGCAAGGACGACTGGTTCTTCACCTGCTGGCAGCCGCCGACCGTACAGGTGGGCGCCGCGACCGTGCCCTTCCATGAGGTCGATCCGGCTACGCTCAAAACCGACCCGAACTGCTGGGTCCTGCACCCGAATGCGGTATGGCACGGTTTCGGTGACATCGAAGACGGCTACTGCATGCTCGACCCGATCAAGGTGTCGGTACTTGCCCCGGGCATGGGCGACGACGGCAACCTGCTCGCCTCCGGTATCCCGGCCTGTGTGATCACGGCGTACCTGGGCCGCCAGGGTATCGTGGTCGAGAAAACCACCGATTTCACCATCCTGTTCCTGTTCTCCATCGGTATCACCAAAGGCAAGTGGGGCACGCTGCTCAACGCCCTGCTCGACTTCAAGCGCGACTACGACGATAACGCCGAACTGGAGCTGTGCCTGCCCGACCTGTACAACGCCAACCAGCGACGCTATGCCGGCATGGGCCTCAAGGATCTGGCCGACGAAATCTTCGCCGCCATGAAGAAACACAAGACCACCGCCAACATGTCCCAGGCCTTCGGCACCTTGCCAAAAGCCGAATTCAGCCCGGTGGAGGCTTACGAGAAACTGGTGCGCAACGACATCGAACTGGTCACCCTCGAGCAGGCCGCCGGACGCCTCGCCGCCACCGGTATCGTGCCGTACCCGCCAGGCATCCCGTTGCTCATGCCAGGTGAGAACGCAGGCCCCGCGGACGGTCCGCTGCTGGCGTATCTTAAGGCACTGGAAGCCTTCGACAAATCCTTCCCAGGCTTCACCCATGACACCCATGGGATCGAAGTCGAAGACGGCGTTTATCGGATGCTGGTACTGAAGTAAGTCCAGCAGGCTCACCGCAACCCCCTGTGGGAGCGGGCTTGCTCGCGAAGGCGTAGTGTCAGTCGACGCAATTGTCGAATGACAGGACGCTTTCGCGAGCAAGCCCGCTCCCACATTTTTTTAGATCGTCTTCACGCCAAAATCCCTATGGGCAAACTCAATCACCGCGCTCTATGATTGATCCCCATGACCACCACCGCTCCAATTCGCTCACCCTGCCCGCCCGGCGCCTGCGACTGCGGGCGTGACCCGCTGCTGGAAACACCGGGGGCCGACCTGCGCATCCTGTTTCTGACCCGCAACGAAGAAAAACGCCTGATCGAACGCCTGGAAAATCTGCAGAGCCTGAGCGATCTGGAGCACCTGCAACGGCGTATGCTCGAACAGTTGGGCATCCGCGTGGACATCGCCCCCGGGTTCAATGAGGTGCGCACCATGCGCGGCATCGGCATCCAGATCGGCGAACTGCCGGGGCTGTGCCGCAAGACCCGCGCCAACATCCCGGCCGCCATTCGCCGAGCCATGGAAAAGCGCCCGGAGATTGCCTACGAGCTGCTCAATGCCAACGACCTGTTGCGTGACGCCTGATGAAGCCCATTCTCGAATTCCCCCTCACCGACGAGATTCTCACCTCGTTCGCCCTGGCCATCGGCGCCGACTTGCAGGGCTACCGCAACCACATTTACCGGGTGCTGAATTTCCATGCGGCCCTCAGCGGTACCGAAGGCTTGCCCTCGGATGCCGTACAGATCGCAGCGGCGTTTCATGACCTGGGTATCTGGACCGATGACACCCTTGACTACCTGCCGCCCTCCATTGCACTGGCCACTGAATATCTCGACAGCCGACAACGCCCGCAACTCAAAGATGAAGTCAGTGCGTTGATACTCGAGCACCACAAGCTGCGCCGGTATCGCGGCGCCTGTGCCGACAGCGTCGAACCCTTCCGCCGGGCCGATCTGGTGGATGTGTCCCTGGGCCTGGTCCGCTTCGGCCTGCCCCGACGCTTCATCAAAACCGTGCAATCGACCTTTCCCGATCACGGTTTTCACTCGATGCTGATGAAGCTTTCAGCCCGCCAATTGCTCCGCTCGCCGCTGCGGCCGCTGCCCATGTTTCGCTGGTGAAACAGGCGTCTGTCAGCCAAGCGCTTTTGCGAACGGTCATTTCTGGCAAACGCCCTGAAGCACTCACTTTCTGACTATCCACTACTGGATATTTTGTAATTCAAACCTACGCTCTTGGCGGGGGAATACTAATTTCAATGACGGTTGGGGGCTCGTCTCGAAGTACTCACGCAAGTACGCAGGAGCTCTAAATGAACCGGACAACCTTATCCTCGATGTTTGCGGTACCGCTGTTGCTGTCTGCAATGGCGATTCCCGGCCTGACCCTGGCCGCCGACAAAGCCCCCAACATCCTGGTAATCATGGGCGACGATATCGGCTGGTCGAATATCGGCGTCTACAACCAGGGCATGATGGCTGGCAGAACACCCAACCTCGACCAGCTCGCCGCTGAAGGCATGCGCTTCACCGACTATTACGCCGAGGCCAGTTGCACGGCCGGGCGCGCCAATTTCATCACCGGCGAACTGCCGATTCGCACCGGCATGACCACCGTCGGCCAGGCCGGTTCGCCCGTGGGTATTCCCGCCGAAGCCGTCACCATCGCGACCGCGCTCAAGGCCATGGGGTATGCCACCGGCCAGTTCGGCAAGAATCACTTGGGCGACCTGAACGAGTTCCTGCCCACCGTGCACGGCTTCGACGAATTCTTCGGCTACCTCTACCACCTCGACGCCATGGAAGACCCGGCGCACCCCAACTATCCGCAAGAACTGCTCGCCACCGTTGGCCCGCGCAACATGGTCCACAGCTGGGCCACCACCACCGATGACACGACCGTGATGCCGCGCTGGGGCAAGGTCGGCAAGCAGAAAATCGAAGATGCCGGCACGCTCTATCCGGAGCGGATGAAAACCGTCGACGACGAAATTCGCGACAAGGCCTTCTCGTTCATCGACAAGGCCAAGCAGGACAACAAACCGTTCTTTGTCTGGCTCAACCCGACCCGCATGCACATCGTCACCCACCTGTCCGACAAGTACGAAGCCATGCGCAACTCGCAGAATGGCTGGTCGGAACAGGAAGCCGGCATGGCGCAGCTCGATGACATCGTTGGCGACGTGCTGGCGAAGCTGAAAAAAGACGGCATGGACGACAACACCATCGTCATTTTCACCACCGACAATGGTGCGGAAAACTTCACCTGGCCGGACGGCGGCACCACTCCGTTCGCCATGGGCAAAGGCACGGTCATGGAAGGCGGCTTCCGGGTGCCGGCAATCATTCGCTGGCCGGGCAAGGTACCGGCCAACCAGGTCGCCAACGGCATCATGTCCGGCCTGGACTGGTTCCCGACCCTGGTCGCAGCGGCGGGTAACCCGAACATCTCGGCGGAACTGCTCAAGGGCAAACAATTGGGTGATACCACCTACAAAGTTCACCTGGACGGCTATGATCAAACACCAATGATCACCGGCAAAGGCCCGTCGAACCGACATGAAATCTTCTACTTTGGAGAGAGTGCCCTGGGTGCAGTGCGCATAGACGACTACAAATATCGCTTCATTGACCAACCGGGTGGATGGATGGGGGCTAAAGTTGCTGTGGACGTGCCGATCCTGACCAACCTTCGACTCGACCCGTTCGAGCGCATGGGTTGGCCGGAAAATCAGGCCGCGCAGGGCTCGCAACAATACTTCGACTGGTTCAAGTACCAGTTCTGGCGCTTCGTATTCGTGCAGCAACAAGTCGCCAAACTGGCTGAAACAGCGATCGAGTTCCCGCCGATGCAAAAAGGTGCGAGCTTCAACCTTGACTCGGTGAAAGCCAAGATCGCAGCAGCGCGGGCCGAGATGGCCAAGTAAACAGCCGAATCCACGGGTGGCCGATACCGTCCACCCGTGTTTGAAATGGACATTTGCTGAGGTAGATACATGCCGACCAGAACACTTGCCCGATCTGCATCCGCACTACTCGCCCTGTGCTGCCAGCAAGCCTGGGCCGGCGGCCTGATGCTTTACGAAATCGGCACCGATAACACTGGCCTGGCCAACGCCGGCGCCGCGGCCCGCGCCCAAGGCCCCTCGACCATCGCCAGCAACCCGGCGGGCATGAGCTACCTGCCAGGCACGCAAATCACCGCCGGCTTGCAGGTGCTGTACGGCGACCTGAGCTTCGACCGCGACGCCGGCACCAACACCCCGGGCAGCGGCAGTGGCAACGCCCTCGACCCGATTCCCGGCGGCAGTTTTTTCATCAGCCATGAACTGGACGAGCACTGGAGCGTCGGCTTCGGCCAATACGCCGACTTCGGTCTGGCGGTCAATTACGACAACGACTGGTCCGGGCGCTACTTCGCGCAGAACGCCAGCCTCGGTGGTTTGTCGTTGGTGCCGAGCGTGGCTTACCGCTTCAACGAGCAATGGTCGGTGGGTCTGGGCGTCAAGGCCATGTACGGCATGCTGCAAGCCCAGACCGCGATTGACCGCTCGCCGTTCGGCTTTACCGACCGCACCGACGGCCAATTCAAGTACAAGGACCAGGATTGGGGCTTCGGTGCGAATGTCGGCGTGATCTACGCCCCGCAAGCCGGCACGCGCATTGGCCTGACCTACACCAGCCAGGTCGATCTGGACTTCGAGGACCGGCTGGACGTGAACGGCGATGGCCGACTGCTCGAGCGCGTCAACAACACCAAGACCGAACTCGATGTGAAGGTGCCGCAAACCGTCACCCTGAGCCTGGTCCAGCAACTGGACCGGCAATGGGCCTTGCTGGCCTCGGTCAACTGGCAGGACTGGTCAGAGTTCGGCGACATCGGCGTACAGGTCGACACCACGGCGGTCGGTGCGCAATCGACAACGGTCGACGCCAACTTCAAGGATACCTGGCACCTGTCCCTCGGTGCGCAATACCAGGCCACCGAGCAATGGCTGTGGAACGTTGGCGTGGCGTACGACAGCAGCGCCGTGTCGGACGGCAACCGCAGTGTGATCGTGCCGATGAACGAATCCTGGCGCCTTGCGACAGGGGCCACCTATGCGCTGAACAAGGACACCGATATCAACGTCAGTTGGGCCATGGTCTGGCTCGGCGACATGCCGGTTGACCAGACCAAGTCCGTATCCGGCAATCAGATTTCCGGTGAGTTCGACAATGCCTGGATTCAAGCCCTGAGCGGGAATATGACCTGGCGATTTTGATGTCTTGTAAACGAAAGAACGACGATTTTATCCAAGGAGTAGACACCACTATGAATCTGTCCCGAAAACTGCTGGTCGGCGCTGCGCTGGCAAGTCTGTTGCTAGGCGGTTGCACCTCGAAAGTGACTGAGAAGGAACAGTACTCAGGCTTCCTGTCCAACTACAACAACCTGCAGGAAGTCGAAACGCCGAGCGGCGGCACCGCGATGCGCTGGGTCAGCCCTTCGTGGAACCCGAATGCGTATGACACCGTGGTGTTCAACAAGCTGGAACTGTACCCGGCGCCCAAACCCGATGAGCGGGTCAACCAGCAGACGCTGACCGACATTCAGAACTACATGACCAGTAAGGCCAAGGCCACGCTGGGTCAGCGGTACCGTGTCGTGTCGTCCCCCTCAGCCGCTCCGGCGGGCTCCCGGCCCCTGATCATGCGCGCGGCAATTACCGGGGTGAACGCCGAGAACGAAGGCATGAAGTGGTATGAAGTGGTCCCCATCGCGGCCGTAGTCGGGGCAACCCAGGCAGCCACCGGTCACCGTGACCAGGACACCACCTTGTTCATCGAAGCCGAGTTCATCGACGCCAAGAGCAATCAGACCGTGGCCAAAGTGGTGCGCAAGGTGTTTGGCACTACCCTGGAAAATGAAAGCCAGAAGATTACCGCCAAGGACTTCAAGGCGGCGATCGATAAACTGGGTACCGACTTCCAGGCGTTCCTCAAGTAAGAACAGGTTGCTCGCGTAGGAGCTGCCGCAGGCTGCGATCCTTTGATCTTCAGGTTTTTGAAACCATAAAAAAGATCGCAGCCTCCAGCAGCGCCTATCGGCACAGGTCACTTCTTCATCCCCACCCGCCTGCGCATTTCGGCAGTGATCGCCTGCCGGGTCTTGCGCATGTCCGCCCAGGGCTCATCGCCGACTTCAGCCAGGCGTTCAAGCGCGTTGTGCAGGTTCCACTGATTGCCGCCCTTGAGCTCGGCAACCTCTTGGCGAAAGATCGGCATCGACACCGGCAGGCCCTCACGGGTGCGGACGGCGTAGGCGCAGATGGTGGTCGCACCCAGGCCGTTGCGCAGGTAATCGATGAAGATCCGTCCGACCCGGTTCTTCGGTCCCGACACCGCCGAAAAACGCTCGGGCAACAGCCTGGCCATGTGGCTGACAATGGCATGGCTGAAGTCCTTGACCTCATCCCAGCCGAGCTTGCGGCTCAGCGGTACCACCACATGGATGCCCTTGCCGCCGCTGGTTTTCAGAAACGCCTTGAGCCCCAGCTCATCCAGCACCGACAGCGTCAACTCGGTGGCCTCGATCATGCGTTTCCATGGCAGCGCCGGGTCCGGGTCAAGGTCGAGGATAAAACGGTCCGGCTTGTCGAAGTTGGCCGACGTGGCGTTCCAGGTATGTAACTCCACGGTACTCATCTGCACCGCGCCGATCAGCGCCTCGGCATTGTTGATCAGCATCATCGGCTGACCGGTGAGCTGCTTGTCCAGCGTGGCGATGCCGGGGATCGCCAGGTGCTCGGCATTCTTCTGGAAAAACAGCTCGCCGGCGATGCCGTCCGGCGCACGCACCAGTGCCACCGGGCGATCCTTGAGTTCCGGCAGGATCCACTCGGCGACACTCGCGTAGTACTGCGCCAGTTGCAGCTTGGTGGTGCCGCTGCCGGGGTCGATCACCCGGTCCGGGTGAGTGATGCGCACCTGCCCCGCTTCCAGGCCGACTTGCGAGGGTGCGGGGTCGGGCTTCTTTTGTGTGGCAGCGGTTTTTTTCGCAGTGGAGGTTTTCACGGTGTTCGCGCGCTCCTCGGTGATGTCGTGTGCCGGTTTGTCATTGCGCAGGCCATGGAACACGGCATGGCGCACCGAACCGTCCCGGGTCATTTCAGCGAAAGCCACTTCTGCCAGCAGCCTGGATTTGAGCCAATGCACATCCCTGGCCTCGGCACCGCCGGGTGGATTGACCACCGACGGTTTTTTCACCTGCAATGGCTTGAGCTGCTCATGGAGACTGCGCAGCGTCGCCTCGTTGAACCCGGTGCCGACTTTGCCGGCATAGCGCAAATCGCCAGTGTCGCGGTCATGCAGCCCCAGCAGCAGCGCGCCGAAGGCATGGCGCGAGCCTTTCGGCTCGGTGAATCCGACGATGACGAACTCCTGCCGATGCTGACATTTGAGCTTGATCCAGTCGCTACTGCGCCGGGAGACATAGGGCGACCCAAGACGCTTGCCGATCAAGCCTTCCATGCGCATCCGGCAGGCGCTGTCGAACAAGGCTTGCGGCTCCTCGCCAAACGACTGGGAGAAGCGCAGCAGCGGCTGGTCATTGGCCTTGAGCACAGTCGCCAGCGCCGCCCGACGTTCTTCGACCGGCACTTCGCGCAAGTCCACGCCATTGAGGTACGGCAGGTCGAACAGGTAGTAGAGAATGCCGTCGCTGCGCTGCGCCTCGAAGGCGTTTTGCAGCGCCTGAAAGTCCGGCACACCCTGGTCGTCGGCCACCACCATTTCACCATCGAGCCACGCCGATTCCAGGCCAAGCGCGACCAGGGCCTGGGCCTGTCCTGGCAGTTTGTGGGTCCAGTCGTGGCCATTGCGGGTGAGCAGCCTGACGTCACCGTGGTCGATGCGAGCCATGATCCGGTAGCCGTCGAACTTGATTTCGTAACTCCACGAGCCGTCCGGGACCCTGTCCACCAGCGTCGCCAGTTCCGGCTTGAGCAGGTTCGGCAACCTGGCTTTGCAGGCGCCGGTCAGTGGCGATGATTTTTCCTTGCTCGAGCGCTTGCCGGCTGGCTCGCCAGTCGCCGAAAAATCGCGCCTGTTATCGAGGTTGCGGGGCATGGCTCACCTGCTTCGCGCCAGGACGTCGGATGCAAACGTCTCTTAACCAAGCAGAGCCGGCGAGCGGCGCAATAATTCAATCGGCGTTGAAAAGCCCCGGACGGACGGGCTTGTGGCGCGGGGTGCGGCCGCGCTCCCACAATGACTTTCAGAGTACACAGCCTCTGCGCTCGGCGCGGATCAACCTGTGGGAGCGAGCTTGCTCGCGAGGCGGTGGCTCAGGCGCCAAGGATGTTGGCTGTGACGACCGCTTCGCGAGCAGGCTCGCTCCCACAGGGATTTTCAGCGCACGCAGAATCTGCGTTCGGCGCGGACCAACCTGTGGGAGCGAGCCTGCTCGCGAAGCTTTAGGCAGTACGCCTGGCCTGCTGCTCCAGACGCAATTGCAACTCTGGCTCAATCTGCAATGCCGCGGCCAGTGCATCCAGATAGTCGCGCTCGGCGTCCTGCTGGTCGTCCACCAGCATCACGCTGGCCAGGTACATCTCCGAGGCCATGCCGGGGTCGGTGGCCGACTGCGCCACTTCACTGGGGTCCAGCGGCTTGGCGACTTCATCGTCCAGCCATTGCTGCAATTGCGGGTCGTCGGTGTGACGGCCGATTTCAGTGCTGATCATGTGCTTTTCGGACTCATCGATCCGGCCATCGGCCTTGGCCGCCGCAATCAATGCCCGCAGGATCGCATGGCTGTGTTCCTCGGCTTCCGGGCCGGCGAGCAAGTCCACGGTGCGCGGCGCCTCCTGCGGTGCCGACGCCTGACTGCGTTGCCAAGCCTGGTACGCCTGGAACGCCATCATGCCGAGGGACGCCAGCGCCGCATAATTGGTGCCGCCACCGGAGCGGCTTTGGGGTGCCCCGCCCATCGGCGAACCGCCGCCCAGCAAACCACCGAGCAAACCGCCCAACCCTGCACCACCGCCACCCGCACCAGCACCGGCGCCACCGCCCAACAACCCGCCGAGCAATCCGCCCAGGTCGCCGAGCCCGCCCTGGGCCGACGCGCCACTGCCCCTCTGTTGCGCCATCGAGCCCTGGCCGGCGCGCAATAACTGTTCGAGCAGATCGCTGGTGTTCATGACGCTTGTCCTCTTGGAAAGAGTTCTATCCAGACAGGCAACGATAGACCTCGCAGACGAATGTGCCAACGCCGTTGGGCCGACGCACCCGCATCACTGCGGATTGTCCGGGGTATTTTTTTTAGCACGGCTAAGATTGATAGGTGGTGAACCTTATCCGCGGATACCCGGTCGATACCTGCAACCCGACCCGGTTTGCCAGCGCCCCCTTACGCGGGGCGTCAACTGGCTTGCTTCATTCACTGGAGAACGCCCCTGTGATTTCAACCCTGTACATCGCCAGACTCAAAGCATGGGGCGCCCATGGTTTTACGGCCACCGGCGTGGTCACCGCTTTCCTCGCCACGCTGTCCCTGCTGGATAACCAGCCGACCCATTGCCTGCTTTGGCTGGGTGTCGCACTGATCGTAGACGGACTGGACGGCGCACTGGCGCGCAAGGTCAACGTGCAGACGGTGTTGCCGAGCTTCGATGGCTCGATCCTCGACCTGGTGATCGATTACCTGACGTATGTGTTTATACCGGCGCTGTTCATCTATCGCTACATCCCGTTGCCGGATTACACCCTGTTGCTGAGCGTGTCGCTGATTCTGGTGTCGTCGCTGTTCTGCTTCTGCAATGTCAACATGAAGAGCAAGGACAACTATTTCCAGGGCTTCCCCGCCGCCTGGAACGTGGTTGCCCTGTGTCTGTACATCATCGCCCCGTCGCCGTGGATCACCTTCCTGACCATCATTGGCCTGGCCCTGCTGACCGTGACCCGGATGAAATTCCTGCACCCGTTCCGCGTGCGCCGGTTCATGCCGATCAACATTGCGGTGACGGCCATCTGGTTGCTGTGCAGCTTGTCGCTGGTGCTCAACCATCCAGTGATCAACCCGATGGTGATGGGACTCTGGCTGCTGATGTCGGCGTATTTCCTCGGTATCTGCTTCTGGCGCACGGCGCTGGAGTGGTTCGACGAATCGCGGCTCAAGTAGCCATGGCAGTCCATATCGTTCAACTGGGTTCGCCGCGTCGCCCCGACGAAGGCTTGCGCCTGGGCACGGTGCGCCGCCCTCCCCGTGGTGTACCGAAAGCCGAATTCGCCAGCCGGGATTTCTATGATGTCTGGCAGCCCTTGCTGTCACCCAGCGCGGAACTGGTGGCCGAGGCCAAGGCTGCGCAGGATGCCAAGGCCTGGGAGGTCTTCCGGCGCAAGTTCAAGGCCGAGATGAACCAGCCCGCCGCCAGCCAGATGCTGGACCTGCTGGCCGCGCTGTCTCACAGCACGTCCCTGGCCGTGGGCTGTTATTGCGAGGATGAGGCGCATTGTCATCGGTCGGTGTTGCGCGAGTTGCTGGAGGCGCGGGGGGCAGAAGTGATTTAAATGCCAAGACCACCACACAATCCCTGTGGGAGCGAGCTTGCTCGCGATGGCGGTCTTCCAGTCGCAGATGCTCTGACTGATACACCGCCATCGCGATCAGCCCCAAACAAAAACAGCACCTTTCGGTGCCGTTTTTGCGTCTTTTGCTTCAATGACAACCTGGAGATTCGCCCATCGCGTTATCTGAGTTCGAGTAGCACGTAGGTAATGGCCATCCAAATCAGGGTAGCGATCGTCATCACCACGTTGATCATCAGAAGACGCTTCAGCCGAGGTGGGAAGTTTTCGATATCGCCTGGGTCCACATCACCGAGGCGTATATATGCCCTCGGTCGCACTACCATCCCGGCAATTTTAGTAATCAGTACAAATCCCCCAAACCAGCCCTGCCCGCGCCATCCAGGGCCCCAAATGAAAATGTAGCGACTGTTTTTCAAGGCCTCCATCATGGCGTCCAGATGGCGGTGGCTCAGGTATAAGCAGTAAGCGATGTTCACAGCGCCCAGCATAATTGGACCGCCAGCAACAATAATTGCAATCCACGGATTCCAAGTACCGATGCTGGTCATGGCTGTGTTACTTCAAATATTTTCTCACCTATGAACTCGCCCCCCATGCTACCTGCTTCTGTCCCCACCCATGCGCTAATCCCTACGAAGGCCCCACCGCAGATAACACCACCTATTACCGTCGTAACTCCAAGTGCAAGGCAAATAGTGCCACTAATCAAAGGAGCTCCTGCTCCACCCGCTATCCCACCAATGGTCGACCCAACAAATTTCCCTCCTTCAGTAAATTTGACCTTCTCACAAGCGGTTCCAGAGTCACCAACACAAACTTCTTGAATAGCCAGCAACGACGAAACTCCACCAATACCAATCCCTATGTACCCCCCCGCCTGCATGTACTTCGCGGCCCGACTGGTCGCATCCACATGGGTCGCATAACCCGGTATCTGCCCTGGCGCACCGGCTTTGTCCCAGTGGTGCACCATACTGCGGCTGAAGATGCCGAGTATCGTTTTTAGCTTGGGGGGATCGCCCATAAACCTACTCAAATTTCATCAGCACATATCCTGCTAATGCCCAAGTTGCGCTACCAAAAAGCATCACCGCGTCGATTTGCAGAAGTCGTTTGAGATGAGGAGGGAAGTTTGCGACATCGATAGGGTCCACATCTCCAATGCGGATATACGCCCTCGGCCACATCATCATGCCGGCAATCTTGCTAATCAATATGAAGCCCCCAAACCAACCCTGATTCCGCAGGCCCGGCCCCCAAATGTAGATGTAGCGACTGTTCTGCAAGGCCTCCAACATGGAATCCAGATGATGACGGCTCAGATACAGAGTAAATGCAATACTTACACAGCCCAGCAAGATTGGGCCGGCCAGAAGCCAGAAAGCAAACCAAGACGACCAAAAATCCTCACTCATCATGGCTGTGTTTTTTCGTACAAGATCTCACCAACTTTCTCACCGCCTTCACCTAAGCCAGTCGTACCCATCCGTGCGCCAATCCCTATCACGGTCGCAACGCAGGCAACCGCACCAACTCCTGTAACCCCAAGCGCCAGGCAGATTGGACCGCTGGCAGATTGGGCTATCCTTGCACCTAGAGCGCCACCAACGGTAGATCCAACAAACTTTCCTCCCTCTGTAAATCGGACCCTCTCGCAAGCCGCTCCAGAGTCACCAACACAAACCTCCTGAACAGCCAGCAGCGAAGAAACCCCGCCAATCCCAATCCCGATGCCCCCCCAGCCTTCATGTACTTCGCCGCCCGACTGGTTGTCTCCACATGGGTTGCATACCCCAGTATCCTCCCCGGCGCACCAACCTTTTATCATTGGTGCACCAGGGTACGGTTGGAAATGCCGAGGGCCGTTTTTGGCTCAGAGTATTCGTCCGTCCGGTTACCTGAATTTCACTAGCAAAGTTGCAATCAATAGCCAAATGCCGCTACCAACCAACATCACTGCTTTGATTTGCAGAAGCCGTTTGAGATGCGGAGGGAAGTTTTTAATATCCACGGGGTCCAGCTCACCAATGCGGATTGATGCCTTGGGCATCATCACCATCCCGGCGATTTTTGCTACCAGCATGAGGCACCCACCCCCCCCCTGATTCCGCAGGCCCGGCCCCCAGATGTAGATATGACGACTGTTTTTCAGGGCTTCCATCATGGCATCCAAGTGACGGCCTAAGTATAGGGAGTACGCGATACCCACACCCCCCAGTAGGAGTGGTCCCCCAACAACAATTATGGCAACCCAAGGCGGCTACGTGTCGATCATGGCGGCGAGCCTCCGAACAATTTCTCCCCTACTAACTCCCCTGCAATACCACCACCGGTTGTACCCACCCATGCGCCAACGCCTATCAGGGTCGCGGCACAAACAGCGCCTACACTGCCTGTAGTTACGAACTTCATGCTGATATGGATCGCAATACTAAATGTGCAGTTGTTTGTCTGCCCGTTGCGTATTTCATGGACGCGCCCAATCCGTGATGCATTGTTTCAGGCGATCCGAATCCGTGCCGCTGCCTTCGCGGTGATCAATATCGCCGTTGGCATCAAGGTAGATGTCCGTATTTGGCCACTTTGGGGTTATGTTGACGCAGTGAGGACGCACGTTTTTGCTCCACCAAGAGATTTCCATAAAAAAATCATCGTCAGGAAACAGGAAGCCGTTATCGACTGCGCCTCCGCCGGGTTGCATCCCTCCCTTGTATATCCGGTGCTGGACATTCCAGATATACCTGAGCTCTTCCCTTCCATTTTCGGAGTAATGAACGGTTACGGTCGGAAGTGCAATATCCCAGTAGCTAATAGCCAAATACATACATGGAATCCATAACCACCTTCTATACCTTGGACCTGTTTTACGTACAGGTATGGACACGGATTCCATCCCCCCAATTTTCGGGTGCGACTGCAAGCACTTCGGCCATGATGATTTTAGCTGTCACCCCACCACCTGAATGTCGATTAGCGAGTTTCACACCAATACTAATCGCCACTCTATCGGCTATATCGTCAAATGCCCGTAGCCCATCAGATAGATTCGCCGTTAGATGCGGCCCGGGATTCTTCTTACGGTCTTCTAACCACCTTTTTGTGTCCGAACCTATTTGTTCAACTCCCGCGCCATCCAACAATACGCTTTCTGAAAACCCTCCTGCGATGCCGACGTACCCATAATGGATGTTCGACCAGATATCGTAGTAGTACTCGTACTTCCCCTGCTTGTGTCGAACGACACCGTTGTACATCGCCAGTAGCTTCGGCTTGTGATCCCACTCCATGTTTTGACCCACTTGTTTAGTCCAGATCGCCATCGCCTCAAGCTTCTTCGCCAACGCGATAGCGTTGAAATTCGGTGGCCCAGCCAGTCTGGCATACCACGGTAGTTCCAGAAATTTCCTTGCCGTCGCGCTACTGTCGTAGCTGATCAGCTCTTTCATTTGCAACACTGCGGGATGGTGGATGTTTCGATTCATCTCTCCAGCGATGTAGGCAGCAAGCTCTTCCATTTGATCTGGATGGTCACAGCCTTCGGTTGCACCGAGGTTGCCGAGTGGTGAGGGGGCTTTCCTTGCAGGATTCGGATCAGCCGGATTGAATTTTGTCGTCTCAGCTCTATCGGAATGACTTGCTGGCTGAACAGCGGCCCTTGGAGCACTCCGCACGGGGCTTGGGGTATTTTTATAGCTGGCCGTAAACACCGAGGGAATCAGTTGGGCCTTGCAGGGACAATTACTGCGACTATCAAGCGTCCCCGCCATAGCTCTACCATGGCTGATCTTGTGTGAAATTCCACCGACAATCCGATAAGTCTTGCCGTCCTTGCCACAGGTGACCCGATCACCTTCGCACGCATGGGCGACACCAAACATCATGACCCGAGTGTCACCATCCAGCACTTTGCCGCCGCAGGTGGTCTTGTCATCCAGGCCGATGAAATATCCTTTCTCCATTAGTTCTCTACTCCCTCTATGGAGGGCAGAAAATCCGCTCCCATGGGCACGCCTTCACGCACCACGTACATGCAAATGCCTTGGGATGTATTGATGATCTCGTCGCCATTACACAGACGACTACCGACCAGCGCCAGATGGCTATTCTCTTCGCCTGCTGTCGTTACGATCTGCGCTGTCCTGCCATCGGCATACACGACGAAATCGCCCTTCTGCGCTCCACGTACTTTTTGACCGCTGTCCAATATGAACTCAAGGGGCGACGTCGCTTGCTGGATCACCCCGCCGTCGCGGGTCTGACTGCCCTCGGATGCGACTCGGTAAATAGCGCGAGGTGGATGTGTTTCAACGTAAGCACGCTGTTGATCAATGATCGCCCGGGCGTCCTCGGCAAATTGCGCAAGTTGCTCCTCGGTGAAAGGTGAGTTGTCCAGACTGCGGAGAGTTTCAGGAGAGACTTCGTTGGTATACAAGGTGTACAGAGGTGCATTCATTTACAACGTCCTTATTGCCATCGATTGGAGTTGCCTTCCCTCTCGTCTAGGCAGAAGCGCTGAGCAGAGAGAAATTGGGCGACGACGAATAAGACGGTGGAACATATGCTGAAAGCAATCCAATGGCATAGCCAAATGAACGAATAGGAAATTTCGCAAAAGCACACAAACCATTTCCTACAGTGGTAGTTCCAAAAATTGATTTTTCGCGCGGTGGGCCAATGTCATGACCATGGATTTGGCGGATCATACGGAAGGTCCCAGGCGCAACGCCCTACTCGGCATTGCGCAAGTCATCATGCTGGGCGAGCTGGCGGTGAACCGCGCGCTGGACCAGCTTGACCCACCTGAATAACCGCTGCTGCCTTTGACCGACTCGCTTGACCTGATTTTCTGATCTCCGGTTACAGGAACAGGCACGAACAAAGAGGGCACCTTCGGGCGCCGTTTTTTGCGTGTAGGAGCGAGCTTGCTCGCGATGGACTCGAAAACACCGTGCGCATCCAGAAATCACGCGTAATCGTTATCGACCATCGCGAGCAAGCTCGCTCCTACAAGGACTTATGCAAGGCCATTAACGCCGCGTGATCACTACCTCCAGGTATTCACTCGGCACCACCAGCGACTTGTCACCCGCCCGGTTCATCCGGTTGATCAGCTCGGTCAGGTCCGCTTCCAGCGCCTTGGCGCCGTCCGCGGGCAGTGCGGCGAAGGCTTTGTGCACCGGTCCGTACCACTGGCGGAAGGTGTCGATGAAATGCGCTGCAGAGCGATAGCGGAAATTGAACGTGCGGCGCGTCACCTGCAGCAGAAATTCCCGCTCGTCGAAATGCTCGTGCAGCCAGGCTTCGGTGCCCCAGCGCGAGGGCGGATTCGCTCCCGGCGGCGGTGGCAGGTGCTGGCCCAGGGTCTTGAACATCTGGCCGACGAAACCTTCCGGCGTCCAGTTGGCCAGGCCGATCCGCCCGCCCGGGCGGCAGACTCGCGCCAGCTCCGCGGCGGCTTTGGGCTGGTCCGGCGTGAACATCACACCGAAAGTCGAAAGCACGGCGTCGAAGCTGTCGTCGGCAAAGGGCAAGGCTTCGGCATCGGCGACCTGGAAGGAGACGTTCAGGCGTTCTGCCCGGGCCCGCTCTTCGCCGCGCTCCAGCAAGGCGGCGACATAGTCGGTGGACGTAACCTTGCAGCCACGGCGCGCAGCCGCGAGGGTCGCGTTGCCGTTACCGGCGGCGACGTCGAGCACGCGCTCATCGCACAACAGGTCGCAGGCTTCGGCCAGTTGCTCGCCGACGATTTGCAGGGTAGTGCCGATCACGGCGTAGTCGCCGCTGGCCCAGGAGGCCATTTGACGGTTTTTCAAGGCAGTCAGATCAATGGGTGTACTCATGGAGGTAGTCTCTGGGTTGAAACACGAATCGGGCCTGATCGCGGTTACTCCGCAGTCGTCGGGTCGATGATGTTCATGACCTGGGAAATGCGGTTGGCGGGAAAACCACTGATCCTGGCATGCTCCTGGATCTGCGCCTCGTTCGGCGAGATGTACACGCAGTAGAGCTTGTCACCGGTGACATAGCTCTGCAGCCACTGCACCTCTGGCAACTCACGCAACGCCCGGCAGGACTTTTGCGAAGCGGCTTTCAAATCCCTTTCCGACAGAGCTCCGGCGCCCTGGATCTCACGTTCAATGACGAACTTAGGCATGGCAACCTCTCTTTGTTGTTCTGGATGACAGGGCGGCTCTCACCCTGTGATCAAACTATCGTCCTGACGGGCGCTGGCGTCCTGCCCGATCGTCGCCCAAGCCTGCCCGATCGTCCGGAGATTCCACACGGCGCGCCGACGCGTTCACAATCAGGAATCCTGTCACGGGGAAATCCCTATGGACGCTCTGTCACAGACCCTGCGGGTGGTGCACCTGGTCGGCGCGATCTTCATCAACGCCCGGTTCACCGCGCCCTGGTGCTACCAGTCGCCCAGCGCCGACACGGCCGCGCCGTTCCTGGAGCCCGATGCGGAACGAGTGGTGATCTTTCACCTGATCACCGATGGCGAGTGCTACGTCGAGCTGGGCGATGACCCGCCGCTGCTGCTGAGCGCCGGCGACGTGGTGATCTTCCCTCAGGGCGACGCCCATCGCATGTGCTCCCGACCCGGATTGCCCCCGGCCACGGGTGCGCGACTGGATGCGGTGCTGGCACGCCGGCCACGCCAACTGAGCTATGGCGGCGGTGGCGCGGTCACCCGCCTGGTGTGCGGCTACCTGGCGTGCGACACGCGCCTGGCGGGCATGTTGCTCAAGGGCTTGCCACCCGTGGTGCGGGTCAACGTGCGCGGTTCGAGTGCCGGTATCTGGCTGGAATCCTCCGTGCGCTACGCCCTCGCCGAAGCCCGCTCGCCCCGCCCCGGCGGCGAAGGGGTCCTGGCCAAACTCGCCGAAGTGCTGTTCATCGAAGTGCTGCGCCTGTACATGAACGAACAGGGCGAAGGTCGCACCGGCTGGCTGGCCGGTGTACGCGACCGCATCGTCGGCGCCGCCCTCAACGCCTTGCACAAAAAACCCTGCCACGCCTGGACGCTGGACGAACTGGCGCGCACCGCCAGTACTTCAAGATCGGTGTTGGCCGAGCGCTTCCAGCAACTGGTGGGGGTGTCGCCGATGCAGTACCTGACGCAATGGCGGATGTTGCTCGCCGCCAACCTGTTGCGCAGCAGCAACAACTCATTGACGCGCATCGCCGAGGAAGTCGGCTACCAGACCGATACCGCCTTCAGCCGCGCCTTTCGTCGCGAGTTCGGTGCACCGCCGGCGGCGTGGCGACGTGGTCAGGCGGCCTCGAGCCAATTGAGCGGTCACTAAACCAATGGGGGCGACAGTCCTGTCCGAGCCCGCTACTCTCGCTACCCTGCGACTGAACTTGAAAGGACTCATCACATGGCACCCCGCCTGGACTGGCTTGCTCGACATAGGCAGCACAGCAACACATTCGCTTCGTGGATCCACCGGCAGTTCCACTACGAATACGCCGGACAGCCCCTGCCCGACTGGCAACGGGAGTTCGCCGAAGGCCAAGACAACGGCGACTGGAAGTGCCTGATCGCCCTCGACCACAACGAACTGTTGGGCGGTGCAGCGCTGGCCAGGGCCGACCTGGCCCATCGCCCGGATCTGGGGCCTTGGCTCGCTTGCGTGTTCATCACTCCCGAGGCACGCGGCAAGGGCTTGGCGGAGCGTTTGATCGAAGGGATTTGCGCGCAAGCCAAAGCCAACGGCGAGAAGAGGATCTACCTGCACACCCAGGACCAGAGCGCTTATTACGCCAGGCGCGGCTGGGTGGTGCTGGAGCGTTTTCAGGCGTGGGAAAAAGATCAATGGCTCATGGCGCGGGACCTGTGAGCCATTGATCAAACGGTTCAAGCCGCTGGCGCGCTGGCCTTGGCCTCCTCCAGCAACTGCTGGATCACTTTCTCCTGCGTGTCGTAGCTGCCTTCACCGAAGTGGGTGTAACGCACCTGCCCCTTGGCATCGATGATGTAGTGCGCCGGCCAGTACTGGTTGTCGAAGTTGCGCCAGATCTCGTAGTTATTGTCGATCGCCACCGGGTAGGTGATGCCGTATTCCTTCACCTTGTCCCTGACGTTGTCGATGATGCGTTCAAAGCCGTATTCAGGCGTGTGCACGCCGATCACCAGCAGTCCGTCCTTTTCATATTTCTTCGCCCAGTCCTTCACGTACGGCAGGGTGCGCTTGCAGTTGATGCAGTCGAAGGTCCAGAAGTCCACCAGCACCACCTTGCCTTTAAGGGCTTCGTTGGTCAGTGCCGGTGAGTTGATCCAGTCCACCGCGCCGGACAACGACGGCATTGCGCCCTGGGCGTTGCCCATGGTGCTGTCGGCCTTGACCTTGCTGACCAGGTAATCGACGACTTTCGGCACGGTCTCCAGCACGTTTTTCTCGACACGGCTGACACCTTCCGATGAAGTGTTGGCCAGCAACAGGTCGTTGGCCCCCGTTGCGATCACCGCCGTACCGGCCAGCACCGCAACCCCCGCGCCCCGGCGCAGCCAGCCAGTGACCGGAATCGACGGTTTCAAGCGATTGACCAGGCCACGCCCGGCAAAGATCAAGACGCCCAGGGACAACGCACTGCCCGCGCCATAGGCCACCAACAACAGACTGGTACCGGCGTTCGCGCCCTGCAGCATGGCGCTGGTGAGAATCACCCCGAGGATCGGCCCGGCGCAGGGTGCCCAGAGCAGCCCGGTGGCGACACCGATCATGATCGACGCCAGCGGCCCGGACATCTTGCGCGAATTCGGGTCGATGCGATTGCCCAGCAACACGAAGGGGCGCGCCAGCCAGTCACCGACCCGGGCGGAAATCAGCGACAGGGCGAACAGCACCATGACGAACAGGGCGACGTGGCGGCCGGTGTTGCTGGCCTGTATCACCCACTCACTGCTGACCACCGCCAGGCTGGAGACCATGGCGAAGGTCAGGACCATGCCGCCGAGGGTCAGCAGGATCGAGGCGCGTGTGCGGTCGGCCCCGGCGAACAAAAATGGCACGACCGGCAGGATGCACGGGCTGAGGACGGTCAATATGCCGCCCAGGAAAGCGATGAGTAACATGGGATCACCTAATACAATTCAGAGGGCGACACACGATCATTGTGGGAGCGGGCTTGCTCGCGAAAGCGTACATTCAGCCAGCGATGATGCGGCTGACACGCCGCCTTCGCGAGCAAGCCCGCTCCCACATTTGAACGGTGATGTTTGGCTTCAAGCTGTCTGTTCATCCAGCAACTGTCCCTGAGGCGTGCGGCTGGCACCGTCTTGTGCCAGCAAGCCCTGGGTGCCCTGCTCTGCCACTGGCGTCAGCTGGAAGCAGGTGTTGCTGGCGCAGGCGCTCTGCTCGACAGCGGCGTTGGCATGAGCCGCAGCACCGGCGACGGAAAAGGCGATGGCGGTGAGAAAGCGGGAAACGTTTTTCATGATTTCCTTCCTGATTCAATGGGATTAAGCGGTCGTTGATCGCAGCACTCAGTTTTCCGAGTTGCAGTTGTCGGCGAACTTGCTGTAATCCAGCACCTGGGTTTTCGACTGGGAGTCGAGGTACGTCAGCCGTGCATTGACCACACCGCAGGAAGGCGTAGCGTCCTCGGTCAGCGAAACCACTTTCCTGATGTCAAGATGGCTGCCGTAGGTGTAGGTTTTTGGCGCAACATCGGCTTCGGCGCGGGCCGACAGGGTGCAGATGTTCAGGGCGGCAAACAGGCAAGCGGCATAGATGGCTTTGGTGTTCATGGCGAGTTCCTCAAGGTTTCAACAGGTCGTTGGATCATTGGGCCGAGGCGGTCTGGTTTGCCTCGATGGAACCTATTAAAAGCCTGCGAGGTATCTCGTCTGTGTCGGGAATCGGCGTGAATCAATCGGTACGTATCAGAACCGCTTGCAGATACAGAGCAATACAAAAGCCCCGGAAATCGGCTTTTTTGCCTTCGTGTGTATCCGCAGGCAGGCCGGATACACTGCAATACAAAGGGCCACAGGCGACCCCGCCCAGGCTCGATAGACTGTGTGGCATTCCCCATTTACCAGAGGTCTGGCCCAATGGATCACGTTGATCACATCCTCATCGTTGACGATGACCGCGAAATCCGCGAGCTGGTAGGCAACTACCTGAAGAAGAACGGCCTGCGCACCACCGTCGTGGCGGATGGGCGGCAGATGCGCGCGTTTCTGGAAACCACCCCGGTGGACCTGATCGTGCTGGACATCATGATGCCGGGGGACGATGGCCTGCTGCTCTGCCGCGAATTGCGCGCCGGCAAACACAAGACCACGCCGGTCCTGATGCTCACCGCGCGCAACGATGAAACCGACCGTATCCTCGGCCTGGAAATGGGCGCCGACGACTACCTGGTCAAACCCTTCGCTGCCCGTGAACTGCTGGCGCGGATCAACGCGGTGCTGCGACGCACTCGCATGCTGCCGCCGAACCTGGTGGTCACCGAAGCCAGCCGCCTGCTGGCCTTCGGCCGTTGGCGCCTGGACACCTCGGCCCGCCACCTGCTCGATGAAGACGGCACCATGGTCGCCCTGAGCGGCGCCGAATATCGATTGCTGCGGGTGTTTCTCGACCATCCGCAACGGGTGCTCAACCGCGATCAATTGCTCAACCTGACCCAGGGCCGCGACGCCGACCTGTTCGACCGTTCCATCGATCTGTTGGTCAGTCGCCTGCGCCAGCGCCTGCTCGACGACGCCCGCGAACCGGCCTACATCAAGACCGTGCGCAGCGAAGGCTATGTGTTTTCCCTGCCGGTGGAAATCCTGGGCGACCCATCATGACGCAGGCGCTGCATTGGCCGCGGACCCTGGCTTCGCGGCTGTCGCTGATTTTCCTGATCGGCCTGATCCTCGCTCAGGCATTGTCCTTCGGAGCGCAGTACTACGAACGCTACGAATCCTCGAAAAACACCATGCTCGGCAACCTGGAAACCGATGTTTCCACCTCCGTTGCCATCCTCGACCGCTTGCCCGCCGATGAACGAGCCGCCTGGCTCAAACAACTGGAGCGGCGCAACTACAGTTACCTGCTCAACGAGGGTTCGCCGGGCACGCCCATCCGCACCGACATGCCCGATGCGCCCATTGCCATCGCCTCGATCAAGGACGCCATCGGCCACGATTACCCGATGACCTTTACTGAGATTCCCGGGCCGAAAAAACACTTCCAGGTGCACCTGAACCTGGCGGATGGCAGCCCGCTGACCATCGACCTCCGCCCGGCAATGGTGCCGCTGTCGCCCTGGCTGCCCTTCGTGTTGCTCGGGCAACTGGCACTGATGCTCGCCTGTTCCTGGCTGGCGGTCAGAATTGCCATCCGCCCCCTCACCCGCCTCGCCGAGGCCGTCGAAACTCTGGACCCCAACGCCCACCCCGTACTCCTGGACGAAAAAGGCCCGACCGAAGTCGCCCACGCCGCCAAGGCCTTCAACGCGATGCAGGCACGCATCGCGGCGTACCTGAAGGAACGCATGCAATTGCTCGCAGCGATCTCCCACGACCTGCAAACCCCGATCACCCGCATGAAACTGCGCGCCGAGTTCATGGACGACTCCAGCGAAAAAGACAAACTGTGGAACGACCTGGGCGAGATGGAACACCTGGTGCGCGAAGGCGTCGCCTACGCCCGCAGCATCCACGGCGCCACCGAAGAAAGCCGCCGCACCGACCTCGACTCGTTCCTCGACAGCCTGGTGTTCGACTACCAGGACATGGGCAAGGACGTTCAACTCACAGGCAAGAGCTCCACCGTCATCGACACCCGCCCCCACGCCCTGCGCCGGGTACTGGTCAACCTGACGGACAACGCCTTGAAATTTGCCGGCGCTGCCGAGTTGCGCGTGGAAAAACAGGCCGACGGCAAACTGTCGATCAAAATCCTCGACCGCGGCCCGGGAATTGCCGAAGAAGAACTCAAGCACGTGATGGAACCCTTCTACCGCGTGGAAAACTCCCGCAACCGCAGCACCGGCGGCACCGGGTTGGGGTTGGCGATTGCCCAGCAACTGGCGATAGCGATTGGAGGGGCGTTGACCTTGAGCAATCGGGAAGGTGGGGGGTTGTGTGCGGAGCTGAGATTGCCGGGGTAGAGGGATTGGCTTGGGGGTGAGGATGTTGGGCCAGCTGTAGAAAATGTTCGGCTGCAAGGCCGCCTTCGCGGGCAAGCCCGCTCCCACAGTGGTTCGGCGTATGTCTGAGAGAGATTGGTCGATTGGCAGGCCGCCATCGCTGGCAAGCCAGCTCCTACCTTTGATTTTTGACAATGTCGAAAGGACGGAAGATCAAGATCAAAAGATCGCAGCCTTCGGCAGCTCCTACAGTGGGTCGGCGTACACAAACGCTTTTCACCACTCAACAGGCCGAGCGTTAGCTCGCCTGCAGCTCTTGATCTACCCGCCCCCTCGGCAGGCTGAGCGCAGGTGTTCATCCGGGGATGGGCGCGCAGCGCCGTTCGACGCAGTCGAACTCATTGCATGCAGGTCGAAGCGAAGCCGACCGGAGGGCAATGCCCCCGGATGAATGCCGCAGCGAAGGAACCCCGAGCCTCAGCGAGGGGCCGTACGTAAGGGGCGAGCGCTTTTGGTTACTTTTAAGGCGCTTGTTAAAAGTGACTCGCCGTAAGGGCGAAACCGCCAGCCGCCGTTACCGAAGAAACGGATATGTACTCAATCAACAACCCCCAAAACCCCCTCCCCATGCATCTGCCGCAACAACACCAACCCACCCTCGAGAAACTCCGAAGACCCCACCGCCCCAGCCTCCACCGCCAACCCCTGCAACAGCTCACGCCCGGTCAACTCGGGAAACTCGCCAACAAGCAGCAACAACCGCCACGCCAACGGACTCAACTCGGAAAACTTCACACCCCAGTCCTCGGCGCGACGCACCAGCAACAACGTCGGCTGAGCCGGCAAAACGTCCGGCTGATAATCCGGCCCCACCCGTTGCACCGGCCAGGCATACGCCAACGGCCAGGCCAGCGGCGACACCTGCAACGGTCGATCCAGCAACAACGCCGCGTCACCCGCAGCCAAAGGCTCGGCGTCGGACTGTTGCAGCGCCATTTCCACCCACTCGTAATGCGCCAGCTCCACCATGAACGGCGGCCACGGCCCATCGACCAACGCCAGAGGTTCACTGGCAAGAAACTCGACAAACTCCTGGGCGATCTCACCGAATTTCGGCGTGCGGGCGCGGTAGTCCCGCAGAAAAATCCGCACCAGCGAACGCCAGTGTTCATCGCCCAGAATCTTCACCAGGACCGGAAAGGTTCCGCTGAGCAATGAAGACAGATTGGCGAACACCAGATCGCGATAAACCTGTGCCCGCGCCGGGTCCATTTCGGTGGGTGGTGCGTTGTGCTCAGGGTCGCGCAGATACAGGCCCATGGTGGTTTGTTGCTGCACAAGGCTCGACTTATCCACGGTTCATCCCCTCCTGCTGCAGGCGGCGAATGGTCTGCAGTTCCGCCACCAGTTCGGCGAATGCCGGAAAATTGAAATCGCGCTCCAGCAAGGTCGGCTGCGCACCGAACCGGGCGTAGGCCCGGGCCAGCAACGACCACACCGCCGGTTTCACCGAAGCGCCATGGGTATCGATTTTCAAGGTATCGGACTCATCGAAATGCCCGGCGATATGCATGGCCACCACCCGTCCCGCATCGATACCGGCGAGAAACGCCTGGGGATCGAAACCGTGGTTGATCGAGTTGACGTAGACGTTGTTGACGTCCAGCAACAGGTCGCAATCGGCCTCGCGCAACACCGCATTGGTGAACGTCACCTCGTCCATGTCCTGTTGGGGCGCGGCGTAGTAAGAAACGTTTTCCACTGCCAGGCGCCGACCGAGGATGTCCTGGGCCTGGCGGATGCGCGCGGCGACGTGGTGCACCGCTTCTTCGGTAAACGGCAGCGGCAACAGGTCGTACAGGTGACCGTCATCGCTGCAGTAACTCAGGTGCTCGCTGTACAGCGGCACGTGGTAGTGATCGAGAAAACCCCGGACTTCCTGCAGAAAATCGACGTCCAGCGGCGACGGCCCGCCCAGGGACAGGGACAGTCCGTGACAGGACAACGGATAACGCTCGGCCAGTGCCCGCAGCGCCGCACCATGGGCGCCGCCAATGCCGATCCAGTTTTCCGGCGCGACCTCCAGAAAATCGAAATGACCGGCCGGGGCCGCTTGCAGGTCTTTGAGTAAACCGCGGCGCAGGCCAAGCCCGGCGCTGGCTTTGGCTACAGGGGGAATGGATGTCTGCATGGTATCGATCTCGCATGTGTCCAATGGCGCGGACCGGTGCCCGCCTTGAGACACAGTTAATCGAAGGGGTGTATCGGGACTGTGTTTGGCTGGGGCTGGAATAAGAGGTCATTGTGTCAAGAAGGGGTCTGGATACAGTGGGATACACACGATCCTTGCAGGCTCCGCTGATCCTGTGGGAGCGGGCTTGCCCGCGAAGAGGCCGGCACATTCAGAAGCGATGTTGGCCGAGCCACCGCTTTCGCGAGCAAGCCCGCTCCCACAGGGGTTTAGTGTCAATCATGAGGACTTTCGTCGCTCCAGACAGCAGTACACACGCCCCGGACTAGACTTAACGCACACAGGACCCGCTTGGTGCCCTGCACATCCCCACGACCACCGCCCAGCGGCGCATGCCTCGCCAAACGATGCCTCTGGACCGTGATCCTGCCAAAGGAGCACACGTGATGGACGAGGCCAGACTCAACGATTTCATGGGCAAACTGGTGAATGACATGGGCGGCGCGGCGATGCTCGCCAACGTCATCCTCGGCGAAGAGCTCGGCCTGTACCGGGCGATGGCCGACAGCCAGCCCATCACCCCCGAAACCCTCGCCGAGAGAACCGGCTGCAACACCCGCCTGCTGCGCGAATGGCTCAGCGCCCACGCTGCCTCCGGCTACATGGAACACCAGGACGGCCAGTTCCGCCTTCCGGAGGAGCAAGCCCTGGCCCTGGCCATCGAAGACTCACCGGTCTATATCGCCGGAGGCATAGGCGTGGTCGCGTCGTTTTTCCACGACAAGGACAAGCTGGTCAACGCCATGCGCGGCAACGGCGCCCTGCCATGGGGCGAGCATCACCCGTGCATGTTCAGCGGCACCGAGCGTTTCTTCCGCCCCGGCTACAAAGCCCATTTGATCGCCGAATGGTTGCCGGCCCTCGACGGTGTGGTGGCCAAACTGGAAGCCGGGGCCAAAGTGGCGGACATCGGCTGTGGTCACGGCGCCTCGACGGTGATCATGGCCCAGGCATTTCCCGATTCGCGCTTCGTCGGCTTCGACTACCACGCGCCCTCCATTACCGTCGCCACCCAACGGGCCGAAGAAGGCGGTGTGTCCGGCCGGGCCAAGTTCTTCCAGGGCACGGCAAAAAGCTACCCCGGCAACGACTATGACCTGGTCTGCTACTTCGACTGCCTGCACGACATGGGCGATCCGGTGGGCGCGGCCAGACATGCCTATGAATCGTTGAAGGAGGACGGCACGGTGCTGCTGGTCGAGCCCTACGCCAATGACTTGCTCGACGACAACGTCAACCCGGTCGGACGCCTGTTCTACGCTGCCTCGACCTTCATTTGCACGCCGAACTCGCTGTCCCAGGAAGTCGGCCTCGGGCTGGGTGCCCAGGCCGGTGAAGCGCGGTTGCGCAAGGTGTTCAGCGAGGCCGGGTTCAGCCGTTTTCGTCGGGCCACGGAGACGCCGTTCAACCTGATTCTGGAGGCACGTAAATAACCCCCGAGGGTTGTAGGAGCTGCCGAAGGCTGCGATCTTTTGACTTTGCTTCATAAAAACAAGATCAAGAGATCGCAGCCTTCGGCAGCTCCTACAAAAGGCCGTGCCAATCTGCGTCCCCAGAGTGCTGAAAATGCTCGACAGCCTGATCCACGAACAACTCGACCGCCTCCATCAACGCATGGCCAACGCGCCGTTTGCAGTGCTGACGGGTGCCGGCATCAGCACGCCGTCGGGCATCCCCGATTATCGTGACAACCAGGGCGTGCGACGGGGCCGGCAGCCGATGATGTACCAGGAGTTTCTCTCAGCCCCCGAGTCCCGGCGACGCTATTGGGCGCGGGCGATGCTCGGCTGGCCACGGGTGCGCCTGGCGCAGCCGAACGTGGCCCACGACACCCTGGCCCGGCTGCAGGGCACGCGACAGATCAGCGGGTTGATCACCCAGAACGTCGACACCCTGCATGACCAGGCCGGCAGCCATGACGTGATCGAACTCCACGGCAGTTTGCACCGGGTGTTGTGCCTCGATTGCGGCAGGCTTTGCGAGCGCGACTCGATCCAGCGCTTGATGGAAACCCGCAACCCCTACCTGGCCGGCGTCGACGCGGTACAGGCGCCGGATGGCGACACCCTGCTCGACGCGGCCTTCGAGGCCCGTTTCCAGGTCCCGCATTGCCCCCATTGCGCCGGGGAACGGATGAAGCCGGATGTGGTGTTTTTTGGTGAAAACGTCGCGCAAGCCACGGCGGCCAAGGCGATGGCGGCCATTGAACAAGCGGCCGGGTTGTTGGTGATCGGGTCTTCGTTGATGGCCTATTCGGCGTTTCGCCTGTGCCGGGCGGTGGTGGATCAGGGCAAGCCGTTGATCGCGATCAACCTGGGCAAGACCCGGGCGGATGACATTCTGGATATGAAGATCGAGGGGTCGTGCGAGCAGCTCTTGCCCTTGTTGGCCCAACGCCTGTCTTCCTGATCAACCCAGAAAACTGTGGGAGCGGGCTTGCTCGCGAAAGCGGTGGGTCAAACCACATTGATGTAGCTGACACTCCGCCTTCGCGAGCAAGCCCGCTCCCACAGGGGCCGGCGCTCATGTCAGAGAAGCTTTTCCCCAAATTTTTCCTCTTTCAGCACATCAAACAACGCCTGCGCCGCCGCCGACAGCTCCCCCCCCGGCAACGTCAACACGCCAAGCGCCCGCTCCACCACCGGATCGCGCAAGGTAATGCAGCGCGCCCCCAGCTCACGCATCTGTCCGGCACACAAGGCCGGCACCGCGCTCACGCCCAGGCCGCTGGCGACCATGCGCCCGACCGTCGCCAGTTGATGGCTTTCAAACTCCACCGACAGCTTCATGCCGCGGGCCTGCAGGTGCTCTTCAAGCATCACCCGCACGGTGGAAGGTCGCTGCAAGGTAATGAACGGCTCCTTGAGCAGGGTCTGCCAATCGATGTCATCGAGTTCGGCCAGCGCTGAATCCAGGGGCACCACCGCCACGAATCGATCGATGTACAACGGGGTGAATTGCAGTGGCGAACTCTGGGTCGGCTCGAAGGCCACCCCCAGTTCAACCTGGCGGTCACGGACCATTTCCAGCACCTGCTCGTTGATCACGTCATTGACCGTCACGTTGACGTTCGGGTAGCGGGCGCGGAAGGTCTTGAGAATCGGCGGCAGCAGGTTGCCAGCGAACGATGGCATCGCCGCCAGGGTCACGCGACCGCGCTGCAGGGTGAAGCGTTGACGCAGCTCGTCCTCGACATTGTCCCAGTCGGCGATCAACCGGCGCGCCAGCGGCACCAGGGATTCGCCTTCGGCGGTGAGCGCCACGTTGCGCGTGTTGCGGGTGAACAGGCGCCCGCCGAGCCCCTCCTCCAGCGCCTTGATGGTCAGGCTCAGGGCCGATTGCGACAGGTGCAGGCGTTCACAGGCCACGGCAAAGCTCAGGCTCTGGGCCACGGCGAGAAAGGCGCGGATCTGTTTGACGGTCATACTCGGTCCCTCCAGGGTCTTGTAGGAGCTGCCGAAGGCTGCGATCTTTTGATTTTGATCTTGCCCCCCAAAAACAGGATCAAAAGATCGCAGCCTTCGGCAGCTCCTACACATTGTTGAGTTTTATATATTAATCGACCTTAAAAATCAACTTAACAAATGAATACTTCGGCGAGACACTCCATCCCATTCGGCTAGCCAGCCGCCCACAAAGAATAAAAGAGGTGCATATGGCAGGTTTCGACAAGCGCGTCAGTTCCTATGAGCAAGCGTTGGCAGGTCTTGAAGACGGCATGACCGTGATCGCTGGCGGCTTCGGCCTGTGCGGCATCCCGGAAAACCTGATCGCCGAGATCAAGCGCAAGGGCACTCGCGACCTCACCGTGGTCTCCAACAACTGCGGCGTCGACGGTTTCGGCCTCGGCGTACTGCTGACCGACCGCCAGATCAGCAAAGTGGTGGCGTCCTACGTCGGCGAAAACAAGCTGTTCGAAGAGCAACTGCTCAAGGGCGAAATCGAAGTCATCCTGACCCCGCAAGGCACCCTCGCCGAGAAAATGCGCGCGGGCGGCGCCGGCATTCCGGCCTTCTTCACCGCCACCGGCGTCGGCACTCCGGTTGCCGAAGGCAAGGAAGTGCGCGAATTCCATGGCCGCAAGTACCTGATGGAAGAGTCCATCACCGGCGACTTCGCCATCGTCAAAGGCTGGAAAGCCGACCATTTCGGTAACGTGATCTATCGCCACACCGCCCAGAACTTCAACCCGCTGGCCGCCACCGCCGGCAAGATCACCGTGGTCGAAGTCGAAGAAATCGTCGAACCCGGCGAGCTGGACCCGGCGCAGATCCACACCCCTGGCATCTACGTCGACCGGATCATCTGCGGCACGTTCGAGAAGCGCATCGAACAGCGCACCGTGCGTAAGTGATCCCCTGCCCCCGGACCGAATGAAGGAATAACGACAATGGCACTTTCCCGCGAACAAATGGCTCAACGCGTCGCCCGCGAAATGCAGGACGGCTTCTACGTGAACCTGGGCATCGGCATTCCGACCCTGGTCGCCAACTACATCCCTGAAGGCATGGAAGTCATGCTGCAGTCGGAAAACGGCCTGCTGGGCATGGGTCCGTTCCCGACTGAAGAAACCATCGATGCCGACATGATCAACGCCGGCAAACAAACGGTGACCGCGCGCATCGGCGCTTCGATCTTTTCCTCGGCCGAGTCCTTCGCGATGATCCGCGGTGGTCATGTCGACCTGACCGTACTGGGCGCCTTCGAAGTGGACGTGCAAGGCAACATCGCCTCGTGGATGATCCCCGGCAAGCTGGTCAAGGGCATGGGCGGCGCGATGGACCTGGTGGCCGGCGCAGACAACATCATCGTCATCATGACCCACGCGTCCAAGGACGGTGAGTCCAAGCTCCTGTCGCAATGCAGCCTGCCGCTGACCGGCGCCGGTTGCATCAAGCGCGTGCTGACCGACCTCGCCTACCTGGAAATCGAAAATGGCGCATTTGTCCTCAAGGAACGCGCACCTGGCGTCAGCGTCGAGGAAATCGTCGCCAAGACCGCTGGTAAACTGATCGTCCCGGACCACGTTCCGGAAATGCAGTTCGCTGCCCAGTGAGGAATCATTCCATGCAAGAAGTCGTCATTGTTGCCGCCACGCGCACCGCGATCGGCAGTTTCCAGGGTTCCCTGGCCAATGTTTCTGCCGTTGACCTGGGCGCTGCGGTGATCCGCCAGTTGATGGCGCAAACCGGCCTGGACCCTGCGCAAGTCGATGAAGTGATCATGGGCCAGGTGCTGACCGCCGGCGCCGGGCAGAACCCTGCGCGCCAGGCCGCGATCAAGGCCGGCCTGCCCTTCGCCGTACCGGCCATGACCCTGAACAAGGTCTGCGGTTCGGGCCTCAAGGCCCTGCACCTGGGCGCCCAGGCAATTCGCTGCGGCGATGCCGAGGTGATCATCGCCGGCGGCCAGGAAAACATGAGCCTGGCCAACTACGTCATGCCCGGTGCGCGCACCGGCCTGCGCATGGGCCACGCGCAGATCGTCGACACCATGATCAGCGATGGCCTGTGGGACGCGTTCAACGACTACCACATGGGTATCACCGCCGAGAACCTGGCCGAGAAGTACAGCCTGACTCGCGAGCAGCAGGACGCGTTCGCCGCCGCCTCGCAACAGAAAGCCGTGGCCGCCATCGAAGCCGGGCGCTTCGTCGATGAAATCACCCCGATCCTGATCCCGCAGCGCAAGGGCGATCCGCTGTCCTTCGCCACCGACGAGCAGCCACGGGCCGGCACCACCGCCGAATCCCTGGGCAAGCTCAAGCCGGCCTTCAAGAAGGACGGTTCGGTGACCGCCGGCAACGCTTCGTCACTGAACGACGGTGCCGCCGCCGTGATCCTGATGAGCGCCGACAAGGCCAAGGCCCTGGGCCTGCCGGTACTGGCGAAAATCGCGGCCTACGCCAACGCAGGCGTTGACCCGGCGATCATGGGCATCGGCCCGGTGTCGGCCACCCGTCGTTGCCTGGACAAGGCCGGCTGGAACATCGACCAGCTTGACCTGGTTGAAGCCAACGAAGCCTTCGCCGCGCAATCTTTGGCGGTGGCCAAGGACCTGGAATGGGACTTGAACAAGGTCAACGTCAACGGCGGCGCCATCGCCCTGGGCCACCCGATCGGTGCTTCGGGTTGCCGCGTGCTGGTGACCCTGCTGCATGAAATGCTCAAGCGTGACGCCAAAAAAGGCCTCGCCACCCTGTGCATCGGTGGCGGTCAGGGCGTGGCACTGGCGCTCGAACGGGCTTAAAGCGTTCAACAGACGGCGCGGGGACCCACGAAGATCTGTCGCCGTCTGGACAACTGTGGCGAGGGGGCTTGCCCCCGTTGGGTTGCGCAGCAGCCCCAGAATCTCGGCAATAGTCGAGTACTTTGGGAGTGCTTCGCACTCCAACGGGGGCAAGCCCCCTCGCCACATCCTGGTTTTTTTATCCCCGTTTTTTCAGGTGGACCGAGTCATCGTTCTTCGCGAGCAAGCCCGCTCCCACAGTGGACCGCGCTCGTCTGGACAACTCGGTCAAATGTGGGAGCGGGCTTGCTCGCGAAGGGGCCCGACGAGTCACCCCAAAAACTGCAGAATCAACCCACTGTCCGCCCCCACTGATCACCACAAAGCAAAGTCTACGCAGCCATGCCCAGCATCTGCTGCCCTGGAAGCCTGGCAGCTCAACATTACAAGCAGCCACAGACCATGGCGCAGCGGTGGTTCATGGCAGGTTGGCCTCCTCGCAGATGCCCAGGAAACGTAGGCGCAAAAGATCCTTTCGTACAAATTACGAAGCCTGCATGTATACAAAATCCGCACACAGATAAAGCAATCTAGCCGATGCAATGTTACCGTAGCCACCTCACAGAGGTCGGAGACATGCGCGTGTTGATCCTCAAACTGCTGGTAATCCCAGGCTTCCTGCTGCTGATTTCCCTGGCTGGCAAACGCTGGGGACCGAGCGTGGCCGGATGGTTGTCGGGATTGCCGGTGGTGGTCGGACCGATCCTGTTGTTCCTTGCCCTTGAGCAAGGCCAGGCGTTCGCTGCGCAATCGGCCACGGCGGCGCTGTCAGCCATGTTCGCGATGATTGCGTTTTGCGTGACCTACGCCCAGGTCGCACAACGGGCCGGATGGCCCCTGGCGTTGATGATCTCGCTGGTGGTCTGGACGCTGGTGGCGGTTGCCCTGTCGCTGATCCCGGGATCCCTGGTGTTCTCGCTGTGCGCCGCCGCGACCGCGCTGCTCGCCGCGCCTTATCTGTTCCCCGCCGTGCAACCGGTGCTCAGTGGCCCGGGGCCGAAATCCGACAAGCTTGTGCTGCGCATGGTGGCCGGTGCATTGCTCACCTTGGTCGTGACGCTGCTGGCCAGCACCGTCGGCGACCGCTGGAGCGGCCTGCTGGCGGTGTTCCCGGTATTGGGCAGCGTGATGGCGGTGTTCTCCCAGCAAACCCGTGGCCCGGCCTTTACCGCCGCGCTGTTGCGCGCCACGGCCACCGGCATGTACTCGTTCGCCGCGTTTTGCCTGGTATTGGCCCTGGCCCTGCCGTCGATGGGGATGAACGCTTTTGTCCTGGGCGTCGCGGTGTCGGTGGCCATGCTGGGGGTGACCAAACGCTTGCTGGCGCGGCCGGTTGGCCCGACGACGGGCGCTGGAGGAACCGTCAAAGCACCGAAACACGTTCGATGAGGTACGTCTGAAAGAATGCAGGGGGCCGCTCGCGGCCTAGAGGGACGGTGCGGCGTTCCGACAAGCCCCCTCGCCACAGGAAAGCGACCTCACCGCAAGTGACCGCTCGGTAGAGCACTCTGGAATGCAGCACAACCTCCATGGGATGATCACGCCCCACCGCGCGCCCATCCCTGGAGATTCCGATGTTTTTGTTGAGTAAAAAAGCCCTTGTCCTGCTGCTGGCAGCCGCTACCGGCCTGGGGGCTTTGAATGCGCAGGCCGCCAAGGCCACTTCCAGCGATGCGCCAGCCCGGAAAGTCTCGATGCTCGGCAGCAAGTTCACCTTCAACCTGCCCAAGGGTTTCATCGCCAACCCGCTGCCGGCCAGCCCGGACGGTGCCAGCGGCACCCTGTACAGCAATGAAACCACCAAGACCGTGGTGATCGCCGCTGAAAACACCCTGCCCAACGGTATCAGCGTCAAGGACAACGACGGCGGCTTCCTCGACGGTACCGTGGCCGACTTCGATGCGGCGCAACACAAATCCCTGCCCGACTACAACAAGCTCAGCGAGAAAACCCTGACCCAGAAATCCGGGCTGGGCCTGCGCCAGATCGACGGCACTGCCACGCAAGGCGGTGGCATGACCCTCACCACCACACTGATGGCCGCCTCCGGCACCCGTATGGCGGTGATCCAGGTGATTTCCCGCCCCGGCGACATGGCGGCCCATGAAACCCTGATCAAACAGATCGTCAGCGGAAAATAAGGCTCAGGGGTTAAGACGCTGCAACCAGGCGCTCAAGTCCTGGATCTCTTCGGTGCTGATGCTGTGGCCGACACCAGGGTAGCCGTGAAACTCGGGGTCGAGTGACACGCTCTGCAACAGGCTGTTGGCTTCAGTGCCGTCGCTGTAGGGAAGACGTTTGTCCTGCTCGCCATGACCAATGAAAATCGCCAGCGACTGACGCTTTTCATCCGGTTTGAGCTCGGACTTGAGCACCGGCAGAATCCGCCCGCTCAACGCAGCGATCCCGCCGAGCGCTTCGGGATGCCGCAAGCCCACTTCGTAAGACATGATCGCGCCCTGGCTGAAACCGACCAGGAACACCTTCTCGGGCTCGGTGTGATATTTCTTCGCGGCCTGTGCGACGAAGTCCAGCAACAACTGGCCGCTGGACTGCAAATCATCGGTGTCGCCGTTATAGGCCCCTTCGCCCTTCTTGCGGAACCACTGATAGCTGCCCGCCTCCATCACCAAAGGTGCCCGTACCGACAGGTAGGTGTAGGACGCGGGCAAGTTGTCCTTGATGCCGAACAGGTCCTGCTCGTTACTGCCGTAACCGTGTAGGAAAATCACCAGGGGTTGAGGGTTCGAATCGGTAGTGGCCTGCGCCAGGTACTTGAGTGGCAGGTCGGTTTGCAGCGGGGTTTGGGCGTGGACGGCAGTGGATGCCAACAGCGTGAGCAGCGCGAGAATCTTCAACATGGGTCTTCCTTCACGGAATGCAGGATTCGCGCAAGAGCCTAACACTGTGCAGTAGGCAGGAACATCTCGGGTGTGGCTGATGCCGCCTTCGCGAGCAAGCCCGCTCCCACACTGGACCTGTGGCGTTCACAAAACCTGTGGGAGCGGGCTTGCCCGCGAAGAGGCCCGAGCAGCCTGCAAAAATCTTCGGCTCAGTCGTTGATCAGCTTCCCCACCCGAATCGGTTCGCGCCCGGCGACTTTAGCCTGCCAGGTACCAGGTTGGGTGTAGCGCCCACGATCGATGGCGAACAGCACGCCACTGGTGCCGGCCTGCACGGTGGTGACCTTGTCGTTCAACGGGTCAACCACCTCGAACAGCGCATCGCCCTTCTCCACCCATTCCCCGGCTTCACGCAGGAAACTGACCACGCCGTGATGCGGTGCGAACAGGTATTGGGTGCCTTCGAACGGCATGCCTTCACAACAGTCGGCCGGTGCCGCCGGCCAGGTGCCGGAGATGAAACCCTGCTCGGCGAGGAAGCCGAGAATGGCCTCGCAATTGGCCCGGGCCTGGTCGACCCGAGTGTCCCCCATGCTGCCCAACTCCAGCGTGGTCGCCAGGTTGGCCGGGGGAATCGCCGCCGCCGGGAATGCCCGGGCCAGGCGTAACCAGGGCGAAGAACAGGACTCGTCGAACGAGCTGCCGCCGGAGTCCTCACACAACAGCGCCACGCCAGCTTGCAAGCGCGCCGCCAGGGATCGCCATTGTGGCCAGTGCTGCGGCAACGCATAAATGTGGATCGCCGCTTCGAAATCGCAATGCAGGTCGAGGGTGATGTCGGCGTCGCAGGCATGGCGCAGCAACAGGCGGTGCATGGCTTCCAACTGTGATGTCGCTGCCGGCAAGTCGTCGAGCACCTGGCCCATGGTCTGGCGAATCAACGCGATGTTGGCCTGGGCATCGCTGCCGAAGCGATCACCGACCCGCTCGGCCACCGGCGCGCTGAGTTCGACGAACGAGCGGTTGAAGTTCTTGCCGCTGCCCAGCTCGAAACGCCCCATGTGGCTGCCTTGCAGGTGCTGGTCCAGGCCAATGGGATTGGCCACCGGCACCAGTTCGATCACACCGTTCAACTGTCCCTGTTGCTCAAGTTCGGTCAGGCGCGTCTTCAACTCCCAGGCCGTGCGCATGCCCGGCAATTCGTCGGCATGCAGGCTGGCCTGGATGTACACCTTGCGCGGCCCCGCGCCATAACGAAACACGCTGAGGGTGCGCTCAGTGCCCAGGTGGCTCCAGGGAAGTTTGTGATCGATGCGTTGCATGGACGGACTCCTGATGTCTGCACGGTGAAATCACCTGTGGGAGCGAGCCTGCTCGCGAATGCGTCAAGCCAGCCAACATGGATGTTGAATGTACCGGCGCCTTCGCGAGCAGGCTCGCTCCCACAGGGATCTTTGTGCTGAAAATGATTGCACAAAAAAAATGGCAGCCGCGTCAACGGCTGCCACTTTCTCGAACGGCTGGATTACTCGCCGTAAACGTCAAACTTGAAGTACTTGTCCTGCACTTGCTTGTACTTGCCGTTGGCGCGGATCTCGGTGATGGCTTTGTTGAACTGCTCGGCCAGGGCGGTATCGCCCTTGCGCACGGCAATGCCGGCGCCGCCACCGAAGTATTTCGGATCGTTGTACTCAGGACCAACGAAGACAAAACCCTTGCCGGCGTCGGTTTTCAGGAAACCGTCGTCCAGGTTGACCGAGTCGGCCAGCAGCGCGTCAACGCGGCCGGAGACCATGTCCAGGTTGGCTTCCTGCTGGGAGCCGTAGCGCACCAGGACAATCCCCGCCGGTTGCAGCACTTCAGTGGCGAAGCGGTCGTGGGTACTGGCACGCAGAACACCGACTTTCTTGCCCTTGAGTTCGGTCAGCGGGTCCTTGACGTCGCTGCCTTCCTTCATCACGAAGCGCGCCGGGGTGTGGTAGTACTTGATGGTGAAATCGACGTTCTTCTTGCGGTCGTCAGTGATGGTCATGGACGACAGGATGGCGTCGATTTTCTTGACCTTCAGCGCAGGGATCAGGCCGTCGAACTCTTGCTCGACCCAGGTGCACTTGACCTTCATCTGCTCGCACAGGGCGTCGCCGATGTCCACGTCGAAACCGGTGAGTTTGCCGTCAGGGGTTTTCATCGAGAATGGCGGGTAGCCGGCTTCGATGCCGATACGGATCGGCTTGGCATCGTCAGCCACGGCGGTCAGGGACAACATCGACAGTGCCAGGGCACCGAACATCACTAGCTTCTTCATTTATAACTCCTGTGTACGGAGGCTTTTATTGGCAGCTTCGATTGGCAGCATTCGGTCCTCGTTTTGTAAGCGGAAACCGAAGTGGCCGGCAGTCTAGAGCGGCTACAGGAGGGCAAATTACGCCAGGACGACAAAAACTTATAAAAAAGTGGCACCGTGATCGAGTCATTGCGGTGAACGCGCCATGAAGGCGCAACGTCTGTCGGACAGATCGCATTTGCAGACCAGACCTACAGGCTTTTCGACGCCATCAGACGCAACGGGCCGGCTGGCGATACCGGGTGTTTTACGGCACATTGAGCGCCCTTGAGTCCCATCGAGAGTAGCGCGATGCCCACGTTGAACCTGATCCAGCACCACCCCGCCGAAGGCCCGGGGGCCATCGCCTTTTGGGCCGAGTCCCGAGGGCTGACGCTGAAGGTGTTTCGCGCCGACCTGGGGCAGTTGCCGCCCGTCAGCGCCGATCCGGTGATCCTGCTGGGCGGGCCTTATGAATCCAACGCCGGCCCGACCTGGCTTGCGGCCGAACGGCAATGGCTCAAAGGCAGTCTGGATCTGGGTGGGGCCGTGTTCGCCATATGCCTGGGGGCTCAGTTGCTGGCGTTGAGTCTGGGCGGCAATGTACGGCGCATGGACCGCAGCGAAACCGGATGGACCACGGTGAGCTTTATCGATGGGCAAGCGCTGAAGGTACTCGAGTGGCACGAAGACGCCATCGACCTGCCGCCTGGCGCGCAGTTGTTGGCCAGCAGCGAGCACTGTGTGCAGCAGATGTACCGCGCCGGGCCGGCGCGGCTGGGGTTGCAGTTTCATCCGGAGTGGAACGCCGAGTCGGTGGCCACGCTCAATGCGCATTTTGGCGATGAGTCGCCATTGCCACGGGGGGTGCAGGACGGTGCGGCCTATGCCGAGGTGATGGCGTGGTTGCAGGCGACGCTGGATGAGTGGTGGGCGGCCGCTGCCTGTCGCTGATCCAGATCAAAGCACATTCCTGTGGCGAGGGGGCTTGCCCCCGTTGGGTTGCGCAGCACCCCCCAGAATCTCACTAATAGTCGAGAGTTTTGGGAGCGCTTCGCACTCCAACGGGGGCAAGCCCCCTCGCCACAATGATCATTGGTGTTTGGGTATCAGCATTCGCAACCGATCACTTTACGGGCCGGCCGCTGCTCGGTGGCACTCAACTCAAACCCTTCATCCAGCCACCCGGTCACGCCGCCGATCATCTCCTTGACCGGATAACCCAGGGCCGCCAGCTTCACCGCCGCCTTGTTGGCGCCGTTGCAGTGAGGCCCGGCGCAATAGACCACGAACAACGTGTTTTTCGGATAACCGGCCAAACCTTTGGCGGTCAACAAGCGCCCGGGAATGTTGATCGCTCCCGGTACATGCCCGCGCTCGAACGCCAGCGGGCCGCGCACATCCACCAGAATGAAATCGACTTCGCCAGCCTGCTGGCTGCCGTAGACGTCGGAACAATCGGTTTCGAACGTCAGACGGTTGCTGAAATGCATCAGGGCGATGGCCGATGGGGCGGCGGGAATTTCGCGAACCAGACTGGTCATGGGCTGTACTCCAAAGAGGCGGTGGGTGTGAGGAGACTTTATCCGCCCGGCATTTGCGGCTAAAGTGGCGCACAAGACACCGATCGGGAATTTTCCGCCAAATGCATCCCAACCCGGCAATGGTCGCGATTCTGGCCTACGACGGCCTCTGCACATTCGAGTTCGGCATCGCCGTGGAGATCTTCGGCCTGCCACGCCCTGAGTTCGATTTCCCGTGGTACGAACATCGTATCGTCGCCGTCGATCAAGGCCCGATGCGTGCCATGGGTGGCATCCAGGTCCTGGCCGACGGCGGCATGGAATTGCTCGCCGATGCCCGCACCATCATCATTCCCGGCTGGCGCGACCGCAGCGCCGCGGTCCCCGCAGAGCTCATCGACGCCCTGCGCCAGGCCCATGCGCGTGGCGCACGGTTACTGTCGATCTGCTCTGGGGTGTTCGTCCTCGCCGCCACCGGGTTGCTCGACGGGCACGGTGCGACCACGCACTGGCGCTACACCTCGGAACTGGCCGAGCGGTTTCCCGGCATCCTGGTGGACCCGGACGTGCTGTATGTCGATTCCGGCCAATTGATCACCTCCGCCGGCAGCGCGGCAGGCATCGACGCCTGCCTGCATCTGGTGGCCCGGGACTTCGGCACGCAAGTGGCCAATTCCGTGGCCCGCCGCCTGGTCATGTCGCCGCAACGCAGCGGTGGCCAGGCGCAATTCATTCCGACGCCGGTCAGTCCTACACCGCGCAGTGATCTCTCCCGCGTCATGCAGTGGGCACGTGAGCGCTTGCACGAACCGCTGGAAGTGCGCGACCTGGCCAGCGAAGCCGCCATGAGCGAACGCACCTTCCTGCGCCGCTTCACCGAAGCCAGCGGCCAGTCACCGAAAACCTGGTTGCAGCAGCAACGTCTGGGACGCGCCCGCGAACTGCTGGAAAGCAGCGACCAGAACACCGAGCAGATTGCCGAACGTTGCGGTTATCGCTCGGTGGAAAGCTTCCGGGTGGCCTTCCGAACCGTGGTTGGCGTGCCGCCATCGGTGTATCGGGAGCGGTTTGGGCGTGGGGGCAGTGCTGGTTTTTGAGGTGCTTTCAAGGGCCTCTTCGCGGGCAAGCCCGCTCCCACAGGTTTTGTGTTGTTCACACCATCCCTGTGGGAGCGGGCTTGCTCGCGAAGGGGCCAGACCGGGTTAGCCAACTCTCAAGGCTTGCGCAACAAATAGGTATCCATGATCCAGCCATTGGCCAGCCGCGCCGCCTTGCGCACCCGTTCGATTTCATCCGCCACATCCTTGAGCTTGCCACTGATCAGGATTTCATCCGGCGTCCCCAGATAGGCCCCCCAGTAAATCTCGGTGTCCTGATCCGCCACCTGATGGTAGGCATCCTGAGCATCGAGCATCACCACCAGGCTGTCGGCATCGCTCACCTGCCCTGCCGCCAACCGCCGGCCCGTGGTGATTTCAACTGAGCGGCCAATCTGGTTCAGCGCCACCTTGTGCTGTGCCGCCAGGGCCTGGACGCTGGTAATGCCGGGGATCACCTCGAACTCGAATTCACAGGCGCCCGAGGCCTGAATCGCCTGAAGGATACGGATTGTGCTGTCGTACAGCGCGGGGTCGCCCCACACCAGGAAACCACCACACTGGTCGTCGGACAGTTCTTCATTGATCAGCCGTTCGAAGGTCTGTTGTTTGGCCAGGTTCAAGTCGTCGACACTGCTCCTGTAGTCCACCTCACCGCGCTCGCGCTCGGGGCTGTGGGCCTGGACAAAACGGTAAGCGTGGTCGGTGATGTAGCGTTCGCAGATTTCGCGCCGCAAGTCGATGAGCTTGTCTTTGCTCTCCCCCTTGTCCATGAGGAAAAAAACATCGACCTGATTCAGCGCCTTCACCGCTTGCATCGTGATGTAGTCGGGATTGCCGGCGCCGATGCCGATGATCAGGAGTCTTTTCATCACAGCAGGTCCTCGGGGTCGGTGCTCGGCAAGCGCAACCGCCAGCGGCCATGGAACCTCAGCTCCACCGCCGACAGGGGTTCGACGTCGATCAGGCTGGACGATGCGCCCTGTAACACGTGCGTCAGCGCGGCGCGAATGACAAAGGGATGGGTAATGGCAACGATGTGCCCCGGCGTCGACTGCAACGCGGTCAACCACGCACCCACCCGTTCGCCCAATTGCACCAGCGACTCGCCACCGTGGGGGGCCGAAGCCGGATCTTCCAGCCAATGCTCGAGCGCCCCGGGGTCGTTTTTTTGCAGAGCGCCGATGCGCTCACCACCCCAACGCCCGAAGTCGCAATCTTTCAGTGCATCGACAACTTCCGGTGCGCTGCTGAAAAGCTCAGCGGTTTGCCGGGTGCGCAGTTCCGGACCGCAGACAAGGCGTGGAACGCCCTTGAACTGATTGCAACGCGAAAGCCTGAGCGCTTGCCAATCCATCTCCAGAGGTTCGTCCAATGGAAAACGCGCCAGTTTCTGTGCGACGGTTCGAGCGTGACAAATCAGGGTTAAACGGGTCGCCTGCACCAGCAATCACTCCAGGGATGGAAAGGAACAACGGCGTCAGGGGGAGCGCCATCGTGCAATTGTGCCGCAAGCGAGCAGGCCTTGGGGGTAATGCCGATCAGTTAAGCCCCGGACATTGTGGGAGCGAGCTTGCTCGCGATGGCAGACTGTCAGGCACCCCTTGTTTGACTGTCCAGCCGTCATCGCGAGCAAGCTCGCTCCCACAAGGTTTGCGGTGATCAAACGCTTAACTGACTGGCATTAGGCCTTGGGGGCGTTTAATTTTCCTGTTTGACGCGGGCTCCGTCAGGCATTTCCCGGCAGACTTTCTGTTATCGCTGACTGCAACCAAGGCAATTGCCTACAAGACTTTGCGACATCGGCGTAGCCCCTTGCTGCTAGCACTTCGCCCCTTTTTCGGGCACGGTCGGACCATGCGAAAATTAACTAGACAGGCAGCACGCGATAATTAAATACTCTTTTCAACGGACTGTTAAAACATGTGCCACGCTCATCCAGCAGGAGCCCGGATGCCCTTTCTCCAACACCCTATCAATGTGCCAGGCCCGGCAACACCAGCGGCCGAACCGTCCGTTCCTCGTTTAATGCAGGCAATCCAAGGAAGCATCTGACAAGAAAAAAGTGGCGCCTGACAACGATCAGATGTCCACCGAATAAATGTGTGGAAAAACCGACAGTGATAGTCAGGTTCGGCTCAAACCGCCGGATCGTTTGATACAGGAGTGTCTCCATGCTGGTCTTGCGTCCAGTCGAGTTGGCCGACCTGCCAAGGTTGCAGAAGCTGGCTCGTGAAAGCCTGGTGGGCGTCACATCCCTGCCCGACGATAGCGAACGGTTGCGCGAAAAAATTCTCGATTCCTGTGCCTCGTTCGAGAAAGACGTCGAGGGTCATGGCCCGGAAAACTATTTCTTTGTCCTCGAAGACCCGACGACGCAGCACCTGGTCGGCTGTTCGGAAATCCTCGCCACGGCGGGGTACGGCGAGCCGTTCTACAGCCTGCGCAACCGGCACTTCACCAGCGCCTCGCGGGAACTGAACATCGAGCACGGTGTACCGGCCTTGTCGTTGTGTCACGACCTCAGTGGCCACACCTTGCTGCGCGGCTTCCATATCGATGCCGCACGGGTACGCACCGCCCATTCCGAACTGCTGTCGCGGGCGCGCCTGTTGTTCATCGCGGCCCACCCCCGGCGTTTTTCCGCAACGGTGATCACCGAAATCGTTGGCTACAGCAGTGAGGAAGGGCACTCGCCATTCTGGGATGCGGTGGGCAAGCATTTCTTCGACCTGCCCTACGTCGAGGCCGAACGGCTTTGCGGCCTGCAAAGCCGCACCTTTCTCGCCGAACTGATGCCGCAGTATCCGATTTACGTGCCCATGCTGCCCAAAGCGGCACAGGACTGCATCGGCAGCATCCACCCCGATGGCCAGGAGGCCTTCGATATCCTCGAGCGTGAAGGTTTCGAAACCAACAGCTACATCGATCTGTTCGATGGCGGCCCGACGCTCTATGCGCGCACCTCGGGCATTCGGTCGATCACCCACAGCCAGTGCGGCCTCACGCAGCCTGGCCCGGTGATTGATGCCCGGGGCAGCTATCTGGTGAGCAACGAGTCCTTGACGGATTATCGGGCCATCGTCGCCGATCTCGATTACATCGCCGGGCAACCCGTCACGCTGGACACGGCCATGTGCACGGCGTTGAAGGTCACCGAAGGCAGCCCGGTCAGGCTGATCGCCCTGTGAGTGCCCGCCTGGGTCAACGCCAACGCCCGAACAACCATGAACAAGGAACAGCCGCATGATTGTCCGACCGGTCCAGATCACCGACCTGCCCGCCTTGTTCACGCTGGTGCGCCAGGCCAGCCCCGGACTCACCAGCCTGCCGGCCGACGAAGAACGCCTGGCCTACCGGATCCGCTGGGCCCAACGTACCTTCGCCGGGCAGGTCGATCGGGCCGATGCCGATTACCTGTTCGTGCTCGAGGACGACGAGCAGCAGGTGGTGGGCGTCAGCGCCCTGACGGGTGGAATCGGTCTGCGCGAGCCCTGGTACAACTACCGGGTCGGGCTGACGGTCAATGCTTGCGCGGACCTGGGTATCCAGCGCCAGATCCCGACCCTGTTCCTGAGCAACGAATTGACCGGGCAATCGGAAGTCTGCTCGTTGTACCTGCGCCCGGATCAACGCCAGGGAAGCAACGGCCGTTTGCTTTCGCTCGGGCGTTTGTTGTTCGTGGCCGAGTTTACGCAGCTGTTCGGCAACCGGCTGATCGCCGAATTACGCGGCAGTACCGACGAACGAGGCGGCTCACCGTTCTGGGACAGCCTCGGCCGGCATTTTTTCAAGATGGATTTCAGCCATGCCGACCACTTGTCCGGGCTGGGCAACAAATCGTTCATCGCCGAACTCATGCCACGCCAGCCGCTGTACACCTGCCTGCTCACCGAACAGGCCCAGGCGGTGATCGGCAAGGCCCACCCGAACACCGAGCCGGCCCTGAAAATCCTCAGCGCCGAAGGTTTTGCCCACAACGGCCATATCGATATCTTCGACGGCGGACCGGTCATCGAGGCCCCGGTTTCCGGGATCCGCACCGTGTGCGACAGTCGACCGCTGCAACTGGCCATCGGCTCGCCGGACGCTAACGATCCGCTCTGGCTGATTCACAATCGGCGCCTGGAAAACTGCCGCATTACCTGCGTCCCGGCCCGACTGGCGGGCAACAGCCTGGTGGTCGATCGCCTGACCGCCAAGCGCTTGCAGCTGCAGCCCGGCGACTCGGTGCGCGCCGTGCCGCTGCTCAACCAGCGGCACCAGGCCGCAGCGGCGTGACCTATCAGCTTCCTGTCTCAGGCGTCAATCTGGCTTACCCGGCAAATTCGTCATCATTCTGCCCCTGCGCGCGTGATAGCCTTTTATCTCTTCGGCGTTGACACTTTTGCTCAAGCCCTTCCATTCCATTGGTGGAACTCATATGTCCAGGCTTTCCCATCAAGATTTGCGCCGCAATTTTCGCCAACTGTTCGCCTCCAACACCTGCTACCACACGGCCTCGGTGTTCGACCCGATGTCGGCGCGCATCGCCGCCGACCTGGGCTTCGAAGTCGGGATCCTGGGTGGCTCAGTCGCCTCGCTGCAGGTGCTGGGCGCCCCTGACTTTGCCCTGATCACCCTCAGCGAGTTCGCTGAACAGGCCACCCGCATCGGCCGCGTTGCCCAGTTGCCGGTGATTGCCGATGCCGACCACGGCTACGGCAATGCGCTCAACGTCATGCGCACCATCGTCGAGCTCGAGCGGGCCGGCGTCGCCGCGCTGACCATCGAAGACACCCTGCTACCCGCGCAGTTCGGCCGCAAATCCACCGACCTGATCACGGTCGCCGAAGGCGTCGGCAAGATCCGCGCGGCACTGGAAGCGCGCTGCGATAAGGAAATGGCGATCATCGCCCGCACCCACGCCGGGATTCTGCCGGTGCAGGAAATCATCAGCCGCACCCGGCAATACCAGCAAGCCGGGGCCGACGGGATCTGCATGGTGGGCGTCAAGGACTTCGACCATCTGGAGCAGATCGCCGAGCACCTGAGCGTGCCGCTGATGCTGGTGACCTACGGCAACCCGCTGCTGCGCGACGACAAGCGCCTGGCCGAACTGGGTGTGCGCGTGACCATCGACGGCCATGGCGCCTACTTCGCCGCGATCAAGGCGACCTACGACAGCCTGCGCGAACAGCGCCAGATCCTCACCCAGACGTCGGACCTGAGCGCGACCGAACTGACTCACACCTACACGCAACCTGAGGAATATATCCGCTACGCGGAAGAGTTCATGAGCGTGAAGGAATGACGGTTTAACCCGATACACCGCCTTCGCGAGCAGGCTCGCTCCCACAGTGGATCTGCGGTGAACACATCATTTGCATCCACCAGTGATCATTTGTGGGAGCGAGCCTGCTCGCGAAGAGGCCATCACAGCCAACATCCATGCCGCCTGACACTCCGCCTTCGCGGGCAAGCCCGCTCCCACAGGTCACGCCGAGTCGAGCAGTTCGCGATGGGGTTTGCCATTGCCGCAACAGATCACGCGGTTACGCCCGGTGGTCTTGGCTTCGTACAGCGCATGATCGGCGTCGTTGAGCCAAAGCGTGGCATCGGTATGCGTCGGGTCGAATGACGCCAGGCCAATGCTCAGGCTGACTTTCAGCGCCGGACTCTGCTCGTAGCCCAAGGTGGCGAAGCGATCACGCAGGGCATCCATGACCATGGCGGCGCGGTTCAGGGGCAGGTCCGGAAGGATCACGCAGAACTCGTCACCGCCGTAGCGCCCGGCCACATCGGTCGCTCGCAGGTTCTGCCTGAGCATTTTGCTCAACTGACGCAGGACGATGTCACCGGCAACATGGCCGTAGGTGTCGTTGATGGCCTTGAAATGGTCGATGTCGATCAGGGCAATCGCCCCGCCTTTTTGCTGGCGTTTGCAGCGCTGGAACTCGACTTCCAGCTGGTCCTTCCAGGTGCCATGGTTGAACAGCCCCGTCAGGCTGTCGGTGCGGCTCAGAGCCAGCAGTTCACGCTTCTGACGGCCGAGGGTATGGGCCTGGCGGAAGCAGATCCAGCCCAGCGCCAACGGATACAGACACAGCAAGGGCAAACAGGCATAGAGCTGCAGCGGGCTGGTCGCTGGAATGAACGCCGGGGCGAAAATCTGCAAACCGACACCGATGCCCAGCACTTGCGCGGCCGTCCCGGCCAACAGGAAGCGCATGCCACCGATGGCCACGTTGTTCATGGCCATCATGGAAATGGTGGTCGCGCTGGGCAGTGGGTTGAAATGCATCGCGGCAATCCAGAAGCCGCCGAGAAAGGCATCGATCAGCAGATTGCGGTGTTCGGCGTGATAAGGCCTTTTCGCCCGACGCGCCCATTGGTAAGCCACGTGCGGCCAGACCAGGCCATTGAACCACATGAAACCCCATACCCAGGGCGCCGGATCGAGTGGATACATCGCCGCGCTCACGCACACCAATCCCAGGGCCAACCCCAGGATTCGCGATGTATAGAGCCTCCTGGCCAATGAGAACGCCTTTCCTCCCGCTTTTTCCATAAGGCCTCTGTGCCACTCGACGAAATGCGATAACAGCCTGTGCCTGTGCGCTGGAGTCTATCAGGGCGAGATTAAATAGCCATCACCGGCTGGCGGGCTGAATATCGCGACATCACCCTCGCATAAAAGCAAAAGCCTCACCCCAGAAACGGCTATACATGAAAGAAGGGGTTGATCAATGACCATAAGAGGAGGCCCATTGCAGACCTTTCAAGTATTGATCATCGGCAGCGGGTTTGGCGGCCAATGTGCAGCAATCAATTTGCTCAAGGCCGGCATCGACGATTTTCGCCTGCTGGAGCGGCGGGATTTCTTCGGCGGCACCTGGTGCCAGAACACCTACCCCGGCGCGGCCGTCGACGTGCCTTCGCCGCTGTATTCGTTGTCTTTCGCGCCCTATCGCTGGACGCAGATGTTCGCCGAACAGGCCGAGCTGCATCGCTACACCCGCCACGTGGTGGAACACTTCGGCCTGCGCGACAAGGTGGAACTGGACGCGAATGTCGAACGCATCGAATGGGACGACACCAGCAAGCGCTGGACCGTCTACACCGCCGGCAAGGGCACGTATTGCGCGCAGTTCCTGATCAACGCGACCGGGCCGCTGAGCCAACCGGTGGTGCCGCGCTTCGAGGGACAGGAGCGTTTTCAAGGTAAAACGTTTCACACCAACAACTGGGATCACGGCTACGACTATCGGCAAAAACGCGTGGCCATCGTCGGCAGCGGCGCCAGTGCGGCCCAGGTGATTCCGGCCATTGCCCCGGATGTCGGGCACTTGCATGTGTTCCAGCGCACGCCCCACTGGGTGTTGCCCCGGGCTGACCGCAGCTTTGGCCGTTTCCAGCGCTGGCTGCTGGGACTCAAGCCGGCCTACAAACTGCTGCGCTGGGGGATCTACTGGCAGTTCGAAACCCGGGTGATTGCCTTCAAGTATTCGAAGCCGGCGATACACATGGTCCAGCGCCAGGCCCTGCGCTTTCTCAAACGCCAAGTGCCGGACGCCGAACTGCGGCGTCAACTGACGCCGGACTACACCATCGGCTGCAAACGGGTGATCCTGTCCAGCACGCTGTACCCGGCACTGGCGCGGCGCAACGTGACGCTGCATAGCCGCGAGCAAGGCATCGCCGCCATCGACGAAACCGGCATCGTCACCCTGGATGGCCAGCACATCGACCTGGACCTGATCGTCTGGTCCACCGGTTACGACGCCACCGACGGGGTGATTTCCTACCCGGTCACGGGAAAAAACGGCACCCGCCTCAAGGAGGTCTGGGCGCAATACCCTCGGGCCTACCTCGGCACCGCCCTGCCCGACTTTCCCAACCTGTTTATCGTCACCGGGCCGAACACCGGGATCGGCCACACCTCGGCGCTGTTCATCATCGAATCGCAGATGAATTACATCCTCGACTGCATTCGCACCTTGCAGGCTCAAGGTTTACGCAGCATCGAAGTTCGCCATGAGGCGGAACGTACCTACACTGAAATGATCCACCGGGAAATGGAACGTACCGTGTGGAAGTCCGGTGGTTGCCACAGTTGGTATCAAAGCAAGAGCGGTCATGTGATTGCGATGTTTCCGGGGTTCAGTTTCAGCTTTCATCGCTTGACCCGAGCACTGAAACCCGCCGATCACATTTTGTCCTGAGCAGATAGAAGGGAGACGCGTGATGCTTTTGTTGTTCGTGGTTCTCGCAGTGTTCGTCGCCTGGAGCTGGCTGACCTACCCGGCCATCGGCTACTGGCTCTATGACTTGAGCATGGCGGCCGAGGCCAAGCTGTACCGGCTGCATAAAATCGTCGTGCCCATCCCCGAGATGACCGTCTCGACCTGGCAAGGCGGGCCGTACGAGGCCACCAGCAGTGTGCTGATGCTCCATGGTTTCAGCGCCGACAAGAACCTCTGGCTGCGTTTCGCCCGGCACTTTGTCGGCAGCCACCGGGTGATCATCCCGGACATCGCCGGCCATGGCGAAACCGGCTTCAAGGCCGGCGGCGGCTACGACATCCCGCTGCAGGCCAAGCGCATGATCCAGCTGCTGGATGTGTGCGGTGTCGAGAAAGTCCATGTCATTGGCAACTCCATGGGTGGCTACATGGCGGCATGGCTCGCGGCCAATTACCCGGAGCGCATTGTGTCCCTGGCCCTGATCGACCCGGCCGGGGTCACCTCGCCCGAGCCCAGTGACCTGGAGCGGCATTTGGCCAAGGGCCACAACCCGTTTCTGATTCATTCGCGGGAAGAATTCCGGCGTTTCTACGCCATGACCATGGCGTCCCCGCCCTGGGTGCCGAAGCTCGTGCTCGATGCCGTGGCCCAGCGCTATGAACAGTCCCGCGAGGAGCTGGAAGAAATCTTCCGCGATTTCCGCGCCAGCCCGCCGATGGAGCCCCGCCTGCCCGACATCACCGTCCCGGCGCTGTTGCTGTGGGGGCGCAAGGACCGGCTGATCGACGTCAGCAGCGTGGCGGTCTGGAGCAAGGGCATCGCCGACCTGCGCGTGCATATCTGGGACGCCATCGGGCACATGCCCATGGTGGAAGCGCCCTCCGGTTCGGCGCGCCTGTATCGGGATTTTTTGGCATCACTGCGCTCGGAGAGTCCACAGGATCAACGGCTCCACTAGGTTTGTAGTCGTTTGCAGTCGTTTGCAGAATGAAGTTCGTCAGAAACTTCGTTTGTCGGCGTCGTTCAAGGCTGCGATCTTTTGACCATCCTTTACGTCACCGCGCCAGGAATCCTGTTCATGAACCACCCGAACTTCGTCAGCCCTGACCTGATCCGCCAACGCTTCTCCAAAGCGATGTCCGACATGTACCGCGAGGAAGTGCCGTTGTACGGCGCGTTGATGGAACTGGTGGAGCAGACTAATCGTCACGTGCTGCAAAGCGATCCGCAGATCCTGCAACAGCTCACCAGCACCGGCGAAATCGAGCGCCTGGACCTGGAGCGCCATGGGGCGATCCGCGTCGGTACGGCCGATGAGCTGGCGACCCTCGCCCGCCTGTTTGCGGTGATGGGTATGCAACCGGTGGGTTACTACGACCTGACACCGGCCGGCGTACCGGTGCATTCCACGGCGTTTCGCGCAGTGCATGAAGCGTCCTTGCAGATCAGTCCGTTCCGGGTATTCACTTCGCTGCTGCGCCTGGAGTTGATCGAAGACCTGGAACTGCGAGCGTTCGCCCAGTCGATGCTCGACCGGCGCTCGATCTTCACCGCCCAAGCCCTCACGCTCATCGAGCGTGCCGAATCCGAGGGTGGCCTGACCGAACCGCAAGCCCTGGAATTCGTCGAACAGGCCCTGGAAACCTTCCGCTGGCACCACAGCGCCACCGTCACCGCCGAGCAGTATCAGAAGCTCAGCGCCCAGCATCGGCTGATCGCCGACGTGGTGGCGTTCAAGGGCCCGCACATCAACCACCTGACGCCACGGACCCTGGACATCGACATCGTCCAGGCGCAAATGCCCGCCCACGGCATTACCCCCAAAGCGGTGATCGAAGGTCCGCCCCGCCGCCAGTGTCCGATCCTGCTGCGCCAGACCAGTTTCAAGGCCCTCGACGAGCCGATTGCCTTCACCGATCAGAACGAAGCTCGCGGCAGCCACAGTGCCCGTTTCGGCGAGATCGAACAGCGCGGAGCCGCCCTCACGCCAAAAGGCCGCGCACTGTACGACCGCTTGCTCAATGCCGCGCGGGACGAACTCAAGGACTTCCCTAACGAAGCCAACGCCGCGCGCTATAACGCCCTGATGGCGCAGCATTTCAGCGAGTTTCCCGACACCTGGGAAGGCATGCGCCAACAGGGCCTGGCTTACTTCCGCTACTTTGTGACGGAAAAAGGCCTGGCGGCGGGCAACCTGAAAAATGCCGCCCTGGAAGACCTGCTCGGCAGCGGTTACCTGCGAGTTGAACCGTTGGTGTACGAAGACTTCCTGCCGGTCAGCGCGGCGGGGATTTTTCAGTCAAACCTGGGGGACGCGGCGCAAACCCGTCACGGCGTGCACTCCAATCAGCAGGCGTTCGAAAAGGCCCTTGGGCGTTCGACGATCGATGAGTTGGCGTTGTATGCCGAGAGCCAGCGGCGTTCGATCGAACAGTGTTTCGCGGCGTTGGCCGATGTTGTTCCAGCCGATGAAAAAGGCTCTTCACGCAATCCCGGGCAACACCGATAACGCAATACCTGTAGGAGCCAGCTTGCTGGCGATGGACTCCAATGCGCCGCGTTCATCCAGTCCAAACGCGTTATCGTTGACGACCATCGCAGGCAAGCCAGCTCCCACAAAGGACCGTGCCCACGCTGAAACTGTAGGAGCCAGCCTGCTGGCGATGGACTCCAGTGCGCCGCGTTCATCCAGTCCAAACGCGTAATCGTTAACGACCATCGCTGGCAAGCCAGCTCCCACAAGGGACCGCGCCTACGCTGAAACTGTAGGAGCCAGCCTGCTGGCGATGGACTCAAGTACGCCGCGTTCATCCAGTCCAAACGCGTTATCGTTAACGACCATCGCAGGCAAGCCAGCTCCCACAAGGGACCGCGCCTACGCTGAAACTGAAACTGTAGGAGCCAGCTTGCTGGCGATGGACTCCAGTGCACCGCGTTTATCCAGATCGCCCGCGTTATCGTTAACGACCATCGCTGGCAAGCCAGCTCCTACAGGGGACCGCGTTCATCCAGCCCAAACGCGTAATCGTTAACGACCATCGCTGGCAAGCCAGCTCCCACAAGGGACCATGCCCACGCTGAAACTCCAAACAAAAACGGGCGACCCGCAGGTCGCCCGTTTTTTTTTATATCCGAAACTTTCAATACAACCAATAAAGTGTTCGCCCAGTGCGATGGCCTCGGCAATCCATGCACTGGTAAAGAGCCGTACACTGGGCGAACGGAAAGCATTTTAGTAGATGAGAATCAATATGTCCGCACTGCAAAGATGAAATTTATCGACACAATGTTTAAGGAAATGTCGACTTGAATACGAGGCTGCACAGCGCTTTAAACGCGCCAGTTAAACGCTATGAGCTGATTATTCCTGTACAAGACTTTTACAAAAACAATCAGCCCATATAACTCAATCTCAATGCTTGCTGGTCACCGTCAATATGTCGGTGTAAACCACGTTTACGCTTTGTCCGACTTTCAAGTCCTTGAGTTTGGCCTGGACTTCAGGTCGCTTGACGTCAACCGTCTTGGACTTGCCTTCCGGGTTTTCAAAAGTCACCTGGTGTTTTTTCAGGTCGATGTGGGTGATTTTCAGCTGCACTTTCACCTGACGGTAAGCTTCGCCGCCGGGGTTGTCGCTACCGGGTGCTGCGCGCACTTCGCCAGTGGCTTCGGCAGTGCCCGGCAAGCCTTTGTCGACATCGGTGTCGAGGAAGGCGGCAACGGCGCTGGTCACCCTGATGTCAACCGTGTCGCCGGCCTTGAGGTTGTCGAGGTTTTTCGCCTTTTCGGTCAGTTGCACAGGGAATTCATTACCCTGCGGGCCTTTGAGGACCACGATACGGTTTGCGGTATCGACCGAAACGACTTGGGTGGCGACCTGATCGACCACTACAACTTCAGACAACGGGAGTTCGGCGGCAACCGCACCGAAACTGGCGGCAGACAGCAAGGTTGCGAGGGTGATGGCTTTGGTCAGTGCGTGGCGTTTCATAGGCAGAACTTTCCCTGTGATGAATGACAACAGACGGCGTTGACGCAAAGCGCAATGCCATGTGTGCGATGAGCATAGACGCTGTTCAGCGAGTGGTCGCAGCAGGCCGCTGATTTTCTAATACCCGGTCATTTCCAGATAGCCGTTCCCTGCATGACTGCCACTGAGGCGCACCGGGCCTTCCCAGTACGGTATGCGCAAGTCCATCCACGCCTGAGGATTGAGCGCGCTGATGGTGATATCGAGGTGTCTGGAGGGGATTTTGATCGACCAGCGCACGGGCATCTCGCGCCCGGCCACGCTGGCCCTGTCTTGCGGTGTGAGGCTGATGTCGCTGGCGTGCAGCAACTGTGTCTGCCCCCGGGCGTCGATCCAGGTGCCAGTGAGGTAAGGCTCGCCGTCCTTTTGCCGCATGCGATACAGCATCACCTGCTCGCCGCTGTCCAGGTGCAGGGAGAACCAGTCCCAACCGCTCTGGTTGGCCGTCAGGGGCTGGCTGCTCCACTCACGGTCGAGCCAGGCCGGGCCACTGACCTGAAAGGTCTGGCCGTCGATTTCCAGGGCGCCGCTGGCCTGGAAAAACGGCTGACTGTAGTAATAAGAGGCCTGACCCTGTTCGGACTTCTGGCTGAACCCCTTGTCCCCTTGCAGCACCAGCGGACCTGTCGAGGTCAACCGCAGCCTGTAGCTGAAACGCTTGTCGCGGGCGCTGAGCAGCAGGTCGGCCAACGGATCGTCGGCTGTCGCCTGGCTGCTCAACTGCCAGTCGTCGATCCATGCATTGAACGGTGCAACGCTGACACCGGCCTGACCGACGCCGCCACGGGCATAGCGCTCAGCCGCGTGATGCACCGTCGCCGACGTCACCGCCGCGTGACCGAGCCAGATCGTCTGGTTCTGCCAGCCGGCTATCTCGGGGATAGCTTTCAAGGCACTGCGGAACAGCGTCCATTGCGCGCCGAACTCATGCCCCTGAGCGTCCTTCAGATTGGCGGTGATGTACCACCATTCGATGCGAAAGCCATCGTGGGGGCCGTGATCCGCCGGGAAGCTGAACACCCGACCGGGCACCACCTTGGTAAACGCAGCGGCCTGGTTGCCCAGCCCGGCAAAACCTTTTTCTACCGGCGCCGGTTGATCGCAGCCATTCAACAGCAGCGCCAGCAGCACCAGGAGCAAGACGCCGAGATTAATTTTCATGGGTAAAGGTGCGCAGCAAGTCCGCCGGCTGCGTGCGGTACAAACGCAACAACGGCCAGGCCGAAGCCAGCAATGTCGCCACCAGCGCCAGGCCCATCAATTGCAACAGTTGCAACGGAAACACCCGCAACGGCAGGCGCCAGCCAAAGGCCTGCACATTGATCACCGTGTCCAGGCACCACGCCAGGGCGATGCCCAACGGCAACGCCAGCACCAGGGTCAGCAGGGCCAGCAACCAGGTTTGCCCGAGGTTTAGCAACATCAGATGCCGGCGCGTCACACCCAGCGCCCACAGCGGCGCCAACTGCCCGAGACGGCTCTGGCTTTGAGTCAACAGGCTGATGAACAGCGCCACGCCGGCCACGCACAACGTCAGGCTATTGAGCGCAGCGGTGGCGGCGAAGGTGCGTTCGAAGACTTGCGTGGACCAGCCCTTGAGCCGCGCCTGATCGACGATGCGGCTGTCGTCCAGGGTAAAACGGGCCTGCAGCGCCGTGACGAACGCCGGGATCGACGCCGGTTCGATGCGCAGGTTGAAGCGGTTCGGTGTCAGTTGCGGCCAGCCGCGCAACAGGTGTCGGATGTTGACCAGAATGTGACCCTTGGGATTGCCGTAGTCGGCGTAGATCCCGACGATCCGTGGCGACCACGGGCCAGTGGGAGTCGGCAGCGTCAGGTGGTCGCCCGGTTGCACGCGCAGGCGCCGGGCCAGTTGTTCGCTGAGCATCACCGCATCGTCCTTGGCCAGTCGTTCCCAAGGATTGTCGCCCAGGGCTTCGAGCAACGGCCAGTGCTGGCGGTAGGTCGGGTGGTCGATGATCCCGGACAGGTCCGTCGGCCAACCCTGCAACTGGATCGACACCTGCCAGTTGGGCAGCACCGCTGCCAGTTGCGGCTGCTGGTCGAGCCAGCTGTGCAGCTCCCTGGCCTGGGCCGGGTTCTGTGGGTTGAGGTAAAGCTCGGCCGTCAGCCGTTGCTCGAGCCAGTCGCTGAAGGTCTGACGAAAGCCTGCGGTCATGCTGCCGGCACCGATATTGGCGGCCATGGCCAACAGCAGCGCCATCAACGCCAGGCTCAACGCCGGAAGTTGCTGGCGGCAATCGGCGACAAACCATTGGCCCAGTACCGAGCGACTGCGTTGTGAAGCGAGACTGAGCAGCGAACTGAGCACCACCGGCAACGCCAGTGCGGCGCCGATCAACAGCGCCGCCATCAGCACGAAGCCACTGACCAGGCTGTCGCCGAAGATCAGCGCCAGCAGCGCGATCATCCCGGCCATTGCCGCCACCCAAGCCTGACGTCGCAACCAGCGTGCATGGGCCTGATGCCAGGCCTGCGGGTCGGCCAGCGCCAGCAATGGCAAACGCGCCGCCCGCAGCAGACTGTTGACACCGGCCAGCAACGCGCCGATCAGACTCAGACCGATACCACTGAACCACCATGACAGGCCGAGGTTCAACTGCCCCGCCACTTCGGCACCATACAAGCCACGCAGGCTGGCGGCGACATCCGGCAACAGCACGGCGGCCAGCAGGTAGCCGCTGACCACCCCGGCCACACCGCCGACCAGGGCCAATCCACCCAATTCGACGGTGAGACAGGCGATCAGCATGCGCGCACTCACCCCACAGGCACGCAGCGTGCGCAGCAAACCCCGACGTTGCTCCAGCGCCAGCCCGATGGCGGCATGCACGATAAACAGACCAACCACGAACGACAGCACCCCCAGGGCCGCAAGGTTCAGGTGAAAGCTTTCGGTCAGGCGTGTGAGGTTGTTTTCTTCGCCAGCGCTCTTGAGTTGCAGTTGGCCCTGGAAGGCGTGCGGCAGCGGCGCAGTGAAATCCTTCGGTAGCAGCAGTCGCGACAGTTGATCCGGCATCCCGAGAATCTGCTGGGCAAAACCGATGTCCACCAGCAGCACACCGGGCGCCATATCGGCCTGCACCTGCACCTGCAGCGGCGGCAGTGCCACGCCCGCCAGGTTCAGTGGCCGGTCACCTTCGCGCAAGCCCAGTGCCTGCAAGGTTTGCAACGATATCCAGGTACTGCCCGGCGGGCTGAAAAAACCGACCACCTGCTCAATCGCCAAGGCCTGCCCCGCCACCGCCGCGCCCGCCGGCAGCGACACCGGCTCGATGCCCATCAACTGCAGGCGCTGTTCTTCATGCCCCTTGAGCGTGACCCGCCCTTGCAGCACTGGTGACACGGGCCAGCCCGCGCGGCGCAGATCGACAAACCATTGCTGCGCGAAGGTGCCGCCACCAGGAGCACCGAGACTGGCCTGAGGCTCGCCGCCAATCAACTGACTGGCGCGGGCATAGCTGTCGCGGGCCTGGCTGTTGAGTGCCTGGACGCCGGTCAACAGGCCAGTGGCCAGCCACAACCCGGTCAGCACACTGAAAAACTGCACCGGATGCTGGCGCCAGTGGCTGAGCAGCGCGCGCAGGGTCTGGCCAAAGATGCCCATGTCAGCGCTCGCCCACAGCGGCCAGGCGACCACCGCACAGCAAGGCCTTTTCCGCCAGCCGCGCCGCCACGCCGGGACTGTGGGTGACCATCAGCAGGCTGGTGGGACTGTCGTCGAGCAGTTCCAGCAGTAACTGCAACACCTCGGCGCCGGTGGTTTCATCGAGGCTGCCGGTGGGTTCGTCGGCCAACAACAATGGCGGGCGCGACGCCAGCGCCCGGCCCAGCGCGACCCGTTGCTGCTGGCCGCCGGACAGTTGCTCCGGGTAGCGCCGCAGCAGCTCGCCCAGGCCCAGGCGCCGCACCAGATGGGCTTGCCAGCGTGGGTCATGACGCCCGGCCAGACGCGCCTGAATCGCCAGGTTGTCTTCGACCCGCAGGCTGCCGATCAAGTTGAATTGCTGAAACACCAGGCCGATTTCCGTACGGCGCCAGTTCGCCAGTTGCCCTTCATTCATCTGTTCCAGGCGATGCCCGCCACTGCGGATGCTGCCGCTGTCGACCTTGTCCAGCCCGGCGATCAGGTGCAGCAAGGTGCTTTTGCCACTGCCTGACTCGCCCATCAGCGCCAGGCTGCTGCCGGGCCTGAGCGTCAGGTCGACGCCTTGCAGCACCGGCAGCGGCCCCTGCGGTGTGGCGTAGCTTTTGAAAACGCCATGGACTTCAAGCATGGGTCAACCTGCTGGGTATGCGTGGCTCAAGGATAGCGGCCCTGAATGTTTTTTGTCCGTTGCCGATGATCGCCCTGCCCGTGCCCCGCCCTACCCTCGAAGCTGGTCTAGCCATAACGATAAAAAACGGAGACGCCATGCCTCGTTTCACCTTGAGCCCTCGTGGGCTGCTCGCTTGCCTGATCACTGCCTGCCTGGCGCAACCGGTGGTCGCCGCCGATGCACCGGTCGCGGCCAGCCCGCAAACCACAGCCAGTAACGCTGCCGTGCTGAAACAACTGCCCTTTACCGACCGCACCGATTACGAGTCGGTCACCAAGGGGCTGATCGCGCCCTTCAAGGGCCAGGTCAAGGACGCCTCAGGCAAGGTCATCTGGGACATCCAGGCCTATGACTTCCTCGCCAAAGACCAGGCCCCGGAGTCGGTCAACCCGAGCCTCTGGCGCCTGGCCCAACTCAGCGCCCATGCCGGTCTGTTCGAAGTCAGCCCTCGGCTGTATCAGGTGCGCGGCCTCGATCTCGCAAACATGACCATCATCGAAGGCGACGACGGGCTGATCATCATCGACCCGTTGACCATGGCCGAAACCGCCAAGGCAGCACTGGAGCTGTACTACCAGAACCGCCCGCACAAACCGGTGGTGGCGGTGATCTACAGCCACACCCACGTTGACCACTTCGGTGGCGTGCGCGGGGTCATCGACGAAGCCGACGTCAAGGCCGGCAAGGTCAAGGTGTTCGCCCCCGCCGGGTTCATGGAACACGTGATGAGCGAGAACGTCTACGCCGGCAACGCCATGAGCCGCCGTGCGCAGTTCCAGTTCGGCAGCCTGCTGCCCCGTGGCGAAAAAGGCCAGGTCGATGCCGGCCTGGGCAAGAGCACACCGAGCGGCGGCACCGTCACCCTGATCCCGCCCACCGACCTGATCGACAAGGCACTGCAGACCCGCACCATCGCCGGCCTCGAGGTGGAATTCCAGTTGACCCCGGGCACCGAGGCGCCCGCGGAAATGAACCTGTACCTGCCGCAGTTACGCGCCTTGTGCATGGCGGAAAACGCCACGCAAATGATGCACAACATCCTCACCCCGCGCGGCGCGCAAGTGCGGGACGCCAAGGCCTGGGCCGAGTACCTGGACGGCAGCCTGGCGCGATATGGCGATAAGAGCGACGTGTTGTTTGCCCAGCACAACTGGCCGACCTGGGGCGGCGAACGCATCCGCACCTTCCTCGCCGACCAGCGCGACATGTACGCCTTCCTCAATGACCGCACCCTGCACCTGCTGAACCAGGGCCTGACGCCGCTGGAAATCGCCGACTCGATCAAGAAACTGCCCGGCAGCCTGGACCAGAAGTGGTACACCCGCGGCTACTACGGCTCGCTGAGCTTCAACACCCGTGCGGTGTATCAGCGCTACATGGGTTTCTATGACGGCAACCCGGCCAACCTCAATCCACTGCCACCTGTGGAAACGGCGAAGTACACGGTCGAGGCCATGGGTGGCGAAGCGGCGGTACTGGAGAAAATGCGCGCGGCCATCAACAAGGGTGAGTACCGCTGGGCCGCGCAACTGGGCAATCAATTGCTGTTCGCCAACCCGGACAACGGCGACGCGCGCAAAGCCCAGGCCGAGGCGCTGGAGCAGATGGGCTATCAAAGCGAAAACGCCACCTGGCGCAACATGTACCTGACCGGCGCCATGGAACTGCGCAATGGCGTGCCACCCCATGCCGGCACTTCGGTGTCGGTCGACATGGTGCGGGCGATGAGCCCGCAGATGTTCTTCGACTTCCTGGCCGTGCGCCTGGACAGCGAAAAGGCCGCAGGCCATGACCTGACCCTTAACTGGACCTTCGAGGACCTGAACAAGGACTTCAACCTGACCTTGCGCAACGGCGTACTGACCCACCGCGCCGGCCTCAATGCCCAGGCGGATGCCAGCGTGACCATGAGCAAGGCCACCCTGGAACAGATCAGCCTCAAGCAACTGGACATCCCCACGGCAATCCAGAAAGGCCTGATCAAGCTGCAAGGCAATGGCAAGAAGCTTGGGGAGTTGATGACCAGCCTCGATACGTTTGCGCCGCAGTTCAATATCGTTACCCCGTAAACACAGATCCCCTGTAGGAGCGAGCTTGCTCGCGATGGAGGCCAACGATGACGCGGGGAGCCTGACACCCCCGCGTTGCTCTCAGGTTTCTCGTCGGAACGCCGCCCGGAGCAAGCTCGCTCCTACAGGGTCAGTTCAGAGCGGCGCCACGCCTTCGACAATGATGACCTCAGCCAAAGCCACTCCCTCACGATACCCCCGCGCCTCCTGATACAGCGCCGAGTGATAGCACGCCACCGCCTGCTCGTAGGAATCAAACTCGATCACCACACTGCGCTGCGGCGTCGCCCGACCTTCCATCGCCTCGCTACGCCCTCCCCGCGCCAGAATCCGACCGCCATACAGAGCAAACGCCTGTGGCGCCCGCCGGGTGTATTGGCTGTACTGATCAGAGTCAGTGACATCCACATGAGCAATCCAGTACGCCTTCATAGTGACCTCTCGGTTTATTTTGTATTATGGTATACCACATTACCCATCCCACAAACACTGAGACTCCAGCATGGCCTTCAACAGCATCGAAGAAATCATCGAAGACTACCGCCTCGGCAAAATGGTCCTGCTGGTCGACGATGAAGACCGGGAAAACGAAGGCGACCTGTTGCTGGCCGCCGACTGCTGCACACCCGAGGCAATCAGCTTCATGGCCCGTGAAGCCCGTGGCCTGATCTGCCTGACCTTGACCGACGAACACTGCAAACGCCTGGGCCTGGAGCAAATGGTGCCGAGCAACGGCAGCGTGTTCAGCACCGCGTTTACCGTGTCCATCGAGGCCGCCGTCGGCGTGACCACCGGTATCTCCGCCGCCGATCGTGCCTGCACCGTGGCCGCCGCCGTCGCCGCCAACGCAGGTCCCGCCGACATCGTGCAACCGGGCCACATCTTCCCGCTGCGCGCCCGGGAAGGCGGCGTGCTGACCCGCGCCGGCCACACCGAAGCCGGTTGCGACCTGGCCCGCCTGGCCGGCCATACGCCCGCCTCGGTGATCGTCGAAGTGATGAACGACGACGGCACCATGGCCCGCCGCCCGGACCTGGAAGTGTTCGCGCGCAAGCACGGGATCAAGATCGGCACCATCGCCGACCTGATCCACTACCGCCTGAGCACCGAACACACCATCGTGCGTATCGGTGAACGTGACTTGCCGACGGTGCACGGCACCTTCCGTCTGATCACCTTTGAGGATCGCATCGAAGGCGGTGTCCACATGGCCATGGTCATGGGCGATCTGCGCCGCGATGAGCCGACGCTGGTGCGCGTGCATGTGATCGATCCGTTGCGCGACCTGGTTGGCGCCGAATACAGCGGGCCGACCAACTGGACCTTATGGGCCGCCTTGCAGCGTGTCGCCGCCGAAGGCCATGGCGTGGTGGTGGTGCTGGCCAATCACGAATCCTCCCAGGCGCTTCTGGAACGCGTGCCGCAATTGACCCAGTCGCCCCGGCAGTTCAGCCGTTCGCAGTCGCGGATTTATTCGGAGGTGGGCACCGGCGCGCAGATCCTGCAAAACCTGGGTGTCGGCAAGCTGCGCCATCTCGGTCCGCCGTTGAAATATGCGGGTTTGACCGGGTATGACCTGGAGGTGGTGGAGAGCATTGCGTTCACCGAGTGATCCTCGGCTGAATGCAATCCCCTGTGGGAGCGGGCTTGCTCGCGAAGAGGGAGTGTCAGTCGGCCCAAAGTTGTCTGACACACCGCTTTCGCGAGCAAGCCCGCTCCCACAGGGGGAATGTGTCGACACTGAAAAACCACTTTTGGCTGATAGCCGGTACGGCAAAGTGCTTGCACAAAGTTTGGAATACCATAATATGATATTCCATAGACCGGACAGTCAGCACTGACTCGACGGACCTACTGCTCCCGATAGGCGGGCACTCGAAAGCCCCGCTCATAAACACAACAATGAGGGCGTGAAAATGGTGTTGAACAAACGTGCGACCGCAGTTCTTTTTGCGGGACTGCTGAGTGTGACCAGCCAGGCATTGCTGGCGGCCGAAAGCGTCAACTTCGTGAGTTGGGGCGGCAGCACCCAGGATGCGCAGAAGCAGGCCTGGGCCGATCCGTTCAGCAAGGCCAGCGGCATCACCGTGGTGCAGGATGGCCCGACCGACTACGGCAAGCTCAAGGCCATGGTCGAAAGCGGCAACGTGCAATGGGACGTGGTCGATGTCGAAGCCGACTTCGCCCTGCGCGCCGCCGCCGAAGGCTTGCTCGAACCCCTCGATTTCAAAGTCATTGATCGCGACAAGATCGACCCGCGCTTCGTCAGCGATCACGGCGTCGGCTCGTTCTTCTTCTCCTTCGTCCTCGGTTACAACGAAGGCAAGCTCGGCGCCAACAAGCCTCAGGACTGGTCCGCGCTGTTCGACACCAAGACCTACCCCGGCAAACGCGCCCTCTACAAATGGCCAAGCCCTGGCGTGCTCGAACTGGCCCTGCTGGCCGACGGTGTAGCGCCAGACAAGCTCTATCCGCTGGACCTGGACCGTGCGTTCAAGAAACTCGACACCATCAAGAAAGACATCGTCTGGTGGGGCGGCGGCGCGCAGTCGCAGCAACTGCTGGCCTCCGGTGAAGCGAGCATGGGCCAGTTCTGGAACGGCCGGATTCATGCCCTGCAGGAAGACGGCGCCCCGGTCGGCGTAAGCTGGAAGCAGAACCTGGTCATGGCCGACATCCTGGTCATTCCCAAGGGTTCGAAAAACAAGGACGCGGCGATGAAGTTCCTGGCCAACGCCAGCAGTGCCAAGGGCCAGGCCGACTTCTCCAACCTGACCGCCTACGCCCCGGTCAACGTCGACAGCGTGGCGCGCCTGGACTCGGCGCTGGCCCCGAACCTGCCGACGGCCTACGCAAAGGATCAGATCACTCTTGATTTCGCATACTGGGCCAAGAACGGTCCGGCCATTGCGACACGGTGGAACGAATGGCTGGTCAAATGAAAATGACGGCAACCGCGCCTCGTCCTTCCACGGCCTCCGGGAGCGCCATTGGCGCTGCCGGTTCGGCAGTCGGCCAGACCCTTGCAAAGCAACCCTCGCCGTCGCTGAAACAGCGTTGGCGTGGCGCCAGCAACCTGATCCCCGCCCTGCTGTTTCTCGGCCTGTTCTTTCTCGCGCCGCTGATTGGCCTGCTGCTGCGCGGCGTGCTGGAACCGGTGCCGGGCCTGGGCAACTACGAGCAACTGTTCGCCAACTCGGCCTATGCGCGGGTCCTGCTCAACACCTTCTCGGTGGCGGGCCTGGTGACGCTGTTCAGCCTGTTGCTGGGCTTCCCGCTGGCCTGGGCTATCACCCTGGTGCCCCGTGGCTGGGGGCGCTGGATCCTCAACATCGTGCTGTTGTCGATGTGGACCAGCCTGCTCGCCCGCACCTACTCCTGGCTGGTGTTGCTGCAAGCCTCCGGGGTGATCAACAAGGCGTTGATGGCGATGGGCATCATCGATCAACCACTGGAGATGGTGCACAACCTCACCGGTGTGGTGATCGGCATGAGCTACATCATGATCCCGTTCATCGTGTTGCCGTTGCAGGCGACCATGCAGGCCATCGACCCGATGATCCTGCAGGCCGGTTCGATCTGCGGCGCCAGCCCCTGGACCAACTTCTTCCGGGTGTTCCTGCCGCTGTGCCGGCCGGGGCTGTTCTCCGGCGGTCTGATGGTGTTCGTGATGTCCCTCGGTTACTACGTGACCCCGGCGCTGCTGGGCGGTGCGCAGAACATGATGCTGCCCGAGTTCATCATTCAGCAGGTTCAGTCGTTCCTCAACTGGGGCCTGGCCAGCGCCGGCGCCGCGTTGTTGATCGTGATCACGCTGGTGCTGTTCTACTTCTACCTGAAGCTCCAGCCGGAATCCCCGGTTGGCGCCAGCAACGCGAGGTAAGCCGTCATGCTCCTGACCCCCAATGCCATGAGCCGCCGGATGCGCTTCGGCCTCTATGCCACCACCGGGCTGATCGGTCTGTTCCTGCTGCTGCCGATCGTGTTCATCGTGCTGCTGTCGTTCGGCTCGTCGCAATGGCTGGTGTTCCCGCCGCCGGGCTGGACGCTGAAATGGTACGGCCAGTTCTTCTCCAACGCCGACTGGATGAACGCGGCCATGGCCAGCCTCAAGGTCGCGGTGCTGACGACGTTCTTTGCCGTCGCGCTGGGCCTGCCAACCGCGTTCGCCCTGGTGCGCGGTCGCTTCCCTGGCCGGGAAATGCTCTACGGCCTGTTCACCCTGCCGATGATCGTGCCCCTGGTGATCATCGCCGTGGCGGTGTACGCGCTGTTCCTGAAACTGGGCTACACCGGGACCATGTTCGCCTTCGTGGTCAGCCATGTGATCGTGGCATTGCCGTTCACCATCATCTCGATCATCAACTCGCTGAAGCTGTTCGATCAGTCGATCGAGGATGCGGCGGTGATCTGCGGCGCCTCGCGCCTGCAAGCGGTGTTCAAGGTGACCTTCCCGGCGATCCGCCCGGGCATGGTTGCCGGCGCCCTCTTCGCCTTTCTCGTCTCGTGGGATGAAGTGGTGCTGAGCGTGATGATGGCCAGCCCGACCCTGCAAACCCTTCCCGTGAAAATGTGGACCACCCTGCGCCAGGACCTGACGCCCGTGATCGCCGTCGCCTCGACGCTGCTGATCGGCCTCTCGGTACTGGTCATGGTGATCGCCGCCGCTCTGCGCCGGCGCAACGAAATCAGCGCTTGAGCGCCAGGAGTACGACATGAGTGCAGTGATCAAAGATTCCGCGCAGCAAAATGACAAACCCCTGGTCAGCCTGCGCAACCTGAACAAGCACTACGGCGACTTCGCCGCCGTGGACAACATCTCGCTGGACATCAAGGACGGTGAATTCCTCACCTTCCTCGGCTCCAGCGGCTCGGGCAAAAGCACCACGCTGTCGATGCTCGCCGGCTTCGAAACGCCGAGCAGCGGTGAGATCCTGGTCAACGGCCAGTCGCTGGTCAACGTGCCGCCGCACAAGCGCGACATCGGCATGGTGTTCCAGCGCTACTCGTTGTTCCCGCACCTGTCGGTACGCGACAACATCGCCTTCCCGCTGACCATCCGCAAACTGGCTGCCGCCGAGCGCGAACGCCGGGTCGATGCGATGCTCAAGCTGGTGCAGCTTGAGCAATTCGCCCATCGCCGCCCTTCGCAACTGTCCGGTGGCCAGCAGCAACGCGTCGCTATAGCCCGCGCACTGGTTTACGAGCCACGCATCCTGCTGATGGACGAACCCCTCGGCGCGCTGGACAAGAAACTGCGCGAAGACTTGCAGGATGAACTGCGCCAGCTGCATCGGCGCCTGGGCATCACCATCGTATACGTGACCCATGATCAGGAAGAAGCCATGCGCCTGTCCCAGCGCATCGCGATTTTCAGCCACGGCAAGATCGTTGGCCTGGGCAGCGGTTATGACCTGTACCAGAACCCGCCGAACGCCTTTGTCGCCTCGTTCCTGGGCAACTCCAACTTCCTCAAGCTCAAGGCCCAGGGTAATGCGGTGGCGACCTTCGAGGGGCAACCGCTGTCGATCCGACTCACCGCCGGCCTGCAAACCGACCAGGACGTGCTGCTGATGGTACGCCCGGAAAAAGCCCTGGCCTTGAGCAATGAGCAAGCCCTCGCCGAACCGCTGACCGCCGGCTGGAACGAAGTCTCGGCCAAGGTCGTGGAAGTGTTGTTCCTCGGCGAAAGCCAGACCTGCAGCGTGATCACTGCCGGCGGCACCTCGATGACGGTCAAGGCACTCTCCGCCGCCGGCATGCCGCTCAAGGCCGGCGACCCGGTACGAGTGCGCTGGGCCACCGCGGATGCCTGCGTCTACACCGAATGGGCCGAAAGCGACCTGAACAAGGCTGCCGGCGCTCACTGATCCATTGGCCTGCGCGCGCGGGCCACTATAATGCGTCACCCTCGGGCCACCACAACGTCGGGTTGTGGTGGCCTTTTTTCTGTCGCCTGTAAGATAAATTGGACAACGGATTCCTAAAATCCCGGTTTAATGCTAAATAGTGCTCAGTATTTTTAACACCCGACCCTGTCGTGCCACACAGTGCAACGAGAATAACGATATGAAAGTCCATTTCGAGAAAAGTGAAGTGTTTGGGACCCTCCACCTGCAAGCAGCGGTGGCAGCATGATCGAAGTTACCGAAGTTTCCATTGCCGAGCTGCGCGCCGCGCTCGAATCCGGCCAGACCACCTCGGTTGAACTGGTCCAGGCCTATCTCGCGCGGATCGACGCCTATGACGGCCCCGAGACGCCCACGGCACTGAACGCGGTGGTGGTGCGCAACCCCGAGGCTCTCGCCGAAGCACAGGCCGCCGACGCCCGTCGCGCCAAGGGCCAGACGCTGGGTCCGCTGGACGGCATCCCTTACACCGCCAAGGACAGTTATCTGGTCAAGGGCCTCACCGCCGCTTCCGGCAGCCCGGCCTTCAAGGACCTGATCGCCTATCGCGATGCGTTCACCATCGAACGCCTGCGCGCCGCCGGGGCGATCTGCCTGGGCAAGACCAACATGCCGCCGATGGCCAACGGCGGGATGCAGCGCGGCGTCTACGGCCGTGCCGAGAGCCCGTACAACGCTGACTACCTCACCGCCCCTTTCGCCTCCGGTTCGTCGAACGGTGCCGGCACGGCCACCGCGGCCAGTTTCGCCGCTTTCGGTCTGGCGGAAGAAACCTGGTCGAGTGGTCGCGGGCCGGCTTCGAACAACGGTTTGTGCGCCTACACCCCGTCGCGCGGCGTGATCTCGGTACGCGGCAACTGGCCGCTGACCCCGACCATGGACGTGGTCGTGCCGTTTGCCCGGACCATGGCCGACCTGCTCGAAGTGCTCGACGTGGTGGTAGCCGATGACGCGGATACCCGCGGTGACCTGTGGCGCTTGCAGCCTTGGGTGCCCATTCCGAAATCGTCCGAGGTACGCCCGCAATCCTATGCCGCGCTGGCGGCGAACAGCGAAGCGCTCAAAGGCAAGAAGTTCGGCATTCCGCGCATGTACATCAACGCCGACCCTGAAGCAGGCACCAGCGAAGCGCCGGGCATCGGTGGCCCGACCGGCCAGCGCATCAACACCCGTCCTTCGGTGATCGGTCTCTGGGAACAGGCGCGCAAGGCCCTCGAAGACGCCGGTGCGCAAGTGATCGACGTGGACTTCCCGCTGGTCTCCAATTGCGAAGGCGATCGCCCTGGCGCGCCGACCGTGTTCAATCGCGGCATCGTCTCCAAGGAATTCCTGCACCATGAACTGTGGGACCTGACCGCCTGGGCGTTCGATGACTTCCTGCAGGCCAACGGCGATCCGAAATTGAATCGCCTGGCCGATGTCGACGGCCCGCTGATCTTCCCGCACGACCCGGGCACCCTGCCCAACCGCGAGGGCGACCTGGTCGCCGGCATGGACGAATACGTGCGCATGGCCGAGCGCGGCATCACGCCGTGGGACCAGATCAGCACAGTGCCCGACGGCCTGCGCGGGCTTGAGAAGACCCGCAAGATCGATCTGGAAGACTGGATGGATCGCCTGGGCCTCGACGCGGTGCTGTTCCCGACGGTCGCCGATGTAGCGCCTGCGAATGCCGATGTCGATCCGCAGTCGGCGGATATCGCCTGGAGCAACGGTATATGGGTCGCCAACGGCAACCTCGCCATCCGCCACCTCGGCGTGCCAACGGTCACCGTGCCGATGGGCGTGATGCCGGACATCGGCATGCCGGTCGGCCTGACCTTTGCCGGACGCGCCTATGACGACTCGTCACTGCTGCACCTGGCATCGGCGTTCGAGTCCACCGGCAGCAAACGCATGATCCCGCCGCGCACCCCGCCATTGGCGGCTGGCAAGCGCTGATACAGAAGCTGGCTTGCCAGCGATGGTCGTCAACGATTACGCGTGTGTGCTGGATAAACGCGGTCCTTTGTAGGAGCTGGCCTGCCAGCGATGGTCGTCAACGATAACGCGTGTGAACTGGATGTACGCCGCGTCCTCGAGTCCTTCGCCAGCAAGCTGGCTCCTACAGGTTCCCGGGATTTTCAGGGATCGACCTGAGCCATCAGTTCCGGAATCGATTCCGGCCGATTGGCAAAACGCTGCGCCAGCACCGCACAGACCATCAGTTGAATCTGATGGAACAGCATCAACGGCAGGATCAACACGCCAATGGTGCTACCGGCAAACAACACCTGCGCCATCGGCACACCGGTTGCCAGGCTTTTCTTCGAACCGCAGAAAAGAATGGTGATGCGGTCTTCCTGATTGAAGCCGAACGCCTTGCCCAGTGCGGTCGAGGCCACCAACACCAGCGCCAGGACCACGCAGCACGCCACCACCAGCCCGACCAGGTCCAGCAACGGAATCTGGTGCCAGAGGCCTTCGATCACCGCCTCGCTGAACGCGCCGTAGACCACCAGCAAAATCGAACCCTGATCGACGAACCTCAGCCAACTCTTGTTGCGCGCCACCCAGTTGCCGATCCAGCGCCGCGCGATCTGCCCGGCAATGAACGGCAGCAGCAACTGCACGCTGATCTTGAGGATGGCGTCGAGGGTCGAGGCGCCTTCGCCGTGCACATTGAGCAGCAGGGTCACCAGCAAGGGTGTGAGGAAAATCCCGAACAGGCTCGACGCCGCCGCGCTGCAGATCGCCGCCGGGATGTTGCCCCGCGCCAGCGAAGTAAAGGCAATCGCCGACTGCACTGTGGCGGGCAGCGCACACAGGTACAGCATGCCCATGTACAGGTCGTTGCCGATCAGCGGTGACAGCAGCGGTTTGAGCGCCAGACCGAGCAGCGGGAACAGTACGAAGGTCAGGCTGAACACCAGCAAATGCAGGCGCCAGTGCCCGGCACCGGCAATGATCGACTCGCGGGACAGCTTGGCGCCATGCAGGAAAAACAGCAGCGCGATGGCGATGTTGGTCAGCCAGCCAAAACCGACCGCGACCTGACCGCTGGCAGGCAGCAGGCTGGCGAGCGCGACCACGCCAATCAGGGTCAGGGTGAAGTTGTCGGGTAACAAACGGGGGCGCGTCATGGGTTGATCATCCGGGGGTTGCCAGTACGTGAAAGCGACTCTAACGTGACTGGATATTACCGACTAACGCCGATGAGCCTACCGATGCCGCCTAAAGGACATGACAAAAGTATCCGGCGCAGTATTCCCGGGCTGTCCAGCCTGCCTCGGCCGCTCTACGGGCGTACCGAATCGCTGCCCAATCGTGCCCTGACCCGGCGCCACAGCCACCCGTGGGTGCAGTTGTCCTATGCGATCCAGGGCGTGCTCGAAATCCAGACCGGCATCGGGCGCTTCGTCGCCCCGCCGGAGCGTGCGGTGTGGATTCCGGCGGGCATGCCGCACCGGGTGTTCAGTTCGCCGCGCACGGAAATGCGCAGCCTGTACATCGATTGCAGCGTCTCGACCTGGGCGCCGCCGGGCTGTCATGTGTTGGCAGTCAGCGATCTGTTGCGCGAGTTGATCCGTGCCTTCAGTCAGATTCCGGTGGAATACGACCAGGACGGTGCGCACGGTCGGTTGGCCCAGGTGATTCTCGATCAGTTGGCTGAGGCACCCCAGATCGACCTGATGCTGCCGCTGCCCCAGGACAGCCGATTGCGGCAAATCGCGCAAAGCCTGGAGTCGCACCCCGAGCAACAAACCACCCTCAGTCACTGGAGCGACCAGTTCGGTGTCACCGAGAAAACCCTCAGTCGCCTGTTCCTGCGCGACACCGGCCTGACCTTTCGCGCCTGGCGCCAGCGTTTGCGTCTGCTCGGCGCTCTGACACCGCTGGAACAGGGCGAGCGAGTGACCGACGTCGCACTGGCCTGCGGCTACGACTCGACGTCGGCGTTTATCGCGGCGTTTCGTCAGCAGTTTGGTGAAACGCCGGGGGAGTTCTTCCGCTAGGCCTGCACCGTACAACCTGTGTGAGCGGGCATGGGATTTGTGCTCGACATCAATCAAATGTGGGAGCGGGCTTGCTCGCGAATGCGGAGTGTCAGTCGACACATTCTTGACTGACACTCCGCATTCGCGAGCAAGCCCGCTCCCACAATGGATGTTCGTCGCCCGCAGGATTTGTGTTCGACTCTCGGTGTTACTGATCGGACTTGATGCTGGTCCACACCCGCGTGCGCACCCGCTCGAGCTTTTGCGGCAATGGCTGCACGACGTACAGCGTCTTCAATGCCTCACTGGTCGGTGTCAGGTTCGGGTTGCCGGTGATGTCCTTGTTGATCAGCGCCAGCGAGTCCTTGTTGGCATTCGGATAACCGAGGAAGTCGCTGATGGGCGCGATGACTTTCGGGTCCAGCAGGTTGTTGAGGAATTCGTGGGCCTCGGCGACATTCTTTGCGCTTTTCGGGATGGCGAAGGTGTCGAACCAGATCGGCGCGCCCTCTTTCGGCAGGCGCCAGTCGACGACCACACCGTTGCCCGCCTCTTTGGCGCGGTTGCCGAACTGATAGAAGCTGCCGGAATACCCGATGGCCACGCAGATATCGCCGTTGGCGATGTCGGTCATGTACTTGGCGGAGTTGAAGTAGGTGACGTAAGGACGGACCTTGAGCATCAGCGCCTTGGCTTTTTCGTAGTCATCCGGGTTCTGGCTGTTCGGGTCCAGCCCCAGGTAATGCAGAGCCAGCGGCAGGATTTCCGATGGCGAGTCGAGCATCGCAACGCCACAGGCCTTGAGCTTCTCCATGTTCTCGGGCTTGAACACCAGGTCCCAGCTGTCCACCGGCGCATTCTCGCCCAGCGCCGCCTTGACCTTGGCCGGGTTGAAACCGATCAGCACGGTGCCGTACATGTAGGGCACGCCGTACTGGTTGCCCGGGTCGTTCTTGTCCAGCAGCTTGAGCAACGCCGGGTCCTGGTGCGACCAGTTCGGCAGTTTGGACTTGTCGAGTTTCTGGAACACGCCGGCCTTGATCTGGGTTTCGATGAACTGGTTCGAGGGCACCACCAGGTCGTAGCCCGAGTTGCCGGTGAGCAGCTTGGCTTCCAGGGACTCGTTGGTGTCGAAGGTGTCCCAGGTCACCTTGATCCCGGTGTCCTTGGCAAAATCCTTGGGTACGGACGGCAGGATGTAGTCTGCCCAGTTGTACACCCGCAATTCGCGCGTTTCGGCGTGCACCGCGCTGGCCAGCAGCGACAGTCCGCAAACGGTGGCGCCCAGTATGCGTTTCATTGAGTCCATGGATCATTTCCCCAAGTGTGGCGTGAGTTCGATGGTTTTTATGTTCTGTACACGGCAGCGGCCTTGAAAATAGCCAAGGGCAAGGAAGTCAGCTTCTGGTTGTGATTCTTGCCGAGGGCGGGGCCGGTTCACAGCGTGAGTCAGGCCAAAAGGAGATCGAAACGGCCAAAATACCTGTCCGCATTGATCAGCGTCGCGAGGCGTTTCACCGACAGTGCGGCGGTCAGCCCATACATCGCTCCCACATGGGCGCGAAGTCGCAGGTGTATTGCCCGGCTGGCTATTATCTATCAAACGCGGTGAAAGTCGTTTTCGTAGAGGGATACGGCTTGTCGCGCAGGGGTATGGACGATCACTGTTTTTGAATATCGGTGCGGCGGATTTTCATCATACTGACCTCATCGGCAGTGTTCACTGGCTGCCTGTGTGCACTCAAGGAGCAATGCCCATGAACGATCGGATAGAGCTCTTCGGCGCCAATACCGGCAACAGTCTGCGGGCCGCGATCGCCCTGGAAGAGTCGGGCATCGCCTACACGGCACGCAAGCTCGACCTGTATGCACAGGAGCACCGCGGGCCGGACTTCCTGGCGCTTAACCCGGCCGGGAAAGTGCCGACCCTGATCGATCACGGCACGACACCGCCGCTGGTCATCAACCAGTCCAACGCCATCATCCAGTACGCCGACTCCATTGCCCCCGGAAAGCTGGCACCGGCGCAGCCGGGACCTGTGCGCACCCGGGTGATCGACCGCTATTTCTTTTTCGTGACCGATGTCATCGCCCCCAGCCATGCCGCGTTTTTTCTGCACCAGGCAGGGCAGGACAAAGCGGCGGCAATCATCGATCTGCGGGTGATCGAACAACTGACCTACTCGGAAAGTTTTCTGACCGGCGAATTCATGGCCGGCGAACAGTTTTCCATGGCCGACATTTCGGCGTTCACCATCGCCATGGCATTCCGTGACCGGCTGGACTGGAAGCTGCTTCCACAGCTATCGCGCTGGTTCAACTCGGTTGAAGCCAGGCCGGCAGTACAACGCGGCCTGAATGTGTTCAAGCATTCCTGAGCGATCAGCGAACACAAAAATGCCCGACACGCCGCCGGGCATTTTCAATCGCACACCGAACGGTTTTGCCTCAGTCGGTATAGCCGAACTTCACCGCACGGTTTTCCTGCGCCTGGCTGCGCGTAGCGAGGCAGTAATACAACGGGCATGTCACCACCAGCCCCACCAGCCACGACAGGTCCGCGCCGTCTACCAGATTGGCGTATGGCCCGACATACAGTGAAGTGTTGGCGAATGGCAACTGCACGATGATGCCGATGAAGTAGGCGATGATCGCGTGCAGGTTGAAACGCCCGTAGATGCCGCCGTCTGCGCGGAAGATCGAGGCGATGTCGTAGCGGCGACGCTTGATCAGGTAGAAGTCGATCAGGTTGATCGACGCCCAGGGCACCAGCACCAGCAACAGCGCCAGAATCAGGCCGATGAACTGCGAAATGAAGTTCGCCGAGGCACCCAGCGCCACCACGCAGCAACCCGCCAGGATGATACCCGACAACACGACGCGCACCTTGATGCTCGGTGTCCACTGGCTGGCGAAGGTCTGGATCGAGGTGATGATCGACAGCACCGCGCCATACAGATTCAGGGCGTTGTGGCTGATGATGTTGAGCAGGAACAGCACCATCAGGATCGGCCCCAGCCAACCGGTGGACTGCTTGACCGCCGCCATCGCCTCGGTGCCTTCGGGCGTCGCCAGTACCGCCACGGCACCGAAGGCGAACGACAGGATCGTGCCCAGGGTCGCCCCCAGGTAAGTGGCGAAGAACGGCCGGGTGATGCCGATGTCCGCCGGCAGGTAGCGCGAGTAGTCCGACACATACGGCGAGAAGCTGATCTGCCAGATGATGCCCAGCGAGACCGTGGCCAGCCAGCCCGACAGGTTGAACCCGCCGCGAGTGAAAAAGTCCGCCGGCAGGTCATGGGCGAATATGTAGAGGAAACCGGCGAGCAACGCGCTGCCCATGACCCAGGTGCCGATGCGGTTGAGGGTGTGGATGAAGCGATAACCGATCACCCCGATGGCCGTGGCGCTGAGTGCGCCGATCAGAATGCTCGCCGGTACCGGAACCGACGGCGCAATGCCGACAATCGATTTGCCAGCCAACACGATGTTGGAAATGAAGAAACCGATGTAGATCAATGCGGCGAAGAACACGATCAGCAGCGCGCCATAGCGGCCGAACTGACCACGACTCTGGACCATTTGCGGAATGCCCATGCACGGCCCCTGGGCCGACGCCAGCGCAATCACCACGCCGCCGACCATGTGCCCGAGGGCAATCGCCAGCAGGCCCCAGAACAGGTTGAGGTGGAACACCTGGACCACCATGGCACCGGTGACGATGGGCAGTGGCGCGATGTTGGTGCTGAACCACAGGGTGAAAAGATCGCGGGCCTTCCCATGGCGCTCTGCGAGTGGAACGTAATCGACCGTATGGTTCTCGATCAACGGATCTTGCCGGGACATCTGGGACATGTGCATGAACTCGAGTTTGTCTGTTCTTATCTTTGTATGAAGCCAAACCGGGGGGACTCTCTGGTCGCCCCTCAGATGCGGACCATATTATGGTATTCCAAACTTTAAACAAGACTGATCCGGTCTTTGAACAAGCATCTGAACCGGCATCCTGCCCGATTCACGCCCACACTGGCTAGCCGATAGCCCCGTATCCATTGGGTTTGCGACGCCAGCCGTACGTTTATCGGTTCACTCAAAAAGACCTTGCAATCGATGTATTACGGTATACCATCAGACCTACAAACACATAAAAACGCGTCACACCACCCGAGGACCGTCCAATGATCGATGCCGCCATCTACAAACAAGTCATGGGCTCGTTCCCTTCCGGAGTGACCGTGATCACTACGCTCGATGAAGATGGGCAAATCGTCGGCCTGACTGCCAGCGCCTTCAGTTCGTTGTCGATGGACCCGGCCCTGGTGCTGTTCTGCCCCAACTACAGCTCCGACTCCTATCCTGTCCTGATCAAGAACAAGCGTTTTGCGATCCACGTGCTTTCCGGCGGTCAGCAAAGCGAAGCCTATGCCTTCGCGCGCAAAGGCAAGGACAAGGCCCAGGGGATCGAGTGGACGCTCAGCGAGTTGGGCAACCCGATCCTGGCCAACGCCACGGCGGTCATCGAATGCGAGTTGTGGCGCGAATATGAAGGCGGCGACCACGCCATCATGGTCGGCGCGGTGAAGAACCTGATCGTGCCCCGGCAGAGCAGCGGGCCACTGGTGTATTGCCACGGCAAGATGGGCGCCCTGCCTGTTCTGGCCTGAACCCTCTGATATCACCGCATCCCCCTGTGGGAGCGGGCTTGCTCGCGAAGACGGAGTGTCAGTCAACACATATGCCGCCTGGAAGTTCGCTTTGGCGAGCAAGCCCGCTCCCACACTGGTTAGCGTTAGCCGCGAAGATAAGTCATTTGCGGAAATCATGTATTATGGTATACCAATAACCATCAGGCCCGCAGTCGACAGGCCAACAACAAAAGATCCGAGGTAAGCGTCATGAAGTTTTCCCTGTTCGTACACATGGAACGTTGGGACGAAAGCGTCAGCCACCGCCAGCTTTTCGAAGACCTGACCGAACTGACGCTGATGGCCGAAGCCGGTGGTTTCAGCACCGTCTGGATCGGCGAACACCACTCCATGGAGTACACCATTTCGCCAAGCCCGATGCCGTTGCTGGCTTATCTGGCGGGCAAGACCACCACCATTCACCTGGGTGCCGGCACCATCATCGCGCCGTTCTGGCATCCGCTGCGGGTGGCCGGTGAATGCGCATTGCTCGACGTGATCAGCAACGGCCGCATGGAAGTCGGTTTGGCCCGTGGGGCCTACCAGATCGAATTCGACCGCATGGCCGGCGGCATGCCAGCCTCCTCCGGCGGCCAGGCATTGCGGGAAATGGTTCCGGTGGTGCGGGCCTTGTGGAACGGCGACTACGCCCATGACGGCGATATCTGGAAATTCCCCACCTCCACCAGCGTGCCCAAGCCGATCCAGCAACCGAACCCGCCGATGTGGATCGCCGCCCGCGACCCGGACTCGCACAACTTCGCGGTGGCCAACGGCTGCAACGTCATGGTCACGCCGCTGATGAAAGGCGACGAGGAAGTCCTCGACCTGAAGAACAAATTCCAGGCCGCCCTGGACAACAATCCGGGCGTGCCGCGCCCGCAACTGATGGTGCTGCGACACACCCACGTGCACACCGCCGACGATCCGCAAGGTTGGGAAGTCGGGGCCAAGGCGATCTCGAAGTTCTATCGCACCTTCGATGCCTGGTTCGGCAACAAGACCACCCCGGTCAACGGCTTCCTTGCGCCGAGTCCGGAAGAGAAATTCGCCGGGCGCCCCGAGTTCGAACTCGAGAGCCTGCACAAGACTGCCATGATCGGCACCCCGGAAGAAATCATTCCGCGCATCAAGTACTACCAGGAACTGGGCGTGGACGAATTCAGCTTCTGGTGCGATAACAGCCTGCCCCACGCGGAAAAGAAAAAATCCCTGGAGCTGTTTATCAAGCATGTGGTGCCAGCGTTTCGCTGATTACGCCGCCCTGCGACATCAACTGTAGGAGCGAGCCTGTGGCGAGGGGGCTTGCCCCCGTTGGGCTGCGGAGCAGCCCTGCAGCCTGTGACCACGGTGTGTCAGACGTACCGCAAGTATTGGTTTTACGACTGCTTCGCAGTCGAACGGGGGCAAGCCCCCTCGCCACAGGTTCGCTCCTACAGGGGGGTCGATTTCCATGTTCACTGATCGTCTCCCATCACTCGCCCTTCCCTCCGGCGCCGCGCGGGCTTACCTGCGCGGTGAATGGACCGCCTCGCACCTGCATTTCAAGCGTCTGCGCGCCAGCGTTTCGGCCAAGCAGAACGGCTTCTGGCAAATAGTTCACTGAGCCCAACCGAACAGCCAATCACGCACCCCGCGTCTCGCCATGGCCTGGCGCGTGCGGTGTCTTGTATTCGCCTTTGATCAGGTTTGCCCAATGAACAATAACAACGCGCTGTTGATCATCGACATGCAGCAGGAGGACGGCTTCGTCCTGGAGAACCTCGACAGGGTGGTCGCCCATACCGCCGCTCTGCTCGATACCGCCCGCCATCAGCGGATGCCTGTCATCTATACCCGCCACATCAATCAGGCCGACGGCAGTGACCTGCCCCACGGTGAACCCCTGGCCGCCGACGGTGGCCCCGGCGGTTACCGCGCCGGCACCCGGCAGGTGGAAATCATCGAGTCGCTGACGCCGCAGTCCGGTGAATGGATCATCGACAAGGGCCGGTACAGTGCCTTCCACCGCACCGACCTCGATGCCCGACTCAAGGCAATGGAGGTCGACACGCTGATCATCTGCGGCGTGTTGACCGACGTCTGCGTACTGACCAGCGTGTTCGATGCCTTTGCCCTGGGCTATCGCGTGCGCCTGGTCAGCGATGCCTGCACCACGACCACCGAGGCAGGGCATTACTCGGCCCTGTTGATCATGGCCAACTGGGTCTACTCGCTGGAAATCCTTACCGCGACCGAATGCCTGCGCGCTCTGGAACAGCGCGACTACCTGAGCCTGATCCCCGAGCGTCCGGACCTGTTTGCCCACCAGCCCCATGAGCTGCCCGGCACCATCGCCCGTCTGCAATCCCGTCTCGTCCGGACTCAGGAGTGATCGCCATGCAAGTCGAAAAAAGAAGCATCGATTTCATCCCCGAAACCGAACGCCACGGCAAGCCAGGTTCGCTGTTCTATATCTGGTTCGGCGCCAACATGAACATCACCACCATCGCCTCCGGCGTGTTGCCGGTGGTGATGGGGCTCAACCTGTTCTGGAGTGCGCTGGCGATCATCGTCGGATCGTTGCTGGGGGCGATTTTCATGGCCTCCCACTCGGCCCAGGGACCGAAGCTGGGCATTCCGCAAATGATCCAGAGCCGGGCACAATTCGGCGTATTGGGGGCGGTGTTGCCGCTGCTGTTCGTGATGCTGATTTACCTGGGTTTCTTCGTCAGCAACACCCTGCTAGCGGCCCAGGCGCTGGAGTCCGTCAGCCCGTTGCCGATGTCCGGCAACATCTACCTGATCGGCGCGTTGTGCTTCGTCGTCGCCCTCTATGGCTATCGGTTGATTCACCGTTTGCAGAAGCTGCTGTCGATCCTGTCGCTGGTGGTGTTCATGGCCGCCACGGTGCTCGCCTTGCAGTTGCCGATCCCGGCCGAACAATGGCTGCCGACCGGCTTCTCGTTGTCGAAGTTCCTGGTGGCGGTGAGCATCGCCGTGACCTGGCAACTGTCCTACGCGCCTTACGTCGCCGACTACTCGCGCTACCTGCCGAGTAATACGCCGACCGCCCAGGTGTTCTGGTACAGCTACGCCGGCACGGTCAGCGGCGGTGCGTGGATGATGATTCTCGGGGCGATCCTGAGCGTCGGCATCGGCGACTTTTCCAGCAACGTCGGCGGGCATGTCGCCGGTCTGTTCGGCACTGGTGCGGTGCTGCTGTTCGCCTTCATCGTCTATGGCCAGGTGTCGATCAACGTGTTCAACCTGTACGGCGCGTTCATGTCGACCATCACCGTGATCGAGCCTTTCGCCCGACTCAAGGTGACGCCGCGGGTGCGCGGTGTGTTCATGCTGCTGATCAGCCTGGTGGCCACGGCCCTGTGCACCATCAGTCAGGACGACTTCATCAACTTCTTCCTCAACTTCATCTTCTTCATGAGCTACTTCCTGATCCCGTGGACGGCGATCAATCTGGTGGACTACTACTGCCTGCGCAAAGGGCAGTACCGGATTGACGATATCTTCGACCCGGACGGGATCTACGGGCGGGTCAACCGGATTGCCTGCGGCAGTTTCCTGCTGGCGATCGCCCTGGAAATTCCGTTCATGAACACCACGCTGTACGTCGGCCCGGTGGCCACGGCGCTGGATGGGGTGGATCTGGCGTGGGTGGTCGGGTTGCTGGTTCCGGCGTTGAGTTATTACTGGCTGATGAAAATGACCGCACGCGCCAGCGTACCTGCTTAGTCATCAGCATTTGACGGCAAAAAGATCGCAGCCTGCGGCAGCTCCTACAAAGGTGAGACGTACATCCCTGTAGGAGCTGCCGCAGGCTGCGATCTTTTGATTCTCAACGGCCGACCAAATTGCAGGCAAAAAAAATCCCGGGCAGCTGATGGACGCCCGGGACTTAAAAATGCATAAACCGTGGTGGTGAACGCGGCGCGGATATTACGGAATATTTCGGCCTGTAACAAGATATTTTTTATTCACCATCCAGTTACTAAACGCTCTAACCCCTTATATATCCACATGTTTTCTATGGGCGACTACAAGAACCAGCGGTACTCACGCGCGCTGATGTCATGCAGAAATGCCAGATGATCCTGCCGTTTGTTTTCGCAATAGACGTCCACAAACTCCGCCCCCAAGCCTTCGCGCACGGCTGAATGATGTTGCATGGACTGCACCGCTTCGAGCATTTCCAACGGGAAATCGATGCCACTGCTGCGGTCTTCGTTGAGCGGTGCAATCGGCTCGCGCTCCCCTTCCAGGCCCTGCTCCAACCCCACCAGGATCGCCGCCAGCGCCAGATACGGATTGGCATCGGCGCCCGCCAGGCGATGTTCGATGCGCAGGTTTTTGACGTCCGACTCCGGAATACGCAAGCACGCATCGCGGTCCTCGAAGCCCCAACTGGCGAGGGACGCCACGTTCACCGTGCCACTCAAGCGACGCATGGCATTGTGGTTCGGGGCAAAGATCGGCATGCAGTGCGGCAACACCTCCAGACACCCGGCCACGGCATGGCGCAGCGCCCGCTGGCCGTTCGCCGCCAGCAGGTTGTTGCCGGCCTGGTCATACAGGCTGACGTGCACGTGCATGCCGCTGCCAGGGTGTTGCAGGTAAGGTTTGGCCATGAAACTGGCGCGCAGGTTGTGCTTGAGCGCCACGCCCCGGGTGCTGCGGCAGAACAGCGCGGCCCAGTCGGCGGCACGCAGGCCGTCATCGCAATGGCCGAAATTGATTTCGAACTGGCCCGGGCCGAGTTCGGCGGTGATCACCGTGGCATCGATGCCTTGGGCTCGCGCGGTCTCGACCATTTCATCGAGCACCGGGGCGAAGCGCGACAAGCGTTCGATGTGCATGTTCGGCTGATCGTCGGCGTCGCCGGTCAGCTCATCACGGGGGAACTGCGGCAGGCCGTCCTTCAAGCGGCTGTCGAACAGGTAGAACTCCAGCTCGAAGGCCACCACCGGGAAAATGCCTTTACGGTGCAGGCGGTTCAGCACCTGGGCCAACACTTCACGGGGTTCGAATTCGATGGGTTTTTCCGTGCCGTCGGAGGTGATCAGCATCTGGCCCAAGGGCTGCTTTTCCCAGGTCACCAGCTTCAAGGTGCCAGGCACCAACCGCCGCAGTGCATCGGGGTCACCATCGTTGAAGCAGTAGTCGCCAATCTTGAACAGCCCGCCCTGGGTGCCGAGCAGCACGCAGTTTTGCGGCAGTTTCAGTGCACTGCCGGCAGCGACTTTCTCCAGCATTTCGATCGGGTAGCGCTTGCCGTAGAAATGCCCCGGAATGTCCAGGGAGATCAGGTCGACATAACGCACTTCGGGGTGGCAGTGGCGGAAGTTGCGAACTTCGGCCAGCAGTTCAGAGCACACGGCATCCATCGTTTTGGTCCTTGTTGTTATCAGGTGTAAACCCAAAGCACGCGGGTCAGTTGGTCGGTCAGGTTGCCGTAGCGGCAGTGCGCATGGCTGGCCAGTTGAAAGCTGTCGCCGGGATGCAGGGTCACCGGTTCATTGTCGTCGAGCCACAGGGTCAGCTGCCCTTCGAGGACATAACCGCCCTGCTCCGAGCTGTCCTTCATGTGCCGGTCGCCGCTGCTGGCGCCGGGTTCGAGCTGGCTTTCAAGCATCGAGAACGACGCACGCATTTTTGGCGAAACGAGGATGTCGGTGATGCCGTCGGCGTAGTACAGCGTGCGACGCTCGTCCGGGCGGGTGACCCAGGACAACGCCATGGGTTTGGGCAGGCTGTAGAAATAGGTGGTGGGAACACCGAGGGTTTCGCTGATCGCGGTCAGGTCCGCCACCGTCGGGCGCGACAGGCCGCGCTCGACCTGGGACAGAAAACCGACGGAGCGGCCGATTTTGTCCGCCAGTTCCTTCAGGGTGTACTTCTTGTGCTTGCGCAGGTCCTGGATCAGGATCGCCAGCGCCGAGATTTCTTCTTGCATGTCCATCTTGAGGCTTCCAGAAAGTGTCGCTTCAAATGCTGTCGCGCAGTCGATACCAGGCCTTGCCGATGGCTTCCAGCGGCGCGGCCAGGTATTTGCCGCCGGGGAAACTGCCGTTGTTCAGGCCCTGGTACAGGGACAGTTCGTCGGGCTGACCGAGGATCGCGTCGGACACCGCCCGCGCCGCGGCCAGTGTCGGCAGCACGCCATGCCCGGAATAGCCCTGCATCCAGTACAGATCGCCGCGCCGCCCGATATCCGGCGTGCGCTTGAGGGTCAGGTCGATGTGTCCGCCCCAGGCAAACTCCAGCGCCACGCCCGTGAGTTGCGGGAACACCCGCTCCAGGAACGGCCGGGTCGCCGCGGCGATGTCCTTGGGCATCCCGCCCAGGTAAGTGCAACCGCCACCGAACAGCAGGCGGTTATCCGGGGTGCGGCGGAAATAATCGAGCACGAACTGATTGTCGGTCACGCACACGTTGCTCGGCAGCAGCGCAGTGGCCTGATCCTTGGTGAGCGGCGCGGTAGCGACCTGATAGGTGCCGACCGGCAACACGCAACTGGCCAGTTGCGGGTCGAGCCGATCGAGGTAGGCGTTGCACGCCAGCACCAGCACATCGGCGCGAATACGACCGCGCTCGGTCGTCACCACAAAACCTTCGCCCTCCTCGCCATAACTCAGCGCCTTGCTTTGCTCGTAGATACGGCCGCCAGCCCGCTCAACCGCATCCGCAAGACCCAGCGCCAGTTTCAGCGGGTTCAAATGCCCGCCCTCGGGGTCGAACAGGCCGGCCTGATAACGCTCGCTGGCCACCCATTCCGGCAGCTGTTGCCGGGGGATGAATTGCAGTTTATCGTGACCCCACTTGTGGCTGGCCTCGTGCTGCCACTCGGTCAGCAGCCCCACTCGCCGCGGCATCACCGAAGTCCAGAGATGGCCGGCGCGATAGTCGCAATCGAACTCATGGCGGCCGGGCAGATCACGCAATTCGCGCGCGGCCCAGCGCATGCCGTCCCACAATCGCCGCGCCCGCTCGTATCCCAGCGCTGCTTCCAGCGGTGGCATATCGCACGACCAGCCGAGAATCGCCTGCCCGCCATTACGCCCGGACGCGGCCCAGGCCACCCGGCTGGCCTCGAGCAAGGTCACACGCTTGCCGGCCAGCGCCAGGCGCAACGCCGTGTGCAATCCACTGAAACCGGCCCCGATGATCAGCACTTCGGTGTCTTGCTCACCTTCCAGTGCGGTCCGATTGACCAGTCGATCGGCGCAGCTATGGGCGTAGTAACTGGCGACATGCCGGGTGGATTGCTGAAACATACGGCCTCGTGAAATTTTGTATTTTTAATTTCATGAAAAAATACACGATTAATTTCACGCAGGCAATGTTTCAAGGCGTAAAAGAAAAGATTCTGCAATAGGTGCGGGACTCGGCTTGAGCTCCGAATCCTCCCCCAGGGCTACCCCCTTTTGCCCTCGCCGAGAAAGATCTGCGCCGGCAGCTTGAAGTCGCGCAACTTGAGCAATGCCAGCGGCCCTGCGCCCAGTTCGGTGCGCAGGTGCCAGGTCAGGTCGAGGCCATCCGGTGCCCTGAGCTGCACGCGGTACTGGCTGTCGGTGTCGTTCAGCGCGGTGACTTTCGCTTGTTCCAGCAGGCGGATCAGGCCCCAGGTTCCTTCGTAGTCGCCGAACAGCCGTTCATTGGCCAGCACACTAATCCACAACAAACGCGTGCCCGGATGCTGGCTGAAGCCCGGCCAGCTGAAGCGCTGCCAGCGTTCCTTCTGGTTGAAGTACTCATGTTTTTCGCCATTGAGAATGAAGGTGGTCTGCACCACGTCACGCACCGGTTTGCCCCGCAGCTCGAAGCTCAGGCCCATGCCGCCATCGGTGTAGAGCACGTCGGCGAGGTGGCTGAGCTGGTTGATCGCGCTGAGGAACTGCGGATTGAAACGCAGACCCTGGCTGTGCCGGGCATCGGCCACCCAGCGGCTGCCTTCCTTGCGCAGCACGCCCCCCAGTTGCTGTTGCAGAAACTGTTCGATGCGCCCGGAGTCGGCGCGGATCATTTGCCCGAGCATCGGCAGCGAGGCATCGCTGCTGGTGGCGGCAAAGGGGTAGCGACCGGCGAAAGCGCCGTGCCAGTCCTTGACGATCGCTCGCTGCCACTGGCTGTTGAGGCCCGCCGTCGAGGGTTGCAGCACCCGTTGCCAGGCCTGCTCCAGCGGCTGCACGAACAGGGTCTGGCCGATCCCGTCCCATTCGGCGCCGAGGCTGGCGGCGAGCAGGTTGCCGTAGGCCCGGGTGTCGGTGAGGTCGACGCTATGCCCCTGGAACACGCTCTGCGCCAGGGCCTGAGTCATGGCCTGCGGGTTCGGCGCGTTGCTCACTTGCTGCAGCTTCAGGCGCACCCGCGTGACCCGGTTGAGGAAAGCTTGCAGGCTCAGGCGCTCGCTGTCGTTGTTACGCTCGGCGTCCTTGCCCAGCAGACTCAGCAACGGCCCGAAGGTGGCGTCCAGCGGACCACCCGGACCGCCGAGCGACTGCTCGATCGGCGGCACGCTGTCCTGGGCGATCAGCTTCTGCGCCGACTTGATCAACGACTCACCCAGGGCCTGGCCGCGCGTGCCGGCCTGCCCCTGCCAGGCCAAGGTATTCATCAGCGCGATCAGGGGCGACTGGCGCACGTCGCTCATCAGCGCCAGTTGATCGATCACCTCGCCCAGGCTGTCGACCGGTTGCCAGCGCAGGTGGTTGAGGAAGTCCAGCCAGGCGTTGGCGTAGTCCTGGAAGTAGCGCTCGGTCAGGCGCTCGCGCAGTTGCTCCGGGCTCAATTCGACGGCGAGGCTGGCGGGATTGTCGCTGAGCACCCAATCGATCTCCTCGCGACGAGCCTCGGCGATAGCGGCGATGGCCGGCCGCACCTGGCCTTCCCAGGCCTGGCGGGTGAACACGCCGGGCACTTCGGCCGATGTGGAGAACAGCGCCGTCGCCTCGGTGTCGCCGACCATCTGCTGCAGATTCAACGCCGGCGCGTGATGGGCCGCGCTGTCGAGAACGCTCTGGTACAGGCTGGTTTCGCCATTGCGCTGGCCGAGTTGGCCGAGCAGTACTTGGCGGGCCTGGGCCACCAGCCGGGGGTCGGCTTCGATGCGCCACTGTGGATGGCGCGCCAGTTGCTGCGCGTAGAACTGCCACAGGGTCGGCGACAGGCCCTGCCAGAGTCCCGGCGAGAACCCGGCGCGTTGCGGCTCGGCGTCGCTCAGCGTCTGGGCCAGGAACGCCGGATCGGATTTTTCCGGGCGCGCCAGCATCAGGTAGGCCTTGAGTTGCGCGTAGGCCACACCGGCACGCTTGCTGCGCTCGGGGCTGTCCGGCGGCAGTTTGACCAGCGCGTTGAGTTGTTGTTGCAAAGTGGCCGCGACCGGATCGCGCATCAGGCGATTGTTGGCCTCGACGTAACGCGGCCACAGTGCGGCCAGCAGCGCATCGTTTTGATTCAGGCCAAAACGCTGATACCACGGCGTGCCATGCTCGGCGCGGTAATCCAGGCGCCCGAGCTCGCGCACCAGTTCGTTGAACGCGAGGAATTGCTCATCGGCGCTTTGCGATTGTTCGAGGGTGGTCAACACGGTCTGCACCTGCGCGATCTGCACGCGGTTGGTGGCGAACGACAGCAGCAGGCCGGCGCCCCAGATCACTGCCAGACCCAGCACCGCTGCGTAGCCGATGCGCACGGCGCCCCAGCCCAGACGGCGACGGTGCACGGCTTTGTCGCCGAGCACGCCCTCCCAAGGCGGCGTAACATGCCACAGACACCCGGCATCTTCCGCGCCGCCCGTCAACGGCAGGCTGAACCACAAACCGCGCAACGGCACGCTCCGGGCAAAGATACGGAACATCGGCGCCAACGCCTGACGCCAGCGGGCAATGCCCTCGACCTGCAGATCGCGGGCCAGGCGCACCAGAAAATCGTTACCCATCGAGTCTTGCATCTGCCCCCAGCCGGCGTTGCGCAGGGGCTGTACCAGGTTGTCCAGAGCCCCTTCCACCGCCTGCGGCGTCACGGGGATGGGCAGCAGGCAACCGACCGGTTGGGTCGGGCGCTGGTCCTGTTTCCACTGGCTGTCGCAGACCTGCCACAGGTGCAGCGGTAGCTGCCAGCGCAGCTTGCGTGCCAGGGTTTGCAGGTGGCGTATGCCGTGGTCCATGGCGCGGGGGTCGGCGCTTTGTGGTTTGTTGAGGGCCCAGATGACGCCGTCGAGGGCACGCCAGCGGCTCAGCCATTGGCACAGGTTCAGTACCCTGTCGCTGGCAACAGTTTGCGTACTGCCGCCCCAGAGCAGGACGATGTCGTGACCTTCCAGCCAATGATGCTTGGCCAGGTCGGGGGCGATGGCGTTGATCTGCTCGGGTTCGCCGACGACCAGGAATACACGAACCTTGAACCGCCAGAGCAGGCCGTGTTGCTCGCGCAGGTGGTCATTGATCGCCGTGATGGTTCGTGCCACCTGGGACTCGACAGACTCCTCGAGGGAGACTGGCGCAGCCTGGCGAGCATCATCCCCCTCGAGCTGAAGATAATCGGCGCGCCCCAGTTGACGCCCCAGCCAATGGTAGCCACCCCGAAACATCACCCCGAGGGTGAGGACCGATGTCACCGCCAGCCAGATCCTGTGCCGGTCACTGCCGGCGGCAATCCCCAGCCATTCGGGATGGAGCCAGAGCACTCCCCCCAAGACCAGACCGGTGAGCAACATTCCACCGATCAGCACACCGATCCCTACAGAGCGTCGAAACTGCATTCGAGACTTCCTATATCGAAAGTGGAGACACCGGCATCAGCACCGTGCTCCAAAGCCCGGCCGTGGCAGCGCCACCACCACTGAAAATGAATTGCGGCCCAGCGCCGCGCTGAATCGTCTGTGTCGCAGCGGCGATCGCCAGCCAAGGCGACGCAACTCCTGGATGCCCCGGCAATGCATCGAGGTTGCACACACCTTCCGACGAATTGATTAACAGGGGGACTTCAGCCAGCACAGTGTTAATGGCGGCATATCGTTGCGCATCGATCCCCGCCCGCCAGACCCGTTCGACCGCCTGCGCTTGCAGGGGTACCCAGTCGAGGGCCTGGCGCGTAGCGTAGAGCAGGTCGGCGTCGGTCGGCTCGCGCTCTTGCTCTGGACGGTGGAGGTAGGCGATGGGTGCCAGAGTGGATTGCGTCAGGCGGTTGCCCAGCAACAAACCGACGGCAACCTCTGCCGTACCTTCGGGCGCTTGCGGGGTAAACTGCAGGGCCATTATCAGCAGCAAGGCCTGATCGTTGATGCGTTGATCAAGCCAGTGATCCACCGCCGCCAATCCACTGCCCTCGACGGGTGTAGTTGATTGGCGGATGCCGGAATTACGCCATGCCTGGTGCCACGCCGGACGCCACTGCGCTGGTGGTAAGCTGCAATCGACCTCCAGTAACAGGGCCAAAGGCTTATCGTCAGGCAATTGGTTAAGGATCGGTGCCAGGTCAGCAAGCCCCTGGGTTAATACAGTCAGCAATACCGCTTCCGGATCTTCATCTGAGTCATCAAACGAACGGCTGTGACTTGACTGCGCCTGAGCAGACTCGGTCCCACTCAGCAAAGCATTCAGAGGTGAAACCGGTTCCGCCGCAGGATCTTGCAAAGAGGTGTACAAGTTCGCTGCCAACACTTGCTGCGAACGTCGCCCCTGACGAATTCTGCGGATCATGTCCTCTTCGCGCGCTTCATCCCAACCATCGGCAGCAGACTGCCCACCGACATGCAGCAGCATTCGGCTGAAAGCCAATGCACACCATACGAGGAACGGAAAACCCAAGGCCCAGTTCCAGAAATCAACTGTCTGTTGGCGCAAGGGTTGATCGGCGAATAAAAGACTCCCGCCTACGCCCAGCAACAAGCACAGCAACAGCAAACCGAGCCAAAGCCAAATACGAGGTCGTGCAGGACGTGCGGCAAGAGCGGGCACCTTATCCAGTCGAACGGGCATGACTAACTCGCTCCCACTTCAGGCAAGGAGGAAATCAACGCGCAACCACAGATGCATAAATGACCGTCAAAGGCGACTGGAATGCCTTGGTCTTTAAACACAGGGTGCCCCACGGCAATCACCGTGCAGCCATGGCCAGGAATCGGACACAGCACTGGGTCTCCTTGGCGAGCCACGCCGATACCGGTAAATTTCATCGCGAGCGAACCAGAGAGGACCGTACCGCCGCCGGTTGTTTTGTCACCGATACGGATAATGTTTTTCATGTTTTATCCTTAATCAAGAAATTTAATTTCATCCGTGTTTGTTTGTTGAGTGCTGCTAGACGAACCTAATTTCGCCATACTCACGACCAGAAAAGAATGCATTGAAACCTCAGCACCTTAAACACTTAGCCATGACGCCTGCCAAAATCAACTAATTTTACTTGCCTAATTTTTATACTCATTAACGCTTACCCTACACTGAGGGGGCATAAAAAAAGCCGAGACGATTCAAATCGTGTAGGGCAGTCAATGTATTCTGAAAGCTTGTTTACACGTTCGTAAGTTTGATCAATCAAGCATATGTATTTACTGATCGCACTTCCGCTATTACCTTTTTCGGCCTCTGCCATGAAGTCGCACTCCTTATCACGAAACGTAATCCACTGCCGCTGAGCTTGTTTAAGCGCATTAAGACGCCTTTCAGTACGTTCATGCGACTCAACTCTAAAATTTTCATCAAAGCTAATTACCATGCTGTGATACCGCTTGTTTAGTATGGCGTCGGAAACTGAGTACTCTTTTTTAAGGCATACTATTATTTTTTCAGCATGGTCTCCCCAGTGCTTTAGGACGTAATTGAAGCAATTATTAATATTTTTGTTGATCTCCTTTTTGCTAAAAATCTTTTCGCCTTCGCCTGCTTCTTCAGAAAAGCCCATGACTGGTAGAAAAGCCAAAATCATTATGCCAAGCATTTTATGCATGGCTTGTTTTGTTAAGAACTGCATGTGCAATAACCCTCTTTAAGATTGACACTTTCATTACAAAAAAGTGATCTACTAGCTTATGAGAAAACATCGCTTAACAGAACACAATTGTTTCACCTACACCAGGAGCGCGGTCACTCAGATTTGAAATCTTATTATTATCATAAAACCTATATACTCGCTTCCTCTAAAATATTTTCTACAAATAACTTTCTATGAGTCACTTCATTTAGAATGCAGTTTTCTGTTAAGAGCCCCCCTCGCTGACCTCCTAACTCATTGTATGTATCGCAAAGTTTTTTAATATACATATTCCATAGTTGCTGGCTTTCAGTGATCAACTTCACTAATCCCCTCATAGAAGGATCTTTGCTAGCAGCACTAATGCTAATTTCGATACTTTTTTTTCGCCTCCCTATTTCCGACTGCACACATGAAACTAATTCTGAGTGGATCGCTTGGGCCTCAACAATACAACGGGCATACTCTTGAGGCCTCTCTATTGCCACCGAATAAAGTTCACCACCATTAACAAAGCCAACAAAAAAACAACTTATCGCAAATAGCACACCTCGTACTGCGAAAGCGTTATTCAACTTCAGCATCAGTTATCTCCAGCTCTAATAATTTTCTTTTCTCATCCACCGCCCTAGCGAGCAGCCCTGGCTGCAATGTAGGTGAGCTTGCGAAAAGACGAGAATTGTTAGCAACTTTATAATCTTGAACCGCACATATGATGTCTTCCACCGACATTGAAGACAGCGTCGATCCTTGCAAGGCTCGCTTGATCAATTTAGTTTGCGGGCCAAATTGGACACTCGTAGACCAGACCATATCATGTAGCGCTGCGATTTTATTGGAAATGGGAAATCCAATCCCACTCAATATGACATTCACCTGCACATCATAATGTGTCTTTTTTATGTAGTTGTGCTGTGCCTCTCTAAACTGTTCAGGATAATTTCTTGCAGTGCTTTTCCACTTTTCATTAAATTCACTAGTTCCGGCCTCCAACCCAGAAAACGCCTCGACATAAGCAGACTTTTCAATAAAATCCTGAACAACACCCATTTTTGAGGACATTTGGTAGACCCCATAAGAAACCCCTCCGTGATCACCACTTCCTGTTGAAACTACGCCCGGACCTCGACCTCCTGACTCGTAACGTTCAGAAGTGGTCCCTAGCATCCACAGGCTGCTTTTTTTCCGAGCAAACAATCCAACTAACCCCAACGGATGAAAATGATAAGGCCGCCCCCAAGGCGGCAACCCCACTCTCTCCGCCACTTCACTCCACCAGCCCATCTGCTCGATCCGCTGTTTCTCTGCCACCCAGTTCAAATGCGGCGTCGAGCCGCTGTGGCCGAGCAGTTCATCCAATGCATCCCACTTTTGCTCCTTGTAAAACCACTCGCTCTCCTTACGCAGGACCAGCTGCGAGATCGCCTGTGCCTTGGCGGGCAGGCGCAGGGCCGCTTGCAGTTCGTCGGCGGTCATTTTGCCGTCGCAGTTGCGGTGGATGATGTCGCACAGCCGGATCTTCATTCGGCCCTTTTGGTCTCTTTCCGCCAGGTGGCTAAAGCGCTCGTGCTGAGCGTCGCTGAAGCGATTGACGGCGCTGAAAAACGAAGCCATGGCGTGTTTCGGCAGGCTGTAGTCGAAAATGACTTCATAGCCTTCCCACGACCAGGAGCTGAGCCAGGGCGTGAGGCCGACTTCCTCACGCACCCAGCCGTTGAGCAGCTTGTCGTCCGCGTCATGAAGCAGGCCATCGAGACGGTACCAGTTGTAGGTTTTCCCGCTGGCACCAGTAGGCACCCGAATTTTCCGCTCGGGTGGCAAGCCATCCAGCAAGCTCTTGGGCACCAGCAGGTCGGCATCACTGCAGGGGTTGTCGCTGCTCCAGATGGGCAAAAGGCTGGCGCTAATGTGATCCTGATGCGCCGCCACGGGCGTGCCCCTGGCAAGCTTCAGCCAGGTCTTGTCCTTGTCCGGCAGGCGCTGGGCCCAGGCGCGGCTGTCCTCGAAGAACTCATCGATGTCATCGCCACTGAACACTTCCAGGTGCAGCTTCTGTTCGGACCGGTCCGCGCCGCTGTCCTGATAATCGCCAAGGTGACCGATCAGGTCCCCAGCCTTGATCGGCACCGGCTGCTCGAGCACCACGATCCGATCTACCGCCTGCGGTTCCTGCAGGCTTTCCAGCGAGTTGAAATGCACATACTGGTTGACCCGTTCCAGCTTGCGGAACGGGCCCTCGCCACTGACCGTGACGACGGTGCCGGTCGGCAGTTCCATCAGAATCTCGCACGGATCTTTCGGTTCGGCGCGAACGCGGACCAACTCTTTCGACGACTTGATGCGGTGCTGGTTGCCTCCAACCGGCTGCAGAATGCTGGCGGCGATGTAGCCCGCCAGCGAACCATCGGCTTTGACGAGTTTGGCGGGGCCGAGACGGTCTTCCAGCATGCGATAACGCCATTTGCCGCTGACCGTCACCACTGCACCGCGCGGCAGGAGGTCGATCACCTTGCCTCCGTCTTCATGACGCACGTTCAGGCCCGGCTCTGGCTGGCCCGCAAGAACGTCGTTCACCGTCTGCTTGACGCGCAGGGCCGTGCTCTGCGGCCAGTAGGCTGGACGTGGGAGGGTGGAGTCTTCATGGTATTTCGCCCAGTCCCGCAGGTGCATGTACAGGCTGTAGAAAGTCAGGCTCGGTGGCGTATCCGCACTGCCCTGGATTTTCGGGGGCTGCAAGCGGTGCCGCACCAGCACGAAATTGCGCGCGAAGGGTTTGTCGACGGTGAGGGTGTCGATGAAGTAGCGCGTCTTGGGCGAGTGCGTATCGACGCGGAAGGCCACCACTTCACCGTCGGCCAGGCAATGCACCGCTTGTTCCTGGGGGATGCCGGTGCCACTGTCGAAATGCACGCCGCCGTGAAACAGACCGCTGCGACCGATCGGATAGTAACCGGCCGCAGCGTTGGCCAGGTGGGTCAGTTGTGCCAGCGGGCCTTGTGTGTCCTTGAACGGATGGCACCAGTTCTTCAGCGGCGCTGGCGTCTCGGATGGCGGTGGCGTGTGGATGGGCCGGGTATCGCGCGTCGGCAGGATGATCGGCGCGCTCGGCCGATCGAATCGCGCGTCCCTGTGGTTGCGGTGAAGTCCGAAAAGTCGGGCAAGTAAACTGGCCATGTTGAGTGTCGCTCCTTGTTGTGCAAAGGGATCAGGCAGAGAAATCCGACAGTCTCACAGACTTGGTTTGGTGCTCGGATAACCTGGAAAGCGTGGGCATTTCCAGCGTTTGCCTGGCTGGGCCGCTGTATTCGAAATTTGCGGCTTTGATGTTGTGGTCGCCCCTCGTACCGGATTCGATACCGCCCTCATCCAGGCTGAAATAGCTGCCACCGCCATTAAGGATGATTTTTTTCTTGGCGGTGATGTGGACTTCGTCCTCGGTGCTGGTGATCTCCAGGCCATGGCGGGCGATCAGTTCCAGCTGGTCGTTTTGCGCTTGGACGCTTATCGGGCCCTGATTGGCGATCAACTTGATCCCCAGCTTGCGCACAAACAGGCTCAGCCCCTGCCCTACGCCGATGAACAGGCGCTTGACCACGCTGAGGTCGGCTTCACCGCCGGCGTTGAGCATCAGGTTGTGTTGCGCTGCCAGTTGCAGGTGCTTTCCGCTGGTCAAGGCGATGCCTTGCGGCGCGCTGAGCAGCAGGACTTGTGACTTGAGCTGTTCGAGGTCCTGGCGCAGCAGGTTCAACTGCGCGGCCACGTCTGCCGGTTCGGCATGGGCGGCCTGGGCGTCGACCGAGAGCTTTTGCAGCTGTTCGCCGGCCTGTTGCAGGCGGCCGACGGCAGCGTCCATGTCCAGCACCGGGCCCTGCGCCTTGGCCTGTGCATCGGCACTGATGAACAGGCCCTTGCCGCCACGAATCGCCCCCCATCCATCCGTCCTCAGCTCAAACCCTTCCCCCCGCTTCTGCTTCCTGGCATCCACCAGATGCCCCAGATTCAACTGGCTCTTGCCCCCAAACTCGGTACTGAGCTTGACGTGCTCTTCCCCGCGCCGGTCTTCCATGCGCAGCTTGTTGTTGGCCGGGGTGCGCAGCACGTTGCGGGTGTAGTCGCGTTTGCCCAGGGTCACGTGGTCGGGGTGCTGGTCGTCGTGCAGGGCGTGGGCGATGTAGGGTTTGTCCGGGTCGCCCTGTTCGAAGGCGATGGCCACTTCGGTGCCGCAGATCAGCGGCAGGTGCAGGCCGTGGGTGTCGCCGGCGTAGGCGCGGGCCTGGCGCAGCCATTTGCTGTCCTGGCCGGGTTTGCGGGTGTCGCGGTCGAAGAGGAATCTGACCCGGTAGCGGCCTTCCAGATCGATGTCGGCGTAGGGGTCGTGGGCCTTGGGGCTGGTGACCCGCGCCGGCAGGGTGCCGGCGATTTGCGGTTTGGGCGCGAGCGGTGGGCGGAAGCACAGGCGTTCGGCGTAGGGCATGGCTTCGAAATGGCATTCGAAGCTGCGGTCGCGGGCGGCGTGGGTGGTGAGGCCGGTGAGCACCGCGCCGCGCGCGAAGGCCTGGGGCGCGCCGCCGCTGATGTTCAGTACCTGGCCGGGGGCCAGGGTGGCGCTGCTGCTGGTGCCGCTGAGGTGGGTCTGTTGGTTGAGGTAGCGCTCGTGGCGCAGGCGCGCGTAGAAGTAGCCGCTTTCGCTGAGCAGGTCTTCGTCCTGGTGGTAGGCGTTGCCGAGCACGCTGTAGGGTTCGGCGTAGTGGTAGGCCTCGCCGTAGGTGTGGGGTGCGCCATGGGTGGCCGGCTCGCCGCGGGTCTGGTCGACTTCGCCGTCGAGGTAGGCGCGGGCGTCGCGGGGGTGGTAGGCGCGCACGCTGACTTGCTGTTCCACCATCTGGTGGCGGGTTTGCAGGGCCCAGACGGCGTCCTCGCCGCTGCTGCTCAGGCCGGAGGGCGAGCGCATCGGCAAGGCGACGTCGAACTGGTAGCCACGCTGGTCGTCGCAGAACTCGACGACGTCGATGCTCAGGCGTTCGTCGCTGGTGCAGCGGTACCAGATGCCGACGTCGGCCAGCAGGCGGGTGATGAAGTCCAGGTCGCTTTCGTTGTATTGCATCACCTGTTCGCGGCGCGGGTACTCGCGGTGCAGGCGGAAGAAGAAGTCCTGGCCGAGAAAACCGTGGCGGCTGCGCAGGATGCTCTCGACGATTTCCGGGACGGATTGCTGCAGGTAGAGGCGCGTTTGCCGGCCACGGGCGAGCCGTCCCAGGCGCGGTTGCAGGGTGATTTCGTAGCGCGCTTCGTCGACCGAGCCGGACAGGCGCTGGCAGCCGCTGATCACGCCGTAAAACGTGCGCAGCGGTTTGACTGGTTTGGGTACTTCCCACGCCATCAGGGGCAGGGTTGACGGCGCGGCGTGCAGGCTGAACTGGGCGTACTGGCCGAGCAGTTTTTCGGCGCCGAGGTCGAGGTGGCTGGCGGTGAATTCGACGGTGTAGGTGAACGGCTGGCTGAGGTGTTCTTCGCCCCTGAAGGTGAGGACGTCGAGGGTGGTGTCGAGGCCGTCGACCTGGAGTTTGTGGCGGCTGTGGTCGAAGAAGGTGCGCAGTGCGGTGCTCATGGTCAGGCCTTCCTGGTCTGAGGGGGGGACGTGCAGGAAAGGCTGTGCTTTCACCCGAGTCCTGGGGGGGCGAAAGCATTCAAGAGGTTGGCTGGAATGAAAATCAGGTATTTCTGGCAATTGCGTAGGACGCTTCCGCATTTTGGAAGTGCATGTCGATACGCATGGCTGTTACAAGGAATGAAACATTGAGCGGGGTTAGCGCAATAGCGAGTATTTTTCATGCTTATGTAGATCAACCACGTCTTTCCCGGTAATCCGTGAGTAATCAAAAAATCCCGCCCAGGCTGACCTTGGCGGGATTTTTTCGAACTACGTTATTCAATCAACGCGGTTGACGACTCAGGCCACAGGAATCATCGGATCCGCCGAAGCCAGTGCGATGGCACGATCTGCCGCCGGTGGGTAGATCCACTGGGTGTTGATCTGGGTCTTCAGTGCCTTGGCCTCTTGCTTGATCAACTTGACCTGACGGTCCCAACCCTCGGTGTAGACCGCGCCCCAGGCGCCGAGGTCCAGGCAGGTCACGTATTTGGGCTGGCTGTACGGCGTCGGGTCGACACCGAGGATCTGCGCCGCCACGTTGTTGCCGGCATGACGACCCAGCGAAATCGCGTGCTGACAGGTCATCAGGGCGTAGTTGCCGATCTCGTCACTGGCTGCGTAGGCCACGTCGCCGGTGGCGAAGATGTCGTCCTGGCCAATCACTTTCAGGTGGGCGTCGACATGCAGGCGGCCCAGGCGATCGCGTTCGGCCGGGATCTGTTCGGTCAGGGAGCTGGCGCGAACGCCGGTGGTCCAGACCACGGTCTTGGCATCGATACGCGCACCGTCGGACAGAGTGACGCCGTTGGCATCGACCGACACAACCGAGGCTTTCAGGTGCCATTTCACGCCGGTCGCCACACTGGCCTCGACGATCGATTCAGCGATTTCCTCGCCCATCGAGCCGCCGATTTTATCGCCACGGTCAACGATGATCACATTGATGTCGGCTCGGTCGCCGAGGATGGCCCGCAGGCGGGTCGGCATTTCAGTCGCCGTTTCGATCCCGGTGAAACCGCCACCAGCCACCACCACCGTGTTGCGCGCGTTGCTTTCGGGTTGATTGGCCAGCGCCTTGAGGTGGTTTTCCAGGCGCACGGCCTGTTCGATCTGGTCGACGTCGAACGCATGTTCGGCCACGCCCGGAATGTTTGGCGAAGCCAGGCCGCTGCCGGTGGCCAGAACGAGTTTGTCGTAGCTGCAGACCTGTCGGGCACCGGCGGCATCGACATAGCCGACCTGCTTTTGCTCGACATCGATGGTTTGCGCCGCGCCCTTGATGAACTTGACCCCGACAACATCGAACAGATCGCCGATCGGCGCAGCCAGTTGGTGGGCGTTCGGTTCGTAGAAGCGCGGGCGCACACGCAGCTCGGCCTGGGGCGCCAGCACGGTTACCTCAACGTCGTTGTGGCCGTGAATGTCGAACAGGCGCGTGGCGCTCAAAGCTGTCCACATGCCACCGAAACCTGCGCCGATCACCAGAATGTGCTGTTTCATTTTTAACTCCAGGGGATAAACAAGGGTTGTGAGTCACGCTCATCGGGAGCAAGCATGAGGTCGGTGTTTTTCGAGAGTCGTCGACCTATGCCGCTCGAACAACTACGACTCTATTGATCCGAGTTAAATCCTGCAACCCGTTTTTTTTGATGGCAGCCATCGAACGCGTCGATGCCTGCGCAGAAAAGCCTCAAGAACGTACATGACAAGGGTTTTTCGAGCTGAAAAAGAAAATTCAGGACACGACGATTCGTTGCCTGGCTTAGGCTCGGCTGCTAGAATTGGCGACTAATCAAGTCGGAGATCTGTATGTCTCTTTACAGCGCAGGTGTCGAGTACGGCATCCACTGCCTGCTTTTTCTCGTCGGCAACGGCGGCGATTCGCGCGAAGCGAGTGTCCGCGACCTTGCCGAACTGCAAGGCGTTCCCCTGGACTATCTGGCGAAAATCTTCACCAAGCTGGCCAAAAGCAAGCTGGTGGTCGCCACCGAAGGCATGCGCGGAGGCTTCAAGCTGGCCCGGCCCGCCGACGAAATAACCCTGCTGGATATCGTCAACGCCATCGACGGCCGCAAGTCGATCTTCGATTGTCGGGAGATCCGCGGCCGTTGCGCAGTGTTTGACGGCACCCCGCCGGCCTGGGCACTGGACGGTCCGTGCGCGGTCCATGGGGCGATGATGGTTGCGCAAAAACGCATGGAAGAGGCCCTCGCCCAACAAACCATCCTCGACATCGCCAGGAAATTCGGGCGCAAGGCCCCGGCAGAATTCGGCGTCAAGGTGGAGAGCTGGATGAACGAGCGTCGGGAAAGGAAAAGCAGCGCCCAGGCCAATGAGCAGATCATTCCTGCGACCAACCTTTCAGACTGCCCCCCATAAAAAAACCGGATGCACGCCAGGCATCCGGTTTTTCTCGGTTCAGGCGAAAAACGGTGGGTGACCGATTTTCACCCTCTCGCACTTACAGGCAGTCGCGCACGATTTTGCGCAGGTCGCCGGATTTGGCCCAAGGTGGCCCCTGATACAACGAAACCCGGCTGCCGTCCTTGTGTTTCACGATATCCAGCACTTCATCGGCCGTTATCACGCTCGGTGCGGTGATCCGGTAGCCGTTGGAAATCGAAATCTGGGTCGTATTCGATACTTCCGTCTGCCAGGCGGGCAAAACGCACGCCGCATACTCTTTTGGCGTCTTCTCGCTGTGCTTGCTGACATTCGGCTCGCCCGGTACCAGCGACGCCGGCAACGAACATCCGCCCAGCAATGCCAGCGCGACTCCCCCCATCAACATCCGCATGCTGCTTCCTTAAATTCGAAAAGAGAAAATGTAGCTTGCCGTCGACCGTACATCCATCCCGACGATTCGGCGAGTCATTGATATCACTTCGCCCAATTAGTTCCTTGCAGGCTGTCATTTGACATTGTCCTGCCGTGAACCAGAGCAGACAGCGCATTTTCCCGTTCGCTTTTCCCGACCAAAGGAAACCTCGCTGATTCAGATGAACACAACATCCGCTCCGGTAAACGGGTCTAAAATTGCGGAATGCAGCGTTCAGGAGGTCATCATGTGGCTTAACGAATCGGAACAGCAACTTCGGCGTGATCTGCAAGGGCTTGCGTCAGATTTGCGCTGGTCGGCGGTGGAGCTTTTGCGCATAGAACAGCAGTTGCGCCAGCTCGGCAGCGAAGTCGACGCGCAAGCCGTGCAAAGACTGTGTGCCTTGTTTCAGGGTGATGAAGAAAAACTGTCCGGCTATGCCGAGGAAGTGAAAGCCAAGGTCATTAGCCGCAACAAGGCTCAATAGCGGGGGCGCTGCCATGAACAGGCCACTATTGACGCTGGTCGTCGCACTGACCGCGTTGGCAGGCTGCAGCACCAACTCGATCTATCAGAACCAGCCGCTGGTGGCGAAAGTCGACACCGGCATGACCCACGAGCAAGTCCGGCAAATCGGCGGCCAGCCCCTGGCGGTCACCGATCGTACCGTTGAACCCGGTACCTGCTTTGACTACAAACTGACTCACGAAGGCCATCAGCAGGCGTACAACGTCAGTTTCGATGGCCGCGGCATGGTCGACCACAAGGGCTTCATGACCTGCGCGCAATGGAGTCACACGCAGCAAAAGGCCCGGGAACCCTCCCGCCCCAGTGGAGGCGGTGGCTATTAACACTGTAGGAGCGAGCTTGCTCGCGATAAACGTCCGGACAACGCGTTCATTCAGACAGGGCGCGTCATCGTTGACGTCCATCGCGAGCAAGCTCGCTCCTACAGGAGATTGACGTCATTTTGTTTGATGACGGACGGCGCGCGCCCTGTAGCCGGGCAGTGACGCGGCAAACGCCAGTGCCTCCTCTCGACTGTTGAACGAGCCAAGCCGGTCACTCCGGGTGCATACCCGCCAGGGGCCGTTGTTCACGCTGAGTACGTCATAGCCGTTCATATGCATCTTGTTCAGCATCGAAACGTTCATGGTCACCTCCTCCTGGGCAGTGCTATCAGGTCGACTTGTTCACCTTACACCCGCCCTTCTCCAAAATACCGACCAGACGTCGCCATGGAAATTCCCTTGCCATCCCTGGATGCGTTGTAGCCCCTAGGGGGCGTTAGCCAACGCCGTCGCAGCCCTGTCGATCAAGGCCGCCACTTCGGCGGGCATCGACGCCAATGACGCATGGCTGGCGTTCAGGGTCAGAATCTCCCGGGCGTTGAGCCGCGCGGCCATCCATTGCTGGTTCTGTGGCGCGATCATCCGGTCGGCGGTCGAGATCTGATACCAGGATGGCTTGTTCTTCCAGGCCACCGTGCCAATGGTGTCGCCGAAGGTAGTCGCCAGCGGCGCTTTCTGGGTAAGGCCCATGACCAACCCTTCGGTCGCCGGCAGGTCCTGACAGAAGCTCTCGTGGTAGAGCTCGGGCTTGACCCACAGATAACCGTCGCTATCGGGCGTCAGGTTGGCCGCTGCCGCAGGCAGGTGCCGTTGCGTGATACCGCCGGGGCTTTCACCGGCGTCCGGGGCGAACGCGGCGATGTACACCAGCCCGACCACATTCGGCAAATCACCCGCTTCAGTGATGACTGCGCCGCCATAGGAATGCCCCACCAGCAGCACCGGACCGGACACCTGGGCGACCATCTTGCGCGTACGCTCGGCATCCTCGGCCAGGGACGTCAGCGGTAACTCGACAGCACGAATGTGCGTGTCGCCCCGGCTGAGCAATTTGACGATGACCTTGTTCCAGTGGGCGGCACCGCCCCAGAAACCATGGACCAGCACGATCGTGGGTTTGTCACTCATCACCATGACTCCGTTTGCCGATGGGGTTGTTCGTCGCTCGCGTCAGCCCTGATCGCCGCCGCCCACGGGCATGATCATGCCGGTGATATAGGACGCTTCGTCGCTGGCCAGAAACAGAATAGCCCCCGCCTGCTCATCCAGGGTGCCGTAGCGTTTCATCAAACTGCTGTCGAGGGTCTGGTCGACGATCTGCTGGTACCAGAGTTTTTCCTGCTCGCTTTGCTCGGCACCATTGCGGGGTATGCGTCGCGGCGGTGCTTCAGTGCCGCCAGGCGCCGTGGCGTTGACCCGCACGCCACGACCGGCGGTTTCGAACGCCAGACAGGCGGTCAAGGCATTGACCCCACCCTTTGCCGCACCGTAGGGCACGCGATTGAGGCTGCGGGTGGCGATGGAAGAGACGTTGACGATCGCCCCGCTGCCCTGCTCCAGCATGAACGGCAGCGCGGCGTGGCAACACCACAAGGTCGGGAACAGCGAACGACGGACCTCGGCCTCGATCTGCGATGCCTCGTAGTGCTCGAACGGTTTGGCCCAGATGGTGCCGCCGACGTTGTTGACCAGCACATCGAGGCGCCCGAAGCGCTCGACGGCGGTTTGCATCACCCGGCTGCATTCGTCGTATTGCTCAAGGTCGGCGGTCAGGGCCAATACCTGAGTGGTCGCGGCCAGTTGTTGCTGCACTTCGAACACCAGCTCGGAACGATCCACCAGGATCAGCTTCGCCCCTTCGGCTGCCATGCGCTCGGCCACCCGCTGCCCGATGCCTTGGGCAGCGCCGGTGATCAGCGCGACTTTTTCGTGAAATCTGTTCATATGTACCTCATCGGTCAATGACGATGTATCGGGCGATACCCAATCCTGTGGGAGCGAGCTTGCTCGCGATTGCTGACTCACAGGCAACCTGGATGCTGAATGTTCCGGCCCCTTCGCGGGCAAGCCCGCTCCCACAATGGATCTGTGTCGTGCACAGAATCAGCGGCCGCCCCCCATTAACTGTGGGAGCGGGCTTGCCCGCGAAAGCGGACTTACAGACGACATCAATGCTGAATGTTCCAGCCTCTTCGCGATCAAGTCGAATCGCCGCACCGCCGCTCCCACATTGGGTCGGCTCACGCCGCGCTGGCAGCAAACTTTTCGTAGTAGAAGTTCGCAGGCGCGATGCCTTGCTCGCCAATGAACTGGCTGACGGCCTCGACCATCGGCGGCGGACCGCACAGGTAGACGTCGACGTCCCCCTCGTTCAAATGCTTTGGCTCGATGTGCTGGGTCACGTAGCCCTTGAGCGGATGCTGGCTCTCGGGGCTGGCGACGCAGGCGCTGAAGGTGAAGTTGGGGATGCGCGCGGCAAACGCTTCGAGGCGGTCGATTTCCACCAGGTCGAAATCGTGGGTCACGCCGTAGATCAGATGCAGCGGATGATCGCTGCCCTGCTCGGCGATCTTCTCCAGCATCGCGGTGAACGGCGCCAGCCCGGTGCCACCGGCCAGCAGCAACAGCGGCCGACGGATGTCACGCAAGTAGAAACTGCCCAAGGGGCCTGCCAGGCTCATGCAATCGCCGGCCTTGGCCATGCCGGTGAGGAAACTGCTCATCAAGCCACCGGGCACGTTGCGGATCAGGAAGCTGACTTCGCCATCGCGCTGCAGCGAGCTGAACGAGTAGGCGCGGGTCTGTTCGCTGCCGGGGATTCCCAGGTTCACATACTGCCCAGGCAGGAACGCCAGTTTGCTCAGGGCTTCGCCCTTGATCGACAGTGCAATGGTGCTGTCGGACAGCTGGCGCACGGCGCTGATGGTCGCGTCGTAGCTGGCCTGACGGGTGCGGCAGACCTCGGAGGACGTCGGCACCCGCACCACGCAATCGCTCTGGGCGCGCATCTGGCAGGTCAGGACAAAACCCTGCGCGGCCTCTTCAGGGCTGAGGGCGTCTTCGATGTACTCCTCGCCCAAATCGTACTGACCGGCTTCGGCAAAACACTTGCAAGTGCCACAGGCGCCGTCGCGGCAGTCCAGCGGGATGTTGATGCCCTGGCGGTAAGCGGCATCGGCCACGGTCTCGCCCACGTTGGCGTCGATGAAACGGGTGACGCCGTCTTCGAAATTGAACGCAATGGAATGGGTCATGACGCCAGCCTCACAAGTGGTAAACATCGATGACCTGACGAACGTAGTCGTTCTTCAGGATCACTTTCTTGGCCTTGATCAACGGGTTTTCACCGCGCATGTCGAGGGTGTAGAAACTGCTGCCGAAATAGCTGTCGACGGTCTTGTAGCGAAAGCTCAGGGTGTGCCAGTTGAAGCGCACCTTGCACAAACCGTCGGCCTGTTCGAGCAGCTCGATGTTGCTGATGTTGTGGGAGGTGCGGGTGTCCGGCACGCTGGCGCTGGAGCGCTCGGTCTTGATGCGGAAGACGCGGTCTTCCAGGCCGGTGCGGTTGCCGTACCAGATCAGCGAGATTTCCCGTTGTGGGTCCTCGGTCAACTCGTCGTTGTCGTCCCAGGACGGCATCCAGAAGGTCGCGTCCGGGGCGTACAGTTCCAGCCACTGGTCCCACTGGCGGTCGTCCAGGTAACGCGCTTCGCGGTAGAGAAAGTCGCGCACGCTGTCGTAGGTGATGGTCATTGCACGTCCTCCACGGCGATCAGTTTCGACTGCTCAAAGGCCAGGGCCTTGAGCATGGTCTGCTGCCAGTATTTGTGTTGCAGCACGAACAGACCTTCGTCTTCGGTGCGCACACCACTGAGCAGCGGGTGCAGGTCGATCTCTTTGGCGGCTTCGTCAGCGCCTTCGATCCAGTGCTCGGCACCACGGGACATGTCGTTCCAGGTGGTGACGCTGCCCTGGTAGCTGGTCTGGCAGGAACGGAATTCCTCCAGATCGTCCGGCGTGGCCATGCCGCTGACGTTGAAGAAGTCCTCGTACTGACGAATCCGGCTGGACCGGGCGTGGTCGCTCTCGCCTTTGGGGGCGATGCAGTAGATGGTGATCTCCGTACGGTTGACCGAGATCGGCCGGGCGATGCGGATCTGCGAGCTGAACTGGTCCATCAGGTACACGTTGGGGTACAGGCACAGGTTGCGCGAGTTCTCGATCATCCAGTCGGCGCGAGCCTTGCCGAAATCCTGCGCCAGCTCATCGCGGCGCTCGTACAGCGGACGGTCCTCGGGGTTGGCCCAGCGGGTCCAGAGCAGCATGTGGCCCTTGTCGAAGGAATAGAAACCACCGCCCTGCTTGGCCCAGCTACCGGCGCTCATGGTCGGGTTGGTGTCACCGGCTTCACGCTGCTTGCGCTGGTTCTGGGTGGCCGCGTAGTTCCAGTGCACGGAGCTGACGTGGTAGCCGTCGGCGCCGTTTTCGGCAGTGAGTTTCCAGTTGCCTTCGTAGATGTAGCTGGAAGAGCCCCGCAGCACTTCCAGGCCATCGGCGGACTGGTCGACGATCATGTCGATGATCTTCGCCGACTCGCCCAGGTGCTCGACCAGTGGCACAACATCGGCCTTGAGGCTGCCGAACAGGAAGCCGCGATAGGACTCGAACCGCGCGACGCGGGTCAGGTCGTGGGAGCCTTCGCAGTTGAAGCTCGCGGGATAACCGGCGTTGGCCGGATCCTTGACCTTGAGCAGCTTGCCGGAGTTGTTGAAGGTCCAGCCGTGGAACGGACAGGTGTAGGAGCTTTTGTTGCCAGACTTGTGCCGGCACAGGGTCGCGCCACGGTGGCTGCAGGCGTTGATGAAGGCGTTGAGCACACCGTCCTTGTTGCGCGCGATGAAGATCGACTGGCGCCCCATGGTCGTGGTGTAGAAGTCGTTGATGTTGGGGATCTGGCTTTCGTGGGCCAGGTACAGCCAGTTGCCTTCGAAGATGTGTTCCATCTCCAGATCGAACAGACGCGGGTCGGTGAACATCTCGCGCTTGCAGCGATAGAGGCCCTGCTCGGGATCGTCTTCAAGCAGGGAATGCAAATATTCGGGTCGCAGGGTCATGGCCGCCGCCTCCATTGTTATTGTTCAGGCAGGGGTCATGCTAGGACGGTGGATCAGGCGGGAGTATCCGCGGGGTGCAGACCTTTGTCCGTTTTGTGCAGATAACCCTGTAGGAGCTGCCGCAGGCTGCGATCTTTTGATTTTGTTTTTTAAGACAAGATCAAAAGATCGCAGCCTTCGGCAGCTCCTACAGGGGGTGTGCGTGATTTCAGTAGCGGCGCTTGAGGGTATCGGACGGCAATTCGCCGAACTGCTTGCGGTAGCTGTCGGAGAACCGTCCCAGGTGCAGGAAGCCGTAGTCCATGGCCACTTCGGTGATGTTGCGCACGTTGCATGTGGGGTCGCTGAGGCAGGCGTTGATGGACTCGAGGCGCTTGCGGCGGATGTAGTTCTTCGGCGTGTCACCGGCATTGCGTTCGAACAACCCGTACAACGAACGCAAGCTCATGTGGGCCTGGCGCGCAAGTTCTTCGCTGTCGATGTCCTGCTTGAGGTTATTGGCGATGTAATCGGCAATCGCTTCGAACGTGGCCGCCTGCGAGCCCGGATCTAGGCGACTGACGTTGGTCTTCATCAGGCTGAGCATCTTGCTGACGATGATCTGCGTGTAATGCTCCTGCACCCTGGGGATCTGCTCGGTGGATTCGGCCTCCTGGCAGATCATCGCCAACAGGTTGACGAAACCTTCCAGTTCATTGAGCTGATAACGGTTTTCCAGAAACCGCACGCCCTGCTCCGGATAGCGCCAGCGCTGCTCATCGCAGACCGTTTCAAACAAACGGGTCGGGACCTTGAGGATGAATTTCTCGCAATCGGCGGAGTACGTCAGGTCCACCGGATCGTCGGGGTTGATCAGCAGCAATTCGCCGGGGGCGAAGTAATGCTCCTGGCCGTGTCCACGCCACAGGCAGTTGCCGCGCAGCAGCACTTGCAGGTGATAAATGCTGTCCAGCGCACCGGACGTCACGCGCACACTGGCACCGTAGCTGATGCGGCACAGGTCGAGGCTGGCGAATTTGCGATGATCAAGGCTGGCCAGCGGGCTGCCGGCACGGGGCATGAGAATGCAGTGGTTACCGACGTGCTGATTGACGTAGCCCGACACGGCGTAAGGGTCGGCATGGTCGAATACCCGGCTGCGCTGACTCAACAGTTGCGCTTGCATCATCAGGTCACTCTCGTTGTTGTTATGAGTTGCGTCGGTCCATTCTAGAGCCGAACCCCTGTAGGAGCGAGCTTGCTCGCGATGGACTTGAGGACGCCGCGGGACATCAGGCACCCAGCGTCATCGTTGACGACCATCGCGAGCAAGCTCGCTCCTACAGGGGGCGGGGGTGATCAGTCTTCCAGTGCGCGGACCCGCTCGTGGCGCTGCTGTTCTTCAGGTTGTGCAGACGACTGCAAGGTGAAGTCAAATTCGATTTCGGCAAAGCGACCGCTCACGCCATGGGCCGCTGCGCGCTGCTGATCGTCGCTGAAGGTGATCTTGGCGATCAGTTCGTCGCGGGTGGCGTAGGCGAAATCGTCGTGCAGGTATTGATCGCCGTCGAGGTTGATCTGGGTGGTCAGGTGGCGATGGTCCGGCGCGGAAATGAAGAAGTGCACGTGGGCCGGACGCTGGCCATGACGGCCCAGTTGATCGAGCAGTTGCTGGGTCGGACCGTCCGGCGGGCAGCCATAGCCCGACGGCACGATGCTACGGAAACGGTAGCGGCCTTCAGCGTCGGTCACGATACGGCGACGCAGGTTGAATTCCGACTGCGAGGCATCGAAGTACGAGTAGGTGCCGCCGGTGTTGGCGTGCCAGACGTCCACCACAGCCCCGGCCAAGGGTTCGCCGGCGGTATTGAACACGCGACCTTGCATGAACAGGGTCACGCCTGGATCGACGCCGTCATCCAGGCGCGCCTCGCCTTCGGACAACGGCGCACCGGCCACGTACAGCGGGCCTTCGATGGTGCGCGGGGTGCCGCCGGTCTTGCCGGCCTGCTCGTCTTCGGCATCCATCAACAGGTCGAGGTAGTGCTCCAGGCCAATACCGGCCACCAGCAACCCGGCTTCCTGGCGCGCGCCCAGCACGTTGAGGTAGTTGACGGCTTTCCAGAACTCTTCCGGGGTCACGGCCAGGTCTTCGATGATGTTCACCGAATCACGCAGGATGCGGTAGACCAGTGCCTTGGTCCGTGGATTGCCGGCGTCGTTGAGCAGGCCGCTGGCTTCTTCGAGAAATTTCTGGACTTCGGCAGTGTGGGAAATTTTGACGTTCATTTTTCAGGGTTCCTCATCTTGTAATTATTAGCGTAGCGCTGAGCAGGCAGGGCTCAGCGGTCATCGTCACGGATGGAAGACGGATGCCGGCACATCGCGTCGATTTCGATGGCCATGTAGGGAAACAATGGCAATTGCATCAGCAGGTCATGCAGTTCCTGAACGCTGTCGACATCGAACACGCTGTAGTTGGCGTAGTGCCCGGCGATGCGCCACAGGTGACGCCACTTGCCCTGCTCTTGCAGGCGCTGGGCCAGGGCTTTTTCGTCAGCCTTGAGTCTGGCTGCCGCCTCCGGATTCATGTCGACCGGCAGGTTCACGGTCATTTTTACGTGAAACAGCATAATGCTCTCCTCAGGCTTGATGAGTGGTCTTGTCGCGACGGAAGAACGCCAGGCGCTCCTCATCCAGGCTCAGGCCAAGGCCCTGTGTTTTCGGCACGTGCAGTTCAAAATCGCGATACACCAGCGGCTCGCTGAGAATGTCTTCGGTCAGCAGCAACGGGCCGAACAGTTCGGTGTCCCACGCCAGTTTGTTCAGGGTGACGAAGGCATGGGCCGACGCCATCGTGCCCAGGCCGCCTTCGAGCATGGTGCCGCCGTACAGGGCGATACCGGCCGCTTCGGCGATGCAGGCGGTACGCAACACGGCGCGCGGGCCGCCGTTCTTGGCGATCTTCAGGGCGAATACCGAGGCCGCGCCTTCGCGGGCCAGGTTGAACGCATCTTCCACGCATTCGATGGATTCGTCGGCCATGATCGGCGCCGGGCTCATGGCGTTCAGGCGGGCCATGCCGGCGCGGTTGTTGCGCGAGATCGGCTGTTCGATCAGGTCGATGCCGTTGCTGCCGAGAATTCGGCAGGCACGTATCGCGACGGCTTCGTCCCACGCCTGGTTGACGTCGACACGCACGCTGGCGCGGTCACCCAGGGCTTTCTTGATGGCGATGACGTGGGCCAGGTCGCGGTTGACCTCGCCGGCACCGATCTTCAGCTTGAAGATGCGATGGCGGCGCAGGTCGAGCATTTTTTCCGCTTCGGCGATGTCTTTTTCCGTGTCACCGCTGGCCAAGGTCCAGGCGACGGGGAGCGCATCACGCACGCGGCCGCCGAGCAATTCACTGACCGGCAGGCCAAGGCGTTTGCCCTGGGCATCGAGCAGCGCGGTTTCGATACCGGATTTGGCGAAGGTGTTGCCACGGATGCTGCGCTCCAGGCGCAACATGGCGGCATTGACGTTGCCGCTGTCCTGGCCGATCAACAAGGGTGCGAAGTGCGTATCGATGTTGGTCTTGATGCTGTCCGGGCTTTCATTGCCGTAGGCCAGGCCACCGATGGTGGTGGATTCGCCGATGCCTTCGATGCCGTCGGCGCAACGCACGCGAACGATCACCAGGGTCTGGTTCTGCATGGTGTGCATGGCCAGCTTGTGCGGGCGGATAGTCGGCAGATCGACGATGATCGTCTCGATCGACTCAATGGCGGTTGCAAGCATTTCGATACCCGTCAGGTTCTTGAAGTTCTGAGTCGGATTCTCATACGGCTTTTTCCGGGCGGCCAATATAGAATTGGTCTGGCTTGATACCTTAAAGGTATTCAATTGAAAATCCGGAGGCCCCATGGAACTGCGGCACCTGCGTTACTTCCAGGTATTGGCTCAAACCCTCAACTTCACCCGCGCCGCCGAGCGCCTGCACATCGCCCAACCACCGTTGAGCCGGCAGATCCAGCAACTGGAGGACGAACTGGGGGTGATGTTGCTGGAGCGCGGCCGCCCGCTGAAGTTGACCGACGCCGGGCGGTTTTTCCATGAGCACTCCACCGCCCTGCTCGAACAACTGAACAAGGTCTGCGACAACACACGGCGTATTGGCCTGGGTGAAAAGACCTGGCTGGGTATCGGCTTTGCGCCATCGACACTGTATGGCGTGCTGCCGGAGCTGATCCGCCGGTTACGCAGTGGCGAACCGCTGGAGCTGGAATTGGGTCTGTCGGAAATGACCACCCTGCAACAGGTGCAGGCATTGAAGGCCGGGCGTATCGACATCGGTTTTGGGCGGATCCGCATCGACGACCCGGCCATCGTCCAGACCGTGCTCACCGAAGACCGCCTGGTCGCCGCCCTGCCCGCCGGCCATCCGTTGCTCGCCGGCCCCATCAGCCTGCGGGAACTGGCCAGGGAACCCTTTGTGCTGTACCCCGGCAATCCACGGCCGAGTTACGCCGACCATGTGATCGCGCTGTTTGAGTCCTATGGCGTGAGCATCCACATCGCGCAGTGGACCAACGAACTGCAAACGGCGATCGGTCTGGTGGGGGCGGGAATCGGGGTCACGCTGGTACCGGCCTCGGTGCAGTTGCTGCACCGCGACGACATCGGTTTCACACCCTTGCTGGAAGACAACGCGACCTCGCCGATCATCCTCAGCCGACGGGTGGGCGATGTTTCGCCGGGGTTGAGCCATTGTTTGCGGATGATTGATGAGCTGCTGCCGCCGGCAGAGTAAGACGACGATCATTTGTGGCGAGGGGGCTTGCCCCCGTTGGGGTGCGAAGCGCCCCTCAAAAAAAGATGGTCCTTACGTTCATCTCCGAGAAACCGGGTAACGGCTTTTAGGGCCGCTACGCAGCCCAACGGGGGCAAGCCCCCTCGCCACAGGACGGTGGTTACATTCGATCAGCCGGCAAAAGCCCGGCGTCCGGCCTTCATCTCGGTACGCAACTCGCCGATAAAATCAGAGATGGCGCGCACGCTGGTCAGTTCGGCTGTCGAGACACCGCTGATCAGCAGCTCCACCCGCCGGGTGACGGGGTCGTAGACTTCGATGCTCAGCAGCCCGAGATTCTCGGTGCACTCGCACGACAGTGGCTCGAAACCGGACTCTACGATGTTGCAAAGCACTGAAATCGGAAGCATGGCCGGTCCCTCGGGCAATATTCAGTTCGATTGGATCCGTTTCAGCATAGTTACACTTTGCCGATTCTGCGCCAGTAAATTGCCGTCAATTTTGTTATGCCCCTCGCATTTCCGACAACTCAGTGAGAATTACCACCCCAGATCCAGTTCCAGAACCCCGGCAACTCGACCGGCTGCGAGCCATCGCGCACGGTTCGAGCCATGGCCGCCCGCTGTAGCGCAGCCTGTTCGTCGTAAAACGGCTTGTCCGCGGTTTTCACGCCGGTCTCCCGGGCGCTGTCGAGCAGAATCTGCAGGTATTCACGGGTATGCCGGGCGGTATAGCGGTTGAGGTCGTGAAACGTCACCACGATCGGTATCACCCCGTCGACCACCGGCAATTCGCCACGAGCGATGCGTTCGCGCACTTCAGACATCGAGCGCAGCATGTGCGAACGGCGCCGGGGGCTGGCGTTGAAGCCCCAGATCTTACCGTCATTGGCGCTCAAGTCCGTGAGCAGCACGTGCAGGCCATGCTGTTGATAAGCGGCGAAGGTGCGCTTGTCGTAGTTCCAGAATGGCGGGCGCAGCAGGGTTGGGGGGGCACCGGTGATCGCCGCGATGTCGGCGCTGCCATCGGTCAGGGCCTGCTCCAGTTCTTGCGGCTCCAGCGAGCGATGATTGGTGTGCCAGGGCGTTGCCGTGTGGAAGCCCAGAATGTGACCTTCGGCGTGTTCGCGCCGCATGATGTCCCGGCCCAATTCGCTGCCACCGGCGCGCGGCGCGCGGGTTTGCACGAAGAACACGGCTTTGATCCCCGGCTGCAGCGGGTTTTGCGCCAGGCTCTCAAGCACCGTGATGGTCGGATTCCACCAGCTCGATGCACTGGGACCGTCATCGAACGTCAGCAGAAAACGGATGGGCGGTTGCGCCTGCAAACGCTTTTCGGTCTGCGGCGTCATTGCAATGGGTGCGGCGATGCAACCCAGCAAGCCAACTGCCAGGGCGCACACCGTTAAACACTTGAACCACTGTTTCATCTTTTGCCTTGGGCCAGACCATCACGATTGAAATACAAGTTGGCAGGAATCCTTCGCCCGGGACGCCGGGCCGAGGTTGGATAAGGTACACAGGGTTTGGTTCCGGCGCTTGCCAAGCCTGTTTCGTCGCCAGCTACTAAACTGAAAAAACGCTCAACCAGAGTGTCAGGCCATGTGCGGACGACTGTCGCAATACCGCGGGATTCACGACTTCGTGGCGGTGCTGAGCATCCCCGACGCGCTGGTCAATCACGTCGGCAACGAACCCCTGGCGCACTATAACGCCGCGCCCACCACGCAACTTGCCCTGTTGCACCTGGAGAACGAGCGGCTGCACGCCGACGCCGTGCGCTGGGGTTGGCGGCCGCACTGGGCAACGGATCGCACGGAGCCGATCAATGCCCGGGTCGAGAAAGTCGCCCACGGCCCGTACTTCCGGGCCATCTGGCCGCATCGCGCGCGCTGTCCGATCGATAACTGGTTTGAATGGGTGGATGCCGGTGACGGCAACAAACAACCCTGGTTGATCCGGCGACGGGACCGGACGCCGGCTTTCTGCGCGGCCATCGGCCAGTACCCCATCGGCGGAGCCCCGCACAGGGAACACGACGGTTTCGTCATCCTCACGGCGGACAGCGCAGGCGGCCTGCTTGACGTGCATGACCGGCGGCCGGTGGTGTTCTCGCCCGAGCTGGCACGGGAATGGCTGGACCCGGCCACGCCCAAGGAAAGAGCCGAGGAAATGGCGTTATCCCAGGGCGAGATCAGTGATGCATTTGAGTGGTACAAGGTGGACAAGGCCGTTGGCAATGTCAGGAACCAGGGCGCCGCGTTAATTGAACAAGTGCCATGAACTTATCAATAACGACAGAGCCCCACTCAATGGCGTAATGCTGCTCAGTTAAGGAAATTGTAGGAGCGAGCTTGCTCGCGATGGACTCAAGAGCGCCGCGTTCAGCCAGTAAACACGCGTTATCGTTAACGACCATCGTCGGATCGCCGCCCGGAGCAAGCTCGCTCCTACAATGGCGGGGCTTTGTCGTTTGGGGTGATCAGAACTTGCGGTCAGGCTCTGACAGTTCCTTACCGTCGTCAGGATGCTTCCAGTCCGGCATCGACCGCTTCTGCTGCTCAATCTCTTCTTCCGTGGGTTCGTCCACGTCTTCTTCCGGGTCCGGACGCTTGGGTTCATTGGCCATGTTCACCTCACTTCCCGAAGGGATCGGTCTTCCACTTAAAGCTTAGATCAGTTCCCCTGCTCCGCTCAGAGCCACCAGCGCAGCAAAAAGAAAAAGCCCATGCTCAACAGCATGCTGAGCAATGTATTGCGCGTGTAAAGCACCAGCCCCACCGCCACCAGCGAGCTGATCAGATAGGGGTTGTCCCAGTGTAGATTCAGCTGTTTTTCCGGCATGAACACAATCGGCCCACAGATAGCCGTCAACATGCCCGGTACGGCAAACCCGAGGAATTGCCGGGCATTGCTGCTCAGGCGCACCGGCAGGCGCGGTTCGAGAAAAACGTAGCGGTTGAGGAACACCAATACGCCCATTCCGACAATCACAGCCCAGACCATCATGTGCGTCCACCGTAGAATTTATTGCAGACAAACCCGGCGGTCATCCCCGCCAGCCCCGACAGCACTAGCGCTGAACCCCATTGCCAGTAGCTGAACAGCACCGAGCAAAACAGCGACACCGCCACGCACACCACGGTCGGCACGTTGCGTACCACCGGGGTGATCAGGGCAATGAAGGTGGCCGCGATGGAGAAATCCAGGCCCAGGTGTTCAAGGCCCGGAATGCTGCTGCCGAGCACAATGCCCGCCAGGGTGAAGAGGTTCCAGGCGATGTAGAACGTCAGGCCCACGCCCAGGGCGTACCAGCGGTTGAATTGCTGCTTGTCGTGCTGGCTGGTCAGGGCGAACAGCTCGTCAGTGAGCAAAAACCCCAGGCCCGCACGCCAGCGCCCCGGCAATGGCGAAATCACCGAGCGCATGCTCATCCCGTAAAGCAAATGCTGGGAGGTCAGCAGCAAGGTGGTGAGCAAGATCGAAAAGATCCCGGCACCGCCCTTGAGCATGCCGATGGCCACCAGTTGCGCCGCACCGGCAAACACAATGCTCGACAGGCCCTGGCCTTGCAGGGGCGTGAGGTTGGCTTCGATGGCCATGGAACCGGCCAGCAAGCCCCAGGGCGCGGTGGCCAGGGACAGCGGCATGATCGCCGCAGCCCCGCGCAGAAAGGCGCTGCGCGGCATGAGTGAGTTGGGCATGACGTTCTACAGACAGGGAAAGACCTGAGACTTTGCCAGCTGTGGCGGCCAATGGCTTGAACAATCTTGCTCACTGAGACGCCCGCGTGCCATTCATCGGCTGCCCGCTTGATTCGCCAAAGTGCTAACAACATGATGGCCCTGCATTTTTCATCGAGGCAGGCCCTTCATGAGTTCAGTCGAAACCGACCGCGACGTTTACAAAACCCTGCTTGAGTCGACCAAAGCCATTCCCTGGCGCATCGACTGGAAAACCATGACCTTCAGCTACATCGGGCCACAGATCGAAGAATTGCTGGGCTGGAAGCAGCACAGCTGGGCCTCGGTCAATGACTGGGTCGAGCGCATGCACCCGGATGACCGCGACTACGTGATGGACTTCTGTGTCTCGCAATCGCGGGCCGGCATCGATCACGAGGCCGACTATCGCGCACTGACCGAAAGCGGCGAGTACGTGTGGATCCGCGATGTGGTGCACGTGGTGCGCAAGGACGGCGAAGTCGAGGCGCTGGTGGGGTTCATGTTCGATATCAGCGAGCGCAAGAAAACCGAAGAACACCTGATCCGCCTGCAAAAACAACTGGAAGAGTATTCCTTCCAGGACGGCCTGACCGGTATCGCTAACCGCCGCATGTTCGACACCGTGCTGGAACGCGAGTGGAACACGGCCCAGCGCACCGCGTTGCCGTTATCGGTGATCGTGCTGGATATCGACTACTTCAAGCAGTACAACGACCATTACGGCCACATCAAGGGCGACGAATGCCTGCGCCGCGTCGCGCAAACCTTGTCCCTGGCGGCGAACCGGCCACGGGATTTCATCGCCCGGATCGGCGGTGAAGAGTTTGTCTGGCTGCTGCCGGAAACCGATGCCGAATCCGCACGGCTGGTGGCGCACAAGTGCCTGCACCTGATTCGCCAGCAGCAGATCCCCCATGAATTCTCGAACGTGTCGAAGCTGTTGAGTATCAGCCTCGGCGTCGGCACCACCCTGGCATCGATGCATGCCACGGCCCTGGAATTCATCGAGCAGGTCGATCATCAGCTCTACAAGGCCAAGCACAATGGCCGGATGCGCGCCGAGTTCGCTGATTTTCGTGATTGACAAAAGGCGCGCCGGCTTTTAAAACTGGGCGCCTCACTCAGGGTGTAAGCAAGTATGTCCGCAACCTTCAACCTCAACACTTCCGTCATTGGCTTGATTGCCAAGGCGCAAGGTTGCGTTGCGCACGCCCTCAAATCGAAGAAACAGTCGCTCATGTGACCGGGGCGCGCTGTCCCGTCAGATGAGCTGACAGGACATTGAGCGCGACGGACCACACTCCCCTTGCTTACTCTCCTTCCATGCCCCTGACGGTGACGAAATCGGTCAACCATCAGGAGAAAAAAGCATGTCAGCGTTTCAGGGTATCTGGGTTCCACTGGTCACACCTTTCCACAACGGCGCCATCGATTTCGTCGGCTTGCGCCGGCTGGTCAGCCACCTGCTGGAAAAAGGTGTCGACGGCCTCGTCGTTTGCGGCACCACCGGCGAGCCGGCGGCGATGGGCAAACATGAGCAACTGGCAGTGCTGGATGCGGTGCTGGAGCTGGTGCCGGCGCAACGGGTGGTCATGGGCCTGGCCGGCAACAACCTGACCGAGTTGTTGCAGTTCCAGAGCGAGATCCTCAAGCGCCCGGTGGCGGGCCTGCTGGTGCCGGCGCCGTATTACATCCGCCCGTCCCAGGCCGGCCTCGAAGTGTTTTTCCGCACGGTCGCCGATGCCTCCAGCGTGCCACTGATTCTCTACGACATCCCCTACCGAACCGGCGTGGCCTTCGAACAGTCGACCCTGCTCAACATCGTCGCCCACGAGCGGATCGTCGCGATCAAGGATTGCGGCGGTAACTTTTCCAACACCCTCGCCTTGCTCGATAGCGGCCATGTCGACGTGCTGTGTGGCGAAGACAACCAGATCTTCAATGCCCTGTGCCTGGGCGCCAAAGGCGCGATTGCCGCGTCGGCGCATATCCATCCGGAACTGTTCGTGCAGTTGCACCGGCAGATCCGCGACAACCAATTGGCTGAAGGCCGCGCCACGTTTTTCCGATTGCTGCCACTGATCAACAGCCTGTTCCTGGAGCCCAACCCGGCCCCGGTGAAAACCGCGCTGGCCCTGCAAGGCTTGATCGGTGACGAACTGCGCGCGCCGATGCAACGCAGCAGTGAATCGATGACCGAGCGTTTAAAGGGTGTGCTCAGCGCATTGGGCCGCGACAATCGATAGAGCGTCGGCCTGCGGCCCGAGTACCATGGAGCGATTCGATCAGCCTTCAGGGGCACCGACATGCTGTACCGAATCGCCGCCGACGGGCTGATGCTGTTTCACCTGTCGTTCATTGTGTTTGTCGTGTTCGGCGGGCTGCTGATACTCAAATGGCGCCACCTGATCTGGTGGCATCCGCCCGCTGCGCTGTGGGGGATGGCGGTGGAGTTCTTCCACCTGCCCTGCCCGCTGACCGACTGGGAAAACCACATGCGCCATGGAGCCGGGCAAACTGGCTATGGCGGTGGGTTCATCGAGCATTACATTTGGCCGGTGATTTACCCGGCGGGCCTTACGCCGACCATTCAACTGGGTTTGGGTAGCGTGGTGTTGGTGATCAATGTGTTGGTCTATCTTCGATTGATCAGGCAGTGGCGATTGCGGCGGGCCACCTGAAACCAGGATCAAAAGATCGCAGCCTGCGGCAGCTCCTACACAGGGAACGGACCGGTTTGCCTGACGCCTGAGCCTCAGTTGGCAATCACACTCATATTGCGCCCACTGGCCTTGGCCACGTACAGCGCCTTGTCCGCCGCACCGATCAGGTCTTCGGAGCGAACCTGGGACGCACCATTGCTCGCACACACGCCAACGCTGACGGTGACGGCGCCTTCCGGGCTGTCGCTGTGGGCAATTGCGGCCTGTAGCACCGCGCGACGGATTTTCTCCGCCACCAGGAATGCCCCCACGTAGTCGTTGCCGGGCAGCACCACTGCAAACTCCTCGCCACCATAACGGGCGGCCAGATCACCGGGGCGCTTGATGTTGTCGGTGATGATCGCACCGACCTTGCGCAAACACTCATCACCGGCCAGGTGACCGTAGCGGTCATTGAACGGTTTGAAATGATCGACATCGATCATCAGCAGCGCCAACTCGCTCTGGCTACGCCGGGCACGGCCCATTTCGGCATCGATGAAAGCGTCGAGCTGACGCCGGTTGGCCAGCCCCGTCAGCGCATCCTTGAGGGCCAGGCCTTCGAGGTTGCGATTGACCTCCAGGAGCTTGTCCTGGGTGTCCAGCAACTCGACCTGCGCCAGGTTCTGCTGCTTCATCAGTTTGATCAGCCGGACCCCCAATACCCCGAGAACACCAAGCAAAAGCGTGACGATGCCGGCGCTGAGCAGCGTTTCCTTGCGCCAACTGGCCAGCACTTCATCCTTGTTCAGCGCGGCAAACACGATCAGCGGATAACCCTCGACCCGGCGGTACCCCGTCACCCGCTCGACACCGTCGACGACCGACGTGATCGTGGCCGTGCCCGCATCGGCCTTTGGCAACAACCGGGTGAACAACGGGCTCTTGGCGAGACTGCTGCCGATATCCGACTCCTTGAAGGGTCGGCGAATGACAATGCTGGCGTTGTCGGCGATCAGGGTGATCACGCCGTTGCTGCCCATGTCGATGCTGTCGTAGAGCTGCAGGAAATGACTGAGGTAGATCGTCGCCAGTGCCACGCCGGCAAAACTGCCGTCGGGATGATTGAGCCGACGTGAAACCGTCATGATCCACTCGCCGCTCGAACGGCTCTTGATCGACGGCCCGATGTGCGGCCCTCGGCTGGGGTTGTCGCGATGGAAGATGAAGTATTCGCGGTCGGAATTGTTGACGCCGGTTTGGCCGGCGCCATTGGAATTGGCGAGCCACTGCCCTTTTTCGTCGAAAACGAACAAGCCATGGAGCTGGCTCAACTCACTGCGCTGGGCATTGAGCAATGCCGGCAGCCGGGATTGATCCACGCCGTCGTGTTCCAGACGATCGACCAACGTGAACAGCAGCGTATCGGCCTGCTTGATCGTTGCCTGTGCTTGCGAAGCCAGCGTCTGCGCAAGGTTGGACATCACCACTTCCTTGTCATGCAGGTGGTACTGGCGTGAGCTCCAGGCTTCCCAGATCACGATAGCCACCATCGACAGGCACACCGCCATCAGCAAGGTCACCGCCGAGCGGACCTTGAGCCTTGGCACGGCTGACCGAAGCATTTGAATTTGATCGTTGATCAATGGATGTCCCATGGTGCTCCCTGTGTCGATGACGGACGAACCTTCCTGATCGCCGTTTTTGCTCACTATGCCCGAGCCGGGCTCGCAATGATGTTAGCGCGGCGCCTGCTTGACCGCCTCCAGCCACGCCGGATCCAGCCGTGTCTGTTGGATTTCGATGCCCTGCGCTTGCATCCGTTCCTTGTGCTGGTCCATTTCGCGGATCAACTGGCCATGGTCACTGGAGTTTCCATCGAGTTGATGCATCTGGTTCAAGCCCAAATGGTAGAAACGCAACAGCTTCATCGCAACCGGATCACCCCGTTCCACGGCCGCCGTTACATGATGCATGACATTGGTGATGCTCATCAGGCTGCGCTTGAGCTGCCAACTGTAGACCGCAGGCGCCATCCACGCCTGGCGCCAGAACACCTTGCGCATCAGCACGACCATCGCCAGCACGGCAACAAACACGCCACCGACGTTGAAACGCAGATTGTCGCCCCCGGGCGTGCCGAACAGCGCCACCGCCGCCGTGGACAGCAGCATCGCCAGCGCCAGGAAGATCAGGGCAATGATGACCGTACTGCGCCGCGTCTGTTGCCGGTAGGTGTCAGCGTTCATCGGCTGGATTTCGAACATTGCGTCGGTTTTTCCTGAGCTGAAAGGGTAAAAAGGGGTCTGAGGCAAAAAGTCAGCGGGCCATTATCGCCTCTGCGAGGGATTTAGCTATGCTGGAGCTCCTTTTCATCTTTTCATCGTCAATCGGGGGACATGGCGAGACCGCGCAGTTCGTGCCATCTTCTTTCATGAATACACATCATTCGGATGCCATTCGTAGTTGCTGTGTGAATGACATCGTTTTAAGGATCATTGAATGACCCAACGCCAAGTTATCAACGCCTCCGTCAGTCCCAAAGGCAGCCTGGAAACGCTCTCGCAACGGGAAGTCCAGCAATTGAGCGAAGCCGGTTCCGGCAGTATCTACAGCCTCTTCCGCCAGTGCGCCCTGGCCATCCTCAACACCGGCGCCCATGTCGACAACGCCAAGACCATTCTGGAAGCCTACAAGGATTTCGAGATCCGCATTCACCAGCAGGACCGCGGCGTACGCCTGGAACTGCTGAACGCTCCGGCCGACGCCTTCGTCGACGGCGAAATGATCGCCAGCACCCGGGAAATGCTCTTCAGCGCCCTGCGTGACATCGTCTACACCGAAAACGAACTCGACAGCCAGCGCATCGACCTGAGCAACTCCCAGGGCATCAGCGACTACGTCTTCCACCTGCTGCGCAACGCCCGCACCCTGCGCCCCGGCGTCGAGCCGAAGATCGTGGTGTGCTGGGGCGGGCACTCGATCAACACCGAAGAGTACAAATACACCAAGAAAGTCGGCCACGAACTGGGCTTGCGCAGCCTGGACATCTGCACCGGATGCGGCCCCGGCGTGATGAAAGGCCCGATGAAGGGCGCGACCATCGCCCACGCCAAGCAACGCATCCACGGCGGTCGCTACCTGGGCCTGACCGAACCCGGCATCATCGCCGCCGAAGCGCCGAACCCGATCGTCAACGAACTGGTGATCCTGCCGGACATCGAAAAACGCCTGGAAGCCTTCGTCCGCGTCGGTCACGGCATCATCATCTTCCCGGGCGGCGCCGGTACGGCCGAAGAATTCCTGTACCTGCTGGGCATCCTGATGCACCCGGACAACGCAGGCCTGCCCTTCCCGGTCGTCCTCACCGGGCCCAAACATGCCGCGCCGTACCTGGAGCAACTGGACGCGTTCGTAGGCGCCACCCTGGGCGACGCCGCCAAGCAGCACTACCAGATCATCATCGATAACCCGGCCGAAGTGGCTCGCCAGATGACCCAGGGCCTCAAGGCGGTCAAGCAGTTCCGCCGCGAGCGCAACGATGCGTTCCACTTCAACTGGCTGCTGAAAATCGACGAAGGCTTCCAGCGCCCGTTCGACCCGACCCACGAAAACATGGCCAACCTGAAACTGAGCCTCGACCTGCCCTCCCACGAACTGGCGGCCAACCTGCGCCGCGCGTTCTCCGGCATCGTCGCCGGCAACGTCAAGGACAAGGGCATCCGCCTGATCGAAGAGCACGGGCCCTACCAGATCCGTGGCGACGCGGCGATCATGCAACCGCTGGACCTGCTGCTCAAAGCCTTCGTCGCCCAGCACCGCATGAAACTGCCGGGCGGCGCGGCGTATGTGCCGTGTTATCGGGTGGTGGCTTAACCCTTTCGGTCTAATAACGCCGACATGAGCTTTACCGTCGCAAGCCGCAGTGAAAGCTGCGGTTCGCGGCACTCTATGGAAAGAAAAAAATGCGCCAACGTAATTCCGCCAGACTGCTGGTGATCAATCCCTCGCAACAGGTTCTGCTGTTTCACTTCCAGCACAAAGGCGATGCCCTCGACGGCCAAAGCCACTGGGCGACACCCGGTGGCGGGCTTGAGCCGGGTGAATCCTTTGAGGCTGCGGCGGTTCGTGAACTGTTTGAAGAAACCGGGCTGAATATCGCTGCCGTGGGAGCCTGCGTTGCAGAGCGCAGTTTTCCGATGATGCTGCCAAGCGGCGAAACGGTGCTGTCGGTTGAGCGGTATTTTGTGGTTCATACCGACAGTGAACGCCTGTCCCGTGAGGGATGGACGGCTCACGAAGCCCGGGTAATGGCGGACCATAAGTGGTGGTCCGTAGCCGAACTGCGAGAGACCCGAGAAACAGTGTGGCCTGAGGAATTGATCAAGATGCTGGAAAGCGCCTGATGCATACAAGCGAACACAACCCCTGTGGCGAGGGGCTCGCCCCCTTTCGGCTGCGCAGCAGTCGCAAATCCATACAGCGCGGTCAGCCTGAAAAACCCATTGCCTGATTTTGGGGCCGCAGCGCAGCCCAACGGGGCGGTGCGGCGGTCCGACAAGCCCCCTCGCCACAAAGGTTCAGTGACTAGTCCAATGGGGCAACGTTATCCAGTGCACGGTTGACCGCCAGGTCCGCCAGCATGATCACCTGCTGGATCCCCAGCAACATGCTGCGCTGAGGGCCGTCCAGAAACGTGGCGAAATCACTGGCCATGACGCTCGCCGAGGCCAGCGATTCGCAGGCGTGGGCCAACAGGCTTTCGGTGTCGATGTTTGGCGCGATGATGAACATTGTGCTGGGGTTGTGGGGCGCGTTGTTTTTGAGGATGGCGGGTTTGAGGTGGAGAGTTAATGCACTCCGGGTGGTATCGGCTTCTGATTCGGGGGGATTGGGTGTGGGTTTGAACATGGTGGAGCTCCTGTAGAAACTGGAACCACCAAGACCTGTCGCTAAACAAGTAAGGGTGGCGACTGTACGAAGGTTAGCGAACCGGTTACAGGCAAACCCGGCAGACCCGAAGGTCTCCGACGCACAGCCGCCATAATCAAATTGCAGGCATAGAAACGAATGCAATCAAGACTGGAGTGCTGGTGTCCCTGTATCTGTTCGGATCGCTAAATCCGGTCGCTGAATTTGCAGCGACCCGACAACGATAGAGTCAGGGTCCAAGGCCCACAAGCCGGCGGATTCTGGCGTAGTTGTAGGCAACGACGCAAGGCGGTGTAGCCTCACTCCTGATCCTACAGCCTTGCCTGACATCCATAATTTCTGGCCATTTTGCTGGTGTGAGGCAGAGGATTTTCGTTGGCTGCAAGGCCGTCTTCGCGAGCAGACTCGCTCCCACAGTTGGGCTGGGTACATTCGAAAGAAATTGGTTGGCTGGCAGGTCGCCTTCGCGAGCAAGCTCGCTCCCACAGAAGAGCAAAAGCAGAGCGGCGTACACCTTCGCTCTTCACCAATCAACAGGCCGAGCGTTAGCTCGCCTGCAGCTTTTGATCTTGCTCCACCCGCCCCCTCGGAAGGCTGAGTGGAGGCGTTCATCCGGGGGTAGGCGCGCAGCGCCGTTCGACGCAGTCGAACACATCGAGAGGAGGTCGAAGCGAAGCCGACCGGAGGCGATGCCCCCGGATGAAGGCCGGAGCGAAGGAACCCCGAGCCTAAGCGAGGGGCCGTACGTAAGGGGCGAGACCTTTTGGTTCCTTTTGGGGCGTTTGCCAAAAGGGACTCGCCGTAAGGGCGAAACCATAAGCCGCCGTTACCAAAAAAACGGATATGTACACAGTCAACAAAAGACAGGTCGGCTGTCAGGCCGCCTTCGCGAGCAAGCCCGCTCCCACAATTGGACCAGGTACATTTGGCGCAAATGTGCTGGCTGTTAAAACCCGCTCCCGAGGTTCAAGGCTGCAATGCCTGGGGCGCGGTGGACTGTTCTTTGGGCAGCCCCTCGGTGCCATCGAGGACAACTTTCTCGGCCACGAACTGCCAATCCTTGTAGCTGGCCATGCCTTTGAAGTCCGACCACTCGCTGGGAAAGTTCTCTTGTTTGAGCGGCTTCTGCTCGGACGGGCAGTACACACCGCTGATCCGTCCGTCGATACCGCGCATCAGCTCCCATTCGCCCCCCGTCATCGGCTCCGGGTACAACTGGCGGATATGGTGCCTGGCCGACGGGAAGCGCTCGTCCTGCAACAGGTCCGCGAGCTCTTTCGGGTACATGGCGACGCCGGGCGAACTGCGGTAATAGCTGCGCAGCGCCTGGGCATACTGCGTACCGACCCAGAGCAACTGGTGTTCGCGATCCCGGCGTGAAGCGGTGGCCCACAACTCGCCGGCACTGGCCAGGCCCATGCCGATCACGACAATCAGAAACAGCACACCCAGGTAGGTGAAGCCGTCCTGACCCGAAGGCTTACCACTCGGAATAAAGGCTGCCATCACGCGCCCTCCCGCTGGCGCCACTCTTGATATCGGCCACCCCGCCCGCCACGCCATCCGGTGGCGCGACCACGACCCAGGTGTCCTTGCGCTCGGCAATCGGGTCCAGCGGCTGGTTACGCAGGTAGCGCAGTTCGACCAGTTGTTCGATGGAGTCGGGATAACGCCCGGTGTCGCCGTAGTAATGATCCAGCGCCTCGCGCATGGACGACAGGCTCTGGCGCAGGGTGGTCTCTTTCGAGGCTTCCAGGCTGGTGAAGTAGCGTGGCATGGCGATCGTCATCAGGGTCGCGATGATTGCCATGACCACCATCAGTTCCAACAGGGTAAAACCCTTTTGCCGACGCATATGCTCACCACTCACGATAGGCGATACCGTTGAGACCTTTGCCCCGGGCCTTGGAGTAAACGTCAAAGACGTCCTGGCCCTCGCGCGGGTTCTCAGCCGAACTGTCATAGGCACGCAGGCCCCAGCCGCCCTCGTCGTCACGCTTGACGGTGGCCAGGGGATCACGGGGGATGCGCCGCAGGAAGTAGAACTTGGCCCCCTTGGCGCTGCGCACGTCACGTACACCCTCGACCAGCACTTTCAGGTTCGGCGGGTAGCCGTTGCTGTCGAGCGATTTCTCGATGTAGCCGGCGTCGAAGGCGCGTTTGTAGGCGTCGATGCCATCGCGGATCTGGTACAGCGCGGTTCGCAGTTCCTGCTCTTTGCCACGGCGCACCACCGTCTCGGTCAGCGGTGCGGCCATGCCGGCCAACAGGCCGACCAGGGCCAGCGTCACCACGACTTCGACCAGGGTAAAACCGCGTTGCGAGGCGCTCATGATCAAGGCTTCCCGACAGTAACCGTGGTGGCGATCGGTGCGCTCATGGGGCCGGTCTGAACCGTCGTGCTCATCGAACGGTCAGGGGCCTGGATGTGCATGCTGGTTTCGGTGCCGGTCGAGAATTCCATGTCCGACGGGCTCTGGTATGGCAGGTTGCGCACGATCCGCGGGGTGATCGACAGCACCAGTTCGGATTTGCTGATGTCGTCTTTGTTGCTGCCGAACAGGCGGCCCAGGCCAGGAATGTCGCCAAGGCCAGGGATCTTGTTACCGCTGCTGCCATGGTCGTTGCGCACCAGACCGGCGAGGATCTGGGTTTCGCCATCATGCAGACGCAAGGTGGTCTGGGCGTTGCGGGTATCGACCTGGACCGGAATGGTGCCCTGAGCGGTCGGCGCCAGCGGCGTGGCGTTACTGACTTCCAGCGCGACCTTGATCGCCACTTCGTTGTTCAGGTGCACGATGGGCTGCACTTCAAGCTTCAGACCGACGTCGAGGTAAGTCACGCTTTCGGTGATCACCGGCCCCTGGGTCGAAGGCACCGAGGTGGCGCTGATGATGGGCACGCGCTGACCGATGTGGATGCGCGCCTGTTCGCGGTTGCTCACCCGGATCACCGGGCTGGCCAGGGTATTGATGTCCTTGTCCTGGGCGTTGATCTTGGCCTGCGGCGCCGGGCTGATGGAAATCCGGCTGGAGTCGATGCCTTTGAGCTGGTCAAGGATGGACACTGGCGAGCCGTCGCTGTTGATCACACCGAAGGTGTTGGGCCATTGCAGGCCGAGGTCGAGAATGCGCTGACGGGCCACTTCCATCACTTCCACTTCCAGCACCACTTCGGGGTTGGACTGGTCCTGCGATTGCAGCAGTTTTTCCGCCATGCGGATGGCGTCGCCCGTGTCGCGCATGGTCAGGGTATTGAGGCGTTCATCGACGAACACGTCGCGGGTCTTGAGCATGGTCTTGATCATGTTCAGCGCGGTGTTGGCATCGATGCTGGTCAGGTAGAAGGTGCGCATCACCAGTTCCTGATAATCCTTGAGCTTCTGCGGCGAGTCCGGGTAGATCAGCAAGGTGTTTTCATTCACCACTTTCTGATGCAACTGGTTCTGTTGCAGCAGCAAATCCACGGCGTCTTCGATGCGCACATCACGTACGAAGATCGTGGCTTTCATGTCCGGGCGCAGGTCCTTGTCGAAGATGAAATTCAGGCCGGCGACCTGGGACAGCACTTCGAAAATGGTCTTGAGGTTGGCGTCGCGAAACTCCAGGGTCACCGGCCGGTCCAGGCGCGTGCGCAGCTGCGGGTACTGCACCACGTTGCGGCTCTGCACCAGGCGGATGCTGTCTTGCAGTTCCCGGGCACCCTCGTTCTGCGGGTCCAGTTCGAGAATCTGCTTGACCTGGCGGTCGGCACCGTAGATGTCACCGCGACGCAGGTCGCCACGGGCCATTTCGAGTTTCTCGTCCATGCTGCGCAGGTAGTCGAGTTGACGCAGGGAGTCCTGGGCACGACGGTTGTTCGGCTCGATGCTCAGGACCCGGCTGTAGCCCATGCGGGCCCCGGCGAAATTACGCTGGGCGCGGTCCATGTCGGCCTGGGTCAGCAGTGCCGTCACGGCGCGGGCCCGGCCGCTATTGAGTGCTATGTGCAGATCGGTATCGCGAGGGTTCTCGCGCAATCCCTGTTCGATGCGAGCCAGACCGGCTTCGTACTGGCCTGATTCCATCAGGGCGGAAGCTTCGTCCTTGGCGATCTGCGCCGAACTGCATGCAGCCAGCCCTGCGCAGAGACAAAGGCTCATCAGCAAACGGGATTTGTTCATTCCGTACTCCCCACAGACAGAGTCTGAGCCAAACGCAAAGGCAGGTAGACCAGGCTCAGTTCCTTATCGGAAATGCGCTCGAGCCGCCAGGTTTCGTCGATGACATCCCCTTTGCGCACGACGTATATTTTTTCGCCGCTCTGCAAGAACACCTGCAGATCGGAACGGTCACCCAGCCTGCCGACAAACTGGAAGGGCAACGGCGGTGCAGTGGGGACCTGCACCTCTGGAGTCACGACTACCGGTTGTTCAATGACGGTGCCGAGGACCGGCTCCGCATTCCAGCTGCGGGCGGCGAACAGGTCGCCTGCAGGGCTCAGGTCCTTGATCGGCACTACCGCCGCGGCGCTCGATGCAGCCGCCGCTGCGCCCGGGGCCTTGCCTTTGGCTGACGTGGCCACGGCGGCCACCGCAGGGTCGCTGTCGTCAGCCTGCTTGAAGTACTCGGGGAACCAGGCGAGCGCTGCCGCTACACCGAAGAACGCCACCCAGCCCGCCACTCGTTTGGTATTCATCATGACCTCGACAGATAAAGGGTCATGCGGATCCGCCCGGTCAGGTCGGTATCGGCGATATTCTTGCGCTGAAGCTCCACATCCTCGAGCACCACCGCCGGCAACTGGCCGAGCAAGGCGTGCAGGAAACGCCGCAGTTGCGGATAGCTGCCACGTACCGGCAGCAGAATCTGATAACGGGCCAGGTGCGTCTTGGGGTCCACGCCCAGGGAGTATTCCCCCCGGGACAAGGTGATGCGCTCCTGGGCGGCCAGGGCGTAGATCTTGTCGATGGCCACGGTGGCCTGGGACTGGGACGGCAACTTGCTGCGAAAATCGTCGAGCTGGCGTTGCGGCACCACCGGTGCAGCCACTGTGCCGTCTTCGACCCTGGCCAGGTACTCGGTGGCTTCGCGGGTCTGCTGGCTGAGGCTTTGCAGCGACTGCCAGTCCGGCAGCAATCCGGCCAGGCCATAGCTCAGCGCCAGCACCAGCATGGCCAACCCTGCCAGCCCCGGAGCCCCCAGGCCTTGCAGGTATTCGTGGACGATCAATTTATGGATTTGCATCGCCGATCTCCCAGGTAGCCGACAGGTTGAACTGCACCGGGTGTTCCGGCACGTTGGCGACAATTTCGTGGCTCAGCAGCGACACGTCAGACAGTTCGTCGCTGGCTTCGAGGCGGCGGTGGAAATCGAGCATGGCATCCAGGTCCATCGCCTCGGCGCTGATCCGGACCTGGCCTTTACGGGCGTCCGGGGTCAGGGTCAGCAGGGCAATGTTGTCCCGCGGCATGGCTTCCAGCGTGGCGAACAGACGTTCCCAAGGCCGGCGCAACTGCTGGGAGACCTTGCGCATTTCGGCCAGGTTCTGCGCCTGCTCGCGAGTTTCCGCCGGGGTCAGGCCGGGCTTGCTGCCGTTGTCGCCGGTGAGCACCCGCTGGGTAGTTTGCAGGTGGCCCTGCTGTTGTTCGGCCTCGTTGCTCAGGTGCTGCTGCACCAGAGCGCAAGTCAGTGTCAGCACCACGCCACCGGCCAGCAGGCTCCAGCCCAGGGGACCTGCACGGCGGCGCGGCTGAAAGTCGAGCATCAGGGGGCGCATGTCAGGCCACCGCCCGGGACATGACGTACAGGCAATCGCGTACGGCTGTCCGGTCTTCTTCGAGGGTGCGCAGATGCACACCGGGTACATCAGGGTGCGAGTCGATACGCGCCGGCGCATGCAGGTAGACCGTCAGCGGCCGCTCGCTGGTGGACGCCTGCAACTGGTTCTCACGGCCGATCAGCGCCGTCAGGGCCGCATCACTGTCGCTGCTGCCCACCGAGCGCACCGAAGCCCAGCGCCCCTCCCGGGCCAGCAACAACACACTGCGTACCGGTTCGGCGACCACGAACAGGAAGTCCCCGGCATCAAGGCTTTTATCGAAATGGTTGAACGCCGCCATCAGGTACGGCTGCACCGAACGCAGGCGCAAGCCACGCGCGCTGACCAGGGTGCGCAGGCGGTCGAGCAAGTCCTGGGGCAGCGCGGTGGCGATGCGGTCATAACCGGCAGGTTCGGCCGACAGCACCAGGCTCCAGGGTTGCGTCGGTGCACCGTAGAGGTCTTCGAAACACAGTTGGGCGAAGCCGAGCAATTCGGCCGGGCTGCTGATCTGATCGCTCCAGGGCACCAGGCAATAGCGGCTGAAGTGTCCGGAGACCACCACCGTCAGTTCCGCCCTGGCAACGGCGTGCTCGGCCAGCAAACGGTCGAGGGTGTCGAGGGCCACCGCCCAGGCCTGGAAACCTTCGTCGATGTAGCCGACGCTGCCCAGCCAGCGGGTTGCACTGCCTTGCCGATACCCCAGGCCTACGCCGCTGGCGCCGAGCACGGCGACAAATTGCTCACGAGATAAAAGTGACACGATTGATCTCCTCGAGAGTGGTCCGGCCTTGTTCCACCATCTCCAGCGCCGACTCGCGCAACAGGCGCAATCCACGTTTGCAGGCATGGGCCTTGATTTTCGAGATGGGTTGGCGCTCGACGATCATTTGCCGCAGTTCGTCATCCAGGTGCAGCAACTCGGCAATCGCACTGCGCCCGCGATACCCGGTGCCCCGGCAATGCCCGCAACCCTTGCCGTGGACGAACCGATAGTGAGCGACCTTTTGCGGATCGAGCCCCGAGACCTCCAGCTCTTCTTCTGTCGGGCTGTAAGGAGCGCTGCAACTGGTGCAGACCAGACGGATCAAACGCTGGGCCAGTACCGCATTGAGTGCCGAGACCAGGCTGTAGGGATCGATTTCCATCTGGGTGAATCGGCCAATCACGTCGAACACGTTGTTGGCGTGGATGGTGGTGAACACCAGGTGACCGGTGAGCGCCGATTGCACGGCGATCTGTGCGGTGTCCGGGTCGCGGATTTCACCGACCATGATCTTGTCCGGGTCATGACGCAGGATCGAGCGCAGGCCCCGGGCGAAGGTCAGGCCCTTTTTCTCGTTGACGGGGATTTGCAGTACGCCCGGCAGTTGATATTCCACCGGGTCTTCAATGGTGATGATCTTGTCCACACCGTGGTTGATCTCGGTGATCATCGCGTACAGGGTGGTGGTCTTGCCGCTACCGGTAGGCCCGGTCACCAGCACCATGCCGTAAGGTTCGGCGGCCAGCCGGCGCAACTGGCGCAGGGTATCTTCTTCAAAGCCCAGGGCTTGCAGTTGCACGCCACTGACTTTATCGGCAAGGTCCTGTTTGTCGAGCACCCGCAGCACCGCGTCTTCGCCGAAAATGCTCGGCATGATCGACACCCGGAAGTCGATCTGCCGGCCGCTGATGCCGATCTTGAAACGACCGTCCTGGGGCACGCGCTTTTCGCCGATGTCCAGTTCAGCCATGACCTTGACCCGGGAAATCACTTGCTCGGCGAACTCGCTGCCCTGGATCTTGCTGATGTTGTTGAGCACACCGTCGATCCGGTACTTGATCACCAGGCCGCTGCCGGTGGTGCCCAGATGGATGTCGCTGGCGTGCATTTTCAGCGCGTCGTACAGCGTCGAGTTGACCAGCTTGACCACCACGCTGGCGTCTTCGCTGATGCTGGTCAGGGACAGGCTTTGCAGGGTGTCGATCTCGGTTGCGCCCTCGGCATGGGCGTTGAGCGATTCCACCGCGTGGAAACTTTCTTCGTGACGCGCCAGGTAGGCCTTCAGGTCGTTGGCATGCACCAGGTACAGCGGTGCGCCATGCAGGCATTCGTCGATCCAGGCCAGGCGTGCGCTGTCGAAGGGGTCGGCGAACACGCCGATGACCGCATCGTCGTGACGCAGCAGGATGAATTCTCGCTTGAGGCATTGGGCCAGGGTCACCCGGTCGAACACCGGGGTGGCACTGAACAGGCTGTCGGTGTCGAGCACCGGGTAGTGCAGGGTTACACCCAGGCACTGGATGAAAGGCATGGGAGCCAGTTCACTCAACTCCCCGAGGGTGTCCAGCATCCGCTCGCCGGAACTGGTGGCCAGGGCGCGGGCCTGGGCCAGTTGTTCACTGGTGAAACGAGTCGGTACACCTTCCACTTGCGCCGGTTCTACGGCAAGGGATAGACGGTCCATGGCTTGCTCTCCAACGCCCGGGGCTTTGAACCCTGTCAGCGCGGCGAGCCATTTCGGCACGGGCCGGAACGTCTTGTCGCGCCACTACTCCCCGGTGAGCAATTGTTCGTCGTCTGGCGCCATGGAAGCCGATGTATTTTTTCGGCGATCTGCAAGCACCCAACTACCGTCGTACAACTGCAGCGGGAAACTCTCGGTCCTGCTCTGGCGTCGTTCGACGAATCCTTCGGAGGTGCTCACACCCGGCCTGGGCTCGCGCCGCCTGTCCAGAAGATCAAGCACTGCACGGGCCAATTCCGCCAACGGAAAGGGCTTGAACAGGATATGGCTGACTCCCAGTAGCCGGGCCCGCTCGCAAACTTCCGCGGTTGGATGCCCTGTGATCAGCACAAAATGGCACTTCCTGTTCTGGCGGACGGCATCGAGCACCTGAAAGCCTTCCATATCGGGCAAGCGGTAATCGAACACCATCACATCGGGTGCGAAATCGTCTGCTTCGGCGATTCCATGTGCACCGTCGTGAGCAATCCGGACTTCCAGCGCTTGCGCCTGCAGGTAATCCTGGAGGTTTTGTGCCAGCAGCTGTTCGTCATCAACAACCAGTACTTTGTTCAACAAGGTCGACTCCTTGAAACCGCAGGTCCGGGTTTTGAACCTGGCGGAGCGCGTGCCCTGAGAGGACTAACGCACACTTCATGCCAGACTGAGCGCCGGTAATTTCAGGCATTCATGTCCTTGAATTTAAAAACAATGCCTTTTTTGTACAGCAATCCCATCCCCCAAAAACGGGGAAAGCGATCGGATTGGCATTGAAGTTTTTCCCCCACTGTTGGGGAACGCCCCCTAGTCATCGTCAATCCGCTCGATCCGATGGTGCGAGTGGCTGATGGCCCCCGGTGCCAGGGCAAACGCTGCAGCCTCGAACTGCGGCACCCTCCGTCCACGGGGAAAGTAACCCAGGTGACCCCCTTCGCAGGCCGACGCCTCTTCGGACCCGCTACGGGCAACGTGGCCGAAATCGGCCCCGGCAACGATGGGGGCCCTGATCGCAGTTAAGCGTAGACCCGCGGCCTCGACTGTGGAAGCGTCAGCACCGGGCGCTATCTTGACCAGGGTATGTCGGGCCCGCAGGACCGGCAAAGTGTCGAGTTTCATGATCGGCCTCCGGTCAGGGCGTGGCAGCGACAGGTTTATAGGGGGCGACCAGATAGAATCGCTGGTCCGGCAGATCCACCGTGACGATATGGGCACCGCTCAAGCCCAGGCGTCGGCCTGGACCAAAGCTCATCAGGGGCGTCAGCCCGGTATCGAAGTCATGCAGGCCTTCCAGGGCACTGACCAGCTTTTCGCGGCTGGCATCCCGCCCGGCCTGCTTCATGCCTTCGCTGAGCAGCATCATCGAACTGAACGCGCCCACTTGCAGTATCGCGTGCTGGCCACCGAGGCCCTGGTGTTCGCGCAACTGAGTCAGGGCCAGGCGCCCGGCCAGGGTCCAGTCGCTGGGCACGAACGGATAGGCCAGGAACACCCGCCGGGAAAATCCGCTGGGCACCTGGGTCAGATTGCCCGCCACCTGGTTCGAGGTGGCGAACAGGTAAGGCACCTGCCCCGCCGTTTGCAGGCGCTCGGCCAATCGGCTGAAGCCGCTGCTTGTGCCTAGGTAAAACACCGAGCGCGAGCCCAGGGGCAAGTCGTCCCCGCTCGGGTCGTAGGCTTGCAGGCGCACCTTTTGCCAGGCGCGCCCCTGCAAGTACCGGCTGAGTTCCTGTGCCGCCAGCCGTTGGCCGGATTCGTCCGGATAGGCGATCAACGTCGGCCCCTGAAGCACCCGCAGGCTGGCACTGGCGTAATCGGCCAGGGCGATCAATTGCTCGCGAAGCCCCGGTAGTGGTTCGAATATCTGCGGGCTGGCGTGGGGCGTGCCCTGCAAGGACAGCGGCCCGATCAGCGGAATGCCGGCCCGTTCCAGGTGCACGCCGAGGTCCATGTCCAATGCCGGCGCCAGCGGAGCGATCAGGGCGAACACCTGCTCTTCATCAATCAACCGGTTCAGCGCCTTTTCGGCACTGGCGCGATCGGTACCGGGGTCGAGGATGGTCAGGCGCAACTGCCGGCCGTGAATGCCCCCCGCCTCGTTGATACGCGTCACGCAGCCCTTGAGCACCGCCGCCACCGTGACGCTCTCCTCGCTCAATGGCCCGGTGCCCGGCAGCAACGTGCCCAGGTGCAGACTGTCGGGGGTCAGGCCCGGATCGCGGTCTTCGGCCAGGCGTTTGAGGTACGCCGTGAGATTGCGTTGATCGTTCATCGACAACACGAATCGTGGCATCGACGGATCGAGCCGGTTATTGCCGGGGTCGCGCCCCTCCTGCACCGCCTGCGCCAGGGTGCTGTCGCTGTAGGCCGGGTAACTGCGGCCGTTGATGTGCTGCTGGCCATGGCTGCCGGCCAGCCGCGACCAGTTCAGGTCCGGTGGGCGCACCCCGCCTTCCGGGCGCCCGAGGCCGTCGTCGCCATGACATTTGGCGCACGGCAGGCTGGTGGCCGGCAGCAGCATGTTCGATGCGCCGACCCGGACCATGATCGGCTCGCCGCTGGCCGATATACCTTCGCGGTACAGGCGCTTGCCGGCACTTTCGCTGAGGTTCAGCGGCAGCGCCTGGACGCTGAGCGTGAGGCCGCCAAAGAGCAGCAGGCCAAGGACGAGGGCAGTATTGATGGCCATGGCTAGCGTCCGGCCACGGGCATTGTCAGCAACTGCAGGCGCTGGGCAATGGCGACCGCCGGGGCATCGGGACTGATTTTGCTCCAGCGATTGTTCGCCACGTCACCGACGATCAAGTGGGTGGAGTGCTGCTCGGGGGTCGGCACGATCTGACCGATACGACCCAGTACAAGGTCCATTTGCGCCTTGTCGCCGGTAAGAAAAAACCAGTGGGGCCCATCGATGCCCTGTTTCAAGGTGTAAGCCTTGAGTACCGCCGGGGTGTCCCGCAGCGGATCACTGGTAAGGGAGATAAAGGTGATGCCGTCGGCCTTGTCGCCGAGCACTTCACGCACTTCTTTGAGCTTGCGGGTAATCAGCGGGCAAGCATCGTCGCAACGGGTGAAAATCACATTGAGCAGCACCACACGGTCCTTCAATGCGTCGCTGTAGAAGCGCAGCGTGTTGCCGTTCTGGTCCTGCAACGGCGTGTCGGTGAACCAGGTTTTCGCATCGTGGGTGCCGCTGGACGGTTGCGCAGCGGACACCACAGGCGCGGTCTGCTCATGCCCTTCGTGGGCAAACGCCACTGAACTGAAAATGCAGTAGCAGATGCCCAGGGTGAAGCAGTCGATGGCTCTCATGGCTGTCGCTCCATGGCAATGGCAGTGTGCTTGACGTGGGTATTGCGTTCACCACTGAGCTTCTCGACGGCCCGGGCCAGTTCCGTCGGGTCGGTGAAACCGTAATAGCGGGTCCAGAGGCGGCTGTTGCCGTCGCCCACCAGAATCAGCGGCGAGTGGTTCTGGAAGTCACCGCTGTAGGCACCCAGGCCCTTGAGGGTGGCATCGACCGACTGCGGCGAACCGGTCAGCCAGCTCCAGCCCGGTCCCTGCTGGAAGGTGCGGGCGTAGTCGTTCAGGCGTTGGGGATCGTCACGCTGCGGGTCGATGCTGATCGACACCAGTTGCACCTCGTTGCCGACCCGCGCACCCAGCCGTTTCTGCACCTTGCCCATGATCGAGGACACCACCGGGCAGACCGTGGTGCAGTTGGTATAGATGAAACCCATGACCACGATCTTGTTGTTCACCAGGTCTTTTTCCAGGCTGACGACCTTGCCGTTCTGGTCCAGCAAGGCCACGTCGGCAATCCTGATCCGGGCGGTCTCCTGGCCGGCCTTCCTGGCTGCCATGTCGTGCCCGGCGTGCTCGTCCGTCGAATGAGCCGGCACCTGGTCGATACCGAAGGCCAACAGGCAGAACGTCAGCATTGCGCGATGCGCGAATCGGTTCATGTCAGTTTCCTCTCAGTGGGTATCGCCTGGTTCGCCCCGAACACACAAAGCGTCACCGGACAAGGGTTGGCCCGAGGCTTTGTCCATCACACAAAATTGCACGTCGGCGGGGTAGGCCAGCAGGTTCTGCAGATTGATGGTCAGGCAATCGTCGGCAGCCACCCGCTGCAAATTAATCAAGGACAAAGCGCGGGATATGCCGATCATGGACTCGGACCTCGCTGCGGGTTATCGGGGAAAACTTCTCGATAAATCGTCTGGAGCAATCCGCATGCCAATAAAAATACGTTATTAATCAGCATGTTATAATCACGACTTGATAAGCCGGGGGATATTCCCCACCCAATCCCCCACTTTCCGACTGGGGCCACCATTCCCCACTATTGGGGAAAATCGCCCCCCCGGGGTTTCGATCACAGCGGCGCATCCGCGGACAAACCCTGCAAACGCCGATACTGCTTCAGCACGTTGGGCACATAACGCTGGGTTTCGGCGAACGGCGGGACCACGTTGCCACGGCTGAGCACCGCTTGCGGGCCGGCGTTGTAGGCCGCCACGGCGAGGCGGATATCGTTGTCGAACATCGTCATCAGGCGTTTGAGATAGCGGGCGCCGCCCTGGATGTTGGCCTTGGGGTCGTAGACGTTGGTCACGCCCATTTCGCGGGCGGTGTCGGGCATCAACTGCATCAGTCCGCCAGCGCCCTTGGGTGACGTAGCGCGGGCGTTGTAGCTCGATTCGGTCTTGATCACCGCATGCAGCAGCGCCGCCGGCAGTTCGTTGGCCGTGGCCGCCGCCGCCACCAGTTCGGCGTAGGGTTGCGCGGCGATCATCTGCGGCTGCTGGTCGAGGCTGACGACCGGCGCATCAGGTTCTCGGATCACCCGTTCATAGTGGCGTCCGGGGCGGTGGACATTGGACAGGACGTAGCTGCCATTGGCGTCTATGGAAACAAACACATCGGCCTGGGCGGCGCCGGTCAACACCAGCAGACCCAGCAACCCGGTGGTGAGTAACTTCATTGTCAGACCTCCCCTCCCGGCCCCGAAAAATGGGGGTATTGCCCCAATGGCCAGTCGTGCAACAGCCATACGCAAGCACTGTGCCGTAAGTGAGAAGGCGTATGGCACGGGGGGTGCAGAAGGATCACCGATCATGAGCATGGCAATTGCATGCAACTGCATGGCAACACTGCTGCCTATCGTGCGAGGTCATCATGAATCAGCATCTGCGTTATGCCCGGCGAACCCAAAGCGGGTTCACCCTGCTCGAACTGTTGGTGGTGCTGGTGGTGCTGGGGCTGTTGGCCGGCATCGTGGCGCCGAAGTATTTCGCCCAGTTGGGCCGTTCCGAAGTGAAAGTGGCCAAGGCACAAATAGAAGGCTTGAGCAAAGCCCTGGACATTTATCGGCTGGAGGTCGGCCATTACCCCTCGACCGAACAGGGATTGCAGGCGCTGGTCACGGCCCCCGCCGACGAACCGCGCTGGACCGGCCCGTACCTGCAGAAAAAACTCCCCCAAGACCCTTGGGGCCGCAACTACAGCTATCGCTATCCCGGTGAAAACAGCGAGTACGACCTGTTGTCCATGGGCAAGGACGGGCAACCCGGCGGCGAAGGTGAGAACGCCGAAGTCACCAACTGGAACTGACGGATATGGCGACCATGCGCTTTCATCTCAAAGCCGTCGGCAAGGCCGGTGTCGTCTCAATGACCGTCGATGCGCCGGGGCAAAGCGAAGCCAGGCGCATCGCCGAAGACCAGGGCCTGCGGGTTCTCAGCCTGCATGCCGAGCGACATTGGCGCGCGCTGCGCCTGCAAAGGCGCGAGACGTTCAACCTGGTGTTGTTCAGCCAGGAGCTGACCACCTTGCTCAACGCCGGCCTGCCGTTGATCGATGCGCTGGAAAGCCTGGCGGAAAAGGAAAACGCGCCACAAGCCCGCAAAACCCTGAGCGAGCTGGTGCGCCTGCTTTACGAGGGCAAATCGTTTTCCCAGGCCCTGGGCCAGTTGGCGGCCGTTTTCCCGCCTTTGTACGTGGCGCTGGTGCAGTCCAGCGAGAAGACCGGTGCCGTCGGCGATGCCCTGGGCCGATATGTCAGCTATCGACAGCGCATGGACGAGGTTCGCCAGAAGATCATCAGCGCGTCCATCTACCCCATGCTGTTGCTGGTAGTGGGTGGCGGCGTGGTGTTGTTCCTGATGGGCTACGTCGTGCCGCGTTTCAGCCTGGTGTTCGAAGGGCTGGGGTCGAACCTGCCGTGGTTATCGCAGATCCTGATGAGCAGCGGCATGTTCCTTCACGCCCACCAGGGCGAATTCTTCGGTGGCTTGCTGGCCATCATCGTCGCCCTCGTCCTGCTGCAGCGCCAACCGGCGTTTCGGCGGGGACTGGACCGCGTGATCGAAAAACTCCCCGCGGTGCACCAGCGCATCTTCATGTATGAACTGGCACGCTTCTACCGTTCCCTGGGCATTCTGCTGCAAGGCGGCATTCCCCTCGTCACCGCCATGGGCATGGTCCGCAACCTGCTCACCGTCGCCTCCCGCAGCCGCCTGGACCAGGCCTGCGAACGGGTGCGCGAAGGGCAATCGTTGTCCACCGCGCTGGAGCTCAATCAACTGGTGACCCCCGTTTCCCTGCGCCTGCTGCGCGCTGGCGAACAGTCCGGCAACCTCGGGCAGATGATGGAGCGCAGCGCCGATTTCTACGACGAAGAAATCAGCCGCTGGATCGAATGGTTCGTACGGCTGTTCGAACCCTTGCTCATGACCTTCATCGGCCTGTTGATCGGGGTGATCGTGATCCTGATGTACATCCCGATTTTCGAACTGGCCTCGAGTATTCGCTGACCTTTGGAACAAGGCCGCGCTGTCCGTTGCATTTCTTCAACCACCCAACTGAATAAATCAGCCCGCCGAGGTGTTTAACAGGCTCCCATGGGAAAAAAGCAGCACGTTGCAGGGTTCATCAACGTTCCAGGCTCAAACAAGAAGACGGAGAACGACATGCAGATCAGTAAGCTTTTACTGGCAGTAGCTATTGGCGCGGTTCTGTCGGCGTCTACCGTACTGATTCCGGACAGCCTGTCCGGGGTATCCAGTGCTCAGGCCAAGGATGGGGGTAGTGGTGGTGGCGGCGGGGGTGGTGGCGGTAGTGGTGGAGGCGGTGGTGGCAATGGAGGTGGCGGTGGCAATGGAGGTGGCGGCGGCGGCAATGGAGGCGGCGGAGGCGGCGGAGGCGGCAGTCACGGCGGCGGCGGTAATGGAGGCAGCGGTGGCGGCAGTCACGGCGGCGGCAATGGAGGCAGCGGTGGCGGCAGTCACGGCGGAAGCGGCAGTGGCGGCAACAGCGGCAGTGGCCATAGCGGCGACCACGGCAGCAACAGCGGCCATGGCAGTGCCAACAGCGGTTCGAGCCACTCCGGAACGGCCTCGTCCTCAGGACGCAGCGGCACCCATGATGAAGCCGGGGATGACCATGGCGTCCATGCCAATGGCGAGCCGGGCGATGACCGTGGCGTCCATGCCAATGGCGAACCCGGCGATGACCGAGGCGTCCATGCCAATGGCGAGCCCGGCGATGACCGTGGTGTCCATGCCGAACCCGGTGATGACAAAAGGAGCTGATTCCTACTGATTCCCATGCAACACAAAACCCTGTGGGAGCGGGCTTGCTCGCGAAGGCGGTGTGTCAGTCGACATCAATGTCCCATGACCCACCGCCTTCGCGAGCAAGCCCGCTCCCACAGTAGATTGTGTGAACCCTATCCTTACAACCCACCCTCGGACTGATCCAGCGCCTCGCGCAAGAACTCAACCAGCACCTGCACCGGCCGCGAGCTCTGACGATGCTGCGGATACACCGCCGACAATGTCAGCGGCTCCGGCCGCAAATCCTCCAGTACCTCCACCAGCCGTCCATCCTTCAACGCCGAGCCGACGATGAACGCCGGCAAATACGTGATCCCCAGGCTGGCGATAGCCGCATCCCTGAGCACCTCGCCGTTGTTGACCCGCATCCGCCCCGTGACGTTGACCGTCTGCGGCTTGCCCTGCCCCGCAAAACGCCATTGCACCTGTCGACCATGGCCGTACGGCAGACAGTCATGACCGTGCAAATCCTCAGGTTTGAGCGGCGTGCCGCGCTCAGCCAGGTACGCCGGGCTTGCGCAGTACACCCGCTGGATCGACGCGATCCGCCGGGCAATCAAGGTCGAATCCTCGAGCGTGCCGATGCGCAACGCCAGGTCGTATCCCTCACCCAGCAAATCCACAGGCCGATCGCTCAGATCCATCTCCACCGTCACGTCGCGATAGCGCTGCAAAAACACCGGCAACAGGCAGCCCAGATGCGCCAGTGCGAACGACAGCGGAGCGCTCACACGAATGGTCCCGCGTGGCTCGGTGGTCTGGCCGGCAATGCCCTGCTCCACTTGTTCGACTTCGCTGAGCAGGCGCAAGGCTGACTCGTAATAACTTTGCCCCAGCGGCGTGACATCCAGTCGCCGGGTCGAGCGATTGAGCAGGCGCACGCCCAGGCGCTCTTCGAGTTGCATCAAGCGACGACTGACAAACTGCTTGGACAGCCCCAGTTGATCGGCGGCAGCGGTGAAGCTTCCAGACTCCATCACCTGGCAAAAAATACGCATATCTTCGAAGGGGTTCATTGTCACTTCCTGGTTGACAGTCAAACACTTTATAGCCGCTATTTCCCTTTCAGGCACCCTATTACTCTGTGTTCACGGTGTTGAATTCACCCCCACCACAAAGTGCCTCTGCGCTCTTCAGATCTACGCACACCGGAGCAGCCCCATGTCATACATTTTCTCCCACCTGCTTTCCCTGAGTTCCCTGCTGTTGGCCATCGACGCCCTGCTCTGGCACCTCGCGCCATTCAAGCATCGCGTCAGCCGGGTCGGTGTGCGCCTGGCGCTGTTTCTGCTGTTCAGCGCGGTGCTCATCAATGCCGGCGTCAGCCCGTTGCAGGCGCCGTTGTTTGCCGATGATCGCGTGGCACAACTGGGGGCCACGGCGCTGGGAATTCTCTGGTGGTTGTACGCGGCGCGGGTGCTCACCGAAGTGATCGGCCTGGCCCTGATGCGGCGCATTGGCCACAGCGGCCGGCTGTTGCAGGATGTCATCGGCGCACTGGTGTTCCTGATTGCGGTGGTGGCCGGCGCCGGCTACGTGCTGGAACTGCCAGTGAAAGGTTTGCTGGCGACCTCCGGCGTCGTCGCCATCGTGGTGGGCCTGGCATTGCAGAGCACCTTGAGCGACGTCTTCTCCGGCATCGTGCTCAACACCACCAAGCCCTACCAGGTCGATGACCGGGTTTCCATCGACGGTATCGAGGGCAAGGTGCTGGACATCGACTGGCGTGCCACCCACCTGCTGACCAGCGCCGGCAGCACCGCGGTGGTGCCGAACTCGGTGGCGGCCAAGGCGAAGATCGTCAACCTCAGCCGCCCGTTCAACATGCACGGCGTGTCGATCAGCATTCAGGTACCCAACCACATTCGCCCGCGTCGGGTACTCGATGCCCTGGACCGTACTCTTCAGGGCAGCAGCAGCCTGCTCCTCGATCCGGCGCCGAAAGCCGTGCTCAAGGAAGCCGGCGAAACCATGTCCGAATACGTGGCCAGCGGCTTCATCGCCGAATTGGGCAAAAAGGGTGAAGTGCGCAATCAACTGTTCGACCTGGCTCATCGGCACCTCGAAGCGGCAGGCATTTCCCGGCAACCCGATGGCGTGATCGAGCCGTCGACCCGCGCACGGGCCTTGCTCGATGAAGTGAAAATCTTCCGTTCCCTGAGCGCCGAGGAACGGGATCGCCTGGCCCAGAACATGGTGGCGCAGCAATACGCAGCCGGTGATGTGGTGCTGGACCTGGAGGAAGTACCGGACAGTCTGTTCGTCATCGCCACCGGCGTAGTCAGCGCCACCGTCCCCGACGGCAGCACGCAGATCGAAGCCGGGCGCATGGGGCCCAGTGAAGTCATGGGCGAACAAAGCATCCTCGCCGATACGCCTTCCCAGGCACGGTTCACCGCCATGACCTCAAGCATCATCTACCGCCTCGACAAATCCCTGACCCGCGACTGCATGGCGCAACGACGGGAGGTCGACCGGGCGTTGAACAAGCTGCAAGCGGTGCGCCAGCAGAACAGTCGGATGGCGTTGATGGCCAAACCGGTGGCGGTCAGGAAAGGTGGGTTTTTGGGGTGGCTGCAGAGTCGCTGATCCACGGCTGACACAAAACACTGTGGGAGCGAGCTTGCTCGCGATAGCTTTCTGTCAGTCAACACATGTGTCGACTGATACGCCGCCATCGCGAGCAAGCTCGCTCCCACAGGTGTACGTCTTACTTGGCCGTGAACTTCATGTAGCTGTTGATCAGGTTGCGATAGTTCGGCAGGCGCTCGGACAGCAGGTTGGCCAGGCCTTCCATATCGTTGCGCCAGTCGCCTTGCAGCTCGCAGGCCACAGAGAACCAGTTCAGCAGGTGCGCACCGGCGGCCGACATGCGTGCCCAGGCCGCTTGTTGCACGGTGGTGTTGAAAGTGCCGGAAGCGTCGGTCACGACAAACACCTCATAGCCTTCGGCAATGGCCGACAGGGTCGGGAACGCCACGCACACGTCGGTCACCACACCGGCGATGATCAGTTGCTTGCGACCGGTGGCCTTGATCGCCTTGACGAAGTCTTCGTTGTCCCAGGCGTTGATCTGGCCCGGGCGGGCAATGAACGGCGCGTCCGGGAACTGCGCCTTGAGCTCCGGCACGATCGGCCCGTTCGGACCGCTGTCGAAACTGGTGGTGAGGATGGTCGGCAGTTTGAAGAACTTGGCGATGTCGCCCAGCGCCAGCACGTTGTTCTTGAACTCGTTGGGCGAGAAATCCTGCACCAGCGAGATCAGACCGGTCTGGTGGTCGACCAGCAATACCACGGCATCGTCTTTGTTCAGGCGTTTGTACGGAACGTTGCTCATTGGAAGCTCCTTGATGGATGGTTGTTGCATACCGCGCCGCCCTGTTGGGTCGGCGCTTTTTTGAATGCGTCAGAAGGCAAAACACGAGCAGCCAAAGGCGCCCCAGAAACCGGCGAAATCGCTGACCGGCGCGTTCGACAGGCGTGCCCGTTCATGGCTGTGGGAATGCACCGCACAGGGTCCGCTGCATTGGTGAACCTGGGCCTGCATCGGCGACGTCGGGCGCCAGTGGCCCGGCACCTTCACCACCGGCGACCAGTCCGGCAGCACCGGCACGCTGGCCGGCCCGAGTTTCTCGAAGTCACCGGCGCCGTACACCACCTTGCCGCCGACCACGGTCAGCACCGACTCGATCCACTTGATCGCCTCTTCATCGACGCTGAAGAAGTCCGCGCTGAGGGCGGCGACGTCGGCCAGTTGCCCGACCTTGATCTGGCCTTTCTTGCCTTGCTCCGACGAGAACCAGGCGCTGCCGTGGGTGAACAGTTCCAGCGCCGTCAGGCGCGACAGCCCTTCGGCGTGCAACTCCATGCCGCCGACGGTGCGGCCGCTGACCATCCAGTACAACGAAGTCCACGGGTTGTAACTCGATACCCGCGTGGCGTCGGTGCCGGCACCGACCGGTACACCCTCGGCCAGCATGCGCTTGATCGGAGGCGTGGCTTCGGCAGCTTTCGCGCCGTACCGCTCGACGAAATATTCGCCCTGGAAGGCCATGCGATCCTGAATCGCAATGCCGCCACCCAGCGCCCTCACCCGCTCGATGTTCTGCGGGGTGATGGTTTCGGCGTGATCGAAAAACCACGGCAAGCCGTTGAACGGAATGTCGCGGTTGACCTTCTCGAACACGTCGAGCATGCGGCTGATGGATTCGTTGTAGGTCGCGTGCAAACGGAACGGCCAGCGTTGCTCGACCAGATGGCGCACCACCGGTTCCAGTTCGGCTTCCATGGTTTGCGGCAGGTCCGGGCGCGGTTCGAGGAAGTCTTCGAAGTCCGCCGCCGAGAACACCAGCATTTCCCCGGCGCCGTTGTGGCGCAGGTAATCGTCACCCTGGTGCAGCTTCACGCTGCCGGTCCAGTTCTTGAAATCGGTCAACTCTTCCTTGGGTTTCTGGGTGAACAGGTTGTAGGCGATGCGCACGGTCAGTTGCTCATCCTTCGCCAACTGCTCGATCACCTGGTAATCGTCCGGATAATTCTGGAAACCACCGCCGGCATCGATGGCGCTGGTCAGACCCAGGCGATTGAGTTCGCGCATGAACTGGCGGGTCGAGTTGACCTGATACTCCAGCGGCAGCTTCGGCCCCTTGGCCAGGGTCGAGTACAGGATCATCGCGTTGGGCCGCGCCACCAACATGCCGGTCGGCTCGCCATTGGCGTCGCGCACGATCTCGCCACCCGGCGGGTTCGGCGTGTCGCGGGTGTAACCGGCTACACGCAACGCCGCGCGGTTGAGCAAGGCGCGGTCGTACAGGTGCAACACGAATACCGGGGTGTCCGGTGCGGCCTGGTTGAGCTCGGCCAGGGTCGGCATGCGCTTCTCGGCGAACTGGAATTCGTTCCAGCCACCGACCACCCGCACCCACTGCGGCGTCGGCGTGCGGTCGGCCTGATCCTTGAGCATGCGCAAGGCATCGGCCAGGGACGGCACACCTTCCCAGCGCAGTTCCAGGTTGTAGTTCAAGCCACCGCGGATCAGGTGCAAGTGCGAGTCGTTGAGCCCGGGAATCACACAGCGGCCCTTGAGGTCGATCACCTGGGTGTTCGAGCCACGCAGGGCCATGGCCTGGGCATCACTGCCCACCACGACAAAGCGACCGTCGCTGATCGCCACCGCACTGGCGAGCGGGTTTTCGCGGTCAACGGTATGAAATTGACCATTGAACAGAATCAGATCGGCGTTCATCAGGGTTCCTCGTGCAATGTGGCAGGAGACAGCCAGGGCGCGAACAGACGCGTCGCCATGGGCATGAAGATGTAAACCACCGAGAGCACGATGGTCAGGGTGATCAGGAACGTGGCCACCACATAGTTGGAGAGCAAGGCGTTGAGCCGTAGCAGCGGCCCCCAGAGCAGCGGCACCAACAAGGTGTGCGGCAGGATCACCAGCAACGTCACCACGGCCTGCTTCCAGCGCGGCGGTGGCGTACCGGCTTCGGCCTGGGGCGAAAACCAGAACTCGTTGACCGGATTGACTTCGGTCTGGTCGCCATCGGCCAGCATCGGCGCGGCTTCGTCGACCAACGCCTGGCGCTGCGGCGAATCGAGCCAGTTCTGCATCGCCTCGGTCGAGCAAAAGCGCAGCACGCAGGTATAGGTGTCGAGGCCGGCGTTTTTACCGCGCACCACATCAACGCCCAGGTGCCCGACATTCTGCGCGGCCACCTTGACGATGTTGCGCAGCCAGGCTTCATAAGGCGCTTCGAAACCGGCCTTGACCCGGTGCTTGACGATCAGCGTCACCACCTCATCAGGCCCGGGACTTGCCGGCTCACGGCGATTGAGATCAGACATAACGCAAGGCTCCGGCAAGACGGACATTGAGCGCCAGCCGTCCCGGCCCGGCGATGAGAATGCTGGTGAACACGATCAACAACAGCCAGGCGACGATCAGCAGCGGGCACACCACCTCGGCGAAGATCGCCACCATCAGCGTCAGGTTCGCGCCCACGTGGAAAGGATCTTCGATGCTCTGCAACTCGGCACTGTAGTAAAGCAGCTTGGGCAAACCATGCACCCACAACACAAACAAACCGCCGCTGACCCGCAGGAACAGCAGCCCCCAGTCATGCGCCCGATCATCACGTCGCGAAGTGTCCATGGCCCACCTGCACAAATGAAAAACCACCGGCGTCGATGCGCCGGGACAGGATTCGATAGTGCCGGGACGGGAGGAGGAAAAATTGAATGTACGTGCTCTGTTTGCAGGAAGACCGAGAGCGACCAAACGACATAGTTCCCTGTGGGAGCGAGCTTGCTCGCGATTGCGGCACAACATTCAACATTGATGTTGGCTGATCCACCGCCATCGCGAGCAAGCTCGCTCCCACAGGTTTATTTGTTGTTGCTTCTACCGGGTTACTCCTGCGGATCGAGATTATCCAGCGCCCTATTCACCGCCAGCTCACCCAACATGATGATCTGCGCAATCCCAAGCAGCGCGTTGCGATGCGGGCTCTGCAGAAAGCCTGCAAGACCACTGGCCATGATGCTGGCCGAGGCCAGGGATTCGCAGGCGTGGGCCAACAGAGTTTCGGTGTTGATGTCGGGGGTGATGACAAACATTGTGCTGGGATTGCGCGGTGAGGCGGGGGGATTCGGGGTGGGTTTGAACATGGTGGAACTCCTTGATCAATGGAGCCGCCACAGGTCGCTGCTAAACGAATTGGGTGGCGGCTGTACGCGGGTTAGCAGACCAGGGATCAAGGAACCCGGCGCACCGAAGTGCCCCACGCACAGCCACCATCATGCAGACCAAAATGATCTTGAGGTGACACTGGCGAGCCTTGAAATTTACCGAGCTGCTAAACCCGATCGCTGCATGGACAGCGATGCGGAGAACGTTAGAGATCAGGGCCAAGACGCACAAGCCGGCGGATTCTGGCGTAGTTGTAGACAACGACGCAAGGCGGCGTGGTTTTCAGGAATAGAGGCTGACGGCTTTTAAACAGAGCTGCCGAAACACTGCGCATTCCCTGTGGGAGCGGGCTTGCTCGCGAAAGCGGTGGGTCAGTCAACATCAATGCTAACTGTCATGACGCCTTCGCGAGCAAGCCCACAGGTTGATTTGCATGTATCTGCGAGAGATTGGTTGGCTGGCAGTCCGCCATCGCGGGCAAGCCCGCTCCCACAGGGATTGGGGACATCTGCAAAAATCAGGTCGGCTGGCAGACCGCCTTCGCGAGCAGGCTCGCTCCCACAGTTGGGCTGGGTACATTCGAAAGAAATTGGTTGGCTGGCAGACCGCCTTCGCGAGCAAGCTCGCTCCCACAGAAGAGCAAAAGCAGAGCAGCCCACACCGCGCCGCTTCTCACCACTCATCAGGCCGAGCGTTAGCTCGCCTGCAGCTCTTGATCTTGATCCACCCGCCCCCTCGGCAGGCTGAGCGCAGGTGTTCATCCGGGGACGGGCGCGCAGCGCCGTTCGACGCAGTCGAACTCATTGCATGCAGGTCGAAGCGAAGCCGACCGGAGGGCAATGCCCCCGGATGAATGCCGGAGCGAAGGAACGCCGAGCCTAAGCGAGGGGCCGTACGTAAGGGGCGAGACCTTTGGTTACTTTGGGGCGTTTGCCAAAGTGACCCGCTGTAAGAGCGGAACCATAAGCCGCCGTTACCGCAGCAACGGATATGTACTCAATCAACCAAGAGCCTGGTCGGCCCAGAGGCCGCCAAGGTCAACACCTAAGAAACATCCAAAGCCAAAGACATGAACTGCCCAATCCGCGCCCGCAACCACCGCTCCGCCGGATCATTGTCATGCACCCCGCTCCAGGCCATCGACAACTGCGCCGCCTCAATCTCGAACGGCGGATCCTCAGCCCGCAACCCACACCCCTCGACCAGCGCACAGGCCGCATAATCCGGCACGGTGGCGATCATCTCCGTCCCCGCCAGCAACGCCCGCAACCCACTGAACTGCGGCACGCCAAGCACCACGCGACGACTGCGCCCGACCTTCGCCAGATCCAGATCGATATTGCCGCTCAAGTCACCGGAAAACGACACCATCGCATGGGGCCGTTCGCAGTACTCATCCAGGGTCAGCGGCCCCGGCCGGGTATCACCGCGCAGCACTTTGCAGGGAATATCGCGCAGCTTCTTGCGCTTGGCATTGGCCGGCAGATCCGTGGTGTAGCTCACGCCCACCGAGATCTCCCCCGACGCCAGCAACGCCGGCATCAACAGGTAATTGGCCCGCCGCACGACCACAACGATGCCCGGCGCTTCCTCTTGCAACTGACGCAGCAACGGCGGAAACAAACCGAACTCGGCATCGTCCGACAGCCCGATGCGGAACACATCGCAACTGGTCGCCGGATCGAATTCCCTGGCCCGGCTGACCGCACCGGAAATGGTATCCATCGCCGGCTGCAGCTCCCTGAGAATCGCCAGCGCCCGCGCCGTCGGTTCCATGCCGCGCCCGTTGCGCAGCAGCAACGGGTCGTCGAACAGATCACGCAGACGCCCCAGCGCGGCGCTCACCGCCGGTTGGCCCATGAACAGTTTTTCCGCGACGCGGGTCAGGTTCTTTTCGAACATCAACGCCTCGAAAATCACCAGCAGGTTCATGTCGACGCGACGCAGATCGTTACGGTTCATAAGCACGGTTCCCTTGTGTGTTCGGCCAGGCGCGAGGTTGAGAAGTGTGTCTGACTTTACCCGGGACGTCCCGCGCTTAACGAGGAATTAACAACGATTAACTCGCAAGCCAGAGCCTTCGGGTCCAAGAATGAAGCCTACCGACACGGACATTCACCATGGCCCACGTTCAGCAAAATGCCGCGCCCGCGCCATTCACGCCTGTGCCAAAGAAAAGCACCGGCGGCCTCAGCCCGCAGCGCGAACGGCTGGTTAAACAACTGATCCTCGAGCGCCTCGGCGACAGCCTGGAAGTCACTGAACTGGCACAGGCCTGCGCCCTCTCGCGCAGTCACTTCTCCCGCGCCTTCAAGTGCAGCACCGGACTCTCGCCGCAGGACTGGATTCGCCGGCAACGCATAATCCTGGCCAAGCAATTGATCCAGTACACCGACATGAGCCTTACGCAGATCAGCCTCGAATGCGGCTTCTGCGATCAGGCGCACTTCTGCCACCTCTTCACCCGCAGCGAAGGCATCAATCCGTTTGCCTGGCGCTGTCAGATGGTGCATGGCCTTAAAAGCAAAAGATCGCAGCCTTCGGCCATGCACGCTAGCGTTTAGGCGCTGGCGAAGCCTGCGATCTTTTGATCTGGCTTTTTAACCTTTCAAGAACGCCAACAGGTCAGCGTTGAGCTGATCCTTGTGGGTGTCCGTCAGCCCGTGAGGGGCGCCCGGGTAGATCTTCAGGGTCGAGCCTTTGACCAGTCTGGCCGAGGAGACACCTGCCGCCTCGTAAGGCACGACCTGATCCGCGTCGCCATGCACCACCAGCGTCGGCACGTCGAACTTCTTCAAGTCTTCGGTGAAGTCGGTTTCCGAGAACGCCTTGATGCAGTCATGGGCGTTCTTGTGGCCGGCCATCATGCCTTGCATCCAGAACCAGTCGATCATGCCCTGGGACGGTTTCGCGCCGGGCTTGTTGAAGCCGAAAAACGGCCCGCTGGCGAGGTCGATGTAGAGCTGCGAGCGGTCGGCCAGCGAGGCCTGGCGGATGCCGTCGAACACGTCGAGCGGCAGGCCGCCGGGGTTGGCTTCGGTCTTGAGCATCAACGGCGGCACCGCGGAAATCAGCCCGGCCTTGGCCACGCGGCCGGTGCCGTGGCGACCGATGTAACGCGCCACCTCGCCACCGCCGGTGGAGAAGCCGAACAGCACCGCGTCTTGCAGGTCGAGCAGCTCGATCAACTGCGCCAGATCGTCGGCGTAATGGTCCATGTCATTGCCCGACCACGGCTGGCTGGAACGCCCATGGCCTCGACGGTCGTGGGCGATGACCCGATACCCGTTGGAGGCCAGGAAAATCATCTGCGACTCCCAACTGTCGGCGTTCAGCGGCCAGCCGTGGCTGAAGACAATCGGCTGACCGGTGCCCCAGTCCTTGTAGTAAATCTCGACGCCGTCGCGGGTAGTGAAAGTGCTCATGGGTGATGCCTCCTTAACGAGGGTTGGGGGTGAATCAAATCGCAAGTGGGTTCAGGCGATCGGCCAGGCGCGCCACCCGCTCGCCCAGGTGCGCGGCGGTGCAGCGATCCTCGGGGGGCGGTGCATCGTCGGGGGATTGCTCGACATTCGACTGGGCCATGGCGCCCAGTGAGCTGCCCAGGCGATTGAGTTGACCGTTGAACGCGCCGGTGCCGGAACGCGCCGGTAGCAGGTCGAGGCCGACCCAGATCATCGAGTGCTGCGCGGCGAACACCGCCATCTGCAGCAAGGTGTTGAGTTTGTCGCCGCACAGGCAACCGGAATTGGTGAAGCCCGCCGCGAGCTTGTCGCGCCAGGGCTGGGTCAGGTAGAACGCCGACGTGGCCTCCATGAACGCCTTGAAGGCCGCCGAGGCGCTGCCCATGTAGGTCGGCGCGCCGAAGATGATGGCGTCGGCGTTGTGCAACCGCGCCCAGTGCTCGTCCACTTCCTCGACCGGGATCAACTGGCAAGTGCTGCCCAGGTGCCGCTCCACACCCGCGGCCACGGCTTCGGCCATGACCCGGGTGTGCCCGTAGCCACTGTGATAGACCACCACCACGTTGCTCATTGCTCTGTCCTTTGTGGGAGCGAGCCTGCTCGCGAAAGCGCTGTGTCAGTCACCGCATAGACTAAATGTGACACCGCCTTCGCGAGCAGGCTCGCTCCCACATCGAGCTGCTCGCGGCTTACTGACATTTCATCCCTGCCTTCAGTGGAAGTTGAAGACGGAGAGTTTTGGGCGTAGACCGGACGCGCGACGAGTTAAACGTTGTTAATTTTCCTTGGCGCGCAAAAAGCCCCGGCCTGTCCCGCCCATCTGTCGCACCCAATGTTTTCGGGACCGACAGCAGTTGGTCGATACGCTAGAGTCAATGCCTGCCCTTTCAGTCACCGGGGCAGCACATTGCGCTGCGTAAAAAACCTGAGGAATATGCTCGTAAACCGCGAACCAGACGGCTGCAGCAGGAGCGACTCGTTGACCCTTTCCCCCGAACAGGCTGTGCATTTCGGCCCCTACCGGGTCTACCCCGGACAACGCCTGGTGATGGAGGCCGACCAGCCCTTGCGCCTGGGCCGGCGCGCCATGGACATCCTGTTGATCCTGCTGGAACACGCCGGCAACGTGGTCAGCAAGCAGCAATTGATCGCCCGGGTCTGGCCCGACAGCGTGGTCGAAGACATCAACCTGCGGGTGCACATGGCCGCGTTGCGCAAGGCGCTCGGCGACGGTCAGGCCGGTCAGCGCTACATCGTCACCGTGGCCCAGCGCGGGTACAGCTTCGTCGCACCACACTCACGGGAGCAGGTCGAACAACCGTCTGCGCCCATGGCTTGCGCGCCGAGCCGGCATAACCTGCCGATGCGCCGCACACGCATGATCGGCCGGCGGACGCTGGTCGACAATCTGGTGGTGCAACTGCCGCACCAGCGCTTCATCACCCTTGTCGGCCCCGGCGGCATCGGCAAGACCACCGTGGCCTTGCGAGTCGCCGAACAAATGATCGGTCGCTACCGGGACGGCATCCGCCTGCTGGACCTGGCCCCGATCAACTGCCCGCTGATGATCGACGGCCACCTGGCGACGTTGCTCGAACTGGCCCTGCACGATGACGAGCCCCTGAGCGGCCTTGCCGACTGTCTGCGCGACAGGCAAATGCTGTTGGTCATCGACAACTGCGAACACCTGGTCGACGCCATCGCCCAGCTCTGCGAAAACATTCTGCGCAGTGCGCCGCACGTGCACATTCTCGCCACCAGCCGCGAGAGCCTGCGGGCCGAAGGCGAGTTCGTCCAGCGCCTGGCATCACTCGACTGCCCGCCGCCCATCGCCGTCCTCGACCGTGCCCAGGCCATGACCTTTTCCGCCCTGCAACTGTTTGTCGAGCGGGCCATGGCCAGCCATGACAGCTTTGAACTGACGGACGATGAACTGCCGCTGTTGATCGACATCTGCCACCGACTGGACGGCATTCCGCTGGCCATCGAACTGGCGGCGGCGCAAGTGGGCAACTTCGGATTAGCCGGCTTGCTGGCGCAATTGCAAAGCAGTTTCCGGGTGTTGACCCAGCCCTGTCAGACGCCCCCGGCACGCCATCAGACCCTGCGCGCGACACTGGACTGGAGCTTCGAGCTGCTCAACGCCTGCGAAAAGACCTGCCTGCGCCGACTGAGCGTGTTTCGCGGCGGCTTCACCCTGGAGTCCGCAGCGGCGGTGATTGTCGGCGAACACATCGAACCTCGCGAAGTGTTCGGTTCGATCACCCAGCTGGTCGCCAAGTCCCTGTTGAATGTGGAGGTGGGCGATGAGGATGTCTACTACCGTCTGCTCGATACCACCCGCAGCCATGCTTTGGAAAAACTCACGCAAAGCCCCGACCTGCCCGGCACGCGGGTGCGCCATGCCGAGCGTTGCCTGGCGCTGATGCAACAGGCGCAGGACGAATGGGAGAAAACCTCGACCGGCCTGTGGCTCGAGCGCTATGGCCGGACCCTGGAGGACATCCGCGCGGCCCTCGACTGGGGTTTGCACGGGCAAGGGCCGCAGGCGCTGGCGATACGCCTGGCGGCGACGTCCACGCCCCTGTGGCAGGAGCTGTCACTGCTCAAGGAACACGGCGGTTATGTGCGCAAGGCCCTGGCCCTGCTCGAGCAGTCTGCCGAGCCGTGCCCGCGTTTGCAGATGACCCTCAAGCTGGCTCTGGGCAGTGCCTGTTACCACGCTCAAGGCGCGAGCGCCGAAACCGTTGGCGCCTTTGTCAGTGCCAGAACCCTGGCCAGACGACTCAACGATGTGGCCGGTCAACTGCGGGCGATTTCCGGTCACCTGGCGGTCAATCTCAGTTGCGGCCAATACCAGATGGCCCTGCAACAAAGCCGGCAATTCGATCAACTGGGACTGCATGACGACGCCCTGTTATCCCTGAGCACCCATCGATTGCGGGTGCTTGCCCTGCATTTTTCCGGCGACCAGCAACAGGCCGGGGAGCATGCCGAACAGGTACTGCAACGCATGGCCCACAGTGGCCATCTCAACCGTTTCACCCATGGCTTCGGCGTGCAATACGACCAGAGTGTCGCGGCGCTGACCATCCAGGCGCGCATCCTCTGGCTGCGAGGCCAACCGGAACAGGCCTGGCGCGCAGCCCGGCAGGCGCTGGACATCGCGTTGCAGATCAACCACGGCACGTCGATCTGCTACACCCTGGCGCTCGCCGGCTGCCTGATCGCCTACTACAACGGTGACACCCGCAGCGCCCGCGAACTCCTGCGCCTGCTGTTGCAACAGGCACAGAAACACTCAGTCCTGCTGTTCCATACCTGGGCGCAACACTACGCGCAGGTGATCGGCGGCGTCGATGTCGCCCCCGCCACGCAACGAAGTGTCGGATTGATCAAGGACATCATGGTCACGCTGGATTCCACCTGCGTCGATGACGACTTGCTCGAACGTGCGCAAAACGGCGCGTCGGGCTGGAGCACGGCAGAGATTCTACGGGCCAGGGCCGAGACGCTGCTGGCAATGGATTGTCCGGCCAACGCCGCGATGGCTGAAACCTTGTTGCTCAAGGCGCTCGACGTGGCAAGAATCCAGGGCGCCCTGACCTGGGAGCTGCGCAGCGCCACCTCGCTGGCGCAATTGTGGCAGCGACAGGGCCACCATCAACGGGCGCATGCATTGCTGGCGCCGGTCTACCAGCGCTTCACCGAAGGTTTTGCCACGCCGGACCTTAAGGCCGTGCGCCACTTACTCGGTGAGTTGCATTGCCACTTGCCGGCCTGAAAGCCGGGGCGTTTGACTGACGTAACCGGCATAACGCATTTCAAGGGTGCGCAGCTCACCACTGAGTTCGAGCTTTTCCAGGGCGTAGGTGCGGGTGGTGTTGAGGAAGCGGTAACGGATCACCCCGCCGCCCTGCTCCAGGGACAGCAATGATTTGAGCGCGAGGTTGTCCAGCACCTCGATCAGCTCGGCGGCCGGTAACGCGTCGCCGCTGATCGAGCCTATTGCAGCGTCCTGGGTGAAGGCCATCTTGAATACCGCCAAACGCTGCAACACGGATTGCTCCAGCGGACTCAACCGTTCGTAGCTCCAGTCCAGTGCAGCCTTGAGCGTCTGGTGCCGGGGTACGGCCGTGCGGCGGCCCTGGGACAACAACTGAAAACAGTTATCGAGTTGCGCCTGCAACCCCACCAGCGCCAGCGCATCGATTTGCGCCGCCGCCAATTCAATCGCCAGCGGCAGGCCGTCGAGGCGCCGACAGATTTCGCGCACGACCTTGAGGTCTTGTTCGCGCAAGGTGAAGCCTTGCTGACGGGCCCGGGCACGGCTGACGAACAACTGCACCGCCGAATAGCCCATGACCTCGGCAACGCTGCGCAGCGCTGACGCCGGCGGCACCGCCAGCGGTGGCAGACGCAATACGGTTTCGCCCGCGGCCTTGAGTGGCTCGCGGCTGGTGGCGAGGATCGACAATCGCGGCATCGATTGCAGCAAAGTCTCGACCAACGTCTGGCAGCGTTCGAGCAGGTGTTCGCAGTTGTCCAGGACCAACAAGGCATGCCGCTGCGCCAGCGCCTCCAGCGTGATGCCGACCTCCAGCCCAAGGGTTCGCGTGAGATGATCGGTCACTTGCGCCGGGTCATCGATCGCCGCCAGGTCCACCAGCCACACGCCGTGCCGATAGTGTTGCAACAGCAGTTCGGCCACACGCAAGGCCACGGTGGTCTTGCCGATCCCGCAAGGTCCGACCAGGGTCATGAATCGGCGCACCGGTAGCTGCCGCACCAGGCTGCCGACAACCGCATCGCGCCCGGTGATCGACGTGAGCCGCGCCGGCAAGTTGTGCAGGGGCTTTTTCACGGACTGGCTCGGGAACGCTACAGGCTGCGACGCATGCTGTACCGGGGCGACAAAACTGTAGCCGCGCTGGGGAATGTTGACGATGTAGCTCTGACCGTTCTGTCCGTCGCCCAAGGCCCGACGCAGGGCAGCAATGTGCACGCGCAGGTTGATCTCTTCGACCACAGAGCGCGGCCAGACCTGCGCAATCAACTCGTCCTTGCTGACCACCGAGCCTGCGTGTTCGACCAGCACCTGCAACACGTCTAGGGCACGGCCGCCCAGGCGCAGCGGTCGATCGCCCTCCAGCACCAGTCGCTGACTGAGGTGGAAAGCGTAGGGTCCGAATTGCAGCACCGCTTCGTTGCTGACATCTCTGAGGCTGTTCATGGGCAGTCACCCGCAGGAAACCTGATCTGGCACGTGAGTCCATCCAGGCTCCGCACCTTCCTTGCAATGAGTTACCTCGTATCTTGGCAGCCCTCTGTGACGGTACAACCGCCACGGGGGGAGCGTCACGGCCATTGCGGTGCGCGCAACGGACACGCGCGCTAGCTGAACTGCTCGCGGTATTGAGTCGGGGTCAGGCCAAGCTTTTCACTGAACAGAAAACGCATGTGCCGCACGCTGCCGAAGCCGCTTTTGAAGGCCACGGTCTTGAGCGGCAACTCGCTGGTTTCCAGCAGGTTCCTGGCGCAATCGATGCGCGCGCTTTGCAGAAACTCCATCGGCGTCATGTCCACCTCCCGGGCGAACACCCTGGCGAAATGCCGCGGGCTCATATTGGCCAGGCTCGCCATGCGCTCGATGCTGAAGGGCTCGTCGAGGTGCTCGAGCACATGGTTCTGCACGCGGGTAATCGGCGTTTCGTGAGGCGCCACCGCCGCCATCAACGGGCTGAACTGTGCTTGCCCGCCCTGACGCTTCATCACCACCAGCAAGACCTTGGCCACGTCCTGGGCGACTTTTTTCCCGTGGTCTTGCGCCACCACCGACAACGCCAGGTCGATCCCGGCGGTGACACCACCGGAGGTGATCAGGTTGCGGTCCTGGACAAAGATCTGGTCGGTCTCGACGGTCGCCTTCGGAAAACCCTTGATCAGCCGCTCGGTGTAGTGCCAGTGGGTGGTGACGCGATAGCCGTCGAGCAAACCCGCATGCCCCAACACGAACGCTCCGGTGCAGATCGAGCCGTAACCGGCGGACCGGCTGACGTTGTGCCTGAACCACTCGAGCAACGGCGGATGCTTTTCGTTGTAGGCACCGGGACCACCGGGCACCAGCAGCAAATCAAAACCTTCGCAGGCCTGATCGATGTGCCGGTCGGCCTGCACGCTCACGCCATTGGACGCCCGCAATGCGCCGGGCTCGGTGCCGATGGTCGACAGCACATAGTGATCGTCGGGTTTCAGATAACGATTGGCGATGGAAAACACTTCCATGGGCCCGGCCATATCGAGCAGGAGAAAGTCGGGAAACAACACCATTGCCACGGTTTTCATGGATTGGAATTCACTGGATTAATTGAGTCGGTACACATCCCTTGTGGGAGCGGGCTTGCTCGCGAATGCGGAGGATCAGTCAACATCCATGCTGACTGATCCTCCGCATTCGCGAGCAAGCCCGCTCCCACAAAAGACATGCCATTCATCAGGGCCGAATATCGAAACAGAATAGCTGGTTTGCGCTCATAAACTGTCAACCCTAACGAGACAGTATTTCAATTTACACCTACTTATTGAATCAGATGGTAAACATTAACCTTCTCCTCACTCGGACGAATTCACGTCCCCACAGGAGATTTCATCATGCTGACTCTTCGCAAAGCCTCGGATCGTGGTCTGGCCAATCACGGCTGGTTGAAGTCGTTCCACACCTTTTCCTTCGCCAACTACCGCAATCCGAAAGAGCAGGGTTTTTCCGACCTGTTGGTGATCAACGACGACCGCGTCGCCGCCGGCAAAGGCTTCGGCCAGCACCCGCACCGCGACATGGAGATCTTCTCCTATGTGCTTGAAGGTGCTCTGGAACACAAGGACACCCTGGGCACCGGGTCGGTGATCCGCCCCGGCGATGTGCAACTGATGAGCGCTGGCAGCGGCGTGGCCCACAGTGAGTTCAACCACTCCAGCACACGGCCGGTGCACTTTCTGCAGATCTGGATCGTGCCCGACGTCAGCGGCGCCAAACCGCGCTATCAGCAGGAGCACTTCAGCCCCCGGAAAAAACGCGGGCGCCTGCAACTGATCATCTCGCCGGACGGCGCCAAGGGTTCGCTGAAGGTGCGTCAGGATGCACGGGTGTATGCCGGCCTGATCGACGGCAAGGAAAGCGCCACCCTGGAGCTGGCCGCCAACCGTTATGCCTACGCGCACGTGGCCCGGGGCAGCGTCGAACTTAATGGCGTGTTGTTGCAGGAAGGCGACGGTGTGCGGGTCCGTGATGAACAGGCGCTGACCTTGAGCAACGGCGTGGACGCTGAAGTATTGGTCTTCGACCTGCGCCCGCAGGAACTGCCGGAAATGCCATGACGGATCCCTGTGGGAGCGGGCTTGCTCGCGAAGGCGGAGTGTCAGACGACATCACTGTTGAATGACCTGTCGCTTTCGCGAGCAGGCTCGCTCCCACAGTCCCCCTGATAACGGGCCCGATAGCGCCCCGGACTCTCCCCGGTCCACTTCTTGAACGCCCGATGGAAGGCGCTGGGCTCCTGGAAGCCCAGTTGCTCGGCGATATCGCTGATGCTCGCGTCGCTCTGACGCAATTGTTCAAAGGCCACACCGCGGCGTACTTCGTCCTTGATCTCCTGATAGGAACAGCCTTCACGCTCCAGTTTGCGGCGGAAGGTGCTGGGGCTCAGGTGCTGTTCCAGGGCAAAGGCCTGCAACGTCGGCCATTGACTGTAGTGACTGCCACGCAAGCGCTGATGAACCTGCGAGGCCAGGCCATGCTGGTTACGGAAGCGGATCACCAGCCATTGCGGTGCGGTGCGCAAAAACACTTTCAGCGACGCCAGGTCCTGAACCACCGGCAGGCGCAGGTAATGGCTGGCAAATTCGATTTCAGTGCGCTCGGCACCGAAGGTCAGGTTGGGCCCCCAAAGCAGGCGGTCGTCACTCAGCGACAGGCGCGAATGGCGGAAGTCCGCACGGTCAATGGGAATGCGCCGCCCACCCAGCCAGCACAGCAGACTGATCATCAACACCAGGAAGGTTTCTTCACCAAACCGGCTGGCATCATTGTCCTCCGAACGGGTTTGCAGGCTGATGACCGCACGCTTGCCCCGCACGGCCAGCGAGCCACGAAAGTCGCGCAGGAACAGCCCGAAGTTGGCCAGGCACTGACGCATGGCCTTGTGCAGATCGGGCTCCTGAATCAGGGCGCGGCAAATCAGGGCGAAACTGCCCGGCGGCATGCCATGGGAATCTAGCCCGAAAAACTCGTCGTCGAGCTCGCGGATCTGAATCAGCCACAACGCCGCAAACGCATTGGCCGGCACCCGCGCCGTGGGTTGTTGCATGACCGCCGGATCAATGCCCGCCTGTTCGAGCACGGCCGTCACGCGCTGCGGATCGTCCCTCAGCCCATGGATCATGGCCTGCACGAAATAGGCGGCAACCGAGTCCTTTTCCCGCATTGGTTCGCTTCTCTCTCATCACTCGAATGGCAAAAAACATCAGTGCCGTTGAACAGTTTTGGCATAGGACAACCGCCCTGCCGGCTCTAGACTCGCGGCAATAGTACGCCTTCGGTCGCATTCGCGGCCAAGGTATCGCAGGGTTTGATCGAAGGACGGAAAATGAATCTGCAAAACATCGGTGTAATCGGCGCAGGCACCATGGGCAACGGCATCGCACAAGTCTGTGCCATGGCCGGTTTCAACGTGACCCTGCTCGACATCTCTGAAAGCGCGTTGCAAAAAGCCGTCGCGACGGTCGGGAAAAATCTTGACCGGCAGATCGCCAAGCAAACCCTGACGCCAGAGCAGAAACAGGCCACCCTCGACAAAATCCGCACCAGCACCGATTACAGCGTCCTGCGTGACGCGCAACTGGTCATCGAAGCGGCCACTGAGAATCTCGACCTGAAACTGCGTGTGCTGCAACAGATCGCCGCGCAAGTCGGCAGCGAATGCGTCATCGCCTCCAATACCTCGTCGCTGTCGATCACCCAACTGGCCGCCAGTGTCAGCCAGCCAGAGCGCTTCATCGGCCTGCATTTCTTCAACCCGGTGCCGGTGATGGGCCTGATCGAAGTCATCCGTGGCCTGCAAACCAGTGACGCGACCCACCAATTGGCGCTGGACATGGCGACCACCCTCGGCAAAACCGCGATCACCGCCGGCAACCGTCCGGGCTTCGTGGTCAACCGGATCCTGGTGCCGATGATCAACGAGGCGATCCTGGTGTTCCAGGAAGGCCTGGCCAGCGCCGAAGACATCGACGCCGGCATGCGCCTGGGCTGCAACCAGCCTATCGGCCCGCTGGCCCTCGCGGACCTGATTGGCCTGGATACCCTGTTGTCGATCCTCGAAGCTTTCTATGACGGATTCAACGACAGCAAATATCGCCCGGCGCCGTTGCTCAAGGAAATGGTCGCTGCCGGTTACCTGGGGCGCAAGACGGGGCGCGGCTTCCATGCCTATGCCTGAGCGTTGCTCGCGCTTTGCCGAGTACCGGGACAAGGTCCTGGAGCTGTTTGCCTGCAAGGGGTTCGGCCAGGTCGGCATGCGTGAGCTCGCGACGTGCCTGGGGCTCTCTCCAGGCTCGCTGTACCACCATTACCCCAGCAAACAGCATCTGCTGCTGGACCTGATCGAGGAGTTCTACGAGGAACTGCTGGCCACTCTGGGGCGCATCCAGCAAAAAACGCCCGGCAAACGCGACAAACTCAACAGCCTGATCCGCGCCCATCTGAATCTGCACCGGGAGATGCCTTGGCATTTCCGTCTGGTGGAGCGCGACAGCGGTTGCCTGAACGAAGAGCAGCAGGCTCGGGTTCAACAATTGCGCGAGCAATACGAACGCACGTTGCTGAAGATGCTGGGCGCGAAGTCCCGCTTCAGCGAGCAAGGCCTGCTGGCCGCCGGGCATGCCATTGGCGCGCTGCTCAACAGTGCCCCCAGTTGGCTGACGCCCCATGTGCTGGACGAGCAGGAACGTGAGGAGCTGCTGGAAAGCATGGTTAGCGGCGCCATCGAACGTGTGCTGGCGCCGCGGCGTGTGCCGGAGGCGATAAGCCTCGCCCGGCCTATGGAAAAAACATCTAAAGAAACACAAGCTCCGACAAGGATTTAGCGCTTTGCTTGTCGGCTCGACACAATCGGAATTCGCCGAAAAAACCGGCGTCCAAACCGATGTATGCACTCGAGCACCTGGAGCCGAACATGAAAATCAATCCCTACCTTATCTTCAACGGCGACTGCAAAGCCGCCTTCACGTTCTACGCGAAGTGCCTGCAAGGCCAGATCGAAGCCATGTTGACCTTTGGTGAAACCCCTGCCGGTGAACACTTCCCCAAGGATCTGCACAACCTGATCATCCATACCCGCCTGATCGTGGGCGATCAGGCGATCATGGGGTCGGACACCACACCGGATCGCCCCGTCGATAAAATGAGTGCCTGCTCGATTTCACTCAACGTCGACAGCATTGCCCAGGCCGAGCGGGTGTTCAATGCACTGGCGGACGGTGGCACTGTGCAAATGCCCCTGGAGACCACGTTCTGGGCGTCGCGCTTCGGCATGCTCGTCGACCGTTTTGGTGTGTCGTGGATGGTCAATTGCGAAAAGGATCAGTGAACGGCCTTTATCAATCGACAGAAATGAAGGCACAAGAAAGCCCAGCCTGAAACGGTTGGGCTTTCTGGCAACTCCCGGCCTGTCTGCTACCGTCAACTTGCCACATCGATAGCTGCGAACCAGAGGAGCAAACCCACTATGCCAGCCCATGACCTGTCCTGGCCCACCCGTTTCAAACTCTTGCTCCTGGAGCCTATGCCAACGGAGCGCTGTGGGCTCGCGACGTGACGACCATCGAGGGACGCAGACTCAAAGGCATCGTGATCAAGTACCGGTAGATTTCTCCCCGCGGAAGGCAGCGTCAACGGAGATTGAATTTGAATGACCTGGTGATCGCCCTCATCGTTTTCGCCTGCCTGTCCGCCAGCGCACTGCTGGGTTCGTACGTGAGGGAGCGGTTACCGAGCCATCATCTGAGCGATGACTCCGTAGCGGTGTTGAAGCTGGCCACCGGCCTCATCGCAACGATGTCGGCGCTAGTCCTCGGCCTGCTCGTTTCCTCAGCCAAAAACACCTTCGATACGGCCAATGCCGAGCTGGAGGGCGCGGCGGCGAAAGTGATTCAATTCGACCGTTTGCTGGCCCGCTATGGCCCCGATACCCAGAGCATCCGTACCGAGCTCAAGCACAACTACGCCGAAATCACCCAAGTGCTCGCGACCCGCGATCGCCGTCAGATTGCAAAACTCGACAGCCCCGAAGTGATCCGTCGTTCCGAAGGCCTGCAACGCCAGGTTGAGTCACTGACGCCTGGCAACGATGATCAGCGCTCACTCAAAGCCAAGGCATTGCAAGACATGGACGCCGTGTTTGCTGCCCGCTGGCTGACCCTGTTGCAGTCCAATCAATCGATTCCACCGGTGATGCTGGTGATTCTGGTGACGTGGCTGGGGATTATCTTCGGCTCGTTCGGGCTGTTTGCACCACGCAACGGGACCATTGTCGTCGTCTTGCTGATGTGTGCCCTGTCGACGGGGGCAACCATCTTGCTGGTGGAGGAACTCAATCGACCGCTTGATGGTTTTATCTGTGTGTCGCTGCAAGCGCTGGAGCACACACTGGAGCGGTTGGGGCAGTAGTTTGAATTTGCTGCGGACAAAAACAAAACCCCAACTGCTTTCGCAATTGGGGTTTCGGAATTTAATCTTGACGATGACCTACTCTCACATGGGGAAACCCCACACTACCATCGGCGATGCATCGTTTCACTTCTGAGTTCGGGATGGGATCAGGTGGTTCCAACGCTCTATGGTCGTCAAGAAATTCGGGTACTGAGTCGTGACCAGTTGGCCTCGCTTCAGCAAATTGGGTATGTGATAGCTTCGGTGTTTTGTGAGTCTTTCGAACTTTCGGTTCGTTTCGTCTTCACACACCGCAATCTGGTTGCTCTGGATTAGAGAGCCGACGCAAATTGCTTGGGTGTTATATGGTCAAGCCTCACGGGCAATTAGTATTGGTTAGCTCAACGCCTCACAGCGCTTACACACCCAACCTATCAACGTCGTAGTCTTCGACGGCCCTTCAGGGGACTCAAGGTCCCAGTGAGATCTCATCTTGAGGCAAGTTTCCCGCTTAGATGCTTTCAGCGGTTATCTTTTCCGAACATAGCTACCCGGCAATGCCACTGGCGTGACAACCGGAACACCAGAGGTTCGTCCACTCCGGTCCTCTCGTACTAGGAGCAGCCCCTCTCAAATCTCAAACGTCCACGGCAGATAGGGACCGAACTGTCTCACGACGTTCTAAACCCAGCTCGCGTACCACTTTAAATGGCGAACAGCCATACCCTTGGGACCGGCTTCAGCCCCAGGATGTGATGAGCCGACATCGAGGTGCCAAACACCGCCGTCGATATGAACTCTTGGGCGGTATCAGCCTGTTATCCCCGGAGTACCTTTTATCCGTTGAGCGATGGCCCTTCCATACAGAACCACCGGATCACTAAGACCTACTTTCGTACCTGCTCGACGTGTCTGTCTCGCAGTCAAGCGCGCTTTTGCCTTTATACTCTACGACCGATTTCCGACCGGTCTGAGCGCACCTTCGTACTCCTCCGTTACTCTTTAGGAGGAGACCGCCCCAGTCAAACTACCCACCATACACTGTCCTCGATCCGGATAACGGACCTGAGTTAGAACCTCAAAGTTGCCAGGGTGGTATTTCAAGGATGGCTCCACGCGAACTGGCGTCCACGCTTCAAAGCCTCCCACCTATCCTACACAAGCAAATTCAAAGTCCAGTGCAAAGCTATAGTAAAGGTTCACGGGGTCTTTCCGTCTAGCCGCGGATACACTGCATCTTCACAGCGATTTCAATTTCACTGAGTCTCGGGTGGAGACAGCGCCGCCATCGTTACGCCATTCGTGCAGGTCGGAACTTACCCGACAAGGAATTTCGCTACCTTAGGACCGTTATAGTTACGGCCGCCGTTTACCGGGGCTTCGATCAAGAGCTTCGCGTTAGCTAACCCCATCAATTAACCTTCCGGCACCGGGCAGGCGTCACACCCTATACGTCCACTTTCGTGTTTGCAGAGTGCTGTGTTTTTAATAAACAGTCGCAGCGGCCTGGTATCTTCGACCGGCGTGGGCTTACGGAGCAAGTCCTTCACCCTCACCGGCGCACCTTCTCCCGAAGTTACGGTGCCATTTTGCCTAGTTCCTTCACCCGAGTTCTCTCAAGCGCCTTGGTATTCTCTACCCAACCACCTGTGTCGGTTTGGGGTACGGTTCCTGGTTATCTGAAGCTTAGAAGCTTTTCTTGGAAGCATGGCATCAACCACTTCGTCACCCAAAGGGTAACTCGTCATCAGCTCTCGGCCTTAAGATCCCGGATTTACCTAAGATCTCAGCCTACCACCTTAAACTTGGACAACCAACGCCAAGCTGGCCTAGCCTTCTCCGTCCCTCCATCGCAATAACCAGAAGTACAGGAATATTAACCTGTTTTCCATCGACTACGCTTTTCAGCCTCGCCTTAGGGACCGACTAACCCTGCGTCGATTAACGTTGCGCAGGAAACCTTGGTCTTTCGGCGTGGGTGTTTTTCACACCCATTGTCGTTACTCATGTCAGCATTCGCACTTCTGATACCTCCAGCAAGCTTCTCAACTCACCTTCACAGGCTTACAGAACGCTCCTCTACCGCATCACCCGAAGGTGATACCCGTAGCTTCGGTGTATGGTTTGAGCCCCGTTACATCTTCCGCGCAGGCCGACTCGACTAGTGAGCTATTACGCTTTCTTTAAAGGGTGGCTGCTTCTAAGCCAACCTCCTAGCTGTCTAAGCCTTCCCACATCGTTTCCCACTTAACCATAACTTTGGGACCTTAGCTGACGGTCTGGGTTGTTTCCCTTTTCACGACGGACGTTAGCACCCGCCGTGTGTCTCCCATGCTCGGCACTTGTAGGTATTCGGAGTTTGCATCGGTTTGGTAAGTCGGGATGACCCCCTAGCCGAAACAGTGCTCTACCCCCTACAGTGATACATGAGGCGCTACCTAAATAGCTTTCGAGGAGAACCAGCTATCTCCGAGCTTGATTAGCCTTTCACTCCGATCCACAGGTCATCCGCTAACTTTTCAACGGTAGTCGGTTCGGTCCTCCAGTCAGTGTTACCTAACCTTCAACCTGCCCATGGATAGATCGCCCGGTTTCGGGTCTATTCCCAGCGACTAGACGCCCTATTAAGACTCGCTTTCGCTACGCCTCCCCTATTCGGTTAAGCTCGCCACTGAAAATAAGTCGCTGACCCATTATACAAAAGGTACGCAGTCACCTAACAAAGTAGGCTCCCACTGCTTGTACGCATACGGTTTCAGGATCTATTTCACTCCCCTCTCCGGGGTTCTTTTCGCCTTTCCCTCACGGTACTAGTTCACTATCGGTCAGTCAGTAGTATTTAGCCTTGGAGGATGGTCCCCCCATATTCAGACAAAGTTTCTCGTGCTCCGTCCTACTCGATTTCATGACTAAGAGATTTTCGCGTACAGGGCTATCACCCACTATGGCCGCACTTTCCAGAGCGTTCCGCTAATCTCAAAGCCACTTAAGGGCTAGTCCCCGTTCGCTCGCCACTACTAAGGGAATCTCGGTTGATTTCTTTTCCTCAGGGTACTTAGATGTTTCAGTTCCCCTGGTTCGCCTCTTGCACCTATGTATTCAGTACAAGATAACCATCTTATGATGGCTGGGTTCCCCCATTCAGACATCTCCGGATCAAAGTCTGTTTGCCGACTCCCCGAAGCTTTTCGCAGGCTACCACGTCTTTCATCGCCTCTGACTGCCAAGGCATCCACCGTATGCGCTTCTTCACTTGACCATATAACCCCAAGCAATCTGGTTATACTATGAAGACGACATTCGCCGAAAATTCGAATTTCTCAACTAAGAGAACTCACAAATTTTACCTTAGCCTGATCCGTTACCAGTGAAAGTAACGTTCAGTCTATCTTTCTATCACATACCCAAATTTTTAAAGAACGAACTAGTCAAAGACTAGAAATCAACATTCACCATCGAACCGATGGAATGCTCATTTCTAAGCTTTATACAATCAGAAGCAGTAGTGGTGGAGCCAAACGGGATCGAACCGTTGACCTCCTGCGTGCAAGGCAGGCGCTCTCCCAGCTGAGCTATGGCCCCGTATTTCTACAGGCGTTTCCCACACAAAATTGGTGGGTCTGGGCAGATTCGAACTGCCGACCTCACCCTTATCAGGGGTGCGCTCTAACCAACTGAGCTACAGACCCAATTTCGAGCTGCTAAGGCCGACCTCACCCTGCTCTTAACCACAGAGCATTGGGTGCGCTCTAACCAACTAAGCTACAACCCCAAGGCTGCTTCTTATCGTCTTCTTCAATGAATCAAGCAATTCGTGTGGGAACTTATGGAGCAGCTGAGTCGTCGATTAAGGAGGTGATCCAGCCGCAGGTTCCCCTACGGCTACCTTGTTACGACTTCACCCCAGTCATGAATCACACCGTGGTAACCGTCCTCCCGAAGGTTAGACTAGCTACTTCTGGTGCAACCCACTCCCATGGTGTGACGGGCGGTGTGTACAAGGCCCGGGAACGTATTCACCGCGACATTCTGATTCGCGATTACTAGCGATTCCGACTTCACGCAGTCGAGTTGCAGACTGCGATCCGGACTACGATCGGTTTTGTGGGATTAGCTCCACCTCGCGGCTTGGCAACCCTCTGTACCGACCATTGTAGCACGTGTGTAGCCCAGGCCGTAAGGGCCATGATGACTTGACGTCATCCCCACCTTCCTCCGGTTTGTCACCGGCAGTCTCCTTAGAGTGCCCACCATAACGTGCTGGTAACTAAGGACAAGGGTTGCGCTCGTTACGGGACTTAACCCAACATCTCACGACACGAGCTGACGACAGCCATGCAGCACCTGTCTCAATGTTCCCGAAGGCACCAATCCATCTCTGGAAAGTTCATTGGATGTCAAGGCCTGGTAAGGTTCTTCGCGTTGCTTCGAATTAAACCACATGCTCCACCGCTTGTGCGGGCCCCCGTCAATTCATTTGAGTTTTAACCTTGCGGCCGTACTCCCCAGGCGGTCAACTTAATGCGTTAGCTGCGCCACTAAGAGCTCAAGGCTCCCAACGGCTAGTTGACATCGTTTACGGCGTGGACTACCAGGGTATCTAATCCTGTTTGCTCCCCACGCTTTCGCACCTCAGTGTCAGTATCAGTCCAGGTGGTCGCCTTCGCCACTGGTGTTCCTTCCTATATCTACGCATTTCACCGCTACACAGGAAATTCCACCACCCTCTACCATACTCTAGCTTGTCAGTTTTGAATGCAGTTCCCAGGTTGAGCCCGGGGCTTTCACATCCAACTTAACAAACCACCTACGCGCGCTTTACGCCCAGTAATTCCGATTAACGCTTGCACCCTCTGTATTACCGCGGCTGCTGGCACAGAGTTAGCCGGTGCTTATTCTGTCGGTAACGTCAAAACACTAACGTATTAGGTTAATGCCCTTCCTCCCAACTTAAAGTGCTTTACAATCCGAAGACCTTCTTCACACACGCGGCATGGCTGGATCAGGCTTTCGCCCATTGTCCAATATTCCCCACTGCTGCCTCCCGTAGGAGTCTGGACCGTGTCTCAGTTCCAGTGTGACTGATCATCCTCTCAGACCAGTTACGGATCGTCGCCTTGGTGAGCCATTACCTCACCAACTAGCTAATCCGACCTAGGCTCATCTGATAGCGCAAGGCCCGAAGGTCCCCTGCTTTCTCCCGTAGGACGTATGCGGTATTAGCGTTCCTTTCGAAACGTTGTCCCCCACTACCAGGCAGATTCCTAGGCATTACTCACCCGTCCGCCGCTGAATCAGAGAGCAAGCTCTCTTCATCCGCTCGACTTGCATGTGTTAGGCCTGCCGCCAGCGTTCAATCTGAGCCATGATCAAACTCTTCAGTTCAAACATCTTTGGGTTTTGAGAAAACCCTAAACTTGGCTCAGCAATCGTTGGTTACATCTTTGATTTCTCGCGGAGTAACTTGTGATGCTGATAATCTGTTGACTAGCAGTCTGACCCCACAAGCACCCACACGAATTGCTTGATTCAGTTGTTAAAGAGCGGTTGGTTAAGATCTTTCGTCTCAACCGAGGCGCGCATTCTACAGCAGCCTCATTTACTGTCAAGTGATTTTTTAAGAAGTTCCCAAGGAATCCTTAACAACTTCAACCACTTGCGCCTTCGATCTCTCGTCAGCGGGAGGCGAATTCTACAGCGTTACTCGCTGCTGTCAACACCTCTTTTTCAACTTCCTTTATGCTTCGATGACCTGAAGCAACCTGCTGCCGAAAACTGCGTAACTCTTTGTTTATCAAGGAGTTTTCCGTTTCGACTGCGCCGGAAGTGGGGCGAATTATAGACATCTGAAATCTGCCGTCAAGCACTGATTCAGGTTTTCTATCAATAACTTACAGAAGGCGCTAAAACGCCCCGAAGGAAGCCTGAAAGGAGTGGAAAAATGCGCCCTCTATATAGAAGAGCTTCCTCAACGCCAGCCGCTGCCCAGGTCATGGCCGAATAGCGAGCCCCCCCGCACACGGAAAATTGTGCTGGCCACCAAAAAACAAAAAAGCACCCAAGGTGCTTTTTTGTCAGCGCTTTCAGCTGAATAACGTCGCCACTCCGGCCCGCGCCGTATGTAGCTTCTTATAGCTGTCGATCAGACGAAGGTGCCTGTCGAGGCCTTCCAGTTTCATGCTCGTCGGTGTCAGGCCATAGAAACGTACGCTGCCATCGACCGACCCTATCGCCGCATCCATCCGCTCGTCACCGAACATCCGGCGGAAGTTGACCTCGTAGTCGCTCAGTTCCAGATCATCGTCCAGCTGCATTTCCAGCACGACGTTCACCGCTTGATAAAACAGGCCGCGTTCGACGGTGTTGTCGTTGTACTGCAAGAAGGCTTCCACCAGATCCTTGGCCTGATCAAACTTCTGCAAGGCAAGATAAATCAGCAGCCTCAGCTCCAGGATCGTCAGCTTGCCCCAGGGCGTGTTGTCGTCGAATTCGATGCCGATCAAGGTGGTGATGTCGGTGTAATCATCCAGCTCGCTGCTTTCCAACCCCTGGGCCAGCGTTCTCAGGCCGACTTTGCTCAGGCTGTGCAGATTCAGGATGTCGGCGCGGAACTGCAGCGCCTTGTTGGTGTTATCCCAGATCAAATCTTCCACCGGATAAATTTCCGAGTAATCCGGCACCAGAATGCGGCAGGCCTTGGCGCCGATATGCTCATAGACCGCCATGTACACTTCTTTGCCCATGTCTTCGAGAATGCCGAACAGGGTCGCGGCCTCTTCGGCATTGGAGTTTTCGCCTTGACCGGAGAAATCCCACTCAACGAATTCGAAATCCGGCTTGGCACTGAAGAAGCGCCACGAGACCACACCGCTGGAGTCGATAAAGTGCTCGACGAAGTTATTCGGTTCAGTCACCGCCTGCCCTTCGAAAGTCGGCTGCGGCAGATCGTTCAGGCCTTCGAAACTGCGACCCTGCAGCAGTTCCGTCAGGCTGCGTTCCAGCGCCACTTCCAGGCTTGGGTGCGCACCGAACGAGGCAAATACGCCACCGGTACGCGGGTTCATCAAGGTGACGCACATCACCGGGAACTCCCCGCCCAGCGACGCATCCTTGACCAGCACCGGGAAGCCCTGCTCTTCCAGGGCCTGGATACCGGCCAGGATGCCCGGGTATTTCGCCAATACTTCCTGCGGCACATCCGGCAGGGCCATTTCGCCTTCGAGGATTTCGCGTTTGACCGCGCGCTCGAAGATCTCCGACAGGCACTGCACCTGGGCTTCGGCCAGCGTGTTGCCGGCGCTCATGCCATTGCTCAGGAACAGGTTTTCAATCAGGTTGGACGGGAAGTACACCACCTCATTGTCCGACTGGCGCACGAACGGTAGCGAACATATGCCGCGCTGGGTGTTGCCGGAGTTGGTGTCGTACAGATGCGAACCACGCAACTCACCTTCCCGGTCGTAAACCTTCAGGCAGTACTCGTCGAGGATTTCAGTCGGCAGTTCGTCCTTCGGGCCCGGCTTGAACCAGCGCTCGTCCGGGTAATGCACAAACGCTGCGTTGGCGATGTCCTCTCCCCAGAACTGATCGTTATAGAAGAAGTTGCAGTTGAGCCGCTCGATAAACTCGCCCAGCGCCGACGCCAGCGCGCCTTCCTTGGTCGCGCCTTTGCCATTGGTAAAACACATCGGCGAGTGCGCATCGCGAATGTGCAGCGACCATACATTGGGAACGATATTGCGCCACGAAGCGATTTCAATCTTCATGCCCAGGTCGGCCAGGATGCCCGACATGTTGGCGATGGTTTGCTCCAGCGGCAGGTCCTTGCCCACAATGTAAGTGCCCGCCTCGGAGGTCGAGTGCGGCATCAGCAGCGCCTGGGCATCGGCGTCGAGGCTTTCGACCTCTTCAATCACGAACTCGGGCCCGGTTTGCACCACCTTCTTTACCGTGCAGCGGTCAATGGAGCGCAAGATCCCCTGGCGGTCCTTGGCGGAGATGTCTGCCGGCAATTCGACCTGAATCTTGAAAATCTGGTTGTAGCGGTTTTCCGGGTCAACGATGTTGTTCTGCGACAGGCGGATATTTTCGGTGGGGATATTGCGAGTCTCGCAATACAACTTCACGAAGTACGCCGCACACAACGCCGACGAAGCCAGGAAATAATCGAACGGCCCCGGCGCCGAGCCATCACCCTTGTAGCGAATGGGTTGATCGGCGATCACCGTGAAGTCGTCGAACTTGGCCTCAAGTCGAAGGTTGTCGAGAAAGTTGACCTTGATTTCCATGTGCGATTACCAGAATAACGAGCTAAACGATTTGGCCGCCATTATCCGGTTTTTCAGCGCAGACCGTTAACTTTCCACTATTTATCGATCAACGCGACACCACGCTCCTCCAGCAAGCGCACAAACATCGTGAGGCTCTGCGACACCGTCCCCCTTCGCCACACCAGCCAGGTGCGCAGATAGCGGAACGACTCCGACAACGGCCAGACGCTGACCGTCGTACACCCCGGCATGCTTTCGAGCATGCTGCGTGGCATCAGCGCCAGGCCGGCCCCGGCGCTGACGCAGGCCAGCATGCCGTGATAGGACTCCATTTCGAATATCTTGCCGGGCACCGCCGCGCCATTGGCAAACCAGCTTTCGAAATGATGGCGATAGGAGCAGTTGGAGCGGAAGGCATAGATGTTTTCGCCATTCACATCCTTGGCCCGATGAATCGGCTCATGATTGAGCGGTGCGATCAGGACCATCTCCTCCTCGAACGCCGGTACGCCTTCCAGCGCCGGATGCAACACCGGCCCATCGACAAATGCCGCGGCCAGCCGCCCCGACAGCACCCCGTCGATCATGGTCCCGGAGGGACCGGTGGACAGGTCCAGCTCGACCTTCGCATGTTTCTGGTTATAGGCGGCCAATAGCTCTGGAATTCGTACCGCTGCAGTGCTTTCCAGCGAACCCAGGGCGAAGGCGCCTTGCGGTTCTTCACCCGCTACGGTGGCCCGCGCCTCTTGAACCAGGTCGAGAATGCGTCGAGCGTAATCCAGGAAACTCCAGCCGGCTGGCGACAAGCGCAGGCGACTCTTCTCGCGGATAAACAGATCCACACCCAGGTCCTGCTCAAGCTGCTTGATTCGGGTGGTGAGATTCGATGGAACCCGGTGAATATGCTGGGCGGCAACGCTGATGCTGCCGTGCTCGGCGACAGCCTTGAAAATTTCGAGCTGAACCAGATCCAAGTCATTCTCCAAACGTGAACGTTATGCTCAGTATTATTCAGTTTCCATAAAACATATACCCCCATAACCTGAGCACATTCCTACCCAGCAGGACGGTGCCATGACCCACGTATCCAGCCTTACCCATGCCATTTCGATCAACCCGACCACGGGCGAGCAGATCGGCCAGTACCCTTTCGAATCCGATTCGGCATTACAGGCCGCGCTGGCGCGGGCCACTACCGGGTTTCGCACCTGGCGCGGCAAACCGGTAGAGCAACGCGCGCAGCTGTTGATCAACCTCGGCCAGGCCTTGCGCAGCAATGCAGAGGCCATGGCCAGCATGATCACCCTGGAAATGGGCAAGCCGATTGCTCAGGCCCGTGGCGAAATTGAAAAATGCGCACAGCTCTGCGAGTGGTACGCCGAACAGGGTCCCGCCATGCTCAGCGCAGAACCGACCCCGGTTGAAGGCGGCAAGGCACGCATTGAATATCGCCCGCTCGGCCCGATTCTCGCCGTCATGCCGTGGAACTTCCCCATCTGGCAAGTGCTGCGCGGCGCGGTTCCCACCCTGCTCGCCGGCAATACCTACGTACTCAAGCACGCGCCCAACGTCATGGGCAGCGCCTACCTGCTGCTGGAAGCCTTCAAGCAGGCGGATTTTCCTGAAGGTGTCTTCGAGGTCATCAACGTCACCCCGGATGGTGTATCCAAGGCAATCGCCGATCCACGCATCGCGGCTGTCACCCTCACCGGTAGCGTGCGTGCAGGCATGGCCATCGGTGCTCAGGCCGGAGCCGCGCTGAAGAAATGCGTATTGGAACTGGGCGGCTCCGACCCGTTTATCGTGCTCGACGACGCGGACCTCGATGAGGCGGTCAAAGCCGCCGTAATCGGGCGCTATCAAAACACCGGACAAGTCTGCGCCGCTGCCAAACGCCTGATTGTCGAGCAAGGCATTGCAGAGGAATTTACCCGCAAGTTCGTCGAGGCCACCCAACGACTGGTCGTCGGTGATCCGCTCGCCACCACCACTTACATCGGCCCGATGGCGCGCTTCGATCTGCGCGACGAACTGGACCAACAGGTGCGCGACACACTGGAAGAAGGCGCGACCTTGCTGCTGGGTGGAAAGAAGGTCGAAGGCACCGGCAACTACTACGAACCCACTGTACTGGGCGACGTGACCGATCAGATGACATCCTTCAGACAGGAGTTGTTTGGTCCCGTGGCTTCAATCATCACGGCCCGCGACGCCGCCCATGCGCTGGAACTGGCCAATGACAGCGAGTTCGGCCTCACCGCCACTATTTATACGCGCAATGGCGAACTCGCCCGGCAGATGGCTGGCGAACTTGAAACCGGCGGCGTATTCATCAACGGCTATAGCGCCAGCGATCCGCGTGTCAGTTTTGGAGGCGTGAAGAAGAGTGGCTTTGGCCGGGAACTCTCGCACTTCGGAGTGCGCGAGTTCTGTAATGCTCAGACGGTTTGGCTGGATCGGCGTTAAGGGCAATACAGTGCTTCGATCTGGCTCAATCTGGCTCAACGAACGCAGCGCAAGCAGTCAGCCTGACATCGCGATCCTCAGCGCCACTGCTGCTTCAAGCAGCTTGTTCGCCTGGGTCGAGACAGCTGCAGCCATTTCTTCATCCCCTGCTTCTCTGAGCGTTGCAGCCAGATCGAGCAGCTTCCCCACCTCGGCCTCGATAGTGCGGACGGATTCGCCTATTTGGTATTTAAGTGAATGAGCCATCTCGATCAGACCTCGGACCGGATTAAAGACAAATCCCACCTGGGCGAATACTCAAGCCATTCAGTGGCGCTTCACTGACCGCCATTCGATTGCCCCAAAACCATTGTGGAGTACTGAGCAGAGAGTATCGAAAGTTTTGATGTCGTGTCGTACTCCAGTAGCACTTGGCCCAACGGTTACGCCACGGTATTTCGTATTCAGCTGTCACACCTTCGTCACACCGATCAAGCACAATACGGACAGCCAAAGGGATTTGGCCCATCTACAGAAAGCCCGGCCCAGCGCCGGGCTTTTTACTTTCTGGCCCATGTTCCCCAAGGCGGACGACTGATTCAGAGTACAGGGTGGTTCAATTCAACCCGCTCTGATGGTGCCCGGCGAATTGTCTCTGGAACCAGTCCGAGAGCATCGCCTTGATCGATGCTCGGCCAGGTAATGTCGCGCATGAAGCGCACCTCATAGGCGTTTATCCTCCAGGGTTCGTAACGACCGGCCAGGTCGATGTTGCGTATTTCAATTTGCAGCTGCTGGTCGGCTGGCAGGTACCGCTCGCCAAGCGTCTGGAGGTAGCTGCGCAGCTCTTTCATGACATAAGGATCGGCCACACGTTCATAGCCCGGACTGTCCAGGCTGGCATCGCTGAATTTTTCGGGGTTATTGAAGATGACTTCGACCGAAGACGCTGCGGTGGCCGGTGGCAACTTGAACAGCGCCAGCAGTGCGATCGAGGGGCAAAAGGTTATTGAGCGCATGGCATCCCCTTCGGGTGCAACGCTTTTCAATGCATGCGGCACCCTGTTCAGTTTACGCCTGAAGCGCATGCCCGCTGCGTGTGTTTCCACCTCCTGTCGTGGGTCAGCGCCGCTCTTTTCACACCAGCCGAATGAGCAGCAAGACCATCAGCGCATTCAATGGCCGTGCGCAGGCGATCCTGGCGCGCGCGACCTGACTCAACCGCAGCACGCTCCATGACCTCGGGATGAACTGAAGACTTCACCCGTAACGCGCCTACACTAAAAGGTACAGCGATTGAGAGGACATGGAGCTCCACGCATGCGCCCTAGCGCCCTTGTGATACTCCTCATCAGCTATGGCGTGCTGATGGTGGTTTTTTTCAAGCTAAATGCTCGAAACAATCGACGCCGCAGAGAAGGTCTTTACGAAGCCTTTGAAACTGCAATGCGACAGCATGGGATCAAGTCCTTCGAGATCATCAAGGAAAGTATTCATATCGGTAACAACTTTCGACCATCAGAACTCTACCGGATATTGTTAGACGACTCAGGGCACTACTTTCTTTACTTGCACGCCAGTAACGCGCAGCCAACTTTAATGCCACTGACCGAAGAGGGAGCGTTACAAGCTGCACAGGACGAGATGGGAATTCAGGCATAGACCATCGCAACCGCCACCACCAGGGACCATGAAGAAGCGGGGATGGTGGTTAAAACAACTCGTACCAAAACAGAATCATGCTCGTAGCCAAGCCGCTGGTAACGATCCCGACTCCAAACATGACGCCCAGAAGCAGAGTTTTTGCCCACATGGCTCGAATCTCCGGATACCGCATTCAATGAATGCTTCAGTATCAGCACCCGAGCAAAATCCAAGCCATTTGGCACAGGTAAAGCCCGGGCCCAGCGATTGCACTGAAAAAGGTCTATTCGGGTCGTGAAACATTCCCCAACAAGGGGTTCGCTTACCCTACATTTTGGGCTGAAACACCCAATGACTGGGGCTCGGTTTGATCTAGGCTTGAATGAGATCACCCGGGAGAAAAACACCATGTCCCTCTCTCTCAGAAATCCATTGGCCTTTGCTTTGGCGGTGTTCTTTTGCACAGCCGCGCGCGGGGAAGGAGCCACAGACACCTACCACCCACCGGCAATACTTCCTCTGGAATCCGAGACGGCGCCAAGACTCATTGCCGAGCCGCCGCTTGCCGAGCCCCTTGCCCGCGGAGTCGTCATTATCCAATACCGCACAGAGCACGCGAGGATCATGCCGGTATTTGGTAAAGCGGCGGCTGATGTATCACCCCGCCTCGGGCACCTTCACGTGACCGTCGACGACTGGAAAGGTACATGGGCGCACACCAGCGAAGACCCGATAATCCTGGTCGGACTGCCCCCCGGCACTCACCAGGTTCTTCTTGAAGTGGCCGACCCGACTCACAAAATCCTTACCAGTACGACAGTGCGGTTCATCGTTCCGGAAAAGAAACCGGCTGACGCCCCTCATTAATCGCCACTCCGCCTCAGTTGTCTTTTTGCCGCAATCGAAGAAGTTTGCCTCCAATACTGACTGTTCCCCAGTCAATAGCGGAGGTTTGCTTAATGGCCTACGCTCAGATACGGCAGTAAACCAGCTGGAGTCTCGGCGTGTTCAAACGCTGATCAAGACGTCCAGGGCAGAGAGGATCTTGGTCGGGAGCGACAAAGGATGAAACCGGAATATTCATGCATCAAATGGATCGCCATCGCTGCCGTTTCGGTGGCGCTTGTATCAGGCTGTGCCAGCAAAAACGACCCCGTGGCCCAGGCCGAGAAAGCCGATGCAGCCAAGGGCATCGCCGCGCCCAGCCTCACGGAAACGAAGGCCATCGCCGAGGAAGCCTTCATCTATGGACTGCCGATCGTAATGAACTATGCGGTGATGTATGAGTACGCCGTGGACAAAAGCGGCCCGCAGTTCAAGGCCCCCTTCAACCAGATCAAGAACGAACCCCGTGTCTTCACTTACCAGGATACGGCCATCGTCACGCCCAACAGCGATACCCCCTACTCCTTCCTATGGCTGGATCTGCGCGCCGAGCCCATGGTGCTCACGGTACCTGCAGTAGAAAAGAAACGTTATTACTCGGTGCAACTGATCGACGGCAACACCTACAACTACGGCTACATCGGCAGCCGCACCACGGGGAACGGCCCGGGTAACTATATGGTGGTCGGGCCTGACTGGAAGGGCTCCATGCCACCCGGCATCAGCAAAGTCTTCTATTCGACAACGCCCTTCACGGTGGCCGGCTACCGAACCCAGCTCTTCAATCCCAAGGACATGCCGAATGTGATCAAGGTCCAGTCCGGCTACAAAGTCCAGCCGCTGTCGGCGTTTTTGAAGCAACCGGCGGCGCCTGCTTCGCCGGTTATCAATTTCCCTCCAGGCACCACCGCGGGGATCAAGGAGAACTTCTTCGAGTATCTTGACGCCGCACTCCAGTACGTACCGCCAACACCGGAAGACCGGGAAATTCGGGCTCGAATCGCGAAAATCGGCATTGGACCGGGCAAGAGCTTCAAGCTCCAGGACCTCTCGCTCGAGCACAAGGCCGCTGTCCTGCTGGGCATGAAGGAAGGTGACGAGAAGGTGGACAAGTGGTTGTCCGGCGGACTCAAGAACGTCAATGGCTGGGGCATCGGCTCGTACTTTGGCGACCGCCATTTCTACAATGGTGACTGGTTGAAGCGCGCGGCCGCGGCCAAAGGCGGTATTTACGGCAACGATGCCGTGGAAGCCACTTACCCCATCACCCGCACAACCGCGACCGGCAAGCCACTGGATGGCAGCAAGCATAACTACACACTCACCTTCCCGGCGGGGCAACTACCTCCAGTGAACGCCTTCTGGTCGGTGACCCTGTACGACGGCAAGACACAGCTCCTTATCAAGAACCCGATCGACCGCTATCTACTGAACTCGCCCATGCTGCCTGGCATGAAAAAGAACGCCGACGGATCGCTGACCCTCTACATCCAACGGAACTCGCCCGGCAAGGCGCTGGAAAGCAATTGGCTGCCCGCCCCCGACGGCCCGATTTACCTGGTGATGCGCCTCTATTGGCCCAAGGAGGCACCGCCTTCAGTCCTGCCGGCTGGCGAAGGCACCTGGAAGCCAGCAGGCATCGTGGTATCGAAATAGAACACGCGCCAGATCGCGCAGCCCCCCGGCATTTGTCGGGGGGTTTACCGTTCCAGTACAAGCCTGTCTTCGCTGACAGGCAACAGGTGCGGTGCATTTATCCGGCCTTCCAATCTGCTCACGAACGCCAAGGCTTCGGCATAGCTGCGAAACGTGACGCACCACGCGTTCATCCAGACATTCCAGTCTTGCGGTGTCCTCGCTTTTTCGATTTTTATCAGCATCCTGGCATCCCTCCTTTTTGCGGTTTAACCCAGCCTCGAACCTGGAAAAACCGAAATGCGGCGTGTGAACTGTTGTCTGTGTGTCCCGGTTGAAGGTGTGGGGAGAACGGCCCACAAGGTGAGGAGGAGCAGATGCGGATTTGGCGGCATTAGAAGCTTGCGTCAAAGCGAACGGCAGGACCTGCCTTTGCTTACCTTCCTCGAGGCGCATTTAAAACGGCTGAAGGGGGGATTAGAAAATCAATAATCATCAAAAATATGTCTATGGGAGCCTTGGCGGGACTTGCAGGGGCAATCTGGGGGGATGGTGGTCAGCCCGGATGTTGACGCATCCGATCAGGCTGTTTTTTTGCTTCGGTGTTGAGACTTCGTTGGTGTAGGCCTGGCAGGCTGCCGGCTGAACCGTCGGCAAGGAGGACTGACAGCCGCAGGTCCACAGTGACAAAGCGATCACGCAAGCGCTTATCGGAAAACAGAGCATGGCGTTTGATCGTATCGAGCTGGATGAGTGGGCGGACGCCTACAGTACGGTCAGAGTAAGGACTGGTTTTTTTCGTACAACGGCAATGCGATGCACCGGATGAATGATTCGGCCTGGAAGAAAGCGCGGGTGAGAGCGGCGAATCTCTGGCGGGAGGAAAACCTTCGCCCCGCTCACCAATGAAAAAGCCCAACTGGTTAGAGTTGGGCTTTTTCATTGAATAATATGGTCGGGACGGAGTGATTCGAACACTCGACCCCTAGCACCCCATGCTTGAAATGGGCATAAAGCCCAGCATTTGCTGAGTCTTCTACTGGCGCTCGCTGCAAACGGTGCCTTACAGAGCCAAACCGGGATTAGCGAATCCCCGAAAAAGTCCCCACACTCTATCCGTACTCCCTAGCGTCTGGGCAAATGCTCCCTTCTACCTATTTTACGATCAACCTCTAGGCGAATCAGGTCGAGCAACGCGGATCGGCGGACTTGATATAAGCGTCGATCGTAACGCCCGTAGCTCTCAGCTTTCGACGTATTCAGTACACAGTCTGGGGGTCGATACTGCCACTGAATTACCTTTGCGTAGCCCAAATAGGGGATGGGGATTAGAACATTTTTCACATCCACGAGGGATTTTAAGTCCCAAGAGAAAACCAATCAGGACGCGCCTTTCAATAGTTTTTCCGGACCGCAATCACGCCTTTTTGGCTGCCATCCTGGCCAATGTTTCCGCATACCTTTCAGAGATTGCGGACCGAAAAAAACTCCATTTCAGCGTCAAAGTATGGTATCGCTCCGAAGCGACTTACACCGCAGATATGCCGATCACGCATACCGTAGCGTTTCGCTGTGTGGTTTCGTTCAAAGCGTTGGGCGATCTTCTGGAGAGAGTCGCCTTTCTGCTAGTGATCCCACATCAATTTTTTCTGGCTTTCGGTGTAATAGATCCGAGGTCTCTGCTTCATCTGCAACACTCCTTCTGCTTACTGTGTTGCATCGACCCGTTGAATCCACAGCCAAAAACAGCCATTCCGTTGTGTCTACGAAACAGGGGTGATTCAGTTCGACAACGTCTGAAAGCCCCCAGATCTTCTACCCATGATACCGTCCTTATCAGAGTAAACCGTCCGGGCATCCCGTCTGGACTGGCCCCGCCAAGCTAAGAGATGGTGTCCACTTTTCAAGTAAACACCATCCTGGTCGCTCCGCGAAGCGCTGCGCATTAGCGCTTGGTCGACAGGTAGGCGAGGCTTCCTTCAACTACTGCTTCGTCTTGCCCTGCCCGGGAAACAACGACTCGAATCGCGGCGTCGCCCGGGCAACGAATCCCTGCCCCTGGCGCATGATGAAATAGGCAGCGAGGTCATGCCGCTCGGCGAAGGCATAGCCTTCCTCCGGGCCGAGCACCATCAACAGCGTAGACAAGCCATCGGCATGCAGCCCCGAAGGGTCGACTACCGTCACTGCCGCCAGCGCGTGCTTAACCGGCCTGCCGACACGTGGATCGAAGGTGTGCGAATAGCGCTGGCCACCTTCCTGGAAATAGTTGCGATAATCGCCGGAGGTGGAAACGCTGTAGCCATCCAGTGCAATGGCCCGCTCCATTTGCTGCTCGCTTCCGCCGCTCGGCACCTCCAGGGCGATGCGCCAGGACGAGCCATCCGGCTTGCGGCCGAGCGCCTTGAGTTCGCCGGTGATCTCGACCAGATAGGCCTGGATACCCAGGGCCGAAAGCCTATCGCCGACCCGATCCACCGCATAGCCGGCGACCATGCTGTCGAAATCCAGTTGCGCCGCCACATCCTTGCACAGCTTTTCGCCATCCAGGCGCAAGTGCTGATGCCCTACCCGTGCCCGCTCCCGTGCCAGCGCGCTAGCATCCGGCACGTGCTCCCCCCGTGACTGCGGACCGAAGCCCCAGAGGTTCATCAATGGCTGCACCGTCAGGTCGAAAGCCCCACCACTTTCGCGGAACAGAAACTCACCGTACGCCAGCAAGCGATGCATATCTTCCGGCAACGCCTGACAGGCGCCGGCCGGCAGATCGTTGAAGTGGGAAACCACGGAGTCGTCGCGCCAGTTGGAAAACTGCTGGTCGAGCGCCCCGAGTATCGTCTCGACTTCGGCCTTTACTCGCTGCGAGTCGGGCGTCTGCGCGGCGGGTACGTACTGGATCGAATAAGTGCTCCCCATGGTCGGTCCGGAAACGCGCTCGATCCGTTCGCCACAGCCATACAGCAACGTCAACAGCATCACCAGCAGGCTTACGCGCATCAATCAACCCCTCTCTGATCCTGGCTGCCCCTTCGCGGCGCGCTTTTTTACCCAAACTGCAGGCACCACTGCTTACAAGAGATTAAAGCTGCATTGCTGGGAATAGCGCCCGGCACGCCCCGCACGCTGGCGCTACCCGCCACGATCACTGCCTGACATCGTTCCCATGCTCCCACATGGGGTGACCAACCGTTCATCAGCAAATTTGATCAAAAAATGAACAAAACCTCCATTCGGCACTCTGAGTTCCGCGGGTGATCAATTGTCCCCCTCTCTTTCCGCTCTACGTCCCGGAAGCAAAAAAACATTATGTGCATTAGCGCATAGGGGTGTTTTTTGCCAAAAAATTGGAGGACAGAAAATGTCTAGCCATTCGTTGCAGAGCGTCGAACGCATGCAGAGCCGCGTCCGCGCCCAGCGTCAGCCGCAACAGAAACCCTTCTGGCGCAGCCTGCTGGCCATCGCCTCACCCTCACAGCGTAGTTGGCACGGAGGGATCGAGCTCAGGGGCTACAAAGAATTATCCAACGCCACGCCGGTTGCCCCGGTCGCGGTCGCAAACATACAGCTGGCGATTCCGCTCGAGCGGGGTCGCCGGTCTGTCCAGCCTTGCGTGCAGCCGGGACAGCATGTGCGCAAGGGCGAGGTGATCGGTATTGGCGATGACAACACCCCTTGGGTGCATGCCAGCACCTCCGGCATCGTGGAACGGATTGATCTCGCCTTCGCGGCCGACTCGGCCGAGCCGGTCATGGCCGTCATTCTGAACGCAGATGGTCTGGATGAGTGGATCGAACGCCCAGTGCTGGGGCTACCGCAAACGCCCGAGGCGCTGGTCGAACGAGCATTGCAGATGGGTATAGTCGGCCTTGGTGGGGCGGGTTTCCCGACGGCCCTCAAGCTGGCCGGCGCCCAGCAGCCCGATCTTCTGCTGATCAACGGTGCCGAATGCGAGCCCTTCCTTACTTGCGATGACCGTCTCATGCGCGAACGTGCCGAGGCGCTGATCGAGGCCGCCGACTATGTCGCCGCACTGATGGGAGTAACGCTGACCCGCTTCGGTATCGAAACCAACAAACCTCAGGCGATGGCCGCGTTACGCGCCGCCGCTCGCCAGGCGCGCACCCGGGTCGAGATATGTCCGCTACCGGCGCGTTACCCGGCAGGGGGGCAGCCGTTGATGATCAAGAGCCTTAGTGGCCGCAACCTGGCGCCAGGGACCCTGCCCGCCGATATCGGCGTACTGGCGATGAATGTCGCGACGCTCTACGCACTGGGCCGGGCCATCTTCCATGGCGAACCACTGGTAAGACGCGTGCTGACGCTGACCGGGGACTGCGAGCGCCCCGGGAATGTCCTGGTGCCGGTGGGTTACCCGGTCAGCGCACTGCGCGCAGTTGCTGGCGCGGCCCCCGAAGGCCAGTTGACCCAGGTCGGCGGGCCGATGATGGGACAGCCGTTACCGGCCCCCACTGCCGTCATCAGCAAGACCAGTAGTTGCCTGATATTCGGCGCCGAGCGCTACTTGCCGGCACCTCAGCCCGTAGGCAGTTGCATTCGCTGTACGCGCTGTGTGGATGTCTGCCCGATGTCGCTCAGACCGCTGGATCTCTACGCTGCTGCCGAACGCCTTGACAAGGCCAGCCTGCAGGAACTGCGATTGGATGCCTGTATCGAATGCGGTAGCTGCAGCAGCACCTGCCCGAGCAATCTGCCGCTGCGCGAACGTTTCCGCCAGAGCAAGACGGAGCTACGTGCATGAGCCTGATACTCCGTCCTACCGCGCACCGACAACTGCGCACAATGATGCTGCTGGTCAGCCTGTGTCTCCTGCCAGGCACCGCACTGTACGCCTGGCAATTTGGCATCGTGGTCTGGTTGCAGACCTTCTGGTGCGTGCTGCTCGCCCTGGGCTTCGAAGCCGGCCTGCTACGCCTGCGCGGACGTAATGTCCGCGAGGGTTTGAGCGACCTGAGCTGGCTGGTGCTAGGCCTGATACTGGCTCGGGCATTACCGCTGCTGGTGCCGCTGTGGATGATCGCCCTGGCCAGTTTTGCCGCGATCGCACTGTGTAAACACGGCAGTGGAGGCCTGGGCCGCAACCGCCTCAACCCCGCCATGGTTGGCCTGGGGATCATCGCTATCTGCTTCTACCAGCTATTGTACCCAGCGCCTTCGAACTATGCCCCCTGGACTCTCACCCTGAACGCCAAGGCGGTTCTTCTACAACAGTTACAGCTGGCGCCACGCCTTAACCTCGATGCGTTCGCCGGCGCCACTCAGTTGGCCAAGAACCAGTTCACACTGATCACCCCCAATCTGTCGGGGTACGGCTACATTGCCGGCGGTTTGCTACTGGCAGCCCTGCGGGTGATCCGAATCGAGATTCCGCTGGCGATGCTCGCGAGCACAGTATTGCTGTGCATGGCAGCCGGCCATAGCCTACAGGAAAGCCTGTACAGCCTCAGTCTCGGTGGCTATCTCTTCACCGCCTTCTTCATCGCCACTGATCCGGTCACCAGTCCCGATACACGCGCCGGTCGCATCCTCTTCGGCGCGGCCATTGGCGCGTTGACTGAATTGATTCGCGAATTCGGGCTTTATGCCGATGGTCTCTGCTTCGCCGTGCTAGCCGCCAATCTGCTGGTGCCCCAGATCGATCGGTTGGTGCTGCGCATACAGCGCCCCGTACATACGAACACTTGGCACTGAGAGCGTGCGCAGCGAGTAGCCCGCGCCTTTTCGGCGGCTAAACGCCCCTTCAGCCACATCAACTCGACGTTGTGTTCGGCCTCGCGTTCTAGCCGACGGCTGAACTGAATCCGATTGAGATAGCCGTGAATGTAGATCTTCAGCAAGACCGCTGGATGGTAGGCCGGACGCCCCGTTGCAGCAGGATCGACACCCTCAAACCCAAGAGCACCCAGGTCGAGTTCATCGACGAAAACGTCGACCACTTGCACTGTATTTTCATTGGCAACGTAATCGTCCAAGCACTAAGGCAGCAACGTGACTTGCGTCCGAGCCTCCCCCTAAATGAATCGCTTCATGATCGCCCCCGATACGATCTTGTAGTGGTCAACTGATCCCGGACACGACGTTAAGTTTTTTCTCGGTCTGAGCTGGGGCCAGCCCACCGCAACAGACTGCAATCGGCCAAAATCAGCCCTTTTCGACCAGTCAAATCCTGTCGTCTCAGGGCAAGAAGCCTCAACCAAAAACGGTCGGTGAAATAGGGCCTCAAGTATCTCCATAAATGGGGCACTAGACCCACCCAGCCAAACGTTCACCACCAAACCTGAGGAATATTCCCCACTCCCCCGCTACTCTCGCCTGTAATATTTAGAAACAGACTGCTAATTAATTTGAACTTTTTCTTCCCTCTATGGTGGTGGCTCATTAGTTGCACCACCCCCTGATACCCGCAACAGCTGTCGTCCCGGACATCATGGAGACGGCGGGGGCCTGCCAGCTTCGGCATGACGCGAGGGGTGAAAAAATGAAACGCGCGACACTACGATGCAGCTCCATCACCTTTCTGCGCAGGTCAAGCCTGCCCTGGGCGATGCTCCTTACCCTGACCACCGTCAACGCCGTACCGCTGGATGATTTCGGCCCGCCACCACCGACGGACCCCTCGGCGTTTAGCAACCCGCCGGCCGATCTCGATGCCGCGGCGGCTGCCATACGGGCCATGCCACCCGTCAACCAGGGCGCCATCGCCCTGCCCAATGGTGTTTTTGGCACCCGCACCACGCCGACGACCGACAATGTGCTGCCGCCAGCCCTGCAGACCTCCTTCAAGATCCCCACCAATGGCAAGCCCAGCCCATTGTTCGGGGCTCAGCCGTACACTCAGCAATTGCTGCTGTTCGAAGAATTCGGCACGGAAAAACTCGACCCGACACTGCCGGCACCGCCCCTGACCTTCCCGGTTCCGCTCGTCGGCCCGGCGCCCACACAGGACCCGAACAACATCGCCCGCAGTGGTCCTTCGGCCGCAGCGCTGGTAGCCTTCATGCGCCAGCCGGGGCTGTTCCCGTTTCCGTCGCAGTTTTCCAACGTGCTGGACCGCAACCCGTGGAAAGCGCAGATCGAAGCCTTCCTCAACCGCCATCCGGTCGGTTCGCCGGCCGAAGGTCGTCCGCCAGGAAAAGGCTGGTCGCACCAGCGCTGGAACGAGTTCTACCCACAGGTCGCCTTCAAGACCGTGCAAGCGGGCGCCCAGCTCAACAGCGGCATGCGCGACCGCCGACAGTTGCACAACTACGCCGTCGGTGAGTTCGGGCCTGGCGGGCTGTACAACCAGACCTCGAACACCCCGGTCATTGCGGGCACCACCAAAGGCATAAATGTTCGTTTTCACCCCAACATGCCGATCCAAAACCACAAGGCGCTCTGGACCTTCGACGGCACCTTTCCGCCAAAGCTGTTGATGGTGCGTTACGGTCAAGCCGCGCTGATGCGTCACTACAACGCCCTGCCGATCGATCCGTCGGCCAACATGGGGTTTGGCCTGCACACCCTCAGCACCCACGAACACAACGGCCACTCCCCTGCCGAAAGCGATGGCTTTTCCGGTGCGTTTTTCTTTCCGGGGCAGTACTACGACTATCGCTGGCCGATCCAGTTGGCCGGTTACGACACCATCAACACCAGCGCCCAGGATCCGCGTGCAGCGTTCCCCTGCGCCCCGGGCGAAACCCTGTTCGTCAACGATGCCACCCCGGGCCTGAAGACGTGCAACAACGGCAGCATCAAGATCCGTGGCGACTGGCGCGAAACCATGAGCAGCCACTGGTTCCATGACCACATGGTCGATTTCACCGCGCAGAACGTCTACAAGGGCAACGCGGTGATGATGAATTACTACAGCGCCCTGGATCGTGGCAACGAAGCGCTGCAAGACGGCGTCAACCTGCGCCTGCCCAGCGGTTCGGCATTGCCCTGGGGCAACCGCGACTATGACGTCAACCTGCTGGTAGCCGACAAGGCCTGGGATCAAAACGGCCAACTTTGGTTCAACCCGTTCAACACCGACGGCTTTCTCGGCGACCAGATCCTGGTCAACTGGCAGTACCAGCCGCGCCTGAATGTGCGCGCGCGCAGCTATCGCTTCCGCATCCTCAATGGCTCGGTGTCACGCTTCTTCAGGATCGCGCTGGTGCGTGAAGTCGTCGGCACCGGTGGCGAATTCCCCGGCCCGACAGGTTCCGGCCTGTCTTACACCCGCGTGCCGTTCCACTTGATCGCCAACGACGGCAACATAATGGAACACGCCGTGCCGTTCGACGGCAGCCTGGATCTGGAAGGTAACGGCGACCTGCAGGACCACAACGCCATCTTGCCCAGCATGGGCATCGCCGAGCGTTACGACATCATCGTCAACTTCGCGAAAAACGGGATCAAGACCGGCGACAAGCTGTACTTCGTCAACCTGATGGAGCACCAGAACGGCAAGGGGCCGGAGGCCACACTGCTGAGCCTGGCCGACGTACTGTCCGGGAGGTACAAGGCAGTGCTCAAACTGGGCAGCAAAGGGCTGGAATGGGACGCCGGCGACCCGGCGGTGGGCAAGTTCATGCAGATGGTGGTCCAGCCTTATGCTGGCCAGGACGTGAGCATGAACCCCGCCGACTACGAACCCGCCAAACCGGGCAAACCGGCCGGCAAGACCATGATCCCGCTGACCCTCAACCGCGACGACCCAGCGATGCAGGCCAAGCTCAAGGTGGCGCGGCATCGCGAGTTCATCTTCGGCCGCTCCGACGGTACCGACGAAGCCCCCTGGACGATCAAGACGGACGGCGGTCTGGGCTTCCAGATGGACCCTCGAATCATCAGCGCCGCTCCGCAACTGGCCAACGGCCCGACCGCTGCCGGGTTCTCCGGCGATGGCACCCTGGAAGTGTGGAAAATCAAGAACGGCGGCAACGGCTGGAACCACCCGGTGCACGTGCATTTCGAAGAAGGCATCGTCCTCAACCGTGACGGCAAGGCACCGCCGGAATGGGAAAAATGGGCGCGCAAGGACGTCTATCGCATCGGTCAGGGCATCGACAGTTCGGTGGACGTGGACATTGCGATCCGCTTCCGGGAGTTCGCCGGGACCTACATGGAGCACTGCCACAACACCCAGCACGAGGACACCTCCATGCTGCTGCGCTGGGATGTCGAACACCCCGGCCAGTTCCAGTTGATGCCAACCCCCCTGCCTGGCTGGGACGGCGTCACCTACGTCAATTCCGCCGCGCTGCCGACCTTCCGCACTGGCGATAGACGTGAAGAGGACGGCGATAACCAAAAACCTGTCGCCAACCCCGACAGCGCCATCAGTAACACCGGCCAACCGGTGATCATCAACGTGCTGGCCAACGACACCGACCCTGACGGTAACGTGCCACTCAAAGTGGTGGGCCTGGAGCAACCGGACTCCGGCAAGGGCGTGGTCAGCACCGATGGTCTGCGTGTGATCTACACACCACCGGCCACGGTCCCCGCGCCGTTCACCGCGACCTTTTCCTATAGGGCCAGCGATGCCAGGAACGCGGAGTCGACACCGGCGACGGTGTCCGTGGCGGTCTCGGCAGCGATCAACGAGAACCTGATCGTCACCGGCGCCACCGTCACCGCCCGCAGCAACAGCCGCTACTACTGGGTACTGTCAGGCACCACCTCGCGTGGCACGGGCAATAGGATCACGGCGACGGCCACGACCACCACCGGTACGGTAAACCTTGGCGCCGCCACCCTGACGCTGACACCGACAGGCGCGCGCTGGAACATAGCGGTGACGACCGCCGGCAGTGGCCCGTCGCCTAACCCGACGGCGACCATCAAGTCGGCCTTCGGCAAAACCGTGACAGTGCCAATAAAGCCGAACTGAGTACAACCAGGCTTTAGCAATGAGGGCCTCCTTGAGGCCCTCATTGCTACAAGCAAATTGGCAACTTACCTGATTGTCAAATATCAAGAATACCGGCATTTCAAGCCGTATCCATATGATTGTCAGTATTAGGCCGACCGAGGCCCCTCGCACCAGGCCACAATCGGCCAGCAGCAGCTACTCCTGGTAGTTAATCGGAGGGTGGTATAAGGCTGTCGGGCGGGCGACCATCGAGACACGGCATAGGATCTGTTTCTACAGCGTAAAGCAGCAGGGCCCAAGCATCATATGCGGCCTTCTGGCGCATTGCGGCTTCATTCCATCGGGGACCTGAGACCTCTTTTGCTACCACGAGCATCATCAGGTGGTTCGTCGCGGCATCGAGGTCCAGCAAGAGATGGTGAGATTTGAACCGGAAATCATCGATATTGACCATGAATCACACATCCGGACAGGAATGGTTCGGTACTACGAACCGTTATTCCTATGACATCAGTGTGGCCAAAATACCTCGGGTTGGAAAGTAGGTAACTCAAACAAGCTCTTTGCTACCCATGATTCTCGATCAAACGGCTAGAAATCCATTGCCTAATGCCGTGACTGCGATCTTCAAAATGCTTATGGCTCCTGCTTTCCGTCTACGGATGGTACCAATGAGCTATCGAGTACCCGTTGCATTTTTCTATATGCCTCGCGCTCTCGCTCAATGGCGGCCTACCACTGCTCCCCAAATGCTTTTCCTGCTCTAACGAAAGCCATGACGACTTCCGTCGCAGCTTTCACTTCCGCACTGGCTTTAGCCAATTCTTCTTGGTCTGCTATGGGTCGCAAGACATTCGGGTATGAGCAAAGCGTGGCACAGTTTCCGGGGGTATTTCGACGTCGTAGCGTCGCCGCGGCAAGGAATTTTACTGAGTTGGAATGGCTGGGAAATAGCAGTTGCGAGAGAAATAAATCTCATTCGATACTTATCTGACGCACGCCTGAAAATCGTCGGATAAATGGCGTTTCGCGTTGAGCTTTTACCCTCCTGACCTAGGCTCAAGCCATGTGGGGAGGAGGTGCAGTCCATGCCGCGTTTCATGGGCAATAGGATCACGGCGACCGCCACGACCACGACCGGTACGGTGAACCTTGGCGCCGCCGTCCTGACGCAGACACCGACAGGCGCGCGCTGGAACATAGCGGTGACGACCGCCGGCAGTGGCCCGTCGCCTGGTGCGACGGCGACCATCAAATCGGCCTTTGGCAAAACCGTGACGGTGCCGATAAAGGCGAACTGAGCACAACCACGCGTTAGCAATGAGGGCCGCCTTGAGGCCCTCTTGCTACAAGCAAATTGACAACTTATCTGGTTGTCAAGTCTCAAGAAGACCGGCATTTCAAGCCGTAGTCCGGAGCCAGGCTTTCCATCGTCGGCAGACAAAATGACCGTTATAGGTCGGTTACAGCCCTTCGTGACAGGCAAAAGGCGGCCAGAAATAGCCTTGCTCAAAAGCCTCAAAACCAAAAAGGCTCGCACAACCGCAAACCTCTACCTGTAATCTTCCATTCCCGCGATTATCACTCTGTTTTTTTTGCTGTTGGAGAAATCGACCGGAGATCGTTGTCATATCACCTGCAGGCACAACGTTACGTTTGAAGCTGATACGGTGGACTACGGGAAAGCTTGGCCTGCTGCGTCGTGTGTTTTATTACAGAGGTGGTGAGATGAGTGTGAGACCCATGCTTGGTATGTGGGTGGTGGCTACACTTTGCTTAGTCATGTTGATGCCAGCGTCAGCGGACTACCGGCGAGGCGGACACGAAGGTGGCGAGTGGAAGGACGAGTACAGAGACGGGCCATGCAAGGTGAAGATCGAATCCAAAAACGATCAATACAAGGAAGAGGTCAAATGCCCGGATGGCCGCGGCGCCAATTGGCGTCGGGGCGAGTGGAAAGACGAATACTGGGAGCGTGGCTGCAAGGTCAAGATCGAGGCCAAGCGGGATGAGTACAAAAAAGAGGTCAAGTGCGATGGCGATGATTGATCGGTTGCTCCAGCAACGCGTGAAATGGTGAAGTAAGCGCGATTAATTTTCTCCTCTTCATTGAACATACGCCCTGTTCGCCAACTGAAAGCCGAGTTTTGTGGTGGAGAACCCATTGCCTATGAAGTTCCGGTGGGATGAATCATAAAAAACCATCCAACAAGAAACCCTGCAAGCGCTTATCCGCGACCAGGTGCTACGTATGTTGCGCACTTGGGTGTAAGGGTCAATTAATCTCGGACACTATGTTAATTTTTCTCTCGGCCTGAACTGGCGCCTCGTTTGGGGCCCTTCAGGCGAGCCTGACGGCTGGCCGGCAGCCTAATTACGGCAGCATGGGAAGCATTCGAGTGTGTTGGATATCGATACGGTTGTGGTCGTCGCAATGGTGCAGACGTGCCGATACCCCCCTAGACTGAATCACTAGTCCCCCTGACACTGGTTTACGCAGAGACCGCCACTCACTCGAAAAGGACACGTCATGGCCAGCCCTGCCCTGCTCGATGCACCGCCCGAACTCTTCGTCAAGGAATCGCTGGGCTTCGGCCTGTTCGCGGGGTGGCGCTGATGACCTTCTCCTATCGCGGTTTCGTCGACGTGGTGTTGGTCGGTGCGGACGGCAGTAACCATGTTGAGCGCTTCCCGGCCATCCTCAATGAAACCCTGCCCGGCCTGTTTGAAATGAGCACGCCGTACAGGCTGCCGGCGGCTCGCGGCTCGCACACGATCTGCATCACCGTGGACGATGGCCAGACCCTTAGCGGTGATGTCGGTTATGTCGGCGACTACGGCCTGACCTTCAGCCGACCCCGGGGTGAGGGATGATCAGCACTTACTCACTGCGTGAGGTTTATTTCCCCCCTTCAAACTCAAAGGGTTTGAAGCCAACAACCTCTTCACCCAGCCAGTCATTGACCTGCTGCAGACTCGCCTGAATCGGCTCCAACTCATTCATCGCCCAGATCTACGCCGCTTCCTTGATCGATCCGACCCCACCCGCGTTCTGCGGTACGATCACCATCAACTGCGGCTGAATCCGCAAGGCAGCCAGCATGTCGTCGCGGCTGATGTTTTTGATTGAGCCAAACTCATCCTTCGCTACCACTTCACTGACCGGTATCAGCTGTCACGTTAAAAACAGCCCTCCTAACGCTGCTGGCTCCCAGTTCATGATCACCAATTCACCGCTGACTTCAGCCTTACCCTGCCGCTGATTGGTCGTGGTGTAACGAATGTCCAGCGTCTCAAAGTGAAAGCCCTCGAACACCCGCCGGATGTCTGGGTGGTCATTGATACTGACCATTACCCTACCCTTGCAGCGGCGCATGAAGTCGGCCATGCGTTCGTAGTTCTCAAACGGAAAATCCACCCCATACCCTGCGGTCTGCCAATACGGCGGGTCCATGTAGTGGAAGGTGTGCGCCCGATCGTAGCGTTCGGCGCATTCCAGCCAAGGCAGGTTCTCCACGTAGGTGCCTGACAGGCGTTGCCACGCGGCGGAGAGGTTTTCCTCGATACGGAGCAGATTGATGGCCGGGCCGGTGGTCGCGGTGCCGAACGTCTGCCCAGACACCTTGCCGGCGAAGGCATGGTGCTGCAGATAGAAGAATCGCGCGGCGCGCTGGATGTCGGTGAGGGTTTCGACGCGGGTCATCTTCTGCCACTCGAACACCTGCCGCGAGCTGAGCGCCCACTTGAACTGGCGCACGAACTCCTCGAGGTGATTCTGCACCACGCGGTACAACGTCACCAAGTCGCCGTTGATGTCGTTGAGCACTTCAACCGGCGCAGCCTGGGGTCGCATAAAGTACAGCGCGGCGCCGCCGGCAAAGACTTCGACGTAGCATTCGTGGGGTGGAAACAGGGGAATAAGGCGATCGGCCAGGCGGCGTTTGCCGCCCATCCAAGGGATGATGGGTGAAGACATGGATAGCAAGACCTTTACTGTATAAATAAACAGGTGCTAGGCTCGCTGTGCTTTGTGCACAGAGCAGGAGCCTTGGCGGGACTTGCAGGGACAATCTGCGGGGACGGTGGCCAAGCTGGATGTTGACGCATCCAGCTTGGCCGCTCCTTTTACTTTGATTTTTGAAACTTCTGACTCGGGCCGACTCATGCGCCCGGGCGATCAATCCGGCACTTCAAGTACGACCTTCTGCGGTTTCCCTGACGCCTTGGCCTTGCCCTCCTTGCCGCCGTTGCACTCCACCGACACCATCCACCCGGACGGGGTAAAAGTGTGATCCACCGACTCCGCCAAATACTCACCATCGAGCCCACGCTTGAAGCCCTGCGCCTCGATCATGATTTCGGCAAACAGGTCAGTTCGACCCGGCAGGTCCAGACGCACCGAGGCCGTCGAGCGGTTGAACGCGGCCAGGCGTGCCTTGGCCGCTTCATCGGCCGCCGTGCGGTCCGGGTAGAGATGACGATCGGTATGCACCGGCGGCAGGCCTTCCGGCACGTTGGGGTTGTCCAGGTGCGAAATCAGCAGTTCGCCGCTGGCCGAGTCCTGGTACTGGGTGCTGACCCCTTGATGGGCGCTGCGGTCGCTCAAACGAAACTGCCAGCGGGTGACATCACTGCGTTGCAGGGTGATCATCGCCAAGGCCTTGCCACTGGCGCTCTGTCCGCCCTGTCGCGGCAAGACCAGCAGCTTGCCGTCGGCCACCTTGGCCGTGCAGTCGTGCTTCTTGGCCACCCGGGTGATGAAATTGAAGTCCGACTCATTGAGCTGATCCATGCGCGGCACCCGGGTATCGACCGGACACGATGGCTGCCAGCCATTGCGGGCCGCCACGTCACCGACGATCTCCGCCAGGCTGACATCCTCCCAACTGCCACTGCGGGTGGTTTTGCCGCTGCCGCGCATGTCGCTGGCCTTGCCGCTGATCACCAGCGTGTCCGGCGGGCCTGAGACGGCCACCTCGTCCACGGTGTAGCGGCCCATGCGCGTCAGCTCGGCGCCGGCGTAGCCGAGGTAGATTTCGATACTCGCGCCACGCACAGGCAGCGACACCGCGCCGTCGCGATCATCAATGCGCAGTTCGAACGAGTCCGAGGCCATCCCGGGCCGGTCGGCCAACTGCAGCGAGACCAGCCGATCATTGATCAAGCTGGTGATGTCGTTGCCGTCGGCGACGATGCGGAAAAGTGGTTGCATGTCGGTACCCTAGACAAGAAAAAGCCCGCACTCGGCGGGCTAGGTAACGGGATCAATCCCACAACGAAATGACGCTGTCAGTCTCGACCACCAGATCCGGCAGCGTGATCAGCACGCCGGCCCGGAACGGTTGCGGCTCATCGGCCAAGCCCTGATTGGCCGCCAGCACCGCCTCGACGCAGCGGTTCAGGTGGCCGTAATAGTGGTGGCACAGGGTATCGAGCAAATCCCCGTCAGCCGTTCTGCAGGTCATCGCCATAGCGGACAAACTCCAATGAAAAGCCCTGCTTGCGCGGGATCGCCCCGGGCAGTAAGGCGCTTTGCTCTTCTTCAATATTGGTCAAACACCAGTTGCCCAACACCTCGCCATAACCGGTAGTCAGGTTCAGTGGCAGCAGCTTGGCGCCGATGCTGCGCAGCGTATCCAGCTGCTTCAGCCCGCCTTTGAAGCTCGGGTAGATCGCGCCCTTGATTGTGATTTTTTCCTCACCCAGGCCCACCGCCTGTTGCGCCGGGCGCCGCGTCAGGCGCTCCTGCGCGGCCCAACGAAACGACGTCTGCCGCCGCAGTTCGTCAAACGCGGCGGTGTCCAGGTTGAAGTAATACGGCCGCTCATTGGCCTTGAGCGGGTAGAGAATCAGCAGGTGAGGGAATGGCTTCACCGCGTCGGGAATTGGCGTCATGTCGCCGGCAAACCACTCCGTGGGAAAAATGTTGCCCAACGCGGCATTGGCCTTGCCGGCGACTTTGTTGAATGCCGCGCCAAAGCGGGCGATCTGTTCGGTCAGGGCGGAAAAGTGCTCCTCAAACTGGGCCAGCGCGCGCTGGGTCTGGTTATAGAAACTGGCCACTTTGCCGATCTTGGCCTGCGCCGAGTTGACCGCATCCTGCAGACGCCGGGTCTTGTCGCTCAGGTCCTCACTGAGAAAGGGCAAACCTTCCAGCGCATCGGCCGCTCCGCTGATTTCATTCAGCGCGCCATTCATGGGCCCGGTCATCGACTCGAGGTCAGTGCGCCCGGCCTCCCCGGCGTCGACCATGTATTTCAACCCGCCCTGCAGGTGCTGCAGGTAAGTTTTTTCATCCGCCATTTCACGTCCTCAACCCACGTGGGGTGCATCAAACAACTGCCGGGCGCGCGCCTCCCGGGCGAAGTCGTCAAACTGACGGCGCAGGTACGGCATCAATTCCTGAACCAACTGTGCCGGGTCTTTCACATCGCCGTGCACCTGAAAAACAGGGGCCGGGGCGAAGGTGAATTGCTGATCGACCTTCGGCCATTCGGGTGTCTTAGCCGCGGTGCTCGACATCAATGCCGCCGCCGTGACCGGCGCGGCGGGCGCGCTGTCCATCGAGCGCACGACCGCGCCAACCCCCTGGCCGACGGGCATGGGAAAGAGGCCGAGCGGTGCTTTGGGTACGACCGGGGTGTCCGGTCCGCCAAACAACGCCTTGCCCATGGTCGCGCCCACGTCACCGCCGCCCATCGCCCCAAGCCAGGCACCGATCATCCCGCCCACCGCGGTACCGAGCAGCGGGATGACCGAACCGATGGCCGCGCCGGCCGCTGCACCCGCCAGGCCACCGGCCAGGCTACCCGCCGCCTCGCCGTAGCCTTCGGCCTTTTCATCACGGGTGGTGGCGTTCTGGTAAGTGTCCAGCATCTGAACGCCGGCACCGACCACCGCCAGCGCCCCGCCCACTTTCATGCCACGGGACGGCCGACTTGCGGGGCCTTTTCCCTTTCGACCTGGATCGTAATCCAGCCCGTCGTCATCGCCGTCATTCGCGTTGGTCACGAATACCCGCTGCACGATGTTGGACCGGTCACCGGCCGAACCACGGGCAATGTTCAGCAGCCCCCGACCGATCTTCAGCGTGGCCCAGGCCTTGCCCAGCACCAACGCTCCGGCAGTGAGTGCAGCCAGGCCCAGCACCACCTTGGGCGTCTCCTCGGACAAGGCGGTCAAGCCACGCGCTGCCGCGCCAATGCCAGTGGCCAACGCATCCGTCGCCGGACGCAGGGCATCCCCAATGGCCCGCAGCGAATCGTTGAACGCCTGACCGGTTTCGGCCCAGCGTTGTGACGAGGCTTCGCGCCGCTCGCTCAGGTTTTTGTCGAGAATATCCTTGCGCTGGCCGTTGGGGTCCGAGGCGTCCCTTTTCAGGTCCGCATACAGCTTTTTGTTCTGGGTGTACGCCATCAGCGCGGTCTTGACCTGCATGTCGGCAAACACGTCGCCGGTACGCAGTGTCGCGGCCAGGGCATCGGCCATCGCTTGCGCCTTGGCCGGGTCCGTCTCTTGGCTGATCTGGGTCAACCCCTGATCCAGCTGCTTGGCCTTTTTCGGGTCGGTCTTTTCCACGTACCGGCGGGCCAGTTCAAAACTGGCTTCAAAGGTCGACAGGCCCTTGGCGATGGCGGCGTTCATCGAGCCCTGATAGTCAATCCCGGCATCGGCATAACCTTTGACCGTCTCCCCTGAACCGATTTTCGCAATCCAGTTTTTCAGGTTGTTCGCCGCCTCATCGGCGCTGCCGGCGCTCTTGACCTGCACCTGCAGCATGGCGCCCAGCTGGGTCACCGCCTCCTGACCGGTGATGCCGCTGCTGGCCATCTGCGCCAACAGTTCCGGAAACCACTTGGCCATGTCGGCCGCCTCGAAGCTGCCTTGCTGGCCCAGCAACGCGACCGACGCCAAGGCCTGTTCCATTTTTTTTGGGTCGGTGATCTTAGCGTTGTTCTGCATCGCCAGAATCATCTTCGCCGTGTCGGTGCCCGACGCGCCCTGCCCGACTGCAAACTTGGCCGCCACCGGGGCGTACTTCAGCGCTTCGGTCAGATCCATGCCGCCACCGACCAACTGGTTCACCAGGTCCGCCACTTGGGTGTTGGCCATGCCGGTGTCTTTTGAGGTCTGAACGATGTCGCGGGCGGTGTCCATTTCCTGCTGGGTGTTGGCGGTACCGGACTTGATCGCGATGTCCCGGATGATCGCCTGAAAATCCGCGCTGACTTTGGTCGGTACCGCGGCCAGTGTGGTACCGGCCACCGCCGTACCGAATCCGCTGCGCAGGCTCTCCCGTCCCTCTTCGATCTGCCCCATGCCTTTGGCTTTGAACTCGGCACTGCGCACCACCTTGCCCAGCGCCAAATACTCCTGACGTAGCCGCCCGACTTCGACACCCTGCTTGCGCAAGCTGTTGGTGTTGGTTTCCAGTTTGCGCAGCAAGGCGTCGGCATTGGCCGCCCCGCTGTCGTGGGCTTTTTTCCATTCATCGCGCAGACGCATGGTCTCGCCGATGACTTTCTGCAAGCCCTTGGCGCGGGTGGTTTGCGCCTCAAGCTTTTTCATTTCGCCGCTGACGTTCTTGAAGGCGGCGCCCAGGGAGGAATCGACGGCACCGCCAATCACCAGCCCGAGCGAGAGTTTGTTCGCCATGCAGGTTACCTGTGTGCGACGGGATTAGGCTCAGTCCGTGAGCCACCAGACCATCTCGGAAAACGACAGCCTCTGAATCTCGGCCGCCGAAAAGTTCAGCTCGACGGCCAAGCGTTTGGCCAAGGCCTTTTGCAGCCGGGGGTTAAACCCCGTCATCTGCTCCCAGACGAAAATAGGCGGTCTGCAAACGACGGTAATCACGCATCAGCAGCCCCTCCAGATCCGCACGGCCGATGCTCGCCAGGCTGCAGAACAAGACCATCTCCTGCTCCTCTTCGTTGATCCCGCCCTGCAGGGTGGCGGCGCGCATCTCACGCACCGTCGGTTCGCGCAGGGTCAGTTTGTCGACCTGAATGCCGTTGGCCTGACTCGGCCGAGACAGGGCCACGGTGGCAATGCCATCACCCAGTTGCAGCCACTTGGGCAGGACGTTGTCTTTCACGTTGTTCATGGTGTTACTCCTTACATGCCCAGGGCAGACCGCACAGCGGCCAATTGGTCGTTGCCGTCAATGACGCGGATCGAGTTGAGGGGATCGATTTCAAACATCACACTGCCGTCGATTTCCAGCTTGTAATAGGTCACCGCGACGGCGTACTTGAACTCGCCTTTTTCACCCGGTTTCCAATCCCCCGGATCGACTTCTTTGAGGCTGCCACGCAGGGTGGCGACCACCGATTTAACCGAACCTTTCTGGCCTTTGAAGGCGCCCCGGAACGAAGCGTTGAACCCGGTCAGGTCGGCCTGGCCGAAGAACTTCAGCACCTCGCGGCGCACGCCATTGGTGAGGAAACTGGCTTCCAGCTTTTCCATACCCATGTCGAGTTCCACCGCCGCGTCCATGCCACCGGCGCGGTACTCGTCGGTCTTGAGGGTCAACTTGGGCAGGGTCAGGCTCGGCACATCGCCTTGCAGGCTGATACCGTCGACAAACAGGTTGGTGTTGTAGAGCACTTCCGGAATCATAAAGCGGCCTCCTTAGGCGGCGGTATCGAGCACTTCAGTGATCCACTGATCGGTCACCTCCACGCGAAAGTTCGGGTTTTCGGCCGGCGGTACGTCAGTGAACCGAATGTTCCAATACACCTTGCCGTCGCTGAGTTCGCTGGAGGTGTTCAACTCTTCGTCGGCATACACCTCGAAGTTGATGATCGCGCCCTGACTCTTCAGGTCGCGCATGAACGCCTGCAGGCCTTCGGTCACGTCCTTGACGTAGGTCGCGGTGATCGAGCGGTCGACGGCCCACTTGTGTGCGTAGAGGATGGCGTCCATGACGATGTCCAGCGTGCGCACGCGGGTGACGAACTTCCATTTCGGGTCACTGGACAGTGTGCGGTTGCCCCACAGGCGGTAGCCGTCATCGCGGATGATGGTGGTGATGTTGGCGTTATTGAGCACGTTGGCCCGGCAGGAGGGGTCGCCATCGAGAAACTCGATCGGCCGCGTGGTGCCGGTGATGCCGACAAACTCCTTGTTCGACGGCGAGGCCCAGAAGCCGTAGGTGGCATCGGTCCACGCAAACAGGCCAGCGGTCCAAGCCGAAGCCGGTGCATTGACCGTGGCACTGGTTCCGGTGTCCCAGAACTGCACGCCAGGGTCGACCATGTAGGCGTGTTTGCTGCCGAAATTTTCGGCATAGGCGATCGCGGCTTCATCGGTGGTGTTCGGCCCGTCGATAAGGGCCATGGCGCGCATCTTATCGCCCAGCGCAACCAGCTCGGTGGCCACCGCCAGCGTCGCCGAGTACCCCGGCGTCACCAACAACCGTGGCTGGGCGTTGAACTTGCTTTTACCGTTGAGCAACGCCTGCATGCCGGTACGGCTGCCGTCGGCCCACACCCCGCCGATGATCGCCGAGAGTTGTTCGGCCGGATCCTCCAGCACCGGCACGCCGACGGCGACAATCACCGCCTTGGACCGTTTGAAAATGGCCTTGCAGTCCTGGGTGATCGCGGCGTCCGGGCCCCAGGCGGCGACCGCTTCGCTTTCGCGGGTGATCAGCAGCAGTTCGTTGGCCGCCGCGGTCGCCGGCGGCCCCACGGTGAAGGTGTTGCACAGGCCGATGATCGATGCGGACGGGGTGGCGATATGCCGGGCGCCGGTGTCCACCAAGGTCACGGTGACGCCGTGGAAAAAACTCATAGAGTGATGCTCCAGAAACGAAAAAGCCTCGCATAAGCGAGGCCGTGGGGATGTGCGGTGACGTGCAGCATGGAAAAGAAAACGCCCCGGCAATGCGGGGCGTCAGGACGCGGTGTTGGTCGATCCGTCCGGCTTTAGCGGCCGTTTATCACTGACCGGAAAGTCTGGCGAAAGAGGCCAGGCCCGCAGTTCATTGCGGTAGGTGCGCCAGGCGAGTTCGGTGTTCAGCGCAGTCGGGTCAGCATCCAGATGTTTGTCGATCTCTCGGCCCGCCCAATGCAGTTCATTTTCGATCCACGATTGTTCTCGACGGCTCTGAAGCGCCAGATCGCGTGCAGCATCCAGCACCCAAACAAGACCATCCCAGATATAGGCCGCACTCGGTCGCGGCACATCAGTCAGCTCGGCCGGTAACTCACCCGGCAGCGAATGCGACACTTCGGCACCATCGGTGGTGCGGAAAACCACGCCCCGGAAGTCGGGTACGACGCCCCATGCATCCTGCTGCCATACGACCACCTGTTGCTCCGGGGCTTGTGGTGGTTCCTCCAGCGTGGCGCCCGCCGGTAAACCGCAGCCGCGACTCACATAGATATCGTGCTGTCCGAGGTATTCACCGGTGGTTTCACTGAATGTGTAAACGTCGATCCAGCCACTCTCATCAAAAAAACCATTCACTAAAGTCGTCATCAGTACATCCTGCAGATGTAGTTGTACGCCACGTTGCGCATGCGGGTTTCCGTGCTCACACGGGCGACCGCCGACGGATTGAAAATTACAGACATATTGCTCGTTGCACTGACGCGGGGTGCCGCAGGGATATCACTCGTCATGTAACCACCCGCCGTAAATACGCCGGTCGCCGTATTTACAATCAACACCGAATCATCGTCTTGCAGTCTGAGTTCACCCGTCATGTTTTGTAGCGCGTCGGTCTGAAGGCTCAACACGGCGCGCCCAGAGTCGGGGTCAATTCCACGCCCGCCATCCAGACCACGAATCGACTCGGCGCGCATGTCTGGCAGGAAGCCGCTGGGATACACGGCGGCCAATGCCGGGTACCACTCGACATTGAACGGCTGCCCCCCCATCAGAACGCATTTCTCGGGTGGCGTAGCGGTTGGCCATGGAAACGGCACGCCGACAGGGACGGCAAAGATGGAGGTAGGATCAAAATTGCTTTCAGTCCAGATCTTCCCAAAGTCGGATGCATCAACCTGTAAACCCACGTCGCTCGAGGCGGGTCGATAACCAATGTAGACCTTGTTCGACTCCTGACCTGCACCACCACCTTGCTGCACGGGAGTGAAACCCAATGCCGCCTGGTACGCCGCAGGGTCAAAGTTACTCGTGTCCCAGCCCGTTACCCACGCACTGAATACGTATCCCTCTGGGGTCTGAACACCGCCACGGGCATAGGTTGTACCGCTGTTGTAACTGGTGATTTGTTGCCAGAGGGTGTCTTGACTGACCGCAACCAGCATGGGGGAGAATTGACCACCAGCGGGAACGTTCGGTCCGGTGTTCACCCGGTAAATACCCACGGTGGTGATGGTGTTTAGATCGGTGCCTTCGGGAAGGATAATCCCCCCGTGACCGATGCCATAAGCACCCGTAAGCAATACACGGCCTGGCGTGTCATCTTGGGGGTAGATTTGTTTAACCAGATTGGTTGTGTCCCAGGTGCTTTCCCATTCGCCCCAAACACCGGCAGTCAAGGCCCGGCGGTGTAGGGTGTGGTCGGCATTCCCATAAATCTCCTGGAAGGCGTATTGACCGGGTGTAATTGCCGAGACGCGAACCCAACCCTCATAGATCCCGCCTCCTGGCCCTCCAATGCCATTGCTGATGAAATAGAGGGCCGTCTCCGCGTTCAAGCCACCGATGTCAACATCACTGACCGCATAGGCAGGCCCGCCCCAGCCGAACGCTCCGACCTTCATCAGCGCATCAGGCGTTGCATCGTGCAGATCGAGCTGCACAGCAGCGGTCGCGGCGGTGCCCAGCCCGAGGTTAGTCCGAGCCTCGACCACATCCGCAATATCGCCCAGGTTTTCGCTGACGGCCAGGGCATCGGTGATGCCGTAGCCGTCCAGGGTGGTCGGGTTGGTACCGGCGATCACACGCCCAAGGGCATCGACGGTGACACTGCGAAACGTGCCCACGCCCACTCCACTGCCGCCCGCGATCATTTCAAACTGCAAGCCGGTGGTGCCGAGGGTGATCGGCGCGTCGGTGACCAACTGCCAGAGGCTGTCGCGATTGGCGGTGCCCTCTTCCACATGGATAAACAACCCGGGGGTCACTTCCAGACTGTTGTCGGCATCGGCGGCGCGCGTCCAGCCTTCGGCGCTGACCACATAGACACCGTTGTCCTGAGCCTGGGTCTGGGCGGTCACCAGCACGCGGTCACCGACGACCACGGCCAAGTCATCAATGGTCTGCACATTGCTCAGGGTGATTGGGACCGTGGCCGCCACCCGCACCGACTGCTTGTGATCGAGCTTGTTCAGCTCTTCCTGAATCTTGGTGTCGACGTATTCGCGGGTCGCCAGGACCACCGCCGGGTCGATCTTCAGCACGATGTTCGCCGAGCTGCTGACGATGAAATTCATCCGCACGACCTGAGTTTTGCCACTGCCCTGGTCCAGCAACGGTTTATAGCTCGGCGCGCAGTTGGCCACCGCCACCAGATCACCGTCGACATCGTACAGACCGATCTCGCGAATCCATTCGCCGCCGACTTCAGGCGGAATGATCTGCTCGGTGATGACGGTGTTGGGGTTGGCCGGATCGACGCGGATCTGGTTGATCGGCGCCCGGCGCCATTCGTTGATCAACTGGGTCTGCAGGCGATCGGGTATCGGGTCGGTGCCGTTGGCATCGCCCAAGCCCATCTCGGTGAACATCCAGTCCAGGCCCATGGCGATGGCATTGGCGTGTTTGGCTTCACCGACCGCCGTGAGAATGGCAAAAAACTGACTGGTCTTATCAATCATGGGGATAAACGTCCAAAGTATCGGTTTCATCAACGCAGAGCGCCGGGCCAAAAGAGCCGGTCACGTCGATGTCTTTCGGGGCCGGCGGATACACGTCGATCTCTTCGCCTTCTTGCACGCACACGGCAATGCCCAGCACCCCCTCGGTCTGCAGGCTGAGCGCCAGGTTGGTCATGTGCCGGCTGACCGGACGGGCGTCGTCAATCAACCACGCCAGTTCCTCGTACAGTTCTTCGGTGATGCCGGCGTCATTCAGGCCCACCTCCAAGGCGAAGGTGCCGGGCACGCCTTCCGGCACGGTGTCGAACCACTCGACCACGTCGATCAGGTAGCCCAAAGGCTCGACCACCCGACGCAACGCACCGATGGTGCCTTTGCGCGCATGCACGTCGTACGCCGAACGGATTGCCGTGCGCTTGGCCTCCTGGGACCAGTTGTTGCTCCAGCGGTCCACCGACCAGGCCGAGGCCAGGTACGGCAACAGGTGTTCGGGACAGGTGTCGGCGTTGTACAAACTGCGCAGCGGAATCAACGTGTTTTCGTAGTTGGCCGCTTCCACGGCCAGCTCCAGCGGCGTGCTGTTGAGGGGTAGCTGACTGCTCATGTCAGGCCCCCAGTGTCACGGTGTAGCCGGTGCAGTACGCGGCCTCGGCCTTGCTCGGTTTGATGTCGGTCCAGCCCAGCAGCTCAACCCGGGCGATGCCGGGAATGTGCAACTGCGCATCGATCCCCGAGCGCGCCACTTCGAGCCCCAGACGGCGGCGCGGGTTGATCCACTCGCTCAGGCGTTTCTGGCTTTCGGCCAGATAGGCTTCGTTTTCCGGCCCCGGTGCCTGCGGGTACAGCACCGCTTCAATGCGGTAGTCGATGACCACGGCGCTCTGCACCGTGAGCCGATCGGCCACCGGCCGCACGTCCTCGTCATTCAGATGCAGCCGGACCTGCTCCAGCAGTTCCGGCGAGGCGGCGCCGCTGCCTTCCAGGCTGAGCACGGTGACCACGACTACAGCCGGCGAAGGGCTTTCCGCCGTGGCATCGGCCACTAGGCCCGAGGCGTTGCGCGCGTGCAGGATGTAGCTGTTTCGCGGTCCCGCCGTGGTCAGTCCCTCATACGACAGCTGCACCCGCTCGCGCAGGGCATCGTCCTCTTCGAGCACCTGCGGCGTCGGCGGCACCGTGCTTGGATCTCCGGCCTGAATCACCAGGCGCTGCAGGTTGACGTTGGCGGCCAGGTGATCGAGGTCGGCCCGCTCGGCGTGCGCCAACAGCAAGGCCTTGCCCGCGTCGTTGACCCGTGCCCGGTTCTGTAAGGCACCATACGCGGACTGCTCGATCAGCTTGAGCACCGGGTCGCTTTCCAGCTCCGCGCTCCAGTTGTCGCCCATGCTCAGGCGGAAGGCTTCGAGTTTCTCCTGGTAAACCTCCTCAAAGTCGAGGTCCTCCAGTACTTGCGGCGGCGGCAGGGCCGCCAGTTCCATGGTCATGCGGACACCTCCAAAGTCACGTCGCTGCCCAGGTACTGCCCGGTCAGCTCAAAGGTGATACGCCCGTCGAGGATGGCCACGGCGCGCACCCGGCCCAGTTTCAGGCGCGGCTCCCAACGCCCCAACGTGCTGGCCACCTCGGCCTGCACGGCACTCTTCCAGCCGTCATTGACCGGCAGGTCGACAAAGCGCCGCAGCTTGCTGCCGTATTCCGGGCGCATACGCCGGCTGCCCAAGGGCGTGGACAAGATGTCCTCAATGGACTGGCGCAGGTGATCGAGGCCGGAAATGAGTTGGCCGGTGCGGCGGTCCAGTCCGATCATCCCGATCATTCGATCAGCCCTCGACCGCGACAAAATCCTTACGGCCGCGCAAATACTCGAGCGCGACCGTGTCATCCGAGGCCACCGCAACCTGGCCTTTTTCGACTTTCAAGGTGCGCTCGGCTTCCAGCAGGACCAGCACCCGCGAGGTGTACAGCGTGTCGCGAAAGAGACTCAACGTGGCCGGCGCGGGCGCCTCACTGGCGGCTGAATCCTTGGTTTTGCTTGTCATGGATTTACTCCAGGTATAAAAAAACCCGCACGCGGCGGGCTGAAGGTGAATGTTCACTCAATGCGAGTGGTTGCTGCTGTTGCCGCCGGCATCCATGATCGTGCCAGCGCCGGTGATGTCGTCGGACACACTCAGCGTACCGTCGATGCTCACCGCACCCGCCAGAGTGATTTGGCTGGCCGTCACCCGCACTTGATCCGGCGTCACTTCAAACTGCGAGCCACCGACCGTGATGGTCGCGTGGCTGCCATTGGGTAACGCGATGCTGTAGCTGCCGGCTTGCCAGTCGTAGACCAGCGAGCCGCCATCATCGAAGTACCAGGCCTCGACGTGATCACGGTTGTCCGGCGGCGCCCCGGCGTTGCCATACAGTCCCGGGATAAAGGTACCCATGGCCGGATCACCGCTGGGGCTGAACAATGCGCCCTGCTCCCCCGGACTCGGCGCCCGCCAGTGACGGGCTTTGCCGGCCGCCAGGCTGTGCCAGCGCACCCAGGCACTGACCCAGGTACCGGCCTTGACCCGCACCCGCCCGGCCATCAGATCGACGCCGACCACCACGCAGGGCATCAGCATCGCCGCGATCATCCGGTCATGTTCGGCGCTGGCGTATCCCATGCCAGATCCTCCGGTTGAAAGTAGTGATCTTCATTGCCGGTACCCGTGCAGCCATCGACATTCAGGTACAGCGTGCCCGGAGGCTCGACAGGCCACAGCCACTCAACCTCACCGAGGTAGATCTGCTGGGTCCACTCCACCGTCCACACGGTGTAGCCATCCAGTTCGGGTTTGGTCCAGTCCTGACGCGACGCCACAAACTGCGCCTGTTCGACGTTATCCAGCCCCCAGGTCTGTGCTCGTAATAGAACCGCAATTTGCGCCGCCAACTGCGCACCCAGTTGCTGATGGCGGGCCAACTCGGGCGCGACAATGACCCGCGCTTCAAAGCGCTGGACCAGTACCGTTTCACCGGTGCCGATGTCGGGCCCGGGCTCAAACTCAACCGGCTCGAGAAACACCGCCGGCAACGCTATCCGGTCCTGAATGTCCGGACAGGTCGCCACAAACCGCACCGAGGGCAGTGCTTGGCGGATGTGGTCCTCGATGGCGGCGTACAACGCATCCAGCGAAAAGGCAGAATCAGACACGGGCGCTCCCCTTCAGGTATTTGTGCAGTTCAAAGTTCATCTCTTGTTTGAACACGACCAGTAGACGCTCGTCGGCCTTGTTGGCCCAGGTGTAAAACGGACCTTCAACGTCTTCGAGCGAGACCTTGGCCTTGGCCAGTGGAAAGCGATTGTCGTTTTCCGCGATCCAGCCCGAACTTGTGCCTCCACCCGCGGACGCGCTGCTGCCGGGATAGTCATCCGGGTTGAAATGTTTGCTGGAGGTGCGAATCCAGATATCCGCCTTGTTGCCATAGACGCGTTTATAAAACGCACCCTGATAACGTCGCCCCGCCACTGAGACACCGGCCTTGCCCTGCCGGGGATTACCAATCCGGCTGGCCTCCATCGGGTTGGTGCCGAACCAGAGTTTGCCCAACTGGCCCTGGCCTTTGATGGGATAGCTACGTAAGCGCTGACGCACTGCCCGAACGGCAATCCGTTCCTGCTTGCTGACATCCCGCGCCATGTGCGTGGCCAGCCAGCCCAACGTCTTGTTGATCGCCCGCCGTTGAGCCGCGGCAGCGGCCTTGGGCATCACCTTGGCCAGCTGTTTAAAAGCCTGCATATCGTCTGCGGAAAACTGCAGAGAAACCGGCACGGCACTCATGCTTTTAACCTCAACGACAAGGCCACCAGACCATCACCCGCCGGCTCTAGATGAATCAGGGTGTACTCGCCACCACCGTCCAGTACGGGCAACTCGATCAGTACCGTCTGCGTTTTTTCAACGCCCACGGCATCGGCCACCCGAATGTGAAAACACGGCTCGCGCAAGCCGGTATTCAAGCGTCCGATTTTGGGCTGCAACCAAGGCGCCGAGAACATGCCCAGCACGCGCCGGCCTTCGATGAAGCCGACATCGGCCAGGGTGTCGAACACCACGCTGTCGATCTCCGCGACCAGGTCTCGAAAGGCCATGATCAGAGCGTCAGCAGGATCTGTGCCCGTGGACGCGTGCACAGGTGCAATGGGTTGGATTGGGCTTCACCGGCCATGCCCTTGTTGAACGGCAGTGGTTCCAGCTTGCTGTAATACGGCAGGCCTTGGGTGTTGGCCGTTTCCATGTAGTCCGCCGGGGCAAAACAGGAGATGTACAGCTCCGGCACGCCTTCGGGAATCAACAGGGCTGTATCGTCATGAATAAACGAAACGCCAGCGATGCGCCCGCGGTAGCGCTCCCAGACGATGCCACCGAGCTCGAAGCTGTCCCGCGCATCACCACGCAACTCGGCTGCCTGGATCGTATTAAGGTAGGTTTCTTCAACCGATTTGTGCGTGATCAGCTTGTTCCAGAAATTCTTGCCACAGAAGGCTCGCGCGCCCGAGCTGGTGACGCTACCCAGTTCATCGTCCTGCATGTCCAGCGCTTCGGCGCACTTGACCCGGATCTTCGTCGCCGAGTCGTTCAGGCCCATGGACAAGCTTTGTTGCTCCACACCAAACGCCTGATAGATGTTCAGCAGGACCGTCGAGCCATCCGCGTCCAGCACCAGGCCGTTCAGCGCGCCCATGCGTTGAAATTCATGGGTGGCATCGAGCTGACGCTTGGCCTTGCTCAGGCGCGTGTTCACTACGCCCTGCACGGCCTGCAACTCGGTGGTCGTACCAAAGGCGCGAATGCCCTGGATCTCGTCGGCCTTGATGGTGAAACGCTGCGGCAGGTGCACGGTGTTGAACGGAATCATCTGACGCTTGCTTGCACCCACGACCAGACCCGAGGTGCCGCGCTCACCCGCCGGCACCAGGGCCAGGGTGTTGCCGTCCTTTTCGATCTGCACGGTCAGGGTGCTGATCCCTTCCTCGCGAAACAGGCCCAGGCTGCTGATGCGTCCCGGTAGGTATTCCTGCTCATTGATCGCCGCGGTCAGCGAAGATACGGAAAAAACATCGTCGGTAAAAATGCCAATATCGGCCATGAAGGAACTCTCCAGAAAAGCAAAACCCCGCTCAAGGCGGGGTTTGGATGAAAGGGAAATGCCTTAGCGGGCAATCACAAACTGAGCCGCCAAGGCACCCTCGGCCTCAGCATCGAAACCGGTCAAATGCACCTCGCTGACCTCGGCCAGCCGCACCACTGCACTGGCGCGACGCTCTTCGGTCGATTCGCCAAGTGGCCCGTAGAGGATGCAGGCCGCCACTTCGGTGCCGTCGATGGCGGCGGGATCGTATGGGGCAAACTCATTGGTCACCGTGACCAGCCCCAGCACCTGGCCAGCATTCAAAGCAGCACCTGCAGCCACAAGAATGGATTCACGAGAGATCTTTCCGGCCCCTTCGGAGAGCAGAAACTCGCCGGCGTGTAGCGTTTCGTACTTTACGGTCATGCTCGTGCTCCTTTTGCACTGTTGGATTGCCCCGCATGGACGGCCTGACGGGCTGCCCAGATCGAAGACGGATTTGGTTGTTTCGCCAGCACCTTCGGTGCAGGGTCATCGTTGAGGGGCACGCTATTGTCGATTTCGAAACCGTTGCCGCTGCTGACGATCTTGTCGAACAGCCGCGCGCGTACCGCGGGCTCATCCAGCCCCGCGGCCACATACTCGAGGCTGAGTTCTGGCAGTCGTGCCGCGACACACAGGTCATGCACCGCCTTGGCCCGGGTCAGCCCCGCTTGGACGATTTCTTCGCTTTCAAGCTGGGTCGAACTGAGCAATGGCGCGACCAGGTTGCTGATCCCCGCCTCCGCGCAACGTTGAGTGATCAACAACGCCAGCTTGGCCGAGTCGACCACGGGTGCGGGTGGATCGTTTGGCGCCGGCTCCGGATCTGGCTCAGGCAACTCATCGAGCTGGGCCAGCAATTCAGCCGGGGTGTGCTGGTAACGCTGCATTACCCCGCCCTGACCCAGACACGCTTTGACCTGGACGCCGTCACCCACTTCATCGGCCAGCCCCAAGGCAACCGCCTCACTGGCGGTCAACCAGGTTTCGGCAGCCACCAAACCCCGTAACTCCACCTCATCAATGTTCGGTGCCTTGGCTTTGTAGGCCGCGATGATCGCCTCCATGGTTTGGTCGAGGACATCCGCCACCTTGCGAAAGCTCTCAGCATCGCCGGCCGCATAGGTCCATGGATTGTGGATCATCAGCATCGCATTGGACGCGATCACCACCTTGTGTGCGCCGCACACCGCGACACTCGCCGCACTCGCCGCCAAGGCATCGACACGCGCCGTGCAACGTTCGCCCAGCCGCGACAAGGTGTTGTGCATGGCCAACCCGTCGAACAGGTCGCCACCGATGCTGTTGAACGCGGCGATCACCGGCGACACGCCGTCATCGACGGCTCGCAGATCCTGCATGAACTGACTGGCGGTAATGCCCCAGGTACCGATCTCGCCGTAGACAAAGACTTCAATCAGCCGCTCGGTGGCTTCACCGCTGGCATGCACGGCGTACCAGCTTTTATCCTGCACCGGCACCCGCTGGCCGGCCTTGTTGTAAATGCGCGGCGGCGTTTTCTTGCTCATGTCTGCTCCTTGTCGTCGAGCGCCTGGAGCAGTTCGACGAGCGTGCTGTAATTAAGACCTTTGCCCCGAGCCCGCTCGGCATCGGCGGCGTTTTCTTCGTCCACCGTTTCGGCGTCATAGCCGGTGCGCAGGACCATCTCACTGCGCGAAGCAAAGCCGGCGTTCACTTCCATCGTGCGTGACTGAACATCCTGAACCGGATGGATATACGCCCAGCCTTGGGGCACCCAGCGTGTACGCAGGTACTCACGGCGTCGTTGGGCGTAGTCCGGCAACAACACGGCGCCGCTGAGCACCGCCATGTCCATCCACGCGGCCCGCACCGGGCGACACAACTGGTGCACATACACACCAAATTGCAGCTGTTCCAGTCGACGCCGGAACTCAGTGAGCACCACCCGCAGCGCTCGGTCGTTCACTTCGCGCATGTCGCCAGTGAGGATCTCGTACGGCATCCCGGCGCCGGCCGCCGCCGCCATCAATTGCTGACGCATGAAATCCGGATAGTTGTTGCCGGCATCTGGCGGCGAGGAAAACTCGACCTCCTCGCCCGGCAGCAACTCCTGCATGGTCCCGGGTTCCAACGCCACCATGGGCGTGAAACCATCCGATGCGAGGTTCAGCGGCGCACCGGTCACTGGGTCTACCGGGGTCTGGATGTCATCCGGGGAAGGCTTTTTGATAAAGCCGGCGAACAGGTTGGCCACCTCCTGGCGGAACAACACCGCATCGTCGTAGTTATCGAGGCTGCGCAGGCGCTTGAGCACCGGCGATAACCGCGGCAGACCACTCAGCTGACCCGGTTCGACCGGCTCAAAAATGTGCAGCACTTGGCTCGCCGGTACGCGCACCAGCTGGTTGAAGCCACTGTTCGTTGAGGAGGCATCACCGGGATGCGAGCGATACATCCAGTACGCCACCCGGCGACTGTCCGGGCTGAACTCAATGCCGGCGCGAATGACGTTGCCGTTCCGGGCCATTTCGGACTTGTCGTGCGGCACAAACTCCGGCGCCAGCACCTGGAGTTGCAGCGGCACCACCAGCCCCTCATCAAGGCTGCGCGGGCGCAGGCGGACAAAACACTCACCGGCTGTTTCCACTGTCCGGGCAATCAACGCCTGCTGTCCGTAGAAGTCGGTTAGGCCATCGGCGTCGGACTCTTCGGTCCAATCAGCCCAGAGCTCCTGCAGCTGATGCCGAAGCTCGTCATCCTGGGTTTTCGGCCGCGGCGTGATGCCGGTGCCGATCAGGTTGCTGACCCGTTTGTCGATGATGTTGAAGGCGTACGGGTCGTTGCGCACCGCCGCGCGGGAACGCGAGCGCAGGTTGCGCAGCGCCGGAATGGCAATGCTGTTAAAACCGGCGTCGGGCGCATCCCAACTGGCGGAACGACGCCCTTCGGCCGCGCCTTCATAGCTGGCCTTGATGTTCGACGGAATCAAGAATCCGCTGCGGCCCAAGGTGGGAAAGTGACGAGCCATTACAGTCCCTTGCCTCCATGGTAAAGCCGTACGATGCGGGACCGAGGGCCTGCCGCCGCGATCAGCGAGCTACGAATTTCGTCGCGTGCCCTGAGCAATTCGTCGATGTCGCGGTACTCGACGTTGCGATCGGCGTAGCGCACGATTTTTTCGCCGCGCGCAATTGCCTTCTCGACCGCATCGAGCTGCTGTTGGGTAAAGGCCATGGGAATCGCTCTAAAGAAAGAAGACAACGTGGAGGCAACGACGCGATTTCACTCAGCGTCTTTTTTTGAGGTAGCCGCTGCTGGAGCTTCGACGCTGTGGCGGTCGTGCAATCGGCAGCAATACTGCGGCTGGCTTGGCCGGTGGCGGCACGGGATCCGCCGGTTGCTGTGGAGATGACACCGGAGCGCGGAGGCGTTCGACTGCAATGGGTTTTTCACCCGGCGGCGCCGCCTGCAACAGGGCGCTTCTCACCCGCTCCCAGTCGTGTTCCTTGTAGCGATTCAGACCCAGGTAATGCGCCATCGCCAGGCTGTACACCATCAAGTCGAGGGCTTCGTTGCGCTCCGCCTTGCCCTTGACCCATTCGATTTTTTTGTAGCCTTTGATGTACCGAGTCACCTTGCGCTCGGCGACGCACTGGGCGAAGAAATCATCCGGCAGGTCGTTGGCAAAGTGCAACGCGCCGGGACCGTCCTCCACCGGATAGCGGTTGTAAATCCAGTCCTTGGCCGTGTCGGTACCGATGAACCAGAGCTCGACACCTTTGCGCTCGGTCAGGCCTTTCCAGGTGACATCCATCATCGATGGCCGCTGCGCAATCACCGGCCGACCCGACTTACTCGCGCCCTTGACCGCGAAGATGTTGCGCCAGCGCCGCAGCCGGCAGAACTGGTACACCTCGTCGGTGTGGTTGCCGCCGGAGTCGATACCGGCTGCCCGGATTGTCAGGTCCGCGCCACACGGATGCGGATAACGCGCCTTGAGTTTGTCGTCGAGCACGGACCAGGTGCGTTCGTCGGAGGGATCGCCCCAGATCACCTGGTAGTCGATGATCCAGCGCTCCATGCCGGCGCCCCAGCCCACCACCATGAACTCCAGCCGGTTGGCCTGGACATCGACCGCGGCTGTGAGCATCAGCACGGCGAACGGCATCGACCCCAGCCCGTAAGTTTCCAGGCGGGCCCGAGCCATCAGCACATCGGCTTTGGTTTGCTCTTGGGCGCTGTCCCAAACCTTGGCCAGACGGGTGTTATAAAACACCTGCATCGGCTCCAGATCGCCGCGGGACATGGCGGTCTTGGCCTTCTCGAACTGCTTGGCCAGCGCGGCCCAGCCTGTCCAGCCGGGCGGCGAGTACAACGCATTGAGGTTGAAGCCGACGGTTTCACCATCGCCCTGGGCATGGGCGCGCCACTCGCCTTTGGCCAACATCTCACCCTTGTGATGTTCCTCGATCAGCACGTCACAGTCAGGCCCAGCGCACTCGTAGTGTGCCCGTTGGCAATCCGCCGAATAATGCAGGCGTTCCCATTCGAGGACTTGCATGTGCCCGCAATTCGGGCACGGCACGTAGTAAAAACGCTGGTCGCTGGTCTCAAACAGATCGGCAATGCGCGAGGCGCCCCGGATCGTCGGCGAACTGGAAAAGTAGAACTTGGCGTTACGGCCAAACGTACTCCCCCGGGTTTCAGCCAGCTCAATCGGGTCGCCCTCCTCGCCCACGTCCACCACCCAGCGATCCACCTCATCGCCATAGATGTACCGGGCCGACAACTCCGACAGGTTCGCCGCTGAGCCCGCGGTGGTGACATACAACGAACCACCTTCGAACTCTTTGGTGTCCATGGTGTTGCGCGCATCCCGCGAACGGTTCGCCGCCACGCGTTCACGTAGCACCGGGGTGGCTTTGATGGTCTTGCCGATGCGCGATGAGACTCGTTTGGCCAGCCCCAGGCTGGGCAACAGCGTGAGAATGTTCGACGGCGCCATATGGATCAGACCGCCAATCCAGTTCAAAGCGATCTGGGTTTTCATCAACTGCGAGGCCACCATGGTCACCACGCGCTTGCACGGATGGGCCGGTGACAAACAACGCATGGGCTCGCGGGCATACGGCGTACGCGCCGTGCGGTACTGCCCGGGTTCGGCGGCCCCTGCATCCCGCGGGATGCGCATGAACTCGTCAGCCCACTGATCGATCCAGACATCCGGCTCTGGCCGCAGCCCGCGGAAATATGCCTCCCGGTACACCGCTGCACCGTCGGGCATTTCCGCTGACATGGATTAGCTCGCTGCAGTCAAAGAATGGATGAGGTCTGTCGAGGACATCCGTTCGGCATCGTCCAACACCCGGCGCAATGCGGCAGTGAGGTGCTTCTCGATTTGCCAGTGATCACTCATGGCGGCCAATTCGGGGGCCAACTGTGGCGGCATACCCAGCAACAGATCCCGCAACATCCGCCCGGTCGTGTACGCCGCCGTTTTAACGGCCTCCAACTCGACGTGAGCGCCGCGATTCTTGTGAAACTCGCTCTCGGTCAGGCGTGACTCATAAAACTCGCGATAGGCGCGAGACTCCTGAAAGTCCGGGATGCCCTCGACGGACAATGGCGCCTGGTGCGAAAGAACGGCTGAAGGATCGTATTCGATCTGGGGGCCCGGGGTATTGCCTTCCGGCCTGCGCTGTATCCGTTCGCGCTCGTGCCGCGCCGCCACATTGGCTTTGCTCGGATCCGCGGTGCTGAACAGCAATCGGTCCGTGGCCTCGACATCCACCATGCCGTCTGCCAGCAAAACCAGGCGACCGCTCTTGGCCAACTTCGACACATAGGGTTTCGACCAGCCTTGGCGCGTGGCGAACTCCGCTTTGGTGAGTGCTGTCATGTCCATGCCTTTCGGTTAACCCGGCGGGGCCGAGAGTTAACTGAGTAAATTAGTCGGTTAACTCCTAGGTTAACCACCTCAAGGCCACGGCTTGCCTGGCTTTCAGCCAAACTCATTGCCGTTTTTCCAATCGCTTAGTTAACTCTTGGTTAACTGCCTTAGTTAACCGGGCTGAAAGCCACGGCCCGCTTGGCTTACAGACGAATCAAGAATTTACCGAGTTAACCTGGTTAACTCCTAAGTTAACCGCTCTGTAAGCCACAGCCCATAAGGCTTTCAGCCGAGTTAACCAAGGGAGTTAACCAGTTAACTAACTCTGGAGGGGTGCCGCTAACGCGTTTGCGCGAGTCTTATGCCCCGTGTTCCTTGGAAGTTCCCAGGGTCCCCGGTGGGTTTGGAAACCGTGATCCTGCGTTGATTGAAGATCGCGTTTGAAACGGCGGCAGTCGGAATCGCAGGTATGAGGCTCATGCGGGTAGCGCCGCAATCTGACGTGCGATCTCGTCATGGATCTGTTTGGCTGACCAAGCATGTGCGACAAGATCGGTACCGGCTTCCAGCAGCGCGGTATCACCCTCGGCTGGAATGACTGGCTGGTCGGTCAAGTCGTTGTAGCTGCCCGAGAAATCGGAAGTCCCACTGCCGATAGCAACACGAGCAGCGGCGGCGTCGACACTCACCAGCACGGCCTTGCCGACCTCCGAAGCATCCGAGATGTTTTCAGAGGTGATGTCGTCTGGCGTGCCGGCTGCATTGTTCGTTCCCTTCACCACAGCCTGAAGCACTTGAAAGCCTTCAGTGATGGAGACAGGGCTACCGTAAGGCTGCCAGCCTTCTGCAATGGCCTGTGCCAGCTTGGCCGTCAACTCCTCGGGAGTGTTGGCGACGACAGTTTCGTATTGGGTGTAAGCCATTCTCTAAACCTCACGATTGAATGATTGAGCGGCGAGCGACGAGCGGCTGACATGCCGGCGAATCACCACAGTGTTGTGGCCCGTGACGGCGTAGGCCAGCAGAAGCACAAGAGGCAGCACCCAAGAACAGCGCTTCATGGCGCCGAATCCGATTTGCAAAACCTGCTTTCAGCAATCCGATCAGCCCAGTAGGCGACTTTCTTCACCCCAAGGAAGCCCACCCAAATACCGACTGGCTGGGCCAGCGATGGCGACAAGCCCATCAGCTCGAAGCCCCAGATAATGCTCAGTGAAAGCAAGACACACATAGGGCCTTCTATCAGTGCGTCCTTCCAGTTGCCACCGGTGTAAAACACACGCAACACTGTCATGCACAGCGACAGAAATGCCGCCCAGATGGTCTGCGAATGCTGACTCAGCCACATAAAAACAATGGCCCAGGTGTCTGGTCTGTCCGGCATTGGCGTCATCTCAGTGTGTTCCCGACAGGGGAATTGATGAATCAAAAAGATGCATTCGTCGCTGATGGGAATCCCAAAAACAAAGAAGCCCCGCACAATGACGAGGCTTTAGAGCAACAAATAAAAAGCCCGACACAATGGCCGAGCTCCTCTGGTGTCGCGCTGTACAGCTGAACACGTTGCTATAAAAACAGAGCTATTCCATATGGACAACTGTTTTTATAGGTATCCCGAAATCCTATTCTGCTTGCGAAATTGACACAATTTGTTCACTCGTTTCACCGCGGTTATGAGAGGTTTTACTAGCAGATAACGACCAAAAGCAGCCTTCGATGGGTCAAATTACTTCACTTTCCTCGAGTCCCCGCAAGATCTCAATCCTGCCCCCTCGGGGCTGAATCTAAATTTCTCCGCTGTAAAGCCTGCCTGACCAGACTAGATAAGCTTTCCGACATATGATATCAAATCGCCTCATGCAGCATCGAGCCAGAAGGGTGCAATCCCTTGGTGACTCGTGATGAGATCGAGTTTTCGACGCATGAATGCAGCCTACTCTTGTCGAATCGGGAAACTCTGACGTCAATTTAGCACTGGAAGGAATCGGCATGACTAATAATTTAAATAGAAGAAAGGCTGCAATGGTGCTTCATGATATGGAGCAAGCTTTAGGTAGTTATGTCTTAGATAGCGAACTGGATGTATCAAGGTTTCCGGAGCAGCTAATACAGGATATTGCCGATAGAGAAAGAGATAGCAAAAGAGTATTTGATGCAACCAAAGTCAAAGATGTTATCGAAGCCACTTATCTAGATGAGCTTTTTCAAATCCTCATCGAACTGACAAAAGACACATCTGCGAATAACTACCTAATTGCGCTAAGAGAACTTTTTGTTAAATTTGAAGTTTATGAGATAAGAAACTCTGTATCTCATCCAAATCGTAGATTCATAGATCCATACTGGTACAGACTAGCAGCTGTAGCATCCGATCCTATTATTGACATCCTAGGCATGGAGAGTGTGCATCGATCTCTCGTTTCAGCAGAAAAAGGGGAAATTACCGACCCCCCGGAGGAGTGGCTTTCAAGGTCGATATGGCAGATCAAGAACAACATGCCAGACAGATTTGATCATGCTATAACCGGGCTAGTCGGAAGGCAGAAAGAGGGCGGCGAGCTACTGAAACTGCTAAAAAACCCAAGGGTTAATACAGTCGCCATTGTTGGTCCCGGCGGGTTGGGAAAAACGGCTTTAGCTCTAGACCTGCTGGACAAGCTAGTTAAGCTCCCTGAAACAAGCGAGTGGTGTGACTGCTGCATTTTCGTGTCAATGAAAACTGAGATGTTGACCTCAGAAGGCCTGAAAAAATTAGACGCCGTCGAAACAATAGATGACATAAAAACCAATATTTTAGAAGAACTAAATGAAATCTTTGAAGTCGACTGCACTACATTCGAGGAAGCTCTGAGTGCTTTTGAAGCACATAAAATCGTGTTATTCATAGACAATCTCGAAACATTACTAATTGATCACCCAAAAGAATTCGAAGATCTTAATTACTCCCTACCGCAATCTTGGCGACTTCTTGTCACCAGTAGAATCTCTATTAACAATGCAAGCATAATTAGCCTAGAGGCTCTTAAACCAAAATCAGCCTCTTTGTTGGCTAGAATGTACTCCTCACGCAGAGGTGGGGGAAACATCCCTGAGCCTAAGCTGGACGAAATTGCAACCAAATGTCACTGCAACCCTCTAGCCATTAGATTGACACTTGACCTTTATATCGCCGGCAAGGATATTCCGCAATCCATAAATGTAGCCAATAAGGAAATTGCAGATTTTTCCTATAACAACTTGATTGAAAGCCTTTCCCAAACCTCGATCAAAATACTTGAAGCTTTATTCGTAGCAGGCAAAAGCGACCGGTCTGATCTATGCGAATTATTAGAGCTATCTCGGGACGAGCTTGCGTCAGCCATATCGGAATTAAGCAACACCAGTTTGTTAACCAGAGATATCACGGACGACGGCGAAGTATTCCGCCTCAGTGGTTCAATCACGGACTTACTGCTAACGAACGCGAAGAACATAAATACACGCCGTGAAATTCAAATTTTAGTGAGTCGCCGCAAAGCTCAAGCTCGTGAAATCGATGCAAGACAAGCCCACCAACGTATTCCAGCTCACCGCTGGGATTTCATACCTACGACTCTGCACCAAAGCTTGAAGATCTTGCTTACAGAGCTCAACCGATCAATGCAAAAATTTTATCTGAAGCCAGAGAGAGCCATCCTTTTAAGCAAAAAGTTCGCTGAAGCTGATCACCTTTACAATGGGTTTGCGATTTTTAACCGTGGCTACGGCAAAGTTTACGAATCTCTAAATGCAAAAGACCTTGCTAAAATTAGGTACGAAAAAGCTATAGAGCAAGACGCTCAAGATCCAAATAATAAGTTGTTTTTGGCTATGCTTTATCATTCCATAGGTGAATATGAAGATTCACGCGATGTTTATAATGAGCTTATAGCGGAAGGATGGGCAGAGGAAAAGGAATCCGATGTTTCTGTCGCAAGTGAAATCGTGAACGGGCGCTTCCTGACTTTACTGTACGATCATAAACATGATCGCCTCATTGAAGAAACAACCGAATGGAAAACGCAAGGTAAGTTGCGTGGTTTGTACGGAGCCTTCAGAGCGAGTGCTTTGAAACGGCAGGCTGAGGGCTTTGCTAACGATGACCCTAAAGTAACTTCGCAAACTTTGCAGCGGGCTATAAAAATACTCGACGACGTCTTCAGAAACGACGGTTATACAAAAAGCATTTGTTTGCTAGCAAAAAACATCTTCAACGAGCTAGCTTTCTTGCTTGATAGAAAGGAGTATAAAAACGATTCAGCATTCGCAACTGCAACGCTTGATTTTATTAGCAAGCATTTGATCAACTCTACAGAGTACGTAAAATATCGCGAAGGTGACTACGTATACTTACTTGTCCGAAATCTCTCTAAACTAAACTTACCTAACAACCCTTTTAAAGACAATTCCTGGACACAGATTGCGTCAATCAGCTCGGACGATGATCTTCACGAAGTTGAAGCGCAGGACAAAGACCTTACAATTACCACGGTAACAAGACTGCCAAAAGGAAGAGCCGGGGGCGTCAATACCTTTCTTTTCGCCGTTTGCGAAAAGAAACTAGAGTACTTTGTGCATTTCGACAATCTCAGCAATGGTGATTTTCAGAGTTGGAGGAAAGTTAAAATCGGAACAAGGCTTGGAGTCAAAGCTGCCCCAGATAATATCCAAGAAAAAGGGCGAGCTGTAAAAGTCTCCGAAGCGCATATTTTGTCCTAAAATTTTGGTGCGATAGTGCTGACTTTACGCACTATCACTTGACACTTTTATACAAAAATCATCCCGCCGCCAGTTAAGTTTAGCGGCGGGATGTTTTATAGTTTTTTATTTTTTAAACTGTCGACAAGTTTGAATAAGCAGCAATTGAGAATGACCGTTTAGGTCGCAATCGATCGTCACTACGATGTGACAGCTCAGCCTCCCGCAAAGTTAGTCAATAAATGCAATACTAAGTCAGTTTGTATGCAATTGGATGCTCAAGTCGTTGCACCTATCAGCTGTAATTTCGACAAGCCCTATGAGTGGGATATCAATATTTTTTCGTACGTCTTGTCCAGCCCCATCCTTAATGCTTTCTAGAACGCAATCAATCCACGCCACCCCGGCCTTCATCAGCTCCCGAGCTTTACCCTCGCTCACCTGGTGAAATCGACCGACTCGAATTGCCGGCCACTTCGCCCCGAAGTACAGCCAAACAACATCCCCCATTTGCTGATCACGTTTGCAAAGGCGAGCCAACGCGGCATCCACGACACAGGCAAGCTCGTCGGTGATGCAATACGACTTGGCTGGCGACGGCATTGCATCGCGCATCAGTGCCAACATGGGCGACGCATAACTGGGGACTCCCCTTCCATCCATACGCCACCATCCCCATTGCTCTAAAAGGTATTCCGTATCACCTAACGGGTGCAGCGCTGGTTTTCGAACCATCATGTGTTGTACCCCTCAATCCCCGGTGAAGTTTGATCCGCCGGCACCGCGGCGGTTGTTCTGTTGGTAGCAGTCGGCTGGGCCCGATATCGACAAGCCCTGCTGAAGCACTTCAATCTCGTGTTGAGCCTGCTGCAATTTGAAGCTCAACTGGGTCACTAACTCGTCGGAAGACAGTACCAGCCTGCTTCCCGAAACAACCCAACCTGAGCCGTTGCAACCGGTGCAGATCAACTCATAAGAAACACCCTGGACCACCGCTTTGCCTTTGCAGACAGGACAGGGTTCCAGCTCGATCCGCTCCCTCTTAAAGCCAAGCCCCTGCCCTTTACTCATGATTTAAATCCTCGCCTATGGTTGATTCTTGAATCGCCTTGCAGCCCTTGCCCCGTGTGGCTTCCAGCGCATTTCCGGAATCTCCGAATCTAACGCCTGTCTGCCCGTGAATACCCTTAAAGCCGCGACTGTCTAACATGTGATGCCACCTCGTTAAGGCATCACGCTTACGACTCATCACGTCAGACTGGATGTAAACCTTCACGTTGTGGCCCATCGCGTGGTTGATGAGTAATTCACCAATCAAGTGGTCAATACCAATGTCTGCCCAACCAGTGCGGGCCAACTTGCGCAAGTCATGACTGGTCCAGGCGCCTTGACCCAGACGTGTGAACACCGCGCTGGCCTGCCCTTCGCTCAGCGCTTTGCCGTTGCGCGCCGGGAATAGGTATTGGCCGTCATAACTGCGGGTGGTCTGGGTTTCGCGGTACAGAATCAACAGGGCGCGCGCTTGATCCGTTAGCGGGAGGTGATGCTCGACACCGGTTTTTGTGTGTTCGGCAGGAATGAACCACTCTCCTTCCGCCAGGCAGATGTGCGACCAACGCGCCTGTCGGGTTTCCCCGATTCGCGTGCCGTGGCAAAGCATCATCAGTGCGAGCATGGCATCAAGTGGCGCCGTTTCCATGACCCCAGCGAGTTGCACCAGCAGCCCTTGCAACTGCACGCCGCGCAAGCGAGATGGCTTGATTCCGACCTTGGCCTTGGAGAAATCGTTGAACCTGATGCTCGCCATCGGGTTGAATGAGATGTGGCCCAGCTTGAACGCTTGACGGAAGGCCAGGGCCAGCAGCTGAAAAACCGAGCGCACGTAATCGATGGAAATGCTTTCTTGCAGCGGCCACATCAGGTCGCTGTCGAGGGTTGCCTTGTCGATGTCAGCCAGTGGCAGACCACCGAGGCGCGGCATGAGGTGGCACTTGAGCATCGAGGCGCCGGTCTTTTTGCGCTTCTCGGACAAGCTGCGATCACGCGCCATGCGCTCGGCGTACCATGTCAACAACTCACCGGTCGTGACCCACTTCGAAACGGTCGAACCTTCTTCGGCAGCAACTCGAAGACGGACAGTCGGCAGCGCCGCAACCACCTGCTTGGTGCTCAAATCCGGGAATCCACCAATACGGTGCCAGGAGCGCTTGCTGAGCAAGTACCACGAGCCACGAGAGCGATTCTTTGCGAAGCGAAAATGCAACGCTGGATGACTCGCATCACGCAGATCGCGGACGTGCAATTTTTTGGCGTTGCGCTCGATCTCGGCGTCCGACAGCTTCACCGTCAGGGTTTTCACCACGGCCGTTCGAGTGCCCATTAGCCCCCCTTCAGCAGAGATTGCAGGAGCTTGAATTTATCGAGTGCTTCAGCATTGACCTCGCGCTCTGCCTCAACGGACAACGCCACCTCTTCGATACGCGCGGCAAGCTTTTTCATGCGCTGACCGACTTCCTCGGCAAAGCTGATGACCTCGCCAGACAGCACCGCCAATGTATCCAGAGCGCTACCCTCAGGTTTCTTGGTAGTAGCCACGGCCGGCTTGGTATCTCTCGACATGCTTTGTTCTCTCTGGGGCGTGATGGTGATGGCGGTGCGCTGGAAGTGTCCGTTAACGGGTTCGTGAATGAGACCAGCGTCCTTCAACTCACCCAGGCCGCGACGGACGGCCGGAAACTGGGCGCCCGTGGTTTCGGCAACCATCAACGAATTGAAAATATCGTGAGCACTCCAGCGCTCCTGGATTGGTACGACTTGGAATACTTTGCGGGCGAGCGACGATTGCCCGGCGAGCATGTTTTGTTGCTTGGCCGCGTTCATCAGAAGCCCTCCTTACCGCGTTGAGATTCCCACTCAAATGCCACACCAATGCAGCCGTTTTCCCGGATGCGGTCGACACAGCGCGCACCAATGGCGTCGTTCAATTCGGTGGGAGACAGGTTGCTGACGATGATCGTCGGACGGCATTGTTCGTAACGACCGTTGATGATGCTGAACAGGGTGGCCAGCTCGAACTCGCTCTGCTTGGTAGCACCGACTTCATCGAGCACCAGCAGGTCCGCACCGATCACCTCACGCAAGATGTGCGCCTCGGACTCATCTGAGCGATCATTGAACGTCGCCCGGATCTCGCCGATGAGCGTGCCCACCGTGCGGTAAATCGCCTTGACCATGCATTCGTTGATCAGATGGTTGGCCGAGGCAATGGCCAGGTGGGTCTTGCCCGTGCCGACCTTCCCCAGCAGCAACATGCAGCGACCTTCCCGGCGATGCTTCGAAAAGTTGTCGACATAGTCGGTGCACGCATCCAGGGCAATCTGCTGGGCCGGATTCGACACGACGAAATCGGTAAATGTCTTTTCCGCGAAGCGCTTCGGAATCCGGGCGCTTGATTGCTGAACTATCCGAAACTGACAGCGCTTGCGTTCGAGCTCTTGCATGTCGCGCTTGTTGCTCGCGCAGATGGGACACCCAGACAGGTTGCCCCCCTTGAGGATGACCGCCGAGTATTCGCCATGATCCGGGCAGCTCGCTGGCTGACGGCCGATGACGCCGAATTTGCGGTCCATGTGAGCGCCGAAGTTAGAGACGGAAGGTGCCATTGGCGTTCTCCTTGGTACCGGCCTTGTAATCACGAGTGTCGAAGCCCGAGTGGCGACTGGTCGGAAGTTGATATGCGGGGCTGACCGTTTTGTCAGGGAAAATCCCCGTCCATCCGTTGCTGATCGAAAGGGTCAGCACCGAATCGGGGGTTGGATGGCTCGCCAAGGCCTTGGCCTGTTGTTCACAGCTCTTGGCGGTGAGGGGTCTGTGGATTTCCTTGCGGTGTTGGCACCAGTCGGCCCAAACCCCGACGCTGACGTTTTCCGGCTTGGCCATCAGCGGATCAAACTTTGACGATTTGCGTGGCGCACCAGCGCCCTGCTTCTCCTGATTAATGGTTACCTGATTGGTACCCTGATTACTGGTACCCTGATTTGTCGGAAATTTTTCCGACCCTTCGCGGATTTTTTTCCGACCCTCTTCGGATATTTTTCCGACCTTGCTCGGAGATTTTTCCGAGGTAGATCGGATTTTTTTCCGACCCTCAAACGCCTCGGAGGTCGGATATTTTTCCGACCCGTCCAACTTGCGATTCCACTCTTTGGCCTTTTCGGTCAAACGAAACAAACTGATGTTGGAAGTGTGGGATAGCTCGATCAGCCCGGCGGTCTCGAGCCCTTTGAGAAGTCGGTACGCTGTATCTGGTTTGTCGGTGAGCAAGGGCAATTCCTCCACGATCTTTGCCTTGCTCAAGGCAAAGAAAATCCCGTTATCAGTCTTGATTGGCCTTGCCCAGCTAGGACACTCGTAGACAAACGAAAACAGCAGCGCCTGCTGGGAGTTCAACCCCCACTCCAGTGCTTTCACCTGGTTGATCGTGATAGTGAACTGCATATCAACCCTTCCCGGTTGACGGTCGGGCTGGGCGCTTCGATTTGTGCAACTCAATCAGTGCGGTCACCTCCTCGTGCCGGGCAGCCAAGTGCTTCGCGTGCAAGGCCAGAATCTCTGCGGCTTCAGCTGCATTGATTTCGCCGTCCTCCAGCGCCAAGGCAAGAAACTGATCAACCCGGCCGCGCTTCACAGAAGTACGCAAGGAGCGCAGGTGCATGTCGACATTGTCCAGATCGCCAACCTCAGGCAGGCGAACAAATACGCCGCCATACATCGCGCAGATGTAATCCGGTAGGTGCGTGGTGCCCTGCTCGCTTTCGAGGACGTAAACCTCCTCATCGCTAAGCGGAACCACACCGCCGCTCTCATAAACCTGATTCTTAAAACGCTTCAGATCGAGACTCAGGCGAGCTGAAGCGCATACCTGACCGCCTGGGTATTTCTTTGCGACCTCGATCACCACTGCGCGACGGGTTTCTAGTACTGGCGATTTCATTGTCTAGTTTTCTCTCGGCGCAGTTGCGCTAAAAATGGCTTCAGTTACTCGCTGTGATGTCCGTTAGGTACTCAGCTCGGCCCAAGGAAATGAAGGACAAAGGGTTTCTTTCTTAAATGCACCGTTGGTCAAGGCTTCAGCCCGTTTGGCAACCACCGGAGACATCCCGTGCTTTTCACGAACCCAACCGGAAACGGTGCTTTGATCCACCTTGAGCTTCTCTGCGGTGGCCTCTTGTGTCCCGAAGAAAGCAACAAGGTCTTTAAAGATGGTGTTCATATCGCCCCTAATTATGTGAATACCCATATCGTAGATCATAGGCATACCACTTTGCAACGATATGGGTTCGCCAGTAATAATCGGAAGATGGAATATAAAGAACGAATCAAGGCCGCTCGACGACACGCCGGATTTACTCAGGCCCAACTAGCGAAGCTTGTTGGCATCGATCAAGCGTCTATTTCTGACCTTGAAAGAGGCAGATCACAGCGCTCCTCCTATAACGCCTCCATTGCGAAAGCGTGCGGAGTTTCGGCCATATGGATTGAGAGTGGGTCTGGCCCAATGGTTTCAGAAACCAACGAACAGTCCAACGTAAAGGATGTTGTCCAGCCTCAAATGCTTTATCGATATCCAGTGATCAGTTGGGTATCAGCGGGTTCTTGGGAGGAAGCTGTTCAGCCTTATCCGGATGGTTTTTCTGACAGGTATGAAATATCTGACTACGACTCCAAAGGACCTGCGTTTTGGCTTGAGGTTAAAGGTGATTCGATGACCGCACCTGCAGGCGTAAGCGTTCCTGAAGGGATGATGATCCTGGTAGACACCGAGGCAGATGTGAAACCCGGCAAATTGGTTATTGCCAAACTGCCCGCGAGCAACGAAGCGACTTTCAAGAAGCTGGTAGAGGATGGCGGTGTACGTTATCTGAAGCCGCTGAACCCAGCTTATAAAATGGTCGAGTGTGATGAAAATTGCCGCATCATTGGCGTAGCAGTACGTATGACAGGAAAGCTTTAGAGCGACACTCATGCACCGCCATTCATGTGATAAACAAGCCCGCACTAAGCGGGCTTTTTTTTGCTTCGACTCAAAAGAGAACAAGCGTGCTCTTTCCGGATTGTTGCTTTCCCTTCAACAAAATACTGTCTATCCACACAAAAAACAAAGGAAGACAGATGAGCAATGGCAGCAACTCCCTCACGTTGAACACCTATGAACAAGTCGGCCGACGCATTCAACGCATGGTGTCCGACCCAAACGTGCAGAAGGTTCAGACAATTACGATCGCCAGGCGTGATGACGAGTCACCCGATGCATGGGAACGCGTCATCCAAGAGTTTGAGGAGACAGGTGAGATAACTGTCGAGCGGTTAGAAGACGACAGCGTGAGAATTGCCTGGCAGGCATACGTCGACCTATAAGCGAAGCCCGCGATTTGCGGGCTTTTTATCGCCGACCATAAAATTTATGGGTTTACCCATTGACTAGAAATATGTGCAAGCCTATATTTTATCCCATGTCGACACATAATCGACTCAGCAGCGAAAGCCGCGCAGCTCTTTAACAGTCAGGTCAACAAACAATAGACAGGCTCCGCCAGCCAGCTCACGACATGAGCAACCTGTGCGGCAGCTCGATGGTGAAACGCCAGAACCACGTGAATGGCCTGGCAAGTAATGCACTTAGCAATAGGCCGGACAGCATCACCGCTGCACCTTGGCGACAGGTTGCATCGGGATGTACCCCACCAAAGGAAACACCATGTTCGGAATGAAAAAACTCTTCGGAAAACAAATGGGTAATGCCCAGGCCGAAATGAAGAAAGTCGTTAACCGCGACTTGATGCAGGCCATTGTCGGTGGCGGCCTATTGGTCGCTGCGGCTGATGGTGAAATTGAAGCCAGCGAGGTTTCCAAGCTGGATGAGTTGATTCGCTCCAACCCGAATTTGACGCACTTCGGCAGCGAGATCACCGAAACCATCAATCGTTTTACAGGCCAGTTAAACGCTAACTTTCAAGTAGGACGATTGGCGATCAAGCGGGAACTGGCCGACATCAAAAACTTTCCGGCCGACGCGGAGGAAGCCTTCGTCAACATTCTTGCAGTTGCCCAGGCTGACGGCCAGATCGAGCCAGCAGAGTTAGTGGTGTTGAAGGAAATAGGCATGCACTTTGGTCTGCGCCTGGCTGATTACGGTATCGAGGCGTGAGGTACTCGACAAATGCTCTGCTGATCCTGCTGGCACTGATCGTCGGCTGCATGTTGCTAAGCAACGTAGCCTCTCGGGCCACTTGCTCCTACTACGGCTTCCAGACGGACCGAGAAACCCGCTACGCCGCCTTCGTTGGCTGCATGGTGAAGCTTGACGGTGCGTGGTTCCCTCGTAATGAAATCCGCGTAATGCAGTGATGTTTCACTGATGCCGCTTTTTGCAAGGCGGCATTGGGAAACCCACTCACGCAAGGAAATGGACAATGCTGATTTTGACTCGCAAAGAAGGCGAAAGCATCAACATAGGCAACAACATCACTATCACCGTGCTGGGTGTGAGCGGCAAACAGGTACGTATCGGGACTAGCGCACCCAAGGATGTCCCGGTGCATCGAGAGGAAATCACGCAGCGCATTCAGGCGGGTTCGTCGAAGCCCGCAATGGCAACACCTGCGATCACTTAAGCAGGTCTTTTTGACACAAACAATGGCCCGGTTCCGATCGGGCTTTTTTACGCCTGCCTTTTATCAATCAGCCCTTCTGCCCAATGGCCACCAGCAGATGATCGGAGAGCTGATGAATACACCTGACCTATTCCGAGGGATCACACCATGCATCCATCATTTCAAGAGCGCATCGATGAAGTTGGTGAGCTGCTGCAACGAACAAAAACCGCCCGCTCCGGGTTCTACAGCCGTATTGATCGACGAGCCCCGGCCAAACCGGTGCGCTACCAAGTCGCCGGCAGAAGCTTCGGCATGTATCAGATTAAAGACCTCACTACCGGCAAGACTCGCGCCTTCCGTAACAAGTACAAGGCCGCTCATGACCTTGCCATGCAGTTTGAAGCCAAGGCCAATCGCCAGATTACGGTGGCGCTATGAAAAAGCGAAAGCCCAACAACATGCGTACCCGGAGAGAGCGAGCGAGCCGGGCACTGCTCAATGCCAATCACGTCGCGGTGGTCCACATCGACCCCAGCGGACGCCAAGGGATGATCAACAGGAAGACCTGCACGAGCATCCCGCCAGGACAACGCATGGCCGAAGCAGTCTGCGACGTTGCCCATCGCTGGACGATCTATGTCAGCGTCCAGTGTCGAGATCAACGCGGGCACCGCTACACCAAATCGGTAGAGGTCGCCCCTCAAGGCAATTATCTGGCCGTCCACCTCGAAGACGTGATCGAGGACACCTACAAAGTCCTGGTCGCCGAGAGCAATCCGAATCATCGAGTCGCGTCGGGCTGGATCGCCATTCCCGCGGAGATATCGCTGACTGAAGAACAGGCCGCCCAGGTGTTCGATGCCGTAGGTGCCTGGAGTCAGCAGAGAGCCGCATGATCAGACCTGCGCGGAGCGGATGACGTTCTCGCTCGGTGTGCGAATACCTGACCTCAAGTCTTTCGCGAAACGGGACAAATTGATAATTGTCATCCCCACCTCACTGCCTCCGTTTAAAACGAGAGCAAGTTCAACCACCTTCTGCCGCCACACCCCGCATGGAGTATCCCCATGGCAAACGCCACAGCGGCCAAGGCCAGTAACATCCCGCCAAGGTTCATCCGATTTATGGATGCGCCAGGCTATCTCGGCATGTGTCGGGACGAATTTAACAAAACGGTCAGGCCGAACGTACGTGAATTTCCTATTGGGAAACAGGGCGTCGCGTTTGACCGTATCGAACTCGACGAATGGGCAGACGCCTACATTGAGAGCAAGTCGATTGAAAAGGCAGCCAATCAGGACAACAATCGGCCTCGCAGCGAGCGCCAGGGTGAAGCCAAAGGAGTTAAACCATGGCGAGAAAAGCGATCTCCGGTCTCTACCAGAAGGGTGGAGTCTGGCAAATCGACAAAGTTTTCCGAGGCGAGCGCCTTCGAGAGAGCACTGGAACTGGTGACCGGCAAGAAGCCGAGCAGTACCTGATTCACCGACTGGAGCAGCTTCGACAACAGAAGGTATACGGCGTACGCCGCACCAGAACGTGGGAGGAAGCGGCGACAAGGTTTCTGATCGAGAGCAAGGACCAGCCCTCAATCAAGTTAACGGCGCATCACCTAAGCCAGCTCCACCCATATCTTAAGGATCTGCCATTGACCCACATCGATGACCAGGCACTTGAGCCGTTCATAAAGGATCGTTTAAAGGGAATGGTCTTGCCAAACGGAAAGCAATTGAAGCCGGTAGCACCTCGCACGATCAACATCTCGATCGAGCGGGTGATACGGGTACTTTCGCTTTGTGCAAGGAAGTGGCGAGATGAAGAGCGCAGGCCCTGGCTTGAATCGGTGCCGATGCTAGCCAAACTGGACCTGAAGAAAAAGGTTCGCGAGCCCTACCCTATGACATGGGAAGAGCAATCGATCCTATTCGGAGAGCTACCAGCGCACCTGCAGTCAATGGCGCTATTCAAGGTGAACACCGGCACTCGGGAGCAGGAAGTCTGCAAGCTGAGATGGGACTGGGAGATTTCGGTACCGGAACTTGGCACCAGTGTATTTCTGATCCCATCAGATTTTGGCGGGAGACACGAACGGTCCGGGGTGAAGAACGGTGATGAACGACTGGTTGTGCTCAACAGCGTGGCAAAGTCGATCATCGACAAGCAACGCGGCCTGAGCAAGGAATGGGTTTTCCCGTACAAAGATAATGCGATGCACCGGATGAACGACTCGGCCTGGAAGAAGGCGCGGATGAGAGCGGCGAAACTCTGGCAGGAGATTAACCTTCGTTCCGCTCACCCAGGTTATGCGTCTATAAGGATTCACGATCTCAAACACACGTTTGGCCGACGATTGCGCGCAGCAGGCGTAACCGAGGAAGACCGCAAGGCACTTCTTGGCCACAAGAATGGCAGCATCACCAGTCACTACTCGGGCGCTGAGCTCGGACATCTGATTGAGGCTGCGAATATGGTATCAGCAACTGATTCGCGCGGACCGGTGCTAACAATCTTGAAGAGGAGAATTGGATGAAGTCCCGAAAAACTCCCCACAAATGAAAAAGCCCAACTGGCTAGAGTTGGGCTAAGTCATTGAAAAATATGGTCGGGACGGAGTGATTCGAACACTCGACCCCTAGCACCCCATGCTAGTGCGCTACCGGACTGCGCTACGCCCCGACTAGGCGTGTTACTCATCCCTCACCTCGAGGAACGCTCAAGAATATATCGCAAGCTTTTGAAAACTGGAAGTATTTAAAAGCAGGAATTTATTTCTTGAGTACCACCAGAACATCTTCGAGCTCGGCGATCATCTGGCGGATCATTTGCTTGTATTGGGTGGTGTCGTCTTTGGCTTCATCACCGGACAAGCGCAGGCGCGCTCCGCCGATGGTGAACCCCTGGTCATAAAGAAGCGCGCGGATCTGCCGGATCATCAGCACGTCCTGGCGCTGATAATACCGGCGGTTTCCGCGGCGCTTGACCGGGTTGAGCTGAGGAAACTCCTGTTCCCAGTAGCGCAGCACGTGTGGTTTTACCGCACACAGCTCGCTGACTTCACCAATGGTGAAGTAGCGTTTGCCCGGGATGACGGGGAGCTCGTCGTTATGACTTGGTTCCAGCATAAGCCTCAACTCGGGCCTTCAACTTCTGCCCTGGACGAAAGGTGACCACACGGCGAGCCGTGATCGGGATTTCTTCCCCCGTTTTCGGATTGCGGCCAGGCCGCTGGCGTTTGTCCCGAAGGTCGAAATTGCCGAAACCGGACAATTTGACTTGTTCGTTGTCTTCGAGAGCGTGCCTGATTTCTTCAAAAAACAGTTCGACCAATTCCTTGGCCTCCCGTTTATTCAGGCCCAGCTCTTCATACAGACGTTCCGCCATCTCAGCTTTCGTCAGAGCCCCCATACGTCACTTCCTTAACGTGGCGTTCAACCTTTGTTCGAGCGAGGTGAGGATGTTTTGCGTTGCGGTATTCACCTCATCGTCATTAAGAGTGCGCGATGGATGCTGCCAGGTCAAGCCGACTGCGAGGCTTTTTCTATCAGGATCAATGCCTTTACCCTGATACACGTCAAATAGCCTGAGGTCTGTCAGCCATTCGCCTGCATTTTCACGGATTACGTCCAGTACAGCCGTGGCTGCAACATCTTTGTGCGCAATCAGTGCAAGGTCACGACGCACTTCAGGAAAGCGCGATAACTCGTGGAATTTAGGCATTTTGCCCGACGCGACTTCCGCCAGAACCAATTCGAAGACGAAGACCGGACGGTCGAGACCGAGGGTTTTCGACAATTCGGGGTGGATCGCGCCAATGAAGCCGACCAGACGACCATCGCGTTCGATGCGTGCGGTTTGACCCGGGTGCAATGCCGGGTGCTTGCCTGGCACGAAAGTGAACGCATCCAGGGCACCGGCGAAGCCCAGCACCGCTTCCACGTCAGCCTTGACGTCAAAGAAGTCGACGGTATCGCGACCCTGCGCCCAGCCTTCCGGCAAGCGACTGCCGCAAACCACACCCGCCAGCATCGGCTCTTGCTTCAGGCCTTCGAGCTGACCGACAAAACGCAGGCCGCTTTCGAACAGACGTACGCGATCCTGCTGGCGGTTCAGGTTGTGCTGAAGCGCCTTGACCAGACCCGGCCACAAGGACGAACGCATGGCGGCCATGTCATTGGAGATCGGATTGGCGAGCAGCAACGGCTCAACACCCGGATTAAACAGTTCGAACTGTTTCGGATCGATGAAGCTGTAGGTAATCGCTTCCTGATATCCACGGGCAACCAGCAGGCGGCGCAGTTCAGGCAGATCGCTACGGGCTTCGGCCTTGGCTTGCGGCGCCAGACGCGCTTGCGGATAACGAACCGGCAGACGGTTGTAGCCGTACAGGCGTGCCAGTTCTTCGATCAGGTCGACTTCCAGGCTGATATCGAAGCGATGGCTTGGCACTTCTACACGCCACTGCCCTGCCCCGTCAGCAGTAATGGCCAGGCCCAAGGCATTGAGCAGACGCTCCACTTCAACCGAATCCATTTCCATACCCAGCATCTGGGTAATGCGCTGGGCACGCAGGGTGACCGGAGCAATTTTCGGCAGGTGCTGTTCACTGACGGTCTCGATGATCGGACCCGCTTCACCGCCGGTGATTTCCAGCAGCAGGCCAGTCGCGCGCTCCATGGCCTCGCGGGCCAGTTGCCAGTCCACGCCACGCTCATAGCGATGGGATGCATCGGTGTGCAGGCCATAGGAACGGGCCTTGCCTGCCACGGCGATCTGGTCGAAGAAGGCGCTTTCCAGGAACACATCACGCGTGGTCGCGGACACACTGCTGTGCTCGCCACCCATGACGCCGGCGATTGCCAGTGCGCGGGAGTGGTCGGCAATCACCAGCGTATCGCTACGCAGGCTGACTTCCTGACCGTCGAGCAGCACCAGCTTCTCACCGTCTTCGGCCATGCGTACACGGATGCCGCCGTTGATTTCGGCGAGATCGAAGGCGTGCAGTGGCTGACCCAGCTCCAGCATCACGTAGTTGGTGATGTCGACGGCAGCATCGATGCTGCGCACATCTGCGCGACGCAGGCGCTCGACCATCCACAGCGGCGTAGGCCTGGACAGGTCGACGTTACGGATCACACGCCCCAGATAACGCGGGCACGCGGCTGGCGCCAGTACTTCTACCGAGCGCACTTCGTCGTGCGCGGCAGGAACCGAAGCCACTACCGGACGGCTGACCGGAGCGGCGTACAAAGCACCCACCTCACGAGCCAGACCGGCCAGGGACAGGCAGTCGCCGCGGTTCGGGGTCAGGTCGACCTCGATGCTGGCGTCTTCCAGATCCAGGTAAACGCGGAAATCTTCGCCCACCGGCGCATCGGCCGGCAGTTCCATCAGACCGTCGTTACCTTCACCGACCTGCAGCTCGGATTGCGAGCACAGCATGCCGTTGGATTCAACGCCACGCAGCTTGGCCTTCTTGATCTTGAAGTCACCTGGCAACTCGGCGCCGATCATGGCGAAAGGAATCTTCAGGCCCGGGCGCACGTTGGGCGCACCGCAAACCACCTGGAAGGTTTCCGAGCCGTTGCTGACCTGGCATACGCGCAGCTTGTCGGCGTCCGGGTGCTGCTCGGTGCTCAGCACCTCGCCAACCACCACGCCACTGAAAACACCGGCGGCCGGCGTAACGCTATCGACCTCAAGACCGGCCATCGACAGACGAGCAACCAGCTCGTCGCGACTTACCTGCGGGCTAACCCAGCCACGCAGCCATTGTTCACTGAATTTCATCCTGCTCTCCTAAGAATTCGTTACGACTAGCGAAATTGCGCGAGGAACCGCAAGTCGTTGTCGAAGAACAGACGCAAGTCGTTCACGCCGTAACGCAGCATGGCCAGACGCTCAACGCCCATGCCGAAGGCAAAGCCCGAGAACTCTTCCGGGTCGATACCGGACATGCGCAGCACGTTCGGGTGAACCATGCCGCAACCCATCACTTCCAGCCAGCCGGTCTGCTTGCAGACGCGGCAGCCTTTACCGCTGCACATCACGCATTCCATGTCGACTTCAGCGGATGGCTCGGTGAACGGGAAGTAAGAAGGACGGAAACGCACCGCCAGCTCTTTTTCGAAGAACACCCGCAGGAATTCTTCGATGGTGCCTTTGAGGTCGGCGAAATTGATGTCGCGATCGATCAGCAGGCCTTCGACCTGGTGGAACATCGGCGAGTGGGTGATATCGGAGTCGCTGCGGTATACGCGGCCTGGGCAGACGATGCGGATCGGCGGCTGTTTCGACTCCATGGTGCGGACCTGTACCGGTGAGGTATGGGTGCGCAACAGCATGTTCGCATTGAAATAGAAGGTGTCATGCATCGACCGGGCCGGGTGATGGCCTGGGATGTTGAGCGCTTCGAAGTTGTGATAGTCGTCTTCGACCTCAGGGCCTTCGGCGATGCCGTAGCCGATACGGGTGAAGAACTGTTCGACGCGTTCCAGAGTGCGGGTAACCGGATGCAGACCACCGGAGGTCTGACCGCGGCCAGGCAGGGTCACGTCAATGGACTCGGCGGAGAGTTTGGCAGCCAGATCGGCTTCTTCAAACAATGCCTTGCGCGCATTAAGGACCTCTGTGACACGCTCCTTGGCAACGTTGATCAGCGCACCGACCTGCGGACGCTCTTCTGCCGGCAAATTCCCCAGGGTCTTCATCACCTGAGTCAATTCACCCTTCTTGCCAAGGTAGTGAACCCGGATTTGCTCCAGGGCATTGATATCTTCAGCGCTTTGCACAGCCTCTAGTGCTTGAGAGACGAGCGCATCCAGGTTTTCCATGTACAGACTCCAGATACAAAATAGGGGAAGAGCTTGAAGGCTCTTCCCCTATTTATGACGTTTAACACCTGGCCCCACAGATGCGAGGCCGGGTGACTGTCGGGGGTACTTAAGCCAAGGTGGCTTTAGCTTTCTCGACAATCGCAGCAAACGCCGCTTTTTCGTTCACTGCCAGATCAGCCAGAACCTTACGGTCGATCTCGATGGACGCTTTTTTCAGGCCGGCGATGAAACGGCTGTAGGACAGACCGTTGATACGAGCACCAGCGTTGATACGAGCGATCCACAGAGCGCGGAACTGACGTTTTTTCTGACGACGGTCACGGTAGGCGTATTGGCCTGCCTTGATTACCGCTTGCTTGGCAACACGGAATACGCGGGAGCGTGCGCCGTAGTAGCCTTTAGCAAGTTTCAGAATTTTTTTGTGACGCTTACGGGCAATGACGCCACGCTTTACACGAGCCATGAGTTACTTCCTCTATTCTTGACTAAAATTAACGAAGGCGCAGCATGCGCTCGACTTTTGCCACGTCAGACGGATGCAGCAAGCTGCTACCGCGCAGTTGACGCTTACGCTTGGTCGACATTTTGGTCAGGATGTGGCTCTTGAAAGCGTGCTTGTGCTTGATACCGTTAGCAGTTTTCAGAAACCGCTTAGCAGCACCACTTTTGGTCTTCATTTTTGGCATGTTCGGATACTCCGCATTCAGTTGATAAACATAATCAGAAGGCCTGCCGTGCCCTGTTGATTACTTCTTCTTTTTCGGGGCGATGACCATGATCAGCTGGCGTCCTTCCATCTTAGGATGCTGTTCGACCGAACCGTACTCGAGCAAGTCACCTTCAACTCGCTTGAGGAGTTCCATCCCCAGCTCCTGGTGGGCCATCTCACGGCCGCGGAATCGCAAGGATACCTTGGCCCTGTCCCCGTCACTCAGGAAACGTACCAGGTTGCGCAGTTTTACCTGGTAATCCCCTTCCTCCGTCCCTGGACGAAACTTGATTTCTTTAACCTGAATCTGCTTCTGGTTTTTCTTGGCCGCAGCAATCTGCTTCTTCTTTTCGAAGATCGATTTGCCGTAGTCCATCAGTTTGCAAACAGGTGGTACTGCATCGGCGGAAATTTCCACCAGATCCAGCTTGGCCTCTTCAGCCTTAAGAAGCGCGTCTTCGATTGACACAATCCCGAGCTGTTCACCTTCAGCCCCAATTAACCGAACCTCGCGTGCCGAGATATTCTCGTTGATCGGGGCTTTCGGTGCAGTTCGTTTATCTTGTCTCATTTCACGCTTAATAATAATTACTCCGAATCTTGGCGACCACGCCGGGAAACCGCTTGGGCGAGGAACTCAGCGAACTGGGCGACGGGCATCGAGCCCAGGTCAGCACCTTCACGAGTACGCACAGCGACAGTCTGCATCTCGACCTCCCGATCTCCGATAACCAAGAGATAAGGAACCTTGAGCAAAGTATGCTCGCGGATTTTAAAGCCGATCTTTTCATTTCTCAAGTCAGACTTGGCACGAAACCCGCTTTCGTTGAGAGTTTTTTCCACTTCGGCGGCAAAATCAGCCTGTTTATCAGTGATATTCATCACTACTGCCTGGGTCGGAGCCAGCCACGCAGGGAACGCACCCTCGTAGTGCTCGATCAGGATTCCGACGAACCGCTCGAAGGACCCCAGGATCGCCCGGTGCAACATCACCGGGTGCTTGCGGCTGTTGTCTTCGGAGACGTATTCGGCTCCCAGACGCACAGGCAGGTTAAAATCGAGCTGCAGGGTACCACATTGCCAGACGCGACCGAGGCAATCTTTCAGCGAGAACTCGATCTTCGGACCGTAGAACGCACCTTCGCCCGGCTGCAGATCGTACGGCAGGCCCGCGCTGTCAAGGGCTGCGGCCAGTGCCGCTTCGGCGCGATCCCAAAGCTCGTCGGAGCCGACGCGTTTTTCCGGACGAGTGGACAGCTTCATCTCGACATCTTTAAAGCCGAAATCGGCGTAGACGTCCATGGTCAGCTTGATGAACGCGGCGGACTCGGCCTGCATCTGCTCTTCGGTGCAGAAGATGTGGGCGTCGTCCTGGGTGAATGCGCGCACACGCATGATGCCGTGCAAGGCACCCGATGGCTCGTTACGGTGGCATGCACCGAACTCGGCCAGGCGCATCGGCAGCTCGCGGTAGCTCTTCAGGCCCTGGTTGAACACCTGCACGTGGCAAGGGCAGTTCATTGGCTTGATCGCGTAGTCGCGGTTTTCCGACTGGGTGGTGAACATGTTGTCGGCGTAGTTGGCCCAGTGCCCGGATTTCTCCCACAGGCTGCGGTCAACCACTTGCGGCGTCTTGATTTCGAGATAGCCGTTGTCGCGCTGAACCTTGCGCATGTATTGCTCGAGCACCTGGTACAAAGTCCAGCCGTTCGGGTGCCAGAACACCATGCCCGGCGACTCTTCCTGGGTGTGGAACAGGCCCAGGCGCTTGCCGATCTTGCGGTGGTCGCGTTTTTCGGCCTCTTCGATGCGCTGGATGTAAGCCGCCAGCTGCTTCTTGTCCGCCCATGCGGTGCCGTAGACGCGCTGCAATTGCTCGTTCTTGGCATCGCCACGCCAGTAGGCGCCGGACAGCTTGGTCAGCTTGAAGGATTTCAGGAAGCGGGTGTTCGGCACGTGCGGACCGCGGCACATGTCGACGTATTCTTCGTGATAGTACAGGCCCATGGCCTGTTCGTTCGGCATGTCCTCGACCAGGCGCAACTTGTAGTCTTCGCCACGGGCCTTGAACACTTCGATCACTTCGGCGCGCGGAGTGACTTTCTTGATCACGTCGTAATCTTTTTCGATCAGCTGCTGCATGCGCTGTTCGATGGCCGCCATGTCGTCCGGGGTGAAAGGACGCTCGAAGGCGATGTCGTAATAGAAACCTTCGTCGATGACCGGACCGATGACCATTTTGGCGGTCGGGTACAACTGTTTGACCGCATGGCCAACCAGGTGGGCGCAAGAGTGGCGAATGATCTCCAGCCCCTCTTCATCCTTTGGCGTGATGATTTGCAGCGACGCGTCGCTGTCGATGATGTCGCTGGCGTCGACCAGCTTGCCATCGACCTTGCCCGCAACGGTGGCCTTGGCCAGGCCTGCACCGATGGATGCGGCGACCTCGGCTACGGAAACCGGGTGATCGAATGAACGTTGACTGCCGTCGGGAAGAGTAATAGTTGGCATGGCGCCTCCTCTCCTAGTGGTGACCCCTACCAAAGGTCACGTGGGTTGGGATGAGCCAGTACAAGATCCGGTCCAGGCCATTCAATGACGAACGCCTGCCTTACAGCGGCAGGAGCCTTGCGGCCAACCGGAAAACCGAACCAGAGTGACTGGGATTCAAATCAGGGTTAATCGCGCATCTGCCGCTACCGGGACTGAAGGTCCATCGGAGCCTGCAAACGCCCGAGCGGGGCATGCTAGCACAGATGAACGGTGGTAGCTGCGCAGAGGCTTTCCAACGCGGCAAATCAGCTGTTTTTATGCCAGAGTGATGAACTTGAACCGCGCGTTAGCGCTCAGATAACAAGACATCGACCTCAAAGGAGCATCCTGGCATGCGTCTGAATCGTTTATTCACTGTAGTCGCACCAATCGTTCTGCTGCTGCCGCTGGCCGCCCACGCCGAATGGCCAAAAGGTGAACGCGAGAAGTACATGTCTCAGTGCGTTCCTGCGGCCGCGCAAAAAATCGGTGAAGCCGCGGCCAAAGCCCACTGCGCTTGTGGTGCGGATGCAATCAAGTCGTTCCCGGCCAGCGACATCCAGGCATTGATGGATAACAAAGCCAGTGACGCCATGAAACAGAAAGCCTTTGACCAAATTGCAGCCTGCAAGGCTGGGAATAAACCGAAAAAATAAGCACAGATCGGCGTTTTCAACCCTGTTTTACTGGCAAAAAGCCCCCGAAACAGGCCATTCCGTACAATTTATGCAGGTTTTACAGCTTTTTTTATCGCCTTCACTTTCGGCTAGAAGCCTTATAAAACGGGGCTTCCAGCCATTTCAAGGCATAAAGAAACCACGACTGATCGGCAAACAGCTCACCCGGGGGGGTCCCAAACCGAACATTTCGACTATGATACTCGGGTGTGCCCAGTTGGCCTGAGCAGCACAGTACTACTGAAAATATATGTTTCTTGGAGATACACCATGTCTAATCGCCAAACCGGCACCGTTAAATGGTTCAACGATGAAAAAGGCTTCGGCTTCATCACTCCTCAAGGTGGCGGTGACGACCTGTTCGTACACTTCAAAGCTATCGAAAGCGACGGTTTCAAAAGCCTGAAAGAAGGCCAGACTGTTTCCTTCGTGGCTGAGAAAGGCCAAAAGGGTATGCAAGCTGCTCAAGTTCGCCCAGAGTAATTTCCAGGCGCACTAAAAAAACCCCGTCCATGTGACGGGGTTTTTTATGGGTGAAACAAAAGCCTGGGGATCAACCGCAGTTGACCCGGGTGACCACCCTGCTGGCATCGGTGTTCAGGTTCAGGCGATCGGAACGATACTCCAGCGTCACCATATCGGTTGGCAGCAGGAACCGCGCGCTTTGCGCCCCTGCGCGGGTACGTGCCTGCTCAAGCAGCTGCGGCGATGCCTGTTTGCCGATGGTGAACTCGGCAGCCTTCGCCTCACAGCGGCTGTGCCCCGTGTCAGTCGTCGCAACATCCGCAGGTGCCGACTCCGTAGAGGCAGTGCTGCAACCGGCCAGCGTGGCAACGGCCAGCAAAGTACCCAATGACGCGAGCTTCCAAGGCATGAAGCCTCCTTATTCAATGATTAGGCTGAGATCGTGCGACAACCAGACTGGCGTTTGGTTTCACAGGCAGGCAGTGCCAGCACCCTGCCCGCAATCCGGACGAGCCGAGATTCTGCCTGAGCGCCGCCCTCCCCTTAATCACTGAATCGTGACTGAATATGAACAACGCTCAATAGACGTCGATGTAGTCGTAAGGCGGATTGGGCCAGTTCTCTTTCAAGGCATTGAAGATCTGCATGACCCAGACTTCATCGCTGGCCGCGACCCGTCCGACATATCCGGAGCCCTTGGCCCAGGTTTCGAGCCGGAACGACAACCCGCCGATATCGGTACCGCCCACGACACCCGAGGAGATATAGGCAATGCCTCCCTTGGTGACCCGCAACTGGGTGTGCTCATCGTCACTGGCGCCGGCCAGCAACTGACGCACCGCCTCGAGGGTCAGGCCATCCGGGGAGTTCAAATCGATCTGCACAGAGTGCTCCTTGAAAATTCGACAGAAACCAAGTGTCGCATAGCCCTTCTTTCATGCCTAAGTCGACGTGTCAAAAGCCCCGCAAAATGGTTAACTCGGCACTCAGACTTCCCCCGACTTCACGAGTGCCATCATGACCACCGTAAGTATCGACGCTGACATCAAGGCAAAGTGGCAGGACGGCCACAGCTCCTACAGTCCAAGCAGCACGGAAGAGCTTGCCATTATCGGTATCGACCTGCTGGTCAGGGACCTGGGAACCGAAGCTGCCCAATCGTTCATCGAGCAGATTTTCGAGAAACATCTGTCGGACCAGAAGGCCGACACTGCCAGCGGGCGGGAGTGAACCCCGCAGGCAGACACCTGCGGGGCATGCAGCTTATTTCAGACGGGCCAGACGCTCGGTCAGCAGATCGAAGAAGCCCTGGGCATCGCCGCTTTCAACCCAGAACGCATTCTTCGGCGCTTTCAAGCCGTCATACCAGTCAACGATGGTTTGCCCGAAAGTCGGCCCCTCGCGGCTGTCGACCACCACATTGACCGGGCGGCCGCTGAACAATTGCGGCTTGAGCAGGTAAGCGACCACCGTGGCGTCATGCACCGGGCCACCCGCCATGCCGTAGTGTTCCATGTCGCCTTTGATGTATTCATTAAGAATGTCGCCCACCAAACGGCTGGCATTGTTGTTCAGCGCAGCAATCTGTTTCAGACGCGCTTCGCTGGTAAGGATCTTGTGGGTCACATCCAGCGGCAGGTAGGTCAGCTTCACGCCACTCTTGAGCACCACTTCGGCGGCTTGCGGATCGGCGAACAGGTTGAATTCGGCCACCGGCGTGATGTTGCCGCCGTTGAAGTGCGCACCGCCCATGACCACCACTTCCTTGATGCCCTGGACGATACCTGGCTCCTGGATCAGCGCCAGGGCCAGGTTGGTCTGCGGGCCAAGCATGGCGATGGTGATGCTGTGGGGCTCGGCTGACTTCAGGGTATCGATCAGATAAGTGATGGCACTGCCCTTGGCCAGGCCTTGCTTGGGCTCATGCACGGCAATGCCCGAGAGCCCTTCCTTGCCATGAATGTTCTCGGCATAGATGGGTGTGCGCATCAGGGGTTTCGGCGCGCCCGCATAGACCGGCACTTCTTCACGCCCCGCCCACTCCCGGGCCAGTCGCGCATTACGCGAGGTCTTGTCGAGGCGAACGTTGCCCGCAACCGTGGTCAGCGCCCGGACATTCAGCTCGTCCGGCGACGCCAGGGCGAACAACAAGGCAACGACATCGTCAGCCCCCGGATCGGTGTCAATGATCAAGTCGATTTTTTGTGCCGCCTGGGCGTTCGTTGCGGTAATCAGGGACAAAAGCAGCAGACTCCGGAGCAGTTGGTGCAGTTTCTGGGCATAGCGATACATGGCGCACTCCTTGTGCATGGGAAATCAAAATGCAGGCAGTCCGTCAAAACGTAACCCCGGCGAACAGCACGATGTTGCAGTACGGCTGACACTCGCCTGTACGAACAATCGCCCTTGCCTGTCGGCTCAGGACCTTGAATTGTTCATGGCTGAGCACCTCACGGCGCCCCAGTGCGCCTTCACCGTTCAGTTCATCCAGGGCAATCAGGGCCGACGGCTTCTTATCGAAAATCTCCTGAGCCAGCACATGGCTTTCGACCTGCATCTCACTGAGCACCACCTTCAAGGTGCTGACAAAATCCGGAATGCCCTGGGTCAAGGCCAGGTCGATCAATTCAACGCCCGGTGGAACCGGCAAACCGGCGTCGCCGATGACGACCATGTCGCCATGCCCCAATGAGGCGATCAGCCGCGACAAGGCGATGTTGAGCAAGGGTGTCTTTTTCATGGAGTTTTAAACGCCTGCACATCGCTCAAGGCGGGAATCGAAGGTTGCGCGCCGGCACGGGTGACCGACAGCGCCGCAGCCACCTGCCCGAAGCGGATCGCCTGCACTTCATCCTGACCCGCAGCCAACGCCGCAGCGAAACCACCGACGAACGTATCGCCCGCCGCCGTGGTGTCGACAGCCTTTACGACGGGCGCGGGGAAATGCTCGAATCGCTGGCCATCGGCAAACAGCGAACCTTGCGCACCGAGGGTGATGATCACCTTGCCAGCACCCAGGGCAATCAGCCGGGTCGCCGCGGCTTGCGCGGTCTCCAGGGAGTCCACCGACAGACCGCTCAAGGCCGACGCTTCGCTCTCGTTGGGAATCAGGTAATCGATAGACCCGTACCAGTGCGATGGCAACGGACGGCTGGCCGGCGCCGGGTTGAGGATGACCGTCTTGCCCAGCTCGCGCCCCCGCTTGAGTGCATGACCAACGGAGGCATCGGGCACTTCCAGCTGGCAGATGAGTACGTCCGCCGCTTGTATCACCGAATCAAAACGGTCAATGGCTTCAGCGGTCAATGCACCGTTGGCACCAGGGACGATCACGATGGTGTTCTGACTGCTGTCGTCGACCACAATCAATGCCACGCCGCTGGAACCGTCAATGGTGCTCACCGCCTGGCAATCGATCTGCTCGGCCAACAGCGCCCCGCGCAACGCCTCACCATAGGCGTCATTGCCCACACAACCGATCATCGACACCTGGGCTCCGAGCCGTGCCGCAGCCACAGCCTGATTGGCGCCCTTGCCGCCGGAGACGGTGGCAAACGACTGACCAATCAGCGTTTCACCACCCCTGGGCAAACGCGGCGCCCGGGTCACCAGGTCCATGTTCAAACTGCCTATTACCACTACTTTTGCTGGCATACGTTGCTACTCATCGATTCTGTTTCGGCGACGCTGTCGGTTCAGCGGCTCTCTGTTTTCAACGGCTTTCTGTTTCAACGGAAGTGGTCAAACACGCCGGACAACGGCGCCGTCGATTCACGGATGACAATACTCGGCGTCACGATCCGCTGATCGGTCGCCAGGCCCGACGTGGCGATTCGCCGTAAAAGCACTTCGGCAGCCATTTCACCGAGCTGCAGGATCGATTGCCCCACCGTAGTCAACGACGGGTAGACATACCGACTCATCTGGATATCGTCGAAGCCGATCACCGACAACTCGCTCGGTACGCGAATATTGCGCTCGGCGGCGGCCCGCAGCACACCGATGCCGATCATGTCGTTGGCGGCAAAAATGGCGGTAGGCGGATGGCTTTCCAGCAAAATCGCGGCAGCGCTGTAACCGCCGGTGCTGGTGAAATCGCTTGCCAGCATGCGTTCGGGGGAGACTTCGACGCCCGCCTCCTTCAAGGCCCGGCGATAACCCGCCAGACGCATCTGCGCCACACTGGTATTTACCGGTCCGCTGATCGTGGCGATATCCCGGTGACCCAACTCCAACAGGTGTCGGGTGGCCAGGTATGCGCCGTATTCATGGTCGATGCGCACCAGGTCGGCATCGACACCGTCCAGTCCGCGGTCGACGATCACCATGGGAGTGCGTACGCCTTTCAGACCTTGTACCAGGCCACTGTCGCCGCCGGCCGAGGCGAAGATCAGGCCGTCGATGCGTTTTTCCAGCAACACACGCAGGTAGCTGCGCTGCTTGTCCGGATTGTCGTCGGAGTTGCACAGGATCACGCAGTAACCGTTTCGCTCGCAGTAATCCTCAATCCCCCGGGCCAGCTCGGCGAAGTACGGGTTGAGGCTGTTGGGGACCAACAGGCCGATGGTCGCCGTGGTCTTGGCCTTGAGTGAACGGGCCACGGCGCTGGGGACGTAGTCGAGGGTCTTGATCGCGGCCTCGACCTTGATCCGGACCTCTTCACTGACCGGGCGGGTCTTGTTCACCACATGGGAAACCGTGGTGTAGGAAATGCCGGCAAGGGCTGCCACATCTTTGATAGTCGCCATGACTCAGGTCCGCCGGCTTGCGCGTTGACTGCGATAAGTGTCCAGCACCACCGCGACCACAATCACGGCGCCGGTAATGATGCGTTTGGTCGGTTCGGTTGCCCCGATCTGCGCCAGCCCCGCGGCCAGCACGGAAATGATCAGGACGCCAAAAAACGTGCTGATCACCGAGCCGCGCCCGCCCATCAGGCTGGTCCCGCCAATCACCACGGCGGCGATCACCTGCAACTCAAGACCGGAGCCGGCATTCGGGTCGGCGGCTTCCAGGCGAGAAATCTGGAACAGCGCGGCAATGCCGGCCAGCAACCCCATCAGGCTGAAAACCAGGATTTTATAGGGCTTCGGATTGATCCCCGCCAGCCGCACGGCCTCTTCGTTGGTGCCGATACCGATCAGGTAGCGACCGAACACCGTGCGGGTCAACACGGCCTGGGCGATGAATATGATCAGCAACGCAATGATGAACGAGGGTGAAATGCCGAAGGCGATCGGATTGGACAACCAGGCGAACGCATCGCCGATGTAGGCCGTACGCGAACCGGTCATCTGGTACGCCACTCCGCGCGCCATTTCCAGCACGCCCAGGGAGACGATGAACGACGGTATCCGCCACGCCACCGTGATCGAGCCGGTGATGGTGCCTGCGAGCGCCGCGACGGCCATGCCGAGCAACGCTGCGGGCAGCACGCTCCAGCCCCAGCCCAGTATCGCCACGCTGACGGTCGAGGCTGCCAGTGCCAGCACCGAACCCACCGACAGGTCGATGCCTCCGATGATCAACACAAAGGTCATGCCGACTGCCAGCACCATCAGGTCCGGAATCTGGTTGGCCAGGGTGCTGAACGTATCGTAGGACAGGAAGTGACTGCTCAACACCGAGAACAGCACAATCATCGCCAACAAGGCACCCGCCAGGCCCAGATAGGTGCCCAGGCCATAGAAGTTGCCACTGCGTGTGCCGGCCAAAGAAGCGGTTTTCATGGAAGATCCCTAGGCGCGGCGTCGAAGCGCTGCGCATCACGTTTTTGATAGCCGGCAAAAGCAGCGGCGAGCAACTCATCCTGGGTCCAGCTGTCGCGATCGAACGTATCGATCAGGCTTCCTGCCGACAGCACACCGATCCGGTCGCAGATCAGCATCAGCTCGCGCAAGTCGCTGGAAACCACCACCAGCGCCTTGCCCTTGCGGGTCAATTCACCGAGCAGGTTGTAGATATCGAATTTGGCGCCGACGTCGATGCCACGGGTCGGTTCGTCGAACAGCAGTACCGAGCAATCGCGCTCCAGCCAGCGACCGATGACGACTTTTTGCTGGTTACCGCCGGACAGCTCGGACACCAACTGTGCCGGACCGGAGCTGCGAATGCGCATGGCGTCGATCTGCCGCTGGGCCAGGGCGTTTTCGCCATCGTTGTCGACAAAGCCGGCGCTGGAGATGGCGGGCATGTTGCCCAAGGCGATATTGGCACCGATCGACTGCGTCAACAAAAGACCTTCGCCCTTGCGATCTTCGGTGATCAGCGCGATGCCATGCCCGACCGCATCCACTGGCGAACGCACAGTGATGACCTGCGCCGGCGAGCCCAGGGCTATCGTGCCGCTGTCGGCGATATCGGCACCGAAGATCAGGCGCAACAACTCGGTGCGCCCCGCGCCGATCAAACCGGAAATGCCGAAAATCTCTCCGGCACGCACTTCGAACGACACGTCGCGAACCTTGTCGGATCGGGTCAGGCCCTTGACCGTCAACACCGGGGCGCCGATCTTGCGCGCCCCCATATCGATGTGTTCACCGAGTTCGCGACCGACCATCAGGGTGACCAGTTGTTCGCTGTTGTAGTTGGCCATTGGCGCGACACAGACCAGATTGCCGTCGCGCAGCACGGCAATGCGTTGCGCGACCCGCGCCAGCTCTTCGAGGCGATGAGAGATATAGATGATCGATACGCCGCGAGCCTGCAGGCGGGTGATCTGCTCGAACAGCATTTCGACTTCGCGTGCAGTGAGCATCGCGGTGGGCTCATCGAGAATCAGCACATGACAATCGCCGATCAGGTTGCGGGCGATCTCCACCATTTGCTGGTGACCGATGCCCAGTTCGCCGACCAGGGTATCCGGGTCAATGGCGTCGAGCCCGACCTGAGCCATGGCCTCGATGGCAGCCTTGCGCAATTGCTTGCGACTGATCCAGCCGCCGTTGTTGGGCAGATTGTGAAGGAACAGGTTTTCCGCCACCGACAGGGTCGGCAGCAGATTGAGTTCCTGCATGACCATGCGGATGCCGAGGTTTTCCGCCTGGCTCCGGCTGCCCGGACGATAGGCCTGCCCCTGAAACTGCATCTGCCCGGTGGTCGGCGCGACCAGCCCGCCAATGATTTTCGACAGCGTGCTTTTGCCTGCGCCGTTCTCGCCGGTAAGCGCCAGCACTTCACCGCGCATGAGCGTCAGATCAATGCCGGCCAGAACCGGTTGGGCGTAGGTCTTGCCGATACCGCTGACCGAGAGGACAGCGTTCGTAGCGCAAGCGGACATAAAAACTCTCCACGCGCCCGTCCGGCTGGACGAGCGCCGTTGCGTCGCCAGAAGGTTACTGTGTGACCGACTCTTTGGTGACCAACTCTACCGGCGTTTCGATCACGCCATTGGCGCCGCCGTCGACTTTCTCGCCCTTGAGAATCTTCAATGCCGTCTCGATGCCGAACACCGCCTGCCTGGCTGCAAACTGGTCGGCAGTGGCGAGCACCCGACCATCCTTGAGCATCGGCTGGATGGCATTGATATTGTCGTAGCCGACCACTTGCACCTTGCCGGCCTTGCCCGCGGCGCGCACGGCAGACACCGCGCCGACCGCCATGCTGTCGTTGCCGGCCAACAGGGCCTTGGTTTGCGGGTATTCGCTGAGAATCGAGGCGGCCACCTTGTTGCCTTTGTCGATTTCCCAGTCACCGGATTGCAGCGACACGACCTTGATCTGCGCCGCCTCCATCGCATCCTTGAAACCTGCGGTGCGCTGCTGGGCATTGGTGGTGGTGGACACACCTTCGATGATGCCGACTTCGTCACCGGCCTTCAGCTGTTTGGCCAGGTAATCGCCGACCAGGCGTGCACCCTTGCGGTTGTCCGGGCCTACGAACGGAACACTGATGTTTTTGCTTTTGACGACGGCGGGGTCCAGCTGGTTGTCGATGTTGATCACGGTGATACCGGCATCGATGGCTTTCTTGATCACCGGCACCATGGCCTTGGAATCTGCCGGCGCAATCACCAGCGCATTGACCTTGGCCAGGATCATCTGCTCGACGATACGCGTCTGGCCTGCGGTGTCGGTTTCATCCTTGATGCCGTTGGAGATCAGCTCGAATTCGCCGGAGTGATCTTTCTGATAGGCCTTGGCGCCGTCTTCCATGGTCAGGAAAAACTCATTGGCCAGGGATTTCATGACCAGTGCGACTTTCGGTTTATCTGTGGTTTCAGCGAAGGCAGAGCAGACAGGCAGTGCAGCGGATGCGGCAGCCAGCACAGCGACAGCGAGAAGACGTCCAGCAAATGGCAGCTTCATGGGTTCACTCCGATCTTATGATTATTGTGAGCAACGCTTGCGCCGGCGTAAGCTTCACGACCCACTGTGATGGAAAGCCATTACAGCGAGTCGCGCAAACGTTTGCGTGACCCAGACTATGCGAATCCTGCCGGTATTTGTCAACGTCCTGAAAAGTGCTTTCAGAGAGGATTGGCGAAAAACGGCATTCAGCTCATGCCGTGGTGTTGATCACCGATCCCGTGCCGGAACCCTTGCTCATCTCTTTGATCAGACTCGCGCTCACCTGCAGGATGGCGCCGTTGGTTTGGGCGACCTGCCCCTGAATGGCCGCTACCGCGGTGGTCTTGGCTTCCGGGGTCGGATAGGACGTCGCCTGGGCCTGGGCCAATTGCTGCTGTTGCTCACGCAATTGCTGCTGCAACTCCTTCAGGCGCTTGAGCAGGACCTTCACCGCAACACTGGTGTTATCGCTGGTTTCCGATTCGGCCTGTGCTCCGGCACTTTGTCCCAGACCTACCGGACCGGTTTTAACCTGGGCGCCGTCGCCTTCCTTTACACCCAGCGCTTTGGCAGCCGCACCCTCTGTTGCATCGCCCAAGGCACGAATGGTCGCCGCAGACTTCCCCCCGATGGTGATGCCCGCGGCATTCGGAAAACCAATAGATAACGACATGTGAACTCCTGCAGAAATAGATCCCTTGAAGGAGCATCGACCGACGCGCGCTTTTCTTTAGTCGTTAACGACGATTTGACACCTTTAAATCTTAAACATGACCGCCATCCGTTTCGGAGAGCCGAACGCAAAAGTTAAACATGTTCGGCAATCCGGACGCCCGGCCCCGGAACCGCCTTCGGACACAAACTGTAATACCGTTACAAATCATTAAGTTGCGCGTATTTTTCGATTCAAGGTTTTACTGGTACAGATCCTGCTCTCTTCCTCGCACCTCCGGCGTTCAGATTCGCCCGGGGCGTATCTAGATGAACCTGCATCTGCACCGTCTCACAACTAGAAGAGAAAAATAATGACATCTGCACTCAAGACCTTTGTTCCGGGCGCCTTGGCCCTGCTGCTGCTTCTGCCGACCGCCCTTCAGGCCAAAGAAGCCGAAACCCAACAGAAACTGGCCAACGTGGTGATCCTGGCCACCGGTGGCACCATTGCCGGCGCCGGCGCCAGCGCCGCCAACAGCGCGACCTACCAAGCGGCGAAAGTCGGCATTGAACAATTGATCGCCGGCGTTCCAGAACTGAGCCAGGTGGCCAACGTTCGTGGCGAACAGGTCATGCAAATCGCTTCCGAAAGCATCACCAACGAAAACCTGCTGCAACTGGGCCGCCGCGTAGCCGAACTGGCCGACAGCAAAGACGTCGATGGCATCGTGATCACCCACGGCACCGACACCCTGGAAGAAACCGCGTACTTCCTGAACCTGGTGGAAAAAACCGACAAGCCGATCATCGTCGTGGGCTCCATGCGCCCGGGCACTGCGATGTCCGCCGATGGCATGCTCAACCTGTATAACGCGGTGGCCGTGGCCAGCAGTAAAGATGCGCGAGGCAAAGGCGTGCTGGTGACCATGAACGATGAAATCCAGTCGGGTCGCGACGTCAGCAAAATGATCAACATCAAGACCGAAGCGTTTAAAAGCCCCTGGGGTCCGCTGGGCATGGTGGTAGAAGGCAAATCCTACTGGTTCCGTTTGCCAGCCAAGCGCCACACCATGGATTCCGAATTCGACATCAAGACCATCAAGAGCCTGCCTGACGTCGAGATCGCCTATTCCTACGGCAATGTCAGCGACACGGCCTACAAGGCCCTCGCCCAATCAGGCGCCAAAGCCATCATCCACGCCGGCACCGGCAATGGCTCGGTATCGTCGCGGGTAGTCCCTGCCCTGCAAGCCTTGCGCAAAGACGGCGTGCAGATCATTCGCTCCTCCCATGTCAACGCCGGCGGCTTCGTATTGCGCAACGCCGAACAGCCTGACGATAAATACGACTGGGTCGTGGCCCACGACCTGAACCCGCAAAAGGCCCGAATCCTGGCGATGGTCGCGCTGACCAAGACCAATGACAGCAAAGAGCTGCAGCGGATGTTCTGGGAATACTGATTCGCCCTCGCCCGACCGATCCGGTCGGGCACCCTGTGCGCCATTCTCCAGTCCTGGCGATTGGCGCCGTTCGATCTGACAAAAAAACTCCCTGCGCCTTACACCAAATAGAACAAACCGCTGTCAGAGGATTTTCTTGATTTTTAAGCAGTTGCGAAATTGCCTACAGTTAAATACTGTATGCACGTACAGCTTAATAAGGATAATTCCGTGGACACTACCTCTGCCTCTTCTGACACCTACGTACGCATGGGCCTGCGCGTTCAGAAAATCATCAACTCCCCCACCGCACAAAAGGCCAGGGCAGCACTGATCTTCCGCCTGCCTGACGAGCCGGTGGATGAATGGGAACGCTTGCTGGAAGAAATCGACGAGAACGACAACGTCACCCTCGCCTATCGCGACGATGGCGGCGTGCAGATTTTCTGGGTTGTGCCGAAGGAAGATTGAGTCGATGAGTGCCCGCTGGTTTGCTTTGTTTTTTGTGTTTTTTGTCATGGCTGCGCAAGCCGACGCTCCGCGCACCTTCACCGAAGCGAAAAAGGTCGCGTGGAAGCTCTACGCTCCCCAATCCACCGAGTTTTACTGTGGCTGCAAATACACCGGCAACCGGGTGAACCTTGCCGCCTGCGGTTATGTACCGCGTAAAAATGCCAAGCGCGCATCCCGCATCGAATGGGAGCATATCGTTCCGGCCTGGCAGATCGGTCATCAACGCCAGTGCTGGCAAGAAGGCGGTCGCAAGAACTGCACCCGCTACGATCCGGTTTACCAGAAGGCCGAAGCTGATTTGCACAACCTGGTGCCCAGCATCGGCGAGGTCAATGGCGATCGCAGCAACTTCAGTTTCGGTTGGCTGCCCGAACAGTCGGGACAGTATGGTGCGTGCCTGACCCAAGTCGACTTCAAGGCCAAGAAAGTCATGCCCCGCCCTTCCATTCGCGGCATGATCGCCCGGACCTACTTCTACATGAGCAAGCAGTATGGCTTGCGCCTGTCGAAACAGGATCGACAACTGTACGAAGCCTGGGACAAAACCTATCCCGTACAGGCCTGGGAACGGCAACGCAACCAGAGCGTGGGGTGCGTCATGGGACGCGGCAACGAGTTCGTCGGCCCGGTGGACATGAAGGCCTGCGGCTGAATCCAGGCGACACCAGAAACAAAAAAGGCCTCGAGGCTAAAGCCCCGAGGCCTTTTTTTGTTTGCCCAACATCTTCGCTGCCGACTGTTATTGAGCGGCCGGACGTTCAAGCACCAGCAATTCGATGTTCTGTTTCTTCGAGCGAGTGAGCACAGCACGGACCTCATCCTGTTTGGCTTCGGCCTCGGCTTTCGAATTGAACGGCCCCATCAGGATTCGCGTATTGCCATTTTCCTTGACGACGCTGGACATGAAACTGTGTTCGATCAGCCAGCCACTCAAATCACTGACCGCCTGAGGGGTTTCACCTCGCACTTCAAGATCCCATTGCGGGCCGGACGCTGCCGCGGGTACGGCAGCCACGGCCGGCTTTGGCTTCGGCGCATCCACACTGCTGCCCTCTCCACATCCCGCCAGTGCCAATATCGCGAGTACCAAGACCATTTTGCGCACGGCGTTTCCCTCTAAATGCTTAAAGCGGGGATTTTAACATCCATGAATACTTCACGAGTGCCATAAAATGGTCTCAAAACAACGAGAATCATGGTGGCGGCCTCTGTATAGTTACGCCTTGGGAATTAATGCCACATCTGCGCGTCAGAAAGAGGCACCCAAACTGTGAGACTTCGCACTAATCTATACATACCACCGACCTCTGCACTGTCCGAATCAGGTGCCCCACGAAGCAATCAAGGAGAAGACCATGCTGATACTCACCCGCAAAGTCGGTGAAAGCATTAATATCGGTGATGACATTACGATCACCATCCTGGGCGTAAGCGGCCAGCAAGTCAGGATCGGCATCAACGCCCCGAAGGACGTTGCAGTGCACCGTGAAGAAATTTATCAGCGCATTCAGGCCGGCCTGACCGCCCCGGAAAAGCCGCAATCCTGAATTCTGTTGCAGTCAGTAGCCAGCCCGTTCAGTGCGCAACCACGGCTGGCTAAAGATTCAGCATCGCTTCCGCATGCTTTCGATACTAGCGACAAGCTCAACGTCCTGGCTGTCAGACATTTCTTGTTTATCCTGGGGAAGTACGCGTTCGCTGCGTGGCTAACCGAACATCACCCCGCGCGCCATGCCAGTCGCCGCCACCACCATCAACAGCACCAGCAGTGCCTCGACATGACTGATCCGTGCAAACAGCTTCGCACGGCCAGTATCGAAGGCGACTTTACGGCCCAGCGCTATCCGCCATTTGATCAACGTCACCATGGGCGCAATCTCCAGCAGCAAGATCAGCACGAACAGCGTCATCTTCAGATGAAACAGCGGCTGATGCAGGTAATAGTCCGTGCCTTTCTCGTACCCGCCAAAGGCTCGCCACCCCCCGCTGATCAGTAACACGACAGCTGAAATACCCCAGATATTGTCCGCCATCAGGACACTGCGCACTTCTGCGGTCCCATCGGCCAGACGCCGAAAAGCCGTGCCTCGAGTCAGCACCGCCCAGAATCCCAACGCAACCGCCAAAAGATGAACCGCCGCCAGAAACCAATTAGTCAGCATCGAGAAACTCCTGCCAGGTAGAAGCTCTATGAGCCTGACAGTAGTAGCCCATGAAATGGCTGCTTGCACGGCATCCTCGGACCAGGCCCGGTACACAATATGACAGACCAACTAGACTCCACTGCGCTGGCATTGAGCGACCGTGGCAGTCCCAGCCCCAACAGCAACTCACTCTCACCGCATTGAACTGAGTAAACAAAATCATGTGTGAATCATGTGATTCAAGCTCTGCTTCAAACACAACAGGCCGTCGTCGTTTTCTTCAATTTGCCGGATTGAGCGCAGGCGCCCTGCTGCTGACCGGCACACTGCCCGGCAGGATCATCCAGGCAGCCGAAAAAGCGACAGCCCCGCCCAAACCACAAAACGTGATCAGCCCCGACATGGCGCTGAAAAGACTGATGGAGGGTAATGAACGATATGTAAGCGGTACATCCAAGATTCATGATTTCAAGGCTGAGCGAGAGGCCCTGGTGTCAGGTCAAAATCCGTTCGTGGCCGTGCTGAGCTGCTCTGACTCGCGCATCGCCCCGGAGTATGCGTTTGACACTGCGCGCGGCGATCTTTTCTCCATCCGCGTCGCGGGCAATTTTGTCACCCCGGAAGGCCTGGCCAGTCTTGAATACGGGGTCGCCGTACTGGGCGCCCCGCTGATTCTGGTACTCGGCCATGAGAGCTGCGGCGCCATCGAGGCCGGCATCAAGGTTGTCAAGGACCAGACGGTTTTCCCCGGCCATATCCCGAAACTGACCGACGCACTCAAGTCAGCCATCGAGGCCGTGCTGAAGCAACCCGGGAGCCTGATGGAAAACGCCACCGCGCAGAACGTCAAAAATTCGGTCAACAGCCTGAAACAGGCCTCGCCCTTGCTGACCGATGCGCAGAGCAAAGGCATGCTGAAGATCGTGGGAGGTGTCTATCGCCTGGCGAGCGGCAAGGTAGAGCTCATCGCCTGACCCACAACGCGCACATTGTCAGCATCGGCGCATAGCCCCGCATGCAAAGAGCCCAGCGCTATGGCTGGGCTCTGGTTATTTCCGGTTTTCCATCATTTTGTCGGCCAGGGCTCTGGCCCTCTCGATCAACAGGTTCTGCCTGTCTTCGTGCGTAGCCCCGCCCACAACCGGGGCTGTCAGATTGCTTTCGGCAATCAATGCAGCGCAGAAGTATTGATCCCAAACGGCTTTGTCTACGGGTGCCTGTTTGCTGATTTGATCGACGTTCATGGGCGGCTCCTTTCAATGAGGCAGCCCCACTAGTTTACGCCTGAATGGCCAAGAATCCGGACCAACATCCACCATTACCCGCCATTCGTCGCCTGCGAAAACACCACGATGAGTTCAACCGCATCCGTGGCTTGAGGATTGCACAGATCGCGCGTAGCAGCGACGGAACGACATAATTCTGACGCAGCAGCCATTCAATCAACGCTTAAGGACTCCAGCGATACGCTTGGTCAGTCACCGGGAGATGTAACGTGTCAACGCTCAACGAAATCGCAATGAACCACGCGAGAATGGCTAAGGAAAAGGCAGCAGAGTCGACCGAACTGAGCGAGCGACACCTCCAGATTGTAGGGAGCTTCGAGGTACCGTCCATTGATGTACAACAGAACGTCCCAATGCACCTGATCGCTGGAGCGCAGGAGGTGCATCTGATTCATGCGACGGGTTTCGCGCTCTGAGCTTTTATGGGGCAAGCGTTATTCAGATCTGGAAGAGTCTGGATCTACTTAAATCCGGTTCCTGTATATCTCGGAAAGATAAGTTCAGCCTGTGGCTTTCTTTTCGTGCAGGCAGATAGCCTCTCAGTATTAAATTCCGATGATATTTTTGGCGTCGTTCATCCTGTATTACGCTGTCGAAGTACCTTCGAGAAAACTGATGCGGGACGGGCAGACACGAAAAGGTTGAAATCCGTTAGCGCAAGAGCGACATTATTTCCACCCTGCCATTCCTGCACATTCAGGAGTGGGCCGAACAAGCCTCGCCAGAGAAATCTGCCGGGGCTTTGTCGTCTTCGGCTTAGGAGAAAGACATGTCTAGAGCTCAACGACGACACGATACACGCCGCATAAAGGCTCGCTTTGAAAGAAACCAGAAAACCAAAGACTGGGAAGCCACTGCTCGAGAGGCAGGCGTCTTCGCAAATCATGGCAAGGTCTGCTCTTGCTGGATGTGCTGCAATCCAAGAAGGCTGGGTGAGCTCACCCTACAGGAGCTGCGGGCTGACCGCCCCATACAAGAGTGAAAGCAGGCCCCTCATCTGATTTCACAATCCACCTACCAGCCTACCGATGAGCGGCGAATAGTCACCGGCACCACTGCGTCTCACAAGGTATCCCGTCGTGGTCTCCATCCATTTCCATTCCTGGGCAATTTTGCAGAAAGTTCTTGGCCTCTGCGCACGAGGTCATCTGCGAGCAATATTTGCGCCCGTCACATTTAACTGGAGCCGAGACAGGCTTCGGCGCAGTCACGACCGTAGAAGTTCTTTGGGGACTCGACAGCCGAGCCTCAGCCCAGGACTGTAATTCAGGAGAAAACTTCCAAGCCAACAGACCAACAACAAGCACTATCAAAATCAGTTTCATCTTGATCCATCCATGACGAGAGACCGTTTGCGTTCTCACGCTGCCTGCTTTCCAGCGTAACCCACAAATCCAAATACAGCCCGCCGGTGAACGGCGGGCGAGGAATCGTCATGTCCGATTTTCAAACCGAAACCACGCCCACCGCCCGTAAAACGCAAAACGCAAAACGCAAAACGCAAAACTACGGGAAGCCTGTGCACCTGGAGATTGCCATGGGACAGGGCGCTACGTGAGGTGGTGCTGGAATGTATGAGATCGCCTGTCGCCTGCCCGTACCTGATCCACTACTCGCCCAAGGCACGCAAACGCTCCCAGCTCGACGCCAAGCTACACTGGAACGCAGTGACAGCGGATTACCTGACCCAGTCATTTGCCCAGGCTCGGGACGATTCGCCCCCCCCTACGACGACATGCCAGCCGGCGAGCGCCCCAACTTCCACGAGATCCACGAGATCCGCGAACTAGGTGCATGGCTGTACGAGCAACAGGGTTTCGAACAGGAATACATTCAGGGTTTGATGGGGCACGCGGACGTGAAGACGACCGAGCACTACCAGGCAGGGCACGGCGATGACGCGGTGGTTTATATGAAGGTCAAAGCCGACCTGAAGATGTAGCGCGGCGGTCGTTTGCCCAAAACATTCCCAATGCTTGCCCAAACACCAGACAACAAAAAAGGGCCCACCTTTCGGTGAGCCCTTCCAGACCGCCCAGCAGAGCGGATTTTGTTTGGTAGGCGCGATTGGACTCGAACCAACGACCCCCACCATGTCAAGGTGGTGCTCTAACCAACTGAGCTACGTGCCTGCTGTGAGGCGGCATTCTACGGAATTCCGGAGGGGTGTCAACACCTTTTTTCGCGCTAACCCTATGAATATGCAAAATATTTAATTTTGCCGGTACAAAGAAGATTTTCCGGGTGGCTGGCGGGCGATTTTCAACTCGGGTAGGATCAACGCACTCGTAAAATATATTAAACAGAGGCTGCCGGATGGCTAACACTCCCTACCCAGAGTCCTACTACGCCGCATCGGCCAATGCGGTTCCGCCGCGCCCGGCGTTGCAGGATGATGTCGAGACCGATGTCTGTGTGATTGGCGCCGGTTACACGGGGCTGTCCTCTGCCCTGTTTCTGCTGGAGAACGGTTTCAAGGTCACGGTGCTTGAGGCCGCCAAGGTGGGTTTCGGGGCGTCCGGGCGTAATGGCGGGCAGATCGTTAACAGCTATAGCCGCGACATCGATGTCATCGAGCGCACGGTCGGTCCCAAGCAGGCTCAGTTGCTGGGGCAGATGGCGTTTGAAGGTGGCCGGATCATTCGTGAGCGGGTCGCCAGGTACAACATCCAGTGCGATCTGAAGGACGGTGGCGTGTTCGCCGCGATGACCGCCAAGCAGATGGGTCATCTGGAGTCGCAGAAGCGCCTGTGGGAGCGATTCGGCCACAGCCAACTCGAGTTGATGGATCAGCGCCGCATCCGCGAAGTGGTGGCCTGTGATCAGTATGTCGGCGGCATGCTGGACATGAGTGGCGGCCACATCCATCCGCTCAACCTGGCGCTGGGTGAAGCGGCGGCGGTCGAGTCCCTGGGCGGGACGATCTACGAGCAGTCGCCGGCCGTGCGCATCGAGCGCGGAGCCAACCCGGTGGTGCACACGCCGCAAGGTAAGGTCCGGGCCAAATTCATCATAGTCGCCGGCAACGCCTATCTGGGTAATCTGGTGCCGGAACTGGCCGCCAAGTCGATGCCTTGCGGCACGCAGGTGATTACCACCGAGCCCCTGGGCGAAGAACTGGCCAGGACCCTGCTGCCTCAAGACTACTGCGTCGAAGACTGCAATTACCTGCTCGACTACTACCGCCTCAGCGGTGACAAGCGCCTGATCTTCGGCGGCGGCGTGGTGTACGGCGCGCGGGATCCGGCGAACATCGAAGCGATCATTCGACCGAAGATGCTCAAGGCCTTCCCGCAGCTCAAGGACGTGAAGATCGATTACGCGTGGACCGGTAACTTCCTGCTGACCCTGTCGCGCCTGCCTCAGGTCGGACGCCTGGGCGACAACATCTACTACTCCCAGGGCTGCAGCGGCCATGGCGTGACTTACACGCACCTGGCGGGCAAGGTGCTGGCCGAAGCGTTGCGCGGCCAGGCCGAGCGTTTTGACGCGTTTGCCGACCTGCCCCACTACCCGTTCCCCGGCGGACAATTGCTGCGTACGCCGTTCGCGGCATTGGGCGCCTGGTATTACGGATTGCGGGACAAGTTCGGGTACTGACCTTTAAAACAAAAAAGATCGCAGCCTGCGGCAGCTCCTACAGGAACCATGATCCCTGTAGGAGCTGCCGCAGGCTGCGATCTTTTGATCTTAAAGCCGGTCCCGCGCGATACCGCTGCGAATCCGCAGGATATCCGCCAGCACCGCCAGGGCAATCTCCGCTGGCGTCTTGCTGCCCAAGTTCAGCCCGATTGGCGCATGAATCCGCCCCAACTCGACCTCCCCCAGACCGCCGATGCGCCGCAAACGCTCGAAGCGCTTCTGCGAGGTCTGCATGGAGCCCATCACACCGATATAGAACGCCTCGGTGCGAACCGCCTCCATCATCGCCAGGTCATCGATACGCGGGTCGTGGGTCAACGCCACCACCGCCGTGTCGCTGTGGCAGCCGCCGTCGGCGATGAACACCGACGGCAGTTGGCGGCGAATCTCCACGTTCTCCAGCACGACGCCTTCCAGCACTTCGTCCCGCGGATCGCACAGAATCACCTCGAAACCCAGGCCCACGGCAAACTCCGCACAGGCCTGTGCCACACTGGAATAGCCGGCCAGCAACAAGCGCTGGGCCGCGCCGACACGCACACGCACACGCACGCGGTCGATTTCACGTTCGATACGCACTCCCTGCTCACGATCATCGAACAGGCTGCGCGCACCGCTTTGCAGATCGACTTCGCGGATCAATCGACGTCGACCCAACAACGCTGACTCCAGCTCGCGCAAATGCGCCTGCACCTCGCAATCGGCCTCAAGCTTCTCGACCAGCACATCCAGCACCCCGCCACAGGGCAGGCTGACGCGCGAGCGTGGGTCGTCGCCTTCGCCGTAACGAACGACGCTGACCGGCTGCAGAAACGCGCCCTCGGCGACTCGCTCGAGAAAATCCTCCTCGACACAGCCACCGGATAGCGAGCCAATCCAGTGCCCGTCAGTGTTCACTGCCAGCAGCGAACCCGGTGCGCGCGGTGCCGAGCCGTAAGTGGCCAGCACCGTACACAGCCAGATGCGCTGACCGGCCGTCGACCACTCCAGCGCCCGGCGCACCACTTGCAGATCGAGATGCTGCATATCAGTGCGCCTTGTGCTCGAGCGGCGGCGCATCGGCCCGCAACTTCTGCACGTCGTTCAGCGCCAGGTCATTGGGCTGACCGCCCCAGCCCTGACGCAGGTAGTTCAGCAGATCCGTGAGTTGCCCGTCGCTCAACTTCTCGGCGAAGCCCGGCATCGGCTGCATGTGCTCGAACCCGGAGAACTTCTGCTCACCGATACCGTCGTCGATTACCCGCAGCAGGTTACGCGGGTCTTCCAGGCGCAGCGTGGTGTTGCCACGCATGGCTACGGCAATGTGCGGCTTGCCCTCGCCGCCCGGCGCATGGCAACCGGCGCAGACGTTCAAATATTCCTGACGGCCACGCTGGGCACTCGGGCTCAGTTTGTCCAACGGCACTTCGGTGAGCACTTTCGCCGCCGGTGGCTGATCGCCGAGCAGGAAGGTCGCCATGGCCGCCAGATCCGGATCGCTCAGGCCCTGGGTGCTGTTGTGGAACACCGGGAACATCTCGTTGAACATCGTGCCCTGGGCGCTCATGCCGTGCTTGAGGAACGAGCTCAGGTCCTGATGATTCCAGCCACGGGCCGCCAGGTCAGTGGCCAGCAGGCTTGGCGCCAGATAACCATTGAGAATGCCGCCGGTCATGCGCTTGTCCTGCTGCATCGCGCCAGGCAAGCCGCGCGGGGTGTGGCACTCGCCACAGTGACCGAGCACGTCGACCATGTACTGGCCGCGTTTCCAGGCTTCGCTTTTGCCTTCGGCAGACTCCAGCTTCACATCCTTGCCGTACATCATGTTCCAGCCCATCAGGCCCAGGCGCACGTTGAACGGGAAGCTCAGGCGGGTGACCGGGGCGGCGCGCTCGATCGGCTCGACGGTTTTCAGGTAGGCATGAATCGCATCGGAATCGGCGCGCGGCATCAGGTGATACGAGGTGTACGGCATCGCCGGATACAGGTTCGCGCCATCGCGGCGCTTGCCTTCGGTCAGAGCGGCGAAAAACTCGTCATCGCTGTACAGGCCGATGCCGTGCTCTTTGCTCGGGGTGATGTTGGTGCCGTAGATCGTGCCGAACAGCGACACGATCGGCAGGCCGCCCGCATAGGGTGCACCACCCGGCGCGGTGTGGCAGGCCATGCAATCGGCGGCGTGGGCAAGGTACGCGCCTTGCTTGACCTGCGCCTCATCGGCGTGGGCCAGCAACACAGGCGCAGCCAGGCCGACCGCCAGCGTCAGGCGGGACAATAGTGACTTCATGCTTAACCCTCCTTGACCAGGCCGAGATCGGTCAGCACGTTGCGGGTGGCGCTGTAGTAGCGCACGTACCCGGTGCAACGGCAGATGTGATGACCGAGGCTGTCCTCGATGACTTTTTCCAGCTGGCTTTTGACGATCGGCTGACGCTGCAGCTTTTCCACCAGCACGGTCGCGGCATTGACGAAGCCCGGCGCGCAGTAGCTGCACTGGAAGGCGAATTCGTCGACGAAGCGCTGCTGGATCGGGTTCAGCTCGGTGACCTTGCCCTGCTCGTCGCGGGTCGCATGGCCTTCGATGGTCCGCACTTTCTTGCCTTCGAAATAGTGCGCACCGGTGATGCAGGTGCGCACTTCTTCGCTGGTGCCGTCGGGGTTGTCGACGATCACCACGCAGGCGTGGCAGATGCCCTGGCCGCAGCCCAGGCGCGAACCGGTGAGGTTCTTGTATTCGTGCAGGTAGTCGATCATCGGCAGGTCATCAGGGATGTCCACCGGGCCGACGGATTGACCGTTGAGGGTCAGTTGAAGCGGACGGTTAGCCATTGAGGGCCTCCTTGATGCGTGCAGAAGTGATAGGCAGGTCGCGGACACGTTTACCGATGGCATGGGCCACGGCATTGCCGATGGCACCCACCACAGGAATCATCACCACTTCGGCGATGCCCTTGGACGGGTCGCTTGGCGAGAGTGGCGGCAGGATCTCCGCCGTCTGCTTCCACACCGCGACGTGCCGCGCCATGGGCAGGCGGTAACGGTTGAAGTTCCAGTCACCCTCCCCCGGCCCGCCTTCGTACAGCGGCATTTCTTCCATCAACGCATGGCCGATGCCCATGGCGATACCGCCTTCGAGCTGGCCCTTGACCAGCTCCGGCACCAGCACGCGACCGCACTCGACCCACGAGTGATGGTTGAGTACCGACACTTCGTTCGAACCCTTGTTGACCTTCACTTCCACCAGCGTCGCCACCGGGCTGTAGTACGTCACCGCCGCGTTGTTCAACTGGGTTGCCGGGTAGGCGATGTTCTGCCGGTCCAGCAAATGGAAACCGGCGCTGTTCATCTGCGCCTTCTTCGCTTTCGGTGCACCGTCGCCGTACTTCACGGCCAGGCCGTCGAGCGGCAAGCGCTCACGCACGCCGTCGATACTGAACTCGGCCTCGGCCCAGCTCCAGCGGTTGAAACCGTGCACCGTGGCGCCGCTCACCAGGCCGCGCTCGTGAACACGCTTTGCCAGCATGGCGAACGGCAGGGGTTCCATGCCGTTGGCGGTGAGCTTGCCATCGACCCAATGGGCGTCTTCGCGGCGCACCACGTAAGGGTTGGCCTGACCACCGAAAGGGCCTTGACGCCAGATCTCCATCGCCGCCGGCCACAGGCCGTGGTTGAACAGCACGCGCGCCGCTTCACGGGTGGCGTGGCTGAAGTAGTACGCCGAGTTGGTGGCCGACGATGCCGAAGCCACCTTGCCGACCCAACGCGGGTTGCGCAGGACATTATCCTGTTCGGCCTGGCTCATGATGTACGGGTTGCCGCTGCTGATCAGTTGCAACTCTTTCCATTCGGTTTCACCGGTCTTCACTTCGTGCGCCGGGATACCGAGGAAATCGGCCACGACCATGGCCTGCGAGGTCGACATGCCGGTGCCGATCTCGATACCGATGTGGCGCAGGCTGATGCGACCTTCGGCGGTGAATTCAATACTGGCCATCGGCGCTTCGGAACCGGTGCCGAAGTCTTTCTGGCAGATGGCGAAACCCACCCCGTACCAGTTGTCCGGATCGGCGGCTTCGCGTTGCTTCTTGATCGCGTCGCGGTTTTTCCAGACCTCGTGGACAGCCGCCTTGTCGAGAATTTCGTGCAGGCGCAAGGCACCGGCCGGGATCGCGCCCTGGGTGTTTTTCATGCCCGAACGCAGTGCGTTCTTGCGGCGCAGCTCAATGGCATCGACACCGAGGCGATCGGCGATTTCGTCGACCATCATTTCGGTCGACGCCATGCTCTGCAGGGTGCCGTAGCCACGCATCGACCCGGCTTCTACCGCGCGGGAATGGTAAGCCGTGACCTGCAGGTCGTTCTGCGGCATGTAATAGATCGATTGCGCGGCCGTGGCGCCCACCGCCGCCACCGACGGGCTGTAGTTGATTCGCCCGCCACCGTCGACGCTCATTTCAGCGCGGAAGATCTTGAAGCTGTGGTCGTTCTTGTCCACCGCCAACTGGTAACGAATGTCGAACGGGTGACGCTTGATGCCGCTCTGGAACTGCTCGTAGCGGTCGTTGGCCAGGCGCACCGGCACACCGGCGCCGTACAACGCGGCCAGCGCTGCGTAGTAGACGAAAATGTTGTGGTCTTTGGAGCCATAACCGACGGTGTAACCGGGGTGCATGTTCAGGTTGGCCAGGCCGAAACGCGACGGCGCAATCATCTTCGCGGTCTCGGTCGCGGTTTCCAGCGGGCACTGGGTGGCGACAACGAAATGCAAAGTCTTGGTGGCCGGGTCGTACCAGCCGTTACCGTTGTCCGGCTCCAGGGCGGCCGGTTCGATCGACGGGGTCTTGTAGCGCTCGTCGAACACCAGCCAGTTGTCCGGCGGCGTGTCGATCTGCTGCTTCATGCGCTCGGCGTAGAACAACCCGCGCTCGGTCAGGTTGCCGTGCAGGTTCGGCTGGGAGTTCCACACCGGACGACGGTTTTTCAGCATCGGGAACAGGATCGAATCCTTGAGGCTGGCGAACTCATCTTCGTCGGCCGAGGTCGCACCGCCGACGCGCACATAGCGGAAGCTGCCGTATGGATCGCCTTCGTAGAACGGCACTTTTTCGCCGTAGCGGATGGCCTTGTCATTGAACTTGAGCTGGTTCTTGGCCTGACGGAAACGCTCGAAGTCGTTCCAGATCAGGATCGCCACCGGATGACCGATGAACATCGGCACCTTGCCGGCCGGCAACAATGGATCCGGGGCGTGCTCCTCAGGGAACACGATGCCGTCCTTGACCAGGTCTTCGGCGGTGACGATGCGGTCCGGCTGCAACCCGGCGCCCAGCCACGACAGGTCGATGCCGGCGAAGATGTGGTCGGCCTTGATGGTTTTGAGCAGCATGGCGTGGCCTTGCTGCTGCGGCCAGCCCGGCATGTCCTTGGCGCGGATGTCGCGGGCAAAGACCTTGCTGCCGCAGACCTTGGACAAGGCATCGTTACGGGCGCGCGCCTGGCCATTGTTGCCGAGCCACTGCTCGGACGGCACGGTCACGCTGTTTTCCATCAAGGCGGCCAGCGCCTGGCTGCTCAATGGCGTGAGCGTCACGCTCACACCCGCTACCAGCCCGCCCTGGAGGAACGAGCGCCGGGATATTTCACGGTTGGACATGGATCATCCTCTGGGCGGTTATGGGGTCCGCCCTTCTGGTTATGTACTGGAAATCTCGAGTCTTGCAGAAGCCCTTTTCGACGATGCAAAGGGCTGTTGTTGACAGTGCAAAGCTGACCGAAAGGTTAAGTTTATAGGCTTATGCCTTCGCGGAAAACTAAAAACTGACCAAGGAATCAAAAAACCGCGACTTTTCGACGCAGCAGTTCAATGAACAACCCCAACTCCCGGCTGATGTGCTCGCCCTTGCGCAACAACAACCCGAATGGCGCCATCTGCACATCCAGTTCCACCGGCAATGCCACCACCAAGCCCATTTTAAGATAGTCGCGCAATGCGGTTTCCGACAGAACCATGATCGCGTCGGTCAACTGAATAAGCTGCTGCATGGAGTACACCGAACTGCATTCGATGATGTCCGCCGGTAACGGCAAAGCTAACCGCTGCAAGGCCTGATCCAGGCCGATGCGCGCCGGACTGGTTTCCGGTTGCAGGATCCACGGCCAACCGCTGACCAGCTCGGCCATGTCCAGTTTTTTGCGCCGGGCCAGCGGGTGGCCGGCGTGCACCACCACCAGCAAGCGTTCGTTACCCAACTGCTCGAAGACGTAGTGCTCACTGTCGGTGGCGGCATTGCGCCGGGCGATGGCGAGGTCGATGCGGCCCTGTTCCAGCAACTGGATCACCTGGTCGCTGGTGTCGCCCATGATGCGAATCCGCAGCTGCGGATTGAGCGCCTTGATCTCGGCAATCGAATCCATGACCAGGCCCGGCGCCGCGCCCATGATGGTACCGATCGACAGATAGCCGTAGCCGCCCTGCTGCCGCGCCATCAGGTCCTCGGCGCAACGGTCCAGACCACTGATGGCCGACTCGGCAAAGCGAATCAGTTCCTGGCCCAGCGCTGTCGGGCGCATCCCCCGCGGCAGGCGCTCGAACAGATCGCAGCCGAACATGTCTTCAATCTCATGGAGCATGCGGGTTGCCGCCGGTTGCGACATGTTCAGGCTTTGCGAAGCGCGGTGCAGGTTCTGGCTGGAGCTGAGCGTCACCAGCATGTGCAGATGCTTGTAGCGCAGGCGATTGAGCAGGCTGCGGGAGATGATCGGCGTGGTCATGGCGGGCCTTTTTTATCGATACCCTCAAGGTATCAGTTGTGAGCTAGATTCGATTTGTAACGCATCGATCAGCGGCCGTACAGTCTTCCCCATAAGAACAAATGCCCTACCAAAGGAAAACTGCGATGAAGACTCTACCCGCGCCTCTGCTCGCCAAAATTTCCTGGCGGCTACTCCCGTTTCTCCTGCTGATGTACATCATGGCCTTCCTCGACCGCGCCAACGTCGGGTTCGCCAAGCAAGCCTTCCAGGCCGACACCAATATCAGCGATGCCGCCTTCGCCTTCGGCGCCGGGGTGTTCTTCGTGGGCTACGCGTTGCTTGAAGTGCCGAGCAACCTGATCCTGCACCGCGTCGGCGCCCGCCTGTGGATGTGCCGGATCATGGTCACCTGGGGCCTGGTCTCCGCCGCCATGGTCTTCGCCCACACAGAAACCAGCTTCTACATCCTGCGCTTCCTGCTGGGCGTGGCCGAAGCCGGCTTCTTTCCCGGGGTGATCCTCTACCTCACCTACTGGTTCCCCAGCGCCGTGCGCGGCAAGGCCATGGGTTTCTTCTATTTCGGTGCGCCGCTGGCGTTCATCTTCGGCAGCCCGTTGTCCGGCTTGCTACTGGAACTGGACGGCTTCGCCGGCTTCCACGGCTGGCAGTGGCTGTTTGCCGTTGAAGGCCTGATGGCGACGGCGGTGGGCATCTGGGCCTACTGGTACCTGGACAACCGGCCGGCCGATGCCAAGTGGCTGACCGTCGAGGAACGCCAGCAAGTACAAAGCCTGCTCGATCAGGAAGACAGCCATAAACAGAACCACGGCCGCAGCCTGCTCAACGTCATTTGCCAACCCTCGGTGCTGTACCTGTGCCTGATCTACCTGTTGATCCAGGCCAGCGTCTACGGCGTGGTGTTTTACCTGCCAAGCCAGGTCGGCGGACTGCTGGGGACCAAGGTCGGGCTGATGGTCGGCCTGGTCACGGCGATTCCATGGATTTGCGCCTTGATCGCCGCCTACCTGATCCCCGGCTACAGCGACCGCACCGGCGAGCGCCGCCGCACCGCGTGCCTGACCTTGCTGATGGCCGCCGCCGGGATCGCCTGCTCGGTGACCTTCAGCAATCCGCTGCTGGGGATCATCGCCCTGTGTTTTGCCGCCTCCGGCTTCATCGCCGTGCAACCGGTGTTCTGGACCTTCCCCTCCAGCTACCTCGCCGGCAATGCCGCCGCGGCCGGGATCGCCCTGATCAACTCGTTCGGCGCCCTCGGCGGCTTCATCGCCCCCATCCTGAAGAACTGGGCCGAGGGCGCTTTCCATTCACCGGCAGCTGGTTTGTACGTGCTGGCCGTTACCACCGTCATCGCCGCGTTGCTGGTGCTGGGCGTACGCGCGCCCGGCCATGAAGCCTCGAACAAACCGGCCACCGTTTAAACCTGACCGCCGTTTAACAAAAGGAATCACACCATGGGCATTCCAACCATCAAACACGTGCGCGCTTTCACCCTGCGTGGCGGCGGCGCGGATTATCACGACCAGGCCGACGGCCACTGGATCGACGATCACATTGCCACGCCGATGAGCAAATACCCCGAGTATCGCCAGAGCCGCCGCACCTTCGGCATCAACGTACTCGGCACCCTGGTGGTGGAGATCGAGGCCAGCGACGGCACCGTCGGTTTTGCCGTGACCACGGGCGGCGAGCCGGCCGCCTACATTGTCGAGAAGCACCTGGCGCGCTTCCTCGAAGGCGCCCGGGTCACCGACATCGAAAAGATCTGGGACCAGATGTACCAGTCGACCCTGTATTACGGGCGCAAGGGCATCGTCATCAACACGATCTCCGGCGTCGACCTGGCGCTGTGGGACTTGCTCGGCAAGATCCGCCAGGAGCCCGTGCACCAGTTGCTCGGCGGTGCGGTGCGCGACGAATTGCAGTTCTACGCCACCGGCGCCCGCCCGGACCTGGCGCAGAAAATGGGCTTCATCGGCGGCAAGATGCCGCTGCACCAAGGCCCGGCCGAAGGCGAAGAAGGCCTGCGCAAGAACCTCGAAGAACTGGCGACCATGCGCGAGCGTGTCGGCCCGGACTTCTGGCTGATGCTCGATTGCTGGATGAGCCTGGACCTCAACTACGCCACCAGACTGGCGGTCGGCGCCCACGAACATGGCTTGAAATGGATCGAAGAGGCCCTGCCGCCGGACGATTACTGGGGCTACGCCGCCCTGCGCAACAACGTACCCAAGGGCATGCTGGTGACCACCGGCGAACATGAAGCCACGCGCTGGGGCTTCCGCATGCTGCTGGAGATGGGCTGCTGCGACATCATCCAGCCGGATGTCGGCTGGTGCGGCGGGATCACTGAACTGGTGAAGATCTCGGCCCTGGCCGACGCCCACAACGCGCTGGTCATCCCCCACGGCTCTTCGGTGTACAGCTACCACTTCGTCGCCACCCGGCATAACAGCCCGTTCGCCGAGTTCCTGATGATGGCGCCGAAGGCTGACGAAGTGGTGCCGATGTTCCACCCGCAATTGCTCGGCGAACCGGTGCCGGTCAATGGCCGCATGCGCCTGTCCGCGCTCGACCAGCCTGGTTTCGGCGTGACCCTCAACCCGGAATGCCAACTGCATCGGCCGTATAACCGCTGAGAAAGGAGTTCGTGATGAACATGCCGCACAACGCGTTCAAGGCCGCACTGAACAACAGCGAAACCCGGTACGGCATCTGGGCCGGGTTCGCCACCGGCTACGCCGCCGAGATTGTCGCCACCACCGGCTACGACTGGATGCTGATCGATGGCGAGCACGCGCCCAACACCGTGCCCGGCGTACTCGCCCAGTTGCAGGCCGTGGCGCCTTACCCGACCGCGCCGGTGGTGCGCGCGGTGAATGGCGATGCCAATCTGATCAAGCAACTGCTGGATATCGGCGCGCAGACGCTGATGATCCCGATGGTCGAAACCGCCGAACAGGCACAGGCGCTGGTGCGCGCCATGCGCTACCCGCCCCACGGCATTCGCGGGGTCGGCGGCGGCCTGACCCGGGCCACGCGCTGGGACGCTGTGCCGGATTACCTGAATACCGCCCACGAACAACTGTGCCTGATCGTCCAGGTGGAATCGCGCACCGGCGTGGAAAACGTCGCTGCGATTGCCGCCGTCGAGGGCGTGGATGCGGTGTTTATCGGGCCAGCGGATTTGTCGATCGGCCTGGGTCACGCCGGCAACCCCGGCCACCCGGAAGTCCAGGAGCGGATTCAACACGCCGTGAACGCCACACTGGCGGCCGGCAAGGCCTGCGGGATTCTCGCCCCCAACGAAGAAGACGCCCGCCGCTACCAGCGCTGGGGCTGCCAGTTCATTGCAGTGGCCATCGACATCAGCCTGCTGCGCCAAGGCGCCATGGCCACCCTCGCCCGCTACCGCGAACCTGCCGCCACTCAAGCGCCGTCACGCACTTACTGATCTGCCAAGGAGTCGCACCATGTCATCCGTGCCTGTTTACGAAAACTTCATCGACGGCCAGTTCGTGGCCAGCGCTGCCCACCTCGATGTGATCAACCCGGCCACCGGCGCCGTGCTGTCGAAAGTCCCGGCCTCGACCGCCGAGGACGTCGACCGCGCCCTTGCCGCCGCCCGCGCCGCCCAGAAAGACTGGGCGCGCAAACCGGCGAATGACCGCGCCGGCTACTTGCGCCGGATCGCCGCGAAACTGCGGGAAAACGTCTCGCACCTGGCGCGCACCATCACCCTGGAGCAAGGCAAGATCAGCGGGCTGGCGCAAGTCGAAGTCAATTTCACCGCCGACTACCTCGACTACATGGCCGAATGGGCGCGGCGTATCGAGGGCGAAATCATCACTAGCGACCGCCAGAACGAAAACATTCTCCTGCTGCGCAAACCCTTGGGCGTGGTGGCCGGGATCCTGCCATGGAATTTCCCCTTCTTCCTGATCGCCCGAAAAATGGCCCCGGCCCTGCTGACCGGCAACACCATCGTCATCAAGCCCAGCGAAGAAACCCCGAACAACTGCTTCGAATTTGCCCGGCTGGTCGCCGAAACCGACCTGCCGCCCGGCGTGTTCAACGTGGTCTGCGGTGACGGCCGAGTCGGCGCGGCACTGAGCGCGCACAAGGGCGTGGACATGATCAGCTTCACCGGCAGCGTCGACACCGGCTCGCGGATCATGGCCGCCGCTGCACCGAACATCACCAAGCTCAACCTGGAACTGGGTGGCAAGGCGCCAGCCATTGTACTGGCGGATGCAGACCTCGACCTGGCGGTCCGGGCGATCCGCGATTCGCGGATCATCAACAGCGGCCAGGTGTGCAATTGCGCCGAGCGGGTCTATGTCGAGCGCAAGGTGGCGGATCAGTTCATCGAACGCATCGCGGCGGCCATGAGTGCGACCCGTTATGGCGACCCGATTGCCCAGCCCGACGTGGAGATGGGCCCGCTGATCAACCGCCAGGGGCTGGACAGCGTCAACCGCAAAGTCCGCACCGCGTTGAGCCAGGGCGCAAGCCTGATCAGCGGCGGGCAAATGGCCGACCTGCCCAATGGCTTCCACTTCCAGCCCACTGTTTTAGCCGGTTGTCGCGCGGACATGGAGATCATGCGCGAAGAGATTTTCGGGCCAGTGCTGCCGATCCAGATAATCGACGACCTGGACGAAGCCATCGCCCTGGCCAACGACTGCGACTATGGCCTGACTTCGTCGATCTACACCCGTGACCTGAACAAAACCCTGCAGGCGATGCGCGAGCTGGATTTTGGCGAAACCTACGTCAATCGCGAGAACTTCGAAGCCATGCAAGGCTTCCATGCCGGTGTGCGCAAGTCCGGCATCGGCGGCGCGGATGGCAAGCATGGGCTGTACGAATACACCCATACCCACGCGGTCTATCTGCAAGGCTGAGCCAGGCACTTTCTGTGAAGGGCACGCGCCTGAGCCATCGTTCAGGCGCCTGCCCCATCACCCTGAATGCACATCTCATCGGCATTTCCCCGGACGTAGCAACGGGCAGGTTGAACAGTACTCAGCGGGTTCGGTGGCCAGGTAGTAAAAGCAACAGGTTCGGCGAAAGCGAATGCTGCGTTGCCCATCGTCCACCAGCGTCGGCGGTCGGCGGAAATGGCTCAGCGGGTTGTAATCGAGACCGAACAACGCAGGCTCGGCTTGTGTCAGCAGCCAATTGAAATCCGCTTCACAGCGCTCGCGCACTGACGGGTCTTCGATCTTTGCCATGCGTTTTTCATACAGCGAGTAAACGCGCACGGCCGTGTTTTCCCAGAGGATGCGCCGGGAGACACCGGTGACACGGTTGAAGGTGTGCCACAACGGTTGCAGCAGTCCCGCGAACAATCCCCGCACCAGGGCCTCCCGCCAGGCCTCGCGCTCATTGGCCCCATAGGTCAGCGGCAGACCGTGATGCAGCGGCATCGACGACGTCCACTGCCCCTCATCGTGGCCGTATTCAATCAGCGTGTTGTCGAGCGTCAACAACAGCCCCTTGTCATACACCGACAGCGCATACAGACAGGCACCGTTCGCCAGAAACGACAAGCGCTTGCCCAGCAACGAGGCGGTGATCGCCCGGGTCGGCGAACCGATCACCGGGCCCAGGGTGTCCAGCAGTTGCTCGCACACGTCTTCCTGCAACAAGTCCCGGGCCATCAGCGAACGCAACGGGTCGCGCTCGTCGCCGTCCTTGAGCCGCAAGCCGCCGGACAACACCGTCCACTGCGGCGCGGTGAAATGACGTGCCAGACTCATTGCGGCAATTCCCGGCCAAACGGAATGCACAACGGCGTGCCGAAGAACGGATCGGCAATGATCCGGCAATTGAGGTCGAATACGGTTTTGACCAAGGGTTCGGTCAACACCTCGTCGGGCCGCCCCTGGGCAAAGGCCGTCCGGTTGTGCACCGCAACCATGTGGTCGGCGTAACGACAGGCCAGGTTGAGGTCGTGCAGCACCATGATGATGGTCTTGTTTTCGAGCCGGTTGAGGTCGCGCAGCAGGTCCAGCACTTCGATCTGGTGCGCCAGGTCGAGAAACGTGGTGGGTTCGTCGAGCAGCACGATGCCAGTGTCCTGGGCCAGGGTCATGGCGATCCACGCGCGCTGGCGCTGCCCGCCGGACAACGCGTCCACCGGTCGGTCCGCCAGGGCCTGGAGGCTGGTTTGCGTCAGCGCGCGGTTGACCATGGCCTCATCTTCAGCCGACCACTGCTGCATCCAGCTCTGATACGGATAACGTCCCAACGCCACCAACTGCCGCACGGTGATGCCCTCCGGCGCGCTGGGGGTCTGAGGCAAAATGGCCAACTCCCTGGCCACGGCGGCCGTGGACTTTTGCTGGATATCCACACCGTTGAGAATCACCGAGCCCTGCTGCGGTTTGAGCAGTCGGGCGAAGGATTTGAGCAAGGTGCTTTTGCCGCAGCCGTTGCTGCCGATCAGTACCGAAATCTTGCCCTGGGGCAGTTGCATGTCCAGCGCGTCAATAATGACCTGGCGCTGGTAACTCAGGGTCAGGCCGCGACTTGCAATCGACGTCATGCGTTGAATTCCTTAATGACGCTGTTTAATCAACAAATAGAGAAAAAAGGGTGTGCCCAGCACGGCGACAAAAATCCCCGCCGGCAGATCCAGCGGCAAAAACAGGACACGCCCGGCGAGGTCGGCCAGCACCACGAGGCTCGCCCCGACCAACGCCGCCATCACCGCCTGGCCGCCAAAACCCGGGGCTACCAGGCGCTTGGCAATGTGCGGCGCAATCAGCCCGACAAACGCGATCGCCCCGCCCCAGGCAATCGCAGCTCCAGCCAATGCCACGCTCACCAGCAACAAACCGGCGCGCAGCCACTGCACGCGAACGCCAATGCCCTGGGCCAGAGCGTCATCCAGTTGTTGCACCCTCACCTGCCGGGCCAGCAGCACCAGCAGCGGGCAGATACCCAACAACCAGCGCCCCAGCGCCAGCGGTTCCGGCCAACTGGCGCCGTACACGCTGCCGGTCAGCCAGACATAAGCCGACAGGGTCGTGGTCAACGGACTGAAGACCAGGATGAAGGTGGTCGCGGCGGTCAACATCGCACTGATGCCGACCCCGATCAACACCAGGCGCAGCGGTGAGGCCCCCTGCTTCCGGGCCAGCAGATAGATCGCCAATGCCGCCAGCCCCGCACCGGACATCGCCGCCAGCGGCAGAAACTGTTGGCCCAGCGCCACGGAGAAAAACGCCAGATACAGCACGGCCGCCGCACTGGCCCCACTGGTGATACCCAGTAGGTCAGGTGAAGCCAGCGGGTTGCGGATGATGCTTTGCAGAATCAACCCCGACACCGACAACGCCGCACCGACCAACGCCGCCAGGAGCATGCGCGGCAAGCGCAGTTGCTCGACGATGAACGTCAGGCTGGCGTCCTGGGTCGACAGCAGAATCCGCAGCACCTCCAACGGCGACAGCATGACTTTGCCCAGCGACAGTGAGCCGAGCATGATCAACGCCGTCACCATCAACGCCGCCAGCAACCGCCACAACGTAGTGACATTGATCCGCCGGGAAAAGCCGCTGCGGCGCCAGGTCAGGACCTTATCCATAACGACCTCCACGCCGGGCCAGCAGAATGAAAAACGGTGCGCCGAACAGTGCCGTCATCACGCCCACCGGGACCTCCTGCGGCAGGATCAACACCCGCGACAAGGTATCGGCCAGCAGCAGGACAATGGCGCCGAGTAGCGCACACCCCGGCAGCAACCAGCGATGATCGATGGACAGGCCCTTGCGCACCATGTGCGGCACCAGCAGGCCGATAAACCCGATGCTGCCGGCCAATGCCACGGCACTGCCCGCCAGACAGACCACCAGCACGCTCATCAGCAGCCGGATCAAACCGGTGCGCTGGCCCAGGCCGGTGGCGATCTCCTCGCCTGCGTCAAGCACGTTGACCTGCCCCGCCAGCAACATCGCGCCGAACAACCCGAGTACGCCACAGATCAGTAGTGGCGCGGCGACCGACAGGCTGCGCTCGGTCAACGAACCCGCCAGCCAGAACAGCACCGTGTCCAGTCCATCCTGATTGACCACCAGCAACGCCTGACTGAACGCAGAGAACAAGGCGGCCATTGCCGCACCCGCCAGCACGATGCGCAGCGGGCTGAGACTGCCCTGCCCCATGTTGCCGATCAGCCACACCAGGCTGCCGGCCACGGCCGCGCCGATGAACGCGCTCCACAGCCAGGCATCCGGGGATGACAGGGAAAACAGCGAGGAGCACAGGATGATAAAAAACGTCGCGCCGGCGTTGATCCCGAACAACCCGGGGGACGCCAGCGGATTGCGCGTCAGCGCCTGCATCAAGGCCCCCGCCACGGCCAGGCTCGCGCCCACGGCCATTGCCATCAAGGTGCGCGACAGGCGCGTGGTGGTCACCAACACGTGACTGACGCTCAGCGGATCGGGATGCACGAACGCGGCGGCAATGTTCGACAACGGAATCCAGGTGGCTCCGACCGCCAGGCTCAGCACGCCGCTGAGCAGCAACACGACGGCGGCACAGCACAACTTCAAACCATTGCTCATCAGGACAGGTCCGCCTTGACCAGCCGCGCAACGTCATCGAGCATCAGGTTCGCCCCGAGCATCCCGCCCGACAGGCTCCAGGCCACCCCGTCGACCCGCCACACCTGCCCCTGTTGCGGCGCACGCATTTGCTGCCACAGCGGATGCTGCATCAGGCTTTCATAGTTTCGCTGCACTGCCGGTTTCTCCGCGCGCAAGAAGACAAAGAAAATGTCGGCATTGACCACCGCCAGACTCTCCTTGCTGGTGAGTTTGATCGATACCCCGTTCGCCGCCCGACTGGCCTCACTCCAGCCAAACCCAAGCTCGGTGATCACCGAACCCGGAAAACTGGCCGGCAGATAACTGCGGATATGGTCCTCACGAACATCCAGAATCGACACTGTCGGCGGCCAGCGCCCGGCAAATTCCTGCTGCAGTTGCTCGCGCAGTTGTGCCGTGCGCAACTGCCAGCGGGCCAACACCTCGTCGGCGCGCTGCTGGCGGTGCAAGGCCAGCCCCATCAACGCCAGGGTCTTTTTGAACTCGAACACTTCCTCGAGCATCACCACCGGGGCGATCTGCTTGAGCAACGGCGCGATGCGTTCATGGCGAAAGCGCGAGGCGATGATCACGTCCGGCTTGAGCAGCGCGATATCCTCAAGGCTGGGCTGGGTTTCCAGCCCGACATGAGGCACCGGCTCCAGTGCCGAGCGCAGATAGCGATAAGTGGGCTTTTCACTCCAGGAATCGACGATGCCGCAGGGTGTGATGCCCAGCGCCACGGCACTGTCCGTGGCCCCCTGAAACAGGGTGATCACCCGCAGCGGCGCGGCGTCGGTCCGGGCCCACGCCGACGGGGCAAACCTGAGTGCAAGCAGGCCCAGGGACAGGCGCAGCAGCGTGCGCCTGGAGGGCGTATCGGGCTGTTCTTTCTTGGGCAGGTAAGTCACGCCGGGCATGCTATGGTCCTCTGCAATCGATTCATGACACAACTCGGTCGCGCCCTTCCCTGTGGCGCAATCCACGGTTGAATCGATTCAGAAGTCGACGGTCGCCGACAGCAGGTAGGTTCGTGGAGTCGCGAGCGTCAATCCAGGCTCGCTGTCATCCGAGGCCCCGGCCGAACTCCAGTAGCGCTTGTCGGCCACGTTCTCGATATTGGCACGCAGGGTGATGTTCTTTTCTTCAACCTTGAAGGCGTAGCGCGCGCCCACGTCGATACGCGTCCAGGCATCGATTTCCTTGTTATTGGACTGGTCCAGATACTGTGAGCTGGAATAGATGCCGCGGCTGGTGAGGGTCAGGCCTTGTACATTCGGCACGTCCCACTCGCCCCCCAGGCTGACGTTGTATTCCGGCGTGGCCGGCGCGCGGTTGCCGTCAAAGGTGCCGTTGGTGGTGTCGGTCAACTCGCTGTCGATGTACATGACGCCACCGAGCAGGCGGAAACCTTTGAGCGGCTCACCGAACACGTTGACTTCCACACCCTTGTTTTCGCGTTTGCCGTTCGGGCCGAAAACCCGCGTGGTGGCGTTGGTTTCATAGGCCGGCTGCTTGATCCGGAACACCGCAGTGGTAATGGCGAACGCACCCGCATCATATTTGGCTCCGACTTCGACCTGCCGACTGATGAACGGCGGGAAGATCTCGTCCTCGTTCACCGAGGTCGACGGGGCGATCTTGCCCTGGCTCAGGCCTTCCATGTAGTTGGCATACAACGAGAGCTTTTCGGTGGCCTTGAACAGGATGCCGCCCGAGGGCGAAACCTTTTCTTCATCGTAGCCCGTGTCGCCTTTGACATTATCCGTCCAGTCGTCAACCTGCACTCGCTGCCAGCGTGCGCCGAGGGTCAACAGCACCTGGTCATCGAAGAAGCCCAATGTGTCGGACAACGCCACGCTGCTGGAACGGTTCTCGGTATAAACCTCCGAGTCGAGTCGCGTGGGCGTGATGGGTGTAGGTGTTTCCACAGGGTTGTAGAGGTTGCTCGGGGCGGCGGCATAACGGGCGCCACCGTTTTCGAAGTCCATGTAGAAGTAGCTGGCAGCCAGGTTGATTTCATGGCTCACCGGACCGGTATGGAACCAGTTGCGTACCCCGGCGTTGGCTGTCCGGACATTTTCGTCGCGGGTGAAGTCACGTGGCTGAACGCTGAAATCGCCCGCGTTGTTGGTGACCGCTACGGCGTGCCGAAGGAAGTCGTGATTACTTTTACGCGCACCCGCCCCGGCGTACACCATGACGGAATCGCTGACATCGTACTCGCCGGTCACCGTACCGAAGGTGTCCTTGGTCCGCGCCTTGCTCCACGGCTGTGCATAGTTGTGGCGAACATCGCTGGCGTGCGGAACCTGAGCTTTGGCGCCGACCTGCACACGCTCCTGCGGGGCGTCGGTGTCACGCTCGTTATGTCCGACGTCCGTCGAGAGCCGCAGGCGCTCACCGCGAAAATCCAGGCCCAGCACTGCCATCTCGCGGTCAACACTCTGGTGATCCCATTCGGTGTCGCCGGACTGCTTCACGCCGTTGAAACGAACACCGAACATGTCCCCCTCACCAAAGCGCCGACCGATATCTACCGCACCGCCGACCTGGCTGTCGGAAGCGTAGTTGCCGGTAAACGAAGTAATGGGCACGTCGGTGGCGCGCTTGGGCACCACGTTGATCCCGCCGCCCACGCTGCCCCGCGGCGAGATGCCATTGATGAGCTGACTCGGGCCTTTGAGGACGTCGACGCGATCGGCCATTTCCATGTCGATGGTGTACGTCGGCAGAATGCCGTAGAGACCGTTGTAGGAGACATCACTGTTGAACAGGCTCATTCCGCGAATGGTGAACTGCTCATACCGCCCACCCGCCGGGTTGGTGGCGCGAACCGAGGGATCGCTGGCAACCAGGTCGCCCAAGGTACGAGCCTGCAGGTTTTTCACCAACTCACTGGTGTAGGTGGTCTCGCTGAACGGCGTCTCCATGAAGTCTTTCGAGCCCAGCAAGCCTTGCGACCCACGGCGTGCGACCTGCCCGCCGACGTACGGATCACCATGCGCCGTGTCCGCCGTCGCGTAAATAGAGGTAGCGCCCAGTTGCAGGGTGCTACCTGTTGGCGCCGGGGTCAGCATGTACGCCTGTTCGCCTACCGGTTGCAGTTGCAGACCGGAACCCTGTAGCAGTTGGGCAAAGCCCTCCTCCACCGCGAAGTCACCGGAAAGGCCAGGGCTGGTGCGCCCACTCACCAGTGCCGGGTCCACGGACAGATTGACCCCGGCCAACCCGGCGAAACGGGTCAGCGCCGCGCCGAGGCTACCGGCTGGAACCTGATAGCTGCGCCGTGGCGCGTCTTCGGCCCAACCGGCAGTGATGAACAACGGACAGGCACTCAGGCTCAACAACAGACTCAAGTGCAACAACGGGCGCAACCGGGATGGGGCCAGACGCGTACTGCAAGGCATCACTACAGGCATTGAGAATCTCTCTGATTTAGTTTCACTTGCCTTGAATGACAAGCGCCGCGAAAAAAGGGGACACGCGTTAAGCATTATTTTTGCGCGGCACCAGCGTTACCCAATAACGCGTACGCGAATGCACCTCCAGCGGCAGGCTGACCGCCAGAAGCGCGAGGATGCGATCGGTGTCTTCCAGGCGAAAACTGCCGGTGATGCGCAGTGATTCCAGCTCTGGTTCCCAACGCAACACGCCCGGACGATAGGTGCTGAGTTCACGCAGGAAGTCCCCCAAGGGTTGGTTCTGCGCCATCAGCACGCCGTCACGCCAGCCAGGGGCCAGCACGTCGAATGGCTCCACAGCGCCGGCACCCGCCGCTTGAAGGCTGACTTGCTGGCCGCCGCGCAACGAAAAGACCGGCCCGTGCAGAGGCTGCAACTGCACCGTGCCTCGAAGCACTGACACCTTGCAGCCCGTCTGCCCCTGACGCACACACACTTCACTCTGACTGACGGTCACTTGCCCGAAGCGCGTGAGGATCGTCAGCGGCGCAGTCCCGGGCACGTTCAGCGCCATTTCGCCTTCCACCAGTGTCAGGCGCCGGCTCTTCAGATCGATATCGACGGCACTGGCCGTGTTCAGTTGCACAGCACTGCCATCGGCCAACCGGACTTTTTTGCTTTCCCCGGTGGCGGTGCGCAGGTCGGCCCCCCAGGCATCCAGAGGCAACTGCCGACTGATCAACCAGGCGGTCGGCAGCAACGCCACTGCACCGACCGCGCGCTTGAGCACCGCGCGTCGACTGGCTTGCGGCCGGTCCAGGCTGGCCATGGCCAGGCCCGATGGCAGGTCGGCAAAACGTTGACGCAAGCATTGCGCTTTCTGCCAGGCCTGTTCATGGCTGGAATGGCTATCGCGCCAGCTCTGCAACTCCTCCCGGTCCCGCTCATTGGCACAGCCGGATTCCATGAGGGCCAGCCACTGCGCGGCGGCCCGCACGACTTGTCGGGCCTGGGCCGAAGGTGCCGAACCGTTCACATGTCCACCAGCAGGCAATGCTCGTAGGCTTGAGCCATGTAGCGCTTGATCGTGCGTTCCGAGACTTGCAGGCGCTCGGCAATCTCCTGGTAGCCCAGGCCTTCGAGCTGACTCAAGAGAAACGCGCGGCGTACCGGCCCGGGCAATCCATCGAGCAATTCGTCCAGGGCCTGCAGGGTTTCCAGCAGGATCCAGCGTTGCTCCGGGGACGGCACACAGTCCTCGGGCAGCAGCGCCAATGCATCGAGATAGGCTTGCTCCAGGCTGCGGCGCTTGTAGAAGTTGCTCAGCAGTCGTTTGCCGACGGTCGCCAGGTAGGCACGTGGCTCTTGCAAGTCGGCGATGCGCTGAGAGCTGGCTAGGACACGAACGAAGGTATCCTGGCTCAGGTCCGCCGCATCGCTGCCATTGCTCATGCGTCGTCTCAACCAGCCTTCGAGCCAGCCCCGATGGTCGCGGTACAGGTCGTGGAAGGCTTGCTCCGGCGGCATCGCGGCATCACTCATCTGAAGGAACCCTGGGTGAAGAAATATTTTAAATGAGACTCATTCTAATTAGTGTTGTGCGGGCAAACCAAGCCCTTTGTGCGAATTGCACCCGGTAAATGCTTGAATTATTTAATGACAGGCAGGCATTTCGGCCACGCAGGCGCCGGTTTAACAGGGCTGCGGGTTATTAAGGGAGATTTTCGAGAGTCATCGGGCATCTGCGCCAGGCTGGCAGATGCGAACCCTGAGGGGCGCGAGGCAGGAGAAAAAGCCAAATCGCAGATACAAAAAACCCCGGTCTTTCGACCAGGGTCTTTGCTATCGACTCGAAGTAACCAGTGGTTTCTTCGTAGCTCCAAGGCGTTCAGTAGGCCTCGGGGCAGATATGGCGCAGCGGACGGGACTCGAACCCGCGACCCCCGGCGTGACAGGCCGGTATTCTAACCGACTGAACTACCGCTGCGTATCGCTTTGAGCAGATGCTCAAGTAACTCGTCTGATTGAAAACTCAGTAGCTTTTCAATCTCGAATCAGAGCATGCCTGATTCGGAAAATATGGCGCAGCGGACGGGACTCGAACCCGCGACCCCCGGCGTGACAGGCCGGTATTCTAACCGACTGAACTACCGCTGCGCGTCGGTGGAGGCATTTCAGCCTACCTCTTGCTTTCGCAAGTATCTCGGGAGTGGTGGGTGATGACGGGATCGAACCGCCGACATTCTGCTTGTAAGGCAGACGCTCTCCCAGCTGAGCTAATCACCCGTTTGCATCTCCGAGGCCGCGAAATTTACGCAGGTAGCGAACCTAAGTCAATAGCAGGATTGAAGTTTTTCTGAAAAAGACAAATTTATGTATATGCGGCAAGACCGCTTTGGCGAGCAAGCCCGCTCCCACCATCTGGAATGCATGCCCCTGTGGGAGCGGGCTTGCTCGCCAAAGCGGCAGCACATCCGAGATCAATCCCGCAGCTTACTCGCTGTAAATCATCTTCTTGGTCATGCCGCCATCGACCACGAATTCCTGGCCGGTGACAAAACCGGCATTCCTTGACAGCAGCCAGGCCACCATCGCCGCCACATCCTCGACCGTCCCTACCCTGCCCGCCGGATGCTGGGCATGATCGGCCTCGGTCAAGGGTTCGGCGCGCCGCACCGAGGGGTCGCGCGCATCGATCCAGCCTGGGCTGACGGCATTGACCCGGATCTCCGGGCCAAGGCTGATGGCCAACGCATGAGTCAGGGCCAACAAGCCGCCCTTGCTCGCCGCATAAGCCTCGGTGTCGGGTTCCGACTGCGCGGCGCGGGTCGAGGCCAGATTGACGATGGCGCCGCTGTGAGCGCGCAGGTACGGCGCACAGTGCTTGGCCAACAGCATCGGCCCGCTGAGGTTCACCGCCAACACCCGATTCCAGTGGGCCAGGTCGAGGCTTTCCAGGGTGATGTTGTGCGGATCGGCAACCGCCGCATTGCAGACCAGCGCATCCAGGCGCCCGAACTGGCCGAGCACCTCGGCCACGCCCAGCGCGACTTGCCCCTCGTTGGCGACATCCATGGCGATGAACCAGGCGTTGTCACCCAGCACTTTCGCCACTTTCGACCCGCGCTCCCGGTCCAGATCCGTCAGCACGACTTGCCAGCCTTCGCTGATCAGCCAGGCCGAAATCCCCAGGCCTATGCCCCGCGCAGCACCGGTCACCAGCGCTACGCGGCCATTGGAGCCGGTGTTTGGCGCAGACAACTCGATCACAACGCAGCCAGGCCGCGCGCCAGATCGGCTTGCAGGTCCGCCACGTCTTCCAGGCCGACCGCAATGCGGATCAGGCTGTCACGAATGCCCGCCGCTTCACGCTCCTGCGGCGCCAGGCGACCATGGGACGTGGTGCTCGGATGGGTGATGGTGGTTTTGCTGTCGCCCAGGTTGGCGGTGATCGAAATCAGGCGCGTGGCGTCGATAAAGCGCCAGGCGCCCTCTTTTCCACCCTTGACCTCAAAACTGACCACAGCACCGAAACCCTTCTGCTGGCGCAGCGCCAGCTCGTGCTGCGGATGGCTCTTGAGGCCGGCGTAATGGACTTTCTCGATGCCTTCCTGCTGCTCCAGCCACTCAGCCAGTTGCTGGGCGTTGGCACAATGGGCCTTCATCCGCAGGTTCAGGGTTTCCAGGCCTTTGAGGAAGATCCAGGCGTTGAAAGGGCTGAGGGTCGGCCCGGCGGTACGCAGAAAGCCAACCACTTCTTTCATCTGCTCGCTGCGACCGGCGACCACGCCACCCATGCAACGGCCCTGGCCGTCGATGAATTTGGTGGCCGAGTGCACGACGATGTCCGCGCCCATTTTCAGCGGCTGCTGCAAGGCCGGGGTGCAGAAGCAGTTGTCGACCACCAGCATCGCGCCTTTGGCGTGAGCGATTTTCGCCAGTTCGGCAATGTCGACCAACTCGGCCAGCGGGTTGGACGGCGATTCGACAAACAGCAGTTTGGTGTTGGACTTGATCGCCGCGTCCCAGCCGGACAGATCCGCCAGCGCCACGTAATCGACCTCGATACCGAAACGCTTGAAGTACTTTTCGAACAGGCTGATGGTCGAGCCGAACACGCTGCGCGACACCAATACGTGATCGCCGGCGCTGCACAGGCTCATCACCACGGCCATGATCGCAGCCATGCCGGTGGCGGTGGCCACGGCTTGCTCGGCGCTTTCCAGAGCGGCGATGCGCTCTTCGAAGGCGCGTACGGTCGGGTTGGTGTAGCGTGAGTAAACGTTGCCCGGTACTTCCCCGGCAAAACGCGCGGCTGCGTCGGCAGCAGTGCGGAATACATAGCTGGAAGTGAAGAACATCGGATCACCGTGCTCGCCTTCCGGCGTACGGTGCTGACCGGCACGTACGGCCAGGGTATCGAACGCTACGCCTTCGAGGTCGCTGTCCAGCCGACCGGCATCCCAATCCTGACTCATGCTGTCACTCCTTTCCCTATTCTCGTCAATTAAAAGCCGGATACAAAACCGGCCCCTCAGGGCCGGTAGAAACTCAGTTGTTGTACAGATCGATGATCGCGCTGACTGCCTGCGTCTTGACCTTGGAGGCATCGTTGCGTGCCTGTTCGATCTTGTTCAGGTAAGCCTCGTCGACGTCGCCAGTGACGTACTGGCCATCGAACACCGCGCAATCGAACTTCTCGATCTTGATCTTGCCGCCGCCGACCGCTTCGATCAAGTCAGGCAGGTCCTGATAGATCAGCCAGTCGGCGCCGATCAGGTCAGCCACGTCCTGGGTCGAACGGTTGTGTGCGATCAGCTCGTGAGCGCTCGGCATGTCGATGCCGTAGACGTTCGGGTAGCGAACCGCTGGCGCCGCGGAGCAGAAGTAGACGTTCTTGGCGCCGGCTTCGCGGGCCATCTGGATGATCTGCTTGCAAGTGGTACCGCGCACGATGGAGTCATCCACCAGCATCACGTTCTTGCCGCGGAATTCCAGTTCGATGGCGTTGAGCTTCTGGCGTACGGATTTTTTCCGCGCGGCCTGGCCCGGCATGATGAAGGTCCGGCCGATGTAGCGGTTCTTCACGAAGCCTTCGCGGAACTTCACGCCCAGGTGGTTCGCCAGCTCCAGCGCGGCGGTGCGGCTGGTGTCTGGAATCGGGATGACCACGTCGATGTCGTGATCCGGACGCTCGCGCAGGATCTTCTCGGCCAGTTTCTCACCCATGCGCAGACGGGCCTTGTAGACCGACACGCCGTCGATGATCGAATCCGGACGCGCCAGGTAGACGTGTTCGAAGATGCACGGGGTCAGGGACGGGTTGGTCGCGCACTGACGGGTGTACAGCTTGCCCTCTTCAGTGATGTAGACCGCTTCGCCTGGCGCCAGGTCGCGAATCAGGGTGAAGCCCAGCACGTCCAGGGAAACGCTTTCCGAGGCAATCATGTACTCGACGCCTTCGTCGGTGTGACGCTGGCCGAAAACGATCGGGCGGATGCCGTGCGGGTCGCGAAAGCCGACGATGCCGTAGCCGGTGATCATGGCTACGACGGCATAACCACCAACGCAACGGTTGTGCACGTCGGTGACGGCGGCAAACACGTCTTCTTCGGTCGGCTGCAACTTGCCGCGCTGGGCCAGCTCGTGCGCGAACACGTTGAGCAGCACTTCCGAATCGGAGCTGGTGTTGACGTGGCGCAGGTCAGATTCGTAAATCTCCTTGGCCAGTTGTTCAACGTTGGTCAGGTTACCGTTATGCGCCAGGGTGATGCCGTAAGGCGAGTTGACGTAAAACGGTTGAGCTTCAGCCGACGTCGAGCTGCCCGCGGTCGGATAACGCACATGGCCAATGCCCATGTGACCGACCAGGCGCTGCATGTGACGCTGCTGGAACACGTCACGCACCAGGCCGTTATCCTTGCGCAGGAACAACCGGCCATCATGGCTGGTCACGATACCGGCAGCGTCCTGGCCGCGGTGCTGGAGGACGGTTAGCGCGTCATACAGCGCCTGATTGACGTTCGACTTACCGACGATACCGACGATGCCACACATGCGACGCAACCCCTACTTAATGGATCTGAACTGAACAACACTTACTGAGGCGTTTTGGCCGTCGGCAAGAGTTGCTCCTTGAACGGAATATCAGCGGGTACGCTGATTCCGCTGGCAAGCCACTGACTGCTCCACCCGAGAATCAGGTTTTTGGACCAGTCGGCGACCAATAGAAATCTTGGCACGAGCTGTGACTCTTTCCACCACCCGTCCTGCTGTACCGGCCCCAGGCTCAACAGCCCGACGGCGATGACCACCAGCAACCCGCCACGCGCGGCGCCGAAGGCCATGCCGAGGAATCGGTCGGTCCCGGAGAGCCCGGTGACGCGAACCAGTTCGCCGATAAGATAATTGATCATTGCGCCTACGATTAAAGTGGCGACAAACATGATGGCACAGCCCGTGATTATACGAGCCGATGGCGTTTGAATGTACCCGCCGAGGTACTCGGACAGTGAGCCACCGAACATCCAGGCAACGACTCCTGCGATGATCCAGGTCAGCAGCGACAGTGCTTCTTTGACAAAGCCGCGGCTCAGACTGATCAATGCGGAGATGGCGACGATTGCTACGATCGCCCAGTCAACCCAGGTAAATGGCACAGTGCAGCCTACAGACGGATAAGGCGGCGCATTTTAGCAGAGCCCATGCTTATCGGTAAGCTGCGATTGTCAGTGCATTTCATATCGGGGCGATAGTTTTAGCCACGTTCCGGCTGAAAGCGCACGACAAACCCCTTCAGGTTCTGCTGGCGGTTCAGCAAATCCCGCAGCCGGTCGGCTTCTGCGCGCTCGATCAGCGGCCCGACAAACACCCGGTTTTTGCCGTCGGCGGTCCGGATGTAGGCATTGTAACCCTGGCTGCGCAGGGTTTTCTGAAGCTTTTCCGCGCTTTCACGGTTCGCCAGGCTGGCCAGTTGCACCGACCAGCTGACCGACAAACCATTGGCATCGACACGGCTTTGCGTGGTGTCCGGCTTGCCGGGTGCTGCCGCGATGGGTTGGGCAGGCGCGGTCGCAGGCTTGGCGGCCAGCGCCGGGACTGGCGCAGGCGCAGGAGGCGGCGTAACCGGTTTGGCAGCAGGTGCCGGAGCCACCGGCACAGCGGGCACAACCGATTCCTGCTGGGCGATTTCGTCATCGCTCGGCACGGGTTCCTGGGGCAAGGCTTGCGGCTCAGGCACCACCACGGGCTCGACCTGCACCTGGGGCAATGCAGGCGCCTGCGGAGCCGCCGGCGCTTCGACCGTCACCTGGCGCTGTTCGTCCTGGCGGGAAAACAGCATCGGCAGAAAAATAACCGCCAGCGCGACCAACACCAGGGCGCCAACCATGCGCTGTTTGTATGCCTTATCCAGCAATGCCATTTGCCGCTTCCTCCGTGGAGCGCCGGGCCAGCCATTCAAGGGCCTCGGCGACACAATAAAATGATCCGAACAACAGGATTTCGTCGTCGCTCGTGGCCTGCGCGCACTGCCCTTCCAGGGCGGCCGCTACACTGTCGTACGACGTGACCGAGGCACCAAGACCTTGCAATGCATCGTGCAAATCCGCAACCGGACGCGCCCGAGGCGAATCCAGCGGTGCGACAGCCCAGTGCTGGACACTAGCATTCAATTCGCCGACAACACCACCCAGATCCTTGTCCGCCAGCAGCCCGAACACCGCCAGACGCTTGCCGACCGGTGGACGGCTGGCCAGACGACGGCCCAGATACTCCGCCGCATGCGGGTTATGCCCCACATCCAGCAATAAATTCAAACGCTTGCCCTGCCACTCGAACGCGCGGCGATCCAGACGACCGACCACCTTCGTAGCCCGCAGCGCTTCGATAATCTGCGCATCCACCCAAGGCAAGCCAAGCAGCAGGTAAGCCTGCAACGCCAGCGCGGCGTTTTCCATCGGCAGATCGAGCAACGGCAGGTCGCGCAGCTCAACCGCACGCCCTTGCGCATCGACACCGCGCCATTGCCAGTTGTGATCAGTCACGCCGAGATCAAAGTCGCGCCCACGCAGGAAAAACGGGCAATTGAGCTCGCGCGCCTTGTCCAGCAGGGGTTGTGGAGGATTCAGATCGCCGCAGAGCGCAGGCGCACCCTGGCGGAATATACCGGCCTTCTCGAAGGCCACGGACTCTCGGGTGTCACCCAGGTAATCGGCATGATCGACGCCAATACTGGTGACCAGCGCCATGTCGGCATCCACCACGTTGACCGTGTCCAGACGACCGCCCAGACCGACTTCCAGCACCACCGCATCAAGCCCGGAATGCTGGAACAGCCAGAACGCCGCCAGGGTGCCCATTTCGAAGTAGGTCAGCGAAGTGTCGCCACGCCCGGCCTCTACCGCAGCAAAGGCCGCGCACAGCTCGGCGTCAGTGGCTTCGACGCCGTTGACCGTTACCCGCTCGTTGTAGCGCAGCAGGTGCGGGGAGTTGTAAACCCCCACTTTCAAGCCCTGGGCCCGCAGCAAGGACGCCACGAACGCGCAGGTGGAACCCTTGCCGTTGGTCCCGGTGACCGTAATCACCCGTGGCGCCGGCTTGCCCAGTCCCATGCGGGACGCTACCTGCTGCGATCGCTCCAGCCCCATGTCGATGGCCGAAGGGTGCAACTGTTCGAGGTAGGCGAGCCATTCGCCAAGGGTACGTTGGGTCATAGGCTGGCAGGTACCGGTGGAACCACGATTGGAACGATGGGTGCAGCCACGAACTTCGGCGTCGGCAGGCCCATCATTTGCGCCAGCAGGTTACCCAGGCGCGGACGCAGCTCCTGACGGTCGATGATCATGTCGATGGCACCGTGCTCCAGCAGGAACTCGCTGCGCTGGAAGCCTTCCGGCAGTTTTTCACGCACGGTCTGCTCGATCACACGCGGACCGGCAAAACCGATCAGCGCCTTCGGCTCGCCGACAATCACGTCGCCCAGCATCGCCAGGCTGGCGGAAACGCCGCCGTAGACCGGATCGGTCAGCACGGAGATGAACGGGATGCCTTCTTCACGCAGACGCGCCAGCACCGCAGAGGTCTTGGCCATCTGCATCAGGGAAATCAGCGCTTCCTGCATCCGCGCACCGCCGGAAGCCGAGAAACAGACCATCGGGCAACGTTTTTCCAGGGCGTAGTTGGCGGCGCGAACGAAACGCTCACCGACAATGGCGCCCATCGAACCGCCCATGAAGGAAAATTCGAACGCGGAAACCACGATCGGCATGCCCAGCAACGTGCCGCTCATCGAAACCAGCGCGTCTTTTTCGCCGGTCTGCTTTTGTGCAGCGGTCAGGCGGTCCTTGTACTTCTTGCCATCGCGGAACTTCAGACGGTCAACCGGCTCCAGGTCTGCACCCAGCTCGGTACGGCCTTCAACGTCGAGGAAGATGTCGATACGGGCGCGAGCGCCGATACGCATGTGATGGTTGCACTTGGGGCAAACGTCCAGGGTCTTTTCCAACTCAGGACGATACAGCACAGCCTCGCAAGACGGGCATTTGTGCCAAAGACCTTCAGGCACCGAGCTCTTCTTGACCTCGGAACGCATGATCGAAGGGATCAGTTTGTCTACTAACCAGTTGCTCATGCTTTCTTTCTCCAGTACCGGCGGCCCGAACGCTCTGGTTCGCAGCCCCGTGTATGCCCTAGCGCTAAATTCATGTGTGCGGCGATGATCAGTGAATGGCCGGATCAGCGAAACGTGACCTGCGTACCACCCCATGACCCTCAGCCGTTTTGTACAGTGCAGTGGACGGCGGCAGTCTGCCAGCCGTCACATCAACAGGTGCTACCGCGTACCGCCTTGATAAATGCCTGGACCTTTGCGTGATCCTTGATGCCCCTGCTCGCCTCTACCCCGCCGCTGACATCCACGGCATAAGGCCGGACGCGGGCAATCGCTTCGGCGACGTTATCCGGCGTCAGGCCGCCGGCCAGAATGATCGGTTTGCTCAAGCCTTGCGGTATCAGTGACCAGTCAAACGCCTCACCGGTTCCTCCGGGAACGCCTTCGACATAGGTATCGAGCAGGATACCGCTGGCACTGGCATACGCATCACAGGCCGCGGCGATGTCATCCCCCGCCTTGACCCGCAACGCCTTGATGTACGGACGGTGCCAGCCTTCGCAATCCGCCGCGCTTTCATCGCCGTGAAATTGCAGCAGGTCCAGGGGCACTGCGTCGAGGAGCTCACCCAGTTCGCAACGGCTCGCATTGACGAACAGGCCCACGGTGGTCACGAACGGCGGCAGCGCCTGGATGATCGAGCGCGCCTGCTGGAACGTCACCGCACGGGGGCTTTTGGCATAGAACACGAAGCCGATGGCATCCGCCCCGGCCTCGACGGCTGCCAACGCATCCTCTATGCGGGTAATCCCACAGATCTTGCTGCGAACGGCTGACATGTCGACACAACTCCAAGACAAATCCGGGAAAGTCCCGGATGGTAACAAAAGCATTCGAGGGCGTCAGCCGCCAAGTTCGGAGAAGCCGGTCAGGAAGTGTGGACCGATGTAACGTTCTGGCAATTGGAACTCGTCACGGTACTCGACCTGCACCAGGTACAAGCCGAATGGATGCGCCGTCACGCCCCCGGACCGCCGAATCCGGCTCTCCAGCACCTCTTTCATCCACTCCACCGGACGCTCACCGGCACCAATGGTCATCAGCACACCGGCGATGTTGCGCACCATGTGGTGCAGGAAGGCGCTGGCGCGAATGTCCAGCACGATCATCTTGCCGTGACGGGTGACGCGCAGGTGATGCAGTTCCTTGATCGGCGACTTGGCCTGGCACTGGCCGGCGCGAAAAGCGCTGAAATCATGGGTGCCGAGCAGGTATTGAGCCGCCTCGGCCATGCGCTCGACGTCCAGCGGCCGGTGGTTCCAGGTCACTTCTTCGTTCAGGTGCGCGGGGCGGATCTGATCGTTGTAGATCACGTAGCGATAACGCCGGGCAATGGCCTTGAACCGCGCATGGAAATGCGCCGGCATGACCTTGGCCCAACTGACACTGACGTCGTGGGGCAAGTTGATGTTGGCGCCCATGGTCCAGGCCTTCATCGAACGCTCGACCTGGGTGTCGAAATGCACCACCTGTCCGCAGGCATGCACCCCGGCGTCGGTACGCCCGGCGCACATCAGCGAAACGGGCGAGTCGGCGACTTTGGACAAGGCGTTTTCGAGGGTTTCCTGCACGGTGAGCACCCCGGACGCCTGGCGCTGCCAGCCACGGTAGCGCGAGCCTTTGTATTCGACGCCCAGCGCGATCCGGAAAAAGCCGTCGGCTGCCATTTCGGCGGCCGGGTTATCTATATTTGCCAAGGAGGGACAGCCTGATGATGTACCAAAGGCGGGCATTATAAGGCCACCGGGCGGGGATACCAGAGAGATCTCCTTTGACTGTTCCGGCCTCTTCGCGAGCAAGCCCGCTCCCACAGGTATAGTGTGATCCTGTGGGAGCGGGCTTGCCCGCGAAGAGGCCACAGCAGACGACATCAATTCATCGCCCAAACAAAAACGGCAGCCTCACCGGGCTGCCGCTTTGTTTACAACGTACCGATCACTCAAGCCAGACGCGAAAGCATCTCCCTGGCTTCGCTTTTCTGCTCGTCACTGCCTTCGCTCACGACCTCTTTGAGGATGTCGCGGGCACCGTCGCTGTCGCCCATGTCGATATAGGCCTGGGCCAGATCGAGCTTAGTAGCGGCTTCATCGGTACCCGAGAGGAAGTCGAACTCGTCATCGCCATCCAGTGCGGCATCGGCTTCGGTAAAGGTCGGTTCGCCGATGCTGTTGGACAAACTTTCCAGCTCGGCATTGACATCATCCAGCTCTGCGGCGAACGCATCCGGTGTGCTCATTTCGTCGGCCAGCGACAGGTCGAAGTCGGCAGGCAAGTCCAGATCATCCAGCGCAACTTCAGGAACAGCCGGGGTTTCGGCGGCTGGAAAATCCTTCACGCCTTCATCCAGATCCAGCAGGAAGTCATCTTCAGCCAGCATCGCCGGCGACGGTTGCGCACCGAGATCCAGGTCAAGGTCGAAGTCCGACAGATCGTCGAGGTTTTCCTTGATTTCGGTCTGTTGCTGCAACACCGACTCAAAACTCAGATCGTCATCCAGCGGGAATTCGTCCAGATCCGCCAAAGCCGCCACTTCAGGCTCCGGTACAGGTGCCGGTGCAGGCGCCACTGGCTGGATCGTGTCCAGATCATCCAGGCTCAGGTCGAAGGCGCTGTCGAGGTCATCCTCGAACGGCGTCGGTTCCGGCGCGGGTGCTTGCGGCTCATCGAGCAACAGGTCCTTGACGTACTGCGCGTCCAGCTCGGCAGCAACGGCGGCTGCGGCGATGCCACCGGCAGCCACCAGCGCCATGGCCGGGAAGCGGCTTTTGAGCTTTTCAACCTGGGCGAAGTTGTCGCCATTGGCCACCAGCTTGCGCTCCTGGCTGACGAACGCATCGCGGTCGCCTTGCTGGCCATAGACTTCCATCAGCTTCAAGCGCAAATCGCTGCGCTGAGGCTCTCGCTTGACGCCGTCCTCCAGTAACGCGGCAGCCTGGTTCAGGCGACCGGCACTGATGTGCGACTGAGCCTGGCCCAGTACATCGTCGGAACGCTCGGCAGCCGGCGACACCAATGGCGCGGCGATCGGCGTGGTCATCACAACCGGGGCAATGACCGGCGCAGGCGCGGGAGCTGGCGTCGGTGCAGTCGCCAGCTTCACGCTTGGCGACGGAACTTCCAGGCCTTCGAAGCTGCTTTCCGGCAGGTCGAGATCGGCCGAGAACGGCTGCTCTTCGGCCAGGGCACGCGCCATGCGCTGATGCTTCTCGGCTGCTTGCTGGGCTTTGCGACGGCGCGCCAGCAACAGCAGCAAGAGCAGCAGAACGACAGCACCGCCACCCACCAGGCCCAGCAGCACCGGATTGCTCAGCAACTCATTGAATTTCTGATCGTCGGATGCGGCCGGCGTCGGAGCTGCCTCGGGTGCCGTGACCACTGGCGCAGGTGCAACCGGTGCAGTGTCTGCCGGAGCAGGTGCAGTCGGATTGGGCGCCAGCTCGGCCGACATTGCCGGAGCCGTTGCGGTGCCTGGTGCGCCAGTCGCGCCCTCGGCCTGCAACTTGGCCAGTTGATTATTCTTCAACTCAATCAGGCGCTGCAGCTTGTCCACCTGGCTTTGCAGGTCGGCCATGCGGCTTTTCAGTTCGGCGTTATCACGACGACTGCTGTCGAGGCTCTCCTGAGTCACCGCCAGCTTGTTGCTAAGGGCCGCAGCATCGCCGGCAGGTCCTTTGCCACGATTCTTGCCGGACTCGGCAGACACCAGGCTCAGTTTGTCGCCGGCCGCTTGAGTCGGAGCAACATCGGTGCGAGCGCGATTGGTGGCGTCCAGTTGCTGCTGCCCTGCCCCGGGCTTGGCGACATAACGGCGACCCTGACGCCAGGCCTTGTTCTGCGCGGCCACTTCGGCGATGGCCTTGGGTTGCGGCAGGTTCGTACTCTGCGCCTGATCCGGCATACGCAGCACCTGGCCGGTTTTCAGGCGGTTGATGTTGCCGTCAATGAAGGCGTCCGGGTTCAGCGCCTGAATGGCCAGCATGGTTTGCTGGATCGAACCGCCATTACGCGCCTTCGCGGCGATTTCCCACAGGGTATCGCGCGGCGTGGTGGTGTATTGCGACGGTTTGGTCGCACCGGTGACCGGCGCAGCGACGGTTGAAGTCGGTGCGGGCTGCGCAGCCGCCTCGGCGGCTTGCGGCGAGAATTTCGATGGATCGAGCAGCACACTGTAGTCGCGCAGCAAACGGCCATTCGGCCACATCACCTGAACCAGGAACTTCACCATCGGCTCGGAGAGAGGCTTGCTGGAGGTCACGCGCAGGATGCTTTTGCCGCTGGCGTTAAGCACCGGGGTGAAGGTCAAGTCATTCAGAAACGCCTGGCGGTCAACACCGGCCTTGGCGAAATCTTCCGGCGAAGCCAGGCTCGGCACCAATTCGGCAGCGGTGAGGTCCTTGACATCGAGCAGCTCGATTTCCGCCACCAGCGGCTGGTTGAGCGTTGATTTCAGGGTCAGTTCCCCGAGCCCGAGGGCATGCGCCATACCGGAGGACAGCGCCGAGGCGGCCGCTATTGCTAACACCAGTTTGCGAACTTGAACCATTAGCTCATCCTTAGTTTGAACATTCCTCGGCCAGCGAGAAGATATTGATAGCCGCAGCCGCAAGGCATTGCGTGCAACGACGAAGGTCGTCGCGCGCGATCATTTGATTGATGCCCCGCCAAGCCCCGCAGAGTGGCTCGCCTTCAGCACTCCGGCAAGCATAGGCTCGTGCGGAATCAATCGACAAATTGTTGCAAAGTATCTTTTACAGCAGGTCTTTAATCAACAACTCAGCCAGCTGCACTGCGTTGAGCGCGGCGCCTTTGCGTACGTTATCTGACGTCAGCCACAAATTAAGTTCCGACAGGTCGTCGATACCCTGGCGAACCCGCCCCACGTAGACCACATCCTGGCCTACCGCGTCACCTACCGGCGTCGGGTAATCGCCCGCCTCGACCAGCTCGATACCGGGCGCGTCTTCCAACGCAGCATTGACTTTGGCCAAATCAATGTCGTTTGCGCACTGCAGGGTCACGCTATAGCTATCGCCAAAAAACACCGGGGCTTGAATGCAAGTGACGGAAATCTTCAATGAAGGCAGCGCCATGACCTGACGCAGCTCACGCACCAGGCGTTTTTCCAGCAGCGTATGACCTTGTTCATCCGGCTTGCCGACCTGAGCCAACAGGTTGAAGGCCATTTGCCGGTCAAAGAATTTCGGCTCGAGCGGCCGCACATTCAGCAGTTCGGCGGTTTGCCGGGCGAGCTCACTCACGGCTTCACGGCCCTGGGCCGATACCGCCAGGCTGGCGGTCAGGCTGACGCGCTGCAAATCGAGTACATCCATCAGCGGCGCGAGCACCACCGCCAGCGTGGTAGCCGAAGGACTTGGACTGCTGACCAGAAATGGCTTTTTCAAGCCCGCCAGCACCTGAGCGTTGGCCTCAGGCACGACCTGCGGCGCCTTATCCGCCGACAAGGCACCGGACAGATCGATCACCGAGCAACCGGCATCGTTCGCACGGGAAGCAAAACTCAAGGAAACCGCCGGGCCGGCGGCAAAAAATGCCAACTGCACCTTGCTGAAGTCGAACTCATCGACTTCCCGCACCCGCACGTTCTTGCCGCGAAAGGGTACGGAACTGCCGGCCGACTCGCTGCTGGCCAACAGGTGAAGGGTGCCGATCGGGAAATCGCGCTCCTCGAGAATCTGCACCAGTGTTTCGCCGACAGTACCGGTGGCGCCGATCACGGCAATATCAATGGTCTGGCTCATGGTTCTACCTCTGGCGAAACGGGGGGAGCGGCACTTTACCGGGTGACTGGCATGCAGGCAATTCTGCCGGGCCTTGTGGTGCCTGTGATGGCCCCTTCGCGAGCAGGCTCGCTCCCACAAGGATCGCGCTAAACCCTGTGGGAGCGGGCTTGCCCGCGAAGAGGCCGGTACGGGCCACCCATAAACGTCAGACAGTCAGGGATAAAAAAACCCGCACCTCTTTCAAGGCGCGGGTTCTTTCATTGCATCAGTCGATCAACGCTCGAGCAGGATCCGCAGCATGCGACGCAGCGGTTCGGCCGCACCCCACAGCAACTGGTCGCCGACGGTGAACGCGCCGACGAACTGCGAACCCATGTTCAGCTTGCGCAGACGACCAACCGGGATGTTCAGGGTGCCGGTGACCTTGTTCGGGCTCAGCTCCTGAATGCTGGTCTCACGGCTGTTCGGCACCAGCTTGACCCAAGGGTTGTGCTGGCTGATCAACCCCTCGATATCGGCGATCGGCACGTCTTTGTTCAGTTTGATGGTCAGCGCCTGGCTGTGGCAGCGCATGGCGCCGATGCGCACGCAGATGCCATCGACCGGGATCGGGCTCTTGAAGCGACCGAGGATCTTGTTGGTCTCGGCCTGGGCCTTCCACTCTTCACGGCTTTGACCGTTCGGCAGTTCCTTGTCGATCCACGGGATCAGGCTGCCGGCCAGCGGTACGCCGAAGTTTTCGGTCGGGTACGCGTCGCTGCGCATGGCTTCGGCCACGCGACGGTCGATGTCGAGGATCGCGCTGGCCGGATCGGCCAGTTGATCGGCGACAGCGGCGTGGGTCGCGCCCATCTGCTTGATCAGTTCACGCATGTTCTGCGCGCCGGCACCGGAGGCCGCCTGATAGGTCATGGCGCTCATCCACTCGACCAAACCGGCTTCGAACAGGCCACCGAGACCCATCAGCATCAGGCTGACGGTGCAGTTGCCGCCGATGTAGTTCTTGGTGCCAGCATCGAGCTGCTGGTCGATGACCTTGCGGTTCACCGGGTCCAGCACGATCACCGCGTCATCCTGCATGCGCAGGCTGGAGGCGGCGTCGATCCAGTAACCCTGCCAGCCGGCTTCGCGCAGCTTGGGGAAGACTTCGCTGGTGTAGTCGCCACCCTGGCAGGTCAGAATCACGTCGAGGGTTTTCAGCTCTTCAATGCTGTAAGCGTCCTTGAGCGGAGCAATGTCCTTGCCCACGGACGGGCCTTGGCCACCGACATTGGAAGTGGTGAAAAACACCGGCTCGATAAGATCGAAATCCTGCTCTTCCAGCATCCGCTGCATGAGCACGGAACCGACCATACCGCGCCAACCGATCAGACCTACACGTTTCATCGCAACTACACCTTCTTGAAATGTGGGCCGCTGCCTTGTCTTGAATTTGGCAGCGGGCCCGAGAGATTACAGATTCCGCAGCGCGGCGACTACTGCGTCACCCATTTCCTGCGTACCGACTTTAGTGCAACCGGCCGACCAGATGTCACCCGTGCGCAAGCCCTGATCGAGCACCAGGCTCACGGCTTTCTCGATGGCGTCGGCGGCAGCCTGCTGATTGAAGCTGTAACGCAGCATCATCGACACCGACAAAATGGTCGCCAGCGGGTTGGCAATGCCCTTGCCCGCAATGTCCGGCGCCGAACCGTGGCACGGCTCGTACATGCCCTTGTTGTTGGTGTCCAGGGACGCCGACGGCAGCATGCCGATGGAACCGGTGAGCATCGAGGCCTGGTCGGACAGGATGTCGCCGAACATGTTGTCGGTAACGATCACGTCGAACTGCTTCGGTGCACGCACCAGTTGCATGGCGGCGTTGTCGACGTACATGTGGCTCAGTTCGACTTCAGGATAATCCTTGGCCACCTGCTCAACCACTTCACGCCACAACTGGCTGGACGCCAGTACGTTGGCCTTGTCCACCGAGCACAGCTTCTTGCCGCGCACCATGGCCATGTCGAAGCCGACACGGGCGATGCGGCGGATTTCGCTTTCGCTGTACGGCAGGGTGTCGTAGGACTGACGCTCGCCGTTTTCCAGGGTACGGGTACCACGCGGTGCACCGAAGTAGATGCCGCCGGTCAGTTCGCGAACGATCAGGATGTCCAGCCCGGAGACGATTTCCGGCTTCAGGCTGGAAGCCTCGGCCAGTTGCGGGTACAGGATCGCCGGACGCAGGTTGCCGAACAGGCCCAGTTGTGCGCGGATTTTCAACAGGCCGCGCTCAGGGCGGATGTCACGCTCGATGGTGTCCCATTTCGGGCCGCCGACCGCACCCAGCAATACGGCATCGGCCGCGCGGGCACGCTCCAGGGTTTCATCGGCCAAAGGCACGCCGTGTTTGTCGATGGCCGCGCCACCGATCACGTCGTGGCTCAGCTCGAAGCCCAGAGAGAACTTGTCACTGGCCAGTTCCAGCACCTTGACCGCTTCGGCCATGATTTCCGGACCAATACCGTCACCTGGGAGAATCAGAATCTGCTTGCTCATGCTTTCCTCATGTCATCAGTCGGTGCACCCACGGGGCGCTCCCGGAAAAACTCTATCGATCGCTACCTATCTTTCTACAAACAGTACCAGCACATCGGTACTGAACGAACCATCGGCCTCAATCTCAAAATATTCGCGTACTTCATGACCTATCGACTGCTGCAACTGGCGGATCGCCGCGCGCATCACTTCAGGGGTGCGCATGCGCTCGACCCAGCTGTTGTACTCCAGGCGCAAGCGCTGACGGGTGGTACTGCGGGTGTGCAACCCCGCCTCACTGACCTGGCGCAGCCACTCACCGGCGGAATAATCGCGCACATGGCTGGTGTCACGCAGCACTTCGACGCTTTGCAGGTAAGTGTCGAACAACGGACTGCCCGGTGACAACACGTCGACAAATGCCGCCACGCCACCGGGCTTCAACACCCGGCGCACTTCCCGCAGAGCCACGCCCAGATCGCTCCAATGGTGCGCCGAATAGCGGCTGAAGACGAAATCGAATTCGCCATCGGCGAACGGCAGGCGCTCGGCGGCACCGTTGACCGTGGACACATTGCCCAAACCCCGGTCAGCAGCGGCAGCCGTCACCACATCGAGCATCTGTTGCGACAGGTCGTAGGCCACGACCTCCCTGACCAGCGGCGCTACGTGGAAACTCACGTGACCGGCGCCGCAACCCAGGTCCAGGACCCGGGCATCGCCCTGCCCCGCCAGTTCAGCCTGTAGCAGCGCGAATTCGGTGCCTTGAGCGTGGACGGCGCTGCTCAGGTAGGCGGCTGCCTGTTCACCGAATTGCTTTTGGACTACCTGGCTGTGCTGGGCGGTGCTGGTCATGGGGACTTCCTTTTTGGGGTGAGTCTTGGGGTGTCTGTTCTGGCCTCATCGCGAGCAAGCTCGCTCCCACAGGTTTTGTGAACGCCGCAAATCCAATGTGGGAGCGAGCTTGCTCGCGATGGCGTCATTACGCCTTACGCAAAATCACGCGTCGCGAAACAACCAGGGCTGGCTCGCACGGTGCTTGGCCTCAAACGCTGCAATCGCATCACCGTCCTGCAAGGTCAGGCCGATATCGTCCAGGCCGTTGAGCAGGCAATGCTTGCGGAACGCGTCGATTTCAAAGCTCAACACCTTGCCGTCAGGGCGGGTCACGGTCTGGGCTTGCAGATCGACCTGCAACTGATAACCCGGATTGGCCTCGACCTGCTGGAACAGTTCGTCGACTTCCGCATCGCTCAGGATGATCGGCAGCAAGCCATTCTTGAAGCTGTTGTTGAAGAAGATGTCGGCATAGCTCGGCGCGATGATGCTGCGGAAACCGTACTCTTCCAGCGCCCACGGCGCGTGTTCACGACTGGAGCCGCAACCGAAGTTCTCACGGGCCAGCAACACGCTGGCGCCCTTGTAACGCTCGGCATTGAGGACGAAGTCCTTGTTCAGCGGACGCTTGGAGTTGTCCTGGTACGGCTGCCCCACATCCAGGTAGCGCCATTCATCGAACAGGTTCGGGCCAAAACCGGTGCGTTTGATCGACTTCAAGAACTGCTTCGGAATGATCTGGTCGGTGTCGACGTTGGCACGATCCAAAGGCGCGACAAGTCCAGTGTGCTGGGTAAAAGCTTTCATGCTGCGCTCCTTAAATCAATTCACGGACGTCGACGAAACGACCGTTTACGGCAGCGGCCGCGGCCATGGCCGGGCTGACGAGGTGGGTACGGCCACCGGCGCCCTGACGGCCTTCGAAGTTACGGTTGGAGGTCGAGGCGCAATGCTCGCCACTTTCCAAACGGTCCGGGTTCATCGCCAGGCACATCGAGCAACCCGGCTCACGCCATTCGAAACCGGCTTCGAGGAAAATCTTGTCCAGGCCTTCCGATTCAGCCTGAGCCTTCACCAGGCCCGAACCTGGAACGACGATGGCCTGCTTGATGGTCGAGGCCACTTTGCGGCCCTTGGCGATCACCGCTGCGGCGCGCAGGTCTTCGATCCGCGAGTTGGTGCAGGAACCGATGAACACGCGGTCGAGCTGGATGTCGGTGATCGCCTGATTGGCGGTCAAACCCATGTACTTCAAGGCACGGACGATGGAATCACGCTTGACCAGGTCCATTTCCTTCGCAGGATCCGGCACGTTCTGGTCGACCGCCAATACCATTTCCGGCGAGGTGCCCCAACTGACCTGCGGCTTGATTTGCGTTGCGTCGAGCTCGACCACGGTGTCGAATCTGGCGTCGGCGTCGGACACCAGGTCTTTCCAGGCTTCGACGGCCAGGTCCCACTCCGCGCCTTTCGGAGCGAACGGACGACCCTTGACGTATTCCACAGTCTTTTCGTCTGCAGCCACCAGGCCCACGCGAGCGCCGGCTTCGATGGCCATGTTGCAGATGGTCATGCGGCCTTCCACGGACAGGTCGCGAATCGCGCTGCCGGCGAATTCGATGGCGTGGCCGTTACCGCCGGCGGTGCCGATCTTGCCGATCACGGCGAGCACGATGTCCTTGGCGGTCACGCCGAACGGCAATTGGCCTTCGACGCGCACCAGCATGTTCTTCATTTTCTTGGCGACCAGGCACTGGGTGGCGAGCACATGCTCGACCTCGGAAGTGCCGATACCGTGCGCCAATGCGCCGAATGCGCCGTGGGTCGAGGTGTGGGAGTCGCCGCAGACCACGGTCATGCCCGGCAAGGTGGCGCCCTGCTCCGGGCCGATGACGTGGACGATGCCCTGGCGAACGTCGTTCATCTTGAATTCGACAATGCCGTATTCATCGCAGTTGTCATCGAGGGTCTGGACTTGCAGGCGCGAGACCTGGTCAACGATGGCGTCGATGCCACCCTTGCGCTCCGGGGTGGTCGGTACGTTGTGGTCCGGGGTCGCGATGTTGGCATCGATGCGCCATGGCTTGCGCCCGGCCAGACGCAGGCCTTCAAAGGCTTGCGGCGAAGTCACTTCGTGGATGATGTGACGGTCGATGTAGATCAGCGCAGAGCCATCGTCGCGCTGCTTGACCAAATGCGAATCCCAGAGCTTGTCGTAGAGCGTTTTGCCGGCCATCAGACGGTTTCCTCATCAGCTTGTTTCTATGCCCCGGGCCCTGAAGTGCTCAATAACCCTTTGGCTTGTGAGGCTGATCCTATGGGGTTACATTAAATAACTCAAATTCATATTTTTTATACTTTGGATAACCAACTGGAATACGAACATGGACCTGGCCAACCTCAATGCTTTTATTGCCATTGCCGAGACCGGAAGTTTCTCCGGTGCAGGTGAACGGCTGCACCTGACCCAGCCGGCCGTCAGCAAGCGCATCGCCGGACTGGAGCAGCAATTGAAGGTGCGGCTGTTCGATCGCCTGGGCCGTGAAGTGGGTTTGACCGAGGCCGGGCGCGCCCTGCTGCCACGGGCCTATCAGATTCTCAATGTGCTGGATGATACGCGCCGCGCCCTGACCAACCTCACCGGCGAAGTGACCGGCCGCCTGACCCTGGCCACCAGTCACCACATCGGCCTGCACCGCCTGCCACCCTTATTAAGGGAATTCACCCGACGCTACCCGCAAGTGGCGCTGGATATTCAGTTCCTCGATTCGGAAGTGGCCTACGAGGAAATTCTCCATGGCCGCGCCGAACTGGCAGTCATCACCCTCGCACCGGAGCCCCACACACTGGTCAAGGCCACGCCTGTGTGGGACGACCCGCTGGATTTCGTGGTCGCCCCGGAGCATTCACTGCTCGACAACGGCAAGGTCAGCCTGGCAGACATCGCCCGACACCCGGCGGTATTCCCCGGCGGCAACACCTTTACCCACCACATCGTGCAACGGCTGTTTGAAGCCCAGGGCCTGACGCCAAACATCGCCATGAGTACCAACTACCTGGAAACCATCAAGATGATGGTCTCGATCGGCCTGGCCTGGAGTGTCTTGCCGCGCACCATGCTCGATGACCAGGTGGCACGCATACCTTTGCCGGGCATACAGCTCACTCGCCAGCTAGGCTATATCCTGCACACGGAAAGGACGCTGTCGAATGCTGCGCGGGCCTTCATGGCCTTACTGGACGCTCAACTCGATCTGCCAGGGACTCAAGGCTAAGTTGTGCTACTCCTATAGAGCCGCGAATGCCTGCAACAAACGCCCAACACCAGCCCAAGGCTTGCCAATGCCGAAATCTGTAGACCGTATTCCGCCGATGCCGCGTATCCAGGCAATTGATCCGAAAAGCTCCGAACAGAGCTGGGAAAGCGCCTCGCAATTGCTGGCCGCGCTCAACGGTGCGCGCCTGGGCGCCTGGTATTGGGACATCGAACGCGGGAAGATCAGTTGGTCCCGGGGCACGCAGGCGCTGTTCGGCTTCGATCCACGGCAACCGCTGCCCCATGACCTGGAATACCTCGACCTTCTACCCCCAGAGGATCGCGCCAAAACCGTTCGTGCCTTTCATGCGGTCATTGGCGGCGCGCCACTGGAGCAGGCCATGCACCACCGCATCCGCTGGCCCGACGGCAGCCTGCACTGGCTGGAAATCAGCGGCAGCCTGTTGCCGGACAAGCATGGCCGGCCGCGGATGATTGGCGTGATCCGCGAGATCACTCACCAGCGCCAGCGTGAGCAGGCCTTGAGCAGCTCGGAAAAACGCTTCGCCACCCTGTTTCACCTGTGCCCGAACATGGTTCTGCTGACCCGCCAGGAAGACGGCCTGATTACCGAAGCCAACCAGTATTTCGAAAGCCTGTTCGGTTGGCCTGTGCAAAACGCGATCGGCCGCACCACCCTGGAACTGGGGCTGTGGGTGCACCCCGAGCAACGGGCCGAACTGGTCAAGGCCACTAAAGCCAAGGGCGACGTGGTGAGCATGGAAGTGCAGTTTCGCGCCAGCAACGGCCAGATCCATGACGGCATCCTCAGTGCGCAAAAAGTCGAGCTCGAAGGCCAGCCCTATCTACTGAGCACCTTCCTCGACACCACCGAACGCAAAGTCGCCGAACATGCCCTCAAAGACAGCCAGGAACGCCTCGACCTGGCCCTGGATTCGGCGCAACTCGGGACCTGGGACTGGCACATTCCCAGCGGCATGCTCTACGGATCGGCACGGGCCGCCCAACTGCACGGTCTGGAAGCCAAACCCTTTCACGAATCCTTCGACGCGTTTTTCGAAGGCGTACCCGGCGAAGAGCGCGACACCATGCGCGACGCCTACCGCAGCCTGCGCGAAGGCCCGGCCGGCAACTATCAATTGACCTACCGCGTGCAATTGCCCGACGGCAGCTCACGCTACCTGGAAAGCCGCGCCCGCCTCTACCGCGATGACAACGGCGTGCCGGTGCGCATGGCCGGCACCTTGCTCGACATCACTGACCAGGTGGAGCGCGAACAACGGCTGGTGGCCTCCGAAGAAAAATTCGCCACGCTGTTCCAGGTCAGCCCCGATCCGATCTGCGTCACCCACCAGGACAGCGGCCAGTTCATAGAAATCAACTCCAGCTTCACCCAGACCTTCGGCTGGAGCGCCGCCGATGTGATCGGCCGCAGCGCCGACGAAATCGGTCTGTGGGACGCGTCAGCGAAAAGCCTGCGACGGATCGAACAAGTGATCCGCGAACAAGGCCTGAACAACGTCGCCATCCTCGTCCAGCACAAGGACGGACAGGCCCTGACCTGCGTGATTTCCAGCCGCCAGATCAGCGTCGGCGACCAGGCCTGCATCGTCACCACGCTGCGAGATATCACCCAGCAACAACGCTCGGAAGCGGCGCTCAAGGCCAGCGAAGAGAAATTCGCCAAGGCCTTCCACTCCAGCCCCGACGCCATCACCATCACCGAGCGCGACACCGGCCGCTATCTGGAGGTCAACGACGGTTTCTGCCGCCTGACCGGCTACCGCGCCGAAGAAGTGGTGGGGCGCACGGTGTACCAGGTCGGGATATGGGCGGAAGAAAAACAACGCTCGGCGCTGCTGGCCGAATTGCAGATCAAGGGCCGGGTTCATCACCAGGAAATGCTCGGGCGCAACAAGCGCGGCGAACTGCTCACCGTCGAAGTCTCGGTGGAACCGATCACCCTCAACGAAACTGCCTGCCTGCTGTTGACCGCGCGGGACGTGAGCCTGCTGAAAAACGCCGAAGCGCAGATTCGCCATCTGGCCTACCACGACCCACTGACCAACCTGCCCAACCGTGCCTTGCTGATGGACCGCCTGAGCCAGCAGATCGCCCTGCTCAAACGGCATAACCTGCGCGGCGCGCTGATGTTCCTCGACCTCGACCATTTCAAGCACATCAACGACTCCCTCGGGCACCCGGTGGGCGATACCGTGCTGAAAATCATCACCGCGCGCCTGGAGGCCAGCGTGCGCATGGAGGACACCGTTGCACGCCTGGGTGGCGACGAATTCGTGGTGCTGCTCAGCGGTCTCGAAGGCTCGCGCAGCGAAGTCAGCGATCAGGTTCGGGAACTGGCCGACACCATCCGCGAACTGCTGTCCGAACCGATGTTCCTCGACGGCCAGCGCCTGCAAGTGACGCCCAGTATCGGCATTGCGCTGATCCCCGATCACGGCTCGACCCCGACCGACCTGCTCAAGCGCGCCGACATCGCGCTCTATCGCGCCAAGGACTCGGGGCGCAATACTGCGCAGATGTACCACAACACCATGCAGAAGGCCGCGAGCGAACGCCTGCGCATGGAAACCGACCTGCGCCTGGCTCTGTCCCGGGGCGAGTTTCGCGTGCATTACCAACCCCAGGTCGACGCCCGGGGCGACCGCATCGTCGGCGCCGAGGCTCTGGTACGCTGGAATCACCCGGAACTCGGCGCGCAGTCACCCACCGAGTTCATCAAGGTGCTGGAAGACAGCGGACTGATCCTGGAGGTCGGCACCTGGATCCTCGACGAAGCCTGCCAGGCCTTCAAGAAACTGATCGACCGAGGCTTGGTGAACCCGTACAAATTCAGCCTGTGCGTGAATATCAGCCCGCGCCAGTTCCGCCAGAACGATTTCGTCGAACGCGTTGAAAACAGCCTCGCCACCTATGGGCTGCCCTGCACGTTGCTGAAGCTGGAAATCACCGAAGGCATCGTGATCCAGAACCTGGAAGACACCATCAGCAAAATGCGCCGCCTGAAAAAACTCGGCGTGAGCTTCGCCATGGACGACTTCGGCACCGGCTATTCCTCGCTGACCTACCTCAAGCGCCTGCCGGTCGACACCCTGAAAATCGACAAGTCATTCATCCGCGACGCCACCAGCGACCCGAACGACGCCGAGATCATCCGCGCCATCGTCGCCATGGCCCGCAGCCTGGATTTGAAAGTGATTGCCGAAGGGGTGGAAACAGCGGAGCAGCTTGAGTTCCTGCAGGGGCTGGAGTGTCACTTCTACCAAGGGTATTTGCACAGCCCGCCGTTGCCGGTGGAAGAGTTCCAAAAACTCCTGAAGTGACGCGAACCCTGTAGGAGCTGCCGAAGGCTGCGATCTTTTGATCTTAAAATTCAAAATCAAAAGATCGCAGCCTGCGGCAGCTCCTACAAATGGCACAGGCACAAAAAAGGGCGCCAAAGGCGCCCTTCTTCCTGCCCGGACTCAGTGTTGCAGAGCCGGTTTTTGCGCCCCGTTGATCGGGATGCGCTTGGCTTTCGCCTCTTCCGGAATCACCCGCAGCAGGTCGATGCTCAACAGACCGTTGCTCAGGCCGGCCGCCTTGATCTCGATGTGATCCGCCAGACGGAAGGACAGCTTGAACGCACGCTGGGCAATACCCTGATACAGATAAGTGACGTCTTCGTTTGCGTCGCGTTTACCGCCACTGATGGTCAGCACACCCTTCTCGACTTCGAGCTCCAGGTCTTCTTCCTGGAAACCAGCCGCTGCGATGACAATACGGTACTGGTCGTCGCCATGTTTTTCCACGTTATAGGGTGGATAGCTGCTGCCTGGTTCGTTGCGCAGGGCGGTCTCGAACAAGTCGTTGAAACGGTCGAAACCTACCGAGGACCGAAACAGTGGGGCCAGGGAAAATGTAGTAGCCATGATTCAAATCTCCTGAAAACAATCAGCAAGGTTTTTTGTCTCCGCGACCCGAATTCGGCATCGCGTAACCCTTAGATAGGGACCGCTGATTGCATTTCAAGAGCTTATTTTCTACTTTTTTTAAAACAGCCTCAGGCGGCTTCAGCCACCGGCAGCCCCAACAAACGCGAGACATTATCCAGTTCGATCTCACGACGCAGGACGGTGAACAGCTCTACCGCCTCGGGATAATTGCGGGTCAGCATCGCCAGCCATTGCTTCAGGCGACCCGGCGATTGGCGTGGCGTCATCTGCGCCTTGGCTTGCAGCCAGAAGTCCTGGATCAGCGGCAGCAGCTCGTTCCAGGTCATCTCCACGACCTCTTCACCGGCCCGGGCAGCGGCGATCTGCCTGGCCAGATCGGGGCGCGAAACCAGGCCGCGACCGAGCATGATGTCTTCCACGCCACTGATCTCGCGGCAACGGCGCCAGTCTTCGACGCTCCAGATATCACCATTGGCGAACACCGGCACCTTGACCACGTCCTGCACCCGCGGGATCCACTCCCAGTGAGCCGGCGGCTTGTAGCCATCGACCTTGGTCCGCGCGTGCACCACGATGTGTTCCGCACCGCCTTCGGCCAGGGCCGTGGCACACACCAGCGAACCGTCCGGGCTGTCGAAGCCCAGGCGCATCTTGGCGGTGACCGGAATGTGCGCGGGGACGGCACGACGGACGTGCTCGACGATCTGGTTGAGCAGCTCGGGCTCCTTGAGCAGGACCGCACCACCACGGGATTTGTTGACGGTCTTGGCCGGGCAGCCGAAGTTCAGGTCGATCACTTCGGAACCCAGCTCGCAAGCCAGCGCGGCATTTTCCGCCAGGCACACCGGATCGGAACCGAGCAGTTGCACACGCAGCGGCACGCCGGAGGCGGTCCGGGCACCGTTGAGCAGCTCCGGGCCGAACTTGTGGAAATAGGCAGGCGTCAGCAACTGGTCGTTGACCCGAATGAACTCGGTCACGCACCAGTCAATACCACCCACGCGGGTCAGCACATCGCGCAGGATGTCGTCGACCAACCCCTCCATGGGCGCCAAAGCAATTTGCATGAAAAACACACTCGAGGAAAAACGTGCGGCAGTTTACTGGGTTTCAGAGAAAATCTGCAGAACATCGCAAATCCAATGTGGGAGCGGGCTTGCTCGCGAAAGCGTCGTGTCAGCCAACATTTAATTTGCTGACACACTGCATTCGCGAGCAAGCCCGCTCCCACAGGAAATCAGGGTTGTACCAACTCCTGCGCTTTAATCGCCGGGCCATAGCCTTCGATGAACTCCGTCGGCATGCGCTTGGGTTTGCCGGTGGACAGCTCGATGCAGACGAACGTGGTTTGCGCGCGCAGCAACGTTGCATTGTCGCTGGGGCGGATCAGCTGGAAGTGTCGGGTCATTTTCAGGCGCTGATCCCAATCGACGATCCAGGTCGCCAATTGCAACTCATCGCCTTCGTAGGCCGCTGCCAGGTAATCGATCTCGTGGCGCACCACCGCCATCGCCCGGTCCAGCCGCCGGTATTCGACCAGATCCAGGCCAAGGCGTTGGGAGTGGCGCCAGGCGCAGCGCTCGAGCCAGGTCACGTAGACTGCGTTGTTCGCGTGTCCCAACCCGTCGATGTCCTCGGCGTCCACTTGCAGATCAATGATAAATGGCGTTTCCCGATCCCAGCCCATGCCCCACTCCCGGTCAGATGATTTCGACCGGCGCAGTGTAACGGAAGCTCAAGCGGATTGGCGTGATTGCAGACTGCGACCGGCCAGCAGTGATAACACGCCATCAATCACTCGGGGGTCGGCCAATACGCGCTGATGACCACCCTCTTTCAAACGCAGCAAGCGACTGTCGAACCACGCTTCGTGGATCAATTGCGACTCGCTGACCGGGACGAAGGTGTCATCTTCGGCGTGAACGATCAGGCCGGGCATATCGAGTTGATAGTGCGCGACATCCAGCATCGCGGCGCGCATGCCGACATCATTCTCCACCTGGCGAATGAACGCCGAGCGAGCCTTCGGCGGCAGCCCCACATAACGGGCGAAACCACGCAGCACGCCGAGAATCCGAGCCGGGGCGGCAATACTCACCAGGGTTTCGGTACGCAGGCCCAACTGGATCGCAAGCATGGCACTGGCGCCGCCCATGGAGTGGCCGATGACCGCTTGCAACGGAGGCAGTTCGGAAGCGGCTTCAAGCATGGCGCGAGCGAACAGCACCACATTCGCTTCTCTGCCCGGTGAGCGACCGTGGGCCGGACCATCCAGGGCGACGACCGAGTAACCGGCATCGACCAGCGCGGTGATGAGGCTGGCAAACTGCGTCGGCCGACCTTCCCAGCCGTGCATCAGCAGCACGGCCGGCCCCTGCCCCCAACGCAGCGCCGAAAGACCAAACCGCAGGGTAATGCGCTCGGATCGCGCCAACAGCGGCAGTTCCCAGTCACGGGGCGGCAGGTCCCGCGGTGTCATGAAGGCCAATCGCATTTTGCTAGCGACCAGTTTCGGGGCAAACCAGCCCAAGGTGCCATTAACGCCACGAACCCACTTTAACGCGCTCATCGCATTCTCCTCAGGCCGCAGCCTTCAGGGTCAACGCACTGCCGATTTGGCGGCGCGCAGTAATCGATCTGACAACTCTCCCGGCCCCAGCGCCCGCGCCAGAGCCAGCCCACCCACCATCAAGGCCATATCGGCCAGGGCTTTTTCGGTTTCTTCAGGACTGGCCGCCAACTGCGCGACCATCAATTCCACATGTTCATTCAGGGCGACACGAAACGCTTCCGGCAGCCGCCCCAACTCGCCGACCGATGCCGGGATCGGACAGGCCGATTCGGAGGAGTCACGGTGCTTGCGCGACAGATAGAACGCAGCCACCAGCGCGCGACGCTCTTCACCGGTCAACTCCGCGTCCATGTCGGCAATCAGGTCGCGGCGGTGACCGAGCAATTGCTTGAACGCCTCGAGCATCATCGCGTCCTTGCTTTCGAAGTGTGCGTAGAAGCCGCCGACCGTCAGGCCCGCCGCCCCCATCACTTCGCCCACGCTTGGCTCGGCCGGGCCGCGCTGAATCAGCGCTGCGCTGGCAGCCTTGAGGATGCGTTCGCGGGTCTGAGCTTTTTTATCGTTCATCGTTGCCTCCGAATATTACGATTGAAATATTATTCTCATAATAAATTTTAGCAAGTCATGGGTGTGACCGCTGGTCTGAAGAACAGTTTTTTTGGAAATGGAGGAATTTGGCCAAACGCCAGACAAACAAAAGGGCCATTCAATAATTGAATGACCCTTATAAAATCCCGCAGAGCGGGTAATCGTGGCGTCCCCTAGGGGACTCGAACCCCTGTTACCGCCGTGAAAGGGCGGTGTCCTAGGCCACTAGACGAAGGGGACACAAACCCTTCTATACAATTGATCAGTGCTGAGAGCTGATCGATTCAAGGCCGGTGTGGCCAGACCTTGAACTGTAAAATTGGTGGAGCTAAGCGGGATCGAACCGCTGACCTCCTGCATGCCATGCAGGCGCTCTCCCAGCTGAGCTATAGCCCCGGATTTTTCGCCTCGCGGCGGAGCGACATCTTGCAACATCGCTTCTGTAAAACTGGCGTCCCCTAGGGGACTCGAACCCCTGTTACCGCCGTGAAAGGGCGGTGTCCTAGGCCACTAGACGAAGGGGACGCAAACCCTTCTATACAACTGATCAACGCTGAGTGTTGATCGCTTCAAGGCCGGTGTGGCCAGACCTTGAAGTGTAAATTGGTGGAGCTAGACGGGATCGAACCGTCGACCTCTTGCATGCCATGCAAGCGCTCTCCCAGCTGAGCTATAGCCCCTCATCGTTGATGTCATCGCTGAGGACGGGGCGAATCTTAAGGGCGTATCGAAAGCCTGTCAAACTTATTTTTCAAAAAATTTAAAATTTTTTGTCGGCATAACAACCACTTACCGCCCTCCCCCCGGAAATTCGGGAGGTTTACACGCAACGCAGACCTGCAGGAGCTGCCGACGGCTGCTCCTGCAGGGAATCAGGAGCGCTTAGGCGATAGCGCCCAACAGCTTTTCCCACTCTTTGTTTTCTTTCTTCGACACACCGCCCAGCAGGTCGATGGCCTGGCGCAGACGGAATCGGGTCAGGTCCGGCCCGAGGATTTCCATCGCATCGAGCACCGACACCGAACTGGCCTGGCCGGTGATCGCGGCAAACATCAGCGGCATGGCATCTCGCAGCTTCAGCTCCAGGGATTCGACTACGGCCTGAATGGTCGCGGTGATGCTGTCCTTCTCCCACTGACGCAGGCTTTCGAGCTTCCACAGGATCAACTGCATCAACTGACGGACCTGATCACCCGACAGTTTCTTGGATTCGAACAGCTTGGCATCCGGATTCACGCCACCGGCAAAGAAGAACCCGGCCAGTGGTGCCACCTGGCTGAAGGTTTCGACCCGGCCCTGTACGTGCGGCGCGATCTTCATCATGTATTCGGCGTTGAACGCCCACTTCTGCACGCGCGCGGCGAACTCTTCCACCGGCAGGTCACGCAGCCATTGGCCGTTGAGCCAGGACAGCTTCTCGATGTCGAAGATCGGACCGCCGAGGGACACGCGCTTGAGATCGAAGTGGTCGACCATTTCCTGCAACGAGAACTTCTCGCGCTCGTCCGGCATCGACCAGCCCATGCGCCCCAGGTAGTTGAGCATCGCTTCCGGCATGAAGCCCATGCGCTCGTAGAACGTCACCGAGGTCGGGTTCTTGCGCTTGGACAGCTTGCTCTTGTCCGGGTTACGCAGCAGCGGCATGTAGCACAGCTCCGGTTGTTCCCAGCCGAAGTACTCGTAAAGCAGGATCAGCTTCGGTGCCGATGGCAGCCACTCTTCGCCACGCAATACATGGGTGATGCCCATCAGGTGATCGTCGACCACGTTGGCCAGGAAGTACGTCGGCAGGCCGTCGGTCTTCATCAGGACTTGCATGTCCATGCGGTCCCACGGGATTTCAACGTCGCCACGCAGCATGTCCGGCACCACGCAGACGCCTTCGCTCGGCACCTTCATGCGGATCACATGGGGTTCGCCAGCGGCCAGGCGGCGGGCGACTTCTTCCTTGGACAGCAGCAGCGCGCGGCCGTCGTAACGCGGGGTTTCACCGCGAGCCATTTGCTCGGCGCGCATCTGGTCCAGCTCTTCGGCGGTGCAGAAGCACGGGAAGGCATGCCCCATGTCGACCAGTTGCTGGCAATACTTCTGATAGATATCGCCACGCTCGCTCTGCCGATACGGACCGTGCGGGCCGCCGACGTCCGGGCCTTCGCTCCAGTCGATCCCCAGCCAGCGCAAGGCGTCGAAAATCTGCTGCTCGGACTCACGGGTCGAACGCAATTGGTCGGTGTCTTCGATCCGCAGGATGAACTCACCGCCGTGCTGCTTGGCAAAGCAGTAGTTGAACAAGGCGATGTAGGCGGTACCTACGTGGGGATCCCCGGTAGGCGATGGCGCGATGCGAGTGCGGACGGTGGTCATGGCATGTCTCGAAAAGAAAAAAAGCGAAGTTCAAACTAGGCGCGAATGGTAACAGGCGACACCCGCCCGGCTCCAGCGAACAGGGCATTTAAGCCAAGGTTGCGTCTGTAACCCCCCTATGACGCGGTGAATGGCCGAATATCCACCGACGGCATTTACCACTTATCGGCTGTATGCCAGATTTGCCTGCTGATAACTTCCCTTACAATTTCTCGACTACAGTTTGCCTCATGCCTGCCCAACTCAAGCGTCGCCTCTTTATATTCCTGCTGATGGTCTTGTTGACTGCCGGGGGCCTGTTTGCCCAGTGGTTCTTCAAGGGGCGCTTTTATGAAAGCACCGACAACGCTTATGTCCAGGGCGAGATCACCCGTGTGTCGAGCCAGTTGGGCGCGCGCATCGACCAGGTGCTGGTGCAGGACAACCAGCATGTCGAGAAAGGCCAGTTGCTGATCAAACTCGAAGGCGACGACTTCCGCCTCGCTGTCGACCGCGCCAATGCCGTCCTGGCCACCCGCCAGGCCGAGCGCCTGCAAGCCCAGAGCAAGCTGACCCAGCAGGCCAGCCTGATTGCCGCCAGCGAAGCGCAAGTCGCGTCCAGCCAAGCCAGCCTGGGCCGCTCGCAGATCGACCTGACCCGCGCCGAGACCTTGCGCAAACCCGGTTATGTCTCCGAAGAGCGGGTGACCACCCTCTCTGCCGAATCCCACATTGCCCGCTCGCAAGTGGCCAAGGCCCAGGCCGATGCGCAAAGTCAGCGCCAGCAGGTCAACGCGCTGACCGCCGAGATCAAACGCCTCGATGCGCAGATCGCCAACGCAAAAACCGACCTGGCCCAGGCCGAACTGAACCTGACCCGCAGCGAAATCCACGCCCCCATCAGCGGCCTGATCGGCCAGCGTGCCGCCCGCGAAGGCCAATACGTGCAGGCCGGCGCTTACTTGCTGTCGATCGTGCCTGACGAAGACATCTGGATTCAGGCCAACTTCAAGGAAACCCAGATCGGCCACATGCAACCCGGCCAGGAAGCCGAACTGACCTTCGACGCCTACAGCGACACGCCGATCAAAGCCCGTGTCGACAGCCTGTTCGCCGCCTCGGGCGCGCAGTTCAGCCTGCTGCCGCCGGACAATGCCACGGGCAACTTCACCAAAGTCGTGCAACGGATTCCGGTAAAACTGACCTTCGCCGCCGACAACCCGCTGCGCGGCAAGATCCGTCCGGGCATGTCGGTGACCGCCAAGGTGAACATCAAGGACGCCCCTGAAGATGTCACCCCCAAAGTGAGCCACAAAGCCGCCGCCGACGATGGCCGGTGATCAACTGATCCGCCCGGTCGGCGAACCGACCCGGCGGGACTGGATCGCGGTGATGAGCGTGATGCTCGGCGCCTTCATGGCGGTGCTGGACATTCAGATCACCAACTCCTCGCTCAAGGATATCCAGGGCGCGCTGTCGGCGACCCTGGAGGAAGGCTCGTGGATTTCCACCTCCTACCTGGTGGCGGAGATCATCATGATCCCGCTCACCGCCTGGCTCGTGCAGTTGCTGTCGGCGCGACGCCTGGCGGTGTGGGTGTCCCTCGGATTTCTCGCGGCCTCCCTGCTCTGCTCCATGGCCTGGAGCCTGGAGAGCATGATCGTGTTCCGCGCCCTACAAGGGTTTACCGGCGGTGCGCTGATTCCACTGGCGTTCACCCTGACCCTGATCAAGCTCCCGGAACACCACCGCGCCAAAGGCATGGCCATGTTCGCCATGACCGCCACGTTCGCGCCCTCCATCGGCCCGACCCTCGGCGGCTGGCTGACGGAGAACTGGGGCTGGGAGTACATCTTCTACATCAACATCCCGCCCGGCCTGATCATGATCGCCGGCCTGATGTACGGCCTGGAGAAGAAAGAAGCGCACTGGGAATTGCTGAAAAGCACCGACTACGCCGGCATTCTCACCCTCGGCGTCGGGCTCGGTTGCCTGCAGGTATTCCTGGAGGAAGGCCATCGCAAGGACTGGCTGGAATCCAGCCTGATCGTCACCCTGGGCAGCATCGCGCTGGTCAGCCTGATCACCTTTGTGATCGTGCAGTTTTCCAAACCCAATCCGCTGATCAACCTCGGTATCCTCGGCAACCGCAACTTCGGCTTGTCCAGCATTTCCAGCGTCGGCATGGGGGTCGGGTTGTACGGCTCGATCTACCTGCTGCCGCTGTACCTGGCGCAAATCCAGAACTACAACGCCCTGCAGATTGGCGAAGTGATCATGTGGATGGGGGTGCCGCAGCTGTTTCTGATCCCGCTGGTGCCCAAGCTGATGAAGTTCGTCTCGCCAAAATGGCTGTGCACATTGGGCTTCGGGCTGTTCGGGTTGGCGAGCTTCTCTTCAGGCGTGCTCAACCCGGACTTTGCCGGGCCGCAGTTCAATCAGATCCAGATCATCCGCGCCCTGGGCCAGCCGCTGATCATGGTCACCATCTCGCTGATCGCGACGTCCTACATCCTGCCCCAGGATGCAGGATCGGCATCGAGCCTGTTCAACATCCTGCGCAACCTCGGCGGAGCCATCGGCATCGCCCTGCTCGCCACGCTGCTGGATGCGCGGACCAAGGTTTATTTCGATTACCTGCGTGAATCCATCGTACCGAGCAATCCGCAGGTGGCCGAGCGCATTGCCTCACTGACCGACCGGCTGGGCAGTGAAACGGCGGCATTGGGCAAACTCAGCGAGATCGCGCATCAGCAGGCATCGATCATGGCCTACAACGATGCGTTTCATTTTGTCGGGATTGCGCTGGGGATCAGCATGCTGGCGGTGTTGCTGACCCGGAAATTGCCGGCGGGGTTGAAGGCTGGGGAAGCGCACTAATTGATATTTGCAGTACCCTGACCGGCCTCATCGCGAGCAAGCTCGCTCCCACAGGGATCACCTTGAACCTTGTGGGAGCGAGCTTGCTCGCGATGAGGCCAGTTCAGGCACTAAAGATCAAACAGTGATCAACCGCTCGCGCAACTTGCCAATCTCGTCGCGCATCTGCGCCGCTGCTTCAAACTCTAGATCACGCGCCAATGCATACATCTTCTCTTCCAGGGCCTTGATACGCTTGGCGATCTCGCCCGGCGAACGCAATTCGGCTTCGTACCTGGCGTTTTCTTCGGCGGCCTTGGCCATGCCCTTGCGCTTCTTGCTGCGCGAGCCGGGCACTGTGGCGCCTTCCATGATGTCGGCGACATCCTTGAACACGCCTTTGGGCGTGATGCCATTGGCCAGGTTAAAAGCAATCTGCTTGTCTCGACGACGCTCGGTTTCGCCGATCGCCCGCTCCATGGAGCCCGTGATCCGGTCGGCATACAGAATCGCCCGGCCATTGAGGTTACGCGCCGCCCGCCCGATGGTCTGGATCAGCGAGCGCTCGGAACGCAGGAAGCCTTCCTTGTCGGCATCGAGGATCGCCACCAGCGACACTTCCGGCATGTCCAGGCCTTCGCGCAACAAGTTGATGCCCACCAGCACATCGAAGGTGCCAAGACGCAAGTCGCGGATGATTTCGACCCGCTCCACGGTGTCGATGTCCGAGTGCAGGTAGCGCACGCGCACGCCGTGGTCGGCCAGATAGTCGGTCAAGTCTTCGGCCATGCGCTTGGTCAGCGTCGTGACCAGCACCCGCTCTTCCAGAGCGACACGCTTGGTGATTTCCGACAGCAAGTCGTCGACCTGGGTCAGTGCCGGGCGGATCTCGATTTGCGGGTCCACCAGCCCGGTCGGGCGCACCACCATGTCAATCACGCGCCCGGCGTGCTCGGCTTCATAATTGCCCGGCGTCGCCGAAACGAAAATCGTCTGCGGGCTGATGCTTTCCCATTCATCGAAACGCATCGGCCGGTTGTCCAGGGCCGAGGGCAGGCGGAAACCGTATTCGACCAGGGTTTCCTTGCGCGAGCGGTCGCCCTTGTACATGGCGCCCACCTGCGGAACGCTGACGTGGGATTCGTCGATCACCAGCAAGGCGTCGGCCGGCAGGTAATCGTAAAGGGTTGGTGGCGGCGCGCCGGCTTCGCGACCAGACAGGTAACGGGAGTAGTTTTCGATGCCGTTGCAGTAACCCAGTTCGAGGATCATCTCCAGATCGAAACGAGTGCGCTGCTCCAGGCGCTGAGCTTCCACCAGCTTGTTGTTGGAGCGCAGGTATTCCAGACGCTCCTGCAACTCGACCTTGATGCCTTCGACCGCGCCCAACAGGGTTTCCCGGGGCGTGACGTAGTGGCTTTTCGGGTAGAAGGTGAAGCGCGGCAGCTTGCGGATCACTTCGCCGGTCAATGGATCGAAGGCCGACAGGCTTTCCACTTCATCGTCGAAGAGTTCGATGCGGATTGCTTCGAAATCCGATTCCGCCGGGTGGATATCGATCACATCGCCGCGCACGCGGAAGGTCGCCCGGGCGAATTCCATGTCGTTGCGGGTGTATTGCAGGTCAGCCAGGCGGCGCAGCAACTCACGCTGGTCGAGCTTGTCGCCGCGATCCACGTGCAACACCATCTTCAGATAGGTTTCCGGGCTGCCCAGGCCGTAGATGCACGACACCGTGGTAACGATGATCGCGTCCTTGCGCTCGAGCAATGCCTTGGTCGCCGACAGCCGCATCTGCTCGATGTGGTCGTTGATCGAGGCATCTTTCTCGATGAAGGTGTCCGAGGACGGCACGTAGGCTTCGGGTTGGTAGTAGTCGTAGTAGGAAACGAAATACTCCACCGCGTTGTTCGGGAAAAACGCCTTGAACTCGCCGTACAACTGCGCCGCCAGGGTCTTGTTGGGCGCCAGCACCAGCGTCGGGCGCTGCACCTGGGCGATCACATTGGCGATGCTGAAGGTCTTGCCCGAGCCGGTCACACCGAGCAGCGTCTGGTGCGCCAGCCCGGCCTCGATGCCCTCGACCATCAGGCGGATGGCTTCCGGCTGATCGCCGGCGGGCTCGAAACGGGTGACTAGCTGGAATTCAGACATGAAATACCTCTGGATCACTCTTGCCGGTCAAACCGGCACGAACGAGAAAGACCGCAAACGACCGATGTCGCCCGAGGAAAAAACTGGATTGTGCTCAATGTGGAGCCGATTGCCAGCGCTTTCAAGGCAAACGTCCTGCATCACGCAAAACCTTTGCCGACACCATTCGACTGACGGTCGATAAATAATCGGAAAAACTTGCCTTAAAAGGTAAATCGCCTGTCGCCAGCAATCGCCGATGGCCTCTATACTAGCTCCCCGTTTGTGCACCGCTCTAGTGCATTCGGCTGGAGCGCGACACGTCCCTCCACTCTCCATTCAGAGCCGCCGCAATAATGAGCCTGTTCTCCGCTGTCGAAATGGCACCACGCGATCCAATCCTGGGCCTCAACGAAGCATTCAACGCCGATACCCGCACCAGCAAGGTCAACCTGGGGGTCGGTGTTTACTGCAACGAGGAGGGGCGAATTCCACTCCTGCGCGCCGTTGTCGAAGCCGAAACGATTCGCGCCGCTCAACACGTTTCCCGTGGCTACCTGCCAATCGACGGCATCGCCGCCTACGACCAGGCTGTGCAAAAGCTGCTGTTCGGCAATGATTCGCCACTGCTCGCTGCTGGCCGCGTCATCACCACCCAGGCCGTTGGCGGTACTGGCGCTCTGAAAATCGGTGCCGACTTCCTCAAGCAACTGCTGCCGAACGCCGTCGTGGCGATCAGCGACCCGAGCTGGGAAAACCACCGCGCGCTGTTCGAAACCGCCGGTTTCCCGGTGCAGAACTACCGCTACTACGATGCCGCGACCCACGACGTGAACCGTACCGGCATGCTGGAAGACCTGAACGCGCTGCCAAACGGCTCGATCATTGTGCTGCACGCCTGCTGCCACAACCCGACCGGCGTGGACCTGAGCCCGGCCGACTGGAAAAACGTCCTGGAAGTCGTCAAAGCCAAAGGCCACGTGCCGTTCCTCGACATGGCATATCAAGGTTTCGGCGATGGCATCGACGAAGACGCCGCTGCCGTGCGCCTGTTTGCCGAGTCGGGCCTGACTTTCTTCGCTTCCAGCTCGTTCTCCAAGTCGTTCTCGCTGTACGGCGAGCGCGTAGGTGCCCTGTCGATCGTCAGCGAATCGAAAGAAGAAAGCGCGCGCGTACTGTCGCAAGTCAAACGCGTGATCCGTACCAACTACTCCAACCCGCCGACTCACGGTGCCAGCGTTGTCGCTGCAGTGCTGAACAGCCCGGAACTGCGCGCCCAGTGGGAAGCCGAACTGGCCGAAATGCGCCTGCGCATTCGTGGCATGCGCACCCAGATGGTCGACCTGCTGGCAAAAAAAGCGCCTCAGCGCGATTTCAGCTTCGTCGGTCGTCAGTGCGGCATGTTCTCCTACTCCGGCTTGAGCGTTGAGCAGGTTCATCGCCTGCGCAACGAGTTCGGCATCTACGCCCTGGACACCGGCCGCATCTGCGTGGCTGCGCTGAACCAGAGCAACATCGAGGTGGTGACGGACGCGATTGTACAGGTCATCTGATTCAGCCTTGAAATGAAAAACGGGAAGCCTGTGGCTTCCCGTTTTTTATGGACCATCGATATTCCCCTAGACTGAGTCAGATCAAGGTGTGGGAGCGGGCTTGCTCGCGAAAGGGCCAGCAGCTCCAACACCGATGTCTCAGTCAGATCGCATTCGCGAGCAAGCCCGCTCCCACAGGTTTGCGTACACCTGAATGACCTATGAGATCCCACATGAAAAACGATGACCTGCGCGCCGACCGCGATGACCTGGATGATCTGGATCACTTCATCCCCCGCGCCCCGGCCAAACGCGGCAACAACCTGGTAATGCAAGTCGCTGCGGGTGTATTCCTCGGCGGCCTGGCCCTGTGGCTGGTGCAATTGGGTGCCACAGCGCTCTACGCCAAACTGATGGTTGCCACCATTACCTTCGGCGGTTAAGCCAGTTCGGTCGCACGCTGGCTGGCAGCGTCGTCGTAGGCGACATACAGCGATTCGGCGATCTGGCTCTTGATCGCCTTGGCGCTTTCCAGCCCCAGGACGAAACCTTCGGCCTTGCCACCCGCGCGGTTCAATGCTTCAGCGGTGCCAGCCTGAGTGATGGCGTCGAACAACTTTTCGGCATGGGGGCCGACACCCTTGGGCAGGCTGATCTGAGAGATGCTCATGGGTGCACCCCGTGGTGTCGAGGTGTGAGGGTCAAATGATTCATGGCGCGTACCTTTTCGGCGAATGGCCGGCAGCGCGTGTCACCACTTCCGGGCGACCATGGTAGACCTCCGTGGCGATCCTGGTAACCGCCAATCGCCGCCAAACCACCGCCCGTCCCGATAATTTGCTCCCGTTGTTATTCGATGCTTGACTTCTCTTTTTGAATCAGTAAGATACGCGCCATTCCGCGATAGCTCAGTTGGTAGAGCAAGTGACTGTTAATCACTGGGTCCCTGGTTCGAGTCCAGGTCGTGGAGCCAGACAGCAACATTGAAAAGCCCCTGAATCGAAAGATCCAGGGGCTTTTTTGTGGCCGATGAAAAGCCATCTCTTGAAAAGAAAAAAGGGCCGATCTGTCTATTCGACAGATCGGCCCTTTTCAGTCGCCGTGAACGTCAGACATGTTCACTGCTTTTCGCGTGCACCGCCCGTGGTTCTGCCCCACCGTGTTCCGATTCCAGCACCGGAATCTCCTTGCCATCGCAATCGTGCAGCTTACCGTCGCTGAAGTAGTCCCCTTCGCGCAACGCCGCAAGATCCTGATAACGCAGCACCCGCTCGGTACCGGCCGCAAACACCGATTGCTGATCGGAGTTACCGGCGGTGAGGTGGTTGAAGGTCAGGTTCAGCACGATGGCCATGATCGCCGACGAGCTGATGCCCGAATGGAAAATGGTCGCGAACCAGCTCGGGAATTGATCGTAGAAGCTCGGTGCCGCGATCGGGATCATGCCGAAGCCGATGGAGGTGGCGACGATGATCAGGTTGACGTTGTTGCGGTAGTCGACCTTGGACAAGGTCCGAATGCCGCTGGCCGCGACGGTGCCGAACAGCACGATGCCGGCGCCGCCCAATACCGAGGTCGGCACGGCGGCGATGACCCGGCCCATGAAGGGCAGCAGGCCGAGGAGCACCAGGAACAAACCGCCAGTGGCCACCACGTAGCGGCTCTTGATGCCGGTGACCGCCACCAGCCCGACGTTCTGGGCAAAGGCGCTCTGGGTGAAGGACCCGAAGATCGGCGCGAACATGCTCGACAGCATGTCGGCGCGCAGGCCGTTGCCCAGGCGCTTGGAGTCAACCTTGGTGTCGATGATCTCACCGACCGCCAGAATGTCGGCCGAGGTTTCCACCAGCGTCACCATCACCACGATGCACATCGACAGGATCGCCGCGAAGTGGAAGGTCGGCATGCCGAAGTGGAAGGGTGTCGGGAAGCCGAACATCGGCCCCTGGGTCACGGACGAGAAATCCGCCATGCCAAGGAACACCGCGATCACCGTACCGACGACCATGGCCAGCAGGATCGACAGGCGGGAGATGGTCGCACTGCCGATTTTGCTCAGCAGCAGCACCAGCACCAGCGTCACCGCCGCCAGACCGATATTCGCCATGCTGCCGAAATCCGGTGCGTGACTGTTGCCGCCCATGGCCCAGCGCGCGGCTACCGGCATCAGCGTCAGGCCGATGGTGGTAATCACGATGCCGGTCACCAGCGGCGGGAAGAACTTGGTGATACGCGAGAACACCGGGGTAATCAGCAATCCGATCAGGGACGCCGCGATCACCGCCCCCAACACCGACTGGAACCCGCCCTCCCCGCCACTGCTGACAATCGCCACCATGGTCGCGACGCCAGAGAAGGATACGCCCTGCACCAGCGGCAACTGACAACCAAAAAACGGTAGACCCAGGGTTTGCAGCAGCGTTGCCAGCCCCCCCGCAAACAATGAAGCAGCAATCAACAAACCGATGTCCGCTGGCGAGAGCCCGGCCGCCTGGCCGATGATCAATGGCACCGCAACGATACCGCCATACATGGTCAGAACATGTTGCAGGCCATAAGCCATATTCGCGCCGATCCCTAGGTTTTCGTCCTCGGGCCGTTGGTGTGAAACATGGGGCGTTTTCATGGAGGGGGTTCCCTGGTTTTTGTTATGCGCACACTGTATGCAAGACACAGGACAAATGTCTATAGAGTTGTATACAACTTGTCGATCACAAAATGGATACTTGTCCATTTCCGCCTGATAGCCCCCCTCCTGATCCCGCCAAAAACCTTGAAATACTTCCCTCGCTGCCCCCCCCCCTGGGTGCTGACTAGTCTTTTGAATTCCTGGCGACCATCGGTATGACTCGCCTCTTTTTTATACATATAAAGTATGCATAATGAAGCCATTCGACATTCAGTTCCACAGGGCAAAGAACGCAGCCAACAAACTCAAGCACCAAGGCATCAGCCTCGCAGAGACTGAACCGGTATTCCATGACGAACGAGCGCTGACCATCGAGGACAACCACCACGACGAACAACGCTGGATCACCCTGGGGCTGGATGCCAAAGGCCGTTTGCTGGTCGTCGTGTACACCTACCGCGATCCGAATTTCGTTCGAATCATTTCCGCGCGCATCGCCACCAAAAGCGAGCGCCGTCAGTACCTGGAGACATGACCGATGAAAGACGAATACGACTTCAGTGACGCCAGGCGCGGGGCCGTGGCGCCCGCCAAAGGCAAGACCCGCATTACCATCATGCTCGATGACGCCGTCATCGAAGCCGCCCGGGCCCTGGCAGAACACGAGGGGTACGGCTACCAGACGGCAATCAACAATACGTTGCGCCGGGCCCTGCTCAACGAAGGCAAAAGCGCAAAACTGAAACCAACCCTCACCCCTGCCGAACTCAAGGGCCTGGAGCAGAAACTGGCAGAGGCCTTGCGCGAAATTCAACGGGTGATGGCGTCGGGTGTTCGGCCCTGAAACGCAAAGGGCCGATCAATCTGACCAGCCCTTTGTGATGCCTGCGATCAGCCCGCTATTGCGGCGGTGCGATCAATCGCTCCAGCGTCCGCGCCAATTGCGCCTGTTCCGGTACGCGGATGCCGAACTCGCTGCCCAGCAGGCCAATCAGTTCCCGCACATCCGTCACCTCCCGCCGCTCGCTGTCATGGCCGATCCGGTGAATGGCGAAACTGCCGTTGTTGAGCGTACGGCGCCAGCCCTCCCCGGTGCGCGCCACCATCAACTGCCTGACGAAAGTCGACTCGGGGTGGGTCGAGACGTACCAGTTGCCCACAGCAAAATCGATATCTTCCTGGCGTTGCAGGTCGAAGATGTACATCGATCGCCATTCACCGGCTACGTTGGCGCGCAGGGTAAAGCCGTCGACGTGCAGGTCGATGCGATACGATTCGTGCGGGGTGAGTTGTTCGGCGCGGGAATCGAGCAACAGTGGCGCGGTCGGTACCATGCCGCCGAAGCCGACGTCGGTGATGTAGCGTACGTCATCAATGATGACCAGGCTCAGGCGATGGGTCCGGGCCGTCCAGGCGCCCTCCGGCTGCCCCATCACTACCCGACCGCTGATGGCGCGGGCGTCGAAACCCAATTCCTGAAGCAAGGCCAGAAACAGCTTGTTGAGTTCGTAGCAATAACCGCCACGGCCCGCGTGCAAGACCTTCCGCTCGATGGACGGCAGGTCGATCAGCACCGGTTCGCCGGATAACGTGGTGAGGTTTTCAAACGGGAAAACCCCGGTATGGCGCCCTTGCAGTTGGCGCAAGGTTTCCAGGGTCGGTGCCGGGGGTGCATCGAAGCCCAGGCGTTGCAGATACAGAGCACGGTCAGTCAGGCGTGGATCGCTCATCGTTCAATCCTTTTGCACGCAAGCGGCGGATTGCTCCGCCAGTGGTCGCTATGTATACGGGATCAGGCACGGCCACCGACAATTGATTTAGCCAATCATTCGTCATGAAAAACTCAACGCTGCTTGCGCGAACCCAATTGAATCCAGGTCGGTGCATGGTCGCTGGCATGGGGTTCATTGCGCACCCAGGCATCCACCCCGGCGTCTTGCAGATACGGGCTCAGGGCAGGGTTGAGCAGCAAATGATCAATGCGCAGACCTGAGTTTTTCTGCCAGTGCTGACGGAAGTAATCCCAGAATGTGTAGAGCCGATCCTGCGGATGCAGGTGCCGCAATGAATCGGTCCAGCCCTGGTCCAGCAACCGCTGGTAGCACTCGCGACTCTCCGGTTGCAGCAAGGCGTCCTTGAGCCATGAGCGCGGGTTATAGATGTCCAGGTCGGTGGGTACCACGTTGTAGTCACCCGCCAGCACCACCGGATGTTCACTGCCTTGAAGCGCCTGCGCATGACGGATCAGTCGTTCGAACCATGCCAGCTTGTACTCGAATTTCGGCCCCGGCTGCGGGTTGCCGTTAGGTAAATACAGGCAACCCACCAGAACCCCGTGGACCGCGGCTTCCAGATAACGACTGTGGTTGTCGCTGTCATCGCCGGGCAACCCGCGTCGGCTCTCCAGCGGCTGCGCATCCCGCGCCAGGATTGCCACGCCGTTCCATGACGCCTGCCCCTGCCAGATGGCGCCGTAGCCGAGCGCTTCAAGCTCCGCAGCCGGGAATGCACTGTCCACTGCCTTCAACTCCTGCAAGCAGGCGATGTCCGGTTTTTCCCGTTCAAGCCAGGCCAGCAGGTTGGGCAGCCGGGCGCGCAGGCCATTGACGTTGAACGTGGCAATCCGCAGTTTCTTCATGATCGGACACTCCTGAGGACGAGGTGCCTGAACTGTGACACCTACCCTTTTCGGTGGTTGCATCCGTGGTCCCGGGGGCGGCAGCACCTTGAGCGCAAGCTGGTCGATTCGAGGGTGTCCGCAAATTTCCCGTCCGACATATCTCAAGTGTGGGAGCGGGCTTGCTCGCGAATGCGCTGTGTCAGCCAACATCAATGCTGATTGGGCCGACGTCTTCGCGAGCAAGCCCGCTCCCACAGGGTTCTCGCTGGCCATGGATCGGCGGCCCACCAGTCCCCCGCGCCACTCGTCAAGCAGATCGGCACCTACCACGCGCCCTGTCACACTAACCTCAGGTAACGACTCATCCTGGAGACGACCATGATGAACATAAAAATGGCTTCGCTGCTCATGGCCACATGGATGTCGGCTACGTCCCTGGCCACCTTTGCGGCGTCCGGCGAGAGTCCTGGTACGACCGGTACGGCACCCGGCGCAACCCGCAGTTCAACCATGCTGCCAGACAGCAACAGGTCCAGCGACCCCTCGGGTAACAACGGGCGCGCAAAGAGCCCCGGCTCGTCAATGGGCAGCACCGGCGTCAATGGTCCGGGCAGTGGCGCGGGCGGCGGCACCGGCGCCCCCGGAGGTGGAACAGGCGGCGCTGGCGGCGGGACGGGCAGTTGGACAAACAAAAGCAGCCAATGACATGACGTCGTTGGCTGCTTTTTTCGTCCTGGGCTTACAGCTGCTTGATCGCCGGCGGGTTCCACTTGCCGTTCAACGCCTCGGCCTTCGGGCCATACAAACGCATGGTCAGATTGAATGAGCCTTTGGGCGCCGGCAGCCAGTTGGCCTCCAGATCCTTGCCGGGGCTTTCGTTCTGGAAATAGAGGTCCAGCGAGCCATCGGCGTTGTGCTTGAACGGCATCCAGCTACTGACTGCAAAACGGTTGAGTGAGTTGCCGACCTGGAAACCTTGCGGGTCATACAGGGTGATCGACCAGAAGGCGTTAACCGGCGGTGTCTCGCCCTTGCTGAAATGCAACACGTATTTATTCGCGCCATCGAGTGGCTTGCCGTTGCTGTCGCCGATATTCAACGGATAAATCGCGTCCTCGGGCAGGTTAGCGCCGAGCCCCACCTGCGTAACGATGGCACGCTTGAGGTAGTAGTTGCCGTAGACGCCCATGGTGTCGGTGTTCATCGACCAGCCATTGACCTCCCGCGCCAGGGTCGGCACTTTCCAGGTCATCAAGGCCTGCGCATCCTTAGGCACCTTTTGCAGTGCGGCCTGGATTTGCGGGTCCAGCGCGTCCATGTTGAACGACTTGCCGACTTCGATTCCAAGACGCTTGATCTGCGCCAGCATTGGCTGGTCGGTGCTGTGCGGCGGGTTCACCTTCAGCAACTCGGCAGCGTAAGTGAAGTAATCGGCAGCCGACATGGAGTCGACCTGAATCTTCGGTGGCGTTTTCATGTCCACCGCTGGGTCGACTTTCACGGTGACGGCTTCAGGCTCCTTACCTAAACGCGACAACGGCGTCACCGTGTAGCCGGCCTGGATCTTGTGCACCGCCGCGTAATCCTCTGCGCCGTCAGTCTTGGTCCTGCCGATGACCCAGACAAAGGGCGTTGGCGCCGGCAGATGGCTCATCCCGGCAGGCACCGCGCCCGTCCAGCCCGGTGGCGTCACGAGGAATTGTCCGGCCTCGGTGCCCGTGGTGCGCCAGCCCGGCGACGCAAACACGTCGGTCCACATATCGAGCATTGGCAGCAGGTAGAAGCGTCCATCGGTATTCGGCGCGGCGATCACCAGCGGCTCCTTGCTCAAGTCCAGCCAGGCAATCGAATACAAAGTGTCGAAGTTGGAGCGCACCACCCCTTTGAAATCGGCTGGTGGGTACTGCGGCACACTGACAAACATGTTCATCGGGCCCTTGCCGAATTCCTTGCCTGGCTCGATGTTGGTGAATTGCTTGCGGGTGATGTCCATGCTCAGCAGCGGGTAAAAATAGATGTAGGCATCCACGCCGATGGCATGCGCTTCTTCGGCGGTGATTTTCGGTTGCGCCTGGCTGACCAGCGGAAAAATGGCAGCGGCTGCGACGGTCAGAGCAACGGCTGTCAACGTTTGAGGTAGCAACATGTTGGCGATCGTCCTTACGTGGGGGAGCCTGCCGGGTTCGACAGCGCTAACGGAACTCTAGACGATCAATTCTGACTGGCCAGCAAGACGGTCCACCGGCAACAAAAGCACTTCAACGATCGGAGCGCATCAATGCCTCGCCACCGGCCATCGACAATGTGGCCACGCGGTTGCGACCCGAATGCTTGGCTTGATACAACGCCGCATCGGCCCGCTGGACAAACACGTCCATGCTGTCACGCCCCGAGGGCACGAACGAATAGCAGCCCAGGCTGACCGTCACGTAGCCATTGGGTGAGCCGGTGTGAGTGATGTTCTTGTCGATGACACTGCGACGGATCTGCTCGGCAATCGTCATGGCGCCGTGAATGTCGGTGTCGGGCAGCAGCACCGCAAACTCTTCACCGCCGTAACGCACCGCCAGATCGGCCTTGCGCTGGCAGCAACTCTTCAGCGCACGCGCCACTTCGGCCAGGCAGTGATCCCCCACCACGTGGCCGTAGGTGTCGTTGTAGCGCTTGAAGTAATCGATATCGAGCATGATCAGGCTCAAGGAGCTTGCCTGCCGGGCACCGCGCCCGAACTCGATGTCCATCGCCCGCTCGAACAACCGGCGGTTGGCCAGGCCGGTCAGGCTGTCATGCGTGGCGATCAGCTCCAGTGCTTGCTGGGCCCTGCGCAAATCCTTCTCGACCCGCTCGCCCACGCGCACCTGACGAATGAACACCCAACCGAACAACCCCACGCCCAGCAGCACCAGGGCAACGATGAGGCTGGAGCGGAACGCCGTGTCGTACCAGTCCGCGAGAATGGTCTGCGTGGACGACGCAGCGGCGACCACCAGCGGATACGCCTCCAGCTGGCGGTAACCGTACAGGCGTGTCACGCCATCGATGATGGACGTGAACATCACATTGCCAGAGTTGGCCTGTGGCAGGAACTTCTGGAAGATCTCGCCCTGGGCCAGCGACACGCCGATCTGCGCTTCTACAAAGGGTCGACGCGCCAACAAAGTGCCATCGGTCAGGCCGAGAAACATCGAGCCGTTGTCGTCGAGGCTGAAGCTTTTGAAGAACTGGTCGAAGTACGACATCTTGATGCCGGCCAGCAATACGCCCTGGAAATGGCCGTTCCTGTCGTTGACCCGCTTGGAAACAGGGATGATCCACTCGCCGTTTTCCCGGCTGCGGATGGCCGGGCCGATATGCGCCACCGACGATACGTTCTGCTGGTGATACTTGAAGTACTCGCGATCCGCGACCCCGGCACCCCGGGGCAGGTTTTCAAACGAGGTCACCACCCACTGGCCCTTCTGGTCGAACAACAGGATGCCGTGCAATTGATCCAGTGCCAGCACCCGCCGGGCAAAGGTCTGCTGCAAGCGAGGTCGCATGTCCTGGTCGAAACCGTCGACCTGAATCCAGTCCACCAGGCTGGTCAGCACCAGGTCAGCCTTCATGAAGGTGTCTTCGGCTTGCTGCGCCATGGCCCGCGTCAGGTTCGAAGACGCCACTTGCGCCAGGCTCAGATCATGGCGACGGGATTGCTCCAGTTGCAGGTAGAGCAAACCGCACAGGCACAGACACACCGTGGCAATGAACAACACCGCGGCCTTGCGCAGCGGTATGCGTTTCAATGCAACGTCAGGGGCGTGGTCCGGGTTGTTAAAGCGCGTGGGCAAAAGTTCATCCTGTCAGGGACAAGGCATGGGCAACGGCCCAAAGCCCTCAGTTTTTGTGGGCCGTAGTTTACGGGGTTATCCACGACAAAGGGGCAACCACTTGCCCGGTGGCGCTGCAAACATGACCCAGGGCAGTACTGTCTGCGCGTCAACGAGCTACGATTAGACTGACCTCCATACAGGGAATCGACATGAGCAAGGCAGACGAGCTCGCTGCAAAAATGAAACGGACAGGGCTGACCAGCGCAGATCAGGCAATTGATGGCTGGCCGGGCCAGGTCTACGAACTGTATCAACGGATAGAGCACTGGCTGCTGCCCTTGACCGAAGCGGGCCTGGCCCTGCGGCGCAACGCCACCCATGTGTTCGAAAGTCATCCCGAGGATGGCTCCTACGATTACGCCATTGACCAGTTGGTGATCACCGGCAACAAGCACAGCATTACCTTTGACCCGGTTGCACGCTTCACCGCCGATGGCGAGGGGCGCGTCGAGATTCACTCCCCGGGCAACGAGTTCGCCCTGTTGCGCACCGTGGACGAACACGGCGAAACACACTGGTGGCTACAAACGATCGAGCAAGCCACGGCACAACAGGATGCGGTGGCGCTGACAGAAAGCGATCTGCTTGTAGTGGTGCAACAAGGGTTGGCGCTTTAGGAAGGTTGCTAAAGGGCATGGGAAACTGTAGGAGCCAGCCTGCTGGCGATGGACTCAAATGCGCCGCGTTCATCCGGCTCACACGCGTTATCGTTAACGACCATCGCAGGCAAGCCAGCTCCCACAAGGGACCGCGCCCACGCTGAAACTGTAGGAGCCAGCTTGCTGGCGATGGACTCGAATGCGCCGCGTTCATCCAGATCAAACGCGTTATCGTTAACGACCATCGCAGGCAAGCCAGCTCCCACAAAAGACCCTGCCCACGCTGATACTGTAGGAGCCAGCCTGCTGGCGATGTACTCAAATGCGCCGCGTTCATCCGGCTCACACGCGTTATCGTTAACGACCATCGCTGGCAAGCCGGCTCCCACAAAAGACCCTGCCCACGCTGATACTGTAGGAGCCAGCCTGCTGGCGATGGACTCGAATGCGCCGCGTTCATCCAGATCAAACGCGTTATCGTTAACGACCATCGCAGGCAAGCCAGCTCCCACAAGGGGTCATGCCCACGCTGAAACTGTAATTAAATGGACTCGCCCAAGCCGAGGCGTCTGTGCGCCGCGGTGGCATTCTTATAGAAGCCAACGACAGCGAGGGCGAGGCCATGAAAAAGCATACGATGTTCAATCAGTCTTTGTCAGCCGACGAGTCGGCGTGCACGACCGTTGCGGTAGATCTTGCAAAAAAGGTCTTTCAGGTCGCCGGGGAGGATGCTCTCGGCCAGGTAAAATTCGAGGATCGAATCAAGTCCCGCGAGGCCTTCCAGGTATTTCTGCACAAGCTTCCCGAGAGTGTGACGGTCTTGGTGGAAACCGGGCCAGGCGCTCAGGCGTGGGCGCGGTTACTGCAAATACAGGGCAATCCGGTCCGCATCCTGCCGGCCCAGCTTGTTGCCAAACATCGCTGTGGCCCGAAAAATGATCACAACGATGCGTTCGCTATCCTACGTGCAGGCCGCGATAGCACGATTTCAGCCGTTCCGGTCAAGAGCCCGGCGGCGCTCGCGATGCAGGCACTGCACCGAGCTCGACAGGGATATATACGGCGACGCACGGCGGTGGGCAATCAGATGCGCGGTTTGCTGCTGGAACATGGCGTGGCTCTGGCGCAGGGCGAAATGGCGATCAGCCAGCTCGTGCCTCGGATATTGGAAGATGTTACCCAGCCATTGCCCGATCTACTGCGCGAGCTGATCGCCGAACTGCTGGGTGAATGGAGTCAACTGGGTGAACGCGTCAACGTACTGACCGGCCGACTGGAAACGGCGGCGAAAGAGAGTGAGATAGCGAGGCGGCTGATGACTGTGCGCGGTGTTGGTCCAATCATCGCCACGGCGCTGCTGGCCAAGCAGACCGAGCCTGAACGCTTCGCCAACGCCCGGCAGTTTGCCGCGTACTTCGGGTTGGTGCCCAACCAGCACAGCAGCGGCGATAAAATCCGACTGGGCAAGATGTGCAAACATGGCGATGCCTACTTGCGCAGTCTGACGATCCAAGGAGCCCATGCTGTTTTAAGGCAGATACGATCTGACTCACAGCAGCCGGACGACCAACGTCTACAGCGTTGGATCTCCCGCCTGGGGCGCAAGGAGGCGGCAGTGCGATTGGCCAACCGCAACCTGCGCATTCTCTGGGTACTACTACAAAACGATCAGACTTATCATCGCCGGCCGGGAAATGGCCCCGAGGTGGCGATGAGTCACTGATCAATAGCGTTCTGCCACCGGGGCGTTAAGCCGCTCCAACCCATGCTAAAAAACATTGACCCCAGGTCAGACCGTCGCGGATTGATGCCTGGGCTCCTACCGGCCCTTGAGGCCTCACTGTAATCGGCATACCGCGCGCTTATCCAATGTTGGCCAGAAGCCGTTCAAGGCTTCCTCAAACAGGCCTGATACATAGATGCAACCGGGCAGCAGTGTTTAGAAGCAGGTTGAAAGTGGGGGCGAGTCCATACATAGGAGCCAGCCTGCTGGCGATGGACTCAAGTGCGCCGCGTTCATCCAGTCCACACGCGTTATCGTTAACGACCATCGCTGGCAAGCCGGCTCCTACAGGGGACCGTGCCCACGCTCCAAACCAGTACCCCCCCAAAAATGGCGCTCCCGAGGCGTCTTTTCAGTCTTTGGTTACTGTTGGCCCTGCCCCGTCACCACCAGTGGGATCTCTGCCTGACGCAAGTCCAGGGGAGGCAATTTCGTTGGCTGACTCAAGCCCTGCAACACCCGGGCATCGTAATCATAAATGTCCGGTTTGAACGTCACCCGCCCGTCATTGCTCAGGTCCACGGTCCAATAGGCCAGCAGCACCGGCACCTTCACCGGCAGCTGGATATTCTCGGTCCTGCCATTGGCCAACTGTTTTTGAATCCCGGCACTGTTCCAGCGCACCGGGTCGTTGAACAACAACTCGACCAGTTGCAGCGGGTTTTCCACGCGGATGCAGCCCGAGCTGGTGGCCCGGACCGTCTTGGCAAACAGCTCGCGGTGCGGCGTGTCATGCAGGTAAATCGCATAGTCGTTGGGGAAGCGGATCACCACCTGCCCCAACGAACTGTCGGGGCCGGCATCCTGACGCAGGCGGATGCCTCGCGGGTTGCTCCAGTCAACGTCCGAGGGGTCGAGCACATTGCCTTCGCGATCAAGCACGCGAATCCGGTTGGCCGCCAGATAGCCAGGATCGTTCTGGATTTTTGGAATCACGTCCTGCTTGAGGATGGTCGGTGGCACGGTCCAGGTCGGATTGAACGTAATGTAGGTGATTTCGGCCTGGAACACCGGCGTACTGCGCACCGGCTTGCCGACCTGCACCCGCGAACGCCAGATCGGCAGACCGTCGCGGTACATCGCCACCTTGTAGCCGGCGATATCGACGATCACGAACGTGCCCTGAAGTTTGTACAACAGCCAGCGGGCGCGCTCCATGTTGACCCGCACCTGATCGATCCGCGCCTCGACCGGCACGTTCAGCGCCGCCAGCGTCGCCGCCCCCGCCACGCCGTCGGCCCCCAGGTATTGCTCGGTCTGATACTTCTTCACCGCGGCGATGACCTTGTCGTCGTAACCGGCTTTTTTCGCCAGGTGCGGCTCCAGGTACCCGCCCGCCACCAGGCGCGCACGCAATTGTCCGACCGCCACCCCGTCCATGCCGGGCTTGAGCGATTGGCCTTCGGTGACTTTCGGCCAGCCGCCCGCATCACGCACCTGGCGCAACCGGGCCAGGCCTTCACGCAAATTGCGGTAAATCTCTTCCTGAGGAGGCGCATCGGCGAATGCACGTGCCACGTCATGAGCATCGAGGGCGCTGAACAGGTTGTTCATGTCCTCGCGGGCATTGCCGCCGGCAGGATCGAAATTCCAGTGAATGTCCAGCCGCGACGGATCGACCTTGCCCCGGCGCAGTTGCAGCAACGCGGTGATGAAGGTGCGGGTGGCCGCCATGTCGAACATCGCCCGCTGCGCCGTGGAAGGCATGGCGGCCATCAGCGATTCATGGGCCCGGGCCAGTTCGGTGATACGAAAATCCGCCGGGGTCAGGCCGTCGACCCGGGTGTCTTCGAGGCTCTTGAGTAACTGCACCACATCACGATCATCCGTCCACGCGGCGCGATAGTTGCGATGCATATAGAAATCCAGCACCACCCGACTGACGTCCACACGCTGATTGCGCCTTGATGTGAGCAACGGCGGAAAGGCCGAGCGCAGCGGTTCCAGCGTTGCCTGAATCGCCTGGCCGACCGCATCGTCAGGCGCCGCGGCATCGCTTGTGCTGCTCGCTGCAGATACCGTCTCAATCGGCGAAGATTGCGCAAAGGCCGCACCGCTGATCAGAAAGCCCATAAAAAACATGCGGCTTATGACGAATGACCTTGTTAATTGCACCATGGATAATCCTTAATCCCCTGATTCAACGGCGCCAGCTTTGCGCTCGCTGCTAGACTCGAAATTATCATGATGAGACCCGACTATGGCGCTAAACCGCTTTGGCCTTTTATTTGCCATTTTACTGACGTGCCTTTCAGTAACGTCAGCCTACGCCGAATCGCTTGAAAACGCGCTGGTCAAAGCAGCACCAGGCGCCGACGCCAAAGTGATTGCCCTGGCCGTTCGCGCCACCCAATGCAGCCGTGCCCAAGGCGTCGCCCCAGCCCAAAGACTGGCGGTGATCGATTACTCCCTGCCTTCGACCGAACAACGCCTGTGGGTCTTCGACCTTAAACGGCGCAAGTTGCTGTTTCACGAACTGGTCGCCCATGGCCGCAACAGCGGCGAAAACATGGCCACGCTGTTCTCCAACCGCAACGAAAGCCACGCCACCAGCCTCGGCCTGTTCCGTACCCAGCAAAGCTATCTCGGCCAGAACGGATACTCGCTGCGCATGGAAGGCCTGGAGCCCGGTTTCAACGACAACGCCTTTGACCGGGCCATCGTCATTCACGGCGCGCCCTACGTCAGCCCGGTGCTGGCCCGCGCCAATGGCCGCATCGGCCGCAGCCTGGGTTGCCCGGCCGTCAGACCGGCAATTGCCCATCGGCTGATTGATTCGATGAAGGACGGCCAGTTGTTGTTTTCCTACTACCCGGACCAGCGTTGGCTGAAGTCGTCCTCCTACATCAACTGCGGCGACACCGTGGCCTCAAGGGAAAAGTCCACTTCAAGCCAGAAAGCGACGTCCAACCTGTCAAAACTGTAATCTTCGCCTCAGCCTGCTGAAAGGCACCGCCTGCTAGCCTTATCGACAAGTTCAACAGGCTGACGGGCGGAACACACGGCATGCACTCCCACACTTCAAGACGCACCTTCGTCAAAGGGCTGGCCATCGGCGGGCTCTTCGGCGGCCTCGGGTTATGGCGCACGCCGGTCTGGGCGATCAGCAGCCCCGGCGAACCTCAGGTGTTGGCCGGTAATGATTTCGACCTGTTCATCGGCGAATCCCCGGTCAACTTCACCGGTAGCCCGCGCACAGCACAGACCATCAACGGTGGCATTCCCGGCCCGCTGCTGCGCTGGCGTGAAGGCGATACGGTAACGCTGCGGGTGCGCAACCGGCTCAAGGACAGCACTTCCATTCACTGGCACGGCATCTTGCTGCCGGCCAACATGGACGGCGTGCCAGGCCTGAGTTTCAAGGGCATCGAGCCGGGCGGTGTGTACGTCTACCAATTCACCGTGCGGCAGAACGGCACCTACTGGTATCACAGCCATTCGGGGTTGCAGGAACAATCCGGCGTCTACGGCCCGCTGGTGATCGACGCCAAGGACCCGGAACCGTTCCAGTACGACCGCGACTACGTGGTGATGCTCAGCGACTGGACCGACGAAGACCCGGTCGACCTGATGAAGACGCTGAAAAAACAGTCCGATTACTACAACTTCAACAAGCGCACCGTGGGCGACTTCATCCACGACGTCAGCGAAAAAGGCTGGGGGCCGACCGCCGCCGATCGCAAGATGTGGGCCGAGATGAAGATGAACCCCACTGACCTCGCGGACGTCGGAGGCGCCACTTACACCTACCTGTTGAACGGCCAGGCGCCTGACATGAACTGGACCGGGGTGTTCCGCCCGGGGGAAAAGCTGCGGCTGCGCTTCATCAACGGCTCGGCCATGAGTTACTTCGACGTGCGCATCCCAGGCCTGAAAATGACCGTGGTCGCTGCCGATGGCCTCCATGTCAAACCGGTGAGCGTCGACGAGTTTCGCATTGCCGTGGCGGAAACCTTCGACGTTATCGTCGAACCGACCGAAGCGGCCTACACCCTGTTCGCCCAGGCGATGGATCGCACCGGCTACGCACGCGGCACCCTGGCGGTGCAGGCGGGACGGGTAGCGCCACTGCCGGCACTGGACCCACGCCCTCTGGTGACCATGGATGACATGGGCATGGCCGGCATGGACCACGGCAGCATGGCGGGCATGGATCACAGCAACATGCCCGGCATGCAGTCCCACCCCGCCTCGGAAACCGACAACCCGCTGGTGGACATGCAAGCCATGTCCACCTCAGCGAAACTCGACGACCCCGGCATGGGCCTGCGCAACAACGGGCGCCGCGTGCTCACCTACTCCGACCTGCGCAGCACCTTCGAAGACCCGGACGGCCGCGAGCCTGGCCGCACCCTTGAGCTGCACCTGACCGGGCACATGGAAAAATTCGCCTGGTCGTTCAATGGCGTGAAGTTTTCTGATGCAGAACCGCTGCACCTCAAGTACGGCGAACGGCTGCGGATCGTACTGGTCAACGACACGATGATGATGCACCCCATCCACCTGCACGGCATGTGGAGCGACCTCGAAGACGAGAACGGCGAGTTCATGGTGCGCAAGCACACCATCGACATGCCACCGGGCTCCCGGCGCAGCTATCGGGTCACTGCCGACGCACTCGGCCGCTGGGCCTATCACTGCCATCTCCTGTACCACATGGAAATGGGCATGTTCCGTGAAGTTCGCGTGGAAGAATGAGGTGCACCCCATGATTCGATTCACCCCGGTTTTTCTCGCACTCGTGACCTCGACGGCGATGGCCGCCAGCGACGGCATGCAAGGCATGGATCACAGCCAGATGGACCACAGCCAGATGCAAGGCATGGATCATAGCCAGATGGACCACAGTCAGATGCAAAGCATGGACGAGGGCCAGATGCAGCCCGCCGCCCCCAGCGAAAGCCGTACGCCGATCCCGGTGCTGACCGATGCCGATCGCGCGGCGGTGTATGTCGATCCCGCCGGCCACCATGTGCACGACAACACACTCAATTCGTTTTTCCTCGCCGACAAACTGGAATGGCAGGACGCCGATGACGGCAGCACCCTGGCCTGGGATTTGTCCGGCTGGGTCGGCGGCGACATCGATCGCCTGTGGCTGCGCTCCGAAGGCGAGCGCACCAACGGCGTGACCGAGGACGCGGAAATCCAGGCCCTGTGGGGCCACGCCATTTCCCCGTGGTGGGACGTCGTCAGCGGCGTGCGCCAGGACTTCAAACCCGGCGCCCCGCAAACCTGGGCCGCCTTCGGCGTGCAAGGCATGGCGCTGTACAACTTCGAGGCCCAAGCCACGGCCTTCATCGGCGAAGGCGGCCAGAGCGCCGTGCGGCTGGAAGGCGACTACGACATTCTGCTGACCAACCGGCTGATCCTGCAGCCGACCGTCGAACTCAACGCCTACGGCAAAAACGATCCGCAACGGGGCATCGGCGCGGGGCTGTCCAACACCGAAGCCGGCCTGCGCCTGCGCTACGAAATCCGCCGGGAATTCGCGCCTTACCTCGGCGTGACCTGGAACCGCACCTACGGCAACACCGCCGACTACGCCAACGACGAAGGCGAGGATCGCAGCGAAGCCCGCCTCGTGCTCGGTGTTCGGATGTGGTTCTGAACAGACTCACCCAAAACCAACAACAACCGCTTCGAGCGGTAAAGGACCTTGCATGCGCCTCATCAAACCCACCGCCGTCGTTATCGCGTTACTCAGCGGTCTGCTCATGAGCACCCTCGCTCAAGCGCACCCCAAACTGCTCGCCTCCACCCCTGTGGAAGGTGCAGAAGGTGCGCCGCCCGACAAGATCGAACTGCACTTCTCCGAAAACCTTGTCACCCAGTTTTCCGGCGCAAAACTGCTGATGACCGAAATGGCCGGCATGGCCCACGCCCCGATGCCGGTCAAGGCCAAGGTCAGCGGCGGCAGTGATCCGAAAACCATGCTCATTACCCCGACAGCCCCTCTGGTTGCCGGCACCTACAAGGTCGAATGGCGCGCGGTGTCGTCGGATACCCACCCGATCACCGGCAGCGTCACGTTCAAAGTGAAATGATCGATGAGCGACTCGGCCAACGTCGTTCTGCGGTTTGTGTTGTATGTGGATTTGATGCTGTTGTTTGGCGTGGCGCTGTTCGGGCTCTACAGCTTCAAAGGACAGGAACGGCGATCCGGGACGGTGCTGCCCTTTCGCCGATTGCTGACGGGAACTGCCGGGCTCGGTGCGCTGCTGTCCATCGTCGGCATGGTGCTGATGGTCCGCGCCATGAGCGGCGAGTCAGACGTTGCCGAGCTACGCCCTCACCTCGAGATGATGCTGTTCGAGACAGACGTCGGGATGGCCTGGGCCGTGCGGATGATTGCGTTGGCGGTCGCAGGCCTGGCGGTGATGCTCAACCCACGCGCCCCCGGTCTCAGCCTGGTGATCGCCAGCACTGCCGGCGGCATCGCCCTCGCCAGCCTTGCCTGGAGCGGGCATGGCGCCATGGACGAAGGCAGCCGTCGTTACTGGCACTTCACCACAGACATCCTGCACCTGCTGGTAGCGGGCGCGTGGCTCGGCGCGTTGCTCGCGTTTGCGTTGATGGCGCAACCCCGGATCCTGCAAACCGAAGCACGCATTCGTTTGCTGGCTCACGCCGTCAGCCGATTCGAGCTTGTCGGTGCGCTGATCGTCGTGATCATCACCGTGACGGGCGTGGTGAACTACCTGTTCATCGTCGGGCCGAGACTCGATGAGGTTTTACTCAGCCATTACGGAATTCTGCTGGCGATCAAAGTGCTGCTGTTTGCCGGGATGCTGGCTTTGGCGGCGCTGAACCGTTTTCATCTTGGCCCCTTGCTGCAGCGGTCATTGCGGGAGGGCCAGTATCGCGTGGCAGCCCATGTACTTCGGCGCAGTGTGGCAGCGGAAATGGCCGCGGCGGTTTTGATCGTGGGCTTGGTGGCGTGGTTGGGGACGTTGAGCCCGGAAATGGAATGAGCCATCTACAGGGGGGCGTTGATTTTTCACACCGGTGAAAGTTTCACTACACTCCCCTTTCAAAACCACTCCAGCACAAAAGCCCGATAACAATGACGAAAATCAAAAGAGCAATGATGCTCGGCGGCTTGCTCGCATTCACCCTTGGCGTCCAGGCAGAACCTTCGCATCTGGACAGCGTCATGCAACGGGGACAACTGCGCGTTTGCACCACCGGCGACTACAAGCCCTACACCCTTAAAGCCGAGGACGGCGCGTATTCCGGCATCGACATCGCCATGGCCCACGCCCTGGCCGACAGCCTGGGCGTCAAGGTCGAGTGGGTGCCCACCACCTGGAAAACCTTGATGCCCGACATGCTCGCCAGCAAGTGCGACATCGCCATGGGCGGCATTTCGGTCACCCTGGAACGGCAGAAAAAAGCCTACTTCAGCAACATCCTGGACGTCGACGGCAAAATCCCGCTGGTGCGTTGCGAAGACCAGGCGCTGTACCAGACTGTCGAACAGATCAACCGGCCCTCGGTTCGCCTGGTCGAACCCGCCGGCGGCACCAACGAAGCGTTCGTCCACGCCTACCTGCCCCAGGCGCAATTGCAGCTGCGCGATAACCTGAGCATCTTCCAGGAACTGCTGGATAAAAAGGCTGACGTGATGATCACCGATGCGTCGGAGGCGCTGTATCAGCAGAAGCTCAAACCGGGCCTGTGCGCCGTCAACCCGACGCACTACATGCAATACGGCGAAAAAGCCTACCTGCTGCCCCGTGACGACATTACCTGGAAGCTGTACGTCGATCAGTGGCTGCACCTGGCCAAGGCAACGGGCATCTATCAGAAGATTCGACGGCAGTGGCTGGCGGTGCCTGAGGGCAAATAACGGCATGGACAATGAGCAGCACGGATGAATTGCAAACCTACAATGCCAGCCCGAAATGGCAGGAACGTTTCGCTTTTTTTGATCAGTACGGCGGCTCCAAAAGCCCCCGGATAGCAAAACGGTGGAAATCACTCCACCGTTTTGCGTCATCGGTCAATCGCGGTGCAACAACCCCGCACCATACTCGCCGAAGCTATTGCCCAGCGCACTGCCATGGAAATTCATCTGGTTGGCGTTACTGTGGGTGGGTCCCGGACCAAAGCCGGCTGGCTGCACCGAGTCGGCCGAATAATCACGATGAGTACTCACACCCGAACAGGCGCTCAATAGCACGGCACCTGCGATTAGCGAGACCTTGACCAGGTTTGCGATCATTTTTTTATTCCTGTGGGTTGAGGCGTGGGGACATGACCTTTGGCGGTCATCCTATGCCTCGTCTGTGCCGGGCATCATGAAACAATGCGCAGCGACAGCGTCGGTTCAGGAACCCTGTGCACCGGGCGATATCTTGCCAGGCACACAGGCATAGAGCCCCAGCGACACACCATCAGGCAATGATGTCTGCGCTAGCGAGTGTCGCAACACCAATCAGGGAAATCTCGAACTCCGCAGCCGTGTCGGCATCGGTGCTGCCGGACAGGATGCCGCCAGCGAAGCGCAGCTGCCCCGTCGCGTTACTGCTGAAGGCGTTCGCCCCGATAAAACTGAAAGCATCATTGACCGCGGTGGCCACGTTGGCGTCCAGGGTCGACAGGTCGATTTTGTCGCCTTCACTGGTTTTGAAATCCCCAATCACATCCCGCAAGGTGCCCAGGCCCATTTCGCTCAAGGCATCGAAGTCGAAGCGATCGGCTCCGAGATTGCCATTGAGCCGGTCAACACCCGCCCCGCCTGTCAGCAGGTCGTTACCCGCGCCGCCATTGAGCACATCATTGCCCGCGCCCCCGTTGAGGGTATTGGCAGCCGTATTGCCGGTCAGGGTGTCGTTGAAGTTACTGCCGCTCAGGTTTTCGAAAGCCAGCAGCGTATCGCTGCCTGAACCACCGGTTGACTGAACGGTCGTCAGGGCCAGATTGACAGTCACCGCACTGGCAGCAAAGGCAAAGGACGCGGTATCGACACCATTGCCGCCATTGAGAATGTTGTTGCCGGCCCCGGCAAACAGCGTGTTGTTCAATGCATTGCCGGTACCGTTGGCGGCCGTGGTTGCCAACAGGCGCAGGTTTTCCACGTTGGCGCCCAGGGTATAACCCGCCAGGGAGCTGTAGACAGAATCCGTGCCACCGGTGGCGGCGACCGCATTGGTTTCACTGACCACGTCACCCACGTTATCGACAATGTAAATGTCCGAACCGTCGCCACCCACCAGTGTGTCGACGCCGGCACCCCCATCGAGGGTGTCATTGCCGGCGCCGCCATTGAGCCCATCATTGCCCGCGCCGCCACTGAGGGTGTTGGCACCGGCATTGCCGGTCAGGGTGTCGTTGAAATTACTGCCCGCCAGGTTTTCGAAGGCCAGCAGCGTATCGCTGCCCGAGCCGCCCGTGGCCTGGGCGGTGGTGACAGCCAGACTGGCGACCACCGCACTGGCGGCAAAGGCATAGGACGCGGTATCGACCCCGTCGCCGCCATTGAGGATGTTGTTACCGGCACCGGCAAACAGCGTGTTGTTCAATGCATTGCCGGTACCGTTGGCGGCCGTGGTTGCCAACAAGCGCAGATTTTCCACGTTGGCGCCCAGGGCATAACCCGCCAGGGAGCTGTAGACAGAGTCCGTGCCGCCAGTGGCGGCGACCGCATTGGTTTCACTGACCACATCACCGACGTTATCGACAACATAAGAGTCCGAACCGTCGCCACCCACCAGTGTGTCGACGCCGGCACCCCCATCGAGGGTGTCATTGCCGGCGCCGCCATTGAGCCCATCATTGCCCGCGCCGCCACTGAGGGTGTTGGCACCGGCATTGCCGGTCAGGGTGTCGTTGAAATTACTGCCCGCCAGGTTTTCGAAGGCCAGCAGCGTATCGCTGCCCGAGCCGCCCGTGGCCTGGGCGGTGGTGACAGCCAGACTGGCAATCACCGCACTGGCGGCAAAGGCATAGGAAGCGGTATCGACCCCATCGCCGCCATTGAGAATGTTGTTACCGGCCCCGGCAAACAGCGTGTTGTTCAATGCATTGCCGGTACCGTTGGCAGCCGTGGTTGCCAGCAGGCGCAGGTTTTCCACGTTGGCGCCCAGGGTATAGCCGGCCAGGGTGCTACTGACCGTATCCGTGCCACCGGTAGCCGCGACGGCATTGGTTTCACTGACCACATCACCGACGTTATCGACAACGTAAGAGTCCGAACCGTCGCCCCCAACCAGAGTGTCTGCACCGGCACCGCCATTGAGGGTGTCATTGCCCGCGCCGCCACTGAGGGTGTTGGCACCGGCATTGCCGGTCAGGGTGTCGTTGAAGTTACTGCCGGTCAGGTTTTCGAAGGCCAGCAGCGTATCGCTGCCCGAGCCACCGGTGGCCTGCGCGGTCGTCAGGGCCAGGCTGACCGTCACCGCACTGGTGGCAAAGGCGTAGGACGCGGTATCGACCCCGTCGCCGCCATTGAGAATGTTGTTGCCGGCACCGGCAAACAGCGTGTTGTTCAATGCATTGCCGGTACCGTTGGCGGCCGTGGTTGCCAGCAGGCGCAGGTTTTCCACGTTGGCGCCGAGGACGTGGTTCGCCAGGGTACTGTTGACCGTATCGATGCCACCGGTAGCCGCAACGGCATTGGTTTCGCTGACGACATCGAACAGGTTATCAACGAAGTAGATGTCGGAGCCGTCGCCGCCAGTCATCCTGTCTATGCCGGCACCACCGTTGAGCGTGTCGTTGCCGGCATCGCCGTTGAGATGGTCGTTTGCACTGCCGCCCGTGAGGGTGTCGTTACCCGCCCCGGCATCGATGACTACGCTGCCGACACCCGCCCAGGTCAGCACGTTGGCCGCAGCATCGCCCGCCAGGCCGGTCAGCTTGTTGCCGCTGGCATCGAAACGCTGGAAGTAAGTGCCTGAACCTGCGCCATCCTGGCCGATGGACTCCCACACCACCACATAACCGCCATCAGTCAGCGTAGTCACCCGCGTGATGATCTGATCGCCCGCTACCGTCGTGTTGACACGGGTCTCCGCACCGATCAGAGCGCCACTGGCATTAATACGCTGGGTGAAAACGCCATCGACATCACCCGGGCCATTGCCCACCCAAGTGACCAGGTAACCACCATCGAACATTACCGAGACGTGAGCCTCTCCCTGAGCACCAGTGGTCGTGGTGTTGACCCGGGTCTGCGGGCCAATCTTGCCACCGGCGGAGTTATAGAGCTGGGAAAATACGTCTCTTTGTTCCACTCCGGTAACAGTATCAGGGTAAGACTCCCAGACGAGCAGGTAATTGCCGTTGGCCTGCACAGCGACCATATGCTCGGACTGGATATCCACAGAGGGTGTGTTGACCAGGGTTTCCACACCGACCTTGGCGCCAGCCGAGTTAAAGCGCTGGGTGAAGATGCCGTAGTCATCTCCCGGGCCACTCCCCTCCCACACCGCCAGGTAACCACCGTCGGGAACACCAAAAATCTGTGGAAAATCCTGAGGCCCCGCAGTGGTAGTGTTGATGTGAACTTCCCCACCGACCTTGACCCCGCTGGCATTGAAGCGCTGCAGAAAAGACCCGAAGTCGCCAGCGGTCTCCTCTGCCCCCCATGTCACCACATAACCACCGTCGGCCAGGGCGGTAATTTCAGGGGAATCGCGCAAACCTGCCGTGGTTGTATTGACCACAGTTTCGCCACCGACCTTTGCCCCGCTGGCACTGTACTGTTGGGTAAAGAGGCACTGTAGCCCCCCGGTATTGAGGCCGGACCAGGTCACAACGTAACCGCCGTTAAGCAACCCGACCACCGAAGGCTGACTCTGCTCGCCCGCCAGCGTGGTATTGACCAGCGTCTCGCCCCCCACCTTGGCACCGCTGGCGTTATAGCGCTGGGTAAAGAGGCCGGTGGCGTCACCCACACCATTGCCTTGCCAGGCAATGACAAAACCACCATCGATCAACCCGTAGATATTGGGATCTCCCTGGTCCCCTGCAGTCGTGGTGTTGATCAGAGTTTCACCAAAATTTGGCATGGCATACACCTTCTGCGGGATGACGAGTCGGGGAGATTTGAGAGTTTGAGGATAGATGGGTGCCATCAAAACGCTAGCTCGTCTGTCGGGTATGGATCCGATTTATGGGGGGTTGGGGGAAGGGGTCGTTGAAAGGAGTGTTTGAGCCAACTGGTGATTTGATTGGTTCGATGTTTAAAACTGTATGGAAACGAACACCGGTGAGGCGGTCGCGCAAGTTGCAAGGTAACGTCGTTTCCGTTTGCGACGCATCCAGACCGGTCGCTCTTTTCACTTCGGTGTTAAGACTTCTTTGGCGTAGGCCTGACAGGCCACCAAGGCGATCAGTCCATGGTGGCCTGCATCAGAGATGCCGATAATTCGCCGAGCATGCGCCGGTCAAATTGGGCACTTGTGACATGAACTACGGCGCCAGCCTCGATAGCGCTAGCTAACACCGTAAAATCCAGGCTCCTCTACCAACGCTCTTGCTCGACTGGTCTTCACACCCCACCAACCGGATCAACATTATCCAACGCCCGATTCACCAACAACTCCCCCACCACCGCCAACTGCTGAATCGACAGCGCCAGACTGCGTGGCGAGCCTTCGAGCTTGCAGGCCAGATCGGTTGTCAGGACGTTCAGCGACGCGAGGGTTTCGCAGGCGTGGCACAGCAAGGTTTCGGTGTCGACGTCGGGAAGGATGGTAAAGACGTGGCAGACGGGGTCGGCGTGATTGGGGTTGCGCAGGCGTTTACTGACGATGCGATGGCTGGCTTCGGATAGCTGGTCGAGATCAAGTGAGTCGCAAGCTGCTGAAGCAACAGGAGGATCAGGCGTGATTTTTTTCATTGTTGTCGTTCCTAGAATTGAATGAAGGAACTGCCAGCATCACTTCCACATGATGGGTGGCAGCTGTGCGCAGGTGTGGAAGACCGGGGATCTAGGAACCCGGCGCACCCGAAGATGCCCCGCGCACAGCCGCCATAATTTAACAGCAGACATGAAAAAAGCGCCTGCCTAAATTCAGGTGGCGCCTGTGCGCCTAGATCTTCTGAAGGGCTTCCACACCCTTGTCGCTGAATTTGCAGCGACTCAAAAAGGCTATCCGGGTGGCTGAGGCAGTGCAATGTGGGCGATGGGGACGTGTGTTGCGGGAAATCTCCGACATTTTCGCGCTGAATTAAACAGACCTGATTGCCGGTATTCGGACTCCTGAGCCCCGTCATCCCATTCCTGATAAACTCCCCCTCCTCCCAGCCTCACCGATTCCAGATTGCCAATGTCCGCAGCCAACGCTTCACCCGCCCCGCTCTCCCGCCGTTTCTCCGTCGCACCTATGATGGACTGGACCGACCGCCACTGCCGCTTCTTCCTGCGCCTGCTGTCGAAAAACGCCCTGCTCTACACCGAAATGGTCACCACCGGTGCCTTGCTCAATGGCGATCACGAGCGTTTCCTGCGTCACAACGAGGCCGAGCATCCGTTGGCCCTGCAGCTTGGCGGCAGTGTGCCGCTGGACCTGGCGGCGTGTGCGCGCATGGCGCAGGAGCATGGTTACGACGAGGTGAACCTGAATGTCGGCTGCCCGAGTGATCGGGTGCAGAACAATATGATCGGCGCGTGCCTGATGGGGCATCCGCAGTTGGTGGCCGATTGTGTGAAGGCGATGCGGGATGCGGTGTCGATTCCGGTGACGGTCAAGCACCGTATCGGGATCAATGGCCGGGACAGTTACGAGGAGTTGTGTGATTTCGTCGGCACGGTGCGGGATGCCGGGTGCACCAGTTTTACCGTGCATGCGCGGATTGCGATTCTGGAGGGGTTGTCGCCGAAGGAGAACCGTGACGTTCCGCCCCTGCGTTATGACGTGGCGGCGCGGTTGAAGGCGGATTTTCCTGAACTTGAGATCATTCTCAACGGTGGCATCAAGTCGCTGGAGGCCTGCCACGAGCACTTGCAGACGTTCGACGGCGTGATGCTGGGCCGCGAGGCGTATCACAACCCTTATTTGATGGCCGAGGTGGATCAGCAGCTGTTCGGCAGTACGGCGCCGGTGATCACGCGTGCCGAAGCGCTGGCGCAGTTGCGGCCGTATATCGCGGCACACATCGATGCCGGCGGTTCGATGCACCACATCACGCGGCATGTGTTGGGGCTGGGCACCGGGTTCCCGGGGGCGCGCAAGTTTCGGCAATTGTTGTCGGTGGATATCCACAAGGCCAAGGAGCCCCTGGCCTTGCTGGATCAAGCGGCCGGGTTGCTTGAAGGGCGTTGATGCGCGGTTGTTCTCGCCATTAAGCCAGGCGGTTTGATCCGCCTGGTTCGCCTGTCAGCTGGCGGCCGCTGCCGTCCAGTTCACCCAACCGAATACCCAGGTCGCCAGGATCAACAATCCGAAAACAATCCGGTACCACGCGAAGGCGGCATAGCTGTGGTTCGCAATGAACTTGAGCAAGCCGCGTACGGCGATCATGGCGAAAAAGAACGCTGTGACGAAGCCCAGGGCGAAAACCGCCAGGTCGCCGGCCTGGAACAGCTCCCGGTACTTGTAGCCTGAATACACCGCCGCACCGACCATGGTGGGCATCGCCAGGAAGAACGAGTACTCGGTGGCTGCCTTGCGCGACAGGCCAAACAGCAACCCGCCGATAATGGTCGATCCGGAACGGGAAGTGCCCGGTATCATCGCCAGGCATTGCGCGAAGCCTACCTTCAGCGCATCCGGCCAGCGCATGTCGTCGACATGGTCGACGTGCACCACGTGGTCCCTCTGCTCCGCCCACAACATGACAATGCCGCCCACGACCAATGCAACTGCCACGGTAATCGGGTTGAACAGGTAGTGATGAATCTGGTCGGCGAACAAGACACCCAGAACGACGGCCGGAAGAAAGCCGATCAGCAAGTTCAGCGTGAAGCGCTGTGCATTGCGTTGGGTCGGCAGTCCTTTGACGATCTCTGAAATCTTGCGGCGAAACTCCCAGACAACGGCAAGAATGGCGCCCAGCTGAATAATGATATTGAACGCCATGGCGCGTTCACCGCCAAACTCCAGTAAGTCCGCAACAATAATCTGGTGGCCCGTACTGGAGATGGGCAAGAACTCGGTCAGGCCCTCTACCGCGCCCAGTACCACCACTTTGAAAAGGGTCCAGAAATCCATCAATCCTCCGTCAGACCGTTCTTTGGGAACGATCCGTCAACTGTACTCAGATATTGAGTAGCTCAAGCAAAACAATCGAGACATCCACACCCATTACCTGATGTAGCGAGGGAGAATATGTCTTATCAAAAGACACACTCAAGCCATGTTAATAATCGTCCGGGTACGAACAGCCCGGAAAATATTTAGGTAATTAGTAGAAAAAAGTCTCGCCACTCAATAAAGTGTGATCGCTCTCACAGTATTTGGGTTCTTACTGGATTCATCACCTTGGCCTGAATAGTGGCACGTAGTGGGCCAAACAGTGGCAAAAGGACATAAAAACAAATCGCCATCGTTTCAAAATAGTGGCACAATTCCATATTGCCACCATCTAAGGACGATATTTCACTAGTTCAGCCTGCCGAGAAAATCAACTAAAAGCTTGAAAAGCTTAACTATTGTTAGAAAACTCGAGAGCCACGTCTAAAATTGGCGTAAATGTTACCAATTGTCAGTCACAGATGAGAACCGGTGCTTTAACATCCCGATGTCAGCACCTATTCGAGTCAATGCATGATGCTTACAGGGAACTTAGCGACTAGAAGCCAGCGCCCGACTAACGATGAACCCGGAGTTCTCACTCTGGGTCGTACCCGTGGCGTGGCTGAACATTTTAGAGCGCTAGTCGCAAGGCATGTGCGGACCGATATGGCACTAGATGCCAATTCCTACACTAGTTCATTCAAGAAGAATGAACGCTCTGGTTCGTACCGCGCCATCTTCATCATCATCGACAGCCCCCAGGCCCTCGAGGAAAGCCTCGCGCTAGTGGAAAACCTGCGCACCAGCAACTTGAAACCCATCATTTGCGCGGTGATCACGGGCCGAGGCAGCTACAACAAGATCAAGTATTATCTTGCGGGGGCCGACTACTGCATCAAGTTCAATACCCTTTCCGATGAAAGCTCCGAGTTGCTCGCCGAGTTCTTCAACAGTGAAGAATGGCAAAGAGATATCAATTTGATATTGGACCCCACCCGTATCTGTCTACTGGGCACCAGCAAGAAGCTGGACATTTCCTTTGCAGAAATGAAGATTCTGGAAGCCTTTGCGCAAACCAGTAACCACATACTAAGCCACGATGAAATCGCCAACATCATGGGGCTCAACACCAACTTTTATGACCCCAGGGCGCTGGAAAAATCAATCAGTCGCCTTCGTGGAAAAATCAAGGACATGTATGGCACAAACGCCATCCAGAGCATCCGGGGGCATGGGTACCGGTTGATGAGGGGGCTGATCTCGACTCCCTGACACACAGCGTGGCTGGCGTTTTAATATCAATTCAACAGGCGATTTTCCTCAACGATACAAAGGTCTCGACTTCATCGTTTTTTTTGTATTTCATACTGACGGCACCTATCGATTCCATCACCGAGGCAACATCGGACCATAACAATAAGAGTTTATTCTGTAGCTGTAGATCGAGTGGAACCTATCGAGGGCCAAATTTGGGCCCAGACCCTGCCTTTCGATTACTTCCGAGGGAGTCTTTACTCCCCTGCCGATCATCTTTTCGCCAAATTTGGTGTGTACTTCAGGAGAGAGACATGGAAACTAGTACAACCCTCCCAAGGAAATACTTTGTCGTCGTGACCCACAGCACTACGTCGCAGCGTGAACTTGAGACCATCCTGTCCAGTGAGCGCTTCAACTCGTTTGGCACCTCCCAGGCACAAATGTTTGTTGAAGGTGTTGCTTCGCCCTCTTCCGCTCCCGTGCTGATGGAGTTCAGCTACCCCAACGTTTCAAGGAAAAACGTTGCGCGCAGTATCGAACACGACACACAGCGACTATTGGCCACCCTGGAATCCGAATGGCTGGCAGCGCAATCGACGAATCCATTCCACAGCATGCCGGCAACTGCCGGGGCAGCCAACGATATCTCGCGAACAATCGAGGGCGACACTCCTTACAGCGAAGCCTGGCAACTCGACAAGGATCAAAGCGTATTGGCAAAAGAGGGCGTCGAAATCAGCCTGACCGGATTGGAAGCCGCGCTGGTAAAGAAAATGTTGCACCATGAAGAGCGTGTCGTCAGTCGCGACGAACTGATCCTCAGCATCGGCAGGGAGCCGGAGCAATATCGCGGCCTGGAAATGTGCCTGAGTCGGCTGCAAGACAAATTCAAATTGGCCAGTAACGGTGAGCGCCTGTTTCGCGCAGTCAGAAATCGCGGCTATTGCCTGATCCAGGAAGTCGTGGCGTAAACACCCCAACCTTTAGCAATTAAAACAAACAGAAACAGTGCGATTACAACAATAAAAAAAGCACTCTGTTTGGTTTCAACCTCCGCGCTGGCACAACCCTCTTATCCCCACCCCTCCTACAATACCAAAGACCACTCTAATTATTCACCCACTTCCCTTCGACCTTTTCTAACGCTCGACTTTTTCTAAAATCCTGATAGTTGGCACTTTGCCATCTTGTTAGAACTCGTCAGACAGTATCTTCGCCAATAACTTAGTCTATTGACTGACGACAGTTCGGCATATCGACGTTGTTACCTCAGGACACTCGCTCCAACAACAATAACAAGTCTGCTTAACAACTCGGATTTCAACTGTCGAAACCTGAATGGACGTCTTTTGGGGATATTGTATGGATCTTACTCTTAGTATCAATCGAAACACTGGCCTCAAGGGACTTACCTTTTGGGGACAATGGGCACTGGCACAGGGCTTTGTAGTTTCTCTGTTGTTCATACTTGCTGAACGGCACACCGGATCGGTCGAGTTCTATTACCGAATGTGCGCAACGCTCGCCGTCCTGGCCTCGGTTCCGGCTTATACGTTCAGCGGTGTGTACCGCAAAAGAGACAATTATCTGTCAGGGCTGGGACGCCTGTTCATGGGCTGGTCCATGACGATGGCGGCGCTGGCCTGCATCGCGTTTATCTGCAAGGCCGATGAGCTGTTTTCCCGCCAAGTCATCCTGGGTTGGGCGGTGTACGGTTTCCTTGGACAGGCATTGCTGTATGCGCCGCTGCATGCGTTCTCGAAGTTCTACCAGCGGTCACGTAAAAGCGAGCATAAAACCCTGATCGTCGGCACCGGTGAACTGGCACTGGGATTGGCGAACAAGCTGAGCGACCTCGAGAACCTGCCATTGGTGGGCCTGGTCAGCAACGGCGCCCTTGCGTCCCTGGAACCCGGCGCACCCCGCATCGTCGGCGCCCAGGAAGACCTGCTGGATCTGATCAAGACCCATGACATCCGTCGTTTGTACATCACGCTGCCCCTCTCGGAAGCGGCACAAATCGAAGCCATGTACGTCGATTTGCTGGATGCCAACGTTGACGTGGTCTGGGTGCCGGACTTGAATAGCCTGACGCTGCTCAATCACTCGGTGAAAGTCGTGGACGGCTTGCCGGCGATCTACCTGAACGAAAGTCCGCTGACCAGTCGGCCCACTGCGGCGCTGAGTAAAAGCCTGGCGGAAAAAAGCGTGGCCCTGCTGGCCATTATCCTGCTGAGCCCGGTGTTGCTGCTCATTGCACTGGCCGTAAAACTCAATTCGCCCGGCCCGGTGTTCTTCAAGCAGGACCGGCATGGCTGGAATGGCAAAGTGATCCAGGTGTGGAAGTTCCGCTCCATGCGGGTGCACGACGATCATGAGGTCAAGCAGGCCAGCCGTAACGACTCGCGCATCACCGCCGTCGGACGCTTTATCCGTCGCACGTCGCTGGACGAGTTACCGCAACTGTTCAACGTGCTGCAAGGACACATGGCACTGGTCGGCCCGCGCCCTCACGCCATCGCGCACAACAACTACTACTCCGGGAAAATTCTCGCCTACATGGCCCGCCATCGAATCAAACCGGGCATTACGGGCCTGGCGCAAATCAATGGTTGCCGCGGCGAGACGGACACCATCGACAAGATGCAGAAGCGTGTCGAGATCGACCTCAAGTACATCAACAACTGGTCGTTGTGGCTGGACCTGAAGATTCTGGTGAAGACGCCGTTCACCTTGTTGTCGAAAGACATCTACTGATGTTCTAGGGCTGCACCAGGCAACATCGCAAGGGGACGCAAGTCCCCTTTTTTGTGGCTGTGATTCGGGAGTTGGGCGGCTACCCGAATCTCCGGTCCACCAATATCTCCCTGTGGGAGCGTGGCTTGCCCGCGAAAGCGTCGGGTCAGCCAACATCAATGCTGGATATGCCGACGCCTTCGCGAGCAAGCTCGCTCCCACAGGTTACTCGGTGATCTTCTCGAAGTTGCGGTAGAACATGTCGTCGTCACGACTGTCGGTCATGGAGTGCAACTGGTAGCTGCGATTGAGCCGTGCACCGCCGTCCCGGGTCAGTGGCGACCAGACGAGGTTGGCGCGGCGCATGGTCGACATACTCATCAGTTCGTCGAACGGAATGGACAGGTAGATGCCTTTGTCGAAACTACCTTCGCCGTATTCAGCGCCGGTGGCGGTGGTGATCGTTGCCCAGGCGCCAAACCGTACGCCGTTGGAAAACTCCCGCGAGATATCCAGGGTGCCGCCCCAGTCACCCGCCAGGTAGCGCCCGACGCTAACGGCTGCCAGCGTATCGTAGGGCAAGTCGGTGTAGCCGGTGATGTGGCCGGTCACCACGGAATAATCACGCAAGCCAAACCCTTGGTCGAACTCCCGCTGGCGGACGTAGTTCAGGTCCGCGCCCACCGACCAGCGCTCGCCGGTCGGACGGAACAGCACCTCGCCCCCGACGCCGGCAAACATCGACTCCAGGTAGCCACCGTACACCATGCCATACAGGTCCTTGTCCAATTGCTCGGCATGGCTGAACTGGAACAACGGCATGGTGACATCGGACGTGGTCATGTACTGGCGCAAGTCCGTGCGCACGCGGGGCAAGCCGCTGGGTGCGTCATAGGTGAACTTGTCGAAGTTGTTGATCAGGTTGGCACTGAGCAAGCCACTCCACCAGGTGTTTCGGTTGAAGCGGTACTCGGCGTCCGCGTCGGCGCTGAACTGATAGAGCAAGCCATCAGGGCCACCCACGTTCTGCTTGAAGCCCAGCCCGACGCCATAGGAGAACGGCTGCATCGCTTCGGTGTAGAGGGTTTTCTCGTTGTGCGGCATCGCCGGATTGACCTCGGTGGTGCGGTGCAGCGATTGCAGAGGCTCCTCGTTGTTGATCACCTCGCGGAAGGTTTGCCGAGGCACGCTGGTTTCTTCAAGCGGCAGGCCGTAGCGCTTGTTCACCACGGTGAACCAGTCGATATCGTCGTTGACGCTGTTGTCCAGAATCCGGCTCGCGCGGCCTACGGCCTTGGCCGAATGGAAGTAACGCTGCTGCTCGCCATACACGATCAATTCGGAATCGCGCTGACTGATGCGCTCGACCTTGTACCCGGCATTTTGCTGCAGGCGCCGGGACACATCGGCCCAGTTGACCTGATCCATCCCGGTGCTCGGCGCCTTCGCCGGCAAGGGTTCAGCCGGCGGGTCGAATGTCTTGGCCGGTGCCTTGCGGCTGGCGAAGTTGGTGTGAAAGGTGACGCCGAACATCGCCGTGTTGCCGCGCTCCCAGGCCGCGCTGACGTCGATCGAGTCAGTCAGCTTGAACACCGCGCCAAGGTTGATCGGCGAATCCTGCTTGATCTGGTTGTCCTTCGGCTCGTGCTTGTAATCGTTGCCTTCGTATTCGAGTTTCAGGCTGAGTCGATCCCAGGGCGTCTGGTAGCTCACGCCGCCGAACAATGAAGGCTTGCCGCGAAAATAGGCACCGGTGTTGACATCACCGGTGCCTTCGCTGTCGGGCCGGGTCTTGAAGCGATCGTCGATATAGCCCAGCGGGTTTTCGAAGTCGCCGCGGTTGCCCAGGTAGCCCCAGGCAATGCCGGCGCTGAAATCAAAATTATCGTAGCGCTTGTTGGCCACCACGAACTCACTGGAGAACAGGCCTGTACCACCGATGTCCCGGAAACCCAAGGCCACCTCGGGCGCCCAATGGGTTTCTTCCCACAGGCGGGCCTTGAGGTCGACCGCCTTGTCCTTATAGCTCTGGTTGCCGCTCAACGATTCGGGGCCATAGGGACGGTTGGTGATCGCGGTGTAGCGAAACGAACCTTCCAGCCACTCAAGCGGCTGAAGTGAAACGCTGTAGCGACTGTAGGGGTCGGTGCGGTTGGCATTCAGGCTCAACTCACCGGCCGGCGCCATCCGCGCCGTCGGCGTTTGCAACAAGCCCGCGCCACCGAAATCATTCTGGGTAATGCGTGGTTCTGCATAAGCCAGACCACACGGCAATAACAATACGGCTGCAAAACGTAAATTCAACGAACCACCTCAGCCAGCTGCGTGGCAATAAATTCGGCCAACTGCTGATTCAGTTCAGTGACAGGCGGATCAAGGTCATCGGTTTTGACCGGGACCAGAATCCTGCTGCCGGCGACAGGTATCTGCCCGCTCTCGCGATTCCAGTGCGCAATGCCGACGCGCCGGGTGACGCCGTTGGGCTGGATCAACCACAGGTAATCGGCGTCCGCATCGACCAGCGGCGTGCAACCCTGCAGGTAATCGCGGGCCTCCTGCAGTGGTTGATAGGTCAACCTGCACGACTCGGCGACAGCGCCGAGCACCTCGACTTCGTCGACCCGCAACGGGTAGATGAGGCGATCGCCGTCGTCCAGGCGGATGTTGCGGGCAAACCCGACTTCCACGGCGACCGGGTCCAGAACGGCCACCTGGCGCCCGGTGACCGGCATGCGCCGGACTTGCCCGGCCAATCGCACCGCCAGGGCAGCCCGGCTCGGCCTGTCGAAAAGCACGGCCATGCGCTGCAACACGTCCAGATCGAACAGCACCCCGGCCTTGAGCCGGGTCTGTTGCTCGAGCAGGGACTGACGAAGCAATACGCCCGCCAACCAGTAACTTTCGGCATTGGGCTGGGCCACGTTGATCACATCCAGCAACCGCCCGCCCGCCGGCAGGTCGACCGGCCCCGGGTTGGCCACGTCACCGGTGACAGTGACCGCTGCATGGCTGACGCTGGCGATCAACAGCAGGCACGCCGATAGAGCCCTGACCCGCTTCACCGGGCATGCCTGCGGTCAGGGGTCAGTTGCACGATCTTGACCCGCAGTTGCGAGGTCAGTTGCTGCTCACTCTGCACAATGAAACCGTCAACGGGATCGACCCAGTAACGATTGGTCGCACGCAGGCCGATGGCCGGCGCGTCAATCTGCTCATCGACCCGTAGCACGGCGTATTCCTTGTTGAGGATTTCCAGGGTTTCCATGGATTTGCGCGAGAAACGACTGTTCAAGGTCACCCCGACTTCCTGGCCCTGGTAGAGATCGATCCAGCGCTGGCTGGTGTAGCCATCGGGCACTTGATGAAGGCCTTGCTTGAAGGGCGAGACGTCGGCAAGGCGCGTCCCGTCCAGATCGCCGCCCAGGCCCAGGCCGATGCTGCGCACCGCCAGGCCATCGCGCATGAGCAGAACCTGTTTGCCGGACGCGACCCAGAACTGCAGGTCGTCGCGCTCACGCACCAGTGCCAGCACGCCGGAACCGGACGGTGTGGTCAGCTTGAGCTGGGGATAGCGGACATCCGCCACCTGGGCCGCTGTCACGTCCAGCTCATCCGGCCCTGACACCGCCGATTTGAGGTTGGTCAACGAAGCGACCATCAGCGGGTTACAGCCACACAACATCAAGGCCGCTATCAAGCAGACGCCAACTTTCAACGTTCTCACGATCGGACCCGGCCTTAATTGCTGTTGTTGCTGACTTCACTCATGTTCTTCGCCGCGGAAGCGCCCGTACCGACAATCGATGCCGACGGCACCAACTGGCTGATGAAGCGATTCCAGCGAGTCACGTTGGCAGGACCTACATAGACGACGTCCTGGGGACGTACTTCAAAGTGCGTGGCCAGCGCCATGGCGGTGGGTGATTCGGCTTGCAACTGGTAGACCTTCGCCGGCTCCAGATCGAGGTTTTCAACCCCCCTGATCACGTACACGGCATTACCGTTGGAGGTGGTCTGACTCAATCCGCCGACCGAGCCCAGCACATCGGACAGGTTCATGGTGGCGGTCTTGAAGCTCAGTGCACGCGGCTGGTTGACCTCACCCATGACGTAGATGCGCTTTTTGTCGTTGTATGGCAGGTACAACTGGTCTCCACCCTTGAGGTAGACGTTCTGCAACTCGGAATCCGACTGATTGAGCGTGTCGAGATTGAGCGTATAGACCCGCCCGTTTCGCGTCAGCAACAGACCGGACAAGTCGGCGCTCGCCGTATCGATACCGGCCGAACCGAGGGCCTCGACCACACTGAGCGGGTTGGTGGAAATCGGTTGTGGACCGGCCTTCGAAACGGCGCCCGTCACCACGACTTTCTGGCTGGAAAAGCGCAACACGGCGACATCCACTTGCGGCTCCGCGATGAAGGCCGACAGCCTGGCTTCGATGTCCGCCCGCAGTTGCTGGACGGTTTTACCGGCCGCCTGGACCTCTTTGATAAACGGGTAGTAGAGCGTGCCATCGGCCCGCACCAGGCGACCGTTGGCGTCAATCTGCTGTTGCGCGCCGGAGGGCGCCGTCAACTCCGGGTGATCCCAGACCGTGATGTACAGGACATCGTTGCTGCCGATGCGGTACTCGGCCGGCGCCGCCAGCAACTCCGCCGGCACGGACTCACGCTTTTGCGTGGCCCTGTTCATGGAGATGAGCTTGGGTGTGATCGGAATGAGCTCGACCCGGCTGCTCTCACTGGCGCCCTGACGCGTGATATCACTGGTGCTCAGGTATTGGCCGGGGGAAAACATGCAACCTTGTAAAGCGATGCTTGCCAACATTAAAAGAGAAAAACTACGAGTCATAATGGCACTACGCTATTCAAGGGCGAATCTAAAAACAAAGTCACCCGATTTGCATCGGGCGACCTTGTACTGCACCAACAGGTGTTTCAGTTAGTTGTGCGTGCCGGTTGTACCCGTGGTACCTGTCGTACCCGTCGTACCGCCGTTTGCACTTCCACCACTGTTGGACGCCGCTACAGCACTGGCGACCATTGCAGTACTGGCTGCAGTGGCTTGAGTCGCCGCCACGTTACCCAATACATTGGTCGCAGTTGTAAGCGGCGCTTCTACCGCGGACGCCCAGTTGCTCAACATCGTCAACAGGGCAATTGCCATCGCTTTCTTCATATCAACTCCTTTCTAACATTCAACCTGATAGAAATCGGGCATTACGTTAGAGGTGGTAGAGTTCAAGTCCGCGAAAAGTGCGAACAAGATCCGTTGTTCTTTCACAGTCTTACCCAACTGATAAAAGTCGAACGGCAGGTTTATATCTACGGGCTTGCAAAAGGCATGGCCAGTGTATTTTCCCGACGTTATCTAACAACCTGACCGGAAATAACATTGGGCTAAAACGCCATCATCCCAGGTAGCCTTTGGGGTGATTCGATTGCCAGCGCCAGGTATCAACGACCATGTCCTGCAAGTTGCGCGTAGCCTTCCAGCCCAGCTCTTTCTGCGCCTTGGAAGGGTCGGCCCAACTCTCGGCGATATCACCCGAGCGACGCGGCATCATCCGATAGGGCACCGGCTGGCCGCACGCCTGCTCGAATGCCCGCAGGACTTGCAACACGCTGTAGCCATCGCCCGTACCCAGGTTCCAGGTATGGATGCCGGTGCGTCCGGCGATGGACTGCAAGGCCTTGAGATGCCCGTCCGCCAAGTCCACGACGTGGATGTAGTCGCGTACGCCGGTACCGTCGACCGTGGGGTAATCGTTGCCGAAGATCGACAACTCCTGCAGGCTGCCCACCGCCACCTGGCTGATGTAGGGCACCAGGTTATTCGGAATGCCGCTCGGGTCCTCGCCCAGATGACCGCTGTCATGCGCGCCGATCGGGTTGAAGTAACGCAACAGCGCGATGCTCCAGCGCGGTTCGGCCAGGCTCAGGTCGCGCAGCACATTTTCGACGATCAGCTTGGATTGACCGTAGGGATTGGTCGGGTTGCCCGTGGGGAAATCCTCGCGGATCGGCATCTGCTCCGGCTCGCCGTATACCGTGGCCGATGAACTGAACACCAGGCGAAACACCCCGGCAGCGGCCATCGCCTGACACAGCGTGATGCTGCCGCTGACATTGGTCTCGTAATACTCAAGCGGCTTGCGCACGCTCTCGCCCACGGCTTTGAGACCGGCAAAATGCAGGACGGCATCGATGGCGTGCTGCTGGAAAATCCGGTCCAGCAAAGCCCGGTCGCACACATCACCGCGAATCATCAGCGCGCTCTTGCCGCAAATGGCTTCCACCGCGTGCAATGCCGCGTCGCTGCTGTTGCAAAGATTATCCAGCACAACGACTTCATAGCCTGCCTCAAGCAGCGCGAGCGTAGTGTGCGAACCGATATATCCAGCTCCACCCGTTACCAGAATTTTCATAGCGCGGTCCATAGTGGGAAAAGTGCGAAGTTGCGTGTCAAGCCCCTCTTGTTAAAGCTGTGTGCTGAACCACACAAATAAGAGCGACAACAACCCAAAACAAAATTAGTTCAACGACTGGCAATAAATATTTTTTCAGGCCAAACTGTATTGCGGAATACTTATTAGCATTCCGACGCACTCACCACTATCAACAGATACCGACTAAAAATAACTAACAACTATCAACCCGACATCTCATAACATTGTCGCGTTATCCGCACATTGCTATTTGCCACTAGTGGCCAGACTCAGGTATTAAAGTAAGCCTTCAATAATCATTGAAACTTGCAATCACCCGTTATTGCGCGCACCCGTTGGCTGTGTTCCATGACTGTCCAGGATACTTTTATGATTCGTAAATGTTTGTTCCCCGCTGCCGGCTATGGCACTCGTTTCTTGCCGGCGACCAAAGCCATGCCCAAGGAAATGCTGCCGATCGTCAACAAGCCATTGATCGAGTACGCCGTCGAAGAAGCACGGGACGCCGGCCTGCAACACATGGCGATCGTCACCGGGCGGGGCAAGCGCGCGCTGGAAGACCACTTCGACATCAGCTATGAGCTGGAGCACCAGATTCGCGGCACCGAGAAAGAGAAGTTCCTGGCCGGGACCCGCGAGCTCATCGACACCTGCACCTTCTCCTACACCCGCCAGGTGGAAATGAAGGGCCTGGGCCACGCGATTCTCAGTGGCCGTCCGTTGATCGGCGACGAACCTTTCGCCGTGGTACTGGCCGATGACCTGTGCCTGAACCTGGACGGTGATGGCGTCCTCACGCAAATGATCGAGCTCTACAAGAAATTCCGCTGCTCGATCGTGGCGATCCAGGAAGTCCCCCGCGACCAGACCCACAAGTACGGCGTGATTGCCGGCGAGCCGATCTCCGACGGGATCTACCGGGTCAACAACATGGTGGAAAAACCGGCCCCGCAGGACGCCCCCTCGAACCTGGCGATCATCGGCCGCTACATTCTGACGCCGGATATCTTCGACCTGATCGCCGACACCGAACCGGGTAAAGGCGGGGAAATCCAGATCACCGACGCGCTGATGAAACAGGCGCAGAACGGCTGTGTGCTGGCCTACAAGTTCAAGGGTTTGCGCTTCGATTGCGGCGACGCCGAGGGTTACCTGCAGGCGACCAACTTCTGCTACGAAAACGTTTACTTGAAGGGCCGCTAAGACGGCTCCATCCCCCGACGCCCACTTTTCATTCAGGCAGGCCAACCATGAACATTGCACAACTCTCGGCATACATTGAAATGGAGGTGGGCAACCTCGGGGTGATGTCCTCGTTATCGCGCCATCAGCGGTTGCCGAGCGCCAACGAATCCTGGCTCGGCCCAACCCTGCTGGTGGAACGAATCGGTATGTTTCCCTCTTCCGGAGACATCCGCCGGCCGATGCTCGACCCCTATCCCCTCCTCGCTCACCTGAAAAGGCTTTACCGCGGGCAGGCGCTGGAAATCGATGACCGCGATGGACTGAAAGTGATTTTCAGCGACTGGCGGTTCAGGGTACGCATTTGCTGCAACGACCCGGCCATCATCATCAACGTGGAGACCCGTTGTGCTACGCAACTGATGCCGCTTAAAACCGCAGAGTTGCTGAGCCACCTGGAGCCCTTCGAGAAAGGTTGAACGGCTACTCGAAAATTGTCGCTACTTCCGTAGGAGCTGCCGCAGGCTGCGATCTTTTGATCTTGATCTTAAAAATCAAAAGATCGCAGCCTTCGGCAGCTCCTACATCAAGCCGCAGACATTCGAAAAATCCGAAAACAGTCGCAGCTCCTACATCACGCCGGCATCGCAGCTGTCCTGTCCGCCAGCAATCCAGCGATAAAAGAAATCGGCAATCACTCGCCCACCCGTGGCCGGAACCGGATGAATCTTGTCCGGGCCGATCATGGTGGCAGCATAGCGCTTGAAGTCGGTACCGAACGCGCACTGCAGATTGGCGTAACCGAGGTGTTCCTTGCGTGCCCAGGGTTCCAGGACTTGTGCATAGGCCGACATCGGGTAAGCGCTGGAACGTGTGGTGTCCTGACGCAGGATCAGGTTGATGCTCGCCGCCGGTTGAATCTCGCGGACCATCCCCACCAGCCCCTGAATGTTCTTCAGGTACTGCTCGGGTTTCACGCCAAAACCCTGGTCGTTACCACCCAGCATGATCAGGTAGATGTCGGCGGGAATCTTCGACACCACCGTCTTCCATTGCGCCTGCCAACGGCCATCGCTGTGGTAGAAGTCAGCGGACGCCGCACCGGACGCCGCCAGCTTGGACACCCTGACGCCGTCCTGTTGGTTGCTCATCCATAGCCCGAAGAGTGTTGGCGCGCCTTTCACCACTTCCAGCCGAAACGCCCAGTCTTTCGCTACCGATGTGCCTGGCAGTGACACTTCCTGAACCCCTGAGCCTGCGAGCGTCAATGGCTGCCAGGATTGCGACGGTGCCCAGCGGTAGCGAACCTCATTGGGTTCGCCATTGCCGAGGTAGAGCAATTTCGCCTGGGTGACAGCCGTGTCGATGGCCGGTGTCGGATCGGCATCGATCTCCAGCCAGGCGCCGGTCCGACCGGTAAGGGTACGACTGTCGGGGCTGGCCTGGCCGAGGGCGGACACCTGCCAGTCACCGCCGAAGTATTTTTCGCTGCTGCGGGTGTATTTGAAGTGCGTGCCGCCAAGTGCCGCGCCGTGGTTGAAGCCGACATAGCCGGGACCGGCGAAACCCGCCTCCCCGGCCAGCCGCTGCACCAGTTTGTTCAGATAGAAATCCTGCCCGGCACTGTAGCTGTCGCCGATCACCGAGATGGACAGGACCTTCCCACCCTTCCCTTCGCGCCACTGGCCGAACCGTTCGCGTGCGTCGCCGACCTCGACCACTGACGCCGCAACAGGCTGGACGTCATCAACTGCCAACATGCATCGCTTCCTTCACTCGGACACTCATCAGGTCTGGGGCACCGGGGCGACGTTTGCCGGCGGTTTTTTCGCCGTCGCACGCTCACCCAGGAACAGTACGGAAGTGAAGTTGAATCGACTGAAAACCATCGACAGCACCACCGGCCCCAGCAAGCCACTCGCCAGGCCACCGAGCACCAGAAGGCTTTCGTCCTTCACGCCCAAACGCCCCAGGACAAACCGCGAAGTGGCGGCAAACAACACATGGAACAGGAAAATCCCATAGGAGTACCCGCCGAGCCAGGTCAGCCATTTCGAGCGCATGTCACTCGACAGCAACGCAATGCAGGACACGCAACCCACGGTCAAACCGATCAGGCTGCGGCGGTCGACGATCAACTCGCGATCCACCGCCGCCACGTACAGCAGCGTCAGCGAGATCAACACAAACACCAACGGCCCGATCACCTTGAACCGGTGCTTCAACCCATCGACATTTTCCTGACCAATCATCCCCGCCACAAAAAACGGTAGCAGGTAGATCGCGCCGTTGATGCCGAACGCATCGAACTTGAACGGCGGTAGCAAAAACAGCACCGCCGCAAAGGCAAACAGCAGATACAAGCGCGTCGCCGAACGCAGCAAACCACGCCACTCCAACAGGCCGACGAACATGAAAATGATGAACACCGCCTGCAAGAACCAGAAGTGGTTGATCGGCACCCAGAACGACAACAACGCGTCGATCACGCTGACGTCCTTGTTCACGCCCGGGCCAACCGCCTGCAATACGGAGAACGGCACGCCCACGCAGAACAGCGGCACGATCAGACGCCGGACCTTGCCGCTGAAAAACGCCGAAAAGTCATTCCCACGGATTTTGTAGATGGAATAGATGTAGCCGGAAATGAAGGTGAACAGCGGCATGCGCACATACACCATCGAGTCGGCAATCACCCGGAACGGCGAGCCCAGGTCTATTTTCAAGCCACCGCCCAACGGGCCGATGACGTGATAGAGCACCAGCAGCAGGCACGCCAGGCCGCGCAGGGTTTCGATCTCCAGGGACTTTTTCTTGCTCGACATAAAGCACCTGCCTCAATTCAGAATTCTTGATTCAACTTGCACCGGCTTGTTCGCCCGCAACATCAACCCCAGGCCCACGAACAACACCGGTACCACCATCGAGAAGTGCCGGGCAAAGGAGCCGAAGTCCGGTTCGAACAGGCCTTGAACCAGCAAAAATGCCAGCGGAATCGCGATCAGTTCCTTGGGTTTGGTCTGGATCGGCGCGCCTTTGTAATCGGTCGAGGTGATGACTTTGAACAGCAGCAGCGCGGTCATGATCATCAACGCCACGAAGATCACCTGGCCTGGCCCCGACAGCAGAATCAACTCCACCGGGAACGACAACCGGAAGAAGATGATCATCGAGTCCAGTGCCTGCGAGACAAAGTCGCTGCCGCTGAGCCACGAGACGATCAACGACTTGGAACCCTCCTCGCCCGCCGTGCGCAGTTCGTTGTTACTGGCGCGAATCGACGACACCGGAAACCCGAGCGCTACCTGGATCGCCATGGCGACCGCCAGGTAGAACAGGAACAGCATCAGGAAGAAGGTGAAGCGCGAGACATACTTCTTCATCACGCAGACGCCGACCCAGGACAGTGAAAACAGAATCCAGTAGGGCCGGATCAGCACGCCGTAGATCACCGCCGAGAGAAAGAATCCGCCGCGATATTTGCGCGTCAAGGCGCTGAGCAAAATGCTCAACACTGCCACCGACACAATGATTTCCTTGGTCAGGTTTTCCAGGAAAAACGAGCGAACGATGCCCCACAGACACAGCGTGCCGAAAATCGTCAGGGGCATGCGCCGGAAGACCACCACCGGAATCGCCGTGAGGAAAAAATTGCAGAACATGCCGTAGGCCCAGGCATTGGTCAGATTGATCCCGGTGGGCCGCAGCAGAAACGCCGAACACTCATAGGAAGAGCGATCCGGCGAGAACGGGTTCCAGAAATTGCAGTTGTCGGCACGGGCGTAGGACGACCACAGGGTCATGGCATCCGGGCCAGGATCGCGGGGGACCAACAGCGGCATGGCCACCGACAGAAACAACCCGGTGAAGAGGATCAGGAACGAAATCGAGGAATCGAGTCTCTTGCCGCGAAACTCGATGCACGGCAGCTTCAACCCCATGCCAAAGCCCCTTTCGGCCGTGTCACACGGGTTAACACGGCAATCACGCCAAGCTGCACGATGATCGCAAAGACATTGCCCCAGGCAGCGCCGTAGATCGAGTAGTGCTTGATCAGCACGTAGCTGACCGGCACCGAAACCGACAAGCAGATCGCCGCACTGGCCAGTGACACCCGGCTGTTCTTCGAGGCAATCAAACCGCCCCAGACGATGTCGCCAATCGCGCGCAAGGCAAAGGAAAAAATCAGCACGCCAAGAATCGCATTGTCCGGACGCGGAACACTCGTGGCGACGTAATCGAGCACAACGTTGAAGAACAGATAAATCAGCACCGCCACCGCAGCGGACACCAGCAACGAGCGCATGACCCATTTGTTCACGAACAGTTGCCGGACCGTGAACGACTGTTGATCCGCCTGAAAACGCTTGGCGAGCACTGGAATGCCGACCACCGCCACCACCGCATAGGACAGCGCCTGCAAGGTATTGGCCGCCGACCAGGCGTACACGTATTTACCCAGGCTGGCGTAGGGCTCCAGATCGACGATCAGAAAGCGTTCGGCGTACTGACTCAACGCGATCAAGCCTGTGCCGAGATAGAACGGCAGCCCGGCCTTCCACACGGTTGCCGTGGCCAGCGTCCCGCTCACCCGGCCTTTGTGCACCTTCACCACGATCAGGTAGCCGGCCACGATCACCAGCACGTTGGCCGCCACCCACAACCACAGCACACTGGCGATCCCGGACACCCAGCCGAGCATCATCCCGCCAACGGCCAACAGCGCCCAAAGGCCGGTCTTGATGAAAAACAGCAGCGCGCCGGCCGTGGCTTTCTGCGCCGAAAACACGAAGGAGTTGATTTCGAACGACAGGTGTTCGGTGAGCAAAACCAGGGTCACGCAGAGGATCAGCGCCGTCGCCGCCTCGACTGCCTGGAACAGCGAATACACCATCACCGTCGCCACCGACAACAGCAGCCCCACGGCCAGGTACAGCAGCAGGACCTTGTCGACGACCCGTCGCGAACTGCCGCCGACGCTGATCAGCCGATTGATTTCGGAACTGAAACCGACGCTGTAGAACTTCGACGCAATCAACGAGGCGGCGACCACCACGCCGTAAAAACCCAGTGCCTCATAACCGAGGAAATGGGTGATCGCCAGCACCAGCAAAAACTTCGCGCCCAATGCCCCGCCGCGAAGCAGTAGCCGAAATATCATCGAACGATACCTTTGATGATGTCGTCCATGGCCACGGTTTTCGCCTCGATCTCGCGGCAGGTATCGGTCAGGCGCTGGCCAAAATTCGACAGCGCATTCGGTGCGTAGACCGTGTCGATGATGGTGTCGACATTGATGTCGCCGCCGTTGATCACCCAGTCCTCCACACCCATGTCCTGATAGGCGCCGAAACCTTTGCGCTCATAGCTGATGTGGTACGCCGGGACGCCGGACAGCAGCGATTCGATGGCGCCGTGCAAGCGCACCGAAATCACCAGGTCCGGCTGATATTTGGCCAAGGTCGCTTTCAATGGCAGCAGGTCTTCGGTAATGCCCAGTTCGCGATAGAACGCACCGTCATCGTTGCCGCGAACGGCGCTCTGCACCGCGCAAACCACTTTGCTCTTGTTCTTCAAGCGCTGCAGCAGCACCTTCAGATTGGCCACGTAGGCGACCTTCTTCTCCTTGCTCCACTGCGGCGGCTTGCGCAGCACGACGCACACCGTTGCCGGCGATGAGGCGCAACGGGTGAACTTGGGCTGCATGAGGATTTTGCTGGCCAATGACTGGACCGCCAGATCCGGCGCGCGGTAGACATTTTCACAGGCATCGAAAATCGCCGATGAGCGATTGTCGCGCACGAACACCGCATCGGCGCTGGCGTAATGCTCGACGATCTTGCTGCTCTCGCCGTGGAACGGCCCGATGCTTTGCGGCAGGTACACCGACGGCACTTTGCTGAGAATCGCCGTTTCCAGTTGCTTGGCGTGGCCCAGTTTCAACTTGATGTGTTCGAAGGCACTTTTGGAACGCATGTAGCCGCCACCGACGCCGACGATCAAATCGGTTTTCTTCAACAGATCCGCGAGACCGGCGTAGGACTGGTTGAGGAACACTGCTTGCTTGACCCGCCCCAGCCCCTTGGCCGCCATGACCGGCGCGTCAAAGCGCGGATGCGGCAAGTAACTGAAGGACTCTGGATCGGAAGCCACGACACTGATCGAGGTGTCCTCACCAAAGTTTCTCTGCACCAGGGCGATGGCCAGATCGACGAGCAGACCGTCACCGGAGTTGGACGCACTGTAGCCATGCAAAATCGTTACGTTCATATGCTTGAGTTCTACTTAAAAAGTGGGGGCGCGATACAGGTCATAGGTCTGGCGGATCATCAACGCGGCGCTGAAGCGCTCGCGGACGATGCTGCGCCCTTCGCTGCCAAGGTCGAGCAACCGCGGCTTCTGGATTTTCGTCAGCACATCGGCCAGCGCCTGGTGGTCGCCGCTGGGGAAGACGTAGCCGGACACCTCGTTGGTGACCAGTTCGGGCAGCGACGTGCAGTTGCTGGCAATCACCGGCAAACCCATGGCCATGCCTTCGAGCGGCACCATGGCAAAGCCTTCCCAGCGACTCGGGACGATCAACGCGTCGGCTTTGCGGTACAGCGCCTGGACTTCGCTCGGCGTCACCCAGGGCAGGTATTCAACCCCGTCCATCGGCGGGCACTCGACCGAATCCTCGTTCACGGCACTGCCGACCACCGTCAGTTTCAGGTCGCTGCGTTGGACGTTGGCGAAAGCCTTGAGCAACACGTCGAAGCCTTTCTGATAGTCGAGACGACCGACGAAGAGCAGATGAATCGGCTCGGGGCTGCTGGCTTTCGGCGCGTCATCCTTGTGATGAATGCCGTTGTAGATCAGCTTCATGCGCTTGCGCTCAATGCCGAACCGCGCGGCTTTGTCGAGCTCGTACTGGCTGACGCAGATGATCACGTCGGTGACCTTCTGCAATACCCGCTCGATCCACGCGTAGGCTTTCTGCTTGGTCGGCGAGCTTTCCATCAGGAACGAAAAGGCATGGGGGCAGTAGACGACTTTCGGCTTGCGCCAAGGTCGCAACATCACGCACACGCAACGCCCGATAACCCCGGAAAAGGTGCTGTGCAAATGCACGACATCGGGTTTTTCCTTGAGCATCACCTGGGTCAGTCGCCAGGCGAAGCGCAGCAACGACGGCACATTGCGTCCGGTCCGGGCGAAGGTGCGGATCTGTTGTCCGGCAATCCCGTGCAGTTCCTTTTCCTGATCCTGCGGGACCAGATAGACCAGTTCATAGCTTGCCGCGTCGCCTTCGGGCGAATCCGAAATCGTGCGGATCACCGTCGCGACGCCACCTTTGATCGTCTCTGCCACGTGCAGTATTTTTTTCACAACTCACCCACTTCAAACATGAAAGGACAACCGCTGACACTCAGGATTTGTCGGACGCGTATTCGTAGTTGTAATAGCCGTAGCCGCCGTTGCCGTAGTAGCTGGCCGCGCGTTTCTCAACGCCGTTGAACACCGCGCCCTTCAACTCGATGCCGTTCTGCGCGAAGCGCCGAATCGTCAGTTCGATCTCTTTGGCCGGGTTCACCCCGAAGCGCGTGACAATCAGGCTGATCCCCGCTTCGCGACCGACAATCGCCGCATCCGTCACCGCCAGCAGCGGTGGTGTGTCGATGATCACCACGTCATACAGCTCGCTGAGTTGCGCCAGCAGCTCACGAAAGTTGGCGTGCATCAGCAGCTCGGAAGGGTTGGGCGGGACCTGCCCGCGGCTGATGAAATGCAGGTTGTCGACTTCGACTTTATTGATCGCCTGCTCAAGGCTGCAGCGCTTGACCAACAGGTCCGACAAGCCATTGGCAATCGGTGTGTTCAGGGTCTTGTGCAGATGGCCTTTGCGCATGTCGGCATCGATCAGCACCACTCGCTGCCCGCTCTGCGCCATGACTGCCGCCAGGTTGGAGGAGACGAAGGTCTTGCCGACCTGGGGGCTCGGGCCGGAAATCATGATCCGGTTGCTGGTCGAATCCAGCCCGGCAAAGTGCAGGCAGGTGCGCAAACTGCGGATCGACTCGATGGACAGGTCCGTCGGGTTACGCAGGGCCAACAAGTACGCCGACTTGTCCGCCCCGTCCTTGGCGCGAACTTTTTTACTGTCTTCTTCCTGTTGCAGTGCGCTGTATGGAATGGACGCGTACACCGGCAAGCCGAGTTGCTCGATGGCCTCCGGACCTTCCAGGCCCCGGCTCAGGGACTTGCGCAGCAATACCAGCGCTACCCCGAAAAAGGCACCGAGGAAGGTTGCAATCAGAACGATCAAGGCTTTTTTCGGTTTGATCGGGCTGGTCAGGTCGACATCCGCGGAGTCGACCAAGCGCACATTGCCCACCGCCCCTGCCCGGACGATGTCCAGCTCCTGGGATTTGTTCAGCAGTTGCGTGTAGATCTGCGACGCCACTTCCACATCGCGAGTCAGGTTCAGCAGTTCCTGTTGCGTCGCAGGCAGGTCCTGGGCCTTGCTCTCCAGCGACTTCTGCTGCTGGGTCAATTCGCCGATCTGGGTCATCAGCGCGCGATACGCCGGATGCTGCCTGGTGAACTTGCGATCCATCTCCGCCTGTTGCATTTTCAGCTCGGAGATACGGGTGTCCAGACTGACGACCTGTTCCAGCACCGATTGGGTTTCGAGGGATATGTTGACCGTTTTGCCGCGGGTCTGATAACCGTTGAGCGCTTCGCTGGCCTTGGCCAGGTCGCGTTTGACCTGCGGTAACTGGCCTTGCAGGAACGCCAGGCTCTGCGCCGCTTCCGCCGACGTGCGTTGCACGTTCTGCTGCACATACAACGAAGCGATTTTATTGAGGATTTTCACCGCCTCGGCGGCGTCGGTGCTGGCCAGGGCCAAACGAATAATCCCCGACTCCTTGCCTTGCTCGGCAATATCCAGCGCATCCTGGTAGCTCTGGATGGTGACGATCCGTGGATTGCGCACCACTTCGAAGCGGGTGCCAGGGTTCGCCGACAACTGAGCGATCTGCCCCTCTATACCGTCTTTCGCGAACGCCTCGCCAGCGACTCCTTCGACCAGCAAGTTGTCGTTTTCATCGAACAGCTGGAATCGATGCTGCTCACCGGCAATCAGCGTGAGTTTCTTGCCCAGCCGTTCTTTCGGCAGATTGAGCCGGTTGATCTCCAGGCGCTCACCGCCCCAGGCGTAGCTGTTCAGGCCGAAACGCGGCGCCGCGACACTGAACTCGGTCTCGCCGCGATAACGTCGGGCGAGAAAGCCGCCGATGACCGGGAAGGTGTTGGGGGTGACGTCAATATCAAGGCGCAGATCATCGACCGTTTTGCCGATCACCGCGCGGGACTTGATGATGCCGATTTCGGTCACCGACGGCGATTGCCCGCCGAGCATGCTGTTGAGATCGGAGAACCCGAGCATGTCGTTCTTCTTCGGTTCGACCTGCACCAACGCGTTCGCCAGGTACACGGGAGTTGCCAAAACCGCATAGGCAACGCCGGTCGCCATGAAGGCACCGGTGAGCGCGCCGATCAACCATTTCTGGTCGATCAAACTGCCGAATATGCCGAGAAGATCAATGCTGTCTTGATCGTTGTCACGGGTGCCGATTACTGACGGTAACTGCATAAGTCTGTTCTTACCATTCACTGATCTGAAGAATATTCATCAATGTCCGAGGCGCTGCGCCCATGAGCTAACAGCATCTTCAATCAATGCATGGGCATGAATAAAAGCGGCCTTTCCTTGACGATACGGATCCTGTATTTCTCGTTCGCTCTGCCACTTTCCGAGCAGAAACACTTTGCCCCTGGCATGAGAGGCAATCTTCAGTACTTGTTTTACATGCTCTTTTTCCATGACCAGAATCAGGTCTGATTCATTAACGATATCCGGTGTAATTTGCCGCGCCTTAAAACCCTGGGCACTGTGCCCATGGTCTTCCAGAACCTGGAGGGCCGACGGCTCCATGGCCTCGCCAACCCGTGCGGCAAGGCCCGCCGAGGTGACAGTGATCGTTGAAGGGGCCAGCGCGTTACGCAGCAAAGTTTCTGCTGTCGGACTTCGGCAGATGTTGCCCACGCAAACGACAAGGATCTTTCTGAACAAGGTTACTTTCCCGTGTAATATCAATAGGCCAACATACCAGTGGGCTTTAGTGAACCCACAAGACCTCGCGGAACTGAGAAATAGATTCGCCCTGTTAATACAAGTGCATTAAGTACCACAGCCCCCAAAAGCCACCCAACCAGAATTACCGGACCAAAAATAACTGTGATTTTCCGGAACTGACTACCTGACAAAAAATAACATTCGCGCACTTCGCACCCTCGCGAGTATCGAAATGAAAGTAACGCGTCAACCATTGGAAAATCGTTATTACCCGCCAGGAGTGCAGGCATGAAAGCAGCACGTTTCAAACGGCTCACCGCCTCAACCCTGTTAATGCTGGGTGCAGCCAGTCAGGTTTATGCCAGTGACTTGTTCCCCTTGCTTGCCGCCAACAAGACCATCGGTGTCCAGGTGAAGATCCAGACCTTCTCCCCCACCGACGCCGAGCAGATCAAAGCCGCCGGCTTCGGATTCGTGCGCTTTGGCGTGTGGACCAACAGCCTGGGCGGCCCGGCCTATCAAAAGCAGATCAGCGACGCCTTTGCCGCAGCCAGGTCCGCCGATCTGCCGGTACTGATGACCGTACGCTCGACCAAGGCGCTGACCTCCGCGCCCGACAACACCAGCGAACTCGTTGCGGCGGGCGAATCGTTCGCCAGTTCGGTGAAGGGGCTGGAAAAATCATACGGCGCGCAGCTCGTCGCAATTGAAATATGGAACGAACCGGACCTGGCGAAGTACTGGCCAACCCGAAATCTCGACACGACCTTTGTGCCGTTCATGAGTGCCCTGTGCAAGTCGATGCAGGACCAACCGCCATCGACGCCGCTTATCGGCTTTGGCTTCGCCCGGCCACCGAGTGCCGGCACGACATCAGCCTTGGCGCTGAAAAAAATCGTCGGTGAATACCCCCGATGCCTGAGTGCGATCTCCTATCACCCCTATGGCATGTCCGGCGAGCAGATCAGCAAGGCCCAGGCGTTCATTCAGCAGAACTACCGTCTGCCGGGCGTCATCAGTGAATGGGGCGTGCCCTCCCTCAGCTCAAACGGCGGAATTGAAGCCCAGGCCAGCAAAATCAGCACCTTCATCGCCGACGTCAAGAAGCTCGACATCCCGCTGACATCGATTTACGAGTGGAAAAACAGTGAAACGGGCAGCAACGACCGGGAGCGGAATTTCGGTTTCCTGACCTCCGACGGCCAAGCGAAACCGGCGAAAATGGCCGTCTCTACCCAGTTGAATCCGCAGTAGGACGTACGTCGACGGGGCGCTGACGGTCAGTTGCTTTGAACCTGTGCCGCGTTTGGGCATCGTATTAATCGATACCACGCCCCGCCTTTCAAACAATTGTTTTCAGGTTGTTGCCGCAGGGGCCGTCTATACACGTACACGCCCTTGAGTGGCTGTCAGCGCTCGGGTAATGTCATCAGACCCATAGGACAGAGCACGCCCATGACTTCCAAGCTGGAACAACTCAAACAAATGACCACCGTGGTTGCCGACACCGGCGACTTCGAAGCGATCGCTCGCGTTAAACCGGTGGACGCCACCACCAATCCTTCCCTGCTGCTCAAGGCCGCGGCCATTCCTGCGTACGCCGAGCTGCTGAACGCCAGCGTCAACGACTGCAAGGGCGATGTGGGCTTGGCCAGCGACCGTTTTGGCGTGGCCGTGGGCCTGGAAATCCTGAAAGTGATCCCGGGCCGCATTTCCACCGAAGTGGATGCGCGCCTGTCGTTCGATTCCGATGCCATGCTCAAGCGCGCCCATCGCCTGATCGAGCTGTACGACAAGGCCGGCATTGGCCGCGACCGCGTACTGATCAAGATCGCCTCCACCTGGGAAGGCATCCGCGCCGCCGAGATCCTGGAAAAGGAAGGCATCCAGACCAACCTGACCCTGCTGTTCTCCTTCGCCCAGGCCGCCGCCTGCGCCGATGCCGGGGTGTTCCTGATTTCGCCGTTCGTGGGCCGTATCTACGACTGGTACAAGAAAGCCAACGGCAACGATTACACCGGTGCGGATGATCCGGGCGTGCAGTCGGTCACGCGCATCTACAACTACTACAAGGCCAATGACTACAAGACAGTGGTCATGGGGGCGAGCTTCCGCAATCTGGGCCAGATCGAACAACTGGCCGGCTGCGACCGCCTGACCATCAGCCCGGACCTGATCGACAAGCTGGCAGCGGATACCGGCAAGCTGGAACGCAAACTGGCGCCAGGCCATGCCGGTGAAGCGCGCCTGAGCCTCAACGAATCGCAGTTCCGCTGGTTGTCCAACGAAGATGCGATGGCGACCGAGAAGCTGGCCGAAGGTATTCGTCAGTTCGCGCGGGATCAGGAGAAGCTTGAGGCGCTGTTGCAGGCCAAGCTGTGATCTGAGCGGGTGTCATGCAAAAAGGGCGAACCCTCACGGGTTCGCCCTTTTTTGTCAGCAAGCTCGCACTCACAGGGATTGTGGATTGAAATCGAATCGTGCGCCAAGTGCAAAACCAATGTGGGAGCGGGCAAGTCGGATCGCCGCACCGCCGCTCCCACAGTGGATTGTGGTGAATCTGTGTTTAGCCAGACCAGACAGCATCACCTCAAGGGATCAATGCCGCTCCAGCGCATTCACCAGGTCATGGAAGGCTTCACGATTGGTGTCGTTCAGGCCCATGAGGATCTTGTGCGCTTCGAGCACCTTGATCCGCACCACTTCTTCGGACTGATCCTGATCTGGCAGGTCATCCAGGCATTCCGGGCAGGGCACCGGCTTGTCGACGATGTTGAAGACCTGCTCGAAGCCCATGGACTGCAACAGTCGCGTGATGTCTTCGTGGGTGGTGACGACGGTCGGCAGCAGGCCGACTTTCTGCCGCGACAGGATCGACAGCTTGGCCAGCAGGCCAAGCGTGGTGCTGTCGATGCTGCGGGTTTCGGTCAGATCGATCACGATCGCGTTGAAATTCAATGCGCTGAAGATCCGCTCAATAGTCGCATCCAACGCCGAACACAGGGTCAGGCGAACTTCACCGACGAACTTCAGGACGAAGGTGCCGTCCTGCTCGGCGAACTGGATTCTACCGGTACTCATCAAAGATTCCTGCTCAACACCAACAGGGCGATATCATCCGGCATCTCCCCTAGCGTGGCCAATCCAAAAACCTGCCGCAGCCCATCCAGGGTGCCGCCCGCAGCCTTGACCCTTTGGGGCAATGCCGCTTCTTTTTCTTTGAGTGTGGGTTCTGGCAAAAGGTCCAGAATGCCATCAGACATCAGCGTCAGGCTGAACGTCGGTGGCAATTCCAGCACGTGGTCTTCATAGGTGGCTTCGTTGAAGAGGCCCACCGGCAGGCCACGCCCTTCCAGATAACGAACACTGTCTGGCGTGTACAACACTGGCAACGGCAAATGACCGCCGATGCTATAGGTCAACAAACCGGTCTCCTCGTCGATGACTCCACCGACCATTGTGACGTGTTTACCCAGCTTACAACTGATCAGGCCCCGGTTGATATGACCAAGCACCTCTGAAGGCTTGAATTCCGGCAAGGTGCCGCTGCGCTTGGACTCGAACAGCAGGCGCGTGGTCATGAACTTCAACAGCACGGTGACGAAGGCTGAAGAGGCGCCATGCCCGGAAACGTCCGCCAGGTAAAACGCTACCCGACGCTCGTCGACGCGAAAGTAGTCGACGAAATCACCCGACAGGTACAGCGACGGGATGATCTGGTGAGCAAATTTGAACTCGTCGATGGTCCATGGGCTGACCGGCAGCATGTTCATCTGCACCTGTCGACCGGCGTTCTGGTCTTCCTGGAGCAGGTTCAGGCTGGCTTCGAGCTCGCGGTTGGCCTTCTCCAGCTTCTCGCGGTAGCGCTGGTTTTCCAGCAGCAGGCGCGCGCGATCCAGGGCCCGGCGCACAGAGTGCTCGAGCACCGCCAGATCTTCGAGAGGCTTGATCAGGTAGTCCGCCGCGCCCAGGCGCAGGGCCTCGACCGCGTCGTTCATCACGCCGGCACCCGACACCACGATCACCGGTGTTTGCGGCGACAGCTCGGTGACCTGGCGGATGAGTTCGAGTCCGCCCATCTGCGGCATGCGCAGATCGCAGATGACCAAGTCGGGCTTGTCTTGCTCGAATACCTGAAGACCCTGCTGGCCATTGCTGGCCTGCAAGACGCTGAAACCACTGTCTTCCAAATAGGCGGCGAGGCTCGCGCGCACTACTTCGTCATCATCGATTATCAGCAGCGTGGCACTGGTTTTTGGCATGTGGGCAAACGGCGCCAGAATTAGGTTGGCGTAGCAGGCGGGGAATTTGACCCGGCACTCACTACTGGATTCGCTTTCTAGCCTCTCTGTCGCACCGCTTTCGGGCATTTGCCCTACACACGTGTACACCAGAGGTGCCCTTCTAAGGCGCAGACGGTACTCCCATCCGCGGGGCGTTTCAAGCTCACGCCGATGGTCGCTTGACGTCTTTGTTTGTCAAATCACCGAGAGTTATAAGAACAGTCAAATCCGTAACCCAATGGAAGGTTCGAACCCGCGAGTCAAACCGGTCGGCACTACAGTAAAAAGCCCGATTTCACCCGCTGGCGGGTCTTCGCAAACAAAAAAGGCGACCTTGATTAACGGCCGCCTTTTTTCAGTTTACCGGTCGAGATCAGAAATCGTCTTCGACCTGACCGTCTTTTACCTTGAATTCCCGGTTCTGCAGGTACGCATTGCGGATGAAGGTGTACTTGTCGCCAGTGATCAGCTTCTCGCTCGACAGCAGGTTGGCACGCGTATCGATGATGTCCAGGGCGAAGAACGAGTTACGCACAGGAACGTCGTTCACGTAGCGATAGGCGCCCGTGTAGCTGTCGACGTACTTGGACGGTGCATCGCGCAAGGTGCTTGGGCCCAGCAGTGGCAGCATCACGTAAGGGCCGCTGCCGACACCCCAGTAACCCAGCGTCTGGCCGAAATCTTCGTCATTGCGTTGCAGGCCCATTTTGGTGCCGACATCAATCACGCCCAGCAAGCCGAAGGTGGTGTTGAAAATGATGCGTGCGGTATCAACGCCCGCGGCATGAGGCTTGGCCTGCAGGATATCGTTGGCGAGGTTGCGCACATCGCCGATGTTGCGGAAGAAGTTGTGAACGCCGTCCTCGACAAACTGCGGTGTTATGTACTGGTAGCCCTGGGCCAAGGGCTTCAGCGCATAGGTGTCGACCACGTCGTTGAACTGGTAGATCGGGCGGTTGACGCTTTCCCAAGGATCATCTTCCGAGGCTGCCTGGGCAACGAACGGAACCAGCATCACGCTGGCGCATACACAAATCCTGGCTAGATGATTGCTCCAGCGCATAGAAAAAAAACTCCTTGGTTTGTACCGGCTCGGGCGCCTGGCCCGGGCAATAAGTGGGCAAGTATAAGACGTAAACGCCGTTTAAGGCACTTTGCACGCATCTTGCCGTAGGAATCGTGCGAACTGTGAGCGATTCACATCCATGTCACTCAACTGTCACCGTCGCCCGCTAGCCTTCAGGCTATTTCAGGGACGTCCATATGCCGCTCGCCGAAGCCTTGCCCCAAACCGCACCCCGTCTGACCGCCGTACTGTTCGGCCTCAGTGGCTGCCTTGTGGATTTCGGCGCGCACACCCATCGCCACGCCAGCCACTCGGCCGAGCACGCAGAGTCCACACCCGGCGCACTGGACAGCCTGCTCAGTTTGCAGCGCCAGCAAATTCCCTGTGCCTGGCTTGATGAACTGCCCCCGGACCTGAGCCAGTCCCTGGCGGCTGCGCTGCCGGAATGGATCAAACCATCGCAACATCCAGCAACAATTAGCCCATGGCCTGCCCCGGATGCCTGCTGGCAAGCCTTGATGAGCCTGAACGTCGACCGACTCGACGGCTGTGTACTGGTGAGCGGTGAACCCCGCCTGCTGCAAGCGGGCCTTAATGCCGGGCTGTGGACCATCGGCCTGGCGTCCTGCGGTTCGCTGTGCGGGTTGGCGCCCCGGCAATGGCAAGCGTTGACCCAGCAGGAGCGCGACATCAAACGCGGCAAGGCCACGATGCAACTGTTCGGCCTGGGTGTGCATTCGGTGATCGATCACCTCGGTGAACTCGACACCTGCCTGGCAGACATCCAGTTGCGCCGGTTCAAAGGCGAAAAGCCCTGATCGAGATCATGCAGGTTAGACAGGAGTGGATTAATCTAAAGGTCAGCCATAGACCTTTGGCGGACCGCTGCGGTCTATGCCAGTGCCAATCGAGAGAAGGAAGAACGCCATGCCTGCCCGCGAACTGCAAGAACAGCTCAATACCCTGCGCGAGCAATTGGAACAGAATCCTCCACTGTCCGATATTGAACGGGAAGATCTGCGCGCACTGATGCAACAGATCGAACTTGAGCTTGAGCTCGAAACCAAGACCCAGGATTCCAGTATCGCCGACAACGTCAACCTCGCCGTCGAACGCTTCGAACTCGAACACCCTACCCTTGCCGGCACCCTGCGCAACATCGGGCAGGCCTTGGCCAACATGGGGATCTGAACCCTCCTGATGCAAAAACCCCGCTGGCGATGGCGGGGTTTTTTAATTTCCATGATCTGAACGCAATCCCCTGAGGGAGCAGGCTTGCTCGCGAAAGCGGTGGGTCAGTCAACATCATCGTTGAATGTGAAGCAGCCTTCGCGAGCAAGCCCGCTCCCACATTAAAGCGTTACTGGCGGACCAGGCGATGGTTCGGCAACTGCACCTCTTCAGTGCTGCGATACGGGTTGATATCCAGCCCGCCACGACGCACATAACGCGCGTACACCGTCAGTTTCTCCGGTTTCAACAACCGCTGCAGGTCGAGGAAGATCCGCTCCACGCACTGCTCATGGAAGTCCGAATGCTGACGGAAGCTGACGATGTACTCGAGCAGACTCGCGTGATCCAGCGCCGCACCCCGGTACTCCACTGCCACGCTGCCCCAGTCCGGCTGGCTGGTGACCGGGCAGTTGGACTTGAGCAAATGGCTGTGCACGCTCTCCTCGACGATGCGCGAATCATCGCAACGCAGCAGTTCCGGCCGTGGATGCTCGTAGTTGCTGACGCTGATATCCAGTTCGTCGATGCACACGCCCGGCAAGGCCACGACGCCTTCGCGCTCGACATCCTTGAGACTGCGAATGCGCACCCCCACCGGCTTGCCGGCAGCCGCCGACAAGTCCTTGGTCAGCGTCGCCTCGAGGCTCGCGGTGTCGGTAAACGGCGTCTGGTTCAGGGAGTTGAGGTAGAGCTTGAACGATTTCGACTCGATGATGTTCGGCGAATCCGCCGGAATGCTGAATTCGCCGATCGCCACCACCGGCTTGCCCGAAGGCAGCAGCCAGGACAGTTCGAAGCAGTTCCAGAAGTCCACGCCTTTATACGGCAGGGTTTCAGCCGTCAGGCCCAGCTCCGCCCACTTCGCGGTGCGCGGGATCGGGAACAGCAGGGACGGCGTGTAGGTGGCGATGTATTCGCTGGACTTGCCCAGCGGCGAGTGTTCGGCTGCGGGATGCATGGCGGAAACCTGACTGAAGAATCAGCGGATTCTATCAGCCTTTGCTCCCGCCTTTGAGTGCTTACTGACTGACAGTCAGTTTGCCGACCATGCCGGCCTGGTAATGACCGGGGATGTTGCAGGCAAACTCAAGGTTGGTGGCCTTGTTGAAGGCCCAGGTCAGCTCGGCGGTCTTGCCCGGCTCCACCAGCACGCTGTTGGGGTCGTCATGCTTCATGCCGTGATCCATTTTGCCGTGATCCATGCCGGCCATTTTGCCGTGGTCCATGGCCTTCATGCCGCTCTGTTGCATCTGCAACATTTCCTGCTGGTGCCTGGCGTGCATCGCCGCATCCCCCAGGTTGAACTCATGCAGCAACCGGCCTGTATTGAGCAGCACGAAGCGCACGGTTTCCCCGGCCTTGATGTCGATGGCCTTCGGCGCGAAGGACATGTCCCCCATGACCACTTCGACACTGCGGGTCGCCTTGGCCGCCGGGGCCGGCTGGCCGAAATCGTAGGCATGCCCGCCGTCCGCCCACACCGGTGAGCTCAGCGCCAGCAAACACAGGATTTGCGCCAGGGATTTGCGTAAAAACATCGTCATACTCCAACAAGATAAGGCTCAGCATGAGGAAAACTCTAAACTGCTGCCACTGCCCACAACCTGACAGCCAGATTACAACTTTGTCAGGTTGACCTGTATGAACGCTGCCCACGGTATAAAGCGTTCGTTCCACTTGCCATGAGTCGCCCATGAAACTGCTGATTGTCGAAGACCAACCGAAGACCGGCCACTACCTGCGTCAGGGTCTGGCCGAGGCCGGGTTCAACACGGAACTGGTGGCCGACGGCAGCACCGGCCAGCAACTGGCCCTCAGCGGCGAGTATGCCCTGCTGATTCTCGATGTGATGCTGCCCGGTCGCGATGGCTGGCAGATTCTGCAAGCCGTGCGCGGCGCCGGCCTGGACACGCCGGTACTTTTTCTGACAGCGCGCGACGCCGTGGAGGACAGGGTTCACGGCCTCGAACTGGGCGCCGACGACTATCTGGTCAAGCCGTTTGCGTTCTCCGAACTGCTGGCCCGGGTCCGCAGTCTGTTGCGTCGCGGTAGCGCCACGCCTCAGGAGACCAGCCTGCAACTGGCCGATTTGCGCCTGGACCTGATCCGTCGCCGGGTCGAACGCAGCGGCCAGCGGATCGACCTGACCGCCAAGGAGTTCGCCCTGCTGGAAATGCTCCTGCGCCGTCAGGGCGAAGTCCTGCCCAAGTCGCTGATTGCGTCCCAGGTCTGGGACATGAATTTCGACAGCGACACCAATGTCATCGAGGTGGCGATCCGCCGACTGCGCCTGAAGATCGATGATGAGTTCCCCAACAAGCTGATCCACACCGTGCGCGGCATGGGTTACGTGCTTGAAGAGCGCCCTGCCTGATGCGCCGTCTCTCCTTGAGCAGCCGCCTGGCGCTGTTGTTTGCCGCCTGCACCGCCGTGGTATCGCTGTTCGCCGGGGTGCTGTTCAGCCGCGCCAGTGAGGCGCACTTTGTTGAGCTCGACCAGCAATTGCTGGGCGCCAAGCTGACGGGCCTGCGTCGGGCCCTGCACGACTTTCAATCGAGTAACAGCGAAGTGAAGCTGACGGAGGAACTGAGCCGACAGGCTGATCTGTCACTGCGTATCACCGGCAGCGACGGTCAGCGCTGGTATGACAGCTCGACAAACCTTCCGCTGCTGTTGCCGCGCCAGCCCGGATTGTCGACGGTGAGCCATGAAGGCATGGATTACCGCGTGCTGAATGCGCCGCTTGATGCGAACAAACCCGATTCACCGCAACTGACCCTGATGCTGGACATCACCCACCACCAGCACTTTCTGCAACGCATGCAGCATCTGATCTGGCTGACCGTCGGCCTGTCAGCCCTGGCCACCGCACTGCTGGGGGCATGGGCGGCGCGCAGCGGCTTGCGCCCGTTGCGGCGCATCAGTGCGGTCGCCAGCGGTGTTTCCGCGCAATCGCTGAACATGCGGTTGCCTGAAGAAAACATGCCACCGGAACTGGCGGAAATGGCCCACAACTTCAATGCCATGCTCGGACGCCTCGACGACTCTTTTCAGCGCCTGTCCGCGTTCTCTGCCGACATTGCCCATGAACTGCGCACCCCATTGTCGAACCTGCTGACCCACACCCAGGTCACCCTCACCCGCCCCCGCCCCATCGAGGACTACCGCGAAGCCCTGCACAGCAACCTCGAAGAACTGCAGTGGATGGCGCAACTGGTCAACGACATGCTGTATCTGGCCAAGGCTGACCATGGCCTGTTGATGCCCAAACGCGAGCCCTTGGAGCTGGGACACGAAGCGGATCTGCTGCTGGAGTTTTTTGCGCCGCTGGCAGAGGACGCTCAGGTGAAGTTGAGCCGTGACGGTAATGCGCGCATGGAAGGTGATCGCAGCATGTTGCGTCGGGCGCTTTCCAATTTGCTGGACAATGCGTTGCGGTTTACACCGATTGAGGGCGAGGTTCGGGTGCGGATTGTCGAGCAGCCGAAAGAATTGTGCCTGACCGTTGAAAATACGGGCCAACAGATTTCCGAAGATCTATTGCCACGCCTGTTTGACCGGTTTTATCGGGCCGATCCTGCACGTCGCGAAGGCAGCAGTGAACATGCGGGGTTGGGGTTGGCGATTACGCAGTCAATCATTCGCGCCCACGGCGGGCAGATTCGTTGCGAATCGGAGAATGGATGGACGCGGTTTGTGATCGAGTTGCCAAGGGGGGATTGAGGCCGGCAGTTCCGACCTCTTCGCGAGCAAGCCCGCTCCCACAGGGGGACGCATTCCAATGTGGGAGCGGGCTTGCTCGCGAAAGCGGTGTAACGGCTTACGAATAGCGCAATGCGTGAGCCGGTTCGATCTTCGCCGCACGCCACGCCGGGTAAACGGTGGCGAGGAAGCTCAAGACAAACCCTGCCGAGCAGATCAGCACCACATCGCCGCCTTGCAGCTCGGACGGCAGGTTGCTGACGAAATACACGTCGGAACTGAAGATGTGCTGCCCGCTGACCCGCTCGATCCAGCCCACGATCTGGCTGACGTTCAGCGCGGCAATCACGCCCAACACACCGCCAATCAGGGTGCCGACAATACCGATCACCGTGCCCTGCACCATGAAGATCGCCATGATCTGTCGCGGCGTGGCACCGATGGTGCGCAGGATCGCGATGTCCGCGCCCTTGTCGTTCACCACCATGATCAGGGTCGCGATGATGTTGAACGCCGCCACCGCGACGATCATCAGCAAGAGCAGGCCGATCATGGTTTTTTCCATCTTCATCGCACTGAACAGGCTGCCCTGGGTGTGGGTCCAGTCGTCAGCCTTGTAGGCGGCACCCAGCCCCGTGGCGATGTCGCTCGACACTTGCGGTGCGGCGTACAGGTCCTTCACCGCCAGGCGCACGCTCTGCACCTGATCCGGCTCCCAGTGCTGCATCTGCGCGGCATCGGCCATGTGGATCAGGGCCATGGTGCCATCGAGCTCGGCACCGACCTTGAACACGCCGACCACATTCAGCCGTTGCATGCGCGGGGTAATGCCGCCCGGCGCATTGCTGACTTCCGGCACGATGAGGGTGATCCTGTCGCCGACGTTCAAGCGGAAGCGCCGGGCCGTGATCTCGCCGATCACCACGCCGAATTCGCCCGGCTTCAGGGCTTCGAGACTGCCCTGGACGATGTGCTTGGCGACGATCGACACCTGGCCTTCCAGCGCCGGGTCGACACCGCTGACCTGGATGGGCTGCATCGTGCCCTTGTAGGACAGCATGCCTTCCATCTCGGTGAACGGCACCGCCGCCGTCACTTCCGGGTTTTTCATGGCGGCCGCTGCCACGGGCCTCCAGTCGTCAATCGGGTTGACACCGACGATGGTGGCATGCGGCACCATGCCGAGGATGCGCGAGCTCATTTCGCGCTGGAAGCCGTTCATCACCGACAACACCACGATCATGGCGAGCACGCCCAGGGCGAGGCCGATCATCGAGGTCATCGAGATGAAGGAAACAAAGCGATTACGACGCTTGGCGCGGGTATAGCGCGTGCCGATAAAGATCGATAACGGTCTGAACATTCGCTGGGGCACCGTATAAATATTAAAGACCCGATGCCTTTCCGGGCATCGGGTTGCAGCCAATCAGATGGGCGTGAGGCAACCTTCCTGCAGGTGCAGGACGCGGTCCATCTGGCGGGCCAGGTTCATGTCGTGGGTCACCACCAGGAACGCCGTGCGCATCGAGGTGCTGAGTTCCAGCATCAAGTCCTGAATGCCCTGGGCGGTGTGGGAGTCGAGGTTGCCGGTCGGCTCGTCGAGCATCACCAGGCCCGGTGTGTTGACCAGGGCGCGGGCGATGGCCACGCGCTGACGCTCACCACCAGACAATTCGGCCGGTTTGTGTTCCAGCCGGTGGCCCAGCCCTACCCGTTCCAGCAACGCCGTGGCACGCTGGCGCGCTTCGGGGATCGCGGTCTTGCCGATCAGCAGCGGCATGCAGACGTTTTCCAGCGCCGTGAATTCCGGCAGCAGGTGGTGGAACTGGTACACGAAGCCCAGGGCTCGGTTACGCAGCAGGCCGCGCTTCTTCTCGCTCAGCGCCGACAGTTCTTCGCCATCGAGCCACACGCTCCCCTTGGTCGGCGTATCGAGGCCGCCCAACAGGTTGAGCAAGGTGCTTTTGCCCGAGCCCGACTTGCCGACAATCGCCACACGCTCGCCCGGATGCATTTCCAGTTGCAGCCCGGCCAGAACCTCTACCGACTCCGGACCTTCCTCGTAGGATTTGCCCAGGTTGCGGCAGCTCAAGATTGCTTTATCACTCATGCCCGACTCACTCATAACGTAGCGCCTCCGCAGGCTGGGTGCGCGCGGCACGCCAGGCTGGATACAGGGTGGCGAGGAAACTCAGGATCAACGCGGCGGCGCAGACCATGACAACGTCCTGGCTCTGCACTTGCGACGGCAGGTAATCGATGAAGTACACGTCGGCGTTGAGGAATTTGTGGCCGATCAGGCCTTCGAGGGCCGAGATCGCGGCACTGACATTCAGCGCGGCGAAGATCCCGACCACGGCGCCGATCGCGGTACCGACCACGCCGATCACCGTGCCCTGCACCATGAAGGTGCGCATGATCGTGCCCGGCGTGGCGCCCAGTGTGCGCAGGATCGCGATGTCACCCTTCTTGTCGTTCACCACCATCACCAGTGTGGAAATGATGTTGAACGCCGCGACGGCAACGATCAGCAGCAGCAACAGGCCGATCATGGCTTTTTCCATGCGGATCGCCTGGTACAGGTTGCCGTGGGTGCGGGTCCAGTCGCGGGCGTAGAAGCGGTCTTCGCCGAGGTCGCGGGCGATGCTCCACGCGGTGCGCGGCGCCTGGAACAGGTCGTCGAACTTCAGGCGCAGGCCCTGGACCTGATCCGGTTTCCAGCGATGCAGCCGGGCCAGGTCCTGCAGGTTGGTGACGCCCAGGTAGCCATCGAGCTCACCGGCGCCGACATGGAAAATGCCGACCACGGTAAAGCGCTTCATGCGCGGGAACATCCCGGCCGGGGTCACGGTGACCTCCGGCGCGACGAAAGTCAGCTTGTCGCCGATTGCCGCACCGAGCTTGGCCGCGGCCTTGTCGCCGATAACGATGCCGAACTCGCCCGGCACCAGGTCGTCGAGTTTGCCCTGGGTCATGAAGTGATCGATGATCGACACCTGGCGCTCTTGCGCCGGGTCGATGGCATTGAGCAGGACCTTCGAGACCTTGCCGTTATTGGTCAGCAACCCCTGCATTTGCGTAAACGGCGCCACGGCCGTCACTTGCGGGTTCTGCCTGACTTTGGCGGCCAGGCTTTGCCAATCGCTGATCGCTTCGCCGGACTCGATGGTCGCGTGGGGCACCATGCCCAGCACGCGGGTGCGCATCTCATGATCGAAGCCGTTCATCACCGATAGCACCACGATCATCACGACCACGCCAAGGGCGAGCCCGATCATCGAAGTCAGGGAAATGAATGACACAAAATGATTGCGACGCTTTGCACGGGTGTAACGCGTGCCAATAAATACGAAGAGAGGTCTGAACATGTCGGGGCTTGTTCGGAGGGAAAAGGAACGTCCTTGTGGCGGGGGTCGATAACCAGCTTTACACTCAGACCACCGCCGCTACCATGGGTTCGCCATGTCGACATTAGATGAAGAAGATCGCCGCGAATACTACCGTATCGAGGATACGATCGCACTGGAAATTCGGCCCCTGTCCGCTTCTGAAGCCGCAGACCAGGAAGTGTTGCAGGATGCTTCCCCCCTCTTCAACCTGCTCAGCGAACTGCACCTCAGTGAATTCGAGTCGCAGCACCTGTTGCGCCAGATCAATGAGCGCGACCGCAACATTGCGGCATTCTTGAAATCACAGAACAAACGCATCGATCTGCTGAGCCAGGTGATCGCCATCACCGTGCTCGGGCAGATCGGCGAACCACAGCCGGTGATCATCTCCGAAGGCGGCATCGACTTTCAGCATCCATCGCCCATTGCCGCCGGCGCACACCTGTCGGTCAAGCTGGTGTTGATGCCTCAAGCCCTGGGCCTGCTGCTGCGCGCCCGCGTCACCCATTGCGACCGCAAGGGCGATGGCTATGACGTTGGCACCGAGTTCGAACACCTGACCGACGCCCAGCGCCAACTGTTAGCCCGCCACATCTTGCAGAAGCAGGCCCAGGTACGACGCCTGGCCCGCGAACAACTCGAATCAGGCAATTAATTTAAGGAAGAACCGTGACCCTCATCTACGGCCATCGCGGCGCCAAGGGCGAAGCACCGGAAAACACCCTGACCAGCTTTCAGGAATGTCTCAAGCACGGCGTGCGCCGCTGCGAACTGGACCTGCACCTGTCCAGGGACGGCGAGTTGATGGTCATCCACGACCCGACCCTCAAGCGCACCACGGACCGTCGCGGCAAGGTCGTCGAACACACGGCGGCAGAGCTTGTGACCTATGACGCGCGCAAGGGTGGCCCGGGCTGGATCAAGCCGTGCCCGATTCCGACGCTGGAAGAACTGTTCGAGAAGTGCGACTTCGATCACTGGCAGCTGGAAGTCAAAAGCGCATCACGGATGCGTGCCGCGACCACCGTGCTGGCGATTCGCGAAATGGTCCAGCGTCATGGCCTGATGGACAAGGTGACCATCACCTCGAGCTCCCGTGAAGTGCTCAAGGCTGCGCTGGAACTGGTGCCGGACGTGTCCCGCGGACTGGTGGCGGAATACGCCTGGCTCGACCCGCTGAAGGTCGCGGCCAGTTATGGCTGTGAGATTCTGGCGCTGAACTGGACCCTGTGTACGCCGGAACGCCTGCAAAAGGCGCAGCGTCAGGGGTTGCATGTGTCGGTGTGGACCGTCAACGAGCCAGCGCTGATGCGCAGACTCGCCGACTTCGGCGTTGACAGCCTGATTACAGACTTTCCCGGTTTGGCCACCGCCACGCTCGAGAATTGCTGAAATCGGTCTCCCCGGCCGGCTCAGGCCACCGGCCGGAGCCGCTCAAAAAAGCCGGTTGAGGCCGTCGTACGCCGCGACCCGATAGGCTTCGGCCATGGTCGGGTAGTTGAACGTGGTGTTGACGAAATACTTCAGCGTGTTCTGTTCGCCCGGCTGGTTCATGATCGCCTGACCGATGTGCACGATCTCCGATGCCTGATAACCGAAGCAGTGAACGCCCAGCACTTCCAGGGTTTCACGATGGAACAGAATCTTCAGCATGCCTTGCGGCTCGCCGGCAATCTGCGCCCGCGCCATGCTCTTGAAGAACGCCTTGCCGACTTCGTACGGCACCTTGGCCTGGGTCAGTTCCTGCTCGTTCTTGCCGATCGAACTGATCTCCGGAATGGTGTAGATGCCGGTCGGCACGTCATTCACGAAACGCCAGCTGCCGTTATCAACGATGCTGCCGGCGGCCGAGCGACCCTGGTCGTGGGCGGCACTGGCCAGGCTCGGCCAGCCGATCACGTCACCGGCGCCATAGATGTTCGGCACGCAGGTGCGATACGCCTCGTCGACTTCGATCTGGCCACGGCTGTTGACCTTCACGCCGATGTTTTCCAGACCCAACTGATCGGTGTTGCCGGTACGGCCGTTGCACCAGAGCAAGGCGTCGGCCTTGATCTTCTTTCCGGACTTGAGGTGCAGGATCACGCCATTGTCCACGCCTTCGACGCGGTCATACTCTTCGTTGTGGCGAACGGTGATGTTGTTGTTGCTGAAGTGATAGCTCAGGGCCTGGGAAATTTCCGAGTCCAGGAAGCTCAGCAACTGACCACGGTTGTCCACCAGTTCGACCAACACACCCAGCCCGCTGAAGATCGAGGCGTATTCGCAACCGATCACGCCTGCGCCGTAAACGATGAGTTTGCGCGGGGTGTGGCCGAGGCTCAGGATGGTGTCGCTATCGTAGATACGCGGGTGGTGGAAATCGATGTCCGCCGGGCGATACGGACGCGAACCGGTGGCGATGATGATGTGCTTGGCCACCAGTTTCTCGACCACGCCGTTGGCGCATACCACTTCGATGGTTTGCTCGTCGGCGAAACTGCCGGTGCCGAAGAACACGTCGACGCGGTTGCGGGCGTAGTAGCCGGTACGCGAAGCGACTTGCTTGGAGATGACTTTCTCGGCGCTTTTCAACACGTCCGGGAACGAGAACCAGCGCGGCTCACCAATGGCCCGGAACATCGGGTTGGTGTTGAACTGCATGATCTGCCGCACCGAGTGACGTAGTGCCTTGGAAGGGATGGTGCCCAAGTGAGTGCAGTTGCCGCCGACCTGGCGACGGCTATCGACCATCGCCACCTTGCGCCCTGCCTTGGCGGCGTTCATTGCCGCGCCTTCCCCCGCCGGGCCGGAACCCAACACCACCACGTCGTAGTTGTAGACAGCCATGCGTACTCCTCAGAACAGGCCGCGGCACCCTCGGCACCTGCGGCTAAATCACGCCAATCTGTGGCATGAAGGAACAATTTGGGGCCAGTGCAGAACCCGGACACAGTCTATAGAAGCGTCAACGCCGGGCACATTAACCCTTGGTCGCGTCGTAGGCTACTTTTGCCTGCACTACAACGCCAGTTTTCAATGCTCAAATCGCCACAATCACTCGGTTTTCTTGCCACTGAGGCGCTCAAAAGCGTGACTGCTGCGTGTGACGAAACCTGTATCGGCACGAATCACAAAAAATGCGCCGATATCGTGTTTTTCCGCGTAGTCCCAACCGCGTTCCGGGCCGAGAATCAGCAACAGCGTCGATAAGCCATCGGCCATCAACGCTGAAGGATGAATGACCGTGACGGACGCCAGAGCGTGTGAGACCGGCGCACCGGTGCGGGCATCGAAGGTGTGGGAAAAACGCTGGCCGCCCTGCGCGAAATAATTCCGGTAGTCGCCGGAAGTTGAAAGGCCATAACCGTCGACCACAATGACGCGCTCGGCCACCTGCCGATCATCCCGCGGCTCTTCCAGTGCAATGCGCCATGGCGAACCGTCGGGTTTCCTGCCGGCCGCCTTGAGCTCGCCTGTCGCCTCGGCGAGGTAGTCGTGGATGCCCAACGCCTCGAGTTTTGCGGCAATCGTGTCCACCGCATAACCGGCGGCGATGCTGTTGAAATCGACCTCGACGGCGGCGTCCTTGCACAAATTGTCGCCATCGATGCGCAAGTGCTGGTGGCCGACGCGCTGGCGGGCTTCAGCGAGCGCTTCGGCGACCGGGACCTTCTCCTCCCGTGCCTGCGGACCAAATCCCCAGAGGTTCAGCAACGGCTCCACCGTGAGGTCGTAGGAACCCTCGCTTTGCACGGACAGTTGCTCGCCCACGCGGACCAACTCGAGGATCGACGCCGGCATTGCCTGACAGCGGTTGGCCGGCAACGCGTTGAAGCGCTCGATGTCCGAGTCGCTGCGGTAGGTCGACATTTGCAGGTCCACGTCAGCGAGGATTTGCTCGACCTGGACACGGACTTCGCCAGGTGCCGGAAGGCCGGCATGGCGTACGTACTTGATCGAATAAGTGCTGCCCATGGTCGGGCCGCCGAAGCTTTCGAGGGCGTCGTTGTTGCCACAGCCTGATAGTGCGCCGAGTAGCAAACATGCCACCCCCTGCCACCTGATCAACAATTCCCGAGCTCCCCAATACATCCCCTGACACGCCGCCAAGGCCAGCCATTATGCGATAGAACTGTGGGAGCGGGCTTGCTCGCGAAGAGGCTGGCACACTCAACAGAGATGTCGACTGATCCACCGCTTTCGCGAGCAAGCCCGCTCCCACAATTTTGATCTTCAGTGACCGCCAATCCCACGGCCGGCCACAATCCCTGTGGGCGCGGGCTTGCCTGCGAAGTGGCCAGGCCGAACAACACACCCATCAACAGCCAAAAGCAGCACAAACAAAAACGCCCCGACCAAGGCCGGGGCGTTTTCATGTGCGGCTAAGGCTTAGCGCGGGAATGCTGGCGGGTTTACACCGGCCATGTCTTCCATCACGCGAACCACCTGGCAGCTATAACCGAACTCGTTGTCGTACCAAACGTACAGCACAACGCGGTTATCCTGGGTGATGGTCGCTTCAGCGTCCACTACGCCTGCGTGGCGCGAGCCAACGAAGTCGGTGGAAACCACTTCCTGGGAGCTCACGTAGTCGATCTGCTTGTGCAGATCCGAGTGCATGGCCATCTGGCGCAGGTACTCGTTGATCTCTTCGCGAGTGGTGGCCTTTTCCAGGTTCAGGTTCAGGATGGCCATCGACACGTTCGGCGTAGGAACGCGAATCGCGTTGCCGGTCAGCTTGCCCTTGAGCACTGGCAGCGCCTTGGCGGCCGCGGTGGCGGCACCGGTCTCGGTGATAACCATGTTCAGCGGCGCGGCGCGGCCACGACGGCTGCCCTTGTGGAAGTTGTCGATCAGGTTCTGGTCGTTGGTGAACGAGTGAACGGTTTCGACGTGGCCATTGACGATGCCGTACTTGTCGTTGACTGCCTTGAGCACCGGCACGATGGCGTTGGTGGTGCAGGAAGCCGCCGAGATGATCTTGTCGTCAGGGGTGATGTCGCCGTGGTTGATGCCGTGCACGATGTTCTTCAGCGCGCCCTTGCCAGGTGCGGTGAGGATCACACGGGCAGCGCCCGGGCAGGCCAGGTGCTGGCCCAGGCCGTCGGCGTCACGCCATACACCGGTGTTGTCGACGATCAGAGCGTTTTCGATGCCGTACTGGGTGTAGTCGACTTCGGTCGGGCTCTTGGCGTAGATAACCTGGATCAGGTTGCCGTTGGCGGTGATGGTGTTGTTGGCTTCATCGATGGTGATGGTGCCATCGAACGGACCATGCACCGAGTCACGACGCAGCAGGCTGGCGCGCTTGACCAGGTCGTTCTCGGCGCCCTTGCGGACAACGATGGCACGCAGGCGCAGGCCGTCGCCGCCACCGGTTTTCTCGATCAGGATGCGCGCCAGCAGACGGCCGATACGACCGAAGCCGTAGAGGACAACGTCGGTGCCTTTGCGGGCCGATGCGTTTTGCTGGCCAACCACGTCGGCCAGTTCTTCACGGACGAACTGCTCTGCAGTGCGGCCATTGCCTTCGGCCTTGAATTTGGCCGCCAGCTTGCCCAGGTCCACCGAGGCGGCGCCGAGCTTGAGTTCGCTCATTGCCTTGATCAGCGGGAATGTTTCGTGGACGGACAGCTCGCTTTCGTCGGACTGACGGTGACGAGCAAAGCGGTGAGCTTTGAGAATCGCAATGACTGAACGATTGATCAGGCTGCGGCCATAGATCGAGCTCACCACGTTGTTATTGCGGTAGAGCTGACCGATAAGCGGAATCATCGCTTCTGCGAGTGCTTCACGGTCGATCCATTCACCAAGACACTGGTCGGGCTTCTGAGTCACGGGAACCTTCCACATGTAGGGGCAGAAAAAAGGGGCTACATTATGCCGCCGAGTGACAGCGGTAGCAATGCGCGCCCGTCGTGCTTTACGTAACAATTCGTCGTTCAAAAAAATTGCGCCTCGCGCAAACCCAATAAAACCGGGGCTTTCAGCGCAGTCAATTTTTTGGAGGTCGCGCTACCTTATCCGTAACCCTCCGTAACACTCGTTGTATTTGCCACTACATATTCAATAATTTCGGGTAAAAAACCCGCGAATTTTGTCTTTACCACTACATTTCGCCAAACCCGTGCTTTAGACGCAGTCAGCAACTGACAGGCGGCATCCTGGACCGCTACAATTACCGACTTTGTCGCAACGCTTGGAGCTCAACCTTCCGTGCCCGTTCTGCGTCTACCGCTTCTCCCTGCCGCGGCAGGTAAACAGCACTGGGGCAACCTGCCCGGTGCCGCCCTGAGCCTGGCCATTGCCGAGGCCGCCAGCGCTGCCAAGCGCTTTACCCTGCTGCTGACCGCCGACAGCCAAAGTGCCGAACGGCTGGAACAGGAGCTGGGTTTCTTCGCCCCGGATTTGCCCGTACTGCACTTTCCCGACTGGGAAACCCTGCCCTACGACCTGTTCTCGCCGCACCAGGACATCATTTCCCAGCGCATCGCCAGCCTGTACCGGTTGCCGGAGCTGAGTCATGGCGTACTGGTGGTGCCGATCACGACCGCCCTGCATCGCCTGGCACCGACCAAATTCCTGCTCGGCAGCAGCCTGGTGCTGGACATCGGCCAGAAACTCGACGTCGAGCAAATGCGCGCCCGGCTTGAAGCCACGGGTTATCGCTACGTCGATACGGTGTATGAACACGGCGAGTTCACCGTTCGCGGCTCGCTGATCGATCTGTTCCCGATGGGCAGCAAGTTGCCGTATCGCATCGACCTGTTCGACGACGAAATCGAAACCCTGCGCACCTTCGACCCGGAGAACCAGCGTTCGATCGACAAAGTCGACTCGGTCAAGCTGTTGCCGGCCAGGGAGTTCCCGCTGCAGAAAGAAGCGGTCACCCGTTTCAAGGCGCGCTTCCGTGAGCGTTTTGACGTCGACTTCCGCCGTTGCCCGATTTTCCAGGATTTGAGCAGCGGGATTACCCCGGCCGGCATCGAGTACTACCTGCCGCTGTTCTTCGAGGAAACCTCGACGCTGTTCGATTACCTGCCCCAGGACACGCAAGTGTTTTCCCTGCCGGGCATCGAGCAAGCCGCGGAAAACTTCTGGAACGACGTGCGCAATCGCTATGAAGAACGCCGTGTCGACCCGTCCCGTCCTTTATTGCCGCCTGCCGAACTGTTCCTGCCGGTGGAAGACTGCTTCGCACGCCTGAAGAACTGGCCGCGCGTGGTGGCCAGTCAACAGGATGTGGAAAGTGGTGGCGGTCGCGAGCGCTTCCCGGCTCGCGAGTTGCCGAACCTGGCCATCGAAGCCAAGGCTACCCAGCCGTTGGCGGCATTGGCGGACTTCCTCGACCAGTTCCCCGGTCGCGTGCTGTTCACCGCAGAATCCGCAGGCCGCCGCGAGGTGCTGCTGGAGCTGCTGGAGCGTCTGAAGCTGCGACCGAAAACCGTCGACAGCTGGCCGGACTTCGTCGCTGGCAAAGACCGCCTGGCGATCACCATCGCGCCGCTGGATGAAGGCCTGGTGCTGGACGACCCAGCCCTGGCCCTGGTCGCCGAAAGCCCGTTGTTCGGCCAGCGCGTGATGCAGCGCCGTCGCCGCGAAAAGCGCGCCGATGCCAACAACGACGCCGTCATCAAGAACCTCACCGAGCTGCGCGAAGGGGCGCCGGTGGTGCACATCGACCATGGTGTCGGCCGTTACCTGGGCCTGGCAACCCTGGAAATCGACAACCAGACCGCCGAATTCCTTGCCCTGGAATATGCCGAAGGCGCCAAGCTCTACGTGCCGGTGGCCAACCTGCACCTGATCGCCCGCTACACCGGCAGCGATGACGCCCTGGCCCCGCTGCACCGCCTCGGTTCCGAGACCTGGCAGAAAGCCAAGCGCAAAGCCGCCGAACAGGTGCGCGACGTGGCCGCCGAGTTGCTCGACATCTATGCACGCCGCGCCGCCCGTGAAGGCTACGCCTTCGCCGACCCGAAAGCCGACTACGCCACCTTCAGCGCCGGTTTCCCGTTCGAAGAAACCCCGGACCAGCAAACCACCATCGAAGCGGTTCGCGAAGACATGCTCGCGCCCAAGCCAATGGATCGCCTGGTGTGCGGCGACGTCGGCTTCGGCAAGACTGAAGTGGCGATGCGCGCCGCGTTCATCGCGGTGCATGGCGGCAAGCAAGTGGCGATCCTGGTGCCGACTACCCTGCTCGCCCAGCAGCATTACAACAGTTTCCGCGACCGCTTCGCCGACTGGCCGGTGACCGTGGAAGTGATGAGCCGCTTCAAGTCGGCCAAGGAAGTGAATGCCGCCGTAGCCGATCTGGCCGAAGGCAAGATCGACATCGTCATCGGCACGCACAAGCTGCTGCAGGACGACGTGAAGATCAAAAACCTGGGCCTGGTGATCATCGACGAGGAACACCGTTTCGGCGTGCGCCAGAAAGAACAGCTCAAGGCCCTGCGCAGCGAAGTCGACATCCTCACCCTGACCGCCACGCCGATTCCGCGCACGCTGAACATGGCGGTGTCGGGCATGCGCGACCTGTCGATCATCGCCACCCCGCCGGCCCGCCGCCTGTCGGTACGCACCTTCGTCATGGAGCAGAACAAGAGCACGGTCAAAGAGGCCTTGCTGCGTGAGCTGCTGCGTGGCGGCCAGGTCTATTACCTGCACAACGACGTGAAGACCATCGAGAAATGCGCCGCCGACCTCGCCGAGCTGGTACCGGAAGCACGGATCGGCATCGGTCACGGGCAGATGCGCGAACGCGAACTCGAGCAGGTAATGAGCGACTTCTACCACAAGCGCTTCAACGTGCTGATCGCCTCGACCATCATCGAGACCGGCATCGACGTACCGAGCGCCAACACCATCATCATCGAGCGTGCCGACAAGTTCGGCCTGGCCCAGTTGCACCAGCTGCGCGGCCGGGTCGGACGCAGTCACCACCAGGCCTACGCCTACCTGCTGACGCCACCGCGCCAGCAAATCACGCCGGACGCGGAAAAGCGCCTGGAAGCGATCGCCAACACCCAGGACCTCGGCGCGGGCTTCGTGCTCGCCACCAACGACCTGGAAATCCGTGGTGCCGGCGAACTGCTCGGTGACGGTCAGAGCGGGCAGATCCAGGCGGTCGGCTTTACGCTGTACATGGAAATGCTCGAGCGCGCGGTGAAGTCGATCCGCAAGGGCGAGCAGCCGAACCTCGATCAACCGCTCGGCGGTGGGCCTGAAGTCAACCTGCGAGTGCCGGCACTGATTCCGGAAGACTACCTGCCGGATGTCCACGCCCGCCTGATTCTCTACAAGCGCATTGCCTCGGCCACCGATGAGGACGGCCTCAAGGATTTGCAGGTGGAGATGATCGATCGATTCGGCCTGTTGCCGGAACCGACCAAGAACCTGATCCGCATCACTGCATTGAAGTTGCAGGCCGAGCAACTGGGCATCAAGAAAGTCGACGGCGGCCCGCAAGGCGGACGCGTCGAGTTCGCTGCGCAGACGCCGGTCGACCCGCTGACCCTGATCAAGCTGATCCAGAGCCAGCCAAAACGCTATAAATTCGAAGGGGCCACGATGTTCAAGTTCATGGTTCCGATGGAGCGCCCGGAAGAGCGCTTTAATACTGTAGAGGCGCTGTTCGAGCGCCTCGTTCCGAAAACTGCTTGAAGGACGCCGCATGCGCCTGTTCCGCTCACTGACCCTGCTGACCCTTTTGATGCCAGCGCTGGCCGCCCCCACGGCATCTGCCGATGACCTGTATCAGGTCGAAATGATTCTGGTCCGGCAAAACGCCGTGCCGGCGATTGTCAGCCGCGCCGCACCGGAAGACTGGGCTGCTGGCGCCCAACCCGTCAGCCCCGACAGCCTGCGTACGCCAAGCCTCAATGGCGAGGTGGAAAAACTCACCAGCAGCGCCGACTACACGGTATTGCTGCACAAGGCCTGGCAACAGACGCTCGGCGAAAACGCCAGCAAAGTGGCGATCAGCGACGGCAAGGAACAATATGGTCAGTTCCCGATCGAGGGCACACTGAGCATGAAACTGGGACGTTTTACCGACGTCGACGCCGACTTCTGGGTCAATCAGATCGATGCCAATGGCATGGTGACTGCCAGCGAGCGCTTGAAACAGGAAAGCCACACCAAGAACGGCCAGTTGAACTTCCTCGACAACGGCCACCTCGGCCTGCTGATCAAGATCACTTCGCTGACCGCCCCCGCACCCCGAGCAGCTCCCGAAGAAATTCCGGACTGATTCCCTATGTCCGCGACCCTGAGCAAACCCCTGGCACCATCCTGGGTCAGCCGATTCAAGGAGCAGAGCCTGGAGCGTGGTCGCCGTTACGCGCTGGAGAATCGTGTCAGGATCGTCGAGGCCGGCGACGCAACCATCGTCGCCGCCTGCGAAGGCTCGGGCGGTAACGTTTACCGTCAGACCATTCGCCTGCGCGAGTCAGCCAAAGGCACGCTGCTGATGGTCGACGCCATCTGCTCCTGCCCGGTCCACAACAACTGCAAACATTGCGCAGCGGTGCTCCTGCAAGTGCAGGAAACCCTCGACTACCCCGCTGCCGCCAAAGACGCCGAACTCCTGGAAAAACTCCAGGCCGTCCTGGAAAACCGCAGCCCGAAAGCCCCGCCGCAAGTGCTGGTGGACAATGTGCAGCCGGTTCCGCGCCTGTGGCTGGCCAGCATCGAGTTCAGCGCCTTCGAACCGCGCAACGGCCGGATGCAGCGTTACATCCAGCATCGCGCGGCGCTGTCCTTCAGCTATCTGGACGAGTACGTCTCCGGACAGAAAAACACCGATATCCTGATTCGCCAGGAAACCCAGACGCTGCGGATAAAACGCCACCCGGAAGTGGAACAGTCCTACCGGGAACAGTTGCGAATCCTCGGCTTCAAAGTCGCTACCCGGCAAAGCAAGGCCTTGCCGGAAAGTGCCGGCGAGCTGTTCGAAATGGTCAATGACAGCGCCTGGCTGACCTTTACCCTCAATGAACTGCCGAAGTTGCGCACCCAGGGCTGGGAATTGCAGATCGACGAGGACTTCGGGTTCGACCTGACGGCGGTAGATGACTGGTACGCCACAGTCGAACAGGCTCCGGAGCGCGACTGGTTCGACCTGGAACTGGGGATCATCGTCAACGGCGAGCGCTTGAGCCTGCTGCCGATCCTGCTCAACCTGATGCGCTCCCACACCGAAATCCTCAACCCGGAGCGCCTTGCCCGACGCCGCGACGACGAGTTGATCCTGGTCAACATCCCCCATCGCCCGAACTCCGAGCACGGCCCGCTGCAAGTCGCCCTGCCCTTCGGCCGCCTGAAACCGGTGCTGGCCACCCTCGGCGAGTTCTACCTGCAGGAACCCGGCGACACCACGCTGCGCCTGAGCAAGGCCGATGCCACGCGCCTGAACCCACTGGAAGACATGCCACTGCTCTGGGAGGGCGGCGAACAGATCCGCACCTTTGCCCAGCGCCTGCGTGACATCAAGGACCACACGGCCGCCGCCCCGCAAGGCTTGAATGCGACCCTGCGCCCGTATCAGCTTGAGGGCTTGAGCTGGATGCAATCGCTGCGACAGCTGGAAGTGGGTGGCATTCTCGCCGACGACATGGGCCTGGGCAAAACCCTGCAGACACTGGCGCACGTGCTGAGCGAGAAAAACGCCGGCCGTCTCGATCGGCCGTGCATGGTGGTGATGCCGACCAGCCTGATTCCCAACTGGCTCGACGAAGCAGCGCACTTTACGCCGCAGCTCAAGGTACTGGCGCTGTACGGTGCCAGCCGCAAAAAACACTTCGACAAGCTGGCTGACTACGACCTGATCCTGACCACCTATGCGCTGCTGCCCAAGGATGTCGAGCGTCTGGCGGCGCAGCCCTTGCACATACTGGTGCTGGATGAAGCGCAGTACATCAAGAATCCGACCAGCAAGGCCGCCCAGGCTGCCCGCGAGCTCAATGCCCGGCAGCGCCTGTGCCTGAGCGGCACGCCACTGGAAAACCATCTCGGCGAACTCTGGTCACTGTTTCACTTCCTCTTGCCCGGCTGGCTCGGTGACGTCAAAAGCTTCAACCGCGATTACCGCGTACCGATTGAAAAACGCACCAGCGAGGTCCGGCTTCAGCACCTCAACGGCCGGATCAAGCCCTTCCTGCTGCGCCGCACCAAGGAACAGGTGGCCACCGAGTTGCCGCCGAAAACCGAGATCATCCACTGGGTCGAACTCAACGAGGCCCAGCGTGACGTTTACGAAACCATGCGCCTGGCCATGGACAAGAAAGTCCGCGACGAGATCACCCGCAAAGGCGTAGCCCGCAGCCAGATCATCATTCTCGAAGCGCTGCTGAAACTGCGTCAGGTGTGCTGCGATTTGCGCCTGGTCAACGAGGCGACCCTGCCAAGCCGTGGCAGCACCTCAGGCAAACTCGACAGCCTGATGGAAATGCTCGAGGAATTGTTCGAAGAAGGTCGGCGGATCCTGCTGTTCTCGCAGTTCACTTCAATGTTGTCGCTGATTGAGGATGAGCTGAACAAGCGTGGAATCGCCTACGCCCTGCTGACCGGCCAGACCCGCGACCGCCGCACTCCGGTGAAGGAATTCCAGAGTGGCAAGCGTCAGATATTTCTGATCAGCCTGAAGGCTGGTGGCGTTGGCCTGAACCTGACTGAAGCGGACACGGTGATTCATTACGACCCGTGGTGGAACCCGGCGACTGAAAACCAGGCGACCGACCGGGCGTATCGCATTGGCCAGGAGAAGCCCGTGTTCGTTTACAAACTGATTGCGCGCGGCACGGTGGAAGAGAAGATCCAGCACCTGCAGAAGGAAAAATCCGAACTCGCGGCCGGCGTGCTGGATGGGCGCAAGGCCGGAGACTGGAAACTGCAGAATGATGATATCGAGGCGCTGTTTGCGCCGTTGCCGGAAAATCTCGGAAAGCGCTGAGATTTGCGGCGCTTGAACCGGCCCCTTCGCTGGCAAGCCAGCTCCCACAGTGACCGCGTCGAACACAAACTCTACGAACGCCACTAAACCTGTGGGAGCGAGCTTGCTCGCGATGAAGTCAACTCGATATCAAGCGGAGCTCAGCCCTTGAGCACCCGCGCCAACGTCGATTTCACCTTGCCCATGCCGTCATGCAACGCCTGCTCGATCTCGGCCATGGTGATCACCGCCGTCGACTTGCCCGCCGCCGGGTTCACCACCAGCGCCAGACAGGCGTAATCCAGTTCCAGCTCGCGGGCCAGGGCCGCTTCCGGCATACCGGTCATGCCGACGATGTCGCAACCATCACGCTCCAGCCGGGCGATTTCAGCCACCGTCTCCAGGCGCGGCCCTTGAGTGCAGGCATACACGCCATGACTGCTGTAGCCCACACCTTCCGCCGCCAGCGCCGCGATCAATTGCTGGCGCAACGGCTCGCTATAGGGGTAGCTGAAGTCGATATGGGTGACGTGTTCCAGGTCATCGGCAAAGTAGGTGTGCTCGCGACCACTGGTGTAGTCGATCAACTGATGCGGCACGCAGAAATGCCCGGTGCCCATGGCCGCATGGATGCCGCCCACGGCATTGACCGCCAGAATGGATTCGGCACCTGCCTGCTTCAGCGCCCAGAGATTGGCGCGGTAATTGACCTGATGCGGCGGAAAACGATGGGGATGGCCGTGACGCGCGAGGAACAGCACTTCCTTGCCGGCATACTCGCCGATTTGCACGTCGGCCGAAGGTGCACCATAAGGCGTGTCCACTGCCAGTGACTGGCGAATGCTCAGGCCTTCGAGTTGAGTCAGGCCAGTGCCACCGATAATCGCGTAAACCGTCATAACGAACAGTCCTTAATCAATCAATTGAGCTTCTTTGAGCGCGCCGACAGCGGCCAGCCAGCGCGGGTCTTGACGGTATTCGGTGCTGGCAAACGACTGGCCGCGCATCCGCGCAATGCGCTCGGAAGGCTTGACCTTCAGGCGTTGCGCAGCGCTCAGGGCCAATTCGGCGGCAGCGCGATCGTTGCACACCAGGCCCATGTCGCAACCGGCCGTCAGCGCCGCTTCGATACGGCTGGCGGCATCGCCTACCACGTGGGCGCCAGCCATGGACAGGTCATCGCTGAAGATCACGCCATCGAACTGCAACTCGCCGCGCAGGATGTCCTGCAACCAGCGACGGGAGAAACCTGCGGGCTGGGAATCGACCTGTGGATAAATAACGTGGGCCGGCATCATCGCGGCCAGTTGCTTGCTCAATTTGGCAAACGGCACCAGGTCGTTGGCGCGGATCTCATCGAGACTGCGCTCATCATTCGGGATCGCGACGTGGGAATCAGCCTCGGCCCAGCCGTGACCCGGGAAATGCTTGCCGGTAGCGGCCATCCCGGCGCTGTTCATGCCACGGATGAATGCACCCGCGAGCAAGGCAGCGCGCTCGGGATCACCTTCGAACGAACGGGTGCCGACAACGGCGCTGCGCTGGTAATCGAGGTCGAGCACCGGGGCGAAGCTCAGGTCCAGGCCAACGGCCAGCACTTCGGTCGCCATGATCCAGCCGCACTGCTCGGCCAGGTATTCGGCGTTCGGGTTGTCGGCAATGGCGCGCATGGCGGGCAGGCGCACGAAACCCTGGCGCAGGCGCTGCACGCGGCCGCCCTCTTGATCCACCGCCAACAGCAGATCGGGGCGAATGGCGCGAATCGCTGCACTCAGCTCGCGCACTTGACGCGGATGCTCAATGTTACGGGCAAAAATGATCAGGCCGCCCACTTCGGGCTGGCGCAACAATTGGCGATCTTCAGCCGTCAGCCAGGTACCGGCGACGTCCACCATCAACGAGCCTTGCAAGCCAGCAGTCATAAAAATTCCTTGATAACAGAAAACCCTGCCCACACGAATTCGCCACCAGGGGCAAGGCCTGGCAGATTGGCGAGTTCGATGGAAAACGGGTTCAGAACGAGAGTCGGCATGGGCGGCTAGCTTAGCGGATGTCAGCTGCCGCGCCCACCCGTGCGCGGTTAAACCTTGGCGGCAACCGGTGTCGATTTGCTGCGCGGACGCAACTGGGCAGTGGCCATGGCCGTATCGGTCACACCGGATTCGGCACGCATGCCGGCGGCCAGGAATGGCACCATCAGGCGCATGACCTGCTCGATCGAGGTGTTCACACCGAAGTCGGTTTCGGCAATCGCGCGCAAGGCCTTGATACCGGACATGCTGAACGCTGCCGCACCCAGCATGAAGTGCACCCGCCAGAACAGTTCGATGGGCGGAATACGCGGCGCCGCTTCGTTGACCAGCGTCATGTAGCGGCGGAACACCTTGCCGTACATGTCTTCCAGATAACGACGCAAGTGCCCCTGGCTCTGACTGAACGCCAGCCCCAGCAAACGCATGAAGATGGACAGGTCGTTGCCGCTGCGCGGTTGCACCACCAGGGCCTGCTCGACGAGAATTTCCAGCAACTCTTCGAGGGTCGGCTTGATTTCAGGCTTGGCCTGACGCCGCTCCAGCTCTTTATCGAGGCTGATGCAGAACGGCCCGAGGAACCGCGAGAAAACCGCCTGGATCAACGCCTTCTTTGAACCGAAGTGATAGTTCACCGCCGCCAGGTTGACACCGGCCTTGCTGGTGATCAGGCGCAACGAGGTTTCAGCGAAACCTTTTTCCGCGAACAACTGCTCGGCTGCATCAAGAATGCGTTCAACGGTTTCCGACTGGGCCATGGCTACTCCGCCTGACAAACACTTGTTTGAAACATACGTTTCAGCCTGTGCCTTGTCAAGTCTGGCAGTTCGTTTCGGGAATGGTCGGTCAGATATTTAACCACACAACGGCGAAGCTTGAATCCACTGACTGATTGACCGTCTGGCGGCGACTGAAAAATGGAGCATTGCCAAGATCGCCTTACTGTATATAATCCCAGTCACTGTATAAAAAAACAGAGCGATCAATATGCTAAAGCTGACGCCACGACAAGCAGAGATTCTGGCTTTCATCAAACGCTGCCTGGAAGACAACGGATACCCCCCCACCCGTGCGGAAATCGCTCAGGAACTGGGTTTCAAGTCACCCAATGCGGCGGAAGAGCACCTCAAGGCGCTGGCCCGCAAGGGTGCCATCGAGATGACGCCTGGCGCCTCCCGTGGCATTCGCATCCCCGGCTTCGAAGCCAAGGCCGACGATTCCACCCTGCCGATCATTGGCCGGGTCGCAGCCGGTGCCCCGATTCTAGCGCAGCAACACATCGAAGAGTCCTGCAACATCAATCCTGCCTTCTTCCATCCGCGCGCCGACTACCTGCTGCGCGTCCACGGGATGAGCATGAAGGATGTCGGCATTTTCGACGGCGACCTGCTGGCCGTCCACACCACCCGCGAAGCCCGTAACGGCCAGATCGTGGTTGCACGAATCGGCGACGAAGTGACCGTCAAGCGCTTCAAGCGTGACGGCAGCAAAGTCTGGCTGATCGCCGAGAACCCCGAGTTCGCCCCTATCGAAGTGAACCTTCAAGATCAGGAACTGGTGATCGAAGGCTTGAGTGTCGGCGTGATTCGCCGCTAAAGGAGGCTCCATGCAGTTCCCACAGCCATCACCACAGCAAACCCAACTGCCGTTGTTCGAAGCGTTCATGGCACAGCCATTGGCGCCGATCCTGAAAGACGTAGTCGAGTCCCCCTGGAGCGCCGAACCTGACGTTTTCAGCGAGCTGTCACTGCGTGGTGCAGCCGGGAACTGCCTGAGCCTTCTGGCACCTATCCTCAGGGAGTTGAGCCAGGACCAGGACGCACGCTGGCTGACACTGATCGCGCCGCCCGCCAGCCTGACTCAAGCCTGGCTGCGAGATGCCGGCCTCAACCGCGAGCGCATTCTGTTGCTGCACCCCCGAGGCACCCAAAGTGCTCAGCAACTGACCTGCGAAGCCCTGCGTCTTGGGCGCAGCCATACGGTTGTCAGCTGGCTCAACCCGTTGAGCAGCCAATCCCGGCAACAGCTGATCAGCGCCGCCCGGACCGGGGACGCTCAGAGCCTGAATATTCGTTTGGGATAACTGACAGCCGGGGCGCGAACTTCACCGCGCGAGGCTTCTCCAGGGAGAGAGAAGCCGATGTGTAGCGACATCAAAAAAACCGACGGACGGGGATCAATGAAGAACCCGCGGCCCCTCGTCCTTGTCGAATTCGCCTTCAACCAGGCGACCTGCCATCTGGACTCCCACGCTCAACATCGCCTTGGCGACTTCCACGTGTTGCCCTTGCAGGAACGCTTTGGCGTCCTCGGAGAAATCCAAAGTAACCAGAGAACCCTCGTCCTCAGCCCTGCGCAGCTCGATACGGCCGTCTGGTAACTCGACAATTTCTAGAAAGGACGTTGGCATAAAGGACTGTTCTCCACGAAAGGCGGGGATTATATAGGCATCGGCCAGGCTTCGCTCGGGATCTTGACCAGATGCCATCCCAAAACTGTTTCTGTCAGCACTCGTTCAGGCCTTCGCGAAAGCGGATCGCCAATCCTTTCAGATTCTGGCGCCAGCTCTCCAGCTCTTCCCGACTCAGTTCCTCTGGCTCATCCACTTCATCCAGATTGACAGCCTGAATCAGTGGCTGGGTCACGTCCCCTTTTGGCTTGTGGGGCGCGCGCGGCGGCTGAAACAATGCAGCATGGGCAGCCAACAACTTGGCCAACCAGGTCTCCGGGTTACTGGCCAGCTCGACCAGCTCGGCCATTTCCGGAATGGCGATGGTTTCCAGCACTTCGCGGGTCAGCAACAGCTCCACACGGGGTGCATTGGCCTGAGGCAGGCGATAGAAGCCGGCGATTTCGTGGCACAGGCCCAACAGCGCGCCGTACAAGTGAAACAGCGCAGATTCGCGTCCGGCCTGGATCAGCGCCAGCGAATTCATCGCCCGACCCTCTTCAGTGCGCGCCAGTGCTTCCAGCGACAAGCCGGCGAAATAAATCTTCTGATTGGTGCGGGTATAAAGTTCGTGGGCCATGACGGCAGCCTCCACAACGAAATAATTGCTTCACGCAGGTCCTGTAGGAGCGAGCCTGCTCGCGATGGACTTGAGAGCAACGCGGGCATCCTGAAAGCCCGCGTTATCGTTGACGACCATCGCGAGCAGGCTCGCTCCTACAGGGGTCTTGCGATTCTACGCCTTCGCAGTTCCCATGCGCCTTTTGTAGGAGCGAGCTTGCTCCGGGCGGCGTTCCGACGATGGACCTGAGAGCAACGCGGGCATCCTGAAGGCCCGCGTCATCGTTGACGACCATCGCGAGCAAGCTCGCTCCTACAGTTTCAAGCCTTGGCGGTCTTCGCCGGGCGCTTGTCTTCAACCGTCCACTTGCCGCCGTCGTAGAACGCTTTCCAGCCAGTCGGCTTACCGTCAACTTCGGTCTGCACGTACTGCTCCTTGGTCTTGCGGCTGTAACGAATCACAGCCGGGAGGCCATCGGGATCTTTCTTCGGCGCTTCGCAGAGGAAGTGATACTTCGGATCGATCTCATCCTTGTGCGGGATGATTTCCATCACCAGCGGAGCACGAGTCTCACGGTTTTTCGGGAACTGGCTGGCCGCCAGGAACAGGCCGGATGCACCGTCGCGCAGGATATAGGTGTCGTTGACCTTTTCGCATTTCAGCTCAGGCATCTTCACCGGGTCCATCTTCGGCGGCGCCGCATCACCGCTCTTCAGCAGTTTGCGGGTGTTCTTGCAGGTCGCGTTGGTGCAGCCGAAGAACTTGCCGAAACGGCCGGTCTTGAGCTGCATCTCGCTGCCGCACTTGTCGCATTCCAGGCTCGGACCTTCATAGCCCTTGATGCGATAGGTGCCCTCTTCGATTTCGTAGCCATCGCAATCCGGGTTGTTACCGCAGATGTGCAGCTTGCGCTTCTCGTCCAGCAGGTAGGCATCCATCGCCGTGCTGCAGATCGGGCAGCGATGCTTGCCACGCAATACCAGCGACTCCGACTCACCCTCGTCGTCCGCGGCGATTTCGTCGCCCGGTACCAGGTTGACGGTGGCCTTGCAGCGCTCTTTCGGCGGCAGGCTGTAGCCCGAGCATCCGAGGAACACGCCGGTCGACGCGGTGCGGATCTGCATCGGACGACCGCAGGTGGTGCACGGAATGTCTGTCATCACCGGCTGGTTGGCACGCATGCCGTTTTCCGGGCTTTCGGCTACTTCGAGCTTTTTCTTGAAGTCGCCGTAGAACTCGTCGAGCACGTTTTTCCAGTCGCGTTCGCCCTGGGCCACGTCATCGAGATGCTCTTCCATGCCGGCGGTGAAACCGTAGTCCATCAGGTTCGAGAAGCTCTCGGCCAGGCGTTCGGTGACGATGTCGCCCATCTTTTCCGAGTAGAAGCGACGGTTGTGCAACGCCACGTAACCACGGTCCTGAATGGTCGAAATGATCGCTGCGTAGGTCGAAGGACGACCGATGCCGCGTTTTTCCATTTCTTTTACCAGGCTGGCTTCCGAGTAACGCGCCGGCGGCTTGGTGAAGTGCTGGGTCGGATCAAGCTTGATCAGCTTCATCGCGTCGCCCTGGGCCATGTCCGGCAGCACATCATCGTCGCCTGGCTTGGCGATTTGCGGCATGACACGGGTGTAACCGTCGAACTTCAGGATGCGGCCCTTGGCGCGCAGCTCGAAGTCGCCGGCGCCCACAGTGACGGTCGTCGACAGGTATTGCGCCGGCAGCATCTGGCAAGCCAGGAACTGGCGCCAGATCAGCTCGTAGAGGCGCTCAGCGTCACGCTCCATGCCCGACAGCTTGCTTGGCTCGGTGTTGGCGTCGGAGGGACGAATCGCTTCGTGAGCCTCTTGTGCGCCTTCCTTGCTGCTGTAGACGTTCGGGGTTTCCGGCAGGTACTTCTTGCCGAACTCGCCTTCAATATAAGTACGCGCCATCGCCACGGCATCAACCGAGAGGTTGGTCGAGTCGGTACGCATGTAAGTGATGTAGCCGGCTTCGTACAGACGCTGGGCCATCATCATGGTTTTCTTCACCCCGAAGCCCAGGCGGTTGCTCGCGGCCTGCTGCAGGGTGGAGGTGATGAACGGCGCCGAGGGCTTGCTGCTGGTCGGTTTGTCTTCGCGCTTGACGATGCTGTAGCTGGAAGCCTTGAGCTTCTCCAGCGCGGCCATGGCCTGGGCTTCGTTGAGCGGCTTGAAGGCTTCGCCTTTTTCGCGGGCCACATCGAAACGCACGGTCGCGCCTTTTGCGGTGCCGAGGTCGGCGTGCACTTCCCAGTACTCTTCCGGGATGAACGCACGGATTTCACGTTCGCGCTCAACCACCAGCTTCACGGCAACCGATTGCACGCGACCGGCGGACAGACCACGAGCGATCTTGGCCCACAGCAGTGGCGAAACCATGTAGCCCACGACGCGGTCGAGGAAACGACGGGCCTGCTGGGCGTTGACGCGGTCGATATCCAGCTCGCCCGGCTGGGAGAAGGCTTCCTGGATCGCCTTCTTGGTGATTTCGTTGAACACCACGCGCTTGTAGCGGCTGTCGTCACCACCGATGGCTTCGCGCAGGTGCCAGGCAATGGCTTCCCCCTCGCGGTCCAAGTCGGTTGCGAGATAGATGGTGTCAGCATCCTTGGCGAGCCGGCGCAGCTCTTCGATGACTTTTTCCTTGCCCGGGAGGATCTCGTACTTGGCTTTCCAGCCATGATCCGGATCGACCCCCATGCGCGCGACCAGCTGCTTGCGCGCTTTTTCTTTAGGCGACAGTGCCGGCGCTTCACCCGCAGCAGCCTTGCCGCGCTTGGCGGCCGGCTCTTTGCTGGCGCTAGCCGAACCGCTGGTGGGCAGGTCTCGGATATGGCCGATACTCGACTTCACCACGTATTCGTTGCCCAAATACTTGTTGATGGTCTTGGCCTTAGCCGGGGATTCCACAATGACCAGCGATTTGCCCATGGATCAGAAAATTCCTGAATTCGAGAAGTGAAAGGCGGTTGGCGCCTGACGCGGCACCGCTATATATAGTGGCTACAAGGTGAGGTCAAGCGCAGGGTATTGCGCGCACTCAGCTTATGGCTTGGTAAAAAGGCTTTCTTCGGCCTGCACCAAAGCAAAGCGTGGCACCTGTTCGCCGTCAACTTCGACCGACTCAAGGAACATGCTCAAGGGACGCACCCAAAAGCCGTAATCGCCATACAGGGCTTGATAGAAGACCACTTCTTCTTCGGTTTCCGAATGCCGCGCAACACTGAATACGCGGTACTGCGGACCTTTGTAATGTTGGTAGAGCCCAGGTTGTATCGGCATGCTTTGGCCCTCACTCAAATTTTTTCAAAATAAAAACAAAAATAAATCCGGAAAAACAAAAACCGGGGCACTTGGCCCCGGCTTCCTTCAACGAAACGCTTAAACGCGTTCGAAGACGGTGGAGATGCCTTGGCCGAGACCAATGCACATGGTGGCTACCCCGAAGGTACCGCCATTCTGCTTCATCACGTTGAGCAAAGTGCCGGAGATACGCGCACCGGAGCAACCGAACGGGTGGCCCAGGGCGATCGCGCCGCCGTGCAGGTTAACCTTCTCGTTCATCTTGTCGAGCACTTTCAGATCTTTCAGCACTGGCAGGGCCTGTGCGGCGAAAGCTTCGTTGAGCTCGAAGAAGTCGATGTCGGAGATGCCAAGACCCGCGCGCTTCAGTGCTTTTTGTGTGGCCGGTACTGGACCATAGCCCATGATTGCCGGATCCACACCTGCCACCGCCATCGAGCGAATCACCGCCATAGGCTGGATGCCCAGGTCCTGTGCGCGCTGCGCCGACATCACGATCATGCACGAAGCACCATCGGTGATCTGCGACGAAGTACCTGCTGTCACGGTGCCGCCCTTCGGATTGAACGCTGGCTTGAGAGCCGCCAGGCTTTCCAGGGTGGTTTCCGGACGAATGGTTTCGTCGTAGTCGAAGGTTTTCAGGAAACCGTTCTCGTCGTAGCCCTGCATCGGGATGATTTCGTCTTTGAACTTGCCTTCCACGGTCGCCTTGTGGGCGAGTTGGTGGGAGCGCACGCCGAAAGCATCTTGCTGCTCGCGGGTAATGCCGTGCATTTTGCCCAGCATTTCCGCGGTCAGGCCCATCATGCCCGAAGCTTTTGCCGCGTACAGCGACATGTGCGGGTTCGGATCGACACCGTGCATCATGCTCACGTGACCCATATGCTCGACGCCACCAACGACGAACACGTCACCATTGCCGGTCATGATCGCTTGCGCAGCAGTGTGCAAAGCGCTCATGGACGAGCCACACAGACGGCTGACGGTCTGGCCGGCCGAGGTGTGCGGGATCTGGGTCATCAGCGACGCCATGCGCGCAATGTTCCAGCCCTGCTCCAGGGTCTGGTTCACACAGCCCCAGATCACGTCTTCGACTTCGTTCGGGTCGACCTTGACGTTGCGTTCCAGCAATTTGCTGATCAGGTGCGCCGACATGTCTTCGGCGCGGGTGTTGCGGTGCATGCCGCCCTTGGAGCGGCCCATCGGAGTACGACCGAAGTCGACAATCACGACGTCTCTAGGATTCAAGCTCATAAGTTCACTCTCACTCTAGTTGGGGGCGCTTAACCGAAGAAGCTCTGGCCGTTCTTGGCCATTTCGCGCAGCTTCGCGGTCGGGTGGTACAGCGCGCCCAAATCAGCGTACTGGTCAGCCAGGGCAACGAACTCTGCCACACCGATCGAATCGATGTAACGCAGCGCACCGCCACGGAATGGAGGGAAACCAATGCCGTAGACCAGACCCATGTCGGCTTCGGCAGCGGTTTCGACGATGCCGTCTTCCAGGCAACGCACGGTTTCCAGGCACAGCGGGATCATCATCCAGTTGATGATGTCTTCGTCAGTGACTTCGCGCTGTTCAAAGACGATTGGCTTGAGCACTTCCAGTACCGACGGGTCGGCGACTTTCTTCTGCTTGCCGCGCTTGTCGGTCTCGTAGGCGTAGAAGCCCTTGCCGTTCTTCTGGCCCAGGCGTTTGGCTTCGTAGAGCACGTCGACAGCCGAGCGACGATCGTCCTTCATGCGGTCCGGGAAGCCTTCAGCCATCACGTCACGGCCGTGGTGGCCGGTGTCGATGCCGACCACGTCCATCAGGTAGGCCGGGCCCATAGGCCAGCCGAACTTTTCCATGATCTTGTCGATACGGACGAAGTCCACACCAGCGCTGACCAGCTTGGCGAAACCGCCGAAGTACGGGAACAGTACGCGGTTGACCAGGAAGCCCGGGCAGTCGTTGACGACGATCGGGTTCTTGCCCATTTTCTTGGCGTAGGCAACGGTGGTGGCAACGGCCAGCTCACTGGACTTCTCGCCACGAATCACTTCCACCAGCGGCATCATGTGCACCGGGTTGAAGAAGTGCATGCCGACGAAGTTTTCCGGACGCTTGAGGGCTTTGGCCAGCATGGTGATGGAAATGGTCGAGGTGTTGGACGCGAGGATGGTGTCCTCTTTGACCTGGTCTTCGACTTCAGCCAGAACGGCCTGCTTGACCTTCGGGTTCTCGACGACTGCTTCCACCACCAGGTCCACGTGACCGAAATCACCGTAGGACAAGGTCGGACGAATGCCGTTGAGCACTTCAGCCATTTTCGCGGCGGTCATGCGGCCTTTATCAACGCGGCCAACCAGCAGTTTGGCGGCTTCGGCCAGACCCTGCTCGATGCCGTGCTCGTTGATGTCCTTCATCAGGATCGGCGTACCTTTGGAAGCCGACTGATAGGCGATACCGCCACCCATGATGCCGGCGCCCAGTACGGCGGCCTGCTTCACGTCCTTGGCGATTTCGTCGTAGGCCTTGGCCTTTTTCTTCAGTTCCTGGTCATTCAGGAACAGACCGATCAGGCTCTGCGCGGCAGAGGTCTTGGCCAGCTTGACGAAACCTGCGGCTTCAATTTCCAGCGCCTTGTCGCGACCGAAGTTCGCGGCTTTCTGGATGGTCTTGATCGCTTCAACCGGCGCCGGGTAGTTCGGGCCAGCTTGACCGGCCACGAAACCCTTGGCGGTTTCGAAAGCCATCATTTGCTCGATAGCGTTCAGCTTCAGCTTTTCCAGCTTCGGCTGGCGCTTGGCCTTGTAGTCGAACTCGCCGCAGATGGCGCGCTTGATCAGTTCCAGCGCGGCCTCTTGCAGCTTCTCTGGAGCAACCACTGCGTCGACAGCGCCAACTTTGAGCGCGTCTTCAGGACGGTTTTCCTTGCCGGCGGCAATCCACTCGATGGCGTTGTCGGCACCGATCAGACGCGGCAGACGAACGGTACCGCCGAAGCCCGGGTAGATGCCCAGCTTGACTTCCGGCAGGCCGATCTTGGCCTTGGTGGACATGACGCGGTAGTCCGCCGCCAGGCACATTTCCAGACCGCCGCCCAGCGCGATGCCATTGATCGCGACAACGGTCGGAACGTTGAGGTCTTCGAAATCGCTGAAAATCTTGTTGGCTTCGAGGTTGCCAGCAACAAGCTCTGCATCCGGCAGCTTGAAGTTGTCGACAAATTCGGTGATGTCGGCGCCGACGATGAACACGTCCTTGCCACTGCTGACGATCACGCCCTTGATCGAAGCATCTGCCTTGATGGTGTCTACGGCCTGACGCAGTTCGTTCAGGGTTAGACGGTTGAACTTGTTGACGGACTCACCCTTGAGGTCGAACTTCAGTTCGACGATGCCACTTTCAAGAGCCTTAACCGTGATGGCTTTACCTTCGTAAATCATCAACTGATCTCCACGATATGGAAGCTGAACAGTACACGTCGGACGCAGGCGAATGGCTTGGCAGGGACGTCGATCGTCAATGCTACGCCCATTCCCCCGGCACACCCGCCAACGCGATAGTCGGGATTCTGTAGGAGCGGTCTGAAATACAAACGCTCAATTCATACGCCCGTTTGATTTGGGTACGTCACCTTCACGGAATTTCCGACAATTGTCAATCGCCCGAAACACGGGTTGAAACGCGACTTTCCGGTCATATCCGTACTGTGAAGACCTTAAACACGCCGAAGCATGCAGGGTCATTCATAGAATCAATTGTTAGAAAATGCGCCCTAATTCGCTGCAACCCGTGTTTAACAAGCTACGCTGGCGGAACCAGGGGGAAATTGTGAACGCTTTTGGCGAATGCCCAGCGTAAGATCAGCCAACACCGTTTTACCGGCCTGCCTGGCCAACTCCAGCCCGATGATGAATGTCGGGCTTTTTATTGCCTGATGATTCCTGTAGGAGCGAGCTTGCTCGCGATGGACGTCAACGATGGCGCGGGAAGCCTGGCACCCCGCGGCGCTATCAGGTTCATCGCGAGCAGGCTCGCTCCCACAGAGGGACGGGGTTCAGGCAAGGGCTTTCAGCGTGGCATCGATCTGTTGCAAAACGTCGGCCTCGCCCTTCTCGCCCCAATACAAGGCAATCATTTGCTTGTCGGCCTCGACCTTGTAGACATTACCCGGCAATTTTTCGAAATAATTGAGCAGCGCTCGATCTTCACAGGTTTCCTGCCACTGATTGACCCAGACACCCGGTGATTTTTGCCAGTAACTCCAGCACGCCGCCTGACTGCCACGTCGCGGACGATGGTACTGGGCGCACGGGCTCGGCGGCTCCTGGCTCAGCCAGTGTGGCCACTCCTGGGGCGCCAGCTGCATGGCCAGCCCAATGCGCCGGGCCTCCATGCGCAGGGCGATGCGCCCACTCTGGGCACGCGACGGGCGCAACCATGCCAGTGGGCTGAGTACCACCAACAGGATTGACACCACTATCCACACCGTCATATCTGTACTCCCGATTCTTGATGAGCCCATTGTGTCACTTTGGAACCAATGCGCTTGAAACCAGCCATACTTACCAATATTGCAATCCTCAGGAGGAGCACCTCATGCCCTACAACCATATTCTGGTCGCTGTAGATCTGACCGAAGAGTGCGACCCTGTGATCCACCGCGCTCGCGAGCTGTCGGTGAGCAACGGCGCGAAATTGTCACTGGTGCACATTGTCGAGCCGATGGCGATGGCCTTCGGCGGCGACGTGCCGATGGACCTGTCACAACTGCAACAGCAGCAGTTCGATCAGGCCAAGGAGCGCCTTGACCGCTTGATCCTCAAATATCCGGAGCTCTCCCGGGAATACAGCCACCTGACCTATGGCCAGCCACGCCAGGAAATCCACCACCTGGCCAAGGAGCAAACCTGCGACCTGATCGTGGTGGGCAGCCATGGCCGGCACGGCCTGGCACTGCTGCTCGGTTCCACCGCCAACGACGTGTTGCATGGCGCGCCTTGTGATGTGCTTGCGGTGCGCCTGCAAACCAAAAGCTGACAACACCCGTCCTGTAGGAGCGAGCTCGCTCGCGATGAACCTGAGAACGCCGCGGGGCATCAGGTTTCCAGCGTCATCGTTGACGACCATCGCGAGCGGGCTCGTTCCTACAGGGAACTGCAGTTCATATGAAAAGCCCGGCGTTCACGTGTGTGAAGCCGGGCTTTTTTATTGCAGGATCAATCAGGCATCCAGTTCGGCCCAGCGCTCGACCATCACGTCGAGTTCAGCCTGCAACTGCGCCAGCTGAGCGATCACTGCAGCCGTCTCGGCAGCCGGGCGCAGGTAGAAACCCGCGTCGGCCATCTGCGCTTCAACGGCAGCGATCTGCTGCTCCATGGCTTCGATCTCGCCGGGCAACGCTTCAAGCTCACGCTGCAATTTGTAGCTGAGCTTCTTCTTCGCCACTGGCGCTTCGACTGCCGCCGCAACCGGTGCCGGCTCGGCCTTCACCACTGCAGAGTTCAGGTCAGCCTTGCCGGACTTGCTTTCGGTTACGCCGAGCAGGCGCGGCGAGCCGCCCTGACGCAGCCAGTCCTGATAACCGCCAACGTATTCGCGCACCTTGCCCTCACCTTCGAAGACCAGGGTGCTGGTCACCACGTTGTCGAGAAATGCCCGGTCGTGACTGACCATCAGTACGGTGCCGTTGAAGGTCAGCAGGACCTCTTCGAGCAATTCGAGGGTTTCGACGTCGAGGTCGTTGGTCGGTTCGTCGAGTACCAGCAGGTTGGCCGGCTTGCTGAACAGCTTGGCCAGCAACAGACGGGCACGTTCACCGCCGGACAGCGCCTTGACCGGCGTGCGCGCACGCTGCGGGCTGAACAGGAAGTCGCCGAGGTAGCTCAGCACGTGGCGACTCTGGCCGTCGATATCGATGAAGTCGCGACCTTCGGCGACGTTGTCGATCACGGTTTTTTCCAGATCCAGCTGGTGGCGCAACTGGTCGAAGTAGGCAACATCGATCCTGGTGCCCTCCTCCACCTTGCCGCTGGTTGGCTGCAAGCCGCTGAGCATCAGCTTCAGCAGCGTGGTCTTGCCGGTACCGTTGGCGCCGAGCAGACCGATACGGTCGCCGCGCTGCAGCACCATGGAGAAGTCCTTGATCAGGAACGGACCGTCCGGGTGAGCAAAGCTCACGTTATCGAGGACCATGACCTGTTTGCCGGACTTGTCGGCGGTTTCCAGCTGAATGTTGGCCTTGCCGGTCCGCTCGCGACGTTCGCTGCGCTCGACGCGCAAGGCTTTGAGCGCGCGTACGCGGCCTTCGTTACGGGTGCGGCGGGCCTTGATGCCCTGGCGAATCCACACTTCTTCCTGGGCCAGGCGCTTGTCGAACAGCGCGTTGGCGGTTTCTTCGGCCGCCAGCGCGGCTTCCTTGTGTACGAGGAAACTGGCGTAGTCGCCATTCCAGTCGATCAGGCCACCACGATCCAGTTCGAGGATGCGGGTTGCCAGGTTCTGCAGGAAAGAACGGTCGTGCGTGATGAACAGCACGGCGCCCTGGAAATCCTTCAGCGCCTCTTCAAGCCAGGCGATGGCACCGATGTCCAGGTGGTTGGTCGGTTCGTCGAGCAGCAGCAGGTCCGGCTCGGACACCAGGGCCTGGGCCAGCAGGACGCGACGACGCCAGCCGCCGGACAACTCGGCGAGGGTCTTGTCGGCCGGCAGTTGCAGGCGACTCAGAGTGCTGTCGACCAGAGTCTGCAAGCGCCAGCCATCGCGGGCTTCGAGGTCGTGCTGGACGTGCATCAGCTTGTCCAGATCGGCATCGGTGACGATGTTCTGGCTCAGGTGGTGATATTCGGCGAGCAACGCACCGACGCCGTCCAGGCCTTCGGCCACCACGTCGAACACTGTCCGCTCGTCGGCCACCGGCAATTCTTGCGGCAATTCGCCGATCTTGAGACCGGGTGCGCGCCAAACGGAGCCGTCATCGGGCTTCTGGTCGCCCTTGACGAGCTTCATCATGCTGGACTTGCCAGTGCCGTTGCGGCCGATGATGCACACCCGCTCACCACGGGCGATCTGCCAGGACACCTTGTCCAACAACGGCATAGCGCCGAAAGCAAGGGACACATCGCTGAATTTGAGCAGGGTCATGAGCTTCTCCAAAAACCGGGCGCGCATTCTACCTGACTTGAGGCTTCAGAAGGCCGGCAATTTCACTCTCGTAGCACTCTGAACGACAAATGTTGCGAACTGATGCGGGAAGACCCGCAAAGCTTTCGCCGGCTGCTGGCAAAAGGCTAAGCTACAGACAATTCAGTACGGGCCTGACCCGCACTTGTCATGTTTTCTCTGCCTGGACGTCTCATGCGCAGTCGCCTTTTCAATCTTTTGTCGTGTTTTTTACTTTCAGCCGCAGCGCTTCAATCCGCCCAGGCGGTGGACCTGTCCACCCAACGCCAATATTACGATGAAGCCAAGCGCGCCCTGGCCAAGGGTGATACCGGCCCGTATTTCCGTTACAGCCAGGCCCTCGCCGATTATCCGCTGGAGCCGTATCTGGCCTATGACGAACTGACCGCGCGCCTGAAAACCGCGAGCAACGCCGAAATCGAGAAATTCCTCGCCGAACACGGCGACCTGCCCCAGGCCAACTGGATGAAACTGCGCTGGTTGCGCTGGCTGGCGGACCGGGGCGACTGGGCGACTTTCGTCAAGTATTACGACCCGAAAATGAACTTCACCGAACTGGACTGCCTGAATGCGCAGTACCAGATCAGCCACAACCTCAAGGCCGAAGGTTACGCCAACACCGAAAAGCTCTGGCTGACTGGCAAATCCCAGCCCGAAGCCTGCGATGCCCTGTTCGGCATGTGGGCCGCCGATGGCCAGCTGACCGAGCAAAAACGCTGGGAACGCGCCAAACTCGCCGCCCAGGCGCGCAACTACCCGCTGGCCAACAGCCTGGTCAACGGCTTGACCACCCTCGCCCCGCGCGGTCGCTTGCTGGTGGACGTCGCGCAGAAACCGGAACTGCTCAATCAGCCCTCACGCTTCACCCCGGCCGATGAAGCCATGTCCGACGTGGTCAGCCTCGGCCTGCGCCGCCTGGCTCGCCAGGACCCGGACAGGGCCATGAACCTGCTCGACGGCTACGCCAGCAGCATGCACTTCTCCCGGGATGAAAAAGTCGCAATCGCCCGGGAAATCGGCTTGACCCTCGCCAAACGTTTCGACGGCCGAGCCCTGGACGTCATGACCAAATACGATCCGGAACTGCGCGACAACACCGTTTCCGAATGGCGCCTGCGTCTGCTCCTGCGCCTGGCGCGCTGGGACGATGCCTACCAGTTGACCCGCCGCCTGCCCCAGGACCTGGCCACCACCAACCGCTGGCGCTACTGGCAGGCCCGCAGCCTGGAACTGGCGCAACCGCAGAATCCGGAAGTGCAGACGCTCTATAAAAACCTGGCCCGCGAACGCGACTTCTATGGTTTCCTCGCCGCCGATCGCTCGCAGTCACCCTACTCGCTGAACAACAAGCCGCTGGTGATGAGCCAGGCGCTGATCAACAAAGTGCGCAACACCCCCGGCATACGTCGCGCCCTGGAGTTCCACGCTCGCGGGCAAATCGTCGACGGTCGCCGCGAGTGGTACCACGTCAGCCGCCACTTCAGCCGTGACGAGATGGTTGCCCAGGCCAAACTGGCCTACGACCTGAAATGGTACTTCCCGGCCATTCGCACCATCAGCCAGGCGCAGTATTGGGACGATCTGGATATCCGCTTCCCGATGGCCCACCGCAACACGCTGGTGCGTGAAGCGAAGAATCGCGGCCTGCATCCGAGCTGGGCATTCGCCATCACTCGCCAGGAAAGCGCCTTCATGGAAGATGCCCGCTCCGGGGTCGGCGCCTCGGGCCTGATGCAACTGATGCCCGCCACCGCCAAGGAAACCGCACGCAAGTTCAGCATTCCCTATAGCTCGCCACAGCAACTGTTCAACCCGGACAAGAACATCCAGCTCGGCGCCGCTTACCTGAGCCAGGTGCACAGCCAGTTCAACGGCAACCGCGTCCTTGCCTCCGCCGCCTACAACGCCGGCCCGGGTCGCGTGCGCCAATGGCTGCGCGGTGCCGACCACCTGAGTTTCGATGTGTGGGTAGAAAGCATCCCGTTCGACGAAACCCGCCAGTACGTGCAAAACGTGTTGTCGTACTCGGTGATCTACGGCCAGAAGCTCAACTCGCCACAGCCGATCGTGGATTGGCATGAGCGGTTTTTCGACGATCAATGACCGGTAATGCCGGTTATGTAGGAGCTGCCGAAGGCTGCGATCTTTTGATCCTGCTCTAAAAAATGCCCGCATCAAACGATGCGGGCATTTTTTTGTCAGGGGTCTTTAAGATCAAAAGATCGCAGCCTGCGGCAGCTCCTACAGTTCGGCGGCAATCTTGCCGTCACTGAACTGCAACGCCGCCAGCCGTGCATACAAGGCATTGCTGGCAATCAGTTCCTGGTGCGTCCCTACCGCCACCAGCTTCCCCTGATCCATCACCGCGATCCGGTCGGCGTTTTTAACCGTGGCCAGGCGATGGGCGATCACCAGAGTGGTTCGGTTCTTCATCAGGCTCGGCAGCGCCTGCTGGATCAGGTGCTCACTCTGGGCATCGAGGGCGCTGGTGGCTTCGTCGAGGAGCAGGATCGGGGCGTCCACCAGCAACGCGCGGGCGATAGCCAGGCGTTGGCGCTGGCCGCCGGACAAGCCGAGACCGCCATCCCCCAGATGAGTCTGGTAACCGCTGGGCATGGCTTCGATAAAGTCATGGGCGTAAGCGATCTTTGCCGCTTCCTGTACCTCGGCCAGCGTCGCCTGCGGATTGCCGTAGCGAATGTTGTCTTCAATGCTGCCGAAAAACAGCGCCGGGGTCTGTGACACCAGGGCGAAGCAGCGGCGCAAATCCAGCGGATCGAGCTGAGTCAACGGCACGCCATCGAGCAGGATGCGCCCCTCGGCCGGGTCGTAGAAACGCAGCAGCAAGTCATACACCGTCGACTTGCCGGCCCCGGAGGGCCCAACCAGCGCCAGCGTCTCACCGGCATTGACTGTCAGGCTCAAGCCGTCGACAGCGTAACTTTCCGGCCGCGACGGGTAGGAAAAACGCACATTTTGCAGCTGCAGGTGGCCGTCGACCCGTTCCGGCAGCGTCACCGCGCCTGCGACCGGTGGCAGGATGATGTTTTCCGAACGCAGCAACTCGGCAATCCGTTCGGCTGCGCCGGCCGCCCGCTGCAATTCCCCGATCACCTCGCTCAAGGTGCCGAACGCACTGCCGACGATCAGGCTGTAGAACACGAACGCCGCCAGCTCGCCGGCGGAAATTCGCCCGGCGATGACGTCCATCCCGCCGACCCAGAGCATCACCCCGACCGCGCCCAGGACCAGCACGATCACCAGGGTAATCAGCCACGCCCGCTGGAAAATGCGCTTGCGTGCGGTGTTGAACGCCTCCTCCACGGTCAGGGCAAACCGTTGCTCGTCCTGGACCTGATGGTTGTAGGCTTGCACGGTCTTGATCTGCCCCAGGGTTTCGGAAACATAACTGCCGATATCGGCAATCCGGTCCTGACTAAGGCGCGAGAGGTTACGCACCCGGCGACCGAAAATCAGGATCGGCGCGATCACCAGGGGCAAGGCCACCACTACGATACTGGTGAGCTTGGGGTTGGTGATGAACAACAGGACGATCCCGCCGATCACCATCAACAGATTGCGCAGGAACAACGACAGCGAAGACCCGATGACCGATTGCAGCAACGTGGTGTCGGCGGTCAGGCGAGACTGGATTTCGGAGCTGCGATTGTCTTCGTAAAAACCCGGGTGCAGGTAAATCAGGTGATTGAACACGTCACGCCGAATATCGGCGACGCAGCGCTCGCCGATCCACGACACCAGGTAAAACCGTACAAAGGTGCCGATCGCCAGCCCCACGACCAGCAACATGAACAGGCCAATGGACTGATTGAGCAGGTGTGGCGACTGGGTCATGAACCCCTTGTCCACCAGCATGCGGATGCCCTGCCCCATGGACAAGGTGATGCCGGCAGTGACGATCAACGCCAGCAAGGCGCCGAAGGCCTGCCAGCGATACGGCGCAATGAAACGACAGGCCAGGCGAACAGCACGGCGGTGACGGGCAGAGAGCATCGCAAACATCCGGGACAAGACAATCATTAGGGTCAGCCTACACCGCTCAATGGGGTGGCTCGCTGCAAATCACAATGAGTCAGGTTAATTATGTCCACCAACACTAGAGGCTAGACGCTATTGGTCTAAAGTTCGGCTAGCCACGCGAAGGCATTTCTGCTGCACTGATTCTGTTCCCCCGGAAAGATCGCAGGGAGTTGTCATAGCCCGGTCACCTGGCGGTTCTACAGTAAGCGCACAACCTGATGAGGAGACAGGCCATGTCCTTGCAACACAGCAGCGATGACAAGATTCAAGTGATCCGCACGCAACCAGACCAGTCTCTGGGCTGCTCGATTATCGACGAGCAAGGCCGCGAAGTACCGATCACTGAAGAAATGATCCAGAAAGCTTGCAGCGAACTGGAAAAGCGATTGGTCAAGCCTGCCGAACAAGAGTGATATAGCCACCGTCTTCTTGACCCGGCCCATAGTTGGCCGGGTTTTTTATGGGCGCCTGTCCGGACATTGTGGGGTGCCCTTCGCGAGCAAGCCCGCTCCCACAGGGGATTTGTGGTGCATATAGATCCAGTGTGGGAGCGGGCTTGCTCGCGAAGGGGCCGCCATGGCCCATCAGATTGCCATCGCTCCCAACGCCGCCACAATCCTCTGCAACTCAGGCGCATCCCCCTCGATCCGCACCTGCAACCCGTCGATCTCACGGCGCGACGGGTATTGCTTGCGCAGCACATCGAACGCCGCGCGCTGCTCGCTGACACTGCCGACAAGGCTGCGACGGAAATCCGCATCGTCACGACGCGGGTCATACACGCCACGGCACAGCATCGCCAAAGCCCAGGCCGGGTCGCTTTGCACATTCAGTGTCACGTGCGACAACCAGGGTGCCGGCAGCAAATCGCTCAGACTGACGCGGGGCGGTTGCCCGAGGAAATCGCAATAGGCCTGATAGATCTGCGCGGTCCCCCGCTGCTTGCCGTCGAGGCTGTAACCGGCAATGTGCGGCGTGGCCAGCACGCACAGCTCGGCCAGCGCCACGTCGACTTCAGGCTCGCCTTCCCAGACATCGAGCACTGCTTGCAGGTCTTCACGCGCCAGCAGCACATCGCGCAGTGCCGCGTTGTTGACCACAGGTCCACGACTGGCATTGATCAGCCAGGTACCGGACCTGAGCTGGTTGAGGCGTTTTTCATCGAACAGATGCCAGGTCGATTGAGGCCCCTGCTTGGTCAGCGGCGTGTGCAGGCTGATGACGTCGCACTCGTCGATGATCTGCTCGAGGCTGACGTAGTCACCGCCTTCATTCGCCTGCCGTGGTGGATCGCACACCAGCACCTTCCAGCCCAGACCCTGCAGGACCTTGACCAGTCGGCCGCCCACCTCGCCGGCGCCGACCACGCCGTAGGTACGCCGGGTCAGGTCGGCCCCTTCGATTTCAGCCAGGGTCAACAAGCTGCCGAGCACATAGTCGACCACGCCGCGGGCATTGCAGCCCGGTGCACTGGACCAGGTGATGCCGGCCTGCTGAAAGTAATCCAGGTCCAGATGATCGGTGCCGATGGTGCACGTACCGACAAAGCGCACCTTGCTGCCTTCGAGCAGCGCGCGGTTGACGTTGGTCACCGAACGCACCAACAGCACATCGGCCTGCTCGACCGTGGCACGGTCGATGGCGCGACCCGGCACCCGGCGAATTTCACCGAAGCCTTCAAAGAAGGCCTCGAGCAGGGGGATATTTTCGTCGGCAACAATCAGCATGGCAGGCTCCTTTTGGCGGATCGGCAGTGTAGGCGTAGATGACCATTGTGAGCCAGTAAGCATTGCGCGCCCCTTGTGGCGAGGGGGCTTGCCCCCGTTCGGCTGCGAAGCAGTCGCGAATTCAGTCTGCATGGTGTACCTGAAAGAATACTGAAGATGATTTGGGGCCGCTTCGCAGCCCAACGGGGGCAAGCCCCCTCACCACAGAGATCGGGTTCCTGTTTTGATTACAAATCGGTAACACGAGCCTTTTCCTGACTGCCGCGTCAACGCGTAGAATGCGCGGCTGTGCATCAAAACCTCCTGGACGTTTCGCTATTGAATCCTGTTATTGAAAGTACCGTCGCCACGGCTCCCGCGCGAACGACCCCCGTTCGCCTGGAACTCAAGGGCCTGCTCGGCCTGGCCCTGCCCATCATGATCGCGCAACTGGCTACCACGGCCATGGGCTTCGTCGATGCGGTGATGGCCGGCCGTGTCAGCCCGAGGGACCTGGCCTCGGTGGCCCTGGGCAACTCGATCTGGATTCCGGTCTACCTGTTGATGTCCGGCGTTCTGCTGGCAACCACACCCAAGGTCGCGCAACGCTTTGGCGCCGCACAGTTCGACGAGATCGGCCCGCTGGTACGCCAGGCGCTGTGGCTGGCATTGTGTGTCGGCTTGATCGGCAGCGGCCTGCTGCTCAGCGCCGAGCCGATCCTGCACTGGATGAAAGTCGATCCGCAATTGATCGAGCCGAGCATGGGTTACCTGCACGGGATCGCCTTCGGGTTTCCCGGCATGGCGTTCTACTACGTATTGCGCTGCTACAGCGATGGCATGGGGCGTACCCGCCCGAGCATGGTCATCGGCTTGTGCGGCCTGCTGCTGAACATCCCGCTGAACTATGCGTTGATCTACGGCCATTTCGGCGCACCGGCCCTGGGCGGCGTCGGTTGCGGCTGGGCCAGCGGCATCGTGATGTGGTTCATGGCGTTGAGCATGGCCGGCTGGACCTTCTGGGCCCCCTTCTATGCCCGCACCCGGGTACTGGTGCGCTTCGACCGCCCGCAATGGGCCGTGATCAAGCGCCTGGTCGGCATTGGCCTGCCGATTGGCATCGCCGTGTTCGCCGAGTCCAGCATCTTCGCAGTTATCGCGCTATTGATCGGCAGTCTCGGCTCTACCGTGGTGGCCGGGCATCAGATCGCCCTCAATATCAGCTCGTTGCTGTTCATGATTCCTTATTCGCTGGGCATGGCGGTGACCGTGCGCGTCGGTCAGGCACTGGGGGCCGGCAATCCCTGGCAGGCGCGCTTCGCGGCGAAGGTCGGGCTCGGCGCGGCACTGGTGTTCGCGGCGTTCTCGGCGAGCCTGATCCTGCTCCTGCGCGAACCGATCGCCTCGATCTACACGCCTGACAAGGCCGTGATCCAGATTGCGTCGATGTTGATTGTCTATGCTGCGCTGTACCAGTTTTCCGATGCCATCCAGGTGATTTGCGCGGGCGCGTTGCGTGGCTACCAGGACACCCGGGTGACCATGATCCTGACCTTGTTCGCCTATTGGGGCATCGGCCTGCCAGTCGGCTACGTGCTGGGACTGACCGACTGGTTCGGTCCGGCCAGCGGCCCGAGCGGGCTGTGGGAAGGGTTGATTGCCGGCTTGAGTTGTGCGGCGCTGATGTTGTCGATCCGCCTGACGCTCAGTGCGCGCAAACGGATTCGTAACAGCCGCTCGGCCGGCTGATTGCACAAATTGCAGGAGCGAGCTTGTTCCGGGCGGCGTTCCGACGAAGGTCGTGAACGGTAACGCGTAAAACCAGATGCCCAACGGCGCCTTCGTTTTTTTCGCGAGCAAGCTCGCTCCTACAGTTGCGTCATGATGCGAACTTAAACGGACTTCTTGCGAATCCAGTAGAGGTAGGTGCCCTCCTCCTCGTGCTGCGCCACCAGTTCGTGGTCAAGAAACACACAGAACTTGGGAATGTCACGACGGGTCGACGGGTCGGTGGCGATGACCTTGAGCAGGCCGCCGGGCACCAGGTCGCGGATGTGCTGGTGCAGCATCATCACCGGCTCGGGGCAGTTGAGGCCGGTGGCATCGAGGGTGCCGTCTACCGGCGTATCAAGCATTTCACTCATGATTCACTCCTGAAACTGGCCGGCATTGTCGCGCATTGCCGGGTGTTCGGTCACCTGTGGCATTACGCCGCCCTTGTGGGATGACCACTGACCTGTGGGAGCGGGCTTGCTCGCGAAAGCGGTGTGTCAGCAGCATTGACGTCGACTGACACGACGCCTTCGCGAGCAAGCCCGCTCCCACATTGCTCCGTCGGTATCAGCGGGACTTGGGTTTCTTCACGTCCAGCCGGCGCAAATGGCAAGTCACCTCCTCGCGGTCGTGGTACAGCTGCTTGCAGCCGATCTCGACCTTGATACCCCGTGCCTTGAAACCATCGGCAATGCGCTCGAGCAGCCGCTTCACTTCGGCATAGCGCTGCTTCATCGGCAGCTTGAGGTTGACCACCGCCTCACGGCAATGGCCGTCACCGATCCACTCTTCCAGCATCGCCGCATTGCGCGCCGGCTTCTCGACGATGTCGCAGACCATCCAGTCCACCGGCTGCTTGGGTTTGAAGGTGAAACCGTCGGCCATCAGGTGTTGCACCAGCCCCGTGTCCATCAGGCTTTCGGCCATCGGGCCGTTGTCGATGGCGGTCACCAGCATGCCGCGGTTGACCAGTTGCCAGGTCCAGCCACCGGGAGCGGCCCCGAGGTCGACCCCGGTCATGTCACTGTGCAGGCGCTCGTCCCACTGGTCGCGCGGGATGAAGTGGTGCCAGGCCTCCTCCAGCTTCAGGGTCGAGCGGCTCGGCGCCTCCCGAGGAAACTTCAAGCGGGGAATGCCCATCGGCCACATCGCCGAGTTGTTCGACTCGGCCAGCCCCATGAACACCTCACGGCCGCTTTTGAAGGTCAGCAACAGCCGCGGCTTGTGAGCGTCTTCCACCAGTTTGCCGGCGGCCATCAGCGCCTTGCGCAGGTGCACTTCGAACTTTTTGCAGAAGTTCGACAGTTCCTTGCCATCATTGGTGTCGACCATTTCCAGCCACAGGCTGCCGCACAGCGGAAAGTCCGCCATATGGGCGAGGATCACGCTGATGCGGTCGGTTTCCGGCAGATCGATGAAAATCCCCCGGGCCCATTGGCGCGGGAAGATCAGCTCGGCGAAACGCTGCCCGCGCATCAGGCGCTCGGCGCCGTCTTCTTCGGTGCAGACGAATTCGGCGCAAGCGGTGGCGGCTTTGGCCTTGGCGTAGCCGGCCACGTTCAAGCGCGCGGCGAGGTCGGAAATCTCGGAACAGACTTCACCTTCGAAGCCCGGCCGGCAATGCATGAATAGGGTGTTCATTCTTACTCCTGGACCCTGTAGGAGCGAGCTTGCTCGCTCCTACAAAGAGAGACCGCTTGCGTTGAAGCAAAGCCTGTCACGAAAACCGGCGCATGATAGCCGAGATCGGAACCTGGGTCTGTCCATAGAGTCCAGTTATTAGCCAGCTACCGAAAACAGGGCTAGGTTTAAGGCTCTGTCCGTCCCCTCAGTCCGTAGCCGTGCGGACTTCAAGGAGTGATCGCAATGCCGTCCCTCGATAGCCTGAAAACGTTGAAAACCCTGCAGGTCGGCAACAAGACCTACCACTACTTCAGCCTGCCCGACGCCGCCAGGAGCCTGGGCGAGCTGGACAAGTTGCCGATGTCGTTGAAAGTCCTGCTGGAAAACCTGCTGCGCTGGGAGGACGAGAAAACCGTCACCGGCGCCGACCTCAAGGCACTGGCCGCGTGGCTCAAGGAGCGCCGCTCCGACCGCGAAATCCAGTACCGCCCGGCGCGGGTGCTGATGCAAGACTTCACCGGCGTTCCCGCCGTGGTCGACCTGGCCGCCATGCGCGCGGCGATGGCCAGGGTCGGCGGCGATCCACAGCGCATCAACCCGCTGTCGCCGGTGGACCTGGTGATCGACCACTCGGTGATGGTCGACAAGTTCGCCAGCAGCAGCGCCTTCGAGCAGAACGTCGACATTGAAATGCAGCGCAATGGCGAGCGTTATGCGTTTCTGCGCTGGGGCCAGAGTGCCTTCGACAACTTCAGTGTGGTGCCGCCGGGTACCGGGATCTGCCACCAGGTGAATCTTGAATACCTCGGTCGCACGGTCTGGACCAAGGACGAGGACGGCCGCACCTATGCCTTTCCCGACACCCTGGTCGGCACCGACTCCCACACCACCATGATCAACGGCCTCGGCGTGCTCGGCTGGGGTGTCGGTGGCATCGAGGCGGAAGCGGCGATGCTCGGGCAACCGGTGTCGATGCTGATTCCCGAAGTCATCGGTTTCAAACTCACCGGCAAGCTCAGGGAAGGCATCACCGCCACCGACCTGGTGCTGACCGTCACCCAGATGCTGCGCAAGAAAGGCGTGGTGGGCAAATTCGTCGAATTCTACGGCGACGGCCTTGCCGACCTGCCGCTGGCCGACCGGGCGACCATCGCCAACATGGCGCCGGAATACGGCGCCACCTGCGGTTTCTTCCCGGTGGACGACGTCACGCTGGAGTACCTGCGCCTGTCCGGCCGCCCACTTGAAACAGTGCAATTGGTCGAGGCCTACAGCAAGGCCCAGGGTCTGTGGCGCCTGCCCGGCCAGGAGCCGGTGTTCACCGACACCCTGGCGCTGGACATGGGCAGCGTCGAAGCCAGCCTCGCGGGACCAAAACGTCCGCAGGACCGGGTGTCGCTGCCGAATGTCGCGCAAGCCTTCAGCGACTTCGTCGACCTGCAATTCAAACCCACCAGCAAGGAAGAAGGTCGCCTCGAAAGTGAAGGTGGTGGTGGCGTCGCCGTCGGCAATGCCGATATGGCCGGTGAAGCGGACTACGATTACGAAGGCCAGACCTATCGCCTGAAAAACGGCGCCGTGGTCATTGCCGCCATCACCTCCTGCACCAACACCTCCAACCCGAGCGTGATGATGGCGGCCGGGCTGGTGGCGAAGAAGGCCGTGGAAAAAGGCCTGAAACGCAAACCCTGGGTGAAGAGCTCGCTGGCCCCCGGCTCGAAGGTGGTCACCGACTACTACAAGGCGGCCGGCCTGACCCGCTACCTCGATGAATTGGGCTTTGCCCTGGTCGGCTACGGCTGCACCACCTGCATCGGCAACTCCGGACCGCTGCCGGAACCCATCGAGAAAGCCATCCAGCAAGCCGACCTCACCGTGGCATCGGTACTCTCGGGCAATCGCAACTTCGAAGGCCGGGTGCATCCCCTGGTGAAAACCAACTGGCTGGCTTCCCCGCCACTGGTGGTCGCCTATGCGTTGGCAGGTACGGTACGCACCGACCTCAGCCGCGAACCGCTGGGCGAAGACAAGGACGGTAAACCGGTATACCTGCGGGACATCTGGCCCAGCAGCAAAGAAATCGCCGATGCGGTGAGCCAGGTCAACACCGCCATGTTCCACAAGGAATACGCCGAAGTGTTTGCCGGAGACGAACAATGGCAGGCGATCGAAGTGCCGCAAGCGGCGACCTATGTCTGGCAGGACGACTCGACCTACATCCAGCACCCGCCCTTCTTCGACGACATCGGCGGCCCGCCGCCCGTGGTCAAGGATGTCAGCGCAGCGAACATTCTCGCCCTGCTCGGCGACTCGGTGACCACTGATCACATCTCCCCCGCCGGCAACATCAAGGCGGACAGCCCGGCAGGGCAATACCTGCGCGACAAAGGCGTGGAACCGCGGGACTTCAACTCCTACGGTTCGAGGCGTGGCAACCATGAGGTGATGATGCGCGGTACCTTCGCCAACATCCGCATACGCAACGAAATGCTCTGCGGCGAGGAAGGCGGCAACACCCGCTACATTCCCACCGGGGAAAAAATGCCGATCTACGACGCCGCCATGCGCTATCAGGCGTCGGGCACCCCGCTGGTGGTGATTGCCGGCCAGGAATACGGCACCGGATCGAGCCGCGACTGGGCGGCCAAAGGCACCAATCTGCTAGGCGTCAAAGCGGTCATAGCCGAAAGCTTCGAACGCATCCACCGCTCCAACCTGGTGGGCATGGGCGTATTGCCGTTGCAGTTCAAGCTGGATCAGAACCGCAAGAGCCTGAACCTCAACGGCAGTGAAACCCTGGACATCCTCGGCTTGACGGGTGTCGAGTTGACACCACGGATGAACCTGACACTGGTCATCACCCGCGAAGACGGCAGCCGCGAGAAAATCGAGGTGCTGTGCCGCATCGATACGCTCAATGAGGTGGAGTACTTCAAGTCCGGAGGGATTCTGCATTACGTGTTGCGGCAGTTGATTGCGTCGTAACTGACGAGCAATACACAGACACACACCGCCTTCGGGCGGTGTTTTTTGTCTGGGAGCCCGCCAGTACAATCGCTCGCCTTATGCTCACCCTTTCATGCCTGACACATGAGCAAATGTGGGAGCGGGCTTGCTCGCGAATACGGTGTATCAGTCGACATAACTGTTGAATGTTATGGCCTCTTCGCGAGCAAGCCCGCTCCCACAGAACATCAGGGGCGTTCGCAAGACTTCGACACAAGGACTTTCAATGTTTGCTCTGCCAAGGACTTTTCTGGCCCTCCTCTCCCTCGGCTACTACTTAGCACTGGACTTCAGCAGTATGAGTTGGCCGGCGGCGACTTCTGTTGCTTTGCTGTTGGTTTCCGGTTTTGCCGCTAGCCAGCAAACACTTCAGTTCGGTCGGTACCTCGGCCATGGCCTGTTCATCATTCTCGCGCTGGCCCTTGCCACGCATTGGTGGCCCGGTTTCTACAACGGCCCAATCATCGCCACGCAGCGTTTCACCGACGACGCGGTGCCGTTTTCCATGTACGCGAACCTTGACAAGCCCCTGATCGGTTTTTGGCTGTTACTGGTCTGCCCATGGCTTGTCGGTCGGCGCTCGTTTCGATCGATCCTGTTTGCCACCGCACTGGCGTTGCCCCTGAGTGCCGTGCTGGCCTTGGGCGGCGCACTGTTGCTGGGTGTCGTCACTTGGGCACCGAAGTGGCCGGATTCTGCCTGGTTGTGGCTGCTCAACAATCTGCTGCTGGTGACGCTGGTCGAGGAAGCGCTGTTCCGCGGCTATATCCAGGGTGGCCTTAACCGATGCCTGAAAAACCTGCGCCATGGCGAAAACCTTGCCCTGCTCCTGGCTTCGTTGATCTTCGGCCTGGCCCATGCCGGGGCAGGCTGGCAATGGGTCCTGTTGGCCGGCCTGGCCGGGATCGGCTATGGCCTGGCCTACCGCTTCGGCGGGCTGGCGGCCGCCATCGCCACCCACTTCGGCTTGAACCTGCTGCACTTCGGCCTGTTCACGTATCCGATGCTCGCCGGCTGACGCAAGGGTCATTTTGCGACGCATCGCTAATTATCGAAAAATAATCTCAACAATCCGCCGGTATTGCCGATACAGCACTTGAAAGCCTTGCGGATTAAAAAAGCCATGCGTAACAACCAGCCAATTACACAACGCGAGCGGACCTTCCCGGCCCAGCAACGGTTGATTTCCACCACCGATGCCAAGGGCATGATCACCTACTGCAACGACGATTTCGTCGATATCAGCGGGTTCTCCCGGGAGGAGCTGATCCGTGCACCGCACAATCTGGTCCGTCACCCCGACGTCCCGGCCGCGGTGTTCGCCCACATGTGGGGCACGCTGAAACAAGGCTTGCCATGGATGGGCATTGTGAAGAATCGCTGCAAGAGCGGTGATCACTACTGGGTTAACGCCTATGTGACACCGATCTTCGAAGGCAATCAGGTGACCGGTTACGAGTCGGTGCGGGTCAAGCCCACCGCCGAACAGATCCGCCGTGCCGAAGCGCTCTACCAACGCATCAACCAGGGCAAGTCAGCCATTCCCTCTTCGGATAAATGGTTGCCGATCCTGCAGGACTGGCTGCCGTTCATCCTGGTCAGCCAGTTGAGCTTCATGATCGGTGCATCGCTTAACTCCCATTGGGGTTTTGCCCTGGCCGCCGGTCTTTCGGTGCCGCTGGGCCTGATGGGCCTGCAGTGGCAACAGCGCGGTCTCAAGCGTTTGCTGCGCCTGGCCGAGCAGACCACCTCCGATCCGTTGATCGCACAGATGTACACCGACAGTCGCGGCGCCCAGGCGCGGCTGGAGATGTCTATCCTCAGCCAGGAAGCACGCTTGAAAACCTGCCTGACGCGACTGCAGGATACGGCCGAGCACTTGACCGATCAGGCCAGGCAGTCCGATGCCCTGGCGCACAACAGCTCCAGCGGCCTGGAACGTCAACGGGTCGAGACCGAGCAAGTGGCCACGGCGGTCAACCAGATGGCCGCGACCACCCAGGAAGTCGCCAGCCACGTGCAACGCACGGCCGACGCCACCCAGGAAGCCAATCGGCTGACCGGTCGCGGTCGTGACATCGCCGGGGAAACCCGCGAAGCCATCCAGCGCCTGTCGGTGGTGGTGGGTGAAACCGGCGTCACCGTGACCCAACTGGCCAAGGACAGCAACGAAATCGGTGGCGTGGTCGACGTGATCAAAGGCATCGCCGACCAGACCAACCTGCTGGCCCTGAACGCCGCCATCGAAGCGGCCCGTGCCGGTGAGATGGGTCGTGGTTTTGCGGTGGTGGCCGACGAAGTCCGTCAGCTGGCGCAACGCACCAGCGAGTCCACCGGGCAGATTCATGCGCTGATCGCCAAGCTCCAGCAAACCGCCGGTACTGCGGTGCAAACCATGGAAGCCGGGCATCGTCAGGCGGAAGAAGGCGTGGCGCGGGTGCTGGAAGCGGACCAGGCACTGGTGGGGATCAGTGAAGCGGTGGCCAACATCACCGACATGACCACCCAGATCGCCGCCGCGACCGAAGAGCAAAGTGCCGTGGCCGAAGAAATCAGCCGCAACATCAGCAACATCTCGGAGCTGGCGGACCAGACCTCGGAACAGGCGCAGAACTCGGCGTTGTTGAGTGAAGAGCTGACCAAGACTGCGAACACCCAGTATTCGTTGGTGGAGCGGTTCAACCGCTGATTGCTGCTGGAATGACAAGAACCCGGACAGTGAGAGCTTCCGGGTTTTTTATTATCAATTTGAAAAGTATGTTGTCTGTGCGGCCGCCTTCGCGGGCAAGCCCGCTCCCACAGGGTTTTGCATTGATCACACGATCAAGCCACACCACAGATCACTGTGGGAGCGGGCTTGCCCGCGAAGAGGCCATTTGCAACACCACACCTTTCACTGAAGGAATGAAGCCACCCTCTCAGCCGCAGCCGCCAAATGCTGCTCATGGCTAAAGCCCGAAGCTTTCAACGGCTTCAAGTCATGATCCCCCGCCACCAGCCAGAACACCTCGATAACCGGCGATAGCGAATACCCTTCGACCGCCTCCCGGTTGCCCAACGCATCGCGCTCGCCTTGCACGATCAAGGTTCTAGTCTTCAGCCCCGCCAGATGCTCGACCCGTGGCTTCTCCGGTTTGCCCACCGCATAAAACGGGTAGCCCAGGCACACCAGCGCATCCGCCCCCAACTCATCGGCCAGCAAACTGGCCATGCGCCCACCCATGGACTTGCCGCCGATGGCCAGCGGCCCAGTGACATGGCGTCGCACCTGGGCATATACCTCGCGCCAGCATTCGAGCAGTTTCGGCGCCGGATTCGGTGGGCGCTTGCCGCCGTCGAGGCGCCGCTGCGCCATGTAGGGAAACTCGAAGCGCAACACGTTGACGCCTTGTGCTGCGAGGCGTGCAGCCATGTCGCTCATCCAGTCGCTGTCCATCGGTGCGCCGGCGCCGTGGGCGAGGATAAGCGTCGCCGCTGCCTTGCCGGCAGCGGCATTCCACAACCATCCATGATCCCGCACACACTGCGCCCATTGATCCCCGTCAATACCGGCCTTGTGCCCTTTGTCCATGCTTGCCTCGCTTTTAGTCTGCCTATAACTCCGGCCGAAGGGTGCGCTGCCTTGCGCGAGTGCGCTCACTTCGGCTGAACCGTGGATGGGGAACCATGAACACTTCTATCAGTACCGCCTACAACTACAAGGTGGTCCGCCAATTCGCCATTATGACGGTGGTGTGGGGCATCGTCGGCATGGGGCTCGGGGTTTTTCTCGCTGCCCAGTTGGTCTGGCCCGAACTCAACTTCAATTTGCCCTGGACCAGCTTCGGCCGCTTGCGCCCGCTGCACACCAACGCGGTGATCTTCGCCTTCGGCGGCTGCGCGCTGTTCGCCAGTTCCTTCTATTCGGTGCAACGCACCTGCCAGACGCAACTGTTTGCACCGAAAATCGCCGCGTTCTGCTTCTGGGGCTGGCAGCTTGTGATTCTCCTGGCGGCCATCAGCCTGCCGCTGGGCTACACCAGTTCCAAGGAATACGCCGAGCTGGAATGGCCGATCGACATCCTGATCACCATTGTCTGGGTCGCCTACGCCATCGTGTTCTTCGGCACGATCATGCAGCGCAAGACCAAACACATCTATGTCGGCAACTGGTTCTTCGGTGCGTTCATCATCACCGTGGCGATCCTGCACATCGTCAACAACATGGAGTTGCCGGTCAGTTTCACCAAGTCCTATTCGCTGTACTCCGGTGCCACCGACGCGATGGTGCAATGGTGGTACGGACACAACGCCGTGGGCTTTTTCCTCACCGCCGGTTTCCTCGGCATGATGTATTACTTCGTGCCGAAACAGGCCGAGCGCCCGGTGTATTCCTATCGCTTGTCGATCGTGCACTTCTGGGCGCTGATCACCCTGTACATCTGGGCAGGCCCCCACCACTTGCACTACACCGCGCTGCCGGACTGGGCGCAGTCGCTGGGCATGGTGATGTCGCTGATCCTGCTCGCGCCGAGCTGGGGCGGCATGATCAACGGCATGATGACCCTGTCGGGCGCCTGGCATAAGTTGCGCAGCGACCCGATCCTGCGCTTCCTCGTGGTGTCGCTGGCGTTCTACGGCATGTCGACCTTCGAAGGGCCGATGATGGCGATCAAGACGGTCAACGCCCTCTCCCACTACACCGACTGGACCATCGGCCATGTACACGCCGGCGCGCTCGGCTGGGTGGCGATGATTTCCATCGGCGCGCTGTACCACATGATCCCGAAAGTCTTCGGACGCGAGCAGATGCACAGCATCGGCCTGATCAACGCGCACTTCTGGCTCGCCACCATCGGCACCGTGCTGTACATCGCCTCGATGTGGGTCAACGGCATCGCCCAGGGCCTGATGTGGCGTGCGGTGAACGAGGACGGCACGCTGACCTACTCCTTCGTCGAGACCCTGGTGGCCAGCCACCCTGGCTTCGTCGTGCGGCTGGTGGGCGGCGCGATCTTCCTCAGCGGCATGTTCCTGATGGCCTACAACACCTGGCGCACCGTGCGGGCCTCGCAGCCTGCCGAAGTCGCCGCTGCCGCGCAGATGGCCTGAGAGGAGTCCGCCATGAAACACGAAACTATCGAGAAAAACGTCGGCCTGTTGCTGCTGTTGATGATCCTGGCCGTGAGCATCGGTGGCCTGACCCAGATTGTCCCGCTGTTCTTCCAGGACGTGACCAATAAGCCGGTCGAAGGCATGAAGCCCTACACCGCGCTGCAACTGGAAGGCCGCGACATCTACATCCGCGAAGGCTGTGTCGGCTGTCACTCACAGATGATCCGTCCGTTCCGCGCCGAGACCGAACGCTACGGGCACTACTCGGTGGCCGGCGAAAGCGTTTGGGACCACCCGTTCCTGTGGGGATCGAAACGTACCGGGCCGGACCTGGCACGGGTCGGTGCGCGCTACTCGGATGACTGGCACCGCGCGCACTTGTACAACCCGCGCAACGTCGTGCCTGAGTCGAAGATGCCCGCCTACCCGTGGCTGGTGGCCAATCAACTCGACAGCAGCCACACCGAAACCAAGATCAAGGCCATGCGCACCCTGGGCGTGCCGTACACCGACGAAGACATCAGCGGCGCCGTCGCTTCGCTCAAGGGCAAGAGCGAGATGGATGCGCTGGTCGCCTACCTGCAAGTGCTCGGCACTGCCATCAAGAGCAAGAGGTGAGCAATGTTTGAATTGAGCACTGGAATGATCCGCGGCCTGGGCACCGTCGTCGTGTTCGTGGCCTTCGTCGGCCTGACGCTGTGGGTATTCAACAGCAAGCGCGGCCCGGAATTCGCCGAAGCGCGCCTGCTGCCGTTCGCCGACGAACCACAACCCGACCTCACCGAAGATTCAGCAACAAGGAGTACCCGGCCATGACCACCTTCTGGAGTACGTGGATCTGCGTACTGACCATCGGCAGCCTGATCGGCCTGACCTGGCTGCTGATTGGCACCCGCAAGGGCGAGACCAAGGGCAGCGTCGACCAGACCATGGGCCACAGCTTCGATGGCATCGAGGAGTACGACAACCCGCTGCCGCAATGGTGGTTCATGCTGTTCGCCGGCACGCTGGTGTTCGCCGTCGGCTACCTGATCCTTTATCCCGGCCTGGGCAACTGGAAAGGCGTCCTCCCCGGCTATGAAAACGGCTGGACCGGGGCTCATGAGTGGGAAAAGGAAATGGCCAGGGCGGACGCGAAGTTCGGACCGATCTTCGCCAAATTTTCGGCGATGCCACTGGAAGAAGTCGCCAAAGACCCGCAAGCGCTGAAAATGGGCGGCCGCCTGTTTGCTTCCAACTGCTCGGTGTGCCACGGCTCGGATGCCAAGGGTGCATTCGGTTTCCCCAACCTGACCGACAGCGACTGGCGCTGGGGTGCCAGCGCAGAAACCATCAAGACCACCATCATGGGTGGCCGGATGGCGATGATGCCGGCCTGGGGTGAAGTGCTGGGGGAGGAAGGAGTGAAAAACGTCGCCGCTTATGTGCGCCATGATCTGGCCGGCCTGCCGTTGCCGGAAGGCAGCAAGGCGGACCTGCAAGCCGGACAGCAAGCCTTCAGCACCACCTGCGTCGCCTGCCATGGAGCAAATGGCCAGGGCACCGAAGCCATGGGCGCGCCGAACCTGACGCACCCGGCCGGCTTCATTTACGGCACCAGCCTGACGCAGCTTGAACAGACGATTCGGCATGGCCGCCAGGGCCATATGCCGGCGCAGAACGAACTGCTCGGCAATGACAAGGTGCAATTGCTGGCCGCGTATGTGTACAGCCTGTCCCACGGTTTGAATACCGAGCGCCTGCAGGCTGAAGACAACCGCGAATAAATCCCGACCGCTCTGCTGCCGCATTCTCCCGGATGCGGCAGTTCCCTGCCCCTTTGCGACGCATTGTCGCACCCTCTCTGACTCTTCCTTTCGGTTCCCCGGATTCAGGTCTAAGCTTCCCCCGATGCGGACTGGCCGGTGCCGGTTCCAGGTCGACCCTGAACGATGTGTTCGACGAATCTGCCCGATGACAGGCCGCAAAGGCTGGTAGATACCGGCTGTCGCGCCAATCTCCTTCGGTCAGCCAAACGTTGCGTTTGAACACACCCCGTTACATCCGACCTGACCCCCTCGCCTGATCATTCCGCCAGGACGTTTTGCCCGCGGGCAATTTTGTCCCTACGCGGCGCATGGAAAGGCCGCAGAATCAGCATTTGAAAGCATTGACCCAGGTCATGGCGCGTTGCAATGACCCCCTGCTTTCTCCATACTTGCGGCCGATTTTTAATCCTAATAAAACACCCAAACCGTGGAACCTTAGAATGAGCACAGCAATCAGTCCGACTGCTTATAACTATAAGGTAGTCCGCCAGTTCGCCATCATGACGGTGGTCTGGGGGATCCTTGGCATGGGGCTCGGTGTCTTCATCGCCTCGCAACTGGTCTGGCCGGAGTTGAACTTCGGTCTGGCATGGACGAGCTTTGGACGCCTGCGCCCGCTGCACACCAACCTGGTGATTTTCGCCTTCGGTGGATGTGCACTGTTTGCCACTTCCTATTACGTCGTGCAGCGAACCTGCCAAACGCGACTGATTTCCGACAGCCTCGCCGCCTTCACCTTCTGGGGATGGCAAGCGGTGATCGTCGGCGCGATCATTACCTTGCCGATGGGTTTCACCACCACCAAGGAATACGCGGAACTGGAATGGCCCCTGGCTATTCTGCTGGCCATTGTCTGGGTCACCTACGGTCTGGTGTTCTTCGGCACCATCGTCAAGCGCAAGACCAAGCACATCTATGTGGGTAACTGGTTCTACGGCGCCTTCATTGTCGTGACCGCGATGCTGCACATCGTCAACCACATGTCGCTGCCGGTCAGCCTGTTCAAGTCCTACTCGGCCTACTCGGGTGCGACGGACGCAATGATCCAGTGGTGGTACGGCCACAACGCCGTGGGCTTCTTCCTGACCACCGGCTTCCTGGGCATGATGTACTACTTCGTGCCGAAACAGGCCGAGCGCCCGATCTACTCCTATCGCCTGTCGATCGTGCACTTCTGGGCGCTGATCACCCTGTACATCTGGGCAGGTCCCCACCACCTGCACTACACCGCACTGCCGGACTGGGCGCAGTCGCTGGGCATGGCAATGTCGATCATCCTGCTGGCACCGAGCTGGGGCGGCATGATCAACGGCATGATGACCCTGTCGGGCGCCTGGCATAAGCTGCGCACCGACCCGATCCTGCGTTTCCTGGTGGTGTCGCTGGCGTTCTACGGCATGTCGACCTTCGAAGGCCCGATGATGGCCATCAAGACCGTCAACTCGCTGTCGCACTACACCGACTGGACCATCGGCCACGTACACGCCGGCGCTCTGGGCTGGGTAGCGATGATCTCGATCGGCGCCATCTACCACATGATTCCGAAACTGTTCGGTCGTGCGCAGATGCACAGCACCGGCCTGATCAACACGCACTTCTGGCTCGCGACCATCGGTACCGTGCTCTACATCGCTTCGATGTGGGTCAACGGCATCACCCAGGGCCTGATGTGGCGTGCAATCAACGACGACGGCACCCTCACCTACTCGTTCGTCGAAGCGCTGCAAGCCAGCCACCCGGGTTTCATCGTTCGCGCCCTGGGCGGTGCGTTCTTCGCCACCGGCATGCTGTTCATGGCCTACAACGTATTCCGTACCGTACGCGCCTCGAACCCGGCTGAAGCCAAAGCCGCCGAACAGATTGCCGTAGTTGGAGCTCACTGATGAAGCATGAAGCAGTCGAGAAGAACATTGGCCTGCTGGCCTTCTTCATGGTCATCGCCGTCAGCGTCGGCGGCCTGACCCAGATCGTTCCGCTGTTTTTCCAGGACGTCACCAACAAGCCGGTCGAGGGCATGAAGCCCCGCACCGCCCTTGAACTGGAAGGCCGGGACGTTTATATCGCCAACGGTTGTGTCGGCTGCCACTCGCAGATGATCCGTCCGTTCCGTGCTGAAACCGAACGTTATGGCCACTACTCGGTCGCCGGTGAAAGCGTCTGGGACCACCCGTTCCTGTGGGGTTCCAAGCGTACCGGTCCGGACCTGGCCCGTGTCGGCGGTCGTTACTCCGATGACTGGCAGCGTGCGCACTTGTACAACCCGCGCAACGTCGTGCCCGAATCGAAAATGCCGGCCTACCCGTTCCTCGTGGAAAACAAGCTCGACGGCAAAGACACCGCCAAGAAAATGGAAGTGTTGCGCACGCTCGGCGTCCCTTACACCGACGAAGACATCGCCGGTGCCAAGGATGCCGTGAAGGGCAAAACCGAAATGGACGCGCTGGTGGCCTATCTGCAAGGCCTGGGCACCATCATCAAAAGCAAACGGTGAATTAGATGGATATCGGGATGATTCGTGGCCTGGGCACCGTTGTCGTGATGGTGGCCTTCATCGGACTGGCACTGTGGGTGTTCAGTCCCAAGCGCAAGTCGGAGTTTGAAGACGCGACCTTGCTGCCTTTCGCGGATGATCCCGAAGCCATCAAGCACGTCGAGCAAGCTTCTAGGAGTAACAAAGAATGACTACATTCTGGAGTCTGTACGTCACAGTCCTCAGTCTCGGTACGATCTTTTCCCTGACCTGGCTGCTGCTGTCGACCCGCAAGGGCCAGCGCACCGAGCAGACAGACGAGACGGTCGGGCACTCCTTCGACGGGATCGAGGAGTACGACAACCCGCTGCCGAAATGGTGGTTCATGCTGTTCGTGGGCACCATCATCTTCGCACTGGGCTACCTGGCGCTGTATCCGGGCCTGGGTAACTGGAAAGGCCTGCTGCCGGGTTACGGCTACCTCGACAACGAGAAGCAGACCCCCTTCGCCAACGGCCAGACCGGCTGGACCGGCGTCCACGAGTGGGAAAAGGAAATGGCCAAGTCGGACGCCAAGTTCGGTCCGATCTTCGCCAAATTCGCGGCCATGCCAATCGAAGAAGTGGCCAAGGACCCGCAAGCCCTGAAGATGGGTGGCCGACTGTTCGCCTCCAACTGCTCGGTCTGCCACGGTTCCGACGCCAAGGGCGCCTATGGCTTCCCTAACCTGACCGACGCCGACTGGCGCTGGGGCGGCGAGCCGCAAACCATCAAGACCAGCATCATGGGCGGCCGTCATGCGGTGATGCCGGCGTGGGCTGAAGTGATCGGCGAGCAAGGCGTGGCCGACGTGGCAGCGTTTGTCCTGACCAACCTCGATGGTCGCAAGCTGCCGGAAGGCGCCAAGGCCGACCCGGTTGCCGGACAGAAGCTGTTCGCCGCCAACTGCGTGGCGTGCCACGGTCCGGAAGGCAAAGGTACGCCAGCGATGGGCGCACCCGACCTGACTCACCCGGCAGCGTTCATCTACGGTTCGAGCTTCGCTCAACTGCAGCAGACCATCCGTTACGGCCGCCAGGGCCAGATGCCTGCGCAAGAGCAACTGCAAGGTAACGACAAGGTTCACCTGCTGGCCGCTTACGTCTACAGCCTGTCTCACGGTGAGAAGGCAGCGGACGCCGAGTAAGGCAAACGCTTGATGCAATAAAAAACGGCCCCGCCAATGAGAATTGGCGGGGCCTTTTTTATGGTTCTTTACGCATTCCCGGGAAACTGTAGGAGCCAGCCTGCTGGCGATGGTCGTTTACGACAACGCGTGCTCCCTGGTTCAACGCGGCGCCCTTGACTCCATCGCCAGCAGGCTGGCTCCTACAGGTTGTTGCGTTGAGAAATGACTCCGCCCACACCCAAAAACCGTCCATAATTCCCAAGTCAATTGATTCAAGTCATTACACCATCAATTGATTTTGCCAAACGTGACCAAAGGTCGCACCCTTGAGCTAGAGCGACAGGCGTATCATTGCGCCACTGCAACACTCCTTTTTGACCGCGGTCGGCACGTACTGACCGAGGCACTTTTCCACTGCCGTGGGATGCAATGATGAGCAACCAGATTCCGGTACACGACGTCACTCCACCCACCAAGAACGCGAACAACAGCGTCGACCTCTACGCCGCCAGGGAAAAAATCTACACCCGCGCCTTCACCGGCCTGTTCCGCAATCTGCGGATGACCGGCGGTGCCGTGTTGTTCCTGCTGTATTTCGGTACGGTGTGGCTGGACTGGGGCGGTCATCAGGCGGTCTGGTGGAACCTGCCGGAGCGCAAGTTTTTCATTTTCGGCGCCACCTTCTGGCCCCAGGACTTCATCCTGCTGTCCGGCATGCTGATCATCGCCGCGTTCGGCCTGTTCTTCATCACGGTGTACGCCGGCCGGGTCTGGTGCGGTTATACCTGCCCGCAAAGCGTCTGGACCTGGATCTTCATGTGGTGCGAAAAAGTCACTGAAGGTGATCGCAACCAGCGCATCAAGCTCGACAAGGCGCCGATGAGCGCCAACAAGTTCTTGCGCAAGTTCAGCAAGCACAGCCTGTGGCTATTGATCGGTTTCGTCACCGGCATGACCTTCGTCGGTTACTTCTCGCCAATCCGCGAACTGGTGTTCGACTTCTTCACAGGTCACGCCGATGGCTGGTCTTACTTCTGGGTCGGTTTCTTCACCCTCGCCACTTACGGCAACGCTGGCTGGTTGCGCGAACAGGTGTGCATCTACATGTGCCCGTACGCGCGCTTCCAGAGCGTGATGTTCGACAAGGACACCCTGATCGTTTCCTACGACCCGCGCCGCGGCGAAGGCCGTGGCCCGCGCAAGAAAGGCATCGATTACAAGGCCCAGGGCCTGGGTGACTGCATCGACTGCACCATGTGCGTCCAGGTCTGCCCGACCGGTATCGACATCCGCGACGGCCTGCAAATCGAATGCATCGGCTGCGCCGCCTGCATCGACGCCTGCGACGCCATCATGGACAAGATGGATTACCCGCGCGGGCTGATCAGCTACACCACCGAGCACAACTTGTCCGGGCAGAAAACCCATAAACTGCGTCCACGCCTGATCGGCTATGCCGTGGTACTGCTGGCGATGATCAGCTTGCTGGTGACCGCGTTTTTCATGCGTGCGCTGGTGGGTTTCGATGTCAGCAAGGACCGCGTGCTGTACCGCGAGAACGCCGAAGGCCGGATCGAAAACGTCTACAGCCTGAAAATCATGAACAAGGACCAGCGCGACCATACCTACCTGCTCGAAGCCTCCGGCCTGCCGGATCTCAAATTGCAGGGCCGGCGCGAGATCAAGGTCGCGGCCGGCGAGATCGTCAGCCAGCCTGCCGAACTGTCGGTCGCGCCGGAAAAACTGCCGTCGAGCACCAACGAGGTGAAATTCATCCTCAAGGATGCCGATGACGACAGCGTCCACATTGAAGCCAAGAGCCGGTTCATCGGCCCACAAATTCGTTGAGAGAACTGAACATGCCCGCAGCAACTGCCGCAAGCCCCTGGTACAAGCACCTCTGGCCGTGGATCATCATCGGGATCCTGGCCTGCTCGGTTGCCCTGACCTTGTCCATGGTGACCATCGCGGTGAAGAACCCGGACAACCTGGTCAACGACAACTACTACGAGGCCGGCAAAGGCATCAACCGCTCCCTCGACCGTGAGCTGCTGGCCCAGAACCTGAAAATGCGCGCCAGTATTCATCTCGATGACGTGACCGGCGAAGTTGACCTGCGCCTGAGCGGCGACAGCCATCCGAAAACCCTGGAGCTGAACCTGATCTCGCCGACCCAGCCCGAGAAGGATCGCAAGATCACCCTGACCCGCAGCGAAACCGAACAGGGTCGCTACATTGGCCAACTGAGCGACAAGATCGAAGGCCGGCGTTTTGTCGAATTGCTTGGCACCCAGGACGAGCACATCTGGCGCATGTTCGAAGAAGAACTGGTCAACCATGACAAGGATCTGCAGCTCGGTGATGAACCTCTGCAAGGCGCCGAAGACCTGTAGGAGCTGCCGCAGGCTGCGATCTTTTGATCTTGCTTTTGCAAAAAGATCGCAGCCTCGTTTCACTCGTCAGCTCCTACAGTGGTCAGGCCCTCCCTGACGACAGAGATCCCGCAGCATTAGTGAAAAACCCATGACCACCCCACTCCCCTGCTACCACTGCGCCCTGCCCGTCCCGGCCGGCAGTCGCTTCACCGCCGTCGTACTCGGGGAGTCCCGCGAGTTCTGCTGCCCGGGATGCCAGGCCGTGGCCGAGGCCATCGTCGCCGGCGGCCTGGATAGCTATTACCGGCACCGCAGCGAAGCCTCGGCCAACCCCGAGGCGCTACCGGTACAACTGGCCGACGAACTGGCGCTGTACGACCGCGCCGATGTGCAGCAGCCCTTTGTCCGCCACGAAGGCGAAATGGCCGAAACCACGCTGCTGATGGAGGGCATCAGTTGCGCCGCCTGTGGCTGGCTGATCGAAAAACACCTGCGCACCTTGCCGGCGGTGGCCGAAGCGCGCCTGAACCTGTCCAACCACCGCCTGCACGTGCGCTGGAGCGACGCGCAATTACCCCTGAGCCAGGTCCTCAGCGAACTGCGCCACATCGGGTACGCCGCACACCCCTATCAGGCCGATCGCGCCAGCGAGCAACTGGCCAGCGAAAACCGCCTGGCCCTGCGCCAGCTTGGCGTGGCCGGATTGCTGTGGTTCCAGGCAATGATGGCAACCATGGCCACCTGGCCTGAATTCAACATCGACCTCAGTCCCGAACTGCATACCATCCTGCGCTGGGTCGCGCTGTTCCTCACCACCCCGATCGTGTTCTACAGCTGCGCGCCGTTTTTCAAAGGTGCCATGCGCGATCTGCGCACCCGCCACCTGACCATGGACGTTTCCGTGTCGCTGGCCATCGGCAGCGCCTACGTTGCCGGGATCTGGACCTCGATCACCGGGGTGGGCGAGCTGTATTTCGACGCCGTCGGCATGTTTGCCCTGTTCCTGCTGGCCGGGCGCTATCTGGAGCGGCGCGCCCGCGAGCGCACGGCCGCCGCCACCGCGCAGCTGGTGAATCTGTTGCCCGCCTCGTGCCTGCGCTTGACGCCTGAAGGCCAGAGCGAACGCATTCTGCTCAGCGAACTGCGAATCGGTGATCAGGTACTGGTTCATCCAGGCGCCATTCTCCCGGCTGACGGCAAGATCCTCGACGGCCAATCGAGTATCGACGAATCGCTGCTGACCGGCGAATACCTGCCGCACCCTCGCACCCTCGGCGATGCGGTCACCGCTGGCACCCTGAACGTCGAAGGCGCACTGACCGTCGAGGTCCAGGCCCTGGGCCAGGACACGCGCCTCTCGGCCATCGTTCGCCTGCTCGATCGTGCCCAGGCCGAAAAACCGCGCCTGGCGGAAATCGCCGACCGCGCCGCACAATGGTTCCTGCTGTTGTCGCTGATCGCGGCTGCGGCCATTGGCCTGTTGTGGTGGGAACTGGACTCATCGCGAGCCTTCTGGATCGTGCTGGCGATGCTCGTGGCGACCTGCCCGTGCGCCTTGTCGCTGGCGACGCCGACCGCCCTCACCGCGGCCACCGGCACCTTGCACAAACTCGGCCTGCTGCTGACCCGCGGTCATGTGCTGGAAGGCCTGAACCAGATCGATACGGTGATTTTCGACAAGACCGGCACCCTCACCGAAGGCCGGCTGGCGTTGCGCTCGATCCGCCCCCTCGGCGCCCTCGATAGCGACCAATGCCTAGGCCTGGCCGCCGCCCTGGAAAACCGCTCCGAACACCCCATCGCCCGTGCTTTCGGTCGTGCGCCGATGGCGGCCGAAGAGGTCCACAGCACACCGGGTCTTGGCCTGGAGGGGCTGGTTGAAGGGCGGCGCCTGCGCATCGGTCAACCGGGATTCGTCTGCGAACTCAGTGGCGCCCTGGTGCCGTCGATGCCCGAAGAAGCCGGCCAATGGCTGCTGCTCGGCGACAGCGAAGGGCCGCTGGCCTGGCTCGTCCTCGATGATCGCTTGCGCGCCGATGCGCCGGCCTTGCTGGCCGCGTGCAAGGCGCGGGGCTGGCGCACGCTGTTGTTGTCCGGCGACAGCTCGCCGATGGTCGCCAGCGTGGCAGCGGAACTGGGCATCGATGAAGCGCGCGGCGGCTTGCGCCCGGACGACAAACTGCAAGTCCTGCAACAACTGCACAAGGAAGGTCGCAAGGTGTTGATGCTGGGGGACGGCGTCAATGACGTGCCGGTGCTGGCGGCTGCGGATATCAGCGTCGCCATGGGCTCGGCCACTGACCTGGCGAAAACCAGTGCCGATGCGGTGCTGCTGTCCAACCGCCTCGACGCGCTGGTGCAAGCCTTCAGCCTGGCGCGGCGCACCCGTCGAGTCATTATCGAGAACCTGTTGTGGGCCGGGTTGTACAATGGCCTCATGTTGCCCTTCGCTGCCCTCGGCTGGATCACTCCAGTCTGGGCGGCGGTAGGCATGTCGATCAGTTCGTTGACCGTGGTGCTGAACGCGCTGCGCCTGACTCGAATGCCGAGCGAGCGCGCCCTCGACACCCCGCCAGAAACCCGCCCGCTGCCGGCCTGAGCCGCGCGGGCATGGAGTCCAGATGCCAGCTCTCTACGTGATGATTCCCGCTGCGCTGCTGATCGTGGCCATCGCCGTCTATATCTTCTTCTGGGCGGTCGACAGCGGGCAGTACGACGACCTCGACGGCCCGGCCCACAGCATCCTGTTCGACGACCAGGACCCGAACCACACCGCCGCCGTCGACGAAGCCAGCGGCCAACCGGCCAAACCGCAAGACAAGGCCCCGCCCCATGCTTGAACTGGCGCCACTGCTGGTATCGGCGGTGATCCTCGGCTTGCTCGGCGGCGGTCATTGCCTGGGCATGTGCGGCGGCTTGATGGGCGCGCTGACCCTGGCGATTCCCAAGGAGCAACGCAGCCGCCGCTTTCGCCTGCTGCTGGCCTACAACCTGGGGCGGATTCTGAGCTACGCCTGCGCCGGACTGTTGATCGGCCTAGCCGGATGGGCCGTGGCCAGCAGCCCGGCGGCGATGTTCCTGCGAGTCCTCGCCGGCTTGCTGTTGATTGCCATGGGCCTGTACCTGGCCGGCTGGTGGAGCGGCCTGACCCGTATCGAAAGCCTCGGCCGAGGCTTGTGGCGGCACATCCAGCCAGTCGCCAACCGGTTGCTGCCAGTATCGAACGTTCCGCGTGCGCTGCTGCTGGGCGCGCTCTGGGGCTGGCTGCCGTGCGGCCTGGTTTACAGCACCTTGCTGTGGTCGGCCAGCCAGGGCAACGCGCTGGACAGTGCATTGTTGATGCTCGCGTTCGGGCTTGGCACTTGGCCGGTGCTGCTTGCGACCGGCCTGGCCGCCGAGCGCGTCACCGCAGTGTTGCGCAAGCGCAGCGTGCGGATGGCGGGTGGGGTGCTGGTGATGTTGTTCGGCATCTGGACCTTGCCGGGACCGCATCAGCATTGGCTCATGGGTCATTAAACCGGCGGCGCGCCCATCGCGAGCAAGCTCGCTCCCACAGGTTTTGTGTACACAGCGACACCCCCTGTGGGAGCGAGCTTGCTCGCGATGAGGCCCTCACAAACGACAAAGATTCTGACCTTGATGCAAATCAAGATGCCCAATCCCGCCCTCGCATAAAGTGGCCGACACTGCCAGCCTATCCGGGGAATGCCCGCATGATGCTCGACGCCATTCGTTGGGACACTGATCTGATCCGCCGTTATGACCTGGCGGGACCCCGCTACACCTCGTACCCGACCGCCGTGCAATTCAACAGCCAGGTCGGCACCTTCGACCTGTTTCATGCCCTGCGCGACAGCCGCAAGGCCCAACGCCCACTGTCCCTGTACGTGCACGTGCCGTTCTGCGCGAACATTTGCTACTACTGCGCCTGCAACAAGGTCATCACCAAGGATCGCGGCCGGGCGCAGCCGTATTTGCAGCGCCTGGAACAGGAAATCCAGCTGATCGCCTGCCACCTCGACCCCACGCAGAAAGTCGAGCAACTGCACTTCGGTGGCGGCACGCCGACCTTTCTCAGTCACGTCGAACTGCGCCAGTTGATGGCGCACTTGCGCAAACACTTCAATTTGCTGAACGACGATTCCGGCGACTACGGCATCGAGATCGACCCCCGCGAGGCCGATTGGTCGACCATGGGGCTGTTGCGCGAACTGGGCTTCAATCGGGTCAGCATCGGCCTGCAAGACCTCGACCCGGCGGTGCAGCGAGCGGTCAATCGCCTGCAAAGCCTGGAAGAAACCCGCGCGGTGATCGACGCTGCCCGCACCTTGCAGTTTCGCTCGATCAATATCGACCTGATCTACGGCCTGCCGAGGCAGACGCCGGAGAACTTCGCCCGCACCGTCGAAGAGGTCATCAACCTGCAACCAGACAGGTTATCGGTATTCAACTACGCCCACCTGCCGGAACGCTTCATGCCCCAGCGGCGCATCAACAGCAATGAGCTGCCGACACCCGCGCAGAAACTGGAAATGCTGCAGCGCACCATTGAGCAACTGATCAGCGCCGGTTACCGCTACATCGGCATGGACCACTTCGCCCTGCCTGACGACGAGCTGGCGATCGCCCAGGAAGAATCGACCCTGCAACGCAACTTCCAGGGCTACACCACCCACGGTCATTGCGATCTGATCGGCCTCGGCGTCTCGGCAATCAGCCAGATCGGCGACCTCTACTGCCAGAACAGCAGCGACCTGAACCACTATCAGAACACCCTGGCTTCTATGCAACTGGCCACCAGCCGCGGCCTGCTGTGCAATGCCGATGACCGGCTGCGGCGCGCGGTCATTCAGCAATTGATCTGCAACTTCAGCCTGGAATTCTGCGACATCGAACAGGCCTTCAACATCGACTTCCAGGGCTACTTCGGCGAACTCTGGCCCCAACTGCAAGACATGGCCAAAGACGGGCTGATCGAACTCGACCGCGACAGGATCACCATCCTGCCCGCCGGGCGATTGTTGGTGCGTTCGGTGTGCATGGTGTTCGACGCGTACCTGGAACAACACAGTCGCCAGCGATTTTCGCGGGTGATCTAATTCTGCAAGCTAGCGCCCCAGACTGGCCTCGATCTCCTATGGTGAGTTACCCTTACGTCTTATGTGTGATTTCCCACAAGGATTGCAGAAATGTCCGAGCCAGTAAAACAGCGCGCTCATAATCAAGCCCATTGCAAGGATTGCAGCCTGGCTCCTCTTTGCCTGCCTCTTTCGCTGAATCTGGAAGACATGGATGCGCTGGACGAAATCGTCAAGCGCGGCCGGCCGCTGAAAAAAGGCGAGTTTCTGTTTCGCCAGGGCGATACCTTCGATTCTGTCTACGCCGTCCGTTCCGGCGCCCTCAAGACCTTCAGCCTGAGCGACAGCGGTGAAGAACAGCTCACCGGCTTCCACCTGCCCAGCGAACTGGTCGGCCTGTCGGGCATGGACACCGAAAAGCACCCGGTGTCGGCGCAAGCCCTGGAAACCACCTCGGTGTGTGAAATTCCTTTCGAACGCCTCGACGAACTGGCCCTGCAACTGCCGCAGTTGCGCCGTCAGTTGATGCGGGTGATGAGCCGCGAAATCCGTGACGACCAACAGATGATGCTGCTGTTGTCGAAAAAGACCGCCGACGAACGCATCGCCACCTTCCTGGTCAACCTTTCGGCACGTTTCCGCGCCCGGGGTTTTTCCGCCAATCAGTTCCGCCTGAGCATGTCGCGCAACGAAATCGGCAACTACCTGGGCCTGGCGGTGGAAACCGTGTCCCGGGTCTTTACCCGCTTCCAGCAAAACGAGCTGATTGCGGCAGAAGGCAAGGAAATCCGGATTATCGACCCGATCCAGCTGTGCGCCCTGGCCGGTGGCTCACTGGAAGGCTGAAACAAAACGTTACGGCTGAGCGCAACGGTTCAGCCGCCGTTATACTGCGTCGTTTGCAGCCCTGCCAGGACACCTAGACGATGGTCTTCGACTCCTTCGACATCAAATCCCTCATCCGCCCTGTCATCGACTTCCCGAAACCGGGTGTGATCTTTCGCGACATCACCCCGCTCTTCCAGTCGCCCACGGCCCTGCGCCTGGTGATGGACAGCTTTGCCCACCGTTACGTCGAGGCTGACTTCACCCACATCGGCGCGATGGACGCCCGTGGCTTCCTGATTGGTTCGGTACTGGCCTATCAGTTGAACAAGCCGCTGGTGCTGTTCCGCAAGCAAGGCAAGCTGCCGGCTGACGTGTTGGCCGAGGGCTATGCGACCGAATACGGCGAAGCCTTCCTGGAAGTGCACGCCGACAGCCTGTGCGAAGGTGACTCGGTGGTGATGTTCGATGACCTGATCGCGACCGGCGGTACCCTGATTGCCGCCGCCAACCTGATCCGCCGCATGGGCGCGCGAGTGCATGAAGCGGCGGCGATCATCGACCTGCCGGAGCTGGGTGGCTCGCAGCGCCTGGAAGACATGGGCATTCCTACGTTTTGCCTGACGCAGTTTGCGTTGACTGACATGTAAGCGGCGCCTGTCCCGGCGCCATCGCGGGCAAGCCCGCTCCCACAGTGATCTCTGTAGCAAACACAATTTGTGTCTACCCATGATCCCCTGTGGGAGCGGGCTTGCCCGCGATGGCGTCAGCGGCAACACCACTGAATTCAAGCTCGGCTCAGAGCCCCATCTGCTTGCTGATGATCTCGTTCATCACTTCCCGCGTCCCGCCGCCAATCGACAAAATCCGGTTGTCGCGGTACAGCCGCTCCACCAGGCTCTCGCGCATGTATCCCAGCCCACCGAGTATCTGCACCGCATCGGTCACGATCCGGTCTGCGGTATCCGTCGCAAAATTCTTGGCCATGGAAATTTCCTTGATCACGCTCTGCCCCGCCGCCATCTTTGCGGCCTGGCGGTAAGTGAACTCCCGGGACACTTCCAGCCCGGTCGCCATCTCGGCGAGGCGATGCTTGATCACCTGAAACTTGCCGATCGGTTTGCCAAAGGCTTCACGCTGGCGCGCCCACTTCAGGCTTTCCTCCAGCGCCAGCTGTGCGGTCATGTTGGCCATCAGTGCCAGGGCCAGGCGTTCGCTCTGGAAATTGCCCATGATGCAGGCAAAGCCCATGTTCTCGGCGCCGATCAGGTTTCCCACGGGCACCGGGCAATCATCGAAGAACAGTTCGGCCGTGTCTGACGCCCACCAGCCCATTTTCTTCAGTTGCCGTCCTACGGTGAAACCGGGCGTACCCTTTTCGATCAGCAACAGGCTGATGCCGGAGAACCCCGGCTCACCCGTACGCACCGCGACGGTATAAAAGTCCGCACGCACACCACTGGTGATAAAGGTTTTGCTGCCATTGACCCGGTAAAAATCGCCGTCGCGCACAGCGCGGGTTTGCAGGTTGGCGACGTCGGAGCCGCCGCCGGGCTCGGTGACGGCCAGGGCGCTGATTTTTTCGCCGGTCAGTACTTGCGGAACCACACGATCACGGACTTCAGGCCGGGCCCATTTGAGAATGGGCGGCAAGCCGATATCCAGCGACCCCAGGCCGGCAACCAGCCCGCCTGAGCCGCAGCGCATCAACTCCTCACTGGCGGCAACCTTGGCGAACAGATCCCCTTCATGGCTGCCTCCGTAAGATTCCGGATAACCGATGCCGAGAATCCCCGCTGCGCCGGCCTTGAGGTAGAGCTCGCGAGGGAAGCTTTCGGCTTCTTCCCACTGCTCGATATCAGGAAGTATCTCGCGTTCGACGAATCGTCTGACGCTGTCACGGACCAATTGGTGGCTGGGGTCGAAGTATTCCTGAAAGGCAGACATCGGCGAGCTCCACTGAAGGGGTCAGTGAAGTTAACCGAGCGCTTGCTTGGTTTTCAACAGGATTGTGTGAATCAGCGACACCGAGGTGCGCCCTTCGCGAGCAAGCCCGCTCCCACATTTGGAATGCAATCCCCTGTGGGAGCGGGCTTGCTCGCGAAGGCGTCAGTAAAGACACCGCACAACTCAGAGCGAAATCGGCTTACGCCCGGCAAACGAATGCGCCAGCGTGCCGCCATCCACCAGCTCCAGCTCACCACCGAGCGGCACGCCATGGGCGATACGCGAGGCGATCAGGCCTTTGCTGCTGAGCAACTGGGCGATGTAATGCGCTGTGGCTTCACCTTCCACGGTCGGGTTGGTCGCCAGGATGACTTCGGCGAACGTGCCGGCCTCTTCGATCCGCGCCATCAATTGCGGAATGCCGATGGCTTCCGGCCCCAGACCGTCGAGCGGCGACAGATGCCCCTTGAGCACGAAGTAGCGCCCGCGGAAACCGGTCTGCTCCACCGCGTAGACATCCATCGGACCTTCCACCACGCAGAGCAAGGTGTCGTCGCGACGGGTATCGGCGCATTGCGGGCAGAGATCATCTTCGGTCAGCGTACGGCACAAGCGACAGTGACCGACCCCTTCCATGGCCTGGCTCAAGGCCAGCGCCAGGCGCGAGCCGCCGCTGCGGTCACGCTCGAGCAACTGCAACGCCATGCGCTGGGCGGTTTTCTGACCCACGCCAGGCAAAATTCGCAGGGCGTCGATCAGTTGGCGAATCAAAGGGCTGAAGCTCATGGTGGAAAAGTCCGACAAAACAACGAGACGCGGTTTATACCCGCGCCTCGGTTAAGCGTCAAATTGCAGCGTCGATTACTCAGTCCCGGGAAACCCGAACCACCAGTTTGCCGAAGTTGCGCCCTTCCAGCATGCCGATGAACGCGTCGGGAGCCTGTTCCAGGCCATCGACCACGTCTTCGAGGAATTTCACCTTGCCATCACGTACCCAGGGCGCCATGGCACTGAGGAATTCCGGCTGGCGATCACCATAGTCATCGAACACGATGAAGCCCTGGATGCGCACCCGCTTGGTCAACAGGGTGCGTTGCAACAGGGGCAGGCGATCCGGCCCGCTCGGCGCTTCATGGGCGTTATAGGAGGCAATCAGGCCGCACAGTGGAATCCGCGCCTTGGGATTGAGCAATGGCACCACGGCGTCGAAGACCTTGCCGCCGACGTTTTCGTAGTAGATGTCGATGCCCTTGCCGCAGGCCTTGGCCAGTTCATCGGCAAAATCCGGGCTCTTGTGGTCGATGCAGGCGTCGAAACCCAGCTCGTCGACCACATAACGGCACTTGTCCGCCCCGCCAGCCACGCCGACCACGCGCAGCCCCTTGATCTTCGCCACCTGACCGACCACCGAACCCACAGCGCCTGAGGCCGCTGCAACCACCAGGGTTTCGCCGGCCTGGGGCTGGCCGATGTCCATCAGGCCCATGTACGCGGTCATGCCCGGCATTCCCAGCACCCCAAGGGCCATCGATGCACTGGGCAATCCCGACGGCACCGGGATGATGCTGCGCCCGTCATTGATGCTGTGGCTTTGCCGACCGGTGGCACCGACCACCAGGTCTCCTTCCTGAAACTTCGGATTGAGCGAGCGTTCGACCCGACTGACCGCACCGCCGGTCATCACTTCGCCGATTTCCACCGGTGCGGCGTAGGACGGCGCGTCGCTCATGCGTCCGCGCATGTAGGGATCCAGCGACAGGAAAACGGTCTTGAGCAGCACCTGACCGTCGGCGAGCTCCGGCAACGCCACCCGCTCCATGCGGAAGTTTTCCGGCGTTGGCGCGCCGACCGGGCGTGAAGCCAGGACAATGCGTTGATTGAGGGTCATGGGGTCGGACATGGCAGCGTCTCCTGTGATCGATGGGGGTCGGTGATATAGGGAGCAGACCTTTTTGGCGGTATGGCGTTCGATGTTTATTAAGTTACACCGGGGTGAATTTTTCGCGAGCAAGCCCGCTCCCACACTGGATGTGTGTACACCCCCCTGTGGGAGCGGGCTTGCTCGCGAAGGCGCCATCACGGACGACACATACCCAACAGACAGAAACAAAAATGCCAGGCGCAATACCTGGCATTTTTTGTAGCTCATCTGCCGCCTGAAGGCGAATCAGAATGGCAGTTTCATGCCCGGCGGCAGTTGCATGCCGGCAGTCATGCTGCCCATCTTGTCCTGGCTGTTGGCTTCGATCTTGCGCACGGCATCGTTGACCGCGGATGCGATAACCGCCTCCAGCATTTCCTTGTCGTCTTCGCTCATGCCTTCGACCAGGCTCGGGTCGATGGTCACGCTCTTGACGTCATGGCGACCGGTCATCACCACGGTGACCATATCGCCACCGGCCTTACCGGTGACTTCGGCGTTGGCCAGTTCTTCCTGCATCTTGGCCATTTTTTCCTGCATCTGCTGCGCCTGCTTCATCAGGCCGGCCATGCCACCTTTCATCATGGTAATCACCTCAAAAGTACTTGGATCAAAACAGCGCCCGGCGGAGTGTAGCCGAGCGCCTTCAGTTATGAGCCCTGAGTGACCAGGGCGTCGACAGGTTCAATAGTATCGTTACGGACCACCGCACCGAACTGCTGCATCATTTGCTGGATGAACGGATCGCCGTGGATCGATTCCTCCGCCTCGCGCTGACGGTTGGCGCGGCGGCGCGAAGCCGCTTGTGCCGGGGTTTCCTGCTCGGGCTTGATCAGCTCGATGCTCAGGGTCAGCGTGCGCTGGTGATACTGGTTCAGCGCATCGTTGAGGCGACGCTGCTGAGTGGCGTTGAACAAGGCACTGTGGGCCGGGTCCAGGTGCATCAGCCAATTGTCGCCATCCACCGCGATCAGCGTGCAGTTGGCGGCGATGCTGCCGGTCATGCCGGAAATCGGCAATTTCGGGAACAGCTCCAGCCATTGCAGGGCCAGACCGGTGGCCGGCATTGCCGCGGGCTCAGGCTCGGGCTCCGGAGCCGGGTCGGCGGCATGCTCGCTGGCCAGTTCGTCGAGGTAACTGTAGGCCGAATCCATGTCCGGTTCGATGTAATCCTCGTCCAGCGGCGGCTCGTCATCCAGGTCCATGCCCGGCGTTGCGGCATCGACGTCGGCCACCGAAGGCTCCGGAATTGGCGCGGCGGCCCACTCCGGGGCGTCCGGCACCACGCTGTCCGGCGTCGGCAACGGCATCGGCGGTAATTCGGGTTGTTCGCTGGCGGTTTCCAGCACCGGCTCCACCGCCGGTTGCTGAACAGGGGCAGGCTCGACCGGGTCATTCCACGGCAGGTCGACCACCTCTTCGACCACGGCCGCTTCAACCACAGGCACAGGCGCAGGTTCTGGCACAACGACCGGCGCCACCGGTTCCGGTGCTGGCGCAGGAGCTGCCACTGGCGCAGCCGCAATCGGTGCAACGGCCGCAGCGGCTACCGGCGCAACAACCTGCGCGGCAGCCACTGAGTTTGCGGAATCAACTGTGGCCTGGCTGATCCCCACTGGCTTTAGCGGTTGCCTCGGGGCATCCGCGGTGTCTGCGGGCCGGAACGCCAGCATCCGCAGCAACACCATTTCAAAACCGCCCCGGGGATCCGGCGCCAGCGGCAAGTCGCGGCGGCCGATCAGGCCCATCTGGTAGTAGAACTGCACGTCTTCGGCCGGCAAGGCCTGGGCCAGTGCCAGCACGCGATCGCGGTCGCCGTGACCGTTATCGACACCTTCCGGCAAGGCCTGGGCGATGGCAACGCGGTGCAGCACATTGAGAATTTCCGAGAGCACGCCATTCCAGTCCGGGCCTTGTTCGGCCAGGTGGCGGACGGCTTCGAGCAACGCCCTGGCATCGCCTTCGATCAGCGCATGCAGGACGTCGTAGACCTGCCCGTGATCGAGGGTTCCGAGCATCGCCCGCACATCGGCGGCCAGCACCTTGCCTTCACCGAAGGCAATCGCCTGGTCGGTCAGGCTCATGGCATCACGCATCGAACCGTCGGCAGCACGGCCCAGCAACCACAGTGCATCGTCTTCGAACGGCACGTTCTCGACACCCAGCACGTGGGTCAAGTGCTCGACAACCCGTTCCGGCGTCATGTTCTTCAGGGAGAACTGCAGGCACCGCGACAGAATCGTTGCCGGAAGTTTCTGCGGATCGGTGGTCGCCAGGATGAACTTGACGTAGGGTGGCGGCTCCTCGAGGGTTTTGAGCAGCGCGTTGAAGGAATGGCTGGAGAGCATGTGCACTTCGTCGATCAGGTAGACCTTGAAGCGCCCACGGCTCGGGGCGTACTGCACGTTGTCGAGCAATTCACGGGTATCTTCGACCTTGGTGCGGCTCGCGGCGTCGATCTCGATCAGGTCGACAAAGCGGCCTTCGTCGATTTCGCGACACACCGAACACTCGCCACAGGGGGTCGACGTGATACCTGTCTCACAGTTAAGGCATTTGGCAATGATCCGCGCGATGGTGGTCTTGCCGACCCCACGGGTACCGGTGAAGAGGTAGGCGTGGTGCAGCCGCTGGCTGTCCAAGGCATTGATCAGAGCCTTGAGCACATGGGTCTGGCCGACCATTTCGCGGAACGAGCGCGGACGCCATTTACGTGCAAGAACCTGATAACTCATCGAAAACCGTCGCAGCGAAGGAAGCAGAAGCGGCTAATGCTAGCGGAGCAAGGCACAAATTGCATCCGGTGCGCTCGTGTATTGTGGCTAAGCTGCACATCACAGGCATTTAACGGAGTGTTTATGCGGCTGGCCTTGGGGGCATTGCTGTTGATCAGCCTGGACGTCGCGGCGGCGCCAGCACCGCTGCGCTTCGTGATAACCGACAGCTGGAGCATGCCCATGGTGCAGCTTGAGCGGGGCAAACCGACCCAGGGCATCCTCTATGACATGATGCTCAGCCTCGCGACCCAGGTCGGCGTACCGGCCGAATTCCACGTATTGCCTCGCAGGCGCATACAAGGCGCCATGGAGCAAGGCGAGGTCGATGTCCGCTGTTATGCCGCGCAATCGTGGCTGCCCGAGCAGCCTGGCGATTATCTCTGGAGCATCCCGCTCTTCACTCAACCTGACGTGTTGATCACCCGGGATGCAACGCCCGACGCAGTCAAACCCGCCGACTTGCCGCAACAGCCCATAGGCACCGTGCTGGGCTACAGCTACCCGACCCTGCAACCGCTGTTCGAAAGCGGCCAACTGCAGCGCGACGATGCGCGCAATCAGGAACAAGTGCTGGAAAAACTCCTGGCCGGCCGCAATCGCTATGCCGTCAGCAATCAATGGAGCCTGGACTGGTTCAATCACCGCCTGCTGCCGCAGCAGCAACTGCAAAGCGTGGCAGTGCTGCAGGAAAACCGTCTCGGTTGCTACGTTCGCAACGACCCACAGGTCCCGGTGCAGAGCATTCTGCGCACCCTGGCGCGGATGAAGATGTCCGGGGAGATCGATGAAATTGTTCGGTTGTATATCGGTGGCGAGCCTGCGGCTGTGGATAAACCGCAAACGACGAAAAACCGCCCCGGAGAAGATCCTGGCAGCTAGCGAAAGTCTGTATTCAAGAAGATGACGCGAGAGAACACTCGCGTGGCGTTAAGGTGGTAACCCTACCAGCCACACCCCGGCACACAATGTCACCGCTGCGGCTGCTCCCTTCCAGGCCTGACCGGGTTCACGGCTGATCGTTGCGGGGGGACCGATAGGGTCACCATAACGACGCTCACCTGTCGGCGAGCCGCGCCATTGTACCTATCTGAGGCGAAGTTACAACCGTTGGTTTCGGATTAAAAACATGAGGGGCTTCAAGCACTTGCTATTGCGCCTCAAGCACCGCGTCCGCCCTGCCGCCCGCCTGTTGAATCACCAGGTGAATGAAATGCAGCTTGGCAACGACAGCAGGTGGCAGGACGAAGGGGTAGAAATCCGGCTGCCCCATGCTGCGTGACAGCTCGTTGAGCATGCCGGCCAGTTCGATCCAGGCGTTGACGAACGACAAAAAAGCCGCGCCGCCGGGATGCTGCGGATCGTAGAGGGTTTGGGGTGGAAACGGCTGATAGTCGAAGTCCATTTCCCGGGCGCTCATGCCAAAACCCAGCGCGGTGTCCACGGCGTCCATCATGTGCAGGTAATGCGCCCAGGTTTCCGCCCAGTCTTCCCACGGGTGCATAGTCGCGTAGGCGCTGACGCAGCGCTGCGGCCAGTCGAGCGGCGCGCCCTGCTGATAATGCCGTTCGAGGGCATCGGCGTAGCTCGCGCGCTCATCGCCAAACAAGCCGCGAAAAGGCTCAAGCCAATGGCTGTGGGCGATCAATCGGTCCCAGTAGTAATGCCCGACTTCGTGACGAAAATGCCCGAGCAACGTGCGATAGGGTTCGTGCATTTGCACCCGCACCTGCTCGCGGTGCGCGTCGTCGGCCTCCTTGATATCGAGAGTGATCAGGCCGTTGGCGTGACCCGTGGTCGGCGGCTTGCCTTCAAGGTCGACACCGATGAAATCGAAGGCAAGGCCAGTCTCTTCATCGACTGTCCTGGGAATCACCTGCAACCCCAGACTGACCAGTTGCGCGACCAGACGCCGCTTGGCGGTTTCCACCTTGCGCCAGCGCTCGTGATTTTCGGTGATCGACAGGTCGGGAATCGTGCGATTCAAGCTACAGGCCATGCACAAGGTTTCGTGGTGATTGGCCGCAAGCAGCCAGTTGCACGCAGCCGGTGAATCGAGGTTGGCGCAGCGGCGGAACGCGCCCGCCTGCGGATCGGCGTCGAGCCACCAGGTGTCGGGGCGCTCGCCCGGTTGCAGGGAAGATAAACGACTTTGCTCAGGCTGATACCCAAGGGCTGCTGAACACGCCAGGCACTGGCTGTTGCGGAAAAACAGCGATTGCCCGCAACGACAGGACCAGACCTTGCTGTTGCGCGAGCTTTCGGCCACGAACGGTGCGGCGATGCGCGAGCTGAGCTGCTCGAAGAACGGGTGCATGGCGATCTCTCCCTGGGGCTTGCCAAGACTAGATCATTTCCGAGAGTTGATTGTTCCGGCTTTCTGCCAAGGTGCTGAAATCGCCTTCGCGAGCAAGCCCGCTCCCACATTCGATCGGATTCTTTCAGGAAGAACTCGGCTAAATGTGGGAGCGGGCTTGCTCGCGAATGGCTTCACACCGAAATATCGTGCTCGCGCAGAAACTCGACAAACGCCTCTTCATCCAGCACCTTCAACCCCAGCTCATTGGCCTTGGTCAACTTCGAACCGGCGCCCGGTCCTGCGACCACGCAATGGGTCTTGGCCGACACGGAGCCGGCGACCTTGGCCCCCAGGCTTTCGAGTTTGTCCTTGGCCACATCGCGGCTCATCAGCTCCAGCGAGCCGGTCAGCACCCAGGTCTGCCCGGCCAGCGGTAAGCCTTCGACGACCTTTTTCTCGCTCTGCCAGTGCATGCCGAATTCGGCCAGTTGCTTCTCGGCCGCTTCGGCCAATTGGCGATTCTCTTCGAGCGCAAAAAATTCACGCACCGAATTGGCCTGTTTCTCCGGCAGCGCCTGACGCATATCCAGCCAGTCAGCACCGATCACCGCCTGCAGCGAACCGAATTTGTCCGCCAGTTTCTGCGCCCCGCCCGGACCGACCGATGGAATATGCAGTTTGTCGAGAAAACCGCCCAGCGTGGTGCTCGCCGAAAACTCGGCACCCAACTCGCCCTGGTCCTGAATCTGCAAGCCATGCTTGAGCAGTTCAGCGATCACCTGCTGGTTATGTGCGTCTTCAAAGAAGCTGTGGATCTCGTGCGCGACTTCCAGCCCGACATCCGGCAAGTACGTCAGCACCTGCGGCAAGGCCTGCTGCACCCGCTCCAGCGAACCCAGGGAGCGGGCCAGCACCTTGGCCGTCTCTTCGCCGACATCGGGAATCCCGAGGGCGTAGATGAACCGCGCCAGGCCCGGCTTCTTGCTGTCTTCAATGGCGCCGAGCAGGTTCTTGCTCGACAGCTCGGCAAAGCCTTCCAGATCGACGATCTGTTCGAACGTCAGGGCGTACAGATCGGCCGGCGAGCTCACCAGGCCTTCGTCGACCAGTTGCTCGACGCTTTTCTCGCCCAGGCCTTCGATGTCCATGGCTCGACGGGAAACAAAGTGAATGATGGCCTGCTTGAGTTGCGCGCCACAGGCCAGGCGACCGACGCAGCGGTACACCGCGCCTTCGCTGACCGTCTCGCGCCCCTTGCTGCGCTTGATCAATTGCGTGCGCTCGACATGGGAGCCACACACCGGGCACTGCTCCGGGATCTGCACCGGCCGGGCGTTTTCCGGACGACGCTCCAGGACCACCTGCACCACTTGCGGAATCACGTCACCGGCACGGCGAATGATCACCGTATCGCCGATCATCAGGCCCAGGCGCGCCACTTCGTCCATGTTATGCAGCGTGGCATTGGCCACCGTGACGCCCGCGACCTTGACCGGCTTCAGACGCGCCACCGGCGTCACCGCCCCGGTGCGGCCGACCTGGAATTCCACATCGAGCAGTTCGGTGAGCTCTTCCATCGCCGGGAATTTGTGGGCGATGGCCCAGCGCGGCTCACGGGCGCGAAAACCCAGTTCGCGCTGCGAAGCGATGCTGTTGACCTTGAACACCACGCCGTCGATTTCATAGGGCAGCGCATTGCGCCGCTCACCGATGTCGCGATAGTAATCCAGGCACTCGGCGATACCCTGCGCCAGCTTCAACTCATGGCTGATCGGCATGCCCCAAGCCTTGAGTTGCTGCAAATTGCCGATGTGCGTATCGGCAATGTCCGCCGACACCTGGCCGATGCCGTAGCAGCAGAATTCCAGTGGACGGTTGGCGGTGATCTTCGAATCCAGCTGGCGCAAGCTGCCCGCTGCTGCGTTGCGCGGGTTGGCGAAAGTCTTGCCGCCGACTTCCATTTGCGTGGCGTTGAGCCGTTCGAAACCGGCCTTGGACATGAACACTTCGCCGCGCACTTCCAGGGTCGCCGGCCAGCCAGTACCGTGCAGCTTGAGCGGAATGTTGCGTACGGTGCGCACGTTGACGCTGATGTCTTCGCCTGTTGTACCGTCGCCACGGGTCGCGCCGCGCACCAGGAGGCCATCCTGGTACAACAGGCTGACGGCCAGACCATCGAGCTTGGGCTCGCAGCTGTATTCGACTGTTGCGCCGCCACCGAACAGGTCGCCCGCCGGCAAGTCCAGGCCTTCGGTCACCCGGCGGTCGAACTCACGCATGTCGGCTTCTTCGAAGGCGTTGCCGAGGCTGAGCATCGGCACTTCGTGACGCACCTGGGTAAACGCCGACAGCGCCGCGCTGCCCACTCGCTGGGTGGGCGAGTCGCTGGTGATCAGCTCGGGATGGGCCGCTTCCAGCGCCTTGAGCTCGTTGAACAAGCGGTCGTATTCGACGTCCGGAATGCTCGGCTCGTCGAGCACGTGATAGCGATAGTTGTGCTGATCCAGCTCAGCGCGCAGCTCTAAAATGCGGTTCTTGGCGGCGGTCATGGGTGTTCTCTCGTAAAGCAAAAGAGCAGCCGAGGCTGCTCAATTTTCATATTTCGGCCCGGCAAGGGGCTGCATTTGTGGCGAGGGGGCTTGCCCCCGTTCGGCTGCGAAGCAGTCGTAGATCCAGTGATCGTATTTTATCTGACACAACGGGTTGGCTGGTTTTGGGGCCGCTTCGCAGCCCAACGGGGGTTTACCCCTTCGCCACAAAAGCTCTCCTGACATAGAGAGCTCCGTTTGATTTAGCGCTTCTGGGTCAGGGCGCGGCGTTCGAATTCGACGATGCGCTGACGGTAGTGCTCAATCGTCTGGGCAGTCAGTACGCTGCGCTGGTCGTCCTTCAGTTCGCCGTTGAGCTCCTGGGACAATTTACGCGCCGCGGCCACCATCACGTCGAAGGCTTGCTTCGGATGGCGAGGGCCTGGCAGACCCAGGAAGAAACTTACCGCCGGGGTGCTGAAGTGGTCGATGTCGTCCAGGTCGAATACGCCCGGCTTGACGGCGTTGGCCATGGAGAACAGCACCTCGCCGTTGCCCGCCATGCTTTCGTGACGGTGGAAAATATCCATCTCGCCGAAACGCAGGCCGCTTTCCAGAATGTTCTGCAACAGCGCCGGGCCCTTGAAGCCGGCAGCGTCGCGGCAGATCACGCTGATCACCAGCACTTCTTCAGCTTGCGGCTGATCTTTTTCGCTGTGCGCAGGCGAAGACTTGGTGTCATCCGGGAAATCGTCGTCGCGGCTGCTGAAGCTCGGGCCGCCATCCAGATCCAGGCTGAGGTTCATGTCGCCCTGGGACGGTTCGCTGTGGCCACGCTTGCCGCGCTTGGAGCCCGATTCACGAGGCTCGCGGGCCGGCATGCTCACCGACGGCAGGTCCTGCTCGTCCAGTTGCGGCTCTTTATGCGTATCCAGCACGCGCGGCGGGCCCAGCAGCTCGGCGCTGCTGTCCTCGTCCGGCAGGTTGGACAGACTTCGGTCAAGGCGGAATTTCAGTTTTCCCTTGCCGCCGCGCATACGGCGCCAGCCATCAAAAAGAATACCGGCAATGACAATAATGCCGATGACGATCAGCCACTCGCGCAGACCGATTTCCATGTAATCCCGTGCCTCTATAAAAAATGCTGAAAAATAAGGGGTTTACAACCTGTAAACCGCTTTAAAACGTGGCGCCAACTCTATGTTCTGACAGGCGTTTTGCCCACGTATACGAAAAATTGACATTAAACTAGCACGACCAAAGGCAACTTTACACCGTCTACCACCTTGGCTAGCGCGAATATGTCGATTGGCCAGCAAGTCGAAGCGAGGAAAAGAGTCCTACAACCCATAAACACGCCTTCCTGCAACCACGACTCAGGCATCCACCATCGCCATCGCCTCCTCGACATCCACCGCCACCAGACGTGAACAACCGGGTTCGTGCATCGTCACACCCATCAGTTGATCGGCCATTTCCATGGCGATCTTGTTGTGGGTGATATAGATGAACTGCACTGACTGCGACATCTCTTTAACCAATTTTGCGTAGCGTCCAACGTTAGCGTCATCCAGTGGCGCGTCAACTTCATCGAGCATGCAGAACGGCGCCGGATTCAACTTGAAGATCGCAAAAACCAGGGCCAATGCAGTCAGGGCTTTTTCGCCACCGGAGAGCAAATGGATGGTGCTGTTCTTCTTTCCGGGCGGCTGCGCCATGATTGTCACCCCTGTATCGAGTAGATCTTCGCCCGTCAGTTCCAAATACGCGCGGCCTCCACCGAAAACTTTTGGGAAAAGCGCCTGTAAACCGCCATTGATCTGATCAAAGGTATCCTTGAAGCGGTTGCGGGTTTCCTTGTCGATCTTGCGAATCACGTTCTCAAGGGTTTCAAGCGCTTCCACCAGATCGGCGTCCTGGGCATCCAGATAACGTTTACGCTCCGATTGTTGCTGGTACTCATCGATGGCCGCCAGGTTGATCGCGCCCAGACGCTGAATTCGCGCAGCGATGCGCTCGAGTTCTTCCTCGGCTTCCTTCTCGCTGGCCTCGGCGGTCAATGTCGCGAGTACGCCGTGGAGATCGTAGCCGTCTTCCAGCAACTGGTCCTGCAAAGTCTTGCGGCGCACGGTCAAGGCTTGCCATTCCATGCGCTGGGTTTCGAGCTGGCTGCGAATCAACTGGGATTGCTGTTCGGCCTGGCTGCGGCGCTTCTCGGCGTCGCGCAATTCGCGGTCGGCGTCTTCGAGGGCGATCTGCGCGGTCTTGAGTTCCTCGTCAACGGTCATGCGCTTGTCGAGCAACTCCTCGAGTTTCAGGCGCAGCTCTTCCAGGGGGGCTTCGCCCTCCTCCAGATTGAGGCTCAGTTGTTCGCGCTTTTCGGTCAGGCGCTCGGACTGCATCTCCAGACGCTCCAGCGCCTGGCGAGTCGAATCGTGCTGCGCCTTGAGCGAACCCAGACGCACCGCCAACTGATGGGCATGGTCCTTGTGTTGCCGCGCCTCCTGGCGCACCCGATCCAGGCGCTCGCGCAAACTGTCGCGCTGGGCCAGCAGCAACTCGCGCTGCTCGGTGTCCAGCGCCATGCTGTCGAGGGCTACCTGCAGTTGCAGGCGCGCCTCACCGATGTTTTCGTGCTCCAGCGCGCGCTGCTCGTCCAGCTCGGTGAGCTCTTCGTCGAGGCGAGTGCGGCGCAGGGTCAATTGCTCGGCCTTGGCTTTTCCGGCCGACAGCTGGGCTTTCAATTCACCTTGCTGGCGGGCTTCGTCTTGCAGCAAGCGGCGCAAATGTTCGCGGCCGTTTTCCTGCTGACGCTGCTGCGCCCTGAGATTCTGCAGTTGGGTTTCCAGGGTTTCGACGGCGGCTTCGCGCTCTTCGCGCTCAAGGCCCAGTTGCTGGATTTCCTGACCACGGGCGAGCACGCCGCTTTCCGCTTCACTGGCCCGACGCACGCGCAAAAAATGCCGACCGACCCAGTAACCGTCACGGCTGATCAGGCTCTGCCCGGCAGCCAATTGCCCGCGCAAGGCCAAGGCCTGCTCAAGGCTGTCGACCGGCTTGACCTGCCCCAGCCATGGCGACAGATCGATCTGCGCCTCGACCTTGTCCAGCAGGCTGCCCGGCACCCGTACGCCATCGCCGGCCGGGCTGAGCAAGCGCAAGTCGCCCTGGGCAAAGCCCGACAAATCGAAATCGTTGAAGTCGTCCACCAGCACCGCTTGCAGGTCGGCACCGAGCACGGTTTCCACCGCCAGCTCCCAACCGGCCTCGACCTTCAGGCCTTCGGCCAGACGCGGGCGATTCGCCAGGTTCTGTTCGCGCAGCCATTGGGCGGTGCCGGTGCCCGGATCAAGCGCGGCTTGCTGCAAGGCTTCGAGCGAAGCCAGTCGACCATTGAGCCGCTGCAAATCGCCCTGGGCCTGTTGTTGCGCCGTCAGCGTTTGCTGTAATTGCTGGCGCAGTTGCTCGAGCTTTTCGACCTGAGCCTCTTCACTGGTCTGCAAATCCTCGAGGGTCGCCTCGGACTCGGCGAGTTGCTCGCTGAGCTCCATGATCGCCGCGTCTTCCGGGTCCGCCGAGAGCAAGGCGCGCTCTTCGCCCAGGCGCTTCTGACGATCGGCCAGGCGCTCCAGGCTGGTTTCCAGCTGCTGGATCCGCGATTGCTGGACTTCGGCCTGACGGCGCGGTTCGGCGGCGGTGAGGTTGAACGTATCCCACTGCTCCTGCCAGCCATGCATGGTGGTTTCGGATTCTTCCAGCGCGGCGGCGGCCTCTTCGGCGGCGGCGCTGGTGACTTCCTGTTCCGGGGTCAGCATGTCCAGCTCTTCGCCCAGGGTCAGCAGCAGCGTGCGGTCATGACCGAGGTGGGATTCGGTTTCCAGGCGTGCGCGCTCGGCTTCCTTGAGGTCGTCCTGCAATTGCCGCAAGCGTTGCTGGCCGTGCTGGATGCTCTGCTCGACCCGGGCAATGTCACCGCCGACCGAGTAGAAACGCCCTTGCACCAGATTGAAGCGTTCCGACAGGTCGTGGTGCCCGTCACGCAGGCGCTCGATGCTCGCGTCGGCATTGCGCTGTTCGGCCACCAGGGCTTCGAAGGAAACCTCCTGGTTGCCGATGATCGCTTCACGCTGGCCGACCTGATCGTTCAACGCCTGCCAGCGCAGGGCCGACAGTTGCGCCTTGAGCTGGCGCTCCTCGCCCTTGTATTCCTGGTATTTCTTGGCGGCCTCGGCCTGGCGATGCAAGCGCTCGAGCTGACGCGTCAACTCTTCGCGCAAGTCGGTCAGGCGCTCCAGGTTCTCGTGGGTACGACGGATGCGGTTTTCGGTCTCGCGCCGGCGCTCCTTGTACTTGGAGATGCCCGCCGCTTCTTCGATGAAGTTGCGCAGGTCTTCGGGCTTGGACTCGATCAGTTTGGAGATCATCCCCTGCTCGATGATCGAGTAGCTGCGCGGGCCAAGGCCGGTGCCGAGGAAGATGTCGGTGATGTCACGACGCCGGCACTTGGTGCCGTTGAGGTAATAGGTGGTCTGGCTGTCGCGCGTCACTTTGCGGCGAATGGAAATTTCCGCGTAGGCGGCGTATTCGCCAAGCAAGGTGCCGTCGGAGTTATCGAACACCAGTTCGATGCTCGCCTGGCTCACCGGCTTGCGGCTGGTGGAGCCGTTGAAGATGACGTCGGTCATCGACTCGCCACGGAGATTCTTCGCCGAACTCTCACCCATTACCCAGCGAACGGCGTCGATGATGTTCGATTTGCCGCAGCCATTGGGCCCGACCACCGCCGCCATGTTGCTCGGGAAGTTCACCGTGGTCGGATCGACGAAGGACTTGAACCCCGCCAGCTTGATGCATTTGAGCCGCACGCTCAGGCGTCCGTCAGGGCGGAGATCACCAGATCGCAACTGCGCTGGCCGTAGGCGGTCAGCACTGTGCGGATCTGTGCAAAGTCACGGGCGATCACGGCCGCGAGCAGGCGCTCGAACAGCTCCAGGTATTCGCTCATCGACGCCTTGCGCTGCTCCAGGGCAAGGAAATAGGCACGGCTCATGGCCGGCTGCAGATTCTCGACGGTTTCCTGCAGGTACGGGTTGTTGGCAAACCCGTACGTGGCGCGCATCACGTTGAAACTGTCGTCGACGAAGGTGTGGATGTCCTGGCGCTCGTAGCTGGCGGTCAGGCGCTGCTGGATCTGCACGAACGGCGCCAGGTCGGCCTGGACTTTCCAGCCGCTGGCCACGGCGTTGGCCAGCAGGATGTACATCTCGCTCATCAGCGTGCACAGGCTCTGCACCTTGTGCGGTGTGAGCTCGGTGACGTGGGCGCCACGTCGCGGCAGGATCGCGATCAGGTGCCGACGCTCGAGGATCAGCAAGGCCTCGCGGACCGAACCGCGGCTGACATTGAGGGCCAGCGTTACCTTCTGTTCCTGGATGCGCTCCCCGGGCTTCATTTCGCCGCGAATGATGCGTTCGGCGAGGTGGTGAGCGATTTGCTCGGCGAGGCTGTCCGGCGCCTTGAACGTCATGGTTGTCCTTCAAACTCTTTGATCCGTACAAGCGGCGCAGTGTAGCGCAATTGCTGCGTCAGGGCGCAGTGCCCGCCCGGAGGTTTTTGGCACGATTCAAGCAAAAAAGCAGGCTATCGAACCAACGACAATAATTAAGGAACAAGGGGTTGATCGACAAAATGCAATTTCCTGACCTTTAAGTCAGAAAATCATTGACCGAAAAGTCAGACCTGCTAAATTCGGTTCCTATCGGTTAACAACAATAATGAGTCTGCGAGGCCTTCCGTGATCCAGTTTTTACTAAACCAGGAACTCCGTAGCGAGCACGCCCTGGACCCGAACCTGACCGTGCTCAATTATCTGCGCGACCATGTAAGCAAACCCGGCACCAAAGAAGGCTGCGCCAGCGGTGACTGCGGCGCCTGCACCGTGGTCGTCGGCGAATTGCAGACCGATGACGAAGGCCGCGAACACATTCGCTATCGCAGCCTCAACTCATGCTTGACATTCGTATCGTCCCTGCACGGCAAACAACTGATCAGCGTTGAAGACCTCAAGCACAAAGGTGAACTGCACAGCGTGCAGAAAGCCATGGTCGAGTGCCACGGCTCGCAATGCGGCTTCTGCACCCCCGGCTTCGTGATGTCGCTGTTTGCCCTGCAAAAGAACAGCGATGCACCGGATCATGCCAAGGCCCACGAAGCACTGGCCGGCAATCTTTGCCGCTGCACCGGTTACCGTCCGATCCTGGAAGCCGCCGAGCAGTCCTGCTGTGGCAAGCAGCCGGACCAGTTCGACGCCCTCGAGGCCGACACCATCGCGCGCCTCAAAGCCATTGCCCCAACCGATATCGGCGAACTCAACAGCGGCGACAAACGCTGCCTGGTGCCGCTGACCGTGGCCGACCTGGCCGACCTCTACGACGCTTATCCACAGGCCCGCCTGCTGGCTGGCGGTACCGACCTGGCGCTGGAAGTCACGCAGTTCCACCGCACACTTCCGGTGATGATCTACGTCGGCAACGTCGCCGAGATGAAACGCATCGAGCGCTTTGACGATCGCCTGGAAATCGGCGCCGCCACCGCCCTTTCCGATTGCTACGAAGCCCTGAACGCCGAGTACCCGGACTTCGGTGAATTGCTGCACCGCTTTGCGTCCCTGCAGATCCGCAACCAGGGCACCCTGGGCGGCAACATCGGCAACGCCTCGCCGATTGGTGACTCGCCGCCCCTGCTGATCGCCCTCGGCGCGCAAATCGTGCTGTGCAAAGGCGAAACCCGCCGCACCCTGGCGCTGGAAGATTACTTCATCGATTACCGCGTCACGGCGCGCCAGGAAAGCGAGTTCATCGAAAAGATCATCGTGCCCCGCGCCAGCGTCGAAAAACTGTTCCGCGCCTACAAGGTTTCCAAGCGCCTGGACGATGACATTTCCGCCGTGTGTGCTGCCTTCAACATTCGCCTGGAAAACGGCGTGGTCGCCGAGGCCCGCGTCGCTTTCGGCGGCATGGCGGCCATCCCGAAACGTGCTGCAGCCTGCGAAGCCGCGTTGCTTGGCTCGCCATTCAATAACGCCACCGTCGAACGCGCCTGCGCTGCCCTGGGCGAAGACTTCACGCCGCTCTCGGACTTCCGCGCCAGCAAGGAATATCGCCTGCTCAGCGCGCAGAACCTGCTGCGCAAATACTTCATCGAACTGCAAACACCGCACATCGAGACTCGGGTGACCGCTTATGTCTAATCATCACGCCGTAGAGAAGACCCAAGCCGAATTGGCTGAACTGTTCGCCAAGGACCTGACCACCGGTGTCGGCCGCGCCGTCAAGCACGACAGCGCCGCCAAGCATGTCGCCGGTGAAGCGCAGTACATCGACGATCGCCTGGAATTCCCGAACCAGTTGCACGTATATGCGCGCATGTCGGACCGCGCCCATGCCCGCATCATCAGCATCGACACCTCGCCCTGCTACGCCTTCGAAGGCGTGCGCATCGCCATCACCCACGAAGACGTGCCGGGCCTGAAGGACATCGGTCCGTTGCTGCCGGGCGATCCGCTGTTGGCGATCGACACCGTGCAGTTCGTTGGCCAGCCGGTGGTCGCCGTTGCCGCGAAAGACCTGGAAACCGCACGCAAGGCGGCCATGGCCGCGATCATCGAATATGAAGATCTGGAACCTGTGCTGGACGTGGTCGAAGCCCTGCGCAAGCGCCACTTCGTACTCGACAGCCACACCCACAAGCGCGGCGATTCGGCCACGGCGCTGGCCACTGCCGAGCACCGCATCCAGGGCACCCTGCACATCGGCGGCCAGGAGCACTTCTACCTGGAAACCCAGATCTCTTCGGTGATGCCGACCGAAGACGGCGGCATGATCGTCTACTGCTCCACGCAGAACCCCACCGAAGTACAGAAGCTGGTGGCCGAAGTACTGGACGTGTCGATGAACAAGATCGTCGTCGACATGCGCCGCATGGGCGGTGGTTTCGGCGGCAAGGAAACCCAGGCGGCGAGCCCCGCGTGCCTGTGCGCGGTGATCGCGCACCTCACCGGCCAGCCGACCAAGATGCGCCTGCCGCGGGTCGAAGACATGCTGATGACCGGCAAGCGTCACCCCTTCTATGTCGAGTACGACGTCGGCTTCGACAGCACCGGCCGCCTGCACGGCATTAACCTGGAACTGGCCGGCAACTGCGGTTGCTCCCCTGACCTGTCGGCGTCGATCGTCGACCGCGCAATGTTCCACTCGGACAATTCGTATTACCTGGGCGACGCGACCATCAACGGTCACCGCTGCAAGACCAACACCGCGTCGAACACCGCCTACCGTGGTTTCGGCGGACCGCAAGGCATGGTCGCCATCGAAGAAGTGATGGACGCTATTTCCCGCCATCTGGCCCTGGATCCTTTGGCCGTGCGCAAGGCCAACTACTACGGCAAGACCGAGCGCAACGTCACCCACTACTACCAGACCGTCGAGCACAACATGCTCGAGGAGATGACCGCCGAACTGGAAGAAAGCAGCCAGTACGCCGAGCGTCGCGAAGCGATCCGTCGCTACAACGCCAACAGCCCGATCCTGAAAAAAGGCCTGGCGCTGACCCCGGTGAAGTTCGGCATTTCCTTCACCGCCAGCTTCCTCAACCAGGCCGGTGCCCTGATGCACGTCTACACCGACGGCAGCATCCACCTGAACCACGGCGGCACCGAAATGGGCCAGGGCCTGAACACCAAGGTCGCGCAGGTGGTGGCCGAAGTGTTCCAGGTGGAAATGGACCGCGTACAGATCACCGCGACCAACACCGACAAGGTGCCGAACACCTCGCCGACTGCCGCGTCCAGCGGTGCCGACCTGAACGGCAAGGCTGCGCAGAACGCCGCCGAAACCATCAAGCAGCGCCTGGTGGAATTCGCCGCGCGCCAGTACAAGGTCAGCGAAGAAGACGTGGAGTTCCATAACGGCCACGTGCGGGTCCGCGATCACATCCTGACGTTCGAAGCGTTGATCCAGCAGGCGTATTTCGCCCAGGTCTCGCTGTCGAGCACTGGCTTCTACAAGACCCCGAAAATCTACTACGACCGCAGCCAGGCCCGTGGCCGGCCGTTCTACTACTTCGCCTTTGGCGCGGCGTGCTGCGAAGTGCTGGTTGACACCCTGACCGGCGAATACAAGATGCTGCGCACCGACATCCTCCACGACGTCGGCGCCTCGTTGAACCCGGCCATCGACATCGGTCAGGTCGAGGGCGGTTTCATCCAGGGCATGGGCTGGCTGACCATGGAAGAGCTGGTGTGGAACAACAAGGGCAAGCTGATGACCAACGGCCCGGCCAGCTACAAGATCCCGGCCGTGGCGGACATGCCGCTGGACCTGCGGGTGAAGCTGGTGGAAAACCGCAAGAACCCGGAAGACACGGTGTTCCATTCCAAGGCCGTGGGCGAGCCGCCGTTCATGCTCGGCATCGCTTCGTGGTGTGCGATCAAGGACGCCGTGGCGAGCCTGGGTGATTATAGGCATCAACCGAAAATCGACGCACCGGCGACTCCGGAGCGGGTGTTGTGGGGCTGTGAGCAGATGCGCCGGTTGAAGGCGGCCAAGGCTGTCGAGGCTGAAACCGAGTTGGCTTCGCTTTAAGACCGAGGTGCGGCCTTCGCGAGCAAGCCCGCTCCCACATTGAAATGCATTCCAAATGTGGGAGCGGGCTTGCTCGCGAAGAGGCCCGAACTGACAACAGAGATGTTGAGGTGAAACATGTACAACTGGATCGACGCCCTCGCCGACCTGCAAAACCGGGGTGAACCCTGCGTGCTGGTGACCATCATCGAAGAGCTCGGCTCCACGCCGCGCAACGCTGGCTCGAAAATGGTCATCAGCGCGAACCAGGCCTTCGACACCATCGGTGGCGGGCACCTGGAATACAAGGCCATGAAGATCGCCCGCGAGATGCTGGCCAGCGGCAAGCAGGACACCCATCTGGAGCGTTTCAGCCTCGGCGCCAGCCTCGGCCAGTGCTGCGGCGGTGCCACCGTTCTGCTGTTCGAACCGATGGGCCAGGTGCAGGCGCAGATCGCCGTGTTCGGTGCCGGCCACGTCGGTCGCGCCCTGGTGCCGCTGCTGGCCAGCCTGCCTTGCCGGGTACGCTGGATTGATTCGCGGGAAGAGGAATTCCCCGAGCAGCTCCCCCACGGCGTGCGCAAGATCGTCAGCGAAGAACCGGTGGATGAAATCGATGACCTGCCCGCCGGCAGCTATTGCATCGTGATGACCCACAACCACCAGCTCGACCTCGAACTGACCGCGGCGATCCTCAAGCGCAATGACTTCGCCTACTTCGGCCTGATCGGCTCGAAGACCAAACGCGTGAAGTTCGAACATCGCCTGCGCGACCGCGGTTTCGACAACAGCGTCGTGCAACGCATGCGCTGCCCGATGGGCATCGGCGAAGTCAAAGGCAAGTTGCCTGTGGAAATCGCCATCTCCATCGCCGGCGAAATCATCGCCACCTATAACGCGAACTTCGGCCAGCAGACCTCCAGCGCCGAACCGATTGCCAAACTGCTGCCCGCGTCACGCCGCAGCCAAACCGCAAACTTGAAAGCCTCGAACTGAGAATCTCATGCCTTTGACTCGCAAAGCTTACCGCGCCGCCATCCTGCACAGCATTGCCGACCCAGCCGAAGTCGGTATCGAAGCCTCCTACGAGTATTTCGAAGACGGCTTGCTGGTTGTGGATAACGGCCAGATCAGCGCCCTGGGCCACGCCAGCGAATTGCTGCCGACCCTGCCGGCGGATATCGAGATCACCCACTATCAGGATGCGCTGATCACCCCCGGCTTCATCGACACCCACATCCACCTGCCGCAAACCGGCATGGTCGGCGCCTACGGCGAACAATTGCTGGACTGGCTCAACACCTACACCTTCCCGTGCGAAAGCCAGTTCGCCGACAAGGCCCACGCTGACCAGGTCGCTGACATTTTCATCAAGGAACTGCTGCGCAACGGCACCACCACCGCGCTGGTGTTCGGCAGCGTGCACCCGCAATCGGTGAACTCGTTCTTCGAAGCGGCCGAGCAGCTCGACCTGCGGATGATCGCCGGCAAGGTGATGATGGACCGCAACGCCCCGGACTACCTGACCGATACCGCCGAATCCAGCTACGTCGACAGCAAGGCGCTGATCGAGCGCTGGCACGGCAAGGGTCGCCTGCACTACGCCGTCACCCCACGCTTCGCACCGACCAGCACCCCGGAACAGCTGACCCTGGCCGGCCAGTTGCTGACCGAATACCCGGATCTGTACATGCAGACCCACATCAGCGAAAACCTCAAGGAAATCGAGTGGGTCAAGGAGCTGTTCCCCGAGCGCAAGGGCTACCTGGACGTCTACGACCACTATCAGTTGCTCGGCGAGCGCTCGGTGTTCGCCCACGGTGTGCACCTGTGCGATGACGAGTGCGCGCGACTGGCAGAAACCGGTTCGGCCATCTCGTTCTGCCCGACCTCGAACTTCTTCCTCGGCAGCGGCCTGTTCAACCTGCCGATGGCCGAGAAGCACAAACTCAATGTCGGCATCGGCACCGATGTCGGCGGCGGCACCAGTTTCTCGCTGCTGCAAACGCTCAACGAGGCGTACAAGGTGATGCAGCTGCAAGGTGCGCGCCTGAGTCCGTTCAAGTCGCTGTACCTGGCCACCCTCGGCGGCGCCCGTGCGCTGCGTCTGGAAGACAAGATCGGCACCCTGCAACCGGGCACCGACGCCGACTTCCTGGTGCTGGACTACAACGCCACGCCGCTGCTGGGCTATCGCCTGAAGCAGGCCAATAACATCGCCGAGACGTTGTTTGTGTTGATGACGCTGGGGGATGACCGGACTGTGCTGCAGACTTATGCGGCGGGGAATCTGGTGCATCAGCGGTAAATTTCTTCGGACATAAAAAATCCCCCGCAGCTTTACACCCCGGGGGATTTTTTGTGTCTTTAAGGCCGCCTTCGCGAGCAAGCCCGCTCCCACAGGGGATTTGTGAACGGCACAGATCAAATGTGGGAGCGGGCTTGCTCGCGAATCAGGCGACGCGGTCTATCAGATTTTCGCCGGCGAACGACCCGGCTTCTTGGTCTGCAGCAAATGCGAGAACACCGCATGCAGGTCATCCGAAGCACTTTCCTCGTCGAGGTTGAGCTTGCTGTCGATGTGATCCATGTGATGCATCATCAGGTTCACCGCCAGTTCAGCGTCGCGCTTCTCGATGGCGTCGATCAACTGGGTGTGCTCGTCGTAGGAACAGTGGGAGCGGTTGCCGCTTTCGTACTGGGCGATGATCAGCGACGTCTGGGACACCAGGCTGCGCTGGAAGCTGATCAACGGGGCGTTTTTCGCCGCTTCAGCCAGTTTCAGGTGGAATTCGCCCGACAGGCGGATGCCGGCACCACGGTCGCCACGGGAGAAACTGTCGCGTTCGTCGTTGACCATCTGGCGCAATTCGGCGATCTGTTCGGCGGTGGCGTGCTGCACCGCCAGCTCGGTGATCGCGCGCTCGACCAGACGCCGGGCCATGAACACCTGGCGCGCCTCTTCGACACTCGGGCTGGCAACCACGGCGCCGCGATTGGGACGCAACAGCACCACGCCTTCATGGGCCAGGCGCGACAGGGCGCGGCGAATGATGGTGCGGCTGACCCCGAAAATTTCCCCCAGCGCTTCTTCGCTCAACTTGGTGCCGGGCGCCAGACGCTGCTCGAGGATGGCCTCGAAGATATGCGCGTAGACAATATCGTCCTGGGTACCGCTGCGGCCGGCTTTGCCTGCTCGCGGTTGTTTCTTTAGGGGTTGCAACTGTTCGTTCATGGGCACTCGAGTCGGAAGAACTGCGGCGAATTGACCGTGACTGTAATACGGCACAGTGGGTCGCTGGCAAGTATCGCGTAAAAAACACTGCGATTGTACACAATGGATGGTGGCAACACGACTGTACGGCTGAATGTTGCCTCGGCTGTATCGCAACACCTGATTACTTTTGAGTTTAGGCTTGTTCGCAGAATCCGCCTTTTTGGCACGATCCCTGTGGGAGCGGGCTTGCTCGCGAATGCGGTCTGTTTGCCATATCAATGTCGACTGACACGCCCCCTTCGCGAGCAAGCCCGCTCCCACAAGGTTCAGCGTTGCTGCGGACATCTTCATTTGTATAAGGAACACCACCGTCATGAACGACGCCACCCACACGCAAATCCGCCCGCTGGCCGACACCTCGCCCTCGGCCATCGTCGCCGGGTTCATCGCCATGATGACCGGCTACACCAGCTCCCTGGTGCTGATGTTCCAGGCCGGGCAAGCGGCGGGCCTGAGCAGCGGGCAGATTTCTTCGTGGATCTGGGCGATCTCCATCGGCATGGCGGTGTGCTCCATCGGCCTGTCCCTGCGCTATCGCACGCCGATCACCATTGCCTGGTCGACCCCCGGTGCCGCGCTGCTGATCACCAGCCTGGGCGGCGTTAGCTACGGCGAAGCCATTGGTGCCTATATGACCTGCGCGGTGCTGGTGACGATTTGCGGGCTGACCGGCAGCTTCGAACGGCTGGTGAAAAAAATCCCGGCATCCCTGGCCGCCGCCCTGCTGGCAGGGATCCTGTTCAAGATCGGCAGCGAGATTTTCGTCGCCGCGCAACACCGCACGGCCCTGGTGCTGGGGATGTTCGTCACTTATCTGCTGGTCAAGCGCCTGTCGCCGCGCTATGCGGTGCTGGCAGCCCTGCTGATCGGCACGGCATTGTCAGGCTTCATGGGTCTGCTGGACTTCAGCGGGTTTCACCTGGAGGTCGCCACGCCGGTCTGGACCACACCGCAGTTCTCCCTGGCCGCGACCATCAGCATCGGCATCCCGCTGTTTGTCGTCGCCATGACCTCACAGAACATGCCCGGCATCGCCGTATTGCGCGCCGATGGCTACACCGTGCCAGCCTCGCCGCTGATCACCACCACCGGCATCGCCAGTTTGCTGCTGGCACCGTTCGGTTCTCACGGGATCAACCTGGCGGCAATCAGCGCGGCGATCTGCACCGGTCCGCACGCCCATGAAGATCGCAACAAACGCTACACCGCAGCTGTCTGGTGCGGGATTTTCTACGGGATCGCCGGCGTCTTCGGCGCAACGCTCGCGGCATTGTTTGCCGCGCTGCCCAAGGAACTGGTGCTGTCGATTGCCGCACTGGCGCTGTTCGGCTCGATCATCAACGGCTTGAGCATCGCCATGAGCGAAGTGAAGGAGCGTGAAGCGGCGCTCATCACCTTCATGGTCACGGCATCGGGGCTGACGCTGTTTTCCATCGGTTCGGCGTTCTGGGGGATTGTCGCGGGGGTGGTGACGCTGCTGATTCTGAACTGGCGCAAGGCCTGAAAAAGCAAAAGATCGCAGCCTTCGGCAGCTCCTACATTGAGCGCGATGCCCTGTAGGAGCTGTCGAGTGAAACGAGGCTGCGATCTTTTGATCTTCGCAAAAAAAACGGCGACCCTTGGGTCGCCGTTCTTTTTCAGAACATCAAGCTACCGGATTGATCGGCTTTTCCGGGTACCAGACGTCCAGCAGCGGGCTGACTTCAACGCTGGTCAGCTCGGTGCGGCCTTTGAGCCAGGCTTCAACGGCAGCGCGCTGTTCGGCGCTGACCGAGCCACGCTTCTGCAGGCAAACCAGACCGTAGTCGTCGCCGCCAACATAACCCAGGCCGTTGGCTTCCATGGCTTCTTTGAGGAACGCGTCGAGGAAAGCATCAATGGCTTCATCAGCCAAATCTTCTTTGAAATCCAGGTTCAGTTCGAAACCCAGCTCTTGAAATTCATCGACGCACAGTTTTTTGCGCAGACGCTGGGAACGGTTAGTCGCCATTGGAACAATCCTCTTAAGTAATAACGGGCGGCACTTTAGCAGTTTAAGCCGCCGATTGCCTGACTCTCTGGGCCACCTCGCCTACCGTCGGTAAAAAAATAGCCGATCGGACAGCCCACGCACGGCACAAGTCGTGACACCTTGGGGCATAATGCCGACACTTTCATGACCATTGAGGGAATTTATCTTCATGCCCTCATCTTATTTCCCCCTCGGCTGTAGGGTTTTATTTCAGATGATCAAGTCTTTGCGTCCATTGCTGTTGGCCGGTTTTCTTCTCCCCCTGGCCCTCCCCGTTTGCGCTGCTCCAATCAATACCGCGTTGTCGCCCAACGTTGAAAAAGCCCTGAAAGCCAGCAAGTTGCAGGACAACGCCCTGTCGCTGGTGATGATCCCGCTCACCGGCCCCGGCACTCCTACGGTGTTCAACGCCGACGTGTCGGTCAACCCGGCGTCGACCATGAAACTGGTCACCACCTACGCAGCCCTGGAAATGCTCGGCCCGAACCACCAGTGGAGAACCGAGTTCTACACCGACGGTACCCTCAGTGGCGGCATCCTCAATGGCAACCTCTACCTCAAGGGTGGCGGCGATCCGAAGCTGAACATGGAAAAACTCTGGCTGCTGATGCGCGACCTGCGTGCCAACGGTGTCACCCACGTCACCGGTGACCTGGTGCTGGATAAAACCTTCTTCGTGCAACCGCAACTGCCGGAGTTCAATGACGACGGCAACGATGACAACAAGCCGTTCCTGGTCAAACCCGACTCGCTGCTGGTCAACCTCAAGGCGCTGCGCTTCGTTGCGCGCAATGACTCGGGCAAGGTACTGGTCTCGGTGGAACCGCCGATTGCGAGCATCCGCATCGACAACCAGGTCAAGACCCTCAACTCCAAACAATGCACCGGTGGCGTGCGTTACAACCCGGTGGCGCAAGCCGATGGAACCGTGACCGTTACCGTCGGCGGTCAACTGGGTGAAGGCTGCAGCTCGCAGACTTACCTGTCGCTGCTCGACCACGCGACCTACACCGCTGGCGCCGTGCGCGCGATCTGGAAGGAACTGGGTGGCAGCATCCAGGGCAGGGATGTGCTGGCGCCAACCCCTAAAGACGCCAAGGTGCTGGCCCGGGCGTTCTCGCCGGACCTGGCGGAAATCATCCGCGACATCAACAAGTACAGTAACAACACCATGGCCCAGCAGTTGTTCCTGAGCCTGGGCCAACGTTTCCGCACCGATGCCGATGGTGATGACGCCAAGGCTGCCCAGCGTGTCGTGCGTCAGTGGCTGGCGAAAAAGGGCATCACCGCACCGCATCTGGTGATGGAGAACGGTTCCGGCCTGTCCCGCTCCGAGCGCGTCAGCGCCCGGGAATTGGCCTCGATGCTCGAAGCGGCGTGGCGCAGCCCGTATGCCGCCGAGTACATCAGTTCGATGCCGATTGCCGGCACCGACGGCACCATGCGCAAGCGCCTGAAGACCACGGCGATGCGCGGTGAAGCCCACGTCAAGACCGGCACGCTGAACACCGTACGGGCGATTGCCGGCTTCAGTCGCGACGTCAACGGCAACACCTGGGCAGTGGTGGCGATCCTCAACGACAAGGCCCCGTTCGGCGCCTCGTCGGTGCTCGATCAGGTGCTGCTCGACCTGTACCGCCAACCGAAAGCGCCGCAGACGGCTTCGGTGTTGTAACCGGATCTTAAGAACACCGTAGATCTCTTGTGGGAGCGGGCTTGCTCGCGAAGACGGCGGCACATCCAACATCGATGTGACTGACAAACCGCTTTCGCGAGCAAGCCCGCTCCCACATTAATTGCGTACAACCCGGGTTAATTCATCTCCTCTTCTACCCGGTCTCGCCCTGCCTGTTTCGCCGCATAAACCCCCGAATCAGCGCGCAACAGCAAGGCATCGGCGCCCTCCCCGGCGCGCCAACTGGCAATCCCGAAACTGGCGGTGACCGTACCGACGCCTTCAATGGGTGAACTGCGCAGGCTGTGCCACAATTGCTGGGCCAGCACATAGGCATGTTCGCCGCCGATGTCCGGGCACAACACCATGAACTCCTCACCGCCCAGGCGGCAGAACACATCGGTGCGACGCAGCCGGTGGCCGATCCGCTCGCACACTGCCTGCAACACCCGATCACCGATGGCGTGGCCATGCAGGTCATTGATGCGCTTGAAATGGTCGATATCGAGCATGATCACCGACAAATCCCCACCGCCACGCTCCACCCGGACCATTTCGGTGCTCAGGCGCTCCTGGAAATAACGTCGGTTATGGATACCGGTCAGAGAATCGGTGACTGACAACGCACGCAACTCTTCTTCCACCCGTTTCATATCGGAAATGTCCGAGATGTAGCCGTGCCAGAGCACACCGCCACCGGGCAGCTCCTCCGGAGTGGCTTCGCCGCGAACCCAACGCACCCCGCGTTGCGGCAGTTGCACGCGGTACTCCTCGCGCCAGGGGCTGAGGGTTTCGGCCGAAGCGCGGATCGATTCGCGGACACGTGTAGTGTCCTGGGGGTGAATGCGGGTGAAGATTGCTTCGGCATTGAGCAGCAGTACGTCGGGTTCCAGCTCGTAGATATCGCGAATGCCGTCGCTGGCATAGATCACGCTGAAGCGCCCGTCGAATTCCATCTTGAACTGGTAGATGCCACCGGGCACGTGGGCGCTGAGTTTTTTCAACAGCAGGTCCCGCGCCGCGAGCGCTTCATGGACCCGCTTGCGTTCGGTGATGTCGATGCACACCGCCAGGTGCCCGACCCACAGGCCTTGCTCGTCGAGCACCGGCGTGGCGAGCATGTTGACCATCAGATGGCTACCATCGCCGCGCACCAGGGTCCACTCCCGCGCCTCGTGACCGCCCTCCACGTCGCCTTCGACCAGCATCGCCTGGCAGCTCGGCACCGGCTTGCCATAGCGCGCGCTCAACTCGGCCGAACGAGCAGCCAGCTCCCGGGGCAGGTGCAGGTTCTCCAGAGTCATATGGCCTACCACTTCGGCACTGCTATAGCCGAGCATCTGCTCGGCCCCTGCGTTAAACGTGCTGATGACGCCGCGCAGGTCGGTGGCGATGATCGCAACCTGGGTGGCGGCATTGAGCACGCCACGCAACTGACCATGGGTGCCACGCAGCTCCTGTTCCCGATCGCGCAGCTCCTGGGTACGCTGTTCGACCAGTCTCAACGCCCGCTGCCGCTGACTGACCAGCACATAGAGCAAGGCACTGAGCAACAGGCTGAGCAATCCGCCCAACACGAGCAGACTGGTCACGGAGGAATGGTTGGCCTGCACGAACGCGTCGCTGGGCCGGATATCGACTTGATAGTGATGGTCGGCCATGCGCAACAGGCGCGTGGCCGACAGCTCGCTGACGGCTGGCGGGTTGGGCGACTCGAACAGCACTTCGTGCCGGTCGTCGGTGGACAAATCGAGGATGCGTACCGAGAGATAGTCGCGACTCGCTTCCGGCAGTCCGTCCGCCAGCAATTGGCGCATGCTGATCACGGCCATCACATACCCGTAGGGCTTCGTGGCATTGTGGGCCTGTCCGGTGCGCTGCGTGACCGGCGCGACCAGCAGCACGCCGCGCGCATAGGCCGGTTCGATACTCACCAGATGCATCGGTTGCGACACCGCCATGCCGCCACGCTGATCAGCCCGAGCGAGCGTGGCACGCCGCAGCGGCTGGGCCAGCAAGTCGTAACCGAGGGGAGCGCCGAGTTTGCTTTGCGTCTGGCTATACAGCACCGCCACGTACTCATCGCGCTCGCCGGCCAGTTGCAATTGGCCGTCGGCGTTGAGCTCTCTCAGGGTGAAGCTGTTCACGCCCTCGTCTCGCACCCGTCGCTCGAACGCCGCCCGCTCGTCACGAGTGACCCGCTGGGCATAGGAATACGCCTGGGTTCGCAGCAACAAAGGTTGGGTGTAGCCGTCGAATTCCGCTCGGGACACCGAACCGGAATTGGCGAAAAACCGGCGCAGGCCGTCGAGGCGCTGCTCCTGATCTTCGAAACGTTCTTCGATACGGCTGTAACGCTCACTGGCCAGCAGTTGGAAGCGTTGCCGCAATTGATGGTGAAACAGATTAAGTGTCGACCACGCCAGTAACCCGGTGAGCACCCCGCCGATCAACAAAACCAGCAACGCGACCAGCCAGGCCGAGGCATCTTCGCTGATAAAACCCAGGATCCTGGGGCGCACGGCGTGCAACGACATAAAACGCAACTCAAAACGCCAAGTGCAGGAAAGCCCTTTGGCCCTGAGTGGAGTTATAGCTATTAGCCACTAATTTGACCAGCACTGTAGGAGCGAGCCTGCTCGCGATGGACTCAAGAACACCGCGTGCTTTCAGAAAGCTCGCGTTATCGTTGTCGACCATCGCGAGCAGGCTCGCTCCTACAGGGGGGCACCATCAACGTGCCATGATTTTCCAGGCGCGATGGATCTTGGCGTTACGGGCAAAATCCGGATCGAGGGTCTGGGCAGTGATGTCCTCGACCGCATAGCGCTCGCCGAGATTGGCCTCCAGTTCGAACTTGCGGAAGTTGTTGGAGAAGTACAACACGCCACCGGGTGCCAGACGCGCCATGGCCAGGTCGATCAGTTGCACCTGATCGCGCTGCACGTCGAACACGCCTTCCATGCGCTTGGAGTTGGAGAACGTCGGCGGGTCGATGAAGATCAAGTCGTACTCGTCACGACTGGCTTCGAGCCACGCCATCACATCGCCCTGCTCCAGGCGGTTCTTGTCGGAAAAGCCATTCAGAGACAGGTTGCGACGCGCCCAGTCCAGATAGGTTTTCGACAGATCGACACTAGTGGTGCTGCGCGCGCCGCCCTTGGCCGCATGCACGCTGGCCGTTGCGGTGTAGCAGAACAGATTGAGGAAGCGTTTGCCGGCCGCCTCTTTCTGGATACGCATGCGCATCGGCCGATGGTCGAGGAACAGACCGGTGTCGAGGTAGTCGGTGAGGTTCACCAGCAGCTTCACACCACCTTCATTGACTTCGACAAATTTGCCCTGCGCCGCCTGGCGCTCGTACTGTTTGGTGCCGCTCTGACGCTCGCGGCGCTTGACCACCACACGGTTCTTGTCGATGTTCAGCGCCTGCGGGATGGCGGCCAGGGCATCGAACATGCGGGCCGACGCTTTTTCCGGATCGATGGATTTCGGCGCGGCGTACTCCTGAACATGGACCCAGTCGTGATACAGGTCGATGGCCATGGAATATTCCGGCATGTCGGCATCGTACACGCGGTAGCAGTCGATACCTTCACGCTTGACCCACTTGCCCAGGGCCTTGAGGTTCTTTTGCAGGCGGTTGGCGAACATCTGCCCGCCTTCGCTCAGGCGCGGCTGCTCGACCACCGGAGCCGGTGCCGGCGTCGGTTTGATCGGGTTGCCGTTTTTGTTGAACTTGCGTTCCTGCGGTTCGTTAGGCGTCTGATCGTAGGCGGCTTGCTCACGCTCGACCTGGCGCTGTTCCGGCGTACGACGCTCGCCGGTGACGAACTGATCGGGCAGCACCTTGATCAGCAGCAGCTTGCACGGCAAGGCGCCGTTCCAGAACGAATACTGCTTGTGGCTGCGGATGCCCATGCGCTTGCCCAGGTCCGGCGCGCCGGTGAACACCGCCGCTTCCCAGTTCAGACAGGCCTGACGCAGGCGTTCGCCGAGGTTCTGGTAGAGGTAGAGCAGGCTCGCCTCGTCGCCCAGACGCTCGCCGTACGGAGGGTTGCAGATCACCAGGCCTTTCTGGTTCTGGTCCGGGCGCGGCTCGAAGGTTGCGACTTCACCCTGGTAGATCTTGATCCACTCGCTCAGGCCGGCCCGCTCGACGTTGTTGCGCCCCGGTTGAATCAGGCGCGGATCGGCTTCGTAGCCACGGATCCACAGCGGTGTCTTGGCCAGACCGGCCGCGGCGCGCTCGGACGCTTCTTCGTGGAGTTTTTTCCACAACGCCGGAACGTGACCGAGCCAGGCAGTGAAGCCCCACTGCTCGCGGCGCAGGTTCGGCGCGATGTCGGCGGCGATCATCGCCGCTTCCACCAGGAACGTACCGACACCGCACATAGGGTCGGCCAGCGCGCCGCCTTCGGCCGCGATACGTGGCCAACCGGAACGGATCAGGATGGCGGCCGCGAGGTTTTCCTTGAGCGGTGCCGCACCTTGCTGCAGGCGATAGCCGCGCTGGTGCAGGCTGTGGCCGGACAGGTCGAGGGACAGAATGGCTTCGCCACGGTCCAGGCGCAGGTGAATGCGCAGGTCCGGATTGAGCTTGTCGATGGACGGACGGTCGCCTTGCGGGGTGCGCAGTTTGTCGACTATTGCGTCCTTGACCTTCAGCGCGCCGAAGTGGGTGTTGTCGATACCCGAGCCATGGCCACTGAATTCGACGGCCAGGGTGCCGTCGTTGAGCATGTGGTCTTGCCACTCGATGTCCAGCACGCCGTGGTACAGGTCTTCGGCGTCCTTCATCGGGAAACGCTTGAGCACCAGCAGCACGCGGTTGGCCAAGCGTGACCACAGGCACAGGCGATAAGCGGTTTCCATGGTGGCCATGCCGCGCACGGCAGAGGTGTGCTCCCGCGCTTCCTCAAGGCCAAGCCCGACGGCTTCCTCGATGAGCAGGCCTTCAAGGCCTTTTGGGCAAGTGAGGAAGAGTTCGAAACGATCGGACATGGGAATTCCAGAACCTTTAGCTGAGTGACCGGGCAACGCATTGCCGGTCCGGTTTTCAATCAGGCGCTTTTCTCGAAGAGCGCCCGCGTGGCACGAAGGTGTGCCGTTCCACCCCTGCTGCTCGGGTTAAGTGAGCTTAGATGCAAGGACAGATAAAAAAGTTGATGCAATGAAATGTCATAAGTCGACCCTTCGTCGAATAGTGCCTCCCGGCAACAGGAGCCATTCTCACTAAAGGATTAAGCCCATCATGCAGCGCAGAGCCGATCATACCGGGGTTTGGCTAATAAATACGCTACAAACACTCTGTTACTTATGGCCTTAACACATGAATGGTTACGTCCTTATGACAAAACGATCATTCCCTCGATGTGACGCATTGGTTAGAACTCAACTCAGGTTGGCGCCGCAATGACGCCAACACCTTGGCTCGTCACGCCGGCAACGAGCCCCCAACGGCAGAGTTTTTCTGCCAGACCTCAATAGAGGTCGACGCGATAAATACAGTCAACAAGTGAGGGCAACACCCTATGAGAAGACTTAAGCGTGATCCGTTGGAAAGAGCATTTTTGCGCGGATATCAATATGGCGTTGGTGGCAAATCCCGTGAGCTTTGCCCATTTACTCTACCGTCGGTACGCCAAGCCTGGATCAATGGCTGGCGAGAAGGACGCGGCGACAACTGGGACGGTATGACCGGCACTGCGGGAATCCACAGACTCAACGAACTTCACGCCGTCGGCTAATTACAGGGCACAACACTGCGACACGACAATCTGATTTTGTACTGAATTAACCACGCACGTCCCATCCGGACGGCGGGCTGCGGCCCAGGGGCTCCTTTAAAGGGGCCCTTTTTTATGCCTCCCGGAAACGCAATTTCCCTGTAGGAGCGAGCTTGCTCGCGATGGACTCGAAAACATCGCGTGTATCCAGAAAGCACGCGTTATCGTTATCGACCATCGCGAGCAGGCTCGCTCCTACAGAGGATCAGCGCAAGGCTGCGATTGCGTCTACGGACTCGCGAATCAGCGCCGGGCCCTTGTAGATGAAGCCCGAATAAATCTGCACCAGGCTCGCGCCCGCGGTGATTTTCTCGGCGGCGTGCTTGCCTTCGGTAATGCCGCCGGCAGCGATGATCGGCAGGCGACCACCCAGCTCCGATGCCAGCACCTTCACGGTGTGGGTGCTCTTGTCGCGAACCGGTGCGCCGGACAGACCACCGGCCTCGTCGCCATGTTCCATGCCTTCGACGCCTACGCGGCTCAGGGTGGTGTTGGTGGCGATGACCGCATCCATTCCGGTTTCGATCAGCGCTTGTGCAACCTGTGCGGTTTCTTCGTCGCTCATGTCCGGCGCGATCTTGATCGCCAGCGGTACATGCTTGCCATGACGCAAGGCCAGTTCCGCGCGGCGCTCGGCCAGATCGGCCAGCAACTGCTTGAGCGAGTCGCCGAATTGCAGGCTGCGCAGGCCCGGCGTATTCGGCGAACTGACGTTGACCGTCACATAGCTGGCATGGGCGTACACCTTGTCCAGGCAGATCAGGTAGTCGTCCACGGCACGCTCGACCGGCGTATCGAAGTTCTTGCCGATGTTGATGCCCAGCACGCCCTTGTATTTGGCCGCCGCCACGCGGGCCAGCAGGTGATCGACGCCAAGGTTGTTGAAGCCCATGCGATTGATGATCGCCTCGGCTTCCGGCAAACGGAACAGGCGAGGCTTGGGGTTGCCCGGCTGCGGACGCGGGGTGATGGTGCCGATTTCGACAAAACCGAAACCCAGTTGGGCAAAACCGTCGATGGCCGCGCCGTTCTTGTCCAGACCGGCGGCCAGGCCCACCGGGTTGGGGAACTCCAGGCCCATGACGTTCACCGGCATTTTTGCCGGGGCCTTGCACAGCAAGCCGTTGAGCCCAAGACGCCCGCCCGCACCGATCAGGTCCAGGGACAGATCGTGGGAGGTTTCCGGGGAAAGTTTGAACAACAGCTGACGGGCCAGGGTGTACATGGGCGGGTTTGACTCAAGGCTACGAAAAGTGGGGCGATTATAGCCATGTGGAGGGTGGCGGGCGAGAGCGCGATTGAAACCAGCCCCACTCCACATTCACGATGACTCTGCGGAAAAACACCTACGGCGCAGGATTCTCGCGCAATTGCTCGGGCGACCATTGATTGTCAGTACGCTGGGAACAACTCCAGATGAACGGAAAGTAGATGAGCATCAGCATCAGCATTACACAGACATTCACAACATGACCTTGAGTATCCTCACCCAAATCAGTCAAGGCCAACTCGGCGGCCGCCGCGGCCACTGCAAGATTGAGGGCCTGAAACGCCGAGGTTCGGGACGCGTTGACATTGAGAAATGCACTGGCCAGCTCCTCTCTTGACGGCAGGCGTGCCCCGGCACGTACTTGCAGCACACTTTGCTGCAGTGACTCCGAGTCGGACAGCACTGAGTCCAGCCCAGCCGAAGGAGACAGCACGGTCCAGCTTCTGCACAGGATAAAGATGAAATCGTCAATGACCGCGCCTGTGGCATTCAGTACACCCTGGATGACATCCGCGCCCAGGCTGTAGCCAAGTTCGGCCGCGTATCGACCCGGACCGCTCAGCGGCATCAAGGCTCCCAACTCCGCCAGCAGAAATTGCACTGCGCCAAAAGCTACCGTGGTTAACCGCCCAGATAACCGTTTTTGATCAGGTCAATGAGGTCGATCAACTTGTCGAAAAATTCGACTGAAGAGTTCACCCGCACGTCGAACTCGTCAGCGATCTCATCCGGCACCGACATTCGTCTGTGCTCATCGAGAATACGATCTTGCTCATCGTAGAGTGGCTGACGTTGCTCCATTGGCAGCGTATCGAGGCAAAGATTGAACACCATTCCAGTCTGACGCATCTGGTGTGTCCACATCAGCGATCGAATACGTTTAGCGTGAGTCTGCTCGGCAAACTCGGTAGACGAAAAATACTGCGCAAGAATCTCTGCAGGCGAACCTTGAAGTTCCCTTGGAGCGCCCGCTTGACACTTGAGCGTGTTTTCCAGGTTACGATTGAGCACCTTCCCCGAACGCTCGAGCAACTGCGCAAGGGAAAATCCAGCGTGGACTTCGGCAGGCATTTCGGGAAGCAGCGGCGCATCAACGTTGGCATTGAAGTCAGCAGGCAAACTGCTTGACGGATGTGAGGGCTCTGCAATTCTCATATTGGTTTCCTCACTCAAACCCTTCCAAGGACTTCAATGCGCGACCGGCTTATCTGCACTATCTCATCCATCATCTTTTGCACCAGTGCCCTGTCGGCGGAGTCTTTCTGAGCGACCTCGTCACTCAGGCTTTTCTGAGTGTTCTGTGCACTTTGCTGCAGGACTTCTTTCTCCCGCGCAGCGTACTCGCTCATGCGCACCATGCTGGACACGACCTGACTCAGGCTCATCGACATCGCACTGAGCGCACGGCCGATTTCGAGCTTTTTCTCAATGCCTTTGATGCCCGTCAGACTCAACCAGTCGGAGTTTTTCCCAACCTCCTTCGCCTTGTAGATTTCCCCGTCGAACCACGCCTGCTCCTGAGGCGTCAGCGTGGTCCCCTCGGGTTTGAAGTCGACGAATTTCGACCGGCCGAAATCGTCGAAAGTCTCTATTTTGTAGGTGGTTTGCGGATCCCAGTCATCGCGGGAACGATGTAGCTTCAGGTCATGCTCAATTTTGTTGGCGTCCAGAGCGTTGCGCTTGTGCAGGTTGATATCGTCATGCTTGAGCCCCAGGCCTTTCAACGTCGTGATCATAGCGAAACCGGCAACTACGCCGGACACTACGGCGGCAGTGACGGCGCTGTAGAAGGCTGCCTCACCGGATTCGACGATGGCCGCGCCCTGGGCCTTGGCGGCCTCCGCCGCCATGACACTGAAATGCCCGCGCAAATGCGCGTTGGCGACCCGTGCGACGTTGAGTGCAATGATCGCGGCGACCAATACGTTGGCATGTTTCTCCCACGCGCCCGGATCAAACACCAGATCGTTGCGCACTTCATCGTTGAGCATCGTCAAAGCTGCAGCGAAGTCTTGCCAGTCCGACTCACTGGGCTGGTAGGCATTGATTGCACTTTCGAGCGCCGCAGCCGTAGGCGCTATGAAGCTACCGTTCTGGAGCACTTGCCTGGTGGTGACCTGGTTGAGAAACGTCGTATCCGAGAGGCGCTTGCCTTTGAGATCTTTCGAGAATTGCTCCTGGGCAATCAACTCGCTCAACCCTGCGTCGCTCACCGGATCGTGAGTCAATACCGCTGGAGCAGGCCTGGTCGTGGTGTGAATGGTGGTCATGAAAAATTACCTTTTTATCAGTGACTTCAAACGTGCCGGGCCATTTGCAGGCTCACGTCATGACTGCGATGCATGTCGGCAATTAAATTCCCGATCTCATCGGTGCGGACCTTCATCGCCTGGCCGTAGTCCTCGACCAGCCGGGTGAGGTAGTCAGTGATCTCTTCGCTGATCGCCATGCGCACCCGCACGTCCGCCAGGTGCTTCGCTGCCTGGGCCAGATGTTCGCCGCTACCGATCTGCAAACCACCCTGCACTGCCACATTGCCGAACTCGGTGACGGCCTGAGCCGTCTGCAGATTGGCGGCGTAGCGGGCCAGGGACACGGCATCGGCGCCTCTGGTGACGAAGCTGCGCAACTGGGTCAGCATCTGCGTCAGTGAATTGCTGACTGATGAAGCCACCTGCTTGAGCGCCTGCATGGCTGCAGGCATAGCGTTGGCGATCATCGAGGCCAGTCTCGAGGCAATGGCGCCGACCATTGGCCCGACTACCTGTGCCCCGACCACGACCACCAATGCAACGGCAGCCAACGTGGCCGCGACCCCCTGGATCATGCCTGCGATTTTCGCAATGTCTTTTGCGGTCTCCTCGTCGACAAACGTCACCAGCAATTTTGTATAGATTTCGGTGAACAGCTTGATGGCTTCCTGCATGACTGTGGTGAGCGGCTTCATGGCTTCGGCCATGAACGACTTGCCCGTCACTTCCTCGACCACCGCATCGGAAATCATCACTGCCGCGCCAATCACCCCCACCGCGATCAGCGCCGGGTTGGCGGTCAAAACACCGGCAGCGATTGTCGCAATGGTCAATATCGCGCCGACGATCTTGCCAATGCAGCCCATGGTGCTCTGCAGCGCCTCGGCCTTGCGCACTTCTTCCAGGTACTTTTCCGACTCGAGCTTCATGTGTTCCTGAAGCTTGGCTTGCATCTCCTGGAACAACTCCTGGTTGAGCTCCTCCTTGTTCTGCGCCGCCTCGCCAAGCAACTCGATAATCTTCAAGCGGTTCAGGAGCGCCAGTGCGCTGCTGTTCAGCGCTTTTTCGTTGGACTCCTTCACCAAGGGTCCGGCGAGTCCGGCTTCTTGCACCTTCACGGCCACCATGGCCAGCGTTTTGGCGCAGGCGTTGGCGATCTCGATCAGTTTCAGGTGAGCATCGGTCGCCTTTTGCAGTGTTTGGGTATGGCCCGCCAGTTCACCTTTCAGCTTGTCGCGCAGTGCCAGTTCGCGAGCGTATTCCGGTGATTCAGAATCCAGTTCCGCCAACCGTGCCTCACTCTCATTCAGCAGTCCCTGGACCTGCCGAACCCGCTCCTGCAACTGATCGAGGTGCTCCTGGCTGCTACCGATATTGCCTTCGGCGACTTCCAGCGCCTCGACGGCTGCGGCGTAGTCAGCCGCCAGCTTTTCGTACCCCTGCTGCTTGGCACCGGCCATGCTTTGCAGCATCGCCAGGCGGTTTTTCAGTTTTTTGACGTCGACTTCGCCGATCAACTCGCTGATCATCGCCATCAACAGCGTGAACAGATCACCGTTGGTTTCCTGTTTGTTGCCGTCAGCGCGCAGCGCTGGCACGTGCAGCAAGGGTCTGCCCGCACTGGCGACGGATGGGCCAGGCAGACCTTCGTAGCTCACCGACATCAGGCGAGCCAATGCCTCTTGGCCGGCCTTCTGATAATCCACCGTCCTGGCCGCTTGACTGGCAGCTTGGCCATATTTTTCAACGGCCACGTCTCGACCGGTCAAGCCCAAAGAAGCCGGGTTGAAGGTGCTTCTGATTTCACTCATGTTCTGTCTCCGAACAATCTTTTTCAATGTGACTCAAGGTGTCGAGATACACCTGAGCCTGTTTGCGCAAATCGTCTTCGGTCGCTTGCTCAGACGCAGGACTTCTTCGATTTCCTGTACTTGAAGAAAGCTGTAGCGCTGGTGGGTTTTGAATATCCGCCGGGCCAATGCGATGTCATTGATCACCGGCACACCGACCTCTTTGGCATAGGCGCGAACGGCCAGGGCACGCTGGTTGGTTTCCATCAATGAGATGAAGGGCAACACGGTGATTTCCGGGCGGAAATACACACCGATGGCAATGTGCGTCGGGTTGGCGATGATCATTCGCGAGTTGCGCACATCGGATTTGATTTGCTCCGACAGCAACTCACGATGCAGGTCACGACGGCGTCCCTTGATCTCGGGATTGCCATCCTGTTCCTTGTGTTCGCGCTTGACCGAATCCTTGTCCATCATCTGATCCTTCATGAACAGCCAGTATTCGCTCAACGCATCGAGCGCGACGATCAGCAGCACGCATCCGAGGAACGCCAGCACCAGCACCAGCAACAAGTGGCCCCAGATTGCGAACAGGTCAGATGCCTGGGCGAACAGTTGGGCAAACAGCAATTGCCGCTGGGTGATCCAGACAATCCACAGGGCCAGGGCAAAGCTGCCCAGGTACAGCAGCGCTTTGACCGTGTCCTTGACGGTGCGCATGCTGAACAGTTTTTTGAAGCCATTGATCGGGTTCAACGCTCCCAGGTTGAGCTTCAAGGCTTCGCTGGCCAGCGCAAAACCGCTTTGCAACACCCGTATATTTCCGGCAGCCACCTCTCGCGCAATGATTCGCGGCGCGGTCGGGTCTTGCTCCGAGGGGGCGCTCGCCAGGCCTTCCAGGGGAAACGCCGGCATCAATCCCTGTGGACGCTGCGCAGGGGCTTGTGCCACCGACGGCTCGACCTCGCGCTTTTCGCCACGCAACAAGTCCTCGATCACGGTGGCCAGCCCGGGAATGGTCACCTTGTCATCACGCAGCTCATACTTGCGGTCGCTGACAAAGGTATTGCGCACCTGGATCACGCCGATCTGCTGCTTGCCCAGCAACAGTTCCGAGCGCTGGTTATCCATCAGTCCGGCGGCTTGCACCACCAGATCGACATACATCGGCGGGCCCGACACATGAAAAGTGCGCAAGCCGTCGTGGCGTAATGGATAACGTGCATCGTGCAACCCGGAACGCTCAAGGAACGCCTGAAGTCTGGTGACAGTCAGGGTCTGCAGCGACATCATCGAGCTTTTGACTTCCGACGCGTCATACAGATAAATCGCCTGGCCATCGCTATACCAGATAAGCCCCATCTGCGCGCTGACCCGCTCAAAGGTCCGCTGCGGCGAACGCAGATCGAAGGCACCGGAAATCCGTTTGGCGGCGGCAGTCTTGCTGACGATGACAGGTTTGCCCAACGGCCCGGACAACTCGCTGAAGAATGTGCGCACGCTCTGTTCGCGAGCCACATAGCCGTCGGCATTGGCGCGCGCGGCAAGCGGCACCAGCGACAACAGGGCGCCTAACCAGAACGGCAAAACAAATAACGAAAGCAATCGGCGGTTCATTGGCTCACTTGCCTGGGAGGTAGGTTATGTCGGCCAGGCTACTGGGCGTGAAGCCAACCAGATCACGGATTTCCTTGGAGAAATGCGAAGAAGAGGCAAAACCCAACTCCAGCGCGATATCCGTCAGGGAGTCGTCCTGCAGGCTCATGTTCAACAGCGCCCTGGCCGCACGCCAGCCGCGCAATGCAGGCTTGGCCGCCGTGCCCAGGGCCTGCCGGCACAGTCGACGGAAGTGCGACACGGAAACGCCATAACGCTGAGCCAGGGTGGTCAACTTTTCGCTGTGGGTGCCCTGCTCCAGCAGGAAGCGCACAAGTCCGTAACTTTCGGTATGACGCAGCACGCCGGCGAAGGTCTGGTAAGCCATCCCCCCGACCATGGCCTGTTCGATGTACCAGCGCTCAAGCGCCCGCCCGGACCACACGGCGGGGTACGCCACCGGCAATGCCGCCCAGGATGTCGGGCTGGGTCGTTGATCAACCAGCGTGTTTCCCAGATCGATGAACACTTGCAATTTAACCAGCGCCGCTTCTGCAACCGGCCGGCTCTGCACGCCGCCGCCCAGCTCGAATGTATCGCTCGTTGCAATCAGCCCTTCCCAACCGACCGGCAGACAGACCCGCGGGCGCTGCGCCGAAGCCAGATACACAGGGGATTCGCTGACCCGCACATGCAGCACCCGCTCGCTGCAACGAGCATCAGGCAGACCGGTGGCGTGTAGTAATTGGATTTGCACGCCAACCTCCTTTGCGGCCTGACGATCAACGGCCGGCAGGATGAAAGACATGGCGCGATGAATCCTGATGTAAAGCTGATGAACCGGTGATGGCATATGCCTTGCACCCTTCCGTGTACCAGCACCCATGCCAGCGTCGGAACGGGTGCAAAGACAATGGCGTCGTCCCCGGCCTGCCCATGCACGGACCCGGGACGACGTTTTTTTTGCAAGGTGAACGCGCGATGAACGAACCGTCAGTCGGCCCTCTGGCCTGGGTCAATGGCAGCGATGCCCCGGAAAAAACCGAAATCAATCTCGGCTTCATGGCCCTGAGCGACTGCGCCTCGGTGGTGGTCGCCGCCACCCAGGGCTTCGCCCAACCCTATGGCTTGACCCTGAACCTCAAGCGCCAATCGTCCTGGGCCAGCCTGCGGGACAAGCTGGTCAGCGGCGAACTCGATGCAGCCCACAGTCTCTACGGTCTGATTTACGCCGTTCACCTGGGCATCGGTGGCGTGGCCGCGACCGACATGGCGGTGTTGATGGGCCTGAATCAAAACGGCCAGAGCATCAATCTGTCCCGCGGCTTGCAGGCGCTTGGGGTGACCAGTCCTGAGGCATTGGATCGGCACGTGCACCAAACTCGCGCAAAACTCACCTTCGCTCAGACGTTTCCTACCGGTACCCACGCCATGTGGTTGTATTACTGGCTGGCCAGCCAGGGCATTCACCCGCTGCTGGATGTCGACAGCGTCGTAGTGCCGCCGCCGCAAATGGTTGCCCACCTGCGGGCCGGGCGTATCGACGGGTTCTGTGTCGGCGAACCCTGGTCCGCCAGCGCCGTGCAGCAGGACCTCGGTTTCACCCTGGCCACGACCCAGGCCCTCTGGCCCGATCACCCGGAAAAGGTCCTCGGCTGCACCCGTGCGTTCGTCGAGCAATATCCCAATACCGCGCGGGTGTTGGTGATGGCGATTCTGGAAGCCAGCCGCTTCATCGAACAAAGCAGCGAAAATCGTCGCAGCACCGCGCAATTGCTCAGTGCAGCGCAATACCTCGATACGCCGCTGGAATGCATCGAGCCGCGCCTGCTGGGCGACTATGTCGATGGCCTGGGCAATCGCTGGCAAGACCCGCACGCCCTGCGCTTCCATAGTGAAGGCGAGGTCAATCTGCCGTACCTGTCCGACGGTATGTGGTTCATGACCCAGTTCCGTCGCTGGGGCTTGTTGCGCGATGACCCGGATTACCTCGCCGTGGCCCGCCAAGTCCATCAACTAGACTTGTATCGTGAAGCGGCCAGCGCTGTCGGTGTCGCGGCATTGGGCAAGGAGATGCGTAGCAGTCAATTGATCGACGGCAAGATCTGGGACGGTTCGGACCCGGCCGGTTATGCCCGCAGCTTCAAACTGCACGCCATGAGCGACGGCTCACACCGATCCGCCAGCCGCTGACAGGAGACGACAAACATGCTGCGTATCCTGCTGATCAACGACACCGCGAAAAAAGTCGGACGCCTGAAGGCCGCCCTGACCGAGGCCGGGTTCGAAGTGATCGATGAGTCCGGCCTGACCATCGACTTGCCCGAACGCGTCGAAACGGTGCGTCCGGACGTGATTCTGATCGATACCGAGTCACCAGGCCGCGATGTCATGGAACAAGTGGTGCTGGTCACTCGCGACCAGCCACGACCGATTGTGATGTTCACCGACGAACATGACCCCGATGTGATGCGCCAGGCGATCAAGTCCGGGGTCAGTGCCTACATCGTCGAAGGCATTCACGCACAACGCCTGCAGCCGATTCTCGATGTGGCCATGGCACGCTTCGAAAGCGATCAGGCTTTGCGTGCCCAGTTGCTGGCCCGCGACCAGCAACTGGCCGAACGCAAGCGCATCGAGCTGGCCAAAGGGCTGCTGATGAAAATGAAGGACTGTAACGAAGAAGAGGCCTACACACTGATGCGCCGCCAGGCAATGAGCCGTCAGCAGAAGCTGATTCAAGTGGCGGAGCAGATTATTGCCATGAGTGAACTGTTGGGTTGAACAACAAAAGATCGCAGCCTTCGGCAGCTCCTACAGGGGCACACATTCCCTGTAGGAGCTGCCGAAGGCTGCGATCTTTTCCAATGTGGCACAGATCTGGCTAAGTAATCCCCACAGGTAACCAACGGCGGTTGCCCCACCTACGACAAAGACGTCGCTCACCTCATTTGCCCTTGGCGGATCGGGTGGCGGCGTTTTTTCGTTTTGGCCCCACAGCACGGGGCCGGTGGAGCGGCCGTAGCGGCGCCCCACCTGCAAGCTCATGACTCCTTTCGAGACTCTTCACAGCTGAGGTGCGCAATGAATTCAAGCTTCTGGAAATCCGGCCATACCCCCACATTGTTCGCAGCCTTCCTCTATTTCGACCTGAGCTTCATGGTCTGGTACCTGCTCGGCCCTCTGGCGGTACAGATCGCCGCCGACCTGCACCTGACGACACAGCAACGCGGGCTGGTGGTCGCCACGCCGATTCTGGCCGGGGCGGTCTTGCGTTTTGTCATGGGGATGCTGGCTGATCGCCTGTCGCCGAAAACCGCCGGTCTGATCGGCCAGGTCATCGTGATCTGCGCGCTGTTCGGCGCCTGGAAGCTCGGCATCCACAGCTACGAGCAAGCACTGCTGCTCGGTCTGTTTCTCGGTATGGCCGGCGCGTCCTTTGCCGTTGCCCTGCCCCTGGCCTCGCAGTGGTATCCGCCGCAGCATCAAGGCAAGGCCATGGGCATCGCAGGCGCCGGGAACTCGGGGACGGTGTTCGCCGCCTTGATCGCTCCGGTACTGGCGGCGGCGTTTGGTTGGAGCAACGTATTCGGCTTCGCCCTGATTCCGCTGATCCTGACCCTGATCGTCTTTGCCTGGATGGCGAAAAACGCCCCCGAGCGACCAAAAGCCAAATCCATGGCCGACTACTTCAAGGCCCTGGGCGACCGTGACAGCTGGTGGTTCATGTTTTTCTACAGCGTGACGTTCGGCGGCTTCATCGGCCTGGCCAGCGCCCTGCCCGGCTATTTCAACGACCAGTACGGCCTGAGCCCGGTGACGGCCGGGTACTACACGGCGGCCTGTGTGTTCGGCGGTAGCCTCATGCGCCCCTTGGGCGGCGCTCTGGCTGACCGGTTCGGTGGCATTCGGACCTTGTTGGCTATGTACACCGTCGCAGCGATCTGCATCACCGCGGTGGGTTTCAACCTGCCGAATTCCTACGCCGCACTGGCACTTTTCGTCTGCACCATGCTCGGCCTGGGTGCCGGCAATGGCGCGGTATTCCAGTTGGTGCCGCAGCGTTTTCGTCGGGAGATCGGTGTGATGACCGGCCTGATCGGCATGGCCGGCGGCATCGGTGGCTTTGCCCTCGCGGCCGGCATGGGCGCGATCAAACAAAGCACTGGCAGCTATCAACTGGCACTGTGGTTGTTCGCCAGCCTCGGCATTCTCGCCTGGTTCGGTCTGCACGGCGTGAAACGGCGCTGGAGAACCACCTGGGGTTCGGCGGCCGTGACGGCTGCGCGGGTCTGACGCCTCGATGAGCCTGCAACTGAGTTTCGCCGAAGCCAGCGCCATCGGTCCGCGCGAGGAGAACCAGGATGCCCTGCGCCTCGTCACGCCGGCCCCGGCGCTGGCGGCGAGCAAAGGCTACCTGTTCGCCATCGCCGACGGTGTCAGCCAGTGCGCCGATGGCGGCCTGGCGGCCCGTTCGACGCTGCAGGCCCTGGCGCTGGATTACTACGCCACGCCGGAAACCTGGAGCGTGGCGCAGGCACTTGATCGCCTGTTGCTGGCGCAAAACCGCTGGTTGCAGGCCAACGGCGGCGGACAACCGCTGCTGACCACCCTCAGTGCGCTGGTCCTGCGTGGCCGGCGTTTTACCCTGGCGCATGTCGGCGATTGCCGGGTGTACCGCTGGCACGCCGACCGATTGCAGCGAATCAGCGAGGATCACGTCTGGGACCAGCCGGGCATGCAGCATGTGCTGAAACGGGCGCTGGGCCTCGATCAACATCTGGTGCTGGACTTTCTCGACGGTGAATTGCGCCCCGATGAAAGTTTCGTCCTGCTCAGCGACGGCATCTGGGCCGTCCTGGGCGATACCGCCATTGCGGCGATCCTGCGTGATCAACCTGACTTGCACAGCGCTGCGCAAACCCTGGTCAATGCCGCACACCTGGCTGGCAGCCAGGATAACGCCAGCGCCTTGCTGGTGCGGGTCGACGCCCTCGGCGAAGCGAGCATTGGCGATGCATTGATGCACTTGCAGCAATGGCCGCTGCCGCCGGCCCTGAAACCGGGCCAGGTGTTCGAGGGCTGGCAGGTCGAAGGGATCGTCGCACAGAGCCAGCAATCGCTGCTTTATCGCGTGCGCGACACTCAGCAACAACCCTGGCTGCTGAAAACCCTGCCGGGGCGCCTGCACGACGATCACCAGGCCGGGCAAGCGTTGCTGTCGGAAGAGTGGTTTCTCAAACGCGTGGCCGGCCGGCATTTTCCCGAAGTGCATGCCGCCAGTCAGCGTCAGCATTTGTACTACGTGATGCGCGAATATTCGGGCGCTACCCTGGCGCAACGGCATGAGCAAAGCGGACCGTTGCCGCTGCCCCAGTGGCAAGACATCGCCGAACGCTTGCTGCGAGCGGTCGGCCTGTTGCATCGACGGCAGATTCTGCATCGCGATATCAAACCGGAAAACCTGTTGCTGGGGGACGACGGTGAACTGCGCCTGCTGGATTTCGGCCTCGCCTACTGCCCCGGTCTCTCGCAAGACCTGCCCTGGGCTTTGCCGGGTACACCCAGTTACATCGCGCCGGAAGCCTTTCGAGGCGAAGTGCCGACGCCACAGCAGGACCTGTATGCCGTTGGTGTGACCTTGTATTTCCTGCTCACCGGACACTATCCCTATGGCGAAATCGAAGCGTTCCAGCGCCCCAGGTTTGGTCTCCCGGTCAACGCCAGCCGCTACCGGCCCGACCTGCCGGACTGGATCGCCCAGCACCTGGAACGCGCCGTGGCGGCGGCCCCCGAACAGCGTTTCGAAACGGCGGAAGAATGGTTGCTGCTGATCGAGCAAGGTGAGCGCCGCAGTTTGAGCGTACGCCCAAAACCCTTGCTGGAACGCGAGCCGCTGAAAGTCTGGCGGACGTTGGCGCTGGTATCGCTGCTGCTCAACCTGGTGCTGCTGGTGGCGGCGCTCCATTAGCGGGCAACGCGCCTTTAATCGGTGCATTCCCTCACAAACCTGCCCTTGCGAACGGGAAGAACGCCAACAAACACGGGGCCCGAGCAACTTGGCACAACCACTGCATTACCCTTTTCAACAGACATAAAGCGCAGGCTTCAACGACGAAGGCTGCACTTCCCGAGAGAACGGGACCAGGACAAAGGCGTCCTCGCTAGGCAACTAGCGGGACGCCTTTTTTTGTTTGCGCAAAATTTGTCGAGCATGGCCTGAACCCTGATGAGGCAGGCCTGAGCTCCCCGGAGAACCTGATGAAAAAACTAAAACTGGTGATGATCGGCAACGGCATGGCCGGGGTCCGGACCCTGGAAGAACTGCTCAAGCTGAGCACAGAGCTGTACGACATCACGGTCTTCGGCGCCGAACCGCACACCAACTACAACCGCATCCTGTTGTCGCCGGTGCTGGCGGGCGAACAGACCTTCGAGGAGATCGTGCTCAACGATCTGGACTGGTACCTGGACAACAACATCAAACTGCTGCTCAACCGCAAAGTGGTGGAGATCGACCGGGTCAAGCGCCGGGTCATTGCCGAAGACGGCAGTGAAGCCGAATACGATCGCCTGCTGATCGCCACTGGCTCGACGCCTTTCATCCTGCCCATTCCCGGCAACACCCTCGAGGGCGTGATCGGCTACCGCGACATCGCCGATACCCAGGCCATGATCGACACCGCGAAAACCTACCGCCACGCCGTGGTGATCGGCGGCGGCCTGCTCGGCCTGGAAGCCGCCAACGGCCTCATGCTGCGGGGCATGCACGTCACCGTGGTGCATCTCGGCGAGTGGCTGCTGGAGCGGCAACTGGACAAAACCAGCGGCCAGTTGCTGCAAACCGCCCTGGAGTCTCGCGGCCTGCATTTCCGTCTGTGCGAGCAGACCCAGGCCTTGCACGACGCGGGCAATGGCCGGGTCGGTTCGGTGCAATTCAAGAATGGCGACATCATCCCCGCTGACCTGGTGGTGATGGCCGCCGGCATTCGCCCCAATACCGAACTGGCGGAGAAATCCGGCATTCCGTGCAACCGCGGGATTGTGGTCAACGACACCCTGCAAACCTATGACCCGCGGATCTACGCCATCGGCGAGTGCGCCAGCCACCGCGGCATCGCCTATGGTCTGGTGGCGCCGCTGTTCGAACAAGCCAAAGTCTGCGCCAACCACCTCGCCCAACTGGGGTTTGCCACCTACAAGGGCTCGGTGACCTCGACCAAGCTGAAAGTCACCGGCATCGATCTGTTTTCCGCCGGCGACTTCATGGGCGGTGAAGGCACCGAGACCATCACCCTCTCCGACCCGATTGGCGGGGTCTACAAGAAACTGGTGATCAAGGACGACGTGCTGGTCGGCGCCTGCCTGTACGGCGATACGGCCGATGGCGGCTGGTATTTCCGGCAGATCCGTGAAAACCACGCCATCGGCGAGATCCGCGATCACTTGATGTTCGGTGAAAATGCGCTTGGCGACGTCGGGCATCAGGGCCAGGACAAAGCCATGAGCATGGCCGACACGGCCGAAGTCTGCGGCTGCAACGGCGTGTGCAAAGGCACCATCGTCAAGGCCATTCAGGAACACGGACTGTTCAGTGTCGACGAAGTGAAGAAACACACCAAGGCTGCCAGCTCCTGCGGTTCGTGCGCGGGTTTGGTGGAGCAGATCCTGATCAACACCGTGGGCGGTGCCGCCGACGTCAAGCCGAAAAGCGAAAAGGCCATCTGCGGCTGCAGCGACCTCAACCACGGGCAAATCCGCCAGGCCATCCGCGAGCAACACCTGCTGACCATCGCCGGCACACTGAGCTACCTGAACTGGCGCACACCCAACGGCTGCGCCACTTGCCGGCCAGCGCTCAACTACTACCTGATTTCCACCTGGCCGGGGGAAGCCAAGGATGATCCGCAATCGCGCCTGATCAACGAACGCGCCCACGCCAACATTCAGAAAGACGGCACCTACTCGGTAGTCCCGCGGATGTGGGGCGGTGTGACCAATCCTTCGGAACTGCGACGCATTGCCGACGTTGCCGACAAGTACAACGTACCGATGGTCAAGGTCACCGGCGGCCAGCGCATCGACTTGCTGGGGATCAAGAAGCAGGACTTGCCAGGCGTCTGGAAAGACCTCGACATGCCGTCCGGCCATGCCTATGGCAAATCCATCCGCACCGTGAAGACCTGCGTCGGCAGCGAGTTCTGCCGCTTTGGCACCCAGAACTCCACACAACTTGGCATTGAACTGGAACATGACCTGTTCAACATGTGGTCGCCGCACAAAGTGAAACTGGCTGTCTCCGGTTGCCCGCGCAACTGCTCGGAAGCGGGCATCAAGGACGTAGGCATCATCGGCGTCGACTCCGGCTGGGAGATGTACATCGGCGGCAACGGCGGGATCAAGACCGAAGTCGCGGAATTCTTCGTCAAACTGAAAACCGCCGAAGAAGTCCGCGAATACAACGGCGCATTCCTGCAGCTCTATCGCGAAGAAGCCTTTTACCTCGAACGCACCGTGCACTACCTGCAACGGGTCGGCATGGACCACATCAAGAAAGCCGTGCTGGAAGATCCGGAGCGACGCAAGGCGCTCAACGATCGCCTGCAATTCTCCCTATCGTTCGAACAGGACCCGTGGAAGGAACGCCTGGAACAGCCGCAACTGAAAAAAGAATTCGACGTCATCCCCGTGAAAAACCTGGAGGTGCTGGCATGAACTGGCTGGATATCTGCGCACTGGATGAAATCAATGCCCTGGGCTCGCGGATCGTTGCCGGCCCTAAAGGCGACATCGCGATTTTTCGTACCAGCGACGATGAAGTGTTCGCCCTCGACGACCGTTGCCCGCACAAGGGCGGACCGCTGTCCCAGGGTTTGATCTACGGCAAACGCGTGGCCTGCCCGCTGCACAACTGGCAAATCGACCTGGAAAGCGGCGAAGCCCTGGCCCCGGACGTCGGCTGCGCCCACCACCATCCGGCGCGGGTCGAAAATGGCCGAGTGATGCTGGCCTTGCGGGACGCAGGCTGATGGACCGCCAGATCACCGCGTCCACCTGCTGCTATTGCGGGGTCGGCTGCGGCGTGCTGATCGAGCATGACGGCGAGCGCATCCTCGGCGTCAGCGGCGATCCGGCACACCCGGCCAACTTCGGCAAGTTGTGCAGCAAGGGATCAACCCTGCATTTGACCGGCGACTTGACGGCAAGGGCGCTGTACCCGGAACTGCGCCTGGGCAAAGGCCTGGCGCGCAGCCGCACCGACTGGGACAGCGCGCTTGATCACGCCGCCAGCGTTTTCGCCCAAACCATTGCCGAGCATGGCCCGGACAGCGTGGCGTTCTACATTTCCGGGCAGTTGCTGACCGAGGACTACTACGCCTTCAACAAACTGGCTCGGGCGCTGGTGGGCACCAATAACATCGACAGCAATTCACGGCTGTGCATGTCGTCGGCGGTGGTCGGCTACAAGCGCAGCCTGGGAGCCGACGCCCCGCCATGCAGCTATGAAGACCTGGAATTGAGCGATTGCGTGATGATCGTCGGCAGTAACATGGCCTACGCCCACCCGGTACTGTTTCGCCGACTGGAAGAGGCCAAATCCCGCCGACCGCAGATGAAAGTCATCGTCATTGACCCACGCCGGACAGACACCTGCGATCTGGCTGACCTGCACCTGGCGATTTTGCCTGGCACCGATGTCGCCCTGTTCCATGGGGTTTTGCATCTGCTGCTATGGGAAGACTGGATCGACCGTGACTTCATCAAGGACCATACCGAAGGCTTGCCCGAGCTGAAGAAACTGGTGCGCGATTACACGCCGCAGATGGTCTCGCAGCTCTGCGGAATCAGCGTCGGGCAATTGCAGCAATGTGCCGAGTGGATCGGCACATCACCGTCTTTCCTGTCGCTGTGGTGCATGGGGTTGAACCAGTCCACCGCCGGCAGCGCGAAAAACAGTGCACTGATCAATCTGCACCTGGCCACCGGGCAGATTGGCCGTCCGGGTGCAGGTCCTTTCTCATTGACCGGCCAGCCGAATGCCATGGGCGGGCGGGAAACCGGTAGCCTGTCCAACCTGCTGCCGGGTCATCGTGACGCCGCCAACCCTGAGCACCGTGCCGACGTGGCCGCTTATTGGGGTGTTGATCAACTGCCTGAAAACCCGGGGCTGACTGCCATCGAGTTGTTTGAGCAGGTGGGCAGCGGCAAGATCAAAGCCTTGTGGATCGCCTGCACCAACCCCGCGCAGTCTCTTCCCGATCAGGCTGCCGTGCGCACGGCACTGGAGGCCTGCCCGTTCGTGGTCTTGCAGGAGGCCTTTCGCACCACCGAAACCGCCAGGTTTGCCGACCTGTTGTTGCCCGCCGCCAGTTGGGGCGAAAAGGACGGCACGGTGACCAACTCCGAACGGCGTATTTCCCACGTCCGCCGCGCTATCGTCGCACCGGGTGAAGCGCGTCCAGACTGGACGATCACGGTGGATTTCGCACAGCGCCTGGAGAAACATCTGCGTCCGCAAGCCACCAGCCTGTTTGCCTTTGACACCCCGGCGCAGGTCTTCGACGAATACAAACAGCTGACACGGGGCCGGGATCTGGATTTGTCCGGGATCAGCCACGGGTTGATCGACACCATCGGCCCGCAACAATGGCCCTTTCCTGCGGGGTCCAGCGCAGGCACCGCCCGCCTCTATCTCGACGGCATTTTCCCGACCGCCAGCGGACGCGCGCAGTTCGTGGCCGACCCGTATCGCGCCGCCAAGGAACAACGGGATGCGCGTTTCCCGCTGACGCTGATCACCGGTCGTCTGCGCGATCAGTGGCACGGCATGAGCCGCACCGGCACTGCCGCGCAGTTGTTCGGCCATGTCAGTGAAGCCGTGTTGAGCCTGCACCCGGATGAGTTGCGCAGGCATCGCCTGCAAGCGGGTGATTTGATCAGCCTGAAAAGCCGCCGCGGCGCGGTGATCGTGCCGGTCGCCAGTGACGACAGCGTGCGTCCGGGCCAAGCCTTCTTGCCGATGCATTTTGGTGACCGTTTTCTCAAGGGGGGCGTGAACAGCCTCACCCTGCCCGCCTTCGACCCGTTGTCGAAACAACCGGAGCTCAAACACAGCGGCGTGCGCCTGGAACCGGTGCAATTGCCTTGGCACCTTTTCGCGCTGATAGAAGGCGATGTCCAACAACACTTTGAGACTCTACGCCCCCTCTGCGAGGCGTTTTCCTACGTCAGCCTCAGTCTGACCGGTCGTGAGCGCCCTGCGCTGCTGATACGTGCTGCCAGCGCCACGGCGCCAGATCCGCAACTGCTGCGCGATATCGATCAATGCCTGGGGCTAAACGACGGACCGGTGCTGGCCTACGACGATCCACGACGCTCCATCGGTAAGCGGGTGCGGATCGAGAACGGCCGGATCACCGCGATCCGCCTGGCGGGTGAAACCCTCGCCCGGCACTGGCTGCAAAACCTCTGGCTCGAAGGTCGCGCCGATGAACAGCTACGGCGCTGGCTGCTCGCGCCACTGAGTGCCCCACCGGGCCAGGTTGACGCCGAAGCGATCGGTAACAAAACCCTGTGCAACTGCAAAAACGTCAGCCAAAACGCGGTCTGCGCCGGCATCCGCCGCGGCCTGGACTTGCCGGGGTTGAAACAAGAATTGGGTTGCGGCACGCAATGCGGCTCCTGCGTCCCGGAAATCAAGCGTTTGTTGGCCGCCACCGCGCAGCCGCAAGCCGCCATCTCGTGAGGAAAACACTATGAGCGCAAAAGTCTGGCTGGTGGGTGCAGGTCCCGGTGATCCTGAATTACTGACCCTCAAAGCCGTTCGGGCGTTGAGAGAGGCGGATGTCGTGCTGATCGACGATCTGGTCAACGACGCGGTGCTGGAGCACTGCCCCGGCGCGCGGATAATTCCTGTGGGTAAGCGCGGTGGCTGTCGTTCAACGCCGCAAGCCTTTATCCATCGCCTGATGTTGCGTTATGCCCGCCAGGGCAAATGCGTGGTGCGCCTCAAGGGTGGCGACCCGTGCATCTTCGGGCGTGGCGGCGAAGAAGCGCAGTGGTTGCGCGAGCGTGGTATCGAGGTTGAGCTGGTCAATGGCATTACCGCCGGCCTGGCGGGCGCGACGCAATGCGATATTCCATTGACCCTGCGCGGCGTGGCACGAGGGGTAACGCTGGTGACCGCCCACACTCAGGATGACAGCAGCCTGAACTGGCAAGCGCTGGCCCAAGGTGGCACGACACTGGTGATCTACATGGGGGTGGCAAAGCTCAGCGAGATCCGTGAGCAACTGCTGGCAGGCGCAATGGCGGCCGATACGCCGGTGGCAATGATTGAAAATGCCTCGTTGCCGCATCAACGGGAATGTCGAAGCAACCTGATGGCAATGGAGGAAGATGCCTGTGCCTTCGAGTTGAAAAGCCCGGCAATCCTGGTGATCGGTGCTGTGGCCGCCAGTGATGAGATCAAAAGATCGCAGCCTTCGGCAGCTCCTACACTGGTTCGGCATTTATCCCTGTAGGAGCTGCCGCAGGCTGCGATCCTTTAGAAGCAACGCAAAACCAATGCTGAAACCCAAATCGCAGACAAAGAAAAGCCCGGCCTGAGCCGGGCTTTTCTCAGAGCTGCGGGCTAATTACTTAGCTTGAGCTTCAACCTGCGCTTCTACGCGACGGTTAACAGCGCGACCAGCTTCAGTTTTGTTGTCAGCAACTGGGCGGGATTCGCCGTAGCCAACGGACTGAACGCGGGACGATTCAACACCGTACTGGTTGGTCAGAACTTGTTTAACGGCGTTTGCACGACGCTCGGACAGTTTCTGGTTGTAAGCGTCAGGACCGACGGAGTCAGTGTGACCTTCAACAGTAGTGCTGGTGGATGGGTACTGCTTCATGAAGTCAGCCAGGTTCTTGATGTCGCCGTAGCTGTTTGGCTTGACTACCGACTTGTCGAAGTCGAACTTCACGTCCAGCTCAACACGAACAACTTCAGCAACTGCCGGGCAGCCGTCAGCGTCAACAGTTACGTTAGCTGGGGTGTCTGGGCACTTGTCAACGTTGTCGCAAACGCCATCGTTGTCGCTGTCAGAGCAAACTTCCGGAGCTGGAACTGGAGCAGCAGCTGGCTTGCTGCCGCCACCGAAGTTCACACCAAGACCGATGCTAGGAGCCCACTCGGTGTTGCCCTGGTCGATGTTGTATTGAGCTTCAACGCCAGCACGGGCGTAGAAGTTGTCGGTGAAGTACAGCTTGGCACCGCCGCCAACGTTGGCGAAGGTGGAACGGTTACGACCGTTCGAGCCGTTCTGGTCGATGCTCTGGTCGGAGAAACCGCCCGAGACGTAAGGACGCAGCATGTCGCCTGGGTTGTTGAAGTGGTACAGAGCGTCCAGAGCGGTGTTCGCGCCCTTAACGTTCTTGCCATCGTTTGCACGGGCATTGTGCACTTCGTCGTAGGCCAGACGCAGTTCAACGTCGTCTGTCAGGAAGTAACCGATCGAACCACCCGGCAGGATGCCGTCGTTCTTGAAGTTACGGTCGCTATCGAAATATTGCTTCTTTGCGTAGCCTTCGATTTCAACTGCGCCTTGGCCCTGTGCCAGAGCGCCGATGGAAGTGGCGGCAATAAGAGAACCAATGGCCAAGCCCAAGGTGTTTTTCAGTTTCATCCGTTAAATCCCCATCTGGTGATTGTGAAGCAGTCCCGCAAACCGGGGGACAACTCGGCGGCAAGTCTAACAGAACTTGCCTACACGTAAGAGATATTTGCGCTGAACTAAGTTTCAGCAATGCCTGCAAATTTCTCACGCAATTTATCTAGAGCGCGTTTGTACCGCATTTTTGTTGCGCTCAAACCCATATGCATGATGTCTGCGATTTCCTGAAACTCCAGCTCTGCGACAAATCGTAGCACCAGAATTTCACGATCAATCGGGTTCACATACACCAACCAGCGATCAAGTCCGCCTTTTTCCTCAGGTTTCGGCGTCTTTTCTTCGGACGCTTCCTCGAGGGGGTCAAGACTCAATGCGTCCATCAAGCGACGCTTTCGCCGTTCCTTGCGATACTGTGTGATGCACTCGTTGTACGTGATGCTATATAGCCACGTCTTGAACTTCGATTTACCCTCGAAGTTCTTCAGGCCATACAGCACCTTCAACATGACCTCCTGACAGACATCGTCTGCATCGCGATCGTTCCCGAGATATCTTGCGCACACATTAAATAATGTTCGCTGGTAACGCCGCATCAGTTCCTCGTAGGCGCGTGTTACGTGAAACAGCTCGGTATGCGAGCGCGCGACCAACTCCTCATCAGAGAGCTCGCGGGGGTCGTAGCGCATGGAGAGCGATTGAGCTTTATTCAAAACAAGTCGGGCCGACAGTCAGGTCAATATCCTCCGCAGCCAGCGTCAGCTGGCATTTTGCGGCGGCATACATTAGCAGGGTTTGCCGGGTTAGCGGCTACTCACATGCTGCTCAAGGAGGATCCGATTGGAAAGAGAGACTAGCTCACCCTCATCGGTCAGCAATGTGGTTTTAACCGTGCCGATCTCTTCGATCTGGCCTTCGACCTCGCCAACACGCACTTGTTGCCCAACCTGGTACAGCTCACGCACGTAGATTCCCGCAAGAATCTGGCCGGCAATTTCCCGGCTTCCCAACCCCATGGCCAGCGCTACCGCCAGACCAACGGTAATCAGCACAATCACGATCACGTGGTTCAGCAGGTCGGTCTTGACCTCCAACTGGCTGATCGCCACCGAAATACTGATGATGATCACCAGGCCCTGAGCAATTCGTCCAAGCCCTGAAGCATAGTCCAGACCCACACCTTCTGCCGCTCCGCGCACCAGCCCGTTGGCCAGTTGCGCCAGCAAGACACCTACCAGCAACACCAGCGCCGCGCCGAATACCTTCGGCAAATACAGCGCAAGCATATCCAGCGTAGCTGATACTCGCTCAAGTCCAAGGGATTCTGCGGCAGAAACCAGAAAAATAAGCAGAACGAACCAATAGACGATCTTGCCGATCAGGGTCGAAATGGGAACCTGCAGGCCGGCGCGGGACATCAGCTTGGTCAGGCCAGTGCCGCCCATCAAGCGGTCCAGGCCCAGTTTGGCGAGCAATTTGGAAAGCAAGGTGTCCAGCAGTTTGGCCACGACAAAACCCAACAGCAGCACAACCAGTGCGCCGAACAGGTTTGGAATGAAGTTCGCAACCTTGGTCCACAACGCAGTCATTGCAGTGACGAGGCTCTGTGTCCAGAGATCAAGTTCCATATTCAATCAGCCTTATCAGCAGTGCGGGCAGCAGGTTTACGGAGACGGGAAACCGGCGAGACATGGGCCGATCCGTTATTCAGGGCAATCATCAGTGCGGGCAACCAGCGCCCCAGCAAGCTGAACAAATCACCGGCGCCGACCTGGCGGTTGGCGGTTTTCAGCACACGCCCCAGACACGCATCGTCGTCCCGGGTGGACGGTGAGGCGTTGAGCATGTCGCGCAAAGACTGTTCAAACGGATCGTGCATACGCACCTCTCGTGATGTCTGTGGGAGACGAGGTCAGTTTTGGTCGGGTCACATGCTTTCCCTCAGACCCAGCGCAAACGTCGGAATAACCACCATTGCCCCAGCGCCACCGAGGCCATCATCAGGCAGGCGATCAGAAAGCCGTAAGGGCTGGCAGAGAATGGAATGCCACCGACGTTGATCCCCAAAAGCCCGGCCAGAAAACTCATCGGCAAAAAGATCCCGGTGATGATCCCGAAGCGATACATCGTGCGGTTCATGCGCACGCTCAAGCGACGGTCTTCAGCCTCCAGGACCAGCCCCACCCGCTCCCGGGTCAGTTCCAGCTCCTCGAGGTAGCGGGTCAGGCTGTTGTTCAATTCGTTCCAGTAATCAGCGTCGTCCTCGACGAACCAGGGCAACTTGATTCGCGTCAATTGCCCGAAAATATCCCGCTGCGGAGCAAGAAAGCGCTTCAACGCTGCCGCCCGCCGACGAATCTGCAAAACCGCCCCGTGTTCAGGCGTATACCGTTCGTCGGCATCCAGCTTTTCCTCTTCCTCATCGACCACTTCCGAGAGACAGCTGACCAGATCCTGCACCTTGTTGGTGAGGTACTGCGCCATGCACAGGATGAGTTCGGACGCGGTTTTCGGCCCCTTGCCCTCGGACAGTTGCACCAGCAACTCGTCAGTGGCACGCAACGGACGCAAACGCAGGGAAATGACACGCTGGGCAGAACCGAAGATCCGCACCGACACCATGTCTTCCGGTTCGGCACCGGGGTTCAGATTGACCCCGCGCAGAAACAGCAGCAGTTCGCTGTCCGAAAGCTGTAAAAGTCGCGGACGGGTGTTTTCTTCGAGTAACAGGTCACAGCTGAATTCGCTCAGACCGCTGGATTTGCGTAGCCAGGTCCGGGTTTGCGGATGACTGCGATCCCAGTGCAACCACAGGCTTTCATGGGCCTGCAACTGCAAGTCGTCAAGTTCAGTCCGGGCAATCGAACGCGCACCGCCTCTACCGTCCAGCACCAGGGCATGCACCAGCCCCCATTGCGCGTTTTCTTCCTCGAACATCCGCACTCCTCTGGTCTGCAGCCGTTTTTATTCAGGCATTTTCAGCGGGCTGGGCGAGATGATCACGCCGTTGTTGTCCGCATAGATGTAATGGCCCGGATGGAAGGTCACGCCGGCGAAGGTCACGGCAACGTTGAGATCGCCGATACCGCGCTTGTCGGTTTTCATCGGGTGGCTGGCCAGCGCCTGAACCCCCAGATCGGTTTGCGCGATGACGTCGACGTCACGGATGCAACCATAGATCACCAGGCCTTCCCAGCCGTTTTTCGCGGCTTTCTCGGCGATCATATCGCCCAGCAACGCACGGCGCAGGGAACCGCCACCATCGACGACCAGGACCTTGCCATTACCCTTGAGCTCGGCTTGCTCCTTGACCAGCGAGTTGTCTTCGAAGCACTTGATGGTCACGATTTCGCCACCGAAGGAATCACGGCCGCCGAAATTGCTGAACATCGGTTCCAGCACCTGCACCAGCTCCGGATAGGCGTCGCACAGGTCAGGCGTGAGGTAATGGTTCATCGAGAAACTCCTGTTAAAGAGGAAGACAGCACGAACATCAGTGATGACTCAATCACGCAAAGTGACTGGAACAGCTCAATGCGTCATATCTTAGCCGCAAGCCGACCGGAGCGAAATGCCCTTGTTAGAGCATCAGGCTCAAACCGCCGCGGCCAAATCCCCCTGTTCACCCAACAAGGGTGTCTGCTGATCCGCCAGCCAGCGGGTCACCAATGGCCAGACTTCGGCCTGGGCAGGTTTGCTGACGAGCATTTCAATGTGACCGAAATTGTCGCTGAAACCCTGATCACGACCCAGATTGATAAATTGCTTGTGCTCGGAACCGAACTGTTCGAACAGTTTGCGGCACGCCCATGCAGGATCCTGATGATCACCCGCTGCACTCACGGCGAGCACCGGCAACCTGACCTCGGCCAAACCGGCCCACCAGTCTTTACCGGCATCGCCAAAGCGCCCGAACAGGCCGAACCAACGCATGCTTTCCAGGGCCAGGCCGATCGGCTCGTCCTCCGGGCCGCGTTTGAGCCTTGCTCCGGACAACTGGGCAAAACGCTTGAGAATGAAGCGACTGCTCCACTCCACCGGCGGAATCTTCAATGGCCAATAGGTGCGGCTGACTTGTGTACCGAAAAAAGCCGCCGAGGCCACCACCGGCTCACCGATGTACTCGCCACCCAGCGCTGCGGCCAGTGTAGTACCGCCCAGCGAGTGACCGATCCAGTGCGGCACCTGCCCGCTCTGTTCACGCACGAACGCGCCGATGGCCGGCAGGTCATAGCGTGCGTAGTCGGCGACCCGGTTCTTGCGGTAGTCGTGGTTGCGCTGGGACAGGCCATGGCCGCGCATTTCCGGAATCCAGACGTCGAACCCCAGGCGCGCCAGATAGGCGCCCAACCCCAGGCCCTTGGGAGAAAACCAGAACCGGCGATTGGAAAAGCTGCCGTGCAGCAGGATCACCGGCACACCACGGGATGAGGGCTCATCGGCCATGCCAAGGCGTGTCACAGCCAGTTCGACGGTAAAGTCGGGGCTGTTACCGGGTTTCAAACGATACACATCTTCGCTCAGATCGCCGCGCCGTTCGGCGCTGATCAGGGCGACAGGAAATAGGTTGCTGCTGCTTTGCATAATCTCTTGCACAAAAAAGGGCGGCATCCGGAGGAGCCCGCCCTGCTTGAATCTCTAAAAGACCGCTCCCTGACACTACGTCGCCCCTGTAGGAGCGAGCTTGCTCGCGAAAAACTTCAGGACACCTCGTTTATCCAGGATAAGCGCGTGATCGTTGACGTCCATCGCGAGCAAGCTCGCTCCTACAAAGGTATGTGAGCGGCCCGTATATATGGGATCAAGCCTGCGCCTGACCCTCTGCCAGGAAGAACCAGGTTTCCAGTACGGAGTCCGGGTTCAACGAAACGCTTTCAATGCCCTGCTCCATCAGCCACTTGGCCAGGTCCGGGTGGTCCGAAGGACCCTGACCGCAGATGCCGATGTACTTGCCGGCCTTGTTGCAGGCGGCAATGGCGTTGGCCAGCAGCTTCTTGACCGCCGGATTACGCTCGTCGAACAGGTGCGCGATGATACCGGAATCGCGGTCCAGGCCCAGGGTCAGCTGAGTAAGGTCGTTGGAACCGATGGAGAAACCGTCGAAGAACTCGAGGAATTCTTCGGCCAGGATGGCGTTGGACGGCAGTTCGCACATCATGATCACGCGCAGGCCGTTTTCGCCACGGGCCAGACCGTTTTCCGCCAGCAGATCCACCACCTGGCTCGCTTCACCCAGGGTACGAACGAACGGCACCATGATTTCGACGTTGGTCAGGCCCATCTCGTTGCGCACACGCTTGAGGGCGCGGCATTCGAGTTCGAAGCAGTCGCGGAACGACTCGCTGATGTAGCGCGAAGCACCGCGGAAGCCCAGCATCGGGTTCTCTTCTTCCGGCTCGTACAGCTTGCCGCCGATCAGGTTGGCGTATTCGTTGGACTTGAAGTCCGACAGACGCACGATGACCTTCTTCGGCCAGAACGCAGCCGCCAGGGTGCTGATGCCCTCGACCAGTTTCTCGACGTAGAAGCCGACCGGGTCGTTGTAACCGGCGATGCGTTTGTCGACGCTTTCCTTGATGTCCAGCGGCAGACCGTCGTAGTTCAGCAGTGCTTTAGGGTGCACGCCGATCATGCGGTTGATGATGAACTCCAGGCGGGCCAGGCCCACACCGGCGTTCGGCAGTTGCGCGAAGTCGAAGGCGCGGTCCGGGTTGCCGACGTTCATCATGATCTTGAACGGCAGCTCCGGCATGGCATCCACGGAGTTCTTCTTGATGTCGAAGCCCAGTTCGCCTTCGAAGATGAAACCGGTGTCGCCTTCAGCGCAGGAAACGGTCACGCCCTGGCCGTCTTTCAACAGCTGGGTGGCGTTGCCGCAACCGACTACCGCTGGAATACCCAGCTCACGGGCGATGATCGCCGCGTGGCAAGTACGGCCGCCACGGTTGGTGACGATGGCACTGGCGCGCTTCATGACCGGTTCCCAGTCCGGGTCGGTCATGTCGGACACCAGTACGTCGCCTGGCTGGACCTTGTCCATCTCGGACACGTCCTTGATGATGCGGACCTTGCCGGCGCCGATACGCTGGCCGATGGCGCGACCTTCAACCAGCACGGTACCGGTTTCTTTCAACAGGTAACGTTCCATGACGTTGGCCTGGGTGCGGCTCTTCACGGTTTCCGGACGGGCCTGCACGATGTACAGCTTGCCGTCGTCACCGTCCTTGGCCCACTCGATGTCCATCGGGCACTGGTAGTGCTTCTCGATGATCATCGCCTGCTTGGCCAGCTCGCTGACTTCAGCGTCGGTCAGGCAGAAACGTGCGCGCTCGGCCTTGTCCACGTCGACGGTCTTGACCGAACGACCGGCCTTGGCCTCGTCGCCGTAGATCATCTTGATGGCCTTGCTGCCCAGGTTGCGGCGCAGGATGGCCGGACGACCAGCCGCCAGCGTGCCCTTGTGGACGTAGAATTCATCCGGGTTCACCGCGCCTTGAACGACGGTTTCACCCAGGCCGTAGGCGCCGGTGATGAACACCACGTCACGGAAGCCCGATTCGGTATCGAGGGTGAACATCACGCCGGCGGTGCCGGTTTCGGAACGGACCATGCGCTGCACGCCGGCCGACAGGGCAACCAGCTTGTGGTCGAAGCCCTGGTGCACGCGGTAGGAAATGGCACGGTCATTGAACAGCGAGGCGAACACCTCTTTGGCGGCGCGAATGACGTTTTCGACACCACGGATGTTCAGGAAGGTTTCCTGCTGACCGGCGAAGGAAGCGTCCGGCAGGTCTTCGGCGGTAGCGGAAGAGCGCACGGCCACGGCCATGTCAGGGTTGCCGGCGGACAGCGTGGCGAACGCGGTGCGAATTTCGGCATTCAGTTTTTCAGGGAATTCGGCTTCCATGATCCATTGACGAATCTGGGCACCGGTCTTGGCCAGGGCATTCACGTCATCGACGTCCAGGGCATCGAGCGCGTCGTGAATCTGCTTATTCAGGCCGCTCAGCTCCAGGAAATCACGATAAGCCTGAGCGGTCGTGGCGAAGCCGCCGGGCACCGATACACCGGCACCTGCAAGGTTGCTGATCATCTCGCCCAGGGATGCGTTCTTGCCCCCCACATGCTCAACATCGTGTTTGCCGAGCTTATCGAGGGAAACTACGTACTCTACCAAGGTGATCTCTCCACTAACTGTGTTGGAAAAGCTCAGAAACCGGCTGCTTAAGTGAGCATTTGCCGGCTATATGGCCTGGACCTGGAAAATAAGTGAGAATGCAGGCCATTGGCGGCCGGCAAATCGCGCCTATCATATCCAAGATTCGTCACTAGCTTAAGGCCCAAGGTGCAAATGAAACGATCTGCTTTCTTTATCTCCGATGGTACCGGCATTACCGCCGAAACCCTGGGTCAAAGCCTTCTGGCGCAGTTCGAAAACATTACCTTCAGCAAAGTCACGCGGCCGTACATCGACAACGTGGACAAAGCGCGGGCCATGGTACAACAAATCAACAAAGCCGCCGAAACCGACGGCTTCCGTCCAATTATCTTCGACACCATCGTCAATCAGGACATTCGTGAGATTCTCGCAACCTCGAATGGTTTCATGATCGACATTTTCTCGACGTTCCTGGCACCGCTTGAGCAGGAGCTGACCGAGCATTCTTCCTACACCGTCGGCAAGTCCCACTCCATCGGCGCCAACACCAATTACATGGAGCGTATCGAGGCCGTCAACTTCGCCCTCGACAACGACGACGGCGCCCGCACGCACTATTACGACAAGGCCGACCTGATACTAGTGGGCGTGTCGCGATGTGGTAAGACGCCGACGTGCCTGTATATGGCGATGCAATTCGGTATCCGCGCAGCCAACTACCCGCTGACCGAAGACGACATGGAACGCCTGCAACTGCCAAACGCCCTGCGCGCCCACCAGCACAAGCTGTTCGGCCTGACCATCGACCCGGACCGCCTCACCGCGATTCGCAACGAGCGCAAGCCCAACAGCCGCTATTCGAGCTACGCCCAGTGCGAATTCGAGGTGCGCGAGGTCGAGAACCTGTTCCGTCGCGAAAACATTCCGCACATCAACTCCACGCATTTCTCCGTGGAAGAAATCTCCGCGAAGATTCTCGTGGAGAAAGGTGTGGAGCGGCGTTTCAAGTAAATCTCCCGGGTAAGCTCCGGCCCTATCGCGAGCAAGCTCGCTCCCACATTTGATCTTTGTACACCGTCGATCCAGTGTGGGAGCGGGCTTGCTCGCGAAGGCGGAGTGTCAGTCGACATCTACGTTGCCTGACACTCCGCTTTCGCGAGCAAGCCCGCTCCCACAGGGTTTTGGGTGATCTTAGAAAGAATCCCCCGGCACCCGCACAAAACCTTCCATCAATACCCGCGCACTGCGGCTCATGATCGCCTTGTTCACGGTCCATTCACCATTGACCAGGCTGGCCTCGGCGCCGACTCGCAGGGTACCGGACGGGTGTCCGAAGCGCACCGCGTTGCGTTCGATACCGCCTGCCGCAAGGTTCACCAAAGTGCCGGAAATCGCTGCAGCCGTACCGATCGCCACGGCCGCGGTACCCATCATCGCGTGGTGCAACTTGCCCATGGACAACGCACGTACCAGCAGGTCGACATCGCCTGCGGCAATCGCCTTGCCGCTGGACGCCACGTAGTCCGCCGGCTTGGCCACGAAGGCGACTTTCGGCGTGTGCTGACGCTTGGCCGCTTCGTCGATGTTGGAAATCAGGCCCATGCGCAATGCCCCGTAGGCGCGGATGGTTTCGAACATCAGCAAGGCTTTCGGGTCGCCATTGATCGCGCCCTGCAACTCGGTGCCCTTGTAGCCGATGTCTTCGGCATTGACGAAAATCGTCGGGATGCCGGCATTGATCATGGTCGCCTTGAAGGTGCCGACACCGGGCACTTCCAGGTCATCGACCAGGTTGCCGGTGGGGAACATCGAACCGCCGCCGCCCTCTTCTTCCGCTGCCGGATCGAGGAACTCGATCTGCACTTCGGCCGCCGGGAAGGTCACGCCGTCGAGTTCGAAATCGCCGGTCTCCTGCACTTCACCATTGGTGATCGGCACGTGGGCGATGATGGTCTTGCCAATGTTGGCCTGCCACACACGAACCACGGCTACGCCGTTATGCGGGATACGGCTGGCGTCCACCAGGCCGTTGCTGACCGCGAACGAACCGACCGCCGCCGACAGGTTGCCGCAGTTGCCGCTCCAGTCCACGAACGGCTTGTCGATGGACACCTGACCGAACAGGTAATCGACGTCGTGATCGGCCTTGGTGCTTTTCGACAGGATCACGGTTTTGCTGGTGCTGGAGGTCGCGCCGCCCATGCCGTCGATTTGTTTGTCGTACGGGTCGGGGCTGCCGATCACGCGCAGCAGCAACGCGTCGCGGGCCGGGCCTGGGACCTGTGCGGCTTCAGGCAGGTCCTTGAGACTGAAGAACACGCCTTTGCTGGTGCCGCCGCGCATGTAAGTGGCGGGTATCCTTATTTGCTTTGGAAACGTAGCTGCGTGAGCCATGGTGCTCGTTACTCCTGATCTGAAAGCAGACACGGGACTTGAAGTCCCGTGTCTGTATTGCGTGCGTTAAACGGCAACCGCCGACTCTTCGAGGAAGTCCTGGGCGAAGCGTTGCAGCACGCCGCCGGCCTCGTAGATCGACACTTCTTCGGCGGTGTCGAGGCGGCAGGTCACCGGCACATCGACGCGCTCGCCGTTCTTGCGATGGATCACCAGCGTCAGCTCGGCGCGCGGAGTGCGATCGCCGATCACATCGTAGGTTTCGCTGCCGTCGATGGCCAGGGTGTGACGATTGGTGCCCGGCTTGAACTCCAGCGGCAACACGCCCATGCCCACCAGGTTGGTGCGGTGAATGCGCTCGAAACCTTCGGCGGCAATCGCCTCCACCCCCGCCAGACGCACGCCCTTCGCCGCCCAGTCGCGGGACGAACCCTGACCGTAGTCGGCACCGGCAATGATGATCAGCGGCTGCTTGCGATCCATGTAGGTTTCGATGGCTTCCCACATGCGCATCACTTTGCCCTCAGGCTCGACACGGGCCAGCGAACCCTGCTTGACCTTGCCGTTTTCCAGAACCATTTCGTTGAACAGTTTCGGGTTGGCGAAGGTGGCGCGCTGCGCCGTCAGGTGGTCACCGCGGTGAGTCGCGTATGAGTTGAAGTCCTCTTCCGGCAGGCCCATTTTCGCCAGGTATTCGCCGGCGGCGCTGTCCATCATGATCGCGTTGGACGGCGACAGGTGATCGGTGGTGATGTTGTCCGGCAGCACCGCCAGCGGGCGCATGCCCTTGAGCGGACGAGCTCCGGCCAACGCGCCTTCCCAGTACGGAGGACGACGGATGTAGGTACTCATTTCGCGCCACTCGTACAGCGGCGCGACTTTCGGGCCGGTGTCTTCGTGGATGGCGAACATCGGGATGTACACCTGGCGGAACTGCTCCGGTTTCACCGACGCCTTGACCACCGCGTCGATCTCTTCGTCGCTCGGCCAGATGTCTTTCAGGCGGATTTCCTTGCCATCGACCACACCCAGCACGTCTTTTTCGATGTCGAAACGGATGGTGCCGGCAATCGCATATGCAACCACCAAGGGCGGCGATGCGAGGAACGCTTGCTTGGCGTACGGGTGAATCCGGCCGTCGAAGTTACGGTTGCCGGACAACACCGCAGTGGCGTACAGGTCGCGGTCGATGATCTCTTGCTGGATCACCGGGTCCAGTGCGCCGGACATGCCGTTGCACGTGGTGCAGGCGAAGGCCACGACGCCGAAGCCGAGCTTGTCCAGCTCTTCGGTCAGGCCGGCTTCATCGAGGTACAGCGCCACGGTCTTCGAACCCGGTGCCAGGGACGACTTGACCCAAGGCTTGCGGGTCAGGCCGAGCTTGTTGGCGTTGCGCGCCAGCAGGCCGGCGGCGATCACGTTGCGCGGGTTGCTGGTGTTGGTGCAGCTGGTGATGGCGGCGATGATCACCGCGCCGTCCGGCATTTGCCCCGGCACATCGTCCCACTGACCGGAGATGCCTTTGGCCGCCAGATCCGAAACCGCCACACGGGCGTGGGGGTTGCTCGGGCCGGCCATGTTGCGCACAACCGAAGACAGATCGAAAGTCAGGCCGCGCTCGTACTGCGCGCCTTTGAGGCTGTCAGCCCACAGGCCGACCTGCTTGGCGTAGTTCTCGACCAACTGCACCTGCTCGTCTTCACGGCCGGTGAGCTTGAGGTAGTCGATGGTCTGCTGGTCGATGTAGAACATCGCCGCGGTGGCGCCGTATTCCGGAGCCATGTTGGAAATGGTTGCGCGGTCGCCGAGGGTCAGCGCGGAGGCGCCTTCGCCGAAGAACTCCAGCCACGCGCCAACGACTTTTTGCTTGCGCAGAAACTCGGTCAGCGCCAGCACCATGTCGGTGGCGGTGATGCCCGGTTGCAGCTTGCCAGTCAGTTCGACGCCAACGCTTTCCGGCAGACGCATCCAGGATGCGCGGCCGAGCATCACGCTTTCGGCTTCGAGACCACCGACACCGATGGCGATCACGCCCAACGCATCGACGTGCGGGGTGTGGCTGTCGGTACCGACGCAGGTATCAGGGAAGGCCACGCCGTCGCGCACCTGGATCACCGGAGACATTTTCTCCAGGTTGATCTGGTGCATGATGCCGTTGCCCGGCGGGATCACGTCGACGTTCTTGAACGCCTTCTTGGTCCAGTTGATGAAGTGGAAACGGTCTTCGTTGCGACGGTCTTCGATGGCGCGGTTCTTCTCGAACGCGTCCGGATCGAAGCCACCGCGTTCGACGGCCAGGGAGTGGTCGACGATCAGTTGGGTCGGCACCACCGGGTTGACTTGCGCCGGGTCACCGCCTTGCAGGGCGATGGCGTCACGCAGGCCGGCGAGGTCGACCAGCGCGGTCTGGCCGAGAATGTCGTGGCACACCACGCGGGCCGGGAACCACGGGAAATCGAGGTCGCGCTTGCGCTCGATGAATTGCTTCAGGGATTCGGTGAGCGTGGCCGGGTCGCAGCGACGCACAAGGTTTTCCGCCAGCACACGGGAGGTGTACGGCAGGGTGTCGTAGGCGCCAGGCTGGATCGCCTCGACCGCTGCGCGGACATCGAAGTAATCCAGGTGGCTGCCAGGCAGCGGTTTACGGAATTGTGTGTTCATCGTCAGGACTCGGTCACGGTAGTTACAAAAGGTGGGGCCTGGCACTGGTACTGATCTGGACTCGGTCAAATGTGGGAGCGGGCTTGCTCGCAAAAGCGGTGTATCAGTCAACATCAATGTTGGATGTCAGTCCGTCTTCGCGAGCAAGCCCGCTCCCACAGTGGTTCCCGATTCATTCAGTAACCAGCGCGGCAGCCCTCCACCATTCAGCGCTGTTCGATTGGCACGAACTTGCGCTGTTCAACGCCGGTGTATTCGGCGCTTGGACGGATGATGCGGTTGTTGGCGCGTTGTTCGTACACGTGTGCAGCCCAGCCGGTCAGGCGCGAGCAGACGAAAATCGGCGTGAACAACTTGGTCGGGATGCCCATGAAGTGGTACGCCGAGGCATGGTAGAAGTCGGCGTTCGGGAACAGCTTCTTCTGCTCCCACATGGTCTTGTCGATGGCTTCGGAGACCGGGAACAACACCTTGTCCCCCACTTCGTCGGCGAGTTTTTTCGACCAGCCCTTGATCACCTCGTTGCGCGGATCGTTGTCCTTATAGATCGCGTGGCCGAAGCCCATGATCTTGTCCTTGCGCTCGAGCATGCCGAGGGTGCCCTTGATCGCGTCTTCCGGCGACGAGAAACGCTCGATCATTTCCATCGCCGCTTCGTTGGCGCCGCCGTGCAGCGGGCCGCGCAGCGAGCCGATGGCCGCAGTGATGCACGAATAGAGGTCGGACAGGGTCGATGCGCAAACACGGGCGGTGAAGGTCGACGCGTTGAACTCGTGTTCCGCGTAGAGGATCAGCGAAACGTTCATCACCTTGACGTGCAGCTCGCTTGGTTTCTTGCCGTGCAGCAGGTGCAGGAAGTGGCCGCCGATGGACTGCTCGTCGCTCACGCAATCGATGCGCTTGCCTTCGTGGCTGAAGCGATACCAGTAAGTCATGATCGCCGGGAATGCAGCCAGCAGGCGGTCGGTCTTGTCGTGTTGCTCGGAGAAATTGTTCTCCGGCTCCAGGTTGCCCAGGAACGAGCAGCCCGTGCGCATCACGTCCATCGGGTGGGCGTCGGCGGGGATGCGCTCGAGCACTTCCTTGAGCGCTTGCGGCAGGTCACGCAGCTTGCTCAGCTTGGCGATGTAGGCATTCAGTTGCGCCTTGCTCGGCAGTTCGCCGTACAGCAGCAGGTAGGCAACTTCTTCGAACTGTGCGTCAGCCGCCAGTTCACGTACGTCATAACCACGATAGGTCAGACCGGCACCCGACTGGCCCACGGTGGACAGTGCGGTTTGCCCGGCTACCTGGCCACGGAGCCCGGCGCCACTGAGTACTTTTGCTTCGGCCATTGCTGTCTCCAGTTTTCTTGAATTTTTTAGGGGAAACTCATTGCTCTTCTGTGGGAGCGAGCCTGCTCGCGATGGTGGACGGCACACCGCGGGGTATCAGGCTTCCCGCGTCATCGTTGACGTCTATCGCGAGCAGGCTCGCTCCCACAGGTACAAGTTGTTCGTTACTTCTTCGCGGCAAACAACGCATCGAGCTTCTGCTCGAAGGTGTGGTAGTCGATGCGATCGTAAAGCTCCATGCGAGTCTGCATGGTGTCGATGACATTCGCCTGCGTGCCATCGCGGCGCAGTGCGGTGTAGACGTTTTCCGCGGCCTTGTTCATGGCGCGGAAGGCCGACAGCGGGTACAGCACCAGCGACACGTCGACAGCGGCGAGTTGCTCGGTGGTGTACAGCGGGGTCGCGCCGAATTCGGTGATATTGGCCAGGATCGGCGCTTTCACGCGGCTGGCGAACAGCTTGTACATCTCAAGTTCGGTGATGGCTTCCGGGAAAATCATGTCGGCGCCGGCTTCGATGCAGGCAGCGGCGCGATCCAGGGCAGACTCCAGGCCTTCCACCGCCAGGGCGTCGGTACGGGCCATGATCACGAAGCTGTCATCGGTACGGGCATCGACGGCAGCCTTGATGCGGTCGACCATTTCCTGCTGGGTCACGATCTCTTTATTAGGACGGTGGCCGCAGCGTTTGGCGCCGACCTGGTCTTCGATATGAATCGCCGCCGCGCCAAACTTGATCATCGACTTGACGGTACGAGCGACGTTGAACGCCGAGGAACCGAAACCGGTGTCCACGTCCACCAGCAATGGCAGATCGCAGACGTCGGTGATACGGCGCACGTCGGTCAGCACGTCATCCAGGCCGGTGATGCCCAGGTCAGGCAAGCCGAGGGAGCCGGCAGCCACCCCGCCACCCGACAGGTAGATCGCCTTGAAACCGGCGCGCTTGGCCAGCAGCGCGTGATTGGCGTTGATTGCGCCGACCACTTGCAGTGGATGTTCGCTGGCGACCGCATCGCGGAAACGCTGACCTGGTGTGCTCTTGTTCGAACTCATGACTCACCTCGTTTGGCTGTCGGGTTGACGCCGTCCTGGTAATGACGGGCGATATTGCGTTTGGAGGCGCCGATGTGACGGCGCATCAACAACTCGGCCAGCTCACCGTCACGGTCGGCGATGGCATCGAGAATGCGGTGGTGCTCGGCGAACGCCTGGTGCGGGCGATTGGGCGTGGTGGAAAACTGGATACGGTACATGCGCACCAATTGATAGAGCTCGCCGCAGAGCATTTGGGTCAGCGTGCGGTTGCCGCTGCCCTGGATGATTCGGTAATGAAAGTCGAAATCGCCTTCCTGCTGGTAGTAGCCCCGACCTGCCTGGAATGCCTCATCACGCTCATGGGTTTCCAGCACCCGACGCAATTCGTCGATTTCTTCGAGACTCATGCGCTCGGCGGCCAGGCGACAGGCCATGCCTTCCAGGGATTCGCGGATTTCGTACAGTTCAAGCAGCTCGGCGTGATTGAGCGACACCACCCGCGCGCCGACATGCGGCACGCGCACCAGCAGACGCTGGCCTTCCAGGCGATGGATGGCCTCGCGCAAGGGGCCACGGCTGATGCCGTAGGTACGCGCCAGCTCTGGTTCGGAGATTTTGCTGCCCGGCGCGATCTCGCCTTTGACGATAGCCGCCTGAATGCGGCGGAAGACGTTCTCGGAAAGTGTCTCCGTATCGTCTTGCGTAGAAACCGGGGGATCGAGTTGATCCAGCATATTGTCGACACCTTGTGAGCCAATGCCGCAAAAACTAACGAATACCGGGAGCGCAGTCAAAGGATAAATCGATATTGTCGACAATCTTCTGATAACCGGTTGCACCATAACGAAGCGACCGGCTGGTTTATAGCCACCGGCCAGCGCTGGCGCCGTCAAACCACCGTGCTAGAATGCCGCCGCATTTGTTTGTCACATCTGCACTGCCTGTCATAAAACCGTGCCAGGCATACGAGGGAGCTTGCGCAGCGATGCCAGGGCCTTGAATCAAGTCGGACCGCTGCGCACCAGGATTTATGAGACTCAAGCCCTTCCCTGCTTTTCTTTACTTTCTTTGCCTGCCCGGGTTCGCAATGGCCGGGGAAAAGACCGTGTATGGCCTCAATGAGTACGCATCGCTCAATGGCATCGACCTGGAAGTGGCGGCTAAACTCGACACCGGGGCGAAAACCGCTTCCCTGAGTGCACGGGACATCAAACGCTTCAAACGCAACGGCGAATCCTGGGTGCGGTTTTACCTGGCCATCGACGCCGCCCATTCGCATCCGATCGAACGCCCGCTGGCCCGTGTCAGCAAGATCAAGCGCCGGGCCGGCGACTACGACCCCGAGGAAGGCAAGAAGTACACCGCCCGCCCCGTGATCGAACTGGACATCTGCATGGGCTCGGCCCTGCGCAGCATCGAAGTGAACCTGACCGACCGCAGCGCGTTCCAATATCCGCTCCTGATTGGCTCCGAAGCGCTCAAGCGTTTCGATGCACTGGTTGACCCCAGCCTTAAATATGCTGCCGGCAAACCCGCCTGCACCACCGACGCTCATACCGCCGAGTAATTCAAATGCGCTCTCTTACCCTTCATCTGAAACTGCTGATCGCCATCCTGGTGGTGCTGGGCATTTCAGTTACGGCCTATCAGATCTTCGTGCTGGGCATCCCGGTGACCGAAGACGCCACTGACGACCTGTGGAACATCGACGCCAAGGTCGAGTTCGTCGCCAGCGCCAAGGATCCGGTCAAGATCCAGATGTTCGTGCCACCGCTGAGCCGCGACTTCGTCAGCCTCAACGAGAGTTTCATCTCCAATAATTACGGCGTGGCCGTGAACCGGGTCGACGGCAACCGCAAGGTCACCTGGTCGGCACGCCGAGCCAAAGGCAATCAGACGCTGTATTACCGCCTGGTGCTGACCAAGCGCTATTCCGGCGAGAAGGCCAAGATCAAAGGCCCGACCTTTCGCGACAGCATCACCATCGAAGGCCCGGAAAAAATCGCCGCCGAAGCCCTGCTCGCACCGATTCGCCAGCACTCGGCCGACGTCGAAACCTTCGTCGGCGAAGCTATCAAGCGGGTCAACAACCTCAACGACGACAACGTGAAACTGTTGCTGGCCGGAGATCCATCCACCGCGCACAAGGCGAAAATCGTCGAGCTGCTGCTGTCCATCGCCCATGTGCCGATCGAGAAGGTCCACACCATCCGCCTGGTGGCCGACCAGCCGCAGATACCGGAACTGTGGCTGCGCAGTTTCAATGGCACCGACTGGCTGTACTTCAACCCGGAAACCGGCGAGCAAGGGTTGCCGACCGACCGCCTGCTGTGGTGGACCGGCGACGAGAACCTGATCACCGTCGACGGCGGCAAGAAGGCCAATGTGACCTTCAGCCTCAACAACAGCGAAATGAACGCCATTCGCCTGGCCAAGCTGACCGACGAAAACACCGACGCCAACTTCCTCGAGTACTCGTTGTATGGCCTGCCGCTGCAAACCCAGCAGACCTTCATGATCATGGTGATGATCCCGATCGGCGTGCTGGTGATCCTGATCCTGCGCAACCTGATCGGCATCCAGACCCTGGGCACCTTCACCCCGGTGCTGATCGCCCTGGCCTTCCGCGAAACCCAGCTCGGCTTCGGTATCGTGCTGTTTACCATCATCACGGCGCTGGGGCTGTCGCTGCGCTCCTATCTCGAACACCTGAAACTGCAGATGCTGCCGCGGCTGTCGGTGGTGCTGACCTTCGTGGTGGTGCTGATCGCGGCCATCAGCCTGTTCAGCCACAAACTCGGCCTGGAGCGCGGCTTGTCGGTGGCGCTGTTCCCGATGGTGATCCTGACCATGACCATTGAACGCCTGTCGATCACCTGGGAAGAGCGCGGCGGTGGCCATGCCATGAAAGTGGCCATCGGCACGCTGTTCGCCGCGTCCCTGGCGCACCTGATCATGAGCGTGCCGGAACTGGTGTACTTCGTGTTCACTTTCCCGGCGATTCTGCTGATCCTGGTGGCCTTCATGCTGGCCATGGGTCGTTATCGCGGCTATCGCCTGACCGAACTGGTGCGTTTCAAGGCCTTCCTGAAAAAGGCTGACGCCTGATGTTCGGCTTCTGGAAGACCTGGAAAGCCCTGGAAGCCCGGGGCATCATGGGGATCAATCGGCGCAACGCAGACTACGTGCTCAAGTACAACAAGCGCAGCCTGTACCCGATCGTCGATGACAAGATCATCACCAAGGAACGCGCCATCGCCGCCGGCATCCATGTGCCCGAGCTCTATGGCGTGATTTCCACCGAGAAGGAAATCGACAATCTCGAAGCGATCATCGGCGCACGCAATGACTTCGTGATCAAACCGGCCCAGGGCGCTGGCGGCGATGGCATTCTGGTCATCGCCGACCGCTTCGAAGGGCGCTATCGCACGGTGTCCGGCCGGATCATCAGCCATGAAGAAATCGAGCACCAGGTTTCCAGCATCCTGACCGGCCTGTACTCCCTGGGCGGTCACCGCGACCGGGCGCTGATCGAGTACCGCGTGATTCCGGACCAGATCTTCAAGAGCATCAGCTACGAAGGCGTGCCGGACATCCGCATCATTGTCTTGATGGGTTACCCGGTGATGGCCATGCTGCGCCTGCCGACACGCCAGTCCAACGGCAAGGCCAACCTGCACCAGGGCGCCATCGGCGTCGGCGTGGACCTGGCCACCGGCCTGACCCTGCGCGGTACCTGGCTTAACAACATCATCAACAAACACCCGGACACCACCAACGCGGTGGATGGCGTGCAACTGCCCTACTGGGACGGTTTCATGAAACTCGCCGCTGGCTGTTATGAGTTGTGCGGGCTGGGCTACATCGGTGTCGACATGGTCCTGGACCAGGAAAAAGGCCCGCTGATCCTTGAACTCAACGCCCGGCCGGGGCTGAATATCCAGATTGCCAATGACTGCGGGCTGACATTGCGTACTCATGCGGTGGAAGCACGACTGGAAGACCTGAAGGCTCGTGGCGTGACCGAAACGGTCGAAGAGCGCGTGGCGTTTGTGCAGGAGATGTTTGGGCATATTCCTGCAGTCGAGGGCTGACCCCTGTGGCGAGGGGGCTTGCCCCCGTTCGGCTGCGCAGCAGTCGTAAATCTGCACAACGCGGTATGCCTGAATAACCGCATAGGCTGGTTTTGGGGCCGCTTCGCGACCCAACCGGGGCAAGCCCTCTCGCCACAAAAAACCTCTCGCCATAGCTTTCATCAGGGTAAGCCCCGTCGTCGCAACTCAGGCCAGGCTCTCGCTGATCTGCGCCGCCAGTTGCACCAGCATCCCCGGCACTTCCTGGACAATCTCGCCCATGCGCGCAAAGTCGTGGGTCATGCCGGCCTTCACGTCCAGCACCAGGGATTGCCCCGCAGCCCGCAGTTTTTCGGCCCAGGCCAGGCCTTCATCGAGCAATGGATCGTACTCGGCCAACCACAGCACAGTCGGCGTCAGGCGTTGCAGGCCCTCGACGTACAGCGGTGAAAAACGCCAGTCGGCACGATCCGCTTCGCTGCGTTGGTATTGCTGGTAGAACCATTCCAGCGTGGTGGCTTCAAGCAGATAGCCTTCGGCGAATCGCTCCAGGGACGGGCGCTTTTTTACCGCGTCGATCACCGGGTAGAGCAACACTTGCAGGCGCGGCACCAGCGGCCATCCCAGCGGGTCCTGGGCCATGGCGATGCACAGCGATGCCACCAGGCTGCCGCCGACGCTGTCCCCTGCCAGCGCAATGCGCCTCGCGTCCAGTCCCAAGGCTTGGGCACCGGTAATAGCCAGCCAGCGCGTCACGTCTTCGGCATCGTTGTAAGCGGTGGGAAAACGGTGTTCCGGCGCCAATCGATAATCCGCCGACAACACGGCAAATTCCCCTGCCAGCGCAAGACGCCGGCACAGGGTGTCGTGGGAGTCGAGGCTGCCCACCACGTAGCCGCCGCCATGGAAGTACAACAACACCGGGCGTGGCTCGTTGTCCGGTTGCGCTTTGGCGTACAGCCGCGCGTTGAGCACATGCCCGTCCCGCGCAGGCAGGCTGACCGCCGTCACCGTCAACGCGCCTGTCGGGGTGGCATCGAGCAACTGCGACGTCTGTTCGAATTGCTGCCGCGCTTCGCCAGGCGTCAGCTCATGCATGGGTTGGCTTTTGCCGCTGAGGCGGCCGAACTCGGCCAGCTCCAGAAAACCTTCGATGTCCGGGTGCAGAGCCATGGGCGGTAGTCTCCAAAAAATAAACAGGCTTGCCCTGGTAAACGAACCGGGAGGGTTGTTCATTAGGGCGAGCTCAAGAACTGCTCAAACCGAGTGACAATCTGTGGCCAGAACCACTTTCCTGTGGTGAGGGGGCTTGCCTGTGGCGAGGGGGCTTGCCCCCGTTGGGTCGCGTAGCGGCCCCAAAACCAGCGATCGAGGTTCTTCAGGCATATCGCGTTGTTCGGGTTTACGGCTGCTGCGCAACCGAACGGGGGCAAGCCCCCTCGCCACAGGCACGCCCCACATCACAGGCAAGCCCGCCACAAGTGATCGGCTTAGATCTGCGGCACCACCTCCCGGCCAAGCAGCGCCACCACGGCATCCAGGCACTCATCCTGCTGCAGGATATCGAAGTGCCCGGCCGTCACCGTTTGCACCTGGCGCAGCCGCGGTTGCTGGCGTTCGAGCGTGGCGCGTTCGGCCGTCGGGTTGCCATCGGCCCACCAGCAATGCAGCCCGGCTTGCGGAATCGGCAGGGTTTCGACTTGCCGCGACAGGGCCTTCAAGCGCGCACTGACCATGAACGTCTGGGCCAGCTCATCGGCACCGAGCAGTGCATAACCGCTAGCCTGATCGCTTTGGCTGTCGATCACCGCGCGAATGATCCGCGCCACGGCATCGTGGTCCCCCGCCGACTCGGTACTCAACGTCCGGGCGATCACCTCGCCATCCATGCCCAAGGTCGCGCCGAGGAACCCGGCCAGATCCACACGCCACTCATCCGCACTGGCAACGGCATTGGCCTGGGTCGGTACAAAGCTGTCCACCAGACCGACGAATGCCATGCGCTGGCCCTGCTGTTCGAACAGCTCACTCACCAGCAACGCCAACGCCCCGCCCAGCGACCAGCCCAGCACGTAGTACGGCCCCTGGGGTTGTCTGGCGCGGATCGCCTCGACGTAGTCGGCGGCCATCTGCGAAAGCGAGGTGTCGTGCCACTGCCGGTCGAGCAGCATCCGGCATTGCACGCCGTACACCGTGCGCTCACCGTCCAGGCGCCGGGCCAACGGTTCGTAGTCGAACACCGTGCCGAAACCGGCGTGCAGGCAGAACAATGCCGGCTGATCCGTCACCTGCTGATTGAGCAGCAACAGCGGTTGCGGGCTCTGGCGCACCGGCTGCTCGTCGACACCGGACAACCCGGCAATCGTCGGCTTGGCCATCATGTCGCGCAGCTTGATCTGGAAATCCGGCTCGTTCAGCGCACGCACTTTCGAGATCACCTTGAGGGTGCGCAGCGAATCACCGCCCAGTTCGAAGAAATTGTCGGTGATGCTGACCTTCTCGATGCCCAGCACCTGTTGCCAGATGTCCGCCAGCGCCCATTCCAGCGGCGTGCGCGGGGCCACGTAGTCGCGGCCGCTGAAGGCCGGATCCGGCAGGGCCTTGCGGTCGAGTTTGCCGTTGGGCGTCAGCGGGAAGCGCGGCAGCACCACGACCTGCGTCGGCACCATGTAGTCGGGCAGGCTTTCGCGCAATGCTGCCTGGCAACGCGGGCCGAGACCATCGTCTTGTGCCGCCACCACATAGCCCACCAGTTGCGGCCCCTGGCCGTTGTCCCGCAAGACCACCAGCGCATCGTTGACTCCGGCCTGCTCGCGCAAGCGGGCTTCGATTTCGCCCAGTTCGATGCGGAAGCCGCGCACCTTGACCTGATGGTCGATGCGCCCGACGTAGTCGAACACGCCATCTTCGCGACGGCGCACCAGGTCACCGGTGCGGTACAGGCGCCCGCCTTCAGGGCTGAACGGATCGGCGACGAAGCGCTCGGCGCTCTGCCACGGATGACGATGGTAACCGCGCGCGACACCCCGTCCGCCGATGTAAAGCTCACCGACCATGCCCACCGGCAGCGGGTTGAGGTCCATGTCCAGCACGTGCAGGCTGCGGCTGCCGACGCGCTGACCAATCGGCGCGTACATCGCCTGGCAATGGCCGTCGGCAGCGATCTTCCACAGCAGCGGCGTGACCACGGTTTCCGTCGGGCCGTAGCCGTTGACCAGGTATTGCGGCTTGAGTGTGTGCTTGACCCGCTCGAACGTGGCGTCCGGCACCGCATCGCCACCGAAGCAATAGATGCGCACCGGCGGCGGATCACCGCCCTGCAGTTCGGCGTGCTCGGCCAGTTGCAGCAGGTACGCCGGGGGGAAGCAGGCGACGCTGATACGCTGGCGGTGCAGTACGGCCAGGGTCTGTTCGGCGGTCCACAGATTGTTGTCACGAATGACCAGGGTCGAGCCGCTGATCAGCGCGGTGATCCAGCGTTCATGGGCGCCATCGAAGGCGAACGACATGAAGTGCAGTTCGCGATTGCCCGGGTCCATTTCGTACAGCTCGGCGATGGCCTGTACGTGCATGCTCAGGGATCCGTGGGCGACGGCGACGCTCTTCGGTTTGCCGGTCGAACCGGAGGTGTAGATCAGGTAGGCCAATTGCTCGGCGTGTACGGCGCACGATGGCGCCACCACCTCGATGTCGAGGTTCAATCGGTCCACCGCGACCATCGCCGTGCCCGGATTCAACTGCGCTGTGTCGCGCAGCCGTTCCTGGGTCAGCAGCAGGCGCATGTCGCTGTCGGCCATCATGTAGCGCAGGCGTTCCTGCGGGTATTGCGGGTCCAGCGGCACGTAGGCGGCGCCACACTTCATCACCGCCAGCAGCGACACAACCAGCTCCAGCGAACGCTCCATGAACACACCGATCACGTCTTCGGCCTGCACGCCTTGTTCCAGCAGATGCACCGCCAACGCATCGGAGCGCCGGTCCAGCTCCGCGTAGCTCAGGTGCTCGGCGTCACGGTCGGCATAGCTGAGCACCAGCGCCGTGTGATCCGGTTGCAGTCGCGCACGCTGACGGATCAGCTCGTGCACCGGTGTCTCGTCACCGTCCGCCAATACCGGCAGTTCGCCGTCCAGCGCCCGGCCTTCGTCCAAGGTCAGCAGGCCCAGTTCGCCGACGGCACGCCCGGCGTCTTCGCACAGGCGCTGCATCAGGCTTTCCATGTGGCTGCGCAGGCTTTCGACGGTCGCCAGATCGAACTGGTCGCGCTGGTGCATGTACTCGATGCGCAGCCCCTCGTCGAGGCTGACCATCAGGTCCATGGCGAAGCTGGTCAGGCCGAAGTCGGACACGTCTTCGAAGCGCAGCGAGTCGCCGTTCCATTCGCGCAGGGTGCGGTCCACCGGCTGGTTTTCGAAGACGATGATGCTGTCGAACAACGACTGACCGCCCTGCCCGGCCCAGCGCTGGATATCGCTCAGCGGGGTTTGCTGGAAGTCGCGGATGTCGAGGTTGTAGGCCTGGATCTCGCGCAGCCAGTCACCGACGCGGGCCTCGGTCGGCACGCTGTTGACCACCGGCAAGGTGTTGATGAACAGCCCGAGCATGTTCTCGGAGCCGTTGAGGGTTTCCGGGCGCCCGGACACGGTGGCGCCGAATGTCACCGTGCGCTGGCCGGTGTAGCGCTGCAACAGCAGCAACCATGCGGCTTGCACCAGGGTGTTGAGCGTCACCTGCTGTTGCTGGGCAAACGCCTGCAAACGCGCAGTCTGCCCGGCACTCAGGTGCGTGTAGATCGCGTGGTAACCCGCTTGCGGCGCCTTGACCGGCAAGGCGCGGGCCAGGTGCGTGGCGCCTTCGAGGTTGGCGAGTTTGCCTTTCCAGAACGCCTCGCTGGCCTCGGCGACTTGCTGGCCGAGCCAGTCGATGTAGTCGCGGTAGGCGGCCACCGGCTCGTGCTCATCGCCGCTGTAATGGCGCAGCACTTCACCGATCAGGCGCGACACGCTCCAGCCGTCCATGAGGATGTGGTGGTAAGTCCAGATCAGGCGATAGCGGTCGTCTTCCAGACGCACCAGCAACAGGCGCAACAAGGGCGCGCGATTGAGCGAGAATCCGCGTTCGCGCTCCTCCAGGGCCAGTTGGCGGACGCGTTCAGGCTGATCATCCAGCCCGCGCCAGTCCAGTTCGGTCAGCAGCGCAGGCGCATCGCGCCGCACCACTTGCAGCGGTTCCTTGTCGCCTTCCCAAAGGAATGCGGTGCGCAGAATCCCGTGACGCCGGGCAGCATCGGCCCAGGCTTCACGGAAACGCGCGCCATCCACGCCGCGCACGCCCACTTCGATCTGGTTGACGTACAGCCCCGAATCGCCATCCTGCACCGAGTGGAAGAGCATGCCTTGCTGCATTGGCGACAGCGGATAAACGTCTTCGACTTCGTCCGCCGTTAATGCCAGCGCCTGATATTGCGCTTCACTCAGTTCGATGTTTGCTATCGGTGCAACCACAGTCGGCACGGTTTGATCCGCCTCGACCGGTTGGGCGACCGTCGCCAGTTCAGCGAGGGTCGGATGGCTGAACACATGCTTGGGCGAAATGCTCAAGCCGGCCTTGCGCGCCCGGCTGACGGCCTGGATCGAGACGATGGAATCGCCGCCCAGTTCGAAGAAGTTGTCGTGCATGCCAATCTGCGGCACTTCGAACAACGCCTGCCACACCGCTTGCAGCGTCGCTTCCACGGCAGTGCGCGGCGCCACGTACTCGCGAACCTGCTGGTCCGGCTGCGGCAATGCGCGGCGATCGAGCTTGCCGTTGGGTGTCACCGGCAACTGATCGAGCAACAGTATGTGGCTTGGCTGCATATGCTCGGGCAGCGCCTTGCGCAGGTGTTGCTTGAGTGGCTCAAGGTCGGCATGACCGACAACGTAGGCCACCAATTGCCTGGACTTGCCGACATCCAGGGCAATCACCACGGCTTCGCGCACCTGTGGATGCTCCAGCAGGCAGGCTTCGATTTCCCCCAGTTCGATGCGCAAGCCGCGGATCTTCACTTGATGGTCGATGCGGCCGACGTATTCGATCACGCCGCCTTCGCGGTAGCGTGCCAGATCGCCGGTGCGGTACAGGCGTTCGCCCTGCTCACCGAACGGGCTGGCGACGAAGCGCTCGGCGGTCAGGTCCGCACGGTTGTGATAACCCCGGGCCAGGCCGATGCCGCCCAGGTACAGCTCGCCGACACAACCCTGCACCTGCGGTTGCAGGCTGTCGTCGAGGATGTAGGTCACCAGGTTGGCAATCGGATAACCGATCGGCACGCTGAACCCGCCGTCATCGACACAGGTCCAGTGGGTTACGTCGATCGCCGCTTCAGTCGGACCGTACAGGTTGTACAGGCCGACGTCCGGCAGGACGCGGAACAGGCTGTGCTGCAAGTCTGCCGACAAGGCTTCGCCGCTGCACATGATCTGCCGCAGGCTGGCGCAACGCTCGAAACCTTCGCCCTGGACAAACGCCTGCAACATCGACGGTACGAAATGCAGGGTGCTGACCCGGTACTGCTCGATCAGGCTGACCAGTTGCGCCGGATCGCGATGGGCACCCGGTTCGGCCACGGCCAGCCGTGCGCCGGTCATCAGCGGCCAGAAGAACTCCCAGACCGACACGTCGAAACTGAACGGGGTTTTCTGCAATACGGTGTCGCGCCCGTCCAGCGGATAGGCGCCCTGCATCCACGCCAGGCGGTTGTACAAGGCATCGTGACGGTTGGCCGCGCCCTTGGGTTTGCCGGTGGAGCCGGAGGTGTAGATCATGTAGGCCAGCGATTGCAGCTCGACCACGCAGGGCAGGTTTTCGTCGCTCAGCCCTTCGAGCAGCGGCGCCATGTCGTCGAGGCAGATCGCCGTGGTGGCGGCCGGAATCGGCAACTGCTCAAGCAGATGCCGCTGGGTCAGCAGCAGGTGCACGCCACTGTCGTCGAACATGTGCTCCAGGCGTTCGCGCGGGTAGTCCGGGTCGAGCGGCACGTAGGCGCCACCGGCCTTCATGATCGCCAGCAAGCCGATCACCAGTTCCAGCGAGCGCTCGGCAGCGATGCCCACCAACACTTCGGCGCCCACACCCTGACGGCGCAACAGGTGCGCCAGGCGGTTGGCCTGTTGGTTGAGCTGGCGATAACTCAGGGTCCGGCCGGCAAACACCAGGGCCGGGGCCTCCGGGGTTTGCAGCACCTGGGCTTCGAAGCACTGGTAGACCGGGCGCACATCCGCCCAGTCCTGCACCGTGCGGTTGAAGCCTTCGACCTGCTGCGCCGTTTGCACGGCATCAAGCAGGCTCAAGCGCCCCAATGGCTGTTGCGGCGCGCAGACCATGGCATCGAGCAATGCCACCAGCCGAGTGCTCAAACCCTCAATCGCTTCGGCGCTGAACAGAGTCGTGTCGTAGTTGAAACGCAGGTCCAGGCATTCGCCCAGCTCGGCGGCAATGGCCAGCGGGAAACTGGTCTGGTCGTGGTTGCTGATGCCGGAGAATTTCAGCGCGCTGCTGTTGCCCTCCTCCAACGCTTGCGCCACCGGGTAGTTTTCGAACACCAGCAAGGTGTCGAACAGCGCCTCGCCGGAATGACCGGCCCAGCGCTGCACGTCCGCCAGCGGCGTGTACTCGACTTCGCGCAACCGGAGGTTGAGCGCCTGGACCTCATCGATCCATTGGCTGACCGTGCGCTCGGGGTGCGGCGTGGCGATCACCGGCAAGGTGTTGATGAACAACCCGATCTGCTGCTCGATGCCTTGCAGTTCACTCGGACGCCCCGACACCGTGGCGCCGAACGCCACCGTCGACTGGCCGGTGTAGCGCTGCAATATCAACAGCCAGGCGGCTTGCAGCAGGGTGTTGGGTGTGACACGGGCCTGACGGGCGAACACGCTCAGGCGCTCGGTGGCCGCGCGGTCCAGACTGAGGTTCAGCGTGCGATGACCGCTGCCCTGCCCTGCAACCGGCCCCGGCAAGGCACCGGCCAGTCGCGTCGGCTCGGTGAACGCCTGCAATTGCTCCAGCCAGAACGCCTCGCACGCGGCACGGTCACGGGTACCCAGCCAGCTCATGTAATCACGATAACGACCGACACCCGGCGCCGGCATGACGCCGCAGTAGCGTTGCAGCACTTCGCCGAACAACTGCGAGGTGCTCCAGCCGTCCAGCAGGATGTGGTGGTTGGTGAAGATCAGGTGATGGCTGTCATCGGCGGTCTGCACCAGGGTCAGGCGCAGCAGCGGTGCCGCCGTCAGGTCGAAACCGCGCAGGCGATCGTCCTCGGCCAGTCGCTCCAGCGCGTGCGGCAGATCAGGCCGGTCGCGCCAGTCGAGCAGGCTCATTGGCAGCGTGGCTTCGGCCAGGATCACTTGCAGCGGTCGCGAGCCATTGCTTTCGCTGAAGAACGCCGCGCGCAGCACTTCATGGCGCGCCAGCGTCTGCTGCCAGGCATCGCGGAACGCCTCGACGTCGAGCCCCTGCACATCCACGCGCATCTGCGGCACGTAGGCACCGGCATCCGGGGCGAACAGGCTATGGAACAACATGCCTTGCTGCATCGGCGACAGCGGCAGGATGTCTTCGATGCGGCTGGCCGCCAGCGGCAAGGCATCGAGCTGCACCTGATCGACACGCACCAGCGGTACATCGCTCGGGGTCAGGCCGCCGGCACCGCTCAGGCAATGTTCGATCAGCCGTTGCAACTCCATGGCATAGGCATCGGCCAGGTGCTGTACGGTTTGCGCTTTGAACAGGTCGCTACTGAAGGTCCAGCTCAGGCGCAGTTGGCCAGCGTAGACCTGGCCGTTGATGCTCAGGCCCCGGTCCAGCTCGGCCGAGGCGCCCTGTTCGGCACCGCCGCTTTCCTTCGCCGGGCGCCACGGCGCCTGCTCGTCAAAGCTGGCGTCGAACTGGCCCATGTAGTTGAAGGTGACCTGGGGTGATGGCAGAGCCTCAAGGCCAACGTCGGCCAGATAGCGCAGGATGCCGAAGCCGATGCCTTTGTCGGGCGCGGCGCGCAGCTGTTCCTTGACCGCCTTGATGCTCGCGGCCAGGTCGTCGGCCGGGGTGAGCTTGACCGGGAAAATCGAGGTGAACCAGCCCAGGGTGCGGGTCAGGTCGATGTCGTCGAACAGGTCTTCGCGGCCGTGGCCTTCCAGTTGGACCAGGGTCGAGGATTGACCGGTCCATTGGCCCAGTACCCGCGCCAGTGCCGTCAGCAACAGGTCGTTGACCTGGGTGCGGTAAGCCGCCGGGGCCTCTTGCAGCAGTTGGCGGGTCAAGGTGATGTCGAGCACGGTTTCCACGCTGATGGCGTGCCGGCTGGCCAGACTGCCTTGCGGGTTGTCCGCCGGCAGTTGCACCACGACGTCGTGGTATTGGGTTTGCCAGTAAGCGGCTTGCTCCACCAGCGCCGGGCTTTGCGCAAGACGTTGCAAACGTGCGGCCCAGGCCTGATAGGCGCTGGTCTTGGCCGGCAGGCGCAGCGGCTCGGCCCGACGTGCCTGAGCGTAAGCGGCTTGCAGGTCTTCGAGCAGCAGACGCCAGGAAACGCCGTCCACCGCCAGGTGATGCACCACCAGCAACAGGCGCTGGCCTGCCGCGCCCATGTCCACCAGCAAGGCACGCAGCAACGGGCCGTCCTGCAAGTTCAGGCTCGCCTGTGCGGCGTTGCACAGTTCAAGCAGTTCATCGGCATCGGCGGCTTGGCGCTGCCACAGTACATCGGCGCTGTTCCATTGCTCGGCTTGTGCCTGTTGCCAGACACCCTCCACCTGACGCAAACGCAGGCGCAATGCGTCGTGATGTTCCAGCAACGCCGCCAGCGCCTGTTGCAGGCAGCCGCTGTCCAGTGGCTCGCGCAGTTCCAGCAATACCGACTGGTTCCAGTGATGACGGGCCTCGATGCCTTGTTCGAAGAACCAGTGCTGGATCGGCGTCAGCAACACGTCACCGCGCACCGGCCCCTGATCGATGACCAGCCCGGCGCTGCGCACAGCGACCTTCGCCAGGCTCTGCACGGTCTGGTGCTGGAACAGGTCGCGCGGGGTGATGCGAATCCCGGCCTGACGCGCGCGGCTGACCACCTGGATGGAGATGATCGAGTCGCCCCCCAGCTCGAAGAAGTTGTCATCGATGCCTACGCGCTCGAGCTTGAGCACGTCTTGCCAGATCGCCGCCAACTCGGTCTGCATGTCATCCATCGGTGCCGTGTAAGCCTGCTGCGCCAGCGCCGCATCAGGCTTGGGCAGTGCGTTGCGATCCAGCTTGCCGTTGCTGGTCAGCGGCCAGTGCTCGAGTCTGAGCAGGTGCGCCGGCACCATGTAGTCCGGCAGACCGCCCTGCAAATGTTCGCGCAGGGACTGGCGCAAATCCTTGTCGTCGTTGGTCGCGGTGAACCACGCCACCAGTTGCTGGCTGCCGTTGACCTGCGGTGCCAGGACCAGCGCCTGCTCGATGGCCGGGTGGCTTTGCAGGCGGTCCTGGATTTCCCCCAGTTCGATGCGAAAGCCACGGATCTTCACTTGATGGTCGATACGCCCGGCGTACTCGATGCTGCCATCGGCGCAATATCGCGCCAGGTCACCGGTGCGATACAGGCGCGCGCCCGGCTCGGCGGCGAACAGGTCCGGCACGAAGCGCGTGGCGGTCAGGTCGGCACGCTGATGATAACCCCGGGCCAGACCGGCACCGCCGACGTACAGCTCACCGACGCAGCCCTTGGCCACCGGGTTCAGGCGCGGGTCGAGCACGTACCAGCGCAGGTCGGCGATCGGCTCGCCCAGCGGCGAGCTGTTGGCGCCATCGAGGTCGGCGCGGGACAGCGGGCGGTAGGTCACGTGCACCGTGGTTTCGGTGATGCCGTACATGTTGATCAGCAACGGCTGCCGGTCGTCGAAAGCGTCGTACCACGGCCGCAGGCTGGCCACGTCCAGCGCCTCGCCACCGAACACCACGTAACGCAGGGCCATGCCTTGTGCGTTGGCGCAGGCGAACGGCATCAACTGGCGGAAGGCCGAGGGGGTCTGGTTGAGTACCGTGACACCTTCATCGCTGAGCAAGCGGGCGAAGTCTTCCGGGGAGCGGCTGACCGCGTGCGGCACCACCACCAGCTTGCCGCCGTAGAACAGCGCGCCAAAGATTTCCCATACGGAAAAGTCGAAGGCATAGGAATGGAACAGGCTCCAGACGTCGTCCGCATTGAAACCGAACCAGTGCCCGGTGGCGCTGAACAGGCGGGTCAGGTTGCTGTGGGGCAGCAGCGTGCCCTTGGGTTTGCCGGTGGAACCGGAGGTGTAGATGACGTAGGCCAGGTTCGCTGCAGCGGTCAGGTTCGGCAGGTTATCGGCGCTGGCCTCATCGAGCCAGTCGCTGGCGTGATCGAGGCAGATCACTTCAATGCCTTCGTTCAACGGCAGACGCGGCATCAGGGCCGAATCGGTGAGCAACAGGCGCGTGCCGCTGTCGGCGAGCATGTAGGCCAGGCGATCCTGCGGGTAATCCGGGTCCAGCGGCACATAGGCGCCACCGGCCTTGAGGATCGCCAGCAGGCTGACGATCATCTCCAGCGAACGCTCCAGGGCGATGCCCACCAACACGTCCGGGCCGACCCCGCGTTCGCGCAGACGATGGGCAATGCGGTTGGCGCGGCTGTTCAGTTCGGCGTAAGTGAGGGTGATGCCCTCGCAGGTCACGGCAATGTTGTGCGGGTGCGCGGCGGCCTGGGCTTCGATCAGTTGATGGGCACACAGGGCATTCGCAGCTTCTGCCGTGTTGATTTCGGCGCTGCGATTCCAGTCCAGCAAGGTGGCCTGCTGTTCGGCAGCGTCGAGCATGCTCAGGTCGGCCAAGGCCACACCGGCATCGGTGCAGATGGCCTGCAACAGGTTCAGCCAGTGCCGACCGAGACGCTCGATGGTCGCGGCGTCGAACAGTTCGGTGGCGTAGACGAACGACGCGTGGATGCTCTCGTCGCTTTCGACGGTGTCGAGCATCAGGTCGAACTTGGTGGTCTTTTCGTCCCAGATCAGCGGTTCGACGCTCAGGCCCGGCAGGTCCCAGCATTGCGGGTCGCCACTGTCGCGCTGGTGGTTGAACATCACCTGGAACAGCGGCGTGTGGCTCAGGCTGCGCTCCACGCCCAGGCCATCGACCAGTTGCTCGAACGGCAGGTCCTGATGGGCCTGTGCGCCGAGTGCCGCGGCCTTGATCTCGGCCAGCAACTGCACGAACGGCTGGTCGGCCCGGGGCTGGCTGCGCAACACCTGGGTGTTGACGAAAAAGCCCAGCAGGTTTTCCACATCCTGGCGGGTACGGTTGGCAATCGGCACGCCGACGCGAATGTCCTGCTCGCCACTGTAGCGATGCAACAGCGTCTGCAGTGCCGCCATCAGCAGCATGAACAGGGTGCAGCCTTCGCGGCGGGCCAGTTCGCGCAGTTGAGCGGTCAACGCAGCGGGGATTTTCAGCTCGACGCTGGCGCCCTGCTGGCTCGGGATCGCCGGGCGACGGCGGTCGGTCGGCAGGTTCAGCCGTGGATGCTCGTTGCCCAACTGCCCACGCCAGTAATCGAGCTGACGCTCGGCCTCGCCGGCCTCCAGCCACAGGCGCTGCCAGCGGGCGAAGTCGGCGTATTGAATGCCCGGTTCCGCTAGCTGCACGGCCTGCCCGGCACTCAACTGCCCGTAGACCCGGGTGAATTCCTGCAACAGGATCGGCAGCGAGCCGCCATCGGTGACGATGTGATGGAAGGTCAGCACCAGCACATGTTGCCGGGCATCGAGGCGGATCAAGCGGCAGCGCATCAACGGGCCGTGCTGCAGGTCGAACGGCTGCTCGGCGTTGAGGCCGATCTGGCGTTGCAGTTCGATGTGGTCGGCGGCAGTGACCTCGACCAGCGGGGTGTCCATCTGCGGATGGATGTGCTGCAGCACTTGCTGTTCATCGAAGACGAACGTGGTGCGCAACACCTCATGACGTTGCACCAGTGTCGCCAGGGTCTGCGCCAATGCATCGCGGTTAAGCTCGCCATTTAGGCGAAAGGCACCGGTCAGGTTGTAGGCCGTGGCCTGGGGCTGCATCTGCCAGAGGAACCACAAGCGCTGCTGCGCGTAGGACGCCGGCAGCGTGTCGACGGCGCGGTCCCGTGGCGGGATCGGCAGCAATTCCAGGGTCAGCCCCTGAGCGTGCATCTTTTGTTGCAACGCACGCCGGGCGTCCGCGCTCAAGCCGCAGAAACGCTGGGCCAGGGTCATCATTCTGTCCGGTGCAGCACTCATTGCGCGTGTTCCTCATCCACTTCGTCGAACAACGCTTCGAGGGCGTCTAGATCGTTTTCCTGGTGTTCACTTTGCTCGCGGAACTGCTCGATCTGCGCCGCCAGGCGTTCCAGGGTATCGCCGTCGAAAAACAGCTTGAGCGGGATCGCCAGGTTCAGTTCGTCCTGAATCCGCGCGCGAATGCGCGTGGCCAGCAGCGAGTGCCCGCCGAGCTCGAAGAAGCTGTCGTGCACGCCCACGCGCTCGACGTGCAGCGCTTCGGCCCAGATCGCCGCCAGGGTTTTTTCCAGGTCGTTGCGCGGCGCGACGAAGGCGCTGCGGCGTACATCGAGATCGAGCAAGGCCTGGCGATTGAGCTTGCCGTTGGGCATCAGCGGGAAACGTTCCAGTACCTGCAAGCGCGCCGGCTGCATGTGCTCGGGCAGCGCCTGCCCCAGATGGCTGCGCAATTCGTTGAGGCGGATGTCGGCGGTGTCCGCCGGGGACACCACGAAGCCCAGCAGTTGCGGGCCGGTCGGGGTTTCCCGGGCGATGACGGCGGCGTCCTCGATGCCCGGCGCGCTGCGCATGGCCGCTTCGATTTCGCCCAGTTCGATGCGGAAGCCGCGGATTTTCACCTGGTGATCGACCCGGCCCAGATACTCCAGCACGCCATCGGCGCGATAGCGCGCCAGGTCACCGGTGCGGTACAGGCGTTGGCCCGCCGCGTTCACGAACAGGTCGGGGACAAAACGTTCGGCCGTCAGCGTGGCACGCTGCAAGTAACCCCGGGCAATGCCGGCACCGCCGACATAGAGTTCACCCTCCACGCCCACCGCCACCGGTTGCAGGTCCGGGCCGAGCACGTGAATGCGCATGCCGGCAATCGGCTGGCCGATCGGAATGCTGTCGGCGTCCTGGCTGAGCGGCAATTCCCAGGCCGAGCACCACACGGTGCCTTCGGTTGGGCCGTATTCGTTGACCAGTGCCACCCCCGGCAATGCCTCGCGATGTCGCTGCACCAGGGCGTTGCTGCAGGCTTCGCCGGCAACGATGACGCAGGCCAGGGTCTGTTGATCGAGGTGTTCGAGAATCTGTGCGTGGTAGGACGGCAGAGTCAGGTAGTGGGAAATCTCTTCGCGCCGGATCAGTGCCGCCAGTTGCGCCGGATCCTTGTAGCTGTCCTCGTCCGGCAGGCACAGGGTCGCGCCCTGCCCCAGCGCCCAGAACACCCCGGCCACCGAGCTGTCGAAGGAGAACGACGAGAGCATCAGGAACGCGCGCAGCGGCTGGCGATAAAACCCCGTGCGCGCCAGGGTCGAGGCCACGGCGTTGGCATGACTGATCATCACGCCCTTGGGTTTGCCGGTGGAGCCGGAGGTATAGATGACGTAGGCCAGATTGGCGCTGTCGCCCTGAGGCGCAGGTTCGGTTTGCGCGGCGGCCCAGACGTCGGCCCCCGGCATCAGGGAAGTTATCTGTTCATGACGCAATGCGTCCGGCAGCGGCTGGCAGGCCAGCACCTGGCGCGCGCCGGTATCGGCGAGCATGAACGCCAGGCGCTCGATCGGGTAGTTCGGGTCCAGCGGCAAGTACGCAGCGCCGGCCTTGAGCGTACCCAACAAGGCAATGACGATTTCCAGCGAGCGCTGGCCGTAGACCGCGACGATTTCATCCGCCGCCACACCTTGGGCGCGCAAGGTATTGGCCACCTGGTTGGCGCGCGCATCCAGCTCGGCATAGGTCAGGCGCTGACCGTTGATACTCAGGGCGATGCGTTGCGGATGCAGGCGTGCCTGTTCGCTGAACAGCTCTTGCAGGAAACGGCACGGCAAGGCCTGGCCGGTGGCGTTCGGGTTGAAGCCTTCGATCAGGCGGGTCAGTTGTGCAGCATTGACCAGACTCGCCTGAGCCAGGGTCAGCTCGGGCGATGCCAGCAATTGACGGCTGAACTCGACAAACTGCTCCAGCCATTCGGCCAGCATCGACTCCGGCAGCGCACCGTCGAGACACGACAGCTGCAACTGCTCGCCCTGGACACGCAGGCGCAAGACTTCGGGGTTGGCGTCGTCCACCTCGATACCGGCTTCAGGGGCGGCTTGATAGACGAAACCGTAACGCAGCGGCGCCGTGCCTTCGGCGCTCAGTTCGAACTCGTTGAGGCAGTCGAGCCAGGACAACGACTGCTCAACGCTGGCCACAAAGGCTGCCAAGGCTTGCGCCAGCGTCTGCTGGCTACGGTGCTCGAAGGCCACCGGCAGACGCCGGGCGAAACGGCCGAGGGTGGCGGCGGTCTGCTCGTTGCGACCGTCCACCTGCCAGCCCATCAGCAGTTTTTCCTGCTGGCCGATGCGTGCAACGAACGCGGTCCACAGCAACAGCGCCAATTGCTCCGGCTCAACGCCCGCTTCGACAGCGGCCCGTTGCACGCCAGCCAACCATGGGCCGTCAATCAAGGTGGCCTGACGACGAACCAAGGTGACATCGAGTGCTTTTTCGAAGGGCAAGCGATGGCCCACGGCGAACTGCTGTTGCAGGTTGCGCCAGAACGCGGTGCCCTGGTGGCCGATGTCTTCTTCGCGCAGCGCTTGCTGCCAGGCGCTGTAGTCCAGGTATTGCAGCGCGTCCTCGTCTTCGACCAGGGTTTCGCCGCGCAACAGACTGGCGAGTTCAGCCGACAACACCCGCAGCGAGGCCTCGTCGAAGCTGCACGCCGGGGTCAGCAGCGTGACGATGGATTGCCCTGCTCCGCCCTCGACCTGTGCCACCACCAGCACTTGGTTCGAATCTTCTGCCAGGATTTCACGGCTGCGGCTCAAGGCCTCGGCCACCGAAGGCTGGTCGCCCAGCACTGTCAGTGGCAGCGCCTCGCACAGGCTCTGCACCGGCCACTTCATGCCCGGCAGGCGGCGGTACACCGTGCGCAGGGTTTCGTGACGCCGGCCCAGTGTCTCCAGCGCCACACGTAACGCCTGGGCATCCACCGGCCTGGCGACCGGCAATGTCAGGGCGGCGAACAGCGGCTGTGCGCCCAGTTCCTGGACGCGCAAATAAAAGGCCTGCTGGGCCGAAGTCTGGAAGACGTCTACCGAAGGTTCGAGGGCGGTGGTGTTCATGTCGGGTGTCCTTATTCCTGATCCAGGTCGGCGCTTTTCTGCGCGATGGCCATGGCCGTGAGGATTTTTCTGTAGCCGGTGAATTCGTTGCGCGCATGCACGCTGAGGATGTTGTCGAGCAGGACCACGTCGCCCTTCTCCCAGGCGAACTCGACCATCACCTCGCGGTAGATGCCTTGCAGGTGGCGGATCACGTCGTCGGGAATCGGCGAGCCGTCGCCGAAGAAGGTGTTCTGCGGCAGGTCTTGCGGGCCGAACTCACGCAGCAGGTTGTCGCGGATGCTGTCCGGCAGGGTCAGCGCGTTGAAGAAGGTGCCGTGGTTGAACCAGATGCGCTCGCCGGTCAGCGGGTGGCGCACGATGGCCGGACCGTTCTGCCGGGTGCGCAGGCGGTTGCCGGACTTCCACTCGGCCTGGATACCGATTTTGGCGCAGTAGGCTTCGACCTCCGCGCGGTCCTCGCTCTGGAACACGGTCTGCCACGGCAGCCCCATGCCGTCGCCGTAGTTGCGCACGTACATGATGCGTTTACGGGCAAATTCTTCGCGCACCGCCGGGTCGATCCGCGCGAGGATTTGGCGGGTATCGCCGAAGGGTGTTTCGCCGCCGGTGGCCGACGGGGTGTCGCAGTAGAAATACAGGTGACGCGGGAACACCGGCGAATACGAGTGTTCGTTGTGCGGGAAGATTTTCTCCGGCGCCGGGTAATCGGTGGAGCTGTAGATCTTGAACTGACCGGTGATCTGGGTGCGTGGCGAGGCGCGGAACAGGTACTCCAGCGCGCCGCCGGAAATCGCATCGACACAGCGGTTGAACTCGCCGATATCGGCCACCTGGAAGCCACGGAACAGGATTACCGCGTGTTCCAGCAGCTTGCTTTCGATCAGCGCGCGATTCTGGCTCGCCCATTCCACCAGGTTCACGCCCGACACGGCCGGACGGCACACCAGCGGCATACTGTGGCCTTCGAACATCGGCGCAAAACTCACCAGCCGCGTCGGATCGGTGGACAGGCTTTTGCGGGCACCACGACCCATCTTGGGAATGGACTTGGTCGTTGAAACGGTCATAAACCCCTCCAGAAAATGTTGACGGCGGCGCTAAAGGACGCCGTCGCCTGAATCAGTCCGCTGCGGTTGGCGCTGTCGACGCGCCCCGGTTCGCCGAGCGGCGCTTGATCGCCATGGCACCGCCGAGCAGGGCCTTGCGTTGCTCGTTCAAGCGCACATCGGCACGGCGCTGGACATCGCTGGCCAGGTTCAGCAACTCACCGACCTGCAATGGCTCAGCGCCTACCAAGGCCTCGAGCACCGCCCGGATCTGTTCGAACAGACATTCCAGCGTGCTCGGCAGGTACTGGCCGGCCGGTGTCTCGAAGCTCAGGTGGATGTGCTGCGCGTCGTTGTAGAACGCAGCGACCATGCCGATCTCGGCGGCCTGACGCCCGGAGGGGAAATCCTCCACGTGCACCCCATCCATCGAGGGCAAGCGAGCGACGCCTTCCTGGTAAATCAGCTTGATGTCGAACAGCGGCGAACGGCCGGCCCGGCGCGGCAAGCGCAAGGCTTCCACCAGGCGCTCGAACGGCAGGTCCTGATGGTCCGAAGCCTCCAGCACCGCCCGGCGACAGGCCTCCAGCAACTGCGCTGCCGGCTGCCCGGCATCGACTTCCACTTGCAGTACTAGTTGGTTAACGAAGAAGCCGACCATTTCTTCAAGCTCGGCTTGATTTCGGTTGGCGATATCGGTGCCGATGCGCACCCGAGCGACCTCGGTACGCTGGTGCAACACCAGGGTGAAACCGGCCAGCAGCAGCATGAACAGCGACAGGTCGCGCTGTTGGGCAAAGTCGCGCAACTGCTGGCTGAGTTCGGCACTGAAGGTGAAATGCGCGCTGGCGCCTTCCTGCGCCGTGCGCCGGTCGCCATCGGCGGGCAACTCCAGCACGGTTTGCGGCTCGGCAAGGCGCTGCTGCCAGTAGTCGAGCTGGCGCTGCAACTCGCCGCCCTGCTCCAGCCACTGGCGCTGCCATTTGGCGAAGTCGGCGTACTGCACGCTGTGCGCCGGCAGTTGCGGGGTCTGGCCACGGTTGAGGGTTGGATACAGCGTGACGAATTCATTGATCAGCACGCGGAACGACCAGTCATCGGCGACGATGTGATGCACCGTCAGCAACAGCACATGCTGATCATCCGCGACCCGCAGCACCCGCACCCGCAGCAACGGGCCGTGGCGCAGGTCGAATGGCCGCGCGACTTCCTCGCGGGCCAGGTGTTGCGCCTCGACGTCCGGCGCCGGCAGATGCCGCAGGTCGCCGGCCTCGAAGCTCAACGGCAATTGCCGGTGTACCCGCTGCCAGGTCTGGCCGTCTTCTTCGTAGAAGGTGGTGCGCAACACCGCGTGGCGCTGCACAAGGGTTTCGAAGGCCTGGCGCAGGGCGTCGAGGTTCAGCTCGCCGCGCAGGCGCAAGGCACCCGGCATGTTGTACATCGAGCTGTCCGGCTCCAGGTTCCACAGGAACCACAGGCGCTGCTGGGCAAAGGACAGCGGCTGGCGTTCACCTGAGGTGTCCGCCACCAGCGCCGGGCGTTCACAGCGGTGTTGCAGTGTCTGTACCTGTGCGGCGAAATCCTCAAGGCGCGGGTGTTCGAACAGGCTGCGCAGGCTCACCGACAGGCCCATGCGCTGGCGGATCTGCGAGACGATTTGCGTCGCCAGCAACGAGTGCCCACCCAATTCGAAGAAGCTGTTCTCGCGGTCGACGCGACTGACCTGCAACACCTGCTGCCAGATCTGCGCCAGCTGGATTTCCAGTGCCCCTTGTGGTGCGCTACCGGTTGCGGCCTCCCAGACTGGCGGGGCCGGCAACGCGGCGCGGTCGAGTTTGCCGTTGCGGTTGAGCGGCAACGCGGCCAGTATCACCAGTTGCGTCGGCAGCATGTAGTCCGGCAGGCGCTCGCCCAAGGCGCGGCGCACGGTGTCGGTGAGTTGCCGCGCATCGGCGTCCAGCTGTTCACCCGAGGCTGGCACCACATAACCGATCAACTGCTTGCCGCCGACGCCTTCGTGCACCAGCACTGCGGCTTCGCTGATCATCGGCAGGCCTTGCAGGTGCGCCTCCAGCTCACCCAGTTCGACGCGGAATCCGCGAATTTTCACCTGATGGTCGATACGCCCCAGGTATTCCAGTGCGCCATCCTCGCGATAGCGCGCCAGGTCACCGCTGCGGTACAGCCGTGCCCCCGGTGTGGCGGAGAACGGATCGGCAATGAAACGCTCGGCGCTCAAACCCGGACGCTGGTGATAGCGCTGGGCGAGGCCGGCATCACCGCCGATGCACAACTCGCCGACGCAACCGGTCGGCAGCAGGTGGCCTTCGCTGTCCAGCACATACAACGCACGTCCCGGCAACGCCCGGCCAATCGGCACGCCAAGGGGGTTGCGGGTATCGGCCAAGGTGCATTCGTGGGTACTGGAAACGACTGTGGCTTCGGTCGGCCCATAGGTATTGAGCAGGCGCACATCGCCCAGACCGGCGGCATGCCACAACTTCAGGCCTTCCAGCGACATGGCCTCGCCACCGACGTGGACCTGACGCAAGCGCCCTTTCTCACGCTGCGGTTGCGCGGCCCACTCTTGAGCCAGCAAGAACCAGTAGGCTGCCGGCAGATCGGCCAGGGTCACGCCGCGCGCGATGATCTGCCGATAAAGCGTGTCGGTGTCCCACAACTCATCGCCGCGCATCACCAGCGCCGCACCCACGCACAGCGGCGGGTAGCACTGCTCGACAAAGCCGTCGAAGCTGAAGGTGGCGAATTGCAGCACACGGTCTTGCGCTGTGAGTTGTGAATAGTCCGCCGCGATCACGCAAAACTCGCGCAGCGCGGCGTGGGCCAGGCACACGCCTTTCGGGCGTCCGGTGGAACCGGAGGTGTAGATCAGGTAGGCGAGGTCTTCGGCGCTGGCGAGGTTGTCCGGGTTTTCGGTGGAGTAACCGTCAACGTTCGACTCCAGCGCCAGGCGCGGCAAACCTTGCGGCAACGCTACATCGGCGAGCAAGCCCGGTTGCGCCAACAGCAGATCCATGCCGCTATCTTCGATCATGTAGGCCAGACGCTCGGCCGGGTAGTCCGGATCGAGCGGTACATAACCGGCGCCGGACTTGAGGATGGCCATCAGGCTGACGATCATCTGCGCATTGCGCCGCACCGACAGGCCGACCCGCTGCCCCGGTGCCACACCCAGGGCGCGCAGGCGATGGGCGAGCTGGTTGGCTTGCGCATTGAGCTGGGCGTAGGTCAGGCACTCGTCGCCGACCATCACCGCCAGTGCATCGGGCGTGCGTGCCGCCTGTTGCTCGAAACGCTGATGGGCCAGCAACGGGCTGTCGAGTGGCGGCGCAGGTGGACGCGAACCGGTCAACACCTTGGCTTGAGCCTGTGCATCGAGCAAGCTGATCGCGCCCAATGCCTGCTGTGGTTGTGCGACGAACTGCTCCAGCACCTGCAACAGGCTGGCGCCCAACTGGCTGATCTGCGCCGCGCTGAACCGGCTGCGGTCGAAGCTGAAATCCAGACGCAGGGTGGCGCCGACTTCGATGCCCAGGGTCAGCGGGTAGCTGGTGATTTCGTGATTGTGCAGCGCACCGAAGGTCAGGCCCGCCGGCGCCCCTTGCTTGAGGGCTTCGGCCACCGGGAAGTTCTCGAACACCAGCAAGCTGTCGAACAGCGCCCCCTGTTGCCCGGCCCAGCCCTGAATGTCGTACAGCGGCACATGTTCGAACTCGCGCAGGCTCAGGTTCAGCGCTTGCAGGTGGTTGAGCCAGTGGGCCACCGACTGCCCTGCCGGCGGCGCGGCAATGATCGGCATGGTGTTGATGAACAGCCCCAATTGCTGCTCGATGCCCGGCAGCGGCGCGGAGCGTCCGGCCATGGTGGCGCCGAACGCCACGCAGGATTGGCCGGTGTAGCGCTGCAACAGCAGACCCCAGGCGCCTTGCAGCAAGGTGTTGAGGGTGATTTTCTGTTGGCGGGCGAAATCGCCCAGGCGCTGTAGTGCGGCACTCTCAAGGGTCAATTGATGCTCGCCCATGCCGCGTCCTTCGGTGGGCGCCGGCAAGGCTTGCGCCAGCAGTGTCGGCGTTTCCAGTGGCGCCAGCGCTTGCTTCCAGAACTGCTCGGCAGCCAGCAGCGGCTGCTGTTGAATCCAGCCCAGATAATCGCGGTATTGCCCCAACGGCCTGGCCAGCGTCTGCCCGGCATACTGCTGGATCACTTCGCCGAGCAACTGCGCGTTGCTCCAGCCGTCCATGAGGATGTGATGGCTGGTGTAGATCAGGTGCCAGTCCTCAGTGCTTCGGCGCACCAGCACCAGGCGGAACAACGGCGCGGTGCCGAGTTCGAAGCCGCGACTGCGCTCCTCGGCGGCCAGTGCATCCAAGTCGAGGTCGGCCGCTTCGATCACTTGCAGTTGCAGGTCGATCTGGCGATGAATCACCTGGTGCGCGCACTCAAGCCCCAGCCAGTGGAAGCTGCTGCGCAGAATGTCGTGTCGGTTGATCGCCGCCTGCCAGGCCCGGCCGAATGCCGCCAGTTCCAGCCCCTGGATGTCCAGGCGCAATTGATTGATGTAGGCCTCGGCCTGGGGCTCGTACAGGGTGTGGAACAGCATGCCCTGCTGCATCGGCGTCAGCGGGTAAACGTCCTCAATGGCCGGTGCCGGGACAGGCAAGGCATCGAGTTGCGCCTGGGTGATGCGCGCCAGCGGGAAGTCCGACGGCGTGACCTGGCCTGGCGTTGTCGCGCAGCAATGCTCGATCAGTGCCTTGAGTTCTTCGGTGTAGGCATCGGCCAGTCGCTGCACCGTGGATTCGGCGAACATGTCGCGGCTGAAACCCCATTGCAGCGAGAGCTGCCCGCCATACACCTGGCCTTCCACGGTCAGCCAGTTGGCCAGCGGCGCGTCCTCACCCTGGGCCTGACCAGCGCTTTCCGCGGCCGGGATGAACAGCGCAGCCTCATCGAACTGACGGTCGAACTGCCCCAGGTAGTTGAAGGTGATGCGGGGCGCCGGCAGGTCTTGCAGAAGCTGGCGCTGCGCCGGTTCGCCGAGATAGCGCAGCAGCCCATAACCCAGGCCTTTGCCGGGAATGGCGCGCAGTTGTTCCTTGATCGACTTGATCGAATTCGCTGCCCCAGCCTCGGGTTGCAGGCGCACGGGAAACAGGCTGGTGAACCAGCCGACGGTGCGGCTCAGGTCGAGGTCGTCGGACAGGTCTTCGCGACCGTGGCCTTCAAGCTGGATCAGCGTCGAGCCCTGCCCGCTCCAGCGGCAGATGACCCGCGCCAACGCCGTGAGCAACAGGTCATTGACCTGGGTGCGATAGGCCGCCGGTGCCTGTTGCAGCAACCGGCGGGTCAGTTCGGCGTCCAGTGTCGACTCGATCTTGTGCCCGTGGCGCTGCTGCAAGCTGCCCTGCGGCTGCTCACACGGCAGGTCCCGGGCATCCGCCAGTTGCGCCTGCCAGTACGGCAATTGCCCAGACAAGGTGCCGGCATGCTGTTGCAGGTGCGCGGCCCAGGCTTGATAGGCGCTGGTTTTCTCGGGCAGCGCCACTTGCCGGTAAGCCTGTTGCAAGTCTTCAAGCAACACCCGCCACGACACGCCGTCCACCGCCAGGTGATGAACCACCAGCAGCAGGCGCTGGCTGCCATCGTCGAGGTTGACCAGCAAGGCGCGCAGTAGCGGCCCGTTGGCCAGATCGAGGCTGCGTTGCGCTTCATCGCACAACGCGGTCAGGGCTTCGGCCGAAGACGCCTGACGCAGCCACAATCCAGCGGATTCGACCTGCGGCCCATGGTGTTGCAGCCAGCCTTGGGCACCGTCGATGAAACGCAGGCGCAAGGCGTCATGATGATGGATGACGGCCACCAAGGCCCGCTCCAACGCTTGCGGATCCAGCGCTTCCCGGGGCGTCAGCAGCAGCGACTGGTTCCAGTGCTGACGCTGGGCAATGGCCTGTTCGAAGAAGTAATGCTGCGCCGGGGTCAGGATCACCTCGCCGCTGGCCGGGCCTTGATCGATGCGGCTGCGGCTGTCGAACGTCGCGACCAATGCCAGGCTGCGCACGGTCTGGTACTGGAACAGATCCCGCGGACTGAGGCGAATGCCGGCCTGACGGGCGCGGCTGACCACCTGGATGGAAATGATCGAGTCGCCGCCGAGTTCGAAGAAGTTGTCTTCAAGGCCCACAGGTTGCGTGCCCAATACGTCCTGCCAAATCTTCGCCAGCGTGGTCTGCATGGCATCCTGCGGTGCGACGAACGTCTGCTGCGGCGCGGCGTCCGGTGGCGGCAAAGCCTTGCGGTCGAGCTTGCCGTTGGCGGTCACCGGCAAGGCATCCAGCGGCATCAAGTACGTGGGCACCATGTATTCCGGCAGGCTGCCGAGCAGCCAGGCCTTGAGGGTTTGCGGCCATTGCACATCGGCGTCGGCGTTTTCCAGCACCAGATACGCCACCAGATGCTTGCCGCCCTGCACCAGCACCACAGCCTCGCGCACCAGGTCATGCTGCATCAGGCGGGTTTCGATCTCCCCCAGTTCGATGCGCAGGCCGCGCAATTTGACTTGATGGTCGAGGCGCCCGAGGTATTCGATCACGCCATCGGCGCGCTGCCGCACGCGGTCACCGGTGCGGTACAAGCGCGCGCCGTCGTGGAACGGACACGGCACAAAGCGCTCGGCGGTGAGCGCCGGACGCCGGTGATAACTGCGCGCCAGCCCGGCGCCACCGAGGTAAAGCTCCCCCGCCACGCCGGCCGGGACCGGGAGCAATTGCGCATCCAGTACATGGGTGCGCAGGTTAGCGATGGGCCGGCCGATGGGCACGCTGTCGGCGCCTTCATCGACGCAGGTCCAGTGGGTCACGTCGATGGCCGCCTCGGTCGGACCGTACAGGTTGTACAACCCGGCACCCGGCAGCTTTTTGAACACCTGCAATTGCGCATCCAGCGGCAAGGCTTCGCCACTGCAAGCAATGCGCTTGAGGCTGGTGCACGTCTCGACACCCGGTTCGTGGATGAACGCCTGGAGCATCGACGGCACAAAGTGCATTGTGCTGATGCGGTGGTCAGCGATAAGGCGGATCAACTGCGCCGGTTCCCGATGTGCGCCCGGCGGCGCCACCACCAGACGCGCGCCGGTCATCAGCGGCCAGAAAAACTCCCAGACCGACACGTCGAAACTGAACGGGGTTTTCTGCAATACCGAATCGCTGCCATCGAGCCCATAGGCCTGCTGCATCCAGCACAAGCGGTTGACCAGCGCCGCGTGACTGTTGCCGGCGCCCTTGGGCTTACCGGTGGAGCCGGAGGTGTAGATCACATAGGCCAGGTTCAACGGATGCACCTCGACCTGCGGGCAGGCGTCGCTGTAGCCATCGAGCCAGTCGTGCTGCCGGTCCAGGGCGATGACCTTGACGCCGTCGGTGGGCAGTGCGCCGAGCAGGGAGCCTTGCGTGAGCAGCACGCCAATCGCGCTGTCGTCGATCATGTAGGCCAGACGTTCGGCCGGGTACTCCGGGTCCAGCGGTACGTAGGCACCCCCGGCCTTGTGAATGGCCAACAGGCCAATGACCATGTCCAGCGAACGCTCGACGCAGATCCCCACCAGTACATCCGGGCCAACGCCCTGCTCGCACAGGTAATTGGCCAGGCGATTGGTGCGGGCATCGAGTTGCGCGTAGCTCAACTGGCGCTCGCCAAACACCAGCGCCGTTGCCTCGGGCGTGCGTCGGGCCTGGGCCTGAATCAACTGATGCATGCACTGCTCGACGGGATAGACCTCGGCGGTGCGGTTCCAGTCCTGCACCAGCACCTGTTGCTCATCGGCACTCAGCATCGGCAACTCGCCGATTTTTTGCGTCGAGTCGTCGGCTAACGCCTGCAACAGACGCGTCCAGTGCCGGGCCATGCGTGCGATGGTGTCGGCTTCGAACAGGTCGTTGGCATAGGTCAGCGCGGCGTGCAGCTTGCCGCCCTTCTCCCAGGTGTCGAGGGTGAGGTCGAACTGGGTGGTGCGGCTTTGCCAGTCGATGCTGCCCAGCACCAGGCCGGAGGCGGTGCTGACCGACGCCATGTCGGCCACGTGCGGCTGGTGGTTGTACATCACCTGGAACAACGGCGTGTGACTGAGGCTGCGCTCCAGTTTCAACGCTTCGACCAGGCGTTCGAACGGCAGGTCCTGATGGGCCTGGGCGCCGAGGGCGGTTTCCTTGACGGCGCGCAGCAGGTCGTCGACCCGGGTCTGGCCGTCCAGCTGGGTACGCAGCACCTGGGTGTTGACGAAGAAACCGATCAGGCCTTCGATTTCCGCACGGTTGCGGTTGGCGATGGGCACGCCGACGCGGATGTCGGTCTGCCCGGTGTAACGATGCAGCAACGCATTGAAGGCGCCGAGCAACAGCATGAACAGGGTGATGTTGTGCTTCTGCGCGGTGCTGCGCAGTTGCTCGGCCAGTTGCGCTTGGACCGCGAATTCGTAGCGGGTGCCGCGATAGCTCGGCATGGCCGGGCGCGAATGATCCAGGGGCAATTCCAGCACCGGATGCTCATCGCCCAGTTGCGCCTGCCAGTACGCCAGTTGCCGCGCCTGCTCGCCCGCCTCCAGCCAGCGACGCTGCCACAGGGCATAGTCGCTGTACTGGATCGGCAACGCTACAAGCTGCGGCTGGGTGCCGGCATCGAAGGCGTCGTAGCAGCGGATGAATTCGTCGATCAGCACGTTCATCGACCAGCCGTCGGAGACGATGTGGTGCAGGGTCAGCAACAGCACATGCTCAAGTTCTGCGAGCTTGAGCAAGGTGACCCGCAGCAGCGGGCCGGTCGCCAGATCGAATGGCAGCATCGATTGCTGCTCGGCGGTGTGCGCCACGGCCCGTTCGCGTTCCTCGGCGGGCAGTGCGCTGAAATCCACCTGTTCGATCAGCAGCGGCGCCGTGGCCGGCACTTGCTGCAAGCTGTTGTCGGCCTGACGCTGGAACAGCGTACGCAGGGTTTCATGCCGCGTCACCAGGCTGGCGAACGCCTGCTCCAGTGCCGACAGATTCAATTGCCCGGTCAACCGCACCGCGCCCGGCAGGTTGTAGGCGCCACTGTGCGGGTCCAGCTGCCAGAGGAACCACATGCGTTGCTGGGCGTACGACAACGCCTGGCGATCCTCGGCCTCGACGCCGGCCGGGATCGGGAAACGGGCAAAATCCACGCCCTCCTTGTGCAAGGCCGCAAGGAACATCTGGCGCTTTTCCAGGGGCAACCCGATAAACCGGCGAGCAAGTTTCAAGGAGTCTTCAGCATTCATCTATCGGCATCCGCATCAGTAGGCAGCAGGCGCAAGGGCGCGTCGTCCCTATAAAACGAATGCAGGCGGGAAAAATTAGCGGATCAGGTAAAAGGCAAAACGCGGAAAAACAGGTTGATAAATACCCCTGTGGGAGCGGGCTTGCCCGCGAAGAGGGAGTGTCAGCAACATACTTATCGCTTGACACACCGCCTTCGCGGGCAAGCCCGCTCCCACAGGTTTTGTGGTGAATTCAGAATAGGGTCAGTTCACAGCCATCAACCCATGCCGCCGATGATGCCCCTCAAGCTGATCCTTGATCACCCGCAGCACCTTGGCCTCCTGCTCATGGATGAAGAAGTGCCCGCCGGCCAGCATGTCCACCGAGAAACTGCCGCGGGTTTCCTGGCTCCAGCCGATCAATTGCTCGGTGGTGGCGCGGTCGGCCTTGCCGCAGAGCACGTGCACCGGGCACTTGAGCAAGGGGCGCTCGATCGGCGCGAAACGCCCGCACAACAGGAAGTCCGCGCGCAGCACCGGCAGGGTCAGGCTCATCAACTCTTGATTGGCCAGGATCTCTTCGCTGGTGCCGTTGAGGGTGCGCAATTGCTCGATCAGTTCGGCATCGGTTTTCGGCTGGGCAAAGCCGCGGTCGTAGTCGGCGCGCAGGGTCGGCGCAGCGGTGCCCGAGGCGAACAGCGCGACCGGTTCCGGGCAACCCAGCGAGCGGAATGCATGGGCCATCTCGCAGGCCAGCAACGCCCCCATGCTATGGCCGAACAACGCATACGGCGCCTTGAGCGTGGCCTTCTGTTCGTGGGCCAGCTGCAGCGCCAGGCGGCGCATGTCGGTGTGCAGGGGCTCGCCATATCGCGCGCCCCGCCCTGGCAATTCCACCGGTTGCAGCTTGAGCCACTCCGGCAGTTTGCGCCGCCAGCGGCTATAGACCATGGCACTCGCGCCCGAATAGGGCAGGCACAGCAATGTCAGCGGGGTCACCGGGCTTTCCTCGAAGGTTGTCTGTTTGGAGAACGGATGAGGTGTTCCGGGAATTAGCCATATGAGTAACCCTGTGGGAGCGAGCTTGCTCGCGATGGGGGCGTGTCAGACACCAATGATGCCGACTGATACTGCGCCATCGCGAGCAAGCTCGCTCCCACAAGGAAATGCCCCGCAGTCAGATCTTCATTTCAGATGGCGATAGCTCGGGATCGCGGAGCCGAGCACCACCGCCCCCGCCGCAATCGCCAGCCAGAATCCGCTGCGCGCGCCGAAGGCGTCCACCAGCCAGCCGGAGCCGGCGGCACCGATCGCGACGCCAATGCTCAGCCCGGTGACCAGCCAGGTCAGGCCTTCGGTGAGTTTGGCCGGTGGCACGATCTGCTCCACCAGGGCCATGGCGACGATCAGCGTCGGGGCAAAAAACAGCCCCGCGACAAACACCGCCAGCGACAAGCCGAGAATGTTCGCCGCCAGCAACAACGGCAAGGTGGTCACCGCCGTTGCCACGCCGCCGTACAGGAACAGGCGCGCCAGTGGTACTTTCGAACGCAGCGCGCCGAAGGCCAGCCCGGCCAGGCACGAGCCGATGGCGTACACCGACAGCACGATGCTCGCCGCCGCCGGTTGACCCTGCTGCTGGGCGAAAGCGACGCTGACCACGTCCACCACGCCGACGATGGTGCCCATGGCGACCATCAACAGCATCAGCAATTGAATGTCGCGCGAGCGAATGATCGAGCCTTGATGGTGATCTTCGTGGGGATGTACCGGCGGCTCCGTGCTGCGCTGCAACACGAACGCGGTGACGCCGACGGCCAGCGCCAGCAAGGCCGCCAATGGCCCGGCCTCGGGAAACGCCACCACACACAGGCCAACGGAAAGCGGCGGCCCGACGATGAAGCAGACTTCATCCAGTACCGATTCCAGGGCGTAGGCAGTCTGCAGCTCGGGGCGGCCTCGGTACACCTCGGTCCAGCGGGCCCGCACCATCGCCGACATGCTCGGCATGCAGCCGGCCAGCGCGGCGAAGACAAACAGCGTCCAGTGCGGCGCCTGCAACCGCGTGCACAGCAACAACAGCAACAGCGCCCCGCCGCCGAGCAACGCCGCCACCGGCAGAATCCGCCCCTGGCCATACCGATCCACCAGTCGCGAGACCTGGGGCGCACAAAAGGCCGTGGCCAGGGCGAACGTCGCCGCCACCGCGCCGGCCATTCCGTAGCCCCCCTGCAACTGCGAAAGCATGGTGATCAGGCCGATGCCGGTCATGGAAATCGGCATGCGCGCGAGCATGCCGGCCAGCACGAATGCGCCGCTGCCAGGGGCTTTGAATAGTTCGCGGTAGGGGTTGGCCATAGGTCAGGTCTCATCAGGGGACTGCACGTTGCCATAACGGCTGATTGCGGGGGAAGCGTGGAATTGTTGGTTGAATGTGAAGGCCCCTTCGCGAGCAAGCCCGCTCCCACAGTTGATTTGTGCACGCCGTCCAATGTGGGAGCGGGCTTGCCCGCGAAGGGGCCAGTACAGACAACCCACGCCCCCCGCCAAGTGAACTCTCGGCCACCCAGACCAGTCAGCTAAATAGGCCCCAGACTCCCGGAGTTACTCGACAATGGCTGATCACCCCGAACGCCAAAGTCCCATAGACGCCCACGGCATCATCGGCGACATGCGCAGCGCGGCGCTGGTCAACGACAAGGGCAGCGTGGATTTTTTCTGCTGGCCGGAGTTCGACAGCCCGTCGATCTTCTGCTCGCTGCTGGACACCCCCGAGGCGGGGATTTTCCAGTTGTCACCGGACTTGCCCGACGCCCGCCGCGAACAGATTTACCTGCCCGACACCAACGTGTTGCAAACCCGCTGGCTCAGCGACCGCGCGGTGGTCGAGGTCACCGACCTGCTGCCCGTCGGCGACACCGAAGACGACCTGCCACTGCTGATGCGGCGGATCCGCGTGGTCAGCGGCCGCGCCACCTTCCACATGCGTTGCGCGGTGCGCCATGACTACGCCCGCGCCAACACCCACGCGAGCATGGACAAGGATGACGTGATCTTCGAGGCTGCCGACCAGCCGTCCCTGCGACTGTGCGCCGATCAAGCCGTGCACATTGATGCCAATGGCGCGGTCGCGCAGTTCACCCTTGAACAAGACCAGACCGCCCAGTTCCTGCTCGGTGCGCCTGGCGACCCACGCTTCAGGGAGGGTGCCGCCGATCTGTGCCTGACACGCACCCTGAAGTTCTGGCGCGACTGGATCGGCCAGTCCAACTACCGCGGGCGCTGGCGCGAGAGGGTCAACCGCTCGGCCCTGGCAATGAAGCTGCTGACCTCGCGCAAACACGGCGCCATTCTCGCCGCGGCTACTTTCGGCCTGCCGGAAAGCCCCGGTGGCGAGCGCAACTGGGACTATCGCTTCACCTGGATCCGCGACGCTTCGTTCACGGTCTATGCGTTCATGCGCCTGGGCTTCGTCGAAGAGGCCAATGCCTACATGCGCTGGTTGCGCGGGCGGGTCAGCGACTGCCAGGGCAAGACGATGAAACTCAACATCCTGTATGCCATCGACGGTCGCCAGGAGTTGCCGGAGATCGAGCTGACGCACCTGTCCGGTCATGGTGGCGCGCAACCGGTGCGCATCGGCAACCAGGCGTACGAACAGGTCCAGCTCGACATCTTTGGCGAACTAATGGACGCGATTTACCTGGTCAACAAGTACGGCGAAGCCATTTCCCATGAAGGCTGGAAACACACGGTGGAAGTCATCGATCAAGTTTGCCAGACCTGGGAGCAAAAGGACGTCGGCATCTGGGAAATGCGCGGTGAGAAGTACCACTTCCTGCATTCACGACTGATGTGCTGGGTCGCCCTGGACCGCGCCATCCGCCTCGCGTCCAAACGCTCGCTGCCCGCCCTGTTCGCCCGTTGGGACCAGACCCGCCAGGCGATCCATGCCGACATATGGGAGAACTTCTGGAATGACGAGCACGGTCATTTCGTCCAGCACATCGGCGGCACCGGCCTGGACGGTTCGATGCTGCTGATGCCACTGATGCGCTTCGTCAGTGCCCGCGACCCGCGCTGGCTGGCGACCCTGCAAGCCATCGAAAAGAGCCTGGTGCGCGACGGCATGATCTACCGCTACCGCAACGACGACAGCCAGATCGATGGCCTGCCCGGCAGCGAAGGCGCCTTTGCCGCCTGCTCGTTCTGGTACGTCGAATGCCTGGCCCGCGCCGGCCAGCTCGACAAGGCCCACCTGGAGTTCGAACAGTTGCTCAGGTACGCCAACCCGCTGGGGCTGTATGCCGAAGAATTCGACAGCCATGGGCGGCACATGGGCAACACACCGCAGGCGCTGACGCACCTGGCGTTGATCAGTGCGGCGTATTTTCTGGATCGCAGGTTGAGTGGGGAGAAAAACGTCTGGCAGCCTTGAGAATGCGTCGCCCCTTTCGCGAGCAAGCCCGCTCCCACACTTGATCTCGGCCGGACACAAAATTTGTGCCCATTGAAAAGCAAATGTGGGAGCGGGCTTGCTCGCGAAAGGGGCATCAGCCACAACACAAGATTGACTGAATACCGCCGGGTGAACCGGTGACCGGTGCAAGCCAATCTCCTGCAACCACTAAACAAACCTGCCCGGTTATCAGCAAGCAAGGCATCTCCATTGCCCGAAAACGATTGTTGCCAGCCGCTATCACCCCACCTACCATCCTCAATCAACGGGTACAGCGGAGCTGTCCAGAACCACCCGAATTCAAGGAACCAGAATGACCCAACGCATCCATCGCAGCATCGACACCCCGCTCCGAACCGGTTTGAACCGCGAAGAACTCTGGGAGGCCGACGACAAGGGCCTGATCAAATGCTGGGAAGTCGGCCGCCAGCGCGCCGCCCGTTTCCCCGAACTCGCCCGACAGTGCCTCGCCGGCGAGTTGCCGGTACTGGGCTGGAAAGGTGGCGTCAGCCGCAGCCTGAAGAAAACCGAAAAATACGGCTCCCTCAAATACCTCGCCCAGTGGCAAGGCTTGCGCGGGGAAGACCTGGACGTGGACCTGGCGCAAGAACGAGCGCTGACCTGTGCACGAACAGCCATGGTGGTGACGTTTACACCGGATCGGGCGAAGTATTTCAATCAGGTGGCAGAAACGGAAGCCTGATAGTAACGGGCTCAAGTCATGGTGGAATCTGCGCCAGCACTGACCGAAAACCGCTCCCGATAAGCCTGCGGTGTCACCCCCATGGCCCGCAGGAAGCTGCGGCGCAGGGTTTCTTCGCTGCCGAAGCCGCATTGCACCGCCACCCTTTTGATCGGCACACCGGTATCGCTGAGCAGACGCCGCGCGGTTTCGACGCGGATCAGTTCGATGGCCCGGGCCGGGGTCTGGCCGGTGTCGGCGCGGTAGTGGCGCACGAAGCTGCGTTCGCTCATGCCGGCCTGCAAGGCCAGGGTCGGGATGCCGAGGTCCTTGGTCAGGTTTTCGCTGATCCAGGCGTGAAGTTCGTCGAATCGCTGACCTTCCTGTTGCAGGGACAGGGTCACACTGAATTGCGACTGGCCACCCGGACGCTTGAGAAACACCACCAGTTGCCGGGCGACTTCCAGGGCCATGTTGCGCCCCAGGTCTTGTTCGACCATGGCCAGTGCGAGGTCGATGCCAGCCGTCACTCCGGCCGAGGTCCAGACCGGGCCGTCTTTGATGAAGATCGGGTTGGGCTCGACCTGCAAGCGCGGGTGCTGTTGCGCCAGTTGCTCGCAGCGGGTCCAGTGGGTGACCACCCGCCGGCCATCGAGCCAGCCGCTGGCCGCCAGCAGAAACGCACCGGTACACACCGAGGAAACCCGTCGGCAGCCACGGGCATGCTCGCGCACCCAGGCGACCAACGACGCATCTTGCGCCGCCGCGTAGACACCCCAGCCACCGGCGATGATCAGGGTGTCAGTGCCGTCATCCGGTAAGGGTTCGGCCAACAGCGCCAGGCCCGCCGACGACATCACCGCCCCGCCGCCGCTGGCAATCACCTTCGGCGCGTAGGGTGGCGGCAGGTTTTGCTGGCGGGCAATGTCGTTGGCCGAGGCGAATACCTGCAACGGCCCGGTGACATCGAGCAATTGCACGTTGGCGAACGCGAGTACACGGATGGCTTTCGACATTTGGCGTAATTCGTGGGGATATTGGCGTATACGCCAAATCCTACGAGCCTACAGTCAAGCCGTCCACCTCACTTCACGAGAAAAACACCATGACGTTGCAGATCGGCTTTCTGTTGTTTCCACAGGTTCAGCAGCTGGACCTGACCGGCCCTTATGACGTACTGGCCTCGCTGCCGGATGTGAAAGTGCATCTGATCTGGAAGGACCTGATGCCGGTCACCGCCAGCACCGGCCTGCTGTTGAAACCCACTACCACCTTCGAGGATTGCCCGGCACTGGACGTGATCTGCGTACCCGGTGGCAGTGGCGTCGGGCCGTTGATGGAAGATGACCAGACCCTGGACTTCCTCAGGGCCCAGGCCGCCAACGCCCGGTACATCACGTCGGTGTGCACCGGCGCGTTGGTGCTTGGCGCGGCGGGATTGCTCAAGGGCAAGCGCGCCACCACTCACTGGGCCTATCACGAATTGCTCAAGCCGCTGGGCGCAATCGCGGTGAAAGATCGGGTGGTTCGCGATGGCAATCTGTTGACCGGTGGTGGGATCACTGCCGGTATCGACTTCGCCCTGACCCTGGCCGCCGAACTGTTCGACCCGGCAACCGCCGAGTTGGTGCAGTTGCAACTGGAATACGCTCCGGCCCCGCCGTTTACGGCGGGCAGCCCCGAGACGGCGCCGGCCAGTGTGCTGGAAGAGGCTCGCCGGCGGGCTGCCGGCTCATTGAAGCTGCGGGCGGAAATCACCGAGCGCGCGGCGGCGAAACTCGATCGTCAGTAAGAAAACGGCGGCGGGCATCCGCTTGCTGCCGCCCCGACCTTTCCTGCGGTCACAAAAAAACCCGCCGAAGCGGGTTTTTCCAAGACCATGACGACTCCCTGTCGCAGCGTTCCTTGCATATGGTCGATCATCCGTGATCCTGAGCACATCCTGTGCTTCAGTGGGTGAGGCCAGAATACGCATCGGATCCAAATTGTAACAGGCGATATCGCTACCATCGCGTGTAAGACATTCGCTATAAGCCACCTTCCGAAAACCCTTAGATGCCTCAGGCGTCGAGCCGACTTCAGCCACCCTGTTGCTCGTGGGACTTTGCATTGTCGATCAAAAACTGCTCGATATTGTTCATTTGCTCTTCCCATCCACGACTATCCATTCGGAAAGCCTTTTCCCGGCGCACATCGGGGATGTGATCGAAACCGGACTCGGAGACTCTGAGCAAGGTGCCTGCGTCATGATCTTCCAGTTCGAACTTGACCAGGGTGGTTGGCTCCTGGGAATAGTCGATCTCGGGACGCACCGCGTACGGATGCCAGCGAAACGAAAACAACCGCTCCGGCTCGACCCGCTCGACCAACACGTTCCACAATACGTGTTCATAACCGGGGTACGTAACCCGGCCCTGGGTCCACTCGCCTGCCACAAAACGCTTGCCTTTCAGCTCCACGCCAAACCACTGTCCGAACACTTCGGCATTGGCCAGCACGCGCCAGACCTGCGAACGCTTGGCCTTGAGCAGGACTTTCCTTTCGATGCGATCAGATGCTGGGTTCATAAGTCACCTCCTGTACTTGAACAGTAGGTCAGTAAGACCACAAGACCAACCCTAAAGTTGTACCAATCGGGATGCGCAATCAACCATGCCTGAGATATTCGGTTGCATTTGCGCGGATAAGTTCTGGGGCCGGAGAAAAGTCAGAGGCTCGAAACTGCTAACGTTCTCCCTCCAGATCGCCCCACGAAAGGAGTCGTCCATGAAAAAACTGCGCGGCAGTTGCCTGTGTAAAACCGTCGAGTACCAACTCGATAGCCTCGACATGCCCATCAGCCACTGCCATTGCCAGACCTGCCGCAAGGCTCACGCGGCAGCGTTTGCATCGACCGCCGGGGTCATGCGCAAGCACTTTCGCTGGATCAAAGGCGAGGATCGCCTGAGTCGCTACGAATCGTCGCCGGGTAAGTTTCGATATTTCTGTTCGGTCTGCGGTTCACACCTGATGGCCGAACGGCCGGTCCAGCCTCACGTGATTGTTCGTGTGGCGACACTGGATGATGACCCGAAAATGACACCCCAAGCGCATATCTGGACGTCTCATGATGTGCCTTGGCTTGAATACCCATCGGTGGAAAAGCATGCGCAGTGGCAAGCGTAGCGGGCTGATTCCGTCACAGCGCTACACTGCACCTCAACTTTCGGTCACAGCGAGTAATCCGGCATGAACCCACGCTTACTATTGGCATTGACGCCCCTGCTGTTCACCTCCATGGCTGTCGCCGTGGACTGCGACAACGCCAGCGACCAGGCGACGATGAACCAGTGCGCGGCGCAACAGAATGCGGCCGCCGACAAGGAATTGAATGCGCTGTACCAGCAGATCACTTCGCGATTCAAGGGCAACCCGGACAACAAGAAACTGCTGGTGGGTGCACAGCGGGCGTGGGTTGCGTTCCGCGATGCCGAGTGCAAGTTCTCGGCGTCCGGGGTGGAAGGCGGGAGTGTGTATCCGCTGATCTACAGCAACTGCACCACGGAATTGACCAAGGCACGGGTTCAGACGTTCAAGAACTACCTGAAGTGTCAGGAGGGGGATATGAGTTGTCCGGTGCCGGGGGTTTAAGATATTCAATGTTTTTGAGGGCCTCTTCGCGGGCAAGCCCGCTCCCACAGGGGGTCGGTGTGAATGCAAATATGCGTTCCAACTCGATCACCTGTGGGAGCGGGCTTGCCCGCGAAGGCGTCAGTTCAGTCGCCGCAATTACCGGACAAATATCTGCGCCGTGGTAATCGCCATGTCCCCGCCCGGCAATTTGATGCTGCCCGTCTGTTTGAGGCTGTCGGCATCGAAGATCGCCACGTCGTTGAACGTCCCGGCCAGGTAGATCTTGCTGCCGTCCTTGTTGAAGGAAATGCAGTAGTAGGAGTGATCAAGCGTCGCCGCCTGGAGCATTTTCTTCTCCTTGATGTCGTACTTGGCCAGGCGATTAAGCACACCGAACATCAGGTTCGGGTCCTTGGGCGAGCGCATGCCGCTGAAATAGATTTCCGTCAGTGGCCCGAAGTCGGTGGTTTCGGTCTTGCCGGTTTTCAGGTCGACGCTGAACAGGCCATACAGGTATTCGGCGGTGGCCGGGTCCTGCTTCTTGTCCTTGAATTTCGCGGCGGTGTAGAGCAGCGAGAAGTCATGCCGGTACGTCTGCTGGTTCCACACGTAGAGCACGTCCGGCGCGCTGTAGTTCGGGCGTTTCCAGTGACGGCTGGGGATCAGCACGTCGAACTTGCCGGTTTGCACATTGACCTTGTAGACGTCCGCCCCGGCTACATACAGGGTCCCGTCGTCGCCACTCTGCATGATGGTCAGCTGCCTTGGCGCCGGGAAGCTGCGCAGCGGCTTGGCATCCATCCCGGCGTCGGTCGAATACACATCGAGCCGAGGCTGCTGCACTTCGTAGCGGTCGTTCATCATCAGCGTCGGGTTGGCGATGGTGTACAGCTCCTTGCCGTCGTGGCTGACCGTGAAGGCGAACATGGACTTGGCCTTCTCCCCCGGCTTCTGGGTGATGCTGGCGTGGAACACCTGCTTGCAGTTGTCCAGTTCGACGCCGTAGACATCCGCATAGTGATTGTTCAGCACGTAGGCGGTCTTGCGATCCGGCGACAATTGCACCGTGCCGGGGCCGAAGGCGTCTGGCATCTTGCAGGTCTTGAACAGGGTGTCGGTGGCCAGGTCGATCACGTGCAGGTTGTTCGGGTAGTTGGTGGTCACCATGTATTCGTGACCGACTTGCAGCGCGGTGTTTTCATCGGCCAGAACACTGACAGAACAGCTGCTCAGGACGGCGAACGCGGCCAGGCCGCAGGCTTTGATGTTACGCATGCTGGAATCCTTCTTCTGTGATCACTTGTCTTTGGGGAAGACAGTGCCGAGGTTGCGCCAGTTTTCGTTGGACGCCTGGGCATCCTTGTTCCAGTCCGGGTAGGTGCTCATCATGTCGGGCACCTGGGCAGGCCACCAGCACGGGTCGGAGCAACCGTAGAGATCGGCCTCCATCGGCTGGCACAGCGACGACACACCGCCGAATGCATCGATTTCCCAGCCCGGGTCAGTGGTCGAGGCACAGCCCGCCACGGAGCTCATGGCCACCACTTCTTCTATGCGGTTCTCGTCCGCGGCCTGATCCAGCTTCAACGCTTTGTTATTGATTGCCTTGAGATGTTTCATATCAGTGAGCCTTGCGCGGAGTGATGTAACTGCTGATGAACGCAGGGTTATGGGCCATGATCCGGGTGTAGACCTCGATGCCGAAGTCGACCCAGTCACGCATCAGTTCGCAGTAGTGATAGGTCGGGTGCGTCGGGTCGCCGTAGCGGGCGTAGCTCTCGTGGTAGCAACCGCCGGAGCACAGGTTACGGATCTGACAGTCTTCGCAACCGGTATTGGTGCGGTCCAGGCGCTGGGACAGGAAGTCGTTCAACTCCACCTGCTTGACGCCGCTGTGCACGTTGCCGAAGGTCGGCAGGCTCGAACCCGTAAAGCGGTGGCACAGGTTCAGCTCGCCCTTGTGATCGACCGCCAGCATCTTCAGGCCCGCGCCGCACGGCAGGGCCTTTTTGTGGCCTTCGTGGATGTCGGTGATCAGCTGGTGCAGGTTGGAGAAGCCGATGTTGCGGTGCTCCAGCGCCGCTTCCAGATAGCGTCGACCGAGTTTTTTCATGTTGGCGAAGACTTCGATCAACTCGTCGCTGGTCAGGTTGAACGTGCTGATGTCGCCGGAAGTTACCGGGGCAAATCCGACCTCGGCGAAACCCAGCTCGTTGAACAGGTGATCCCAGATGGTTTCAACGTCGGTCACGCCGGTGGTCAGGGTCACCCGCGCGCCCACCGGACGGCTGTTGTAGCGCGACAGCAGCATCTCGGCCTTGCGCCGCACCACGTCATAGGTGCCCTGCCCGCCCACGGTGATGCGGTTGCGGTCGTGCACGGTTTTCGGCCCGTCGATGCTCACCGACAGCCCGAAACGGTGGGCGTTGAGGTAGTCCACGGTTTCTTCGGTGAGCAGCGTGGCGTTGGTGGTCATGACGAATTCGACGAACTTGCCGGCCTCGCGAAAACGCTTCTCACAGTAATCGACCATGTACTCGATCAGCTTGCGATTGCTCAGCGGTTCGCCGCCAAAAAACACCACGGTAAAGCGCTCTTCATCCGGGGATTCGCGCAGCAGCATTTCCACCGAGGCGATGGCCGTTTCGACGTCCATCTTCTTGCCGGCTGACGGCTTGTCGAGGTCTTCCTTGTAGCAGTAGGTGCAGCTCAGGTTGCAGCCGGTGTTGACGTTGAGCACCACGGTGTTGATCGCCGTGCGCTCGACCCGTTTGGTGGCGATGTCCGGGGTCAGCGGCGAGCCGTCGCTGACCAGTTCCAGGGCCATCAGCTCGCGCAGGGTCTCGGTGATTTCCTCGCCGTTGAAGCGCGCCGCCAGGCGCTGGATCAGGTCGTCCGAGGAGCAGCCGGGACCGCGCAGGGTATCGATGATGGTGCCCGTCAGTTCATCGCTGGCGAACAGCGAACTGCTGGGGATGTGAAACAGCATGCGGTCGGCATCGACCTGCACTTCGTGCAGGTTGCGTTCGACCAGATTCAAGATAGCGCCCATTGCCAACCTCCTGTGCAGGCCCCGGTTTGCGGGGCTTGCGGTCATTCCGAAAAGTGTCTGAAGCCGTTGTTTTCAACGCAGCTCAGGTTTCAACATCACGGAATGGGTGGATTGTTCCAGCGTTGCACGGTCACGATCAGGTGGCCTTCGCCGGTCAGGGATTTCCCTGCGTCGTCGACGGCGGCGATCACCTTGAGGTTGCCGGCGTTGTTGGTGGACATCTTGCGTGCCGGGTTCGGCCCGGCATCGCCCGGGGTGAACACGCCCGCGTCGGCCTGCATGGTGCCGGCGAACTTGACGTCTTCGTCTTCCCTGGCACGGTCGTCGAAGGCTTCGACCTTCCACTGCGCCGGGAACACTCCAATGCGATACGGCTTGCCATCGGCGCCCTTGCCCCAGGCTTCCGCGTCGAAACGGCCCTGGACTTTCGGCGTCGATCCACCACCATCGCCGATCCGCGCCACCGAGAACTCAGGCACGACCTTGACTGCATCGATCTTGCTGTACACCGACAGGCTCGGGCCTTTCAGCGTGCCGATGGTGACTGCACGCGCGCCCGGCTGGGCATTGGCGGCGGCCTTGAGCTTGACCTTGATCTGCTCCGGGCTCTGCGAGACGACTTCGACCACTTCCACGCCTTTGCCGAAGTTCGGTTTTCCGGAAAGACCGCTGCCGATCAGGGTCACTTCGGTTTCGCTGCCGGCCTTCACGTAGCCCGGTTGCACCGCCAGCAAACGCTGGGAACCCTGTTTGGCGGCGACGAAGTCCAGACCGCGCTCGTCGTGCTCGGCCTCGAACATGCGGCCCTGCATGGCATTGCCCTGCGCTGCGAACACCTGGCGCATGGTCACGCCATCGATGGTCACGTTGCCGCGCCATTCATAGCCGGTATAGAGAATCGCGCTGCCGTCGCCGTTGAATGGCGTGCCGTCGGCATACTGGCCTTTGACGCTGACCTTGAAGGTGTCGCTGCCGTCGGCGGTCACGCTCATGACACCGGCCAGTTCGCCTTTGCCCGGCAAGTGGCCGCTGAAGCTCCAGTCACCCGCCAGGGCTTCGCTTTTCGGCGCGGCGCTCTGCCATTTTTTCCAGGCCGGGTTGTCCAGCGGATAACGCTTGGCCAGCAGCGGCACCATCTCTTTGCGGGCCAGATCGAACCAGTCGCGGTCGCGGGACAGGGCCTGGTATTCGAGAGACGGCCATTGGCCGAGGTGGAAGTTCACCAGGCGTTCCCACTCCTGGGCGGGCCGCCGTTGCAGGGCCACCCGCGCACCGGAGTGGCAGCGGCCGCACATTTGGCTGGTCTGCTCATCGAATTGCTCAACGGTATTGAGCCGGCGTTCCAGCGCATAACGCACGCCGTCGGTTTCGCTCGGTGCCAGGCCCTGGGTGTCGGCCAGGTATTTGACCAGCGTGCGGCGGTCGTCATCGCTGATCTGCAAACCGTGCATGATCTGCATCCGGGCAATGCTCATCAGCCAGCCTTCCGGCGTCTTGCGCTGGTGGCTGATACGGCTCAGGGCGTTATCGGCTTCGGGGGTATGACAGCCCTGACAGGTTTCCTTGAGGATGGTCTGGGCGTCACGGGCTGCCAGGCTGTGAGGCGAATGCAGCGCTACACAAGCGGCTACGGCCAGCAGGCTGGCGCTCATGCCTGATCGGAGTTTTCTCTTCATCAACGTCGAACCTCGCACGGTGCGTTCTTATTGTTGTGGCTTATCGTTTTTATGGTTTCTGCCGTCGGCGGTGAACCGCTGACGGAGGCAGGAGAAACGTCTGCGATGAGCAATACACGGAGCGTGCCAGCTTATGAATAGTGATATTTATCAGTCGTTTGGAAAAAATATTGGGTGTTTTGCCTCGGCCGCAGGCGGGGGTTTGCGTCTAATATCGCGACATCTGTTGCACTCTGAGACAAGCATAGGATCAAGATCAGAAGATCGCAGCCTTCGGCAGCTCCTACAGGTGCACGCCGATTTTCGTGTGGGAGCTGCCGCAGGCTGCGATCTTTTGATCCTCGCTGTCGCAATTTGCGACGCTCACTGGTTCCCCTGTCATGGGCAAATAGCCCAATAGGCCCATCCGATCAGGGTTCCAATCAAACAAGCACAACTGGCACAGCCATTGCGAAAGACCTCGCCACACGAACAAGACGAGGTTTCATCATGTCGCTCCCACACCTGCTTCCCGCCACTTCGGCATTCATCCAGCGCGCCCCGCGCATGCTCATCGGTGGTGACTGGGTCGAGGCCGCCGACGGCCAGACCATGCCCCTGCACAATCCGGCCACCGGTGAAGTGCTGTGCGTGGTGCCACGGGCAACGCCGGAGGATGTCGATCGCGCTGTACTTGCCGCCCGCCAGGCATTCGACGATTCGTCCTGGACCCGCACCCGCCCCCGGGAGCGGCAGAACCTGTTGTGGAAACTCGCCGACCTGATGCAGCGCGACGCCGAACTGTTGGCACAGCTGGAATGCCTGAACAATGGCAAGAGTGCCGCCGTGGCCCAGGTGATGGACGTACAACTGGCCATCGACTTCCTGCGCTACATGGCCGGCTGGGCGACCAAGATCGAAGGCTCGACGGTTGACGTCTCGGCACCGCTGATGCCCGACGATCAGTTCCACAGCTTCATCCGTCGAGAAGCTGTGGGCGTGGTCGGTGCCATCGTTGCCTGGAACTTCCCGCTGCTGCTGGCCTGCTGGAAACTCGGTCCGGCCCTGGCCACCGGTTGCACGGTTGTACTCAAACCCGCCGATGAAACCCCGCTGACCGCACTTAAACTCGCGGAGCTGGTGCTGGAGGCCGGTTATCCCGAAGGCGTGTTCAACGTGGTCACCGGCACCGGCATTACCGCAGGCTCCGCCCTGACCCACAACCCGCTGGTGGACAAATTGACCTTCACCGGCTCCACCGCGGTGGGCAAGCAGATCGGCAAGATCGCCATGGACTCCATGACCCGGGTCACCCTGGAACTGGGCGGTAAGTCGCCGACCATCGTCATGGCCGATGCCGACCTGAAAACCGCCGCGGCCGGGGCCGCCAGCGCGATTTTCTTCAACCAGGGCCAGGTCTGCTGCGCAGGTTCGCGGCTGTATGTGCAGCGCAAGCACTTCGACAATGTGGTGGCGGACATCAGCGACATCGCCAACGCGATGAAACTCGGCAACGGCCTGGACCCGAGCGTCGACATGGGCCCCTTGATCTCGGCGCGCCAGCAGGAACGCGTCTACGGGTACATCGAAAAGGGCCGGGAAAGCGGTGCGACCATCGCCTGCGGCGGCGAGCAGTTCGGGCCGGGCTTTTTCGTCAAGCCGACGGTGATTGTCGATGTCGATCAGAAGCACTCACTGGTGCAGGAAGAAATCTTCGGCCCGGTGCTGGTGGCGATTCCGTTCGACGACGAAGCCGATGCCCTGCGCATGGCCAATGACAGCCCCTACGGCCTGGGGGCGAGCATCTGGTCGAATGATCTGGCGGCGGTGCACCGGATGATTCCACGCATCAAGTCGGGGTCGGTGTGGGTCAATTGCCACAGCGCGCTGGACCCGGCGCTGCCGTTCGGCGGCTACAAGATGTCCGGGGTCGGGCGTGAAATGGGGTATGCGGCGATCGAGCATTACACCGAGTTGAAGTCGGTGTTGATCAAGTTGTGATTTGTAGCGTCCTTTAGGCCGCCTTCGCGGGCAAGCCCGCTCCCACAGGGTTTTGTGGTGTAGTTGCAATTTTGGGCAACACACCAATCACTGTGGGAGCGGGCTTGCCCGCGAAGAGGCCAGTCCAGACAGCTCAAACATCAGGGTTTGAATCCCTGAGCCAACAACCAACCCCGAACCATCCTCCCCTGTTCGACGGTCAACCCGGCCAACACCTGCTCAGCCGGCTCAGTGCGCAATCGCCGCACCAGTGGCGCCACCTCAACCCCCTGCACATGCCAGATCCCCAGCGGCTGATCCACCGTGATCACCACCTCGGCCTCATCGACAAATCCGTCACGCAACACCGGTGCGAGTTCGATTCTCAGGGCATTGAAATCGGCCTCGGCATGGGCAATTTCAGCATCCGGCCATTGCCGTCGTGCCTGCCAGAATGGCTGATCCAGCCAACGCTGCTCATCAGCATAGAAATCCCGGCCGATCCGCGCGAACCGCAGGAACAGCTGTTCCACCCGCTGCTCGTGGAAACGCCGGGCCAGAGCCGCTCGCTCAGGCTTGCACAACAGCGTGTTGATCACCGTCGGCGCCTGCAACGCCGAGGAGAGGGATTGAAAGATGCCATTGCCCGACAACGGGTCCACGGCCATCGCCGCATCACCGACCCGAATCCAGTTATCGCCGCACACCTGCGGGTTGAGAATCGCCGTGCTGCTGCGGGCATGCAGCTGCAAATCCAGCTCCGGTTCGCCGCCGAAAAAACCACGAGCCACTGCCGACTCCCCACGTCTTTGCCGGCAGTAATCGAGCAACATCGCCTTGCCCGGCAACCCGGCGCTAGCCACGTCCACCGTCCATTGCCAGTAACACTGGCCGTCGGCGCGCCGCGCCATCCATGCCCAGCCGTCCGCAAGGCTTTCCACGGCGCTGACGGTGCTGCCCGGCGTACCTTGCCAGCGATTGAGCAGGCTGACCGTCTCGGGGCCGCGCAAGCCTTTACCGAGGGTCGGCGCCTGGCGTCCACGGGCTTCCACCAGAAAGTCCGCTACCAGCGATTCGTGGCCGTCGATCTCGATTCGATGTCCGCTCGCGCAGGTCTGTACCGACAGCACTCGACCTTCAACAAGATCAATTCCAGCCAAGCGCAAATCCTCGCGCAAGCCGCGATCAAAGGTCGGGCGATCGAGCAGGTATTCAACGTTCTGCGCATGCTGCTGGCCGTTCCAGTTCACCTGTCGCCGGGAAGGCAACGCCGCTTGCGCCGACGCCTTTTGCAGGCCTGCGCCATGTAACGCTTCCAGCACCCGCACGGACACGCCTTCCAGCGCAGCAAAGCGGCGCCACTCGCTGACCAGTGTCACGGCATAACCCAGTCGCCGCAGCCCCAAGGCCACCGCCGCGCCCGCCGGCCCCGCACCCAGAATCACAATCGCGGTCATGGTCCGGAACGCCGTTCGGGGCCGCGATAACGTGCGTTCTGTCGCAGAAACTCGAGGATCTGCTCATTGCTGGCATCAGGCTGCTCGACGAGGAACGCGGCGATGTGTCCGCTCAATGCGGCGCAACCGAGGCTCGCCCCGGATTGCCCCGGGTAAGTGCCATGCACACAGGCGGCGAAATCCGCCTGGGCACTGTTGAGCCACGACCATTCCCGCTCGGCGCAGCGCGCATCGCCGGTCACCCGCAACACCTGCGGATAATTCGCCGGAAACACCCCGCCCCCCTGGGCCGGGCTCGATGCACACAGCAGCACGCCCTGCGCCACCGCCGCCGCACAAGCCGCGCGCAACAGGCTGCGATCCTGGCGCAGGCCGAGGCTCAGATTGATCAGTCGCACGTTCTGCGCCACCAGCCAGTCAATCGCCGTGGCGATCTGCAGGGCACTGGTGACACCGCGCTGGTCGAACACCTGGGCCACGCAAAACAGCGCCGAGGGTGCACGCCGGCTGATCGCCTCGATCACCGCGCTGCCATGCCCCAGCGGGTCTTCGCGCAAGTCGCCCTCGGCCAGGCCATCTTCGAGCAATGAAAAGCGCCGACCGGCGATCACTTGCACCCTTTGCGCCGCCGAATGGCCGCTGTCCACCACACCCACGCGCAACTCAGGTTTCATGCAGCACCGTTTTCGAGGTCAGCACGCCGTCGAGCAATTCGAAACGCAGATCGGCATCGGCCAGGGTTGAAGGGCGATGGCTGATCAGGATGCGCGTGCGTGCGGCAAACAAGCGGTCGATGGCGTCGATGACTTCGCGCTCGGTGGCTTCGTCCACCGCGGAGGTCGCTTCATCGAGCACCAGAATCAAAGGGTCCTGCAACAGCGCCCGGGCAATCGCGATGCGCTGCTTCTGCCCACCGGACAACTGCTGGCCGCGTTCACCCAGCGGACTGTCGAGGCCTTGGGGCAAGGACTCGATCAGGCTGTCGAGTTGCGCCAGGCGCGCCACTTCGGCAATCGCTTCGCGGCTGGCATCCGGCACCGCGTAAGCCAGGTTGTCGGCGAGGCTGCCGCGAAACAGCACGATGTCCTGGCTGACGATGGCAATGCGTCGACGCAACTGGAACAGGTCCAGCTCGCGCACATCGACGTCCCCCAGCAGTACCCGTCCCGATTGCGGATCGTGATGGCGTTGCAGCAGGTCGATCAGGGTGGATTTACCCACGCCCGAGCCGCCGCTGAGGGCCACTTTCATACCGTAAGGAATCCGCGCTTCGATACCGCGCAGGGTCGATTGGCGACCGGGGTGGGCGAAGTGCACGTTGTCGAACCAGAGATCGCCGCCATCGGGCATCGGCCGTGGTCTGGCAGGCGTCGACACGGTCGCCTGTTCGCCGCGCAACTCCATGACCCGGCCGAGGCTGACGGTCATCCGCTGAATCGCCACATAGAGCCCGAGCAGGCTCTGTACCGGCCCCACAGCCATCCCCAGGTAGGTGGAAAACGCGATCAGCGCACCGAGCTGCCAGGTGCCCTGCACCACCCAGTATCCGCCGATCAAAAAGGCGCAGGCCCGGGACAGCGAGGTCAGCGTGCCGGGCACGGCCTGGGTGAAAAACTCGGTGACTTGCAGGCGCAGCAACTGGCTCATGTAGCCCTGCCCCAGTGTTTCGAGGCGCCGCGCTTCGCGCTGTTGCTGGCCGGCGGACTGGATGAACTTCATCACCGGCAAGGTCTCGACCATGAACGACGACATGTCCGCCGAACGCTCGCGCAGCTGCCGCACATCGCGCTCGACCTTGCGCCGCATCCAGCGCAGCCAGAGGACATCGAGAGGGATCAGCACCAGGGCCAGCAACGAAAGTTTCCACGACAGCGTAAACAGCATCGCGATGGCAACCACCAGACCGATCACGCTCGACACCGCCGAGAACAGCGAGTCCACGGCGAATCGCTGGATCTCCGCGACGTCACCATCGAGTCGCGACATCAGGTCACCGATGCGCCGCTGCCCGTAAAAGCTCGGCGACAGGGATTGCAGATGCCGGTACAGGTCATCGCGCAAGGCAAACAGCATGCGCCCGGACAGTCGCGTATGCAGGTAGCGGTTGATTCCCGAAAGCGCCGTGCCCAATAACCCGGCAACGATCATCAGCCCGGCGATCAGCACCAGCATCGGGAAGTTGCGCGCCAGCAGGCCGTCGTCGATCAACAGTTTGGTCAGCCAGGGTTGCACCAGCACCAACGCCGAAGCGCAGACCGACAAGCCCAGCAGCCCGGCAATCGCCAGGCGATGGGGGCGCACGAAGCTGTACAGCCAGCGCAGCGACGCTTGCAGGGCCTCGGGGTTCTGGCTGTCGATCAGCCGAACGATCAGGCGTTGCATCAGGAGCGCAACTGTTTGAGCTTGCGATACAGGGTCGCGCGGCTTATACCCAGGGCGTCGGCGGCAGCCGAGACATTGCCCTGATGCGTGTCCAGGGACTGACGGATCAGCTCCAGTTCGTTTTCCCGGATGCTGCCGGCCTGAGGCCGTTCGCTGGCGGTCAATTCGTCGAGCATGCTGTCGGGCAGGTGGTCGAGGGTCAGCACGGTATCACCCGGTTCGCGCATGGCCAGCGCGGTGCGCAGGACCATTTCCAGCTGGCGGATGTTGCCCGGCCACTGATAGCCGCTGAGCAAACGATCGAGATCATCGTGCAGGACCACGGCGGGCGCGCCCAGTGTCGTCAGCAGGCGGCTGACCAGCGCGGCGAAATCTTCGCGTTCGCGCAGGGCCGGGAGCATCACGCTGATGCCGTTGACCCGGTAGAACAGGTCCTCGCGAAAGTGTTTTTCTTCCACCAGACGCTTGAGGTCGCGGTGGGTGGCGCAGATCAGCGCGACGTCGATGTCCTGCTCTTCGCCGGCACCCAGTGGCGCGACCTTGCGATCCTGCAACACCCGCAACAGTCGGGCCTGCAAGGCCAGGGGCATGTCGCCGATTTCATCGAGGAACAAGGTGCCGTCATGGGCCTGTTGCAGGCGCCCGACCATGCCGCCCCGGCGTGAACCGGTGAACGCACCCTCGCGGTAGCCGAACAGTTCGGACTCGATCAGGCCTTCGGGAATGGCCGCGCAGTTCACTGCCACGAAGGGTTTGTCGCAGCGCGCGCCGGCCATGTGCAGGGCGCGGGCGATCACCTCTTTACCGGTGCCGGTTTCGCCCAGCAACAAGACCGGCAGTTCGTTGGCCAGCCCTTGACGGGCCATGCGCAAGGCACGCGCGTACCGCGTATTGCTGCCAGCGAGCGCTTCCAGATCCGGTTGCGCCTTGGCCGGTTTCGCGACAGTGCGCGGCGGGCTGCTGACGTTGATCGAGCGTTGCGGCGCGCGCAGGGTTTTATAGAAGAACTCCCCCTTGGCGGTCTGCAGGCTGCCGGTGCCGCCCTGATGCAGGCGCGCCAACAATTGCAGACCGTCGACCCCGAGAAATTCCTCACAGCGCCGACCGATCAGGGCCGAGCGCTCGGCGTGGAGCAACTGACAAGCCTGGGCGCTGACCGCGAGGATCTGCCCGCCGAGACTCACCGCCAGCAAGCCTTGCCACGGGGATTCGAGGTATTGGCGACGGCTGTGGAAGGCGAAGACGATTTCGTCCGGGTAACTGGCATTGAACACCCGGCTTTCGATCTGGCTGACAGCCATGGCCAGCAGCGCCGTGCTGTCGTGGGCGCGGCCGAGTGGGCCTTCGCGGGTCAGGTCGAGAACACCGAGGATGTCGCCCTGTGGGCAATGGATCGGCACCGAAGTGCAGGAAAAATCACTGAGGCGATCCAGATAATGCTCGCCGCAATCGATCAGGGTTGGCCGCGCTTCCACCAGTGCCGTGCCGAGGGCGTTGGTGCCGCGAACCGCTTCGCTCCAGCAGGCGCCGAGGGTGATGTCCTGCAGGCCGCTGCCCTTGAGGCGGTCGCCGCGGCCTTCGACGGCGAGGATGGTAGCGTCGGAGTTGGCGAGGATGATCAGCCCTTCCTTGCCCTGACGCTCGGCCAGGTAATCGATGGCCGGCAACGCGGCGTCGATCAGCAGGCGATTGTTGGCCAATAACAGGTCCAGGCTGGCGCTCGATTCCAGCGCCAGTTCGTGCTTGGCATTGAAATGCACGCCATGACTCAGGCTGCGCCGCCATGAGGCATCGATTTCTGCACGCAGGACGCCATCCGGCACTTCGCCTTCCAGGTGCAGCTTTTCCCGGGCCAGCCGGGCTTCGCGATGCAATTTGGGGGAGTTTGTTTTTATTAGCGTCATCAAGCGCTCCGGGTCGTCCGCCCTTGCGCCTTCATACATCGGCGCCCTGCTGCAATCTTTACGTTAACGGAAGGGCTATGGCAAGTCCTGCAGTGAGGGGGCTTGTCGGATCGCCGCACCGCCCCGTTCGGCTGCGCAGCAGTCGTAAGCCGACGAACATAGTGCTTCTGCAAAAATGCGGTCGCTGGTTTGGCCCAGGAAAGTTGCGCCGGCCTTTCGGCGCATGCTCGCCGGTCACCGAATGGCGGTGACGGACGGCCTGTTGCAGGCCGTCGTTTGCAGCGCTGGTGGATCAGGGTTTACGCGCAATGATCACCTGGCTCTTGGCTACCACCGCATCCAGCGCCTGCTTGATCTGTGTACCCCGTGGCGAAGCCAGGATTGCCTGCCAGGTGTCCGCCCAGTGGTTGAGCAACGGATGGTCCGGGTTGCTGAAGTCGACCTTGGCTTCCCAGAACAGCAGCATCCACATCGACCAGTAGAATCCATACTGGCTGTGGCTGATCACTTCCAGGCCGGCATCGCTGACCATCGCCTTGAACTGCTCTTCGCTGATGATGCGAATGTGGTTGGGCTTCTGGAAATACTCGGCCGCCGCGATGTCTTTCTGCAGCTCTTCAGAGCTGGGGTGCGGGACGCTCAGCAGATACAGCGCGCCCGGTTTACCGACGCGCACCAGTTCCGCGAGGAACTGGGCCGGATCGTCCACATGCTCGATGACCTCGGTCGACACCACCCGCGTGGCGGTCGCATCGGCAATCGGCAGCGGGTTGCAGTCGGTGACGTGACATTCGACGTCACGGGCCGGTGTATCGCTCAGGCGCTGGCGGGTCGCTTCGACCTTGGCCGCGTCGATATCGGCGATGATGATCTTCGCCCCGCGCATCCCGCAGAAATGCACGTTGCCGCCGTCGCCACAGCCCACATCCAGCAGTGTGTCCTCGGGGGTCACCGGGAAACCGCTGAACAGTTCGCCGGTCTGCTGATTGAACCAGCCGCTGAGCATCGCGTCGTGCAGGCCGAGCATATAGGGGTCGACCTTCTCCGCCACGGGTGGCGCAGGCGCAATCTCTGGCTGCACCGGCGCGGGCGTGCCCGCCGTGAGTTTCTTCAAAAGGCTCAGCATGAGGTGGCTCCAGAGGATGAGACGGCTGTTCGGGAGGTGTCCAGGCGCTTGACCAGCGAGGCGCCGCGGTTGCGCATGGGCATTTCAATGAAGCGATAGTTGAGTTCGCTCAGCAGCACGATCAGGCCGCCAGCCATCAGCAACATCAGTATCGGATGGCCAGCCGGGCTGGGGAGCCCGGCAGCCTGTAGACGGAAAATGAATTCACGTACCAGCAAGTAGGCCGGGATATGGATCAGGTAAATCCCGTAGGAACGGCTGCCGACCCACGTCATCAGGTTCTTGAGCACGCCGCGCGGCCACAGGTAATCGCGGTTGTAGGAAGCGATCCAGACCAGCACTGCGCACAGCACCGCGATCACACCAATGCGGTAATGGGTGAAGGTAAAGCGGTCCGTTGCCATGAAACCGAGCAGCAGCGACACCGCGATCAGTGCGGCGACACCCGCCCATGGACGACGCAGGAATGTTGGCTCCCAGCGCAGGTACGACGGTTGCGTACTCCACATCGCCAACAGCACGCCAAGGGCCAGCGCGTCGGTGCGCACCACCATCAGGATCGGCGTGCGCAGGGTGAACAACTGCACCGCAACCAGCGCCAGCAAAGCCCATACAAGGTGTTTGCGAAACAGCACGATCATCAGCGGGAACAGCAGGTAGAACTGCTCTTCCAGCGACAGGCTCCAGTACACGAAACTGGTGCCGTACTCGTAGCGATAAAAACTGTCGGCAAAGCGGAAATTGGCGTACTGCGCGACGCCGGCCAGGGTCGCCTGAAGGTTCGCGTGCAGGGTGCCGAAGGCGCCGGAGCGGTTGAGAAAAAGACACGCCAGCAACATCAGCGCCAGCCACAACCAGGCCGACGGCAGCAATCGAAAGGCCCGGCGCAACCAGAAATTGCGCGTCTGTTGCCAATACTCCTGACGCGTTGTGCAGCGGCGCATGGCCGGGATCAGGCTGCGGGCAATGACAAAGCCCGAAATCGCGAAAAACAGATCCACGCCCCACCACGGCTGGCCGTACAGCGTGATGGCCTGCAGCAAGGGCACAGCCGCCGCGAACAGGCTGTCCTGCAGGTGGTGAAACAGCACGCCAAGCACCGCAATGCCACGCAACAACTCGATGTCCATGATCCGTTTTTCGTTGCTCATGCGCCCTCCTGGACATGAGGTTTTCGAGCAATGATCACCTGGCTCTTGGGCATGAACCGGTCCAGCATCTGCTTGATCGCCAACCCGTCGGGCTGGGCCAGCAAGTCCTGCCAGGTTTTCGCCCAGCTCTCCATCAGCGGCGGGTACGGCGCCTGGATCCGGTCGCGAACCGCCCCCCCCAGGTCGCGCCCGGCGGCCCGTTCACTGGCCCAGAAAAAAATCATGCCCATGACCCAGAAAAACCCGGTGGCCTGGCGATGCTCGATGACCAGGCCCGCGTCCTCCACCAGCGCGGCAAACCGCTCGGGGGTGAAAATCTGCACATGATTGGGCGATTGAAAGTAGCTGGCCGGGGCGATGCCTTTCTGCAAATGCTCGCCCACCGGCGACGGTACGCTCAGCAGGTACTGCGCGCCGGGGCGGCCCATGCGCACCAGTTCGGCCATGAAGGGTTCCGGCTGGTCGATATGCTCGAGCACTTCCATGCACACGACTTTGCTCGCGCAACCATCGGCCAATGGCAGCGGCAAACTGTTGCTGACCAGCCCCAGGTTCGCTTGGTCCGATTGTGCCGTCACTTGCCGGGCAAGCTCGCGGACCTTGTCATGTTCACTGTCGGTAAAGATCACCGAAGCACCCTGGCGGATCGCAAACAAGGTCGCCACGCCTTCGCCGCAACCGACATCCAGCAAGGTGTCGTCGGCGGTGATGGCAAACCCTTTGAGCAGTTCGCCGCTGTCGCCCAGAAACCAGCCGTCGAGCAGGGCATCGTACAAACCGATATCCCTGGGCGAGACTCGTGTTTCGGGTGCGGCGACCACCACCGGTGCAGGCCGCAACTTCGCAAGCAGGCGCCGGATCATGTGTCAGACGCTTGTGCGCAGTTTGCTTCACGCCGTTGCAGCAACTGCTCGAACACGGCTTTCAGGCGCTGCTCGGCAACGGCCTGGCTGCAAAATCCCTGCAGGCTTCGCACGGCATGGGCCGACATCCGTTGATAGCGCTCGAGGTCCTGTCTGGCAACGTCATGGCTGGCAGAAAAAGCCGTGCACAGCGAGTCCCAGTCCGTGACGTAACGCAGGGTACGATAGGCTGCGCGAGGATCGTGGGGCCAGGATGTCAGCTCGTCGGTGCTGTCGACGATAAACGCGTTGTCACGGTCGATGTAGTCGGCCATGGCGGTGTTCAGCGGCGCAATCGCCGGCTTGCCGCAGGACATGAACTCCATCAACGGCAGACATTGCCCTTCGCCGTAGGAGCAGTTGACGACGTAGCTGGTGGCCTCGACCAGGCGCTCGTAGTCGATATCGGCCAGATAGCCGTGGATCAACACGATGCGGCACTGGTAGGACTGGTTCTTGTAGACGTGGTGCATCATGTCGGACAGTGCGTTGGCGATGTCATGGTGCGTGAGCTTGAGCACCAGGGTCGCGTCGGGCGTATCGCGAAAGGCGCTGCAGAACGCACTGATCATGTCCTTCCAGTTCTTGCGGCCGTCGTACGGATTGAACACCGAGGTGTAGACCACGCCCTCGAGCAACAGCTCGCAGTCGCGCGGCGGTTGATCGAAGGCGATCGGCGTGCCCTCGCGCAAACGCTCGGGGCCATAGGGGCGCAAATCCGCCGTGCGACTGTCGATCAACAGCCCGCGCAGGTTCAGGCGCGTGGGGCCCACGACCGGACGCTTGTCCAGAAGCTCGCCACGGGCGGCAAAACGGTCCCAGACGGGGGCCGCGATGGCACTGACCGGATAATCGCGGCCCATCACATCGTGCACGGCATTCACGGTGAAGCTGGAGTGGGTGATCGCCGTCCCGCACGCGCCCAACACCATCCGCCAGTCATGCCGCGGTTCGCCCTGCCAACTCTCGGTGGGAATGGTGCTGAACTCCCAGGCGAACACCGGAATCGTCGGGCACGCGTAGTGGACCGGCGTGCGATGCGGCGGGGAGAAGGACAGGAACACGCAGTCTTCGCCCCGGCTCAGGCAATCGAAATACAGCCGGTCGACCAACTCGTCGGGGTTGCTGACCTCGATCACCTGCCCCAGCCGTTCGAGCACCGGGCGGAATTCCTTGAGGACGAAGTAATAGCTGTACTCGGGCCGCCCCAGGTTCTGCTGGATGTTGCTCTTGTTGGTTTCCGAATGAATGATGATCAGCACGATGCAGCCCCTGTTTCGGCAACCACCGGCACGACGTCACGGACCGATTCCTGTTTGAAGAACAGCGCCAGCCGCTGCTGTACCGGTGCGAAGCTGCAGTATTCGTGCATGCGTTCGCTGGCCGCGTCCGCCATGGCCTGCCAGGCGTCCGGCTGGTTTTTTGCCATGGCGTAGCTGTTCTCGTAAGCCATTTTCAACGAGCCCCAATCCGGACGGTGGCGCAGGGTGCGATACAGGATGCGCGCGTCTTCCGGCCAGATCGTCGGTTCCTGGCTGGACTTGACGACGAAGGCCACGCGGTCGTCGATGTAGTCGCGCATCGCCGTGTGGTTCGGGGCGATCACCGGCCGGGCGCATGACATGAATTCCATCAGCGGCAGGCACAGGCCTTCGCAGCGTGAAGCGTTGACGTAGTAACTCGCCGCGCCATAGAGACGGGCGAACTGCTCGTCCTGCAGATAACCGTGCATGACCACCACGCGACAGGCGAAGGGCGAGAGTTGGGACAGCAAGGTCATGAGCTCGACGTAATAGGTCGACAGGTCGTTCTGGGTCATCTTCAACACGAGCGTGGCGTCCTCCACATCACGCAGCGCCCAGCAGAACGCGGTGATCAGGTGGTGCCAGTTCTTGCGCCCGTCATCAGGGTTGAACACGCTCACGTAGATGACGCCGTCGACCACGATTTCGACCGTTTGGCTGGTGTCGGGGAAAGCCGCTTGTGGATGCTCGTCCTGCGCGCAAGCTGCGCTGATGACGGGTTCATCCGGCACGGCGGGTGCACTGACGACGGGTTCGATCGGCAATGGCTGAGGTCTGCGAAACCTGGCCAGCCATGGGCGAACGGCATCCGGCACGAGATCGCGAATGGCTTCGCGATACCACAGCAGCACGTAATGCCTGGTGATGAAGAGGCGTCGCCGCAGGGTCAACGGCGGCGCGGGTTGCGGTTCTGGTTCTGGTTGCGGTACTGGCTCCGGCTCAACGATTTCCACGGGTGGTTGCTCGATGATCGGCGCGATCAGGCCATCGGCGGACAACCCCATCGAGCGGCTGTCCAGGATGCAACCCTTGATCTGCAGCGTGGCACCGGCGTTCACCGGCGTGCCGGGGTATTGCTGGCGAATGTCGGCAAAGCGCTCCCACAATGGCGTCGGCAGCACCAGCACCGGGAAGTCGTCACCCAGAGTCCGGTGGATGGCTTCGGCGGTATGGGTGGACAAGGTAATCACCCGCCCCAGGCGTGCCAGTGTGCGGCTCCAGTCATGCCGTGGATCGTTGTCCCAGTGCTCGGCGGGAATGCTGTCGAACTCCCAGGCGACCACGCACACCATCGGACATTGCAAGTCAGTGGGGGTCTTGTGCGGTGGCGCGAACGAAATGAACAGGCAGTCCTGACCGGACTGCTGCAACTGCCGGTACAGCGGATCGACTTCGGCGGCCGATGACACGACATGCACCGGTCCCAGGCTTTCGAACAGCGGTCGATACGCCTTGAGCACGAAGTAGTAACTGTACTCGGGACGGCCGAGACTCTGGCTGATGGAGCTGTCGTTGACGTCGGAGTAAAGAATGAAATTCATGGCATCCCACGGTGACGCCGCCATCCCGGCAGCCTCACGCTATGACGGGGAGGACACGGTTCGAGCCCGTGTTTACCGGCGCTCGCCCATCGTCTTCCTGCCCGTCTACGTTCTTGTTTTAGTGGTCAGTTTCTCGCAGTTTCGAAGCGACGCTGCCGAACCCCGGGTAATAGTGACGAGGGGCATTCTAAACACATCCATCGAGGGTTCGTGAACCGCCCGACGAGAATAAATCGGGCTACGCTGACGAGAACTGACCAGTCACGGTTGGACCTGTTGAAATTGCCGAGCAAATGGCACAGATTGGCTACCAAACAACTACAACAAACATTTCACCCGCCATTCGAGCGATCATGCCGCTCGCAAGTTTTTCCATGGAGCCTGTGGGAAATGGATGAAATGCATGACCAAGGGGTCGCTGTTTGAAAAAACGTCTGTTTGTCACGGGTCTGAGCGGATTCGTAGGACAACACATCCAATCGCGTTTGCAGGCTGATACCTCGGAATGGGAGCTGCTGCCTGTTCCCGACCGCTACGATCTTGCTGCGCCGCAGAGCCTCGAAGGCTTGTGGCCGCAAATGCCCGATGCGGTGATTCACCTGGCCGGCCAGACGTTCGTCCCGCAGGCCTTTCGTGATCCGGCCGGCACCCTGAATATCAATCTGCTGGGCACCCTGAACCTGCTGCAAGCCCTCAAGGCGCGCGGCTTCACCGGCACGTTTCTGTACGTCAGCTCCGGTGATGTCTATGGCCAGGTCGCCGAAGAGCATCTGCCCATCACTGAACTGCAGCCCCCCTGCCCGCGCAATCCCTATGCCGTAAGCAAACTGTCGGCAGAGTTCCTGAGTCTGCAATGGGGCCTGAGCGAAGGCTGGCCCGTACTGGTTGCCCGCCCGTTCAACCATATCGGCAGCGGGCAGAAAGACAGCTTCGTCATTGCCGGCGCCGCGCATCAGATCTGCCGGATCAAGCAAGGCCTGCAGGCACCACGACTGGAGGTCGGGGACGTCGACGTCACGCGCGACTTCCTTGATGTCGCGGACGTGGTCTCGGCCTACCTGGCCTTGCTGGAAAAAGGCACACCGGGGCAGGTCTACAACATTTGCTCGGGACGCGAGCAGAGCATTCGCAGTTTGATCGAACAATTGGCAAATCTTGCCCAGGTCGACCTGCAACTGGTCCAGGACCCTGCGCGACTTCGCCGCGCGGATCAGCGTCGGGTGTGTGGCAGCCCTGACAGACTGGCCCAGACCACCGGATGGAAGTCTGAAATCACAACACAACAATCCCTGCGGGCGATCCTGTCCGACTGGGAGAAGCGAGTACGACAAGTATGACTAAAAGTGCATTGATCACAGGTATCACCGGCCAGGATGGCGCCTATCTGGCCAAACTGCTGCTCGACAAGGGTTACAAGGTCCACGGCCTGGTTGCGCGTCGCAGCAGCGACTCGCGCTGGCGCCTGCGCGAGATGGGGGTCGAGGCAGACATCGTCTACCTGGATGGCGACATGGCCGATGCCTGTTCAGTGCAGCGCGCGGTGATCAAATCGGCACCGGACGAGGTCTACAACCTCGCCGCGCAAAGCTTTGTCGCGGCCTCGTGGGATCAACCGGTGACCACCGGCATCGTCGACGGCCTGGGCGTTACGCACTTGCTCGAAGCGATCCGCCAGTTCAGTCCGCACACGCGTTTCTATCAGGCGTCCACCAGTGAAATGTTCGGCCTGATCCAGGCCGAGCAGCAGGACGAGAACACGCCGTTCTATCCGCGCAGCCCTTATGGCGTGGCCAAGCTGTATGGCCACTGGATTACCGTGAACTACCGCGAAAGCTTCAACCTGCACGCCAGCAGCGGGATTCTGTTCAACCATGAATCACCGCTGCGCGGCATCGAGTTCGTGACACGCAAAGTCACCGACGCCGCCGCCCGGATCAAACAGGGCAAACAGCAGGAACTGCGTCTGGGCAACATCGACGCCAAGCGCGACTGGGGCTTTGCCGGCGACTACGTCGAAGCCATGTGGCTGATGCTGCAACAGGACAAACCCGACGACTTCGTGGTGGCCACCGGCGTGACCACCACCGTGCGCGAGATGTGCCGGATCGCCTTCGATCATGTGGGCCTGAACTACCGCGACTACGTGAAGATCGATCCGGCGTTCTTCCGCCCGGCCGAAGTCGAAGTACTGCTCGGCAACCCGGCCAAGGCCCAGCGAGTGCTGGGCTGGAAACCAAAAACCGATCTGGATGCCTTGATCCGCATGATGATGGATGCGGACATGAAACGCGTTGCCAAGGAGTAGGCCATGCTGATTCCCGTGATTCTCTCCGGCGGTGCCGGGACAAGGTTGTGGCCGGTGTCGCGTGAAGGCCATCCCAAGCCGTTCATGGCCTTGCCTGACGGCCAGTCGCTGCTGGGCAAGACCTATCGGCGTGCCGCAGAGTTGCTCGACGGCTGGGGCGATATCGTCACGGTGACCAACCGCGAGTACTACTTCCAGAGCAAGGATCACTTTCGGGACGCGCACCTTGGCCGTCATCGCGGGCACTTCCTGCTGGAACCGACGGGGCGCAATACGGCGCCGGCGATTGCCGCCGCCGCCCTCTCCCTCCAGGCCCTGCATGGCGACGACGCGATCATGCTGGTCATGCCGGCCGACCATCTGATCGTCAATGTCGAGGCGTTGAAGGACGCAGTCGAACATGCCGTGACGCTGGCCAGGCGCGGTCACCTGGTGACCTTCGGTGTGGTGCCGACGGCGCCGGAAACCGGTTTTGGCTACATTGAAGCCGGCACGTCACTGGACGACAAAGGCGCTGCCAGCGTGCGGCGTTTCGTCGAAAAGCCCGACCTGCAAACCGCGACGCATTACGTGGAAAGCGGCAACTTCCTGTGGAACTCCGGGATGTTCTGCTTCTCGGTCGCCACCCTGCTGGCCGAACTGCAAACCCACGCTCCCGATTTGCTGGAGCAGACGCAAACCTGCATGGCCGCCAGCGCTGCGGTGGAAAACGCCGGGAGCGTGCAACAGGAACTGTCACCGGCGCTGTTTGGCGAAATCATGGACATTTCCATCGACTACGCGTTGATGGAGCGCTCCGACAAAGTGGTCGTCGTGCCCGCCCGTTTCGATTGGAGCGACATCGGCTCCTGGGGTGCGGTGGCCGCGCTGGTGCCGGCGGATGCACAGAACAACCGTGCCGTCGGCGAGGCGATTTTCATCGACAGCCACAACAACTTTGTCCAGAGCGACAACCGTCTGGTAGCGACCGTGGGCGTGGATGACCTGATCATCGTCGACACCGCCGACGCGGTGCTGGTGGCCCACGCCGACCGCGCCCAGGATGTGCGCCGGGTGGCCAGGCAACTCAAGGACAAAGAGCACGAGGCCTACCGCCTGCACCGTACGGTCAGCCGGCCATGGGGCACCTACACCGTGCTCGAGGAAGGCCCGCGCTTCAAGATCAAACGTATCGTGGTCAAGCCCGGCGCCAAGTTGTCATTGCAGATGCACCACCATCGCAATGAGCACTGGGTGGTGGTCGAAGGCATGGCCAAGGTCACCAACAACGGCACCGGCACGCACCTGGTGGCCAAGAACGAATCGACCTTCATTGCCGCCGGTCACAAGCATCGCCTGGAGAATCCCGGCGTGATCGACCTTGTGATCATCGAAGTGCAAAGCGGCGAATACCTGGGAGAGGACGATATCGTCCGCTTCGAAGACCAATATGGGCGGACGGTTTGAATGCTGCGTAATCTTTACCAATCCCTGTGGAGTTACCGGGGTTTCATCCTCGGCAGCGTCAAGCGGGAGTTCCAGGCGCGTTATCGCAACTCGCTGTTCGGTGCCTTGTGGACCGTGCTCAATCCGCTGTCGATGATCCTGGTCTACACGGTGATCTTTTCCACCATCATGCGCGCCCGCTTGCCGGGCGTGGATGACGGGCTCGCCTACAGTGTCTACCTGTGCGCCGGCCTGCTGACCTGGGGCCTGTTTGCCGAGATCACCACGCGCAGCCAGAGCATGTTCCTGGAAAACGCCAACCTGCTGAAGAAAATCAGCTTCCCGCGCATCTGCCTGCCGGTCATCGTGCTGCTCAATGCCGGCATCAATTTCGCGATCATCCTGGGCTTGTTCATCGGCTTCCTGCTGATCAGCGGGCGACTGCCCGGCATGGCATTGTTGGCACTGGTGCCGTTGCTGATCCTGCAAGTGATGTTCGCCGCGGGGCTGGGGATGATCCTGGGCGTGCTCAACGTGTTCTTTCGCGACGTCGGGCAGTTTTTTGGCATCTGCCTGCAATTCTGGTTCTGGCTGACGCCGATCGTTTATCCGCTGTCGATCCTGCCGTCGGGTATCCAGAGCTTCATCGAACTGAACCCGATGACGGCACTGATGAACAGCTACCAGAACCTGTTTCTCTACAACCAATGGCCGAACTGGAACTCGCTGGTCCCCTTGCTGGTGATCGGCCTGTTGTTCTGCGCGATGGCGCTGCGGCTGTTCCGCCAGCGTGTCGGTGAAATGGTGGACGAGCTCTGATGGGACATATACGTGTCAGTGGCCTGGGCAAGGCCTATAAGCAGTACCCCAATCGCTGGAGCCGGCTGTTCGAATGGCTGGTGCCGTTTTCCCGCAACCGGCATCACCTGCACTGGGTGCTGCAAGGGGTCGATTTCGAGATTCAGCCGGGCGAAGCCGTGGGCATCGTCGGGGTCAACGGTGCCGGCAAAAGCACGCTGTTGAAGATGATCACCGGCACCACCCAGCCCTCCTGCGGCGACATCCAGTTGCAAGGTCGCGTAGCCGCGCTGCTTGAACTGGGCATGGGTTTCCACCCGGACTTCACCGGTCGGCAGAACACCTTCATGGCCGGCCAGTTGCTCGGCATGCAGGTGGAAGAAATCGAAGCGCTGATGCCGGAGATCGAGAGCTTCGCCGAAATCGGCGAGGCCATCGACCATCCGGTTCGCACCTACTCCAGTGGCATGCAGATGCGTCTGGCGTTCAGCGTGGCCACCGCGCGCCGGCCGGATATCCTGATCGTCGACGAAGCGCTGTCCGTGGGTGACGCCTACTTCCAGCACAAGAGCTTCGATCGCATCCGCAACTTCCGCAAGGCCGGCACCACGTTGCTGATCGTGTCCCATGACCGCTCCGCGATCCAGTCGATCTGCGACACCGCCATCCTCCTGGAAAACGGGCGCATGGCCATGCGCGGCAAGCCCGAAGAAGTAATGGACTACTACAACGCCATGCTCGCCCAGCGCGAGGGCCAGACGGTGCGCCAGGAAATGCTCGCCAACGGGCAGGTGCAAACCATTTCCGGGACAGGCGAAGCGGGCATTCTCAGCGTCCGCCTGCTTGACCCCAAGGGCCGTTCGGTGGAAGTGGCAGAAGTAGGTCAGGCGATGGTCCTCGAAGTGCAGGTCGAGGTGCGCCAGGACATCGAGCGGCTGATTCTCGGCTTCATGATCAAGGATCGCCTCGGCCAGCCCATGTATGGCATCAACACCCACCGGGTCGACAAAGCACTCACCGACCTGAGTGCCGGCGAACGCATCACCTACCGTTTTGCCTTCGACATGCGCCTGGGCAAGGGCAACTATTCGGTGGCCCTGAGCCTGTCGCGTCTGGACTCGCACCTGGATCGCAATTTCGAATGGCGAGACTACGGGCTGGTCTTCCACGTGATCAACAATCGCCAGGAAGACTTCGTGGGCTGCTCCTGGCTCGAAGCGCAGACCAGCGTGACCCGTTCCAGTGAGAGTCGGGTGGAATCCATTGGGGAAACACGATGACCAGACTGTTGGTGGAATGTACCTACGTCTTCGAACACCCGGATGCCAACTCGGGCATTCAACGGGTCGTTCGTAATGTAATTCAGCAATTGCCGGCCGCAGACACCCAACGTGAATGCATTCCGGTGGTAATGCTCAATGGCGCGTTGTTCGAGGTGAAAAGCCTGGCGCCCTTGCCGACCGTCAAAGTGGATCTGGTGAGCCTGCGGGTGAAGCTCGAACAGTTCGCCAATCAGTTCTGGCTGCGCCACCGCGCGCTGGAACGACGCCGCCCTTTCAGCCAATCGAAGTTCGCCCGCCGGGTGCTTTATGTCGGTTGCCGCCTCACCGCGTTCGCCTGCCTGAGCCTGCCGATGCGCCTGCTGGACCGGGTACTCAAGGGCAAGCCGGTTCCCGAGCGCTGCGTGCCATTGCAACATCGCGCTGGCGACCAGTTGGTGCTGCTGGACTCGTCCTGGCATGCCAACTTTTTCCCCCTCGCCGAGCAACTCAAGCGTGACGGGGTCGGCATCGTGTCGGTGATCTACGACCTGATTCCCCTGACCCACCCGCAATTCTGCGACGCCGGGCTGGTAAAGGTGTTCAACGAATGGTTCGACTGGATCGCCCGCACCGCCGATGGCTACGTGGCGATCTCGACCACCATCCGCGACCAGGTGCGCCAGGAGATGACCCGCAGGATCGGCACCGCGCAGGTCCAGCAACGCTGGTTCGACTACTTTCACCTCGGCTCAGAACTCGACCTGAGCGATGCCCGCTCCGCCGTCGACCCGGGGCTGCTGCAGATGTTCAAGTCGGCGAGCCCTGTATTCCTGATGGTCAGCACTATCGAGCCGCGCAAGAACCATGCGTATCTGCTCGACGCGTTCGAGCGAGCCTGGGCGGCCGGATCCAGGGCCCGGTTGTGCATCGTCGGCAAGATCGGCTGGAAGTGCGAGGCGCTGATCGAGCGTATCCGCCAGCATCCAGAGTTGAACCAGCGCCTGTTCATGTTCAATACGCTCTCGGACAAGAGCCTGGAACACGCCTATTCCCACGCGACATCGCTGGTGTTCCCGTCCTATGTCGAAGGGTTCGGGTTGCCGCTGGTGGAAGCCATGCAGCGTGGCCTGCCGGCAATGGCCAGCGACATCCCGGTGTTTCGCGAAATCGGTGGCGAGTACATGGCGTACTTCGACCTCACCGACCCGCAGAACCTGGCCGAAATGGTCATCGACATGGAAACGAGCGGCGCATTTCCCGCGCCCCTCAACCTGGAAAACTGGCGCTGGCTGAGTTGGCGCGAGGCGAGTGCGCAACTGGTCGACCGTATCCAGTGCAACCTGCACAGCGATGCGAAGGTGCCTGAGAATCAGCATGCGAATTGCCCTTAACGCCCGCATCCTCCAGGCCCCGCGCACGGGCATCGGCCACTACGTCGCCGAACTGGCGACGGCCCTGGCCCGCGAACCGGACGTCGAGTTGTCGTTGTTCCATGGCTGGGGCTGGAGTTCGGTCCTGCCCGAGGCGGCGATGCCCGGTTACTCGCGCTTGACACCATTGCTGCGACAGATCCCGGGGGCCTATCAGGCGCGGCGCTGGCTGGAACAGAAGCGCTTCGACCAGCGCCCCGCCCAGTCCATCGATCTGTATCACGAGCCGAGCCTGTGGCCGCTGTCGTTCAACGGCCCGACCATCATCACGCTGCATGACCTCACCCACCTGCACTATCCCGACACCCAGCCACCGGCCCGTCTGCGCGAAATCGAGCGGCGACTGGCCGACGGCTTACAACGCGCGCGGCTGATTCTGACGGACTCGCAGCACATCGCCGATGAAGCGCAGGCCTGGTTCGCTCTGCCGGCTGAGCGCTTCGTGGTGGCACCGCTGGGTGTGGCCACGCGATTCCACCCGCGTGAACCCGAGGCCATCGATCGCGTCCTCAAAACCCACGGCGTCGAGGCGCGGGAGTATTTTCTCTGCGTCGGCACCCTGGAGCCGCGCAAGAACCTGATCCAGGCCCTGCGCGCCCATGCCCGACTACCGGAAACGGTGCGCCAGCGGTTTCCCTTGCTGATCGCCGGTATGGCCGGCTGGCAGCGTCAGCAGTTCAATGACGAGTTGCGTTTGGCCCTCGCCTCAGGTCATGTGTGCCTGCTGGGGTACCTGCCCGACGAGGATCTGGCGCAGTTGCTGGCCGGTGCCCGGGCGCTGGTCTTCCCGTCGTTGTACGAGGGGTTCGGCCTGCCGGTGCTGGAAGCCATGGCCAGTGGCACCCCGGTGATTCTGACGGGAATATCGGCGATGCCGGAGGTGGCTGGCGATGCCGGCAACTACATCGAGGCGCACGACCCGGACACCTTGCGCGATGCCATGCAGCGGCTGATCGACGACCCGGCACACTGGCAGGTCTGTCGCGAGGCGGGCTTGCAGCGAGCGAAGCTTTTTTCCTGGGAGCGTTGCGCGACGGTGACCGCCCGCGCCTACCGCCAGGCTATGGAGAACTGATATGCGCGTTCTGCACTTTTACAAAACCTACTTGCCCGACTCCATGGGCGGCATCGAACAAGTCATTTTCCAGATGAGCGAAAGTGGCGTGCGCCATGGTGTCGACAGCACGGTACTGACCCTGAGCAATAACCCGGCGCCGGGCGCGTTGCAGATCCGCGAGCACCAGGTGCATCAGGCCAGGATGGATTTTCAGCTCGCCTCCACCGGCTTTTCCTACAGCGTGTTCAAGCAGTTTCGTGAGCTCGCCGCCGAAGCCGACGTGGTCAACTACCACTTCCCCTGGCCCTTCATGGACCTGGTACATTTTGTCAGCGCCACCAAAAAGCCCAGCGTGGTGAGTTATCACTCCGACATCATTCGCCAGCGTCATCTGCTCAAACTGTACCGTCCGTTGATGCGCCGGTTCCTGGACAGTGCGGATCGAATCGCCGTGGCGTCCCCCAACTACTTTCACACCAGCGACGTGCTCAAGGACTATCGGGACAAGACCCGGGTCATCACCTATGGCCTGGACAAATCGGGTTATCCGAAGCACGACGCGGCACGTACAGAGCGCTGGCGCCAGAAACTGGGGGACAAGTTCTTCCTGTTCGTCGGTGTCATGCGCTACTACAAGGGGCTGCACATCCTGCTCGAAGCGATGCAGGGGCTGAACTACCCCGTGGTGATCGTCGGCGCCGGCCCGCTGGAAGAGGAGTTGCATGCCCAGGCCAGGGCACTGGGCCTGCAGAACCTGCACTTTCTCGGCTTCCTCGGTGATGAAGACAAGGTTGCCTTGCTCGAGTTGAGTTATGCGGTGGTGTTCCCGTCGCACCTGCGCTCCGAAGCATTCGGCATTTCACTGCTGGAAGGCGCGATGTATGGCAAACCGATGATCTCCAGTGAGATTGGCACGGGCACCAGTTACATCAACATCCATAACGAAACCGGGCTGGTGGTGCCGCCAAGTGATCCACTGGCGTTTCGTGAGGCGATGCGCACGCTTTGGGAAAACCCGGTGCTGGCGGCACAAATGGGCGAGAAGGCGCAGGCCCGCTATCAGAATCTGTTTACGGCGGACGAAATGGGTCGCAAATGGGCGGCGTTGTATGAGGAACTGCTGGAAGAAAAAAACCTCGCCTACGCATGAGGCTTTTTTGCGGGATCCGACTTGCCTTGGCTGCGGCCGGGGAAATCTAAGGGCAAATGTCCCAGGTCAGCAGCGTGCTGGAACAACCGGCCGATGAAGTAATTGGCAAATTGCCGATGTCGAGATTCATTTGCTGTGGAACCGCGAACAGAAGATGAGCCCTGACGGTTCAGACGTGAGGATCGCCCGGCGCCTTGCCCGGTGCCGCATACTGCGGCTTCAGGTGCCCGTCCTGATCGAGTAGCCAGGCGTCCATGATCTGCCGTACGACCGGTCCGGCGACGCGGCCACCCGCCTCACCGTTTTCGATCATCACCGAAATCACGATCTTCGGATGCTCGGCCGGGGCGAAACCGACGAACAAGGCATTGTCGCGGTTACGCTCACGGGTTTTCTCACGGTTGTAGCGTTCGCCCTGCTTGATCGCCACCACTTGCGCGGTACCACTCTTGCCAGCAATACGGTACTGCGCGCCCGCGGCTGCGGCCCGGGCAATCCCGCGGGCATCGTGCATCACCATCTGCATTCCATGGTTGACCTGCTCCCAGTCGCGTGGATCCTTGAGCAGGATGTCCGGCATCGGATGCTCATCCACCGGCGCGACACCGTCCACGGTTTTGGCCAGGTGCGGGCGATTCCACACGCCTTTGTTGGCAATCAGCGCCGTGGCCTGGGCCAATTGCAGCGGCGTGACCTGCATATAGCCCTGGCCGATTCCGAGAATCACCGTCTCGCCAGGAAACCAGGCCTGTCGACGCGTGGCGCGCTTCCATGCCTGGGATGGCATCAGGCCGGGGGACTCTTCGTTCATGTCCAGGGAGACTTTCTCACCCAGTCCGAACATTGCCATGTAGTCGTGCAGGCGATCGATCCCCAGCTTGTGTGCGAGGTCATAGAAATAGGTGTCGTTGGAACGCATGATCGCTGCATCCATATCCACCCAGCCATCGCCACTGTGGTTCCAGTTGCGGTACTTGTGATCGAAATCCGGCAGCTGGTAATAACCGGGATCGAACACACGGGTCTGTGGCGTGACGACTCCCGTGTCGAGGCCGGCGATTGCCACTTCCGGCTTGATGGTCGAACCCGGCGCGTACAGGCCGCGCAGCACACGGTTGAACAGCGGCCGGTCGACGGAGTCGCGTAGCGCAGAGTACTCCCTGGAACTGATGCCGGTGACGAACAGATTAGGATCGAAACTCGGGTTGCTGACCATGGCCAGCACTTCACCGGTCGACGGATCGAGCGCAACCACCGAGCCGCGACGATCACCCAGAGCTTGTTCGGCTGCTTCCTGCAGCTTGACGTCGAGACTCAGGACAATGTTTTCACCCGGCACCGGATCCGTGTGCTTGAGCACTCGCAGCACGCGGCCCTGGGCATTGGTTTCGACTTCCTCATAACCCACATGGCCGTGCAGTTGCGACTCGTAGAATTTTTCGATCCCGGTCTTGCCAATGGATTGGGTGCCTCGGTACTCGACCGTATCCAGGGCCCTTGACTCTTTCTCGTTGATGCGTCCGACGTAGCCGACCGAATGCGCGAAGTGCGCGCCCAACGGATAGTGCCGAACGAACTGCGGCTCCACATCGATGCCCGGCAAACGGAACTCGTTGACGGCGAGTACAGCGATCTGTTCTTCGCTCAGTTCATAGAACAGCGTCACCGGTACGAAGGGGTGACGTGCCTGCCTCATCACCTTGTCGAATTGCGACCGGTCTTCAGTGGACAAGTGCAGGAGATTGACGACTTCGTCCAGCTCTTCGTTGGCATTGGAAGCACGTTCGCGGGTGATGGTCAGGTTGAAGCTGGGGCGGTTGTCCGCAAGGAGTACGCCGTTGCGGTCATAGATCAATCCGCGGGTAGGCGTAATCGGCAGGACATGTACGCGATTGTTTTCGGAGATGGTCGAGTGATAGTCGAACTCGACGACCTGCAGGACATACAGGCGTACCACCAGAGCACAGGTTATGGCGGCAACAAACAATGCGCAGGCCATGAGTCTCTTGTTGACCAGGCGTGTTTCTTTTTCGTGGTCCTTGATCGGTATCGGTTCAGGCACTTGTGCAGCAGCTCTTTGAAAAGAATGCCGATCCGTGGTCGCAGACTCAGTCCATTAAAAATGAGCTGCACCTTAGCAAAACCGGGGGGTCCGGTTTGTGTGATTTTTTTTACAATTGACTTTGAATGGAACGCTCGTGTTTTTTCGCGCGCAAAAACAAAACCCCTACCTGCATACGCAGATAGGGGTTTCGGAATTTAATCTTGACGATGACCTACTCTCACATGGGGAAACCCCACACTACCATCGGCGATGCATCGTTTCACTTCTGAGTTCGGGATGGGATCAGGTGGTTCCAACGCTCTATGGTCGTCAAGAAATTCGGGTACTGAGTCGTGACCGGTTGGCCTCGCTTCAGCAAATTGGGTATGTGATAGCTTCGGTGTTTTGTGAGTCTTTCGAACTTTCGGTTCGTTTCGTCTTCACACACCGCAATCTGGTTGCTCTGGATTAGAGAGCCGACGCAAATTGCTTGGGTGTTATATGGTCAAGCCTCACGGGCAATTAGTATTGGTTAGCTCAACGCCTCACAGCGCTTACACACCCAACCTATCAACGTCGTAGTCTTCGACGGCCCTTCAGGGGACTCAAGGTCCCAGTGAGATCTCATCTTGAGGCAAGTTTCCCGCTTAGATGCTTTCAGCGGTTATCTTTTCCGAACATAGCTACCCGGCAATGCCACTGGCGTGACAACCGGAACACCAGAGGTTCGTCCACTCCGGTCCTCTCGTACTAGGAGCAGCCCCTCTCAAATCTCAAACGTCCACGGCAGATAGGGACCGAACTGTCTCACGACGTTCTAAACCCAGCTCGCGTACCACTTTAAATGGCGAACAGCCATACCCTTGGGACCGGCTTCAGCCCCAGGATGTGATGAGCCGACATCGAGGTGCCAAACACCGCCGTCGATATGAACTCTTGGGCGGTATCAGCCTGTTATCCCCGGAGTACCTTTTATCCGTTGAGCGATGGCCCTTCCATACAGAACCACCGGATCACTAAGACCTACTTTCGTACCTGCTCGACGTGTCTGTCTCGCAGTCAAGCGCGCTTTTGCCTTTATACTCTACGACCGATTTCCGACCGGTCTGAGCGCACCTTCGTACTCCTCCGTTACTCTTTAGGAGGAGACCGCCCCAGTCAAACTACCCACCATACACTGTCCTCGATCCGGATAACGGACCTGAGTTAGAACCTCAAAGTTGCCAGGGTGGTATTTCAAGGATGGCTCCACGCGAACTGGCGTCCACGCTTCAAAGCCTCCCACCTATCCTACACAAGCAAATTCAAAGTCCAGTGCAAAGCTATAGTAAAGGTTCACGGGGTCTTTCCGTCTAGCCGCGGATACACTGCATCTTCACAGCGATTTCAATTTCACTGAGTCTCGGGTGGAGACAGCGCCGCCATCGTTACGCCATTCGTGCAGGTCGGAACTTACCCGACAAGGAATTTCGCTACCTTAGGACCGTTATAGTTACGGCCGCCGTTTACCGGGGCTTCGATCAAGAGCTTCGCGTTAGCTAACCCCATCAATTAACCTTCCGGCACCGGGCAGGCGTCACACCCTATACGTCCACTTTCGTGTTTGCAGAGTGCTGTGTTTTTAATAAACAGTCGCAGCGGCCTGGTATCTTCGACCGGCGTGGGCTTACGGAGCAAGTCCTTCACCCTCACCGGCGCACCTTCTCCCGAAGTTACGGTGCCATTTTGCCTAGTTCCTTCACCCGAGTTCTCTCAAGCGCCTTGGTATTCTCTACCCAACCACCTGTGTCGGTTTGGGGTACGGTTCCTGGTTATCTGAAGCTTAGAAGCTTTTCTTGGAAGCATGGCATCAACCACTTCGTCACCCAAAGGGTAACTCGTCATCAGCTCTCGGCCTTAAGATCCCGGATTTACCTAAGATCTCAGCCTACCACCTTAAACTTGGACAACCAACGCCAAGCTGGCCTAGCCTTCTCCGTCCCTCCATCGCAATAACCAGAAGTACAGGAATATTAACCTGTTTTCCATCGACTACGCTTTTCAGCCTCGCCTTAGGGACCGACTAACCCTGCGTCGATTAACGTTGCGCAGGAAACCTTGGTCTTTCGGCGTGGGTGTTTTTCACACCCATTGTCGTTACTCATGTCAGCATTCGCACTTCTGATACCTCCAGCAAGCTTCTCAACTCACCTTCACAGGCTTACAGAACGCTCCTCTACCGCATCACCCGAAGGTGATACCCGTAGCTTCGGTGTATGG
>NZ_CP077078.1:902500-1937500 GCF_019139795.1 Pseudomonas azerbaijanorientalis | reverse complement strand
ATCAAGCACGGCAAGAAAGGGCTACACATCAACTGTTCCGGACTATCTTCGTCCTGGGACAAGTGCTACGCCAGCGCTGCCAACTCCTGCGCCCCCAAGGGGTACAAGGTCATCGCCAAGTCGGGAGACTCCGTGGAGGAGCCCGGTGATTATCCGTTTGGCCTCAATCCCGCGGGTTATACCAGCCGCAGCATGATTGTCATCTGCAAATAGGCAGGGCCGTCGCGTCAGGCTCCCGAACTTGCGATCTGACGGCCGATTTCCTCGTAGCTGGACTTCAGCACCGTGCGCTGGACATCCGGGCTAGCCAGCATTCGCGCTACGACCAACGCGCCAATACATTGCGACAGAATTGCCCACGCCAGGCTGTCGCTTTGCAGGACGCCCGCCCAACTTTCCTGTAGGCGGCAAATCCAATGCTCTGCCTGTTGGCGGACACTCACATCGGAACGGGCAATTTCCGCCCCCAATGCCGGTAACGCGCAACCGGTTTCCGGATTCTCGACGTGAGACATGCTCAGGTACAGTTTCAGGCAGCGCTCAAGCTTGTCACGGTCCTGTCCTTCCCCCAGCCGCGCCAGACTTTGACCCAACTCACGTTCGACAATGGTTGCGAACAACTCGTCTTTCGACGAAAAGTGACTGTAGAAGGCCCCACCACTCAAGCCAATGGCCTTCATCAGGCCGTCCACGCCCACCGTGGAAAAACCGGATTTCTTGGCCGACAACGCACTGCTTTCCAGCAACCTTTGTCTGGTTTCCAGCTTGTGACTGGCCGAATAACGCATTGCCCTTCCCCCTGAGTTGCTCACCTTGACGCCTGTTGAATCATAGCATAACGTTCGTTTAGTTAACGATCGTTTACCAAAGGGATCAACCCATGAATAACAAGAAGGTCGTATTGGTCGTCGGTGCAGGTGACTCCACGGGAGGCGCCATTGCCAAGCGGTTTGCCCAGGAGGGGTTTGTCGCCTGCGTCACCCGTCGCAGCGCGGACAAGCTGCAGCCACTGGTGGAGGCCATCAAGGCTGATGGCGGCGAGGCCCACGGGTTTGCCTGTGATGCACGTAAAGAAGAAGACGTGATCGCGCTGGTCGAGCAGATCGAAAGCCAGATCGGCCCCATCGAAGCATTTGTCTTCAACATCGGCGCCAACGTGCCGTGCAGCATTCTCGAAGAAACCGCCCGCAAGTATTTCAAGATCTGGGAAATGGCCTGCTTTTCCGGTTTTCTCAATGCCCGTGAGGTAGCCAAGCGCATGGCCAGGCGCCAGCGCGGCACCATCCTGTTCACCGGCGCCACTGCAGGCATGCGTGGCGCTGCCGGGTTCGCGGCATTTGCCAGTGCCAAGCACGGCATTCGAGCATTGGCGCAAAGCATGGCCCGGGAGCTCGGACCGATGAATATTCACGTTGCCCATGTCATCGTCGATGGCGCCATCGATACCGATTTCATCCGTGAAAGTTTCCCCGAGAAATACGCTACCAAGGATCAGGATGGAATCCTCAATCCCGAGCATATCGCCGAAAACTATTGGTACCTGCACAGCCAGCCCCGCGATGCCTGGACCTTCGAGCTGGACCTTCGCCCCTGGAGCGAACGCTGGTAATCGCCCACACACAACAATAAGACGAGCGCCTTGAACATGAGCAAAACCGTGGAGTTCTACTTCGACCTCGGCAGCCCCGCCACCTATCTGGCCTATACCCAGCTACCGAAGATTTGCGCACAGACCGATACCCGCCTGGTCTACATTCCGTTCTTGCTGGGCGGAGTATTCAAAGCCACCGGCAATGCTTCTCCGGCGACTATCCCGGCCAAGGGCCGCTACATGTTTCAGGACCTGGACCGCTACGCCAAACGCTACGGCGTGCCCCTGAAATTCAATCCGCACTTCCCGATCAACACCTTGATGCTCATGCGCGCCGTAACAGGCATGCAGTTGCGCCATCCGGAACGCTTTGCCGCCTTCCTCGACTGCCTGTTCAAGGCCATCTGGGTAGAGGGTCGCAGCCTGGACGAACCGGCAACCGTCGCGGCAGTGCTCAGCGAAAACGGCTTCAACCCACAGGAAGTACTGGCCCTGACCGCCGATGAAGAAATCAAGGCGGCGCTCAAGGACAATACCGAAAAAGCCGTACAGCGAGGCGTATTCGGAGCCCCGAGCATGTTTGTCGACAACCAGCTGTACTTCGGCCAGGATCGGCTGGACTTCGTGCTCGAAGCCCTGAGTTAGACCTCGATGACCAACCGCCCCTTTGCCGCTCCCGACAAGAGCAGTGCATGGGCGGCTTCTGCCGATTCCAGCGTGAACGAGTGCGGGTCAAGCAACGGCACGAGCTTGCCCGCCTCGATCAACCCCGCCGCCTCGCGCAGAATCTCGCCGTGATGCTCGCGCCCCTGGCCCGTCAACAGTGGCAGCAGGGTGAAGACACCGGAGTAAGTCGCCCCGCGAAAGGAAAGCGGTGCCAGGCTGTGCTGGCCCCACCCCAGGCAACTGAGTACATGACCGTGATACACCCGGGCAGCCTTGAATGACGCATCCAGCGTTTCGCCCCCCACCGTGTCATAGACAATGTCGAAGCCCTCACCGGCGGTATGTTCGGCCACATAGTCTTCGACCGAAGACTTGCGGTAATCGATAAACGTCGCGCCGAACCCTTCGATGATCGATTGTTGCCCGGCCGAGCCCGTGGCAAAAACCTCAGCACCAAAAGCGCGGGCGATTTGTACCGCTACATGTCCGACGCCCCCGGCGCCACCATGTATCAATACCTTCTGACCGGACCGAACGCGAGCCCGGTCCACCAGACCTTCCCAAGCGGTGATCAGCACCAGTGGCAATCCAGCCGCTTCGCGCATGCTCAGGTTGTGCGGTTTGCGAGCCAACAGGCGGGCATCGACCGCCGCGTATTCGGCCAAAGAACCTTGAATACCACCAATACCCGTGGCCATGGCGTACACCTCATCCCCCGGCAGCCAGCCAATGACGCCCTCGCCCAGCGCCTCTACGGTCCCGGCCAGATCCATTCCGACAATCGCCGGCAGTGGTTGCCTCGCATGGGCCGCCAGCCCGGAGCGGATTTTTCCATCCAGTGGATTCACACCGCTGGCCTTGATCCTGACCAATACCTGCCCTGCCTGTGGCACGGGCCGCGCGATGGAAACCAGGCGTAACGGCGCATTGGCCGAGTCGATCATCAGAGCGCGCATGTTCAGTGAGTCAGTCATTTCGCCATCTCCCATCAGAAGTGAATACAGGGTCAATCTTGCCCCGCCCTATTCATGCCGATAAGACGCCATATCGCTATAGTGATCATGCCTGTACAGCATCAATGAGAAATTCCGTGGACACACTCAATGCAATGGCAATATTCGTGCGGGTGGTCGAGCGTGGCAGCTTTTCCGCCGTTGCCCGGGAGTTGCAGACCAGTCAGCCGACCATCAGCAAGGTGCTGCAAGCACTGGAAACCCGATTGGGCGGAAAGCTGATTGCCCGCAGTACCCGCAAGTTATCGCTGACGGAAGAAGGTCAGCGCTATTACAACGAATGCCGGATCATCCTTGCTGCCGTGGATGCGGCAGAACACAGCTTCCAGTCCGGCCGGGAAAAAGTGGCCGGTCCTCTGAAAATCGGTTCGTCGGTCAGTTTCGGCCGTTTGCAGATCGCTTCCCGATTGCCGGACTTTCTCAGACGCTACCCTGACGTACAGATAGACCTGCAACTGAACGATCAGAACCAGGATCTGGTCAGTGAAGGGCTGGACGTCACCTTCCGGATCGGTGCCCTGAACGACAGTGGCCTGATCGCTCGCCTGGTAGGTACGACCCATCGGGTGACCGTCGCATCACCTGACTACCTCAGGCAATACGGCAAACCGCAAACACCGCAGGAACTGGGCAGGCACAACTGCCTGATGTTCAACCTGCTGAGCAGTCAAAACCTGTGGGTTTACACAAAAGATGCCCAGCGTCATGAGGTGCGGATCAAAGGCAATGCGCAGAGCAACAATTCCGAGGCGATCCGCGAACTGGTGCTGGGGGGATTGGGGATTGCGCTATCGCCGGTGTGGTTGTTCAGCGAGGATCTGAAAGCCGGAAGAGTGACGGCGATTCTTCAGGACTACACTGCAGAGTCGCTACCGATTCATGCCGTGTCCCCGGCGAATCGTCGCCAATCCGCCAGGGTCAAAGCCTTTGTTGACTACATGAGCCGGGCGCTGGAGACAGCGCCCGAACTGAAAGCAATCAAATAGCCGCGGTACGCGTGTTCAGCCACTCAAGGGCCGCACCCTCGACCAATGGGCTCAGGCGTTCGCGCACTTCGGCGTGGTAGGCATTGAACCACTGCTTTTCATCTTCGGTCAGCAGCGTGGTTTCCAGGCAACGGGTGTCGATCGGGCACAGGGTCAGCGTTTCGAACTTCAGGAATTCACCGAATTCGCTTTTGCCTGCCTCACGGTTCATCGCCAGGTTTTCGATCCGCACGCCCCAACGGCCCGGACGATAGGTGCCCGGTTCAATGGACGTGATCATGCCCGGTTGCATCGCCGTTTGCGGGGCAGGTGCAGCCTGATAGGCGATGACTTGCGGACCTTCGTGGACGTTGAGGAAGTAACCGACACCATGACCGGTGCCATGACCATAGTCGACACTTTCCGCCCAGATCGGCGCACGAGCGATGGCATCGAGCAGCGGCGACAGAATGCCTTTCGGGAACTGCGCGCGGGACAAGGCAATCACGCCCTTGAGCACGCGGGTGCAATCGCGTTTTTGCTCATCGGTCGGGGTGCCCACTGCAACCATCCGCGTGATGTCGGTGGTGCCGCCCAGGTACTGGCCTCCGGAGTCGATCAACAGCAGACCATCCCCTTCGATGACCGCGTGTTCCTCTTCGGTGGCGTGGTAGTGCGGCATCGCGCCATTGGCGTTGTAGGCGGCAATGGTATTGAAGCTCAGCGACACATAATCCGGACGGCGTTCACGGGCGGCGGTGAGTTTTTCGTCGATAGTCAGTTCGGTGATGCGCTCACGGCCCAGCGCCGAGTCCAGCCAGGCGAAGAATTCGCACAGTGCTGCGCCGTCCTGCTCCATGGCCTGACGGATGTGTTCGGCATCGGCCAGACTTTTTTGCGATTTGGCCAGGGTGGTCGGGTTCAGGCCCTCGATCAGTTTCACCCCGCTGTCGAGGTTGTCCAGCAACCCCGCCGTGACCCGCGCCGGGTCGACTTGCAGGCTCGCGCCGCTCGGCACGGCGCGCAGTGCGGCAGCGACTTCGCTGTAATCGCGCAAGGTCACGCCGTCCTGCTCAAGGATGGCGCGCAGTTCGGCACTGACCTTGCTCAGGGCGACAAACAGCGTGGCCTGTTGCTGATTGATCAAGGCGAAGGAAACGAATACCGGGTTGAACGACACATCGCCGCCACGCAGGTTGAACAGCCAGGCGATGTCATCGAGGGTGGCGATGAAATGCCAGTCGGCACCGCGGGCCTGAAGGGATTCACGCAGTTTGGTGAGTTTTTCGCCACGGCTGACGGTCGCTTGTGGAGGCAGGTGCTGATAAATCGGTTCGTTCGGCAGGCTTGGGCGGTCGCTCCAGACTCCGCCAAGCAGGTCGATGTCGGTGCGCAGGCGGGCGCCACGCTCTTCAAGTTTAGCGCCCAGGGTCCGCGCCGACGCCACGGCCATGACCGCGCCATCGACCGCGACAACGCCACCCTCGGGGGTTTGCTCGGCCAGCCATTCCAGTGGCCCGGGTTGGCCCGGTTGCAGCTTGACCAGGTCAATGCCGCTGCCCTTGAGTTCCTTGGTCGCCTGCTCCCAATAACGGCTGTCGGCCCAGACACCGGCAAAATCCGGGGTCACGATCAGGGTGCCGACCGAGCCATGGAAACCCGACAACCACTGGCGCCCCTGCCAGTAACCCGGCAGGTACTCGGACAGGTGCGGGTCGGCCGACGGCACCAGCAAGGCGTGAATGCCCTCCCGACTCATCAGTTCGCGGGTTTGCGCCAGGCGCTGGGGCACCGATCCATTGATCGAAAGCTGCGTATTCATCGTGTCTCCTGCTAACCACTACATCATTATTGTTGAGTGCCGATCAGCGTCGGCGCTTCGTCGCCCTATTGCCAGAATGCCGGAGCACTGGCGCAGGCTGCCTTGATCAGTTGAACCGCCTGGTCGATATCCCGCTCGGTGGTGAAACGCCCGAGGCTCAAGCGGATGGTGCGGCCGGCCGAGCGGGCATCATGCCCCAGGGCCAGCAGCACATGGGATGGGGTATTGCTCGCGGAATTGCACGCCGAGGTCGCGGAAAAAGCGATCGAGGCCAGCAACGCCGCCGGGTTGAACTCGCCTTGCGCGAAGGTCAGGCTCAGGGTATGGGGAATGCGCCGGGTCGGGCTGCCATTGAGTCGCACGCCGGGAATGCCCTGCAATTGCTCGAGCAAGCGTTCACGCAAACGCACGATGGTGGCTTTCTCTTCATCGAACGCAGCGGCCGCCAGTGCAAAGGCCGAGCCCATGGCCACGATCTGATGAGTCGCCAGGGTGCCGGAACGCAGACCGCCCTCATGCCCGCCGCCATGGATCTGCGCCTGCAATCGTTGCTGGGCACGCGGACCGACATACAACGCACCGATGCCTTTGGGGCCGTACAGTTTATGCGCGGAAAACGACATCAGGTCCACCGGCCACTGCGCGAGGTCGATCGCCACTTTGCCCGCGCCCTGTGCGGCATCGACATGGAACAACGCCCCGCTTTCACGCACCACCTGACCGATGGCGGGAACATCGTTGAGCGTCCCCAGTTCGTTGTTGACCAGCATCAGCGACACCAGGAAAGTGTCCTCGCGCATGGCTTCGCTGACCGCTTGCGCGGTGATCAGCCCATCGGCATCCGGCACCAGGTACGTCACGGCGACACCGGCATCCTGCAGTTGCCTGGCGGTATCGAGAATGGCCTTGTGTTCGATCTGGCTGGTGATGATATGGCCACCGCCAGTGCCGCGGCCCTGGGCTACGCCTTTGAGCGCGAGGTTGTTCGATTCGGTGGCGCCTGAGGTCCAGACGATCTGTTCAGGTCTCGCGCCGACCAGTTCGGCGACCTGGCGTCGCGCCTGCTCCACCGATTGTCGGGCCTGCTGGCCAAAGACATGAGAGCTTGAGGCCGGGTTGCCGAAATTGCCGGTAAAGCCCAGACACTCGACCATCACCTTGATGACCCGCTCATCCACCGGCGTGGTGGCGGCGTAATCGAAATACAACGGACGTTTATTCATAAAAGACTCGCAGAGCGTGTTCCGGGATCAGGAAGCTCGTGACTGCAAACGGCAAAGCGCAGCCTTGTGAGCTGCGCGCTGTTTTCAGAACGCTACCAATACCTGATCGGATGCCGTTAAAGAAGGACTACTTCATTTAATAGTGCGTAGGAACGCTCCTGAAAAGTCAGCTTAACAGGCATCGGGCAACCGGTTGAAGCAATGCGTCAGCCAAAGCTTTCGAGCAGCAGCGGATAAAGCGAACCCACGAGCAGCGCGGCCATGCCCCAATTGAACAGGCGCAGCCAGCGGCGATCCTTCAGAACATTGCGCAACAGCGTGCCGCAAGCGGCCCAGACACCGACACTCGGCAGGTTGATGATGGCAAAAACCGCCGCAATCACGATCACATTGGTGAAGTAACCTTGCATCGGCGTGTAGGTGCTGATGGCGCCAATAGCCATGATCCAGGCCTTGGGGTTGACCCACTGGAACGCGGCGGCGCCCAGATAGCTGATCGGTTTCGCCTCGTTCTGCTGACCCTCCGACACTGGCCCGGAATGAGCGATTTTCCACGCCAGATACAGCAGATACGCCGCCCCCACGTAACGCAGCACGGTGTAGAGCAAAGGGTAAGCCTGGAACACCGCGCCAAGGCCGAAACCGACCGCCACCACCAGTACAAAGAAGCCACAAGTGATGCCGAGCATGTGCGGAATCGTGCGGTTGAAGCCGAAGTTCACCCCGGAAGCCAGCAACATGGTGTTGTTCGGACCGGGTGTGATCGAGGTGACGAGGGCGAACAGGGCAAAGCCCAGCAGCAGGTCGAGTGAGAGCGTCATGGGTGGCAGTCCGTCAGGGTCGGTCAGGTGTTGACCCTATCGCACACCTTGGGCGAAACCCATGGACAGTTACGCGAAACTTGGAGCAGTACAGTTTTGCCTCAGCTTGGACGACCGTGAAGCTGTACAGATCGGCTGGCGTTCATTTCCCCCTGGTTGTCGTAGCTCAACGACTTTTGCTGCTGGCCGAGCAGTTCGGCTTTTTTCGCGTGGTATTCATCGAAGGACAATCCGCGGCGGTTCAGCGCCTCCAGCGCCAGTTCCTTGCTTTCTTCAGCCGTGTAAGGGCGAAGCTCCGGGGAAACATGGCTGGCACATCCGGCGAGTACGGAGACAGCGAGCATCAGCAGAGTGGCGATCATCGGTTTCATTTCTGGCGTCCTGGCGACTGGTTCGAGGCAATGAACACAGGCTACCCGCGCCTCCCGGGTAGCAGAAATCAACGCTTTCAATAGTGGCTATCAGGAAATGGCGATCATTGTCCTTATCAGCGCTGGAGCCTACCTGATGGCACTTGTGTGGCGTGGCTGCTCGTCGGGCGCTCGGTGAGGCGAAAGCGGCTGGCCTATATTTATCCGGCTACTTTCATTCACAGAACAAGAACAGGGAGATCCATCATGAGTGTCAAACCCATTCCGGAGGGGTATCACAGCATCACCCCCTATCTGGGCATCCACAAAGCTGCCGAAGCCATCGATTTCTACAAGAAAGCCTTCGGCGCCATTGAGGTCATGCGCCTGGCCATGCCCGATGGTGGCATCGGTCACGCCGAACTGCGCATCGGCGATTGCCCGATCATGCTGGGTACACCGTGCGATCAAGGACCGCTGAGCAACCCGGACAATTCGCCGTCCGTGGGTCTGCATTTGTACGTGAAGGATGTCGACAAGTCCTACAAACAGGCCATCGATGCCGGTGCCACCGTTGTATCCGAGGTCAAGGATCAGTTTTACGGCGATCGCTCGGGCACCTTGAAAGACCCCTACGGGCATCTGTGGTTCCTGGCGACGCGCAAGGAAGACCTGACTCAGGAACAGATTGAACAACGGGCGAAGGAGATGTTTCAACAGGGTTGAAATCTTCGCGAGCAGGCTCGCTCGGACTCTGTGGGAGCGGGCTTGCTCGCGAAGGCGGTGTGTCAGGCAACATTGACTCTGAATGTGCCGTCCCCTTCGCGAGCAAGCCCGCTCCCACCGTTTGATCTTCAGTGAAGGTAAATCCTGCGGCCGGCCGTGCGCGGATTGCTGCCTTTCTGCCTATCGAGAAACATTTTCTTTCACTTCCCCTTTCGGGATTTCCTTTGCTCATCCGTCTTACCTAGATGCAGTCCTGTCGCGTAGGCAAAAGCCACGACTGGACCTTCAGGGCGCTCATCCCTGCGAAGTCCGCAGCCGAGCGGCCTCTCATCCAGGCAAGACCTTCAATATGTCAAAGAAATCCCGTTCAAAAATCTGGTTCCTGGTCCATAGCTGGCTGGCGCTGCCGATCTGGTTTTTCGTGCTGATCGTCTGCGTGACCGGCACCCTGGCGGTGATCAGCCAGGAAATCGTCTGGCTGGCCAACCCGCCCATGCGTGCCAGCCAGCCCTCGGACGATGCACCGCTGCTCAGCTATCAGCAGGTCATCGAGGCCCTCAACAAGGCCGAACCGCAGACCGTGGTGCAGAGCATCAGTCGGCCCGACGAGTCGCACTTCGCCCTGGATGTCGAAGTCAGCTATCCCGACGGACGCTCGGTGGTGATTTATGTCAATCCATACAGCGGCGTGATCCAGGGCGTCGCGCCGGAGTTCAACTTCCGCGCCTTCACCCGGGCGCTGCACGGCTGGTGGCTGGTGCCATTCACCAATGGCTACAGTTGGGGCTGGTACCTGGTGTCGTTTCTCGGCTTGCCGCTGCTGGTTTCGCTGGTGACCGGGCTGGTGGTCTACAAACGCTTCTGGAAAGGCTTTTTCCGCCCGACCTTGCGGATTCGCCACGGCGCGCGGATTTTCTGGGGCGACTTCCACCGCTTGAGCGGCATCTGGTCGATCTGGTTCATCGCGGTGATTTCCATCACCGGCACCTGGTTCCTGATCCAGGCCTTGCTGTTCGATAACCAGATTTCCATCTCCACGGAAAAGATCATTCCGGCGATGTCCCGCGAAGCGGTACCGCTATCGCCCGATGGGTCGCCCCCGCCGCGTATCGACCTTGATCGCGCAATTGAAATCGCCACGCAGAAAATCTCCGGGCTGCAAGCCAGCTTCGTCAGCCTGCCGGGCAATGCCTACAGTCATCTGGAGGTCGGGGGACGCGGTTGGTATCCACTGATGTTCCAGACCGCGACCCTCAACCCGTACAACGGCGAAATCGCCGCCTCGCGCCTGATTTCGGACCGTTCGACCCTGGAGTTCGTCACCGAGTCCATGCGCCCGCTGCACACCGGCGACTTCGGTGGCCTGTGGATCAAGCTGATCTGGGCGTTCTTCGGCCTGTTGCTGAGCATGATGGTGCTCAGCGGCTTGCTGATCTGGACCAAGCGCACGGCACTGGCGACGGCCAATGCCTTCAAGCGCAGCAACAGGAAACCGCGCAGCGCCACGGGGCAACCGGCCACCCGCAAGGAAACATCGGAGGCCAACCTGTGAGCAAAGACATTGCGGTCTCACAACCCTCGCGCTTGAACCTGCTCTGGCGCAAATGGCGCTTTCACCTGAACGTCCTGTTGCTGCTGATTCCGCTCGGTTTCATGCCCAAGTACTTCGCGGATGAAGCATTGATGCGTGGCGACAGCGGCCTGGGCGAACGCGAAGTCGGCGAAGTCCAGGTCGGCCCCTGGAGCCTGCGCCTGGCGGAGTTGCGCAACGCCGCACCCACGCTTGATGGCCCGGCCGGCTACATGAAAGGTTTCAACGCAGCACTGTGCGAAGCCTGTATCGGACAGGTCAAGGCCACTTACTTGCGCATCGGCAAACCCCGCAGCCTGCGCGCCGCCGGCGTGATTTTCTTCGGCACGCCGTACCGCATGGGCGCTTCACTGCCCGTCCCGGAAAAGACCACGGCCGACGCCGAGCTGTGGATCACCATGGAAGGCTGGGACGGCGCCATGCATCAGGCATCCATTCCTTTGAGCCAGGCCTCCCCCGCCACCATCGCCTGGCTGAACAAACAAGGAGGCAAACCATGATCAACCCGCTTCGTCCACTCAACACCCTGTTGCTGCTGCTCTGCGCCGGCTTCAGCGCCAGCGCCCTGGCCCACAACCCTATGTGCGAATGCAAGGCCATCGACGCCGAGCAGATCAAATGCACCGGTGGTTTTTCCGACGGCAGTGGCGCACCGGGCGTGACCCTCGATGTGATCGGCTACGACGAAACCATTCTGGTGCCTGGCAAACTCGGAGCCGATTCGACCCTGACGTTCAAGAAACCCGGCGCCGAGTTCTACGTGCTGTTCGACGCAGGCCCCGGTCACGTGGTGGAAATCGACCAGGCGGACATCCAGGCGCCATGAATACTTCAACGACCCAGGTCGTGCGCCCGGCGGGTGCCGGCCACGAAACCCTCTACGTCTTGCTGCTGTGCCTGATGATCCTTGCGGTCGCAGGTTCGGTGGTGCTCTGGCGCGGGGAGTCCGATGAGGTGAGCAGTGTCAACAGCCACCAACTGGATGCGCGCCGCGACCTCAGCGCTGCCGAGCAAGGCATCTACGCCGATTTGCGGGTGACGCTGGACGAGATTCATTTGCTGCGCCAGGAACAGCAAACCCTGCCGACTCCCGAGGCCCTCGCCGACGAGGGTTTTGCCCCGTTTGCCCGGGATGCCAGTTCCGTCAGCCGTGGCAGCCATGCCTGGCAATTGCTCAATGCCAAGGCCTACTTCGGCCAGAGCCAGACGCCGACGGTCGCTGGTTCATTCCTGATGCGCCTGACCGCCACCGATGACGCTCCGGACATCTGGCTCAACCGCGCCGGCACGCTCACCGCTCCGGCCGAACTCAGCGACAGCGCGCTCGAAAGCGCCGGCTGGCAACAGATCGTCGCGCAATTCGATGCCGGCGTGACCCGCCAGCACCGGCATTGAACCCTCGCCCTCACCCGAGAGAAGACCGCTTTCCCATGCCCATTTCATCTCAACGTTCTATCTTGCGCGTGCTGCTGATCGGCCTGCTGGCCTGCCTGCTGCCATCCTTCGCCTGTGCCGACGCAGCCAAGCGCCTGCGCATCGGCATCACCCTGCACCCTTATTACAGCTACGTGGCGAACATCGTCGGCGACAAGGCCGAAGTGGTGCCGCTGATTCCGGCCGGTTTCAACCCGCATGCCTACGAACCCCGCGCCGAAGACATCAAGCGCATCAGCGGGCTGGACGTGATCGTGCTCAACGGCGTAGGCCATGATGATTTCGCCGACCGCATGATCGCCGCCAGCGAAACCCCGAACGTGCCGGTGATCGAAGCCAATGAAAACGTGCCGCTGCTCGCCGCCACCGGTGTTGCCGCCCGCGGTGCCGGCAAAGTGGTGAACCCGCATACCTTCCTGTCGATCAGCGCCTCGATCGCCCAGGTCAACAACATCGCCCGGGAGCTGGGCAAGCTCGATCCGGCCAATGCCAAAACCTATACCGAGAACGCCCGCGCCTACGGCAAGCGCCTGCGCAAGATGCGCGCCGATGCCCTGGCCAAACTGACCCAGGCGCCGAACGCCGAGTTGCGCGTGGCCACGGTGCACGCCGCCTACGACTACCTGCTGCGCGAATTCGGCCTGGAAGTGACCGCCGTGGTCGAGCCGGCCCACGGCATCGAGCCGAGCCCGAGCCAGTTGAAAAAGACCATCGACCAACTGCGTGAGCTGGACGTGAAGGTGATCTTCTCGGAGATGGATTTTCCCTCCACTTACGTCGACACCATCCAGCGCGAATCCGGCGTGAAGCTGTATCCGCTGTCGCATATTTCCTACGGCGAATACACCGCCGACAAGTACGAAAAGGAAATGACCGGCAACCTCAACACCGTGGTGCGGGCGATTCAGGAGTCGGGGGCATGACTGCCAAGGAGATCATCAGTGCACAAAACCCCGTTCCAAGTGAATCCGAGTCCATTGTGGGAGCGGGCTTGCTCGCGAATGCGGACTGTAATTTGGCAATGATGCTGACTGACCCACCGCTTTCGCGAGCAAGCCCGCTCCCACAGGTTTCGGGGCCGACCCTGGATTTTGCCGACGTCAGCCTGACGCTGGGCCGCACGACGATCCTCGACAAGGTGACCTTCCAGGTCCGTCCCGGCAGCGTGCATGCGCTGGTCGGCCCCAACGGCGGCGGCAAGAGTTCGCTGATCAAGACCCTGCTCGGGCAAATGCCGCATCAGGGCCGCTTGAGCCTGCGGTGGTCGGCCGAGCCGGGAACCATTGGCTACGTGCCACAGGCGCTGGAGTTCGACCGGGGCTTGCCGATGACCGTCGACGATTTCATGGCTGCCATGTGCCAGCGTCGCCCGGCCTTTCTCGGTTTGAGCAAACATTACGCGACGGCGATTGGCGAGGCCCTTGAACGGGTCGGCATGCAGGACAAGCGCAAGCGCCGCATGGGTGCGTTGTCCGGCGGCGAACGCCAGCGGGTGTTGCTGGCCCAGGGGCTGATTCCGCCTCCGCAACTGCTGGTACTCGACGAGCCGATGTCGGCCCTCGATGAGGCCGGGATCCAGGTGTTCGAACGTCTGCTCGGCGACTGGCGAGCGGCGGGCATCACCGTGCTGTGGATCGAGCACGACCTGGAAGCGGTCGGGCGCCTGGCCGATCACGTCACCGGCCTCAATCGCCGCGTGCTGTTCGACGCCACGCCGCAACAGGCACTGACGCCGGAGCGCCTGCTGACGCTGTTCTCGACTCACCCACGGAGCCTTGCCTGATGAGTTACGAAGCTTTTCGCTTGATGGTCCAGGGTTGGGCATCGTCGGGTTATCTGCCTGAGGCGCTGGCCTATGGATTTGTGGTCAATGCGCTGCTTGCCGGCCTGCTGATCGGCCCGGTGCTGGGCGGCCTGGGTACGCTGGTGGTGGTCAAGCGCTTCGCGTTTTTCTCCGAAGCCGTCGGCCATGCCGCGTTGACCGGCGTGGCCATCGGCATTTTGCTCGGCGAACCCTACACCGGTCCCTACGGCAGTCTGTTCGGCTACTGCCTGCTGTTCGGCATTTTGCTCAACTACCTGCGCAACCGCACCGGCCTGGCACCGGACACCTTGATCGGTGTGTTCCTCTCGGTGTCGCTCGCCTTGGGCGCCAGCCTGTTGTTGATTCTGGCGGGCAAGATCAACGTGCACATCCTGGAAAACGTGCTGTTCGGTTCGGTGCTGACGGTCAACGGCAATGACCTGCTGGTGCTGGCCATCGTCGGTTCGCTGGTGATGGCCCTGGCTTTGCCCTTGTACAACCGCATCATGCTCGCCAGCTTCAATCCGCAACTGGCGGCGGTGCGCGGGGTGGCGGTGAAGGCCCTGGATTATCTGTTCGTGATTCTGGTGACGCTTATCACCGTCGCCGCGGTGAAGGTCATCGGGGCAATTCTGGTCGGCGCGCTGCTGGTGATTCCGGCAGCGGCAGCACGTTTGCTCAGCCAATCGCTGAAGGGCTTTTTCTGGTGTTCGGTGCTGATCGCCACCGTCAGCACACTGTGCGGGATTCTCGCGCCGATCGTCTTCGACCTGCCGATTCCATCCGGCGCCGCGATCATCCTCGTGGCCGGTATCGCCTTCGCCCTGGCCGCCATTGCGCGCGGCATCGTCCCCAGCCTGAAAGGGAACCTTGGATAAATGATTTTTTCTCTGCGCCAACTGACCCTCGCGGTGGCCCTGTGCGGGCTGACCGCCACGACCTTCGCCGCAGACAACGGCAAACCGCTGCGCGTGCTGGCCTCTTTGCCGATCACTTATGGTCTGGGTGAAGTGTTGCTCAAAGGCACCGATGTCAGCCTCGAACGTGCCGCGCCGGCCAATCTGCCCGGCAGCCGCCAGACCGCCTACTTCACTGGCCGAGGTGCCCCGGCGCTGGCCCAGCTGGCGAAGGATGCCGATGCGGTGATCGGCCTGCGTTCACTCTGGCCGGATGACCCGCTGTACCCGATCTCCCGGCGCAGCAATATCCGTATCGTCGAAGTCGATGCCGCCCGCCCGGTGGACGGCGCCCTGCCGGGCATCGCCGTGCAGCCGGGCAACAGGGTCGACGGCTTCAACAGCCAGCCGTGGTTTTCCAGTAACAACATGGGCCGCATGGCCGACGTGATGGCGGCGGACCTGGTACGCCTGGCCCCCGAGGCCAAGCCGAAGATCGACGCCAACCTGGCAGCCCTCAAGCAACGCTTGCTCAAGCTCAGCGCCGCCAGCGAAGCACGGCTGGCGACGGCCGATAACCTCAGTGTGATGAGCCTCAGCGATCATTTCGGCTACCTGATTGGCAGTCTCAATCTGGAGTTGATCGGCCAGGACCCACGCCCCGATGCCGAGTGGACAACCGATGCGCTCAAGCAGTTGGGCACAACGCTCAAGGACAACGATGTGGCGGTAGTGTTGCATCACCGGCAGCCTTCGGATGCTGTGAAAGCGGTGATTACCGAATCGGGTAGCCGGTTGGTGGTGTTGAGCACCGATGCCGGGGATCCGGTGGCGGAGCTGGAGGGGAATATGGATCTGGTCATCAAGGGGCTTAGTGGCGTGTAACCTCAGTAGGACCGCGTTATCGTTCTTCGCGAGCAAGCCCGCTCCCACATTGGAAATGCGGTCCCCTGTGGGAGCGGGCTTGCTCGCGAAGGCGGCCTGACAGACAACACAAAATCCCGATATGAAAAAGCCCGCTGACCTTACCGGCTCAGCGGGCTCTTTTATGGGTGACGGATCAGTTCGCCACAGCCGCCTGCTCATCCATCTTCTGGCGCAGACTCAACGGACGCATGTCAGTCCAGGTCTCTTCGATATAGACCAGGCATTCCTTTTTCAGCCCGCTTTTACCCACGGTGCGCCAGCCCTGAGGTACGGCTTTGTAATCAGGCCAGATCGAGTATTGCTCTTCATGGTTGACCACGACCTGAAAGAGGATGTCCTCGCGGTCGAATACTGAAGTCATGCTGTCTCTCCATCGATGTTGGGCGGGCTGCGCCGTGTGCGCAGCCGTTATGTAGAAGGAACGTTACGCGGCGCAAAAAATTTACAGATCGCGGGTGGCAGCAGCCAGAGCCCGGCCGAAAATCCCGGCCACCTGATCGATTTCCGCAGCGCTGATCACTAGTGGCGGCAGGAAGCGCACCACCGCGCCATGGCGGCCACCGAGTTCCAGAATCAAGCCACGCTTGAGGCATTCGCGCTGTACCAGGGGGGCCAGGCGGGCGAACGCCGGCGGGTGACCCTGGGCATCCAGTGCGCCCGTCGGATCGACCAGTTCGACACCGAGCATCAAGCCACGCCCACGAATATCACCCAGTTGCGGGAAGTCCCGTTGCAGAATGCGCAGGTGCTCGGCCAGGCGCTCGCCCATGGCGGCGGCATGCTCACAGACTTTGTGTTCGACCAGATAGCGCATCACTGCTGAACCGGCGGCCATGGCCATCTGGTTGCCACGGAAGGTCCCGGCGTGGGCGCCCGGCAGCCAGGTGTCGAGCCACTCGCGGTAGACCACCACCGCCAGCGGCAGGCTGCCGCCGATGGCCTTGGACATCACCACGACATCGGGAATGATCCCGGCGTGCTCGAAAGCAAACATCTTGCCGGTACGGGCAAACCCGCTCTGGATTTCATCGACGATCAGTGCGACGCCCGCCTTTTCGGTGATCCGCCGCACACCGCGCAACCAGTCCAGGTCGGCCGGGATCACCCCACCCTCGCCCTGCACCACTTCCACGATTACCGCCGCCGGCAACTGCACACCGGACTCGGGGTCGTTGAGCAGGTTTTCCAGATAACTCAGGTTGGCTTTCACCCCTTGCGCACCGCCCAGCCCGAACGGGCAGCGATAATCGTAAGGGTACGGCATGAACTGCACGCCGCTGCCGAGCAAGGCGCCCAGCGGCTTTTTCGGCCCGAGGCTGCCCATCAGGCTCAGCGCGCCCTGGCTCATGCCGTGATACCCGCCCTGGAACGAGATCACGGTGCTGCGGCCAGTGGCGGTACGCACCAGCTTCAGGGCGGCTTCCACGGCATCGGTGCCCGTGGGACCGCAGAACTGGATCTTCGCTTCAGCGGCCAGGGCAGGCGGCAGCAGGCCGAACAGGTCCTGGACGAACTGATCCTTGACCGGGGTGGTCAGGTCCAGGGTGTGCAGCGGCAGTTCATCGGTCAGCACTTGCTGGATGGCCTGGATCACCACCGGGTGGTTGTGCCCCAGTGCCAGGGTCCCGGCACCAGCCAGGCAGTCGATGAACGTGCGGCCTTCGACGTCTTCGACATAAATCCCCTTGGCGCGCTTGAGCGCCAGGGGAATGCGTCGCGGATAGCTGCGGGCGTTTGATTCCTGCTGGCTCTGGCGGGCCAGCAATGGCGATTCATTGAATTGATAAAGCGTCTCGGCGGACGTCGCCGGCTGATCTTCGATAAGGCTGGTAGCGACTGACATCTCTCGACCCCTCAATACGGTTTTCCTGTTCTGGAAACGCATCAGCGGGGTGAGGATTTAGGCGGATGGAGAGAAGATACATCTGATCCTTTGTGGGAGCGGGCTTGCTCGCGAAGGCGGCGTTACAGTCGACATTGATGTTGAATGTAATGGCCTCTTCGCGAGCAAGCCCGCTCCCACAGGGTTTTGTGGTGTTTTTCAGGTTGGTTGCAGCGGCATCGTCAGCTCGACCCGCAAGCCGTCCGGTCGGCTATCGAAATGCAGCGTACAACCGCAACGCTGAACGATCGCCTGGACGATCGCCAGCCCCAGGCCGCAACCCGTGCTATGGCCGTTGCGCCAGAAGCGTTGGGTCAAGTGCTGCAAATCCTCTTCGGCAATCCCCGGCCCATGATCGCGCACCACAAACTGCACACGATTGCCGGTGGTTTCCAGGCTCAACTCCACCGCTTTGTCGGTGGGAGTGTGGCGCAGTGCGTTGTCGAGCAAGTTGCGCAGCGCGGCGATCGACAGCACGGCGGGCATTTGTACTGGCGCAGCGGAGACCTTGCCCGGCGCCTGAAACCTGATGCGCTGGCGATCACCGCTCGCGGCATCCTGGATCGCCAGTTTTGCCACTTGCTCGGCGTTGCACTGCACACCGTCGTCAAACGACAGGCTGCCCTCGACCCGCGCCAGCAACAGCAATTGCTCGAGGGTGCGGTGCATGCGATCCGCCCCCTCTTCGGCGCGCGCCAGGGATTGGTCCCGGGCGCTGCCGTCGGTCATGCGCGCCACTTGCAGGTGGGTCTTGATTGCGGTCAGCGGGCTGCGCAACTCATGGGCCGCGTCACCGGTCAGGCGACGTTCGCGCTCGATGGTCTTGCCGATACGCTGGAGCAACTGGTTCTGGGTTTCCAGCAAGGGTTGCAGCTCGCTGGGCAATGGCTGGATCTGCAAGGGTTCCAGGGAGTCGGCGCTGCGGCGCATCAAGGCGTCGCGCATGCGGTTGAGCGGCGCCAGCCCCTGGCCGATGCCCAGCCAGAGCAGGCACAGGCAACCGAGCAGCGCCACGCCCACCGGTACCGAAGCGGCCAGCAGGATCGACATGTTCAACGCCTCACGCTCAATCTGCCGGTCGGCAGTGGTAATGCGCAAATCGCCCCGGGCCAGTGTGAAACTGCGCCACGGCGCGCCGTCGATCATCTGATCGTGAAAACCCAGCTTCTCGGCCTCCAGAGTCTGCTGCGGATCGGTGTGGCTGCGGGCAAGGATTTCACCGCGCAGCGAGCTGACCTGGCACGCCATGCCACCCGGTATGTTCAGTTGTTCGGCGCTGAAGTGGGTGCCCTCGCCCTTGCTCGGCAGGGGTGGCAGTTGCTCCATCAGGCCGGCGACCATGCGTGCCGACGCCACCAGGCGCTGGTCGAGGGAAAACATCATTTGATTGCGCAAATCGCTGAGCATCCAGGCTGCGGCCAGGGCCCAGATCAGCGCAAAAGCGGCGCCGAGCGTCAGGCTCAGGCGCAGACGCAGACTCATCACTTCGATTCTTCTCCGCCATCAGCCGGCCCCAGGCGATAGCCCAGGCCGCGCACGGTCTCGACAATGCCATTGCCGAGTTTGCGCCGCAGGTGATGGATATGAACGTTGAGGGCATTGCTTTCCAGCTCGTCGTTGAAACCGTAGACGCTGTCCTTCAGTTGCTCGGTGGACAGCACCCGGCCACGGTTATGCAACAAGGCTTGCAGCAGCGACTGCTCGCGACGCGAGAGATCCACAGGCTGGCCGGCGAGTTTGGTTTCGCGGCTGCTCGGGTCGTAGGTCAGGGCGCCGTGTTCGATCAGGTTGACGCTGCGCCCCGCCACCCGTCGCAACAGCGTGTGCAGGCGCGCAGCGAGTTCGCGCAGGTCGAAGGGTTTGAGCAGGTAATCATCGGCACCGGCTTGCAGGCCATCGACGCGGTCGGTGACCGAATCCCGCGCGGTGAGGATCAAAACCGGCAACTCCAGGCCCTGATGGCGCAACTGCTGCAGCAGCTTGAGGCCATCTTCGTCCGGCAGCCCAAGGTCGAGCACCATGACATCGAATTCCGCGACCCTGAGCATGGCCCGGGCAGCGGACGCCGTGGCCACGTGCTCCACGGTCAGGCCCTGGGCGGTCAGGCCGGCAACGATGCCGCTGGCGATCAGCTCATCGTCTTCGCAAACCAGTACGTGCATGACAGCTCCATGGTTAAAAACATGAGTCAAACAGCAGTGGATTAAGGTGCAATTATGGCAAGGGCATTGGCTGACGAACAGCATGGGGGTGATGTCGATCGAGCCCAGCCCTGGATGACAGCGTATTTCGTGACACTACAATTTTGGCAGCACTGCATCCAGCTTATCTAACGGCGTTATTTAAAGAGGAAATAAACAGCCACCAAATACACATTTAAAACATTCTTCAAAAGAAGCTAAATTCACGCTCGCTCAGATAAGAACCCCCATAAAACCCTAACCATTTTAGAACCCAAAACATCTGAAAGGAATCAGACCATGTCAAAACCAAAAGAGTTTATTGCCGTTGATTGGCGCTCCGAAAAAGACCGATTCTATTTCTTCTTCAAAGACAGCAACACATACACTCGATTTGATATTAGCGACAACAAAGTCCCTGACGATTATCCCACCGAAGTCAAGCCCAGCAATTGGGACAGTTTTCACGCCAACGCCAAGAATCTGCGGTTCGGGTTCACCACTACCAATCTGCTGAGTGAAAGCCAGTGGAGTGTCGACGAAGACTTCCTGTGGCTTTTCTATTACGAAGGCCATACACCAATGGTTTGCAAATACGATCAAAACGATGACAAGGTCATAAGGAATTACCGCGTTGCAGATTCGGAATGGCGCAAGATACTTCCCTATTTCGATCGTATCGTCGCAGGCACATGGTGGCGTACTTTTGCCCCGGGAAATAGCGGGAAGTTTCGCTTTCTCATGAACGATGGTAATTCACTGCTGCTGGATTGGAATCTACCGCAGCGCCCCCCGCATATTAACGAGGGGATACACGAGTTGAAACTTGAACCCATCACCGATGCGACATGGCCTGGCCTGGAACCTTACAAACATCGGATCATGACGGCCGTACAAAACGATCGGACGCTTGCCGACAGTTACCTCTATATCTTCCTGACTGATAACGAATACATCACCTACAACATTCAAGAAAACAAAGTCGAATACGGCCCGTACGAAGTCAACAACGTCACCTGGCCAGGACTGTTACGCGACTGAGCTGCTGGGCCAGTGGCGGAACTGCGCGGCGGTTAATCATCGGTTAATCGCCGCCGCACATTGTGCACCTCACCTGCACTGAGCCAAGGTTTTTCCATGCGTCGACTGTTTTTGTTTTTTGTTCTCTTGATCTCGGGTCTGGCCCAGGCGGGAACCAATCCGTTCGAAACCAATCCTGACTTTCTTCCGGTCGGCAAAGCCTTCATTTTTACTTCCGAACGCCTGGAATCCGGTGAAACCCAGCTGTTCTGGCAGATTGCCGACGGCTATTACCTGTATCAGAAGCGCCTGAAATTCGATGGCCTGCCGGAACAGCACAAACCCGTGCTACCGGAGGGCGAGGCCCACAGCGACGAGTTTTTCGGTGAGCAGCAGGTTTATCGACAAGGCCTGGAGCTGAAAATCCCTGCCGGGGCCAGTGGCCAGATCAAGGTGGGCTTCCAGGGCTGTGCGGATGCCGGCTTGTGTTATCCACCGCAAACCCAGGTCGTAAACCTGGGCGACAGTGCCACAGTCAATTCAGCCACCGAAGCGCCGGACCAAGCCTTGGCCAGCGACCTGCAACAACGGGCGCTGGGCTGGAGCCTGCTGGTGTTCTTCGGTCTGGGCCTGCTGCTGGCCTTCACCCCTTGCTCACTGCCGATGCTGCCGATTCTGGCCGGGCTGATCGTCGGCAGCGGCGCCTCGCCCAAGCGTGGTTTCGCCCTGGCCGGCAGTTACGTGGTCAGCATGGCGCTGGTGTATGCGGCGATGGGTGTCCTGGCCGCCTCCCTGGGGGCGAACCTGCAAGCCTGGTTGCAGAACCCCTGGCTGCTGGGCAGTTTCGCGGTGATTTTCGTGTTGCTGGCGCTGCCGATGTTCGGCTACTTCGAGCTGCAATTGCCGGTGGCCGTGCGGGATCGCCTGGAAAACGTTTCGCGCAATCAGCGCGGCGGAAGCCTGGTCGGCGCGGGTGTGCTGGGTGCGTTGTCGGGGTTGTTGGTCGGCCCATGCATGACCGCACCACTGGCCGGCGCGCTGCTGTACATCGCGCAAAGCGGTAACGCGTTGCATGGCGGATTGATTCTGTTCGCCCTGGGCATCGGCATCGGTGTGCCGCTGCTGTTGCTGGTGACCGTTGGCAATCGCTTCATGCCCAAGCCGGGTGCGTGGATGAACCTGGTCAAAGGCATTTTCGGCTTCCTGTTCCTCGCCACGGCGCTGCTGATGTTGCGCCCGGTGCTGGATGACTCGTTGTGGGTCGGCCTGTGCGGGGCGTTGTTGCTGATTGCGGCGTACAGTGCCTGGAAACAGTCGGATGGCTTCGGTCGCACTGCTCACCTGTTTGGTGCCAGCTCGTTGCTGCTCGGCTTGTGGGGCAGTCTGTTGATGATCGGTGCGGCCGGCGGCAGTGATGATCTGCTCAAGCCGTTACAAGTCTTCCGCGCGTCCAGTTCCGCCGTCGCTGCCATGCCGACCGGCCACGACGCCTTCACTACGATCAAGGACCCGGCTGCACTGCAAAGGGAGCTCGATGTGGCGCAGGCTCAGGGCCAGTGGGTGCTGCTGGATTACTACGCCGACTGGTGTGTGTCATGCAAAGTCATGGAAAAGCAGGTCTTCGGCAAACCCCAAGTGCTTGAAGCCTTGAGCGATGTGCGCTTGCTCCGCCTGGACGTCACCGCCGACAATGCCGCCAGCCGCGAGTTGCTCGGCCGTTACAAAGTGCCAGGGCCACCGAGCCTGCTGTGGATTGGTGCTGACGGTGAAGAACGGCGCAGCCAGCGCATCACCGGCGAGGTCGATGCCGACACTTTCCTGCAACGCTGGATCACCACCCGAGACGCCCGTTGATGCTGACCTTCACCCTCGGCACCTTTGCCATCGCGCTCAATCACCTGCTGCTGATCAGCGCGTTGGCGCTGGCCACTTTTGTCGGCTGGCGGGTGGCCAAGCGCGGCGGAGAAAACCCCGAGTCTGCGCTGTTCAGTCTGTTCCTGCTGGGCATGCTGGCGGCCCGGATCGGTTTCGTTGCGGTCTATTGGGCGCACTACCGCAATGATCCGTGGCAGATCATCGACCTGCGCGATGGCGGTTTTCTCGCCTGGCCGGGGGTGATTGTCGTGCTGCTCGCCACGCTGTATCGCGGCTGGCGTCGCCCGGGTTTGCGCCGCCCACTGGGCTTTGGCGCGGCGAGCGGCCTGGCGTTCTGGTTGTTGGCAACGTTCTCCCTGTCGATTTATGAACAAGGCACACGCCTGCCGGAAATCGCCCTGCGCAACGCCGCCGGCGAAACCGTGCAACTGGCCGACTACAAGGGCGGCCCGTTGGTGATCAATCTCTGGGCCACCTGGTGCCCGCCGTGCCGCCGGGAAATGCCGGTGCTGGAAAGCGCCCAGCAACAACGTCCGGACCTGACGTTCCTATTCGTCAATCAGGCGGAAAGCATGCAAAGCGTCGCGACCTTTCTGGAAACCCAGGGCCTGAGCCTGTCCAACGTGCTGTTCGACGGCGGCGGGCGACTGAGCCAGGCCGTAGGTTCCATGGCATTACCGACTACGCTGTTCTACAGCCCCGAAGGTCGCCTGCTGGGCAGCCATCTGGGTGAGCTGTCAAACGCCAGCCTGGCTCGCGCACTGGAAAACTTCGACACCGTACCCGCCACCTCTTCAAGGAAACTGCCATGCCCCGCCTCCGCCACCTGCTGACCCTGAGCCTCGGTGCTGCCCTATTGCACCTGCCGTCGGTGCAGGCCGAAGAGTTGCCCGATGCGATCAGGAAAATCGAGGCCAAGGGCGCGAAAATCGTCGGCCAGTTCGAAGCCCCCGACGGCTTGCGCGGGTATGCCGCGCAATACCAGGGCCGCGGCATGGCGCTGTACCTGACACCGGACGGTAAACACGTGCTACTGGGCAACCTGTACGACGCCGAGGGCAATGACCTGAGCAGCGCGCCATTGCAGAAACTGGTGTATGCGCCGATGGCCAAGGAAGTCTGGGCCAAGTTCGAAACCAGCAACTGGATCGGTGACGGCAAGAAGGATGCGCCGCGCGTGGTGTACCTGTTCAGTGACCCGAACTGCCCGTACTGCAACATGTTCTGGGAACAGGCCCGGCCGTGGGTCAAGGCCGGCAAGGTGCAGTTGCGCCACATCATGGTGGGCATCATCCGCGAAGACAGCCCAGGGAAATCAGCCGCACTGCTGGCCGCCAAAGACCCGGAAAAAGCCCTGCAGGACCACGAAGCCGCCGGCAAGGGCAGCTCGCTCAAGGCCTTGAAGGAAGTGCCGCCAGCGGTTCAGGCAAAACTTGCGGCCAACATGCAATTGATGGAAGAGCTGGAGCTGCAGGCGACACCGGCGATTTTCTACATGGATGCCAAAGGTGAGTTGCAACAGCAGCAGGGCGCGCCTTCGCCGGACAAGCTGGTGAAGATCCTTGGACCAAAGTGACTTCAAGCGATCGCAGGGTGATGTACGGGTGCAATAGAAACAAGTGAGTGCACCCCGGAAAAGCAGGTGCACTCAGCACTCATCCAAACCTCCCTGTTAAATCGTGTTGGGCACCCCAAGGTGCCAAATTGTCAAAGAATCAATAGAACTGTGCCTGGTGCTACGGATATCAATTCGAGTAATGAAATCGCCCTTGACCGCTTCGAATTCGACCCATGCTGAGGAGTTAACTTCGCGTTCCCCGAGCCGCTTACCGTGCTCATCAAAGAAGGTGAAGCTGACACTGTTATCACCATGGCTTGAGCTAGCGAACTTGACTCGTGTGCACTTCCACTTCAAACGTATGTATGCGGATTGAGGTGTTCCCGTTCCACCACCACAAACCACAGCCAGTGACTTACCCTCTACCATACCTGGCTCCAACTCGCCTTCTGTTCTGACGAGATGAAGTCCTATGCGCGCAGCTGAATCACCGGCGGCTTGAAGTGTCAGGAGACGAGTGTCGATAACTCTACCTGGCAGCTGAAACTCTTTGGTGGGGTATGAATCAAAGTTATCTGACTCGCTTCGCTCCGGGTCCACCCTCAGCATTACCGAGGTCCCAGGCTTAAATTCATGAGCGTTTTCTGGCAATGAAGTTGCGATCGGGGCCGGGTTTGCAAGCTCTGGATCGGATCCGTCAAAGATGACCCCACATTGGGCGGACAACTGTGATCGGTCGTTAAATGCCGCCATCCAGTTTCGGGAAAGTGTGAATTCAAACAAATACCTGTCATGGGCTTCCGCCTCGGTGACGACATGATCATAGGCCAACCAAGTGAGTACCTCCGAAGACTCGGACGCCTGACCAGTAACGTAGACAAACAATCGCTGCTCCGCCTGGATAAAAGGCCACGCCTTCACCCCGACCGTTTCATCGCCAATGAAGTCGTCCATTTTCAATTGCCAATGGAATTCGGAAATTGCGGCGTGAACAAAGACAGGCAGTGAACTCTTGAGGTCCTCTTTCTTGAGACCCTGTATGCCCAACTCCAGGATCTCTGATGACCTGTGCTGGCCGCCTACTTTAGCCGTGTACCAGATCAATACGGTGTGCCCAATACAGGTCCCTATCCGTTGCCAGGGAATATCGATCTCGACAGTTCCGCTGACACTGCCCTTTTTTTTAATGGGCAGGAACCTGGGCTCATCCTGGCCTTTGATTTCCCAATTCAGCGTGATTGTCGTTTCTTCCATCCCCTCAAAAGTGATGGTCGCAACTGAGCCTTCAATGGCATCCATGGGGTCCAATACGCGGTTGCCTTGCGCATGCTTTATGATTGCAATCGGCAATCTATTGGTGCCGTTACCCGGTTTAATGAGATGGTCAGCCTGACCGAGAAGCCCTGCAGGTTTACGCTTGCAGGGCTTTTCTCGTTTTCGGCCGGAGGATCTCTCATGAACACGATGACGCTTCTCGGTATCGACATCGGCAAACACAGTTTCCACTTGCATGGCCAGGACTCTAAAGGCCACCAGGTCTTGCGCAAAAAAACCAACCGCGGCCAATTGCTCAGTACATTGGCCCAGCTACCGGCCTGCACGGTGGTGATGGAGTCGTGCGGCGGCGCCCACTGGCTGGCTCGACAGATCGGTGCGTTGGGCCACGAGGTGAAGCTGATCGCTCCGCAGTACGTCAAACCATTCGTCAAAGGCAACAAAAACGACTTCATTGATGCCGAAGCGATTTGCGAGGCGGCGAGCCGCCCCGCCATGCGCTTCTGCTCGATCAAAACCGCAGAGCAGCAAACGCTTTCAGCCCTGCATCGGGTCCGTGAATCATTGATTGGCCATCGCACAGTGGCGACCAACCAGATTCATGGCTTTCTGCTGGAGTTCGGGATCAGCCTGCCTATTGGAGTCGCTGCGTTGCACCGCGTGCCAGCGCTGCTGGACGATCCACAACACCCCGTTCCAGTACGCCTGAAGGGTGTGGTGATGCGTCTTCATCGTCAAATTCAACAGCTCAATGATGAAATCAAGGACATCGAGTCCGACCTGAAACAGCAGTTGAAAGAAGATGATGCCGGGAGTCGTCTGCAGAGTATTCCAGGTATTGGTCCCATCACCGCCAGCGCGGTATTGGCCGATGTGGGCGATACGTCGAACTATCGAAGTGGTCGTGATTTTGCCGCTTCACTAGGGCTGGTGCCGAAACAGTACTCAACGGGTGGCAAGACGGTGCTGCAGGGGATCAGCAAACGTGGCGACAAGCACATACGCCAACTGCTGGTGCAGGGCGCGCGGGCCCTCATGCAGCATATCGATAAGCGGGAAGATGCCCTTGGGCCTTGGGTTCGAGAACTGCTAACGCGTCGACACGCCAATGTTGTCGCCTGCGCGCTGGCGAACAAACTGGCGCGAATCGTGTGGGCGGTACTGGCCAAAGGCGGCCAGTACGCCCCACATCCGAACGTTTGAACCTACAGCTTTACCACCGGCTTTTGCGACGTCACTGACTGATGACAGTAAACGGCATATGGCCCGACTGAGAACCTGGCACAAAAATCAGCTTTAGAGGCTGACGGTTTTTTCAGGACAGTCGGGAGCGGCTACTCATCGAGGGCCGAGCGTTGTTACAGCAACGCTCACAACGAGCCCGAATACATTAGCGCAAGCCAGCTTTACCGAAAACAGCCAAAGAGGTTGCAGGAGACGGGCTGACCATACATTTTTGTTTAGACATGATTTGCCCTCCCAGACAGTGACTAAAACCGTCAGACCTGAACAGGAAGTTCAAGGGCCGCGATAAACTAAACATCTGAATGGAAGATGCAGCAACTGTAAGAAATGACAGTTCATTAGACTAAAAAGAAATGACTCGACCAAAGACACTAAGTTCTCGCTGTCAGGAATTGCAGCAGAGCAGCGGTGACGAAACCTGAATTTTCCAGATTGGAAATATGCCCAGCCTCTGGCACCAGCACACACGGGCAACCAATCAACTCGGCCATTTGACGGGCTTCACTCGGTGGCCGAGGCTTGTCCTGATCGCCGCACATCACCAATGTGGTCGCTGCGTCCAGTTCGCCCAGACGCAATAGCTGGTCATCCCGCCCAAATGTAATCCGCCCCATTGGCACGATGCTTTCACGCAGGCGATCCGAGGGTTGAGCCGCCAGGGAAGCACGAAAATCCCGGTAGAGCGCCGACTGTGGATCAATGCCCGGCCGGAAGAAAATCGGCACCACGATATCCAGCAGCGCTGGAATGATGACACCCGCCTCTTCGATCTGCTTCAACAGTGAAAAGTAATACTGGCGAGTCGGTTCCGGTTCAACGCCGAGGTAGGTGTCCATCAACACCAGGCCATTGAGCCGGTGCGCTGCCGACAGCGCCAGGCGCACGCCCCACATGCCGCCGACCGACAGGCCGACCAGAGTGACCCGCTCGATGTCCAGATGATCGAGCAAGACCAGAGCCTGACGCGCAAGGTCATCCAGCGACGTCGTACCGACAGGCAATGGCCCGGATTGGCCGTGTCCCCACAGGTCCAGGGCTATCACACGATACTGTTGCGACAGCGCGGCGATCTGCGGTGCCCACATGGCCTGGTCCCACAGGTAACTACCGGCCAGCAGTACCGTCGGGCCGCTGCCTTGATCGATGTAGTGAAGGGGTTGTCCATCTATGGTTACGTAGGGCATCGACTGTCTCCGCGAGTAAAAATGGAGCCGAAAGACTGAGTGGCTGACAGTCCCTCGTCAATCGCTGGAGTGTGTGCGTTTGTGCCCCCGCCTTCGCGAGCGAGCTTGCGAGCCAGGATCACCAAACCGCCGGCAAGGGCGAGTTGCAGTGTCGCCGGACAAGTTGTCGAATATTTTCAGGTCAAAATGACTAATGCCACATGAATGGGAAATCCGCCCCCGAAAGCAAGCGTGGCCATAGTCAAATGACAGTGGCCACGCAAACCGAACTATCCCTTCACCTGCACAGGTGTCTTCTTTTCGTCCTCGATCAGGTTATAGCGATAGACTCGACCCGCTTGTTTGTCGAACGCGAAATCATGACCTGGAATCAAGTGGACTTTTCTGGTCGGCTGGCAATCATCTTCGTTTTTCGCCGAACAATCCTTGAAGGAATCGATGACAACTACACTATTGCCATTGTTTTTCACTTGATAAGCATTGGCAGTGTTATCGATCTTGGTATCAAAACGGATAACGCTTGGTCGAACAAAGAACACCATGCCATAACCGGCCATTACGTTGAAACCGGCAGACATTTCCTTTTCATACGTTTCACGCTCAGTGTCCGAGACGGCGAACTTGTCTTCTTTTTCGGGAACAACGGGTAAAAAACGAACGCGAAAATAGCGCTCTTTACTCCGATCGCCGGTATACAGCAGGCGAGTACCCTGAGTTCCTTTGGCCGGTACGATTAGCCTGGCCGGGCTAGCGACCAGACCGTCTCGGGTACTGCCATCGACACTCTTCAAGGGCTCTTCGCGGGAGTTTCCATTCTGCTGATAAAAAATCTCCTTGATCTCGATCTTGACGAAGGCCGTTGAAGTACCACCATTATGAATACGTTTCAGATAGGTACTTTGATCGCCCTTCATAAAGTCATAGAAGCTACCAATTTGCAGGCTGGGGCCGGCGTGCGCGCACAGACTGAAGAAAAACGTGCACAACAACATATAAATGGATTTCATGAGATATAGCCTCGTACTGGGACAACAGTCTGAGTAAGCCTCAGACTTTGCTACTGCGATTAGATATCGGAATCAAAAGTTATATTAACGGTTCCTCGATAACTGCTATCGTCGTGCATTGTTGCAACTGAATCTTGCTGCACTTCAAAATGCAGCAGGCTGGGTTGTCGAGTGGGCAAACCTGCTGGCTTCAGATGCTCCAGGCCGGCACCACCTATCTTCAGTGGACGCCGTGCAACCGGCTGGTCTGCATCGTCAACCCAAGGACTTGGCAGGCTGACACTGATATCGACAGGTACTTCGTGGGTACCGTTGTTTATCAGACAGGTTCCAACTCCCGGTTGACTGCAGCTGAGGTCCATTTTAAACGGCGAAGAAGTCAAGATAAAAAACCGCAAGTCACCCAGTATTTTCTCGGGGCGTCTTCCATGGGTGATCCACTCCATCCAGCCGCCCTTGGGTGCCAGGGCAACACTGTCGGCGGACATTTTGACGTTGACGTCCTGCTTTACCGCCAGGTTCAAATTGAATGTCATTGAAGGGTCACTGGCAGTCAGTCCGCCCATGTCAAAGTCGCTACCTATGGAATAGGTATACGAACCCTCATAGTTACCACTTATCAGTTGCTCCGGTCGAACAGCCCGCAACTCATAATGTACATCGAGCCTTTGCAAGGACATGCCGGGAATTTCATAGTCTCGAGAATATCTTGGGCAAGTAGTAACGTTCTCAGGTGTCAACCAGAACGCGCTAAAATCTGTGCCATTACCCCACGCACCTTGGCCAGTTCCGTTTACTGATTGACAAGGAGGAATTGCCTGAGCCCATGAGGGAGCCCAGAGAATGGCATGATACCCAAAATCAGTCTCGCCCCCCGGATGGCCGATTATCTCTTGCGCTGTTTTACTCAAGCGATAACGGGTTCCCACTCCGGCAATGCGAATTTGAATGTCCGCCGTTGCGCCAGGAATACTCGAATGTGCAACAGTAAATGTGCGCCATGTCGCCGGGATACCAAATGGGATCACCTGTCCGACGGGAATGCTCCCTGACGACTGGAAACTGATGTTAAAGCTGTCGCTTCGAATTTTTCGGGTGTTACATGTATTCGGATACTCCGTACAGAACCCGCTAGCAGGTGTGTTATTGATAATCTCCGCGCTTCCCGGATTAAGCGGATCCGGCTTGATCTCGGCTTGCACCTCCAATACAGCGGCATTGGCTAAACTTGCAAACCCGCAAAGTGCCGATCCTAGCACCAGACGGTTGAGTAACTTGTTCATTTGACTGTCCTGTGTACGCCATGTTCTGACTGCTTTTGTATAAGTGCCCATCAACTGGCCTTCTCAGACTTATAAGCAGCTTCGGCCAAGGTGTCCGGATGACACCGCAGATCCCCTACCATCAGCACATCATTCTCTCGACGCTGGGAGGCTGGATCGAGCCTGAACTGGCATAACAACTGACTGTCGTGCCGCACTTCGAGTGTAGGAGAATTCTCGCTAAGTTCCATGGAAAAGAATCCATCGACTTCGCTGACACCACGACTGGCATGGTTGATGACGTGATGGCCTTTCAACGGTTTTCCACCGGCATCCAACAGGCGCCCCATCACGGTCACGGTCTTCAGAATGCGCACCTGACGATAATCCACCCCTCCCTTGTTCAAGTGATAGGTGGTGCGCGCAGGCTGGATTGCCGCCGCGGGCACATCGGTGCCCTTGAAATCAAAATTCACCGTGCCGTTCTTGTACGCCGAAACGGGAATGAAATTGCGCCCCGGCCGCAATGTGGCGTGGGTACCAGCGAAGTCATCGGCCCGCAGCTCGATATCATCGAGATCGCTCTCGACATCGACGATCATTCCCGCCTCTCCGGTCGAGGCCTGGCTACTCATTACGAGTTTTTTGCCACTGACCGCCAAAGTGCTGTCCAGATTCAAACCGCCGCTGATCTGACCGTTGTAGGAAGAGCGTTGCGCATGCATCGAACCGCTGACCTGGTCAGTCTTGAAATCAGCCGTGCCCGCCTGACCTGTCCCGTACACATCCTTGCTGACGGTTGCAGAAACACTTTGCAGGACGTGATCCTCGAGGTCGCGACGATAGGTGACGGACGCGTTGGGATCGCGTCCACCGTCACGCGATGTACGTTGACCAACACTACCGCTCACCTGGTGACCGTCGGAACCCAGTGCCATGCGCAGGCTGATATCGATCCCGCGGTTTCGCTGGTCGGCAGTGCCAACCGTGCCTGGTCGATCGAACACCGCCACGCGCCAGTCGGCGCGGTTGCCGAACAACTGTGCGTTGCGGGTCCAGCTCAGGTCGATGCCCACGCCTTCGGAATAACCCTGACTTTGGGAGACTTGCGCGCTGACCGAGCTCTTGCTGTTCAAGCGCTGACTCACCGATAGCGATGTATTGCTGGTTTGTCCGTTGTAGGTGTTGCGTTGACGGATGTGTGTCCCGTCCGGCAGCACTTCGTAAGTATTACGGGTGTCCAGCCAGCTGCGCTGATGGCGCAACACCAGACTGCCGCCGTTGTAGCGATGCACACCTTGCACCTCCATCCCCGTGCCTTCGCCCTTGGTCTGGGAAAGGCTGGTGTAAAGGGACGTTTTCTCGCCCACCGTCCAGTCGGCAGAGGTGCCCAATTGCATCTGCTCCTTGACCTGACGGGCGGAAAGCCCCAGGACAACTCGCGGATGCAGCAAGAAGTTAAAGGCCGCGCCTGCCGTCAGTTCACCGTCATCGCGCTCCTGCCAATTGCTGAGCAGTTTGCTCTCGCGACCGGCGAACAGGTTGTAGCGCCAGCGATTTTCCGGGTTGCGCCAGTTAGTGGGCTTGTAAATAAGCGCCGAAGTGGTGGTAATCACTTGACCATCTTCGACCACCCGTACTTCCACTTCGTAGATCCCGCCGGGCAGCGGACGTGTATCGAGCGCCTGCAGACCGCTTGCCACCTGCTGACTGTTGATCAGCACACCGTTGCGATAGATTTCCACCATCGCCTGGCGGTTGGCGGTCACCGTAATGGGATAGAGACTGGGGTTGGCGTTGTCGATTGCCAGACTGTCGGAACTGCCGTACATCAGGCCCATTACCGTGTCGGGACCTTGCCCGATGGTGCGCACAGACCGAGTCAGACCTTGGGCACTGGGCGTGAAATACCCGGCACGAATGAAGTTGCCCTCCAGTTCCCGCTGGGTATGCAACTCATGGACAGCATGCTTGATGCCCGTATCGGTTCCTGACATGCGCGACAGTTGAGCATTGAACGTGTTCGTCCAGTTGCCCAGGCTCGCAGTTGCCTCCAGGCCATAACGGCCGGCGATACTCTGCTGCTGACCGCCGCTGATGTTCAGTTGATTGCGCACAATCATACCGTGGCTGCCGCCTTCAGGCTGATCATGAAACTGTCGGGTTTGCGGATCGCGCTCGGCGTTCTCCGTCACCAACGACACCATCGAGTCTTCCAGACTGTAGTAAACCGACTGCAATTGCCGAGGACAGCCACTTTTACAGGCACCCAAGGCCACACCCTGCGTCAGGAAAGCGGCCCACTCATCACGCTCGCTCGAAGTAAGGTCACTGTTGCGTGTATCCGTAAAGTTGATCAGCGTCACTCGCTCATCGCGGGTCAACAAGATCATGGCTTCGCCCAGGAACTGTCGGTCGACTTCAACTCGAACAGCCAATGGAACATCAAAAAAGAATTCATGAAACTCTGCAGGCAAACCTTCAGCCTGCTGGAGCAAACTTATGGACCTGTTCGCAGGCTGGCTTTCACTGGCAAGCGCGCCTGCGCAAAAAATAAGCGCAAGCGCTCCTGCGATAGGAGTCATCGGAAACATTGATCAATATCTCAAGTTAGCGCTTGCACGTGCAAGAAAGAATGCGGCCGGTTGCGCCGGCCACATAAAGGACTTACTGTTAGCTGGAACTTATCCAACAATCATCAAGGCGCGTCGAACATCACACGAACGAATCCGGTGTAGTTACCTTCCTTATAATCGCCGACTGTAGGTGGGATTGGCTCAATGCTCAGGGGGGCGATGACTTCAACTTTCGCAGCATCAGCAGCGAAAACTTCTTTTTCGCTGCCATCAGTCAAATCAACGTCATTAAACTTGACGGTCAACTGAATATCATCTTCGCCAGAGGTGATGAACGCCGGGTCCATCAGAGTTGCCTTGATGGCAGGAGCTGTGCCAATGGAAACGTTGCTTTTCACCTTGAAGTTACGGCTGATGCCTTTCAGCGTGGAAGTGTCAATATCCCAGGCCAATTGCTGAGGCTTTTGTACAGTATCGAGATTGGATGGCTGCACATAGAAGTCGCTGCTCGGAATATCAGCGTAGACTTCAATGGTGTGAGTTTGTGGAACAGCCATGGCAGCCGAGGAAACAAAAGCCAAAGCAAGCACCGGGGCAGAAATTGCAATTTTCTTGAACATTGGAATTACCTTTAAGCATCTGATTAATAGTGCGTGCTTCGGCCAAGCGACAAAAGTCAGGCACCGGGTTATTGATCAACACCAGTAAATATGGTGTTGGGTTTCAACGGCGCGCATCTTCTCGTTTTCCGTAGGATCGGTATGCAAGATCTGTCCGAACATCCTGTAGGATAAATCCCTGCACTTGAAAAACCTTCGCGTGCGAATAATGAAAGAGGCCCGAGTGCCGCTGGCCCGTTGCGCAAGTGTTGTCGGAGAGTGTTTTGAAGCTCTTCAGGGATGTCGGGAAGCGTTCAGCGAGGAGACAGGGCGGTAGATCCCGGGGATGTACCGGGGCTGAAAGAGATCTTTTATGTGTAAATCAACCGGTGCGCCCTTGTTTCTGGCAAGTACCCGCTCCATCAGCGTGTCCGGCTCCGCGTTCGTCCACGTCACTGACGCCGCCGATGTCTTCGCACCACCAACCGAAAACACCGGATTCCGTCCGTGACTTGGGGTGGCAGCCCTCTTGTGGAGAGATTTCTGCTTTTCGACATTCGACGAGACTCTAACGCCTACTGACGGCATAACCTGTTCGCCCCTTCATCACCCCAGTTTCAGTGACTACAACGGCTTCGACTGACTTCTGCTCGTTCATCCCGGCGCTCTCGACGCTCGCTAGCACAGTGGCAAACGAGCAGGACACCCTTTCCTCTGGTTAACACTTCCCCTTGCCGGTTGTGTAGAGGACTTTCACCTCCAAGTCACCAGCGAGGCCACCACAGCCAAACTGGTTGCGCTTGCGCGCCATGCCTGGCGCCCCCACAAAAAAATCCCGATGCACAGGCATCGGGATTTGGTTAAACGCATTGAGCCACCAACATCGGAGCGTTACGGTTTGCCCTTCACAGGAACACCGAGTGCGGGATAATGGATAATGGCTCGTTCCGAAAGATGACCAGCCTTATCTATAGCCGTCACGCCAAACTCATACCGTTCCCCCAATTCCAGGCCGGTAACAGCAAACTCTGTTTCCTTTGTCCTCCCCAATTCATGGCCGACCCCCCGATCGACTATATAGTCAACGGGTCCGGAACTGTCATATGACGCAGCCCAACTCAATATCAGACCAAGGTTGCTGGTACGCAAATCCGAAGGGGCTGTGGGTGCGGTAAAGTCTTCGAATTTCACCGTAATACAGATCGGGTCCGATTCATGGAATTGATCATCAACGGTATAAAGACAGTATACATGATCCCGCCCTTGCATTGGACTTGTATCCGTATAGGGGCGCACAGGCCTCTCAACAGATTCGCCATCACGGGTTAATTTGTACTTAAGTGCACCACCGTCAACCGTACCATCATTCCAAAATAAAGAAACCTGGTTGGGACCTTTATCAAACGCCTCAAAAAACGTAGGTGGGGTTGGCTTATTCCTTAAGGTGCGCACAACGAATTCATTCCATAGATCTGAACCTTCGAGCCTGGCCTTAAACCTAACTAACTGCCCTGGCCGCAGATTACTAACCGACTGCCTAGTTGTTCCAGGAGAAAAATAACGAATAGGACCATCATCCACCTGCGTATGAACTCCAAACCCACTGTTACTCCAATTGAATACAACACTAGTCCTGGAAAGCTCAGTAGCCCAAATGGGAAATTCCGCACTCACAGTTTCAACCAAAGTCGTTGTATAAACGGGAGTCCACCCCACATTTGCTCTTCGCCCACGAACAGCGAAATAATATTTAGTATTTGGACTCAATCCAGTAATGACAACCTTATTATCAGTCCCCGTATGAGCCGACGCCCCTCCAGACTCAACCGAGTACAAATTAAACTCACTACTCGAAGGCCAACTTAGCTCAACAGAATTAATCGTCACCCTGCCTACAGACAACGGAATCTGCCCATCACTGACAACATTATTATCACGACCATCCATATTTCACCTCACTCAACAAATTAGACAACGCAAGCGCTTAACTTAAACAAGACTAAGCACGCATACAGTCCAACATGAAAAGTACAAAAAAAATACTATCAACTCTGTTAGTGCAAATTCACCCTATTCATTTACACTCGCAACCATCCTGAGAATACAGCCCACCGACCTGTTATTTCTTACAGGTTCCAACGACGCTGAATCGCGCTATAACGGAGTCCTGGAGTTACTCACCGCCATCTGAGGCGCCCCTACCCCGGGAGACCAGCCATGCACACTGCGAGCTCAATCCAGTTCCAAACCAGTACGCTGCGCGCCAAGCCCCACAGCTATGTGGATACACCTCATATCCCCCCGATTCTCTCTGCCAAAGAACAGGAAATCCTGAAGTGGTGTGCCATTGGCAAATCGTCCTGGGAGATCGGACGGATCCTCAATTGCTCTGAGGCGGGAGTGAATTATCACTTCTGCAATATTCGTCGAAAATTCCGCGTCAGCTCACGCTGGCTGGCGCTGATCAAAGCACTGGAAATGGGATTGATCCATTTGGAGGGAGAGACAGAACTTCATCCAACGGTTGTGCAGATAACCCGATTAGCGTCGAAAAGTTTGTAACGCGCCAACGTGCACAGGATTGACTCGCTAGAGTCCGGTTCGCCACAAACCCGTGGTGACCCCAGCCAGTTCCTCCACCGGGTTGAACTCGAACATCGCCCGCAGTGGCATATTCCATTGCAGGGATTTCTACAGGTTTGACCAGGCTCTCGCAGCCAGGAACTCCAGCAACGCAGCTGGTGGCGAACCCTGAATTTTCCAGATTGGAAATATGCCCAGCCTCTGCTATCACACGATACAGTTGCGCCAACGCCTGCATGCGGATCCTGCCATGTTGCGGGACGGCACCGAATGGCGGTGACGAGCGGTATGGGGAAGACAGTTGCTCCCACAGGGGTTCAGGTGTTCATACATCATGAGTACACCACCGAACCTGTGGGAGCGGGCTTGCCCGCGATGAGGCCGGTACAGCCGCTGGAGATTTACAACCCCTCCAGCTCCGCCATCAGGTCATTCAAGCGATCCACCTTCTCCTCGGTGATCTCGCTTACCGCCAATCCGTCGATGTACGTCGCCAACTCCTCCACCGTGCTGCACTCGAACATCGCCCGCAACGGCACATCCCGTTGCAGGATTTTCTGCACCCGTGAGGCGATCTGCGTGGCCAGCAGCGAATGCCCGCCCAGTTCGAAGAAGTTGTCGCGAACGCCCACCTGATCGACCTTCAACACTTCGGCCCAAATGTCCGCCAGGGTCTGCTCCAGGTCATTGCGCGGCGTCTGGTAATCCTGGCTCTGCATCTGGCCGATCTCCAGCGCCGGCAAGGCCTTGCGATCCAGTTTGCCATTGGCGTTCAGCGGCAGCTTGTCCAGCCACAGCCAGTGCAGCGGCACCATGTATTCCGGCAATTCGGCGCGCAGGCGTTGCTTGATCCGCTCCAATCCCTCGGCCGGACTCGACGCCACCTGCGCCGCGACCAGATAGCCCACCAGATGCTTGCCGTTAGCCCCTTCCTGCACACCCACCGCCGCATCGCGGACTTCCGGTTGTTCATGCAGGCGAGCCTCGATTTCACCCAGCTCGATGCGGTAGCCGCGAATCTTCACCTGATGGTCGATGCGACCGACGTATTCCAGCACGCCGTCACTGCGACGGCGGGCCAGGTCGCCGGTGCGATACAGGCGCTCGCCGGGCGCGCCGAACGGGTTCGGCACAAACACCGGAGCCGTGCGCAGCGGGTCGCTGACATAACCGCGCCCGACCCCGGTGCCGGCGACACACAGTTCACCCACGGCACCCAGCGGCACCAGTTCCAGTGCGCCATCGAGCACATACAACAGGTTATTGTCGGTCGGCGTACCGATCGGCAAATAGCTGCCGCGAGTCGAGGCCAGGTCGACACGGAAAAACGCCACGTCGTCCGAGCACTCCGCCGGACCGTAGGCATTCACCAGGCCGATCTGCGGATAACGCAGCAACCATTGATGCGCCAGTTCCGGCGGCATTGCCTCACCGGTCGGCAGCATCCAGCGCAGGCCGTCGAGGCTCATGCGCTCCTGGGCGAGCATGCCCTGGATCAGCGATGGCACGCTTTCCAGCACGGTGATGCCCTGGGCCGCAACATGCGCCAGCAAACCCTGCGGATCGTGGGCGATGGCGTTCGGCACGATGTCCACCCGTGCGCCGAACAGTGGTGCGGCGAGGAACTGCCACACGGAAATGTCGAAGCTTTGCGAGGCGGTCTGGGCGATCACGTCGGCGTCGCTCAGGTCCAGGTACGGCACTTTGCTCAGCTGGTTGTTGAGCATGCCGCGCTGCTCGACCATCACGCCTTTGGGCAAACCGGTGGAACCGGAGGTGTAGATCACATAGGCCAGGTTGTCCGCACTGCTGTAGATGCCGGGATTGTCCGCCGACAGCGCAAGGGCCTGGACCTCCTCCCAGACCAGCAGCCGTGGCCGGCTGGCGCAGCCGAACTCGTCAAGCAAGGCCTGCGCCTGTTCACGGCACGCTTGCGTGCACACCAGCAGTGGCGTTCGGCTCAGTTCGATGATCCGGCTCAGACGCTGGCTCGGCAGGCCCGGGTCCAGCGGCAGGTAACCCGCGCCGGCCTTGAAGCTGCCGATGATCATGCCGAGCAGATCGAGGCTGCGTTCGGCCAGCAATGCCACCGGTTGATCGCGCCCGACACCGGCGGCGATCAATGCATGACCGAGACGGTTACTGCGCTGGTTCAGCTCCAGATAACTGTACTGCCGGTCAAGACAGCTGGCGGCAATCCGCTGAGGGTGGCGGGCGACCTGCGTTTCAAACAATGAAACGTAGCTCTGCTGCAGCGGATATTCGTGTTCGCTCTGGTTGCAGCCATGGAGGAGGAAGTCCTGCTCCTCGACCCCCAGCAACGGCAAGTCGGCCATGTCGCCATGGAAACCTTCCACCAGCGCCAGCAGCAAACGCTTGAACTCGCCGAGCATGCGCTCGACCGTGGCTTCATCGAAGTAGCGCTGGTCGTAGGACAGGTGCAAGCCCAGGTCATCCCCCGGATAGCACACGGCCGTCAGCGGGAAGTTGGTGTGGGTCCGGCCCGAATCCGAGGTCGCGTTGAGGCTCTGCGCACGGTCCAGCACCGAGACTTCCACCGGGGCGTTTTCGAACACGAACAGGCTGTCGAACAGCGGCTGGCCCTTGGGCAACTCGCTTTGTTCCTGGATGTTCACCAGCGGCAGGTATTCGTATTCACGCAGTTGCATGTTGCTGTCGAGCAGTCCGCTGAGCCACTGGCGCACGCTGCATCGCTGGCCGTCCTCGGGCATCTTCACCCGCAGCGCGATGCTGTTGATGAACAGGCCGACGGTGCGCTGCATCTGCGGCATCTCCACCGGACGCCCGGCCACGGTGACGCCGAACAGCACGTCGCGATCACCGCTCAAGCGTCGCAGCACCAGCGCCCACGCCGCCTGGGCGAAGGTGTTGATGGTCAACTGATGGGCCTGGGCCAGTTCGCGCAATTGCGCACCGTCCCGGGCATCGAGCCGGGTGTAGCGGTCGCCGACGATCATGCCGCCACTGTCGCCGGCATATTCACGCAGGAACGGCCGGTCGCTCGGGATCGGCGTGGTCCGCTCAAACCCCTGCAGGTTGGTTTTCCACCATTGCCGCGCTTCGTCCAGGCTCTGGCGTTGCAGCCAGCCAATGTAGTCGCGATAACGCGACACAGGCCGAAGCTGCGCTTCCCGGCCTTCGCCCAGGGCGCTGTAGATCTCGAAGAAATCGTTCATCAGCAGCGACCGACACCAGGCATCGATGAGGATGTGGTGGTTGCTCATCATGAACCAGTAGCGCGCCGCGCCGACCCGGATCAGACGCAAGTGGAACGGCGCCTGGTTGAGCAGGTCGAACCCGGCCTCGCGTTCGGTCTTGAGCAAGGCTTGCAGCTTCGGCTCTTGCTCGGCTTGGGCGATATCACGCCAGTCGAGGTACTCGATCGGTGTGCTGCCCGGTTTGTGGATCACCTGCAGCATGTCCTCGCCGACGTTCCAGCAGAACGACGCGCGCAACGCTTCGTGGCGGGCGACGACGGCTTGCCAGGCCTGGGCGAAACGCTGCGGATCCAGTTCGCTGTTGATGCGGTAGCGGTCCTGCATGTAGTACAGGCCGGTGCCTGGCTCCAGCAAGGTGTGCAACAGCATGCCTTCCTGCATCGGGGTCAGCGGGTAGACGTCTTCGATAACGGCGGCCGGCACCGGCAACGCATCCAGTTGCGTCTGATTGAGCTGCGCCAGCGGGAAGTCCGACGGCGTCAGGCCGCCGGCGTCGTCGCGCAGGCAATGCTTGATCAGACTGCTCAGCTCACCGAGGTAGGCATCGGCCAACTCACCAATGGTGGACGGATCGAAGCGTTCGGCGCTGAACGTCCAGCGCAATACCAGTTCACCGCCATACACCTGACTGTCGACGCTCAGCTCGTTGGGCAACGGTGCATCGGCATCGTGGGCCGCGCCGACGGCTTCATCCAGTGGATGGAACAGCGCGTCCGCGCCGAAGCTCTGGTCGAACTGGCCGAGGTAGTTGAAGGTAATCGGTGCCTGCGGCAACGCCGCCATGCTGCGGCGAATCGGCTCATCGGCGAGGTAACGCAGCACGCCATAACCCAGGCCCTTGTGCGGCACGGCACGCAGCTGTTCCTTGATCGCCTTGATCGAGACCCCCTGCCCGGCGGCTTCTTCGATGTTCGACGGCGTCAGGCGCAACGGATAGGCACTGGTGAACCAGCCCACCGTGCGGGTCAGGTCGATGTCGTCGAACAGCGCTTCGCGGCCGTGGCCTTCCAGCTGGATCAGCGCCGATGGCTGACCGCTCCAGCGGCACAGCACACGGGCCAAAGCGGTCAACAGCAAGTCGTTGACCTGGGTGCGATAGGCACTTGGCGCCTGTTGCAGCAACTGCCGCGTACGCTCGCTGTCGAGACGCACGCTGACGGTTTGCGCATGACGGTTTTGCCGTCCGCCTTCAGGGTGATCGCAGGGCAAATCGGCACTTGGCCCGGCCAGTTGCGCCTGCCACCAGCCCAGCTCTTCGCGCAGGGACTCGCTGCCGGCGTAGGCTTGCAAGCGTGCGGCCCAGTCCTTGAAGGCGCTGGTTTTCGCCGGCAGTTTCATCGACTGCTGCGCGTCCAGTTGGCGATACAGGGTTTGCAGGTCATCGAGCAGCACCCGCCACGACACACCGTCCACCACCAAGTGGTGAATGGCGATGAACAAGCGTTGCTGGCCTTCAGGGCCATCGACCAGCAACACGCGCAGCAACGGTCCCTGTTCAAGGTCGAGACTGCGCTGGGCATCGGCGAACAAGGCCGCGCATTTATCCATGGACGAAACACGCACTTGCCACAACACCGGCGCGTCGGAAATCGGCTGGTGCAAGGCCTGCCACTGGCCGGCATCCTTGCCAAAGCGCAGGCGCAAGGCGTCGTGCTGTTCGATCACCGCCAGCAACGCTTGCTCCAGGCGATGAGATTCCAGCACCACCGTCGGTTGCAACAACAACGCCTGGTTCCAGTGTTGGCGTTGCGCGATGTCGGTGTCGAAGAACCAGTGCTGGATCGGTGTCAGGCGCGACTCGCCCATGATCAAGCCCTGCTCGGCTTTGACCTGTTCGCTGCGGGTGGCCACGGCGGCGAGGGTCTGCACGGTCTGGTGCTGGAACAGGTCGCGAGGGCTGAAGTGAATGCCCTGCTGCCGCGCCCGGCTGACCACCTGGATCGACAGAATCGAGTCGCCGCCCAGTTCGAAGAAATTGTCGTTGAGACCGACCTGCTCGACGTTCAGCACGTCGCACCAGATCTGCGCCAGCGTGACTTCAAGCTCGCTACCCGGCGCCACGTAGTGTTGGCGATTCAGCTCCGGGTCCGGTGCCGGGAGCGCGCGGCGGTCGAGTTTACCGTTGCCGGTCAACGGCATGCTCGCCAGCAGGGTCAGGTGCGTGGGCACCATGTAATCCGGCAGTTGCGATTTCAGATGCGCCTTGAGGGCCTCGCGCAACATCGATTGCTGCGCTTCGTCCTGTTCGGCGACATCCGTCACCAGGTAGCCGACCAGTTGCTTGCCGCTCGGTGCGTCAAGCGCCAGCACGACCGCCTCACGGACTGAATCATGGTCCAGCAGGCGGGTTTCGATTTCACCGAGCTCGATGCGGAATCCGCGAATCTTCACTTGATGGTCGATGCGTCCAAGGTATTCCACCAGGCCATCGGCACCCTGGCGCACCAGGTCACCGGTGCGGTAGATACGCCCGCCATCGGCGGCAAACGGATCGGCGACAAAGCGCTCCGCCGTCATGCCCGGGCGCTGGTGATAACCCTGGGCCAGACCCGCGCCACCGACATACAACTCGCCCGTCGCGCCTTGCGGCACCAATGCCAGGTCGGCGTCGAGAATGTAGGCCACGCGGTTGCCGATCACACTGCCGATCGGCACGCTGCCGGCGCCCTCTTCCAGCACTTCGGGCGCAAGGCTGGCCAGCGGCATGACCACGGTCTCGGTCGGGCCGTAGGCGTTGAAGAACCGGCTCGGCGTGAACGCTGCACGAATACGCGCCAGGTGCTCACCGGTCAGCGCCTCGCCGCCGGTGATGATCATGCGCACCGGCAGGGTCAGGTCCTGGGTCGCCAGCCATTGCGCCAACTGGCTGCCATAGCTCGGCGTGAAACCGAGTACGTTGATCTGATGACGACGGATCAGGCCGCAGATTTCTTCCGCGTCCCATTGCCCTTGCGCGCGCAACACCACGTGCGCGCCGCTGAGCAGCGGCACCAGCAAACGCTCGGTGGCGGCGTCGAAGTTGATCGAATAAAAGTGCAGCTCACAGTCGTCGGGGCGCATGCCGAAACGCTCGATCACCGCGCGGCAATGCATGGCGATTTCACCGTGGGACACCACCACGCCTTTCGGTTTGCCGGTCGAGCCCGAGGTGTAGATCAGGTAGGCGTGATGCTGCGCCAGACTGATCGGCGGCAGCTCGGTGGCCGGGAAATGGGCCAGCGCAGCGGCGTCTTCTTCAAGACACCAGCGGCCGACGGTCGCCGGCAACTCGCCCAGGGCCTTGAACATCGCCGCATCGCTGAGCAGCAAACCGATGCCGCTGTCTTCGATCATGTAGTGCAAGCGGTCCAGCGGGTATTCCGGATCCAGCGGCACATAGGCACCGCCTGCCTTGAGGATCGCCAACAGGCCGACCACCATTTCCAGCGAGCGCTCAAGTGCCAGCCCCACACGAACCTGGGGGCCGACACCACGCTCGCGCAGCATCCAGGCCAGGCGGTTGGCGCGGCTATCGAGTTCGGCGTAGCTCAGGGTCTGCCCGGCGAAGGTCAGGGCCGGCGCGTCCTGGCGCACCAGGGCTTGCTCGGCGAACAGGTGATGGATGCACTGATCCAGCCGATGTTCGCCCGCCTCGACACCGAGGCTGTCGAGCAGTAGCTGTTGCTCGCCGGACGCCAGCAGCGGCAGTTCGCTCAAGCGCTGTTGCGGATCGGCAATCAGCGCCTCCAGCAGGTTGCACCAATGCCCGGCCATGCGGGCGATGCGCGGTTCGTCGAACAGATCGGTGCTGTAGGTCAGGCAGCAGCCCAGTCGATGATCGAGGTCGGTGACTTCCAGGTTGAGGTCGAACTTGGTCGCGCGGGCATCGTTGGCCAGGTACTCGACCGTCATGCCGGCCAGGGTGCGGCTTTGCTGGAACTCCCAGCGCTGCACGTTGCACATCACCTGGAACAACGGGTTGTAGGCTGCACTGCGTGGCGGTTGCAGGGCTTCCACCAGATGATCGAACGGCAGGTCCTGATGGGACTGGCCTTCGATTACCGTGTGGCGCACCTGCTCGAACAGCTCGCCGACAGACATCTGCCCGTCGAGCTGGCAGCGCAGTACCTGGGTGTTGAGGAATGCGCCGATCAGCCCCTCGCTTTCCGGACGAATGCGGTTGGCCACGGGCGCGCCGATGCGCAGATCGGTCTGGCCGCTATAGCGGTACAGCAGGGTCGCCAGTGCGGCGGTCATGGTCATGAACAGGGTCAGGCCGTGCCGGGCATTGAAGGCACGGACCCGTGCCGCGAGCTCGTCGCTCAGGTCAAAGCGATACAGCTCACCCTGATGGCTTTGTACCGGCGGGCGCGGACGGTCAGCCGGCAACTCCAGCAGCGGATGCTCATGGCCCAGTTGCGTGGTCCAGTAATCGAGCTGACGCTGACGCTCGCCCGACTCCAGCCACTGCCGTTGCCACACGCTGTAATCCAGGTACTGCACCGGCAACGGCGCGAGCGGCGACTCACGGTCGTCGACAAATGCTTCGTACAGCGCACTGAGTTCCCGGGCAAAGATGTCCATCGCCCAACCTTCGGTGACGATGTGGTGCAAGGTCAGAACGAAGTAGTGTTCCTGTTCGCCGGTCTTGACCAGGCACGCACGTAGCAGCGGTCCGGTTTCCAGATCAAACGGCTGGTGCGCTTCGTCGTCGGCCAGTTGCTGGACCTGCCACTCGCGGCCTTCGGCATCCAGCGCGGTGAAATCCTTCCACGCCATGCGCACGCCGGTCTCCATGTGCACCTGTTGGCGAGCGACGCCGTCAACACTCGGGAACGTCGTGCGCAGGGTTTCGTGGCGCATGATCAAGGCTTGCAGCGCTGCTTCGAAACGCGCGACATCCAGCACGCCACGTAACCGCGCCATGCCGCCGACGTTGTAGGCCGGGCTGTCCGGCTCCATCTGCCAGAGGAACCACATGCGCTGCTGGGAATAGGACAGCGGCACCGCCTGGCGACGGTCGATTGTTTCAATCGGCGGCTGTTTGTTGGTGCTGCCGCTGGCCTGGATCAAGCGGACCTGTTCGGCAAATGCACCCAGTTCGCTGTGTTCGAACAGCGCCCGCAGCGGCAACTCGACGTCACAGGCCTGGCGGGTGCGGGAGATGATTTGCGTGGCCAGCAGCGAGTGGCCGCCGAGGGCAAAGAAATCATCGCGCAGGCCGACGGGCGTCAGGCCCAGCACTTCACGCCAGATGCCGGCGATCTGTTGCTCCAGTTCGGTCACGGGCTCGACGTGTTCGCGAACCTGCCACTGCGGTTCCGGCAAGGCGCGACGGTCGAGTTTGCCGCTCGGGCCGAGGGGCATTTGGTCCAGCCGCATCAGCTGAGCCGGGACCATGTATTCCGGCAGCTGCGCCGTCAGCGCCGCTTTAAGGCGAGTCGTTTGCGCATCGATGGATTCAGATGTATCGGTGGTGGTGAAGTAACCAACCAGTTGTCCACCCGCCGCCGTTTCGCGCACCAGCACCACCGCTTGGGCGACCCCCTCCTGCGCCAGCAGACGGGCTTCGATTTCTTGCGGCTCGACGCGGAAGCCGCGTAGCTTGACCTGCTGATCGAGGCGACCGAGATACTCGATCACACCATCGCCAGCCCAGCGTGCACGATCACCGGTGCGGTACAGACGCGCGCCGTGCTCGCCCAATGGATCGACGACAAAGCGTTCGGCCGTCAGGCCCGGACGGCCCAGATAGCCACGCGCCAGGCCGCTGCCACTGATGCACAACTCACCCGGTACACCGGCCGGAACCGGATTGAGCTCGCTGTCGAGCACGCGGCAGATCACATTGCCCAGTGGCCGGCCAATCGGCGAGCGTTCGCCATCGGCGCTGGAGCACTGCCAATGGGTGACGTTGATTGCCGTTTCGGTCGGGCCGTAACGGTTGTGCAACTGTACGGCCGGCAGTTGCGCCAGCACGCGGTTGCGCAGCTCCGCTGGCAAGGCTTCGCCGCCGGAGAATACGCGGCGCAGGCTGGTGCATTGCGCGCTGAGCGGTTCGTCGATGAACAACGAAAGCAGCGGCGGTACGAAGTGCAGCGTGGTCACGCCGTACGCTTGCACAAGCTGCGCGATGCGATGGGGATCACGGTGTTCGCCGGGGCCGGCAAGCAACAGGCGACTGCCGGTGATCAGCGGCCAGAAGCACTCCCACACCGACACGTCAAAACTGATCGGCGCCTTTTGCATCAGCACGTCGGTTTCGTTCAACTGATAGGTTTGCTGCATCCATTGCAAGCGCTCGGCCAGCGCCGCGTGGGTGTTGCCGACGCCTTTTGGTTGACCGGTCGATCCCGAGGTGTAAATCACATAGGCGAGGTTGTCGCCCTGCAGATGCAGGCCCGGCGCCTGGCTTGGCCAGTTGTCCAGGTGCAAGGTGTCCATGGCGATCACGCTGACGCCCTGGCTGGCCGGCAAGCGATCGAGCAACCCGGTTTGCGTCAGCAGCAATTCGACACCGCTGTCGCTGAGCATGTAGGACAGGCGCTCGGCCGGGTAGTCCGGATCCAGCGGTACATAAGCACCACCGACCTTGATGATCGCCAACAGGCCAATCAGCAGTTGCGGCGAACGCTCGCAGGCAATGGCCACGCAGACGTCCGGGCCGACGCCCTTGTCGCGCAGGTAGTGGGCCAGACGGTTGGCCTGAGCGTGCAGTCCAGCGAAGTCCAACTGACCGCCGTCCCACAGCAACGCCGTGCGCTGCGGGGTCCGCCGGGCTTGTTCGTCCAGCAGTTCCGGCAGCCATTGACTGGCCGGTGTACAGGGTGCAACGGACCAGTTCGCTTGCTGGTTGTGCTCAGGCTCAGTGAGCAGTTGCAGATCGCCGAGGGCCGTTTGCGGACGCTCGCAGACTTCACGCAACAGGTTGGCGTAATGCTCCGACAGGCGCTCGATGGTCGCCGCATCGAACAACTCGCTGGCATAGTCGAAGGACAGGCTCAAGCGCCCGTTGCGATCTTCTTCACTGTGCAATTGCAGGTCGAACTTGGCTTGCCGGCTGTGCCACGGCAGCTCTTCGGCCAGCAACCCCGGCAGGCGTTTCAAGGCACTGAGGTCGCGCTGCTGGTGGTTGAACATGACCTGGAACAAACCCTGTTCACGGGCCTGCGGAAAAGCTTCAAGCAACTGCTCGAACGGCAAGTCCTGATGCGCTTGCGCACCCAGCGCTGCCTGACGGGTTTGCCCAAGCAGTTCAGTGAACGGCAGCCGTGAATCCACCTCGGCGCGCAGCACCTGGGTGTTGATGAAAAAGCCGATCAGGCCCTGGGTTTCCAGGCGCGGACGGTTGGCGTTCGGTACGCCGATGCGGATGTCACGCTGACCGCTGTAGCGATGCAGCAAGGCCTGGAACGCGGCGAGCAGCAGCATGAAGGAGGTCGATTCGTGGGCCTGGGCGGTCTGGCGAATCGCATCACTGAGGGTCGCACCCAGACGCACGGTATGGCGGGAAGCGCTGTGCAGTTGTTGTGCGCAGCGTGGATGATCGGTGGCCAGGCTCAGGGTCGGATGCTCATCGCCCAAACGGGCTTTCCAGTAGGCCAGTTGCCGCTCGCCCTCCCCTTGCGCCAGCCATTGGCGCTGCCAGCTGGCGTAATCGGCGTACTGCGTCGGCAATGGCGCCAGCAGCGCTTGCTGGCCTTGAGAGGCCGCCGCATACAGGCGCGAGAACTCGTCGATCAGCACATTCAGCGACCAGCCGTCAGCGATGATGTGGTGCATCGTCACCAACAGCTGATGGTCTTCGTCGTCGAGGCGAACCAGCGTCACCCACAGCAGCGGGCCTTGTTCCAGATCGAACTGGGTACGTGCCTCGTCCTCACGGATTTGCAGTGCGCGGGCTTCACGCTCGGCCGCCGGCAAGTCGCTAATGTCGATCACTTGCAGGTTGAACTCAGCACCCGCAACGACCTGTTGCAACGCCACGCCATCACGCTCGAAGAAGCGCGTGCGCAAGGATTCGTGGCGCTCGATCAACTGCTGGAAACTGGCGCGCAATGCGTCCTCATCCAGCTCACCACGCAAGCGCAAGGCACCCGGAATGTTGTAGGCGCTGCTGTGGGGGTCGAGTTGCCAGGTGATCCACAAACGGTTTTGTGCCAGCGATTGCGGCATCGGTTGCTGGCGCGACAGCGCCGTGATCGCGCCCTGGGCCAGGCCACCGTCCTGTTGCGAACGGGCCACGACATCGGCGAATGCGCCGAGGGTCGGGGCTTCGAACAGCAGGCGCAGGTTCAACTCCAGTCCCAGCGCTTCACGCAGGCGCGCCACCACTTGCGTCGCTGCAATGGAGTTGCCGCCGAGCAGGAAGAAATGATCGTCGGCGCCCACCTGCCCGACCTGCAATTGCTCGCACCAGATACGGCCGATCAGGTTTTGCAGCTCAGAGCCCGACTCGACTTGGCTTGCACTTGCGGTGCTGGCCGACGGGAACACCGCGTAGCTGTCGAGGCTGCCGTCCGCCAGTCGACTGCGGCACGCCGAGCGCTGCAGTTTGCCGCTGGACGTTTTGGGCAGCGCACCCGGATTGAGCAGCACCACCACGCTCGGTGCTTCCTGATACGCCTCGGCGACGGCCTGGCGAATGGCCTTGATCAGCGCCTCGGGCGGCAGGATTTTCTGCACGCTGCGGCTGATTTCGGCGGCGATGCCGATGCCCTCCTGACCATCGACCGTGACGGCAAAGGCGGCAACGCGGCCCTTGCGTACCACTTCCACTTCGCGCTCTACGGTCTGTTCGATGTCCTGCGGGTACAGGTTGTGCCCGCGCACGATCAGCATGTCCTTCAGGCGGCCGGTGATGAACAGCTCGCCGTTGCGCAGGAAACCCAGGTCACCGGTTCGCAGCCAGGTCTGGCCGGCGTGCCGGACGAACGTTTTGGCTGACGCCTCGGGGTTGCGCCAATAACCGAGGGCGATGCTCGGCCCGCTGGCCCAGACTTCGCCGACGGCGTTGTCGGCCTGTTCGCTGAGCGAAACCGGGTCGACGATCAGCACGGCGTGAGCCGGCTGGCTGATGCCACAACTCATGATCGGACTGCCCTCGCCCGCTTCCACCCGGTTCTGCGCCAGGGCCTGATCGTCCACCCGCAGGTTGACGATGCCTTCGCCGCGTGCTGTGCCGGCCACAAACAAGGTGGCTTCGGCCAGACCGTAAGAGGCCATGAAGCTGTCCGCAGTGAAACCGCAAGTCGCGAACTTTTCGGCGAAGCGTTCCAGGGTGTCGAGGCGAATCGGTTCGGAACCGGAATACGCCACGCGCCAGCCACTCAGGTCCAGCCGTTCCAGAGCCGATTCGCTGACCCGCTCGCTGCACAGGCGATAAGCAAAATCCGGCCCGCCGCTGATGGTGCCGCCGTATTCGCTGATCGCTTCCAGCCAGCGCAACGGCCGGCCGAGGAAGTACGCCGGCGACATCAACACGCAAGGCACGCCGCTGAAAATCGGCTGCAGCAAGCCGCCGATCAGGCCCATGTCGTGGTACAGCGGCAGCCAGCTGACGATCACGTCGTCGGGGTTGAGGTCGATGCCGAAGCCGTGACGAATCAGCAATTCGTTGGCCACCAGATTGCCGTGGCTGACCTGCACGCCCTTGGGCAGTGCGGTGGAGCCGGAAGTGTATTGCAGGAAAGCGATGTGATCGTCCTGCAAATCCGCCGCGACCCAGCGTTCGGCGAGTGCACCGTCGAGGGTGTCGACACACAGCAACGGCGGCGCCCCTTCGATTTGCTGCAATGCATCGCGCAGCCCGGCGCTGGTCAGCAGCAGGCGCGGTTGGGCATCGCTGATGATCGACAGCAGGCGTTCCTGGTGATGACGGCGCGTCGATTCCGGCGGGTAGGCCGGGACCGCGATCACCCCGGCGTACAGGCAACCGAAGAACGCCGCGACGTAATCCGGGCCGCTGGGGAACAACAACACGGCGCGGTCGCCAAAATCCGCTTGGGCCTGCAAGGCGCCGGCAATCGTCCGCGCCCGCTGATCCAGCTCGCGATAACTGAGCACCACAGCCTGGTCCGGGGTCTCGGCAAGAAAACGCAGGGCCACCCGATCCGGCGTCAGGGCCGCGCGGCGCTGAAGGGCTTGGACCATTGTGCTGGGGAGTTCGAACGCGTCGGTCATGAGGTTTCCTGCCTGATTTCGGCTTGCAAATGGAATCGGTTTTCTGGCGTCGCACCCTGATCGAGGGCGCGCGGGACGCGGTCTTCGCCGACCGCGCAAGGCATTGGCAATGCGGTTGTGACCGGGGCTGCTGCCCGGTGCCATTCACCAATGAGAACGGATGACGTCTGGAAATAATTAGTCGCCAGGCTGGAACGCAACGCGGACTGAAGTGAGACAACGTGTCGCAGTTCGCACTCTGCACCTTTGGTGCGCAGTAATTCTTTTTCTCATTTGACAATCATTATCATTAAGCCTAATTTGTCGCTCGATTGTGCAGGACGGCCCCCCGGTTTATCCCCGTCCCACTAACCTTTTGGCAGCAAGGTGATTTCCATGATGGAACCAGTATCCACAAGCAGGTGCGATACACCGCTACTTCAGGCATTCGTCGATAATCGACTGATTCTGGTGAAGATTGCAGCCCGTATTACCGGTTGCCGCTCACGTGCCGAAGATGTTGTGCAGGACGCGTTCTTCCGGTTGCAATCGGCCCCGCCCATCACCAGTTCGATCAAGGCCCAGCTCAGCTACCTGTTCCAGATCGTGCGCAACCTGGCGATCGACCACTACCGCAAGCAGGCGCTGGAGCAGAAGTATTCCGGCCCTGAAGAGGAAGGGCTGAATGTGGTGATCCAGGGTGCGTCACCGGAAACTTCGCACATCAATTTCTCGACGCTGGAGCACATTGCCGATGCGTTGACCGAGTTGCCGAGCCGCACCCGCTACGCCTTCGAGATGTATCGCCTGCACGGCGTACCGCAGAAAGACATCGCCAAGGAACTCGGCGTCTCGCCGACCCTGGTGAACTTCATGATTCGCGATGCGCTGGTGCACTGCCGCAAGGTGTCGGGGAATCGGGCGGATAGCTTTTCCCATCGTTGAATTCGTGTTGTCCGCTCTAAAAGATCGCAGCCTTCGGCAGCTCCTACATGGAATTGCGTTCCCCCTGTAGGAGCTGCCGAAGGCTGCGATCTTTTTTCAAGCCAGACTGCACCGATCGAAAAACCGCTCCCGCCCCAATACCATCAAGGCCGCGCGCTTGTGCGGGAAGTCGAACTCCTTATCGCAGTGAAAGCACTGGTTGTGCATGTACCCGATCATCTTCGCGTTATCGGCACGCGGCTCGGCCACCACGCGCTGCGTGCGCGGATCATCGAGAAACAGGTAATGCACCAGCGCCGATAACCAGCTCGCCACCTTGTGCGGACCGCGATGATTTTCCTCCCCCACCAGCATGTGAATGCCACGGTCGTAATCGCCGGCATCATAGAAGGGTGCGATGCGATCCTCCTTGGCCCAGTAGGCTTCGAAGTAAGCGAACGGCTGATCGTCGAAACACCCGATCAGCGTCAGGGTGTGAGGATCGGCCTCGAGTTTGCTCAGGTATCGGCGATGCTGTTCGAGGCTGCCCTCCTCCTGCCAGAAGCTGGCGACGCGCGGACTGTTCTGCCAACGGTTGAAACGCGCCAGGTCTTGCTCGATTTCCAGGGTACGCAGGGAAACCCAGGCGCCCAGCCGCGCATCGAATCGTCGATACACCTCACCCCGGGGTTTCACCGCTCGCAGCGGATGACGCTTGCCGCCAGTCATGACCATTTGCTGTGGGTAGCTGCCGGTCATGGAATGCCGCAGCCATGGCTGCGGCAACTGCCAGAACAAGGTGCGCTCGCAGCAATACTGGCCGTTGACAGAAGTCGGAATCAGCAAACCACTGAGCACAGCCTCATTCGGCACGTCCTGCAGTTGCCAGACCAGGCGCTGACAGTCGGGGTCGCGGGCGAACAGCCAGTAACAGGCCGCCCATATCGCTTGCCCTTCGGAGTGACCGAAGCGCTCCAGCAATTGCACGTGCAACTCGGGGCCACGATTGAGCCGCAGAGTGAGCAACGGCTGCCCTTCCAGGCTGAGGCTCAGGTGGCCTTGCGTTTCATCAGCGGCAAGACGACTGCCGGTCGGCAGGCACAGGGCAGTCAGGTCATTCAGATTGGACATGGGGGCGGGCTCACGATAATCGTCGACAGTTCAACGAGGTGACGTCAGCCACGGCGGGAAATTTAGGAAAAGAACGTCAATTGACGACTTGAGGTGGCGGTTCTTTGTGCGGGACCGGCACCACCGCAATCTTGTACGGATCGAAAATCTTCAGCATCTGGCCACCGTCCCGCAAGCCTTGCAACAATTTGCCGAAGACCTCGCCGCTGATGGGGGCCGCCGGGCGCAGGATGGCGTAATGGTGATAGACCTGATCGATACGATCGGACGCCAACAACTTCTCGGCGACTTTCGGATTGCGCAAAAAATAGTCGTTCAGGTAAGAGCGCGTGACCAGGGCGATGTCGGCGCGATCGCGTAACACCATCAGCAGATTGCTGTCATGGGAATAGGTCAGCGTGGCGTTGTAGTTTTTTTGCAGGTACTGGGGCTCGGCATTGAAGTTGGCGAACTCGTAGTGATAACCGCTGAAGAGTGCCAGGCGCTTGCCGCTCAGGTCGGCAAAATAGCTTTGCTGCCGATCAGGCAGGCGTTGCGCGACAAAAATCTCGGCGTCTTCCAGCCCCATGTCGACGGCGGTATGGGGAATGTCTTCCCAGCCCCAGGCCGGATTTTCGAAGATGGCCATGTCGACCCGGCCCTGCTTCAAGTCACCGAAACGCCGTGGAATGGACGTGGGCACCAGGACAAACTGATAGTCAGTTTGCGCAGCGTTCAGGGCCTCGACCAGCTGCGGCAGCAACCCGGTATCGGCCCCGGATTCCGGGCGCACGGTGTAGGGCGGAAAATGCGCGGCACCAATGCGCACCAGTTGCGCAGCCTGGGATGGCAGCATCGTTAACGCCGCAAGCGTCGCGAGCAAAAGCTGCGAAGCTGTCCGAATTGGCGACCCCCTCAAAACAAGCTCACTCCCCAATAAAACGGCATCAATGACTTCAAGCTAGGCGTTTTCGTCAAGTTAGCCAGTTTAATGCTGGCCAATACAAGTTTATTACCGGTCTTCCAGCACCAGAATCAACGCTTCATCGGCCAACTGATCAAGACTCATGCTACCGCCGGCGCGAAACCAGGTGGTGGTCCAGGACAATGCGCCGGTCAGGAAGCGGCGGGTAATGAACACATCGCCGCGGATAAACCCGGCGGTCTTGGCTTCGCCCAGTACTTGCAGCCAGATGTCTTCGTAGATTTCGCGCAGCGCCAGGACCTTGGCCTGGCCTTCTTCGGACAGCGAGCGCCATTCGTAGACCAGCACGGCCATGGCCTCGCCGCTGCCCCCCATGATCGACTGCAATTCACAGCGGATCAGCGCCAGCACCCGTTCGCGCACATTGCCGGCCTCGGCGATGGCCGCACGCATCAACGCGGTGTTGTAGCGGATGGTTTCCTCCATCACGGCGCGCAGGATTTCGTCCTTGCTTTTGAAATGGTGGAAGATACTCCCGGACTGAATGCCCACGGCACCGGCCAGATCGCGCACGGTCGTGCGCTCATAGCCTTTATTGCGGAACAGGTGGGCCGCCACTTGCAGCAGCTTGCCACGGGCGCTGTCCGGGTCGGTCAATTGGCCGTCGTCCACCAATTCACGCATGACCCTCAGGGCTTTTTGCTCGTCCACCCGTTCTCTCCTACAGTCGATCAATCAATAACGCCGATCCCCCCGAAAACAGCGGGGTTGCGCGGGCAATTTAAGCTCCTGGATGCAACCAAGCAAGCGCTTGGCAGAAGATAACCCAGTCATTTACAAACCAAGCGCTTGCTTGGTAATGTCGACGCACTTGGGTTGGAGGTGGCTATGGAACGGACTGCGCCAAAATCAATTCGCATCGGTTGCGCCAGCGCGTTCTGGGGCGATACCTCGACCGCTGCCGCGCAACTGGTGGAACACGGGCATCTGGACTATCTGGTCTTCGATTACCTGGCCGAAATCACCCTGTCGATCATGGCCGGCGCACGGATGAAAGATCCCCAGGCCGGGTATGCGGGCGATTTCATCGAAGTGCTCGCGCCCTTGCTGCCGCAGCTCGCACAGCACAACATCCGGGTCATCAGCAATGCTGGCGGGGTCAACCCACAAGCCTGCGCCGCCGCCCTGCAAGCGGCCTGCGACAAGGCTGGGGTGGCGTTGAAGATCGCCGTGCTGCTGGGTGATGACCTGCAACCGCAACTCAAACAGCTGGGCAGCCAAGGCATTCATGAAATGTTCAGCGGTGCGCCCCTGCCATCGAGGTGCGTCTCGACCAATGCCTACCTCGGCGCACCCGGCATCGTCGAAGCCCTGCGTCTGGGCGCGGACATCGTGATCACTGGGCGCGTGGTCGACAGTGCGGTAGTCAGCGCCGCGCTTGTGCATGAGTTCGGCTGGTCGTGGCACGACTACGACAAGCTCGCCCAGGCCGCATTGGCCGGGCACATCATCGAATGTGGCGCCCAGTGCACGGGCGGCAACTTCACCGATTGGCGCGACGTGCCCGACTACGAACACATCGGTTTTCCCATCGTTGAAGTCAGCGCCGACAGCCAGTTCATCGTCAGCAAACCGCAAGGTACCGGCGGGCTGGTCACGCCACTGACGGTGGGTGAACAGATGCTCTATGAAATCGGCGATCCGCGCGCGTATCTGCTGCCCGACGTGGTGTGCGACTTCACTCAGGTCAAACTGCTGCAACAAGGCAAGAACGCGGTGCAGGTGCACGGCGCCAAAGGCCTGCCGCCGACGACTCAATACAAGGTCAGTGCCACGTATCCCGATGGTTTTCGCTGTACCGCCAGTTGCCTGATTGCCGGCATCGATGCCGTCGACAAGGCGCGGCGAGTCAGCGCGGCGATCATCAACAAGACCTCGGAAATGTTCAGCCAGCGCGGCTGGGCGCCGTACAGCGAGGTGAATATCGAGTTGCTGGGCAGCGAGGCTACCTATGGCCCTCACGGCCAGCGGCAGGACAGCCGCGAAGTGGTGATCAAACTCGCGGTGCGCCATCCGGACAAGCAGGCCTTGATCGTGTTCTCCCGGGAGATTGCCCAGGCTGCCACCGGCATGGCGCCGGGGCTGACCGGCATTGTCGGTGGCCGGCCGACGGTGTATCCGCTGATCCGACTGTTCTCGTTCCTCATCGACAAAACCGCCTGCACGCTGGACATTGATTTCATGGGCCGGCGCCACCCCTGTGCCCTGCCCGCCCTCGATACGCTCGACCCGCTGGACCTGCCAGTCCCGCTCGCTGCGCCGAAGCCGACCGGCCAGGCCGACGCCAGCGTGGCCCTGGTCAAGTTGGCGGTCGCCCGCTCCGGCGACAAGGGCAACCACAGCAACATCGGCGTCATGGCCCGCGAGCCCGAATTCCTGCCATGGATCGCTGAGGCCCTGACCCCTGAAGTGATCGTCGACTGGATGGGGCACGTCCTCGATCCCATCCACGGGCGGGTCGAACGCTGGTACTTGCCCGCCAGCCACAGCCTGAATTTCCTGCTGGAAAACGCCCTCGGCGGCGGCGGTGTCGCCAGCCTGCGCATCGACCCGCAAGGCAAAGCCTTCGCCCAGCAACTGCTGGAAATCCAGATCCCGGTGCCGCAGCGCATCGCCGACCAGTTCAACTAGAGGATTGTCGCCATGGCCTACGATTCGATTTTCAAAGCCGATTTGTTTGCCGGCCAAAACATCATCGTCACCGGTGGCGGCAGCGGCATCGGCCGCTGCACCGCCCACGAACTGGCGGCCCTCGGCGCCCATGTGCTGCTGGTCGGACGCAAGGCCGACAAGCTCAAAACCGTTGCAGCGGAAATCGCCGAAGACGGCGGCAAGGCCGACTGGGCCGTTTGCGATATCCGCGAGGAAGAAGCGGTGACGCATCTGGTCAGCGAACTGATTCGCAAGCACGGCCCGATCCATGGCCTGGTCAACAATGCCGGCGGGCAGTACCCGTCGCCCTTGGCCTCGATCAACCAGAAGGGTTTCGAAACCGTGATGCGCACCAATCTGGTGGGCGGCTTCCTGATGGCCCGGGAAGTGTTCAACCAATCCATGAGCAAGCACGGCGGCGCCATCGTCAACATGCTCGCCGACATGTGGGGCGGCATGCCCGGCATGGGCCACTCCGGCGCGGCACGTTCGGGCATGGACAACCTGACCAAGACCGCCGCGTACGAATGGGGTCATGCCGGCGTGCGGGTCAACGCCGTGGCGCCGGGCTGGGTTGCCTCCAGCGGCATGGACACCTACGAAGGCGCCTTCAAGGCCGTGATCCCGACCCTGCGCGAACACGTACCGCTCAAGCGCATCGGCACCGAATCGGAAGTCAGCGCGGCGATCGTTTTCCTGCTCAGCCCGGCAGCGGCGTTCGTCAGCGGCAGCACCCTGCGCATCGACGGCGCCGCCAGCCTCGGCGGACGCGCCTGGCCGATCCACAAAGCGACCAACAGCGAGTCGTACAACGGTTTCCACCGCGCCTACATACCCGATGTGTTGAAGGACAAGGAATAACCCATGCCGGTGATTCAGTCGCAACTCGATCCCCACAGCGAGCCGTTCGCCCAGAACCGTACGGCAATGCTGAGCGCCATCGAACAAGTCCGCGTGCTCGAACAGAATCTGCTGGACAAGGCCGCCGAAGCCAAACCCAGGTTTGAAAAACGCGGTCAGTTATTGCCCCGCGAGCGCCTCAATCTGCTGCTCGACCCCGGCGCGCCGTTTCTCGAACTGGCGAGCCTGGCCGGCTACAAGCTGCACGACGACAAGGACGGCAGCTGCGCCGGTGGCGGTTTGATCGCCGGCATCGGCTACGTGTCTGGCGTGCGCGTGCTGGTGGTGGCGAACAACAGCGCGATCAGGGGCGGGACCATCTCCCCCAGCGGTTTGAAAAAATCCCTGCGCCTGCAACAGATCGCCATGGAAAACAAACTGCCGGTGATCACCCTCGCCGAAAGCGGCGGCGCCAATCTCAATTACGCGGCGGAGATTTTCGTCGAAGGCGCGCGCAGCTTTGCCAATCAAGCACGGATGTCGGCCATGGGTTTGCCGCAGGTGACTGTGGTGCACGGCTCGGCCACGGCGGGCGGTGCCTATCAGCCGGGGCTGTCGGATTACGTGGTGGTGGTGCGCGGCAAGGCCAAGCTGTTTCTCGCAGGTCCCCCACTGCTCAGGGCCGCCACCGGCGAAGTCGCGACCGATGAAGAACTGGGCGGCGCCGAGATGCACGCACAAACCGCCGGCACCGCCGAATACCTGGCTGAAAACGACGCCGACGGCGTGCGCCAGGTACGCGAGATCATCACCCTGCTGCCGTGGAACGAGCAGCTGCCCCAACCGCCCGAACGACGCTGGGAGGAGCCGCTGTACCCCATCGACGAACTGCTCGGCCTGATCCCGGATGACCCGAAAAAACCCTACGACGTACGCGAAATCATCGCCAGGCTTGCCGACGCTTCGAACTTTCTCGAGTTCAAGGGCGAGTTCGATCAGCAGACCGTCTGCGGTCACCTGAAAATTCAGGGACGCGCCTGTGGCTTCATCGGCAACAACGGCCCGATCACGCCCAAGGGCGCGAGCAAGGCTGCGCAATTCATTCAACTGTGCGACCAGAGCCAGACGCCGTTGCTGTTTTTCCACAACACCACCGGGTTCATGGTCGGCACCGAATCCGAACAGCAGGGCGTGATCAAACACGGCGCGAAAATGATTCAAGCGGTGGCCAACGCCCGAGTGCCGAAACTGACCATAGTCGTCGGCGGCTCCTACGGTGCCGGCAACTATGCAATGTGCGGACGCGGTCTCGACCCGCGCTTCATCTTCGCCTGGCCCAACAGCCGCACCGCCGTGATGGGCGGCGCGCAAGCGGGCAAGGTGCTGCGCATTGTCACCGAGGCGAAACAGGCCAAGGACGGCCTGGTGCCCGATCCGAAAATGCTCGACATGCTCGAACAGGTCACCGCGCAGAAACTCGACAGCCAGTCCACGGCGCTCTACGGCAGCGCCAATCTGTGGGACGACGGTTTGATCGACCCGCGCGATACCCGGACCTTGCTCGGTTACTTGCTGGACATTTGTCACGAGGCCCAGGTGCGGCCATTGCAAGCCAACAGTTTTGGCGTAGCCCGGCTCTAGGCCGGCTCAAGGAGAACAATAAAAATGATCTTCACCCAGGAACACGAAGCACTGCGCCGCACCGTACGCCAATTCGTAGAGCACGAAATCAACCCGCACGTCGAGGAATGGGAAAAGGCCGGGCGCTTCCCCATCCACGACATCTTCCGCAAGGCCGGTGATCTCGGCTTGCTGGGGATATCCAAACCGGAAAAATTCGGCGGCATGGGGCTCGACTACAGCTATTCGATCGTCGCCGCCGAAGAATTCGGCACCATTCATTGCGGCGGCATCCCGATGTCCATCGGCGTGCAGACCGACATGTGCACGCCGGCACTGGCCCGTTTCGGCTCCGATGAATTGCGCGAGGAATTCCTGCGCCCGGCCATCAGCGGCGAGCAGGTCGGCTGCATCGGTGTTTCCGAAGTCGGTGCCGGTTCCGACGTCGCCGGATTGAAAACCACCGCGCGCAAGGACGGCGACGACTATGTGATCAACGGCAGCAAGATGTGGATCACCAACTCGCCGAGCGCCGATTTCATCTGCCTGCTGGCCAACACCTCGGACGACAAGCCGCACATCAACAAGTCGCTGATCATGGTGCCGATGAATACGCCGGGCATCAGCTTGAGTTCGCACCTGGACAAGCTCGGCATGCGCAGCTCGGAAACCGCCCAGGTGTTCTTCGACAACGTGCGCGTGCCGCAGCGCAACCGCATCGGCCATGAAGGCGCGGGGTTCATGATGCAGATGCTGCAGTTCCAGGAAGAGCGCCTGTTCGGCGCGGCCAACATGATCAAGGGCCTGGAATATTGCGTCGACAGCACCATCGAATACTGCAAGGAGCGCAAAACCTTCGGCAATGCGCTGATCGACAATCAGGTCATCCACTTCCGTCTCGCTGAGCTGCAAACCGAGATCGAATGCCTGCGGGCGCTGGTCTATCAGGCCACCGAGCAATACGTCAAAGGCCAGGATGTCACGCGCCTGGCTTCGATGGCCAAGCTCAAGGCCGGGCGACTGGGCCGCGAAGTCAGCGACAGCTGCCTGCAGTATTGGGGTGGCATGGGCTTCATGTGGGACAACCCGGTGGCCCGCGCTTACCGCGACGTGCGGCTGGTGTCGATTGGCGGCGGCGCCGACGAAATCATGCTGGGGATCATCTGCAAGTTGATGGGCATCCTGCCGGGGAAAAAGAAATGAACAACCTGCCGGTTTGCCAGACCTTGCTGCTGGAACTGCACAACGGCGTGTTGCACGTCACCCTCAACCGCCCGGAATGCCGCAATGCGATGAGCTTGCAGATGGTCGCTGAGTTGCGCTCGGTGCTGGCGGCGGTACGCGATAAGCCAGGGGTTCGCGCGCTGGTGATCGGTGGCGTCGGCGGGCACTTCTGTGCTGGCGGCGACATCAAGGACATGGCCAACGCCCGCGCTCAGGGCCCCACTGCGCACCGGGACCTGAACCGGGTGTTCGGCGCACTGCTGCAAGAGGTGCAACACGCACCGCAAGTGGTGATCACGGTACTGCAAGGCGCGGTACTCGGCGGTGGTCTCGGCCTGGCCTGCGTCAGCGATATCGCCCTGGCTGATCACCAGGCGCAATTCGGCCTGCCAGAAACCAGCCTGGGTCTGCTGCCGGCGCAAATTGCGCCATTCGTGGTGCAACGCATCGGCTTGACCCAAGCCCGGCGCCTGGCCCTGACCGCGGCGCGTTTTGATGGCCACCAGGCACGGCGCATGGGGCTGGTGCACTTTGTCGAACATGATCCGCAGGCCCTGGCCGAGCGTCTCGATGAGGTGTTGGCCCATGTCTTGTGTTGTGCGCCGGGGGCGAATGCGGCGACCAAGAAACTCTTGCTGGCCAGTGCGGGTCAGCCGTCGGATGCCCTGCTCGATCAGGCAGCCGAATGGTTCAGCGAAGCGGTGACCGGGGCAGAAGGCGTCGAGGGAACGATGGCCTTCGTGCAAAAACGCAAACCGGGGTGGGCCTCCTGAAAAGCTTCGCTGGCAAGCCAGCTCCCACACTGGAATGCATTTCAAATGTGGGAGCGGGCTTGCTCGCGAAGAGGCCCGAACAAACACCGCAAAATCCAGAGAGCCAACCCATGCCCGGACTGAAAAAAATCCTCATCGCCAACCGCGGTGAAATCGCCTGCCGCATCCAGCGCACGGCCCAGGCGCTGGGCTATCGCACGGTTGCCGTGTTCAGCGACGCCGACGCCGATGCCTTGCACGTGCAGATGGCCGACGAGGCGGTCAACATCGGTCCGGCCGCGGTGCACCAGTCTTATTTGAACATCCCGGCCATTCTCGACGCCGCCCGGCGCACGGGCGCGGATGCGATCCATCCGGGCTACGGTTTCCTCTCGGAAAACGCCGGGTTTGCCCGCGCTTGCCAGGATGCCGGCATCACCTTCATCGGCCCCAGCCCCGAGGCCATCGAATTGATGGGTAGCAAGCGCCTGTCGAAGATCGCCATGATCGAAGCCGGTGTGCCCTGCATCAAAGGCTATCAAGGCGCCGAACAGGACGACGCCACCCTGAGCCGCGAAGCCGAGCGCATCGGCTATCCGTTGATGATCAAGGCCAGTGCTGGCGGCGGTGGACGCGGCATGCGCCTGGTGCACGAAGCCGGCAACCTGCTGGAACAGATTCGCACTGCACGCTCCGAAGCCCTGAACGGATTTGGCAGCGGCGAACTGATTCTCGAACAGGCACTGATCGAACCCCGTCATGTCGAGGTTCAGCTGTTCGGTGACCGGCAAGGCAACCTGATTTACCTCGGCGAGCGCGACTGTTCGGTACAGCGCCGGCATCAAAAAGTCATCGAGGAAGCACCCTGCCCGGTGATGACCCCTGAACTGCGCCAGGCCATGGGCGAAGCGGCGCTCAAGGCCGGCCGGGCAGTGCATTACGTCGGCGCGGGCACCGTGGAGTTTCTGCTGGATGCCCGCGGGCAATTCTATTTCCTGGAGATGAACACCCGACTGCAAGTCGAGCACCCGGTGACCGAATTGATCACCGGGCTGGACCTGGTGGCCTGGCAACTCAACATTGCCGAAGGGCAACCGCTGCCCTTGCGCCAGGAGCAGGTGCAACTCACGGGCCACGCCATGGAAGTGCGCCTGTATGCCGAAGACCCGGCCCAGGGTTTCCTGCCGCAAACCGGTCGCGTCGTGGCCTGGGAACCGGGATTGCAGGACGGCGTGCGGATCGACCACGGCCTGATCGAAGGTCAGCTCATCAGCCCCTTCTACGACCCGATGCTCGGCAAGCTCATTGCCCACGGCGCCACCCGCGAGGAGGCCCGGCGCAAATTGCTGCGGGCGGTACAGGACAGCGTGCTGCTGGGCGTGCAAAGCAATCAGCGTTTACTCGCCAGTCTGCTGGAGCACCCGCAGTTCGCCAGCGGTGACTTCAGTACCGGGTTCATCGCGCAGCACTTTGCCGACCCTGCCTGTCTGCAGTCCCATGCCCCGGACGCGCAACACCTGGCCATCGCCACCGCCCTCTTCTACCAGGCGTCGGCACAGGCTCATCCAGCCCCGCTGGGCGGTTGGCGCAACAATGCCAGCGTGCCCCTGCACTATCGCATCAGCCTTGAGGATCAGGACTGGGTGGTGACGTTGCAGGCGATCCCGGGTGAACCATTGCGCATTCAGGTCGCCGAACGCAGCATCGATCTGAAGATCCTCCACTGCGACGGGCGCCGGGCCACCCTCGAAATCGATGGCATCCGCCAGCGCCACGCCTATCGCCTGGAGGCAGGGCAACTCTGGCTGTTTACCCGGCCGGGCAGCTTGCAGTTTGCCGATCGCACTCAGGCGCAGGTTTCCAGCCGGGCCAGTGTCAGTTGCGGCACCCTCAAGGCCCCGATGGACGGTGCGATTGTCGACGTCCTGGTCAATGAAGGCAGCCCGGTCACCAAGGGCCAGCTGCTGGTGGTACTGGAAGCGATGAAAATGGAGCACCCCTTGAAATCAGGCATCGACGGTGTCCTGAAACGCTTGCAAGTCAAAGTCGGGGATCAGGTGAAAAACCGGCAGATACTGTTGGAGGTCGAATAAGGCGCTAGGCGGAACCGCCGGGTTTGGCTACGCTCAAAGCCTATCAGGACGCGGATACCAGGAACCCTGCAATGCCTCATTGGCTGGTCATTGATCTGGAGGCCACCACCGATGAGGGTGGATGGCCCGTAACGGATATGGAAATCATTGAAATCGGCGCCACCCTGGTGGACCGCAAGGGACGCGAACTGGACCAGTTCCAGCGCTTCGTCCGCCCCTTGCGGCGGCCGTTGCTGACGCCGTTTTGCCGCGAGCTGACGCACATCACCCAAGCCAACATCGATGCGGCGCAACCGCTGGGCGAAGTCTGGCCGGCATTTGAGCGCTGGCTCGGCCAACACCACACGCGACTTGAAGGCTGGGCCAGTTGGGGCGACTACGATCGCAAACAGCTGCTTCAGGATTGGCAGCAACTGGGACTTGCCAGTGCCCTGGCCAACGTGCCCCACATGAACCTCAAACAGCGCTTTGCCAAGGCCAGGCGTCTGGAACGCCCGCTGGGGCTCAACGGCGCCCTGCAACTGGCCGGCCTGCAGTTCACCGGCCAGCAACACCGGGCGCTGGAAGATGCGCGCAATACCGCACGCCTGCTGCCACTGGTTCTTCCTCTTTAGACAGGTGACGACACTCGGGGCCTTGTGCATACTGGCCGGCCCTTTTTAGCCCTTTTCGAGGAATCGCCCATGTTTAAAGTCAACGAGTACTTCGACGGCACCGTCAAGTCGATCGCCTTTGGCACCGCAGAAGGTCCAGCGACCATCGGCGTCATGGCTCCGGGCGAATACGAATTCGGCACCAGCCAGCGTGAAATCATGCACGTGGTCAGTGGCGCATTGACCGTCAAACTGCCAGACAGCAGCGACTGGGAAACCTTCGCCGCCGGCAGCCAGTTCAACGTGCCGGCCAACAGCAAGTTCCAGCTCAAAGTGGCCGTCGACACCGCTTACCTGTGTGAATACCGCGGCTAAACCCGCAGGCTTTGCCGAAATAAAGGTCAGCGCAATAAAAATGCCCGTGTTTTTCGACACGGGCATTTTTTGTTCTGCGCAAAATTATTCGAGGATCTCCACCGGCATGCCGACTTCAAGTCGACCGTTGCCGTCGTTGACCAGGTTCTGGCCAAACATCGCGCCGTCCGCCTGCGAACGGTATTTCTGCAAGGTTGCCAGGGGTTCGCGGTCGTCGCTGCGCTCGCCGGTTTGCGGGTCGATGGTGGTCAGGATGCAGCGTGAGCAGGACTTGACCACGCGGAACTCGACATCGCCGATGCGGATACGCTTCCAGCCGTCCTCGGCGAAGGCTTCACTGCCTTCGATCACCAGGTTTGGCCGGAAACGCAGCATCTCCAACGGACGCCCGACCCGTTTCGACAAGTCCTCGAGGGAGGTCTGGCCAATCAGCAACAGCGGATAGCCATCGGCGAACGCCACCTGGTCGTGATCCTTGCCGTAGCCCGCCTCCGTCATCCGCGCCCGATCCAGCGGCACTTGCACCAGACGTGTCGGTTTACCAATAAATTCGCTGACCCAGGCTGCGGCTGCATCGCCTGCATCGGGGACCCGCAAGGTATCGCGCCAGATCGTCACGCCAAGCAGTTCTGCATCAAGGCCGGGCAAGGCTACGTCGATCGGCGAATGACCAGGCGCACTGAGGGTCAGGCCGCCTGCGGCATTCCACAACGCCGACAACTGGCTCATCTGCGCCACCGCACGCTGGGTCAGGAAACGACCGCTGGCTTCATCCACCAGCATCCAGCGGCGATCGCCGTCCAGACCGAGTTTATCGAGACCGATCCGTTGCAGCGTCTCGCCCCTCGCGGACTTCAACGGATAACGATACAGCGCGCTCAGACGCAACATGGCCAGCTCCCTCTTAGGCAAAACGCCACCCTATACGAGCTTGATGACTGAATCAAAGACTGAAAACCAAACACCGTAAACCCTGTGGGAGCGGGCTTGCTCGCGAAGGCGGAGTGTCAGTCGATCACTATGCCAACTGTCACTCCGCCTTCGCGAGCAAGCCCGCTCCCACAGTTGTGCAGACCCGCTCAGGCCGGTACTTCGTCAAGCATCAGGCGCTGACGCACCACGTCGACGAGTTTGTCCGGTTGGAATTTGGACAGGAAATTGTCGCAGCCGACCTTTTTCACCATCGAATCGTTGAAGCTGCCGGACAAAGAGGTATGCAGCACCACGTACAAGCCACGCAGGCGCGGGTCGTTGCGAATTTCAGTGGTCAGGCGATAGCCATCCATTTCCGGCATTTCCGCATCGGTGAAGACCATCAGCAGTTTTTCGGTCATGTCCACGCCGGTGTCGGCCCAGGCCTTGAGCATGTTCAAGGCCTTCAACCCGTCGCTGGCGATGTGCATCTTCACGCCCAGCTGTCCCAGGGTATCGCGCAATTGCGCCAGGGCCACGTTCGAGTCATCCACCAGCAGCACCTCTCGGCCACGGGCGCGTTCAAGTACCGGATCTTCGAGCTTGTCACGGGAGACCTTGGCGTTGTACGGGACGATTTCGGCCAGGACCTTTTCGACATCGATGATTTCCACCAGTTGATCATCGACCTTGCTGATTGCCGTCAGGTAGTGCTGGCGGCCGGCGCTGCTCGGGGGCGGCAGGATGGCTTCCCAGTTCATGTTGACGATCCGGTCCACGCCGCCGACCAGGAAGGCCTGAACCGAACGGTTGTATTCGGTGACGATAATCGTGCTGCCAGGCCCCGGCACCAGCGGGCGCATGCCGATGGCCTGGGACAGGTCGATCACCGGCAGGGTCTGGCCGCGCAGGTTGACCACGCCGCAGACAAAAGGATGGCGCTGCGGCATCAGCGTCAACTTTGGCAACTGCAGGACTTCCTGTACTTTGAAGACGTTGATCGCGAACAATTGCCGTCCGGCGAGGCGGAACATGAGAATTTCCAGGCGATTCTCACCCACCAGTTGCGTGCGTTGGTCTACCGTGTCGAGAATGCCGGCCATCAATGACTCCTGGTCTTGTTCGGATGAATTCACTTAGAGAAGGTTATCGGCTGTTTTTGCCGAAGCTTGACCCGCTCTAAAATGCCACGCACAGGCATTGATGTCACATTGGCATCATGCTTTACTGGCGCTGTGATTACATCTGCTGCACGTCTGCGCCGCGACCCCGGTTCTTGCGAAAGGTTCCGCTGCGTAAGGGATTCCCCTATCAACAATCAGGTGCAACCTGATATTCGCAATATCCAATAGCCATTAATGTGACGCCATTCTCATTGCATGAACGGAGTCAGGCTTTTGTGTGCGATCGCAAGCCAGTGGCCAACCACCCTCTCGTGTTCCCCAGCCTGCCGCCGTTCGTTCGCCCGACGACTCGGCAATGCCGGGGTTCCGACCGCCCTCGTCGACACACACGATATCCCCTCATTTGACATGACGTTGTGGAGATAAGTATGCCGAACGATCGTAAAGAGTGGGCCCAGCGGCTCCCGGAGTTTCTCGTCGAAGCTGAAACACTCCTGGCTAAAACCGAGGAATGCCTGAGCCATCTGCAGTTGATCAGCAATGACAAGGACGCCATCGACTGCATGCTCAGCACGCTGCTCAAGCTGGCCAACAAGGCCGATGCCCTGGCGCTGGCGGCCGTGTCTGAGTTTTCGCTGCATATTCATGGTTTGCTGAACCACGCACAGAACAACATGAGCCTGCACGACGAGGCGCTGAGCGCCCTGAAAGACTGTCTGACCCTGATTGCCTGGCAGCTCGAACTCATCGACCAGACCACCGGGCAACTCAGCCTCGACGACAGCGAGCAGGTCACCCTTATCGAAGCCTTTGCCTTTCAGGTCGGGCAAAGCCGGTTTCAGCCACCGGTCAATTCCAGGCCGCTCACCCTCGTGCCCTATTCGGAACGACGGGCTTGAACTAATCCAACTATGCCGTATGGCCTGGTTTGGTTATCAGTACCGCACTGTTAATTGAGTGCGCACATGTCGCAAATGAATATTTCATTGCTATAAGCGACATCCTTAAAACAACCACTATTGCCTATCGACAATTGCGCGCCAGCCTTGATCGGGTATTGCCCGGTATCAACAGCCCCCGGGCTATCGGCATTTTGCGATGGCGACAACCAACTTGTTCCATTATGGAAGCATTGTCGAAACGACTGGATTCCTGACTTTTCGGACATGCATACGGACGCGACCAACGGTATCTTAAGTGCTACTATGCCGCCTGTTAGTTGACGCCAATTAATGGCTGCGTGATCGCAGCCGGACACAGCTCACTGCAGTTCGCAGCTGAACTCGTCGGCGCTCCACATAAAAAACAGGGGCCTGTCAGCCAGCATGACCGGTCAGCCCGCAGCGAACATCCATTGGCTCCATCCGCTATGTACGCCAGCCTCAAGTCAATCGCCAAGTGGCCCCCCTCCCGGGAAAATGCTCGCAGATTCACGCTGTTGCTATGCGCCTGCTCGACCCTCGGCAGTTTGCTGGTCCATGGCTTGTCCATTGCGCTGCCCCTGTCATTGCTGCTGCTCAACATTGCGGCGCTGACCAGTGTTGTCGTGCAGTACTGCCTCTCGCGCAAATCGATCAAATTCGAGCCTCAGGAGCTGGCCGACCGGCTATTGCAAGTCCAGGAAAACGAGCGTCACCGACTGAGCCGCGAACTGCATGACGACATCGGTCAATTGCTGACCGCCGCAAAATTGCAAAGTGACTGGCTCAAACGCCGGATGCCCGAAGAGCTCCAGGGACAATGCACGGTCCTGTGCGACACACTGGAAGAAACCCTGGCCAAAGTTCGTGACGTATCCGCCATTCTCAATCCCCGGCAGTTGACCAGCCTCGGGCTGGAAGCCAGTCTGCGGGCACACCTGCTCAAGACCCTGGCCAACACCCCGGTGCACTGGAGCCTGGAATGCCAGCAGCGCCTGACCGGCATACCGGAGGAAATGGCCGTGGCGGCTTTTCGCATTACCCAGGAAGCGGTCACCAACATCCTGCGACATGCCCGGGCCAAGAACCTGCTGGTATGCCTGCAGCGCCTGCCCCAAGGCCTGAGATTGCAGATCAGCGATGATGGCCAGGGCTTCGCACCCGCAACAGACCCAGGTCGCGAAGGGCAACGCGGTATGGCCGGGATGTCGGAACGGATAGATCAACTGGGCGGCACGTTGACCGTTACCAGCGAGCCGGGCAAAGGCACTCAAATCGAAGCTCTATTTCCCTGGGCGCCCCGTGCGCTCGAACGGGCCAGTTCGAATAAGGTTATGCATTGACTTGTAACTTGCTACTGGTGGATGACCACTCGCTGATCAGGGCTGGCGTGCGCGCCCTGGTAATGGACCTGCCCGGCTACGCCGTCATCGGTGAGGCCAATGACGGCTCGCAGTTGCTCGAAATGGTCGGGCATCTGTCCCCGGATATTGTCCTGCTGGATATTTCGATGCGCCAGACCGGCGGCCTCGAAGCCTTGCAACAGCTCAAGCGGGTGCACCCGCAGAGCAAGGTGCTGATCCTGTCGATGCACACCGACCCGGCCCTCATCATGCAGGCTCTGGAGTCCGGAGCACACGGCTACCTGCTCAAGGACACCACGGCGACCGAACTCGAGCACGCGCTGGACGCCTTGCGCAACAACGAGCGCTATCTGAGCCCGGCCATTGCCCACACGGTGATCACCCAGGCCCTGATCCGAAATCAGAAGCACCAGCCCGAACCTGCCGACTCGCACAACCTGACGGCACGCCAGCTGGAAATCCTGCGGTTGATCGTTCGCGGCAAATCCACCCGAGAGATTGCCAACGGCCTGGGGTTGAGCGTCAAGACCGTCGAAACCCACCGTTCGCAGATCATGAAGCGTTTGCAGATCTACGATGTGGCCGGCCTGGTGCTGTTCGCCGTGCGTGAACAAATCATCAGCCTTGATGACTAGGCACTTCACTGGCCCGTAGCAGCGGCGAGTCTTCAGGCAAATGCACGCGCAACGCCGCCGGGCGGACCGAGAAACGCAGGTTATCCCCGACCAGCGGCTCACCATCAAGGTTGATGCAGAGCCCTTCCGAGGCCTTGATCTCGACCCATGGCAGGCGCACCCGGACAAACATGCTGTCGATGCCGAAACCTTCGGTCAGCAGGTTTTTCAATGTACCGACCACCTCCTGCGGTGCCGGCAGGATACTGATGTCCAGCAAACCATCATCGACCAGGGCCTGTGGGCACAATTCCCGCCCGCCACCGGCCTGCCGGCCATTGCCGATGCCCAGCGCCAGCAGATCGCCGCTCCAGTGGAAATCCGGTCCCTGCAATTCACCGTAGGCGGTATGCAGCTCATTGAAGCGTGACAGGCCGGTGAACAGGTAAGCAGCACCACCGAGGATTTTCTTCAACTCCTCCGAGGTGTTCGCCGTGACATGACTGCCAAACCCACCGGTCGCCATGTTCAGGAATATCTGCCCGTCGACCTCCCCCAGATCAATGGCGGTCGGCGCGGTATCAAGCAACGCAAGCGCCTGATCAGGCTGCAGGGGCACGCCTGCCGCACGCGCAAAATCGTTGGCGGTTCCCAGCGGCATCAGTATCAGGCTGGCTTTTTTCGAGTGCTCCGCCATGGCCTCGGCGATATCGCGCAAGGTGCCATCGCCGCCACCGGCGATGATGTGTCGATAACCGGCCGCCAACGCTTCGCCCACCAGTCTCTGCGCATCGCCGGCTTCCCAGGTCAATCGCACAGCCAGCTCCCAGCCTTGTTCACGACGGTTTTCGACGGCGGCGCGAACCGCCTCGTTGAGTGCCTGTTTGCCATGCAGAATCAACAGCGCCTTGCGATCGCTCATTACTTCACTCCCGTTTGAATGGCATCTGGGAGATGTTGACCGCGCAGGCGCTGTTAAAGGTCGCCAGAAAACCAATTATTTCCAGTCAGGCAACTTGATCCCCTACGGCAGGATTTTTCTTACAGGACGTGAGGAATCTGCTCAATTGACCGCAAATCCGAATTGGTAGACCTTGGGGTTTCAGCAGGACACCACAGGGACGTGCCAAGCAAGGCCAAAACCCTGGATTACCGGCCAGCACAAGAGCCACGGGAGAAATTGATATGGAACCTCGCGTCACCGAGCTGGAAACACACCTCAAGCACATACGCAGGGACCTGGACGAAATCCGCGGTGACGTCAAATCCATCAAGCACAGGCTCGCCTACTCCACCTGTGGAACGGTCGTGATCCTCGGTCTTCTTGGCTGGATCGCCAATAGCCGTTTCGAGCAGGTCATTTCATTGTTCCTGGCACATTGAATGGCCATCAGGCAAAAGCCCGGTTCAATCAACCGGGTTTTTGCCTGGCTAATCCGCTGAAGCGGTCAGCTCAGTACTTCGCTCAACGGAATGAAGAAAACGCTATCGCCCTGAACCAGCGTGCGACCTTCCAGGACTTCTACCAGTCCATCAGCCCAGGCAGCGCTGCGCAGTACACCGGAACTCTGGTTTTTGTAGATCGTCGCCCTGCCGTTTTCCAGCCGTCCACGCAAATACTCCCGCCGATTGCCAGGTTGGGGCCAGTCAAACCCTGCCGGTACCTGCACCCTCAGCGGCTCGACTTCCTTTACACCCTGACGACGCAGGAGATAGGGCCTGGTCAACAAGGCAAAAGTCACAAGGGTCGATGCCGGATTGCCCGGCAAGCCGATCACGGGCACACCGCGAAAATGTCCGAACGTCAGCGGTTTGCCGGGCTTGATGGCTAGTTTCCACAGCGTCAGTTCGCCCTCTTCACGCAAGGCGATACCCAGAAAATCGGCTTCTCCCACCGATACGCCACCGGTCGAGAGGATCAGGTCGACATCCTTCAACTCACCCAATCGGGAACGGGTGGTTTGCAGATCGTCCGGAAGAATGCCCGCGTCGACGACTTCACAGCCCAGACGCTGCAACCAGCTGCACAACAACACCCGGTTGCTGTTGTAGATCTGTCCCGGACCTAGCGTCTGGCCCGGCTCAACCAATTCGTCGCCGGTCGACAGCACCGCCACACGTACCTTGCGAACGACCTCCAGCTCGGCGTAGCCCAATGAGGCAGCCAATCCTTGCTCGATCGGCCCCAGGCGTGTGCCTGCCGGCAGAATCAACTCGCCGACGGTCGCTTCCTGGCCTTGCGGACGGATGTTCTGGCCCTGGCTCAAGGCTTGCGTGAAACGCACTCGCTCATCCGCCTGGACCTCGGCGTTTTCCTGCATTTCGACACAATCGGCACCGGCGGGAACAGGCGCTCCGGTGAAAATGCGCGCACAGGTTCCAGGCTGCAACGGATCGGGGGCCTGGCCGGCAAACACCTTCTGGCTGACCACCAACGGCTCTCCCGTCCAGTCAGCCATGCGCAAGGCATACCCGTCCATGGCACTGTTGGGCCAAGGCGGCAGATCAAGGGTCGACAAAAGATCTTCAGCCAGTACACGCCCCTGCACCTGCGCCAATGGCAAGCGTTCACGCTCGACAATCCTTGAGACCTCGGCCATTTCCAACAAGCGTGCCAACGCCTCCTCGACGGGCATCAGGCTGCCGGTCTTGCCCGGCTTACCCACGGGATTCACAAGGCGCAGCCTGTTTCAGGTGAGGCACGAAATTGCACGGGCGATGCCGCGAATCCAGCTGTTCGGCCAGAATGCCGTCCCAACCGGTGCGCACGGCATTGGTCGAACCCGGCAAACAGCAAACCAGCGTGCCATTGGCCAGTCCGGCCAACGTCCGGGACTGAACGGTCGAGGTGCCGATATCGGCAACCGAGATCTGGCGGAACAGCTCACCGAATCCATCGACCTGCTTGTCCAGCAGGCAGCTGACGGCTTCCGGTGTGCTGTCACGCCCGGTAAAACCGGTTCCGCCGGTGATCAGCACCACCTGCACGACATCGTCGGCAATCCAGTTGGCGACTTGCGCACGAATTTTGTAGAGGTCATCTTTGAGCAACACCCGGGCTGCCAGGTAATGACCGGCGGCGCTCAGGCGGTCGACAAAGAGCTGGCCCGAGGTGTCGGTTTCCAGCGTGCGGGTATCGCTGACAGTCAGCACTGCAATGTTCAGCGGTGCGAAAGGTACATCAGCCTTGGCTTTCATAGGCTCGTCCAGTTGTAGGAGAAACAGCCCGGTGTTATATCACAGCGCTCCGTTTTTTCGCCGCTCCCATGGAGACCTGCCATGACCATGAATTCACAATTGCCACCCTGCTCCATTCTGCTCCTGGCGGGCGGTCGCGGCCAACGTATGGGGGGGCGGGACAAAGGGTTGCTGGAATGGCGCGGCGAACCGCTGATTGCCCACTTGCATCGCAAGACCCGCCCGCTGACCGATGACCTGATCATCTCCTGCAATCGCAACCTGGAGAAGTATGCGCCCTACGCCGACCAGTTGGTCCACGACGATGAAGGTGACTTCCCCGGGCCCCTGGCGGGAATTCGCGCGGGCCTGGAAGCGGCCCGCCATACCCATATGCTGGTCCTGCCCTGTGACGTTCCGGGCATTGATGCGGCGCTGATCGGCACCATGCTCGAGACCGCCAACCTGAATCCGGACAAGCCACTGATGGTGCGGCACGATGACCACTGGGAGCCGTTGTTGTGTGTGATTCCAGTGCTGCACAGGGCAGCCTTTGAAAAGGCCTGGAACGAGGGTGAGCGCAGCCCTGGCCGGTTGATGCGCAAGCTCGGCGCGACCGCGCTGCAATGCCCAGACAAAGACCCTAGGCTGGCCAACCTCAACACGCCGGAACTATTAAGCAGTCATGCAAGCGGTCACGACACTGTGTCAGACTGACATTGATCAGGAACTTGCGCGGACGGTTCACGTCTCAAGTTCAGCAACCAAAGAATTCATATTCGGAGACACACTCATGATGCAACGGACACTCGCCACTTTCATGCTCGCACTGGGCCTCGCCACCCTCGCCGGTTGCGCGTCGCCTACGGTGATCACCTTGAATGACGGTCGCGAAATCCAGGCCGTCGACACGCCAGAGTTCGACAAGGATTCCGGCTTCTACGAATTCGAACAGCTCGATGGCAAACAGACCCGCATCAACAAAGATCAGGTCCGTACCGTCAAAGAGCTGTAACCGGGTGCCGCCGGATACAGAAAAGCCCGCTTGATGCGGGCTTTTTCATGCCTGAAGAACAGCACTTCAGGGACGCCGTTCAGGATCACCATTGCAGGGTGATTTCACTCTCGAACTCACGCACCTGGCCTGTGACCGGATCGATGAATCTCAGCCCCTGGGCCAGCAGCTTCAAAGGATTGGCGTAGTCATCCTGCGCATCCTTGAGCACCTCGGGGTAAAACGGGTCGTTGCAGATAGCGGCGCCCAACGCCGCCATGTGTACCCGCAACTGATGTTTCTTGCCCGTCACCGGGTAAAGACCATACCGCCAGAGTTTCTCCTGTTTCTCCCTGACTTCGATCGCCGTCTCGGTGTTGCAGGCCCCCGGCCCTTCCTGCATGCGGAAGAACGGCTCGCCATCGATCAGCCGGCTTTTATGAACCCGCGGGAAAGCAAGTTCAGGCAACGCCGCTGCGATGGCCTCGTAGCGCTTTTCGATCTGCCGGGTTGGAAACAACGACTGATAAGCCGAACGACTCTGCGGATTGGCGGAAAACAGTACCAGCCCTGCGGTATGCCGGTCGATGCGATGCAATGGCACCAGATGCGGATTGTCCAGGCGACGGATCAAGCGCCTGAGCAGCGTCTGTTCGACGTATTCGCCAGCCGGCGTCACCGGCAGAAAGTGCGGTTTGTCGGCCACCACCAGATGCTCGTCCGCGTACAGAATCGACTCGATCACCGGGATCGGCTTTTCATCGGGCACTTCGCGAAAATAATGAATCCGCAAACCTTCCCTGTAGGCCAGATCGAGGGCTATCGGCATGCCCTGCCCATCGAGGACCCGGCCACGGGCGATTCTGTCCAGCCATTGTTCACGACCGATGGCGCTGAAATGCTCGCACAGACAATCGACAACGGTCTGCCACGGGCCAGGTGGCAAGTACAGCGTACTGGCCTGGCTGTGTGCCGCGGAAAAAGAAGAAGTGGACATACGAAAGTTCTAACCCTCAGTGCAGGGCGGCATTATCCAACAGCACGGGGAGTGAGCCTAGCCTCAAGCCGGAATCCGTGTGCGCGCCGCCGCTTCGGTGTATTCCTTGAGCCAGCGCAGTACATCGACCGCCTCCCAGCGAGCGGGGTCATAGAGGGCGTACAACAATCCCTGATAACCCACGACATCGAGTTGCCGGTGATAACCCGCGCGTTGAAACAAGGCTTCGATTTCTGCGAAACAGGTATTGAAATGCGTTTTGTTGAAGGGTGTCTTGCCCTCGGTCACCAGACCATCCAGACGCAACTCAAGAACAGCTTCACTCACGACGTCTGCGGACATCCGGTTCACGCTGTTCTTCAACTGTTCGACATTGACCACGATTCATCCCTCTCACGCCCGGGCTTGTCTGCTCGCTGCCGAAAATCAGCAGCGGCCATGCAAGCGCCACGAATAACTGTATGCGCATACAGTATCCGATCAGTACCGGATAAGCCAAGGGGATCAATCGCAAAGTTCGACAGGCGGGAAACACCACCAGCGCAAAAGCCGCTCAAAGCAAGAACGCCACCACCTCATCGGCACTGAATGGCCAGCCCAGTTCAGCACCGGTGTCGACCCGCCGCAACACCGGGATGCGCAGGCTGTAGGCGGCGAACCAGGTTTCATCTTCGGCGATATCCACCAGCTCCACCAGCAGACCGCGCTCGACAAACTCCATCAACATGGCTTCGGCTACTTCACAGAGATGGCATCCAAGGGTGCCGAACAGCTGACATTCGGGAAGCATGAGCACTCAACCGGAAAATGAAGTGACCATTCTAGGCCTGCTCCGAAAAACCGTCGAGCCATTGAGTCTCCTGCCTGATGCCACCGACGATGATCAGACCTGTGTCAGTCCTGGCTCACGGCGCCGATCTTGTGGATCGACAGGTCCGCGCCGTAATACTCCTGCTCCTGACTCAGGCGCAATCCATGCAGAGCCTTGATCACGCCATACACGGCGAACCCGCCGGCCAGCGCCACGGTGACGCCCAGTGCCGTGCCGATCAACTGGCTGATCAGGCTGACCCCACCTAGCCCGCCCAAAGCGCTCTGACCGAAAATGCCGCAGGCAATACCGCCCCACACGCCGCACAAGCCATGCAGCGGCCAGACACCCAACACGTCGTCTATGCGCCACTTGACCTGAGCGGCGGTAAAGCACCAGACAAACAACGCCCCCGCGACGGCGCCGGTCACCAGCGCTCCCACCGGATGCATCAGGTCCGAACCGGCGCAGATCGCCACCAGTCCCGCCAACGGTCCGTTGTGCAGAAAGCCGGGGTCGTTACGCCCGACGATCAGTGCGGCCACCGTACCGCCCACCATGGCCATCAATGAGTTCACCGCCACCAGTCCGCTGACACCTTGCAGGGTTTGCGCGCTCATGACGTTGAAGCCGAACCAGCCAACAATCAGGATCCATGAGCCCAACGCCAGAAACGGGATGCTCGAAGGCGCGAACGCGACCAGCCGACCTTCGCGATAGCGGCCATTACGCGGCCCGAGCAACAGCACCGCCGCCAGTGCCAGCCAACCGCCCATGGCATGCACCACTACCGAACCTGCGAAATCATGGAAACCGGCGCCAAAACGCTCCAGCAGCCAGGCTTGCAAACCCAGGTTGCCGTTCCAGACCATGCCTTCGAAGAACGGATAGATGAACGCGACAATCAACGCGGTTGCACACAGCTGCGGGACAAACCGGGCGCGCTCGGCGATTCCTCCGGAAATGATCGCGGGGATCGCCGCGGCAAAGGTCAGCAGGAAGAAAAACTTCACCAGTCCATAACCATGGTCGGCATTGAGCACGGCCGCCGGTTGCATGAAGGTCACGCCATAAGAAATCCAATAGCCTATAAAGAAGTAAGCCAGTGTCGATACGGCGAAGTCACTGAGGATTTTCGACAAGGCATTGACCTGGTTTTTCTGTCGCACGGTTCCGACTTCGAGAAAGGCAAAACCGGCGTGCATGGCCAGAACCATGACCGCACCGATCAGAATGAACAGCGTGTTGGAGCTATGGACCAGGGTGTCCACGGCGCTTTGCAGATTTTCCATGGGATGGGCTGACCTTATGGCAGAAAAAAGCACCAAAGCAGTTCGCGATGACAGACCGCGCACCAAGTTGCAGCCTCGAAGCATCAGAGGACTGATCTCGTTGAACCGCCATGGTGCACGGACACCGCCCGGGAAAAACCTGACCCGGACGTTTGCGCGAGTTTTTGATTGTTGGTCCTACGGTTTTACTGAAATCATGCCCGGCTATAGCGCAATGGTGCGGACCGGCGCACCACGACATAGCAAAAGTTGTACCAGTCATTTGTACTGAACCTTCGCAGAAGGCTCATACTCGAACGCATCAGAAAGCCACTTATGGAGATCCACCATGGCCCGCATCCAGGCAAAGACTGCTCAAGAAATCCTGATGAACGATTTTCAGACACTGGTCAGTGACACCGAACGGTTGCTGGAGCACACCGCGACCCTGGCCGGCGACCAGGCCGACGAGTTGCGCGAGCAGATTCACGAGAGTCTCTTGCGTGCCCGTGAAACCCTGAAGCTGACCGAAGACTCCCTGCGCGAACGCGGCAAGGCGGCTGTCACCGCCACCGAAGACTATGTCCAGGCCAACCCTTGGCAATCGGTCGGGATCGCGGCCGGCGTGGGTTTCCTGATCGGCCTGCTGGCCAGCCGGCGCTGATATGTCGATCGGTGAATCCGGCCCGTCTGCGACGGGAACAAGCTCCTCATCGCGGCGCCTGGGTGCTGCCTTCCTGGGGTTGCTGCACAGCCATGTCGAACTGTTCGGCATCGAGTTGCAGGAACAGAAAGCCCGCACCGTCAGCCTGTTGCTGTTTGCCGGTCTGGCGCTGGTGTTTGCGTTGCTGCTGCTGGTAGGGCTGTCGACCCTGGTGCTGATCGTGTTCTGGGACACCTATCGCCTGACCGCCATCATCGGGCTCTGCGTGTTCTACACCCTCGCCGCCATATTCTGCGCGATGCGTTTGAGGGCAGCGATTTTCGATGAGTCCTCGCCCTTCCACGGGACGCTGGAAGAGCTGGCCAACGATCGGGAGCGCCTGCTGCCATGAACCTGCCTGAATTGCCACGCAACAGCTCACGCACGGAAATGCGCAAGGCGCTGATTCGCCTGCGCATGGAAATGCACCGCCAGGAAATCCGCCACGAATCCGCGCAACTGCTGCAACCGTTGCAACGCGTGCGCGGGATGACGCAGAACCTGCAGGAAGGTTTCGGCATCAAACACGCTCCACTCTGGGGCGTGGCCGCCGTCACCTTGCTGGGTTTTCTGACCGGCAAGGGTGCAAAGAATGGCGGTGGCCTCAGCAGCCTGACCCGGCTGATCCGCCTCGGCACCACACTGGGGCCGTTGATCAAACTGATCATGCAGGGCTCTTCGCGCAAAGACTGATCAGTTTCTTTCTGGCTACGTTCTTGCAGTGTCGACGGGATGCCCCCTCTCTATCGAGGGGGCGCAGTCCTGTGCACCTGTCCGGTCAATTGCCCCCCTGCGAAAAAAGTTCTTGCAAGGTGGCCTCGATATCGACGGCGCCCGGTTGTAGTTCCGCTTGCAGGTCATGACGCGAAACGGGAAGCTAGGCCATCAGTCACCTGACGGAGAGTCCCGCCTTGGATTGGCACACCCTGCTTACCCGCGAACGCCTCGGAAAGCCTCTGCACAGCCCTGAAGAACTTGGCCGCAGCCCTTTTCACAAAGACCACGACCGCATCATTTTCTCGGGGGCTTTCCGCCGCCTCGGGCGCAAGACCCAGGTCCATCCGGTGTCCAGCAATGATCACATTCATACGCGCCTGACCCACTCGCTGGAAGTCAGTTGCGTGGGGCGCTCGCTGGGCATGCGGGTCGGCGAAACCATCCGCAACGCCCTGCCCGACTGGTGCGAACCCAGCGACCTGGGGATGGTGGTGCAATCGGCCTGCCTGGCGCACGACATCGGCAACCCGCCTTTCGGCCATTCCGGTGAAGACGCGATCCGTCACTGGTTCCAGCAAGCCGCCGGCCGTGGCTGGCTGGATGCAATGAGTGAAGCCGAGCGCAATGACTTCCTGAACTTCGAAGGCAACGCCCAGGGCTTTCGGGTACTTACTCAACTGGAGTATCACCAGTTCGACGGCGGCACCCGACTGACCTATGCAACCCTGGGCACCTACCTGAAGTATCCATGGACGGCCAGGCACGCCGATTCGCTGGGCTACAAGAAACACAAGTTCGGCTGTTATCAGAGCGAGCTGCCGCTATTGGAGCAGATCGCCCATAAACTCGGCCTGCCACAACTTGAGGAGCAACGCTGGGCGCGGCATCCGCTGGTGTACCTGATGGAGGCCGCCGACGACATCTGCTATGCGCTGATCGACCTGGAAGACGGTCTGGAAATGGAATTGCTGGAGTACGCCGAAGTCGAGTCCCTGCTGCTGGACCTGGTGGGCGACGACTTGCCGGAGACCTACCGCCAGCTCGGTCCCGGCGATTCGCGCCGACGCAAACTGGCAATCCTGCGCGGCAAGGCCATCGAACACTTGACCAATGCCGCGGCCCGCGCCTTCGTCGAGCAACAGCACGCACTGCTGGCCGGCACATTGCCCGGCGACCTGGTGGAGCACATGCACGGGCCCGCCAAGCGTTGCGTGTTGAACGCCAAGGACATGGCCCGCAAGAAAATCTTCCAGGACAAGCGCAAGACCCTGCACGAGATCGGCGCCTACACCACCCTGGAAATTCTCCTCAATGCCTTTTGCGGCGCAGCACTGGAGCAGCACAACGGCCGGACCCCGTCATTCAAGAGTCGCCGCATCCTTGATCTGCTGGGTAACAATGCACCCGATCCTCACGGCCCGTTGCACACGTCGTTTTTGCGCATGATTGATTTCATCGCCGGCATGACCGACAGCTATGCCAGTGACATGGCCCTGGAAATGACCGGACGTGCCAGCCACTGAGGTGCTTCGTTTGATCAGCCATTACGGCGTTCGTTTTGGCTGATCCCCCCCTCAACCTCCAACAGCACTCAAGTCTCGTCGAATTGCCCTACAACACATGGCGAGCGAACTGATCGCCTGTCCGACACTCTCGCGAAACAATCGCCCTCCCTCTGTTCGACAGATGAAATGTGCACCATGGCCGAAGACGATCTACGCATCCTCGTGGTGGAAGACCACCCCTTCCAACTGATAGCCACTCAATGCCTGCTGGAAAGTTATGGCTTCACCCGCCTGACTACCGCCGACAGCGCCAGAAGCGCCATGCAGCAGATGCTCGGGGTCGACCAGCCATTCGACATCCTTTTATGCGATCAATGCCTGCCCGATCTGACCGGACTCGATCTGGTCCGGTTCGCCAGTCAGCGAGGGCTGATCAGACAGGCGATCATGCTGAGCAGCCTGACGACGTCTGAACTGGATGAACTTGTAAAAACGGCCACTGAACACGGGCTGCCATTATTGGGCTACATGATAAAACCATTGAAACAATCTGAATTTAGAGACCTGTTGACCTTGGCACCAACATAAACAAAAAGCACATATAAGAACCGACAAATACACAGCGTAAACCTACAAACAACTTCCAAAAAAAACCCACCAGACCGCCAAATTCCCCAGACTTCCTAATAAGAAACCTAGTTAATACGTAGTCCTATTCCTTTTAATTTGTAGGATTTCTCCTATATTGCTGCTACAGCCCGGTCCGTTCATGCGTCCCTTCAAGCATCTGAGCTAAGGTGCGCGCTTTATTTGAGCTCGCATGGGACTTGATTATGAACTCCGTTTTTATTGTCGACGATCACCCGGTTATCCGCCTTGCCGTTCGAATGCTACTGGAACACGAAGGTTACAAAGTCGTCGGCGAAACTGACAATGGGGTCGACGCCATGCAGATGGTTCGCGAATGCATGCCGGACCTGGTCATTCTCGATATCAGCATTCCAAAACTGGATGGCCTGGAAGTGCTGTCCCGGTTCAACGCAATGAGTAATCCACCTAAAACACTGGTACTGACCGCACAATGCCCGACACTCTTCGGTATTCGTTGCATGCAATCCGGAGCCTCGGGTTATGTTTGCAAACAAGAGGACATCAGTGAATTGGTGAGTTCCATAAAAGCAGTATTTTCAGGTTACAACTATTTCCCGAGTGAAGCCTTGAACCCCATCCACGGAGATGAAACACGCTGCATCGAATTGGAACTGTTCAAGTCCGTAAACGACCGGGAACTGATGGTCCTGCAACTTTTTGCCCAAGGTCGCACAAACAAGGAAATTGCCAAGGGCATGTTTCTGAGCAACAAGACCGTGAGTACCTACAAAAAGCGCCTCATGCAGAAACTCAAAGCCAAATCCCTGGTTGAACTGATCGAGATGGCAAAACGTAACGCACTCGTGTGAGAACCTGGATGCCCAGCCGTTTGAAGGTCTATCTGATTCAAGTGACCGCAGGTCTATGCGTGAGCACCTCGTTGTTCGGAGCACCGGGCAATGAATTCTACACGCTGCTCAGTCGCGCGAAGGTCGGGGCGCTGGAGATTCGACTGGATGAATCCCAGCAACAATGGATAAACAACAAAAATCAACTGACGCTCGGCACGTCAGCCCCGGACTACCCCCCTTTCGACCTGACCACCAGTGGTCAGGACTATGAAGGCTTTACCGCCGATTACGCTGGCCTTCTGGAAAAAGCAACCGGTTTGCCGGTCAAGGTTCAGCGTTTCGAATCCCGAGGGGCCGCGATCGCTGCGCTGCAGAACGGCGATGTCGATCTGCTTGGCAGCGCCAATGGATTCGAAGCTGGAATTGCCGGGATTGCCCTGTCCATACCCTATGCCGTCGACCAACCCGTATTGGTGACCCGCGAAGGGGAAACCCGATCCCTCACCGATGGCCTGGCCGGATTGCGCCTGAGCATGGTGTATCACTATTTGCCGCTGGCGGAAGTCAAGGCGTTGTACCCAAAGGCGATCATCACGTCCTATCCGTCCTACCAGAATGCGATCAATGCCGTTGCCTTCGATCAGGCGGATGTGTTTCTCGGCGACACGATTTCAACTCACTACATGATCAACAAGGGGTACTTGAACAACATCCGGATGGCCAACTTCGGCAAACATGAAGCCCATGGCTTCAGCTTTGCCGTCAACAGGAACAACCCCGAGCTGCTCGGCATCATCAACGCGATGATCAAGGCCATTCCCTCCAGTGAGCGAGAAAACATCGCCAAACGCTGGAGCGCCGGCAGCGACATTCTGCTGACCGATCAAAAGCTGCAACTCACTGACCGGGAAGAACGCTGGCTGGCACATCACCCGGCAGTGCGCGTCGTCGTCAACGAAGCCTATGCGCCACTGACGTTTTTCGATAGCAATGACAACTTTCGCGGGATCAGCGCGGATTTGCTCGAGCTGATCAGGCTGCGCACCGGCTTGCGCTTTGACATCCAGCGCAGTCGAAACGATGACGAGATGATCGAACTGATCAAAAACAACCAGGCCGATGTGATCGCCGCATTGCTCCCCAGCGCCAAACGTCAAACCCAACTGAACTTTACCCGCCCCTTCCTGGAAAACTCCTACGTCCTGCTGACGCGCAAAGCCGCCGACAGCCCGACCAACCTCGAGCAGTTGCAGGACAAGCGCCTGGCCATTGCCCGCGGCAATCCACTCATGGATTACCTGCGCACGGAATTTCCCCGGATCAGGTTGATCGAAGCTCCAGATACCTTCAGCGCCGTAGAGTTACTCGACGAAGGTCAGGCCGAGGGCGCGGTGAACTCGCTGGTCATTGCCAATTACTTCATTTCGTCGCGGCTGTTCGAACACACCTTGCAAATCAGCACCACCATTGGCACCGAGCAGGCAGCGTTCTCGCTGGCCACTGCACGGGATGCCAAAGAGCTGAACGCCATTCTGAACAAGGCGCTGCTGAGCATCTCGCCGGAGGAACTGGGCATCATCAACAGTCGCTGGCGCGGCTATTCGGCGTCCTCGCAAAGCACCTGGCGCAACTATCAAAGACTGTTCTACCAAATCGTCATTGGTGCCGGTGCGCTATTGCTGATTTCCATTGCGTGGAACGACTACATGCGACGCCAGATCAAGCAGCGCAAGGCCGCCGAGCGTGCATTGAACGATCAGTTCGAGTTCATGCGATCGCTGGTCAATGGCACGCCCCATCCTATCTACGTACGTGATCGCCAGGGATTGCTGCAAAGTTGCAACGACAGTTACCTGCAAGCGTTCTGCGCCAGGCGCGAAGATGTCATCGGCAAAAGCGTCATGCAGGGGGCGATGAGCAATGTGTTCGAAGCCCGGGAGTACCAGGCTGACTATCAGCGCGTGGTGACCGAGGGCAGACCGTTGATCGTCGATCGCGAACTGCACATTGGTGGCCGGCGGCTGACGATCTATCACTGGATTCTTCCCTACCGCGATTCCAGCGCGACAGTGCAAGGCATCATCGGTGGCTGGATCGACATCAGCGAACGCCGGCAACTGCTCGATGATCTGCGTTGCGCGAAAGAACACGCCGATAACGCCAACCGGGCCAAAAGCACGTTTCTGGCCACGATGAGCCATGAGATCCGCACGCCGATGAATGCAATCATCGGCATGCTTGAACTGACACTCAAGCGTCTTGATCATCGGCACCCGGAGCGTCCGGCCATCGATGTCGCGTACAACTCGGCGAAAGGCTTGCTGGAACTGATTGGCGACATCCTCGACATTGCCAGAATCGAATCCGGGCGCTTGAGCCTTAGCCCGGAGCGCGTCAATCCGGGTGAACTCGTGGCCTCGGTCGTACGGATTTTCGATGGCCTTGCCCGACAGAAGGAACTCGAACTGAAGCTGGAGTTTTCTTCGGCCAACCCGACCTTCGATGTGTTGCTGGACCCTTTGCGCTTCAAGCAGGTGCTGTCCAACCTGATCAGCAATGCCATCAAGTTTACCGAGCAAGGCCAGGTCCGGGTCATTGTCGACCTGCACCCGGCAATGCAGCCTGATCGTGTGCAAATGCGGGTGCAGGTTCACGACAGTGGAATCGGGATCAGCGAACAGGATCAATACCGGCTGTTCGAGCCCTTCGCCCAGGCCGACAACGCCACTCAATCGGCCAGTGGGGGCGCAGGGCTGGGGCTGGTCATCAGCCGCAATCTCTGCGAGATGATGGGCGGCAGTCTGCAACTGCGCAGCGAGCCGGGTGTCGGCACTCAAGTGGAGGTATTGCTGCACCTGGAAACGTTACCGCTGCAACAATCTGCCCAGGTGGCCGAGACGCAAATTGTCGTCGCCACAACCCCATTGGATGTTCTGGTCGTCGACGATCATTCGGCCAATCGCTTGCTCACCTGCCAGCAACTGGAGTTTCTAGGCCATCGATTTACCGTCGCGGCCGATGGCCGGGAGGGATTGGAGGCATGGAAAGACCAACCGTTTGATCTGGTGATCGCCGATTGCAACATGCCGGTCATGAACGGTTACGAGCTGGCCCGTGCCATTCGCCAGCACGAAAGACAAAACCATCGCCCTCCCTGCACCGTGCTCGGTTTTACCGCCAACGCCCAACCGGAAGAAATACAACGCTGCAAACAGGCCGGGATGGATGACTGCCTGTTCAAACCCCTGAGCCTCGGGGCCTTGAGCCAGTGGATGGAAAACATTGAGCCCACCCATGCAACCCCGGCGTTCAGCCTGCACGGGTTGAAACTGCTGACCGGGGGCAACCCGATTTTGAACCGCAGATTGCTCAACGAGTTGGTCAACAGCAACCGCCAGGATCTGCAAACGCTGCTGTCGCTATCCAGCTCCGGGGATACGCAGGCGCTGCAGGACATTGCCCACAAAATCAAAGGCGCAGCCCGGATAGTGCAAGCCTCCCCCCTGATCGACCGTTGCGAGGCGCTTGAAGCCGCCTGCCATGAGGATTTCGATCGCGAAGAAGTGGCCGGATGCTGCAAATCCATGGAACGCACCATGCTTGAGCTGGAGGAGGCGTTACTACGTCAGATCAAGCATTACGACGAAGGCGCAATGACAGAGCCTTAACTATGCTTGGACCCTCAGCAGGGTGTTGACCCTCATGGAGAAACCCGCAATGCCTGACCCACTGCGCACGGATCCACGCCGGTTTCCACTGCATGTCCATATCAGCGTGATGTTCACCTTTCTGTTGTTGCTGACCGGAGTGCTGCTGGGTCTTTTCAACTACCGGCAAACGACCCAGATCATACTGTCGAGCAGTGAAAAGCTCTTCAACCGTATCGAGCAGGATGTCCGGCTGGACCTGCACGCAACCTATGAGCCCATTCGCCACCTGTTGAGCCTGCTGGCACTCAATCCGGCGGGCCAGTCCACTGATCTGGAACACCGCCTGGCACTGCTCGAACCGTTCAGCCAGTCACTCGAGGACAACCCCAATCTGGCGTCGCTGTACCTGGGATACGACAACGGCGACTTTTTCATGGTCCGCCCGCTGCGTACTCCGCAGGTCAAAGCGCTGGTCAAGGCCCCGGACACGGCGGTTTACCAGGTCTGGAGCATTGAACACGACAGCAGCGGCCTGGCTCGTTCCCAGTCTTTGTTTTTTGACCGGAACCTGGCACTCGTCAGCCGCCAGGACAACCTGAACGACACCTACGACCCTCGCAGCCGTGCCTGGTTTACCAGCGCCCGTAGCAACAATGACCAGATCACGACCGAACCCTATATCTTTTTTTCCACCCATGACATTGGCACGACGCTCGCGCGACGCAGTGGCGACAAGGCAATCATGGCCGCCGACCTGACCCTGGCCGAACTCAGCGCGACCCTGGCCAAGCACGTCGTGACCCCCCATACCGAAATCGTGCTGTTCGATGCCGAAGGCAATGCCATTGCCTACCCCGACAGCCGCAGGCTGATCATCGATGATCAGACATCGCGCCTGATCAAGGCTGCGGACCTGAGCCCCAGCCTGGGTGCGCTGCTCAACAACCCCTCCCAAGGCAGTCGCCTGGATGCCAACGGCCGGCAGTGGATCGTGGCCCGCAGCAGCATGCAGGAAGGCGGCCCCCAAGGCCTGCAACTGGCGCTGCTGGTACCGGAAGACGAGTTGCTCGTCGATGCTTACCGGATGCGCTGGCAAGGTGCGCTCATTACCCTGGCAACGCTGCTGTTATGCGTGCCGCTGGGTTGGCTGACCTCCAGAATCCTGGTCAAACCCTTGCGTGCGCTGGTGCAGGAAGCCGATGCGATTCGCAGTTTCGATTTCAATTTTCCGCTTTCCCGTCGCTCGCCGGTGCTCGAAGTCGACCAACTGAGCGTGTCGATGGCACGGATGAAAGACACGCTGGCGAGCTTCTTCCAGATCACTGACAGCCTCAGCGCCGAAACCCGTTTCGCCCCGCTGCTGGAACGCGTTTTGTTTGAAACCGTGAAAATCGGTCAGGCCCAGGCCGGCCTGATCTATCTGCGCGAAGGTGATGGCGGGTACATGGAACCCCACGGACTGGTCATCAATGACACCACCGAAAACCTGCAATCTTTCGACATCCGCGGACACTCACTGGAAAACCCGCAAAGCCCCCCATGGCTGCAGCAACTGGCAAACGTCGACAACGTCGTCAGTAACCTGGGGTTCGAGCAAGCGGACGATCTGCAGAAAGTCTTGCTCGCGCTGGAAAGCCCGCGAGTCCATCTGATCGGAATCCGCCTGCACAATCGTCACAACGAAACCGTGGGCCTGCTGGTGTTGCTATTGGCCGACAGCGGCGAGCACAGCGATCTGGACAAACTGCGACCGGACCGCATTGCGTTTCTCCAGGCGGTGTCCGGCGCGGCGGCCGTGTGTATTGAAAGCCAGCGCCTGCAGGCCCGGCAAAAACAGCTGCTGGACGCCTTCATTCAACTGCTGGCCGGTGCCATCGACGCCAAAAGTCCCTATACCGGCGGCCATTGCCAGCGCGTGCCGGAACTGACCCTGATGCTTGCCCGCGCGGCGGCGGCAAGCCAGGACCCCGCCTTCAGCGCCTATCGGCCAACCGACGATGAATGGGAGGCACTGCACATCGCTGCCTGGCTGCACGATTGCGGCAAGATCACCACGCCGGAATACGTCGTCGACAAAGCCACGAAGCTGGAAACCCTGACCGATCGCATCCACGAAATCCGCACCCGCTTCGAGGTACTCAAGCGCGATGCCTGGATCAGCTACTGGCAGGCCATTGCCCTGGGCGGTGACGAGCAAGCGCTGGCAGAACTGCGTGATGCCAGCCTGGCCGGGCTGGATGATGATTTCGCCTTCATTGCCCATTGCAATCTGGGTGGCGAAGCCATGGCCGACGCTGATCTGCAACGCCTGCGCAGCGTGGCTGAACGCACCTGGACCCGGACCCTGGATGACCGGCTGGGCGTGTCCTGGGAAGAGAACCGGCGCCAGTCCAGAACGCCCGCCCCCACCCTGCCCGTCAGCGAACCCTTACTGGCGGACAAGCCCGAGCACCTGTTCGAACGCAGCGAAAACGAAGTGATACCGCAAGACAATCCCCTGGGTTTCAAACTCGACGTTCCGCCCCACAAATACAATCGGGGTGAGCTGTACAACCTGAGCATTGTCCGGGGCACCCTGACGAGCGAGGAGCGTTATGTCATCAATAACCACATCGTCCAGACGATTCTGATGCTCAACCATCTGCCGTTCCCCGGACACCTGCGCAGCGTCGCGGAAATAGCCGGCGGGCATCACGAAAAAATGGACGGCAGTGGTTATCCGAAACGCTTGAAACGAGAAGACATGAGCCTGCCGGCGCGAATGATGGCGATTGCCGATATTTTCGAAGCGCTGACGGCCGCCGACCGCCCTTACAAAAAAGCCAAGACCCTGAGCGAGGCGCTGGGCATCATGGCGTTCATGTGCCGTGATGCACACATCGACCCGGAACTGTTCGGGCTGTTCATCAGGGCACAGATCTATTTGCAGTACGCCAGGCGCTTCCTCGAACCTGCGCAGATCGATGCGGTGGACGCATCGGACCTGCTGGCCAAGGCCGGTCTGGCGTCTTGATCAGCAGTCGGTCAGACGCAGGAAAATCGCCGCCAGTTGTTCGATACCGGCCTGGTCCTGCGGGGTGAACCGTGCCAGTTTCGGGCTGTCGAGGTCGAGCACGCCGATCAATCGGCCGTCCTTGACCAGCGGCACTACCAGTTCGCTGTTCGAGGCGCTGTCACAGGCAATGTGGCCGGGGAACGCGTGCACATCTTCGACCAACTGGGTCTGCAAGGTAGCGGCTGCCGTTCCGCAGACACCACGTCCGAACGGAATCCGCACGCAAGCGATCTGCCCCTGAAACGGGCCCAGCACCAGCTCCTCATTGCGGTTGAGGTAGAAACCGGCCCAGTTCAGGTCATCGAGCTGATTGAACAGAAACGCCGAGAACTGCGCGGCATTGGCGATGAAATCCCGCTCGTCCGCCAGCAAGGACTCAAGCTGCGCGTGCAGCATGCCGTAGCCTTCGAGGCCCTGGCCACTCTTTTGTAAATCGATCATGCCTTGTGCTCCAACAGTTTCAGCCCGACCCAGTAACGGGCAAATTGATAAGCGCAACGTCCATTGCGATTGCCTCGGCCTGTGGCCCAGCGTACCGCCAGGATGTCCAGCTCTTCGCTGCGCTGCCATGCCAGCCCGGCTTTGCCGGCCAACTGGCCGATCCAGTGTTCGACGACATTGAGGAAGTGTTCCTGGGTAAACGGATAGAACGATAGCCACAGGCCGAAGCGGTCCGACAGCGCGATCTTGTCTTCCACCGCCTCGCTCGGATGCAGTTCGCCGTCGACCCGCTTCCAGTTCTCGTTGTCACTTTCCTTTTCCGGCACCAGGTGGCGACGGTTCGACGTGGCGTACAGCAAGACGTTGTCCGGCGCCTGTTCCAGCGAGCCATCGAGTACGCTTTTGAGCACTCGGTAATCGCCCTCGCCCGACTCGAACGAGAGGTCATCGCAAAACAGCACGAAACGCTGGGGCAGTTTGCCGATCTGTTCGACCACTCGCGGCAGGTCTGCCAGGTGATCGCGTTCAATCTCGATCAGACGCAAACCGGCTTGAGCGTGCTCGGCCAACAAGGCGCGCACCAGCGAAGACTTGCCGGTGCCGCGCGAGCCCCAGAGCAAGGCGTGGTTGGCGGGCATGCCATCGAGGAACTGTCGGGTGTTGCGCCCAAGCTGCTCAACTTGCCGTTCGACGCCGATCAGGTCCGACAGGCGCATGTCGAGGCTGACCTGCAGCGGCATCAGATAACCGCCGCGTGACTCACGCTGCCAGCGCGCGGCCAGGCATTGCGTCCAGTCGATGGCTGGCCGGGGTGCCGGCAGCAACGGCTCGATACGCGCCAGAACGGCATCGGCGCGTTCAAGAAAAGCATTCAATCGGGAATCCACGACTTCTCCTCGGGCACGTTCACAGTAATGATGGTGATACAGCGACCAAACACAGCGTCACACAAGCGGCTGCCCCCGCAGTACAGGCCTCGCGAGAACATCAACAGGCAGGCATGATCGACTATGCTTGAGCAGCGAAAGGAAACGGAAGTGGTTCACCCCCCCATGGACATCAAATTCACCAACCGGCTGTCATTCAAGCAAGCCCGGCTTACCGTGCTGGTCGGTTTCATTCTGGGCACGCTGCTCAGCCTGCTGCAAATAGGCATCGATTATGCCAGTGAAGACGCCTCCATCAATCGTGAAATCCTTTCATTACTGGAAATCAGCCACAACCCGGCCTCGCGAATCGCCTACAACATCGACGCCGAACTCGCCAAGGAACTCACCCAGGGCCTGCTGCGCTCGCCGGCGATCATCGGCGCGAAACTGACCGACAACAACGGCACCGTGCTGGCGAACTCCAAGCGACCCGAGGTGCAAAACGGCTACCGGATGTTCAGTGACTTCCTGTTCGGTGCCAGCCGACAGTTCGAAGACCGGCTTTACCTGGATAATTTACCCAACGAATCCCTGGGTACGCTGCGGCTGAAGGTCGATACCTACGCCTTCGGCAACCGGTTCCTGCGCCGGGCCGAAGTGACCCTGATCAATGGCTTCGCCCGCAGCCTGCTGCTGTCCGGCATCCTGCTGGCGCTGTTCTATGTGATGCTGACCAAACCCCTGGTGCGGGTGATCCGTGAACTCAGCGGTCGCGACCCGGGCAACACCGAACCGACGTCGCTGGAGTGTCCCGCCGGGCACGCCAACGATGAGATTGGTGTACTGGTCAAGGTTGCCAACCAGCAATTCAAAAACATCGCCACCGAAATCCGGCAGCGGCGCAACGCGGAAAACCGCCTGACCGAATATCTTGGCCAACTGGAAAACATCGTCTCGGCCCGCACCGCCGAACTCAAGGCGATCAACGCCCGGCTGAGCCAATCCAACGAGGAACTGGAAGCCGCACGCAGTACCGCCCTCGACATGGCCGAAGCCCGCTCGGTGTTCCTGGCCAACATGAGCCATGAAATACGCACGCCCCTCAATGGCTTGCTCGGCATGATCGCGCTGTCCCTGGACGGACCGCTGAATGCCGAACAACAGCAACAGCTGTCGATCGCCCATGACTCGGGCAAGGTACTGGTGGAACTGCTCAACGATATCCTCGATTTGTCGAAGTTCGATGCCGGTCAACTCGAACTCGAACACATCCCCTTCGACCTCGGCTCACTGATCGAGGATACCGCCAACCTGTTGTCGCAGAACGCCGCCCCCAGCGTCGAACTGACCTGCCTGATCGATCCGTATTTCCCGACTCTGGTGCTCGGCGATCCGACCCGGGTGCGGCAGATCGTCAGTAACCTGCTGTCCAACGCCCTCAAGTTCACCCGTTTCGGGCGTGTCGACGTACGCCTGTCAACGTTCGGGGACGGCGTCAGAATCGAAGTGTGCGACACCGGCATCGGCATCCCTCAGGAAGCCCAGGCCAGGATCTTCCAGCCTTTCACCCAGGCCGGAGCCGGTATTACCCGCCAATTTGGTGGCACCGGGCTGGGCCTGGCGCTGACCTGCAACCTTTGCGAAGCCATGCAAGGGCGCCTGACGATCAGCTCCGAAGCGGGATTTGGCAGTCAGTTCTGCGCGGATCTGCCATTACCCAGCCATACCCGCGCAATGCCTGCTGCCTCGCTCAATGGCAAAGTCGTCGCCATCACGGCCGCCAGCAGCGGGCTCGGCGAACTGTTGAACAGCCTGTTGCCTGGCTGGGGGCTGGACTATGAACGGCGTTCCATGGATGACTCACTGCTTGGCCTGGCAGCCGACGTGCTCATCACCGACTGCCCCGAATGCCTGTTCAGTTTGCGCCCAGCCCTCAGTGCGCCGATCCTGTTGATCACCGCGTATGGCAATTTCATGCCCAGCGAAGAGGTAAACGCCCTCGCCCCTCTGCAACAACAGGCCCGTCCCCTGGCTCGCAATACGCTGTATCAGAGCTTGCGGCGGATCCTGCAGCCACAACCCCAGCCGATCAACGATGTCCGGCTCGAAACGCAATGCCCGCTACGCCGTGGGCGCGTGCTGCTGGTGGAAGACAATCCGGTGAACCAGTTGGTGGCCAAGGGCATGCTCGGCAAGCTCGGCTGCGAGGTCACCACCGCGGCTCATGGTGCCGAGGCTCTGGATCAACTCGAACAACGGGAGTTCGACCTGGTGCTGATGGACTGCAACATGCCGGTGATGGATGGCTATGAAGCCAGCCGGCAAATCCGCCGCAGCGGACGCTGGCCCCAACTGCCCATCGTCGCCCTGACGGCCAACGCCATGTCGGAGGAGCGCGAACGCTGTCGTGCCGCGGGCATGAGCGACTACCTGGCCAAACCCTTCCGGCGCGAAGAACTGGCCGCCCTGCTGGACTTGTGGATCCCCGCTACGACAGCGCCCTGATCTGTCCCAACAGGTGGTCGAGACCATCGCGCAAGTCGTTGAGACGATTCAGGTCGACCCCACTGTCGCACAACAACCGCGCCTTGAGTGGCCCGACCTGATCGCGCAAGGCCGTTCCGGCTGGCGACAGGCTCAGGTGCACTTCACGCTCATCGCGCGCCGAACGCTGACGCTGCACCAGATGCATTTGTTCGAGGCGCTTGAGCAAGGGTGTCAGCGTGCCGGAATCCAGGGCCAGACGCTCCCCCAATGCCTTCACGGTCGGTTGCTCGGGGGCTGCTTCCTGCCACTCCCACAGCACCAGCATCGCCAGGTACTGAGGGTAAGTCAGGCCCAACTGATCGAGCATTGGCTTGTAGGCGCGAATGACCGCACGGGAAGCTGCGTACAGCTTGAAACACAGCTGGCTGTCGAGCTTCAGGGAATCGACGGACAAGGTGTTCATTTGAGCAGGGCTTCAATCTCGCGGGTCAGGTCCTGCGGCTTGGTCGCCGGGGCGAAGCGCTTGACCAGTTGCCCGTCCTTGCCGATCAGGAACTTGGTGAAGTTCCACTTGATGCCCTGGGAACCCAGCACACCCGGAGCGCGCTTTTTCAACTGCACGAACAAGGGATGGGCGCCGGCGCCGTTGACTTCGATCTTTTTGAACAGCGGGAAGCTGACACCGAAGTTCAGCTCGCAGAATTCGGAGATCGCCCCTTCATTGCCCGGCTCTTGCTTGCCGAACTGGTTGCAGGGAAAACCGAGCACCACCAGGCCCTGGTCCTTGTAGGTCTGCCACAACTCTTCCAGGCCTTTGTATTGCGGAGTGAAACCGCACTTGCTGGCCGTGTTGACCACCAGCACGGCCTTGCCGGCGAAATCCGCCAGGGTCTTTTGCTCTCCCTTGATCGTGGTGCAAGGGATGCTCAGCAGGTTGTCGCTCATGTTTGAGGTTCCGAGTGAATGGAAGAGACAACAAAGTAGCGAGCAATTGAATTGCGTGCAATTTAAATATCCGGAAAGCGATCATCGGATCGCTTCGGGGACTTATTCGCGGGGCACCAGGTCCAGGCACACCGAGTTAATGCAATAACGCAGGCCGGTCGGCGGTGGGCCATCAGGGAAAACATGCCCCAGGTGCGCGTCGCATTTGGCGCAGACCACTTCGGTGCGGATCATGCCGTGGCTGACATCACGAATCTCGGTCATGGCGCTGTCGCCGATCGGCGCGTAGAAACTCGGCCAGCCGCAGCCGGAATCGAATTTGGTCCTGGAGTCGAACAGCGGTTCGCTACAGCAGATGCAGCGGTAGACACCGTCGGTTTTGGTGGCGTTGTATTTACCGGAAAACGGACGTTCGGTGCCTTTGAGGCGGCACACGTTGTACTGCTCTGGATCGAGCATCGCCTTCCATTCTTCCAGGGTTTTTTCCAACTTTTCCATCATCACACCTCAGCGGCTGAAAAAGCCCGATCTGTACCTTTTCCACGGATCGGGCGGCACGTATGATTGCGCCTCGTCAAACGCCAGTCTGGCAGCCAGACCACGCGCATTCAAACGGAAATATGGGTGCTGCATTTCAAGGCGTCAGGCCTGTGTGAATACGCAGGATTCCCAGCACGGCTGTCCAAGCGCCGTCTGGATCGTTCATTTTCGGGAACACATCGCCATGCAGGTCAGCAAATCGAACAAGCTCGCCAACGTCTGCTACGACATTCGCGGCCCGGTGCTCAAGCACGCCAAGCGCCTGGAAGAGGAAGGCCATCGCATCCTCAAGCTGAACATCGGCAACCCGGCGCCTTTTGGTTTCGAAGCGCCGGATGAAATCCTCCAGGACGTGATCCGCAACCTGCCGACCGCCCAGGGCTATAGCGACTCCAAGGGCCTGTTCAGTGCGCGCAAGGCCGTGATGCAGTATTACCAGCAAAAGCAGGTAGAAGGCGTCGGCATTGAAGACATCTACCTGGGCAATGGCGTTTCCGAACTGATCGTGATGTCGATGCAGGCCCTGCTCAACAATGGCGACGAAGTACTGGTGCCTGCGCCTGACTACCCGCTATGGACCGCCGCCGTGAGCCTGTCCGGCGGCAATCCGGTGCACTACCTGTGCGACGAGCAAGCCAACTGGTGGCCGGACCTGGCCGACATCAAGGCCAAGATCACCCCGAACACCAAGGCCCTGGTGATCATCAACCCGAACAACCCGACCGGCGCCGTGTATTCGAAGGAAGTGCTGCTGGGCATGCTGGAACTGGCCCGCCAGCACAACCTGGTGGTGTTCTCCGACGAAATCTACGACAAGATCCTCTACGACGATGCCGTGCACATCTGCACCGCCTCCCTGGCGCCAGACTTGCTCTGCCTGACCTTCAACGGTCTGTCCAAGTCCTATCGCGTGGCCGGTTTCCGTTCCGGCTGGATCGCCATTTCCGGTCCGAAACACCACGCCCAGAGCTATATCGAAGGCATCGACATGCTGGCGAACATGCGCCTGTGCGCCAACGTGCCGAGCCAGCATGCGATCCAGACCGCCCTGGGTGGCTACCAGAGCATCAATGACCTGGTGCTGCCGCAAGGTCGCCTGCTCGAACAGCGCAACCGCACCTGGGAGTTGCTCAACGACATTCCGGGCGTGAGCTGCGTCAAGCCGATGGGCGCGCTGTACGCATTCCCGCGCATCGACCCGAAAGTCTGCCCGATCCACAACGACGAGAAATTCGTCCTCGACCTGCTGCTCTCCGAAAAGCTGCTGGTGGTTCAAGGCACCGCATTCAACTGGCCATGGCCAGACCACTTCCGCGTCGTAACCCTGCCACGTGTCGATGACCTGGAGATGGCCATCGGACGCATCGGCGGCTTCCTCAAGTCCTACCGCCAGTAAGTGCCCTCCACCGTGCGACACGCCTGCGCGTCGCACGGTAATTTTCATCCGGCAACATTTGTTTGCATTGCGTCACTGGCAGTCGTTTTGCCCGCTGCCGAACAACGCCGTGCCTGCTCGCGCCTAACAAAGGCGGGGCGTTCGACATGAATTGACTGACAAACACTTCCTGCACTCGCGTCGGAAATGCCCTGCAAGCAGCTAAACTATTGCCGTAGGACACAGTTTGAAATAGTCACCCGGTTGAATACCCCGGTGCAGCACCTTATATACCCCGCAGTACGCTACATCTTTAGCATGAGGAGATTTCTACAACCATGATGCGCATCCTGCTGTTCTTGGCCACTAACCTGGCGGTCGTGCTGATTGCCAGCATCACCCTGAGCCTTTTCGGCTTCAACGGGTTCATGGCGGCCAATGGGGTTGACCTCAACCTCAATCAGCTGCTGATTTTCTGTGCGGTCTTTGGTTTCGCCGGTTCACTGTTCTCGCTGTTCATCTCCAAGTGGATGGCGAAGATGAGCACCAGCACCCAGATCATCACCCAGCCACGCACCCGTCACGAGCAATGGCTGCTGCAAACCGTCGAGCAACTGTCCCGCGAAGCCGGGATCAAGATGCCCGAAGTCGGTATTTTCCCCGCCTACGAGGCGAACGCCTTCGCCACCGGCTGGAACAAGAACGACGCACTGGTCGCCGTGAGCCAGGGCTTGCTCGAGCGCTTTTCGCCCGATGAAGTGAAAGCCGTCCTGGCCCACGAAATCGGCCACGTGGCCAATGGCGACATGGTTACCCTGGCGCTGATCCAGGGCGTGGTGAACACCTTCGTGATGTTCTTCGCCCGGATCATCGGCAATTTCGTCGACAAAGTGATCTTCAAGAACGAAGAAGGCCAGGGCATTGCCTACTACGTGGCGACCATCTTCGCCGAACTGGTTCTGGGCATCCTGGCCAGCGCCATCGTCATGTGGTTCTCGCGCAAGCGCGAATTCCGTGCCGACGAAGCCGGTGCAAACCTGGCCGGCACCGCCGCAATGATTGGCGCCCTGCAGCGTCTGCGGGCGGAACAAGGCCTGCCTGTGCACATGCCCGACACCCTGAACGCCTTCGGCATCAATGGTGGCATCAAGCAAGGGTTCGCTCGCATGTTCATGAGCCACCCGCCACTGGAAGAGCGTATCGACGCCCTGGCTCGTCGCCGCGGCTAATACACTCCACAGCAAAGCAAAAGGCCCGCAGCGATGCGGGCCTTTTTTTGTCTGCTTGAACACTTCGGTGTGTTTCAGGGCCTCTTCGCGGGCAAGCCCGCTCCCACAGTTGACCAGGTTAAACCAAAACCTTATGACTGGCCCAATCCCATGTGGGAGCGGGCTTGCTCCGGGCGGCGTTCCGACGAAGAGGCCGGTGCTAACACCTGGATATTATCGACTGGAAACCCTATACACCCGCTCCTCAAGTCGCGTCACACCCGCCTCCAGGAACTTCCCGCTCTCACTCAGTACGTCCTGATCCTCCAGAACCTTCAGCGACCATGACGCGCCCAACAATCGCTGCACCTCATCATCGAGCACGGCAAACGGCGGTCCGTCCATCTGTACCTGGTCATAGTCCAGCGTGATCAATAATCCGCGACACTCTTTCGGCAGAATCCGATTCAGGTGCGCCGCATATTGCTCACGCATCTTCGCCGGCAACGCAATCAACGCGGCGCGATCATAGAGCGCGGAGCAATCAGCCGTGTCACCGGCCGTCAGCTCAAAGAAATTGCCGCACCAAAGCTCGATGGAACCTGCCCGATAGACCTTGAACGGCCCCTGCTCACTGACGGCCGGATCAAAGCCATGCTCGCTGAAAAACTCCTCGATGGCTTTTTCCGACAGTTCGACTCCCAGGACCTCATGGCCTTGATGGGCGAGCCAAAGCAAATCCAGGCTTTTACCACATAACGGCACCAACACGCGCGCCCCCTCTTCAAGGCTTAACGCTGGCCAGAACCGCTTCAGATAAGGGTTCACCTGCGGCAGGTGAAAGCCGATCTGATTCGCCGCCCATTTCTTGTGCCAAAACTCCGGCTGCATAAATAACCCCGAAAATTCGATCAAAACACCCTAAAACTTATATTAGATTTAGATTAATGATCTGACTGAAGATGTTGCATCTTAACTCTCAGGAGCTCATTCATGTTCCCCAGTCTGTACATATCCCACGGCTCTCCCATGCTCGCCCTGGAACCCGGTGCCAGCGGGCCGGCACTGGCCCGCCTGGCCGCCGAGATACCCAGGCCCAAAGCCATCGTGATTGTGTCTGCGCACTGGGAAAGCAATGAGCTGCTGGTCAGCGGCAATCCGCAGCCTGAAACCTGGCATGACTTCGGTGGATTCCCCAAAGCCCTGTTCGAGGTCCAGTACCCGGCACCCGGCGACCCGCGACTCGCCGCAGAGGTTACCGAGCTACTGAAAACCGCTGGCTTTCCTGCGCGCATCGACAACAATCGGCCTTTCGACCATGGCGTCTGGGTGCCTTTATCGCTGATGTACCCACAAGCCGACATTCCGATTGTCCAGGTTTCGCTGCCCACCCGGGCCGGCCCCGCTCTACAGACCCGCGTTGGCCATGCGCTGGCCAGCCTGCGCGAGCACGGCGTCCTGCTGATCGGCTCCGGCAGCATCACTCACAACCTGCGGGAGCTGGACTGGCACGCCGGCCCTGAGAGCGTTGAGCCCTGGGCGCTGGCGTTTCGCGACTGGATGATCGAGAAGCTCGAAGCGAACGACGAAGCCGCACTGCATGACTATCGCGCGCAGGCACCGCATGCCGTGCGCAACCACCCCAGCGACGAACACCTGTTGCCGCTGTACTTTGCCCGCGCCGCCGGCGGGCCGTTCAGCATTGCCCATCAGGGGTTCACCATGGGCGCACTGGGCATGGACATCTATCGTTTCGGCTAACCAATAAAGCAAAAGATCGCAGCCTTCGGCAGCTCCTATGGAGGAATGCGATCCCATGTAGGAGCTGCCGCAGGCTGCGATCTTTTTACAGGTAAAAAAAATCCCCGAACCAGTCGGGGATTTTTCATGTTCGATCAATCAGCCCGAGAGCGGATCAATCTTCGCGGTAGCGACGCAGCTTCAACTGCTTGCCGGCAACGCGAGTGTCCTTCAGCTTGGTCAGCAACTTCTCCAGACCATCTTCCGGCAGCTCGACGAGGCTGAAGCTGTCACGCACCTGGATGCGACCGATCGCTTCACGCGCCAGACCACCTTCGTTGAGGATGGCGCCCAGCAGGTTCTTGGCGGCGATACCGTCACGCGCGCCCAGCGCGGTACGGCAACGTGCACGGCCTTCGCCCAGCGGCATCGGAGCACGACGCTCGCGGTCGCCACGCTCAGGACGATCACCGGAACGCTCTGGACGATCGCCACGCGGTGCATTGTTCGGCACCAGTGGACGCTCTTTCTCGATAGCGGCCAGGTTCAACGCTTGACCGTTGGTTGCCTTGCGCAACAGGGCTGCGGCCAGGGCACGCGGGCTGCAACCGATGTCGGCGGTCAGGCGATCGAGCAGATCACCGTGAGTCGATTCGGCCTCGGCCACCAGCGGCGACAGGCTGTTGGTCAGTTTCTTGATGCGCGCATCCAGAACGGCTTGAGCGTCCGGCAGGCGAACTTCAGCAACCTTCTGACCGGTTACACGCTCGATCACTTGCAGCATGCGGCGCTCACGCGGAGTCACCAGCAGCAGTGCACGACCTTCGCGACCGGCACGGCCGGTACGGCCGATACGGTGAACGTAGGACTCCGGATCGTACGGCATGTCAACGTTGAACACGTGAGTGATGCGCGGAACGTCCAGGCCACGAGCGGCAACGTCGGTGGCCACAACGATGTCCAGACGGCCATCCTTGAGGGAGTCGATCACGCGCTCACGCTGGTTCTGGGCGATGTCACCGTTCAGCGCAGCGGCTTTGTAGCCTTTGGCTTCCAGGGCACTGGCCAGGTCCAGGGTCGCTTGCTTGGTGCGCACGAACATGATCAGGGCGTCGAAATCTTCCACTTCCAGCAAGCTGAGAACGGCCGAAGTCTTCTGGTCAGCGTGAACCAGCAGGTGAGCCTGCTCGATCGCGGTAACGGTCTGGGTCTTGCTCTGAATCTTGACGTGCTTCGGATCGCGCAGGTGGCGTTCGGCGATTGCACGGATCGACTGAGGCAGGGTTGCCGAGAACAGTACGGTCTGACGGGTTTCCGGCATGGCCTTGAAGATGACTTCCAGGTCGTCCATGAAGCCCAGCTTGAGCATTTCGTCGGCTTCGTCGAGAACCAGGTGGTTCACGGTCGCCAGTACTTTTTCGTCGCGACGCAGGTGGTCGCACAGACGGCCCGGAGTGGCGACAACGATTTGTGCGCCATTACGGATTGCTTTCAGTTGTGGGCCCATCGGCGCGCCGCCGTAGACAGCCACAACAGTCACGCCCGGCATTTGCTTGGCGTAGGTTTCGAAAGCGGTTGCAACTTGTAGCGCCAACTCACGAGTTGGGGCCAGGATCAGAGCTTGCGGCTCGCGCTTGGACGGATCAATGCGGTGCAGAATTGGCAGGGCAAAGGCAGCGGTTTTACCGGTACCGGTTTGCGCCTGACCAATCATATCGTGACCGGCGAGAATGATCGGGATCGACTGCTGCTGAATGGCCGAAGGCTCTTCATAGCCGGTAGCGACTACTGCAGCGACAATATTTGGATGAAGTTCAAGAGCGGCGAAGCCGCCGATTTCCTGGGTCATGGGTCTGCCTCTAAGTGCATCCGCAAAGACCCATGCTCCAAAGCTGCACATGCCGTGTTGAGACTCAAGAGTCGCCCTGGCAGCTTTGTCGGCGGGGATTTGCGAAAACGAATGAATGAAAAGAATCGTAAAGGAAGAGTCCGCTGGGCGGACGTGCAGCCGAAGCTGGCTTCGGGGAATTGCGCTACCTAAACGCGGCCCGGTTAAAGGCCGGCGCGCACTATACCGGAATTCGTCAAAAAAGGGAGCTTTTTTTATCGGAAATCCACCGGATACACCGTTGTGTCACAGGCTTTGCGAATAATCGGTCAGCCGTCTATTTTTCAAAGGCCCGGCCTTGCGGGTGATGGCGCTAAAACGGTTCACCCTTTACCGTGCAGACCGCAGGTCCCCGCACGCCTTTCCCACCCCCGAGGACCGCTCCATGAATCAGTCCAGCTCCAGTCGAGTCAGCCGTGAACGGCGCGGCCATGTGTTCCTGATCGGCCTGGATCGGGTGGCCAAGCGCAACGCCTTCGATCTCGACCTGCTCAATGCGCTGAGCCTGGCCTATGGCGAATTCGAGGCCGACAGCGAAGCGCGGGTGGCGGTGGTGTTCGCTCATGGCGAGCACTTTACCGCCGGGCTCGACCTGGTCAATGCCAGCGTCACACTCGCAGATGGCTGGCAGGTTCCGCCCGGCGGCTGTGATCCCTGGGCGGTGTTCGCCGGTCCCAGGGTCAGCAAACCGGTCATTATCGCCGCCCAGGGTTATTGCCTGACCATCGGCATCGAGCTGATGCTGGCCGCCGACATCAACCTGTGCGCCAGCAACACCCGGTTCGCGCAGATGGAAGTGCAACGCGGGATCTTCCCGTTCGGCGGTGCCACCCTGCGCCTGCATCAAGTGGCCGGCTGGGGCAATGCCATGCGCTGGTTGTTGACCGGGGATGAGTTCGACGCCCGTGACGCCTTGCACCTGGGTCTGGTGCAAGAGGTCATGGCCAGCGAGGACTTGCTGCCCCGGGCGATTGAACTGGCCGAGCGGATCGCCCGTCAGGCGCCGCTCGGCGTTCAAGCGACATTGATGTCTGCGCGACAGGCCCGCTACGAAGGGGAAACCGCAGCGGCACAGGCGTTGCCGCTGCTGGTGAAGAAGTTGATGGCGAGCGAGGACGTCAAGGAAGGTGTGCAGTCGATGGTGGAGCGGCGGCCCGGTGTTTTCAAAGGCTGCTGAAAATCCGTGTAGGAGCTGCCGAAGGCTGCGATCTTTTGATCTTGAAAAGCAAAATCAAAAGATCGCAGCCTTCGGCAGCTCCTACAGGGGGATCAGTGTGCCTCAGGTTGCCGGGCGAATCGCCTTGATCAACGACTGCAACGAATACCCCAGCCGCGGCGCCAGCGTTTCGGCGCGGGCGACCAGGCCGTCCATGTCCAGCTCCTGATCCAGCTCAGAAGGCACGATCAGGATCACGTTGCCCTCCTTCACCGGCAGCTCCCAATAGTGCCGGTGATACAAACCGCGCAACAAGGCGGCGCCCAAGGGTTTGCCATCGTCGGTAGCCCACTGATTGATCACCAGCCAGCCACCCGGATTCAATCGTTTCTGGCAGTTTTCCAGGAAACTCCAGGCCAGATGCCCGACACCCGGGCCGACATCGGTATAAAGGTCGACGAAAATCAGGTCCGCCGATTCTGCGCTATCCAGCAACTCCAGCGCATCGCCAACGCGGATGTACAGGCGTGGATCGTCATCCAGCCCCAGATATTCAATGGCCAGGCGCGGCACGTCCGGGCGCAGCTCGATGGCTTCGACATCTTCCAGCGGCAGGAACTTGAGGCAGGCCTGGGTCAGCGTACCGGCGCCAAGACCGAGAAACAGTGCGCTTTCGGGCAGTTCATGGCACAACGCGCCGATCAGCATCGCCCGGGTATAGTCGTACTCGAGCCAGCTCGGATCGGCGGTGAACACGCAGCTTTGCTCGATGGCATCACCGAACTCGAGAAAACGGTAATCGGCCACTTCCAGCACACGAATCACACCGAACTCGTCCTGTACCTCGGCGAGCAGATGCTCGACGCGTTCCTCAGTCATTTCATCTCCTGACCGTCACCGGGGCCGGCAACGCAATAACACCGCGTGTAGAGAGCGGCAAAGGCGAGATTGTCAGCGATGCGACGGGAACAGGTCACGCACTAATTTGCTGATAACATGGACGTCCGAGCGAAAACACTAGAGACCGTGATGAGCCAACCCTGGAGTCCTGACAGCTGGCGCGCCCTGCCGATCCAGCAACAACCCCGATACCCCGACGCCGCGCATTTGCAGCAGGTCGAGCAGACCCTGGCCAGCTATCCGCCGCTGGTGTTTGCCGGTGAAGCCCGTGAGTTGCGCCGTCAGTTTGCCGAGGTGACCCAGGGCCGCGCGTTTCTGTTGCAGGGTGGCGACTGCGCCGAAAGCTTCGCCGAATTCTCCGCGGCGAAAATCCGTGACACCTTCAAGGTGTTGCTGCAGATGGCCATCGTGATGACTTTTGCCGCCGGCTGTCCGGTGGTCAAGGTCGGGCGCATGGCCGGGCAGTTCGCCAAGCCGCGTTCGGCCAACGACGAAACCATCGATGGCGTGACGCTGCCCGCCTACCGTGGCGACATCGTCAATGGCATCGGTTTCGACGAAAAAAGCCGCGTGCCGGACCCCGAGCGCCTGTTGCAGTCGTATCACCAGTCCACCGCCACGCTGAACCTGCTGCGCGCGTTCGCCCAGGGCGGGTTTGCCGATCTGCATCAGGTGCACAAGTGGAACCTGGACTTCATCGCCAACTCGGCACTGGCGGAAAAATACAGCCACCTGGCCGATCGCATCGATGAAACCCTGGCGTTCATGCGCGCCTGCGGCATGGACAGTTCGCCGCAGCTGCGCGAGACCAGTTTCTTCACCGCCCACGAAGCGCTGCTGCTGAACTACGAAGAAGCTTTCGTGCGGCGCGACAGCCTGACCAACGATTACTACGATTGCTCGGCGCACATGCTGTGGATCGGCGACCGCACCCGCCAGCTCGACGGCGCCCACGTCGAATTCCTGCGCGGGGTGAACAACCCGATCGGGGTCAAGGTCGGCCCGAGCATGAACCCCGACGACCTGATTCGCCTGATCGACGTGCTCAACCCGGACAACGATCCCGGCCGCTTGAACCTGATCGCACGGATGGGCGCGAACAAGGTCGGCGATCACTTGCCGCAACTGATCCGTGCCGTCCAGCGTGAAGGCAAGCAGGTGCTGTGGAGTTCCGACCCGATGCACGGCAACACCATCAAGGCCAGCAGCGGCTACAAGACCCGCGACTTCGCGCAGATCCTTGGCGAGGTGAAGCAGTTCTTCCAGGTGCACGAAGCCGAAGGCAGTTATGCCGGTGGTATCCATATCGAAATGACCGGGCAGAACGTTACCGAGTGCATCGGTGGTGCGCGGCCCATTACCGAGGACGGTTTGTCGGATCGCTACCACACCCATTGCGACCCGCGGATGAATGCCGATCAGTCGCTGGAACTGGCGTTTTTGATTGCTGAAACCCTGAAGCAGGTTCGGCGCTAGTTATTGGCTGCCTGACAAGACGCCTTCGCGAGCAAGCCCGCTCCCACACTTGATTTGTGAACGACACAGAACCAATGTGGGAGCGGGCTTGCTCGCGAAGGGGCCAGTTCAGTCACCATCAATCTGTGCCAATGCCACCCGCAACCTTGCCGCACTCGCCCGCGGGCAGTTCAACTGAACCTGCGCCAGCCCCAGCCAATCCGCCATCTGCCGCAGATTGACCGCCAACGCCAACATCCCCTCGTCATCCAGCCCCGTTTCTTCTTCATTCACCGCATGCACAGCCAAACGACCCGCCGCCCGCTCGGCACGCAGATCGACCCGTGCGGCAATCCGTTCGTTGTGCAGAAACGGCAGCACGTAATAGCCGTAAACGCGCTTGTCCTGCGGCGTGTAGATTTCCAGCCGATAACGGAAATCAAACAGCCGCTCCGTGCGGCTGCGCTCCCAGATCAGCGAATCGAACGGCGAGAGCAAGGCACTGGCCGCGACTTTGCGCGGCACCTTCGGCTCAGGCAGACAATAGGCCGGTTGTCGCCAGCCCTGGACTTCGCAGATCAGCAATTGACCGGCCTCGACCAACTCGGCCAAACGTGGACGACTGTCCGCAGGGTTCAGGCGGAAATAGTCACGCAAATCCTTCTCCGTACCGACACCCAGGGCCGTTGCCGCATGCCGTAACAGGCCGCGCTGGGCGTCATCTTCATCCAGAATCGGCTGCGCAAGAACCGCCGAGGGAATTACCCGTTCCGGCAAATCGTAGAGCCTTTCGAACCCGCGCCGTCCGGCAACGGTCACTTCACCGGCAGCGAACAACCATTCCAGCGCATGCTTTTCCGCACTCCAGTCCCACCAGGGCCCGGCACGCTCCTGACGGGTCGACAGGCTTGCGGCACCCAGCGCGCCCTGCTGCTCGACCGATGCCAGCACGCGACGAATCGTGTCTTGCTGCTCACGCCCAAAACGCGCCAATTGCTGATAGATGTCTTCGCCACGGCTCGCTCGCTGCATGCGCCAACGCATCAGCGGGTATAGGGAAAGCGGTAACAACGAGGCTTCATGGCCCCAATACTCAAAAAGTGTTCGACGCCGGCCCTGGCTCCAGGCAGCCTGGTCGAGCAAGTCGGAGGAGTAATGGCCAAGGCGGGAAAACAGCGGAAGGTAGTGCGAGCGCACCACTGCATTGACCGAGTCGATCTGCAAAATGCCCAGCCGTTCGATCAGTCGGTTGAGCGCAACTGCCTTGATCGCCGCTGGCGATTGCCGCCCGTTGAACCCTTGGGCGGCCAGCGCCAGACGCCGAGCCTGTTTGAGGGTAAAGGACAATGTTGCGGGCATGGGCATCTCCTTGTCTGCTCGCAACCTACCTCACCGGTAAGGGGTTTGTGTAGCGTGGCATTCATCATTTATTGATCGGGTCATTTATGCATCGGGTCGCTCCAGAACGGTTTGATCGACTCGTTCTCCACATCCGCACGACTCATGCCGATGTCCTTGAGTGCTTCGTCGCTCAAGCTCGCCAGCAGTTCGCGCTCGCGATGCAGTTCGTACCAGCGGCCGACCTTGTGCAGCAGATCGGATATCAGGTGAATCGAGTGTTTTTCCGCACCGTGGAACTCATGTTGACCTTTCATCTTGTTGCCCTCCGTTTGGATGGCTCCAGTCTCGCGCCGGGTCTAAGATCAATCCAACGAATGTTTCTGATGTCACATATCTCGGAGATTGATGGATGTCGGCCTACCCGAGTATCGATACCGAAGTGCTGCGCACCTTCGTCGCCATCGCCGACCAGGGCGGCTTTACCCGCGCCGGCGAAATGGTCAACCGCACCCAGTCAGCCGTCAGCATGCAGATGAAACGACTGGAAGAAGATGTGCTGCAGCGTCAGCTGTTCCAGCGCGACGGACGGCAGGTGCGGCTGACGGCCGAAGGCCAGGTGCTGCTGGGCTATGCGCGACGGATCCTCAAGCTGCACAGCGAGGTCTTCAATACCCTGCGTGAACCCGACATGGTCGGCATGGTGCGCATCGGTACGCCGGACGATTATGTGATGCGGTTTCTCCCGGGGATCCTGCGCCGGTTTGCCCAGTCCTATCCGCTGATCCAGATCGAAGTGCACTGCGAATCATCGAAACAGCTGTTGATGCGCCAGGACCTGGACCTGTCCATCGTGACCCGCGAACCGGGCAGCGAAATCGGTCAGTTGTTGCGCAAGGAACGTTTTGTCTGGGCCGAGGCGCAATGCTACAGCGCCCACGAACAGACGCCGCTGCCGCTGGCGATGTTCAACAGCGATTGCTTCTGCCGCCAGTGGGCGTGCAATGCCCTGGATGCCCGGGGGCGCGATTACCGGGTGGCGTACAACAGCGACAGCCTGTCGGCGATCATGGCCGTGGTCAGCGCCGGCCTGGCAGTGACCGCGCAACTTGAAAGCCTGATCACCGCGGACATGCGCATTCTGGGTGAAGCCGAGGATCTGCCGTTGCTGCCCGAGGCCAGTATCATGCTCGTGCGCAACCTGCATAACCCGTCACCGATCACCGAGTGCCTGGCCGAACACATCATTGATGGCTTCAAACTTTAAAAGCGAGCGTCACTGCACAGAACACCAGGAACCCGCAAAACAGCCCGCGCAGCAGCCGCTCCGGCAAGGCGTGGGCAACCTTCACACCCCAACTGATGCTCATCAACCCCCCGACCGCCAACGGTAAGCCGATCCCCCAGTTGACCTGATGGTGCACGGCATAAGTCAGCAGCGTCACCCCCGTGCTCGGCAAGGCCAGCGCTAACGATAACCCCTGCGCAACCACCTGACTGGTACCGAACAGACTGGTCAACACCGGTGTCGCCACCACCGCGCCCCCCACGCCGAACAACCCACCCATTGTGCCGGATGCAGCGCCAAGCACGCCCAGCCAGGGCCATGAGTAGTTCATCTGTGACGCCGCCGTGGTGCGGGAGGCGAACATGCGAACGAAGTTGTACGCCGACAGTGCGATCAGAAACGCGACAAAACCTATGCGCATGGTTCGCGCATCGATGCCCACCGCCCAGATCGATCCGAGCCAGGCGAAGCAGAACCCCATGATGGCCAACGGTAACGCGTGTTGCCGCTCGATCCGGTTGCGCTGATGGTAGCGCCACAGCGCCAGCATCACGTTCGGCACGACCATCACCAATGCCGTGCCTTGGGCAATCTGCTGATCGAGCCCGAACAGCACGCCCAATAGCGGAATGGCAATCAGGCCACCGCCGATTCCGAACAAACCGCCAAGCGTGCCCAGTAAGGCACCGAATACCAGGTACATCAGAAACTCAATCACGGCCAATTTCTCCTCACATCACGCCATTGATCCTACGCAGTTGCTTATGGCACGGAAACGCACAGCGACGCACAATGGCTGTGCCAAATTCGCACAAGCACAGACTTGCCATGAATCCCAACCAATTGACCGACCAACTGGCTTTATTCCTCGATGTACTGGAAACCGGCAGTTTTTCCGCCGCCTCGCGCCGTCATCCGATGACCCCTTCGGCCGTGGCACGGCGTATCGACAGCCTGGAAAACGCGGTCGGCAGTCAGCTGTTCATCCGCAGCACGCATGCGGTGCGCGCTACCCCGGCAGGATTGGCCTTCGCCGAGCGAGCACGGCGGATCGTCGCCGAGTTGCGCCTGGCCCGGGCCGAGGCCGTGTCCTTGAGCAGCGCGCCGGAAGGCCTGATTCGTATCGATGCGCCAGCAGCCTTTGGGCGCCGGCACCTGGCACCGGTGATTGCCGACTTCCTCATGCTCTATCCGGGACTCGATGTGCAACTGCATCTGATCGACAGTTTCGTCGACATGCAGGGCCAGAACCTCGGCAAGGTCGATCTGGTGCTGCGCGCCGGGCAATTGGCCGACACCCGGCTGGTGGCCACGCCACTGGCGAGCATGGTGCGTATTGCCTGCGCCAGCCCTGACTATTTGCGACGACGCGGCGTGCCGAGCGATCCATCACAGCTGAATGAACACGACGGACTCGATTGGGATGGTCTGGCCCCGCCCTTCGCCTGGCGTTTCGAACGGGACGGGCACATGCAGTTGCATCGGCCGGCACGGGTGCGCATGAGCGCCAACAATGCCGAGGCGCTGGTATGCGGCGCATTGGCCGGATTGGGTATCGCGCACCTGCCGACCTGGCTGGCCAGCGAGTACCTGTTACGGGGTGAGTTGCTGCCGCTGTTCTGCGACAGCGGTCTGCCGAAACCGGAAAACACCGGCATCTATGCCTTGCGCCTGGAACAACAACCCAACCCCCGTAGCCGCTTGTTGCTGGAGTACCTGAAAACCCGCTTCAGCCCGGTTCCGCCCTGGGATCTGCTGTTGCAAACCCATTTGCAACGGCACTGATCAAAATTATCTGGCGCATTAAAGATTCGCCCGCTAGATTCCAATGATCACAGATCAAGGCTTCGACATGAGCACCGAGCGCAACACCCCGGACAACTGCGACAACCTGCTACTGGATAATCAGGCCTGCTTCGCCCTGCACTCCACTTCGCTGATGATGACCAAGGTCTACAAGCCCTTGCTGCAAGCGCTGGGCCTGACCTACCCGCAATACCTGGCGATGATGGTGTTGTGGGAAAGGGATGGTTTGACGGTAGGCGAAATCAGCACGCGATTGCTGACCGACCCTGGATCCTTGACGCCGCTGCTCAAGCGCCTGGAAGCCGAAGGCCTGCTCAGCCGAACCCGCAGCCGCGAAGATGAACGCGTGGTGATCGTCGAGCTCACCGAACAGGGTCGGGCGTTGCGCGACAAGGCGCGTGATATTCCCCAATGCATCCTCGGCGCCAGCGGGATGACACTGGAGCGCCTGCAAAACCTGCAAGCGGAGCTGCAAGAGCTGCGTCGCCACCTGCAAGACAGCCTTTAGCCTTCAAACCACCACAAATCCCCTGTGGGAGCGGGCTTGCTCGCGAAGGCGGTGTGTCAGTCGACGTAAATTTCGAATGACACACCGCCTTCGCGAGCAAGCCCGCTCCCACACTGCTTTTGTGCGGTGCTATAGAACCCGCCGCCCCCCCCAAAAAAAGTCGCCTGTAAAACCTCAATCCGCTCTAACTCAATAGTTTCAGCCAATCCTGCTTAACCGCTCGTCGGCCCTGGCAAATTTATTTTGTTTTTTATCTTGCGCACTAAACATTAGCGCTATACATTTACTTCGTACTTACTTAGCGCGCAAACATTTAGCGCAAACAACTCAACCCCTGAACGAGGCTTTCACCATGCAAACTCTCTACACCGCAATCGCAACTTCCACCGGTGGCCGTGACGGTCGTGCGGTTTCCAGCGACAACATCCTCGACGTCAAACTCGCCACGCCGAAAGAACTCGGCGGTGCCGGCGGCGCAGCCACCAACCCTGAGCAACTGTTCGCCGCCGGCTATTCCGCCTGCTTCATCGGCGCCCTGAAATTCGTCGCCAGCCAGACCAAGCGCAGCATCCCGAGCGACGCGTCGATCACCGCCCATGTCGGCATCGGCCAGATCCCTGGCGGTTTCGGCCTGGACATCGACCTGCACATCAGCCTGCCAGGTCTTGAACAAGCCGATGCCCAGACACTGGTCGACGCCGCCCACCAGGTCTGCCCGTACTCCAATGCCACCCGTGGCAACGTCGATGTGCGCCTGCACGTAACCGTCTAAGCGCTGACTACTCAGGCCCGAACAGGAAACGAACATGAACACTTTCAGCAAAGTCTTGACCGGTACCCTTCTCGCTCTGTCGATCAACGGTGCGTTCGCAAGTGATGGGGTTGAACACAACACCCAGGCGTTCCTCGATGTGCTGAATGCCGGTACCGGCAAACCACTTGAACAACTCAGCCCGAAAGACGCCCGCGCCGTGCTGACGGGCGCGCAGGCCGGGGTGAAACTGACACTGCCAAAAGCCGATGTCAGCCAGAAGACCATTCAAGTCGATGGCCAACCGCTGAACCTGACCATAGTCCGGCCGGCCGGAGTCAAGGGTGAACTGCCGGTGTTCATGTTCTTCCACGGCGGTGGCTGGGTACTGGGGGACTTCCCGACCCACGAGCGGCTGGTGCGTGACCTGGTGACCGGTTCTGGGGCAGCGGCGGTGTTCGTGAACTACACGCCGTCGCCGGAAGCCCATTACCCGGTGGCGATCAACCAGGCTTACGCCGCGACAAAATGGGTGGCCGAGCACGGTAAGGAGATCAACGTCGATGGCAAGCGCCTGGCGGTAGCCGGCAACAGTGTCGGCGGCAACATGGCGGCCGTGGTTGCACTGATGGCCAAGGACAAGGGAACCCCGGCGATCAAGTTCCAGGTGTTGCTGTGGCCGGTGACGGATGCCAACTTCGAAACCGACTCCTACAACCAGTTTGCCGAAGGGCACTTCCTCACCAGAAATGCGATGAAGTGGTTCTGGGACAACTACACCACCGACGCCAACCAGCGTAACGAGATCTACGCCTCGCCTCTGCGCGCAACCACCGCCCAGTTGAAAGGCTTGCCGCCAGCGCTGGTACAGACCGCCGGTGCTGACGTGTTGCGCGACGAAGGCGAAGCCTACGCCCGCAAACTCGATGAAGCCGGAGTACCGGTGACCTCGGTGCGCTACAACGGCATGATCCACGACTACGGTTTGCTCAACGTGGTGAGCCAGGTGCCGGCGGTGCGCTCGGCGATGTTGCAGGCGTCTGAAGAGCTCAAGCAACACCTGAAGAAATAACGCCGTACACAATGTGGGAGCGGGCTTGCTCGCGAAGGTGGCGTGTCAGTCGACATAAATATCGAATGGGAAGACGCCTTCGCGAGCAAGCCCGCTCCCAAAGGGGGTCGTCGCTGAAGGTGAAATTCCAGGCACAAAAAAGCCCGACTCAATGGTCGGGCTTTTTCATTCCTCAAGCAGTGCTTATTTGGCACGGCCTTTGTAGGAACCGCCTTCGCGGGTATCGATCTCGATCATGTCGCCGATTTCGATGAAGTCAGCAACCGACAGCTCGGTACCGTTCTTCAGTTTGGCAGGCTTCATTACCTTGCCGGAAGTGTCGCCGCGAGCGGAACCTTCGGTGTAGTCAACCTGACGCACGATAGTGGTCGGCAGCTCTACGGAAACCAGACGGCCTTCGAAGAACACGGCTTCGCAAACGTCGGTCATGCCTTCTTCCACGAATGGCAGAACGCTTTCGATGTCTTCGGCGTTCAGCTCGTACATGGTGTAGTCGGTGGTGTCCATGAACGTGTAGGAGTCGCCGCTGATGAAGGACAGGGTCGCTTCCTTACGGTCGAGGATCACGTCGTCCAGCTTGTCGTCCGCACCGTATACGGTTTCGGTCTTGTAGCCGGTCAGCAGGTTCTTCAGCTTGGTCTTCATGATCGCGCTGTTACGACCGGACTTGGTGAATTCAGCTTTCTGAACCAGCCAAGGATCGTTGTCGATACGGATCACGGTACCGGGTTTGAGTTCTTTACCAGTTTTCATTGCGAATATCCGAATTTGGATGGGATTTACAAAAATCTAGGCCGCGTATCATATCCAATTTCCATAAAACTGTACCAGCGCCGTGGCAAGATCGGCCTGCAAGGCCTGTTCCAGACACCACGCCTCGGCGTGTTTTTCCAGCTCTGGCCAGTGTTTACGGGTGGATTGCCAGTGGTCGGGCATTTTTTCACCGGCGTTCCAGGCTCGCCAGAGACCGCTGATCGCCTCCCGTGCAGGGTCCGATAGCCCCTTCACATAGAGTTCGAGGAAGGCTTCGAGCTTGTCCAGATGGATATCTTCTTCCTGCCGATAGATGTGCCAGAGAAATGGCCGGCCCGCCCATTGAGCGCGCACAAAGGAATCTTCGCCACGCACGGCATTGAAATCGCAGCACCACAGCAAGCTGTCGTATTGGTCCTGGCGGACGAATGGCAGCACTTGCACGGTCAAGGCGTCACGCACATGCACGGCACCGGCCGCCAACCCCTGCTCACCGAGCCAACGCTCGACATCGCCGAGAATCCGCCCTTCCGGCACCAGCAGATGAGTGGCCGTCGAATCGCCAGCCATCGCATCGAGCCAACTGGCCAACCCGGTGTTTTCGTAGGCAAACAATGAGATCAACTGTGCACCGGGTGCAGGATCAATCCCTAAACCGTGCAGGAATTCTCTTTGAGCTTGCGGGTCCTGCTGAAATTGCCGACGACGCTCAAGCAACCCGCGCTCACGCAACAATCCGCCAGTGCCCTTCTGGAAACCCGGGAAGAAAAAGAACTTCTGTACGTTCTTGTATTTCACCGAGGGCAAACCGTGACAGCCGATCACCCAGTCCTCGGCACTCAGGTAGTCGAGGTTCATCCACAGCGGAGTCTTTTCCCGTTCGACCATGGCATCCATATAGGCGCTCGGCAATTGGCAGGCGAATGCAGCAATCACCACATCGGCGGCTTCAGTCCGTTGCCACTCGGCTGGCCATTGACGCACTTCGACGCCTTGCTGCCATTGCTGCGCGGCGTGGATGTCGATTTGCGGACACAGGCGCTCGAACGCTCGCAGATCATCGACCCATAGACGCACCGCCAGTCCATGTTCGGCCACCAGTTGCCGGGCCAGTCGCCAGGTCACGCCGATGTCGCCGAAGTTGTCGACCACGGTGCAAAAAATATCCCAGCGGGTTTTCAGTTCAGGCATTCCAGGCTCCCGTTGGCAAAGGCGCCGATTGTCCGCATAAATTACCCCGTGCAGAAGAGCCGACGACGATTATTCTTCATGCGACAATCGCCACTCGCCAGTGACCTTTCGCCAGGAAGCAACCATGCCCCATCGCCCCGCTCCGCGCCGATCCTTCCCGATCAGCCTCAATGCCCTGCAACTGACCGGCAGCATCGCCCTCGGCATGTGGCTGGGATTCATTGCCATTGTGCTGACCTGCTGGCTCGCTTCACGCCTGCTTTTCAGCGAACAATTGGCACCCGTGGCTGCAGCTGTGGAGCAATTGGCCAAGCCACCGGTGGTGACTCAACCGGTGCCGGACATCCCGCCACAGAGCCCGCTGTTCGAGCAATATGAAGAAAACCTGCGCAAGAGCGAACAGGCTCAACGGCTCGATCAGGCGCGCAGCAGCACTCGCAACCTGGCCAACCCGAACTGTCAGTTCTGGCTGCAACAGGACCGGACTGCACCCAGCGAAAAAAGTCGCGCCAACGTCCTGCAATTCTGCGATTGATCATGAATAAGCACACCGTCCACCAGCTGATTCTCGACAAGCTGCAGATCGATCTCGACATCGCCGAACGGGCCGCGCAAACCGCCTACGAAACGGCGACCCACGAAGAAAACATCGCCGAGAACAAATACGACACCCTGGGGCTCGAGGCGTCCTATCTCGCGGCCGGGCAAGCCAAAAGGGTCGAGGAAATCCGCCAGTCACTGAGCCTCTGCCAGAACCTGGCCCTGCGCCCGTATGACGAACAGCGGGGCATCGAAGTCGGCGCGCTGCTCGGGCTCGAAGACGAAAAGGGGCGCGAACAATGGCTGTTCCTGGCCCCTGATGCAGCCGGGTTGAAAGTCGACCTGGTGGGGCAACTGATCACCGTCATCACCCCGCGCTCACCGCTGGGCAAAAGCCTGCTGGGCAAGTTCGAGGGCGACGAGGTGGAAATCACGGTGGCGGGCGCTCGGCAACAGTTCGCTGTCACCGAGGTCGTTTAGACGGACTTAATGGACTGGCAGTTCGACACCTTCGAACAGCTCTTCCAGTTCCTGCTTGTTGTGGCATTGAATGGCCTTGGCCATGACTTCGCGGGTCAGGTGCGGCGCGAACTTCTCGATGAAGTCGCACATGAAACCACGCAGGAAGGTGCCGCGACGGAAGCCGATCTTGGTCACGCTGGACTCGAACAGTTCGCTGGCATCAAGTACGACCAGATCGCTGTCGAGTTTGGTGTCGACCGCCATTTTCGCCACGATGCCCACGCCCAGGCCCAGGCGAACATAGGTCTTGATGACGTCGGCGTCGGCGGCGGTGAACACCACTTTCGGCGTCAGGCCTCGATGGCTGAACGCTTCGTCGAGTTTCGAACGGCCGGTAAAACCGAACACGTAGGTAACGATCGGGTATTCGGCCAGCGCTTCGAGGGTCAGTTTCGACAGTTTGGTCAGCGGGTGGCCCTGAGGCACGACCACGCAGCGGTTCCAGCGGTAGCACGGCATCATCACCAGATCACCGAACAGTTCGAGCGCTTCGGTGGCAATGGCGAAATCCACGGTGCCGTCAGCGGCCATTTCGGCGATTTGCATCGGCGATCCCTGGTGCATATGCAGGGCAACGTCCGGGTATTGCTTGATGAAATTGCTGATCACCGGCGGCAATGCATAACGCGCCTGGGTGTGAGTGGTGGCAATCGACAGGGTGCCTTTCTTCTCGTTGGAGAATTCCTGGGCGATCTGCTTGATGCTTTCAACCTTGCGCAGAATCTCGCCAGCGGTGGTGATGATGCGCTCACCGGCCGGGGTGACCCGGGTCAAGTGCTTGCCGCTGCGGGCAAAGACTTCGACGCCCAGTTCATCTTCGAGCAGACGGATCTGTTTGCTGATGCCCGGTTGAGAGGTGTAAAGGCTTTGGGCTGTAGCGGAAACGTTGAGGTCGTGGTGCGCCACTTCCCAGATGTAGCGCAATTGTTGAAGCTTCATATGAATCCCTCAAAGCAGGTAGACGCCACGGGCATCAGCGACGATATATAACTATATTAATGGCTCGAAGAATAAATCTAGAACTTTTTTATCAGATTGCCATTATTCGTGTGCTAGAGGTCCCCTTGACGACGACGTTGCACCAGCGGCACCAGATAGACCGGTACCTTGGACAGTTGCAACACACGGGCGGCGGTCCGGCCCAAAGGCGTTTCCGCACCCGCACCATGGCTGTGACTTCCTACGATCAACAAATCCACGGAGAGTTTCTGCGCCTGGTCCAGAATCACCTGCGAGGGGTCGCCCTGCAGCACCCTTACCGCCTGAATTCGCTCCAGGTCGTGCTCCCCTTCATCCCCCAGTTCCTCACGAAAACTGTCGAGCACCCGCTGCTCGATACTGGCAATCACAGTATTCAGGCCCTGGCTGTGAAACTCGTTCAGCGCCTGTTCATCGAGATAACTTTGCAGCACCGATTCGGCAAACAACCCCATGGGCTCAACCGCATGCACGACGTACAAATTGGCATTGAAGGTGCGGGCCAGCTCCAGGGCATGCTGCATCACCACGGGCGCGTACAGGCCAAGGTCAGTGGCGTACAGCATCGAACGAATCATATGACCTCCTCGACTGCCAACATGGCGGACATTTGATTGAGCTTAGCAGTGCCTTGGCGACTACGACGTCCGGCGCAACACATTGAACGGCGGGCTTAAACCTTTTGCTCGTTGCTTATGCCGTGGGGCACATGACCGGTGGCGACGACTTCACGGGCCAATTCGCAGTGGCCGGCCTGATCATCGAAAAACACATCGGCGGCGAAGGCTTCGAGAAAGGCGGACTTGGTCAGGCCGCCGAGGAACAGCGATTCGTCAAGACGGATGTCCCATTCGCGCAACGTGCGAATCACCCGCTCATGGGCGGGTGCCGATCGCGCCGTGACCAGCGCGGTACGAATCGGACAGGCGTCCTCCGGGAACTCACGCTGCAACAGGTTCAGGGCCGCGAGAAAGCCCTTGAACGGCCCACCGCGCAACGGCTCGCGAGCGGCCTCACGCTCGCTGGCCTGGAACGCCTCCAGACCACCGGCCTGATAAATGCGCTCCGACTCATCGGAAAACAGCACCGCGTCTCCGTCGAAGGCAATGCGCAGCTCGTCGCTGGCCGCACGGCTGGCACCGCCAGACAGGATGGTCGCCGCGGCGAATCCGGCGTCCAGGGCATTGCGTACGTCTTCGGCGTGGGTCGAGAGAAACAGGTCGCAACCAAAGGCCTTGAGGTAGGGATACGGACTACGTCCGCCGACGAATGCCGCACGGGAAATCGCCAGTCCGTAGTGGTCGATCGAATTGAATACCCGCAGCCCGGTGTCGGCGCTGTTGCGCGACACCAGAATCACCTCGACCCGGGCGCGACCCAGGCTATTGTTGAGGTTCAGGAGTTTCTGCACCAACGGAAAAGCATCGCCGGGCGAAAGGATTTCGTCTTCGTGTTCGATCTGATACTGCCGGTAGGCTTCGACACCGCTCGACAGATAGACCTTGTGGCTTTCGCTCAAATCAAACAGCGCCCGCGAAGAAATCGCCAGCACCAGCTTGTCGTCAATTGCCTTTGGCATGCCCTTCCCCCTCAGGTCGGTCGACTCAGGTGTTGCGTCGATCAATGAAACTCAAGCTGCGATACAAAGCCTCGATGCGCGGCATTTCACATCCCGCGGCCCTGGCGGCCGCCAGTGGTCGAGCGTAGATCGCCGCCAGCTCCAGCGGCCGCTTGTGCAGGAAATCGTGGTACATGCTCGGCCAGTAGTCGGGCATTTTTTCGGTCACCATGAACAAGTGCTCGGCATACCCTGCCGGTACGTCGTGCCCGCAGGCGATGGCGCCTTGCACCACTTCAGCCATCAGCGCCCTGATTAGTTCGCGACTGTCGGCATCCGCCATCAACGGTGTGGTGCTCGCCCCGAGCAAAACCGAGAGACCGTTGTAGGGGATATTCCAGACCAGTTTTTGCCAGCGCGCCTGATGCAAATTCGCCATGGCCTGGGAATCGAGCCCGGCGCTGCGGAACAGGCCGACGCCCTCCTCGACTATTGCAGTGCGTGTCGGCCCATCGGCGGGACCGCTGTGATAACCCACGTGTACCGCGCCCAGCGCCTGATGGGTGATGACGCCCGGCGCCTCGCGATGGACGCAGATGTAGCAGAGTCCGCCGAGCACATGCAGCGAATCGGGGAGCAACTCGCGCAGGCTGTCTTCCACGTCCAGGCCATTTTGCAACAGCAGCACTTTGGCATCCGGTGCCGCCGCCTGCAGGATGGCTGGTGCCAGATCTGCGTTGCTGGTGGTTTTCGCGCCCACCAGCAGCCAGTCGCAGGGCGGCATGTCTTGCGCCTTCGAGTAAGCCTGTACCGGGTTCAGTTTCAGCGCACCGTGGGGCGCGCTATCGACTTGCAACCCGTGCTCGGCCACGGCGCAAAACTCGCTGCGCAGCAGAAAATGCACATCAAAACCGGCACGCGCCAGCATCACCCCGTAGAACCCGCCGATTGCGCCGGTCCCGATAATGCCGATTGTCGGCCTGGCAACTGTCCCCATCATGGCAACTCCTCTGCTGTTCGACTCAACGCCTGGCGCACGGCTCGATTGAGCTCTGTGTCGGTCAGGCGCGATTTCAGTGTTCCGAAGAATTCGCCGTCGCGAACGACAAACAGCGCCGGCAAGTGAAAGACCTGATAACGCTCGACCACTCCGCCGTTATTGCCGGCATCGATCCAGCACAGCCGATCGACGACCAGATCGAGTGTCGGCAATTGCTCGCGGGCAAAACGGCAGCTGGCGCAGCCGACACTGGTGAAAATAACCAGCGAAACACCGTTCATCGCCAGCAACCGTTGGTCGGCGTCAAAATCGGTCAGTTCCAATTCGACCACTATACTGGGGAGAACAATGTCAGATGGCCGACACATGGAGTCTGTGTTCATGGGACGATTCATTCCTCACCCTGACGATGTGCCTGTCGAATTAACCTTGCTCAAACCCGAGTGTATTTCGCGACGGCAGCTGCACACTATCAGCCTCGGGGGCATGGCTTGCAATTATCACCGCGCGTGGCGCTACGGCACGGCACTGGAAGTACGCATGCCGACCGTGAACCCGGACATGCGCTACCTGGGCTATGTCGCCTGGTGCCTGCGGCGCAAACGCGGTTATCTGGTGGGCATCGCCTTCGTCGACGAACAAACGCTGTTCAGCGCCCGAATGGGTGAGCAGGTGTGCCAGATCGAACGCTACTGCCGCCTGCATGAGTCCCACGAAGACTTGCAGGATGTTCAGGCCCTGGCGCTCGAATGGGTCCAGGAGCATGCCGACGAGTTCTCTCACGATTCGGTGCGCAAGGCTTTTGCGCAGCCGGTACTGGAATAGGGGTGTTCTTGATCGGTTTGCCCCTCATGGCAGGGAAACTGACTGCGAAAGCCCACCAAACCGGTGTCTGCCCATTGTCGAGCCACGGTGTAACGCGCTAAGGTTCAGCTCCCCGACGCGCTTAATCTGCTGTGCTCCGCCGCGCGGGTTCGCTGGCGGCCGGCACCCGTGACCTGACGAGTAAACGATGGCTGATTTACCGATCAACGACCTAAACGTCGCCTCCAACGAGACGCTGATCACTCCCGATCAGCTCAAGCGCGATATTCCCCTGAGCGACGCCGCACTGCGCACCGTCACCAAGGGCCGCGAAGTCATTCGCAACATTCTGGATGGCACCGACCACCGCCTGTTCGTCGTCATCGGGCCTTGCTCGATCCACGACATCAAGGCCGCCCACGAATATGCCGAGCGCCTGAAGGCTCTCGCTGCCGAAGTGTCCGATACCCTGTATCTGGTCATGCGCGTGTATTTCGAGAAGCCACGTACCACCGTCGGCTGGAAAGGCTTGATCAACGACCCGTACCTGGACGACTCGTTCAAGATTCAGGATGGCTTGCACATCGGTCGCCAGTTGCTGCTGGACCTGGCCGAAAAAGGCCTGCCGACCGCCACCGAAGCCCTCGACCCGATCTCCCCGCAGTACCTGCAGGACCTGATCAGCTGGTCGGCCATCGGCGCGCGCACCACCGAATCCCAGACTCACCGTGAAATGGCGTCCGGCCTGTCCTCGGCCGTCGGCTTCAAGAACGGTACCGACGGCGGCCTGACCGTGGCGATCAACGCCCTGCAGTCGGTTTCCAGCCCGCACCGCTTCCTGGGTATCAACCAGGAAGGTGGCGTCTCCATCGTGACGACCAAGGGCAATGCCTACGGTCACGTGGTGCTGCGCGGCGGCAACGGCAAGCCGAACTACGATTCGGTCAGCGTTGCGCTTTGCGAGCAGGCGCTGAACAAGGCGAAGATCAAGCCGAACATCATGGTCGATTGCAGCCACGCCAACTCCAACAAGGATCCGGCCCTGCAACCGCTGGTGATGGAAAACGTCGCCAACCAGATCCTCGAAGGCAACAAGTCGATCATCGGCCTGATGGTTGAAAGCCACCTGAACTGGGGCGCCCAGGCGATCCCGAAAGACCTCGCCGACCTGCAGTACGGCGTGTCGATCACCGACGCCTGCATCGACTGGACCGCAACCGAAAACACCTTGCGCAGCATGCATGCCAAGCTCAAGGATGTGCTGCCTAAACGCGATCGCAGCTGATCGCCTGACGGCTTGTTCAAAAAGCGCACACAAAAAAACGCCGGGTAGAACCCGGCGTTTTTTTATGCATTCGTTTGACTGAAAGTCACTGACTCAGCTTGGCCGCATGCCGCTGGTGACGCTCCATGTAGCGCTCGACGTAGGAGCAAGATGGAATGACGGTGTAGCCCATTTCGTCAGCGTACTCCAGCGCCTTCTCGGTCAAGGCTGCCGCAATACCGCGACCACGCAATGCGTTGGGCACGAAGGTGCGATAGATATCCAGGGTCTGTTTCCCCAGATCCATATAGGTCAGATAGGCACGATGACCGTCCACATTGGTCTCGAACTGATGACCAGCCTGGTCATGGTGGATGGACAACGCCTCGCTCATCACTACTCCTCGCGGGTCTGGAATTCCGACCCCTACCTTACCGATGTTTTTCCGGCGAAGGAACATCTACGCCACCCCGTGCCTGAATGGACACCGAGAAGAACTGCACCGATCTCGCGCTACCGAGCACGTACAAATAGTAGGCACCATTGGCAGAAATGCTCAAGGTGCGCTCGTCATCATGCAGGTTGGCGGGTGCTGCTCCGTAATCACGCAGGAATGGCTCGACCGAAGGTCACTCCGGGTCGATAGCCTGAACATTGCCGGATGTTGAGACTTAAGACGAGCGTCCGTTGTTAAAGTCACCTGAACATCGAGAAAGATAGTGAGAGGTGCCACGCAAAAGCCGAACAAAAGTGTAGACGAATCCATATAGGCGGACTTTAGCCAGCCGGGGAAAAAGAGCGCTGTGCCGAAGGAACTTTTTCTCGGCAGTTCGCTCAGCCACGGGCCTTGCAGCTGGATATTTTTTAAACAATTCAGTTAAAAGTTGCTCGAAAAAGAATCAACGCCTACAATTTTTTTTGCTTCTTGCTTCACGTCAGTTTTACTTACTACAAGTAATGGGTAGTATGTACGCCGGCTATTTCCTCAATCGGAGGAGATAGCTACTTAATAGAAAGTCCTTGAAGGGGAACACGATGAACAACGTTCTGAAATTCTCTGCTCTGGCTCTGGCCGCAGTTCTGGCTACCGGTTGCAGCAGCGCATCGAAAGAAACCGAAGCACGTCTGACCGCTACTGAAGACGCAGCTGCTCGCTCCCAGGCTCGTGCAGACGAAGCTTACCGTAAAGCTGATGAAGCTCTGGCTGCTGCTCAAAAAGCACAACAGACTGCTGACGAAGCTAACGAGCGTGCTCTGCGCATGCTGGACAAAGCTAGCCGCAAGTAATAATCCCTCGGGATTGTTATCAAGCCGACCCATTTTTTGGGTCGGCTTTTTTATTGCCCGGCGTTTCTCCAGGCAATAAAAAACCCGTCGACGCGGTCAGCGTCGACGGGCTCTTGACCCGCGTTACTGCAGCGGATCGATCGGCGTGCTCGACACCATCGGCGCGATGCCGTTGCCCGGCACAGCGATCTCTACCGGCAGGCCGTCTTCGGCGGCCACCACGTCCCGCACCACATCCCAGTTCATGCGCAGGTTGTTGGTGATGTCTTCACGCTTGAGCATCGCATTGATGACCGCTGTGTGCTTGTCGACCACCGACGGGTTGCCCTTGTCGTCCAGCGGCGTGTGCGCCTCCAGATAGACCTTGCCGCCACTCATGCCGAACTTGTACGGGTCGTTGATGATCCGTACCGAGGTACCGACCGGCACCATGCCTGCCATTTGCAGCACGTTGTTGTTGAACATGCGGAAGCAACCGTGGCTGGTGCGCATGCCGATACCGAACTTCTTGTTCGAACCGTGGATCAGGTAGCCCGGAGTGCCCAGGGTGAACTTGAACGGGCCCAGCGGGTTGTCGGGGCCTGCCGGCACAACGTTGGGCAGCGGGTCACCGTCTGCCGCGTGCTCGGCCTTGATCGACGCCGGAGGCGTCCAGGTCGGGTTAGGCGTCTTGGCGGTGATGCTGGTATGGGCAATCGGCGAGCCCCAGCCTTCACGACCGATACCCAGCGGGAACGTGTACACCACGTTCTTGCCTTTCGGGTAGTAGTAGAGACGGTACTCGGCCAGGTTGATGACGATACCTTCACGCGGGCCTGGTGGCAGGATGAAGCGGGTCGGCAGAATGATTTCCGTGCCGGCGCCCGGCAACCATGCATCGACACCCGGGTTGGCCGCGACCATTTCCGTGTAGCCCAGGTCATAGGCAGTACCAAGATCGGCGAACGTGTCTTCGTACTTGGCCTTGATCACCTGCACCTGGCCGATGATGTCCTCACCGGGCGGTGGCAGGGGCAACTCCAATGCTGCAACGGGACCGGCCACAAAAAGGGCGGCAAGAGTCAGGCAGCGGGTGACGGCAGGAAAGCGCGGCAACATCCGGAAAATCCTTCGCATGATCAACAGAGGGTATAAGCACGTGATTGTACACTGCCGCCCGTTATTTCGGGGAGATGGCCCGATTGCAGGCAGTGCAAGGTGATTTTGCGATTATCTTCGCTCCCACACTGGGCCTCTGGCCACTGAAGATCCCTGTGGCGGGCTTGCTCGCGAAGGCTTTGTGTTGGGCGATGTGTTTTTTACGGGTGTACATATCCATTGCTGCGGTCACGGCCTCTGGCGGTTCCGCTCTTACAGCGGGTCACTTTGGAAAAACGGAACGCCGCCCGGCCTGTAGGAGCGAGCTTGCTCGCGATGGAGGTCAACGTTGGTAGAAGCGCCGATGGAGGTCGTCACAGGTTGACGGACAGGCTCAGGGCGTGAGGGGGCGTACACCGCAAAAGCAAAGCGAGGCGGCCTAGCGGCCGGCCTGTTTGCTGGGTTCGTTCGCCTGTGATGTACCTGCGCCTGTCAGGCCGCCATCGCGAGCAAGCTCGCTCCCACAGAAGAGCAAAGGACGATCGGTGCCCCCCCACGCTCTTCACCACTCATCAGGCCGAGCGTTAGCTCGCCTGCCGCTCTTGATCTTGATCCACCCGCCCCCTCGGCAGGCTGAGCGCAGGTGTTCATCCGGGGATGGGCGCGCAGTGCAGTTCGACGCAGTCGAACTCATTGCATGTAGGTCGAAGCGAAGCCGACCGGAGGGCAATGCCCCCGGATGAATACCGGAGCGAAGGTACCCCGAGCCTCAGCGAGGGGCCGTACGTTCGGGGCGAGCGTTTTTTGCTTCCTTTTTTAGGCGCTTGTAAAAAAGGGAGTCGCCGTCAGGGCGAAACCATAAGCCGCCGTTACCTAAAAAACGGATATGTACCCAATCAGCAAAAGACAAGCGCACAACTACGAATCAAAGCTCAAACCGCAATTCAGGCCAGATCGGCGACGTCCCCCGCTTCTGCGACTCAAGAATGGCCCGGCACAACGAACACAGCCGCTGATCCTGAAACACCCGGCGATCAACACTCGACCAGCGCGGTTGTGCCGGCAACAGGCTGCCGCAAAGGGTCCGGTCAGCCGAGCCGCCCAACTCCAGCTGACGGGTCACCAGATGCACCCGCACTTCCTGGCAGGCGAACAGATCCAGCTGTTCGTCAGGCTCGATCAGTTGATAGGCAAATAGTGACCAGGCGGGACGCGGCATCGGGGGCTCCAAATCGGGGGCGCCACCTTAGCCGAAAGCCTGCGTCTAGAAAAGTGTCATAACAGCGGTTTTAGAGTAGGCCAGACATTTTCCAGCAACTTGTCCTGGGCCCCGGCCGCCGGGTGTATGCCGTCGGCCTGCATCAACTCCGGATGACCGCCCACGCCGTCGAGGAAAAACGGCACCAGCGGGATCTTTTTCTCATCGGCCAGGTTGCTGTAGACCTCGGCGAACGCCTTGGTGTAACGCGCACCGTAATTGGGTGGCAATTGCATGCCGAGCAACAGCACCTTGGCACCGCTGGCCCGGGAGCTGTCGATCATCGAAGCAAGATTTTGTTGCAATTGAGTTGGCAGCAAACCGCGCAGGCCATCATTGCCCCCCAACTCGAGGATCACCAGTTCCGGTTTATGCTCTGCAAGCAGCGCGGGCAGGCGCGCCTGGCCTCCGGCACTGGTGTCGCCACTGATGGACGCATTGATCACTTTGTCGTCGAAACCTTCGCGCCTGAGCCGTTGTTCAAGCAGCGACACCCACCCCAGCCGGGTATCCAGCCCGAAACCGGCGCTGATACTATCGCCAACGATCAGGACTGTACCCGCCGCTGCGTTTTGGGCCATGCACATCAAGGCCAGGCCAGCACTCAAAAACCAGACACGCATCGGACTCTCCATGGGCGCAAGCATTCTCATCGCGAAGGACCTTAGCAAAGTGGTTCCCAGCGCGGAAGGTGAACTGACCATCCTGCACGAACTCAGCCTGGAACTGAACAAGGGCGACAGCCTGGCCATCGTCGGCGCTTCAGGTTCCGGCAAATCCACACTGCTGGGCCTGCTCGCCGGTCTCGACCTGCCGAGCAGCGGCGAAGTCACCCTCGCCGGGCAAGGCCTGAGCAACCTCGATGAGGACCAGCGTGCGCGCATCCGCGCCGAGCATGTGGGTTTTGTCTTTCAATCGTTTCAGCTGCTCGACAGCCTCAATGCCCTGGAAAACGTCATGCTGCCGCTGGAGCTCGATGGCCGCAAGGACGCCCGCGAACGCGCCACCGAGTTACTCCAGCGTGTAGGTCTCGGCCAGCGCCTGACGCATTCGCCGCGCCAGCTCTCCGGGGGCGAGCAACAACGCGTGGCGATTGCCCGCGCGTTTGCCGCCGAACCCGATGTGCTGTTCGCCGACGAACCGACCGGCAACCTCGACAGTCACACCGGTGAGCGCATCAGCGACTTGCTGTTCGAACTCAACAAGGAACGCGGCACGACCCTGGTGCTGGTGACCCACGATGAACGCCTGGCCCATCGGTGCCGGCGCCTGATCCGTCTTGAAGCCGGCCTGCTGGTCGCCCCTCTGGAGCCTTGATGGCACGCCTGCCGCTGTTGCGCCTGTTCAGTCTCGCCATCCGCCAATTGCTGCGCGACGCCCGCGCCGGTGAATTACGCGTATTGTTTTTTGCCTTGCTGGTGGCCGTGGCCGCGAGCACTGCCATTGGCTATTTCGGCGCCCGCCTGAATGGCGCCATGATGCTGCGCGCCACTGAGTTTCTCGGCGCCGACCTGCTCCTCGAAGGCAGTTCGCCCGCACGCCCCGAACAGATAAGAAGCGGCACAGAGTTGGGACTGCAACATGCGCAGGTGGTGGAGTTTTCCAGCGTTATCGCCACAGACAACGGCATCCAGTTGTCCAGCATCAAGGCGGCCGATGACACCTACCCGCTTCGCGGCGAACTGAAAAGCGCGCCCGCCCCGTTCGCCACGCAAAGCGCCGGTGGCGGGCCGCAACCCGGTGAAGCCTGGGTCGAGGCACGCCTGCTGACCGCCCTGGACCTGAAGATCGGCGATAGCATCGATGTCGGTATGAAAACCCTGAAACTGGCGCGGGTGCTGACCTACGAACCCGACCGCGCCGGCAATTTCTACAGCCTGACGCCGCGGGTGCTGATCAATCTCGACGACCTTGCGGCAACCGGCGTGGTGCAACCCGGCAGCCGGGTCAGCTATCGCGAATTATGGCGAGGCAATGCCCAGGCACTCGAGATGTATCGGCAACTGATCAAACCGGGACTCGCCGCCAACCAGCGTTTGCAGGACGCCCGGGATGGCAACCGGCAGATCGGCGGAGCCTTGGGCAAGGCCGAACGCTACCTGAACATGGCCAGCCTGGTGGCGGTGTTGCTGTCCGGCGTGGCGGTGGCGTTGTCGGCAACCCGCTTCGCCACCCGCCGCTTCGATGCCAGTGCCTTGCTGCGCTGCCTCGGACTATCGCGCCGGGAAACCATGGTGTTGTTCAGCCTGCAACTGACTGTGCTCGGACTGCTGGCCAGCATCAGCGGCGCCCTCCTCGGCTGGCTCGCGCAGCTTGGGTTGTTTGCCCTGCTGCACGACTTGCTGCCGACCGACGTACCTCCGGGCGGACTGTTTCCGGCCGTCGCCGGGATCGGCACCGGACTGGTGGCCCTGGCCGGTTTCGCCTTGCCGCCGCTGGCGGCTCTGGGCCGGGTTCCGCCATTACGCGTGCTGCGCCGGGACATGCTGCCGATCCCTTCCAGCACCTGGATGGTCTACGGTGCAGCGCTGGGCGCCCTCGGCCTGATCATGTGGCGCCTGAGCCTGGACCTGGTGCTGACCTTTGCCCTGCTCGGCGGTGGCGTGATTGCAGCGCTGGTGCTGGGCGGTTTGTTGTTGCTGCTGTTGAAGAGCCTGCGGCGCTTGCTTGCGCGTGCGTCCTTGCCCTGGCGCCTGGGACTCGGGCAATTGCTGCGTCATCCGCTCGCTGCCGCAGGCCAGTCCCTGGCGTTCGGCCTGATCCTGCTGTCGATGGCGCTGATTGCGCTGCTGCGCGGCGAATTGCTGGATACCTGGCAGAACCAGTTGCCGAAAAACGCCCCCAACTACTTCGCCCTGAACATCCTGCCCGCGGATAAACAGGCCTTCACCGATCACCTGATCGCCATGTCGGCAAAATCGGCACCCTTGTACCCGGTGGTGCCGGGGCGCTTGATCAGCATCAACGGCGAACCGGTGCAACAGATCGTCACCAAAGAATCGGCCGGGGACCGGGCAATCCAGCGCGACCTGAGCCTGACCTGGGCGGCGGACCTGCCGGAGGGCAACAAGCTCACGGCGGGCAATTGGTGGAACGAACAAACGCCAGACGATATTCCCGGCGTGTCGGTGGAAGGCAAGGTCGCTGAAAGCCTGAAAATCAAGCTCGGCGATCATCTGGTTTTCAGCGTGGGCGGGGTCAATCGCGAGGCGAAAGTCACTAGCCTGCGGGAGATCAACTGGGATAACTTCCAGCCGAACTTTTTCATGATCTTCCAGCCCGGCACCCTCAAGGATCTGCCGGCGACTTACCTGACCAGCTTCTATCTGGCAGCGGGACATGACCAGCAGATCGTCGACCTGTCCCGCGCCTTCCCGGCGGTGACGATCCTGCAGGTCGAAGCCTTGCTGGAACAATTGCGCAGCATCCTCGCCCAGGTCACCCTGGCGGTGGAGTACGTATTGTTGTTTGTGTTGGCGGCTGGGATGACGGTGCTGTTTTCCGGCCTGCAGGCGACGCTGGACGAACGCATTCGCCAGGGCGCGCTGCTGCGCGCGCTGGGGGCCGAACGACAATTGCTGGTCAAGGCGCGGCGCATCGAGTTCGGTTTGCTGGGGGCGGTCAGCGGTTTGCTGGCGGCATTGGGGTCGGAACTGGTGAGTCTGGTGCTCTACCGCTATGCCTTTGACCTGCCGTGGCATCCACATCCCTGGCTGTTGCTGCTGCCACTGCTGGGCGCGGTGCTGATCGGCGGTGCCGGTGTGTTCGGCACCCGTCGGGCATTGAACGCCAGCCCACTGACAGTCCTGCGCGAGGGTTGATAGACTCCAGCCGTCTCCACCACAAGAAGTTGCCATGAGCCGTTACCGCCCTCCCCGCACCGCCGGCACCGCGCTGATCACCCCCGAGGGTGAAGCGCGGATGCGCGCCGAATTCCATGAGCTGTGGCATGTGCGTCGACCCCAGGTTACCCAGGCTGTCAGCGAAGCCGCGGCACAGGGTGATCGCTCGGAGAACGCCGAGTACACCTACGGCAAAAAGATGCTGCGAGAAATCGACAGCCGCGTGCGTTTTCTCACCAAACGCCTGGAAGCGCTGAAGGTTGTCAGCGAAAAGCCCAGCGATCCGAACAAGGTCTATTTCGGCGCCTGGGTCACGATCGAGGACGAGGATGGCAAGGAGTCGCGCTACCGCATTGTCGGGCCGGATGAACTGGACCTCAAACAAGGCCTGATCAGCATTGACTCGCCATTGGCCCGAGCCCTGATCGGCAAGGCACTGGACGCCGAAGTCCGGGTCCAGACACCGACCGGTGAGCAGTGTGTTTATATCGTGGCGATCGACTACCCGTAAACCTCAAGGGCGGGTGATCAGCCCTTGCCGGGCAACGCGAGTCAGTTGCCTGATCACTTCAGGAGCATCTTCGAGGCTGGGGGATTGAATCACTGCCAGATCAAAAGTGTCGTCGGCGAAACGGGCGAGAGACTCACCGTCTTCGACAAACTGGATCAGAAAGGCAGCGGGACCGCCGGTACGACGTGGCCAGCCATCGAGATAACGCAAGAGCGTCGGCTGATGTTTGCCGCCAAGCAGGATTTTTGGATTGCGCTGGGTGAGATGTGCCGTGATCGGCGCGGGACGTACTACCGGGTTTAGTGCATTCATTGTGTCGTGTCTCTGCCTCAAAAGTCTGCATGGCAGGTGAGAGGCAACACCGAACCAGCGCTTTAGCGGTATTTCGAAGCCTGTTCCGGCTTCTATCGGCAACTGAATGAGTCACCTGGCGCCCCGCAAGTAGCTGTTTAAATCGGCGCATGGGCAACATCCTAGAGAAGCTGACTGGACAGTGTCAAGAATGACGCTCAACAAAAAAGACCCGCACGAGGCGGGTCATTTTCGTTGAACCAGAGCGGTCAGCCGGCGATGACACGGTCCGCCGAGAGTTTGCCCGCACCTTCGATCAGCACCGCGATACTGCCACCGAGCAAGGCCAGGGCGAACTCATAACCGTTGTTGGCCATGAACAGTCCATTGCTGATGTGCACCGAGAAAATCGCGACCAGCGACAGGAAGACCAGGCCCAATGCAGCCGGGCGAACCAGTAAGCCGATGATCAGCGCCAGGCCGGCAAAGAATTCGGTGCCGCCCGCCAGTGCCGCCATCAGGTAACCCGGCGTCAGTCCGAGGCTTTCCATGTACTGTGCGGTTCCGGCCAGACCATAACCACCGAATGCCCCGAAGAGTTTTTGCGCGCCGTGAGCGGCGAAAACAATGCCGACCACGATGCGCAGAACGGTCAGGCCGTAGCCAGCGCGGGTAAACAGTACCTTGTTGATCAGAGTGCTCATGCTGTTTAAATCCTTGTCAGTGTGTGTGGGTTGGGCGCCATATTAATCAATAAATCACATGTTAAAAGCGCAAAAAACCCGCTATTACAATCAGATTAGTTGATCATTTGCGAGAGACAACCTTTTGTCCCTGGGGCTCCAACGACTCCCGCTCCCGGTCGAACGCCAAGTAATACTTGTTCACGCTATTAACATAGCTGACGGGCCCCATACCCACCTGCTCCATGGCCACGCGCTCGACCTGGAAGAACCACTGGTTGGGATTCAGTCCTCGCCGCCGGGCTTCGGTGCGCATGCCCTGAACCCGCTCCGGTCCGATGTTGTAGGCCGCCAGCACGAAGGCCATGCGTTCGCGCTCGTTGAGTTTCGGGCTGGCAAAGAACTTGCGCCGGATCATCGCCAGGTACTTGGCCCCGGCCTGCACATTGCCGTCTACGTCCTGAATATTGCTGACCCCCACCCGCTGCGCCGCAGAAGGCGTGATCTGCATCAGTCCGGTCGGGCTGCCGCCACTGCGGGCGGTGGGCTGCAACGCCGACTCCTTGAAGGCCAGCGCCGCCAGGCTCAGCCAGTCCATGCCCTGGGCATCGGCGTGTTTCTGCAGCACCGGCCGGAGTTTTTCCAGGCGCTGCCGGTCCGTCTTGGCCAGTGGATAGTGCACTTGATAGAGACGGCGATAGATGCGCAGGAATGCAGCGTCCTGATCCGATGGTTTTTTGTAGACGGTGAGGAAGCGATTGATGCTGGCCCGCAGCATCGACGCATCGCGGCGTACGAACCAGAACTCCTCGCCCGGCTCACGGATGACGACCTGCTTGTCGAAACGCAGCTTGGGCAGGATCTTGCCCCAGCGCTCGGCAATCGGTTGCTCGACGATGGTCAGGTGAAAGATTCCACCCTGGACCATCTCCAGTACGTCCTCGACGGCAAGGCTCGGATCGACCCACTCGATGTTGACCGGTGGCAGTTTGTGCAAGGCGAGCTTTTGATTGATCTGGCTGACGGCATCCCCGGCGGCGCTGCCGGCGGGTAACGCCAGGGTCTTGCCGGAGAGCTGTTCAAGCCGGGTGTAGCGGCGTTCGCCCTTGATGCCCACCAGGACCAACGGGATGTTGCTGGCAATCGGCTCACTTGTGCTGACGGCAAAGCCCGGTTGCAGATCGAGCAACTCGCCTGGCGCCACCAGATCGCCCTCCCCGCGCTGCAAGGCGCCCAGCAGTTGATCCTTGGCCTTGGGAATGATCTTGAGGGTGATTTCCTGACCGTCACGGGCGTGACCGTTGAGGTATTGCTCGAACGCTCTCAGGCGATGGTATTCAACCCCGATCGCCTGCCCCTGGACTTCACCGGAACTGTTGCGGCTCTGGTTGACCAGCACCCGCAGCACACGACTGCTGCGGATCTGCGCAAGGTCGCGCACCTCGCTGGCCGGTACGGCTTGCAGCGGCCCGGGCAGACGCGCGACCGCCGTCATCGGCAGTAGCAGCGAACAACACAGCAATAGCAAAACCGAGGGACGAATCATCCACTCTCCGGAAAGAATATGAGGCCGCGTCAATGAAACGCGACGACAAAAACAGGGTGCCCAGGGCGCTGACAACGGGCGAAAGACTGGCACAGTGATGGCAAAATTACCAAGCCAGCCTGGTCCGCGGCTCAAGAGACAGCGTTAACCCGTTGTAGTTCTTGGCTTTTCTTATAAATCCACGGCTCTGATATGCTTTCCGGCCTTTGGGCCGAGGTAGCACCATGCAACTCATCGATATCGGCGTCAACCTGACCAACGCCAGTTTTGCCGACAAACACCAGGCCGTACTCGACCGCGCCTACGCGGCCGGCGTGTGCCAACTGGTGCTGACTGGCACCAGTGTCGAGGGCAGCGAACAGGCCCTTGAGCTGTGCCGGCAACTGGACGAAAGCAATCAGCGCCTGTTCGCCACCGCCGGTATTCACCCGCACTGCGCCAGCGACTGGAACGCCGACAGCGCCCGACGTTTGCGCAGCTTGCTTGACGAGCCGAATGTGGTGGCCGTGGGTGAATGCGGGCTGGATTTCAACCGTGATTTCTCGCCACGCCCGCAGCAGGAAAAGGTGCTCGAAGAACATCTGGCCTTGGCCGTCGAATTGCAGTTGCCGGTATTTCTGCACGAACGCGACGCCAGCCAGCGTTTGCTGGAGATCCTGCGCGACTTCCGCGACCAATTGCCGGCCGCGGTGGTGCACTGCTTCACCGGGGAGCAGAAGGCGCTGTTCAGCTACCTCGACCTCGACCTGCACATCGGCATTACCGGCTGGATCTGCGACGAGCGCCGGGGCACGCATTTGCATCCGCTGGTCAGGGAGATCAAGCGCGGACGCCTGATGCTCGAAAGCGATGCACCGTACCTGCTGCCGCGCAGCCTGCGCCCCAAGCCGAAAAACGGGCGAAACGAGCCGGCGTACCTGACCGAAGTATTGCGCGAAGTGGCACTGCATCGCGGGGAAAGCCAGGAGGATCTGGCGGCACACACCACAGCCTGTGCACGCGCGTTTTATGGCCTGCCATTGATCTCCTGTTCACCATAAATCCCTGTGGGAGCGAGCTTGCTCGCGATGGCGGCAACACATTCGGTACGGATGTGACTGACAAACCGCAATCGCGAGCAAGCTCGCTCCCACAGGTTTGAAATTGATCTGCATCAAGAACCAGCCACCTGAGTAGCGGCACAATAATGGCACCTTGCCAAAACTGTTTCCGCTATCAGAGAAGACCTCCATGGGTGCCTGGCTTAGCAATATCTCGCTGAAATACAAATTCTGGGCGGTCAACGCCGTCGCGTTCATCACCACCCTGTTGCTGGTGCTATACGCGGTGCAGCTTGAGCAGCAGGCCCGCAGTCACGCCTCACAGGCTTCAGCCCAGGCCCAGGCGCGATTGCTCGAAGCCTGGCCCGCCGGGCAACCGCTGCCCCCCGCCGACAACCTGCTGGCGTTCAGCCGCGGGCAAGCCCCCATGCTCAATGAGCACCCCGTGCAAGAACTGGCCGACGCCAATGGCTGGGTCGAGATCAACCCGATGCCGCTGTTCGGTGACAACCCGTTGATGGGCGCCGAAGTGTTCGCGCGCGCCGACGGGCAGCGGGTCGCCGTGATCGCCCACGGTCCAAGCCTGGGCCAGGTGTTCAGCGAGCGCTTCGCCCACTACGCGGTGGCGGTGTTCATCCTGATGCTGGCCATGCTCGGCGCATCGCAGTTGCTGATCCGATTCCTGCTCAGCCAGCTCAACACCTTGAAAGACGTCATGTTGCACGTGGAGAAAACCGGCGACCTGTCGACCCGCGTGCCATTGGCTTGCAGCGACGAAGTCGGCCAGATGGCCAACGCCTTCAACGCCATGCAGGCCGGTTATCAACGGGTGGTCAACACCGTCGCCAGCACCGCCCGGCAACTGGATATCGGCGCCGCGCGGCTGGCGGCGAGCATGAATGAAGTGCGCCACGGCATGCTCGGTCAGCAAAGCGAAACCGATCAGGCCGCCACGGCGATCAATGAAATGACCGCCACGGTCTATCACATCGCCCAGCACGCGGGCGCCACCCGTGACCTTTCACAATCGGCCGATACCCTGGCCGGTAGTGGGCAGGAAGTGGTGACGCGGGTGCAGCGCTCGATTGCCGGGCTGTCCACCGGCGTGCAGCAGACCGCCGAGATGATTCAACGCCTTGCCGAGGACAGCCAGAAGATCAACGGCGTGGTCAACGTGATTCACAGCATCGCCGAACAGACCAACCTGCTGGCGCTCAACGCCGCCATCGAAGCGGCCCGGGCCGGCGAGATGGGGCGCGGCTTTGCGGTAGTCGCCGATGAAGTACGTAACCTGGCCAAACGCGTGCAAGCCTCCACGGACGAAATCACGATCATGGTGTCGGCGTTGCAGGCCGGGACGCGGGACGCCGTGGATTTCATGCAAGATAGCTCGTTCAAGGCCGATGACTGCGTACGACAGGCGCAAGAGGCCGGCGCAGCCCTGGCTGAAATCACCGGCGCAGTGGCACAGATGCGTGAAAGCAACACACAGATCGCCGTGGCGGCCGAGCAGCAGAGCCAGGTGGCGGAAGAGATGAACCGGGCGGTGGTGAGCATCCGTGACGTGACTGAAAACACGGTGCAGCAGACGGTGACTTCGGCGACTACCAGCAATGAGTTGGCGGCATTGGCCGGGGAGTTGAGCAAGGCGATAGGTCAGCTCAAACTCTGAGGGCCCTTTCGCGAGCAAGCCCGCTCCCACAGGTGACCGCGTTCTTTCATTGAAATACGCTCAAAATGTGGGAGCGGGCTTGCTCGCGAAGGCGTCAGAACTGGCACCATCAATTCCAGTCATGGCACCTATCAAGCCAATAGCCAGCCTTGATTCGCCGCCGGCGTTGACCGGGCCTATTCTTCATTACATGTGTTCAACATGGATCGAGGATCAGCAACATGGGCAAACGTCACCCCAACCTTCCCGCCTGGCAATGGCGAGCGTACCCGAACAATCATCAGCACCCGACCAATCTGGTGTTACACCTGATCGCGGTGCCGCTGTTCATCGTGGCGTTTCTGCTGATCGTATCCGGGGTCTTCAGCCTGAGCCTGGCCAACATCGCCATTGGCGTGATCGGCGTGATTGCGGCGCTGGCCCTGCAACGCCACGGCCACAGCATGGAGACGCAAGCCGCCGAGCCGTTCAGTGACCGCAAGGATGCAGTATCGCGCCTGTTGGTCGAGCAGTTTCTGACCTTTCCGCGGTTCTTCCTCAGTGGTGGCTGGTGGCGCGCCTGGCGTGAGCGCCACCGTCGTCACTGATCAGGCGAACACCGTCACCGTCTGCCGGCTCATGGCGATCAACCGGCCATCGGCGCTCCACATTTTGGCGGCGGCGTGCCCGTAACCGTCGGCGGCGTGCTCGGTCTCGACGAGGTATTTGCACCAGTCCAGGGTGGTCAATTCCAGCAGCGGTTGCACGAACTCGATGGTCCAGGTCAGCGTGCTGCCCATCGCCGGCTTCTTCAAAAACGGCATCAGGGCCGGCGGCCAGGCGTCCACCAGTGCGAGGATATGCGCCTCGCCGATGGCCTCTTCCTTGTCATCGCAGCGCAAGCGCACCCAACCACCCATTTGCCGCGATGTGCTACCGCTGAACGGCAGCCCGCCAACACTCCAGCGCATCGCCAGGTGCCGCATGAACTCAGGGATGACGCCTTCGATAAAAGGCAATTCCTGGCATTCGTCCCAGTGCTTCATTTCAGGTGCCGGTTCAGCGGCCACGGCCACCACCGAAGGGCGTGAAGCGCCGAAGCTCCCCTGGATCAACGTCACCACCTGGCCCTTCTGCATCACCCGGCCCAACACCTGGCTGACCGCCTTGCCTTCGCGCAATACGTCGACTTCAAAGCTGACTGGAACCTCAGGCTCAACCGGGCCGACAAAGGTGATCGCCAATGAGCGCACCGGACGATCCGCTGGTACCCGGGCACGCATGGCTTCGTACTGCAAAGCCGCCACCACGCCACCGAAACTGGCGCGCCCCTGGCCCCAGGAGGCCGGAATGGACAGCTCCAGCGGCTGGCTACGGACAGCGTCAAGCAGTTCGGAAAAACGCATGAAAACCTCAAGGGATCGGAAAAAGATGAAGGGATCTTAACCAGCCGGCGAGATGGATACATCGCCTATTCCGGACAAATTGACTGACAGATAAGTCGCGCAGGTTTCATATCGAACATAAACCTCCTGTGGGAGCGGGCTTGCTCGCGAAGAGGCCATCAGCTTCAGCATCAATGCTGACTGACACACTGCTTTCGCGAGCAAGCCCGCTCCCACATTTGTTCGGTGGTGATATCAGGATTTGAAGCAATCGCGACTGAGCTTTTCCAGCACCCGGTCCGCCCGGCTTTCTGCCTCGGCCATGGTGGTTGTCCAGACCGCGACACAGGGCCGCAAATCCGCTTCCTGCTCAGCCATGGCCAGCCATTGCACGCAATCGTGCCACTCACCCAGCGCGCCCTGAGCCGATTTCAATCGGGGCATGGCCGCTTTCGGTAAACGGTCCAGCTCGGGGTAAGCGTCGATACCATAGCGCACGCGCTTGATCAGCAGGCGTAGCCGATGACGGTCGTGGGCCGGGTCGTGCAGTGCTTCATCGAGTTTTTTCCACTGCTTGCCCAGGCGTTTTTCGATGCGCTTGCGCAGGCCCTTGAGCAATCCCTGGCGCTGGGCAGCGCGCAGAAAACGCGGAAACGCATCGAGCACGATCAGCAATTGCGCGAGCTCGGGACTGGCCGCCACGGCCGGATAAGCTTCGGCCATTTGCGCCATGCGCCACTGTGCAGCGTGAGGTTGACCGTGCTCAAGCAGGTACGCCGCCAGCACTTCGCGATCACGCAACGGCGTGGTCAGATCGCCCACCCGCGAGGCGGCCACCTCCAGTTGTTCGACACCGGGCAACCCGCGCAAAGGCCGCAACAGACTGCGTAACCGACGCATGGTTGTGCGCAGATCGTGTAAAGCTTCAGGGTCAGTCCGCTCTCTCAAGCGGGCCTGACAGGCCAGCAGACGAACTTCCAGGCCCAGGACATGAGCCACCAGCCGATCGATCATGGGGGTTTACTCCGTAAACAGCGCCAGGCTGCAAGCTACGAGCTGCAAGCCCGATGAGTCTTGCAACTCGTAGCTTAGAGCCTGCAGCTGCTTTTTGCCTTCAGCGCCCCGCGCGCGATTCACGAATATAGAAACGAGCCTTCTCGGCTTTCCTGGTGCAGCCTTCGAACCCCTCGAATTGCTGCTGGGTCTTGGCCGCGGTCAACAGCGACAGGGCCTTGGAGTAGCTGACGGTCCCGGCGAAACCTTCGGCTTTGGCCAGGTCCAGTTCATGCCATGCCGCATCCAGGTTACTTCCGCAACTGTCGCGGTAGGCGGTTTTTCCGGCACAACCGGCGAGTGCCAGGGCAATCAATGGCACGCAGATCCAGGCTTTCATCACTTACTCCTCAAAAATAGGTCAACAGTCATGCAGGTAAGACGGTGTAGCACCTGAAAAGTGCCGTTGGTCCGCTGTGCGAACTATAGCGCTGACGAGAACAACCATGTGCCGCCATGGAGTGTCGAAAATACGACGCTCTTGCCCCCTCGAACGACCATGACGATTGAAGCATGCCCCTCGATGGGTGCATTGTTGAAGCATTCAAACGAGGGCGATTCATGAAAAAGCGTGTCGCACTGGTATTGGGCTCGGGTGGAGCCCGGGGTTACGCACATATTGGGGTCATTGAAGAGATCGAACGGCGCGGCTATGACATTGCCTGTATCGCCGGTTGCTCCATGGGCGCGGTAGTGGGCGGGATCTACGCCGCCGGCAAACTCAATGAATACCGCGACTGGATCGAGAGCCTGGATTACCTCGACGTGTTGCGCCTGGTGGACGTCAGTTTTCGTCTGGGGGCGATTCGTGGCGAGAAGGTGTTCGGGCAGATTCGCAAGATCGTCGGCGAGATCAACATCGAAGACTTGCGTATCCCCTATACCGCCGTTGCCGCCGACCTGACCAACCAGCAGGAAATCTGGTTCCAGGAAGGTTGCCTGCACCAGGCGATGCGCGCCTCGGCAGCGATTCCCAGCCTGTTCACCCCGGTGATGCAGGGCAACCGCATGCTGGTCGATGGCGGCATTCTCAACCCGCTGCCGATCGTGCCCGTGGTGTCGAGCCATTGCGACCTGATCATCGCGGTCAACCTCAACTCCACCAACCAGCGCCACTATCAATTGCCGGTGATCCAGCGCCCTGCCGCGTTCAAGAGCCGCTTCGACAACCTGATGAGCTCTGTCGGCTCGAAGTTGCCGTTCCGGCGTAAACAGGCGGAACAATTGTTGATCCTGGAGCAGGAAGCGTTGAAAGCCGAAGGGGCGGATTTCAACCCGTGGATCGAGTCCGCCGAACCCGAAGCCCAACAACCCGCGGCCGCCCCGGAAGCCAGTGGCGCGCCCCGCTCCGCCACCGGTTCGTTCATCATCGACAACGTCGGGCCGGCATCCTTGCTCGACTTGATCAACCAGAGTTTCGAGGTGATGCAGACGTCGCTGGCGCAGTACAAGATTGCCGGGTATCCGCCGGACATCCTGATCAACGTGCCCAAGCGCGTGTGCCGTTTTTTCGAGTTCTACAAGGCGCCGGAGCTGATCGCGCTGGGACGGGAGATTGCGCGCGATACGCTGGATCGGTATGAGAATGAGCAGAATTGAACGTCTGAAAGTTCTCGATTGAATGTAATGCCCTCTTCGCGAACAAGCCCGCTCCCACATGGGATTTTGTGTACACCAAAGATTCACTGTGGGAGCGGGCTTGCTCGCGAAAACGCCAGATCAGTCACCACAAAATTTCAAAACTATTCACTCAACAACCGATACCCCACCCCCGCCTCGGTCACGATAAACCTGGGTTGGGTCGGGTCATCCGCCAGTTTCTGGCGCAAGTGCCCGACCACGATGCGCAGGTAGTGAGTATCTTCGGTGTGTGTCGGCCCCCAGATGTCCTTGAGCAATTGCTGCTGGGTGATCACCCGCCCGGGATGCCGCGCCAGTTGCGCCAGCACGGCGTACTCCTTGCGAGTCAACGCAACTTCGATACCGTCGAGCAATACCCGGCGATACGCCAGGTCGACCGTCAAAGGACCGAAGCTCAGCGCCGCTGGCTGGGTTTCGCCGACGGGCGCCTGGCGCAGCAACGCACGAATCCGCGCCAGGAATTCCTGGATACCGAACGGCTTGGTCACGTAGTCATTGGCGCCGCCATCCAGGGCCTCGACTTTCTGCCCTTCACTGGCGCGCACGGAGAGCACCAGCACCGGCACCGTCGACCACTCGCGAAAATCGCGCAATACCTGTTGGCCGTCCATGTCCGGCAAGCCGAGGTCGAGCACCAGCAAGTCCGGTTTGTTTAATGCAGCTTGGGCCAAGCCTTCACTGCCAGTGCCGGCCTCCAGCACTTTGTAGCCCTGGGAAGCGAGGCTGATGCGCAGGAATTTGCGGATCTGCGGTTCGTCGTCGATGACCAGTATGGTCGCGGTCTGGCTCATGAATTCACATCAACAAAAAGAAGTGGCAAGAGAGTAGCGCAAGCACGATCAGGCTTCACTCTCGTATCCCGGCTGAGCCTGTAGCGGCAGGTGTAACGTGATGCAGGTACCGCGTCCCTCGATGCCGTCGGCGACGCTGATGCGCCCGCCATGGGCACCGACCATGCCCTGACAGATCGCCAGCCCCAGTCCGGTGCCCTGTCCGCCACGATCACCTCGCGCCGCGGTGTAGAACATGTCGAAAATCTTCGCCCGATCCTCCTCCGGAATCCCCGGGCCCTCATCGCTGACCGAAAAAAACAGCTCACTGTCGTCGGCCCCGGCGCGCAATTGCAAACGCCCGTGGGGCGGTGAAAACCGCGCGGCGTTTTCCAGCACGTTGACCAATGCCTGTTCGATCAGCGCGGCGTGCACATACAGCAGCGGTAACTCGGCCGGCACGTCGGTGCTGACTTGCAGCGGCGCAAGGACTGCGCGCAAGCGATTGAGCGCACTGCCGACGATATCGGCCGGTGACACCCAGTCCCGCGCCAGCTTCAGGGCTCCGTGGCCGAGGCGGGTCATGTCGAGCAGATTCTGGATATAACGATCAAGGCGCTCGGCTTCATCGCGGGTGCCCTCGAGCAGCTCACGCCGATCCTCCAGCGGGATCGCTTCACCCAGGGCCAGCAGGCTATCGATACTGCCGCGCATGGACGTCAAGGGTGTGCGCAAATCGTGCGACACCGAAGCCAGCAAGGCACTGCGCAACTGCTCGGTTTCACCGTGCAGCCGCGCCGCTTCCAGATCATCGGCCAGTTGCGCACGGGCCAGCGCCTGGGCCAGCGGCTGGCTCAGCGCGGTCAACAAGCGACGGCGCTGGCCACTCAGGGTCTGGCCTTCCTTGGCGCACACGCCAAGCAGCGCGAGCGGGCCGTCCTCGACCGATAACGGCCACCACCACCAGCGGCCGAACGGCAAGGTGCCGGTGCCCGCACCTGCCGGTTGATCGTGCTGCCAGGCCCAATCGGCGGCGGCGCGCTCAGCTTCGGTAAACTCCAGCGGGCCACCGGTTTCGACTTTCCAGCCGCTCTGCCCGTCGCGATTGAGCAGACACAGCTGCACGTCGCTCCAACCGTTGAGGTGTTGGGCGGCCGCACTGACCACGGCCTGGCGGTCGGTGGCGGCTGTCAGTTTGCGTGACAGGTCGAGCAATTCCGTGGTCTCTTCCTGGGTATCGCGCAGTGCCTGCAATTGCCTGCGCTGGCGCGCCGCGAGGTTGCCGGTGAGGGCTGCCATCAGCAGGAAAAACAGCAAGGTCAGCACGTCTTCTTCGCGCTGGATGCTGAAAGAAAAAGTCGGTGGAATGAACAGGAAGTCATAGGTCAGAAACGACAACGCCGCACAGGCCAGCGCCGGCCCGAGACTGCTGCGCACCGCCACCAGCAACACGGCGGCGAGGAACACCAGTGAAATATTGGGCAGTGGCAATACACTCGCCACGGCCCAGGCCAGGGCACTGGCCATGACCGTCGCGACCACCGCCAACGCGTAGTCGAACCAGACCAGCGGCCCCATCGACCGCTGATGAGGTTGATGCTGTTGGTGATCGCCGTCGAGAACGTTGATTTCCAGTCCGCGCGCATTGCGCAGCAGCCGCGCCGCCAGCCCGCCACCAAACAGGCGTCGGCGCAATCTCGGCCGGGACTGGCCGACCAGCACCAGACTGGCACGACGTTCGGCGGCATGCTGGATCAAGGTTTTCGCCACCTCACCGGCGCGCAGCAACACCACTTCGCCGCCCAGGCGCTCGGCCAGTTGCTGGGCGCTCTGCAGGCGCAGGCGGGACTGTTCGTCACGCACGCGGCCGTTGTCCACGTGCACCAGGCTCCAGGGCAGGTGCCGCCGTTGGGCCACGCGACTGGCATGCCGTACCAGACGCTCGGCCTGGGCATCGCCGTCCACCCCTACCAGCAAACGCCCGCGCACGGCTGGCGCCGCTTGTCCAAGTTGGCGATAGCCCAGGGCCAGATCGTTATCGACCTGAGCCGCTGCGGTTTGCATCGCCAGTTCGCGCAGGGCTGTCAGGTTGGTCTGGGAAAAGAACGCGTCAATGGCCGCCCGCGCCTGCTCCGGCACATAGACCTTGCCATCGCGCAGGCGCTCGAGCAGTTCCCGTGGCGGCAAGTCGATCAGCAGCAGTTCGTAGGCTTCTTGCAGCACCCAGTCCGGCAAGGTTTCACGGACCTGTACGCCGGTGATGCCACGCACCTGATCGTTGAGGCTTTCCAGGTGCTGGACGTTGACCGTTGTGTAGACATCGATGCCGGCGGCGAGCAGTTCCTGAATGTCCTGCCAGCGTTTTTCGTGACGGCTGCCGGGTGCGTTGGTGTGCGCCAGCTCATCGACCAGCACCAGCTTCGGTTTGGCTTTGATCAGACCGTCCAGGTCCATTTCTTCGAGCAACACACCACGGTATTCCGAGCGCACCAACGGCTGCTGCGGCAAGCCGCTGAGCAGTACTTCGGTTTCGGCGCGGCCGTGGGTTTCGACGACGCCGGCAATGACCTTCACGCCTTGACGCAGTTGGGTGTGGGCCGCCTGGAGCATGGCGTAGGTCTTGCCGACTCCGGGCGCGGCGCCGAGAAAAACCTTGAGCCGGCCACGGCCATCGCGGGGCAGGTCTGCTAACAGCGCGTCGGCGCGGCCGGAGTTGCTCATGCTTGAAGTTCTCGTCTTTCAGATGTTGATGTAGTGATTGTCAAACCGCCTTCGCGAGCAAGCCCGCTCCCACAGGAGTACGCATTCCAATTGTGGGAGCGGGCTTGCTCGCGAATGGCAGCACCACGGATCTAAAGCTTTTCCAGCGCCAGATTCAACTCAAGCACATTCACCACCGGCGGACCTACCAATGGCTGTTCGATGTGCGCGTCCAGCAGCTGTTGCAGTGACGCGACCGGCAGATTGCGCGCCGCCGCGACACGCGCCAGTTGATAGGCAATCGCCGCCGGTGGCAAGTGCGGATCGAGACCGCTGCCCGACGTAGTGACCAGCGCCAATGGCACCGCCCCCTGGCCGGGCACCAGCAGCTTGCCGGCTTCGTCGATCACTCGCGTGGCGAGAGCCGGGTTGCTCGGCGAGAGGTTGCTGGCACTGCTCGATACGGTAGCAAAGGCACCGGCCGAAGGACGCGGGTGGAACCAAGCGTCGCCGACGAAATCCTGGGCGATCAGCGAGGAACCGCGGACCTTGCCCTCGGCATCGCGCACCAGGCTGCCGTTGGCCTGATCCGGGAACGCGACCTGGGCGACGCCGGTAACCACCAGTGGATAAGCGACGCCAGTGATCAGCGTCATCAGGACCAGCAGGCTCAGGGCCGGGCGTATCAATGTGGACATTTCAAAATCCTCGAATTCGTAATTCAATCAATTGGACCGTGTCGCATTCTTCGCGAGCAGGCTCGCTCCCACAGGGCGAAAGCATTTCAAATGTGGGAGCGAGCCTGCTCGCGAAGGCGGTGCATCTGGCCCCCCGCGCAGGTCAAACCAGATGCAACGCCGTCAACAGCATGTCGATCGCCTTGATGCCCACGAACGGCACCAGGATCCCGCCCAGGCCATAGATCAGCAGATTGCGTCGCAACAGCGCCGCCGCACTCGCCGCCTGCACGCGCACACCGCGCAATGCCAGGGGAATCAGCACCACAATGATCAAGGCGTTGAAAACGATCGCCGACAGAATCGCGCTCTGCGGACTGCTCAGGTGCATCACGTTGAGCACGCCCAGTTGCGGGTAGATCGCGGCGAACAGCGCCGGCAGGATCGCGAAGTACTTGGCCACGTCGTTGGCGATGGAAAAGGTCGTCAGCGCACCGCGGGTAACCAGCAATTCCTTGCCGATCTGCACCACGTCCAGCAACTTGGTCGGGTCGCTGTCGAGATCGACCATGTTGGCCGCTTCACGCGCCGCTTGCGTACCGTCGTTCATCGCCATGCCGACGTCCGCCTGGGCCAGCGCCGGGGCATCGTTGGCGCCGTCGCCGCACATGGCGACCAGACGCCCGTCGTTTTGCTCGTGACGAATGCGCGCCAGTTTCTTCTCCGGCGTGGCTTCCGCCAGCACATCGTCCACACCGGCCTCCGCAGCGATGGCGGCTGCAGTCAACGGGTTGTCGCCGGTGACCATCACCGTGCGAATGCCCAGCTTTCGCAACTCGGCGAAACGCTCGCGGATACCAGGCTTGACCACGTCCTTGAGGTGGATCGCGCCGAGCAACTTGCCGTCGGCGCAGACCAGCAAGGGGGTGCCGCCGCTTTGCGCGATCTTGTCGATTTCGCGGGACAAGGCCGGTGCCAGGTCAGCACGTTTCAGGCCGACGAACGCCAGCAACGAATCCACCGCACCCTTGCGGTATACGCGCCCTTGATAGTCGACACCGGACAGGCGGGTTTCGGCACTGAATGGCACGGCTGTCAGCAGGTCGGCGGACGGTTCCGGTTGCGGATGAGTGCCACGCAGGTACTCGACGATCGACTTGCCTTCAGCAGTGTCGTCGGCCAGCGACGCCAGCAACGCGCCTTCGGCCAACTCCCTGGCTGTCACGCCTGGCGCGGCATACACCGCCGAGCAACGACGGTTACCGAAGGTGATGGTGCCGGTCTTGTCCAGCAGCAGGACGTGCACGTCCCCCGCCGCTTCCACCGCACGACCGGACTTTGCGATCACGTTCAGGCGCACCAGACGATCCATGCCGGCGATACCGATGGCCGACAACAGGCCGCCGATGGTGGTCGGAATCAAGGTGACCAGCAGTGCCACCAGGAACACCAGCGGCAGGCTGCCGTTGGCGAAGTGGGCGAACGGTTGCAGGGTGACGACCACCAGCAGGAAAATCAGGGTCAGGCCGATCAGCAGGATGTCGAGCGCCACTTCGTTCGGGGTTTTCTGGCGTTTGGCGCCTTCGACCAGGGCGATCATGCGGTCCAGGGTCGACTCGCCAGGGTTGGCGGTGATCTTCACCAACAGCCAGTCGGACACCAGCCGTGTATTGCCGGTGACGGCCGAGCGGTCGCCGCCGGACTCACGAATCACCGGTGCCGACTCACCGGTAATCGCCGCTTCGTTGACCGCTGCGATACCTTCGAGCACTTCGCCGTCACCGGGGATCATCTCCCCGGCTTCGACACGCACCACATCACCTTTGCGCAGGCTGGTGGCCGGCACCACCTGGAACGTGCCGTTGCTGGTTTTGCGCCGGGCGCTCAAGCCTTCGCTTCCGGCCTTGAGGCTGTCGGCGCGGGCCTTGCCACGACCTTCAGCCAAAGCTTCGGCGAAGTTGGCGAACAACACGGTGAACCACAGCCACACGGCAATTTGCGCGGCGACGAAGGTCGGTACGGCCGTATCGGGAATGAAGCACAGCACGGTGGTCAGGATCGCGGTCAGTTCGACCACCAGCATCACCGGTGCGCGCTGCAGTTGCCGTGGATCGAGCTTGACGAAGGCTTGCACCAGCGCCGGGCGCCACAGGGCCGAGATCGCAGTTTTCGGTTGCTCCGGCGCCTTGACGGCGACGGTTTTGGATACAGGCATATTCATCTTCAACTTCCTCAGAAGGCCATGCTCAGATGTTCAGCAATCGGGCCCAGTGCCAGGGTCGGCAGGAATGTCAGGCCGCCCACCAGCAAAATGGTCACAGTCAGCAAGGTCACGAACAGGGGGCCGTGGGTCGGGAAGCTGTTCTGACCAATCGGTGCGGTTTTCTTCATCGCCAGGCTACCGGCCAGGGCCAGAACCGGGAGGATGTAACCGAAGCGACCAATCAACATGCCCAGGCCCAGCATCAGGTTGTGAAACGGCGTGTTGGCACCGAAGCCGCCGAAAGCCGAACCGTTGTTGGCACTGGCCGAGGTGTAGGCGTAGAGCAACTGACTGAAACCGTGGGCGCCAGGGTTACTCACCGAGGCCACCGGGCCTGGCAGGCTGGCGGCAATCGCGCCGAGCACCAATACGCCAATCGGCATGACCATCAGGGTCACCACCAGCAATTGCACTTCCCTGGCTTGCAGTTTCTTGCCGAGGTACTCCGGCGTACGACCGATCATCAGGCCGGCGAGGAACACTGCGATCAGCACGTTGAGCAACATGCCGTAGAGCCCGGCACCGACGCCGCCGAAGATCACCTCGCCAACCATCATGTTGACCAGGGCCACCATGCCGCTCAGCGGATTGAGGCTGTCATGCATGCCGTTGACCGAGCCGTTGGACGCCGCCGTGGTGGTCACCGACCAGAGCACCGTGGCGGTAGTGCCGAAACGCGCTTCCTTGCCTTCCAGCGGCGCAGTCTGCTCGACGGCTACGTTGTTCAGGGTCGGGTTCGGCTGGTATTCAGCCCATAGCGAGGTCGCGCCGCCGATCAGGAACAGCGCCAGCATGCAGGCGATGATCGCGCGACTCTGACGCAGGTCCTTCACGTAGTGGCCGAAGGTAAAAACCAGCGCCACCGGGATCAGGATGATCGAGGCCACTTCGAACAGGTTGCTCCAGGCCGTCGGGTTCTCGAACGGATGCGCCGAGTTGACGCCGAAGAAGCCGCCACCGTTGGTACCCAATTGCTTGATCGCAATCTGGCTGGCAGCCGGGCCCAGGGGAATGACCTGGTCAACGCCTTGCACCGTCACCGCATTCACGTACTGCGCGAAGGTTTGCGGCACGCCCTGCCAGACCAGATACAGCGCCAGCAACAGGCACAGCGGCAACAGGCCGTAGAGGGTGGCGCGGGTCATGTCGACCCAGAAGTTGCCAAGCGATGCCGTGGATTTGCGCCCGATGCCGCGGCACAGCGCAACCAGTACGGCCAGGCCAGTGGCGGCGCTGACGAAGTTCTGCACGGTGAGGCCGGCCATCTGGCTCAAGTAGCTCAAGGACGCTTCGCCGCTGTAGGACTGCCAGTTGGTGTTGGTCATGAAACTGACGGCGGTGTTGAACGCCTGCGTCCACTCCTGCCCCGGCAGGTTTTGCGGGTTCAGCGGCAAATGGTCCTGGAACAGCAGGATCGCGAACAGCAGCAGGAAACCCGCAAGGTTGAAGGCGAGCAAGGCCAGGGTGTACTTCTGCCAAGTCTGTTCGGCGTGCGGATCGACGCCGGCCAGCCGATAGCAACCGCGTTCGACCGGGCCCAGGACCGGCGACAGCCACGTGCGCTGCCCCTCCATCACCTTGTAGTAGAAACGCCCGAGAAACGGCGCCGGGACCAATACCAGGGCGAAAAACCCGAGGATCAGCCAATAGTCATAACTGTGCATAGCCGCTCCTAGTTCCGGTCCGCGCGCAACAGCGCAACCAACAGATAAATGAACAGCCCCACTGCCAACAGCAGTGACACTCCGTCCAGAACGCTCATGGAAGTTCTCCGTGTTACGGCGTATTGCCGCGTGTGGAGTCATTGTCGGAAAGGAGGCTGTAAAGGAGCGAGACCGAGGGTGCGGGCCGGACATAAAGAAAGCGTAAAGAGTGGGTTTACGCTGGGGTTACGGGGTGCGCGAAGGCCTTCCGATACGTAAAAAACCGCGAAGGTCGTACCTGGAACTCCAAATTGTGCGCAAGAGTAGTGAGTGACGGCGGCAACTCATGGATAATCGAACCTGATTGGCGCGACGCAACCAAATGGGTCAAGAACTCTTGCACCTCCCCGCTCGCGCCTGCAAGCTACCGCCATTCGCATTACTGAAAAAGGCTGGCCCAACGTGCGTATCCTTATTACCGGCGGAGCCGGTTTCATAGGCTCGGCCCTTGTCCGCGAGCTGATTCAACACACCGGGCATGAAGTGCTCAACCTGGACAAACTGACGTATGCCGGCAATCTCGAATCGCTGACCAGCATTGCCAACGACACGCGCTACGAGTTCGTTCAGGCCGATATTGTTGACCAGGCCACCGTCAGTGCAGTGCTGGCCCGTTTCCAGCCTCACGCGATCATGCACCTGGCTGCGGAGTCCCACGTCGATCGATCCATCGATGGGCCATCGGAATTCATCCAGACCAACATCGTCGGCACCTACAGCCTGCTCGAAGCCGCCCGCGCGTATTGGCAAGCCCTCCCGGCGCCCGAGAAAAGCGCGTTCCGCTTTCATCACATCTCCACTGACGAGGTTTACGGCGACCTGCACGGTGTCGACGACCTGTTTACGGAAACGACGCCCTACGCACCCAGCTCGCCCTACTCCGCCAGCAAGGCCGCGTCCGACCACCTGGTCCGCGCCTGGCAGCGAACCTATGGCCTGCCCGTGCTGCTGACCAATTGTTCGAACAATTACGGGCCTTTCCACTTCCCCGAGAAACTGATTCCACTGGTCATCCTCAACGCCCTGGCCGGCAAGCCGCTGCCGGTGTATGGCAACGGCCTGCAAGTGCGCGACTGGCTGTTCGTCGAGGATCACGCCCGGGCACTGCTCAAGGTGGTGACCACCGGAACCGTCGGCGAGACCTACAACATCGGCGGGCACAACGAACAAAAGAACATCGACGTGGTGCGCGGCATCTGCGCCCTGCTTGAAGAACTGGCACCGCACAAGCCTGAGGGCGTTGCGCAGTACGCCGACCTGATCACGTTCGTCCAGGATCGTCCTGGTCATGACTTACGCTACGCAATCGACGCCGGCAAGATTGAGCGCGAACTGGGCTGGGTGCCCGAAGAAACCTTCGAAACCGGCCTGCGCAAAACCGTTCAATGGTACCTGGACAACCTGGAATGGTGCCGCCGTGTCCAGGACGGCAGCTATCAGGGTGAACGCCTTGGCGCCATCAATCCCAAGGAGCTGCTCGCATGATGAAAGGCATCGTTTTGGCGGGTGGCTCGGGCACGCGCCTGCACCCGATTACGCTCGGCGTGTCGAAGCAACTGTTGCCAGTCTACGACAAGCCCATGATCTACTATCCGATCTCGGTGCTGATGCTGGCCGGCATCAAGGATATCCTGCTGATCTCCACCCCGCAGGATCTGCCGCAGTATCGCAATCTGCTGGGTGACGGCAGCCAGTTCGGGGTGAACTTCAGCTTTGCCGAGCAGCCATCTCCGGACGGTCTGGCCCAGGCTTTCCTGATTGGCGAGGAGTTCATTGGCGATGACCCTGTGTGCCTGATCCTGGGCGACAACATCTTCCACGGCCAGCACTTTGGCGAACAATTGCAGAACGCGGCAAAACGCTCTTCCGGCGCCACCGTGTTCGGTTATTGGGTCAAGGACCCCGAGCGCTTCGGCGTCATCGACTTCGACAGCGATGGCCGTGCGCTGTCGATCGAAGAAAAACCGAAAAAGCCGAAATCCAGCTATGCCGTAACCGGCCTGTATTTCTACGACAACGACGTGATCGAGATCGCCAAAGCGGTGAAACCTTCGCCTCGCGGCGAGCTGGAAATCACTGACGTCAACAATGCCTATCTGCAACGCGGAGACCTGCAGGTCGAGCGTTTTGGTCGAGGTTTCGCCTGGCTCGACACCGGCACCCACGACAGCTTGCTCGAAGCCTCTCAATACGTACAGACCATCGAACACCGCCAAGGCCTCAAAGTCGCCTGTCTCGAAGAAATAGCCTATGAAAATGGCTGGATCGACCGCGAACAGCTGCTGGAGCGCGCCCGGTACTTTGGCAAGACGGGTTATGGCCAGTACCTGGCCAAACTGGCAGGGGAAGCGCAATGAATCTGTGTGAGCCCGATTTGCCTCGTGAAGAGACTGGGCTGCAGCCATGAAAGTACTCATCAATGGTCGCAACGGTCAGGTCTCACATGAACTGCAACGGCGACTGGGGGCTATCGGCGAACTGATTGTATTGGGTCGCGATCAACTCAATCTCGCGCAACCCGATCAGATTCGCCGCCAGGTGCAAAACGTCAGGCCCGATCTGATCATCAACGCGGCGGCCCATACAGCGGTCGACCAGGCAGAAAGCGAGCCGCAAGCAGCCTTTGCCATCAACGCGATCGCTCCCGGCATACTCGCCGAAGAGGCGCTGGCTCTGGACATCCCGTTGATACATTACTCCACGGACTATGTTTTCGACGGGTTGAAAGCCGGTCCTTACAACGAGGACGACACGCCCAATCCGCTCGGGGTATACGGCAAGAGCAAGCTGGCCGGTGAACAGGCCATCAAGGATGTGCAAGGCAAATACCTGATCCTGCGTACCAGTTGGGTCTATTCAACCCATGGCCGCAACTTTCTACTGACGATGCAGCGATTGCTGCAAGAGAAACCGGAGTTGCGGGTAGTCGCCGATCAAATCGGAGCACCTACCTGGGCCGGCACAATCGCCAACAGCACCCTTGCCCTGATTGAACACTGGCAGGCGAATGAGGTGGCCAACTGGGGTACTTATCACCTGAGCGCTCAAGGTGAGACCTCCTGGTTCGGCTTCGCCCAGGCAATCGGCGAAGCATTGCGGCAACAGGGCAAGCCCTGCGCCGCCCTGTTACCGATCCCGTCCAGCGACTACCCGACGCCCGCCGCCCGGCCGCTCAACTCGCGCCTGGATTGCAGTCGCTTGCAACGCGATTGGGGCGTCAGTCAACCTGACTGGCAGACGGCGTTGCGCGAGTGCCTTACCGAACAAACCTGAACATCAACAGCAGCCCGCACCTGCTTTGAAATTCGACGTATCCGCATCACAGCGGCGTCGTAGCAGACATGCGGGCTTGCTCGCGAAAGCAGCATTAGTAGCAACGACGCCCCCGACTGACGCACAAAGTTCGCACATTCAGTTGCGAACATCTCCGATACGACGCCTTTCAGTCCATTACGACGCCCCCTCGAAAAATGGCACGCCCACTGCACTGGCCTCCCCCCGAGCGTTCCAAACCACTCAGGGAGCAAGCGCATGAACACACAACTCAAACCCACGCTGGGCACGTTGCATCTGTGGGGCATTGCCGTCGGGCTGGTGATTTCCGGGGAGTATTTCGGCTGGAGTTATGGCTGGGGCGTGGCCGGGACCTTGGGCTTTCTGGTGACCTCTTTCATGGTCGCCACCATGTACACCTGCTTCATCTTCAGTTTCACCGAGTTGACCACCGCCATTCCTCACGCTGGAGGCCCCTTTGCCTACAGCCGTCGTGCGTTTGGGGAAAAAGGCGGATTGATCGCCGGCCTGGCGACATTGATCGAATTCGTTTTCGCCCCACCGGCGATTGCCCTGGCCATCGGCGCCTATCTCAATGTCCAGTTTCCAGCCCTGGACCCGAAACACGCGGCAGTCGGTGCCTATATCCTGTTCATGGGACTCAACATCCTCGGCGTGAAACTGGCGGCGACCTTCGAGCTGGTGGTCTGCGTGTTGGCGGTCGCTGAATTGCTGGTGTTCATGGGCGTGGTCGCGCCGGCGTTCAGCTTCAGCAACTTCGCCCTCAATGGCTGGGCCGGCACCGACGTGTTCGGCGCCCCGGCGATTGCCGGAATGTTCGCGGCCATCCCCTTTGCCATCTGGTTCTTCCTGGCCATCGAAGGCGCCGCCATGGCCGCCGAAGAAGCCAAGGACCCGAAACGCACCATTCCCAAAGCCTATATCAGCGGTATTTTGACCCTGGTGCTGCTGGCGATGGGCGTAATGTTCTTCGCCGGTGGCGTCGGCGACTGGCGCACCCTGTCAAACATCAACGACCCGCTGCCCCAGGCGATGAAAACCGTGGTCGGCGAAAGCTCCGGGTGGCTACACATGCTGGTGTGGATCGGCCTGTTCGGCCTGGTGGCGAGTTTCCACGGGATCATCCTTGGCTATTCGCGCCAGTTCTTCGCCCTTGCCCGCGCCGGCTACCTGCCGGCGTCCCTGGCCAGATTGTCGCGCTTCCAGACTCCCCACCGTGCGATCATCGCCGGCGGCGTGATCGGCATCGCGGCGATCTACAGCGACGGTTTGATCAACCTCGGCGGCATGACGCTGACGGCGGCGATGATCACCATGGCGGTATTCGGCGCCATCGTCATGTACATCATGAGCATGCTCAGCCTGTTCAAGCTGCGCAAAACCGAGCCGAACCTGGAGCGCACCTTCCGCGCCCCGTGCTACCCGCTGGTGCCGTTCATTGCGCTGATGCTGGCGGTGGTATGCCTGGTGGCGATGGCCTGGTTCAACACCTTGATCGGCCTGATCTTCCTGGGCTTCATGGCCGCAGGTTTCGTGTACTTCACGCTCACCGCGCAATTGCGCGCCGACGCACCGGCGGATGCGATGCTGACCGGACTTTGAAAGCGTTCAAGTGAACCTTGAACAACAGGCATAGAATGGGGGTGATAGCGATGGAACTGCGATGAAACCCCGTCACTCAAAGTGCTATACGCGATCGGTTGACGAACCCTCGTCGACCCGCCTGCTTTTCAAGGAGAGTCCTATGCCCTGGTATGCCTGGTTGATTCTGGTCGTTGCCATTGGCTCGATCGTTGGTGGTCTGATGATGCTGCGCGACACCGCTCACAAAGTCGAACTGACCGAAGAGCAACGTAAGCGCGTCGCCGAACGCAATGCGGAAATGGACGCCAAGGAAGCGCAGGACCGCTGAATGAAAACCCCGCCTTGAACGGCGGGGTTTGTTTTTGCGTGGCTGCCCTGAAATCATGCCGATTTGTACCCATATCGAAGCATCTGCATGCTTTTTAGAAATAGAAGTACAGTCACCATGCAATTTTCATTGGTTAATATGGGCCGCATTGATGCGGAGATATCAGATGCGTTACTCGCAGGACCATAAAGCCCAGACCCACCAACGCATAATCAAGGAAGCTTCAGCGCGATTTAGACGCGACGGTATCGGCGCGACCGGGCTGCAACCCCTGATGAAAGCACTGGGCCTCACCCACGGTGGCTTTTACTCGCACTTCAAGTCCAAGGACGAACTGGTGGAAAAAGCCTTGCAAGAGGCTGGCGTACAAGTCGACGAGTTGTGCGCGCAAATCTTCGCCGAGGAACACCCGCTCGAAGCCTTCATCGACACCTACCTGTCCGAATGGCATCAAACCTCACCTCACGAGGGTTGCCCGCTGCCGACCATTTCTTCGGAACTGGGGCTGCGTGGTCAACCGAGCCCCACCAGCGACGTCGTGCTCCGGGCGCGACTCGAGCAGATCCGGCACACTCTTGACGGAGAGCACACCGCCGACCGTAGCATCGTCATCATGTCTACGCTGGTTGGCGCCCTGCTGTTATCACGCAGCGTGGCTGACGCCGGGTTTGCCCAACGGATTCTCGACGTCGCACGCGAACACCTCAAACACCCGCAGGATTAACCCTGCCAACGCTTGAACAGCACACTGGCATTGACCCCGCCAAATCCGAAGCCGTTGGACAACGCATATTCGATGGCCATCGGCCGTGCGCTGCCATGAACAATGTCCACGCCTTCAGTGGCAGGGTCCGGTTTTTCGAAATTGAGGGTCGCCGGCACGACCTGGTCGCGGATTGCCAGCAGCGTAAAGATCGCTTCGAGTCCACCCGCGGCACCGAGCAAATGTCCGGTCGCCGACTTGGTCGATGTCACTGCGATGCCGTTTTGCGCACCGAACAACGCCTTGATCGCCGCCAGCTCACCCAGATCCCCTACCGGAGTCGAGGTTGCATGAGCATTCAGATGCTGGACCTGAGCCGGAGAAACACCGGCCTGTGCCAATGCCAACGACATCGCTCGCCGCGCACCGCTGCCGTCCTCGGGACCGGCGGTCAAGTGATAGGCATCGGCGCTGGTGCCGTAGCCGACCAGCTCTGCCAGGGGCTTGGCGCCCCGGGCCAGCGCATGGTCCAGAGACTCGATGACCAGTAGCCCGGCCCCTTCACCCATGACAAAGCCATCGCGACCACTGTCGAAAGGTCGTGATGCGCGCTCAGGCGTTTCGTTGTAAGCACTGGACAAGGCACGAGCAGCCGCGAACCCGGCAAGGCTGACCCGATCGATCGCCGCTTCCGTACCGCCGCACACCGCGATATCCGCCTCACCCGCACGAATCATTCGCGCCGCGTCGCCAATCGCCTGAACCCCGGCAGCGCATGCCGTGACCGGCGCGCCCAATGGCCCCTTGAAGCCATGCTGGATCGACACATGACCGGCCGCGAGGTTGACCAGAAATGAAGGAATGGTGAACGGAGACAAACGCCTCGGACCACGGCTATCGGTAGTACGCACCGCGTCGGCAATCGCACCGAAACCACCCACGCCTGAACCGATGATGGTGGCCGTACGCTCCTGGGCATTGGCATCCAGCGCTTGCCAGCCGGCTTGCTCCAATGCCTGACGCGCGGCTTCCATGGCGAACAGAATGAAGCGGTCCATCTTCTTCTGCTCCTTCGGCGGGGTCGCCCGGTCCGGATCGAAACCCGCCTGCGGGTCATCCGCCAAGGTCGGCACCGCACCGCCGACCTTGGCCGGCAGATCGGCAATCACCTCATCCGGCAGATTACGCAGCCCGGAACGCCCGGCCAGCAGCCGCTCCCAGACCACTTCGACACCGCTCCCCAGCGGCGACACCAGGCCCATGCCTGTTACAACCACACGACGATCATTCATACCGCTCACACCTCAATCTGATTGATGGCACTTACCGATAACGGGCAGCAGCCTTGCTTTTGGACAGGTTAGGCGCCATCACAAGACGCGCCGCCACGAACGCATTCCAATCCGCCGCATCGGGCAATGAAGGAATAGTGATCAATTCGCCCTGATCCAGACCCGACAATGCAGCATCGACCATCTCACCCGCCTCCATCACCATGTCCGCAGGAATTTGTGACGCATCGATGCCGGAGCGCTCCCAGATCTCGGTTCGGGTTACACCGGGCAGCACCGCCTGGATCTTCACCCCGGTGCCGTCCAGTTCGGCGTTCAACGATTGAGTCAGGCTCAATACATAGGCCTTGCTGGCGCTGTAGGTCGCATTGAAACGCTCGGGAAACAAGGCCACCACCGACGCAATATTGATGATTGTGCCGCGCCCGGCCTTGGTAAAACCGGCTGCAGCCGCCGCGGCCAATCGCGTGACAGCGGTGATATTCAACTGAATCATTCGCTCCAGTTGGTCGATATCGGCATTGGCCAAAAGCCCGTCCGCCGCCACGCCGGCGTTATTGAGCAACAGACTGATACTCGAATCGCTGCGTAACCGCTGTTCGAGCTGCAGCACATCTGCTTTTTGAGTCAGGTCCGCCTTCAGCACTTCAACCTCGATCCCATGCTCCGAACGCAGTTTGCTCGCGGCCGCCTCCAGTCGCTGCTCGTCGCGAGCCACGAGCAAAAGATCAAAACCACGGGCCGCCAACCGCTCGGCGTAAACTGCCCCGATGCCGGACGAAGCACCGGTGACAAGGGCCGTACCTTGGGACTGAACTGAATTCATGACGGTGCTCCTGAAGGATGCTGAGGGACGCCTGACACCAGGGCACGCCGGCGCAAGCGGTATTTATTATAGTCATAATTCAAACGCAATATGATAGCCGTAATTTTATTTCTCGAGAAACGCTCGGCTCTCGTCGGGGGACCCTGCCAGAATGAGAGTAGACCCTGAATGAACATGAAACCTCGCCGGGCCTATACGAAGGAATGAATGGTATTGCGGACCGGCCGATAAATGGTGGGGGATGAACAAAGCGCATTAAGGATACCGAGGGGACAAGGGGCTCATGCGTAGAACCAGTCCTTGAAGCCATCGAGCGATACCAGATCAGCCCTGGGCTCGTAATTGCGAGCGTTTCTCACCCTTGCTGTTTGGTAACAAATGCAGGAAAATCCAAAAAAATTTAACCAGATGTAAATTTTTCAACCTGGATGACGATAACTTTCCAGAAACACTTTTGGAGCGTCTGTCCAAACTTTCAGAGCATGCGATGAATATTCCAGTAAATACAATTGATACCCCACGACACGAAGTTGCTGAAGTAAAGGAGCTTATTGGTAGCCTCTGGAGCCAACGGGCGATTGTTTTACTGTTTACTGCACTGACTGTTACTGCCGCTATTGCTTATGCACAATTGGCAACTCCGGAATATGAGGCTGAAACTACTATTCGCCCCGTTCCACTGGCTGACCTGGACGAGTTGAACGAGTCCGGACTTTACAAAATCCGGCCAAGTGATGCGTTGAATAACGTTGGCTCATCAATGCAGTCTTATGATGTCCGCCTGAAGTTCTTCCAGGCCAACCCGCAGTTCCTTGCGCCATTGCAGGCACCTGGGCAATCCATTGAAGAAACATTTGACAAATTCAATGAAAAAGCATTTTTGCTTGAAAAGATCGACCCTAAAAAGAGTTCCAGCCTTACCGAAGCCGTTGGCCTTAGTCTCAGGTATCCCCAGGGTGTAGATGGCGTAGGCATCTTGAAAGCCTTTACCGACTACGTCGTTAAAGCCGAGAAAGAAAAAGCTGCCGCAAACTTGAAAACACTCGTTGCCAATCGTATCGACAACGTGGAAAAGAAGCTGGAGTCAAAAAAATCCGTCTATGAGGCGGAAAGAGATTCAAAAATCGCCCACTTGCTGGAAAAAGACAAGTTAAAAAAACAAACACTTCAAGACGAACTCAAAGCATTGCGTCAACAACTGCAAAGCCGCAGACAAAACCGCATCAAAGAGCTTGACGAAGCCATCGTCATCGCCAAGAAACTCGGCATTGTGAAACCCACCACGCCCTCGGCGCTGGGAGATGGAGAGCAGGCACATCAGGGCAACATGATCCGCACTGAAGTCAACAATCAGAAAATACCTCTGTACTTCCTGGGACAGGCGGCACTGGAAGCAGAACGCGCCACCCTGGTAACTCGTAGTTCCGATGACTTCACCGAACCGCGCATTGATGAGATTCAAAAAGAACTCAGCCTGCTGGCTACAAACCGCGAAGCGGCACTTCTCAAAGAGCGGGATAATCCTGAGATGTTCGTCAAGGACTTCGCAGACATTCGCGGAGAGTTGACTCACTTGAAACAGCTGAGTGTAAACTTCGATCAATTCAACCTGGTACAAGTTGATAAAGATGCGACAGCACCTCAAGCACCTATAAAACCGAAGAAAGCCCTGATCGTCGGATTTGGCCTGATCTTCGGATTCATACTTGGCGTGGGTGTCGCCATTCTGCGTCGCGCCCTGCTTTCAATGCACCCATCTCGTCGTTGATTGTCGAGGGCTGCGCCTGCTCTGCAGGCGCAGCCCGACTTGACCCATTGCTTTAATGCCCGCCTTTATCGCCGTAAAAACCAACATCGCTTTTTCGACGCTCCAACTTGTCCAACGCGATGCGCCAAGAGCGGTTAACAGGCGACAACTTATTCGCGCAGTGTCTCTGGTGAAGTGATCGCTTGATCATTGCCACTCAACCAGACATTGACGTTCTCGACACTCTCTTGCGACAACTTTCCGGCCCAACGATTCAGGATAAAAAGGTTGGTTATAAAGTCGTACTGAGCCTTCAGCAGATCGCGACGTGCCGTGAACTCGTTCTGCACTGCAGTCAATACATCCACGGCATTGACCACACCATAGGTGAATGCCTTTTCTGCCGCGATGCGCGACTGCTCGGCCGAAGCCAGTGCATTGCGGTTGGCATGAATCTTTTCCACGCTTGAGTCTGCAGTCAAATACGCGTTAGTCGTTTCCTTGACCACCTGACGGCGTGTCGCCACCAATTGCTGTTCTGCGGTGAGCTGATCCTGATACAACTGCCTGACCCGCGCGGATGTCGCACCACCGCTATAGATCGGAATCTGTACCCCAACACCCGCGACATAGCTGTCGGTCTGCGGCGCCAACGAATTGTTGTAACCCTCGTTGGTCTGTTGTGCGCTCAGGTTCAGATTGACCGTGGGATAGTGCCCACCCTTACCGGCGCGCAGGGCAGCCTCGGCAGCCTCCTGCGCATTTTCACCGGCCTTTATCGCCGGATTATCGGCGATCGCCAAATTCACCCAACTCTCCAGGCTTTCAGCGGACACCTTCAATTGGACGTCATTACGCACACGGCTCAGCTTCTCTTTGACCGGCCGTCCGATAATCTCCGACAACGCGACGCGGCTCAGACTGGACTGGTTGCGCGCTTCGACTTCCTGGGCGGCCAGCGAATCGACTCGAGCCTGGAGCTCCAGCAAATCGGTAACCATTGCCAACTGTTTGCTGTAGAGCGCACTGACCCTGTCGAGGTTTTTCTGGGTAGCCCTGCGCTCGGCCTGCACCAGCTCAAGTTCATCATCGGCAGCCAATGCAGCGAAGTAACGCTGCGCAAGATCCACCGTGGCCTCGGCCTGAGCTTCCTTTGATTCGGAGTCCGCCTGCTTTGCCAGGCTTTTGAAGTGCTGGTAGTTTTCCCAGGCAGCCTTGTTATACAAAGGCTGGGTCAACCCCACCGAATAATTGCGGCTGTTGTAGGCCTCGTCGATCTGAATGTTGGACTGTTTGATCCGGTTGAATCCGGCGTTAGCCGTCACCGAGGGCAACAGACTGCCAAATGCCTGGTTTTGCTGTTCGACCCCGGATTGAGCCTTGGAGTAGGAAGCGATCACCCGAGGGTCTTCCAGGCGTGACTCGCGGTACAGCTGCATCAAGTCAACCGAGTAATTCTGCTTGCTGACCGAAGCCGTTGGCGGTGTCGTGATAGAGGACCGGGCGACGGGCGCTTCGGCGGCATGAACAGGCAAAGCCATCGAACCCAATACCAGGCAGGGAAACAGACGCACGATCACTCCTCGATCATCGACTGGGCGATAACGTCACGTGCCGGCTGCATCAAGTACTGCAGCATGGTGCGCTCTCCGGTGTTGATCAGCACGTCTGCCGGCATGCCCGCCAACAGCTTGCGATCACCCAGTTTACGCGCCCCTTCCCGAGTCACGCTGATCCGGGCCAGGTAATACGGCGCGCTGGTTTTCTCGTTGATCAGACGGTCGCCGGAAACACTCGTCACTCGACCTTCGATGACAGGCGTCGTGGCCGAGTTGAAGGCATTGAAGCGAATGTCCGCCAACTTGCCGACAGCGATTCGGTCGATGTCATTGGGCGAGACCTGCGCCTCGACCACCAGATCGGAAACCGATGGAACGATATCCAGCAAGGGCGTCGCGGGTCGCACAACGCCACCGATGGTGTGAATCGTCATGCCGATCACCATCCCGTCATCCGGAGCGCGGATAACCACCCTGCTCAGGCGATCCTCCAGCGCCGAGACTTTTTCCTGCAAGTCATAGGCCTTGGTCTGGGTCTCTGCCAACTGCTTGGTAACGTCGGCGCTGAAGTCCTTGTCGATCTGCAGGATCTGCAACTGGGTTTCGTTGATCTGCAACTTGGTCTTGATGTTGGTCGAGCGGTGATCCGCCACTTCAGACTTGAGCAAATCCAGCTTGCGCGCCTGTTCGAGCATCCGCTGCTTGTCGACAAAACCCTGGGCCAGCAATTCTTTCAGTTCGGCAATTTCGCCGCTATAGGATTCCTGCAAGCTGGCCTTGGTACCGATCATGGTGTCGGTTCCCTTGATTTGCTGATTCAACTGACCAATACGCTCTTGCAGGACCGAGATTTGTCCAAGTCGCGAGCTACGCCTTGCGTTGAACACCTGAGTCTCGCCGTAACGCGCTTCGGAACTGCGCTGATTGTCGGAAAGGAGGTCATTGGGGAATGCGATCGCCGGCAGGTCATCCCGCTCGGCAAGCAGGCGCGCCTCCATTGTCCTGGCAGCAATCAACTGGCTGCGGGTCATTTCGTATTCGGAGCGCAGTTGAGCGTCGTCGAGTACGATGATCGGGTCGCCTTTTTTCACGACATCGCCATCATGGGCAAGCAGGTCCTTGACGATGCCGCCCTCCAGATGCTGAACCGTCTTGCGATACGTTTGCACGGTGACGACACCCGGCGCGTAAGCCGCGCCGTCCAGCGGAGCAAACGCCGCCCATCCGCCAAACAGGCCGAACGTCACCAACACAATGAGAAATCCTTTACGGCGTACGGACCTGTCGGACATGGGCAGATCTGCGAAAGTATCGGCAGGAGTAGTGAGCGTGCGGTTCATCGATAACTTCCTGTCAAACTTCGGTCGAAGCGACTTCTGTGCCTGCCCGTGCGCCAGGCTTTTGCTGGACGGCCAATTGATTCGCGTTGAGTTGCGCCAGGACCTGATCCCGTGGGCCGTACAAACTGATCGTGCCGGCATTCATCACCAGCAAGCGGTCAAGCTGGGCCAGAATCGAGGTCCGGTGGGCGATCACGAAAACCGTTGCCCCGGTGAGTTTTATCTGTTGCAGCGCCAACGCCAGCGCTCGTTCACCGACCTCGTCCAGGTGAGCGTTCGGCTCATCCAGCACGATAAGCCGCGGGCTGCCATAGATTGCCCGGGCCAACCCGATACGTTGCCGCTGCCCACCCGACAGATTGATGCCGCCCTCTCCGATGACCGTATCGTAGCCATCAGGCAGCATCAGAATCATTTCGTGGACACTCGCGGTCCTGGCCGCCAGCACGACTTTATCCGGGTCCACGACACCAAAACGCGCGATGTTGTCGCTGATAGTGCCTTCGAACAGTTCAATGTCCTGCGGTAAATACCCGAGGTGCGGTCCCAATTGGCCTTTGTCCCAATTGGCAATATCGGCAGCATCCAGACGGACGACGCCATGCTGTGGCTTCCATACGCCCACCAAGGCCTTGGCAAGCGTCGACTTGCCCGAGGCGCTTGGCCCGACGACACCGATCATTGCGCCTGCCGGTGCACTGAAACCGATGCCTTTGATGATCGGGGCCTTTGCTCCGGGAGCGCCCAAGGTGAGGTTCTCCACCGTCACATGGCCGATTGGAGCGGGCAATGGCATACGCTCAGGTTCGGCTTTTTGCTGGTCGAGAATGCTGTTCAGACGTGCGTATTGTGAACGGGCGGCGATAAATCCTTTCCAACTGCCGATCATCAAGTCCAGGGGGGCCAGCGCTCGACCCAGCAGCACTGAACCTGCAATTACCAGCCCGGCGTTGATCTCATGGCTGACCGCCAGATAAGCGCCGAGGCCGAGAATCAGTGATTGAACTATCAGACGGAAAGTCTTTGATATCGACGTGATGATCCCGCTGCGATCGCTGGCTCGGGATTGCAACAGCAGCACCTTCTTGTGCCGCAGACTCCAGCGTGACATGAGGGAGTCAAGCATGCCCATGGATTCGATCACTTCGGCATTGCGCAAATTCTTGTTGGTTTGCAGCGTCGCGCCAATGCTCTCTTTATTGGCCTCCGCCAGAACCTTGCCCGTGGATTGTTCATTGATACAGGCCAGCGCCAGCAAGATCACTGCACAACCGATTGCCGTCCAGCCATACCAGGGGTGAAACAGGAACAGCACCGCGACATAGATCGGCAGCCACGGCGCATCAAAAAAAGCGAACAGACCGTTCCCGGACATGAATTGGCGCAGCCCGGTCAGATCGCTGAGCGGCTGGGCCGACGCGTCCTGGCCACCGCTGTCCAGTGCCCGCTTGAAACTGGCCCGGTAGACATCCCGGCTCAGCAACACGTCGAGCCTGGTGCTGACACGAACCATGATCCGCGAGCGTACCCACTCCAGCAGGCCCATGGTCACGAGCAGGAAGGTCAGAATAAGGGTCAACATGGCCAGCGTCGTCAGGCTGCCGCCCGTGACGACCCGCCCGTAGACCTGAAGCATGTAGAAGGTCGGGACCAACATCAGTGCGTTGATGAACAGGCTGAAAAAACCCACCGACATGAAACTGCTCCTGCAGGCCCTCAGGGCTTCCTGCAAGCTGTTTTCGGGTGTACTGCGTATCATCTCGGAACTGACAACCTGGTGTGTTGATCGGGGATTGCGGGGCGCGCGAGTGTATCACCTGAACAACGATTGCAGTATGAAATCGCCAGCATCCCGGCTTTGCCCTGCAATCGACGAACAGCGCTGGCCCTTACTCTCTGAGGATTTATAATTCCGTTAGAGTTGATAATGGTTCTTTAACATACCGGCCAAAGAACTGTAACATGTGTGAAATTTTGGCCAGCAACGGCGTTTGCAGAACGATTTGGATATCGGGAGCGGCCACCCAATCAATATGGAGTCACTCTTGATCAATTATTTTTCTTTACTCGCCAATATCGTCCGGGAAGAAGCGGCTGCAACCGGCGCGCTGCTGCAAGACGTCGCCCGCGAACTATTGGCCACCAATACAACTCACTCCGATGGTGCCTGGTGGGCTGCCCACGGCAATGACCCCTTCTATACCGCCGAGCAAATTTACAAAACCGTCACCGGCGACCCGACTGCCGAACGCGCAGAACTTCTGTGCGGTAATATGGTTAACGTTTTCAGCGGCCTCTGTGCGGAGCTTGGCCTGCAAAAACGCACCATCTGGACGTATTCAGACTCCCAGGGGTTCTTTCAGGGGCATACGTACCTTGAAATTTTCAATACAACTACCAACAAATGGGAAATTCAGGACGCGGACTACAACGTCTATTACACCGACGTTCGCACTGGCGAGCGTGTCGGTGTCAAGGACATGATGAACGCAGATGACGTTGAATATTTCATCCCTAATAATGCAACTGAATCCGGATGGTCAGAAACAGGCGCAGAAGCCTTGCGCCTGGCTAATCTATATGCAGCGCAAATAATCACTACAGAGCATAAGCTCTATACCAGTAACGACAGTCTGAGCGATACCTTGCTGGACAGTATTGCCAATTCTCTTAGCGGAGTCTTTGAATACACGGTAGATAGCGGTGTCGCCGATCTGACTGCCACGCATCTGACAGATAGCGACGCCGTCACCAGCAACGGTAGAGCCACTATCACCGGCAGTTCGAGCGCTGACTTCATTTCATATGATGGCAGTTCACTCAGCCCGGTGTTCGCCACACTCATCGGTGGAGCCGGTGATGACACGCTTGCGCTACGTTTTTCCGGCGGTCAACTTTACGGTAATGCGGGCAATGATGTCCTGATTGGCGGGCAGGCTGCAGATCTGCTGGTCGGCGGTACGGGTGATGACTACCTGTCTGGCGGCTACGGTGCGGACCAGTATGCGTTTTCCAAAGGCGACGGTTTCAACGACACCATCGACAGTTTCGGCGTAGGTGTCGACCAGCTTGTTTTCCTCGGCGTAAGCGGTACCGGTGGTACCGGTCGTACGAAAATTTCGGAAAAAGAGTTCAACTTCAGGATCGACCAGAAATTGACCTCGGACGGTGTCTATCTTCGCTATGACACCGATGGTGACGCACGTTTTGATGGCGGGATGCTGATCGAAGACCGTACGACACTGCTCACCGCCAACGACGCCACATTTGTATTCAACGCCGACCCACTCAAAGGCTTCAATACGACTGCCGTCGCTGGCAATCCTGGTTCCGGCTACGCCGAAAAAATCTACGGCGGCAGTGCGGCAGACAAAATCCTCTACACCGGCACGCGTGGCGCAGAACTGGCTGGCAGCACCAGCGGAGCAAACAGCGGCAATGACATTATCCAGTCTCACTCGGATGCGAACTGCTCGCTGTATGGTCAAGATGGCAATGATGTATTGGCTGGAGGAAACGGCGGCGACTTCATCGTCGGTGGCACCGGCAACGACCTGCTGATTGGTGGAAAAGGGCGGGACGTCTTCGTATTCAACGCAGGCTCGGGCGCAGACACCATCCAGGATTTCAAACAAGGTGAAGACACCCTCTACATCTACGGCTGGACGACTACCAAGTCCGTGACGCAGACGCTGCAGGACAATGGACTGGTTGTGACTTTCGACACCGCCGGTGACGGTGCTCACGGGGGCAATATCACGCTACTTGGCCAGACCACCTTGCTGAACAATGCCGACCTGTACTTTGCCTGAGTTCGGATGAGCGACCGCAACGTACCGTACAAGTAAAAAGGGCTGACCCGCCGGATATAAGTCTCGCTACAGAAAAAGGCCGATCAATGATCGGCCTTTGTCGTTTCAATCACGCCTCAGTTCACTTCGATCCTGTCGCGGTTTCTATCCAGTATCGCTTTGCCGATACCCTTCACTTCCAGTAATTCGTCAACTGACGCAAACGCACCATTACTGTCACGATGAGCAACAATCGCTTGAGCTTTGGCTTCGCCCACTCCAATCAACTCGCGTTGCAGCGTAGGTGCATCAGCACTATTGAGATCGACTTTGCCAGATTGCGTCTTGGCGACGACATCTTGCACCAACGGCGCTTTCATGACTTCAGGTGCGCTGACAGGTGCGGCGATTGCCGTAAGAGAGGTGCTGGTGAGAAGGGCAAAAACCAGAGAATGGAAACTGCTTGTACGCATTAGTGAAGCTCCATGCTGTCGTTTGAGAAAGCAGCTTTTCCGAAGCTGCTCTCCAAACTTAGGCCAATACATCGAACTGTCAAAAATGTGTACGTTACTGGATATGAAACAATCAGGGTTCCAAGCGGCGCTGCTGGTAAATCCAGTCGACAATCTCACCGTCCGGGGTATAGCCGCTGACGGTGTCGCGCAACAATTGACGGACGCGCGCATAGTCGTCCTGATCGACCGCGGCAAGCAACTCGGTCAGCTTGACCTTCAGCACATCCCAGGACAGATGATCCTCGTTGGCCGTCATGATCATCGGGTGCTGAGTGGCCGCCACGTTGTCACCAATCAGCAGCTCTTCGTAAAGCTTCTCACCCGGACGCAGCCCGGTGAACTCGATAGCAATGTCGCCATGCAGGTTCTTTTCCGAGCGCACGCTCAGGCCGGACAAATGAATCATCTTCTCGGCCAGTTCGACGATCCTCACGGGCTCACCCATGTCGAGGACAAACACATCACCACCCTGCCCCATGGAACCCGCCTGAATCACCAACTGCGCCGCTTCCGGGATGGTCATGAAGTATCGAGTGATCTTCGGATGCGTGACCGTCAGCGGACCACCCGACTTGATCTGCTTGTGAAACAGCGGAATGACCGAACCCGACGAGCCCAGGACGTTACCAAACCGCACCATCGTGAAGCGCGTTTTGTTCACACGGGAGACATTGCTCGTATCTCCGAACAAAACCGGAGCCAACTCACGACTCAGCGCTTGCAACGTCAACTCGGCAAGGCGCTTGGTGCTACCCATGACATTGGTAGGTCGCACGGCCTTGTCCGTCGAAATCAGGACGAAGTTGGCCACTCCTGCCTGAAGTGCGGCCTGGGCCGTATTAAGCGTGCCTATCACATTATTGAGCACACCCTCGGCAATGTTGTGTTCGACCATGGGCACATGCTTGTAGGCGGCGGCGTGATAAACCGTGTCCACTCGCCAGGTTTTCATGACATCCAGCAACTTGTCCGGGTTGCGAACCGATCCGAGAATCGGCAAGAGACGAATGGACAGCGACTCTCGAGCGACCCGCTGCTCCAACTCGGACAGGATGGAGTAAAGATTGAACTCACTGTGTTCAAACAGGAGAAGCGTTGTCGGGCGCAGTGCCAGAATCTGCCGGCAAAGCTCGGAGCCAATGGAGCCCCCGGCGCCCGTGACCAACACGGACTGCCCCGTGATGCAATGTTCGAGTAAATCAGCCTGGGCCGGGACGGCGTCACGCCCGAGCAGGTCGGCAATGTCTACTTCCTGGATATCGTCGACCTTGACCCGGCCACTGGCCAGATCCATGAAACCCGGGACGCTTCGAACGTGCAGCGGAAAGCCTTCGAGAAATCCGAGAATCTCGCGACGGCGGCCACGGTTTGACGAAGGAATGGCGAGGAGAATTTCCTGGGCACCGGTGTTATCGATCATCTGCTGGATGTGCTTGGGCTTGTACACCTGCAATCCGGAAATCACCCGGTCGGCGATCCCGCTATCGTCATCGATAAAGGCAACAGGCCGCATGACGCGCCCCATCCGCAAGGCTGCAACAAGTTGATTACCCGCCGCCCCTGCGCCGTAGATAGCCACTTTCGGCAGACCGTCATCGCGGCTGGTGAACGGGACGTGCTGGGCGGCGCTGAACCAGTCGCCCATAAAGTACTGACGCATGGCCAGGCGCAGACCGCCGATCATGATCAGGCTCAACCACCAGTAGTTGAAAATGATCGAGCGCGGAACGACGTTTTGATGATTGCTGTACCAGTACACCACGACGCCAAGTATCAGAGCCGATAGTGTCACCGCCTTGATAATGGCAATGAGCGCGTCATTTCCAAAGTACCGCATGACCGCACGGTACATGCCAAAGCGAACGAAAAGAGGAATGGCGATGACAGGTGCACTGACAAAAAGCCAGACGTGCTGAGTGAACGGGTTGACCAGTTCGTCCACCCCAAGTCGCACGACAAACGCCATCCACAGGGCAAACCAGACCAGCGAAATATCAGTCAGGACCTGCAGAATGCGTTTATGTCGTCTTGGCAGACTTAACAACTTTGCCCGAATCTTATCCATAACCCCTCTAAACACCTGTCGAAGCTCCTAGCATTGATACAGCAACTGCAGCTTTCGTTAACTCACTTACCGACAAAGCAATACTCAAAAACCAATGCGTTCATCACGCCTTGCCAGCGATTTCCAACTCGCCCGCGTGAAACTTGAAAGCCAGCAAGACCAGAGGCACATAGGCCAGGACCACGCCTGCCACGCCATCGATATATTGCATGACGACCAATATAGCCACTGGCACTAACCACAACAAATTGATCGCAGCAATTGTCAGCGTGACCGCCCGATGGCTGCCATATTGTCGTGAAGCATACTGGTACCCATGGCTGCGATGGGCCTCATAAACCTTATCCCCGCGCAACAGTCGACGAATGAGGGTAAAGGTGGCATCAACAATAAAGACGCCCAACAAAATGAGCCAGGCCCAGAGAAACAGTGGATTGGTCCATGCTGCATAGAGTGACATCACCGCCAGCACTATGCCCAGAAAACCACTGCCGGCATCGCCCATGAAAATCTTCGCCGGTGGGAAATTCCAGGCCAGGAAACCCGATACGGCCATCGCCAGCACCAGCGGAGCAATCGCGAGGCTGGTGTGGCCTGCGATCCAGTAGACCAGGCAAGCACCGACACAGGCACAAATCGCCTCGACGCTGGCCAGGCCATCAATACCATCCATGAAGTTGTAGAGGTTGAGCATCCAGACCAGATAGAACGCACCGATGACATACCCGAACCCGCCGAGACTGAACTCGAAGCCGAACAGGTTGATCGGCGCCATCCCGCCAATCCAGATCAATGCCCAGATGGCACCCGCGAAATGCGCAAGCAGCCGCCAGCGCGCGGCAATATGCCCATGATCGTCGAGAAACCCGATGATCGCGATCCAGCCGCCGGCCCCCAGCAGAGCCAGCGCCATCGGCCAGGCGACGGCCTCTGCCCAGGCCAGGACTGGCAACGCGATCAGAAAGCTCAGGACGATAGCCACACCACCACCCCGGGGGGTTGGGACCGAGTGTGAGCTACGCGCATTAGGAACATCTATCAAGCTGCGTGCCAGCGCGTATTTGCGCAATGCACCGGTGCCCAAGAATGAAACACCCACCACCAACGCCAACAACCATATTGTGTTCAAAGGTCAACTTCCTGAAACAGCCACAATCAATTCTGCAATTGAACCGGCATTGTCATAAGCCAGCTTAGCGCTGCCTTTCCTTGTAGTAGTTGGCAGCCGAGACAAGCGCCTCATCGACGCTGACCGGCGGAATCCAGCCCAGCAACTCTCGAGTTTTGCTGATATCGACTTGCAACGAACCGCACAGACGTTGCGACAAAGCCTTTTTGCCGAGCAACTGCGCCCCTCGTTCAAGCAACACGCTTGGCACAGGCAACAGGCGGGCAGGTTTACCCAATGCCTTTGCCATCCGCGTCAACAATTGTGTCGTGGACAAATCCTCCCCGTCGCTGACGAGGAAGGTCTGATTGGCGGCGGCTGGATGACGGATGCAGGTCACGATCAAATCCGCAAGATTTTCCAGCGCGACCAGGCTGCGTCGATTATGGATAGCCCCGAACGGCAGGGGTATTCCCTTGTCCAGCCAACGCATCATGTTCAGGAAGTTGGCTCTCACGCCCGGACCGTAAACCAGTACCGGACGGATGATCACCACTTCCATCCCGCAAGTGCTCGCAATTTCACGCAGCCCTTGCTCGGCCTCCATTTTCGAAACGCCGTACGGATCACCTGGTGCGGGCGTCGCGTCGGCGAAGTAAGGCTGATTGAGCGGCGTACCTTCGCCATTCACCTTGATCGAACTGATGAACACAAAGCGACGAACACCCGACGAGGCTGCCTGCCGAGCGAGGCTTAGCGTGCCCTCGACATTCACCTTGCGAAACGCCTCCAGCGGATCGGATTCGGTGTCATTCATGACGTGAACGCGAGCCGCGCCATGAATGACAACCTCTACTTGATCCAGCGCCTGAGACCAATCGGTATCAGCACTGAGCCCGGCGGTTCGAACGGTAATAACGCGCGACGGACAGTCAGGCAGGGCGTGCCCACGAATGGCTGCCACCGGTTCCAGATCGTCAGAGGCCGCCAAGCGACCCAATACTGCGCGACCGACGAAACCCGTAGCACCTGTCAATAAAACACGCATTTTTCAAACCTCGACGACGCTCAGGATTTCGACCAGACAGTACGATTGATGTAGTCGGTGTAACTCAGTACGACCCGAACGACCTGCTTCGACACAGGACCTGCCTGGTAATCCCTGACAACCGGGATAACGCGCTGGCTACGATCATGTTGGCTGGTGACTACACGTACGGCATCCAGAACACCCTCCACTTTCAGGCCGCTCATGATGAGAGTGCCTTCATCCATCCCTTCCGGACGCTCGTGCGCATTACGAATGGTAATGGCGGGCAGATTCAGAAGAGAGGCTTCTTCGGTGATGGTGCCGCTATCGGACAGCACGCAGAACGCCGACATCTGCAACTTGATGTAGTCGAGCAGACCGAATGGCTTCGAGAAGCGAATCAGGGGGTGGTCCAGCGATTCGCCTATCGCTTCCAAACGTTTGCGCGTACGAGGATGCGTGGAAACGATGATCGGGTACTGGTACTTGTCGGCCAGGGCTCTCAGCGTTTTGAGCAAGTCGCGAAGGTTTTCCGGCGTATCGACGTTTTCCTCACGGTGAGCGCTGATGATGAAGAACTTGTCCTGCTCCAGGCCTTCTCGCGCCAGCACGTCGGAAGTGAGGATTTTCGGCATGTAATAGTCGAGCACCTCCTCCATATGCGAGCCGGTCTTGATGATGGTTTCAGGACGAATGCCTTCAGCGATCAGGTAACGCCGGGCATGTTCGGTCAAGACCATATTGATATCGCTGAGGTGATCGAGCACCTTGCGGTTCAATTCTTCAGGGACGCGCTGGTCAAAACAGCGGTTGCCGGCTTCCATATGGAACACCGGAATCTTGCGGCGCTTGGCGGCAATGACGGCCAGACAGGTATTGGTATCGCCGTAGAGCAGAAGTGCATCAGGCTTTTCGGCCTCGAATACTTCGTCCGCCTTCGAAATGACTTCGGCGATGGTCTTGGCTGCGGTATCGCCGGCAGCACCCAGAAAGTAATCAGGCTTGCGAATTTCGAGATCATCGAAAAAGACCTGATTCAATTCGAAGTCGTAATTTTGACCCGAGTGAACCAGCACATGATTAACCTGCTTATCAAGCTCGGCAATAACGCGGCTCATCTTGATAAGTTCTGGTCGCGTCCCGACCAGCGTCATGACCTTAAGCATCAAGTTGCTCCTGAATGTATTCCAGATTCAACAGAACTTTCTTCACGCCTTCTACATCGAGACGCTCGGTGTTGTGGGAGGTGTAGTCGTCGAGATCGGAAATTTCCTGCTCGCCCTCGACAAAAAACTTCTTGTAGTTAAGGTCGCGATTGTCCGAAGGGATGCGGTAGTAGCGTCCCATGTCTTCGGCCTTGGCCATTTCTTCTCGGGAGATCAGCGACTCGTAGAGTTTTTCGCCATGGCGAGTACCAATGACCTTGACGGCATTGTCGCGAACAAACAGTTCCTTGAGTGCCTGGGCCAGGTCCGCCACTGTCGAGGCTGGTGCTTTCTGGACGAAAATATCACCTTGCTCGGCATGCTCGAACGCGTGCAGGACCAGGTCAACGGAATCCTCGAGCGACATCAGGAAACGTGTCATGTTCGGGTCGGTAACAGTCAGCGGCTCGCCACTCTGCAGCTGATTGATGAACAACGGGATCACCGAACCGCGCGATGCCATGACGTTACCGTAGCGGGTTGCGCAAATCACCGGGCCTGTCGCCGGAATCATCCGCGATTTGGCAACCATCAGTTTTTCAGCCATGGCCTTGGAAATGCCCATGGCATTGATCGGGTATACCGCTTTGTCGGTACTGAGCACGACAACGCGTTGCACGCCCGAAGCAATAGCCGCATTCAAAACGTTCTCGGTGCCCATGACGTTGGTACGCACGGCTTCCATTGGGTAAAACTCGCAGGAAGGCACCTGTTTCAGGGCGGCGGCGTGGAAAATGTAATCCACCCCCACCATCGCCTGATCCAGGCTGTCGCGATCACGCACGTCACCGATGTAGAACTTCACCTTGTCATTCGACAAGGCAATGCGCATATCTTCCTGCTTCTTCTCGTCACGGCTGAATACGCGAATCTCTTTTACATCAGTATCCAGAAAACGCTTCAACACCGTATGGCCAAACGAGCCCGTACCGCCCGTGATCATCAAAACTTTATTATCGAACATAACTACCTTCCCAAACCTGATTGAATTTAATGATCAACGCAACGCGCGCATCGACTTAACCAATTCCAACCACGACGGTGGAACGTAACCGGTTGCCGCCTGAAACTTCGAGGAGTTCAGCGAGCGATCTATAGCAACTTGACTGTCCGCGATGATCTCGATTTCCTTTTCGTAAACTTCCGCTACCAGCTTCAGAAGAGTCAACTTGTCAATCGGTGCCACCGAAACATGATACAGGCCGTGAAGCTGTGGATTCGGGATCACATAGTCGCGAATGACACGTGCCAGCTCAACGGTAGGCAGTCCTGAGAAAATGGCCTTCTCATAGCCCTTGACCGGCCCGTTCTGGGACAGGAACCAGTCCACCAGCGAGTACTGGCTCCCCAGTTCGTGACCGATGATGGAGGTGCGCAACGTGACGGCATTCAGATCCGTGTGAAGCTCGCCGATGTACTTGGACTTTCCATAGAGATCCTCCGCATCGGAGATATCTTCCTCGGTATACATGCCTTTACGGCCGGAAAACACGCAATCGGTGCTGATATGAATCAGGCGAGCACTGGACAGCGCGCACAATTTGGCAATGCGATGCGGCAACATGGCATTGATGGGCAGCGCAGAAAGTGGGTCCTTGGCATCGGCCAATTGCTTGATCAGCCCGACGCAGTTTACGACGACATCAGGCTTGACCCGTGCCAGAACCGAAACCAGTGAGTCCTGGTCAAGCACGTCGACATTACTGATCAACGAACTGTGCATGTCCTCAGAAAAGTATTTTGCGCCACCCGGATTGCGCAAAGTGCCCCACACCTCGACGTGCGGGTTTCCATGGAATTGCCTGAACACTGTGCTACCCAGCATTCCGGTGACCCCTAACACAAGAACTTTCATTTTGAGATACCTTTTAATTCATTGATCCTGCTACTGAGGATTTCGACCAAACGCTGGCTTTGCCGCTCCATCTCGAAATGCTCGAGGTAGTACGCCCGACCCGCCTGTCCCAACGATTCCCGTTCATCCGAAGTCATGCGGAAAAGTTGCTCAATGCAGTTGGCCATACCTTCGGCGTCCTGCGCCGCAGTGGTCAAACCGGCTCCGGCCTCCAGAATGACGCGCGCACCCTCGCCATCCAGCGCGGCGACAATCGGCCTCCCCGCTGCCAAGTAAGCCTGGACTTTACTGGGGATGGTATAGGAGAACGCCTCATCCTGCTTCAACGTCACCAACAATCCCTGCGCACGGCTGAAAAAATGCGGCATTTCAGTGGCCGCAAAGCGTCCGGCAAGAACAAGGTTGTCCAAACCGCGGGATTCCTTCTGGTTTTCGATCCAGCTCAACATGCTGCCGCTACCGACCAGCACAATCCTGACCTTCGACAAATGGCGAAGCTTGTCAGCGACCTCCACGAGGGTCTCGACCGACTGCGCGGTGCCCAGGTTTCCGGCAAAAACAAGACAGAAATGATTGTCGAGCTCCGCAAGCAAAGGCGCAGGAATCCGGGTCTCCTCTACACTCGGCGGCAGATCCTGATAGGAGTTGGGGTAATACACGACCTTGCCAGGGTTGGCATAACGGGCGACCGGGTCTCGAAACGCCCTCGATTGAACAAGCAGCGTATCGACGAAGGCGTAAATACCCCTCACCAGCCAGCCCACAACGCGCAATATTGCCTTGTTCTTGATGAACCCTGTCGCACTCAAACTCTCTGGCCAAAGATCTTGAACCCATACAACCAGATGGCTTTTGAGTTTCCACTTCAAGTAAATCGCCGGAATAACCGACGTAATGGGAGATGGCGCAAATACAAAAATCGCATCATAGGCCTCCCCTTTCACTGCGCGTGGGTAGTGCTTCAAGCCATTCAAGATAAATGACAAATAGTTTAGCACTAGGTTTTTTGCACCAGAAGTACCACGAGGTCTGAGCGGTGCACGAAAAACACTGACAGAGGACTCGAATACCTCTTCCTGAGCCCCGGAGGCACTGTAGCCGTTAAAGACTACACCATCCGGGTAATTGGGCTTTCCGGTAAGAATTTTTACAACATGGCCCTGGGCAGATAAAGTTTTAACCAGATCATTGATAATAAAAGACTCTGGCCAAAAGTATTGCGACACCACAAGAACCTTCATTTATCAAACACCTTTTTTGGGGCTCACGGCCAACGCCAGCAACTCTGACCATGTTTTTCTCGAGGTTTTTTCCCAGTCAAATTTATCGCTCTGGGTCACCGCCGCAACGGACAACGCCTTCAAAGTATCAGGGCTTGTCAACGCCTCAGACAACACATTTTTTATATCTTTTGAATCAAACGGAGAAAAATACAGTGCTGCATCTGCTCCAAATTCCGGCATCGGCATTACGTTGGAGCAAATCATCGGCCTTCCGGAAGCGAGCGCTTCGAGAAGAATATTAGGGCAGTTCTCGCACGATGAGGCAAAGAGATTCAGATAGGCGTGATGATAAAGTGGAGGAAGCGCCTGATAGGGAATAGCGCCCAATAAAAGCACTTGACCTTCAAGGCCTAGCGTTGCAATTAGAGACTTTACCCGATCGGCCTCCGGCAGGTTTGTTTCGCCCACAAGAACCAGTGGAAATTTTTCGCGAAGCTCCTTTGGTAGTTCAGCATAAGCGCTAACCACTTCATAATGATGTTTGTAAACATCAAATCGCGACACGTATAAAACATATTCTCCAGCTGGCAAAAAATCCGGCCGAAGGACAGCAGAGTCGCCATGCGTCCTGAATACCGAGCCGATTCCGTGAGGAATCGTAACTGGATTCTTGATATTGGTCAGCGACTCAATGACACTTCGCGCGTAATTTGAAATGAATATCGTCAGATCCGCTTCACGCATGCTCTTGAGCATAATACGATTCAACAACCAATTTCGCAGACGCTGCAATCCAAGTGGAATGCTTTTGCGTACGCGCAAATCAAATGGAATCATGTTCCGAAACATAGTCGCAACTTTGCAACCAGCTGGAGCAGAGGTGCCCACTACGCCACCGGGACAAAACAGAACGTCAGCTTTCTCAGCCTTCAAAATACCGGGCAGCACCCACCGCTCCCACACGGCTCTCACAATCGGGTTTTCAGTGGGCCATGCTGGTTCGATCCGCCTGATCCTCGGATGATCCGGCAGCTTGAGTGACGCCGGGGCGAAAACCAGAATCTCAAGATCCGCATTGTCAGGTACGAACTGAAAAAGATTGATCAGATATGTCTGACCTCCACCAAGACGGGCAGAGAGTGCATTGAAAACTATCTTCATGGAAAACCTTTTGCTCAATCTGAATTAGTGGCTATTTTTATCGAGCCAGGATTGGAACATTAGAATATTCCACAAATGAAGACTGCGATCGTATGTTCCGTTCTGATGCTGGAGCCATGCCGAGCGAATTTTCTGACAATCGAAGTAGCCCTCTCTCTTGAGCCGTTCCTCCGTCAACAGGTCCTCTGCCCACTCTTTCAGCGGCCCTCGCAACCATTGCGCCAATGGAATAGAGAATCCCGCCTTCGGCCTGTCAAAAAATGAAGTAGGAACATATCGCTTAAGAAGCTCGCGAAGCGGCCACTTCCCCACACCATTTTTTATCAGTTGGTCTGACGACAAGGAAAACGCGAGTTCCGCAACCCGATGATCAAGCAATGGAGCGCGGGTTTCCAGGCTTGCGCTCATCGCACCACGATCCACTTTAACCAGCAAATCGTCAGGCAAATACTGAGAGACGTCCCAGCGACGCATTTCCTCGACGTAATCCACTGCCGACTCCCAGGAAACTACATCTTGCCGTTGAGCATCGACACCCAGCACCACATTGTCGTTCGACTGCCACTGAGACATCAATCCGGTATACATCTGCGCCAGATTTTCAGAGCCCAACAACTCGGACATTCTGTAGATACGTCGACCATTGACTTTGGTTCGAAGGCTGCCCGGCAGAATCGAACAGACGTTGTCCCAACCTTTGGACGAAAGCGAACGAAGTGAGTAAGCCATGACCTGGCGTGCAGGCAAAGGCAGTTTCTTAATGCGCGCCCATAGCCCTGCCGTAATCTGATAACGGGGATATCCGGCAAAAAGCTCATCGCCACCATCACCGGACAGTGCTACGGACACATGCTGTTTTGTCATCCTGGAGACCAGGATTGTAGGTATTTGAGAGGAGTCAGCAAAAGGTTCGTCGTATATTTCCGGCAGGTGCGGAATTATTGAAACAGCATCATCGGCACTCAGATAAAACTCGGTGTGGTTAGTCCCCAAGTGCTTGGCAATCGCTTTGGCGTAAGGCGCTTCATCAAACTCGGGTTCATTAAACCCGATCGTGTAAGTGTTGATACTGGTAGAGCTTTGTGATTGCATCAACGACACGATCAAGCTTGAATCGACACCACCTGACAAAAACGCGCCAAGTGGAACATCGGCGATCATTTGCGACTTTACTGCAGCAGACAATCTTTGACCGACAACATCCACAACTTCCTTATCGCTGGCCTGCGAAAGCTCGTGTTTTAACTCACCAGCCGGCGGTAATGACCAGTAGGAAACGGGTTCCAGCGCACTAGAAAACGAGCCGACATTCAAATAGTGTGCCGGCTCCAACTTTTTAATGCCTTCATAGATGGACTCCGGAGCCGGAACGTAACCATATCTTACAAACTTGGCTAGCGCATGACGATCAATTCGCAGATCGCTACCAAATGCAGCCTTGATCGCCTTCAACTCGGAGGAGAAGACAAAACGGTCGCCCACAATACCGTAGTAAAGTGGTTTTTCTCCCATTCTGTCTCGTGCCAATGTAATCGTTCTGGAAACTTTATCCCAAACAGCAAATGCAAACATGCCCACCAGGTTTTCAAGGGTTTTTTGTACCCCCCACGCACCGAGCGCTGCCAGCAATACTTCTGTATCGGAGTGCCCGCGCCAGACACGCGTCAGACCTGACGCGATCAACTTCTCGCGCAACTCATTAAAATTGTAGATTTCACCATTGAAAACAATAACATACCGCTCATCATCGGAAACCATCGGCTGACTTCCGTGTACCGAGAGTTCCAGGATCGAAAGCCGTCGGTGTCCCAGCGACACTCCACTATCGGCATCTGACCAAACTGCTCCATCGTCGGGCCCACGATGTATCAGCGCATCCACCATCTTGCCAACGGCAACGGCGCCTTGCTGATCCAGCTTCCACCCGACAACTCCCGCAATTCCGCACATACCTACTCTCTCAATCCAATGAAAATATTAAAACTCACTTCAAAACCCGAACGAGTTTCATCGTGAAGAATAATCCTAATGCCATCACATAAAAAACCAATGAGTTCAGCAAGTATATTTCGCCGTACCAAACCCAGTGCATAACCGATGCAGCACACAGCATGTACAAGAAAATTCGCAAAAAATCATCCTCGCGGCAGCGCGAGTCGATCAACCGCAAGAAGCAGACACTGATGAATCCATTGAGGAAAACACCAAACAGTCCGAAATTCTCAAAAGCCACGCCGGCAACGTGGATCCCGCCGAGCCCGGTAATGTAATACCAGAGGGCAGGATTATCCACCATAATGGGTTTTTCCATACCCAAAGCCGAATAGAAAGGTGACGGTGCCAACGAAAGGAACATATCGAGGTAGGTCTGGCCGTAACGCAGGTGCTCCCCATCCCAGAAATTGGTTAACTGCTGAACAAGCGGTAAAATTATCGCATTCCAGGAGTTGAACAATAAATACTGAGTAATGTTATCCGACGTTAAGTCCACATCCATTCGGCTCATTGAAACAACAACACCGCTGACGAGCAGAAGAACCATGAATACAGCAACGAATAACAAAGCTTTAAGCTTGAAAAATTGATTATAGCGAAACAACAGCCCCAGAATCGAAGCGACAACCAGGACAACAAAATCACGATCCCCCGTCATTGCGTTGGCCACACAATAGGAAACCACTAGAGCCGCAGATACAAAAAACATCGATCTGGACGGGTAAGAAAATGCCAAGGCAATGATCGCAATGATGGAGAAAACCACCACTGATTCGATACCCGCGAACATTTCAAGCAGTGCGTTCGCGTTCACAAGCCTGAAGCTGATAAAAAAGACGGACAGCGCAAGAAAAATCGCGCCTGCCAGTTTGAAGTCCAACGCAGAAAAAAATGTTTTCCGCTCTGCGTGCAAACTTCTGGGCGGCACCAGCAATGACAATAGATAACCAACGAGTCCACCAGCAACACCAAGAAACCAGACCAACGAAAGTCGGAATACTAATAAGTCATCCAGATAAAAATCATAGTCTCCAATAGGCCAAAGTGTAATGGTTTCGCCCCACAAGCAACTGACAAGCCCCAAAAAAGGCACCGAATAGCAAACGGCGTACAACGCAACGAGATATTTCTTTGATATCAAGCACAGAACGCATTGCGTGAGCAATACCAGCAAGCACGTCGAAACCAGTAATATAACCATTAACCTTGACCAACAAAAACAAAGCAACTGAACCGTAAACCAGACTCAATACTGGCCCCAATATTACTTTCAGCCATACACCCCGTGTCACCAACACACATGTTCAACATATTCATCACTGTACCAACTTACGGCCACCCAGGACCGCCAGCACGGCAATCTGAGCTGCCAGCGCCAAAACAAATGATCTGAAAAGATCGACGGCCAACATATCGCCTTTTAACCCTGCTACTACCGTCAGCGATAAATAAACAAACGCATAAACACAGCTACCAAGAAAAACAACCCTGGTCATGTTTTTACTATGCAATATTTGAGTGACGATTGTAGTCGTGAGCCCTATGCCACCCGCCAATACTGCGTAAGACAGAAGATCATTTTTGCTGCAAAAGCTACTACCGAGCAGGCACAACCAGTAGCTCTGCGACAAGACCAGGAACACAGGCAAACAAACTGAAATTGATAGCCCGAGCATCAAGTACAGCTTACTGGCACTCTTCCCGCGCCCTGCCAGCTTTACAATGGCATAGGATGTCAGCGAGCTTGGCAGCACGGTGACCAGAATATAAAAAAGAAAAAACAGATTAAAATAGCCAATCTCCGAGACATTCAAGCTCGAGTTGGCAAATATCATCAGACAAACAATATGAACAGGTGCACCAAGAAGCATACTACCGGCAATAGTCGGAGCCCCTGAGCGTGAAAGCAATGCCACCATTTGTCGAAAGAAGGAAGACTCTTGGTCCCCCTTGTCATCATGACTGAACTGGTTTTTCTTTATTGTAAAAAATCCATATGCAGGTGCGATTAGCGTACAAACCGCGAGGGCAAGAATGACCCCCTCTATTTGCCCTGCAATCTTCGCAATGGAAACTACCAGCAGCAACCCAAGAAGACCATGGGCCGCCAGTGCAGCAGCCCATTTCCCCGAAGTGTTAAGGGAGAACATCAACCCGGTTATAGTCAAATTGCAAACACAAGCGAAACCTAGAAAAAATGCTCCGATCAGCAAGTAACCAGGATTCATTTCGTAAGAGGAAGCAGGCGCCGGAAAAATCAAAAACACGATGACACAGAGGGCACCTACAATGATGCCCCCCCATGACATGAGCCCCAAGGACGTCTTGTAATTTACTTCCTCGGCATTCAGGACCGCATAACGACTCAACGCCACGCTCAAGCACTCTCCTACCACCGTTGCGATGCCTGTGACTATCGCGTAATGGTAAGAGAATACACCGTATAGTTCGACGCCTAAAATTCGTGCCAAACTGAACAACAATACAAACATGCATAGTTTGTTTGCAAGGACAGTGATTGCACAGATCTCTTTAATCACTAGCCTTAACTTCTTGCAAAGAACGAGACATACCAACTTGCTGCTTTCAGCATACCCTCACCAACAGTGAAAAGCGGTTTGTAGCCCAACAAACTCTTAGCTTTATCAATATTCGCCTGCGAATGCCTTACGTCGCCAGCCCGGAAATCCCGATAGACCATATCCGATGTAGACTTGACATCAACGCGAGCCAAAGCGTCCTTGATGCAGGAAAAAACCTGATTCAATGTTGTCCTGTCACCGACGGCGACATTGTAAACATTATTCTTTGCTTCAGGACTGGCACAGGCAGCCAGTATATTGGCTTGAACTGCGTTTTCTACGAAGCAAAAGTCCCGGCTTGTTTCACCATCACCATTGACGAAAACCTCCTCGTTATTGATCATGGCCGCCGTCCACTTAGGAATCACGGCTGCATAGGCGCCATTCGGATCCTGTCGCTTGCCAAAGACGTTAAAATAGCGAAGCCCAACGGTATTGAACCCGTATGTACTGGAAAAAACCTCAGCATACAGTTCGTTTACATACTTTGTGACCGCATAAGGGGACAGCGGTTTGCCAATCACACCCTCAACCTTTGGAAGTCCAGGATGATCGCCATAGGTAGAACTCGACGCTGCATAAGTAAAACTTTTTACTTGCGCATCCTTCGCCGCAACCAACATATTCAGAAAACCGTCGATATTGGTACTGTTCGTTGTAACAGGATCATTGATGGAACGTGGAACAGAGCCTAACGCCGCCTGGTGCAAAACGTAATCCACCGGAATATCGGTGGCCGCCGGGAAAGTCATCGCGGTTCTGCAATCGTCAATATTTCTGATATCACCTTTTACCAGCACGAAGCGCGCCCATTGCTCAGGACTCACTACTGATTGCACTTCATCGAGATTTCGCTGGTGCCCTGTTGCAAAGTTATCGAGACCCACAACCCGCTGATCTAATTGCAGCAGTGTCTCCAATAAATTGGAGCCAATAAATCCGGCCACCCCCGTAACCAGCCAAACCTTTGGGGATTGTTGAATTTCAGCTTTAACTTCTTCGAAACGGATCATTTGATTCTCGACTTGTTTTTCCGGCGGTAACGAATCAGGGTCTTTACAGACCCTGATACTCAGAGACGCAGATCTGATTGAGAGGCATCAAGCAGATACTTGAGATCGTAGAGAACGTGCTCTGCTTTACCCAGGCTGCGAATTTGTTCAGCCCCCATCGCAGAGAACTCATTGTGTGCGACAGCCAGGATGATACCGTCGTAAGAATCGACCTGTGGTTGACCGATAGGAGTGATTGAATACTCGTGCATTGCTTCCGCCGCATCTACCCACGGATCATAAACGTCAACAACAATATTGAATTCAGCGAGTTCATTCACAATATCGATGATTTTAGTGTTACGCAGGTCCGGGCAGTTCTCTTTGAACGTCAACCCCATGATCAAAACGCGAGCACCATCAACATGAATCTTGCGCTTGAGCATTGCTTTGACAAGTTGAGATACTACATAGGCTCCCATGCTGTCATTCAAGCGACGACCCGCCAAAATTATCTCGGGATGATATCCGATGGACTGTGCCTTGTGAGTCAAGTAATAGGGATCTACACCGATGCAGTGACCGCCAACCAGTCCCGGACGGAAAGGCAAGAAGTTCCACTTTGTCCCCGCTGCCTCCAGAACCGCCTGAGTATCGATACCCATTTTATTAAAAATAAGTGCCAACTCATTGATCAGGGCAATGTTCAAGTCGCGCTGTGTATTTTCAATAACCTTTGCCGCCTCGGCAACCTTGATACTCTTGGCCTTATGAGTTCCGGCGACGATTATTGTATTATACAAAGCATCAACCAGATCAGCGACCTCAGGAGTGGATCCGGCAGTTACCTTCTTGATGGTAGTAACACGATGCTCTTTATCGCCAGGATTTATCCGCTCCGGGCTATAGCCTGCATAAAAATCGACATTGAACTTCAGTCCGGATACTTTTTCCAGCACTGGAACACAGTCTTCCTCAGTAGCACCAGGATAGACCGTTGACTCATAAATAACGATATCACCCTTTTTCAAAACACGCCCAATCGACTCACTGGCTTTAACCAAAGGAGTCAGATCCGGTCTCTTATGCTCATCAATAGGGGTTGGGACGGTAACAATATATATATTGCAGGCAGACAACTCGTCCAATACAGAGCTAAAACTTAAACCCAACGCAGAACGCAATTCAGAATCCGACACTTCGAGAGTAGCGTCATGACCTGCTTTGAGCGCTTCGATTCGACGCTGGCTGATATCAAATCCGACGACTTGCATTTTTTTGCCAAACTCAACCGCCAGCGGCAAGCCCACATAACCGAGACCCACTATGGCCAACTTCACATCTTCGAGTTTAAGCATTGTTTTCCCTTGCCATTCATCAATATTAAGTCGATCGTAAAAAGCGCGCCAAATCTTGCGCTTTAGAAACAAACATCACGGCCGCGTAAATTAGAAATTATACCGAAAGCGCCTAAGGGAGCCATAAGAATTTTCAGAAAGCCAACGACGAGCCCGAACGCCCTCCTTTCCACCTGCACACACTCAAAACCACGGCTGCAACGCAAGCCGCTGCAACGCAATTGCCAGTTTTTGATCGCACTCTGCCTAGCACGGTGCCGGGCACACATTCAACTCAGCACATGAAAAAATATGCAAAACCCGGAAAGCGGCGTTCAGCCTGTAAAAATCCCTGTCAGAACTGACAGCAGCAAGGTCACTGAAATCAATGTTCCAACCAGAACCCGACCCGTTTCGCCCAGACAGGCAGACAACCTGTTACTGACCCAAAGATAGAAATGCCCCCTCCCAAGGTGATTTCCTACAAACTCAGCTATTCCGGCCTCACGACAAACAGCCCGCGAAGCAATACGAAAGCAATGCCTGTGATCAGGCCAGTAATAACACCCAATACAAGGATCAGAGCCTTGTTAGGCTTCACCGGGTTATCTGGCAACTCCACAACCCCGTCTTGCCGATAGACGGATACCACCGCCGGCTCTGTTTTAAGCCCCTTGAAAAAGTTGTATCGATCCTGAAGATCACGCAAGTGATCCGTAAAAGGGTCATCGGACTCGCGAACCTTTAAACTTTCAATTTCCGCCTTTAGCGCTTTCGAGCCACGCATATACGTAAGCTGACCTGCCTCCCCACCCGCAATGACCGATTGACTCACCGTGATCGCCGGCGGCTTTTCAAGACCGATTGACTCGGCGATCCGCAGCGCCTCACTCAATCTGGCAATCGAATCTTCTCTGGCCCTGCTGCTTTTCTCTCTGGCGGAACTTATCTGCTGCTCCAAATTACGAGCCCGAACCTCAGACTCAATTGAAACGTTCTTGATCATTTCGTTCTTGGCCAACTCGCCAGCCTGAGCCACATATTCAGCAACCCACTCTTTGGCCTTCTCAGGATTGGTAGTCTGCACGACAACCGAATACCTGTCAGAGTTTTCCCTGAGCGGCGGAACCACACGCAACACCTCGGAAAACTTCGAATACAGGACATCCCGGGACTTTTTTTGCTCCTCCAGGGGCAAACTCGGCACATAAATCTTGCTAAAAAAATCTAGACGGAGAGACTCTGCCTGTAAATATCGAGTGTAAATATCATAGACATCCTTAACTGTGTAAGGAATCAACTCTGACTCTTTCATTCGACCGTAGTTAAAATTGGATATATCACTCTGAGACGGCGGCATCACAAAAGCTTTCGCCTCATAGACGGGAGAAGCCAGGAAAGCATAGCTCGCTGCAAGAGCAGCCCCCAAAACAGCAAAACCGACAACAACAAGTTTCTGCCTTAAAATCGCACGAACAAACCTTTGAAATTCAAAATCTTCCAGCCCATTATCTTTTTTTGAATCAACATGCATATATTGTTAGCCTTTTTCACTAAAGCGGTTACGTTAATTACATAAACCCGACCACTTGAGAAGAATCAACGTAAACCAGGCAGAAAAGAAGGAAACGCTCCCCCCCTTTTTCTCAACTCACGCAAAAATACTTTATTACATCTACGGGCGCGCAGATTAAAAACACCAGGCAAAATCAATGCTCGGCCTATCGTCCACGCCTCCTCCCCAGGAAATGAGCCACCACGACCCCGCCACCAAAAATCATCCCCATCAGGAACGAAGCAACTCCGAACATCGAGATCTGTAGCTGGGGCGACGAAAAACCGAAGAGGGAAACAACGACAAGCTGCTGGTTTTCCAGCACGAAGAGCAGGCTTGTAATTGATATTAACAAGACAAGCCCAGTGATCATGAATCGCTTGATGCGACTCTTATCTCGCCAACTCATCGCCACCTAAACCCTCCTCTTCCTCATTTACACGATCACGCAATTCTTTACCCGGCTTGAAATGCGGAACGAATTTGCCGTCGAGACTGACAGACTGACCGGTTTTCGGATTACGGCCAACCCGTGGAGCACGGTAGTGCAGAGAGAAGCTGCCAAACCCCCGGATCTCGATACGGTCTCCGGTAGCCAGACATTGGGACATTTGCTCAAGCATGGTCTTGATGGCCAGCTCCACATCCTTGGATGAAAGCAGCCCTTGATGGGTGACAATTCGTTCGATCAACTCCGACTTCGTCATATTTTTCCCTTCTTTTTCAAGCAGCTAGATCAGCGCTCCAAAGGTTTTAGCACGCCGGCATGATTTTGAACAGCCCGAGTTTTGCCATACATCCCACCACCCCGGAATGCCTGATTCCTGGACCGAGGAGACCTCCGGGCCATCACTGCCTCATCGGCAAATCACCAGCATAGTGCGCGTCAGGAAACCTGCGGGATTGAAGCCGAAGGGGAAGCCATCTTCCTCTTCCTTGACATCGTCAGACCTCGCCACCACTTTATAGCCCGCCCCCCTGCACTCCTTGGCCGCGCGTTTGTAACACTTATCCCATTTCGAACCGAGCCCCGAACAATCAACCTCAATGCCGCTCACCCCGCGCACTGCGTGAGTTTTGGCATTGGTGGCACAACCCGCTAGCGCCAGCACTGCTACTGCGACAATTAGCTTGTTCATTCACGTCCTTTTGCCAGAATGCACAATGGGCGATCATTAGTCTCAAGCTAAAGACTAGCCGCAAATAAGCACTTGATCCGACTAAACAATCAGACATTTTCTCAGCAGCTTTGGTTCACGACCCGAGCAACCAAAGCCGAGCGCGACTCACCAAATTCCAGGCAAAAAAAAGGGTGACCGAAGTCACCCTTTTTTAAAGAAAGCCAGAACTTAGTTCTGTTTTTCCATTTGTGCACGCAGCAGGTCACCCAGAGTGGTGGCCACAGGAGCATCAGTAGCTACTGGCTTGTCGCGCAGGCTCTGGATTGCTTCTTTCTCGTCTTCAACGTCTTTCGACTTGATCGAGAGCTGGATTACACGGCTCTTGCGGTCAACGCTGATGATCTTGGCTTCTACTTCTTCGCCCTCTTTCAGAACGTTGCGCGCGTCTTCAACGCGGTCACGGCTGATTTCGGAGGCTTTCAGAGTCGCTTCGATATCGTCGGCCAGAGTGATGATGGCGCCTTTAGCGTCAACTTCCTTCACGATGCCTTTAACGATGGCGCCTTTGTCGTTCTCTTGAACGTACTCGGAGAACGGATCGCTTTCCAGTTGCTTGATACCCAGGGAGATGCGCTCGCGCTCTGGGTCAACCGACAGGATAACGGTGTCCAGCTCGTCGCCCTTCTTGAAGCGGCGTACGGCTTCTTCGCCCACTTCGTTCCAGGAGATGTCGGACAGGTGAACCAGACCGTCGATGCCGCCGTCCAGACCAATGAAGATACCGAAATCGGTGATCGACTTGATGGTGCCGGAGATTTTATCGCCCTTGTTGAACTGGCCAGAGAAATCTTCCCATGGGTTAGATTTGCACTGCTTGATGCCCAGGGAGATACGACGACGCTCTTCGTCGATGTCCAGAACCATGACTTCCACTTCGTCGCCGACTTGTACGACTTTCGAAGGGTGGATGTTCTTGTTGGTCCAGTCCATTTCGGAAACGTGCACCAGACCTTCAACGCCTTCTTCCAGCTCAGCGAAGCAGCCGTAGTCGGTCAGGTTGGTTACACGAGCGGTAACGCGAGTGCTTTCCGGGTAACGAGCTTTGATAGCAACCCATGGATCTTCGCCCAGTTGCTTCAGGCCCAGGGAAACACGATTGCGCTCGCGATCGTACTTCAGAACCTTGACATCGATCTCGTCGCCAACGTTGACGATTTCGGAAGGATGCTTGATACGCTTCCAAGCCATGTCGGTAATGTGCAGCAGGCCATCGACGCCACCCAGATCGACGAATGCGCCGTAATCGGTGAGGTTCTTGACGATACCTTTGACTTGCTGGCCTTCCTGCAGGGATTCCAGCAGAGCTTCGCGCTCGGCGGAGTTCTCGGCTTCCAGGACGCTGCGACGGGAAACGACAACGTTGTTGCGCTTCTGGTCCAGCTTGATGACCTTGAATTCCAGCTCTTTGCCTTCCAGGTGCGTGGTGTCGCGCACTGGACGGACGTCAACCAGAGAACCTGGCAGGAACGCACGGATGCCGTTAACGTCGACAGTGAAGCCGCCTTTAACCTTACCGTTGATAACGCCCTTGACCACTTCTTCGGCTGCGAAGGCTGCTTCCAGAACAATCCAGCATTCAGCGCGCTTGGCTTTTTCACGGGACAGCTTGGTTTCACCAAAGCCGTCTTCAACCGAGTCCAGAGCAACGTGAACTTCGTCACCGACGTTGATGTTCAGTTCGCCAGCGTCGTTGTAGAACTGCTCAAGCGGGATGAGTGCTTCAGACTTCAGGCCAGCGTGAACGGTTACCCAGCGAGCCTGGTAATCGATATCAACGATAACACCGGTGATGATGGAGCCTGCCTGAAGGTTCAGGGTTTTTAGGCTTTCTTCAAAGAGTTCCGCAAAGCTTTCGCTCATTTTAATTCCTGTTGATGAGGGCGAAGAAAACGCCCATCTCCACACCCCAGACGGTGTGGGTTAGTTTCATTTAAAAGAAGCCACCGCAGGACTATGACTGGTCCCCTGCGGCCCTCTTGGTCACCCGGCGATATCGCGAATGGCGATCTCGCTCATGATGCGTTCCAACACCTGGTCGATGGACAATTCCGTGGAATCCAGCTGTATGGCGTCAGCCGCCGGTTTGAGCGGGGCTACAGCTCGCTGGGTGTCACGCTCATCGCGTGCACGTATCTCATCTAGCAGACTCGACAGACTAACACCCTCGACTTTGCCCTTCAACTGCAAATATCGACGGCGCGCCCTCTCCTCGGCACTGGCGGTCAGAAAAATCTTCAGCGGCGCATCAGGAAAAACCACCGTTCCCATGTCGCGACCATCCGCCACCAGGCCCGGCGCTTCCTGAAAAGCACGCTGGCGCTGCAACAGCGCCTCGCGCACAGCGGGCAACGCAGCCACCTGGGACGCGCCGGAACCGACGCTTTCGGTGCGAATGACATCGCTGACTTCATCACCTTCCAGAATGATGCGTTGCAGCTGACCGTCCGTCGCCGCGATGAACTGCACGTCCAGATGAGCGGCAAGTTTCTTCAGCAACTCTTCGTTGGTCAGGTCGACGCCATGGTTATGCGCGGCGAAAGCCAGCAGGCGGTACAACGCACCGGAGTCCAGCAGGTTCCAGCCCAGGCGCTTGGCCAGAATCCCGGCTACCGTGCCCTTGCCCGAACCGCTTGGCCCATCGATGGTGATGACCGGTGCAATGTTTTTCACGACTGCGCCTCTTGTGCCACACGAATGCCGACCTGCGCGCACAGCGCCAGGAAGTTCGGGAACGACGTCGCGACGTTGGCGCAATCATGAATGCGGATCGGCGCACTGGCGCGCAGCGAAGCAACGCTGAACGCCATGGCGATACGGTGATCACCATGACCGTGCACTTCACCGCCGCCGATCTGGCCGCCGTCGATGATGATGCCGTCCGGGGTCGGTTCGCATTTGACGCCCAGTGCCAGCAGACCGTCCGCCATGACCTGGATGCGATCCGACTCCTTGACCCGCAGCTCTTCGGCGCCGGTCAGCACGGTGCGCCCTTCGGCACAGGCAGCGGCCACGAACAGCACCGGGAACTCGTCGATGGCCAACGGAACCAGCGCTTGCGGAATCTCGATACCTTTGAGTTTAGCTGCCCGCACACGCAGGTCAGCCACGGGTTCGCCGCCGACTTCACGCTGGTTTTCCAGAGTGATGTCCGCCCCCATCAGACGCAGGATGTCGATCACACCGGTACGGGTCGGATTGATGCCGACATGCTCGAGCACCAGGTCCGAACCTTCGGCGATCGATGCAGCCACCAGGAAGAACGCCGACGACGAAATGTCGCCCGGAACTTCGATGTGGGTCGCGGCCAGCTTGCCACCGGACTCAACCGATGCCGTGGCACCGTCAACGCTCACCGGGTAGCCGAAACCGCGCAGCATGCGCTCGGTATGGTCGCGGGTCGGAGCCGGCTCGGTAACGGTGGTCTTGCCTTCGGCGTACAGACCGGCCAGCAGCAGGCAGGATTTAACCTGGGCGCTGGCCATCGGCATGGTGTACGTCAGGCCCTTGAGCTTGTTGCCGCCACGGATGGTCATCGGTGGACGACCTTCGGCGGCAGTCTCGATCACCGCGCCCATTTCACGCAGCGGATTGGCCACGCGATTCATCGGGCGCTTGGACAGCGAGGCGTCGCCGGTCAGGGTGCTGTCGAAGTTCTGCGCAGCCAGCAGGCCGGACAGCAGACGCATCGAAGTACCGGAGTTGCCCAGGTAGATCGGGCCCGGTGCCGGCTTCAGGCCGTGCAGGCCAACGCCGTGAATGGTCACGCGTCCGTGGTGCGGACCTTCGATGACCACGCCCATGTCACGGAACGCCTGCAAGGTCGCCAGGGCATCTTCACCCTCGAGGAAGCCTTCGACTTCGGTGACACCTTCAGCGAGGGAACCGAGCATGATCGAACGGTGGGAAATCGATTTGTCACCCGGTACGCGAATCCGACCGGACAGGCGGCCACCAGGTTGAGCCAGGAAAATCAGATCGTTGGAATTCATAGCGTCCACATAGGCCCTGCGGGCCAGGATTTTACTGAAATGCTCGCGGGCAACCCGGGCGCGAGTGAAAACGCCCAACAATTGGTGCCCATCCCCTGCATCGACCGCGTCGCGCAAGGCGTCGAGATCGCTGCGAAATGTATCGAGTGTGCGCAGGACAGCTTCGCGGTTGGCGAGGAATATGTCGTGCCACATGACCGGGTCGCTACCGGCGATTCTTGTGAAATCGCGGAAACCGCCCGCAGCGTAACGGAAGATCTCAAGATTTTCATTGCGCTTTGCCAACGAATCGACCAGGCCGAACGCCAGCAAGTGTGGCAGATGACTGGTTGCGGCCAATACTTCGTCGTGACGTTCGACTTGCATGTGCTCGACATCGGCACCCAGCGCGCGCCACAAACGGTCGACCACTGCCAAGGCTGCCGGATCGGTCTGATCCAGCGGCGTCAGGATCACCTTGTGCCGACGGAACAGCTCGGCGTTGGAGGCCTCGACCCCACTCTGCTCGGAACCGGCAATCGGATGCCCCGGCACGAAGCATGGCGGCATCTTGCCAAATGCTTCAGTGGCAGCGCGCACCACGTTGCCCTTGGCGCTACCGACATCGGTCAGGATCGCCTGCCCCAGGTCCATGCCAGCCAGGCGCGCGAGCACTTTCTCCATGGCCAGGATCGGCACCGCCAGCTGAATGACGTCGGCGCCCTGACAAGCAACGCCCAGGTCTTCTTCGCAGCGATCCACCACACCCAACTCGACCGCGAGCTTGCGCGATTGTGCATCGAGATCGACCCCGACCACTTCGCGACACATCCCGCTTTCGCGCAACCCCTTGGCAAACGAACCGCCGATCAACCCCAGACCGACCACCACCAGGCGACCGATCATAGGTTCAGCAGATTGCAGTGCAGTGACATCAACCACGAGCCAGAACCTTGGTCAGCGCATCCAGGAAGCGGCTGTTCTCTGCCGGCAGACCAATGGTGACGCGCAGGTGATTCGGCATGCCGTAGTTGGCCACCGGGCGTACGATCACACCTTCACGCAGCAAGCCCTGGAACACCGGGGCCGCGACTTGACCGAGATCGACGCAGATGAAATTGCCTTTGGATGGAATCCAGCTCAGCCCCAGTTCACGGAAACCGGCTTCCAGTTGCTGCATGCCGGACTCGTTCAACTGACGGCTTTGCGCCAGATACTCGTCGTCCTTCAATGCCGCACAGGCCGCGGCCAGGGCCAGGCTGTTGACGTTGAACGGCTGGCGCACACGGTTCAGCACGTCTGCGACTACTGACGTGGACAAGCCATAACCCACGCGCAACGCCGCCAGACCATACGCCTTGGAGAAGGTGCGGGAAACCAGCAGGTTCGGGTAGGCCGCCAGGAAGTCCAGGCCATCCGGCAGATCGCTGCCTTCGGCGTACTCGATATAGGCCTCGTCCAGTACGACCAGCACATGCTCCGGAACATCCTGCAGGAATTCGTCCAGCGCCTCGGCGTCGAACCAGGTCCCGGTCGGGTTGTTCGGGTTGGCGATGAAGACCACGCGGGTATTGGCGTCGATGGCTGCCAGCATGGCAGGCAGATCATGCCCCCAATCCCTGGCCGGAACCACCTTGGCCTGTGCGCCGACCGCCTGAGTGGCAATCGGGTAGACCGCGAACGCATGCTCGCTGAACACGGCGTTCAGGCCCGGCGCCAGATAGGCACGCGCGACCAGTTCCAGGATGTCGTTGGAACCATTGCCCAGCGTAACCTGATCAAGTTCGACGCGGCACTGCTCGGCCAACAGACTCTTGAGGGCAAAGCCGTTGCCGTCCGGATAACGGGTCAGCTCGGCCAGCGCATCGCGGATGGCCGCCAACGCCTTGGGACCGGGGCCCAGCGGGTTTTCGTTGCTCGCCAGCTTGATGATGCTGGCTGGATCGAGGTCCAGCTCGCGAGCCAGTTCGTCCACGGGTTTGCCCGGAACGTAAGGCGAAAGTTGTTGCACGCCCGGCTGTGCCAGAGCGAGGAAATTACCACTCATTTGCTACCGCCCTTAGAGAACTGCTTTCGGGTAGGAACCCAGCACTTTGAGTGCCACTGCTTCCTGACTGATTTTTTCCAGCACACCTTTTACCAGCGGATCGCGGTGGTGGCCGACAAAATCGATGAAGAACACGTAGGTCCATTTGCCGCTGCGCGACGGACGGGTCTCGATTCGCGTCAGGTCGATGCCGTTGTCGTGGAACGGCACCAGCAACTCATGAAGCGCACCCGGCTTGTTGCTCATCGAGACGATGATCGAGGTCTTGTCGTCGCCGGTCGGCGGCACTTCCTGGTTGCCGATCATGAGGAAGCGCGTGGAGTTATCCGGACGGTCCTCGATTTTTTCGGCCAGACGGGTCAAGCCGTACAGGCCGGCCGCCATGTCACCGGCAATCGCCGCCGAGTTCCACTCGCCCTTGACCCGCTTGGCCGCTTCGGCGTTGCTGGACACCGCCACGCGCTCGACATTCGGGTAATGGGCGTCCAGCCACTTGCGGCACTGGGCCAGGGACTGGGCGTGGGAGTAGATGCGGCTGATGCTGTCGGTCTTGGTGTTTTCACCGACCAACAGGTGATGGTGGATACGCAGCTCGACTTCGCCGCAGATCACCATGTCATGCTCGAGGAAGCTGTCGAGGGTGTGGTTGACCGCGCCTTCGGTGGAGTTTTCCACCGGCACCACGCCAAAGTTCACCGCCCCTGCCGCCACTTCACGGAACACTTCGTCGATCGCCGCCATCGGCTTGCTGATCACCGCGTGACCGAAGTGCTTCATGGCCGCCGCCTGGGTGAAGGTACCCTCAGGGCCGAGATAAGCCACTTTCAACGGCTGCTCGAGTGCCAGGCAGGAAGACATGATTTCGCGAAACAGCCGCGCCATCTCTTCGTTGCCCAGCGGCCCCTGGTTACGCTCCATGACACGTTTGAGCACCTGAGCCTCACGCTCAGGACGATAGAACACCGGCACTTCGCCTTCGGCCAGCGAGGCCATCTTTACTCGCGCGACTTCCTGGGCGCAGCGCGCACGCTCACTGATCAGCTCCAGGACCTTTTCGTCCAGGGCATCAATGCGCAGGCGCAGTGCCTTGAGTTCTTGCTCAGACATTAGCCGTGTTCCTTCTCGAACTCTGCCATGTACGAAATCAGCGCATTGACGGCGTTGATGTCGACGGCGTTATAGATGGAGGCGCGCATGCCACCCACGGAACGGTGGCCCTTGAGGTTCAACAGGCCACGCTCGTCGGCACCGGCCAGGAACGGCTTGTCCAAGCGATCATCAGCCAGGCGGAACGGCACGTTCATCCACGAGCGGTCCGACTTGTTGATCGGGTTGCTGTACAGGCCGCTGGCATCGATGAAGCTGTACAGCGTGCGCTGCTTGACTTCGTTGAGCTTGCCGATGGCCTCGACACCGCCCTGCTCTTTGAGCCACTCGAACACCAGGCCGGACAAATACCACGCCAGGGTCGGCGGGGTGTTGTACATCGAGCCGTTGTCGGCCGCGACCTTGTAATTGAGCATAGTGGGGCAAATGGAGCGGGCCTTGCCCAGCAGGTCTTCGCGAACGATATTGACGACGATACCGCTCGGGCCGATGTTTTTCTGGGCACCGGCGTAGATCATGCCGAAACGCGAAACATCCACCGGGCGCGACAGGATGTCCGAGGACATGTCGGCCACCAGCGGAACGTCACCGGTTTGCGGAATCCACTGGAACTCCAGGCCGCCGATGGTTTCGTTCGGCGCGTAGTGAACATAGGCCGCGTCTTTCGACAGCTTCCACTCGTTCTGACCGGGAATGGCGAAATAGTCGTAGGGCTTGGCGGTGCCGGCAACGTTGACCTGGCCGTAGCGCGAAGCTTCTTCGATGGCTTTCTGCGACCAGATACCGGTGTCGATATAGTCGGCCGAGCCGTTTTCCGGCAGCAGGTTCAGAGGAATCTGCGCGAATTGCTGGCTGGCGCCACCTTGCAGGAACAGCACTTTATAGTTCGAAGGGATATTCAGCAGATCACGCAGATCCTGCTCGGCCTTGGTGGCGATGGACACGAACTCATCACTGCGATGGCTCATTTCCATGACCGACAGACCCTTGCCGTGCCAGTCGAGGAGTTCACCCTGGGCGCGCTGCAGGACAGCTTCGGGAAGCGCCGCAGGACCGGCACAGAAGTTATAGGCTCTCTTGCTCACATCCAATCTCGCTCTGATTTGGGGGTATCACGCAATAAATAATCAGTTGACACAGACCTCATGCAGGAGCGCGCTTACCTGTGGCGAGGGGGCTTGCCCCGTTCGATTGCGTAGCAATCGCAAACCTGTCACCGCCGCCTCACGCAAGTTTGCGGTGACTGGTTTCAGGGGCGCTTCGCACCCCAACGGGGGCAAGCCCCCTCGCCACAAAAGCCCGGCACCCAGACAAGGTCGCCATGAGTGTCAAAATTTTCAAAAGGGACAAACAACAAGGGGGCGAATTTTCATCCGCCCCCTGCTTACCCGCTTATTCCTGTGGCTCTTCATCAGCAGCGGCGTCGAGTTGCTGGTCTTCGGCAACGTCGTCGATCACGACTTCACCATCGAACACCGCACCCTCTTCACCCTCCAGCTCTTCACCTTCGATTTCCGAAGGTTCCTGAACCCGCTCCAGCCCGACCAGGGTTTCATCCTTGGCCAGTTTGATCAGGGTCACGCCCTGGGTGTTACGACCCAGGCTGGACACTTCGTCGACACGAGTACGCACCAGAGTGCCCTGATCGGAAATCAGCATGATTTCCTCGCCGTCGAGCACCTGGACGGCGCCGACCAGGCGGCCGTTACGCTCGTTGCTGACCATGGCGATAACGCCCTGACCGCCACGCTTGTACTCAGGGAACTCGGTGATCGCCGTGCGCTTGCCAAAACCACGCTCGGAAGCGGTGAGGATCTGACTGCCTTCTTCCGGGATCAGCATGGAAATAAGCTTCTGGCCTTCCGGCAGACGCATACCGCGCACACCGCGGGCAGTACGACCCATGGCGCGAACGTCGGATTCCTTGAAGCGGGTAACCTTGCCGCCGTCGGAGAACAGCATCACTTCACGCTCGCCATCGGTAATGGCGGCAGAAATCAGCACGTCGCCTTCGTCCAGCTCCAGCGCGATCAGGCCGACGCTGCGCTGACGGCTGAAGGATTCCAGCGGGGTCTTCTTCACGGTGCCGTTGGCGGTGGCCATGAAGATGTAGTGACCCTCGGTGTATTCCTCGACCGGCAGCATGGTGGTGATGTATTCACCGTCATCCAGTGGCAGCAGGTTGACCAGCGGACGACCACGGGCAGCGCGGGACGCTTCAGGGATTTCGTAGGTCTTCAGCCAGTACACCTTGCCCTTGCTGGAGAACAGCAGCAGCGTGGTGTGACTGTTGGCAACCAGCAGGTGAGCGATGTAGTCCTCATCCTTGACGCCGGTCGCCGACTTGCCTTTACCGCCACGACGCTGGGCCTGGTACGCAGCCAGCGGCTGGGTCTTGGCATAGCCACCGTGGGAGATGGTCACGACGCGCTCTTCTTCCGGGATCATGTCACCCAGGGTCAGGTCGAGACGGGCATCGAGAATCTCGGTGCGGCGCACGTCGCCATACTCGGCGCGAATCACTTCCAGCTCTTCGCGGATCACTTCCATCAGGCGCGTGGCGCTATTGAGGATGCGGATCAGCTCGCCGATCTGGTTGAGGATCTCTTGATACTCGGCCAGCAGTTTTTCGTGTTCCAGACCGGTCAGGCGGTGCAGACGCAGTTCCAGAATGGCTTGCGCCTGTTCCGGCGACAGGAAGTACTTGCCGTCACGCAGACCGTATTGCGGATCGAGGTTTTCCGGACGGCACGAATCGGCGCCGGCACGCTCCACCATCGCCACCACCGCCGAGGACTCCCAAGGGGTGCTGACCAGCGCTTCCTTGGCTTCCGACGGCGTTGGCGAAGCCTTGATCAGGGCGATGACCGGGTCGATGTTCGACAGGGCAACCGCTTGACCTTCAAGAATGTGACCACGCTCTCGGGCTTTGCGCAGTTCGAACACGGTACGACGGGTCACCACTTCGCGACGGTGACGAACGAAGGCTTCCAGCAGGTCCTTGAGGTTCAGGATCCGCGGACGGCCGTCGATCAGCGCGACGATGTTGATGCCGAACACCGCTTGCAGCTGGGTCTGGGCGTAGAGGTTGTTGAGGATCACCTCAGGCACTTCGCCACGACGCAGCTCGATCACGACGCGCATACCGTCCTTGTCGGACTCGTCGCGCAGTTCGGTGATGCCTTCGAGCTTCTTCTCTTTTACCAGCTCGGCGATCTTCTCGATCAGACGCGCCTTGTTCAACTGGTAAGGGAGTTCGGTGATGACGATCTGCTGGCGGCCACCGACCTTGTCGATGTCTTCGATCATCGAGCGGGCGCGCATGTAAATGCGGCCACGGCCAGTGCGGTAGGCTTCGATGATGCCGGCGCGACCGTTGATGATCGCAGCGGTCGGGAAGTCCGGACCCGGGATGTATTGCATCAGCTCGTCGACAGTCAGCTCGGGATTGTCGATGAGCGCCAGGCAACCGTCGATGACTTCACCGAGGTTGTGTGGCGGAATGTTGGTCGCCATGCCCACGGCGATACCGCTGGAACCGTTGACCAGCAGGTTGGGAATACGGGTCGGCATGACCGCCGGGATCATTTCGGTGCCGTCGTAGTTCGGCACCCAGTCCACGGTTTCCTTATGCAGGTCGGCCAGCAGCTCGTGCGCCAGCTTGGTCATGCGCACTTCGGTGTATCGCATGGCCGCGGCGTTGTCGCCGTCCACCGAACCGAAGTTGCCCTGGCCGTCTACCAGCAGGTAGCGCAGGGAGAATGGCTGCGCCATCCGAACGATGGTGTCGTACACCGCGGTATCACCGTGCGGGTGATACTTACCGATCACGTCACCGACAACACGGGCAGATTTCTTGTACGGCTTGTTGAAGTCGTTGCCCAGCTCGCTCATCGCGAACAGCACGCGCCGGTGCACGGGCTTCAAGCCATCGCGCGCATCCGGCAGTGCCCGCCCGACAATTACGCTCATCGCGTAGTCGAGGTAGGACTGCTTCAGCTCGTCTTCGATATTGACCGGGAGGATTTCTTTGGCCAGTTCGCCCATGAGAAGCCTGATTCCTTTTTCTGGTGAAACTTCGTCAGGACCAACGAAGCTCGCCGCTGCAGGCTCGGTGCCATGCAGTGGCTTACGACAAATCAACGAGTTATGCCATGGATCTGCGCAGTAAAGGTCACCCCGCAGGGTAACCATGGAAACCGCCGAATGTTATCACAAGAGCCGCCACGCACCTATCCCCCAGATGCGCATGGAGAGTAGTTAGTTGACCGGTGACAGGCTGAAAAGGGAACAGGGAGGCTTAGAGCCGTGTTGAATGGAGAAATGGGGCTGGATTTTGGGTTGTTCGGTGCCTGTGCAGGCCTCTTCGCGGGCAAGCCCGCTCCCACAGTGGTTCTTTATTGTGCCGACGATTGCGGTCACACCTCGATCAACTGTGGGAGCGGGCTTGCCCGCGAAAGCGATTGAACAAACGCCAACGATAATTAATGCAGACGCTTGCGGCACATCAACTGCGCCATCTTCGCCGTGTCCGGGCGTTCGACAATGCCTTTTTCGGTGACGATCGCATCGATCAGATCCGCCGGCGTCACGTCGAACACCGGATTGAAGGCATCGACATCGGCCCCGACGCGCTTGCCACCAACTTCCAGCAACTCGCGACCATCACGCTCTTCAATCGGAATGTCGTCGCCACTGGCCAGGTTCATATCGATGGTCGAACTCGGCGCCACCACCATGAAGCGCACGCCGTGGTGCATGGCGTTGACGGCCAGCTGATAGGTGCCGATCTTGTTGGCCACATCGCCATTGGCGGTGATCCGGTCAGCGCCGACGATGACCCAGGTAGGGCCTTTGGTCTTCATGATATGCGCAGCGGCGGAATCGACATTGAGGGTCACGGGAATGCCTTCATTGGCCAGTTCCCATGCGGTCAGCCGCGAGCCCTGCAGCCATGGGCGGGTTTCGTCGACATAGACCTGCTCGACCATCCCCTCGATGAATGCAGCGCGAATCACGCCCAGCGCCGTGCCAAAGCCGCCCGTGGCCAGTGCGCCAGTGTTGCAGTGGGTCAGGATGGCCTGGGCGTTGCCCTGATGCTTGCGGATCAGGTCGACACCCAGTTGCGCCATGGTCAGATTGGCTTCGCGATCACTTTCGTGAATGGCAATGGCCTCGGCCTCCAGCGCCTCCAGCGGATCGGCATTGTCTTTCAGGCGATCAAGCCGGTCGTGCATGCGACCCAGCGCCCAGAACAGGTTGACCGCAGTAGGACGGGAATCGGCCAGCAGCATGAAATCCTCTTCCAGCGCCGCATACCAGTCGCCACCTTCGGCAATCCGGGCACGGGCCGCGAGCACAATGCCATAAGCGGCGCTGATGCCGATGGCCGGCGCGCCACGCACCACCATCGAGCGAATGGCCTCGGCCACACCAGCTGCACTGGTGTAGGCGATCCAGGTTTCCTCGAACGGCAAAATACGCTGATCCAGCAGATGGAGAGCGCCATCACGCCAATCGATGGCCTTTACCTTTTCCGCAGCCAACAGTCGATCGCGCATCCCTCACCCCGCACTCATGAACAAAAGCCGCCGATTATAGCGATCCCCCCGCGAAGACGCTCGGGTATACTTCGCCATTCTTTACAAAAGCACTGGAACCGACCCTCGATGCCGAACACTGCCGCTGCGCTCGACCTGTTATTGCTGCCGACCTGGCTGGTACCCGTCGAACCCGCTGGTGTCGTCCTCAAGGAACATGGCGTGGGCATCCGTGATGGACGCATCGTGTTTATCGGCCCACGTTCCGCCGCACTGAAGCTTAACGCAACCGAAATCCGCGAATTGCCCGACATGCTGCTCAGCCCCGGCCTGATCAATGCCCACGGGCACGCGGCGATGACACTGTTCCGCGGCCTGGCCGATGACCTGCCATTGATGACCTGGCTGGAAAACCACATCTGGCCCGCCGAAGCCAAGTGGGTCGACGAAGACTTCGTGCGCGACGGCACCGACCTTGCCATCGCCGAGCAAATCAAAGGCGGCATCACCTGTTTCTCTGACATGTACTTCTTCCCGAAGGTTGCCAGCGAGCGCGTGCACAACAGCGGCATTCGCGCGCAGATCGCGATTCCGATCCTCGACTTCCCCATTCCGGGCGCCGGCTCCGCGGATGAGGCCATTCGTCAGGGCGTTGAACTGTTTGGCGATCTCAAGCACCACGAACGCATCAAAATCACCTTCGGCCCCCACGCACCCTACACCGTGGGCGACGAAAACCTGGAAAAAATCCGGGTGATCGCCGAGGAACTGGACGCCTCGATCCACATGCACGTGCATGAAACCGCCTTCGAAGTGCAGCAGTCGGTCGAGCAGCGTGGTGAACGCCCGCTGGCCCGCCTGGCGCGCCTGGGCTTGCTGGGGCCGCGATTCCAGGCGGTTCACATGACCCAGATCAGCGATGAAGACCTGGCACTGCTGGTAGAAAGCAACAGCAATGTGATTCATTGCCCGGAGTCGAACCTGAAGCTGGCCAGTGGGTTCTGCCCGGTCGAGCGCTTGTGGCAGGCGGGGGTCAATGTCGCGGTCGGCACCGATGGCGCGGCGAGCAACAATGACCTGGACCTGCTCGGCGAAACCCGCACCGCAGCCCTGCTGGCCAAGGCTGTCGCCGGCTCGGCCACCGCGCTGGATGCCCATCGCGCCTTGCGCATGGCCACCCTCAACGGTGCCCGTGCCCTGGGTATCGAAGCCGTAACCGGCTCGCTGGAAATCGGCAAAGCGGCGGACATGGTGGCGTTCGATCTCTCCGGTCTGGCCCAGCAACCGGTCTACGACCCGGTTTCGCAGCTTATATACGCCACCGGCCGGGACTGCGTGAAACACCTTTGGGTTGCCGGCAAGCAACTGCTCGACGACCGTCGCCTGACTCGCCTTGATGAACAACAGCTTTGCGCTGTCGCGAAGGCCTGGGGCCAGCGCATCAGCGGCCGTACCGAATCGTAAGCACCCCGGAACGCCATCCGGGGCAACAGGATTTTTCAAGTTTTAGAGGACTTAGACCATGAGCAACGTCGACTACGCCGAAATCGCCAAATTCGAGGCCCTGGCCCATCGCTGGTGGGACCGCGAAAGCGAATTCAAACCGCTGCACGACATCAACCCGTTGCGGGTCAACTGGATTGACGAGCGGGTCAATCTGGCCGGCAAGAAAGTTCTCGACGTGGGTTGCGGCGGTGGCATCCTCAGTGAAGCCATGGCCCAGCGCGGCGCGACCGTGACGGGTATCGACATGGGCGAAGCGCCGCTGGCGGTTGCCCAGTTGCATCAACTGGAATCGGGCGTCAACGTCGAATACCGGCAGATCACCGCCGAAGCCCTGGCCGAGGAAATGCCGGAGCAGTTCGACGTGGTCACCTGCCTGGAAATGCTTGAGCACGTGCCGGACCCGTCGTCGGTCATCCGCGCCTGCTTCCGCATGGTCAAGCCCGGTGGCCAGGTGTTCTTCTCGACCATCAACCGCAACCCGAAGGCGTACCTGTTCGCCATCGTCGGCGCCGAATACATCATGAAGCTGCTGCCGCGCGGCACCCACGACTTCAAGAAATTCATCCGCCCTTCCGAACTCGGTGCCTGGAGCCGCATGGCCGGCCTGACCGTCAAGGACATCATCGGCCTGACCTACAACCCGCTGACCAAGCACTACAAGCTGGCCGCCGACGTGGACGTCAACTACATGATCCAGACCCTGCGCGAGGAATAAGCCGATGCCAATCAGAGCAGTTCTTTTCGACATGGACGGCACCCTGCTCGACACCGCGCCAGACTTCATTGCGATCTGTCAGGCGATGCGTGCCGACCGCGGCTTGCCACCGATGAACGACAAGCACATCCGCGACGAGATTTCCGGCGGTGCCAAGGCGATGGTCGCCGTGACCTTCGCCATGGATCCGGAATCGCCGGGGTTCGAAGAGTTGCGCCTGGAGTTCCTGGAGCGCTACCTCGTCGGTTGCGCGGTGCACAGCAAGCTGTTCGACGGCATGGCCGAGTTGCTCGCCGATATCGAGAAAGCCAACCTGATCTGGGGCGTGGTCACCAACAAGCCACTGCGCTTTGCCGAACCGATCATGCAACAACTGGGGCTGTCCGAACGTTCGGCGCTGCTGATCTGCCCGGATCACGTGAAGAACAGCAAGCCGGATCCGGAGCCGCTGATCCTGGCGTGCAAGATGCTCGACCTGGACCCGGCCAGCGTGCTGTTCGTCGGCGACGACCTGCGCGACATCGAGTCGGGCCGTGATGCCGGCACCAGGACGGCTGCGGTGACCTTCGGCTACATCCACCCCGACGATAACCCGCGTCACTGGGGTGCGGACGTGGTGGTCGATCATCCGCTGGAGTTGCGCAAAGTGCTCGATAGCGCGCTCTGCGGCTGCTGAATCTCTTTACTGAGCTCGCCCACTGTAGGGGCGAGCTAGCTCGCGAAAAACCTGAGAGCGCCGCGGGGTGCCAGGCTCGTCGTGTAATCGTTGACGACCATCGCGAGCAGGCTCGCTCCTACAAGGTTCGCTCGTTCTGATCTGTTGAGGTTTTTATGTTTGATTATTCCGCCCGCCCCGAACTGCTCAAGGATCGGGTCATCCTGGTCACCGGTGCAGGACGCGGCATCGGCGCCGCAGCGGCAAAGACCTACGCCGCCCACGGCGCAACAGTATTGCTGCTGGGCAAGACCGAAGCCAACCTGACCCAGGTCTACGACGAAATCGAAGCCGCCGGCCATCCACAACCAGCGGTGATCCCGTTCAGCCTCGAAACCGCCCTGCCCCATCAATACGATGAGCTGGCAGCGATGATCGAAAACGAATTCGGGCACCTCGACGGCCTGCTGCACAATGCCTCGATCATCGGCCCGCGCACGCCGATCGAACAGCTTTCCGGCGAAAACTTCATGCGGGTCATGCAGGTCAACGTCAATGCGATGTTCATGCTCACCAGCACATTGCTGCCGCTGCTCAAGCTGTCACAGGACGCCTCGGTGGTGTTCACCTCCAGCAGCGTCGGCCGCAAGGGGCGTGCGTACTGGGGGGCTTACGGCGTCTCCAAATTCGCCACCGAAGGCCTGATGCAAACCCTGGCTGACGAAGTCGACACCGTGGCCCCGGTACGCTCCAATAGCATCAACCCGGGCGCTACCCGCACCAGCATGCGCGCCCAGGCTTACCCGGGTGAAAACCCGCTGAACAACCCGACGCCCGAGGAGATCATGCCGGTCTACCTGTACCTGATGGGCCCGGACAGCACCGGTATCAATGGTCAGGCGTTCAACGCCCAATAACGACCGTACGTCGCTTTTTCGATGCCGCGCCGGCTTCCCGACGCGGCAATCGAAGACCCCCCATGCACCTGTCAAACAAACGTCACACGCTGCGCCACACAGGTAGTAGATGAAGCACAACCATTTGATTTAATACGAATTTTATTCGGATGAACCGAATGGCACGACTTTCGCTCTAAGTTTGCTCAGACACGCAACGTGAAAGCAGACGGGGTGAAGCATGGGCGCAGAAGTTACTCATCTTCCACAAAGCAGATTAAACTTGTACGAAATGTCCTACGGGACTGACGGACCAGTACGACGCGCAGCCCTAAGCCGCTCTCACCCTGCTTGTAAGACAGCCTTACTGCTCAGGGGCGCACGCCTAATGAAACCACCTTCCCAGACCAACGCAATTGACTTCGATAGCGCCAAATTGCAGCGACTGGGCTTTGGTCAGCAACCGCCTCTTCTGGAACGGCCCGTCAGCCTTGCGCAAATGCGCCAGCAACTGGGCCTGCAACTGCAAACCAGTCTGGAACCGCAGCGCATTCTTGGGACTTTCTATCGCGAGATTCAGCGATTGGTGCCGCTGGACGCCTTGTGTTACCTGCACAAGAGCAGTGATCTGCGCCTGGAGTTCGGCCAGCGTGGTCACCATTCCATCAGTTACAGCCTCAGCCACGATGGCGAACACCTGGGTGAAATGATTTTCCGCCGCAATCAGCGTTTCAGCGAACAGGAACAGGGCAATCTCGAATCACTGCTGGCTACGCTGCTGTTTCCGATGCGTAATGCGCTGCTTTACCGTACCGCCACCCAAAGCGCACTGCGCGACCCGCTGACGGGCACCGGTAACCGCATCGCCATGGACCAGACGCTGCAAAGGGAAATCGAGCTGTCCCGGCGCCATCTGCAACCGTTATCGGTGTTGATGCTGGACATCGATCATTTCAAGCTGGTCAATGACACCCATGGCCACAGCACGGGTGATCACGTGCTCAAGGCGGTCGCCGCCTCGATCAAAAACCAGTTGCGCAATGTCGACATGGTGTTCCGCTATGGCGGTGAAGAGTTTCTGATATTGCTGTCCAATACCAGCCGCGAAGCCGCGGCCATGGTGGGGGAACGGCTGCGGTTTGCAGTGCAGGCTGAGGAGTACCTGGCCGACGGTCATACGATCTTGCTGACAGTCAGCCTCGGCTGTTCGACCCTGTTGCCCGGCGAGTCCGCCGACAGCCTGTTGCGGCGGGCAGACAGTGCACTGTATGTGGCCAAGCGCGAAGGTCGTAACCGGCTGGAGATGGCGGGCTGATTTTTCAGCCACCACATAAACCAATGTGGGAGCGGGCTTGCTCGCGAAGGCGGAATATCAGCGACATCCATGCCGCCTGATACACCGCTTTCGCGAGCAAGCCCGCTCCCACAGTTGTTTCAACCAGACTTTGAATCAGCCTTCGGCCAATGCCATCCGCTCACGCACGACCGGCGCCCGCTCTGCGTGCTCCAATTGCATGCAACGCTCGAGAAACAGGTACATGTAGTCGTAACTCTTGCAAACGGCCTGGCGCAATTCCACCTGCAGGGATCTGCTCGGATTGGTGCCCGCCAACGTGCAGATGATTTCCAGGGCTTCCCACGGATGGGCATCGTCGTACTGGGCATGCATCTTCAGCCACTTCATCGCCCGCTTGCGATCCTCCTCGGGGAACGAGGCGGCGTAGATACCGTTGGAACAGACGAGTGCCGACCATTCCCCGGTCGCTCCTTCGATGGCGTAGTTGGTGGCGGCAATCGCAACGATCAGCGAGTCGGCCGAACTGGTGTGCCAGCACCAATGGCTCAACGCGTGAAGCTCCGGTGCAACCTGCTGTGCCTGCAGGTCCTCCAGGCTGACACCATGCGCGCGACTCCAGTGCACCCAGTAATCGGCGTGGTTCAATTCGACGCGGATGTTGCGCATCAGCCAGCGACGAGCCATGTCTTCGCCGGGATGACGGGCGAAGCGGGTCTTGGTCAGGTTTTGTGCCATATACAACGCGAACTGTTCGACCACCGGCCAACCACCGATCAGGTATTGGCGCATGGTCTTCGCACTGAGCTTGTTGTCTCGCATGCGTTGGTACAGTTCGTGTTCGACAACCCGGCGCTTGCTCTCGCTGCAATCCTGGATCAGGCGCTGGGCCCAGGCAGGGTAACTTGCAGCTTCCATGAGCGGTCCGGTTCGGTTGAATGTGTCGATCACTGTCGAGCTCCTTTTGATTGTGATTGTAAGACCGGCAGGAATTTCAACGGAACGTGCCAGGGGCCTTGAACAACATCGGCTGGGGCCTGGCAGGACGACTCAACAAGCTATCGCTGGTAAACAGATGCGGGCGTTCAATCACATACCCTTGAGCGTAATCAACCCCGATCTCCAGCAATGCCTGCTCGATCTGGGGCGTTTCGACAAACTCGGCAATCGTGCGCTTACCCATGACATGGCCGATGTGATTGATCACCTCGACCATGGCGCGGTTTATCGGGTCGTCCAGCATATCCTTTACGAAACTCCCGTCGATCTTCAGGAAGTCTACAGGCAAATGTTTCAGGTACGCGAATGAGGACATTCCGGCACAAAAATCGTCAAGTGAAAAATGGCATCCTAAGCCTTTGAGTTCATTAATGAATCTAATGGCGCTGCCAAGATTTGAAATGGCACTGGTTTCAGTAATTTCAAAACAAATCATTTCAGGCGGAATCGAATAGGTCACAAACTGTTCACGCAGGAAGTCCAGGAACGCCTCATCCCCGATCGTCGTGCCTGACAGATTAATCGCACACATGGCCAGCGGCCCTTGGCCTCGCTCGGCCCGACATTGGGCAATGATCTTGAACACGTTCTGCACCACCCAGCGATCAAGCGAGCTCATCAGGCCATAACGCTCGGCAGCCGGAATGAAGCTGTCGGGCAAGATCATCCGCCCGGCTTCATCATGCAATCGCAGAAGAATTTCAATATGCCCGCCGTCCTGCTCGACATGACCCAAGGGGACGATTTCCTGGGCATACAGGCAGAAGCGGTTTTCCTCCAGCGCCATGTGCAAACGTTGCACCCAGGCCATTTCGCCGAAACGCAGGGACAGTTCCGAGTCATCCGGATGATAGACCTGGACCCGGTTTCGGCCCTTTTCCTTGGCCATGTAGCACGCCATGTCAGCAGCACGCAGCGAGACTTCGAGCGTCGTCGGATTCTGCGCGACATGAACCAGCCCGATACTGACAGTGGTGACGAAAGGCCGGCCCTTCCAGACAAAATGCAGATTCTGCACAGTCTGGCGCAGGCTCTCGGCAATTTTCTCCGCCGCTTCCGGCGCACAGTTTTCCAGCAGGATGCCAAACTCGTCGCCGCCCAGGCGCGCCAGGGTATCGCCTTCGCGCAGCCCCGACTGCAGCAAGGCGCAGATATGCCGCAACAGTTCGTCGCCCGCCGCATGGCCGCAGGTATCGTTGACCAGCTTGAACTGATCCAGATCGAGGAACATCAGGGCATGACGCCCCGAGTAGCGGGTCAGGTTGTGCAGCGCCTGTTCCAGGCGATATTCGAATTCACGGCGGTTGGCGAGTCCGGTCAAGGCATCGTGGGTCGCCTGCCATGACAGATTGGCGATGTATTGCCGCTCCTGGGTCATGTCATGCAGCACCAGCACCGTACCGCTGACTTTGCCGGCATTGCGGATGGGCGCGCCCACCAGTGTGACCGACACCGTGCTGCCGTCCAGGCGTTGAATCAGCTTGGAGTGCTCGCTGCCGCCACTGAGCTGGCCGCTGAGAATATGTTCGATAAGGGTGAAGCCATCGGTCTGGGCCTCTTCATCCAGCAGGTTGAACAGCGCTGCCAGCGGCAAGCCTGTCGCCTGCTCGGCCTTCCAGTGGGTCAATGCCTCGGCCGCCGGGTTCATGTAGGCAATCGCACCGGAAACATCTGTGGTGATCACGCCGTCGCCAATCGATTGCAGGGTGATCTGCGCCCGTTCTTTCTCCAGCTGCAGTGCATCGGCGAAGGCATGGCGCTGCTTGAGCAGCTTGCGGGTGCGCATCAGCGCCAGCGCAATCAATCCAAGCGCAGTGGCGAGGTTAGTCAGCAGCAGCAGACGAAGAATGACCCGCGACCCTTCCCCCAGTGCATCACTGAAGGCTTTCGCCGCCGGAGTCACTTCATCATTGATCGCGAAGATCTGCTCCTTCCAGCGCTGGATATCCGCATCAGAGGCAGGGCGGGTATTGATGTGCTGATGCATGTCCCTGGCAACGTCATCGAGCTTGGCCAGATAGGCATCCCCCACGGTCCACAGGTCGATGGCTTTTTCGAGGTAACTGAAGTGACGAAAGTTGAGGTATAGCCAGATCAGGCTGGCAACGTCGTCCGGGTGGTTGCCCCCCTTGAGGATCGCCAGCCTCGCCGCTTCGATGTTCGGCGGTTGCTGATCCAGCGCCACACGCAATTCATGCCCGCCTTGAGGCACGGAAATGGCGCTCTGGTACTTATCAAATATCCCTTCGTCGCCGCTGTCGGCGTAGAGGTTCAGGTAATAGATGGCATCTTTCTGGCCCTTGGACCAAAGGCTTTCGCCGGCAACATAGCCACGAACAGCCGACAGCACATAAAGGCTAACGCCGCCCAGCAAGGCTTGAAACAACACAACGGCGATAAATGGCCAGACAATGCCCAACAACCGTGGCGTTCCGAGAGTCCGCGTTTGATTCATGAGGTCCCTTGCATTAGCACTGCTTGCTCGTCTTCCGGACGTAATCGCTTTAGCCAGACTAGGGCGCGATTGCGCTTCCGGCAAGCCGGACACTGTACATCGTGCGACACATATGTACCGCATGCGCAAAGAACGAAACTCCGACACTGCCGGCTCTCATCCATTTCCAGAGCCGCTATCTCATGCAATCTCCAACTTCAACGCCCACCCCGTTGCAGCGACATGCCAGCCAACAGGCCGAATACGAGGCGTTATTGACCGCCTTGTCAGCCGTGCAAACGGCATCTTCCGAAATCAGTGGTTATTACATGCCTCCCCAGGCGGACTCCCCCCTGGGCATTGAGCACAATCACGCGCAAGCCCTGCTGCTGGCGCTTTTCGAAGATGCCGGTGACAAGGTGTTGTCTGAGCATCTTCGCCCCATTGAAGGACTGCTGACCGAAGTGAACGGCGTCGCCGATCAGTGTGTTTTCTCAACGACCCGCAAAGATGGCTCCGTCGCCCTGCACAGGATCAATGACGTAACAGATTCCGCCAGCGCGATTCGAGCCTTTCAACGGGCGCTGGTGAGTATAGGGGGGTACATACGCACCGACAGGTTGCTGCCCTTGCCGCAGTGCCTGAAGTTTTACGGCCTGACATTGCCAGCCGCAAACAACACAGAGTCCCTGACCCGACTGATTGAAGAGGTGCAGGAAAAACGCGCCATTCACCGATTGAACCTGGAACAGGGGCTGCAAATCAGTGAACTGATAGAACCGCACCATCCCCCCCTGATTCTCAACGTCATCAGCGAAATCGTCACAACTGAAGCCAGCTCCGTCATCGACACCCTGGCCAATGACGTCACGCCGCCGATGACGCCACAGCAACTGAACACCCAGCCTACGGCCTGCCTTGAGCGTCTGCTCGACACCCCGAAGGCACAAAACGTGGCCAGGCGCCTGCTCGAAACACTCGACTGGTACGGCGGCGAACCCGACGAAGAAACGGTTCCAGACATTGGCGCAAAACTGCTGCTGGAAGCGTTGCGACTGTGGTACGACCTGACGCATACCGATGCGCCACACAGCATTGCCGGCTACTCATTGCAACAACGCGGCAACCACGGCAAAAGCTACGCGGATATCCTCGAAAGCTTCCGGAAACACCTGAAGGACTCACATTACGCGACAACGCCAACCGAAAGAGCGTTGCTGGGAAGGCTCGGTCAAGCCGGGTTTCCAGTTGAATTCCAGGTGCGCGATATTCCCCACGACTTGCCCTATGCCACGTCTATCGTCTGGGTCAACTTCGTTCACGGCGCCCATCTCGCTCATGCACTGGACCCGACCCTGCTGCAACGACTGACCTTCCAGCAACTGACCGATCTACCCTTGAAAAAAAGCGAGAACGCCACAGACGCTCTGCTCCAGTTGATCGCGCTAACGCGAATTCCAGCCGCGTTGACCTGGACGCAGGCAACCGGGGTGTTGGCCCATAGCGCGCAAGCCAGCGACTCCCGGGAAAGCAAAATGGAAGCCCTGAAAGCGCTGGAAGACCACACACGGCAATTGAATGATGCGATCGTCCAACTCGATACCGCCCCCCCACAACGACTGAAGCTGGCGGAACAGCAGCTGAAGGTGGCATTGACCAACGATATTTCGATCGACCCCCTGAGCATCCGCCTTATGCGCGACCTTTATCGGTCAGGCAGACGCGTTGAACGCGGTATCCTGGATACCCCGGTTGTGCCGCAGGCAACCTGGCCGCTGCTCGAGGTGTATGCCTCAGGTGGCTTGAAGCCCGGCAGCAAGTGGTACATCAGCAGGGACGGCAAGACCGCGAGCTTTTGGATCAGATTGTCCGCTGATCGCAAGTTTGAATCGGGTTTGGCAAATCCTGACACCCCTGCTTCCCGGATCTTGTTGCTACAACACAACCGCACACTGCCTGATATCGATGAACTGTTCGACAAGCAATTCAAAAGCTACCTCGACGAGACAAAAAAAGCCTACGAAGTCCTGATCAAAAGCCTGTTGGTCACACTGCCGTGGGCCGATCGCAAGGCGCTGGAGCATGGCGAAGTCAGGATTCTCAGCCTTCGGGATGAAACCGGGCGCAAAGCCGATGAAGAAACCGCAGCACACACCCTGCCGCTCAGGGCGCGCATGGGATTTGTGCTGCAAGCCGCTTACGGGAAAGACGTGCTCTTCTATGAGTGCCTGCCCCGTGCTGGTGTCATAAGGCCGCGCACTGATGTGACAACCGCCCATGTCGGAGGCGTTCGTGACAAGTTTTTTTTCGTCAACCGCTGGGCTGAAGAGGACTATGACTTCTATATCGCCATACGCCCACATCGCCTGCCATTCGATCGCGATGCCCATACATCCGGCACGCCCCCGAGAGCAGGAACCACCTGTCGCGCGATTCTTGATCCGCTAGGCAACGCCCTCCCCCCTACTCCAACTCCGCCGGCACATCATGACTATTCGCCCAATTTCACGCTGACGTCTCCCCGTACGCAGCAAATCGCGTCCTTTATTGCAACCCAACTGTTTTTTCTTGATGAACAGGAACTGCGCCGCGAAGCCCGGGGTGCCACACAATACGAACGCGACCTCGACGAAAAACCCTGGATCAACAACCTCAAGGGATTCGTACCCTTCTGGGGCAGCCTCGAAGACCTTCAATCGGACCAGTTCGGTGATCGCGTGCTCGGCGTAATCGGCCTGGCGCTCGATATCGTGTCGTTTGTGATGCCCTTGGGTAAGTTCGCTGCCGGGAGCATCCGCTTGGCCGCCCGAGCCGGCAGGATGGGAATTCGTGCGACTTTGCCGCGAATGGCAGATCTGTCCAGAATCCTGGTGACTTCGAGCTTGAAAAACCTCAACCCTCTGGACGGTGCGAGCGACTTGTTACGGCTCATCGGACGGGGAGTGAAAGGCGCAGGACGCGCAGCGGTCCATCTCGAGAGGCGGGCGATGTTCCAATTGAAAAAACTCGCCGGCAAGGCCGATAGTTATGACTTTGTCAGCAGCCTGCCCCAGGCAACCGAACCGGGACGCTGGAAACCGCTGATGAATGCCGACCAACTGGGTGTCGTCAAAGGCATCGAAGATGTTCCGCTGCGAAAGATCGACGGCCACCATTACTTGATTGACCCGCTGTCTACTCGCCCCTACGGCCCGCGGCTCACTGCCCTGGATCATGAGTTGTCACTCGGGCGCTCCAGTTACAACCGAGTGAATAAAACCGACGACCTGATTCTCTTTGAACTCCCGGATCAGGCTCACGTTCGCTATCAGTTCGATATCGATGGGCGCACGACAGCCTTCATCGACGACGCTCCCTACCGCCTGGATGGCGAAGACCTGCGCCGCGTCGAAATGATCGATGACAGCGGCGCATTGACGTCAGTCCCCTGTCGGCCACGCCGCGCGCCAGACAACGGCAGCGAATGCCGCAGCAGTTTTGTGACAGGAACGCCCGCCCCGACGCCGGAAGTCGGCTCATTCGACGAAACCAAAGGTTACGCACCCTGGTTTGGCGACAGGATGTCCGAAGCGGTTATCCGGCCAGGTCATAACGGTCAGTTTGTCACCCATGAGGGAAATCTTTATCAGGTCATCGACAACAAACCGACCCTTTACCCTGGTGACATCACCGAACTTGGCTTTGCCAGGAAGTGGCTGGTGCCCCGCCGCGAGATGCCGGCCAACCTGATGTTCCGCAAAGGCATTTATGGCCGTATCGAAGTCAAGGGGGTTTACGAGGGCGCCGAGGACCCGCACCAGATCGGGGCCATTCTGGTGCCATCCATCGATGAATCGAGCACTTATGTTTTCAGCCGAATCAACACCGACAAATATTACGTCGCGACAGTGCCCAAGGGACAAAACCTGAGCGAGCCACTGACGTTGAAACGCCTGTTCAAGGCTGACATGGCTGAAGACACCCTGGGTGCGGAACTGCTAACGGTGTACACCGGGTCATTGAGCGCCAATAACATCGCGCGCATCCACGGCGAGGAAGCCCTTGAGCTCGCGATGAAAACCATGGACGAAATCGCCATTCCCATCGGAGCGGCCCCTAACCCACCGGGCAACATGAAATTCCTGAAGGTCGACACCAGTCCTGGAGAAGCGCTGATGTTCGATCATGCAACCCGAATGATCGTCACTCGAATGCCTGAAGGCGCCACGACCTGGAGCAGGAGCAAGGATGCTCCGGAGGACTTGCGTCAAAGCACCGCCAATATTTTCGATGCCTTGTTCATGGAGCCGACGATCGACGCCAGTAATGCCAACAGCGCGCTGAGGATCAACCAGACCATGCAGAAGCTGCACCAGTTGATACCCAGACGCCAACGCTCCTTCAATCCAAGAAACATTGCCTACGCCGACGTCATGACAAGCAGTGGACAACGGGAAATCTACGTCAGCGTTTCCGGCGCCCAGCAAGCAACCGATCACTTGCCGCTGTTCAAACAGCATCTTGGAGCGGATTCAGTTCAGGTTGGTGAATCGACCTACTTCAACATCGACATGAATCAGCGCTTTCCCTACACCTCTCTCGATATGACCGCTGAGGGCAAGTTGCTGGCCGTGCCGACGACCATCAAGGACATCGGCACTTACAAGCCAGCGCAGTCGAAAAAACCGACATCACTGGACAGCGAAAGCAAGTTGATCCGCGTGATCCGGGAAAAATACCCCGACCCCAAGGCAATCAAGTCCGTCAACATCGCCACAACGATGCCCCCTTGCGAGTCGTGCTCGATCGTGATGAAAGAGTTCGGCTACGACGGTGGGGAAAACGCGCTCCAGGTGCTGTGGAGTTAAACCTACAACCGCTGCAAATGCCCATACAGCTTGGCATACAGACCACCATCGGCAATCAGCTGCTGGTGGTCGCCGTCCTCGGCCACTTGCCCGCCGTCAAATACCAGCACTCGATCAGCCTGTTTCACCGCCGAAAGGCGGTGGGCAATGATCAACGTGGTGCGGTTGCTCAGAAACCGCGCCAGCGCCTGGTGCAGGTTGTATTCGGTGGCGGCATCCAGCGCGGAGGTGGCTTCGTCGAGGATCACCACCTTGGGCTCGGCGAGCACCATCCGGGCGATGGCCAGGCGTTGGCGCTGTCCGCCGGACAAACGCACGCCGGAGCGCCCGACGATGCTGTCCAGGCCATTGGGCAAATCCCGCACCGTGCCGTGCAACTGGGCGATTTCCAGTGCATGCCAGCAAGCCTCGTCACTGCGCTCACGGCCCATGGTCAGGTTGGCCCGGATGGTGTCGTTGAACAGCGCCGGATGTTGCAGGACCACGGCAACATTTTCCCGCACGGTTTCCAGGCCGATCTCCTGCTGGGTCGAACCGCCAAATCGAATGGTTCCGGACAACGGCGTGTACAAACCCAGCAGCAGTTGCACCAGCGTGCTCTTGCCCCCACCACTGGCGCCGACGATCGCGACCTTTTCGCCGGGGGCGATGGACAGGTTCATCTGATTCAGGACCAGTTCATCGCCATAACCGAAGCTCAACCCTTGTACTTCCAGCCCGACGGTCTCGCGCCCGATGAACGGGTCGACGCCGCCCGGGTATTCAGGCTCATCATCACGCGACAGCAGCTCATTGATCCGCGACAGCGCACCGCCGGCAGCGTAGTAGGCATATTGCAGGTTCAGCAGCTGTTCGACCGGACCGATCATGAACCACAGGTAGCTGAACACCGCGAGCATCTGGCCGATGGACAAATCGGAGAACAACACCGTGAGCATGGCCGCGGCGCGGAAAATATCGATGCCGAACTGGAACAACAAACCGCTGGCCCGGTTCGACGCATCGGTTTTCCATTGCGAATTCACCGCATAGTCGCGCACGTCACGGGCGCGTTGCCCCAAGCGACCGAGGAAAAACCCCTGCCGGTTGCCGGCGCGAACTTCCTGGATGGCATCCAGGGTTTCGGTCAGCGCCTGGGTAAAGCGCGAAGTGCTGTCGTTCTCGAGTTTTTTCAGGTGCTTGACCCGTTTGCCCAGTTGCACCGTGGCGTAGATCACCAGCGGGTTGAACAGCAGGATCAGCAATGCCAGTTTCCAGTGCATCCACATCAGAATGCCCGCCGTACCGACCAGGGTCAGCATGGCCACGAGGAAACGACTGAGGGTTTCACCGACGAATTTGTCCAGCGTGTCCAGGTCGGTGACCAGATGCGTGGTCACCGTGCCACTACCCAGGCTTTCGTATTCACCCAGCGAGATACGCTTGAGCCGTTCGATCAGACGTATGCGAATGCGGTAGACGATGTCCTTGGCCAACCCGGCGAACAATTTCGCCTGCACCACGTTGAACAGCAACGCCGTACACCTCAGGGTCAAGGTCACCAGCAGCATCAGGCCGATGTAGCCCGCCGCTTTTTGCCAGCCTTCGGGCAGCGCGTGGTTCATGATCTTCAGCGCGGCGTCACCGTGCCCCAGCAACACCTCGTCCACCAGCAACGGCAGGAGCAAGGGAATCGGCACGCTGCACAAGGTCGCCAGCACGGCCACGCCGTTGGCGATCCACAGAGACTTCTTGTGATGCAGGGCCAGGCGACGGATTTCCGCCCAACTCAGACGGTCGACACGTTTAGCGGTGGCGACGTCATCGGGCAGGTCATGCACAGGCAGCGCGCTCCAGCCAGCGGCCGAGCAGCGGGGACAGCACACTCAGAGGCTGATAGCCGTTGGTCAGCAATGCCAATTGACCATTGCGTTCAGCGAGCAATGTAGGAAAACCGGCGATACCCAGGTCCTGGACCCAGGTGAAATCGGCGGCGGTGGCTGCGTGCATATCAGCCCGATCGAAAGCACCGGCGAACTCGATGCGCGGCAGACCGGCCTGTTCCGCCAACTCGACCAACACGCTGGCCTGGGTGACATCACGGCCTTCGGCATAAAATGCGTGTTGAATCAGCCCGAGCAGTTTCAACGCGCAATCCGGCGCCAGGCTGCGCGCCGTCACCAAGGCCCGGCAGGCAGGTTCGGTATCGTAGACAAAACCGTCGGGCAGCGCGCCTTCGAACTTGAACGGCTGGCCGGTGGCCTCGGTGACCGCCTGCCAATGCTCAAAAATATAGCGTCGGGTGGTCGGCTCCAGAGCCGCACCGCTACCGGTGCGCAAGCCACCCACGATCAGATGCACATCCACACCCGCGGCTTGCGCCTGCTCGACCAGTGCCTTGGCCACCGGGGCAAACCCCCAGCACCAGGAACACATCGGGTCCATCACATAGAGCAGGCGCGCAGACATGGTTCAGGCCTCGGTGGATGCTTGCTTGTAGTTGTAGCCGATCGGGTGAGGCTGGTTACGAGCCTTGGCCAGCTCGATCTGCTTCTGCCGGTCGATGGCGCTGCGACGGGTCTTCTCACTCAGCTTATCCCAGCAATGCGGGCAACTGATGCCGGCCACGTAATGCTCGGACGCGCGGTCTTCGATGCTGACCGGAGTGCGGCAGGCATGACATTGATCGTAGTCACCTTCGCTCAGGTCGTGTCGCACGGTCACGCGGTTGTCGAACACGAAGCAGTCGCCCTGCCACTTGGTTTCTTCCTGCGGCACCTCTTCGAGGTACTTCAGGATGCCGCCCTTGAGGTGGTAGACCTCACCGAAGCCCTCGCTGAGCATGTAGCTCGACGCTTTCTCGCAGCGGATGCCGCCGGTGCAGAACATCGCGACCTTCTTGTGCACTGCCGGGTCGAAGTTGGCTTTGATGTAGTCGGGAAATTCGCGAAAACTGGTGGTTTTCGGGTCGATGGCGCCTTCAAAGGTGCCAATCGAGACTTCGTAATCGTTGCGGGTGTCGATCAACAGCACTTCCGGGTCGCTGATCAGCGCGTTCCAGTCTTGCGGGTCGACGTAGGTGCCGACCTTTTTGTTCGGGTCCACGCCTTCCACACCGAGGGTGACGATTTCTTTCTTGAGTTTGACTTTGGTGCGGTAGAACGGCTGCTCATCGCAGTACGACTCTTTATGGTCGATGTCGTCCATGCGTGGGTCGTTCTTGAGCCAGGCCATCAGCCCGTCGATGCCTTCGCGGCTGCCGGACACGGTGCCGTTGATGCCTTCTTCGGCAATCAGCAGGGTGCCTTTGATGCCGTTGTCGACCATCGCTTGCAGCAGGGGCTCGCGCAGGGCGACGTAATCTTCCAGGGTGACGAACTTATACAGTGCCGCCACGACAATCTGTTGTGTCATGGGTAAATCTCCAGGTGGCTACCCTCGTAAGGGGTGAACCGGATGCGAAAAAAAACGCGCCGGGTGAGCGGCGCGTTGGGCATTCTAACAAAAAAGATCGCAGCCTGCGGCAGCTCCTACATGGGAATACAATTTCCTGTAGGAGCTGCCGCAGGCTGCGATCTTTTGATCTTAATGCTTGCTGCCGCCAGCACAGGTCGGCGAGGCCGGAGCCGCGTCGATCTGTGCCCATTCCTCTGGCGTGTAGGTATGCAGCGCCAACGCATGGAACTCGCCCATCAGCTCGCCGAGCGTGCCGTAGACTTTCTGGTGGCGCTTGACCCGATTCAGGCCATCGAACTGCGCGCTGACCACCACGGCCTTGAAATGGGTTTGCAGCCCACGGCTGTGCATGTGGCTCTCATCCAGCACTTGCAGATGCTCGGGCTGAAGCAGGGCGAGCGTCGATTCGATGCGTTGTTGCATAGTCATACCGAACTCCGCTTAAGGCTTTTTCTTGGCGGGTGCAGCCGCGTCTTTCGGGGCCAGCTCGGCCGTCATGTCAGCCAGCAGCTTGTTGACCACCGGCACAGCGCTTTCCAACTTGGACTGGGTCATCTGGGCCGATTGCTGGGTCAGCTGGGGCATTTTTTCCATGACTTTCTTGCCCAGTGGCGACTGGTAGAACGCAACCAGGTCCTTGAGCTCGGATTCGCTGAAGTTGCTGGTGTACAGCTTGACCATGTCCGGCTTCAGCTTGTTCCAGCCAATGGCCTGGTCCAGAGCGGCGTTAGCCTTGGCCTGGTAGGTTTCCAGTACGGCTTTTTTCGATTCAGGGGCTTTGGACTGTTCGAAACGCTGGGCAAACATCTGCTGTACTTGCATGTACACCGGAGTGCCCAGTTTGTCAGCGTGCGCCATGGTCAGGAAAGCCTCGGCACTGGCGTTATGGCTGGCGGTGTCGGCGAGAACCTGGCCGCTGGCGCAGACCAAAGCAACGGCGGTACAGATGGCACGAAGACGAGTCATCGAGTTTCCTTTTCTAGCTGGCGAGGTAAGACCCCAAGGGCATCCATTCTGCGCCTAAAAAAGTGTGTCGCTCAACCCCAAGCCTTGTCGCACCTGATTTAGAGGGGTTGAATGGACAAATTCAGACTGATGGAACCACGGCCGTCGATCACGGCCTAAACTGCGCAATCGGACCTACAGGAGTGAGCAAGATGAGCCGTATCGAAACCGACAGCCTCGGCCAGGTTGAAGTCCCGGATGAAGCCTATTGGGGTGCTCAGACGCAACGCTCGCTGATCAACTTCGCCATCGGCAACGAACGCATGCCGCTGGCGGTGTTGCATGCCCTGGCGCTGATCAAGAAAGCCGCGGCGCGGGTCAATGATCGCAACGGCGACCTGCCCGCCGATATCGCCCGTCTGATCGAGCAGGCCGCCGACGAGGTGCTCGCCGGCGACCACGACGACCAGTTTCCGCTGGTGGTCTGGCAAACCGGCAGTGGCACCCAGAGCAACATGAACGTCAACGAAGTCATCGCCGGTCGCGCCAACGAGCTGGCTGGCAACCCCCGTGGCGGCAAGTCCCCCGTGCACCCCAACGATCACGTCAATCGCTCCCAGAGCTCCAACGACTGTTTCCCCACCGCCATGCACATCGCGGCCGTGCAGGCGGTGCAGCAGCACTTGCTGCCGGCAATCAGCGAATTGTCCGGCGGCCTGGCCGAGCTGGCTGCTCGCCATATGAAGCTGGTCAAGACCGGCCGCACCCACATGATGGATGCGACACCGATCAGCTTCGGTCAGGAAATCTCGGCCTTCATCGCGCAACTCGATTACGCCGAGCGGGCGATCCGCAGCGCACTGCCCGCGGTCTGCGAGCTGGCCCAGGGCGGCACAGCGGTCGGCACCGGGCTGAATTCGCCCCACGGATTCGGTGAAGCCATCGCCGCCGAACTGGCCGCCCTCTCCGGTTTGCCGTTCATCACCGCGCCGAACAAGTTCGCTGCACTGGCCGGTCATGAGCCCCTGACCACGCTGTCCGGCGCGCTGAAAACCCTCGCCGTGACCCTGATGAAAATCGCCAACGACCTGCGCCTGCTGGGCTCCGGTCCCCGCGCCGGCTTTGCCGAAGTCAGGCTGCCGGCCAATGAACCGGGCAGTTCGATCATGCCGGGCAAGGTCAACCCGACCCAGTGCGAAGCGCTATCGATGCTGGCCTGCCAGGTGCTGGGCAACGACGTCGCTATCGGCTTTGCGGCCAGTCAGGGCCACTTGCAGTTGAACGTGTTCAAACCGGTGATCATCCATAACCTGCTGCAATCGATCCGATTGCTCGGTGATGGCTGCAGCAACTTCCAGCAGCACTGCGTGGCGGGTCTGGAGCCGGATGCGGGAAAAATGGCTGAACACCTGGAACGTGGCCTGATGCTGGTGACGGCACTGAACCCGCACATTGGTTACGACAAATCGGCGGAGATCGCCAAGAAGGCCTACAGCGAAGGGCTGACCTTGCGTGAAGCGGCGTTGCAGTTGGGGTATCTGACTGATGAAGAGTTCGATGCCTGGGTAAGGCCGGAGAATATGCTGGAGGCCGGGGCCAAGGGCTGAATCTGTAGCGCCTGATAGTCCGTCTTCGCGGGCAAGCCCGCTCCCACAGGTTTCGAGTCGTCCATGAACATTGTGGACGACGCAAAACCTGTGGGAGCGTGGCTTGCCCGCGATGAACGATGACACAGTCTAACTGGCTGCCATCCGCACTTTCCGCGCTTTCAACCCTGCAATCAATGACGGCCCCAACGCCACCAGCGCCGACCCCAGCACCACCAGCACCGCACCGCCATAACCCAACCCATTGATCGTCTCGGCATGCACATACTCGGGCCACAGCCATGCCGCCATGGCAACCGCCGCAAATGTCACCAACGGCGTGATGGCCAGCGTCGCGCTGACCCGGGAAGCTTCCCAGTGGGCCAGGGCCTCGGCAAAGGCGCCATAGGCAATCAGGGTGTTGAGACAGCACGCCAGCAGCAACCACCCCTGCAAGGGGTTCAATTGCAGCGCTTCAAGCGGATGCACCCAGGGCGTCAGCAGCGCCGCGCAAAACAGGTAGATCACCATCATCACCTGCAGCGAATTCCACACCGTCAGCAATTGCTTCTGCCCCAGGGCATAGAAGGTCCAGACCGTGGACGCCAACAGTACCAGCAGAACGCCGGCGGTGTAGTCGGTCAACGACGTGAGCAATTCACTCAAGCGCTGGTTGAAGAACAGCGCAAAGCCGATCAGCAGCACCAGCAGGCCAATCCCCTGCCCCAGGCTGAAGCGCTCCTTGAACACAAACAGACTGGCGATCAGCAGCATGATCGGCCCCATCTGCACTACCAGTTGCGCGGTGCCGGGGCTGAGCAGGTTCAGGCCCATCAAATACAAGACATAGTTGCCCACCAGGCCAAGCACGGCCATCAGCACCAGCCAGCCACCGCGAGGACCGAGCACTTTGCGGCTGGGCAGGCGCCTGGTGGCCGCCAGGTAAATGAACAGGCAACCGCCAGACACCAGCAGGCGAAACCAGGTCACCGTCACCGGGTCCATCACCAGCAACACTTGCTTGAGCTTGATCGGCAGGATTCCCCACAACAACGCGGTCAGCAAGGCCAGGAACAGACCGTAAACCCAGCGACCCGATGAAATGTGCATGTGAACCCCGAAGCCAACTGACAGGAGCCGTCATTCTAGGCGCAGAGCTGTGGCGTACACAGGCACAGTTGCCTACTGGCCGCGATTGAAACTGTGCGGGTCGCAATGTGAAAGACCGCGGCGCCTGCATTCGCGAGCAAGCCCGCTCCCACAGTGAACGGTGTACGCGGTCAAATGTGGGAGCGGGCTTGCTCGCGAAAGCTATCTGGCAGACAACGCAAAAAACCGGGGTTTACCTCACCGCTTCAAACAACCCGGTAGCCCCCATCCCCCCACCCACACACATGGTGACGATGCCGTAACGCAGATTGCGCCGCTGCAGTTCACGCACAAGGTGCCCGACCTGACGCGAACCGGTCATGCCGAACGGGTGGCCGATGGAGATCGAGCCGCCGTTGACGTTGTACCGGGCGTTGTCGATTTCCAGGCGATTACGGCTATAGAGGCACTGCGAAGCGAACGCCTCGTTGAGTTCCCACAGATCGATATCGGCAACGTGCAAGCCTTTGGCCTTGAGCAGTTTCGGCACCGAAAACACCGGGCCGATGCCCATCTCGTCCGGCGCGCAACCGGCCACGGTAAAACCGCGGAAGAACGCTTTCGGCTTGAGTCCCAGTTCCAGTGCCTTTTCCAGGCTCATCACCAGAGTCATGGACGCCCCGTCCGACAGTTGCGACGAGTTGCCGGCCGTGACCGAGCCATCTTCAGCGAACACCGGTTTCAAGCCGGCCAGGCTTTCCAGGGTGGTGTCGGGGCGGTTGCAGTCGTCGCGGTCGACGATGCCGTCGAGGATCTGCGCCTGGCCGGTCGCCTTGTCTTCGACGCGGTACTTCACCGCCATCGGCACGATTTCATCAGTGAACAGCCCGGCGGCCTGAGCCTCGGCGGTGCGCTGCTGGCTTTGCAGCGCGTACAGGTCCTGCTCTTCACGACTGACGTTGTACCGACGTGCGACGATTTCAGCCGTCTGGCCCATCGGGAAGTAGATACCCGGTACCTGCTCCTTGAGCAGCGGGTTGATCAGGTTGTCGGTGTTGACGCTTTTCATGGTCAGGCTGATGGACTCGACGCCACCGGCGACGATGATGTCGCTGCAACCCGAAGCGATCTGGTTGGCGGCGATGGCGATCGCCTGCAAGCCCGAGGAACAGAAGCGGTTGAGGGTCATGCCGGCCGTGCCGATGCCCAGGCGCGACAGCACCGCGACGTTGCGCCCGATATTGAAACCCTGGGCGCCTTCGTTGGAGCCGGCGCCAACGATGCAGTCCTCGACGCTTGCCGGATCGATACCGGTGCGCGCCAACAAGGCATCGACACAGTGTGCCGCCATGTCGTCCGGGCGGGTCATGTTGAATTTGCCGCGAAAGGATTTGGCCAGGCCGGTCCGCACGCTGTCGACGATCACCACTTCACGCATGGCATACCTCATTGTTGTTGTCGGTTGAGAGTGGACCGAGCATAAGTCCAGCCCTTCACCGACCGCGACAATCATTCACCTCGCGTATGCGTAACCATCGCCTCAATCCTTGCCCTTCAGCTTCTTGCGCTCATGCCGGTCGGCTTTTTCGAAAGCCTCCTCCATTGCCCGATTGATGGTGCGCAAGACTTTGACTCGCGCCCAGCGCTTGTCGTTGGCTTCCACCAGGGTCCATGGCGCAATCTCGGTACTGGTACGGTCGACCATGTCGCCGACCGCCACGCGATAGTCATCCCATTTTTCACGGTTGCGCCAGTCATCTTCAGTGATCTTGAAGCGTTTGAAGGAAATCTTTTCGCGTTCCTCAAAGCGCTCCAGTTGCGTCTGTTTGTCGATGGACAGCCAGAACTTGACCACGATCACACCGGCGTCGGTGAGTTGTTCCTCGAAGTCGTTGATTTCACCGTAGGCACGCAGCCAGTCTGCCGGGCTGCAAAACCCTTCGATGCGCTCCACCAACACCCGGCCATACCAGGAGCGGTCGAACACGGTGAACTTGCCCCGGGCCGGGAGGTGCCGCCAGAAGCGCCAAAGATAGGGTTGCGCCCGCTCGTCTTCAGTGGGGGCGGCAATCGGCACGATGCTGTATTGGCGCGGATCAAGCGCCGCCGCCACCCGGCGAATCGCCCCGCCCTTGCCTGCCGCGTCGTTGCCTTCGAACACTGTCACCAGCGCATGGCGACGCATGCGCTTGTCACGCATCAACCCGGAAAAACGCGCCTGCTCGGTGATCAGCTGTTCTTCGTAATCCTCCTTGTCCAGGTGCAGGCTCAGGTCCAGGCTGTCGAGCAGGTTCACTTGATCGACACTGGGGAACACTGGCGCGGCGCTGACCTTTTCCGGATGAATCGTCGGCCGTTGCAATGCGCCCTGCAGGCCCGCCAGCAGAATCCGCCCCACGGCCAGACTGCGATAATGGGCATCCGCCCCGGCGATCACATGCCAGGGTGCATAGTCTCGACTGGTACGGCGCAGCACCCGCTCGCCATACTTCACGAACCTGTCATAGGTTTCCGATTGCTGCCAGTCCAGCGGGCTGATGCGCCAGCTGTGCAGCGGGTCGTCGGCCAACGCCTTCAGGCGTGCCTTCATCTGCTTCTTGGAAAGGTGAAACCAGAACTTGAAGATCAGCGCACCTTCATCGCAGAGCATCTTTTCCAGGCGCTCGGCGCCATTGATCGCCTGGTCCAGCCGCGGATCCTTGAACTCGCCATGGACCCGCCCCTGCAGCATCTGGCTGTACCAGTTGCCGAAGAAAATCCCCATGCGTCCCTTGGCCGGGAGCATCCGCCAGTAGCGCCAGGCCGGTGGCCGCGCCAGTTCTTCGTCGGTTTGCTGATCGAAGGTACGGACCTCGATCAGGCGCGGGTCCATCCACTCGTTAAGCAACTTGATCGTCTCGCCCTTGCCGGCACCTTCGATGCCATTGATCAAAATGATCACTGGAAAGCGGCGTTGCTGCTGCAATTCGAACTGCGCTTCGAGCAACGCCTCGCGCAGGGCCGGTTCTTCGGCGTCGTAGGTTTCTTTGTCGATGACGTGATCGATTTCGGCGGATTCGAACATGGATGGCTCCCTTCCAGATGTGAGCAAGACTAGCGGATTGAACTGAAGGCCAGCAGAGTTTTTCCCTAACGCCACCAACACCTGTGGCGAGGGGGCTTGCCCCCGTTCGGCTGCGAAGCAGTCGTAAAACCAGCCAACCGGATTTACCTGACAGACCCGGTTGGCTGATTTCAGGGCCGCTTCGCGACCCAACGGGGGCAAGCCCCCTCGCCACAACAGCCCTCTCGCCGCAAAAGGTTCGGGCAAGTCGAAGATTTTCTCCTACTCAGCCAATGCATGCCCTGCCACGGATCAAGCAACGCACCATCGATCGGCTAGAATGGCGACCTTGCCGTTGCCGAGCCTGCCATGAAACCTGTATTGCCCCACGCCCAGCTCGACTGGGACGACCAAGGTCGCCCGTATTCGCGAGTGTTCGATGATGTGTATTTCTCCGACAAATCGGGGCTGGACGAAACCCGCTACGTGTTCATCGAACAGAACCGTTTGGCGGAACGCTTTGCGGCCTTGCTCGAGGGCGGGCGGCTGGTCATCGGTGAAACGGGGTTCGGCACCGGGCTGAATTTCCTGTGCGCCTGGCAGGTGTTCGAGCAACACGCCGTGGCCGGTGCGCGACTGCATTTTGTCAGCGTCGAAAAGTACCCGTTGAGCCCGGCCGACTTGCAACGTGCCCTGGCACTGTGGCCGGAACTCAAGGTGTTTGCCGATCAACTGCTTGAGCAATACGTAGCCATCCATCAGGGCTTTCAGCGCCTGACGCTGGACCACGGCCGCATCACCCTGACCCTGCTGATCGGCGACGCGCTGGAGCAACTGCCCCAACTCGACGCCCGGGTCGACGCCTGGTTCCTCGACGGTTTCGCTCCGGCGAAAAACCCTGACATGTGGACCGCCGAACTGTTTGCCGAACTGGCGCGCCTGGCCGCTCCTGGTGCATCCATCAGCACCTTCACCAGCACCGGCTGGGTGCGGCGCCTGCTCAACGCCGCCGGTTTCAAGATGAAACGCACCCCGGGCATCGGCCACAAATGGGAAATCCTGCGCGGCGAGTTCCTCGGCTGGCCCCACGACGTACCCGCCCCCGCGCCCGACAAACCCTGGTTTGCCCGACCTGCACCGCCGAGCGGCGAACGCCGGGCACTGGTAATCGGCGCCGGGCTGGCCGGTTGTGCCAGCGCCGCCAGCCTGGCTGCACGGGGCTGGCAAGTGACGTTGCTGGAGCGTCACGACGACATCGCCCGGGAAGCTTCGGGCAATCCGCAGGGCGTGCTCTACCTGAAGTTATCGGCGCATGGCACGGCGCTGTCGCAAATGATCGTCAGCGGATTCGGCTACACCCGACGACTGCTCGAACACTTGCAACGGGGCCGCGACTGGGACGATTGCGGCGTGTTGCAACTGGCCTTCAATGCCAAGGAAGCCGAACGCCAGGCGCAATTGGCGGTGGCGTTTGCACCGGACCTGTTGCACCTGCTGGATCAATCCGGGGCGCAGGCTGTGGCCGGGATCGGGCTGGCACAAGGGGGCCTGTTCTATCCGCAAGGCGGCTGGGTCCACCCACCGGCGCTGTGCCAGTGGCAGGCCGGGCATCCGCGGGTTCAACTGCTCACGCATTGCGATGCGCTGGAACTGCGCAAGGTCGAGGATCAGTGGCAAGCCTGGAACGGCGAGCAATTGCTTGCCAGCGCACACGTGGTGGTCCTCGCCGGTGCAGCCGAAATCCAGCGTTTCCCCGAAAGTGCGGGGTTGCCGCTCAAACGCATTCGCGGGCAAATCACCCGCCTGGCGCAAACGCCGCAAAGCCAGGCCCTGAGCACTGTGGTGTGCGCCGAAGGTTATGTCGCTCCCGCACGCCTGGGCGAACACACTCTGGGGGCCAGTTTCGATTTCAACAGCGATGACCTGACGCCGACCACGGCTGAACACCTGGGTAACCTGGCCATGCTCGAAGAGATTTCCCACGATCTGGTCGAGCGCCTGGAGATCGATCGCCTCGACCCCGAGGGCCTCCAGGGGCGCGCCGCGTTTCGCTGTACCAGCCCCGACTACCTGCCAATCGTCGGCCCCTTGGCCGACACCCAGGCCTTCGCTCAGGCCTATGCCGCGCTGGGCAAGGACGCCCGGCAGGTGCCGGACGTCGAATGCCCGTGGCTCGACGGTTTGTACATCAACAGTGGCCACGGCTCGCGCGGCCTGATCACCGCGCCACTGTCAGGAGAACTGCTGGCCGCCTGGCTGGACAACGAGCCCCTGCCCTTGCCCAGGAGCGTGGCCGAAGCCTGTCATCCCAACCGGTTTGCGTTACGGCGCCTGATCCGCGGCAAATAGTCGATACCGCCGTCGAGAGCGCCCGCACAGCGGCTCTCGGCCCGGGTTTCGCCCTCTTATAACTCATCGATATAAAACTCCCCTTGCCGAGGCGGGTCAGTTTCTGAGTACCCGCCATTTTGGCGCAGTATCGATTGACCCTCCCCAACGGAAAAACCGGTAAGGAATTTATGTGCGGATTAGCTGGCGAGTTACGTTTTGATCATCAACCTGCAGACCTTGCAGCCGTTGAACGAATCACCCATCACCTGGCCCCTCGCGGCCCCGACGCCTGGGGATTTCATAGCCAGGGGCCGGTTGCCCTGGGCCATCGGCGCCTGAAAATCATGGACCTGTCGGACGGCTCGGCGCAGCCGATGATCGACCCGCAATTGGGCCTGTCCCTGGCCTTCAACGGCGCTATCTACAATTTTCCGGAACTGCGCGCCGAGCTTGAAAGCCTGGGTTACGCCTTCTATTCCGGTGGCGACACTGAAGTCTTGCTCAAGGGCTATCACGCCTGGGGCGAAGCCTTGCTGCCGAAACTCAACGGTATGTTTGCCTTTGCCGTTTGGGAGCGCGATGCCCAACGCCTGTTCATCGCCCGCGACCGTCTTGGCGTAAAACCCTTGTACCTGTCGCGCACCGGCCAGCGCTTGCGCTTTGCCTCAGCGCTGCCGGCATTGCTCAAGGGCGGCGACATCAATCCGCTCCTCGATCCGGTGGCGCTCAATCACTACCTGAATTTCCACGCCGTGGTCCCGGCACCGCGTACTTTGCTGGCCGGCATCGAAAAACTGCCGCCAGCGACCTGGATGCGCATCGAAGCCGATGGTCGCACCGAGCAGAAAACCTGGTGGACCCTGGCCTATGGCCCCCACGACGACGAGAAAAACCTGACCCTCGAAGACTGGCGCGACCGGGTGCTCGACAGCACCCGCGAAGCTGTCGCGATTCGTCAGCGTGCGGCGGTCGATGTTGGCGTGCTGCTGTCCGGCGGTGTCGACTCGAGTCTGCTGGTGGGCCTGTTGCGGGAAGTCGGCGTGGACAATCTGTCGACCTTCTCCATCGGTTTCCAGGATGCGGGTGGCGAGCGCGGTGACGAGTTCCAGTACTCCGACCTGATCGCCCGGCACTACGGCACGCAGCATCACCAATTGCGCATCGATGAAAAAGAGATCATCGATCAACTGCCCGCCGCATTCCGCGCCATGAGCGAACCGATGGTCAGCCACGACTGCATCGCGTTCTACCTGTTGTCCCGCGAAGTGGCCAAACACTGCAAGGTCGTCCAGAGCGGCCAGGGTGCCGACGAACTGTTCGCCGGCTACCACTGGTATCCGCAAGTGGACGGTGCAAGCGATCCCTTTGCCGCGTACCGCGACGCATTTTTCGACCGCAGCTACGACGAATACGCGGCGACCGTGCAGCCCAAATGGCTGACCGCCAATGACGCCGCCGGTGACTTCGTCAAAGCCCATTTCGCCCAGCCCGGTGCCGATGCAGCAGTGGACAAGGCCTTGCGTCTGGACAGTACGGTGATGCTGGTGGACGACCCGGTCAAACGCGTCGACAACATGACCATGGCCTGGGGCCTGGAAGCGCGCACGCCGTTTCTCGACTACCGCCTGGTGGAGCTGTCGGCCCGGATTCCGGGGCGTTTCAAACTGCCGGACGGCGGCAAGCAAGTCTTGAAAGAAGCCGCGCGCCAAGTGATTCCCAGTGAAGTGATCGACCGCAAGAAAGGTTACTTCCCGGTGCCGGGCCTCAAGCATTTGCAGGGCGATACACTGGAGTGGGTGCGTGAGTTGCTGCTCGATCCGAGCCAGGATCGCGGCCTGTTCAACCCGGCAATGCTCGACCGTCTGCTGACCGATCCCCAGGGACAGTTGACGCCGTTGCGCGGCTCCAAGCTGTGGCAACTGGCGGCCCTCAACCTGTGGCTCAGCGAACAAGGAATCTGACCGATGAAACCTCACGCCACGGCTTTCAGCCAACGCCTGTTGCGCGGCCAGTCGCCTTCCTACGAACGTTTACAGGCACGTCTGGCCGAGGATGGCAGTGAACTCGGCGCCGCGCCGATTGCCGTGCATTGCGGCTGGGGGCGCTTGTTGATCGGCCACACCTTTGCCGATGCGGCGAGCCTGGCCGCGGAGTTGCTCAACGAGCAGCCCGGCGAACGGGACATCGCGCTGTACGTCGCCGCGCCCCAGCAGGTGTTGGGGCTGGAGCCGGCGCAGCTGTTCCTCGACCCGTCCGATACCTTGCGCCTGTGGTTCAGCGACTACCGCCAGGCGACCCGGGTGTTTCGTGGATTTCGCATTCGACGCGCACAGAGCGACGCCGACTGGCAGGCCATCAACCAGCTGTATCAGGCGCGCGGCATGCTGCCGATCGATGCCACCCTGCTCACTGCGCGTCACCTGGGCGGCCCGGTGTACTGGCTGGCGGAAGACGATGACAGCGGCGCGGTCATCGGCAGCGTCATGGGCCTCAATCATGCAAAAGCCTTCAACGATCCGGAACACGGCTGCAGTCTCTGGTGCCTGGCGGTCGACCCGCATTGTGCGCGGCCGGGCGTCGGTGAGGTGCTGGTACGGCATCTGATCGAACACTTCATGAGTCGCGGTCTCGCTTACCTCGACCTGTCCGTGCTGCACGACAACCGCCAGGCGAAAAACCTGTACGCCAAGCTCGGTTTTCGCAACCTGTCGACCTTCGCCATCAAGCGCAAGAACGGCATCAACCAGTCGCTGTTTCTCGGGCCGGGCCCCGAAGCCGCCTTTAATCCGTACGCCCGGATCATAGTCGAGGAAGCACACCGTCGCGGCATCGATGTACAAGTCGATGACGCCGATGCCGGAATGTTCACCCTCAGCCATGGCGGGCGCCGGGTACGCTGCCGCGAATCCCTGAGTGACCTGACCAGCGCCATCAGCATGACCCTGTGCCAGGACAAGAGCCTGACCCACAAGGTGCTCAAGGCTGCCGGGTTGAACCTGCCCGTGCAGCAACTGGCGGGCAATGCCGATGACAATCTGGCGTTCCTTGATGAGCACCGGCGCGTGGTGGTCAAACCGCTGGACGGCGAACAGGGCCAAGGCGTGGCGGTCGACTTGCAGACCATCGAAGAGGTGCAGCACGCCATCGAGGCGGCCCGCCAGTTTGATAGTCGCGTGCTGCTGGAAAGCTTCCACCAAGGCCTCGACCTGCGAATCCTGGTGATCGGTTTTGAAGTGGTCGCGGCCGCGATTCGCCGGCCGGCCGAAGTGATCGGCGATGGCCAGCACTCCATCGGCCAGTTGATCGAAGCCCAGAGCCGGCGCCGACAAGCGGCCACGGGTGGCGAAAGCAAGATCCCGCTGGACGCGGAAACCCTTCGCACCTTGCAGGCGGCCGGATACGACTACGGCAGCATTCTGCCGGCCGGCGAGCATCTGTTCGTACGGCGTACGGCGAATCTTCATACCGGCGGCATTCTCGAGGACGTGACGGCGATCCTGCATCCGACGCTGCTGGATGCGGCTGTACGGGCCGCTCGGGCGCTGGACATTCCCGTGGTCGGTCTCGACCTGATGGTGTCCGCCGCTGACCAGCCGGACTACGTGTTTATCGAAGCCAACGAACGGGCCGGGCTGGCCAACCACGAACCACAGCCCACGGCGGAGCGATTTGTGGATTTGTTGTTTCCGCACAGCCAGCCGGCGGTTTCTTAGCTATGCGTTGTCTGGACCGGCCCCTTCGCGAGCAAGCCCGCTCCCACATTTAATTGCATTCCCCTGTGGGAGCGGGCTTGCTCGCGAAGACGGACTGATAAACAACACAACCCCCTCATCGAAACCATCGATGCGCTCAACTCATCAGGAGTTTCCATGACCAGAAAAATCCCCGAACCGGACCTCGCTTACCTGCAAAAAGTCCTGCTGGAAATGCTCGCCATTCCCAGCCCCACCGGGTTCACCGACACCATCGTGCGCTACGTCGCCGAGCGTCTTGAAGAACTCGGCATTCCCTTCGAGCTGACCCGTCGCGGCACCATCCGCGCCACGCTCAAGGGCAAGAAGAACAGCCCCGACCGCGCCGTTTCCGCCCACCTGGACACCATCGGCGCGGCAGTGCGTGCGGTGAAGGACAACGGCCGCCTGACCCTCGCGCCGGTCGGCTGCTGGTCCAGCCGCTTTGCCGAAGGCAGCCGGGTCAGCCTGTTTACCGACAACGGCGTGATCCGAGGCAGCGTCTTGCCGTTGATGGCGTCCGGGCACGCGTTCAATACCGCCGTGGATGAAATGCCGATCAGTTGGGATCACATCGAATTGCGCCTGGACGCCTACTGCGCCACCCGCGCCGACTGCGAGTCGCTGGGCATCAGCGTCGGCGATTTCGTCGCCTTCGACCCGTTGCCGGAGTTCACCGAAAGCGGCCATATCAGCGCCCGCCACCTCGATGACAAGGCTGGAGTGGCCGCGCTGCTGGCGGCCCTCAAAGCCATCGTCGACAGTGGCGAAGAACTGATGATCGACTGCCATCCGCTGTTCACCATCACCGAGGAAACCGGCAGCGGCGCCGCGGCGGCGTTGCCCTGGGACGTCAGTGAATTCGTCGGCATCGACATCGCTCCGGTCGCCCCAGGCCAGCACTCCAGCGAGCATGCGGTAAGCATCGCGATGCAGGATTCCGGCGGGCCGTATGACTATCACCTATCGCGCCACCTCCTGCGCCTGGCCAGCGACAACGAGCTGCCGGCCCGCCGCGACCTGTTCCGCTACTACTTCAGCGACGCGCATTCGGCGGTCACCGCCGGCCACGACATTCGCACGGCCCTGCTGGCCTTCGGCTGCGACGCCACCCACGGTTACGAACGCACCCACATCGACAGCCTCGCCGCCCTGAGCCGCCTGCTCGGTGCCTACATCCTCAGCCCGCCGGTGTTTGCCAGCGATGCGCAACCGGCCAAGGGCTCACTGGACCGGTTCAGTCATCAACTCGAACATGACACGCAGATGGAAAGCGATACGCGGGTGCCGTCGGTGGACAGCCTGGTGGGGCAGCGGTCGGAGAGTTGAGTCAGACTCTTCATTACCTGACAGATCGCCTTCGCGGGCAAGCCCGCTCCCACAGTTGATCGGTGGTGAACACAAATCTTCGGTTCGCCGCTGAACCCTGTGGGAGCGAGCTTGCTCGCGATGGCGTCAGTGCAGACAACATCAAATCCCAGGCTAGCCGATACCGGCCATACGCCGTAGCATCGCGCCATTGATCCAACCGAGGTGCCTATGCTGATCCCCCACGACCAACTTGAAGTCGACACCCTCACCCGCCTGATCGAGGATTTCGTGACCCGCGACGGCACCGACAATGGTGACGACACGCCGCTGGAAACCCGCGTTCTGCGCGTGCGCCAGGCGCTGACCAAGGGCCAGGCACTGATTGTCTTCGACCCGGAAAGCGAGCAATGCCAACTGATGCTCAAGCATGACGTGCCCAAGCACCTGTTTGACTGAAGCTTCAGCGTTCCTTGGTTTTCGCCAGTTTGTTCTGGATGCGCTCATAGATTTCGGAGCGGTGCACATTGACGTCCTGAGGCGCTTCGACGCCAAAGCGAACGTGGTTTCCGTTGATCGCGAGAACGCGCACGCAAATGTTGTCACCGATGGAAATGGTTTCGCCCACAACGCGACTGAGTACGAGCATAAGGAATGTCCTTCAGGGATTACTGGCCCCTGAAGATGCCCGGCCCCTCGTACGCCTACAATGCTCCGACAGCAAACCGGACTGGACTGACAGCCCTTGAAGCACCCCGCTGACGGAAAAGTCCGACAAGCCGGGTGATTGTAGGGACGAGCTGTCAGGACGCGGAGAATCGCGGCCCGAACAGGATGATACTCGCGCCAATCACACACAGCGCCACGCCGAGCCAGTCCGAACCCAGCGGACGAATCCGCTCGACCACGGCCAGCCAGCCAATCGAGGCAATGATGTAGATGCCACCGTAGGCAGCATAGGCGCGGCCGGCATAGGTGGCCTCGATACGGGTCAGCAGCAGGGCGAACAGGGTCAGGCTCAGGAGCGCTGGCACCACCCACCACATGCTTTTACCCTGGCGCAGCCACATCCAGAAGGCGAAGCAACCGGCAATTTCGAACAGCGCAGCGAGGAAAAACCAAAGGTAATTGAGCATGCAAGCGTCTCGCAAGGATGGCCGATGGCGGCCACCCTAACGACCGCGCTGCCTGCGGGCAAGATCAGCTTGCGGATTGCCTGGCCTTGGCGCGCATTTTGTCGGCCATGACGGTCATTTCGTTGTAGAGCAATTGCGGGTTCTTCTGCTTGATCGCCCAGGCCATGCGGCCCTGTTCGTGGGGCAGGATCATGAACTCGCCGGCAGCGACCTGCTGGTAGATGTAGTCGGCGATGTCGGCGGCGCTGATCGGCGAGCTTTCCAGCAGCTTGCCGACCTGGGCCTTCATGGCCGGGGTCGGGCCGCGGAAGGAGTCCAGCAGGTTGGTCTGGAAGAACGACGGGCACACCACATGTACGCCGACTTCCTGATGCGCCAGCTCGATCAGCAGGCTTTCGGACAACGCCACCACGCCCGCCTTGGCCACGTTGTAGTTGCTCATCGCCGGGCCTTGCATCAGCGCGGCCATGGACGCGATGTTGATGATCTTGCCTTTGCTTTGCTCCAGCAGCGGCAGGAAAGCCTTGCAACCCTTGACCACGCCCATCAGGTTGATTGCGATCTGCCAGTCCCAGTCCTCCAGGGACAATTCACTGAAGAAGCCGCCAGAGGCCACACCCGCGTTATTGACGATGACATCGATGCCGCCGAGCTTGACCTCACAGGCCTGGGCGAACGCCGTCAGTTGGCTGTAGTCGCGCACGTCGCAGCGCTGGATAAAACCATCGCCACCGGCTTCACGGACCAACTTCAGGGTTTCCTGCAAACCGGGCTCGCTGACGTCCGACAAGGCCAGTTGCCAGCCTTCACGCGCCCAGCGCAGCGCGATTTCGCGACCCAGGCCAGAGCCTGCACCAGTGATCATCATGCGATTTTGCATAGCAAACAGCCTTGTTGTTCTCGGAAGATGCATCGAGTGTAGCGAAGGAAGTTGCCCGACCCACGCTCCATCAGATTGCTGAATGGCCCGAGCAAACCGCGGGCGCGCCACAAGCAACTAAGGCCATCACAAAAGAAATAAGAACCTGTCCGAAATACTTCAAAAAAACTTGGAATTTTCCTGCAGTCGCATGAGTCGGAATTTTTAAGCAGCTCGAATTTACTTCATTCCCGCTGACCTGATTGGCATGGTCATTTCACTGCATTTTCGACAAGGAAAAAGACATGGGCACAATACTGATCATCATTCTGATCCTGTTACTGATCGGGGGTTTACCGGTCTTCCCGCACTCCAGAAGTTGGGGTTACGGCCCATCCGGAATCATCGGCGTCGTATTGGTGGTGCTGTTGATCCTGCTCTTGCTCGGCAAGATATGAAAGTCTGACAAGCAGATAGAAACCAGCGAAAAAGACGATGCCAGTCAATCTGACTGGCATCGTTGTTCGGATTCACACGTTAGTGAATATCCCGCTGAGGGGATTGATATTGCCGCCGTAAGGCACGCTGGTTCCGGCTGCCTTGGCTACGGTTGCCCAGATACGCTGCATGTCGACGAAATGCTGGCCGATCACCGGGTTCCCCGCGTGGTGCTTTTGATCGGCTTGCGACGTAACGTTGAAGTACCGTCCCGAACCGTCCCCGCTTTTCAACAATCCGCTCGCCCCCCCCATTAACAACATCGGCATATCGATCATGTGCTCAGGAGATCCATCGGCCATCTCGCTGGTGAGTACGACGAGTGTATGTTGGAGCAGATTGTCGCTGGGCACGTGCGGGTCCTGGTACCGGGCCAGTTCATCCAGAAACAGTTTGACCTGCCGAACGTACCATTGCCGCGTTCCCTTCCAGAGTTCTTGCCCGGAGCGTCGGTGAGCACAATCGTGGGGATTTCTCTCGGGACTGACATCAACGATATTCAGCGACTCCGCCGAGCGCCCGATCTGAAGGGTGGCGACCCGGGTTATCCCGCAACCCAAGGCGGTGGCCACCAATTTGTGGTGATCCGCCTGAATGCGGGTGCGGTGCGCTGCCGATCTGTAATCCAGAGGCTCGAGTGTCACCGGCTTACATGCCCCCACGGGCGGCCGTGTTTCCTCCAGGTCCTTGATGACCTGCTCCACCGAGTCGAGATGGGTATCAAGCTTCTGCCGCTCGCCGGTAGAAAGCCTGGCTTTGAGTTCCCGGATATCCACCAGGGATGCCTCCAGCAGCGCACGGGCCCCAGGCTGTAGTGCGCGCCGAGTCTGAGCGGGCGACTTGAACAATGATTCAGCCATCCGCATTGGATCACGGTAGGGGGTACGAATCGCACGTCCCTGAAACGACACAAACCAGGGGGTTCCATCGATTCCGGCGTGGGGGCCGGCAAACAGACTTCGGTGGGACGGCTCAGTGCCCGGCAGCGCTTGCCCCAGCAACACATCAATAGACGATTGACTCTTTTGACTATCACGCAATACCCAGTTCCAGCCATTATGACCCACGTTCCCCGGCCCCAGAATAATCCCGCGCAGGTACAACGACTGGTTGCGATAGGCGGCCAGCTCTGAACTGACTTCATTGAGCGTAAAGGCCGTGGTATCCGTCCCCTGTGCAGTGGGGTGCCACAATCCGCGCCCATCACCAAAAGCACCGCCATTGTAGGAGTCCACCGCCAGTCCGTCGGGGACCACCACAAACACGACTTTCAACCTGGCTTGCTGTGTTTGCCCGGCCAAAGCCATGCGCGCCAAACCGAATTGAGTCAGAGGACCGAAGACACCTGCCGCAGCCAGGCCCGCGAGAAAACGCCGACGACTTTTCAAAATGCCCATGATCAATTCCTCTCGGTTTTGTAGATGAACGCCTTGGAAGTCCCCAGGGTTCGCAACATTTCTGCCAGGGAGCCTGAAGTTTTCAAGCCATCGGCAATCGCCTTCACTGTCCCGGAGGTCGATTCATCCGATTTGTTGCCGAACACAAACCGGAAGTAACTGTCGGCCATGCAGAACTGTGATGCCGGGTTACGCGAGACAATTCTTGCGACATCCCGGACATCATCGACCTGCTCGGTGCCGGCCAGACTGATGAACGGACCGGAGGCCTTGATCGGCAACATCTGCGGATACTGGTTATAGTTGTGGGCCTTTTCCTGAGTGCGATAACGACCAGCCGCGTCGTAATGCTCCATCGACGACCCTGTGTCATTCATGTATTGATGGCACTGCCAGCAGCGTCCACCTGAGGCTTGCTCGCCGTTGACCAGGTCCCAATGCTCACGGGTGGTAATGGCGCGAGGCGGATAAACCGGTTCTGTCGGATCGGCCTCCACCGGAGCACCGAACTCACGGCAGAACATCTGCTCACGAATCATGATTCCACGCTTGACCAATGAGGTACTCACCAAGTCTGACGTGGCAGCTTGAGTCAGCCCCAGATGCAACAACCCTCCCCGTTTTTCGTCCACCACGACCTTTTGCATCGTGCTGCCCGTGACACCGCTGATGCCATAATGCGCGGCCAGGTCCTGATTCAAATAGGTGTAGCCGGGGTTGAACAACTCGTTCAGGGTGCCGGAACCCAGCAGCATATTTTTGCTCAGCAGATACTGCTCCTGCGTCATGAGCTCAATCATGTGTCTGGTCAGTCCCGGTTTTTCCTGGACGCCTCGAACCGTTTTGACGTAATAGCTGACGAAGCGGTTGAACTGCTCTATGCCGCGATCGGTTTGCATCATTCGCTGAATTTCTGCAGCGATCTGTTGTGAGGTCTGCAGTTCGTTGCGCTGCGCCTTGGCCAGCAGCTCAACATCCGGCGTCGTGCCCAGGAACCCGTAAGAGAGCGCAGTGGCTACCTCGAACGGTGTGAGCTGATACACCTTGCTTGCCGATGCTGACTCCACTCCCAACTCCGAGCGATAGAGAAAGTTCGGCGACATCATCAGAGCGGTGATTGCAGCCGGCGCCCCTTGCTCGTCGAGGATTTTCTGGTACCGCAACCGCTCGGCGTCAGTGACAGGCCGTCGGAACAACTGATAGCCCAGGGAGGTGACCAGATCGGTGCCTGCCCGGGAGGTTGCCAGCGCGCTCAACCGCGACGGCGAAACCTTTTCTGCCACCGACAATGCCATGTCGTAAAACAGTTTGACGTCCTCTGCCTGCAGAACGCCCATGTTCGCTTCCCCAGGGTACTTGAAGTCTTTTTCGGACTTGTCGGCCGGCAGCTTCTCGGGATTGACTTCAACCCCCAGAATGTCCAGGACGGTGGCGGCATACTCATCTGGCGTCAGCAATCGCAACTGCCGCGCGCCATAGGATTCGTCCTGATCCAGGTAAGGTTTCCAGACGACGTCGAACAAGTGATTACTGATTTCAGTCGCACAGGTGGTGTCGCAATGCCCTGAAACCGGCATGGTCTTGATTTGTTTGACCAACGCGTCCCGACCCGCCACGCTCCAGAGCAAGGCCTTACTCGCGCTGTTGAAGTACTCGACCGCATGGCACTTGGTACAGGCCCCCGCCAGGACCGTTTCGCCCAGGCTCTCGACATGATGGTAAGTGACGAGTGGCAGCTGCCGGTCCTGGCTGGACTCATCAATCACCACCGTCTCCAGTTCCGGCTGCGGTTTTTCCTTAGGATAAAACGGGTAGATAACCTTGTACTTGCCATAGTCGAGGAGCTGCGTCGTAGTCCCGCCCCATGGAATGTTTATGACCGGTGGCTCAGCATTACTCTGGTCCTCGTTAATCAGGCTGACGTGCCATTGGGCATCGGGGACGGAAGCAGGCCTGGTCGGTGCCTTGATCGTCACCTTGACCTCAAGCTTGATCGGCCGCTCGCGATAACGCAGGTTGATCGTATGAGTCTTGCTGGTTTCCGATAGCGTTAACGCTGTGTTGCGCACCTCGGGAATCCAGTTTTTCACATCATTGAGGCGCAACTGATACTCACCATACGCCAACCCATTGAGAACCAGCGCAGACTCATTGTTTAACGGATTCCATGAAATTTGCACCAGTCGACTATTGCCGTCGGGGGCAATCAGATAACCACTGATCATTTCGTTTTCCAGGCCGGGAGGTGACAGCATTGGACGTAACGCCAACTGCGTCTGCGGCAACCCGGTCGCGTCATAGCGCACGCGATAGATGACCCCGGCGACGTCATCGCTGATCAGCAGGCTGCCATCCGCCAGTTCAAGAAACTCGACGGGGCGCCCAATGCACGAGCTGTCCAGGCAATAGACATCAAATCGTTCCGGGGCCTGCACAAATCCATTGATCAGCGGGATCTGGTTGACCACGCGCGTACCGTCCTGGATGGTCAGCATTTGTATGTCCATGCCTGGACGGGCAGTGGAGCCCGCACCATGCACGGCAACCAGCAAACGTTGGGTCCTCTCGGTGGCCGGGTAACCTGACCAGAACTTGACCCCGAGCGGCGCCGTGTTGGTGCCCGACTCAAAAGCTGCCGGCACATAATCAGCGGGGTTGATCTGCTCGAGCGACTTGTCGGACACAATGGCACCGGGCACCAGCGGCGGCTGGATCACACCCGGGTTCAGGTACTCCTCCTGAGTGAATCCGGGCGTGTCCTTGCCAAACCGATAAGGCACGCCGAAATGCAACCCGGGGCTGCGGATAAAGTTGACCTCGTCAGGGTTGGGGAAGCCTTGGCGATTGTTGTCGCTGAACCATATTTTGCCGTCCTTGGGGTTCCAGTCGAAGCCGACAGAGTTACGCACCCCCGAGGCCAGAATCTCGGAAGCCCCCGTTTCCGGGGAGTAGCGCAAGACCGTCCCATAGCGCTTGTCGGCAGGAATCATGCACAAGTTGCACGGAATGCCGACCGCTGTATAAAGCCACTTGTCTGATGGATCGAGTGGATTGAAGCGCAAGGGGTGCTTCATGTGCCAGATGCGAGTGTTAGAACCGGACGACAGAGGGGGCAAGGGAAACAGGTTGTCGTCTGCCGGAAAGCTGAAGACCCGTTCGGGTTTCGGGTCTTTGTAATGATCGTCCGCGTTACGCAAGCGATACAGACCACCCGTGGTCGAGTAATAGAGATCACCGTCGCGATACGCCACGCCGTGGGGCTCTTCCAGACCGCTGGCAATGACATGAATGCCCGTCGGTTTACCCGCCCCATCCAGTGGCAACGCGTAGATCATGTCGCCGATTTTTCCGCCATAGACGTACGAAGGGATTGCACTGGAGCCGACATACAATACGTTCTTGCCCATGGCCATCTGCCTGGGTTGAACAAGCCCCTGGGCAAACAGCTCGATTTTCACCCCCGGCAAACCACTGAGCTTGCTCACATCCACCGGTGGGCGATACGTCACCGTCACGGCTTGCTCTGCCCCTTGCGCCTCCTTGAACGTGACAATGCGCGGCGTGTTCAGCGGGATGTATCCATCGGCGCTGTTCATCACCAATTGGTAGTCGCAGGCTTTCAGATTATCGAGGTGGATCGTTTCGTTGGCCTTCGCCCTGATCGAAATTTCTTCGGCCTTGCAGCGCAGAGTCCCGGTGACCATCTGATCAGCGCGAGCGACACCGGGCACCGCCGGTTTCAGGGGTGCTTTGCCGCCAAGGGTGGCAAAGCTCAGCGTAAGGCGATTGCCTTCGAAACCACCGCATTCACCGAGGTCCTTCCACGCGTCTGGCCAGTACTCGTTTTCGAGTGGCTTATAGGCCGGTTGCCTGCACCATTGCCAACTGCCGATGCCTTTCGGTGCCTCGTCGTCTTTCCAGCATTCAAACTGTTGGCCCTTGTGCTGTACCTGTTGCCCTTGTTCATAGAGCGTGCCCTCCGCATAAGCGGGTGCGGTACAGGACTGAGGTGAGGGCGTGGACTCTGATGTTCTGGTGAACGCCACCCAAGCGATGACAGCGGCGAGCGCCACCAGACACGCGAGCCACAGCAAACGAAGCACACCGACAGACTTGTTCATGAAGCGAGCCTCACTCGTTAGACAAGTGCTTCAACCCAGTGGACAAATCTGTTGATTCGATGTCCTGCGGCGAACCACCTGAACCGAAGCGGCAGGCCAGAAAAGCGCCAAAGCCACCCCCGGCGTTTCTATTGGAATGTCTTCCAGTGCGGTTCCACAGCATCACCAAGACATGGCACGAAAGCCAAAGAGACAGGAACAGACAGACACTCATCCTTGCGACACTGCCCGCTCTCAACGTCGCTGTTACAAACGTTGGATCAGGTACGAAGCACCTGTATGAAATCCCCAAACCCCAAGGGTGTCTACTGTCAGAGTTGACAGGTATTGCCCTTGGTTGCGGTTCTTCGCCACCCGGCAAACATAAAAAATCCGATGCCTGTGCAGGCATCGGATTCTGATTTTTTGTTGCCTGAGGTCAGGCAGCAAGACCTGACTGAATACTTAGTCCGGAGTGCCGTCAACGACACCCGCGGTGTTGTCCAGCAGGCTCTTGGTCGCTGTTTGCAGGAACGCTTCGAGCTTGAGTTTCAACTCGGCGGTACGCGGCGCGTCAGCAATGACTTCGGCGCGAGGCTTGGCACCCAATTCATACTGATACAACTTCGGCGCCATGTCCTTGTCCTTCGGCAGGACCAGAACCTGGTCGGCGGTGAGGATGGCCGTGGTCTGCTCGCTGCCCGACGGCTTGATCACACCAATACCGGCATCGCCCTCCGGCAGGTCAAGCAGATCGCGTCCCCAGCACTGATGGCGCACTTCGCCACCGATGCGGCCCATGATGGTCGGCACGATGTCGATCTGGGTGCCCACGGTGTGGTCACGCTGGCCGAATTTTTCCTGGATGCCCGGCGCGATCATCAGCATTGGCACGTTGAAGCGGCCCAGGTCCATCTCGGTGATCTGCTGTTCGTTACCAAAACCGTGGTCACCGACGATGACAAACAGGGTTTCCTTGAAGTACGGCTCCTTGCGGGCCTTTTCAAAGAACTGGCCCAGTGCCCAGTCCGAGTAACGCATGGCGGTCAGGTGTTCGTTCAGGTTGCCACGATCGGTTACGCGCTCGACCGGCAATGGCGTCGGCAAGGCGTAAGGCGTGTGGTTGGACAGGGTTTGCAGCAAGGCATAGAACGGCTTGCCGTTTTCCCGCGCCTTGAGCTCGACCAGGCCACGGTCGAACATGTCCTGGTCGGACACGCCCCAGGTCGGATCAGAGAACACCGGGTTCACAAAATCGTTACGACCGATGAAGTTGGTCATGCCCTGGTTGCTGAAGAAACCCGACTGGTTATCCCAGGCGAAATCGCCGTTGTAGACATACACGTCGTCGAAGTCACGGGCACTGAGCAACTGCGGCAGCCCAGACAGCTTGTGGCTGCCTTCCGGGGTCTGCATCAGGTATTCGAAGCCCGGCAGGTTCGGGAAGCAGGCCATGGTGGCGAACATGCCCTGGTGGGTATGGGTGCCGTTGGAGAAGAAGCGGTCGAACAGCAAGCCTTCCTTTGACAGTTTGTCGAGGTACGGCGTGATGTTGCCCGGCCCGCCCAGCGCGCCCACCGAGTGACCGGCCATGCTTTCCATCAGGATCACAACGACGTTCTTGACCGGCAGGGTCTTGTCGGCCGGCGGGGTGTAATCGCGACGTACCGCTGCGGTGTCGGCATCCACCAGTTTATCGGCCGGTACCACCAGCATGTCACGCACCACTTGCTGGGCTTGTGGCTGAGGCAGGGTCGCCTTCCAGATATTGTCGCGATCCTCGGACATCCGGCTCTTGGCGGCGGCGACCAGAGAAAGCGTACCGTTGAGACCCAACTGGTTGGCGAAGTTGGAATCTGTGGTGTAGACATCACCCCAGCGCATCGGCGGGCCTTGACGCAAGGTGCCACGGGCCGCGACGACGCAGATCAGCAGGCAAACCACGAACACGCCAACGCGTGCATACCACGGCGCAACCTGGCGAGTGCCGATGCTGCCGCCACTGAACGGGCCACGAGGGCGGGTCGCACGGTCTGCGCCCTTGAACGCCAGGCTCAGGATCCATGTGCCCACGGCCCATGCCAGCAGGTAGCGGACCACGGGGAAACCGTACCAGAGCATGCTCATCACGGTTTTCGGATCTTCCTTGACGTACTGGAAGACCAGGCCGTTGAGGCGCTGGTGGAACTCACGATAGAAGTCCATCTCCATCAGGCCCAGGAACAGCGCAATGCTGGAGACGACTGTCAGCCAGAGACGGAACAGCCCGCGTGCGGCCATGGCCCGGACACTGAACAATGACAGCAGCAACGGAATACTGAGATAGACCACCAGACGCAGGTCGAAACGCAGACCGTTGGCGAATGCCTCGAGGAAGGTCGAAGCCGGTGTATCGAGGATCATCGAGCGGTTGTAAACCAGCAGCGCGACGCGCAGCAGGCTGAACATGACCATCATGACCAGTGCACACAACAGCGTGTAGGCCAAATGCGATTTGACGGTCGGTTGCAGCAGGCGACTAAAGGCTCGCTGCTGATTCAGGGCGTCCGGGATTGCCATGTCGTTTTAGGACCCATTGGAAGTTGAAGTTTCAAAAAATACAGCTGCGCCTGGCCCTCTTTTCGGCCCGTACAAGGCCCGGGGGTTTGCGCGGTGCGCAAATGTTGCACGATCAACGGCTGCATTGCCATTGATTACTACCCTCATCCCGACTGTTTCATCCTGCATTCAGCAATACGCTGCGGGTTGCGGGAGAGCTGACGAATTGTCTTGGAGACGTGGTGAAAATTTCGTGCAACGCATATCCGGTAACAAATTAAAGCCCCCCCCCTGCCCTGTCAAAAACGCAAACGCCCCGAACCGACCGGGGCGTTTACAGTCACCTTAAAAGAATCACACCGTCACTTCTCGGCGCGTTCCTTGAGGGCTTTCAAGGTATTGAACGGGGCATCCACCACGAACTTGTTGGCCACCATCGACGGTACGCTGCCGCCCGGTTCGGTGTGCACCTGATAGGTCACTTCGATCTGGTCGCCCTTGGGTACGAACTTCCAGAAACCGTCGACCTTGGCAACCCGGACGAAGCCTTTTTCTTCAGGAAGGTATTTCGGTACGCCTTCGAGTTTGCGGGTCAGGCTGCCATCGGCACCTTCGGTTGTGGTGATGTGCAGCACCGAGTCACGCGGAGTAACCGGCCATGGGGTGTTGAACTGAGTGTAGGTCCAGCTCTGGTCACCTTCGTGCTTGAGCAATTTCTGGGTTTTGCATTCGTGAATCCAGGCGCAGGCTCCGGACACGTCATCCTGCAACGCACGCAGCTTGGCCATGGTGGTTTTCATCAGCGTAACGCCCTGGTAGGCCTTGTAATCGGACCCGGCCACTTCACTCAGGGAGACCTTGATGCCGTCTTCGTTTTTCGCGATTTTCCAGTCTTCGGCCTGGGCCGTCGAGGTAGCCAGCACAACCGTCAAACCACACAGCACAGCCATACGATGCAGCGAACTCATAGTCTTATTCCTTATTGTTGAAGTTCCGTTCGTTGGGCTTGCACCTGCGATCACCTTCAGGTCTTTCGCAGGTGATCGCAGGTGCGAGCCCACACATCACGCCGCCGTCATTTGCTCCCACCAGCCAATCAGCCGGATGGCCTCTTCGCTGCTGCTTCCGCACACCTCGGGGTCGGCCTCGAAGGCAGAACACACCGCCGGCCGTTCCGGCTGGCCGAAAATATTGCACAGGTTATCGGCGGAAAGCTGCAGGCAACGCTGCCCCGCGGCCTTGCCGTTGGGCATACCGGGGATCGGTGAACTGATGGACGGGGCAATGCAACAAGCGCCACAGCCCTCACGGCATTTCATGACGACAAGCTCCTCGCAACGAGCAATGTGTAAAAGGACGGGGCACAGAGTACCCGCTAAAACAGTTGTTTTAAATTACCTGCGAGCGGGTTTTTCCACGTTAACGGGCATGACCGACCAGTCTCCGACAAAGCGTCTGTTCTGCGGCTCGCGGAACTTGCTGGCGTTACTGCTTGAACTCGAAATCCAGTGCCGCGCCTTCAACCTCACGGCGCTCTTCATTGCGCAGTTGCAGCTGCATTTCATTGCTGAGCAGGCGGCCGTTGAGCTGGAACGGGCTGCTACCGCTTTTGTCACCGAACATCTGGGGCAGCAGTGGTTCGCGCTTGGACAACGGCACTGTTCCGACCGGCTTGAGTTCCTGAACCATATCCTTGGGCAAGCTCAGGTCCAGCTTGGCGGATGGAAGCTCGGTCTTTACCACTTCGCTGGCCGGTTTCGATTTGGAAGCAATAGGTGGGCGTTTTTTCGCGGACGTCGCCGGTTTCTTGGCCGGCGAAGCTTTTTTTGCGGGTGCGGTTTTTATCGGTGCAACGTGGAAACTGCCGGTGGCCTGCTGATCCTGCTCGGTGGCGGCAACGACGGATACCGGCTGAATACTCGCAATCAGGCAGAGCAAAAGCCAGGCGGCAGGAAAAGTCGGTTTCATGTATCCAACGGTGGGTGCAAACGGCAGAGGTGTCTATGCTCGCCTGTTGCAGCCCACAAGACAAGCGCAGTAGCAGACTATTACAAACTGCCAGCCATCTCCTGGCAGAGTTGGGTGGCCAGCATGCCCAGGGTCATCAACGCGCGCTCGGCTTCACGATTCCAGGGCGTGCCGCAATTGAGGCGAATGCAGTGATTGAATTGCTCGGTATTACTGAAGATCAGCCCGGGCGCAATACTGATGCCCTGCTGCAATGCCCGCACGTGCAACTCCTGGGTGTTGACCCGCCCCGGCAGACTGACCCACAGAATGAAGCCACCGGTGGGCCGGGTCATCTGCGTGCCTTCCGGGAAATACTGCTGTACGGCCAGCTGGAAGGCACTGAGGTTCTTGCGGTACTCCTGACGGATAAAGCGCAAATGCCGGTCATACCCGCCATTCTCCAGGTAAGCGGCAATTCCCATCTGGGTCACGCTACACGCTGAATGCGTGCTGAAGGTCTGCAAGCGCTGGATTTCCTGCTGATACTTGCCGGCAATCATCCAGCCGATCCGCACCCCGGGTGACAGGGTTTTCGAGAAGCTTGAGCAATAGATCACCCGGTCCAGCCGGTCATAGGCCTTGAGGGATTTGGTGCGTCCCTGCTCGAACATCAGCTCACCGTAGATATCGTCTTCGACAATCTGGATATCGAAGTCCGACGCCAGGCGCAGCAGTTGTTTCTGCCGCTCTTCAGGCATGGTGCCACCCAACGGGTTACTCAGCCGAGTGGTCAGCACCAACGCCTTGATCGACCACTGGTTGGCTGCCAGTTGCAGGGCTTCCAGGCTCATGCCCGTGGCCGGATCGCTGGGGATCTCGATGACCTTGAGGCCCAACAGATCGGCCAGTTGCAGCAACCCGTAATAGGTCGGCGACTCGGCTGCAATCAGATCGCCCGGACGGGTCAGCACGCGCAAGGACATCTGCAGCGCATCGACGCAGCCGTGGGTGATCACCACTTCCGACGGATCGACCACCACGCCGGCATCGCGCATGCGGATCGCCACCTGTCGGCGCAACGGCTCGAAACCGGGGCTGAACATGTAACTGAAGGCCCGCGGGCTATGGAAACGAGTGACTTTGGCCAATTGCTGATGCAGCGCTCGCACCGGCAAATAATCGACACTCGGCACCGCCGCGCCCAGCGGGAAGACACCTTCACGACGGGATTCGACCAACACTTGTTGAATGATGCTGCTACGGGTGACCAGGCCGGGGCGCTCGACCCGGGCGATGTCCGGCGTCGGCGCCGTGAGTGCCGGCGTCTGGTGCACGTAGTAACCCGACTGCGGCCGGGCGCGGATCAGCCCCTGATCTTCGAGATTGGCATACGCCTGCAACACCGTCGCATGACTGACATTGAGCTGCGAGCTCATCTTGCGCACCGAAGGCACGCGCTCTCCCGGCTGATAGACTCCTCGGCGGATGTCTTCGGCCAGTTGTTGAGCAATACGTTGATAGAGCAAAAGATTGGTCATGACGCAGCACTCGATTTCACGGGCATTTTATTCTTGTGTAAAACAATACCGGAACAGTTTAGAAGTGTACGGGGACAGTTACCACAATAGTCGACCGTACAGTGCAGTGTCAGCAAAATCTGTACTGTTTTGTGCGGTAATCGGCAGGCGAAAAAAAACCCGGCGCTGCATGGCAGGCCGGGTTTTCCATCGACGCACACCCTACCGGGCGGCGCCGAGCTGGCCGTTTTCGTCGGAAAACACAATTTCCACCCGACGGTTCTGCGCACGGCCCCGTTCCGACGCATTCGCGTCCACGGGATACTCGTCGCCGTAACCTTCGACCTGGATGCGCTTGTCGTCGATGCCCAGATCCATCAGCACGTCAGCCACCGATTGTGCGCGGTCGCGAGACAGCTTGAGGTTTTCCTGCTTGCCCCCGGTACTGTCCGTGTAACCTTCGATCCGCACCACACGCTTGGGGTTGAGTTGCAGGAACTGCACGATCTTCAACACCACGCGGTTGGCCGAAGGTTTCAATTCCGCTTCACCGGTGTCGAACAGCATGTCGCCCAACGTCATCACCAGACCGCGGTCGGTCTGGGAGGTGGTCAATGCCAGGATCTGCTCTTCGAGCCATTTGCCTTGCTGCTGCACACTGAACAGTTTGGACTCACGCAATGCCAGTTGCAGACGCTGCCGTTCCAGTTCGAGTTTTGCCGCTTTTTCTTCGTTGAGCGCCTGATTGGTGTGTTCCCGGGCAATGGCGCTATAGCGCTGGCTCAGGTAGGCGTAATGCACCACGTCCGAACCACTGCCCCAATAGCTGGACAGGCGGTCGGCACGGGCCAGGGACTCACCGGCGCGGATCACGTCCTTGGGGGCGATTCGCAGCACATTGGAGTCTTCCTTGACCTTCTGAAAGTCGGTTCCAGCCTGCTGCAACGCGGTCTCGCTGTGCTGGCTGACGCAACCGGTCAGGCTGGCGGCCAGGATCAAACCGCCGAGGGTTTTGCTCTTGAGGCTCATTGAGCATCTCCCAGTTGCTTTTGCAGACGGGCGATGCGGGTGTTAAGCACGTTCAACTGTTCCTCGCTCTTGGCCGTCAGCACCTTGGCCTCAGCCAGGCGCGCATCCAGTTCGGCCTGTTCGGCGCGCATGCGCGCATTCTTGAACGATTGATCAGTCATGTTGCCCTTGGCGCGGTTGTACTTGTCCTCGGCCAGTTTCATTTCCGGCACATCGTCGGCGGTGGCACCCACGGCCTTGGCCTGTTCGAGTGCCTGTTCGGTCAGGCGCATTTGTTCATTCGGCGCCGGATCGGTTGCACAACCCGCCAGGGCGACAATGGCCACGGCAGCGAAAAGAGGTCGAATACTCACTAAATATCCCTACTGTTTTGGGGTACTGACGGGTTGTTGCGAGGGTTGCTGCGGTTGTGAGCGCTGTGCCTTCCAGCGCTCGATATTGCGCAGCAGCACGGCTTCCGTCAGTCCGGACGCGGGCAATTCTGTCATCTTTTTGGCCAACTGTCCGCGCAACCACGGATCGTTGCAGGCCGAGTTGTGGGAAATCGCCAGGAACAGGCCAGGCTTGTCGACCGGTTGCGAACGTGCGATCAGATCACCGGCCATGCCCAGTGTTTGTGCAGTCGCCATGCCCGAGTAACGTCCGGCCAGGACAAATTCGACTTCGCCCAACAACAGTTTCTGAAAGGCCAGGGTCAGATTGGACATGCGTGCGAGGGTTAATTGCTGTGCGGCAAAAGTGCTGAATTGCGCGGTCAATCGAGCCTTTTCCGACACGGCACCCGGATGACCGTGCAGATCTTGTGCTTCGTTGTAGACCAGCGTCGAATCCTTGCGCGTCCAGACCAGGTAGTCGTTTTCCAGCAAGGGTGGATGGATGTAATCCAGGGTTTCCAGCTCACTGACGGTCAACGTCGCGTCCGCCAGCATGTCCATGCGTCCGCTGCGCACTTCGTCCAGGGCCTGAGCGCGTTTGCCGGCATACAGCAGTTCGACCTTGAGCCCCAACTCCCCCGCCACTTGCTGCAACAAATCGGCATTGGCACCGATCAGGTGTTTGGGATCTTGCGGGTCTTGCCAAAGGTACGGCGGCGCATCGGGGCTGCCGGTGACCACCAGGCGTTCGCATTTGCCTGCGGCGAAAGACAGCGCCGGCAACAGCGTCAATCCCAGCAAGCTCCACACACAGCGCAGATCCATGGCTTCATACTCCACTCATACCCGGTTATGCCTCCTGTAGGAGCGAGCTTGCTCGCGATGGAGGTCAATGCGCCGCGTTTTTTTTCAGAATGAACGCGTCATCGTTAACGCCCATCGCGAGCAAGCTCGCTCCTACAGAGAGCAAAAAAAAGCCCGGCCAAAAGGCCGGGCTCTTTATAAGTCAAGCCGCCGGTTTAGACCAGCTTCTCGAACTCGGGGATGGCTTCGAACAGGTCCGCCACCAGGCCGTAATCGGCCACCTGGAAGATCGGCGCTTCTTCGTCCTTGTTGATCGCAACGATCACTTTGGAGTCTTTCATGCCGGCCAGGTGCTGGATCGCGCCGGAGATACCGACGGCGATGTACAGCTGTGGCGCAACGATCTTGCCGGTCTGACCGACCTGCATGTCGTTCGGAACAAAACCTGCGTCGACCGCGGCGCGCGAAGCACCCACGGCAGCGCCCAGCTTGTCGGCCAGGGCGTACAGGTGTTTGAAGTTGTCGCCGTTCTGCATGCCACGGCCGCCGGAAACGACGATCTTGGCAGCGGTCAGTTCCGGACGATCGGACTTGGCCAGTTCTTCGCCGACGAAGCTGGAGATGCCAGCGTCGTGGGCAGCGCCTACGGCTTCAACGGCAGCCGAACCGCCTTCAGCGGCAACCGGGTCGAATCCGGTGGCACGCACGGTGATCACTTTCACTGCAGCGTTCGATTGAACGGTAGCGATGGCGTTACCGGCGTAGATCGGGCGCTTGAAGGTGTCGGCGCTTTCTACCGAGATGATCTCGGAGATCTGGTCAACGTCTAGGGCAGCGGCAACGCGCGGCAGGATGTTTTTGCCGTTGGAAGTAGCGGCAGCCAGGATGTGGCCGTAGCCCTTGCCGAGTTCGGCAACCAGCGGCGCAACGTTTTCCGGCAGTTGGTGAGCATAGGCAGCGTTATCGGCTACCAGCACTTTAGCCACCCCAGCGACTTTCGCAGCGGCTTCAGCCACGGCGCCAGCGCCCTGGCCTGCAACCAGCACGTGGATATCACCACCGATTTTGGCGGCGGCAGCAACGGTGTTCAGCGTGGCCGGGGCCAGCACTTTGTTGTCGTGTTCAGCAATAACCAAGATAGTCATTTAGATTACCTTCGCTTCGTTTTTCAGTTTCTCGACCAGTTCAGCCACCGACTTGACCTTGATACCCGCGCTGCGTGCAGCCGGCGCTTCGACTTTCAGGGTCTTGTTGGTGGAGGCGGTGGAAACGCCCAAAGCGTCCGGAGTCAGCACTTCGAGAGGCTTCTTCTTGGCTTTCATGATGTTTGGCAGAGACGCGTAGCGCGGCTCGTTCAAACGCAGGTCGGTGGTGACGATGGCCGGCAGTTTCAGGGAAACTGTCTGCGCGCCGCCGTCGATTTCGCGAGTCACGGCAACGCTGTCGCCGCTGATTTCGACTTTCGAAGCGAACGTGCCCTGACCGTAGCCGCTCAGTGCAGCGAGCATCTGGCCAGTCTGGTTGTTGTCGCTGTCGATGGCCTGTTTGCCAAGGATCACCAGCTGAGGCTGTTCCTTGTCGACAACAGCCTTGAGCAGCTTGGCAACGGCCAGGGAAGTCAGGTCTTCGGCGGACTCGACGAGGATGGCGCGGTCGGCACCCAGAGCCAGCGCGGTGCGCAGTTGCTCTTGAGCGGTGGACGGGCCGACGGAGACGACGACGATTTCAGTCGCAACACCTTTCTCTTTCAGGCGTACGGCTTCTTCCACGGCGATCTCGCAGAACGGGTTCATCGACATCTTGACGTTGGCAAGATCGACGCCGGAATTGTCCGCCTTGACGCGAACCTTGACGTTGTAATCCACAACGCGTTTGACAGCTACAAGAACCTTCATGGATTCCTCGTTACTCTCCGGTGAAAAGAAAGTCGCCTAGGCGAACCTGGCGGTTGATGCTCATCGGGCGCAAGGGCACCTCTAAAAACGCCGGCTAACGTGTCAAGTGACCATCACTCATGATCTGCATGACCATTCGTCAGTGGTGACTGACGAGTCATTCAACGTCACGGCGTGTAAACTTCGCGCCAAACCCGCACGGCGCATCACTCTCTACTGCCATCGCCCTGTCTTTAGAGGTGCTCTTGAAACCAACTGCCAGCCTACGGCGAGCGCAAAACCGCCCGTATCTTGACCGGAACGCCTATTCCGGTCAATACGCCAAAATGGCCGTTCATAAGGCGCGTGACTTTGATTTCTCTGGCTTTGAGCCAATTCAAACAAACGTTTGTATTGGACGCTGAGAGTGGTGTAGATATAATGCGCCACCCAAAGAGAAAGGTGGTCAATCGATTGTCCGCTTTCGGCGTTGCGCCGGAATTCATGGATGCGACACCCAACCTCCAAATTAGAAAAAAAACTGTTGAGCCTTGAGTAGGAGATAACCTGTGGAACGCGAATACATGGAATTCGACGTCGTCATCGTCGGTGCCGGCCCCGCTGGTCTTTCCGCCGCCTGCCGCTTGAAGCAGAAGGCCGCCGAAGCCGGTAAGGAAATCAGCGTCTGCGTGGTCGAAAAAGGCTCCGAAGTCGGTGCTCACATTCTGTCCGGTGCCGTGTTCGAACCACGCGCCCTGAACGAACTGTTCCCGGACTGGAAAGAACTCGGCGCGCCGCTGAACACTCCCGTCACCCGTGACGACATCTTCGTGCTGAAGAACGCTGAAAGCGCGCAGAAAGTTCCAGACTTCTTTGTGCCCAAGACCATGCACAACGAAGGCAACTACATCATCTCCCTGGGCAACCTGTGCCGCTGGCTGGCCCAGCAGGCCGAGAACCTGGGCGTGGAAATCTACCCGGGCTTCGCCGCTCAGGAAGCGCTGATCGACGAGAACGGCGTGGTGCGCGGGATCATCACCGGTGACCTGGGTGTCGACCGCGAAGGCCATCCGAAAGAAGGCCTGTACACCCCGGGCATGGAACTGCGTGGCAAATACACGCTGTTCGCCGAAGGTTGCCGTGGCCATATCGGCAAGCAACTGATCAAGCGCTTCAACCTCGACAGCGATGCCGACGCCCAGCACTACGGCATCGGCCTGAAGGAAATCTGGGAAGTCGACCCGGCCAAGCATCAACCCGGCCTGGTGGTGCACACCGCCGGTTGGCCGATGGACATCATGGGCACCGAGAACACCGGTGGCTCGTTCCTCTATCACCTGGAAAACAACCAGGTCGTCGTCGGCCTGATCGTCGACCTGTCCTACAGCAACACCTACCTGTCGCCGTTCGACGAGTTCCAGCGCCTCAAGCATCACCCGGTGCTCAAGCAGTATCTGGAAGGCGGCAAGCGCATCAGCTACGGCGCTCGCGCCATCTGCAAAGGCGGCCTGAACTCGCTGCCGAAGATGGTCTTCAAGGGCGGCGCGCTGATCGGTTGCGACCTCGGCACCCTGAACTTCGCCAAGATCAAGGGCAGCCACACCGCGATGAAGTCCGGCATGCTCGCCGCTGAATCCGTGGCCGAAGCACTGTTCGCAGAGAAGGACGGCAGCGAAGAGCTGACCACCTACGTCGACGCGTTCAAGAAGAGCTGGCTCTACGACGAACTGTTCGCCAGCCGCAACTTCGGCCCGGCGATCCACAAGTTCGGCGCCATCGTCGGTGGCGGCTTCAACTGGCTGGACCAGAACATCTTCGGCGGCAAACTGCCGTTCACCCTGCACGACACCAAGCCGGATTACGCTTGCCTGAAACTGGCGGCCGACTGCAAGAAGATCGACTACCCGAAACCGGACGGCAAGATCAGCTTCGATAAACTCAGCTCGGTGTTCATCTCCGGTACCAACCACGAAGAAGAGCAGCCGTGCCACCTGAAGCTGGCCGATCCGAGCATCCCGATCAGCAAGAACCTGCCGCTGTACGATGAGCCTGCCCAGCGTTACTGCCCGGCCGGCGTGTATGAAGTGATCACCAAGGAAGACGGCGAGAAGCGCTTCCAGATCAACGCCCAGAACTGCGTTCACTGCAAGACCTGCGACATCAAGGACCCTGCACAGAACATCACCTGGGTAACGCCCGAAGGCGCTGGCGGCCCGACTTACCCGAACATGTAAGCCGACCGCTGAACATCAAGGCTCCCGAATGGGGGCCTTTTTGTTGCCTGGCATTTATGCAACAACACAAACCCCATGTGGGAGCGGGCTTGCGCGCGAAAGCGGTGTATCAGTCGACATCCATGTTGAATGAATGACCGCTTTCGCGAGCAAGCCCGCTCCCACAAAGGGGTCGAATCAGACCTTGAGGCCCAGCTCCGCTGACAGCCGTGCCGTGACCCCTTTGATCAAAGGAATCAGCTCGGCCATTTTTTCCAGCGGCATGTACGGCACGGTACTCGCAATGCTGATGCCGGCGACGATGCGTTTGCTGGCATCGCGCACCGGCGCTGCCACGCAACGGATCGACGGCTCGTTATCTTCCAGATCGAAGGCATAGCCGCCGGCCACGTACTCGACCATGCGCCGCTCGAACTGCTCCCAGGATTGCTCAGGGTGCTGCGGCCAGAATTGATTTTTCCCACCCACCGGCAGGCTGACTTCGTACAGGCGCTGCCACTCTTGCGGCGAATCATCGAGCATCAGCGCCTTGCCGATCCCGGTGCGCGCCAGCGGCATGCGATGGCCGACCCGCGAACGCATTTCCGGGCCATTGCGTCCCGGGTTCTTGTGCAGGTACAGCACTTCGTCGCCTTCACGGATCGCCAGATGAATGGTGTCGCCGGTCAACGCCGACAACTCATCCAGATACGGCCCGGCCAGGGTCACCAACGGCAACTCTTCACGGGCCTGAAACCCCAACTCGATCAGTTTCGGCCCCAGCAGATAGCCGACTTGCGGCACCACCCGCAGGTAACGCTCGTCCACCAGGCAACTGGCCAGGCGATGGGTGGTGCTGCGCGTGGTGCCGATCAGCCGGGCGATCTCCTTGAGATCGCGGGCGCCGCTGGCCACGGCATGAACCACACCCAAACCGCGAAGCAGGGTCTGGGTGCCGGTCGGTGCGGCGTCCTTGGCGATTTTTGGGGCGTCTTCCTGCATATCCAGCCTTTACCGTTGAGCGAGTGAACGGGCGGCATTATGGTCGCCCGCGTGCCACGACTACAACTTGATACGCTCGACCTTGCCCACCAGCAAGATGTAGGACAGTGCGCCAATCAATGCCAGCACCGAGATGTAGGTGATTGCCGGGGCAAAGGAATCACCCGTGGCGAGGAAGCCGATCACGATCGGCGTGGCAATGGCCGCCAGGTTGCCGATGAAGTTGAACACCCCGCCGGTCAGCCCGAGCAAACGCGCCGGGGCGAGCGTCGACACCAGTGACCATGTGATCGAAGCCAGGCCGTTGCCGAAGAATGCCAGCGCGAGGAAGGCAATCACCAGCGGCGTCGACTCAACGAAGTTGGCGCCGATGATCGAGGTGGAAATCAGCAAGCCGCTGATGATCGGCAACTTGCGGGCGAAACCCACCGTGTAACCGCGACGGATCAAAAAGTCCGAGAAGAAACCGGAGCACAGTACGCCGACAAAGGCCGCGAGAAACGGCAGCGACGCCAACAGGCCGGACTTGATGAAATCCATACCGCGATATTTCACCAGGTAGGTCGGGAACCACGTCAGGAAAAACCACAGGGTCGAGTTGAGGCAGAACTGGCCGAGGTAGATGCCCCAGAGCTTGCGCTTGGTCAGGACAATGCCAAGGTCAGTCCAGCTGAATTTGGCTTTGACCTTGGCCTGTTCGGCCTGGATATCCACCAGCCCGCCGCCCTCGCGGATCAAGTCGATCTCCGCCTGATTGGCGCCTTTGAAGTCCCGCGGCTCGCGATACACCGCGTACCAGATCACTGCCCACAGAATGCCTACCGCGCCGGTGGTGACGAACACCATGTGCCAGCCGAATTCGTGCTGCAGCCAGGCCAGCACCGGTGTCAGGAAGGCCAGGCCGACGAATTGCCCGGAGGTGTAGAAACCGATGGCCGTGGCGCGCTCGCGCTCGGGGAACCAGGTGGTGACCACGCGGCTGTTGATCGGATAGGCCGGCGCTTCCAGGGCGCCGACCGCCATGCGCAACACGAACAGCGCGATGAAGCTGCCAGCGAAGCCGAGCATCACGGTGGCAATCGACCACAGCAGCAGCGCTGCCGTGTACAGGATGCGTGGCGGTACCCGGTCTACCAGCCAGCCACCGGGGATCTGCATGGCGGCGTAGGTCCAGCCGAAGGCAGAGAAGATCAGGCCGACATGAATCGGGTCGATGCCCAGGTCACTGGTCAATGCCGGGGCGGCAATCGACAGGTTGCTGCGGTCCAGGTAGTTGATCACCACGGTGATGAACAACAGCACCATGATGAAAAAACGCTTGCGGCTGGGCGTCACCAAGGACGCCTGCCCGGTGAGGGTTTGCGGTTGCATGGGGGGTGCCTCTTCTTATGGTTATTGAGGTCAATGAGAAAACCGGGGGAACGCAGATCCCTCTATCCATGGAGATCAAACTGTGGGAGCGAGCCTGCTCGCGAATGCGGTGTGTCAGGCAACATCAATGTTGAATGCACCATCGTCTTCGCGAGCAGGCTCGCTCCCACAGGACTCAGTGGTGTGTCAGTGACTCACCACTCGGCAAAACTGCCATCGGCATGGCGCCAGATCGGGTTGCGCCAGCGGTGGCCGATGGCGGCGCGTTCGATCACGTATTCCTCGTTGATCTCGATGCCCAGGCCCGGGCCGTTCGGGATCTTCACGAAGCCCTGGTCGTAGTCGAACACCCGTGGGTCTTTCACGTAGTCGAGCAGGTCGTTGCTCTCGTTGTAATGGATGCCCAGGCTCTGCTCCTGGATGAATGCGTTGTAGCAAGCCGCGTCCAGTTGCAGACATGCCGCCAGGGCAATTGGCCCCAGCGGGCAATGCAGCGCCAGCGCCACATCGTAGGCTTCGGCCATGTTGGCGATCTTGCGGGTTTCGGTGATACCGCCGGCGTGGGAAGCATCTGGCTGGATGATGTCGACGTAGCCTTCGCTGAGCACGCGTTTGAAATCCCAGCGCGAGAACAGGCGCTCGCCGAGGGCAATCGGTGTGCTGGTCAGTGGCGCCAGCTCTTTCAGCGCTTCGTAGTTTTCGCTCAGCACCGGCTCTTCGATGAACATCAGCTTGTACGGATCAAGCTCCTTCATCAGCACCTTGGCCATGGGTTTGTGCACCCGACCATGGAAGTCCACGCCGATGCCGACGTTCGGGCCGACTGCATCGCGCACGGCAGCGACATTGGCCAGGGCCTGGTCGACCTTGTCGAAGGTGTCGAGGAATTGCAGCTCTTCGGTGCCATTCATTTTCACCGCAGTGAAACCGCGTTCGACAGCTTCTTTGGCAGCACGCGCCGTGTCCGCCGGACGGTCGCCGCCGATCCACGAATAGACGCGAATCTTGTCCCGCACCTGACCACCCAGCAGGTCGCTGACCGACACGCCCAGCGCCTTGCCCTTGATGTCCCACAAGGCCTGGTCAATACCGGCCAGGGCGCTCATGTGGATCGCACCGCCACGGTAGAATCCGCCGCGATAGAGCACGGTCCAGATGTCTTCGATGTTGCGCGGGTCCTTACCGATCAGGTAATCGGACAATTCTTCAACGGCAGCGGCAACGGTGTGGGCGCGGCCTTCGACCACGGGCTCGCCCCAACCGGTGACGCCCTCGTCGGTTTCGACCTTGAGGAAGCACCAGCGTGGCGGAACGATGAAGGTGGTCAATTTGGTGATTTTCATCTGTTGTCTCTCTTATAGATGCAGCGCTCGCAGCGCCAAAAAGTCTTAGCGAAGGGCTTTCCAGGCAGCGACATAGGCCTTGGCATTGGCCGCCACCTGCGCAGACGTCATGCCCGGTTTGAACAGACCGGAGCCGAGGCCGAAACCTTTGACGCCCGCGTCGATAAACACCTGCATGTTGTCCGGGGTAATGCCACCGACCGGTGCCAGAATCGTCCCGGCCGGCAGTACCGCCAGCCAGGCCTTGACGACTGCCGGTCCCATTTGCTCGGCCGGGAACAGCTTGAGGATGTCCGCGCCTTCGGCCAGCGCCGCGAAGGCTTCGGTCGGTGTGGCGACACCGGGCGACAGAGACAGCCCCGCCGCTTTCGCCGCACGCAGGACCTTCGGATCGCTATGGGGCATGACGATCACCTGCCCCCCCGCCACTTTCACCCGTTCGACCTGCTCCGGCGTCAGCACCGTGCCGGCACCGATCAGGCAATCGGTAGGCAAGGTACTGCGCAGGATGCGGATACTGTCGTACGGTTCTGGGGAATTGAGCGGCACTTCGATGACGCGAAATCCGGCGGCGTACAGGACCTCGCCGACAGCGGCAGCTTCCTGTGGACGCAAGCCGCGCAGGATCGCGATCAGGCCGTTTTGCGCCAGCGCTTGTTTGAGCATGTCAGACCTCCAGGCAGGTTTAACGGGATGCGGTGGACGAGACCAGACCGGCGGCGAGCGCCAGTTGCCACAATCCGCGTTCGGTGGCCTGTTCGGCCAGGGTCACCCGGGTAAAGCCGCAGGCATCGAGCGCACGGCGGTAGCGGGCACAGAGTTGGGAATTACCGATAAGGATGATCGACGGCAGGTGCACGCTGTTGCGCCGACGCCGCTGGACATTGGCCAGGGCCGACAACTCGTGGCCGATCAGCAGGCCGGACAGATAATCGGCCTGGGCGCAGGCGCTCAATTCGCCGGTCAGGCCCAGGCTACGGGCGCTGAACAGCGTCGACAGCGGACCGGTTTCACCGTCCGCCGACAACGCGACCTGCACGCCACGATCAAACGCATCCCCCTCGAAAGACCCGCCACGCTGCTGGGTGCGCCCGAGAATGCTGTGCTCGCTGAGCACTGCGAAGACCTCGCCGGTCATGAAAGTGTCGAAATGCACGATGCAGCCGTCGGCCACTTCCACCCATTTCGAATGACTGCCCGGCAGGCCGATCAGCAGATCCGCACTCGCCTCGCCCGGCAGGTTTTGCAGCACACCGAGCACCTGAGTTTCTTCGCCGCGCATCACGTTCGGCAGACGTGAACGCTCGATGACGCCGGGCACGATGTGCACATCGACGCCACGCAGGCTGCGAACGGTTTGCAAGGAAGTGCCGAGCGTGGCGACGTTCGCCGGCGTGTCGCGGTACGCCGCTTCGCACCAGCCCTGGGCGCTGCCGACCATGCCACAGGCAATCACCTGCAATTGCGGCTGGGCATCGAGCCAGTCACCGCATGCCTCTTCGAAGGCCAGTTCAAAACCGTCGGTGCACTCCCGGCCGCCGATGATTCGCGGCGCCTTGGGCAGCTGCATGATCCCCGACGCCAGCGAACGCTGTTCGAGCACCTGCCCGCCTTCGGCCAGTTTGTAAGCACGTAATGAGGTTGTCCCCCAGTCGAGCGCGATCAATTGCGCCTGCATCGCTTCACCTGTTTTGGTTTTTGGCAGTGAGTGGGCGGGACTATAAACCCGGATGCCGGGAAATCTCAATATATAAATATCAATCCCATATTGTGAGACACGAACAAAAAAAGATCGCAGCCTTCGGCAGCTCCTACAAGGTGAACCTCGTCCCGTTGTAGGAGCTGCCGAAGGCTGCGATCTTTTAAGGGCGATCAATTACCAGCAGCAAAATCCCTCAAAACGGCCCCATCCATCCGATACCGAACCCACTCCTCCTGCGGTTGCGCCCCCAGGGATTTGTAGAAGTCGATGGCCGGCGTATTCCACTCCAGCACGCTCCATTCGAAACGGCCGCAGTCGTTGGCGCAGGCGATTTTCGCCAGATGCCGCAACAGGGTCTTGCCTGCGCCACCGCCGCGCTGCTCCGGAGTGATGTAAAGGTCCTCGAGGTACAGGCAATTGCTGCCCAACCAGGTGGAATAGCTGAAGAAGAACACCGCGAAACCGATGGCTGCACCGTCGCGCAGGCAGATCAGGCCATGGGCCGTGGCGCCTTCGCTGAACAGGCTGCGCTCGATATCGGCAACGCTGGCGATGACTTCATGGCGGGCACGTTCGTAGTCGGCCAGTTCAGTGATGAACGCGAGGATTTGCGGTGCATCACTGGGGGTCGCCGGGCGGATTTCGATCGTCATGGACGTGCCTTGTCAAAAGTTGAAAACGCCATACTAAGGCGACACGATATTTGTGGCGAGGGGGCTTGCCCCCGTTGGCCTGCGAAGCAGGCCCTTTCTCAGCGATCGCATTACACCAGAAAGATTGCAGTTTTCTTATTGGGGTTGCTGCGCAACCCAACGGGGGCAAGCCCCCTCACCACAAGCAAGCTCCCTCGCCACAACAACGCAGAGGCTTCACTCCGGCCGCCACTAACCCTGGCATCGATAACCTTGAACCTGACAATCAGGCACTGCGTGGTTAGATAGAGGCGCTGCTCACTTATCCGGTCAAGGAACCGCGTCATGTCTACCGCAACACCCCCAGTTTCAAGCAAATTGTTCGGCCTGTTTTGCCTTGCCAGTTACCTGCTGTCATTGTCCTATGGCTCGACCTTCCTGCTGTCGCTGCTGATCAACGCGCGTGGTGGCAACGAACACGACGCCGGCAGTGTGATTTCGGCGGCGATGCTCAGCACCTTTGCGGCAGTGATCGTTTCCGGTCATTTGTCCGACCTGCTCGGTGCCGCCCGGTCGGTGGCGCTGTTCGGTGTGTTGCTGGTAGCGGCCAGCCTGGGCTTCGCCCTGACCCCGGGCTTCGGCCCTCTGCTGTTGTTTTTCGGCCTGCTGCTGGGCCTGGGTTGGGGCGTGTTCTACACCCTCGGGCCGATCATCGTGGCAAGCCTGGTGACGCCCGCACAGCGCGCCAGATACTTCGCCCTGCTGTCGGGCAGCATGATGACCGGGATCGGCAGTGGCCCACTGCTCGGCCGCGCGGCGAGTGCCCTCGGGTACCCGGTGACCGCTGCGTTTTATCTGGCGGCGCTGGCCAGCCTGGTCGGTGTGCTGCTGTTCTGGCGCCTGCAGCGGAAATTGAATCAGGCCCCTCTGCCATCGGGCAGCGTGTCGCGGATTTCGTGGCGTGCCGCGGGTCAGGTGCTGTCGTCCAGGGCTGTCTTTCCAATCATCATGGTCGGTCTTGGCGGCTGCGTGTTCGGCGGTCTGTCGAGCTTTCAAACCAGTTATGCCGCAGCGCACTCGCTCGACTACTCGCTGTTCTTCCTCGGTTTCATGAGCGCGGCGATCAGTGGCCGAATGCTGGTTGCCGGGTTCGTGGTCAAGCGCGATCCATTGCGTGCCTCGTGCCTGCTGTCGGGGCTGATGCTGGCATCGATCGTCATGTTCGGTTTTGTCGTCGACAGCAGCTTCAGCTACGTGCTCGCGGCGGTGATGCTCGGGACCGGTTACGGCCTGACCTACTCGGTGATCAACGGCCTGGCCGCCAATGAGGCGCCGACCGGCACCACCGCGCAATCCTTGTTGCTGTTCAGCCTGTCGTACTTCATCGGTGTGTTCGGCTTCCCCTTGCTGGCCGGGAAAATCATCGTCGAGCAAGGGATGGCCACGCTGCTGCTCACCGTGCTGGCGGTTGCTGCGCTCAACTGGTTGATCACCGCAGGCCGATTGATCTGGCGAAGAGCAGCAGCGGTCAGGGCATTGACACAGGCCTGAGCCGTCCGTCGTTAACAACGCACCTATCCCGGGCGAGGACGGACTAATCAGGTAAGGACTCTACCCGTTGGAGACAACACCATGATCCTGTCCAGGTTGACCGCCCTCGCCCTCTGCGCCCTGCTGTCTTGCACCTCGTACGCCGGAGCCATCGGCTCGAGCACCGGCCCGACCAATCCGGTGGAAAAGCCCAGGGCGCCAGCCATCCAGAGTGCCCCCGGCATGAACACCGACGGCACCACGATCGACCACAACCTGCCTCCGTCCACCGGCACCGACCCGCGCATCCAGGGCAATGACATGGGGCGTCAGGGCGGGGCGGACTTGCCGAACAGAAAAACGCCCGGCAGCGGTGGTCTCGGCTCGAGCACCACCGAGGACGAGGACAGCAACATCAGCCAATAGTGAAGCCAGGATAAATGTACTGAAGCTGATGGCCCCTTCGCGAGCAAGCCCGCTCCCACAGGATCTATGCCACACACCCTGTGGGAGCGGGCTTGCCCGCGAAGGCGTCGTCATATCCAACATTTACATTTCAGACAGACCTTCGCGGGCAAGCCCGCGCCTACAGAGGAAATGAATGTCAGCGCTGCTTAAGTCGGTCAATGACCACCGCCAGCAGCAAGATCGAACCGCGAATCACATACTGATAAAACGTATCGATATTCTTCAGGTTCATCGCATTCTCGATGATCGCCAGAATCAACACCCCGGCAATCACGTGCCGGATCATGCCGATCCCGCCACTCAACGATACCCCGCCCAGTACACAGGCCGAGATCACGGTCAGCTCGAAACCCTGGCCGATCATCGGTTGCCCGGAGGTCATGCGCGACGCCAGGATCACCCCGGCCAGCGCGCCGATCACGCCATGCACGGCAAAGATGATGATTTTGGTCCGGTCGACATTGACCCCGGCCAGCAACGCCGCCTCCTGATTGCCGCCGATGGCCATGGTGTTGCGCCCGTAGGTCGTGTAGTTCAGCAACCAGCCGAAGAACAGGAAGCAGACGATGGTGATCAGGATCGGTACCGGCACGCCGAACATCTGACCGTTGCCGAACACGAAGAACGACTCCTGGGACACCCCCACCGCCTTGCCGTTGGCGAAGATGTAGGCCAGGCCGCGCACGATCTGCATGGTCGCCAGCGTGGTGATCAGCGCGTTGACCCGCAGCTTGGCAATGACGATGCCGTTGATCAGCCCGACGATCAGGCCCATCACCAGCGCCGCACAGACACCGAGAAACACGCTGTCGGTATCACGCATCACCACCGCCGCAACCACCCCGGCACAGGCAATCACCGAGCCCACCGACAAGTCGAAATGCCCGGACGCCAGGCAATACAACATGGTGCACGCAGCGATCCCGGTGGTGGAAATCGCCAGGCCCAGGCCACGCATGTTCAGCGGCGACAGGAAGTTGTCGATCATCAGGGTACAGAGCACGAAGATTCCGACGGCCGCCAGCAGCATCACCCAGTCATCGAGGAAGCGCCGCAGGTCCAGCGGTTTGCGCGTGGTCGGCAGGGTGTTGTTTTGGGTTGTCATCATAGTCACCTCTCAGTTCGCCACGCCGTCAGCGCGTTGGCGCGGCAAAGCCAGTTGCAGCAGGTTGGATTCGTTGGCCTGGTCGCGGCTCAGCTCGCCACGCAGCGCGCCTTCGCACAGCACCAGGATGCGGTCGGAAATGCCCATGACTTCCATCAAGTCGCTGGACACCACAATCACCGCGATCCCCTCGGCCGCCAGGTTATGGATGATCTGGTAGATCTCGGCCTTGGCACCGATGTCGATGCCGCGGGTCGGTTCGTCGAGCAGCAACACTTTCATCGGCATCGACAGCCAGCGACCGAGAATGGCCTTCTGTTGATTGCCACCGGATAGAAACTTGATCGGCTGCCCGGCGTGTGGTGTTTTTACCTTGAGCGCCTTGATCTGCTGGTCGGCGTTGCCTTTCTCCCACTGGCCACGCAACAGGCAGCCGAAGGTGGAATGGGCGCCGCGGGCGCTGATGTTGATGTTCTCGGCGACGCTGGCCAGCGGCAGGATGCCTTCCTTCTTGCGGTCCTCGGGGCACAACAGGATCCCGGCGGCAATCGCATCCCGGGGTGAACGCAGCTTCAGTTCATGGCCACGCAGTTTCAGCTGTCCGGCGCGGTTTCGCGCCAGGCCGCTGAGCAGGCGCAGCAGCTCGGTGCGACCGGCGCCCACCAGCCCGAACAAGCCGAGAATCTCGCCTTTGTGCACCTCGAAACTCACGGGCTCGCGTAACCCCGGCCCGAGCAGACCGTCGACCTTGAGCGCCACCGCACCGCGCTGGCGCGGGCGGTAATCGTAGATGTCCTGGATGTCGCGCCCGACCATGCAGGTGACCAGTTGATCATGGGTCAGCTCGCTCATGTCATCGAACGTGCGCACGTATCGTCCGTCCTTGAACACCGTCACCGCATTGCAGATGCGGAACACTTCTTCCATGCGGTGGGAGACGTAGAGCACCACTTTCCCCTCGTCCCGCAGCCGGCCGATGATCGCCATCAAACGGTCGATCTCCCGTGCCGAAAGGCTGCTGGTGGGTTCGTCGAAGGCAATCACATGGGCGCCACGGGACAGCGCCTTGGCGATTTCCACCAATTGCCGCTGGCCGAGAGACAGGCGCCCGACTTTCTCCTGCGGGTCGATCTCATCGGCCAGGCCTTTGAGACAGGCCAGTGCCTGCTGGCGCAGGGCGCTGCGATTGATCAGGCCGAAACTGGCTGGCAGATGCCCGAGAAACAGGTTCTCGGCCACGGTCATTTCCGGCACCAGATGCAGCTCCTGGTGGATCACCGCGACGCCACTGCCGATGCTGTCGGCGGTGGACTTGAAGTCCATCGTCCGCTCGCCGATCTGCAAGGCTCCGCTGCTGGGTATGTAGGCCCCGCCGAGGATTTTCAGCAGCGTCGATTTGCCGGCGCCGTTCTCGCCCATCAAGGCATGAACCTGCCCCGGATGGGCGACGAAGCTGATGTTGTCCAGCGCCTTCACCCCGGGAAAGGTCTTGCCGATCCCGTTGAAACGCAAGCTGCCGCTGTGTTGTTGTGTATGTGTTTGCGCGTGCATAACCCACCTCTTCAAACCGGACAGGCAGCCTCGTCGCCGAGACCGCCGCTGAAACCAATGGCCGTCAGTTCCACAGGCCGATCTTTTCCAGTTCCTGCTTGAAGTTGTCGCGGGTGATCAGCGTCACGTCATCCATGGCTGTGTACTTCGCCGGTTCTTTGCCGGTGGTGACCCACTCGTACATCATGCTTGCGGTCTTGTAGCCCTCGATGTGCGGGCTCGGCAGCATCGAACCATAAAAGCCGCTGTCAGGCTTCTTCAGCTCGCCGATGGCGTCGGTACCGTTGATGCCGATGCCGATCACGTTGGCCGCAGCGAACCCGGCGCTCTCGGTGGCGCGCACACCGCCGAGCACGGTGTTGTCGTTCATGCCGCCGATGATCAGGTTCTTCGCTGCACTCGGCAGTTTCACCAACGCCGAGTTAGTGGCGTCCATGCTGCCCGGCACGTCGAGGGTCTTGAGGGCCGAGAACAGGATGTGGTCCTTCGGCATGCCGGCGTCTTCCAGGGCTTTGACCGAACCGTCAGTGCGCTTCTTGCCGGTGTCGAGTTCGTTGTAGGTATTGATCACCGCGTACGTGTCTTTCCAGTCCCAGCCGCGTTTCTTCGCCTCGGTGGCCATGGCATGGCCTTGCTTCTGGCCGACTTCGAACGCAGCCATGCCGAGGTACGGCACGTCTTCCATGAATTTGCCGCTGGCATCGACGAAACGGTCATCGACAGCGATCACCTTCAACCCGCTGAGCCTGGCCTTGGCCATGATTGCCGGGCCGAGGGACACGTCCGGCGGACAGATCACGAAGCCTTTGGCGCCGTTGGCGGCGAGGCTGTCGATGGCCGACAGGGTTTTCTCACCGTCCGGCACGGCGATCTTGATCAGGGTGAAGCCCTTCTCTTTCCCGGCCTTTTCGGCAAACGCCCACTCAGTCTGGAACCAGGGCTCTTCCGCTTGCTTGACCAGAAAACCGATTTTCACTTCCTCGGCCGCCAGCAGCGTGCTGCTCAGGCTGACCGCCGAGACCGCCAACGCGGCACAGCATAGGGAACGGATAGCACGACGACGATTCATAAGCTGACTCCTTGTTATTTTTCTTGAGCGTTCTTTGAAAGCGTTCTGTAAAGCCTGGGCGGTAAACCGTACTGCCAATAGTCATATCGTATGATGATTGACTTTCAGACGTACCAGGACGCCTGAAAGCCCGGCCACTCAGTCGTGGTACATCACCGAGCGCCCACCATCGATGGTGATACACGAGGCATTGATGAACGGCGCTTCATCACTGGCCAGGAACACCGCAGTCATCGCCACTTCAATCGGCTGGCCGATGCGTTTGGGCGGATGCAGGTCAAACGCACGCTGGCGCTCAGCGTGAGGGTCGGCGAAACCGTTCCAGTAATCGATATTGATCTGGGTTTCGATATAGCCCGGTGCGATGGCGTTGACGCGGATGCCCCTGGACGCATATTCGATACCCAGCGCGCGGGTAAGCCCGAGCAAGCCGTGCTTGGCCACCGGGTAGGGAAAGCAGCCCGGAATGATGTGGGAGGAATGGGACGAGGCAATATTGATGATGCTGCCGATGCCCTGCTCGATCATCTGCGGCAGCACCGCCTTGCAGCCATACCACGCGCCATCGAGGTCAATGGCAAAGCAGCGACGCCAGTCTTCCTCGGTCATTTCCAGCGGATCACGGAACACGTTGACCCCGGCGCAGTTGACCAGCACATCGATCCGGCCATGTCGCTCGACCGCCAGCCTGGCCATAGCCTGCAGATCCTGCGGCTGTGAAACGTCAGCCTTGATCGCCACCACGTCGGCGCCCTGTCCGCGCCAGTGCGCCGCGACCTTCTCGACCTTCTCGGCCTGGATGTCGCTGATGATCAGCCTGGCCTGCTGGGACACAAAGGTCGCCACAATGGCCTCGCCAATGCCCTGGGCGGCACCGGTCAGCAATACGACTTTGTCTTTGAGGCGCTCACCCTTGGGCGGCTCGGGCACCGGGGGCAATGACAGCGGTTCAGCCATGGTTCAAGACTCCTGTTCGAAAACACGACGAAAACCGGACATCAGTCGATGGCCGGTCAAAAGGCGTTGTGGAAGAAAACAGGTGAAAGCGAAAACGTTTCAGCTTGAAAACGCTCTGCGGCACTGTCTGCGCAAGGGAGCACGGGGGAATTTCGCTGCATCACTTCACCTGTTTTGTTTTTTTGAGTGTGAGTGCATGTAACTGGTGAGGCCGACTATAAACCTGGCCCGCAACAAATCTCAATATATATATTCATATCCCATATTATGGGAATTAACCCGCAAAACGCGTACAACGCTTCCCGGGCACATCCACTGGAATCGACAGCACCGCCCCATCCAGGGGATGGCCCAGTGGACTCGCCGCGCTGGTGATGTACAGGGTTTTCAGGTCTGCACCACCGAACACGCAACTGGTGGGACGACTGATCGGCAGTTCGATGGTCCGGTCGACTTTGCCGTCAGGGCTCAACCTGAGCAGACAGTGGCCATCCCAACGGGCATTCCAGATAAAACCTTCGGCATCCATCGCCGAGCCGTCCGGGCCGCCGCGCCCGTGCGGGCCAAACCAGACCTGCGGCGCATCAAGGGCGCCGTTGCTACGGATGAAGTGTCGATACAAGGTGCCATCGAGGCTGTCGCCGAAATAAACGCTGGTGGCGTCATCGCTCCACAACAGCGTGTTGGGAATGCCCAGGTTGCGCAGTAACGGCACAACCCGCCCGGCACGATCGATGCGCAACAGTCCACCCGAACGGCGCACGATGGGCAGGTCTTCGCCCTGTTCTCCGATATTGTTTTGCATGGTACTGAGCCAGAGCCGGCCCTGGGCGTCGCAGCGGGCTTCGTTGGGGCGGTTGCCCGGTTGCGGATCGGCCACGCAGAACAATGTCAGGCGCGGCGCCAGGCCCGGTGAATCGAGATCGAGCCGATACACGCCACTGCTCAATGTCACCAGCGCGTCGCCGCTTTCACAGGGGATGAAGGCTGACACATGTTCCGGCATCTGCCAGATCTGCACGTTGGCGCCGATCAACCGCAACGCCTGTTTACCCGCGATATCCACCCAATACAGGGCCTGGGTCGGCGCATCCCAGAACGGACCTTCGCCCAGTTTCGCCCGATGCCCGGTAACCGCCGTCAACGTCATGAAACCTCCTGCATGGTTCTTGTTTTTATGATGTAGGACCCAGCTTGCTGGCGATGGTGTGTCAGTCGGTCTCGTGGTAGCTGATAAACCATCGCCAGCAAGCTCGCTCCTACAGGGGTTCGAGTGCTCAACTGGCCTTTTTATCGGCCATGACTTGCGGGTAGTAACGCTTGATCGCCAGGGCGGCGTTATCGATCAGGTTCATGCAGGCCCAGACGCCCCGAGCGGTATCACGGGCCGCAATAGCCTCGGCCAGGTCCCGGTGAATCGGCAAGGTGCGACGCAGTTCATCCGGGTCGGCGGCGGACACTTCAAAGGCCACCGCCAGCAACGCGCCGAGGGCGGGAACCATTTGTTCGATGAATTGATTGTGGCTGGCGGCCAGGATGCACTCGTGGAAGAGCTGGTCGGCACGGTTGTAATCGATGCCGCTGTCCACCGCCCGTTCCAGTGCGTTGCAGGCCAACAGGATCGCGTCCACCTGTTCGCCGGTTGCGCGCTCACAAGCCCAGCGCACGGCCATCGGTTCGATGGTGCGACGCAGATCGAGCAGATCGTCGACGAAGTTTTCCGGCAAGCCGCTGCGCGACAGCCAGCCGACGACTTGTGGATCGAAGAGGTTCCAGCGCCGCACCGGCAACACTCGCGTGCCGACTTTCGGGCCGACTTCGAGCATGCCTTTGGCAACCAGGGTTTTGATCGCTTCGCGGATGACCGTACGGCTCACGCCAAGTTGTTCGCCGAGGTCGGCTTCGACCTTGAGTGACTCACCCGGCCTGACCTGCCCCGTGGCCAGCCAGCATCCCAGCCAGTCGACCGTCGTAGCATGAAAGCTGTTGGACATGAGCACCTCCAAGCCGTATGCGATGGAGGACCACGCTAATCATCATACGATTGTGTGTCAATTTGATTTTTTGAAGAAATCAGAAATCTGACGCGGGAGCGGGCTTGCTCGCGAATGACGGTGTTACTGAATCAACTCGGTACTGAGTACTTTTGAAGACCCACCTATCACGCTCTCGCTGAGCTGAACAAACGCCTGGGTATCGATTTCCCCCTGCTGCATCGCCCCGCGCAACACGTCGTCCAGTGAACGCTTGTTGTGGGTTTTCAGACGAATCTCGCGATCCAGTTCCTGCAGCAACACCACCGCCCTGGCCACCTGCGCCGGGTTGACCCGATCACTGCGCAGCGTGGTGACTTTCTGGCTGGTCCCGACCAGTTTGCCGTGCAGGCTCTCGTAGCGTTCATCGCTCATGCCGCCGGCCCGGCGCACCAGTTCGATGGCGTAATACTCGGCAAAGCCTTCATTGATCCAGTCACTGCGCTTTGTGCCGTTGATCCGCCCGAACACCTGGGCCAACTCGCGAACCAGGGCGCTGGAGCCGCTTTCGCCGACCAATGGCAGGCGACTGTTGAGGTAGATCGACTCATGCGCAGACCGGCTGCCACGCCACATCGGATCATTGGCCCCGACGATCAGCAGTTTGCCCGGGTGTCGCGGGTACAGCGCCTGCACTTGCGGCCAGACGAAGGTCAGCAGCGTCAGCACATCCATACGCCGCATGCCCTGCCCCAGCGGCGAGGCGACGGTGACTTCAGTCTCGCCCAGACGGGTACGGCGGCTGCCAAGCTGGCCGGCGAGCATCCAGCCCGTGGGCCGGTCGAACAGCCTGGAAGGGTTATCGATACGGAACTTGTTCTGGCCGATCCGTGGCCACGCGGTTTCGACGCTTTTCCAGCCACCGGGCAGCTCGAATTCAAGGCGTGAAACCAGTTCGATGCCATCTTGTTGATCGAGTCTGGCAGGCGGCACCAGATCGTCGCCGCGCATCAATGCCCAGCTTGGCGTCATGCGAGCATCAAAGCTGCCGTTCTTGCGACCGTGGTTGATACTCACCCGATACGTCAGGCTGGCCTTGTCAGCCGCTGGACGCCAGACACCCCGCACCGCTTTGCCAGGGGTCAGTTGCCATTGGCCGTCGGCCTTGAAATCGCTGTAGTGGCTGCCGTCGCCGAGGTCGAAATCCAGGCTGCGAACCGCCGAGCCCTGGGCGAGCGTCAGGCGCACTTCGGCCTGATCGTTCTTCGGCAACAGGCGCACGTGATAATCCAGATCGACCTTGTTCGCTGCCCATACGGGCGCACTCACGGCCAGTAATCCAACGCCCCACGCCTGCCGCCATCCCACAGCCATACACACTCCTTCGTGAAAGGTTGAGCCTCTGGCAGTCAGCCTGCGCGGAAAATCAGGTGATCTTCCCAGTCGTCTTCCGGCACGCTGCCTTCGGCGAGCATGCGCCCGGACTGGGAAATCCGCTCATGATGCACGGCATCGCGATCACCGCACACCAGGTGATGCCACAACGGCAGGTCCTTGCCTTCGCTGACCAGACGATAACCGCACGTCGGCGGCAGCCATTTGAATTCGTCGGCCTTGCCCGGCGTGAGCTGGATACAGTCCGGCACAGTGTCACGACGGTTAGGATAATCCGTGCACTGGCAGGTTTTCAGGTCCAGCAGTTTGCAGGCGATGCGCGTGTAATAGACGCTGTTGTCGTCTTCGTCTTCAAGCTTTTGCAGACAGCACAATCCACAGCCGTCGCACAGCGACTCCCATTCCTCCTGATCGAGTTGATCGAGGGTCTTGCGTATCCAGAACGGTTCTACTTTGGCGGCCATGGTTCGAGCATCGACATCAGGTGGTGAAAAGGCCGCCAGTCTAGTGCCCGAAGCCCCGTGGGCCAAGCATTGGCGACTGTCGGTAGAACGGGCTTGTCAGTTTCTGCGCTGCCAAGTAGGGTTTTTCGTCGCTTCCACTTTCAAACGTAGCAAGGAATCTCTTGATGAGTGCCAACCCACGCGTTGCCGATTACACCATTGACCCTCAGTTCACCGATCGCTGGTCGCCCCGCGCCTTCACTGGCGAAGCCATTGCCGAAGAAACCCTGCTGAGTTTCTTCGAAGCCGCGCGTTGGGCACCCTCGGCCTACAACTCGCAACCCTGGCGCTTTCTTTACGCACGTCGCGATACGCCGAACTGGGAGCGCTACCTGGGACTGCTGAACGAGTTCAACCGCAGCTGGGCGCAACATGCTTCGGCCCTGGTGATCGTGATTTCGAAAACCACCTTCACCGCGCCAGGCGCCACCGAAGAAACCCCGGCCCTGTGGCACACCTTCGACACCGGTTCCGCCTGGGGCCACCTGGCCCTGCAAGCAAGCCTGAGCGGCTGGCACACCCACGGCATGGCCGGCTTCGACCAGGAACTGACCCGCAAGGAGCTGAACATTCCCGAAGGCTACGCCCTGCACGCCGCCGTCGCGGTGGGCAAGCTGGGGGACAAGGCCAGCCTGGCGGATTACCTGCAGGCCCGTGAAGTACCAAGCCCGCGTCGCCCGTTGAGCGAGCTGGCGGCTGAAGGCGACTTCAGTCTCTAAGCCATACTGAAAATCCCTGTGGGAGCGAGCTTGCTCGCGATGGCGGCCAGTCAGTCAACATTGATGTTGAAGCTAATGGCCTCATCGCGAGCAAGCTCGCTCCCACAGTTTTTGAGAGTGATTTCAGTACCCGCGATCGAAATCCACTTCCCCGCGCAACGCCTCTCCCGCCTGAAACGCCCGCAGGTTTTCGACAAACAGCTTCACCATCATCGACGGCGAAGTCGGTGCCGAACTGTGGCCTGTAAGCAGCAGGCCCCAGGCTGTCCAGAATGGATGCCGCTGGGGCAATGGCTCCTGACGGCACACGTCGATCACCGCGCCCGCCAGATGCCCTTCCTTCAAGGCTTCCACCAGATCCGCATCGACCACCGCCACACCGCGCCCGGCATTGATGAACAACCCGGTCGGCTTGAATTGCTTGAACAGCGCCGCGTCGTAGATATCGTGGGTTTGCGGCGTGTTCGGCAGCAGATTGACCACGTAATCGACTTCACCGACCAGCCGCGGCAGATCCGCCAGAGAACCGACTTCGATAAACGGTGCCTGTTCCCGCGCGCTGCTGGCAACGCCATACAACTCGACACCAAACGGCACGAGGAACTGCGCGACACTCTGACCGATATCACCGGTGCCGACGATCAACACCTTGCGCCCCGCCAGGCTCTGACCATGACGGCTGTCCCATTTGCGCTCGACCTGGCTGACCAGTCGCGCCAGCACTTCACGTTCGTGACCGAGCATATAGGTGAGCACGTATTCGGCCATGACTTGCCCGAAGATGCCGACTGCACGGGTCAATCGATAGTGCCGTGGCAAACCATCGGCCAGCAGCGGCGTAATGCCGGCCCAGGTCGATTGCAGCCATTGCGGTTGATGGCCCTGGCGTAACAGGGTCGCCAGCAGATCAGGCTGGCCGAGCCACACCGGACAATCGGCGGCCTGGCCGGCCAGCTCGGCGGAATCACCGCTGGTCAGCACCTCCAGGTCCGGTGCCGCCTCGCGCAACAGTTGGGCGTACACGGGGTGGTCGTGTTCAGCAATCAGGACGCGCATGCTTCAAACCTTTCAAAAACAGTGCAGACGGCAGCCGACAGAGCGCTGCTCCGTCGATGCTGCCATCGCTAAAATCAATCAGTGTTTCATAACCACTCTGAACAGAGCCTGTCTGCCATTCACACCGGATCGTTGCGGCGCAACAATTCTTCCGGCAAGTGCTCGATGTACTCGTCTTCGGCAGGCGGCATTTGCAGGTGATAACCCTGTTTTTCGAGGTTATCCAGCACGACGGTGATGTCCTCGCGCGACAGCTTGCGCTCGGGGCTGAGCACCAGGTCGAACGCGTGGATGGCCTTGCCGAAGGCTGCCATCAGGGGGTCCGGCACGCGCTCCAGAGCATCGCTCTTGAGCACATACAGGTACATTTCGTTTCTTTTCGAGCTGCGGTAGATGGAGCAAATACGTTTCAAGGCTGTTCTCCGGCGGTGACCAGGCTGTCAAGCAGCGCCTGGCCCATCAATTCGCGGCGCCAGCCACGCAGCGAATCAGGCAATTGGTAGGGACCATTGGGGAAGCCGCTCTTGAGCAGCGCTTCCAGGGTTTTCTTGCGCAGCATCAGTTCCGGCGCAATGCTCAGGCGCTCGGCCTCGGCCTGGCCGATGGCTTTGAGCTGCTTGAGCAACACGGCAGCGTCCACTGGCAGCGGCTCCGGCACGGCTGGCGGCCATTGATCTGGCGACACACTGCCAGAGCGCTTGATCAGATCAAGCAGAAACTCACCATCCTGACGCACGGTACGCGGGTGCATGTCTTCGATTTTCGCCAGGGCGCCGAGATTATCCGGTTGCGTACGCGCCAGCGGCCACAACGAATGCTCGCGGATGATCCGGTTGCGCGGCAGGTCGCGGGCACGGGCTTCCTTTTCGCGCCAGGCGCAGAGCTCACGCAATACCGCGAGTTGGGCGCGGGACAGCTTCCAGGCCAGCTTGGCGTCGCGATAGACCTCGTACGGATCGATCTCGCGACGCAGGTTGGCCACCAGTTCGGCACCGTCTTCCAGAACCCAGGCGTATTTCTCGTCAGACAGCTTTGGACGCAGCTTTACGAAGACTTCGGCCAGGTGCACGGCATCTTCGGCGGCATAGCTGATCTGGGTTTCGGAGAGCGGACGTTGCAGCCAGTCGGAACGGGTTTCACCCTTGGGCAGGTCGATGCCGAGCACTTCCTGCACCAGGCGCGAATAGCCCATGGAGAAACCGAGGTTCAGGTAAGCGGCCGCCAATTGCGTATCGAACAGTGGCGCCGGCAGACTACCGGTCAGGCGTAGCAGGACTTCGAGGTCTTCGCTGCACGCGTGGACAACCTTGACCACGGCCGGATTTTCCAGCAACGCGGCCAGAGGCTGCCAGTTGTCGATGGTCAGCGGATCAATCAGGTAGGCACGTTCGCCATCGCCGACCTGCAGCAAGCCTGCGATCGGGTAGAAGGTGTCGACCCGCATGAATTCGGTATCGAGGGCAACGAATGGCAGTTGCTGCCACTCGGCGCAAAACCGACCGAGGCTATCGTTGTCGCGAATCCAGTGAATATCGATGGCCACACGGCTCTCCCTTGAAGAATGGCGCGCAGTATATATCGCCCCCGGCGATTTCCGCGCATCCACTGAACAAGAGCGTTAGCGAAAACTGCTGCGTGACATGAAGAATAGTCCGACAAGGTCGGCCTAGCGGGTCTTACCCAGCACGTAGACCCGCATTTGTGCACAACCGGGGAAAAAATCCTGATGGCTGAGCAAACGGAATCCCGCCTGCCTGAACTCGCTTTCGACCCCGGCCTTGCTCGGTAACGGCCCCTCCAGGCTTGAATGCGCGCCCTTGAAACGTCCGTCGAGGCGCACGGCGACAATCACCGTATCGCGACTGACCCGGTAAAACTCGCCCAGCATCGCCAGACGATGCTCCTGGCTGTAAAGGTGCTGAAACAGTTGGATGCAAAAAATGCAGTCGACCGCGCTCTCCGACAAACCAATCGAGAAGGCGGAGCTTTGAAAGGTCTTGATCCGCTTCAACAGGCTTTGCGGGTGATGTGTGCGGGCATGATCGAGGATGTCCTGGGACGGGTCCGTCGCGAGGATCACCCGATTGGCATGTTCGGCCAGCACCGACCAGAAACGCCCCACCCCGCAGGCCACGTCGAGGATCAGCCCCGGTTCGCCGGCGACCTTGAGTGCATTGCGCACCAGACGCGCCTCACGCCAGAGCAGCAGACGCCCGGTCAGGCCCGACGCTTGCGGCTGCAGGCAGACGCGCGCGTGTTCCTGGTCGTAGCGCCTGGCAATCTCAAGCTCGATGGCGGATGGGGGCTGAGCGGACATGTGCAATGGCTCTTGATAAACGTTCTACTGGACGCAGCTCGGCAGCCGCCGCGCGAAACAAAACCGGAGCACTCAATCCTTGGCCAACACACCGTCGGTCACCGGCCCACGACATCCGGCAAACATGTCCAGATCCTGGTTGTAGACCTTGCTGTTGACCTCCAGCAGCCCAAGCATCGAATGGAACAGGTTGTCCTGGCTCAGGGGCTTTTCACGACCCTGTTGCAGGCAGCGGGTATCTACCGCAAACGACTGTTTATAGCTGTCGGAGAACCAGGCAAACATGGCCACATGTTTTTGCTGCTCCGGTGCCAGCATGTAAGGCGTGCCGTGGAGGAACAAGTTGTACTCGCCCAGGGATTCACCGTGGTCCGACAGATACAGCATCGCGGTGTCCACTTTGGACTGGTTACTGCGCAGCAGATCAATCAAGGTCGACAGCACATGGTCGGTATAGACCAAGGTGTTGTCGTAACCATTGACGATACTTTCGCGACTGCAATTGTTCAGGGCATTACTCTCGCAGACCGGGGTGAAGCGCTCGAACTCTTTCGGATAACGCTTGAAGTACTCCGGACCGTGGCTACCCATCTGGTGCAATACCAGCACGGTGTCCTTGTCCAGGGTATCGATGAAATGTTGAAGTCCCTGCAGCAGGATTTCGTCGCGGCACTCACTGTTGGCGCACAGCACCGGGTCTTTCAGATTGCTGACGTCCTGGAGGGTGACGCGATCGCATGCACCCTTGCAGCCTGACTGGTTGTCACGCCAGATCACGTCGATACCCGCATGCTTGAGCACATCCAGCAGGCCTTCTTCGTTCTTGGCCTTGCTGGCGTTATAGTCCTTGCGCCCCATGTTGGAGAACATGCAAGGCACCGATACGGCGGTTTCCGTACCGCAGGAGTGCACATCGGTGAAAGCGATCAGGCCATCTTCCTTGCTCAGTTTTGGCGTGGTGTCGCGGCTATAGCCAAGGATGCCGAAGTTCTCTGCCCGGGCACTTTCCCCCACGACAAGCACCGTCAGGGATTTGCGCCCGTGAGTTTGCCAGAGCGTATTGCGCTGGGCATCTTCACCGATCTTGACAAAGGGTTGCCGCGCAGTCGCTACTTTCTCGCGCAATAAACCAGCCGAGGCACCAATGTAGTTGCTTGGCACCACCATCAAGCGCAACTCGTGGTGATTGCGAAACAGCGAAGACAAGCCTTGATAGTTAACCAGTGCAATACCACCAATGACGGCCGCAGAAGCAAATATCACCAGGACTTTACTAAGCAGCTCACGGTGCCAACGACGATAATTAATCGGTGCCTTCCACAATAGCCATGACGGCAATACACCGAGCAGCACAATATAAACAAACAACTTGAGCGACAGTAAGTCGCGTACTTCCGTAGCATTGGTTTCAGCGAAGTTACGCAACATGCCGGTGTCGATCAGGACACCATACTGGCTCATGAAATACGCTACGCTCGCGCTGACCATGAACAGCAGGGTCACGAGCGGCTTGAGCACTGGCCGGAAGGCCAGCAGGGTCAGCACGATGTTGAAGGCCGCGAAGATCATCACCCCGAAGGCCACGCGCATAACGATGCCCTTGCCATCGGACGTGGTGATTTCGAACAGGTGTTGCCAGAGTAGAAAGTTGAAGCCCACCAACAAAAATGCACTGGCAATCAGTGTCACCCATTCGGGGCGCACGGCTTTAATCTTAAACATGAGGTTCGGCGAGTCCTGAAAAGAAGTGCCTTCGGTAAATGTGAAAATTTCATTTACCGAGACAGTTCAAATTTTAGGAAGCCAACCATCAATTTTTTGTGAAAAAGAAGCCAACAATTAGTTGGCTTATAACACCTGCCTGAAACTTCAGACTATTTGAGAAGAGTTCAGCTTTGGTTCAGTTTCGGCTCAAGCCTGATGCAGATACCAGCGCCAGTCCTGCTCACCCACCTCCCCCATGAACTGGCGGTACTCGGCGCGTTTCACCGCCAGGTAGACTCCGAGGAACTCGCCGCCGAAGGCTTCCCTGGCCCAACTGGAGCCTTCCAGCGAACGCAATGTGGTCAACCAGTCCGTCGGCAACAGTTTCGCGGCCTGGGCGTAGCCATTGCCCTCCACCGGCGCACCCGGCTCGAGTTGTTCGCGTATACCGCGATGAATACCGGCCAGAATCGCCGCAGCCGCCAGATAGGGGTTGGCATCCGCGCCACAAATTCGATGTTCGATGTGCCGCGAATACGCCGGCCCGCCAGGGACACGCAAACTCACGGTGCGATTGTCCACACCCCAGGTGGCTGCCAGCGGCGCATAGCTGTTGGCCTGGAATCGACGGTAGGAGTTGGCGTTGGGGCAGAACAGCAACAGCGAGTCGAGCAAGGTACTGAGCATGCCGGCGACAGCCTGCTTGAGCAGGGGCGTTCCATCCGGGGCTTCGCTGGCAAAGAGATTGTTGCCGTCCTTGTCCGCCAGACTCACGTGCATGTGCATTCCGGTGCCGGCCAGGTCATCGAATGGCTTGGCCATGAAGCACGCTGTCATGCCGTGCTTGTGCGCCACCCCTTTGACCAGGCGCTTGTAGCGCACCGCTTCGTCCATTGCCTGCAACGCGTCGCTGCGGTGTTCGAGGGTGATTTCCACTTGCCCCGGCGCGTATTCGGAAATGGCCGTGCGCGCCGGAATCCCCTGGAGCTTGCAGGCGCTGTAGAGATCGGCAAGGAAGGGTTCGATCTGCTCAAGCTCGCGCAATCCATAGACCTGAGTACCGCGCGGACGCCCGCCATCGACATCCCGTGCCGGTTGCGGCCGGCCATTGCTGTCGCGTTGCTGATCCAGCAGATAGAACTCCAGTTCCGCCGCCATGACCGGGTAATAGCCGTCAGCCTGCAAACCTTCGATGACTTTCGCCAGCAAGTGACGGGGATCGGCAATGGTAGCGGGCATACCCTCAGTCGGGTGCATGCTGACCTGCACGGCCGCGGTCGGTATCAGACGCCACGGCATACGCGTGAGGCTGCCGCTGATCGGATAGGCCCGGCAGTCGATATCGCCGACATCCCAGACCAGCCCGGAGTTTTCCACGTCATCGCCGTTGATGGTCAGTCCGAGGATGGTGCTCGGCAATGGCCGCCCGCTTTCATACACCGCCAGCAACTCGTCACGGTGCAGCAGCTTTCCCCGCGGCACACCGTTGTTGTCGAGGATGAACAGCTCGAACATTTCAATATCCGGGTTCTGTTCCAGAAAGGTCAGGGCTTCAAGCCTGGTGGCAAACGAGGTCGTGGCAGTACTCATGGAAACTCTCTTTTTCCGTGTTTGACGGGTGCGCATAGGCACCCGCACTTTAATTCCGGTACCTACCGGAATATGTAGGAGCAATCAGCGGAAAAAGCGCGAATCCGGCGGGCGCGCATGGCGGCAATGCCACAGCGCCCAGAAGGCCAGTTCAGAAGGAAGTGCAGAGAGGCTTGGCGCGGTGGCAGGCGTGAATCGACGACCAAGGCTCGACGCACGAGCGTCAATGGTTGCCTTGAAGTGGATTGCGACTGGCCAACCGTCCATAGAGAGAACCGCAGAAAACAGATGACCCGCAGCCTCACACGATGGGTTCAGTCGTTAAATCAGGATTTGAAGAACCTTGGATATCGTCTGGCTAAACATTCAACGGCGTCCGTATGACCGCACTCTTATTTAATTTCCAAATAGTCCACCAGACTTTCTGATTTGCGGCCTTGCGGCCTCGCGCGCCTAATCGCAACCCTATCGTTCAAGGTCCGATCATGGAAAACACCCGCGCGACTACCCGCCCTGCCCTCTGGTTGATGTTCAGCGTTGTTCTCGTCGCCCTGAACCTGCGTCCCACCATGGCCGCCGTCGGACCTTTGCTCTCGGCAATTCGCGAGGACATCCCGCTGAGTTTCAGCCTGGCATCACTGCTGACCCTGCTGCCGGTCATGGCCATGGGACTGGCGATGTTTTTCGGGCTGCGTGTCAGCCAGCGTCTCGGTGAACAGCGCACGGTCGTACTTTCGTTACTGATCATAGGCGTGGCCACGGTGTCGCGCCTGTTTCTCGATTCGGTAGCCGAATTGATCCTCAGCGCCATTCTGGCACGTATCGGCATCGCCCTGATTCAGGCCCTGATGCCTGCGCTGATCAAATCCCGCTTCAGCGACCACGTTGCCCTGTGCATGGGGCTCTACGTCACATCGATCATGGGCGGTGCCGCCATGGGTGCGTCCTTTGCGCCGCTGGTGATGGCATCCAGCGGCAGCTGGCGTATGGGCCTGGCGATCTGGGCTGTTCTCGCCGTGCTGGCATTGCTCTTCTGGCGCAGCCAAAGCGCCGGGATGCCGACACCGAATTCGCAGGCATCCAGCAAAGGATCGTTCTTCGCCAATACCCGCGCGTGGTTACTCGCGATCTTCTTCGGCCTGGGCACTGCGTCCTACACCTGCGTTCTGGCCTGGCTGGCGCCGTACTACGTGGAAAAGGGCTGGAGCGAGCAGCACGCCGGATTGCTGCTCGGGTTTCTGACCGCAATGGAAGTGCTGTCGGGCCTGCTGACTCCCTTCATCGCCAATCGCAGCCGCGACCGCCGCGTCGTGCTGATGGTCTTGCTGGCACTGATCATCGCCGGTTTCTGCGGACTGATTCTGAGCCCGCAGCACTTGAGCCTGATGTGGCCATGCCTGCTGGGGCTGGGCATTGGTGGGCTGTTCCCGATGAGCCTGATCGTATCGCTGGATCACCTGGACAATCCATTGCGCGCCGGTGGCCTGACCGCATTCGTGCAAGGCAACGGCTACCTGATCGCCAGCCTGTCGCCGCTGCTGGCGGGGATCATCCGCGACCGGCTCGGCAGCTTTGAATGGGCCTGGTGGTCACTGACGGCGGTCATGGCGCTGATGATGTTGATGGTTTTGCGCTTCAACCCAAGGCACTACAGCCGCCACATCCACTGACCCGGAGCCTGCCATGAAAACCACCGGTTTCGCCGCCGCTCACGTCAGCATGCTGCTTTGGGCCTTGCTGATCGCCGCCTCGTTTTCCGCGGCGGCGCAAGTCAGCCAGGCCATCGACCCGATCCTGCTGACCGGTTTGCGCCTGTTGTTCTGCACCTTGGTGTTTCTGCCGCTGTTGCTGCGTGAAGGCAACGCCACCATGACCGCCCGCGGGCTGCTCGGTCATGCGGTGCTCGGCCTGCTGCTGGCGTTGTACTTCGGCTCACTGTTCGAAGCGTTGCGCTACACCTCGGCCGTCAATACCGGGACGATGTTTACGCTCGTGCCGCTGATGACCCTGGCTTTCGAGGCCGTACTCATACCTGACAGCCGCCTGAAACAAAGGATTGTGCCGATGCTGCTCGCCGCTGCCGGGGCGGTGTTACTGATCATGAAAGACACCGGCCCCGGTGAGTTGCCATCGCCCTATGCACTGACCGTGTACGGCATCGGTTGCCTGGCGATGGCGCTCTATGCCCCTCTCAGCCAACGCCTGAAAGCCAATAGCCTCAAGGGACGCGGGCCGGTGCCCATGACGTTCTGGAACATGCTGTTCGGCGCGCTGTTTCTGCTGGTGTTCTGTGGATTCAGTGGCGGCTGGCGTTCGGCATCATCACTGACGCTCAAGGATTTCTATTGGCTGATGTACCTGGCGGTGTTCGCCACCCTGGCAACATTCTGGCTGCTGCATCGGGCCATTGGCGTGATCGCGCCATCCTCGGTGATTTCCTACATTTACCTGAGCACGCTGTTCATCACCTTGTTTCACTGGCTTTGGGGCCGCCAGTTGCCGCTGCCGCTGGAGTTGGTCGGCGCGCTGCTGGTGGGCATCGGCATGTTCGCGCTGTTGATCTCCAGCCGCCGCGCCGTGTCGGCGATGGTCCAGAGTTGAAGGGCCCAGGGCGAAACTTCCTGCAAGGCATTTTCCCTGTTCGTTCATTCCGTTAGGATAATTCACCCACCCTTGCACATGGTCAGCGCAAGGGACGCAGCGAGACGCAATGGATGCTCAACAGTAATTCGCTCAGAAAACTCGACATGCAGGACCTCCTGGTGTTCGTCGCCGTGTACGAGCAGAACAGCGTCACCGGCGTATCCGAGATGCTTAGCGTCAGCCAGTCCACAGTGAGTTACTGCCTGAAAAAACTGCGCAACAGCTTCGAGGACGAACTGTTCATCAATACCCGTACCGGCGGCATGCAACCCACCGGCAAGGCCAGCGCGATGTACCCTCACGCGCTGAAAGTCCTGGAAAGCATCAACTTGTGTCACGCCGGCTCACCCGCGTTCGACCCAGGCCTGCAAGCCGTGACTTTCAACCTCTGCGCACCGGAGTATTTCGAGCAGTTGATCCTGCCGCGCCTGTTGAACACCTTCGCCCTCGCCGATCTCCCGGTGACGGTCAATGTGCTCAAACTCGAAGCCGACATCCCTGCCGAAGCGTTGCGCGAAGGCAGTCTCGACCTGGTGATGTGTTTCGGCCCGAACTTTCATCGCAGCCACGTCGATTTCAAATCCCGGACACTGCTCGATGATGATCTGGTCTGTGTGTTCGACAAACGCGCCACCCCGGCGGAACCACGTTTGAGCCTGCAAACCTATGTCGAACGTCGACACGTGTTCCCGACACCCTGGACGTCCGCCACCAACATGGTCGACGGCTGGCTCGCGCAACAGGCCAAACAACGCCAGATCGTCGCGCGCGCCAACAGTTACAGTGCAGCGCTGAAGCTGATTACCGGCACCGACTATGCCCTGACCCTGCCCCGGCGCATCCAGCGGCTGCTGGCCAGTACCGACACCTTCAATCACTGTGAAGCGCCCGAGGGCTTGCCGGGGTTCACCCTCGACATGCAGTGGAGCCAGAGTGTCGATCAGGACAGCGCCAACAGCTGGTTGCGAGCGCAAGTGATCCAGGCCTGCGCCGCGCAGGAAACGGCCTGATACTCAGTTGCTGATGGCGGTCTTGCTGTAGGAATCGCGATCGATGTCGAGAATTTCCACGCACAACTGGACTTCAACGCCGCTCGGCCACTCACACAGGTCCTGAACCACCGCCAGCAGGCTTTCGGAAAGTTGTTTCTTGATCTGTGCGGAACGACCACTCAACAGTGCCAGTTTCACATGCACGAACGCCCGCTCAGACAAAGCAGTACCGACCTTGAACGTTTCGACCCTGACCGCGCGGCTCTTGATGTCGAATTCGGCAGCAAACTGACCGGAACCCACCAGCGTATTGTTCAACCGCATCAACGCCACATCGGCATTCAGGTCAGACAGGTTGGCGGTGTATTCCATGTGCAGGTGAGGCATGAGTTGGCTCCTGGAAGGGGATGGAAAGGTCGTACGTATAACACGCCCTGTTCATTCGGGCAGCGGCAAAACGGCACGCTCACTCATGAACGCCTCCAGGCGCGAACGCAACCAGCGCTCGGCAGGGTCGGTATCGACATGACTGAGCCAGACCATGGACAAATCCAGGGTCGGTGTCTTGAACGGAAAGGGCTCCTTGAACAGCATGCCCGAAGCAGCCATCGCCTCGGCTGTGTAGTCCGGCAGGCTGGCGATCAGGTCCGTCCCGGCGAGCAGTGCCGGCAACGAGCTGTATTGCGGTACCGAGAGCACCACCTGGCGCGTGCGGCCGATTTCCGCCAGCCACTCGTCGGCGTAGCCACTGACGTTGGCGGTATGGGACACCAGCACGTGCGGTCGCGCGCAATATTCGTCGAGCGTCAGCGGAGTGTCGCAAGCATCGGCGCGCAAAATGCTGGGCTGGATGTGCCGCAGCAACTTGCGCTTGGCATTTGCCGGCAAGCCACGGGTCTGGCTGATACCCACCGTGATATCACCAGACGCCAGCAAGTCGGGGATCCGCCAGTAATCGACGTGCTGCACCACAAACACCACCTTTGGCGCTTCCTGGCGCAGCGTTCGCAGCAACGGCGGCAACAGGCCGAACTCGACATCGTCGGACAACCCGATGCGGAACGTCATCGTGCTGCTGGCCGGGTCAAAATCATGGGTCAGGCTCAAGGCCACGGACAAGGAATCCAGCGCCGGCGACAAGTGCCTGATGATCTCCTCAGCCCGTGCCGTCGGCTCCATGCGATGGCCAACACGGATGAACAGCGGATCATTGAACATCGCACGCAAGCGGTTGAGCGCAGAACTGATGGTCGGCTGCCCGAGAAACAGCTTCTCCGCCACCCGAGTGACATTGCGCTCCAGCATCAGCGTTTCGAACACCACCATCAGGTTGATATCCGCCTTGCGAAGTTCGTTGCGATTCATCCAGTGTCCCCGTTCCCCAAATCTGCTGACAGTTTAGGTAGCCGGGGCAACTGCCGTCTATCCAACTCAAGTTCTACAGCCTGATGAGGTTCACGTTTAGGCAAAATGCCTGCCCACGCCTTGTCCTACAGCCTCTTCCTTTTTACCTGGCCCCCCTGGCAGTTAACCCGTGGGTCCCTAAGCTCAGCGGCGCACGAGGGGAAAAACCAGCCTCGGCATCCAAAACACGCGTTATCAAAAGGAGCGGCACCATGGCCAGAGACAAAGCCAAAGACGACAAGCACTTCAACTGTACCCAGCCCCACGAAGCCGACTACGTCGCCGGCTTGTACCCGCACGCAAGGGATGAAGTCAAAACGTTCCTCGCCTCGGCCTGCAAGGACAAATCCCTGCACAACTCCACCCACAAGGACGTCTACGAACTGATCAAGAGAAAACTGGGTCATTCCCAGCCATAAACCGGGTTGAAACGAAGCTGCTCTCAACGAGCAGCTTCACCCCCACCTCAAATTAGATTTCCTTGATCGGGGTCTGCTCACAGGTCCCCTTGATCAAATTGATTGCATGCAGGCAATCGGCCTTGTTGACGTAAGCCTCCCCGCTGGCAATCGTTTCATGATTCCCCGCCCTTAACCGCCATCGCCATTGGCCCTTGCCAGTCAAAACGGTGCCGCGGATTTGCCTGTAAATCTCAAAATACATTGCTCGCTCCATGCGATTGCTGGTGACAGCAGGTCAGCGACCTGCGCAAGCAGAGTAAAGGAGGAATTCCCAGGGCGATTACTTTCAATGTCAGGGGATATTTCGCACCGCAGCCCCTGAATGGCAGGGCGCACAATGGATTCGGGGACAGGATGTTGGAAGCGATAGCCCACTGAAAAAGCTTCAGAAACGAAAAAGCCCCGTAACTTTTCAGCTACGGAGCTTTTTCCATGTAATGGCGGAGAGATAGGGATTCGAACCCTAGGTACCGGTGAAGGTACAACGGATTTCGAATCCGTCCCATTCGGCCACTCTGGCATCTCTCCAACGGCGCGCATCATAACAACACTTTCGCCGGAAGCGAACCCCCTGAGCGAAATATTTCTGTGCTTTCAGATGCTTGCGTCGGTTAAAGCGGTACGCCCAGACGGTTGGCGACTTCTTCGTAGGCTTCGATGACGTCACCGAGGCCCTGACGGAAGCGGTCCTTGTCCATTTTCTTGCCGGTAGCCTTGTCCCACAGACGGCAGCCATCCGGGCTGAACTCGTCGCCCAGCACGATGGAACCATCGTGGAACACGCCGAATTCCAGCTTGAAGTCGACCAGCAGCAGGCCGGCGTCGTCGAACAGTTTGCTCAGGACTTCGTTGACCTTGAGCGACAGCTCTTTCATGCGAACCAGTTGCTCGGCGGTGCCCCAACCGAAAGCCACGACGTGGGATTCGTTGATGAACGGGTCGCCCTTGGCGTCGTCCTTCAGGAACAGTTCGAAGGTGTAAGGGTTGAGCTTCATGCCCTCCTCGACACCCAGGCGCTTGACCAGGCTGCCCGCGGCGTAATTACGCACGACGCACTCGACCGGAATCATGTCCAGCTTCTTCACCAGACATTCGTTGTCGCCCAGCAGTTTGTCGAACTGGGTCGGCACGCCGGCCGCTTCGAGCTTCTGCATGATGAAGGCGTTGAACTTGTTGTTCACCATGCCCTTGCGGTCGAGCTGTTCGATACGCTTGCCGTCGAACGCCGAAGTGTCGTTGCGAAACAGCAGGATCAAACGGTTAGCGTCGTCGGTCTTGTAAACCGACTTGGCTTTGCCGCGGTAGAGTTCTTCACGTTTTTCCATGATGGGCTCCGCTTGCTAAGTAGATGGGCTAGGCGATGTGACGCCAGTCGAGCCCTGAATCTTGATCGGCCAGTTGCAGCCAGTCCGGGTCGCACCCGAGGGTGTCGACAAAACATTGCCGGGCCAGCTGCGGCAGGTTGTTCTTGCTGCTCAGATGGGCCAGGACCAGGTGTTGCAGGTCCTTCCAGCCCAGCTCGGCCACCAGGAATGCCGCCTGATGGTTGTTCAAATGTCCCAGTTCACCGCCCACCCGTTGCTTGAGAAAGTACGGGTAATGACCGCGAGCCAGCATGTCCCTGCAATGGTTGGACTCGATCATCAATGCATCGAGGTCCCGGTAACCGTCCAGCACCTTGTCGCAGTAGGAGCCCAGGTCGGTCAACAGGCCGAAACGCCGTGAACCGTCACTGAAGACATACTGCGTCGGTTCCTGTGCATCGTGGGCCACGGCAATGACACCGATGCTCAAGTCGCCGATTTGCAACTGCTCGCCGCCAGCCAGAAAGCCTGCTGGTTCAATCGGTTTGCGCATCCCGCGCAAAGTCCCGCGACTGAGGTAGACAGGCAGATTGTAGCGCCGAGACAGCAAACCCACGCCATGCACGTGGTCGGCATGTTCGTGGGTCACGAGTATCGCGCTCAGCTGCGCAGGGTTCACACCCAGTCGCAGCAGGCGTTTTTCGGTTTCCCGCAGGGAAAAACCACAATCCACCAGCACGTACGTATCAGCGCTGGCTATCAGCGTGCCGTTCCCTTGACTGCCGCTGCCGAGAACGGCAAAACGCATAGGATCAGCCCAGGTTGTCTTGAATCATGCTCAACACTTTACGCGCCACATCTGCCGGCGCCACGGTGTTGATGTTCTTCTCGACGGTGACCTGAACGTTCTCGCCAACCTTGCTCAGGCGAACCTGATAACGCTCGGCACGGGCTTCAAGCTCTTCCTTGCTCGGCGCGGTGCCGAACAGGCTGCTGAGGAAGCCTGGCTTGTCGTCTTTGCTCTCGGCTTTTTCGGCCAGGTTGATGTAGTACAGGCCCAGGCTGCGGTTGATGTCTTCAACGCGCCATTCGCCTTGTTCCAGCGCACGACCTACGCTCGACCAGGCACGGTCAAGGTCGGTACCGACGTTCAGCACAGGGTTGCCGCTGCCGTCTTCGCTCAGGCTGACACGGCTGGGCGCGTCGAAATCACGCGAAGCCAGCATGGAGACAGAGCCGCCCTTCTCCGAGATACGGCTCATGCTCGCGAGCATGTCGTCGACCAGTGCCGCGTCCAGGCCAGTGTTGACCGAACGGTTGGTGAACTCGACGTCGGCGGTGCTGCCGGCAGGACGCTCAGCGCTGACCACGTAGACTTCACTGGTGTTGCGCTGCACGCCCGGCTCGATGCGCACCCGCACGCGGGTTTCGCTGTCGGTGCTGACGCCGGCCGCGCTCAGGCGCTTGGCCATGGCCGCAGACAGTTCATCGGAATGCTGCCAGGTCGTGGTGAATTCGCCGGTTTGCGGACGCTGTTCATCCAGACGGAAACCGTTGTCCTGGAAGAACTGAACGGCCACAGGCCAGATTTCGGCCGGCGGATTCTGCGCCAGGATGGAACTGGTGCCGCCGCTCTTCTGCAGCGAATAGGGACTGGCGTCGGCAGCCGCCGTCAGCGGCTGGGGACGTGGAACGATGTATTCGCCCGTGGCCGTGTCATCGGCCACGTTGCGCGGGATCGGCAACAGCGGATCCAGACGCTTGGCGGTATGGATATCCGGCGGAATTTGCATCGGTGCAGTCTGTTGCGCTTCCAGGTAATCGCTACCACGGTCACGGAAATAACCTTCCGGGCCCCAGATCCATCCGCAGCCACTGGTGCTGGAGATAATCAAGGCAAGTGCGGAAAGTCCGGCCATTCGCTTCATGCGTTGTACTTCCTCAATTAAACCAGGACGCTGCACTGGCGCAGGGCCGTGCGGAGCGTTTCGTGACAAGGTGCGCTCAGCCAGGTCAGCGGCAGGCGAATGCCTTCGTGCATCAGGCCCATTTCGACCAAAGCCCACTTCACCGGAATCGGGTTGGCTTCGATGAACAGGTCCTTGTGCAGCGGCATCAGTTTTTCGTTGATTGCCCGTGCAGTCTCGGCATCACCCTTGAGGGCGGCCTCGCACAGATCGGCCATTTCACGCGGCGCGACGTTGGCGGTGACGGAGATGTTGCCCTTGCCGCCCATCAGGATCAGCTCGACCGCGGTCGGATCATCGCCGGACAGCACGATGAAGTCCTTGCTGACGCCATCGAGGATGGCCTTGGCGCGCTTGAGGTCGCCGGTCGCTTCCTTGATACCGATGATGTTCGGCACGGTGGACAGGCGGATCACGGTCTCGGCCTGCATGTCGCAGGAGGTGCGGCCGGGCACGTTATAGAGAATCTGCGGGATGTCGACCGCTTCGGCGATGTGCTTGAAGTGCAGATACAGGCCTTCCTGGGTCGGCTTGTTGTAGTACGGCACGACCAGCAGGCAGGCATCGGCGCCGGCTTCCTTGGCATTGCGGGTCAATTCGACGGCTTCGCGGGTCGAATTGGCGCCTGTACCGGCAATCACCGGAATGCGGCCATTGACCTGCTTGACTACCGCCTTGATGACGGCGATGTGTTCATCGACATCAAGGGTTGCCGATTCGCCGGTGGTACCGACGGCGACAATGGCATGGGTGCCGTTTTCAAGGTGGAAGTCCACGAGTTTGCTGAGGCTGTCCCAGTCAAGACGCCCCTGTGCATCCATGGGAGTGACCAGTGCCACCATACTGCCCGCAATCATGAAACCGCTCCTGCCGGAAAAAGAGAGCCGTAATGGTACTGGCGCCAAGTTGCTTGCACAAGCGAAGTACTGTGCTGCCGCCATTCCCCTTGGCGCCGGTTTTCGCTACCCTTCAGACTTTGATCGTTACAGACAAGCTCGTCCGTCGGGTTTCAGCCTCCATTTTCGGCATCACAAGTCCTGATCCAGCGTTGCCACGTCTCGCTCCCGCCCCGGCGGAGCCTGTTCGCAACCTGTCACTCGGGACTTTCTGAGTTCGCATCCGCAGGCTCGCTCCCGGCCAATCAGCCCTTAGACGTACCGACCGCTCATCGCTTTAGGAATGCTGCATGTCCACCCCCACAGTTCGCGAACAATTCCTTGTTATCAGTGCCCTCGGCGCCAACCCCATGGAGCTGACCAACGTCCTGTGCCGCGCCAGCCATGAAAACCGCTGCGCCGTTGTCACCTCTCGCCTGACCCGTCATGGCGAATGCAGTGCCCTGGTGCTGGAAATCTCCGGTAGCTGGGATGCCCTGGCGCGCCTGGAAGGCAGCCTGCCAGTGCTGGCCAAGCGGCATGCGTTCACGGTCAACGTGGTACGCAGCGCCGCCCTGGAAAACCGCCCACAGGCCCTGCCGTACGTCGCTTATGTCAGCTCGGCCTACCGCTCGGACATCATCAACGAGTTGTGCCAGTTCTTCATGGACCACAATGTCGAGTTGGAGAACCTGACCTGCGACACCTATCAGGCTCCGCAGACCGGCGGCACCATGCTCAATGCCACGTTCACCGTGACCTTGCCGGCCGGCGTGCAGATCAGCTGGCTGCGCGATCAGTTCCTGGATTTCGCCGACGCGCTGAACCTGGACGCCCTGATCGAACCCTGGCGCCCACAGAACCCAATGTAAGGAAGCTTTCCATGGCCGTTGCCATCGACCAACCGGTTGCCGATTTCGAAGCCCCCGCCACCAGCGGGCAGACCGTCAGCCTCGCAGGCCTGAAGGGCAAGCAGGTGGTGATCTACTTCTATCCGAAGGACAGCACGCCGGGCTGCACCACCGAGGGCCAGGGCTTTCGTGATCAGCATGCTGCGTTCAAGGCCGCCAACACCGAAGTGTTCGGCGTGTCGCGCGACAGCCTGAAATCCCACGAGAACTTCAAGTGCAAGCAGGAATTCCCCTTTGAGCTGATCAGCGACAAGGACGAAGCCATCTGCCAGCTGTTCGACGTGATCAAGCTGAAAAAGCTGTATGGCAAGGAATACATGGGCGTGGACCGCAGCACCTTCCTGATCGACAAGAATGGCGTGCTGCGCCAGGAGTGGCGTGGCGTGAAGGTGCCGGGGCATGTGGATGCGGTTCTGGCGGCGGCTCAGGCCCTCGACAAAGCCTGATTTCTTCGATGCCTGTTCCGCCTCTTCGCGAGCAGGCTCGCTCCCACAGTTGACCGGGTTGTTTTGACTGACGCGATCTGATGTGGGAGCGAGCCTGCTCGCGAAGAGGCCGTCAGCTTCACCGAAGATTCAAAGCAACGGCGCGACTTCCGGCTCCTTGCGCGGCCAGGCATCCAGCACAGCCTTGAACAGCGTCGCCAGGGGAATCGCAAAGAACACCCCCCAAAAGCCCCACAAGCCGCCAAACAGCAGCACCGCACAGATGATCGCCACCGGGTGCAGGTTGACCGCCTCCGAGAACAGCAAGGGCACCAGCACGTTACCATCGAGCGTCTGGATGATTCCGTAGACCGCCATCAGGTAGATGAACTGATCGCTCCAGCCCCACTGGAACAGCGCAATCAAAAACACGGGCACAGTCACCACCACGGCGCCAACATAAGGCACCACCACCGAAATCCCCACCAGCAGTGCCAGCAACGCCGCGTAGTTGAGTTCAAGAACGGCAAAGGCAATGTAGGTCACGCCACCGCAGATGAAGATTTCGATGACCTTACCGCGAATGTAGTTGGCGATCTGCCGGTTCATCTCATGGGCGACCCGGGTGATCAACGCCCGCTCACGGGGCAGGTAACCGCGCACCCACTGGCCGATCATGGCTCGGTCCTTGAGGAAGAAAAACACCAGGATCGGTACCAGCACCAGGTAGATCATGATGTTCACCAGCAATGGCAGGCTCGACAGCGAGAACGTCAGTGCCCACTGACCAAACTTGCCGATTTCGCCGCGCGCCACTTCGATCGCCTGCAGCACTTGCTCATCGGACACCAGGTGCGGATAGCGCTCGGGCAGCAGCAGCAACAGTGACTGCCACTTGGCGAGCATGCCGGGCAACTCGTTGAACAAGGTGATCAGTTGATGCCACAGCAGCGGCACGACCACCACGATAAACACCAGCAACAGCCCCATGAACAACGCAAAGACCAACCCCACCGCGACCCCGCCCGGCACACGCAGGCGCTCAAGCGTCACCACCAGCCCCTGCATCAGGTACGCCAGCACCATCCCGGCGAGCACCGGCGCCAGCATGCCGCCCAAGGTCAATACGGCGGTGAACGCGAGAAACAGCAGGACAGCCAGCACCACCGCTTCTTCATCGGAAAAATAGCGCTGAATCCAGTCGCGTAACACTTTGAACATCTATAATCCTTAGGAGCAAACGCAGCACAATTCAGGCTTTTTTCAACCAGTAGCGGTAAACACCCGCCTCATCTTCTTCACGAAGCAGGGTATGACCGGCCAATCGGGCAAAGGTGCGAAAGTCGCGCTGCGAACCTGCATCGGTGGCGATGACCTTGAGTACCGCGCCACTGGCCAGCCGGTTGAGCTCCATCTTGGCCTTGAGCAACGGCAGCGGGCAATTCAGGCCGCTGGCGTCCAGTTCAACGTCATGCTCTACAGCATCGGTCATTGCATCACTCCGGGTCAGGTGGTTGAGATGCCTAGAATATCTGGTCGCAACGCCGGTGTCCGGCTACAGTAAGGTCTTTGTCGACTAAGGCTTTGTGCATGACATTTTTGCGCCCTACCCTGCTGACGCTCGCTTGCCTGCTCGCCTCACCGGGCTTCGCCGACGACCTGCCGTCACTCGGCGACGCCAGTTCTGCCATTGTCTCGCCACAACAGGAGTACCAGCTCGGCCGCGCATGGCTGGCCATGTTGCGCAGTCAGGTTTCGCAACTCAACGACCCGCAACTCAAGAATTACGTGGAATCCAGCGTTTACCGCCTGCTGGAGACCAGCCAGGTCACTGACCGGCGCCTGGAATTCATCCTGATCAACAGCCCGCAGCTCAACGCCTTTGCGGCGCCGGGCGGGATCGTCGGGGTCAACGGTGGCTTGTTCCTCAACGCCCAGACCGAAGGCGAATACGCCTCGGTACTGGCGCACGAACTGGCTCACTTGTCGCAGCGCCACTTTGCCCGGGGAATCGAAGCACAAAAACGCATGCAAGTACCCATGATGGCTGCATTGCTGGCCGGTATCGTGGTAGCAGCCGCAGGTGGCGGTGACGCCGGGATTGCAGCCATTGCCGGCACACAGGCAGCAGCCATTCAGGAACAGCGGCGATTCTCCCGCCAGAACGAACAGGAAGCCGACCGCATCGGCCTCCTCAATCTGGAAAAGGCCGGTTACGATCCCCGCTCGATGCCAACCATGTTCGAGCGCCTGGGGCGTCAGTACCGCTACGATGCCAAGCCACCGGAGTTCCTGCTGACTCACCCGGTCACCGAATCGCGTATCGCCGACACCCGCAACCGCGCCGAACAGTTTCCAACGGGCGGCATTGAAGACAGCATGCGCTACCAGCTGATCCGCGCACGCGTACAGCTGATCTATGAAGAAACCCCGGGGCTCGGCGCCAAGCGCTTCCGCGCCCAGCTCGACGAGAACCCGAAAAACGACGTGGCGCGCTACGGCCTGGCGATCGCCCAGATCAAGGGCGGCCATCTGAACGAAGCACGGGAAAACCTCAAGCAGTTGCTGGCCAAGTCACCTAACGAAATCATCTACAACCTCGCTCAGGTCGATCTGGACATCACCAACAATCGCCTGGCGGATGCCCAGTCCCGGGTTGACCGCCTGATGACCCAGTACCCTGGCAACTACCCGCTGAACCAGGTGCGTGTCGACTTGCTGCTCAAGCAAAACCGCACCGCAGATGCGGAGAAAGCCCTCGAAAGCCTGCTCAAGTCACGGCCGGATGACCCGGACGTGTGGTATCAAGTTGCCGAGACGCGCGGACTGTCGGGCAATATCATCGGCCTGCATCAGGCGCGTGCCGAATATTTTGCCCTGGTCGGGGACTACAAACAGGCCATTCAGCAACTGGACTTCGCCAAACGCAAGGCCGGCAGCAACTTCCCGCTGTCTTCGCGGATCGACGCGCGGCAACGCGAGCTGATGGAACAGGAGCGCTTGATCAAGGACATGATGGGCTGACGCCCCTGCAGACAAAAAGTCCGGACATAAAAAAAACGCCTCTTTCGAGGCGGTTTTTTATTCAGCCATCAACCGGATTATTCAGCCAGCTTGAAGGTGATGAAGCTCGCACGACCTTGACGCAGCACTCGCATCGACACCGAACGGTTCTTTGGCAGCGCCTTGGCGATGTCCGCGAACTCCTTGGCGGAACCGATGGCCTGGTTGTTCAGGTGGGTGATCACATCACCCGGCTGCAGGCCGATCATGGCGGCAGGACCGTCCTGCACTTCCTTGATCACCACACCACCTTTGAGGTCGTAGGTTTTCTTCTGGTCGTCAGTCAGTTCGACCACGGAAACACCGAGGCGATTGCTGCTGCGCTCGATGCTGGATTTTGGCTCGGCGCCCATTTCCTTGTCTTCATCCGGTATGGCACCGACGGTCAGCTCGACATTTTTGCGCTTGCCGTCACGAATCACTTCCAGATCGGCCTTGGCGCCAGCCTTCAATGCGCCAACGAGGTGTGGCAGATCGGCCGACATGACGATTGGCTGACCGTTCATGCTCAGGATCACGTCGCCCACTTGCAGGCCACCCTTGGCAGCCGGGCCATCATCCTGGATCTGAGCCACCAGCGCACCCGCCGGTTTCTCCAGACCAAACGACTCGGCGAGATCCTTGCTCACTTCCTGAATCACCACGCCCAGCCAGCCACGGCTGACCTTGCCACCGGACTTCAGCTGATTGGAAACGTCCATGGCCACGTCGATCGGGATTGCAAACGACACGCCCATGAAGCCACCGGAGCGGGTATAGATCTGCGAGTTGATCCCGACCACTTCACCGTTGAGGTTGAACAGCGGGCCGCCCGAGTTACCCGGGTTGATCGGCACGTCGGTCTGAATGAACGGCACATAGTTTTCATTCGGCAGGCTGCGACCGACGGCGCTGACGATGCCTTGAGTCACCGTGTGGTCGAAGCCGAACGGTGAACCGATAGCAACCACCCACTGGCCAGCCTTCAGATCCTGGGATTTACCGAGTTTGAGCACCGGCAGATCCTTGCCTTCGATTTTCAGCAGCGCCACGTCGGAACGTGGATCGGTACCGACCAGCTTGGCCTTCATTTCGCTGCGATCGGCCAGACGGACGAGGATTTCGTCTGCATCGGCGATCACGTGGTTATTGGTCAGGATGTAGCCGTCAGACGAGATGATAAAACCCGAGCCCAGGGAAGTTGCCTCGCGCTGACGGTCGCGAGGAGAACGCGATTGCGGCGGCATGCCCCGCTCGAAGAATTCGCGCAGCATTGGCGGCAGCCCTTCGAGGTCGGGCATTTGCTGGCTGACTTTGCGATCCGGCAGCTTTTGCGTGGTACTGATGTTCACGACCGCGGGCGAGGCCTGTTCGACCAGTTGCGTAAAGTCAGGCAATTCGACCGCTTGGGCGGTGACCGCCTGACCGAGCACCAGCACGGTGGCAATAATGGAAAGGTAGGACTTCAAACGTGGTATCGACATACGGCTCCCGTTACGACGAGCAGGGTTAAGCGATATGGAGCAAGGAACACCGGGAACAATACGCCGGTATTTTTGTTCCGGGAACAACAAACAAGGCCAGAGCCGAGGGGCTCTGACCTATAAGAAATTTAAGCTTTTTTTGCAAATTGAAATGCTCACGAAACATTTCGAATTTAGCTCACTGCTTGGTTGCAGTGGCGTCGGTGCGCATTGAAAGCGCTATCCGTTCAGCAGTACCTACCGGTATCTCGCCGACGACGGTCACCATCATGTCGCCCTGTGCCGTGGTCAAGCGCCGGGAAACCGCAACGGTCGGCCCCAACTGAGTACGGGTGTCGGTGACGGTTGCGCCATTCAACGGCTCGAGGAATACCGAAAAACGCGCCAGACCATCGTCGTACATCAGGCTATTGACCTGGGTCTTGGTCTGCGGATCCTTGCGAGCGGTACTGCTGGTCAGCTCGAAGCCGGGAGGCAACCAGTCGGAATGCCAGACCTGAGCAGTCTTGACGGCAGAAGCCTTGTCACTGTCGAGGTTGACCGACTTGCAATCATTGCTGGCCTGCAGATCCTTTTCGGAAGGAACATCGGCCGTATCCAGTTGCGTGAACTGGAAGCGCTCCAGCAACCGCCCCTTGTCGTCCAATAACAAAGACTTCAGAGGCAGGCCGGTTTCTTTGTCCAGATGCAGTTCAAAACCGTAACGGTGTTGATCGCGGGGTTTCAGCGATACGATCACCGCCGAACGCCCGGCGACACGCGACTTGCCGATGACGGCGAGGTCATACCAATTCTTGAGCTTTTGAGGATCGAGTGCACGGGCAGCGGAGTTGGGGGAATCCCCCAGCCCTGCTATCAGTGTGCCGCTGACGCATTGAGTATGCCCATCAATGCGAACGACTTCCTGAGCGGAGCCGTCGAGCTGGATCAATCGCTCGCGGACCTTTCCATCCTGGACCAGGTGCCAGATGTTATGGGTAGAAAAACTACCGTTACGCTCGTAGACGAAAGTACCCTGAAAGCTTTGCTGCTGCTCTGCCTGGCCCAGGCGGGTCAACCAGTCCTGGGCATCATCAGCTTGGGCTGGAACGATGAACCAGCCGCTGAGCAGAAGCGAAAGTAGAGGTATGGCGCGCATGATCCTCCTTAACGGTTTTCCAGACTTGCCGCACGAGCGTAAGGCAGAGCGCTCTCAGTACCTTTCAGTGCAGCCTGTTGTGCATGTTGGCGCAAGTAGCCTGGCAGACGCTGATCGTGCCAGCCTGGCTGACCTTGCAAAACGCCATTGGCCATTGGGCCTGTAGCTTCCGAACTCTCATTGTAGCCTGCCAGAACAGCAGGGCCTTTTACTTGAGGAGCGGCCAGTGCGGGCTGACTGGATTGCTGGGCCAGTTCGGTACCGGCGATCTCATCCTGGTTGTACAGACGCACACCGGCCAGTACTGCCAGGGTCACAGAAGCTGCGACCGCCAGACGACCCAGGCTGCGCCATGGACCGCGGGAAGCTTTTGCCGGTGAGGCTTCGTCAGCCAGGGCAGCAGAAACAGCCGCAGCGATGTCCAGGCGTGGAAGCAGCAGATCCTTGTGCATCACTGCCCGAGCGATCTGATAACGAGCCCAGGTTTCACGGGTTTCAACATCGTCGCAGGCATTCAATACCCGACGCAATTCCAATTCGTCCGCTTCGTTATCCATCACTGCGGACAGCGATTCCTGCAGGGCTTCACGACTCATGGCGTTCCTCTCTTGGCTGTCGCCGCTGTCTTTAGTTTTCCTGCAACAACGGCTGCAGGGCTTTGTCGATGGCCTCCCGGGCGCGGAAAATCCGGGAGCGCACGGTGCCTACCGGACATTGCATGACGCTCGCAATGTCCTCGTAACTCAGACCATCAAACTCACGTAAAGTTAAAGCCGTACGCAAATCTTCCGGCAGTTGCTGAATGGTTCGATGGACAGTGCCTTCGATCTCATCCCGCAGCAAAGCCCGTTCTGGCGACTCGAGATCCTTGAGGCCATGATCGCCATCGTAGAACTCTGCATCCTCGGAACTGACATCGCTATCCGGCGGCCGACGGCCGCGTGAAACCAGATAGTTTTTCGCCGTGTTGATGGCGATGCGGTAAAGCCACGTATAAAACGCGCTGTCTCCGCGAAAATTTCCAAGTGCACGGTACGCCTTGATAAAGGCTTCTTGTGCCACATCCTGGGCTTCATGGGTGTCGTGCACAAAACGCACGATCAACCCGAGAATTTTGTGCTGGTATTTCAGCACTAGCAGATCGAAAGCACGCTTGTCGCCGCGCTGAACGCGTTCGACCAGTTGCTGATCCTCTTCCTGGGTTAGCATGAACACTCCTCGATGAGCTCGGAGGAGGCTTGCAGAAGTAAACCACCAGACTTGCAACCATAGACTCGGGCTTTTCGCAAAAGTTCTCCCCCTCCAGGCAAGTTTCCTGCGGGCTCTGATTTGGCACGCACGAAAAGCGCAGCGCGAGTGGGCCCGGCTGCGCGAATAATCTTGTCATCGGACTCTTCGCCAGGGATCGAACTGCAATCCTGTACTGAATCCGACGCTGTCCCTTGTTTCAGGCAACGGTCTATTGATCTTGGCACTTTGGCAAAAGTTCCAAATATTTATAGCTGCGCCGAACCGACATTGTGCAACCGTGAAGCGAAAAAGACTGTTAAATCGGCGATACAGTCGTTCTCGCGCGCAACGGGCAGAAAACCATCCGACGAAGCGCCCGACATTTTGCGTCACAGTAGTTTCACAATGCCATGCTGGCTCGGGTATTGTGCCGTCCCCCCCCTCTATATACTAGTGGGCTGTGCGGCTGACTTGACTCGCCAGTCCAGCTGCGCCACCCCCGACCCGGGTCGCTTTGAGCGGAATCCTGAAATGAGCCAACAGTTTCAACACGATGTTCTGGTAATTGGCAGCGGTGCTGCCGGCTTGAGCCTTGCGCTGACCTTGCCCGGTCATTTGCGCATTGCCGTATTGAGCAAAGGCAACCTCGCCAATGGCTCGACGTTCTGGGCCCAGGGTGGTGTTGCCGCCGTGCTGGACGACACCGATACCGTTGAATCCCATGTCGATGACACACTCAATGCCGGCGGCGGCCTGTGCCATGAAGACGCGGTGCGCTTTACCGTCGAGCACAGCAAGGAAGCGATTCAATGGCTGATCGACCAGGGCGTGCCTTTTACCCGCGATGAACAGTCGGGCAATGAAGATGGCGGGTTCGAATTCCACCTGACCCGCGAAGGCGGTCACAGCCATCGGCGCATCATCCACGCCGCCGATGCCACGGGCGCTGCCATTTTCACAACCCTGCTCGAGCAGGCCAGGAAACGACCGAACATCGAACTGCTGGAGCAGCGGGTTGCGGTAGACCTGATCACCGAGAAACGCCTGGGACTCGAAGGTGATCGCTGCCTCGGTGCTTATGTGCTCAATCGCGGTACTGGCGAAGTCGATACCTATGGCGCCCGCTTTGTGATCCTCGCCTCCGGCGGAGCGGCCAAGGTTTACCTGTACACCAGTAACCCCGACGGCGCCTGCGGCGATGGCATCGCCATGGCCTGGCGCTCAGGTTGCCGGGTGGCGAACCTGGAGTTCAACCAGTTTCACCCCACCTGCCTGTATCACCCGCAGGCCAAGAGCTTCCTGATCACCGAAGCCCTGCGCGGCGAGGGTGCCCACCTCAAGCTGCCCAACGGCGAGCGCTTCATGCAGCGCTTCGATCCACGGGCAGAACTGGCGCCACGGGACATCGTCGCCCGGGCCATCGACCATGAAATGAAACGCCTGGGTATCGATTGCGTCTATCTGGACATCAGCCACAAGCCCGAATCCTTTATCAAGACGCACTTCCCGACGGTGTACGAACGCTGCCTGGAATTTTCCATCGACATCACCAAACAGCCGATTCCGGTGGTCCCGGCGGCGCACTACACCTGCGGTGGCGTGATGGTCGATCAACAGGGCCGCACCGACGTGCCGGGGCTGTACGCCATTGGCGAAACCAGTTTCACCGGCCTGCACGGCGCCAACCGCATGGCCAGCAACTCGCTGCTTGAATGTTTCGTTTATGCCCGCTCGGCGGCCACGGACATTCTCGAACAGTTGCCCCGGGTTCCAATGCCCGCCCCCCTTCCCGCCTGGGATGCGAGCCAGGTTACCGATTCCGATGAAGACGTGATCATTGCGCACAACTGGGATGAGCTGCGGCGGTTCATGTGGGACTACGTTGGCATCGTGCGCACCAACAAACGCCTGCAACGGGCACAACACCGCGTACAACTGTTGCTGGATGAAATCGACGAGTTCTACAGCAACTACAAGGTCAGCCGGGATTTGATCGAGCTGCGCAACCTGGCCCAGGTGGCCGAGCTGATGATCCTGTCAGCCATGGAGCGCAAGGAAAGCCGTGGCCTGCATTACACCCTCGACTACCCGGACATGTTGCCGGTCGCGCTGGACACTATTCTGGTGCCGCCCACCTACGTCGGCTGAATTTGAGCCGGACCCGCAGGCGTCGGTGCACATCCGCCGCCTGCGCATCCCGGGGCACGCAAATGGCCCTGACCCGGCGCTCGCCACGCAGACGGAAACGCAAGACCACCACCAACGGCAGCGCCAGGCTGTCCGGCCTCAGCTGCACGGGCTGCCAACCCTTGGCCCGACTCCACAACTGCCAGCCATCAGCATCGCGCCGCAAGCCGCAAATGGCCTGCGGGTGCGTCAAGAGAATACCCCGGGGCAACAGCCAGACGCCGTGAGCCACGCACAGCACAACGCCGAGCGCGCTGGCCCAGAGCGGAATCGACAGTAAAAACAACGAACCCAGCGCAAACAGCTGGGCCAGCAGATATGCCGCCAGCAACTGCCGTGAGGCATGCCAGCGGCATTCGAACGAATTACTTGGGCTGGACACGATCCAGGATCATGCGAACCATGCGTTGCAATTCAGGATCATCGGATTCGCTGCGTTCCATGAACCAGCCGAACATGTCCTGATCCTCACACGTCAGCAGTCGGACGTACAACGCGCGATCCACCTCGTTGAGCGTTGCGTAAACCTCTTTCGTGAACGGTACCAGCAACACGTCAAGCTCAAGCATGCCACGGCGGCTGTGCCAAAAGAGGCGGTTCAGTTCAACATCTTCGACCATGGAGCGCTCCTCAAATAGGCCGCAAGTATACAGGCCCGCGCACCGTCGAACAGTCGGCTTTGGTCGGGCACCGGTGATCCTTTGTGAACTACCCATTTCGAAGGCGGCCCCTTATGATGTCCACCAGACTTTTTACCCTGCGATGACCCATGGCCGATTCTGCTTTTTTCTGCACCCTTTCTCATGAAGGTGTTCTCGCGGTCCGCGGCGCGGACGCCAGCAAATTCCTGCAAGGCCAACTGACCTGCAATCTCAACTATCTGAGCGATTCCCGGGCCAGCCTCGGTGCGCGCTGCACGCAGAAAGGCCGGATGCAATCGAGTTTCCGCATCCTGCTCGAAGGTGATGGCGTGGTCCTGGCCATGGCCACCGAATTGCTCGAACCGCAACTGGCGGACCTGAAAAAATACGCGGTGTTTTCCAAATCGAAACTGACCGACGAGAGTGCCGCCTGGGTCCGCTTCGGCATTGACCATGGCGACGCCGCACTGGCCAGCCTCGGCCTGGACCTGGCGGCAGAAACCGACAGCGTCGTGCGCAGCGATGGACTGATCGCCATCCGTGTTTCGCCGCAACGCGCCGAGTTGTGGGTCGCCGCAGGTCTTGCCGATGCGGTCAAAAGCAAGCTGTCGGCGGTGCTGAGCGAAGGTGACCTGAATCAATGGTTGCTGGGCCAGATACGTGCCGGGATCGGCCAGGTCATGCCCGGCACCCGCGAGTTGTTCATCCCGCAGATGCTCAACCTGCAAGCGGTCGGTGGCGTGAGTTTCAAGAAAGGTTGCTACACCGGCCAGGAAATCGTCGCGCGCATGCAATACCTGGGCAAACTCAAGCGTCGCCTGTATCGCCTGCAACTGGCGGCCGGCGAGCTGCCGGAACCGGGTATCGCGCTGTTCTCCCCGACCCATGGCAGCTCTATCGGCGAAGTGGTGCTGGCTGCCCGCGCCGGGCAAGGCATTGAGCTCCTGGCGGTGATGCAAGCCGAAGCGGCAGACAGTGGAGACATCCACCTGGGGGCGCTCGAAGGGCCGTCCTTGCAGCTGCTCGACCTGCCTTATGAACTGGATCGCGATCGCGAAATCCAGCAATAACGGCAGCACTTGGCGCAACACCCAGAGAGACTAAATGAGCGAGCTGGCGGAAAAGGTCCAACAGGATTTGGTTGAGGCCATCAATAACGATGACCTGGTTCTGCCAACGTTACCGGAAGTGGCCCTGCAAATTCGCAAGGCCGCGGAAAACCCGGAAGTCAGCGTCAGTACCCTGAGCAAAGTGATCGGCCGTGATACCGCGCTGTCGGCGCGCCTGATCAAAGTGGTCAACAGCCCGCTGTTGCGCGCGACCCAGGAAGTGACCGACCTGCACACCGCGATCACTCGCCTGGGCATCAACTACAGCTGCAATCTGGCGATCGGCCTGGTCATGGAGCAGATTTTCCACGCCCGCTCCGACGTGGTGGAACAGAAAATGCGCGAAGTCTGGCGCAAAAGCCTGGAAATCGCCGGCGTCAGCTATGCCCTGTGCCGCAGTTACACCCGACTCAAGCCCGACCAGGCCGCCCTTGGCGGGCTGGTGCATCAGATCGGCGTACTACCGATCCTGACCTACGCCGAAGATCACTATGAATTGCTGTCCGACCCGGTCAGCCTCAACCATGTGATCGACCGGATTCATCCCCTGATCGGCGAAAAACTGCTCAGGGTCTGGGACTTTCCCGACATGCTGGTGCAGGTACCGCAGCTCTACCTGAATTTCAAACGCCAGTCGGCGCAGGTCGACTATGTGGATCTGGTGCAGGTCGCCAGCCTGTATTGCCACAAGGACACCGACCATCCGTTCGCTCGTATTGATCCGTTGAGCGTGCCGGCCTTCCATGCAATTGGCATCGACATCGACGACGACGCGATGTGCGCCGACCTGGAAGAAACCCGCACGATGTTTTACTGATCAAAGACCGCGTCGCCCCCTTCGCGAGCAAGCCCGCTCCCACATTTGATCTGCGGCGACTCGGTTCAATGTGGGAGCGGGCTTGCTCGCGAAGGGGCCAGAACAGACACTGCATCAATCCCCTGCAACAAAGCTCACCCGCACCTTCAACCCCGCCCGCTCTCCATCATGCAGGCTGATCTGCGCCAGATGCGCGCGGCAGATTTCGCCGACAATCGCCAAACCCAACCCTGAGCCAGCCACTTGCTGATTGCGCCGGTAAAAACGCTCGAATACCCGGTCACGCTCCTCAAGAGGAATACCGGGGCCATCATCTTCGACTTCCAGCACGGCGGGGGCCGAGACTCGCAGAATCACATTGCCGCCCGGCGGCGTGTGAGCCAGTGCGTTATCCACCAGATTGCTCAGCAGTTCGTTCAACAGCGTCGGCTCGCCCCGCAACCAGACGGGTTCATCCGCTTCCAGCGCCAGCGCGATGCCGCGCTTGTGGGCCAACGGCGCCATGGCCATGCCCAGCTCCCGAGCCAATTGACTGAGGTCGAGCAACTGCGCGCCCCCCTCGGCAATCGCCCGGGCGCCATTTTCGACCCGTGCCAGGGAAAGCAGCTGATTGGCCAGGTGGGTCAAGCGGTCAGTGCCCTGGGCGGCGGTCTCCAGCGTGCTGCGCCAGGTTTCGGGCTCGGCTGAGCGCATGCCCAGCTCCAGTCGCGCCTTGAGGGCTGCCAATGGCGTGCGCAACTCGTGGGCGGCATCGGCTATGAATTGCGCCTGCTTCTCGAACTGTCCACGTAGACGCTCGGTAAAGTGATTGAGGGCGCGCACCAGCGGCCACAATTCGCGCTGCACTTCCACCAATGGCAAGGGGCGCAGATCGTCCGGCTGGCGCTCTTCCACCGCCGTGCGCAGGCGCTCCAGCGGGCGCAACGCGGCACTCACCGCAAACCACACCAGCATCAACGCACCGATTGCCAGCATGCCCAGGCGCAGCAAGGTATCCGCCGCCAGACTGCGGGCCATGCTGACGCGCGCCTCATCGGTTTCCGCCACGCGGATTTCCGCCATGCCGTTCATGTTTGGCTCGCTCACGGGCTTGAGCAGGCTCACCACACGCACGTTCTGCCCGCGGTACTGGGCGTTGTAGAAGCGCGCCAGCGCCGGGTAATCATCGGTGCGCGGCGTTCCCGGCGGTGGCGCGGGCAGGTTTTCGTAACCGGAAATCAGCTTCTGATTGATGTCATTGACCAGGTAGAAAATTCGCCCGGCACTGTCGTAGGCAAAGGTATCGAGGGCCACGTAGGGCACGTCGGCACTCAGGGTGCCGTCGCGCTGGGAGACGCCGGCGGCGATGGTGCGCGCCGAGGCCAGCAAGGTCCGGTCATAGGCCGTATCGGCGGCTTCACGACCGTTCCAGTAGGCGCTCAACCCGCTGGCCAGCATCAACACCACCAGCAACAGCGCCAGGTTCCACAACAACCGCCAGCGCAAGCTGCTGGGCTTATGCATCGCGGCTTTCCAGCAAGTAACCGAGGCCACGGAAGGTCACGATGGCGACCGGCTGGCCATCCAGTTTCTTGCGCAGGCGGTGCACGTAGATTTCGATCGCATCGGGACTGGCCTCTTCATCCAGACCGAACACCTGCGACGCCAGTTGCTCCTTGCTCATCACCCGACCGGGGCGCGCGATCAGGGCTTCGAGTACCGCCTGTTCGCGGGAGGTCAGGGTCAGCAACTCTTCACCGAGGGTGAAACGCCGGGTTTCCAGGTCATAGGCCAGCACACCACAACGCTGGATACGCTCACCGCCCAGCACACTACGACGCAGCAACGCCTTGACCCGGGCTTCGAGTTCGGTCAGTTCGAACGGCTTGGCCAGGTAATCGTCGGCGCCGAGGTTCAGGCCATGGACCCTATCCTTGACGTCACTGCGGGCGGTCAGCATCAGCACCGGCAGGTTCTTGCCCCGCGCCCGCAGGCGCGCCAGCACTTCGAAACCATCCATGCGCGGCAAGCCGACATCGAGGATCGCCATGGCGTATTCCTCGCTGCCCAGCGCCAGGTCGGCGGCCACGCCATCGTGCAGAACGTCCACGGTCAGCCCGGTGCTCTTGAGCGCCTGGGCGACACTTTCGGCGAGCTGCAAATGGTCTTCGACGAGCAGGACACGCATGGATCTATACCTCGTTCAGGGATGGCCGACGCCATTCTTTGGCGCGGAGTTTACAGCCGCAATCACCGCTGTGAAGCCCGAAAAACCGTGAAAGCCCGCTGAAAGGTTAGCGAAAGGTTGGGTCGTTAGAGTCGCCCCACGGATGGTTTCGACTGCAGACCATCGAATCGTAGTTTGAAAACGTGCTTTGACATGTAACTACCGAAAAACGCCTCGAAGCGTTTTCGCCAATAAAAACAATAAACGAGGTACTGCACCATGCTGTCCACACAGCTTCAGGCTTGCCCGCCCCGCCCTTTCTCTCGCTCCCCGATTTTTATGCTTGCCAGCGCCGAAGCCGGCTGCCCGTCGTTCGATCCGTGCGGATTCGAACACGCCAGCACCGCGCGAAATCGTCGCACCTGAATCATCCCAAAAACAAAAACTCCACTGGAGACAAAAATGAATCGTTCAATGCGCCGTTTCGCCCTCGCCGCCAGCTGTGTGCTGTTCGCCGGCCAACTCATGGCTGAGCCCAAACGCCCGGAATGCATCGCCCCGGCCTCGCCCGGTGGTGGTTTCGACCTGACCTGCAAACTGGCGCAAAGCGCGCTGGTCAACGAAAAACTGCTGACCAAACCGATGCGGGTGACTTACATGCCCGGCGGTGTCGGCGCGGTGGCGTACAACGCGGTAGTCGCCCAGCGTCCGGCCGATGCCGGTACGCTGGTGGCCTGGTCCAGTGGTTCGCTGCTGAACCTGGCCCAAGGCAAGTTCGGTCGTTTCGATGAAAGCAATGTGCGCTGGCTGGCCGCCGTCGGCACCAGCTACGGCGCCATCGCGGTGAAGAGCGATTCGCCCTACAAGACCCTCGACGATCTGGTCCAGGCACTGAAGAAAGATCCGAGCAAAGTGGTGATCGGTTCCGGCGGCACCGTCGGCAGCCAGGACTGGATGCAGACCGCGCTGATCGCCAAGGCCGCCGGGATCAATCCGCGTGACCTGCGTTACGTCGCCCTCGAAGGTGGCGGCGAGATCGCCACGGCCCTGCTCGGCGGTCATATCCAGGTTGGCAGTACCGACATTTCCGACTCCATGCCGCACATCCAGAGCGGTGACATGCGTCTGCTGGCGGTGTTCTCCGACAAGCGTCTGGACGAGCCGGAAATGAAGAACATCCCGACCGCCCGCGAACAAGGCTACGACATCGTCTGGCCGGTGGTTCGCGGCTTCTACCTGGGGCCGAAGGTCAGCGACGAGGACTACGCCTGGTGGAAGGACTCCTTCGACAAACTGCTGGCTTCACCGGAGTTCGCCAAGTTGCGCGACCAGCGTGAACTGTTCCCGTTCGCCATGACCGGTCCGGAACTGGACACCTATGTGAAGAAGCAGGTCGCGGACTACAAAGTGCTGGCCAAAGAGTTCGGCCTGATCCAGTGATCGCCTCTGTCTAGCGGCCGCGACTCCGTTTGGCGGAGTCGCGGCACAGGAGTTCCCCATGCTCTTACAACGCATTTTTGCTTCGGTGCTGTTGCTGGCCTGTCTCAGCCTGGTGCTGATGGCCTTACCCTACCAGGCACCTTTTTCCTACGAACCGATCGGCCCACGCGCGTTCCCCCTGTTGATGCTGGGGCTGATGGGCCTGGCGCTGGTTTACATGGTGTATCGGCCCTCGCCGATCAAGCACACCGATGAAGATCCGCCGATGGATCGCGAGACCCTGACCAAAATTGGTGTTTGCGTGCTGTTGCTGCTGGTCTTCGCCGGGCTGTTCGAACCGCTGGGTTTCATCCTCAGCAGCATGCTGGTTGGCATTCCAATGGCTCGCCTGTACGGCGGGCGCTGGCTGCCGGGCGCGATCATCATCAGCCTGATGAGTGTCGGCCTGTACCTGCTGTTCGACAAAGTCATGGACGTGCCACTGCCTCTGGGCCTGCTCGACGTTCTGGAGAACTGATATGGATACGCTTGGTTACTTGAGTCACGGCTTCGGCGTCGCACTCACCCCTTACAACCTGGTGACCGCTCTCAGCGGCACGCTGATCGGTACGGTCGTCGGCCTGCTTCCGGGGCTGGGCCCGATCAATGGCGTGGCGTTGTTGATCCCGATCGCTTTCGCCCTCGGCCTGCCACCGGAGTCGGCGCTGATCCTGCTGGCCGCGGTTTACCTGGGTTGCGAGTACGGCGGTCGTATCAGTTCAATCCTGCTGAACATCCCGGGCGAAGCTTCCACCGTCATGACCACCCTCGATGGCTACCCGATGGCCCGCCAGGGTCTGGCCGGTGTGGCGTTGTCGTTGTCGGCGTGGAGTTCGTTCATCGGCGCCTTCATTGCGACCTGCGGGATGGTCGTGTTCGCGCCGATGCTGGCGAAATGGGCGATTGCCTTCGGTCCGGCGGAGTATTTCGTACTGATGGTGTTCGCCATTGTCTGCCTCGGCGGCATGGCGGGTGACAGGCCGCTCAAGACGTTCATCGCGGCGCTGATCGGCCTGTTCCTGTCGACCGTCGGCATTGATGCCAACAGCGGCGTTTACCGTTTCACCGGGGACAACATCCACCTCACCGACGGCATTCAATTCGTGGTCCTGGTGCTGGGCCTGTTTTCCATCAGCGAAATCCTCCTGCTGCTGGAAAAAACCCATCGTGGCCAGGAAGCCTTCCAGGCCACCGGCCGGATGCTGTTCAACTTCAAGGAAGCCGCTTCGGTGTTCTGGGTGAACATGCGTTGCGGTGTGCTCGGTTTCATCATGGGCGTGTTGCCGGGTGCGGGCGCCACACTGGCCAGCGCCGTGGCCTACATGACCGAGAAACGTATCGCTGGCCCAAGCGGAAAATTCGGACAAGGCGACAAGCGTGGCCTGGCTGCACCGGAAACCGCCATTGGCGCAGAAGCGTGCGGTGCACTGGTGCCGATGCTGACCCTCGGCGTTCCCGGTTCGGGAACCACGGCCGTGATGATCGGTGCGTTGTCGCTGTACAACATCACGCCGGGCCCACTGCTGTTTCAACAGCAACCGGACATCGTCTGGGGCCTGATTGCTTCGTTGTTCATCGCCAACATCATGCTGGTGATCCTCAACATTCCGATGATCCGGATCTTCACCAAAATCCTTGCCGTACCAAACTGGGCGCTGGTGCCGATGATCGCAATCATCACCGCCATTGGCGTGTATGCCGTGCATGCCACGACCTTCGACCTGTTCCTGATGATCGGCATCGGCATCTTCGGTTACATCCTGCGCAAGCTGGACTTCCCGTTGTCCCCGGTGTTGCTGGGTTTCATCCTCGGTGGCTTGATGGAACAGAACCTGCGTCGGGCGCTGTCGATTTCCAACGGTTCGCTGGATATTCTCTGGTCGAGCGGTATCACCGTCGGTGTCTGGGGGTTGATCGTGGTCATGTTGCTGGTGCCCATTGTGCGTATCTGGCGTAAACGTTCGGTTACCCGGCGCGTCATCGCCGATGTCTGATCGAACACCTTTCAAAGCCTGGTGGGGAACCCCGCTGGTCGGCCTGCTGGGCGGTTACCTCGCCAGCCAGGTCGGCTGGCCTTTGCCGTGGATGGTCGGCTCGTTGCTGGCGATCATCCTCGTGCGCTGCCTGACCCCCTGGCAACTGGCCGAAATCCCTGGCGGCCGCAAGTGCGGCCAGTGGATCGTCGGCATCGGTATCGGCCTGCACTTCACCCCGCTGGTGATGGAGCAGGTGCTGAGTCATTTCGGTCTGATCTTCTTCGGTGCGTTGGTCACCAGCCTGTCCGCAGTGGTCGCCGTGTGGCTGATGCGCCGCACCGGTGAAGATCGCGCCACCGCGTTCTTTTCCAGCATGCCCGGCGGTTCCGGGGAGATGGTCAACCTCGGCGCGCGCAATGGTGCGGTGCTCAGCCGTGTGGCGGCGGGACAAAGTTTGCGGGTGTTGGTGGTGGTGCTGTGCGTACCGGCGGCCTTCAAGTATTTGCTGGGTGACGGTGCGCCGATTTCCCACGCGGGCAGTATCGATTGGCGCTGGCTGGCGGTGCTGTTTCCTGCTGGCGCATTGGCGGCGTGGATCTGGGAACGCCTGCGTCAACCCAACCCCTGGCTGTTCGGGCCGTTGCTGGTCAGTGCGGCGGTCAGCATCGGCTGGGATCTGCACATCGGCCTGCCCAACGGCGGCAGCCAGATCGGCCAGTGGTTGATCGGCAGCGGTCTGGGCTGTCACTTCAACCGGCAGTTTTTCCGGCGTGCGCCATCGTTCATGGGCCGCACCTTGATCGGCACGGTGCTGTCCATGCTGATTGCGACTGCCGCAGCACTGGGCTTGAGTGCGCTGACCCACCTGGATCTGCGCTCACTGACATTGGGCATGATGCCGGGCGGTATTGCCGAGATGAGCCTGACGGCGGAGACCCTGCAATTGTCGGTGCCGCTGGTGACGGCGATGCAGGTGATGAGGTTGTTGTTTGTGCTGTTTCTGGCGGAGCCGTTGTTCAAGTATTGGAATCGCAATCCGGATTCAGACAACTAATCCGAGTCGCCCCCATCGCGGGCAAGCCCGCTCCCACAAGGACCGCGCAAACCCTGTGGGAGCGGGCTTGCCCGCGAAGAGGCCCTCGAAATCAACGCTTAAACCGGCGGCAACCGCCACTCGATCGGCGTCTCGCCATTCTGCTCCAGAAACTTGTTGGTCCGGCTGAAATGCCCGCAACCGAGGAAGCCGCGATAGGCGGACAGCGGTGACGGGTGCACCGAGGTCAGCACCAGGTGCTTGGTCGCATCGATCAGCTTCTGCTTGCTCTGGGCATGGGCGCCCCACAGCATGAACACCAGGTGCGGCTGCTGCTGGCTGACCACTTCAATGACCCGATCGGTGAAAAACTGCCAGCCCTTGTCCTTGTGGGCATTGGCGTTGGCGCGCTCGACGGTCATGGTGGTGTTGAGCATCAGCACGCCCTGATCGGCCCAGCTCTGCAGGTAACCATGGTTGGGGATGTCGATGTTCAGGTCGCGCTTGAGCTCTTTATAGATGTTCACCAGCGACGGTGGCGCCGGTACGCCGGGTTGCACCGAGAAGCACAAACCGTGGGCCTGGCCCGGGCCGTGATAGGGATCCTGGCCGAGGATCACCACCTTGACCTTGTCCAGCGGCGTGGAATTGAGCGCGTTGAAAATCATCGGCCCCGGCGGATAGATCTCCTTGCCGGCCGCCCGCTCCTGTTGCAGGAAGTTTCGCAACTCTGCCATGTAAGGCTGGTCGAATTCGGCACGCAGTGCCTCCTTCCAGCCCGGTTCGAGTTTGATACGGTCGTCAGCAGTCATGGTTACATCCGGCAAAAACAATGGGGCGAACCCTAGGAAAGCTCACCACGCTTGTCAATTGATCTGATGCAGATCCGGCACTTTCCCACACAGCGATCATACTTAACCCTCAAATTCCCGATCGAGGTCACGATGAATCTGCACTTCGAAGAACTCACCGGCACCGACGGCGCGCGCATCGGCATCGCCAGCCTGGATGCCGAAAAATCCCTGAACGCCCTGTCCCTGCCCATGATCAACGCCCTGCGCGACCGCATGGAAGCCTGGGCCAAGGACCCGCAGATCGTCTGCGTCCTGTTGCGCGGCAATGGCGCCAAGGCCTTTTGCGCTGGCGGTGAAGTGCGCAGCCTGGTGCAAGCCTGTCGCGTCCATCCGGGTGAAGTACCGCCACTGGCTGCGCAGTTTTTTGCGGCGGAGTATCGCCTGGACTTCAAACTGCACACCTACCCCAAGCCGTTGATCTGCTGGGGGCACGGCTATGTGCTCGGCGGCGGCATGGGACTGTTGCAAGGGGCGAGCACCCGTATCGTCACGCCGAGCAGCCGCCTGGCCATGCCGGAGATCAGCATCGGCCTGTACCCGGATGTTGGCGCCAGCTGGTTCCTGTCGCGCCTGCCCGGCAAGCTCGGGTTGTTCCTGGGCCTGACCGGCGCGCACATGAACGGCCGCGATGCCATCGATCTGGACCTGGCGGATCGTTTTATGCTCGATGAGCAGCAGCCGAAGTTGATCGAAGGCCTGCTGCAACTGAACTGGCAGGAACAGACACCCATGCAGCTCAACAGCCTGCTCAAGGCCTTGCAGCAGGAAGCCGTGGCGCAGATGCCCGAAGCCCAGTGGCTGCCGCGTCGTCGTCAGATCGACGAGCTACTGGATGTCAGCGATGTGCGTTGCGCCTGGAAGGCCATCAGCGCCCTGCGCGACCACAGCGACCTGTTGCTCAGCCGTGCGGCCAGGACCCTGAGTGAAGGCGCGCCGCTGACCGCGCATCTGGTATGGGAACAGATCATCCGGGCCAGGCACCTGTCGCTGGCCGAAGTCTTCCAGATGGAATACACCCTGAGCCTCAACTGCTGCCGTCATCCGGAATTCAGTGAAGGCGTGCGTGCGCGGTTGATCGACAAGGACCAGAAGCCGCACTGGCACTGGCCGGACATCAACACCGTGCCGGACGCTGTGGTCGAGGCGCATTTTCACAAGGCCTGGGAAGGTCGGCATCCGCTGGCGGATTTGTCCGAATACTGAAAATTGCACACAACACTGTGGGAGCGGGCTTGCTCGCGAAGGCGTCATTTCAGCAACATTGATGTTGACTGACACTCCGCCTTCGCGAGCAAGCCCGCTCCCACATTAGAACCGCGATTGGCTATCGGTGACCGCCCCGCCCGTTGCGATAGCCGCGACCGTTACCGCGATAGTCGTTGTTCCAGTTCCCGCGGTTACGGCCATCCCAGCCATGGTTCTGATGCGTGCGGTAGTCGCCCCGCGACGGCTGATAATAACGAGTGGCCGACTGGGAATGGCGCGACGATTGATGCATCCGCGGCTGCGAGTAATAGCGCGACGGTTGATATATCCGCGGCTGTGAGTAATAGCGCGGTGTCGGCTGGTAATACCGCGCTGGAGGCACGTAGTACCGGGGCGGCGGTGTGTAGTAACCGCCACCATTGGAGTAGTAGGAACTCCCTCCGGCGTAATAGGTTGGCGATGGCGAGGTATAGACCTCGGAACTGTAGTAACTGCCTCCTTCATCGTAGTAAGGCACGCACCCACCAAGGGACAATCCCAACACTGCAAGCAGTAGAATTCGGCGCAGCTTTTTTTGACAGAGCATGGCGGCCTCCTGGACCGCGGATGAGCCACACCAGCGACGCTGGCAGGCGACAGTCAAATGTTCGGTGACTGTCGAAAGATCAGACACCGAATTCGGAATCTGGTGCGCCCCCGAAACAAGTAGAAACATCTGCCCGATGAAAGGTTTTTCATCCATTCACGCCCTGATCAACGGTGTCCACCACGATGTCCACCACCATGATGTCCACCACCGTGACCACGGTAGTAACCATGCCCGCCGTAGTAATAGGCGCGATAACCACCGTAATAGCGCGGACCGTAGTAACCGTAGTAATAGGGCGAGTAATAGCCGGGGTAGTAATAAGATCCCCCGTAGTAATCGGCAGGACCGTCGTAGTAGTAGCAGCCAGACAATCCGAGACCGAGCACTGCTCCCAACAACAATCGACGTAACATGGCGGCCTCCGTAAAGACCTGTGACAGCAGTCGGCACACACCGGCTGACACCTGTTTTGACTGGCAATCCCCTGCCAAGTGCGATGTTGCACCCACCTTCTGATCAGCGGCGGACAGGTTCCAATGCGGTGCACCCGCGCACCATCACAAGGCAGTACACCTTTCCAATTAACACCGTCGACCTCCCCGTCGCCCGAACTAGAGCGCTCGGGCCAACTTGGCACGCCTCTCGCTTTAACAACCGGGTGCAGGAGTCACTACAGGTTCGCGGCACCACAATTTGCAAATGGCTGACTAGGGTTCCGGCTCGCAAACGCGAGTGACTGGTCCGAGAGTTGGCGACCTCCAGTTGAGGTTACACGGCGGGACAAAAGCCCGGGAGACAAGCCACCGTTAGCGGTGCCGCTGCCGTCCTGTCCGTCCTTGATCAACTGGAGAACCACCATGTCCCAGCTTCGTTTACCCGCCCTGCTCGCCGCTGCGTTCGCCGCCCTCGTGAGCTTCTCGTCCCAGGCTGCCCAGAAAGACCACTTCAGCGTGTGCTGGACCATTTACGCCGGCTGGATGCCATGGGAGTACGCCGGTAGCCAGGGCATCGTCGACAAATGGGCGAAGAAGTACGGCATCCAGATCGATGTGGTGCAGCTCAATGACTATGTCGAATCGATCAACCAGTACACCGCCGGCCAGTTCGACGGCTGCACCATGACCAACATGGACGCGCTGACCATTCCGGCCGCCGGCGGCGTCGACAGCACCGCGCTGATCGTCAGCGATTTCTCCAACGGCAACGACGGCATCGTGCTCAAGGGTGAAGGCAAGACTGTCACCGACCTCAAGGGCATGGACGTCAACCTGGTAGAGCTCTCGGTCTCCCATTACCTGCTGGCCCGGGCGCTGGACTCGGTGGACCTCACCGAGAAAGACCTGAAAGTGGTCAACACCTCCGACGCCGATATCTCCGCCGCCTTCAACACCGAACAGGTCAACGCCGTCACCACCTGGAACCCGATGCTCTCGGACATCAAGGCCAAGCCCGCGGTGACCGAAGTGTTCAATTCGAGCCAGATCCCCGGCGAAATCATGGACATGATGGTGGTCAACAGCGCCACCCTCAAAGACAACCCGGCCCTGGGCAAGGCACTGACCGGTGCCTGGTTTGAAGTGGTCGAGTTGATGAACGCGAAAAACGCCGCCGGCAAAGCCGCGCTGGAACACATGGCCAAGGCCTCGGGCACCGATCTGGCGGGTTTTCAGGCGCAACTGGATACCACCCGATTGTTCGCCACACCCAAGGAAGCCCTGGCGTTCAGCACCAGCAAGCAACTGCCGGAAACCATGCGCAAAGTCGCCGAGTTCTCCTTCCAGCACGGCTTGCTGGGTGAGGGCGCCAAGGACACCAGCGCTGTCGGCATGGCCTTCGCCAACGGCGTGACCAGCGGCGACAAAGGCAACCTCAAGCTGCGTTTCGACCCGAGCTACGTGCAGATGGCCGCCGACGCCAAGCTGTAATCAGGAGAACCGGCCATGCGCCTGATCAACCGTCATCCGGACCGCCCGAGTCGCCTGTTGTTGGTGATCCTGCCGTTCGCCCTGGTGCTGTTCGCCTATTTCATGGGTTCGGCCGAGCGACTGCTGGACAACCCCAACGACAAGCTGCTGCCCAGCGCCGTGCAGATGGCCGATGCAGTGAAACGCCTGGCCTTCGTGGCCGACACCCGCACCGGCGAATACCTGCTCTGGCAGGACACGGCCTCCAGCCTGCAACGCCTGGCCATAGGCCTGGGCATCAGCGCCCTGGCCGGGCTGTGCCTGGGCATCGCCGCAGGCACCCTGCCGCTGTTCGGTGCGCCGTTGTCCCCCCTGCTGACGGTGCTGTCGATGGTGCCACCGCTGGCGATCCTGCCGATCCTGTTCATCGTCTTCGGCCTGGGGGAATTGTCGAAAGTGATGCTGATCGTCATCGGCATCACCCCGGCGCTGGCCCGGGACCTGGAACAGCGTGCCCGGGAAATTCCCGTGGAACTGCTGATCAAGGCCCAGACCCTCGGCGCCTCGACCTGGACCCTGATGCTGCGGGTGGTGTTGCCGCAACTGTTGCCACGGCTGTTGATCTCGCTGCGCTTGATGCTCGGCTCGGCATGGCTGTTCCTGATCGCCGCCGAAGCCATTGCCTCCACTGATGGCCTTGGCTACCGGATCTTCCTGGTGCGTCGCTACCTGGCGATGGACGTGATCCTGCCGTATGTGGTGTGGATCACCCTGCTCGCCTGGCTGATGGATTGGGGCCTTAAACGCCTGACCCGGCGTGCGTTCCCCTGGTATGAGGGGGCCGCCAAATGAGCTTCATCACCGTTAAAAACGTCTGGCAGCAATACGCCGATCAAGTGGTGCTCGAAGGCCTCAACCTGAACGTCAACGAGGGTGAGTTCTGCACACTGGTGGGGGCGTCCGGTTGTGGTAAATCGACCTTCCTGCGTCTGCTGCTCGGCCAGGAACGCGCCAGTCGCGGCGAGATCCTGCTCGACGGCCAGCCCTTGGCCGGTGAGCCGGACGCCAGCCGTGGCGTGGTGTTCCAGCGCTACTCGGTGTTCCCGCACCTGAGCGTGCTGGACAACGTCGCCCTCGGCCTCGAACTGCCGCGTTCGCCCTTGTTCGGGCGCCTGTTCGGCAGTGCGAAAAAAGAGGCCCGCGAACAGGCCTCGGTGCTGCTGCACAAGGTCGGCCTCGGCCATTCGCTGGACAAGTATCCGGCGCAGCTCTCCGGCGGCATGCAACAACGGCTGGCCATTGCCCAGGCGCTGATCATGAAGCCGCGGGTGTTGTTGCTCGACGAACCCTTCGGCGCCCTCGATCCGGGCATCCGCAAAGACATGCACGCTTTGCTCCTGGAGCTGTGGCGCGAGACCCGGCTGACGGTGTTCATGGTCACCCATGACCTGTCCGAAGGCTTCAGCCTCGGCACGCGCCTGCTGGTGTTCGACAAGGTCCGTCTCGACCCGCATGCGCCCGGTCGCTATGGCGCACGCATCACCTACGACATCCCTTTGAACAGCGACCGCCGCGCCCAGTGCAAAGCCGTCAACGCCCTGCCGCTGCCGGTGGCGGGCACGCTTCGTATCGCTTAGAGGATTTTTCACAATGACTGATTCGACTCAACTGTTCCCGCCCTTCGCCGAAGAAATGCTCCCCGGCGGCGGCCATCGTTCCTTCGTGCTCAAGCGCGGCCAATTGCTGCGCCTGACCGACCTGCGCGGCGGCGCCAACGTCAGCCTGACACTGCTCAACGCCAACGAAAAAACCGAGCGCCTGAACCTGCCCGACAGCCTCAAATGCCAACACACCGCCAAGCTCACCGCCGGCCATTGCCTGTACTCGGACATGGGCCGCGTGCTGGCCGCCATCACCGCCGACACCTGCGGCTGGAGCGACAGCCTGGGCGGCGTGCTCTGCGCCGAAGAAGTGGCAGAAAAGTACGGCGCGGGCCGCTATCAGGAACTGCGCAACGGCTTCTTCCGCAACGGCACCGACAACCTGCTGGTGGAGCTGGGCAAGTGGGGACTTGGCCTGTCCGATCTGCTGATGACGCTCAACCTGTTCAGCCGCGTGAACGTCGATGACGCCGGACGCTTCCATTTCGTCGAGGGCAATTCCAAGGCTGGCGACTACATCGAGTTGTACGCACCGATGGACACCCTGGTGGTGCTCACCGCTCTGCAGCACCCGATGGATCCATCGCCGGAATATGCACCGAAACCGCTGAAGCTCAGCTGGATGAACGCCGACGCCAGCGTCGCCGAACACTGCCGCACCTCGCGCCCGGAAAACGAGCGCGGCTTCATCAACACCGACCGTCTGTTCGCCTGAGGATCGCTGCCATGTCACTCGCAATCGCTACCGCTGCCGTTCACACAAGCAGACAACCAGACACCGCGATCTACCGCGCCACCATCCCCGCCGGCGAACCCTGGCTGATGGAGGTCAAGGCCGGCCAGACCCTGCGCATCCTCGATCTTGAAGGCAATCAGGCCGTCGACACCTTGTTCTACAGCGTCGCCAATCCCAAGGAACGCTACGACGTGCAGCGCACGTTGCGTCGGCAGAACAGCGTGTACCTGAGCACCGGCAGCGTGCTGTATTCCAACCTCGGCAAACCGATGCTGACCATCGTCGCCGACACTTGCGGGCGTCACGACACCCTCGGCGGCGCCTGTGCGCAAGAGAGCAACACCGTGCGCTACGCCCTGGAGAAGCGCTACATGCACAGCTGCCGCGACAACTACCTGCGCGCCTGTGTCCACGACGGACGCCTGGGCAAGGGCGACATCGGGCCGAACATCAACTTCTTCATGAACGTGCCGGTCACCGCCGACGGCGGCTTGACGTTCGAAGACGGGATTTCCGCGCCGGGCAAGTACGTCGACCTGCGCGCCGAGATGGACGTGATCGTGCTGATCTCCAACTGCCCGCAACTGAACAACCCGTGCAACGCCTACAACCCGACACCAGCGGAGCTACTGGTATGGAACTGAAACTCGCGCGCTTGCGCCGCTGGCTGTTCACCCTGTGCCAGGCCCGTTCAGGGCAGTGCCTCAGAAAGTAAAAGCCACCACCGCCCTCTGTAGGAGCGAGCTTGCTCGCGAAAAACCCAAGAGCGCCGCTGGGTATCTGGTTTTACGCGTAATCGTTCACGACCATCGCGAGCAAGCTCGCTCCTACAAGGGGCCAATGGTGTTTTGGAACGAATTGATTCAGTCATCCGGGACGGCCCGGATGCATTTCGAAAAACTGCGGGACGGCCCGCATCCCAGTCGAGGCTGATGCGCAATCGCCTCCGGGGGTTATGCCATGTTCGAAAAAGTCCTGATTGCCAACCGTGGCGCCATTGCTTGCCGCATCCTGCGGACCTTGCGTGAACTGCACGTGCGGGGTGTCGCCGTTTACTCCGAAGCCGACGCGGCCAGCCTGCACATCCTGCAGGCCGACGAAGCGCACAGCCTCGGTGAAGGCGCAGCCGCCGGCACCTACCTGGCGATCGATAAAATCCTCGCCATCGCCAAGTCCAGCGGCGCCACCGCGATCCATCCCGGTTACGGCTTCCTCTCGGAAAACGCCACATTCGCCGAAGCCTGCGAAGCCGTCGACATCGCCTTCATCGGCCCGACACCGGAACAACTGCGGGTGTTCGGCCTCAAGCACACCGCCCGCGCCCTGGCCCGGCAACAGGGTGTGCCCATGCTTGAAGGCACCGAGTTGCTCGAGAGCCTCGACGCAGCATTGATCGCCGGTGAACAGGTCGGCTACCCGGTGATGCTCAAGAGCACCGCCGGCGGTGGCGGCATCGGCATGCGCGTGTGCCGCAGCGCGGTCGAGTTGAGCGAATCCTTCGAAGCAGTCAAACGCCTGGGCCAGAACAATTTCAGCGACGCCGGGGTGTTCATCGAGAAGTACATCCAGCGTGCCCGTCACCTGGAAGTGCAGGTGTTCGGCGACGGTCGCGGCGAGGTGATCGCCCTCGGTGTACGCGACTGTTCGGTGCAGCGTCGCAACCAGAAAGTCCTCGAGGAAACCCCGGCACCGAACCTGCCCGAGGGCATGGCCGATGAACTTTGCACGGCGGCGATCAAACTGGCCAAAGCGGTGAACTACCGCAGCGCCGGCACCGTGGAGTTCGTCTTCGACAGCGATGCGCGGCGTTTCTATTTCCTGGAAGTGAACACCCGTTTGCAGGTGGAACACGGCGTCACCGAACAGGTGTGGGGCGTCGACCTGGTGCGCTGGATGGTGCAACTGGCGGCCGGTGAGCTGCCGCCGCTGAGCGATCTGGTACAGGGTTTGAAGCCGCAGGGTCATGCGATTCAGGCGCGGTTGTATGCCGAGGATCCGGGGCGCGATTTCCAGCCAAGCCCCGGTTTGCTCACGGCGGTGAATTTCCCTGACGCCGACGGCAAACGACTGCGCATCGACACCTGGGTCGAAGCGGGCTGCGAAATCCCGCCGTATTTCGACCCAATGATCGCCAAAGTCATCAGTTGGGCGCCGACGCGCGAAGAGGCTGCTGCGGATCTGCATCAAGCGCTGGGTGCCAGCCTGCTCTACGGCGTGGAAATCAACCGCGATTACCTGCGCCAGATACTGCTCGATACGCCTTTCGCCAGCGGCCAGCCGTGGACCCGTTGCCTGGAAGGCCTGGTGTATCAGGCCAACACGTTCGAGGTACTCAGCGCCGGTACGCAAACCAGTGTTCAGGATTATCCGGGGCGCCTCGGTTACTGGGCGGTCGGCGTGCCGCCTTCAGGGCCGATGGACAGTCGGGCGCTGCGCCTGGGTAACCGTTTGCTGGGCAACGACGAAGGCGCGGCGGCGCTGGAAATCACCATGAGCGGGCCGTTGCTGCGCTTCAATTGCGAGGCGGTGGTGGCGGTGACCGGTGCGGTGATTCCATTGCTGCTCGACGGCCAAAGCGTGCCGATGAACACTGCGCTGGTGGTTCCGGCAGGCGCCAGCTTGAGCCTCGGCACCATTGCCGGCGCAGGCGCGCGCAGTTATCTGTGTCTGCGTGGCGGCCTGCAGGTGCCGGACTATCTGGGCAGCAAAAGCACCTTCACGCTGGGGCAATTTGGCGGGCACGGTGGTCGCGCCTTGCGGGCCGGTGACGTATTGCACCTGCCAGCGCTGAATGACCGCAGCGCCGGTCAACAACTGGCAGAAGATCAGGTCACCGGGTTGCCGGCGGTTCGGCAGATTCGCGTGATCTACGGCCCCCACGGTGCGCCGGAATACTTCACGGAAAACTACATCAGTACCTTCTTCGCCACGCAGTGGGAAGTGCATTTCAACTCCAGCCGCACCGGTGTGCGCCTGATCGGGCCGAAGCCTGAATGGGTGCGTGCCGACGGTGGGGAGGCCGGGCTGCATCCGTCGAATATCCACGATAATCCCTATGCGATCGGAGCAGTGGATTTCACCGGTGACATGCCGGTCATCCTCGGCCCGGATGGCCCAAGCCTGGGCGGGTTCGTGTGCCCGGTGACGGTGATCGAGGCGGATCTTTGGCAACTGGGGCAGCTCAAGGCAGGGGACAAGGTGCAGTTCTCCCCCATCGACATCAAGACCGCCCGCACCCTGGCCTTGAAATGGGATCAATGTGGGAGCGGGCTTGCTCGCGAAGAGGGCGCGTCAGTCAACATTGATGTGTCTGAAGCACCGCTTTCGCGAGCAAGTCGGACCGCCGCACCGCCGCTCCCACAGGGGATGGTGTCGCCTGTTGTATTGGACATTGGCCAGGGAGATACGCGGCTGGTTGCACGACTGTCCGGCGATACGCATCTGCTGCTGGAGATCGGCGCACCGGAACTCGACCTGGTCCTGCGCTTCCGCGCCCACGCCCTGATGCAAGCCCTGGAAAGCCAACACCTGCACGGCGTGATCGACCTGACGCCAGGCATCCGCTCACTGCAAGTCCACTACCAACCCGAACAACTGCCACTGGCCGACCTGCTCGGCATCGTCGCCGGCGAATGGGACGCCGTGTGCGCCGCCAAAGACCTGCAATTGCCCTCGCGCATCGTCCATCTGCCACTGTCCTGGGACGACCCGGCGTGCCAGTTGGCCATCGAGAAATACATGACCACGGTGCGCAAGGACGCGCCCTGGTGCCCGAGCAACCTGGAGTTCATCCGCCGCATCAACGACCTGCCGAACCTCGATGAAGTGCAACGCACAGTGTTCGACGCCAGTTACCTGGTGATGGGCCTGGGCGACGTTTACCTCGGCGCGCCGGTCGCCACCCCGCTCGATCCGCGCCATCGCCTGGTCACGACCAAGTACAACCCGGCGCGCACCTGGACCGCGGAAAACTCGGTGGGTATCGGTGGCGCGTACATGTGCGTCTACGGCATGGAAGGCCCAGGCGGTTATCAGTTTGTCGGGCGCACGCTACAGATGTGGAACCGCTACCGCGAAGTCGCCGCGTTCGATGGCAAGCCATGGTTGCTGCGGTTTTTCGACCAGATCCGTTTCTACCCGGTCAGCGCCAATGAACTGCTGCGCATTCGCCAGGATTTCCCCCTCGGACGCTTCCACCTGAACATCGAACACAGTCAGTTGAACCTGGCGGATTACCAGGCGTTTCTGACGCAGGAAGCCCAGACCATCGGCGCGTTTCGCGAGCAGCAAAAAAGCGCATTCAATGCCGAGCGTGAGCGCTGGATCGCCAGCGGCCAGGCGCATTTCGACAGCGAAGAGCCGGCCCCGGAGACGACCGAGGAGGCGCCGCTGGCCAGCGGTCAACAGAGCGTCGACAGCCACATCGCCGGCAACCTCTGGCAGGTTCAGGTCGAGGCCGGCAAGCGCGTCGCGGCCGGTGATGTGCTGGTGATCCTGGAGTCGATGAAGATGGAAATCCCCCTGCTCGCCCCCATGGCCGGTGTGGTGCGCGAGGTGCGCGTGCAACCGGGTTCGGCGGTGCGCGCCGGACAGCGCGTCGTGGTGCTGGAACTTGACTGAACCCATTTTGAAAAGGACGCATGCCATGAATATCAATCTGCAACTCGACGCCCTGCGCAGCGCCTACCGCGACGGCAGCCTTAACCCCCGTCAATTGCTGACGAACCTGCGGGACAAAGCCGCCGCGCTGAATCCGGACTATCACCTGTTCATCCACCTGCTAAGCGCCGAGGAACTGGAGCCGTACCTCGCCGCCCTCGATGGCCGCGACCTCGACAGCCTGCCGCTGTACGGCGTGCCATTTGCGATCAAGGACAACATCGACCTGGCGGGCATTCCGACCACGGCAGCGTGCCCGGCATTTGCCTACGTGCCGCAGCGTTCGGCGACCATCGTCGAACAACTGCTGGCCCTGGGTGCGATTCCGTTGGGCAAGACCAATCTCGACCAGTTCGCCACCGGGCTCAACGGCAGCCGCTCACCCTATGGCGTGTGTCCCAACAGCGTGTTGCCGGAGTATCCGTCGGGCGGCTCCAGCGCCGGTTCGGCGCTGGCGGTGGCGCTCGGGGTCGCGAGTTTTTCCCTGGGTACCGACACCGCCGGCTCCGGGCGCGTGCCGGCGGCGTTGAACAACCTGGTCGGCATGAAAGCCACCAAGGGCCTGATCTCGACGGCCGGCGTGGTGCCGGCCTGTCGTACCCTCGATTGCGTCACTACGTTCACCGCCACCGCGCGGGAGGCCAGTCAGTTGCTGGCGCTCACCGCACGCTTCGACCCGCGGGACGAATACAGCCGCAGCAACCCGCTGTGGAATGACGGCTCGGCGTTCGGCACACCACGGCCGTTCCGGTTCGGCGTACCACGTGCACAGGACCTGCAATTCTTTGGATGCCCTGAAGGCCCGCGGTTGTTCGGTGATGCCATCGACCGTCTCAAGGCCTTGGGCGGCGAAGCGGTGGAATTGGACCTGTCACCGTTTCTGGAGGCTGCACGCTTGCTCTATGAAGGCCCGTGGGTGGCCGAGCGCTACAGCGTGGCCGGGGAGTTGATGGCACAAAACCCCGAGGCCGTGTTGCCGGTGATTCGCGCTGTATTGGCCAAGGCACCCGCCGTCGACGGCGTGCAGACCTTCCGCGCCCAATACCGGCTGCAAGCGCTCAAGGCCCTGTGCGACGCAGCGCTGGAAGGTCTCGATTGTGTCGTCACGCCCACCATCGGCCGCCCGGTGTCGCTGGCGGAACTCGAGGCCGAACCGGTGCTGCGCAATTCGGACCTCGGCTACTACACCAACTTCATGAACCTGCTCGACTACGCCGCCGTCGCCGTGCCCAGCGCCTTCATGGACAACGGCCTGCCATGGGGCGTGACATTGTTTGGCCGGGCCTTCACCGATCAGTACCTGTTGAGCGTGGCGGATGCCTTGCAGCGCCAGCAAGGCCTGGCCGCTCCCGCACCGGCACCGGTTGCCCGCCATGATCGAGCGCGGCTGGTGGTCTGCGGCGCGCATCTGGACGGGCTGGCGTTGAACTGGCAGCTCAGGCAGCGTGGCGCCCGGTTGCTGGAAACAACCTTCAGCTCGCCGGATTATCAACTCCATGCCCTGGCCGGCGGCCCGCCGTTGCGTCCGGGCATGGTCCGCGTGAAGGATGGCGGCGTGGCGATTGCCGTGGAAGTCTGGGAGTTGCCCAGCCGAGAACTGGGTTCGTTCCTGACCGGGATTCCGGCACCGCTGGGATTGGGCAAGGTGCAACTGGCGGACGGCCGCTGGGAGAGCGGGTTTATCTGCGAGGCGTATGGACTGGAGGGCGCGGTGAACATCAGCCATTTCGGCGGCTGGCGGATGTACCTGAAAACACTGGGCTAAACACCAGACTCATAACCCTGTGGGAGCGAGCTTGCTCGCGATAGCGGTGTGACATTCAGCCTTGATGTGGCAGACACGCCGCCATCGCGAGCAAGCTCGCTCCCACAAGGTCCGTGCAAGATTTACGACCATTCGCAGCGCACATGGAGCAGTTATTTCCCGGCAGTACCCTTAGAATGCCTGCCATCGGATGACTGCCAATGGAACTGCCATGCCGCTTCGCTCGCCGCTGTATTCTCAACGCTCGTTGGTGCTCACGCTGGTCGCATTGCTGGGCGCAGGCTTCCTCGCCACCTCCTTTCTCAGTTACTACGCCTCCCGGGCCTCGATCCGCGACAACATCGTCAACACCGAACTGCCGCTGACATCGGACACGGTCTACTCGGAAATCCAGAAAGACCTGGTCAGGCCGATCCTGATTTCCTCGATGATGGCCCGCGACACCTTCATGCGCGACTGGGTGGTCAATGGTGAAAAGGATTCCGACCAGATGACCCGGTACCTCAACGAGGTCATGACCCACTACGGCGCCTACACCGCGTTCTTCGTCTCCAACACCAGCCTGACTTACTACCACGCCAAGGGTGTGCTCAAGCAGGTCAAGGCCACCGAGCCCCGCGACGCCTGGTATTTCCGCGTGCGGGACATGAAGGATCCGTACGAGATCAACGTCGACCCGGACCTCGCCAACAAGGACAACCTGACCTTTTTCATCAACTACAAGGTTCACGACTACAACGACCGGTTCATCGGCGCAGCCGGCGTTGGCCTGACCGTCGACGCCGTGATCAAGCTGATCGACAAGTACCAGCAGCGTTATCAGCGCAGCGTGTATTTCGTCGACAACTTCGGACGCCTCGTGCTGACAGGCGCCGAAGGCGGTCCGCAGGGTGCGCGCATCGGGCAGAAACTCGGTGAACTGGACGGCATGAAGGACCTGGTCAGTCGGCTGCCCAAACCCCACAGCGGCAGCTACGAATATTCCGTGCAGGGCCAGGGGCATTTCCTCAATGTGCGGTTCATCCCGGAACTGAACTGGTACCTGTTCGTCGACAAACGCGAGGACAGCGCCCTGGGTGAAATCCGCCAGTCGCTGTACCTCAACCTGCTGATCTGCCTGCTGGTCACGCTGATCGTGCTGGTCCTGCTCAACCAGGTCATCAAGCGCCTTCAGGACAAGATCCAGGCCCAGGCCACCCTCGACAGCCTGACCGAACTGCCCAACCGTCGCGGCTTCGACCTGCTGGCCATACAGGCCATGCACGAAGCCCGGCGCGAGCCCAAACCGCTGACTGCCTTGCTGCTGGACCTCGACCGCTTCAAGGTGTTGAACGACACCTATGGCCACCTGGCCGGCGATCAGGTATTGAATGGTTTTGCCCAGGATCTGAAGAGCTGCCTGCGGCACTCCGACATCGTCTGCCGCTGGGGCGGTGAAGAGTTCATCGTGCTGCTCAAGGACACCGATGGTCAGACCGGTCTGATAATCGCCGAGAAAATTCGTCAGTACGTGGAGCAACAGAGCTACACCTACAACGGCCAGATCTTGCGAGTGACCGTCAGCATCGGCCTGACCACCCTGCAGCCCGATGACACCTTGCACACCCTGCTGTCACGGGCGGATCATGCGATGTACCGGGCCAAGCAAAGTGGCCGTAACCGAACCTGCGTGGAAATGGCTCACTCCATCCATGAACCAGCCTGACCTCTGCCCCGCCTGCGGCGCACCCAACGACTGCACCCTGGCCGACCCGCGAACCGCCGACCGCGCCTGCTGGTGCTACGGCGTCAGCATCGACCCGGCCGTGCTCCAGGCGCTGCCGGCGCAACTGCGCAATGCCTCGTGCCTGTGCCCGCGCTGCGCCGAGGTCGAGGCGCAGTTGCAAGCAGCGTCCGAATCGATCAAGTAAGATGCGCGGCCCTTTCTTCACTGATCCCTAAGTCATGCGTGTCGACCGATTTCTCAGCAACCTGCCGTGCTTCAACCGTAAGCAGGTGCGCCTGTTGCTGGTGGAAAAACGCGTCAGGATTGATGGAAAAGTCGTCAGCGACCCACACAGTGAAGTCCGCGAGTTCAGCCGCGTCGAAGTCGACAGCGACGTGCTGCAAGTCGGCAAACCCCTGCGCCATTTCATGCTGCACAAACCCGCCGGATGCGTCAGCGCCACCCGGGATCCGCAGCACCCGACCGTGCTCGATTTGATCCATGAGCCAGACAAGGACGAACTGCACATAGCCGGTCGCCTGGACTTCAACACCACCGGCCTGATGCTGATCACCAACGACGGCAGCTGGTCGCGGCGCCTGACCCAACCGCAGACCAAATTGCCCAAGGTCTACTACGTCGAAACCGAACAGGACATCGGCCCTGAATACGCGATCAAGTTCAGCCAGGGGCTGTACTTCGCCTTCGAAGACCTCACCACGCAACCCGCCGGGCTGGAGCTGCTCGGGCCGAAAAGTGCGCGCCTGAGCATCGTCGAAGGCCGTTATCACCAGGTCAAGCGCATGTTTGGCCACTTCAACAACAAGGTGATGCGCCTGCACCGCGAGCGCATGGGCCCGCTGGCGCTCGACGACAGGTTGAAACCGGGCGAATACCGCCCACTGAGCGATGAAGAGATCGGATTGATCTAAGCAGGCGACCGCTGAGCAGAAGTTGTCGAACAATTTACCAATGGCACTTGCGCGATGACGTGACCCCTGCTTGAATCAGGACGTCGGCCGAAATGTGACCGATGAGTCACCCCATACTTCTAAGAAACTTTTTGCCGGTAGGAACCCAAGGGTTCCGGCCTCATCCGGCAGACTGCCCGCCAATAACAATACCCGTCGACCGGACTGCATTGGATCGACATGGGCCTCTCAAATTCCAGGCGTATGCCTACCTGTCACAAAGCTCGTGCAATCTCTATTGCGCGCATACCCGCTTGCCAGGAGTCTTATGACATGAGGCCAGAAATCGCTGTGTTGGATATACAGGGTCAGTATCGGGTTTACACGGAGTTCTATCGCGCAGACGCCGCAGAGAAGACCATTATCCTGGTCAACGGCTCGATGGCCACGACTGCGTCGTTTGCACAAACCGTGAAAAACCTCCATCCGCAGTTCAACGTCGTCTGCTACGACCAGCCCTATGCAGGCCGGTCAAAAGCCCACAACCTGCACGAGAAATTGCTGACCAAGGAAGTCGAAGGGCAGATCCTTCTGGAGCTGATCGACCACTTCGCCGCCGAACACGTGCTGTCGTTTTCCTGGGGTGGCGCCGCGACCCTGGTCGCCTTGGCCCAACGGCCACGACGCATCGAAAAAGCCGTGATCAGCTCGTTCTCCCCGGAGATCAACGCGCACATGCTCGACTACCTCGAGCGCGGAGTCGATTACCTCGGCAGCCGGGATGGCGACCGGGTCGGCAACCTGGTGAACAGCACCATCGGCAAACACCTGCCGACCCTGTTCAAGCGCTTCAACTATCGGCACGTCAGCAGCCTGGCAGATCATGAATACGGGCAGATGCACTTCCACATCAGCGACCTGCTGCACAGCGATCGCCAATGCTTTTTCAAAGCGGCGGAAAAAATCAACGTGCCGGTGCTGTTCATGAACGGCGAATGGGACGAATACACCGCCGCCGACGGCGCACGGTTGTTCGCCAACCACGTGCAGCACGCCACCTTCACGACCCTTCAGGCCACCGGCCACTTTCTCGACATGGAACACAAAGCCGCCTGCCGAGACAGCCGCAACGCACTGATGGGGTTCCTGAAACCGGCCCAGCACGATAGCCGACCGCGTTACCACTACGTCCAGGACCACCATGCATTGGCACTTTGAAACAGAGTCATCGCGAGCAAGCCCCACCCTGCTGAATCAAACGTATTCTGCAGGCGCGAGGCTGCCCGCGATCGACCGCCATGCGCCCCACGCCTTGTCGGTACATCGCGTTAAACCCGCCCCACGTAAAGAAAAACTTCAAATCGCCGGCCGTATCTGGTACAAAGTCAGCGCTCCGAGCGGGTGTCGTATAATGGCATTACTCCAGCTTCCCAAGCTGATAACGAGGGTTCGATTCCCTTCACCCGCTCCAATCGAATTTTGATCTCACGTCAGGGTGGTTTTGACGGGGGATGCAGAGACAGAAAAAACCGGTCCAAGTGGCCGGTTTTTTGTGGGCGGGATTTGGGTTAGCGTCTCCAAACCCTGAAAATTAGCGTTTTCGCGCAAGATCCACGTTTTGTTAACGTTTTACTTGTCTCGATAATGGATTTCCTCCACGACATCAGAGATTGCAACTCTCCATAACTCAGACTAACATCTCCCAAAACGGGAGGACGTGCAGTGCGTGTGATTGCAAAAGGGACATTGCGGGAGTTCTGGGAAAGTAGCCCGGCTTATGCTGACTCCGAAACACCACTGGTTGAATGGTATCGGCACATGGAAAAGCCGTTTATGGCACACCGCAAGAGGTCAAAGCGGAGCTGAGAACGGCCAGCATCCTCAAGGGCGGCAGGGTTGTATTCAACATCGGCGGCAACAAATACCGAGTGATCATGGCAATCGACTATCAGCGCCAGCTCGGTTTCATACGATTCGTTGGCACCCACGCCCAGTACGATCAGATCAACGCGGAGACCGTGTGATGGACATTAAACCTATTCGCAACCAAGAAGACCTTACCGCTGCATTTGTACGCGTGGAACAACTGTGGGGAGCTGAAATGGGTTCACCCGAGGGTGATGAGCTGGAAATTCTGGCGCTGCTCATCGAAAAGTACGAAGACGAGCATTACCCAATGCCTCCGTCCGATCCGATTGAGGCCATTAAATTTCGCATGGATCAGCAAGGCCTGACTCCTCGTGACCTGGAACCCTTTATCGGCACAAGCGGACGCGTATCCGAGGTACTGAACCGCAAACGCAAATTGAGCCTGTCAATGATCAAGCGTCTGCACGATGGGTTGCGAATTCCTTACGAAAGCTTGCTCGCGGGTGTAGCCTGATAGCTCTCCCCCAATTCCAACCTCAGCACAGGTTGTCTGACGGGAGACGCAGAGTTAGAAAAAACCGGTCCATGTGGCCGGTTTTTTTGTGCGCGGAATTTGGTGATGCGCCCTCCAACGTTAGTGCTAAGACCCACATTTATAGGCCCAACAGAGATCAACGCTAGAAAAAGCAATGTCCTACACGACACTGGGAATTGTCCGTACACTTGCGCATTGCTGTGCCTTTGTCATGACCCCTATAGTCCGACCGCGCCCAAATGGCGTATCGGGTTTGGCGACTCGATGGCAAAGCATAGAAACCTCCGAGCCATCTCGGAGCGTTTCTGAACGCACTTGGCTACCTGTTTATGGTGGCTGTGCGTGGGAGACCTTTGGGTCTGCCGGTTTGCCTTGTCCCGGTTCGCCAACCTGCGTACAGCTACCACCCTTTGTTTGGCGACACTGAGTGGTGGTTCACCTCAATTCAAGGAATCACTCATGAAAGAATTCATGGCTTTAACCAGCAACGCCGACGACCTCCCCTCGCTGTACGTGAACACCACCCAACCGCTGCACTCCCTGCTCAGCACCGCCAGTTACCGCATCCGAGCGGTAACGCAACTCCTCGAAAATCTTGCAATGCGCGGCGACCTAACCTCTGACACCGTGGTGCTGAGCGACTTCGCATTGCTCTGCTGCGTGCCGTTGCGCGATGGTTGCGATGTGCTGGATGTGATCGCTCGCCGCATGGACGCAGAACCGTCCTAAGATTGCACCGGGCGGCATGCTGTTGTGGCGAGGGAGCTTGTCGGATCGCCGCACCGTCCCGTTGGACTGCGCAGCAGGCCCTGTTCGGGCTCGCTTCGCGACCCAACGGGAGCAAGCTCCCTCGCCACAGGTGCCTTCACTTATCATGTGAACACTTCAACAGAGCAACCCGAGCATGACCCAAAACATCTACGACGACCCTCAATTCTTCCAGGGCTACAGCCAGATGGCCCGCTCCGTCGGCGGTCTCGATGCCGCGCCGGAATGGCCGGCGCTGATGGCCATGCTGCCGCCCATGCAGGGCTTGAAGGTGGTGGATCTCGGCTGCGGTTACGGCTGGTTTTGTCGTTGGGCCAGTGAGCAAGGGGCTGACAGCGTGCTCGGTCTGGATGTTTCGCAAAAGATGCTGGAGCAGGCACGCAAAACCACCTCCGCATCAAACATCCGTTATGAGCGCGCCGACCTGGAAGCCCTCCATCTGCCCGCCGGCGGTTTCGACCTGGCCTACAGCTCCCTGGCGTTGCACTACATCAAGGACTTGCCGGGGTTGTTCGCCAATGTGCACGCGGCGCTCAAGCCCGGTTCGCAGTTCGTGTTTTCCATCGAGCACCCGATCTTCATGGCACCGCGTAATCCTGGCTGGATCATCGATGCCGAGGGCTGCAAGCGTTGGCCGGTGGACGGTTATCAGCGTGAAGGCGAGCGCGTGACCAACTGGCTGGCCGAGGGTGTGATCAAGCAGCATCGCACCATTGGCACCTTGCTCAACCTGCTGATTGCAGCGGGTTTCAGCATTCGCCATGTCAACGAATGGGGGCCGAGCGATGCCGAGGTGGCGGCGCAACCGGCGCTGGCCGAAGAGCGCGAGCGGCCGATGATGATGTTGGTCGGCGTTCAGCGCTGAGCCACGCGCGTATCTTTTGCGTATAGATCCCGGCACGCGAATAAAGAAACCGTAGCGCGGCGTTGAGCTCGGAAATAGATCCCTTATTCTCCCGGCTCATCCATCGCCCCGAGATCGACATGCACAATTCAGAGTTGGGAATCATGATCATTTCATTGATCGGGTTGTTCGGCTTTGCCTCGTTTGCTTTTGAATACTTGAGCGCCCGACGCTCGAAAAAAAACAAACTGCCGTGATTGTTCCAAGCGATAAAAGGGACAGGTGACGCTCATCAACTGTCCCTTTTTCTCATCAGCGAGTCGCGACGATAAACAGTCGCGGGAACGGCAACAGCACCGCCCCATCGGCCAAGGCCGGATACGCCCGCTCGATAGCCGCCTGGTATTGCTTCAGATACTGCGCCCGTTCCGCCTCGTCCAGCGGTTCCAGAAACGGCCGCAAGCCACTGCCCTTGAACCACTCCACCACGCCAGACGCGCCGCCTGCGAGCGGATGATGGTAAGTGGTGCGCCACACATCGACGCGTGAGCAACAGGCCTTGAGGATCGAGTAATAACCACTGGCATCGGCCATCTCGGTCCGCTGCCCGGCTGCGCCTGCCAGTTTGCTGGCCCAAGGACCATCAGCGGCGACTTCACGCATCAAGCGGTGCGAAGGTTCATTGAGGTTGTCGGGCATCTGGATCGCCAGGCTGCCACCCGGTGCCAATTTACTCAACAGTGAAGGAAACAGCGCCGCGTGATCGGGCAGCCACTGCAACACTGCGTTGGCGAAAATCACATCGAAGGGGCCTGCGTCGTTCCAGGTGTCGATGTCGGCGATGTCGAACTGCACCTGCGGCAAGCGATTGCGTGCGGCCTCGATCATGTCGGTCGAACTGTCCAGGCCTCGGATCGTGGCGTTGGCAAAACGCTCGACCAGCAACTCGGTGGAGTTACCGGGGCCACAACCGATATCGATGGCCGAACGCACATCCCCGGCGGGGATGGCCGCCAGCAGGTCTCGGGCGGGACGAGTGCGTTCATCTTCAAAAGCGACGTACTGTTTGGCGGACCAACTCATTGCGTTCTCCTGTCGGTGCGTTGTCCTCGGGTCGCTACGATACCGCGGCGAGCGCCGCCAAAGGTTTCAGAAAACTACCTTTTCACGTTTGAGCTGGAGAAACTGAGAAAGCACTACCGCAGCCTTGGCGAAGGCCTGACCATTGACCTGGACGGCACCGTCGTCCAGGTCAATGGTCAGCAAAATCTGAATAATTGCTGATGATCAGCTTCTGGCTTGCAGGGCCTTGGCCATTTGCAGATGATTTTGCAATTTTGGCAGGGTTTCTTCGGCGAACGCCTTGATTTGCGGCACGTCGGTGGTCTGCGCCTCCTGCTGCAACCGTTCGATGGCTTGCTGCGTGGTCTTCACCTGGCTGGCCGTATAGGCCTCATCGAAGGTCGTCCCCTCCATGACTTGTGGCATCAGGGCTTTGGCCTTTTCGACGATTTCTTCGCGCGGCGCTACCGGCAAATCCAGTTGTCTGGCGATTTTCGCCAGGTGCTGGTTCGCCGTGGTGCGGTCGTTGATGACGACGATGGTGTAGTCCTTGACCTCTTTGGACTCGGACTTCTGGTGTGCCAGGCGACTGGCCTCGATATCGGCCATGCCCTGGGCCGACGCATCGTCGATGAATTCGGCAGGTGACTGGGCGAAGGCGTTGCTGGCAAACAGGCCCAGTAATGTGGCAATACTGGCATTACATAATCGGGTGGCCATCCGTTTCATGGTCGCGCCCTCCTTTTTCAAATTCAAACGGGAGCTTGCGCCCCCGCTTCTCAATCAAAACCACCTGCATCCATTACTTGGATTTCTGTCCGGGTTTGCGGCCCATGTCGGGTTTCGCAGGTTCTTTATCGACAGTCGTCGTGGTGGTTTTCCCACCCTTGCGACCGGCTTCAGACGCCTTCGTTCGATCGTTGGCGAAATTTCCCGAGTTCGAGTTTCTTGAATTAGGCATGATTCTCTTCCTCTTGGTGATAGTCGCGGCGAGCTGGCGCCCGCATAGAATCTGAATTTGCGCGTCGCAAAAGGTTTAGAAAAATGCGTGGATCGCACGACGAACGGTGTACGGACTATCAGACCATTCGCAGGTGATGCTCACGTTTGGCGCAGTACATCGCCTCGTCGGCATACCGGAATAACTGCTTCTCTTCAGTGCCGTGTTCGGGGTATCGGGCGACGCCGATGCTTGGATGGATGCTCAGGTTGTGCCCGTCCAGACGCAGGGGCCGGGCCAGGACCTGACGGATTTTTCCGACCACGATGTCGGTATCGTCTGCGGCATGAATGCGGTGCAGCAACACCACGAATTCATCGCCGCCAATGCGGGCCACGGTGTCGGTTTCCCGCACACAGCCCTTGAGCCGGTTGGCCACCGCTTGCAGCAGCATGTCACCGACCGCATGGCCATGGGTGTCATTGACTTGCTTGAAGCGGTCGAGGTCGACGTACAACAGGGCCATGCGCCCGCCGTCCATGCGGGCCAATTGCAGTGACGCCTTGAGGCGGTCGCGCAACAGTTCACGGTTGGGTAGCTGGGTCAGTTGGTCGTACTGGGCCAAATGTTGCAGGCGGGCGTGCAACTGCTTGCGCTCGATGGCCGTCGCGACCTGGGCGCAGACGTACTGCAGCAATTCCTTGTCTTGCTCGGTGTAGCGCTCGCCGCCCGGAACGCTTTTGACGATCAACGCGCCGATGGTGCCGTTCTGCGAGTTCAGCGGCACACCCAGCCAGCAGGGTGCGTTCTGCCCGGTCATCAGCGCTTCGAAGCCGGCAGACGGCGTGCACGGGTTCGGGTTCGGGGTCAAAAGGATCGGCTGCCCCGTGCGGATCACTTCGGTGCACACCCGCCCGGTCATGGTCCCGGGCAGTTCGGGTTGTGGCTCCTGGTCATCGACGTGATAAGGGAAATTGAGCTGCGCACAGTGCTCGTCGTACAGCGCCACGGAAAAATTCAGCGCAGGCAGCCACTCGCCGATGATCATGTGGATGCGCCTGAACAACGCCAGCAGATCCTCCGCCGCGTGGGCCGCTTCGGATATCGCATACAACGCGGCCTGCCGGGATTCGGCCTGCTTGCGTTCGGTGATGTCGCGCGCCACGGCAATGCGCAACTGGTCGACCTCGGACCAACGTGCCGACCAGAGGATGTGCACCACACGGCCATCCTTGCGCAGGTAGCGGTTTTCGAAGTTGAGCTTGGGCTCGCCGCCCATGATTTCCCGGGCGGCATCGAGGGTACGCAAGCGATCTGCGGGGTGCACCATGTCGATCATCAATTGACCGATCATTTCATCGGCGCTGTAGCCGAAAATGCGCTCGCACGCCGCACTGACAAAGACGAAGCGGCCCTGCTTGTCCACTGCACAAACGGCGTCCAGCAACAGATCGATATAGCTCGCCAGTGGCGCGGAATTACGGTTTTCCATGGTTCAGCGTGGGTGTCCCGATAATGCAGCGCTCATCAATCATCCCTGCCCGGTCGGCCTTGCTTCCTTGTGATCACATTCAAGCCTTGTTCGGCATCAGCCCCGGCAACGCATGGACCAGCGCGTTGATGGCAAAGCCGATGAACATTACCCCGCACAACCGGGTGATCGCCAGTTCATGACGTTGATACAAAGTGCGCACCCGCCGAGCCCCAACGATGCCGATGAGGATAGCGTAGGCGAGCAATCCACCGACAAAGCTCAGGCCAATCAGTGCTGGCAGCATTGACCAGTTGAGCAGTTCCGCGCGGCTCGACAACAGCGCCGTGAATGTCGCCACCGCCACCGGATAAGCCTTGGGATTGGTCAGGCCGAACAGAATGCCATGCCAGAACGGCTGCCGCGCCGGACCCTGTGGCGCATCGCCATTGCTGCGCCGGGCGCGCACCGCACGCCAGCCGAGCCAGAACAGGTACAGGCCGCTAAGCACACCCAGCACGTCGAACGCGGTACTGCCGATCTCCCGAGCACCGACAATCGCGATCAACGCCGTGCCGCACCAGATCACATCGCCGAGCAAATGCCCGCACAGAAACCCCGCCCCGGCCCGTCGCCCATGGGCCGCGCCAATGCCGAACACTGCCAGCACGCCCGGTCCCGGGGTGATGCCGTAGATAAATCCCGAGGCAAGCACGGCCATTAGTAGCGATGGGGTCATGCGGCGTCCTTTTGTACTGCTGGGTAAATGGTGGCCAGTCTATATCAGGTCCCGCAACATCGACTTACAGATCGTCGAAGAACTTCATCCCCGCATCGAGACGGCGGATCAGGCTTTTTTTGCAGCAACGGGTACTCGGCGAAGTCGGCTCGGGCGAAGTCGCAGCATAACGTTCTTCGCCCGCGTCGTGCCGTGGTCGGGCAGCCGGTCGTGATAAAGTCGCCGCCCAAAGACCTTTTGCCGTGAGACGAAGACCGCAATGACCGATTTCCAGGATGTCGACGCCCAACTTGAAGACTGGAACGCCTTGCGCAGCACCGCTTCGTTCAGTGGTTTGCTGGTGGGCAACGGTGCCAGTCGCGCGGTTTGGGACGATTTCGGCTACGAGTCGCTGTTCGAAAATGCCCGCACCGTTGAAGAAAAACCCCTGAGCCCGTCCGAGCTGAGCGTGTTCGACGCGATGCAGACTCGCAGTTTCGAGCAGGTACTGAGCGCGCTGAAAACCACCAGCCGGGTCAACAAGGCCCTGGCAGTCAGCTCCGCCGCCCCGCGCAATCGTTATTACGCGATCAAGGAAGCGCTGATCAACACCGTGCATGCGGTGCATATCCCGTGGCGACTGGTGGTGCCTTCGACGCTGGCGACCATCAATCAGGAACTGGCCAGCTACCGCACGGTGTTCACCACCAATTACGACCTGATCAACTACTGGGCGGTGCAACACCGGCCCGAGGCGATCACCGATCTGTTCCAGGGTGCCGAACCCGCTTTCGACCTGAGCGACACAGCCACCGAAAAGACCCGTTTGCTGTACCTGCACGGCGGTCTGCACCTGGTGCGCAACCAGGACGGCACGGCGCGCAAGCTGATGTCGACCGAGGGCACGTTGCTGGGCAACTTCGCCATCAACAACACGATCAAGACCCTCGACGACGTGCCGCTGTTCGTCAACGAAGGGCCGAGTGCGGACAAGCTCAAGACCATTCGCAGTTCGGATTATCTGTCGTTCTGCTACGAGCAATTGCTCGGTCACGGCCAGGCGCTGTGCATCTTCGGCCATGCGTTGGGGGAGCAGGACAGCCACATCATCCACGCTTTGCGCCTGGCGAAACCGCAGGTGCTGGCGATCTCGATTTACCCGCGCAGCAAGGCCTTCATCCAGCACCAGAAGCGGCATTACGCGAAGGTGTTTGAGGGGACGGGGGTTGAGTTGCGGTTTTTTGATTCCAAGAGCCATGCGTTGGGTGGCCCGAAGCTGACCGTTCCAGTCGAGGTTTAGCGGCGACTGATCTGACGCATTCGCGAGCAGGCTCGCTCCCACAGTAAAGTACATGACCCCTGTGGGAGCGAGCCTGCTCGCGAAGCTTTTAAGGTTGACTCATTCCTCGGTGCTGTGCACCACCACCAGCAACTGCGCCTGTACCTCACCCACCGAACGAATCCGGTGCGGTTTTTGCGCATTGAAGTGCAGCGCATCGCCACGATCGAGCAGCACGCGCTCGTGCATGAAGTCCACTTCCACCCGCCCTTCGTGGACGAACAGAAACTCCTCGCCCAGATGCTCCTTGAAGGTTTTGTCGGTGAACTCCGCCGGCGGGTAAATGATGAACGGCAGCAGGCTGCGTTCACTGACCTGATGGGCCAGCACCGCGTAACCCGGATTGTTGCCGCTGGCCCCCAAAGGTTGCCGCTCGTGGCTGCGCACCAGGCTGTAGCTGTCGAGGCCGGCGTTGTCTTCAGAGAACAACTCCTCGACCTTCACGTTCAGCGCCTTGGCCAGTTTCAACGCTGCCGCAATCGACGGCGTGTTCAAGCCGCGCTCGACTTTCGACAGGTAACTCTTGGTCATGCCGGATTGTTCGGCCAGCGCTTCCAATGTCACGCCAAGTTTTTTTCTTAGTAATTTCAAACGGATAGACATGTGGAGCGATTAATCCATCAAGGAGGCAACGATTTGTCCTTGCCAATGACACAATGTGTCATTTAGGCTCTTTAGTGTCATTTGCGCTCACCGACGACTTTGCGAGGAACCGGTGAGCGACAAACCCGACGTCCATTGAATCACCCAAAGGACACCGATATGGCCAAGACATTAGCACTGCCCAAAGAGCAACTGGTCAAGCACGCGCTGAGCCAAATGCAAAATACCCTGGCGGATAATACGTGGACCGCCCGGCAAAAGCTGGCCCTGACCTGCCGCATTCTGTTCGAGCACGGTCACGATTCCGGTCTTGCCGGGCAAATCACCGCCCGTGGCCCGCAGCCCGGCACTTACTACACTCAACAACTGGGCCTGGGTTTCGACGAAATCACCGCAGGCAACCTGCTGCTGGTCAACGAAGACCTGGAGGTGCTAGAAGGCCACGGCATGCCCAACCCGGCCAATCGTTTTCACAGTTGGGTGTATCGCGCCCGTCCGGATGTGAACTGCATCATCCACACCCATCCGACCCACATTGCAGCCTTGTCGATGCTGGAAGTACCGTTGCAGATTTCCCACATGGACCTCTGCCCGCTCTATGAAGACTGTGCGTTTCTCGAGGGTTGGCCAGGTGTGCCGGTGGGCAACGAGGAAGGCGAATTGATTGCCGGGGCGTTGGGCGACAAGCGGGCGATCCTGCTTTCGCACCACGGCCAATTGTCCACCGGCAATACCATCGAGGAAGCCTGTGTCATCGCGCAACTGATCGAACGTGCCGCGAAGCTGCAATTGCTGGCGATGAGCGCCGGGACCATCAAGCCGATCATCCCCGCGCTGGGCCGTGAAGCCCATGACTGGATTGCCCGCCCGAAACGTCACGCCGCCGCTTTCAACTACTACGCCCGGCAGAGCCTGCGCCAACACGCCGATTGCCTGAACTGAACTGAACCCAGACCTTTTTGAACGGAGAGACACCATGTCCACCGCCAACATTCACGGCATCATCGGCTACACCATCACCCCTTTCACCGTCCATGGCGAAGGCGTTGACCTGGACGCCCTCGGGCGCTCCATCGACCGCCTGATCGAGGGCGGCGTGCACGCTATCGCCCCGCTGGGCAGCACCGGTGAAGGTGCCTACCTGAGCGACGCGGAGTGGGATCAGGTCAGCGAATTCAGTATCAAGCACGTGGCCAAACGCGTGCCGACCGTTGTCAGCGTGTCCGACCTGACCACCGCCAAAGCGGTGCGTCGCGCGCGCTTCGCCGAAGCCCATGGTGCCGATGTGGTGATGGTGCTGCCCGCGTCCTACTGGAAGCTCAGTGAAGCGGAAATCCTCGCCCATTACCGCGCCATCGGCGACAGCATCGGCGTGCCGATCATGCTCTACAACAACCCGGCCACCAGCGGCACCGACATGTCGGTGGACCTGATCCTGCGTATCGTCAAGGCCGTGGAAAACGTGACCATGGTCAAAGAGAGTACCGGCGACATCCAGCGCATGCATCAACTGCAACGTCTCGGCGACGGCCAGGTGCCGTTCTACAACGGCTGCAATCCGCTGGCCCTGGAGGCCTTTGCCGCTGGCGCGAAAGGCTGGTGCACCGCTGCGCCGAACCTGATCCCGCAACTCAACCTTGATTTGTATGATGCAGTGCTGGCCAACGACTTGGTCAAGGCCCGGGAGCTGTTCTACCGCCAGTTGCCGCTACTGGATTTCATCCTCAAGGGTGGCTTGCCGGCGACGATCAAGGCGGGTTTGCGGGCGACAGGTCTGGAGGTGGGGGAGCCGCGGCTGCCGGTGTTTCCGTTGGGTGAGGCGGGTTGCGCTCAGTTGCAAGGGCTGTTGAAAACCCTGCGCTGATTCTCAGCCACACACAAAACCAAAAAATGTGGGAGCGGGCTTGCTCGCGAAGAGGTCGTCACATTCAGCATATGTGTTGAATGTTCCATCGCCTTCGCGAGCAAGCCCGCTCCCACAGGGGATATGTGTTGATCTCAAAGCACCGGTAAGGTTTTGTCCTTGACCACCTTGCTCGGGCCGTTGGCCTTCACGCTGGCGATGCCTTTCTCCATGGCGGCAGCGGAGGAATAGGTCTCGCTGCTGCCGATGATTTCGTGATTGCCGGCCTTGAGGTTGAAATACGGATGGCCATCCTTGGTGGTTTTTTTCTCGTAGCGCTCATCCAGCGGGCTGTTGGCCTGGACCGAGGCGATGCCTTTGTCGGCGGCGGCGTGGGTGGTGTACAGCTCGCTGGTCAGAATGGTCTCGGCGTTGGCCGCCTTGAGGACGAACCTGAACTGGCCATTGCTGCTTTTGCTCACTTCATACCATCCGGACATGCTGTTTCTCCTTGGCGATTGAGAGGTTGTGCGCTTCACAGTAAAGACCAGCCAGGTGTTTCTGTCGCCTGTACCGGCCCCTTCGCGAGCAAGCCCGCTCCCACAGGATCAGCGTAATCCCTGTGGGAGCGGGCTTGCCCGCGAAGGGGGCGACGCAGTTTTGACTACTTCGCCACTGCCCGCACCACCGACAACTCCGGCGCCTGCGTCCGCCGCTGGCTCAAGTACCGCGTACAACTGACCCGCAGGAACGAAGCGAAATTGACCACCTCGCCGCGATAGTCCATCACCTCTTCATACAGCTTGGCGATCAACTGGTTGGTGGTCATGCCGTCGACCTCGGCGATTTCGCTGAGGATGTCCCAAAACTGATTTTCCAGCCGCAGGGTGGTGACCACCCCGCAGATGCGCAGCGAGCGGGAGCGCGATTCGTAAAGAATCGGGTCGGCTTTGACGTACAGCTCGCACATGGACATGTCCCTCGTTACAGCGTGATTTTGGTACCCAGCAACCCCAGGAAACCGGCCAGCCAGTTCGGGTGCGCAGGCCAGGCCGGCGCCGTGGCCAGATTGCCCTGAACATAGCCGTCCGTCACCGGGATGTCGATATACGTACCGCCCGCCAGGCGCACTTCCGGAGCGCAGGCCGGATAAGCGCTGCATTCACGGCCTTCGAGAATACCCGCTGCCGCCAGCAACTGCGCGCCATGGCACACGGCGGCGATCGGCTTGCCGGCCTTGTCGAATGCGCGCACCAGCTCCAGGACCTTTTCGTTCAGGCGCAGATACTCCGGCGCACGGCCACCCGGAATCAGCACGGCGTCATAATCGGCGGCGTTGACCTTGGCGAAATCGAAGTTGAGGGCAAACAGGTGACCGGGCTTTTCACTGTAGGTCTGGTCGCCTTCAAAGTCATGGATCGCCGTGCGCACGGTCTGGCCCGCAGACTTGTCCGGGCAAACGGCGTGCACCGTGTGACCGACCATCAGCAGCGCCTGGAACGGCACCATCACCTCATAGTCTTCGACGTAATCACCAACCAGCATCAGAATTTTTTTCGCAGCCATGGGGAGGACTCCTCTGGAAGTGGGCGTGCAGGAGTATTCAAGGTAGTCCTTATCCGGCGGGCCGGGTAACAACCGGCTACTACCTGATGGACCGCGTTATCGTTCTTCGCGAGCAAGCCCGCTCCCACAGGGGGAACGCATTCCAATGTGGGAGCGGCGGTGCGGCGATCCGACTTGCTCGCGAAGAGGCCCGCAAACTGTACGGATAAGTCTGTGCCTAGCTGTAACAGCGGACAACCCATGGTTTATGGCTATATGGAGCCTTACCTCATCACCCAAAATTCTGGTTGCCATCATGTCCTCGCGCGAAAACACCGGCATGGCCCTGGGCCTGCTCGGCGTTGTGATCTTCAGCCTCACCCTGCCCTTCACGCGGATCGTCGTGCAGGAACTCCACCCGCTGCTCAACGGCCTGGGCCGGGCATTGTTTGCGGCGGTTCCGGCGGCGGTGCTGTTGCTGTGGCACAGGGAAAAATGGCCGACCTGGAAACAGCTCAAAGGCCTGACCCTGGTGATGGCCGGGGTGATTCTCGGTTTCCCGGTGTTGTCGGCCTGGGCCATGCAAACCTTGCCGGCGTCCCACGGCGCGCTGGTCAATGGTTTGCAGCCGCTGTGCGTGGCGCTGTACGCCGCGTGGCTTTCCCACGAACGGCCTTCGAAAGCGTTCTGGGCCTGCGCCGCATTGGGCAGTGCGCTGGTACTCGGTTATGCACTGATCAGCGGTGCCGGCAGCATTCAGGCCGGTGACCTGCTGATGCTTGGCGCCATTGCCGTGGGCGGACTGGGCTACGCCGAGGGAGGCCGACTGGCCAGGGAGATGGGCGGCTGGCAGGTGATCTGCTGGGCGCTGGTACTGTCGACGCCGCTGTTGATCGGCCCGGTGGTGTATCTGGCGCTGCAACACCAGGGCGGGATTTCCGCCAGGACCTGGTGGGCCTTCGGTTATGTCTCGCTGTTTTCGCAGTTCATCGGCTTCTTCGCCTGGTACGCCGGGCTGGCCATGGGCGGCATTGCCCGGGTCAGCCAGATTCAGTTGTTGCAGATCTTCTTCACCATCGCCTTCTCGGCGCTGTTCTTCGGTGAACATGTGGAGCCGATCACCTGGCTGTTTGCCGGTGGGGTCATTGTGACGGTGATGCTGGGCCGCAAGACCGCAATCAAACCCAGTGTGGGAGCGGGCTTGCTCGCGAATACCGCTCCACATTCAACACCAATATCGACTGACCCAACGCCTTCGCGAGCAAGCCCGCTCCCACAGAATCAGAGGTAGCCGTCAGCGCGCAGCAACGTTTCCAGGCAATGCTCGCTGATGTGGTAGAAATCCTTCAGCTCCTGAATCTTCGCCAATAGCTGGGCCGGTTCCACCGGTTCGGCGCGCTTGACCGCCAGGATCATCTTGTTCTTGTTGGTGTGGTCCAGCGAGATGAACTCGAACACCTTGGTCTCGTAGCCGCAGGCCTCAAGGAACAACGCGCGCAAACTGTCGGTGACCATCTCCGCCTGCTGGCCCAGGTGCAAGCCGTATTGCAGCATCGGCTTGAGCAGCGCCGGGCTCTGGATTTGCAGGCGGATCTGTTTGTGACAGCAAGGCGAGCACATGATGATCGACGCGCCGGAACGGATACCGGTGTGGATCGCATAGTCGGTGGCGATATCGCAGGCATGCAGGGCGATCATCACGTCCAGCTCGCTCGGTGCCACGCTGCGCACGTCTCCGCACTTGAACACCAGGCCGGGGTGCTCAAGCCTGGCGGCCGCGGTGTTGCACAGGGTGACCATGTCTTCACGCAGCTCGACACCGGTCACTTCGCCTTCAGCTTTCAAGGTGTTTCGCAGGTAATCGTGGATGGCGAAGGTCAGGTACCCCTTGCCCGAACCGAAGTCTGCCACACGCACCGGTTTGTCCAGCGCCAGGGGTGACGAGGTCAGTGCATGGCTGAACACTTCGATGAACTTGTTGATCTGCTTCCACTTGCGCGACATCGCCGGGATCAGTTCATGCTGCTTGTTGGTCACCCCCAGGTCGGCGAGAAACGGCCGGCTCAGGTCAAGAAAACGGTTTTTTTCACGGTTGTGCTCGGCTGATGGCACTTCGCGCAATTGTTGAGGTTTGCTCTTGAACAGCGATGACTTGCCCTTTTTGCTGTATTCAAGCTGGGCTTCGTCGGTCAACGACAACAAATGCGCATTTTTGAACGACGCCGGCAGCAACCCGGCAATGCTCGCCACGCCTTCGGCCAGCGCCAGGTTCTTGGTGATATCGCGGGTCTTGTAGCGATAGACGAAAGACAGGCAAGGCTGCGCCTTGACCGTCACCGGCTTGATGATGATCCGCTGCAGGTCCGTTTCATCGCCCGCGTACTTGGCCAGCACCAGTTTGATGAACGCATTGTGCTCGAGGCTGGCTTGCAGCAGCTCGATGAACTGGGCGTGATGATCCGGCGCGAGGCTGGCGGGAGTGGCGGTGACGGACATGGAAAAACGGCCTCAGGCGATGCAAATCGGAGAATGCCGGTATTTTAAGGTGGACGAGGACTTTGGGCACGGGGTTATTTTGTGGCAGGTCCCAGTCACGCAGCCCAGGACCTCGATACAAACGTTGAAGCCTCAGGGTTCCACCAGACGAAGCTTGCGATTGTTCGGTGAATTAATGATGTGTTTGACGATCAGTCCCACTGGCACTGCCCAGGTCAGGCCATTGGCAGGGTCGGTCACCACGGCGACCGTTTCGGAACTTGCATCGATGTCCAGGCGCCGACGATCATTGCACGACTTGAGTAAGCCATAGGCACGGCTAACCATCCTTTCGGCCAGGAACATCGGTACATCCATACTCTGCAGATGCTTCACCGCGCGACAGAACAGGACTTGATCATCGATCCCCCCTTCACTTTCATGACGCCCCAGAAACGCCTGGGCAATAGCCAATAACTCCTCATTCAGACCTGCATTTTCATCGGTAACCTTCATGCTCAAGTCTCCTGTGGCGCTTCTAACGTGTCAGGACCGACGGCAACAGGCCGGGAAGCACGGCGCAAATCGGGTCCGGCGCAAGGCAGGCGTACGGCCGGATTAGGCATGCCACTGGGCGAAAGCTCATGGGTCATTTCAAATTCGGCACGCACGGACCAACCACAAGCTTCCGACGTGCATTGCAGATACGCCACCCGCAGGAAAATATGACGGCCTTCGCTGGTGCGGATGCGCATCCGGCTCAAGCAGTGCGGGCACACCATTTTATAAGTACTCATGCTTGAATCCCGAGGGTCATTGGGTGGCAATCAACCTGATCAAACGCAATACTGCTTGAGGCGTTCATCGCGGCACTCCGGGCTTGCGAACAGTGTCTGCCAGGCATAAGGAACTGCATCGGGCAGACGCGTAATGGGGTCGAGCCATGCTCGTAGGAAATCCCCCTGATACCATTAGGAAGTTTCGACATCGTATTCTTCTGACTCATCTTTGATGATTGATTACTTACAAGAAAAAAAGTACTCATTACGCATAAATTAGGCACTCAAAAAGCATATGTCAAAAGGAAGCGGCTCAAATTGCGTAGCAAAAAATCACAAGCTGTTCTGGCTCGTCTAAAGCAAGTTACCGGTACAAAAACCGATGCTTCTTTATCTTCCGCGCTACAGATCAGCCCGCAAACCCTTAGTAGCTGGCGAGGCCGCGACAGCACACCTTACTCATTATGCGTAGAAATCGCGCAAGCCCGGGGAATATCCCTTGACTGGCTGTTGCTGGGCGAAGGGCCGATTTTGAGACAAACAATTACTGATTCTTCGGAGAGTGGTCAGGAAAACACCACACGGGAAAACACCATTCTCGCGCTCTGGCGGTTGCTCGACGAAAACGATCGCTGCGCCATACAAAACGCACTCGAGGAAAAGCAACGACTGCGTGATATGGAACTCAGGCTTTCCGAAATGGCCACCATCCTGGCAACACTCAAACCTTCGAATGAAACCTGATGAACTGTGTCATCCGAAGTTGCATGGCTTCCCGTTCCGGATATCAAGACAACCCCATTCACGGACCATCATCTTCGTCCTCTCAGGTGTCGAATGATTTCGCCGATACCGGCACCATCGACCCATTGCATGAGCTTGATGCTGATGGGAATAACGATCAGCGCACAAAGAAATGCCGTTACACCTTCTGTCAGAAATGGCGCCAGCGAATGTGCGACAGGCGTAAAGAGGTAACCGACACCCGCAGACAGCAACCAGGAACCGATGCGCTGCCAGGCCTTGAAGCTGGTGCGAGTGGTGGTGACCAGCCACGCGCCGAGCATCGCACCGAACAGTACCTCGCCATTGACCACTGGCAGCGTTGCAATCCCCATTCCCAACATGAGCCCATTGATGCCGTTGTATGCCGAATCAGTCAGGCTCATGCGCACCTCGCGCAACGACCGAATCCACCTGGATCGCTCCCGACTCGATCGCCCTGAGCAATGCGCAAGTGCGGGAGCTGACGTCGAACTTTCGGCGAATATTGGCGAAGTGAAAATTGACGGTAGATTCCGTGCAATTCTCGATCCTGGCGATTTCCCAGGAAGTTTTGCCCTTGAAACACCACATCAGGATTTGCGTTTCTTTCGCCGTCAGTTTCGCCTTGGGCTTGTTTTCCCCAGCGCCATTGGCTGCACGTGCCAAAGAGTCAATCGATTGTCGGGTTGCCATAAGAATCCCTCTTCGCGGGAACGCCCGTCGCTGGGCGTCCACTGTTGGAGAGAAATACTGACGACAAGGCTGAACCCGGACAATTGACGGGAGTTGTAGCGGCAAGCGCTACACAACGCCAGGGAGGACTTAGCCGAGTACCACCAAGCGGTTCGGCAGTTCATTGCGCACGTGGGTCACGGGCACATGCACCTTGAGCAGCTCGCCGCAGGCTTCGACGCAGCTGACAAAACCTTGCAACGTCTGCCCCTGCTTCACCTGTTGGGTGAAGGTGGCGACGATGGCATCCCAGTTCTTGTTGTCCAGCCGACTGGAAATGCCTTCATCCACCAGAATCTCCACATAACGCTCGGCTTCGGAGACGAAAATCAGAACACCGGTGCTGCCTTCGGTGTGGTGCAGGTTCTGCTCCAGAAACTGCCGGCGCGCCAGGTTCGAGGCGCGCCAGTGGCGCACCGAGCGCGGGACCAGATGGGTAGTGACTTTCGGCAGACGGAACACCAGGCACAGGACGATGAAGATGGCCCATTGCACCAGCAGCAGGCTGTGCAGGGTCAGCCAACCGGTGAGGTAATGCACGATGCCCGGCACCAGCAGCGCCAGCAGGCTGGCCCACAGCAACGGGATGTACGCGTAGTCGTCGGCGCGGGCCGCGAGCACGGTCACCAGTTCTGCGTCAGTGTCGCGCTCGACCCGGGCGATTGCCTCGGCGACTTTGCGTTGTTCGTGTTCGGTCAGTAATGCCATGTCGTGAATTGCCTGCTCATTTTTATTATCACCAGCCGCCGGACGAACCGCCGCCGCCGAAACTGCCTCCGCCGCCGCTGAAGCCTCCGCCTCCACCGCCGCCGCCAAATCCACCACCGCCAAAACCGCCCCCGGATCCTCCGGAGCCGCCCCGGCCGGCGGGAAGAATACCGAGCATCTGACACACAAAAACAGTCAGGATGAACAGCATCACCAAAAACACCAACAAGCCGGGATGTCGCGAGACGAAATCGTCCCCTGGATCGCCTCTGGACTCATACGCCGTGGAGGGTTCGTCCAAGGGGTTGCCGCCCAGCACCACCAGCATCGCCGCCACTCCGTCGCTGATGCCTTTACTGAAGTTGCCGGTCTTGAACGCCGGGGTGATGACCTGGTTGATGATCACTGAACTCTGGGCGTCGGTCAGGCGATCCTCCAGGCCATATCCGACTTCGATACGCAACCTGCGCTCGTTTCGGGCGATGATCAGCAGGGCGCCGTTGTTCTTGTCCTTCTGCCCGATCCCCCAGTGGCGGCCGAGCTGGTAACCGAAATCGGCGATGTCGGTGCCCTGCAAGTCCGGCAACGTCACGACCACAAGCTGCTCGCCTGTGGCCTGTTCATGGGCCTGAAGCTGTTGGCTGAGCTGATCGCGCACCACAGGCTCGATCATCTGCGCGTTGTCGACCACGCGCCCGGTCAGCGCCGGAAAACTCAGTTCGGCCCGGGCCGTGATCGCCACCATCCACAACAACAGCATCAGGCCCGTTTTCAACACGCGCATTGGCTACCTCTTCCATCCCGAACCTGGTCTGTAGGAGCTGCCGAAGGCTGCGATCTTTTGACGTTGCGCTAAAAGATCGCAGCCTTCGGCAGCTCCTACAGGGTTGCGTCAGAATTTGACTTCCGGGGCCTTTTCCGAACCCGGCGTGGCTTCGAAGGTCTCACGCACCGGCAGGTCGCTGTACATCACCGTGTGCCACAGGCGACCGGGGAAGGTGCGGATCTCGGTGTTGTATTTCTGCACCGCGAGGATGAAATCGCGCCGAGCCACGCTGATGCGGTTCTCGGTGCCTTCGAGCTGCGATTGCAGGGCGAGGAAGTTCTGGTTGGCCTTGAGGTCCGGATAACGCTCGGAGACCACCATCAAACGACTCAAGGCGCCACTGAGCTGATCCTGGGCCTGTTGGTACTGCTTGAGTTTTTCCGGGTTGTCGAGGGTCGAGGCATCCACCTGGATCGATGTGGCCTTGGCCCGCGCCTCAATCACCGCGGTCAGTGTCTCTTCTTCATGTTTTGCGTAGCCCTTGACCGTTTCCACCAGGTTGGGAATCAGATCGGAGCGCCGCTGATACTGGTTCTGCACCTGGCCCCAGGCGGCCTTGGCCTGTTCGTCGAGGGTCGGGATATTGTTGATGCCGCAGGCGGTCAGCAACGTGGCCAGCATCAGCAGCGTGACTACCTGCAAACGCGAGCGGTAGGTTGGACTTGCATTCATCAGGATGTCGCTCCCTTGTACATTCATGAAAAAACCGACCGTGAAACCTTCTAGGCCGGCTCTTGGGGCATAATCGCCCGCGCCTCTGGATTGCAACGGGCCGATGGGCTAAAAAGAGGCCCTGCGTGAAAACGCATCCGCCACCTGGCTGTCGTTTTTTGGCTCTGGTTTTTTGAGCCGGCACCCGAACAACAATAGACGCTCCCTAAATTTTGGCTGGCCGGCGTGCATATCGCCGTTTGGGCCCTTGAGAAAACTATTCATGAAGAAGCTGTGTTTGCTGGGCCTGTTCGTCAGCCTGGCCAGTCATAACGTATTGGCCGCCACGACGCCCGCACCCCTGGAGAACAAGGAAGCCTTCGTCAGCAACCTGATGAAGCAAATGACCCTCGATGAAAAAATCGGCCAGTTGCGCCTGATCAGCATCGGCCCGGAAATGCCTCGCGAAATGATCCGCAAGGAAATCGCGGCGGGAAACATCGGCGGTACGTTCAACTCGATCACCCGTCCGGAAAACCGGCCGATGCAGGACGCGGCCATGCGCAGCCGCCTGAAGATCCCGATGTTCTTCGCCTACGACGTAATCCACGGCCACCGCACCATTTTCCCGATCCCGCTGGCCCTGGCCTCGAGTTGGGACATGGATGCCATCGGCCTGTCCGGGCGCATCGCCGCCAAGGAAGCCGCGGCTGACAGCCTCGACATCACCTTCGCGCCGATGGTCGACATCTCCCGCGACCCGCGTTGGGGCCGTACCTCCGAAGGCTTCGGCGAAGACACCTACCTGGTGTCGCGCATTGCCGGCGTGATGGTCAAGGCGTTCCAGGGTACTGGCGCGAACGCGGCCGACAGCATCATGGCCAGCGTCAAGCACTTCGCCCTGTACGGCGCGGTCGAGGGTGGCCGCGACTACAACATAGTCGACATGAGCCCGGTCAAGATGTACCAGGACTACCTGCCACCGTACCGCGCCGCCATTGATGCCGGCGCTGGCGGGGTCATGGTCGCGCTGAACTCGGTCAACGGCGTGCCGGCCACCGCCAACACCTGGCTGATGAACGACCTGCTGCGCAAGGAGTGGGGTTTCAAGGGCCTGGCCGTCAGCGACCACGGGGCGATTTTCGAGCTGATCAAACACGGCGTTGCCGCCGACGGTCGCGAAGCGGCGAAGCTGGCGATCAAGGCCGGCATCCACATGAGCATGAACGACACCCTGTACGGCAAAGAGCTGCCTGGGCTGCTGAAGTCTGGCGAGATCCAGCAGAGCGACATCGACAACGCCGTGCGTGCGGTGCTCGAAGCCAAATACGACATGGGCCTGTTCAAGGACCCATACCTGCGCATCGGCAAAGCCGAGGACGATCCGGTCGACACCTACGCCGACAGCCGCCTGCACCGCGCCGAGGCCCGTGATGTGGCGCGCCGCAGCCAGGTGCTGTTGAAGAACCGGAACGAGACCCTGCCGCTGAAGAAGACCGCGAAAATCGCCCTGGTCGGTCCGCTGGCCAAGGCGCCCATCGACATGATGGGCAGCTGGGCCGCCGCGGGCAGGCCTGCGCAGTCCGTCACCCTGTTCGACGGCATGACCAACGCCCTGGGCGATAAATCGACGCTGATCTACGCCCGTGGCGCCAACATCACCAGCGACCCGAAAATCCTCGGTTACCTGAACTTCCTCAACTTCGACGCCCCGGAAGTGGTGGATGATCCGCGTCCGGCGAACGTGCTGATCGACGAAGCGGTGAAAGCGGCCAAGGATGCGGATGTCGTCGTTGCCGCCGTTGGCGAGTCCCGTGGCATGTCCCACGAATCGTCGAGCCGCACCGACCTGAACATCCCGGAAAACCAGCGCGAGCTGATCCGTGCCCTGAAAGCCACCGGCAAACCGCTGGTGCTGGTGTTGATGAACGGCCGCCCGCTGACGATCCTCGAGGAGAAAGAACAGGCCGACGCGATCCTCGAAACCTGGTTCACCGGCACCGAAGGCGGCAACGCCATCGCCGACGTGCTGTTCGGCGACTACAACCCCTCGGGCAAACTGCCGATCAGCATCCCGCGTTCGGTCGGCCAGATTCCGACCTACTACAACCACCTGACCATTGGCCGGCCGTTCACCCCGGGCAAGCCGGGCAACTACACTTCGCAGTATTTCGATGACACCACAGGCCCGCTGTACCCGTTCGGTTACGGCCTGAGCTACACCGAGTTCAGCCTGAGCGACATGGCGCTGTCGTCGACCACGTTGAACAAGACCGGCAAGCTCGACGCCAGTGTCACGGTGAAAAACACCGGCAAGCGCGACGGCGAAACCGTGGTGCAGTTGTACATCCAGGACGTGGCAGGCTCGATGATCCGCCCGATCAAGGAACTGAAGAACTTCCAGAAGGTGATGATCAAGGCCGGCGAACAGAAGGTCGTGCATTTCACCATCACCGAGGACGACCTGAAGTTCTACAACACCCAGCTCAAGTACGCGGCGGAACCGGGCAAGTTCAACGTGCAGATCGGCCTGGATTCAGAGGACGTGACGCAGCAGAGTTTTGAGTTGCTCTAACTCCGTTACACCGCAATACAAATGTGGGAGCGGGCTTGCTCGCGAAGACGGAGTGTCAGTCGAAATCATCGTTGACTGACACTCCGTCTTCGCGAGCAAGCCCGCTCCCACAGTGGTTTGTGGTGTTCAGAAACCCGAGATCAGCCCCTCCGATCCAGCAGATTCACCACCACCCGATCCACCCATCCCCACACCCGCTGCTTGATCCGCCGCCACAGCGGCCGACGCCTCCATTCTTCCAGGCTGACTTGCTGGCTCAGGGCGAAGTCGTGCTCGAAGCTCGCCGCTACCGCTCGGGTCAATCCGGGGTCCAGTGCTTCCAGGTTGGCTTCCAGGTTGAAGCGCAGGTTCCAGTGATCGAAGTTGCACGAGCCGATGCTCACCCAGTCGTCGATCAGGACCATTTTCAAGTGCAGGAAACACGGCTGGTATTCGTAGATCTCCACCCCGGCCTTGAGCAGTCGCGGGTAGTAGCGATGGCCGGCGTAGCGCACGGAGGGGTGATCGGTACGCGGGCCGGTCAGCAGCAGGCGCACATCCACGCCGCGGGCAGCCGCCCGGCGCAGGGAACGGCGCACTTTCCAGGTCGGCAGAAAGTACGGCGTGGCCAGCCAGATCCGTCGGTGACCGCTGTTCAGGGCGCGCACCAGCGATTGCAGAATGTCCCGGTGTTGACGGGCGTCGGCATAGGCCACCCGGCCCATACCATCGCCACTGGCCGGTACACGGGGTAAGCGCGGCAAGCCGAAATGCGAGGCCGGTCGCCAGGCGCGACGATGGCGGTTGGCGATCCACTGACGATCGAACAGCAGCTGCCAATCGAGCACCAGCGGGCCGGTGATTTCCACCATCACTTCGTGCCATTCGCTGACGTCTTCGCCCGGCGTCCAGAACTCATCGGTGACGCCCGTGCCCCCGACCACGGCCAGACTCTGGTCCACCAGCAATAATTTGCGGTGGTCGCGGTAGAAGTTGCCGACCCAGCGCCGCCAGCTCAGACGATTGTAGAAACGCAGCTCCACCCCGGCGGCCATCAGCCGCTGGCGCAAGGCCAGGGTGAAGGCGAGGCTGCCGTAATCATCGAACAGGCAGCGCACCCGCACACCGCGCTCGGCGGCCTGAACCAAAGCCTGGACCATGGCTTCGGCACAGGCACCCGCCTCCACCAGATACAGCTCCAGCTCCACCTGTTCTTCAGCCCGGGCAATCGCCACCAGCATGCGCGGGAAAAACTGCGGGCCATCGATCAGCAGTTCGAAGTGGTTGCCTTCGCGCCAGGGAAAAATCGCTCCGGCCATGTCAACGCGCCGTGAAAATCAGCACCGCACCCACCGGCACCGAAAGACTGATGGCCGAGAGGCCGGCCATTTTGCGCAACGTTTCCAGACCCGGTGCCAGATCGAAATCCTCGGCGTTGATCACCAGCGGTTCGAGGGTCACCACCTGGAAGCGCCGGTCATCGAGACGGGTGGCCAGCAGTTCGGCCTGGTATTGGTGTTGTTTGCCGTGCAGGTCGACCATCAGCGGCAGGCGCAACTCCAGCTGTGCACCGGGAGCGAGGTCGTTGATCGGGCGCAGATCGATTTTCGTGGAGATCAAGGCGTCGGGGAACCGCTCGATCTGGAACAGCTCCTTGCGCATGCGCTCATCGCGCAACGGGATGCCGCTGTTGATCGACTCCAGCTCGACTTCCACCTGCGCCAGCCCCTGGGGATCGACTTTGCCGTGCAGCACCAGAAAGCGCTGCACTTCGGAAACATTGGCGTTCTTGGTGCTGACAAACGACAGGCGTGAAGACTCGCCGTCCAGGTACCAATCGGCACGGGCCGACAACGCGGCACCGGTCAGCAGCAGGAAAGCGAGGGTTTGAAGGGTGGAGCGCTTGAACATAGAGACTCGTGAGGGCAGATAAACCTGTGCTGAACCTTAACCGGCCCTCAGCGCATTGCAAGCCGTCTACTGCACCAAACCCGCTTTTGTGGCGAGGGGGCTTGCCCCCGTTCGGCTGCGAAGCAGTCGTAAACTCGGTGATCGCGGTTTTTCTGGTTCACTGAAGTTGCAGGTTTTGGGGCCGCTTCGCGACCCAACGGGGGCAAGCCCCCTCGCCACAAGAGCCCTCGCCTGGCCTCACCATTTCAGCGTGATCAAGGTTGCAAGCGACAGCCCTGACGCTCGCCGATCCACACGGCGCTGTTGCTGCGCCCCATGCCGCTGACCGTTACGCGTCTGGCGCTCGGGTCATCGATAAAGCCACTGCTGGGCAGCCATTGCTTCACATAGCCGTGGCAGTACTGGGTATCGTTACCCATCACGTAGCGGCACGAACAATATTCCTTGGCGGTGTAGGCGCTGATGATGTCGGGGAACGCCCACAGCGCCTCACGCTCGTGCCAGATCCAGCCGAGCAAGGCAATCAGTGCAATCAGCAATAGCGAACTGACCGGTCGACGACGGATGAACCCGGTCATGGCTGCACCTTCCCGGCAAAGGCCTTGAGCGCGAGCCTGAGCAATTCGTTGTGCCGGTAACTGTCGTCGCGGTCATCGCCGTAGCGGACGATCACCAGCTGTTCACTGGGGATCACATACATCGCCTGCCCCCAATGCCCCAGCGCCGCGAAGGTATCGGCGGGGGCATCGGGCCAGGGTTGTGGCGCGCCCTCAACCGCTCGATTGAGCCACCACTGGCCGCCGGGGACGGCATCGTCTTGCCGGGCATGATAATGAGCGAACGGCTCGCGGTTGAACGCCACCCAGTCCTTGGGCAGCAGTTGCCTGTCTCCCCAGCGCCCCTCGCGGGCCATCAACAGACCGACCCGGGCCAGATCCCGTGCCGTCAGGTAGGCATAGGACGACGCGACGAACGTGCCGGTGTCATCGGTTTCCCAAACGGCGTGGCGAATGCCCAGCGGTTCGAACACCGCAGTCCATGGATAGTCGGGATAGCGGTCGGGGCCGACGATGGTTTTCAGCGCGGCGGACAACAGGTTGCTGTCACCGCTGGAGTAACGAAAGGCCTGACCCGGCGCGGCGTACGCAGCATGCGCCGCAGTGAACCCGGCCATGTCGTGGCGCCCGCGGGTGTAGAGCATGGCCACCACCGAAGATTTCAGCGGTGCGTATTCGTAGTCCTCCTGCCAGTCCAGGCCTGAGGCCCAGTGCAGCACGTCGGCCATTGTCATGTCGGGATGTTTTTGCAGGGGCGGATAAAACTTCGCCACCGGATCACCGAGTTTGAACAAGCCTTCGCCATAGGCCACCCCGAGGACGGCGGCCATCAGGCTCTTGCTGATCGACCAGGTCAGGTGCGGCGTCTCGGCCGTCGTCGGGCCGGCGTAGCGCTCGTAGAGCAACTGGCCGTCGCGAATCACCAGCAAGGCATCGGTGCGAATGCCCTGGCGAGTGCTGTCATCGCGGGACGGGAAGGCGTAGGCCTCCAGGGCTTGAAGCGTCGGGCCGGTCGGCGTCGGGGCGGTCGGCCATTGCTCGGCGGGCCAGTACTCGGCCTGGGCCGTGAAGCTGAGCAACATCAGGAAAATCAGGGACAAGCCTTTGGCCATGGCGGGGGCTCGGAGATTGAACCTGCTGAGCCTAGTCGAGGTTGATGACAGTCTGAAATTTGTAGCGCCAATAAAGACGTCTTCACTGGCAAGCCAGCTCCCACAGGGATCTCTGGCGCACACAAAATCATGCAAGACACAGAACTTGTGGGAGCTGGCTTGCCAGCGATGAGGCCCGTCAATGCGCCGCCAACGCCTTGGCCAGCCTCTTCCCCCGGGCCCCCGCCGCCAGATCCATCACCGCTTGATCGCGCTGCCACATCGCCGCCCACTCCGGCGGCCCATCGGCCAGGGCCTCATTCACCTCAGTCTTGAGCGCGTCAAACTGCGCGAACAACCCGCCAAGCACCACATGCCCGGCCAGACTGGTCGGTGGCTGGCGGCTGGCCTCCGCGCACCCTGCCAACAGCCCCAGCAGACGCAATTGCAAGGATGGCGGCCAGGCACAGTCCTGACCGACCCCATACAGCCACGCCGTCATGGCGCTCAGTACATAGATGTCTTCCAGCGTGCGAAACGGTTTGACGTATGCATCCCAGCCGTCCCCGGCGAGCAATTCGCACAAGGCATTATCCAGAAACAACCGGCCGTGGCTGATATCTGGCATCAACGGGATCGGCGCCAGTTTTTCCACCCGCACGCCCGGCTCATCGCGATAGATCACCGCCAGGCTCAAGCGCGGGTCGGCGCCGGGTTCCTCGCAGCGTGCAGCCACCAGCAACCAGTCGGCGGCATCGCCGGCTGTGACGAAATCCTTGCGTCCGCTCAGACGCAAACCGCTCAGGCGGGTTTGCATGTCGGCCGGTCGCAGGCTGCGCTGTTCCGTCGCGCACAAGGCGCCGAGGCTCAGTGGCGCGCTCGGCCAGAGCATGCGCAATGCCGCTTGATATCCCACAAGAAACGCCAGCCCCGGCGTTGCCATCAGCCGCCCGCCCAGCACGGCCAATTCAAACGGCGCGACCGTGCCCAGCTGCTGCAACAAAGTCGCGAAACCTTCGGCCAGGTCCGGGTTGGCGGGCAAGCGATCACGGCGGTTCAACAGGGTTTGCCAGGGCATAAGAGGCTCCTCGTGGGCTGTCATATAAGCATCACCAAAGCTTAATGGCGATGACACCAGGGCTACATAGCCTGACTTTGCACAACACGGCTAGACAAAGAAAGTCGATTCGCTGTAGCCCAAAGACGGGTGAGCAGCCCGCACGGAGATTCGCCATGACTCAGATCGCCCGCATCAGCGACACCGCCAACGAACGCCGCCTGCAAGCCGAACGCCTGGTGGGCGCCGAGGCGCTGCAGGAAGCCCAGGCCTTGCGTTTCAACGTGTTCAGCGGCGAATTCAACGCCAAGCTCAAGGGCGCTGAACGGGGTCTGGACATGGATGACTACGACGTTCACTGCGCCCACATCGGCGTGCGTGACCTGAACACCGGGCGCCTGGTGGCTACCACCCGTTTGCTCGACCACACGGCTGCCAGCAGCCTGGGCAAGTTCTACAGCGAAGAAGAATTCAGCCTCCACGGCCTGGTACACCTGCAAGGCCCGATCCTGGAAATCGGTCGCACCTGCGTCGACCCGGCCTACCGCAACGGCGGCACCATCGCCGTGCTCTGGGGCGAACTGGCCGAAGTCCTGAACCAGGGCGGCTACAGCTACCTGATGGGTTGCGCGAGCATTCCGATGCAGGATGGCGGTGTACAGGCCCACGCGATCATGCAGCGTCTGCGCGAACGCTACCTGTGCACCGAACACCTGCGCGCCGAGCCGAAAAACCCGCTGCCAAGCCTGGACATCCCGTCCAACGTGATTGCCGAAATGCCACCGCTGCTCAAGGCCTACATGCGCCTGGGCGCGAAGATCTGCGGCGAGCCTTGCTGGGACGAAGACTTCCAGGTCGCCGACGTATTCATCCTGCTCAAGCGCGACGAACTCTGCCCACGCTACGCCAAACACTTCAAGGCGGCTGTGTAATGAGCCGGTTGCGGGTGTACGCGCGAATCGCGCGGGTGCTGATGGTGGTGACGCTGGGCCTGGGCATGGCCAGTGTGTTCGGCGTGTTCGAACGCCTGGGCCTGGCCCATTCGATGGCGCGCCGTCAGCGCTGGTCGCGATTTTTCATGGCCCGCCTGGGCAACGCCCTGCCCTTTGACGTGACCGTCCACGGTGAGCTGCCGAAGACACCGATGCTCTGGGTCAGCAACCATGTGTCCTGGACCGATATTCCGCTGCTGGGCATGCTCACGCCGCTGTCGTTCCTGTCCAAGGCCGAAGTGCGCACCTGGCCGGTGGCCGGCTGGCTGGCGGCCAAGGCCGGCAGCCTGTTCATCCGTCGTGGCGCGGGTGACAGCCAGTTGATCCGCAAGCAGATGACCCGCCATCTGGAACAAGCCTACCCACTGCTGATGTTCCCGGAAGGCACCACCACCGATGGCCGTTCGCTGCGCACCTTCCATGGCCGCCTGCTGTCCGCCGCCATCGACTCCGAAGTGGCGCTGCAGCCGGTGGCGATCCGTTATGTGCGTGACGGCCAGCCTTGCGCGCTGGCGCCATTCATTGGCGACGATGATCTGCTGTCGCACCTGATGCGTCTGTTCGCCAATGACCGTGGCGGCGTGGAGATTCATCTGCTCAAGCCAATCGCCTGTGAAGGCCGGGAGCGCGCGGCACTGGCGTTCGAGGCGCAGCAGGCGGTGCAGAAGGCGTTGTTTGGGACTGTCGTTGAACCTCAGCGAGCACCGATGCGCCCTGCCATTGCGGCGTGACGCGATCCTTGATTCACTGAAATACCCTGTGGGAGCGAGCTTGCTCGCGATAGCGGTGGGTCATTCAGCATCATCGTTGAATGTTGATCCGCTATCGCGGGCAAGCCCGCTCCCACAGTGGTTTTAAGTTGCTGGATAGTTCCGGGCGAAATCCTGCAGTTGCGGATAGAACAACCGAAAGTCCTCGCTCAACGGTTCATACAACCGTCGCAACTCCTGCATCGCCGCCGCCAGTTCCTCCGGCCGGGTCAGGCGCCGCGAGATCCCGCGCAACACCTGCTCCAGTACTTCAAATTCCTGATACGAGCCCAACCAGTCATTGGCCACCATGTGCGGCGCAATTTTCGCCAGCCGCTCCGGCAGTTGCCGCTCGCTGGACAGCACGCGATAAACGTCCGAGGTGAACAGTTCCAGCGGCTGGTCGGCATACAACCTCCAGTCCCGGGCCAGGCAATGGTCGAAAAACACGTCGAGCACGATCCCCGCATAGCGACGACGGGTCAGGGAGAAACGCGACAACGCGACATCCACCTGCGGATGGCGATCGGTGAACACGTCGATGCTGCGGTGCAACTGGATAGCCCCCTCGATGTCCGGAGCGAACTGCCCTTGCAGCCGCCCCTTGACGAAATCGCCATACAGACTGCCGAGCAATTGGCCGGGACGCTGGCCACCGAGGTGAAGATGTGCGAGATAGTTCATGGGCGCAGCTTAGCACTGCCCCCTTGTCTTGTTACACTCAACGTATCGTTATAACTCGATATACCGAAATATGAGCTGGTCAGAGCCAAATCATATTTGTATATCGCGAAATACCGATTTAAAGTTCGCCTCATCGCGATATAGCGTTTTAAACATCACGAGCCCACATCATGACCATCAATCTCGACGAAATAATAAAAGCCCTGGCACACCCAGTACGGCGAGAAATCCTGCACTGGCTCAAGGACCCGACCGTCGAATTTCCCGACCAGTCCCACAGCAACGAGCACGGCGTTTGCGCCGGGCAGATCGATCAACGTTGCGGCCTGTCGCAGTCCACGGTGTCGGCACACCTGGCGACCCTGCAACGCGCCGGCCTGATCAGCAGCCGCAAAGTCGGCCAGTGGCATTTTTTCAAACGCAATGAGGAAACCATTCAGGAGTTCCTCAAAACCTTCAGTAAAGAGCTCTGACCCTTAAAGTCAGTCAGCCGAAAAGGAATCAGACATGCCCCTCTCGCTACTCATCCTGGCCTTGAGCGCCTTCGCCATCGGCACCACCGAGTTCGTCATCATGGGCCTGCTGCCCAACGTGGCGGCCGACCTCGGAGTGTCGATTCCCGGTGCCGGCTGGCTGGTGACCGGTTACGCCCTGGGCGTGGCCATCGGCGCGCCGTTCATGGCGCTGGCCACCGCCAGGCTGCCGCGCAAGGCCGCCCTGGTGGCGTTGATGGGCATCTTCATTATCGGCAACCTGCTCTGCGCAGTGGCCGGCGACTACAACGTGCTGATGTTTGCCCGTGTGGTCACCGCGCTGTGCCACGGCGCCTTCTTCGGCATCGGTTCGGTGGTGGCTGCCGGCCTGGTGCCGGCGAACAAACGTGCCTCGGCCGTGGCCCTGATGTTCACCGGCCTGACCCTGGCCAACGTCCTTGGCGTACCGCTGGGCACCGCCCTCGGCCAGGAAGCCGGCTGGCGTTCGACCTTCTGGGCCGTGACCGTGATCGGTGTGATTGCACTGATCGGTCTGATCCGCTTCCTGCCGGCCAAGCGCGATGAAGAAAAACTCGACATGCGCGCCGAACTGGCCGCACTCAAGGGCGCTGGCATCTGGCTGTCCCTGAGCATGACGGCACTGTTCGCCGCCTCGGTGTTCACCCTGTTCACCTACGTCGCGCCGCTGTTGGGCGAAGTCACTGGGGTCTCGCCCCGTGGCGTGACCTGGACCCTGATGCTCATCGGCCTGGGCCTGACGGTAGGCAACATCATCGGCGGCAAGCTGGCCGATAAAGGCATGGCCGCGACCCTGATCGGTGTGTTCGTGACCATGGCCGTGGTGTCCACTGTGCTGACCTGGACCAGCGTCGCCCTGATCCCGACCGAAATCACCCTGTTCCTCTGGGCCACCGCGTGCTTCGCCGCCGTACCGGCGCTGCAAGTGAACGTGGTGACGTTCGGCAAAGCCGCACCGAACCTGGTGTCGACCCTGAACATCGGCGCTTTCAACATCGGCAACGCCTTGGGTGCCTGGGTCGGCGGCAGCGTGATCGCCCATGGCTTCGGCCTGACCAGCGTGCCGCTCGCCGCAGCCGTACTGGCGGTACTCGCCCTGCTGGTGACCCTGATTACTTTCCGCCAGAGCGGCAACCCCGATCTGGCACCTGCTACCAACTAACCACCTGAAACCTCACGAGGGTTGTACTTCATGACGACTATTTTCGATCCAATCAAACTGGGCGACCTCGAGTTGGCCAACCGCATCATCATGGCACCGCTGACCCGCTGCCGCGCCGACGAAGGCCGCGTACCCAATGCGCTGATGGCCGAGTACTACGTGCAGCGTGCGTCCGCCGGGCTGATCCTCAGCGAGGCGACCTCGGTGACACCGATGGGCGTCGGCTACCCGGACACCCCGGGCATCTGGTCCAACGATCAGGTACGTGGCTGGTCCAACGTGACCAAGGCCATCCATGGCGCGGGCGGCAAGATCTTCCTGCAGTTGTGGCACGTGGGTCGCATTTCCCACGGTTTGTACCTGAACGATGAAGCCCCGGTCGCCCCGAGTGCCATCCAGCCCAAGGGCCACGTCAGTCTGGTTCGTCCGCTGGCCGACTTCCCGGTGCCGCGCGCCCTGGAAACCGCTGAAATCGCCGACATCGTCGACGCTTACCGCGTCGGTGCCGAGAACGCCAAGGCCGCCGGCTTCGACGGTGTGGAAATCCACGCCGCCAACGGTTACCTGCTCGACCAGTTCCTGCAAAGCAGCACCAACCAGCGCACCGACAACTATGGCGGCTCCCTGGAAAACCGTGCCCGCCTGCTGCTGGAGGTGACTGACGCCGCCATCGAAATCTGGGGCGCCGGCCGTGTAGGTGTGCACCTGTCGCCACGCGCCGACCTGCATGACATGGGCGACGACAACCTGGCTGAAACCTTCACCTACGTCGCTCGCGAACTGGGCAAGCGTGGCATCGCCTTCATCTGCTCGCGCGAGAAAGAAGGTGCCGACAGCCTCGGCCCACAACTCAAGGAAGCCTTCGGCGGCCCCTACATTGCCAACGAGCGTTTCACCAAGGACAGCGCTAATGCGTTGCTCGCCAGCGGCAAGGCCGATGCAGTTGCCTTCGGCGTACCTTTCATTGCCAACCCTGACCTGCCGGCACGCTTGAAGGCCGATGCACCGCTTAACGAAGCACGCCCGGAGCTGTTCTATGCCAAGGGCCCGGTTGGTTACATCGACTATCCAACATTGTAAGACTGCGCAAACTCAAAAAGCCCGGCGTTTCGGACGCCGGGCTTTTTTTGCTTTAAATAAGCTAAAACCCGCTTGCCAGACTTAAACCCCTGACAACTTACCTGCCATTCAAACCAGTATCACACCCACACCCACCTGCATACAAACTTACAACTAAAATCCAGACAAACTCAAAAAAACAATTTAATACTTCACAACGCCTCGTCACAACATATCGAGCGCTATGGAAAGCCCCTAAAAAACTTTAAAGGATTAACAGCATGGATAACAACGGCCCGATACATGCGCCCCAAATCATTGCACAAACAGAATATGAAGCTGGAGACTTCAGCTTTTCTGCCTCAGCCAGCAAATTCCCTGATAAGTACACCGTGATGACCATCAACATCGCCAACAACACTAATGGCACGATCCGGCTCTTGAAAGCAGGCTGGGATTTGACCGGAACGTCGCTGTCAGACTTCGAAATCGAAATGAACGATGAGCAAACTCTCGAACTTCCATACTTTCGGGACTTCTCCAGTAATGGAATTCATTACAAAAAAAGGAAGTTCCCTCCGATCCTGCAAGAGTTCTCTTACATCACCGAAGATGGATTAATTTGCACGTTAGCTATTCAGCTGACAGTTTCAGTGGGTTACGGATTCCTGCATCCAACCCTGAATCCAATCTGGACAAAAAAAATAACGCGATCCGGAAACAGCAGCAGCTCATATAAAGTCACGGCCAACATCGTGAAAAAGAATGAAGAGGCGCCCTTCAGTTTTAGCGTCGACCTGATAATCGGTTAATATCAATCAGACAAAAAATACGCCGATGAAAAAACGTATCAGACCAGCTTACTGATGTCTTTTTTCGCCACATTCCAGACCCCGACTCGCAAAGCCGGGGTTCTTTTTCACGAGCGGCGGTATCGTTCGAAGTTCATGCCCCATGCAAGCTCGATACAAAATCCCTACAAATTATGTAGCTTGATAGCTGTCAACCTGACACGAGCCCATATATAAAAGCACCCCATTACAAAAAGGCGCATGAAGCAAAATGATCCTCGGGGGGGGATTTCAACGGTTGACTTGCCGGGAGCCAGTTTTTCATTTTGTTTCATTTGCGCAGGCTGGGGCTCAAGCGCAGCATGTCCAGCCCGGTATCGACCCATCGTTCGGCTTCGGTGTGCAATTCAAAACTGTCGGGGGCCAGCAACCACTGGTACAGGATGCCGTCAATATAAGCATGCAAGCTGATCGCGGCGCGGGCGGTGTCGAGGTTTTCCGGCAACTGCCCTCGATTGACGGCATTGCTCAGGGCCAGACCGATTCGCACGTTGCATTCGAGGCTGGCTGACACACGCTGTTGGCGCAGGTCGCACATTTCATCGGTGAATTCGCACTTATGAAAAAGAATCTCGTTGATGCGTCGGGTTTTCGGGTCCAGCGCAATTTGATGAAACAAATGAATCAGCAGCTTGCGCATGCAGCCCAAGGGATCGAGTTCGTCTTCACTCTCGCTGGCCTTGGCCATTTCTTCCAGCGGTTCATGCAAGGTGTCGAGCATGGCCTGCACCAGATCGGCCTTGTTGCTGAAATGCCAGTAAATGGCCCCACGAGTGACGCCGGCCAGGGTGGCGATATCCGCCAGGGTCGTACGCGCCACGCCTCGCTCGTAAAAGGCCTTTTCGGCCGCCACGAGAATTTGCGCGCGGGTTTCCTGAGCTTCCTCTTTGGTACGACGGACCATGGCAGTACAACCTCAATCAGGGTGCTTCAGCGATGTCTGAATATCAGCTGAATAAAAGTGGGGCGAACGTTCTGGGGGTTCGTCCCCGGCCTACAATTCCAGCGTTTCAACGGCTTGTGTAATGGCTTTTGTAACGGCGCTGATACGCAGCCTGGGTATTTACAAACAGCCATGTACGTAAGTATATTACTTAGCAAGCTACTTATCCACTCGGCAACCATATTTCAACCTTCCACCTTTCTAGTGCGCACGTTGCGCGCCTGACCCGAGGATTTTCATGCAATTCAAGCCAGCTGTTACCGCTCTGGTCGCCGCCGTCGCCCTGGCATCGCTGCTCAGCGGATGCAAAAAGGAAGAGGCAGCGCCGGCCGCCCCACCGCCTCAGGTCGGCGTCGTGACTCTGCAACCGCAAGCGTTCACCCTGACATCCGATCTGCCCGGCCGTACCAGTGCGTTCCGCATTGCCGAAGTCCGTCCTCAGGTCAACGGCATCATTCTCAAGCGCCTGTTCAAGGAAGGCAGCGACGTCAAGGCCGGCCAGCAGCTCTATCAGATCGATCCGTCGGTCTATGAAGCGACATTGAAAAGCGCCGAAGCCAACCTGCGCTCGACCAAGTCGATTTCCGACCGCTACAAGCAACTGGTCGACGAGCAGGCTGTAAGCCGTCAGGAATACGACACCGCCGTGGCCAACCGCCTGCAATCGGAAGCCGCACTGCAAACGGCACAGATCAACGTGCGCTACACCAAGGTCTATGCACCGCTGACCGGCCGCATCGGCCGCTCCTCGGTGACCGAAGGCGCGCTGGTCAGCAATGCCCAGGTCGATGCGATGGCGGTGATTCAGCAAATCGACCCGATCTACGTCGACGTGACGCAGTCTTCGGTCGAGCTGTTGCAACTGCGCCGCGAGCTGGAAAGCGGTCGCCTGCAAAAAGCCGGCGACAACGCGGCCTCGGTCAAGCTGACCCTGGAAGACGGCAGCGAGTACAAGCTGGACGGCAAGCTGGAGTTCTCCGAAATCTCGGTTGACCAGACCACCGGTTCCGTCACCCTGCGTGCCATTTTCCCGAACCCTGACCACACCCTTCTGCCTGGCATGTTCGTGCACGCCAAGTTGCTGGCCGGTGTGAACAGCGCGGCGATCCTGGCCCCGCAGCAAGGCGTGACCCGCGACCTCAAGGGTACCCCGACCGCTCTGGTTGTCGGCCCGGACAACAAGGTCGAACTGCGTCAACTCAAGGCCAACCGCACCGTCGGCAACCAGTGGCTGATCGAAGACGGCCTGAAGGCCGGCGATCGCCTGATCACCGAAGGTCTGCAATTCGTCAAACCCGGCATCGAAGTCAAGGCCAGTGAAGCGACCAACGTAGCCGTAAAGAACCCGGCCCCCGCTCAGACAGCTGATAAAGCCTCTGGCGGAAAAGGGGAGTAAACCATGTCGAGATTTTTTATCGACCGTCCGATTTTCGCCTGGGTAATTGCCCTGGTGATCATGTTGGTCGGGGCACTATCGATCCTGCGGTTGCCGATCAACCAGTACCCGAGCATTGCGCCTCCAGCGATCGCAATTTCCGTGACCTACCCGGGTGCTTCGGCACAAACGGTTCAGGACACCGTGGTTCAGGTGATCGAGCAACAGCTCAACGGTATCGACAACCTGCGTTATGTCTCGTCGGAAAGTAACTCCGACGGCACCATGACCATTACCGCGACCTTCGAGCAAGGCACCAACTCCGACACCGCACAGGTTCAGGTGCAGAACAAGCTGAACCTGGCCACCCCGCTGCTGCCGCAGGAAGTGCAACAGCAAGGTATCCGCGTCACCAAGGCGGTGAAGAACTTCCTGCTGGTGATCGGCGTGGTGTCGCGTGACGGCAGCATGACCAAGGACGACTTGTCCAACTACATCGTGTCGAACATGCAAGACCCGATCTCGCGGACCGCCGGTGTCGGTGACTTCCAGGTGTTCGGTTCGCAATACGCCATGCGTATCTGGCTCGACCCGGCCAAGTTGAACAACTACAACCTGACCCCGATCGACGTCAAGACCGCCATCGCGGCGCAAAACGTCCAGGTGTCGTCCGGTCAGCTCGGCGGCCTGCCTGCCCTGCCCGGCACCCAGTTGAACGCGACGATCATCGGCAAGACCCGCCTGCAGACCGCGGAGCAATTCGACAAGATCCTGCTCAAGGTCAACAAGGACGGCTCCCAGGTTCGCCTCAAAGATGTTGCCGAAGTCGGCCTGGGTGGCGAGAACTACAGCATCAACGCCCAGTTCAACGGCGCCCCGGCTTCCGGCCTGGCGGTGAAACTGGCCACCGGTGCCAACGCGCTCGATACCGCCAAGGCCCTGCGCGCGACCATCGACAACCTCAAGCCGTTCTTCCCGCAAGGGATGGAAGTGGTGTTCCCGTACGACACCACGCCGGTGGTGACCGAGTCGATCAAAGGTGTGGTGCACACCCTGGTCGAAGCGATCGCGCTGGTGTTCCTGGTGATGTTCCTGTTCCTGCAAAACTTCCGCGCCACCGTGATCACCACGATGACCGTGCCGGTGGTATTGCTCGGTACATTCGGGATCCTCGCGGCCGCCGGTTTCAGCATCAACACCCTGACCATGTTCGGTATGGTGCTGGCCATCGGCTTGCTGGTGGACGACGCCATCGTCGTGGTGGAAAACGTCGAACGGGTGATGAGCGAAGAAGGCCTGTCACCGAAGGAAGCCACCAAGAAGTCCATGGGCCAGATCCAGGGCGCACTGGTCGGTATCGCCCTGGTGTTGTCGGCGGTTCTGCTGCCAATGGCGTTCTTCAGCGGCTCCACCGGTGTGATCTACAAGCAGTTCTCGATCACCATCGTTTCGGCCATGGCCCTGTCGGTACTGGTTGCGCTGATCTTCACCCCAGCGCTTTGCGCCACCATGCTCAAGCCGATTCCGAAAGGTGAGCACGGCGTACCCAAGCGTGGTTTCTTTGGCTGGTTCAACCGCAATTTCGACCGCGGCGTGCGCGGCTACGAACGCGGTGTAGGCAATATCCTGCAGCGCAAGATCCCGTACCTGCTGGCGTACCTGCTGATCGTGGTGGGCATGATCTGGCTGTTCACCCGCATTCCAACGGCGTTCCTGCCGGAAGAAGACCAGGGTGTACTGTTTGCCCAGGTGCAAACCCCGGCCGGCTCCACAGCCCAGCGTACCCAGGTGGTCGTGGATGAAATGCGTGAATTCCTGCTGCGCCCGGGCAAGGATGGCGGCGAAGGCGATGCGGTGAACTCGGTGTTTACCGTGACCGGTTTCAACTTCGCCGGCCGTGGCCAGAGTTCGGGTATGGCGTTCATCATGCTGCGTCCGTGGGACGAACGTAACGCCGACAACAACGTGTTCAAGGTGGCGGCCCGTGCCCAGCAGCACTTCTTCACCTTCCGCGATGCCATGGTGTTCGCCTTTGCACCGCCGGCGGTACTGGAGTTGGGTAACGCCACCGGTTTCGACGTGTTCCTGCAGGACCGCGCCGGTATCGGCCACGAAAAACTGATGGAAGCGCGCAACCAGTTCCTTGGCATGGCCGCACAAAGCAAGATCCTGTCTCAGGTGCGTCCGAACGGCCTGAACGACGAACCGCAATACCAACTGGAAATCGATGACGAGAAGGCCAGTGCCCTGGGCATTACCATCGCCGACATCAACAACACCCTGTCGATTGCCCTGGGCAGTAGCTACGTCAACGACTTCATCGACCGTGGTCGGGTGAAGAAGGTTTACGTGCAAGGCCAGCCAGGCTCTCGAATGGGCCCGGAAGACTTGCAGAAGTGGTACGTGCGCAACGCCCAGGGAACCATGGTGCCGTTCTCGGCATTCGCCAAGGGCGAGTGGATCTACGGTTCGCCGAAACTGGCCCGTTACAACGGCGTGGAAGCGATGGAAATCCTCGGCGCCCCGGCACCGGGTTACTCCACCGGTGAAGCCATGCTCGAAGTCGAAGCCATTGCCAGGAAACTGCCGGCCGGTGTCGGTATTTCCTGGACCGGCCTGTCGTACGAGGAACGTCTGTCCGGTTCGCAAGCGCCGGCGCTGTACGCCCTGTCGCTGCTGATGGTGTTCCTGTGCCTGGCGGCGTTGTATGAAAGCTGGTCGATTCCGATCGCGGTGATGTTGGTGGTACCGCTTGGGATCATCGGTGCACTGATGGCCACCAGCCTGCGCGGTTTGTCCAACGACGTGTACTTCCAGGTAGGCCTGTTGACGACTATCGGTCTGGCGGCGAAAAACGCCATTCTGATTGTCGAATTTGCCAAGGAACTGCACGAACAGGGGCGTAGCCTGCGCGACGCGGCAATCGAAGCCTGCCGCATGCGTCTGCGACCGATCATCATGACCTCCCTCGCCTTCGTTCTGGGTGTGGTACCACTGGCGATATCCACGGGCGCAGGTTCGGGTAGCCAGCATGCGATCGGTACCGGCGTGATCGGCGGTATGATCACGGCCACTGTGCTGGCGATCTTCTGGGTCCCGCTGTTCTTCGTCACCGTGTCGTCCATTGGCCAGCGTAAGATTGCCGACCAGGATGACGCTACTGAAACTCCTAAAGAGGCTGGCTAATGAGCAAGTCGCTACTCTCCCTGGCAGTCGCCGCCTTCGTGCTCGGTGGCTGCTCGCTGATACCTGACTATCAGCAGCCCGAAGCACCGGTGGCGGGGCAATACCCGCAGGGCCCGGCGTATTCGCCGGCCCAGGCACCGGCGCAAGCGGCGGCCGAGCAGGGCTGGAAGCAGTTTTTCCATGACCCGGCGCTGCAACAGCTGATCCAGGTCGCCCTGGAAAACAACCGTGACCTGCGTGTCGCGGCCCTGAACATCGACGCCTTTGCGGCTCAGTACCGCATCTCCCGCGCCGACCTGTTCCCGGCCGTTTCGGCCAATGGCACCGGCAGCCGTCAGCGCCTTCCGGCTAACGCGTCGCAGACCGGCGAAGCCGGCATCACCAGTTCCTACTCGGCAACGGTTGGCGTCAACGCCTACGAACTCGACCTGTTCGGTCGGGTTCGCAGCCTGAACGAGGAAGCATTGCAGAAGTACTTCGCCACCGAAGAAGGCCGGCGCAGCACGCAGCTCAGCCTGGTGGCCAGCGTCGCCAACGCCTACCTGACCTGGCAGGCCGACAAGGAACTGCTGAAAGTCACCCAGGACACCCTCGCCGCGTTCGAGGAGAGCTACAAGCTCACCGCGCGCAGCAATGAAGTGGGAGTCGCCTCGGCCCTGGACCTGGCGCAGTCGCGGACCTCGGTGGAAAACGCCCGTGCGCAACTGGCCCGTTACACCCGTCAGGTCGCCCAGGATGAAAACAGCCTGGTACTGCTATTGGGTACCGGCGTCCCGGCCAACCTGCCAGCGGCCAAACCGTTGAACGACGATCTGTTGGCCGAAGTACCGGCCGGCCTGCCGTCGGACTTGCTGCAACGTCGTCCGGACATCCTCCAGGCCGAGCACAACCTCAAGGCGGCCAACGCCAACATCGGCGCGGCACGGGCAGCGTTCTTCCCGAGCATCAGCCTGACCGCCAACGCCGGAACCCTGAGCCCGGACCTGTCCGGCCTGTTCAAGGGCGGTTCGGGTACCTGGCTGTTCCAGCCGCAGATCAACCTGCCGATCTTCAACGCCGGCAGCCTGCGCGCCAGCCTGGATTACTCGAAGATCCAGAAAGACATTGGTGTGGCGAACTACGAGAAGTCCATTCAAACGGCCTTCCAGGAAGTCGCCGACGGCCTGGCCGCACGCGGGACCTATACCGACCAGGTACAGGCACAGCGTAATCTGGTCAGCGCCAACCAGGACTACTACCGCCTGGCCGAGCGTCGTTATCGCATCGGTGTCGACAGCAACCTGACGTTCCTCGATGCCCAGCGTCAGCTGTTCAACTCCGAACAGAATCTGATCACCGATCGCCTGGCGCAGCTGATCAGTCAGGTCAACCTGTACAAGGCACTGGGTGGTGGCTGGAACGAACAGACGGCGAAGAACGAGCCGTTGAAAGAAGAAGCGCCGAAGATGAAGTATTTCTGATAGCGCTGTGAAAACACGAAGCCCACCGATTGGTGGGCTTTTTGTTGGCTGCGGGAAAAGGTGTGTCGTCAGGCATGGCCTCTTCGCGAGCAAGCTCGCTCCCACATTAACCGGGTTCTTTCAGAAGGAATGCAGTCGACTGTGGGAGCGGGCTTGCTCGCGAAGAGACCGGTCCACAATCCACATAAACTTGGATCAAGGTTATGTTCGATAATCGCCCAGAACCCGCTTTTTACGATTGAACCATCCAGTACATCCCAAGCACCATCCGAACCACAAAACCAATAACAACAGGTTCGACACCATGCCCCCGCGCCCTGCCCTCCCCGGCTGATTCGCTTCGCTTTTCATGATTTCGACTGTTCGTCTGCAACCCGCGGGTTGCGGCATCACCGCGTTTCATCCCCAAGAATTAGAGAGACCCGAGCCCATGACGCCTACTCCCGCGCCGTACTTCGTTCCCAGCCTGATCGCCATTGCCCTGGCCTGCGCGGCCCTGCCCGCCAGCGCCGAGGAATCGGGTTTTGTCGAGGGCGCCAAGGTCAACCTGAACCTGCGCAATTTCTACATCAATCGCAACTTCACCAACCCGACCAAGGCCCAGGGCAAAGCTGAGGAGTGGACGCAGAGTTTCATCCTCGATGCCAAATCCGGGTTCACCCAGGGCACTGTCGGCTTCGGCATGGATGTGCTGGGTTTGTATTCGGTGAAGCTCGACGGCGGCAAAGGCACCGGCGGTACGCAACTGCTGCCGCTGGACCATGACGGCCGCCCGGCGGACAACTTCGGCCGCACCAACGTGGCGTTCAAAGCGAAGCTGTCCCAGACAGAAGTGAAGGTTGGCGAATGGATGCCGGTGCTGCCGATCCTGCGTTCGGACGATGGTCGTTCGCTGCCGCAAACCTTCCGTGGCGGTCAGATCACCTCGAAAGAAATCAACGGACTAACGTTGTACGGCGGCCAGTTCCGCGCCAACAGCCCGCGCGATGACAGCAGCATGAACGACATGTCGATGACCGGCAAAGCTGCGTTCACCTCCGACCGCTTTAACTTCCAGGGCGGTGAGTACGTGTTCAATGACAAGCGCACCCAGATTGGTCTGTGGAACGCCGAGCTCAAGGACATCTACAGCCAGCAATTCGTCAACCTGATCCACAGCCAACCGCTTGGCGACTGGACCCTGGGCGCCAACCTGGGTTTCTTCTACGGCAAGGATGACGGCAGCGCCCAGGCCGGCGAGCTGGACAACAAAACCCTGTACGGTTTGTTCTCGGCCAAATACGGCGGCAACACCTTCTACGTCGGCCTGCAGAAACTCACCGGCGACAGCGCCTGGATGCGGGTCAACGGCACCAGCGGCGGCACTCTGGCCAACGACAGCTACAACTCCAGCTACGACAACGCCCGGGAGAAATCCTGGCAAGTACGCCACGACTACAACTTCGTCGCCCTTGGCGTACCGGGCCTGACCCTGATGAACCGCTACATCAGCGGCGACAATGTGCACACCGGCAACATCACCGACGGCAAGGAATGGGGACGTGAATCGGAACTGGGCTACACCGTGCAGAGCGGCGTGCTGAAAGACTTGAATCTGAAATGGCGCAACTCGACCATGCGCCGGGATTACAGCAATAACGAGTTCGATGAGAACCGGTTGATCATCAGCTATCCGATCAGCTTGCTCTAGACCTTACGAGCGCCTTCGCGAGCAAGCCCGCTCCCACAGTTGACCGAGTCGCAATGGCAAACACGGTCTAATGTGGGAGCGGGCTTGCTCGCGAAGACGTCAGTTCAGTTAATGCAAGTCGCCGGGATCACTCCCGCGATTCGACCCCCAACTCCTCCCACACCGACTCGGCCAGGTGGAAGGTCGCATTGGCCGCCGGAATACCGCAGTAGATGGCGCTCTGCATGATCACTTCCTTGATCTCGCCACGGCTCACGCCGTTGTTGGCGGCAGCGCGCAGGTGCAGTTTGAGTTCGCCCTCGCGGTTCATGCCGATCAGCATGGCGATGGTGATCAGGCTGCGGGTATGGCGCGGCAGGCCCGGGCGGGTCCAGATGTCGCCCCAGGCGTGGCGGGTGATCATCTCCTGAAACTCCGAGTTGAACTCGGTCAGGGTCGTCAGGCTGCGGTCGACATGCGCGTCTCCAAGGACCGCGCGACGGACCTTCATGCCCTCGTCATAACGTTGTTTTTCGTCCACGAGAATCCCCTCAATCAGCCAACAGAAACGCCATCACGCGCTCGCTGAACGCGTCGCCTGCCTGGACGTTGGACAAATGCGCGGCGTAGAACTCGGCGTACTCGGCCCCGCGCACATGCTCCTGAATGAAATGCCCACCGGATGGCGGCGTCACCGCGTCTTCGGTCCCGGCAATCACCAGCAACGGCGCCTTGATCGAGGACAACCGATCGCGGAAATCGGCATCACGCACCGCCGCGCAATTGGCCGCATAGCCTTCGGGCGAAGTGGCCGCGAGCATGTCGGTAATCTGCTTGGCCGCCGCCGGGTTGGCGGCAGAGAAGTCCGGAGTGAACCAGCGGGCAATCGAGGCATCACGCAAGGCAACCATGGCCGCCTGACCATCACGCTGGACCATTTCGATACGCGGACTCCACACTGACGGATCGCCGATTTTCGCCGCAGTGTTGCACACGATCAGTTTGTTCAGGCGCTCGCTGGCATTGATCCCCAGCCACTGGCCAATCAGTCCGCCCATGGACAAGCCACAGAAGTGCGCGCGCTCGATGTGCAAGGCATCCAGCAAGGCGAGCACGTCGTGGCCCAGTTGCTCGATGCTGTAAGGCCCCGGTGTGACCAATGACTGGCCATGGCCGCGAGTATCAAAACGCAACACGCGAAAATGCTTGGAGAACGCCGGGATTTGCGTGTCCCACATGTGCAGGTCGGTGCCCAAAGAGTTGGACAGCACCAGCACCGGCGCATCGACCGGTCCATCCAGTTGATAATGCAGTTCGCCCTCGGCGAGTTGTACAAAAGCCACAGCAATTCTCCTTCAGGCAGAAAATGAAGAATGTTCGGCCACCGCCCGCTCGACCCAGGTTTGGGCCTGGCCGAGGTATTGGGCAGGGTCCAGCAGATGATCGAGCTCAGCCGCCGACAGCTCGGCGGTCACTTGCGGTTCGTCGCCGAGCACCGCACGCAGGTGACGCTGTTCGGCCACCGCGCGTTTGCAGCAGCGTTCGAGCAGATGGTGTGCGGTATCGCGGCCGACCCGTTGGGCGAGGACGATGCTCACCGCTTCGGCTAGCACCAGGCCCTGGGTCAGATCGAGGTTGTGCGCCATACGCCCGGCATCCACTTCCAGTCCCTGGGCAATCAGCAAAGCTTGCTGCAGGCTGCCCGACACCAGGCAGCAAATCTCCGGCAGGGTTTCCCACTCGGCATGCCACAGGCCGAGACTGCGCTCGTGTTCCTGGGGCATGGCGCTGAACAGTGTCGAGAGCAAACCGGGTACACGCGTCGCCGCGCCGATCAACACCGCCGCGCCCACCGGATTGCGCTTGTGCGGCATGGTCGAGGAACCGCCCTTGCCCGGCGCCGAAGGTTCGAACACTTCGGCGGCTTCGGTTTGCATCAGCAGGCTGACGTCGCGACCGAGTTTGCCGAGACTGCCGGCGATCAACCCGAGCACCGCGCCGAACTCCACCACTCGATCGCGCTGGGTGTGCCACGGTTGCTCGGGCAAGGTCAGTTGCAGCTCTTCGGCCAGCGCCCGGGCAATCGGCATGGCTTGCTCGCCAAGTGCCGCAAGGGTGCCGGACGCACCGCCGAATTGCAGCACCAGCAAACGCGGTTTCAATTCGGCCAGGCGTTGGCGACTACGGGTCACGGCGCCCAGCCAACCGGCGATTTTCATGCCGAGGGTCACCGGCGTTGCATGTTGCAACCAGGTGCGCCCGGCCAATGGTGTGGTCGCGTATTGCCGGGCCTGGGACGCGAGGACCTGCCCCAGTTGCGCCAGATCGCTTTCGATCAGCTCCAGCGCACGACGCAATTGCAGCACCAGGCCGCTGTCCATCACATCCTGGCTGGTCGCGCCCAGATGTACGTAACGCTCGGCCTCGGCATTCTGCGCAGCGATCTGCTTGCCCAGCGCCTTGACCAACGGAATCGCCGAGTTACCCGCCGTGGCAGTCGCCTCACCCAACGCCGCAAAGTCGTATAGCCCGACGCTGCAAGCCGCCTCAATCGGCGCGACTGCACTCGATGGTATCAAGCCGACTCGCGCTTGTGCCCGGGACAGTGCCGCTTCGAAATCGAGCATGGCCTGGACCCGGCCCTGATCGCAGAACACTTCACGCATATCGCGGGTAGTGAAATAGGCATCGAACAATTGATTGCCCGGTCGCTGGTTCATAAGCAGTTCCTGAAGGCGCGGGCCTTTGCGACCCGCGCGTGAAGATCAAAGATCGCGATGCAGATACTTCGCCTGTTTCGGCAAGAAGTCGAACCATTCGACCAGATTGCCGGACGAGGCACCGACGATGGCGAAGATCCGCTTGCTGCGCTCCTCATCGGCGTATAGCGCTGGTCGTTGTCATTGTTTTTCACTCAATGGGGACAGTCAGAGTCTAGACACGCCTTGCAACAGCCTCGTTCCACAGATAGATCGGCAACACAAATCCACTGTGGGAGCGGCGCTGCGACGATTCGACTTGCTCGCGAAGGCGTAGTGTCAGTCGATAAAAATGTTGCCTGACATGCCGCTTTCGCGAGCAATCCCGCTCCCACAGATTTTGCGGTGTTCATTCAATAATCGAAGAACACCGTCTCCGCATCAGTGCCTTGAAGAATCACATTCCACTGATAGACACCCGACGCATCCTTCCTGGCCAGCAAGGTACCGCGACGCTCGGCCGGCACGCATTCCAGCAACGGATCGTTTACGTTGGCCGCCTCACCCTCAAAGTAGATCCGTGTCAGCAGGTGCTTAACCAGACCACGGGCAAACACCAGCACCACCAGGTGCGGTGCCTGAGTCGTGCCTTTGAGCCCCTCGACCGTTCCCGGCTTGATGGTAGTGAAACGAAAACGCCCTTCGGCATCCACCGGCACCCGGCCAAAGCCTTCGAAATTCGGGTCCAGGGGTTTTTCCTGCTCGTCTTCCGGATGGTCATACTTACCGGCGGCGTTGGCCTGCCAGACTTCCAGCATCGCGTCGTTGACGATGTCGCCATTGCCGTCGAGCACTTGCCCGGTGATCGCCACGCGCTCGCCCAGGGTTTGTTCGACGGTCAGGTCTTCGCGGTTCAGCCAGGTCAGGCCGATGTGGTAGTACGGCCCGACGGTGTGGGACGTGGTCGCAGTCAGCGTCATCTTATTTCTCCATCGGCGTGGCGTCGCGGCCGCGCAAAACGATGTCCCAGCGATAACCGAGGGCATAGGACGGGATGGTTTTTTCCAGATCGAACGAGGCAATCAAGCGCTCTTTGGCGCGGGTATCGGGTACGCAGTTGTAGATCGGGTCGTACGCCAGCAGCGGGTCGCCCGGGAAATACATTTGCGTCACCAGGCGCGTCAGGATGCTCGGCCCGAACAGCGAGAAGTGGATGTGCGCCGGGCGCCAGGCGTTGTGGTGGTTGCCCCACGGATACGCACCGGGCTTGATGGTCTGGAACTGATACCAGCCATCGGCGTCGGTCACGGTACGGCCGGTGCCGGTGAAGTTCGGGTCCAGCGGCGCATCGTGCAGGTCACGGGCATGGGCATAGCGACCGGCGGCGTTGGCCTGCCAGATCTCCACCAGAATCCCCGGAACCGGCAGACCGTTTTCGTCCAGCACGCGGCCGTGAATGATGATGCGCTCGCCCTGTGGCTGACCGTCGTGCTGAGCGGTGAGGTCATTGTCCTTCTCGTTGACGCGCTCGGCGCCGACGGTTGGCCCGGTGATTTCCGACAACGAATGGGGCAGAAACACCAACGGCTTGGACGGCGAGCGCAGATTGGTGGATTGATAGGTCGGATGCAGGTACTCCGGCTGAGTACCCTCCTGCGGGCGACGGTAACCAGGCTTGTCAGTCATTACTCTTTCCTCAGTTCTTATTAGCCGACAGGGTGTGTCAGACCCGTTCGATTGCCAAAGCCAGACCCTGGCCGACACCGACGCACATGGTCGCCAGTCCTTTCTTGCCACCGGTCTTTTCCAGCTGATGCAACGCCGTCAGTACCAGACGCGCACCACTCATGCCCAACGGATGGCCCAGGGCAATAGCGCCGCCGTTCGGGTTGACCTGGGCGGCATCGTCGGCGATCCCCAGTTCACGCAGAACCGCCAAGCCCTGGCTGGCGAAGGCTTCGTTGAGTTCGATCACATCGAAATCGCTGACTGCCACGCCGAGGCGCTCGGTCAGTTTGCGCACCGCGGGCACCGGGCCGATGCCCATCACCCGCGGTGCAACACCGGCGCTGGCCATGCCCAGCACTTTGGCCCGGGCGGTCAGGCCGTGTTTCTTCACGGCTTCGGCCGAGGCCAGGATCAACGCGGCGGCACCGTCGTTCACACCCGAGGCATTGCCGGCGGTGACGGTTTTATCGGGGCCGTTGACCGGTTTCAGTCTGGTCAGGGCTTCCAGGGTGGTGTCGGCGCGAGGATGCTCGTCCTGGCTGACCACGGTTTCACCCTTCTTGTGGGCAATCCGCACCTCGACGATTTCTTCGGCGAAATACCCGGCAGCTTGCGCGACGGCGGTGCGCTGCTGGCTGCGCAGGGCAAAGGCGTCCTGGTCTTCGCGGGAGACGTTGTAATCGTCGGCCACGTTGTCAGCGGTCTGCGGCATCGCGTCCACGCCGTACTGGGCTTTCATCAGCGGATTGATGAAGCGCCAGCCGATGGTGGTGTCTTCGAGTTTCATGTTGCGCGAGAACGCCGCGTCAGCCTTGCCCATCACGAACGGTGCGCGGGACATCGACTCGACGCCGCCGGCAATCGCCAGCTCCATCTCGCCGCTGGCGATCGCGCGGAACGCGGTGCCGATGGCATCCATGCCCGAAGCGCAGAGGCGGTTGAGGGTCACGCCGGGAATGCTTTGCGGCAGCCCCGCCAACAGCAGCGCCATGCGCGCGACGTTGCGGTTGTCTTCGCCAGCCTGGTTGGCGCAGCCGAGGAACACCTCGTCCACGGCGCTCCAGTCCACCGACGGGTTGCGCTCCATCAAGGCCTTGATCGGCACGGCGGCCAGGTCGTCGGCACGCACCGTCGACAGACCGCCGCCGAAACGGCCGATGGGGGTACGAATCGCGTCGCAGATAAAAACGTCACGCATCACGCTTCTCCGGGTGCTTGGCCGTGGGCCGCTGCGGTACGGGCTTCGAGATCGCGCAGCGCGGTCAGCTCGACGTCGGTCGGCTCGGCGGTTTGCTCAACGTTGTCGGCAAAACGGATTGCCCAACCGGTGGCGGCGACCACTTGCTCGCGGGTCACGCCCGGGTGCAGTGCAGTGACCACAAACTCATGGGTGCCTGCTTCCGGCTCCATGATGCACAGGTCAGTGATGATCCCCACCGGACCGGCGCCTGGCAGGCCGAGACGCTTGCGCGAATCGCCGCCCTCGCCGTGGCCGACCGAGGTAATGAAGTCGAGTTTGTCGACAAAGGAGCGCGCCGACTGCTTGAGGATAATCAACACGCTCTTGGCGGAACCGGCAATCTCCGGCGCGCCACCGGCGCCTGGCAGACGCACTTTCGGCGCGTGGTAATCGCCGACCACTGTGGTGTTGATGTTGCCGAAACGGTCGACCTGCGCCGCGCCGAGAAAGCCGACGTCGATGCGTCCGCCCTGCAGCCAGTAGCGGAAAATCTCGCCGGTCGGGACCACGGTGTCGGCGGTTTCCGCCAATTCACCGTCACCGATCGACAGCGGCAATACGCTCGGCTTGGCACCGATCGGACCCGATTCGTAGATCAGTACCACATCAGGCGAAGACGTCAGACGCGCCAGGTTGGCCGCTTTCGACGGCAAGCCGATGCCAACGAAGCACACAGAACCGTTCTTCAAGCGGCGAGCGGCGGCGACGGTCATCATTTCATTGGTGGTGTAAGTCATTACTTCGCCTCCGAAGCGGCGGCCAGTTTGGCCTGGAACTCGCTGAAGTCAGCGCTGCCGTGGATGTATTCGTTGATCCACGCGGTGAAGGTTTCACGGTCGCGGGCAATCGGGTCCCAGGCCTGGTAGAAACGGTTGTCGCGTTCGGTGTAACCGTGGGCGTAGGACGGATGCGCACCGCCAGGTACGTGGCAAACCGCGCTCAAGGCCCAGGTCGGCAGCACGCAGGCGTTCATCGGTGCATTGAGGTCATCGACGATCTCTTCAACGGTGACAATGCAACGCTTGGCTGCCAGTGCGGCTTCTTTCTGCACACCGAGAATGCCCCAGAGCAGCACGTTGCCTTTGCGGTCGGCTTTCTGTGCATGGATCACGGTGATGTCCGGGCGCACCGAAGGCACGGCGGCGAGCACTTCGCCGGTGAACGGGCAGGTAACGGACTTGATCAGCGGGTTGACCTTCGGCAGGTCGGAACCGGCGTAGGCTCGCAGCACCGCGAACGGCAGGCCGGAAGCACCGGCGACGTAGGCATTGGCCAGGTCGGCATGGCTGTGCTCTTCGATTTCCAGCGGGTGCGGCCACTGTTTCTCGACGGCGTCACGCAGTCGATGCAGGGAACCGACACCCGGGTTGCCGCCCCAGGAGAAAATCAGCTTGCGGGCACAACCGGCACCGATCAACTGGTCGTAGATCAGGTCAGGGGTCATCCGCACCAGGGTCAGGTCTTTCTTGCCCTGGCGAATGATTTCGTGACCCGCGGCAGTCGGGATCAGATGGGTAAAGCCTTCGAGTGCGACCGTATCGCCGTCGTTCACGAATTGCTTCACCGCGTCGTGCAGCGAAAGAATTTCAGCCATTGGGGCAGGCTCCCGTTTGTTGTTAACCGACAGTGGAAGAAGGCGCCGATGCGCAGCGCCGGAATGACTGAAGGTTAAGCCTGTGCAAAACACCAAACAATCCGATAATCGACTAACTGTTCGATAATCGAACATATTGTTACTCGACTAACAGTCCAGATCAAAAGCTTCGCGAGCAAGCCCGCTCCCACAGGTGACCGCGTATCCCTGTGGGAGCGGGCTTGCCCGCGAATGGGTCCTCAAACCAACACGAGATTCCGGATCAGACTGTCAGGTCGCATCCGCATGACTGACCATGCCCTTGATCACAACGGCCGCAGTCGCCAGCGCCGCCGGAATCACCAGCGCCGTCAGCACTTGTTCGAAGTTCCAGCCCAACCCCAGCAGCGTCGCGCCCATCCACGCCCCGAGAATGGCGCCGAAGCGGCCGATCCCGAGCATCCACGACACTCCGGTGGCCCGCCCCTGAGTCGGGTAAAACCGTGCCGCCAGCGACGGCATTGCCGACTGCGCACCGTTGACACACATCCCCGCCACCAGCACCAGCGTCGCCAGTATTGTGATGTTGCCCAGGCTCTGCCCCACCGCGTAGGCAAACACCCCGGCCAGCAGGTAGAAAGTACCGATGACCTTGTGCGGATTGAACCGATCCATCGCCCAGCCCACGCCCACTGCACTCAGCACGCCACCGAACTGGAACAGCGCGCCGATGAAGGCGGCCTGCTCCATGCTCGCGCCACTGTCACGCATCAGCGTCGGCAGCCAGCTAGTCAGCAGGTAGACGATCACCAGGCCCATGAAGTAGGTCAGCCACAGCAGCAAGGTGCCGACGCTGTAGGTACCGGAGAAGATCACCGCAAACACATTGCGCGCCTTCACGGTTTTCTGTTCCGGCACGCTGAAACTGGACGCCTGGGCCACCACCGTCGGGTCAATCGGCGCCAGTGCCCTGCGCACTTTGTCCGTACCGCGGTTACGCACCACCAGGTAACGCGCCGACTCCGGCAGCCAGAACAGCAAAACGACGGCGAGGATCAGCGGCAGGACTCCACCGATCAGCAGCAAGCTGTGCCAGCCAAAGGCCGGAATGAGCTTGGCCGAGATAAAGCCACCGCCAGCCATGCCAAGGTTGAAACCGCAGAACATGCTGGTCACCAGCAGGGACTTCTTGCGCTCCGGGGTGTACTCCGACAGCAGAGTCGTGGCGTTCGGCATGCCGGCGCCCAGGCCCAACCCGGTTAAAAAGCGCAACACCAGCAATTGCTCGACGTTGGTGCTGTAGGCCGAAGCCAGGCTGAAGGCACCGAACAACAACACCGCCCCGACCAGTACGACTTTTCGCCCAAAGCGGTCAGCCAATGGCCCGGAGCCCAGTGCACCAAAGACCATGCCGATCAGAGCCGCGCTCATCACCGGGCCGAGGCTGGCGCGATCGATTCCCCAATCCTGCGAAAGAGCCGGCGCAATGAACCCCATGGCCGCGGTATCGAGGCCATCGAGAAAGACAATCAGGAAACACAGGATGACTACACGCCACTGGTAGCGCGAAATGGGTTGAGCATTGATGAAGGACTGCACGTCAAGGCAGTTTCCTACAGCAGACTGGGGCTGGTTCATTATTTTTATTCCGTGGATCACAGTCGATAAGGGGCCAGCGGAGGCTGACGCAGACGCGACAGTAATGATCCATAGGAAACAGCGTCAATTCGCCAAACGCAACTCTGTGCGTTTATCGAACAGCTTAGGTGAACAGTTGGGTACTGAGGTCGCGGCTGGCACTCAGCAGGCCGGGCAGGAAGCGTTGTTCCAGCTCGTTACGACTGACTCGCCCGGCGTGGGTACTGACATTGAGGGCCGCGACCACCTGGCCGGAGGCGTCGTACACCGGGACGGCAATCGAGCGCAGCCCCTGTTCAAGCTCCTGGTCGACGATGCACCAGCCTTGCTGTCGCACCTCTTGCAGGCATTCGAGCAGTGCCTCGGGGGTGTGAATCGTGCGACTCGTCTTGGCCTGCAGTTCGGCGTGGTCCAGGTATTCGCCCAGCGACGTGTCATCCAGCGCGGCCAGCAGGATCCGTCCCATCGACGTGCAATAGGCCGGCAGGCGCCCGCCCACCGACAGGTCCACCGAAATCAGGCGCTGGGTGGTCGCGGAGCGGGCGATGTACAGAATGTCATCACCTTCCAGCGTGGCCATGTTGCAGGCCTCGTGCAGCTGTTCGCTCATGCGGTCCAGATAAGGCTGGGCGGACACCGCCAGCGGCGTTGATGACACATAGGCATGGCCGAGGGTCAGTACTTTGGGCAGCAGCGAATAGGTGCGGCCGTCGGTGGTGGCGTAGCCGAGTTTGATCAGGGTGTGCAGGCAACGGCGCACGGCAGCGCGGGGAATTTCCGTGCGGTGGCTGATCTGGGCGATGGTCAGGTGCCGTTTGCGCTCCTGGAACGCCTGCACCACAGCCAGGCCACGGGCCAGGGACGTCATGAAATCCGGGTCGCCGGTCAGTGCCTGGATCCGTTTGGCCGGTGAGGCAACGATGGGGGGAGCCACTGAAGCGAAGGAATTGCGCATTTGATCGTTCATACAAGGTCCTTTTACCCACTCGGATCAGCGACTATTACAAAGGGCTACCGCCTGACGCTCAAGCCCGGCCCGCCAACTCCGGGCGATTATCGAACGCTCGACCGATAATCGCAATCCACCGTATCAATCACCGGGTGCGCTGATATCCGTTTTTCGCTGAATCACGAACTCGTTTACAGCCGATCGCCCCTGGGCCTTAATGAGGCATTCTAAATACCGTAACTTGTTCGACTTAATGGCGTCAGAAAGGCATCGCAGCAATCAGGGATCGGTCGACGTTCTAGTGGAACGTAAAGTTTCGCACAACAAAACTCTCCCCCCCAAGACCCGCTTTTAACTCTTTGGATATAGTGTTCTTCAAATAGGCCGCTATAATACAATTCAGTAGCGCTCCGGTTTTTTTACTTGCCGGACCTGCTGCCCGGCAATGCGATGTTCCATCGCCGTTGCCCGTTGCAAGCGCCAGATCTGCATTGCACCGCCTTGCCCGTGCGCTTGCTGAAACAGGAAACTGAAGCTACGTCAGCTGTTTATCTCTGGTGCCGTGGCCGCCTGTGACATGGAAGTATTGATCCCGGTTGTTGCCAAAACGATGCCTTGACGGGCATTGCCATTCGACGGACGTGATCAATCGATTTGATGCAGCGCGTTTTCACCAGAATTTATCCAACTCAATCAGGTAGCACTGTGACGAAAGACGAACTGCGCGCGGAACTAGAGCGCCAGGAACAACGCTACAAGGAAGTTTACGGCGGAGAAGTCACCACTTACGCCGCTCAACCCGAACCGGAACGCAAACCCTGGCGTAAACGCGCCACCGTTCAGGATCAGGTTTTCCAGCAAGAACTTGAAAAAATGGAAAAGGAACTCAAAGCCGAAGAGCCATGACTGCTTCGGCCTGATCCTTACAAGGACCTACCTCTGCACCTGTTAAAAGCGGGATGTATGGAGGTCGCCTTGCGCGCCCGCTACGAGCGGGCAGCGGCCACTGTCCTCCCCGGATGAAGGCAGATTTTGATATCTGATGTATTTCTCAGATATTTCGTACAGGCATTCGACCCCATCCTTCAGCCGTGCGCCCCCCTTGCCGTGGCGATCTTCTCTAGCAAAATCAATAAGTTAAAAAACACAGCAAAACCCTTGGGCTTTGGGTGCCGCGGCAAAAAAATTCGTTGAAGAATGTTACCGATGAGCAGCTAGTGCATTGATTAGCAGTCTTTTCTGGCATAATCGCGCCCCCTTATGACCGGGTCAGAAAACCTTCATGATCGATTTATTCAGCGGACTGGATGCTTGGGTGCTTGTGAGCCTCTTGCTCGCCCTGGCCTTTGTCCTCGCCTTCGAGTTCATCAACGGCTTTCATGACACCGCTAACGCGGTGGCCACCGTTATCTACACCAAAGCCATGCCGCCTCACCTGGCGGTGTTTTTCTCCGGGGTGTTCAACTTCCTCGGCGTGCTGCTGGGCGGGGTCGGCGTGGCGTATGCCATTGTCCACCTGCTGCCGGTAGAACTGCTGATCAATGTGAACACCGGTCACGGACTGGCCATGGTGTTCTCATTGCTCGCCGCCGCCATTACCTGGAACTTGGGCACCTGGTACTTCGGTATTCCCGCTTCCAGTTCCCACACGCTGATCGGTTCGATCCTCGGTGTCGGCCTGGCCAACGCCCTGATCAACGATATTCCGTTGGCCGACGGGGTGAACTGGCAAAAGGCGATCGATATCGGCATGTCACTGGTGTTCTCGCCAATGGCCGGTTTCCTGATCGCCGCGCTGATCCTGATCGGCCTTAAATGGTGGCGCCCTCTGTCGAAGATGCACAAGACGCCGGAACAGCGCCGCAAGATCGACGACAAGAAACACCCGCCGTTCTGGAATCGCCTGGTACTGGTGATCTCGGCCATGGCCGTGAGTTTCGTGCACGGTTCCAACGATGGCCAGAAAGGTATCGGCCTGATCATGCTGGTCCTGATCGGTATCGTGCCGGCCCAGTTCGTCCTCGACCTGAACAGCACGACCTATCAGATCGAGCGGACTCGCGACGCGACCCTGCACCTGAGCCAGTTCTACCAGCGCAATTCCGAAACCTTGGGCGAATTCCTGGCCCTGGGCAAGAGCCAGAACGGCGACCTGCCGGAGAAGTTCCGTTGCAACCCGCAACAGACCGAACCGACCATCACCGCCCTGCTCGACACCCTCAAGGGTGTAGCCGACTACCATTCGCTGTCGGCTGAAAGCCGTATCGAAGTCCGTCGCTACCTGCTCTGCCTGGACGATACAGCGAAGAAAGTCAGCAAGTTGCCAACTCTCGGGGCCCGTGAAAAGGCAGACCTGGACAAGTTGCGCAAAGACCTGACCACTACCACCGAATACGCCCCGTTCTGGGTGATTCTGGCAGTGGCGCTGGCCCTGGGCCTGGGCACCATGGTTGGCTGGAAACGCGTGGTACTGACCATTGGCGAGAAGATCGGCAAGCAAGGCATGACTTATTCTCAAGGCATGTCGGCGCAGATCACCACCGCCAGCCTGATCGGCATGGCGAACATCTTCAGCCTGCCGGTTTCCACCACCCACGTGCTGTCCTCGGGCGTGGCGGGCACCATGGTCGCCAATAAAAGTGGCCTGCAAGGCGGCACCGTCAGAACCATCCTGCTGGCCTGGGTATTGACCCTGCCAGCCACCGTGGCCCTGTCGGCCGGGTTGTTCTGGCTCGCTTCGAAGGCGCTTGGCAGCTGACAGGCAGCCAAACGAAAAAGGCGCGCTCCGCAAGGAACGCGCCTTTTTTATTGCCATAGTTTTCGCCACACCACAAGTCATTGTGGGAGCGAGCTTGCTCGCGATAGCGGCCTTGCAGTCAATATAGATGCTGAATGTTATGGCCTCATCGCGAGCAAGCTCGCTCCCACAGGGTTTGCGTGTATCGATAGAGTTTTACAGGCAAAAAAAAGGGCAACCGAAGTTGCCCAAAATGCCTTGCGTGCTCATTACATCCAGAAAGAACCACGGTTATTTCCGCTTGTGCGAATCCTTCCAGATAAAAAGTCCGAAACCTGCAAAAAATACAAACATGAGGCTGACAGTCAGCACTCCGGCGATCACCACGTTATCGAAAAACATGACGCGTCTCCTGCACTTGCCCTGTTGCGATAGGGCTAAGTTAACCAAACGGGCAGGAGAGAATATTGACCGGGATCAATGTCGCCCGAGACTGGGCAAGAGGAAGGGAAAAGTTTGACCCGCATCAATGAATGCGGGGAGGAGGATCAGCGTTTTTTCGGTTTGTTTTTCGGCTTTTTCTTCACCTTGCCCAACGGCATGGCTTGTTCGAACGCCTGGCGAACTTCATTGAGTCGTTTGTCATTGAGGTCATGAACACGCTTGGCGCGCTCAGCGTTGAGGTCAATCAGTTTGTCGTCTTGGCTCATGGCAGTCAGTGCATCGCTTGAAATGAGTTTCAGCCACCGTAGCGTTCGGCAACCCTGCGCCAATAATGCGGCCTGACGGCCGCGCTGACCAGCCGCGTGCTCAAATCTCGATGTCGACCCACAACCCCTGCCGCGGCTGATCCTCCATCAGCGGCGCCACCGGCACGGTGTTGTCGGCATTGAGTTCATCCCCGGGAATCGCCAAGTGAGCCTCGGGATCATTATCAGCCTCGTGGCGACGCCGTTCCTGCTCCTGCCTGCGGCGCTGCTCCTCGCGCAGCACCAGCCCGTCCTCTTCAGGATTGCGCTTTTGCAGGTCGATGGTGCTTTCACTGGAGCTTTCCTGCACCGGCACCACCGGTGGAATATCCGGGCGCTGGCGGATCGGATCAGTCTGTGAAGTGATCGGCACGGCACTCAAGGGAAGCATCGGTGGCAGCATGGTTTTCAGTCTCCTGTCAGCAGGCTGTCGGCTGCGGGGATGGCGACTTGAGCCATCGGTCGCAAACTGTGACCCAATTGGCACTCATTAGTGCACTGAGCGGCGCGTCATGCACAGGTGGGCTAACGTTTGACTGTGAGTTTTTCTGAGAGTCCTTTGGCCCTGAAGCCCTCATTCCGTTAAGATAGCCGGCTTTTTCAAGGTGGGAGTCAGGCAGCATGGCGCAGCAGTATCAACCGGGGCAACGCTGGATCAGTGACAGCGAAGCCGAGCTGGGTTTAGGCACCGTTCTGGCACAGGACGGCCGCTTGTTGACCGTGCTCTACCCGGCCACTGGCGACACCCGCCAGTACGCGCTACGGAATGCGCCTCTGACCCGCGTGCGGTTTTCGCCGGGTGACTCCATCACTCACTTCGAAGGCTGGAAGCTGACTGTCCGCGAAGTCGATGACATTGATGGCCTGCTGGTTTACCACGGCCTCAACGGGCAGAACGAAGTGGTCACCCTGCCGGAAACCCAACTGTCGAACTTCATCCAGTTCCGCCTGGCCAGCGACCGTCTGTTCGCCGGCCAGATCGACCCGCTGCCGTGGTTCTCCCTGCGTTATCACACTCTGGAACACACCAGCCGTCAGTTGCAGTCCTCCCTGTGGGGCCTGGGCGGCGTGCGTGCGCAACCGATCGCGCACCAGTTGCACATTGCCCGCGAGGTCGCCGACCGTATCGCGCCGCGGGTTCTGCTGGCCGACGAAGTGGGCCTGGGTAAAACCATCGAAGCCGGCCTGGTGATCCATCGCCAGTTGCTCTCGGGCCGCGCCAGCCGTGTGCTGATCCTGGTTCCGGAGAACCTGCAGCACCAGTGGCTGGTCGAGATGCGTCGGCGTTTCAACCTGCAGGTCGCGCTGTTCGACGAAGAGCGCTTCATCGAAAGCGATGCCAGCAACCCGTTCGAAGACACCCAACTCGCGCTGGTCGCGCTTGAGTGGCTGGTGGACGACGAGAAAGCCCAGGACGCGCTGTTCGCGGCAGGCTGGGACTTGCTGGTGGTCGACGAGGCGCACCACCTGGTGTGGCACGAAGATCAGGTCAGCCCTGAATACTCGCTGGTCGAGCAACTCGCCGAAACCATTCCTGGCGTACTGCTGTTGACCGCCACCCCGGAACAACTGGGCCAGGACAGCCACTTCGCCCGTCTGCGCCTGCTCGACCCGAACCGTTTCCATGACCTGCAAGCCTTCCGCGCCGAGAGCGAAAACTATCGCCCGGTGGCCGAAGCCGTTCAGGAGTTGCTGGATCAGGGACGCCTATCCCCGCAAGCCCACAAGACCATCCACGGTTTCCTCGGCAACGAAGGCGAAGCCCTGCTGGCCGCCGTCAACGATGGCGACACAGAAGCCAGCGCGCGCCTGGTGCGCGAATTGCTCGACCGTCACGGCACCGGCCGCGTACTGTTCCGCAACACCCGCGCCGCCGTGCAAGGCTTCCCGGAACGCAAGCTGCATCCGTACCCGCTGCCGTGCCCGGACGAATACCTCGAACTGCCGCTGGGCGATCACGCCGAGCTGTACCCGGAAGTCAGCTTCCAGGCCCAGCCGGACGCCAGCGAAGAAGAGCGCTGGTGGAAATTCGACCCGCGCGTCGAGTGGCTGATCGACCAGTTGAAGATGCTCAAGCGCACCAAAGTGCTGGTGATCTGCGCCCACGCCGAAACCGCCATGGACCTGGAAGACGCCCTGCGCGTACGTTCCGGCATCCCGGCCACGGTGTTCCATGAAGGCATGAACATCCTCGAGCGTGACCGCGCCGCCGCCTACTTCGCCGACGAAGAGTTTGGCGCGCAAGTGCTGATCTGCTCGGAAATCGGCAGTGAAGGCCGCAACTTCCAGTTCTCCCATCACCTGGTGCTGTTCGACCTGCCGTCCCACCCGGACCTGCTGGAGCAACGCATTGGTCGTCTGGACCGGATCGGCCAGAAGCACATCATCGAACTGCACGTGCCGTACCTGGAAACCAGCCCGCAAGAGCGCCTGTTCCAGTGGTACCACGAAGCGCTGAACGCCTTCCTCAACACCTGCCCGACCGGCAACGCCTTGCAGCACCAGTTCGGCCCGCGCCTGCTGCCGCTGCTCGAAGAAGCCGACGATGGCGAGTGGCAAGCACTGATCGACGAAGCCCGTACCGAGCGTGAGCGCCTGGAAGCCGAACTGCACACCGGCCGTGACCGCTTGCTGGAGCTGAACTCCGGTGGCGCGGGCGAAGGCGATGCACTGGTGGAAGATATCCTTGAGCAGGACGACCAGTTCGCGCTGCCGATTTACATGGAAACCCTGTTTGACGCCTTCGGCATCGACAGCGAAGACCATTCGGAAAACGCCCTGATCCTCAAGCCGAGCGAAAAAATGCTCGACGCCAGCTTCCCGCTGGGCGACGACGAAGGCGTGACCATCACTTACGACCGCAACCAGGCGCTGTCTCGCGAAGACATGCAATTCATTACCTGGGAGCACCCGATGGTGCAGGGTGGCATGGATCTGGTGCTGTCAGGTTCCATGGGCAACACCGCCGTGGCGCTGATCAAGAACAAGGCGCTGAAGCCGGGCACCGTGTTGCTGGAACTGTTGTATGTCAGCGAAGTGGTTGCCCCGCGCTCGCTGCAATTGGGCCGCTACCTGCCGCCGGCCGCCCTGCGCTGCCTGCTCGATACCAACGGCAACGACCTGTCGGCCCGCGTGTCGTTCGAAACCTTGAACGATCAGCTCGAAAGCGTGCCACGTGCCAGCGCCAACAAGTTCATCCAGGCTCAGCGTGACCAACTGGCACCGCGGATCAACGCCGGTGAGGCGAAGATCCTGCCGCGCCACACTGAACGTGTCGCCGAGGCGCAGCGTCGCCTGGCCGCCGATACCGACGAAGAACTGGCGCGCCTGACCGCCTTGCAAGCGGTCAACCCGACCGTGCGCGACAGCGAACTGGTGGCCCTGCGCAAACAACGCGAGCAAGGCCTGGCCATGCTCGACAAGGCTGCGTTGCGACTGGAAGCGATTCGGGTGTTGGTGGCGGGTTAATCCCCTCCCCGACTCACAAATAAAGAAGGCCCGCAGCGATGCGGGCCTTTTTTTTTGATTCAATTTCAGTAGTGCTGCTAATGGCCTCTTCGCGGGCAAGCCCGCTCCCACAATTGTTAGTGTCGAATACAAATCTCGTGAACAACACTAAACATGTGGGAGCGGGCTTGCCCGCGAAAGGGATCAGGCAGTCACCACAGAACCTTCAGGCTCACCCACCGCCACCAACCCGTCCTTCATCCGCTTGGCATCGCGCACAAAACACCGCGAAGCCAGGAACAGAAACACCACGGTAAGCAACAGCGCCACCGGAATCAGGTACATCGCGTCATGCAGGCCAACCGCCTTGAACGCTTCGGTCATCTGCTCGGCGCCAGCGGCGAGCATTGCCGTGTGGGCGAAGTGATCGGACAAGGCCCCGACCACCATCGGCCCCAGGCCACCGCCCAACAGGTACAGCCCGGCAAAGAACAGCGCCATGGCCGTCGCCCGCAAGCGCGGTTCGACCACGTCCTGAATCGCCGTGTACACGCAGGTGTAGAAGTTGTAGGCGAACAGCCAACCGACACTGAATACGGCGACGAACACACCGATCTCGATTCGCCCGGAATGCAGCGCCCACGCGGTGCAGACCGTCGAAATCACCAGGCTGAAGGCGGCAAACAATAGCCGCCCGTTAGCGACCCGCTGGTGAATCTTGTCCGCGATCCAGCCACCGAGGGTCAGGCCGACCAAGCCGGTCACGCCGACAATAACCCCGGTCGCCACTGCGGCTTCCTGCAACGGCATGAGGAAGTAGCGTTGCAGCATCGGCACCAGAAACGAATTACAGGCATAGGTGGCGAAGTTGAAACAGAGGCCCGCCATCACCAGCCACAGGAAGGTTGGTACGGCCAGGACCCGACGGATCGGTCGATCGATCTTTTCCTGCGAAACCTGAACGCTCTCGGCGGCGCCGCGTTTCGGTTCCCTGATGAAAAACATGAAGATCGCCAGGACCAGCCCGGGCACCGCCGCAATAAAGAATGGCGCGCGCCAGCTATCGAAGGCCTTGACCATCGCGCCGATGGTGAAGAACGCCAGCAACAGCCCCAACGGCAGCCCCAGCATGAAGATGCCCATGGCCCGTGCCCGGCGGTGAGCCGGAAACAAATCGCCGATCAACGAGTTGGCGGCTGGCGCGTAGCTGGCCTCGCCGATGCCGACGCCCATGCGCACGATCAGGAAGCTCCAGAAACTGCCCACCATGCCGTTCACGGCCGTCAACCCGCTCCACACCGCGAGTCCCCAGCCCATCAGCTTGCTGCGCGAGCCGGTATCGGCCATGCGCCCCAGTGGCAAGCCGGCAATGGCGTAGACGATGGTGAATGCCGTACCGATGATCCCCAACTGGAAATCACTGAGGTGCCATTCCATGCGAATGGGCTCGATGATGATAGCCGGGATGGTGCGGTCGAAAAAATTGAACAGGTTGGCCAGGAACAACAGGAACAGGATGCGCCAGGCATTGGCCGCTTGGGTCGAGTTCTGCATGGGTCCGTCTCTTTTATTGTTTTTGGGGTGTCACTGCCCCCGGACTTTGCAATCTAGACAGGCTGGCCGCACCTGTCTTTCATTATTCGCCAGGCTGATACCTGCCCATGGGACGCAACCCGTAGGAACTTTCGCAGGGCGGGTATTTCGCAGCTCGTCCGGTCGATGAAAAATACCTCTTGCCCCCCCTTCCCAAGCCGTTGCCGAAGCCTAGAATAGCGGCCTTGATTCCCCCCTGTGTCTCCACTCCTCCTCACGATAATCGCCCATGTCCGAAGCCAGTCCGTGTCTGAATTGCGGTGCCTGCTGTTCTCATTTTCGCGTGTCATTTTTCTGGGGTGAGTGCGCCTCCTCCGGGGGGACGGTACCCGATGAGCTTGTCGAGCAGATCAGCCCCAGCCGGGTTGCGATGATCGGCACCGGCTGCAAACCCGTGCGCTGCACCAGCCTGGTCGGAGACGTGGGCAGTACGGTGCAGTGCTCGATTTACGAAAAACGCTCCAGTACCTGCCGGGAGTTCGACGCTTCATGGGTCGATGGTCAGGCCAATCCCGATTGCGACGCGGCCCGTGCCGCATTCGGCTTGCCGGCCCTGCAACCGGTGTTCGAGACACCTCAGAAGCAAATGGCCTGAGTAATAGCACCAATTGCTATTAGGTTAATGTCAAAATATTTGGCACCAATGTGCCACTACCGCTTGCGCTCCATCCATGCCCTCTATACTCCATGACATTCGCTGGCGCTCTTGCTCCGGCCTGAAGGATAAAGATGGGGCATGCTATGGAGTGGCTTGGTCTGCATTTCATTACCGAGCTACCAGAGAGTGGGCAGGTCATACTCAATTGCACACATGACCCTTTTCTGGTGCTGCTGGCTTATCTGGTCGCCTGTGTCGGCTGTTTCGCGACACTGGACATGGCCGAACGGGTAGCCCACGCTGAAAAAACCGCGTCCAAAACGCGCTGGCGCTGGGTGGGCAGCGGCTGCCTGGCGGGTGGTATCTGGGCCATGCACTTCGTCGCAATGCTGGCATTCAAGGCGCCTGTCGACCTTCACTACCAACTGCCCGTCACGGTGTTCTCGCTAACCATCGCGCTGCTTGCCGCGTGGCTGGCCATGCATACCCTAAGCCTTCCCCAGCTGAGTTTTCGGCAGTGCCTCAAGGCATCGATCGGGATCGGCCTGGGTATCGCGACCATGCATTACGTGGGCATGACGGCGATGCACTCCAGCGCCACCGTCTATTACCATCCTGGTCTGTTCGCCCTTTCCATCGCGATCGCGATCGGCGCCGCGCTGGCAGCCCTGTTGCTGGCCTGGTATCTGCGCGATGGCGCTGGCATGCTGCATCAACTCTTCAAATACTGCGCCAGCCTGCTGCTCGGGGCTGGCATCCTGAGCATGCACCTCACGGCCATGGCCGCTTTCAATCTGGTGTTGCCCAGCGACAGCCTGCCAGTGCAAACCGGTGAACACAGCCATCTGCAACTGGCGCTGACCGTGACAGTCATGGCCCTGCTGATCATCGGAAGCAGCATCAGCGCGGCACTGGCGGACAAGAAACTGCAACACAAGGACCACGACCTGCAGCGGGTCAACTCCCTGCTCAGCCAACTGGACCAGGCGCGCATGTCGCTGCAGCAGGTGGCGCACTACGACGCGTTGACCAACCTGATCAACCGTCGCGGGTTCAATCAGATCTTCGCCGAAAAACTCATCGAGAAAACCAACGAGGGCGGGATGTTGGCAGTCCTGTTCCTGGACATCGACCATTTCAAGCGGATCAACGACAGCCTTGGCCACGATGCCGGAGACGAACTGCTCAAAGTGCTTGCCGCGCACATCAAGAGCTCGGTTCGCAGTCACGAGGATGTGGTCGCACGCTTCGGCGGCGACGAGTTCTGCCTGCTCATCGACCTGCATGATCGTGACGAAGCGCGACAGTTGGCCCAACGCATCATGCTGAAAATGAAGGAGCCCATCGAACTGGCCGGCAGGCGCATGGTGATGACCACCAGCATCGGTATCAGCCTGTTTCCTGAAGACGGCAAGACATGTGAGGAACTGTTGAAGAACGCCGACCTCGCGCTGTATCAGTCCAAGGGCAGCGGCCGCAACGGGTTGAATTTTTTCAGTGCCAACCTGAAAACCCGCGCAACGCTTGAGCTGCAACTGGAAGAGGAGTTGCGCCACGCGTTGCGTGAAGACACCGGCCTGATGCTCTATTACCAGCCGATCTATGACCTCAAGACTGGTCAGGTCAGCAAGCTCGAAGCCTTGATCCGCTGGCAACACCCGGTCCACGGTTTCCTCGTGCCGGATCGTTTTATCGCCATCGCCGAGGCCAACGGCCTGATCGCCGAGCTGGATAACTGGGTGCTGCGCAAAGCCTGCGAGGATCTGGGCGAGCTGTCGCGCCAAGGCTGTGAAGACCTCAAGATCGCCGTGAATTGTTCGCCCCTGAACCTGGCGCGCGAAGAACTGGCCGATGAGATCGAGTACGCGTTGCGGGCCGCCGGTGTCGAGCCCCATCGGCTGGAGCTGGAAGTCACGGAAAACGCCTTGATGGGCAATATCGCCAACACACTGGTGTTGCTGCGGCAGATACGCGCCCTCGGCGTATCGCTGTCTATCGATGACTTCGGCACCGGCTATTCATCCCTGGCCTACCTCAAGCGCCTACCGCTCAACACCCTGAAAATCGACCGTTCCTTCATCCAGGACATTCCCAAAGCGACCCAGGACATGGAAATTGTCCAGGCCATTATCGTCATGGCCCATACCCTGCAACTGCAAGTGGTCACCGAAGGGGTCGAAACCTTCGAGCAATACCAGTTCCTGGAAGACCATGGCTGTGACTTCGTTCAGGGCTATTTGCTCAGTCGGCCGGTACCGCTGACCGAGTTACTCCCGGTGCTCAACGAAATCAACCAGCGCAAGCACGCCTACACGGTCACGGCGCTGGGTCTGGCTCACGGTACATCTGCACTAATGTAGACGGATCTTTTTCAAGGAAACCCTGACTCCCGTGCAGGCGCATCAACTGCGCGGCCAGACCGCTGATCGGTGTCGCCGAGCCCTGCTCACGGGAAAACTTTACCGCGGCATCCAGATCCTTGAGCAAGGTGCGCACGTGCCACTTGACCGGTTCGAAACGGTTTTCAGCCATCTGCGGGGCCAGGAACTGCAGGGGTTTGGAATCGGCAAAACCGCCAGCCAGCGCTTCGGCGATCAGGCTTGCGTCAACCCCGGAACGCTCCGCCAGCGCGACCACTTCGGCGATCACCAATGCATTGCAGGCGACGATCATCTGATTGCACGCCTTGGTCACCTGCCCTGCCCCGATACCGCCCATGTGTGTCACACGTTGCCCCAGGTTCAACAAGACAGGCCGGACGCGTTCCAGATCCTGTGCGTCACCGCCGACCATGATCGCCAGGCTTGCGGCTTCTGCGCCGACCACGCCACCGGACACCGGTGTATCGAGCCAGCCCATGCCGGTTCTAACGGCGAGGTCTGCGGCCATCTCCCGCGTGGCGTTAGGCTCCAGGCTGGAAAAGTCCACCAGCAGCTGGCCTTTTTTTGCCCCCTCGACAATGCCTGCCGGGCCAAACACTACCTCGCGAACGACCGCCGTATCCGCCAGGCACAACATCACCACGTCAGCGTGCTGGCACAGTTCGGCCGGGCTGGCGACCTGGCGTGCGCCAGCCTCGACCAGTGGTTTGCACTTGTCCGGATTACGATTCCATACCGCCAGCGGATAACCCGCGGCCAGCAGTCGCCGGCACATCGGCAACCCCATCAGGCCGATCCCGGCAAACCCCAGCGAAGGTAGCGTTGACATCATTTAGCCTCCTTTTGATTAAAGATCGCCAAATACTGGCCGATTCATCATGACTTGGGAAAGGATTCCCCCAGAGCAATGCTCAAGCCAATGACCAAGGCATGGTCCAGGTACGCGCTGAAAAAAGACGCGATTCTATTCCGTGACGGTTCGACGACAGTCAGTCGGCCAACCAATCAGCCCAGGTAGATGGCGAACAATGACTTCTAAAAACAACCCGGCCACTGCGATAACCGATCTGACGCTGAGCCCCGCGGCCAACAGCCCGTCATCACCGAAGCCATTGATTCAATCCCGCCCGTTGGCGACCCAGCAATACCTCTACTTCACCGAAACCAACACCGACCGCATCCTCGACAACCTCGACGGCCTGCGCGACATGGTGTTCCCGCGCCCACCGCATCTGGAAGGCGACAGCGAGCAGCACAGCGACCAGGAATTCCCCTCGGTGTGCCTGATCGGCCTGGGCCGCTGCGGTTCGAACATTGCGCTGGACGTGGCAGAACTGGTGTACAACGCCCGCAAGTTCTACCTCAACGAATTCAACAACGAAGATCGCCTGTCACCGGACAAGCGTTTTGCCGAAAAGGGCTACAGCCCGGCCCAGTGGATCCGCAACAACCTGCGCCTGGGTCAGAACAAGAACACCAAACCGGTGTTTCTGGTCGAGCCGCTGGTGATGCTTGGCGACCTGGACAAAGACATCGCCGGACGCATCCGCTTCTCGCGCAAGGGCGAAAAAAGCGGTTTCCTGCGCGACTACAGCAAGATGAAAATCATGGACCTGTCGGAAGTCCACGCCGGTGGCGCCGGTAACGCGCCGATCCTGGGCCAGTACCTGGCCAAGATCATCCTGAACAAGGACACCCAGCGTTTCTCCAGCCCTGACTGGAAAATGATTCACTCGTACCTGATCGACAGCTGCGGCATCAAGGCCAACCAGTCGCGCCTGTATTTCTCAATCTTCAGTGCCGGCGGCGGTACCGGCTCCGGCATGGCCTCGGAATTCGGCCTGGCCCAGCAGCACTCGTACATGAACAAGACGTTCGACACCAAACCGATGGACGAGCACGACAGCAAGAGCGGCCACTCCTTCGTCTTCGAACCGATCTTCACCAGCGGCATCTGTGTACTGCCGAACATCTCCGACCACCGCAGTGAAATGTCCGAGGCGCTGCACATCAACGCCGGGCGCCTGCTGTGCAAATACCTGTCGGAAGAGTGGGACTTCTCCTACAACTTCGCCAACGAAGACAGCAGCGAAGCCAGCGTCATGGGTCGCATCCGCCCATGGAACGCGATGATGCTGATTTCCAACGACATCATGCGTTACGCCGAAGAGAACGATGACGGCAATATCCAGAACATTGATGTCAATGCCATGGAAAAGCACGCCAACCAGTACATCTCGCAGCAGATATTCAACATTCTGACGGCTCAGGCGGTCACCACCGACTACGACCAGAACTATTTCCGTCGGGCCGGCATCGACATCGGCGAAACCATTCGCCTGGACGCCAACGACCTGTTCATGAGCCTGGCCGGCCCGGTGGCGATTGCCTATGCCGAGTCCGTGGTGCCGGAAACCCCGCCGCCAAGCAGCGACAAGTTCAAGGTGTTCGAGAAAGAGCCGCAGCGCCTGAACATCGACGACCTGTTCTTCCGTTCGATCGACCTGCCGCACTTCAACAAGGTCACCCAGGCCATCGAAGGCATCAGCCTGTTGCCGATCGAGTCCAAGCGCTATCGCGCGTCGTTGGAGCAGTACAAGAACTCGGGTTACGACGCGGCGGCCCTGCACGACCTGCACTTCTTCAAGAATTGCTCGTCGGTGGTGTCGATCGTTTCCTTGCCGAAGGATTACAAGCTGTCCTACATGGACCTGAACCGGTTGAAGACCCACCTCAACAGCCTGTTCCCCAACACCACGCTCAAGCGCTACGCGCTGGTGATCGGTGCCTCGGCCAACCTGTCCCTGACCACCCTGATCGCCAAGAGCCCGTGCCTGTCGGACGATTTCCTGACGTTGATCGTGGCCTTCATCAAGCGCTGCTTTGCGAAGAATCCGTACCGCTTCGACGAGACTCTGGATAACTCGATCCTGGACTTCATCATCAACGAACAGTTCGATGAAGACCGGATCGACGAGTTGCTCAACGAATTCGAGAATCCGGCGAAGATCCTCGATACCAACTGGTACGCGATCAAGCCGATGTACGAGAAGAAGTACCGTGAACTGATCAACGACAAGGACAAGTTCGTATCAATCAACGACATCCGCCTGTCGCGGGACTGCGTGAAGAAATCGATCAAGTACCTGCGCGAGATCTATCGTCACCGGATCGGCAAGACCAAGGTTATTTCGCTGAATAACCATACGGGCAAGACTGCTTACTAAGCGTCGTCCCCATTCGCGAGCAAGCTCGCTCCCACATTCGACTGCATTCCTTCTGGAAGAACACGGTTAAATGTGGGAGCGGGCTTGCTCGCGAAGGCGGCCTTGAATTCACCGCAAATCAACATCCAGAAACAATTGAGCAGCCGTTCAGTTGTCTTCTCAACTGTTCCCGTTACGTTTACGTCACCGTGAGGCTGTGGCCTTTCTCTACGGCAACATGCCATCACGCTACTCGGCTACACACTTTCCTGTCTGAAAGGAGCGCACCAGGCCGGTGCAATCTTTTAAACCTGCGCCCTTTCCTGGATCAGAATCCACGGTGAAACAACCACGGCCCACAACTGCGGATCACGTTCAAAAAGATCCAGCGCCCGCGTTTCAGACAGCTTGGCGACCTTGTCTTCGGCCAGCCAGGCAGCCACTTTCTCACCTTCATCACTCGCTACGGCCTCTGCCGCGGCGATCAAATCCAGGCTCGGGTCGACCCACAATAGGGCACCCTTGGCAAAGAACGGCTCCAGTTCCTTCCAGGTAATAGATGCGGTTTCACCAAGCAGCTTGGCATAGAGGGTGCTAGGTTCTTGATTCATGGGACTGTCCGGAAAAGAAATCGACGCAGATGATAACGTCGGTGGACTGGCAGAAAAACCCGGATGCAATTGAGTGACCGAAATGAAAAGCGCAGGAAAGCCAGGGAATGCAGTGAATCCGGCTATAAGCCCCTCAACGCCCCGCCGCAATTCTGTCTTTTTCTTTCAATAAAGCGACACTTGCAGGTTTTGCCCCTCGGCGCTGCCTTCCCAGGCTGACAATCGGCGCTCTACACTGTACCGGTACAGTTGCCGAGGGGCTTTTCCGGGGAATGTCGTAGATATCTGACCCGGTTCTGCTGCTTTCGGCGCCAGGACTATAAAAACTACAACAGTAAGAGTGGAGCACTATGACTAAGGCTACTAAGCAGATTTCCAAACTGTTTGCCGCTATGGTTCTGGCCGGGGTTGCCAGCCATTCGTTCGCAGCTGACACCATCAAGATCGGCATCGCCGGCCCTAAAACCGGCCCTGTAGCCCAATACGGCGACATGCAGTTCAGTGGCGCCAAAATGGCCATCGAGCAGATCAACGCCAAGGGCGGCGTAGACGGCAAGAAACTCGAAGCCGTTGAATACGATGACGCCTGTGATCCAAAACAAGCCGTGGCGGTCGCGAACAAAGTCGTCAACGACGGCGTCAAGTTCGTGGTTGGTCACCTGTGCTCCAGCTCCACTCAACCGGCTTCGGACATCTACGAAGACGAAGGCGTGATCATGATCACCCCGGCTGCCACCAGCCCGGACATCACCGCCCGTGGTTACAAAATGGTCTTCCGTACCATCGGTCTGGACAGCGCCCAGGGCCCTGCCGCCGGTAACTACATCGCCGACTTCGTCAAACCGAAAATCGTTGCTGTCCTGCACGACAAACAGCAGTACGGTGAAGGCATCGCCAGCGCCGTGAAGAAAACCCTGGAAGGCAAAGGCGTCAAGGTTGCCGTGTTCGAAGGCGTCAACGCCGGCGACAAAGACTTCTCCTCGATGATCGCCAAGCTCAAGCAAGCCAACGTCGACTTCGTCTACTACGGCGGCTACCACCCTGAGCTGGGTCTGATCCTGCGTCAATCCCAGGAAAAAGGCCTGAAAGCCAAGTTCATGGGTCCGGAAGGCGTGGGTAACGACTCCATTTCGCAGATCGCCAAAGACGCTTCCGAAGGCCTGCTGGTGACCCTGCCGAAATCCTTCGACCAGGATCCGGCCAACGTTGCCCTGGCTGATGCGTTCAAAGCCAAGAAAGAAGACCCGAGCGGTCCATTCGTGTTCCCGGCCTACTCGGCTGTGACCGTGATTGCCGATGGTATCAAGGCTGCCAAGTCCGAAGACTCCGCCAAAGTGGCTGAAGCCATCCACGCCGGCACCTTCAAGACCCCGACCGGCGACCTGAGCTTCGACGAGAAAGGTGACCTGAAGGACTTCAAATTTGTGGTTTACGAGTGGCACTTCGGCAAACCAAAAACTGAAGCCAAGCCTCAGTAAGGCGTTGCCTGACTGACTGCCAATAAAGCCCACGGCGTGCCGTGGGCTTTGTTTTACGAACGTACTTGGGCCGCGCTGGCGTGATCCGCCAGTCTCCCCACCTGAAAATCTCAAAACCGTCATCAGCGGTTCGCTGGCAAACCCCGAATTCGAAGTGGATGCAGATCCACGGGGCTCGGGCGGGAAAATGACTCCACCAGTGAAATGCGTATCAGGTTTTTAGGAGCGCTGTAATGCCTGACATCTATCACTTTTTCCAACAGCTGGTTAATGGCATGACCATTGGCAGCACGTATGCCCTGATCGCCATCGGCTATACGATGGTCTACGGCATCATTGGAATGATCAACTTCGCCCACGGCGAGGTGTACATGATCGGCTCCTACGTGGCGTTCATCGCCATCGCCGGGCTGGCCATGCTGGGACTCGACAGCGTTCCGCTGTTGATGACCGCCGCTTTCCTTGCAACCATCGTTGTCACCAGTGCCTATGGCTACAGCATCGAACGGATCGCCTACCGCCCCTTGCGCGGCAGCAACCGTCTGATCCCGCTGATCTCCGCCATCGGCATGTCGATCTTCCTGCAGAACACCGTTCTGCTGGCGCAAGACTCCAAGGACAAATCCATTCCCAACCTGATTCCGGGCAATATTGCCTTTGGCCCAGGTGGCGCACATGAAGTGCTGATTTCCTACATGCAAATCGTGGTGTTCGTGGTGACCCTGGTCGCCATGCTCGGCCTGACGCTGTTCATCTCCCGCTCTCGCCTGGGCCGCGCCTGCCGTGCCTGCGCCGAAGACATCAAGATGGCCAACCTGCTGGGTATCAACACCAACAACATCATCGCCCTGACCTTCGTCATCGGTGCCGCGCTGGCGGCCATCGCGGCCGTGCTGCTGAGCATGCAATACGGCGTGATCAACCCGAACGCCGGTTTCCTGGTCGGCCTCAAGGCCTTCACCGCAGCGGTACTGGGCGGTATCGGCAGCATTCCGGGCGCCATGCTCGGCGGGCTCGTTTTGGGTGTGGCGGAAGCCTTTGGTGCCGATATCTTCGGCGACCAGTACAAGGACGTCGTGGCGTTCGGCCTGCTGGTTCTGGTGCTGTTGTTCCGGCCAACCGGCCTGCTGGGCCGTCCGGAGGTTGAGAAGGTATGACTAGGAATCTTAAACAGGCGCTGTTCAGCGCCTTGCTGGTGTGGGCCGTGGCCTACCCGGTACTCGGTCTGAAGCTGACCATCGTCGGCATCAACCTCGAAGTTCATGGCACCAGCGACGCCACCCTGATCACCATCGCCGTGTGTTCGGTGCTGATGTTCCTGCGTGTGCTGTTCGACCAGCAGATCAGCTCGGCCTGGCGTTCGTCGCCAGGCATGCCGCTGATTCCGGCCAAGGCCAGCAACTTCCTGACCCTGCCGACCACGCAACGCTGGATCATCATCGCGCTGATCGCCGGTGCCCTGGTCTGGCCGTTCTTCGGCTCCCGCGGTGCGGTGGATATCGCGACCCTGGTGCTGATCTACGTGATGCTCGGCCTCGGCCTGAACATCGTGGTCGGTCTGGCCGGCCTGCTCGACCTCGGTTACGTCGGTTTCTATGCCGTCGGCGCCTACAGCTACGCGCTGTTGTCGCACTACTACGGTCTGAGCTTCTGGATCTGCCTGCCGATTGCCGGCCTGATGGCGGCCACTTTCGGCTTTCTGCTGGGCTTCCCGGTGTTGCGTCTGCGCGGTGACTATCTGGCGATCGTGACCCTGGGCTTCGGTGAAATCATCCGTCTGTTCCTGCGCAACCTGACCGACATCACTGGCGGTCCTAACGGCATCAGCAACATCGAGAAACCGACGTTCTTCGGCCTGACCTTCGAACGTAAGGCCGCGGAAGGCCTGCAAACCTTCCATGAGTACTTCGGCCTGGAATACAACTCGATCAACAAGGTGATTTTCCTTTACCTCGTTGCCCTGTTCCTGGCACTGGCTGCGCTGTTTGTCATCAACCGTTTGCTGCGCATGCCGCTGGGCCGTGCCTGGGAAGCGTTGCGTGAAGACGAAATCGCCTGCCGTGCGCTGGGCCTGAACCCGACCATCATCAAGTTGTCGGCCTTCACCCTGGGTGCGAGCTTCGCCGGTTTCGCCGGCAGCTTCTTCGCCGCTCGCCAGGGCCTGGTGACGCCTGAGTCCTTCACCTTCATCGAGTCGGCGATCATCCTCGCCATCGTGGTGCTCGGTGGCATGGGCTCGCAGTTGGGCGTGATCCTGGCTGCCGTGGTGATGATCCTGTTGCCGGAAATGATGCGTGAGTTCAGTGAGTACCGCATGTTGATGTTCGGTGCCTTGATGGTACTGATGATGATCTGGCGCCCTCAGGGTCTGCTGCCCATGCAACGTCCTCACATGGAGCTGCGCAAATGAGCCGCGAGATCCTTAAAGTAGAAAACCTGAGCATGCGCTTCGGCGGCTTGCTGGCGGTCAATGGCGTGGCCTTGAGCGTGAAAGAGAAACAAGTGGTGGCATTGATCGGCCCTAACGGCGCCGGCAAGACCACCGTGTTCAACTGCCTGACCGGCTTCTACAAGCCAAGCGGCGGCAGCATCCTGCTGGACGGCGAGCCGATCGAAGGCCTGCCGGGTCACAAGATCGCCCTCAAAGGCGTAGTGCGGACCTTCCAGAACGTACGGTTGTTCAAGGACATGACCGCGGTCGAGAACCTCTTGATCGCCCAGCATCGCCACCTGAACACCAACTTCCTGTCCGGCCTGTTCAAGACCCCGTCGTTCCGCAAGAGCGAGCGCGAGGCCATGGAGTACGCCGAATACTGGCTGGACAAGGTCAATCTGCGTGAGTTCGCCAACCGTCCGGCTGGCACCCTGGCCTACGGTCAGCAACGTCGCCTGGAAATCGCCCGCTGCATGATGACCCGTCCGCGGATTCTCATGCTCGACGAACCGGCCGCCGGCCTGAACCCGAAGGAAACCGAAGACCTCAAGGCGCTGATCAGTGTGCTGCGTGAAGAGCACAACGTTACCGTGCTGCTGATCGAACACGATATGAAACTGGTCATGAGCATTTCCGACCACATCGTCGTGATCAACCAGGGCACGCCCCTGGCCAACGGCACGCCGGAACAGATCCGCGACAATCCTGAAGTGATCAAAGCCTACCTGGGGGAAGCGTAAATGCTGCAGTTCGAAAACGTTTCCACCTTCTACGGCAAGATCCAGGCCCTGCACAGCGTCAACGTCGAAGTCCGTCAGGGCGAGATCGTGACCCTGATCGGCGCCAACGGTGCCGGCAAGTCCACGCTGCTGATGACGCTTTGCGGTTCGCCGCGGGCCCACAGCGGCAGCATCCGCTACATGGGTGAGGAACTGGTCGGCCAGGACTCCTCACAGATCATGCGCAAGAGCATTGCCGTGGTGCCGGAAGGTCGTCGGGTATTTTCCCGGCTGACCGTGGAAGAAAACCTGTCGATGGGCGGTTTCTTCACCGCCAAGGGCGACTATCAGGAACAGATGGACAAGGTCCTCGGACTTTTCCCACGCCTGAAAGAGCGTTTCAACCAGCGTGGCGGCACCATGTCCGGCGGCGAACAGCAAATGCTCGCCATCGGCCGTGCACTGATGAGCAAGCCCAAGCTGTTGCTGCTCGACGAGCCGTCGCTGGGTCTGGCGCCGATCATCATCCAGCAGATCTTCGACATCATCGAACAGCTGCGCAAGGACGGTGTGACGGTGTTCCTGGTCGAGCAAAACGCCAACCAGGCACTGAAAATCGCTGACCGCGCCTACGTTCTGGAGAACGGCCGGGTAGTGATGCAAGGCACTGGTGAAGCGCTGCTGACCGACCCGAAAGTGCGCGAAGCGTACCTCGGTGGTTGAGCTATTGCGCTAAAACAAAAAACGGCCTTTGCAGGCCGTTTTTTATGCCTGACACCTTTTCCACAACGTTGAAGATCCCTTGTGGGAGCGGGCTTGCTCGCGAATAGGGAGGGTCAGTTGATAGGGTTGTTGTCTGACACGCCGCATTCGCGATGCAAGCCCGCTCCCACAGGTTTTGTGCAATCCATTACAACCGGTCCAGCACCTCCCCACTACGCTTGAACCAGCCAATCAAATAATCCGCCAGCACCTGCGTACGCTTGGGCAAACCGCCCTGATACGGATGCACCAGGTACATCGGCATGCTGCGGGTCTGATAGTCGCGCAGCAGCCATCGCAAACGCCCGTCCGCCAGCTCCGCTGGCAAACAGTAGGAGGGCAGGCGCGCAATACCGGCGCCAACCAGTGCGGCTTTCTTCAACAGGTTGTAGTGGTTGCTGGCGAACGGCCCCGACACCCGCACCCGCAACAACTCATGCTGCTGGTGATACAGCCATTCTTCGCGGCCGCTGTAATGACTGTTGAGCAGGCAGCGATGTTCGGCCAGCGCCTGGGGTGTTTGCGGTTCACCGTATTGCTCCAGATAAGCCGGGCTGGCACAGGTCAGTTCCTGCCACGCCAGCAACGGGCGCGCGACCAGTCTCTGGTCAAGGGCCACGTCAGAGCGAATCGCCAGGTCGAATCCGTCCCGGGACAATTCGCGGTAGCTGTTGTTGAGCTCCAGCTCAATCTGCACTTGGGGATACTGGGTCGAGAACTCCAGCAACAGACCATCGAAGAAGGTTTCCCCGAGCGACACCGGCACCGTCATCCGCACCGGGCCGGCCATGTCGTCCTTCAGTCGCGCCAGGGCCTGGCGTGCCCGCTCGACTTGCACCACCAGCGCCTGGGCCTGGGGCAACAACGCAGCGCCAGCGGCGGTCAGGCTCAAGCGGCGAGTGGTACGTTGCAACAGCACCACGGAAAACTGCGCTTCCAGCTGGCTGATGCGCTTGGACAGCTGGCCTTTGCTGCAACCGAGCTGCTGTGCCGCCAGGGTGAAACTTCCCGCTTCGATCAATACGGCGAACGCGGCCAGGTCATCCATCTCGCTCATGGATTGTTTCCATTTGAAAACCAAAGGTTGCCTATTAGCTCGCTTATCTACGAAAAAAACCACCCTAAACTGATACCTCGTTCAACCCATACGAGGATCAGCCCCATGAAAATTCTTTTGATCGGCGCAAACGGCACCATCGGCTCGGCAGTCGACAAGGAACTGTCGCAACGCCACGAAATCATCCGGATTGGCCGCAACAGCGGCGATTTTCAGGTGGACATCAGTGACAGCGCCTCGATTCGCAAATTGTTCGAGCAGACCGGCAAGTTTGATGCGCTGATCTGCGCCGCCGGCAACGTGACCTTCGCACCGCTCAACGAGATGACCGAAGAAAGCTTTGCCCTGGGCCTGAAAGACAAGCTCATGGGCCAGGTCAATTTGCTGTTGATCGGGCGCGACTTCGCCAATAACGGTGCGTCGTTCACCTTCACTACCGGCGTACTCAGCCACGACCCGATTCGCAGTGGCGCCTCGGCGGCGCTGGTCAACGGTGCACTGGACAGCTTCGTTCGCGCCGCCGCCATCGAACTGCCGCGCGGTCTGCGGGTGAACTCGATCAGCCCCAACGTCCTGGTCGAAGCCATGGGCAAATACGCACCGTACTTCCGAGGCTTCAAGCCGGTGCCAGCACTGGATGTGGCCTTGGCCTACGCCAAAAGCGTAGAAGGCCTGCAAACGGGTCAGACCTTTCACGTAGGCTGAGTCGGTTCAAGCTCAATCAACCAACGTGGGCAATAGGTCTTTGGCGATGGCTTTCGGGATGGACACCTGGAACTGCGAGCCCAAGGCCGATTGCACCGTCGCCGTAGAAATCTTCCAGCCATTGATCGACAGCGTCAATTTCTGGCCTATCGACTCACGGGTAATGCGATGCATACGCTCAGCTGCCTCAGGACTGAGCGTTACATTCATCTCCAGCACCGAATGAAGTCTGTCGTGGTCCTTCAACAGCAACTCCATCCGGGTGAAGTCGGTAGCCGAAGACAAATTGATCTCGGCAGCATGACTGCCCGTGGCCCCCGTCATCACCAACAGAAACAACCCGATCTTCCAGCCCATTGCCTGTTTCATATTCGCTTCCTGCAAAAAAGCGGCAGCTTACCTTTGGCATCCCGATACTCGGCATCGGAATAATTCACAAGATGTTGCCGGAAATCGTCCTCTGCTTTGCCAGAGCCCCACTCCAGCCTTGTGATGAACGGTCAGCCTGAGTAACGTGGCAGCACTTGTCAGGAGACCCCAAGATGCGTGTTGCCCGTTCCTTAGTCCTCGTTGCCCTGCTTCCGCTGTTCGCCGCTTGCCAGTTGTTCGAGGGTGAGCGGCAGAACGCCTCCCATGTCGGCCAGACACGCATGCAAGGCCAGTTGACTGCAGCGGACGGCAAACTGCTGTTCCAGCCGTGCAACCAGACAGCCCGCTACGTGGTCAACGACACCGGCGGTACCAGCGTCCTGCAGCAGGCCGCCAGCCTGGCGGACAAGCAAGGCAAACTGTTTGCCGACGTGCGTGGACGGGTTGTGGCCGGCAGCGGTGGTGACGGCCAACTCGATCTGGAGCAGTTGTACCGCGTCGAGCGCTCGAGCAACGCGTGTGAGGATCCGAATTTCAAGCTGCTGATCCTGCGCGCCGCCGGCCACAGCCCGGAATGGAGCGTGAAAGTCAGTGGCAAAGGCATGGTCATCGACCGGGCCGGCCAGCCACCCTTGGCCCTGCCTTACGTCGAAGAGCAGCTAGGCGATGGCCGTTTCAACCTCAGCACCGAAGCCAACAACCAGCACATCGAACTGTGGGTTGCACCGCAACGCTGCGTCGACAGCAGCACCGCCAGCATCCAGCACATGAGCGCCGAGCTGCGCATCGACGGTCAGGTACAGCGCGGCTGCGGGTATTTCGGCGGATCGCGCGACGACTGATCGTTTAAGCCTCACGGGCCTGCGCCTTTGAGGCTTATAATCGCGGGTTTCAAACGCCCTGGCGCAGTTGTGCGCCCCGCGAACCGGATCCCGCCATGTTACGAATCACCGAACTCAAGTTGCCGATCGACCATCCCGATGAAGACCTGCGCCCTGCCATCGTGCAGCGCCTGGGGCTTGCCAGCGATGACCTGCTCGACTTCACCTTGTTCAAGCGCAGCTACGATGCGCGTAAAAAGTCCTCCGAGCTGTGCTTCATCTACACCATCGACCTTGAAGTTCGCGACGAGGCAGCGGTGCTGCACAAGTTCGCCGATGACCGTAATGTCAACGTGGCGCCGGATGTCAGCTATAAAATGGTTGGCCAGGCACCGGTCGACCTGAGCGCACGTCCGATCGTCGTCGGCTTCGGTCCGTGCGGGATTTTCGCCGGGCTGCTGCTGGCGCAAATGGGCTTCAAGCCGATCATCCTCGAACGCGGCACCGAAGTCCGCCAACGCACCAAGGACACCTGGGGCCTGTGGCGCAAAAGCGTGCTCAACCCGGAATCCAACGTGCAATTCGGCGAAGGCGGCGCGGGGACATTCTCCGACGGCAAGCTCTACAGCCAGATCAAGGATCCGAAGTTCCTCGGTCGCAAGGTCCTGCACGAGTTCGTCAAGGCCGGCGCACCGGAAGAAATCCTCTACGTCAGCAAGCCGCACATCGGTACGTTCCGCCTGACCGGCGTGGTGGAAAACATGCGTGAGCAGATTCGTGCACTGGGTGGTGAAGTGCGCTTCCAGCAGCGTGTCACCGACGTGCTGATCGAAGACGGCCAACTGGTCGGCGTCGAGCTCAATGGCGGCGAACAGATCCATTCGAAACATGTGATCCTCGCCCTCGGCCACAGTGCCCGCGATACCTTCCGCATGCTCCACGGCCGTGGCGTGTACATGGAGGCCAAGCCTTTCTCGGTGGGTTTCCGTATCGAGCACCCACAGTCGCTGATCGACCGCGCGCGGTTGGGCAAGTACGCCGGGCACCCGAAACTCGGCGCCGCCGACTACAAACTGGTGCACCACGCCAAGAACGGCCGTTCGGTCTACAGCTTCTGCATGTGCCCGGGTGGTACCGTGGTGGCGGCGACGTCCGAGCCGAACCGCGTGGTCACCAATGGCATGAGCCAGTACTCGCGTAACGAGCGCAATGCCAACTCCGGAATCGTTGTCGGCATCACGCCGGAAGTCGATTATCCGGGCGGCCCGCTGGCCGGTATCGAACTGCAGGAACGCCTGGAATCCCACGCCTTTGTGCTGGGTGGCAGCAACTACGAAGCCCCGGCGCAACTGGTCGGCGATTTCATCGCAGGCAAGCCGTCCACCGAACTGGGCAGTGTCGAGCCGTCCTACAAGCCAGGCGTTGCCCTGGGTGATCTGGCGCTGGCACTGCCGGCGTTCGCCATCGAAGCGATTCGCGAAGCCTTGCCGGCGTTCGAGAAGCAGATTCGTGGCTACTCGCTGCACGACGCGGTGTTGACCGGCATCGAGACCCGCACCTCCTCGCCGCTGCGTATTACCCGCAATGAGTCGATGCAGAGCCTGAACGTGAAAGGCTTGTTCCCGGCCGGTGAAGGTGCCGGTTATGCGGGCGGGATTCTGTCGGCGGGTGTCGACGGGATTCGGATTGCAGAAGCAGTGGCCCGGGATATCCTCGGTCTCGACGCCTGATACCAGCCTGATGTGGGAGCGGGCTTGCTCGCGAAGGCGGTTTCACATCCAACATATGTGTTGGCTGATCCACCGCTTTGGCAAGCAAGCCCGCTCCCACATTTGATCTTCTGTGTGTCAGATATTGGCGCGCAGAACCGAGTCCGGCAGCGGCTCACCCCGCTCCACCGTCGCCGCGACCGCAGCCATCAAACCACTCAACTCATACCCCTGGGCCTTGAGCCACTGCGGATCGTAATAGGTCGTGGCGTAGCGTTCGCCGCTGTCACACAGAATCGCTACCATCGACCCCGTCTCCCCTGCCGCTTTCATGTGCTGAGCGGCCATCAGGGCGCCGATCAGGTTGGTCCCGCTGGACCCGCCCACATGGCGTCCCAGACGTTCCGCCAGGTAATGCATGGCCGCCAGTGACAGGGCATCCGGCACCTTGACCATGGCGTCGATCACCTTGGGCAGAAACGACGCCTCCACTCGCGGCCGGCCAATGCCCTCGATGCGCGAACCGTGGTCCAGTCGCAGGCTGGCATCGCCAGTCTGGTAGTAATCGAAGAACACCGAACGCTCGGCATCGGCACACAGCACGCGAGTGCAATGCTGGCGATAACGCACGTATCGGCCCAGTGTGGCCGTGGTGCCTCCGGTACCGGGGCTGGAAATCAGCCAGCTCGGCTCGGGATGCTGCTCGAATCGCATCTGCTGAAAAATCGACTCGGCAATATTGTTGTTCGCTCGCCAGTCGGTGGCGCGCTCGGCGTAGGTGAACTGATCGATGAAGTGCCCGTCGTGCTCACGAGCCAGACGCTCGGACTCGGCGTAGATCTGGGTCGGGTCGTCGACCAGATGACTTTGGCCACCGTAGAAGGCGATCTGCGCGATCTTTTCCTTTGAGGTAGTCGCCGGCATCACCGCAATGAACGGCAAGCCCAGCATGCGCGCAAAGTACGCTTCGGAAATTGCCGTGGAACCGCTGGAAGCTTCAATGACCGGCGCACCGGGTTTGAGCCAGCCGTTACACAGCGCATACAGGAACAGCGAACGGGCCAGGCGGTGCTTGAGGCTGCCCGTGGGGTGGCTGGATTCATCCTTGAAATACAACTCGATGCCCGGAAAACCCGGGAGCGGCAAGGGGATCAAGTGGGTGTCGGCGCTGCGCTGGTAATCAGCTTCGATGATCCGGATCGCCTCGCGGGACCACTGTCGGTTGTCGCTCATGATGGTTTTCTCGTTGAATCGGGCAAGAGTTGGCCTTTGTACAAGGCCCATCCAGCCAGCTTAGGAAAAATCCTGCATCCGGCACAGGTACAGCTGCGATCCAATACGTCCGACAACTGCTAGGCTCAGCTCGCTGGCGTCGGATCACTCTGTAACGGGATATAACAAAAAAGAATATAACTTTTGTTTTAACAACTAACAGTACTTGTTAGGGTGTAACACCTTTTGAATTCACAGATGGAGAGCGACCTTGCCTCTGCGTAGCACTTTCACGCGTTTCTTTCAGTTGGAAGCTGCCAGCGGTCTGTTACTGATCGCCGCTGCCGTTCTGGCTCTGATCATCAACAACTCACCGCTGTCGTGGCTGTACAACGGCCTGCTGGACACTCCAGTGGTGGCCCAGGTCGGCGCGCTGAAAATCGCCAAGCCGTTGCTGCTATGGATCAACGACGGCCTGATGGCCCTGTTCTTCCTGCTGATCGGCCTGGAAGTGAAGCGCGAAGTCCTCGACGGCCAGTTGTCCAAACCGTCGCAAATCGTCCTGCCTGGTGCGGCGGCCATTGGCGGCATGGTGGTGCCGGCGCTGATCTACTGGTACCTCAACCGCGACACGCCAGCGGCCCTCAACGGCTGGGCAATCCCGACCGCGACCGACATTGCCTTCGCCCTTGGCGTGCTGGCGTTGCTTGGCAAACGGGTTCCGGTTTCGCTGAAACTGTTCCTGATGACCCTGGCGATCATCGACGACCTCGGCGCGATCATCATCATTGCGATCTTCTATTCCGGTGCGCTGTCGACCCTCTCCCTGGCGCTGGCGGCAGCCTGTATCGCGGCGCTGATCGGGATGAACCGGCTTGGCGTAGTCAAGCTCGGGCCGTACATGATCATCGGCCTGATCCTCTGGGTCTGCGTGCTCAAGAGCGGTGTCCACGCCACGCTGGCCGGCGTAACCCTGGCTTTCTGCATTCCGCTGCGCACAAAAAATGCCGAACCTTCGCCACTGCTGGCCCTGGAACACGCCCTGCACCCGTGGGTCGCCTACGGCATCCTGCCGCTGTTCGCCTTCGCCAACGCCGGCCTTTCCCTGAGCGGCGTCACCGTCGAAAGTTTCACTCATCACGTTCCCATGGGTATCGCCATCGGGCTGTTGCTGGGCAAGGCTGTCGGTGTCTTCGGCCTGACCTGGCTGGCCGTGAAAACCGGTATCGCCGCCCTGCCCCAAGGCGCCAATTGGGGCCAGATATTGGGCGTAGCGATTCTCTGCGGTATCGGTTTCACCATGAGTCTGTTTGTCGGCTCACTGGCCTTTGAACCGGGTGTAAGCGATTTCGCCGGAATGGATCGCATGGGAATCCTGACCGGTTCGATTCTCGCCGCGCTGATCGGTTATGGGGTGACCGCGATGGCGAGTCGCAAGAGCTCTGGCCTGGCCTCCTGATAAACCGCGAAAACAAAAAACCCGATCAGTCACCTGATCGGGTTTTTGTTTATCCGGTGTTTGCGCTTAGTGCGAAACGCGGCTGGTGCCATTCACACTGGCGATGCGAACACGCTCGCCAACACGGAACACTTCGTTCGGCTGAACTTCCTGAACGTAGGCGCGCATGCTGCCATCGTCTTCGCGCACAGTGATTTCCACGCCCTGGGTGCGGGTCATACCCTCTTCTGCGGCCGAACCGATCAGGCCGCCAGCGACTGCACCGATGACCGCAGCAACGATACTGCCTTTGCCGCCACCGATGGCGCTGCCGCCAACGCCGCCAACCACTGCGCCTGCAGCGCCGCCGATCGGGGTTTTGGTGCCTTCGATTTTCACCGGACGCAATGCTTCGATGGTACCCATGCGAACGGTCTGCACGCGACGCGCCTCGTCACGGGAGTAGGAGTCACCGGTCAGGCTCGATTGGCAACCAGTGAGCAACATCGCCATCGTGGAAAAGGAAGCAACCAGCAGAACAGACTTACGCATAGCATCAACTCCAAAGAAACAGATGTTCATTAAACTCCGCAGCTTGACGCTTGTCACGGCACCGCTCGGGTAAAATTGCTTTGATTCAGGCTCCGTTAAGGCGCCTCCACGAACTCACACAGTAACGGCAAAATCGGAAAGCCGCCCACGGGCCAAGGATTTTCATGGACTACTTTATCATCGTCGTCACGACGGTTGCCGGTTTGTACTTCCACTGGTGGCTGTACGTACGGATCAAACGCTGGATGGACCGCGACCTGGCGCTAGCGCTGGCGGGCAAGGACGAGCAGAAAAAAGCCTTCATGCTCGAACAGTTGGCGAGTGCCCAGGCGCAGAAGATCAAGCGTCGAGACCTGCCCAAGTGGCTGGAGGCCGCTGCGGCAGGCTATCCCGATCGGTAGACTGCTCAGGGTGCCAGGCGTTCAAGAATCCAGTCGGCGCCCTGCTGGCGGTAATTGAGGCGGTCGTGCAGGCGGCTTGGGCGGCCCTGCCAGAACTCGATGCGCTCCGGCAACAGGCGATAACCGCCCCAGTGTTCCGGGCAATGCGGCTGGGTGTCGCTGAAACGTTGCGCGGTGTCCTTGAGCAGCGCTTCGAGCTCGCCACGATCGGCGATCACGCGGCTTTGCGGCGATGCCCAGGCTCCCAGGCGACTGCCCAGAGGACGGACCTGATAATAGGCATCGGACTCCTCAGGCGTCACCTTCACCACCCGCCCTTCGATGCGCACCTGACGCTCCAGCGCCGGCCAGAAAAACGTCATGGCCGCGAACGGATTCGCGGCCAGATGCTGGCCCTTGGCGCTTTCGTAGTTGGTGAAGAAGGTGAAACCCAGTTCGTCCAGCCCCTTGAGCAACAGAATGCGACAGTGCGGTCGACCGTCCTGGTCGACGGTGGCCAGGGTCATGGCGTTGGCCTCCACCGGCGCCTGTTCGGTTTTCACCGCGTCGGCGAACCAATGGTGGAACAACGCAAACGGCTCGGCCGGGGCTTGCACCTCGGTCAGGCCATCACGGGTGTAGTCACGACGCATATCAGCCAGGCCCTGGGTCATGGCGCATTCCTTTTGGTTAACGGATCACTGCTTTGCAGTATCAGTGGCGACGACTTTCTTGTCAGCCGTGGAGGCTTTGGCTGGCGTGGTTTTCTTCGCCGGCGTTGCGGTTTTCGCAGGTGCTTTCTTGGCCGCCGTTTTTTTCGCCGGGGCTTTTTTCGTCGCTGGAACAGCAGCCTTTTTAGTCGCCGGGGCCGGTGTCACAGGCTTGGCGACCGGCTTGACGTCAGCGGCTGCAACCATGTTCACAGGGGCTGGGGCCGGCATGTTGTACTTGCTCAGCAGCGCGACCATGGTGTTTTGCGGGGTCACCAGCAGTTCCACACGGCGGTTCAACGCACGGCCTTGCGCACTGTCGTTGGCGGCACGCGGCGCATCACCGCCCAGGCCACGCAGCATCAGGCGATCACGCTGCAAACCACTGAGACGGAAAATCGCCGCAACGGACTGGGCACGCTCCTGGCTCAGCTTGACGTTGGCAGGCGCCGCGCCCGACGTATCGCTGTGGCCGAGGATCAAGACAGCGGTCTTTGGATCGGCTTCAAGGATCTTGGCAACGCGGGTAAACGGACCGAGCGTGACCGGCAGCAGCATGGCCGGGCGGTCAGGGTTGAACGAGCCCTCGACCGGCGCCGTCACCACCAGCACGTTTTCGCGGCGCTCGAGTTGCAGGTTGCTGTCCTTGACCGCCTCGCGCAGACGCGGTTCGTAGTCGTCAAGCCAGGCCTGGGTGACTTTCGGGTCGGGCATCGGCACGACCTTCGAGGCGCTCTGCTCGTTACCGCCGAACGGCCACCACCACTTGCTGCCATTCTCGGTTTCGGCCTTGGCCTTGGCCACCGCCACGGGTTTGACTTCAGGTTTTACCTCCGGCTTGACCACAGGCTTGCCGGCGCTTTCGTCAGAACCGAACGGCCAGTACCAGTGGCTGCCGCTTTCAGTCTTGGCGACAGGTGCCGTCGCGTCTTTCTGTGGAGTCTGTGCGCAACCGGTAATGGCGAAGCACAGGGCCAAGGCGAGGGTTTTATTGGATGACATTGGATATCCACAAGAATGAAGTCAAAAAAATCAGGCCACGTCGGCCCGCACAAACTGATGTTTTGAAACTGAAAAGGCTATAGGGTTCCAGCCTTGGTGACCGATAGCCGCCTTTACAGACAGGTGGCCAGGACCCGCACCAGCTTTTGCGCGCGCGGGTCCATCAAGACGTAGGGGCCCAGGGTATTTGTCACAAATCCGAAGGCTACATCGTGCTCCGGGTCGGCAAAGCCGATGGAGCCGCCGGCACCCGGATGACCAAACGCCCGCGGGCCAAGGCCGAAGGTGGCATTGGCAACGTCCGGTTGATCGAGCATGCAACCCAGGCCAAAACGGGTCCGGGTCAGTAAAGTCTTGTCCTCGCCGAGGCTGTGCTCACGAGTCAACTCATCGAGCATTTCGCTTTCCAACAGGCTGCCGTCGAGCAGACCAGCGTAGAAACCGGCCAGGCTACGGGCATTGCCATGGCCATTGGCGGCCGGCTGCTGCATGCGTCGCCACTCGGGCTTGTTGGTGCTGGTCATGATCGACGGCGGGTTGGTGAACGCCCGGGTCGTCATGGCCGTTGGCTCACGCATGGTCACTTGCAGCAGGCGCTGGGCGGCGGCATCGCCGACATTGCCCTTGCCCCGCGCAATATGGGCCACGCGATAGAACTCTTCGTCGGCCAGCCCCACATGGAAGTCCAGGCCCAACGGTTTGGCGACCCGCGCGACAATGGATTCCCCTGGCCCACGACCGTCGGCACGGCGCAGCAATTCGCCGATCAGCCAGCCATAAGTGATCGCCGCATACCCGTGGCCTTCGCCCGGCGTCCACCACGGCGTTTCGGCGGCCAGGGCGTCGACCATGGTTTGCCAGTCGTAGAGGGCTTCGGGGGCCAGCAGCTCGCGCAATGCCGGAAGGCCGGCTTGATGGCAGAGCAGTTGACGCAAGGTGACGGACGCTTTGCCGGCAGCGGCAAATTCTGGCCAGTAGCGCGCCACCGGCGCATCCAGTTGCAGCTTGCCTTCGGCCACCAGTTGCAGCGCAGTGACGGCGGTAAAGGTCTTGGTGCAGGAGAACAGGTTGGCGATGGTGTCGCTGTGCCAGGCCTCGGCCCCGTCCTTGTCGGCGGTGCCGGCCCACAGATCAAGGACGGTTTCGCCACCAATCTGAATGCACAATGCTGCGCCACGCTCCTGGGGATCGTCGAACAGCGCTGCGAAAGCCTCTCGCACCGCTTCGAACTTAAGCTCGTAATGACCCTGAATCTGCACCCGCAACTCCCCCCGGATTAACGCTCTACAAAGTGGCGGGCATTGTTCCAGCCCTTGAGGGTTTTGGGAACAGGGTTGGGCCGGACGGTTGTTTCGCCACCGATCCCTTGTGGCGAGGGGGATTGTCGGATCGCCACAGGGTTTCAGCTTTTAATGGCCTTGGCCGGAATGCCCACCCGCGCCCTTCCCCGGCCCCTTGCCGGCCTCGGCCTTGCGACCGCCCTCGGCGTCGTGGCTGGCTTTGTCGGCGTCAGCTGCAGCCTTCCCGGCCTCTTTGCCCAATTGTTCGACCGTCGCCAGGTTGCTCTTGCGCACACTGTCGACAAAGCCCTGAAACGGCAGATCCGTGATGCCCACCAACCCGAAGTGACCGTTTTCACCATCAAGCAGGCGCCCGGTGACCGGTTGATCGAGATACTGGAACCAATGCACGCCAACAATCGACGGTTCGCTCATTGCCTGCTTGAGGAAGTTGGCATACGCCGCACCACGGTCCTCCTCTTTCGCCAACGGCGTGACACCGCTCCAGAACGGCCCACGATCAGCCGAGCCGAAATTGAACTCGGTGATCAGCACCGGTTTGTCGAGACTGCGCAGTTTGGCGAAGTCGTAACCATCCTGGGGTTGCAGGGTGTACATGTTGAAGCTCAGCACGTCGCAGTACTGGGCGCAGGACTCCACGGCTTCCGGCGTGCTGATGGCGAAACGGCCACCGAGCAGCAGCTGGTTTGGCGCGTGCCACTTGAGTGAGTCGGAAATGGTCTTGAAGTAAGTGTCGGCAAAGACCTTCTGGAAGTATTTGAAGTCGGCTTCGATTTCCGGGTGCTCGGCGCTCGGCAGCGGTGGCACGAATCCCGGATCCTCCATCAATTCCCAGGCGGGCAGATCAATGCCCCAGGCTTTCGACAGGCCCGCCTGATTGCGGTACTTGTCACGCAGTTGCTTGAGGAATGCACGTTTGGCCGGCACATCGGTGGTCATTTTCAAGGTGCCGTAGGCCAGGGCATAACGGGCTTTGGGATCATCCCCGGGACCGGCCCAGGCCAGTTCGTTGTCGGCGTAGTAACCGATCAGCCACGGATCATCACGATGGTCGCGGGCGGCAATCGCCACTGCACGTTCGGTGGCCATGGCAAAACGTGGGTCGAACGGATCGGGCATGCCGCCCCACCAGTCGGTACCGGTGCTGATGCTGGCGTAGTCGCCGACGATCGACAGCGGCAAGGTGTATGGCACGCGATCGGCGTTGCCCAGTACCGGGGCGCTCCAGTTGCCGATGGTATTGAAGCCCCAGGCCTGCAGGCGATCAAGGGTATGACTGGCCCAGCGCTGCTCGTCGAACAACGCTTTGCACGGTTCGACCGATGCTGGCTCTGCCGCTGTTACTACCGTCGCTTCAGTCTTGGCGGCTTCGGCGACGCCAGATTCGGCGGTTGCAGGAGCAACGGGTTGCTCCGCAGCCTTGATCGCTGTCGCTTCAACCGCATCCGCCTTGGCCGCTGTGGCGACTCCCGCTTTGGTGTCGCTGCCCAAAGCGCAAGGATCGCCATACAGACGTTGCAGGTTGGCACCGTAGAAGTCGTACCAGCGCCCGGCATTGTAGCCGCGCCCTTGATCGGCACCATTGCCGCCACGGTTGTCGCCTTCGCCGTAGTGGCTGGCCAGCGCCTCGTCAGCTTTGGGCAGGGACTCGAACATCCACTCGCGACCGGCCACATAGGTCTGGTTGACATCCGGGGCCATGGTATTGACCCCAAGGGAATAGAACGGATGGCCTTCAGGCGTCACCAGATACCAGCGACCGTTGCGCTTCTCGGTGTGGAAAAAGCCGCTGGCCTTGAACGACGGGCCTTTGGTCAATCCGCCAAATTTGTCCAGCGAAGACTTCTGACGTTCAGCGAGCCAGGTTTTCAGTTGTTGCTGCTCCTTGGCGGCGGCGCTTTTCATCTGCTCGTCGCTGCTGACTTTTTCCGGCCATTTGGCCCGGGTCGACTGGCCATACGCATCCACCAACCCGCCATACACGACTTGGCTGACCGACTCGCCGTCCTGCACACCAAAGCGCTCCAACAGGATGCTTTGCGCGGCTTTGGGCTGGTCCATCGACAACGTCACGGACACCACCTGGCTGCGATCCAGCTCACCGGCGCTGCTGGCCAGCAACACACGCTGGCCCTCAACGATCATCGGCATCGGCGGGCCGGCCTTCATGCCCTGGCTCAGCGGTGATGTCGCTTGCAGCGGCACCAACAGGGTTTGCGCAGGCCCGGCTGGCAAATCGACGCGACTGACCAGGGTCTTGCCGTCGTTGCTCTGGATGGTCACGTACAGGGTCAAGGCCCAGTTCATCGCGCTCTGGATCCGCAGGCTCATGACGCCTGACTGCGACCAGTCCCAGGCACCGGTTTGCGGGGTCAGGCGCAACGTCGGGCGGGCGACCGGGTTGAAGGTCACCCGGCGCAACACTTCGCCTTCAGGGGTTTGCTCGGCGTTGGATTGCGGCAGGCTGGCGTCCTGTGTCGCCACCTGGACCACGTCGGCGGGGCGCACAAAGTTGAACAGCGTCTGCTGGCTGGCGGGGGCGGCCAACAGCGGTGTTGCGAACAACAGGGCAAATACGGCAGGCAACGAACGGCAAATCATGAGAACGAAATTCTCCCTAACGACCTCAATGGGCCAGTGAAAAAGCGGTGGCAGAGAGATAGACAACGCGGTGGGCAAAACTGCCCACCGGTGCTTCAGGAAATTTCTCGACGGAACGGCGGCAACGCGTTGAGGATGGCTTTGCCATAGCGCTGGGTCACCAGGCGCCGGTCGAGCAAGGTGATGGTGCCGCGGTCCTCTTCGGTGCGCAGCAAGCGACCGCAGGCCTGGACCAGTTTCAGCGAGGCGTCCGGTACGGAGATTTCCATGAACGGATTGCCGCCCCGTGCTTCGATCCATTCCGACAGCGCCGCTTCGACGGGATCATCGGGTACCGAGAATGGAATCTTGGCAATGACCACGTGCTCGCAATAGGCACCGGGCAAGTCGACCCCTTCGGCGAAGCTCGCCAGGCCGAACAGCACGCTGGAATCCCCGCCATCGACCCGCGCCTTGTGCTTGTTCAGGGTTTCCTGCTTCGACAGGTTGCCCTGAATGAACACTTGCTTGCGCCAGTCGCGGTCCAGGCCATCGAACACGTCCTGCATCTGTTTGCGCGAGGAAAACAGCACCAGTGTGCCCCGCGAGCCCTCGACCAGTTCCGGCAGATCACGAATGATCGCGGCGGTATGTGCCGCTGCATCACGGGGATCGGCGTTCAGGTTCGGCACCCGCAGCACACCGGCGTCGGCATGATGAAAGGGGCTCGGCACCACCGCCGTCACGGCTTTTTTCGGCAGCCCGGCGCGCATGCGGAAGCGGTCGAAGGTACCGAGGGCGGTCAAGGTCGCCGACGTCACCAGGCAGCCATACGCCACGTTCCACAGGTTGCGCCGGAGCATTTCCGCCGCGAGGATGGGGCTTGCGTTGACCTCGATGTCGAACAGCGAACCGCTTTCGGCCAGGGTCAGCCAGCGAGCCATGGGCGGGTTGTCTTCCGGGTCTTCGACGGTGAAGGCGGTCCACAGCTCCCAGTTGCCGGAAGAGCGCGACAGCAGGCTGCCGAACAGCGGGTACCACTCTTCAGCCTGGTTGCTGGCGATGCCAATGTTGACCTCGCCGTCCATGCCTTCCTTGAGCAGGTCGGTCAGGCGGGTGAACAAGTCGGTCAGCCGAGCGAAGCCTTTCTTCAGTTCGATGCCCATTTCACGCATGTGCTCGGGAATCACCCCGCCGACGAATCGGTGACGCGGGCGCTCGCGGCCCTCAACGTCTTCGCCGGGTTTGAAGTCGGCAATCTGCTCGCACGCGGTGAACATGAACTGCTGCTGGGTCTTGATCTCCCGCGCCAGCTCCGGCACCTGCTCGATCAACTTGCCCAGGTCGCCCGGCAACGGGTGTTGGGCCAGCAATTTGGTGAGGTTCTTGGCGGTGGTTTCCAGCCAGTCGGCAGTGGAGCGCAGTCGCGTGTAATGGGCGAAGTGGCCGATGGCCTTGTCCGGCAGGTGATGGCCTTCGTCGAACACGTAGATGGTGTCGCGCGGGTCCGGCAGTACGGCGCCGCCGCCCAGGGCCAGGTCGGCCAGGACCATGTCGTGGTTGGTGACGATCACGTCGACCTTGCCCATGCCTTCGCGGGCCTTGTAGAAAGCGCACTGGCCGAAGTTCGGGCAATGACGGTTGGTGCACTGGCTGTGATCGGTGGTCAGGCGCGCCCAGTCGGCGTCTTCCAGGGCGGTGGACCAACTGTCGCGGTCGCCGTCCCACTTATTGCCGGCGAGCTTCTCGATCATGCTGGTGAACAGCTTCTGGCTGGCCTCGTCGACCTCGATCTTGAAACCCTCTTCTTCGAACAGTTGCGCAGTGGCAGTCTGCGCGTGGCCTTCCTGGAGCAACATGTCGAGTTTGGACAGGCACATGTAGCGCCCGCGCCCCTTGGCCAGGGCGAAGCTGAAGTTCAGCCCGCTGTTGCGCATCAGGTCGGGCAAGTCCTTGTAGACGATCTGCTCCTGCAGGGCCACGGTGGCCGTGGCGATCACCAGGCGCTTGCCGGCGGCCTTGGCCGTAGGAATCGCCGCCAGGCTGTAGGCCACGGTCTTGCCAGTACCGGTGCCGGCTTCCACCGCGACAATCGCGGGGTCGCCACTGCGCCGGCCTTCGTCGTCGGTGTCGATGTCACCCAGGACCTTGGCGACTTCGGCAATCATCAGGCGTTGGCCGTAGCGCGGCTTGAGGCTCTTGGCTTCGAGAAAACGCGAGTAGGCGCCCTGGATCGTGGTTTTGAGTTCGGTGCTGATCATGGATTGTCGGGCGCAAAAAACGCTGGATAAATTTTCAGTGGTTCGGATCGACGGCTATCATACCCCGCTAATGAATCCTGCGCAGAACGGAGTACCCGAATGACACCTTTTAGCCTCATATATAGCCTGCATGTACTGGCTGCCCTGCTCTGGGTCGGCGGCATGTTTTTCGCCTGGATGGTCCTGCGCCCCGCCGCGATCAAGGCACTTGAAGGCCCTGCCCGGCTGAAGTTGTGGGTAGAAGTGTTTCAAGGTTTTTTCCGCTGGGTCTGGGTGGCGGTGGTGCTGTTGCCGGTCAGCGGAGTGGGCATGCTGCATATGCACTTCAACGGCTTTGAAGCCGCACCGCGCTATGTGCAAGTGATGATGGGTCTGTATGTGGTAATGACCGCGCTGTTTATCCGCATTCAGGCGCTGATGCTGCCGGAACTGCGCACCGCCGTGGCCGAACAGGATTGGTCGGCGGGTGCTGCGATACTGGGGCGGATTCGCCGGTTGGTGGGGATCAATCTGTTGGTGGGGTTGGCTGTGGTGGCGATTGCGGCGGCTCGACCGATGTTTTGAATCTAAAGCGCTTTTGTGGCGAGGGGGCTTGTCGGATCGCCGCACCGCCCCGCTCGGCTGCGAAGCAGTCGTAAAACCAGACACCGCTAACCTTCAGCAGTATTGCGATTGCCGGAATTGGGGCCGCTTCGCGGCCCAACGGGGGCAAGCCCCCTCGCCACAGGCAAGCCCCCTCGCCACAGTAGTTCTTGGTTAACTTTATAACCGCTGCACAGTCACCGAACCCGCTGCACCTTCAGACCCCGGCTGCCCGTCGACGCCAGGTTTGCCGCTCTTGCCGCCATCGGCCTTGTAGACCAGGCAGCCCTTGGCCTTGCCGCCCGCCCCCGGTTTGCCGCCCGGGCCGGCCAGGCCACCGGCACCGCCAGCCACCTGCACCTTGATCCGGTCTGCCGGAAAGTCGTGGGGCACTGCCAGCCTGACCAACGCACCCGGCGCGCCTGGTTGACCATTGCTGCCATCACTGCCATCGGCACCGCGACCGGCCTGGCCCCAGGTGCAGCCAGGGTCCTGACCGTTGGCGCCATCCAGGCCGACAAATCCCGGTGCGCCTGCGCCGCCTCGTGCGTCCACCAACAATTGCGGTGCATTCAGTGTCTTGATCTGCAAATCAAGATTGCGCCCGGAGCGGGCGGCTTTCTGATAGGTCCCGGGCGCGCCACGCGCGGTGATCTGGCTGCCTTCGGACAAATCAGCGCGACGGACCTTCAGCGCCAGCGCCTGCTCTCCCGGCACAATGGCGATGCGCGCTTCACGTCCCAGATGCAACTCACCCACGGTGACTTCGGTGACGTTCGAAGGAATCAGCAAGGTGCCGTAATCGGCCACTTCCAGGCGTTCCAGTTGCAGGGTGCTGGCGGTGTTGGGCAAGCGCATCAGCGAGTTGGGTTCGACACTCACCACCTGTGCGCTGGCCAATGGACTGATGAGTGCAGCGAACAGACAGAGTTTACGCATGGGAAGCCTTCGAAGCGCCGGGGGCTGGAATGGTTTGCAGGTGGAATACACCGAAAATGACGATCTTCAGGCGGTCAAGCCAGGGATGGGCGCGACCTCGCAGGCTGCGATAGCACAACAGTGCTTCCAGAAGATGGATGAACCCCAACAGGCCCCCGGCCAGATTGACCAACAGGTGCAGCGGAAAGACAAATGGCGTGAGCTGATTGACCAGCACCACCAACCAGAACAGCAGGGTCAATAACCGCCCCAGCCCCCATAAGACTTTCATACGCTCCCCCGATGAGAATTATTGTTTGGGCGCACAGTAACGGCTTCCGCGCGGGATAAGCCAGAGGGCAACGGAAAATTCTTCATGAAGGCCGCCGAACGGCCGTCGCAGCGCTAACAACTGTCGCTCGACGGCTCTATCTCTTGGCTCAGCGGTTTACATGCAGTTCCACTCGACGGTTTTTCGCACGACCTTCGTCCGTTTCATTGTCGGCAATCGGCTGACTTTCGCCCCTGCCTTCGCTGGTGACTTTGTTCGGCGCCACACCCTGGCTGATCAAGTATTCCGCCACGCTGCTGGCGCGTCGCTCCGACAAGGCCTGGTTATAGGCATCCGAACCGACGCTGTCGGTATGGCCAACTACTTTGATGCTGACCACATCGGCATCCAGGAACTGGCTCATCAACGCATCCAGTTGACTCTTGGCCGTCGGGGTCAGATCGGATTGATTGAAGACAAACAGTAGATCGCTCAGCGTAATGACTTGGGTTTGCGCAGGCTCGATCTGGACGCGGTCCGGGTACTGCGGCACCGGGCAACCGCGATGGTCGGCCGGGGTATTGGCGGGAGTATCAGCGCAACGGTCGCGCCGGTCGAAAACGCCGTCGCCGTCTTCGTCGCCATCCTGGGCATAGCAGATCAAGCCGCCGGACAAGATACCCAGCGCCGCCCCGCCCGCGGCCCAGGCACCACTCTCGATTGCGCCCAGACCACCACCGACCAAGCCGCCGATAAGGCTGCAGATTGGCCAGGTTCGTTGATTGAGGGGGGCAGTGCCATCGCTGTGGGTCGCGCAGCCGGTCAAGAGGCTGCCAAGTAGCAGAACCGGCAAGACGGTCCTTGTGAGAACGATCATATTGAAAGCTCCTGTGTCACCGGCCCATACCGGTTACACAGGAGTAAAGACCCGCATCCGCGACTGCACAAGGCGCGGATGCGAGGGGCGGTTAACGCTGGATTTTGATTTCCGTACGACGGTTCTGTGCACGGCCGTCAGCGGTTTTGTTGTCCGCAACCGGCTGGCTTTCACCGGCACCGACCACCGACACGAAGTTGCTGCGAGGTACGCCTTGATCGATGAGGTATTCAACCACCGAGTGGGCGCGTTTATCCGACAGTTTCTGGTTGTAGGCGTCGCTGCCCACGCTGTCGGTATGACCGGTTACGGTCAGTTGAGCAGTCGGGGCTTCGGCTTTCAGGCGAGTGGCAATCTTATCGAGGACCTGTTTATCGGACGAGGTAAGCGTGGCTTTATCAAACTGGAAGTGAACATCGCGGATGACGATGGTTTCTTCCTTGACCACAACCACTTCTTCAACCACAGGCGCTGGTGGTGGGCAACCGTTGGCATCGACCTGAACGCCTTTAGGCGTGCCCGGGCACTTGTCGCGACTATCCGGCACACCGTCGCCGTCTTCGTCGCCATCACCGTGCACCCAGCAATAAGCCGCTGCCGTACCGCCGACAAGCAGAGCACCATACCCTGCCCATGCCGAGCTTTCGGTCGCACCGAGGCCCGCACCCACGACACCACCAACCGCCGCACAGGTCGGCCAGTCGGTTTTCTGCAAACCTGCGCAACCAGTCAACACACTGGTTAGCAGAACCAAGGGTAATGCTGTCCGAACTATGCTCATCTAGTTTTCTCCTGAAGGATCGGCTTAGAACCGATTCAGGTAGTAAAGACCCGAGTATTAATCTCCGCCAGCAATAGGCCATGCTGTTTATTGAGGCATTAACGGCAGCTTGGCGCATTTGTCGCCAAGCCGCTCTAGGCCCGAACGGCCGGGCAGGCTAGTCTTGGCAGATCTGATTGAGGATCTTCGATGATTGCAGGTATTTCTTCACGCACGCCGCAGCAGGCACTGGCCGCTTTACTTGACCGATATGCCCCCGCGCGCCTGTTGTTGATCGGCGCCAGCGAATTCCCGGCACTGGAAGCATTCAAACTCGCGCACCCGGACAGTTGCGTTGCTTTCGCGGCCCCAGGCCCATTGCCCGACGAGTTGGCGGCCCGCCGATTCGACCTGGCCCTGGTGGTCGATTGCCTGGAGCATTTGCCCAAGCGCGACGGCCTGAACCTGTTGGGCGGCATCCGCAACCTCAACGCCAGCCGCATCGCCGTGCTGGCGGATCTGCCGGCCTGTGGCTGGCAGGAAACCGACTTTTTCTCCCTGGCCCTGCAAGCCAGCGAGCGCTTTCAACGGGACGAACAGGTCTTGACCCTGTTTACCTACGATCTGCTTGAATACAAACAAGTCCCCGACTGGCTCAATTCGCGCTTCTGGGCCAATCCGGAAAACTTCGGGAAATACTGGTGGTAAAGCAATGAGTACATCCATTTGCCCTTGCGGCAGCGGCACCCTGCTTGATGCCTGCTGCGGTCACTACCATGCCGGACACTCGGCGCCATGTGCCGAAGCCTTGATGCGCTCGCGCTACAGCGCCTACGTGCTGGGGTTGGTCGACTATCTGGTGGCCACCACCCTGCCCGCCCAACAGGCCGGTCTGGACCGTCAATCGATCAGTGACTGGAGTGCGCAAAGTACGTGGCTGGGCCTTGAGGTGGAAAGCTCCGAAGTGCTGGGTGGCCAGCCTGAACACGCTTTCGTGACCTTCACCGCGCGGTGGCACGACAGCAGTGGCGAGCACAGCCATCGAGAGCGCTCATCGTTCGTTCAGAACACCGGGCGCTGGTATTTCATCGACCCGACCGTGCCACTCAAACTCGGGCGCAATGACCCCTGCCCCTGTGCCAGTGGACAGAAGTTCAAGAAATGTTGTGCGGGTTACTTCAGCAGCCAGTCCATGGAATGACTGCCCACCACGCAGCAGCTGTCGAAGGCTGCGATCCTTTGGGTCTAGACTGGGACTCAAGGGAGAAACTCCACGATGATCATCCGCCGCTGCGCACGCTGTCTGCTTACCCTGTTCCTGACATTGGGACTTGGCGGCTGTGCGTCGTGGTTCGACGACGACTTGCCGGACCCCGAGGTCCATCTGGTGAAGGTCGAAGTGGTCAGCGCCAAACTGCTGGAACAGAAACTCCTCCTGCATTTTCGCATCGACAACCCCAACGACAGTGACCTGACAGTGCGCAGTCTGGAGTACCGCGTTCACCTGGCTGACATACTGCTGGCCGACGGCGAGTACGAACACTGGTTCACCATCAGCCCCAGGCACAGTGCCTACTTCAAGGTACCGATCCGCACCAACCTGTGGTCCAAGGTCCGGGATCTGGCCAAACTGCTGAAAAAATCCGACCAACCCATTCCCTATCGTCTGGAAGGTGAACTGGAAACCGGTATATTCATCGCCCACTACGTGCACCTGGCGCGCAATGGCGTGATAATCGCCACCGATTTAATTCCGGAGCAACACCGATGACCCAGCAACCCCATGTCCACGGCCCTGACTGCAACCACGATCACGATCATGACCACCATGATCACGACCACGGCCATGTCCACGGTCCGAACTGCGGCCACGCCCACCAGGAACCGGTGCGCAATGCCCTGAAAGACGTCGGCCGCAACGATCCGTGCCCATGCGGCAACGGCAAGAAATTCAAGAAGTGCCACGGCGCTTGATACTTCGGGCGAAGACTTGCTTCGCCTGTTGAATCGTCTTCGCGAGCAGACCTGTGCTGTGAATGCAGTTCCCTTGTGGGAGCGGGCTTGCTCGCGAAAGCGGTGTGTCAGGCAAAAACGATGTTGAAGCTGAGGCCCTCTTCGCGAGCAAGCCCGCTCCCACAATAGTTGTCAGTCATCCATCAGAAGGGTGGCAGCGCTGACCACCGTCGCATACTCGCCATGCAGATTCCCCAGCGACATCGCATGCACCTCTTCGGCACTATGGGCATGGCCGAAAAAGTCAGCCTTGTCGAAGGTAAAGCACGCATCCTCGGCCACCCAGGTATCAAACCCCAGGTTGCCCGCGGTGCGCGCCGTAGACTCCACCGAGTTGTGGGTCGCGACACCCACAATGATCAACTGCCCGATCCCGACCTCGCGCAACTGCATCTCCAGCCCCGTCGAACAAAACGCATCCGGCACCTGCTTCTGGATCAAGCGTTCACCGGCCATTGGCGCGAACCGCTCCTGAAACTCCACTCCCGACTGCTGCGGCCAGAACACCGAGTCCTCCGAGCGGGACAGGTGCTGCACATGGATCACCGGCCGAGCGGTGCGCCGCCAATGCCCGAGCAATTCCAGCATGCGCTCTTCGGCCTGAGGGTTATTCCTGCGGCCAAGCCTGGGGTGAAGGATGCCTTTTTGTTGATCGATGATGATCAGTGCCGCGTTTGCCTTGAGCTCCATGCTGGTTTTTCTCCCAGGATTGTTGACCGTGTCGCACTTCAACATCACCGGTTACGGCTGGCAAGCCACTGTCGAGAATCAAAAGGACGCAGCCTTCGGCAGCTCCTACCGGGATACGCCGATCTTTGACAAATCCCGAAATAACCTTGTACCCCGCTTGCGCGGCCACCTCCCGCTCACTAACGTAGCGCCTTTATTGCGCCCCACCGCCTCTACCCCCCGCAGGAGCTTTGCCATGGCCTCGCCAGCCCTTACTCATTTTCTACCCCGGTTCGGCGTTGCCGCAGCAGTGGCGGGCGTTTTGAGCCTGAACGGTTGTCAGAACTTCAACGCCCAGGACACCCTCCCGCCGACCTCCGGCGTGCAGCCGCTCAAGGGCCTGGCGCAGAACGTTTCGGTGCGCCGCAATGCCATGGGCATGCCGCTGATCGAAAGCAACAGCTTCCACGACGCGCTGTTCACACTCGGTTACGTGCATGCCAGCGACCGCATCACGCAGATGGTCACCCTGCGCCTGCTGGCCCAGGGTCGATTGGCCGAGATGCACGGCGCGGACCTGCTGGATGCCGACCGTTACATGCGGGCGGTCAACCTGAAGAAAAGTGCCGGCGAGTTGTACAAGGCCTCTTCGCCGCGCCTCAAGCGTTTCTTCGAAGTCTATGCGCGGGGTGTCAACGCCTACCTTTTCCGCTACCGCGACAAGCTGCCGGCGGACCTCGCGGCCACCGGCTACCAGCCTGAATATTGGCAGCCGGAAGATTCGGCGCTGATTTTCTGCCTGTTGAACTTCAGCCAGTCGACCAACCTGCCGGAAGAGATTTCCTCGCTGGTACTGGCCCAGACCGTCACCACCGACAAACTGGCGTGGCTGACGCCGTCCGCCCCCGATGAAAAACTGCCGGTCGCCGAGAGCGAAAAACTCCAGGGCCTCAAGCTCAACGGGCAAGTACCGGGCCTGGCCGAACTCAGCAAAGCCACGGGACAACTGTCGGACCTGAGCCTGCTGGGCGCCACCTCGTCGAACAACTGGGCCATCGCCGCGCAACGCAGCCGCAGCGGCATGAGCCTGTTGGCCAGTGACAGTCACGGCCCGCTGGGCGTGCCTTCATTGTTCAGTTACGTGCAGATTCGCGCGCCGAAGTATCAGGCGTCCGGCGTGACCATCGCGGGCCTGCCGATGGTGCTCGGTGGTTTCAACGGTAAAGTGGCTTGGAGCATGGCGTCCGTGATGGGCGACAACCAGGACCTGTTCCTGGAAAAGATCAAGCGCCAGGGCAACGGACTTGCCTACGAAAACGCCGGGAAGTGGCAGCCGACGATCGTGCGCAACGAAACCTATTTCGTCAAAGGCCAGCGGCCGATTCGCGAAGCGGTGTACGAAACCCGCCATGGCCCGCTGCTCAACAGCGCCCAGGGCACCATGCTGGCCAATGGTTTCGGCCTGGCCTTGCAGATGCCGAACTTCACCGACGACAAGACCCTGGACGCGTTCTTCGACCTGTCCCGCGCCCAGAGCGCCGAGAGAGCATCGGATGCCAGCCGCGAAATCCGCGCCATCGCACTGAACCTGGTGTTTGCCGACGCCAGCCACATCGGCTGGCAGGTCACCGGCCGCTACCCGAACCGCCGCGAAGGCGAAGGCCTGCTGCCCTCGCCGGGTTGGGAAGGTCGATATGACTGGGACGGTTATGCCGACCCGATGCTGCACCCGTACGACCAGGACCCGGCCCAAGGCTGGCTCGGCACCGCCAATCAGCGGGTCATCCCCCATGGCTACGGCATGCAGCTGTCCAATTCCTGGGCCGCTCCGGAGCGCGGCGAGCGTCTGGCCGAACTGGCCGGCGCAGGCAAACACGACAGCCGCAGCCTGATCGCCATGCAGTACGACCAGACCACTACCTTCGCTGCCAAGCTGAAAAAAATGTTCGAAACGCCAGGCATGGCCCAGCCACTCAAACAAGCCATCGACGCCTTGCCGACGGCCGATCGCGCCAAGGCACACGAAGCCTACAGCCGCTTGATGGCGTTCGATGGCAAGCTCAGCCCGACTTCCACCGATGCGGCCATCTACGAACTGTTCCTGCAGGAAAGCACCCGGCAGATCTTCCTCGACGAACTGGGCCCGGAAGGCAATCCGGCGTGGAAGGCCTTTGTCGCCGATGGCAAGTTGTCCTACGCAGCCCAGGCCGATCACTTGCTCGGGCGTGAGGACAGCCCGTTCTGGGATGACGTGCGCACCGCACACAAAGAAGACAAACCGGCCATCCTCGCGCGCAGCCTCGCTGCAGCGATCAGCGCTGGCGACAGCCAGTTGGGCGGCGATCACAAAGCCTGGCAGTGGGGCAAACTGCATCGCTATGAATGGAAGAACAGCAGCGGCCAGACGGTACGCGGTCCGCTGCCAGCCGGTGGCGATCACACCACACTCAACACCGCCGCGTTCGCCTGGGGCCAGGACTTCAACACCACGCTGGCGCCCGCCATGCGCTTTATCGTCGACTTCGGCCAGTCCGAACCGCTGATGGCACAGAACGGCACCGGTCAGTCCGGCAACCCGGCCAGTGCGAATTACCTCAACAGCATCGAACCCTGGCTCAAGGGCCAGTACATGAGCCTGCCGATGCAGCCGCAAAACTTCGACAAGGCCTATGGCAAGAATCGACTGACACTGACACCCGGCAAGTAACGCTGATCCCTGTGGGAGCGGGCTTGCTCGCTCCCACACTGGTTTTCATCCGCTCATAAAGCCCGATAGTACTTCCCGCCCCGCGCCAACCTCATAGCTGACAAGTCACCGAGTCGACCTTTGGCCTGCCGATCTACCGCTGGCAACCCCAGGGTACAGGTGCTTGCAAATCTGCTCAGCTACCCCTCTATTCATCCTCAAATATTTTTCTTTTTGAGTCGCACTGGTGCAGCCATTTCCCTGCGCCCGTTTTCGTGCATAAATCTGTCTCCGGTTATTTCCAGACACCTTTTAAAACGCTTGTTCGGCACTCTGGTTCGGAAATTGCTACTTTCAACATGTCTTACGCTTTCCAGTAACAATAATTCTGCGCCACAAGCGCTCATATTGGTTTTAGGGATTGAATAATGAAAAAAGCATTGCTGACCCTTTCTGCACTGGCATTGTGCATGGCTGCTAGCTCCGCCATGGCGAAAGAATACAAAGAACTGCGTTTCGGCGTTGACCCTTCCTACGCACCGTTCGAGTCGAAAGCGGCCGATGGCAGCCTGGTAGGCTTCGACATCGATCTGGGGAACGCGATCTGCGCCGAACTGAAGGTCAAGTGCAAGTGGGTCGAAAGTGACTTCGATGGCATGATCCCTGGCCTCAAAGCCAACAAATTCGACGGTGTGATCTCGTCGATGACCGTTACCGAAGCCCGTGAAAAAGTCATCGACTTTTCCAGCGAGCTGTTCTCCGGCCCAACCGCCTATGTGTTCAAGAAAGGCTCCGGCCTGACCGAGGACGTCGCTTCGCTGAAGGGCAAAACCGTAGGCTACGAGCAAGGCACCATCCAGGAAGCCTACGCCAAAGCCGTTCTCGACAAGGCCGGCGTAAAAACCCAGGCCTATCAGAATCAGGATCAGGTGTATTCCGACCTGACTTCCGGCCGTCTCGACGCAGCGATCCAGGACATGCTGCAAGCCGAACTGGGTTTCTTGAAGTCACCAAAAGGTGAAGGCTACGAAGTCAGCAAGCCAGTCGACAGCGAACTGCTGCCAGCCAAAACCGCGATCGGCATTAAGAAAGGTAACACCGAGCTGAAAGCACTTTTGGATAAAGGTATCAAAGCGTTACACGATGATGGCACCTACGCCACCATTCAGAAGAAACACTTTGGCGATCTGAATCTGTACAGCGGCAAATAATGCCCGGCGCCCATCTTGCGATGGGCGCTTTTTTCATCCGATCAGGTTGCTGATTTATGTTCGAAAACCTATTAGAAAATCTGGGGCTCTCTGCCTTCAGCCTCAAGGGCTTCGGTCCGCTGCTGATGCAAGGCACCTGGATGACGATCAAGTTGTCGGCGTTATCGCTGTTGGTGGCCGTGTTGCTCGGGCTGCTCGGCGCCAGTGCCAAGCTGTCAAAAGTCAAACTGATGCGCGTGCCTGCCCAGTTCTACACCACCCTCATTCGCGGCGTTCCGGACCTGGTCCTGATGCTGTTGATCTTCTACAGCCTGCAAACCTGGCTGACCTCCTTTACCGATTACATGGAATGGGAATACATCGAGATCAACCCGTTCAGTGCCGGGGTCATTACCCTGGGCTTCATCTACGGTGCGTATTTCACCGAAACCTTCCGTGGCGCGATCCTTTCCGTCCCACGGGGTCAGGTCGAAGCGGCCACCGCCTATGGCCTCAAGCGCGGCCAGCGCTTCTGGATCGTGGTGTTCCCGCAGATGATGCGTTATGCCCTGCCGGGGATCGGCAACAACTGGATGGTGATGCTCAAGGCCACCGCCCTGGTGTCGATCATCGGCCTCGCCGACCTGGTCAAGGCTGCCCAGGACGCCGGTAAAAGCACCTATCAGCTGTTTTACTTCCTGGTGCTTGCCGCATTGATCTACCTGGTGATCACCAGCGCGTCCAACTTCATCCTGCGCTGGCTTGAGCGTCGTTACTCCGCCGGTACCCGGGAGGCCGTACGATGATCGAACTTCTGCAAGAGTACTGGAAACCCTTTCTCTATAGCGACGGCAACAACATCACTGGCTTGGCCATGACGATGTGGCTGCTCAGCGCGTCGATCCTCATCGGTTTTATCGTGTCGATCCCGCTGTCCATCGCCCGTGTATCGCCGAACTTCTACATCCGTTGGCCGGTGCAGTTCTATACCTACCTGTTCCGTGGCACGCCGCTCTATATCCAGTTGCTGATCTGTTACACGGGGATCTACAGCCTGGCCGCCATTCGGGCCCAGCCAGTACTGGACGCATTCTTTCGCGATGCGATGAACTGCACGATCCTGGCCTTTGCACTGAACACCTGCGCCTACACCACGGAGATTTTCGCCGGGGCAATCCGCAGCATGGCCCACGGTGAAGTGGAAGCGGCCAAGGCTTACGGCCTGACAGGCTGGAAGCTGTATGCCTACGTGATCATGCCGTCGGCCCTGCGTCGCTCGTTGCCGTACTACAGCAACGAAGTGATTCTGATGCTGCACTCGACCACCGTGGCCTTCACCGCAACCATCCCCGACGTCCTGAAAGTCGCGCGGGACGCCAACTCGGCGACATTCCTGACCTTCCAGTCGTTCGGCATCGCCGCGCTGATCTACCTGACCGTCACTTTTGCGCTGGTCGGCCTGTTCCGCCTTGCCGAACGCCGATGGCTGGCCTTCCTCGGGCCGACCCACTAGGTCTCAATCTGCTTCAGGAACAACAGATGCGCCACCAGAAACATGACCTGCTGGCCCCGCTGCCGGGGACCGCACGACAGATCCACAGTTTTCACTTCGGCCCACAACCAGCCAACGGCAAGATCTACATCCAGGCCTCTCTGCACGCCGACGAAATGCCCGGCATGCTGGTGGCCTGGCACCTCAAGCAACGCCTGGCAGAGCTGGAAGCCGCCGGTCGCCTGCGCAGCGAAATCGTGCTCGTGCCCATCGCCAACCCGGTGGGCCTGGAACAGGTGCTGATGGATGTACCACTGGGCCGCTACGAGCTGGAAAGCGGCCAGAACTTCAACCGCTGGTTCCTCGACCTCAGTGAAGAGGTCGGCAACGCGATCGAGGGCAAGCTCGGTGACGATCCGCAGCGCAACCAGCAACTGATCCGCAGCAGCCTGCGCGAAGCGCTGGCCCGACAGACTGCCGACACCCAATTGCAATCCCAGCGCCTGACCCTGCAACGACTGGCCTGCGACGCCGACATGGTGCTCGACCTGCATTGCGACTTCGAAGCGGTCGCGCATCTGTACACCACCCCGGAGGCCTGGCCGCAGGTCGAGCCGCTGGCCCGTTACATCGGCGCCGAAGCCAGCCTGCTGGCGACGGACTCTGGCGGCCAGTCGTTCGATGAATGCTTCACCCTGCTGTGGTGGCAGTTGAAAGAGCGCTTCGGCGAACACTTCGACATTCCACCGGGCAGTTTTTCGGTGACCGTCGAATTGCGCGGTCAGGGCGACGTCAATCATCCGCTGGCGAACCGTGATTGCCAGGCACTGATCGATTACCTGATCCATTACGGCGCGATCGCCGGCGAATCCGCGCCCCTGCCCGACCTGCCCTATCCGGCGACACCGCTGGCCGGTGTAGAACCGGTAGCCACGCCTGCCGGCGGGCTGCTGGTGTTCACCGCACTGCCGGGGCAATACCTGGAAGCGGGGCAACTGATCGCCGAGGTCATTGATCCGATCAACGATCACGTCACTCCCGTCCACTGCACCGCCGCCGGGCTGATGTACGCCCGCTCGCTGCGCCGCATGGCCACTGCCGGCATGGTGATCGCCCACGTCGCGGGCACCGAAGCCTATCGCAGCGGCTATCTACTTTCGCCTTGAGGATGCACGCCCCATGTACAAATTGACCATCGAAGGCCTGCATAAAAGCTATGGCGACCATGAAGTCCTCAAAGGTGTTTCGCTCAAGGCCAAGACCGGCGACGTCATCAGCCTGATCGGCGCCAGTGGCTCGGGTAAAAGTACCTTTCTGCGTTGCATCAACTTCCTGGAACAACCCAACGACGGCGCCATGAGCCTCGACGGGCAGAACATCCGCATGATCAAGGATCGTCACGGCATGCACGTGGCCGATGCCGATGAACTGCAGCGGATTCGCACCCGCCTGGCCATGGTGTTCCAGCACTTCAACCTGTGGAGCCACATGACGGTGCTGGAAAACATCACCATGGCGCCGCGCCGGGTGCTGGGCTGCGACAGGAAAGAAGCCGAGGACCGCGCCCGGCGCTACCTCGACAAGGTAGGGCTGGCCTCCCGTGTGGCGGACCAGTACCCGGCATTCCTGTCCGGCGGCCAGCAACAACGGGTAGCGATTGCCCGCGCACTGGCCATGGAACCGGAAGTCATGCTGTTCGACGAACCGACCTCGGCGCTGGACCCGGAACTGGTGGGCGAAGTGCTCAAGGTGATCCAGGGCCTGGCCGAAGAGGGCCGGACCATGATCATGGTGACCCACGAAATGAGCTTTGCCCGCAAAGTATCGAGCCAGGTACTGTTTCTGCACCAGGGCCTGGTGGAGGAAGAAGGCGCGCCGGAAGAAGTGCTGGGCAATCCGAAAAGCGAGCGGTTGAAGCAGTTCCTCAGTGGCAACCTGAAATAACCACCGACAGGAAGAGTGGAAGCCGGTTTGCCCGGCTTCCAACATCCGTCAACCGTTATGCCGTCGCTTCGTTTTCCAACCTGAAACTGCCATTACTCACCTGCAGACCATTAGCGTCCGTCCCGCTGAAGCGCCCGGCAAACTGCGCGTCACCTCCCACCGTCAACTCGAGCGTTCCCGGATAAAGCTCTGCCTCCGAGTTGCCGCTCACATGGATGACCATGGGCGATCCCTCGGTGAGCCCCAGGCTGAAACCGCCACTCTGGATTCCCATCGGCAAACACACGTAAAAGGCTGTCCCCTGACCGTTATCCGCCTCAATGCGATGAATGTTTGACCGCTGATAAAAATCGAGTCCATCCGTTACGCGAAACTGCATGGAGCCGTCCGTTGAGGTGACATCGGCACTCATATGTCCCGATCGATTTGCACTCATCTGAATGTTCCTTTTCATATTCGTCGTTAACTGACTGGCGCCCCCTTTTGCCAACGGCCGGGCACGCAGCTCACAGATGGAACCACGGCCATACCCGTCGATTGGTTTCGACGATAGACACAGTTACTTCCGAATATGAGCAGGCCGATTCAGACTCTACGTTCGTGAATGGCAAAAAACAGACGCAAACCTGCTTGCTGAAGACAACCACCGCCGTTCACCGGCCATGAATGGCGGAGATCGAAAATCAGGCAACAGGCGCAGGCGGTGGCTCATCCGGCAGGGTGGGCTCTCCCGGCTCGTTGGGTTGCTCGTTCGGGGTATCAGGATCAGGCTGGCCGGGAATGCCCCCTGCCATGCTGACGGGCGGATGTGCCAACAAGGACCAGGCCAGAACGCCAACCTGATTGGGTTCAAGCCTTGCCAGTTCGGCACTGATTCGCGGATCGATCTTCATTCGGCACTCCTGGGCGATGGCCCGACCCGCCTTGCGCGGATCGGAACAGTACACTCCATAGAGTGTACCCCCGCCCAGGAATTCCCGACATTTGTCAGACGGTTGACTCAGGTGCGCGGCAGGGTCACGCCACGCTGGCCCTGATACTTGCCGCCACGGTCCTTGTAGGACACTTCACACTCTTCGTCCGACTCAAGGAACAGCATCTGCGCCACGCCTTCGTTGGCGTAGATTTTCGCCGGCAGATTGGTGGTGTTGGAGAACTCCAGGGTCACGTGACCTTCCCACTCAGGCTCGAGCGGGGTGACGTTGACGATGATGCCGCAGCGCGCGTAAGTGCTTTTACCCAGGCAAATGGTCAATACATTGCGCGGAATGCGGAAGTATTCGACGGTGCTGGCCAGGGCAAAGGAGTTCGGCGGAATGATGCACACGTCGCTGTGGATGTCGACGAAACTGCCGGCATCGAAGTTCTTCGGGTCGACGATGGCCGAATTGATGTTGGTGAACACCTTGAAATGATTGGTGCAACGCACGTCGTAGCCGTAGCTCGACACGCCGTAGGAGATCACACGGCTATCATCGCTGCCGCGCATCTGGCGCTCGACGAAAGGCTCGATCATGCCGTGTTCCTGCGCCATGCGGCGAATCCACTTGTCCGATTTGATGCTCATGGCGGGTGTCCTGAATTGCGAGGTCGAAAAATTCTGTCCGGCATCTTACCGGGCGCGCCGCCGGGTTCAAAGTCCGGGGTGAAATTCTCGCTGAACAGGCAGGAATTACGCGCATTGGCGACGAACCGTCACACCGCCGATCCTTAAAACAGAGAAACCTTCGCAAGAAGCATTGGCACGTCCCGGAAAAAGGGTTAAGGTGGCGTCACTGTGCTGCTTGTGTCACTGAGAATCTCTACACGATATGTTGAATTTCGATCCAACCATCTACAAGAATTTTTCCTGCTCTTTGCACTCAGTCTCGGCCAGGGTTCTTCCTGAGTCGCAGTTATCTTTGTTCAAGGAGTTACACCATGTCTAATCGCCAAACCGGTACCGTTAAGTGGTTCAACGATGAAAAAGGCTTCGGCTTCATCACCCCACAATCCGGTGACGACCTGTTCGTTCACTTCAAAGCTATCCAGTCCGACGGCTTCAAAAGCCTGAAAGAAGGCCAACAGGTTTCTTTCATCGCTACTCGCGGTCAGAAAGGCATGCAAGCTGAAGAAGTTCAAGTTATCTAACTTGTACTTGCTTTAGTAAAAAGCCCCGCCCTCAACAGCGGGGCTTTTTTGTGCCTGTGTGTTTTTCACAGGTAAAAAAGATCGCAGCCTGCGGCAGCCCCTACAGAGCTGCCGCAGGCTGCGATCTTTAGCGGCTTACCAGGTCACGCCAAACCCTGCGGTGTAGCGCGTCTTGTCCAGATCCGCATCGTCGGTACCGCTGATGATGTCCCGCTCCGCCTTCAGGTTCAGCGAAGCCCAGTCAGTCACCTTGTAGCGCAACCCCATCTCGGCATCGAGTGCGTAGTCGGCCACACCCGACAGCGGCTTGGCGACCTCACCATTGGTGAAGAACTCGACACGCTTGCCGATCAGGTAGCGGTTGTAGTCCCACGTCATGGCCAGGGCGTAGAAATTTTCCTTGCTGCCATCGGAGAAATCATAGTCCGTGCGGTTGACCAGCGACCCCAGTGAGAACGCCCCGAGTTCGTTATCCCAGAACTGATATCCGGGACCCGTGCCAACGGTGCGTTGACGGGAAAGGTCTTCGACCTTGTCGCGCTTGTACACCAGGCGTCCCTGCCAGAACCATTGCTCGGTCAGGAACCGGTCGATGGAGTACTCGGCCCGCCAGTTGTCCGTGGTCACCACGTCGTCCTGGAACTCGCGGTTGTATTCGCCTTCGGCGGTATGCCGCCAGCGACCGTGGCGCGCAGTGGTCTTGAAATCGATGTCGTAGTCATCGGTTTCGTTTTCCGCCCGCTGATAGTCCAGCGCGACATCGACATTGCCTTTCCACACCAGATCCTCGACCACCGGTTTTGGCTTGAGAATCTGCTGAATGCTCGCCAGTTCGACCGTCTTCGGTGCCTCGCCGTTGGCCAGCGTGACCTTGCCGGCGTCCGCCGCTTTCAGCGACCTGGCTTTCTCGCCCGTGTAGGCATCCTGCTTGACCAGCAACTCCTGATCGCTGTCCAGGGTCTTGACCTGCTTCCAGTCGATCGTCACCGCACCGGCATACTCGGTCTGGATCAGCAGCTTGCCGCCATCGAACAGCGTGATCTTGCCACTGAGCTTGTCACCGTTCTTCAACCACACGGTATCGGCTAGCAAGGGAGTGGAGGCGCCAAGGACAGCGAGGCATAGCAGGGATCTGGACAACAACATAAGCAAAATACAGGCTCGGGATTGCGAAAAAAATCGGCATTATCCGTAGGAATAAGGCCCTGACAAGGACTGACCCGACTATTTCTGTTGAGTTCATTTCTCAAGCGCCCGTGCAGGAATTACTCTACAGACGGTAAAGCAGATTTCTTCAGGACTGACGGACGTGACCGATCCAACCGATGAACCCGAGAGCGCAGCGCAAATCCGACGCACGGCGCTGTATCTGACTCTGGCGCAAGTTCCCGAGGGCAAAGTCGTCAGCTACGGCCAGTTGGCCGAGCTTGCAGGATTGGGTCGCGCCGCTCGCTGGGTCGGCCGCACACTCAGCCAATTGCCGAGCGACAGCAAGCTGCCCTGGCACCGCGTTCTGGGCGCAAACGGGCGTATCAGCCTGCCGGTCGGCAGCCCTTCAGGCGATGAGCAGCGCGCACGATTACGCATGGAGGGCATCAGTGTCCTGAATAATCGTGTTGATATTCAGCGCCATGGCTGGCGCCCGGTAGAGCACAGCGGTTAGAGTGCGCGCTTTGTTTCCGTATTTCTTGAGGCAGACTCCAGCCCATGCCCCGTAAAACCTGGCGCGCCGCGCTCGCCGCTTATGCCAGCCCCTCGACACTCGTGCTGTTGCTGCTTGGCTTCGCCGCCGGCCTGCCCTACATGCTGGTGTTTTCGACTCTTTCGGTCTGGCTCCGTGAAGCCGGCGTGGCTCGTGAAACCATTGGCTATGCAAGCCTGATCGGCCTGGCCTATGCCTTCAAATGGGTCTGGTCGCCCTTGCTCGACCAATGGCGACTGCCATTGCTCGGCAAACTCGGCCGACGACGATCCTGGCTCGTATTGTCCCAGGCACTGGTCATCCTGGGCCTGATCGGGATGGGTTTCTGCGACCCGCAAAAGCATCTGTCCTGGCTGATCGCCATTGCCGTGGTCGTCGCTTTCGCATCAGCGACGCAAGACATTGCAGTAGACGCCTACCGCCTGGAAATCGCCGAAGACAATCGCCAGGCCGCCCTGGCCGCCAGCTACATGTCCGGTTACCGGGTCGCTGCGCTGCTGGCTACCGCAGGCGCGCTGTACTTCGCCGAAGGCTTTGGCTCCACCGGCTTCAACTACAAGCATTCGGCCTGGGCCGGCACCTACATCCTGTTCGGTGCGCTGATGGTCCCGGCACTGCTGACGTCCCTGTTCATGCGCGAACCACCCGTGCCGTTGCGCACGCAACTGCAGGCCGGGCGCTACAGCTTCATGCATCAACTGGCCTCGGTGTTCGTGCTGATCATTTTGCTGGTGTCCGTGCCAGCCATGTTCACCCAGCTCTACAACACCGACTTCGCCAGCGTACTGTTCGAAGGTGTGAGCCTGCTCGACCTGCTGCTCGAAGACCGCGCACTCCTGAGGGCCATCCTCTACATCACGCTCACCGCCCTGTGCCTCTCGGCCATGGGCCGTCGCGGCCTGGCGCCGGTGCTGACGCCGGTCAACGACTTCATCCTGCGATACCGCTGGCAAGCGCTGCTGCTGCTCGGCCTGATCGCCACCTATCGGATGTCCGATACGGTCATGGGCGTGATGGCCAACGTGTTCTACATCGACCAGGGCTTCACCAAGGACCAGATCGCCAGCGTGAGCAAAATCTTCGGCCTGATCATGACCCTGGTCGGCGCCGGCATGGGCGGCCTCCTGATCGTGCGTTTCGGCATCCTGCCAATCCTGTTCATCGGCGGCATCGCATCCGCGGCGACCAACATCCTGTTCCTGATGCTCGCTGACATGGGCCCCAACCTGAACATGCTGGTACTGACCATCTCCCTGGACAACTTCAGTTCTGGCCTGGCCACCTCGGCCTTCGTGGCCTACCTGTCGAGCCTGACCAACCTCAAGTTCTCCGCCACCCAGTACGCCTTGCTCAGCTCGATCATGCTGTTGCTGCCACGACTGATCGGCGGCTACTCCGGGGTCATGGTGGAGAAGTTCGGTTATCACGATTTCTTCCTGATTACCGCCCTGCTGGGCGTCCCGACCCTGCTGTTGATCGCCTTGCACTGGTTCCAGGAGAACCGCCGCGCAGGCCCGACACCCACCCCGGAACCGGTGCAGACACCGGTCGCCGAAGAATCGTAGGTTTTTACTGCAGGAAGAATCGCGGAGGGCCGAGTGAATCGCGCCCTCCTGCCACACCACCGACCGCACGCCTGTACGCCAGCGGATCTCGCCCGTACAATGCTCCGTCATTTCTCGTCATCAGCAATCGATAACGGCCAACCATGCGCACCAGTCAATTTTTGCTCGCCACACAAAAAGAAACGCCTTCCGACGCGGTCGTGATCAGCCACCAGCTGATGCTGCGCGCCGGCATGATCCGCAAGCTTGCCTCGGGCCTGTACACCTGGCTGCCGATGGGCTTGCGGGTAATGCGCAAGGTCGAAGCCGTCGTTCGTGAAGAAATGAACGCCGCCGGCTCTCTCGAAGTGTTGATGCCGAGCACACAACCGGCCGAGCTGTGGCAGGAATCCGGGCGCTGGGAAGAGTACGGCCCTGAATTGCTGCGCTTCAAGGATCGCCACGGCCGCGACTTCTGCGCCGGCCCGACCCACGAAGAAGTCATCACCGATCTGATGCGCAACGAGTTGAGCAGCTACAAGCAGCTGCCGATCAACCTGTACCAGATCCAGACCAAATTCCGTGACGAAATCCGCCCACGCTTCGGCTTGATGCGCGGCCGCGAATTCATCATGAAGGACGCCTACTCGTTCCACGCTGACCAGGCTTCGCTGCAGGTCACCTACGACCGCATGCACCAGGCCTACTGCAACGTGTTCACCCGTCTGGGCCTGAAGTTCCGCCCTGTTGAAGCCGACAACGGCTCCATCGGCGGTGCCGGTTCCCACGAGTTCCACGTTCTGGCCGAGTCCGGTGAAGACGACATCGTGTTCAGCAACGGCTCCGACTACGCCGCGAACATCGAGAAAGCCGAAGCCGTGCCACGGGAAACCTCGCGCGCCGCTGCGACCGAACAACTGCGCCTGGTCGACACGCCGAACGCCAAGACCATTGCGCAACTGGTCGAAGGCTTCAACCTGCCGATCGAGAAAACCATCAAGACCCTCGTGGTGCACGCCGAAGAGAAAGGCAAGCTGATCGCCCTGATCATCCGTGGCGACCATGAGCTGAACGAAATCAAGGCCGCCAACCAGCCAGGCGTGGCCAGCCCTCTGGTCATGGCCTCGGAAAGCGAACTGCGCGAAGCCATTGGCGCCGGCGCCGGCTCCCTCGGCCCGTTGAACCTGCCGCTGCCGATCATCATCGACCGCTCGGTCGAACTGATGAGCGACTTCGGCATCGGTGCCAACATCGACGACAAACACTACTTCGGCGTGAACTGGGAGCGCGACTTGCCTGTTCCGACCGTTGCCGACCTGCGCAACGTAGTTTCCGGCGACCCGAGCCCTGACGGCAAAGGCACCCTGGAAATCAAGCGCGGCATCGAAGTCGGGCACATCTTCCAGCTGGGCAACAAGTACAGCAAAGCGATGAAGTGCGAAGTACTGGGCGAGAACGGCAAGCCGGTCACCCTGGAAATGGGCTGCTACGGCATTGGCGTGTCTCGCGTGGTGGCGGCTGCCATCGAGCAGAACAACGACGAAAACGGGATCATCTGGAGCGACACGCTCGCGCCGTTCCAGATTGCCCTGGTACCGCTGCGCTACGAAACCGAGCAGGTTCGCGAAGCCACCGACAAGCTGTACGCGGAACTGACCGCTGCCGGCTTCGAAGTGCTGCTGGACGACCGTGACAAGAAAACCAGCCCGGGCATCAAGTTCGCGGACATGGAACTGATCGGCATTCCACACCGGATCGTGGTCAGCGACCGCGGCCTGGCCGAAGGCAACCTGGAATACAAGAGCCGTACCGAGGCCGACGCAGAAGCGCTGCCGGTCGCCGACGTGCTGTCCTTCCTTCAGGCCCGCATCCGCCGCTGATAGCAGATATAGAGACGTCATGTTCAAGCGAAACACCTTAGGCCTCGGTGGTGCCGCCTTGTGCGGCACCCTGCTGGTCAGCGGCTGTGCCAATCACATGTCACAACGCAGCGAGCACGAGGAACGGATCGAGCGCAAACTGCTCGATCACAGCCTGCAGATCGATGTCGGTGAGCCCAAGGTGCTTGAGCTGCCGCAACGGCGGGTGAAAATCCACGAGCAGAAGACTTTCGAAGTCACCGAGTACGAAGTCACGCGTCACTATGACCGCTATACACCGTACCAACCCTGGCGGGAGATCTACGAAATCCCGCTGGGCGCGGTGGCCGTGGTGGCGGGTGTCGGTGCCAACGTGGTCAATGTGTTCGCCCTCGGCAATCTGCCGGACAGCGTGACCAGGGACTGGCTGAGCTACGGTTTCGCCGGGCTCAACCCGTTCATGAACGTGCAGTCCCATGGCCGCGCGCAGCAGAACCTGGCCGGCATTGATGAAGTCCAGCGCGACAAACGCACGGAGTACTCAAGCCTGCCCTGGAGCGAGCGCCCGGTCGAGGTCAAGGCCGGCAAGGAAACCTTCGAACTGACCACCGACAAAAATGGCGTGCTGCGCCTGAATCTGTTGGATAACCCGTTCGCCGAACATGACATCAATCATCTGAGCCGCTTGCTGATTCGTGTTGAGGCTGCACAGGACAACGTGCACGCCGATTCCACCCTGGCCGTCAGCAGCACCTTGCGCAGCAAGCTCTACGAGGCTCATGGGCTGATTTATGACGATCTCGAAGGCGACGAAGTCAGCCAGTGGGTCCACCGGGTCAAACGCCTGTCGGAGCTGGGTCTTGAAGAGGAAGCCAGTGAGCTGGAACAGAGCCTGATCGAGCTGACGCGCAACGATCCAGAATTGCAGACCGAGTTCCTGAAGTCGCTGGCCCGCAATGGCGAGCGACTGGTGGCGAATCCGGGACTCAATTAAAGCCAAAAAGCTTCGTCGGATCGCCTTCGCGAGCAAGCCCGCTCCCACATTGGATTTCCATTACTCACAAATCCAATGTGGGAGCGGGCTTGCTCGCGAAGGCGACCTGACATTCACCACCAAACCTCTATCTTCCGCTACCGCTCAAACAACTCCATCTGCTCGAACCCGCCCCGCAAGTCCTCCAGCCGCACGCCCACGCCCAACAACCGCACCGCTTTACCGCCGCGATTGAAGGCCTGGGTCAACATCAACTGATAACTCCCCAGATCCCGCCCTGCCCCGGCCTGCTCCAATGTCGTCTGCGTGAAGTCGTGAAATTTCACTTTGACGAATGGCTTGCCCGGACGATAACTGCTGTCGATTCGCGCCATGCGACCGGCCAGGGTCTCCAGCAGCTCGGGCAACTTATCCAGGCAACTCTTCAGGTCCGGCAGGTCAACGTCGTAGGTATTTTCGACACTGATTGACTGACGACGACTGTCGTTGTGCACCACCCGCTCATCAATCCCACGGGCCAGGCTCCAGAGTCGCTCGCCAAAGCTGCCGAACTCACGCACCAGCGCCAACTTGTCCCACTCGCGCAATTGCAGGCAATCAGTGATACCCAGCTTGCCAAGCTTGTCGGCGGTGACTTTACCGACTCCGTGCAGCTTGCTCACCGGCAAGCCACTGACAAAGTCCTCGACCTGGTCCGGAGTGATGACGAACAGCCCGTTGGGCTTTTTCCAGTCACTGGCGATCTTGGCCAGAAACTTGTTCGGCGCCACGCCCGCCGACACGGTGATGTGCAACTGATTGGAGACCCGACGCCGGATGTCCTGGGCAATTCGCGTTGCACTGCCAGCGAAATGCGCGCTGTCCGACACATCGAGGTACGCCTCGTCGAGCGAGAGCGGCTCGATGATCTCGGTGTAATCGCGAAAAATCGTGTGGATTTCCCTGGAGGCTTCTCGATAGGCATCCATGCGTGGCTTGACGATGGTCAGGTCGGGGCACAGCTTCAAGGCATGCCCCGAGGACATCGCCGAACGCACCCCGTACGCCCGCGCCTCGTAATTGCAGGTCGCGATCACTCCGCGCCGGTCCGCCGAGCCGCCCACCGCCAATGGCTTGCCGGCCAGACGCGGGTCGTCACGCATCTCAATGGCGGCGTAGAAACAGTCACAATCGACGTGGATGATCTTTCGCTGGGTCATGGCAAAGCAGAGTTCATGGCAAGGAAAAGGCGTGTTGGTGTGACGGACATCCAGTATCTCACCGACACCTGTATATAGCACCAGTAGTCTGAATGTTCTTTTTGACGCGTGGGAAATGTCGTTGGTAAATTTATTTTCTCAATCAGAAAAACATTCCCGATAGAGCTGCAGGCCTTGCCCCGCCTGCCTCACAGGCTGACCAATCCGCTCATCGGCAAGCTAACCGATTGAAGATGAACAGGTTTTATCTGAATTGAAGGTTGACACCCCGGCGTATCTCTATAGAATGCCGACACACAGACGCGGGATGGAGCAGTCTGGTAGCTCGTCGGGCTCATAACCCGAAGGTCGTCGGTTCAAATCCGGCTCCCGCAACCAAACATCAAAAAAGGCTACTCGAAAGAGTGGCCTTTTTTGTGCGCGCCTGTTTTGTAGCGCCCTGCGTCAAACCAAGGTCTTGACACTCAGCGACGCCAAAACTGGAAATCGTTCTAATTCCGAAACTTAGGCCATCGCTGCGACCGTTTGCCGCAATTCAACGTTTATTTGACCTGCTTCAGGATTAACGGTTGACACCCCGGCGTATCTCTATAGAATGCCGCCACACAGACGCGGGATGGAGCAGTCTGGTAGCTCGTCGGGCTCATAACCCGAAGGTCGTCGGTTCAAATCCGGCTCCCGCAACCAAACATCAAAAAAGGCTACTCGAAAGAGTGGCCTTTTTTGTATCTGTTGAAAAAGTCCTTTCGCAACAATGATCTGTCACTGTGCAGCAAGCCGTTTGGGGCCATCCATGCGCCGGGTTCAGACTATGCTCAATCGCAGGCTGAAGCCCTCACGACTGATGTCGCGCCGTCCCCGCCGCCCGGTGACAGGCGTTAATATTTGTGATTATTTTTTTCTACAGGGATTGGTAACTTGGCTGGATACCCCCATCCTGTCGCGCACAATCCAAGAGGTGATTGATGCGCGCCAACTCGTCTGATTCACAAGACACTGTCACAGCGACACAACCGATCAAGGCTGAGCGTTTGCGCCTGCTTGATCGATTGAGCAAATACCGCCAACCCATTGGCCTGGCGATCACCCTGCTGTTGTTCGCGATCGCGTTGATTGCCTGTCGCCACCTGCTGAGCGAGCTCGACCTTTACGCGCTGCACGACTCGATCCTCGAAGTTCCGAAACCTGCCTTGATGGGCGCTCTGGGCGCAACCGTGGTGGGCTTCATCATTCTGCTCGGCTACGAATGGTCGGCCAGCCGCTATGCCGGGGTGAGCCTGGCACCGCGCGAGTTGGCGCTGGGTGGCTTCACAGCCTTTGCCATCGGCAACGCCATCGGCCTTTCAATGTTGTCGGGCGGCTCGGTTCGCTATCGCCTCTATGCCCGCCATGGCCTGGGAGCGGCTGAAGTCGCCCGCATGACGCTGTTCGCCAGCCTCTCGCTGGGTTGCGCCCTGCCGCCGCTGGCCGCCCTGGCGACGCTCAGCGACCTGCCTGCCGCGGCCACCGCCCTGGGACTCTCCGAGACATTGCTTGGCGTAGTGGCGAGTGCCGTGCTCATGTTGTTTTCGGTGCTGGCCATCGGCATCTACCGTCGCCGGCTGCCGGAACAGCCTTACCCGGACAACCTGCTGGTCAGGATCGGGCGCCGCACACTGCGCCTTCCCGGGACTCGCCTGACGTTCCTGCAATTGATCATCACCGCCCTTGACGTTGCCGCCGCCGCAACGGTGCTCTATCTGCTGCTGCCGGAAACGCCGCCCTTTGGTGCATTCCTTCTGGTGTACCTGCTGGCTTTGGCTGCCGGTGTGCTCAGCCATGTGCCGGGCGGTGTCGGGGTGTTCGAGGCGATCTTGCTGGCGGCCTTTTCCGACACCCTGGGTGCTGCGCCACTGGCGGCCGCCCTGCTGCTCTATCGCCTGATCTACGTGGTCCTGCCCTTGCTGGTGGCCTGCCTGCTGTTGCTGGTCAACGAAGGTCAGCGCCTGTTCCAGACCCGCCAGACATTGCGCGCGGCCTCAGGCCTGGCGGCGCCGATACTGGCGGTGCTGGTGTTTCTGTCCGGCGTTGTCCTGCTGTTCTCCGGCGTCACCCCGGAAATCGACACCCGCCTGGAACACATCGGCTTTCTGATCCCCCATCGACTGGTCGACGCTTCGCACTTCGGCGCCAGCCTGGTCGGCGTGCTTTGCCTGTTGCTGGCCCAGGGCCTGCGCCGCCGGTTGTCGGCCGCGTGGATGCTGACCACCATCCTGTTGCTGGTCGGCGCCCTGCTCTCACTGCTCAAGGGTTTCGACTGGGAAGAAGCCAGCCTGATGGTGCTGACGGCGAGCCTGCTCGGGGTATTCCGCCGCTCGTTCTACCGCCCCAGTCGCCTGACCGAAGTACCGTTCTCGCCGCTGTACCTGGTGGCCAGCCTGTGCGTGCTCGGGGCGTCGATCTGGTTGCTGCTGTTCGCCTATCAGGACGTTCCGTACAGCCATCAACTATGGTGGCAATTCACGCTGGACGCCGATGCCCCTCGCGGCCTGCGTTCGCTGCTCGGGGCTGCCGTGCTGCTGGTCGTGGTGTCGCTGACCTGGTTGCTGCGCACCGCGCGCCCGGTCATTCACCTGCCGACACCCGAGGAGCTGGAGCGCGCCAGCAAGATCCTCATGGCCTCCGCGCAACCCGATGGCGGCCTGGCCCTGACCGGTGACAAAGCGCTGCTGTTCCACCCCAACGACGAGGCATTCCTGATGTACGCCCGTCGCGGCCGCAGCCTGGTGGCGCTGTATGACCCGATCGGCCCGGGCCAGCAACGGGCGGAAATGATCTGGCAGTTCCGCGACCTGTGCGACATCCACCACGCCCGCCCCGTGTTCTATCAGGTACGCGCGGAAAACCTGCCGTACTACATGGACATCGGCCTGACCGCGATCAAGCTCGGCGAAGAAGCCCGGGTCGATCTCAAGCGCTTTGATCTCGAAGCCAAGGGCAAAGAGATGAAGGACCTGCGCTACACCTGGAACCGCGGCACCCGTGACGGCCTGTCGCTGGAGATCTTCGAGCCGGGCCAGGCGCCGATGGATGAACTCAAGGTGATTTCCGAAGCCTGGCTGACCGGCAAGAACGTCCGCGAGAAAGGCTTTTCGCTGGGCCGTTTCAGCGATGACTACCTCAAGTATTTCCGCATTGCCGTGATTCGCTTCGAAGGACGCCCGGTGGCGTTCGCCAACTTGCTCGAGACCTACGGCCATGACCTGGCCAGCCTCGACCTGATGCGCGCGCACCCGGACGCGCCGAAGCTGACCATGGAATTCATGATGGTCGGCCTGATTCAACATTATAAAAACCATGGATACGCGCGTTTCAGCCTGGGCATGGTGCCGTTGTCGGGGTTGCAACCCCGTCGCGGCGCGCCATTGACCCAGCGCCTGGGCTCGATGGTATTCCGCCGTGGTGAGCAGCTGTACAACTTCCAGGGCTTGCGCCGCTTCAAAGACAAGTTCCAGCCTGATTGGGAACCCCGTTATATGGCCGTGCCCGCCGGACTCGATCCGCTGGTTGCGCTGGCCGACACTGCCGCCCTGATCGCGGGCGGCTTGACCGGATTGGTGAAACGCTGATGATTCAACGCTCCTTGCGGTATGTATTGGGCACACTGGTAATAGTGGCCCTGATTCTCGCTGGCGGTTTCTGGTACCTGAAACGCCCGGCACCGGAACCGACCCTCGAATCGCTGACCCCGACCGACGGTGCGGCGATGACCCGTGTCATCCCCGGCACCACGCCACGCGCCCAGGTGCTGGTGGCGGTCAACGAAGACCAGAAACTCAGCGACAAACAATTGATGACCCTGAGCCGCAGTGGCTCGGCGCAGATTGTCCAGGTGATCCTGCCCAAGGACTGCCTGCTGCAAAGTCGCGCCCTGCAATCGGGCCTCAGAGAACTCGAAGGCCCGGCGACCCTGGTCAGCGGCATCGGCCCGGGTGCCGTGCTGGCCTGGCGCTGGTTGTCCGAGCAGAAGAATGACAAGGTCCAGGCCGTCTCGGTCGACCTGGCCCTGGAAAAGGGTGGCTGCACTCACCTGCTGCCCAAAAGCGCTGCCCACGGTCACTGGCTGGTCGCGTGGAACGACAACCCGGACGACACCAGTGCCGGCTTCGTGCGTGATCAGCCTAACGCCGAAACCAGTATCAGCGACTACGACATCAACCTGCCGCAAGTGCTGAACAACGAACTGCGCAAGATCCTCGTCGGCGGCGACAAAGCCGCTGGCGGCCTGCAGATTCCGGTGGTCGAAGTGCCAGCCGGCCAAGCCAGGGACACCGTCACCCTGTTCCTGTCCGGTGACGGCGGCTGGCGCGACCTCGACCGCGACGTGGCGGGCGAGATGGCCAAGATCGGCTACCCGGTGGTCGGCATCGACACCCTGCGCTACTACTGGCAGCACAAGAGCCCTGAGCAAAGCGCACTGGACCTGACCGAACTGATGCAGCACTACCGGCAGAAATGGGGCACCAAGCGCTTCATCCTGACCGGTTACTCGTTCGGTGCCGATGTTCTGCCAGCGATCTATAACCGCCTGGCCGAATCGGAACAGCAACGCGTCGACGCGATCATCCTGCTGGCCTTCGCTCGCACCGGCAGCTTCGAAATCGAAGTCGAAGGCTGGCTCGGCAACGCCGGCAAGGAAGCCGCCACTGGCCCGGAAATGGCCAAGCTGCCAGCCGCCAAAGTGGTGTGCATCTACGGAGAAGAAGAAACCGACGAGAGTGGCTGCACCGACAAGACGGCGGTGGGCGAAGCCATCAAGCTGCCTGGCGGCCACCACTTCGACGAGAACTACCCGGCGCTGGCCAAGCGTCTGGTGGAGGTGATCGAGAAGCGGCAGGTGAAGGAAACGGCGGCTGCAGAGTGATCTGACAGCCTGCAAAAAGCCCTCGTTACCTCACGGTAGCGGGGGCTTTTTCATTCCTGCGTGCACCATACATCCCCTGTGGGAGCGAGCTTGCTCGCGATAGCGGTAGATCAGTCAGCATTTCTGTTGAATGTGGCACCGCCATCGCGAGCAAGCTCGCTCCCACAGAGGTTCTGAAGTATCCAGCGACCATCCACAAAAAAGCCCCCGCTGCCGCAAGGCAACGGGGGCTTTTTGTGGGGCGCTTACATCTCCACCTGAGTACCCAACTCAATCACCCGGTTCAGCGGCAGATTGAAGAAGCGCAAATTGCCATTGGCGTTCTGCAGCATGAAGGCGAACAACGCCTCACGCCAGCGGGCCATGCCTTCGAGTTTGGAGGCAATGACCGTCTCGCGGCTGAGGAAGTAGGTGGTGCGCATCGGGCTGAAATCCAGGTCATCGAGATGACACAGCTTCAGCGCTTGCGGCACATCCGGCTCGTCGACGAAGCCAAAGTGCAGGATCACCCGGAAGAAACCCTCGCCGTAGGAGTCGACCTCGAAACGCCGTGATGCCGGCACCCGCGGGATGTCTTCGTACACCACCGTCAGCAGCACCACTTGCTCATGCAGCACCTGGTTATGCAGCAGGTTGTGTAGCAGCGCATGAGGCACGGCGTCCGGGCGTGCGGTCAGGAACACGGCGGTGCCCTGGACGCGATGCGGCGGTTGCACGGCGATGCTGCTGATGAAGATCGGCAGCGGCAAGCCGCCCTCGTCGAGACGATCAACCAGCAATTGCTTGCCGCGTTTCCAGGTGGTCATCAGCACAAACAGCACGATACCGGCGATCACCGGGAACGCCCCGCCCTGAATGATTTTCGGCACGTTGGCAGCGAAGTACAGACTGTCCACCAAGAGGAATCCGAGCAACAGCGGAACCGCCAGGACCGGTGGCCATTTCCACAGCAGCAATATCACCGCCGACACCAGGATGGTGGTCATCAGCATCGTGCCCGTCACGGCCACGCCGTAAGCCGCAGCCAGCGCGCCGGAGGACTCGAAGCCCAGCACCAACAGGATGACGCCGACCATCAGCGCCCAGTTCACCGCGCCGATGTAGATCTGGCCTTGTTCGGCACTGGAGGTGTGCTGAATGTGCATGCGCGGTATGTAACCGAGCTGAATCGCCTGACGAGTCAGGGAGAACGCACCGGAAATCACCGCCTGAGAAGCAATCACCGTGGCCAGGGTCGACAACCCCACCAACGGAATCAGGGCCCAGCTTGGAGCCAGCAGGTAGAACGGGTTGCGAGCGGCTTCCGGATCACCGAGCAGCAACGCGCCTTGGCCGAAGTAGTTCAGCATTAGTGCCGGCAGCACGAGGAGGAACCACGCGCGCGCGATCGGCTTGCGGCCGAAGTGGCCCATGTCGGCGTACAGCGCTTCGGCACCGGTCAGTGCCAGCACCACCGCGCCGAGAATCGCCACGCCCATGCCCGGGTGAACGATGAAGAAACGCACACCCCAGATCGGGTTCATCGCTTGCAACACTTCCGGGTGCTGCAAGATACCATAGACGCCCAGCGCCCCCAGCACGACAAACCAGGTCACCATGATCGGCCCGAACAGAATGCCGATCCGCGCGGTGCCGTGACGTTGAATCAGGAACAGCGCCACCAGCACGACCAACGACAGCGGCACCACCCAATGGTCGATGCCGTCAAACGCCAGCCCCAGCCCCTCAATCGCCGAAAGAACGGAAATCGCCGGAGTGATCATGCTGTCGCCATAAAACAGCGCCGCGCCGATCAGCCCGCAGACCACCAGCAACGTGCGCAACTTCGGATGCCCGGCCGCAGCCCGCCGAGCGAGGGCGGTCAAGGCCATGATCCCGCCTTCGCCCTGGTTGTCGGCACGCAGCACGAACAGCACGTATTTGATCGAAACGACCCAGATCAACGACCAGAAGATCAGCGCCAGAATCCCGAAGACTCCATAATGGTTGACCGGAACCCCATAGTGCCCGGCGAAAACCTCTTTGAGGGTATACAGCGGGCTCGTGCCGATATCGCCATAAACCACACCGACCGCCGCGACCAGCATGCCGATCGGTTTTGCCGCCGAATGCTCAGCGCCCGCCGCCTGACTACTTGCCTGCCCCATCCAAAACTCCTACTACTCAGACCCGGACTTCTTATAAGAAGCACTATGCTTTGCCGTGCAGCATGCGCCGTTTTACTAACTGTTACAGACGTTTTGTTGACTGTAAAAAACCAGTAAAGCGTAACGGCGCGAAGCATAGCGCAGCACTCGTCGTATTTCCCTGCATAAAGCTGGTCAAGTGAGCGACTCATCGCTAGAATTGCGCACTTTTTGATCAGAGGCGCAGTTCAAGCGCCCGTCCGTCGGTTTTGCCCTGCCCGGCAAGCGGCGTCACAAAATACCGAGGTTAGACATGTCCACCACTCCTGCGCCGGCCAATCCAAAGGTTGGCTTCGTATCCCTGGGTTGCCCCAAAGCACTGGTCGACTCCGAGCGCATCCTTACCCAGCTGCGCATGGAAGGCTATGACGTCGTGTCCACCTACCAGGACGCCGACGTCGTGGTGGTCAACACCTGCGGCTTCATCGATTCGGCCAAGGCCGAGTCTCTGGAAGTGATCGGCGAAGCCATCAAGGAAAACGGCAAGGTCATCGTGACCGGCTGCATGGGCGTCGAAGAAGGCAACATTCGCGACGTACACCCAAGCGTGCTGGCCGTGACCGGTCCGCAGCAGTACGAGCAAGTGGTCAACGCCGTGCACGAAGTCGTGCCGCCACGCCAGGACCACAACCCGCTGATCGACCTGGTGCCGCCACAAGGCATCAAGCTGACTCCGCGCCACTACGCCTACCTGAAGATTTCCGAAGGCTGCAACCACAGCTGCAGCTTCTGCATCATCCCGTCGATGCGCGGCAAACTGGTCAGCCGTCCGGTGGGCGACGTGCTCGACGAGGCCCAGCGCCTGGTCAAGTCCGGCGTCAAGGAGCTGCTGGTGATCTCCCAGGACACCAGCGCCTACGGCGTCGACGTGAAATACCGCACCGGTTTCTGGAACGGCGCGCCGGTGAAAACCCGCATGACCGAACTCTGCGAAGCCCTGAGCACCCTCGGCGTCTGGGTTCGCCTGCACTACGTTTACCCGTACCCGCACGTTGACGAACTGATCCCGCTGATGGCCGCCGGCAAGATCCTGCCGTACCTGGACATCCCGTTCCAGCACGCCAGCCCGAAGGTGTTGAAGTCGATGAAGCGCCCGGCCTTCGAAGACAAGACCCTGGCACGCATCAAGAACTGGCGCGAAATCTGCCCGGACCTGATCATCCGCTCGACCTTCATCGTCGGCTTCCCGGGCGAAACCGAAGAGGACTTCCAGTACCTGCTGAACTGGCTGACCGAAGCCCAGCTCGACCGCGTCGGCTGCTTCCAGTACTCGCCGGTTGAAGGCGCACCGGCCAATGACCTGGACCTGGAAATCGTCCCCGACGACGTCAAGCAGGACCGTTGGGAGCGCTTCATGGCGCACCAGCAAGCCATCAGCTCGGCGCGCCTGCAAATGCGCATCGGCCGCGAGATCGAAGTGTTGGTCGATGAAGTCGACGAGCAAGGCGCCGTCGGCCGCTGCTTCTTCGACGCCCCGGAAATCGATGGCAACGTATTCATCGACAACGGCAGCAACCTCAAGCCAGGCGACAAGGTCTGGTGCAAGGTGACCGACGCCGACGAATACGATCTGTGGGCTGAACAGATCTAATCGCAAAAAATACAAAAAGCCCCGCTCTCTTGACGAGATGCGGGGCTTTTTTACGACTATCGTTTGCACATGGAAGGATTCCTATCAACCACTGCATAAGAGGCAGACGGGCATGCGTCAGCATTCGGTCATCCACACGCCGAAACTCGGCGACTACGAAGAATTGACCCGGGTCTGGGAGGCCTCGGTGCGCGCCACCCACGACTTCCTGCCCGACAGCTACATCAAACTGCTGAAAAACCTTGTGCTGACCCGCTACCTCGACTCGGTGATGCTGATCTGCACCAAGGATTCGAGCCAGCGCATCACCGGATTCGCCGGCGTCGCGGCCGGCAAGATCGAAATGCTCTTCATCGACCCCGACCATCGCGGCCAGGGCCTGGGCAAGAAATTGTTGCGCTATGCCCTGGAACACCTGAACGCCGATGAACTGGACGTCAACGAACAGAACCCGCAAGCCCTCGGCTTTTACTTCAAACAGGGTTTCGAGGTCATCGGTCGCTCGGAAGTCGATGGCATGGGCCAGCCGTATCCGTTGTTGCATATGCGTATGCGTCAAAGCCAGCAACACTCCCGACATGGCTGACACAACACAAAACCACTGTGGGAGCGGGCTTGCTCGCGAAGGGGTCATCAACTTCAACAATTATGTTGGCTGACACACCGCCTTCGCGAGCAAGCCCGCTCCCACAAAAGTCAAACAGCGTAAATGGAACCGGGATTAACCGGCGCCAGGCAGGTACAATGCCCACCCCCTTTTTGTTACGGCCCTGACATGACTGACCCGATTCGTCTCTCCAAACGCCTCATCGAACTCGTCGGCTGTTCCCGTCGGGAGGCTGAGCTGTTCATCGAGGGCGGCTGGGTCACCGTCGACGGCGTGGTCATCGACGAGCCGCAATTCAAGGTCGACACCCAGAAAGTCGAGCTTGATCCAGAAGCCAAGGCCACCGCGCCGGAACCGGTGACCCTGCTGCTCAACGTGCCGGCCGGCATGGACGCAGACACCGCCATGGCCACCCTCGGCGCCGAGACCCTGAGCGAAGAACACCGCTACGGCAAGCGCCCCTTGCGTGGGCACTTCCTGCGACTGACCGCCAGCACCGACCTGCAGGCCAACGCCAGCGGGCTGCTGGTGTTCACCCAGGACTGGAAAATCCTGCGCAAACTCACCGCCGACTCCAACAAGATCGAGCAAGAGTATGTGGTCGAGGTTGAAGGCGAGATGGTGGCTCACGGCCTCAACCGTCTGAACCATGGCCTGACCTACAAGGGCAAGGAATTGCCGGCGGTCAAGGCCAGCTGGCAGAACGAAAACCGCCTGCGCTTTGCCATGAAGAACCCGCAACCGGGCATCATCGCCCTGCTGTGCCAGGCCGTCGGCCTGAAGGTCGTCGCCATCCGCCGCATCCGCATCGGCGGCGTGTCCATCGGCAAAGTGCCCGTGGGGCAATGGCGCTACTTGTCCGGCAAAGAGAAATTCTAAGGCTTTGCGCACCGCCACACTTTTCGGTGCTGCTGTTTTCGGCGGCACCCATAGCTGAATTATCAGGACTGCACACATGATTCATAACGACGTACTGCGCAGCGTGCGCTACATGCTCGACATCAGCGACAAGAAAGTCATCGAGATCATCAAGCTCGGCGGCCTGGACGTGACCCTGGCAGACCTGGTGACCTATCTCGACAAGAAAGAGGAAGACGAGGAAGGCTTTGTACGCTGCCCCGACGAAGTCATGGCACATTTCCTCGACGGCCTGGTGATCTTCAAGCGCGGCAAGGACGAAAGCCGTCCGCCGCAGCCGATCGAAGTGCCGGTGACCAACAACATCATCCTGAAAAAGCTGCGGGTCGCATTCGAGCTGAAAGAAGACGACATGCACGCGATCCTCAAGGCCGCCGAGTTCCCGGTGTCCAAGCCTGAGCTGAGCGCGCTGTTCCGCAAGTTCGGCCACACCAACTATCGCCCGTGCGGCGACCAGTTGCTGCGCAATTTCCTCAAGGGGCTGACTCTGCGAGTACGCCCGCAGTAAACCGTTCCCTGTAGGAGCGAGCTTGCTCGCGATGGATTCGACAACGCCGCAATTATCCAGCAAACACGCGTTATCGTTAGCGACCATCGCTGGCCAGCTCCTACAAGGCCGAATGCCCCCTCATTCTCTTCGAAAATAGTGGCTCCGCTGACCGCGGCTGACGACTAGGGTATCAAGACCCTCAGCTCTCAGGATTCGCCATGCATCCCTACTTTTCCCTGCAAGGCCGCACCGCCCTGGTGACCGGCGGCACCCGTGGTATCGGCAAGATGATCGCCAAGGCCTACGTCGAGGCGGGCGCCACCGTGTACGTCTGCGCCCGCGACGCCGAAGCCTGCCGGCAAACCGCCGACGAACTCGGAGCGCTTGGACACTGCCACGCCATGGTGACCAACCTCGCCACCGAAGAGGGCGTCCTGCAACTGGCCACACGCCTGGGCGAGCAGATTTCCCAACTGGACATCCTGGTGAACAATGCCGGCACCACCTGGGGTGCACCACTGGAGAGCTACCCGATCAAGGGTTGGGAAAAAGTCATGCAGCTCAACGTGACATCGGTATTCAACTGTATCCAGCAATTGCTGCCCCTGCTGCGCAAGGCCGGTTCAGCGCAAAATCCCGCGCGGATCATCAACATTGGTTCGGTGGCCGGGATTTCATCCTTCGGCGAACAGGCGTATGCCTACGGGCCGAGCAAGGCAGCGCTGCATCAACTGTCGAGGATTCTGGCGCGCGAACTGGTGAGCCAGCACATCAATGTCAATGTGATCGCTCCGGGTCGCTTTCCGAGCAAGATGACCCAGCACATTGGCGATGATGAACAGGCATTGGCTGAGGATACGGCGCTGATTCCCATGAAGCGTTGGGGCCGCGAGGAAGAGATGGCGGCGTTGGCGATCAGTCTGGCGAGTACCGCGGGGGCCTACATGACCGGGAATATCATTCCTTTGGATGGCGGATTCAGTCTGTAGATCGGCGGCGCGCCCATCGCGGGCAAGCCACGCTCCCACAGGGTTCTAGAGCGCACACAAAATTTGTGTCCATCACAAAACCTGTGGGAGCGTGGCTTGCCCGCGATGACGGACTGACAGGCGCCACCGGGCTAGAGGTCATGTGAGTTATCATGCCCCCCTCTTCCCGCCTCGACCTCAAACCATGACCTACAGCGTTTCCCCCATCGGCTTCGTACGCTCCTGCTTCAAGGAGAAGTTCGCCATTCCGCGCCAGCCGCAACTGGCCCCGGCCGCCCGTGGGGTACTGGAACTGGTGGCTCCGTTCGATCAAGGGGACGCAGTGCAGGGCCTGGAGCAGGTCAGCCACGTGTGGCTGCTGTTCCTGTTCCACCAGGCTCTGGAGGAAAAGCCTCGCCTGAAGGTCCGCCCCCCTCGCCTCGGCGGCAATAAATCCATGGGCGTGTTTGCCACCCGCGCCACCCACCGCCCCAATGGCATCGGGCAATCAGTGGTGAAACTGGACAGGGTCGAAGCCAACCGCCTGTGGATCTCGGGCATCGATTTGCTTGATGGCACGCCGATTCTCGATATCAAGCCCTACGTACCCTACGCCGACATCGTCGATACAGCCGCCAACAGCATCGCCAGCGCTGCGCCGCAGCTGATTCCCGTGCAGTGGACGGACACAGCGCTGCTGCAGGCTCACGAGCATGCCCGGCGCCTTGATGAGCCTTTGGTCGAGTTGATCGAGCAATGTCTGGCACAAGACCCACGCCCGGCCTATCAAACGCCGGCACCCGAGCGGGAATACGGCGCGCAGTTCTGGGATCTGGACGTGCGTTGGCATTACCCGACACCGGAGCTGATCCGCGTCCTGGAAGTCATTCCCGCAAAGGGCTGAACGCCGGAAACGAATAAGCCCGCATGACCTTCCCAAGTCATGCGGGCTTTTCAGATGCGCTGCAAATCTACTGTAGGAGCGAGCCTGCTCGCGAAAAACCTGAGGACGCCGCTGGGTATCAAGCTTCCCGCGTTATCGTTGACCTCCATCGCGAGCAGGCTCGCTCCTACAACGTGACCTGCGGTCACTTCTCTACGAACGCACGCTCGATCAGGTAGTCACCCGGCTCGCGCATCCGCGGCGAAACCTTCAGGCCGAAGCTGTTCAGCACTTCGCTGGTCTCGTCGAGCATGCTCGGGCTGCCGCACAGCATGGCGCGGTCGTCCTGCGGGTTGATCGGTGGCAGACCGATGTCGCTGAACAGCTTGCCGCTGCGCATCAGGTCGGTCAGGCGGCCTTCGTTCTCGAACGGCTCGCGGGTCACGGTCGGGTAGTAGATCAACTTGTCACGCAGCGCCTCGCCGAAGAATTCGTTCTGCGGCAAGTGCTCGGTGATGAACTCGCGGTAAGCGACTTCGTTGACGTAACGCACGCCGTGGCACAGGATCACTTTTTCGAAACGCTCGTAGGTTTCCGGGTCCTGGATGACGCTCATGAACGGTGCCAGACCGGTACCGGTGCTGAGCAGGTACAAATGTTTGCCAGGCTTCAAGTCATCCAGCACCAGCGTGCCGGTAGGCTTCTTGCTGATGATGATCTCGTCGCCTTCCTTCAGATGCTGCAACTGCGAAGTCAGCGGACCATCAGGCACCTTGATGCTGAAGAACTCGAGATGCTCTTCCCAGTTCGGGCTGGCAATCGAGTAAGCGCGCATAAGCGGGCGGCCGTTGGGCTGTTGCAGGCCGATCATCACGAACTGACCGTTCTCGAAGCGCAGGCCCGGATCACGGGTGCACTTGAAGCTGAACAGAGTGTCGTTCCAGTGGTGAACACTGAGGACACGCTCGTGGTTCATGTTGCTCATGTACGTGGGACTCCTGGAGATTGGTCTGCGCGTGTTCAGTGTGCTCTGCAAGAAAGCCAGCTCTGCGCAATTGCATCGCATTCTAAAGGCAGAGACAATATCTGTTAAATGGATTATTAAGATAAGGGTTATCGGTTATATCGATATGCGATTTACTCTCCGTCAACTTCAAGTATTCGTCGCCGTCGCCCAGCAGGAAAGCGTGTCCCGTGCTGCGGGCCTGCTCAACCTCTCGCAATCGGCGGCGAGCACCTCGATCACCGAACTGGAGCGCCAGTGCAGCTGCCAACTGTTCGACCGCGCCGGCAAACGGCTGAGCCTGAACGCCCTCGGCAAACAACTATTGCCGCAAGCTGTCGCCCTGCTGGACCAGGCCAAGGAAATCGAAGACCTGCTCAACGGCAAGTCCGGTTTCGGCTCGCTGGCCGTGGGCGCGACCCTGACCATCGGCAATTACCTGGCCACCCTGCTGATCGGCAGCTTCATGCAGCGCCATCCGGAAAGCCAGGTGAAGCTGCATGTGCAGAACACTGCCAACATTGTGCAGCAGGTGGCCCACTATGAAATTGACCTGGGTCTGATCGAAGGCGACTGCAGTCACCCGGACATCGAAGTGCAAAGCTGGGTCGAGGACGAACTGGTGGTGTTTTGCGCCCCTCAGCATCCGCTGGCCCAGCGCGGCACGGCCACCATGGACGAGTTGAGCCACGAAGCCTGGATCTTGCGCGAACAGGGTTCCGGCACACGGTTGACCTTCGATCAAGCCATGCGTCATCACCGTTCTTCCTTGAATATCCGCCTGGAGCTTGAGCACACCGAAGCGATCAAGCGCGCGGTGGAATCAGGTTTGGGGATTGGCTGCATTTCCCGGCTGGCTTTGCGTGACGCATTTCGCCGCGGCAGCCTGGTGCCTGTCGAAACGCCGGATCTGGATCTGGCGCGACAGTTTTATTTCATCTGGCATAAACAGAAATATCAGACCTCGGCGATGCGCGAATTCCTCGATCTATGCCGCGCCTTCACCGCCGGGGTTCAGCGCAGCGACGAGATCGTGCTACCGACGATCGCTTAGAGCAGGATGACCGCCCACACCAGGGCAATCATGCTCAATGCCACGAACTGGGCGGCACTGCCCATGTCCTTGGCATTCTTGGACAGCGGGTGCCGCTCAAGGGAAATGCGGTCGATGGCCGCTTCCACGGCCGAATTGAGCAACTCGACGATCAACGCCAACAGGCATACCGCGATCAACAACGCCTGTTCGACCCGGCTGACATTCAGGAAGAACGACAAGGGAATCAGGATGACGTTGAGCAATACCAGTTGCCGAAAGGCGGCTTCGCCGGTGAAGGCTGCGCGCAGGCCGTCCAGCGAATACCCGGAGGCATTGAGAATACGTTTCAGACCGGTCTGGCCTTTGAAAGGTGACATAGAGTAGGCAACTGACAAAAAAGGAAGTGGGAAAGCTAGTTCAACCAAAGTCAAAAAAGCGTGAAGTTGCCAGCCTTTAATGGCTGGAAGTTGACTCAAGTTGTTGCAAGAGCAGCGCAGCCTGGGTCCGGGTCCGCACATTCAGTTTACGGAAAATCGCGGTCACGTGCGCCTTGATAGTCGCCTCGGAAACACTCAACTCGTAGGCGATCTGCTTGTTCAGCAAGCCTTCGCAGACCATGGTCAGCACGCGGAATTGCTGCGGTGTCAGACTGGCAAGGCCTTCGCTGGCCGCCTTGGCCTCTGCCGAAACGCTGACCGCTTCGAACGCCTGCGGTGGCCAGAACACATCGCCATCGAGGACCGCACGCACGGCTTTCTGGATCACACTCAAGTCGCTGGATTTGGGAATGAAACCACTGGCGCCGAATTCACGGGACTTGACCATGATGGTCGGCTCTTCCTGGGCCGAGACCATGACCACCGGAATCTGCGGGTACTGACCGCGCAGCAGGACCAGCCCGGAAAAACCGTAGGCCCCCGGCATGTTCAGGTCCAGCAGTACCAGATCCCAGTCGGACTTTTCCGTCAGGCGGACTTCCAGTTCGGCAATGCTCGCCACCTCCACCAGACGGACATCCGGGCCAAGGCCCAGGGTCAACGCTTGATGCAAGGCACTACGAAACAGTGGGTGGTCATCGGCAATCAGGATTTCGTATGTGGCCATTTTTCAAATGATCCTGTTTTTTTTATGGGACGCCCGATGCATTCGGACCTCGCCAAAGCACCTCAAGGCACAGCCATGGAGCTGCACTGACCAGGCACATTCAACGCAAGAAACGCCATTACGAACGCTGGCCGCACCCTGATCGGCGCCAAGCATGCCCAGCGAAGCCGGGGTGGTCAAGCAGCATGCCCGGTACAGTTTATTGCAGTATGAGCGACAATCAGTCCACTCATGGAGTGACCGACTGGACATAGGGCATCAACTCGGCATGCGCCGGGGTCGAAACGTTCATGTCCAACTGATGTTTGGCGTCGAGGTAATGCTGGCTGAACACATCAAAGTAGGCATCCAGCGCCGAGGCTGCGTCGACATCGCCCGCAAGGTCGAGACACAGCGCCGCCACTTCCGCCGTGCACAGATGCTCGCTGCGGGTCGAGCGGCGCAACCGGTAGCGCGAGAGTTTTTCGGGCAGCAGGCTGAGGATCGGCAAACGATCGAAATAGGGACTCTTGCGAAAGATCTTCCGCGCTTCGGTCCAGGTCGCGTCCAACAGAATAAACAACGGACGCTTCGTGCCATCGACATCCACACTGTTTGTCACCCGCTCAGGCTCGACATACTCACCCGGAAACACCAGGTAGGGCTGCCATTGCGGGTCGGACAACAGCGCCAGCAACTTCGGATCGACCTCCGTACGGGACCAGATGAAGGCGTGGTTGTCAGGGACCACATCGGCGATCAGCCAACCGGTGTTGCTCGGCTTGAACACTTCCTTGTTGGTCATGATCAGGCACACGCCGGAGCGGGTCGCGACCTGCGGACGCCATGCGCACAAGCAGTGGCTCTCGATCACCCGGCAGTCACGGCAACGCGGCGCACGCCAGCCGCGGGCCTGAATCGGCTTGATGCCTTCCTCCTCACGCTGATCGCGCAAGCGGGCTACGGCATTCAAGGCAAAGCGCGCGGGGGTAGTGCTCATAGCGGGCAACGCCCACAGAGAAGAGAACTCGACACGAAAAACACTCGACAGGGCAAAAAGTGCCAGCAGTTTACCAGACCGCCCGGTGCAAGCCTGTACCGTCCAGCCCGCCTCCCCTATAATTCGCCGCCACTGAACGCACAGTCACGTGACGGGTCAAACCCCCATCACTGAACCAGGAGAGTTTCATGCTGCGCCTTATCGTTCCTACCGCGGCTATTTTGCTGGCGTCGTCCCTCAATGCCCAGGCTGCGTCCTTGAAAGACACGGAACTGAACAAAATGCTGCAAAACGTCGCCACCCAGAGCAGCGTCGGCACTCCTCGAGCGATCAACGAAGACATACTCGATCAAGGCTACACCGTTGAAGGCAAACAGCTGATCAACCACCTGAGCGTGCAGAGCAGCCACGCCGACAAGATGCGTGCAGACCCGAAGGCTGTGTACTTCCAGTTGGGCGCTTCTGTCTGCAGAAACGAAGGGTTTCGCAAGCTGATGGCCAAGGGCGCGATCATGCGTTACGACTTCACCGAGGTGAAGACCAACCGTCCGGTTGGTTCCGCAAGCTTCCAGGAATCGGATTGCCTGCAACCGGCCAAGAAGAAAAAGTAATCACCGGGAATTGGCGCGCCGCTGTTCATCTTCGGCGCGCAATTCTGCCAGCAGCGCCTGCAAGTAATGCGAACGGCGTTCGCCGCCACGCAAACGCCGGCAGCACTCCTCTTCGAGGCTCAAATGATTGGCCTCGGCTGATGACTTCAACAATCGATACAGTTGCGTATCGACCTCCAGAACGACTCTGGCCATGGCTTCCCGCCTCCCTGCACTTCACTCATGTTTGAGCGATTAAATCCTTGAACTGCATATACCGTGCGTCCTGCCGTTGACGCAAAGTTGTCGTGTGGCACCTGTAACTTAGTAAATCAGAGTGCGGCACACACGACGACTGTTCAGACGAGCGGTGAAACCACCTTGCAAATCATCAATAAGCGGTTGCCAGCAAAGACGTTGTGGCGCAATGATAAATCAGCGCAAATCGTTGTGAACGTCTAGATTTCAGGTGTCCACCTTCACTTTTTCAGGGCTGGAAAGGGGCTGGCCGTCGCTTGTCGTGTTATGCGATTGTTTCTTTCATCCAAGGGAAAAACAGAACCTGTTTGGATGATCCGATGCCTTTCGGGTCAAGTAGATCGCCCAGGCATGGGCTTGGGCAGACAGCGACACATGAAGTGTCGTGGCGCGACGTACGTTGTCGGGCTGAAGGTTCTGTGCAGAAGGAGAAGTTGAATGCCTTACCAACCGAATGACCTCCTGAGCCGTCATTTTGAAGAAAGCGGCCACGACCTCCTCAGCAAGGTCGAAGAACAACTCAAGCTGATTTCACCCAACAGCCCGAATATCCCGATCTACCGTGACATGATCCTGACCGTGCTGCGCATGGCCCAGGAAGACCACAACCGCTGGAACGCCAAAATCACCCTGCAAGCCCTGCGCGAACTGGAACAGGCCTTCCGCGTGCTCGAACAATTCAAGGGACGGCGCAAGGTCACGGTTTTCGGCTCGGCCCGTACCCCCATGGAACATCCCCTCTACAGGATGGCCCGGGAACTCGGCGCCGCTCTGGCGCGCTCGGACATGATGGTCATTACCGGCGCCGGTGGCGGCATCATGGCCGCCGCCCACGAGGGCGCCGGCCTGACACACAGCCTGGGGTTCAACATCACCCTGCCCTTCGAGCAGCATGCCAACCCCACTGTCGACGGCACGACCAACCTGCTGCCCTTCCATTTTTTCTTCACCCGCAAGCTGTTCTTCGTCAAGGAAGCCGATGCCCTGGTGCTGTGCCCGGGCGGTTTTGGCACATTGGATGAAGCCCTGGAAGTGCTGACGCTGATTCAGACCGGCAAGAGCCCATTGGTGCCCGTGGTGCTGCTCGACGCGCCGGGCGGTAAATTCTGGCAAGGCGCACTGGACTTCATTCACCAGCAACTGGAGGAAAACCACTACATCCTGCCCACTGACATGAAGCTGGTGAGACTGGTCTACAACATCGAAGAAGCGGTAGAGCACATCAACCAGTTCTACGGCAACTTCCACTCCAGTCGCTGGCTCAAGCATCAGTTCCTGATTCGCATGAATCACTCACTCAACGACCAGGCACTCGAATACATGCAGGAGGCTTTCGCCGACCTGTGCCTGAGTGATCATTTCCATCAGCACACTTACAGCGGTGAAGAACACGACGAAGCCGAATTCAGCCATCTGGCGCGACTGGTCTTCAACTTCAACGCCCGCAATCATGGCCGCCTGCGCGAACTTGTGGACTACATCAACCTGCCGGAAAACTGGGCACAATCAAAACCCCAGGCACAACAACGCACGCGGGAGTCGTCAAAGGTTACGTAAGGCATAAAAAAACGGCCCGCTATCGAAATAGCGGGCCGTTTCAGTTCAGTCGTCCATCCCTCGACCGCTGAACAGGCGGTTGATCATTTCCATGGAGTATCCCCGATACGCCAGGAACCTGCCTTGTTTGGCGCGCTCCCGAACATCTGCCGGCAATTGCCCGGAGAATTTACGTCGCCAGGTGTCGGCCAGTTGCTCCTGCCAGTCGATACCGCTCTCACGCAGGGCAAGTTCAATATCGGTGCGCTGCAGGCCGCGCTGGCTCAACTCTTCACGAATGCGTAAAGGGCCATAACCGGAACGGGCGCGGTAGGAAACAAAACTTTCGAGGTAACGGGTTTCAGACAACAACCCCTCTTCCGTCAACCGGTCGAGTGCTGTTTCGATCATTTCAGGGAGGGCGCCGCGCTGACGCAGTTTACGCGTCAGCTCGACTCGACCGTGCTCGCGTCGTGCGAGCAGGTCCATTGCGGTTCGCCGCACCGCGACGAGTGTATCGAGTACGGCGGTCATCGCTTCGATCAGATATCAGCGTCAACCAGGTCGTCTTCGGTCTCTTTGACCGCAGAAGCTTTGGCGTCTGCTACGGATGCCGGGGACAGGAGCTTGTCACGCAGTTGCTTCTCCAGCTTTGCCGCGACTTCCGGATTGTCCGCCAGGAACTTGGCCGAGTTGGCCTTGCCCTGACCGATCTTGGTGCCTTCATAGGCATACCAGGCGCCGGACTTCTCAACGAAACCGTGCAGAACACCCAAGTCGATCATCTCACCGTTGAGGTAGATGCCCTTGCCGTAAAGAATCTGGAACTCGGCCTGACGGAACGGCGAAGCCACCTTGTTCTTCACGACCTTGACGCGGGTTTCGCTACCAACGACTTCATCACCTTCCTTCACCGCGCCAGTACGACGGATGTCCAGACGAACCGATGCGTAGAACTTCAGAGCGTTACCACCGGTGGTGGTTTCCGGGCTACCGAACATCACGCCGATTTTCATGCGGATCTGGTTGATGAAGATCACCAGGCAGTTGGCGTTCTTGATGTTACCGGTGATTTTACGCAGCGCCTGGGACATCAGGCGGGCTTGCAGGCCCACGTGCATGTCACCCATTTCGCCTTCGATTTCAGCCTTTGGCACCAGGGCGGCCACGGAGTCGACGATGATCACGTCAACCGCGTTGGAACGCACCAGCATGTCGGTGATTTCCAGGGCCTGCTCGCCGGTGTCCGGCTGGGAAACCAGCAGGTCGTCAACGTTGACGCCCAGCTTGCCGGCGTACTCAGGGTCGAGGGCGTGTTCGGCGTCGACGAATGCGCAGGTCGCGCCGGCTTTTTGAGCCTGGGCGATCACGGACAAGGTCAGCGTGGTTTTACCGGAAGATTCAGGACCGTAGATTTCAACAATACGGCCTTTTGGCAGACCGCCGATGCCAAGAGCAATGTCCAGACCCAGAGAGCCAGTGGAAATGGCCGGGATCGCCTGACGGTCCTGATCGCCCATACGCATTACGGCACCCTTGCCGAATTGACGTTCGATCTGACCCAGGGCCGCAGCCAAGGCTTTCTTCTTGTTGTCGTCCATTAAAGTCCTCACGTAATCAATAAGGCCTGACGGCCAACACCTGTATAAGTAGCCAGTATTATTCCACAGCGATTCCGGATCGCCTACCCCTGATTTGAGATTTCTGCCGTGGCATAGCGCAGCAGCCCCTCTAGCGCGGCCTTCACCGTTTGTCGGCGCACCTCGTCGCGGTCACCGGCGAAGTGTTGCAACTCGCTGAACACTCGCTCGCCCACACCCCAGGCCAGCCAAACCGTCCCCACCGGCTTGCTCGGCGAACCACCGTCCGGCCCGGCTACGCCACTGACCGCCACGGAAAAATATGCGCGACTTTTCTCCTGCGCGCCCCTGGCCATCGCCTCGACCACCTCGCGACTGACCGCCCCCACCGTGGTGAACAACTCCACAGGAACATCCAGTTGCAGGTTCTTCTGCAGATTGGAGTAGGTGACATAACCGGCCTCGAACCACGCCGAGCTGCCGGGAATACGGGTGATCGCCTCGGCGATCCCGCCTCCGGTGCAGGACTCGGCCGTGGAAACGTGGGCATTGAGAACCTGCAATTGCCTGCCAAGGTCAGCGGCGAGTTGGGTGATTACTTTCACGGTCATCTCCTGATGGGCGGGATGGGTTAACCGTACACCAGCAGACCGCACTTGCAAGCGACTGGAGCGATCAAAATGTAAAGAACCAGAGGCTCTGGAAAAGGCCTGCCGAGGGTTCAATCTTCGACGTCGCCGGATGGAACTTGACTGACGCCCATGCGTTTGGCCGCCCAACGCTCATACAACCCCAAAACCACGTCAGTCCCGGCCATCGCCGCCAAACAACCGCCTGCACAAGCAGCCCAAATGGAAACATTGGCGGCGTGCAGCAACATGATGACCGAGGCGCCGCAGATCATGCTGGAACCAGACCGCAGGCTCAGGCGCCGGATAAGGGGCCAGCCACGAACGCCCTCTTTATCGGCACGCCACATTTCACCGGTAACGCCACCGAGTATTGGCAGGCTGATGACCAGCCAAAGAGGCATGTCCAGCAACGCATATTGCTCAGCGGTCATTTCATGCCTCCTTGAGTGAACGGTCATTCCGTGTTCTTGAACAGATAGGCAACAAGATTATGCACCAATGCATAATCAGTCAATGCGCAAACGCATAAAAGAAGACAATCCGATGCCTTCAGCAAACGAAAAAACCCGCTCGGGAAGCGGGTTATATCTGAACGCAGGAGGTGTTAGCGAGCGTACATGCCCCACCAGAAGACATGTCCGAGGATAACAATCGGCTCCTCCTGGATGTCCTGAAAGGTGTAATCCTCATCCGGGTGTTCATCACGATTGAAGCTGCGCAGGCGAATCCCGGTCGGCAGGCGATAAAGCTGCTTCACCCGAAGTTGGCCGTTGTGATTGATTGCATAAAGGTCGCCGTCAACGATATCGCCAATGCCGCACTTACCAGCATTGACCCCGACCGTCGCGCCATCGCGCAGTACAGGCAGCATGCTGTTGCCACGCACCGTCACGCATTTCGCCTGATCGAACTGCACACCATTGTGGCGCAGACTACGCTTTCCAAAGCGCAGGCTAGAGCGCTCGCTTTCCTCAATGACGAATCTTCCCGACCCTGCGGCCAACTCAACCTCACGAAGAAAAGGAACTGACACCTCATCGTCATCGACAGGGGTATCGTCGTCCCACAGGCTTATATCCTTGAGTTCCGAATGCACAGGAGCGCGCCCGGCATTGGTGGCGGGCGCGACGTCCGCGCGGCCACGCAACTGGTCGGTGCTCACGGAAAAATAGTCGGCAATTTTCGAAATATGCCGATCCGAAGGATCGACGATCCTCCCGCTGAGAATACGCGAGAGCGTGGATTGAGGCACGCCGGTACGACGGTGAAGCTCCGTGGGGGAGATCCCGTGCTGATCGAGCAATGCCCTTAAGACAGTAGATACGTTGCGTTTGTGCATAACGCGCATAGTGCTGGTTATTTCCGCAGAAGACAAATGCCCAATTGCATAATCGATGCATGACCTGTTTTTTGCATCGTAAAAGATGTCACCCGGCCGCGATGCCTGCGTCGGGTAGAGCGCCCATGGTAACCTTGCGCCCATCGCGGAAAAGCCTGGCCGTTGCCCCGCTTTTGCCCCACCTCTTTCAACGAGCTTCCTGACAATCCGATGAATAAAGCCGTCTCCGACCTGTCTTCCCACACCCCGATGATGCAGCAGTACTGGCGCCTGAAAAACCAGCACCCGGACCAGCTGATGTTCTACCGCATGGGCGACTTCTACGAGATCTTCTATGAAGACGCGAAGAAGGCCGCCAAGTTGCTGGACATCACCCTGACCGCCCGCGGGCAGTCGGCGGGGCAGGCGATTCCGATGTGCGGGATTCCTTACCATGCCGCCGAGGGTTACCTGGCAAAACTGGTGAAGCTTGGCGAGTCGGTGGTGATCTGCGAGCAGGTCGGTGACCCCGCCACCAGCAAAGGGCCCGTGGAGCGGCAGGTGGTGCGCATCATCACGCCGGGGACGGTGAGTGACGAGGCGCTGCTGGATGAGCGTCGAGACAACCTGATCGCTGCCGTTCTGGGTGACGAGCGCCTGTTCGGTCTGGCGGTGCTGGACATCACCAGTGGCAACTTCAGCGTGCTGGAAATCAAGGGGTGGGAAAACCTGCTGGCGGAGCTGGAGCGGGTCAACCCGGTGGAATTGCTGATCCCGGATGACTGGCCCAAGGATTTGCCGGCGGAAAAACGCCGCGGTGTGCGTCGCCGTGCGCCGTGGGATTTTGAGCGTGATTCGGCGCTAAAAAGCCTGTGCCAGCAATTCTCGACCCAGGATCTCAAGGGCTTTGGCTGCGAAAACCTGACCCTGGCCATCGGCGCCGCCGGTTGCCTGCTGGCCTACGCCAAGGAAACCCAGCGCACCGCCCTGCCCCATTTGCGCAGCCTGCGTCATGAGCGCCTCGACGACACCGTGGTGCTCGATGGCGCCAGCCGTCGCAACCTGGAGCTCGACACCAACCTGGCCGGGGGCCGCGACAACACCCTGCAATCGGTGGTGGACCGTTGCCAGACCGCCATGGGCAGCCGCCTGCTGACCCGCTGGCTGAATCGCCCGTTACGCGATTTGACGGTGCTGTTGGCGCGCCAGACCTCGATCACCTGCCTGCTCGACGGCTACCGCTTCGAAAGACTGCAACCGCAGCTCAAGGAAATCGGCGACATCGAGCGGATTCTTGCGCGGATCGGCCTGCGCAACGCCCGCCCGCGCGACCTCGCCCGCTTGCGTGACGCCCTCGGCGCACTGCCCGAACTGCAAGTGGCGATGACTGAGCTCGAAGCCCCGCACCTCCAGCAACTCGCCAGCATTACCAGTACCTACCCGGAACTGGCAGCACTGCTGGAGAAGGCCATCATCGACAACCCGCCGGCGGTCATTCGTGACGGTGGCGTACTGAAAACCGGCTACGACAGCGAACTCGACGAACTGCAATCGCTCAGCGAAAACGCCGGGCAATTCCTGATCGACCTCGAGGCACGGGAAAAGGCCCGCACCGGCCTGTCGCACCTGAAGGTCGGCTACAACCGCATTCACGGTTACTTCATCGAGCTGCCAAGCAAGCAGGCGGAGTCGGCACCGGCCGACTATATTCGCCGCCAGACACTCAAAGGCGCCGAGCGTTTCATTACGCCGGAACTCAAGGCGTTCGAAGACAAGGCATTGTCAGCCAAGAGCCGCGCCCTGGCCCGCGAGAAGATGCTGTACGAAGCGCTGCTCGAAGACCTGATCGCCCAGTTGCCACCCTTGCAGGACACCGCCGGCGCCCTGGCCGAACTGGACGTCTTGAGCAACCTGGCCGAGCGTGCACTGAACCTCGACCTGAACTGCCCGCGCTTCGTCAGCGAACCGTGCATGCGCATCAGCCAGGGCCGCCATCCGGTGGTCGAGCAGGTGCTGACCACGCCGTTCGTGGCCAACGACCTGAGCCTGGACGACAACACGCGCATGCTGGTGATCACCGGCCCGAACATGGGCGGTAAATCCACCTACATGCGTCAGACCGCCCTGATTGTGCTGCTGGCGCATATCGGCAGCTTCGTGCCGGCGGCCAGTTGCGAATTATCGCTCGTCGACCGCATCTTCACCCGGATCGGTTCCAGCGATGACCTGGCCGGCGGGCGCTCGACCTTCATGGTGGAAATGAGCGAAACCGCGAACATTCTGCACAACGCCACCGAGCGCAGCCTGGTGTTGATGGACGAAGTCGGGCGCGGCACCAGTACCTTCGATGGCCTGTCCCTGGCATGGGCAGCGGCCGAACGCCTGGCGCATCTGCGTGCCTACACGCTGTTCGCCACCCACTACTTCGAACTGACCGTCCTGCCGGAAGCCCAGCCGCTGGTGGCCAACGTGCACCTCAATGCCACCGAGCACAATGAACGCATCGTGTTCCTGCACCACGTGCTGCCCGGCCCGGCCAGCCAGAGTTACGGCCTGGCGGTCGCGCAGCTGGCGGGCGTACCGAGTGAGGTGATCACCCGTGCCCGCGAGCATTTGAGCCGCCTGGAAGACACCGCACTGCCCCATGAGTCGCCAGCACCTGCCAAAGGCAAACCGGCGGTTCCACAGCAAAGCGACCTGTTTGCCAGCCTGCCACACCCGGTGCTGGAGGAACTGGCCAAGCTCGATCTGGACGACATGACACCACGTCGTGCTCTCGAAATGCTCTATACACTGAAGACACGGATCTAACGCAGCGGCTTGCAAGCTGTTAGAATCTCGCGCGGTTTGGGATGCTGCTGGCTAATAGCCTGGCCAGCAGACTATCGCTCCCAAACCTGGCGACCCCTACGAGAAGGGGCGCAGCAAGCCGCGCCTGAGGAGAAAATTAGAAATGACCTTCGTCGTCACCGACAACTGCATCAAGTGCAAGTACACCGACTGCGTAGAAGTCTGTCCGGTGGACTGCTTTTACGAAGGCCCGAATTTCCTGGTGATTCACCCGGATGAGTGCATCGATTGCGCGCTGTGCGAACCTGAATGCCCTGCCGTGGCTATCTTCTCCGAAGATGAGGTTCCGGCCGGCATGGAGAACTTCATCGAGCTGAACGCTGAGTTGGCCGATATCTGGCCAAACATCACCGAACGCAAGGATCCAATGCCCGATTCCGCAGAATGGGATGGCAAGCCAGGCAAGATCGCAGACCTCGAACGCTGATTACCCCCGCGTTCGCGAAAAAGGCCCCACAAGGGCCTTTTTGCTTTTCTGCAGGCAAAAAAAGGGGCGGTTTGACCCGCCCACATTTTTTCCCTATTCCCTGTGTTCCTTTTCATCATCCTGATGAATCGCGTCCTGCGATATCCCTATCCCTCATCCTTGAAGGACGTGTCTGTCCGTCGACACAACCTCAATACTAGAGTGTTCCCCTGCGGGATCAATCGCCCCTTGGCGCGAAACCCAGCTGTCACACGTAATTAATAATAAAAAATAGTTATATAAATCAAAAAGATAAAAACGAAAGGCGTTCATCATGGACGATTGCCAGGGTGTAAAAATAACGAACACTTACGCAAGTGTAAGCCTGGGCTTACAGCACGAAACCGAAATCCAGAGGGGATTCGGTCTCTTGGTCTGGCAATAAAAAACCCCGAGCCAGTCGGGGTTTTTCATGCCATCGCATTGAGTGCCTTATTGGAACAGCGACTCACTCGACAGACCATTTTTTTCCAGGATCTCGCGCAGCCGCTTCAAGCCTTCCACCTGAATCTGCCGGACCCGCTCACGGGTCAGGCCGATTTCCAGACCGACGTCTTCAAGGGTGCTGCTTTCATGACCGCGCAAGCCGAAGCGGCGTACAACCACTTCGCGTTGCTTGTCGGTCAGCTCCGAGAGCCATTGATCGATGCTCTGGGACAGGTCGTCGTCCTGCAACAGTTCGCATGGATCGGTCGGGCGGTCGTCAGTCAGGGTGTCGAGCAGGGTTTTATCCGAATCCGGACCCAGCGAGACGTCGACCGAAGAAACCCGTTCGTTAAGGCCGAGCATACGCTTGACCTCTCCCACCGGTTTTTCCAGCAGGTTGGCGATTTCTTCGGGTGAGGGTTCATGGTCGAGTTTTTGCGTCAGTTCCCGCGCAGCCCGCAGGTACACATTCAGCTCTTTGACCACATGGATCGGCAGACGGATGGTCCGGGTCTGATTCATGATTGCACGTTCGATGGTCTGGCGAATCCACCAGGTCGCGTAGGTCGAGAAACGGAAACCGCGTTCCGGATCGAACTTCTCCACCGCCCGGATCAAACCGAGGTTGCCCTCTTCGATCAGATCCAGTAGTGACAGCCCACGATTGACATAGCGTCGGGCGATTTTCACCACCAGTCGCAGGTTGCTTTCGATCATGCGCTTGCGCCCGGCCGGATCGCCACTTTGCGACAGGCGCGCAAAATGAACTTCTTCTTCGGGTGACAGGAGGGGAGAAAAACCAATTTCATTGAGATACAACTGCGTGGCATCGAGTGCCCGCGTGTAGTCAATGTACTTGTGTTGTTTCAACGATGCGGAGTGTTTGGATTTGGCACGAACGGAAGGTGGAGCCGCCCCTTCATCATTCGACATCGAATCCGTATCGATGCCGCTCTCCATCAGGAGAACCTCATCGTCGATGTCAAACTCCGGCACTTCTTTACTGAGAGCCATTGTTATAGTCCTTTGGTGAGTTCGACCTCAAGCTCAAGCGGCGCCTTTCTCCCTGGCAACGCTGGAGCCTGTCCCCTCTACGCGACGGAACAGGCTGGTAAGCGATCAACGACGTGGCAGGAATTGCAGCGGATCTACAGGTTTACCCTGACGGCGAATCTCAAAATGCAGTTTCACCCGGTCTGTACCCGTTGACCCCATTTCGGCAATTGTCTGTCCGACCTTGACCTGCTGCCCCTCCCGAACCAACAGCCTGCGGTTATGTCCGTAGGCACTGACGTAGGTTTCACTGTGCTTGATGATCACTAATTCGCCGTAGCCCCTTAAGCCACTCCCGGCGTATACCACCGTCCCATCAGACGCAGCTAAAACAGGCTGTCCCAAATCTCCGGCGATATCAATTCCTTTATTCAAACTACCGTTTGAAGAGAATTTTCCAATCAGAATGCCATTAGATGGCCATCCCCAGCCTGTCGGGGCTGGCCCCGGAGGAGGTAACGGAGCGGGGGCAGGTTTGTTCGCGACGGACGGTACAACTGTCGTTGTGCTGGTAGTCGTACCGTTTGCCGAACGACGGATGACCGTGGTTTTACTCGACGACGAAGGCGTTGAACTGGACGAACTGACCACCGCCGTCGACGTTGAACCGGTACGACCATCAAAGCGAATCGTCTGACCCGGATGGATGGTGTAGGGCGCGGGAATATTGTTTCGGGCCGCAAGGGCCTTGTAGTCCCAGCCGTAACGGAAAGCAATGGAAAACAGGGTGTCCTTTGGACGCACCACGTATTGCCCGGTGGTCACGGCTGGACGCTGAGCCGCCGCATTGTTGCGGTCCACGACACGAACATCACTGGATTTGTTGCTGGAACAACCGACCAGCAATGTACTCAATACAAGGCCAGTCACCAGGCGCTGAAAGCTCGTTTTACTCATACGCTGCGCAATGACTGTGAGACTCACCCGCCGCTCCCTCTGTGGTGGCTGAAAATGTTAAATACCGGAGTCCGGCATGAACTGTCGCAAGTATAACGGGCCGTGCACGCTTTACCTTTAATGTGGCGAATCGCTGTCGCGCACACGTTTGCTGCCTGAAGATGAATCCCGTTGAAACAATCGATGCCGCTGTAAGACAAAGGCAATCGAAGAGAATTCAGCGCGCCGAAACAAATGCTCAGGCCAATGGCCCATTGAGCAATGGCACGAAGCGCACAGCCCCCAGAACATGCCTGGAAAAACCTTGTTCCTCGCGGATGATCAGCATCAATTGCTGGACTTCGCCGGCCCCGACCGGGATCACCATTCGGCCTCCCGGAGCCAACTGGTCAAGCAATGCCTGGGGCACGTCAGTCGCCACGGCGGTGACGATAATCCCGTTATACGGCGCCAGTGCCGGCCAACCTTCCCAACCATCGCCCCAGCGAAACACCACGTTGCGCAGGTTCAGTTCGACCAGGCGTTCCTTTGCCCGATCCTGCAGAACCTTGATGCGCTCGACCGAGAACACACGCTCGACCAGTTGCGACAGCACTGCCGTCTGGTAACCCGACCCGGTGCCGATTTCCAGCACCTTGTCGAGGGGACCGGCCTCCAGCAGCAGCTCGCTCATGCGCGCCACCATATAAGGCTGGGAGATGGTCTGGTTATTACCTATCGGTAGCGCGGTGTCTTCATAGGCACGGTGCGCCAGCGCTTCATCGACGAACAGGTGACGCGGGGTCCGGCGAATGACCTCCAGCACCCTGGCGTTGGAGATGCCTTCTTCATACAGGCGCTGGATGAGCCGCTCCCGGGTTCGCTGGGAGGTCATGCCGATGCCGCGACGCAGCATATCGTCTTGTTCGCGGCCCATCAGCGCAACCCCTCCAGCCAGCCGTCCAGACTTCTGAAGGCATCATTGAAGGTGCGATCCAGTTGCAGCGGCGTGATCGACACGTAACCCTGCATCACTGCATGGAAATCGGTACCCGGTCCACCGTCCTCGGCATCCCCGGCCGCGGCGATCCAGTAACCGGACTTGCCTCGCGGATCTACCACTTTAATCGGTGCCGCGGCACGGGCGCGATGGCCCAGGCGGGTCAACTGGATACCGCGGATGCGATCGAGCGGCAAATTCGGAATGTTCACGTTCAGTACCGTACGCGGTGGCAGATCCAGGTCAGCATGGGCTTCAACCAGTTTGCGCGCGAAATGGGCAGCTGTGGGAAGGTTCTCTACCTGGCGTGAGACCAGCGAAAAGGCAAACGAAGGGTGTTTCAGGAAACGCCCCTCAAGGGCCGCCGCCACCGTGCCGGAATACAGGACATCGTCCCCCAGGTTCGCGCCCAGGTTGATACCGGAAACCACCATGTCCGCTTCGCGCTCCAGCAGGCCGTTGAGGCCCAGGTGCACACAATCGGTTGGCGTGCCGTTGAGGCTGATAAAGCCGTTGGCCAGGGTTTGCGGGTGCAACGGACGGTCGAGCGTCAGCGAACTGCTGGCGCCGCTCTTGTCCTGGTCCGGGGCGATAACCACGCACTCGGTGTAATCCGCCAGCGCAGCATAAAGCGCGGCGAGACCGGGTGCTGTTACCCCATCGTCGTTAGAAATCAGAATACGCATGGGCTGTCCGTCTGCCCCACCGGCACCAGATCAACAAGCTCGCGCACCAATACGGTGGCGAAGCATCCGGCCGGCAGGACGAATTCCAGTTGCAGAATGTCCAGCGAGGGATAATGCCACGTCAAACCGCCAATGGGCAGCCGCAGGATGCGACGTTCGTGGCTCATACCGGCGTTGATCAGCCAATCACGCAAATCCGCTTCGCGTTCGGCGATGGCCTGCTCCAGTTCATGGACAACCCCCAGGGCCGGCGAGTCACCTTCGCCCCACTGCGGACCGGTCGGGTGCAGATCGAGAATTGCCAGGCGCGGGTCGCTGCACTCGGCTTCACCTGCCGGGAAAAAGCTGCGGCTGTCGGTAAATGCCAGCAGATCGCCCACCTGGGCACGCTGCCAGGTGCCGTCGGCGACACGTGCAGCCAATACCTGGTTGAACAGAAAACTGCGCGCCGTGGAGAGCAGCCGCGAGCGTACGTTACGTTGCTCCGGCAGGGCCTTGCGCGCGGCCCAGGCGCGAGCATCGACGACGTTACCGCCGTCATGGCCGAAACGCTGGGCGCCGAAATAATTGGGGATGCCTTGTTTGGCGATCAGTTGCAGACGCTCTTCAAGCGCAGCCTTGTCACCGGCGAACTGCGTCAGGCGCAAGGTAAAGCCGTTGGCCGAGTGCGCGCCACGTTGCAGCTTGCGCTTGTGGCGGGCGGTCTTGAGGATCTTCAGCGTATCGTTTTCCGCGGCTGTCAAATCAGGGTCGGCCTTGCCCGGCAGCTGCACGCTGAACCACTGGCGAGTCAACGCCTGACGGTCCTTGAGCCCGGCATAACTGACGGTACGCAACGGCACACCCGCAGCCTTGGCAATCCGTCGCGCCGCTTCTTCAGTATTCAGGCCGCGCTTTTCCACCCAGATCCACAGGTGTTCACCTTCGCCACTGAGGGGAATGTCGAGGACTTCGTCGACCTGGAAGTCTTCCGCGATCGCCTTGAGGACCGCCGTGCCGAGGGCCTCACCGTAAGCCCGAGGGCCGAGCAATTGCAGTTCGTTCATGCGCGCAGCAACAAGGCAACGGAGTGCACGGCAATGCCTTCTTCGCGACCGACAAAGCCGAGCTTTTCGGTGGTGGTAGCTTTCACGTTCACTTGATCCAACTCTACTTGAAGATCCGCGGCAATCAGCGCGCGCATCGATTCGATATGCGGGGCCATTTTCGGCGCCTGGGCGACGATGGTGTTGTCGACATTGCCGACTTTCCAGCCCTTGGCATGGACCAGTGCGACGACGTGACGCAACAGCGCACGGCTGTCGGCGCCCTTGAATTGCGGGTCGGTATCCGGGAAATGCTTGCCGATGTCGCCCAGCGCCGCGGCGCCAAGCAAGGCATCGCTCAAGGCGTGCAGGAGGACGTCACCGTCTGAGTGGGCGAGCAGCCCGAAGCTGTGTGCAATGCGCACACCGCCCAGAGTGATGAAATCGCCTTCAGCGAAACGGTGCACATCATAGCCGTGGCCAATACGCATAAAAAAAACGCCCCGATTTTTGTCAGGGCGTGATTCTACCTGCATTAGCCAACCAGAGCATGCGCGTGATGCCGCAAGTGCTCATCGATGAAACTGGCGATGAAGAAATAGCTGTGGTCATAGCCCGGTTGCAGGCGCAACGTCAGCGGATGACCGGCCAGTTTGGTCGCCTGTTGCAAGGCTTCAGGCTTGAGTTGAGTGGCAAGGAAATCGTCGCGATCACCCTGGTCGACCAGCAGCGGCAGCTTTTCATCGGCCTCGGCGATCAACGCGCAGGCATCCCATTCCCGCCATTTCGAACGATCCTCTCCCAGGTAGCGGGAGAAGGCTTTGTGCCCCCACGGGCAATCCATCGGATTGTTGATGGGCGAGAACGCCGATACCGAACGATAACGTCCCGGGTTGCGCAAAGCACAGACCAGCGCGCCGTGGCCGCCCATGGAATGTCCACTGATGCCGCGCTTGTCCGACGCCGGGAAATGGGCTTCAACCAATGTCGGCAATTCCTGCACAACGTAGTCATGCATCCGATAGTGTCGCGACCAGGGTTCCTGGGTGGCATTCAGATAAAATCCGGCGCCGAGGCCGAAGTCCCAGGCGCCATCCGGATCGCCCGGCACATCAGGACCGCGAGGGCTGGTGTCCGGTGCGACGATGATCAGCCCCAACTCGGCGGCCATGCGCATGGCGCCGGCCTTCTGCATGAAGTTCTCGTCGGTGCAGGTCAGGCCGGACAACCAGTACAACACCGGCAGCTTGCCGCCCTGCTCCGCCTGCGGCGGCAGATAGACGGCGAACACCATGTCGCAGCCGAGCACGTCAGAGCGATGGCGATAGCGCTTGTGCCAGCCACCGAAGCTTTTCTGGCAGGAGATGTTTTCCAGGCTCATGACAGACCTCAGAAATGAATGACGGAGCGGATGCTTTCTCCTTCATGCATCAGGTCAAACGCCTTGTTGATATCTTCCAGGCCCATGGTGTGGGTGATGAAGGTATCCAGCGGGATCTCACCGGTCTCGGCCATTTCCACATAGCTTGGCAACTCGGTACGGCCACGCACACCGCCGAACGCCGAACCGCGCCAGACGCGGCCGGTGACCAACTGGAACGGACGGGTGGAGATTTCCTGACCAGCAGCGGCAACACCAATGATGACCGACTCGCCCCAACCCTTGTGGCAGCACTCCAGTGCCGCGCGCATCAGTTGCACATTGCCGATGCACTCGAAGGAAAAGTCGACACCACCGTCGGTCATGTCGACGATGACTTCCTGGATCGGACGATCGAAGTCTTTAGGGTTCACGCAATCGGTTGCACCCAGCTGTTTGGCGATCTCGAACTTCGCCGGGTTGATGTCGATGGCGATGATGCGGGCAGCCTTGGCTTTGACCGCGCCAATCACAGCCGACAGACCGATGCCGCCGAGGCCGAAAATGGCCACGGTATCACCCGGTTTTACCTTGGCGGTGTTGAGCACGGCGCCGATACCGGTAGTGACGCCGCAGCCCAGCAGGCAGACTTTTTCCAGTGGCGCTTCCTTGGCGATTTTCGCAACGGAAATCTCCGGAAGCACGGTGTACTCGGAGAAGGTCGAAGTACCCATGTAGTGGAAAATCGTTTCGCCCTTGTAGGAAAAACGCGAAGTGCCGTCCGGCATCAAACCTTTGCCCTGGGTCGCGCGAATCGCCTGGCAGAGGTTGGTCTTGCCCGACAGGCAGAATTTGCACTGGCGGCATTCCGGGGTGTACAGCGGGATCACATGGTCGCCTACCGCCACGGAGGTCACACCCTCGCCGACGGCTTCAACGATCGCCCCGCCTTCGTGACCGAGGATCGACGGGAAGATGCCTTCCGGATCAGCGCCGGACAAGGTGTAGGCATCGGTATGGCAGACACCGGAGGCCACCACGCGCAGCAAGACTTCGCCGGCCTTGGGCATGGCGACATCGACTTCTACGATTTCGAGGGGCTTCTTGGCCTCGAAGGCAACGGCGGCGCGCGACTTGATCATGATGACTCTCCAGTGAATAAAAACGAGACAAGGAGTGTAATACATGGCCAACCGATGAATAATCGACGCAAATGCAAAATATTATTGCCACACAGGGATAATCATCGATGTCCGAAAACCGCTGGGAAGGGATCGACGAGTTTGTCGCTGTCGCCGAGTGCAACCAGTTCACCGCTGCGGCGGAGCGCCTGGGGGTTTCTTCCTCCCATATCAGTCGACAAATCGTACGCCTCGAAGAGCGCCTGCAAACCCGTTTGCTCTACCGCAGTACCCGCCGGGTCGCGCTGACCGAGGCCGGGCAAACTTTCCTGCAGCATTGCCAACGCTTGCAGGACGGCCGCGAAGAGGCACTGCGCGCGGTGGGTGACTTGACCAGCGAGCCCAAAGGCATGCTGCGCATGACGTGCGCCGTGGCTTACGGTGAACGCTTCATCGTGCCGCTGGTGACCCGCTTCATGGGGCTGTATCCGCAACTGCGCATCGATATCGAATTGACCAATCGGCAACTCGACCTGGTACATGATGGCCTCGATCTGGCGATCCGCCTCGGGCGCTTGCAGGATTCACGGCTGGTTGCCACCCGCCTCGCGCCACGGCGCATGTTTCTCTGCGCATCACCCTCCTACATTGAGCGCTACGGCCGGCCGCACAGCCTGTCGGAACTCAGTCGCCACAACTGCCTTATCGGCAGTTCGGATCTCTGGCAACTGGAGCAGAACGGACGGGAATTTTCCCAGCGAGTCCAGGGAAACTGGCGCTGCAATAGTGGGCAAGCCGTACTGGACGCGGCACTACAAGGCGTGGGGTTGTGTCAGTTGCCGGACTATTACGTGCTCGAGCATTTGAAGAGCGGCGCATTGATTTCGTTGTTGGAGGCGCATCAACCACCGAACACCGCGGTTTGGGCGCTTTATCCACAACAACGGCATTTGTCGCCGAAGGTAAGAAAACTGGTGGACTACCTGAAGGAAGGGTTGGCCGAACGGCCGGAGTATCGGGGTTAGAACCACCAGTGTTTCTCAGTGACAGATTGGCTGACTGAACCGGCGCTTTCGCGAGCAAGTACGCTCCCACAGGGGAACAGTCTTGCTCACAAAAATTGCGGGCACATTGGTCAAATGTAGGAGCGGGCTTGCTCGCGAAAGGCGCGACGCGGTCTCAAAGTTGATTGCCGCACAACTTAGTGACGATTGGCCCAACGCTGCCTCAACCATTCAAGATCTTCGGGACGCGTCACCTTGAGGTTATCGGACCGCCCTTCGATCAGCCGTGGTGCCGAACCGGCCCACTCCATGGCCGATGCTTCGTCGGTAATAACGGCATCCGCCACCAGGCTGTCAGCCAACGCCCGATGCAATGCCCCAAGGCGAAACATCTGCGGCGTGTAGGCCTGCCAGATCACACCGCGATCCACGGTTTCGAGTACACGACCGTGCTTGTCGACCCGCTTGAGCGTATCCCGTGCCGGAACCGCCAGCAGTCCGCCGACAGGGTCGTCAGCCAGTTCAGCCAACAACTTGTCCAGGTCGTCACGACTGAGGTTAGGTCGTGCGGCATCGTGAACCAGTACCCAATCCTCATCATCGGCACCCTGCGCGTGCAAATGCAGCAAGGCATTGAGCACCGATCCGGAACGTTCGGAACCGCCCTCGACCCGGGCAATACGCGGGTCACTGGCACACGCCAGACTCGGCCAATAAGGATCGTCGACAGCAAGACTGACCACCAGGCCTTTCAGGCACGGGTGATCAAGGAAACAGCCGAGGCTGTGTTCGAGAATAGTGCGCCCGCCCAGTTGCAAGTATTGCTTGGGACGGTCCGCGGCCATACGGGCACCGACGCCCGCGGCAGGAATCACGGCCCAGAAGGCCGGTAACGTCTGGCTCATTGCGCCAACTGGTAAAGGGTTTCACCGTCCTTGACCATGCCCAGCTCATGGCGAGCCCGCTCTTCAACGGTCTCCATACCCTTTTTCAACTCACTGACTTCGGCGTCCATTACCCGATTGCGCTCCAGCAATGCCTGGTTCTCAGCTTGCTGATCCGCGATCTGCTGCGTCAACTCGGCCACTTGCGCCAGACTGCCGTTTCCCACCCACAGGCGGTACTGCAAGCCAGCCAGCAACAAAAGCAGAATGAGGAACAACCAATTGGGACTGCGCATCGAATATCAGGTATCCAGTGAAAAAAGACAGCCATGCCAAACGTGAAGCTTCTGATAGCACGAAGCCTGGAAGAACCAGGCTTGTGCTTATAAGGCATCAGATTAGTGGCAAAAACATCGCTGTAGCGATTTTTCCGACACAATCCGGTGTCTTTTTACCAATTTCCGCTTAACCGCGGAATTCGCCGCGACCGTTGTACTTGGCCTTGCCATTCAACTGTTCTTCGATACGCAACAGTTGGTTGTACTTGGAAACGCGGTCGGAACGGCACAGGGAGCCAGTCTTGATCTGGCCAGCCGAGGTACCCACTGCCAGGTCGGCAATGGTCGAATCTTCGGTTTCGCCGGAGCGGTGCGAGATCACGGCGGTGTAACCGGCAGCCTTGGCCATCTGGATGGCTTCCAGGGTTTCGGTCAGGGTGCCGATCTGGTTGAACTTGATCAGGATCGAGTTGGCGATCTTCTTGTCGATGCCTTCTTTCAGGATCTTGGTGTTGGTGACGAACAGGTCGTCGCCTACCAGTTGGGTCTTCTCGCCGATCTTGTCGGTGAGGATCTTCCAGCCAGCCCAGTCGGACTCGTCCAGGCCATCTTCGATGGAGATGATCGGGTAACGCTCGGTCAGGCCTTTGAGGTAGTCAGCGAAACCTTCGGCGGTGAACACCTGGCCTTCGCCGGACAGGTTGTACTTGCCGTCTTCGTAGAATTCGCTGGCCGCGCAGTCCAGGGCCAGGGTCACGTCGGTGCCCAGCTTGTAACCGGCATTGGCCACGGCTTCGGAGATCACTTTCAAAGCGTCTTCGTTGGAAGCCAGGTTCGGCGCGAAACCACCTTCGTCACCGACGGCAGTGCTCAGGCCACGGGCCTTCAGTACGGCTTTGAGGTGGTGGAAAATCTCGGTGCCCATGCGCAGACCTTCCGAGAAAGACTTGGCGCCAACCGGCTGAACCATGAATTCCTGGATGTCGACGTTGTTATCGGCGTGCTCGCCGCCGTTGATGATGTTCATCATCGGAACCGGCATCGAGTAGACACCCGGGGTGCCGTTCAGGTTGGCGATGTGAGCGTACAGCGGCAGGTCCTGGTCCTGTGCTGCGGCCTTGGCTGCAGCCAGGGAAACGGCGAGGATCGCGTTGGCGCCCAGGGAACCTTTGTTTTCAGTACCGTCGAGCTTGATCATTGCCAGATCGAGCGCTTTCTGGTCGCTTGGGTCCATGCCTTTCAACAGGTCTTTGATCGGACCGTTGATGTTGGCTACGGCCTTCAGAACACCCTTGCCCAGGTAACGGCTCTTGTCGCCATCACGCAGCTCGAGCGCTTCACGCGAGCCAGTGGAAGCACCGGATGGCGCGCAGGCGCTGCCGATGATGCCGTTATCGAGAAGCACATCCGCTTCCACGGTGGGATTGCCACGGGAGTCGAGAACTTCACGACCTTTGATGTCGACGATTTTAGCCATTGTTGTAAACACTCCAAAGTTGACGAAAACGACGCAGCTGTAGGAAATCTTTGGTCGTCGGCAAGCGAGGTGCAGCGGGCAGTCTTGCAGACGAAAAGGCTCAGGCTCGAGGGCCTGAGCGTTAAATCGTGCGGTACTTTACCGGAGAATTGAGGATTACGCGGTTTCTACCGTCGGAAAACTCTTCACCAGTTCGTCCAGGGCTTTGAGCTGGGCCAGGAATGGCTCCAGTTTGTCCAGGCGCAAGGCGCAAGGACCGTCACATTTGGCGTTGTCCGGATCCGGGTGGGCTTCCAGGAACAGTCCGGCCAGCGACTGGCTCATGCCGGCCTTCGCCAGGTCGGTGACCTGGGCGCGACGACCGCCGGCGGAATCGGAGCGACCGCCAGGCATTTGCAGCGCGTGGGTCACGTCGAAGAACACCGGATATTCGAACTGCTTCATGATGCCGAAGCCGAGCATGTCGACGACCAGGTTGTTGTAGCCGAAGCTCGAACCACGCTCGCAGAGAATCAACTGATCATTACCCGCTTCCACGCACTTGTTCAGGATGTGCTTCATTTCCTGGGGGGCGAGGAACTGGGCTTTCTTGATGTTGATCACGGCGCCCGTTTTGGCCATCGCGACCACGAGGTCGGTCTGGCGCGACAGGAAGGCCGGCAACTGGATGATGTCGCAGACTTCAGCGACGACCGCGGCCTGGTCAGGCTCGTGGACGTCGGTGATGATCGGCACGCCGAAGGCTTGCTTGATGTCCTGGAAGATACGCATGCCTTCTTCCAGGCCAGGACCACGATAGGAGGTCACAGAAGACCGGTTGGCCTTGTCGAAACTGGCCTTGAACACGTAAGGGATACCGAGCTTTTCGGTGACCTTCACATACTCTTCGCAAACCTGCATGGCCATGTCACGGCTTTCCAGCACGTTCATGCCGCCGAACAGCACCATGGGTTTGTCGTTGGCAATCTCGATGTCGCCGACGCGGATGATCTTCTGTGCCATCGGGGTTACGCCTTCTTCTGGTGTTGAGCCAACGCGGCCTTGACGAAACCGCTGAACAGCGGATGACCGTCGCGTGGCGTCGAGGTGAACTCAGGGTGGAACTGGCAAGCGACGAACCATGGATGATCCGGTGCTTCAACCACTTCAACCAGTGCGCCATCCCCGGAACGACCGGAGATTTTCAAACCGGCTTCCATGATTTGCGGCAGCAGGTTGTTGTTCACTTCGTAGCGATGACGGTGACGCTCGACGATCACGTCCTTGCCGTAGCAACCATGAACCAGGGAACCTGGCTCCAGCAGGCAATCCTGCGCGCCCAGGCGCATGGTGCCGCCCAGATCGGAAGCTTCGGTACGGGTTTCGACCGCGCCGGTGGCATCTTCCCACTCGGTGATCAGGCCCACGACCGGGTGGCCGCTTGCACGATCGAACTCGGTGGAGTTGGCGTCTTTCCAGCCCATCACGTTACGGGCGAACTCGATTACGGCCACTTGCATGCCCAGACAGATGCCCAGGTATGGAACCTTGTTTTCGCGAGCGTATTGAACGGCAGTGATCTTGCCTTCAACGCCACGCAGACCGAAGCCGCCAGGCACCAGGATCGCGTCGACGCCTTCCAGCAGCGCAGTGCCCTGGTTCTCGATGTCTTCGGAATCGATGTAGCGCAGGTTGACCTTGGTACGGTTGCTGATGCCGGCGTGACTCATCGCTTCGATCAGCGACTTGTAGGCGTCCAGCAGCTCCATGTACTTGCCGACCATGGCGATGGTGACTTCGTGCTCAGGGTTGAGCTTGGCGTCGACCACGGCTTCCCACTCGGACAGATCGGCACCGCCGCATTGCAGGCCGAAGCGCTCGACGACGAAATCGTCCAGGCCCTGAGAGTGCAGGATACCCGGGATCTTGTAGATGGTATCGGCGTCTTCCAGCGCAATCACCGCACGTTCTTCAACGTTGGTGAACTGCGCGATCTTGCGACGCGACGACACATCGATCGGGTGGTCGGAGCGGCAGACCAGCACGTCTGGTTGCAGGCCGATGGAACGCAGTTCCTTCACCGAGTGCTGGGTTGGCTTGGTCTTGGTTTCACCGGCAGTGGCGATGTACGGCACCAGTGTCAGGTGCATCAGCATCGCGCGCTTGGCGCCGACTTCGAAACGCAGTTGGCGGATCGCCTCGAGGAACGGTTGCGACTCGATGTCACCCACGGTGCCACCGATCTCGACCATGGCCACGTCAGCGTCGCCGGCACCCTTGATGATGCGGCGCTTGATTTCGTCGGTGATGTGCGGAATCACCTGGATGGTTGCACCCAGGTAGTCACCACGGCGTTCTTTGCGCAGCACGTGTTCGTAGACACGGCCGGTGGTGAAGTTGTTGTTCTGGGTCATGGTCGTGCGGATGAACCGCTCGTAGTGGCCCAGGTCCAGGTCGGTCTCGGCGCCGTCGTGGGTGACGAACACTTCACCGTGCTGGAACGGGCTCATGGTGCCCGGGTCGACGTTGATGTACGGGTCCAGCTTCAGCATGGTGACCTTAAGTCCCCGCGCCTCCAGGATGGCCGCCAATGATGCCGATGCAATGCCTTTCCCCAATGAAGAAACAACACCGCCCGTGACGAATATGTAGCGCGTCATGAAAAACCCTAGAAGTCTGCGTTAAAGCGGTCCGAGCCGCCGGGGAAAGCGAAGGAAGGCCGAAGCCCCCGATCACCTGCATTAATCACAGTGCACCTTTCAAAAAAACCGCCGCGTTGGGACAGACCGGGAAATGAATCACCGGTTCGTTGCTCGCTACACATTTTTTGGAATCGCCCAGCAAAGACTGCTTGGTAATCGGCAACTCCTGCAATTCAGGCGAATCCACAGAAGTTGTATCAAGAAGGGAGCGTAGTCTACCGGAAAGCCCCTTTCAGCTCAAACCTTGATCTTCGTTCTGTGGCTGCCAATGCAAATGCCAGTTACCGATCGCACCGCCATCGAGCCCATTGAGGTTCGCTACCGCCAGCAATTGCCCGTCTTTGTAGAGCAGCGGCAATCTGCCGCGCACGAAGGACGGTACAGCGCTTTCATTGAGCAAACGTTTCAGGTCCCGATGGCCGCGGCCTGGCAAAGCCATGACCTCTCCCCCTTCACGATAGCGGATCTGTAACGGGCCATCGGGGATTTGTCCGGTGAGCGACAGCGTGCCGTTGTCCGGAGTTACCAGCGGTGAACGCGGGTCCTGCCACGCTCCGGCGACAGGCAGAGGGCGCAACCAGCGGCCGGACAACCACCAGATCCGCCCGCCAGCCCGATGCAGCTCGCCATCGGCCAGCCGCCACACCGGGCAGGCATCGCCGCTGGCGTCGCGCAAATCCTGCCAGCCCGACCAATGGTCAGTGTCCGGCAGGCGGGTCAGCGGTTCGAGCCAATGACTCAAGGCATTGCGCTGCCGGGCGTCGGAGAGTTGCGCAAGCGACGCCAGTTCAAGGGATCGCAAGCCCAGCCAGGCGAATTCACTGACAGAGTTGGCGTTACGCAAATCCATGTCTGCCAGCTCTTCGAGCAACCCCTGCGCCTCGGTCAGATGCGCCGCGCTGCGGGCCATGGTTGCCACCGCTTGTGGCCAGCGCCGGGTCAATGCGGGGAAGACTTGATGCCGCAGGTAGTTGCGCGAGTACTGCCGATCTTCGTTTGAAGGGTCTTCGATCCAGCTCAAGCCATGCTCGTTGGCATAGGCCTCCAGTTCAGCCCGCGTGACGTCGAGCAATGGCCTCAGCAGATGGCCCTTGCCCAACGAGCGCTGACGCGGCATACCCGACAGCCCGCGCACGCCGGCCCCACGCAACATACGGAACAACAAGGTTTCCGCCTGATCGTCGCGGTGCTGGGCTGTCAGCAGGACCTCCTCGGGCAGTATCACTTCGGTGAACGCGTGATAACGCGCGTCCCGCGCCGCACGCTCCAGACTGGCACCGGGCTGCACCTGCACCCGAACGATCTGCAACGGGACGCCCAGCGTAGCGCACACAGAACGACAATGTTCCGGCCAGGCATCGGCCACAGCTTGAAGGCCGTGATGAACATGGATGGCGCACAGCGCCGGCAGGGATTCGGTTTTTGCGAGATGTGCAAGGAGGTGCAGCAGGACGGTGGAGTCCAGGCCGCCGGAGAAGGCGATGTGCCAAGCCGGAGCGTTACGCCACGGTTTCAGATTCAGCAAAAGCCTGGAAGGCAAATCAATCGCGGACTGACTCATATCTGCCTCTATGCACAAATCAAATGTGGGAGCGAGCTTGCTCGCGATAGCGGCCTAACATTCAACACATTCGTCGACTGTTACACCCTCATCGCGAGCAAGCTCGCTCCCACATGGGCACTGCGTGTTCGGCTTAGAGACCGTAGCTCATCAGACGATCGTAACGGCGCTTGAGCAGCGCGTCGTTGTCGAACTTCTTCAGCATCGCCAGTTGCGAGCTCAGCTCGGCGCGGATCGATGCAGCGGCAGCAGCCGGATCACGGTGCGCGCCGCCCAATGGCTCGCCAATCACCTTGTCCACGATGCCCAGGCCTTTTAGGCGCTCGGCGGTGATGCCCATCGCTTCTGCGGCATCCGGTGCCTTCTCGGCGGTTTTCCACAGAATCGAAGCGCAACCTTCCGGCGAAATCACCGCGTAAGTCGAGTATTGCAGCATGTTCAACTGGTCGCAGACACCAATTGCCAGTGCACCACCGGAACCACCCTCACCGATCACGGTGGCGATGATTGGGGTTTTCAGGCGCGCCATGACCCGCAGGTTCCAGGCAATCGCTTCGCTCTGGTTGCGCTCTTCAGCGTCGATGCCAGGGTAGGCGCCCGGGGTATCGATGAAGGTCAGGATCGGCATCTTGAAACGCTCGGCCATTTCCATCAGGCGGCAAGCCTTGCGATAGCCTTCCGGACGCGGCATGCCGAAATTGCGGCGAACCTTCTCGCGCACTTCACGGCCCTTCTGGTGGCCGATGACCATGACCGGCTTGTCGTCCAGACGGGCGATGCCGCCAACGATGGCCGCGTCGTCGGAGAAGTGACGATCACCGTGCAGTTCGTCGAACTCGGTGAAGATGTGTTCGATGTAGTCCAGGGTATACGGACGTTTCGGGTGACGCGCCAGGCGTGCGATCTGCCAGCTGGTCAGCTTGCCGAAAATGTCTTCGGTCAGCGTTTTGCTCTTGTCCTGCAGGCGGGAGATCTCATCGCCGATATTCAGCGAATTGTCATTACCGACCAAGCGCAACTCTTCGATCTTGGCTTGCAGGTCGGCGATCGGCTGTTCGAAATCTAGAAAATTCGGGTTCATAGGCGTCCGTCTTGGGTCGAGTCCCAAGGGATCTTGGGCCGGCCGGTTGTCTATTCGCGCCCTACCTTAAGGGACAGGCGCGTTGAGGTCGAGATTAAAAATTCAGGTCTGGGTCAGGGCAATCTGATAGCACTGACCGTCAACGGTATTGGAGGAAGACGTTGTCTCGCCCGAACTGGTCACGCAGGGCTTGAATCAACGCATCCGCCGGATCGATCCGCCAGCCCTCGCCGAACTGCAACAAGGCCTTCGCATCAGGGCTGGTGTAGTCCATGGTGATCGGACATGCACCGCGGTGACGCTTCAACAGTTCGCCCAACCAGCGTAGCTGATCGCCCTTGAGATCCTTGGCATGCAACTTCAGGCGCAGGCTTTCGGCCAGGTTGGTGCGCGCATCTTCCATGCTCATCACCCGCTTGACCCGCAATTTCAGGCCTCCGGAGAAGTCGTCGTTGCTGACCTCGCCTTCGACCACCACCATCGCGTCGGTCTGCAACAATGATTGCGCCGAATGGAACGCCTCGGAAAACAGCGAGGCCTCGATCCGTCCGGAACGGTCGTCGAGGGTGATGAACCCCATCTTGTCGCCCTTTTTGTTCTTCATCACCCGCAAGGCGATGATCATCCCGGCAACGGTCTGGGTATCACGCGCAGGTTTCAGATCGATGATGCGCTGGCGGGCAAAGCGACGGATTTCACCTTCATATTCGTCAATCGGGTGACCGGTCAGATACAGGCCGAGGGTATCTTTCTCGCCTTTGAGACGCTCCTTGAGGGTCAGTTCCTTGGCCTTGCGGTGATTGGCGTAGACGTCGGCGTCTTCTTCGACAAACAGACCGCCGAACAGGTCGGAGTGACCGCTGTCCTGGGTCCGCGCGGTCTGTTCGGCCGCCTTTATCGCTTCTTCCATGGCCGTCAGCAACACCGCGCGATTGCGGTCGATGTTGGCCTGGTAGGCTTTCTGCTCATCGTGGAAGTACGGCCCGAGGCGATCCAGGGCACCGCTGCGGATCAAACCATCGAGGGTGCGCTTGTTGATGCGCTTGAGGTCGACCCGGGCACAGAAATCGAACAGATCCTTGAACGGGCCCGCCAGACGCGCTTCGGTGATCGCCTCGACCGGCCCCTCACCCACGCCCTTGATGGCCCCCAGGCCGTAGATGATCCGGCCTTCGTCGTTCACCGTGAACTTGAATTCGGAGGTATTTACGTCCGGTGCGTCGAGACGCAACTTCATGGTCCGCACTTCTTCGATCAAGGTCACGACCTTGTCGGTGTTGTGCATGTCCGCCGAGAGTACCGCGGCCATGAACGGCGCCGGGTAGTGCGCCTTCAGCCACGCGGTCTGGTACGACACCAGGCCATAGGCGGCGGAGTGGGACTTGTTGAAGCCGTAACCGGCGAACTTTTCCACCAGGTCGAAAATGTTACCGGCCAGGTCCGCGTCGATATTGTTGGTGGCGCAACCTTCAATGAAACCGCCGCGCTGCTTGGCCATTTCCTCGGGTTTTTTCTTACCCATGGCGCGACGCAGCATGTCCGCACCACCGAGGGTGTAACCGGCCATGACCTGGGCAATCTGCATCACCTGTTCCTGATACAGGATGATGCCGTAGGTCGGTGCCAGTACGGGCTTGAGGCCTTCGTACTGGTAGTCCGAGTGCGGATACGCCAGCTCGGCGCGACCGTGCTTGCGGTTGATGAAGTCGTCCACCATGCCCGATTGCAGCGGACCCGGACGGAACAGGGCCACCAGTGCGATCAAGTCTTCCAGGCAGTCGGGCTTGAGCTTTTTGATCAGCTCTTTCATGCCCCGGGATTCAAGCTGGAACACCGCCGTGGTTTCGGCTTTTTGCAGCAAGGTGTAGGTCGGTTTGTCGTCCAGCGGAATGAACGCGATATCCAGCGGCGGCTCGTTGACCTTGGCGCGGTCGCGGTTGATGGTTTTCAGCGCCCAATCGATGATCGTCAGGGTCCGCAAACCGAGGAAGTCGAACTTCACCAGGCCGGCCGCTTCAACGTCGTCCTTGTCGAACTGGGTTACCAGGCCATCGCCCGCTTCGTCGCAGTAGATCGGCGAGAAGTCGGTCAGTTTGGTCGGGGCGATCACCACACCACCGGCGTGCTTGCCGACGTTACGCACAACGCCTTCGAGCTTGCGGGCCATCTCCCAGATTTCCGCGGCTTCTTCATCGACCTTGATGAAGTCGCGCAGGATCTCTTCCTGTTCGTAGGCCTTTTCCAGGGTCATGCCGACTTCAAACGGGATCATCTTCGACAGACGGTCCGCCAGGCCATAGGACTTGCCCTGCACCCGCGCCACGTCGCGGACCACAGCCTTGGCGGCCATGGAACCAAAAGTGATGATCTGGCTTACCGCGTTGCGGCCGTATTTCTCGGCCACGTAGTCGATCACCCGATCGCGACCGTCCATGCAGAAGTCGACGTCGAAGTCGGGCATCGATACCCGTTCCGGATTGAGGAAACGCTCGAACAGCAGGTCATATTCCAGCGGGTCGAGGTCGGTGATCTTCTGTACATAGGCCACCAGCGATCCGGCACCCGACCCACGGCCAGGACCTACCGGTACGCCGTTGTTCTTGGCCCACTGGATAAAGTCCATCACGATCAGGAAGTAACCGGGGAAGCCCATCTGGATAATGATATCCAGCTCGAAATTCAGCCGGTCGACATAGACCTGACGCTTGGCTTCATAGTCTTCGGTGGTGTCCTTGGGCAGCAGGACGGCAAGGCGCTCTTCCAGGCCATCGAAGGACACCTTGCGGAAGTACTCGTCGATGGTCATGCCATCGGGGATCGGGAAGTTGGGCAGGAAGTGCGTACCCAGCTTCACTTCGATGTTGCAACGCTTGGCGATCTCGACGGTGTTTTCCAGCGCCTCGGGAATGTCGCTGAACAGCTCGGCCATTTCCTCGGCGCTTTTGAGGTACTGCTGATCGCTGTAATTCTTCGAACGCCGCGGATCGTCGAGGGCACGGCCCTCACCGATGCAGACGCGGGTTTCGTGGGCGGCGAAGTCTTCCTGCTTGATGAAACGCACGTCGTTGGTCGCCACCAGCGGCGCACCGAGCTTCTCGGCCAGGGCCACGGCGCCGTGCAGTTGTTCTTCATCGTTGGGGCGATTGGTGCGCTGGATCTCCAGGTAGAAACGATCCGGAAAAACGTCCATCCATTCGCGGGCCAGGGTTTCGGCCTCCGCGTGGTTGCCGCTGAGCATGGCCTGGCCGATCTCGCCCTCTTTGGCCGCCGACAACATGATCAAGCCGGCGCTGGCTTCAGCGACCCATTCGCGCTCGATGATGATTGCGCCATTGCGCTGACCTTCGATAAAGCCGCGGGAAATCAGTTCGGTGAGGTTGCGATAGCCTTCAGCGTTCATCACCAGCAGGCTGATCCGGCTCAGCGGGTTGTCCGGATCCTTGTTCGACAGCCACAGGTCGGCGCCGCAGATCGGCTTGATCCCGGCACCCATGGCGTTTTTATAGAATTTGACCAGGGAACACATGTTGTTCTGGTCGGTGACCGCCACGGCAGGCATGTTCATGCCGACCAGGGTCTTGACCAGCGGCTTGATCCGCACCAGACCGTCGACCAGGGAGTATTCAGTGTGCAGGCGTAGGTGAACGAATGAAGCCGGCATAGTGATCCTGCGTTAAGTCATGAAAACAACAAGGCCCGGATTGTACCGGGCCTTGGTAAAAAAAATCAGCCTTGCGACTAACTCTCGATGAGACTTTCCCGTGCCTCATACGCCAGCCGCACCGGGGCAAACGAACGCCGGTGAATCGGGGTCGGGCCAAGACGGGCGAGCGCCTCCAGATGAACGGGCGTCGGGTAGCCTTTATGCCCGCCGATGCCGTAACCCGGGTAGATCAACTCGAACGCGGCCATTTCCCGGTCGCGACTGACCTTGGCCAGAATCGAAGCAGCGGCAATGGCGGGAACCTTGCTATCGCCTTTGACCACGGCTTCGGAACGCATCGGCAGTTTCGGGCAGCGGTTGCCGTCGATCATCGCCAGTTTCGGCTGAATATGCAGCCCGGCGACGGCGCGCTGCATGGCGAGCATGGTGGCGTGCAGGATATTCAGTTCGTCGATTTCTTCGACTTCGGCGCGAGCGATGCACCAGCTCAGGGCTTTTTCGCAGATTTCGTCGTAGAGCTTTTCGCGACGGGCCTCGGTGAGTTTCTTCGAGTCGTTCAGGCCGAGAATCGGGCGGTTCGGATCAAGAATCACCGCCGCCGTCACTACCGCGCCACAGAGCGGGCCGCGACCGACTTCATCGACGCCGGCAACCAACTCTTCGACTTCAGCGACCAAGGTAAAGTCCAGCCCCATCTGCATGTTCGTTTTACTCATTCTACTTGGCCGATCAGGTTCAGCACGGCGTCCGCCGCCTGGTTGGAGGCATCCAGACGCAGGGTCCGGTGAATTTCATCAAAACCACGGGTCTGCTCTTCCCCACCCTCGATCAAGGGTGACAAGGTCTGGGCCAGTGCTTCCACCGTGGCATCGTCCTGCAACAACTCGGGCACCAACAGACGCTGTGCCAACAGGTTCGGCAACGAAATGTAGGGGCTTTTCACCATGCGCTTGAGAATCCAGAACGTCAGCGGCGCCAGGCGATAGGCGACCACCATCGGCCGCTTGTACAGCAATGCTTCAAGCGTCGCGGTACCGGAGGCAATCAACACCGCATCGCACGCTGCCAGGGCCAGATGCGACTGTCCGTCGAGCAGCGTCAGCGGCAGATCGCGACCAGCCAACAGCTCTTCAAGCTGTGCGCGACGTTGTGCACTGGCGCAAGGCATGACAAACCGCACACCCGGGCGCAACGCCCGCAAGCGCTGCGCGGTATCGAGAAACAACGCACCTAGCCGGCCAACTTCACCGCCACGGCTGCCTGGCATCAACGCCACCAGCGGCCCGTCAGGCAAACCGAGCTGGGCCCGCGCAGCCGCGCGATCGGCTTCGAGTGGAATGGCATCGGCCAAGGTATGACCGACAAACCGCACCGGCACGCCTTTCTCTTCATAGAACCTGGCTTCGAACGGGAACAGCGTGAGCATCAGGTCGCAGCCTTCGCGAATCTTCAGCACGCGCTTCTGCCGCCAGGCCCACACCGACGGACTGACGTAATGCACGGTCTTGATACCGGCCTGACGCAGTTTGAGTTCGATATTGAGGTTGAAGTCCGGCGCATCGATACCGATGAACACATCGGGTTTCGCGGCGATCAGGTCGGCGACCAGCTTCTTGCGCCGCGCCAGCAACTCGCGCAACCGGCCCAGCACTTCCACCAGGCCCATGACGGACAAACGTTCCATCGGGAAATACGAGGTCAGGCCTTCAGCCTGCATCAACGGACCACCGACACCGATGAACTCGATCGCCGGGTGGCGAGCCTTGAGCGCGCGCATGAGGCCCGCACCCAGAATGTCACCGGAAGCCTCACCCGCTACCAGCGCAATACGCAGATTGGCCATGGTTAGCGGGTAATGCCGCGGGTCGAAGACTGGATGGAGTCACGGAACACCGCCACTTCCGGATACTGGGCGGACGGCTCTGCCAGTTCGGCAAGCGCCTGCTCCACGGTCAGGCCCTGGCGGTACACCACCTTGTAGGCACGACGCAGAGCGTGGATCGCATCTTCGCTGAAACCCCGACGGCGCATGCCCTCGAAGTTCATGCTGCGGGCTTCGGCAGGGTTGCCGAACACCGTGACGTAGGCTGGAACATCCTTGCCGATCGCCGTACCCATGCCGGAAAAACTGTGGGCGCCAATGTGGCAATACTGGTGAACCAGGGTAAATCCGGAGAGGATCGCCCAGTCTTCCACATGCACATGGCCCGCCAGTGCGGTGTTGTTCACCAGGATGCAGTGGTTGCCAATCACGCTGTCGTGGCCGATGTGGGCATAGGCCATGATCAGGTTGTGATCGCCCAGGGTCGTTTCCGAACGATCCTGGATGGTGCCACGGTGGATCGTCACGCCTTCACGGATGACGTTGTGATCGCCAATCACCAGGCGGGTTTCCTCGCCCTTGTACTTCAGGTCAGGCGTGTCTTCACCCACCGAGGAAAACTGGTAGATGCGATTGTGCTTGCCGATTCGGGTCGGGCCCTTGAGGATCACGTGCGGCCCGATGACTGTCCCCTCGCCGATTTCCACACCTGCGCCGACGATCGACCACGGGCCGACCTCGACACCGTCAGCCAGGATGGCTGTCGGATCGATGATTGCACGAGGGTCAATCAAACTCATAGTTTGCGTTCCGCGCAGATGATTTCAGCGGAGCAGACCGGCTTGCCATCGACCGAAGCCTGGCATTCGAATTTCCAGATCTGACGCTTGCAGCTGATGAACTTGGCTTCAAGGATCAACTGATCGCCTGGCAGAACCGGCTGGCGGAAGCGCAGCTTGTCGGAACCGACGAAGTAATAGAGGGTGCCGTCGGCCGGTTTCACGTCGAGCATCTTGAAACCAAGGATCCCGGCAGCCTGAGCCATGGCTTCGATGATCAATACGCCCGGCATGATTGGATGCGCGGGGAAGTGACCATTGAAGAACGGCTCGTTGATGCTGACATTCTTGTAGGCGCGAATGCGCTTGCCTTCAACATCCAGCTCCACTACCCGGTCCACCAGCAGGAACGGGTAACGGTGAGGCAGGTATTCGCGAATCTCGTTGATGTCCATCATTTCGGGGGGAAGCCTATGTAAAGATTGGGAACGCGCGACTGACGCACGTTCCGCTAGCAAATCAAAGATGCAAGTCTAGCGGCTGTGCACACTTGATATGGAAATGGTATCAGCCATCTGATGAAGCATTACCGTCAGGGGTCACTTCCCCTACTTGCTTTTCAAGCTGTCGCAGGCGCCGCGCGATGTCATCGAGCTGACGGATACGAGCCGCGCTTTTGCGCCATTCGGCTGCTGGCTGCATGGCCGTACCGGAAGAATAGGAACCCTTTTCGGTAATCGAGTGGGTCACCATGGTCATCCCGGTGATGAAAACGTTATCGCAAATTTCGATATGCCCCACCAGCCCAACACCGCCAGCGAGCATGCAATGCTTGCCGATCTTGGTACTGCCGGAGATCCCGACACAGGCGGCCATGGCGGTGTGATCACCGACCTGAACGTTGTGGGCGATCTGGATCTGGTTGTCGAGCTTCACACCATTGCCGAGAATGGTATCGGCCAATGCGCCGCGATCAATAGCGGTATTCACGCCAATTTCGACATCGTCACCGACCAGCACACCACCGATCTGGGCAATCTTCTGCCAGACACCTTTCTCATTGGCAAAACCGAAGCCTTCACCGCCGAGCACGGCCCCCGACTGAATGACCACACGCTTGCCGATGCGCACGTCGTGGTACAGCGTGACCCGCGGGGCCAGCCAACCGCCTTCGCCGATTTCGCAACGGGCACCGATGAAGCAATGCGCACCGATGGTCACGCCGGCAGCAATTCGTGCCGCGCTTTCGATCACTGCAAAGGCGCCAATACTCGCAGCCGGGTCAACTACCGCGTCCTCGGCCACAACGGCTGTCGGGTGAATGCCGGCAGCCGCTTTCGGCTTAGGATCGAACAGATGGGAAACACGCGCATAGGCCAGATAAGGATCAGGCACCACCAGCGCATTACCGGCATAACCTTCGGCATCAGCAGCCTTCAGCAACAGTGCTGCGGCCCGGCTGTCCGCCAGGTACTTACGGTATTGAGGGTTTGCGAGAAAGCTCAACTGAGCTGGGCCAGCCTCCTGCAAGGTGGCTAGCCCAGTAATTTTTCTCTCCGGGTCGCCACGTAGCGTGGCGCCGAGGAACTCGGCCAGCTGGCCGAGCTTAATGGTCACGGTCATGGATTACTTCAGCTGATTCATGCGCTCGATAACCTGGCGAGTAATGTCGTACTGAGGCTTGACATCAATCACTGCGCCACGCTCGAAGACCAGGTCAAAAGCACCTTTCTTGATGACTTCTTCCACAGCACTGTCCAGTTTCGGCTTGAGCTGCTTCAGCATTTCACGGTCGGCAACGGCTTTGGCTTCGTTCAGTTCCTTGGACTGGAACTGGAAGTCACGGGCCTTTTGCTTGAATTCAAGCTCCAGACGCTCGCGCTCGCCCTGCTGCATTTTGTCGCCACCGGCCATCAGGCGGTCCTGAATACCCTTGGCGCTGGTTTCCAGCGTCTTGAGCTTGGTCAGCTGAGGACCGAACTTCTTCTCGGCATCCACGGCGTATTTCTTGGCCGCGTCGGACTCCAGCAGAGCCATCTGATAGTTCAGAACTGCAATTTTCATGTCGGCAAATGCCGGACCAGCGACCAATACGCTGGCCAGGAGAACCAATTGAGTCAACTTACGCACGATGCACTCCTACAAAATTCATTGTCGTTATCTTGGGTCAGACGCTTAGAACGTCTGGCCGAGGGAAAATTGGAACACTTGAGTCTCGGCGTCATCCGGTTTCTTGACCGGCATGGCCAATGCGAAACTCAAAGGACCCAGTGCAGTGACCCACGTCACACCTACACCAACAGAACTGGCCATATTGCTCAGGCTAATGTCGTTGCACTTGGTGTCGGACTTCGTGCCATCAGCGTTTGTGGTATCCGAGCACGACGAATCGAACACGTTACCCACATCCCAGAATACCGAGGTACGCAGGGAGCGTTGATCTTTGACGAACGGCAGCGGGAACAGAACTTCCACACCGCCCTGGATCAGGACATTACCACCGAACGGCAGTGGATCCTGGTCCGGGTCGAACGCTGTACCAGGGTTCTTGCCGGTACTTGGCGTACTGCGAGGACCCAGGGTGCTGTCCTTGAAGCCGCGTACCGAGTTGAAACCACCAGCATAGTAGTTTTCATAGAATGGCAAGCCGTCGGTCGAACCGTAACCATCGCCATAACCCAGTTCGGTGTGCAGGCGCATGGTGTAGTTCTCGCTCAATGGCTGGAACAACTGGCCACGGTAGTCGAGCTTGAAGAACGACAGGTCGCTGCCTGGAATCGTGGATTCCAGCACCAGGCTCTGGGAATGACCACGGGTAGCAAGCACGCCCTTGTTCAGGGTGGACTCGGACCAACCGGCCGAAGCCTTGAAGTTCAGGTACTTGTCGCCTTCCTTGTTAACGAAGTCGAAGATCTCGTCGACGGTGTAAACGCCGGTCTTGATTTCGTCTTGTTGCGCATTCAGGCCGAAGGTCAGACGCGAAGTCTCGCTGATTGGATAACCGACACTCACACCGGCACCCAGGCTGTCTACGGCGTAGCTGGCGACATCAGTATCGAGGTCATCGTAGTCGGTGGTGCGGTAGAAGGCGTTGTAACCCAGGCTCACGCCATCGGCGGTCCAGTAGGGGTCGACGAAACCGAAGTTGTAGCGGGTCTGGTATTCGCTTTTGGTCAAGCCGACGCTGACCTTGTTACCGGTACCCAGGAAGTTGTTCTGGGTGATCGAACCACCGAGGATCAGACCGGCGCTCTGGGCGAAACCGACGCTGGCGGTAATCGAACCGGAAGCTTGCTCTTCAACGCTGTAGTTGACGTCCACCTGGTCATCGACACCCGGTACGGCAGGGGTTTCGACGTTGACTTCCTTGAAGAAGCCCAGACGTTCCAGACGGGTCTTGGATTGATCGATCAGGTAGGTCGAAGCCCAGCCGCCTTCCATCTGACGCATTTCACGACGCAGCACTTCGTCTTCGGACTTGGTGTTGCCACGGAAGTTGATGCGGTTCACGTAGGCACGCTTGCCCGGATCGACCGCGAAGAGGATGTCCACCGTGTGATCTTCATCGTGCGGTTGAGGCACGCCGTTGACGTTGGCGAAGGTGTAGCCTTCGTTACCCAGGCGACGGGTGATCAGTTCGGAAGTGGTGGTCATCAGCTTGCGCGAGAACACCTGGCCTTTTTGCACCAGCAACAGGGACTTGATCTGATCTTCAGGGACTTTCAGGTCACCGCTGAGCTTGACGTCACGAACGGTGTATTTCTCGCCTTCGTTGACGTTGACGGTGATGTAGACGTGTTTCTTGTCTGGCGTAATGGAAACCTGGGTCGAAGCGATATCCATGTTGATATAGCCACGGTCCAGGTAGTAGGAACGCAGACGCTCCAGGTCACCGGACAGTTTTTCACGGGCGTACTTGTCATCGTTCTTGAAGAACGACAACCAGTTGGTGGTCTTGAGTTCGAAAAGGTCGATCAGGTCTTCATCGGGGAAGACCGTGTTGCCCACCACGTTGATGTGCTGGATAGCCGCAACGGTACCTTCGTTAATGTTGACCTTCAGGCCAACGCGGTTACGCGGCTGCGGCACCACCTCGGTGTCGACGGTAGCCGAGTAGCGACCCTGGGCGACGTATTGGCGCTGCAGTTCGTTACGCACACCTTCAAGGGTGGCACGCTGGAAGATTTCGCCTTCGGCCAGACCGGATTGCTTGAGGCCTTTCATCAGGTCTTCGGTAGAGATCGCCTTGTTGCCTTCGATCTCGATACTGGCGACCGACGGGCGCTCGACTACCGTGATGACCAGGACGTTGCCATCGCGGCCCAGCTGGATATCTTGAAAGAAACCGGTTTTGAACAACGCACGAGTGGATTCCACCAGGCGACGATCATCCGCCTGTTCACCGACGTTCAACGGCAAAGCACCAAAGACGCTACCCGCGGAGACCCGCTGGAGGCCATTGACGCGAATATCAGAGATAGTGAAGGACTCGGCGTGAACTTCGGCGATCATCAATACGGTGAGAACCGCAGTTAGCAGCAGACGTTTCATGAAGTCCTTTCTTATTCCAACTGGCAATAAACAAACTGCCGCAAAATGCGGCAGATTCGCAATTCAGCGACGTTACAGACGACCCAGATCATTAACCAGAGCGAGCAACATCACTCCGATCACCAAACTGATGCCGATCTGTATCCCCCAACCTTGCACCCGATCCGACAAGGGACGACCACGCGCCCACTCGATCAGATAAAACAACAAATGCCCCCCATCCAGCACAGGAATGGGCAGCAAATTCAGAACACCCAGGCTAATACTCAGATAAGCAAGGAAATTCAGGAAATCAGCAACACCCGACTGGGCCGAAGCGCCCGCCACTTTAGCAATGGTTATCGGTCCACTCAAGTTTTTTACCGAGAGCTCGCCGAACAACATTTTCTTCAGTGAATCGAGGGTCAGCACACTCATGGTCCAGGTGCGCCGAGCCCCCTCGCCAATCGCTGCCAATGGTCCATAACTGACCTCGCGGATCATCTCCGGCGGCCAATCGACTGCCTTCACCCCTGCCCCCAGGTAGCCGCTGGGTGACTTGCTCTCGCCGCGAGCGGCAAGCGTCACCGGGACGTCGATTTGAGCACCGTCTCGCTCGACCCGCAGCATGATTTTGGTATCTGGATGCATACGGACGGTATCGACGACCTGCTGCCAATCATCCAGCGCACGACCATCGAGCGCCAGCAACCGGTCACCGGTCTTCAGGCCGGCAGCCTGGGCCGGCCCCTTTGGATCGAGTTCGGCCAGAACAGGCGGCAATGCCGGTCGCCACGGGCGAATCCCCAACGAATGAATGGGGTCGGGTTCGTCGGCCCCTTTGAGCCATTTATCCAGCGCAAGTTCACGTGGCGAATCGGTTGTCGAGCCTTGCTCGCGAACCAATATCTGCAATGAGCCGCTTTCGCCCAGACGACGAACCAGTTGCAGATTCACCTCCGCCCAGCCGGAAGTCAGCTCACCATCAATGGCCACGATTTCCTGGCCGGGACTCAAACCCGCCTTGGCCGCGATGCTGCCGGACTCGACAGCCCCGATGACCGGACGCACCTGCTCGCTGCCGAGCATTGCCAGGCCCCAGAAGAACACCAATGCCAGCAGGAAGTTGGCGATCGGCCCCGCCGCTACGATGGCAATGCGCTGACGAACGGATTTGCGATTGAAGGATTGATCAAGCTGATCGGGCGGCACTTCGCCTTCGCGCTCGTCGAGCATTTTCACGTAGCCGCCCAACGGGATGGCGGCAACGACGAATTCGGTACCCTGCTTGTCGTGCCAACGCAGCAAAGGCGTGCCAAAGCCTACGGAGAAGCGCAGCACCTTGACCCCACAGCGACGCGCGACCCAGAAGTGGCCGAACTCGTGGAAGGTAACCAGCACACCCAGAGCGACCAGGGTGCCGACAATCATATAGAGCGCGCTCATCTACTTTCTCCGCAATCCTATTCGCTGCTGCCTGGGTCGACTATCTGCAGCATTTACCGCCCGTGACGGCTCAACCATTGTCCGGCCAGCAATCGCGCTTTCGCGTCTGCCGTGAACACTGCCTCGAGATCATTCACTGCCACGACGGGCTCCAGACTCAGTACTTCCTCGATGATACTCGCGATTTCCGGGTAACGAACCCGCTCGTCGAGAAATGCCGCCACCGCCACTTCATTTGCCGCATTGAGCATGGCTGGCGCGCTATTACCCGCTTCGGCCGCCTGACGGGCCAGACGCAAACAAGGGAAACGTTCTTCATCGGGCGCCTGGAAGTCCAGCCGTGCAATGGCAAACAGATCCAGCGGCGCCACACCCGAATCGATCCGCTCCGGCCAGGCCAGGGCATTGGCGATGGGCGTGCGCATATCCGGATTACCCAACTGCGCCAAGACAGAACCATCTACGTAGTCAACCAGCGAATGGATCACACTTTGTGGGTGAATCACCACCTCGACCTGGGCTGGCCTGGCATCGAACAGCCAGCAGGCTTCGATCAGCTCAAGCCCTTTGTTCATCATGCTGGCCGAGTCCACGGAAATCTTTCGCCCCATGGACCAGTTCGGATGCGCACACGCCTGGTCAGGTGAAACATGCGCCAATTCAGCCAGTGGCGTCTGACGGAACGGACCGCCGGAAGCTGTCAGCAAAATCCGGCGTACGCCGACTGCCTCGAGGCCACGGGCATAATCGTGCGGCATGCACTGGAAAATGGCGTTGTGCTCGCTATCGATCGGCAGCAATACCGAACCACTCTTGCGCACCGCCTGCATGAACAGCGCGCCGGACATCACCAGCGCTTCTTTATTGGCCAGGAGGATCTTCTTGCCCGCTTCGACCGCCGCCAGTGTCGGGCGCAATCCCGCCGCACCGACGATGGCCGCCATGACCGTATCGACCTCCGGATCGGAAGCGACCTGACACAAACCTTCTTCACCCACCAGAACACGGGTTGGAAGACCCGCCGCGCGCAAATCATCCTGCAAGGTGCGGGCAGCCGCGACCTCAGGCACTACGGCAAATCGCGGGATATGGCGCACGCAGAGCGCCAGCAATTCACTCAAGCGAGAGAAGCCGCTCAAGGCAAAGACCTGGTAACGATCAGGATGACGAGCGACGACGTCGAGCGTACTCAGGCCAATCGAACCGGTTGCCCCCAGAACGGTAATCCGTTGCGGGCGGCTCATGGTGCCGCCATCCACAACAGCACGGCGAACACCGGAATGGCCGCTGTCAGGCTGTCGATACGATCCAGCACACCACCATGCCCCGGAAGCAGATTGCTGCTGTCCTTGATCCCGGACTGACGCTTGAACATGCTTTCAGTGAGATCGCCCACCACCGAAATGAACACGATCAGCGCAGCACAGATCAGCCCTTTGAACAGCTGCGCCACCGTCCAGTCGCGCACCAGAGCAACGAGCGTGGTAATGACCAGGCTCAGCGCCAGCCCACCGTACACGCCCTCCCAGCTTTTGCCCGGACTGACCTGTGGCGCGAGTTTACGCTTGCCGAAAGCACGACCGGAGAAGTAGGCACCGATATCGGCCCCCCAGACCAGCACCATCACCGCCATGATCAACCAGTTACCCAGCGGGTACTGCTTGATCTGCACCAGCCCCTGCCAGGCCGGCAGGAGAATCAACAGGCCGATCACCAGCTTGGTTGCCGCATTGGACCAATGCTCGCTCGAACGCGGATAGGTCAGTACCAGATACGTCGCCACCGCCCACCACAGCACCGAAGCGCCCAATACCCAAGGCGCCAGCCCGGGCAAGATGTACATGACGAACAGCATCAAGGCGACCACAGCGGCAAAGCCGACGCGGAACGTTTGCCCGGCGAAACCCGCCAGACGTGCCCACTCCCATGCACCAAGGGTAACTACCAGCCCGATGAACAGTGCAAAACCGGAACCTTCAAGCAGGAAAAACCCGCACAGGGCAATCGGCAGCAGGATCAGTGCGGTGATGATTCGTTGTTTAAGCATTAAACCCGGGCTCCAGCCTCGACCTGCTCGCTCGTTTTACCGAAGCGGCGCTGGCGGGAAGCGTAATCGGCCAGCGCATTGCGCATGGCATCGTGTTTGAAGTCCGGCCAGAACAGGTCGGAAAAATACAGCTCGGCATAGGCCAGCTGCCAGAGCAGGAAATTGCTGATGCGATGCTCGCCACCGGTACGGATACACAAGTCAGGCAGCGGCAGGTCACCTGTGGCCAGGCAGGTCTGCAGCAGATCAGGCGTGATGTCTTCCGGACGCAAGTGTCCGGCCTGAACCTCTCGAGCCAGTCGTTGCGCCGCTTGCGCGATATCCCACTGACCGCCGTAATTGGCGGCGATCTGCAGGACAAAACGATTGGCGCCAGCCGTCATGGCCTCGGCTTCGCGCATGGCAGCCTGCAGCTCGGGATGAAAACGCGAGCGGTCACCAATGATGCGCAGGCTGATGTTGTTGTCGTTGAGGCGCTTGGCCTCACGACGCAGCGCCTTGAAGAACAGATCCATCAAGGCGCTGACCTCATCGGCCGGACGCTGCCAGTTCTCGCTGGAAAAGGCGAACAAGGTCAGCACCTCGACCTTGGCCTCGGCACAGACTTCAATGACCGCACGTACCGCATCCACACCCGCTTTATGCCCGGCGACACCTGGCATAAAGCGTTTTTTCGCCCAGCGATTGTTACCATCCATGATGATCGCGACATGGCGCGGCACCGCGGACGGTGCAGTCTGCTTGGTCTTTTCCATGAAAACGCGACCCTTATACGGCCATCAGGTCTTTTTCTTTCTCCGCCAACTTAGCGTCGATTTCAGCTACGAACTTCTTGGTCAGATCGTCGATCTCGCCAGTGGCGCGACGCTCTTCGTCTTCGCTGATTTCCTTTTCCTTGACCAGATCCTTCAGCGAGCTGTTTGCATCGCGACGGATGTTGCGCACGGCAACACGGGCATCTTCAGCCACATCACGGGCCTGCTTGGTGAAACCGCGACGGGTTTCTTCGGTCAGGGCCGGCATGCTGATCAGCAGCAGCTCACCAAGGTTGGTCGGGTTCAGGTTCAGACCTGCACTACCGATCGCCTTGTCGACGGCACCCAGCATGTTGCGCTCGAAGGCAACGACTTGCAGGGTACGGGCATCTTTGACGGTGATGTTGGCCACTTGCTTGATCGGGGTGTCGGAACCGTAGTACGGCACCATCACGCCTTCCAGGATGCTCGGGTGCGCTTGACCGGTACGAATGCGGCCGAAGTTGTGCGCCAGCGATTCCACGGACTTCTGCATGCGCTCTTTAGCGTCTTTCTTGATTTCGTTGATCATTGTTGGCCTTCCTCGATCAGGGTTCCTTCAGCGCCGCCATGTACGATGTTCAGCAGGGCGCCGGGCTTGTTCATGTTAAATACGCGTAGCGGCATCTTGTGGTCGCGGCACAGGCAAATGGCCGTCAGGTCCATAACACCCAGCTTGCGATCCAGCACTTCATCGTAAGTCAGATGATCGAACTTCTCGGCATGCGGGTCTTTGAACGGGTCAGCGGTGTAGACGCCATCGACCTTGGTCGCCTTGAGCACGACATCGGCATCGATTTCGATTGCACGCAGGCAGGCAGCCGAATCCGTCGTAAAGAACGGGTTGCCGGTACCGGCCGCGAAAATCACCACGTCCTTGGAGTTCAAGTGGCGCATGGCCTTGCGGCGATCATAGTGATCGGTCACACCAACCATGGAAATAGCGGACATCACGATGGCCGAGATGTTGGCGCGCTCAAGGGCGTCGCGCATGGCCAGGGCGTTCATCACAGTGGCCAGCATGCCCATGTGGTCGCCGGTCACCCGATCCATGCCAGCTTTGCTCAGCGCTTCACCGCGGAACAGGTTGCCACCACCGATAACCAGACCGACCTGAACACCGATGCCGACCAGCTGGCCAACTTCCAATGCCATGCGATCCAGAACTTTCGGATCGATCCCGAACTCTTCCGAGCCCATCAGGGCCTCGCCGCTGAGCTTGAGTAGAATGCGTTTATAGCGAGCCTGATAACCACTGCCCTGCTGAGCCATTGCGAATCTCTCCTGCGGCGTATTTTAAAAATTCTTTGCGAGCTGTTTACAGCTGGCGTTCACTCTAGCTTGGCGCTGCTTCAGCGCCATCGGAACATGGCTTTGTAAGCCAGTTCCAAAAGGAAACCAATAAAAATTGGTGCCCCATCTGAAAAGAGGCTGCGCGCGTGAGCGGGCAGCCTCTTCTGGGCGACAGTTAAAAAACCGTCTTATTGCTTGGCAGCAGCCAGCTGGGCAGCAACTTCTTCTGCGAAGTTGTCCACTGGCTTCTCGATGCCTTCGCCTACCTTGAAGTAAGTGAAGGAAACGATTTCAGCGCCGGCTTTCTTGGCCAGAGCACCTACGGTGACTTCCGGGTTCATGACGAAAGCTTGCTCGACCAGGCTGGCTTCAGCCAGGAACTTGGTGATACGACCAGCGATCATCTTCTCGACGATTTCAGCCGGCTTGCCTTTCATCTTGTCTTCGTTCAAAGACAGGAAAACGGCTTTTTCGCGCTCGATGGCTTCTGGCGAAACCTGCGATGGCAGCAGGAACTCAGGGTTGCTTGCAGCCACGTGCATGGCGATCTCTTTGGCCAGCTGAACATCGCCGCCCTTGAGAACAACAGCAACACCGATCTTGTTACCGTGCAGGTAGGTGCCGACAACGTCGCCCTCTACACGCACCAGGCGACGGATGTTGACGTTTTCGCCAACTTTGGCAACCAGTGCTTCACGAGCCGATTCCTGAGCGGCGATCAGCGGAGCTGCGTCGGTCAGTTTTTCGTCGAAGGCTTTCTCTACGCTGGCAGCAACGAAGTTCTTGAAGTCGTCTTGCAGGGCCAGGAAGTCGGTCTGCGAGTTGACTTCCAGCAGCACGGCTGCCTTGTCGTCAGCCTTGATGGCGATAGCGCCTTCAGCGGCAACGTTGCCGGCTTTCTTGGCGGCCTTGATGGCGCCCGAAGCACGCATGTCATCAATGGCTTTCTCGATGTCGCCGCCAGCCTTGGTCAAGGCCTTTTTGCAGTCCATCATGCCTTCGCCAGTACGCTCGCGCAGTTCTTTGACCAACGCTGCAGTAATCTCTGCCATTTCAAAATCCTCTTGGATAGGTTTTCAACCATTCCACCCGATCGAACGGGCGATCAATTCTTCCCGAACCACCCTTGTTAGCTGCCGCACATTACAGATAGAGCAGTGGGCGCCGACAAATGGTTTTCGAGGTGGCAAAAAGGGGGCCAAGCCCCCTTTTTGCTTACTGAGTCAACGCCAAGGCGTCAATTACTCAGCTGCTGCTACCGGAGCTTCTTCAACGAAAACTTCGGTGCCGCCGGCAACGTTGTTGCGGCCACGGATCACAGCGTCAGCCATCGAACCCATGTACAGCTGGATAGCGCGGATTGCGTCATCGTTGCCTGGGATGATGTAGTCAACGCCTTCCGGGCTGCTGTTGGTATCGACTACGCCGATAACCGGGATGCCCAGCTTGTTGGCTTCGGTGATCGCGATGCGCTCGTGATCAACGTCGATAACGAACAGAGCGTCTGGCAGACCGCCCATGTCCTTGATACCACCCAGGGAACGATCCAGCTTTTCCAGGTCACGAGTGCGCATCAGCGCTTCTTTCTTGGTCAGCTTGGCGAAAGTACCGTCTTCGGCTTGAACTTCAAGGTCACGCAGACGCTTGATGGAAGCACGGATGGTTTTGAAGTTGGTCAGCATGCCGCCCAACCAGCGGTGATCGACGTACGGCGAACCGCAACGTGCTGCTTCTTCAGCAACGATCTTGCCAGCGGAACGCTTGGTGCCGACGAACAAAATCTTGTTTTTGCCCTGGGCCAGACGCTCTACGAAAGTCAGAGCTTCGTTGAACATTGGCAGGGTTTTTTCAAGGTTGATGATGTGGATCTTGTTACGCGCGCCGAAAATGTACTTGCCCATTTTCGGGTTCCAGTAACGGGTCTGGTGACCGAAGTGCACACCGGCCTTCAGCATATCGCGCATGTTGACTTGGGACATGATAGTTCCTTAATAAGTCGGGTTTGGCCTCCACGTATCCCAATGACCAACCAGCAGCATCAGCTGAAGGCACCCAGGTCATCGTGTCGACACGTGTGTGGATTTAGGCTTTTCGAGACATCCCCGGAAAGCGGCGCATTTTATATCACAAGGCAGGGCAAAACGGAACCCGGATTCTGAAATCCTGGCGAGCGCTTTGCGCCATCCCTTGGAATCCTCCAAGAATGCACCATTCTATAGAGAGAAGCGATGCACACAGGCGCAGATTTGCGCTGATCGTCTGGTAGAATCGTATTTTTCAGGGCTGCGAAGACCCATCGCGCAATGCCCTTTCCGTTCAGAAAGCGCCGCCTGGCGCAGAGAGAGCCCGTATGACCGTCACCCTCAAAACGCCCGAGGATATCGCCAAAATGCGTATCGCCGGCAAACTGGCCGCCGATGTGCTGGAAATGATTGCCGAACATGTCAAGCCGGGCGTTACCACCGATCAACTGAACCAGATCTGCCACGACTACATTGTCAATGAGCAGAAAGCCATCCCTGCCCCGCTCAACTACAAGGGCTATCCAAAGTCGATCTGCACGTCGATCAACCATGTGGTCTGCCACGGCATCCCGAACGACAAGCCGCTCAAAGACGGCGACACCCTGAACATCGACGTCACCGTCATCAAGGACGGCTACCACGGCGACACCAGCCGCATGTTCCACGTCGGCACCGTGCCGGTCTGGGCCGAGCGCCTGTCCCAGGTGACCCAGGAATGTATGTACAAGGCGATTGAAATAGTCAAACCCGGCTGCCGCCTGGGCGATATCGGTGAAATCATCCAGAAGCACGCTGAAAAGAACGGATTCTCGGTGGTTCGAGAATTCTGCGGCCACGGTATCGGCAAGGTGTTCCACGAAGAGCCGCAGATCCTGCACTACGGCCGCGCTGGCACCGGCATGGAACTCAAGGCCGGCATGACCTTCACCATCGAGCCGATGATCAACCAGGGCCGTGCCGACACCAAGGTTCTGGGCGACGGCTGGACCGCGATCACCAAGGACCGCAAGCTCTCGGCACAGTGGGAACACACCCTGCTGGTGACCGAAACCGGTTACGAGATCTTCACCCTGCGCAGCGATGACACCATCCCTCGCGTTTCGGCCTGATCTCGCCAGCGTATCTCGCCTATAGAAAGGAAAGCCAATCGATGCCGCAGGTGGACCCCGAACTCTTCGACCGTGGCCAGTTCCAGGCTGAACTGGCCCTGAAGGCAAGCCCGATCGCAGCCTTCAAGAAGGCGATCCGCCAGGCCCGCGAGGTGCTCGACGCACGCTTTCGCAATGGCCGGGACATTCGCCGGCTGATCGAGGATCGCGCCTGGTTCGTCGACAACATCCTGCAAAAGGCCTGGGAGCAGTTCAACTGGAGCGAGGACGCCGACATCGCGCTGGTCGCGGTCGGCGGCTACGGCCGCGGTGAATTGCACCCTTATTCCGACATCGATTTGCTGATCCTGCTGGACAGCGCGGACCACGAAGTTTTCCGCGATTCCATCGAACGCTTTCTGACACTGTTGTGGGACATCGGCCTGGAGGTCGGTCAGAGCGTTCGCTCAGTCGACGAATGCGCCGTCGAGGCCCGCGCCGACCTGACGGTCGTCACCAACCTGATGGAAAGCCGCACCATCGCCGGCCCCGAGCGTTTGCGCCAGCGCATGCTGGACGTCACCAGTACCGGGCACATGTGGCCAAGCAAGGACTTCTTCCTGGCCAAGCGTGCCGAACAAAAGGCCCGGCACCACAAGTACAACGACACCGAATACAACCTGGAACCCAACGTCAAGGGCTCGCCCGGCGGCCTGCGGGATATCCAGACGATTCTGTGGGTGGCCCGTCGCGAGTACGGCACCCTGAACCTGCGGGCACTGGCGGGCGAAGGCTTCCTGGTCGAAAGTGAAAACGCATTGCTCGCCTCCTCCCAGGAGTTCCTGTGGAAGGTTCGCTATGCCCTGCACATGCTCGCCGGTCGCGCCGAAGACCGCCTGCTGTTCGATCACCAGCGCACCATTGCCGGACTGCTGGGCTTCAAAGGCGACGACGCCAAGCAAGCCATCGAAAATTTCATGCAGCAGTATTACCGGGTGGTGATGAGCATCGCCCAGCTCAGCGACCTGATCATCCAGCACTTCGAGGAAGTCATCCTCGCACCTGAAGATGAGGCACCACCGCAGCCGATCAATTCGCGCTTCCAGTTGCATGATGGCTATATCGAAGCACGCAACCACAACGTTTTCCGCCGCACGCCGTTCGCCATGCTGGAAATTTTCGTATTGATGGCCCAGCAGCCGGAAATCAAGGGCGTGCGCGCCGACACCATTCGTATGCTACGGGAAAGCCGTCACCTGATCGACGACGACTTCCGCAACGATATTCGCAACACCAGCCTGTTTATCGAGCTGTTCAAGTGCAAGATCGGTATCCACCGCAACCTGCGACGAATGAACCGCTACGGCATCCTGGGTCGTTATCTGCCCGAATTCGGTTTTATCGTCGGGCAGATGCAGCATGACCTGTTCCACATCTATACGGTCGATGCCCATACCCTGAACCTGATCAAGCACCTGCGTAAGCTGCAGTACACTCAGGTGTCGGAAAAATTCCCGCTGGCCAGCAAGCTCATGGGTAAGTTACCCAAACCCGAGCTGATCTACATGGCCGGCCTGTACCACGATATCGGCAAAGGCCGCCATGGCGACCACTCGGACATCGGCGCGGTCGACGCCGAGGCGTTTTGCCAGCGCCATCAACTGCCATTGTGGGACAGCCGCCTGATCGTATGGCTGGTGCAAAACCATCTGGTGATGTCGACCACCGCCCAGCGCAAGGACCTGTCCGACCCGCAGGTGATCCACGACTTCGCACAGATCGTCGGCGACGAAACCCGCCTTGACTACCTGTATGTGCTGACCGTCGCCGACATCAACGCCACCAACCCGACGCTATGGAATTCCTGGCGCGCCAGCCTGCTGCGCCAGCTCTACACCGAAACCAAGCGTGCCCTGCGTCGCGGCCTGGAGAATCCGGTGGATCGCGAAGAGCAGATCCGCCAGACCCAGAGCGCCGCCCTGGACATTCTGGTACGCGGCGGCACCGACCCGGACGATGTCGAGCAACTGTGGGCGCAGTTGGGTGATGACTATTTCCTGCGCCATACCGCCGGCGATGTGGCCTGGCACAGCGACGCGATCCTCCAGCAACCGGCCGATGGCGGACCACTGGTGCTGATCAAGGAGACTACCCAGCGCGAGTTCGAAGGCGGGACCCAGATCTTCATCTACGCCCCCGACCAGCACGACTTCTTCGCCGTGACCGTGGCCGCGATGGACCAGCTCAACCTGAACATCCATGACGCCCGGGTCATCACCTCCAGCAGCCAGTTCACCCTCGACACCTACATCGTGCTCGACACCGACGGCGACTCGATTGGCGACAACCCGGCACGGGTCAAACAGATCCGCGACGGCCTTACCGAGGCCCTGCGCAACCCGGACAACTACCCGACCATCATCCAGCGCCGGGTACCGCGCCAGCTCAAGCATTTCGCCTTTGCACCACAGGTAACGATCCACAACGACGCCCAGCGGCCGGTAACGGTGCTGGAACTCACGGCACCCGACCGCCCGGGCCTGCTGGCGCGGATCGGCACGATTTTCCTGGAGTTCGATCTGTCGCTGCAAAACGCCAAGATCGCCACTCTCGGCGAGCGCGTGGAAGACGTGTTCTTCATCACCGACGCCCACAATCAGCCGCTGTCCGACCCGCTGCTGTGCAGCCGCCTGCAGGATGCGATCGTCGAACAACTGAGCGTCAACCAGGAACCCGATATCAAACTGTCGCGCATCAGCATCTGACTTAACAACGGCCCGCCTTTTGTAGGAGCGAACTGGCTCGCGATGATCTCAAATACGCCGCGTTATTCTGGCAAGAACGCGTTATCGTTGACGACCATCGCGATCAAGCTCGCTCCTACAGGGACCTGCGCCGCTCCAACACCGAACGAGATTTATCGATGAACAACGCTCTGTCCCAGCTCCAGCCCTACCCGTTCGAAAAACTCCGCGCCTTGCTCGGCAGCGTCACGCCCAACCCGGACAAGCGCCCTATTGCACTGTCCATTGGCGAGCCTAAACACCGCTCGCCAAGCTTCGTCGCCGAAGCACTGGCCAGCAATCTCGATCAGATGGCCGTATACCCGACCACCCTCGGCATCCCGGCCCTGCGCGAAGCCATCGCCGCCTGGTGCGAACGTCGCTTCGATGTCCCCAAAGGCTGGATCGATCCGGCGCGCAACGTGCTGCCGGTCAACGGCACCCGCGAGGCGCTGTTCGCCTTCACCCAGACCGTGGTCAACCGTGGCGATGACGCGCTGGTGGTCAGCCCGAACCCGTTCTACCAGATCTACGAAGGCGCGGCGTTCCTCGCCGGGGCCAAGCCGCATTACCTGCCATGCCTGGACGAAAACGGCTTCAATCCGGATTTCGACGCCGTTTCGCCGGACATCTGGAAACGCTGCCAGATCCTGTTCCTATGCTCGCCAGGCAACCCGACCGGCGCATTGATTCCGGTCGAGACCCTGAAAAAGCTGATCGCCCTGGCCGATGAGCACGACTTCGTGATTGCCGCGGACGAGTGCTACAGCGAACTCTACTTCGACGAACAGACGCCGCCGCCAGGCCTGCTCAGCGCCTGCGCAGAACTGGGCCGCAAGGACTTCAAGCGCTGCGTGGTGTTCCACAGCCTGTCCAAGCGTTCGAACCTGCCAGGCCTGCGCTCGGGTTTTGTCGCCGGTGACGCCGACATTCTCAAAGGCTTCCTGCTTTACCGCACCTACCACGGCTGCGCGATGCCGGTTCAAACCCAACTGGCCAGCGTTGCTGCATGGAATGACGAAGTGCATGTGCGCGCCAATCGAGCGTTGTATCGCGAGAAATTTGATGCGGTACTGGAAATTCTCAGCCCGGTGCTGGACGTACAGCGTCCGGATGGCAGTTTCTACCTGTGGCCGAATGTGGCCGGTGACGATGCAGCGTTCTGCCGCGACCTGTTCGAGCAGGAGCATGTGACCGTGGTGCCGGGCTCTTACCTGTCGCGGGATGTCGATGGCGTCAATCCGGGCGCCGGGCGCGTGCGCATGGCGCTGGTTGCGCCGTTGGCGGAGTGTGTCGAGGCTGCCGAACGAATCCGTGCATTTATTACGAGAAACCAGTAAGCGCTCCAAGCCTGCACCGTGCAACGCGGTGCAGGCCATGCTTAGTTATCGCAACATCCCCTAATAGGCAGCAACTTTACCCACAACAGAACGACAACTAATCTCCAAGCTGAATCAACCGATTCAACTAAAAATATGACAAGGAGATAGTCAATGTCTCATTCACACCCCTGCAAAGTTATCGAACCAGCAGACATACAAGCCTCTTATGACGCCGCCATTAATGAAAACCCTGACAATGCCAACATTGCGACCACTGGAAGTCGAAAAAAAAGAGGAGTATCAACTCACTCCAAATTTTGGGCTAACCAGAGGACACTCAAAGTAGCATTTCTCAACCCGCCGTCCGACACACATCGCGAGGCCGCCATAAAAGCCATCATGCTATGGCAACCATCTATCAACTTGAATCTGGAGTTTGTCAGCGGCTCCGAGGGTGACATTCGGATCACCATGGAAGCCCCCTTAAACTACTCAGCCATCGGCACCGACGCCACGCTGCGCGGCCCTGGCGAAAACACCATGAACATTGGCACCGCTCCCGACCATCCTTGGTTTGAAGCTGCGGTATTGCACGAATTCGGCCATGCACTCGGCATGGAGCATGAACATCAACATCCAAAAGCTAATATCCCGTGGAACAAACCTGCGGTATATGAGCACTACTGGACCGCTTTTCAATGGAGCAAGGAGGAAGTTGATCACAATCTATTTAGATTGCTGGAAACAGCAACTGCTCGAACCACTGCTTATGATCCAACCTCAATAATGCACTACCCCATACCCAACGAACTGACAATCGGGGATTGGGCGGTATATAAAAACACAACAATAAGCCAAAACGATCGCCGACTAATGCGCAAAGCATATCCAAAGCCAGATTAAGACATCAATTATCACTCAGCGTAAACCAAACAACGAACCTCTTTATTATTTCACCGCTCCCAACTTGGCCTCACTCAGATCCAGTTCCCCCAACACCTCACGCAACACGTCATCGCCAATCTGGTGCTGACGACTGAGGCTATACAACTCCAGGCGCTGTGCCCGCAGCGCCTTCAAACGTAGACGCCGCTCCAGCAAGTCCATCTGAAAGGCCAAGGCCTGGGCTTCGGCTGAATCGTTGAACACCTCCAACTGGTGCCGGTACTCGGACATGATCCGCGCCTTGAGTTCGGCCGCCAGCGCGGACTGGGCAGCGTCCTGCGGGTTGATTTCTTCTGTCTCAAGCGCATGAATGGCCGCTTCGGCGGTCTTGCGCCAGGCGTCGCGCACTTCGTTGCGGCGCTTGTCGTCCGGGCTGGCTTCGATGCCCCGCAACAACAGTGGCAGCGCGATGCAGGCCGCAATCAACGACAGCAGAATCACCCCGGCGGCGATGAATATCAGCAGATCGCGCTCGGGAAACGCACTATCCCCCATGAGCATCGGCACCGACATTACCCCCGCCAGCGTCACGGCCCCACGCACGCCACCGACGGTCAGCAACCAGCAGGAACGCGCGCTTGGCACCCGGGTTATCTCAGCCTTGCCACGCCAGCGCCGCACAAAAATGGACAGCCGCCAGATGCTTTGCACCCAGACGAACCGCAAAACCAGCAGCACCAGGAAAATCGCCAGCACATCCAGCCCGCGATACAACAACGTCGGCCATAGCGAGGTTTCGTGACTGGCCACCGCCTTGATGATGTCCGGCAACTGCAGGCCCAACAGCAGGAAAATCAAGCCGTTGAAGGCGAATTCCAGCAATGACCAGACACTGCGATTGAGCAGGCGCGTGTTGGTCTGGCGCGGCAGCAGATCGAGCCAGCTCTGCATCATCCCCGCCGCCACCGCCGAGAGGATGCCTGACACTTCCATGCGCTCGGCCAGCACATAGGCCGCAAACGGCAGCAACAACATGAACACCACGTGCGTCGCGGGGTCGTCCCAGCCGCGCGCGATCATCCACGCCCGCAGACGGCCAACCAGCCAGCTCAAGGCCACCCCGACGGCCAGCCCGCCGACGGCGACCAGCACGAACGTCAGGCTGGCATTGGCCAGTGAGAACACGCCGGTCACCGCCGCCACCAAGGCAAACTTGAACGTCACCAGACCCGAGGCGTCGTTCATCAGCGCCTCACCCTGCAAGATGTGCATCAATGGCGTGGGCAGTCGATTGCGGGAGATCGCCGACACCGCCACCGCATCCGTCGGCGACAGCACGGCCGCCAGGGCAAACGCCACCGGCAATGGCACACTGGGTAGCAGCCAATGAATGAAATAGCCGGCGCCAACCACGGTAAACAACACCAGGCCCACCGCCAGGGTCAGGATAGGTCCGCGCAGGTGCCAGAATTCGCGCTTGGGCATGCACCAACCGTCGGAGAACAGTAGCGGTGGCAGGAACAGAAACAGGAACAACTCGGGATTCAGGGCCACATGCAATCCCAGAGTCGGCCACGCAAGCAATGCCCCTGCGGCGATTTGCACCAGCGGCAACGGCAGCGGGATCACCCGTCCGATCAGGCGCGAAACGCCGACCAGCATCAACAGGATCAGGACGGTGTAGGCGGTTTGCATAAAACGTGGTTCCCGGACAATCGACAGCATGGAAGTGCCATATTAGCTGCTTAGACTGGCTGGGGGGCCTTGCACCAATGTCGCACGCCGCAATACCGCCCTCCTGTAGGAGCGAGCTCGCTCGCGATGGTCGTTAACGATTACGCGGCATGCCTGATACCCCGCGGCGCTCTCAGGTTCATCGCGAGCAAGCTCGCTCCTGCAAAGGGATTTATGGCATGACAAAAATACAAACCCGACCACAGCCGCCGCGAAACCGTCCGGCCATGGCATAATCCTCCACCTTTTATTTCCAGCACCTGCAAAGGGGGCAATTCCTTGACCGTTTCAAGCAAAACGTTGCACCTTTTCGGCATCAAAGCCTGCGACACCATGAAAAAGGCGCGCACCTGGCTCGATGAACACGCTGTCAGCTATGACTTTCATGATTACAAAGCGGTCGGTATCGACCGTGAACACCTGACCCAATGGTGCAGCGAGCACGGCTGGGAAGTGGTGTTGAACCGTGCAGGCACGACCTTTCGCAAGCTCGACGACGAACGCAAAGCCCATCTCGACCAGACGAAAGCCATCGAACTGATGCTCGCACAACCCTCGATGATCAAGCGCCCGGTGCTCGATCTCGGTGACCGAACCCTGATTGGCTTCAAGCCAGATATCTACGCGGCCGCGCTCAAGTAAGCAGCCCGTTCAATTTTGTTAGAGGTATTCACATGTCCACTACCCTGTTCAGCCTGGCCTTCGGCGTCGGCACTCAAAACCGTCAAGGCGCATGGCTGGAAGTGTTCTATGCCGCCCCGGTTCTCAAGCCATCGGCGGAAGTCGTCGCCGCTATCGCACCGATCCTGGGCTACACCGAAGGCAATCAGGCCATCGCATTCAGCACCGCACAGGCCTCGCAACTGGCCGAAGCCCTCAAAGGCGTCGACGCTGCCCAGGCTGCCCTGCTGACCCGACTGGCCGAGAGCCACAAGCCGCTGGTCGCCACCCTGCTGGCTGAAGACGCCCAGCTGTCGTCCACCCCGGAGGCCTACCTCAAGCTGCACCTGCTGAGCCATCGCCTGGTCAAGCCTCACGGCCTGAACCTGGCCGGGATCTTCCCGCTGCTGCCGAACGTGGCCTGGACCAGCCAGGGCGCTGTCGACCTGGGCGAACTGGCCGAACTGCAACTCGAAGCCCGCCTGCGCGGCGAGTTGCTGGAAGTGTTCTCGGTGGACAAGTTCCCGAAAATGACCGACTACGTGGTTCCGGCCGGCGTGCGTATCGCTGACGCTGCGCGTCTGCGCCTGGGTGCCTACGTGGGCGAAGGCACCACCGTGATGCACGAAGGTTTCATCAACTTCAACGCCGGCACCGAAGGCCCGGGCATGATCGAAGGCCGCGTATCCGCTGGCGTATTCGTCGGCAAGGGTTCGGACCTGGGCGGCGGCTGCTCGACCATGGGCACCCTGTCGGGCGGCGGCAACATCGTGATCAAGGTCGGCGAAGGCTGCCTGATCGGCGCCAACGCCGGTATCGGTATCCCGTTGGGCGACCGCAACACCGTCGAGTCGGGCCTGTACGTGACCGCCGGTACCAAAGTCGCGCTGCTGGACGAGAACAATCAACTGGTCAAAGTGGTCAAGGCCCGTGAACTGGCCGGCCAGACGGACCTGCTGTTCCGTCGCAATTCGGAGACCGGTGCCGTGGAATGCAAAACCCACAAATCGGCCATCGAGTTGAACGAAGCGCTGCACGCTCACAACTAAGCGTCACCTGTACCTGTAGGAGCGAGCCTGCTCGCGATGATCAAATGAACGACACGGGCTGTCTGGTACCCCGCGTTATCGTTGAGGTCCATCGCGAGCATGCTCGCTCCTACAGGGGTCAGGCGTACAGGCGAACAACATGATGATTCTCTCTCCCTGGCGCGCCGATTTTCCGGCCATCGCTGCCCTGCAGCGACAAGGCCAGACCTATCTGGACAACGCCGCCACCACGCAAAAACCCCAAGCCCTGCTGGACGCCCTGGCGCACTACTACGCCAATGGCGCGGCCAACGTGCATCGGGCACAACACTTGCCCGGCGCCCACGCCACCCAGGCGTTCGAGGACAGCCGTCGCAAAGCCGCGCAATGGCTCAATGCTGGCGATTGCGGGCAGATCATCTTTACCCACGGCGCGACGTCCGCGCTGAATCTCCTGGCCTATGGCCTGGAACACCTTTTCAATCCGGGCGACGAAATTGTCATCAGCGCCCTGGAGCATCACGCCAACCTTTTGCCGTGGCAGCAACTGGCACACCGTCGCGAGCTGAAGCTGGTGATCCTGCCGCTGGACGCCGACGGCGTGATCGACCTTGAAGCCGCCGCCGGTTTGATCGGCCCACGCACGCGTCTGTTGGCCGTCAGTCAGCTGTCCAACGTGATTGGCGCGTGGCAGCCGCTGCCTCAATTGCTGGCACTGGCCAAGGCGCACAATGCCCTGACCGTGATCGATGGCGCCCAGGGCGTGGTCCATGGCCGCCACGACGTGCAAGCATTGGGCTGCGATTTTTATGTGTTCTCCAGCCACAAGCTCTACGGTCCCGATGGCCTGGGCGTGCTGTTCGGGCGCAACACCGCGCTGCAACAGCTGCGTCCCTGGCAGTTCGGCGGTGAAATGGTGCTCGATGCCAATTATCACGACGCCCGCTTTCGCCCGGCACCTCTGGGCTTCGAGGCCGGGACGCCGCCGATTGCCAGTGTGATCGGCCTGGGAGCGACCCTGGATTACCTCGCCGGGCTTGACCAGGACGCCGTGTCCGCCCATGAAACGGCGCTGCATGCCGGCTTGCTCAAGGGTCTTGAGGCACGTCACGGAATCCGTTTGCTGGGTAGGCCACAAGTGGCACTGGCCAGTTTTACCGTCGAGGGTGTGCATAACGCAGACCTGGCGCACTTGCTGACTGAGCAAGGGATTGCAGTGCGCGCTGGCCATCACTGCGCCATGCCGTTGCTCAAACGCTTTGAACTGGCGGGGGCGATTCGGGTGTCGTTGGCGCTGTACAACGACTCCGAAGACCTGGAACGGTTTTTTGAAGCCCTGGATCAGGCCCTGGAGCTGCTGCGATGAACCTGCCTGCCGATGCCGTGACCGCACTCGATACCTTTGGCAAAGCCGCCAGCTGGGAACAACGCGCACGCCTGCTGATGCAATGGGGCGAGCGCCTGCCTGCCTTGAGTGATACGCAGATGTGCGACGCCAACCGGGTGCACGGTTGTGAAAGCCAGGTGTGGCTGGTGGGCGAATTGCGCGACGGCCATTGGCAGTTCAGCGCCAACAGCGATGCGCGGTTGATTCGCGGGTTGGTGGCGTTGCTGCTGGCGCGGGTCAACGGCTTGTCGGCGGCTCAATTGCAGCAGGTGGATTTGCCGGACTGGTTCAATCAGCTGGGATTGGGGCGGCAGTTGTCCCAGTCTCGTAGCAATGGCCTCAATGCCGTACTTCAGCGAATGAATGAGTTGGCCGGTTAATCGCCTTCGCGAGCAAGCCCGCTCCCACATTGGATTTCGGTCGTACACAAAAACTGTATTCACTGAACATCGAATGTGGGAGCGGGCTTGCTCGCGAAGAGGCCATCAGTAGCAACACTTAAATCTGAGGCTTGACCCGCTCCGCCGGCCGCCGCACTCCCGCCACAATCTTGTCCACAGCCTTGGTCGCCGCGACCATGCCGAAGGTCGCCGTCACCATCATCACCGCGCCAAACCCGCCGGCGCAGTCGAGCTTCACGCCATCACCGACAAAACTCTTCTGCAGGCAAATGCTGCCGTCCGGTTTCGGATAACGCAGCTGCTCGGTGGAAAACACGCACGGCACGCTGTAATGGCGGGTCACGGTGCGTGAGAAGCCGTAGTCGCGGCGCAGCGTGGAGCGCACTTTCGACGCCAGCGGGTCGTTGAACGTGCGGTTCAGGTCGCAGACCTGAATCAAGGTCGGGTCGATCTGCCCGCCTGCGCCGCCGGTGGTGATGATCTGGATCTTGCGACGCTTGCACCAGGCGATCAGCGCAGCCTTGGCGTTGACGCTGTCGATGCAGTCGATCACGCAGTCGATGTTCGGCGTGATGTACTCGGCCATGGTGTAGCGGGTGACGAAGTCCGGCACCGCGTGCACCGTGCAGTCCGGGTTGATCCCGCGCAGACGCTCGGCCATCACCTCGACCTTGGGTTTGCCGACGGTGCTGTCCAGCGCGTGCAACTGACGGTTGGCGTTGCTGACGCAGACGTCATCCAGATCGAACAGCGAAATCTCGCCCACGCCACAACGGGCCATGGCTTCCGCCGCCCAGGAACCGACCCCACCGACGCCGACAATCGCCACATGGGCTGCGCGCAGGCGTTCAAGGCCTTCGATGCCATACAAACGGGCAATGCCGGCAAAACGCGGATCTTCAGTACTCATGACCATTACCCCAAAAACCGGCGGGCATTATATGGCGATATGAAGACAAAATCAGTTACATGAAAAATAGAAAGAACTTTAACGAAATCAGATTGCCCAACGTCCGGCAATTCCCTGTCCGCTGCAGGACCAGAGAATGCCCGGTGTAGGATGCGCGCCCATTGGCGACGGCCAACCGTTCCTCCGTTCCACAGTCTTTGGAACCCGAAATAGCTATGTCATCGCGTAAATTTGGACTCAACCTGGTCGTGGTGCTCGCCATCGCGGCCTTGTTTACCGGCTTCTGGGCGCTGATCAACCGCCCGGTCACCGCCCCCAACTGGCCTGAACAGATCTCCGGCTTCTCGTACTCGCCATTCCAGCAGGGCCAGTTCCCGCAGAAAGACCAGTACCCGACCGACGATCAAATGCGTCGCGACCTGGAGATCATGAGCAAGCTGACGGATAACATCCGCATCTACTCGGTCGATGGCACCCTGCAAGACATCCCGAAACTGGCGGAAGAGTTTGGTTTGCGGGTGACACTGGGGATCTGGATCAGTCCGGACCAGGAACGCAACGAACGGGAAATTACCCGCGCCATCGAAATCGCCAACTCTTCGCGCAGCGTGGTTCGTGTGGTGGTCGGCAACGAAGCGATCTTCCGCAAGGAAATCACCGCCGCCGAACTGAGCGTGATGCTCGATCGTGTCCGCGCCGCCGTGAAGGTGCCGGTGACCACGTCCGAGCAATGGCACGTCTGGGAAGAACACCCGGAACTGGCCAAGCACGTCGACCTGATCGCAGCCCACGTCCTGCCTTACTGGGAATTCATCCCGATGGACAAGGCCGGGCAGTTCGTCCTCGACCGCGCCCGCGACCTGAAAAAGATGTTCCCGAAAAAGCCGCTGCTGCTGTCCGAAGTGGGCTGGCCGAGCAACGGCCGCATGCGCGGCGGCGCCGATGCTTCGCCCGCAGACCAGGCGATCTACCTGCGAACCCTGGTCAACAAGCTCAATCGCCAGGGCTTCAACTACTTCGTGATCGAAGCGTTTGACCAGCCGTGGAAAGTCAGCGACGAAGGTTCCGTTGGCGCCTACTGGGGCGTATTCAACGCCGCGCGCCAGCAGAAGTTCAACTTCGAAGGCCCGGTGGTGGCGATTCCGCAGTGGCGCGTGTTGGCCATCGGTTCGGTGGTATTGGCGCTGTTGTCGCTGACCCTGCTGATGATCGACGGCTCGGCCCTGCGCCAGCGTGGTCGCACCTTCCTGACCTTCATTGCGTTCCTCTGTGGTTCGGTGCTGGTGTGGATCGGCTACGACTACAGCCAGCAGTACAGCACCTGGTTCAGCCTGACAGTGGGTTTCCTGCTTGCCCTCGGTGCGCTCGGGGTGTTCATCGTGCTGCTGACCGAAGCCCATGAACTGGCCGAAGCGGTGTGGGTGCACAAGCGCCGCCGCGAGTTCCTGCCGGTGGAAGGCGATTCCAGCTACCGCCCGAAAGTGTCGATTCACGTGCCCTGCTACAACGAACCGCCGGAGATGGTCAAACAGACCCTCAACGCCCTGGCCAACCTCGACTATCCGGATTTCGAAGTCCTGATCATCGACAACAACACCAAGGATCCGGCGGTCTGGGAACCGGTGCGCGACTACTGCGCCACCCTCGGCCCGCGCTTCAAGTTCTTCCACGTGGCACCGCTGGCCGGCTTCAAGGGTGGCGCACTGAACTACCTGATTCCGCACACCGCCAAGGACGCCGAAGTGATTGCCGTGATCGACTCGGACTACTGCGTCGACCGCAACTGGCTCAAGCACATGGTGCCGCATTTCGCCGACCCGAAAATCGCCGTGGTGCAGTCGCCACAGGATTACCGCGATCAGAACGAAAGCACCTTCAAGAAGCTCTGCTACGCGGAATACAAAGGTTTCTTCCATATCGGCATGGTCACCCGCAACGACCGCGATGCGATCATCCAGCACGGCACCATGACCATGACCCGCCGTTCGGTGCTCGAAGAGCTGGGCTGGGCCGACTGGTGCATCTGTGAAGACGCCGAGTTGGGCCTGCGCGTATTCGAGAAAGGCCTGTCGGCGGCGTACTACCACACCAGCTACGGCAAAGGCCTGATGCCCGATACCTTCATCGACTTCAAGAAACAGCGTTTCCGCTGGGCCTACGGAGCGATTCAGATCATCAAGCGCCACACCGCCAGCCTGCTGCGCGGCAAGGGCACCGAGCTGACCCGCGGCCAGCGTTACCACTTCCTCGCGGGTTGGTTGCCGTGGGTGGCAGACGGTATGAACATCTTCTTCACCGTCGGTGCGCTGTTGTGGTCGGCGGCAATGATCATCGTGCCGCAACGGGTCGATCCGCCGCTGCTGATCTTCGCAATCCCGCCGTTGGCGCTGTTCGTATTCAAGGTCGCCAAGATCATCTTCCTCTACCGTCGTGCGGTCGGGGTGAACTTGAAGGATGCCTTCTGCGCGGCGCTGGCCGGTCTGGCGTTGTCCCACACCATCGCCAAAGCGGTGCTGTACGGCTTCTTCACCAGCAGCATTCCGTTCTTCCGCACACCGAAAAATGCCGACAACCATGGCTTCTGGGTCGCGATTTCCGAAGCGCGCGAAGAGTTGTTCATCATGCTGCTGTTGTGGAGCGCGGCGTTGGGGATTTATCTGGTCAACGGCATGCCGAGCAACGACATGCGCTTCTGGGTCACCATGCTGTTGGTGCAGTCGCTACCGTATCTGGCGGCGCTGATCATGGCGTTCCTGTCGTCGCTGCCGAAACCGGCCGCCGAGCCTGAAACGGCACCTGTCGTCTAAATCTTTGCGGATGCACTAAACGGCGGCCAATGGTCGCCGTTTTGCTTTAAGATAACCGCCATTTTGCGGGGCTTGGCGTGTCGCGGTTTGCCGATCGAACCCAATACCTGTGGGAGCGGGCTTGCTCGCGAATGCGTTGTAACAGTTGAGGCGTATGTTGACTGACACACCGCTTTCGCGAGCAAGCCCGCTCCCACATTGAAGCCCAAGCCCATATTCCATGATTCCGGAGTTTTCCATGACGGCCCACGCCGACCTTTCGCCGACCCTTCAACTCGCCATCGACCTGATCCGCCGTCCGTCCGTGACGCCGGTCGACGCCGATTGCCAGAAGCAGATGATGCAGCGCCTGGGCGATGCCGGTTTCACCCTGGAACCGATGCGCATCGAAGATGTGGATAACTTCTGGGCCACCCACGGCCAGGACGACGGTCCGGTGCTGTGCTTCGCCGGCCACACCGACGTGGTCCCGACCGGCCCGGTGTCAGCCTGGCAGATCGAACCGTTCAACGCGCTGATCGACGAACACGGCATGCTCTGCGGCCGTGGCGCTGCCGACATGAAAGGCAGTCTCGCCGCCATGACCGTCGCGTCCGAGCGTTTTGTCGCCGACTACCCGAATCACAAGGGCAAAGTCGCGTTCCTGATCACCAGCGATGAAGAAGGTCCGGCGCACCACGGCACCAAGGCAGTGGTCGAACGCCTCGCCGCGCGCAAGGAGCGCCTGGACTGGTGCATCGTCGGCGAACCGTCGAGCACCACCCTGGTGGGTGACGTGGTCAAGAACGGCCGTCGCGGCTCCCTCGGCGCCAAGCTGACCGTGCGCGGCGTGCAAGGTCACGTGGCTTACCCGCACCTGGCAAAGAATCCGATCCACCTCGCCGCTCCGGCATTGGCAGAACTGGCCGCCGAGCATTGGGACCACGGCAACGATTTCTTCCCGCCGACCAGTTTCCAGATCTCCAACGTCAACTCCGGCACCGGTGCGACCAACGTGATCCCGGGTGACCTGGTGGCGGTGTTCAACTTCCGCTTTTCCACCGAGTCCACGGTCGAAGGCCTGCAGAAGCGCGTCGCCGACATCCTCGACAAGCATGGCCTGGACTGGCACGTCGACTGGGCCTTGTCCGGCCTGCCGTTCCTCACCGAGCCAGGCGCGCTGCTGGACGCGGTGTCGTCGAGCATCAAGGACATCACCGGTCGCGACACCAAGGCGTCCACCAGCGGCGGTACCTCCGACGGGCGCTTCATCGCAACCATGGGCACGCAAGTGGTTGAGCTGGGCCCGGTCAACGCGACCATCCACCAGGTCAACGAGCGCGTGCTGGCAGCCGATCTCGACGTACTGACCGAGATCTACTACCAGACCCTGATCAAGTTGCTCGCCTGATGCTTGCCTGCCCAATCTGCAGCGCACCGCTCAACGCGGTGGACAACGGTGTGGTCTGCCCCGCCGGGCATCGGTTCGACCGTGCGCGCCAGGGTTACCTGAACCTGCTACCGGTGCAGCACAAGAACAGCCGCGATCCCGGGGATAACCAGGCGATGGTCGAAGCCCGCCGCGACTTCCTGAATGCCGGGCACTATGCGCCGGTGGCCAGGCGTCTGGCGGAGCTGGCCGCCAGCTATGCGCCGCAGCGCTGGCTGGACATCGGTTGCGGCGAGGGCTACTACACCGCGCAGATCGCCGAGGCGCTGCCGGATGCCGAAGGTTATGCCCTGGACATCTCCCGCGAAGCGGTCAAACGCGCCTGCAAACGCAACCCGCAGCTCACCTGGTTGATTGCCAGCATGGCGCGGGTGCCGTTGGCTTCCGGCAGTTGCCAGTTCCTCGCCAGCGTCTTCAGCCCGCTGGATTGGGAAGAGGCCAAGCGCCTGCTGAGCGTCGGCGGCGGCCTGATGAAAGTCGGGCCGACCAGCGGCCACCTGATGGAATTACGCGAGCGGCTGTACGATGAGGTCCGCGAGTACATCGACGACAAGCACCTGGACCTGGTACCGGAAGGCATGGCGCTGGCGCACAGCGAAACCCTGGAATTCAAACTGACGCTCCACAGTGGTCAGGACCGGGCGAACCTGCTGGCGATGACGCCCCACGGCTGGCGCGCCAGTGCCGAACGCCGTGCTGCCGTTATCGAGCAGGCCGAGCCGTTCGAGGTCACCGTGTCGATGCGCTACGATTATTTCGTTCTTCAATAACTTCAAACATTTTTGGTCTTGGGCAACGGCTCAAGGCCGGCTAAATCCGCGAATGGATTTTTCAGACCCGCAGTGAGGACATCCATGCGCCAGCCCGATATCGAGATTTACCTGAAAGACGCCGACGTCGATCACAAAGCCATTGCCGCCTGGCTGGGCGCGGCACTTGGCCCGTGTTCGGATTGGGTCCAGAAGGGCCAGACCTACAAGTGCAAGGCCGGCAACGTACCGGTGACCTGGCTGCCAAAAGCGGTCGGCAAGTGGAACAGCCTGTACCTGGAAAGCGACCAGACCCCATGGGACGACGACATCGCCTGCGCCCGCGCCGCGTTTGCCGCGCTGAACGTCGAAGTGCGTTGCGCGCCGGGAACCTGGGTCGAGGAAGAAGGTGAAGAGACGGCGGACCGCTGGATTCGCATCAGCGCCGATGGTGAAGAAGAGATCACCTGGAAAACCGCTTAATAGCCAACAACACCGATCAAATGTGGGAGCGGGCTTGCTCGCGAATGCGGTGGATCAGCCGGCATCAACTGCGACTGGCACACCGCATTCGCGAGCAAGCCCGCTCCCACAATGGTTTTGCGTGATTACAGACCTACAACATCCTCAGCCTGCAACCCCTTCTGCCCTTCGACCACCGCATATTCAACCTGCTGGCCTTCGGTCAGTGAACGGTGCCCCTCGCCACGAATCGCGCGGTAGTGCACGAACACGTCCACTCCGTCCTCGCGCTGAATGAAGCCGTAGCCCTTGGCGTCGTTGAACCACTTCACGTTGCCGGTTTCGCGTGTTGCCATTTGTTCATACTCCCTTTTTATTATTGATCGGGCTTTTCGCAGGAAAGCCTCGGGAACGTCAGCCTGCGCATACCGGTCCCATGTGGGCAACGGCGACAGAGCGCCGAGTATATGACAGACGCTGAAACTCTCAATAGCAGTTTACTTCGCCGCTTTTTTGCCGATTTTCGACGAATCCGGCACACTACGCAGCGCCCGAGCAAACGCTCGGTTTCATTCACTCACGCAGAAGCCGTATGACCCGCTCCCCGTTCCGCCGTCTTGTGTTTGGCACCCTGCGCCGACTGTTGTACCTCTGGGTTCGCTCGGAAACGATCAACCAGTCGTCGTTCACCCTCAACCTCGACCGCAGTCGTCCGGTGTTCTACGTCCTGCAAAACCCTTCGCTGACCGACCTTGCCGTGGTCGATACCGAGTGCAGCAAGGCCGGCCTGCCGCGCCCCGTGCTGCCGGTATCGGTGGGCAACCTGCTGGAACCGGCCGCGTTCTTCTACCTGACGCCGGACCCGGACTGGCTCGGCCGCCATGACAAGCGCGGCGCGCCGCCAACCTTGACCCGCCTGGTCAGCGCCCTGAGCCAGAACGCCGCCGAAGACGCGCAAATCATTCCGGTCAGCGTGTTCTGGGGCCAGTCGCCGGACAGCGAAAGCAGCCCATGGAAACTCCTGTTCGCCGATAGCTGGGCGGTGACCGGGCGTCTGCGGCGCTTGTTGAGCATCATCGTACTGGGGCGCAAGACCCGCGTGCAGTTCTCCGCGCCGATCCACCTGCGCGAACTGATCGAACACAACAAGGGCCACGAGCGCACCGTGCGCATGGCCCAGCGCATCCTGCGGGTACACTTTCGCAACCTGAAGGCGGCGGTGATCGGCCCGGACATTTCCCACCGTCGCAACCTGGTCAAGGGCCTGCTGAACCAGCCGCAGGTCAGACAAGCGATCCTCGACGAAGCCGAACGCGAGAACATTTCGCCGGAAAAAGCCAAGGCCCAGGCCCTGCGCTATGGCAACGAAATCGCCTCGGACTACACCTACACCGCCATCCGTTTTATGGAAGTGGTGCTGAGCTGGTTCTGGAACAAGATCTACGACGGCATCAAGGTCAACCACATCGAAGGCGTGCAGAAGGTCGCCCAGGGTCACGAAGTGATCTACGTACCCTGCCACCGCAGCCACATCGATTATCTGCTGCTGTCCTACCTGTTGTTCCGCAACGGCCTGACCCCGCCGCACATCGCCGCCGGGATCAACCTGAACATGCCGGTGATCGGCGGCCTGCTGCGTCGTGGCGGCGCGTTCTTCATGCGCCGGACGTTCAAGGGCAACCCGCTGTACACCTCGGTGTTCAACGAATACCTGCACACCCTGTTCACCAAGGGCTTCCCGGTGGAGTATTTCGTCGAGGGTGGCCGTTCGCGCACCGGGCGCATGCTGCAACCGAAGACCGGGATGCTCGCGATCACCCTGCGCAGCTTCCTGCGTTCGTCGCGCATGCCCATTGTCTTCGTGCCGGTGTACATCGGCTACGAGCGCGTACTGGAAGGCCGGACCTACCTCGGCGAGTTGCGCGGTGCGGCCAAGAAGAAAGAATCGATCTTCGACATCTTCAAAGTCATCGGCGCACTCAAGCAGCGCTTCGGCCAGGTCGCGGTGAACTTCGGCGAGCCGATCAAACTCGCGGAATTTCTCGACAACGAACAGCCGGACTGGCGCCAGCAGGAACTCGGCCCGCAGTTCAGACCCGCCTGGCTCAACGAGACCACCAACCGCCTCGGCGAGAAGGTCGCGCGGCATCTGAACGAAGCGGCAGCGATCAACCCGGTCAACCTCGTCGCCCTGGCTCTGCTGTCCACCAGCCGCCTGGCCCTGGACGACCGCGCCATGGCACGGGTGCTCGACCTGTATCTAGCGCTGCTGCGCAAGGTGCCGTACTCGCCACACACCACCCTGCCGGAAGGTGACGGCCGGGCGCTGATCGAGCACGTGAAGGACATGGACCTGCTGTCCGAGCAGAGCGATGCCCTGGGCAAGATTCTCTATCTGGACGAGCAGAATGCCGTCCTGATGACCTACTACCGCAACAACGTATTGCACATCTTCGCCCTGCCGGCACTGCTGGCGAGCTTCTTCCAGAGTGCCTCGCGCATGAGTCGCGAACAGATCCTGCGCTACACCCGCGCGCTGTACCCATACCTGCAAGCGGAGCTGTTCATTCGCTGGTCGCTGGACGAACTGGATGCTGTGATCGACCAGTGGCTGGAGGCGTTCGTCGAGCAAGGCCTGCTGCGCGTCGAGAACGATGTGTACCTGCGCCCGGCGCCAAGCTCACGGCATTTCGTGTTGCTGACGCTGCTGTCGAAAAGCATCGCCCAGACCCTGCAGCGTTTCTACATGACCGTGTCCCTGCTGCTCAACAGCGGCCAGAACAGCATCAGTGCCGAAGAACTGGAAGACCTGTGCACGGTCATGGCCCAGCGCCTGTCGATCCTGCATGGCCTGAACGCCCCGGAATTCTTCGACAAGAGCCTGTTCCGCCACTTCATCCAGACCCTGCTCGACCTCGAAGTGCTCAAGCGCGACGAAGCGGGCAAGTTGAGCTACCACGAACTGCTCGGCGAGCTGGCCGAAGGCGCGGCCAAACGGGTGTTGCCGGCGGAGATCCGCTTGTCGATCCGGCAGGTGGCGTTGCATCGCAGTGAAGATGCGGCGGAATTGGTGACGCCAGTCTGAATCACTCAGATCACTGCGCGTGGGTTTTATGGCTGAAGCAAGGACGCTTCTGACTCATGTCACTCCAACTTTGCCCCTATCCGCAGGAATCCCCCTACATAGAAATCGCTATCTCGACCCTATGCTGGGCGCTCGTCACTACCGACGATCAATCGATAAGGAAATCAATATGAGCAACGAAACCGTAAAGACCATTAGTGGCAAAGTGAGTTACGCGGTAAAGATGGCGCTGCCGCGTAACTCGACTCTTCATGTCCGTCTGGAGGATGACAGTCTGCAAGATGTCGCAGCAAAAGAGCTGGCCGCACAGATCATTACCAACGCAGAAAAAGCCGGGCTGAACTTCAACCTGACGTACAAGCTTGCTGATGTCCTGCCCGGCCATCGCTATGCAATCAGCGCGCGCATCACCCACGAGGACCATCTGTACTTCATCTCCACTCAACATCACCCGGTGGAACTGGGTGTCGATCATGTAAAGGAACAGGAAGTGCTGGTCCAGCTTGTCTGAGAACACCCCCGAGGCAAGTTGGGCGATATCCTCGGTAAAATCCGTTAAATTGTCGTTGGCGCCGGTCTTCTTCGGGCGCCAATGACAAGGATCCGCTTCATGAAAAAACTCTCTCTCCTCGGGCTTACGGTTTTGCTCGGCGCCTGCCAATCCCTGCAACCTGCCCCGAAGGCCAGCCTCTACGGCGAAGTCTTTTACCTGCAACGCAGCGCCCTGCCGCCCACCGCTACCCTGAACGTGAGCTTGCAGGACGTGTCTGTGGCCGACGCACCGGCCATTGTCCTCGACGAACAGAACGGCCCGGTCAAAGGCCAGGTGCCACTGCCGTTTCATCTGAGTTACGATCCGGCGCAGGTCAAACCAGGCCATCGCTACTCGGTCAGCGCGCGCATCGAAGTCGACGGAAAGCTGATGTTCATCACCACCGAACACCATGCCGTGCGTCTTGATGGCAAAGACCCGCAACCGCTGAAAATCCGCGTCGACGCCGTTCGCTAATTCTCTCTTTTCTGAACAAGGAAGCTGCCATGCTCCGCCCTACCCTTCGTTTTGCCGGCCTGTGCGCAGGTTTGATGATCTGTGCCAACGCCCTGGCGCTATCCCTCAGCGACCTGTCGCAGAAAGACGCCACCGGCGGGCTCAAGGACGCACTGACTCAAGGCGCGCAACTGGCCGTGAAACAACTCGGCACCCCGGGCGGCTTCAGCAACAACCCGGAAGTAAAAATCGAACTGCCGGGCAAACTGGGCAAGGTCGCCAGCAAAATGAAACAGTTCGGCATGGGTGACCAGGTCGATGAACTGGAAGCCAGCATGAACAAAGCGGCCGAAACCGCCGTGACCCAGGCCCAGCCAATCCTCGTCGATGCCGTGAAGAAAATGACCGTGGAAGACGCCAAGGGCATCCTCAGCGGCGGCAACGACTCGGCCACCCAATACCTCAACAAGACCAGCCGCGAACAGATCCGCGCCAAGTTTCTGCCGATCGTCAAGCAAGCCACCGACAAGGTGGGCCTGGCCCAGCAGTACAACTCGTTCGCCGGACAAGCGGCGACCATGGGCGTATTGGACGCGAAGAATGCCAACGTCGAAAACTACGTCACCGAGCAGGCGTTGAATGGCTTGTTCGAAATGATCGGCAAACAGGAAGAAACCATCCGCCAGAACCCGGCGGCTGCGGCGACCAGTTTGGCGAAAAAGGTGTTTGGGACCTTGTAACTTTTAGCTGACGGCAACAACCAAAAGCCCGCCGACCTTCAAAGGTTCAGCGGGCTTTTTCGTTGTGCTATCGAAGCGAATCCAATTGATCCAGCACACGATTCACCGATAGCTGCGCCAAGACAATCATCTGCTGAATGCCGAGTGTCAGATTGCAGGTTGGGCAGGTCAGGACGGACGACAATTCGGTTGCCATTACATTGGCTGAGGCGAGGGTTTCGTAGGCATGGACCAGCAAGGTTTCGGAGTCGACGCCTGGGTGGATGGTGAAAATTGGGCAGGGGCGGTTTGAAGTGCCGGTATTTTCTTCGGACTCTGGAGCCGGGGGGTTGGGGCTGGGTTTGATCATTGTGAAGCTCCTAACGAAAGTTGGAGCAGCCAGCATCACTTGCAGATGATGGGTGGCAGCTGTATGCGGGTCTGCAAGACCGAGTTGTTAGGCAAACCCGGCAGACCCGAAGATCTCCCGCACACAGCCACCATAAATCGGTGGTCGCTAAAAAAGCGCCACGATTATAGGTGCGCCAGTGGGCGCCTAACAAACTATTGGCGGGCTTGCAGTCCCGGTCGCTGAATTGGCAGCGACCGTCAGAGGCTAGTGAGCGTGCTTCCGACAGGCAACCTGAAAGTCTTGTGGGAATGGTCTGAATGGTTGGCTTGGGCGATAAACGTTGTTGACTGTTGGGCAGCCATCGCGAGCAAGCTCGCTCCCACAGTTGGGCCGGGGACACCTGAAAGAAATTGGTTGGCTGGCAGGCCGTCTTCGCGGGCAAGCCCGCTCCCACAATTTGACCGAGTACATCTGAAAGAAATTGGTCGGCTGTCAGGTCGCCTTCGCGAGCAGGCTCGCTCCCACTGTTGGGCCGGGAACACCTGAAAGAAATTGGTTGGCTGGCAGGCCGTCTTCGCGAGCAAGCCCGCTCCCACAATTTGACCAAGTACATCTGAAAGAAACTGGTCGGCTGGCAGGCCGCCTTCGCGAGCAGGCTCGCTCCCACAGAAGAGCAAAGGCCGATCGGCGTACACCCACGCTCTTCACCACTCAACAGGCCGAGCGTTAGCTCGCCTGCAGCTCTTGATCTTGATCCACCCGCCCCCTCGGCAGGCTGAGTGGAGGTGTTCATCCGGGGATGGGCGCGCAGCGCCGTTCGGCGCAGCCGAACTCATTGCATGTAGGTCGAAGCGAAGCCGACCGGAGGGCAATGCCCCCGGATGAATACCGCAGCGAAGGAACCCCGAGCCTCAGCGAGGGGCCGTACGTAAGGGGCGAGACCTTTGGTTCCTTTGGGGCGTTTGCCAAAGGGACTCGCCGTAAGGGCGAAACCATAAGTCGCCGTTACCGCAGAAACGGATATGTACTCAACCAACCAGAAACCTGGTCGGCCCGAAGGCCGCCAAGGTCAAACGGGTTCTTTGCGAACCCGAAACCAAGCCGCATAAAGCGCAGGCAAAAACAGCAGCGTCAACGCCGTAGCAACGATCAACCCCCCCATGATCGCCACCGCCATCGGCCCGAAAAACACACTGCGTGACAAAGGAATCATCGCCAGAACAGCAGCAAGTGCCGTCAACACAATCGGCCGGAACCGCCGCACCGTCGCCTCGATGATCGCCTGCCAAGGCTTGAGCCCCGCAGCAATGTCCTGCTCGATCTGATCCACCAGAATCACCGAGTTACGCATGATCATCCCCGACAAGGCGATAGTCCCCAGCATCGCCACGAACCCGAACGGCTGGCGAAACACCAACAGAAACAGCGTCACCCCGATCAACCCCAGCGGCGCCGTCAGAAACACCATCGCCGTGCGCGAGAAACTGCGCAGTTGCAGCATCAGCAAGGTCAACACCACCACAATGAACAACGGCACGCCGGCCTTCACCGAGTTCTGTCCACGCGCCGAATCTTCAACGGTGCCCCCGACATCCAGCAAGTAGCCATCAGGCAGTTCGGCGCGGATCGGATCGAGGGTCGGCATGATTTGCTGCACCAGTGTCGCCGGTTGCTGCTTGTCATAGATGTCGGCGCGAACCGTCACGTTAGGCTGGCGGTTGCGGTGCCAGATGATGCCCTCTTCGAAGCCGTACTCCAGGGTCGCGATTTGCGACAACGCGACGCTGCGACCGTTATCGGTCGGCACCGCCAGGCTCGGCAGCAATGATAGCTCGGTGCGTTCATGTACGGTGCCGCGCAACAGGATCTCGATCAACTCGTTGTCTTCACGGTACTGACTGACGCTGGAACCGGTGAGAGAACTTTGCAGGAACTTCGACAGGTTGGCCGTGCTCACGCCCAGCGCCCGCGCGCGGTCCTGATCGATGTTCAGGTACACCACCTTGCTCGGTTCTTCCCAGTCCAGGTGGACGTTGACCACATGCGGGTTCTCGCGAACCTTGGCCGCGACTTTGCGTGCCAGCGCCCGCACCGCCTCGATGTGCTCCCCGGTCACGCGGAACTGTACCGGGTAGCCAACCGGCGGACCGTTTTCCAGACGTGTGACCCGCGAGCGCAGAGCGGGGAATTGCTCGTTGAGGGTTGAGATCAACCAGGTGCGCAGGGCTTCCCGTTCTTCGATGGTTTTCGCCAGGACGACAAACTGGGCGAAGCTCGCCGCCGGCAGTTGCTGATCCAGCGGCAGGTAAAAGCGCGGCGAACCGGTGCCGACGTAGGCCACGTAGTTGTCGATCCCTGCCTTGTCCTTGAGCAACGCTTCGAGGCGTTTGACCTCGTCGGCGGTATTACTCAGCGAAGCACCTTCGGCCAGTTTCAGGTCGACCATCAACTCGAGGCGACCCGATGCCGGGAAGAACTGCTGCGGTACAAACTTGAACAGCACGATGGATGCGATGAACAACACCACAGTCGCGGCGATCACGGTTTTGCGCCAGTGCACGCACCACTCCACCAGACGCCGGACGCGCTGATAGAACGGCGTGCCATAGGGATCGGGTTGGCCGGCACCGTGCTTGGCGGCGTGAATTTTCGCCAGGTCCGGCAGGAGTTTTTCCCCGAGATACGGCACGAAAACCACCGCGGCCACCCATGACGCCAACAGCGCGATGGTGACCACCTCGAAGATCGAACGGGTGTATTCGCCAGTGCCCGATTGCGCCGTGGCAATCGGCAGGAAGCCGGCCGCGGTGATCAGCGTACCGGTGAGCATCGGGAACGCAGTGCTGGTCCAGGCGTAACTCGCGGCTTTGACCCGGTCGAAACCCTGCTCCATTTTGATCGCCATCATTTCCACGGCGATGATCGCGTCGTCCACCAGCAAGCCCAGCGCCAGTACCAACGCGCCGAGAGAAATCTTGTGCAGGCCGATGCCGAGGTAATACATGCTGGCAAACGTCATCGCCAGCACCAGCGGAATCGCCAGGGCCACCACCATGCCAGTGCGCACGCCGAGGGAGAAGAAGCTCACCAGCAACACGATGGCCAGCGCCTCGACCAGCACTTGCACGAACTCGCCAACCCCGGTTTTCACCGCCGCCGGCTGGTCGGAGACTTTGCGCAGCTCCATACCGGCCGGGAGGTTTTTCTGGATGCGGGCGAATTCGACTTCCAGTGCCTTGCCCAGCACCAGAATGTCACCGCCGTCCTTCATCGCCACCGCCAGGCCGATGGCGTCTTGCGCCATGAAGCGCATGCGCGGCGCCGGCGGATCATTGAAACCACGCCGAACGTCGGCCACATCGGAGATGCGGAAGGTGCGATCACCGACGCGGATCGGGAAGTTCTTGATCTCGTCGACCGTCTGGAAATTCCCCGTCACCCGTAGCTGCAAACGCTCGCTGCTGGTTTCGAAGAAACCTGCCGTGGACACTGCGTTCTGTTCTTCAAGGGCTTGCTGGACAGCCGCCAGCGGCAAGCCGAGGGTGGCGAGCTTGACGTTGGACAGCTCGATCCAGATTTTCTCGTCCTGCAACCCCAGCAGTTCGACCTTGCCCACATCCTTGACCCGTTGCAGCTGGATCTGGATGCGGTCGGCGTAATCCTTGAGCACGGCGTAGTCGAAACCCGCGCCGGTCAGGGCGTAGATGTTGCCGAACGTGGTACCGAACTCATCGTTGAAGAACGGCCCCTGAATCCCCGGCGGCAGGGTATGACGGATGTCGCTGATTTTCTTGCGCACCTGATACCAGAGCTCCGGGATCTCTGCCGAGTGCATGGAATCACGCGCAATGAAGGTGACCTGGGATTCCCCGGGCCGCGAGAACGAAACGATGCGCTCGTACTCGCCGGTTTCCATCAGCTTTTTTTCGATGCGTTCGGTGACTTGGCGCGAGACTTCCTCGGCGGTCGCGCCCGGCCAGTTGGTGCGAATCACCATGGCCTTGAAGGTGAACGGCGGGTCTTCACTCTGGCCGAGCTTGGTGTAGGAAAGTGCGCCGACGATGGCCAGCAACAGCATCAGGAACAAGACGATCTGGCGATTACGCAGCGCCCATTCGGAAACGTTGAAGCGCATCGGGGCTTACTCCTTGTTCGCCAGATTGACCACGCGATTGGAGCGATCCACCGGACGCACCTGCTGCCCTTCGAGAAGCACATGGACACCGGCGGCCACAACCCAGTCGCTGGCGTTGAGCCCCTCGAGCACCGGTACGGTTTTCTCACCGAAGGCACCCACTCGCACCGGGGTTTTCTTCAAGGTGTTGTTGGCGCTGACGACCCAGACATAGGTCACGCCGTTTTCTGCGGTCAACGCCGACAGCGGAACGGACAGAGGCACCACGTCGGCGGCCTGCACGAACACCCGGGCGCTCTGGCCCAGCTCCACCGGCACCTTGCCGGAGGTGAAGGCGATGCGCGCCGCGAAGGTGCGGGACTTTGGATCAGCGGCTGGCGACAGCTCACGGATGCGCCCTTCGAAACGCTGGCCGGGTTGGGTCCAGAGCTCCACTGCCACCGGTTCACCGACCTTGAAGCGGCCGAAGTTCTGCTCCGGCAGGCTGATCAACACTTCACGCTCGCCATCGGTCGCCAGTGTGAACACCGTTTGCCCCGCGGCCACGACTTGCCCGACTTCCACCAGACGCTTGGCCACGACGCCGTCCTGCGGCGCACGCAGCACGGCGTAGCTGGCCTGGTTATTGGAAACGTTGTATTCGGCCTTGATTTGCTTGAGGCGCGCTTCGCCGGAGCGGTAGAGATTTTCGTGATTGTCGTACTGCGAGCGGCTGACCAGCTGACGCTCCATCAGGGTTTTGTAGCGATCACGCTCGGCACGCACCATGCTCAGATTGGCTTCAGCTGCAGCGACCTGGGCCCGGGTGGCCTCCAGTTGCAGGCGCACGTCCTGAGGATCGAGCTCTGCCAAAGGTTGATCGGCCTTGACCCGCTGCCCTTCCTCGACCAGTCGTCGGCTGACTTTACCGCCAATGCGGAACGCCAGGTCCGGCTCATAACGCGCGCGGACTTCACCTGGATAACTTTCCATGGCCTGTGCCGAAGGCTCTGGCTGAACCACCATGGCCGGGCGCACGCCGACTGGCGGCACTTCGTCGGAGCCACACGCTGACAATAAAAAAGCCAGGGTGACTGGCAACGCGAGGGGCAAGGCATAGCGGAACATGGTGAAGGACCTTTCGCTAATGGTGCTTTGAATAATTATACTGAGCAGTATGTTATTAATAGCAAACTCACCAGTCCAGTAATAAAAGCGAATATGCCAAACAATCTTTCAGCACCCAATGGCCCAGGCAGACCCAAGGATCTGGTGAAACGCCAGGCCATTCTCGATGCGGCAAAAGTGCTGTTTCTGAGTAAGGGTTATGCCAATACCAGCATGGATGCCGTCGCAGCCGAGGCCGGTGTGTCGAAGCTGACGGTCTACAGCCACTTCAACGACAAGGAGACGCTGTTCTCCGCCGCCGTGGTGGCCAAGTGCGAGGAGCAGTTGCCCCCGCTGTTCTTCGAATTGCCTGAAGGCGTGGCAGTGGAAACCGTGCTGCTGAATATCGCGCGCGGCTTTCATCAGCTGATCAACAGTGACGAATCAGTGAACCTGCACCGACTGATGATGACCTTGGGCAGCCAGGACCCGAAACTCGCGCAAATCTTCTTTGAGGCGGGCCCGGAGCGCATGCTGCATGGCATGGAACGCTTGCTGAGACGGATCGACGAAAGTGGCGTGCTTAGCATCGACAAGCCGCACAACGCCGCCGAGCACTTCTTCTGCCTGCTCAAGGGCGCCGGGAATTTCCGCTTGCTGTATGGCTGCGGCGAGCCGCCGGTCGGCGAGGCCGCGGAGAGCCATGTGCGGGAAGTGGTGGGGTTGTTTATGCGGGCTTATCGGCCTCAGTGAACCTGACAGCATTGCGTTGACTGTACCGACGCCTTCGCGGGCAAGCCCGCTCCCACAGGGTCCGAGGTGTACTCGAATTTTGAACCCGGCACAAAACCTGTGGGAGCGTGGCTTGCCCGCGATGAAGGCGACTCGGTCTTAAGGCTTGAGCGCTTTCTTCGGATAAATATCGTACCGGCTCGACTTGCCATCCAGCGCATGGCTCGGCTTCGGCCCGTCGATGCACGGCGCCTTGCGCGGGCGCTTGACCACTACCCGGTGGCTGGCCAGGGCCAACGCCGCTTCGAGCAAGGCCGGCGCATCCGGGTCATCGCCCACCAGCGGCCGGAACAGGCGCATTTCCTTCTTCACCAGCGCGGTTTTCTCACGGTGCGGGAACATCGGGTCCAGGTAGATCACCTGTGGCGGTTCACCCTCCCAATTGCGCATCACCTCGATCGAGTTGCCCTTGAGCAGCCGCATGCGCGCCACGATCGGCGCCACGTCGAAGTCTTCCGCGCCACGGGCCAGACCATCTTCCAGCAAGGCGCCAATCAGCGGCTGACGCTCGATGAGACTCATCTCGCAACCGAGGCTGGCCAGCACGAACGCGTCCTTGCCCAGCCCTGCCGTGGCATCCAGTACCCGCGGGCGCACGCCCTGGGCGACGCCAACAGCCTTGGCGATCATCTGCCCGCTGCCGCCGCCGTACAGACGGCGATGGGCCGCACCGCCCTCGACGAAGTCCACCCGCACCGGCCCCGGCGCGTCCGGCCCAAGCTGTTGCAACTGCAAACCCTGGTCACCCACCTGCAAGGCAAATTCGCCGTCCGCCACTTGCATCGGCAAGCCCAGGCGCTCGGCCCATTGCTCGGCTTGTGGCTCGAAAGCCACGTCCAGGGCCTGGACATGGATGCGGCAGGCCGCGGGTTGATCAATCATCGGAAAACACGCTCAAAAAATTAATGATCGGCAAAAACTGCCGATAACAAAACTATCGAGCATTTTGCCAGAGCTGAGCGTCGACCGAGAGAAATGTCAGACATTCAACCCACAATCACAGGTTTTATATCGCCCTACGGCAATTACAACCTGCGAAACACCCAGGCACTGAGCGGTGTCAGTCACATCTGGCAGGATTTCTTTGCCCGTGCACTGGCCGATCAGTCGGGTGATGTGCTGCCTGAATCACTGAATTTCCCACCGGTCGATCTCGAAAGCCCGGTCGAGCCGACCGTTGGCAGCGAGCTGCTGGAACACATCGTTTCCCAGCGTGAGTGCGACGTCAAAGAGACCCAGGTCCGCCCGCCAGAACCTCTGTTCCTGCCCATTGCCGAATTCGAAATGGACCTGGCCGACAAGCCATTCCCACCGTTCCCGGCAGATGAAATCGTCGCCCAGCAAAAACACCAGGACTTCGACAGCGGCTGGGTTCGCCCGATCGTGCTCAACGCCGGTCAGCCACTGCCGCAAGCCAGCCCTGCCCCGCAACCACGTCCGCTGCACCTGCCGATTGCCGAATTCGACCTGGATTTGCTCGACAAGCCGTTCCCGCCGTTCTCCCCGGAAGAACGGATCGAACAGCAGAAACAACTGGATTTCGACAATGGTTGGGCGCGCCCGATCATCCTGCAAAACCTGCGCATCGCCGCCTGACCCTCAGCCCTTGAAGAACTGATTGGCCTTCTGGTACGGCATCGACCGCGAAGTGAAGCCAAACGTGCCAGACGTCTGGATTTCTTCGGCGGCGCGAAAAAATTCGCCATAGGCTGCCAACGCCAGCGCCGAACCGACGCTGATGCGTTTGACGCCCATTTCAGCCAACTGCGCGACCGTCAGCTTCAAGCCGCCCGACATCAACACATTCACCGGTTTGGGCGCCACCGCGCGCACCACCGCCAGCACATCCTCGGCGTTGCGCAGACCGGGTGCGTAGAGCACATCGGCACCGGCCTCGGCGAATGCCTGCAAGCGGCCGATGGTGTCGGCCAGATCAGGATTGCCGTGCAGGAAGTTTTCGGCCCGGGCGGTCAATGTGAAGGGGAACGGCAAACTGCGAGCGGCAGCCACAGAGGCCTCGATGCGCGCCACTGCGTGGTCGAAACAGTAGATGGGGCCTTCTTCGCGGCCGGTGGCGTCTTCAATCGAACCTCCAACGGCTCCCGCCTCTGCCGCGCGCAAAATGCTTTTCGCGCAATCAGCCGGGTTGTCGGCAAAGCCGTTTTCCAGGTCCACGGCAACCGGCAGGTCAGTGGCGGCGACAATCGCCTGAACGTTCATCAGGGTATCGTCGAGGCTCAAGCCGCCATCGGCACGACCCTGGGAAAAGGCATAACCGGCACTGGTGGTCGCCAGCGCCTCGAAGCCGAGGCTGGCGAGCATCTTCGCTGAACCCGCATCCCACGGATTGGGAATCACAAAAGCGCCGGATCGTTCGTGAAGGGCTTTGAACGCCTGGGCTCGAAGGGTTTGCGCATCCATGGGGCAGGCTCCTGAAGAGGGGAAAGGAATCCGCCTCAGAGCAGACCAAGTTGCTCGGCGGCGGGTTCTCTGTATAGCTCAGGCAGCGCCGGCAAGCCAGGCAGACGCCGCATCAGCCTGGCGTGAAAACGCTGCGCCAGTTTCGCCGCCAGCAGGTTGTCGGCGGTGTGCAGGAAGATATACGGCGTGCGTCCTTCTTCGATCCACAGCGCGATTTTCTCGACCCAGGGCTCCAGGAACGGATCGTTGGCCTCAAGCACCGGATGGCCGATAAAACGCACCTGCGGACACTGCGTGAACGCTGCCGGACGCGGAGGCACCCGGGGCTTCTTCGATTGAGCGTGAAGCACTGACGGCTCGGTCGATGTGCAACTGAACAACGCTCGGGGATCAAGACAGATGCGTTCAACACCGCGATCCAGCAGCAGACGATTGAGCATCCGCTCGCTGTCTCCCTTGGCGAAAAAATCGCCATGGCGCACTTCAACGGCCAGCGGGCGCTGCAGGGCATCGATAAATCCGGCCAGCTCGGGCAAGCGTTGGGGCGTGAAGTTTTTCGACAGCTGCAACCACAATGGCGACACCCGATCACCCAGCGGACTGAGCAATTGCAGGAAGGTTTCGGCGGCTGTCAGCTGTTCGCGCAGATCGCCACCGTGACTGATCTCGCCGGGAAACTTGGCGGTAAAGCGAAAGTGCTGCGGCATGGTTTCGGCCCAACGCTGCACAGTGCTGGCAGCAGGGCTGGCGTAGAAGGTCGTGTTGCCTTCCACGGCATTGAATACCTGGCAATAGAGATCAAGAAATTCAGCGGGTCGGGCGTGCGGCGGATACAGGTAATCGCGCCAGGCGTTCTCGCTCCAGGACGGGCAACCGAGGTAATACGGCAGCACCATCAGATGTACAGGTCGAGACCCAGCACATCCGTATCCCAATCGACGAAACCGGCGGTACTCAGGTAGCTGGCCAGCGCCGTCGCCACGCTTTTGCTCATGGCACGGTGGTAAATCATGTCTTGCTGACGGGCGGGAAGATTGCTCGGTTTTTGCGCAGAGGCTTTGGCGGCGCGGGCAGCCAACTGCTCTTCAGTCGGGAATTCCAGCTCGCCTTCGATATCAATGGCGTCGTCTTCCACCACACGGCCTTTGCGTGGCTTGCGCTTGATGGGGTAGGACTGAGAGGAAACGCCGTCGATACGCATACGTGCATACTCGGAATCAGTGATGGCAGTTTAGTGGCGCAAAACCCACTTCGCAAACCGCCGAGTGATAACTAGAACACATAAAAGGCAAAAGGTTTAAAAGCCGGGGTTAGAAAATGACGATTGGTGGTGCCTGGAAAAGATCGCAGCCTGCGGCAGCTCCTACAGGGAAATGCGATCTTCTGTAGGAGCTGCCGCAGGCTGCGATCTTTTAACGCGCCTTGGGCGTCGCCACTTTATCGCGCAGATACACCGGCTGTGCCTCGTCGGCCACGATCGCCTCACCACGTTCCCAGGCGAACCGCGCCAGGGTCAGCAAATCTTCAGCGTGAGGCAGCATGCCTGCGTCCTGCCCAATCAGGTTGACGGCGATACGCTCGCCATAACCCCAACCAGTGCCGGCGCCGAACCACTCGCCGCCGACATCGGCCGGCAATGCCGCGGACTCCGGCGGCAGTACCGCTTCGGCGCCCACCAGGCGCATCTCCCCGGCCGTTTCGCGGTAGCACCCCCAATACACTTCATCCATGCGCGCATCGATGGCAGCAGCGACCTGAGTGGCGCCGTGTTCGCGCAATGCACGTTGCGCCAGCACGGCCAGGTTCGACACCGGCAGCACCGGGCGATCCAGAGCAAACGCCAGGCCTTGCACCACGCCGATGGCGATGCGCACACCGGTGAAGGCTCCCGGGCCACGACCGAACGCAATGGCATCGACCGCTTGCAGGGTGGTGCCAGCATCGGCCAGCAATTGCTTGATCATCGGCAACAGCTTCTGCGCGTGCAGGCGCGGGATCACCTCGTAATGGCTCGTGACCTTGCCGTCATGCAGCAAGGCAACGGAGCAAGCTTCAGTCGCGGTGTCCAGGGCCAGCAAGGTGCTCATCGATGTATCCGTAACAAGAGGTCAGAAAAAGTGCGTCAGTATAAACAACTACGGCCCGCAAGCGGGCCGTGGAAGATGAAGCGATTCAGACTTTTCAGCTCAAGGCTTCAAGCACCTTGGCGGTGATCGCTTCAACCGAACCGACGCCTTCGATATGGCTGTACTGCGGCTTGCCATTGGCGGCCGACAGCTTCTGGTAGAAATCCACCAGCGGCTTGGTCTGGGAGTGGTAGACCGACAGGCGATGACGCACGGTTTCTTCGGTGTCGTCCTTGCGCTGTACCAGCTCTTCACCGGTGATGTCGTCCTTGCCGGCGATTTTCGGCGGGTTGTAGACGATGTGGTACACGCGGCCGCTGGCCTCGTGAACACGACGACCGGCGATACGCTGGACGATTTCTTCGTCCTCGACGGCGATTTCAACCACTGCGTCCAGCTCGACGCCGGCAGTCACCAGGGCTTCAGCCTGGGGAATGGTGCGCGGGAAGCCGTCGAACAGGAAACCGTTGGCGCAGTCGGACTGGGCGATGCGGTCCTTGACCAGTGCGATGATCAGGTCATCGGACACCAGGCCACCGGCATCCATGATGCTCTTGGCCTTGATGCCCAGCTCGGTGCCGGCCTTGACCGCTGCACGCAGCATGTCGCCGGTGGAGATTTGCGGAATGCCGAATTTTTCGGTGATGAACTTAGCCTGAGTACCTTTACCGGCCCCGGGAGCTCCCAGCAGAATGACGCGCATCGATGTGCTCCTCAATTTTTTATATGGATAACGTCAGATTCGCCTCGTGGGGCCAATCTCAAAAAAAGGGTCGTGGCCGCCCAAACGGCCAAAGGCTGATCAAGATACACAGCAGGCTGCGCCCACACAAGACGCCAAAAGTCGGAGAAACCGCTGCCTCCTGCGACCATTGCGCACGGTTCCCCAAGTCGCAACCCCAACATTAACTGTCGCCTGACAGCACTTTTCAACCCGTCCTGCAGCGGCATCCGCCTCACCTGCCGAATGCCTGACCCCACGGCAAAAACCTTAGCCGGTGTTACGCAAACCTGCGGCAATCCCCGCGACAGACACCAGCAGGGCCTGTTCTACCGGGCTGCCCTGCGCTACATCCTGCAATCGTGAACGGGCCAGCAACTCGGCCTGCAATAGATGAAGCGGGTCGAGGTAGGTGTTACGCAAGCGGATGAATTCAAGGGTCGCTGGGCTATGTGCCAGCAGCTGCGACTGCCCGGTCAGGCCGAGAACGATGGAGCACGCCTGCGACAATAGGTCGCGTAAGTGCGCACCCAATGGCAACAGATTCGGCTCCACCAGACGCTCGTCATAGGACCGGGCAATGTCGGCATCCGCCTTGGCCAGGACCATCTCCAGCATATCGATGCGGGTGCGGAAGAACGGCCATTGCTCACGCATCTGCCCCAGCAGTTCACCTTCACCCCGCTCCAGTGCCTTGCTCAGGGCGGCTTCCCAACCCAGCCAGGCCGGCAGCATCAGCCGCGTCTGGGTCCAGCCGAAGATCCACGGAATCGCCCGCAGGCTTTCGATCCCCCCGGCCCGGCGCTTGGCCGGGCGACTGCCCAGGGGCAAACGACCGAGTTCCTGTTCCGGCGTGGACTGGCGGAAATACTCCACGAACTGCGGATTTTCCCGCACCACGGCGCGGTAAGCGCTGACACCATCGGCGGCCAGTTCGTCCATCAAATGGCGCCACTCGGGCGTCGGTGGCGGCGGCGGCAGCAAGGTCGCCTCAAGCACGGCGGCCAGGTACAGGTTGAGGTTTTGCTCGGCGATGTCCGGCAAGCCGAATTTGAATCGAATCATTTCACCCTGTTCAGTGGTGCGGAACCGCCCCGCCACCGAACCCGGCGGCTGCGACAGGATCGCCGCGTGGGCCGGTCCGCCGCCACGCCCCACGGTGCCGCCGCGACCGTGGAACAGCAGCAGCTCCACTTGTTGTTCGCGGCAGATATCCACCAGTCGTTCCTGCGCCCGGTACTGCGCCCAGGCCGCCGCGGTGGTGCCGGCGTCCTTGGCCGAATCGGAATAGCCGATCATCACTTCCTGCGGCCCTTGCAGACGCGAGCGATAGCCCGGCAACAGCAGCAGTTTCTCGATCACCGGGCCGGCGTTGTCGAGATCGGCCAGGGTTTCGAACAGCGGCACCACGCGCATCGGCCGCAGCACGCCGGATTCCTTGAGCAACAATTGCACCGCCAGCACATCGGAAGCGGCACCGGCCATCGAGATCACATAGGAACCGAGGGACGCCCCCGGTGCAGCGGCAATTTCCCGGCAGGTCGCCAGCACCTCGGCGGTATCGGCGGAGGGCTTGAAGTACGCCGGCAGCAACGGCCGGCGGTTATTCAGTTCACGTATCAGGAAGGCGATGCGTTCTTCCTCGCTCCAGTCCTCGTAGCGCCCCAGGCCGAGGTAGTCGGTGATTTCGGTCATGGCTGCGGTGTGTCGCGACGAGTCCTGGCGCACATCCAGACGAACAAGGAACAGACCGAAGGTCACCGCCCGACGCAGGCAGTCGAGCAACGGTCCGTCGGCGATCACGCCCATGCCGCATTCATGCAGCGAGTGGTAGCACAGCTCCAGCGGGTCGAGCAGTTCGCGGTTGTTTTGCAGCACGTCGGCCGGTGCCGGCGTGGGTGTCGACAGCGAGGTGTGCGCCCAGTTGCGCGTCGCCCGCAGGCGTTCGCGCAACTGTTTGAGCACTGCCCGGTAAGGTTCGGCGCTGTCACCCGCCTTGGCCTTCAATTCATCGCTGGCCTGCTGCATCGAGAGCTCAGCCGCCAGGTGATCGACATCGCGCAGGTACAGATCAGCCGCCATCCAGCGCGCCAACAGTAAAACCTCTCGGGTAACCGCCGCCGTCACATTGGGGTTGCCGTCGCGGTCGCCGCCCATCCACGAGGCAAAGCGAATCGGCGCCGCCTCCAGTGGCAAGTGCAGGCCGGTAGCAGCATGCAGGGCCTGGTCGGCCTTGCGCAGGTAATTGGGAATGGCCTGCCACAGCGAATGCTCGATCACCGCGAAACCCCACTTGGCTTCGTCCACCGGTGTCGGACGCGTGCGGCGGATTTCCTCGGTGTGCCAGGCTTCGGCGATCAGGCGCTGCAAGGTGGTTTTGATCTGCTCGCGCTCGGCACTGGTCAAGTCGCGGTGATCCTGAGCCGCCAGTTGCGCGGCGATGGCGTCGTACTTCTGGATCAGCGTGCGGCGCGCGACTTCGGTCGGGTGCGCGGTCAGCACCAGCTCAATCTCCAGTCGCCCCAATTGCCGGGCCAGTGCTTCGGCACCATGGCCCTCGGCGCGCAGGCGAGCGAGCAATTCGGGCAACACCCGGGCTTCGAACGGCGCCGGTTGAGACGCCTCCCGACGGTGAATCAATTGGTATTGCTCGGCGATATTGGCCAGGTTGAGAAACTGATTGAACGCCCGCGCTACCGGCAACAGTTCATCTTCGGTCAACTGGTTGAGGCTGGCGCTGAGCTCGGCGTCCATGGAGCCGCGCCGGTCCGCCTTGGCGCCCTTGCGGATCTGCTCGATCTTGTCGAGAAAACCATCGCCATACTGTTCACGAATGGTGTTGCCCAACAGCTCACCCAACAGGTGAACGTCCTCGCGCAAGCGTGCATCAATATCGGTCATCAGCAGGTCTCCAGCAAAAAATCCGGGCGGCTTGGAACCTAGAGAGTGCCGCCCCAGACAGGTTCTTACAAGCAAGACGACGAAGGGCCTTCAAACCTTGCCTGTTGAAGCTAGTCTGAAGATAAACCGTACAACGGCTGTCGCCGGCCAACGCCGGACACTCACCCTGCCCGCCACGAGCGGTCGCGCCATGAGGTCACTATGAAAATCCGCGAGCTTGCCCACCACTGGGAAGAAAACGCCAAGGGTCGCCTGACCGACACCGGCTACTCGATTCATCTGGATGTGGAGTCTGCCGCACGGCTGGCCGCGCTCGTCGAGATGTACCCCAAGCGGCATCCCGAAGAACTGCTCGGCGATCTGATCGGCGCCGCGCTCGAAGAGCTGGAAAGAAGCTTTCCGTACGTCAAAGGCTCGACCGTGGTCGCCACTGACGAAGAAGGTGATCCGCTGTACGAAGACATCGGGCCGACCCCGCGTTTTCTGGCGCTGTCCCGCCGGCATCTGCACGATATGTCAGTGCCTGACGACAAACAGAAACACTGAGGTTGCCTTGAACCCTGTGGGAGCGGGCTTGCTCGCGAAAGCGGTGTATCAGTCAACATTATTGTTGAATGTTAAACCTCATTCGCGAGCAAGCCCGCTCCCACATTGGCCCGTATTTCACTTCAAGAATTGCGTTACTCCGGGCCTGTAAAAGGTCCGGTATACCGCTGTGCGTGACGCAAATCTCCGACTTAGAGCCCTGTCGATTCGGTCAAAGTTTTTTCGATAGCTGGCTAAATTCTCTGAACTTTCAAAAAAAGCCTCGGGTCAACCCAAGTAACCATGCCTGGGACGAGCGTTTCAAAACACCCCGCAATTGATGGCTTCAGCGCCCTGCCCAGGATGGATTCAACGCTTTTCAGGAGTTAGCCCAATGGAGTTGAAGACCATGAAAACCCGAACCGGCACATCCTCGTTCACTCATTCGCGCGGCCTCCAGCTGGCGGCGCTGGCCCTCGGCAGCAGCCTGATCCTGGCCGGTTGCGCCGGCAACCCGCCGACCGAGCAGTACGCGGTGACCCAATCGGCCGTCAACGACGCCGTGAGCGCCGGCGGCACCGAGTTCGCCGCTGTGGAAATGAAGTCGGCCCAGGACAAGCTCAAGCAAGCCGAAATCGCCATGCACGACAAAAAATATGACCAGGCCCGGATGCTCGCCGAACAGGCCGAGTGGGACGCTCGTGTCGCAGAGCGCAAGGCCCAGGCGATGAAGGCCGAACAATCCGTGAAGGACGCGCAGAAAGGCGTTCAGGAATTGCGTCAGGAAAGCCAGCGCACCGTTCAGTAAGCGGCGCGGCCCCACGCATTCCCACTCGACTAAAAGGACGAAATCATGAAACGCAATCAACTGATGATCCCTGCCCTGCTGGCTGCCACCGTAGCCCTGGCGGCCTGCTCCACGCAGCCCAACGCCAACCTCGAACAGGCCCGCACCAACTACACCGGCCTGCAGGCCGACCCGCAGGCCAGCAAAGTCGCAGCTCTGGAAACCAAGGAAGCCAGCGATTATCTGGACAAGGCCGACCAGGCCTACAGGGACAAGGAAGACGCAGCAAATGTTGACCAGCTTGCCTATCTGACCAACCAGCGGGTTGAAGTGGCCAAACAGACCATTGCCCTGCGCACCGCTGAAGCCAATCTGAAAAACACCTCGGCACAACGGGCCGAGGCCCGCCTGGCAGGCCGCGATCAGCAGATCAAACAACTGAAGGACAGCCTCAACGCCAGGCAGACCGAGCGCGGGACGCTGGTGACCTTCGGGGATGTGCTGTTCGCCACGGAAAAGGCCGAACTGAAATCCAACGGCCTGATGAACATCAACAAACTGGCGCAGTACCTCCAGGAAAACCCCGACCGCAAAGTGATTGTCGAGGGTTATACCGACAGCACCGGTACGGCGTCGCACAACCAGTCGCTGTCGGAACGTCGTGCGGACTCCGTGCGAGCAGCCCTGGTGAAGATGGGCGTCGATCCGGCGCGTATCGTTGCGCAGGGGTACGGCAAGGAGTATCCGGTGGCGGATAACTCAAGCACCTCGGGCCGGGCGATGAACCGTCGGGTGGAGGTGACCATTTCCAATGACAATCAGCCGGTGATGCCGCGTTCGGCGGTGAGCGCGAACACTCAATAGCTGGCCGGTGAATCAAACAAAAGCCCCGCCTGATCTGTTCAGCCGGGGCTATTTGTTTTTACGCCGCTGGTCGTCACTGTTATTTCTGACAGCAGATAAAACTCCTCGCAAAAGTTATGAAGGGTCCTCAGAACTTTGAGGAAGGAACCATGAAACTGTCAGCTGCTTTATTACTGCCCTATTTGATCGCAACTACAATGGCTTACGCGAACACACCAGATGCCATGGACGACGATGCGATTCTCACCGACATCCCCTTGCCTAAAGCCGGCGTTAATCAGCGGCCCGTTGTTGGGGAAAAAACAGTCTTGTTGGTGGCAACACACTGGCTAGACAGTAAAGAAGTCGATATGCGAAAGCTTTATGCAGATACCGCATCGGAGGAACCCGGATCTTACAGTGATTACCTAAAACAATCCTCGATGGGAAAGTTAACGCTTAAATGGACAACAATTTCGGTCAGAATCGACAAACCATACCCTCAAAACTTCAGCGGCGCTCTTAGTGACGCTGAAGAAGCCGCCCTGAAGCAGGGTTATGATCAAAAATCATACGACTATTTTTTTGTTCTCGAAAACAGCGTCAGTGGAGGTCAAGCATATATGCCGGGAAGGGCATTGATTGTGCGAGGGCAGTATAAGGGCCACCACAGGGGGGGGCACTACATATGGGCACATGAGTTCGGTCATAACCTCGGATTCAACCACGGAGAAACCTACACGAAATGTCCAAAAGACAACGATACGGTCTTTGCTCCCGATCAATGCGAGATCGCCCCGGCTATCCCCGCAACCGACACCGGGGACCCGGTATCACAGGGCAGAGGCCTCTATCCTGCAAATTATCGCTGGTATGCCAGTTGGCTGGATAACTCACAGGTGGCGGTAATCGAGCGCTCAGGCCTATATCGCCTGGGTGTACTGGGCCAAAGTGGACCGCAACTGTATCTCATCAATCGCACTGGATTGACGCCCAGGCAAATCGCGCTTGAGTACCGCCAGCCCACCCACTACGACAATTTCCCGCCGACTGATAATCGAGCGAACGGTGTTTGGGTGAGGTACACAACCATGGGAGGGACCGTAAAAAACTTACAGCTCGATGCTACACCGGAAACTGCCACGACGAGTGACCCAACATTACAACCGGGAAGAACATTGGTTGACGACAGCGCCAAAATAAAAGTCAAGGTTTGCTCCACTGATACATCGGGTGCCTCGATAGCTGTCTCCGTCGGCGGAGAAACATTACCTGACTGTGATCCCCCAACATAAGTATCCACTGCAGGATGCAATTACCGGTCCTGTCCCGATGTTTTCCGGCGACTCTTCATTACCAGGGGTCACAACTACTGTAATTACAGGGACTGGTACATTGGAAAGCCTGTCACTAACAGACAGGCCTTCCTCATCCTCAGCTAAAAACCCTAGGGCTCCAGCTTCTGCGGCGTCTCCTGCCCCATGCAACGCACGGCTTTTTTCTTGCTGTCGACCAGCACGCCGGTCAGGCCTTTCTGTTCCATGTCAAACAGCACCAGCACGCCATCGATGCACTGCGCCACTTGCGCGGCCGGCTCCAGTGAGACTTTGTAGTCTTCGCCCGGAATCGTCTTGAGCATGGTGAATTCGTTGAGCAGCAACGCATCCTCGGGCTTGGCGAAATGCAGGTAGCCGTACCACCACAGGGCACCGACGGTGCCAAGGATGCTGCAGATACCGGTGATGATCAGCGGGATTGCGTTACGTTCTTCACTCATTGCGGACTCTCTGGTGGTTCATCTTCAGAATTCGGGGGTGCCGGGTAATTGGGGATTTCACCCAGGCGGCGCAGGCCGTTGAAATGCTGCGGGTCATCGAGATAGCGCAGCATGACGTTACGCCAGACCGGGTCGGCGAACGTCTGCACATGACCGCCACGAGTCAGTTGCAGCACCCGCGGCGGCGGCGCAGCTTGATACAGTCGGATGCCGTTGGAAAGAGGCACGATCGGATCGTCGATGCTGTGGTAGATCAGTTTCGGCACATCTTTAAGCTGCGCCATGGAGTTGATCGCGCTGTCGCCGTCCGGTACCAGCCAAGATAACGGCACCTGGAACGTCCAGAACACCCATGAATTACTCAGCGCATAGCGGCCGACACTGCGATAACTGGCGGGCACACCGTCGAGGACGAAAGCCTTCAGTTGCTTCTGCCGTTGCGGGTGCTGGACCAGGTAATGCACGGCCATCGAGCCACCGAGACTCTGGCCGAGCAGGATCAGCGGCTTGCCTTGAACCTGCGGCGCCTTGTCCAGCCAGGCGAACGCCGCATCGATGTCCTGGTAGATGGCCGGCAGGCTCGGTTCGCCTTCGGACAGGCCGTAACCGCGATAGTCCAGAAGCAATACCTGGTAACCATTTTTCGGCAACCAGAAGCTGCCGCCGAGATGCATGGGCAGGTTTCCGCCATTGCCGTGCAAGTGCAGCACCGTGCCCTTGACCTCAACCCCCTGCTTCACCGGCAGCCACCAGGCATTCAGCTTGAGGCCATCGGCGGTGTTCAGAGTGACGGTGCGGTATTCAAGCCCGGCCTTTTCCGGGGTGAACAACTGGCCGGGTTCCGGATAGAACAGCAGCGAGCTGCAACCGCTCAAGGTCAGGAGAAGGCAGAGGATGCCGAGGATTCTCATCCGTTGAAACCTCGCAGAAAAGGGGTGGAACACGGTTCAATGTGGGAGCGGGCTTGCTCGCGAATGCGGTTTAACATTCAACATCTCAGTTGGCTGACACACTGCCTTCGCGAGCAAGCCCGCTCCCACATTCGGATCTCACCAGCCTTAAAGGATATTGGAATAATCCGCCTCGATCCGGTCCAGGCTCAGGTGGTTGAGGAAGTTGGAGAAGCACATCCACGCCGACAACGCGTTCATGTCGCGGAACTGTTCCGGCAGGTACTTGGGCGGTACCACCAGGCCTTCGTCCACCAGCTGACGCAAGGTACGCATGTCTTCCAGGGTGGTCTTGCCGCAGAACAACAGCGGTATCTGCTCCAGCTTGCCTTTGCGCACGGCCAGTTGAATGTAGTTGTAAATCATGATGAAGCCCTTGAGGTAGGACAAGTCTTTGGTAAATGGCAGACCTGTCGGCACCGAGCCGCGGAACACGCGGCTGGCGTTGCTGTAGCTCTCGGGCATCTCGAAGCCTTGTTCACGGAAGAACTCGAACACCTGCAGGAAATCCGCGCCCTCCTCCACCATGTGAATCGCGCGAGTGCGGTTGGTGAGCTTGCGCAGGCGACTGGGGTAGGAGGCGAAGGTGATGATCTCCATCAGGATCGCCAGGCCTTCCTGGGTCACCGTCGACGAGGGCGGGCCTTTGGCCAGGAAGGTGCAGATCGGCTGGTTCAGGCCGTTGAGGGTGGTGCCGACGTGCACCAGCCCTTCGTGGACCTCCAGGGCGCGCACATCGCGCTGGTTGAACATCGCGTCGGAGCGGATCTTGATGTAGTCGGCGCCGGCCGCCGCATCGGCGACGATGCCGTCGGACTCGAACACCCGAATGGTTTCCTCGGCTTCGCCAAACACCTTGTTCAACCGGTGCTGCAACAGGTCGACCGCCTCCTTGGCCGTCAGCGTCTTCGGTTCGTCCTTGAGGTCGCCACGGCCGTCGATGTTGTTCAGGTATTCGGACAGCATCATGCCCAGGTCGGACAGGGTCGGGTCGCCGGCATGGAACGCGTCGGACGCGGCGCCGTACAATTCCTGGGAAATCAGGCCGAAATCCTCGGTACCGCGCGCTTCGAGCATGCGCACCACCATGCGGTACTCCTTGCACATGCGCCGCATGATCTGGCCGACGGGGTTGAACTGGCCGAGCTGGCGGGTGATGTCGCGCTCGATGTTCTGGAACTCCAGCTTCACTTTGCTGGAGTCGAACGCCAGCGGCCGGTTGAGGTAGTAGTCGCGGTCCACCGCCGGCATTTCCTTGCCCTTGGCCTTGAGGAAACCCTTGCGAATGTTGTCGTCCCATTTGACCGCATCGAGTACGCGGATCGGCGTCTGTGCCAGCACGATGCGATCGGACAAAATGCGTATCGACTGTTGGTAATCGTCCACGCGAAACTCCTGTAGAAACCTGTGGGTGCTGCTTACTTGGCTTTGGCCTGGCGCTGATAGCGCACCGCTTCGACGAACACATCGGAATTGGCCGGGTCGTCGAGGTAGGCGGCGACTTGATCCATGTGGCTGTCGATCAATACGCCATCGCCATCGCGGGTCTGGAAACTTTCTCCGCTCAGGACTTTTTGCTTGATGGCCTGATTGATCTGTTCGAGGTCGAGGTTGTAAACCACCAACTCATGTTTGTCGGTCAGCTCAAAACCGCCGAGGGTGAAGTACCCTCCGAACTGCGCCGGCACCTTCGCCGACAGGTACCAGCGGCTGCCATGACGCGACACCGTGAAAGGATAGGCCTCCCGCTCCCCGGGCCTGGCCCGGTAATAGCTGACGGCCTGATAACGATTGTCGCCAATGCGAGTCAGTTCGAGGTTGAGCGCTTCGCCCCAGGCATTGGTGCTGGTCCATTTGCCGAGTAATCCTTTGGGCGCGGGGTCGCTTGCAGGCAGCGGCTCCTTGAAGGACACCAGACAGCCACTGAGCAGCAAGAACGACAAGGCGATCACAACGACACGCCAGGCTTTCATTCAATACTCCCTTTGAACACACACCGCCCTAAGGTGGACACATTCCCCTGTGGGAGCGAGCTTGCTCGCGATGACGGTGTGTCAGACAACATTAATGTTGAATGGTAAACCGCTATCGCGAGCAAGCTCGCTCCCACAGGGGAAAGCACCAGCCGGGACTACACCGACGCCAGCACCAGGTGCATGTAGCGCGTCAGGATGCCGAGCATTTCCTCTTCGGCGGCAGGCTCGTCTACGTTGAGCAGGCCCTGATATTCCATCCGGCCGATAATCGCCGTCAACACCTTGGCATCCTGATGCGGCTCGCGCGAGCCCAGCACCTGGAACAGCTGGCAAGAGCCCTGCAACAGGATTTGCTGATGCGAACGCACCAGTTCGGCCAGGCGCGGGTTGAGCAACGCTTCCTGGCGGAACGCCTGCTCGGCCATCAGGTGTTCGCGGCGATTGATCAGTTGCCGGTGAACGTAATCGGTCATCAGCCGTGCAATATCGTCCGCCAGTTTCGAGCGCGCCTGCGGGCTGCCATCGCCACTGGCGATCATGTCACGCAGCAGGCCCTCGTTGTTCACCCACAGCTTGCCCATGTACGCGGCACTGCGTTCCACGTATTGGGCGAAGGTATCGGTTAGCAGGTCATCGATATCCTTGAAATAGTAAGTGGTCGCCGACAACGGCACCTGCGCCTCGGCAGCCACCGCACGGTGCCGTACGGCGCGCACGCCATCGCGCACGACAATGCGCATCGCGGCGTCGAGAATGTCCTGTCGACGCTGCTCACTGCCCTGTCGGCTGGCCTTGCGACCCTGGTACTGAACACTTTCAGCGACCGCAGTGGCGATACCCGCTGCACCTTCTTGAGCCATTGCACGAATCACGACAGGTATTTCCTCTCAGATGAAACTAACAAGTTGATACGTTTGTACCAGACAGGCAATAAAAAAGCCGCCTGAAAAGGCGGCTTTTTAGTCGAAACACTTACGCTTGCGGCCGCATGTGCGGGAACAGGATCACGTCGCGGATCGACGGGGAGTTGGTCAGCAGCATCACCAGACGGTCGATACCGATGCCTTCACCCGCCGTTGGCGGCATGCCGTACTCCAGCGCACGCACGAAGTCAGCGTCGTAGTGCATGGCTTCGTCGTCGCCGGCGTCCTTGTCGGCCACCTGGGCCATGAAGCGCTCGGCCTGGTCTTCCGCGTCGTTCAACTCGGAGTAGGCGTTGGCGATTTCACGACCACCGATGAACAGCTCGAATCGGTCGGTGACGTTCGGGTTCTCGTCGTTACGACGTGCCAGTGGCGACACTTCGAACGGATACTGGGTAATGAAGTGCGGCTGTTCCAGCTTGTGCTCGACCAGCTCTTCGAAAATCATCACCTGCAGCTTGCCCAGGCCTTCGAAGCCCAGCACCTTGGCGCCGGCTTTCTTGGCAATGGCGCGAGCCTTGTCGATGTCGTTCAGGTCGTCAGCGGTCAGCTCGGGGTTGTACTTGAGGATCGAGTCGAATACCGACAGGCGCACGAACGGCTCGCCGAAGTGGAACACCTTGTCGCCGTACGGCACGTCGGTGCTGCCCAGAACCAGCTGAGCCAGTTCACGGAACAACTCTTCGGTCAGGTCCATGTTGTCTTCGTAGTCGGCGTAGGCCTGGTAGAACTCCAACATGGTGAATTCAGGGTTGTGACGAGTCGAAACGCCTTCGTTACGGAAGTTGCGGTTGATCTCGAACACTTTTTCAAACCCGCCGACAACAAGCCGCTTGAGGTACAACTCAGGCGCAATGCGCAAGAACATTTCCATGTCCAGCGCGTTGTGGTGGGTTTCGAACGGCTTGGCTGCCGCGCCGCCCGGAATGGTCTGCAGCATCGGCGTTTCCACTTCCAGGAAGTCACGCTTCATCAGGAAGCTGCGGATGTGGGCGATGACTTGCGAACGCACGCGGAACGTCTGGCGCACGTCTTCGTTGACGATCAGGTCAACGTAGCGCTGGCGGTAGCGCTGTTCGGTGTCGGTCAGGCCGTGGTGCTTGTCCGGCAGCGGGCGCAGGGATTTGGTCAGCAGGCGCACGTTGGTCATTTCAACGTACAGGTCACCCTTGCCGGAACGGGCCAGGGTGCCTTCGGCGGCAATGATGTCGCCCATGTCCCAGGTTTTCACCGCGGCCAGGGTTTCTTCGGACAGGGTCTTGCGGTTGACGTAGACCTGGATACGACCGGTCATGTCCTGGATCACCATGAACGAGCCACGGTTGAGCATGATACGACCGGCAACCTTGACCGGGATCGCAGCCTCTGCCAGCTCTTCCTTGGTCTTGTCCGCGTACTGTTTCTGCAGTGCATCGCAGTAGTTTTCGCGGCGGAAGTCGTTCGGGAAGGCATTGCCCTTGGCGCGCTCGGCAGCAAGCTTTTCCTTGCGCAGGGCGATCAGGGAGTTTTCTTCCTGTTGCAGGGCTTGCGGGTCGAGTTCTAGGTCGCTCATGTCTTTAAATATTCCATCTGGTTCGTTTTCCCCGGCCTGCGGCCGGGGATCGCCGGCAAGCCGGCTCCTACAGGTGATCGCGGTGTGTCAGTAACTTACAGCCCGGACTTCAGGCTCGCTTCCAGGTATTCGTCGATGTCGCCATCGAGCACCTTGTCACAGTCGCTGCGTTCGATGTTGGTGCGCAGATCCTTGATCCGCGAGGCATCGAGCACGTACGAACGGATTTGATGACCCCAGCCGATATCGGACTTGGTGTCTTCCAGCGCCTGGGACGCCGCGTTGCGCTTCTGCATTTCCTGCTCGTACAACTTGGCCCGCAGCATTTTCATGGCGGTGTCCTTGTTGGCGTGCTGGGAACGTTCGTTCTGGCAGCTGACCACGGTATTGGTCGGTACGTGGGTGATACGTACGGCCGAGTCGGTGGTGTTTACGTGCTGACCACCGGCACCCGAGGAACGATAGGTGTCGATCCGCAAGTCTGCCGGGTTGATTTCGATTTCCACCTTGTCATCGATCTCTGGCGAGACGAACACCGCGGAAAACGAGGTGTGGCGACGGTTGCCGGAGTCGAACGGGCTCTTGCGCACCAGGCGGTGCACGCCGATCTCGGTGCGCAACCAGCCAAACGCGTATTCGCCCTTGATGTGCACGGTCGCGCCCTTGATCCCGGCGACTTCACCGGCGGACAGTTCCATGATGGTCGCGTCGAAACCACGTTTGTCGGCCCAGCGCAGGTACATGCGCAGCAGAATGTTGGCCCAGTCCTGGGCTTCGGTGCCGCCGGAACCGGCCTGGATGTCCAGATAGGCGTTGTTCGGGTCCATTTCGTGGCTGAACATGCGACGGAATTCCAGCTTGGCCAGACTTTCCTCGAGTCGGGCCAGCTCGGCGACGACATCGTCCACTGCACCTTCGTCGTTTTCTTCGACGGCCATGTCCAGCAGGTCGCGGCAATCGGCCAGACCGGTGTTCAGTTCGTCCAGGGTATCGACGATTTGCGCCAGCGCAGCGCGCTCGCGGCCCAACTCCTGGGCGTATTCTGGTTTGTTCCAGACACTCGGATCTTCAAGCTCGCGATTGACTTCGGTCAGACGCTCATGCTTTTGATCGTAGTCAAAGATACCCCCGAATGGTTTCGGAGCGCTCGGACAGGTCCTTGATGGTGTTCAGGATCGGGTTGATTTCCATGACGGGCAGCACTCGTTGGCGAACTTTTGAAAGCCGGCGAGTATACCGGGAAACAGCCGAAAACGGCAGTCCGCTTGGCCGAAATGCCAAGTCCCTGTAGGAGCGAGCTTGCTCGCGAGAAACGCTCAGGCACCGCGTTTATTCAGATAGCCGTCGTCATCGTTAACGGCCATCGCGAGCAGGCTCGCTCCTACAGGGGGGAGGCTGTTCAGCCGATCCCCACCTGATTGCGCCCATTATTCTTCGCCAAATACAGCCCCTTGTCCGCCGCCAGGATCAGGTCGCGGCAGTTGCTGCCCGCTTTCGGGGTGATGGTCGACAGGCCGATGCTGATGGTCAGGCTCGACCCTTCGGTTGGCGAGTTATGCGGGATCTTCAGGGCTGCCACGGTCTGGCGCAGCTTCTCGGCGACAAGCCGCGCGCCGCCCTGGGAGGTGTTGGGCAGCACCAGGGCAAACTCTTCGCCGCCGTAGCGGGCCGGCAGGTCCGAAGGCCGGGCACTGGCCTCCTTGATCGCCGTGGCAACCTTGCGCAGGGCTTCATCGCCTTCCAGGTGGCCGAAGCTGTCGTTGTAGGTCTTGAAGTAGTCGACATCGATCATCAGCAACGACAACTGGCTCTGCTCACGCAGCGAGCGGCGCCACTCCAGTTCCATGTACTCGTCGAAGTGTCGACGGTTCGACAATCCGGTCAGACCATCGGAGTTCATCAGGCGTTGCAGGACCAGGTTGGTGTCGAGCAGTTGCTGCTGGCTGACCCGCAACGCGCGGTAGGCCGCGTCCCGTTGCAGCAACGTCATGTAGGACCGCGAGTGATAGCGGATGCGCGCGACCAGTTCGATGTTGTCCGGCAGCTTGACCAGGTAATCGTTGGCCCCGGCCGCGAAGGCCGCGCTCTTGATCAGAGGGTCTTCCTTGGTCGACAGGACGATGATCGGAATGTCCTTGGTCGCCGGGTGATTGCGGTATTCGCGCACCAGGCTCAGGCCATCAAGGCCGGGCATGACCAGATCCTGCAGGATCACCGTCGGCTTGATGCGCACCGCGTGGGCGATGGCCTGGTGCGGGTCGGCGCAGAAGTGGAAATCGATATTCTCTTCGTTCGACAGGCCGCGGCGCACGGCTTCGCCGATCATGGCCTGATCGTCCACCAGCAACACCATGGCGGCGTTTTCGTCGGTCTTGAAGTCGTCGAGCTGTAATTCATTCATGTGCGGTCACCTGAGTACTACTTGAGCCAGGAATGAGGAAAAATGTGCTCATTTGGCGAAAATCTCCAGCAATCGTGGCGCTATCTTGTCCAGCGGGCGAATCTCCACGGCAGCGTCGATGGCTGCGGCCGCCTTCGGCATGCCGTACACCGCACTGCTGCCCTGGTCTTGTGCGATGGTCAGGTAGCCCTGTTGGCGCATGAGTTTAAGCCCCTGGGCGCCATCACGCCCCATGCCGGTGAGTAAAACCCCCACGGCGTCACCGTTCCAGTAACTGGCCACGCTTTCGAAGAACACATCGATGGAGGGCCGGTAGATTTCGTTGACCGGTTCGGCGGTGTAGGCCAGCGTGCCGTTTTTCAGCAAGCGAATATGGTGATTGGTGCCGGCCAGCAATACCGTGCCGCTTTGCGGCTTCTCGCCTTCCTCGGCCAGGCGCACGTTGAGGCCGCTGGCGCTGCCGAGCCATTCAGCCATGCCGGCGGCAAACACCTGGTCAACGTGCTGCACCAGCACGATGGCCGGAGAGAAATCGCGCGGCAGGCCCTTGAGCAAGACTTCCAGCGCCGCCGGCCCACCGGCAGATGATCCAATGGCGATCAGGCTCTGGCGTGAGCCCGAACTGCGCAACGGTGCCGGCGCCGGGCGCGGGCGGTTGCCCTTGTCGCCGATCAGCCAGCCAATGTTAATGATCTTGCGCAACAACGGCGCAGCTGCCTCCTGGGCATTGCCGGCGCCGACGGTCGGGGTGTCGACTACGTCCAGCGCACCGTGGCCCATGGCCTCGAACACCCGGTGCACGTTCTGCTGGCGATCCACGGTGACGATGACAATGGCGCACGGGGTCTCGGCCATGATCCGCCGCGTGGCCTCGACGCCATCCATCACCGGCATGATCAGGTCCATCAGGATCAGGTCCGGCGTGTCCTGCGCGCACAGGCGCACCGCTTCGGCGCCATTGCCGGCGACCCAGACCACCTCGTGTGTCGGCTCGAATGCCAGGGCGCGGCGCAGGGCCTCCACCGCCATGGGCATGTCGTTGACGATTGCGATCCTCATGCCCGCGCTCCTCCGATGAGCTCGACCACTGCATCGAGCAAGGCGTCGTCATGAAAACTGGCCTTGGCTAGATAATAGTCGGCGCCGGCATCCAGTCCACGGCGCCGGTCCTCCTCACGATCCTTGTAGGACACCACCATCACCGGCAGCGATTGCAGGCGATTGTCCCGACGCAGCAACGTAACCAGTTCGATGCCGTCCATGCGCGGCATATCAATGTCGGTGATCAACAGATCGAAATCCTCCGAACGCAACGCGTTCCAGCCGTCCATGCCGTCTACCGCAACCGCCACGTCGTATCCGCGATTGAGCAACAGCTTGCGCTGCAACTCTCGCACGGTCAGGGAATCGTCCACCACCAGAATTCGTTTGCGGGCCGCCTCGACCACCTGATTGCTGTGGCGGGCGATGCGCTCCAGGCGCCCGGTGTTGAGCAGTTTTTCCACGGACCGCAGCATGTCTTCGACATCGACGATCAACACCACCGAACCGTCGTCGAGCAGGGCCCCGGCGGAAATGTCCTGCACCTTGCCCAGACGTTCATCCAGCGGCAGCACCACCAATGTCCGCTCACCGATAAACCGCTCCACGGCCACGCCGTAGATCGCATCGCGCTCGCGAATCACCACGACTTTCAGGGTTTGCCCGCTGTTCTGGCTGGCCGGGCGATGCAGCAACTGGCTGGCCGCCACCAGCCCGACATGCCGGCCTTCGTACCAGAAATGCTGGCGACCTTCGACCTGCACGATGTCCGCCGGCTCCAGATCACACATGCGCTCTATGTGCGCCAGCGGAAAGGCATAGGCCTCGTCGCCGACTTCCACCACCAGACTGCGCACCACCGACAGGGTCAACGGCACTTCAAGATGGAAACGACTGCCCTCGCCCGCCGTCTGCTCCAGCACCACCGCGCCGCGCAATTGCCGGACCATGTGCTGCACCGCATCCAGGCCGACGCCACGACCGGACACCTCGGTGACCCTGTCGCGCAGACTGAAACCGGGCAGGAACAGGAACGTCAGCAGCTCTTCTTCACTCAACTGCGCGGCGGTTTCTGCGGGGGACAGATTTCGTTCAACGATACTGCGACGGACCTTTTCCAGATCCACGCCGTTACCGTCATCGCTCAATTCAAGCACCAGCAAACCAGCCTGATGCGAAGCGCGCAGGCGAATCAAACCTTCTGCCGGCTTGCCGGCCAGCAGGCGTTGTTCCGGGAGTTCGATGCCGTGGTCGACCGCGTTGCGCAGCAGGTGAGTCAGCGGCGCCTCGAGCTTTTCCAGCACGTCGCGATCGACCTGGGTCTTCTCGCCTTCAATTTCCAGTCGCACCTGTTTGCCCAGGTCGCGCCCCAGATCACGGACCATGCGCACCTGCCCGGTCAGCACATCGGCAAAGGGCCGCATGCGACAGGCCAGCGCCGTGTCGTACAACACCTGCGCCCGCTGACTGGCATGCCAGGCGAACTCATCGAGTTCGGCGTTCTTTTCCATGAGCAATTGCTGGGATTGCGCGAGCAGGCGCCGCGCATCCTCAAGGGCTTCCTGGGCTTCCAGGCTCAAGGCGTGATCCTTGAGGTGAACGTTGAGATTCTCCAGCGCTCGCAGGCTGTTGCTCTGCATGCGCTTGAGTCGTTGCATGGTCGCCAGGTGCGGTTTGAGGCGCTGGGTTTCCACCAGGGATTTGCTCGACAGATCGAGCAGGCTGTTCAGGCGCTCGGCGGTGACGCGCAACACACGTTCGCCATTTTCGGTGGTGCGTTTGGTCTTGCGCAGGGCGGGCGCCGCAGGCGGTTCGACGACAGGCGCCGGCGGCTCGACCTCGGGCGCGGGTGCTTCGAGCATGAGCTCGGAGATAATCCGTTCTGCCATAACCGGTTCGGCAGGCGCAACCAGCAGCGCTGTCGGATCCAGCAAGCGTGCCATCAAGGATACGTAAGCCTCAATGTCCGCGGCCTGCGGGTTGTTGTCCGGCGTGGCGATGCGCATCAGCAGATCGGTGCCTTGCAGCAACGCATCGATGTGTTCGGGGCGCAGCGACAGGCGCCCTTCCTGGGCACTGACCAGGCAATCTTCCATCACGTGGGCGACGCTGACCCCGGCATCGACGCCCACGATCCGCGCCGCTCCCTTGAGCGAGTGCGCCGCACGCATGCACGATTCAAGCTGATCGGCCAGGGTCGGATCGCGCTCAAGCGCCAGCAGGCCGGCACTCAAGACCTGGGTCTGGGCTTCGGCCTCCAGGCTGAACAGCTCCAGCAAAGAGGCGTCGCGCATTTGCTCGGGGGTCATGTGAGGCTCCGGGTCACGGCGGACAACAGCTGTTCTTCATCCAGCCAACGCAGGCTGCGACCTTTGAATTGCAACACGCCACGGGTGTATCTGGCGCTGGCCTGGGCCCCCGAGCGCGATGCGCTATCGAGGATATGCTCGTCGATGGCGTGAATCCCGTCGACTTCGTCCACCGGCACCACCACCGGCCCGCCGTGGGCCGCGATAATCAGCATGCGCGGCATGACCCGCGCGCCCGGTGCCACATTGCCGGTTCCGTCGAGCCCGAGCAGTTCCACCAGCGACAGGCAGGCAACCAGCGCGCCGCGCACATTCGCCACGCCGAGCAAGGCCCGGGAGCGCTGGTGCGGCAAAGAGTGAATCGCCTGCAACGGCGACACTTCCACCAGGCTGCGCGTGGCCAGGCCCAACCACTCTTCTCCCAGACGGAACATCAACAACGAGCGGGTTTTCACCTCACTCTCGAGCCCGACGGACACTGGCCCGCGCTCTTGCTGCTGCAAGGCATAACGATCGAGCAGACGCGTCGCGGCGGCCGAATACACCGCACAATTGCGGCAATGAATATGTTCGGCCAGCAACGGGCAGGACTTGTCGCCGTGGATACCGATGCGGTTCCAGCAATCGTCGATGACCTGGGCATCCCGGGTGACGCTGAAGGTGTCGGAGGCGATCATCGTTTACGCTCACTGTCGGCGGCGCGTGCGCTGCGGGCGGCACGTTCCTGCAATCGTCTGGCCCCCGCCGCGTCACCCTGGGCCTGCAGCAAGGCGGCCAGATGCATCAACGCTTCGGGATGTTGCGGTTCGAGGTACAACGCCTTGCGATAAAAGCCCTGGGCTTCCAGGACGTTTCCCGCTACATCACTGAGCAGTCCCAGCCAATAGAAGACCTGGGCTACCGGTTCATGACTGCGCAAATAGCTGTCACACGCAGCCTTTGCCTCGGCGCTTTTGCCTTCGTTGGCCAGCCCGGCGATGTTCGCCAGCAGCACGGCCGTATCGGCGCCAGAGGATTTCGGCACAGGCGCCAATGGCACAACAGCGGCGAACGGACGACTGCGCACCGGCGCAGTTGGTCGATTGCGCAACGGTTGCGGCACAGGCAAGGGGGTTGGAACGAATGTCGGCAGGGGTTCAGGCTCCGCAGTCCCTTGTCGACTGAAGGCGAAGGACTGCGCGATACCGATCGAGCGCATCCCCAAACGCCCCAGCAGACTGCCTTCGGCCGGGCCGATAAACAGCACGCCGTCATCATGGGTCAGGCGCTTGAGCACTTCAAAGACTTGCTTCTGGGTCGGCTGGTCGAAATAGATCAGCAGGTTGCGACAAAACACGAAATCGAATGGCGGTTCACCAGCCAGCAAGGCCGGGTCCAGCAGATTGCCGACCTGCAAGCGCACCTGTTCCTGCACACGCGGGTCCAGGCGATAGCCGTCGCCTTCGGCAATGAAATGGCGGTCGCGGAACGCAATGTCCTCGCCCCGAAAGGAATTCTTGCCGTACAAGGCTCGCCTGGCTTTATCCACCGACAACGGGCTGACGTCCATGCCGTCGACCTTGAACTGGTGCGGCTTGAGCCCGGCATCGAGCAACGCCATGGCGATTGAGTACGGTTCTTCACCGGTGGAACACGGCAGGCTGAGAATCCGCAGTGCGCGCAGGTTGTTGATTTCAGCCAGACGCTTGCTCGCCAGTTTCGCCAGAGTGGCGAAGGACTCCGGATACCGGAAGAACCAGGTTTCCGGAACGATCACCGCTTCGATCAATGCCTGTTGCTCGTCCCGTGAGCCCTGCAAGGTGAGCCAATACTCATCGGCCGAGGCTGCTTGCGCAGCCACGCTGCGCTGGCGCACCGCCCGCTCGATGATTGCCGGCCCCACCGAGGTCACGTCGAGTCCGATTCGCTCCTTGAGGAAGTCGAAAAAACGCTGATCGCTGCTCATGGCCGCACCTCCAGCAGCGCCGGATCCATTGGCGGCGAAGGAAACAACAAGGCGCGCACCTGATCGTTCAGCAGATCACTGACCCGCACCCATTGCAGCAAGCCTTGCTCGTCCTTGCGCACCGGCCCCAGGTAAGGCGCCTGGCGATTGTCCAGGCCGTAGGGCTGAAAATCCGCCGGATCGCAGCGCAAGGTGTCGGTCGCCTGTTCCAGAATCAGCCCGAGCAGCTGTGTCTCGCCGGTTTCATCCGGGCAGTAGTTGACCAGCACCAGCCGGGTGCTGGTACGGGCCTGTGCCGGCGCGCCAAACGTCAGCGCACTCAGGTCGATCACCGGCACCACGGCGCCCCGGTAGGCGAACACCCCGGCGACCCAGGCGGGGGCATGGGCAATGGGCTTCAAGGGCAGGCGCGGCAGCACTTCAGCCACTTCGACAGCCTTCAAGGCATAGCGCTCGCTGCCGATGCGAAACACCAGAAACAATGCATGCAGCGCCTGCTTCACGGCAGAGCGCTTGGCCGTGATTTCGCTCATCAGACTTTGAATCGCGAAACGCCGCTGCGCAGCCCGACGGCCACCTGGCTCAGTTCATCGATGGCGAAACTGGCCTGGCGCAGAGACTCGACCGTCTGGCTGCTGGCATCACCCAACTGCACCAGCGCATGGTTGATCTGCTCGGCACCGGTAGCCTGGGCCTGCATCCCTTCGTTGACCATCAGCACCCGCGGCGCCAGCGCCTGGACCTGATGGATGATCTGCGACAATTGCTCGCCGACCTGCTGCACCTCGGACATGCCGCGACGCACTTCTTCGGAGAACTTGTCCATGCCCATGACCCCGGCCGATACCGCTGACTGGATCTCGCGCACCATTTGCTCGATGTCGTAGGTGGCCACCGCCGTCTGGTCCGCCAGGCGCCGTACTTCGGTGGCGACCACGGCAAAACCGCGCCCGTACTCACCGGCCTTCTCGGCCTCGATGGCGGCGTTGAGCGACAGCAGGTTGGTCTGGTCGGCCACCTTGACGATGGTCACTACCACCTGATTGATGTTGCCGGCCTTCTCGTTGAGGATCGCCAGCTTGGCATTGACCAGATCGGCCGCGCCCATCACCGAGTGCATGGTTTCCTCCATGCGCGCCAGCCCCTGTTGCCCGGAGCCGGCGGCCACGGAAGCTTGATCGGCGGCGGTTGAAACCTCGGTCATGGTGCGCACCAGATCCCGGGAGGTGGCGGCGATTTCACGGGAGGTCGCGCCGATTTCCGTGGTGGTGGCGGCGGTTTCCGTGGCAGTTGCCTGTTGCTGCTTGGAGGTGGCGGCGATCTCGGTCACCGAGGTGGTCACCTGCACCGAAGAACGCTGGGCCTGGGACACCAGCGAAGTGAGCTCGGTCATCATGTCGTTGAAACCGGTCTCTACCGCACCGAACTCGTCCTTGCGCTCCAGGTTCAGGCGGTTACTGAGGTCACCGGTGCGCATGACTTCGAGGATCTGCACGATACGGTTCATCGGCGCCATGATCGCGCGCATCAACAACAGACCGCAGAGACCGGCGGCCAGCACCGCCACCAGCAGGGAAATGCCCATGATGGTTTTTGCGGTGAGCACCGCATCATCGATGGCCGCAACATCCTGGTCCGCCACTGCTTTGTTATGACGCAGAATCTCACTGAGCTTCGTTCGACCAGCCGTCCAGACCGGGGTCAGTTCTTCATTGAACATTTTGATGGCTTCCGCGTCCTGGTTGCGTTTATGCAACTCGGCAACGGCAAGCAGGGTCCGGTGGTAATCCCTGTGGATGGTTTCGAACGCGCCGAACTCGACCTTGTCTTCTTCCGTCGTGATCGTTTGACGATAAAAATCCATCTGCTCTTGCAGACGCGCGGAAAAATCCTTGAAGTCCGACGCATCCATGTCGGTGAAGCCCTGTCCCTGCTCCAGTCCCAGCATCCTCATCATCCGCAAATAACTGTCGGACCAGGCGCCGCGGATCATCGAGCTGTAATACAACCCGGGCAGAGCATCCTCACGAACGCTGGCTTCGCTGGTTTCGATCTTCAGAAGCCGCGAATACGAGACAACCACCATCAGCAGCATGATGGCGATAATTACCGCAAAGCTCGCCAAAATGCGTTGGCGTAACGTCCAGTTCTTCACAGTCAATCCTCGGGCCTGATTCGAAATGCGGGGAGTATAGCCGAGGGCTGTGTTTCATTTATAAGACAGATGCAATCCACTTCCCATCCCGTTGAAAAAAGCGGGATTGGCTCAGGGTGGGACTGTCCGCTAATTGAGGGAATGGGTGTTAGGGGTGATTGGGTAGAATCGGGCGACGGATCGGCCATTGGGGGTGTGGCGTGGCTGAAAACCAGGACCCTGTGGGAGCTGGCTTGCCAGCGAAAGCGTCGTGTCAGACAACCGATTACCGACTGAATGACCGCCTTCGCTGGCAAGCCAGCTCCCACAATTACATCGAAGCCTGGCGAACCTGCTTCTCCAGCTCAACCTTCAACCCCGGCTCCAGCTTGAGTTGCCGCGCCAGTTCATCCAGGTAGGACTTTTCCATGAAGTTCTCCTCGTCGACCATCATCACACTCGCAATGTACATCTCGGCGGCAGTCTCCGGCGTGCGCGCGGCACGGGCGACGTCGGCAGGGTCCAGCGGCTTGTTGAGTTCGGCGTGCAGCCAGTGTTGCAGCTCCTGATCATTGTCGAGCTTGATGAACTCGCCCTCGATCAGCGCGCGCTCACGCTCGTCGACATGCCCGTCAGCCTTGGCCGCGGCCACCAGCGCCTTGAGAATCGCCTGGCTGTGCTGCTCGACTTGCGCGGCAGGCAAGCGGTCGAGGGTTTGCGGTTCAGTTTCTGGCGCAGTGCCCTGCTGGGCCTGCCAGTTGCCGTAGGCCTTGTAGGCCAGCACCCCCAACGCGGCGAGGCCGCCGTAGACCGCAACCTTGCCGCCGACCTTGCGGGCTTTCTTGCTGCCGAGCAGCAAGCCCATGGCGCCTGCCGCCAATGCCCCGCCGCTTGCGCCGGAGAGCAAACCGCCGAGGGCACCGGTGCCACCGCTCGCGCCTTTTTGCTGTGAGCCACCGGCCTTGTTCTGAAGCAGGTCCTGACCGGACTTGAGTAGTTGATCGAGCAATCCACGGGTGTTCATTTGCTGCCTCCACAGGACGTTTAGCCTGAAATCAAGGGCACCAGCCTAGATCGAAAGTGCCGACGCCCCGTGCGCGAGAGTGCTTCCAGATGTTGCATCGCCAGGGCACCTGGCGCTGACCATCGAAAAAAAAGATATACACTCCAACAAATCGATAAAAACAGCCCACCGGGTGCCTCCCCCATGATGACCTTGCGTCAGATCCGCCATTTCATCGCTGTGGCCGAGACCGGTTCGATCTCCGCCGCCGCACAAACCGCGTTCATTTCCCAGTCGACCCTGACCCTGGCCATCCAGCAGCTGGAGGAGGAAATCGGCGTCAGCCTGTTCAGCCGCCACGCCAAGGGCATGACCCTGACCCACCAGGGCCATCAATTCCTGCGTCAGGCGCACTTGATCCTGGCCACCGTGGATAACGCCAAGCGCAGCCTGCAACAGAGCACTGACCAGGTCGCCGGGCAATTGATCGTCGGCGTGACCAGCCTGGTGGCCGGTTATTACCTGGCGGATTTGCTCACTCGCTTCCAGCGCGCCTACCCCAACGTGGAAATCCGCGTAATGGAAGATGAACGCCCGTACATCGAGCATTTGCTGGTCAGCGGCGAGATCGATGTCGGCGTGCTGATCCTCTCCAACCTCGAAGACCGCCACGCCTTGCAGACCGAAGTGCTGACCCACTCGCCGCACCGGCTATGGCTGCCGGCCCAGCATCCATTGCTGGAACACGACAGCATCAACCTCGCCGATGTGGCCCGCGAGCCATTGATTCAACTGAACGTCGATGAAATGGACCGCAATGCCCAGCGCATGTGGTCGGCAGCCTCTTTGCAACCGCGCATTACCCTGCGCACGGCCTCGACCGAAGCAGTGCGAAGCCTGGTGGCCGCCGGATTGGGCGTATCGATCCAGCCCGACATGACCTATCGCCCGTGGTCGCTGGAGGGCGACATCATCGAAGCACGGCCGATTGCCGACCTCAGCCAGACCCTGGATGTCGGCCTCGCCTGGCGTCGCGGCACGGCGCGACCGGCGCTGGTGGACCCGTTCCTGACGGTCGCCCGCGAACAACCCCATGGCGGGCGCAAGCCATCTATTTAATCGAACGCTGCCTTCAGTATTTAGTATTTGTTGTCCTCGGGCCCGCGAACTAGTCTTGTTACATCTATATAAGACGGCCGGGTCCCAACCACTGGGAACACCATGGCCACACAAGAAAAGAGAACCCGAAAAATGGCTGGCGCGCAGACCCCGTTGTTCACCGCATTGTTGATCGATGGTGAATTAGTCGCCGGTCAGGGCTGTGTCGAGCCGATTCTCAACCCGGCCACTGGCGAAGTCATCACGCAAATCGCCGAAGCCAGCACCGAGCAAGTCGAAGCCGCGATCCTCGCCGCCCACCGCGCCTTTGCTGGTTGGTCACGGACCACGCCACAACAACGTTCGAACCTGTTGCTGGACATCGCCAACGCCATCGAAAAAAACGCCGACCTGCTGGCCCGCCTCGAATCCATGAACTGCGGCAAGCCGTTGCACCTGGCCCGTCAGGATGACCTGAGTGCCACGGTCGACGTGTTCCGCTTCTTCGCCGGCGCCGTGCGTTGCCAGACCGGCCAGCTCAGCGGCGAATACCTGCCGGGCTACACCAGCATGGTGCGCCGCGACCCTATCGGGGTGGTGGCGTCGATTGCGCCGTGGAACTACCCGATCATGATGGCCGCGTGGAAAATCGCCCCGGCCCTCGCCGCCGGCAACACCCTGGTATTCAAACCGTCGGAACACACGCCGTTGTCGATCCTGGCCCTGGCACCCGCGCTCGCCGAGATCCTGCCACGGGGTGTGATCAATATCGTTTGCGGGGGTGGCGAAGGCGTCGGCAGCCACCTGGTGAGCCACCCTAAAGTGCGCATGGTGTCGCTGACCGGCGATATCGTCACCGGGCAAAAAATCCTCCAGGCCGCATCAAAAACCCTCAAGCGTACCCACCTCGAACTCGGCGGCAAGGCTCCGGTGATCGTCTGCAACGATGCCGACATTCAGGCCGTGATCGAAGGTGTGCGCACTTATGGCTACTACAACGCCGGTCAGGATTGCACCGCCGCTTGCCGCATTTATGCCCAGGCCGGGATTCACGACCGTCTGGTGGCCGAGCTCGGCGCGGCCGTCAGCAGCCTGCGCTTTGCCGGCAAACGCGACTCCGACAACGAAATCGGCCCGCTGATCAGCACCCGCCAGCGCGACCGCGTGGCCAGTTTTGTCGAACGCGCCCTCGGCCAGCCGCACATCGAGCGGGTGACCGGCGCGGCCGTGCATTCCGGCGCCGGCTTCTATTACCAGCCGACCCTGTTGGCCGGCTGCAAGCAAAGCGATGAGATCGTCCAGCGCGAAGTGTTCGGACCGGTGGTCACCGTGACCCGTTTCGATGAACTGGAACAAGCGGTGGACTGGGCCAACGATTCGGAATACGGCCTGGCGTCGTCGGTCTGGACCCAGAACCTCGACAAGGCCATGCAGGTCGCAGCGCGCCTGCAGTACGGCTGCACCTGGATCAACAGCCATTTCATGCTGGTCAGCGAAATGCCCCATGGCGGCCTGAAGCGTTCGGGCTACGGCAAGGACCTGTCCAGCGATTCGCTTCAGGACTACAGCGTGGTGCGGCACATCATGGCCCGCCATGGCGAGCATCTCTGACTACGCTAATAACAAGCCACCAACGGCATGCTTCACCACGTTCAAAACACTGCCCCGACCATAATTAAAGAAGAGGGAATTCCCATGTTCGTGCACAAGACCGCACTGCTCAGTGCAATCACCACCGCGCTGCTGGCCAGTGCCAGCCTCCAGGCCGCCGAGCCGCTCAAAGCTGTCGGGGCTGGCGAGGGCCAACTGGATATTGTGGCCTGGCCTGGCTACATCGAACGTGGCGAGAGCGACAAGGCCTACGACTGGGTGACCGGTTTCGAGAAGGAAACCGGCTGCAAGGTCAACGTCAAGACCGCAGCCACTTCCGATGAAATGGTCAGCCTGATGGCCAAGGGCGGTTACGACCTGGTGACGGCGTCGGGCGACGCCTCCCTGCGCCTGATCGTCGGCAAGCGTGTGCAGCCGATCAACACCGCGTTGATCCCGAACTGGAAAAACCTCGACCCGCGCCTCAAGGATGCCCCCTGGTACGTGGTCAACAAGCAGACCTACGGCACCCCCTATCAGTGGGGCCCGAACGTGCTGATGTACAACACCAACGTGTTCAAGACCGCGCCCACCAGCTGGGGCGTGCTGTTCAATGCCGAAAACCTGCCGGATGGCAAGCCGAACAAGGGTCGCGTGCAAGCCTATGACGGCCCGATCTACATCGCCGACGCAGCGCTGTACCTCAAGACCGCCAAACCGGAACTGGGCATCCAGAGCCCGTACGAACTGACCGAAGCCCAGTACAAGGCCGTGCTCGACCTGCTGCGCGCCCAGCAGCCGTTGATCCACCGCTACTGGCACGACACCACCGTGCAAATGAGTGACTTCAAGAACGAAGGCGTGGTCGCCTCCGGCGCCTGGCCGTATCAGGTCAACGGCCTGATGAACGAGAAACAGCCAATCGCCTCGACCATCCCGAAAGAAGGCGCCACCGGTTGGGCCGACACCACCATGTTGCACACCGAGGCCAAGCACCCGAACTGCGCCTACAAGTGGATGGACTGGTCGCTGCAACCGAAAGTCCAGGGCGACGTAGCGGCGTGGTTCGGCTCGTTGCCAGCAGTCCCGGCGGCGTGCAAGGAGAGCGAACTGCTCGGCGCCGAAGGCTGCAAGACCAACGGTTTCGACCAGTTCGACAAGATCGCCTTCTGGAAAACCCCGCAGGCTGAAGGCGGCAAGTTCGTGCCGTACAGCCGCTGGACCCAGGACTACATCGCGATCATGGGCGGCCGTTAAGCCCTCTTCTCAAGATCAAAAGATCGCAGCCTGCGGCAGCTCCTACAGCGACCGCAGGCGCCGAAGATCCGAAGCCTTCTGCAAATCCTGTAGGAGCTGCCGAAGGCTGCGATCTTTTCGATGCCACAACTGATTCAAATTTTTAGAAAACGCGCCTTTTTGGAGCACCGCACCATGACGCTTGCAGTCCAGTTCACCAACGTTTCCCGTCAATTCGGCGAAGTGAAAGCCGTAGACCGGGTTTCCATCGACATCCAGGACGGCGAGTTCTTCTCCATGCTGGGGCCTTCCGGCTCGGGCAAGACCACCTGTTTGCGCCTGATCGCCGGTTTTGAACAACCGAGCGCAGGCTCCATCCGCATTCATGGCGAAGAGGCCGCCGGCCTGCCGCCGTACCAGCGCGACGTGAACACCGTGTTCCAGGATTACGCGCTGTTCCCGCACATGAACGTTCGCGACAACGTCGCCTACGGTTTGAAAGTCAAAGGCGTGGGCAAGGCCGAACGCCTGAAGCGCGCCGAAGAAGCGCTCGATATGGTGGCCCTCGGCGGCTATGGCGACCGCAAGCCGGTGCAGCTCTCCGGCGGTCAGCGCCAGCGTGTGGCCCTGGCCCGCGCTCTGGTCAACCGTCCTCGCGTACTGTTGCTCGACGAGCCACTCGGCGCACTCGACCTGAAACTGCGCGAGCAAATGCAGAGCGAGCTGAAAAAACTGCAACGCCAGCTCGGCATTACCTTCATCTTCGTCACCCACGACCAGACCGAAGCACTGTCAATGTCCGACCGCGTGGCGGTGTTCAACAAGGGCCGCATCGAACAAGTCGACAGCCCGCGCAACCTGTACATGAAACCGGCCACTACCTTCGTCGCCGAATTCGTCGGCACCTCCAACGTGATCCGCGGTGATCTGGCGAAGCAAATCAGTGGCAATCCGCAGCCGTTCTCGATTCGCCCTGAACACGTGCGTTTCGCCGAAGGTCCGCTGGCCAGCCACGAAATCGAAGTCACCGGCTTACTCCACGACATCCAGTACCAGGGCAGCGCCACCCGCTATGAACTGAAACTGGAAAACGGCCAGACCCTGAACATCAGCCAGGCCAACAATCAGTGGCTGGACACCAGCGCACAACACCAGACCGGGCAGCGCATCAGCGCGCGTTGGGCACGCGAAGCCATGATCCCGTTGCACGACACCGTTGCAGGCGGGGTGTGAGATGAACACCGTAGCCATCCCTCAATCTCCGGCCAGCGGCTCGCTGCTGCGCAGGTTTTCCAATCTGCTGTATCGCCGGCCGAATTTTTACCTGTCGCTACTGCTGGTACCGCCGCTGCTGTGGTTCGGCGCGATCTACCTGGGCTCGTTGCTTGTTCTGCTGTGGCAAGGTTTCTACACCTTCGATGACTTCACCATGGCGGTCACCCCTGACCTGACCCTGGCGAACTTCACCGCGCTGTTCCAGCCGTCGAATTTCGACATCATCCTGCGCACCCTGGGCATGGCGATAGTCGTGTCGATTGCCAGCGCCATCGTCGCGTTCCCGATTGCCTACTACATGGCGCGCTACACCACGGGCAAGACCAAGGCGTTTTTCTACATCGCGGTGATGATGCCGATGTGGGCCAGTTACATCGTCAAGGCCTACGCCTGGACGCTGCTGCTGGCCAAGGGTGGCGTGGCGCAGTGGTTCGTGCAGCACCTGGGGCTGGAACCGGTCCTGCAGTTCGTGCTGGGCATTCCGGGCGTTGGCGGCAGCACCTTGTCGACCTCGCACCTGGGCCGCTTCATGGTGTTCGTCTACATCTGGCTGCCGTTCATGATCCTGCCGATCCAGGCTTCGCTGGAACGCCTGCCGCCCTCGCTGCTGCAAGCCTCCGCCGACCTCGGGGCCAAGCCGCGCCAGACCTTCATGCAAGTGATTCTGCCGCTGTCGATCCCGGGCATTGCCGCCGGTTCCATCTTCACCTTCTCGCTGACCCTGGGCGACTTCATCGTGCCGCAACTGGTCGGCCCGCCCGGCTACTTCGTCGGCAGCATGGTCTACGCCCAGCAAGGCGCCATCGGCAACATGCCAATGGCTGCCGCGTTCACCCTGGTGCCAATCGTGCTGATCGCCATCTACCTGTCCATCGTCAAACGTCTGGGGGCCTTCGATGCACTCTGAAAAAGCATCTCTCGGGCTACGCATCGCGGCCTGGGGCGGATTGGTGTTCCTGCACTTCCCGATCCTGATCATCTTCCTGTACGCCTTCAACACCGAAGACGCGGCGTTCAGCTTTCCGCCCAAGGGCTTCACTTGGAAGTGGATCGGCGTGGCGTTCTCCCGGCCGGACGTGCTCGAAGCCATCAAGCTGTCGTTGCAAATCGCCTCGATTGCCACGCTGATCGCCATGGTCCTTGGCACGCTGGCTTCGGCGGCACTGTACCGCCGGGACTTCTTCGGCAAGCAAGGCATCTCGCTGATGCTGATCCTGCCGATTGCCCTGCCGGGGATCATCACCGGGATCGCGTTGCTGGCAACCTTCAAGACACTGGGCATCGAGCCGGGGATGTTCACCATCATCGTCGGCCACGCGACCTTCTGCGTGGTGATCGTCTACAACAACGTCATCGCCCGCTTGCGCCGTACGTCCCACAGCTTGATCGAGGCCTCAATGGACCTCGGCGCCGACGGCTGGCAAACCTTCCGCTACATCATCCTGCCGAACCTCGGCTCGGCGTTGCTGGCCGGCGGCATGCTGGCGTTCGCCCTGTCGTTCGACGAAATCATCGTCACCACCTTCACCGCCGGCCATGAACGGACCCTGCCGCTGTGGCTGCTCAACCAGCTGAGCCGCCCACGGGACGTGCCAGTGACCAACGTCGTGGCGATGCTGGTGATGATCGTGACCATGCTGCCGATCCTTGGCGCCTATTACCTGACCCGTGGCGGTGAAAGCGTTGCGGGCAGTGGCGGCAAGTAACTGACAACTCAATCCCTAATATGGAAACCGAGTCCTGTGGGAGCGGGCTTGCTCGCGAAGAGGCCATCACATTCAACAATGATGGCGACTGATAAACCGCTTTCGCGAGCAAGCCCGCTCCCACATTTTGGCCGGTTTCCACAGAGAAAAAACAACAGTTCCGAAGAGGACAACGCCATGCAAACCAAACTCTTGATCAACGGCCAACTGCAAGTCGGCGAAGGCCCCGCCCAACCGGTGTTCAACCCTGCGCTGGGTCGTGTGCTGGTGGAAATCAACGAAGCCAGCGAAGCCCAGGTCGATGCCGCCGTGCGTGCTGCCGACGCCGCCTTCGACAGCTGGTCGCAGACCCCGCCGAAAGAGCGTTCGCTGCTGCTGCTCAAACTCGCCGATGCCATCGAGGCCCACGGCGAAGAGCTGGCCAAGCTGGAATCGGACAACTGCGGCAAGCCTTACAGCGCCGCGCTGAACGACGAGATCCCGGCGATTGCCGACGTGTTCCGCTTCTTTGCCGGCGCCAGCCGCTGCATGAGCGGCTCGGCCGGTGGCGAATACCTGCCGGGCCACACCTCGATGATCCGCCGCGACCCGGTGGGCGTGATCGCCTCCATCGCGCCGTGGAACTACCCGCTGATGATGGTCGCCTGGAAAATCGCCCCGGCCCTGGCCGCCGGTAATACCGTGGTGCTCAAACCGTCGGAACAGACCCCGCTGACTGCGCTACGCCTGGCCGAACTGGCGTCAGACATCTTCCCGGCCGGCGTGCTCAACCTGGTGTTCGGCCGTGGTCCTAGCGTCGGCAGCCCGCTGGTCACCCACCCGAAAGTGCGCATGGTGTCGCTGACCGGTTCGATCGCCACCGGCTCGAACATCATTTCCAGCACCGCCGACAGCGTCAAACGCATGCACATGGAACTGGGCGGCAAGGCTCCGGTGATCATCTTCGACGACGCCGACATCGACGCCGCCGTCGAAGGCATCCGCACCTTCGGGTTCTACAACGCCGGCCAGGACTGCACCGCCGCCTGCCGCATCTACGCGCAGGAAGGCATCTACGAGAAATTCGTCGAAAAACTCGGCGCCGCCGTCAGCAGCATCAAGTACGGCTTGCAGGACGATCCGTCGACCGAACTCGGCCCGCTGATCACCGCACAACACCGCGACCGCGTCGCCGGTTTCGTCGAACGCGCCATCGCCCAGCCGCACATTCGCCTGATCACCGGCGGTAAAGCGGTGGACGGCAATGGTTTCTTCTTCGAACCAACGGTGCTGGCCGACGCCCAGCAGGATGACGAAATCGTGCGGCGCGAAGTGTTCGGGCCGGTGGTGTCGGTGACCAGGTTCAGCGATGAAGCGCAGGTGCTGGGCTGGGCCAACGACTCGGACTACGGCCTGGCCTCTTCAGTGTGGACCGCCGACGTCGGCCGCGCCCATCGCCTGTCGGCGCGCTTGCAGTACGGCTGCACCTGGGTCAACACGCACTTCATGCTGGTCAGCGAAATGCCCCACGGCGGTCAGAAGTTGTCCGGGTATGGCAAGGACATGTCCATGTACGGGCTGGAGGATTACACCGTTGTGCGGCATGTGATGTTCAAGCATTAACCGCGAAAAGATCGCAGCCTTCGGCAGCTCCTACAAAGAGCGCCGTACACCCTGTAGGAGCTGCCGCAGGCTGCGATCTTTTCAGCAGACACAAGGATGATGTCGGCGATTTACATCAAGGATTCACCGCAACACCAAAAAACAATAACCACCGATCCTGGCGGTGCCCTCAAGGCCTCGTCACGGTTTCGGACATCCGAAATCTGCCGATTTTCCGGAGCAAACACACATGAGTGCATCACCCGATCTCTCTGCAGTCCTTGCCGACAGCGATGCCGAGCAACTGCGCAAACTGGGTTACACCTCCAACTTCAATCGCAGCATGAGCCTGTGGGAAAACTTCGCCCTGGGCTTCACCTACCTGTCCCCGGTCGTCGGGGTTTATACCCTGTTCGGCCTGTGCCTGGCCGCGGGCGGGCCACCGATGTTCTGGGCTTATCTGCTGGTCGGTTGCGGCCAGTTGCTGGTGTGCCTGATCTTCGGCGAGGTGGTTTCGCAGTTCCCGATTTCCGGCGGCGTGTACCCGTGGGCCCGCCGCCTGGTGGGCAAGCGCTGGGCGTGGATGGTCGGCTGGATCTACTCCATCGCCCTGTGCGTGACAATCGCTGCGGTCGCCGTTGGTGCCGGCCCGTACCTGGCCGCGATGATGGGTTTTGAACCGAACAACAACACCAACATTGTCATCGCCCTGGTGCTGACGCTGTTCGCCACCCTGGTCAACCTCAGCGGTACCAAAGTACTGGCGCGTATCGCCATGTTCGGCTTCCTCTGCGAACTGGTGGGCGCAGTGATCGTCGGCGTTTACCTGCTGATCTTCGAGCGTCATCAATCGATCAGCGTGTTGTTCAACACCTTCGATATCAGCATCGACGGCTCGTACCTGCCGGCGTTCCTCACCGCTTCTCTGGCAGGGATGTTCCTGTACTACGGTTTCGAGGCCTGCGGCGATGTGGCCGAAGAAACCCCGAACCCGAGCAAGCAGATCCCGGTGGCGATGCGCATGACCATCTACATCGGCGGCATTGCGGCGATGTTCGCTTGCCTGGCGCTGATCCTCGCGGTGCCAGACATGCAGGCCGTGATCAATGGCACCGACAAGGACCCGGTCAGCACCATCCTCAACAACGCGTTCGGGCCAGTGGGTTCGAAAGTGGTGATGGGCGTAGTGATGATTTCCTTCATCTCCTGCGTCATCAGCCTGCAAGCGGCGGCCAGTCGCCTGCTGTATTCCTACGCCCGTGACGAAATGGTCATCGGCAGCCGACTGCTGAAGAAGATTTCCCCTGCGACGCAAGTTCCGGTTGCCGCACTGTTCGTCTCCGGTGTCCTGCCGGCGCTGATCATCATCCTCGGCTTCTTCCTGCAGGATGCGGTCGCCACCATCGTCAGCTTCGCGGCCATCGGCATCTACCTGGCGTTCCAGATGATCGTGCTCGCGGCCCTGTACGCCCGCATGAAAGGCTGGAAACCGAGCGGCAAATTCACCCTCGGCGCCTGGGGCTGGGCGGTGAACATCGGCGCACTGGTCTATGGTGTCGGGGCCATTATCAACATGGCCTGGCCACGGACACCGGATGCCGCGTGGTACATCAACTACGCCATGGTACTGAGCACGGCCATCGTCATTGGCTTGGGCCTGCTCTACATGTGGATCGCCAAGCCGTATGACCACGGCACCGCCCCGGCGGGCGATGCCTGGAAAGTCAGCCGGTAACGGCATTCGCCCCGGTGCCGTCGTGGCGCCGGGGCGATCTGAAAAACCAACAAGGATTGAATATGGATATCACTCGCCGCGACTTTCTCAACGGCGTCGCTGTCACCATCGCTGCCGGCATGACCCCTCTGCAACTTCTCCAGGCCGCCCCTGACGGGCGCTACTACCCTCCAGCACTGACCGGCCTGCGGGGTAGCCACGTCGGCTCGTTCGAAATGGCCCACCAGATGAGTTGGGAGAAAAAGGTCTTCGACACCGACAAGCTGCCGATCACCGAGGAATATGACCTGGTGGTGGTAGGAGGCGGCCTCAGCGGACTGTCCGCTGCGTGGTTCTACCGTGAGAAACATCCGAAAGCGCGCATCCTGATTCTGGAAAACCACGACGACTTCGGCGGCCACGCCAAGCGCAACGAATTCTCCGCCGGTGGTCGCATGATCATCGGCTACGGCGGCAGTGAAGCCTTCCAGTCGCCGAATCATCTGTACAGCCAGGAAGTGAACGGCCTGCTGAAGAAGCTCGGGGTGAACATCAAACGCTTCGAGACCGCGTTTGACCGCCAGTTCTACCCGGGCCTGGGCCTGTCACGCGGGGTGTTCTTCGACAAGGAAAACTTCGGCGAAGACAAACTGGTGACCGGCGACCCGACACCGATGGTGGCCGACGACATCGCCCCGGAACAGTTGCACGCCCGCTCCATCCCGGATTTCATCAACGACTTCCCGCTGCCGCAAGCCGACCGCCAGGCGTTGATCGCCTTGCACATGACGCCCAAGGATTACCTGCCCGGCAAAACCACCGAGGAAAAAACCGCGCACCTGGAAGCCATCAGCTACCAGGACTTCCTGCTCAAGGACGTAGGTCTGTCGGCCCAGGCGGTGAAGTATTTCCAAAGCCGCACCAACGACTTCATGGCCCTGAGCATCGATGCGGTCGCTGCGTCCGACGCCTACTCAGTCGGTTTCCCAGGCTTCGGCGCGATGAACCTGGAGCCGATCAGCGAAGAAGCCCGGGCGGAAATGGAAGAGCCCTACATCTACCACTTCCCCGACGGCAACGCCTCGCTGGCGCGCTTGCTGGTGCGCAGCCTGATCCCGGCCGTGGCAACGGGGCACACCATGGACGATATCGTCCTCGCCCCGTTCGACTACGCCAAACTCGATCAGGCCAAAGCCCCGGTGCGCATCCGCCTCAACAGCACAGCGGTGAGCGTGCGCAACGTCGGCAGCGGCGTGAACGTCGGCTACAGCCGCGGCGGCCAGCTCAGCCAGGTGCGCGGCAAGCACTGCATCATGGCCTGCTACAACATGATCATCCCGTACCTGCTGCGCGACCTGCCGCCGGAGCAATCCCACGCCCTGAGCCAGAACGTGAAGTTCCCGCTGGTGTACACCAAGGTCGTGATCCGCAACTGGCAGTCGTTCCAGAAACTCGGTGTGCATGAAATCTATGCGGCGACCCAACCCTACAGCCGGATCAAACTCGATTACCCGGTAAGCATGGGCGGCTACGACCACCCGAATGACCCGACGCAGCCGATCGGCCTGCACATGGTCTACGTGCCCACCAGCCCCAACAGCGGCATGAACGCCCGCGACCAGGCCCGCGCCGGCCGTGGCCGCCTGTACGGCCAGAGCTTCGAACAACTGGAAGCGCAACTGCGTGACCAGCTGCAACGCATGCTCGGCCCTGGCGGCTTCAACCACGAAACCGACATCCTCGCCATCACCGTCAACCGCTGGTCACACGGCTACGCGTACTTCTCCAACAGCCTGTACGACGATGCCGACGAAAGCGAAAAACTGATGAACCTGGCCCGTCAGCCGGTTGGACGGGTGAGCATCGCCAACTCGGACGCGGCGTGGAGTGCGTATGCCCATGCGGCGATCGATGAGGCGTATCGGGCGGTGGGGGAAGTAGGTTAAGCAACGGTATTTGAGCTCCACGGATGGCCATTCCCGGCGATCCGTGGAGTCGGAGAACTTCAGACGGCATCGTCGTTCAGAACGTCAACCAACACGCTCCTGTCCCCCTTAGCAATGCCATCAACTCATCAGTTTGCAATTTGATATCGGCTTTGCCGCGCACCTCGTCGAAGCGATCCTGAGCATCACTCTTGCGTTTCTCGTCACCGTCGTCAGCCACAGATTTACTCCCATCGTCCAAACTTTCGCCTCCTATCCCGGATCCGATTAATTTACGGAAATACCGCGACACAGGAACATTGTCTCTGTAAAGAGTGCAAAAACAGATAACTCCTACAGACGCAACCCGCACGAAAAAACGTCGTTTCCTACAACAAGCGTCGCCAGAGTAGACTTGGCGCCGCGAGCGCCTGACCGATAGGCTTCAATCCGTCGCTGCCAAATCAGCGGCCCGGAGTCGAAGCCGGAACATATCAACATGGCGCATCCGCGCCCCCATATGAGCTGGGGCATTTTTTTGCCTTTCAGTTTCGCGTTATGGCGGGCCGTGTGGCGCGGGCCTCTCGGCTTCCATGTTGATCGAGAATGTTCCGACTTCGAACGCCCCACGGTCCGCCACCCAAATCTTTCGAAGGATTAGTGGCGGCTCCTTTTTCAACATGGAGTCGAAAAATGCACAAGCACACATCACATCCGACTGAAATTCCTTCCTGCTTCATCCCTAAAGTCTTCACCCGCCACAACCGCTTCCTCCATGCCTTCATGCAAAACAACCAAGCCTGGTTCTGCGCCCAGGATCTGGGTCGCTTGATGGGCAAACCACTCAATGAACGCCTGACCCTGAAACTCGATCCCGACCAACGTCGCAGCGTCTGTCTGCTCAAGGACGGCAAAACGGTCGAAACACTGATGGTCAGCGAATCAGGCATGTACGCCTTGCTGGTTCACCACTTCGTCCCGGAAAACCGCAACCTGCGCCAGTGGTTGAGCAACGAAGTCATACCCTCGCTGCGTGATGTGAAATCAGAGCCTGTGGAAAACCTGCCAAGCCTGAGTTCCTTGAATTGGGCGGGAGTTTCGGTGCCCTTGCTGCATTACCAACATCACGCCTGGATCAAGTGGCGAGACATGCCTGAGTTGATGCAGGTGCAGCGCCCCTTCCCAATCGCTGGCACTTGCCGTTGAAGGGATAAATCGAGCTGATCAAAAAGGGACAGACTTCACAGTCCGTCCCTTTGGTTTGAGTCCTCTCAATTAATTGTCCTGCTGAATGAGCTATATCCACATGAACGAGACTCACAGCGTCAAACGAAACATCATCGAAATGATTCCATGTGATAGCTCTTTTGCAGAAGCGTATCTCCATAAGCTCGACCAGCAATCTGTCCGACAGCAAGCAATAGACGCTGGCATAGCCGACGCTGATGCAAGCAGGTTAACCAGCCTGGCCACCGTGAAGGCCAAATGGCTCTCACGGTAACCCGCCCTGCTTCAAAACCGCGAAACACTCCTCATCGCATCCACCAGATACCTCATCGCGATCCTGTCGCTCTCCGACAACTCCCGATACCGCTCCACCAGTTTCATTTCCTCGTTATTAAGCCGGCGCCTGCGTCGCCCGATGGCCAGGCACGGAAAGATTCCCAACATTTCGGTGATGCCTTGTACTTTCGACATGGACGATGTCCTTCTCTATACGTCAAAGAAAACTGCAAAAAACTGCATCGCCCTATCCCTTTTTCAGCAGCCGCTGGGTGCCCGCTGAACCGCACCGGTCCGAAGGGCATAAACCGGTCATGTGCACAGAATAGAAATATTCCGGGCGCTGAAAAGCGGTTTTTAGAGTAATTAGTCGAAAAAAGCAGAAATGCCCTGTAAATCAGAAACCCCTGTCGGAATTGTTTCCCGACATGTCTTGTTTCATTGCCGAGCCAGCGCTGTGCCATCAATCAATTCTGCTCTGCAATCGAACGGTTTAAGCTGTCGGGCATCTGTTCTACAGTCCGTTGCGTTTGGCCGAAGGCATGTCCGAACCGTATTTTCTGATCCAGCACGTGCCAGGAACGGCGCGGGATTGCTCACGACAGGTTGTATTTATGCACCGCAGGAACTTGCTCAAAGCCTCCATGGCCATCGCGGCCTACACCGGTTTGTCCGCCACGGGCCTGTTGGCCGCCCAAGCCTGGGCCGCCAGCGGCGGCACAGCTGATGGCGAGGCCAGCGCATTCGATTTCGAGGCGCTGAAGCTCCAGGCCAAACAGCTCGCCAGCAATCGCTACCAGGACACCAAGCAACAGTTGCCGCCGACCCTGGCGAGCATGACGCCGCAGAACTTCAATGCGATCCGCTACGACGGCAATCATTCGTTGTGGAAAGAACTCAAGGGTCAGCTGGACGTACAGTTCTTCCACGTCGGCATGGGCTTCAAGCAGCCGGTGCGCATGTACAGCGTCGATCCGAAAACCCGGATGGCCCGCGAGGTGCATTTCCGCCCGTCGCTGTTCAACTATGAAAACACTACGGTCGACACCGCACAGCTCAAGGGCGACCTGGGTTTCTCCGGCTTCAAGTTGTTCAAGGCCCCGGAACTGGACAAGCACGACGTCGTGTCCTTCCTCGGCGCCAGTTACTTCCGTGCGGTGGACGCCACCGGCCAGTACGGCTTGTCGGCCCGTGGGCTGGCCATCGACACCTACGCCAAGAAACGTGAAGAATTCCCCGACTTCACCAAGTTCTGGTTCGAGACTCCGGACAAGGACAGCACCCGCTTCGTGGTCTACGCCCTGCTCGACTCTCCAAGCGCCACCGGTGCCTACCGCTTCGATATCGATTGCCAGGCCGAGCGCGTGGTGATGGAGATCGATGCCCACGTCAACGCACGTACCGCCATCGACCAACTGGGCATCGCACCGATGACCAGCATGTTCAGCTGCGGCACCCACGAGCGCCGCATGTGCGACACCATTCACCCGCAAATCCACGACTCCGACCGCCTGGCCATGTGGCGCGGCAACGGCGAGTGGATCTGCCGCCCGCTGAACAACCCGGCGACCCTGCAATTCAATGCCTTCGCCGACAAGGACCCGAAAGGTTTCGGCCTGGTGCAGACCGACCACGAGTTCGCCAGCTATCAGGACACCGTCGACTGGTACAGCCGCCGCCCGAGCCTGTGGGTCGAACCGACCACCGCATGGGGCGAAGGCTCGGTCGATCTGCTGGAAATCCCTACCACCGGCGAGACCATGGACAACATCGTCGCCTTCTGGACCCCGAAGAAACCGGTGGCTGCCGGCGATTCGCTGAACTACGGCTACAAGCTCTACTGGAGCGCATTGCCGCCAGTCGGAACGCCGTTGGCACGGGTCAACGCCACCCGTTCCGGGATGGGCGGTTTCACCGAAGGCTGGGCGCCGGGCGAGCATTACCCACCCGTCTGGGCCCGTCGTTTTGCCGTGGACTTCACCGGTGGTGGCCTGGACCGCTTGCCTGAAGGCACAGGCATCGAGCCGGTGGTCACTTGCTCGAACGGCGAGGTCAAGGATTTCAGCGTGCTCAAGCTCGATGACATCAAGGGCTACCGCATCCTGTTTGACTGGTACCCGACCAATGACAGCGTGGAGCCCGTCGAACTGCGCCTGTTCATCCGCACCAACGACCGCACACTGAGTGAAACCTGGTTGTACCAGTACTTCCCGCCAGCGCCGGACAAACGCAAGTACACCTGATGATCGGGTAGCACCCCGCCACCATTCGGTTTTCCGAACGCGACCTGCGGGTCGGTTCGGTTAACCGGATCGTTCCACTGAAATTCCAGCGCAAGAAAAATTTAATTTCCTTGCAAATCAATACTTTGACTAATATCGACTGGTCTGGCACGAGTCATGCTCTACACTTCTTCGACGAATGTCCTTTGCGCTCACTCATCGTAGCGCTCAGGTGTTTTGCAGCACAAAAGGGCCGATGAACTGGCTCCATAAAAAAAACAAAGTCGAGGAAAATTTGATGCGCATCGTTCCCCATATCCTGGGCGCAGCCATTGCTGCCGCTCTGATCAGCACTCCGGTTTTCGCCGCCGAACTCACCGGCACCCTGAAGAAGATCAAAGAGTCCGGCACCATCACCCTGGGCCATCGCGACGCTTCCATTCCGTTTTCCTATATCGCGGATGCTTCCGGCAAACCGGTCGGCTACTCCCACGACATCCAGCTGAAAGTCGTCGAAGCCCTGAAAAAAGACCTCGACATGCCGAACCTCCAGGTCAAATACAACCTGGTGACTTCGCAAACCCGTATCCCGCTGGTGCAGAACGGCACCGTGGACCTCGAGTGCGGTTCCACCACCAACAACGTCGAGCGTCAGCAGCAGGTTGACTTCTCCGTCGGCATCTTCGAAATCGGTACTCGCCTGCTGTCCAAGGCAGACTCCAAGTACAAGGATTTCCCTGACCTGGCCGGCAAGAACGTCGTGACCACCGCCGGCACCACGTCCGAGCGCATCCTCAAGGCGATGAACGCCGACAAGCAGATGGGCATGAACGTCATCTCCGCCAAAGATCACGGCGAGTCGTTCCAGATGCTGGAAACCGGCCGTGCCGTTGCGTTCATGATGGACGACGCCCTGCTGGCCGGTGAAGCGGCCAAGGCCAAGAAGGCAAGCGACTGGGCCGTGACCGGTACTCCACAGTCCTACGAAATCTACGGCTGCATGGTGCGCAAAGGCGACGAGCCGTTCAAGAAGGCTGTGGATGACGCCATCAAGGCCACCTACGCATCGGGCGAGATCAACAAGATCTACGAAAAATGGTTCATGCAGCCGATCCCGCCAAAAGGCCTGAACCTGAACTTCCCGATGAGCGACGAACTCAAGGCCCTGATCGCCAATCCGACTGATAAAGCGGCTGACGACAAGAAGTCCTGATTTCTGACTAACCTTATCCCCTGAAAGGGCCTTAGCCCTTCCAGGGGAATGCACTCCCTGCTGGCATTTCTGGAAACACTCGAACCGGTGGCTGTCGAGCCGAGCGCGTGTGCCTGTCCCCCGAGGACAGGCGGGAACGGAGCTTCCCCCAAGCGGGCATTTGTACATCGATCGAATCCGAGGGGAGACCCTAATGAATTACAACTGGGACTGGGGCGTGTTCTTCAAGTCCACCGGCGTGGGCAGCGAGACCTATCTCGACTGGTACGTGTCCGGTCTGGGCTGGACCATCGGCATCGCCATCGCGGCCTGGATCATCGCCCTGACACTGGGCTCGATCCTGGGCGTCATGCGTACCGTGCCGAACCGCATCGTATCGGGCATCGCCACCTGCTACGTCGAACTCTTCCGTAACGTGCCTCTGCTGGTTCAGCTGTTCATCTGGTACTTCCTGGTACCCGACCTGCTGCCGGCCGACCTGCAAGAGTGGTACAAGCAGGACCTGAACCCGACCACCTCGGCCTTCCTCAGCGTCGTCGTGTGCCTGGGCCTGTTCACCACCGCCCGGGTTTGCGAACAGGTGCGCACCGGTATCCAGGCCCTGCCCAAAGGCCAGGAATCCGCGGCCCGCGCCATGGGTTTCAAGCTGCCGCAGATCTACTGGAACGTGCTGCTGCCCCAGGCTTACCGGATCATCATTCCGCCGCTCACCTCGGAATTCCTGAACGTCTTCAAGAACACTTCCGTGGCGTCGCTGATCGGCTTGATGGAATTGCTCGCGCAGACCAAACAGACCGCCGAGTTCTCCGCCAACCTGTTCGAAGCCTTTACCCTGGCCACGCTGATCTACTTCACCCTGAACATGAGCCTGATGTTGCTGATGCGCCTGGTCGAGAAGAAAGTCGCCGTACCGGGCCTGATCTCCGTAGGGGGTAAATGATGGAATTCGATTTCTCGGGCATCATCCCGTCCCTGCCGGGTCTGTGGAACGGCATGGTCATGACCCTCAAGCTGATGGCCATGGGCGTGGTCGGTGGCATCATCCTCGGCACCATCCTGGCGTTGATGCGCCTGTCCCACAACAAGCTGCTGTCGAACCTCGCCGGCGCCTACGTCAACTACTTCCGCTCGATCCCGCTGCTGCTGGTAATCACCTGGTTCTACCTGGCGGTACCGTTCGTGCTGCGCTGGATTACCGGCGAAGACACCCCGATCGGCGCGTTCGCCTCGTGCATCGTGGCGTTCATGATGTTCGAAGCGGCGTACTTCTGCGAAATCGTCCGTGCCGGTGTGCAGTCGATTCCAAAGGGTCAGATGGGCGCTGCCCAGGCCCTGGGCATGTCCTACGGCCAGATGATGCGCCTGATCATCCTGCCGCAGGCGTTCCGCAAGATGACACCGCTGTTGCTGCAGCAGAGCATCATCCTGTTTCAGGACACCTCGCTGGTCTACGCCGTCGGCCTGGTGGACTTCCTCAATGCTTCGCGCGCCAGTGGCGACATCATTGGCCGCTCCAATGAGTTCCTGATTTTCGCGGGTCTCGTGTACTTCATCATCAGCTTTGCCGCCTCGCAGCTGGTCAAGCGTCTGCAAAAAAGGTTCGCCGTATGATCTCTATCAAAAGCATCAACAAGTGGTATGGGGACTTCCAGGTTCTGACTGATTGCAGCACCGAGGTCAAAAAAGGCGAAGTGATCGTGGTGTGCGGGCCATCCGGTTCCGGCAAGTCGACCCTGATCAAGTGCGTCAACGCCCTGGAACCCTTCCAGAAGGGTGACATCGTGGTCGACGGCACCTCCATCGCCGATCCGAAGACCAACCTGCCGAAACTGCGTTCGCGCGTTGGCATGGTGTTCCAGCATTTCGAGCTGTTCCCGCACCTGACCATCACCGAAAACCTGACCATCGCGCAGATCAAGGTGTTGGGCCGCAGCAAGGAAGAAGCCACCAAGAAAGGCCTGCAACTGCTTGAGCGCGTCGGCCTCTCGGCTCACGCCCACAAGCACCCGGGCCAATTGTCCGGTGGTCAGCAGCAGCGCGTGGCGATTGCCCGTGCGCTGGCGATGGACCCGATCGTCATGCTGTTCGACGAACCGACCTCGGCGCTGGACCCGGAAATGGTCAACGAAGTGCTCGACGTGATGGTGCAACTGGCCCACGAAGGCATGACCATGATGTGCGTGACCCACGAAATGGGCTTCGCCCGTAAAGTGGCCGACCGGGTGATTTTCATGGACCAGGGCAAGATCATCGAAGACTGCAAGAAAGAAGAATTCTTCGGTGACATCAATGCCCGCGCCGAGCGTACGCAGCACTTCCTCAACAAGATTCTGCAGCACTAAGAAAAACACCGCTCCAACTTGTGGGAGCGGGCTTTTGTGGCGAGGGGGCTTGCCCCCGTTGGGTCGCGTAGCGGCCCCGGTAGTTTAAAGTCAGACCGCATGCAATGGGTTTACGACTGCTTCGCAGCCGAACGGGGGCAAGCCCCCTCGCCACAGAGTCAGCCCCACAGGAATCTGTGGGGGCTGAAGATTTGCGTTGTGGTTGACCCAAGGCATCTGTGATGAAATGCGACCCTAATCTTTATCGCGCAGCGTCGCCGTCACTCGCCGTGAAACCCCGTCTGGTTCGTCATTTGTTCCTGCCGCCACTGATCATCGCCATGATGATCGGCCTGGGCTATATCGGCTTCTGGATCAGTGAGCACTACGGCATTCGCAGCCTTGGCGAGAACGGCCAGCGTCAGCTGGAACTGCACGCCCGTGCCGTCGAAAGCGAAATCAGCAAATACACCTACCTGCCCAGCCTGCTGGAGCTCGAAACCAGTGTTTCGCAGTTGCTGGCCGACCCGACCCCGGAACACCGGCAAACGGTCAACGATTACCTCGAAGGCCTGAACCGGCGCAGCCGCAGTCGGGCCATCTACGTGATGGACACCACCGGCCGCGTCATGGCCACCAGCAACTGGCGCGATGTCGACAGTTACCTGGGTGAAGACCTGTCCTTTCGCGCCTATTTCCAGAACGCCGTGCGCGGTCAGCCGGGGCGTTTCTACGGCATCGGCAGCACCAACGGCGAACCCGGTTACTACCTGGCCCATGGCCTGGAAGAACACGGCAAGATCATCGGCGTCGCGGTGGTCAAGGTGCGTCTGGAAGCCATGGAAGAGCGCTGGCAACGGGCGCGCCTGGAAGCCTTCGTCAGCGACGAGAACGGCATCATCATTCTCTCCAGCGATCCGGCTCGACGCTTGAAATCGGTGGTACCGCTGAGCGAAGAAACCAAGGAAAAACTTGCCCGCAGCCTGCAGTACTACTGGTTCCCGCTCAATGAATTGCAACCGCTGGCCCGGGAAACCCTGTCCGAAGGCGTGGAAAAACTCACGTTCCCGGCCAACAGTGAACTGGTGTCTGACGATGAAAACATCAGCTACCTGTCGCAAACCCGGCCCTTGAGCGATACACCGTGGAATTTCACCCTGCTCACGCCGCTCCAGGACTTGCGCCGCGAAGCGATCAACCAGGGGATTCTGGTGGCCGTGGCGTTTGCCCTCTGCGCCTTTCTGTTGATCGCCTGGAACGAGCGGCGCAAGGTGATCGCCACCCGCCTCGCGGCCCGGGAAGCCTTGCAGGAAGCCAACAACCAGCTGGAACGTCGGATTACCGAACGCACCACCGACCTGCGCGCCAGCAACGAACGGCTCAAGGGGCAGATCCGCGAACGCCGGCACGCCGAAGAGACCTTGCGCCGCGCCCAGGATGAACTGGTACAGGCCGGAAAACTCGCGGCCATCGGCCAGATGTCCACCAGCATCGCCCACGAACTGAACCAGCCGCTGGCGGCGCTGCGCACCTTGTCCGGCAATACCGTGCGCTTCCTCGAACGCGGCCAGCTCGATGTCGCCAGCACCAACCTCAAGACCATCAACGAACTGATCGACCGCATGGGCCGCATCACCGCCAGCCTGCGCTCGTTCGCCCGGCGCGGTGACGACAAGGGTCAGGCCTGCCTTGGCAAAGCGGTGGACGCGGCCTTGCAATTGCACGGCGCACGGGTGGAAAACACACCTCTGCAATTGCACCGCCATTTTGACGCTGTGCAGGTACAGATCGATCAGACCCGCCTGGAGCAGATTCTGGTCAACCTGATCGGCAACGCCCTCGACGCCATGCAAGCGCAGCCGCAACCCGAGCTGTGGCTCGAAGGCGAAACCTTCGATGGCAAATACCGCCTGCGCGTGCGTGACAACGGCCACGGCATCGACGCCGAAGCACGCAAGCACCTGTTCGAACCCTTCTTCACCACCAAACCCGGCGAACAGGGCCTGGGCCTTGGCCTGACCCTTTCCGCCAGCCTGGCCGCCGCCACCGGCGGTCACCTGGGTGTAGAGCACCCGGCCAGCGGTGGTACCGCATTCGTCCTCAGTTTACCGTTGGTAAGCCCCACTCCCGCCGAGCCAATATGAACAACGACCTTAGTGTATTGATCGTCGAAGACGACCCCCATGTGCTGCTCGGCTGCCAGCAGGCGCTGACCCTGGAAGACATTCCCTGCATTGGCGTGGGCAGCGCCGAAGAAGCCCTGGAGCGGGTCGGCGACAACTTCGCCGGCATTGTCGTCAGCGACATTCGCCTGCCGGGCATCGATGGCCTGGAGTTGCTGACCCGGCTCAAGGAGCGCGACCGCAGCCTGCCGGTGGTGCTGATCACCGGCCACGGCGACATCTCCATGGCCGTCGGTGCGATGCAGAAAGGCGCCTACGACTTCATGGAAAAGCCGTTCTCCCCGGAGCGCCTGGTGGACGTGGCCCGCCGCGCTCTCGAGCAACGCAGCCTGGCGCGGGAAGTGTCGTCGCTGCGCCGGCAACTGGCCGAGCGCGACTCCCTCGAAGGGCGGATCATCGGGCGCTCGCCGGCCATGCAGAACCTGCGGGAACTGATCGCCAACGTCGCCGATACGTCGGCCAACGTGTTGATCGAAGGCGAGACCGGCACCGGCAAGGAACTGGTCGCGCGCTGCCTGCATGATTTCAGTCGGCGGCACACCAAACAGTTCGTCGCCTTGAACTGCGGCGGCCTGCCGGAGAACCTCTTCGAAAGCGAAATCTTCGGCCACGAAGCCAACGCTTTTACCGGTGCGGGCAAACGGCGGATCGGCAAGATCGAACACGCCGACGGCGGCACGCTGTTCCTCGACGAAGTGGAAAGCATGCCCCTGCCCTTGCAGATCAAATTGCTGCGGGTATTGCAGGAGCGCACCCTCGAACGCCTCGGTTCGAACCAGAGCGTGGCGGTGGATTGCCGCGTCATCGCGGCGACCAAGTCCGACCTCGTCGAGTCGAGCAAGGCCGGCGAATTCCGCAGCGACCTGTACTACCGCCTCAACGTGGTGACCCTGGAACTGCCGCCGCTGCGCGAGCGCCGCGAGGACATCCTGCAACTGTTCGAGCACTTTCTGCAGCAGTCGTCCCTGCGCTTCGACCGCGCGGTGCCGGAGCTGGACAACCAGACCCTTTCAAACCTGATGAGCCACGACTGGCCGGGCAACGTGCGTGAATTGCGCAACGTTGCCGAGCGCTTTGCCCTGGGCCTGCCGGCGTTCAAGAAAACCGGTGCCGGCGGCAGCAATCAAGGCCTGGCGTTTGCCGAAGCGGTGGAAGCCTTCGAGCGCAACCTGCTCAGCGATGCCTTGCAACGCAGCGGCGGCAACCTGACCCAGGCCAGCCAGGAACTGGGCATGGCCAAGACCACGCTGTTCGACAAAGTGAAAAAGTACGGCCTGAGCCATTGAGCTGCGTGGACCTGATTCTCAAAACACCCCTGGGCGCGGCGGTGGTGGTGAGCCTCGCTGGCCTGGCTACGCTTTCACAGAGAAATACATTCTCCTGTGGGAGCGGGCTTGCTCGCGAAAGCGGTGTGTCAGTCAACTCAAATGCCAACTGATACTTCCTCTTCGCGAGCAAGACCGCTCCCACATTGGACCGAGGGAGTTAGAGGAGATTGTGATCAGCCACAGGCTCGATCTGCGCCCAGTGCGAAGTGTCTTCACGGTGCTCGCGCAAGTACGGCAACACCGCCCCCAGCAACGGCGCCTTGAACGCCTCCTGGAAACGATGGGCCAGGCCCGGAATCAAGACCAACTGACTGCCACGCAGATGCGCCGCCAGATGCACCCCGTGCATCACCGGCAGCAAGGGGTCGGCCGTGCCATGGACCACCAGCGCCGGCACCCGCAACCGGTTGAGCAGCGCGACCCGGCTCGGCTCGGCGAGAATGGCCATGATCTGGCGTTTCACGCCCTCGGGATTGAACGCCCGGTCATAGGACTGCGCCGCCTGATGCAACAACACCTGACGATCATCGCTCACCCTCGGGCTGCCCAGCGCCGCCAGCAAGTCGGCCTGTTGTTCCAGGGCCACCTCGCGATTCGGTGCACCCCGCCGGGCCAGCAATTGCACCAGCGCCGCACTCGGCGCCGGCAAGCCTTCGGCCCCGGAGCTGGTCATGATCAGGGTCAGGCTCTCGACCCTCTGCGGGGCCATGGCCGCCATGTGCTGGGCGATCATCCCGCCCATGCTGGCGCCCAACACGTGGAATTGATCGATGTGCAAGGCATCCATCAAGCCCAGGCCATCGTCGGCCATGTCGGTCAGCGAGTACGGCGACGACACCGGCAAGCCGAGTTTGTAGCGCAGCACTTCGAACGTCAGGTTGGCTTCGGCCGGTGCTTGCCGCCAGGTCGAGAGGCCGACATCGCGATTGTCATAGCGAATCACCCGGAACCCCTGCTGACACAGGGCGACCACCACCTCGTCCGGCCAGTGGATCAACTGGCCGCCCAGGCCCATCACCAGCAGCAAGGCCGGATCCGACGCACGACCGATGCTCTGGTACGCCAGGCTTACCTGGGCCAGATCCACCCGTTCGGTCGGAACATTGACGTCACAACGCGAGGCCGCCAACGACGGCAGGCCGAACAACAGCGCGGCCAGAAATATGATTCGTGAAAAGAATGCAGCACCCATGAAAAAACACCAAAACGCAGAACCCCAGTAGAGCGCGAGTCTGATGAAGTTTGTTCAAGCGCGCTGCCACAGTTCCATGACAGTTTGATGAAGAGCGCCGGGCGGTCATCCGGCGTCACACCCGGTTTGGCGATAACTATGTACCACCCCTCCTCCTGCCGACTGCCGCCTAATGCCCGTACCGCCGGCACGGCCCGGCTTTCTGGAGATTCATCGTCATGGTTGACGAAACCACCCCCCTTACGGCCGATTTCGGCCTCATCTACCCATTGCCCGCCAACCCGGACCAGGGCCTGAGCCTGAGCGCCTCGGCACGCTGGGAAGAATGCTGCGAGCAGTGGCTCAGCCTCATGGCGCAAAGCTCGCAAGCCCAGCTCGACACCGCTTGGTGGAGCGCACGTGCGCTCGGCACCGATCACTCGCGTCGGGAGCAAGCCATCCGCTTGTATCGCCAGCATTTCGAGGCGTCGAGCCAATGGGCGTTTGCCCAAGGCATCCTCGATGCCGGGCAGATCAAAACGTTACTGACGCTCATCGACCCGCCAGCGCCAACACCAACACCAACGCCTGACCAGCACCCCGTGTACGTCGAACAGCTGAGTCTCATAGATGACAATGGCCTGTCTACCCCGCTGTCGGGCGCGCTGGTCATCACCCGGGATACCGATCAACCGGTCGCTCAGCTGTTGTATCTGCCTTCGCACTCATCCGCCTGGATGACCTTTCAAAGCCGGATTGAACTGGAGCGCTGGTTGACCGAGCATCAACCACAGCGGTTCGACCAGCCCCGGCTGTCGATGGACAAGGGCAGCGTCGATTACACGGTCCTCGACACAGCTGTGCTGCGCACTGGCGCCGAAGCCCTGTTGTCCCGATTGTCCGTCGCCCCCGCGGACCGGCCCGGCGATGCTGCCGTGCTGGCCGCGCCCCCCGACCTGCCACTGGTGGAGACAGACGACAACGCGGCCCTGTTCGGCCAGCTCAGCCCCGATATTCCCTTGGGCGTGCGTCACCGCGCGCTGGCACAACAGCGGACGGCCCTGGAGAGTCTGCTCGGCGATGACTTTTCCGGTGATGCCAAGGATCCACGTCTGCAACGCCTGCAACAGCAACTCGAGACCCTCAGCGCTGCCGAGCAGGCCAGCAGCGCCGCCGCGACGGCGCTACTGGACGCCGCCGATGGCCTCAAATGGCTGGAGCTGCGCCACCAGCCGGGCCCGCATTACGCAGCCCTGCTCCAGGCACGCCAAGACGGTTTGCGCGCCGAAGCCGAACTGCAATTGAGCCTGAATCAGATCAACAGTGAAGAGCATCAATGGCTCATCAGTGTGCTGGATGCCCCCGATCAGCCCCGAGCGGCCGACCTGGTGGTCGCGCGGCTGGAACTGTCGGCAACCGACACCGAAGGCGACACCCGCCGCACGCAAACCGAGGAACTGGACGGCGTTCTGCTGTTTGCCAAACCCTCGGCGCTGCTGGCAAATTCGACCGACAGCCTGTTGCTGTACTGGCCCGGACGCTTCGGTGGACTGCAACGGTTTGCCTCTCGACAGCTGCTGGAACAGTCGCTGTTCAAATGCCCGGTCAACGACCCTGCCCTGACAGTGCACGTTTTGCCGCTGAGCGGCTCGCCGTTTGAATACGCCCTGCAAATCCAGCTCCACAGCTGTGAACAACAAGCGGCCCGGATCATTGCAGCCAATCCTGTTCCGCTTCGTACCAGCCAGCGTGCGGCCGAACTGGAAAAACTGCGCGAGCAGACCCTCGTCTGCCTGACTGTCCCCCAATCCGCCGCCCGGGACTGGGTGTACGCACGCATCGTCGAGCAAAACCAGAGCAGTGCGCTGGCCGCTCAATTGCCGTCGTGGCATCGCGAACTGCCTGCCGTGCAGCGTGACCGGCTCAAGACGCTGTTCAAATCCTGGATCGGCGCGATGCAGCGCTCCCACGCGTGGCTCGAACGTGAACTGCCGCCACGGGAAGCCTTCGCCATCAAGGCTGTCGACGCCCGGCTGCGCGTGGAATTCGACCTCACTCAACGGGTGGAGGTGCAGCTCGACGTTCCCGATTCCACGCTGTGGCAGAAAGTGGTGACTGAAGGCGCCGCTCCAGGCACCCCTCAACAAAATGTGCTGGTCGCCAGCGAGCAGCGCAGCAAGCTGTCCCTGGGTGAGCTGGCGCTGGGCAACATCGATCAGGAAATGTGGTGGCGACTGTCGTTCATGCAGGTCGAGGTCAGCGGTGCCGACGCCGCACAACAGCAGAAACTGAAAGGCGCCATCACGACGTCCTGGCTGAGCAAGCTGGTCACCGAGCTGGATCTGGCCGGGCAATATGAAAGGCTGATCCGCGAGACGTTCCTCGGCACCTCGACGGCATCGATGTTCAGTAATGAACATCGGCGCGAATGCCTGAGTGAGCCGTGGCGCCTGATGCTTCGCCTGCAAGGCGAATTCGCCGAGTTGGCAAAGGACATCGATGCCAACGGCCGGCAAGTGCTGGAAATCGCCATCGACGCCAACAGCCGTGAAGCCTTTGCCAGCGACGGCAAGCGCATCGAGTTGCTGCCCGCGCACCTGACCGTGGGCGGCAAGGACACCCACGCCCAGGGACCGAGCACCTTGACCGGCGTCACCTTTATCGTGGAACACGTCAGCGGCCTGACCCTGCTGTATCTACCCGACAGCCCCGACGGCGTTTATCTGCGCCAGTTCGATAGCCTTGAACAGGCGCGGTTGCGCCTGTTCAACGATTGCCTGCGCAGCTCGATGGTCAACTACCTGGCCGGCCGGGCCTTGACGGGCGATGTCGCCCACCACGTCAGCCGGATCAACCAGGCCCAATTGAAAAACCTCGACGGGCTGATCGGCGTCGGTACGCCCTGGCCAGCCAGCACCTCCCTGGCAGCGCACCTGCTGAATGTGCACATGGGCCGTTTGCTGGAGGCCCATCGGGCGACGTCACGCTCCAATGATGCGTTGTACCTGGAGCAGGTCGCCTTGAAGTCCGGCGCAATGTTCAATTACCTGAAAATGGCTGTGGGCATGTTGCCCTTCGTCGGTACGACCATCGCCCTGTACGACGCCTGGAACAGCGCCAACCTGGCGGTGGCGGCCTTCCTGCGCGGCGATGTCGGCCATGGCCTGGCCGAGGTGGAGGCGGTGCTGTTGTCGCTGATCGACGCGGCCATGGACATTCTCCCCGGCACCACTGCCACCCCCGGTGTCGCTCGCGTCGCCACGCGCAATCGTCAGTGGCGGGCGCTGGGCAAAAGTCCGCGGGCCCTGCAGGTATCGACGCAACCCCAGGCGCGGCGGTCGCTGGAGCGCTTCAAGGGTTATGAATATGAAAAACCGATTTCCCTCGCGGACCTGCAACCGGGCAGTGAAGGCATTTATCGCAACGTGTATCGCCACGCCGACGGCGACTTCATGCTCAGCCAGGGACGAATCTATCGCATCGAGCTGGAAGGCGAACCACCCCGCTGGCGTTTGAGCGGCACCAGCAGCCGGACCTACAAGCAGCCAGTCGCCCTCGATGAGTCAGGCCACTGGAACACCCACTACGCGGTGTACGGCACCGTGATCGAGGGTGGAGGCGTGGGCGGTGGCGCGGTGCTCGGGCACATGGCCGACGGGCTTGACCCACTCTGGCCTGCCGCCATTCGCCGCTGGCTGCCGCGCTGGTGGACGGACCGCGCCTTGCGCCGGCAATTGACCCTGACCAATACCGCCGACGCCTACTCGCTACGGCTCGATACCCAGACCCGCAGCAGCAACACCCTGCTTGAGCACTACTTCGGCCTCGAACTCCAGCAGCGCCCGGCCCTTCGCTCCCGTGCCGATGTCGCCTGCGCGAACGATATCGACCTTGCCCAGGCCCAATACCTGAATCTCGATGAGCTGATGCTGTATAGCCATGGCCGCAAACGCGTGCAGATCGAAGACATCCAAAGCCGCTGCGCCTGGATCATCGTCGACCGTTCGGTGCGGCGGATCGGCCTGGCCAAGGAACGGCTGGTGGAACACCTCAATCGTATCGATCAGCTGATCGCCCGGTCAGATGCCACAGCGATCACCGATACCGCCGCGCACTTGCAGTTCATGGCGCAACGCAAGGAGGTCCGCAAAGCCTTTCTCAAAGATTTCGATCAGCTGCATACGACGGTCGAGGAAGCCAATCGCTGGAACCGCCGTATCACTAACCCGGCGCAAAAAAAGGAGATTGCGAAGGCCATGACGAACGTGAATGAGAAACTCAGCGAGGCCAATCACTACTACCTGAAAACGGCGCACACCCTGGAAATCATCACCCGTTATGACGCGGTGACCGACCTGTCCTGGATGTACTTCCACGTGCAGTTGAAAACAGCCCGCAACAAGGTCGGCCGCGCGCTGCTGACGCAACATCAGCTACCCCAGGTGAGCGCCAGCGTCAGTCAGCGCAGTAAAGTCCTCAAAGACTGCCTGGCCACCTATACCGAGTTCCGGCGTCAGCTGGGCGCCTGGACCCTCGGCTATCCGCAGCATTTGGACCTGGAACAGGTCACCGCGTTTCTGGACAACCTGGACAAGGTTGAAGATTTTGCACGCCGGGCCACCAAGACGCCCCCTTCGGTGGCACCTAAAGAAGGCCGGTCCGGACAGCAACTGTTCGAGACCGAAGACAACCAGTTGCTGATCGGCATCGCCAGCACCGACGCCGTCACCCGACAAAAGCGCATCACCATCGAAGGGGTCGATGGCCACACGGAAACCTGGCTGCCGCGCTCAAGCGGCAAATATCGCCTCAGCGAGCCAACCGGTTCCGTGCAGCCGGAACTGCCCACTGATGTCGGGCCACTGCTGACAGAAGCCAGAAACAGGCTGGAGGCGGCAAACGCCTATACCCGCAAAGTCGAAGGCTATGCGCGGCAGGACATGCTCCCGGTCGACCTTGAGCACATGATGGGCAGCGAGGCCACGGAGTTGACCATGCGTGCCCAGGCCATCGAACGCTTATCCCCCACCGATGCCGTAGCGCTGCAACTGCGCAATCGGGCGGATGAGATGTTGCGCACGGGGCGCACCCTGCGCATCAATCAAAGCATGAGCAGCAAAACCCCGACCGAAGGCTATCTGGACTATCTGCTTGAACAACAAGTGGTGGACATCCGCAAGGAAGGTGGCTTGCGCGACCTGGGCAAACGCGCCGACGGACGACGGGATTTCCTGCAGGAGTACGAAGTGCGCGACCTGCGCAACGAACCGGCGCAAACCCTGTGGTACGCGCACTTCCACTACACCTCGGCCCAGCCTCAGTTCAGCGACTTCGTCAAAGGCCATCTGAAACTGCCGGAACAACGCAACCTCGGCCTGAAATGGCAGCAGGACGTGGCCGCCAGCGGCGGTACGGTCGAGGCGATCTGGCGCGGCGACATCGGCAAACCGCTGGGCAACAAACACTTTTCCACGCTGTAAAATGACAACGACGGGGCACGCAATGTGCCCCGTCGTGGACAGCGGCACCAACATGAGACAAACTCAACCTTTTCGGTTTATCTACAAGTTTTACTCATGGAGCCTCCGGTGCTTGAAATCCGTCACCTCAAGACCCTGCACGCCTTGCGCGAAGCCGACAGCCTGGTGGACGCAGCCGATCGCCTGCACCTGACCCAGTCGGCCCTGTCTCACCAGTTCAAGGAGCTGGAAGAGCGCATGGGCATGCCGTTGTTCGTGCGCAAGACCAAACCGGTGCGCTTCACCAGCGCCGGTTTGCGCCTGCTGCAATTGGCCGACGCCACCTTGCCATTGCTGCGCGCCGCCGAACGCGACATCAGTCGCCTGGCCGGGGGCACTGCCGGGCGCCTGCACATGGCCATCGAATGCCACAGTTGCTTCCAGTGGCTGATGCCAACCATCGACCAGTTCCGCGATGCCTGGCCGGAAGTCGAGCTGGACCTGGCCTCGGGCTTCTCCTTCGCCCCGCTGCCGGCCCTGGCCCGTGGCGACCTGGACCTGGTGGTGACCTCCGACCCGCTGGATCTGGCCGGGATCACCTATGTACCGCTGTTCACTTATGAAGCGATGCTCGCGGTGGCCAACCAGCACCGCCTGGCCGGCAAGGCCTATATCGTCCCCGAAGACTTGCTCCCGGAAACCCTGATCACCTACCCGGTGGAACGGGACCGGCTGGACATCTTCACCCGCTTCCTAGAACCCGCCGACATCGAACCGGCCCAGGTCCGCACCTCGGAACTGACGGTGATGATGATGCAACTGGTGGCCAGCGGTCGTGGCGTGTGCGGCATGCCCCATTGGGCGCTGCATGAATACAGTTCGCGGGGTTATGTGAAAGCCAAGCGGCTGGGTGAGAAGGGTTTGTTCGCCACGCTGTATGCGGCGATCCGCGCCGACATGCTCGATGCACCGTACATGCGCGACTTCTTGCTGACGGCCAAGGACACGTCGTTTTCGACGCTGGACGGCGTTAGTGCGGTTCGCTGAAATGCAATCAAATGTGGGAGCGGGCTTGCTCGCGAAAGCGGTGTATCAGCCAACATCATTGTTGAATGCAAGACCGTATTCGCGAGCAAGCCCGCTCCCACAAGGGATCTTGGTGATCCTTAGAGCTCGCGCCACATGTGGATCTTGTCGAAGTAATCCTCCCCCACACGCACGGCCATCGGTTCCAGGCCGAACTGGACGAAACCGCAGCGCCGGTAGAGGTTGAACGCGGCATCGTTGCCGGCGGTGACGGTCAACTGGATCAGGCGCAAACCTGCATGGTGCTGCGCCTCGGCCAATGCCGCCTGAACCAGTTCATAGCCGAGCCCACGCTGGCGGACCCCGGGGGTCACGTACATGCCAAACAGCGTCACCTTGTGCCGGGCCTTCTCCCGAGACTCGAAGGCAAGGCCGACAATGCCGGCCAACCGGCCGTCCTCGAACGCCCCGAGCACCACGTCCAGCTTGCTCGTCAGACGCGACTCCCACCAACCCAGCGGCATCGCCGCCCGCTCACGCACACTCGAGGTAAAGGCTTGCGGGTGCAGGTCGAAGGCTTCGAGCATCAGTGCCCGGTAGTCCAGGGCATGGCTGGCGTCCAGTCGCTCGATCCACATCCTCAGGCCATCCGTTTTTGCTCAAGCATCAGCCGCAGCGCCAGCCCCGACAATACGAAGCCCATGAAATAGCGCTGCATCGCCAGCCAGGTCGGATTGTTGACGAACCACGAGGCGATACCTGCGGCAAACATGGCGATCAGCAGGTTGACGCAGAAGCTGACGCTGATCTGGGTCAGGCCGAGGATGATGCTCTGGCTGAACACCGAACCGTGCTCCGGCGTGATGAACTGCGGAAACACCGACAGATAGAACACCGCGATTTTCGGGTTCAGGGCACTGGTCAGAAAGCCCATGGTGATCAGCTTGCGCGACGAATCCGGGGGCAACTGCTGGGCCTCGAACGGCGAGCGCGCACCGGGTTTGACCGCCTGCCAGGCCAGCCACAACAGGTACAGCGCACCGGCCCACTTCAACACCTCATAGGCCATCGGCACCGCCAGGAACACCGCGGTCAGACCGGCGGCCGCAGCAAACAGGTGCACGAAAAAACCCGCGACCACGCCGAGCAAGGAGATCACCCCGGCCTTGCGCCCCTGGCAGATCGAACGGGAGATCAGGTAGATCATGTTCGGCCCCGGGGTCAGTACCATCAGCAACGCGGCAGCAGCAAAAATCAGCAGGTCTTGGAGCGGGATCATGGGCGAGGTCCTTTGCGTGATGATCAGGCGATCGCAGTCAGCGATGCCCGATAAAACGGCAGGATCCGGTCCCTTGTCAATGGCGCCAGACAGACACCGCCGTCGGTCACCGGGTCGATCCAGATCACCTCTTCGATCTCCGCCGCCGGGGTGACCTCTGAATCAATCTTCAGCTGAAACAGCTCGGCGTGTACGACAAAACCCGGCTCGTTGGCCGCCGGTGCCGAAAAGTGACCGAGGTAAACGGCCTGCGCCGGGTCGATATCCAGACCCAGTTCTTCCTCCAGCTCCCGGGCCAGGGCATGAACCGGCAATTCATGGGGTTCGATCTTGCCACCGGGCTGCATGAACGCCGTGGTACCGCGCTTGCGCACCAGCAACGTGCGACCGTCAGGACCGATCAGCAGGGCTGCGGCGATGCGGATGGTCCGGGAGGCAGGTATGGAAAACGTCGTCATAAACAAAAGGCCTTTGACTCAAAAGCGCTAAGGATCACATGTCCGCCCTGTAGGAGCGAGCTTGCTCGCGATGGTCGTGAACGAAAACGCGTAGAACCAGTTGCCCATCGGCGCCCTCAGGTTTATCGCGAGCAAGCTCGCTCCTACAGTTTCCTTTACGTGGCTTCCTGGAAATCCATCTCCGGCGGCTGCCGACGGAAACCGCCGGTCAAGACCGCCAGGTACAACACGCCGATCGCCAGCCAGCTCAACCCCAGATAAACCGCCAGGTGATCGAGGCTGACCATCAACCACAAATCCGCTGCCAGGCCGATGAACGGGAAAGCACGGCCCAACCGGCGATGAACCCGAGTTTCGGGCTAATGGCCTTGCGCACATAGCTATAGGCCGAGCCGGCCACCGGGAAGGCCGAGGCCATGCGGCCGTAGCTCATTGCGGTGAAGAACATCGCCACCAACGCCGCGAGGTACGCGGCCGGTACCATGCCGACGGTAGATTGAGCGAGGATGCCAAAGGTGCCGATCACAATGATCGGCGTCATGCAGGCGATGCCAAAAAGCACCACCGCCCCCAGTGACAGGGTGCGTTGCAAACGAGCCATGAGCGACTACTCCGAATTTTATTGGATTTATGGCAGAGCCGAGTTCGGCGCAAATTACGGGTGTTGCGTTGTTGTTCTTCGATGAATGATCAAGCAGGCATGTCGTTTGGGAGGGCCTCTTCGCGAGCAAGCCCGCTCCCACATTGGTTTTGTGAATGCCCGAGATCAAATGTGGGAGCGGGCTTGCTCGCGAAGGGGCCGGCACCAGCCACACAGAATCTGGATCAGCCCTTGGGAATCAGCAGCTCGAGCAATCCAGTTGCATGCTCGACCACCTCCCCCGGCAACTTCAGCCGCTGATCATCCAGATACCGATAATCCTGACGCGCCGCCGTCAACTGACTCAGGTCCAGTTCAACGGCAAACTGCCCTTCCTCGCGTCCGGCCTCGAACAGCAGCGTGCCCAGCGGATCGACCAGCGCACTGCCACCGGCAAACAACAAACCGCCATCACCCTCTTCCACCCGGTTGACCATCAGCGCAAACGCCTGGTTTTCCTGGGCGCGGGCCATGATGGCGGTGCGGTGGGTCGGGCCGTAGGGGTCCATGTTGCCGTTGGTGACGATCAACAACTCGGCGCCCAGTTGCGCCAGGGCGCGGGCGCTTTCGGGGAATTCGATGTCGTAGCAAATCAGCAGGCCCACGCGTACGCCGTTCCACAGGCAAGTGGCGTAGCGATCACCCGCCTCGTACACACCGCGATCCGAGGCCCACAAGTGCGTCTTGCGGTATTTCAGCGCGATGCCTTCAGGGGTGATCAGCAGCGTGGTGTTGTAGAAGCGGCCGTTGTCGATTTCGGCCATGCCGATGGCCACGGCGATTTTGCGCTGGCGGGCGGCGTCTAGCACCGCACTGACGGACGGACCGTCCACTGGTTCGGCGACATCGGCCACGGACTCCGCCGAAGGGAAGCCCATCAAATGGCCTTCAGGGAACATGATCAGCTGCGTGTCGGCTGCGCACGCGGCGATGGCCGCCAGGGTGCGTTCGAGGTTGTAGGCTTTATCGTTGTCACGGCCTGCCAATTGGGCGAGTTCGACCTTCATGGGTATTCCTTGTTGTGGCCCGGGCGGCAGAAAGATTGCCCGGTCGGTGTCTGTGCGCCAGTATGCGCAGCAAGCAACCGGGCGGGGAATCACGCCGCTGGGGTAACACGATAGGGGTAGATGCATGACACTCTCGTTGGACGACATCGCCTGGCACCGCTCGGTGGGGCAACTGATCGACGCCCTGGACAAGCCCAATTTCTGGACCCAACTGGTGCGTTTGCTGGATCAGTACGTGCCCTTCGACAGCTGGGTGGCCCTGCTTTTCAGCGCCGATCAGCGCCCGCAGGTGTTCGCCGAATGCCCCGGCGAGGACGGCAGCACCGACCCGTTGTTCCAGGATTACCTGCGCGGCCTGTACCTGCTCGACCCCTTCTACATCGCCTGCCTCGAGCAGTCGCGCACCGGGCTGTATCGACTGTCGGAAGTGGCCCCGGAGCACTTCGAGCTGACCGAGTATTACCAGCGCTACTTTCGTCTGAATGTGGTGGCCGACGAAATCCAGTTCAATTGCCAGCTCGAAGGCGACCGCACGCTGTGCCTGTCCCTGGGCAGCACGCAGCGTTTCAGCGGCCAGCAGATCGCCTTGTTGTCGTTGATCCAGCCATGGGTGCTCGGCCTGTTGCGCCAGCGTCTACCCTATGAAATCAACGAAGCGGCGGCCCTCGCTCCCGCACCGCCGCAAGCCGACTGGCGGGTGCAACTGGAGGCCTCGGTGCAGCAGCTCAAGGGTGCGCAGTTGACCGCCCGGGAGCTGGATGTCGGGCGTTTGATGCTCAGCGGTTGCTCCAGTAAAGAAATCGCCCGTAAGCTGGAAATCTCTGTCGAAACCGTGAAAGTCCACAAGAAACACATGTACAGCAAGCTGGGGATCAAGTCCCAGTCCGAGCTGTTTTCGATTTTTCTCCAGGCACAAAATGCCTGACAACCCATTGGGGGGCTTTGCTTTTATGTGGGAGCGGGCTTGCCCGCGAAGAGGCCATCACATTCAACATTGATAGTGGCCGACACAGCGTCTTCGCGGGCAAGCCCGCTCCCACAGTGTTTTGTGTTTAGCCAAATTTATTGAGTCCGAACCCAAGGAAACCGTATGAGCCTGTCACTCCTGAGCCGCTACGCCTTCTTTGCCGTCTGCGTGATCTTCACCCTCGCCAGCCTGCCCTTTCTTGACTATGACTGGCTCTGGCCGATCACCGCCGTCACTGGCGTCCTCAGCCTGATCGGCCTGTTCGATCTGCTGCAGAGTCCCCACGCGGTGCGCCGCAATTACCCGATCCTGGGCAATATCCGCTACCTGGTCGAAGGCATCCGCCCGGAAATCCGCCAGTACCTGCTCGAATCCGACAGCGAAGCCCTGCCCTTCTCCCGGGCCCAGCGCTCGCTGGTTTATTCCCGGGCCAAGAACGAAACCGCCGACAAACCCTTCGGCACCCTGATTGACGTGTACCAATCGGGTTTCGAGTTCATCGGCCATTCCATGCGCCCGGCGCCGTTGAGCGACCCGAGCAGTTTCCGCGTCACCGTCGGCGGCCCGCAGTGCACCCAACCGTATTCGGCGTCGGTGTTCAACATTTCAGCCATGAGTTTCGGCTCTCTCAGCGCCAACGCCATCCGCGCGTTGAACCAGGGCGCCAAGCTGGGCAATTTCGCCCATGACACCGGCGAAGGCAGCATTAGCCCCTATCATCGGGAACACGGCGGTGACCTGACATGGGAGCTGGGCAGCGGTTACTTCGGCTGCCGCACCAGCGACGGTTGTTTCGACCCGGAACGCTTCGCCGCGCAAGCCCGCACGCCACAGGTGCGGATGATCGAAATCAAGATGAGCCAGGGCGCCAAGCCCGGTCACGGCGGCATCCTGCCCAAGCACAAGGTCACCAGGGAAATCGCCGAAACCCGCGGCATCCTGATGGGCGAGGATTGCGTGTCACCCTCGCGCCACACGGCATTTTCGACACCGATCGAAATGATGCATTTCATCGCACAACTGCGTGAGTTGTCCGGCGGTAAACCGGTGGGTTTCAAGTTCTGCCTCGGCCATCCGTGGGAGTTCATGGGCATTGCCAAGGCCATGCTGGAGACGGGCATCCTCCCGGACTTCATCGTGGTCGATGGCAAGGAAGGCGGCACCGGCGCCGCGCCCGTGGAGTTCACCGACCACATCGGCGTGCCGATGCGCGAGGGCTTGCTGTTCGTGCACAACACCCTGGTGGGCCTGAACCTGCGGGACAAGATCAAACTCGGCGCCAGCGGCAAGATCGTCAGCGCCTTCGACATCGCCAGCGTGCTGGCCATCGGTGCCGACTGGGCCAACTCGGCGCGCGGCTTCATGTTCGCCATCGGTTGCATCCAGTCGCAGAGCTGCCACACCAACAAATGCCCGACCGGCGTCGCCACCCAGGACACCCTGCGCCAACGCGCGCTGGTGGTGCCGGACAAGGCCCAGCGCGTATTCAACTTCCACCGCAACACCCTCAAGGCCCTGGCGGAAATGCTCGCCGCCGCCGGCCTCGAACATCCGTCGCAGTTGTCGGCCAAGCATCTGGTGCGACGCATGTCGGCGACCGAGATCAAGCTGTTCTCGCAGCTGCACGTGTTCCTCAAGCCGGGGGAATTGCTGACCGGCGAAGTGAACGGCGAGTTCTACTCGCGGATGTGGCAGATGGCCCGGGCCGACAGTTTCGAGCCCAACGATGTAGCCGCCGCCTGACCCACGCTGCAGGAGCGGTCGCAGGCTGCGATCTTTTGATCTTCGCCCGTCACCAACGCAGCGATTTGCTCAAGGCCGGCTCCTTCATCACGATAAAACCGTAATCGCCAATCAGGTAAATCCGGTAGAACTGGCTGTCCACCAGCGCCGGATAGCCCTGATAGCCAACCCGCGTCGCGTTGCGGCGCTCGCGCTCCGCCACCACATTGGTGATGCCCGCTTTCGGCAGATTCTCGGCCAGCATGTAAAAATCGGTATTGAGCAGGTAGTGCAGCACCGGCATCTGCTTGAACGTGCCTGCCGCCGCCACCAACCAATAGTCGGAGTAAGTCACCGAGAGGTAGATCCGCCTGGCCTCGCGCAGCGACTGATGGCTGGCGATGTCGTACGCAAGGCTGGCCAGTGCCGTGGACGCAAAGGTTTTCTGCAGCGTCAGCACCCGGCCATAGGCGAACGACAAAGACAGCATCGCCAGCAGCGCAATGATCAACAACAGTGGCAGTCGCTCATGAATCGACGCCAGCGCCAGATGGCTCAAATAGCACAGCAACACCAGCAGCACGGCGAACCCCATCAAGGTGCGGGCACCCTCATTGAAATCGCGGAAAAACAGCGCGACACCGGACACCAGCAGCGTCACCACCGGCACTGTCAGCAAGCACATCAAACCGATCAACAGTTTCTTCGGCCCGTCGTCCTGACGCGCCGCTACGTTCAGTCCCAACCGCACCGCCCCGGCTATCGCGAGCAACAGCAACCCGCCGAACACCCAGAGCCATCCGCCATGGAACAGCAGCACGACTTTTTCCAGGACCCGGGCCATGTTGATCTGGATCTGCAATAAAGGATGCGCCGTCCAGTCCAGCAGCAACGTGCGCTTGGAATCCATGAATAGATAAGCGCTGACGCTGTAGATCAACCCGCCGAGGATGACCTGGGCGGCTTTCCAGCCCAGCAGGTCGCGCCATGGCACCGGGGCGGTTTTATCGTTGGCGGCCCTGAGCAATTCCAGGCAACACAGGCCCAGGAACACATTCAGGCTGATCTGATACAACCCCAGCGCCAGTGCAATCAGGAACGAGGGCACCAGCCATTGCACGCTGCGCCACGGATGACGAAAGGTGATCGCGTAGATCACCGCCACCAGGCTCAAGGTCGTGGTGGGACCGTCGTATTGATAGGACAGGTTCTGCAGGAAGAACGGGTTGTACCAGAGCGGCAACAGCACCAGACAGCAAGCGACGGTCGGCTGGCGAAAATAATGGAAGGTCAGGCTGGTCAGCGCGGCCGCCATGGCCAGCGTGGCGATCAACAGGGGCAAGGGAAAGATGTTCGGCGCGGCATGGCTGAAAGTCAGCGCGTTGTAGAACAGTTGGGCGAAGAGTCGGCCCTGTTCGGACCAGGCCATGCCCGCCGCCAGCGAGCGCCAGTTGTCATCGATGTAGGGATAATCCGCGAGGATCAACGGCAGGACATACACCAGGGTGGCGAGCAGAAAAAACCGCCAGACCTCATGCTGGCTGAGCTCGCGAACGAAAAAGTCGCTGAACCGGCCCATGCTAGTGCCCGCCCCGGTCTTTACCGCCGACGATGTCCTTGATCACATAACGCGGCCGGTGCTTGGCCTCGATATAGATGCGACCGATGTACTCGCCGAGGATGCCGATGCCGATCAGTTGCACGCCGCCGAGAAACAGGATCGCGGTCATCAGCGACGGGTACCCGGGGACGTTGTTGCCGAAGAAAATCTTGTCCAGCACCATGTACACCGCGTAAAACACCGCGAAAATCGAGATGCCGCCACCGACATAGGTCCACAAGCGCAGCGGCACGGTGCTGAACGAGGTCACGCCTTCCAGGGCCAGGTTCCACAGCTTCCAGCCATTGAACTTGCTGTTCCCCGCTACCCGCCCGGCCCGCTCGTACTCCACCACCACGGAGTTGAACCCGGCCCACGACAACACGCCTTTCATGAACAACTGATGCTCGGGCAGGGAACGGATCACGTCGACCACCTTGCGATCCATCAGCCGGAAATCTCCGACGTTTTCCTCGATTCGGGTGTAGGCGATGCGATTGAGCACGTGGTAGAAAATCGACGCGCTGTGGCGCCTGAGGTAACCGTCGACGTCCCGATTGCGGCGCTTGGCGAGCACCACATCGGCGCCCTTCTGCCATTGCTCGACCAACAACGGGATGACGCTGATCGGGTCCTGCAGGTCGACATCCATGGGAATCACGGCATCGCCGCTGGCGTGCTCCAGGCCGGCAAACAGGGCCGGTTCCTTGCCGAAGTTGCGCGAAAAATTGATCAGCAGCACCTGCTCATCGGCCTCGGCCAGTGCTGTGGCCTGTTCGGCCGTGCGGTCGGAACTGCCGTCGTTGATGAAGACGATTTCAACCTCGGTGTCGCCCAGTTTCAACTCTCGGCGCACGGCCTGATAAAACAGGTTGATTGACTGCTCCTCGTTGAATACCGGGACGATGAGCGAAATTTTCATTGATCACGCCCGCGAAACACCACGTATTTGGAATACAGGAAACCGAACACCAGGCTCAACGCTGAAAACAGGGCCACGGTGAGCAGGCCATGCAGGCGCCACACATCACCCAGGTGACCGATGCCCAGGCTCAGTGTCCCCATGCCCAGAAGAAACAGCAGATAACCGCCGATCGTGGCACTGGCGGCGAAGGTAAATTGCGCGTTCATGTAGAACGAAAATGACGCAGCCACGCAGAAGGCTGCCAGGTTGCTGAGTGCCTGACTGAGGCCGGCCGCCACGCTCAGTAGAAAAAAGACCTGCCAGTGAATCAGGGTGTTGGCGACCCCGATCACCGTGTAGCTGGACAGCCCTTTCCACAACAGTCTCATGTGAGGCTCCCGTTTCAAGAACGTTGTACTTATGAGTATTTGAGCCTGTCTGCTGTCAGAAATCGCAGATTGGCGGACCTTTCAGACCAGCGGTTGAGCCTTGGAGCAACGTCCGAGACATCCGGTAATATCCCGGTTTTGCAATTCACTGCGAATCACGCCACCCTGCGCGCCGCCGACTTGGCTCGCGGCCCTTTGCGCCCGCAGCCAATCCCATTTTCACTCGCTGATACGAGCCTGCTGTCATGACGTTAGCGCGCGATCACCGGATCGACTTTTTTCGTGGCCTGGCACTGATCTTCATCTTTTGGGATCACGTGCCCCACAACCCTTTGGGGCAAATCACCCTGCGTAACTTCGGTTTCAGCGATGCGGCCGAGGTTTTCGTGTTTCTGGCAGGTTTTGCGGCGGTGCTGGCGTACGGCAAAGTCCTGGCGCGCGAAGGCTTTCTGATCGCCTGCGTGAAGATCCTGCGCCGGGCGTGGGTGCTCTACGTGGTGCATATCTTCCTGCTGGCGATGCTGATGGGCATTGTGTTTTTCGCCAACAGTCACGTGGAAACACGGGATCTGGTGGAGGAAATGGGCATGCATCATTTCATCAGCAACCCACAGCAGGCCCTGATCGATGAACTGCTGTTGCGCTTCAAGCCGAACCTGATGGACCCGTTGCCACTGTACATCGTGCTGCTGGCCGGACTGCCCCTGGTGCTGCCGATACTGGTGCGCAAGGCCTGGGTGGTGGTCGCGATGTCAGTGGCGCTGTACCTGATGGTGCCACTGGCGGGCTGGAACCTGGCGGCCATCAAGGACGGCGTGTGGTATTTCAACCCGGTCGCCTGGCAATTGCTGTTCGTGCTCGGCGGCGCCGCTGCGATCCACAGCCAGCGCCCGCGCCTGCCCGAAACCCGCCCATTGGTACGCCAGCCCTTGTTTGTGAGTGCGGCGCTGTATGTCGTGGTCGCGGGTGTGTTGACCGTCCTGTGGCGTTGGCCGGACCTGCACGATGCCGTGGTGCCGGCGAGCCTGCAAAACTTCTTCTACCCCATCAGCAAGACCAACCTGTCCCCCGTGCGCCTGCTGCACTTCCTCGCACTGGCCTACGTCACGGCGAAACTGATTCCCGACAGCGGATGGACGCAAAACTGGCTGGCGCAGCAAAGCTGCCGCATGGGCCGTTTCTCGCTGGAGATTTTCTGCCTGGGCGTGCTGCTGGCGCCCTTGGCGGACATGGTCAATGCCCTGACCGACGATGCGTTTGCCATGCAGATTTTCACGGCGCTGGTGGGCGCCGGGCTGATGGCGTTGCTGGCGATGTGGCTTGAGTTCAACAAGCGTTTGAATCAGACAATCAAAAAAGCCCCGGTCAAATGGACCGGGGCACATTCACGAAACCGAACGCACCGCCCCCTGCGACACATTAGTCGGTTGCAGCTTGAACACGTAGAACAGCACCGTCAGCAGCACCAGGAACGCGGGCCCCACATACAACGCCACGCGGGTATCCGGGAAGTACGCCATCAGGCCGACCACCAGCACCAGGAACGCCAGAGCCAGGTACGAACTGACCGGGTAAAGCCACATGCGATATTTCAGGCCGGCCGCTTCGCTGGCGCTCAGCCCTTTACGGAACTTGAGCTGGGCCAGCAGGATCATCACCCAGGTCCAGATCGCGCCGAAGGTGGCAATGGCCGTCACCCAGACAAACACTTTTTCCGGCACCAGATAGTTCAGCAACACGCCCAACAGCAAGGCGCCAATCGACAGCAGCAATGCACGACGCGGCACGCCGTTGTTCGAGGTCTTGGCAAAGCCGGCCGGGGCCTGGCCGTTCTGCGCCAGGCTGTAGAGCATGCGCCCGGTACTGAAGATGCCACCGTTGCAGGACGACAGCGCCGCCGTGATCACCACGAAGTTGATGATGCCGGCGGCGGTCTTGATACCCAGGCGCTCGAAGGTCATCACGAACGGGCTGCCCTGGGTGCCGATTTCATTCCACGGGTAGATCGACAGGATCACGAACAACGCGCCGACGTAGAACAGCAGAATCCGCCAGAACACCGAGCCGATGGCGTTCGGAATGGTCTTTTGCGGGTTCTTCGCCTCACCGGCGGTCAGGCCGATCATCTCCACGCCCAGATAGGCAAACATCACCATTTGCAGGGACATCAACACGCCTTGCACGCCGTTGGGCATGAAGCCGCCATGGGTCCACAGGTTGGAAATCCCCAGGGCCACACCGTCGTTGCCGAAACCGAAAGCAATGATGCCGATGCCGCCGAACACCATCGCAATGATGGTGACGATCTTGATCAAGGCAAACCAGAACTCGAACTCACCAAAAGCCTTGACCGCGATCAGGTTGATCGAGCCCATGCTGATCAACGCAGCGAGCGCCCAGATCCAGCGCGGTACATCGGGAAACCAGATCCCCATGTATACCGCCACGGCCGTGATTTCCGCGACGCAGGTCACCAGCCACAGGAACCAGTAGTTCCAGCCGGTCAGGAAACCCGCCAACGGGCCCAGATAGTCTTGGGCGTAACGGCTGAACGAGCCGGCAACCGGGTTGTGCACGGCCATCTCGCCGAGGGCGCGCATGATCACCAGGATCGCCAGACCGCCGATGATGTAGGACAGCATGATGGCCGGGCCGGCCATTTCGATGGCCTTGGCCGAGCCCAGGAACAGGCCGACGCCGATACAGGCACCGAGTGCCATCAGGCGAATATGCCGCTCGCCGAGTTCACGTTTGAGCGGACCGCCCTGAGCGGTCTCGCCTTGGGGCAGGTGATTGCCTACGGGCATTGGGTACAACCTCGTCTTGTTATTGGATATGACCACCGAGTGGCGAAGCGCAGGCCGATAAGCCATCGCTTCCCGAACCGGCCCTGCCTCGTGGGCAACGCCGTCCTGTAGGAAAAACCCGCAAGTTCAGTGGGAAAAGCGGCGCCGAGTATTGCACAACAATGGTGCATCGTCATGCCCCTGCCAAAGCCGTATTTACCCCTTCGACATGTCTAAATCAGCTATTTCAGACAACCACCCCTTTCCAGCCACAGCAGTACCTGTGGCGAGGGGGCTTGCCCCCGTTCGGCTGCGAAGCAGTCGCAAAACAGGAAAACGCGGTGTACCAGACAATCACCAGTCGCAGGTTTTAGCGCCGCTTCGCAGCGCAACGGGGGCAAGCCCCCTCGCCACAAGTGCTTCAATTAGCCTGATTATTGGTGCGTCCGTGCATCATTTTGCCCTTCACATTTTTTTCACCCTCGCCAACCACCGTCTAAGCTTGAGTCAAGTCCGATCAATCTGCGTGAATGGATCAGTCGACTATGGGCGCTTTGTGGCAAACCGATTCGAGTAAAACCGTGGTCCCGACTGATAGTGTGGATGAAGCGCCTATACCTGAAAAACCCCGTCGTTCCAGACACGGGTGGGGAGCGTTCTGGCTATTGCTGTTGATTATCGCGATTGTCGTGGGGCTGGCCGCCATGAGGGAGATGCGCACCTCGAAGTTCCAGGCCCAGGAAGTCAGCAAATATGCCGCGTCACTGAACTATGAGCTCAAACCCGGCCCCAGCGATGCGATTCGCTATCCAGGCGATGGCCCGTTCGATCGGCGCCTGGGCTACAGCTCTATGGATGAGTTCCTGCCGCGCCTGATCAAGCGCAACTTCGTCGTTGAGGCGCAATCCCGCTTTTCTCCAGAGCTGTTGAAGTACACCGACAAAGGTCTGTTCGTGCCTTATGCCGAGAAAATCCAGGCCGGGCTGTCGATCACCGATTGCCGCGCAGCGCCGCTGTACCAGTACAACTACCCGCAACAACTTTACTCAACCTTTGCCTCGATCCCGCCGGTGGTGGTCAACAGCCTGCTGTTCATCGAGAACCGCTTCCTGCTCGATCCCAGGCAGCCGCTGGCCAACCCGGCGGTGGACTGGCCGCGGTTCGGCATGGCGGCGTGGTCCCAGTTGGCCAAGATGTTGCACGTGCCCGGCCAGTCCGCCGGTGGCAGTACCCTGGCCACGCAACTGGAGAAGTACCGGCACTCCCCCGATGGTTTGACGGTCAACGGCGCGGAAAAAATTCGCCAGATGATTTCTGCCACCGTACGCGCCTATCAGGCCGGGCCACAAACCCTGGAAGCGCGGCAGAACGTGGTTCGCGACTACCTCAACAGCGTGCCGTTGTCAGCCGTACCGGGCCACGGTGAAGTGCATGGCATGGCTGAGGGTTTGCGTGTGTGGTACGGCTCCGATTTCGAAAGCGCCAACAAGGTGCTGAACAGCCCGGCAACGGATCCAAAGACCATGGCGGAAAAAGGCCTGGTCTTGCGTGAAGTGCTGTCATTGATGATTGCGCAGCGCCGCCCGTCGCATTACCTGACCAAGGGCCATGATGAACTGGCCGACCTCACCGACAGCCATATTCGCCTGCTGGCGCAAAACCATGTGATCGACGCCGAGTTCGCCGCCGCCGCCCTGGCCAGCAAAGTGACCTACCGCGACTGGGCCACCCAGCCGACCATGCAACCGATCGAAACCAACAAGGGCATCAGCGTGGCGCGCAGCCGTCTGGCCGGCATGCTCAATCGCCCTTTGTATGACCTCGACCGCCTTGACCTCTCCGCCACCAGCACCCTGCAAGGCGAGTTGCAATCCGAGGCCACCGAGTACCTGAAAAAGCTCGCAGACCCTGAATTTGCCACGCAAATCGGCCTGATCGGCGAGCGCCTCCTGACCACCACCAGCACCACCCAGGTGCGCTACAGCTTCACCTTGTTCGAACTGACACCGGACGGCTCGCGGGTTCGGGTACAGACCGACAGCACCGACCAGCCCTTCGACATCAATGAAGGCAGCAAACTGGAACTGGGCTCCACCGCGAAAATGCGCGTGCTGACCACCTACCTGCAAATCATCGCCGAGTTGCACGACAAATACGCCGGCATGGCCGTTGCGGAACTGAAGAAGGTCGAGGTGCCGGATCAGGACCGCCTGAGCCGTTGGGCGGTTGATTACCTGGTTGAAAACAAGGACCGCGACCTGAAAAAAATGCTCGGCGCAGCCCTGGACCGCAAATATTCCGCCAGCCCCGGCGAGGCGTTTTTCACCGGGGGCGGCCTGCATGTGTTCAACAACTTCCGCAAGGAAGACAACGGCCGGATACCGACCCTGCGCGACGCCCTGCGCGAGTCGATCAACCTGCCGTTCATTCGCCTGATGCGTGACCTGGTGCGCTACACCACCTACTCCGGCCCCAACAGCAGTGCCGAACTGCTCAAGGACGACCGCGACCCGCGGCGCCAGGAATACCTGGCCGAGTTCGCCGACCGCGAGGGCACGTCTTTCCTGCTCAAGTTCTGGAAGAAGTACAGGAACAAGAACACCCAGGAACGGCTCGAAACCTTCCTGGACGGCATGCGCCCGACGCCGATCCGCATGGCCGCCGTACATCGCTACCTGCTGCCACAGGCCAGCCAGGAAAGCTTCAACGCCTTCGTGCGCTCGCACCTGACGGGGGCCAAGCTCACGGAAAAACTCACTGACGAACGCCTCGTGCGGCTCTACGAAGCCTACGGTCCCGGCGCCTACGACTTGCCGGACCAGGGCTTCATCGCCAAGGTTCACCCATTGGACCTGTGGATGATGGGCTACTTGCTCAATCACCCCGACGCCAAGTGGGCCGACGTCGTCAAAGCCAGCCAGTTCGAGCGCCAGGAAGTCTACAGCTGGCTGTTCAAAAGCAGGCACAAAGGCGCCCGTGACAGTCGCATCCGCACCATGCTGGAGATCGAGGCATTCCTCGACATTCACCAGCGCTGGCAGCAAGTCGGTTATCCGTTCGACCACCTGGTGCCGTCGCTGGCCACCGCCATCGGCAGCTCCGGTGACCGCCCGGCAGCCCTGGCCGAATTGATCGGCACCATCCTCAACGATGGCGTGCGCATGCCGACCCTGCGTATCGACAGCCTGCATTTCGCCGCGCATACACCCTATGAAACCCAACTGGTCAATGACCCCGACGTCGGCAAACGGGTGATGCCATCCGAAGTCGCCACGGCCATGCGCGAAGCCCTTTCGCAAGTGGTCGATGCCGGTACGGCCAAACGCGTGTCCGGCAGTTTCAAACTCGCCGACGGCAGCCCGCTGGCGATGGGCGGCAAGACCGGCACCGGTGACAACCGCATCGAAGCCGTCGGTTCGGGCGGGCGGATCCTGAGTTCCAAATCGCTCAACCGCACGGCCACGTTCGTGTTCTACATCGGCGATCACCATTTCGGCACGCTGACAGCTTTCGTGCCGGGCCGCTCGGCGGAGAACTTCACCTTCACCTCGGCGTTGCCGGTGCAGGTGCTCAAAGGCATGGCGCCGATCCTGACGCCGTACCTGCAACCGGGCACCCACACGATGTGTCAGCCAAAGGCAGCAACCGAGACAACCGCTCGCCGCTAGGCATGGATCGGCAGATGCGCCCGCGTGGCTGTAACTATGTATTTTTCACTCCTGATTTTTACCGGGTTCGGGGCGCAATCGACGTCGTTACGAACCGGTTTTTGCGCTTTTTTTGGGGCTGCCGCCTGCCTAGCCTGATCGCTCCATCCATGATCAAAGGACGATCAGGCAATGCCCCACCCACATCGAATTTCAGACCCGGATCAAAGCATCCACTTCGACCTGGTCAGGAAGGCCATCCCCTCCTGGCTATCAGAGGCTTCACTCCCCCGTATCAACGCACTGAAAACTGACCGGGTAAGCATTCCCGACTGGCAGGCTGACGCCGCAAAAGCGTTACAGGAGCGGTTGAAACAGAGCATCAAGCTCGGCTGGAACGCGCAAAACGATGTCGATAGAGTGTTCAGCAAACTGCAGGATGTCTACGCCTTCGCCAAACCCTTGTTGCAACAGGCACTGAAAGAACGTTTCGGCGTTGAAGATGACGTCGAAGAAACCTGGTTGCGGCTGTATGCACCGGCAGAAACGTCATGGTGGGTGCATGACTTTTCCGGCGGAACCACCAGCCGCACCGTCTCGCTGCTGGATGCCGCCCTGCACAATTTTTCCCGTGACGAGGCGTTCACCCAAGCCTCCGAATTCATCACCCGCCCCGACGCCCGCGGGCATTTCAGCGTGGTACAGCTCAAGCACAAGCTGAGTATCGAGCAGTTCAAGTCGCTGTGCCGCGAGCTGGATATCGGCAGCCGTTACCAACAACACCTGAGAGATTTTCTGCTGCCGCATAACCGGGTGGCCAGCAACGTCCTGCGCCACAAAGTCAGCCTCAGCCACAAGACCGCGCTCAACATCGCGGCGAACATGGCGCTGATGAAAAACGACATCGGGCAGGATGCCTTTGACCTGGTGCAGGGACTGCTCGATGACCGCAAGAACCTGCGCTGGAGGGGCCGCTCCGTCGACTGCTACAACCTGTCGATGATGGACATTCACCTGACCGGCATCGTGCTGATCACCCCTGATGCCAACACCGCGACCGATTCCGTGCCCGTGATCGCCTATGTTCCCCATGACCCGCAGCACCCGCTCAAGCAGTACCCGTCGTCGCTCGAATTCATGGCCGAACTGACACGCCAACTGCGCGATGCCGACGCCCCCGGCAGCTACCAAAAATTCTTCAGCCAGTTCGTGCCTCATCAGCAGCGCGGGCATTTTTTTGCCGGGTTGAACAACCGACTGAGCAAGGTCAAATGGCAACCGGCCCCGGCTGGTTCCAACTTGCCGAGCTGGCGGGATACGCCGGTGGATAACCCCAACCTGCAATTTCACCTGTCGAGCGTCAGGAACGATCGGGACACTGTTTTCAACGGCGACCTGTGGGGCTACTTCCACCGACAAAAAATCAACAAGGTACTCAACGACGCATGGGACATCGCGATTTCCACCGAGTACGCCGACCGCATGGCCCGCTGGGCCTGGTGGGACAACCTGGAAAAAATGCTCTCGGACATTCTCAATGCCGCGTTGCTGGTGGCGACGCCACTGGTGCCCGGCATGGGCGAATTGATGCTGGCCTACACCGCGTATCAACTGACCGATGAGGTGGTCGAGGGCCTCGTCGATCTGGCCGAAGGCCGCGTCGCCGAGGCTGGCGAACAAGCCATCGGCGTGCTGCAAAGCGTTGTGCAACTGGGTGCGTTCGCCGCGGGAGGCGCGATCGGCAACGTCGCAAGGGCGAAACTCTCGCCGTTTTTCGAAAGCTTGAAACCGGTGCAGTTGGCAAACGGTGAGACTCGCCTGTGGAACCCTGACCTCAGCCCCTATCAACGAACCGACGTGGATTTACCCACGGACGCCCGGCCTGATGGACAGGGTCTTCACCAGCATCAGGGCCGGCGCATCCTGCCCCTGAACGATCAACACTTCGAAGTGCTGGAAGATCCGGTCACCGGACAACAGCGCATCCGCCATCCGCAGCGTTTCGATGCCTACGCACCGACCTTGCGCCACAATGGTCACGGGGCCTGGGTCTGCGAAACGGAAAACCCGCGCGAGTGGGAAGGCTCGACATTGATGCGGCGACTTGGTCACAGCGTCGATGGTTTCAACAATGAACAACTGGAACAAATTCGCCAGATCAGCGGTACCCATGAAGCCGCACTGCGGCGGATGCACATGGACAGCTCGGCACCACCGCCATTGCTGACCGATACCCTGCAACGCCTGGGCTCACCCGTGCCTGCCAGCACCCCGCTACCCGCCGACAGCGTTGCGCTGTTCAGCGAATTCCCCGACCTGCCCGACACGGTGGCGCAAGGCATTCTCGCCAACGCCAGCGCCGCGGAACGCCAACAGATCGAGCAGAAAAAGCGCCTGCCGCTGCGCCTGAAAAGCCAGGCGCGAGAACTGCAATTCGAGACGCAATCGTTGCGCGCCGCCCACGGTCTGTACGATGACGCGTTGATCAACATCGACACAGAACGCCTGGTGCTGGGCACCTTGCGCATCAACAGCGACACCTTCGGTGAGCTGCGCATCGAGATCAGGGAAGGCACATTCGACGGTGAACTGCGCTGCAGCGCCGGGCCCGAGAGCGCAGCGCGGGTCCGGGTGTTGATTCATGATGACGCGGGAAAATATGAGGTGCGTGACGGGTCGAATCAGCCAATCCATGCAGCGCAGGGCTTTTTCGAAGCCTTGCTGCAGGCGACCCAGCACAATGGGCAAAACGCGCTGGGCTTCAAGCCGGGGGACGCCGAACGCCTCAGGCAGTGGGCCATTGTCAAGATCGAGCCTCTCGGCGAACGTCGAACGATACTCGCCGCACCGCCCATCCGCGCCGTGCCCGAGCATCAGACACTGCTGCTGGTGCGGGGCCCATTCACCAGCCGGGCCGGCGAAACCCTGCACGAGCGAATCCTGGACCTGCACGAGGATTTCAGCGACCGTGAAGTCGACGCCTTCGCCAATGCCCTGATCGCCCAAGGCGAGCCGATGCAAGCCATCGAGCAGCGGGAAGACGATTTCGACGAACTGCGCGTGATCCTCAATCGTTGGGCATACCAGCAGGAAACCACCTGGGGACCGGGCAGCACGGCTTTTCGTGATGAAGGCGGCCAACATATCGCCGAATGCCTGCTCAAGAGCTTCGAGCGAAAGCACAGGGACATCGGCAACCGTAGCGACCCGGACAGTTACGCGCTGGATCTCTCCACCGAGATGCAGCCCCTGAACCTGGATACCTGGTGGTCAAAGCGCCCCCCGGAGCTGCAAAAGTTCCTCGACAAGATCACGGTTCTGAAACTCGCCAACACACGTTTTTCCAGTGAGCCGAACGGCTTGCTCAAAGCGTTCCCGAACCTTCGCGAACTCAGCGCCAGGCGTTGCGACCTGACCAGTCTTCCACACAGCATCGGTTCCCTGCACCGACTGGAACGCCTGCAGCTGAGCGATAACGCGATCGTGTTGGATGCCGCTGCCGTCAAACAACTCAAAGACCTGACCTACCTGGAAATCCTCAGGCTCGACAGTAATCCACTGGGGTTGTCACCAGACATCAGCCGCATGCCGAGGCTGAAAGTCGTGGCCCTGAACAAAACCGGGCTGACCACATGGCCCGAGGGCACGCTGGCGAAAACCAGACCACGCGGTTTCTTGCTGGACCTGCGGGAAAACCCCCTCGACTTGATTCCCGAAGTTGTCCCCGGCTCGGCAAAAGCCTGGGTGATCGCGCGTACCCTGCTGGATGTCGCGGATCTGTCGGAGCTGAATCAGTTGCAATACCAGCAAATCCGACGCTCAGTGAATTTGCCGCCGACGCCCCTCGAGGCATCCACCAGTCTGATAAATGTGGTCATCCACGCCACCGACCCGAACAACTGGACCGATGTGCCCGGCTGGGGAGTGGAGCGGACGGCAAACTGGCTTGAGCTGACCGACGACCCTCAGGCCCATCGGTTCCTGACCGTGGTGCACGAAACGAAAAACTCTGCCGATTATCTCGTCGGCGGTGAACCCCGCAGGCAACTGATGCAACGCGTGGTACGCATGCTCGATGCCGTCTACATCGACACCGCACTGCGGGAAAAGCTCTACACCATGGCCATCGCCCCGGTCGATTGCGCCGATGCAGGGGCGCAGTTGTTCAACAACATGGGCATACAGGTGCTCGCATCCGAGGCTTACTCCTACTCCACGGACTCTGCGGAGCTGGAACGCAAACTGGTCACCCTGGCCCAAGGTGCCGCGCGGCTGGAGCACGTCAACGAGATCGCCCGCGCCGATGTCGCCAGTCGTGGCGGCAACCCGGACGATGTCGAGGTCTATCTGGCCTATCAGACGGGTCTGGCGGATCGCTTGCAGCTGCCCTGGCAATCAAAAGGCATGCTGTACAGGCCAGTATCCGGTGTCACCGACGCCATGATCGATCAGGCGTACGACACGGTGCTGGCGCTGGGCGAAGGTGATGGCCTTGTCAATAAAATGCTTGAGCAGGCATTCTGGGAAACCTGGCTGGGTGAAACTTACCCGATTCAAATCGAGGCGAATAAACGGGAGTATCTGAACAAATACGAGTTGCTGGAGACCCTGCGATCCACCCAGCGCGAATGGGTCGAATCCACGCAATTGACGGATGTGGAACGAGCGGCACTGCGCAACAGGCTTGAAGATCTGGCCAACAAGTTGCCGGTCGCCGAGACGGTTGTCTTCGCCGATGAACCGATAAGCGAAGCGAACTTCGACCGGTTCCTCGTCGATCTGTGGGACGCCGAAAAAGAACTGTCCAGGCGTTTGACGCGCGCGGCGTTGAGCAGGGCCGGGTTGTAATAGCGGCGGCATCGTGAGGCAAACCTGACGGCATTCGTTGCGGTCAGGTTTGCCGCAACCACGTCAGATATCCGAATCCCAGATCACCGTGACATTGCCGGAATAGCGGCTGGCCACGCCCGGCTGCAGCATGAACTCCATCTGGTTTTGTGCAATTTCGAAATGCAGAGTCCCGGGAGCCCGATCAACATAGAAACCAGGTTGAAACTGTTGCGAATTGGCTTGCCCGGTTCGCAGTCGCTGACGCCTGACCGGTTGCCCGGACAGGTCCGTCAGGCCATTTGGCAGACTGACGCTGACTTGAAGCTCGACCGATCGCCTGGAGACGGGATCATTCAACATGCATTCGTAGGGAAAGCCGCCGAACTGACATTCCATCTGCATCTTGAAGCGCGATGAGGCCGAGATATTGAAGGTCTGGTCGCGAAACAGGCTCACTGGCCGGCGGCCTGCCTGCAGCCAGCTCTGCCAGCCACCCACCGGTACCAGTTGGACCTTGTTGCCGCCCGGTGGAATATCGACTTTCAAGGTGTGCTGCACGTCCAGTACAAAACTCAAGGTCAAATCACTGTCGGTTGGCAGCATCACATCACCCATGTCGAAGTCCCCGCCGGGACCGATACGATAGCTCAGGTCACCGGTGTAAAGCCCCGATGACATGCCAAGAGGATTTGGCGTTCGCAACTCGTAGGCGAAATCCAGGTACTCATAGGACATTACCGGTATCAGGAATTTAGCTGTTTTGACACAAGCCGCTTCAACCGGAGTTTTCCAGAAAAAACGAAACGCATGATCTGTATAGAACCCGACACCGCTGTACAGGCAGGGAGGTGACGCGTTGACCCAGGCACCTGCCACGCCCCCCGACCACAAGCGTTGGTGTCCTTGCGCCGCACTCGGTGCGCCTGTCAGATTCGCGGCCGTATCGCTAAGGGCGTATCGGGAACCGATGCCGGCAATGCGCACCTCGACTTTTTCAGATTCCTGCGTAGCCACGTTGGTCACCGTCAACGTCCGCCACTGCGCAGGTACTTTGAACATGGCGCTATTACGCGACACATCATCAGGTTGCATCGCTCTGATCGATTCGAAGCGCATGGGCAACCGGATGCTGAACATCTCGTTGTCCCGGCATTCACTGGGTGCATCCGCGCAGTAGCCACTGGACGGTGTTTTATTGATGAACTTGTTGCTTTGCGGATTGGCTGAGTCGGGCGTGAACAATGCCCTTATTTCCTGATTCACCGCCTCGGCCGAAGTCGGCACAAACAACACCAGCAAGCACAGCCATCCCGGCAGACAAGTATTGAGATTCATGAAAGCTCTCTCCGATATTACAGCGAATGGCCGGGTTCAAGGCGCTGCGGCACTGAAGACCAGATTCACATTGCCGTAGTAGCGGCCCGGCTTGTAACCGCCCGCGGGCACCTTCGGCTGGATCTGCAGGGCAAAGCGCTTGCCCGCGACAGCCTGCTCGCGCGAGAGCACTTCAAGGGGTTGCGGGTCGTGGCTCAACGTCTTGCCGTTGAAGCTGACGAGCAGGTAGATGTTCTGCTCATCGCGGCCGTTGGACAGATAGGGTTCGCTCTCCAGCCGCGCGTGGATGGCGCTGGTGTCATGCTTGACGTCGAAATTCTTGCGCAGCCCCTCCAGCGACCGGGTGTGGATGTTCCACGGAAAAACTTGCTCGCGATGAATCCAGTCCGACTCGGCCGGTATCACGTAGAAACCCAAGGTCGGGATATCCACCGACACTTCGAATCGGTGCTCTTCGCGGGCGGCGAATGCCAGGGAACTCATCAGTGCCGCGACGCCTGTCGACAGGGCGATGGCTGAAAGCTTGATCATTTCAGGTACCTGTTACGTCCAAAAAAGCAGCGGGCAATGACGGCCACGCGTGTGTACCGGCGGTTACTGGCTGGCAATGCGCAAGGCCTTTTTCGATGCGCCCTCGACCAGGTTGAAGCGGTATTCCCGTCCCGGCTTCTTGTCGAATGCGAACTCTTTTCCCGCACGAATGTGGTGCTTGGTGGTGGGCTCGCACTCGTTTTCCTGCTTGATCGAGCAGTTGCGGAATTCGTCGACGACCACCGACGTGTTGCCGTTGTTGCGAATGCGATAAGTACTGGCGCCGTTGTCGATCTGGCTGTCGTACCGGCTGTTGTTCGGCCTGACGAAGAACACCGTGCCGAAGCCGGTCATGACGTTGACACCGGCCGAAAGGTTCTTTTTGTAGTCCTCGCGCTCGTCGCTGGACACCGCGAATTCGTCTTCCTTTTCCGGCACCACCGGGATGAAGCGCACGCGGAAATAGCGCTCGGTATCGCGCGCGCCCATGAACAACAGACGCGTGCCCTGCATGCCGTTGGCCGGAACGATCAGGCGTGCGGGGCTGGCCATCAGCCCGTCGCGCGATGTCGCGCCAGGGTCGCTTTTGACCGGTACTTCAGTGGCGTTGCCATCGGCGTCGTAGACGATTTCCAGAATGTTGACCTTGACGAAGGCCGTGCTGTCACCGCTGTTGAACACGCGCTTGAGGTAGGTGCTTTTGTCGCCATCCAGATAGTCGTACACCGTTCCGACGTTGATTTGCGGCCCGGCTTGAAGGCCCAGGGAAAATCCGCTCAAACCGATCAATAAAAACACACGCTTCATAACTTTTAGTCCTTGGTCATTGAACACACTGCCGGTACGACTGATCGATGCGTTGGCCATCAGATTTCCGAGTCCCAGATCACAATGACAATGCCGGTATAGGTGCCGGCAACACCGGGCCTCAGCATGGATTCCATGTACGATTGCTCAACTTCGAAATGCAGGGTTCCCGGTGCCCGGTCCACATAGAAGCCGGGCTTGAACTGCTGCTCATTCCCCGCACCGGTCCTCAATCGCAGGCGTCTCACGGGTTGGCCTGAGAGGTCGGTTATGCCATTAGGCAGGCTTACGCTGATGTGTAAGACGACTCGACGACCGTTATCCGCACTATTCTCCAGTCCGCATTCGCCACCTATTCCGGGCCCGCATTGCATCAGTATCTTGAATCGCGTCGAGGCCGATATATTGAAAGTCTGGTCACGGAACAGTCGCACCGGCCGGCGTCCGGCTTGCAGCCAGCTTTGCCATCCGCCTTGCGGCTCCAATCGGATTTTGTTGCCACCTGGAGGGATATCGACCTTGAGGGTGTGCTGAACATCAAGCACAAAACTCAGGGTCAGATCGGAATCGTTGGGCACCATCACGTCGCCCATGTCAAAGTCACCGCCCGGCCCGATGCGATAAGTCAGGTCGCCGGTGTAGAGCCCTGAAGACATACCAAGCGGATTGGGCGTACGCAGTTCATAGGCGAAATCCAGGTACTCGTAGTACATGGTCGGAATCCTGAAACTGGCAGTTTTTACGCAGGTGCCCTGAATCGGGGTTTTCCAGTAAAACTGGTAAAAATCATCGGTGTACCAACCGACGCCGCTGTACTGACACGGCGACGGGGGGTTCACCCAGCTGCCATACGGGCCGCCCCACAATGCCCGGTGCCCTTCAAGCGTATTGGGTGCACCTGTAAGGTTGGTGACCTTGTCGTCGAGCACGTACCGCGATCCAAATCCGGCAATGCGCATCTCGACCTGTTCCGACTCACCGGTTTCGGCATTCGTAACCGTCAATGCACGCCATTGCGCCGGCACGGTGAACATCGAACTGTTGCGCTGCGAGTCATGGGGTTGCATGGCCCTTACGGAATCGAACCGTATGGGCAGGCGGATGCTGAAGGTCGCGTTCTGTTCGCATTGGTCGGGATAGTCCGCGCAGTAACCACTGACCGGGGTTTTGTTGATGAACGTATTACGTTGCGGGTTTGCCGGGTCAGGCCGGAACAAGGCCCTGATCTCCTGATTGACCGCCTCGGCCGTGGGCGCCACAAACAGCGCCAGCAAGCACAGCCACTGCGGCATACACGTCTTGAAATTAACCATTCAACTGGCCTCCTGGCGAGTCAATGACGCATCCGCCAACGTATCCGGCGTGCACCGCAGATCGCCGATCATCAACACGTTGTTTTCACTGCGGTGCTTGTCGGTATCGAGCCGGAACTGGCACAGCAACTGGTCGGCGTAACGCACTTCGAGGGTCGGTGAACCGGCATGCATTTCCATCGAGAAGAAGCCATCGACTTCACTCACCCCACGGCTGGCGTGGTTGATCACGTGGTGGCCCTTGAGCGGCCGGCCTTGTGGGTCGACCAGACGTCCGAGCACGGTCAGGGTTTTCATCACGTAGACCTTGCGGTACTCCACGCCGCCCTTGTTCAGGTGATAACGGGTGCGTGCCGGCTCGATGCTGGCCGCTGGTGCGTGATTGCCTTCGAAATCGAAGCTCACCGAACTGTTCCTGTAGGCCGTCAGCGGTATGAAATTGCGCCCCGGACGCAATGCCGCGCTGCCGCCGCTGAGGTCGTCGGCGCGTAACGCGATGCCGTCGATATCAGACTCGACATCGACGATCATCCCGGCCCCTCGTCCTTGATGCTGACTGGTCAGGGCCATGCGCTGGCCACCGACGACCACGGTGCTGTCCAGGTTCAAGCCGCCGGTGAAGTTGTCGTTGAACGACGAGCGCTGGATAAAACCGTCGCCGTTGATCGCGTCGGTGCGAAAGTTCGCCAGGCTCGACAGGCCGACGCCGTAGGTGTCGGTCAACGCAGTCACCGAGACGCTCTGCAGGATGTGGTCTTGCAGGTCTTTGCGATAACCGAGCGAGGCGTTAGTGTCGCGGCTGCCATCACGGGCGGTGCGGCTGCCGATGCTGCCGGAAACCTGCTGACCCGGCCCGCCGAGCGCCACGCTGATGCTCAGGTCGACCCCGCGATTGCGCGCGTCACCACTGCTGTAACTGCCGGGACGATCGAACAGTGACAACCGCCAGTTGGCGTCGCTGCCCAGCAGCATCGTGCGCTGCGTCCAGCCCAGGTCGACGCCGACGCCTTCAACGTTGCCATCACTGTGGGAGACCCGCGCGTTGAGCGAACTCTTGCGGCTGATGCGGTGGTTCAGCGCCAGCGATGAATTGCTGGTCTCGCCGGTGAACACATTGCGTTGGCGCACGCGGGTGCCATCGGGCAACGTATCGTAGGTGTTGGTGGTGTCGAGCCAGCTGCGGTTGTGGCTCACCACCAGACTGCCGGAACCATAGTTGTAGAGCGCTTGCAGATCGGCGCCGGTGCCGTGGTCTTCGGTCTGGTACAGATTGGCATAGAGGCTGACGCTGTTGGCCAGGCTCCAGTCGATGGAACTGCCGTACTGCAGCGTGTTACGCACCTGACGTGCCGACAACCCGAGGATTATCCGTGGATGCAGCAGGTAGTTGATCGCCGCGCCTGCGGTCGCATCGCCGCTGTACTGTTGATCCCAGTTGCTCAGCAGTTTGCTTTCCTGCCCGGCGAACAGGTTGTAGCGCCAGCGCTCCTCAAAGTTGCGCCAGTTGGTCGGTTTGTAGATCAGCTCCTGAGTAGTCGAGGTGACCTGGCCGTCTTCTATCAAGCGCACTTCCACATCATAGATGCCGCCGGGCAACGGGCGGGTATCGAGGGTTTGCAAACCGGCGGGCACCGATTGGGTGTTGAGCAGCAGACCATCGCGATAAATCTCCACCGACGCCTGGCGATTGGCGGTGACATAGATCGGATAAACGCTGGGTTTGGGGCTGTCGATCGCCAGGCTGTCGGAACTGCCGTACATCACGCCAACGGCGGTGTCGGGGCTGGTGCCGAACGAACGGGGCTGACGGGTCAGGCCCTCGGAATTGGGGGTGAAGTAGCCCAGGCGGAAAAAACTGCCTTGCAGTTCGCGCTGGGTGTAGAGCTCGTGTACCGCGTGATAGGTCTTGTCATCCGGCCCGCCGAGACGCGCCAGTTGCATGTTGAAGGTCTGGCTCCAGTTGCCCAGGCTGCCGCTGGCCTCCAGGCCATAACGCCCGCCGAGGTTCTGATCCTGGCCGCCGTTGAGGTTGAGCTGGTTGCGCACCATCAGGCCGCTGCTGCCGCCTTCGGGCTGGTCGTAGAAACGTTTGGCCTCAGTGTCGCGCTCGGCATTTTCAGTGACGATCGACAGCAAAGAGTTTTCCAGGTTGTAGTGCACCGCCAACATCTGCTCGGGGCATTGGCCGCTGCAGGTGCCCAACGCCACGCCGGGTTTCAGAATGCTGGCCCAGGTGTCGCGTTCGCCAGCGCTAAAACGGCTGTCGCTGGTGTCGGTGAAATCGAGCAAGGTGACCCGGTCATCGCGGGACAACACGATCATCGCTTCGCCGAGGGGTTGTTGATCAAGCTCGACCCGTACGGCCAATGGCACATCGAAGAAATGTTCCTCGAAATCGGCCGGCAGACCCTTGGCCTGGGCCAGTAAACTTCGAGGCGTATTATCAACGGAAGTCGGCGCCGCAAATGCGCTGCTACATAACAGCAACGCAAGCGTTGCCGCGATGGGCGTCATCGGGAACATGAACAAATACTCTGATTACAAGGAAGTCAAAGCCCGGTCGGCAAACTTGATAGTTTGCCGACCGGTTACGTTACTTTGAGCAAGTAAACGCTTACCGTCGCAGTTGTTACTTATACGGAAGGTTCAACGACCAGCATGACGACACCGGTGTAATCACCCGCATCAGGTTTACCGCCCAGTGCACTGATCTTGAACGGTGCGCGATAGCGGACGTTCGATTCAGCTTCGCCAACAACTTCCTGCGAAGTGGTGGTCAGGGTTTTACCGTTGAGCTCGACTTTCAAGTCGATGGTCTTGTTCCCGGCGATCAGTTTCGGCACGCCTTCCAGGCGGGCGTTCACTTTGCCGGCGGTGTGCAGCACATCAAAGTGCCCGTCGACGGTCTTCATGGAGTCAGTGCCCGGGTTGTAGCTCATGTCCTGGTCTTTGTTGACCAGGTCCGAATCAACCGGCACCGCGTAGAAATCGTCGGATGGAACATGGGCCACAATGCTGATGGAGTGTTTGGCTTCGGTGGCGGCAAACGCCATCGAGGAACTCAGTGCCAGAACAGCCAGAGGAGCAGCGAACGCGATTTTCTTGAACATCTTTCAGTACCTGTCGTTTAAAAAAAAGGATCTAAGTATTGAAAGTTTCGCTGAAGCAAAACAGTCACGAGCAGTGATGTTCCAGCGCAACTCTCAACGCCGAAAGATGATCGTTCAATAGTTCTGGAAAGTAAGCAGGCAAGTTCCGACAAGCTCGTAGCCGGATCGCCATTACACTGGAGAGAAAAAAGCAGGAATAACTTAAACTTCAATATTTGACCGTAAGAATAATACTACAAATACGAAATCAAAACCAAAAACAATGCCATTTAACAGCAACAACTTCCGTAAGACCGATACTACATTACCCGCAAACAAAGGCCGGCATCAACACATTAGAGAGTTAACACTAATTTCAGCGGCTTGCGCTGATTAAAAGCGCTGTTTTTTTCGATATTGAGGGCTTTGCAGGGGCGCACGGCGCCAGAGCTTGCGCCATTGCCCTGCAAAGCCTCGAACGGTTGGCTCAGATCACTTCCGAATCCCAGATCACCGTGACGTTGCCCGACCAGTTTTTTGCCTTGCCGTCCTGCAGCATCTGCTCGACGTGCTCCCGGGCGACTTCAAAGTGCAGGGCTCCCGGCTTGCGGTCGACGTAATGACCGGGCTGGAACAGCTCGGTGCCGCTGCCATCAAGGCGCAGAGGACGACGATCGACCGCCTGCCCCGAATCGTCCGTCAAGCCGTTGGGCAGGCTGACGCTGGTGTTCAAGGGCACAAGCTCAGAAGAGTCGGCAGCGCGCAACGCGCAGGTGTTGCCAACGGAATGCTGGCATTCAAGCTGCATCTTGAAGCGTGAGGAGGCCGAGAGGTTGAACGTCTGATCGCGGAACAACCGTACCGGCTTGCGCCCCTGATTCAACCAGGCTTGCCAACCGCCTTGGGGGACCAGCTCGATGCGATGGCCGCCGGGGGGGATTTCGACTTTGAGCGAATGCTCGACGCTCAAGGTGAAGTTGAGGGTGATGGCACTGTCGTTGGGGAGCATTACATCACCCATGTCGAAGTCCTTGCCTGGACCGGTGGTGTAGGTCAATGAGCCACGATATTCTCCTGACGACATACCCAGAGGGTTGGGGGTCCTGAGTTCATAAACGTATTCGACTGAGCTGAACCTGAACCAGGGAATATCCTTGGTAGGCACAACGCCGCAGGCCCCCGCGCCTTCAGGAATTAGCCAAAAGAAAAACGCAAAAGCGCTTCCTGCAACATTAATGTCAAGTCCGGTACAGGGGGCTGGCGGTCTTGTCCATGGAGCGCGCCACCTCCCTCCCCCCGGTGGCGTCCAGGCACTAACTCCTGGTGGGTAGGAGATATTCCAGGTACCGCCAATGCCTGCCACTCGCACCTCAACGGTCTCTCGCTCACCTGTACGACTGTGGACAACGTCCAGTGCTCGCCAGCTCGACGGGACACTGAAGGTCGCCCCTTGCCGGGGATCGGCATGCCCGGCTGGAATAGGCTGCGAAGAATCAAATCTCAAACCGGGTACCCTCAGGCTGAAGATACCTAATTGCGCGCAGCGGCTAGCTATAAAGTTTGGGCACACTCCGGTCTGTGGGGTTGTGTTAACAAACCGGTTGATCAGGGGATTCGCCGGATCTGGCACGAACCTGGCACTGATTTCCTGCTCCACCGCTCTGGCGGGTGGGGCATGCAATCCGGCGAGCAAGCCTCCTGCCAACGAGAACGCTGCCATTGTTCTTAGCGAAAAAAATAACTTCATTATTAATTAACCCGAAACTTCAGTATGGTGGCTACACCCGTCACTAATGGCACAGAACAAGATCAAGGAGCGATCGCCTCAAAAATCATATGCACACTGCCGTAGTACTCACCGGATTTATAACCGTCGACAGGTTTGACAGCTGCAATCAGCAACTCCACGCGTTTACCACTTTTACCGTCCAGTTCCGAAATGACCTCAGCATTGTTCACACTGAGTTTTATCCGATTGAACGTGACATCCAGCGCGATGTTGTCGACGTCTCTGCCGTTACTTAAGTAAGGTACCTCACTCAAACGGGCAGCAATCGCTCCATTGGCGTTTTTGACATCGAATTGTTTACGCAGCGATCCAAATTCCGCCGTCTTCAGATTCCAGGGCAGTTTTTGCTCTTGGCCTATCCACCCCGGATCCACCGGCAACACATAAAAATCCGCAACAGGGATAGTCACTGACACTTCAAAGGTTTCGCGTTCCACTATTGCAAAGGCGTAAACACTCGCCAGCGTCAGACATACCATCGAGGTGACGGTTATCCATTTTTTCAACATGATCTTCACCTGTTGCTTGCACTTCAATTCTGCAAACAAAGAAATCGAAATCGATATAAAACTAAAAAGCCTGGAAGCAATGAGACGCTCACCCAACTACGGCTTCATCCCTTGATCTCCAGGTTCTGGCTTTTGCTTCCTTCAACCATCGTAAAACGGTATTGCCTACCAGCCTGCTTTTCGAACTGGAATGTCCGACCGGCCAGAATGTGATGCTTGGTTGTTGGCTGACACTCCTGCTCGTTCTTGATCGAGCAGTCCTTGAATTCCTCGATCACCACCACACTATTGCCGTTGTTGCGGATCCGGTACTGTCCCGCCTCGTTCTCGATCACGCTGTCAAAGCGTGTCTCTTTCGGACGAACAAAGAACACCGTGCCATAACCCGACAGTACATTGACCCCGGCCGACAGGTTTTTCTTGTAGTCGTCGCGTTCCTGCTCGGAGACGGCGAACTCATCTTCCTTTTCCGGCACTACCGGCACATAACGCACGCGGAAGTAACGTTCCTTGTCACGTTCGCCCATGTACAACAAACGCGAACCCTGCATGCCATTGGCCGGCACGATCAGTCGCGCCGGACTGGCCATCAGCCCGTCACGCGATTTAGCGTCTGCCTGGTTGACCAGCGGAAATTCCCGGGCTTTGCCATCGGCATCGTAGATAATTTCGAGAATATTGATCTTGACGAAAGCCGTGCTGTCGCCACCATTGAATACACGCTTCAGATAAGTACTCTTATCGCCGTCCAGATAGTCGTAGACCACCCCGACATTGATCTGCGGCGCGGCCACAACAGCATGGGAGAAAAGAGAAAAACCAAACAGTGCCAACAGACGCTTCATGACATACCACCTCAATAAATTAAAACCGTCGAACCGGATCAACCGGCCGTCTCAGCGTTGCTGGTTGCATCCGCCAACGTCTCTGGTGAACAACGCAAATCCCCAATCATTAACACATCGTTTTCCCGCTGGGCGTTGTCCGGATCGAGACGGAAACGGCAGAGCACCTGATTACCGGAGCGCACCTCCAGCGTCGGTGAACCGGCGTTCATTTCCATGGAGAAGAAGCCGTCGACTTCACTCACCCCACGACTGGCGTGGTTGATGATGTGATGGCCCTTGAGGGGGTTACCCTGGGGGCTGACCAGGCGGCCGAGTACGGTGACGGTTTTGCTGATGGTGATCTTGCCGTACTCGACGCCGCCCTTGTTCAGGTGATAGCTGGATCGAGGCGGTTGAATGCTCGCGGCGGGCACGTGGTTGCCCTCGAAATCGAAGCTCACCGAGCTGCTTTTATACGCCGTGAGCGGCACGAAGTTACGACCCGGGCGCAGCACGGCACTGCCGCCGCTCAGGTCATCGGCACGCAGGGCAATGTCGGCGATATCCGACTCAACGTCGATGATCATGCCCGCTCCATCGCGGTGGGTTTGGCTGGTCATGACCATTTTCCGCGCACCGATTGCCACGGTGCTGTCCAGGTTGAGTCCGCCAGTCAGGTCATTGTTATAGGAAGAACGCTGGATAAAACCGTCACCATTGGCCAGGTCCGATTGCATCGTGGTCATGGCGGACAAGCCCATGCCATAGGTATCGGAGGTCGCGGTAGCCGAGACACTCTGCAGCAAGTGATCCTGAAGGTCTTTACGATAGGTCAGCGAGGCATTGTTATCACGCCCGCCCTCCCGCGCCGTGCGCGAACCGATGCTGCCGGACCATTGTTCTCCTGAGTCGCCCAGTGCGATGTTGAGGCTCAAGTCAATACCACGGTTTCTGTCACTACCTGAACTGACACTGCCCGGCCGGTCGAACAGCGACAATCGCCAGTTGGCATCACTGCCAAAGAGCTGAGTGCGCTGAGTCCATCCCAGATCCAGCCCCGTGCCTTCGGTATTCCCCTGGCTATGGGATACACGGGCATTGACCGAGCTTTTGGTGGTCAGTCGGTGATTGACCGATAGCGATGAGTTGCTGGTCTGGCCGACGAACACATTGCGCTGACGCACCCGCGTGCCGTCGGGCAAGGTGTCGTAAAGCCGGGTCGTGTCGAGCCAGCTGCGGTTATGGCTGGCGACGATGCTGCCCTTTCCATAGGAATACAAACCCTGCACATCAAGGCCGGTACCGTAGTCTTCGGTCTGGTAGATGTTGGCGAAAAGACTGGCATTGTTGACGACCGTCCAGTCGACCGATGCGCCGTATTGCAGGGAGTCACGCACCTGCCGGCCGGTCAAACCGAGGATCACTCGCGGGTGCAACAGGTAGTTGAATGCCGCTCCGGCAGTCATATCCCCCTCGGATTGCTCATCCCAGTTGCTGAGCAACCTGGACTCACGACCGGCGAAAAGGTTGTAGCGCCAGCGCTCGTCATGATTGCGCCAGTTGTTCGGTTTGTAGACCAATTCCTGAGTGCTGGACGTGATCTGACCGTCTTCGACCAGTCGCACTTCCACCTCGTAGATGCCGCCCGGCAGCGGGCGCGTATCGAGGGTTTGCAATCCGGCGGGCACGGCTTGGGTATTGATCAACAGGCCGTCGCGGTAGATCTCTACCGAGCCCTGGCGATTGGCAGTGACGTAGATCGGATAAATCGCCGGCTTCGGATTGTTGATCACCAGGCTGTCGGAGCTGCCATACATGACACCTAGCGCCGTATCGGGGCTGACGCCAAATGTACGAGGCTGACGAGTCATTCCTTCGGTGGTGGGAGTGAAGTAGCCCAGGCGCAGGAAATTGCCCTCCAGTTCGCGCTGGGTATAGAGCCCATGCACGGCGTGATAGAGCTGATTTTCCACGCCCCCCATTCGGGACAACTGCAGGTTGACGGCTTGAGTCCAGTTTCCCAGGCTGCTGCTGGCTTCGAGGCCGTAGCGCCCGCCCGTATCCTGGTTCTGGCCGCCATTGAGGTTCAATTGATTGCGCACAATCAGACCGCTGCTGCCGCCTTCCGGCAGGCTGTAGTAACGCTGCGCCTGCTCATCGCGTTCGGCGTTGGCGGTGAGAATGGACACCAGCGAGTTTGCCAGACTGTAGTGCACGGCAAGCAATTGCCCCGGGCATTTGCCCTGGCAGCTGCCGAGCGCGCCCCCTTGGCTCAGATAGTTTGACCAGGTATCTCGTTCGCCTGCCTTGAATTTGCTGTCGCTGACATCGGTAAAGTCGACGAGGGTAATGCGATCATCGCGACTTAACACCACCATCGCCTCACCAAGAAACTGTTGATCAAGTTCCACCCGGACCGCCAACGGCACATCAAAGAAGTGCTCCTCGAATTCAGTCGGTAAACCCTTGGCCTGAGCCAGCAGACTTCGAGGTGTATGGCCATTGTCCGTCGGCGCAGCCAAGGCATTTGCACAAAAGACAAGGGCAAGCGCCGTCGCGATGGGAGTCATCGGGAACATGAACGAATTACTCTGAATATAAAAACGTTAAAAACCGAACGACAAACAAAATAGTCAGTCGTTCGGCAAGTGCTATCGAATTAGACCTTGGCCTTAATTAATAACCTTATTAAGGACCCACTTTAGGAATGGCGTCGAAGATCACCACGGGTGTGGCGGTGTAGTTTCCACTCTTGCCAGCGGCCGGTTTGGCTGCGGCAATTACCAGTTCGGCCCGAGTGCCAGGTTTAGCCAGGGCTTCACTTACAACTTCCTTGGAGGTTTCCGTCAGTTCTACGCCGTTGAAGGTATAAGTCAGGGCGATCGAATCAGTACCATTGAACAGTGGCTGTGGACCACCTTCAACATAGGCGCCCACTGCACCGTCAGTGTGCTTCACATCGAACATCTCACGCAACGAGCCCAATGTGCCATCCACCACGTTGTAGGCCATTTTTTCGTTGTCGCCGAAGCCAGGGGTCACTGGCTGAGCATGGAAAACGCTACTCGGGACGGTGGCGCTGATATTAATGGAGCTGCGTGCTGTTTCGGCGGCAAATGCAACGGAAGAACTCAGCGCCAGGATTGCCACAGGAACGGCAAATGCAACTTTCTTGAACATGCTTGAATACCTTTTAATTTCAATGACAGATTATTAAAAACAAGCCAAAAACAACAAGAACATGCCGAAATTATATTCAGCAAGTTACTGAATCAGTATTTAGCCAAGTTTTAACCCGAAAGATATTCAAGCAATCACAAGGAAAAGTATGTAGGGATATTCCTCACCGCATGTAGTAATAAAAACCGTACATCAGCGAGTAGTCGTTGTGTCTCTCAAGTCGTTACCCAACCCTGACGTCAACGCCTGAAAGCCACCACCGCTCACCACCGCTCACCACCGTTGGTCACCACCCCTTGCACAGGCCACAAGATATATCTTAAGTTATGTCTAAATACGACGAGAGAGAACGCAAAAAATGAGAGACCATCATTCCCCCCACCGCGAACACGGCGACGGCCGCGATGGCTTCGAGAAACGCCCTGGCCGCGAACGCGGTGGGCGTGGCCCGCGAGTATTTGCCCCCGGCGACCTGAAACTGCTGCTGCTGGCGTTGATCGCCGAACAGCCGTGCCACGGCTACGACCTGATCCGCCAGATCGAAGGCATGTTCGACGGCGCCTACAGTCCCAGCCCCGGCGTGATCTACCCGACCCTGACGTTTCTTGAAGAAAGCGAATTGATTACCGGCGACGCCGAAGGCGGGAAAAAACGCTACAGCGTGACCGACGCCGGACGCCAGTCCCTCACCGAGCAAGCCGTCGCCCTAGAAGGTGTGCGGGTGCGCATCGATGTCAGCAAGCGTTCGTTGCGTGGCCATGATCGCCCGGCCGAAATCCACGAGGCGGTGCACAACCTGCGCCATGCCCTGCAACTGCATCACGGCCGCTGGAGTCCGGAAGAAATCCAGCGCGTTGCGGCCCTGCTCAACGACACCGCCAAAGCCATCGTCGACGGCCCTGCCGTTCAACCCGTTCAGGAGAAAGCCGAATGACTGAAGTGATCGCGCAAACCATTCACCGCGTCATGCACGAAATCAAACGCCGTCGCCTGGAGGTGTTGCGCGTGGTCGACCTGACCCCGCGCATGCGCCGGATTACCCTGGGCGGGCCGGAGTTGGCGGGGTTCGTCAGCCTGGGTACGGACGATCACGTCAAACTGTTGTTCCCGCAGAACGCCGAGCAGGCTGCGGCACTGGAAACCCTGGTGCTGGGCGCCGGCAAGGACAACGGCCCGCTGCCCGAGATGCGCGACTACACGCCGCGCCGCTATGACCTGAGCACCCTGGAACTGGACATCGACTTCGTGCTGCACGGCGACGGCCCGGCCTCGACCTGGGCCGAACAGGCCAAACCGGGGCAGTTCCTGCACATCGGCGGGCCGCGGGGCTCGATGATCGTGCCGGACATGTTCGACAGCTACTTGCTGATCGGTGACGAAACCGCCCTGCCCGCCATCGCCCGGCGGCTCGAAAGCCTGGCGGCCAACCGCCGTGCGCTGGTGATCGTGGAAGTGGAAAACGGCAAGGAGCAGCAAGTGCTGGAAAGCGCTGCCGAGGTCAATGTGATCTGGGTGCTGCGCGAAGGTGGCAAGGACAACCTGCTGACCACCGTGCGCCAGATCCAGGTGCCCGGCGGCAGCCTGTACGCGTGGGTCGCGACCGAGAGCAAGGTGTCGCGGCGGATTCGTCGGGTGTTGCTCGATGAGCATGGGCTGAACGAGCAGTTCGTCAAGGCGGTGGGCTATTGGCGGCTGGATGGCAGCGACGAGGAATAACAGGCGTCACACTGTGGCGAGGGGGCTTGTCGGATCGCCGCACCGCCCCGTTCGGCTGCGAAGCAGTCGTAAAATCTGCTCGTACGGTGTTTCAGATAAAACCTCGTTGCAGGTTTTAGCACTGCTGCGCAGCGCAACGGGGGCAAGCCCCCTCGCCACAAAAAGCATTCCACACCGCCTTATCTGCGGTTACATTCGAGCACGCCACCGATCCAGCGCCACCACCCACAAAGCAATCACCACAAACCCCGCCAACAATCCCCCGGCGTTGATGAACACCTGTGGATAACCCAGTTTGTCCACGTCAATGAACGGGTACGGATAAGTCGCCAGCAAATGCCCGCGCAGCAACGAGTAAGCGAAGTACACCAATGGATAAATCACCCACAACGCGATATGCCCCCAACGCAACGAGCCTTTCGGTACACAGAACCACCAGTACCCCAGAAACAGCAGCGGCATGACGTCATGCATCAGCTCATCGGCCAGCCATTGCCAGCCTTCGGGATGCCATAGATGGCGAAGCAATACGCTGTACGCCAGGCCGACGACAGTGATGCTCACGGCAACCCCACTAATGACCCAGGGCTGCAAGAACCAGCGTCGAGCGGCGGACTCGCGGGACGTCAGTTCACAGGTCAGCACCGTCGCCACCAGGGTGTTGCTCAGCACGGTGAAATAGCTGAAAAAACTCACCAGCCCACCGATCAGACTGGCCCCCAGCGTCCAGCGCGAATAGAAAATCAGGTACATCTGGATGCTCAATCCCGCCCAGCCGAGCATGGCAGCCACGACTACAAAACGGCGGCGCATCGCGCAAGGATCGACCATGTTCAGAGCGGTCGTTTGGTGCGCATCAACTTCACATACAGACGTTCGACCTTCTCCCGCGCCCACGGGGTTTTACGCAGGAACGTCAGGCTCGACTTGATGCTTGGGTCGCTCTTGAAGCAGCGGATATCGATGCGTTCGGCCAGCCCCGACCATTCGTAGTGTTCAACCAGGGCGTTGAGGATTTGCTCCAGCGTCACGCCGTGCAGCGGGTCGATGTTGTGTTCGGTCATGCCGGGCCTTCAAGCAGAGTGGGAATTGGAAGTCGCGCACCTTACGTTAAATGTAGGTGAAACGGAAAAGATCGCAGCCTTCGGCAGCTCCTACATTGGAATGCGATCCCCCTGTAGGAGCTGCCGAAGGCTGCGATCTTTTGTCACTGTTACCGAATCCGAAAGGCTGCATGTCAGTAAAAGCCCTTTCTCTATTTGTAACAGATCATTATCCTTGCACCCGCTTTAGCTGAAACGCTTCTGCTAGCTATTTCTTCCGTTTATTCCCCAGAAAAAGATCAAGAATTTCTTCTCTATGCCTGATTTTCAACTTTCGAAAGACAGCGCTGTCTTCAAACCTGTTGCCTGCCGAAACACCTTGAACCTGATAGGCGGACTCACCGCTTTGGGCCTTGCCACTTGCGCTCACTCGGCTCCGGCCTTCGATAGCGGCTCACCGTGGATGCTCGGCGACTGGAACGGCACTCGCAGCGAACTTGCGGAAAAAGGCTACGACTTCAAAGTCGATTACACCGGTGAAATGGGCAGCAATCTGCACGGCGGCTACGACCACGACCGCACCGCCCGCTACAGCGACCAGTTCGGCCTGGGCACCCATCTGGACTTGCAGAAAATCCTCGGCTGGGACGACGCCGAGTTCCAGCTGACCATCACCGAACGCAGCGGCAACAACATCAGCAATGACCGCATCAATGACCCGCGTGTCGGCGGTTTCACCTCGGCCCAGGAAGTCTGGGGCCGCGGCCAGACCTGGCGCCTGACGCAGATGTGGTATCAGCAGAAGTTCCTCGACGAAAAACTCGACATCAAGGTCGGCCGTTTCGGCGAAGGCGAAGACTTCAACAGCTTCCCTTGCGACTTCCAGAACCTGGCGTTCTGCGGCTCCCAGGTCGGCAACTGGGCGGGCGACATCTGGTACAACTGGCCGGTCAGCCAGTGGGCACTGCGGGTCAAATATCACCTGACGCCAGAGCTTTATGCACAGGTCGGCGCGTACGAGCAGAACCCGTCGAACCTGGATCGCGACAACGGCTTCAAGCTCAGCGGCAGCGGCACCCAGGGCGCGGTCCTGCCGGTGGAACTGGTGTGGACGCCGAAACTCAACGGCCTGCCGGGTGAATACCGCGCCGGTTACTACTACAGCAGCGCCAACGCCACCGACGTCTACAAGGACAGCAACGGCCAGCCTGCCGCCCTGAGTGGCGAAGCCTACCGCAGCGCCTCGAGCAAGCACGGCATGTGGCTGGGCCTTCAGCAGCAAGTCACCAGCCTGGCCAGCGATCATTCCCGCGGCCTGAGCCTGTTTGCCAACGGCACGATGCACGACAAGAAGACCAACGCCATCGACAACTACGTCCAGGCCGGTCTCGTCTACAAAGGGCTGTTCGACGCCCGGTCCAGGGACGACATCGGTTTTGCCATGGCCCGCGTCCACGTCAACCCGGCCTATCGCAAGAATGCCGAGGCGACCAACCAGGCCAATGCCGTTTTCGACTACGACAACCCGTCCTACCTGCCACCCCAGGACACCGAATACAGCGCCGAACTCTATTACGGCGTGCACGTGACCAACTGGCTGACCGTGCGCCCGAACCTGCAATACATCCGCCATCCCGGCGGCGTGAACGAGGTCGACGACGCGCTGATTGGCGGGATCAAGGTCCAGTCGTCGTTCTGAGCAACACCATAAAACCTTTGTAGGAGCGAGCTTGCTCGCGATGGTCGTCAACGATAACGCTGCGAGCCTGACTCCCCGCGGCGTTCTCGGGTTTTTCGCGAGCAGGCTCGCTCCTACAAGGACTACGTCAACCACACCGGTTTTATGAACCATGCCCGCGCCGGATCGTCATCTACAGTGAACTGGCGCAGGACTACTTGAAACATCACGGAGAATCACACTTATGAGCACTGATGGTGCCTTGGGTCGAAGCCGTCTGTTGCCGACCCTGCTCGGCATGCTGCTTCTGCTAATGGGCCTGGCCATGCTGGCCGGGGGGATCAAGCTGAGCATGCTCGGCGGCTCGCTGTACTACCTGCTGGCCGGCATTGGCATTGTGCTGAGCGGCGTGTTGCTGATCGCCGCCCGCCGCGCGGCGCTGGGCCTGTACGCACTGGTGCTGTTCGCCAGTACTGTTTGGGCGCTGTGGGAAGTCGGCCTCGACTGGTGGCAACTGGTGCCGCGCCTGGCGCTGTGGTTTGCCCTCGGTGTGGTGATGCTGCTGCCGTGGTTCCGTCGTCCATTGCTGATCAACGGCCCTGCCCCTGTGGGAACTGGCGCCTTGAGCGTGGCCGTGGTCCTGGCTGGTGTGACCGCCGTGGCCAGCCAGTTCACCCACCCGGGCGAGACCTTGGGCGAACTGGGCCGCGACACCGCGGACATGACCAGCACCGCGCCGCAGATGCCCGAAGGCGACTGGCAGGCCTATGGCCGCAGCGAATTCGGCGACCGCTACTCGCCGCTCAAGCAGATCACCCCGGCCAACGTCGGCAAGCTGCAAGAAGCCTGGCGTATCCAGACCGGCGATCTGCCAACCGCCGATGACCCGGTGGAACTGACCAACGAAAACACCCCGCTCAAGGCCAACGGCATGCTCTATGCCTGCACCGCCCATAGCAAGGTGCTGGCGCTGGACCCGGACACCGGCAAGGAACTGTGGCGTTTCGACCCGCAGATCAAGAGCCCGGTGGGCTTCAAGGGCTTCGCCCACATGACCTGCCGCGGCGTGTCGTACTACGACGAAGCGGCCTACGCCCAGTCTGAAAACGCTGCCTCCGCCGTCATCTCTGAAGCCGGAAAAGCCGTCGCCCAGGCCTGCCCGCGTCGTCTGTACCTGCCAACCGCCGATGCACGCCTGATCGCACTCAACGCCGACACCGGCAAGGTCTGCGAAGGTTTCGGTAAAAACGGTGTGGTTGACCTGACCCAAGGCATCGGCCCGTTCACCCCCGGTGGCTACTACGCCACCTCGCCGGCTGCGATCACCCGTGACCTGGTGATCATGGGCGGCCACGTCACCGACAACGAGTCGACCAACGAGCCATCCGGCGTGATCCGTGCCTTTGACGTACACGACGGTCATCTGGTGTGGAACTGGGACAGCAACAATCCAGACGCCACCGAACCACTGCCAGAAGGCGAACACTACAGCCGCAACTCGGCCAACATGTGGTCGCTGGCCAGCGTCGACGAAAAGCTCGGCATGGTCTACCTGCCACTGGGCAACCAGACCCCTGACCAGTGGGGCGCAGACCGCACCCCGGGCGCCGAGAAGTTCAGTGCCGGCCTGGTCGCGCTGGACCTGGCCACCGGCAAGGTGCGCTGGAACTACCAGTTCACTCACCATGACCTGTGGGACATGGACGTCGGCAGCCAGCCAACCCTGCTGGACATGAAAACCGCCGACGGGGTGAAACCTGCGCTGATCGCCCCGACCAAACAGGGCAGCCTGTACGTCCTCGACCGTCGTGACGGCACGCCGATCATCCCGATCAAGGAAATCCCGGTTCCCCAAGGCGCCGTGAAAGGTGACCACACCGCACCGACACAGGCCCGTTCGGACCTGAACCTGCTGGCCCCGGAACTGACCGAAAAAGCCATGTGGGGGGCCAGCCCGTTTGACCAGATGCTGTGCCGCATCCAGTTCAAGGAGCTGCGTTACGAAGGCCAGTACACCCCGCCGTCGGAACAGGGCAGCCTGATCTATCCGGGTAACGTCGGCGTCTTCAACTGGGGCGGCGTTTCGGTCGACCCGGTTCGCCAGATGCTGTTCACCAGCCCGAACTACATGGCCTTCGTCTCGAAAATGGTGCCTCGCGCCGAAGTCGCGGCCGACAGCAAACGCGAAAGCGAAACAGCGGGCGTGCAACCGAACACCGGCGCACCTTATGCGGTGATCATGCACCCGTTCATGTCGCCGCTCGGCGTACCGTGCCAGGCGCCGGCCTGGGGCTACGTGGCCGGCATCGACCTGACCACAGGCAAAGTCGTGTGGAAACGCAAGAACGGCACCAGCCGCGACAGCTCGCCATTGCCTATCGGCCTGCCACTCGGCGTGCCAAGCATGGGCGGCTCGATAGTCACCGCCGGCGGCGTCGGCTTCCTCAGCGGCACGCTGGATCAGTACCTGCGCGCCTATGACGTCAATACCGGCAAGGAGCTTTGGAAATCGCGCCTGCCGGCTGGCGGTCAGGCTACGCCGATGACCTACACCGGCAAGGACGGCAAGCAGTACGTGCTGTTGGTCGTCGGTGGCCACGGCTCACTGGGCACCAAAATGGGTGACTATGTGATTGCGTACAAACTGTCCGAGTAAGTTTTAGCGGCAGTAAAACGAAAGGCGACGCCCGTGAGGACGTCGCCTTTTTTGTGGCCGCAGATTTCAAATCACCCCCGACCCCCTGTGGGAGCGAGCTTGCTCGCGATAGCGGTCTGACAGTCACTTCAAGGGTGTCTGTCATGCCCCCATCGCGAGCAAGCTCGCTCCCACAGGGGATAGTGTCGCCGCAAAATCCAGCTAACCTGTCTCTGCGCTGAACACGCCTTCGAAACACGGCGTTGCAGAAAATGACCGTTGAAACCACCGCCAACCTGCCCCATCTAAGACCCATACCCATTGTGCAGGTGCCCCCATGAGCGACCAGCAAGAATTCCCCGAAGACCCGAGCGAATACGCCGATCCACAAAGCGCTCCACAGCACAAACCCGGCAAAGGCCTGGCCCTGCCCGGCCAGAACCTGCCGGACAAGGTCTACATCATCCCGATCCACAACCGGCCATTCTTCCCGGCCCAGGTTCTGCCGGTCATCGTCAACGAAGAGCCGTGGGCCGAGACCCTCGACCTGGTGGCCAAGTCTGAACACCACTCCCTGGCCCTGTTCTACATGGACAGCCCCCAGGAAGATCCGCGCCACTTCGACACCTCGGCCCTGCCGCTCTACGGCACCCTGGTCAAGGTGCACCACGCCAGCCGCGAAAACGGCAAATTGCAATTCGTCGCCCAGGGCCTGACCCGTGTGCGTCTGAAAACCTGGCTCAAGCACCATCGCCCGCCGTATCTGGTGGAAGTCGAATACCCGCACCAGCCCACCGAGCCGACCGACGAGGTCAAGGCCTACGGCATGGCGCTGATCAATGCGATCAAGGAACTGCTGCCGCTCAACCCGCTGTACAGCGAAGAGTTGAAGAACTACCTCAACCGCTTCAGCCCCAACGATCCGTCGCCGCTGACCGACTTCGCCGCCGCCCTCACTTCGGCCACCGGTAGTGAGCTGCAGGAAGTGCTCGACTGCGTGCCGATGCTCAAGCGCATGGAAAAAGTCCTGCCGATGCTGCGCAAGGAAGTCGAGGTCGCGCGCCTGCAAAAAGAGATTTCCGCCGAAGTTAACCGCAAGATCGGTGAACATCAGCGTGAATTCTTCCTCAAGGAGCAACTCAAAGTCATACAGCAGGAGCTGGGCCTGACCAAGGACGACCGTAGCGCCGACCTCGAACAGTTCGAGCAGCGGCTGGTGGGCAAAGTCCTGCCGGCGCAAGTGCAGAAACGCCTCGAAGAGGAAATGAACAAGCTGTCGATCCTCGAGACCGGCTCGCCGGAGTATGCGGTCACCCGCAATTACATCGACTGGGCGACCTCGGTGCCGTGGGGGGTGTACGGCGAGGACAAACTCGACCTCAAGCATGCGCGCAAGGTGCTGGACAAACACCACGCCGGCCTCGACGACATCAAGGACCGCATCCTCGAATTCCTCGCAGTCGGCGCCTACAAAGGCGGGATCAGCGGCTCCATCGTGCTGCTGGTCGGCCCGCCGGGCGTGGGCAAGACCAGCGTCGGCAAATCCATCGCCGAATCCCTGGGCCGACCGTTCTATCGCTTCAGTCTTGGCGGCATGCGCGACGAAGCCGAGATCAAGGGCCACCGCCGCACCTACATCGGCGCGCAGCCGGGCAAACTGGTGCAGGCGCTCAAAGACGTCGAAGTGATGAACCCGGTGATCATGCTCGACGAGATCGACAAGATGGGCCAGAGCTACCAGGGCGATCCGGCTTCGGCCTTGCTGGAAACACTCGACCCGGAACAGAACGTCGAATTCCTCGACCACTATCTGGACCTGCGGATGGACCTGTCCAAGGTGTTGTTCGTGTGCACCGCCAACACCCTCGACTCGATCCCCGGCCCGTTGCTCGACCGCATGGAAGTGATTCGCCTGTCGGGCTACATCACCGAAGAAAAAGTCGCCATCGCCAAGCGTCACCTGTGGCCCAAGCAGCTTGAGAAAGCCGGCGTGTCCAAGGGCAGCCTGAGCATCAGCGACAGCGCGCTCAAGGCGCTGGTCGACGGCTATGCCCGTGAAGCCGGCGTGCGCCAACTGGAAAAAAACCTCGGCAAACTGGTGCGCAAAGCGGTGATGAAACTGCTCGACGAACCGAAAGCGGTGATCAAGCTCGGCCCGAAAGATCTCGAAGCGTCGCTCGGCAAACCGGTGTTCCGCAACGAGCAGGTGCTGGCGGGGGTCGGCGTGATCACCGGCCTTGCCTGGACCAGCATGGGCGGCGCGACCCTGCCGATCGAAGCCACGCGTATCCACACCCTCAACCGTGGGTTCAAGCTCACCGGGCAGTTGGGGGATGTGATGAAAGAATCGGCGGAGATCGCCTACAGCTACGTCAGTTCGCACCTGAAGTCCTATGGCGGCGATCCGAAGTTCTTCGACGAAGCCTTCGTCCACCTGCACGTACCGGAAGGCGCCACGCCGAAGGACGGCCCGAGCGCCGGCGTGACCATGGCCAGCGCCCTGCTGTCGCTGGCACGCAACCAGCCACCGAAAAAAGGCGTGGCCATGACTGGCGAACTGACGTTGACCGGGCATGTACTGCCGATTGGCGGGGTGCGCGAAAAGGTGATTGCAGCGCGGCGGCAGAAGATTTTCGAGCTGATCCTGCCGGAGGCCAACCGGGGTAATTTCGAAGAACTGCCGGAGTATCTGAAGGAGGGTATTACCGTGCACTTTGCCAAGCGCTTTGCGGATGTGGCCAAGGTGTTGTTCTGATGGTCTTGTAGCGCCTGTACTGCCGTCTTCGCGGGCAAGCCCGCTCCCACAGAAAATTGAGTCAGTCACAAAACTTATGTGCACCCTCAATCCCTGTGGGAGCGGGCTTGCCCGCGAAGGCGTCGGCACTGACAACGCCAACTCCCAACCCTGTCACACTTTGTCTCATCTTCAGTTATGCTCGCCGTTCGTCGCCAACGCCGGAGCCACTGATCTCATGTCCCCCACTCGCCTGCTTGTCCCCCTCGCCCTCGCCTTGCTGGCCGCGTGCGCCACGCAACCTGCACACAACGTGACTGTGGAAAAACAGAGCGAATGCCCGGTGCAACTCAGCAACGGACAAAACCTGATCCTGACCCTGCCGAGCAATCCGACCACGGGTTATCGCTGGGCGATCCAGGATTCGGCCGGCGGCGTACTGCACGCCTTGGGGCCTGAGGTGTATCGAAATCCGGAAGATGCCGGCATCGTCGGTTCGGCCGGGGTTTCGACCTGGCGCTTCCAGGCTTTTGCGACCGGCACGGGACGCCTGCGCCTGACCTCGCAACAGCCATGGGCGCCGGAAGTGCTGCCGGTGGACTCGTTCGACTGCGCGATTTCGGTTAACTGACCGTGGGCTGGCTGATTCTGGCGCTGATGGGCGCAGTGACCTTTCTTTATGGCCTGAGCGTGCATGCCTCGCTGCTGTGCCTGCTGGTCAAGCCGCTTCCGGTACTGGCCCTGCTCGGCTGGCTGCACGACGCTCCACCCGGCGAGTACCGGCGCTGGATCAGCCTGGGCCTGATTTTCTCCTTGCTCGGCGACGTGTTGCTGGCGTGGCCGGGGGATTTGTTCGTGTTCGGTCTCGGCGCATTTCTGGTCGCCCACCTGGCGTATCTGAAAGCCTACTTGAGCGATTGCCGGCGCCTGGCTCTTTTACCCCTGATCATCGCCCTTGGCGTTGGTGCGGTGCTGTTGGGGATTCTGATTTCTCATGGACTGGGGCCACTACTGGTTCCGGTGATCGTCTACGGCCTGGCGATCAGCACCATGCTCTGGCGTGCGCTGGCCCGGCTTGGCAGTGATGTGCCCAAGCGTTCGGCCTTGCTGGCTGCCGGTGGCGCGGTGGCCTTTGTGTTTTCGGACAGTGTGATTGGCATCAGCCGTTTTGTGGTGCCGTTCGATGCGGCGCCCTATGTGATCATCCTCAGCTATTGGCTGGGGCAGTGGGGTATTACCGCTTCCGCGTTTGGTCAGAAAGAGCGTTAAAAAGATCGCAGCCTGCGGCAGCTCCTACAGGGGATCGCATTCCTATGCAGGAGCTGCCGCAGGCTGCGATCTTTTGATTTGGCGGTTTATCAGACAACCCGCGCATCCCCGCGCCAACTTGGCTAAAATGCCGGCCTTTTCACCGACACCGCTGGAACCGCCGTGAGCAAAGAACCCGATCGCCTTTTCGCCCAGCCTTTGGCCCAGGTGCCTGACTTCGCCTTTAACGAGGACGTGGTGCGGGTGTTCCCGGACATGATCAAGCGCTCGGTGCCGGGCTATCCGACCATTGTCGAAAACCTCGGCGTGCTCGCCGCGCAGTTCGCCCAACCGGGCAGCGTGCTCTACGACCTGGGCTCGTCGCTGGGTGCCGTGACCCAGGCCTTGCGCCGGCATGTGCGCACCGATGGTTGCCGCGTCATCGCTGTGGATAACTCGGCGGCCATGGTCGAGCGCTGCCGCGAATACCTCAATGGCCAGGACTCGATGTTCCAGGAGTTGCTGCCGGTCGAGGTGATCGAGGGCGACATCCTGGCGCTGAAGTTCCAGCCGGCCTCGGTGGTAGCGCTGAACTTCACCCTGCAATTCATCGCCCCGGACCAACGCACCGCGCTGTTGACGCGCATCCGTCAGTCGCTGTTGCCCGGCGGCGCCCTGATCCTCTCGGAAAAACTGCGCTTCGAAGACGAGCAGGAACACGCGTTGCTCACCGACCTGCACATCGCCTTCAAACGCGCCAACGGCTACAGCGAGCTGGAAATCGCCCAGAAACGCAGCGCCATCGAAAACGTCATGAAGCCCGACAGCCTCGAAGAACACCGCGAGCGCCTGTTGGCCGCCGGGTTCTCGAAAGTCGTGCCGTGGTTCCAGTGTCTTAACTTTGCCTCGTTGATTGCCCTGCCATGATTGATCTGTCTCCCCTCGCCCGCCGTCTGGCCGGCACGCCGCTGGCCGAATGGGCCAACACCCTGCAGGCGCAACTCGACAAGAAAATGGAAAAGGGCCATGGCGACCTGGAGCGCTGGCAAAGCGCGCTGGACGCCCTGCCAAGGATCCAGCCGAGCGAAGTCGATTTGCTCAACGGCCTGAAGCTGGACACCGATTGCGACGATGCAACCCGCGCGCAAATGCGTTCCGCGTTGATGGGCCTGTCACCGTGGCGCAAGGGCCCCTTCGACCTGTTCGGTGTGCACGTCGACACCGAATGGCGCTCGGACTGGAAGTGGTCGCGGGTCGCCCCGCATCTGGACCTCGTGGGCAAGCGCATCCTCGATGTCGGCTGCGGCAACGGCTACTACATGTGGCGCATGCTCGGCGCCGGTGCCGACAGCGTGATTGGTGTCGACCCCAACTGGCTGTTCTTCTGCCAGTTCCAGGCGGTGCAACGCTACCTGTCCGAACCGAACGCCTGGCACCTGCCCTTCCCGTTCGAAGACCTGCCGCCGAACCTCGAAGGCTTCGACACAGTATTTTCCATGGGCGTGTTCTACCACCGTCGCTCGCCCATCGAGCATTTGCTGGCGTTGAAGGATTGTCTGGTCAAGGGCGGTGAACTGGTGCTGGAAACGCTGGTGGTCGAAGGCGACAAGCACCAGGTGCTGGTGCCGGAAGACCGCTACGCGCAGATGCGCAATGTGTGGTTCCTGCCGTCGGTGCCGGCGCTGGAGTTGTGGTTGCGACGTGCCGGGTTCACTGATGTTCGCTGTGTGGACGTGAGCACGACCACCGTCGAGGAACAGCGTGGCACCGAGTGGATGAAGTATCAGTCGCTGAGCGATTTCCTCGATCCGGAAGATCACAGCAAGACCGTTGAAGGGCTGCCGGCGCCGATGCGGGCGGTGATTGTGGCCCGTAAATAACAGCCACTGAAGATCCCCTGTAGGAGCGAGCCTGCTCGCGATGGACTCAAGAACACCGCGGGGAACCAGATTGCCCGCGTAATCGTTCACGACCATCGCGAGCAGGCTCGCTCCTACAGGGGGGTCAGTGTTTAGTCGGAAGGTTTTGCTCTTCGGGCCTTGAAGAACTCACTTAAAACAGCCCCGCACTCCTCCGCCAACACCCCCCCCTCATGCAACACCCGGTGATTCAAAAAGCCCTGGGTAAAGAATTGCCCCTGGCTCTGCACAATCCCCGCCTTCGGCTCCAGCGCGCCATACACCACCCGCGTGATCCGCGAATGCACGATCAGCCCGGCGCACATGCTGCACGGCTCCAGCGTCACATACAGCGTACTGCCGGGCAGGCGATAGTTGCTGACGGCCTCGGCGGCGGCGCGAATCGCGACCATCTCGGCGTGGGCACTGGGATCGCTGGTGCTGATCGGGCAATTGAAGCCACGCCCGATGATTTCACCGTCCTGCACCAGCACCGCGCCCACCGGCACTTCGCCCAGGGCTGCGCCTTGGGCGGCCAGGGCCAGGGCTTCACGCATGAATTCGCGATCACGGCTGCGGTCGATGATGGCGGCGGGACGAATCTGACGCATCACGCCACCTCGATGGCGGCCATCAGGCCGGTTTCCATGTGATCGATCACATGGCAGTGGAACATCCAGACCCCGGGGTTATCCGCCACCAGCGCCACTTGCGCGCGCTCGTTCTTGCCCAGCAGATAAGTGTCGGTGAAGTACGGAATCACTTTGTGCCGGTTCGAGGCGATGACTTTGAAGCTCATGCCGTGCAGGTGAATCGGGTGCTGATACTGGGTCATGTTCTTCAATTCAAAAATGTAGCTCTTGCCCTTTTCCAGCTTGGCAATCGGGCGGTCGGCGCAGGTCTTGTCAGTGATGTCCCAAGCCTTGCCGTTGATCTGCCACAGGCTCGGCGGCTTGCCGTTGTCGACGTTGACCGACACCGAGCCGACCCACTCGAAATTGAAGTTGAGTTTCACGGCATTGGCCAGGTCCGGCTCGGCAATCGGGTTGGCCGGCAGTGCCGGCGGCCATTGGCTTGGTGCGTCGGTATTGGCCACTGAACGCAAGGTACCCAGGCGCACCGGGCCGTTGCGCAAGGACAACTCTTCACCGGCCGCTGGCGCCTTGATCGCAAGACAAATGCGCATGCCGGGGCCGAGCCAGTATTCCTTGCCCAGCGGGCGCGGTTCGATGGGGTTGCCGTCCAGCGCGTAGATCTGCGCTTCGACGCCGGGAATGTTCAGGCGATAGGTCAGGGTGTTATCGAGATTGAGAATGCGCACCCGGGTGATCTGCCCCGCCGGCAAGTCGATCACCGCCTGCGGCACACCGTTGATGGTCGCCAGGCGTCCCGCCGTGCCGCCACGGGCCGCTTCCCGGGGAATGCTGAACTCGACGAAATTGCCGACCTCGTCGACATGCCAGCTCTTCAGGCTCAAGGTCTTTTCGTACTTGAAACCGGTGGGCTCGCGCTCTTCGATGATCAACGGGCCCACCAGGCCACGGCCGAGTTCTTCGCTGCTGTTCACATGCGGGTGGTACCAGTAGCTGCCGGCATCCGGTACGCGGAATTTGTAGTCGAAGTACTCGCCCGGCAGCACCGGCAATTGCGAGACGTAGGGTACGCCGTCCATTTCCAGCGGCAAGCGGATGCCGTGCCAGTGAATGGTGGTCGCCACCGGCAAGTGATTGATGAAGCGCACCCGCAGCCATTCACCCTGACGCACCCGCAACTCGGTGCCCGGCGCCGACGGGCCAAAGGCCCAGGCCTGGGTCTTGTGCCCGGCCACCAACTCCACGTCCAACGGCGCCGCAATCAGCTCATAGTCGTGACCGGCATCCGCATCGGCCATCTTGCCCAGCCAGTAGCGCGACGCACCACCGGCTCCCACGCCAACGACAACAAGACCGGCCAGGCCACCGAGTATTTGGCGACGGGTAAAGGACATGAACTCAACTACCTCACAAATCAACGACAGGCCAGCGACCCGGAAAAGGCGAATACGATACACCTGCAACTGCGAAACGGTAAGGGCGATGCAGTGACGCACGCCGGATCGCCCATGCATATAACTATGTAGTACACCTCCTCTGAACGAACGGGTCATGCTCGATACTCGTTTCTCAAGGAGTGAGACTGCATGAATCCAAATCAAAACCGGCCCCTGCCCAATGCAGACGACAAGGCCACCCTCAAGGCCATCGCCACCCGCATCATCAAGACTTGCCCCAGCCTGCAAGACACCGCTCATGACGTCGCCCTTAACCTGCTGAAAAAGTACGGCATCACCGGCCTCGATCCGGACCGGGTGTATTTCCACCGCTTCGACGCGTCGCAAAGCAGCTCGAAGGCCTTCTCCGGATGGGAGCATGTCAACGCCACCCCGACGTCGTCCATGACCCTGACCCAACTGGTGATCCACCGCTTCCGCGCCGCCGATCAGGACAATGCCGATCTGCTGGATGTATATGCGGGTTTCTATACCGTTGGACCGCGCACCGGGACTTTCAATGAAACCAACGAAGTGCGCCTGCACGGCAACGACGTGCTGACGGACTTCTGGAGCATTGACTTCAGCGCGATCTACAACGAACGGCTGACGAGCTTCTGGAGCGAATCCGGCGCCGACTTCCGTACCCTGGCCAAGTGCAATTTTCTCATCAACGCCTTGCGGGCCCGCGACCGTAAAAAGCTCAGTGACGCGGACTTCAATGTCGCCGTCACGGCCGTCATGGGCCCCATCACCTGGCCGGTCAGCCTGCAGATGTTGCAAACGCAATACCCCGATACGCATGCCCAGGTACGAATGCTGGATGTGGCCGGCTACCTGTCGAACAACATTGTGCGCATCAAGGCGCCCAAAGGCCGGCAGATTCTCTACCTTCCCGGAGAGGCCGAAGCCTTCAAGGTGCTGGAAACCGAAACGGACATGCACTTCTGGGTGTTGCTGCAAATGAATGACGAGGCGCGACGCCAGGCATTCATGGCGCACTTCTCCATGGTCGATCGCCAGGACATCGCCGATAACCTCACGGACCTGATGAACCGCCTGGTGGGCAGCTGGAGTGTGTACGACCATCAGTTGATCAATCAGGAAAACCGCGGCGTTGACGGTGACGTTTTCAGTTGGCTGCGAGACTCGACCAAGGCCGCGATGTCCGCCGAGGCCGCGCTGTCACTGACCTCCAATGGCGATCTGCGTGAAAAACTGTGGATCGGTTACCTCAGCGCCGGCGTGAAAGTGTTCGGTCCGATGGCGGTCGTCGGCTGGCCGGTCGCACTACCGGTTATCGGCGCCAGCATCGCCAACATGGGGTTGAACATCGATCAGGCAGTCAACGGCAAAACCGCCGAGGAACGCAAGGCCGGTGTGCTTGGCGCGGTGCTCAGCGGTATCGACATAGTGTTCAACCTGCTCGTCCTCAAAGGTCCCGGTTCGCTGGAAGAAGCCGGCCCCGAAATCGACGCCGCCGAGGCGAAGGAAATGGCTGAGCTGAAGGAGACAACACCACCGGCCAAAGCCCCCAAACCCGGACCGACCGAGGTGGCCGTTGGAACAACGGATAATGTCGGACCTACGGTCAAGGTGCCGGAATCTTTCAAGATCAAGGTATCGCTCAGCGACGACACACTGGTTCACGAACCCGGCAAGTTTCAAGGCACCTATCAGCTTGCTTCCAACCCTTCGTCCGCGATAAAGCTCAACGACAGCGCGTACTTCGTGCGCTATGAATCCGATATCAATGGCCGTGGCACCTGGGCCATCATCGACCCGGCCAACCCCCATGCATTCTCTGGTTCGATCCCCGTGCGTTTAAATGCTGCTGGCACCTGGGAAATCACCCCGCGCCTGGGACTGAGGGGCGGCATGATCGTACCGCCGGTTTCCAGCGCTGGTGCGACAAGCGAGCCCGTCACCGAAGAATGGGCGCGTACACCGGGCATTCATGTGCCCGGCCTCGAAGACCCGCAAATGAGGGCCTGGGCACTCGGTGGACCCGATGTACGTAATTTGTACAGACGTTTACGGAGCATGGGCAGCATAGATGCACGTAGCGAGCTTGGGATCGAAGCAGAACTCACCGAGTCCTTGAGCGAGTTCCAGCTGGATCAGGAAGAGCCACGCAATGAATTGATCAGCGATGCAAACGCTTACTACGAGCTCAATCCCCCGCCCCCTCGCCTTCCAGTCCCTGCACGGGTGTTAAACACATCGACCGAACTGCTCGACGTCGCATTCGCGGAAAAACCGGGACTGATCGTTGGCGAGAGCCGCGGCAGTATCGGCAGTAAGCAGTTCCTGATCGAAAACATGCCCGCCCTGGCCCGCCGCGGCGTGAAGACGTTGTACTTGCAGGAACTGCTGGCCAACGTCAATCAGCTCGATCTGGACACTTTCGCCAGAACCGGCGAAATGCCCGAAGAGCTGGAGAACTACCTGAGAAAACTCGACTTCAAGGCCGGCAACGATCCCGAGGGCAGATTCAACCTGCTGGCGCTGGTGAGGTCTGCCAACGCCCAGCGTGTGCGGGTGCAGGCCATCGATATGACAACGACCTACAACATCAACGAAGACTCGTTTTCCCGGCATCCGGACAGCCAAATGGCGAGGAGTTACTTTGCTGGCGAGGTCATTCAGCTCAATGAAGAATTGAAGGGGCCCGCCAAATGGATTGCCTTGGTCGATCAGGAACACATGACGAGTTTCAGAGGCTATCAAGGCATCAGTGAACAGACTGACGCCTTGAGTGTACGAATCGAAGACGTGACACCGGGTCAGGCACTGCCCATTGGCTCCGATCCGGGATTAGCGGTGGAATATGCAGACTATCCGGGCTCGCCTGTCGAGGAGGAAGGGTCCGGCATCACTGGTTTCGACCACATCCGAGACAGCATCAAAGGCGACTGGCGTGTACAAATGCAAACTCCGTGGGCCTACCGGACGCCACAAGAGCTGCGAGCGCTGTTACCGGAACCGGGGATGTTCACCTTTCAGCGCTACAGAAGCAGCCTGTTGGTGGTCTATCGCAATGCCGAGAACCGAATGGCCGACACTGTGATCAGAATGACACCCGGTGGCAGGATCAACCTGGATACTCCGCTTGGGCCGGCCTATGACTCCATGACAGTGGATAACCTGGGGGAACTGAAACAGGCACTGATTGAAAATGGCATGCAACCGATGGGTTGGCCGCCAGTGGCTGGAGAGGTCGAGGGTGCGGCATCGGAGCTCGAGGAGCTTGCCCGGGTACGACCTGAAGTCCAGCGGCCGAGCATACCCCAGCACTGGCAAGCCAACGAATTGCTGGAAGGGATAACACCCGAAACAACGCCCGGGAAATTCCAGGGTATCTATCGACTCGATTCCGAGCCCTCGACGGCCATCATGGTGAACGAGACTCCCTTCTACGTTCGCTTTCAAAACGATGGCGCCGGATCCGGGCACTGGGCCGTAGTTGATCCGCAGCGACCATCAACGTTCGTCGGCTCGATCCCAGTAAGACTGAATGCCGAAGGTGAGTGGGAAACGATGCCACGATATGGACTCAAGGGTGGCGGTAACGACCTGGAAGGAGTGTCGCTACGCAAACCCACCACAAAATACGACGCACCTGCCAGATACAGCCTCAGGAAACTGGCGATGGGCAAACCGGAGACCCATGTCAAAGTCAGCCGTTTGCCCGACGGCACAATGAAAGGGATAACCACCTACGACGAATACATCGCCGCCCCTCGTGCCGAGTTGTCACGGGACGCTCGAAGCTTCTTTGCCCGCAGCGGTTTCTCCACTTCCCTGCCTACCCGCCCGGCCATCCCCGTCGTCACGCCCTCGACCACCGCCACAGAACTGATCGGGCAGGCGCTGGATGCAGCAAATGGCCTGGTCATCGGTGAGAGTCAGGACCGCATTGCCAGTATGCGTTTTCTCATCGAGAACATGCCGACACTCGCCAGACAGGGGGTCAAAACACTTTATTTCCATCGCCTGCTCAACGATTTCAGTCAACTGGACTTGAACACATTCTTCAGCACCGGGGAAATGTCCGATGACCTGGAGGAAACGCTGCAACAACTGCAAAGCGACCCGTCAGGGCGGTATACGCCGCTTGAAGTGGTCAGGGCTGCGCGACTCAACGGCATTCGGGTTCAGGCGACTGACTGTCTGGCGAGCTATCGCTATCCCGCCTCGCCACTTCCCGACATGCATGAGCAAGCCATAAAGAACTACCTCACCCACACGATCATGCAGGCCAACGAATCCCTCAATGGCGCAGGTAAATGGGTGGTACTGACCGATCAGGAAAACATCAATACCTTTCGCGGCATGGCCGGCATCAGTGAAATACAGGGCGGCATCGGCTTGCGCATCGAAGAAGTGTTGCCCGAACAGCACCTGTTGATCGAGACAGACCGGGGCATCGAAGTGGGACGGGGCTTTACCACGCAACCGGACCATGTCAGTGGCGAATACGATACGCTGTACGCCGACCTGAGCCTGCAGATGCCGCTACCGCTGCTCGAGCGAACACCGGCGGAACTCAATCGGCTGCTGTTCCGGCAAGGCATGTTCACCTTCGAGAAAGTCGATGGAACCTGGACCTTGATTCATCGCGGCAGAGACCGCCAGATTGCGCGAACGCTGGTCGAGCGTACGGCTGACGGCAAATACCTGATCAATCGCCCGACATGGACTGATGTGCATCAGGTGCCATACGCCAGTATCGTCGAACTGTCCTGGGCCCTGAGCCGCATGGGCATGGACCTCGAAGGACGTCTGCCTCTGTAATTCGTGCCTGTTTCTGCCACGCCTGCATGCAAGAAGCCCCCGGTCTCGCGACCGGGGGCTTCTTTTACCGCTATCGTTTTGAGCCCGGGTTCACAGGCTCAAATACGATCACTCCCACTCAATGGTCGCCGGCGGCTTGCTCGACACGTCGTAGGTGACGCGGGAGATGCCTTCGATTTCATTGATGATGCGGCCGGATACGGTTTCCAGCAGTTCGTAAGGCAGGTGAGCCCAACGCGCGGTCATGAAGTCGATGGTTTCCACGGCACGCAGGGCCACGACCCAGGCGTAACGACGGCCATCGCCAACCACGCCAACCGATTTCACCGGCTGGAACACCACGAACGCCTGGCTGACCTTGTGGTACCAGTCGGCCTTGCGCAGTTCTTCGATGAAGATGTGGTCGGCACGACGCAGCAGGTCGGCGTATTCCTTCTTCACTTCCCCGAGGATACGCACGCCCAGGCCCGGGCCCGGGAACGGGTGACGGTAGACCATGTCGTATGGCAGGCCCAGTTCCAGGCCCAGACGACGGACTTCGTCCTTGAACAGTTCGCGCAGTGGCTCGACCAGTTTCAGGTTCATTTCTTCCGGCAGGCCGCCCACGTTGTGGTGCGACTTGATCACGTGGGCCTTGCCGCTTTTCGCGCCAGCCGACTCGATCACGTCCGGGTAGATGGTGCCCTGGGCCAGGTACTTGATGTTGTCCAACTTGCAGGATTCGGCATCGAACACGTCGATGAAGGTGCGACCGATGATCTTGCGCTTCTTCTCCGGGTCGGCTTCGCCGGCCAGGTTACCCAGGAACTGCTCCTCGGCGTTGGCGCGGATCACCTTGACGCCCATGTTCTCGGCGAACATGGCCATCACTTGCTCGCCTTCGTGCAGGCGCAGCAGGCCGTTGTCGACGAACACGCAAGTCAGCTGGTCGCCGATGGCCTTGTGCAGCAGTGCGGCAACCACGGACGAATCGACACCGCCGGACAGGCCGAGCAGGACGTTGTCGGTGCCGACCTGGGCGCGAACCTGGGCGATGGCGTCTTCAGCGATCTTCGACGGGGTCCACAGCGCTTCGCACTCGCAGATGTCGAGGATGAAGCGCGACAGGATGCGACCGCCCTGCTTGGTGTGGGTCACTTCCGGGTGGAACTGCACGCCGTAGTAGCGACGCTCGTCGCTGAACATGCCGGCGATCGGGCAGCTCGGGGTGCTGGCCAGGATGTGGAAGTCTTCCGGCATCCGGGTGACCTTGTCACCGTGGCTCATCCATACGTCGAGGCCGAACAGGCCGTCGGCGTCGATGTGGTCTTCGATGCCGTCGAGCAGACGGCTCTTGCCGACCACGTCTACGCGGGCGTAACCAAACTCACGCAGCTCGGAACCTTCAACCTTGCCGCCCAGTTGCTCGGCCATGGTCTGCATGCCGTAGCAGATACCGAAGACCGGCACACCCAGATCGAAAACGGCTTGCGGGCAGCGAGGGCTGTTGGCTTCGTGAACCGACTCCGGGCCACCGGCGAGGATGACGCCTTTAGGAGCGAATTCGCGGATCGCATCTTCGTCCATGTCGAACGGATGCAGTTCGCAATACACGCCGATTTCACGCACGCGGCGGGCGATCAGCTGGGTGTACTGGGAACCGAAGTCGAGGATCAGGATGCGGTGAGCGTGAATGTCGAGGGCCATGATTCAGTCTCGTCTAAAAAATTCGGAAACAGTCGTGATTCAGAAACAACTCGGGGCTGAATAAAACAGCCCCGGTCGTTAACTTTTTGCTGGAAGGCTCAACCTACGCGGTAGTTTGGCGCTTCCTTGGTGATCTGCACGTCGTGAACGTGGGACTCGGCCATGCCGGCGCCGGTGATCCGCACGAACTCGGGCTTGGTGCGCATCTCTTCGATGTTGGCGCTACCGGTGTAGCCCATCGAGGAGCGCAGGCCGCCCATCAACTGGTGGATGATCGCGCTCAGGGTGCCCTTGTACGGAACACGCCCTTCGATACCTTCCGGAACGAGCTTCTCGGCGCCTGCCGAGGAGTCCTGGAAGTAACGGTCGGAGGACCCCTGGGCCTGGGACATGGCGCCCAGCGAACCCATGCCGCGATAAGCCTTGTACGAACGGCCCTGGAACAGTTCGATCTCGCCCGGCGCCTCTTCGGTACCGGCGAACATCGAGCCCATCATCACGCAGGAAGCACCGGCCACGATGGCCTTGGACAGGTCACCGGAGAAACGGATACCGCCGTCGGCGATCAACGGCACGCCAGTGCCTTCAAGGGCAGCGGCGACGTTGGCGATGGCACTGATTTGCGGTACGCCGACACCGGCGACGATACGGGTGGTGCAGATCGAGCCAGGGCCGATACCGACCTTGACCGCGTCAGCGCCGGCTTCGGCCAAGGCCTTGGCGGCAGCGCCGGTGGCGATGTTGCCGCCGATGACCTGCACTTCAGGGAAGTTCTGCTTGACCCAGCGAACGCGGTCGATCACGCCTTTGGAGTGACCGTGAGCGGTGTCGACCACCACCACGTCAACGCCGGCGGCGACCAGAGCGGCAACGCGGTCACCGGTGTCTTTACCGGTACCGACTGCAGCACCCACGCGCAGACGACCTTGATCGTCCTTGCTGGCCAGCGGGTAAGCCTTGGCTTTTTCGATGTCGTTGACGGTCATCATGCCCTTGAGGGCGAATTTGTCGTCGACGATCAGCACGCGTTCGATACGGTGCTTGTGCAGCAGTTCACGCACATCGTTCTTGTCGGCGCCTTCCTTGACCGTGACCAGACGCTCTTTAGGCGTCATCACTTCACGGACAGTGGCTTCCAGACGGTTCTCGAAACGCACGTCACGGGAGGTAACTATGCCGACCAGGTCGCCATTGTGCAGCACCGGAACGCCGGAGATGTTGTGCATGCGGGTCAATTCGAACAGTTCGCGCACGGTAGCGTCGGCGACGATGGTGATCGGATCCTTGACCACACCGGCTTCGTAACGCTTGACCTTGCGGACTTCGGCAGCTTGCTGCTCGATGGTCATGTTCTTGTGGATGATGCCGATACCACCTTCCTGAGCCATGGCAATTGCCAGACGGGCTTCAGTGACGGTGTCCATGGCAGCGGAGACCAGTGGAATATTCAGCTCGATGCCACGGGTAAGGCGGGTCTTGAGACTGACTTCGTTAGGAAGCACCTCGGAATAACCGGGCACTAGGAGAATGTCGTCGAATGTCAGAGCTTCTTGGCTGATACGCAGCATCGCGGGGGCTCCCGAGCGGGAAAATGGAAGCGCGCCATTATAGTCAGACACCCCCTCGGGTTCAATGTAAAACTCTGACTATTATTGGCATTACTGACATACGGGGCGCTTTTTTGTAGGAGCGAGCTTGCTCGCGATGGTCGTGAACGATAATGCGGGTTGCCTGGAAACCCGCGTGGCCTGAAAGTTCATCGCGAGCAAGCTCGCTCCTACAGAAGTTCAGAGTTCGACTTTGACCCAGCTGACCGGCTGATCGAGCCAGTCGGCGAACTCGTCGAGAAAGCTTTGCTTGAACCCGGCTTCGGCCCAGTTGTTGAAGATGAATCCGAGGTTGGAGAAACCGCATTCCTGCAGGAACAGAAAGCCGTTGATGTCGTCTTCATGCCCGCATTCCGGACAGGTGAAGTTATCGGTGCGCCCCGGCATCCAGTCTTCCAGGCTTTCGAACAGCGCTTCACCGACTTCCTTGCGGCACTCGGCGCAGCCTGCTTCCTCAAGGAAACCCTTGGCCGGCGTATAGATGCAGCGCTTGGTAATGATCTCCAGGCCATTGACCGGCTCACCGAACGGCAGGGCTTCGGGGTGCAGGACCACTGCGCGGGCACCGTCGGCGATGGCATGGGCCATGCGATTGCCGGTGCGGCCGCAGGTGGTCAGCTCTTCCTGGATGATGTTCTTGCGCACCAGCCAGCGCACAACGGCCCGGGCCCGGGGCTCGTGCACCGGCAGGGTGGAGATTTTCGGGACGATGATGCTTTGGGAATTCATGGGTACAGGCCTGGAGCATTGATGAAGGGTCTTGGGCATCCACAAATTATAGGTCGACCCCGACCTGATGCCTGGCACCGATCCTGTGGGAGCGGGCTTGCCCGCGAAGACGGTGGGTCAGTCAACACCTAGTTTGATGTGCCGACGCCTTCGCGGGCAAGCCCGCTCCCACAGGGATTGCAGACTTGCCCGAGAAGTTTTACAGCTCTACCACAACCGCCTGCGAAGCACGGGTCGCCTTGGCGCGGGCGGCTTCGATCGACTCGTCGCGCGCCAGGGCCACGCCCATGCGGCGCTGGCCGTTGACTTCAGGCTTGCCGAACAGGCGCAGCGCGGTATCCGGCTCGCTCAAGGCAGCGCCCAGGTTGGCGAAAGCGGTCCGGGTCGACTGCCCTTCCACCAGAATCACCGCCGAAGCCGATGGCCCGAACTGACGGATCAACGGGATCGGCAGGCCGAGAATGGCCCGTGCATGCAGGGCGAACTGCGACAGGTCCTGAGAAATCAGCGTGACCAGACCGGTGTCGTGCGGGCGCGGCGAGACTTCGCTGAACCACACCTGGTCACCCTTGATGAACAACTCGACGCCGAACAGACCACGGCCACCCAGGGCTTCGGTCACGGATTTGGCGACGCGTTCGGATTCAGCCAGGGCAATCGGGCTCATGGCCTGCGGCTGCCAGGACTCCTGGTAGTCGCCCTTCTCCTGACGGTGACCGACCGGCGCGCAGAAGGTGGTGCCGCCCACGTGGCGCACGGTCAGCAGGGTGATTTCGTAGTCGAAATCGATGAAGCCTTCGATGATCACCCGACCTTTACCGGCACGGCCACCTTCCTGGGCGTAGTCCCAGGCTTTCTGCACGTCATCGACGCTGCGCAGCAGGCTCTGGCCCTTGCCCGAGGAACTCATGACCGGCTTGACCACGCATGGGAAACCGAGGTCTTCGACGGCCTTGCTGTAGTCCTCGAAGGTGTCGGCGAAATGGTACGGCGAGGTCGGCAGGTCCAGCTCTTCAGCGGCCAGGCGACGGATGCCTTCGCGGTTCATGGTCAGTTGCGCGGCGCGGGCGGTCGGAATCACGGTGAAGCCTTCGGACTCCAGCTCCACCAGGGTCGCGGTGGCGATGGCTTCGATTTCCGGGACGATGAAATGCGGCTTCTCGGCCTCGATCACGGCACGCAGGGCAGCGCCGTCAAGCATGTTGATCACGTGGCTGCGGTGCGCCACCTGCATGGCCGGCGCGTTGGCGTAGCGATCCACGGCAATCACTTCAACGCCCAGGCGTTGCAGCTCGATCACCACTTCCTTGCCCAACTCGCCACAGCCACACATCAATACGCGGGTCGCGGTGGGCGACAATGGAGTTCCGATACGGGTCATCTGAAGGTCCTCAAGAAGCGGATCATCGAGGGAAGCACGCTTCCCATGGGGAGAAAGCGCGGCATTTTACATGAACTTCAGCTGACGACAGCCTGTTTGCGCAGGCGCCAGGCCATGATCAGCCACACGGCGGTGACCCCGGCGAATTTCGAGCCCAGGGCGGTGAGGATCACCCCCGGCGTCAGGGCGTCGATCATGCCGAAGAAGATAAAGGTATCGAGGGGAATGCTCAGGGCCGAACTTATCCACAGGCGATCATGCAGCGGGCGCTTGGTGATGCTGAACACCAGCCAGTCGATGCACTCGGAAACCGCGAACGCCGTGGCGCTGGCCAGGGCGATGGACGGATCGGAGGTGGCGTAGGACAACACCAGCGCCACCAGCATCGCCACGAGGGCGCCATGCCCGAAACGGGTTTGCACCATGTCGCGCAACACAAACACCAGCCCGCCCCAGGCCGACCAGAGGATGTCCAGGTGTGGCGCGGTGGAAAAGGCGAAGTTGATCAGCACGACGCTGCTGATGTAGGTGATCAGGAAGAGCATAGGCTTGGAAAGCACCTGTGAATTTGCCGCACAGGATACTGTAGGAGCGAGCCTGCTCGCGATGGTCGTTAACGAAAACGCAGGGGAGTCTGGTTCCCCGCGGTGTTCTTGAGTCCATCGCGAGCGGGCTCGCTCCTACAACCGCGGTTTTGCCCCGATCATCCACACTAACCCACTGGCCTTGGCCCGTTCATGACACAACCCCAGCACCTTGCGCCGTTCGTCGTTGGTCATGCGGCTCCAGCGGGTGATTTCCTCAACCGTGCGCTGGCAACCGGTGCAGATGTCATCGTCATCCAGCGCACAAATACTCACGCAGGGCGACGCTACCGGGCGTTCAGTGGCCGTCATTCTTCCTGCTCGACCAGATCGCGGGCATAACGCTGCGAGTTGTGCACATAGTGGGCAGCGCTGGCTTCCAGCATCTTGATTTGCGGCTCGGTCAATTCGCGCACCACTTTGCCGGGCGAACCCATGACCAGCGATCCGTCCGGAATCTCCTTGCCTTCGCCGATCAGCGAATTGGCGCCGATGATGCAGTTCTTGCCGATCTTCGCGCCATTGAGAATCACTGCGTTGATGCCGATCAGGCTGTAGTCGCCGACGGTGCAGCCGTGGAGCATGGCGTTGTGGCCGATGGTCACGCCGGTGCCGATGGTCAGCGGATAGCCCATGTCGGTGTGCATCACGGTGCCGTCCTGGACGTTGCTGTTCTTGCCGATCAGAATCAACTCGTTGTCGCCGCGCAACACGGCGTTGAACCAGACGTTGGCGCCCTCCTCCAGCTTGACCTTGCCCACCAGCACGGCATTGGGGGCGACCCAGCTCTGTGGATGGGTTTGGACACGGGCGTCGCCCAGGCGGTATTTCATTGTTGTTTTCCTCAGGGCTCGGGCAGTGCCATTCGAACGATGGCTTCAGGTATTGATAAAGCTTTTGGGAGGTTGATGCAGGCTGATTTTGGCGTCATACAGCAGGTTGATCAACTCGACGATCATGATCGCCGTCAGCCCCCAGATCTTGTATTCGCCAAAGCGATAGCTCGGCACGTACCAGCTGCGGCCCTGATAGTCGATGCGATGGGTATGTTCGCGGGGGTCTTTGCGGAAGAATTCCAGGGGCACGCTGAACACCGCGGCAATCTCGGCATCGTTGGCCCGGTATTCGACAAAATCCGGGATCACCCCGACATAGGGCGTGACCATGATGCCATGCAGGCTGATCAGCGGACTGAGCGGGCCGATCACCTCGACCAGCCCCGGCGGCAGGCCGATTTCTTCCTCGGCTTCACGCAGGGCGGTGAAAATCAGGTCGGAGTCTTCGGGGTCGCGGCGACCACCGGGGAAAGCGACTTCGCCGCCATGGGTCGACAGGCCGCTGGCACGCAGGGTCAACACCAATTCGGGTTCGTCACTGCGGGTGATGGGCACCAGCACCGCGGCCTCGGGAAAACGACGATCGGTCTCCAGTGTGCGTGGAGTGTGGTTACTAACCCGATGCAGTAGCTCGTCCAGCATGAGTGTTCTCGATTTGTGCCTTACCCGGCATCATGCACCAATCGCTGCGGTCGCCCAACCCCCGCAACCGCCCCATGTCGCGAAACGACAACTTGCCGACCGGCACTGCCTCACGCCAAGATAGGCGCAGCATTCAGGAACCCCAGCATGAAATTTTGCAGCCAGTGCGGTAACCCGGTGACCCAGCGCATTCCCGAGGGCGATTCGCGCCTGCGTTTTGTCTGCGACAGCTGTCAGGCCATCCACTACCAGAACCCCAATATCGTCGCCGGCTGCGTGGCGACCTGGGGCAGCAAGGTGTTGCTGTGCCGGCGGGCCATCGAGCCGCGCCGCGGTTACTGGACCCTGCCCGCCGGTTTCATGGAAAACGGCGAGACCATCGAGCAGGCCGCCATTCGCGAGACCGCCGAGGAAGCCTGCGCCCGGGTGCGCAACCTGAGCATCTATACCCTGATCGATGTGCCACACATCAGCCAGGTGCATGTGTTCTTCCGTGCCACGCTTGCGGACCTGGATTTTTCTGCAGGCCCCGAGAGCCTGGAAGTGCAACTATTCGACGAAGCGGACATTCCTTGGGATGAGCTGGCTTTCCGCACGGTGGGCCGTACCTTAGAATGCTTCTTCGCCGACCGGCGGACCGAGGTCTATCCCGTACGGTCTGAATCGATTCCGCCGCTTGCTCAGCCTGCCATTATCTGATGCCATATTGGTATCATTCGTAGCCGCTGAAAAATCGTACGAACGCGGCCCGAGCCTTCGGCGGCTCCCACAAAAACATCTATAAATAAATAGTCGCGACACCTCCTGGGGAATCGTTTCAATGCGCTGGTTGCTTGCCCTGTTCTGTTTGTCTTTCGTCGCGGTGTCCCAGGCTTCTGCCCTGGAACCCCTGGACGGCAAGGTCATCGAGAAAATCCTGGTTCTCAAGTCTTCCCATCAATTGCAATTGATCAATGACGGCAAGCCGCTCAAGACCTATCGCATTTCCCTGGGCAAGCGTCCCAAGGGGCCGAAACTGATGGAAGGCGACAAGCGCACCCCGGAAGGCCTCTACTGGGTCGACTGGCGCAAGGTCAGCGATAAATTCAACCTGGCGATGCACATTTCCTACCCGAACATCAGCGACTCGGCCCGCGCCCGTCGTGAAGGCGTCGAGCCCGGCGGCATGATCATGATCCACGGCACCCCGGATACCGAAGACACCCCGGAAGACCTGTTCCACACCCTGGACTGGACCGACGGCTGCATCGCCATGCGCAACATGGACATGCGTGAAGTCTGGAACCTGGTGCCGGACGGCACGATGATCGAGATTCGTCCGTAATTCCTTCGACCATTGGTCGGCATCAAAAAATAAAATCAGAAGATCGCAGCCTGCGGCAGCTCCTACGGGGTGAATACCATTTCGCTCTGTAGGAGCTGCCGCAGGCTGCGATCTTTGTCGTTTTAAAGCCTACCGCTAATACCACTTCAAACCACCCAGCCTCAAGCCGGCCAGAATCGACCTATTCCTGTAAAACACTCGCGTTGACATGGTATGCAAGTGGTATTAGTTTCGCCTCACAACCGGGCGACAACAATCCTATATCCGCATCGGACAATGCCTACATGAACGACCTACAGGCCCTGCGCCCCGACGACACCCAACCCACGCCGTTGTACCTGCAACTGGCACGCAATCTGGAAGCGGCGATCCATGCCGGCCAGTGGAAAGCCGAACAGGCCATGCCGTCGGAGCGCCATCTGAGCGAGACCTTGGGTATCTCCCGCGTCACCGCCCGCAAGGCGCTGGAAGTGTTGTTCGAACAAGGCCTGATCCGCCGTAACCAGGGCTCCGGCACCTTCATCACGCCGCGCCTCGAACAACCGTTGTCGCGCCTTTCCGGTTTCAGTGAAATGCTAAGGCTCAAGGGGTTTGTGCCCGGCTCGCAATGGCTGGAGCGGGAAATCACCCTGCCGACCCACGAAGAGCTGATCCGCCTCGGCCTGTCGCCCAACGACAAGGTCGCGCGGCTCAAACGCCTGCGCAAGGCCGACGACACCGTGATGGCCATCGAGATGAGCACCCTGCCCGCCTCGATCATTCCCAAGCCGCAAGCGGTGGGTGATTCCCTCTACGAATTCCTCGACGGCATCGGCAAGCCGGTGGTGCGCGCCTTGCAGCACATCCAGGCGATCAACGCCACGGACGAGTTCGCCGCGCTGGTCGGCATCGCCCCCGGCACCGCCATGCTGCTGATGACCCGGGTCGGCTACCTGGAAGACAACACGCCCATCGAAGTCACCGACACCTATTGCCGCAACGACTACTACGACTTTGTCGCCGAGCTGCGTCGCTGACAAAACAGCCGGCCGTTAAAAACCGAGATCCCGACATGTCCGAAGACAACATCCTCACAGCCCACGGCTGGGTTCGCGGCCGACTGGTCCACGCCCACGGCAAGGTCGTGTCCATCGAAGGCGTCCCTTGCGATCCGGCGGACAACGACCTGCCTTATCTGCTGCCGGGCTTCATCGACCTGCACGTTCACGGCGGTGGCGGCAAAGACATCATGGAAGGCACGCCCGCCTTCGAAACCATCACCCGAACCCATGTGCGCTTCGGCACCACGTCGCTGCTGGCGACCACCATGACGGCACCGAGCGAAGAGATCACCAGCGTGCTCGAAGCCGTCGGCGAATTCTGTGAACAGCGGCCACAAGGCTGCGCGCGGGTGCTCGGTGTGCACCTCGAAGGCCCCTACATCAACCCCGGCAAGCTCGGCGCGCAACCCAACTTCGCCCACACCGCGTTGATGGCCGAGGTCGAAGCGTACCTGGCACTGGCGCCGATCCGGGTGATCACCATTGCCCCGGAAATCGCCGGTCACGATGCCTTGATCCGCGACCTCAGCCGCCGCGGCATCCGCATGCAGATCGGCCACACCCTGGGCAGTTACGAGGAAGGCGTCGCAGCGCTGGAGGCCGGCGCCAGCAGCTTCACCCACCTCTACAACGCCATGAGCCCGCTGCATCACCGCGAGCCGGGGATTGTCGGCGCCGCACTGGCCCACGCGAAGTACGCCGAACTGATCCCGGACCTGCTGCACGTGCACCCCGGCGCCATCCGCGTCGCCCTGCGCTCGATCCCGTGCCTGTACTGCGTCACCGACTCGACCGCCGCCGCCGGCATGCCCGACGGCGAGTACAAACTCGGCAGCCACACCGTGACCAAGTGCCTGGGCGGCGTGCGCCTGCCCGACGGCACCCTGGCCGGCAGCACCCTGACCATGGATCAGGCCCTGCGCAACCTGGTGAAAATCGGCCTGCCCATCGCCGAAGCCTCGCAGCGTCTGTCGCAATTCCCCGCCGACTACCTCGGCCTCACCGAACGCGGGCGCCTGCAACCAGGGGCCTGGGCCGACTGCGTGCGGCTGGATCGCTCACTGAAACTGACCGCCGTCATGGTCGAAGGAGAAGACATTGACTTCAAAAATGCTTGAAGAGGCGCTGTCCTCGTTCGAGGCCGTGCAAGCCCAATTGCAGCAACTCGACCCGCAGATGATCGAGATCGCCGGACGCCTGCGTCGTCAGCCGCCGCAAGTGGCCATGACCGTGGCGCGTGGCAGTTCCGACCACGCCGCCAGTTACTTCGCCTACCTGACCATGCAGCTACTGGGCATTCCGGTGGCGTCGTTGCCGATGTCGGTGGTGACCATGCAGCAGGCGCCGCTGAAGGTCAGCGGCCAGGTGGCATTTGCCTTCTCGCAATCGGGGCAAAGCCCGGACCTGGTCAACAGCCTGCGCCTGTTGCGCAAGCGCGGCGCCTTGAGCATTTCGCTGGTCAATGCCGAGGACTCGCCGCTGGAAGCCGCCTGTGAGTTCAGCCTGCCGCTGTGTGCCGGCACTGAAAGCAGCGTCGCTGCGACCAAGAGTTTCATCGCCACCCTGAGCGCCAGCGCGCGGTTGATCGGGCACTGGAAGGAAGACGCCGAACTGCTCGAGGCCGGCTTGGCCTTGCCCGACGGCCTGCGCAACGCCGCGCAACAGGACTGGAGCCCGGCCATCGAGGCCTTGCGCGATTGCCAGCGGCTGATGGTGATCGGCCGTGGCGCCGGTTTCGCCATCGCCCAGGAAGCGGCGCTCAAATTCAAAGAGACCTCGGCGATCCAGGCCGAAGCCTTCAGCAGCGCCGAAGTCCGTCACGGCCCGATGGCCCTGATCGGTGACAACTACCCGCTGCTGGTGTTTGCCCCACGGGGCGCCGAACAGGCCGGTCTGCTGAGCCTGGCCGCCGACATGCGCCAGCGCGGCGCCCGTGTCCTGCTGGCCGCGCCGGATGACGTGCGCGAGCGCGACCTGACCCTGACCCGCGCCGAACACCCGGCCCTCGACCCGATTCTGGCGATCCAGAGTTTCTACGTGATGGCCGCCGGCCTGGCCGTGGCCCGCGGCATGGACCCGGACCAGCCGCGGCACTTGAGCAAAGTCACCCGCACCCATTGAATCATTGTCCCCTGTGGGAGCGAGCTTGCTCGCGATGGACGTCAACGATGACGCGTGTTTCCTGAATGAACGCGTTGTTCTCAGGTTCTTCGCGAGCAAGCTCGCTCCTACAGGGGGCACGTTGATCCGAACTGTATTTTTTGATGAGACCGAGCCATGCATAACAACAATAAAGAGCTGACTTTAAGCGCCCCGCTCAGCGGCCCGGTGCTCACGCTCACCAAAGTCCCGGACACGGTGTTTGCCAGCGGCGCCATGGGCGACGGCATCGCTATCGATCCGCTCAACGACACGCTCCACGCCCCCTGCGCGGGGGTGGTGGTGCATGTCGCGCGCACCGGTCACGCACTGACCTTGCGTGCCGACAACGGCGCGGAATTGCTCCTGCACCTGGGCCTCGACACGGTCGAGTTGCAGGGCCAGGGCTTCTCGATGCTGGTCAAGGAAGGGGCGCGCGTCGCCAATGGCCAACCCCTGCTGCGCTACGACCTGGACAAGGTCGCGCAACAGTGCAAAAGCCTGGTCAGCCTGCTGATCCTCACTAACAGCCAGGACTTTCAGGCGCGGCCCATCACCCTCAAATCGGTGAAAGTCGGTGAGCCGCTGCTGCACATCATTCGTCGACAGACATCGACCGCAGAGGTCGATATCGAGTTTGCCGGCGCAGAGATTGTCGGCCTCGTACGCATAGCGCACCGTGGCGGCCTGCACGCGCGGCCGGCGGCGTTGATCCGTCAGACCGCACAAGGTTTCAAAAGCAAATCGCAACTGCACTTCGCCGGCAAGTCGGCCACCTGCGACAGCCTGATTGGCCTGATGGGGCTGGCCATCGGCGAGCAGGCAGAAGTCCAGGTCAGTTGCCAGGGCCCGGATGCCGAAGCCGCGCTGCAAGCCTTGCTCACCGCGTTATCCACAGCCCTGGCCGAAGACACTCACGCCGCCGCGCCACCGACGATCGCCCAACGCAATCGCCCCGCCGAAGCCGGTGTGTTGCACGGCGTTTGCGCGGCGCCGGGCCTGGTCGGCGGGCCGCTGTTTCGACTGAATGCGATCAGCCTGCCAGCGGATGCCGGCCATCATGATCCGCAACAACAACACCAGGTTCTGGACGCGGCACTGAGCCAGGTGCGCAGCGAAATCGACCACACCCTGGCCCAGGCAAAAAAACACAAGGACAGCGCTGAAGAGGCCATTTTCGCCGCACACCTGGCGCTGCTCGAAGACCCGGCCTTGCTCGACGCTGCCAGCCAATCCGTCGACCAGGGCACAGCTGCGACCCACGCCTGGAGCCAGGCCATCGACGCGCAATGCGAAGTGCTCCAGCAAACCGGCAGTACATTGCTCGCCGAACGCGCCAATGACCTGCGCGACCTCAAGCAACGGGTGCTGCGCGTATTGCTCGGCGATACCTGGCATTACGACGTGCCGGCCGGCGCCATCGTCGCGGCCCATGAACTGACTCCGTCCGATCTGCTGCAACTGAGCCAGCAAGGCGTCGCCGGGCTGTGCATGGCCGAGGGCGGTGCGACCTCCCACGTAGCGATTCTGGCCCGGGGCAAAGGCCTGCCGTGCATGGTCGCACTGGGCTCGACGCTGCTCGATCAGCAACAGGGGCAACCGGTGGTGCTGGACGCCGACGGCGGCCGCCTCGAACTGACCCCCGGCACACAGCGCCTGGCCGACGTGCGCCAGCTGCAACAGCAACAGCAACAACGCCGGGCCGAACAACAGGCCCAGGCGCACACACCGGCGTTGACCACCGATGGCCTGCGCATCGAAGTCGCCGCCAACGTGGCGTCCAGCACGGAAGCGGCAGACGCATTGGCCAATGGCGCCGACGGCGTCGGCTTGCTGCGCACCGAATTTCTCTTCGTCGACCGCCACACCGCCCCGGATGAACAGGAACAACACCAGGCTTATCAAGCCGTGCTCGATGCCATGGGCGACAAGTCAGTGATCATCCGCACCATCGACGTCGGTGGCGACAAGCAACTCGATTACCTGCCACTGCCCGCCGAGGCCAACCCGGTGCTCGGCCTGCGCGGCATTCGCCTGGCCCAGGTCCGCCCGGAAATGCTCGACCAGCAACTGCGCGCGCTGCTGCACCTGAGCCCGTTGTCACGCTGCCGGATCCTGCTGCCGATGATCACCGAAGTCGATGAACTGCTGCACATCCGCCAGCGCCTCGACGCCTTGTGTACCGAACTGGGTCTGACGCAACGCCCGGAGCTGGGGGTGATGATTGAAGTGCCGGCCGCCGCGCTGCTGGCCGAGCAACTGGCGGAGCACGCGGACTTCCTGTCCATCGGCACCAACGACCTGTCGCAATACACCCTGGCCATGGACCGCGACCACGCAGGGCTCGCCGCGCGCGTCGATGCGTTGCACCCGGCCCTGCTGCGGTTGATCGCCCAGACCTGCGCCGGTGCGGCGCAGCACAAGCGTTGGGTCGGAGTGTGCGGGGCACTGGCGTCCGATCCACTGGCCACGCCGGTGCTGATCGGCCTGGGAGTCAGCGAGCTGTCGGTGAGCCCGGTACAGATCGGTGAAATCAAGGACCGCGTGCGTCATCTCGACGCCAGCGAATGCCGGCGCATCAGCCATGACCTGCTCAAGCTGAGCAGCGCCAGTGCCGTGCGTCATGCCTGTCACCAGCACTGGCCTCTGAGCTAGCTCTTTACAAAAGAAGAACAAAAATCCAGGGAGATCCGCCATGTACCAACTTTTCATTGAAGGCCTGCAACGCCTCGGCCGCGCGCTGATGCTGCCGATCGCGATCCTGCCGATTGCCGGCCTGCTGCTGCGTCTGGGCGATACCGACCTGCTGAACATCGCGATCATCCATGACGCCGGCCAGGTGATCTTTGCCAACCTGGCGATGATCTTCGCCATCGGCATCGCGGTCGGTTTCGCCAAGGACAACAACGGTACGGCGGGACTTGCCGGCGTGATCGGCTACCTGGTGATGATCGCCACCCTCAAGGTCCTCGACCCGAGCATCAACATGGGCATGCTCGCCGGGATCGTCAGCGGCCTGATGGCCGGCGCGCTGTACAACCGCTTCAAGGACATCAAGCTGCCGGAGTACCTGGCGTTCTTCGGTGGCCGACGGTTCGTGCCGATTGTCACCGGGTTCGCCGCCGTGGGCCTGGGCGTGGTGTTCGGCTATATCTGGCCGCCGATCCAGCACGGCATCAACAGCTTCGGCACGCTGATGATGGAGAGTGGCAGCCTTGGTGCGTTCGTCTTCGGCGTGTTCAACCGCCTGCTGATCGTCACCGGGCTGCACCATATCCTCAACAACATGGCGTGGTTCGTGTTCGGCAATTTCACCGACCCCACCTCCGGTGCGCTGGTCACCGGCGACCTGTCGCGCTACTTCGCCGGCGACCCGAAAGGCGGCCAGTTCATGACCGGCATGTTCCCGGTGATGATCTTCGGCCTGCCCGCCGCGTGCCTGGCGATGTACCGCAACGCCCTGCCGGAACGGCGCAAGGTGATGGGCGGGATATTCCTGTCGATGGCCCTGACCGCGTTCCTGACCGGCGTGACCGAGCCGATCGAATTCGCCTTCATGTTCCTCGCGCCGCTGCTGTTTCTGCTGCATGCGTTGCTGACCGGCCTGTCGATGGCCGTCACCAATGCGCTGAACATTCACCTGGGCTTCACCTTCTCCGGCGGCTTCATCGACATGGTCCTGGGCTGGGGCAAATCCACCAACGGCTGGCTGGTGTTTCCGGTGGGCCTGGCGTATGCCGTGATCTATTACGTGGTGTTCGATTACTGCATCCGGCGTTTCGACCTGAAGACGCCGGGCCGCGAAACCAGCGCTGCCGCCCCGCAAGTGGCGGTGGCCGACAATGAACGCGCTGGGGCTTACATCAAGGCCTTGGGCGGCGCCGCAAACCTGATCACCGTTGGCGCCTGCACCACGCGGTTGCGCCTGGACATGGTGGATCGCAACAAGGCCTCGGATACCGATCTAAAGGCGCTCGGCGCCATGGCCGTGGTGCGTCCGGGCAAGGGCGGGAGCTTGCAGGTAGTGGTCGGGCCGATGGCCGATGCGATTGCCGATGAAATTCGCCAAGCGATGCCGGCGCCGGGTCGTGCCATGGCGTCGTCGCCGGCAGTGGAAATCGATGCGCCTGCACCGGCCGCCGTGGCGACACCTGAAGCGCAGCAATGGCTCAATGCGCTGGGGGGTGGCGACAATGTGCTGCAACTCGACTGCATCGCCATGACGCGCATCCGCCTGCGACTGGCCAATGGCAAGGCATTGTCGGAGTGTGATTTGAAAGCGCTGGGTTGCCAGGGTGTGAGTCAGCTGGACGGCGGGATCTGGCATCTGCTGGTTGGCGACAAGGCGGCGAGTTTGAGTGGGGCGTTGGAAGCGTTGGTCAATCGCAGTGAGGTCAGTGCCAAGGTTTAGCGTCTGATTGTCAGGACCCCATGTGGGAGCGGGCTTGCTCGCGAAGAGGGAGTGTCAGTCACCATCAATGCTGGCTGACCCGCCGCCTTCGCGAGCAAGCCCGCTCCCACAATTCTGATCGGTGTACATTCGTTAAACGGCGCAATAAAAAACCCGCTGAAATCACTTTCAGCGGGTTTTTCATTTCAGCAGCGGAGAATCAGAAATCCTCCAGCCGCCACACTTCATAAGCCGGTGTCTCGTAGGGATGGCTCTGTTTCAGAGCCACCACCACCGAGCGAATCAACTCATCAGCCACTACAAGCTCGACTTTCCATTCCTCGACCTGTTCGACCTGCCCTGCCTCGCCAATGAACGGCTGACTGCCGTCCAGTGGACGAAACTGGCCCAGACCCAACACTTGCCATGCACAGTGGTCGTAAGCACCGATCCGTCCGCCACCGGCAGCGAATACGGCACTTTTGACCTGTTCCACATGACTGGTCGGAACAAAGAAGCTGAGCTTGTACATCGCTATCAGTTAACCCACACACGAGCATTACGGAACATGCGCATCAGCGGTGCATCTTCGTTCCAGTCATCCGAACGCCACGAGTTCTGCACGGCGCGGAACACACGCTCCGGGTGCGGCATCATGATGGTCACGCGACCGTCACGGCTGGTCAAACCGGTGATACCGCGCGGCGAGCCGTTCGGGTTGGCCGGGTAGCTTTCGGTGACCTTGCCGTGGTTGTCGACGAAACGCATCGCCACGCAACCGGACAGATCGGCTTCCAGCAGTGCTTCTTCGCTGGCGAACTCGGCATGACCTTCGCCATGGGCGATGGCGATCGGCATGCGCGAACCGGCCATGCCCTGCAGGAAGATCGAATTCGACTCCTGGATCTGCACCATGGCAACACGGGCTTCGAACTGCTCGGAACGGTTGCGCACGAAGTGCGGCCAGAACTCGCTGCCCGGGATCAGCTCGTGCAGGTTGGACATCATCTGGCAACCGTTGCACACGCCGAGGGTGAAGCTGTCGTTGCGCTCGAAGAAGCCCTGGAACGCATCGCGGGCGCGGCTGTTGAACAGCGCGGATTTCGCCCAGCCTTCACCGGCACCCAATACGTCGCCGTAGGAGAAGCCACCGCAAGCGACCATGCCCTTGAACTCGTTCAGGTCGACACGACCGGCCAGGATGTCGCTCATGTGCACGTCGATCGCGTTGAAACCGGCGCGGTCGAACGCCGCCGCCATTTCCACCTGACCGTTGACGCCCTGCTCACGCAGCACGGCAACCTGTGGGCGGATGCCTTTCTTGATGTAAGGCGCGGCGATGTCCTGGTTGATGTCGTAGCTCAGCTTGACGCTCAGGCCCGGGTTGTCTTCTTCCAGCAGCACGTCAAACTCTTGCTCGGCGCAATCGGCGTTGTCACGCAGGCGCTGGATCTGGTAGCTGGTCTCGGCCCACTGGCGTTGCAGCAGACGACGCTGGCCTTCGAACACGGTGTCACCGTTGAAGGTGATACCGATCTCGCCATTGTTGATTGGCTGACCGATCACCGACACGCAATCGCCCAGGCCGGCAGCGCTGAACTGCGCGAGGATGTCCGGGGTGGCGTCCTGGCGAACCTGGATCACGGCACCCAGTTCTTCGTTGAACAGGATCGCTGCGATGTCGGCGGAGGAATCCGCCAGGCTGTCGAGGTTCAGGCTCAGGCCGCAGTGACCGGCGAAGGCCATTTCGACGACGGAGGTCAGCAGACCACCGTCGGAACGGTCGTGGTAAGCCAGCAGGTGACCGTCGGCGTTGAGGCCCTGGATCACGGCGAAGAAGGCCTTCAGGTCTTCGGCGTCGTCGACGTCCGGCGCCTGTTTGCCGAGCTTGCCGTGAACCTGCGCGAGGATCGAGGCGCCCATGCGGTTCTGGCCGCGGCCCAGGTCGATCAGGATCAGGTCAGTGGTGCCCTTGTCCATGCGCAGTTGCGGGGTCAGGGTCTGACGGATGTCAGTCACTGGCGCAAAACCGGTCACGATCAGGGACATTGGCGACGTGACGGACTTGTCCACGCCTTCATCGTTCCAGCGCGTGGCCATGGACATCGAGTCCTTGCCCACCGGAATGGTGATGCCCAGCTCAGGGCACAGTTCCATGCCGACCGCTTTCACGGTGTCGTACAGACGCGCGTCTTCGCCCGGGTGACCGGCAGCGGACATCCAGTTCGCCGACAGCTTGATGTCGGAGATCTTGCCGATGCGCGAGGCCGCGATGTTGGTCAGGGTTTCGCCGATGGCCATGCGGCCCGACGCCGGAGCGTCCAGCAGTGCCAGCGGAGTCCGCTCGCCCATGGCCATGGCTTCGCCGGTGTAGACGTCGAAGCTGGTGGCGGTGACGGCAACGTCGGCCACCGGAACCTGCCACGGGCCGACCATCTGGTCACGGGCCACGAGGCCGGTGATGGTGCGGTCGCCGATGGTGATCAGGAAGCTCTTGCTCGCCACGGCCGGGTGATGCAGGACACGCTCGACGCAGTCGGCAATGTTCAGGGTCGACGGATCGAAGTCGTCGCCCAGCTCGGCTTCACGTACCACCGAACGGTGCATGCGTGGCGCCTTGCCCAGCAACACTTCCAGTGGCATGTCCACCGGGCTGTTGCCGAAGTGGCTGTCGGTGACGGTCAGCTGGGGTTCGGCAGTGGCTTCGCCGACCACGGCAAACGGGCAACGCTCACGTTCGCAGATCGCCTTGAAACGCTCGAAGTCAGCCGGGCCGACCGCCAGAACGTAGCGCTCCTGGGATTCGTTGGACCAGATTTCGTGCGGGGCCATGCCCGGCTCGTCGTTTGGAATGTTGCGCAGTTCGAAACGGCCACCGCGGTCGCCGTCGTTGACCAGTTCCGGGAAGGCGTTGGACAGACCACCCGCACCCACGTCGTGGATGAAGCTGATCGGGTTCTTGTCGCCCAATTGCCAGCAACGGTCGATGACTTCCTGGCAGCGGCGTTCCATTTCCGGGTTTTCGCGCTGTACCGAAGCGAAGTCCAGGTCCGCCGAGCTGGTGCCGGTGGCCATGGAGGAAGCCGCGCCGCCACCCAGGCCGATCAGCATCGCCGGGCCACCGAGCACGATCAGCTTGGAGCCAACGACGATCTCGCCTTTCTTGACGTGCTCTTCACGGATGTTGCCCATGCCGCCAGCCAACATAATCGGCTTGTGGTAGCCGCGAACTTCGTCACCGTGCGGGGTGGTGATCGACTGTTCGAAGGTACGGAAATAGCCGGTCAGGGCCGGACGACCGAATTCATTGTTGAACGCAGCGCCGCCCAATGGGCCTTCGATCATGATGTCCAGCGCGGTAACGATGCGCTCAGGCTTGCCGTATGGCACTTCCCACGGCTGTTCGAAGCCCGGGATCTGCAGGTTGGACACGGTGAAACCGGTCAGGCCGGCTTTCGGCTTGGCACCGCGACCGGTGGCGCCTTCGTCGCGGATTTCGCCACCGGAACCGGTGGACGCGCCCGGGAACGGAGCAATCGCGGTCGGGTGGTTGTGGGTCTCGACCTTCATCAGGATGTGCACCGGTTCCTGCACCGCGCCGTACTGGCGGGTTTCAGGGTCCGGGAAGAAGCGACCGGCCACGGAACCGACGATCACCGAAGCGTTGTCCTTATAAGCCGACAGGACGCCTTCGTTGTGCATCTGGTAGGTGTTCTTGATCATGCCGAACAGGCTTTTATCCTGGCTCTGGCCGTCGATGTCCCAACTGGCGTTGAAGATCTTGTGACGGCAGTGCTCGGAGTTCGCCTGGGCGAACATCATCAGTTCGATGTCATGTGGGTTGCGCTTCAAGCCGACGAAGGCGTTGACCAGATAGTCGATCTCGTCTTCGGCCAGGGCCAGGCCCAGCTCGGTGTTGGCTTTTTCCAGCGCGGCGCGGCCGCCGCCCAGCACGTCGATGGCGGTCAGGGGTTTCGGTTCGGCGTGGCTGAACAGGCCGGCGGCCTGTTCGAGGTTGCCCAGGACGATCTGGGTCATGCGGTCGTGCAGACCGTCAGCGATCAACTGGGCTTCAGCGTCGCTGAACTGGCCGGCCACGTAGAACGCGATGCCGCGCTCCAGGCGCTGGATTTTCGCCAGGCCGCAGTTGCGGGCGATATCGCTGGCCTTGCTCGACCACGGCGAGATGGTGCCGAAACGCGGCAGTACCAGAAACAGACGACCGGTCGGTTCTTGTACCGGAACGCTTGGACCGTACTTCAGAAGGCGCGCGAGCACCTGCTGTTCGTCGCCGGTCAGGACGCCGGTAACTTCGGCGAAGTGAGCGAATTCAGCATACAGGCCGCTGACAGCCGGAACCTTCTGGCTCAGTTGCTCAAGGAGCTTGCTGTGGCGAAAGGCGGAAAGGGCAGGAGCGCCGCGCAGGATCAACATCTTCGGGACAGCCTCGGGAAGGGGTGTGCTTTGAGGCCGTGCATTCTAGCCTAAACAGCCCGCGACATCACCCGAAACGCTACGCACGGTTGCACTCGGGTGTCGATCTGTGTTTCTGCCCCGAAAGTCAGGTTAACCGGGCGTGTGACGACAGCTTATTTTTACTGTGACAAAATGCAGACAAGGCCCGTTCCTGCGGGGTTTCGGCCGGATTTGTGATCTCTAGCAGACTCGCCCTTCACTGTCGAGATATGGCGCCCGTGGTCCTTTGCGTATACTGCGCAGATGTTTTTCCCAATGGCTTTGCGTCCGCGGTACGCCAAATGGCTGATCGCAACCGGACTCTTCCTGATGCTCGGCGCCTGTGTTGATAAACCCAACACGCTCGAGCGCGTAAAGGAGGATGGCGTGCTGCGGGTGGTTACCCGAAACAGCCCCGCCACCTACTTTCAGGATCGCAACGGTGAAACCGGCTTCGAATACGAGCTGGTGAAGCGCTTCGCCGACGATCTGGGGGTCGAGCTCAAGATCGAGACCGCCGACAACCTCGATGACCTGTTCAACCAGGTAGGCAAGCCCAACGGCCCGGTGCTGGCGGCTGCCGGTCTGGTCAGCAGCGAAGAACGCAAGAAGCAGGTGCGCTTCTCGCACTCTTATCTGGAAGTCACCCCGCAGGTCATCTACCGCAACGGCCAGTCACGGCCGACCGACGCCAAGGACCTGGTGGGCAAGAAAATCATGGTGCTCAAGGGCAGCACCCACGCCGAACAATTGGCAAAGCTGAAACAGAAATTTCCCGGCATCGAATACGAAGAGTCTGACGCAGTCGAGGTCGTCGATCTCCTGCGCATGGTCGACGAAGGTCAGATCGACCTGACGCTGGTCGACTCCAACGAAGTCGCGATGAACCAGGTGTACTTCACCAACATCCGGGTCGCCTTCGACCTCGGTGACGCCAGCAACCAGAGCTGGGCTGTCGGGCTAGGCGACGACAACAGCCTGCTCAACGAAATCAACGACTACCTCGACAAGGTCAAGAAAAACGGCACCCTGCAACGCCTCAAGGATCGTTACTACGGGCACGTCGACGTTCTCGGCTACATGGGCGCCACCACCTTTGCCCAACACTTGCAGCAACGCCTGCCCAAGTACGAACAGCACTTCAAGTCCTACGCCAAGAAAGAGAAAGTCGACTGGCGCCTGCTGGCGGCCATCGGCTATCAGGAATCCCTGTGGCAACCGACCGTCACGTCCAAGACCGGTGTTCGCGGCCTGATGATGCTGACCCAGAACACCGCGCAGGCCATGGGCGTGTCCAACCGCCTCGATCCGAAACAAAGCATCATGGGCGGCGCCAAGTACCTGGCCTACATCAAAGAACAGCTCGACGACTCGATCCAGGAACCGGACCGTACCTGGTTTGCCCTGGCGGCCTACAACGTCGGCAGCGGCCATCTGGACGACGCGCGCAAACTGGCGGCCAAGGAAGGATTGAACCCGGACAAATGGCTGGACGTGAAGAAGATCCTTCCGCGCCTGTCCGAGAAAAAGTGGTACAGCAAGACCCGCTACGGCTACGCCCGCGGCGGCGAACCGGTGCATTTCGTGGCGAACATCCGTCGCTACTACGACATCCTGACCTGGGTAACCCAGCCACAGCTTGAAGGCGACCAGGTCGCCGAGGGCAAACTGCTGGTTCCGGGGATCGACAAGAGCAAGCCGGCTCAAGAGCCTGCGCCGCTCTGACAGAACAACCGAGATCAAATGTGGGAGCGGGCTTGCTCGCGAAGACGGAGTGTCAGCTAACAGAGATGTTGACTGATAAACCGCTTTCGCGAGCAAGCCCGCTCCCACATTGGCAATCTGTTGGCTTTAAGATTTGGCAGCAGCCGCCAGAATCAGCGCCTTCATCTCCGACACCGCCGACTTGAAGCCAACGAACAACGCATGGGCCACCAGCGCATGCCCGATGTTCAGCTCGTTGATGCCCTTGATCGCGGCCACGGCTTCAACGTTGTGATAATGCAGGCCATGCCCGGCATTGACGATCAGGCCCTGGGCCAGGCCGCAGGCCACGCCATCGGCGACACGCTTGAGTTCTTCGGCGACTTCGGTCGGTGTCTCGGCATCGGCATAACGCCCGGTGTGCAGTTCAATGGCCGGGGCGCCAACACGGCGCGAGGCTTCGATCTGACGCTCGTCGGCGTCAATGAACAGCGACACTTCGGAGCCGATCTTCGACAGGCGTTCGACCGCCGCCTTGATCCGCGCTTCCTGTCCCGCTACATCCAGCCCGCCTTCGGTGGTCAGCTCCTGACGGGTTTCCGGCACCAGGCAAATGTGCGCCGGGCGGATGCGTTCGGCGAACTGCATCATTTCTTCGGTGATGCCCATTTCGAAGTTCATGCGGGTTTGCAGCACATCCTTGAGCACCAGAACGTCGCGCTCCTGAATGTGCCGGCGGTCTTCGCGCAGGTGCACGGTGATGCCGTCAGCCCCCGCCTCTTCCGCGTCCAGTGCTGCCTTGACCGGGTCCGGATAACGGGTGCCCCGGGCCTGACGCAGGGTGGCAACGTGGTCGATGTTCACGCCAAGAAGAATACGGGTGCTGGTGGTCACGGAAAGCGCTCCAGAAGAAGAGAAAGTTCGGTGCACAGCATACACGGGGAAATTACGGCTTTCGAAACAACTCGCGGGAAACCAGTGGGCGTCCACCCAGATGCACGGCCAATGCCTGACGCATCAAACGCTTGGCCGCCGACAACGCACCCGGTGCGCTCCAGTCGGCATCGGCCATCGCCAGCAGTTCGGTGCCGTTGAACAGACCCGGTTGCAGCAGGTAGACCCGCTCCAGCCCGGCATCCACTTGCAAACGGTAGAGACCGTCGGGGGCGATGGCCTCATCGTGGATATCCGCAGTCAGTGAGAATCCGTAGCCAAGATCATCGAGCAAGCGCCATTCGAACGAACGCAGCAACGGCTCCAGCGCCCGACCTTCGGCCAGAGCAAGCAGGGTCGCGGCGTAATGTTCGAATACGGCGGGATGGGGATCTTCGGCAGGCAACAGGCGAATCAGCAGCTCATTGAGGTAAAGACCGCTGAACAGCGCCTCGCCATTGAGCCAGGTAGAAACACCGGCACTTTCCATGCGCCCGACGTTCTTCAGTTCGCCCTTGCCCCGGAACTCGACTTCCAATGGCACGAATGGCCGTGCCAGCGTCCCGGCCTTGCCTCGCGCACTGCGCAACACCGCCCGCAGCCGGCCTTGCGGCGTCAGGAAATCCACCAGCGCACTGTTTTCACGGTAGGCGCGCGAGTGCAGGACGTAGGCGGGTTGGGCGATGGGCGGAGTTGAGGACATCAAGTCTCACATACTGTAGGAGCGAGCTTGCTCGCGATGGTGGATAACGATAACGCGGGCTTTCTGAATGAACGCGGCGCTCTCAAGTCCATCGCGAGCAAGCTCGCTCCTACAGAGGGGCTTTCGGGGTATTACAGGTCGCCGTAACCCAGCGAACGCAATGCGCGCTCGTCATCGGACCAGCCGCCCTTAACCTTGACCCACAGGTTGAGCATGATCTTGGAGTCGAACAGCAGCTCCATGTCCTTGCGCGCTTCGGTGCCGATTCGCTTGATGCGCTCGCCCTTGTCGCCAATGATGATTTTCTTCTGGCCATCGCGCTCGACGAGGATCAAGGCATGGATGTGCAGGGTCTTGCCCTGCTGCTTGAACTCTTCGATTTCAACGGTGATCTGGTACGGCAGCTCGGCGCCCATCTGGCGCATGATTTTCTCGCGCACCAGCTCGGCGGCGAGGAAGCGGCTGCTGCGGTCGGTGATCTGGTCTTCCGGGAAGAAGTGATCGTTTTCCGGCAAGTGCTCGGCAATCACCCGCTCCAGTGCATCGAGGTTATGCCCGTGCTGCGCGGAAATCGGGATGATCTGCGCATTCGGCAGCTGCTCCTGCAACCAGCTCAGGTGCGGCATCAGCTCGGCCTTGTCTTCGATGCGATCGGTCTTGTTCAGCGCCACGATCAGCGGGCCGGTCACGTACTGGACGCGCTCGAGCACCATCTGGTCTTCTTCGGTCCACTTGGTGCGGTCGACCACGAAGATCACCACGTCGACGTCTTTCAACGCCGCCGAAGCGGTCTTGTTCATGTAGCGGTTCAGGGCCTTCTCGCCACCCTTGTGCATACCGGGGGTGTCGACGTAGATCGCCTGCACGTCGCCCTCGGTCTTGATACCGAGCATGTTGTGGCGGGTGGTTTGCGGCTTGCGCGAGGTGATCGCCAGCTTCTGACCCAGGATGTGGTTCAGCAGCGTGGACTTGCCCACGTTCGGACGGCCGACGATGGCAACATAGCCACAGCGCGTTGCGTTTGTATCAGTCATTGCCATTCTCCACACCCAGGGCAATCAGTGCTGCGGCGGCCGCTACCTGTTCGGCAATACGACGGCTCACACCCTGACCTCGGCTTTTTTCATTCAGTAAGATGATTTCGCATTCGACGAAGAACGTCCGGCAATGCGGCTCACCCTGGATATCCACCACTTCGTAACGCGGCAGCTCACAACCACGGGACTGCAGGAACTCTTGCAGGCGGGTCTTCGGATCTTTGTTGGTGTCGACCAGCGTCAGGCCTTCGAACTCTCCGGCCAGCCAGGCGAGCACACGCTCGCGGGCCACTTCCATGCCGGCATCGAGGTAGATCGCACCGATCAGCGCTTCGAGGGCATCGGCCAGAATCGACTCGCGACGGAAACCGCCGCTTTTCAGCTCGCCGGAGCCCAGGCGCAGGTACTCGCCCAGATCGAAACCACGGGCCAGTACGGCCAGGGTCTCACCTTTCACCAGGCGTGCGCGCAAACGCGACAACTGGCCTTCGCGGGCCAGCGGGAAACGCTCGAACAACGCCTCGCCGGCGACGAAGTTGAGGATGGCGTCACCGAGGAATTCCAGGCGCTCGTTGTTACGCCCGGCAAAACTGCGGTGAGTCAGGGCCAGGACCATCAGTTCCTGATCCTTGAAGGTGTAGCCGAGCTGACGCTCTAGACGGCTTAAGGAGACGCTCACGGTTTACCCACGCTGAGTTCGTGGTTCGATTGCACTGCCATCGCCGTGAGGCGGCGCAGGCTTGGGACAATTAACGCTGTGTTCAAAAATAACGTCCTGAATATCATTGGCTTCATGCTTTTTCCGTCACCTTCTTCAGGTTCCAGAAATGCATTCGGCGCTGTGTTCAACAGCGCCGTGTTTGATTACTTGATCAGGCCAACCCGCGAGAAATTCGGCAGGTGACTGAGTTTGGGTTCCGGCCAGCTCATCCAGACCGCGAAGGCCTTGCCGACGATATTCTTGTCGGGAACCATGCCCAGCAGATCCTTGGGAATGCTCGGATCATCCCAGTAGCGACTGTCGTTCGAGTTGTCACGGTTGTCGCCCATCATGAAGTAGTGCCCGGCCGGCACGGTCCACGAATGGTCCGGCATGGCGCGGTAGCGACTCATCTCTTTACGGATCATGTGCTCGGCGGCGCCGAGTTTTTCCTTGTAGAGCTCGGCGCTGCCCAGCGTGCCCGGCTCGGAGCCGACCAGTTGCTCGGCAATCGACTGACCGTTGACGAACAGACGCTTGTCGGCGGTGTAGCGAACAGTGTCGCCCGGCAAGCCAACCACACGCTTGATGTAGTTGACGTTCGGATCGCTCGGATAGCGGAATACCATCACATCGCCGCGCTGCGGATCACCGACTTCGATGACTTTCTTGTCGATCACCGGCAAGCGGATCCCGTAGGAAAACTTGCTCACCAGGATGAAGTCACCGACATCCAGGGTTGGCTTCATCGAACCGGAAGGAATCTGGAACGGTTCCACCAGGAACGAACGCAGCACCAGCACGATGAACAACACCGGGAAGAACGACTTGCCGTATTCGACCAGCAGCGGCTCTTTGTTCAGCTGCTCGACCACGACCATGTCAGGCTGGCTGACGCTGCCCTGATAGGAAGCGATGGCGGCACGCCGACGCGGGGCCAGGATCAACAGATCGAGCAACGCCAACAAGCCGCAGACAAATACGGCGATGACCAGCAACAGCGGGAAATTTAGTGACATAGGACCTAACTATCCAACCTGAGCACTGCAAGGAAGGCTTCCTGTGGAATTTCCACGTTGCCGACCTGCTTCATGCGTTTCTTACCGGCCTTTTGCTTTTCCAGCAGCTTTTTCTTACGGCTGACGTCACCACCGTAGCATTTGGCCAATACGTTCTTTCTGAGCGCCTTGACGGTTGTCCGCGCCACAATCTGCCCGCCAATGGCGGCCTGGATTGCCACGTCGAACATCTGCCGAGGAATCAGATCCTTCATCTTCTCGGTCAGCTGGCGACCTTTGTAGTGCGAATTGTCACGGTGCACGATCAGCGCTAGGGCGTCGACCTTGTCACCGTTGATCAGCACGTCCAGTTTCACCAGGCTGGCCGATTGGTAACGATCGAAATGGTAGTCCAGAGAAGCATAGCCGCGACTGGTGGATTTAAGACGATCGAAGAAGTCCAGCACCACCTCGTTCATCGGCAAGTCGTAGGTCACTTGTACCTGAGAGCCGAGGAACAGCATGTCGACCTGTACACCGCGTTTTTCGATGCACAGGGTAATGACGTTGCCCAGGTGCTCTTGCGGCACAAGAATATTGGCGCGCACGATCGGCTCGCGCATGTCTTCGATGGCAGACAGGTCCGGCAGCTTCGACGGGTTATCGACGTAGATCGTCTCGCCGGTCTTGAGCAGCAGCTCGAAGATTACCGTAGGCGCCGTGGTGATCAGGTCCAGGTTGTACTCGCGCTCCAGGCGCTCCTGGATGATTTCCATGTGCAGCATGCCGAGGAAGCCGCAACGGAAGCCGAAGCCCAGGGCATCGGAGCTTTCCGGCGTGTATTGCAGCGACGAATCGTTGAGGGTGAGCTTTTGCAGCGCCTCGCGGAAGTCTTCGAAGTCGTCGGAGCTGACCGGGAACAGGCCGGCGTAAACCTGCGGCTGAATGCGCTTGAAGCCTGGCAGCACGTCGACGTCCGGCGTCGAGCTCAAGGTCAGGGTATCGCCCACTGGCGCACCGTGAATGTCCTTGATGCTGGCAATGATGAAGCCCACTTCGCCGGCCTTCAGGTCAACGGTCGGGGTGTGTTTCGGGTTGAATACACCGACGCTGTCCACCAGGTGGATCTTGCCGGTGGACTTGACCAGGATCTTGTCGCCCTTCTTCACGCGGCCGTGGCGCACGCGCACCAGGGAGACAACGCCCAGGTAGTTGTCGAACCAGGAGTCGATGATCAACGCTTGCAGCGGATCTTCGATGTTGCCGGTCGGCGCAGGAATGGTGGTCACCAGGCGCTCGAGCACTTCATCGACGCCCAGACCGGTCTTGGCAGAGCAAGTGACCGCGTCGGTGGCATCGATGCCGATGATTTTTTCGATTTCTTCCTTGACACGCTCAGGATCGGCCTGTGGCAGGTCGATCTTGTTCAGCACCGGCATCACTTCCAGGCCCTGCTCGATCGCCGTGTAGCAGTTGGCAACCGACTGCGCTTCAACGCCTTGGCCGGCGTCGACCACAAGCAGCGCGCCTTCACAGGCCGCCAGCGAACGGCTGACTTCGTAGGTGAAGTCAACGTGGCCGGGGGTGTCAATGAAGTTCAGCTGGTAGTTGATACCGTCTTTGGCTTTGTAATACAGAGTAACGCTGTGCGCCTTGATGGTGATCCCGCGCTCGCGCTCGAGGTCCATGGAGTCCAGGACCTGGGCTTCCATTTCGCGCTCGGCCAGGCCGCCACACATCTGGATGAAGCGATCGGCCAGCGTCGACTTGCCATGGTCAATGTGGGCGATGATGGAGAAATTGCGGATATGACTCAAATCACTCACGGATCAACACTCAAAAAGGCTGCAGGCATAGCCCGCCGAAAAATAGCCGGGAATTGTACCTGATCCACGGCACAAGCGTCACGTTCGCAGGTCAGACGGCACCTACAAAAACGCCCCGGTCTTGCGACAAGGGCGTTTTTGATCGTCAAAGCGGTCGGAAAAAGCCCGCCATCAACCTGCCCGGCGCAACAGCCAGAGCCCGGCCACGGCACAAATACCCGCCGGCACCAGCACCGAAAGCAACGGTGGGAAGCCGAACACCTGGCTCGAAGGGCCCAACAAATCCTGAACGATGCGGAAGGTGAAGCCCACCAGCACGCCGGTGAACACCCGTTGACCCAGGGTCACCGAACGCAGCGGACCAAAGATGAAGGAAATCGCCATCAACACCAGGGCGGCAGTCACCAGCGGCTGCAACACTTTGACCCAAAATGCCAGCCAGTAACGGCTGTTGTTCAACCCCTGGTCCGCCAGGTAGTGGATATAACCCCACAGACCGCTGATCGACAGCGACTCTGGCACCATGACCACGGTGCTCAACAGTTGCGGACTCAAGGCCACGTTCCAACGCTCGACCGGGTGCGACACCACTTCAGTACTGCGCTCGTGGAACACTGTGGTCGTGACGTCCGTCAACTGCCAGTGATCCGTGTCGAACTCGGCACGCTTGGCGAAACTCGCCGACAGCATGTGCCGCTCGCTGTCGATACGATAGCGAGTCACGCCGTACAGGATGCCATTAGGCTGCACCGAGTTGACGTGAATGAACTCATCGCCCTGGCGGTGCCACAAACCGTGCTTGGCGCTTTGTGCATCGCCGCTGCCCTGGGCCAGCGAGCGATTGGCCTGCGCGGCGGTTTCAGCAGGCGGAGCGACGTACTCGCCGATCAGCAAGCCCGCCAGCATCAACACCAGCATCGGTTTCATGACCGCCCAGACGATCCGGCCGACCGACACACCGGCGGCGCGCATGATCGTCAATTCACTGTTGCTGGCCAGAGTGCCCAAGCCGATCAGGCAACCGATCAGCGCGGCCATCGGCAGCATTTCGTACATCCGGCGCGGCGCCGTCAGCGTCACATAGCCCAGCACATCGACCAGAGTGTAGGTATCGCTGACTTCACCCATCTCATCGATGAAGGCAAACAGCGTCGCCAGACCAAGAATGATCCCGAGCACCGCGAGAATAGCCATGAACACGCTGCTACCAATGTAGCGATCCAGCTTAACCACGGGCCACCTCCAGCGCGCTGCGGCGACTCGCCCGCTTCAAGCGCAAAGGCTCCCAATAGAGCAGGCCCAGGCCAATGGTGAGGAAAATCCCGTGCACCCACCACAAGCCCACCGCGGCGGGGATCTTGCCTTTATCAAGGGCACCGCGGGCGGCAATCAGAATGCTCAGGTAAGCCATATAAAGAAGAATCGCCGGCAATAATTTGAGGAATCGGCCCTGACGCGGGTTGACCCGCGACAGCGGCACCGCCATCAAGGTCACGATGAACACCAGCAATGGCAGCGATATGCGCCATTGCAATTCGGCGCGCATGCGAATGTCTTCACTGCCGATCAACGTACTGGTCGGCATCGCATCGCGGTCGGTGACTTCGTCGCTGACTTCCGGCTTTGGCAGCAATACGCCGTACTCTTCGTACTTGATCGCCCGGTAGTCGGCCTGACCCGGACTACCGTCATAGCGATAGCCGTTATCCAGGATCAGGTAGCGGTTGCCGTCCGGGCGAATTTCCTGACGCCCCTTTTCCGCCACCAGCACGGAAATTCCGCGATCCTTGTTGTTGGAACTGATGTTCTTTTGCGAGATGAACACACCGCCCAGATTCACGCGATCATCCGACATGCGCTCGGTATAGGTGACCCGGGTGCCGTCACGCAGGGACTGGAAGCGCCCCGGCTCCAGGGTATCGAATTCGGTGAGCGCATCCTGCTTGTTCAGCAGCAGCTGAAACTGATTGGCCCCCTGTGGCGCCAGGCTCAGGCTCAGCCACGCGACGACGAGTGCAACCAGGGTGGCAGGAAACATCGTCATCCAGACCAGCCGCTGCTGACTCATGCCGGTGGCCGAGAGCACGGTCATTTCGCTTTCGAGGTACAGCCGCCCGTAGGACAACAGGATCCCGAGAAACAGCCCCAGCGGCAGGATCAGCTGGAGGAACCCCGGCATGCGAAAGCCCATGATCAGGAACAGCGAGCCCGGATCCAGCAGGCCCGAGGCCGCCTGGGCGAGGTATTTGATGAAGCGACCGCTCATGATGATGACCAGCAGCACGGCGCTGACGGCGCTCAAGGTCAACAGGACTTCGCGGGACAGATAACGGAAGACGATCAAACCAGACACTCCAGGGTTGTCAGGCTAAGGCGGCCAAACAAGCAAACATATCGGACAGCCCGCAAGACAGAGCCGCCGAAAAAAGATGGCGCATTATCCTGTGATTGGGTGCGCCTGTCACTGCGCAATGCATAGGGCCGCAGGGTGTAGGGGCGAGCTTGCTCCGGGCGGCGTTCCGACGATGGTCGTCAACGATAACGCGGAGAGCCTGAAGCCCCGCGGTGGTCTCGGGTTCTTCGCAAGCGGGCTCGCTCCTACAGAGGCCGTCAATTCCATGAAGATCGTACAACCGAGGGTTGTCAGCCGCCGGTAGCGAGGTTCAAACTGCGGCCTTTGTCGCCGGTCGATCCTGGCGCCTTTCTTTATATAAGCAATCGACGCACATAAGGTGTCGGGTGCATGCGTGATAACCATCAATTCAGGGACCCGGACATGGAACTGGTTGTAAAAAGCGTCAACCCGGAAACGTTGAAGACCGCCACTCTCGTGGTCTCCGTCGGCGAAGGCCGCAAGCTCGGCGCTGTTGCCAGACAACTCGACGAACTGAGCGGCGGCGCGATCAGCGCAGTGCTCAAGCGCGGCGACCTGGCCGGCAAGGTTGGCCAGAGCCTGTTGCTGCACAGCCTGCCGAACCTCAAGGCCGAACGTGTTCTGCTGGTGGGCACTGGCAAGGACGACGAACTGGGTGACCGCCCGTTCCGCAAAATCATCGCTGGCATCCTCAACACCCTGAAGGGCCTGGGCGGCAGCGACGCGGTACTGGCCCTCGACGAAGTCGTGGTCAAGGGCCGCGACAGCTATGGCAAGACCCGCCTGCTGGCCGAAACCCTGGTGGACGGCGAGTACAGCTTCGAGCAGTTCAAGAGCCAGAAAGCCGATCCCCGCGCCCTGAAGAAAATCACCCTGCTGACCATCAAGGCCGCTCAAGCTGAAGTGCAGCGCGCCGTGACTCACGCCACTGCCATCGCCAACGGCATGGCCTTCACCCGTAACCTGGGCAACCTGCCACCAAACATCTGCCACCCGACCTTCCTCGGTGAGCAGGCGAAAGACCTCGGCAAGGAATTCAAGGATCTGAAAGTCGAAGTCCTCGACGAGAAGAAGATCAAGGCCCTGGGCATGGGTTCGTTCTACGCCGTAGGCCAGGGCAGCGCCCAGCCGCCACGCCTGATCGTCATGCAATACAACGGCGGCAAGAAATCCGAGAAGCCGTATGCGCTGGTCGGCAAAGGCATCACCTTCGACACCGGCGGCATCAGCCTCAAGCCAGGCGCCGGCATGGATGAAATGAAGTACGACATGGGCGGTGCCGCCAGCGTGTTCGGCACCCTGCGTGCCGTGCTGGAACTGAAGCTGCCGATCAACCTGGTGTGCATCCTGGCCTGTGCCGAGAACATGCCGAGCGGCAACGCTTCGCGCCCTGGCGACATTGTCACCACCATGAGCGGCCAGACCGTGGAAATCCTCAACACCGACGCCGAAGGCCGTCTGGTGCTGTGCGACGCCCTGACCTACTCCGAGCGCTTCAAGCCGCAAGCGGTCATCGACATCGCGACCCTGACCGGTGCCTGCGTGGTCGCTCTGGGTTCCCACACGTCGGGCCTGCTGGGCAACAACGACGAACTGATCGGCCAACTGCTGAGCGCCGGCAAGGCTGCCGACGACCGCGCCTGGCAACTGCCGCTGTTCGATGAGTATCAGGAACAGCTGGACAGCCCGTTCGCCGATATCGCCAACATCGGCGGCCCGAAAGCCGGCACCATCACCGCCGCCTGCTTCCTGTCGCGCTTCACCAAGAACCTGAACTGGGCGCACCTGGACATCGCCGGCACCGCCTGGACCAGCGGCGGCAAGGACAAGGGCGCCACTGGCCGTCCGGTTCCTCTGCTGACCCAATACCTGCTGGACCGCGCCAAAGCCTGAAACCAATGACCCTGGGGGGCATTGCTTTCGGGCAGTGCCCCCAAGGGCTCAGGAACCGCAATGACCAAAGTCGACTTCTATATACTGCCCAGCGCCGATCCTTCGGCACGCCTGGATTTCGCTTGCAAGCTCACCGAAAAGGCCTGGCGCATGGGGCACCGCGTCTACCTGCATTGCAGTGACGCCGCCCAACGCAACGATCTCGACGCACGCCTCTGGACGTTCAAGGGTGAAAGCTTCGTTCCCCACGGCCCCGCCGAAAACGAACCGGATGGCTTGATTGTCCTGGGTCTGGGTGACGATTGCGGTCAGCATCAGGACTTGCTGGTCAATCTCGACCTGAAAGTCCCGGCCTTCGCCCAGCGTTTCGCCCGCGTGGCGGAAGTGGTGGTGGAAGACCCGACGATTCGCCAGGCCGCGCGGGAGAGTTTCCGTTTCTACCGCGAACAGGGCTATCCTCTGCAAGATCACCGTTTACAGCGACTCTGAGCCTTCCAATGGACACTCCAAAACCGCTGCAACAGTCCGCGCACCTGCTGGACGACCTTGAGTCGATCCGCCAATTGCTCGGCGATGACAACCTGCAACCGCCCCTGCTGACCGACACGGTCGAGGAAGGCGATCAGGAACAGATTCCCATGTTGTTCGACGCGGTCAGCGAGCCTTCGCCGCCCGTCGAACCGACAGCCCCTGCCCCGATCGTAGAGCCGGTCATCACTGCTGCGCCGGCGCCTGCAGCCAGCAAGAACCCGGATGACCTGTTGCACCTGGACAGCGAACTTCGCGCCGCCGCGCAGCTGATCATGCAAGACGTGATCGACGATTTCGCCCCGCACATCGAGACCGAAATCAAACGCCGCCTCAGTGCACGACTGGAGCGGTTGTTGAGCCAGTACAACGATTGAACAACTTGCGGTGAGGGCTCTTCTGTGGGAGCGAGCTTGCTCGCGATGAGGGCGTCATATTCAACATTGATGTGTCTGTTTGACCGCTATCGCGAGCAAGCTCGCTCCCACAAAAAGCCCCCTGCAACAGGTTGAATCTTCAGGTGCTGAGATAGCGCCCGATCAACGCAATCCCGCTGGCCAGCACCAGCCACGTCACCAGACGCACGAACCCCTCGCGGGACATCCGCATGGTCAGGCGCCGCCCAATCCACAGCCCCAGCACCATCGCCGGCAACAGACACACCGCCAGCACCAGCAATGGCAGATCGGCATACACACCGGCGATTGCAAACAGACTCAATCGCACCACTGTACTGCAACTGATCAGTGCGCTCTGGGTGGCCCGGGCCGCCTCCTTGGGCAACCGACTGTTCAGATAGATCGCATACAGAAAGCCGCCGCTGCCAAACAACGCGCCAAACATCCCGCCCACCGTCCCCATCGGCAGAGCCCACACTGCGGACAACTGCGTCGGGCGGGTTTTAACCCACAGGCTGTAGATCGCATAGGCACTGATAAACAGCCCCATCAACAGCAACAACAGATCGGACTTGAGGTTCAGCAGGAAAATCACTCCCAGCGTGCAGCCCACCGCCATGCACGGCAGCAGCCGCAACAGCTCCGACCGGGCAACATCCCGCCGCGAAGGCAACAGGTTGCCGAATGCCGCGACGAAATCGAGCAACACCAGCAATGGCACGATCTTCGACAGCGGCATGAACAGAATCAGAATCGGCCCCGCGATCAACGCCGTTCCGAACCCGGCGATGCCGAACACAATGTAGGCCAGGGCGATGCCCGCGCCGATGACCAGCCAGTCCATGGCGCTGAAAGGCCATTGGTTCAACAACGTCAATACGCTCATTGCAGCGTTCCTCTACTTTAAGTTCGCTGACTTTAGCCATCGCTAAGCGTTGCGACTAATATCATCAAAGCCACTAACCCATCTCAAAAAGGCATGCCTTGTGCTTTCAACCCGGCAACTGCGTTACTTCGTTGAAATCGCTGAATGCGGCAGCTTCAGCGCCGCAGCCGAGCGCCTGTTCATCGCCCAATCGGCCCTGAGCCGGCAAATCAAGGACATGGAAGTCCACCTGCAAACCCCACTTTTCGAACGTACTGCACGGCGGCCCCAGCTCACTCCAGCGGGTGAGGCTTTCTTACCCCGCGCCAAAAACCTGTTGAGCGAGCTGATCAAAGCCAGCGAGACGGCCACCAGGATCGGCAAAGGTCAACACGGCACCTTACGCTTGAGCCATTCCAGCACTGTGCCCATGAGCGGCCGACTGCTGCGCAGCGTCGGCCGTTATCTCGAACATCATCCTGGCGTGTCCATGGACATCGCTCAGTTGTCTTCCGAGGCGCAGCTGCAAGAGTTGGCGGACGGCCGACTGGACATCGGCCTATTGCGCCTGCCAGTGCTGCGTCAGTGTGAAGAGGTGCAAATCGACCCGCTGTACGACGAAGCTTTGCTGGTGGCAGTCCCGCCCGATCACTGGCTGGCCGGGGACAAATCCGGGCGGAAGATCAACCTGGCGCAGCTACGCGACGAAGCGTTTATTTCCATCCCTCATCCCCAGCGAGGCGGTCTTAGCTACCTGTCTGCCGAGTTGTGCATGCGCCAGGGCTTCTTTCCCAAAGCAGCTCGGGTAATGTCGCGTAAAACCACGCAACTGCAACTGATCCAGGCGGGATTTGGTATCGCCCTCTTGCCGGAATCGATGCAAGACATTGCGCCACCCAACGTTCTTTTCCTGCCTTTGGCAGACCCCGGCAGCCATAGCTGCGTCGCTCTGGCGTACCGCAAACACCCCACAGCACTGGTTCAACAGTTCCTCGAGCATTTGGTCATATAGGGGTCGTGCATTCACTTGAAGAATGCCTTTAAACTGCGCCCCATGATTAAAGATCCCTTTGCAAGACTCGGCCTGGACCGCGAAGTCCTGACCGTCAGCCAACTCAACGGCCGCGCGCGGGTGTTGCTCGAAGACGTGTTCAGCAACATCTGGGTAGAGGGCGAAATCTCCAATCTCGCCCGCCCGGCGTCCGGCCACGTGTATTTCACCCTCAAGGACAGCGGCGCCCAGGTGCGTTGCGCGCTGTTCCGGCAGAACGCGGCACGGGTTCGTCAGGCCTTGAAGGACGGGCTGGCGGTCAAGGTGCGCGGCAAGGTCTCGTTGTTCGAGGGGCGCGGTGACTATCAACTGATCCTCGACACCGTGGAGCCGGCCGGCGATGGCGCCTTGCGCCTGGCCTTCGATGCACTCAAGGAAAAGCTCAGCGCCGAAGGCCTGTTCAGTGCCGAGCGCAAGGTCCCGCTACCGGCGCATCCGCAACGCATCGGCATCATCAGTTCGCCCACCGGGGCGGTGATCCGCGACATCATCAGCGTGTTCCGCCGTCGCGCACCGCAGGTGCAGTTGACGCTGATCCCCACCGCGGTTCAGGGCCGCGAAGCCACCGCACAGATTGTCCGTGCGCTGAAGCTGGCGGATGCCCGGGGTTTCGACGCCCTGATCCTGGCCCGGGGTGGAGGTTCGCTGGAAGACCTCTGGTGTTTCAACGAAGAAGCCGTGGCCCGTGCCGTGGACGCTTGCGTGACGCCGATTGTCAGCGCGGTCGGGCATGAAACCGACGTGTCGATCAGCGACTTCGTCGCCGATGTTCGCGCGCCCACCCCCTCCGCTGCCGCCGAATTGCTGGCACCTGATTCCAGTGACCTGGTGCGTCGGGTCGAAAGCCTGCACCGCCGGCTGGTGATGCGCATGCGTGACCGCTTGATGCGCGACCGCCTGCGCCTGGAAGGTGTCTCTCGCCGCCTGCGTCATCCCGGCGAGCGCCTGCGCCAGCAAGCGCAACGCCTGGATGACCTGGACATGCGCATGCGCCGCGCGTTCGAGCGTAGCCTCAACACCCGTCGCGAACGCTTGATCCGTCTGCAAACCCGTCTGGCCGCACAGCATCCGGGCCGGCAACTGGCGATGTTGCGCCAGCGCCTCGACAGCCTGGCCGAACGCCTGCCGCGCGCCATCCGCGAAGGGCTGAAGAACCGTCGCCTGCAATTGCACAGCCAGATGCAGACCCTGCATGTGGTCAGCCCGTTGGCGACCCTCGGCCGTGGCTACAGCATTTTGCTGGACGAGCGCGGCATTGCGATCCGCAACGCCGCGCAAACCCATACCGGCCAGCGCCTGAAAGCCAAGCTGGGCGAAGGCGAACTGCAAGTGCGGGTCGAAGACAACCACCTGACGCCTGTCACCCTTTCTTTACTGGACTGATCCATGCCGCGTTTCCTGGCTCCATTGCTGTTGCTGCTCCTGACCTTCAACGCCCACGCCGACAGCTACATCACCCGCCTGTTGAACAAACCGGTGCCGGGCGGCGTGGCGGTGGTGGATCTGGGCCCGTCCGCCCAGGCGCCAAAAGCCAGTTATCAAGGCAAACCCGTGCTGGTCGTGAAGGAGCAGAACAACTGGCTGGCCATAGTCGGCGTGCCGCTGACGGTCAAGCCGGGGGCTCACTCGATCAGCAGCGGCGGCCGCAATCTGAATTTTACGGTTGGCAACAAGAAATACCCGGAACAGCGCATCACCCTGAAAAACACCCAGCAGGTCAATCCGGACCCGGAAAACCTCAAGCGCATCGAGCGTGAACTGGCCGAGCAGATTGCCGCTTACCGCACGTTCAGCCCCAATACGCCAAGCAATCTGCTGCTGGACAAACCGGTGAACGGGCCGCTGTCGAGCAAGTTTGGCGTGCGCCGATTCTTCAACGGCGAAGAACGCAATCCGCACTCAGGCCTGGACTTTGCCGTGCCGGCCGGCACACCGATCAAGACCCCGGCCGCGGGCAAGGTGATCCTGATCGGCAACTACTTCTTCAATGGCAATACGGTTTTCGTCGATCATGGTCAGGGCTTCATCAGCATGTTCTGCCATATGTCGAAAATCGACGTGAAGGTGGGGCAGCAACTGGCGCGCGGTGGCGTGGTTGGCAAGGTCGGGGCAACCGGCCGGGCTACAGGGCCGCATATGCACTGGAACGTCAGCCTGAACGATGCGCGGGTGGATCCGGCCATTTTCATTGGGGCGTTTCAGCCCTGAATCTTCGCCGAGGCTGATGGCCTCTTCGCGGGCAAGCCCGCTCCCACAGGGATTGGGCTGTACCTGTGGGAGCGGGCTTGCCCGCGAAGGCGCCATTCCAGCCACCAGAACCCCCAAGTCTGCCTCCTGGAGTCCCGCTTCACTCAATTGCGCACCGCTCAAACCTCGCGCAAAAAACAAGATCATCGCAACCACTTGAAGCAATAAAATCTCGATAAACACCCATCCACGAGTATTCCTCTCAATTTTTTTCGACTGCTTGCCATCCTTTCCCCCCGCGGTTAGGGTTGAAGGCATGAAAACCTCTCACACCCTCATTCAGCTCCGCCAGCACCGCAGCCTGTGCCTCGTCAGCGCACGACTGCCGGGCTGAATCGTGGTGCCTCGTCCCAAGCGTCAGTCCAAGAACTTTTGATCCACCGGCAGGCCGCCTTTTTTCGGCCCACACAATAAGGATTTCCCGATGAGCATGCTCAAAGACCCGTCTTCGAAATACCGCGCGTTCCCGACCATCGACATTCCGGACCGCACCTGGCCATCGAAAACCATCACCGCAGCACCGATCTGGTGCAGTTCCGACCTGCGCGACGGCAACCAGTCGCTGATCGAGCCGATGGACGCCGTCAAGAAGCTGCGCTTCTGGAAAACCCTGGTACAGGTCGGCGTGAAGGAAATCGAAGCATCGTTCCCGGCCGCTTCGCAAACCGACTTCGACTTCGTCCGTACCCTGATCGAAGGCAACCACATACCGGACGACACCACCATCCAGGTGCTGACCCAGGGCCGTGAAGACCTGATCGAGCGCACTTTCGAATCCCTGCGCGGCGCGAAGAAAGCCATCGTTCACCTGTACAACGCGACCTCCCCTTCCTTCCGCCGCATTGTCTTCAACCAGGACAAGGACGGGGTCAAGGCCATCGCCGTGAACGCCGCCAAGCTGTTCGTCAAATACGCAGCCATGCAGCCGGACACCGAGTGGACCTTCGAATACTCGCCGGAGACCTTCAGCGCCACCGAGCTGGAGTTCGCCAAGGAAGTCTGCGACGCGGTAATCGAGGTGTGGAACCCGACGCCTGAGCACAAGATGATCCTCAACCTGCCGGCCACCGTCGAATGCGCGACCCCGAACATCTATGCCGACCAGATCGAATGGTTCGGCCGTCACATCAACCGTCGTGACAGCGTGATCATCAGCCTGCACACCCACAACGACCGTGGCACCGGCGTTGCTGCCACCGAACTGGGCCTGATGGCCGGCGCCGATCGCGTCGAAGGCTGCCTGTTCGGCAACGGCGAGCGTACCGGCAACGTCGACCTGGTGACCGTGGCCCTGAACCTCTACACCCAGGGCGTGAACCCTGAGCTGGACTTCTCCGACATCGACGGCGTGCGCAAAGTCGTAGAAGAGTGCAACCAGATCCAGGTACACCCGCGTCACCCGTACGTCGGCGACCTGGTGCACACCGCGTTCTCCGGCTCGCACCAGGATGCGATCCGCAAGGGCTTCGCCCAGCAGAAATCCGATGCCTTGTGGGAAGTGCCGTACCTGCCGATCGACCCGGCTGACATCGGCCGCAGCTACGAGGCGGTCATCCGCGTCAACAGCCAGTCGGGCAAGGGTGGTATCGCCTACCTCCTGGAGCAGGAATACGGCATCAGCCTGCCACGTCGCATGCAGATCGAATTCAGCCAAGTCGTGCAGCGTGAAACCGACCGCCTGGGCCTTGAGATGACCGCCCAGCAAATCCACGCGCTGCTGCACAGCGAGTACTTGCAGGCCAACACCCCGTACGCGCTGGTCAGCCATCGCCTGCAGGAAGAAAACGGTCACAGCGCCGTCGAAGTGGAAGTGGCCAGCAAAGGCCAGGGCGAGACCAACCTGCACTGGCGCGGCAAGGGCAACGGTGCCCTGGAAGCGCTGGTGGCCGGTCTGCCGATCCCGGTGGAAATCATGGACTACAACGAGCACGCCATTGGCGCGGGCACCAATGCCAAGGCTGCGGCCTACATTGAACTGCGCGTGAACGGCGAACGTGCGGTGCACGGCGTCGGCATCGATGAAAACATCACCACCGCCAGCTTCAAGGCCCTGTTCAGCGCGCTGAACCGTTCGCTGAGCCAGCCGGAAGCGAAAGCGGCGTAATCGGCCTTCGCTGAAATGCAAAAGGCCCCGGGGTTTGCACCTCGGGGCCTTTTTTTGCCTGCTTGTTTTTTGTTGTCTGAACCGGCCCCTTCGCGGGCAAGCCCGCTCCCACAGGGTATGTGGGCGTACACAAAATTTGTGTTCGCAACGGTCAACTATGGGAGCGGGCTTGCCCGCGAAGAGGCCCTGTCAGGCAGCGAAAATCTCAGGTGAACTCGAAGGTATCGGCATCCAGATTCGCCGGAAACCGTGTGCGATAAGCTTGAAGGTCTGCGGCATTCAGAACGACCTGAAACACCCCATCCGCCTCTCCCGCGCTCAGCAACGTCTCGCCCTGGAAATCCAGCACCTGGCTGTCCCCGGTATAGGCAAAGCCCTTGCCATCTGAACCAATACGATTCACCGCCGCCACATAGCACAGGTTCTCGATCGCCCGCGCCGGCAGCAGACGGTTCCAATGCTGGCGTCGCGCACCTGGCCAATTGGCGGTGTACAGCAACAGATCCGTGTCCTGAGCGTCACGACTCCACACCGGGAAGCGCAAGTCGTAGCAAATCAGCGGCCGCACGCGCCAGCACTTTAACTCGAACTGCACCTGACGCTCGCCCGGGGTGTAGTGGTTGTGCTCACCGGCCATTCGGAACAGGTGACGCTTGTCGTAATGCAACACCTCGCCATCCGGGCGTGCCCACAACAGGCGATTGCGGTGACTGCCGTCGGCGGCCTGGATGATCACGCTGCCGGTAATCACGGCATTAAGTCTTGCCGCCTGAACCCGCAGCCACTTGCTGGTGGGGCCGTTTTCCGATTCCGCGAGGGTCTCGGACTCCATGGAAAAACCGGTGGTGAACATCTCCGGAAGAATGATCAGGTCAGCGCCGCGAGCCTGCTCCAGCAATGACTCAAAATGCTCCAGGTTGGCCTGACGGTCGTGCCAGGCCAGGGATGTCTGGATCAGCGCCACGGTCAGGTTCGGCAATTCACTCAGATCGCGCATAGTTTTTCCGCCGCTTCACACAGGGTCTCCTCACGCTTGGCAAAGCACAGCCGCACCAGACGCTGCCCTTCAGGCGGCGTCTGGTAGAACACCGAAATCGGGATACTTGCCACACCATGTTCGCGAGTCATCCACAGGGCCATCTCGACATCATTGAGGTCCGGGCGGATCTGCGAGTAATCGACCAACTGGAAATAGGTGCCGCTCACCCGAGTGAAACTGAAACGCGACGGCACCAGCAGATCGCAGAACAGATCACGCTTGGCCTGATAGAAGTCCGGCAGCTCTTCGACGTGCTCAGGATGCTCGGCCATAAAATCGGCCAAGGCATATTGCAGCGGCGTCACACCACAGAAATTGACGTACTGGTGCACCTTGCGCAATTCCGCCGTCAGGGCCGGCGGCGCGACCACGTAGCCGGTTTTCCAGCCGGTGACGTGGTAGGTCTTGCCGAACGAGCTGACCACGAAAGCACGCTGATACAGCTCTTCATGGGCCAGCACGCTGACATGGGGCACACCGTCATACACCAGGTGTTCGTAGACTTCGTCGCTGATCACATAGATGTCGCGATCGCGGATCAAGGCGGCCAACTGATCGAGTTCGGCACGACTGATCAATGCGCCACTGGGGTTGTGCGGAGAGTTGAGAATGATCATCCGCGTGCGCGGGCTCAGTGCCTGGGCAAGCTTCTCGAAGTTGATACTGAAATCGTTCAAGCCCAGTTGTACATGCACGCAACGACCGCCGGCCAGCTCTACCGAGGGCTCGTAGCTGTCGTATGCCGGGTCAAACACGATGACTTCGTCGCCGCTGTGGATAACCGCCTGAATGGCACAGAAAATCGCCTCGGTCGCGCCTGGGGTGACCGTCACTTCAGTATCCGCATCCACCTGCGTGCCATAGCTGCGGGCGATCTTCACCGCAATCTGCTGACGCAACACCGGCAGGCCGGTCATCGGCGAATACTGGTTGTGGCCACTGGCGATATGCCGGCCGACCGCATCGCACAGGGCCTGCGGGGCCGCGAAATCGGGAAAGCCCTGGGACAGATTGAGCGCGCCGGTCTGTGCCGCGAGCTGAGACATCTGCGTGAAGATGGTGATGCCGACATTCGGCAGCTTGCTGGTGATCATCGGTGGTTCCCTGCTCTACACCCGGCTCTACGGCGGCGCGGGGGAGTCCGAGAATAGCCCAAACGGCGCCCATAAAAAAAGGGCGCTCTGGTGAGCGCCCTTTCTCTGACCGACCCCTGTAGGAGCTGCCGCAGGCTGCGATCTTTGATCTTGTCTTTAAAGCAAAATCAAAAGATCGCAGCTGCGGCAGCTCCTACAAAAGCGGTCGATCTGGCCTTCAGGAATCAGCGCTTATCGCGGCGCTTCTTGTCGGCTTTCTTGTGGTGTGACATCAAACGACGCTTCTTGTTGACCTGACGGTCGGTGAGCGTGTTCTTGTTGCCTTCGTACGGGTTCTCGCCACCCTTGAACTCGATGCGGATCGGCGTACCGACCAGCTTCAGCACACGACGGTAAGTGTTTTCCAGATAGCGCACGTACGACTTCGGCACCTTCTCGATCTGGTTGCCGTGGATCACGATGATTGGCGGGTTTGCACCACCGAGGTGGGCATAACGCAGCTTGATCCGGCGGCTGTTGACCATCGGCGGCTGGTGCTCGCTGACCGCGTCTTCGAGGATCTGGGTCAGGCGGCTGGTCGGCCAACGGGTAACCGCAGACTTGAACGAGTTCTGTACCGACGCGTAGAGGTTGCCCACGCCGGTGCCGTGCAGGGCCGAGATGAAGTGGATATCGGCGTAGTCAACGAAGAACAGCCGACGTTGCAGCTCGACCTTCACGAAGTCGCGCTCGCTCGGCGTCATGCCGTCCCACTTGTTGATCGCGATGACCAGCGCACGACCCGATTCAATGGCGAAGCCCAACAGGTTGAGATCGTGATCGACCACACCTTCGCGGGCGTCCATCACGAAGATCACCACGTTGGCGTCTTTGATCGCCTGCAGGGTTTTGACCACGGAAAACTTTTCGACTTCTTCGTGGATCTTGCCGCGCTTGCGCACACCGGCCGTGTCGATCAGCGTGTACTTCTCGTCGTTACGTTCGAACGGGATGTAGATACTGTCGCGGGTGGTGCCGGGCTGGTCGTAGACGATGACCCGATCTTCACCGAGCATGCGGTTGACCAGGGTCGACTTGCCGACGTTCGGACGGCCGATGATCGCGATCTTGATCCCGTCCTTTTCACTTGGGCCAGGAATGCGCTTGGCTTCCTCGCCTTCAGCGACGACCTCTTCCTCTTCGCCTTCCTGCGGCTCGTCTTCGTCACGCGGGAATTCACTCAGTGCCGCTTCCAGCAACTGGGTGATACCACGGCCGTGGGCACCGGCGATCGGGATCGCATGGCCCATGCCCAACGGGGCGAATTCGGCGCGGGCCATTTCCGGGTCGATGTTGTCGACCTTGTTGGCGACCACGTGGGAACGCTTGTTACGTTTGCGCAAATGCTCGGCGATCATCTGGTCGGCGGCGGTAAAACCGGCCTTGGCATCTACCAGGAACAGAACGACATCGGCTTCTTCGATGGCCAGCAGCGACTGCTCGGCCATCTTTTCGTCCATACCGTGCTCGTCACCGGAGATACCGCCGGTGTCGATCAGAATGTAGGAACGCCCTTGCCACTTGGCCTCACCGTACTGGCGATCACGGGTCAGACCGGACAAGTCGCCGACGATGGCGTCACGAGTCCTGGTCAGGCGGTTGAACAAGGTGGACTTGCCGACGTTCGGTCGGCCCACCAGGGCGATTACGGGAACCATGCGGCTCTCCACTTCGTTATTTCAGAAAATACAAAAGCCGCTGCGAGGCAGCGGCTGGTGCTCGGGGCAATCACGTTGTCATTTGTAGGAGCGAGCTTGCTCGCGAAAAACGCCAAGACACCGCGTTTATTCAGGCCGCCAACGTCATCGTTGACGTCCATCGCGAGCAAGCTCGCTCCTACAGTCCTACAAACGGTGAAGCCGCTTGGGGGTTAAAACCCAAGCATAGTCGTTACTTTATGGTCAGGGCTTCCAGTTTGCCGCTGTTGCCATACACATAAATCGTGTCACCCACCACCAGCGGACGGGCACGCAGGCCGTCGCTGTCGATGCGCTCGCGGCCGACGAATCGACCGTCCACCTGACTCAGCAGGTGCAGGTAACCTTCCAGGTCACCGACTGCAACGTAGCTGGAGAACACTTCCGGGGCCGACAGTTGACGACGGGCCAGCGAATCGTTGCTCCACAAGGCTGTGGTGGAACGCTCGTCGACGCCTTCAACGGTACCCGAAGACAGGCTTACATAAACGGTGCCAAAGCCCTGGGCGACACCGGCGTAGCTGGAAGCATCACGCTGCCAGAGCTGACGGCCGCTTTGCAGGTCCAGAGCCGCAACGCGCCCCTGATAGCTGGCGACATACAGCGTCTCGCCCGACAGCAGCAAGCCACCGTCAATATCGACCACGCGCTCCAGCTCCGAACGACCTTGCGGGATCGCTACGCGCTGTTCCCACACCGGTACGCCGTTGGAGATGTCCACGGCAACCACTTTGCCGGTCGACAGGCCAGCCACCGCGAGGCGGTTGGTCACGATCGGCGCACTGGTGCCCCGCAGGGTCAGAACCGCAGGCGTGCTGTCATAGATCCAGCGACGATCACCGGTGGAGGCATCCAGGCCGATCAGGCGATCGTCCTGGGTCTGAACCACCACAACGTCACCGTTGTTGGCTGGCGGTGCCAGCACTTCGCTGGACACGCGAGCGCGCCACTTTTCTTCACCGTTGATCGCGTCCAGGGCAACGATTTCACCCTTGATCGTACCGATCGTGACCAGACCGTAACCAACGCCGACAGCGCCGGAAACAGACAGCTCGAGATCTTTCTTCCATTTGACGTCGCCCGTGTGGCGATCCATCGCCATCAACACGCCAGTGACATCGGCGGCATAGATGGTATCGCCATCGATGGCCGGAACCAGCATGTTGTAGGTTTCGCCCTGACCGTCACCGATCGAACGACTCCACTGCTTTTGCAGAACCACTTCTTCCTTGAAGTCGACCAGTTCGGCCGGAGGCAGTTCTTTTTTGCTGTTGCTGCTGCAACCCGCGGCCAAAATGGCCAGGGCCAGCAATGCTGCATGTTTCCAACGAATCACGTCACGCATCCCCTTTGGCCAGGTCGTCCAGCTTGATTTGCAGGCCACCGACCGCCGCTTCATCCGACAGTGCCGCCTTGGCTTTTTGATACGCCGTGCTCGCCTCGTCGGTACGACCCAACTGCACCAGCAGGTCGCCCTTGAGTTCTTCGCGGGTGGCCAGGAATGCCTTGTCGGCATCGCCTTCGAGCAGCTTCAGGGCTTCGTCGGCCTTGTTCTGCGCGCCGAGTACCTGGGCCAGACGCTGACGGGCGATTTCGCCCAGCGCCGGGTTGGCCGGCTTGGCGACAATAGCCTTGAGCTCGGTGACCGCGTCGTCCAGCTTGCCGCTGTCGACCGCGACCTTGGCCACGAACAGGCTGCCGTACTGCGCGTAGGCGCTGCCGCCGTACTCGCTGTTAAGCTTGCCGGCCAGGTCCGAAACACGAGCCGCATCAGGCTTGCCGTCAGGCGTCAGCGTGGTTTCGAGCAATTGCTGATAGAGAATCGAGGCGCCTTGCGACTGATTGCTCTGATACTTGTGGAACGCCTGCCAGCCGAACACGATGACCAACGCCAACAGGCCGCCAGTGACCAGGGGCTTACCGTTGCGTGACCACCATTCCTTCAGTTCCATCAAATGTTCGTCTTCGGTACTCGACACCCCAATACTCCTTAATCGCTAATTCGGCTGTTTAGACAGCTTCAACCCTGCACGACGCAGGTGGCCAGGTGCGCTGCAAGCGCATCCCAGGCAATGCTTTGTTGTTCACCCTGGCCACGCAGGGGTTTGAAACCTACCACTTGCTGGGCCATTTCGTCGTCACCGAGGATCAGCGCGTACAACGCACCGCTCTTGTCGGCCTTCTTGAACTGGCTTTTGAAACTGCCGGCGCCGGCATTCACTTGCAGGCGCAGGTTGGGCAACTGGTCACGGACGCGCTCCGCCAGGGTCAGCCCGGCGAGTTCGGCGGCTTCACCGAAGGCGCAGAGGTAGACGTCAACCTGACGGGAGATCTCTTGCGGGATCTGCTCCAGGGTTTCCAGCAACAGCACCAGGCGTTCGATGCCCATGGCAAAGCCAACGCCGGCGGTCGGCTTGCCGCCCATCTGCTCTACCAGGCCGTCGTAACGACCGCCAGCACACACGGTGCCCTGGGCGCCGAGCTTGTCGGTGACCCATTCGAAAACGGTCTTGCTGTAGTAATCCAGCCCGCGAACCAGCTTCGGGTTGATCACGTAGGGAATGCCGGCGGCGTCCAGGCGAGCCTTGAGGCCCTCGAAGTGCACGCGGGATTCTTCGTCGAGGTAGTCGGCCATCTTCGGCGCATCGACCAATACCGCCTGGGTCTCGGCGTTCTTGGTATCAAGAACCCGCAGCGGATTGGTTTTCAGGCGACGCTGGCTGTCTTCGTCGAGTTTGTCCATGTGCGCCGAGAGGTATTCGACCAGTGCTTCGCGATAACGGCCGCGGGATTCACTGGTGCCCAGGCTGTTGAGCTCGAGCTTTACCGCATCGCGGATGCCCAGCTCGCCCCACAGGCGCCAGGTCAACACGATCAGTTCGGCGTCGATGTCCGGACCGTCGAGGTTGAACACTTCGACACCAATCTGGTGGAACTGGCGATAGCGACCTTTCTGCGGGCGCTCGTGACGGAACATCGGACCGATGTACCAGAGTTTCTGAACCTGGCCGCCGCCGGTGATGCCATGTTCCAGCACCGCGCGCACGCAAGCCGCCGTGCCTTCAGGGCGCAGGGTCAGGGAGTCGCCGTTGCGGTCGTCGAAGGTGTACATCTCTTTTTCGACGATGTCGGTCACTTCACCGATGGAGCGCTTGAACAGCTCGGTGAACTCGACGATCGGCATGCGGATCTGCTTGTAACCGTAGTTATCCAGCAGGCGCGAAACGGTGCCTTCGAAATGACGCCACAGGGGAGTCTGTTCGGGCAGGATGTCGTTCATGCCACGAATGGCTTGCAGAGACTTGCTCACGTTAAATCCTTAAATTCGTTCGATCAGCCACGCGCGATAACGGCAGCGTCAGCTTCGACCTTTTCGGCCGCTTTCTGGCGGATCAAGCGTTCAAGCTCATCCACCAGATTGTCATTCGTCAGTTTCTGCGATGGCTTGCCATCGATGTAAATCAGGTTGGGCGTGCCGCCGGTCAAGCCGATATGGGCTTCCTTGGCTTCACCCGGGCCGTTGACCACGCAACCGATGACCGCAACATCCAGCGGTACCAGCAAATCCTCGAGGCGCCCTTCCAGCTCGTTCATGGTCTTGACCACATCGAAGTTCTGCCGCGAGCAGCTCGGGCAGGCGATGAAGTTGATGCCACGGGAACGCAGGTGCAGGGATTTGAGAATGTCGTAGCCGACTTTCACTTCCTCGACCGGGTCGGCCGCCAACGAGATGCGGATAGTATCGCCAATCCCTTCGGCGAGCAGCATACCGAGGCCCACGGCAGATTTCACCGTGCCTGAACGCAAACCACCGGCTTCGGTGATGCCCAGGTGCAGTGGCTGGACGATTTCCTTGGCCAGCAGGCGGTACGCTTCGACGGCCATGAACACGTCGGAGGCTTTCACGCTGACCTTGAAGTCCTGGAAGTTCAGACGTTCAAGGTGCTCGACGTGACGCAAGGCAGACTCGACCAGCGCAGCAGGCGTGGGCTCGCCGTATTTCTTTTGCAGGTCTTTTTCCAGGGAACCGGCGTTCACGCCGATACGGATCGGGATTCCGCGGTCACGGGCGGCATCGACCACCGCGCGCACGCGATCTTCGCGACCGATGTTGCCCGGGTTGATCCGCAGGCAATCGACACCCAGCTCGGCGACGCGCAACGCGATGCGGTAGTCGAAGTGGATGTCGGCAACCAGGGGGACTTTGACCAGCTGCTTGATCTTGCCGAAGGCCTCGGCAGCGTCCATGTCCGGTACGGAAACCCGCACGATATCGACGCCAGCCGCTTCCAGGCGATTGATTTGCGCGACCGTGGCCGCGACGTCGTTGGTGTCGCTGTTGGTCATGCTCTGCACAGCGATAGGCGCATCGCCGCCAACAGGCACGTTACCGACCCAGATCTTGCGGGATTCGCGACGTTTGATTGGAGATTCGCCGTGCATGACTTATTGACCCAACTTCAGGCGAGCAGTCTCGCCACTGGTGAACGGAGCGACATCGACTGGCTGGCCGTTGTAGCTGACCTGAGCGCCGCGGGCAAAGCCCAGGCGTACGGAAAACGGTGGTTTGCCATTGACCGCCAGGCTGTCGCCTTTGCGTTTGAGACCGCTGAACAGCACCTTGCCGCTACCGTCGGTCACTTGTGTCCAGCAATCAGAGGTGAACTGCACCTGAACCTGGCCTTGACCGGCCACCGGTGCGGCTGCGGCTGGAGCAGGAGCAGGAGCCTGAGCGACTACCGGTGCAGTCACCGCAGGAACCGGGACGGCAGCCGCTGCCGGAGCCGGATTTGCCGGGGTCACCGGCGCTGCGACAACGGGCGCGGGGGTATGAGCGGGTGCGGCTGGTGTGGTCGGCGTTGCCGGGGTGGCCGGCGTTGTCACTTGAGCCTGTTCCGGTGCTTCAGCCGGAGCCTCGGCCTGCGGCAACGCGAGAGCGGTTCCGCCTTCGGTCTGACCTTCCACGACGGCCTGGTCTTCCGGCTCGTCCAGCGGATGAATCTGTGTGGTACCGTCGGCCCCTTCGACTTCTACGTGTTCCGGAGTCAGACCGATCAGGTCCTTGGTGCGCATCGAGGTCTGATCCTGCCACCAGACGAAACCGCCACCAATCACCGCTACCAGCAACAGCAGGCTGACGACTCGCAAAATGGTGTGGGAAACCCGGACCGGCTCTTCAATACGACCCAGGCTGTGAACATTGCTGCCCTGGGAGTCGGTACCGGTGGATTGATCGAATTGCTGGACTAGAACGGCCTGGTCCATGCCGAGCAACTTGGCATAGGCGCGAATATAACCACGGGCAAAGGTATGCCCAGGCAGCTTGTCGAAAGCGCCGGCTTCCAGATTGCTCAAGGAAGTGGTGGTGAGGTTGAGCTTGAGGGCCACTTCGGCCAGCGACCAGCCATTGCTTTCGCGGGCCTGGCGCAAAGTCTCACCGGGGTTAACGCGATTCGCTGCTACAACTTCGGGATGCGCCGCTTTCATCATTGCTCCGACAGGTATTGCTGATATTCCGGCGTACCGGGATAGAGTCTTTTTAGTTGCAGGCCTTTACTTGCAGCCTTGTCGCGATCTTCGAACACGTTTGCCAGCCGAACGCCGAGCAATAGACTACGTGCATTTTGCTCGGAGAGCTGGCTGAAACGGTCGTAATAATCTCGCGCGGGCACATAATGCCTGTCTTCGTAAGACAACTCAGCCATTTCCAGCAATGCACGAGGTTGTTGCCGGTTCAGGCGCAGGGCTTTTTCCAGTTGCTGCAGGGCCAGATCACGCTGGCCGAGCATCGCAGCGGTCATGCCCAGGTTCTCGAACACCCGCGAACGCTCAGGATACAGCGTATCGGCAGCCGCTTGTTCAAAGCGCTCGTAGGCTTGCGTGTAACGTTTTTGCTCGAAAAGAAAGCTGCCGTAGTTATTGAGGATTCGTGCGTCGCCCGGACGGGAAGACAGCGCCTTGCGAAAATGCTCGTCAGCAAGTTCCGGCTCCATCTCGGCCTGGAACACCAGCCCCAGCGCCGCGTTGGCATCAGGGTCGGAGCCATCGAGTTCCAGGGCTTTTCTCAGCGGAACCTTGGCGCGCTCGGTCATGCCTTGTTGCAAATACCCGATACCGAGTTGCACATACGCCTCACGCGCTTCATCACGGCCCTTGCTGGTCTTCATCGGGTTGTAATCACCCGAAAGCACGCAGCCAGCACACAGGCTGGCCAACAGCAAAAGCAGCGCAAAGCGCAGGGACATAGAGATCCTCTCTTAATTGTTGTTCGCAGTGCTCGAAGCAACATCGCTGTCGGCGTTCAATTCACGCACGGCGATATAACGTTCGCTGCGACGGGTGCGATCCAGCACCTGCCCTACCAATTGACCACAGGCGGCGTCGATGTCTTCACCACGGGTGGTGCGGACGGTGACGTTGAAACCGGCATGATGAAGCTGATCCTGGAAGCGACGAATGGCGTTGTTGCTCGGACGCTCGTACCCGGAATGCGGGAACGGGTTGAACGGGATCAGGTTGATCTTGCACGGGATGTTCTTTAGCAGCTCGATCATTTCCACTGCGTGCTCAAGCTTGTCGTTGACGTCCTTGAGCAAGGTGTACTCGATGGTCAGCACACGCTTTTCGCCCAGGGACGACATGTAGCGCTGGCACGACTCGAGCAGCATCTTAAGCGGATACTTCTTGTTGATCGGCACCAATTGGTTACGCAATGCGTCATTCGGTGCGTGCAGGGACAACGCCAGGGAGACGTCGATGTGCTTGGAGAGCTCATCGATCATCGGCACCACGCCGGAGGTCGACAGGGTCACGCGGCGCTTGGAAATGCCGTAGCCCAGGTCGTCCATCATCAGATGCATGGCCGCGACGACGTTGTCGAAGTTCAGCAGCGGCTCACCCATGCCCATCATCACCACGTTGGTGATGGCACGGTCGACGGTTGCCGGGACGCTGCCAAAGGATTTGTTGGCAATCCACACCTGGCCGATGACTTCGGCGGCGGTGAGGTTGCTGTTGAAGCCTTGCTTGCCGGTGGAGCAGAAACTGCAATCCAGGGCACAGCCTGCCTGGGACGAAACGCACAAGGTGCCGCGTTTGCCCTGGGGAATGTACACGGTCTCGACGCAGCTGCCGGACGCCACGCGCACCACCCACTTGCGGGTGCCGTCGCTGGAGATGTCCTCGCTGACCACTTCCGGACCACGGACCTCAGCAACAGCCTTGAGCTTTTCGCGCAAGGCCTTGCTGACGTTCGTCATGGCATCGAAATCATCGACACCAAAGTGGTGAATCCATTTCATTACCTGACCGGCACGGAAACGCTTCTCCCCGATTGAGTCGAAGAATTTTTCCATTTCCTGTTGAGTCAGACCCAGCAGGTTAGTTTTTACAGTCGATGTAGTCATGGATTCACCTTCACTCTTAAGCCAATGCTTAGCGAGTGGTTACTTCAGTAGCTGCGAAGAAGTACGAGATTTCGCGAGCGGCAGCGGCTTCGGAGTCCGAACCGTGTACGGCGTTGGCGTCGATGGAGTCAGCGAAGTCAGCGCGGATGGTGCCGGCAGCAGCTTCTTTAGGGTTGGTAGCGCCCATCAGCTCACGGTTCAGAGCGATAGCGTTTTCGCCTTCCAGAACCTGAACGACAACCGGACCGGAGATCATGAAAGCAACCAGGTCGTTGAAGAAGCCACGAGCGCTGTGCTCAGCGTAGAAGCCTTCGGCTTCGGCTTTGGACAGCTGCTTCAGTTTCGAAGCTACAACGCGCAGGCCAGCTTTTTCGAAACGAGTGGTGATCTCGCCGATCACGTTTTTAGCAACGGCGTCAGGCTTGATGATGGAGAAAGTACGTTGAACAGCCATGGTGTAACTCCAGAAACGGTAATTTACGAAAAATTAAACCCGCGAATTATACGCGGGTTCTCGGGTATTGCCTAACCTGCGGCGTGGCTCAATCGCGTTCTTCGATCCAGTGGGCCTGAATGGCCTCCAGGATCTTTTCGCCACAATGCTCAGGCATATCGTCGAAATCGGGCAATTCCATTACCCATTTGCGCAGATCGACGAAGTTGACCGACATAGGGTCCACGTCGGGCTTGCTTTCAGCCAGCTGGATCGCGATCTCCAGCACATCAGTCCACTTGAGTTTCATGACAATTCCTTGAATCAATGCGGCGCTTCGGCGGCGTGGTTGAGCGAGTACTTCGGAATTTCGACCGTCAGGTCTTCGGTACCGACCTTGGCCTGGCACCCCAGGCGGGACTCGCGCTCAAGACCCCAGGCTTTATCAAGGTAGTCTTCTTCCAGCTCGTCGGCTTCTTCCAGCGAGTCAAAACCCTCACGGATGATGCAGTGGCAGGTGGTGCAGGCGCAGACGCCGCCACAGGCGCTTTCCATCTCGATGTGGTGCTCATGAGCCAGTTCGAGGATGGAAACCCCCGTCTCAGCCTCAACAACCATGCCTTCGGGGCAAAACTTCTCGTGTGGCAGAAAAATGACCTGCGGCATCGTTATTCCTCAATCTCATTCAGGTTGCGCCCCGCCAGCGCGGCTTTCACCGTCGAGTCCAGGCGGCGGGCAGCAAAGGCGTCGGTCACTTGCGACAGACGCTTGGTCTGCTGCTCGATGGCGTAACCATCGGTACCTTTCATCAGTTCATTCAGTTCCTGCACCTGCGCATCGATGACCATGCGTTCCTCGGCGTCGAGCAAGCGCTCGCCATCGGCCTCCAGAGCGGCCTGCACGGCTTCGATCAGGCGCTGGGCGTCGACCTGCTGTTCGCGCAGTACACGGGCAACCTTGTCGTCATTGGCGTGCTGGAACGAGTCCTTGAGCATTTTGGCGATTTCGCCGTCGGTCAGGCCGTAGGACGGCTTGACCTGAATGCTGGCTTCGACGCCCGAACCCAGTTCGCGAGCGGAAACACTGAGCAGACCGTCGGCGTCGACCTGGAAGGTCACGCGAATCTTCGCCGCACCCGCCACCATTGCCGGGATACCGCGCAATTCGAAGCGCGCCAGGGAGCGGCAGTCGCTGATCAGCTCGCGCTCGCCCTGCAACACGTGGATCGCCATGGCCGACTGGCCGTCTTTATACGTGGTGAAATCCTGGGCGCGGGCGACAGGGATGGTGGTGTTGCGCGGAATCACCTTCTCCATCAGGCCGCCCATGGTTTCCAGGCCCAGGGACAGCGGAATCACGTCGAGCAGCAGCAGTTCGCCACCATCGCGCTTGTTACCGGCCAGGGTATCAGCCTGGATCGCAGCACCAATGGCGACCACTTGATCCGGGTCGATTTCAGTCAGGGGCTGGCGACCGAAGGCTTCGGCGACGGCTTCGCGAACGCGAGGTACGCGAGTCGAACCACCGACCATGACCACGGCGTGCACGTCTTCCAGCTCAATACCGGAATCACGCACCGCACGACGGCAGGCCTTGAGGCTGCGTGCGACCATCGGCTCGATCAGCGCATTGAAGGCTTCACGGGTCAGCTCGGCTTTCCACTCGCCATAGGCGACTTCAACGGCAGGCGCATTGGTCAGGGCTTCCTTGGCCGCACAGGCGGTTTGCAACAAGTTGCGCTGCGCACCTGGATCGAGGTCGGCGGACAGGCCCGCGCTCTCGATGATCCAGCCAGCGATCGCGTGGTCGAAGTCATCGCCGCCCAGGGCGCTGTCGCCGCCGGTGGCCAGGACTTCGAAGACACCGCCGGTCAGGCGCAGAATCGAAATATCGAAGGTACCGCCGCCCAGGTCGTAAATGGCGACCAGGCCTTCGGCATGCTGATCCAGACCATAGGCCACAGCGGCAGCGGTCGGCTCATTGAGCAAACGCAGCACATTCAGGCCGGCCAGCTTGGCCGCATCCTTGGTGGCTTGACGTTGAGCGTCATCGAAATAGGCCGGAACGGTGATCACCGCCCCCACCAGCTCACCGCCCAGGGTCGCTTCCGCGCGCTGGCGCAGGACCTTGAGGATATCGGCGGACACTTCGACCGGGCTTTTCGGGCCCTGGATCGTGTCGATGAACGGCATGTGCGACTCGCCGCCGACAAAGCGGTAGGGCAGTTGCTCGCCCAGCTGCTTGACGTCGGACAGACCACGACCCATCAAGCGCTTGACCGACAGCACGGTGTTCAAGGGATCGGTGGCGGCAGCCAGCTTGGCGGATTCGCCAACCTCGACGCGATCGGCGTGATAGCGCACGGCAGACGGCAGGATGACCCGCCCTTGCGCGTCAGCCAGAGGCTCGGAAAGTCCACTGCGCAATGCAGCGACCAGCGAATTGGTAGTGCCCAAGTCGATCCCCACAGCCAGACGACGCTGGTGCGGTTGAGGACTTTGGCCGGGTTCGGCGATCTGCAGTAGGGCCATCGTTATCAGGACTTATCTGTATATCAGGCGTGCGACCGGAGCGGCACTGGGTTAGTCGTCGAGGCGCTCTTCTAACTGGCGCACTTCGTAGGTGAGCTTGTCGAGGAACTGCATGCGCCGCATCAGGCGTTCGGCCCGTTCACGTTGCGCGGCATCGTTCCAGCAAGCTGCGAAGCTTTGGTTCAGTTCATCCTGGGCAGCCTTCAGGCGACGCTTGAAGACGGCAACGCCATTGAGGTCGGCGCTGTCCTGCAGGTCTTCGAGCTCTTCACGCAGCTCCATCTGCTGCAGAAGGAACTCCGGATCATGCACCGTGACCTCCAGCGGCAGCTCGCCACCATTCAAGGCGAGCAGGTAACGCGCGCGCTTGGGTGGACTCTTGAGCGTCTGATAGGCCTCGTTGAGGCTCGCGGATTGCTCCAGCGCCAGCCGCTGCTCGCGCTCGGAAGCGTCTGCAAAGCGGTCCGGATGAACGCCGCGCGCCAACTCACGGTAGCGCGTAGCCAGCTGATCGAGATCCAGATCGAAACTCGGTTGCAGCTCGAATAAAGCGAAATGACAAGGAGTACCCACGACAAGCCTCAGATGTTGAAGCTTTCGCCGCAGCCACATTCACCGCGCACGTTGGGGTTGTTGAACTTGAAGCCTTCGTTCAACCCTTCCTTGACGAAATCGAGCTCGGTGCCGTCCAGGTAGGCCAGGCTTTTCGGGTCGATAATCACTTTTTCGCCGTGACTTTCGAACACCTGGTCCTCAGCAACCACCTCGTCGACAAACTCCAGCACGTAGGCAAGGCCGGAACAGCCCGTGGTGCGAACACCCAGACGAATCCCTTCACCCTTGCCGCGCCCGTCGAGGGAGCGTCGCACGTGCTTGGCCGCCGCTTCTGTCATGCTGATAGCCATCGTTGACTCCTTACTCGTCGCCAAATGCTTAGATCAAGCCTTTCTTCTGCTTGTAGTCGCGAACAGCCGCCTTGATAGCGTCTTCAGCGAGTACCGAGCAGTGGATTTTCACTGGCGGCAGGGCCAGTTCTTCAGCCAGCTGGGTGTTCTTGATGGTTTCCGCTTCGTCCAGGGTCTTGCCCTTCATCCACTCGGTAGCGAGGGAGCTGGATGCGATAGCCGAACCGCAGCCGTAAGTCTTGAACTTGGCATCTTCGATGATGCCGGCGTCGTTGACCTTGATCTGCAGGCGCATCACGTCGCCGCACGCCGGAGCGCCGACCATGCCGGTGCCGACATCAGGATCTTCCGCGTCCATCTTGCCGACGTTGCGCGGGTTTTCGTAGTGGTCGATGACCTTTTCGCTGTAAGCCATGATTCTCAATCCTCACTCATCAGGGCCGCTCTTGAGACCCTGTAGTTGCGCTGCATTTACCGCCGCGCTGCTACAGGACCTGTATCCGGCGGCTTCTATAGTTAGTGTGCCGCCCACTCGATCTTCGAGATATCGACGCCGTCTTTGTACATGTCCCACAGCGGCGACAGAGCGCGCAGCTTGGTTACGGCCTCGCAGACTTTCTGCGCGGCGTAGTCGATTTCTTCTTCGGTGGTGAAACGACCGAAGGTGAAGCGGATCGAGCTGTGAGCCAGTTCGTCGTTGCGGCCCAGGGCGCGCAGTACGTACGAAGGCTCAAGGGATGCCGAGGTGCAGGCCGAACCGGACGAAACCGCCAGATCCTTGAGCGCCATGATCAGCGACTCGCCTTCAACGTAGTTGAAACTCAGGTTCAGGTTGTGCGGAACGCGAGCGGTCAGGCTGCCGTTGACGTACAGCTCTTCCAGGTGCTCTACCTGCTTGTAGAAACGGTCGCTCAACGCCTTGATGCGTGCGTTCTCGGCTGCCATGTCTTCCTTGGCTACGCGGAAAGCTTCACCCATGCCGACGATCTGGTGGGTCGCCAGGGTGCCGGAACGCATGCCACGCTCGTGGCCGCCACCGTGCATGGTCGCTTCGATACGCACGCGCGGCTTGCGGCTTACGTACAGGGCGCCGATGCCTTTAGGACCGTAGGTCTTGTGGGCGGAGAACGACATCATGTCGACTTTCAGCTTCTGCAGGTCGATCTCGACCTTGCCAGTGGACTGAGCGGCATCGACGTGAAACAGGATGCCCTTGGAACGGAGCAGTTCGCCGATCGCTGCGATGTCGTTGATGGTGCCGATTTCGTTGTTCACGTGCATGACCGAAACCAGGATGGTGTCGTCGCGCAGTTCGGCTTCGATCATCTCAGGCGTTACCAGACCATCGGTGCGAGGCTCGATGTAGGTCACTTCGAAACCTTCACGCTCCAGCTGGCGCATGGTATCCAGGACAGCCTTGTGCTCGATCTTGGTGGTGATCAGGTGCTTGCCTTTGGTGGCGTAGAAATGTGCCGCACCCTTGATTGCCAGGTTGTCGGATTCGGTGGCACCGGAGGTCCAGACGATTTCACGCGGGTCGGCGTTGACCAGGTCGGCCACCTGACGACGGGCGTTTTCAACGGACTCTTCAGCTTTCCAGCCGAACACGTGGGAACGGGACGCCGGGTTACCGAAGTTTCCGTCGACCAGCAGGCATTCACTCATCTTTTGCGCGACACGCGGATCAACCGGGGTGGTCGCAGAGTAATCAAGGTAAATCGGCAATTTCATGGACTATCTCCTAAATCAGGCTGGCTGGCGTGCCGCTAGCTCTTTGGCTGTCATTCGACGGCGGACGCTTCAATCTTGTCCAGGCGTGGCACCTTGCTGTTGCAACGGCGCTGGTCCTGACGCTGGGCTACTTCCTGCACCTCACGGCGAGTTACAAGGTCAGCCAAGCTGATACCGCTCAGAAATTCGTGAATCTGCAGGCTCAGGTCGCACCACAAGTGGTGGGTCAGGCAGGTGTCGCCTTGATGGCAATCACCTTGGCCCTGGCATTTGGTGGCATCGACCGATTCGTTCACCGCATCGATCACCTGGGCGACCTGGATGCCCTGCATGTCGCGGGACAATTGGTAGCCACCGCCCGGACCACGCACGCTGGACACCAGATTGCTGCGGCGCAATTTGGCAAAAAGCTGTTCGAGGTAGGACAGGGAGATGCCTTGGCGCTCGGAGATATCGGCCAGGGACACGGGCCCGTGCTGCGCGTGCAACGCCAGGTCAAGCATGGCGGTCACGGCGTATCGGCCTTTTGTAGTCAGTCGCATGGACAATTACCACGGAGTTCGGAATGAGGCGAGTATGCAATTCCCTAGTATTTAAGTCAACTATAAGACCTAGTACTTTAGTCAGGATTACCCGCAAAAGAGCGGGCGCATCATAGCAAAGGCTGGGCGTGTATCACCAGTAAATGCGCGTTATCGTTCTTCGCGAGCAGGCCCGCTCCCACAGGGGCGATGAACATCCTGTGGGAGCGGGCTTGCTCGCGAAGGGAGCGGCGCGATCTAGCTGGCCTGACTCTGATCCTTGTCCTTCACACAGGCGAAATCTTCTTCGCGCAGCTCAGGCAGATCTTTCGCACAGTAATTACTGCCCAGATCCTTCAACGCCCCGCACATCCCCTCCAGTCGACCATCGACCGCCTGCAGGTGATCGAGCAATTGGTTGATGGCGCGAGCCACCGGGTCAGGCATGTCTTCAGTCACGCCGTAGGCATCAAAACCGATCTTCTCGGCCATGGCCTTGCGCTTGGCATCCTGCTCTTCGTCGGATTTGACGATGATCCGCCCCGGAATCCCGACCACAGTCGCACCCGGCGGCACTTCCTTGGTCACGACAGCATTGGAACCCACCTTGGCACCGGCACCGACAGTGAACGGGCCGAGCACCTTCGCACCCGCCCCGACCACCACGCCATCACCCAGGGTCGGGTGACGCTTGCCCTTGTTCCAGCTGGTACCGCCCAGGGTCACGCCCTGGTAAATAGTGACGTCGTCGCCGATCTCGGCGGTTTCACCGATGACAATGCCCATGCCATGGTCGATGAAAAAACGACGACCGACCTTGGCCCCCGGATGGATCTCGATCCCGGTCAGCCAGCGACCAAAGTTCGACACCAGCCGCGCCAGCCACTTCAGGTCCGCGCGCCACAGCATCGCCGACAAACGGTGAATCCAGATGGCGTGCATGCCGGGGTAGCAGGTCAGGACTTCAAAAGCGTTACGCGCCGCCGGGTCTCGATGGAATACGCTCTGGATATCTTCACGCAAACGCTCAAACATCATTAATCCTTCCGCTTTAGAAGCTCACCACGGGCCGCTTTCTGGGTTTCCGTGAGGATGCCACGCAAAATATTCATTTCCGCCCGGCTGACCGAGCTGCGTCCGTACAACCGGCGCAGGCGCGCCATCAAGTGCCGTGGCTTTTCCGGATCGAGGAATTCGATGGCCACCAGGGTTTGCTCCAGGTGTTCATAGAATCGCTCCAGCTCGTCCATGGTCGCCAGCTCAGCGCTCTTAACCGAAGCCACCTCTTCCTTCTCGACCTTGCTTGGCTGGCCCTGGGCCGCCAACCAGGACATGCGCACTTCATAGCTCAACACCTGCACCGCCGCCCCAAGGTTCAGCGAACTGAACTCAGGGTCGGATGGGATGTGCACGTGATAATGACATCGCTGCAGCTCTTCGTTGGTCAGGCCGGAATCTTCACGACCGAACACCAGGGCGATTTCCGCGCCCTGCCCCGCTTCCTCGACCACCTTCGTTCCGCATTCGCGGGGATCGAGCAGCGGCCAGGGAATGCGCCGGTCGCGGGCACTGGTACCCAGCACCAGATTGCAGCCGACCAGGGCATCTTCCAAGGTGGCGACGACTTGCGCGTTTTCAAGGATGTCACCGGCACCGGAAGCACGGGCGTCGGCTTCGTGATGCGGGAACTGACGAGGCTCGACCAGCACCAGCCGCGACAAGCCCATGTTCTTCATGGCACGCGCAGCCCCGCCGATATTGCCCGGATGGCTGGTATTGACCAGGACGACACGAATGTTATGCAGCAAGGGAGGCGCTCTCGAACACGATAATCGGGAGCGGAATCTTACAGCTGAAGCTACCGTTAAGCCATGAAAGCGAACGTCGTCCTTCTCCTGTAGAAACTTTCTGATAGAATGCCCGGCTTTCTTTAACAACCTTAGGTGACACATCCATGCAGCCCATGCTGAATATCGCGCTGCGCGCCGCCCGCAGCGCCAGTGAATTGATCTTCCGCTCCATCGAGCGCCTGGATACCATCAAGGTCGACGAAAAAGACGCCAAGGATTACGTATCCGAGGTGGATCGCGCCGCCGAACAGAAAATCATCGACGCCCTGCGCAAGGCGTACCCGAATCACTCGATCCTGGGTGAAGAGACCGGCATGCACGCCGGCACCGGCATCGAAGGCGAAGAGTACCTGTGGATCATCGATCCGCTGGACGGCACCACCAACTTCCTGCGCGGCATTCCTCACTTCGCTGTCAGCATTGCCTGCAAATACCGCGGTCGCCTAGAGCACGCTGTTGTTCTGGACCCGGTTCGCCAGGAAGAATTCACCGCCAGCCGTGGTCGCGGCGCTCAACTGAACGGTCGTCGCCTGCGCGTCAGCGGTCGCACCAGCCTGGACGGCGCCCTGCTGGGTACCGGCTTCCCGTTCCGTGACGAGCAGATGGACAACCTCGACAACTACCTGGGCATGTTCCGCGCCCTGGTTGGCCAGACTGCCGGCATCCGCCGCGCCGGCTCCGCGAGCCTGGACCTGGCCTACGTAGCTGCCGGCCGTTTCGACGCCTTCTGGGAGTCGGGCCTGTCCGAGTGGGACATGGCCGCTGGCGCCCTGCTGATCCAGGAAGCAGGCGGCCTGGTGAGCGACTTCACCGGCGGTCACGACTTCCTCGAGAAAGGCCACGTCGTTGCCGGCAACACCAAATGTTTCAAGGCAGTTTTGACGGCGATCCAGCCGCACCTGCCGGCCTCGCTGAAGCGCTAAGCTTCCCGCGACAGAAAAAGCACCCTTCGGGGTGCTTTTTTTTGCCTGGAATTCACCCCTCAAAAACACCACAACCCTCTGTAGGAGCGAGCCTGCTCGCGATGGTGGTCAACGATAACGCGGGAGTTCTGGAAGAACGCGGCGTCCTCGGATTTTTCGCGAGCAGGCTCGCTCCTACAGGGGGTTGCGGTGCTGCATAAATCCCGGGCACAAAAAAAGCACCCCGCAGGGTGCTTCTTTTTTATCCAGATCACTGACCTTGCTGATTCTCCGACAGGATCAACTTGCCTTCCTTGTCCACCGGAATCTGGTTGCCCGGATCACGATCCATGCGCACCTTGCCTTCCTTGCCGTCCAGCGAATACCGCACGTCGTAACCTACAACCTTGTCACTGATGTCGTTGACCGTGTTGCAGCGGGTCTGGGTCGTGGTGTAGGTATCACGCTCCTGCATACCTTCCTGCACCTTGTTGCCGGCATAACCACCACCGACAGCACCCGCGACCGTGGCGATCTTCTTGCCGGTGCCGCCACCGACCTGGTTACCCAGCAAACCACCTGCCAATGCACCGACCACAGTACCGGCGATCTGATGTTGATCTTTCACCGGCGCCTGCCGGGTGACAGTTACATCCTTGCACACTTCACGTGGAGTCTTGATTTGTGTCTTGACCGGCTCAACGGCGAGTACTTGTGCGAACTCAGGACCGCTTTTAACCAGGCTGTAGGTGGCCACAGCGCCCCCGGCAGTCACACCGACAGCACCCAGTACAGCACCAACCAGCATCGACTTGTTCACATGAACCTCCTGGACCATCACATACGGAACATGTCCGCGCTTCTCCCAGCCTTGGAGCACAAAAAAAGGCGCGAGTTCAACTCGCGCCTTTTTTGGACTACACCGCCAGAAGAATTGTCCTTCAAGGACGGTCGTCGACTTCCTTCTCGGTATTGGCAGGAGGAATCAGGTCTTCCGTGCTCAGGTTCAGCCAGATCAGCACCACGTTCGCGATGTAGATCGACGAGTAAGTACCCGCCAGAACACCGATGAACAGGGCGATGGAGAAACCGAACAGGTTGTCGCCGCCGAAGAACAGCAGGGCCGCGATCGCCAGCAAGGTGGAGATAGAAGTCGCCATGGTCCGCAGCAGGGTTTGCGTGGTCGAGATGTTGATGTTCTCGATCAGGCTGGCCTTGCGCAGGACACGGAAGTTCTCACGAACCCGGTCGAATACCACGATGGTGTCGTTGAGCGAGTAACCGATGATCGCCAGTACCGCCGCCAGCACCGTCAGGTCGAAGGTGATCTGGAAGAACGACAGGATACCGATGGTCACGATCACGTCGTGGATCAGGGACACGATCGCACCGATCGCGAACTTCCACTGAAAGCGGAACGCCAGGTAGATCAGGATGCCGCCCAGCGCCATCAGCATGCCGAGGCCGCCCTGGTCGCGCAGCTCTTCACCCACCTGCGGGCCGACGAATTCGACACGCTTGACCGTCGCCGGGTTCTCGCCGCCGACCTTCTGCAAGGCCTCGGCCACCTGGTGACCCAGTTGCGGGTCTTCGCCAGGCATGCGCACCAGCAGGTCGGTGGTTGCACCGAAGTTCTGCACGACAGCGTCATTATAACCGGCGCTCACCAGCTGCTCACGCACCTTGGAGACATCAGCCGGACGCTCGTAGGTCAGCTCGATGAGCGTACCGCCGGTGAAGTCCAGGCCCCAGTTCATGCCCTTGGTGGCGACACTGAACAAGGCCAGCACGGTAAGGAACAATGTGACGCCGAACGCGAAGTTGCGAACGCCCATGAAGTTGATTGTACGTAACATGGCAGCCCCTTAAATCCACAACTTCTTGAAGTCACGACCGCCGAAGATCAGGTTGACCATCGCGCGGGTCACCATGATGGCCGTGAACATCGAGGTAAAGATCCCGAGGGACATGGTCACTGCGAAGCCCTTGACCGGGCCGGTGCCCATGGCAAAGAGGATGCCGCCGACCAGCAAGGTGGTCAGGTTGGCGTCGAGAATCGCGGTGAATGCCCGGCCGAAGCCTTCGTTGATTGCACGCTGCACGGTCATGCCGGCAGCGATCTCTTCACGGATCCGCGAGAAGATCAGCACGTTGGCGTCGACGGCCATACCCATGGTCAATACGATACCGGCGATGCCCGGCAGGGTCAGCGTTGCACCCAGCAGCGACATCAGCGCCAGCAGCATCACCATGTTCACCGCCAGAGCGACGGTGGCGATGAGGCCGAAGAAGCGGTAGATGGCCATGATGAACAGCGAGACGAACAGCATGCCCCACAGCGACGCATCGATACCCTTGGTGATGTTGTCGGCACCCAGGCTTGGACCAATGGTGCGCTCTTCAGCAAAGTACATCGGTGCAGCCAGACCACCGGCACGCAGCAGCAGCGCCAGCTCGGACGACTCGCCCTGGCCGTTCAGGCCGGTAATACGGAACTGGGCACCCAGCGGCGACTGGATGGTCGCCAGGCTGATGATCTTCTTCTCTTCCTTGAAGCTCTGAACCGGCACGTCTTTCTCGACGCCGTTGACCACTTGCTTGGTATAGGTGGTAACCGGACGCTGTTCGATGAAGATCACCGCCATGCTGCGACCGACGTTCGAACGGGTCGCACGGTTCATCAGCTCGCCGCCGTGGCCATCCAGACGGATATTCACTTCTGGCCTGCCGTGCTCGTCGAAGCCGGCCTTGGCGTCAGTCACCTGGTCGCCGGTGATGATCAGGCCGCGCTCGATCAGCGCTGGAGGACGGCCGCCTTCACGGAACTCGAAGGATTCGGAAGTGGCTTTCGAAGCACCAGGCTCAGCGGCCAGACGGAACTCGAGGTTGGCCGTCTTGCCGAGGATACGCTTGGCTTCGGCGGTGTCCTGCACACCCGGCAGCTCAACCACGATGCGGTTGGCGCCCTGGCGCTGGACGATCGGTTCGGCAACACCCAGCTCGTTGACGCGGTTACGTACCGTGGTCAAGTTCTGCTTGATGGAGTATTCGCGGATTTCCGCCAGCTTGGCCGGGGTCATCGCCAGACGCAGCACCGGTTGACCATTGAGGTCGGCCGGAACAATGTCGAAATCGTTGAAGTTCTTGCGGATCAGCACACGGGCCTGTTCACGGCTGTCTTCATCAGCGAAGCCCAGCTGGATGGCACCATTGAGTTGCGGCAGGCTGCGATAGCGCAGCTTTTCTTTACGCAGCAGGCTCTTGACGTCGCCTTCGTAGACTTTCAGGCGTGCATCGAGGGCTTTGTCCATGTCCACTTCCAGCAGGAAGTGCACACCACCGGACAAGTCCAGACCCAGCTTCATCGGGTGCGCAGCGAGGTTGCGCAGCCATTGCGGGGTGGTTTGCGCCAGGTTCAATGCAACGACGTAGTCATCACCCAACGCCTTGCGTACAACGTCCTTGGCCGGCAACTGGTCTTCAGCCTTGGTCAGGCGAATCAGACCACCCTTGCCGCCCTCTGCCAGCGTGGCAGCCTTGACGTTGATCCCGGATTCCTTGAGCGCAGCGCTCACACGATCCAGATCAGCCTGATTGACCTGCAGTGCAGTGCTTGCACCGCTGACCTGAATGGCCGGGTCATCAGGATAAAGATTGGGAGCGGAATAAATCAGACCGACCGCCAGCACCGCCAGGATCAGAATGTATTTCCACAGAGGATATTTGTTCAGCATCACGCCGCCCGTTTATGACGCGGGGCGCCTTGCGCGCCCCGTCGATTGAAAATGAAGTTGAAACTTAGATCGCTTTGAGCGTGCCTTTTGGCAGCGTGGCGGCGATGGCGCCTTTCTGGAACTTCATTTCGACGGTGTCGGAAACTTCCAGAACGACGAAATCGTCGGCCACTTTAGTGATCTTGCCGGCGATGCCGCCGGTGGTCACAACTTCGTCGCCTTTCTGCAGACTGCTCAGCAGGTTTTTCTGCTCTTTGGCGCGCTTGGCCTGTGGACGCCAGATCATCAGGTAGAAGATGACCAGGAAGCCGACCAGGAAAATCCACTCGAAACCACCGCCCATAGGGGCTGCCGCAGGGGCTGCAGCGTCTGCCATGGCATTAGAGATAAAAAAGCTCATTTAGCACTCCAGTTGCAAATGTTGAATCTTGGGGTCAGGAAACTCAGTCCAAAGGCGGAACAGGTAACCCGCGTTTGGCGTAGAAGGCATCGACAAAGGCGGCCAATGTACCCTGTTGAATAGCCTCGCGCAAACCAGCCATAAGCACTTGATAATGACGCAAGTTATGGATGGTATTGAGCATGCTTCCCAGCATTTCGCCGCACTTGTCCAGGTGATGCAGATAAGCGCGGGAGAAGTTCTGGCAGGTATAGCAATCGCAGGTCGGATCGAGCGGCGAATCATCATGGCGATGGAACGCGTTACGGATCTTCAGCACGCCGGTATCGATGAACAGATGCCCATTGCGGGCATTACGGGTTGGCATCACGCAATCGAACATGTCCACACCGCGGCGCACACCCTCAACCAAGTCTTCCGGTTTGCCAACGCCCATAAGGTAACGAGGTTTGTCAGCCGGCATCATGCCCGGCAGGTAATCCAGCACCTTGATCATTTCGTGCTTGGGCTCGCCCACCGACAGGCCGCCGATGGCCAGGCCATCGAAGCCGATCTTGTCCAGGCCTTCCAGGGAGCGCATGCGCAGGTCCTGGTGCATGCCGCCCTGAACGATGCCGAACAGCGCCGCGGTGTTGTCGCCATGGGCTTCTTTCGAACGCTTGGCCCAACGCAGGGACAACTCCATGGAAATACGGGCGACGTCTTCATCAGCCGGGTACGGCGTGCATTCGTCGAAAATCATCACGATGTCGGAGCCCAGGTCACGCTGGACCTGCATCGACTCTTCCGGCCCCATGAACACCTTGGCGCCGTCGACCGGCGAGGCGAAGGTCACGCCCTCCTCCTTGATCTTGCGCATGGCGCCCAGGCTGAACACCTGGAAACCGCCGGAGTCGGTCAGGATCGGGCCTTTCCACTGCATGAAATCGTGCAGGTCGCCGTGCTTCTTGATCACTTCCGTGCCCGGGCGCAGCCACAGGTGGAAGGTGTTGCCCAGAATGATTTCAGCGCCAGTCGCCTCGATATCCCGTGGCAGCATGCCCTTGACCGTGCCGTAGGTGCCCACCGGCATGAAGGCCGGGGTCTCGACGGTACCGCGCGGGAAGGTCAAACGACCGCGACGAGCCTTGCCATCAGTGGCCAGCAGCTCGAAAGACATACGACAGGTGCGACTCATACTGTTTCCTCTGGGCCCGATTCTTTAGGGGCAGTCGGCGCAGGATTACGCGTGATGAACATCGCATCACCGTAGCTGAAAAAGCGGTACCCGTTGTCGACCGCGGCCTTGTAGGCCGCCATGGTCTCGGGATAACCGGCGAACGCCGAAACCAGCATCAACAGCGTGGATTCGGGCAAATGGAAGTTGGTGACCAGGGCATCGACCACATGAAACGGCCGGCCAGGGTAAATGAAAATGTCTGTATCGCCGCTGAACGGCTTGAGCACGCCATCGCGCGCTGCACTTTCCAGCGAGCGCACGCTGGTGGTCCCCACCGCCACCACGCGACCACCGCGCGCGCGGCAGGCGGCAACGGCATCCACCACGTCCTGGCCGACTTCCAGCCATTCGCTGTGCATGTGGTGGTCTTCGATCTTCTCGACCCGCACCGGCTGGAACGTACCCGCGCCCACGTGCAAGGTCACGAACGCCGTCTCGACGCCCTTGGCGGCAATCGCCTCCAGCAGCACCTGATCGAAATGCAGCCCCGCCGTCGGCGCCGCCACCGCGCCCAAACGCTCGGCGTAGACGGTCTGGTAACGCTCGCGGTCGGCACCTTCATCCGGGCGGTCTATATAAGGAGGCAACGGCATGTGCCCGACGCGGTCGAGCAGCGGCAACACCTCCTCAGTGAACCCCAGCTCGAACAACGCATCGTGCCGCGCCAGCATCTCGGCCTCGCCACCGCCGTCGATCAGGATCTTCGACCCAGGCTTGGGCGACTTGCTGGAACGCACATGGGCCAGCACGCGATGACTGTCGAGCACCCGCTCCACCAGGATTTCCAGCTTGCCGCCGGAAGCCTTCTGGCCAAACAGCCGCGCCGGAATCACCCGGGTATTGTTGAACACCATCAAGTCGCCGGGACGCAAATGCTCCAGCAAATCAGTGAATTGACGGTGTGCCAGGGCGCCGCTGACCCCATCCAGGGTCAACAGACGACTATTGCGACGCTCGGCCAAAGGATGGCGGGCAATCAGCGAATCAGGTAGCTCGAAAGTAAAGTCAGCAACGCGCATGATGGGGTTCGTCTAGCAGGGCCGGGAAGTCTAGCGGAATTATCAAAAATTCTCCATGTACCTGATTGACCAGCGGTTATCTCATCTCTATACTTCGCCGCCATTGAGCCCTGATGGCGGAATTGGTAGACGCGGCGGATTCAAAATCCGTTTTCGAAAGGAGTGGGAGTTCGAGTCTCCCTCGGGGCACCAAAATTAAGAAAGGTCTTGCTTAGCAAGGCCTTTTTTTTCGCCCACAGAAAAGCCACCCCTGACACACCGCGAACAACGCACTGACCTGTAGGAGCTGCCGAAGGCTGCGATCTTTTGATCTTGCGTCTCTTCTACCCTCCTCGCCGGAAGAACATTTCACAAGGATTTCCCCCATGGAATTGCACTTGGAAACCGTCGCCCTCTTCTCCCTCAAACTGGCTTATGAAACGGAAGGTCAGAGCCCGATTTTGCGGGATGATTTGGTCATGGGGGATTACCAGCGGGATGTGTTTGAGTTGCTGGTGCGGCGGGGGGATGTTGAGACAATCCAGCAAAAAGTGGACGCGTGCGTGGGCTTGGCAATGGAGGCTCTAGGCGGTGCGGAGAACCCCCTTGGACGAGAGCTAAACAGACTGGCGACTGATTTTAGCAGCGCACAGACGATGGAGCAGCTTGATTCCCCGCTCATGGCACTCAGGGAGTACTTGAAAGCTGTCCAGTGACGGTCCGCTTGTTGGCCAAATGCCTTGGCCGCCATGTGTTGACTAATAGTAAATCTGCCCCCCTTTCTGCAATTAGAATCTGTCGCCGCCCTTTCCGTAGATCACGCGCAAGAAGACGATCCAGCACAAGGACGTCGCGACATAGAACATCGGGGATGTGTCGGCTAAGCCAGGACATGACGATGAGCCAGATGTCTGGTTTGTCGAACATACTTGACAACTGAATTCCCCTTTTTTTTGGGGGGGGACCGAGAATAGGTCCGGCAATTCGCGCCACCCTCATCTACCTGGAGCAAAAAAGGGAACAAGGGCGTGCCAGATACGAAAAAGCCATAGCGATTGTTGAGGCTTTAGAGATGTACAGGGATAAAAAACGCTGCTACGACTATGCATTTCGTCTGCGGAATAACGCCAAATCCTGTCGGACAAATAAAAATGTTGCAACTAAATAAACAAGTGCTGGCGCAAGAGCCAGTAAAGAAACGTCATAGGCCAATGCCAGACTTAAAGCTCCGACAAAAAACGTAAATAGCATTACGGGTAAGCGCACCAGAAATGACAGCACCGTGACCCATTTTTTGTTTGGAGCCCATACCAGTAGAAAGGAAGAAAAAGCCTGTAAAACCATAACAAAAGCAGAGAAGTACGCAACATAAAAAACCACAAAAAACGTAGGAGCTGGTTTTTCCCCCTCATCTACGTTGACGATGGAGCTATAGAGTGAGCCCCATAGCAAAATGACGCCCAACACAAGCAACAATGCTGGGGAAAAATACTTGCAAAACTGCTTAAACATATCTTTCTCCGTCCGTGAATTATCTGAAGTAGGCGCCTCGAAAAACAAAGGCGCCTATGTTACATCAACGATTGATCGAGACGCCTAGTGAACCCTCAATCGCGATTTCATAGGGTTGACCATTCATTACTCTGTGTATCGCGTCAAGGACTGCGGTAGAGGACTCACCAAGCCAGCTCCGATGAGTGCTTGGGTTGCCGTCGTAGATATCGTTGTAAGCCTTGGCATTACCGTTGAAGTTCAAGCGGCCATCTGCCGTCTTGGTGACTGCACCTTCAATTTTCAGAGTGATGCTCCCGAGCCAGGATGCGGTCATCCACGAGTCGTTTGCTGTATTGTAGGGCACTTTGTCTAGGTAGATTGAAGAGATACCAACCGGGGCTGCGGCTAGTGCAGTTTCCAGCAATGGCATCTTCGTGGTGGACAGTTGCAAGCTCAGCTTGTTGATATTGGTTCTTGCAGTAGCACCTTTGCCGAACACCAAATGCCCCATCGCTGCAACTGGAGTCAAAACCCCGCCCGAAAAGTACGCTGTATCGTATTCAAATAGCTTTTTGTCCGCGATTTGGCGGCTGGCGTAGTTCAAAGCTTGCGCAGGGCTCTGATCAGAATCATTAGAGCTGAATGTATCTGCCCAACGCATCACCCCGAAATCGAAGGGAAAACCCGGCACGACATAGTTTACTTGACCATAATGCGCTTGCTCATTACAAAGCTTAATTATCATTTCGCGCCAATGGCCATTTGCATAATGAACATTTCGCTGTTGTTGCTGATGTAGCAGAATGACTCCTGGGTTTGGGGCTGGAAACGGTGCACCAGGTGGATTGGAATAGCCAGGTTCCGTTGCATAAATATAAATCGGTGGCAGTTCGATTGTGTTCATGGTTTTACCTACGTTGCTTCAGTTGCGCAGCATTTGCTGCGGTTGAGTCGCTCGTAGGCGATTGCTCGAGGCTCTTGACCCCGTCGCGGGCATGCACCATGCCGAACTTCATGACGCGAGTATCGGTTTCCATAACTTCACCACAGCAGGTGGTCTTGTCACCCTTGCGAATGAGGTATCCCTTTCTCATTGCTTGCACTCCGTGTCCATTCACGCGCCAAGTAAGGCGCGTGCTGCGGTTATATGAATCGCGCCGACTCAAGAATGAGTGGGCGAATACAAAGTACGTGGGCGCGGAGGCAATTCAAGACGTTGCGGAGCGAACAGGAGAGTTCCTACAAGCTATACAGAAATAACCGACGAAGATTGAGATAGAACAAGCCCCCCCGTTGGTGCTTGTTTCGCACTCAAAACCGGAAAAATGGAAAAGACCACATTACGTCACCACTCAGATTTGTGGCCGATATGTCTGAAGGTTGCAGGAATGGAGTCCGCACGATACCCTTCCACCGTCGCTGCCAATTCAGCGACCGGGTGTGGAAACCCGTGTAATTCAAGGCGCAACAGCGCCCCCATCACGTCTGCCGGCGCTTTTTTTATGCCTGCGGCGTGAGTTATGGCGGCTGTGCGTGGGACGTCTTCGGGCGTGCCGGTTTCCTTGATTCCCGGTTTTCCACCCTGCGCACAGCTGTCACCCATTCGTGTGGAAACGAACGTGACAGCTCCTCATATCAAGGAGCTGGATAATGCGCAGTATCAATCCGTTTGAAATTTGGCTTTTCTCTCTTCGCGATTCCCAATCGCGTAATGCCCTCCCCCATTGCCTCTCCATCCTCGGAGGTGGGCAATGACTGAACAAACTGAACTCAAAACCATTGGCTTGACGCCGGCCATCTACTGCGCAGATCAAGCGCTGTTTCATGTCACTCGCGGTGTTCCTCTTGGCGATGCGTTGTCGATGGCCTCCGATTTTCTGTTCCTGGCCAAGACGCTCACTGAAGATGCTGCTTATGCCAGAGACACCGACCGTCACGCCTGGGCTGCACATTATCTGACTTCGATGAGTAAGGCGTTGGTGGATGATGCGGTGAAGGTGCTGATGCGGGATCGGGATAATGAAGTGGCGTCCAAGCGGGCGGGGGCTACGGCTTAGGGGTAGTGGGCGACGCGCCGGGATAGCTTTTGGTTTCAAGCGTCGGGCGTGATGTTGTGAGGGCGGGCTTGGTTGCGGTGGACAGGGGTGTTCAGTGGGACATGTGGATGCCTTGGGTTTTTCGCGAGCGGGCTCGCTCCTACAGGGGGTTGTGGTTTAGTTCAGGGGTTTGTGCTGGCCGGGCTGGCGCCTTCGCGGGCCCGCTCCCACAGAGGGTTGCGGTGAGCTGGCAGGCATTGTTTGGCTCCAGCGGGTTTTGATTTCGGTGCACCTTCGGCATTGATAGTGGTTGGGCTGGCGCTTTCCGCCCCGCACTGAATATCTCGTTTGGTTTTTGAACGACCACATGAACCCAAACTCGAAATCGACGCCCTACTACCTGCTGACTACAAACCTGATCACTCTGCGCCTGGGAAAATCCTGGAACTTTCCACGCTAGCCGAATGCCAGCAACTGCGCGCTCTGTATCCCTCACCGGCAGATTGAGCCTGCCAACGATTTGATTAGGATTAGGGCGGACCTCTTGAGCTCCTGAACCGAACCTCTGTTGTTTGATAACCTCTATGTTTTACTGATGGACTGAGGGTTGTAGCTCGAGGCTACAGGCTTCACCTGAGACGTAGAGGCTCAAGGCGGTGATAGACACTAGTCTGGTGGCGCAACTAAGGGCTGAGAATTCAAGATTGGTTGCCTTGCTGGATGCTCATGGCATCGATTGGCGCCCGCCTGCTGAGCCAGTCAAGATAGCGATTGTCCAAGCAGAGCAATCACAGCAACTCGATACTGAAGGAAAGCTTGCCCTATTCCGAAGCTTGTTTCGCGGTAGAACGGACGTCTACCCCATCCGTTGGGAAAGCAAGACAGGCAAATCAGGATACGCACCCGCTTGCGCAAACGAATGGAGACTAGGCGTTTGTGAGAAGCCCCGAATCAAATGTGGCGACTGTGGTAACCGCCAGCTGCTTCCGCTGACCGATGAGGTGGTCTATTGCCATCTGGCGGGCGAAGTGGTCGTTGGTATCTACCCCCTACTCTCTGATGACACTTGTTATTTTTTGGCGGTCGACTTCGATGAGGCCGAATGGCGTGATGATTCCAAAGCTTTTGTGCAGTCATGCCATGAGCTGAACGTCCCGGTGGCGCTGGAAATATCGCGCTCAGGCCAAGGGGCTCATGGCTGGATTTTCTTTGAGCGTAATGTTCCTGCCTGCGATGCGCGCCGCCTCGGTGCCGCAATCATCAGTCATGCCTGCGAGCGCACCCGCCAGTTGGCGCTCAGCTCCTATGATCGACTGTTTCCAAACCAGGACTATATGCCCAAAGGCGGCTTTGGAAATCTCATCGCGCTCCCTTTGCAAAAGCGGGCCAGGGCCCAAAACAACAGCGTTTTTGTAGACGACACGCTTGAGCCTCATCCTGATCAATGGGCCTTCCTGGCATCGATTCAGCGCATGAGTCCAGAAGATATCCAGCCCGTTATTATCCAGGCGATGGGTAATCGAGACCCTCTAGGGGTCGCCTATGTCGATGACGAAGGTGATGCAGAACCCTGGAAAGATCGTGAATCGAGATCACGTAAATTGACATGCCCGTTGCCCGCTGCTGTCAACATCACGCTGGCTAACTTAATTTACTTTGAAAAGTCGGAATTGCCACAGCCATTGGCAAACCAGCTTGTCCGGCTCGCTGCCTTTCAAAATCCAGAGTTCTACAAAGCTCAGGCCATGCGCATGTCAGTGTGGAACAAGCCAAGGATTATCGGCTGCGCCCAGAACTTCCCCAAACATATTGCGTTACCGCGTGGCTGTTTGGATGCTGCGCTGGAGCTTTTAGAGGAAAACGGGGTTACCCCTATTTTTAAAGACGAGCGCTTCGTGGGCGACCCCATCGACGTGAGTTTTCTCGGGACCCTGCGTTCTGACCAAGAGGCTGCTGTCAGCGCAATGCTAAGTCATGACACCGGTATCCTCTGCGCACCGACAGCTTTCGGTAAAACGGTGAGTGCTGCTGCATTGATTGCCACTCGTGGCATAACACGTTGGTGCTTGTGCATCGGACGGAACTGTTAAGGCAGTGGCAAGAGCGCTTGCAGGCGTTCATGGGAGTCGAGAATGGTGTCGTTGGTACCCTTGGGGGCGGAAAAGCGAAGCTTACCGGCATCATCGACATTGCCGTAATGCAGTCGTTATCGCGAAAAGGCGAGATCAGCGATCAGGTAAAAAACTACGGCCAGATCATCGTTGATGAGTGTCATCACCTATCAGCCGTGTCATTCGAGGCGCTACTGAGGAGCGCGACCGCGCGGTACGTACTGGGACTCACCGCAACCCCAGTGCGCCGAGATGGGCAACAGCCTATTATTTTCATGCAGTGCGGACCGATCCGACATTCTGCTGCTCGGCCAGCGAGTGCGCCTCATGACCTATCTGTCGTGCCTCGATTGCTGTCCAAACCAATAGTGGTTCCCGACGGCTTTGGGATTCAGGACATTTTTCGGCGTCTAGCCGACGACTTTGAGCGGACAGCCAAAATCGTCTCGGAGATTGAACTGGCGTACAACGAGGGTAGAAAAATTCTAGTGCTAACGGAACGGACGGAACATGTGGATGCCCTTGAATTAGAATTGAAGCAGCGCGTGCATAACCTTTTCACGCTTCATGGGCGAGTGCCTAAGAAACAGCGCATTTCCCGTATGCATGAGCTTGAGTCCCTTCCCCCTGATGCTCCACGGGTGCTGTTGGCAACAGGAAAACTAGTAGGTGAAGGTTTCGATCACCCGCCGTTGGACACGCTGGTACTGGCAATGCCCATCTCATGGAAGGGAATCCTTCAGCAATATGCGGGGCGGTTGCATCGATCGCATGCCGATAAGGCCGACGTGCGAGTGATTGACTTCGTTGACGGGGGAAATGTCGCGCTGCTGAGAATGTGGGATAAGCGCCAGGCGGGTTACAAAGCGATGGGCTACCGCATGGCTGATTCCATGGCCACCATGGACCTACTCTAACGTGGTTGACGGTCAACTTCCGCACCAGTCTCAGGATGCTTTTTTCAAGGACAAACAAAACCCCAACTGCTTTCTCAATTGGGGTTTCGGAATTTAATCTTGACGATGACCTACTCTCACATGGGGAAACCCCACACTACCATCGGCGATGCATCGTTTCACTTCTGAGTTCGGGATGGGATCAGGTGGTTCCAACGCTCTATGGTCGTCAAGAAATTCGGGTACTGAGTCGTGGCCAGACGGCCTCGCTTCAGCAAATTGGGTATGTGACAGCTGGGTGTTTTGTGAGTCTTTCGAACTTTCGGTTCGTTTCGTCTTCACACACCGCAATCTGGTTGCTCTGGATTAGAGAGCCGACGCAAATTGCTTGGGTGTTATATGGTCAAGCCTCACGGGCAATTAGTATTGGTTAGCTCAACGCCTCACAGCGCTTACACACCCAACCTATCAACGTCGTAGTCTTCGACGGCCCTTCAGGGGACTCAAGGTCCCAGTGAGATCTCATCTTGAGGCAAGTTTCCCGCTTAGATGCTTTCAGCGGTTATCTTTTCCGAACATAGCTACCCGGCAATGCCACTGGCGTGACAACCGGAACACCAGAGGTTCGTCCACTCCGGTCCTCTCGTACTAGGAGCAGCCCCTCTCAAATCTCAAACGTCCACGGCAGATAGGGACCGAACTGTCTCACGACGTTCTAAACCCAGCTCGCGTACCACTTTAAATGGCGAACAGCCATACCCTTGGGACCGGCTTCAGCCCCAGGATGTGATGAGCCGACATCGAGGTGCCAAACACCGCCGTCGATATGAACTCTTGGGCGGTATCAGCCTGTTATCCCCGGAGTACCTTTTATCCGTTGAGCGATGGCCCTTCCATACAGAACCACCGGATCACTAAGACCTACTTTCGTACCTGCTCGACGTGTCTGTCTCGCAGTCAAGCGCGCTTTTGCCTTTATACTCTACGACCGATTTCCGACCGGTCTGAGCGCACCTTCGTACTCCTCCGTTACTCTTTAGGAGGAGACCGCCCCAGTCAAACTACCCACCATACACTGTCCTCGATCCGGATAACGGACCTGAGTTAGAACCTCAAAGTTGCCAGGGTGGTATTTCAAGGATGGCTCCACGCGAACTGGCGTCCACGCTTCAAAGCCTCCCACCTATCCTACACAAGCAAATTCAAAGTCCAGTGCAAAGCTATAGTAAAGGTTCACGGGGTCTTTCCGTCTAGCCGCGGATACACTGCATCTTCACAGCGATTTCAATTTCACTGAGTCTCGGGTGGAGACAGCGCCGCCATCGTTACGCCATTCGTGCAGGTCGGAACTTACCCGACAAGGAATTTCGCTACCTTAGGACCGTTATAGTTACGGCCGCCGTTTACCGGGGCTTCGATCAAGAGCTTCGCGTTAGCTAACCCCATCAATTAACCTTCCGGCACCGGGCAGGCGTCACACCCTATACGTCCACTTTCGTGTTTGCAGAGTGCTGTGTTTTTAATAAACAGTCGCAGCGGCCTGGTATCTTCGACCGGCGTGGGCTTACGGAGCAAGTCCTTCACCCTCACCGGCGCACCTTCTCCCGAAGTTACGGTGCCATTTTGCCTAGTTCCTTCACCCGAGTTCTCTCAAGCGCCTTGGTATTCTCTACCCAACCACCTGTGTCGGTTTGGGGTACGGTTCCTGGTTATCTGAAGCTTAGAAGCTTTTCTTGGAAGCATGGCATCAACCACTTCGTCACCCAAAGGGTAACTCGTCATCAGCTCTCGGCCTTAAGATCCCGGATTTACCTAAGATCTCAGCCTACCACCTTAAACTTGGACAACCAACGCCAAGCTGGCCTAGCCTTCTCCGTCCCTCCATCGCAATAACCAGAAGTACAGGAATATTAACCTGTTTTCCATCGACTACGCTTTTCAGCCTCGCCTTAGGGACCGACTAACCCTGCGTCGATTAACGTTGCGCAGGAAACCTTGGTCTTTCGGCGTGGGTGTTTTTCACACCCATTGTCGTTACTCATGTCAGCATTCGCACTTCTGATACCTCCAGCAAGCTTCTCAACTCACCTTCACAGGCTTACAGAACGCTCCTCTACCGCATCACCCGAAGGTGATACCCGTAGCTTCGGTGTATGGTTTGAGCCCCGTTACATCTTCCGCGCAGGCCGACTCGACTAGTGAGCTATTACGCTTTCTTTAAAGGGTGGCTGCTTCTAAGCCAACCTCCTAGCTGTCTAAGCCTTCCCACATCGTTTCCCACTTAACCATAACTTTGGGACCTTAGCTGACGGTCTGGGTTGTTTCCCTTTTCACGACGGACGTTAGCACCCGCCGTGTGTCTCCCATGCTCGGCACTTGTAGGTATTCGGAGTTTGCATCGGTTTGGTAAGTCGGGATGACCCCCTAGCCGAAACAGTGCTCTACCCCCTACAGTGATACATGAGGCGCTACCTAAATAGCTTTCGAGGAGAACCAGCTATCTCCGAGCTTGATTAGCCTTTCACTCCGATCCACAGGTCATCCGCTAACTTTTCAACGGTAGTCGGTTCGGTCCTCCAGTCAGTGTTACCTAACCTTCAACCTGCCCATGGATAGATCGCCCGGTTTCGGGTCTATTCCCAGCGACTAGACGCCCTATTAAGACTCGCTTTCGCTACGCCTCCCCTATTCGGTTAAGCTCGCCACTGAAAATAAGTCGCTGACCCATTATACAAAAGGTACGCAGTCACCTAACAAAGTAGGCTCCCACTGCTTGTACGCATACGGTTTCAGGATCTATTTCACTCCCCTCTCCGGGGTTCTTTTCGCCTTTCCCTCACGGTACTAGTTCACTATCGGTCAGTCAGTAGTATTTAGCCTTGGAGGATGGTCCCCCCATATTCAGACAAAGTTTCTCGTGCTCCGTCCTACTCGATTTCATGACTAAGAGATTTTCGCGTACAGGGCTATCACCCACTATGGCCGCACTTTCCAGAGCGTTCCGCTAATCTCAAAGCCACTTAAGGGCTAGTCCCCGTTCGCTCGCCACTACTAAGGGAATCTCGGTTGATTTCTTTTCCTCAGGGTACTTAGATGTTTCAGTTCCCCTGGTTCGCCTCTTGCACCTATGTATTCAGTACAAGATAACCATCTTATGATGGCTGGGTTCCCCCATTCAGACATCTCCGGATCAAAGTCTGTTTGCCGACTCCCCGAAGCTTTTCGCAGGCTACCACGTCTTTCATCGCCTCTGACTGCCAAGGCATCCACCGTATGCGCTTCTTCACTTGACCATATAACCCCAAGCAATCTGGTTATACTATGAAGACGACATTCGCCGAAAATTCGAATTTCTCAATTAAGAGAACTCACAAATTTTACCTTAGCCTGATCCGTTACCAGTGAAAGTAACGTTCAGTCTATCTTTCTATCACATACCCAAATTTTTAAAGAACGAACTAGTCAAAGACTAGAAATCAATATTCACGCTGGAATACTCATTTCTAAACTCTAACGAAACAGACCACCTTAAAGGCCGGCCTCTCGTCTTCTTCAATGAATCAAGCAATTCGTGTGGGAACTTATGGAGCAGCTGAGTCGTCGATTAAGGAGGTGATCCAGCCGCAGGTTCCCCTACGGCTACCTTGTTACGACTTCACCCCAGTCATGAATCACACCGTGGTAACCGTCCTCCCGAAGGTTAGACTAGCTACTTCTGGTGCAACCCACTCCCATGGTGTGACGGGCGGTGTGTACAAGGCCCGGGAACGTATTCACCGCGACATTCTGATTCGCGATTACTAGCGATTCCGACTTCACGCAGTCGAGTTGCAGACTGCGATCCGGACTACGATCGGTTTTGTGGGATTAGCTCCACCTCGCGGCTTGGCAACCCTCTGTACCGACCATTGTAGCACGTGTGTAGCCCAGGCCGTAAGGGCCATGATGACTTGACGTCATCCCCACCTTCCTCCGGTTTGTCACCGGCAGTCTCCTTAGAGTGCCCACCATAACGTGCTGGTAACTAAGGACAAGGGTTGCGCTCGTTACGGGACTTAACCCAACATCTCACGACACGAGCTGACGACAGCCATGCAGCACCTGTCTCAATGTTCCCGAAGGCACCAATCCATCTCTGGAAAGTTCATTGGATGTCAAGGCCTGGTAAGGTTCTTCGCGTTGCTTCGAATTAAACCACATGCTCCACCGCTTGTGCGGGCCCCCGTCAATTCATTTGAGTTTTAACCTTGCGGCCGTACTCCCCAGGCGGTCAACTTAATGCGTTAGCTGCGCCACTAAGAGCTCAAGGCTCCCAACGGCTAGTTGACATCGTTTACGGCGTGGACTACCAGGGTATCTAATCCTGTTTGCTCCCCACGCTTTCGCACCTCAGTGTCAGTATCAGTCCAGGTGGTCGCCTTCGCCACTGGTGTTCCTTCCTATATCTACGCATTTCACCGCTACACAGGAAATTCCACCACCCTCTACCATACTCTAGCTTGTCAGTTTTGAATGCAGTTCCCAGGTTGAGCCCGGGGCTTTCACATCCAACTTAACAAACCACCTACGCGCGCTTTACGCCCAGTAATTCCGATTAACGCTTGCACCCTCTGTATTACCGCGGCTGCTGGCACAGAGTTAGCCGGTGCTTATTCTGTCGGTAACGTCAAAACACTAACGTATTAGGTTAATGCCCTTCCTCCCAACTTAAAGTGCTTTACAATCCGAAGACCTTCTTCACACACGCGGCATGGCTGGATCAGGCTTTCGCCCATTGTCCAATATTCCCCACTGCTGCCTCCCGTAGGAGTCTGGACCGTGTCTCAGTTCCAGTGTGACTGATCATCCTCTCAGACCAGTTACGGATCGTCGCCTTGGTGAGCCATTACCTCACCAACTAGCTAATCCGACCTAGGCTCATCTGATAGCGCAAGGCCCGAAGGTCCCCTGCTTTCTCCCGTAGGACGTATGCGGTATTAGCGTTCCTTTCGAAACGTTGTCCCCCACTACCAGGCAGATTCCTAGGCATTACTCACCCGTCCGCCGCTGAATCAGAGAGCAAGCTCTCTTCATCCGCTCGACTTGCATGTGTTAGGCCTGCCGCCAGCGTTCAATCTGAGCCATGATCAAACTCTTCAGTTCAAACATCTTTGGGTTTTGAGAAAACCCTAAACTTGGCTCAGCAATCGTTGGTTACATCTTTGATTTCTCGCGGAGTAACTTGTGATGCTGATAATCTGTTGACTAGCAGTCTGACCCCACAAGCACCCACACGAATTGCTTGATTCAGTTGTTAAAGAGCGGTTGGTTAAGATCTTTCGTCTCAACCGAGGCGTGCACTCTACAGCAAACCCCTTTAAGCAGCAACCTTAAAAGCTTCTGATTTCAATAATAAAATCAACCACTTAAGCCAAAACCAGCATCAAACTGCTCGTTAGCGGGAGGAGAATACTACAGCATTAAAATACGTGGTCAACCCCTGCCTAGAAATTCTTTTCCCTTACTGAACTCAAAACCATCGGCCTGACACCCGCGATCTACTGTGCGGATCAAGCGCTGTTTCATGTCACTCGTGGCGCTCCTCTCGGCGATGCGTTGTCCATGGCCTCCGATTTTCTGTTCCTGGCCAAGACACTCACTGAAGATGCTGCTTATGCCAGAGACACCGACCGTCACGCCTGGGCGGCGCATTATCTGACTTCGATGAGTAAGGCGTTGGTGGATGATGCGGTGAAGGTGCTTACTCGGAATCGGGATAATGCGCTAGCGTCCAAGCGGGCGGGGGCTAAGGTTGCGGGGTAGTGAGTGAAGCGCCGGGGAAAAATCAGGCGTTAGGTTGCGACAGCGGGTTTGCTTGCGATGGGCGGGGTATTCAGCGGGATATGTGGATGCCTTGCGTTTTTCGCGAGCAGGCTCGCTCCTACAGGGAATTGGCGTAGCTAGTTCCGTGCTTCATAAACAAGAAGACCCGAACGTAATGCCGGACTGAGCCAGCACCAGAGGATCGGGCGCGATTGGGGTTGATGCCGCCGCAGCTTACGGACCGAGTCAATGTATGCAGCTTGCGACGATCTACCACGGGCGAAACCGCCCGCTTGTGAGAAGCCTGAAACAGCGCACTGTGAAGAGTTGTAGGCCTTTCCTGAATAGCGGCAGGGACATTCTCGACGATGCCAGACGCTAGCGAAATTCGCCTATGGCAACGGCTGAGAGTTGGACTCAAGCTGGCCTAGAGTTTTTCACGCCGAACTACTGGTCAGCTATCCGCCGACCTCGCTCCAGCCCTTCCTCCGTTAACCAAACTGATTTGTTCCTGTTCACCGGATTACTGATCAAACCATGTTCAAGCTATCGGTTCATGATCTCGAAATCGAACCCTTTCCAAGTGTTGCCACTGTCGGAACTGAAGGCTGCCAATAGAGCAAGCACGGCGTCTTCAATGAGTTTGTCGTCGTATTCCATGATGATTGTTCCGCTCATAATCGATAGCTATCGTCGAGTCTATGGAGGGTGCTCCATCCCCGAGGACATCCATGGAATTAATAATAGTAGTGCGCTCAGCCAGGCGACACGGGTGAACAGACCCACGGCTTCTGTATCCAGCTTTTCAACTGAGCAAGTGCCGCCAGGCGACCGATCCAGTATTGATGGTGGTTGGGCTGGCGCTTTCGCGAGCAGGCTCGCTCCCACAGGGTTAGCGGCGTACTTCAGAGCATCTGCTCCGTAGAATTGCCCTCGGTTCTGATGCTTCTTCTCCCCTGTAATGCTTGCTATACATCAGCCATCGACAAGCCCTCCGGGCATTAGGCCAGTGCGTGAACGCCCTACGCACCACTCATCTAGACTTAATGGATAGTCGTAGGCAGAACCGAGCACGTCGCTTTGGTGCAGGTCGATCAATAGCGGCGTGGCAAGCTGCCTTTTATGCCCAGTAGAGGTGCGACGTAGATCGCGCCGGGCACAACAAGATGCCCGTTCAGGGTGCCCTGGCCAACGGCCAAATTGCCACGATACCGTGACGTGGTGTGAGTGCCGCAGCCGACACTTTCGGACGACCGACGACCTTCTGGTTTGTCCGTGACCGTGAGGATTGCTGAATGCCTGATGAGATGTTGCACCTGCCTGTGGTCAACAGTTTGCTGGAGCGCCACAAGGGCTCTGCGGGTGCGCTGTTGCCCATTCTTCATGATATTCAGGAGCGTATCGGTTACGTCCCCGATGTCGCCGTCCCCGAGATTGCCCATGCCCTGAACCTGAGCCAGGCCGAGGTTCGTGGGGTGATCAGTTTTTACCATGACTTCCGTACCGCGCCGCCCGCGCGGCATATCCTGCGGCTGTGCCGGGCCGAGTCGTGCAAGAGTCGCGGTGCCGAGCAGTTGGCTGCGCAGTTGCGTGAGCGTCTGCAACTGGATGACCACGGCAGCAGTGCCGATGGCAGCATCAGTTTGCGGCCGGTGTATTGCCTTGGGGCCTGTGCCTGCTCGCCGGCTCTGGAACTGGATGGTCGGGTGCATGCGCGGCTGAGTGCTGAACGTCTGGATGCGCTGCTCGATGCTTGCCGGGAGGACGCGTGATGCCGACTCTTTATCTGCCCTGTGATTCGCTGGCTCGTGCTGTGGGTGCCGATGAGGTCTCGACGGCCCTGATCACTCAGGCCAAGGAACGCAATCTGCCGCTGGAACTGCAGCGCACCAGTTCGCGCGGTCTGTATTGGCTGGAACCGTTGCTGGAGGTGGACAGCCCGCAAGGCCGTATTGGCTTCGGGCCGCTGACAGCCGCCGATGTGCCGTCGGTGCTTGATGCGCTGCAAGGCGAGCCGTCCGCTCATCCATTGGCCCTGGGTCTGGTGGAAGAGCTGCCTTATCTAAAGTCTCAACAACGCCTGCTGTTCGCCCGCGCCGGCATTACCCGGCCGCTGTCGCTGGATGATTATCGAGCCCATGGCGGTTTCGAAGGTTTGAACAGGGCCGTCGCCCTTGGCGGTGAGCAGACCGCGACGGCGGTGTTCGATTCAGGCCTGCGTGGCCGTGGCGGCGCGGCCTTCCCCGCCGGGATCAAATGGCGCACGGTGCGTGCGACCGAAGCGGCGCAAAAGTACATCGTGTGCAACGCCGACGAAGGCGACTCCGGCACTTTTGCCGACCGCATGCTGATGGAAGGCGACCCCTTCCTGCTGATCGAAGGCATGGCCATTGCCGGCATTACTGTCGGCGCCACCTACGGCTACATCTATGTGCGCTCGGAATATCCGGATGCCGTGGCCACCCTGCGCAACGCGCTGCAGATTGCCCGGGAGAACGGTTACCTGGGCGCCAATGTTGGCGGCAGCGGTCAGGCCTTCGATATGGAAGTGCGGGTCGGTGCCGGTGCCTACATCTGCGGTGAGGAAACCGCGCTGCTGGACTCTCTGGAAGGCAAGCGCGGGATCGTCCGCGCCAAGCCGCCGATTCCTGCCTTGAAGGGGCTGTTCGGCCAGCCGACGCTGGTGCACAACGTGCTGACTTTGGCCTCGGTGCCGCAGATTCTGGCCAAGGGTGCGCAGTTCTATCGCGATTACGGCATGGGCCGCTCCCTGGGCACCATGCCCTTCCAATTGGCGGGCAATATTCGTCAGGGCGGGCTGGTGGAACGGGCCTTTGGCCTGACCCTGCGGGAACTGGTGGAAGACTACGGTGGCGGGACTGCCAGTGGCCGGCCGCTGAAGGCTGCGCAGGTGGGCGGCCCGCTCGGCGCCTGGGTGCCGCCGTCGCAGTTCGACACGCCGCTGGATTACGAGGCCTTCGCCGCCATCGGCGCAATGCTCGGTCACGGTGGTGTGGTGGTGGCGGACGACACCCTGGACATGGCCCATATGGCGCGTTTCGCGATGGAGTTCTGCGCCGAGGAATCCTGTGGCAAATGCACGCCGTGCCGCATCGGCTCGACTCGGGGCGTGGAGGTGATCGATCGCCTGCTGGCAGCGCCTGACCAGAACGGTCGCGATGAGCAGGTGATCATCCTCAAGGACCTGTGCGACACCCTGCAATACGGTTCGCTGTGCGCATTGGGCGGCATGGTTTCCTTTCCGGTCGCCAGCGCCCTCAAGCACTTCCCCGCCGACTTCGGCTTGCAGCCCTCGGAGGCCGAGCAATGATCACTCTCTTCGACCCGAACACCGATATCGATCTGGGCACCCCTGCCCGCGAAAGTCAGGTGCAAATCACCCTGAACATCGACGGCCGCAGCATCAGCGTGCCCGAAGGCACCTCGGTGATGCGCGCCGCTGCGCTGCTGGGCACCACCATTCCCAAACTCTGTGCCACCGACAGCCTGGAAGCCTTCGGCTCCTGCCGCATGTGCCTGGTGGAGATCGACGGCATGCGCGGTTATCCGGCGTCCTGCACCACGCCGGTCACTGAAGGCATGACCGTGCACACCCAGACGTCGAAGCTCGCCACCCTGCGCCGCAACGTCATGGAACTGTACATCTCCGATCACCCGCTGGACTGCCTGACCTGCTCGGCCAACGGCAACTGCGAGCTGCAAACCGTGGCCGGTCAGGTCGGCTTGCGGGAGGTGCGTTACGGCTATGAAGGCGACAACCATCTGGCCGATGTGAAGGACACCTCCAACCCGTACTTCGACTACGACCCGAGCAAGTGCATCGTCTGCAACCGCTGTGTGCGCGCCTGCGAAGAAACCCAGGGCACCTTTGCCCTGACCATTACCGGGCGCGGTTTTGAATCCCGGGTGGCGGCCGCCGGTGGGGATAACTTCCTCGATTCGGAATGCGTGTCCTGCGGCGCCTGTGTACAGGCCTGCCCTACCGCAACCCTGATGGAAAAAAGCGTGGTCGAACTGGGTCAGCCGGAACGCAGCGTGATTACCACTTGCGCCTATTGCGGCGTGGGCTGCTCGTTCCGCGCCGAGATGAAAGGCGACCAGCTGGTGCGCATGGTTCCGGACAAGAACGGCCAGGCCAACCACGGCCACTCATGCGTCAAGGGGCGCTTTGCCTGGGGCTACGCCACCCACCCGGATCGCATCACCAAGCCGATGATCCGCAAGCACATCAACGACCCGTGGCAGGAAGTCAGCTGGGATGAAGCGGTGACCTACGCCGCCAGCGAATTCCGTCGGTTGCAGCAGAAATACGGCCGCGACTCCATTGGTGGCATCACCTCCAGCCGCTGCACCAACGAAGAAACCTACCTGGTGCAAAAACTGGTGCGCGCCGCGTTCGGCAACAACAACGTCGACACCTGTGCGCGGGTCTGCCACTCGCCTACCGGCTATGGCTTGAAACAAACCCTGGGCGAGTCCGCCGGCACCCAGAGTTTCGACTCGGTGATGCAGGCCGACGTGATCCTGGTGATGGGCGCCAACCCCAGCGACGCCCACCCGGTGTTCGCCTCCCAGCTCAAACGGCGTCTGCGTGAAGGCGCGCGGCTGATCGTCATCGACCCACGGCGCATTGATCTGGTGGACTCGGTGCACGCCCGCGCCGAACTGCACCTGGCCCTGCGTCCCGGCACCAACGTCGCCATGCTCAATGCGCTGGCTCATGTCATCGTCACCGAAGGGCTGCTCAACCAGGCCTTTATCGACGCCCGTTGCGAGGGCAGCGATTTTGCTAATTGGAGCGAGTTCGTCAGCCGTGCGGAGAACTCGCCGGAAGTACTTGGCGCGATCTGCGGCGTGCCCGCTGCCGACATCCGCGCCGCAGCCCGCCTGTATGCCACCGGCGGCAATGCGGCGATCTACTACGGCCTCGGCGTCACCGAGCACAGCCAGGGCAGCACGGCAGTCATGGGCATCGCCAACCTCGCGATGGCCACGGGCAACATCGGCCGCGAAGGCGTGGGCGTGAACCCGTTGCGGGGGCAGAACAACGTTCAGGGCTCCTGCGACATGGGGTCTTTCCCCCATGAGTTGCCCGGTTACCGGCACATCTCCAACGAGGTGGTGCGGGCGCAGTTCGAACAGGCGTGGAACGTCACTCTGCAACCTGATCCGGGGTTGCGCATTCCCAACATGTTCGAAGCAGCGCTGGGCGGCAGCTTCAAGGGCCTGTATTGCCAGGGTGAGGACATCGCCCAAAGCGATCCGAATACCCAGCACGTCACCGCCGCTTTGTCAGCGATGGAATGCGTGGTGGTGCAGGATATTTTCCTCAACGAAACCGCCAAGTTCGCTCACGTGTTCCTGCCGGGCAGTTCGTTCCTGGAAAAGGACGGCACCTTCACCAACGCCGAACGGCGCATCTCCCGGGTGCGCAAGGTCATGGACCCTCTGGGCGGCAAGGCCGACTGGGAAGGCACAGTGGCCCTGGCCAATGCCCTGGGTTACCCGATGCATTACAAACACCCGTCGGAAATCATGGATGAAATCGCCAGCCTGACGCCGACCTTCACCAACGTCAGCTACACCGAACTGGATCGCCACGGCAGCCTGCAATGGCCGTGCAACGCCGCGGCGCCGGACGGCACACCAACCATGCACATCGAAGAGTTCGTGCGCGGCAAGGGGCGTTTCATGCTCACCGGCTACGTGCCCACCGAGGAGAAGGTCAACACTCGCTATCCGCTGCTGCTGACCACCGGGCGCATCCTCAGCCAGTACAACGTCGGCGCCCAGACCCGGCGTACCGACAACGTCGCCTGGCACGACGAAGACCGCCTGGAAATCCACCCGAGCGACGCCGAAAGCCGGGGCATCAACGAAGGTGACTGGGTCGGCATCGGCAGCCGTGCCGGGCAGACTGTATTGCGTGCGCGGATCACCGAACGGGTCGCCCCGGGCGTGGTGTACACCACTTTCCACTTCCCGGAATCGGGGGCCAACGTGATCACCACCGACAACTCCGACTGGGCCACCAACTGTCCGGAGTACAAGGTCACTGCCGTCGAAGTCAGCCGCGTTTATCACCCTTCGGAGTGGCAAAAGCGCTTCCAGGAATTCAGCGAGGAACAGGACCGTTTGCTCAAGGATCGCCGCCACGCCCGTGGTGATAAAGCCGAGGTGCGCCGATGAGTACTGAAAACCTGATCAAAATGGCCAACCAGATCGCCCAGTACTTCGCCAGCCAGCCGGACCAGCAACAGGCGGTGCTCAGTGTGCGCAATCATCTGCAGATGTACTGGGCGCCCAGCATGCGCAAGGAATTGCTGGCCTGGCAGACGGAGCATAAAGGGGCGGACCTGCATCCGCTGGTGCAGGCGGCGGTTAGTGGGGCGGGTTGGGGGGCTTAGCCTGAAGGAGCCCGGATGAATAACTGTGGGAGCGGGCTTGCTCGCGAAGGCGTCAATCCAGGCGACATTGATGTTGAATGTACTGGCCCCTTCGCGAGCAAGCCCGCTCCCACAGGAGAGTGCGTGTTGGTTGCCCCTATTCCTTGTCCTTGCGTGACGCCGTCACCGTCACTTCAATCGCCCGGACACTGATCGCCGCGAATGTCGCCGTCATCAGTACCCCATTGAAACCCAGCAGAATCGCCAGTACCCGTGACACACCCAGTTTGGGCACCAGTTCTCCGTAGCCGATGGTCAGCCCGGTCACGAAGGCAAAGTAGACGCCGTCAAACGGGCTCCACCCTTCCAGGTGGGCGATGATGAGGCCGAACGCAATGATCACTAGCAGCAGTATCGAAAAGATCGGCCACACCACTTTGAAGTAGAACCAGACGGCCTTGTAGAACTCGTGGCGGACGTTTGATGCACGGGTGAGGTTCATGTCGTGGGCTTCCTGGGAATTGACTGATGCACAGCGGTTCAATACCCCGTTCAGCTTGGCACAAGCGCTGAAAACTGCGACCAACGGGGCGTTATCTCTGGCCAGGACTATGACAAAGATGACGCCAACCGGGCTATCCGGAAACCGCCCGCTGTTGGATTCCTGTAGGAGCGAGCCTGCTCGCGATGGTCGTCAACGATAACGCGTGCTTCCTGTTTAAACGCGGCGCGCTCTAGTCCATCGCGAGCAGGCTCGCTCCTACAGGGTTCCAGGCTCTCAGTTCGCTTCCGTTTCCCGAATCAGCTTCTTGTTAATCTTGCCAACACTGGTCTTGGGGATTTCCGCGACGAACTTGAACTGCTTGGGGATCGCCCATTTGTTGATGCGGCCGCCGTCGACGAAAGCTTGCAGGTGCGTCTCGAGGATCTTGCGGTCCAGGTATTGCCCCGGCTCGCACACCACCATGGCCATGGGCCGCTCGCCCCACTGCTCATCGACGATGCCCACCACCGCGACGGACATGACGCCCGGGTGTTCGCTGATCAGGCTTTCCAGTTCCAGGGAGCTGATCCACTCGCCGCCAGTCTTGATCACATCCTTGATGCGGTCCTTGATTTCCACGCCGCCCTGTTTGTCGATCGAGGCCATGTCGCCGGTGTGCAGCCAGCCGTTGTGCCACAGTTCCGCGCCTTTGTCCGGGGCTTTCAGATAGCCCTGGGTCAGCCACGGCGCGCGCACCACGATCTCGCCCAGGGACTCGCCGTCATGGGCCACGTCATTGCCCTCGGCGTCGATGATCTTCAGGTCGACCAGCGGCACCGGCGTGCCGGTCTTGATGCGGATCGGCAGCTGGGCTTCAGCGGATAGCTGAAGATCCTCGTCGCGCAGGTAGGTCAGGCACAGCAACGGGCAGGTTTCCGACATGCCGTAGCCGGCGTGCACCACCATCCCTTTGGCGCTGGCTTCACTGGCGATGCCGAGGGTCAGCGCACTGCCGCCGAGGAGCATTTTCCAGCCGTCGAAACGGGTCGCCTTGCCTTCTTCACAGTTGAGGATCATTTGCAGGATGGTCGGCACGCAGTGGGAGAAGGTCACCTTCTCTTCGCGGTACAGCCTGACCAGGCTATTGGGTTCGTAGCGGCCGGGATAGACCTGCTTGATGCCCATCAGGGTCGCGACGTACGGCACGCCCCAGGCATGCACGTGGAACATCGGCGTGATCGGCATGTACACATCGTCGGAACGCAGCAGCGGCTGGCCCTGATAGACGCCCAGGGTGCCGACGGCATTCAGGGTGTGCAGCACCAGTTGCCGATGGCTGAAGTACACGCCTTTCGGATCGCCGGTGGTGCCGGTGGTGTAGAACAGCGTGGCGACCGAGTTCTCGTCGAAATCGGGGAAGTCGTACTGGTCCGGGGCCAGGGACAGCAACTGCTCGTACTCACCGAGCACCGGCAGCGATGTCGTAGTCGCCTCGTCATCGGTGAGCTGCAGGTAGCCTTTTACCGTTTCCAGCCGCCCGTGAATCTGTTCGACCAAGGGCAGGAAGTCGTCATGCACCAGCACCAGGTCATCCTCGGCGTGGTTCATGGTGAACAGCACCTGATCCGGTGACAGGCGAATGTTCACCGTGTGCAGCACCGCGCCGATCATCGGCACGGCGAAGAAGCATTCCAGGTAGCGGTGGCTGTCCCAGTCGAGCAAGGCCACGGTGTCACCGGCCTTGACCCCGGCCGCCGTCAGCGCATTGGCCAGGCGGCGGATGCGCTGGTTGAGCGTCTGGTAGCTGTAGCGCAGTTTGTCGGCGTAGACGATTTCCCGGCCCGGCTCGTAACGCACGCCGGACAGCAGCAATTGCTTGATCAGCAAGGGATAGGCATAAGCGCCGTCGGCGGGCGGGATTATTTTTGTTTTCAGCATGGTTGGAGTTCCTTGTCCTTCGATCAGAACTGATCGGCTTTCAGCTCGTAGAGGCAGTCACTACCGGCCTTGACCGATGCGCTCAACGAGTGGATACGCGGCAGCAACCGGGCGAAGTAGAAACGCGCGGTGGCCAGTTTGCTGGTGTAGAAGTCGTCTTCGGCATCCCCGCTGATGACGGCCTTGGCCATGCGCGCCCACATGTAGGCGTACGCGGTGTAGCCAAACACGTGCAGGTACTCGACCGAGGCCGCGCCGATTTCATTCGGGTTGCCCTGGGCCCGGTCCAGCAGCCACGCGGTCAGCTCGTCGAGGGTATCCACGGCGGCATTCAGCGGCTTGGTGAACTCGTCGAGGTCCGCAGCGGCGTTAGCGGTAAAGTTGCGGATTTCCGAGGCGAACAAGCGGTAGAGCGCCCCGCCGCTGCCGACGATCTTGCGCCCGGCCAGGTCCAGGGACTGGATGCCGTTGGTACCTTCGTAGATCTGGGTGATGCGCACGTCGCGCACCAGTTGCTCCTGGCCCCACTCGCGGATGTAGCCGTGGCCGCCGAAGACCATCTGACCGTGCAAGGTGGTTTCCAGGCCCATGTCGGTGAGGAACGCCTTGGCCACCGGGGTCAGCAGTGCCACCAGTTCTTGCGCGCGATTGCGAGTGACTTCATCTTCGCTGTACCTGGCCGTGTCCAGTTGCAACGCGACGTAGCTGGAGAACGCACGGCCGCCTTCGTTCAAGGCTTTCATGGTCAACAACATGCGGCGCACGTCCGGGTGCACGATGATCGGGTCGGCGGCCTTGTCCTTGTTCTGCGCACCGGTCGGCGCACGGCTTTGCAGACGGTCGCGAGCATACGCGACGGCGTTCTGATAGGAACGCTCGCCCTGGGCCAGGCCCTGGATGCCCACACCCAGACGCTCGTAGTTCATCATGGTGAACATCGCCGCCAGGCCTTTGTTCGGCGCGTCGACGATCCAGCCGGTGGTGCCATCGAAGTTCATCACGCAAGTGGCGGAGGCCTTGATGCCCATCTTGTGTTCAATGGAGCCGCAGGACAGCGCGTTGTTTTCGCCCAGCGAACCGTCGGCATTGACCAGCACCTTGGGCACCAGGAACAGCGAGATGCCCTTCGGCCCCGCCGGTGCATCCGGCAGGCGCGCCAGCACCAGATGGATGATGTTCTCGGTCAGGTCGTGGTCGCCGCCGGTGATGAAAATCTTGCTGCCGCTGACCTTGTAGCTGCCATCGGCCTGGGGTTCGGCCTTGGTGCGAATCAGGCCCAGGTCGGTGCCGGCGTGGGCTTCGGTCAGGCACATCGAACCGGTCCAGGTGCCGGCGTACATGTTTGGCAGATAGCGTTGCTTGAGCTCTTCGCTGGCGTGGGCCTTGATCGACAGGCAGGCACCGGCGGTCAGCATCGGGTACAGGCCGAACGACAGGCTGGCCGAGTTGACCATCTCTTCGACCTGCGCCGAAATCGCCTTGGGCATGCCCATTCCGCCGTACTGTGGATCACCGCCGACACCGACCCAACCGCCCTCGGCGAAGGCTTGATAGGCCCCGGCAAAACCCTCTGGCGCGGTGACCGAACCATTGCTCCAGGTACAGCCCTGTTCGTCGGTGGCGCGGTTCAAGGGTGCGATGACTTCGCCAGTGATCTTGCCGGCCTCTTCGAGGATGGCAGCGGCGGTTTCTTCATCGATCACGTCGGCCAGGCCGGGCAAACTGGCCCAGAGCCGGGACACCTGGAAAACCTCGTTGAGTACGAAGCGCATGTCGCGCAGGGGAGCTTTGTATTCAGACATCTTGGCTTACTCGGAAGTGGTCAGGGCATGGGGCATGCCCGGACGTTCAGTGGATTCAGTGTTCTCGGCGGCGGTAGCGGAGCCCGGCTGCGGGACCCGTTCGCGCAGCAGGAAGTACGACAGGGCCGGAATCAGGATCAGCGCACCGAGCATGTTCCACAGGAACATGAAGGTCAGCAGGATGCCCATGTCGGCCTGGAACTTGATCGGCGACCAGACCCAGCACACCACGCCGGCGGCGAGGGTGATGCCCACCAGCCCGACCACCCGGCCGGTAAAGGACACGGCGTTGCGGTAGGCCTGGGACAGCGGCAAGCCCTGGCGCTGGAAGTGCAGTTGCACGCTGAGCAGGTACAGGGCGTAGTCCACGCCGATACCCACGCCGAGGGCGATCACCGGCAGGGTCGCGACTTTCACGCCGATGCCCATGGCCACCATCAGGGCTTCACAGAGGATCGAGGTCAGCACCAGGGGCAACAGCGCCACCAGCGTGGCCCGCCAGCTGCGGAAGGTGATCAGGCAGAACAGCGTCACCGCCGCGTACACGTACAGCAGCATGGTGCGATTGGCTTCGCGCACCACGATGTTGGTCGCCGCTTCGATACCGGCGCTGCCAGCGGCGAGCAGGAACTGGCGATCCTCGGTGCTGTTTTCCCTGGCGAACCTGTCGGCAATCGCCACCACCGCATCGAGGGTTTCGGCCTTGTGATCCTTGAGGAAAGCGATCACCGGCATCAGCGAGCACTCGGTGTTGAACAGCTCCGGGGAGTTGACCGAGGCTTGCTGCGCGGCGTAGTTGAGCACGTCCTGGTTGCGCTGGATGCTGTTGAGCTTGGGATTCCCTTCGTAGGTGCCGGCGGTGATCTGCCGTACCGCGTTGACCAAGGACGCCGTGGCCTGCACGCCCGGATACTGTTGCAGCTCCCAGGCCAGGCGGTCGGCGAGCACCAGGGTCTTGTAGTTCAGGCAGCCTTCCGGCGCGGTCTTGATCATCACCGCGAACAGGTCGCTGGACAGTGCGTAATGCTGGGTGATGTAGGCGTTGTCGCGGTTGTAGCGCGAGTCGGCGCGCAACTCCGGGGCGCCGCTTTCCAGGTCACCGATCTTCAGGTTGAGGCTGACCACATAGCCGCCAATGCCCATCAGCACCGCGACCAGCACGGCACCGGTGGCCCACTTGGCGGTGGTGAAGCGGTCGAGCGCGTCCCACAACCGGCCGAAGCCTTTGTGCTTTTCGGCACGGGTGTCGATTTTCAGCGCGCGCTCGGCGGCCTTGGCGCCAACTCCGATATAGGACAGCGCCACCGGCATCAGCAACAGCGAGGTGAAGATCAGCACGGCGACGCCGATGCTGGCGGTGATCGCCAGGTCCTGGATCACCGGAATGTCGATCAGCATCAGCACCGCAAAGCCCACGGCATCGGCCAGCAATGCGGTGACGCCGGCAATGAACAGGCGGCGGAAGGTGTAGCGCGCAGCGATCAGCTTGTGGGTGCCACGGGCGATGTCCTGCATGATGCCGTTCATCTTCTGCGCGGCGTGGGACACGCCGATGGCGAAGATCAAAAACGGCACCAGCACCGAGTACGGATCGATGGCGTAACCGAGCCAGGCGACGATGCCCAGTTGCCAGACCACCGCGACCAGCGAGCAGCCAACCACCAGCAAGGTGCTGCGCACGCAACGGGTGTAGGCGTAGATGATGGCCAATGAAGTGACGACGGCCAGACCGAAGAACATCATCACCTGAATCAGGCCATCGATCAGGTCGCCCATGAGTTTGGCGAAGCCGATCACCCGCACCTTGTAATGGCCGGTGCCTTCTACCCCGGATTTACGCGCAGCGCTGTCGCCGGCGTATTCGATCTTGTCGCGCAACTGCTCTTCGAGCATCTGCGAGAACGCGTGGTAGTTGATGCGCTGGCCACCGGCGGCGGCTTTGTCCAGCAGCGGCACGATCAGCATGGTCGACTTGAAGTCGCTGGCCACCAGGCTACCGACAATGCCGGCGCGGGAAATGTTCTGGCGCAGCTGTTCGATCTGTTCAGGCTGCCCTGAATAGGTGTCGGGCATCACCGGGCCACCCTGGAAACCGTCCTCGGTGACTTCGGTCCAGCGCACCGCAGGACTCCACAGCGACTTCATCCAGGCGCGGTCGACGCCTTCGGTGAGGAACAGCTGGTCGTTGACCTGCTTGAGTACGTCGAGGTATTCGGGATCGAAAATATCGCCCTGGGTGTTCTCCACCACCACCCGCACCGAGTTGCCCAGACCGCGCAGCGAAGCGCGGTTTTCCAGGAAGTTCTGGATGTACGGCTGGCTCTGCGGAATCATCTTTTCGAAGCTGGGGCGCAGCTCCAGGCGCGTCGCTGCCATGTAGCCGAGCACCACGGTGGCCAGGGCCATCAGCAGCATGAACAGCGGACGGAAGTTGAACACCAGGCGTTCCAGGCGGTTGCCGGAGCGGTGGTCGAAATCACGCAGATCGCGGATCACCGGCATGGCGTCTTGTTTGATGTTGCCCATGTCTGGGTTCTCGCTCTTAGGGTTCGAGGGCTGGATCGGCGGACAGCGTCCGGGCACCACGGTTTCCCGCCAGCATCAGTGCGCCGTCGGTGGACTGGGCAGCGCCGGCGACCGGTGTCGGTGCCGGTTGCCGCACCAGATGCATCTGCGCGCCCGTCCCCTGGCTGACCAGCATCTGCCCGCCCTGGGTGAACAAGCGATAATTGCCACGGGCATCGATCAGGCCCGCGGTGATGCTGACGTGCAGGCCGCTGTCCAGCGCAGTCCAGCTCTGGCCGCCATCGGTGCTGCGCAGCACGTTGCCGCGCAGGCCGTAGACCAGCACTTCGCCGGGCTTGCCGAGCACGCCGAAGAAGCTGCCCTGATACGGCGTCGGCACGGCATTGAAGCGTTGGGCGCTGTCGTCCCACTTGAGCAACAGGCCTTGCTCGCCGGCGATGTACAACGCATCGCCAGTGGAGGCGATGGCGTTGAGGTGGAAGCCCTGCGGGTTGTCGGTGCGGTCCTGGAATGGCGTCCAGGTCTGGCCGCCGTCGTCGGTGCGCAGGATCAGGTTGAACACGCCGACCACATAGCCGGTTTTTTCGTTGGCGAACCAGACATCGAGCAGCGGTTTGTCCGCGCCCTGATCGACTAGTCGTTGGCCTTCCATAGCCAACTGGGGCCATTGCTCGTTGCCCGGCTCGGCCTTGGCCAGCGCCGAGTAATGCTTGATCAGCAATTCGCCGATCTGGCGACCGTCGAGCTGCTTTTGCCAGGTCGCGCCGGCGTCGCTGCTGTGCAGCACCACGCCGTCATTGCCCACCGCCCAGCCTTGGGTGGTGGTCGGAAAATTCACCGCAGTGAGGTCGGCACTGGCTGGTACGGCGGCCTGCTGCCAGTGGCTTCCCGAATCATCGGAAAACAGAATATGGCCACGCTGGCCGACGGTAATCACGCGCCCGCCAGCGCGGGTCATACCGGACAACGGGCTGTTGATCGCCAAGGGACTGGCCTTGGCGGGCAGGTCCAGCACATCGACGTAATCGGCCGCCTGGACGATGCCCAGCGATAGGCCGAGCACAACGCCTGACGCCAAACGCACAATATTATTTTTATACGAACACATGCTGCGTCCTCTTCGGAAAACCGCGTCGTGCAGGTCATGTGGGAGCGAGCCTGCTCGCGATGGACGTTAACGATGACGCGTGCTTTCTGGATGCCCGCGTCGCCCTCTGGTCCATCGCGAGCAGGCTCGCTCCCACAATGGATCGTGGCTTAGCGAATACCGGCGCCGGCCAGGGATTCCGAAGACCATTGGGCCTTGGAGAGCGGCTCGATGTACTTGATGCCGCCGTAAGGGCCGACCACACCGTTGATGTTGTACGAACCACCGACCAGGTCGTAGATCATGAAGGGCGTGGAATCCGGAACCTGCTTGTCATAGCTCTGGCTGAGGAAGGCGAAGGAACCGCGATACAGCTGACCACGGGCGTCATATTGATCCGAGGCCAGAGCGGTCCAGCTGTCTTCGTCGAGGTAGAAGCGGCGCTTGGCGTAGATGTGACGGGCACCGGCCTTGAGGTTGCCTTCGACGACCCACACGCGGTGTTTTTCCCAGCGTACGAAGTCAGGCGACAGGTGATTGGCGGTGGTCAGCGACTTCGGATCCTGGACGTAGGTCAGTTTGTAGGTGTTGTAGGGCACGATCATTTCCTGCTTGCCCACCAGTTTCCAGTCGTAGCGGTCCAGCGCACCGTTGAACACGAACACGTCATCGTAGGTGCCCGCGCCGGCGGTACCCGGGTTAGGCGTGTCGTACGCCAGGCTCGGCGCCAGTTTCACCCGACGCTGCCCCGGCAAGTACTGCCAGGCACGACGCGGCTGCTGCAACGGGTTGGCGGCGTCCTTGAGCATGATCGCCTCGCCGGCACGGCGCGCAGGGCCGGTGTACGCCAGCTTCATCTGGTAGTAAACGTCGGCGCTGCTGATCGGCTGCGAGAGGTTTTCATAGATCGGGTAGGAGATGTTCGCTTGCCCGGTGGTCGCCAGGCTCGGCACACCGGCGGAGTCGACGTTCCAGGAGTCGTACTTGGAGCTGATGCTGACGCCCTGGTAGCGCAACAGGAAGTTCCACATCGCTTCATTGCCGGACTGCGGAATCGGGAACGGAATGCCCGGCAGCACGTTGTCGATGGCCAGGCCACCTTCGAGGGACTTGGCGCCGCTGGCGTTCTTCACGCCGTTATCCAGAATCGCTTGAGGCAGCGAAACGGTGCGGTGCGTCGGGAACACGTCGACACGGAACGTCGGGAAACGCTTGGCCAGTTCTACCGTGGTTGCCGTGAGCTGCCCCTTGTATTGATCGACGTTCTTGCCGTCGATCACCAACAGCGGCTTTTCGCCGGCAAACGGATCCGGGCGCATGCTGTCGCCGGCTTTGAAGCTAGCCGGCGCGGTGGTCAGGCCACCGTTGTAGGCGGGAATGGAGCCATCGGCGTTCCCGGCTTTTTCGGCGCCCACCAGCGTCAGGCTGGTGCCCAGCTTGGCAGCTTCCTGAGTTGAAACAGCAGCCTGTGCCTGGGCGGCAAAGACCATGGCCAGCGAAGCGGCCAACACGGTTTGAACAAATTTCATCTTGTTATTCTCCTGCTTGCTTTGAGCAAATCAGTGGTGAATCAGAATGTTGTTTTCATCGTCAGGTACACGGCGCCACGGTCCTCGGTCGTGGCACCACCGCCGGAGAAGGACGAGTAGCCGCCGGCGTAGCAGGCGTAGTTTTCGTTGCCGCTGAATGCGTTCGGGGTGGAGCCGTCGCCGCCGTTCGGGCCGGTGCTCACACCGCTGACGTTGCACTTGTCGGTCTGGCCGAAGGAGTCCACGTACTTCAGGTCGATAAAGTATTTGTTGTACACAATGGCGCCGACGCCCACGGCATAGTTGCCGGTGTCCTTGGCACCGCCACCGGAGACCGGCGACACACCGTCGAGACCGACGTTGACGGACATTGGTGCGTTGAGGTCGACACCGGGGAAAACCTGGTACCAGGTCGGTGTGAAGTTGACTGCCAGACCCCAGTTGTCACGGGTCGGCGCGTCGATGCCGCGATAACTGTCCTTGCCCTTGTAGAGCGCTTCGTTCTTGCTATCGAGCTTGAGCAGGTTGCTGTAGTACAACTCGGCCAGCACGGTGGCCTGATCGAACACCGGCGTTTTCGGCAGGGTCATCAGACCGTTGAGCGTCCAGTGCAAGGTGTCGCCTGTGGCGCTCATGCTGTCGCCACGGCTCGGGGTGTCGTAGACCACACCGGTGGCATCCGTACGTGCAGGCAGCAGACCCAGACCTTGACCCAGGCCCAGCGGGCTGCGGGTACTGACGATCGCCGGGATACTGGCCAGCGGCATGTTGTGGCGAACGTTCAGGTCCGAACCGACGCTGATCCCGCCGACATCCTTGGACAGGCTCAGGCCAAGGATCTTGATGTTGTCGGCATAGGCCAGTTGATAGGTGGCGGTGTCCAGCGAATTGAGGGTGTTGATCACCGCAGGCACTTGCCCTGCCGGGCGGGTGCCGTTCGGGTTGGCCGAAGTAATGCCCCTGGCGTCCAGATAGGCTTGCGGCAGGATTTCCGAGGTTTCGCGGTAGTAAACGCCGAGGGTGCCATCCAGCCACGCCGGCGACCACTTGGCCATGACGCCCCAGTCGCCGCTGTCATGTGGCGTCAGGTCCTTGCCGCGACGCACATTGGTCAAGGCGTTGCACGGCGCCAGGCCACAACCCAGCGGGCTGCCCGGTACCACGGCGTTGGTGTTGCCCAACAGGAACGATTGCGCGCCGAAGCCGACCAGGTCGGAACCGCCGTAATAGGTGCCCGCTTCCGGCAGGCGCGCGGCATCCCAATTGAGGAAGTACTGGGCACCCACGGTCAGCTCGGGATTGACGGTGAACGTCATCGACAGCTGGTTGCGCGGAACGAACAGTTCCTTGGCCTCGGTACCCGGCGACGCGGCAAGCTTGGCCAGGTCGAGGCCGGACTGGCCATAGCTGACCGAGTGCACCGGGTTGAGAATGGTCTCGCCCCAGAACACGTTGTGCTGACCGGCCTTGGCGCTGAACATCGACTCCTCGCCCACTTCGGTGCTGTAGAACACGAAGGCATCGAGGATTTCGCCCGAAGGACCGCTGTAGTAGCGCTGGGCATAGTTGCTCAGGTGCGGGCTGCCGTTGCCGACGTTGTCACGGGTGACCCCGGCCAGGCGCGGGTCGTTGGCAATCAGGCCCGAACGCGCATCGTTGCCGTTGACGAACGGGTTGGAATTGGAGCCGGTGTTGTCATAGGCCTTGTCGTACCAGCTGGCGGCGCTGACGCGAAAACCCATGGCGTTCTTGTAGACCACGTCCATTTCGGTCAACAGGTCGATACGGTTGGTGATGTTGGTGCCGGCCTTGCGGAAGTTGTAGTCGCCGTCGTTGTTGTTCGGCGTTCCCAACATGCGTTTGTCGGCGCTTTCGGTGCGCACGCCATAGTTGTACTTGATGGTGTTATCCACCCGTACGTTCCAGTCCGGATTCCCCGTCTCGATTTCGGCCCCATCGGCCACCGGCACGGTTGCCGCGAGAATGGCCGAGGCCAGCAAGGTGTAGCGTGGAGCGGTGAAGCCGTGACTCTTGTTGTTGTGCATTGCGTTGTCTCCGCCTTTTTGTATTTGTTTTTAGCGCAGCCGCCCTCACGCAAGCCTCTTCGGGTTTGCGTTTAAGGAATGAGGGCAAATGCCGGTGGCGTACTGCCAGTCCAGCTCCTTGTACTAGCGGTCCAGCTCCAGGATGAGTGCTTCGGCTTGCGGCCAGTGGCCAAATCCTGCGGCCGGATTGAGGTGACCGACATCGCCCAGATTGAGCAATTCGGCGCCCCAGCCTTCTGCCATGCGGGTGACCGCAGGCAGCGTGGCAAGGTGATCGTTGGTGCTGCCGGCGACGATGCTGCGAAATGGCAGCGGACCTTGTGGCAGAGGATTCCAGCCCTGGCTACGCAGGGTTTCGGAAGATGGATAGTTTGCCGGCCAGACCGCATCGAGGTCCGGTGGCGCGGCCAGCAAAGCGCCCTTGATCGGACGGCTGTAGTGCGCAGCCCAGTGCGCGACCATCAGTACGCCGGCACTGTGGGCCACCAGAATCACCGGCCCGTCGATCTGCTCGAGTTCGTGCTGGATGGCCCGCACGCGAGCCATGCAATCGAGCTTGTCGGTCTCCAGCGGCGGGACGCTACGCACGTTGCTCAGCCTGGCTTGCAGCAACGTTTGCCAATGTTCGGCCACGTGCTCGCGCAGACCTGGAACGATCAGAACGGTGGCGGCAGTTTGCAGTTTGTCCACGGTCAACACCTTCGCTTTCTCGATAACTCGACTGGCTGTTTGCGCCAGGGGCTTTTTGTAGGGTCGACATTAAAGAGCGCCCACCCGAAGCGCTTTACATTGGACGTCAGGCACTTTTCTTTTGACGACAAATTGTCCGACACTCAGACGCGTGACCGCCGGTCTAAAAACCCCGCAGGTTGGCGCAGGGTCACTGTAATCAACGGATGAGCGCTGATGGCTCCCTGCAGCGTAGAAGATGGGTGAGCGCACAGCATGAAAACCATCGACGACATGACAACTGTTCAACTGTTGATACGCTGGATATAGTCGCCACGCTCACGCCAATCGCCATCGGCACAGGGAAGCCCCTCGCATGACCAAGCTTGTTCGCGCCGCCGTCTTGACCAACTACCTTGAGGTCACCCAGTACCTGGGTTTCAACCCGCGCGACGTGCTGGCCGCTGTCGGCCTGAGCAGGGCCCAACTGCTAGCCCCTGAACACCGCATCCAGATCGATGCCGCCGTACGCCTGCTGGAAGACTCGGCCACCGCCAGCGGTTGCCAGACCTTCGGCCTGAGCATGGCCGAGTCGCGCCAGCTCTCGGACTTCGGCGTGGTCAGCCTGTTGCTCAGCCACCAGCGCACCCTGCGCGATGCCTTGCAGGTCGTGGTGGATTACCGACACCTGATGAACGACTCGCTGGCCATCTTCATCGAAGAGGCCGGCAAGATGGTGATCATTCGCGAAGAGGTGGTCACCGAAACGCCCATGCCAAGCCGCCAGGCCACGGAGCTGGCCATCGGCGTGATGTTCCGGCTGTGCTCGGCCCTGCTGGGCAGTCACTGGCACCCCTACAGCGTCAACTTCATGCACCAGGCACCGGACAACCTGCACCTGCACCGCCGGCTGTTTGGCTGCAAACTGGAGTTCGGCAGCGAGTTCAACGGCATCGTCTGCCCCGACATCAGCCTCGACATGACCAACCCCAACGCCGACCCGGCCATGGCCCGCTACGCCCAGAGCTACCTCGACTCGCTGCAGGGCCACGAAGGCACCTCGATGCTGTTCGAAGTACGCAAGGCGATCTACCTGCTCCTGCCCATGGGGCGCGCCACCATCGAACAGGTCGCCCAGAGCCAGGGCATGAACGTGCGCACCCTGCAACGCCGCCTCAAGGACGACGGCTGCGCCTTCAACGACGTGATCAACGATGTGCGCCGTGATCTGGTGCTGCGTTACCTGGACAACCCGAACTACTCGCTTAGCCGCATTGCCGACATGCTTGGCTATTCGATGGCGAGTTCGTTTACGCGGTGGTTTATCAGTCAGTTCGGGATGCCGCCGGCTTCATGGCGTGCGCAAAAACAATCCACAGCAAAACCTGGCGCAGGCCCGAAAGAATCCTGAGTCGAGCACACAAAAAAAGGTTCTTCATGTAGGAGCCAGCCTGCTGGCGATGGACTCAAGTGCGCCGCGTTGACCCAGGTCACCCGCGTTATCGTTAACGACCATCGCTGGCAAGCCAGCTCCCACAAGGGACCGCGCCCACGCTGAAACTGTAGGAGCCAGCCTGCTGGCGATAGACTCCAGTGCGCCGCGTTGATCCAGGTCACACGCGTTATCGTTGACGACCATCGCTGGCAGGCCAGCTCCTACAGGGGACCGCGTTTATCCAGCCCATACGCGTCATCGTTGACGACCATCGCGGGCAAGCCAGCACCTACAAGCGACCGCGTCCGAGTCCAAACCAGTGAAAGCAAAAAAAACGGCGACTGCTGGTACAGTCGCCGCGAAAGACCGGTGTTTGTGACACCGGTCGAGAGCCCCACGGCATGAGGAGTCAACGCCGTGTGGCCCTGCCATAAAACCTGTGCGTGATGAAGCGTTCAGAGCCCCCAGCGCAGCAGCAACAGCACCAGCACGACGAGGAACACCGTCTCCCCGACCATCAGCAGGATCGGCTTGATCCCGACCGCCGCCAGCTCACGCAAGCGGGTCTTCATGCCCAGGGCACTGATGGAAATCACCAGGCACCAGCGCGACAGTTCGTTGACCGTGCCTTGCACCGCAGGCGCGATCCATCCAGTGCTGTTGATGCAGGCCAGGATCAGAAAGCCGACGGCGAACCACGGCAACAGCGGCGGGCGCTTGCCGGTCGGGTCGGCGCCTTGCATGCGGGTGATCATGGCGGCGGTGACGATCACCGGCAGCAGCATGGCAACACGCATCAGCTTGACCACCGTGGCCGTGTCGCCGGTCTCGGTCGACATGCTGTAGCCGGCGCCGACCACCTGGGCTACGTCGTGGATCGTGGCGCCGAGGAACACGCCCGCCACCTGCGGCGATAACTCTAGCCAGTTGGCGATCATCGGGTAGACGATCATCGCCAGGGTCGATAGCGCCGAGACGCCGATCACAGTGAACAGTGTGGCCCGCTCTTTCTGCGGATGGTTCGGCAGCGCCGCTGCCAGTGCCAGGGCCGCCGAGGCGCCGCAGATGGCGGTCGCGCCACCGGTGAGCATGCCGAACAGGCGCTGGAAACCCAGGGCCTTGGCCGCGACCACCGAGACACTGATGGTCACCACCACCAGGATCACCACCAGCGCAATCGGCTTCCAGCCCAGCGCGGCCATTTGCTCCAGGGTGATGCGCATGCCCAGCAGCGCCACGCCAATGCGCAGCACGGTGCGGGCGGTGAACTCGATACCGGCCTTGCACGGACCGTCATCGGCGAGAAAATTCAGCGCCATGCCCAACAGCAAGGCGAACAGCATGACCGGCGCACCGTAATGCTCGGACAGGAACGACGCGGCGGCCGCCACGATCAGGCTGACGATAAACCCCGGTGCCAGTTCGCGCGTGCGACTGTGGATGCGGGTGAGAGCAATGGCGCTCATGGCGCGGCCTCCTCGGAAACGATGACGATAAACGCCTGGCCGTCGATGATCTCGACCGGGTAGTTGGTGACTTTGACTTGCCTGGAGTTGAGCAAGTAGCCGCTGTGCAAATCGAAGCGCAGACCATGGGCGCAGCATTGAATCACCCGGCCCTCAAGACGCCCGCCACACAGCGAAGCGCCCTGATGCGGGCAGCTGTCGTCGATGGCAAACAGCTGCCCGTCGACGTTGAACAACGCCAGGCTTTTGTCCTCGAATTCGAACAGCGCCCGGCCACCGGCCTGCGGGTGTTTGCCGGCCGGCACGGGAATGCGTCGGGTCATGCTGGCTGCCGCTCGCGATCACTTTCCTTGAGGGCCTCGTTCATGGCCCCGAGCAACGCCTGAGCAGGTTGTGCACCGATCACCGTCATGCGGTTGTCGAACTTGAAGCTCGGCACGCCACTGGTCGCGCCGGGAGCCCCTTCAAACGGCGTGGCATCGCCCTTCAGGCAATCGAGCAGCCCGTCCGGAGCGACGCCGCAGGAGCGGGCAATGGCCAGCAAGGTCTCGCGGCAACCGAGGTTTTCGCGTCTCAGGAAATAAGCGGCGAACAGTCGTTCGAGCAACATTTCACGCTGACTGGCATTGCCCAGTTCGCTGACACGCTCGAACAAACGATGGGCGTCTGCGGTGTTGGGCATCGTCTCGATACGGCTGAGGTCGATGGCCAGGCCGACCGCACTGGCCGCCTGCTGCACCTGCTTCTGGCGCATGGTCATGGCGTCGGCATTGCCCAGGCGCTTGCGGTAGAAATCGGCGAAGGGTTCACCCTCTACCGGTATCTGAGGCAACAACTGCACGCCATGCCACACGGTGGTGATCTGCACGTCCGGGTGGCGACTGCGAAACTGCACCTGCGCATGCTCCAGTTGGCGTTTGCCGATCAGGCACCAGGGGCAGATAAAATCGAAAAACACATCAATACGTAAACGACGACTCACAACTTCACCTCTAAACCCGCTTCACCGACAGGGTCAGGCACGCTCTGACCCTGAAGCCGGGCAATATCTTTGTGGTAGTGACACTTGGCATAAAAGAACACCGCCGCCGCCGCGAGGCTGACCAGTGGCACCAGTTGAAACGCGGCATGCAAGCCGATGAGATCGGACACCCGGCCGGTGATGAACGGACCCGGTGCCAGCCCCAGCATGTTGTTGGCCAGGGTCAGCGTGGCGAACGCCGTACCGTGCACCGAGTAATGGGTCAGGTTGGCAACCATCGCACCGGCGGGGCCTGTGGTGCCGGTGGCAATCGCCATGCCCAGGCAGATCAGCAGCAGTTGCACTGGCCCTGCCTGCAAGGCAAACGCCGCCGACAACAGCAGGCAACTGCCCAGGCAGAAGCCGATGGCCAGGCTGACCTTGCGCTCCGGCGAGTTGCGACACAGGCGATCGCTGAGCATGCCGCACAGGATCATGCCCGCACCGCTGCACAACACGATGATCGCCGCCATGCCGCCGGCCTTGTCGGTGGGCATGTCGTAGTAGCGGTTGAGGTAGCTGGGAATCCACACCATCACCGTGCCGCCGACGAACAGCTGCAAGCCGCTGGCGATATAGGTCGACACCACCGAACGGCTGGACCACAGCGTGCGCAGCGGACGCTTGACCGCGGCAGCTGTCTTGTTCGCAATCTGCGCGGCACGTTGTGGCGCAATGCGCGCCTCCTTGACGATGAGCGGATAAATCAACGCCAGCACCAGGCCAAACAACGACATGCCGGCGAACGACCAGCGCCAGCCGAGCTTGGCGGCAATCGCACCACCCAACGCCATGCCCAACACCGAACCGAACATCCCGCCCGCCATGAAGGCACTGGCCAGGGTGGCCCGCATGTGTTTGGGGAACACCGAAATCACCACCGCGATGCCCACGCTGCCGTAGGCGGCTTCGCCGACACCGACCATGAACCGCGCGATGAACATCTGCTGGTAGTCCTGCGCCAGCGCGCAACCCAGGGTCGCCACGCTCCACAGAAACGCCATCAGCGCCAGGCTCTTGACCCGGCCGAAACGGTCGGCCATCAACGACAGGGGAAACGTCAGCAGGCCGACCATCAGGGCGACGATGCCGCTGAGCAGCCCCAGCTGTCCGTCGCTCAACGCCCACTCAGTCTTGAGCAGGGGGAATACCGCGTTCAGTACCTGACGCGACATGTAATCGGAAATCAACAGGCCGAACGTCAAGGCAAAGACGATCCAGGCATATTGGCGCGCAACGCCGACTCCGCTGGAGTCGTCATCGTCAGCGGCTATTGGGTGAAAGGCCATGCAGCCTCCTCAAGAGCTTTGTTTTATTTTTGTTATCAAGCGTGTAACGGTCAGGCGGACGAGAGGTCACGGCCTCTCGTCCCGACCCTCGGTCAACCGCGTTGCGGTACACCTTTTTGCCCAGCCTTGCGGTTGGGGGCCATGCCGTTGGCCAACAGGGTTTCTTCGATGGTTTCGTACTGCACGCCGATGCGGTAGATCTCGCGGGCTTCTTTGCCGGTGGCGATTTCGCGGCCCAGTTCGTGGGCGATGCGCACGGTCTGCCGGATCTGTGCCACCGAGCCGAAACGATCGCCCTTGTGATCAATGATAGTGTCTTCATTGCCCACGCGCGGGTGCATGCCCATGGCCATCGACATGGTGTTGAACGGCATGACGTTCTTGAGCAGCGATTCGGAGGTCAGGGTGCAACCGTCCGGCGCGCGGTGGATGAAGTTGAAGAAGTTGAACGGGTTCGGGCCGTCGAAGCCGCCGCCGATGCCGATCCAGGTCAGGTTCAGCGGGCCCTTGTAGATGCCCCTGCGCACCAGGCGCTCGAGGGTTTCCATGGCGTGCATGCCGGTCAACTGGAAGTGCGGCTGGATGCCGTTGTCCATCAGGCGCTTGAGGTGCTCGGCAACCCAGGCAGGGCCGGCCGGTACGGTCATTTCGCTGTAGGCAGCCTGGGTCAGCGGATTGGCCAAGGAAGTACCTTCCAGGTATTCCGGATACAGCAGCTCCATGATGTTCATCTGGGTGGTGTTGATCGCCACGGTGACCTGATCCGGCTTGGGGGTCAGCTCGGCCAGCATGTGACGAGTGTCGTCCGACAGCCACTTGGCCGCTTCGCCATCGCTTTCCGGGGCGAAGGAAATCGAACCGCCGACCTGGATGATCATGTCCGGCACGGCTTCACGCACACCGGCAATCAGCTCGTTGAATTTCGACAGGCGCTTGGAGCCCTTGCCGTCCAGTTCACGCACGTGCAAGTGCAGCACCGTGGCACCGGCTTCATAGCATTCGACCGCTTTCTGGACTTGCTCGTCCATGGTCAACGGGATGTCTTCCGGGAAGTCTTCGGGCATCCACTCCGGGCCGTACGGGGCCACGGTGATGACTACCTTTTCCATGTTTTCCGGGTGCAGCGAATCGTCGAAGAATTGCATGGTCTACTCCAGTTCTTATGATTGTCCCGCCCACCCGGAGTCGAGCCGGGTTGGCGTGTTTACGAGTGCGAATGCGCGAGTGCGATGCCGGTGGCGTTCGATCAGAACGTCTTGTCGCCGATGATCCCGGCACGTTCCATCTTGCGATGGCACGGCGGGTAATCCATGACGGCGTAATGCTGGGTACTGCGGTTGTCCCAGATGGCGATGCTGTTCGGCTTCCAGCGCCAGCGCACCTGATACTCGGGGATGTACGCCTGACTGATCAGGTAGCGCAGCAACTCGCCGGCGCCAGGGTTGGCGTCCTGGCCGAAGCGCACCCGCTCAGGGGTGTGGTAGTTGCTGAAGTGGGTGGTGAACGCGTTGACGAACAGCACTTTCTCGCCGGTTTCCGGATGGGTGCGCACCACCGGGTGCTCGGCGTCCGGGTACATCGCCTTGAGCGCCAGGCGTTTTTCAATCGGCATCGCCGCACCGAAGCTCGCTTCGATGCTGTGGCGGGCACGCAGGTCAGCGATCTTGACCTTCACGTCTTCCGGCAAGTTCGCATAGGCCTGGACCATGTTGGTCCACATGGTGTCGCCGCCCACTGGCGGGCATTCCACGCAACGCAGCACGCAGCCCATCGGCGGTGCTTCGCGCCAGGTGGCGTCGGTGTGCCAGGCGTTTTCATAGCGATCCATCGGCTGGTCCGGATTCTTGTAGATCCGCACCAGCCCCGGATGATCCGGATCACTGCCGGCCACCGGATGATCTTCCAGCTCGCCGAAGCGTCGGGCGAAGGCCACGTGCTCGGCGCGGGTGATGTCCTGATCGCGCAGGAACACCACGCGGTGCTTGAGCAACTGAGCACGAATCTCGGCAAACAGACCGTCGTCATGCACCGCGTCGGCCAGGTTGACGCCGATCAGTTCGGCGCCAATGCTGCAGGTCAATTGTTCGACTTTCATGGCTGGCCGCTCCTTAAACGACGAAAATCGAAGAGCCGGTCGTCTTGCGCGATTCAAGGTCGCGATGGGCCTGCACCGCGTCCTGCAAGGCGTAGTGCTGGTTGATCTCGATCTTGATCCGGCCGCTGCCGACGTGGTCGAACAACTCGCCAGCCAGGGCGGCTTTTTCGGCCGGGTCGCTGATGTAGTTGGCCAGGGCAGGACGGGTCAGATACAGCGAACCTTTCATCGCCAGCATCACCGGGTCGAACGCCGGGATCGGTCCGGATGCGGTACCCACGCAGACCATCAGGCCACGGGGTTTCAACGAATCCAGCGAACCCATGAAGGTGTTCTTGCCAACACTGTCGAACACCACGTTGACGCCCACGCCGTCGGTCAGTTCGCGAACGCGAGCGGCGACGTCTTCATGGCTGTAATTGATCGTATGGTCACAACCGTGAGCCCGGGCGATTTCCGCCTTTTGTTCGGTCGACACCGTGCCGATCACGTTCAGGCCCAGCAACTTGGCCCACTGCGAAACGATCAGGCCGACACCGCCGGCAGCGGCGTGCAGCAGGATGCTGTCGCCGGCCTTGAAGTCGTAGATGCGTCGCATCAGGTACGAAGACGTCAGGCCGCGCATGGTCATCGCAGCAGCGGTTTCGAAGCTGATGGTTTCCGGCAGCTTGATCAGCGGCGCGGCCGGGATCAGGCGCTCGGTGCTGTAGGCGCCGAGGGTATTGAGAAAACCGGTGTAGGTGACGCGGTCACCGACCTCGACGTTGGTGACCCCTTCACCAACCGCCTGGACCACGCCGGAAGCCTCGACGCCCATGCCATTAGGCATAGGAATCGGATAGGTACCGTTACGGAAATAGGTGTCGGCGTAGTTCAAGCCAACCGCCACATGACGCAGACGAACCTGGCCTGGACCGGGTTCGCCGACTTCGACGTCCTCGTAACGTAGAACTTCGGGACCACCGGTTTCATAAAAGCGTACGGCTTTGGCCATTTTCTTATTCTCCAATCTGCAATATGGGCGTGTTGCATCGAATTGCGCTGATTGGACTGTAGGACGCGGCCTGTTGTGACGCTTCTCATCAGGCGACAATGGCTTTTCATTTCATGACAGGTAGGGCCGCTCCCGGGCAACGAGCAAAATGGCCAATGCCGGCAGGATGATTTTGTACATGTGTTCCTCCCTCCCGCTGAAATGCCGGCACAGGGCGCGGCAGATTCACTCTAGCCAGTCCCATCGTCACCTGCGCTATCATCGCCCGCCTCGATGCCCCAAGAGCCTTGACCCCGGATGTCCGAAACACTGCCACTGCCCGATGATCACCCAGCCCTGCCGCCGGTCCTGGCGGGCCCGCTGCTGCGGCGCCTTGAGCCCACGCGGCTGGTGCTGTGGCTGGTGGGTTCCAGGGCGCTGGCGCTGACCTTGCGCCTGCAGGGCGTCGGTGACATCCGCCTCGATCGCGGGCAATGCACGGTGATTGCCGTAGGGGCTCATGCCTTTGTGCACTTGATCGACGTGCCACTCGATTGCGCCCTGCCCTGCGACGAGTCGATCGACTACGACCTGCTGATCGACGGTGCAGAAAAAGGCATCGCCGACTGGGCGCCGCACCTGCTGTACGGCGATGCCCCTTGCCCGAACTTCGTCCTGCGCGCACGGGTCGATCAATTGCTGCACGGTTCTTGCCGCAAGCCTCACCACCCGGCGGCAGACGGCTTGCTCTGCGTCGACCGGTTGCTGGCGCAGGAACATGCAGCCACGGATCGCCCGGCGCTGTTGATGATGACCGGCGATCAGGTCTACGCCGACGATGTCGCGGGGCCGATGCTGCGGGCGATTCACGCCTTGATCGAGCGTCTGGGCCTGTTTGGCGAACACCTCGAAGGCGCCGTGGTCAGCGACAGCGCCAGGCTCTACGAACATCCGGCCAGTTACTACCACCGTGCGGATCTGCTGCCGGCGCTGCAAAGCAATGAAACCCTGCGCGAGCGTTTCTTCGGCGGTGCGCGCAAGCCGATCTTCACCAGCAGCAGTGCCGACAATCACCTGGTGACCTTCGCCGAAGTCATGGCCATGTACCTGCTGGTCTGGTCCCCTGTGCCCTGGACTCTGATAGCCCCCCAGGCACCGACGCTGACACCGGAACGGCTCAAGCGCTACACCCTTGAACAGACACGCATCGATGTCTTCACGGCCGGCCTTGGCAACGTCGCCCGGGCACTGGCGCATCTGCCGACGCTGATGATTTTCGACGACCACGACATCACCGATGACTGGAACCTGTCCGCCCAATGGGAGGAAACGGCCTACGGCCATCCGTTCTCCCGGCGCATCATCGGCAACGCACTGCTGGCGTACATGCTTTGCCAGGGCTGGGGCAACAACCCGGATGCCTTCGCTGCCCTGCTGCACAAGGCCGGTGCGTTGAGCGCCAGCACACAGGAGCGCCACCTCGACAGCAGGGTTCAGGACGATCTGATCGATGATCTGCTGAAATTCCAGCACTGGCATTACGTGCTGCCGACCACCCCGGCCATGGTCGTGATCGACACCCGCACCCGGCGCTGGCGCAGCGAAATGAACCTCAAGCAGCCTTCCGGCCTGCTCGACTGGGAAGCCCTGAGCGAACTGCAACAGGACCTGCTGGACCACCCGAGCGCGATCATCGTTTCACCGGCGCCGATCTTCGGCGTCAAACTGATCGAAACCGTGCAGCGGGTCTTCAGCTGGTGCGGTTATCCACTGCTGGTGGACGCGGAAAACTGGATGGCCCATCGCGGCGCGGCCCAGGTGATACTGAATATCTTCCGCCACTCGCGCACGCCGGGTAACTACGTGGTGCTGTCGGGCGATGTGCACTACTCCTTCGTCTACGAAGTGCTGATCCGTCACCGCAAGGCCGGGCCACGCATCTGGCAGATCACCAGCAGCGGCATCAAGAACGAATTCCCCGCCACCCTGCTCGAATGGTTCGACCGCATCAACCGCTGGCTGTACTCACCACGCTCGCCACTGAACTGGCTGACCAAACGTCGACGCATGCGCATCGTGCCGCATGTCCCGGAACACGCCGAAGCCGGAGAGCGGCTGTGGAACTCGGCGGGGATCGGGCAGGTGTTCTTTAATGAAAAGGGTCAGCCGCAGGACATTTTTCAACACAACGCCAATGGCTCACCAAAGACACGAATGGTTGCGCCGGAGGGTGAGTACTAAAGGTATAACCCCTGTGGGAGCGAGCTTGCTCGCGATGGCGGCGTATCAGTCGACATTGATGTTGGCTTTGAGTCCGTCATCGCGAGCAAGCTCGCTCCCACAGTGATCCTCGTCAGGCACATAGGTAGAGGCAACTCGGCATGGACCTCACCCGCACCCTGATCATCGGCAACTCCGGCTCCGGCAAGAGCTGGCTGGCGCAGCGGCTGGCCGAGCAATTGCGTGAGCCCTGGACCGATCTCGACCGGATTCACTGGCTGTCCGACGAACACAGCATCGCTCGCCCCCGAAATGAAGCGCTGGGAATGGCACGGATCGCGGCCGATGAAGAGCGCTGGTTGATCGAAGGCGTGTATGGCTGGATCGCCAGCGAACTCCTGTCACGGGCGACTGCGCTGATCTGGTTGAGCCTCGGGGACGAGGATTGCGTGGCCAACATTCGCCGACGGGAAACACAGGATGACGAACGGTTGGTGGCCTTGCTGGAGTGGGCGGGCAGTTATCGCAAGCGTGATGATTCAAGTGGATTTGCTGCGCATCAGCGGTTGTTCGAAGGCTTTACCGGTTCGAAAATTCAATTGATGGATTGGAAAGAAATCACCGACTTCGCTTCAGAAGTAGGAACAATACCTATCAGTTAAGGCACAAAACCTGTGGGAGCGAGCTTGCTCGCGATGGCGATTGCACAGTCAACATCGTCGTTGACAGACTCTCCGCTATCGCGAGCAAGCTCGCTCCCACAGGATTTGCGGTGCGCACGGCCTTATCCGATCGGCATCACGCTGTAGGGCCGTGTTTCAAGCCTCTTTCACCACACCACTCACCCCCCTGACAATCATCTCCACCTCCCGCTCATCCAGAGTCAACGGCGGTAGCAGACGAATGGTTTTCCCCCGCGTGACGTTGATCAGCAAGCCATGATCCCGCGCAGCGATCAGGCTCAGGTCGCGGATCGGTTGCTTGAGTTCGATGCCGATCATCAGCCCCAGACCACGGATCGCAATGACGTTCGGGTTGTCCGCCAACTCGGTGCGCAATCTGTCGAGCAGCCGCGCGCCCTGGAGCCGTGCGTTTTCCAGCAGCCCTTGTTCTTCAACGATATCCAGCACGGTGCACCCGACCCGGCAGGCCAATGGATTACCGCCGAAAGTGCTGCCGTGGCTGCCCGGCGTGAACAATTCGGCCGCCTTGCCACGGGCCAGGCAAGCGCCGATGGGCACGCCGTTGCCCAAGCCTTTGGCCAGGGTCATGACGTCCGGAACGATGCCTTCGTGCTGGAAGGCGAACCACTGGCCGGTGCGGCCGATGCCGGTCTGGATTTCATCGAGCATCAGCAGCCATGAGCGCCGATTGCACAGTTCGCGCACGGCCTTGAGATAACCCGGTGGCGCCAATTGCACGCCGCCTTCGCCCTGGATCGGTTCCATCAATACCGCCACGATCCGCGAACCGTAAGCCTGTTGCACCTTGTCCAGCGCATCGAGGTCGCCGAACGGCACTTTGACGAAATCCCCCGGCAGCTGGTGGAACCCCAGGCGCACCGCCGGGCCGTCGCTGGCCGACAAGGTGCCGAGGGTGCGCCCATGGAACGCGTTCTCCATGACCACCACCAGCGGCTGTTCGATACCTTTGTGCCAGCCGTGCAGCCGGGCGATTTTCAATGCGGTTTCGTTGGCTTCGGCCCCGGAATTGTTGAAAAACGCCCGGTCCATGCCCGCCAGCCGCGTCAGTTTCTGCGCCAGCCGTTGTTGCCAGTCGATGCTGTAGAGGTTCGAGGTGTGCAGCAGCAACCCGGCCTGCTCGGTGATGGCGGCGACGATTTTCGGGTGGGAGTGGCCGACGTTGGTCACCGCCACACCGGCGACCGCATCCAGGTATTCGCGACCGGCCTGATCCCACAGGCGAGTGCCCAGCCCCTTGTCGAAACTCAGGGCCAGGGGTTGGTAAGTGCTCATCAGGCAGGCGGCGGTCATGACATCAAGCTCCAGCAAGGGTCGGTGTTTTTGCAGTATGGTTAGCCACCTGAGCTGGATAAACGCTGTAGAACTTCAATCATTTAAAAGCTGGGCTTGATAATGGATCTGTTCCAGGCAATGAGCGTTTACGTGAAAGTGGTGGAGACCGGCAGCATGACCGCCGCCGCTTTTCAGTGCGACATGTCCACGACCATGGTCGGCAACCACCTCAAGGCCCTGGAAGAGCGCCTGGGTGTGCGCCTGCTCCATCGCACGACGCGGCGTCAGCGGCTGACCGAATTCGGCGTCGCCTATTACCAGCGTTGCCAGGAAGTACTGGGTCTGGTGGCCGATTCCGAGCGTCTGGCCGAGCAGGCCCTCGACGAACCGAGCGGGACGCTGCGCATTACCGCTCCCCTGACCTTCGGCACCGAACGCCTGGCGCCGGCACTGAGTGAGTTCAGCCGGCAAAACCCGCGGGTGAAACTCGACGTGGTACTGACCAACCGGCGCCCGGATCTGCTGGAAAACGGCCTGGACGTAGCCTTTCGCCTCGGCGCGCTGGAGCCCTCCAACCTGATCGCCCGCCCGCTGATCGACTACACCCTGACCATGTGCGCGTCACCGGACTATCTGGCCCGTCGCGGCACACCGCAAACGCCTGAAGACCTGCGACACCACGACTGCCTGTCCTTTGCCTATCCGGCCGGGGATGACTGGCAATCGGTGCAAAAGGAATGGCGCCTGGCCGGTCCCGAGGGCGAAGTCAGCGTGGGGGTCAGCGGGCCGATGCTGATCAACAGTTCGGCCGGTTTGCATCAGGCGGCGCGGACCGGCATGGGCATCGTGATGATGCCCGACGCCCTGGTCGAGCAGGACCTCAAGGACGGAAAGCTGTTGGCCTTGATGCCCGATTACTGCCCGCCCAGCCGGCCGATGCACCTGGTCTATGCCCAGGATCGCCACCGTTTGCCGAAACTGCGACGCTTCGTCGAATTCGCCGTACAGATGTGGGGCAAGCACTAGTCGGTCGAACAGGCATGCAGTCGCTGATCGCCATTTACCTCCCCGCCTTCACCAGCACCGGCTGTTCCTGATAACGATTCGGGTACAGCTGCTTCAACTGCGCAACCTTCGGCAAATCATTGATCACGATGTACGGATAGGTCGGATGCTCGGTCAGGAAATCCTGATGTTCCTCCTCCGCCGGGTAGAAACCGTTGAAAGTTTCAAGTTTGGTGACGATCGGCTTGTCGAAGGCATGGGCGGCGTCGAGCTGGGCGATGTAGGCCTGTGCGACCCGCTGCTGCTCGGCACTTTTGGTAAAGATCGCCGAACGATACTGGGTGCCGGTGTCCGGTCCCTGGCGATTGAGTTCGGTCGGGTTGTGCGCCACTGAGAAGTAGATTTGCAGCAAGGTACCGTAGCTGACCTGGCTCGGATCGAAAGTCACTTCGACAGACTCCGCATGGCCGGTATTGCCGTTGCTGACACGCTCGTATTGCGCCGTGTTGGCCGCGCCACCGGCGTAACCGGAAACCGCATTTTTCACACCTTTGACGTGCTGAAACACCCCTTGCACACCCCAGAAACAACCGCCGGCGAACACCGCCGTTGCGCTTTGAGCCTGGGTGGTTTCATCGAGGGCCGGCGGCGGAATAACGACGGCGTCTTCAGCACCACTGAGAGAGAACGCCGAGCATGTACCGATAACGCCAACGGTGGCCAGTGCCAACAGCGTACGGCGCCAGGTGAGCAGGTTTTTCATGTAAGGAACTCCTGAATGATCCAAGGGGGCAGGCAGTCAAAAATCAGACGGTTCGGGGCTCGAACTTCATCGCCAGGCCGTTCATGCAGTAGCGCAGGCCGGTGGGTTTCGGGCCGTCATCGAAGACATGGCCCAGATGCCCGCCACAGCGCCGGCAGTGCACCTCTTCGCGGACCATGCCGAACGCACGGTCCTGACGGGTGGCCACGGCCTTGTCCAGCGGTGCCCAGAAACTCGGCCAGCCGGTGCGGCTGTCGAACTTGGTGGCCGAGGAAAACAGCGGCAGATCGCACCCGGCACAGACGAAGGTGCCGTCGCGGTGCTCGTTGTTCAGCGGACTGCTGTAGGCCCGTTCGGTGCCCTCTTCGCGAAGGATCTCGTACTGCTCGTTACTGAGAATCGCGTGCCATTCGCTGTCGCTGTGGGTCACTTCGAATGTTTCCGCTGCGCTGGCCTCACTGATCAAGGCCGAGCCTGTGGAAAACTTCGGCAACAGGCCGATCGCCAGAGCTGCAACGCCCAGCCCGCTGCTCGCCAGAAGAAATTGCCGTCGTGAAAACATGCTCGCCTCCAAAAATCCAGGGGTGTTTCATGGAACACAGCCTAGGCTTTGGGTGATCGCCAAATCCTCACGGGAAGTTAAACAATTCGTGATAACTCGGGCGCTGAAAAACCCGCACAATGCATAACGCCAACCTTGAACACTGCTATTCCTGTGGGAGCGGGCTTGCTCGCGAAGGCGGAGTGTCAGTCGATGGTGATACTGGCTGACCTGACGCTTTCGCGAGCAAGCCCGCTCCCACAGTTTTTCTTGAACATAAGCCGAATGGCATGTGCTCATTGCACCGAAGGATTGATCTGGATGGAACAAACCAAACGCGTCCTCGTGGTCGAGGACGACCAGCACATCGCCGACCTGATCTGCCTGCATCTTCGCGATGAGCAGTTCGAGGTGGTGCACAGCGCCGATGGCGATGAAGGCATGCGCCTGCTGCAGCAAGGCAACTGGGACGCACTGGTCCTCGACCTGATGCTGCCCGGTGTCGACGGCCTGGAAATCTGCCGCCGCGCCCGGGCCATGGCGCGCTATACGCCGATCATCATCACCAGCGCGCGCTCCAGCGAAGTGCACCGGATTCTCGGCCTCGAACTGGGCGCCGACGACTATCTGGCCAAGCCCTTTTCCATGCTCGAACTGGTGGCACGGGTCAAGGCGCTGCTGCGCCGGGTCGATGCCATGGCGCGCAACCTGAAGATGGACGCCGGCAGTCTGCTCACCGACGGCCTGGCGATCGACCCGATCACCCGCGAGGTGGCCCTCGACGGACGGCGCCTGGACCTCACGCCCCGGGAGTTCGACTTGCTGTACTTCTTCGCCCGCCAGCCCGGCAAGGTGTTTTCGCGCATGGACCTGCTCAACGCCGTGTGGGGCTATAGCCACGAAGGCTACGAGCACACGGTCAACACCCACATCAACCGCCTGCGCGCCAAGATCGAGGCCGATCCGGCGCAACCTGTACGCATCCTCACTGTCTGGGGCCGCGGCTACAAATTCGCCACCGGGGAGGAGCCGCAGCCATGAGGCTGACCCTGACGCAACGCCTGTCCCTGGTGTTCGCCGTGCTGCTGCTGGTGTGCTGCGGCACGTCGGCGTGGATGCAGGTGCGCTCCAACCAAATGCATGAACAGGAAGTGGTGCAAGGCTTGTCCCGGGACCTGGCGCAGCACATCGCCAGCGACACGGTGCTGATGGACACCCAGGGCCTGATGCCCAATGCCGTGCGCGATTTGTTCAGCAAGCTGATGCAGGTCAACCCCAGTGTCGAGGTGTACCTGCTCGACACCGAGGGCAAGATTGTCGGCAGTGCCGCGCCCGAGGGCCGGATCCGTCGGGAGCGGGTCGACCTCGCGCCGATCCAGCGCCTGCTACGGGGCGATCCGCTGCCGATTCCCGGCGACGACCCGCGCAGCGTCGATGCGCGCAAGGTGTTCAGCGCAGCACCGCTGAAGGTGGATGGCAAGCCGGTGGGCTATCTCTACGTGGTGCTGCTCGGTGAGGATCACGACCGCCTGGCCGAACGCGGTGCAACCAGCGCGGCGCTCAACACAGCGCTGCTGTCCATCGGCCTGGTGGCATTGCTGTGCCTGATTGCCGGCCTCACCGCGTTTGCCCTGATCACCCGGCCGTTGCGCCGCTTGACCGAAACCGTCAGCCAGTTCGACATCGATGGCGTACCGGTCACGCCGGCCCTGCCCGTCGCGGTGGAAAAAGCCGCCAGCCACGATGAAATCGCCGTGCTCGATGCCGCGTTTCGGCAGATGCAGGCCCGCCTGGGCGAACAATGGCGTTCGTTGACCCGCCAGGACCAGGAGCGCCGCGAACTGGTGGCGAACATCTCCCACGACTTGCGCACGCCGCTGGCCTCGCTGCACGGCTATCTGGAAACCCTGTCGCTCAAGGACGCCACGCTGTCCCCTGCCGACCGCCGTCGCTACCTCGGCATCGCACTGGACCAGAGCCGCAAGGTCGGTGGTCTGGCGCAGTCGTTGCTGGAACTGGTGCGGCTGGAACACGGCTTCGTGCAGCCGGTGCTGGAGCGTTTTTCCCTGACCGACCTGGCTCAGGACATCTTCCAGAAATTCGAACTCACCGCCGAAGCGCGCCAGGTCGAACTCAAAGCCACGTTCGCGCCAAACGCCTCGGCGGTCTGCGCGGACCTCGGCTTGATCGAGCGGGTGCTGACCAACCTGTTCGACAATGCCCTGCGCCATACACCGTCAGGTGGAGACATCGAACTGGGCCTGCGCCCGCAAGGGGCATTCATCGAAGTCACGGTCAGCGACACCGGCCCGGGCATTGCCCCGCAATTGCGCGAAGGCTTGTTCCTGCGCCCGTTCAACATCGGCGGCGCACGGCGTGATGGCGGGCTGGGGCTGCGGATCGTGCATCGCATCCTGCAATTGCACGGGCGCGATATTCAGCTGATCGATGTGCCGGGACGGGGGGCGACCTTTCGGTTTTCGTTGCCGATCGATGAAGAGACAGCGTTGGCGCTGGCGGTGCGGTCGATGAACCTAAATACACCGAGGCAGGCCTGACAGACCGCGGCGCCTGCTTCGCGAGCAAGCCCGCTCCCACATTTGGAATGCATTCCCCTGTGGGAGCGGGCTTGCTCGCGAAGAGGCCGGCTCAAACAACACAGGATCTGGATCAGTCGCGATAACCCGGCGCCACTCGATCCAGCATTCGCAACAAGGCCGCCCAGGCCAGTTGCATGGCATCCGGGTCATCGAACTCGCCCTCATCCAACGGCCGCCCCGGATCATTGAACTGCCGCTCGGTGTGCGCGCAGACCTCGTGCGACGGCAGAACAACTTCACCGGCAGCTTGCGCGGCCAACTGGATTTCGCAGGCTTTTTCCAGGTAGTACATGCGCAGGAACGCCTGGCTCACCGTTTCGCCCACCGTCAGCAACCCGTGGTTGCGCAGCATCATCACCGGCTTGTCGCCCAAGTCCGCCACCAGCCGTTGCTGCTCGCTCAAGTCCAGCGCCACCCCTTCGTAGTCGTGATAGGCAACACGGCCGTAGAACTCCATGGAAATCTGATTGACCGGCAACAACCCGCACTTCAACGCCGCCACCGCACACCCGGATTTGGTGTGGGTGTGCAGCACGCACTGCGCGTCTTCTCGAGCGCCATGGATCGCACTGTGAATCACGAAACCCGCCGGATTGACCGGGTACGGCGATGGCTCCACAGCGTGGCCATCGAGGTCGATCTTCACCAGGTTGGACGCGGTGATTTCGTCGAACATCAGCCCGTAGGGGTTGATCAGAAAGTGATGCTCCGGCCCCGGAATGCGCACCGAGATGTGGGTGAAGATCAAATCGGTCATGCGAAAGTGCGCAATCAGGCGGTAGCAGGCCGCCAACTCTTCACGCAGACGTTGCTCTGTCGATGTCATACCCCGGCAACCTCTTTCACAGTGCAATCTTCCAGCCCTTGCCCCAAGGCCTCCCAGCCATCGAAACCCCGGCGAGCGATGAACACCAGGCGTGTTGTGTTGGCCAGGGCGTCATCCAGCGCCGGCAGAAACTGACTGCGGGTGCCGACATGTTGCAGCCAGTGCGCCGTGCTGCCCGGCGTCAGCAACACCAGGCCTTTGACCCGGAACACATCACTGGGCAACGCCCTCAACCAGCCACGCAAGCACTCGACATCGAGGGCCGCGTTGCTCTGCCACAACCAGCTGCTGAACATCTCGCCGTGATCGCTATCGGACACCCGGGTCAGCGGTTTCTGCGCCCGAGGCTCAAGGTCCAGATCGGTATCCAGCCACAACGCATCGGGCAACTCGGCTTGCACACTTTCATGCACACGCGTTCGGGCGCCCAGTGCATCGCGCAAGGCCTGCAACTGCGCCGCGTCGACCAGATCGGTCTTGTTCAGCAACAGCAAGTCGGCAGCGGCCACCTGCGCCCGAGCCAGGCGCGCGTATTCACCGTCGAGTTGCAGATGGCGGGTGGCGTCGACCACCGTGATCACCATGTCCAGTTGCATCTGGCTGCGCAGCTGTGGATAAGCCAGGGTCTGCACGATGCGCTGCGGATCGGACACACCGCTGCACTCGATGACGATACGCTCCAACCTTGGTTCAAGCTGCGCCAGGCTGGCGAGTTGCGCCAGCAGGTCTTCCTGCACCGTGCAGCAGATGCAGCCGTTTTGCAGGCTGTACACCGCGTCGGTGACTTCGGAAACGATGGCCGCATCGATGTTCAGCTCGCCGAAATCGTTGACGATCACCGCCAGCCGACTGCCTTCGGCACGGCGCACCATACGGTTGAGCAAGGTGGTTTTACCGGCGCCGAGAAAACCCGACACCACGGTCACGGCGATACGTGGGGAAGTCATTCTGCCTTGCCCTCCAGCACCGGTGGTTCGCCCTGCCAGACGGCTTTGAGGCCGACCGTTTCCAGCGTTGAGTGGCGGTCGTAGACCAGTTGCCCTTCAACGAAGGTCAGCAGCACCTGGGTCTTGTGGATGTAGTTGCGTGCCGGTGCAGCGAACAGGTCGCGGTCGATGACGATCAGGTCCGCCGACTTGCCCACTTGCAGGCTGCCGGTGCTGTGTTCCAGGCCCATGGCCACGGCGCCGTTGCTGGTGATCACGGTCAGCGCCTGTTCGAGGCTGATCGGGTCGCCGAAGCACGCCGGGTCGTCGTTCCACGGGTTCTGCCGGGTGATCATGGTTTCCAGCGCCAGCCACGGGTCGATGGACGCCACCGGCCAGTCGGTGCCCATCACCGCAGTGCCGCCGGCGGCGAGCACGCCTTTGAAATCGTAGATGCGCTTGAGGCGTTCCTGGCCGTAACCGGAACGCGCACCGCTGGCGAACGGCGTCGGGTACCAGGCGGCCGGCGAAAACTCGGCGATGACATTCAGCTCCTTGAAGCGTGGCAGGTTGCCGGGGTGCAGCAAGGTGCTGTGGGCGCACTGGTGGCGCACACCGCTGAAACCGTTGCGACGACGGGCCTCGGCCACGGCATCGAGGAACACATCGGACGCGCCGTCACCGGTGCAGTGGGCGATCACGCGGATGCCCTTGCGGTCCATGTCCACCACCATGTCGGTGATGTGTTCCGGGGTCAGGTTGAGCTTGCCGCGCCAGCTCGATTCCTGCGGCCACGGGGTCAGCAGGTACGAAGACTTCGGCTCCACGGTGCCGTCGAAGTGGAACTTCACCGCGTTGGCGCTCAGACGCGCGCTGCGGTAGTAGTGACGTTCACCGGCCAGCAGCTCCCAGCGACGACGCACCGGGAAGATGTCGTCCTGCCAACTGATCGCCGCTTCGATGCGCACCGTCAGCTCGCCGCTGTCGTCCAGTTCCTTGAGGGCCTGCAAACGCTGTTCGCAGACGTGCACGTATTTGCTCGCCGTGACGCCACGCGAACTCTGGAAGTGCACGCCATCGCGGTAGGCGCGACGCAGTACGCTGACCGGTGTCGGTGGCATGGCGGCATGGATCATCGCGTAGGCGCCGTCGATCATCAGGCCGGTGGGTTCGCCGCTCAGCTCGTCACGCTCGAAATAACCGTTGCGCGGGTCGGACGTGTGGCGGTCGATGCCGGCCAGTTCCAGGGCCTTGGAGTTGACCATCATGGTGCCCCACATGCGGTCGAGCAGTGCCACCGGGCGGTCCGGCATGACGCTGTCGAGCCACTCGCGGCCCGGGGTCAGGCCGGCCTCACGGAAGGTGTAGCGCACCCAGTACTGGCCGTAGATCCAGCCGTCGCCGGGATGGCTGTCGGCGTAGGCGAGGATGCTTTCGCGCAGCTGCTCCGGGGTCGGGTCTTCGATGCCGACGTCGAGGTCATCGGCGTAGCGTGGTGCCAACGCGAGGTCGGGGTGCGTGTGCATGTCGTGCAGGCCCGGCATGCAGAATGCGCCTTGCAGGTCGTGCATGCGGGTGTTCGGGCCCTTGAACATCTCGATCTGGCCGAGGCTGGCGACTGCGATCAACTTGCCGTCGCGGATGGCCACGGCCTCGGCCCACGGGTTGGCCGGGTCCTGGGTGTAGATACGCCCGTTGGCGAGGATCAGGTCGGCGTAGGTCCCCTGCACGGAATGGGTAGAGGAAAAGTTATCGGACTCAGCCATGTAAGCCACCTTTGAGTTCAGGAGATTGAAAGGTCTGCCGACGTAGTGCGTGTCGGCGACCTGAAAAAATTGTTGTTGTTTTAGTCAGCCAGAAAGGTTGCGGCATCGACCTCGATCATCACCGGCTCATCGCTACTGCGGAGTTGCCCCAGCAGCTCGCACAAGCCGTCCAAATCCCGTGCCCGGTGATGGCTGACGTGGCAGCTTTGCGCCAGCGCAGCGAAGTCCGGCGTGAGGATGTCCACCCCCAGCAACGGCACCGCCTTGGCGTTCATGTAGTCGCGGATTTCGGCGTAGCTGCTGTTGTTCCACAGCAGCAGGATCACGCCGACGCCGGCCTCTTTGGCGGCGATCAGTTCGGCGCTGGAAAACTGCAAGCCACCGTCGCCGACCAACGCCACCACCGGTCGCAGGGGTTGGGCTAGCTTGGCGCCGATGGCGGCGGGCAAACCGTAGCCGAGGGTGCCGTAGCCGCTGCCGGCGTTGAACCAGCTATTGGGGGTTGGCGCCCGGTAGCCGAGGGCGCCCTGGTACACCGGTTGGGTCGAATCGCCGACGATCAGTGGCTGCGGCAAGTGATCGCGCAGGGTATCGAGCAGCGTTTGCATACGTGATTGTCTGGCGCTCCAGCCGGCGTGTTCGAGGGCGTTGACCTGGGTCACTCGCTCAGCCGCCCAGGCTGGATCGGCCTGGCGCTGCGGCAGTCGATCGAGCAACAACAGCAAGCCTTGCCCGGCATCGCCCAGCAAGCCGACCGTGGCCGCTTGTACACCGAGTATTTGCATGGGATCGATGTCCAGGCGAATCAGCGGTGCCTTGAACTGCACAGGGCCAAGACCGAAAAAGTCGTAGTCGGTTTCCCCGAGTTCGGTGCCGACGGCCAGCACCAGGTCGGCCTCGGCAAACAGTTCGCGACCATGGGCCGAGGACTGCACACCGTCGAGCAACAAAGGATGTTCGGGGGCCAGCAAACCGCGGGCATTGGTGGTCAGTGCCACGGGGGCCTGCAGGCGTTCGGCGAGTGCGGTCAGGGCTTCACTGGCCCGGCGCGCGCCACCACCGGCGAGAATCAAGGGACGCTTGGCGTTGTTGATCAGGGCCACGGCGTCATCGATGGCTTGCGCCGCCGGGGCCGGCGCGGCTGGCAATGAACGCGGGCGCAGGTCCAGCCCGTCGGCAGACATCTCCAGCACATCCAGCGGAATCTCGATGTGCACCGGCCGCGGCCGCGTACAGCCGAACAAGGCAAAGGCCCGTGCCAGCACTTCCGGCAATTGCGACGGGTGTTGCAGCGTATGGCTGAAGGCACAGACCCCGGCGACCAGCGCGCGCTGATCCGGCATTTCATGCAGGTGGCCATGGCCCAGGCGCAGGTGTTCGCGACGGTTGCAGGTGGAAATCACCAGCATCGGCACCGAGTCGGCATAGGCCTGGCCCATGGCGGTGATGATGTTGGTCATGCCCGGTCCGGTGATGATGAAGCACACTCCGGGCTTGCCGCTGGCACGGGCATAACCATCGGCCATGAACCCGGCGCCCTGCTCGTGGCGCGGGCTGATGTGCTTCAGGCGACTGCCGTGCAGGCCACGATACAACTCGACGGTGTGCACGCCGGGAATACCGAAGACGGTTTCAACACCATAGCCTTCCAGCAACTGAACGAGCGCCTCGGCACAACGGGTCATGCAGCACCTCTTGGATAAGGGGCCAGCTCGGCCCAACGACGAATGGGGCTAGTATTGTTGAATCAACCGATACAACAATCGATTTTTTTTGGCCTGACTGTTCGATTTACGTCACCATATCGACTGCTCAAAACCATAACGGGATGATTTATGCGTTTTCCTTCGATGACAGCCCTTCGTGCGCTGGATGCGGTTGCCCGTCTGGGTAGCGTGTCGGTCGCGGCCCGTGAACTGAACCTGACCCGCAGCGCCATCAGCCACCAGATCAGCAAGCTGGAGGAGTGCGTCGGTTTCGCCCTGACCGAGCGCATTGGCCGAGGCATCGGCCTGACGTATCAGGGCGAACGCTATGCGCGGGAAGTGCACGGGATTCTGTTGAACCTGCTCGACGCCGGGCAGTTGGTCGACGACCAGGAAATCTCTGGGCGGCTGTGCGTCAGTTGCGCGCCGGGGTTCGCCACCTATTGGTTGTGCCACCACATTGGTGCGTTTCTGCGCCAGTACCCGCAAGTGCAACTCCAGCTGATTTCACCCCGCACGCCGGATGACGTAAATAACCCGGCTGCCGACCTGTGCATCGCCTACGGGATTGGCGACTGGCCGGAAATGATCGTCGAGGAGATCGTGGCATTGCGTTTCTTCCCGGTGTGCAGCCCGCGCCTGATCAACGCCTTGGGCGGCCTGAAAAGCCCGCAGGAACTGAGCAGCTACCCCTTGCTGCACATGACCGACTACTCGGACTGGCGCGTGTGGCTGACCGCCGCGGGGGCTTCCGGGGTCAATGCGACGAGCGGCATCCTGTTCTCCGATGCGCACTGCGCCCAGTCCGCGTGCATTGCCGGCCAGGGCATCGCCATCGGTGACAACCTGATCAGCGGTGACGCGTTATCCAAGGGTTTGCTGGTGCGCCCGTTCGACATCACCATCGATTTGCACCGTGGCTACTACCTGGCGGCAGACCCGCAAAAGGCCGACCGCGCCGTGGTCCAGGCCTTCGGCAACTGGATCAAGACCCAGCTGCAATCGTCCCGTCAGACCTGGCAGGACACCCTGTAAAAGCACATCACATTCCCCTGTGGGAGCGAGCTTGCTCGCGATGAGGCCACCACAGTCACCATTGATGTCGCCTGATAAATCGCTATCGCGAGCAAGCTCGCTCCCACAGGGTAGAAGCTCTATTTCGGGGCCTCTGGCCGAGGCGAAATACACAGCTTATTTGTTCAATAAAACTAACCAATACGAGCAAAATAATTCCATTGATGTAGCGATATTTTTAACAATAATAAGCCCAAAGCCCATTTCGGATTCGCATCCGTCCTCGTACGTCTTATGGGCAATAAAAAGAGGAACCTCATTGTGTCCAGCCGTTCAGCGATCCAGCTCAGCGCTCAAGGTATCAGCCAGTATTACGGCCGTTTCGCGGCGCTGGATAACGTCGATCTCGACGTTCGCCAAGGTGAATTTCTTACCCTGCTGGGTCCGTCCGGCTCGGGCAAAACCACCTTGCTGATGATTCTGGCCGGTTTCCTCAGCCCGACCTCGGGCAAGCTGATGGAGCAAGGCGTCGACATCATCCGGCGCTCCGCCGAGAAGCGGAACTACGGCATGGTGTTCCAGGGTTATGCGCTGTTTCCGCACATGAGCGTGGCCGACAACGTGGCCTACCCGCTGCGCATCCGCAAAGTCCCCGCTGAAGAACGAAATCGCCGGGTCAAGCACATCCTTGAAGTGGTTGGCCTCAGTGCACACATGCACAAGAAGCCCGCCGAGATGTCCGGCGGCCAGCAGCAGCGCGTGGCGATTGCCCGGGCGCTGGTGTTCGAGCCGGAACTGCTGCTGCTCGACGAGCCACTGTCGGCGCTGGACAAGAACCTGCGCGAACAACTGCAAACCGAGCTGCAACGCATCCACCGTCAGGTCGGTACCAGTTTCGTGTTCGTCACCCACGACCAGAACGAAGCATTGGCGCTGTCCTCGCGCATCGCGATTTTCAACCACGGCAAGCTGACCCAGGTCGACACCCCGGAAAACATCTACAACCGCCCCGAGAGCCGTTTCGTCGCCGAGTTCCTGGGCAAAATGAACCTGTTCCCGCTGGACAACCTGACCCGCAACGGCCAGACCGCCAGCGGCCGCTGCGGCACCAGCGTATTGCATGCCCAGGCGCCGAACGCACTGAGTGCGGCACCGATCGTGCTGGCCGTGCGCCCGGAGCACATGGAGCTACACAGCGAGTGCCCGACCAGGGAGGGCTACAACGTGATGCCCGCGCAACTCACCGACAAGGTTTATCAAGGCTCCAGCACCCATCTGGCGCTCAAGGTCGGCGGCGACACGCTGCCGATCAACCTGTCCGTACCCGGCAATCACCCGGGCGCGTCGATGCCCGGCGGCGCGCCGGTGTGGCTGAGCTGGCCGGTGCAGCAAAGCTTCCTGCTTCAGGCCTGAACCCAAAAAAAATTGCGTCACAAAGCTCTCTTCCAATGACAACAACAAGGCTGGTGCCCATGCAGGCACCCGCTGACTGAGGACTTGCCCATGCGCCAGGATCACCAACAAGACTGCATCGAAGTGCTTATCGACAAGGCCCGCGACGGTCAGATCAACCGCCGCACCTTTATCCAGGCCATGGGCCTGCTGGCAGCGGTGCCCCTGGCGCTGCGCAGCGGCATCAGCTGGTCGGCGGACAAGCCGCTGGTGGTGGTCAACTGGGGCGGCGACGCCCTGAACGCATTCCGTTCGGCATGGACCGACACCTTCACCAAAAACACCGGCATCCAGGTGCGTATCGACGGTGCCGGCCCGACCGAAGGGGCCATCCGCTCGCAGCTGGCCAGCGGCCAACCGAGCTGGGACGTGGTCGACGTCGAGAGCTACAGCGCCATCGTGCTGGGCCGGGAAAAGATCCTGCAGCCACTGGACTACAACACCATCAAGCGCGATCAGGTGGCCCCGGCGCTCTCCTCCGATTACGGCATCGCCAGCTACCAGTTCAGCTACGTGATGGCCTGGGACAGCGAAAAATTCGGTGAAAACGGGCCCAAGACCTGGGCCGATTTCTGGGACGTGAAGAAATTCCCCGGCAAGCGCACGCTGTACAAGTGGATGAACGGCATGCTCGAAGCGGCGTTGCTGGCCGACGGGGTTCCAGCTGATCAGTTGTACCCGCTGGACGTGCCACGGGCCCTGAAGAAGATCGACGAGATCAAGCCGCACGTCCTGTCGTTCTGGAGTTCGGGTGCCGAGAGCCAGCAACTGATGGTCGACGGCGAAGTGTCGGTGGGCGCGATCTGGCACACCCGCGCCAAGCTGCTCAGCGAAGACACCGACAACCGCGTGCGCTGGAGCTTCGACAACGGCTTCATCAACTCCAGCAGTTGGGCGGTATTGAACGGCAACCCGGGCGGCACTCAACCGACCATGCAGTTCATCCAGCAAGCCTTGCAGCCTGAAGGCCAGCTCAAACTGTTCGAACTGCTGGGCAACGGGCCGTCCAACAGCGCCACGGAAAAGCTGATGTCGGCCAAGCAACTGGAAACCAACTGCGCCTCCGAAGAAAACCTGAAGAAGCAGATCGCTCTCAACGCCCAGTGGTACGCCGACAACTACTCCAAAGCTCTGGAAGAGTACCTGACGCGGCTGTCCAAGTGAGCCTGTGACCATGACCACCACCCTGACCTCGACCCTGACCGCCCCCAAGCCCCGCTTCAGCTCGCCGGGCCTGGAGCGCGCCCTGCTGCTGTTTCCACTGCCGGTGTTGCTGCTGGTCTTCTACGTGCTGCCGTTCCTCGGCGTGGTCGGCTGGAGCTTCTCGCTGCCGACGCCGGGCATCGAGCAGTACCAGCGCATCGCCACGGACCCGGCGATCCACGAAATGCTCTGGCGCACGTTGCGCCTGTGCCTGACCGTCAGTGGCCTGGCCTTGATGATCGGTTACCTGCTGGCCTACTGCTGGGTGTTCAGCCCGCCATTCTGGCAGCGCGTGGTGGAGATCTGCATCTTCATTCCGTTCTGGATTTCCGTGTTGGTGCGGGCCTTCGGCTGGTTGATCGCCCTGCGCAGCAACGGCGTGCTCAACAACGGGCTGATGGGCATGGGGTTGATCGACCAGCCGCTGCAACTGAGCCGCAATGAGATAGGCGTGGTCATCGGCATGCTCCACGTGATGATTCCGTATGCGGTGTTCCCGCTGCTGTCGACCATGCGTCAACTCGACCAGCGTGTGCTCATGGCCTCGCGCGGCCTGGGGGCCGGTGCCTTGCGCACCTTCTGGCAAGTGCTGCTGCCGCAGACCCTGCCGGGCATTCTGGGCGCGTTCATCATGGTCTTCGTGTTCTGCCTGGGCTTCTTCATCACCCCGGTGCTGTTGGGTGGCGGGCAAACGGTGATGATCGCCGAGTATGTGTTCCTGCAAATGTTCCAGACCAGCAACTGGGGCCTGGGCGCGGCACTGAGCGTGGTGTTGCTGGCCCTGGTCAGCGCGCTGATCTGGGTGCTGTTGAAAATGACCCGCGTCAACCGACTGGTAGGCTGAGATCACTATGAATACCCATCGCACAAGCCTGAGTACGCGGCTGTTGGCCGTGGTCGCCATGGCCTTCATGCTGTTCCCGCTGCTGACGGTCATTCCGGTGTCGTTCACCAGCAAGCGCTTCCTGTCGATGCCCGAAGGCAACTGGTCGCTGCGCCACTACGAAGCGCTGGTGAGCAACCCGGACTGGTTCCACGCCATCAGCCAGAGCCTGACCATAGCCTTCGCCACCAGCGTCATCGCCACCCTGCTGGCCGCGAGTTTCAGCCTTGGCATCTGGTACATGCGCTCCAAATGGGCCACGGCCCTGATCGGCCTGGTGCTGTTACCGATGGCGATCCCGCCGGTGATTTCCGCGCTGGTGCTGTACTTCATGGAGACCAAGCTCGGTCGTTTCGCCCCCGGCATGGGCTACGACACCCTGACCGGCGTGGTGATTGCCCACGTGATCATGGTGGTGCCGTACGGCGTGGTGACCATGCTGGTGGCCCTCAGCCAGATCGACCGGCGCATCGAACTGGCCTCGCGCAACCTTGGCGCCAGCCTGATGCAGACCACGTTCATGGTGATCCTGCCGAACCTGAAACTGGGTCTGGCCTCCACCGCCTTGCTGGGGTTTGCCCTGTCCTGGGAAGAAGTGGCGGTGACGCTGTTCATCACCAGCGTCAACGTCGACACCCTGCCCAAGCGCATCTGGAGCGGCTTGCGCGATAACGTCGACCCGAGCGTCGCGGCGATTTCGGTGTTGCTGATCTCGCTGACGTTGCTGGTGCTGATCGGACGGCTGGTGGTTCAGCATCTGGCGGATAAACGGGCGCAGAAACTCCTGCATCCGTAAGCACTTCAAAAAAAAGCCCTGCGCTTGCCATACAAGCGCGGGGCTTTTTTCGTTCAACCGCCGCCACTCCTGTAGGAGCGAGCCTGCTCGCGATGGTCTCAAGGGCACCGCGCTCATCCAGAATGAACGCGTTATCGTTAACGTCCATCGCGAGCAGGCTCGCTCCTACAGAAAGCAAAAACATGACCAGCCGCCTGTTGATCCGTGACAACGCGGCGTCGGTCCAATAGATTAGGCGGCCTGAAAAAGCCCCCGGGCTTTCTCGCCCCTATTCAAGTTCAAAGAAGTAGTGAAATTTCAATGTCCGATTCCAACACCGCTGAATCCGTAGTCACCTTGTCGTCCAAAGCGGAATACGAAAACTCCATCAATCTTTCACAACACGTACCCCAGGCGAAAACCATCAGCGAGATGGTGCTGGACGCTTTCCAGTCCACCCGCGAAAGTGATCAGATCCGCGAACTGCGCGCCGCCATTCGGCAGGCCCACGACAGCTTCGACGACGACAAGGCCTATGAACTGATGGGCCAGCTCAAGCAACTCAAGGACGCCGAAGCCGCCGACATCGCCGCGCTGGAAGACCTGAGCAGCAAGTTCCCGATCAGCCGCATCCTCTCCAGCTTCAAGGACGACCCGGCGTTCCAGGAAATCGTCTACGGCCTGGCCCTGAAGGTGCTGAACCAGACGCACCAGGCCATCAGCAACCCGAGCGGCGGCAAGAGCAAGGCCGCCAAGGCCAAGAAAGAAGTCGAAGTGTTCACCATCAGCAAGGACGGCATCAGCGTCACCCTGCCGCTGCGCACCCCGCGCTCGCGCCTGAACGTCGACCGTGAAGCCCTGGAGTTCCTCGGTTTCACCTTCGTTGGCGAAGGCGATGAGGCGGAACTGGAAAGCGAGACGTTCCTGGACAACAGCGGCGCCGAGCAAGCGGTCAACCGCAAGAACATCATCACCGCCCTGCAGCAGCAGACGGCGTTCGATGGGTACAGCATCGCTGCGCAGTAAAGCACCCCGTGGTGAGAGGGCTTGCCTGTGGCGAGGGGGCTTGCCCCCGTTCGGCGGCGAAGCCGTCGTAAACTCGGTGAATGCGGTTTTACTGAAAAACTCAAATAGCTTGATTGGGGCCGCTTCGCAGCCCAACGGGGGCAAGCCCCCTCGCCACAGGCAAGCTCCTCACCACAGGCCCCCTCCCCTCCCCATAGAGTCCTCAGCGACTGACTCAAGAGCCCCGCCATCCGTGCGGGGCTTTTTATTGCCCGTGATTCAGGCAAAACCGCGATTACTCTTCCAGTATCGACGCTGAACAACACTTCCCTTCACCCATGAGCACCACGGGTCCGCCTGCGGGGAGCGTCAACTCACTTTCCAGCCCAGACCTTGGTGGTGCAACTGCTGAGGTCATCATGAACACGACCCCTTTGTATCGCCAACTGGCCAATCACTATCTGGACGCTATCCGCAGCGGCACCTTGAAAACCGGTGAACGCTTGCCCTCGATCCGCTTGATGATGGAAAAACACGCCGTCAGCCTGTCGACCGCGGTGCAGGTGTGCCGGGAACTGGAAGATTGCGGCGTCCTGGAAGCCCGACCGCGTTCCGGCAACTACATTCGCCTGCCCGATACCTTGCCCAGGCCCACCCCGGTAGCCTCGGCGCCAGCGCTGGATACCAGCGCCTATGTCGGCATTCATCAACAGGTCTCAACGGTGCTCAAGGCCAGCCAGCGCGCAACGATCAAGGTCAATTTCGCCAGCGCCTACTGCGCGCCGGAGCTTTATCCGCTGAAGACCTTGCAAGACAACATGATCAAGTCGCTGCGCTACGACACCCGCCTGCTCGGCGCCGCGGGCTCGACCTGCGGCAACAGCGCATTGCGCCACCTCCTGGCGCGGCGGGCGCTGGCCAGCAAGACCCACCTGGCCCCCGAGCGGATCGTGATCACCAACGGCGCCACCGAAGCAATCAACCTGGCCTTGCGTGCAATCACCCGCCCCGGAGACACCGTGGCCGTGGAGTCGCCGACCTTCTACGGTCTGCTGCAAATTCTCGAAAGCCTGAGCCTGCGAGTACTGGAAGTCCCGGCCTCGGCCCACACCGGGCTCAATCTGGCGGCCCTGGAACTGCTGCTGCAAGGCCCTGAACGGGTCACGGCGTTGATCGTCATTCCCAACCTGCAAAACCCGCTGGGCAGCATCATGCCCGACGCCAACAAGGCACGCCTGGTGAAACTGTGCGCCGAGCACAACACCGTGCTGATCGAGGACGACACCTACGGCGACCTGGTGGACACCGAGCAGCCGCTGTCCACGCTCAAACATTGGGACTGCACCGACAACGTGATCTATTGCGCCTCGCTGAACAAAACCCTGGCACCGGGCATGCGCCTGGGCTGGATCAGCGCTGGCAAATGGCACGACCGTGTGGAGATGCTCAAGCACACGCAGTCGCGGGGGGGCGAGCTGTTATCGCAACTGGCGGTCAGCGAATTCATGCGCACACCCTCTTATGAACGTTACCTGCGACGGTTGAGGAAAACCCTGACCGGACAACGCGCGCAGATGAGCACGGCAATCGCCCGCTATTTTCCCATCGGCACCAGCGTGACCCACCCGCAAGGCGGCACGCTGTTATGGGTGGAATTGCCTCGCCGGCATTCATCCATGGCGTTTTTTCACGAAGCGCTGAAGGTCGGCATCCAGATTTCCCCTGGGGATATCTTTTCCAACACCGAGCGCTTCAATCACTTTGTGCGCATTGGCTGCGGCGCGCCGTATTCGCCACGGATTGATGAGGCACTGCAGACGTTGGGACGTATCCTGAAAGCTCAGGGTTAACACCGGTACTGTGGGAGCGGGCTTGCTCGCGAAGGCGTCTGTACGTTCAAAATTGATATGTCTGACACACCGCTTTCGCGAGCAAGCCCGCTCCCACAGGGTTTGAGGTGATCTTCAGATCGGGGGTTGGTGCAGACAAACGATATGCGGATCGTCATTCCAGTGCGCGAAGCGCTCGGCGATCAGCGGGTCGTGGCCGGGGATGACGTGGTCTTCACCATCGGCCAGGCGGTCGATCTCGGTGAAGGCTTCGAGGGTTTGCGCCAGGTCATCGAGGATCGGGAACGGACTGCGCTCACGAATGTTGACCCACAGATGCGCGGCATCCGAGGCCAGTACAATCCAGCCGCGCTCAGTGTTCACGCGCACCACCTGGCTGCCCGGCGTGTGTCCGCCCACGGGGTGCAGGGTCACACCTGGCAACACTTCGACCGTGCCGCTGTGCAAACGCATCCGCCCTTCGAACAGCGGCGGCAACGCCGACATCACGTCCTCGACTTCGTAGGTTTTGTTCACCGTGCGATGGGACATTTTCGGTCCGGTGCAAAAACGCAGTTCCGCCTCCTGCAAATGCACGGTCGCCTTCGGGAACAGCCCGAGGTTGCCGGCATGGTCCCAGTGCAAATGGGTCAGGATCAGGTGTTCGACCCGGGCCGGATCGATGTCCAGTTGCCGCAGGGATTCTTCCGGCAGGCGGTACATCTGGCGATTGCGCCGGTCCGCCGTGGCCGGTTGGAAACAGGTGTCGACCACGATCACCTGCTGCTCGTTGCGGATGACCCAGAAGTAGTAATCCAGCGGCATCGGCGCATTCGGATCACCGCAACAGGCGTCGTAGAGAAAATTCTCCCTGGCGGTGCGCTGGGCGTTTGCGCCGACACGGATGGCGAACACTTCGTACACAGGCATGGACATAGACACCTCCGGGCTCAGGCGGCCGCCGTGGTTTTGAGGGTCGGACGGAAGTCGAAATCGATCTGCTCGCTGATGCCCAGGTCCTGTGCCAGTTTATGCAGGCCGCTGTAGTCGCGCATGATGGTCGCGTTCTTGTTGCTTTCGCGGGTGTCGGCAATGATCAGTGCCGCCTCCTCGACCCCGAGCTGCGTCAGAATCGCCTCCCACATCGAATAGTCCTGAGCGACAAAGGCACTCAGCGCCACTGACAGGTTGCGTGCGAAAAATTCCCGCTGGGTCGGCTGCATGTTGGCGTACATGACCTTCGCCACTTCAGCCAGCACCTTGCTGTGAGCGTATTCGTCGCGGTTGTGCAGCTCGGCCACCCGGCGGTTCTGCGGCTGGATGGTCTGGTCATCCGCCAGCAAATCCAGATAGGCGTTGACGCTGATCTCGGCCACCACCGCAAAAGTGATCGCCGCCAGATCCCTCTGCCATTGCTCGGTCAGCTCTGCCTGCAAGGCCTTCAGGCGCAGGTAAGTGACGGACGGTGGCAGATCCAGATTCTGATCCAGCGCCCGCTCCAGCCTGGTCCGTTCGATGGCGCGCAGGTGCATCAGTGTGTGGTAGTGCTCGTCGATCAGGGTCTGTTGCATGGCCTCGCGAAAATGCCAGTCGTCCTTGCCCAGGTACTGATTGGCAATGACGCTGAGGGCCGGATTGACAATGTGTTCTTCGGCGGTGACGGTGCGCAGGTTGTAGCCGATCCAGCCCCAGGTCACCACGCTGCTTTTGAGCTCATCACTCAAGGCCTGGAATTTTGGGTGATGGAAAAACGGCACCATGCACTCCGGGTAATCCGGGCGCAGCGGGTCGAACTCTTCAGTGATCCGGGCCCTGTCCGGCGCACAAACGGAGGCGCGCCTGGTCCAGGCCTGGTTGAGCCGCACGATCAGTTGATGATCGACCTGGGCGATCTCGATTGCTGTTTGCATGACGCGATACCTGTAGGACGCGTACCCGCCAAGGGGTACGCCAGAAAAATGAAGGACGCCGGAAAAATCAGGCCAGCCAATAGCGGGTCAGGTTGCGCGCCGGATCAGTGTAACGACTGCGGGCGTGAATCATCCGCCAGTTGTCCCAAATCAGCAGGCATCCGTCGGGAATGAGCACAGGAATGTTGTGCTCGACGAAGTACGCCTCGCCGAGCGCGGCAAACCTGGCCAGCGGCGAGGTGCTGTTGGCGACCAGGGATTGTTGTAGAGCTTCCCTGGACGGGTTTACATCGCCGTAGTGAAACTGGTTGTAACTGAAACGGAAAATATCCCCGTCCTCCGTAGGCGTGAGGATGTACTCCTTGACCCGCCGTTGGCCCGGTTCACCCGGTTTGGCGGTGGCGACAAATTCGACCGGAGTGTCATCGAGCCATGCGCGCAGTTGCGGCTCGCTGCGTTCGAGGGCGCGGAGAAATTCAAAGCCGTCCACCAGCCCGGTGTGCCCGCCCCCGCACGTGGCCTGCTTATGGCAATGCAACGCCAGGTAACGGGGCGGCGGTCCGTACACCGGCGCCTCAGTGTGCGGGCCAATGCCGTTCATGCTCTGGGAATACGGCAAGTCTTCGTAGCCTGGCTTGCGGGTAATGGCAAAGGCCGTCTGGCCGTTGAACTGCGGAATGATCCGACCGAACGCCTGCAAGGTACCGGTGACATCATCGGCAAATTCGTCCGCAGTCAGCACAGTCCAGCCCAGCGTCGACAGTTCTTCATGGCGATGGCCGAGCAAAATGTAAGGTTGAGACGCAACAATCCCTTGATCCGACATGGTGAGATTCCTGGCAGGTGATCAGGCGTTTACGGTTGAGGTGTAGGCGGCAATGAAGTCGCGGCAGGCGTCGCCCGGTCGATAGCGCCGCTCATCGATGCTCTGCACCGGGGTGATTTCGGCGGCGGTGCCGGTGAGAAAACACTCGTCGAAGTCGCCGAGTTCCGTAGGCAAAATCGTCCGTTCGACCACCTGATAGTCCAACGCCCTGGCCAGTTCGATCACGGTTTGCCGGGTAATGCCGTTGAGAAAGCAATCCGGCAGCGGGGTGTGCAGCGTCCGGCCTTTGACGAAAAACACATTGGCGCTGGTGGCTTCGGCGACATGGCCGCGCCAGTCGAGCATCAACGCATCGTGGTACCCCGTGCTCTCGGCGTCGTGCTTGCTCAGCGTGGCGATCTGGTAGTGCCCGGAAGCCTTGGCCTCGAACGGGCTGCTGCAAGGTGGCGGGCGGCGCCAGCTCGCGGTTTTCAAGCGGATGCCGGCCATGCGCGCCGCCGGGTCGAAATAGCTCGGCCACTGCCAGCAGGCGATGGCCAGGTGAACACGGTTGAAGCGTGCAGAGGTGGAGATCATTTCACTGCCGCGCCAGGCCACCGGGCGCAGATAACCGTCGACCACCTTGTTGCGTTGCAGCAGTTCATGGCTCGCCGCCTCCAGTTCGGCCAGCTCATAGGGGATGGCAAAGTCCATCAGTTGCGCCGAGCGGTACAGCCGCTCGCTGTGCTCGCGCAGCTTGAAGATCCTGCCGTTGTAGACCCGCTCGCCTTCATACACGGTGCTCGCGTAATGCAGGCCATGGGTCAGCACATGCAACTGCGCCCGGGACCACTCGACGAACTCGCCGTCGAGCCAGATGACACCCTCGCGCTGATCAAACGGGATACTGCTCATTTCCATATCTCCCCATTGCTCATGAATTTTCCTACGCCGTTTCCAGTAACACCGGTATCAATTCCGGCACGGCAGAGAGCTCGGTCTGAAAGAAGAACGAACGCTCGCCGAAGGCCGGTTGCAAGTCGTCGAACCAGGTCGCTTGCGGATCGAAGCGCGCGTAGAACGTGCGCAACACCCATTGCGGATTGCGTGCCTGGAGGAACTGCAAGACGAAGACTTTTTCCCCGGCGACGGTCTCGATGCCGTTGATCAACACCTTGCCGTAGAAGGTGCTCATGGACGGCCCGCGCACCGTTCGCGCAAGCCCAGACACCGTGCGGTACGCCGCCTGGAAGATCTCGAAGGCCCGTGCCAGCGGCATCGCGAAGTAGTGGCTGGGGCCGGTGTCACGCTCGACGAACATGTAATACGGCACGGCCCCTAGCCGCACGCCTTCGGTCCACAGCGCGGCCCAATCGGCGGGGTTTTCGTTGATGTGGCGGATCACCGGCGCCTGCATGCGCAGTGTCGCGCCCGTCGAGCGGATGCGCTCGATGGCCTGGCGGGCAATGGCCTGGCGGATCTCCACCGGGTGGTTGTAGTGGCCCATGATCGACAGGTTTTTACCCACCGCGACGATGCGCCGGAACAGCTCCAGCAACTCGGGCGCATCCTTGTCGCTGACAAAACGCTGCGGCCAGTACGCCACCGATTTGGTGCCGATGCGGATGCTCTTGAGGTGTGGCAATTGCAGCAGCGGCTCGATGTAACCGGCCAGCGAGCGGGTGTTCATGATCATCGGGTCGCCGCCGGTAATCAGCACGTCCGTGACTTCGGTATGCACCCGCAGGTAACTGACCAGCTCCTGGGACTCTCGGGCGTTGAATTTGAGTTCTTCCTCGCCGATGAACTGCGCCCAGCGGAAACAGAAGGTGCAGTACGCGTGACAGGTCTGACCGGCACCGGGGAAAAACAGCACGGTCTCGCGGTACTTGTGCTGGATGCCCGGTAGGACTTTGCCGTTGAGCGTGACGCCGTTGTGGGTCAACTGTCCGGCCGGATGCGGGTTCATGCGCAGCCAGATCGCCTCGATCCGATGCTTGATCGCCGCGCTGTCATCCAGCTCGATCAGTTGTTTGAGCGAGGCGTATTCCTCTGGCAGCAACATGTCCTTGTGGGGAAACGTCATGCGAAAAACCGGATCGTCCGGAATGTTGTTCCAGTCAATCAGTGTGCCCAGCACGTATTCGTTGGTGCGAAACGGCATGACCCGGGCCACCACGGTCATGGCCTCCTGCAACGCCGGCGTCAGCTTGTGCCAGTAAGGCGTGTCGCGGATGGTGCGTGAGTTATAGGGTTTGTAGCGTTCGTGCTCCGACAGTCCTTGCATGGCCGCGCTCCTGGTGGTTGCCCTGAGTGTTGTTAGGCGATGGCCGGCGCTTTGCGCTCTATGTCCATCCACGCCCGGACGCTGTCGCGATCCCACTGGCGACGCACATAGGCTTGGAGCCGTGCCGGCACCGGATCGCCGTTGGCAACCAGGCGATTGAGCATGATTGCCAGGTCGGTGTCGGCAATGCTCCAGTCACCGAACAGATGCTCGGCGCCCTCCTCCAGCAAATGGTCGGAGACGAACAACAGGCGTTCGACGGCGGCTTGGGCCTCGTCGGACAGCGCGGTGTTTTTCTTGCCGAAATACACCAGGTCAAACGGGCGCTCCTTGCGCACCACCAGCAAGTCACTACGCAACCAGGCCTGCAATTGACGGGCGCGGGCACGCTGCTGGAGGCCTTGCGGATAGAGTTTTTTATGCCCCGGGCAGAGTTCATCGAGGTACTCGGCAATCGCCGAGGATTCCGACAAGGCAAAATCGTCGTGAACCAAGGTTGGTATTTTGCAGGTCAGCGAAAGATCGCGATAACTAGCCCCATAGTTCTCGCGCGATTTCAGATCAACCGTAACAAGTTCAAATGAAAGTTGCTTTTCGTTGAGCGCGACAAAAGCCGACATCGCAAAAGCGCTGACATGATCGGCGCCGACATACAGTTTTAGTTTCCTGTTTTCCATAGAGCACTCCATTCACTGACTGCAGGGATTAACGTGCATTGGAAGTGATCTTAGTTAGTTGAATGAAGGCTGAATAGATACAGAATTTGTCCGTTTCAATCGATACAGAAAGTGGCTCTTTACCGGCAGACACGCAGCCAAAAGCGCTGCAAATGGGAATACAGCGGCAGGCCTGTAAAACAAAAAAAGGGAGCCAACGAAGGTTGGCTCCCTGGGTTGATGCATTGGGAAATTACGGCTGGGTGGTGATCAGGCCATGGCTGTCGGCAAAGTTCGAGAGCAGTGCCATTTGTGGCATGTTGCTCATGTTCAGCATCGCCAGAGGCTCGTGTTTGCTGGTGTTGACGAAACCATGCCGGGTCCATGCCGGTACCAGCAGCACGTCGCCGCTGCTGACGTCGACCCCATCGGCATCCCCGAGAGTCAGCACGCCACTGCCACACTGGATAACGAACAGATGCCACCAGGAATGGGCATGACCGTTGAGCGTTACACCGGGGTTCAGCCATTGCATGGCGATCGCCATCCCCGGCGTCACTGCACAGCCGTCAATGCTCTTGTCATGAGCCAAGGCGACAATATCCACGTCGCTGGCCTCTAGGGTCTGACGCATTCCCGCCAACTCAGTGCCTTTCCACACCTTCGCACTTTGCTGTCGATGATGCAGGCTCTGACGAAAGTCCTTATATGAAAAAAACGCACCTTGAAAGTTATCCATTCGCACGTCCTTTCTTTTTATTTCCCACACTTTAGCGCTAAACCTTAAGTTATAGGGTTCAGCGCTGTAAAGTCTGGAATTAATTTACAAAACCGATGGACGCAGGGCGGCAATCATGTCCACTTCTATCGCGGCATTCTTGGGTAATTGATAAACACCTACTGTAGTGCGCGTATGTTTACCGGCATCGCCCAACACGTGGCTGAACACATCCGAGGCGCCGTTGGCCACTTCGCTCAAGTCGACAAAATCCGCCGTGGACTTCACATAGACCGTTACCCGGATCAATGACTTGATCTTGTCCAGCGAACCGATGGCATCGACGATCAACGCCAGCCCGCGCATCGCACTGATGCTGGCGGCCGCTTGCGCATCGGCCATGCTGAGGTCCAGCCCGACGCGGCCAGGGTAATGGATCTTGCCGTTCATGCGTGGCACCAGGCCGCTGATGTACAACTCATCGTGATGACGGATCAGCGGCGCGTAATGCCCGCCTGCGGTGTTTTCGCCGTAGATGTCATAGCCAAACTCTTTGGCCAGGGCGATGAAGCGTTCATCGCAGGTCATGTGCTGGATCATTGATCGAACCCTCTTGATCGGTAATGCAAAAAACGGGTGCTTGCGGGCTCAGCACACGGCGCGACTGGCCGGTGCCAGGCAAGTCACCTCAATGCGTGACTCAATCGACTCGGCCAGGCGCAACAGGTCGTTGCTCAGTTGCCCGTAGTCTTCGTTGAACAACACGATGTGGCCGACGAATGAGAAGTTGTCTTTGACCAACGCGCTGACCGAGTCACCGATACGTTTGGCGTACTGCCCTTCCACCATGTCGATACGCAGTGCGCGGGCCAGGGCCTCGATGTCTGGTGTTGCCCGCAGGATGCCGCCGGCTGGCGCTCTTAGCAGGCGAATGCCGCAGTAGCCGCGAGCCACCGGCTCATGCTGCTCGGTCTTGCCTTCCACCGCCCAGCGCACCCAGCGTTCCCACGGATCGAAATTGACGAAGGCGTGCTTGGCCAGGTCCCAGATGTGCATGCCGCCAGGGCGCATGTTGGTTTCCACGGCGCTGGTCAGGTTCTCGCGGCGCAGGAACACTTCGTTGTGCCAGGCACCGTTGTCCCCGGACACCAGACCCGCCATATGCCGACCGGCAGCCATCAAGCGTGCCTGAACCTGCGCCGCAAGCGGTGCAGGGACGACTTGCTGGATCTCGGCGCGGTAGGCGCCTTCGGTGGTGGTTTTTTCAGTCACCCAGGTGCTGCCGGCCACATAGTCCCAGCTGTATTCGCGGGCGTTCTGCACCAGTTCTTCAAGGACGATGCCGCCTTCGCGGTAGGGCTTGAGTGCGAGCCAGGCGTCATCGCATTCCGAAGGGTGATGGATCACGCGACAGCCTCGGCTCGCCCCTTCGCAGGCTGGCTTGATGAAGGCCTTGCCACCCAGTTCGACGACGCTCTGGCGCAATTCCGGCAGGCTTTCGATCCGCACGGAAAACACCGGCCGGTATTCTTCGGGGGAACGGCTGGCCGTGGCTTCAAGCCGGCGAAAGATCTGCTTGTCCAAGCCCGCCCGTGCTTCGTCCGGGGTAATGCCCGGCAGGCCGAAGTGAGTGGCCAGTGCTGCACCGAGCAGCACGCCGCGATCGGAGAACGGCAGTACGCCGATCAGCTTCCAGTTGTCGGCATTCAGGCACCCCACCACCAGTTCAAGGGACGCCGCCACGTCTTTCTCGGCCAGTGAAGTGCTGCAGACGTGATCGGCCACCTGGTCGTCATGGGGCTGAATCTTCTCGACCAGCAGGATGAGCCTGGCGTTGTAGAGCGACTTGCACAGCTCGCGCAATTTCTGGATGTCGTGAACCCGATTGCCGTTGTAACCGACCACTACCACGCATGAAGTCGTATTCATAATGCCCCCGACCTGCAAAGTGAAAACCGCAACGGCGATGACTCAGTCATGCAGCGACGCATTGGATTTACGGTTGAGCCAGTACCAGGCCAGGATCCCGCCGGCGCCGATGGCGGCGAGGACCAGCGCGTTGTACGGCGCCGGCACCACTCGCATGATCAACACGGTCAGCCCGGCCCCCACACCCAGGGACACTTCCTTGACGAACATGTTGTTTTGCTTGACCGAGAAGTAGTCGAGGTAGCTGAAGGCGCATTCGGCGATCGACAGCAACGCCACCCAGATCAGCGCCCCGGCAAGGGTTTCGACGTGGAATGCGGCTGGCGAAGACAGCACGGCAAAGCCGCCGACGATGATCCCGATCACCGCCACGACCTTGAAGCGCCCGGTGCGCTCGATCAGCTTCATCACTGGCACCTGGGCGAACACCACCACGGCGCTGTTGAGGATCAGCATCAGGCCGTACCAGGCCGGCAGCTCGCCGGTCTTGAGCAGGATCGCCTGTGGCAGGATCGAGAACACCCCGAACAGCTTGATGCCCATGATGATCCCGGCGATCACCCACGGCAGTTTGTTGCCCCAACTGCTGCCGACCTGACTGGCCGGACGGGCCAGCACCGGTTCGCTGGTGAAGGTTGCGCCGAGGGCAATCGGCAGGCACAGCAACACGAACGCCGCCGCACCGAGGAAAAACATCGTAGGCGTGAGAAGCGGCGACAGCAGGATCAAACCGGCCACCAGACTGCCCATGTTCATGGCCACGCGGTTGTAGGCCGCGCCTTCCTTGGTCTGGGCCGCTTCGCTCTTGATCAGGTAACCGGCTATGGCAATGCCGTAGGCAAAGAGTGCGGCGGCAAACATCACCATGCCTTGATTGCTGGTCAGCGCCAGCAGCACCAGGCCAAGGCCGGCACACAGCAGCGTGACGCTCAGGGAGCGGCGGCCAAGCACCAGTAAAGTCAGGGGCAACAGCAGTAACAAGGCACGATATCCAAGGGCCAGGATGCTGTTGGTGGCCGTGTCGAGCCAGACGTTGGCCTTGCCCAGCACCGCGAACAGCGAGACAGCCGTGATGATCCGGATCGTGAATAACCGCAGGTTAATGACCGGCTTGGCCACCGCGACCGTTGTTTCGACACTCATGCAGCACCTCAGGAACCGGATGAACGCCCACCAATAAAGGCCGACATTCGGAAAAGTCTGTAAGGGCATGGTAGAGAGAGAGGCTTGTCCTGATCAGGGCAAGTTCGTATAGAATCCAACGAACTTTACTGCCGGAGAGACCAGTAAAATGCAGGTTCAACGCGCAGTCATTGCCGCCATTGAATTCCAGCCCGGCGCGCCGCTGGTGCAGCAGATCGTCGATCAGTTAACGCATGCCATCAGCACCGGGGGCCTGCCCCACGGCGCCAAGCTGCCGCCGATTCGCGAACTCTCCGACTTGATGAACGTGGGCAAGTCCACGGTGGTCGATGCCCTGGACCGGATGCGGGCCAAGGGGCTGGTGGTGTCGCGCCAGGGCTCGGGGCATTACGTGCATCGCTCCGAAGCGGCGCTGAAAAGTGGTACCGGCCCGGACCTGCAACCCCAGGACACCCTCAGCGTGATTCGCCGCGCACTGCTGTTGGACAACGGCGCGCTGCGCCCCGGCTGCGGTTTCCTGCCGACCTCGTGGCTACCCGCCGAAGAATTGCAGAAAGCCGTGCGCAGTACTCTGCGAGCGACATCGTTGCGCATGGGCGAGTACGGCGTGGCCGGCGGTTACTTGCCATTGCGCCAGGCTCTGCGGGTCAAACTCGCGACCTTCGGCATCGAAGCGCCGGTGGATCAGATCATCACCACCGCCAACACCATGCAGGCCATCGACCTGCTGATGCGCCTGCTGGTCAAACCCGGCGACACCGTACTGCTCGATGATCCGTGCTACTTCAACATGCACGCCAACCTGGCGCTGCACGGGGCCAAAGTCATCACCATCGCCCGGGATTGCGACGGCATGGACCTCGATGCGCTCGAGCAACTGCTGATCGCCCACAAACCCGTGCTGTACATGACCAACAGCACACTGCATAACCCCACCGGCCACTCGTTCACCCCGGCCCAGGTCTACCGCTTGCTGGAATTGAGCCACCGCCATGGCTTCCACATCGTCGAAGACGATCTGTATTGCGATATCCAGCAACGCCGCACCCCGCGCCTGGCGGCCAGCGGGCTGGACAATGTGAGTTATGTGTCCGGCTTCTCCAAGACCCTGACCGCCAACAGCCGCGTCAGCTACACCGTGCTCTCGCCACAACTGGCGGCGCGGATGGTCGCCCTGAAAATGGCCTGTGGTGGCGTGACCTCGGAACTGGCGGAGCAGATCACCTGCACCATGCTCAGCGACGGCAGCTATGCCAAGCATGCGCGGCGCACGGTGGACCGGCTGTATGAATCCAACAGCCGAGTGGCCGGTTGGTTGGCGCAGGCCGGGTGTTCGCTTTCCTCGCTGCCCGGCGAAGGCGTGTTTATCTGGGCGCGATTGCCGGATGGATTGCATGCCGAGAACCTGGCTCGCCAAGGGCTGGAAAATAACATGGTATTGGCACCGGGTACCTTGCTGAGCAAAGGGCCGAATGCCAGTCAGTTCCTGCGCTTCAATGTGGCGCACAGCGATAGTCTGCAGGTGCGTGAGCGGTTTTTCCGGTTGCTGGATAAACCCCATAAATAACTGACTGCTCTCAATCCTGTGGGAGCGGGCTTGCTCGCGAAGAGGCCGCCACATCCAGCATCAATGTTGCCTGACACACCGCCTTCGCGGGTAAGCCCGCTCCCACAGGAGGTCAGCGTCGTACATAAAATTGGCGGCACAACTGATCCTATGTGGGAGCGGGCTTGCCCGCGAAGAGGCCGTCACATCCAGCATCAATGTTGCCTGACACACCGCCTTCGCGAGCAAGCCCGCTCCCACAGGGGTTGTGGTGTCCCGGTCATCCCCGCCGGCAAGGATGAGGTCGGCAATCGTAGCGATCTGCTGGTTGCCGGCGCTTTTTTGTGTCTGCACACTCGTGCAATGGCGGCTGTGCGTGGGAGCCCTTCGGGTCTGCCGGGTTCCTGTATCTCCGGTTTATCAGCCCGCGCATAGCTGCCACCCATTCGCCTGATAACGAACGTGGTAGCTCTCTACTTGATACGGGAGTTTTACTCATGAACGCCATTGATCCCTCTGCTACACCTGTCACGCCCCTCCACCTCCAGCCCAGCAGGAGGTGAAACCCAATGACCAACCCCCAAGACCTGAAAACCATCGGCCTAACCCCCTTCTCCTACCACGCCAACGAACCACTGTTCCGCATCAACGCCGGCGTCCCGGTGATCGAAGCCCTCTACCACGCCTCCGACCTGCTCCACGTAGCCAAACTGCTCGCCTCAGACGCCGCCATGGTTCGCGACTCCGACCGGCACGCCTGGGCCTCGCACTTTCTGCAGGACATGAGCAAGGCGATCATCGATGACGTGGTGAAGGTGCTCGATGCACCGTGTAACAACCGCGCATAAACAAAAAGCCCCACCCTTCTCTCGAAAGGCGGGGCTTACAAGCTGACGATTGTTGTCACTTCAGGGCCGAACGAGGTAGCCCGTTTGTTGCAAGCTGGACTCAGAAAAACATTGCACGCTGCTCAGCTTCGTAGTGCCGGGTCTGGAAAGGCATGAGGGTTTGGGCTTTCAGGCCGAGGCCCTCACTCAATCCCCAAGAGACAGCGAGCTCATCACGACGTCGACGTAATGGCGTGACGGTTTGTAGCGTCGCGACTTGCCTGGAAGTCGAATGTGCAAAAAGCTCGAGGACATTGAGGGTCTCCGACACCCGTAGATCGGATAAGCAAGTAAATCGAGTGAATCGTTCGAGCAGATAGCCCGCGCGCCGAACCTCCACTTCGTCAGTGTGACGACTCAAAAAAGCGCTGACCTCGTTTTCCAGATTTGAATTCGAGTACCAGACCGCTTTGGCGGCGCTCACGAGTGCATCGTCATCCGCTTGATTCAAAGGTCTTGTTACCAGCGTGTCCAATGCGGATGAGAGGACGTGGCCGCTATGGGGCTTCGTCATCTGGGCTCTCCAGGTAATCGTGCAAAATATTCGTAAGAACGGAGATGGGTGGCTCTTTATTGCCAACATATACATCAATTGCCTGCAACGCCAGTCGACGGAATTCGCTGGTCAGTACGAAACCCGCCCTGAGAAGTGCCTTGATATCACCAATGTCCTGATCGGTCGCTCTGCCCAGCTTGGAAATGGCAATGTCGACAGGTGCTGCAATATGAACGTGCAGCGGGGATTCGACAGGAAACTCTTCAAAGGGAAGGCTGCGCTCCCAATAGTCCTCGTGAATCGGGCCAAAACTGGTGTTGTATTGAAGGTCGTAGTTCAGCTCCATCAAGCGTCCTGATCGCTCATCGACAAACTGTTCGGGTATCTCCGCGAGCATGGTTTGCAGATGTAAACCGTCGGGGACATGAGCCTCATAAATCTCGGCATCGACGTCGGTGGAAACGCGATGATGGGTGTAAAGGTGAACAGCGCAGCCACCGAAGACGATGATTTTGACCGCCCCGGGTCCTGCGCTCTCAAGTTCCAGCTCCGCTTCGACAGATTTGAACATCGAAATCAAAGCCTGCCCTAACGCTGTATTCGTATTAACGCGCGGGGTGATTACCTCTGGCAGTTCCATCGTAGAGCCTCTGGGATGCTTGTAATGACAGCATTCCGAGGCTAGAGATACGACTTCCGACCCTCAACCTGAAAGCCCCGTAGGACAGTACTGGTACATACGTAAGCATTTTCGCTTGCCCGCTCGCCCCATTGTCAGCGAGCCTGCTCGCCGTGGCGGCGCCAGGAAAATCCCAATGAAAAACCCCGCTCCTCTCTCGAAGGCGGGGCTTTTCGTTACAGCATCTAAACCTTAAGGCGCGTACGTCAGCAGCAACTCAGTCGGCACTTTGAAGTCCAGGGACATCATCACGCTCAACGCGGTAATGGTGAAGATCGAGAACACGAACAGCTTGCGTGCCCAGACCGTGTCATCCACTGCCTTGTAGCCGGTCCAGGCCATGTACAGCCAGTACATGCCCATGGCCGCGGCGACGGCGAGGTAGCTCATGCCGGCGTAGCCGCTGAAGGTCAGCATCAAGGTCGCCACGAGGAAGGCCAGGATGTAGATCAGGATGTGCTTCTTGGCCACTTCGATGCCGCGCTTCACTGGCAGCACCGGAATCGATGCGGCCAGGTAATCGTTGAAGCGGAAGATCGCGATGGCGTAGGAGTGCGGCATCTGCCACAGGCTGAACATCACCAGCAGGGTCAGCGCGGCCATGTCGAAGGTGTTGCTCACCGCGACGTAGCCGATGACCGGCGGCATGGCGCCCGACAGGCTGCCCACCAGCGTGCCGTGAACCGACTTGCGCTTGAGGTACAGGCTGTAGAAGCCGACGTAGATCACGAAGCCGATGACGGCGAACAGCGCAGCCAACGGATTGGCCACCTTGTACAACAGGGCAACGCCGGCGACACCCAGGACGGTCGCATAAACCAGCGCCAGTTTCAGGGAAATCAAGCCCTGGACCAGCGCCCGGTTCTTGGTGCGTTCCATCTTCAGGTCGATGTCGCGGTCGATGCAGTTGTTGAACACGCAACCGGAGGCAACCACCAGGGACGTGCCGATCATGGCGGCCAGGAAGATGGCCAGATCGACATGCCCTTTGGAGGCCAGGAAAAATCCGCCTGCCACAGAAAGCACGTTACCGAAAATGATCCCCGGTTTGGTGATTTGGATAAAGTGCTTAAGGGACATGCGGATCTACCTCACTTCGCCATCATGAACGTGTGGATGCTGAACATGATCCACAGCGACAAGCCAACCAGCAGGACAATCACGATCGCGGCGAAGACAAACGCAATCACGTTGTTACGCTGCGCGGCCGAACGGTCCAGGTGCAGGAAGTACACCAGGTGCACCAGCACCTGGACGATCGCGAACGCCAGGACGATCAACAGGGTGATCGACTTTGGCAGCGTCGGGTACATCACCAGACCGAATGGAATGACGGTCAAGATCACCGACAGGATGAAGCCGATGGCGTACGACTTGTAGCTGCCGTGACCGGCGTCGTCGTGGTGGGAATGAGCTGGGTTAGCCATTTACATAGTCCCCATCAGATAAACAACGGTGAATACGCAGATCCAGACAACGTCCAGGAAGTGCCAGAACAGGCTCAGGCAGCTCAGACGGGTCTTGTTGGTCGCCGTCAGGCCGTTTTTCTGCACCTGGTACATCATGATGCCCATCCAGATCAGACCGGCGGTCACGTGCAGACCGTGGGTACCAACCAGGGTGAAGAACGCGGACAGGAAACCTGAGCGGCTAGGGCCGTAGCCTTCGGAGATCAAAATGTGGAATTCATTGATCTCCATGGCGATAAAGCCTGCACCTAACAGGAAGGTCATGCCCAGCCAGCCGAGCACCGCCTTCTTGTTACCCTTGTACAACGCCAGCATGGCGAAGCCGTAGGTGATCGAACTGAACAACAGAAGAGCGGTTTCGCCCAGTACGTATGGCAGTTCGAAGATGTCGTGACCCGAAGGGCCACCCGCTACGTTGTTAACCAGTACCGCGTACACCGCGAAGATCGACGCAAACAGAATGCAGTCGGTCATCAGGTAGAGCCAGAAACCGTATACGGTCATCTCGCCCGAGTCGTGGTGGTGGTCATCATGCCCATGTCCATCGACATGGGTGTGTCCAGCATTGGTCACTAAATTCGACATGGTTTAAGCCTGTTCCAACGAGGTTTCAACACGGGTGGCGGTGGCCGGGATTTTCCCTGCCGCTACCAGACGCTTGTGCTGCTCGGCTTCGATGCGCTCGATCACATCGACCGGCACCATATAGCCTTGATCATCACGGGCCGCGTGGATCACGAAGTAGATCACGGTGCCGGCCAGGCTAGCGATTGCCAGCCACCAGATGTGCCAGATCATCGCGAAACCGAACACGGTCAACAGTGCACCCATGACCACACCGGTGGCGGTGTTGTTGGGCATGTGGATCGGCTGGTACTTGGCCGGAGCCTTGTAAGCGGTGCCGTTTTCCTTGGCTTCGGTGAACGGGTCGATGCAGTCGGCTTTCGGCAGCACGGCGAAGTTGTAGAACGGTGGTGGCGACGAAGTCGACCATTCCAGGGTGTGGGCATTCCACGGGTCACCGTGTTCGCACATGTTTTCCGGCTTGTTGCGGTCACGCACGCTGACGTACAGCTGGATCAACTGGCAAGCGATACCCACGGCGATCATCAGCGCACCGAACATGGCGACGTACAGGTACGGCACCCACTCAGGGTTGGTGGTGGCGTTCAGGCGACGGGTCATACCCATGAAGCCCAGTGCATAGAGCGGCATGAATGCGACGAAGAAGCCCGAGATCCAGAACCAGAACGCTGCCTTGCCCCAGCCTTCGTGCAGCTTGAAGCCGAACGCTTTAGGGAAGTAGAACGCGAAACCTGCGATGTAACCGAATACCGCACCGCCGATGATCACGTTGTGGAAGTGCGCGATCACGAACAGGCTGTTGTGCAGAACGAAGTCGGCACCCGGGATGGCCAGCAGTACGCCGGTCATGCCACCGATGGCGAAGGTCACCATGAAGCCCAGGGTCCACAGCACCTGGCTGGTGAAACGCAGACGGCCCTGGTAGATGGTGAACAGCCAGTTGAACAGTTTCACACCCGTCGGGATGGAAATCAGCATCGTCGCCAGACCGAAGAAGGCGTTGACGCTGGCACCCGAACCCATGGTGAAGAAGTGGTGCAGCCAAACCATGAAGCCCAGGATCGAGATCGCACCCGATGCGTAGACCATCGAGTGGTGGCCGAACAGTTTCTTGCCGGTGAAGGTCGAGATGACTTCGGAGAAGATACCGAACGCTGGCAGGATCAGGATGTACACCTCAGGGTGACCCCATGCCCAGAACAGGTTCACGTACATCATCGGATTGCCACCAAGTTCGTTGGTGAAAATGTGGAAATCCATGTAACGGTCAAGCGTCAGCAGTGCCAGGGTAGCGGTCAGGATCGGGAACGAAGCCACGATCAGGACGTTGGCCCAGGTGCAGGTCCAGGTGAAGATCGGCATGTCCATCAGCTTCATGCCAGGGGTACGCATTTTCAGCACGGTGGCCAGGAAGTTGACCCCCGTCAGCGTTGTCCCCAGACCCGATAGCTGTAGCGCCCAGATGTAGTAGTCCATCCCCACGCCAGGGCTGTATTGCAGGCCTGACAGCGGCGGATAGGCAACCCAGCCGGTCTTGGCGAATTCGCCGACGCCCAGGGACAGGTTGATCAGTACCACGCCGGAAACCAGCAGCCAGAAGCTCAGGGAGTTCAGGAACGGGTAGGCAACGTCACGCGCGCCGATCTGCAGCGGCACTGCAAGGTTCATCAGGCCGGTGAAGAATGGCATCGCCATGAAGATGATCATGATCACACCGTGGGCGGTGAAGATCTGGTCATAGTGTTCAGGTGGCAGGTAGCCAGGCGAACCCTCGGTGGCCATGGCCAGTTGGGTACGCATCATGATGGCGTCGGCAAAACCGCGCAGCAGCATGACCATGGCGACGATGATGTACATCACGCCGATTTTCTTGTGGTCGACGGACGTCAGCCACTCGGTCCACAGGTAGGTCCACTTCTTGAAGTAGGTGATTGCAGCGAACAGCGCCAGACCACCGAGCGCGATCATGGCGATGGTCACCATCACGATCGGCTCGTGGAACGGGACCGCTTCCCAACTTAATTTACCAAACATCGTTTACTCCTCTGCCCCGGCAGCTGAATGCGCGTTCATGTCCATTACTTGCGTAGCGGCCACTTCTTTCTCTTCTTTCTCGTGCTTCACTTTCGGACCCGGTTTCATGCCTTCGTACTTGTCGACGATGGTCTGGAACAGGTTCGGCGTCACCGAGGAGTAGAGCTCGACTGGGTTGTTCTGGCTCTGCTTGGCAAGGGCTGCGTATTCAGCTTGTTCAAGCTGTTTAGGTGCCTTTTTGACTTCACTTACCCAGGCGTCGAATTCTTCCTGAGTCGTTGCGATCGCTTTGAATTTCATGCCGGTGAAACCAGCGCCGCTGTAGTTGGCGGAGATACCGTCCATCTCAGCGTTTTCGTTGGCGATCAGGTGCAGCTTGGTCTGCATGCCCGCCATCGCGTAGATCTGGCCACCCAGTGCAGGGATGAAGAACGAGTTCATCACGGCGTCAGAGGTAATGCGGAAGTTGATCGGGGTGTGCGCCGGGAACACGATCTTGTTGACCGTGGCGATGCCTTGTTCCGGGTAGATGAACAGCCACTTCCAGTCCAGTGCGACCACTTCGATGGTCACAGGCTTCACGTCCGATTCCAGTGGCTTGTACGGGTCCAGAGCGTGGGTCGACTTGTAGGTGACGTAACCCAGGGCAATGATGATCAGCACCGGAACGGCCCACACCGCGATCTCGATCTTGGTGGAGTGGTTCCATTTCGGGGTGTAGGTGGCGTTGGTGTTGGACGCGCGGTATTTCCAGGCGAACAGGAAGGTCATGACGATGACCGGAACCACGACCAACAGCATCAGCAGCGTTGCGGTGATGATCAGGTTTCGCTCGTCCAGACCGACCTGGCCCTTGGGATTGAGCAAGGTCATGTTGCAGCCTGACAGCAACAACGTGCCGATCAGCGGCAATAAGCCTAGTAGTCTGGGGTACCTGTTTTTACTCATCTCACGACCTCTAAAGCAGCTTGCGCAATGCAGTTGGGTTTTGATCGCCAACACTTCACCCTGCCAAGGGTTGGCATTTTTCTTGGATTGAATAAGGGCATGCCCGTCGTGCGTCAGACGCTGTACGACAAATCCCGGGCCTGCGGTGAGTTCTTATTCGAATTCGTGGTCAAAGGCCTTGTTACAGACCAATTCCATTTGGTGCGGGTAGTTGGAGGCTCCGACACCTGGGCATCGCATGAAGCCACCAGACCTCTCGACACCCTGTTCCTGCACATACCTGGTTAAGATTTGAGCAGCGTCGGGAATTCAGTGCGGGCGATTGTAGATATGTAGCGTTTTATAAACCATGTCTCATCCCGAAATAATTTTTATCCGAACCGGCAACAATCATTCACCGTTTTCGCAAAAGTGGCGCATCTTATCGAAATTGATTCTCAACAAAAACACCAAAATAAGTAGGTCTTCCGCCCACAGTTCAGACAGTATCGGATGCCGCCCTGGTGCCCTTGACCCTGCCAGAGGCCCGATATGACGGGGACTCCGGCCAATCGTAAGCCCCTGTTAAAACTGCCTGTTCGGGTCCGGGACGGAAAAAAACGGGAGCCTGCAAAACAGCCCAATTTCGTTACGAATCCATGTGCCAATCCGGCTTCCATGAACGCCCTGCGACACCGACTCTGTGACAACATGTCGCACATGTGTCGCACCCTTGGCTGCCCCACATCAGGGTCTTTTTACCTGGGCTCTGGAATGCGCTGCTCAACACAAAAAAAGCCCCGCTCCTCTGTGCAAGGAACGGGGCTTTTTTGTCCGACAATACGTAGCAGCAGATGACCTCAGCGCAGCGCTTTGCGGTTACGCGACGTCAGCAGCGGCACCAGCACCACGATCAGTACGAACGCCACCAGCGCCCACTGCGCCAGCGACAAACCGAGGATCGGCGGGTATGGCGTGGAGCAGAAGCCATCGACCTGGAAACCCAGCGGGAAGATCTTCGCCAACGGCAGATCATCGACAATCGGTTGCAACACATCGATGCCGCAGCTGACCGCCGGATAGAACTGCGTATAAACGTGATGCCCGGCAACGCCTGCACCTGCCAACGCGCAGATCACCACCAGGGTTTCGAACACCGAGATGCTGCGACGGTTGCGCATGGCCGCGCCGATGAAGGCGAAGATCGCGATCAGCAGCAACGCATAACGTTGCAGGATGCACAGCGGGCAAGGCGCCTCGCCCAGGACAATTTGCATGTACAGCGCGCCGCCGATCAACGCCAGGCAAATGATGCCCAACAACACCAGGTAGCGCCGTTCACGCCCCAACCGCATGGATTCATCGCTCATCGCGTTTCCCTTCAAGATTCGAGTGCCCGCCAGTCTACACGCTGGCCCGGACCTTTGAGAGTCTGGAGCATGTGAGGGGGATTCGAGGGAATAGACGATAAGGCGGTTAAGAAGGGATTAACTTTCGAGCGTTTTTTCAGTTCAGGACCGCAGTGCGGCATTCGCGAGCAAGCCCGCTCCCACATTGGACCTGTGTCGTTCACAAAATTTGTGTTCGCCGAAGATCCAATGTGGGAGCGGGCTTGCTCGCGAAGCAGGCGACTCGGTCCCCCGAGTCGCCGCAACCACTTATTCCAGCGCCGCTGCCGGCCCGAAGAACTCATAGCGGCTTTGCTTCTCCGGGACACCCAGTGCCTTGAGATGGCGCTTGATGGACGCCATGAAACCTTTCGGCCCCAGGAAGTAAACATCCAGGTCACGCTGCTCCGGCAGCCATGCATTCAACTGCTGCTGGCTCAACAAACCGACCTTGTGCGCCGCCGGGCTCACGCCATCGTCCTCGGAATAGCAGTAGAAGCGCTTGAGTTGCGGGTGACGCTCGGCCAGGCCATCGATCCAGTCGCGGAAGGCATGCACGCTGCCGTTGCGCGCGCAGTGGATGAAATGCACCGGCCGCTGAGTCTCCAGCGCCGCTTCGAGCATCGCCAGGGTCGGGGTGATGCCAACGCCGCCGCTGATCAGTACCAATGGTTTGTCGCTGGCGGTCAGGGTGAACTCGCCCGATGGCGGGAACAACTGGATGCTGTCGCCGACATGCATCTGGTCATGCAGGTAGTTGGAGGCGCGACCACCGGCTTCACGCTTGACGCTGATGCGGTACTGGCCTTTGTTCGCCAGCGCCGACAGCGAGTAGTTACGACGGATCTCTTCACCGTCGAGGATCAGTTTCATGCCGATGTACTGGCCGGGTTCTGCCGCGAGGATCGGACCTTTGTCCACAGGTTCGAAGTAGAACGAAGTGATCTCGGCGCTTTCCTGGACCTTGTCCACCACGATGAATTCCCGCGCCCCGCGCCAGCCGCCGTGGGCCTGTTCTTTTTGGTCGTAAACGCTGGCTTCGGCACCGATCAGGATGTCCGCCAGTTGGCCGTAGGCCGCGCCCCAGGCCGCGATCACTTCAGGGGTGGCGATCTCTTCGCCCAGTACTTCGGCGATGGCCCGCAGCAGGCAGCTGCCGACAATCGGATAGTGTTCAGGCAGGATCTGCAGGGCCACGTGCTTGTTGATGATCTTGGCCACCAGGTCGCCCAACTGGTCGAGCTGATCGATATGACGCGCATACATCAATACGCCGTTGGCCAAGGCACGCGGCTGGTCACCGCTGGCCTGGTGGGCCTGGTTGAACAGCGGGCGCACTTGCGGGTATTCGGAGAGCATCATGCGGTAGAAGTGCGTGATCAGCGCCTCACCACCGCTTTCGAGCAGCGGCACGGTGGATTTGACGATGGCACGGTCTTGAGCGCTCAGCATAAGGTGACTCCTGGTCTTCTTGGGTTGCTAACGGATTACCCTATGCGTATCAGCTTTCGTGCCAACTATTTAATCGTTTAAAATCAATGAGTTAATAACTTAATAGTCATTTCGACACTGCCTGCTTTATAGTCATACCGACTACACGGAGTCACTATGACTGCAAAACCACTGCTCACCGCTTTGCTGCCCCTGGTCTCCGACCTGTCCCGCGAGCTGCCCGAGGGCGAGCGTTATCGCCGCCTGCTGGAAGCCATGCGCGCCTTGCTCCCGTGCGATGCCGCCGCCCTGCTGCGCCTTGATGGTGAATGGCTGGTGCCACTGGCCGTCGACGGCTTGAGTACCGACACCCTCGGTCGGCGTTTCAAGGTCAGTGAGCACCCGCGTTTCGCAGCGCTGCTCGGCAGCCCCGGCCCGACCCGTTTCGCTGCCGACAGCGACTTGCCTGATCCTTATGACGGCCTGGTCGATGGCCTGGATGATCATCTGGAAGTCCACGACTGCATGGGTTGCCCCTTGTTCATCGACGAGCGCCCATGGGGTCTGTTGACCCTCGACGCCCTCGATCCGGAGCGTTTCGAACCGATCGAACTGGATGCCCTGCAAGCCTTCGCCAGCCTCGCGGCCGCCACGGTCAACGCCGCCGAGCGCATCGAGCGATTGAACAACCGGGTCGAAGATGAGCATCAGCGCGCCGAGGTCTACCGCCAGGCCAGCGGCCAGCAGAATCGCGAGTTGATTGGCCAGAGCAAGGCCCACAAGCGTCTGGTCGAAGAAATCAGCCTGGTCGGCGGCAGCGACCTGACCGTGCTGATCACCGGCGAAACCGGGGTCGGCAAGGAGTTGGTGGCCCAGGCCATCCATGCTGCCTCGCCCCGCGCCGACAAGCCGATCATCAGCCTCAACTGCGCCGCATTGCCCGATACCTTGGTGGAAAGCGAGTTGTTCGGCCATGTCCGCGGCGCTTTCACCGGGGCGATGAACGACCGTCGTGGCAAGTTCGAACTGGCCAATGGCGGCACGCTGTTTCTCGATGAAGTCGGTGAGTTGTCGCTGACCGTGCAGGCCAAGCTGTTGCGCGTGTTGCAGAGCGGTCAATTGCAGCGACTGGGTTCGGACCAGGAGCATCAGGTCGACGTGCGCCTGATCGCGGCGACCAACCGCGACCTCGCCGAGGAAGTGCGCAGCGGTCGTTACCGTGCCGACTTCTACCATCGCCTCAGCGTTTATCCGCTGCTGGTGCCGGCCCTGCGCGATCGCGGGCGCGATGTGCTGCTGCTCAGTGGTTACTTCCTCGAGCAGAACCGCTCGCGCATGGGCCTCAACAGCCTGCGCCTGAACAGTGACGCCCAGACCGCGCTTTTGGCCTACGACTGGCCCGGCAATGTGCGCGAGCTTGAACATTTGATCGGTCGCAGCGCCTTGAAAGCCTTGGGCAATTGCAAGGAACGGCCGAAGATTCTCAGCCTGAGCGCCGCCGACCTGGACTTGCCCAACGCCAGCGTTGAAACCGCTGCAGAGCAACCTGTCGCCACCGTCACCCAAGCGCCGACCGGCGATTTGCGTGAGGCCACCGAGCGTTATCAGCGTCAAATGATCGGTGCCTGCCTGGAACGGCACAACAACAACTGGGCAAGCGCGGCCCGTGAGCTAGGCTTGGATCGGGCGAACCTGGGGCGAATGGCCAAGCGGTTAGGGATGAAATAGTGTTTTTCAGTGTCGAGTGAAATCTTGTGGCGAGGGGGCTTGCCCCCGTTGGGTCGCGGAGCGGCCCCAGCTTTCCAACAATCAAACCGAGTCGCTGGATTTACGACCGCTTCGCGGCCGAACGGGGGCAAGCCCCCTCGCCACAATGGTCCTGTGTTTGACCCAAGATAGGCATTCACCCTAAAGCCTGCCCCCGACAAGTCGATAACCCGGCATCGAAGTCATGGCAATCCCGGGATTGCCCGTCACCTTTTTCCAGAGAAGGTTCATATGTCCTCCACCAAAGCCCGCGCAGACTCACTTTCGCTTCTGCTGTTTACCCTGCGCAGCGGCAAGCTGATGGCGATCAACCTGCTCAAGGTCAGTGAGATCATTCCCTGCCCGCCGCTGACCCGGCTGCCGGAGTCACACCCCCATGTCAAAGGCATCGCCACCCTGCGCGGCGCATCGCTGTCGGTGATCGACCTCAGCCGCGCCATTGGCGAGCGCCCGCTGGAAGACCCGAACGGCGGCTGCCTGATCGTCACCGATGTCAGCCGCTCCAAGCAGGGCCTGCACGTTCAGGCCGTGAGCAAGATCGTCCATTGCCTGACCACCGACATCCGCCCGCCGCCCTTCGGCTCCGGTGGTTTGCGCGCCTACATCACCGGCGTGACGTCGGTCGATGGCACCCTGGTGCAGGTACTGGACATCGAAAAGGTCATCCACGGCATCGCCCCGGCACAAATCGAAATGGCGCCGACCGAACTGAGCATGGAAGACGCCGAACTGCTCGGCAACGCGCGCATCCTGGTGGTCGACGACAGCCAGGTCGCCCTGCAGCAATCAGTGCACACCTTGCGTAACCTTGGCCTGCAATGCCATACCGCCCGCAGCGCCAAGGAAGCCATTGACTGTCTGCTGGACCTGCAAGGCACCGCGCAGCAGATCAACCTGATCGTCTCGGACATCGAAATGTCCGAGATGGACGGCTACGCCTTCACCCGCACCCTGCGGGAAACCCCGGACTTCGCGCATCTTTATGTATTACTGCACACGTCGCTGGACAGTGCGATGAACGCCGAGAAAGCACGACTGGCGGGGGCGAACGCGGTGCTGACCAAGTTCTCTTCGCCGGAATTGACCCAGTGCCTGATCACTGCGGCCAAGGCTGTCGCCGAACAGGGATATTGAGCCTTGGCCGAGGATTTTTGCTGGCTGATGCGGCGCGACCTCACTGAAGTCGTGCCGTCACCCGATTGGCCAGCTGGCCTGCAACTGAGCGAATACCATCCCGAAATCGGCGCAGCCGTGCACCGGTTGATGGAGTTCGGTTACCTCGAAGGTGGCGGTCGCGTGGCAGCGCTGGACATGTGGCAATGGCAGTTCGAAAGCGACCCGGAATATGACCCGGCGCTGTGCTTTATCGCCCGGGATGCCGAAGGCATTGTTGGCGTGTGCCAGTGCTGGACCAGCGCCTACATCAAGAACCTGGTGGTGCATCCACGGTTTCAGGGTCGAGGATTGGGACGTGCCTTGTTGTTGCAGGCGTTCAAGGTGTTCCAGCAACGGCGCGAAGGATATGTGGATTTGAAGGTGCTGGAAGACAACCACTGGGCGCGGCGATTGTATGAAAGTGTCGGGATGCGTGCCGTTCGCCGGGAGCCGGTTCCGGACTGATACGCCGCAGTCGCGAGCGGGCTCGCTCCCACAGGGTTATGTGTCGTGCACAGAATTTGTGGTCGTACTCGGTCAGTGTGGGAGCGGGCTTGCCCGCGAAGAGGCCGGCAAAACCGCCTCAAAACCTTCAGGCATACTCCAGCCTTGACCATTGCACATCCAAGGACGCCTGAACCATGAAAGCAGCCACCCTGGCTTTTCTCAGCCTCACCGCCCTCACCTCTCAGGCCTGCGCCTCCAGCCCCGACGCCTGGGCAGCCTACGATAAAGCCGTACTCGCCAGTTGCACCAAGGCCAGCGGCCTGAAAGACGCCAAACCCGTGGGCAACGCCGCGCAGTTCGATGACCGGGTTGGCTATACCGCGCTCCTGCTCCAGGGCCAGTACCCGCAAAAGCACATGAAAGGCGCACAAGGCGCCGAGCTGTGCCTCTACAACAAAAAGAGCAAAACCGCGTACGTCACCGAATGGGACTCCATCCGCCCGGCCGCCAAGGTCAATTGAGTGGCGCACATTTCGTTGCGGGCAGTTTGATCAATAACTTGTGCTACCAGCATTGGCCTGCTCGCGAAGACGGCAGGCCAGGCACTGGAAACTTCAGCGTTTACCCATCGACCGACGAGTCCCCGGCGGCGCCATGCCCGGCGTCTTGGTGTGGCCGTTCTTGGCGCCGTTCTTGTACCACGGCTGGTTCGAGCCTTTGGCTGCCGCCAGTTCGCCCGGCTTGAACGGGAACTTGAATGCCGGGATCCCGGCTTTGGCTTCGCTGTCGGTGCTGGAGTCAACGCTGACTGGCAGCTCGGCCTGCACGTCGCTCTGGGCGTCGGCGACCGGCGGTTGTTTCGGGGAAGTCATGAAAGCTCCGGGTGATGCATGAAATGTCGGGCCCGGTGAGCGAGCCGCATGCCACAGTATAAGAAGTGCGGCAGTATACCGGAACGGCAGCGACAAGCTTCAAGCGGCAAGCTGCAAGTTAAAAACGATGGGGGCGACTTTTAAACTTGCAGCTTGCCGCTTGAAACTTGTAGCTTGCTAAGCATTCTTCACCGCCCGACGAGCCCGCCTCTCATGAAAAAGACTGTCCTGGCTTTCAGCCGCATCACCCCGGTAATGGTCGAACACCTGCAACAGGATTTCGACGTCATCGTGCCGAACCCGAAAAACGGCGACATCAACGCCCAGTTCAACGAAGCCCTGCCCCACGCCCACGGCCTGATCGGCGTTGGGCGCAAACTCGGCCGCGCCCAACTGGAAAACGCCGCCAGGCTGGAAGTGGTGTCCAGCGTCTCGGTGGGCTACGACAACTATGACCTGGCCTACTTCAACGAACGTGCAATCATGCTGACCAACACGCCGGATGTGCTCACCGAAAGCACCGCCGACCTGGCGTTCGCGCTGTTGATGAGCAGCGCACGCCGCGTCGCCGAACTGGATGCCTGGACCAAAGCCGGGCAATGGCAGGCCACTGTCGGTGCGCAGCTGTTCGGTTGCGATGTGCATGGCAAGACCCTGGGGATCGTCGGCATGGGCAATATCGGTGCTGCCATCGCCCGACGTGGTCGCCTGGGGTTCAACATGCCGGTCATCTACAGCGGCAACAGTCGCAAGACCGGGCTGGAGCAGGAACTCGGCGCGCAGTTTCGCAGCCTCGATCAGTTGCTGGCCGAAGCTGATTTCGTCTGCCTGGTGGTGCCGCTCAGCGAGAAAACCAGGCACTTGATCAGTCATCGCGAACTGGCGCTGATGAAGCCGAGCGCGATATTGGTGAACATCGCCCGTGGCCCGGTGGTGGATGAACCGGCGCTGATCGAAGCGCTGCAAAACAAGCGCATTCGTGGTGCCGGGCTGGACGTGTACGAAAAAGAACCACTGGCCGAGTCACCGCTGTTCCAGCTGAACAACGCCGTAACCTTGCCGCACATCGGCTCGGCCACCCATGAGACCCGCGATGCCATGGCCAACCGTGCCTTGGCCAACTTGCGCAGTGCCCTGTTGGGCGAGCGGCCACAGGATCTGGTCAATCCGCAGGTGTGGAAAGCCTGATTAAACAATGGCACGTCATAATCGGCGTGCCACTTTATATAAAGCCTGGAAAACATCCCCTTTTAAACAACTTACCACCCAACCCATACAACAAGCGACACAACTCGCAAAGCACTCCCCCCCCAACACCATCTAAACATCTATAAACTCCGAAAAACAATAACGCATCAATCGTACATTCGGAGATCATCCTGCATGAGCTATTTCACCACTGCCTGCCTGGTAAGGCGGAGCAAATTAATAGTTGTCTTCATGGCGGCATTATTCGGTATAACGACCCTTCTCAACAATATTACCGACTACGCTGCATACGCTGAGTATATCGGGCGAATCATCAGCATGAGCGACACCACCGGCAATGACTCCCGCCAATACCGCGCCATCAGCTCAACCCTGTTTCACCACCGATTTTACTGGGCACTGATCACACTCGAGACCATATTCACATGCAGCTGCATAGTTGGAGTCTATCAACTCTACCGTAAACTCAACGCACCACTCAGTGAGTTCCACGAAGCCAAAAAATTCGCAATAAGCGGCTTTATTACAGCCATTTTTGCGTATCAGACCTTCTACATCATCATACTAAACGAATGGTTTGACTTAGAGTACTCCAAACAGGCCAACGCCTTTGAATGGGCACAAACTCACATTGAATACATGTTCTTCGGCATTATTTATCTGTTGGCGGCAAAGGATTCCTGAATAGTTTCAGGCCAGCTTGCCCGCCACCGGACTGGCACTTGCCTTGGGCTTGCGAAACACCAGCACATTACCCAACATGACCATCACCAGCCCCGCCATTGCCGGAGCGGTCCACTGGTAACCCTCGGCGAACGCCGAGACATTTAGCGCCACCACAGGGAACAGCACAGTGCAGTAGGCAGCACGTTCCGGCCCCATGCGGCCGACCAGCGTCAGGTAGGCGGTAAAACCGATCACCGACCCGGGAATCACCAGATACAACAGTGAGCCGATATAACGCGCGCTCATTTCCAGGTCGAAGGGAATGCCTTTGACCAGACACCACACCGAGAGCATCGCCGCCCCGTAGGCCATGCCCCAGGCATTGGTGGTCAGCGGCTTGAGACCGGCCTTCTGTTGCAGGCTTGAGAGCATGTTGCCCGCCGAGAAACACAAGGTGCCGCACAGGGCCAGACCAAGGCCGAGCAAGGTTTCCGGGCTGGCGGTATGCCCGGCCAGTTCCGGCCAGAACAGCAGGCCCAGCCCAAGCAGGCCCAGCGCACCGCCCATCAGCACGTTGCGGGCGATTCTCTGACCGAAGAACACCCGCGCGTTGAGGGCATTCCACAAGGTGGCGGTGGAAAACACGACGGCCACCAGACCGCTGGGGATCCACTGGCTCGCGGTGAGGAAGCACATGAAGTTGACGCAGAACAGGCACAAGCCCTGAGCCAGGCAAATCAGGTGTCCGCGACGGTTCATCACTTGCAGGCGCCGACTGAGCAACAGGATCACGAACAGCACCAGCGCGGCGAGGCCGAAGCGATAGACGATCGACACGGGAATCGCCACCACGCCCAGCTGCCATTTCAAGGCAATCCAGGTGGTGCCCCAGATCAGCACGGTCAGCAGGTACAAAGAAAGGTTCATGACAAAGGCTCCTCGATAGGTGCCCAGTGTCCGGCGCCACGCCTGGACGCACTTGCATAAACTTGCGCTTTTGTCTGGCGACAGGCTGGCAGGCGCACGTCTACGGAGTAGGATGCAGGGCGTTGGATGCAGGTGTTAGAGAGCAACGATCATGGCTGCACTGGATACCCTACAAGTCTTTCAAGCCCTCAACCGCTCGCCGAATGCTCGTCTGGAGCACAGCGCCGAGCTGGGTGACGGCTTGTCTGCAGCCTTGTGGAGCAATCACCACGACGCCCGGGAATACGAAGCGCCCAGCCACCACACGTTGTCCTGCTACATAGCCGGCGGCACCGGCACCTTCCGTCGCGATCAGCCCGGCAACAAGGGCGCCCCGGACAAACTGTGCATCCTGCCGGCCGACCACCAGTCAGGCTGGGTGATCAACGGCGACATTCGCCTGGCGCACCTGTATTTCAGCCCCGAACAATTTGCCCTCGGCTGCGTCACCCTGCTTGATCGCGAGCCACGGGAAATGCAGCTGCGCGAGCAGACCTTTCTCGATGACCCGCAGCAGGCGCTGCGCTTTCGGCAATTGATCAGCTTGAACTGGGACGAACCGGGCGAACGCCTGCTGACCAGCAGTCTGGCCCACGAACTGCTCAGCCATGCCCTGCTCAGCCAGGTCAACGCCCGACAAGGCCTGCGCCTTAAAGGTGGATTGGCCGCGCATCAGCGTCGGCATCTGGTGGAGTACATCAACAGCCATCTGGACGAGGCCATCAGCCTCGGTCAGTTGGCTGCGTTGTGCGCGTTGTCGGAGTACCACTTCGCGCGGATGTTCCGCGAAAGCTTCGGCTTGCCACCCCACCAGTACCTGCTGGCGCGGCGCATGAACCGGGCGCGGGAATTGCTGCGCACGACGGCGCAGCCACTGGGGGAGATTGCGCTGGCTTGCGGCTTCTCCAGTGCCAGCCACTTCACTAACCGCTTTCGCCAGTCACTTGGCGGGACGCCCGGTGAGTATCGGCAGGCGTTTTTGCGCTAGATCCGGGATCTTCGGCGCCTTTCAGGCCGCCATCGCGAGCAGGCTCGCTCCCACCTTTGGACTGCTTTTCCCTGTGGGAGCGAGCCTGCTCGCGAAGAACGATGACGCGGTCTGTCGTCAGAACTCCAAGGTGCTCGACAGCGTCACCTGCCGCGAATCTCCCATGGAAACAAAGAACCGGCTCGCCGCCGAGGTGTAGTAGGTGCGGTCGAACAGGTTCTTCACGTTGAGCTGGAACTTGACCCTCTGTCCGTCGACCTGGGTGTCGTAGGTGGCGAACGCATCGGCCACGGTGTAGCTCGGCAGGTCGAAATCGTTCACCGCGTTACCCGCGCGCTCACCCACATAACGCGCTCCGGCGCCGACCCGCAGTTGATCAGCGCCAATGACGCTGCCGAAGTCATAGACCGCCGACAACGAACCGCTGTTCTTCGCCACGTTTTGCAGTTGATTACCCTTGTAAACCGGGTCTTCGGTGACTTCGGCATCGGTGTAGGCGTAGCTGCCGATCATGCTCCAGCGATCGGTGAGCTGACCGCTCAAGTCCACTTCCAGGCCACGGGAGCGCACTTCGCCAGCAGCGCTGTAGATCGTGGTCGGGCCTTCGGCGTTGGCCACCAGCACATTGCGCTTCTTGATGTCGAACAGCGCGATGTTGCCGGTGACGCGACCCGGCAGATCAAGCTTGGCACCCAACTCCCAGGACTTGGCTTCTTCCGGCGCGATGCCGCCGTCAAGCACCGTACTGCTGCCGCTCAACGGCGCGATGGTCGAGTTGGGTTTGAACGATTCGGTGTAGCTGCCGTAGAACGACAAGGCATCGGTGTACTTGTACACAAGGCCCGCGCGCGGCACCCATTGCTGCCCGTTGCTGTCGGTGTTGGCGTGGAACGGCACGCCTTTGCCGGCGTACTGGTCATAAACCTGGAAACGCGCGCCGGCCACCAGAATCCATTGCTCGTTGAGGTGGATGGAATCCTGCAGGAAGGCCGAATCGCTGCGCAGTTCATCGGTCTGCGCACTGTCGGGCGCACTGACGGTGGTGCCCGCCACTTCCCGACCATAGACCGGATTGACATAACTGAACGTGGTCAGGCTTTTCTGGCGGATCAGGTCTTCGCGGTAGATCTTGCGGTACTCGTCATCGATGCCGAACAGCAGGTCGTGCTGCATGCCGAGCACATTCACATTGCCTTCGAGGCTGGCGGTGGTGAATCGGTCGGTGCTGATCGCGTTCTGCGTGCCGTCCATGTTGCGGGTCAGGGTGCCCTTTTTTGTGTCGATGGCGGTCACTCGCACCTGGCTGGCGTCGTAGGTTTCGCGGTTCCAGCTATAGCCGAAATGGGCTTTCCAGTTGTCGTTGAGTTCGTGATCGGCCTCGAAGTGATAGAGGTCCGAACGCCCTTCCATGTTGTTGAACGGCTCGTCGAGACGCTCGTTGCGCGAGATGTCCAGCGGGTGGTTGGTCCGCGGGTCGATCAGCGTACCGCGGTCGAACGGCGTGAGGAATTCGCGGTGCTCATAGGCGAACAGCAGCTGGGTGCTTTCGCCGTACCAGGCCAGCGACGGCGCAATCAGGCTTTCGCGATGCACGCCGAAGTTGCGCCAGTAATCTTCGTCTTCGTAGTCCAGCACCATGCGGTAGGCCAGCCCGGAATTGCCGAGGGCGCCGGTGCTGTCGAGAGTGCCGCCGCTGCCGTTCTTGCCGTCGTCATAGCTCGAACCGCGCGCAGTCAGCGCGTTGTATTGCTCAAGTTCGGGCTTCTTGCTGACCATGTTGACCACGCCGCCCGGATCCTGGATGCCGTAGAGCAACGAGGCCGGGCCCTTGAGCACTTCGACCCGGTCCACGCTGGCGTTGAGACCGCGGCCCTGCACGATCGGCATGCCGTCGCGCATGATCGAGCCGTTACGGTTGTCCCCAAAACCGCGAACCATCACCGAGTCCTGGGTGCTGCCCAGGGTGTTGGCCTGGGTGATTCCGCTGACGTTGGCCAGGGCGTCATCGAGATAGCGCGGTGCCTGATCGCGGATCACCTGGGCCGGGACGACATTGATGGTCTGCGGGATGTCCTGAATCGGGGCGGAAGAGCGCATCACCGAAGAGGTCGGCGGCGGCTGGTAGCTCATGGACTCATCCATCACCGAGGTGATAGTGGTCGCGCCCAGTGTCAACGCACCTTCAGTCGGCTGCGGTTCCAGCGCCATGGTATGGCCGTCGGTGCGGCGGAACGTCAATCCCGAACCGGTGAGCAGACGTTGCAGGGCCTGTTCGGCACTCATCTGTCCATTGACCGCCGGCGCATTGAGGCCGTACGGCGCTTCATCGGTATAAACGACGCTGATGCCGGTTACCCGACTGAAATCACTCAGGGCCTGGGGCAGCGGTTTGGCGGCCAGCGAGAAACTGAACTGCGCACGCGGCTGACTGCTGCCCGTCTCTGCGGCCAGCGCCAGGCCAAGCGGCAACAACACCGATGCCGAAAAGCTCAACGCAGACACACCCAACCATTGTTTGACCGAACCCGATTTTGCCCTGGACTTCATGACTCATGACCTGTGTAGAACCGCAACGGATGCGAATGACTCGCAGTTTCAGTCACTACACGGATGGCGATCGGGTTTACCTCACAACGATTTGAAAATATTTTTTATTCAGGGTGACGTGGTGTTTGAACTGGCCCCTTCGCGGGCAAGCCCGCTCCCACAGGGTTGTGTGTTGCCCTAATCGTGTGACCGACTCAGTACCTGTGGGAGCGGGCTTGCCCGCGAAGGGGCCGCCAGCTTCAACGCAAAATAATCAGATGCCCCAACACCTGATGCTGCTCAAACCCCAACACACCCTGCAACGAACTCAACACCGCCTGCGGGTCCCTGCTCGGGAAGCTGCCACTGACCCGGCGTGCCGCCAGTTCATCGTTGAGCAACACAATCCGCCCGGGGTAATAGCGCCCCAGATCCCGCACCACATCGGCCAGCGTCGCCTTGTAATAATTGAGCCAGCCCTGGCGCCATGCCAACTGCGCTTCGCTGTCCACCGCGTGGAGTATTTGTGCCGAGCCTTCGCCGTAGGCGACTTGCTGGCCGGCGGTGAGGATTTGCTGTTCGGCATCCTGGTCCGCCGTCACCCCGACTCGCCCGGACAGCACTGTGACCTGCGCCCCCCGAGGTTGCAAACGGACTTCGAACTGCGTGCCCAGCACCCGTGCCTGGCCTTTCTCGGCGTCCACCACAAACGACTCACCGCTGTGAGTAACGTTGAAAAACCCGGCGCCGCGACGCAGTTGCACATGCCGCTCGCCGCGACTGAAATCCACGGCGATGGCACTGTCGGCATCCAGTGTCACCTGCGACTGATCGGCCAGGGTGACGGTGCGGATTTCCCCCGGTGCCGAAACGAAGTCCGCGCCCAGGTCATCGATCCAGCGCGAGGGCTGCCAGCCTGTACCGAGACTGACCATCAACAGCAGACACGCCGCCATCGCCAGCGCACCGGACCAACGCCCGACCGTGCTGCGCCGAGACTTGTCCATGGCGTTGAGATACCTCTGCAAGGCCAGGGCTTCTTCATCGGCGAGCATGCGCGCCGGTCCTTCGCTCAGCTCCCACAAGACCTGCGCCCGGGCATAGGCCTCGGCATGGGCGGGATCGGCCTGCAACCAATGACTGAAAGTCGCCTGATCAGCACTGCTGGGCTGGTCATGCAACAGACTCAGCCAGGCCAGCGCTTGCTGTTCCTGAGCGGGCGTCGGGATGACGCGTTCGAAGTGGTTCACGGTGCTTTCCCTGGCGTACGCGGTTCGGGGTCCCGAAGGCTGGCCTTGCAGGCTTCGAGGGCGCGCATCATATGTTTTTCGACGGCACTTTGGGACAAGCCCATGGCCTTGGCGATCTCGGCGTATTTACGGCCGTGAATGCGATTGAGCAAAAAGATCTGCCGCGTGCGCTGCGGTAACGCGCGCAATGCGGCTTCGACGTGACGCAGATCGTTGCCCGCCTCCAGCGCCGCTTGCGGTCCGCTGCCATGGCTGTCCGGTGATTCCACCAGCATGCCTTCGCTGGCCCGCACCCGCGTGCCTTCACTGCGCAAATGATCGATGGCGATGTTGCCGGCGCAGCGCAACAGGTAGGTACTGAGTTCCTCGACTTGCACCAGCGGCCGCCGCCAGAACCGCAGGAACAAGTCCTGAACCAGGTCCGCTGCCGTCGCCTTGCAACCGACACGCCGACTCACCAGCGCTTCCATTTGCGAACGCTGGGAGAGAAACACCTGGAGAAAATGTGCACGGTCGCCGCGCTGTTGATCACGCTCGATATCGTGGGGGTCGGGTGGGAGAGTCATCATCGTTCATGTTTCGACCTGAAAACCGGGGAGGCCACGACAGCCTCAGGGGCCCGGCAAGGCCGCAATATTAATGATAAATATTCTCATATGCAAAAAGATCGGGTGAAGCCCTCTATCTCACCCGTTGGTTCACCACAGCCCATGCCAATGACCATGGAATCCAAAAGCCACCGAAACGAGAACGGGCCTGCAGTGCAGGCCCGTTCTCATGGGAAGGTAAAAAGTGAATCAGGTGTCAGCCGTTAAGCGCTGCCTGTTCGTTTTCCAGAAACTCTTCTTCCAGCAGCTGGTCGGCATGGGCGCCACTCTCGATGGGCACCACATTTGCTCGTTTGCCGCGTAATTTGCCGAACATATGCTCCAGCGCATGTTCAAGTTTGGTGGCTGCTCCGTCGATCGCCTGCTCCATGGTGGAGGCTTTATGGGTGACGGAAACCGGTTGATGGCCTTTTGGCCGCGCCTCCAGCTGGCAGCGCATGTCGTGGGGACCCGGCTTGTCGCCGTTCTCGTCCCGCAGGTGAACCTCGACGCGTGTCAGGTCCTCTTCGTAGCGTTCGAGCGTGCTCTCAATGGTCGTACGTACCCACTCCTCCAGTCGTTTACTGCCTTGAATATGGTTATCGCTATTGACTTGGATTTGCATAGTTCATCCCTTATTTCAGCTAGCTCGCGAGAGGCCGGTCAGCTAAGCCCTTGGGCGTCATCACCGTGACCTCTTGGTTACACAATCGGTCTGTACGCTGAACAATTCAACCCCCTGAAAAAGATAAATGTTCAATCGCAAAAAAAGCCGGACAACCGGTAAAAGCGCTGTTAAGGTCGGGAGTTGGGTCGACCTGCTCTTGCGTAATAATTGCTCACATTTGCTGCTCCCCCAACGGATGCAGGCTGCGAAAAGCCTCCGCCTCCTCCACCAACCAATCGTGCACCGCGCGCACACCCGGATGGCTCAATGCCCCCGGTGCGTAAAGCAGCATGTAGCGCTTGTGATTGGGCACCGCCAGGCCAAACGGCACGATCAACGCCCCGCGTTCCAGCTCATCGTTGAGCAACGTTCGTCGGGCAATCGCCACGCCCATCCCGGCAATGGCCGCTTCGATGGTCAGGTGATTGCGATTGAAGGTATGCCCGCGCCGCACATCCGCCCCTTCGAAGCCGATGGCGTTGAGATAAAACTCCCATTCCGCATATTCATAGCTGCCGCGCCAGGCGGTGATGTCGTGCAACAACGGAAAGTGCATCAGGTCTGCCGGACCGTGCAGCGGCGGACGACCCCGCAACAGGCTCGGCGCACACACTGGGAAAATCTGTTCATCGAGCAAGGCTGTGGATAACAGCCCCGGGTAGCTGCCGTCGTTCAGGTCGATCGCCAGGTCGAAGTCACCTTCATGCAACGGCACGCTGCTGTCCTCGGCCACCAGGCGCAACTGAATGTCCGGGAACCGCTGCTGCAAACGCGGCAGGCGCGGCGTCAGCCATTTGCTCAGGAAGGACGGAATCGAACGCACCCGCAGAATCCCGCTGATCATGCCCGCATCCAGTCGCCGCAATTCCGCGTCGATACTGCCAAAAGCCTCGTTGACGGTAATGGCCAGTCGCTGGCCCTCCGCGCTCAGCTCCACGCCACGGGCGCGGCGGTGAAACAGGCGAAAGCCCAGGCGCTCTTCCAACTGGCGGATCTGCTGGCTGACCGCTCCCGGTGTGATGTGCAGTTCTTCGGCGCAGCGGGTGAACGACAGGTGCCGCGCGGCACAGGCAAACACGTTCAGCCAGACATAGGTCTGGGCATGTAATTGACGGCTCATCGTTTAGTCCTGCTAAAGGATGTCTTAGGAAATTTCGTTGGTCACGTAGGACCTTGGCGGGCAGTATCGCCGACATAGCGCTTGTCCTACAAAAATGGCGGCGATTCCTCTTCCATTGCTTGTGCAGGCTTTAGCATGGCTATCAGTGTTTTCGATCTCTTCAAAGTTGGCATCGGCCCGTCCAGTTCCCATACCGTCGGTCCGATGCGCGCCGCCGCGACCTTCGCTCAACAACTGGTCGAACTGGGTTTTCTGACTGACGTGCGACGCGTGGAGATTCGCCTATACGGCTCTCTGTCGGCGACCGGCGTCGGTCACGCGACGGACCGCGCCTGCGTCATGGGCTTGATGGGCGAATGGCCCGACAGCATCGATCCCACCACCATCGACCGCCGCATTCACACCCTGCGCGAAACCGGCAAATTGTGTCTGGCAGGCGTTGCGGACATTGCCTTCGACTGGCAACACGATCTCCTGCTGCTTGACGAAAGCCTGCCCTACCACCCCAATGCCATGTCCCTGACGGCTTTCGGTGAAACCGGCGAGCTGTTCGAGCAAACCTATTACTCGGTGGGTGGCGGTTTCATCATCGAAGCCGCCGAAGCCGAGTCCGGGATCGCACCGGCCGGCGATGTGGTGCTGCCTTACGATTTCTCCAGCGCCGCCGAACTGCTCAAGCTGTGTAACGAGCACGGGCTGCGGGTCAGTGAGCTGATGATGGCCAACGAACGGGCGTGGCGTGGGGATACCGAGATCCGCCAGGGCCTGTTGCATATCTGGTCGGTGATGCGCGAATGCGTCGAGCAAGGCTTGCGTCACGAAGGCATACTGCCCGGCGGTCTGAATGTTCCACGCCGAGCGGCGAAACTGCATCGCAGCCTGCAGGAAATCGGCAAGCCGAATGTCATCACCTCCACCTTGTCAGCAATGGAATGGGTCAACCTGTACGCCCTTGCCGTGAACGAAGAAAACGCGGCAGGCGGGCGCATGGTCACGGCGCCGACCAACGGCGCAGCGGGAATCATTCCGGCGGTGCTGCATTACTACATGAAGTTCAATGCCGATGCGTCTGACGACGACGTGGTCGCGTTCTTCCTGGGTGCAGCCGCCGTTGGCATCCTGTGCAAGAAAAACGCATCGATCTCCGGGGCCGAAGTCGGCTGCCAGGGCGAAGTCGGCTCTGCCTGCGCCATGGCCGCCGCGGGCCTGGCAGAGGTGCTGGGGGCCAGCCCGGAACAGTTGGAAAACGCCGCCGAAATCGGCCTGGAACACAACCTCGGCCTCACCTGCGACCCGGTTGGCGGTCTGGTGCAAGTGCCGTGCATCGAACGCAACGCAATCGCCGCCGTGAAAGCCATCAACGCCACGCAAATGGCCCTGCGCGGTGATGGCAAGCACTTCATTTCCCTGGACCGGGTGATCCGCACCATGCGCGACACCGGAGCCGACATGCACGACAAGTACAAAGAGACGTCACGGGGCGGACTGGCGGTGAACTGGGTGGAGTGCTGATCACTTTGGAGGCACGTCGAGGTTTATTGCCCTGAAACGTGCAGAAAACGCGGCCCCTGTAGGAGCGAGCCTGCTCGCGAAAAACCCTCAGGCGCCGCAAACCATCTGGTTTGACGCGTTATCGTTGACGACCATCGCGAGCAAGCTCGCTCCTACAGAACTTGTTTTTTGTCCGACAATTTTTCCGGCATGGGCCTTGCTACTTCCCTGTTGGAACAATGATGGCGAGATGGCCGATGGTCTGACGTTGCGAACCAACCCGATCACGGCCGGTCAACAACTGCACGTTCAATCAGGCGGTGACGCATCATGGACAACCCTTTCCAGCTCATTACCGATGCCTTTGCAGCGGACTACCAGATCAACCTGAGCATTCAGGGCCTGGACGGCAGCATCATGCTGACCCTTTCCAACAGTGGGCGCGTAGTGGCCAAACGCATGATCAGCGCCGAACAACGCAATGACCCCCAACGCCTCAAGCGACTGGTTCAAAGCATTCAATTCGGCATTGCCATCGAACAGGGCCACAGCGCCGTGGCCATCCTCGAAGCCATGACCACCGGCAGCGGACGGAACTTGCCGCCCCCTGCCGTCAAAGGGCGGCTGCGCCCCACTCTCGGACTCTAGATTTCGCCCTTCTCGACCTCTGGATGTTCACTGGAACCCGCGCCGGTCTTGCGATGCGGATTTTCGATCTTCACCGAGGGAAATTGCGACGAAGCGTAACGCACCACCAGAATCGCAAACGCCAACAGCAGGATCCCGCCGCACAGGTAAATGATCCCCAGGTCCGGCGGGTTGTGGTGCGAAACGTTGGAAATCAGCAGTCGCGTCAGCGCGGTAATCGCCACGTAGATCAGGAAGCGCACGGGCATGTGGTTGGTCTTGAAGTAAATCCCGACCATCGCCCCCAGTTCCAGATAGATGAACAGCAGCAGGATGTCATCGATCTTGATGTGCCCCTCTTCGATCATCCCGAGAAATTCCATCACCGCCGCCCACGCGGTCACCGCGCCGATGGCGAACAGCGCCAGGTAATGAAAGGTCTCGACGAACAGATTGCCCAGGGACTCGGCCAGTTCATGCACGCTCTGCCGCAGTTTCTCGGCCCAGTTGATTTTCACGATGATGCTTCCTTAGGTCGGTTCGACCGGATGATGCGGGTTGGACGTGACGGTTTTTCTGCATGCAGAAAAAAGGCCAGCCCATGATGGCGAGGCGTTCTGGATTGCGCGCCGTGGCGTTTGGTCGCACCTGTGCAGGACCTCGCCTGACAAATACCGAAACCGGTCTACATTAAAAAGCCACTACCCAAACGACAGGGTTTCGCTTATCCTTTCGCTGTATATAGATACAGTAGTCGAAACCGACAACCAATGTGAAGGCATGTGAGGTGGTGAATGGCCGTCGAAGTGGTATACCGCAGCAGCCGAGATCTGGAGCGCTTGTTCATGGATAAAGCCGAAGCTGACCGTCATGACAAAATGCTCGAACTGGCCGAATTGCTGGCTGAAGTGTTGCAAAAAGCCGTTCCGTCCCTGACCGAGCAGCAAGTGGAAGAAGCCGGGATCTACATGGCGAAGAATCGCGATGTGTTCGCCAAGGCGTTCAAGAGCCAGCCGGACGCCCTGTCCGAACTGCTTGCGGCACCTGTTGAAGTCGTGGAACCGGTTGTAGCGCCTGAGGTGGTTGAAGCCGCTGAGCCGATCACCTCGGCCAAGCCTGCCAAGGCTGCGAAAACAGCAAAATAAGCGACTCCCGAATTGAATAGGCCCTGAGTCCGATGGAGTCAGGGCCTTTTTCATGTCCTAAGATCAAAAGATCGCAGCCTTCGGCAGCTCCTACACGGGATAACGTTCAACTTGTAGGAGCTGCCGAAGACTGCGATCTTTTGATCTTTTTATCGATACAGCACCTTTTCCGCCAACTCGTCCGCCACCCGGGCCGGCGAACGTTTTTCCGCCTGGGCGTGGGCAAACACCTCGGTCAGGCGCGAGCTGATTTTCGACAGGTGTGCGGTGATGGTCGACAGTTCTTCACCACGGTGCTTGAGCGACACATAGATCAGACCGCCGGCGTTGATCACGTAGTCCGGCGCATACAGGATGCCGCGACGTTCCAGTTGGTCGGCGACATCCAGATGCGTCAGCTGATTGTTCGCCGAACCGGCCACTGCCGAGCAGCGCAGTTGCGTCACGCTGTGGCTGTTCAGCACCCCACCCAAACCGCATGGCGCAAGAATATCGCAAGGTGTGCTGAGCAGTGCGTCGTTGGCGATGGGGTGAGCCCCGAGTTGCTCCATCGCCAGTTGCACCTTGCCGTGATCGATATCGCTGACCAGTAGTTCGGCACCGGCGGCGTGCAACTGTTCTGCCAGGGCATAACCGACGTTGCCCAGGCCCTGAATGGCGACGCGCAGACCTTCGAGGTTGTCGCTGCCCAGTCGTGCCATCGCAGTGGCGCGAATGCCGGTGAATACGCCCATCGCCGCGTGCGGCGCGGGGTCACCCGCCGAGGTGGTGCTGGTGACATGTTGGGTCTGTTGGGCGATGCAATCCATGTCCGCCACTGAGGTACCGCTGTCGATGGCCGTGATGTAGCGCCCGTCCAGCTGATTGATACAGCGCCCGAAGGCTTCGAACAGCGCGGCGCGGTTGGCCACATGAACGGGGCGAATGATCACCGCCACGCCGCCGCCCTGGGCCAGACCGGCCAGTGCCGCCTTGTAACTCATGCCTTGGGCAAGGCGCACCGCATCCTCGACCGCAGACTCGTCGCTGGGATAGGCAAGATAACGACATCCACCCAGGGCAGGCCCCAGTCGGCTGTTATGAATGGCAATGACCGCCTTTAACCCGGTGACCGGGTCAACGCTCAGATGCAGCGATTCAAGGCGAGTACTTTGCATGAGAGCGAACATCGTAAGGCTCCCGAATCACTTCTTGTAGACGCCAGTATAGGCTTGCGCCCGAAAATTGCAGAAGCGCACCGGAATAAGCACGGCTTCGATGCAGGCTTTCGGAAATAACCGGAATTCGCTCTTGCGCAGCACTGGACGAATGCCGGCGAGGGGACTAAAACGAGGCATTGCCCGGAGATTTTGATGACCCCGCGCCAATCGTTCTTCGCCTGCCTGCAACGTTCACCGCCCGCGCTGTTCGAGGCGGCGCTATGGATTGCGGTCGAGCATGACGGTGAAGTGAACCCCCAGGCGGTGCTGGCCGATTTCCAGGAATTGCAGCAACGGGTCAGCGGTGGCTTGCCGATGCTGCCGGTCAGTGAGCTGGCCCAACCGCTATTGCGGCGCATGAACGACCTGGGCTTCGCCCAGGACGACTTCACACCCTTGCGCCCGCAAGTGGCACTGCTCGACAAAGTACTGGATCGTCGGCGAGGGCAACCCTTGACGCTGGGGTTGATTGCGCTGGAGTTGGCCAGGGGCCTGGAGATCCCCATGGTCGGGGTCAACTTTCCCGGGCATTTCCTGCTGCGGGTGCCGGGCTCCGATCATTTACTCGATCCCTGCGGCGGCCGTCGCCTTTATCCGAACGATTGCCGAGAGTTGTTGCATCGCCAGTATGGCCCGGACATGAAGCTCAGCGCCGACCATCTGGTCACCGCCGAGCCGGTGCAGATGCTACAACGGCTGTCGCGCAACCTGCGCCAGTTGTACCTCTCCCACGACGACTTCATCAATGCCCTGATCGACGCCGGACGCGTCCTGGAACTGGGCAATGCCAGTAGCGCCGATTATCTGGCCCGGGCCAGCCTGTACCAACGGCTGGACTGCCCGAACGCCGAGCGTTTTGACCTGGAGCACGCACTGCTGCTCAGCGACGATCCCATCCAGCGGATTCGCCTCACGGACCGGCTGGGGCATCTACCGCCGAATGCCATCGTTCACTGATCAAAAATCATTGTGGGAGCGAGCCTGCTCGCGAAGAGGGAGTGTCAGTCAAATCAATATGACTGACACACCGCTATCGCGAGCAAGCTCGCTCCCACATTGGGTCGGTGTGAACCGTTATGGCGTATCTGGCTGATTCGCCGGATGCGCCTGGATGAACGCCGGATGCGTCGCCGCCAATGCCGCCACTCGCCGAATGCGTGGATAAGCCTCAAGGGAAACATTGAAGCGCTCGGCCGCGTACAGCTGCGGAATCAAGTACACGTCCGCCAGCCCCGGCTCGGGGCCGAAGCAGTAACCGTCATCACCAATCAACTGCTCTACCGTGGCCAACCCCTGGCCGACCCAGTGGCCGATCCACTCCACCACCTGCGGTTCGTCGTGGCCCGACTGGCGCAACCGGTTGAGCACGCTGACGTTGTGCAGCGGGTGCACATCGCAGCCGATCACTGCCGCCACGCCACGCTCATGTGCGCGGCTGGCGAGGTCCCTGGACAGCAGCGGCACCTGTGGATAACGCTCCTCCAGGTATTCGATGATCGCGGGAGACTGGATCAGCAACTCGCCTTCATCGGTACGCAAGGCCGGCACGCGGCCCTGCGGGTTGATGCCCAGATAAGGCAGCTGTCGATGCTCGCCGCCCTGGGGTGCGATCAGGTTGACTGGCAGGGATTGATAATCCAGGCCCTTGAGCGCCAACGCGATACGCACCCGGTACGACGACGTCGATCGGTAGTAAGTATAGAGTTCCATGCCCCGCTCCTCTCAGCGCGCCGGCAGCACTTTGCCGCGGCACTCACCGAAACCGATGGAGGCGAAACCGTCGCGGCGGCAACGGCCGCGCAGGATGATTTCGTCTCCGTCTTCAAGGAACTTGCGCACCTCGCCCGAGGCCAGTTCGATCGGTTTTTTACCGCCTTCGGTGATTTCCAGCAGGCTGCCGAACTGACCGCTCTCCGGCCCCGACAAGGTGCCCGAACCGAACAGGTCACCGGCCTGCAACTGGCAGCCGTTGACGCTGTGGTGCGCGACCATTTGCGCCACGGTCCAGTACATGTGCTGTGTGTTGCTCAGGGTCAGGCGATGGGCCGGCAGGTTCTGCTCGCGCATGGCCTCGGTGAGCAGCAGCACTTCCAGTTCGATGTCGAACCCGCCAGCGGCCTGATCGCGTTTGTCGAGCAGGTACGGCAGAGGCTGCGGATCGCCTTGCGGACGTGCAGGCTGGGCACGGCGGAATGGCTCCAGTGCTTCGGCGGTGACGACCCACGGCGAGATGCTGGTGATGAAGCTTTTCGACAGGAAAGGCCCCAAAGGCTGGTATTCCCAGGCCTGGATGTCCCGTGCCGACCAGTCGTTGAGCAGGCAGAAACCGGCGATGTGATCGGCGGCATCGCCGATGGCAATCGAGTCGCCCATGTCGTTGCCCTGGCCGATCCAGATGCCCAGCTCCAGTTCGTAGTCCAGGCGCGCACAAGGGCCGAACGTCGGTTCGCTCTGACCGGCCGGCAACGTCTGGCCTTTCGGGCGACGGACGTTGGTACCGGACGGGCGAATGGTCGACGCACGACCGTGGTAGCCGATTGGCACGTACTTGTAGTTCGGCAGCAACGGGTTGTCGGGACGGAACAATTTGCCGACGTTCTGCGCGTGCTCGATGCCGACGTAGAAGTCGGTGTAATCATTGATTTTTGCCGGCAGGTGCATCTCGCAATCCGCCGCCAGCGGCAGCAGTTTTGCGCCCTGGGCTTCGATCTTGCCGTGCAGGGTGCTGCCCTCGGCGAACAGTTCCAGCAAGCGCTCGCGCAACGCGACGCGAGCCTCACGTCCCAGCTCGAAGAAGGCATTCAACTGACCACCAAGGGTCGCTTCGACCGCGGCTTTCGCAGCGCCATCAAACAACCCGGCCTCAAGGGCCGCTTGCAGGTCAAAGATGTGTTCGCCGATGGCCACGCCACTGCGCGGTGCCGAGCCGTTGAGGCTGAACACGCCCAGCGGCAGGTTTTGCAGGGGAAAATCCGCATGGCCGTTGGCGGATGCAACCCAGCTGCGAGTGATGGAAGTCTGCGTCATGGGTTATCTCCGGGTCGGGTCGAAAGTGGCGGGCAGCGTAGCCCAGCAGGCATCGTAAGTGTTTTGCAGTTGCGGGCAATCGAGGGCGAAACGGCTCGGACGCAATACCTGGCTGGTTTCGAACATGAATGCCATGGTGTTGTCGATTTTCGCCGGTTTGAGGTCAGCGTTGATCGCTTTGGTGCAAGTCTCTCCGTCGGGACCATGGGCGCTCATGCAACTGTGCAAGGACGCACCGCCGGGCACAAAGCCTTCGGCCTTGGCGTCGTATTCGCCCTGGATCAACCCCATGAATTCGTTCATCAGGTTGCGGTGGAACCACGGCGGACGGAAGGTTTTCTCGGCCACCATCCAGCGCGGCGGGAAGATCACGAAGTCGAGGTTGGCCAGGCCATGAACGCTGGTCGGCGAGGTCAGGACGGTGAAGATCGACGGATCGGGGTGATCGAAACTGACGGTGCCGATGGTGTTGAAACGGCGCAAATCATATTTGTATGGCACGTTGTTACCGTGCCAGGCAACCACGTTGAGCGGCGAATGATTGAGCTCGCACGCCCACAGCTGGCCGAGGAATTTCTGCACCAGCGTGGTGGGTTGTTGCAGGTTCTCGTAGGCCGCCACCGGGGTCAGGAAGTCCCGCGGATTGGCCAGGCCATTGCTGCCAATCGGCCCCAGGTCCGGCAGACGCAACGGCGCGCCATGGTTTTCGGCGACATAACCACGGGCCTGCGGGTCGAGCAGTTCAATGCGGAATTTAAGACCGCGTGGCAGCACGGCAATTTCCAGCGGCTCCAGTTCAAGCACGCCCAGTTCGGTGGCAATGCGCAGGCGCCCCAGTTCAGGCACCAGCAACATCTCGCCGTCGGCGTTGAAGAACACGCGCTCCATGGAACGGTTCGCGCGGTAGTTGTAGATGCTGATACCGGCCGGCTTTTCTGCGCCCGAGTTGGCGGCCATGCTCACCAGGCCGTCGATGAAGTCGGTCGGCTCGGCGGGAATGTCCAGCGGGTTCCAGCGCAGGCGGTTGGGGGTCACCTCACCCAGCGGGCCGCCGGCCAGCTGCCGATCGAGTTTGATGAACGCCGGATGATTGGCCGACGGCTGAATGCGGTACATCCACGTCCGCCGCCCCTCGCTGCGCGGCATGGTGAACGCCGTGCCGGAGAACAGCTCGGTGTAGAGACCGTACGGGGCTTTTTGCGGGGAGTTCTGGCCGACAGGCAGTGCGCCGGGCAAGGCTTCGCTGCTGAATTCGTTGCCGAAGCCTGACAGATAGGCCAGCGCTGGCATCGTTGAATCGGGGTTCATGGAGCCTCCTGAACAGGGAGTCGGCAGTGGCCGCTCACTCTGTTGCAGAGGTCGAGGCACGCCTGGGTTATTTTTATCGTAATTTGATTACGCATAACGTAATTTGATTGGTATTGACCGTCAAGCTATAAAGACGCCCATTCGTCCCGGGATCCCAGCCACCATGGAAAAAACCAGCGACAACAACGGTAAACAGAAAGTCCGCTCGGCCGAGGTGGGCACTGACATCCTCAAGGCACTGGCCGAGTTGTCGCCTTCGACTTCGCTGTCGCGCCTGGCCGAGCATGTGCAGATGCCGGCGAGCAAGGTCCACCGCTATTTACAGGCGCTGATCGCCAGCGGGTTTGCCGAACAGAACGCAGCGACCAACCATTACGGCCTGGGCCGTGAAGCCTTGCGCGTGGGGTTGGCAGCACTCAACAGTATGGACGTGCTGAAAGTCGCCGCCCTGCCCCTGGCCGAGCTGCGTGATGACTTGAACGAAACCTGCTTTCTGGCGGTATGGGGCAATCAGGGCGCGACCGTGGTGCACATCGAGCCGGCAGTGCGTGCGGTGACGGTGGTGACCCAGCTGGGCTCGGTGCTGCCGCTGCTCAGCTCTTCGACGGGACTGGTATTTGGCGCCTACCTGCCGAAACGCGAGACCGAGGATCTGCGCGTGCAGGAGTTGCAGTCCCACGCAGCCCATGTGCTGGCAGACGATCAGGCCTACGCGGCCCAGTGCGAACAAATCCGCGCACGCGGTTTGCACCATGTACATGGTTTGCTGCTGCCAGGGGTGGATGCCTTGTCGGCACCGGTATTCAATGCGATGGGCAGAGTGGTTGCCGTGCTGACGGTGGTGGGGCCGACTTCCTTGTTCCATGCCGATGAAAACGGACCGGCGGCGCAACGCCTGTTATCCGCCAGCCGTGCGGTCAGCTGGCGCATGGGTTATGAACCCGCCGCATCCGCGACCTGACTGCCATAGCTGTGCCAACCAGGCAGGGTTGGCATGCCTTTAATTCATTCCAAAACCAAAAACCAACACTTACCAAACCTGCATTATCAATCCCAGCTTCTTCGCCATGGCAACTGCCTGTGTGCGTCGCTCCACACCCAACTTGCTGTGAATGCGCCGGGCATGGGTTTTCACCGTATGCAACGAAATGAACAGTTGTTCGGCGATTTGCTGATTGGAGTTGCCTTGGGCAATCAGGTCCAGCACTTCAAGCTCTCGCCCACTCAGCAAACTGACATCGGTGTCCCTATCGACCACTGACGCCGTTCCCTGTAGACGACAAATCAATCCCGGCTGGCGCAAATTCAAATCACGCAATGCCTGTTGCCCATGACAACGCTTCACCAAGGCCAGGCCGGCCTCCAGCGCTGCATGAGCCATGTCCGGCTCATCCGTCAGGTACGCCACTTCACAGATTGCCAATTGCAACTCCGTTTCCAGCGCCAGCATGGCCTGTTGTTGCGCCTGCTTGAGTAACGCCTTGAGACGATCCATTGGACTTTGCGCCAGTTGAAGTTGAGTCTCGGCCAACACCAACTGGTATTCGATACGCGCAATCAGTTGCAGCGTGGCGGGTGGTGCCTGGCGTGCATGAGTCCCGCGATAATGACGCAAGACTCGGGTCAGCGCTTCCCGGACCAACTCCGGGCGCCCTTGCTGCAGCCAGAAATGACTGCTGATTTGCAGCAGTACGCTGCGATAAACCGTGTCGGGGATCTGTCGTTGCTGCATCAACCGTTCGGCTTCGCGCAGACGATCAAACGCAAGGGCATAATCGCGCTGGTTGGCGGCCATCTGCGCTTGCCCGAGAAAGCCATACAGCGCGTGCTTGTCCTGGCTTTTCAGGCAGTCCTCCAGGCCGGACTGGAAGAAACCGGCGGCCAGCTCATCTTGTCCCTGACAGAGGGCCAGCCGTCCTCGGCGCAGGGCAATTCGCCCCAATAGCGGCGTCGGTCGATCAGCTTCTCGAGACAACAGCGCAACAGTATCAGCCAACAAGCTCTCGGCGCGTCGGGGCGCTCCGCGCATCTCCAGCAACTGCGCGTGATCGAGTTCAAGCAGCCCTTCGAACAATAGCGAGCCTTGGGCGCGCGCCAGGCACAGTGCCTCGCGATTGAACGTCTGCGCCACATCGAGTTCGGCGTTGAGCAACGCCTGCTGGGTCAGTCCTGACAGGCACAATAGTCGCGCCGGCCAGGCATCGACGCTCAACTCGGCCAGCGCTTCGAGAAAGTGCCCGCGAGCCGCCTCCATACGGCCTTGCAAATGCAGGAGCCAGCCCTGTTGCGCCTGCCAGCGTGCCAGCAGTTGCCGTTGCAGCGTCTGCGTAGGCTGCGGGGTAAATCGTGCCAGTTGCCCGATGCACGCGGCGGCAGGATCGAAACGTCCGGCAAACAACAACGCCGCGCTGACCAGCCCGACCAATTGCGGCGTAACAAGGGTCAGCTCAGCCTGTTGACGCTCGTGGAGTTTCAACAACAGGCAGACATTTTCGCGCCGGAACAAATGTTCGAGGCTGAAGTGCTGCAACAGACTGACCGCCACTTCGAACTCCTGCGCCAACAGCGCCTGCTCGAACGCACCTTGCCAGTCCTCTTCGGCGCTGAACCATTGGCACGCGCGGCGATGCCAGGATCGCCCGGCCGGGGTCGGCTCTTCAGCCATTGCCCGGGCCAGTGGCTCGAAGATCCGCAACCACTCGACGGAATCTTCCCAAGGTTCAATGAAGCAGCCCATGTCCTGCAACGCGTGCAGCCACTGCGCGCCCTCTCCCGTACCGAAAAGATGCTCGCACAGGCTGGCGTTGAAGCGTGGCAGATGAACCAACACCTGCCAGACCTCAACCAACTCCGGCGGCAAGGTGTTGAACAACTCGTGCTGCAGATAATCGAGCAACGTTGCCGAACGCCCCTGCTCAACCGACCACGGGCAACCATTGAGCAACGCAATCCGCACACCAGCGCACCAGCCACCGCTGCGCTCAACCACCCTCTTGGCGGTCTGGGCCGCCAGGGTCGGCTCGACATGACCGAGTAACTGCCCGACCTCGGCCTCGGTAAACGCCAGCGCCCGGCCTTCGCACTCGTACAACTCATCATCGAGCAGCAGCCGCGGCCAGTTGCAGGAGGGTCGACGACGGGAACCCAGCCACCAGGTCAGCGCCGGGCTGGCGACGGCCAACAGGCGATCGAGCATCCGGTCGAGTTCCGCGTTGGGTGCACGGCAGTAATCATCCAGAAACAGCCAGGTCGGGGTCTGTAATCGGGCCAGATGCGCCAGCAGCCCGGGCTCATCCGCCGAGGGCAGATCCAGCGCTTGCGTCAGGCGCAACAGAAAATCGGCAGCACTCAACGACTCCCCCGCCAGCGGCAGCCAACAGACCCGACAGTGCTCCGGCGCCCGCAGCAGGCATTCGCTGAGCAACGCGCTCTTGCCACTGCCGGGCGGTGCGCAAAGCAACTTCACCCTCGCGGTCGACACCAGCATGGGCTCGATCAGCCGCTCGCGGGACAGATGATGGGACGACAGTCGGGGCACAAGGCCTGGGCGGTCCAGACAGTGCGTCATTGCAGTCATTGTGATGCGCCTTTTTTTATAATTCTGGCGCCACCCTAGCCCCCTCCCGAGCGCTTGTTGAAGAAGTATTCAACACACTGATCGCCCCCTATAAAAAAGGTGACCGCAAAGTCACCCTTTTGTGTAGAAGCCTGTAGGAAACCTACCTGACCCCCGTGCTACGCAAGGCTGCTGGTGTGTAGTCCCCCGCTTTTGCATCGATGTTGAATTCGAAGCTGCGCTTTTCTTCGTTCTTCATTCCCAGTGCGATATAGCGACCGGCAATCAGGTCATACAGCGCTTCGACGGTGTAGGCCGGCACCTGGTGATCGTAGTAGAACTGGGCATGCCCTTCGGCGACGCGCCAGAGCTGTCCACGCCCGTCGTAGTGGTCGGCCAGCGCCACTTGCCAGCTGTCTTCGTCGATGTACATGTGGCGCTTGGCGTACACGTGCCGCTCGTTCGGCTTGACCGTGGCGACGACTTCCCAGACCCGGTGCAACTCATAGCGGGTCAGGTCCTGGTTGATGTGCCCGGCCTTGATCACATCCGTGTACTTGAGGTCTGGCGAGTCGAGCTTGTAGCTGTTGTAGGGGATGTACATTTCCTTTTTGCCGATCAGCTTCCAGTCGTAGCGATCCGGCGCGCCGGAAAACATGTCGAAGTTGTCGGTGGTGCGCAGGCCATCGGATGAGGTGCCGACACCGTCATAGGCAACCTGTGGCGCACGCCGTACCCGACGCTGGCCGGCGTTGTAGATCCAGGCCTTGCGCGGTTCCTTGACCTGATCGAGCGTCTCGTGAACCAGCAGCACGTTGCCCGCCAGCCGCGCCGGTGCGGTCACCTCCTGCTTGAAGTAATTGAGCACGTTATCGTCGCTGCCCGGTTTCAGATCGCTGAGCAACGACGGCACGGCGACTTCGTCCTTGAAGCGGATCACCGTGAAATCGCCATTGGATTGCGGCGTCGCCTGGGTGATAGTGCGACGCAGATTGCCGCCGTGGTAACGGGTGACGTGGTTCCAGATCACTTCCACGCCATTCTTTGGAATCGGGAACGCGTAGTAGCGATTGCCGGTGAAGTTGGCCAGACCGTTACCGTCGTTGATCGGTGTTACGTTCAGCGCACTGCGCTTGGCCGACTCATAGATTTCTGCCGGTAACGCCACGGTGCGGTGGCTGGGATAGACCGGGATCTTGTAAGTCTCGGGGTAGCGCTTGAACATCGCTATCTGGCCGTCGGAAAGCTTGTCCTTGTACTTGTCGACGGTCGCTGCGGTGATCACGAACAATGGTTTTTCGTGGGCGAACGGGTCGGCCAGGAAACCTTTGCTGTCCACCGCGCCAGCGTTTTTCGGGATGCCACCGGTCCAGGCCGGAATCGAACCATCGGCATTGCCGGCCTTCTCGGCTCCGAGCGGGGTCAGGCTGGTGCCAAGCTTGTTGGCTTCCTCTGGCGACACCGCGGCCATCACGTTGGCGGCCAGCAGACTCAGAGCCAGAACGGTGCCCAATTGCAGAATCATCTTGCGCATTGAATTCATCCTTTTCAGCCAGATCAGAAGTTCACACCAAAGCTCAACGCCACGAAGTCACGGTCGGTGAGGACGTTGTAGTCCCCGCCGAAAAAATCGGTGTAACTGAGGCTTGCGGTATAGGTGTTGCGATAGTCCGCATCGACACCGAGGCTGATGGCCTTGGCGCCTTCGTTGAACAGGCCGTTGGGGCCATAGCCGGAGACGTCGTGGGACCACGAGAGATTGGGCCTGACGTTGATCCCGGCGATGAGGTTGTTGTAGTCGAGGATGGCCCGAGCGCGATAACCCCACGAAGTCGAGGTCACGAAGCCGTCGGTGTCGCCGCCGAAACCATACTGGCCATACACCGAGTCGCGGCCGTAGCGCAACTTCGTACGTGCTTCCAGGCCACCGACCCGAACCACCGCCGCCTCGCCCACCAGCGTCAGGCGATCGGCACCTGCGACCTGATCGATGAAATGCGTCAAGGTGCTCTGGACCTGCGTCACCTCCTTGCGGCGGTAACCTGTGTTGTCAGCCCCCGGTGACGTGGCGATGGGCGATGCCGCACCGCCTGCAATCGGATTGAGCATGGCCAGGGTCAGGTCATTGGTGTTGACCTGTACCGGGAGGTTGGGGCGGTAGCTGATTTCCCCGCTCCACGCAGTGCCGGTCGATAAGGTGGTGGCGAAGCTGGCGCCGTAGAGGCGGATGTCCTCCGGATATTCGAGGTAATACTGGCCGCGACCGAGCATCACACTCTGGGCCAGGCCTGAACCGCTGCCGGGGGCGATTCGGTTGGCGGCGGCTACGATTCCCGGAAGGCTTGCCAGCGTGCTGAGCCCGGCGGTGGTGGTCCCGACGTTGGGGCCGCGGCTGTGGTAGTTCATGAAGTACAGGCCGTACTCGGTGTCGTCCCCCAGCCAGCGCAACGCCGTACCCCACTGTCCGGAATCCCGGGCATCACGGTCGCCACCACGGGGAACGATCACGCCCTCTTTGCTGACCTCGAAGCCCTGTCCAAAGGCAGCCGCAATCGGCTGCAAGGGTGCAATGGCCGGGCTGGCGACGGTGTAGCCCTTGTTGCAGCCATCGGCCACCACATCGACACCAAAGAAGGTGCCACAGTTATCGACGACCGTCTGATCCCATTCCAGTTGATAGAAGCCTTCCACGGTCAACTTCTCCGTCAGGCCCTGGGAGGCGAACAGCATGTTGACCGGGATCAGGCCCTCCTTGATCTCGGCGCCAGGACGACGGAACGCGGACACGTCGACCGGGTTGATACTGTTGATCGAGTTGCCGATGAAGGTGCTCTCCCCCCAACTGACCACCTGCTTGCCGGCACGCACCGTGCCCGGCAAATCGGCGAGGGAGTAGTTGTGATAGACGAATGCGTCGAGGATTTGTCCGCCTGAAGACTTGGCGCCTTCTTTGCGATTGTGATCGCTGATGTCCTTGAATGGGCGGCTTTCATCCTTCAGTTCGAAGTCGTACCAGTACTTGCCACGCACAAACGCGCCGGTGTCGCCGTACTTCAGTTCGAGGTCATGAATGCCCTTGAAGATCTTCGAGAAGGTTTCGCCTTTCTTGAAGTTCAGGCGCCCGTCGTCACCAGTCGAAGACTGGCCGGAACCGCCATTGACGGTGCCTACCAGGGCATCATCCGCATCACGCATGCCCCAACTCGCGCCGACCGACAATGAGGAGTCAAACGTCCCCTCGATTTCCCCAATGCTGAACGAAATGGCCTGAACCTGGGCACAGCAGCCCAATGCGACCGCGGCCGCCAGCGCCTGCGGTGTGAAGATGGCGCGCATTGTTGTTTTTGTCATGCGTCTTCCCCGGTGAGTGACAGAAGGCCTCACCCTACTGCCGGGGCACCGGGATCGATAAGCGCACCAAAGAGGTATTCGTGGTGTACCTCTAAAGGATGACTGGCACAAGGTCACTACCCGGAAGTCGGGCAGCCGAATCCTGACTGTTGCCCGTGCTGCAACAGTGCATGTCGGGAATTGGTATTTTTCCTACGGCGCCGAGGGCTTATTCTTACTTGGCTGCCACGGAGCCTGCGCCGTGACTGAAGATTTCAGATGATTCGAGGATTCGGTTCATCGCCCGTGTTCACTGACGTTGATTTGTAGCTCCTGATCCAACGTCTTACTTTGGCCGCTGCGTTTGCAGCGGCCTTTTTTATGGGCGATGTTTTTTGATGAATGACTGCGACCAGGAAAAAGTTCGCATGCCTACATTGCTTTCAGAAAACGACTACCAGCATTGGGAAACATCACAAGCACTCCAGCCATTAAGTTGACCAGCAAGTCGGCGAACAACCTTGATCTTCGTCCGACTGCAAACTTACTTATTGCGAGTGCAACCATGAAGCCCATCAACTACAACAAGTATCGCTCAGCCAGAAGCTTCAACAGCCGAATACGCTTTCTGGTTCTTCACTACACCGCCGCTAACTTCTCAAGTTCTGTCAGTGCCCTGACCGGCCCGAATGTCAGCGCGCACTATCTGGTTCCGGATATCACCGACCCCAGCTACCTGAAAGCCGGTTATACCGGGCAAGAAGTGTTCAACCTGGTGGATGAAAGCCATCGCGCGTGGCATGCGGGCGTCAGTCAGTGGGGTAACCGTAGCAATCTGAATGACACGTCAATCGGCATTGAGGTGGTCAACCTGGCGACTGACAACAAAGGCCAATTCACCTTCCCGCCTTATCACCCCGAGCAGATTGCCGCGATTGAACTACTGGCGCTGAACATCCTCAAGCGCTACCCGGATATCACGCCGACGCAGGTGTTGGGCCACTCCGATATTTCAATCGGCCGCAAGAGCGACCCGGGGCCGATGTTTCCCTGGCAGGCGCTGTACCTGAAAGGCGTCGGCGCCTGGTTCGATGAAGCCACTCGGGACCAATACCTGAGTCAATACACCACATCGGGTGTTCCAGGCCGAAGCGAATTGCTGGGGCTGTTCAAGTCCTATGGATACAATGTTTCGGGCGCCTCGACGGAAGGTGGTTTTCAACAATTGGTGCGGGCATTCCAGATGCATTTTCGCCCGGAAAAATTTGACGGAAAAATGGATGCGCAGACAGCCGCCAATCTGAAGGCACTGGTATCCAAATACTTTTCCGACTGATCGATGGCAAACGATTTTCCAACCGACAAATGCAGCAACCGGCAAGGTCAGTCAGTGTGACCTTGCCGGCAATGTCAGAGCGAATACTTCTGCAAATTCCCCATCATTTCCTTCAATGCTTCGATGTTGTCCTTCGGATGCGCCGCACCTTCGAAGTCGCAAATCTGTTGCCAGTGCGCCGCCACGTCTTCCGGTGAGAAGCCGGCCCGTGGGTCGAACCCGACACCGAGACTGCGTTCCCAGCGGACCTTGCCCATCCAGCCACCGCCGACTTCAAACAGACCGGAGGTTTCCTGGCAGGTCTCGCTGGCCAGGTACACCACCAGCGGGCTGACCAGTTCCGGCTTGAGCTGTTCGAAGACTTGCGGCGGGATCAGGCCTTCGGTCATGCGCGTGCCGCCGGTGGGGGCGATGGCGTTGACCAGGATGTTGTTCTTGCGGCCTTCGATGGCCAGGGTGCGGGTCAGGCCATAGAGACCGAGCTTGGCCATGCCATAGTTGGACTGGCCGAAATTGCCATAGATACCCGAGGTCGACGCAGTGAAAATCACCCGGCCGTAGTTCTGCTCGCGCATATGTGGCCAGGCGGCACGGGTGACTTTGTAGGCACCTTCGACGTGGACGCGGTAAACCAGGTCCCAGTCGGCGTCTTCCATTTTGTGGAAGGTCTTGTCACGCAGGATCCCGGCGTTGTTGACCACCACGTCGACGCGACCGAAGACGTCCAGGGCATGCTGGACCAGTTTGTCACCGTCAGTGACCGAATCGTGGTTGGCCTCGGCAATGCCGCCGGCCTCGCGTATGTCCGCTACCACGCGGTCGGCGGCCGAGGCATTGGCGCCTTCGCCCTGGGTCGAGCCGCCCAGGTCGTTGACCAGAACCCTGGCGCCCTGTTTGGCGAACAGCAGTGCATGCGCCCGTCCCAGGCCGCCACCGGCACCGGTGATGATCACGACTTTATCTTCGAAGCGCACAGACTCATTCATGGGGGGACTCCAGCAGGCCAAGGGACAATGAGTCCGAGTTTCCGGCACGGCGCAGCGGGTCACAATCAACACGGGGGAGGCTGAATGGTGCGCGATAAGGCTGGGGGATGATTGATAGAGAAATGGACACGAACCCTGTGGCGAGGGGGCTTGCCCCCGTTGGTCTGCGAAGCGGCCCCAAAATACAGCGCAGTGATTCAGATACAACGCGTTAAGCAGGTTTACGACTGCTTCGCAGCCGAACGGGGGCAAGCCCCCTCGCCACAAAAGCCCAGCAGGTTCACGCTGCGAATCAGGAGCAGGCGACTTTGCGCGGCGGAGAAAGCAGTTGATCGCGAAACGCCAGGTAGTGCCTGAGGACCTCGCAGGGTGCCTCGATCTGCGGGTAGTGACCGATGTCGGGCAACACCACGGTGTCCGCATCCGGGATCAGTTCCCGGTAACGCTCGACCATATGCACACCGGAGATCGGATCGACCCCGCCATCGATCACTCGCAGCGGCACTTCACCGCGCTGCATCGCGCTCACCCAGCGGTTGCGCCAGACGCGTCGTTCCGGGATGTAGGCGATCAACTTGTGCATGATCCGTGGCCCACGCTGGCTTTCGACCAGGCTCCAGAAATCATCCATCTGGCTTTCACTGGGCCGGGTTTGCGGGCCGAAAATCTGCCGAAAGCTTCTCACCAGGCCATCACGGCTGAAGGCGCGGCCAATCATCCAGCCCAAAGGGCTGAGCAAGAGCTTTTGCATCAATACCGGGCGGTGGGTTTCCGGAAACAACCCGCCGTTGAGAAACACACAACTGGCCAGCTCCACCCGCGACTCGTAATGCCGGGCCAGCAGTTCCTGGGCCACGCTGTCGCCATAGTCGTGGGCGAACAGGTGCACCGGCTGCTCGACATTCAGGTGTTCAAGCAGTGCCTGTTGCAGATCCGCTTGCTCCAGCAGGCTGTATTCGTGGTTCTCCGGTTTGGCCGAATCGCCGAAGCCCAGCATGTCGCAAGCGATCACGCGAAAGCGCTGGGTCAATGGCTGCCACAGGTAATGCCAGTCCCAACTGGCGGACGGAAAACCGTGAATCAGCAACAGCGGCTCACCCTGCCCCGCCGTCCAGTAACGGATGCTGTGGCCACGGAACAAGAACGTCTGGCTGCGTTTGCGCCAGACACACAGAGGAATCTCGGCAAGTGCCATTAGAGTTTATAACCCGGGTCCAGTTTATCGAGCTTGCGCAGCAGCGCCGGCCACGCCAGCGCTCCGCCCATTCCTTGAGCACTTCTGGTGACACCCGCGATCATGGCTTTGGCGCCGGCCAGAATCTGCGGTTCGATTGCAATCAGTTCAGCCGCACCGTTTTGTGCCATGACCTGAATGTCGCAGGCACGCTGAAAGGTAAACATCATCAGGAACGTATCGGCGATGCTGCTGCCGCATGTCAGCAGACCGTGGTTATGCAGCATCAGGAAATTGTTTTCACCGAGATCAGCCTGCAGCCGCACCTTCTCTTCATGGTTGAGCGCCACACCTTCGTAGGCGTGGTAGGCCAGGCTGGAAAGCACGAACAACGACTGTTGGCTGATCGGCAGCACGCCCTGCTTCTGTGCCGAGACCGCCACCCCTGAAGCCGTGTGGGTGTGCAGCACACAAACAACATCGTGACGGACTTCATGCACGGCGCTGTGGATGGTGTAACCCGCCGGATTGATCTCGTAAGGACTGTCCATCAGCTTGTTGCCGGCCTGATCCACCTTGACCAGGCTCGACGCGGTCATTTCGTGAAACATCAGCCCGAACGGGTTGATCAGGAAATCTTCGGTGCCGGGCACCTTGGCAGAGATGTGGGTAAAGATCAGGTCATCCCAACCATGTTGGGCAACCAGGCGATAACAGGCTGCCAGGTCGACGCGGGTCTGCCACTCGGCAGCACTGACCTGGTCTTTGACACTGTGTGGCGATTGGACGGGAGCGACAGTCACGGCAAGAAGCCTCGGTGTTTTTATTATGGAGTGTTTCCTATGTTCACCGAGTCTAGTCAGCCCTTGAGGTTCGTGTAGTTGCATTGGCAGCCAGCTTGGTGACCCTGCGAGTCAGTCGCCCTGCCACCCAAGGATCCATGTCAAACGACCGGCGCCAGCGATGGTCTGACAGGCAGTTTTTTACCGTACTGTCAGAACCCTGACTGACATGGATGTGAGGTTAACGTCAGGTGCGCAGTGCGCTGATCAGGTCCTCCAGCCAAGGCTCGGCGTCCGTCTCGGGGGTCACGCTTTCGCTGGCGTCCAGGCGCAGCATTGGCAGCACTTCGCGAATGCCCAGTTCACCGAACAATTCGCGCATCTGCTCGCCGCCGCCACAAAAAGTATCGCCATAACTCGCATCGCCCAATCCGATCACCGCCCCCGGCAAACCGCGCCAGGCTGCTGGCAATTGGTCACGAATGGTCGAATACAGTGGTTGCAGATTGTCCGGCAGCTCACCCATGCCGGTGGTCGAGGTCACCGCCAGAAAGGCTTCGGGGCCAAACGCCTGGACGTCGGCGAGGGTCGCACGCGAGTTGTGCCAGGTTTCGAAACCGGCAGCGTTCAACAGGCTGACGGCGTGGCGGGCAACTTCTTCGGCCGTGCCGTACACCGAGCCGGAAATGATGGCGACTTTCATCAAACTGATCCTGAATCCGAGTAAAAGACCCGGATATTAACACCACAGTCGTGATTATTCTTTTAGAATGCAATTGACAATCAATCAGGAAGGGATGCTCCGATGATTAATGCTCAACTGCTGCAAATGGTGATCAACGCCTCCAACGACGGCATCGTCATAGCCGAAAAGGAAGGCGATCAGGACAAAATCCTCATTTACGTCAACCCCGCGTTCGAACGCCTGACGGGCTACTCCAGCGAAGAGATCCTCTATCAGGATTGTCGTTTCCTGCAGTCGGGGGATCGCGACCAGGACGCCCTGCCGTTGATTCGCGACGCCTTGAACCGAGAAGGTTCCTGCCGGGAAATACTGCGCAACTACCGTAAGGACGGCACACCGTTCTGGAATGAGCTGTCCCTTTCAACGGTGAAAAATCCAGCGGACGGGCAGACCTACTTTGTCGGTGTGCAGAAAGACGTCACCGTGCAGGTCAAGGCGCAACAGCGCGTGGCACAACTGGAGGGACAGGTGGCTGAACTCCAGGCGGAGCTTGCTGCGCTCAAGGCGACGAACGGCGCAAACGAAACCCAGAATTAATGGTCAGTAACTACAATCACCAATGACTTTGTAATTATATCTTTCGAGCTGGCCATGCAACGCGACGCGCTCCTGACCCAGGATGAGCTGGATTTCATCCAGACCATGCAACACAACCCGCAACTCAATGTGCGGGATGCGACGTCGAGCCTGCTCGTCAACGGTGGATCGCAAATCCGTGACCTGCTCACCCGCCTGGCGGCCCATGAGCAGGTCACCATTCAAGCCAGCTTCGAAAACCAGCAAATAACCTTCCCCCTGCACCTGGTGGAAGACGAGTTCCATGCGATGCATTTGCGTCTCGGCGTGCCGAGCATCTATGAAGACGGGCCCATGGCCCGGCCTTGGCGTCTGGTACTGGACGAGCCGGTAGCGCTGGAAAACGCCCAGGGTCAACCCGGCACCCTGTGGGTACACGAAGTGTCGTGCAAAGGGGTGTTGCTGGAGGTTCGCAACAAGACCAAGCCACCGAAGCATTTCGCCTTGTGGTTCAGCCCCTCAGGCTATGAGCGGATTGCCTTGCGCGGCACCTTCGAGAAGGAAAACGCACAGGGTTTCTACGCCTATCAACTGAACCAGAGCGATACGGACGAAACCGAGCGTCTGCGTCAGTTCATCCTGCAACAGCATCGTCTGACTCATCCAACGCTGCATCTCTGAACTTCAAGTATCCAGATTTCCCGCCAGGAACTGGTTCAGACGCTGGCTCATGACCTTCCCTTCATTGCCCAGGCAACCGATCGATGACCCGGCCAGGCTGCCCTGCGCCAAGTCAGAGGCATCACCGGCCAAAAACAATCGACACTCCAGGCCCATGGCCAGGCGATTCAAGCGACGCGGCAACTCGGCATTCGGTACATGATTGGAAAACAGCACCAGTGCCACGGGCTTGATCCTTTCACACATCAGCGCCAGCTCCTCGAATGGCTGGCCTATGTTCAATACGCGAATGGTCGATGGCCCGGAACTCAGGAACAGGGCGGCGACCAACAGCTCCAGCTCCCGACAGTGACCATCCAGGGCACAGATGACCACGTGATGCGGTTGCCTCTCGCGCGTCAACAGCAAGCGCTGCACTACCCGGGAACGTAGAAAACCATCCAGGAACAGCCACTCGCTGGTTACGCCGAACTGGTCCTGGCGTTGCAACAACTGCTTCCAGACGGGGATCAGAATGTCCTGAAACACCACCGCCAGGGCGTAACTGGAGAAGATTTGCCCGTAGACCTGCTCCAGCTGAAGGTCGTCAAACCCGTTGACTGTCGCAAGAACCTGCTGCTGCCACTGCGCGTAATCGGCTTCCACGAGGCTGTTGGGGATGATGTGCGACAACGTCTGGAGCGGCTCGGTCCTGGCCAGGATCTTGCCGATCCTGCTGACCGCAACACCGCGTTCGATCCAGCCGAGAATGCTGCGAACGCGCTCAATATCGGACATCGAATACAGTCGATGCCCGCTATCGGTGCGTGTTGGAACAATCAGGCCATAACGTCGCTCCCAGGCGCGAAGCGTGACCGGGTTGACACCTGTCAGTCGCGCCACCTCGCGAATGGGAAAGAGCTCTTCCTGTTCGAGTGTGATGGCCTGCGCGGATCGTGAAGCGACGTCTGTATGTATCGGCATCCTGTTGAAACATCCTTGTATCGTCCGAGCGTCATTCTAACGCCCCCGCCCCATAAAGTTTCCGTAAAAAATCGATACTGCGAATGAGCGGATAAACGTCACAGACGCCACGGGCAGAATCAGGAATAATCCTTGCTTGTTTCAAGTCGCAGCCCACCACCCCGGCGCTGCGCCTGGCGAAGCCCCTATCCGGAGCGACGCAAATGCCTTATGGAGATACACAATGTCTACCTCACCCGTCACGCTGATGGTTGCGCGCCGCGTTGCCAATGGACGTTATCAGGACCTGATCGCCTGGCTGCGCGAAGGCGAACAACTGGCCACCGACTTTCCCGGTTATCTCGGCTCCGGTGTACTCGCTCCGCCGCCCGGGGACAACGAATTCCAGATCATCTTCCGCTTCGTCGACGAGCAGACCTTGCACGCCTGGGAACATTCCGTCTCTCGCAGCGCCTGGCTCGGACGCGGCAGCGACCTGTTCGCCCACCCGACAGAACACCGGGTCAGCGGCATCGAAGGCTGGTTTGGCGTCGCCGGCCAACGCCCGCCGCGCTGGAAACAGGCCGTGGCGATCTGGCTGGCGTTCTTTCCGGTCTCGCTGCTGTTCAACTTTGTGCTGGGGCCGCTGATCAGTGACATGAGCCTGCTGCCGCGGGTGTTCATCAGCACGCTGTGCCTGACGCCACTGATGGTTTATTTGTTCATTCCGTTGTCGACCCGTTTGCTGGCCAATTGGCTGAACAGTGCGCCAGCTCGACCGCTGCCCGCAGAACCCACCGTCCAAAATCGCTGATCCCCCTGTGGGAGCGAGCTTGCTCGCGATGAGGGCGTGTCAGTCAACATATGTGTCGTCTGACAGTCCGCAATCGCGAGCGAGCTCGCTCCCACAGTTGTTTCCCCCCGCAATAGGTAGAGCGCTGCCGTCGCTGGTATAGTTTTACTCTCACCGCGACGCGAGCCGTTCATGACTTCTTCCGCAGCCCCTATCCTGATTACCGGCGCCGGCCAGCGTGTCGGCCTGCACTGCGCCCGGCGATTGCTGGAAGACGGCCATCGCGTGATTTTCAGCTACCGCAGCGAGCGGCCCGGCGTACAAGCCCTGCGCGACCTGGGGGCCACCGCCGTGTTCGCGGACTTCGCCAGCGAGGCCGGGATCCTCGCCTTCATCAGTGAACTGAAAACCCACACCGACTGTTTACGGGCGATTGTCCACAACGCCTCCGAATGGCTGGCCGAAACACCGGACACTGACGCCGCCGCATTCACCCGCATGTTCAGCGTGCACATGCTGGCGCCCTACCTGATCAACCTGCATTGCGCCGATCTGCTGCAACGCTCAAGCCCCGCCGACATCGTGCACATCAGCGATGACGTGACCCGCAAGGGCAGCAGCAAGCACATCGGCTATTGCGCCAGCAAAGCCGGACTCGACAGCCTGACCCTGTCCTTCGCCGCCAGGTACGCGCCGGACATCAAGGTCAACGCGATTGCGCCCGCCCTGCTACTGTTCAACCCTGAAGACGACGCGGCCTACCGCGCCAAGGCACTGGCCAAGTCCGCGCTGGGCATCGAACCCGGCTGCGAAGTGATCTACCAGAGCCTGCGCTATCTGCTCGACAACCCTTATGTCACCGGCACCACCCTGACCGTCAACGGCGGAAGGCACATCAAGTAAGTGTCCCGCGAGGATTTTCCATGACGTTATCCCTGCCCCAGAATTATCGAGAGATCCTCATCGGCCTCGGTGAGAATCCAGACCGCGAAGGCCTGCTCGACACCCCGGTGCGCGCAGCCAAAGCCATGCAGTACCTTTGCCATGGCTACGAACAAAGTGTCGAAGAGATCGTCAATGGCGCGCTGTTCGCCTCCGACAACGATGAAATGGTGATCGTCGACAACATCGAGCTGTATTCGCTTTGCGAACACCACATGCTGCCCTTCATCGGCAAGGCGCATGTGGCTTATATTCCAACCGGCAAGGTGCTGGGGCTGTCGAAGATTGCGCGGCTGGTGGACATGTTCGCCCGGCGCCTGCAAATCCAGGAAAACCTCACCCGGCAAATCGCCGACGCCGTGCAACAGGTGACCGGTGCGGCAGGCGTCGCAGTGGTCATCGAAGCGCAGCACATGTGCATGATGATGCGCGGCGTCGAGAAACAGAATTCGACCATGAACACCTCCGTGATGCTCGGTGCCTTCCGCGAGTCGAGCAACACCCGCCAGGAGTTCCTGCAATTGATTGGACGGAGCAAGTAGCAATGCCACAACTTCAGCCAGGCATGGCACGCATCCGGGTCAAAGACCTGTGCCTGCGTACCTTCATCGGCATCAATGAGGATGAAATCCTCAACAAGCAGGATGTGCTGATCAACCTCACCATTCTGTACGCGGCCCAGGAAGCGGTACGTGACAACGACATCGATCACGCGCTGAACTACCGCACGATCACCAAGGCGATCATCGCCCACGTCGAAGGCAACCGCTTTGCGCTGCTCGAACGCCTGACCCAGGAAATTCTCGACCTGGTGATGGCCAACGCATCGGTGCTCTACGCCGAAGTCGAGGTCGACAAGCCCCACGCGCTGCGATTCGCCGAATCGGTGTCGATAACGCTTGCAGCGAGCCGCTAGCTACAAGCTACAGGCGCCAAGCTGTAAACTTGCAGCCACCGCAATCCAACTTGCAGCTTGAAGCTTGCCGCTTGAAGCTGTCTCGCAGAGACCGCCATGACCGATCAACAACGCCTTGAACTCGAAGCCGCCGCCTTTCGTCGGCTGGTGGCCCACCTGGACAGCCGCAAGGATGTGCAGAACATCGACCTGATGAACCTCTCGGGCTTCTGCCGCAACTGCCTGTCCAAGTGGTACAAGGCGGCAGCGGATGAGCGCCAGATCGAGGTCAGCCTCGACGAAGCCCGCGAAGTGGTTTACGGCATGCCGTACGCCGAATGGAAAGCCCAATATCAGCAAGAAGCCAGCGCCGAACAACAGGCGGCGTTCGCCAAAGGAAAACCCAATGAGTGATTTGAACACCCTGCGCGCCAGCCTCAACAGCGGCGAACACGTCTTCGCCGACACCCTGGCGTTCATTGCTGGCGGTTACGACTACCAGCCTCAGGCCTTCAACAACGGTGGTGTGGAAAACGCGGCCGGGCAGAACGAAGGCTCGTGCAAGACCCTGGGGCTCGCGCTGCTCGAAGGCTTGAGCGATGAAGAAGCCCTGCTGGCTTTCGGCGAGCATTACCGCTCGGTGCTGGCAACGCCAGAAGGCAGCGACCACGGCAACATCCGGGCGCTGATTGCCCACGGCCTGGCGGGTGTGAAGTTCGTCCAACAGCCGCTGACACGCCGCTGATTTGATTTGTAGGAGCGAGCCCGCTCGCGATGGACTGAAGAACGCCACGGGGTGTCAGGCTCCCAGCGTCATCGTTCACCACCATCGCGAGCAAGCTCGCTCCTACAGGTTTTGCGTTCATGGCGCGGAATTGATCACAAGCACAACCCGACTTTTAAGATTGACCCGGCAACTTTATTTCGTTTGCCCCGTAGCGCCGCTCACGGCTTAGATAAAAAGAAGTCCTCCTTCTTCCGAGCCGGTCATTCATGCGCAGCGAAACCATCAGCCAGTCGATCAACATCGTTCACCCTGTCACGCTCAGCCACGGCAAAAACGCCGAGGTCTGGGACACAGATGGCAAACGCTACATCGACTTTGTCGGTGGCATTGGCGTGCTCAACCTCGGCCATTGCCATCCGCGCATCGTCGAGGCCATTCGCGAACAAGCCACGCGGCTGACCCACTATGCGTTCAACGCGGCGCCCCATGTGCCTTACCTCGAACTGATGGATCGCCTCAGTGCGTTCATGCCGGTGGGTTACCCGGTCAGCGGCATGCTCACCAACAGTGGCGCAGAAGCGGCGGAAAACGCCCTGAAGATCGTCCGTGGCGCCACCGGGCGCAGCGCGGTCATCGCCTTCGACGGTGCATTCCACGGCCGCACGCTGGCCACGCTCAACCTCAATGGCAAGGTGGCGCCCTACAAACAGAAAATCGGCGTGCTGCCGGGGCCGGTGTATCACCTGCCCTTTCCCGGCCCGGACAACGGCGTGACCTGCGCCGAAGCCCTCAAAGCCATGGAGCGCCTGTTCAGCGTCGAGATTGATGTCGAAGACGTCGCCTGCTTTATCTTTGAACCGGTGCAGGGCGAAGCGGGTTTCCTGGCCATGGACGTCGAGTTCGCCCAAACGCTGCGCAAGTTCTGCGACGACAAGGGCATCGTGCTGATCGCCGATGAAATCCAGTCCGGTTTCGGCCGCACCGGCCAGCGCTTCGCTTTCTCACGGCTGGGCATCGAGCCGGATCTGGTCCTGCTCGGCAAAAGCATCGCCGGCGGCGTGCCGCTGGGGGCGGTGGTCGGGCGCAAATCGCTGATGGATAACCTGCCCAAGGGCGGACTCGGTGGCACTTACTCGGGCAATCCCATCGCCTGCGCCGCCGCGCTGGCGACGCTGGATGAAATGACCGATGCCAACCTGCACGCCTGGGGCGCACAACAAGAGGAAGCGATTGTCGGCCGCCATGAAACCTGGCGCGCGAACAACCTGACGCCGTACCTGGGCCGACTTACCGGTGTAGGTGCGATGCGTGGTATCGAGCTGATCAACGCCGATGGCTCGCCCGCCCCGGCACAATTGATCCAACTGCTGACTTTGGCGCGGAATGCGGGCCTGCTGCTGATGCCCAGTGGCAAATCGCGGCACATCATTCGCTTGTTGGCGCCATTGACCATCGAGGCTGCGGTGCTGGAAGAAGGGCTGGATATTCTTGAAGCCTGTCTTGCAAAACTGACCTGAACACTATCCCTGTGGGAGCGGGCTTGCTCGCGAAAGCGGTGGATCAGCCAGCATCAATGTTGAATGACACACCGCTTTCGCGAGTAAGCCCGCTCCCACACCGGAGTGTTATCAAGCATTAAATCGTGGGCATAAAAAAACCGGCCGAGGCCGGTTTTTTTACCAAAACAGAATCAAGCGTTCTGCAGATTGTCGAGGTAACGCTCGGCATCCAGTGCCGCCATGCAACCGGCGCCCGCCGAGGTGATGGCCTGACGGTACACGTGGTCGGCCACGTCACCGGCGGCGAAAATGCCTTCGAGGTTGGTGGCGGTGGCGTTGCCGTCACGGCCGCCCTGCACAACCAGGTAACCGTCTTTCAACGTCAGCTGGCCTTCGAACAACGAAGTGTTCGGGGTGTGGCCGATGGCGATGAACACGCCGTCGACTTTCACTTCGTCGAAGCTGCCATCGTTGTTCTTCAGGCGGGCACCGGTCACGCCCATGTTGTCGCCCAGCACTTCGTCCAGGGTCGCGTTCAGCTTCAGCTCGATCTTGCCTTCGGCAACACGGGCGTTCAACTTGTCGATCAGGATCTTCTCGGCGCGGAAGGTTTCGCGACGGTGGATCAGGGTGACTTTGCTGGCGATGTTGGCCAGGTACAGGGCTTCTTCGACAGCGGTGTTGCCACCGCCGACCACAGCCACCGGCTTGTTGCGATAGAAGAAACCGTCGCAGGTTGCGCAGGCGGAGACGCCTTTGCCCATGAACGCTTCTTCGGACGGCAGGCCCAGGTAACGAGCACTGGCGCCGGTGGCGATGATCAGGGCGTCGCAGGTGTAGGTCGCACTGTCGCCAGTCAGGGTGTATGGCTTGGCAGCGAAGTCCACGGCATTGATGTGATCGAAAACGATCTCGGTTTCAAAGCGTTCGGCGTGCTCGCGCATCCGCTCCATCAGCGCCGGGCCGGTCAGGCCGTGGACGTCGCCCGGCCAGTTGTCGACTTCGGTGGTGGTGGTCAGTTGACCGCCGGCCTGCATGCCGGTGATCAGCAGTGGCTTGAGGTTGGCACGGGCGGCATAGACCGCAGCGCTGTAACCGGCAGGGCCGGAACCGAGAATAATCACTCGCGAATGACGAACTTCAGACATGACCTGCTCCTGTTGACCGGCCCGGAACACCTGGCGCGGAACGCCGGATCGCCGGCTGGAATAAAAAAGAACGGTTGAAAGCACTTGGGGAAGGCTTGAACACGACCGTCCTGTAAAAAGATTGGGTGCAGCGTATCGAGGGGGCGAAGATTAAGGAAATACGGATTAACAATCCAGCTCATAGGTGGTCTCTATGCAATCTGCCCGACGATATCGACGTCTTTGTTACAGTGAATGTCGATACCGCCACCGCGCTTTCGCATGTGTAGCAAAGCCGGTAAGGTCGGCGCGTTTTCCCTCTGCTCGGAGCACGTTATGCCCGCCCCTGTTCTGTCCGGCCCGCAATACCTGCGCGAAGGCCTCAAGCTGGTATTGAGCCCAAGCCTGCGTTTGTTTGTGCTGTTGCCGCTGGCAATCAACCTGGTGCTGTTCGTCGGATTGATTTACCTGGCCGGTCACCAATTCAGCCTGTGGGTCGACACGCTGATGCCGTCCCTGCCCGACTGGCTGAGTTTTCTCAGCTACATCCTATGGCCGCTGTTCGTGGTGCTCGTGGTGCTAATGGTGTTTTTCACCTTCACCATGCTTGCCAACGTCATTGCCGCGCCATTCAACGGCTTCCTCGCGGAGAAAGTCGAAGTGGTGGTGCGCGGCACCGATGATTTTCCGGCCTTCAGCTGGGGCGAACTGATTGCAATGATCCCGCGCACCCTGGCCCGGGAAATGCGCAAGCTTGGCTACTTCCTGCCACGGGCGATCGGGCTGTTCATCCTTTCGTTCATCCCGGTAGTGAACATCATTGCCGCGCCGCTATGGCTATTGTTCGGGGTGTGGATGATGGCGATCCAGTACATCGACTACCCGGCGGACAACCACAAGCTGGGCTGGAACGAAATGCTTGGCTGGCTGCGCGAGAAGCGCTGGCAGAGCATGAGTTTCGGCGGGATTGTTTATCTGGTGTTGCTGATTCCGGTGGTCAACATCCTGATGATGCCGGCGGCCGTGGCCGGGGCGACGCTGTTCTGGGTGCGTGAGCGCGGCGCGGAAAACCTGGTGACCCAGCGCTGAGCCATCAGCACCGGTACCACAGTCACAAATCCATCATCCCGACGTCACACTGACGACATGGCCCCAGCCGACACTGGGGTCATGACGACAGCTCTGCATATCACCCTGATCACCGAAACCTTCCCTCCGGAAATCAACGGCGTGGCCAATACCCTGGGTCGCTTGTGCGACGGTTTGCGCGCGCGCGGGCATCAGGTGGAACTGGTGCGACCACGCCAGGGCTGCGACCAGCAGTTGGGCAGCGACGATGAATTACTGCTGTGCCGCGGCTGGCCGCTACCGGGCTATCCCGGCCTGCAATGGGGTCAGTCGTCGATGCACAAGCTGCTGCGGCGCTGGACGCGTCACCGCCCGGACGTGCTCTACATTGCCACCGAGGGCCCGTTGGGCCTGTCGGCCTTGCGTGCAGCACGGCGTTTGGGGATTTCCGTGGTCAGCGGTTTCCACACCAATTTCCAGCAGTACTCCAACCAGTACGGCCTTGGTTTGCTCACGCGCCTGCTGACTCACTACCTGCGCTGGTTCCACAACCGCTCGACCATGACCCTGGTGCCCAGCGTCAGTCAGCGCATGGAGCTGGAACGACGGCATTTCGAACGGCTGGCGTTGCTCTCCCGAGGGGTCGACAGTGAGTTGTTTCACCCGGCCAAACGCTTGAATGGCCTGCGCGAGCAATGGGGATTGGCCGAGGACGACATCGCCGTCATTCACGTCGGTCGCCTGGCCCCGGAAAAGAATCTTGGCCTGCTCAAACGCACCTTCAATACCCTCAAGGCGAGTTATCCCCGGCGCACCCTGAAACTGATCGTGGTCGGCGACGGTCCGCAGCGCCAGGAGCTGGAAAAGGAAATGCCCGAGACGATTTTCTGCGGCACCCAGCGGGGTGAAGCCCTGGCGTGTCACTACGCATCAGGCGACGTGTTTCTGTTTCCGAGCCTGACTGAAACCTTCGGCAATGTGGTGCTTGAAGCACTGGCCTCGGGGCTCGGCGTGGTGGCCTATGATCAGGCAGCAGCGGCCCAGCATATTCGTCATGGCTACAACGGTGTGTTGGCAATGCCGGGGGATGAAGAAGCGTTCTGCGATGCAGCGGCATGGCTGCTGGAGGACGGGGAAGCCTTGCGCAATGTGCGGCTCAATGCGCGCCAGCATGCCAGTCGCCAGGGTTGGGCGACGATCATCGAACAGTTCGAGGGACAGTTGCGCGGGGCCTGTGCCCGGGAGATGGTGGTGCCGAATGCACCGATTGTTCCCTGATTTTGTAGTGTTCTTTAGCTCAGTCTTCGCGAGCAAGCCCGCTCCCACATGGGAGTTGTGGGAGCGGGCTTGCTCGCGAAAGCGTCAGTCCTGACGCCGCTTAAACCAGCGTCATCAACGCTTCACGGCTGAACGGCAGGATGTCGTCCTCACGACCGTCGCGTACTTTCTGTGCCCAGTCCGGGTCCACCAGCAACGCACGACCGACCGCCACCAGGTCGAACTCGTCGTTGTTCAGGCGCTCCAGCAGTTTTTCCAGGCTGGCCGGTTGTGCCACCTTGTCGGTGTTGACCATGAACTGCAGGAACTCGCCATCCAGGCCGACGCTGCCCACGGTGATGGTCGGCTTGCCGGTGAGTTGGCGGGTCCAGCCAGCCAGGTTCAGCTCGGAACCGTCGAACTCCGGCTCCCAGAAGCGGCGGGTCGAGCAGTGGAAAATATCCACGCCGGCATCGGCCAACGGCTTGAGGAACTCGCCCAGCGCCTCCGGGGTTTGCACCAGGCGCGCGGTGTAGTCCTGCTGCTTCCACTGGGAGAAACGGAAGATGATCGGGAAGCCTTCACCGACCGCGGCACGCACGGCTTGAATCAATTCAATGGCAAAGCGTGAACGGTTGGCCAGGCTGCCGCCGTATTCGTCGGTACGCTGGTTGCTGCCTTCCCAGAAGAACTGGTCGACCAGGTAACCGTGGGCGCCGTGGATTTCCACGCCGTCCATGCCGATGCTCTGGGCGTCCCTGGCAGCCTGGGCGAACGCGGCGATCACATCCTGGATATCCTGTTGGGTCATGCCGTGCACAACGACCTGGCCGTCCTTGATTTTTTCCGACGGGCCATAGCCCGGTACGCTGGCGTCCGGCTCGGTGCCGATACGACGTACGCTGCCCACATGCCACAACTGCGGAACGATCTTGCCGCCTTCGGCGTGAACGGCGTCGACAACTTTCTTCCAGCCGGCCAGAGCCGCTTCACCATAGAAGTGCGGAACGTTAGGGTAGCCGTTGGAAGCCTTGTGACCGACGGTGGTGCCTTCGGTGATGATCAGGCCGACGCCGGCAGCGGCGCGACGACGGTAGTATTCGATCACTTTGGAATTCGGCACGCCGCCGGGAGAAAAGGAGCGGGTCATCGGCGCCATGACGACGCGGGTCGGCAATTCGAGGGTGCCGAGGTGGAACGGTTTGAACAGGGCTTTTACAGGCATGGGACGCTCCACGGAAGGATGACTTTATGACGGGGATAATATGGAGTGTCCAACGCATTGAACAGCATTATTGATCAGCGTGATTAAGGGTCAAAAGGCAGGGAGTATTGTAGGAGCGAGCTCGCTCGCGATGGTCGTCAACGATGACGCTGTAATCCAGACACAGCGCGGCGTTCTCAGGTTCATCGCGAGCAAGCTCGCTCCTACAGGGGGGGGAATTTCAGCTCAGCGCTTTTTCAATCGCATGAACAATGGTCGGATCATCCGGCGCCGTACGTGGCGAGAACCGCGCCAGTACGCGGCCGTCCTTGCCCAGCAGGAACTTCTCGAAGTTCCAGGTGATATCGCCGGGGAATTCCGCGCCCTCGCCCGCCAGCAAGCGGTACAACTGATGGCGGTCATGCCCGTTGACTTCCAGCTTGCTGGACAACGGGAAGGTCACACCATAGTTGAGGCTGCAGAAATCCTTGATCTCCTGCTCGGTCCCCGGTTCCTGCCCGGCAAACTGATTGCACGGCAGGCCCAACACGCTGAAGCCTTTGGCCTTGTATTGTTGGTAGAGGTTTTCCAGCGCCGCGTACTGCGGGGTCAGGCCGCATTTGGAGGCGACGTTGACCACCAATACGACTTGGCCTTTGAAAGGCGCCAGAGGTAGCTCCTGTCCATCCAGGGCTGTCAATTTAAGGTCGTGAAAAGCACTCATGGCGTACTCCAGATTCCCGTGTTCTTCTCGAAACAGCCACTTGGCGGTGTCATCAGGGACAGCCGCAGACTAAAAAGGCGCCCTCGGGGCGCCTCTCCAGTTATCTGAGCTTAGCGCAGAAATCAGTGGTGATGGCCACCTTCGCCATGGACGTGGCCATGAGCGATTTCTTCCTGGCTGGCGTCACGGATGGCAACGATCTTGACCTGGAAATTCAGGCGCTGACCGGCCAATGGGTGGTTGCCGTCAACGGTCACGTCGTCGCCGTCCAGATCACGGATGGTCACGATCTGCATCTGGCCGTCCGGAGCGGATGCGTGGAACTGCATGCCCACTTCCAGCTCGTCGACGCCTTCGAACATGCTGCGGCTCAGGGTGCTGACCAGTTCGGCAGCGTATTCGCCGTAAGCGTCTTCCGGTTCAACGGCTACGGTCAACTCGTCGCCGACAGCCTTGCCTTCCAGAGCCTTTTCCAGGCCCGGGATGATGTTGCCTGCGCCTTGCAGGTAGACCAGCGGCGCGCCGCCGGCGGAGCTGTCGATGACCTCACCAGCGTCGTTGGTCAGGGTATAGTCGATGGAGACAGCCTTATTGGCGGCGATCAGCATGGGGCGAGACCTTTTGCATAAGAAGATTGAAAGGCCAAGTTTAGCGAAGCAATCGACCGAAAGCGAACACAACCCGGACAAACGGGATTCGACGGTCACAGGCTTCCATCAGGACGAGGACGGCCACTGGGTGGCCGAGCTTTCCTGCGGCCACACCCAACACCTGCGGCACCAGCCGCCCTGGCAATCCCGGGCCTGGGTCATGGACCCTGTGCTGCGCCAGGAAAAAATAGGCCAGCCCTTTGATTGCGGTTGGTGCGCACAAGGCACGGTTAGCGATAACCTTGGCGACTGAATTTCGGTAATCGACCAGCCATAGGTCGTGACCATTGCCATGCACCTTCCAGAGAATCCGCATGCAAACTTTTTTTATCGCGCCCACCGATTTTGGTGTGGGTCTGACCTCCATCAGCCTCGGGCTGGTACGCACCCTTGAGCGCGCCGGGCTCAAGGTCGGCTTTTTCAAACCGATTGCCCAGCCGCATCCGGGCGACACGGGCCCGGAACGTTCCACCGAGCTGGTGGCGCGCACCCACGGCTTGAAACCGCCTCAGCCACTGGGCCTGGCGCATGTCGAGCGCATGCTCGGCGACGGCCAGCTCGATGAGTTGCTCGAAGAAATCATCACCCTGTATCAGCAGGCGGCCATCGGCAAGGACGTGCTGATCGTCGAAGGCATGGTGCCGACCCGCAGCGCCAGTTACGCCGCGCGGGTCAACCTGCACCTGGCCAAGAGCCTCGACGCCGAGGTGATCCTGGTCTCGGCACCGGAAAACGAAGTGCTGACCGAGCTTTCCGGTCGCGTCGAACTACAGGCGCAATTGTTCGGCGGCCCGAAAGACCCGAAAGTCCTCGGCGTGATCCTCAACAAGGTCAAGACCGAGGAAAGCATGGAGGCCTTCGCCACGCGCCTGAAGGAGCATTCGCCATTGCTGCGCAGTGGTGATTTCCGCTTGCTCGGCTGCATTCCGTTCCAGCCGGAACTGAACGCCCCGCGCACCCGCGACGTCGCCGACCTGATGGGCGCGCAAGTGCTCAACGCCGGTGATTACGAAACCCGGCGCATGACCAAGATCATCATTTGCGCCCGCACCATGCGCAACACCGTGGAGTTGCTCAAGCCCGGCGTGCTGGTGGTGACCCCCGGCGACCGCGACGACATCATCCTTGCCGTCAGCCTCGCGGCCTTGAACGGCGTGCCGCTGGCCGGGCTGCTGCTGACCAGCGACACCCTGCCCGACCCACGCATCATGGACCTGTGCCGCGGCGCCCTGCAGGCCGGGCTGCCGGTGCTGTCGGTGAGTACCGGTTCCTATGACACCGCCAACCTGCTCAATGGCCTGAACAAGGAAATCCCCATCGATGACCGCGAGCGCGCCGAAATCATCACCGATTTCATCGCTGGCCATCTCGATGCCAACTGGTTGCACCAGCGCTGCGGTACACCGCGCGAGATGCGCCTGTCGCCAGCGGTGTTCCGCTATCAATTGATCCAGCGCGCCCAGGCGGCCAACAAGCGCATCGTGCTGCCCGAAGGCAGCGAACCGCTGACCGTGCAGGCCGCAGCGATCTGCCAGGCCCGCGGCATCGCTCGCTGCGTGCTGCTGGCAAAGCCCGAGGACGTGCAGGCCGTCGCCCGCGCCCAGGGCATCGAGCTGCCGCCCGGCCTGGAAATCATCGATCCGGACTTGATCCGCGAACGCTACGTCGAGCCGATGGTCGCACTGCGCAAAAGCAAAAGCCTCAATGCGCCGATGGCCGAGCAACAACTGGAAGACACCGTGGTGATCGGCACCATGATGCTGGCTCTGGATGAAGTCGACGGGCTCGTATCGGGCGTGATCAACACCACCGCCAACACCATCCGCCCGGCCCTGCAGCTGATTAAAACGGCACCGGGCTGCACCCTGGTGTCTTCGGTGTTCTTCATGCTGTTCCCCGAAGAAGTGCTGGTCTACGGCGACTGCGTGATGAACCCGCACCCGAGCGCCAGCGAACTGGCCGAGATCGCCCTGCAAAGCGCCGACTCGGCGGCCGCATTCGGCATCACGCCACGGGTGGCGATGATCAGCTACTCCAGCGGCGAATCGGCCAGCGGCGAGGAGGTCGAGAAGGTCCGCGAGGCCACCCTGCTCGCCCACGAACAACAGCACTCGCTGCTGATCGACGGCCCCTTGCAGTACGACGCCGCGGCCAACGAAAGCGTCGCCCGGCAGCTGGCGCCGAACAGCCAGGTGGCCGGTCGTGCCACGGTGTACGTGTTCCCCGACCTCAACACCGGCAACACCACCCACAAAGCCGTGCAGCGTAGCGCCGACTGCGTCAGCCTCGGGCCGATGCTGCAAGGCCTGCGCAAACCGGTGAACGATTTGCCGCGCGGCGCGCAGGTCGACGACATCGTCTACACCATCGCCCTGACCGCGATTCAAGCCGCCAACCGACCTATGGATGTGTAAATGCTGGACTTCCTACCCGCCCCGTTGCGCGGCGTGATCGCCTCGCTGCTGCTGGCATTGAACACGATTTTGCTCTGCTCGTTCCTGTTCTGCGTGGCACTCGTCAAGGCATTGCCGTTCGCCCTCACCCAACGCATCGCGGGCTGGCTGATGAGTCATACCCATGAAGCCTGGATCAGCCTCAACAAAGGCTGGATGAACCTGGTGCGCCGCACGCGCTGGCACATCAGCGGCCTGCAAGGCCTCGACTACCGGCACTCGTACCTGATCACCAGCAACCACCAGAGCTGGGTCGACATCCTGGTGCTGCAATACGTGCTCAACCGACGCATCCAACCGTTGAAGTTCTTTCTCAAGCAGGAGCTGATCTGGGTCCCGGTGATTGGCCTGGCCTGGTGGGCGCTGGGCTTTCCGTTCATGAAGCGCTACTCCAAGGCCTATCTGGAGAAGCACCCGGAGAAGAAAGGCAAGGACCTGGAAACCACCCGCAAGACCTGCGCGAAATTCCGCGACAACCCGGTGGGAATCTTCAACTTCGTCGAAGGCACGCGCTTCACCGAGGGCAAGCACAAGCAACAACAATCACCCTTCAAGTACCTGCTCAAGCCCAAGGCCGGAGGCATTGCCTTTGTGCTGGATGCGATGGGTGAGCAACTGGAGTCCATCGTCAACGTGACCATCCACTACCCAGCCGGGCGTCCTGGTTTCTGGGACTTGTTGTGCGGGAACATTGCGGACGTGGTGGTGCACTTTGAAGAGTTGAACATTCCGCCGCAGTTCATCGGCAAGAACTACGACCAGGATGGTGAGTACCGATTGCAGTTCCAGGGCTGGATCAATCAGATGTGGCAGGACAAGGATGCGCTGCTGGAACAGTTGCATCGCGAGTATCCAGCGAAGTCTTGAGGTGCCTGTACTGGCCTCTTCGCTGGCAAGCCAGCTCCCACAGGGACCGTGTCGTTCACAAATTTTTCGAACGCCCTCAAAACTGTGGGAGCGGGCTTGCCCGCGATAGCTATTTCCAGGACACAAAAAAACCCGCAGACAATCACTTGTCTGCGGGTTTTTCATTTTGCGCTAAGGCTTAAATCGCACCACGCTCGCGCAGCAGACCCAACACTTGCTTGACGCCTTCTTCCAGCGACACGGACTGGGTGTCGATCACCAGGTCGGCATCCAGCGGCACGTCGTACGGGAAGGACTCGCCCGGGATGTTATCCCCGGCCGCCGCGTACAGGCCCTGCGGATCACGCTCGGCGCAGACGGTCGGCGAAGCCTGGACGTAGACCGTCAGCAGACGTTCCTTGCCGATCAGTTCCCGGGCCTGTTCACGACCTTCGGCACTCGGCGCAACGAACGCCGCCAGGGTCAGCAGACCGGCTTCGTTGAACTGACGCGCAACGTGCGCGGCACGACGCCAGTTCTCGGTACGCCCGGCGCGATCCTGTGGCAGACCTTTGTTCAGGTCGTGACGCAGGTTCTGGCCATCGAGTACGAACACCGCACGACCCAGGTCGAACAGCTTGCGTTCAACCGCATACGCCAGGGTGCTCTTGCCCGCGCCCGACAAGCCGCTGAACAACACGGTGGCCGGTTGCTGGCCGAAGCGCTGGGCGCGCTCTTCAGTGGCGACGTGGGCCAGCTTGCCGTGGTGCGTGCTGGTGCCATGGGCCAAAGGCTGGGCGACGATCATGCCGGCGCCGACGGTGCCGTTGGTCAAGCGGTCGATGATGATGAAGGCGCCGGTAGTGCGGTTGCTGTCGTAACCGTCGAGGGCAATCGGCGCGTCGAGCGCGATCTTGACCTTGCCGATTTCGTTCAACTGCAACGCGCTGGCCGGACCTTCTTCCAGGGTGTTCACGTCGACTTTGTTGACGATGCTGGCGATGGAGCCCGGCACGTAACTGGTGGCGCGCTTGATGTCGTATTTCTTGCCCGGCAGCATCGGCTCTTCAGCCATCCACACCAGCATGGCTTCGAAGCTGTCAGTCACCGGCGGCACGTTGTCGGCGTGAACCAACAGGTCGCCACGGGAGATGTCGATTTCGTCTTCCATGGTCAGTGTGACTGCCTGACCTGGACCGGCGTGTTCCAGCTCACCTTCGAAGGTGACGATGGACTTCACGCGGCTGCTCTTGCCCGACGGCAGCACCACGACTTCGTCGCCTTTCTTGACGATGCCGCTGGCCAGTGTACCGGCGAAGCCACGGAAGTTCAGGTTCGGACGGTTGACGTACTGCACCGGGAAACGCAGGTCGGTGAAGTTGCGATCGCCCGCCACTTCCACGGTCTCGAGGATTTCCATCAGCGACTGGCCGGTGTACCACGGCGAGCGCTCGGACTTGTTCACCACGTTGTCGCCCTTCAGTGCCGACATCGGCACGAAGTGCATGCTGGTGGGCTTCATCTTCAGGCCTTCGGCGAACTGCAGGTAGTCGGCCTTGATCGACTCGAACACGCCTTGGTCGAAGTCCTTGAGGTCCATCTTGTTGATGGCGACGACTATGTGCTTGATGCCCAGCAACGAGGCGATGAAGCTGTGGCGACGGGTCTGGGTCTGCACGCCGTAGCGGGCGTCGACCAGGATGATCGCCAGGTCACAGGTGGACGCACCGGTGGCCATGTTGCGGGTGTACTGCTCATGGCCGGGGGTGTCGGCGATGATGAATTTGCGCTTGGCGGTGGAGAAATAGCGGTACGCGACATCGATGGTGATGCCTTGTTCACGCTCGGCCTGCAGACCGTCGACCAGCAACGCCAGGTCGATGTCTTCGCCGGTGGTGCCGACTTTTTTCGAGTCGCGGGTGATCGCTTCCAGGTGATCTTCGTAGATCATCTTGGAGTCGTGCAGCAGGCGCCCGATCAGGGTGCTCTTGCCGTCGTCGACGTTACCGCAGGTCAAAAAGCGCAGCAGCTCTTTACGTTCGTGCTGGCCCAGGTAGGCGAGGATGTCCTCGCTGATCAAATCAGATTGATGCGACATGACAGCCCCTTAGAAATAACCTTGACGTTTTTTGTCTTCCATCGAGCCTGCGCCATCGTGGTCGATGACACGGCCCTGGCGCTCGGAAGTTCGCGTCAGGAGCATTTCCTGAATGATGTCCGTAAGGCTTTCGGCCTCGGACTCCACCGCGCCCGTCAACGGGTAGCAACCAAGGGTACGGAAACGCACTTTCTTTTTGACGATGCGCGCTTTGTCTTCATCGCTCAGGTGCTCGAGGATGCGCTCGTCGTCGATCATGATCAGCGTGCCGTTCTTCTCGATGACTTCACGCTCGGCGGCGAAGTACAGCGGAACGATCGGGATGCCTTCAAGGTAGATGTACTGCCAGATGTCCAGTTCGGTCCAGTTCGACAGCGGGAAGACGCGGATCGACTCGCCCTTGTTGACCTTGCCGTTGTAGACGTTCCACAGCTCGGGACGCTGGTTCTTCGGGTCCCAGCGGTGCTTGCTGTCGCGGAACGAGTAAACGCGCTCCTTGGCGCGGGATTTCTCTTCATCGCGACGGGCGCCGCCGAACGCTGCGTCGAAACCATGCTTGTCGAGTGCCTGCTTCAGGCCCTCGGTCTTCATGATGTCGGTGTGCTTGGCGCTGCCGTGGGTGAACGGGTTGATGTTCTGCGCCACGCCGTCCGGGTTGACGTGGGTGATCAGGTCGAGGCCCAGTTCCGCGACCATCTTGTCACGGAAGGCGTACATCTCCTGGAATTTCCAGCGAGTGTCGACGTGCATCACCGGAAACGGCAGCTTGCCCGGGAAGAACGCCTTGCGTGCCAGATGCAGCATCACGGCGGAGTCTTTACCGATGGAGTACAGCATCACCGGGTTGTCGAACTCGGCGGCCACCTCGCGGATGATGTGGATGCTTTCCGCCTCCAGCTGTTTCAGATGCGTCAGTTTGTCGACCATGGCTACTCACGAAAGCTTTCTTATGAACGGCCAGCGGGCCGTGTTCGAGCGGGGATCCTAGCACAGCGACCTCTTCTAATCAGGACGCCAACTAGATCGAAAGAGCATATGAATATGCCCCGCTGTTTGGGCACATCGCCCCCCCTGTAGGAGCGAGCTTGCTCGCCATGAACCTGAGACCACCGCGGGGTGTCAGGCTTCCAGCGTTATCGTTGACGACCATCGCGAGCAAGCTCGCTCCTACAGGGGATCCCGGATTCAGATCGGATTGGGGCAATCGATGAAGATGTGCTCCAGCGCAAAGCGCCGCGCCAGATAATCCCCCAGCGCCTGAACGCCGTAGCGCTCAGTCGCATGGTGACCGGCGGCGATGAAGCTGATGTCGTTTTCCCGTGCACTGTGGAAGGTCTGCTCGGAAGCCTCGCCGCTGAGGTACAAGTCGACGCCGGCCGAAATGGCCTGATCGATGTATCCCTGGCCACCACCGGTGCACCAGCCGACGCGGCGGATCATGGCGCTGCCTTCGATCAACAGTGGCTCACGACCCATGACTTCCTGCACGCGGCGGGCAAAATCCCGGGGCATCATCGGCTCGTTCAGCGAGCCGACCAGACCGACTATCTTCAGATTATCCGGGTCCAGCGGACCTTCGACGGTGATGTCGAGCTGCCGCGCGAGCTGCACGTTATTGCCGACGTCCGGGTGCAGATCCAGCGGCAGGTGATAGGCCAGGAGGCTGATATCGTGCTTGAGCAGGGTCTTCAAGCGGCGCTGCTTCATGCCGGTGATGCACGGGTTTTCGCCCTTCCAGAAATAGCCGTGATGCACCAGTACCAGATCGGCATTGGCCTCTACCGCGGCATCCAGCAACGCCTGGCTGGCAGTGACGCCACTGACAATGCGCATCACTTGCGGACGGCCTTCGACTTGCAAGCCGTTGGGGCAGTAATCGGCGATTTTGGCGCTGTTGAGGTAACGGTCGGCTTCTTCGACCAGGGTGCTCAGGGCGACGGCCATGAAAGACTCCTAAATATCCCGTCCAGAGGCGCGTGCGGCCTCGTATAATGCGCGTCATTATGAGCGGTCTCTTACCGCCTGCAACTCTCTCAGGAACTGTTTAATGCTCAAGGCGCTGCGTTTTTCCGGCTGGCCGCTGTTGGCCGGCGTGCTTGTCGCTCTTTTGATAATCCAGCGTTACCCGCAGTGGGTCGGGCTCCCGAGCCTCGACGTCAATCTGCAACAAGCGCCGCAAACCACCAGCATGCAACAGGGCCCGGTGTCTTATGCCGACGCGGTCACCACCGCGGCGCCGTCGGTGGTGAACCTGTACACCACCAAAGTCATCAACAAACCCAGCCATCCGTTGTTCGAAGATCCGCAGTTCCGCCGTTTCTTCGGCGATAACTCGCCCAAGCAGAAACGCATGGAATCTAGCCTCGGTTCCGGCGTGATCATGAGCCCGGAAGGCTACATCCTGACCAACAACCACGTGACCAGCGGCGCCGACCAGATCGTCGTGGCGCTCAAGGACGGCCGCGAAACCCTGGCCCGGGTGATCGGCAGCGACCCGGAGACTGACCTCGCGGTGCTGAAAATCGACCTGAAAAACCTGCCGTCGATCACCGTGGGACGCTCCGACAACCTCCGCATCGGCGACGTGGCGCTGGCCATCGGCAACCCGTTCGGCGTCGGCCAGACCGTGACCATGGGCATCATCAGTGCCACCGGGCGCAATCAACTGGGCCTGAACAACTACGAAGACTTCATCCAGACCGATGCCGCGATCAACCCCGGCAACTCTGGCGGTGCACTGGTGGACGCCATTGGCAACCTGACCGGCATCAACACGGCGATCTTCTCCAAGTCCGGCGGCTCCCAGGGCATCGGTTTCGCGATCCCGGTAAAGCTGGCGATGGAAGTGATGAAGTCGATCATCGAGCACGGCCAGGTGATTCGTGGCTGGCTGGGTATCGAAGTCCAGCCGTTGACCCAGGAACTAGCCGAATCCTTCGGTTTGTCCGGGCGTCCGGGCATTGTCGTGGCGGGGATTTTCCGTGATGGCCCGGCACAGAAGGCCGGCCTGCAACTGGGTGACGTGATTCTTGCCATCGATGGCGAACCGGCCGGTGATGGCCGTCGCTCGATGAATCAGGTGGCGCGGATCAAGCCGACCGACAAGGTCACGATCCAGGTAATGCGCAACGGCAAGGAGCTTAAGCTGACCGCGGAAATCGGTTTGCGTCCGCCGCCGGCACCGGTCAAAGAGAAACAAGAAGAGTAAGGGGCATCCAAAACCAATGTGGGAGCGGGCTTGCTCGCGAAAGCGGTGTGTCAGTCGACGCAGAAGTTAACTGACACACCGCTTTCGCGAGCAAGCCCGCTCCCACAGGGTTGGCGGTGGTTTAGAGTTCGCCCAGGCCGTCGATCAGCGCCTGGTTCTGCTCTGGCGTGCCGATGGAGATCCGCAGGAACTGGGCAATCCGCTCCTGCTTGAAGTGCCGGACGATCACGCCTTGCTCACGCAACTTCGCCGCCAACCCCGCCGCATCGTGCCGTGGGTGACGGGCGAAAATGAAGTTCGCCGCTGACGGCAGCACTTCAAATCCCTTGGCCTGCAATTGCCCGACGACCTTCTCGCGATTCTCGATCACCAACCGGCAAGTCTTGTCGAAATACTCGCGATCCTCGAACGCGGCAGCGGCGCCGACATTCGCCATGCGATCCAGCGGGTAGGAGTTGAAGCTGTTCTTGATCCGCTCCAGCGCTTCGATCAGATCCGGATGCCCTACCGCCAGGCCAACCCGCAGACCGGCCAGGGAGCGGGACTTGGACAGGGTCTGGGTGACCAGCAGGTTGGGATAACGATCGACCAGAGTGATTGCCGTCTCGCCGCCGAAATCGATGTAAGCCTCGTCCACCACGACCACCGAATCCGGGCTGGCCTTGAGAATCTGCTCCACTGCTTCCAGCGCCAGCAGGCAGCCGGTCGGCGCGTTCGGGTTGGGGAAGATGATCCCGCCGTTCGGCCTGGCGTAGTCCGCCGGGTTGATCTGGAATTGCTCGTCCAGCGGCACCGCGTCGAAGTTGATGCCATACAGTCCGCAGTAGACCGGATAGAAGCTGTAACTGATGTCCGGAAACAGCAGCGGCTGATCGTGCTGCAGTAAACCGTGGAAGATGTGCGCCAGGACTTCGTCGGAACCGTTGCCGAGGAATACCTGATTGCCTTGCACGCCGTAGTATCTGGCGACCGCGTTTTTCAGCAGGTCGCTGTTCGGGTCCGGGTACAGACGCAGGTTGTCGTTCAGTTCGGCCTTCATCGCGGCCAAGGCTTTGGGCGATGGACCGTAAGGGTTTTCGTTGGTGTTGAGCTTCACCAGCTTTGCCAGTTTCGGCTGCTCGCCCGGCACGTAAGGCACCAGGTTCTTGACGAACGGGCTCCAGAATTTACTCATCTTCATTTCACCTGCTTGTCGTCAACGATGCGGTATTCGGCGCTACGCGCGTGCGCGGTCAGCGACTCGCCACGGGCCAGCACGGATGCGGTCTTGCCCAGTTCCGATGCGCCCTGCTCGGAACAGAAGATGATCGATGAGCGCTTCTGGAAGTCGTACACACCCAGCGGCGAGGAGAACCGTGCAGTGCCGGAGGTCGGCAACACGTGGTTAGGGCCTGCGCAGTAGTCGCCCAGGGCTTCGGAGGTGTGACGGCCCATGAAGATCGCGCCGGCGTGGCGGATCTGTGGCAGCCAGGCTTGCGGATCGGCAACGGACAACTCGAGGTGCTCCGGCGCGATGCGGTTGGCCACTTCGATGGCCTGTTCCATGTCGCGAACCTTGATCAGTGCACCACGGCCATTGATCGAGGTTTCGATGATTGCGGCACGCTCCATGGTCGGCATCAATTTGGCGATGCTGGCGGCGACCTTGTCGAGGAACCCGGCGTCGGGGCTGACCAGAATGGCCTGGGCGTCTTCGTCGTGCTCGGCCTGGGAGAACAGGTCCATGGCGATCCAGTCCGGATCGGTCTGGCCGTCGCACACCACGAGGATTTCCGAAGGGCCGGCGATCATGTCGATGCCGACCTGGCCAAACACGTGGCGCTTGGCGGTAGCCACATAGATGTTGCCCGGGCCCACGACCTTGTCGACCTTCGGCACGCTTTCGGTGCCGTAAGCCAGCGCCGCAACGGCCTGGGCGCCACCGATGGTGAACACGCGGTCGACACCGGCGATGCAGGCCGCAGCCAGCACAAGCTCGTTGATTTCACCGCGCGGGGTCGGTACGACCATGACCACTTCGGTAACGCCGGCAACCTTGGCCGGAATCGCGTTCATCAGCACCGACGACGGGTACGACGCCTTGCCGCCCGGCACGTACAGACCGGCACGATCCAGCGGCGTGACTTTCTGGCCCAGTACGGTGCCGTCCGCCTCGGTGTAACTCCAGGAGTCCTGCTTCTGCTTCTCGTGGTAGCTGCGCACGCGGGCTGCGGCGACTTCCAGTGCTTCGCGCTGGGCCACGGAGATGCGGGTCAGTGCCAACTCCAGACGCTCACGCGGCAGGATCAGGTCGGCCATGGACTTCACGTCCAGGCCGTCGAACTGACGGGTGAAGTCCACCAGCGCCGCGTCACCGCGTTCGCGCACGGCCTTGATGATGTCCAGCACCCGCTGATTGACCGAGTCGTCAGACACACTTTCCCAGCTCAGCAGATGATCCAGATGATGTGCGAAATCCGGGTCAGCAGCGTTGAGTCGGCGAATTGCAGTCAGTGCGGTCATAGCGAGAGCCTCATAGGAATGGCAAAAAACTCAGGCGCCCGAAGCTAACATTCGATCCGCTTGGGCACCTGAGAATTCTGGCTATGAGGCGGATAGACGGCGCGCCTTGCGGTCGCGCAGGTGAATCAGCCGCGGTGTCGAGACTCCACTGCCTTGCGCAGGGTGTCGATCAACGCCTGGATACGTGCGTGCTGCATTTTCATCGAAGCCTTGTTGACGATCAGGCGGGAGCTGATGGCCGCGATGAAATCCTGTGGCTCCAGGCCGTTGGCCCGTAGCGTGTTACCGGTGTCGACCACGTCGATGATCTTGTCCGCCAGACCGATCAGCGGCGCCAGTTCCATCGAACCGTAGAGCTTGATGATATCGACCTGACGACCCTGTTCGGCGTAGTAGCGCTTGGCAACATTGACGAACTTGGTAGCGATGCGCAGACGACCCTTGGGCTCGACTGCACCGACTTTACCGGCGGTCATCAGCTTGCACTGGGCAATTTGCAGGTCCAGCGGCTCGTACAGGCCCTGGCCGCCGTATTCCATCAGCACATCTTTACCGGCGACGCCTAGGTCGGCAGCACCATGTTCGACATAGGTCGGCACATCGGTGGCACGCACGATCAGCAGACGGACATCGTCCTGGGTCGTGGGGATGATCAGCTTGCGGCTCTTGTCCGGATTCTCGGTCGGCACGATGCCCGCTTCAGCCAGAAGCGGCAAGGTATCGTCAAGGATGCGGCCCTTGGACAGTGCGATGGTCAACATGGGAAACGTCAGTCCTTATCAAGGTACTCATGCCCGGTCGCAAATGGCGCCGGACACACATCGAGCCGAAAACGGCTCGACTTCAACAAATCAACGGGCATGTCCTTATGCCCTTGCAGCAGTACTAGCCCGGAACGCGACGGATCTTGGCGCCCAGCATCTGCAGTTTTTCCTCGATGCACTCGTAGCCACGGTCTATGTGGTAGATGCGGTCGATCAGGGTGTCGCCCTCGGCGACCAGGGCCGAGATCACCAGGCTGGCCGAAGCCCGCAGGTCAGTTGCCATCACTGGCGCGCCCTTGAGCTTCTCGGTACCGGTGACGATCGCGGTGTTGCCCTCGACCTGGATCTTGGCGCCCATGCGGTGCAGTTCGTAGACGTGCATGAAGCGGTTTTCGAAGATCGTCTCGATCACAGCACCCGTGCCTTCGGCAATGGCGTTGAGGGAGATGAACTGCGCTTGCATGTCGGTCGGGAACGCCGGGTACGGAGCGGTGCGCACGTTGACGGCTTTCGGCCGCTTGCCGTGCATGTTCAGCTCGATCCAGTCTTCGCCGCAGGTGATCTCTGCACCGGACTCCCGGAGTTTTTCCAGAACGGCTTCGAGGATGGTCGGATCCGTGTCCTTGACCTTCACGCGACCACCAGTCACAGCCGCCGCCACCAGATAGGTGCCGGTTTCGATACGGTCGGGCATCACTTTGTAAGTCGTGGTATGCAGACGCTCGACGCCATCGATGGTGATGGTATCGGTGCCGGCACCGGAAACCTTGGCGCCCATGGCGTTCAGGAAGTTCGCCAGGTCGACCACTTCAGGTTCGCGTGCGGCGTTTTGCAGGACGCTGCGGCCCTTGGCCAGCGCGGCGGCCATCATGATGTTTTCGGTACCGGTCACGCTGACGGTGTCGAAGAAGAAGTGCGCACCGCGCAGACCACCTTCAGGCGCCTTGGCCTTGATGTAGCCGCCCTCGACGTCGATGACCGCACCCATGGCTTCCAGGCCACGGATGTGCAGGTCAACCGGACGCGAACCGATGGCGCAACCGCCAGGCAGCGCGACTTCGGCTTCGCCGAAACGGGCAACCATCGGGCCAAGCACCAGGATCGACGCACGCATGGTTTTAACCAGTTCGTACGGTGCGACCAGGGTCTTGATGGTGCGCGGGTCGATCTCGACGGCGAGTTTTTCGTCGATCACCGGCTCGATCCCCATGCGACCGAACAGTTCGATCATGGTGGTGATGTCGTGCAGGTGCGGCAGGTTGGCAACGGTCACCGGACCATCGCACAGAAGCGTGGCAGCCAGGATCGGCAGGGCAGAGTTCTTTGCCCCGGAGATGCGGATTTCGCCGTCAAGACGAGCACCGCCAGTAATAATCAATTTATCCATAAGAATCTCGACGCCCTTGGGCTCAGGTGCGCTCGGCCCAGGCCGCGCTGCTGAAAAATTTCATTGTGACCGCATGGATGCTGCCATCGGTGATCCATGGGTTCAAATGGGCATAGATCTGCTGCTGACGCTTCACCGGGCTCATCGCCGCCAGTTCATCGCTAATCACATTCAGCTGGAAATTGCAGCCTTCGCCCTCGACTTCTACCAACGTTCCGGGCAGCTTTCCTTCAAGGAAGCTCTTCACTTCTACGGCCTGCATGCTCAACCTCAATCGGCGCCCTGTGCGCGCGGGTCGGACATCATACAAAAAAGCCCCGCGCCTGCGAACCCCGCGAAGCAGGACTCTGACGGGGGGCTTCTTTATAGATGCGGGTTAGGGATGCGCCAACAGCTCGGTCAGCTCGCTGACCTGAGCGATTTCACGCATGTCTTCCGGCATTCCTCGGATGCTCAACGCCTTGCCGGCCGCCTGAGCATCGCGGATGAAACACAGCAGCAATGACAAACCGACACTGCTGGACTTGGTCACCGCCGAACAATCGAGCACCAGCGCCGCAGCCTTGCTGGCCTTGATCAGCGCCTTGCCCTGTTCACGCAGGCCAGGACCGGTGCGGTAATCCAGCACGCCACTGAGTCGCAGCTCACCCGCTTCGTCCATCTGGACTGCCGACTCACTCATTGGGCTGACTGCTCTGGCTTCTTGTCGGTGGCTTCCTTGGCCTTGGCGACTTCCCCGGCCCAACCATTGATGGTCTTGTCCAGGTCGTTGCCATTGCGCTGCATCGCATCGGCGAACTGATCGCGGAACAGCTTGCCGATATTGATGCCGTTGATGATGACGTTACGCAGTTTCCACTCGCCGTTGATCTTTTCCAGCGTGTAGGACACCGGATAGATCGCGCCGCTGCTGCCTTTGACCGTCATGCCAACGCTGGTACGGTCGCCCGATTCGTCCTTGGCCGGTTCAACGGTGATGCCCTGGTTGTTGTACTCCAGCAAGGCATTGCCATAGAACTGGAACAGGCCCCTCTTGAAGTTTTCTTCGAAGGTCTTCATCTGCGCAGGTGTAGCTTTACGCGAGTACTTGACCGTCATGATGCTCTTGGAAATACCCTCGGCATCCACGACCGGCCCGACGATGGTGTTCAGCGCCGCATAAAAGTCTTGCGGATCCTTCTTGTACTTCTCTTTGTTTGCCGCCAGGTCCGCGAGCATACGGTTGGTTGTGTCCTGCACCAGATCGTGCGCCGAAGGTGCCGCTACGGCGTGGGACACCAACGGAAACACCGCAAGCATTACCAACAGGCCACGTCGCAAGGTAGAGATCATTTAACAGTTCCTCATTTAGCTTCTTTGCTAACGGTATTGAGCAGGAATTTACCGATCAGGTCCTCGAGCACCAGCGATGACTGCGTGTCATGGATGGTTCCACCATCCTTGAGCAGGGTGTCTTCCCCGCCCACGCTGATACCGATGTACTTCTCGCCCAACAGTCCTGCGGTCAGGATAGACGCAGTGGAGTCCGCCGGCAGATTATCGATGCGTTTCTCCAGCTGCATGGTCACCCGACCGGTAAAGCTGTCGCGATCCAGATCGATGGCCGTGACCTTGCCGATGGTCACACCGGCCATGGTCACCTTTGCTCTGACAGTCAAACCGGCGATATTGTCGAAGTAGGCGTAAAGTTTATACGTGTCGGTGCTCGGAGTCGGGGACAGGCCACTGACCCGCAACGCCAACAAGAGCAAAGCCAGGATGCCAGCCAGCAAGAAAAGGCCGACACCGATTTCCAGGGTGCGGTTTTGCATCAGAAATCTCCAAACATCAAGGCGGTCAGAATAAAGTCCAGGCCGAGCACTGCCAACGAGGCATAGACAACGGTCTTGGTAGTGGCACGACTGATCCCCTCGGAAGTGGGTTCGCAGTCATAGCCTTGGAATACGGCGATCCAGGTCACGACAAAGGCAAAGACGATACTTTTGATGATCCCGTTGAGCACATCTTCAGTGAACGTCACGCTGTTCTGCATGTTCGACCAGTAGGAACCTTCATAGACCCCCAGCCAGTCGACAGCGACCCACGAGCCGCCCCAGATGCCCACCACGCTGAAAATCATCGCCAGCACCGGCAGGGAAATGAAGCCGGCCCACAAACGTGGTGCGATGATGTACTTGAGCGGGTCAACCCCGATCATTTCCAGGCTGGACAACTGTTCGGTGGACTTCATGTTGCCGATTTCCGCGGTCAACGCGGAACCTGCGCGCCCGGCGAACAGCAAGGCGGTCACCACCGGCCCCAGCTCTCTCAGCAGCGTCAGTGCAACCATCTGCCCGACAGCCTGCTCCGAACCGTAGCTGGAAAGGATGTTGAAGCCCTGCAGCGCCAGCACCATGCCGATGAACACCCCGGAGACCACGATGATCACCAGGGACATCACGCCCACCGAATGCAGCTGCTTGACCAGCAGCCCGAAGCCGCCACCGATACCACCGCGACCAAGCAAGGCATGAAACAGGAACAAGGCCGAACGCCCGAACACCGCCAGCACATCGATGCCGGCCTGACCGAAGCGGCGAACGCGCTCTATCAATGAAATTCTGCGCATCAGCGCTTCCCCAGAATATCTGCGCGGTAATCCGTCGCTGGAAAGTGGTACGGAACCGGGCCATCGGGTTCGCCGGTCATGAACTGACGAATGCGCGGTTCATCCGAGTTCATCAGTTCGTCCGGGGTCCCCTGCCCCAACACCTGACCATCGCCCACCACATAAATGTAATCGGCAATACTCGCGGTCTCGGCCAGGTCGTGGGAAACCACGATGCTGGTGATACCCAGCGCATCGTTGAGCAAGCGAATCAGACGCACCAGAACGCCCATGGCGATGGGGTCCTGGCCGACAAAGGGCTCGTCGTACATGAGAATCTGTGGATCGAGCGCAATCGCCCGGGCCAGTGCAACCCGGCGCTTCATGCCGCCGGAAAGCTCGTCGGGCATCAATTCGATGGCACCGCGCAAACCCACGGCCTGCAATTTGAGCAGGACGATGTCGCGGATCATTTCTTCCGGCAGTTGCGTGTGAACCCGCAGCGGAAACGCGACATTCTCGAAGACATCGAGGTCGGTAAACAGCGCGCCACTCTGAAACAGCACACCCATATGCTTGCGCGCATCGAACAGGTCGCTGCGCGACAGTTTCGGCAGGTTCTGACCGTTGACCCATACCTCGCCCCTGGTAGGCCGCAACTGGGCCCCCATCAGACGCAAAAGCGTGGTCTTGCCGCACCCGGAAGGCCCCATGATGCCGGTGACCTTGCCTCGCGGGATACGGATATCGACGTTATTGAAAATGCTGCGCGTTCCGCGCTTGAAGGACAGTCCCTTCAGCTCGACCGCGTAGGCGTTATCGGCACTCATCTAAACTCCTTGCGATGCAGCCTCTCACTCGGACGCCTGGCTTTCAGACGAAAGCACATGCCTCCCTGCAGGCCGAACTGGCGGCGAACTATATCACTGCAAAGGCTGCACGCCCAAGACCAAAGCCGAGTCTTGTACAACTGCAGGAGTGGTTCAAAGCCCCGTCTAGAGGGTTTCCGGTAGCAAGGAATGACAATGCGCGACGAACTTGCGTGAGGGATTCGATCATAACCGCTATAATCGCCGCCTTTTCATCAGGCTATACGATTTCTGACATGAGCCAATCCAGCGACCTGATTCAATCAGCACAACGCACCATCCGCCTCGAAGTAGAAGCCGTGCAAGGCTTGCTACCCCATATCGACGCAGATTTCGTACGCGCTTGCGAGATGATTCTGGCCAGCAAAGGCCGCGTGGTCGTGGTCGGCATGGGCAAGTCGGGGCACGTCGGCAACAAGATCGCCGCAACCCTGGCCAGCACCGGCACCACGGCATTTTTTGTGCACCCGGCGGAAGCCAGCCATGGTGACATGGGCATGATTACCCGCGACGACATCATTCTGGCGCTCTCGAATTCCGGCTCCACCAATGAAATCGTCACCCTGCTGCCACTGATCAAGCGCCTGGGCATACAGTTGATCAGCGTGACCGGCAACCCTGATTCGCCGCTGGCCAAGGCCGCCGAGGTCAACCTGAATGTTCACGTCGAACACGAAGCCTGCCCGCTGAACCTGGCACCCACCTCGTCGACCACCGCCGCCCTGGTCATGGGCGACGCCCTGGCGGTCGCGCTGCTGGAAGCCCGTGGCTTCACCGCCGAAGACTTCGCCTTTTCCCATCCCGGCGGCGCCCTGGGCCGACGCCTGCTGCTGAAAGTGGAAAATGTCATGCACGCCGGCCAGGAACTGCCGCAGGTCCGGCGCGGCACCCTGCTCAAGGATGCCTTGATGGAAATGACCCGCAAGGGCCTGGGCATGACCGTCATCCTCGAGGCCGACGGCAAGCTGGCCGGAATCTTCACCGATGGTGATTTGCGCCGCACACTGGACCGCAGCATCGACATCCACAGCGCTATCATCGACCAGGTCATGACGGCCCATGGCAAGACCGCCCGCGCCGAAATGCTGGCCGCCGAAGCGCTAAAAATCATGGAAGACCATAAAATCAGCGCGCTGGTCGTGGTCGACAGCGAAGACCGCCCGGTCGGCGCCTTGAACATGCACGACTTGCTGCGTGCAGGAGTAATGTAATGAGTGCGGACCTGCTGCAACGCGGCAAACAGATCAAACTGGCGGTGTTCGATGTCGACGGCGTGCTGACCGATGGACGCCTGTACTTCCTCGAAGACGGCAGCGAGTTCAAGACGTTCAACACGCTCGACGGCCAAGGCATCAAGATGCTGATGGCCGCTGGAGTGCAAACTGCCATTATCAGTGGCCGCAAGACCCCGGTGGTCGAGCGGCGAGCCAAAAACCTCGGCATCCCGCACCTGTATCAGGGCCGCGAAGACAAACTGGTGGTACTCGACGAACTGCTGGCCCAACTGAATTTGAGCTACGAACAGGTGGCCTACCTCGGCGACGACCTGCCCGACCTACCGGTGATTCGCCGCGTCGGCCTGGGCATGGCGGTGGCCAACGCCGCCAGTTTCGTGCGCGAACATGCTCACGGCATCACCCTCGCCCGTGGCGGCGAAGGTGCCGCTCGCGAGTTCTGCGAATTGATCCTGCGCGCCCAGGACCGCCTCGATGCGGCCAATGCGGCGTACCTGTGAGCCCGATATGCTGAGCAAAAAGTTTCGTAACACCCTGATGTTCAGTTGCATCGCGGCGATATTCGTCGCGGTTGGCTACTGGAACATCAGCCCGGAACGCTTCCTCGACAAGCCGGTAACGCCGGTCGATGAAAGCGCGATCGACTATTACGCCATCAACGCCCACAGCGTGCAGTACCTGCCGGACGGCAAGCTGCAATATGATCTGGTGTCCGACAAGGTCGAGCACCTGAAGGCGACCGAGGTGACACTGCTGACCAACCCCGACCTGAACGTGTTCCGCGGCACTGAGTTCCCGTGGCACGTCCAGAGCCTGCGCGGCGAGGTCAACCCTGACGGCACGCAGGTCGAGTTGATCGATGATGTGCGCATCACGCGCTTCGACGAGAAAAACCGCAAGACCCTGATCACCAGCACCCGCATGACCGTGTTCCCGCAGCAGCAATATGCGCAGACCGAGCAAGACGTTAGAATCGACGGCGCTGGCGGTGTATCGACTGGCAAGGGAATGAAAGCGTATTTGAAAGAAAGCAGGATACACCTGCTATCGAACGTAAGAGGACAGTATGAGGCTCGTTAAAACCCTCCCGATTTTGCTCAGTCTGGGCGCAGCACTGGGAAGCGTGAGCGCCTGGGCTCTGCCGGAAGACCAACAGCAGCCTATCCGCATTCAGGCCGACGATGCCCAACTGGACGACAAGCAAGGTATTGCTACCTATAAGGGTGACGTGATCATCACCCAAGGCTCGATGAAGGTGACAGGCAACACCGTGACCATCACCCGCACCCCGACTGGCGACATTGACGTAGTGACCTCGGTGGGCAACCTGGCGTACTTCGAGCAATTGCAGACGGCTGGCGATACCAAGCCTGTTCAGGGTTGGGGCGTGACGATCCAGTATCACGCCACGCAAAATCGCGTCGTGTTGATCGACAAGGCCAAGGTTGTCGACAAGGACAACAACGTCACCCAAGGCGAGAAAATCGTCTACGACACCGAGAAGAAGCTGGCCAGCGCCGGGCGCGCCACCGGCAGCAAGGTGACCGAGTCGCGTCCGCGCATCGACATGGTCATCCAGCCGAAGAAGAAAACCGACGAGAAAAAGGCCCAGTAATGGCAACTCTGAAAGCTCAGCATCTGGCCAAGAGCTACAAGAGCCGCCAGGTCGTGCGTGATGTCAGCCTGTCCATCGACAGCGGTCAGATCGTCGGCCTGCTTGGCCCGAACGGCGCCGGCAAGACCACCTGCTTCTACATGATCGTCGGCCTGGTGCAAGCCGACCAGGGCCGCGTCCTGATCGATGACCTGGACGTCAGCCACCAGCCGATGCACGGCCGTGCAAAAGCCGGTATCGGCTATTTGCCGCAAGAAGCATCGATCTTCCGCAAACTGTCGGTGGCCGACAACATCATGGCCATCCTCGAGACCCGCAAGGAGCTCGACAAGGCCGGTCGCCGCAAGGAGCTGGAAAGCCTGCTGCAGGAATTCCACATCAGCCACATCCGCGACAACCTCGGCATGAGCCTGTCCGGTGGTGAGCGCCGCCGCGTGGAAATCGCACGCGCCCTGGCCACCAACCCGAAGTTCATCCTCCTCGATGAACCGTTCGCCGGCGTGGACCCGATTTCGGTCGGCGACATCAAACAGATCATTTACCACCTGAAGGCCAAAGGCATTGGCGTGCTGATCACGGACCACAACGTTCGTGAAACCCTGGATATCTGTGAAACCGCCTATATCGTCAATGACGGCCAATTGATTGCCGAAGGTGACGCAGAGACCATCCTGGCCAACGACCTGGTGAAGGAAGTGTACCTGGGCCATGAGTTCCGCCTGTAAACGCTGAGCTGTGCCCAGGCAAGGCGCCCGGGCACCGGTCTCGCGATTCATCGGGCCTGATGCGAACCTGCGCGTTCAGCCCCCAACATGGGCAGCACCGCAACACAAATTTATAGTTTTTTATTGTTACAGCGCTCTAGGCAAATCCTTCAGTTTCAGGCATATAATTTGCTTATGTTTGGCGCCCCGGCGCCCTGTAGTGGATGGCGCATGTGCGCCGGCGAATAAGGTGTTAAGCCCCTGCCATGAAACCATCGCTAGTCTTGAGAATGGGCCAGCAGCTGACGATGACACCTCAGCTGCAACAGGCCATCCGCCTGCTCCAATTGTCGACCCTGGACCTGCAACAGGAAATCCAGGAGGCCCTGGAGTCCAATCCGATGCTCGAACGCCAGGAAGAAGGCGACGACTTCGACAATTCCGACCCCTTGGCCGACAACGCCGAACAAAAGCCCAACACCGATATCCAGGAACCCTCCTACCAGGAAAGCGCCCCGACGGTTGACAACCTCGATGAGGGTGACTGGAACGAGCGTATCCCCAATGAACTCCCCGTCGACACCGCATGGGAAGACGTTTACCAGACCAGCGCCAGCAGCCTGCCCAGCAATGACGATGACGAGTGGGACTTCACCACCCGCACCTCGGCCGGTGAAAGCCTGCAAAGCCACTTGCTGTGGCAACTGAACCTGGCTCCGATGTCCGACACCGATCGCCTGATCGCGGTGACCCTGATCGACTGTATCAACAATCAGGGCTACCTGGACGAAACCCTCGAGGAAATCCTCGAAGCCTTCGACCCGGAACTGGACATCGAACTGGACGAAATCGAAGCCGTCCTGCACCGCATCCAGCAATTCGAGCCGGCCGGCATCGGCGCACGCAATCTGGGCGAATGCCTGCTGCTGCAATTGCGCCAGTTGCCCGCCAAGACCCCTTGGCTGGCCGAAGCCAAGCGCCTTGTCACCGATTACATCGACCTGCTTGGCAGCCGCGACTACAGCCAGCTCATGCGTCGCATGAAGCTCAAGGAAGATGAGCTGCGCCAGGTCATAGAGCTGGTCCAGAGCCTCAACCCGCGCCCGGGTTCGCAAATCGAGTCCACCGAAGCCGAGTACGTCGTTCCTGACGTCATCGTACGCAAGGACAACGAGCGCTGGCTGGTAGAGCTGAATCAGGAGTCGGTGCCACGGCTGCGGGTCAACGCCCAGTACGCCGGTTTTGTGCGCCGCGCCGATACCAGCGCCGACAACACATTCATGCGCAATCAGTTGCAGGAGGCCCGCTGGTTCATCAAGAGCCTGCAGAGCCGCAATGAAACCCTGATGAAGGTTGCCACCCAGATCGTGGAGCATCAGCGCGGGTTCCTCGAATATGGCGACGAAGCCATGAAGCCGCTGGTCCTGCATGACATCGCCGAAGCGGTCGGCATGCATGAGTCGACGATTTCGCGGGTAACGACCCAGAAGTTCATGCACACCCCCCGGGGCATTTATGAACTGAAATACTTTTTTTCCAGTCACGTAAGCACCTCCGAAGGCGGCGAATGCTCGTCCACGGCGATCCGGGCGATCATCAAAAAACTGGTTGCCGCGGAAAATCAGAAAAAGCCGTTGAGTGACAGCAAGATCGCTGGTTTACTGGAGGCACAAGGCATTCAGGTGGCTCGCCGCACCGTCGCCAAGTACCGCGAATCCCTCGGGATCGCGCCTTCGAGCGAACGCAAGCGGTTGATGTAGAGCCACGCCACAGCGTTCCAGTGGTAGATCATCTGATCTACCGCTTTATGCACTGGCAACGAAGGAGAAGCTGTATGCAAGTCAACATCAGTGGACACCAACTGGAAGTGACCGAACCTCTTCGCACCTACATCGGCGAAAAACTCGAACGATTGGAGCGACATTTCGACAAGATCACTAACGTGCAGGTCACGATGACCGTCGAGAAGCTGAAGCAGAAAATCGAAGCCACGCTGCATATTCCCGGGAATGAAGTGGTCGCCAATGCGGAACATACCGATATGTACGCTGCGATCGATGCACTCACCGACAAGCTGGATAAACAACTCAAAAAGCATAAGGAAAAGACCCAGAGCCTCCTTCAGGGCGCAACCGGTCGTTAACACTCCCTACCCATGATCCGACTTGAAAGTATCCTGACCCCCGGCCGTTCCCTCGTGAACGTGCCGGGCGGCAGTAAAAAGAAAGCCCTCGAACAAATTGCCAATCTGATCGCCCGCGAAGTGCCGGCTCTGGAGATGCAAGATGTCTTCGAGGCGCTGATTGCCCGTGAAAAACTCGGCTCCACCGGTTTTGGCAACGGCATCGCTATTCCACACTGCCGTCTCAAGGGGTGTGTATCGCCCATCAGTGCATTGATGCACCTGGACGCCCCTATCGATTTCGACGCCATCGACGGCGCGCCGGTTGACCTGCTGTTCGTTCTGCTGGTCCCGCAAGCCGCTACCGATGCACACCTTGAGCTGCTGCGACAGATCGCCAGCATGCTTGACCGCAAGGACGTTCGCGAAAAACTGCGTAATGCCGCAAGCAACGAAGCCCTGTATCAGGTTGTCCTGGACGAGCAAAACGGTCAGTAATCATGCGCTTGATCATCGTCAGTGGCCGTTCCGGCTCGGGTAAAAGCACCGCCCTCAATGTTCTTGAGGACAACGGCTACTACTGCATCGACAATCTGCCTGCCGGCCTGCTGCCGGAACTGGCCGAACGAGCGTTGATTCATACCGAACTGATGCAGCCGCTGGTGGCCGTTTCCATTGACGCCCGCAACCTGCCCAGCCACCTGTCACGCTTCCCTGACCTGCTCGAAGAAGTCCGCAGCCGCCACATCCAGTGCGATGTCCTGTACCTGGATGCCGACGAAGAAACCCTGCTCAAGCGCTTCTCGGAAACCCGCCGACGTCATCCCCTGAGCAACGCCAACCGCTCGCTGGCCGAAGCCATCAACGTCGAGAGCGTCCTGCTCGGGCCGATTGCCGACCTCGCCGATCTCAAGATCAACACCACCAGCCTGAATCTCTATCAACTGCGCGACACCATCAAGCTGCGCCTGTTGAACCAGCCAGAACCCGGGACTGCGTTCCTGGTGGAATCCTTCGGATTCAAGCGCGGCATGCCGGTGGACGCCGACCTGGTGTTCGATGTGCGTTGTCTGCCCAACCCCTACTGGAAACCGGAATTGCGCGAGCAGTCCGGACTCGATCAACCGGTTGCCGAGTACCTGGCGGCACAGCCGGATGTCGAAGAGATGTTCCAGGACATTTCCACATACCTGCTAAAGTGGCTGCCTCGTTTTGCCGCCAGCAACCGCGCCTACGTCACCATTGCCATTGGCTGCACTGGCGGACATCACCGCTCCGTCTACCTGACCGAGCGTCTGGGGCAGGCGCTGCAAAAAACCCTGAAGAACGTCCAGGTTCGCCACCGCGACCTCAGCTAAAGGATTCACATCGCGATGCCTGCTCTGGAAATCGAAATCATCAATAAACTGGGCCTGCACGCCCGCGCTTCTGCAAAATTCGTTGGGGTCGCGGGTCAGTTCCCGTGCCAGATCCGGGCCGGTCGCACACCAGAGTCCATGGTCGATGGCAAAAGCATCATGGCGATGATGATGCTGGCCGCTGGTAAAGGCACCACGATCCACTTGAGCACAGAAGGTGAGCGGGAACAGGAAGCCCTGGATGCGCTGGTCGCGTTGATCAACAACTTCTTCGACGAAGGCGAATAAAGATCTTTTGACTTAAAAAAAGCGCGCCACCCGATGGGTGGCGCGCTTTTTGTGTAACGGGGAGGCTTAGCTGCCTGCCACCGTCATCCGCTCGATCAGCACCGAGCCCGTACGAATGTTGCTACGCAACTCAAGATCATTCCCCACGGCGACGATCTGTTTGAACATGTCGCGCATGTTGCCGGCGATGGTCACTTCCTGGACCGCGAACTGGATTTCGCCGTTCTCGACCCAGTAACCCGCCGCGCCTCGGGAATAGTCACCGGTCACCATGTTCAGGCCCTGCCCCATCAGTTCAGTCACCAACAGCCCGCGCCCCATGCGCCGCAGCAAGGCCGCCTGATCTTCATCGCCATGGGTGACGAACAGGTTGTGCACGCCGCCGGCATTGGCGGTGCTCGGCATGCCGAGCTTGCGGCCTGAGTAGGTGCCGAGGATGTACGACACCAACTCGCCTTTTTCGACAAACGGTTTGGCGTAGGTTGCCAGACCATCACCATCGAACGCCGCGCTGCCCATCGCACGCATCAAGTGTGGGCGCTCGTCGATGGTCAGCCACTCCGGAAACAGCTTCTGCCCCAGCGTGCCCTCAAGGAATGACGACTTGCGATACAGGCTGCCTCCGGAAATCGCCGACAGGAAACTGCCGAACAGGCCACCAGCCAATTCTGCGGAAAACAGCACCGGAACCTCACAGGTCGGCACCGGACGCGCGCCCAGGCGGCTCGCCGCCCGTTGCGCGGCACGCTGGCCGATGCTCACCGGATCGGCCAGCAAGTTGCCCTGACGGTTCACGTCGTACCAGTAATCACGCTGCATCTGGCCGTCCGCTTCGGCGATCATCACGCAGCTGAGGCTGTGGCGAGTCGACGCATAACCACCGATAAACCCGTGACTGTTGCCATAAACGCGGCAGCCCTGATGGGTGCTGAGGGTGGTACCGTCGGCGTTCTTGATCCGGCTGTCAGCGGCAAACGCTGCGGCTTCACAGGCCAGGGCCTGCTCGATGGCTTGCTCCGGCGTGATGTCCCATTGGTGAAACAGGTCGAAATCCGGGAGATCCCGCGCCATCAACGCGGCATCGGCCAGGCCCGAGGCTTCGTCTTCCGAGGTGTGCTTGGCGATAGCCAGAGCAGCGGCCACCGTTTCGCGAATCGCTTCCGGACCGCTGGCCGACGTGCTGGCCGAGCCCTTGCGCTGGCCTACGTACAGGGTGATGCCAAAACCCTGATCGCGGTTGAATTCGACCGTTTCGACTTCACGCTGGCGCACCGACGTCGAAAGGCCCTGCTCCAGGGAGACGGCCACTTCACAGGCGCTAGCCCCCTGGCGCCTGGCTTCAGCGATGATCTGCTCGACCTGTTCCTGCAGTGCCGGCAATGCTTGTGGGCCGACGCTTTCAACTGCACTCATGCTGTTCTCCACTCAAATTCTGCTTTCGGTAACGGTCATTGAGCGACCGGGCCGGACAAGCGGCCCCCGACTGGTTATCATGGCGGCGTTTCTTTGCGGACTGCCACCATGGTTGATTCTTACGACGACTCCCTCGATACGGGAGAAAAAAGCAAATCCCAGGTCAAACGCGAGCTGCATGCTCTGGTTGACCTCGGCGAGCGCCTTACAACGCTCAAGCCTGACTTGCTCAACAAACTGCCATTGACCGACGGATTGCGCCGGGCCCTGGCCGATGCGCCCAAGCACACCGCGAACATCGCGCGTAAACGGCACCTTCAGTTCATCGGCAAACTGATGCGCGATCAGGACACTGACGCGATTCTGGTTCTGCTCGATCAACTCGATGCCTCCACCCGTCAATACAACGAACGCTTCCATAACCTGGAACGCTGGCGCGATCGTCTGATTGCCGGTGACGACGCCGTGCTGGAAAAATTCGTCGTCGAATATCCCGACGCGGATCGCCAGCAACTGCGCTCCCTGATCCGTCAGGCCCAGCATGAGGTTGCGCAAAACAAGCCTCCTGCTTCCAGCCGTAAAATCTTCAAGTACATCCGTGAGCTGGACGAGACTCAACGCGGACTGCGTTAAGTCATCGAGCCCGCCTGTAGGAGCTGCCGCAGGCTGCGATCTTTTGATCTTTAAAAAGCAAAGATCGCAGCCTGCGCCAACTCCTACAAAGGCGGTATATCTCCTTACGACCCCGTGCCACCCACGGTGATCGCATCAATCTTCAGCGTTGGCTGGCCGACACCCACCGGCACCGACTGCCCATCCTTGCCACATGTGCCCACGCCGCTGTCCAGCGACAGATCATTACCGACCATCGACACCTTGCTCATGGCTTCCGGCCCGTTGCCGATCAGGGTCGCGCCCTTGACCGGAGCGGTAATCTTGCCGTCCTCGATCAGGTACGCCTCGCTGGTGGAGAACACGAACTTGCCGCTGGTGATGTCCACCTGACCGCCGCCGAGGTTGGCGCAATAGATGCCGCGTTTCACCGAGGCGATGATTTCTTGCGGATCGCTTTCACCGGCGAGCATGTAGGTGTTGGTCATGCGCGGCATCGGCAGGTGCGCGTAAGACTCGCGACGACCGTTGCCGGTGCGGGCCACACCCATCAAGCGGGCGTTGAGCTTGTCCTGCATGTAGCCCTTGAGTACGCCGTTTTCGATCAGCGTGGTGCACTCTGTCGGCGTACCCTCGTCATCGATGCTCAACGAACCGCGACGTCCGGCCAGGGTGCCGTCATCGACGATGGTACATAGCCTGGAGGCAACCATCTCGCCCATGCGCCCGCTATAAGCCGAACTGCCCTTGCGGTTGAAGTCGCCTTCCAGACCATGACCGACGGCTTCGTGCAGCAGCACGCCCGACCAGCCGGAGCCGAGTACCACCGGCAAGGTACCGGCAGGAGCCGGAATGGCTTCAAGGTTGACCAGCGCCTGGCGCAACGCTTCACGGGCATAGCCCATGGCGCGGTCTTCAGCGAGGAAATAACGGTAATCGGTGCGGCCGCCGCCGCCATGACCGCCGCGCTCGCGGCGACCGTTCTGCTCGACGATCACGCTGACGTTGAAACGCACCAGCGGACGTACATCCGCCGCCAGGCCACCGTCGGTGGACGCCACCAGAATTCGCTCCCAGACACCGGCCATGCTCACGGTGACCTGCTGGATACGTGGGTCAAGTGCTCGGGTCGCGGCGTCGACGCGCTTGAGCAAATCGACCTTTTCGGCACGGGTCAGCACTTCCAGGGGGTTGTCCGGCGCATACAGCTGCGCGACATCCTGGCTGGTGAATGCCTGCACCGTACCGTTTTGCCCGGCCCGGGAAATCGAACGGGCGGCACGCGCCGCCGCGCCCAGGGCTTCAAGGGTGATGGCATTGCTGTAGGCAAAACCGGTTTTCTCACCCGATTGCGCACGCACGCCGACACCCTGGTCAAGGTTGAAGCTGCCTTCCTTGACGATGCCGTCTTCCAGCGCCCAAGACTCGGAGATCTGCCCCTGGAAATACAGGTCGGCGGCATCGATGCCCGGCCCGGCCAGATCGCCGAGCACGCCTTGCAGGCTCTCGATCGTGACGCCACCGGGCGCCAGCAGGTGTTCACTGACTGAGGACAACAACTCGCTCATATGCTTTACGCCTTAAATTCGTGTTTCTGATGCAGGTCGCTGGGCGCCCTGCGAGAAAAAGCGCCGGTGACTGGACACCGGCATCCGCGCCCGGATGGACGCCTGTTCGCTGCTGTCGCGTTCGGCCAGCAGCACGGCCTCGCCTTGATCCTGTTGTGCCAGCACACGCCCCCACGGGTCGACGATGGCGGCATGCCCGAAGGTTTCCCGCGGCCCCGGATGCGTGCCGCCCTGGGCAGCCGCGAGCACATAACATTGGGTCTCGATGGCCCGCGCACGAATCAGCACATCCCAATGCGCCGCGCCGGTCACCGCCGTGAAGGCCGAGGGAGCGGTAATCAGTTCCGCGCCGGCAGCGCGCAGTTCGCTGTACAGTTCGGGAAAGCGCAGGTCATAGCAGACCGTCAGGCCGACCCGGCCAACCGGTGTGTCCGCCACGACCACACCGCTGCCATAAGCATAGTCATCGGACTCACGGTAACGACCACGATTGTCCGCCACGTCCACGTCAAACAGGTGCAGCTTGTCGTAGCGCGCCACCGTTTCGCCATGTTCATCGATCAGCAACGAACAGGCGTGCGCCTTCGCCGTCGGCTGATCCACCGGCGGTAACGGCAACGTGCCGGCCACTATCCATAACTTGAGGTCACGTGCGGTCTGTTTCAACCAGGGCAGGATCGGGCCTTCACCCAGCGCTTCGGCGCGCCCGATGTCGGCAACGTCGCGCCGGCCCATGGCGGCGAAATTTTCCGGCAATACCGCGAGTTTCGCGCCGCCGGCAGCCGCTTGCTCGAGCAGTCGACGGGCCTGGGCCAGATTGGCCAGCACATCGCTCTGGCTGACCATTTGAATCACCGCTACAGACATGGCCTTTTCCTTATTGAAATCAACACAGACCTTGTAGGAGCGAGCTTGCTCGCGATGGACGTGAACGATGACGCAGGTTGTCTGAAAAAACGCGTCGCATTCAAACTCATTGCGAGCAAGCTCGCTCCTACAGGGGGGCGAGCCGCAATGGCCATGCTACTCCATAGGCCCGAAGGATGGTTTTTCAAAAAGCCTTGTCGAAGGTGATTTTCGGTTCTTTCCACGGCCCTTTGACGCTGTACTTCACACTGGCGAAACGGGAGACCCGGTCACCGATCAGCTTGTCGATCAGGAACAGTGCCCCGCCGACCGCCGGCGCACCGACGATCAGCGCGGCAATCGGCAGGTTATTGGTCACCGGCAAGGTCACCATCAGTTTCGCATCGATCTGATCGGCCACCATGTTCAGCGTGCCGTCGAGTTCGATGGTGCTCGAAGGGCCAGTCAGCTGGATCGGTTGACGGGTGACATACACACCATTCGTCCCGACCAGCAGCCCTTTGACCCGGTCATAACTCAGGCCTTTGCCGAACAGGTCGGAAAAGTCCAGGCGCAGCCGCCGGCCGATGGAGTTGAAGTTGAGCAAACCAAACACCCGCAGGGCCTGGGCACTGCCTTCGACTTCGACGAACTGGCCCTGATTGAGTGTCGCATCGAGCGAGCCGGAGAAACGCTTGGTCGCCACCCAGGCCGGCGAGCCGGGCCAGCGGCCATCGACATCCATATAAAAGTCCCGACTGGTGACGCTCGGCGCAAACCCCCAGCCCTTGAGAACATCGGCCAGGTTCTTGCCGCTGATGCGGCCCTTGTACCAGCTGTTGCTGGCGCCGGGCACCCCTTCCCAGCCACCACTGCCCACCAGCAGCATGCCCTTGAGTCCCAGATCCAGCGAGTTGAACACAATGCCCCTGGGCGTTGGGCGAACGTTCAGCGACCAGCCACCGACCAGATCCTGGCCCTGGAATAACCGATTGATCGTGATGTCCATCGCGGGGATTTTCGTCGGATCCACTGACGCCAGCGGATCCGGCGAGTTTTCATCGGCCAGTACGGTCGGGTCCGGTGCCGGCAGGCGCACGGTTTGCAGATTGATCGCGATTGGCATGGCCTTCGAGTCGGGCAGGTTGGCGCTGCCCTTGATCTGCTCGCTGTCGAGCTGCAGCGCCCAGGCGGAAGGTTTGCGCGCCAGCTGGATCGAAGCCTGATCAAGCGTGGTGCCGATACCGCTGAGCTTGCCCACCTTGAAATCCGCACCGCTGAGCAATTGCTTGGCGCTGCCGCCGGGGTCCTGCCCGGCGTATTTATCGACCAGATCCTTCCACGGGCCTACGTCCAGCTCGGACAACACGCCCCGTACCCGCAGGCCTTTGGTGCCCGGCAACACAGCCTCGCCGCCACCGAGGAACAAGTCCCCGCGCCCCTCGGCAAAATTGCTGGCTGGGGCCGCAAAGGTGAAACTCGCCAGATCCCCGTAGTTGACCCAATAGCGCCGCTCGTCGCCCTGCAACGTCATGCGAAACGTCGTGTCGCGCCCGGCATCGGCGGCCATGCCGAAGGGCGCAGGCAAATCGACCGCCACGCCCTTGAGGTTGGAGTTGACCAGCAATTGGCTGTCGAGGCCATCGAGGGTCAGTTGCAGGTGATAAGGGATCACGCCACTCACCGGCAAAGGCTGGGTCACCTTCAGCCAGTCGGTCAGTTTCTTGACTTCGACCTGGCCCGACGCGGTTACCCGGGTATTGAGCTTACCCGGGCTGCCATCGGCAAAAATCTGTGCAGTGACCGGCTTGTCGAATGCCCGGGCGCTGATGTTATGGCCGCTCAGGCCTTTGGCGCTGTCGAAACGGAAGTCACCTTTGAGCTGGGTCAACTCCAGCACCGGTTCGGCCAGTTTCAAGCGTGCCTTGGCGGTCTTGAAGTCGACAAGGACCTTCGGTTCCTCGCCTTTTGCCAGCGGAATATCCAGCTTCAGCTTGCCTGTCAGATCACCCTCGCCTTCCCAGCCGGCAAAAGTCGCCCCGGTGCCTATCGGCGCTTCCTGAAGGATTTTCAGGCCATCGCCCAAACCACCGGCAAATCCGCCATCGAGGAACAAATGAACGTTCTGCCCGGCAGGCGCATGGGGAATGTTGACGTAAATATCGCTGACCTGGGTGTCGAGCAACTGGCCTTTGCTGGCCAGGATCCGCACGCCGCTGTCTTCGACAAACACATCGCCGCTGACCTTGCTGACATGGGGCCAGCCCGGCTGAAAGGCCAGTTCGGCATCGTGAACCTTGAAGTACAGGCTGATGCTGCGATCGACGTCTGCGGCACCGTGGCTGAGCGACCCTTGATACTGGAAGAAGCCTTGATCCACCGCACCCTTGAGAATCGCCGTGCGCAGCCATTCATCCAGCGCCGGGCTGAGGACTGTGGGCAGGTATTTGGCGGTGTAGCGACCGTCACCATCGACCAGGCCAACCCGCAGGTCCATGTAGTCTTCCTGGGTGTCATCAAAATGCAGGCGAATCAGGAAGTCGCCGGCAATCTTGCCCTCCTCGCCCAGCACCTTCAGATACGGCGCAATCAGGGTGAAGCCTTCTTTGTCGAGTTTCCAGGTCAGCTGCGCATTGGCCTGAATGTACTGCCATGGCTTGGCGAAAATCGGGTCCAGGTGCAGCATGAAATCCTTGCTGTCCATACGCAGTTCGCCGCGCCCCAGGTCACCGCTGATGCTGCCGCTGACATTTCGTGCCGCCGGTGCACCGTGATAGGCATCGAAGCCCACCTGGTCGAGGTTGGCGGCAAAGCTGAACTTGCTGTCGTCAGTGGCATTGGGCCGCACGTCGATCAATACATTGCGCAGTCCGCCCTTCACCTTGAGCCGCTCGACAACGGTGGCAAAGCCTTTCGGAAACGGCGCCAGGGCATTTAGCAGCGGCGTGAGCGGGGTCAGGTCGACCCGGTCGGCCTGTAGATGCCAAAGCTCTTCGGTCTTGTCGGTGGCGGCGCTTTGCTTGAGCTGCAAATGCGTTTCCCAGCGGACGTCGCCGAGGTTCATTGCCAGGGAATCCAGGGTCACCTGCATGCCTTCGGCACTGCGCAGGAAGTAACCATTGAGCGCCAGGTTGTTAATCTGGATCGGCTTGCGCTCGGCGTAGGCGCCCTTGAGTTGTGGCGCGTTCAAGCGCACTGCCGCGCTTTGCAAGACGCCTTTGCCCCAGGTCAGCCACAGCTCGCCGCCGGCCTTGATCTCGGAGAAATTCCATTGCTGGCTGACGCGCTCGGGCAGCCACTTCGACCAGTCGCTTTGCGGCAGGCTCAGGTAGAACTCGGCTTCACCGTCCTGCCATTGGCTGGCTCGAATGCGGGTACGCAGGCTCATGGCCACAGGCTGGCCGTCGGGCAGGGTCAGGCGGGCGTCGAGCCGCTGCCGTGACGCACCGGTTTTCAGATTCAGGCCGACATAGGTCAGGGTCAGCGGCGACTGTGCAAACGGCTGCAAGGTCACCTGGCTGTCGAGTACCGACAGTTGCTGGATCATCTGCATGCGATTGAGCAACTGTTGCGGATCGATCGGTTGATCCTGTTGCACCGGCAATCCTTCGAGCGCCCATTGACCGTCGTCGCCCTCCTTGACGCTGATCTTCAGGCCGCTGAGTTCCAGATGAGCGATGCGTACTTCACGTGCCAGCAGACTGGCCCAAAGGTCCGGCACCGCGCGCACCTGATCCAGGTGCAGGGCATTGGCGCCTTCGCCGACGGTCACGTCGTGCGCCATCAATATGGGGGCGAATCCACGCCAGTTGCCTTCCAGTTCGCCGATTTGCAGCGGCATGCCCAAGGCATCGCTGGCTTTGGTTTCGATTTCGGCACGGTACTCGGCGACTAGCGGAGTCAGCTCCCGGCCAAGGCTGACGTAGAGCGCCATCAACACCAAAACCAACGCGCACAGGCCCAGACCCCAGCGGGTCAGTGCGGCCAAAATGCGTGTCAGACGGTCCATGTCAGATGGCCCCCATGGCAAAAGTTTTGCAAAAAGCTGAGGCCAGCCATTCTCGAAAAATCACAACGAAACGCTTCAGAGCAGCACCACGTCGTATTGTTCCTGGGAATACATGGTTTCGACCTGGAAACGGATGGTGCGCCCGATAAACCCTTCCAGCTCGGCGACGTTGCCCGACTCTTCGTCGAGCAGGCGGTCGACAACTTTCTGGTTTGCCAATACACGATAGCCCTCCGCCTGATAGGCGCGAGCCTCACGCAGGATTTCGCGAAAGATTTCGTAGCACACGGTTTCCGGCGTCTTGAGCTTGCCGCGCCCCTGACAGGCGTTGCACGGCTCGCACAATACCTGCTCAAGGCTTTCGCGGGTGCGCTTGCGGGTCATCTGCACCAGGCCCAACTCGGTGATACCGATGATGTTGGTCTTGGCGTGATCGCGCTCCAGCTGCTTCTCGAGCGTGCGCAGCACCTGGCGCTGGTGCTCTTCATCTTCCATGTCGATGAAGTCGATGATGATGATCCCGCCGAGGTTGCGCAGGCGCAATTGACGGGCGATGGCCGTCGCGGCTTCGAGGTTGGTCTTGAAGATGGTTTCTTCGAGGTTGCGATGGCCGACGAACGCCCCGGTATTGACGTCGATGGTGCTCATGGCTTCCGCCGGATCGACCACCAGATATCCGCCGGACTTGAGCGGGACCTTGCGCTCGAGGGCCTTCTGGATTTCGTCTTCGACGCCATACAGGTCGAAAATCGGCCGCTCGCCCGGGTAATGCTCCAGACGGTCGGCAATCTCCGGCATCAATTCGGCGACGAATTGCGTGGTCTTCTGGAAGGTTTCCCGGGAGTCGATGCGGATCTTCTCGATTTTCGGGCTTACCAGGTCACGCAGGGTGCGCAGCGCCAGACCGAGGTCTTCGTAGATCACGCTGGGCGCGCTGATGGTTTTGATCTGGGCGCTGATCTGATCCCAGAGCCTTCGCAGGTAGCGGATGTCCATGAGGATTTCATCGGCGCCGGCGCCTTCGGCTGCCGTACGCAGGATGAAACCGCCGGCCTCCTTGATACCTTCCTTGGCCACGCAATCGGTGACCACTTGCTTGAGACGTTCGCGCTCGGCTTCGTCTTCGATCTTCAGGGAAATCCCGACATGGGCCGTGCGCGGCATGTACACCAGGTAGCGCGAAGGGATCGACAGCTGAGTGGTCAGGCGTGCGCCTTTGGAACCGATCGGGTCCTTGGTCACTTGCACCACCAGGCTCTGGCCTTCGTGCACCAGTGCGCTGATGCTCTCGACCGCCGGGCCTTCGCGCAGGGAAATTTCCGACGCATGAATGAACGCCGCACGGTCCAGGCCGATATCGACGAATGCCGCCTGCATCCCCGGCAATACCCGCACGACTTTGCCTTTATAGATGTTGCCGACGATTCCGCGCTTTTGCGTACGCTCGACGTGGACCTCTTGCAGGACACCGTTTTCGACCACCGCCACGCGCGACTCCATCGGCGTGATGTTGATCAGGATCTCTTCACTCATGGCAGGGTCTCGTTCAGGCATGTTCACGATAATGGCCGCATCTGTTCAGAACGTTGCTTAGTGTGCGTTCCGGGTTTGCCAACAGGGTATGCCGAAATGGCCGAGCAGTTCCGCGGTTTCGCAAAGCGGTAGTCCGACCACCGCTGAATAACTTCCATTGAGCCCGGCGACAAACACCGCACCCAGTCCTTGAATGCCATAACCGCCCGCCTTGTCCTGTGGTTCACCGCTGGCCCAGTAGGCCACGGCTTCATCGCGACTGATATCCCGAAAACGCACGCGACTGGTGACAACCCGGGATTCGCAACGCTCGCCATCAAGTACCGCAATCGCGGTCAGGACTTCATGCTCACACCCTGACAACATCATCAGCATGGCGCAGGCATCCGCTTGATCAACCGGTTTGCCGAGAATTTTTCCATCGAGCACCACGGCGGTATCGGCGCCGAGTACGCAGAACGGTTCGTCAGGCACGACGCTGCCGCGCCCGGCCTCGGCCTTGCCGCGCGCCAGACGCTCGACATAGGCCGACGGGGATTCTTGATCTATAGGAGTTTCATCGATGTCCGCACTGACAGCGCAGAACGGAACGCCGATCTGCGTGAGCAATTCACGCCGGCGTGGCGAGCCAGAGGCGAGGTACAACCGTTTCATCAAGACCTCTCCCTGTCTAATGCCTGAGCGAATTAATTGATTTTGTAACGTCGACGCAATCCGCGCAAACCGAAACTGATCCAGGGCCAGAGCAATGCACTGACCAGTGCCGGCAGCACCAGCGCCAGCGTCGGCTGACGATTGCCGGTCAAGGCACTGAGCCAGAGTTGTACAAGCTGGGCGAGGCCGAAGATCACCAGGATCACCAGACTCTGCTGCCACATCGGGAACATCCGCAAGCGTTGTTGCAGCGCCAGCACCAGATAGGTGATGAGCGTCAGGATCAAGGCGTTCTGACCCAGCAAGGTACCGTAGAGCACGTCTTCAGCCAGCCCCAGGCAGAACGCCGTCACCATCCCGACGGTCTGCGGCAGGTTCAGCGCCCAGAATGCCAGCAACAAGGCCAGCCACAGCGGGCGCAGGATTTCCATGAATTGCGGCAGAGGTGAAACGCTCAGCAGCAGACCGACGGCGAACGTCAGCCAGACTATCCAGCCGTTTCGGGATGCTTTTACACCGCCCATTATTCTCTCCCCACTGGAGTGGCCGGCGCGGAGACTGGCGGTTTGGCGGCAGGCTTCGCGGCAGCGGGTTGCGCCGCCGGCGGTTTAGCCGCCGCAGGATGCGTGGCCGCAGGCTTGGCTGGCGTGGTGGTTGGCTTGGCGGGGGCCGTCGCTGCAGGCGCCGCCGTGGCAGGTATAGCCGGTGCGGCAGCCGGTGCGGCGGGGACCGCGGGGCTGACCACTTTCGGAACCGTCGTCGGAAGGGTCGGCCCACCGCCCTGTGCATCCAGGCTTTCCTGGGCCTGGGCGGCAGCGTTGACGCGCTCTTCGGCAGTCCGGTTGTCGCTGAATACCAGCAGCAGGTAGCGGCTGCGGTTCAAGGCGGCGGTTGGAACGGCTCGGACAATGGCAAACGGCTGGCCGGAATCGTGAATCACTTCCTTGACCGTCGCCACCGGGTACCCGGCCGGAAAACGTTGGCCGAGACCGGAGCTGACCAGCAAGTCGCCTTCCTTGATGTCGGCGGTATCGGCCACATGCCGCAACTCGAGGCGCTCCGGGTTGCCGGTGCCACTGGCGATCGCCCGCAAACCGTTACGGTTCACCTGCACCGGAATGCTGTGGGTGGTGTCGGTCAGCAGCAGGACGCGGGAGGTGTAGGGCATCAACTCGACCACCTGGCCCATCAGGCCACGGGCATCGAGTACCGGTTGACCGAGGACCACGCCGTCGCGCTCACCTTTATTGATGATGATGCGATGGGTGAAGGGGTTGGGGTCCATGCCGATCAACTCGGCCACTTCGACCTTCTCGTTGACCAGTGCCGAAGAGTTGAGCAACTCACGCAGCCGAACGTTCTGCTCGGTCAGGGCGGCAAGCTTCTGCATGCGCCCCTGCAACAGCAGGTTCTCGGTCTTGAGTTTCTCGTTTTCGGCGACGAGTTCGGTCCGGCTGCCAAACTGACTGGCAACGCCTTCCCAGAGTCGTCCGGGCAGGTCGGTGATCCAGTAGGCGTCCATCAGCACCAGCGACATCTGGCTGCGTGCAGGCTTGAGCAGACTGAAACGGGCATCGACCACCATCAGCGCGACCGATAGCACGACCAGCACCAACAGGCGCACGCCCAGTGAAGGGCCCTTGGTGAAAAGCGGTTTAATAAGCCGCTCCTCCCAGGCAAATGTTCTGTTTATTCATACGACAGCAATCCGGCCTGGATGCAGACTGACAGAAGATAAACGCGGACAGGCAGCACTGCAAAGTGCCGCCTGCGCGCTCAACAGCATAGAAGCGATCCGGCGACTTATTCGCTGGAAAGCAGGTCCATGGTGTGTTTATCCATCATTTCCAATGCACGGCCACCGCCGCGAGCAACGCAGGTCAGCGGGTCTTCGGCAACGATCACCGGCAGACCGGTTTCCTGGGCCAGCAATTTGTCCAGGTCACGCAGCAAGGCGCCACCACCGGTCAGTACCAGACCTCGCTCGGCGATGTCGGAAGCCAGTTCCGGAGGCGATTGCTCCAGGGCGCTTTTCACGGCCTGAACGATGGTTGCCAGGGACTCTTGCAGAGCTTCCAGCACTTCGTTGGAGTTCAGGGTGAATGCGCGTGGAACGCCTTCGGCCAGGTTACGGCCACGAACGTCGACTTCGCGAATTTCGCCGCCCGGGTAGGCCGTGCCGATTTCCTGCTTGATGCGCTCGGCGGTGGATTCACCGATCAGGCTGCCGTAGTTGCGGCGCACGTAGGTGATGATCGCTTCGTCGAAGCGGTCGCCGCCAACGCGGACGGATTCGGCGTAAACCACACCGTTCAGGGAGATCAGCGCGATTTCGGTGGTACCGCCACCGATATCCACGACCATCGAACCGCGGGCTTCTTCGACCGGCAAGCCGGCACCGATCGCAGCGGCCATTGGCTCTTCGATCAGGAACACTTCACGGGCACCGGCGCCAAGGGCCGATTCGCGGATGGCGCGACGCTCAACCTGGGTGGATTTGCATGGAACGCAGATCAACACACGCGGGCTAGGCTGCAGAAAGCTGTTTTCGTGAACCTTGTTGATAAAATACTGCAGCATTTTTTCGCACACGCTGAAGTCGGCGATCACGCCGTCCTTCATCGGACGAATGGCAGCAATGTTGCCCGGAGTACGGCCGAGCATGCGCTTGGCTTCGGTGCCGACAGCAACGACACTTTTCTGGTTACCGTGTGTCCGAATGGCCACAACGGAGGGCTCATTCAGGACGATACCGCGCTCGCGCACGTAAATAAGGGTGTTGGCAGTGCCCAGGTCAATGGAAAGATCGCTGGAAAACATGCCACGCAGTTTCTTGAACATGGGAAAGGGACCCTAGGCAACGCGTGGGTAAAAAAGTGCGGCAAACTCTAACAACGACAGGGATTTTGGGCAAGGCGCCAATATGTTAAATTGGACGCTTTTCTGTGCACCAAGCCCCACAATCGCGGCCTTATGACCGTAGAAGTGCGGTAGTGTTCCGACAATCTAACACACGGACGCGGTCCGTTTTGTTTTCCACTGGAGAATCCCAATGGCGCTAGAACGCTCCGACGTGGAAAAAATCGCTCATCTGGCCTGTCTGGGCCTCAATGATGCCGATCTTCCACACATCACTTCGGCCCTCAACAGCATTCTCGGGCTGGTCGACGAAATGCAGGCGGTCAATACCGACGGTATCGAACCGCTGGCCCACCCGCTGGAAGCAAGCCAGCGCCTGCGCGCGGACGTCGTGACCGAGACCAATAACCGCGAGGCCTACCAGTCCATCGCACCAGCGGTCGAAAACGGCCTGTACCTGGTTCCGAAAGTCATCGACTAAAGGGAAAGAGCCTTCAATGCATCAATTGACTCTGGCCGAGATCGCCCGCGGACTCGCCGATAAAAAGTTTTCCTCCGAAGAGCTGACCAAAGTCCTGCTGGCGCGCATCGCCCAGCTCGACCCACAGCTCAACAGTTTCATCAGCCTTACCGAAGACCTGGCGCTGACGCAGGCGAAAGCCGCTGACGCCCGTCGGGCCAATGGTGAGAGCGGCGCCCTGCTCGGCGCGCCGATCGCCCACAAAGACCTGTTCTGCACCCAGGGCATTCGCACCAGTTGCGGCTCGAAGATGCTCGACAACTTTAAAGCACCGTACGACGCCACTGTCGTCGCCAAGCTGGCTGCCGCCGGGGCCGTGACCCTGGGCAAGACCAACATGGACGAATTCGCCATGGGTTCGGCCAACGAGTCGAGTTACTACGGCGCGGTGAAAAACCCGTGGAACCTGGAACACGTGCCGGGCGGTTCGTCCGGTGGTTCGGCGGCGGCGGTGGCCGCTCGTCTGTTGCCGGCTGCCACCGGCACCGACACCGGCGGTTCGATCCGTCAGCCGGCAGCCCTGACCAACCTCACCGGTCTGAAACCGACGTACGGTCGTGTTTCGCGCTGGGGCATGATCGCCTACGCCTCCAGTCTCGATCAGGGCGGCCCGTTGGCGCGCACGGCCGAAGACTGCGCGATTTTGTTGCAAGGTATGGCCGGGTTCGATCCGAACGACTCCACCAGCATCGATGAACCCGTGCCGGACTACAGCGCCAGCCTCAACGGCTCGCTGCAAGGCCTGCGCATCGGTGTACCGAAGGAATACTTCAGCGCCGGTCTCGACCCGCGCATTGCCGAACTGATCCACAACAGCATCAAGGAGCTGGAAAAGCTCGGCGCCGTGATCAAGGAAATCAGCCTGCCGAACATGCAGCACGCGATTCCTGCGTACTACGTGATCGCCCCGGCGGAAGCCTCTTCCAACCTGTCGCGTTTCGACGGTGTGCGCTTCGGCTATCGCTGCGAGGACCCGAAAAACCTGGAAGACCTGTACAAGCGCTCCCGTGGTGAAGGCTTCGGCGCGGAAGTGCAGCGCCGGATCATGGTCGGTGCCTACGCGCTGTCCGCCGGTTACTACGATGCCTACTACCTCAAGGCGCAGAAGATCCGTCGCCTGATCAAGAACGACTTCATGGCGGCCTTTAATGAGGTCGACATCATCCTCGGCCCAACCACGCCGAACCCGGCCTGGAAGCTCGGCGCCAAGAACAGCGACCCGGTCGCTGCGTACCTGGAAGACGTCTACACCATTACCGCCAACCTCGCCGGTCTGCCGGGCTTGTCCATGCCTGCAGGCTTCGTCGATGGCCTGCCGGTCGGCGTGCAACTGCTCGCCCCATATTTCCAGGAAGGCCGCTTGCTCAACGTTGCGCACCAGTACCAGCTGAACACTGACTGGCACACTCGCACCCCAACCGGCTTCTGAGGAGACACACATGCAATGGGAAGTCGTGATCGGGCTGGAGATTCACACCCAGCTCACCACCCGGTCGAAAATCTTTTCCGGTAGTTCCACCACGTTCGGTTCCGAGCCGAACACCCAGGCCAGCCTGATAGACCTGGGCATGCCCGGCGTGCTGCCGGTGCTGAACCAGGAAGCGGTGCGCATGGCGGTGATGTTCGGTCTGGCGATTGACGCCGAGATCGGCCAGCACAACGTGTTCGCCCGTAAAAACTACTTCTACCCGGACCTGCCCAAGGGCTACCAGATCAGCCAGATGGAATTGCCGATCGTCGGCAAGGGCCACCTGGACATCGCCCTGGAAGACGGCACGGTCAAACGTGTCGGCATCACCCGCGCGCACCTTGAAGAAGACGCCGGCAAAAGCCTGCACGAAGAATTCAGCGGCGCCAGCGGCATCGACCTGAACCGTGCAGGCACGCCGTTGCTGGAAATCGTTTCCGAACCGGACATGCGCAGCGCCAAGGAAGCCGTGGCTTACGTCAAGGCGATCCACGCGCTGGTGCGTTACCTGGGGATTTGCGACGGCAACATGGCCGAAGGCTCGCTGCGTTGTGACTGCAACGTATCGATCCGTCCGAAAGGCCAGGCCGAGTTCGGCACCCGCTGCGAGATCAAGAACGTCAACTCGTTCCGCTTCATCGAAAAAGCGATCAACAGCGAAATCCAACGTCAGATCGAGCTGATCGAAGACGGCGGCAAGGTGATCCAGCAGACCCGCCTGTACGATCCGAACAAGGACGAAACCCGTCCGATGCGCAGCAAAGAGGAAGCCAACGACTACCGTTACTTCCCTGATCCGGACCTGCTGCCAGTCGTGATCGAAAACACCTTCCTCGACGACGTGCGCGCCACCCTGCCGGAATTGCCACCGCAGAAGCGCGAACGTTTCCAGGCGCAGTTCGGTCTGTCGGCGTACGACGCCAACGTGCTGGCCACCAGCCGCGAGCAGGCGGACTACTTCGAGAAGGTCGCAAGCATCAGCGGCGACGCCAAGCTGGCGGCGAACTGGGTGATGGTCGAGTTGGGCAGCTTGCTCAACAAGCAAGGCCTGGACATCGAACAGTCACCGGTTTGCGCCGAGCTTCTGGGCGGCATGCTGCTGCGCATCAAGGACAACACCATCTCCGGCAAAATCGCCAAGGTGGTGTTTGAAGCGATGGCGAACGGCGAAGGCAGCGCGGACGAGATCATCGACAAGCGCGGCCTCAAGCAAGTGACCGACACTGGCGCGATCTCGGCGGTGCTGGACGAAATGCTCGTGGCCAACGCCGAGCAGGTCGAACAATACCGCGCGGCAGACGAAGCCAAGCGCGGCAAGATGTTCGGCTTCTTCGTCGGCCAGGCCATGAAAGCCTCCAAGGGCAAGGCCAACCCGCAGCAGGTTAACGAACTGCTGAAAAGCAAGCTCGAAGGCTGATGAGAATGGAGCCAGCCCGGCAATCTGGCTCCATTCCCTTGTGGGAGCGGCGGTGCGACGATTCGACTTGCTCGCGAATGCTGTTCGGCACTCAACACAAAGTTGACTGTCAGAATGCATTCGCGAGCAAGCCCGCTCCCACATTTGTTTTTGGAAGCTTTAAATGAAGCGTCTACTTGGATTATGCGCCCTCCTCTCGCTCCTGGCCGGTTGCGCCAGCACCGACACCGTCGATCCGCATGGTTACGACAAAACCGGCGTGGCTTCGTACTACGGCGCCAAACACCAAGGCAAACGCACCGCCAACGGCGAGCGTTTCAACATGAATTCCATGACCGCCGCCCATCGCCAGCTACCCTTCGGTACACGGGTGAAGGTCACCAATCTGAATAACGACAAATCCTGCGTGGTGCGCATCAATGATCGCGGGCCGCACACCCGGGGCCGCCTGATCGACCTGTCCAAGGAAGCCGCCGAGCGCCTGGGCATGCTGCGCAGCGGCACCGCGCGGGTTCGCGTGCAAGCCCTCGACGACTGAGCGATGGAGCCCCGACCATTTTCGGACTAGCCGATTTACCCCTGATCAGCGTGATCGAATTGCTCAGCGGATTGCTCCTGCTGATTGTCGGCGCCGAATTGATGGTGCGCGCCGCCGTACGCATTGCCGCGCGGTTGCACATACGCCCGTTGATCATCGGCCTGACCATCGTCGCCCTCGGCAGCAGCGCACCGCAAATGGCGGTCAGCCTGCAGGCGACCCTGGCGCACAATGCCGACATCGCCGTCGGCAGCGTGATCGGCAGCAGCATTTTCAACATCCTCGTCACCCTCGGGCTGTCCGCCCTGATCATTCCTTTGCGGGTTTCCCGGCAACTGGTGCGCCTGGATATTCCACTGATGATCGGTGCCAGCCTGCTGGTGTTCGTACTCGCCTGGAATGAAGAACTGACCCGTGTCGACGGCGTGATGCTGCTGACGGCACTGGCGATTTACCTGGGGTTGCTGCTGCGCCAGTCGCGGCACTCTGCACGCCCGGTATCGAGCCATGACCATCATGCGCAAGCGCCATGGCTGAGCAGCCTGCTGATGATCGTCGCCGGGCTGGCGATGCTGGTGTACGCCGGGCACTTGCTGCTGGGTGCCGCGGTTGTGGTCGCCACCGATCTTGGGTTGTCGGAGCGGATCATCGGCCTGACCATCGTCGCCGTCAGCACCTCACTGCCTGAGCTCGCCACTTCGTTGATCGCGGCGATGCGCGGCGAACGTGATATTGCCGTGGGCAACGTGATTGGCAGCAACCTGTTCAACCTCCTGGGCGTGCTCGGCTTTACTGCCCTGGTGGCGCCATCGCCACTGTCGGTGTCGCCCAATGCCCTGGATTTCGACCTGCCGGTGATGCTCGGCGTCGCGGCGCTTTGCCTGCCGGTGTTCTACTCCGGCTACCGGGTGACCCGCGCCGAAGGCCTGTTGTTTCTGGGTTTGTACCTGGCGTATGGGCTGCACGTGGTGTCGTTCACCACCGGCATGCCACTGGCCGGCAAGCTGGAACACCTGATGCTGTTTTTCGTCCTGCCGGCGCTGGTGGCGTTTTTGCTGTTCACGTCGCTACGCGCCTGGCATCGCCAACACCATAAGAAGGAAGCCCCATGACCGAGAATAAAAAAACCGGCGTTGAAGTTCGTCGCCAAGTAATGGGCGACGCCTTCGTCGACCGCGCACTGGGCAACGCCACCGAGTTCACCCAGCCGCTGCAGGACTTTGTCAATGAACACGCCTGGGGCGGCGTGTGGAATCGCGAAGGCCTGCCGCTGAAAACCCGTAGCCTGATCACCCTCGCCGCCCTGACCGCGCTCAAGTGCCCGCAGGAATTGAAAGGTCACGTGCGCGGGGCCTTGAACAACGGCTGCACCGTGGAGGAAATTCGCGAGGCGTTGCTGCATTGTGCGGTGTATGCCGGCGTGCCGGCGGCGATCGATGCGTTTCGCGCGGCGCAGGAAGTGATCGACAGCTATCAGCAACCTGAGTGAGTCATTGAAATTCAGGTTGCCTGATCTGGCGCCATCGCGAGCAAGCTCGCTCCCACAGGGGGCTTCGGTGTGAACAGAGTTTGATTAACAACAACGAAACCTGTGGGAGCGAGCTTGCTCGCGATGAGGCCCTGAAGAACGCCACAAACTCCAGGGTCAGATCCACCCACCCCACTGCAACAAAAAGATCCCGACGTTGGTGGTGACCGCCGCCATCAGCGTGGTGATCACGATAATCGCCGCCGCCAGTTCATGATTGCCCTCGGCCGCCCGCGCCATCACAAAACTGGCAGCGGCGGTCGGGCTGCCGAAGTACAGAAACAGAATCCCCAGTTCCGCGCCGCGAAAACCCCACAACCACGCGCCCAGCGTCGCCAGCACCGGCAAGCCGATCATTTTCACCAGGCTTGAACTCAACGCCATGTTGCCGCTTTTGCGCAGCGCCGCCATGGATAGGGTGCCGCCGATGCAGATCAGCGCCAGTGGCAAGGTGGTTTGCGCCAGGTACTGGCCGGAGGTCTCCAGCCAGCCTGGCAAGCCGATCTTGAAATAGGCGAAAGGCGCCGCCGCCATCACGCTGAGGATCAGCGGATTGCTCAACACGCTTTTGCAGATGCTCCACGGATCGGACTTGATCACCGGGCTGTACACCGCCAGGACGATGGTCGACAGCGTGTTGTAAAACAGGATCACCAGCGCCGCGAGGATCGCCCCGAGGGAAATCCCGTAGTCGCCGTACATGCTGGCCGCCAGCGCCAGGCCGATCACCCCGTTGTTACCGCGAAAGGCGCCCTGGGTGTAGATCCCCCGATCTTCCCGCGGACACTTCCAGATCGCCCAGCCCCAGGCGATGGCAAAGCCCACCAGGGTCGCGAGGGAGAAATAGATCAGCAGCGCCGGCTGCAACGCCGCGTGCAGGTCGGCATGCAGAATGCCCAGAAACAGCAGCGCCGGCATGGTGACGTTGAACACCAGGGCCGACGCCGTGTGGATGAAATTGTCGTTGATCCAGTCGATGCGCTTGAGCAGCGCACCCAGAAACAGCATGGCGAATACCGGCGCGGTGATGTTCAGGGTTTCGAGGAATATTGCCAGCATGCCGGAGAGGACCTTGGGGTGGGCGTCGTTAGGGGGCTAATGATAAGCCACCAAGTCCTTCGGTGTCTGGTCGACCGCCTTCGCGAGCAAGCCCGCTCCCACAGGTTCAGCGCAATCCTTGTGGGAGCGGGCTTGCTCGCGAAGAACGATAACGCGGTCTCAGGTAATCGGCGCCGGGTTGAACAGGGTGATGTCGTTATGCAGCTTGTGCTGCTCCGCCCAGGTCTGCTTCTTGCCGCTGGCCACGTCCAGATAGTAGTGGAACAGCTCCCAGCCCAGCTCCTCGATCGATGCGCGGCCGGTGGCAATGCGCCCTGCGTCGATGTCGATCAGGTCCGGCCAGCGCTGCGCCAATTCAGTCCGGGTCGAGACCTTGACCACCGGTGCCATGGCCAGCCCATAAGGCGTGCCGCGACCGGTGGTGAACACGTGCAGGTTCATCCCCGCCGCCAACTGCAACGTCCCGCAGACAAAGTCGCTGGCCGGCGTCGCGCAGAAGATCAAGCCTTTTTCCTTGAAGCGCTCGCCAGGGCCGAGCACGCCGGTGATCGCGCTGCTGCCGGATTTGACGATCGAACCAAGGGACTTCTCGACAATGTTCGACAGCCCGCCCTTCTTGTTCCCCGGCGTGGTGTTGGCGCTGCGATCCGCTTCACCCTTGGCCAGGTAACGGTCGTACCAGTCCATTTCCCGCACGAGCTCCTGAGCGACTTCCTTGGTCTGCGCGCGGGACGTCAGCAGGTAGATCGCGTCGCGCACTTCGGTGACTTCGGAGAACATCACCGTCGCACCCGCACGCAGCAACAGATCCGATGCGTAACCCAGCGCCGGGTTGGCGGTGATGCCGGAGAACGCATCACTGCCACCACACTGCATGCCGAGAATCAGCTCGGACGCCGGCACGGTTTCCCGGCGACGTTGATCGAGCTTCTTCAAACGGATTTCGGCCAGTTCCATGATCTGCTCGATCATCTCGGTGAAGCCGTGGCTGGAGTCCTGCAAGCGGTACAGCCATGGCTCGCTCAAATCCACCGAACTGTCGTTCTCGTGCATCACCTGCCCGGCCTGCAATTTCTCGCAGCCCAGGCTGATCACCAGCGCTTCGCCGCCCAGGTTCGGGTTGCGCGCCAGGTTGCGCACCGTGCGAATCGGGATGTACGCGTCGGTGGCGGTGATCGCCACGCCACAGCCGTAGCTGTGGGTCAGGGCCACCACGTCATCGACGTGCGGATACTTGGGCAGCAACTCGGCCTTGATGCGCTTGACCGCATGGTCCAGCACCCCTGTCACACATTGCACGGTGGTGGTGATGCCGAGGATGTTGCGCGTGCCGACGGTGCCGTCAGCGTTGCGATATCCCTCGAAGGTGAAACCTTCCAGCGGTGCTTGCGCGGCGGGCACGTCGGTGGACAGCGGCAGGCTGTCCAGCGGTGGCGCGGTCGGCATGCGCAGTTGATCTTCCTTGACCCAGCTGCCGCGGGGAATCGACTGCAAGGCGTAGCCAATGACCTGGCCGTAGCGAATCACCCGGCCACCCTCGGGAATGTCTTCCAGGGTGACCTTGTGGCTCTGTGGCACGAAGTCCACGGTCACCAGGCCGTCCGCAAATTCGGTACCGGCCGGTACGCCCTGATCGTTGACCACGATCACTACGTTATCCCGCTCGTGCAGGCGGATGTAGCGCGGCGAGTCGGAATGTTCAATCAACTGCATGACGCCGCTCCTCAGGAATGCGCTTGAGACAATTTGCCAGGGGCTTCAGAACCATTTGCGGGAGGCTCTTTGAGCACCACACGCTTGATCGGGCCTACGATCACCAGGTAACTGAACACCGCGACCAGCGCGTTGCAACCGACGAACACCAGCGCCCACTTGAACGAACCGGTGGAGCTGATGATGTAGCCGATGACGATCGGGGTGGTGATCGAAGCCAGGTTACCGAAGGTGTTGAACAGGCCACCGCTCAGACCGGCGATCTGCTTGGGCGAAGTATCGGACACCACGGCCCACCCCAGTGCGCCAACGCCTTTGCCGAAGAACGCCAGGGCCATGAAGCCGACGACCATCCATTCGACATCCACGTAGTTGCAGGCCACGATGCTGCTGGAAACCAGCAGGCCCGCAATGATCGGCGCCTTGCGGGCGAAGGTCAGGGAATGGCCTTTGCGCAACAGGTAATCGGAAATCACCCCGCCTAGCACACCACCGATGAAGCCGCAGATCGCCGGCAAGGACGCGATGAAACCGGCCTTGAGGATGGTCATGCCACGCTCCTGCACCAGGTACACCGGGAACCAGGTCAGGAAGAAGTAAGTGATGCCATTGATGCAGTACTGGCCCAGGTACACGCCGAGCATCATGCGGTTGGTCAGCAGTTGACGGATGTAGTCCCACTTCGGACCGTCGGTCTTGTTGCCTTTGCCTTTGCCTTTGTCCTGGTCCATGTCGACCATGCCGCCGTTGTCGGCGATGTGCTTGAACTCGGCATCGTTGATCATCGGATGCTGGCGCGGGCTGTAGATCACCTTCAGCCAGATCCCGGAGAAGATGATGCCGATCACGCCCATGACGATGAACACATGCTGCCAGCCAAAGGCGTAGACAATCCAGCCCATCAGTGGAGCGAACAACACGGTGGCAAAGTATTGCGCCGAGTTGAAGATCGCCGAAGCGGTGCCGCGTTCAGCGGTCGGAAACCAGGCTGCGACGATGCGCGCGTTGCCGGGGAAGGATGGCGCTTCGGCCAGGCCCACCAGAAAGCGCAGCATGAACAGCGCAACCACGGCTGTGGACATGCCGAACTCGCCGACATAACCCTGCAGGACGGTGAACAGCGACCAGGTGAAGATGCTCAACGCGTAGATTTTTTTCGAACCAAAACGGTCCAGCAGCCAGCCGCCGGGGATTTGCCCGGCCACGTAGGCCCAACCGAATGCGGAGAAGATGTAGCCGAGGGTAACGGCGTCGATGCCCAGGTCTTTCTGCAGGCTGGAGCCGGCGATTGCGATGGTAGCCCGGTCGGCGTAGTTGATCGTGGTCACCAGAAACAGCATGAGCAGGATCAGATAGCGGACGTGAGTCGGCTTGGTCGATTGCATGTAGATGTACTCCCACTGATTATTTTTATGCGGGTAATAACGGTGCTTTGTGGGAGCGAGCTTGCTCGCGATGGTCGTCAACGATGACGCTGGGCATCAGGCTGCACTTCGCAATCTCGAGACCATCGCGAGCAGAGCTCGCTCCTACAGGGGGCGCGGTATCGTTGCCAATACCGCGGTGTTTCTTGTTACGAACCGATGTAGCTGGTTTTCACGACCGTGTAGAACTCTTGCGCATAGCGACCTTGCTCACGTGATCCATAGGATGAACCTTTACGCCCACCGAACGGAACGTGGTAATCCACACCGGCGGTCGGCAGGTTGACCATCACCATCCCGGCCTGGGAGTGGCGCTTGAAGTGGTTGGCGTATTTCAGCGAGGTGGTGGCAATGCCCGCCGACAGCCCGAACTCGGTGTCGTTGGCCATGGCCAGCGCAGCTTCGTAATCGGCGACGCGGACGATGTTGGCCACCGGGCCGAAGATCTCTTCGCGGCTGATGCGCATCGACGCTTCGCTGTCGGCAAACAGGGTCGGCGCGAGGAAGTAGCCCTCGGTGTCACAGGTCACCAGACCACCGCCGCTGACCAGTCGTGCACCTTCGGACTGGCCGATGTCGATGTACTTCATGTCCTGTTCAAGTTGCGCTTGCGAGACCACCGGACCGATGTCGGTACCGGCCTTCAACGCATGGCCGACCTTGATCGACTTCATGCGCTCGGCCATGGCTTCGACGAACTTGTCGTGGATGCCGGCGGTGACGATAAAGCGACTCGAAGCTGTGCAACGCTGGCCGGTGGAGTAGAACGCGCTCTGTACCGAGAGCTCGACCGCTTGTTTGAGGTCGGCATCGTCGAGAATGATCTGCGGGTTCTTGCCGCCCATTTCCAGCTGCACCTTGGCCTGACGCGACACGCAGTTCACAGCGATCTGACGACCGACACCGACCGAACCGGTGAAGCTGATGCCATCGACTTTCGGGCTGTTGACCAGCGCTTCGCCGACTACGCGACCGCTGCCCATTACCAGGTTGAACACGCCTGCCGGGAAACCGGCGCGGGAGATGATTTCCGCCAGGGCCCAGGCGCAACCCGGAACCAGGTCCGCCGGTTTGAGCACGACGCAGTTACCGTAGGCCAGGGCCGGGGCGATTTTCCACGACGGGATCGCGATCGGGAAGTTCCACGGCGTGATCAGACCGACCACACCCAAGGCTTCGCGAGTGACTTCAACGTTGACGCCCGGACGCACCGACGGCAGATAGTCGCCGGACAAACGCAGGCATTCACCGGCGAAGAACTTGAAGATGTTGCCGGCGCGGGTCACTTCACCGATGGCTTCGGGCAGGGTCTTGCCCTCTTCCCGGGCCAGCAGGGTGCCGAGTTCTTCGCGACGGGCAAGGATTTCAGTGCCGACTTTATCCAGGGAATCGTGGCGCGCCTGGATGCCGGAAGTGGACCACGCCGGGAACGCCGCACGGGCAGCTTCGATGGCAGCGTTGACCTGGGCCAGATCAGCCTTGGCGTAGTCGCCGATGGCGTCGCTCAGCTCGGACGGGTTGATGTTGGTCGAGTAATCGCTGGCTGCGACCCATTCGCCATTGATGTAGTTATCTAAACGCTTTGCATCTGCCACGAGATGTTCTCCTCACGCAAAAAGCCGCTGATCGCTCAGCGGCCCTGGTTTATCGGGTGTTACTGCGCGCCCTGCTTGTCGATCAGCGCGGCGAGCATTTCGTACTCTTCGCCGGTCAGATCGGTCAGCGGTGCACGCACGGGACCGGCGTCGTAGCCGGCAATTTTTGCCCCGGCCTTGACGATGCTCACGGCATAACCGGCCTTGCGGTTACGGATGTCCAGGTACGGCAGGAAGAAGTCGTCGATGATCTTGCCGACGGTGGCGTGATCTTCGCGAGCGATCGCGTGGTAGAAGTCCATCGCGGTTTTCGGGATGAAGTTGAACACCGCCGAGGAGTAGACCGGTACGCCCAGTGCCTTGTAGGCCGCGGCGTAGACTTCGGCGGTCGGCAAGCCACCCAGGTAGCTGAAGCGATCACCGAGGCGACGACGGATCGACACCATCAACTCGATATCACCCAGGCCATCCTTGTAGCCGATCAGGTTCGGGCAGCGCTCGGCCAGGCGTTCCAGCAGCGGCGCGGTCAGGCGGCAGACGTTACGGTTGTAGACCACCACGCCGATGTTGACCGATTTGCACACGGCTTCAACGTGGGCGGCAACGCCGTCCTGGCTAGCTTCAGTCAGGTAGTGCGGCAGCAGCAACAGGCCCTTGGCGCCCAGGCGCTCGGCTTCCTGTGCGTATTCAATGGCCTGGCGGGTCGAACCGCCCACGCCGGCCAGGATTGGCACGCTGGTGGCGCAAGTGTCGACCGCAGTCTTGATGATTTCCGAATATTCGCTGGCCGCCAGAGAGAAGAACTCACCGGTACCGCCCGCGGCGAACAGCGCCGAGGCGCCGTATGGGGCCAGCCATTCGAGACGCTTGATGTAACCCGCGCGATTGAAGTCGCCCTGAGCATTGAAATCGGTGACCGGGAAAGACAGCAGACCGGCAGAGAGGATGGACTTCAGTTCTTGTGGATTCATTATTCGAACACCCTGGATAGCGACGTTGTGTGAGATAACCGTTCAGCCTGCGCCGAAGTTGTAGGTCATCGTACAACTTAAAATACAACCGTCAACTGCATTTCATCGCTGGGGGTGAAATTTGTTCGACACGAATACGTACAACCCTTGTTTTATTGGCTTACGCGGAAAAAGACAGGGATGATCACACCTCGAAAAACAGGTGCTCAGGAGATACGTTGTCGGAGGATTGTGGCGAGGGATAAGTACAACAGAGGCTGACTGAAGGTTTTGTGGGATGGCTTACTTTCGCGAGCAAGCCCGCTCCCACATTTGAGTTTCTGCGAACTCACAATTTGTGCACGACACAGATCAAGTATGGGAGCGGGCTTGCTCGCGAAGGCAATCTGTCAGTCCAACACAGGATTGGATCAGTACACTCAGCCCCGCTGCGCCTCAGCCTCTTCATGGGCATGGCGCAACCGTTCACGACTGTTGGTCAGGTGCAAACGCATGGCGGCCCGCGCCGCATCGGAATCCTGGCGGGCGATGGCGTCGTAGATTTCCTCGTGCTCACGGCTCAGACGCCCCATGTAGTGCTGCTGGTCGTCATGGGCCAGGCGCGCGGAATTCAACCGTGTGCGCGGGATAATACTGGTGCCCAGGTGGGTCATGATGTCGGTGAAATAACGGTTGCCTGTGGACAGCGCTATTTCGAGGTGAAAGGCGAAGTCCGAAGCCACGGCGTCACTGGCGTGGGCGGCGCTTTCATTCAACGCATCGAGGGCGGCGCGCATGTTGGCCAGTTGTTCCGGACTGCGACGTTGCGCCGCCAGGCCGGCGGACTCCACTTCCAGGCTGATGCGCAACTCCAGGATCGCCAGCACATCGCGCAAGGTCACCACGGTCGCCGGATCGATACGAAAGCCACTCGGGCTCGGCGTGTCGAGCACGAAGGTGCCGATGCCATGGCGGGTTTCCACCTGGCCGGCCGCCTGCAGACGGGATATCGCTTCGCGCACCACCGTGCGGCTGACACCATGGGCATCCATGATGGCCGACTCGGTGGGCAACTTGTCGCCACGCTTGAGATGACCGTCGCGGATCTGCTCGGACAGCACCGTCACCAGTTCCTGAGCGAGGCTGCGGCGCTTGCGTGGGAGGCGTGGTGTGTCGATCGGGTTTTCCATGGTGAACATCGGTCTCGAAAAGTTCGGCGGCTGAAAGCGCATCATAGCGCAACGCGGTTGTACGATCACCACCGCCCCATGTAGGAGCGAGCTTGCTCGCGATGGAGGCTAACGATAACGCGTGCTTTCTGAATAAACGCGGCGCTTTCAAGTCCATCGCTAGCAAGCTCGCTCCTACAAGGAATCGGGGGTATTTACGCGGTCACGGCCTGGTCCACCAGATGGCCATTCTCGATACGAACGTGCCGCGGATGGAAGCGTTTGAGGCTGCTGCGATGGCCGACGCTGACAATGCTCAGCCCCGGCAATTCATCGATCAGCGCCTGGTACAGCGTGGCCTCGTCTTCTTCGTCCATCGCCGAGGTCGCTTCGTCCATGTACAGCCATTGCGGTGCATAAAGCAGCGCACGGGCAAAGGCCAGGCGCTGCTGCTCACCCGGAGATAACATGCGCTGCCAGTGGTTGGCTTCGTCGAGACGGGCAATCAGGTGCGGCAAACGACAGGTTTCCAGCACCTGCACGTAGCGCTCGTTCGGATAGGTATCGCCGGGCTGTGGATAACTGAGGACATCACACAGGGTGCCAATCGGCAGATACGGTTTTTGCGGCAGGAACAGGTAACGCGCCGATGGCAGGCGAATACTGCCATGGCCGGCCGGCCACAGATGCCCCATTGCCCGCAGCAGTGTCGACTTGCCGCTGCCGGAGCGACCGCTGAGCATCACGCGTTCGCCCTTCTCCACAGTCATGTCGGCGTTGGTCAGCAGGTGACGACCGTCCGCCAGGTCGAGGCCGAGGTTGTGCACCTTCAGGACGGAGCCCGAATTCTGCACGTCGATCGCTGGCGCACGCTCTTCGTTGTCACGCATGGCCTGGTGGAAGCTCAGCAGACGATCACAGGTGGCGCGCCAGGAAGCGAGGCTCTGGTAGGCGCTGATGAACCAGCTGAAGCTTTCCTGCACATTGCCGAACGCCGAGCTGATCTGCATCAGTTCGCCCAGTTCGATCTTGCCGGAGAGGTAACGCGGCGAGGCAACGATGAACGGGAAGATGATGGCTGCCTGGCTGTAACCGGCGGTGAAAAACGTCAAGCGCTTGGACACTTTCATGATGTCCCAGAAGTTATGCCAGACCATCCCGAAACGACTGCTCAACCGACGATTTTCGTTCGGCTCGCCGTTGTACAACGCGATGCTTTCGGCATTCTCGCGAATCCGCACCATGGAGAAACGCAGGTCGGCTTCGAAGCGTTGTTGTTGGTTGTTCAGACCGATCAGGCGACGACCGATCAAATGCGTCAGCCAACTGCCCACCACGGCGTAAACCAGCACGCACCAGAACATGTAGCCGGGAATCGTGATGCCGAACACTTCGATACTGCCCGACACGCCCCACAGAATGATCGAGAACGACACCAGGCTGACGATATTGCGCAGCAGCCCGATACCCAGCTCAAGGGTATTGGAGGTGAAGTTGTTGAGGTCTTCGGAAATCCGCTGGTCCGGGTTATCGGTGTAACCGCCCTGCTCCAGCTGGTAGTAGTTTTTGTCCGCCAGCCAACGGCTGAAATGCTTTTCGGTGAGCCACGCCCGCCAGCGGATCGTCAGCATCTGCGTCAGGTAGAGCCGATACACCGCGCCGACGATCGCCACCGCCGCAATCGCACAGAAATACAGGATCAGTTGCCAGAATGCTGCCTCGTCCTTCTTTTGCAGGGCGTTATAGAAGTCCTTGTACCAGGTGTTGAACCACACCGAGATCCCCACGCTGATCAGCGACAGCGCAATCACCGCGATCAGCAGTGTCCAGGCCTTGACCTTCTCCTCACTGCGCCAGTAAGGCGTGATCATCGCCCACACTTTGCGAAAAAACTGCCCGCGCACGGCGTCGTTGACCGCGGAATACTCAGCGTTCTGATTCATGGATAAGGCTCGATAAAGAAAAGAACACGCACGAACCGATCATAGATGATCGGTCCGGTTTGTCGCGAGATACGGCCCGCATTCGTTCAGCGCAGGTTCAGCGGCGAACGGGACGCTTCTGCAGTTTGCGCTGCAGGGTGCGGCGGTGCATGCCCAGGGCGCGGGCAGTGGCGGAGATGTTGCCTTCGTGCTCGGTCAGCACGCGCTGGATGTGCTCCCACTGCAGGCGGTCCACGGACATCGGGTTTTCCGGCACCAGGCTGTCGAGATCGGCGTGTTCGGACAGTAGCGCCGCCAGCACGTCGTCGGCGTCCGCCGGTTTGCACAGGTAGTTGCAGGCACCGCGCTTGATCGCCTCGACAGCGGTGGCAATGCTCGAATAACCGGTGAGGATCACCACGCGCATTTCCGGGTCCATTTCCAGCAACTTGGGCAGCAGCACCAGGCCCGAATCGCCGTCCATTTTCAGGTCCAGGGCGGCGTAATCCGGCAGATCGGCCTTGGCCAGTTCCAGGCCTTCTTCGGCGGAACCGGCAGTACTGACGCGAAAACCGCGGCGAGCCATAGCGCGGGCCATGACGCGGGTGAATGTGGCGTCGTCATCGACCAGCAACAAATGCGGCAGTTCTTCGCCTTCGACTTGGATCTCTTCACTCATGTTCGTCTCCTCGGGCGACACGGGGAAGGCGCAGCTCGGTGAGTGTGCCGCCTTCCTCATGACTGTAGAGTTTCACTGAGCCGCCGGCGCGTGTCACGCTGGCCTTGCTCAAAAACAGGCCCAGGCCGAAACCTTTGCCCTTGGTGGTAAAAAACGGCTTGCCGATTTGCTCGGCGATGGCCAGCGGTACACCGGCGCCATGGTCACGGATGCTGATGGTGAGATTTTCCCAATCCCAGTCCAGCGTCACCTGCAGCCCTTCGGGGCAGGCATCGGCGGCATTGTTCAGCAGGTTCAGCAACGCCTGGGTCAAGTCCGGCGGCGGCGCCATACGGGGTACAGGGCCCTGGCCGAGGCGCTGGAAGCGATAGCTGGCTTCCGGGCGCATCAGGTGCCAGCGATTGAGGGCTTCATCAAGCCAGTCGGTGACGTCCTGCATCTCCACCGCCAACCGGCGATTGGCCTCTGCGGCGCGCACCAGATGCTGCAAGGTCTCTTTACACAACTTGACCTGATCCTGCAGCACGCTCAGGTCATCCTGCAACATCGGGTCAGGGTGGTCCTGACGCATTTCCTTGAGTAGCACACTCATGGTCGCAAGCGGCGTACCCAGTTCATGGGCGGCACCAGCGGCCTGGGTGGCGACGGCCAACAGTTGCTGATCGCGCAGGCCTTCTTCGCGACGAATGGCGCGCAGCTCTTCCTGACGACGCAGTTCTTCGGCCATGCGCGCGGCGAAAAACGTGATGACCGCAGCCGCGAGGGCAAAACTCAACCACATCCCGTACACCTGCAGGTTTTCCCGGGCGATGGGGAAGGTTTGCAACGGATAGAACTGCGCCAGCAGCAGTGTGTACATCGTCAACGCGATACCCGAGAGGATCACCGAATAACGCCATGGCAACGTCACGGCGGCAATGGTCAGCGGCACCAGGTAATAGGAGACGAAGGGGTTGGTCGAGCCACCGGAGAAATACAGCAATGCGCTGTGGATAAACAGGTCGCAAGCCAGTTGCACGGCGTATTCGAGCTCGGTCACCGGCCACGAGGTACGCAGGCGAATCGCTGTGAACACGCACAACAGCATCGAGCAAGCGAGGGTCGCAGCCAGTTGAAACCAGGGCAGAGGCAACAATTCGAGCCAGTAGGCCAGGCCCACGGAACCGGCCTGGGCGGCCAGCACCAATGTGCGGATGAATGTCAGCCGCCAGAGGTTCTGGCGAGTGGCGGAAGTGATTTGAACGGGGGCGAGCATGAGCTCTCCTGATGAGCGCTCCAGGCGGATCGCAGGGAGTATAACCAAGCGCGGGGGCTGACAGGCAAAAGTGCGGCAAACGGCCACAGTCATTGGCGTGGAACTGCGTGCAATGAACTCTGTGGCGAGGGGGCTTGCCCCCGTTGGACTGCGAAGCAGTCCTAAAACCTGCCGCCGCATTTTATCGGTTGAACCAAGTGAGGCAATCTGCGACTGCTTCGCAGCCGAACGGGGGCAAGCCCCCTCGCCACAGCAAGCTCGCACCTACAAAAGGCCGCATGCATCTGTATAGAAGTTGTAACTGTGCGAACCAGAGCATAAAAGCTAGAGTCTGATGGTTTCACGCAGGCCCGGACCATACCCCTGCGCACCTTTCAAGGAGCCTTCATGCACACATTCCGCCGCAGCGCCGCCCTCCTCGCCCTGAGTCTCGGCACCGTCGCCAGCCTCCCGGCCCTGGCCGCCGACGAACTGCATTACAACCAGATTTCCCTGCGCGCCGAAGTCAGTCAGGAAGTGGCTCGCGACCTGATGATCGTGACGCTCTACACCGAAGAACAGAACAGCGACCCGGCCAAACTCGCCGCCGACGTCAGCACCACCATGAACAAGGCGCTGGCCCAGGCCAAGCAGGTCAAGGACATCACCCTGCGCCAGGGCAGTCGCAACAGCTACCCGATCTACGACACCAAGGGCCAGAAAATCACCGGCTGGCGCGAGCGCGCCGAATTGCGCCTGGAAAGCTCGGACTTCGCCGCGCTGTCGAAGCTGACTGGCGAGCTGCTCACCGACCTGAAAATGGGCGGCATGGACTTCGCCATTGCCACCCCGACCCGCAAGACCAGTGAAGACGCCCTGCTCAAGGACGCCGTGACCGCCTTCAAGGCCCGCGCCCAACTGGCCACCGATGCCCTCGGCGGCAAAGGCTACAAAATCGTCAACCTGAACCTCAACAGCAGCGGTTATCCACAGCCTTACCTGCGCGCGCCGATGATGATGAAAGCGGCCGCCATGGACGCCGCCCCCGTGACGCCGGATGTCGAAGCCGGCACCAGCCAGGTCAGCATGACCGCCGATGGCTCGATTGAAGTGCTGATGCCTTGAATCGATAGCCCGTAGACATAAACGGCGATCATTAAAATGATCGCCGTTTTTTTTGGCAGTTTTCAGGCATGAGCTATAACTGGATAGGTCCACCCGAGAAATGCCGTCGATTGGCCACTATCGGTGCAACAATAACCACTCTTATTCACGCCATGCCCACCCCAGCAGCCGGGGTATGAATAAGTAACACCCCCGCCCCACGCGGGAGCAACCCGAGCCGGGCGCGCACCGTAAAAGTGCGTCACTTGCACCGTAAAAACGCCGCGCAAACGGTCAAATGCGTCAGGAATTATACAAATGCGACATTAAGGTACGTTCGTGCCACCGTTTAAGGCTTGTAGTCACTCTGGATCTTGCATTGGGTATGGCCCCTGCATAAGTATCCGCAGGCACGACTCACGAGGTCGTCCTCTAATTCCAAAAATGACAACAAATCATGAGGCCACCATGCTTAAACAAGCGGTCATTCCGTTTTTAGTCGGCGCCAGCCTGTTGGCTAGTGCACCGTTCGCTCAAGCTGCGACTAACCTGGTGTTCTGCTCCGAAGGGAGCCCGGCCGGTTTCGATCCAGGTCAATACACCACCGGAACCGACTTCGACGCCTCTGCAGAAACCATGTTCAACCGCCTCACCCAGTTCGAGCGCGGCGGCACCGCTGTCATTCCAGGTCTGGCGACCAGTTGGGACGTCTCCGATGACGGCCTGACCTACACCTTCCACCTGCGTGAAGGTGTGAAGTTCCACACTACCCCGTACTTCAAGCCGACTCGTGAGTTCAACGCCGACGACGTGCTGTTCACCTTTAATCGCATGATTAACAAGGATGACCCGTTCCGCAAAGCATACCCGACCGAATTCCCGTACTTCACCGACATGGGGATGGACACCAACATCACCAAGATCGATAAAGTCGACGACAAAACTGTCAAGTTCACCCTCAAGGACGTTGATGCCGCGTTCATCCAGAACATGGCCATGAGCTTCGCCTCGATCCAGTCCGCCGAGTACGCCGCCCAGCTGCTCAAGGAAGGCAAGGCCGCCGACATCAACCAGAAACCGGTGGGCACCGGCCCGTTCGTGTTCAAGAGCTACCAGAAAGACTCCAACATCCGCTACACCGGGAACAAGGACTACTGGAAGCCTGACGACGTGAAGATCGACAACCTGATCTTCGCCATCACCACCGACCCGTCGGTACGTATCCAGAAGCTGAAGAAGAACGAGTGCCAGGTCACCCTGTTCCCTCGTCCGGCCGACCTGAAGGCGCTGAAAGAAGACAAGGACCTGAAACTGCCTGACCAGGCCGGCTTCAACCTGGGTTACATCGCCTACAACGTGATGCCCAAGGTCAAGGGTCAAACCGATGCCAACCCGCTGGCCGAGCTGAAAGTTCGCCAGGCACTGGACATGGCGGTCAACAAGCAACAGATCATCGACTCCGTGTACCAGGGCGCCGGCCAACTGGCCGTCAACGCCATGCCACCGACCCAGTGGTCTTACGACACCACCATCAAGGATGCGCCGTACAACCCTGAGAAAGCCAAAGAGCTGCTCAAGGAAGCTGGCGTGAAAGATGGCACCGAAATCGTTCTCTGGGCGATGCCGGTACAGCGTCCATACAACCCGAACGCCAAACTGATGGCAGAAATGCTGCAGTCCGACTGGTCCAAGATCGGCCTCAAGGTCAAGATCCAGAGCTACGAGTGGGGCGAGTACATCAAGCGCTCCAAAGGTGGCGAGAACCAGGCGATGCTGATTGGCTGGAGCGGTGACAATGGTGATCCGGACAACTGGCTGAACGTGCTGTTCGGCTGCGACTCGCTGGAAGGTAACAACTTCTCCAAGTGGTGCGACAAGAAGTTCGACGACATCGTCAAGCAGGCCAAGCGCACTTCCGACCAGGCCAAGCGCACCGAGCTGTACAAGCAGGCGCAACACGTCCTCAAAGATGCAGTCCCAATGACACCTATCGCTCACTCGACGGTGTTCCAACCCATGCGCGCCAACGTGCAGGACTTCAAGATCAGCCCATTTGGCTTGAACTCCTTCTACGGCGTCAGCGTCAGCAAATAAGGTTTTGCAACGGCGACGTTTCTGACGTCGCCGTTGCTTTATCTACCGAGCAAGCAGGAATTTGCCTACATCCAAATCCGCAGCTGACTACAGCATCGGGTGAGGACGCGTCGCCATTTCCTACGAGTCTTTAGGACTCTACGCATTTACTGCCGGACCCGTGGCTCATACCGTCGGGATCCGACCAGTGCATGCGTGGGTCATCGGTTATTGCTGCGTGCATGGCTTGAAATCAGTGATGCCTCTACGTCTGCGGACGGGACGACGGCTCATTGACAACACTTTGAGAGAGAAGGGAGCGTTATGCGCCATACCTTGGTTTTATCCGCATTGCTGGGCACCGGCCTGTTGGCCGCCACTTCCGTCAGCCAGGCCGCCAACAACAGCCTGGTATTCTGCTCCGAAGGCAGCCCCGCCGGTTTCGACACGGCGCAGTACACCACCGCGACCGACAACGACGCTGCCGAACCGCTGTACAACCGGCTGGCAGAGTTTGAAAAAGGTGCGACCAACGTCGTACCAGGCCTGGCCACGAGCTGGGACATCTCCGAGGACGGCCTCAAATATACCTTTCACCTGCGCGAAGGGGTGAAGTTTCATACCACCAAATACTTCACGCCAACCCGCGACTTCAACGCCGACGACGTGCTGTTCACCTTCAATCGCATGCTCGATCCGCAACAACCATTCCGTAAGGCTTATCCGACAGAGTTTCCGTACTTCAACGGCATGAGCCTGAACAAGAACATCGCCAAGGTCGAAAAGACCGGGCCACTGACCGTGGTCTTTACACTCAACAGCGTGGACGCCGCGTTCATCCAGAACATCGCCATGAGCTTCGCCGCCATCCTGTCGGCCGAATACGCCGACAAGCTGTTGGCCGAAGGCAAGCCGAGCGACATCAACCAGAAGCCGGTCGGCACCGGGCCGTTCGTGTTCAAGAGCTATCAGAAAGACTCGAACATCCGTTACACCGGCAATAAGCATTACTGGGACCCGAGCCGGGTCAAGCTCGACAACCTGATTTTCGCCATCAACACCGACGCTTCGGTGCGCGTGCAGAAACTCAAGGCCGGCGAGTGCCAGATCACCCTGCACCCGCGCCCTGCCGATGTGCCCGCACTGAAGAACGACCCGGCCCTGCAACTGATCGAGAAGCCTGGCTTCAACCTCGGCTACATCGCCTACAACGTGCGCCACAAACCGTTCGACCAACTTGAAGTACGTCAGGCGCTGGACATGGCAGTAAACAAGCAGGGCATTCTCAATGCCGTTTACCAGGGCGCGGGACAACTGGCGGTCAACGCCATGCCGCCGACCCAATGGTCCTACGACGACACGATCAAGGACGCCGCCTACAACCCGGAGAAAGCCAGGGAATTGCTCAAGGCTGCCGGCGTCAAGGAAGGCACTGAAATCACCCTCTGGGCCATGCCGGTCCAGCGTCCGTACAACCCCAACGCCAAGTTGATGGCCGAAATGCTCCAGGCTGACTGGGCGAAGATTGGTCTCAAGGTCAAGATCGTCAGCTATGAGTGGGGCGAGTACATCAAGCGCACCAAAAATGGCGAGCACGACATCAGCCTGATCGGCTGGACCGGTGACAACGGGGATCCGGACAACTGGCTGGGCACGCTCTACAGCTGCGACGCCATTGGCGGCAACAACTACTCGATGTGGTGTGATCCTGCCTACGACAAGCTGATCAAGCAGGCCAAGGTCGTCACCGACCGAGACCAGCGCACCCTGCTCTACAAACAGGCGCAGCAGTACCTCAAGCAGCAGGTGCCGATCACGCCAGTCGCCCACTCAACGGTCAACCAGCCGCTGAGCGCCAAAATCGAAGGGTTCAAAGTGAGCCCGTTCGGCCGCAATGTGTTCTCGGGTGTCAGCATAGAAAAATAACCGATTAGCCAGAAATGCAGGGGGGCGGATTTTCCGCCCTCACGCAGACGCTTTGCCGTCTTTTGCCAATTTGGCCGACAGCAAACGTTTGCGATGCCGTGAATGAGTTCTAAACCAATAGCCGGATCACAAAAAAAGACCGGTATAAAAAAAGAAAGTAAGGAGCTTTACCCATGAAACTGAGCAGCACCGCGTTATTGGCCCTGGCCATCAGCAGCGTAACCGCCACGGCTTACGCAGAAACCCAAAGCCAGGCTTTCACCCCGGTCACCGTGAACGAGAAGAATGCCCAAAGTGAAGCCACCGGTTTTGTCGAAGGCCAGTCGATCACCGGCACCACGCGTAACTGGTACGCCAATGAACAACTGAAACGTGGTGCAAAATTCAAATACAACGATCACGGCACGCTGACCGATACCGATCGTCGTATCAACTGGGTCCAGGGCACCATCGTCAAATACAACTCCGGTTTCACCGAAGGGACTGTCGGTTTCAGCACCGAAGTGGCGGCTTACAACGCCATCGCACTTGACCAGGATCGTAAAGACCTGGCATCCGGCAACGGTGGCGCACCGGGCACTCGTCCAAGCGCAGGCAACAACCGGACCCTGACCAAAGAAGGCGGCGACGCTCAAGGCCAGTGGAGCAAACTGGGCCTGGCCAACGTCAAGGCCCGTGTCTCCAACACCACCCTGACCGCCGGCCGCATGAACTTCAGCAGCCCGATGGTCGACGTGATCGGTAACCGCGCACTGCCTTCGAGTTTCGAAGGTGTGGCCATCCACAGCGAAGAGCTGAACAACCTGGCCTTCGACCTGGCCACCTTCGACCGCAACTCACCGCGTACCGAAGAAAGCCAGCGCAAATTCCGCACCGAATACGCCAACGGCATCGTCGAGACCGATCACGTCTACACCGGCGGCCTGACCTACACCCCATTTGCCAGCCTGACCACCAGCCTCTGGGCGACCCAGGCGGAAGACATCTGGAACCAGTACTACTTCGGCGCTTCCCACGTTCTGGGCGACAGCCAGGTACTGAGCCTGACCACCGGCCTGAACTACTACAAAACCCAGGACACCGGTAAGGCCCTGATCGGCACTATCGACAACGACACCTATTCCCTGTCGTTCGGCCTGACCCACCAGGCCCACACCCTGACCCTCTCGTACCAGGAAGTGAACGGCAACGAGTATTTCGACTACCTGCACGAAACCAACGGTATCTACCTGGCCAACTCCCTGCTGTCGGACTTCAACGGCCCGAACGAAAAATCGTTCCAGGTTGCCTACGGTCTGAACATGGCCGAATACGGCGTGCCAGGCCTGAAGTTCAACATCTACCAGGCGCGCGGCTGGGGTATCGACGGCACTCACTACACCGGCAACGGCGGCGTGCCAGGCAAGGGTTACGACGGCATCCAGTCCCAGGATGGCGAACACCACTATGAATACGGCATCGGCGCGACCTACGCCGTGCAGAGCGGCCCACTCAAGGCCACCACGATCCGCGGTACCTACACCGCTCACCGTGCCAGCGAAAACCAGGCTGACGGCAGCATCAACGAGTTCCGTCTCGTGACCACGGTTCCGTTCAATATCCTGTAATGCGCGGGCCTGACGGCTGATTCAATGACGAATCGGCCGTTGGGTTTTAGTCCTTTAACTGATTGCAGAGGGTTCTTGATGAAAATGCTTCCCCTACGTGCGGCCATCGCGGCTGCTTTGCTCAGTGTCGCTGTCGGCGTTTCGGCCAAGCCCCTGGTGGTTTGCACCGAAGCCAGCCCTGAAGGCTTCGACATGGTCCAGTACACCACTGCAGTCACCGCCGATGCCGTGGCCGAAACCATCTTCAATCGCCTGGCGGACTTCAAGCCCGGCACCACTGAAGTGATTCCGGCACTGGCCGACTCCTGGGACATCAGTGAAGACGGCCTGAGCTATACGTTCCATCTGCGCAAAGGCGTCAAGTTCCACACCACCGAATACTTCAAGCCGACCCGCGACATGAATGCCGACGACGTGGTCTGGAGCTTCCAGCGCCAGCTGGACCCGAATCATCCGTGGCACAAACTGTCGAGCGTGGGCTTCCCGTACTTTGAAAGCATGGGCTTCAAGGAGCTGCTCAAAAGCGTCGAGAAAGTCGACGACAACACGGTCAAGTTCACCCTGACCCGTCGCGAAGCGCCGTTCCTGGCCGACATCGCCATGGCCTTCTCGTCGATCTACTCCGCCGAGTACGCCGATCAGTTGCTCAAGGCCAACAAGGCCGGCGACCTGAACAACAAGCCAGTCGGCACCGGCCCGTTCGTCTTCCAGCGCTACAACAAGGACGCCCAGGTTCGCTTCAAGGCCAACCCGGATTACTTCCGTGGCAAGCCACCGGCCGATGCGCTGATCCTGGCCATCGCCACCGACAACAACGTACGCCTGCAGAAGCTCAAGGCCAACGAGTGCCAGGTTGCGCTGTATCCGAAACCGGATGACATCCCGAGCATCAAGAAAGACTCGAACCTGAAGGTCGACGAACTGAACGCGATGACCGTTTCCTACATCGCCATGAACACCACGCACAAGTACATGAGTGATGTGCGGGTGCGTAAAGCCATCGACATCGCCTTCGACAAAGAGGCGTACGTCAATGCGTTGTTCGGCAAGGGCAATGCAACGGCCGGGGTCAACCCGTACCCGGACACCCTGCTGGGCTACAACCACGACCTGAAGAACCCGGCCCGTGACCTGGACAAGGCGCGCGCCTTGCTCAAGGAAGCCGGCGTACCGGAAGGCACCACCTTCACCCTGTTCACCCGCAACGGTGGCGGTCCGACCAACCCGAACCCGATGCTCGGCGCGCAGATGATGCAAGCCGACCTGGCCAAGGTCGGGATCAAGATCGACATCCGCGTGATGGAATGGGGTGAGATGCTCAAACGCGCCAAAAACGGCGAGCACGACATGGTTTCCGCCGGATGGGCGGGCGATAACGGCGACCCCGATAACTTCCTTACGCCTATGCTCAGTTGTGAAGCGGCCAAGAACGGAGAAAACTACGCGCGCTGGTGCAATGACAAATTCCAGGCGCTGATCGACCAGGCCCGGGAAAAAACCGATCCGGCCGAACGTGCAGCGCTCTACGAGCAGGCCCAGGTTATTTTTAACCAGGACCAGCCATGGATCAGCATGGCGCACACTAGAATGTTTACCGCGATGCGCAACAACGTAGAGGGCTATCACATTAGCCCCCTCACCACGAACAACTTCGCCACCACCCAGGTGAAGTAGATAAGAAAACTCCCGGCATTCCTGACGCAGGGATGCCGGGCACGCCTAACCGGCTGATGAGGTACACCTTACGATGTTTAGTTTTATTGCCCGCCGACTGGGGTTACTGATCCCCACGTTTTTCGGCATCACCTTGCTGACATTCGCGTTGATTCGCATGATCCCTGGCGACCCCGTGGAAGTCATGATGGGCGAACGCAGAGTCGACCCGGAAATGCACGCTCAGGCAATGGAACGCCTAGGTCTGAACAAACCCCTGTATGCCCAGTACCTGGATTACATCGGCAAACTGGCCCACGGCGACCTCGGAGAATCCCTGCGTACCCGTGAAAGCGTCTGGAACGAATTCACTTCCCTGTTCCCCGCGACCCTGGAGCTATCCATGGCCGCCCTGTTGTTCGCCGGCATCCTGGGCCTTCTGGCCGGGGTGATCGCGGCACTCAAGCGAGGATCCCTGTTCGACCATGGGGTGATGGGTATCTCCCTGGCGGGATACTCGATGCCGATCTTCTGGTGGGGCCTGATCCTGATCATGTTCTTCTCGGTGAGCCTGGGCTGGACCCCGGTGTCCGGAAGGATCGACCTGCTCTACGACATCGAGCCACGCACCGGCTTCATGCTGATCGATACGCTGCTGGCCAACGAGCCGGACGCCTTCTTCGACGCCCTGCACCACCTGATCCTGCCGGCCATTGTGCTGGGTACCATCCCGCTGGCGGTGATCGCGCGGATGACCCGCTCCTCGATGCTCGAAGTACTGCGTGAAGACTACATCCGTACCGCCAAGGCCAAGGGCCTTTCGCCGTCGCGCGTGGTGTTCGTGCACGGTCTGCGTAACGCGCTGATTCCGGTACTGACCGTGGTCGGCCTGCAAGTCGGCACTCTGCTGGCCGGTGCGGTCCTGACCGAAACCATCTTCTCGTGGCCCGGCATCGGCAAATGGCTGATCGAAGCCATTGGCGCCCGGGACTATCCCGTCGTGCAAAACGGCATCCTGTTAATCGCCTGCCTGGTGATTCTGGTCAACTTCGTAGTGGACATTCTCTACGGCTTTGCCAACCCACGCATCCGTCATCAGCGCTGAGATCATGACCATGACCACTCCAATTCCATCGGTAGCAGTCGATCAAAGCCTGCTGTACCCGTCTCCGTACAAAGAATTCTGGCAAGCGTTCTCCAAGAACAAAGGCGCCGTCGCCGGCCTGATGTTCATGCTGCTGGTGATTTTCTGCGCCATCTTCGCCCCGTGGGTCGCCCCCCACGACCCAAGCGAGCAGTACCGCGATTTCCTGCTGACTCCGCCTGCCTGGCTGGAAGGTGGGCAACTGCAGTTCCTGCTCGGCACCGATGAACTGGGCCGCGACCTGCTGTCGCGCCTGATCACTGGCTCGCGCCTGTCGCTGCTGATCGGCTTGTCGTCGGTTGTCATGTCGCTGATCCCGGGGATTCTGCTGGGTCTGTTCGCCGGGTTCTTCCCGCGCGTGCTCGGCCCGACCATCATGCGCCTGATGGACATCATGCTGGCCCTGCCGTCCCTGCTGCTGGCCGTGGCGATCGTCGCCATCCTCGGCCCTGGCCTGATCAACACCGTGATCGCTATCGCCGTGGTATCCCTGCCGTCCTACGTTCGCCTGACCCGCGCTGCGGTGATGGGCGAGCTGAACCGCGACTACGTGACCGCTGCGCGCCTGGCCGGTGCCGGCCTGCCACGCCTGATGTTCGTCACCGTGCTGCCCAACTGCATGGCGCCGCTGATCGTTCAGGCCACCCTGAGTTTCTCTTCGGCGATCCTCGATGCCGCCGCACTGGGCTTCCTCGGCCTTGGCGTACAACCGCCAACCCCTGAGTGGGGCACCATGCTGGCTTCGGCCCGCGACTACATCGAACGCGCCTGGTGGGTGGTGAGCCTGCCTGGTTTGACCATTTTGCTCAGCGTGCTGGCAATCAACTTGATGGGTGACGGCCTGCGCGACGCGCTGGACCCGAAACTCAAGAACGCCGCCTGAGGAGATTCCCATGTCACTGTTAGAAATCAAGAATCTCAACGTTCGCTTCGGCGACAAGAACGCCACGCCAGTGGTCGACGGCCTCGACCTGAAAGTGGACAAGGGCGAAGTGCTGGCCATCGTTGGCGAGTCCGGTTCCGGCAAGTCCGTGACCATGATGGCGCTGATGGGCCTGATCGAGCACCCCGGCATCGTTACCGCCGACTCGCTCAGCTTTGACGGCAAGGACATGCTCAAGCTGAACAATCGCCAGCGTCGACAGATTGTCGGCAAAGACCTGTCCATGGTCTTCCAGGATCCGATGACCGCGCTGAACCCGAGCTACACCGTCGGTTTCCAGATCGAAGAAGTGCTGCGCCTGCACCTGAAAATGTCCAGCAAGGCGGCCCGCAAGCGTGCCATCGAACTGCTGGAAAAAGTTGAAATCCCGGGTGCAGCCAGTCGTATGGACGCCTACCCGCATCAATTGTCCGGCGGTATGAGCCAGCGTGTCGCGATTGCCATGGCGATTGCCGGCGAACCGAAACTGCTGATCGCCGACGAACCGACCACAGCACTCGACGTGACGATTCAGGCGCAGATCATGGACCTGCTGCTGGCGCTGCAGAAAGAGCAGAACATGGGTCTGGTGCTGATCACCCACGACCTCGCGGTCGTGGCCGAAACCGCCCAGCGCGTGTGCGTGATGTACGCCGGCCAGGCGGTCGAAGTCGGTCAGGTGCCGCAACTGTTCGATATTCCGGCACACCCGTACAGCGAAGCGCTGCTCAAGGCGATTCCGGAACACAGCCTGGGGGCCTCGCGCCTGTCGACGCTGCCGGGCATCGTTCCCGGTCGCTACGACCGTCCGCAGGGTTGCCTGCTGTCGCCACGCTGCCCGTACGTGAAAGACAACTGCCGTCAACAACGTCCGGCCCTTGACCAGAAAAGCAACAGCCTCGCTCGCTGCTTCTACCCGCTGAACCAGGAGGTGGCGTAATGGCCGTCGTTCTTACCGCCCGCGACCTGACCCGTCACTACGAGGTGTCCCGAGGCCTGTTCAAGGGTCACGCCACCGTGCGCGCCCTCAACGGCGTGTCGTTCGAACTGGAAGCCGGCAAGACCCTCGCTGTCGTCGGTGAATCCGGTTGCGGCAAATCCACCCTGGCCCGTGCCCTGACCCTGATCGAAGAGCCGTCCTCCGGCTCCTTGAAAATCGCCGGCCAGGAAGTGGCGGGCGCCGACAAGGCCCAGCGCAAGCAACTGCGCAAAGACGTGCAGATGGTGTTCCAGAGCCCGTACGCCTCGTTGAACCCACGGCAGAAGGTCGGTGATCAGTTGGCCGAGCCACTGTTGATCAACACCAACCTGAGCGCTGCGGAACGTCGTGAGAAAGTCCAGGCGATGATGAAGCAGGTGGGCTTGCGTCCCGAGCACTACCAGCGTTATCCGCACATGTTTTCCGGTGGTCAGCGCCAGCGGATCGCCCTGGCTCGCGCGATGATGCTGCAACCCAAAGTGCTGGTGGCAGACGAACCGACCTCGGCGCTGGACGTGTCGATTCAGGCACAGGTGCTCAACCTGTTCATGGATCTGCAGCAAGAGTTCAACACCGCCTACGTGTTCATCTCTCACAACCTGGCGGTGGTTCGCCACGTGGCCGACCATGTGATGGTGATGTACCTGGGTCGCCCGGTGGAAATGGGCACGAAGGAGGACATCTACTCCCGTCCCCTGCACCCCTACACCCAGGCACTGTTGTCGGCGACGCCAGCCATCCACCCGGATCCGGACAAGCCGAAAATCAAGATCGTCGGCGAGTTGCCCAACCCGCTGAACCCACCACCGGGCTGCGCCTTCCACAAGCGCTGCCCGTACGCCACCGCGCGTTGCAGCACTGAAGAGCCGGCCCTGCGCTTGCTCGACAATCGCCAGGTGGCTTGCCACTACGCCGAGCAATTCCTCGACGGCGCGGCATAAAAAAACGCCTCGGTCATTGGGGCGCGCTTGAGTCAACCAAACCCCTTCTCATTCGATTGCGCATCAATCGATACAGGAGGGGTTTTTCTTTTGCCTGTCGAGTGGTGATTGAGCGTCGCTGTTTTGCAGAAGCACACCTGTCAGTCCTGAGAGCTTCGAACGCTCGGCCGTTTTGTTTGAATCCTGTCGGTGAGTCATTCAAAAACTATAAGGACAGGTGAAGCCTCATGGGCACTCAAGCAATAGACGTAATCCTGCTGGACGCGGGTCAACTGGACCCGGAATTTGGTGTGTCTGGACAGATCAGGCCTGACTTTCTGGCGGGCTCGGTCAGGGCCATTGTGTTATCGGCTGAAGGTGAATTGACCTACGCCACTCGGCAGGGGGAAAGTTTCACTGTGTATCGCACCGATTCTGACGGCATCAAGGACAAGGCGTTTGGCAATGACGGGAACACAGGTGAGTGGCAGTTTGTCAGCGGTAAAAAGGCAAGTCCGTCGCGTTTGCTACTGCAAGAGGATCGCAAGATCCTGGTGATCGGTGATACCCGAGAACCCGACGGCATTGGGCGGGCAGCACTGAGGCGCTTTCATGCCAACGGTAGCCCTGACCTGAACTTCGGCAGTGTCGTGATTCCTGTAGCACAGCATGATTATTCCCAAGTGGCATTGATCGACGGTTGCCTGCAGGGGGATGGAAAAATACTTGTGGCGTTCAGCTATTTCATCAGTGAGTCCGAAGGGTCACTGCTGGTTCGCCTGCACAGTAACGGCGAACTCGATACCGGTTTCGGCAATAACGGTTTTGTCGAGATCGAAACCGGGGGCGACTTCATCCGGCTTTGCAGCGTTGTGATTCAAGAGGGAAAAATCGTTGTTGGCGGAACCACTGTGTCCGGTCAGCTCGTTCTTGCACGTTACGACCTGCAGGGGCACGTCGATAAACAATTTGGTGTCGATGGTTTTGCTTTCCTGGCAACAACGGATGGCTCACTCAAAATGAGTCAACTCATCGCACAGGCTGATGGCAAGCTGGTATGTGCCGGCGGTCTCCAGGAGAGCATGGGCATGGCGATGAGGTTTACCGCAGACGGTCACCCCGATAAGGAGTGGAATGGCGGACTTCCTGTATTCACCAACGCCGGTCCTGGAACATTCTGGCGATCCCTGGCCCCGCAACCGGATGGCAAGATGGTCGTGGTCGGTTACAACCGGGCACTCCATATTATCGCTGGCAGGTTGCTGCCCACTGGAGACTATGACACCCACTTCGGCGGGACTGGGTCCGGGTGGGTTTCTTTTGGTCCTTCTGGAGGATTGCCGTGGGATGTGAAGGTCCAGAGCGGTGCTCGCATTATCGTTGGCGGCGAGGCTTTCATCGAAATGGGGAGTCGCGGCCCGGTAGTCTACGGGCTCCAGGCCTGACCCGTTCTCGACGGCGCGGCATAAAAACAGTGGGAGCGGGCTTGCTCGCGAAAGCGGTCTGTCAGTCGACATTGATACTGACTGGCATGACACCTTCGCGAGCAAGCCCGCTCCCACAGGGTTGGAGTTGTAACAGAACCCCCTTCTACCTCTATTGCCTATCAGTCATGCTCGCCATCGAGCGATTACGTCTGGCTGTCGCCTTCTTCATCGGAGTCCGGCTCGTCGGTGGTCGAGTCATCGTCGTTGTCAGCACCACCCTGCCCCAGATCTCCCGGTTCCGATTCGGATTTGGCGAGCATCAACCCCGCGTATCCCGCTTGCCCGCTCGAAGCCTGCTCCCCGTGATCGATGCACTCGGCCCACGCCGTCGACGTCCCGAGCGATAGCATCACCAACACCTTCAACAGCAGAAAAACGCGAAACAACCTGTTCATAGCCGATTCCTTCCTTTCGTGGAGTGCCTGTCTGGCGCTGAGTGAAATCTAGTTCCGATCAGCCGGGTTCTCCAGATTGGACGCTGACGAGCGAGCAGAAATGCGCTCAGTAGAAAGACCGGTTTCAAATATACCCAATAGCCGGATCAACTAAGCGAAACAGTCCGGCGGGGCTGCCCCTCAAGCTTGTCTGGAGCGCGAGGGCGGGTAGCCTGATAAATCATGGGTATGGACAGCAGCGCCAGTGCCGCACTGACCAGCCACACACTGTGCCCGCCAAAGTGGCCGTACAACTGACCGCCAAGCATCGGCGACAACAGCGCGCTCGCACTCCAGCTCATAAAAAACACGCCAAAGTACTGTCCGCTTTTTCCACGTTGCGCATGCTGCATGACCAGTGCATTCAGCGGCGGCATGAACAGCGCCTCGCCCAATGTCCAGACCACCGTCGACAGACAGGCATAGAACAGCCCGGAACCCAACGGCAACATACCGAGCCCACAGGCCAGCAACAGACTGCCCGCCATCAGTTGGCGACGCGTACCCCAGCGTTCGCCCCAATGGGTCAACGGAATCTGTAACGACACCACCAATACGGCATTCAATGCGAACTGCCAGCCGATAGCTTCGGTGCTCAGGCGATAGTAATCACGCAGGTAGTTACCCAGCGTGCTGTAGACAGTGTCGAATGCCATCCCGAGCAAGACCGTCGTCGCCAATAACCAGAGAAAGGGTTTGTCGCGATACGGCACGCATGAGCCTGAGCCGGTGTCAGGTTTCTCATCAGGCACCAGCACCGGTCGGCGCCATGTCGTGCGGACAAACCAGAGCAAGGCCAACAGGGTCATGGCTGCGCTGGCGAAGAACACCCAGCGAAAATCGGTCTGCGCCAAAACGCCGCCCGCCACCCCGGCAACGGCCATTCCGAGGTTCCGGGCGACCCGGCTCAAGGCCTGTGCCCGGGAACGCTGCGCAACCTCGCAATACTCCATGATCAACCGCTGATGCAGCGTACGGATCGCCCCGTCGACGGCCCCACTGAGCAACAGCAACCCGGCCAGCAGCGGAACCTGCGTGACCAGCCCGAGCAGGATCAGAACCCAGATCGACACAAAGAACAGCGCCGCGGTGAGCCGTGCCGTGCGCACATGGTCACTGAGCAAACCACCGAGCATCGAGCCGATCAGCAATCCAGCGCCATAGGCTGACAACAGCCAGCCTACGGTTTCAATAGCCAGCCCCAGTTCCTGACGCAGGTACAGCGCCATGAACAACTTGACCATGCTGCTCAGTCGATTGATGAACAACAGCGCCGCGAGCACCCAGGCCATCACGCCGAAATAGCCGTCCAGCCTCAGCCGATGCGTCATTCCCTTGATCATCAAGATGGCCGCTGTTTGCGAAATGTGTCTTGAACACTAAACGCCAACGACTGACTTGTCGCGGGCAAATCTCCCCATAGGGAAAAACCAGAGGCAGGCTACAAATGAGAAGGAAAAGACCTACGCAATCGCCTCCAGCGCAAAATCAATCCACAAAAAAAGCCCGCTGTTTTCACAGCGGGCTTTCGGGTGTCGCCATTCAGCGCTTAATGATGCTCGCGGGTCGCGCGGAATTTCACGTCCGGCCAGCGCTCTTCCATCAGTGCCAGGTTGACCCGCGTAGGCGCGAGGTAGGTCAGGTGACCGCCGCCGTCCAGTGCCAGGTTTTCCACAGCCTTGTTGGAGAATTCCTCAAGCTTCTTCTTGTCGCTGCATTCGATCCAGCGCGCGGAATAAACAGTGATCGGCTCGTAGGAGCACTCGACCTTGTATTCCTCTTTCAAACGGCTGGCGACCACATCGAATTGCAGCACACCGACGGCGCCGAGGATGATGTCGTTACTGCGTTCCGGGAAGAACACCTGGGTTGCGCCTTCTTCGGCCAACTGCTGCAAGCCCTGGCGCAGTTGCTTGGATTTCAGCGGATCCTTCAGGCGCACGCGTCGGAACAGTTCCGGGGCGAAGTGCGGGATGCCGGTGAAGCCCAGGACTTCGCCTTCGCTGAAGGTGTCGCCGATCTGGATGGTGCCGTGGTTGTGCAGGCCGATGATGTCGCCGGCAAACGCTTCTTCTAGTTGCTCACGCTCGGAGGAGAAGAAGGTCAGCGCGTCGCCGATCCGCACGTCCTTGCCGGTGCGCACATGGCGCATCTTCATGCCTTTTTCGTACTTGCCGGAGCAGATACGCATGAAGGCGATGCGGTCGCGGTGTTTCGGGTCCATGTTCGCCTGGATCTTGAAGATGAAGCCCGAGAACTTCTCTTCCACCGGCTCCACGGTGCGCTCGTTGGCCACCCGGGCCAGCGGGCGCGGAGCCCAATCAACGACGGCGTCGAGGACGTGGTCGACACCGAAGTTGCCCAGCGCCGTACCGAAGAACACCGGGGTCAGCTGACCGTCGAGGAATTCCTGCTGGTTGAACTCGTGGCAGGCGCCCTGCACCAGTTCAAGCTGTTCGAGGAAACGTTCGTACTCGTCACCCAAGTGCGCACGCGCCTCGTCGGAGTCGAGCTTCTCGATGATCTTGGTTTCGGTGCGCTCATGGCCGTGACCGGCGGTGTAGACAATGATGTAGTCGTCGGCGAGGTGATACACGCCTTTGAAGTCACGGTAGCAACCGATCGGCCAGGTGATCGGCGCGGCCTTGATCTTGAGGACGGCTTCGATTTCGTCGAGCAGTTCGATCGGGTCGCGGATATCACGGTCGAGTTTGTTGATGAAGCTGACGATCGGCGTGTCACGCAGACGGCAGACGTCCATCAGGGCGATGGTCCGTGGCTCTACACCTTTACCGCCGTCGAGAACCATCAACGCCGAGTCCACCGCCGTCAGGGTGCGGTAGGTATCTTCGGAGAAGTCTTCGTGGCCCGGGGTGTCGAGCAGGTTGATCATGTGCTCGCGATACGGGAACTGCATGACCGACGTGGTAATGGAAATACCACGCTGCTTTTCCATTTCCATCCAGTCGGAGGTGGCATGGCGGTCGGATTTACGAGATTTCACCGTACCGGCTATCGCGATCGCCTTGCCCATCAGCAAGAGTTTCTCGGTGATGGTGGTCTTACCGGCATCGGGGTGGGAAATAATGGCGAAAGTGCGGCGTTTCGCGACTTCGGCGGCCTGTTTGGTCATGGGAAATCGCCTGGCAGGTGATTCAAAAAAGGGCGGCGAGTATAGCTTAAAAAGTGATCTACGGACCACCGTCCATACACCCCGATCCCCCTGTAGGAGCTGCCGAAGGCTGCGATCCTTTGATCTTCGGCGTCATTGAAAACGCCAAAAGATCGCAGCCTTCGGCAGCTCCTACAGGTGGCCACATGGCATTTAATGTGGGAACCTTTTAAAGCACGGAGACGTCCACTCCCCCGTAACGACCACTCGTCGGGGGCCTGAAACACCTGCAATTCGGCCTGACGAGGCTGTGCTCATGGCTCGATTGCCCTGCGCCACCCCCTGTAGGAGCGAGCCCGCTCGCGATGGACTTCAACGATAACGCTGGGTAGCGAATGTATGCGTTGCCTGGACGTTTTTCGCGAGCAAGCTCGCTCCTACAGTGGAACGCGCTCGGCATGAGCTGCTTCTCGCGATCATTTTTTCGGCAGCCAGGAATGGCGTTGCCACGCGAAAAAGTGTTCGCCGACTGAAAAAAGGAGTCCGCCTGTGGCTATCCGCTATGGCAAAGGGCTGATGGGAGGCGCGTTGGTAATCGCCCTTCTGGCCCTGCTGGTCCAATGGATCGGCATCAACACGATCGAACACTACCGCGACGATTTGCTGTTTTACCTGCAAGCCCATCTGATTCTCGTCCTCGCGTCCATGCTGGCCGCCCTTGTCGTGGGCATCCCCGCCGGTATCTTGCTCAGCCGCCCGTCCATGGTCGGTCGCGCTGAACGTTTCATGCAGCTCTTCAACATCGGCAACACCGTGCCGCCTCTGGCCGTCCTGGCCATCGCCCTGGGCATCCTCGGCATCGGCAGCGGCCCGGCCATCTTCGCCCTGTTCCTCGCCTCCTTGCTGCCCATCGTGCGCAACACTTATGAGGGCCTGAAAAACGTTCAGGGCTCGCTCAAGGAAGCCGCCGTCGGCATCGGCATGACGCCGCACCAGGTGCTGTGGAAAGTCGAGCTGCCGAACGCCGTGCCGATCATCATCGGTGGCGTGCGCGTGGCGTTGGCGATCAATGTCGGGACGGCGCCGCTGGCGTTCCTGATTGGCGCCAACAGTCTTGGCAGCCTGATATTCCCCGGCATTGCCCTGAACAATCAGCCGCAGTTGATGCTCGGTGCCGCATGCACCGCGTTGCTGGCCCTGTTGCTGGACGGCATGGTCACCCTTGGCAGTCGCCTCTGGCTCGAACGCGGCCTGCGCCCGTCTTAAGCCTCGGCAAAGGAAATCTCATGAAAACAACAAGCTTTTTACTAGGCTGCGTTCTGCTGTGCGCAGGATTTGCCCAGGCCGCAGAAAAACCGTTGATCCGCATCGGCGCCCGGGTGTTCACCGAACAAACCCTGCTGGCGGAAATCACCGCGCAATACCTGCGCGCCAAGGGTTACGACGTGCAAGTGACCGGCGGCCTGGGCAGCAATCTAGCCCGCAGTGCCCACGAAAGCGGTCAACTGGACATGCTCTGGGAATACACCGGTGTGTCGCTGGTGGCCTACAACCATGTAACCGAAAAACTCGACAGCGAACAGTCCTACGCGCGGGTAAGAGAACTCGACGCACAAAAAGGCCTGGTCTGGCTCACTCCGTCGAAATTCAGCAACACCTACGCCCTCGCCCTGCCGAAAAACATCGCTGACCAATACCCGCAGATCAACACCATCAGTGAGCTGAACAGGGTGCTGCACAACGAGGCCGAGACCAACAATCTGGTGGCGCTGGATACCGAGTTCGCCAACCGTTCGGACGGACTCGCAGGCATGGTGCAGCTGTACGACATGAACCTGACCCGCAAAAACATCCGGCAGATGGACGCCGGGCTGGTCTATACCGCGCTGCGCAATGGCCAGGTGTTTGCCGGCCTGGTCTACACCACTGATGGTCGCCTCAACGCCTTCAAGCTGAAATTGCTGGAAGACGACAAGCACTACTTCCCCGACTACACCGCCGCGCCCGTGGTGCGTCAGGTCTTCCTCGATGCGCATCCGCAACTGGCTGCACAGCTCAAGCCACTGGCGGGACTGTTCGACGACAACACCATGCGCGAGCTCAACGCGCGGGTGGATGTCGATCACCAGAGTCCTTCAGCCGTGGCCGCCGATTTCCTGCGCCAGCATCCATTGAACTGAGAAGGAGAAGTCATGGAATTCTTGAACGCCTTTTCCCATCTCGACTGGCAACAGGCGATGCATCTGACCGGGCAACACATCACGCTCGTCGGCATTGCCGTGACCCTGGCGATTCTGGTCGGCGTGCCACTGGGCATTTTGATGACGCGTTTCCCGAGCCTCGCCGGGCCTTTGCAGGCCAGTGCAACGGTGCTGCTGACGGTGCCGTCGATTGCCCTGTTCGGCCTGTTGCTGCCGTTCTACTCCAGATTCGGCCAGGGCCTCGGCCCGATGCCAGCGATCACCGCAGTGTTTCTCTATTCACTGCTGCCGATCATGCGTAACACCTACCTGGCCCTGACCAGCGTCGAACCGGGCATCCGCGAAGCGGCGCGCGGCATCGGCATGACGTTCGGCCAGCGCCTGCGCATGGTTGAGCTGCCCATCGCCGTGCCGGTGATCCTTGCCGGCGTACGCACCGCCGTGGTCATGAACATCGGCGTCATGACCATCGCCGCCACCATCGGTGCCGGTGGCCTCGGTGTACTCATCCTCGCTTCCATCAGCCGCAGCGACATGTCGATGCTGATCGTCGGCGCCGTGCTGGTCAGTGTGCTGGCGATCATCGCCGACCTGATCCTGCAAGTACTGCAACGCTCGCTGACTCCAAAAGGACTGCTCAAATGATCGAACTTCAAAACCTCAGCAAGACCTTCCAAAGCAACGGCAAGGATGTGAAAGCCGTGGACTCGGTGAGCCTGACCGTCAATGAAGGCGAAATCTGCGTGTTCCTCGGGCCATCGGGTTGCGGCAAAAGCACCACGCTGAAAATGATCAACCGCCTGATCACTCCGACCTCGGGCAAGATCCTGATCAACGGCGAAGACACCACCGGCCTCGACGAAGTGACGCTGCGCCGCAACATCGGTTACGTGATCCAGCAGATCGGCCTGTTCCCGAACATGACCATCGAAGAGAACATCGTGGTCGTACCGAAACTGCTCGGTTGGGACAAACAGAAATGCCACGACCGCGCCCGCGAATTGATGAGCATGATCAAGCTCGAACCCAAGCAGTACTTGCATCGCTATCCACGGGAGTTGTCCGGTGGTCAGCAACAACGGATCGGCGTGATTCGCGCCTTGGCGGCAGATGCGCCATTGCTGTTGATGGACGAACCGTTCGGCGCGGTCGACCCGATCAACCGCGAGATGATCCAGAACAAATTCTTCGAGATGCAGCGGGCGCTGAACAAGACCGTGATCATGGTCAGCCATGACATCGACGAGGCGATCAAGCTCGGCGACAAGATCGCGATCTTCCGCGCCGGCAAGCTTTTGCAGATCGATCACCCGGACACCTTGCTCGCGCACCCGGCGGATGAGTTTGTCAGCAACTTCGTCGGCCAGGACAGCACGCTCAAGCGCCTGCTGCTGGTGAAAGCCGAAGACGCGGCGGACAACGCGCCCTCCGTCAGCCCGCAAACCCCGGTGGCTGAAGCGCTGGAGTTGATGGACGAACATGACCGTCGCTACGTGGTGGTCACTTGTGCCGAGAATAAAGCCCTGGGTTATGTACGACGCCGCGACCTGCACCGTCAGACCGGTACCTGCGCGCAGTACCAGCGCGAGTTCAACGCCACGGCCGCGTACGACGAGCATTTACGCATCCTGCTATCGCGCATGTACGAGTTCAACCGGTCGTGGTTGCCGGTGATGGATGCCGAGCGGGTGTTTTTGGGTGAGGTGACGCAGGAGTCGATTGCGGCCTACCTGAGTTCGGGACGTTCGCGAGGGATGAAAACCAATATCGTCTCGCCTGCCGAGGCAGTAGTCGCCTGACAGCTTGCTCGGTAAAAATACAAAACCTGTGGGAGCGAGCTTGCTCGCGATAGCATTTTCACAGCCAACTTCGTAGTTGACTGACATAACGCTATCGCGAGCAAGCTCGCTCCCACAGTTTATGTGCAATTTTTCAGGGATTCGCAGGTCGGAAAAAAATATCAACAGCAGCGGATGCAAAAGCTATCCGAACATACCTTTTGAAATAGCCAATTCCCCCCTCAGCCCACCTTCTCGCAGCCAACGTCGCCGATGTTGACGCCATCGCACTTATCCATGACTTAGCGCACATAAGCATCGAACGTGCAGGTATTTTTAACACTTCGCAATTCTTCGGGAACATCCGACTGTCATCTGAGTCGGTTACAAAGAGTGATGCCCGCAACGCGCGTCAGAAGAGTGCAAAAACGCGACATTTTTTGTTGATCTCAAGCCCCTCACGCCCTAAAGTTCGCGCCGAACGTCCATGCTGGAAACGATCCATCCGGCTCAAGTACTGACGACGAGACAGCAAGGCCAAGGGAAAGCTGCACATCCCATGGCCTTTTTGCTTTCGGCGACATGCCTTGGGAAGTAGGCGAACCAAAGTGGGGATACGGAGGACGTTCATTTGCACCCATTGATTACTAACGTTTGCCAGTAGGAGCTCCCAGGTATGTCGATCCAGGTCGAAGACTATTTCGCGCGTGAAACCTTTCAGAAAATGAAGGCGTTCGCCGACAAACAGGAAACCCCGTTCGTGGTGATCGACACCGCAATGATCGCCCAGGCCTACGACGACCTGCGCGCCGGTTTCGAATTCGCCAAGGTCTACTACGCGGTCAAGGCCAACCCGGCCGTCGAAATCATTGACCTGCTCAAAGAGAAAGGCTCGAGCTTCGATATCGCCTCGATCTATGAGCTGGACAAAGTGCTGGGCCGCGGCGTCAGCGCCGACAACATCAGCTACGGCAACACCATCAAGAAGTCCAAGGACATCCGCTACTTCTACGACAAGGGCGTGCGCCTGTTCGCCACCGACTCCGAAGCCGACCTGCGCAACATTGCCAAGGCCGCACCGGGTTCGAAAGTCTACGTGCGTATCCTGACCGAAGGCTCGACCACCGCCGACTGGCCGTTGTCGCGCAAATTCGGCTGCCAGACCGACATGGCCATGGACCTGTTGATCCTCGCTCGCGACCTGGGCCTGGTGCCTTACGGCATCTCGTTCCACGTCGGCTCGCAGCAGCGTGACATCAGCGTCTGGGACGCGGCGATCGCCAAGGTCAAAGTGATCTTCGAGCGCCTGAAAGAAGAAGACGGCATCCACCTGAAGCTGATCAACATGGGCGGCGGCTTCCCGGCCAACTACATTACCCGCACCAACAGCCTGGAGACCTACGCGGAAGAAATCATCCGCTTCCTCAAGGAAGACTTCGGTGATGACCTGCCGGAAATCATCCTGGAACCGGGCCGTTCGCTGATCGCCAACGCCGGCATCCTGGTCAGCGAAGTGGTGCTGGTCGCGCGTAAATCCCGTACCGCGGTAGAGCGTTGGGTGTACACGGACGTGGGCAAGTTCTCCGGCCTGATCGAAACCATGGACGAAGCCATCAAGTTCCCGATCTGGACCGAGAAAAAGGGCGAGATGGAAGAAGTGGTCATCGCCGGCCCTACCTGCGACAGCGCCGACATCATGTACGAAAACTACAAATACGGCCTACCGCTGAACCTGGCCATCGGTGATCGCCTGTACTGGCTGTCGACCGGTGCGTACACCACCAGTTACAGCGCTGTCGAGTTCAATGGTTTCCCGCCGCTGAAATCGTTCTACGTGTAACCCCACGCCGCTTGAAAAAGGCCCATGTATTCATGGGCCTTTTTTATTTGCGTGTGTCCAGACCTCAAGATGGCCAAGCATCGAAACAACTTCCAGGCTGGCGATCTGGAAAGGCTGAACAACCTGAAATCCACCTGACTGACGGGTTGAACGTTGGTGCTGCCAAATTGTTTTCCTGTAAATACATCATTGCCCCACTCCGAATGGCCAGACGATTGTTCTCATACTCCTGATCCGACGCCTTATCTTCTCCGAACTTTTAATATTGACTATTCTTTTGCAGCGCCAATCCGATCATACAGAACGGAAATCAATCAGCGCCGCAAATCAACTTTTCTCGAAACACCACCACACACAAACAATCAAATATAAAAATCAAACACAACCCACTCATGCAGTGCAAAAAATCGTCATCACCGCGCCCTCAATTCAAAACTTTCAAAGAAAAAACAAAAAACAACCAACAACTCGTCACACTCAATACATATACTCAAAATCAACAACAACCTTAAGCTAAGGATTCAAATCACACTTCAAGGAAGTTAAAAGTGCAACCGATTCAAAGTCCATATATCACCAAAAATGACATCAAAAAAAAAAAATTACATTTCTGCCGCCAAAGAGCTACCTCAAAGTACCGAAGACGTTGAAAAACAATTAAAAACAGACCACACCGACATTGTCGGGCTGGAGCTAATAGATATTGTCGAGCTGTATATCTCGATCACAAAAAACGCCAGCCTCTGGGCAGACATCGAGTATTCGATGAAACGTGTGGCCAGTAGTCTGGCAACCTTCTCGGAGGATCTGGAAAGTTTCGGCCAGAACATTATCGACGCCACCGAGACCATGCCCGGCTACATAGACTATCTGGGCACCATCGACTCGCTGACCGAGGAAGAAATCAATAGCCTTCCACCCCTGGAAATCGGCAAGACAGAGAGGAACCGATTTGGCTCCATACAGGAGTCGCTGGCGTTCATTGCAAGTTCGATCGAAGAGAAAAAACTCAGCAGCCAGGACGTCAACGAGCGCCTGAAATATTTCAAGTCTGATCTTAACGATAAGGTTGCGATCAACATTGGCGAAAAACTGAAGCTGGCCAGCGACGAGCAAATCAACCGACAACTCACCGAACTGAATGCCGAAATCGATCTGGCCCAGCAACGAATAGATGAAAAAACCAAAGAGACTGAACCCAACTTTTTCGAGCATATCCTCGGATTTGCCGCTGGCATCAATGGCAGCTCATCGATGTATTACCGTCTGCTCGAGGTGCAGCAGGCAGCCCACTTGCGCCCGCTGATCACTCAACGAGACTTATTGACGGAACAGGTCAAGCAAAAAAACATTCTCGCCGGCACCCTCATGGAATTTCAGACTGGATTGAGCAGTATGTCGATTTATGTAGAGGGCGCTATCCAGAGTACCTCGCAATTGGAGACGCTGTGGATCTCCATTACCGATTACATCAACGCCTCGCAAAACAAAGTTATGGGCATGAATGACTTCCTGACCCTCAGAGGCTTTGTATCGAGCTTCAAGGTTGTTCTTAAAAACTGGAAAACAGTTCAATCCAATTCGAACCAACTGATCAGTGCTTTCGACTAATTCCATCTAATCAATAAAGAAGAGTATTTTCATGACAAACGTTTCCTATGACCAACCCGACCTCGCCCGTATTCAAGAAAGTCGCGAGGCTATTCGTTATCAGGCGATCATTGGCTCCGCTAATCTGTACATCAAAGCCCTGAGCGATGAGTTGCTCGGCTTGAATGCTGCCGTCAGTGAACTGGATCTGACGGCTGCCAACACCATCACTTCGGCAATTTCGGCGCTGGACACGGACGAACTGAATGAAAACCTGCAAGCACTGGTCAATCTCAAAGGTGATGATTCGAACGCTGAAGCTGAAAAAGCACGCAAGGTGTATTCGCAAAACGTCACGCAACTGATCAAGTTGTGCACCGAGCAAATGACCAAGCTGCACTCGTCACTGCACAACGGTGTGTTTGGCGTGCAGAGCATCACCATCAGCAACAACCGTTTCAGGCTCGAAGAACTCGCCGCCGCCAAAATCAATCTGGACGGCGAATACAGCGCCGAGAATATACCTCTGGCTGAATTGAAAGAGGATGAGAATGTTCTGAACCTGGCGATTACAGAGTTTGAAAAGCTGACATTCATTGATCGAATCAAGCCTTTGCTCGAACAACTGAAGGCAATGATCGGCAACAAGCCCAAACCACCTGAAGCTGCAGCGCTGGAAGCCGGACTGATTGTCGCCAACAAGTTTCTCGACGAAGCCAACGAGCTGATCAAATACAACGACCTGATCAATGCGCGACAAATCATCCACACGCGCCTTGCTCAACGTGAGGAGCGCGTGGCGTCACTGGCCAAACAATTGCGGGACAACGACGACATGACTCGCCAGTTGAACGATACACAGAAAGTCGTGCCACACCAGCAAACCTACGTCAGCGAAACCGGTAAGTTGGTGGACGCATTGTCAGCGTTTCTCGGCGCGGTCATGGCTGCGCCCGACGAAGACACCCTGCTCCGCGGCGAGCGAGTGCTTGAACACAGCCAGGCCTTGCGCAATTACCTGATCCCCCTTCAGGGACGCTGGTTGCGCGGCTGATTGATGGCGCCTGCCCTTCAATGGCGATGTAGGGCAGGAACCTCGGCGCCATGGGCCGACAGACGCTGACGGAACTCGGCACCCATGGCGCGTATCTGCGGATGCGGGGACATAAGCAGCGATTCGCTGCTGACCCGCAAGAACTTCAAGCTGCCGATCACTAGCGCCTTGCGAAGCCATTGCAGTGCCTCTTCGATTCGCCCGGTTTCGGCCAGGATCGCGGCGTGACTAAACTGCCCGCGAAAGTCCCCACCCTCGGCGGAACGTCGATACCAGTTGTGCGCCGCTGTCAGATCCATCGGGCACACCCGCCCTTCTTCCAGATAACGTCCCAGCAGGTTCATCGATTTGACGTGGCCGGCTTCAGCGGCGCGTTGATACAGAGCCAGGGCTTGAAGTTGATCCTCAGGCACTCCGCGCCCGGTGGCGAGCAGATTGGCCAGGTTGTACATCGCCCAGTCCAGCCCGGCATCGGCGGCACTTCGATAGTGCCGTGCGGCAATCGACTCATCAGCGACACAACCCCACCCGTGCTCATGGCAACGCCCGAGCATGTTGCGCGCCATCAGGTAACCTTGCCCGGCAGCGATGCCGAACCAGCGCAGGGCCAGAGGCTGATCCTGGGCGATGCCACGGCCGTCGAGCAGGATCTGCCCCAGCAGCGCCTGCGCTTCAACAATGCCCTGGCCCGCAGCGAGAAGAATCGCCTGCGCGGCACGGGCCGGACTTTCTTCAAGCATGGCGCTGAGCTGCGCACCGTCGAGCACTTCCTCACGCCGCAGTTGAAAACTCATACCTCGACCCAGCGACGCAACAGATTGTGATAGGTGCCGGTCAGGCGGATCAGCGATGGATGATCAGGGACATCGCGGGTCAGTTGCTGGATGGCCCCGTCCATCTCGAACAACAGGGCTCGCTGACTGTCTTCGCGCACCAGGCTTTGCGTCCAGAAAAACGAGGCGAGTCGCGTTCCGCGTGTCACCGCGTTGACCTTGTGCAGGCTGGTGCCGGGGTACAGCACCATGTCGCCGGCGGGCAGTTTTACTCGCTGGGTGCCGAAGGTGTCCTGAATCTCCAGCTCGCCGCCGTCGTAATCCTCAGGCTCGCTGAAGAACAGCGTGGCGGACAAATCCGTGCGCACCCGCTCGATGCTGCCTTTGGGCTGACGCACCGCGTTGTCGATATGGAAATCGAAACTGCCACCGGCGGTGTAACAGTTCACCAGCGGAGGAAAGACTTTGTGCGGTAGAGCAGCCGACATGAACAGCGGATTTTTCCACAGCCGCTCCAGCATCGCCGCGCCGATCTCCTTGGCCAACGGGTGGCCTTCCGGCAGTTGCAAATTGTGCTTGGCCTTGGCCGACTGGAAGCCGGCGGTGATCTTGCCATCGGCCCAATCGGCCTGTTCCAGAGCCTCGCGAATGCGCTGCACTTCGTCTTTCTCGAACAGGCCTGGAATGTGCAGCAGCATGACAAGACACCTGAATACGAAAGGGGCGCTAATGGTATTGATTCTTATTGCCCATGTAAAACACATCCGACGAATGAGTCAGCAGAAACCGTAAGGTTAAATTGTAAAGATTGTAAATTCAGTGCGAATAGTAATGTTTCGCAATTGTTACGAATACCTATTTACCCTATATTTCGCGGCCTCAAATCCTTGGGGAGGGGAATTCAAATGTCGCGTCAACAACCACAAGTACCGGTCAGTTCACCACGTCTGCTCGCATCGGCCATCGGCATGGCGATTACTGCCGGCTCTGCGGGCCACATGGTTTTCGCGGCGGAGAAAACCGACGGAAAAGCACCGGACAATGTGATTTCGCTGGGCGCCACCGCCATCACCGGCGAAGCCCAGGACGAGACAAGCTACAACGTAGAGAAAGCCTCCTCGCCCAAGTACACCGCGCCGCTGATCGACACGCCGCGCTCGGTGACCGTTGTTCCGCAACAAGTCTTGAAAGACACCGGTTCGCTCAACCTACAGGACGCGCTGCGCACAGTTCCAGGCATCACCTTCGGTGCCGGTGAAGGCGGTAACCCGCAAGGCGACCGTCCGTTCATCCGCGGCTTCGACGCCCAGGGCGACACCTATCTGGACGGCGTGCGCGATACCGGCTCCCAGAGCCGCGAGATCTTCGCCGTTGAATCGATTGAAGTCAGCAAAGGCCCGAACTCCGCGATCGGCGGCCGTGGCGCAGCGGGCGGCAGCATCAACCTGGTCAGCAAGAAAGCGCACCTGGGCGATTCGCTCGATGGTGGTTTCACCTGGGGTTCCGACCAGACCCAGCGTTACACCTTCGACGGCAACTACCAGTTCACCGACACCGCCGCAGGCCGTCTGAACCTGCTGAGCCACGAGAGCAATGTCGCCGGGCGTGACAGTGTCGACTACGACCGCTGGGGTGTTGCACCGTCCCTGGCCTTCGGCCTGGGTACGGACACTCGCGTCAACCTCGACTATTACCACCTCGAAAGCAACGACACGCCGGATTCGGGCATTCCGTATTCGATCCCGGCCGGTGGCGCGGGTGCGCGTACCAAAGCCAATCCGGACAAGCCGAATGACGGCGGCGACAGCAGCAACTTCTATGGCCTGAACGACCGCGACTTCCGCAAGACCCGCGTCGATACGGCGACCTTCGCCATCGAGCACGACCTGAGCGACGCGCTGACCATCAAGAACACCCTGCGTCACGGCACCAGCATGCAGGACTACATCCTGACCCAGCCGGACGACAGTAAAGGCAACGTCAACAATGGCACCGTCTGGCGCCGCGCGAACACCCGCGTGAGCAACACCGAGACCACCACCAACCAGACCGACCTGTTTGGTGATGTCTACATCGCCGGTTTCAAGAACAGCTTCTCCACCGGTGTCGAGTACACCCATGAGGAAAACCAAAAGTCCTCGTACAACGTCAACACGGACACCACCCCGGGAACAACCCCGGTAACCACCAACTGTTCGCCGGCCCTGATCGGCGCGCCAAGTGGCTACAACTGCACCTCGCTGTCCAATCCGAACCCGAATGATCCGTGGAACGGCGCCATCTCGCGTAACTACGCCGGCACCGACACCAAGGCCGACACTTACGCACTGTATGTGTTCGACACCCTGACGTTGTCCGAGCAGTGGCTGGTGAACATGGGCCTGCGCTACGACCATTTCGACACCAGCTACAAAACCTTCAACGGTTCCAGCGTGACCACGTCCAAGGGCGATGACATCAGCGAATTCGTCACCGGTCAGTTCGGCGTGGTGTACAAACCTGCGGAAAACGGCAGCATCTATGCGTCCTACGCGACGTCCGCCACGCCACCGGGCAACACCCTGGGCGAAGGTTCGGAGGGCAACCCGTTGGGTGGCACACCGGATCGCAACGGCAACCTGCTGAAAAGCGACATGGAGCCGGAAACCACCAAGAACTACGAAATTGGTACCAAGTGGGACCTGTTGAACGATCGTCTGTCCGTGACCGCCGATATCTTCCGCACCGAGAAAGACAACGCTCGGGTGCAAACCAACACCACCACTTATGAGAACGCCGGTAAAACCCGCGTTCAAGGTGTCGAACTGTCGGCCAGCGGCAAGCTCACCGACAAATGGCAGGTCTTCGCCGGTTACGCCTACATGGACAGTGAACAAATCGATGGCGGTGATATGCCGGCAAACAAAGCCAACGACGGTAATGAACTGCCGAACACGCCGAAAAACAGCGCCAGCCTGTGGACGACCTATCAGGTCACGCCGAAGCTGACCATCGGCGGCGGTGCGTTCTATGTCGATGACGTGTTCGGCAACGTGGCCAACACCACCATGGTTGACTCCTACGTTCGTTACGACGCGATGGCAGCCTACAAGCTGAGCAAAAACGTCGACCTGCAACTGAACGTGCAGAACCTGACGGACGAAACCTACTACGACAAGGCGTTCTCGACTCACTTCGCCAACCAGGCGGCCGGTCGCACCGCGTTGCTGAGCACCAACTTCCACTTCTGATTGCCACTCACACTGCAATCCCTGTGGGAGCGAGCTTGCTCGCGATGACGTCGCCACATTCAACATTTATGTTGGCCGACACACCGCTATCGCGAGCAAGCTCGCTCCCACAGGAGAGGGTGAAAGCTGAAATCAGACCCGGCCCCGTTCATCCAGATGAACGGGGCTTTTGCGCGTAAAAAAATGCTTCTCGACAACCCCACGGCATAATGCGCGCCGTGATGAATCAACTTGAACGAACAAGGCGAGTGACGTGTTGAAGAAAACCCTGTTCCAGTTGCACTGGTTTTTCGGCATCAGCGCCGGGCTGGTCCTGGCCCTGATGGGCATTACCGGGGCGGCGGTGTCGTTTCAGGATGAAATCCTGAGCACACTCAACCCTTCTGTATTGCAGGTCGAAAAACAGCTCGCCGGTGTGCTGCCGCCTGCCGAACTGGTGGAGCACATCGAAGCCGCTTCGGGCAAAAAAGTCTCGATGCTCACCGTGGAAACCGACAGCGGCAACGCCGCCAAAGTGTGGTTCACCCCGCCGCCGGGTGAACGCCGTGGCGAGATGCGCTACTTCGACCCGTACACCGCCGAATTCCTCGGCGACGCCAGCGGCAAGGATTTCTTCGGCCTGATGCTGCAACTGCACCGCTTCCTCGCCATGGGCGACACGGGTCGGCAGATCACCGGCGCGTGCACGTTGATCCTGGTGTTCTTCTGCCTGTCCGGCCTGTACCTGCGCTGGCCTCGCCAGTGGAGAAGCTGGCGCGCCTGGCTGACCCTGGACTGGAAGAAAAAGGGTCGCAGCTTCAACTGGGACCTGCACTCGGTGGCCGGCACCTGGTGCCTGGTGTTTTACCTCCTGGCAGCGCTGACCGGGTTGTCCTGGTCCTACGAGTGGTACAACAAGGGCCTGACCCGGTTGCTCTCCGACTCACCGCAGAACGAACGCGTTCGCGGCGGACGTGGCCCTGCGCCGCAAGGTCCGGCACCAACAGCCGATTATGCGGCAATGTGGAGCAGTATCTACAGCGCTGCCGGCCCGCAACTCAGTTCCTATAACGTGCGCATGCCGCCAGTGGCCGGCCAGCCAGCGACCGTTTACTTCCTGCTGAAAACCTCGCCCCACGACCGGGCGCTGAACCAGATCACCCTCGACCCGGCCACGGGCGTGGTCAAACGGGTTGACCGCTATAGCGACAAGAGCCTCAAGGCGCAACTGCTGACCAGCATCTATGCACTGCACGTCGGCAGTTACTTCGGCATCGTCGGGCGCATCATCCTGACCCTTACGGCGCTGAGCATGCCGCTGTTCTTCGTCACCGGCTGGATGCTGTACCTGGATCGTCGCCGCAAAAAAAGACAGATCAAGGATGCGCGCAAAGACCTCGTGCAAACCGCCAGCGATGTGCCAGCGTGGCTGATCGGCTTCGCCAGCCAAAGTGGTTTTGCCGAGCAGCTGGCGTGGCAGACTGCCGGCCAATTGCAGGCCGCCGGATTAGCGGTGAAGGTGCAGCCACTGGCAAATGTCAGCGAACAGGATTTGCGTGATTCCAGTAATGCGCTGTTCGTGGTCAGCACCTTCGGCGACGGCGATGCACCGGACAGTGCTCGCGGTTTCGAGCGCAAGGTACTGGGTAAGACTTCGACGCTCGACAGCCTGAATTACGCCGTGCTCGGTCTCGGTGATCGTCAATATCAACACTTTTGCGGGTTCGCCAAACGCCTGCATCAGTGGCTGAGCGAACACGGCGGCAAGACGTTGTTCGCGCCAGTGGAAGTCGACAGTGGTGATCCCTACGCCCTGCGCCACTGGCAAACCCAGCTCGGTCTGCTCACCGGGCAGGCACCGGTCGATACCTGGCAGGCACCGAGCTACGACAACTGGACACTGGTGCGTCGCGAATTGATGAACCCTGACAGCAGCGGTTCGCCGGTTTATCTGTTGGGCCTGATTGCTCCGAACACAAGCAGTTGGCTGGCCGGCGATCTCGTCGAAGTGCTGCCGCGCAACTGCCCGTGGGCCATCGAACACTTCCTCGACGGCCTCGGTATTCGTGGCGAGACCACAGTGAAAATCAACGGCCTCGAAGAGCCGCTTGAAGTAGCGCTGGCCTCGCGTCAACTGCCGGAACACCGCGCGCATCTGGTGGGCCTGCATGCTCAATCATTGGTCGATGCAATGGTGCCTTTGGCTGTGCGTGAATACTCGATCGCCTCAATTGCAGCAGACGGCGTTCTAGAGCTGATCGTGCGCCAGGAGCGGCATGCCGATGGCAGTCTCGGCATTGGTTCCGGCTGGTTAACCGAACATACGCCGGTGGGTGGCAGCATCAGCCTGAGGGTACGGCGCAACAGCGGGTTCCATTTGCCAAACGAGCCGGTGCCGATGATTCTGCTGGGTAACGGCACGGGTCTGGCCGGGTTACGCAGTTTGCTCAAGGCGCGGATTGCTGACGGTCAACAGCGTCAGTGGCTGCTGTTTGGCGAGCGAAATCGTGAGCACGATTTCCTCTGCCGCGCGGAACTGGAAGAATGGTTGATCAACGGTGATCTGGCGCGTCTCGACCTGGCCTTCTCGCGGGATCAGGCCGAGAAGATCTACGTGCAGGATCGCTTGAAGGAGTCGGCCGAGGAACTGAAAAAATGGCTGGCAGAGGGTGCGGTGATTTACATCTGCGGCAGTATGCATGGGATGGCCAGCGGGGTTGATCAAGTGTTGCAGGAAGTCCTGGGAACAGCGCAGGTAGAAACGCTTATCGAACAAAACCGTTATCGCCGCGACGTCTATTGAGTGCAGCCGGATCTCATCCGGCTACAACTCCACGTTGCTCATTGTTCTTCAACAGCATATTTACCTTTATGGCGCATGAAGTCTGACCACTCCTGCAACCTGTCTATCCGCAGTTGCAGTGGGTTCAGCAAGCTGGCAACCAGGTTCAGCACCAAGAGCACTGTCGAATACGTCGAGGAAGCTGTTATTGAGGAAAGCCTGTCAATCATCACCGTCAATAACAGCTGAATCCTGTTCAGAAAATTGCCGAAGTTGAATAGTGCGGAAGCGGAGGACGCGTATATGCCTGTCAAACGATACAGCTCCAGCGTTTGCGGTTCAGGATTTCCTCTGTACGGCCTCCTGAAATCGAAGGGGGAGGTCCCGGAACCCGAAGGAGGCTTTTGCGGTGAGTAGCCATACGCCTCTATTTTTTGTTTTCTTGCTGCAACGATGCGGTAGAACATTGGATGAATCCCTCGCTCCATCGAGGAGACATTCAATCTGTACCGTTCAACTGTTTTCAGGTTGGTGCGGCACTGCTCAATGAAATGGCTCACGACTCCGGAAACGTTGTAAAAGCTGCAAATGGCAAGGTGAGGTTGGTGGAAGTCGAAAGGAGCGCACCCCAAAGTATCAACAGCCACCCGTCGATAACGCGTCACGCCTGGCTTGGCCTCAATGAAAACCTGCCGAAGATCTCGGGCTTGATCGACGCAGGCAAGCACTCCCGCCCTTACCGACTCCACATCATCCACCAAGGACTGAAATCTGGAGAGATCGGCGTCAGCCTCTTCACTCAACTTCTGCGCATAGGCACTTAGCACCTTTGATGTCTCAGGGGTGGAGTGAGTGATGAAATCCCTGTGGAGCACCTCGTTCAAGAACAATTTGTATGCGCGCAACGAAATAAAATCATCTTCCTGAAAAAACAGGACATCCCTGCTCTCGTCGCTCATAGGCGCCTCCTGTGAATATTCAATCCCGAGTAATAGAATCATTAAATAACCGTGCATCGAGTGGCTCGACGCACGGCCATTCAAGGGCGGTATGAAACGTAATACTTACAGATAAGAAAGCTGATTCAGGTAACCGACAAAACCATTGGCGGTAGAGAAAAATTCTGAAATCTGCTTACTCAAGGGCATAGCCTGATGAGCCTTCATCGAGTTCAAGAAACTCGACACTGTTTTGTCGATCTTTTCGAACTCTGTCACGTAGAGCTTGCGCTGCTCATTCATCTCGCCAAATACTTCGATCAGCTTGATCTTGTCGGCAGTGATTCGTGCGCTGCGCTTTTCGGCAGCGATTTGCGCCTGCACCTCCAAAGTTTTATCACGAAGTATCTGATTCTGTTTTACCATCAAGACAAAGGAAACACTCTTAACTGCGCCCTCCAGGTCCTGTTTCACTTTTTCGATCGCAGCCAGCACAAGATCAACCTGAGATGGCTTTGCACCAAGCTTCTTGACCGCTTCAACACTCAGTTCGATATTTTTGGTAATACCGGAAATTCCGAGTTTATTGAGTTCATCCACAGCTTCGTTGATGATTGCACGTTTTTTTTCAAGATCAGTCAGGCTGGAATCCAAACGTTCCAGTACGACTTCACGCTCTGAAACGTCATTAATCAACGAGGCTTTGAATCCCTGCACGGTCGTCTCGTCGTAGTCTGCGTTGATATTCTTGAGGCTCTCACTCAACGAGTTGGAGACTTCACTGACGGATGCCTGTGCCTCATTCAACAACACTGCCTGCTCGCCATGAATTTCATCGACCTCTTCGGAACCTTCTTGCAGCTCTTCATCGAGCGACATCAACTGTCCAAGCGTGGATTTAAGTAAGAATTCGGTTTTCAGAGCCTTTTCCCTGACCACATTGGAGCAGCTCGAAATGTCGACCGAAAGTGTTTTAAATTTTTCGCTCAAGTCCGGAAGATAATCAGTCTTCATAAACAACAACTTTGCTTCCACTGCAATGTTACGCAGCTTCGAACTGCTGCCCTGCAAGACATCGGTTTGCACGCCAGGGTACATATCACTTTGCATTAAAGACCTCCTTGATCTTTTTCCTTGAAAACCGTACTCCCTCATGTATTCCATTTCCGCCTCGCGGAATAATTCAACAAGTTCATCCGCGCTGTCGTGGATTGCGCGCCATGGCGCAGCGACCAAACGAAATTGAGTAATGAAGCCTAGCAAGCGAACGCCGCCTTCGATCTTCGAGATCGCTTTTCCGGAGCTTTCGAGGTAGGTATGGAGCACATTCCAGGTATGAACCACGTTATTTGTCGCCACTTCAGCATCCAGAGCAACCGTCTGCATATCCTGCATGTCACCTCTGATTCGTGCGATCGAGCCCAGGGTCTTGGACTTGCTCTCAAGGCTATTGATGGCCGCTGCCTGGAGGCGGCTCAGATCATTGCGCCGGGATCGAACACTTTCAGCTTCGACTCCGATATAGATGGCAACCCCCAACCCTATGGGCGAAAGTGTGCTCGCCGACTCAAGCGATTTCATTACCAGCGCCTTGTACTCTTTATTCAACTCATCAATCTGATTAGCGCGTTCCTTGATCTCGTTATTCAAACTCTCGATATCCGCCGCGTACGTATTGCTCTCGAGAGCCAGCGCCAGCAACTTGATCGTGGGAATGACATCGTTAGTCAGTTGTCGACTAAACGTATTTAGATCGATTTTGATTTCAACGGCCGTCTGCAGATGCTCCTTGACCTGTTCGAATATCAGATCCAGAACATCCCCCAGGTCCGGGATGGTGTCCTCTTCCAACGCAAGATCCGGGAACGGTTTGCCTTCTTTCACTTCCCAGTCACGCAACTCCTTGTAGTTGGTGATTTTGTGCGTGCCCAGCGACTTTGCCAGCTTGATTTCAGCGAAAACTTCCTCGACCGAAGTAAGGTATACCTCCATGCTCAAAGCAAACACTTTCAAGTGGGTTCCCGTCAGCATGATGCGAGAGCGCAGGGGGGACCACAAACTGGCATGCGAGTTTATCTTCGTAAAAGATGCGAGAAAGTCTTCCGTTGTGAAGCCCTTGCCACCGTCTTCGTCGCCAAAGTTCAGATAGGTCGCAAGGGATCGCTCGTTGGTCGGAAGTGCCAGCCCTACGGCTTCGTACTTTCGCAGGGAAATGATTTGGGCTTTGGTCAGTATCAAACCGTTTGGGCGAGTAATGTCATTCGTGCCCCCGGTCGACAAAGACATTAGTGATTGGGGGACAACGGCTGCAAGATCTGCAATTTCTTCGTGATTTTTGCCTTCCAGGCTCTTTTCCCACAATATAGCGGACATAGCGACTCCTTTCTAAAATTTGACTCTTAACCAGACCATTTAACTTTCATAGCCTGCTTATCGCCATAAAATTGAGAAAAGAAAGTAAGCAACCCGCCAATGTCGATCAAGCGATTAAATATATGAAAATATGATAGCTAGAAAACCGGGATAAAACCCCAGCAAAAAAAACACCAAACTCAGCGACTAACGAGAGTCACTGAAACTTCAATCAACATCTACACACCAATACCCAGAGCCATGCATTTGACAGTAATGACAAATAAAACCCCGCAACTTCCAGTATCAGCTTTTTGTGCAAAAATCATTTCCCACATAGCGAGCAACTGCCGAGTCACACGGTGACAGTTTTTGCTCGAATACCGACACGCCATCCAGATCGCGCAACACCACGTTCAACTCCCCCGTCTGTCCATCGATATTCACCTCGCCGAAAAACTGAAATCCGGCAAGCGGCGAGGCGTTATGCACAGGGGAGGCCTTCTCGAATACCACTTCAGGGCCAAAGGTCATATCCAGCGAGTCAGGCCCGAAACTGCCCGCATTCAACGGCCCGGCAATAAACTCCCAGAACGGTTCAAAGTCCTGGAACGCTGCCCGATCCGGGTGGTAATGATGGGCCGCGCAGTAATGCACATCCGCCGTCAGAAACAGGAAATTGCGCACCTGCTGCGCCCGCAGGAAACCGAGCAATTCGGCGATTTCCAGTTCGCGACCCCGGGCAGGTCCAGGGTCGCCGTTGGCCACCGCTTCCCACCGCGTGACACCGGGGCTGACTTCACCGTCAGGCGCGCCAAGGCCGATGGACATGTCAGTAGCGATCACTTTCCATTGCGCGTTCGAGGCCTGCATTTCGCGCTTGAGCCAGTCCAGTTGCTCACGCCCGAGAAACGGCCTGGCTTCGCCAAGGTTGTCGTCGTTGGCCCCGCGATAACTGCGCATGTCCAGCACGAACACATCCAGCAGCGGCCCGTAACCGAGCTTGCGATAGATCCGCCCGCCACTCTCGGCACTCTGCAAGCGCATCGGCGCGTATTCGAGCCAGGCTTGACGCGCGCGGTCCACCAGGCTGTGGATATCTTTGCTCTGATATCGTGCATCCGGCTTTTTGCCCGGCGACCAGTTGTTCATCACTTCGTGGTCGTCCCACTGCCAGATCTGCGGGACCTCGGCATTGAAGTGGCGAATGTTTTCGTCCATCAGGTTGTAGCGGTAATTGCCGCGATACTCATCGAGGGTCTCGGCGACTTTGCTCTTGGCCTCGGTGGTGATGTTGCGCCACACCCGGCCGCCTTCCGCGCTGAGCTGCGCCGGGATCGGGTTGTCGGCGTAAATGGTATCGCCGCTGTGGATAAAGAAGTCGGGCAGGCGCCGGCGCATCGACTCGTAGATGCGCATGCCGCCAATGTCCGGGTTGATACCGAAGCCCTGGCCGGCCGTGTCGCCACTCCAGAGAAACCGGATGTCGCGCCGGGTCTGCGGCACGCTGCGCAAGTGACCGAACCAGGGTTCACTGGCAACACCGCTCTGGGCGTCTTCAAATTGCACTCGATAGAAAATCGCCTGGTCGGCGGGTAGCCCGGTGAGTTCGACCCGGGCAGTGAAATCGGTGCGCGCATCAGCCAGGGGCGAGACAAATCGCCGAGGGTCGGGAAACAGGCTGCGGGTGTCCCACTCCACCACCATCCGTGCGGGGCGGTCGCAGCGACTCCAGATGATCGCCCGGTCACCCAGCAGATCGCCGGACTGCACGCCGTCGGTGAGTTGCGGTCGCTCCTTGACCGAAGCGATCACCGCCGGCGCCAGCCCCGGCAACAACAACCCGGCGCCGACCGCTTGCACGACACGACGGCGCCCGAGGTTGAAATCGCTCATGGTGTTCTCCCTGAAATGGAAAACCAATGCATGGCCCTATGACCCTGACATGACACAAATCCTTCCCACACCCTACCACCCACAGTTATTGGTGTCAGGCCTTGGCCGGCTCCAGTGCCAGCTCCACCGTCTCCGGCCGCTTCACCAACGCATACACCACCGCCGTCAACAGGCTCCCCGCGACAATCGCCAGCAGATACAACAGCGCATGGTTGATCGCATTCGGGATCGCCAGCACGAACAAACCGCCGTGGGGCGCCATCAGTTTGCAGCCGAAATACATCGACAGCGCACCGGTCAGTGCACCGCCGGCGATACTCGCCGGAATCACCCGCAACGGATCTTTTGCGGCAAACGGAATCGCCCCTTCGGAGATGAAGCATAGCCCCAGCACCAGCGCCGCTTTGCCGGCTTCGCGTTCAGTCTGCGCAAACTTGCGTCGGGCAATGAACGTGGCGATGCCCAGGCCAATCGGCGGCACCATGCCGGCGGCCATGGTCGCTGCCATCGGCGCGTAACTCTGCGATGCCAGCAAGCCGACCGAGAAGGCATAGGCCGCTTTATTGATCGGCCCGCCGAGGTCGACACACATCATGCCGCCCAGCAGCACACCGAGCAGGATCGCGTTGGTGGTGCCCATGCTGTCGAGGAAGTGCGTGAGTCCGGCGAGCATCCCGGCCACCGGTTTGCCAACCACGTAGATCATCACCAGACCAGTGAACAGACTCGCCAGCAACGGAATGATCAGGATCGGTTTCAATGCCTCAAGGCTCTGGGGTAAACGCGCGTATTTATTGATCGCCCTGGCCGCATAACCGGCGAGGAAACCGGCAATAATCCCGCCAATGAAACCGGCACCCAGGGTGCTCGCCAGCAATCCGCCGATCATCCCCGGCGCGAGGCCGGGACGGTCGGCGATGGAATAGGCGATATAGCCTGCCAGCAACGGCACCATCAGCTTGAATGCAGTGTCGCCACCGATCTGCATCAACGCCGCCGCCAACGTGCCCTCTTCCTTGAACGCGGTGATGCCGAACACGAACGACAAGGCGATCAGCAAGCCGCCGGCGACCACCATCGGCAACATGAACGACACGCCGGTCAGCAGGTGTTTGTAAATGCCGGTTTTTTCCTGTTTCACCGTTGTATTGGCAGCGCTTGATGCGCTTTCCTGCTGGCCTTCGGCCAAGGCTTTTTTCAAGGTTGCTTCGGCTTGCTTGAGGGCAATGCCGGTGCCACAGCGATAGATCTTCTTGCCGGCGAAACGCTCGGTGGCGACTTCGATATCGGCCGCCAGCAGCACCACATCGGCCTCGGCAATCGCCGCTGCGCTCAATGGATTGCGCGCACCGACCGAGCCCTGGGTTTCCACCTGCAGGTCATAGCCCAGGCGCTTGGCCGCTTGCTGCAAGGCTTCGGCGGCCATAAACGTGTGAGCGACGCCCGTCGGGCACGCGGTGACGGCCACCAGGCGCGGCGCGTGTTGGGCAACAGCCACTGGCTCGATGACCGCTTCAGAAGCGGCGTAAACCTGCGCTTCCCGGGCACCACGTTGCAGCACGGCTTCCACGTCTTGCAGGGCCTGGGCCGGGGTGCTCTGGAACACTCGCTTGCCGACAAACCGCGCCATGTCCACGGGCGCGCTGGTCACCAGCAGCACCCACTCGGCCGCGTCGAGGGTGGCCGCCGACAATTGCTTTTCCGGATGTGCGACATCGGTGATTTCGACACTGGTGCTCCAGCCCTGACGCTGGGCCGCGGCATCGAGCAACCGGGCACACAGCACACTGGTGACCATGCCGTTCGGGCAGGCCGTAATGATGGCTAACTTCATGACAAACCCTCTTATTGTTCTGTCAGGGGACGCACGCGCACACCCTGTTCGAGCTGCGCCAGTTGCGCTGCATCGCCAATGCCGAATCCGATCTGGGTCACTGCCATCGCGGCAATCGCCGTGGCAGTGCGCAAGGTTTGCTCCGGCGTATCGGCACTGAGCAAACCGTGAAGCATCCCCGCCAGCAACGAATCACCCGCGCCCACCGTGCTGGCGACGCTGACCCTGGGTGGCGTGGCATGCAGAGCCGAGCCGACGCTGAACCAGTTCACGCCTTCGGCGCCGTGGGAAATCACCACATGCTCGATGCCTTGGGCGTGCAAACGCTCCGCTGCCAAGGCCTGGGCACTGACCGACACGACCTCGCAGTCCAGCACCTCGGCCAGCTCTTCGGCGTTGGGTTTGATCAGCCAGGGGCCCGCTTTGAGCGCTGCACGCAACGCATCGCCGCTGGTATCGAGGGCAACGTTCAGGCCCAGCGTCTTCAAGCGCAAAATCAGTGCCTGCAACCACTGCGCACTGACGCCCAAGGGCAAGCTTCCGGCGACCACCACCGCATCGTGACCCGGGGCAATCTGCTCCAGTCGATCGATCAAGGCCTGCTGCGCCGCTTCGCTGACCTGCGGCCCCGGTCCGTTGATGTCGGTAATGCGTCCGTCGCTTTCCGCCAGTTTGATGTTGCTGCGGGTTTCACCGGGAACGCGGATGAAGGCGTCGACAAAACCGCGTTTGGCGAACAGCGTTTCAAACGCTTGCAGGTTGTCTTCTCCAAGAAAACCACTGACGGTCAACTGATGCCCGAGGTCGGCCAGCACTTGCGCCACGTTCACACCTTTACCGGCGGCGTGGGTGTGCATGACATCGCTGCGATTGACCTGGCCGGCTTCAAGGCGCGGCAACTGGACGGTCAGGTCCAGCGCCGGGTTGAGGGTCAGGGTGAGAATCCGTGCCATTACAGGGCCTCCACGAGTGCGCGCACTTCATTGGCGCTGCCCACGGCCAAGGCCTGTCGGGCAAGGGTTTGAGTCTGAGTGAAGCCCAGTTCGCGAATCCGCGCCTTGACCTCGGCAATACTGCGCGCGCCGACACTGAGCTCATCCACCCCGAGGCCGACCAGTACCGGCACCGCCAGCGGGTCGGCTGCCAGCTCGCCGCACACGCCGACCCATTTGCCGTGGGCATGGGCCGCGCGCACGGTGATGTCGATCAGTTGCAGCACCGCCGGATGCAAGCCATCGGCCTGGGCCGACAGCGTCGGATGGCCACGGTCGATGGCAAGCGTGTATTGGGTCAGGTCGTTGGTACCGACGCTGAAAAAGTCGACCTCTTTGGCCAGCACCGGCGCCAGCAAGGCCGCCGACGGCACTTCGATCATGATCCCCAGTTGCAGGTCGGCAACCGGGATTTCCAGGCGCAGACGTTCGGTCATGTCACGGGCCTGGCGCCACTCGTCAACGCTGCCTACCATCGGGAACATGATCCGCAGCGGACGGTTGTCGGCTGCCCGCAGCAAGGCACGCAGTTGTGCTTCCATGATCTGCGGGCGCTGCAATGTCAGGCGAATGCCACGCACGCCGAGAAAGGGGTTTTCTTCCTTCGCAATCGGCCAGTACGGCAGCGGTTTGTCGCCACCGACATCGAGAGTACGCACCACCAGCGGTCTCCCGGCCAGACCGTCGAGGACGCGGCGGTACTCGGCTTCCTGGGTCGCCTCGTCGGGCGCTTGCGGGTGGGCCATGAAAATCAGTTCGGTGCGCAACAGGCCGATACCTTCGGCGCCCTGCTCCACCGCACTGGTGACACCGGCACTTTCGCCGATATTGGCGAACACTTCGACGGCATGGCCGTCGCTGGTCAGTGCCGGTTGGTGGCGTTGCTCGGCGGCTGCCTTCAAGCGCTGCTCGCGGGTATCGCGTTCGGTCGTGGCGCGCTGCAAGGTCATCGCGTCAGCGTCCACATGCAGACGCCCACGCTGGCCATCGAGCAGCAATGGCGTACCCGACGCCAGCAGCAACACGCCACGGCCGGCGCCGACCAATGCCGGAATTCCCAGGGCCCGGGCAACAATCGCACTGTGCGCTGTAGCGCCGCCCCGTGCGGTGAGAATCCCGGCCACGCGAGCCGGGTCCAGACGCGCGACGTCGGACGGGCCGACCTCGTCCATCACCAGAATGTACGGTTGATCCGGCTCGCTCGGGGTTTCAATACCACTGAGTTGCAGCAATACGCGACGCCCGATGTCGCGCAAGTCGGCAGCGCGCTCGGCGAGCAAGGCATCCTGCAACGCTTCCTGCTGCAGGGCCGCCGCTTCAATCACGACCATCCACGCAGCCTCCGCGCTTTCGCCCTGCTTGAGGCGCGTATCGACCTCATCGGTCAGTTCCGGGTCGTCGAGCATCTCCTGGTGGGTGATGAAGATTTCGCGAATGGCTTTGCTTTTGCTGCGTTCGATCAATCCCTGGATGTCCCGGCGCACCTGCGCCAGCGCATGCTGGAGACGTTCACGCTCGATGGCGGCGGATTCACCGCGCAACGGGTAATCGATGGTTTGCAGGACTTGAATATGCGCCGGACCGATGGCAATGCCCGGGGCGGCGGCAATGGCCTGGACCACGCTGCCGGATGTCGGGGCGAGGATCACTTCGGCCATATCGGCAACGACTTCCCGTGCCTGGCTGACTGGCGGCAGCGGCTCGACTTCTTCACCGAGGCCTTCTTCGATGGCGGCCAACAGGGCCGGCAATGCATCAGCCGCGATGCCCGGTTCGGCGATGAACTCCAGGACCTGCCCGCGACGGGCGCCGAGGCTGAGCAGTTTGCTCAGGCTCTTCACCGACACCGCGCTGTCGTGGCCGTCGACGATCCGCACGCGGATTTCACCCTCAAAACTTTTCGCCAGTTGCGCGAGGATTTTCGCCGGCCGCGCATGCAAACCATGAGCATTGGCCAAGGCAATGCGCGCACTGGGCCAGTCGGCGGGCACTTCGCCACCGAGCACTTCGAGAACTTTGCGACTGCTGGTGGCGCGCCCCAATTCATGGCCACGTCCTTCGATCAACAACGCGCACAGGCGCTCGAGCAGGGCTTGATGGGCTTCACCGAGGCTGGCCAGGCAGAACAGTCCATTGAGCGGCTGGCCGAGATAGCGCAGTGGTTTGTCCGGGGTGACGAAGGCCAGGCCGGGGCGTTTCACCGTTTGCTCGCTGTGCAGCCACCACAGGCCATCGCCCAACGGCAACGCTTCAACCTGTTGCAGCACGGCGGAAAAACCATTGCTCACGCAGTCGGCCTGGCGCAACAAACGTGCGCCGCGCCAGACCAGTTCCTCGAAATCTTCGGCCGCCACACCGAGGCCGATCATCTGCGCATCCAGCGCCAGCTCCTGCGGCGCGCCTTGCAGCAATTTCAGCAGCGCTTCAGCGGAACCGGCGCGACGCAGGGCCTGGCCCAGGTCAGTCTCGCCGAGGGCGCGGGTCAGCAATTGCAACAGGCGCAGATGCTCATCGGATTTGGCTGCGATACCGATCGCCAGGTAAACGATATGACCGTCGCCCCAGTCCACACCTTCAGGGAACTGCATCAGGCGCACACCGGTGGTGAACACCAGGTCGCGGGTTTCGGGGGTACCGTGGGGGATGGCAATACCTTGACCGAGAAAGGTCGAGCCCTGGGCCTCCCGCGCCTGTAAACCGGCCAGATAACCCTCGGCAACCAGGCCGTCGGCGACCAGATGCCGAGCCAGCAATTGCAGCGCTGCGGATTTATCCACAGCCGACTGGCCCATGGAAATCTGCTCTACAGTGAGCTCGAGCATGCTTTCTCCTTTTTGGCGCCTTGGGGCACCAGGTATTGTTTTGAATGAGTCAGCTTAGGCGCTTGGTCATCGCTTTTGGCGGTTTCACGGCAGAACCGGCCAAAGGCACCTAAAACGTAGAAAATACGCCTGCTGAAACGTTTAATCTAGATCGATTGGCACGTTACTCGATATTGGCCCATCCTTGAAGTCCAACTTGTCGGATGCGTTGCGACAATGGTCGCCTGCCTTAATCGGTTAGGATTGACGAAAATGTCGAGGCAATCTCGAAAAAACAAGGAAACAGCGGGTTGAAACTCAGTGATATTGCCCAGTTGGCCGGTGTGTCCGTCACCACCGCCAGCTATGTCATCAATGGCAAGGCCGAACAACAGCGCATCAGTAGCGCCACCGTCGAACGCGTGCGCGCGGTCGTCGAACAACATGGCTTCACGCCTAACCCACAGGCCGCCGGCTTGCGCAGCCGACACACGCGCACGTTGGGGTTCATTCTGCCGGATCTGGAAAACCCCAGTTACGCGCGAATCGCCAAATTGCTCGAACAAGGCGCACGCGCCCGCGGTTATCAGCTGCTGATCGCCAGTTCCGACGATGCCCCGGACAGCGAGCGGCAATTGCTGCAACTGTTCCGCGCCCGGCGTTGCGACGCGCTGATCGTTGCCAGCTGCCTGCCGGCCGGCGACGACAGCTATCACCAGTTGCAAGCCAAGGGCATACCGATCATTGCCATCGACCGGGTCATGGAACCCGAGCACTTCTGCTCCGTGATCAGCGACGACCGCGAGGCCAGCCTGCAACTGACCCGCAGCCTGCTGGAGCCGCAGCCCAAACAGATCGCCCTGATCGGTGCCCGCCCGGAACTGAGCATCAGCCGGGAACGCGCCGCGGGCTTCAATGAGGCCCTCACCGGGTTCAGCGGCGAAGTACTGATCGAAGAAGGCGAATCTTTCAGCCGCGAGTGCGGCAAACAATTGATGGAAGAGTTGCTGCTGCGCCTGGGCCATTTGCCCGATGCGTTGGTGACCACCTCCTACGTGCTGCTTCAGGGCGTGTTCGATGCGCTGCACGACTTCCCGCTGAAAAACCGCCCGCTGCGCCTCGGCACATTTGGCGACACCCAGTTGCTCGACTTCCTGCCATTGCCGGTCAACGCCATGGCCCAGCAACACCAGTTGATCGCCGACAAGGCCCTCGCGCTGGCCCTGGCAGCCATTGAGCAGTCGGATTACCGGCCCGGCGTACAAGCCATTGCGCGCACGTTCAAGCAGCGTATTCGCCAGGACTGAACCGTGGAGCTGATCGATACCCACACCCATCTGGATTTTCCGGACTTCGACGCCGATCGCCAGGCGTTGCTGGCCGAAAGCCGCGCCCTCGGAGTGCGGCGGATCGTGGTGCTGGGGGTTTACCAGGCCAATTGGCAAAGGGTCTGGGAGTTGGTGCAGAGTGACCCCGACCTGCACGCCGCGTTCGGGCTGCATCCGGTGTATCTGGACGATCATCGCCCGCAACACCTGAGCGAACTCGGTGACTGGCTGACCCGCCTGGCCGGCCATCGGCAACTGTGTGCGGTGGGCGAGATCGGCCTGGACTACTTCATCGAATCCCTCGACCGCGACCGCCAACAGGCGTTGTTCGAGGCGCAATTGCAACTGGCGGCGGACTTCAATCTTCCGGCATTGATCCATGTGCGGCGTAGCCATGCGGCAGTAATTGCCACGCTCAAACGGTTTCGCCTGAAACGTGCCGGGATCATCCACGCTTTCGCCGGCAGCAAGGAGGAGGCCCGGGAATACATCAAGCTCGGTTTCAAGCTCGGCCTTGGCGGCGCCCCGACCTGGCCACAGGCGCTGCGCATGCACCGCGTGCTCGCTGAGCTGCCTCTGGATTCGGTAGTGCTGGAAACCGACTCGCCGGACATGGCGCCCGCCATGTTCCCCGGCCAGCGCAACAGCCCGGCACACTTGCCGGCGATCTGCGCGGCGCTGGCCGGCATCATGGCGATCAGCCCCGAGCAATTGGCCGCGGCCAGTACAGCCAATGCCTGCGAGTTGTTCAACTGGTCATAACTGCCAGCACCAGCCAACTGTGGGAGCGGGCATGCTCGCGAAAGCGATCTTTCAGTCACATTGATGTTGAATGTGCCGCCGTCTTCGCGGGCAAGCCCGCTCCCACAGGTTTCCCGAGGAACCTTTCAAACCCGGAATGCGCTGATCAACCGTTTCAACTCCACGACCTGAGCCGACAACGCCCGACTGGCGTCTTCGGTCTGGTGCGCACCTTCAGCGGTACGCTCACCGGCGCGATTGATCTCGACGATGTTCTGGTCGATGTCGTGGGCCACGGCGGTTTGTTGCTCCACGGCGGCGGCAATCTGCTGGTTCTGGTCGACGATCATGCCGACCGCACCCAAAATGTTTTCCAGCGCCCGCTGGACCTTCTCCGACTGCCCCACCGTGCCGTTGGCCATTTCATGGCTGGTGCCCATGGCCTTGACCGCTGCGCCGACTCCGCCATGGAGCTTGGCGATCATCTGCTCGATTTCTTCGGTCGATTGCTGGGTACGCTTGGCCAGGGTCCGGACTTCATCGGCGACCACGGCGAAACCGCGCCCCTGCTCACCGGCCCGTGCGGCCTCGATAGCGGCATTGAGTGCCAGCAGGTTGGTCTGCTCGGCGATGCTCTTGATCACTTCCAGAACGCGGCTGATGGACTGGCTGTCGCTGGCCAGTTGATTGATCACCAGCACCGACTGATCAATTTCGTTGGCCAGGGCGGCAATGCTGCCTTGCTGCGACTCCACCAGACCGCGACCGCTGATGGTTTCGTCGTTGACACTGTGGGCGCTGCTCACCGCCGCAGCAGCACTGCGCGCGACCTCCTGGGAAGTGGCCGACATCTGGTTCATCGCCGTGGCCACTTGTTCGATCTGTGTGCGCTGCCCGGCGACGGCCTGATTGCTTTGCGCGGAAACGTTTTGCACCTGACCGGCCTGGCGCTCGACTTCGCTGACGGTCTGCCCCACCCGTTCGATCAGGTCATGGATTTTCTTCACGGTGCCGTTGAACACCTCGCCCAATTCGCCCAGTTCGTCACGGCTGTGGGCGCTGAAGGTCACAGTCATGTCGCCGGCCGCCACCTTGTCCATCACCGCTCCAAGGCGCTTGAGCGTGGTGCGGGTCGAGGCATAGAAAGCGCCGTAGAGATAAAAGATCAACACGAATACGACTGATAACGCCACGGCCTGCAAGACCATGTGCGTGCGGTTCTGGTCCAGGCGTTGCTGCAACTGCGGGCCCAGATACTTGAGGGTTGCTTCGTTGAGTTGGTAAGTCTGGTCCATCAGGGCGCTGACCTGATCGTAAAAGCCCTGCCATGGCGCATCGAGGGTATCGGCCATGACCACTTGCTCTTCGAACAGCTCGCTGGCTTTCTTCAAGGATGCCCGGCTGCTATCGGACTGAGCGGCCAGGGTATCGCGGGCGGCTTTGCTGGAACCCAAGGCGTCCTGCAACTTCAGGCCATATTCGGCCTGGAGCTTTTCAATCTGCGCCAGCAATTCATCGAAACGGGTACTCGAAGCCGAGTTGATGAAACCCTGCCCCAACGAGTAAGACCCCATTGCCCGACCTTCGCCCAGAATCTGGGTGACACGTGGTGTGACGAGGGTGACGAGTTCGCTCAACTGGCGCATGTCGCTCTGGTTGTCGCGGCTGAGGCCGGACTGGCTGGTGATGAGCTGGCTGAAAATCTGCGCGCTGCCCACCAGTTTGCCAATCAAGGCGCTTTTACTCTGCAGGGAGTTTTCCGTTTGCTGGGCCTTGAACCCGGCGATCATCTCATCGCGCTTGCCATCAAACACCGCGACCTGCTCCGGGTCGCTGGTCATCGCCGTCAGCCCTTGCAGGCGAGTCAGAATATTCTGTTCGAGGGTGCTGATTTTCGATTCTACATTGCCGGCCTTGCCGGATTGGCCGAGGCTGACATTGATCTGCACCAGGTTGTTCAGGGTTTCCAGATCGCGCCGTAACGTCAGGCTGCTGCCCAACAGATCGAGACTTTGCAGTTCGATGCGCGTGCCCTGGAATTCGCGGTAGGAGTCACGCACCAGATAGAAGTTGGTCACCAGCATCGGCACCAGGAACAGTACGCTGATCAGGCTGAACTTCATGCCGAAGCTCAGGCGATTCATCAGTGCGACAGCGGGATAGAGCAAGCTCTTCACTGGATGTCTCCCTTCAATTTCTTATTTTTTTTATTGGCAGGCGCAGACAGACAGCAGATAGCCACTATACGGCGCTATCTCTGTATAACTTAAATCGGCAGGATGTTTTGTAACTTAAGGTTAACGACAGGTTTCATCCGCACTGGCGGATGAACCATTGTGGCGAGGGGGCTTGCCCCTCACCACAATGGAATTAACTGCAGGACTAATGCAAGACCGTCCACAACGCAAACCCCGCATACCAGAGCACCGCCGCACGCAGCAGCAGCGCCCAGATGCGGTCCAGGTTGTTGATACCTTCCACGCCGGCCACCGGTGCCGGAATTTCACCGGCCACCAGCCCGACTTTCACGATCAATTGCGCGGCGCTGATGTTCCAGTTCAGCAGTTCATGCAGCATCACCCGACTGACCGCGACAAAATTGCCGACCAACGCCAGGCTGGCCGCCAGCAGACGCACCGGCAACCAGTCGAAGGCGTGGCGCAGTTGCCCGGCGCGCTCGACCAGCGCCGGGTTTTTCCCGTGCTCTTCGGCCAGTGCCAGCAGCCGATAACTCAGCGCCGCGACCGGCCCTAAGAGGAAGTACCAGAAAATCACCGCGAAAAAGCTCTGGTAGGCCTCCCACAGCAAATGCCCTTCGACCTGCTCCAGCAACTGCTCGCCACTGTCTGCGCAGATATCCAGATCGCGCTGGGCGACATGGGCCGCTGCTTGCAGGTCCTCCCGACGCCAGGCATCGCGGAACGGCCCGAGATCGCCCAACAGATCACCGCGCCCCAGGCTGTAGATCACGACCAGCAAATGGATCGGCAACGCGAGCAACCCGTAGGCCACCGGTTCGATGACGATCAGCAGCAAACCCAGCAACGCCACCGGCAACAAGACCACTACCGACAACACCAGCCATGGCCGGCCCGAAAGCCGCGGGCTGGCCTCAAGCTTGTTCAGCTCGTGTATCCAGCCACTGTCACGCTGAACCCGATGGCGCAGGGCCGAGAACTTCTCGATCCACACCGCCAACAGCAACACCAGAAAACTCATCGTCCTTCCTCTTGTGCCAGGGCGGCACGATAGCGTGCCCAGTCGAACGCCGGCCCTGGATCGGTTTTGCGCCCCGGTGCAATGTCGCTGTGCCCGCAGATGCGCTCTGTGGTGATTGCCGTGAACGCCTGTTGCAACTGGCGGGTCAGGGCTGTCAACGCGTTGTATTGCGCGTCGGTGAACGGCAGATCATCCGTGCCTTCGAGCTCGATGCCCACGGAAAAATCGTTACAGGTCTCCCGCCCCTTGAAGCTCGATACCCCTGCATGCCACGCACGCTCAAGGCATGAAACAAACTGGGTGACCGTTCCGTCACGCTCGATCAGAAAGTGCGCGGACACCCGCAAATCCGCAATCCCTTCAAAATAGGGATGTTCGGTGACATCCAGGCGATTCTGGAAAAACTCCTGCACCTTGCCCGTGGCGAACTGCGCTGGTGGCAGGCTGATGTTGTGGATCACCAGCAGGGAAATCTCGTCTGTGGGGCGCGCATTGAAGTTGGGTGAGGGGCAGACATGCACACCCTGAATCCAACCGCTCGCGGGGTCCAACTGCATACCGATTCCTTCAACGTCGACTGTGTTGGCACAGTATGCCGCGATATTCCCCCAAGGCGCGATCACTTGCCGCGCTTGAGGTTGCCGATCACCCGCTCGAGAGCTCGCTCGAACAGCAAGGTGTCGTCAAGCACTCGCGCCACGCCATTGCGCAGCTCCAGGGCCAGGTCAGGGCGACTGCGCTCGAGCACTTTCATGCCGGTGCGGTTGACGAAGATGTATTGGCCGGTGGTTGCAATGATGGCCACCAGTTTGCAGCGAAGGCTGTTTTCCGGGTCTTCCTGAAATTCGACCCAGCAGCCCGGAAGCATTTTATCGACCTGACGCAACCCCGCATCGTCCGCCAGCAAACGTATCGGCTCACTGTGCACCTGACTTTCGTCAGCCATGTGCAGGACGACAGGCATCAGCACTTCGATCATCAGCGACGCACTGGCGGATGCGCCCCCCGCTGCCTGAACGTGCAAGCTTTCCAGCTCGCTGAAAAATTCACTGGCGGCAAATGGATCGAACGCCGATGAGCTCAGTCCGTCGCGCAACGACTTGAGCAAATCCGGTATCAGGGCCAACATCCTGGTCGCATCGGACTCGTGGTGGCGCTGAACGCTCCAGACCAATTGCTCCAGGGTACGCACATCGGCATGCCACTCTGCCGACTGATCGCCATGCTTGAGGTACGTCAACAGCAGTACTTTGCTCCAGGCCTCCTGGACAAACCCCAACACGCCTTGCGGCAGGAACTTGCCAAACAACGCCTGATTCAGCACCTGCTCGACACGCTGGCGGGCCAGCCCGGTCTTGGCCCGTCCTTCCTCGGCATCACGAATGCGTTGTTCGAGCAACTCGCTGCGACGGCGCTCGTCCTGGGTAAACGCGAGAAAATCGGCCAGCAGTTCGGAAAATATCGCGGGCTCATCGACAAAGTCATTCAACAAACGTTGTACGACCTGATCGATGCGCACGTACAGGCTGTCACGCTGATGATCGTCACAGGCATCCCACCCCATTGCCGCGCTGGCGATTTCGTTGAGCAGGCGTCGTGCCGGGTGACTGCTGCGACTGAAGAAACTCTTGTCGAGCACGGCCACCTTGACCAGTGGAATCTGCAATCGGCCGATCAGCGCCTTGAGGGGATCCGGCAGATTGCGATCATCGCGCATGCATTCGAACAGCATGGCGACCAGGTTGATCACATCTTCATCGGCCTCCCCGAGAACCCGCGACCTGCCACTTTTGACGCTGACCCGGGTGAGTAACTGTTCGAGCTGATTGCGCAGGTCAAAATCGTCCACGACTTCCGGAGCCGGCACGTATTGCTGCAAATGCGACAGCAGGCGCAACAGATCGCGCGTGGATATCGGCAGCGCAGTGGCACTGACTTCCAGCGTTGGAGACAGGCTGCCGCGAACGTTGAACAGCAGGGCCTGCAACGCGGCGAAAACCTCCTGGACATTGTCATCGATGGGCAAGCAGGCCGCAGTAGCGCCCTCATCAGTCGATTCGACGGGGGCGCTGTCAGGCCGGTCCATGGTACGGCGCACCGGGGCCGGTTTAAGGCCGGGCAACACACCGGTAGCAAGCAGCAGTTGATTGGCTTCGGCGTAAAGTTGATCGGTCTCGCTGAGCACATAACGCTCGAACAACCCGAGGATGATCAGCTTGACCTTGATCTCCAGCCCCAGCTGGCGTGCAGCCTGCAAGAAGTATTCGCAGAGCATCGCCGGGCTCAGGGGGTTGTGCAGATCGCCCAACGCCTTGCCCGACAAGGCGCAGAGTCGGGCCGTCAGTTGATCCAGGGCCAACCCGTCGCGGTCCAGCACCCGGCTGACCATCGCGTCCACCGCGACTGAGCGCTCCCGCTCGTCATCAGTTTGTGCCAAGGATGCATCGGCCGCCAAGGCCTGGGGCATGGCTGCAATGGCAGGGTCGTACTGGGCAAGCCGGATGAACGCGCCGAAAAACTGCTCGAGAAACACCCGCTCGATGCTTTTGTGCTTGAGACGCAAATCGCGCATTGTTTGAAAGAAGATGTTCTGCTCGACGTCACAGCGAGCTCGGTCGGCCATTTCGAAGAGGGTGTCGTCGGCGTTATCGAACAACGCCTGCAATCCGTGTCGCAGCTGTTGTGCGGCCTTGTCGCGGACCTGGAGAAGAATCGCCGGCAGTCGGGCGAGTGGCGATTGAGCCACCTGGTCGGTAGTTGCCTTGTGCAAAGGCACTACATTCCCGTCGTTGTGCATTCGGCCTCCCTGGAACGGTGATGCTTCGACTCGTCAAACCGATGACGTCAAATACAAGGCGAATTATCTTGTAAAAGCTCACCTTTGCGCCAGAAGACTCTGCATCTCATCTCAAACAGGCGTTTGCTCGGTATCGATGGCCCACACCGACACCCTCAGGGATTCGACCAAATGCAGGCGCCATTGCCAACGTAATGCTCTGATGCCTTGGGTTGGTCCGCGCCATGGCCCTATAATCGAGCCACTTTGTTTGTGGAGTCCGTTATGCCGAATCTACGTCTCGCCGATCTGACCGCCGAAATCGAAGCCAACGTGCGCCGTGCGTTGCTTGAAGACATCGGCAGCGGCGATATCACCGCGCAGTTGATCCCGGCCGAACGCCTGGCCACAGCCACCATCATCACCCGCGATGCGGCCGTCATCAGCGGCACCGCCTGGGTGGATAACGTGTTTCGGCAACTGGACCCACGGGTGGCGGTGCACTGGCAGGTTGCAGACGGTGAACGGGTGACGCCCAATCAGGTGCTGTTCCACCTCGAAGGCCCGGCGCGGTCACTGTTGACCGGTGAACGCAGCGCCCTGAACTTCCTGCAACTGCTCTCGGGTGTCGCCACCCGCGCGCAATACCTGGCGGACTTTGTGGCCGAGACTCAGGTCAAGCTGCTCGACACCCGCAAAACGCTGCCGGGGCTGCGCCTGGCGCAAAAGTACGCCGTAACCTGCGGCGGTTGCCACAACCACCGCATCGGCCTCTATGACGCCTTCCTGATCAAGGAAAACCACATCGCCGCCAGCGGCGGCATCGCGCAGGCCATCGCGGCCGCGCACAAGATCGCCCCGGGCAAGCCGGTCGAGATTGAAGTGGAAAGCCTGGATGAACTGAAAGAAGCGCTGGCGGCCGGTGCCGACATCATCATGCTCGACGAACTGAGCCTGGACGACATGCGCGAAGCCGTGCGCCTGAATGCTGGCAAGGCCAAGCTGGAGGCCAGCGGCGGGATCAACGAGAGCACGTTGCTGCCGATTGCCCGGACCGGTGTGGATTACATTTCGATCGGTGCAATGACCAAGGATGTGAAGGCGGTCGATCTGTCGATGCGTCTGAGTATCTGATCACACGTATGTGAGTTGCAAAAACTGTAGGAGCGAGCTTGCACGCGATGTACCTGAGAGCGCCATGTTTAACCAGTAAACACGCGTTATCGTTAACGACCATCGCGAGCAAGCTCGCTCCTACATGAGTGTCAAACCACCAGATTGTTCATCTCGCAGTACTCTTCCCACTCGACGCCCAACACCTCGGCCGCTTCTTTGTGCAACTTCAAGCGTTCTGTCTCGTACTCCTCCGGGGTCGAGGTGTACTTGAGCGTCAGTTCCCATGGCTGCAAGCCCTGGGCTTCGGCTTCATCCTCGAAGGCCCATTGAATCTGGTCTTTCTGATCGTCCGGACTCAAGTCCTTGATCTCCTCCATCAATTCGGGCGCGTCCAGCATGTACTTCTTGAGGGCTTCTTCGTGTCTTTTTTCTTGGCTCAATTCTTTTACGGTCATGTCGTTCTCGCTGATCTGGGGAATGGAAGATGGATCTGGATCATCAAGGATCTCTCTGACGCAGAAGAACCGCTTGTAGTCCGGTCTGTCTGGCCTTCAGAACCATTCGGGATCATCTGAAAACTGCTGGGCGAAGCTCATGCAGGCTCCGAATATAGGATGTTTGTCGGACGATTTGCACGTCTCTTTACATCTCCCCACAAAAAGTTGTGCACAGGATGCGCTGATGGCGGCGAGAAGTTCAGACAGCAGCGGGATTTCCAGCCTGAAACGGGAAATCAGCGATCAGGACCGCGAACCCGACAACCTCAAGCGGACCGTCGAGGACTTGAGCAGAAAGGTGAAATAACCATAGGGGAGATGGTGCCCGAGACAGGAATCGAACCTGCGACCTTCGCGTTACGAGTGCGCTGCTCTACCGGCTGAGCTACACGGGCGGTGGGCTAAACCTAGCATTGCTATCGAGGTCCGGCAACTTCGCGCAATGTCTCGATGTTTCGCAGACAAAAAAATCCCCCGTCGTTTTCACGGCGGGGGATTTTTTTACAACGTTGAAGCGGTCAGGCGTAAGGCGCGATTAAACGCCCGAAGCCTTGGCTGCTGCCACGTCTTTGATGGACAGCTTGATACGGCCGCGGTTGTCCACGTCCAGTACCAGCACTTCCACTTCCTGGCCTTCTTTCAGGATGTCGGTCACTTTCTCTACGCGAGCGTCGCTCAGCATGGAGATGTGAACCAGACCGTCCTTGCCTGGCAGGATGTTGACGAATGCGCCGAAGTCGACGATGCGCTCAACCTTGCCCACGTAGATCTTGCCGATCTCGGCTTCAGCGGTGATACCCAGAACGCGCTGACGTGCAGCTTCAGCAGCTTCCTTGGTTTCGCCGAAGATCTTGATCGATCCGTCGTCTTCGATGTCGATCGAAGCCTTGGTTTCTTCGCAGATCGCACGGATGGTCGCGCCGCCTTTACCGATAACGTCACGGATCTTGTCGGTGTCGATTTTCATCGCGATCATGGTCGGAGCGTTGGCCGACAGTTCGGTACGCGACTGGCCAATGATCTGGTTCATCTGGCCGAGGATGTTCAGGCGCGCTTCCAGGGCTTGGCCCAGAGCGATCTCCATGATTTCTTCGGTGATGCCCTTGATCTTGATGTCCATCTGCAGCGCGGTTACGCCTTTGGCAGTACCGGCTACCTTGAAGTCCATGTCACCCAGGTGGTCTTCGTCACCCAGGATGTCGGTCAGGACGGCGAATTTCTCGCCTTCTTTAACCAGACCCATGGCGATACCGGCAACCGGAGCCTTCATTGGAACGCCAGCGTCCATCAGGGCCAGGGAAGCGCCGCAAACGGATGCCATCGAGCTCGAACCGTTGGATTCGGTGATTTCCGACACTACACGGATGGTGTACGGGAACACGTCAGCGGCAGGCAGCATGGCCGAAACCGAACGACGGGCCAGACGGCCGTGACCGATTTCACGACGACCAGCACCACCCATGCGACCACACTCGCCCACCGAGAACGGAGGGAAGTTGTAGTGCAGCATGAACGGGTCTTTTTTCTCGCCTTCCAGGGTATCGAGCAGCTGTGCATCACGGGCAGTACCCAGAGTTGCAACGACCAGAGCCTGGGTTTCGCCACGGGTGAACAGGGCCGAACCGTGGGTTTTTGGCAGAACACCGACTTCGATGTTCAACGGACGTACGGTCTTGGTGTCGCGACCGTCGATACGTGGCTTGCCGTTTACGATGTTTTCGCGAACAGTGCGGTATTCGATTTCACCGAAAGCCGCTTTGACGTCGGAAGCGGAAGGCTGGCCTTCTTCACCGGACAGCTTGGCAACGACCTGGTCCTTCAACTCGCCCAGGCGAGCGTAACGGTCGGCCTTGACAGTGATGGTGTAGGCTTGGGAGATCGCTTCGCCGAACTCGGCACGGATAGCGCCCAGCAGTTCGGTGGCTTCTGGCGCAGGAGCCCAGGTCCAGGTTGGCTTGGCAGCTTCGGCAGCCAGTTCTTTGACCGCGTTGATCACAACCTGGAACTCGTCGTGAGCAAACAGTACCGCGCCCAGCATCTGGTCTTCGGTCAGCTCTTTGGCTTCCGATTCAACCATCAGCACGGCGTCCGAAGTACCGGCAACGACCATGTCCAGGCTCGAAGCAGCTTGCTGCTCGTAAGTCGGGTTCAGCAGGTAGCCGGTGCTTTCGTGGAAAGCAACGCGGGCAGCGCCGATCGGGCCATCGAAAGGAATGCCGGAGATCGCCAGGGCAGCCGAGGTACCGATCATCGCAGCGATGTCCGGATCGGTCTTTTTGCTGGTGGAAACGACGGTGCAGACAACCTGCACTTCGTTCATGAAGCCTTCAGGGAACAGCGGACGGATCGGACGGTCGATCAGTCGGGAAGTCAGGGTTTCTTTCTCGGAAGGACGGCCTTCGCGCTTGAAGAAACCGCCAGGGATCTTGCCGGCAGCGTAAGTCTTTTCCTGGTAGTGAACAGACAGAGGGAAGAAGCCCTTGCCTGGATCGGCTTGCTTGGCACCGACTACGGTCACCAATACGCTGACGTCGTCGTCAACGGTGACCAATACTGCGCCGGAGGCCTGACGGGCGATGCGGCCAGTCTCGAGGGTAACGGTCGACTGACCGAACTGGAATTTTTTGATTACCGGGTTCACGGTGTCCTACCTTCTTTGTGGCTCTTGGGGGAACTGGTTTCTTGCGAAATTCTTGGGCAATGTCGGGAATCGGCCCGACCGGTTTGTCCAGGTGTTACTCAGGCAAAGCAGGTATCCAGATAAAACTTGAGGCTGGGAGCCTGCCATGCGCCGGCGGGAAACCCGCTGGTGCACGACAGACAACCAACCTCTAGCGCAATCGCTTATTAGCGACGCAGACCCAGGCGACCGATCAGAGTCTGATAGCGACCCAGATCCTTGCCTTTCAGGTAGTCCAGCAGCTTACGACGCTGGTTAACCATGCGGATCAGACCACGACGGGAGTGGTGGTCTTTACCGTTGGCCTTGAAGTGACCTTGCAGCTTGTTGATGTTGGCGGTCAGCAGTGCAACTTGCACTTCTGGCGAACCAGTGTCACCAACAGCTTGCTGGTAGTCAGCAACGATTTGAGCTTTTTCTTGAACGTCGAGAGCCATGAGGCAATCCTTTTATCAGGAAACTGTTTGTCGAAAAACAGTTTCAACAGGCCAGGGACAAATCCCTGTATCTAAAAATGAGTAGTGACCGTGCCTGTTAACAGCCACCCTCGTTCGGTCATTCTGACCGAATCAGTCGACGCGGCGCGATGCGCCCGTCTTCGCTCACTTCACCGATACCGATGAAGCGACCATTGTGATCCTGTACCCGCACCATGCCGAACTTCGGAGCATCCGGGGCACGTACCGGCTGGCCGTTGAGCCAGTAGAACGCACTTGCTTCCGAGAACTGCAACAGTGGCCAATCCAGCAGGCCGCTGTCCGATGGCATCAGGAAGCGATCGACCGCTTCGTTGCCGCCTTCGGCATGTACCGCTTCCAGCTCTTCGAGAGTAACCGTCTGCGCCAGGGTGAATGGCCCGGCCTGGGTACGTCGCAGTTCTGCAACGTAAGCGCCACAACCGAGTTGCTCACCGATATCCTCCACCAGGGTACGGATATAGGTGCCTTTGCTGCAATCCACCGCCAGCCGCGCAGTATCTCCTTCGAAGGCCAGCAATTCCAAGCGCGTAATAGTAACAGAACGCGGTTCGCGCTCCACTACTTCGCCTGCACGAGCCAGCTTGTACAGCGGCTGGCCATCACGCTTGAGCGCCGAGTACATCGGCGGTATCTGACTGATTTGCCCACGAAATTTCGGCAGTACAGCCTCGATATCGGAGCGACCAACGGTCACCGGGCGCTCCTGCAAAACTTCACCTTCGGCATCCGCCGTGGTGGTGGTCTTGCCCAGTTGCGCCAGGGTTTCGTAACCCTTGTCGGAATCGAGCAGGTATTGCGAGAACTTGGTGGCCTCGCCGAAGCACAGCGGCAACACGCCGGAGGCCAAGGGATCGAGACTGCCGGTATGACCTGCCTTTTCGGCGTTCAGCAACCAGCGAACCTTCTGCAAGGCCGCGTTGGAGGTGAACCCCAGCGGCTTGTCGAGAAGGATAATGCCGCTGACGTTGCGACGGATACGTTTGACCTGAGCCACCGATTACTCCTTGGTGTCTTCGGCTTCTGCCGTAACCGGATGCTGATTGTCTTCAGCCACTGCGCGCTCGATCAATGCCGACAGATGCGCACCACGCACGACGCTTTCGTCGTAGTGGAAGTGCAGCTGTGGAACGCTGCGCAGCTTCATCTCGCGAGCCAGCTGCATGCGCAGGAAACCGGCGGCGGAGTTCAGCACCTTGATGCTTTGTGCGATTTCTTCGGCGCTGTCCTGCCCCATCACGGTGATGAAGATCTTGGCGTGACCGACGTCACGGCTGACTTCCACTGCGGTAATGGTGACCAGGCCGACGCGCGGATCTTTGACTTCACGACGGATCAGTTGTGCCAGCTCACGCTGCATCTGATCGCCGATACGTTGGGTACGGCTGTATTCTTTTGCCATGTCTTGTTACCTGTTACTGCCACACGGTGAAACCCGTGGGGTCTGAAAGCGGCAAACGCCCGGCCTGACAAAAGCCAGACCGGGCGTTGCGTTTAGAGTCCTGGTGACGAATTGCGCATTTGCATGCGGCTCCCCGTCACGGCTCCTGAAGTGCGCGAGTTAGAGGCTGCGAGCAACCTGCACCTTCTCGAAGACTTCGATCTTGTCACCGACCTTGACGTCGTTGTAGCTCTTCACGCCGATACCGCATTCCATGCCGGCACGTACTTCGGAAGCGTCATCCTTGAAGCGGCGCAGGGATTCCAGCTCGCCTTCGAAGATAACGATGTCTTCACGCAGTACACGGATTGGACGGTTACGGTGCACAACACCTTCGATAACCATGCAACCGGCGATCGCGCCAAACTTCGGCGAACGGAACACGTCACGCACTTCGGCGATGCCCAGGATGTTCTCGCGAACATCGCTGCCGAGCATACCGGTCAGGGCTTTCTTGACGTCTTCGATGATGTCGTAGATCACGTTGTAGTAACGCATATCCAGACCTTCCTGCTCGACGATCTTGCGCGCGCCGGCATCGGCACGCACGTTGAAGCCGAACAGTACAGCGTTGGAGGCCAGCGCCAGGTTGGCATCGGATTCGGTGATACCACCGACGCCGCCACCGACCACACGCACTTGCACTTCGTCGTTACCCAGGCCGTTCAAGGCGCCGTTCAACGCTTCCAGCGAACCACGGACGTCGGATTTGAGGACGATGTTGAGCGTCTTCTTCTCTTCCTGACCCATGCTTTCGAAGATGTTTTCCAGCTTGCCGGCGTGAGCGCGAGCCAGTTTGACTTCGCGGAACTTGCCTTGACGGAACAGAGCCACTTCACGGGCTTTCTTCTCGTCGGCAACCACGCTCATCTCGTCGCCAGCGTCCGGGGTACCGTCCAGGCCGAGAATCTCGACAGGGATGGCCGGACCGGCTTCCTTGATTGGCTTGCCGTTCTCGTCGAGCATGGCGCGAACGCGACCATAGTTCGAACCGACCAGGACCATGTCGCCCTGACGCAGGGTACCGTCTTGAACCAACACGGTAGCCACCGGGCCACGGCCCTTGTCCAGGCGGGATTCAACCACGACACCACGGCCAGGAGCCGATGGGGTTGCAGTCAGTTCCAGGACTTCGGCTTGCAGCAGAACGGCTTCGAGCAGTTCGTCTACACCGGTACCCATCTTCGCCGAAACCGGTACGAATGGAGTGTCGCCACCCCACTCTTCCGAGGTCACGCCGTGTACCGACAGTTCGCTACGGATGCGATCGAGGTCAGCGCCTGGCTTGTCGATCTTGTTCACAGCGACAACCAGCGGAACGCCAGCAGCCTGAGCATGCTGAACAGCTTCGATGGTTTGCGGCATTACGCCGTCGTCCGCTGCAACCACGAGGATCACGATGTCGGTCGCCTTGGCACCACGGGCACGCATCGCGGTAAACGCGGCGTGACCAGGGGTGTCGAGGAACGTCACCATGCCACGGTCGGTTTCAACGTGGTACGCACCGATGTGCTGGGTGATGCCGCCGGCTTCGCCAGCTGCAACCTTGGCACGACGGATGTAGTCGAGCAGGGAAGTCTTACCGTGGTCAACGTGGCCCATTACGGTCACGACGGGTGCACGGGAAACAGCCTCGCCTTCAAACTTCAGGGACTCGGCCAGGGAATCTTCCAGGGCGGTGTCGCTGACCAGGGTCACTTTGTGGCCCAGCTCTTCGGCAACCAGCTGGGCAGTTTCCTGATCCAGTACCTGGTTGATGGTCGCTGGAGTACCCAGTTTGAACATGAACTTGATGATTTCAGCAGCCTTGACCGACATCTGCTGGGCCAGATCGCCCACAGTGATGGTCTCGCCGATCTTCACTTCGCGCACGACAGGGCCGGTCGGGCTCTGGAAACCGTGGGCGTTGCGCTTCTTCAGCTTGGCCTTGCCGCGACCACCACGACGGAAGCCATCGCTTTCTTCGTCGGTAGTACGTGGGGCAACGCGTGGCGCTGGCGCCTTTTCCTTGACCGAAGCACGATGCGGAGCGTTTTTGCGCTCGCCATCGCCACCACCGCGACGATTGTTGTCGTCGGCACGTGGTTTGTCCGGACGGCGTTGCTCGTCGCGCTTGCGAGTGTCTGCCGCAGGTGCCGGAGCGGTAGCTACAACCGGTGCGCTTTCACGCACTGGCTCGGCTACCACAGCAGGCGCTGCAACAGGTTCGGCTGGAGCGGTCGGCGCAGCAGCAGGCTGGCGACGCGCTTCTTCTTCGGCGCGACGCTTGGCTTCTTCTTCAGCCTTCTGACGTGCAGCATTTTCTACTGCGCGACGTTCATCCAGTTCACGCTTGCGCTCGGCTTCGATTTCTTCCGGGCTGCGCTGTACGAAGACTTTCTTCTTGCGTACTTCAACGCTGATGCTTTTGCTGCCAGCAACCCGCAGGGTGCTGGTGGTTTTACGCTGCAGCGTAATCTTGCGTGGTTCTTCCACTTTCGCCTTGTGGCTGCTTTTCAAGTGAGTCAGCAACGATTGCTTCTCACTGTCAGTCACACTTTCTTCGGCGGCGGTGTGCGGCAGACCTGCCTCACGCATCTGCTGCAACAGGCGCTCTACCGGTGTTTTGACCTCATCGGCCAGTTGTTTCACCGTGACTTGCGTCATGCACTTCTCTCCTCAGGCCGCGCCTAATTACTCGAACCAGTGGGCTCGGGCGGCCATGATCAACTTGCCGGCACGATCATCGTCAATGCCGTCGATGTCGAGCAGGTCGTCAATAGACTGCTCGGCCAGGTCTTCGCGGGTAACTACGCCGCGCACCGCCAGTTCCATCGCCAAATCCTTGTCCATACCCTCAAGCGAGAGCAGGTCTTCGGCCGGATGGGCGTCTGCCAGCTTTTCCTCAGTAGCGATGGCTTTGGTCAACAAGCGATCCTTGGCACGAGCGCGAAGCTCGTTGACGATTTCCTCGTCAAAGCCGTCGATGTTGAGCATTTCTTCCAGCGGTACGTAGGCAATCTCTTCCAGGCTGGTGAAGCCTTCATCTACCAGCACCTGAGCCAGCTCTTCGTCGACTTCCAGCTCGTCGATGAAGTTGCGCAGGATGTCGCCGGTTTCTGCTTGCTGCTTAGCCTGGATGTCCGATTCGGTCATCACGTTCAGGGTCCAGCCAGTCAACTGGCTGGCCAGACGCACGTTCTGACCACCGCGACCGATGGCCTGAGCCAGATTGTCTGCGCCAACGGCGATGTCCATTGCATGGGCATCTTCGTCAACGATAATTGCCGCAACCTCGGCCGGGGACATGGCGTTGATCACGAACTGAGCCGGGTTGTCGTCCCACAGAACGATGTCAACACGCTCACCGCCCAACTCACCCGACACTGCCTGGACGCGCGAACCGCGCATACCGATGCAAGCGCCTTGCGGGTCGATGCGTTTGTCCTTGGAGCGGACGGCGATCTTGGCGCGGGATCCCGGATCACGGGACGCAGCCATCACTTCGATCAGGCCTTCGGCAATTTCCGGCACTTCGATGCGGAACAACTCGATCAGCATTTCCGGCGCGGTACGCGACAGGATCAACTGCGGGCCGCGGTTCTCGGTGCGGATTTCCTTGAGCAGCGCACGCAGACGCACGCCAACCCGGAAAGTTTCGCGAGAAATGATGTCTTCACGGGCCAGCAACGCTTCGGCGTTGTTGCCCAGATCAACGATCACGTTGTCGCGGGTGACTTTTTTCACGGTGCCGGAGATGATTTCGCCCAGGCGCTCGCGATAAGCATCAACAACCTGAGCTCGCTCGGCTTCGCGAACTTTCTGCACGATGACTTGCTTGGCAGTCTGTGCAGCAATGCGGCCGAATTCGATGGACTCGATTTTCTCTTCGACAACGTCACCGACCTTGGCGCCAGGGTGCGTTTCGGCAACCTTGCTCGGCCAGGTTTCGATGGCCGGATCGTCCAGGTCTGCCTCTTCGACGACCGTCCAGCGACGGAAAGTCTCGTAGGCACCCGTGTGGCGATTGATTTCCACACGCAGATCAACTTCGTCTTCGAAACGCTTTTTGGTCGCAGTGGCCAGGGCCAGCTCCAGCGCTTCAAAAATCACGTTTGCCGGTACACCCTTTTCGTTGGATACCGACTCAACAACCAGCAGTACTTCTTTGCTCATCGTACGCCTCGCCTTTCGCAAGCCATTGGATCCGCGGGATCCGCAGTATCTGGCACGCCTCAGTCAAAACTGGGAATAATGTTGGCCTTGTCGATCATATCGATCGGCAACAGGAACTCATGGTCTTCTACCTGCACCACGACATCCTGCTCTTCTACGCCGCGCAGAAGGCCCTGAAAGTTGCGTCGTCCTTCAAAAGGCGAGCGCAGCTTGATCTTCACTTGTTCACCGGCAAATTTTGCAAACTGCTCAAGAGTGAACAGAGGGCGTTCCATGCCAGGCGAGGAAACTTCAAGGGTGTATTCAACGGAAATTGGATCTTCAACATCCAGCACACCGCTGATCTGACGGCTGACGATGGCACAATCGTCCACCAGCACGCCGCCCTCTTTATCGATATAAACGCGCAACATCGAGTGACGACCCTGAGCCGAAAACTCGATACCCCAGCATTCATAGCCTAGGGCCACGACCACCGGGGCCAGCAAGGCCTGCAACTCTTCTAGCTTGCTCGACACCTGAACCCCCTAGTGCATGTATGTGCATGCTATGCAAAATAAAAAAATGGGCGAAACGCCCATCCTTGAAACGCCGTCGAACAGCGGCGTAGAAAGTGTCCAGCTAACAAAAAGCCCCTTAAAAGGGGCTCCTTAAACTGGTTGCGGGGGCCGGATTTGAACCGACGACCTTCGGGTTATGAGCCCGACGAGCTACCAGACTGCTCCACCCCGCGACAAAGCTGGGGCGGAAGTATACGACCGATCCCCTACAGGGTCAATGTAACCTTCCACCTGCAAGAAAGCCCGCAACAGCGGGCTCTCCTGACTAATTGGTACCGAGAAGGGGACTCGAACCCCTACACCCTATGGGCACAACCACCTCAAGGTTGCGTGTCTACCAATTCCACCACCTCGGCAATACTACGTTTGAAACCCTTCTTACTTCTGCTCTTGAGCTGGAGGCACGTCAGTCGCTGGAGTAGCCGACTTTTGCTCTTGAAGCACCGGGACATCATCAGAAGCCGGTTGTTGCTTTGGAACTTCCAGTACCGCTGGATTTGGGAGACCTACTTGAGTCAGCTCTTGAGCCTTCTCTTTAGCAAAGTAACCTAACCCCAAGCTGGTTATGAAAAAACCTGCGGCAAGTATAGCAGTAAACTTACTAAGAAAGGTAGAGGAACCTTGGCTTCCGAACACAGTATTTGAAGCACCTGCTCCGAAAGACGCACCAGCGTCCGCACCTTTACCCTGCTGCAGCAAAACCAGAGCTACTACGCCCAATGCACCCAGCAGATGAAAAACGACTACGACTGTTTCCAGCATTTTTTCAGTTTCCCGCGGCGCGACAAATCGCACCGAACTCATCTGCATTCAGGGAAGCCCCACCAATGAGGCCCCCATCGATATCCGGCATGCCGAACAGTTCGACCGCATTGGCCGCCTTCACGCTGCCGCCGTATAGAAGCCGCACACCTTGTGCGACTTCAGAATTCTCTGCCGCCAACTGGGCGCGAATGGCTGCATGCACATCCTGCGCCTGTTGTGGCGTTGCAGTCAGCCCGGTACCAATGGCCCAGACCGGCTCGTAAGCGATCACTGCCTTGGCAAAGGCACCGACACCCAGCTCCTCAATGATACTGCCTAGCTGACGCGAGACAACCTCAAGAGTCTTTCCGGCCTCACGCTGCTCAAGGGTCTCCCCTATACACAACACCGGAATCAAGCCACATGCCTGTGCCGCTGCGAACTTGCGGATCAGCATTCCGTCTTGCTCGCCCATGATCTGGCGGCGTTCGGAGTGCCCGACAAGCACCAGGGAACAACCTGCATCCACCAACTGACTCGGTGCAACCTCACCAGTCAACGCACCTTGCCCGGACTCCACCGCAGAATTCTGCGCGCCGACCGAAATCGACTTTCCCTTCAAGCCATCAATCACTTGATTGATATGCAGAAAAGGCGGGAATACCGCGACATCAACACCGCTCGGCAAGGCCAAGTCACGAAGGCCGTTGATCAGCTCAGCGACGCTGGCGCGGGTACCGTGCATCTTCCAGTTACCAGCTACCATAGGGCGACGCATGCTGTACCTCGTCGGTCAAAGTGGGCGCAGATGTTACCCAACACAATCAAGGCTGGCAAGCCGAATTCAGGCAGAAACTTCAGTAACCAGTTTTGCCAGCTCTTCGGCATAGCCGCGAACCAGGGTTTCGTCTTCGCCTTCAACCATCACACGCACCAGCGGCTCGGTTCCGGACTTGCGCAACAGCACACGCCCACGCCCTGCCATCGCCTGGGTCACACGCTCGCTGGCCTCCTTGACCGATGGATGCTCGAGGGGATTTGCACCACCGCCGAAACGCACATTGATCAGCACCTGGGGGCACTTGCGCAGCGCCTGACGAGCCTGCGCCAGACTTTCATCCCGCGTGCGCAGCGCCATCAGCACCTGCAGCGCGGCAATGATTGCATCACCCGTGGTGGTGTGACTGAAGCACACAACGTGTCCGGAGTTTTCACCACCCACGATCCAGTTGCGCTCCAGCAATTCGGCAATCACATAGCGGTCACCGACATTGGCACGCACAAAGGGAACACCGAGGTCAGCCAAGGCCAGTTCCAGCCCCAGGTTACTCATCAGGGTTCCGACCACGCCGCCCTGCAGCTTGTCGCGCTCATGCAGGTCACGGGCAATGATGAACAGCAACTCGTCGCCATCGACCACCGCACCCGTGTGGTCGACCATTTGAACGCGATCGCCATCACCATCGAAGGCGATGCCCAGATCGGCATGTTCAGCCACGACGGCAGCCTGCAGCGGCCCCATGTGGGTCGAACCGCAATTGTCGTTGATGTTCAACCCGTTCGGCTGCGCCGACAGCACGACGACTTCCGCGCCCAACTCACGGAACACACTCGGCGCCACTTTATAAGTTGCACCGTGAGCGCAATCGATCACGATCTTCATTCCGGTGAAGCTGGTGCCGGTGGGCACGCTGCTCTTGCAGAATTCGATATAGCGTCCCGATGCGTCGTTGATTCGCGACACTTTGCCGATCTTGCTCGACTCCACCACGGTCATTGGCGTATCGAGCAACTCTTCAATCATTAGCTCAACCTCATCCGGAAGCTTGGTGCCTTTGCCGGAGAAGAACTTGATGCCGTTGTCATCATGCGGATTGTGCGACGCACTGATCACGATGCCGGCCTCGGCATGAAAGGTGCGCGTCAGGTAGGCGATCGCCGGGGTCGGCATTGGCCCAAGGAGCATCACATCGGCACCCGCGGAAGTAAGCCCCGCTTCAAGTGCAGACTCGAACATGTAGCCGGAGATCCGGGTGTCCTTGCCTACCAATACCTTGCAGGCGCCCATCTTGCGGAACGCCATGCCGGCAGCCCAGCCGAGCTTGAGCATGAAATCAGGAGTAATCGGGTATTCACCGACACGCCCACGAATACCATCGGTGCCAAAATATTTTTTGCTCATAAGTGCTCCATCATTCTTATTCGGCTGATTCCACTGCGGCGATCATCCGCACCACATCCACTGTTTCGGCTACATCATGGACGCGCAATATACGCGCACCTTTCGCCGAAGCCAGCGCCGCGAGCGCCAAACCGCCATACAGCCGGTCTCCCACCGGACGATTCAATGCCTGGCCAATCATGCTCTTTCGCGAAACCCCGACCAACAGGGGTCGCCCCAGCGCATGCAGGGCTTCCATATGTTTGAACAAGCTCAGATTGTGCTGCAAGGTCTTGGCGAAACCAAAGCCGGGGTCAAGAATGATCCGCTCCGCTGGAATACCCACCAACGAACACTGATCCATGCGCTCGGCGAGAAACTCACCGACTTCCCTTGTAACGTTCTGATACTGCGGATTGTCCTGCATATCGCCTGGCTCGCCCAGCATATGCATCAGGCAAACCGGCAGACCGGTGGCCGCCGCGGCATCCAGCGCACCATCGCGGCGCAACGAACGTACGTCATTGATCAACCCGGCACCCAAACGCGCAGTTTCACGCATGACGGCTGGCGTTGAGGTATCGACCGAGATGATGACGTCCAGCTCGCGAGCAATGCGCTCGACAATTGGCGCTACGCGCTCCAGCTCCTCAAGCGGCGACACCGCCCTGGCACCAGGACGGGTGGATTCGCCACCGACATCGATCAGCGTCGCACCGGCCGCCACCATGGCTTCGGCGTGGCGCATGGCCGCGTCGAACTGGCTGTATTGGCCACCATCGGAGAACGAATCAGGAGTGACATTGAGGATACCCATGACATGCGTCTGGGCCAAATCAAGAACCCGGTTGCCGCAAGGCAACCGGGTCGAGGACTGAACAGAAGTCATTTCAAACCTTATACGTCAGCAGCAGGACCGCCGATCGGTGTTTCCGGACGCTCATCCTGCACCACCGGCGGGGTGCCGGAAGTACCCGTGCCACCCGACCAGTCGCGTGGCTCGCGAGGCGTACGACCCGCCATGATGTCGTCGATCTGCTCGGCATCGATGGTTTCGTACTTCATCAAGGCATCAGCCATGGCGTCGAGCTTGTCACGGTTGTCGGTGAGGATCTGCTTCGCCGTGCCATAGCACTGATCGATGATGCTGCGCACTTCGGAGTCGATCAGCTTGGCCGTCTCACCGGAGAAGCTTGCACTTTGACCGCCACCGCCGCGACCGAGGAACACTTCACCCTCTTCTTCGGCATACATCAACGGCCCGAGTTTTTCCGAAAGCCCCCACTTGGTCACCATGTTCCGCGCAATCTGGCTGGCACGCATGATGTCGTTGGAGGCACCGGTGGTCACGCCATCGAAGCCCAGGGTCATTTCTTCTGCGATACGACCGCCATACAACGAGCAGATCTGACTGATCAATGCACGCTTGGACAGACTGTAACGATCCTCTTCCGGCAGGAACATGGTCACACCCAACGCACGACCGCGCGGGATGATCGACACCTTGTACACCGGATCATGCTCAGGCACGACGCGCCCCACAATGGCGTGGCCCGCTTCGTGATAAGCCGTGTTCTGCTTTTCTTTCTCGGACATGACCATGGATTTGCGCTCGGCGCCCATCATGATCTTGTCTTTCGCCAGTTCGAACTCTTTCATCTCAACGATGCGTTTGCCCGCACGGGCAGCGAACAGCGATGCCTCGTTCACCAGGTTGGCCAGGTCAGCACCGGAGAAGCCCGGGGTACCACGAGCGATCACGGCCGGAGCAACGTCGTCACCCATTGGCACTTTGCGCATGTGAACCTTGAGAATCTGTTCGCGGCCACGAATGTCCGGCAGACCGACCACAACCTGACGGTCGAAACGGCCTGGACGCAGCAACGCAGGGTCCAGCACGTCAGGACGGTTGGTCGCGGCAATCACGATGATGCCGTCATTCATTTCGAAGCCGTCCATCTCGACCAGCAGCTGGTTGAGCGTCTGCTCGCGTTCGTCGTGACCGCCACCCATGCCAGCGCCACGATGGCGACCGACCGCATCGATTTCGTCGATGAAGATGATGCATGGAGCGTGTTTCTTGGCCTGTTCGAACATGTCGCGAACACGGCTGGCACCCACACCGACGAACATCTCGACGAAGTCGGAGCCGGAAATGGTGAAGAAAGGTACTTTGGCTTCGCCGGCGATAGCCTTGGCGAGCAGGGTCTTACCGGTACCCGGAGGACCGACCATCAGCACACCGCGAGGAATGCGGCCACCCAGGCGCTGGAACTTGCCCGGATCGCGCAGGAACTCGACCAGCTCACCGACTTCTTCCTTGGCTTCGTCGCAACCGGCAACGTCAGCCAGGGTAGTTTTCACCTGATCCTCGGAGAGCAGGCGCGCCTTGCTCTTGCCAAAGCTCATCGGCCCGCCCTTGCCACCGGCACCGCCCTGCATCTGCCGCATGAAGAACATGAACACGGCGATGATCACCAGGATCGGGAAGCTGGCGACGAGGAGTTGGGTCCAGATGCTTTGCTGCTCAGGCTGCTTGCCTTCGACCACGACGTGGTTGTCCACCAGGTCGCCGATCAGGCCGTTGTCCTGGATCGCCGGGCGAATGGTCTTGAAGCTGTCGCCATCGTTGCGTTTGCCGGTAATCACGTAGCCATCAACCGCCACGCGCTCGACCTTGCCATCCTTGACCTGCTGGATGAAGTCGGAATAGTTGAGGGTCTGCGGCTCGTTAGGGCTGGAGAAGTTGTTCATCACCGTCACCAGGACAGCCGCGATGATCAACCACAGGATCAGATTCTTTGCCATATCGTTCAATTAACTACCCTCTGAAGCAAGCTCCGCTACTGGCGCGCGCTTCGCATGATATTCACCGGCCTAACTTACTACATTACCTACAACTTGGCAGGCGCCGTCTGTAACCCTTTGTGAAACACTTCCTACACAATATTCGCTAATTCTGACAAGGCGTAATACAAAAATCCTATCACCCCGATCGAAAATTCACTCATTCCTCACTGCGACCGCGGAAACCGCGGCCCAGCAGGTACTGCTCGCGAGAACGGTCGCGCGACGAAGTCGGCTTGCGCATCTGTACCTTCTCGAACTGCTGGCGAACGCTCTTGTGGAACTCGTCGAAACCTTCGCCCTGGAAGATCTTGATCAAAAAATCACCACCGGGCTTGAGCACCCGCGTCGACAGATCCAGTGCCAATTCGCACAGGAACATCGCACGCGGCATATCAACGGCCGGCAATCCACTCATATTGGGGGCCATGTCGGAAATCACAAGGTCTACTTCTTTATTTCCGACGGCATCGAGGATCTGAGCCAGCACGGCATCCTCGGTAAAGTCGCCTTGAATAAAGGTGACGTCGGGGATGCTGTCCATTTCAAGAATGTCAGAAGCGATCAGTGTGCCCTGCCCGCCAATCAGACGACTGGTCACCTGCGACCAGCCACCCGGAGCCGCACCCAGGTCGATTACGCTCATGCCCGGGCGGATCAAACGGTCCTTCTCCTGGATTTCCAGCAGTTTGTAGCTGGCGCGGGAACGGTACCCGTCTTTCTGTGCCATTTTGACGAATGGGTCGTTGAAATGTTCTTGCAGCCACTTAAGGCTTGTCTTGGAACGGGCCACGGGATACCTCGGAATTAAAACGGGTCGTGATTAACTGGGCGGTCCCGGACTCGCTCGGGTAAACTGGCCGCCGCTTTTTACAAGATCAGACGCAGGGGTCAGATTATGCCGCTCACTCAAGAGCAGAAGAAACAGTACAAATCCATTGGCCACCATCTGAAACCAGTTTTGATTGTGGCAGACAATGGTTTGACTGAAGGTGTGTTAGCCGAACTCGAACGCGCTTTGGCGGATCACGAGCTGATCAAGATCAAGCTCAACATCCTCGATCGCGAATCGCGCCTGGCGTCCATTGCAGAGCTCTGCAAGGTCGGCAAAGCGGATCTGGTTCAGGTCATCGGCAAGATGGCACTGATCTACCGCAAGAACTTCAGCGTCAACAAGCAGCTGTCGAACGTCCATCGCTTCAAGTGATGGCAAGGGTCAAGGGTGTGCCTGGCGCACCCTGCCACTCCACCCCGGAACCGGCTGCAACACCAGCACCAGCCCGGAAAAGCCCAGGACAAGATAGCTGAACGCCTGCCAACGCAGCGCATCCGGCCAACCGAAGCGCACCACGAAGAACATCGCGCACGCATACAGTGCCATCAACAGCAGTTGCCCGCGTATATCCCGCCATAGACTGACAAGGCCCTCGGCCTTAATCAGCACCAAAGCCTGAAAAATCAAACACGCCGTAGCGAATCCCACTACCAGCGCATTGAGCGTACCTGCGATTTCGTCGATCAGTAGCGGCGCCAGGCCAATTCGGCCCAGCACCGGCAACAGACCAACTTGCAACAGCCACAAGCCACCGACCCACAACATCTGGGTCAGTTGCCAAAGCATGGCGCCCGCAAGAAACGGGCGCCGGCCTTCAGACGTGGCGAACTTCGACAATCTCGTACTCGATAACACCGCCAGGCGTTTTCACAGCGACCACATCACCCTCTTCCTTGGCAATCAAGGCGCGAGCGATCGGCGAACCGACGGAAATCTTGCCCAGCTTGATGTCAGCCTCGTCCTCACCAACGATCTGGTAAGTCACGCTTTCATCGGTTTCGACGTTGGCGATTTCGACGGTGGTGCCGAAAATCACCTTGCCAGTGTGAGGAATGGTCGTCACATCGATGATCACCGCGTTCTGCATGCGGCCTTCGATGTCACGGATCCGCGCCTCGACCATACCCTGCTGCTCGCGGGCAGCGTGGTATTCGGCGTTTTCCTTCAAGTCGCCCAACTCGCGGGCCGTACCGATGTCCTGGCTGAGCTTCGGACGAACGACCTTGGTCAGGTGAGTGTGCTCTTCTTCCAGGGCGCGAGCGCCCTGAACGGTCATTGGGTACTTCGTTATGCTCATGCCTTCAATCCTGCGTGTAGATCCTGCAAGCGGCGCACGGTCTTCTCGGGACCGAACTTCAGCGCTTCGCAGATGGCTTCGCCAGCAGCAATGGTGGTGGTGCAGTAAATCTTGTGCTGCAGGGCATTACGACGAATGGAGTACGAATCAGCGATCGACTGACGACCTTCGGTGGTGTTGATGATCAGCGTGACTTCGTCATTCTTGATCATGTCGACCACGTGCGGACGACCCTCGGTCACCTTGTTCACACGGCGCACTTTCAGGCCTGCAGCCTCGATCAGCTTGGCAGTCCCGGCAGTGGCAACCACTTCGAAGCCCAAGTTGATCAGATCACGGGCCACGCCTGCAACCAGCGGCTTGTCGTCGTCACGTACGCTGATGAACGCAGTACCGCCGGTCGGCAACACTTCGCTGGCACCCATCTGGGCCTTGGCGAACGCTTCACCGAAGGTGTCGCCCACGCCCATCACTTCACCGGTCGACTTCATCTCCGGGCCGAGGATCGGGTCAACGCCAGGGAATTTGGCGAACGGGAACACCGCCTCTTTCACGCTGTAGAAGTTCGGGATGATTTCCTTGGTGAAACCCAGTTCTTTCAGGGTTTTACCGGCCATGACGCGCGCTGCGATCATCGCCAGGGAAACACCGATGCACTTGGACACGAACGGTACGGTACGGGAAGCGCGCGGGTTGACTTCGATGACGTAGATGTCTTCGCCTTGCAGCGCCAACTGAACGTTCATCAGGCCGACCACGCCCAGTTCCAGGGCCATTTTCTTGACCTGTTCGCGCATCTCGTCCTGGATGTGCGCCGGCAGCGAGTACGGCGGCAGCGAGCACGCGGAGTCACCGGAGTGAACACCGGCCTGCTCGATGTGCTGCATGATCGCGCCGATTACCACATCTTTACCGTCGCAGACCGCATCCACGTCCATTTCGATGGCGCAGTTGAGGAAGTGGTCCAGCAGCACCGGGCTGTCGTTGGACACTTGAACCGCTTCACGCAGGTAGCGCTTGAGTTCTTCTTCTTCGTAGACGATTTCCATCGCACGACCGCCCAGTACGTAGGACGGGCGCACCACCAACGGGTAACCGATCTTGGCGGCAGCACGAATGGCTTCGTCTTCGCTGCGCACGGTGGCGTTTGGCGGCTGACGCAGGTTCAGGCGCTGAACCATTTGCTGGAAGCGCTCACGGTCTTCGGCACGGTCGATGGCGTCAGGGCTGGTGCCGATGATCGGCACGCCAGCAGCTTCCAGGGCGCGGGCCAGTTTCAGCGGGGTCTGGCCGCCGTACTGGACGATCACGCCTTTCGGCTTCTCGACGCGAACGATTTCCAGCACGTCTTCCAGGGTCACTGGCTCGAAGTACAGGCGATCAGAGGTGTCGTAGTCGGTGGAAACGGTTTCCGGGTTGCAGTTGACCATGATGGTCTCGTAACCATCATCGCGCAGGGCCAGTGCCGCGTGTACGCAGCAGTAGTCGAACTCGATGCCCTGGCCGATACGGTTCGGACCGCCGCCCAGGATCATGATCTTGTCGCGACCCGATGGCGCTGCTTCGCACTCTTCCTCGTACGTCGAGTACAGGTAAGCGGTGTCGGTGGCGAACTCGGCAGCGCAGGTGTCGACGCGCTTGTAGACCGGGAAGATTTCCAGCTTGTGACGATGAGCACGCAGGGCCTTCTCGGTCACACCCAGCAGCTTGGCCAGCCGCATGTCGGAGAAGCCTTTGCGCTTGAGGCGGAACATCAGGTCACGGTCGATGCTGGTCAGACCCAGGGTCTTGACCTTCTCTTCGTCCTTGATCAGGTCTTCCATCTGCACCAGGAACCAAGGATCGATCATGGTCATGCCGAAGATGTCTTCAACACTCATGCCGGCGCGCATGGCGTCCGCCACGTACCAGATACGCTCGGCGCCCGGCACGGTCAGCTCTCGCTTGAGCACGCTCATGCTTTCCGGGTTGCTCAGATCAACCTTCTCGTCCAGGCCGCAAACACCAACTTCCAGGCCGCGCAGGGCTTTCTGCAGGGATTCCTGGAAGGTACGGCCGATGGCCATGACTTCACCCACCGACTTCATTTGGGTGGTCAGGCGCGCGTCAGCCTTGGAGAACTTCTCGAAGGCGAAACGTGGCAGCTTGGTCACGACGTAGTCGATGGACGGTTCGAAAGACGCCGGGGTCTTGCCGCCAGTGATGTCGTTCGACAGCTCGTCGAGGGTGTAGCCCACAGCCAGCTTGGCCGCGACCTTGGCGATCGGGAAGCCAGTGGCTTTCGAAGCCAGCGCCGAGGAACGCGATACGCGCGGGTTCATTTCGATCACGACCATGCGACCAGTGTTCGGGCAGATACCGAACTGAACGTTGGAACCACCGGTTTCCACGCCGATCTCGCGCAGCACCGCCAGGGAGGCGTTACGCAGGATCTGGTATTCCTTGTCGGTCAGGGTCTGTGCCGGAGCAACGGTGATCGAGTCACCGGTGTGCACGCCCATCGGGTCGAAGTTTTCGATGGAGCAGACGATGATGCAGTTGTCCTTCTTATCGCGGACAACCTCCATCTCGTATTCTTTCCAGCCGATCAGCGATTCGTCGATCAGCAGCTCTTTGGTTGGCGACAGGTCCAGACCACGGGCGCAGATTTCTTCGAACTCTTCACGGTTGTAAGCGATACCGCCACCGGTGCCGCCCATGGTGAAGGACGGACGGATGATGCACGGGAAGCCGAGCTTCTCGAGGACCGCGTTGGCCTCTTCCATGCTGTGGGCGATACCGGAACGCGGGCACGCCAGGCCGATGGACTTCATCGCCTTGTCGAAACGCGAACGGTCTTCAGCCTTGTCGATGGTATCGGCGTTGGCACCGATCATCTCTACGCCGAACTTCTCCAGAACGCCTTCGCGCTCCAGGTCCAGGGCGCAGTTCAGGGCGGTCTGGCCACCCATGGTCGGCAGCAGCGCGTCCGGACGCTCTTTCTCGATGATCTTGGCAACGGTCTGCCACTTGATCGGCTCGATGTAGGTGGCGTCGGCCATGGCCGGGTCGGTCATGATGGTGGCCGGGTTGGAGTTCACCAGGATGACGCGGTAACCCTCCTCGCGCAGGGCTTTACAGGCCTGGGCGCCGGAGTAGTCGAATTCGCAGGCCTGGCCGATCACGATCGGGCCAGCGCCGAGAATCAGGATGCTTTTAATGTCTGTACGTTTTGGCATGGGTTTGTCACTCAAATCCGCAGGTCAGTCGGCAAGCCGTCTTGTTCAATCTCTGAAGACTTGAGGGGGCCGCCGATGCGGGACCACCCTCAAGCTTTGCTACATCATGGCGAGCGATCAGCGTCGCTTGGCCATCTCGTTGATGAAGCGATCGAACAATGGCGCCACGTCGTTCGGGCCAGGGCTGGCTTCCGGGTGACCCTGGAAGCTGAAGGCGCTCTTGTCGGTACGCTCGATCCCTTGCAGGGTGCCGTCGAACAGCGATTTGTGGATCGCGCGAACGTTGGCCGGCAGGGTGGCTTCGTCCACGGCAAAACCGTGGTTCTGGCTGGTGATCATCACCACACCGGTGTCCAGGTCCTGGACCGGGTGGTTGGCACCGTGGTGACCGTGACCCATTTTCAGGGTCTTGGCACCGGAGGCCAGGGCCAGCAGTTGGTGACCGAGGCAGATACCGAAGACCGGGATCTCGGTTTCCAGCACGTCCTTGATCGCCTGGATCGCGTAGTCGCATGGCTCCGGATCACCAGGGCCGTTGGACAGGAACACGCCGTCCGGCTTCAGCGCCAGCACATCGGCAGCAGGGGTTTGCGCCGGCACCACGGTCACGCGGCAACCGCGCTCGACCAGCATGCGCAGAATGTTCACCTTGACGCCGTAGTCGTAGGCAACCACGTGGTACGGCAGCTCGGAAGCTTCGATGGTCGCGTGGCTGTCGGTTTTCAGATCCCAGACAGTCGAACGCCATTCGTAGCTGTCCTTGGTGCTGACAACCTTCGCCAGATCCATGCCTTTCAGACCAGGAAAACCCTGGGCGGCGGCGATGGCGGCTTCTTCGGAAATGTTGTCACCGGCCATGATGCAGCCGTTCTGCGCGCCTTTTTCACGCAGGATGCGCGTCAGGCGGCGGGTGTCGATACCGGCGATGGCTACAACGTTGTTGGCCTTCAGGTAATCGGACAGGGACATCGTGTTACGCCAGTTGCTCGCCACCAGAGGCAGGTCACGGATGACCAGGCCAGCGGACCAGACGCGGTTGGACTCGGCGTCTTCCGGAGTGGTGCCGGTGTTGCCGATGTGCGGGTAAGTCAGGGTAACGATCTGTTGGGCGTAGGAAGGATCGGTAAGGATTTCCTGATAGCCGGTCATTGCGGTGTTGAACACCACCTCACCAACGGTTTGACCGTCGGCTCCAATGGCTTCGCCGCGAAAAATGCTGCCATCAGCAAGGGCGAGTATGGCTGGCTTAGTCAAGAAGACCTCCCGTAAATAAAGCCTGAAAGGGCGATCGCAGGTTGTAAAAAAGCGGAGTGACGTATGGACACGTCACCCCGCTTCTTCACTGAATTATTCTGCGCGCTTTTAGTGGACACACTAAAGCTGTAGCTTACAGAAAAAGGCCTTTTCGGTCTACCGCCAATGAGCCTTAAAGGCTGGAGAATGCGACAGGACGTCGCTTGACGGAACAAAACCGGGCTCGAACGCTGTGCGCGAGCCCGATTTCGGGTGCATCTTAACGCAGATCGAGCACGTCTTGCATGTCGTAAAGGCCAGGCTCGCGCCCGTCCAGCCACAATGCAGCACGTACCGCGCCCTTGGCGAAGGTCATGCGACTGGACGCCTTGTGGGTGATCTCGACACGCTCGCCGTCGGCGGCAAACAGCACGGTGTGATCACCGACGATGTCGCCGGCACGCACAGTGGTGAAGCCGATGGTTTCACGATCACGCGCACCGGTCTGGCCTTCACGGCCATACACCGCCACTTTCTTCAGGTCACGACCCAACGCATCGGCAATCACCTCACCCATGCGCACGGCAGTGCCGGACGGCGCGTCGACTTTATGCCGATGGTGAGCCTCGGTGATTTCGATATCGACATCGTCACCCAATACGCGAGCAGCCGTGTCGAGCAACTTCAGGCACAGGTTGACCCCGACACTGAAGTTGGCCGCGAAGACAATCGGAATGTCCTTGCCCGCTTCCGCCAGCAACTGCTTTTCTTCAACACTGAAGCCCGTGGTACCGATGATCATGGCCTTGCCGTGTTTACGACAGAAAGCCAGGTTCTTCAGGGTCACCGTCGGGTGTGTGAAGTCGATCAGCACGTCGAATTCGTCGACCACCCGATCCAGATCGCCGGACAGCGGCACGCCGATGCGACCGATAGCCGCCAGTTCACCGGCATCCGCACCGACCAGCGTGCTGTCAGGACGATCCACTGCCGCCGTCAACCCGGCGCCTGGTGCCTGCTGCACCGCTTCAATCAGGGTCTTGCCCATGCGCCCGGCGGCGCCCATCACTGCAATACGTCGCATGCCTGTCTCCTTACAAATCGCCGAAGAAGCGTTTCACGCCTTCGAACCAGCCAGTGGTTTTCGGCGAATGGCTGTTGTCGTCCGCCAGCGAACTGCGGAATTCCTCGAGCATTTCGCGCTGGCGACGGCTCAGGTTGACCGGCGTTTCGACCGCCACACGGCACATCAAGTCGCCCGCACCACCGCCACGCACAGGAGCGACACCCTTGCCACGCACACGGAACTGCTTGCCGGTCTGGGTCCCCTCGGGGATCTTCAACTTGACCCGGCCATCAAGGGTCGGAATCTCCAGCTCGCCACCCAGCGCCGCATCGACGAAGCTGATCGGCACTTCGCAGAACAGGTGCTTGCCATCACGCTGGAAGATCGAGTGCTCGCGCACGTTGATCACCACGTACAGATCACCGGTCGGGCCACCCTGGGCACCCGCCTCGCCTTCGCCGGACAGACGAATGCGGTCACCGGTATCGACGCCGGCCGGCACTTTCACCGACAGGGTCTTGTACTCTTCGACGCGACCTTCGCCGTGGCAGGAATCACACGGATCGGAAATGATCTTGCCCTGGCCATGGCAGCGCGGGCAGGTCTGCTGCACCGAGAAGAAGCCTTGCTGCATGCGCACCTGGCCGATACCGCCGCACGTCGGACAGGTCACCGGCGAAGAACCTTTCTTGGCACCGGAGCCATCGCACGGCTTGCAATTGACCAGCGTCGGAACGCGGATATTCACGGTCGTGCCGCGTACCGCTTCTTCCAGGTCCAGCTCCAGGGTGTAGCGCAAGTCACTGCCGCGCTGAGCGCCGCCACGGGAACCGCCGCGACCGCCACCGAAGAAGTCACTGAAGACATCGCCAAAGATGTCGGAGAAGTTCTGGCCACCGAAACCGGCACCGCCGCCACCCATGCTCGGGTCGACACCGGCATGGCCGTACTGGTCGTAGGCCGCGCGCTTGCTGGAATCCGATAGCACTTCGTAGGCCTCGTTGGCCTCCTTGAACATCTCTTCCGACGCCTTGTCATCGGGATTACGGTCCGGGTGGTGCTTCATCGCCAGGCGACGGTAAGCCTTTTTCAGGTCCGCTTCGCTTGAGCCACGCTCAACACCCAATACTTCGTAATAGTCACGCTTTGCCATAAGTCTTTGCACTCTTGAGGACGTCCGGCAAAACCCTCCTGAGTTTGCCGAACTCGTTGAGCCCCAATACAGGCCCGGACCCAACTCACGTCAATTCAACGATCCTGGTCTTTGTTTCAAAGTGGCACTTTCGGCTCGGAAAGCAGGAGCATTCCCGGGCATGCCAGCAGCATCCGAACTTCGTCGCATGCTGTAAAAATTCGCGTATTCCAGATACGCCAACGCGGGAGCAAGCTCCCGCGCGGCGACATCCTACCAGTCACCGCCTAAAGGCAGTCAACCGGCCGACCAACAACTTACTTGTGGTCTTTGACTTCTTCGAACTCGGCATCGACAACGTCGTCAGCCTTCTCTGCCGATTCGCCCTGCGGTGCAGCGCCTTCAGCAGGCTGAGCCTGTTCGGCGTACATCTTCTGCGCCACCGGAGCGGAGACTTTCGACAGCTCTTCAACCTTGGCGTCGATAGCGGCCTTGTCGTCGCCTTTGACGGCGGCTTCCAGGGCAACTACGGCAGCTTCGATTGCAGTCTTCTCTTCGGCAGTCACTTTATCGCCGGCATCGGTCACCATTTTGCGCGTCGAGTGAACCAGTGCGTCGCCCTGGTTACGGGCAGCGGCCAGCTCTTCGAACTTGCGGTCTTCCTCGGCGTTAGCCTCGGCATCACGCACCATGCGCTCGATTTCCTCGTCGGACAGACCGGAGTTGGCCTTGATCACGATCGACTGAGTCTTGCCGGTGGCCTTGTCCTTAGCACCTACGTGCAGGATGCCGTTGGCGTCGATGTCGAAGGTCACTTCGATCTGCGGCACGCCACGTGGAGCTGGTGGAATGTCGGCCAGGTCGAACTTGCCCAGGGACTTGTTCTGAGCAGCCTGCTTACGCTCGCCTTGCAGCACGTGAATGGTCACGGCGCCCTGGTTGTCGTCGGCAGTCGAGAACACTTGCGATTTCTTGGTAGGAATCGTGGTGTTTTTCTCGATCAGCGCAGTCATCACGCCACCCATGGTTTCGATACCCAGGGTCAGCGGGCTGACGTCGAGCAGCAGAACGTCTTTTACGTCACCGGCCAGTACCGCACCCTGGATGGCAGCACCCATGGCAACCGCTTCGTCCGGGTTGACGTCTTTACGAGCTTCTTTACCGAAGAACTCGGTGACCAGCTTCTGAACCAGTGGCATACGGGTCTGACCGCCCACCAGGATCACGTCGTTGATCGCGCCAACGTCGATACCGGCATCTTTCATTGCGATGCGGCAAGGCTCGATGGTGCGCTGAACCAGGTCTTCCACCAATGCTTCGAGCTTGGCGCGGGAGATCTTCACGTTCAGGTGCTTCGGACCAGTGGCGTCTGCAGTGATGTACGGCAGGTTCACGTCGGTCGACTGGCTCGAGGACAGTTCGATCTTGGCTTTTTCAGCGGCTTCTTTCAGGCGCTGCATGGCCAGCGGGTCACCCTTGAGGTTCATGCCGCTTTCTTTCTTGAATTCGTCGACGAGGTAGTCGATCAGACGAATGTCAAAGTCTTCACCGCCCAGGAACGTGTCACCGTTGGTGGCCAGTACTTCAAACTGGTGCTCGCCATCGACTTCAGCGATCTCGATCACGGAAACGTCGAAAGTACCGCCGCCCAGGTCGTAAACGATCACGGTGTGATCGCCCTTGGCCTTGTCCATACCGTAAGCCAGAGCAGCAGCGGTTGGCTCGTTGATGATACGTTTTACGTCCAGACCGGCGATGCGGCCGGCGTCTTTGGTCGCCTGACGCTGGCTGTCGTTGAAGTAGGCCGGAACGGTGATCACCGCTTCAGTCACGGTCTCGCCGAGGTAGTCTTCGGCGGTCTTCTTCATTTTCTTCAGGATTTCAGCCGAGATCTGTGGCGGTGCCATTTTCTGGCCGTTCACTTCAACCCAGGCGTCGTTGTTGTCAGCCTTGACGATCTTGTAAGGGACCATCTGAATGTCTTTCTGCACGACTTCTTCGTCGAAACGACGACCGATCAGACGCTTCACCGCATACAGGGTGTTATGCGGATTGGTCACAGCCTGACGCTTGGCCGACTGGCCAACCAGGATTTCGCCATCGTTGGCGTAAGCGATGATCGACGGCGTGGTACGCGCGCCTTCAGCGTTTTCAATAACTTTGGCCTTGCCGTTTTCCAGCACGGAGACGCAGGAGTTGGTAGTCCCCAGGTCGATACCGATAATTTTGCCCATGTTCACTCTCCCGAAACTTTGGATTTGGTTGCCGCAGCAGTGGTGGCTAACTGCGGTAGCACTTAAACGCTTGACTTATAAATGGGGGCCTTGCGGCGGATTTCAAGCCTGCTCGTCAATCGAAGGCGAAACCGGCGCAGGCGCCTTGCTGACCACAACCATCGCCGGGCGCAGCAGGCGACCATTGAGCTGATAGCCCTTCTGGAACACCTTCAGAACACTGTTCGGCTCGACATCGGCGCTTTCCTGCATGGCCATCGCCTGATGCTGAACGGCATTGAACGGTTCGCCATGCGGATCGATCGCTTCAAGCTGATAACGCTTGAGAGTGTCGTGGAACATTTTCAGGGTCAGCTCGATGCCTTCGCGCATCGGACGAATGCTTTCGTCGTCCGGGCTGGACAGCTCCAGGCCGCGCTCCAGGCTGTCGACGATCGGCAACAGGTCGCCGGCGAATTTTTCCAGCGCAAACTTGTGAGCCTTCTCCACATCCTGCTCGGCGCGACGGCGGACGTTCTGCAGATCGGCGGCTACACGCAAAGCCTGATCCTGAGCGCCTGCCAGTTGCTCTTCGAGCACTTGTACACGAGCCGCCAGGTCTTCACCCGAAGCCTCGGGCGCCTGGTTGGCGTCTGGGTTTTGCGTATCCACTGTCTGTTCGTCAGCCATAGATTTCTCCTTTCAATATCGTCCGCGAGCTCAACTCGCGCTTCTGCCCAGCTATATGGGGCCGCAAAATCCGGCTTCAAGGGGCGTCGATGATTAACCCTACAAAAAACAATCGCATTGTCATGCCAGCTCGCGATAAGGGTTTTGTCGGACCGAGCGAATCGAGCTAACGGAGGGCATTGTCAGCCAGAAACAAAACACTGTATAAATAACCAGACCTAACACCTGGGAGCGGCCCATATGCTGGTGCACCTGTCCGTACACAACTACGCCATCGTTGAACATCTCGATCTCGAACTCGATCGCGGGATGAGCGTGATCACCGGGGAAACCGGCGCGGGCAAGTCGATCATGCTCGACGCGCTGGGCCTGACCCTGGGCGATCGTGCCGACAGCGGCGTGGTCCGCCCGGGCGCCGACAAGGCCGATATCCTGGCCACCTTCGATCTGGCCGACATTCCGGAAGCCAGCGCCTGGCTGGCCGAACGCGACCTCGAAAACGACGGCCCGTGCATCCTGCGCCGGGTGATCACATCAGAAGGTCGCTCGCGCGGCTACATCAACGGCACGCCCTGCCCGCTTGGCGATCTCAAGGCGCTGGGCGAGTTGCTGATCGACATTCACAGCCAGCACGAACACCAATCCCTGCTCAAGACCGACACCCACCGCCGCCTGCTCGATGAATATGCCGGCGCAACGGATCTGGCCCGCCAGGTTCAACTGGCCGCCCAACGCTGGCGCCAGACCCGCCAGGAACTGGAGCGGCTCTCCAACTCCGGCGACGAGCAACGTGCACGTCATCAATTGCTCAGCTATCAACTCGAAGAACTGGAAAACCTTGGCCTCGGCGACAATGAGCTCGAGCAGCTGGAACAGGAACACAAGAACCTGACCAACGCCGAAACGCTGCTGGGGATTTGCCGGCAAGTCGTCGAACAATGCAGCGAAAGTGATTCCGGGAATGTCCTCAACGCCCTCACCGCCAGCCTCAACCGCCTGTCGAGCGTGAACAGCTCGATCGGCGCCCTCGGCGAAGCCAGCAGCTTGCTGACCAGCGCACAGATCCAGGTTGAAGAGGCCGTGGGCGAACTGAACCGCTTCCTCGACAATTTCGATGCCGATCCATCGCGCCTTCAATACCTGGAAGAACGCCTCGATGCGATCTACACCCTGGCGCGCAAACACCGCATCCAGCCGACTGAAGTGGCCGAGATGCAGCAGAAACTGCTGGATGAAATCGAGACCCTGAATGCCAACGACGAATCCATCGAGCGCCTGAGCGATGAGCTGTCGTCCTATGCCCGTCACTACCAGGAAAAGGCCCGGGAGCTGAGCGATCTAAGGCATCAAGCCTCGAACAGCCTGGCCAGCGCCGTGGAGCAGGAAATCCAGCGACTGGGCATGCCAGGTGGCCGCTTCACCATTGAACTGCGTCCGAACAGCGGCAACGAACTACTGCCAAACGGGCTCGAACAGGTAGAACTGCTGGTCAGCGCCAACCCCGGCCAGCCACTGAAGGCCCTGGCGAAAGTGGCGTCCGGCGGCGAACTGTCGCGGATCAGCCTGGCGATTCAGGTGATCACTGCACAGACCTCCCGCGTACCGACCCTGGTATTCGACGAAGTCGACGTCGGCATTGGCGGCCCGACCGCAGAAATCGTCGGCCAGTTGCTGCGCAGGCTCGGTGAGCGTGGGCAGGTACTGACCGTAACCCACTTGCCGCAAGTGGCAGCTCAGGGCCATCAGCATCTATTTGTGCATAAAGTGCGCGGAGAAGATGCCACCCGCACGGCGGTTTCCAAACTGAGCAAAAACGAGCGCGTCGAAGAAATCGCGCGGATGCTGGGCGGCATCGATCTGACCAAGGAATCCCTGGCTCACGCCAAGAAAATGGTCGTCACTGCAAAAATCTGAAGCGCCCCCTGTAGGAGCTGCCGCAGGCTGCGATCTTTTGACTTTGCCCTTTCTAAAAGCACAGATCAAAAGATCGCAGCCTACGGCAGCTCCTACAGAAACCTTGTGCACCGCAGAAAGCACGAAGGCGACCCTGGGGTCGCCTTCGCTCGTTTCGCGAACGGATGTTCGCGCGACATGCTTACTTTTTCTTGCGTACGTACAGCACCAGATTGTGATCAACCATCTCGAAGCCATACTTGTCGACGATTGCTTTCTGAAGCCGCTCGATTTCTTCGTCGAAGAATTCGATCACTTCGCTGGTCTCGACGTTGACCATATGGTCGTGATGCTTTCCGTCATCCAGTTCGAAGACCGCATGACCTCCGTCGAAGTTGTGCCGCACCACAAGGCCAGCTGCCTCGAACTGGGTCAGAACACGGTAAACCGTGGCCAGACCGACGTCCTCACCAGCCTCCATAAGGGCCTTGTAGACATCCTCGGCACTCATGTGGCGTTGCTCGGCGGAGTCGAGCATTTGCAGAATTTTGACCCGTGGCAGGGTCACTTTGAGGCCGGCTTTGCGTAGTTCGCTATTTTCAACCATGGTCAGCTTTCTCGCGATGCTGCTTCGCAGCTTCTCTTAATGCGGGTATGATCGGCGTTTACGTTGTCCCAGCCAAGATAGTGGAAGTCGCCCACCGATGCAAAACACCAAGCTCTTGCTAACCAGTTTCACCTTTGTGGGACTGCTCGCACTCGCCGGTTGTTCATTCCCCGGGGTTTACAAAATCGACATCCAGCAGGGCAATGTCGTCACGCAGGACATGATAGACCAGTTACGCCCGGGAATGACCCGCAAGCAAGTACGGTTTATCATGGGCAACCCTCTGCTGACTGACACGTTCCATGCCGATCGCTGGGATTATCTGTACAGCCTGCAACCGGGTGGCGGTGAACGCCAACAGGAACGCATCAGCGTTATCTTCAACCCAAATGATCAGCTTGTCAGCCTCTCTGGTGATTTCATGCCAGGCGTGAGCCGTGACGAAGCCATTCTCGGCAAGGACAGCGGCACGACAGTGGCTGCCCCGGCAGAAAACGTCGAGAAGCCAAAACCAGAAAAGCCGGTCAAGCCAGGTTCGCTGCTGGACCAGATCCAGAAGGACGTCGACGGCGTAGAAACCGTTCCGGTCCCGACGCCGCAACCACTGGACACCTCGCCGCAATAATTTGCGACGCAATAAAAAGCCCGGCATGCCCGGGTTTTTTATTGCCTGGTGTTCAAGACACTCACTGATTTCGCGCTTTGGCCTCGGCCGCTTTTGCCGCGCGCAGTCGGCGCACCTCTTTCGGGTCGGCCAGCAACGGGCGGTAAATCTCGATGCGATCCCCGGCCTGGACAGACCGATGCTCTGGATCAGCTACAACCTTGCCGAAGATCCCTACGGGACAATTGGCCAGATCCAGCTCCGGAAACTCCTCAGCCAGAGCAGACCCAAGCAAGGCTGCCCGCACGCTCGTCCCGACCGGCACCGTCAGCGTCAGCAGCACCTGACGGTCCACGGCCGCGTAGACCACCTCGATTTCAATCATGACCTCAACCATGTATCTGCTTGGCACGCTGGCAGAACGCATCCACCAGGGTGTTGGCGGCCTGATTGAACAGCGGCCCCAAGGTGGCACGAACCAGTGGCCCGGCATAATCGAACGACAGATCGAGGCTGATCTTGCAGGCTTTGTCAGTCAGCGCCTTGAATTCCCAGATGCCATGCAATTGGGTGAAAGGGCCCTCTTCGAGGTTCATTTCGATCGACTGCCCAGGAATCAGGGTGTTGCGCGTGACGAAATGCTGGCTAAGGCCACCCTTGGCCACCCCAACGCTCGCCCGCATATGCTCAGGGGAACTCTCCAGGACTTCGGCCGAAGAGCACCACGGCAGAAACTCCGGGTAGCGCGCCACGTCGTTGACCAGGTCATACAGCGCTTGAGCCGGGTACGGCAGCAAGGCCGAACGTGAAATGTGTGTCGTCATGTCAGCGTTACTTCCACAGCTGGGCGGCAAACACTACGAGGATGCCGATGGGCGCCACATAGCGCATCAAGAACAAGGACAGACCAAACAGCGCCGGGTTGCGGATCGACAACTCGTCGCGCACCGCTTCACGCCCCATGATCCAGCCCGCAAACACCACGAAACACAAACCACCAAGTGGCAGCATGAGTCGCGAGGTGAAGAAATCGATCACGCCAAAGAAGTCGAGACCACCGGTTGCTCCCCATTGGTAGAGGTGGAACATCCCGCCTTCATTCACGAAGAACTTGGCCTCCTTCCAGATATTGAAGGAGAACACCGTGCCCAGACCGACAAACCAGCAGCTGAAAGCCAGCCAGAAGGTGACCCATGCACGACTCACTTTAGTGCGTTCCACCAGGTAGGCCACCATCGGTTCAAGCAGGGAAATCGCCGAACTCCAGGCAGCGACCGCCACCAGCACGAAGAACACCACCCCCATCAATTGCCCGAACGCCACGTTGCCGAAGGCAAACGGCAGACTGACGAACATCAGCCCCGGCCCTTCGCTCGGGTTCAGGCCCGCCGCGAAAACAATCGGAAACAATGCCAGGCCAGCCACCAGGGAAACGAAGGTGTCGAGCAGCGCCACGCCAACGACAGTCCCCGATATCGACGAGCTCTTCGGCATGTAGGCGCCATAGATCATGATCGAACCGACGCCCACGCTCAGGGAAAAGAACGCATGCCCCATCGCGGGCAACAAGCCATCCATAACCTTTTCCGGGTGGAAGTCGAACATGAAATGCACGCCCTCCATGAAATGGCCGGTGGTCAAGCTGTAGCCCAGCAGCACCAGGACCATCACGAACAACAACGGCATCATGATGCGCAAACTGCGCTCAAGCCCGGCGACCACGCCCTTTGCGATCACCACCGCTGACAGCAGCATGAAAATCGTGTGCCAAAGTGTCAGGCGCCAGGGATCGGCAATGACATTGCCGAAGTAAGCCCCCACCTGATCCGCGGTCACACCCTGAAAGTCGCCACGCCCCATGTCGATGATGTAATCCAGCGACCAGCCGCCCACCACACTGTAGAACGACAGGATCAGCAACGCCGTGATCATTCCGGCAAATGCGCCCCAGGACCATTTGCCCGATTGCCCCGCCTCGACCGCCAGCGTCTTCAGGGCATTGGCCGGGCTCTGCCGTGCACGCCGGCCGATCAGCGTTTCGGCCAGCATGACCGGCACGCCAATCAGCGCGATGCAGGCCAGGAACATCAGCACGAAGGCACCGCCGCCATAGACGCCGACCATGTACGGGAATTTCCAGATACTACCCAGCCCCACGGCCGAACCGGTCGCGGCGAGTATGAAGACCCAGCGGCTAGCCCAACTGCCGTGGACAGAAACCTTGTCTGTCGACATCGTTATCACGCCCAAGCGTTCAAAAAAGAGGCAGCATTGTCCGGGATTCAATCAACCTGCTCAAGCACGTAGCAACCCCGTAGCCGACTCTGTTGTAACTCCCTATAATGCCGCCCCTATGGCTAAACAGAAGAAACACCCAACAGGGACCATCGCGCAAAATAAAAAGGCGCGACACGATTACTTCATCGAGCACAAGTTCGAGGCTGGTCTGGTCCTGGCCGGCTGGGAAGTAAAAAGTCTGCGGGCAAGCAAGCTGCAACTGGTTGACAGTTATGTACTGCTCAAGGATGGCGAAGCCTGGCTGCTCGGCAGCCACATTACGCCCCTGACGACCGCCAGCACCCACGTCATCGCTGACCCGGTGCGCACCCGCAAGTTGCTGCTCAACCGGCGCGAACTGGAAAAGCTGGCCGCTGCCGTGCAGCAAAAGGGTTACGCCTGCGTGTGCCTGTCCTGGTACTGGAGCAAGCACATGGTCAAGTGCGAGATCGCCCTGGGCAAGGGCAAGAAGGAATACGACAAGCGCGATACCGAGCGCGAACGCGACGCTGGCCGCGAGTTGCAGCGTGCGGTGCGCAACAAGGGCAAGGAAGACTGATTTTTCTGCCTGTGATTCGCAGCGCCATCGAAAAGATCGCAGCCTGCGGCAGCTCCTACATTGGAATGCGTTCTCTGTAGGAGCTGCCGAAGGCTGCGATCTTTTGCTTCAAAAGGTCACATCCCCTTGCGCCGCTCCGCCCGGGCCACGCGCTGTACTTCCTGACGCACTTCTTCCAGCACCTCCTGCACATACAGAATGTGCCGGCTGGAAACTTCCCGCGCCTGCTCCGCCCGCCCTTCGATAATCGCCTGGTACAACTCCCGATGCTGCGTGATCAGCATGTCGCGGGTTTCAGTGCGCTGCTTGTACATGCCACCGATGTTGGTCACCACGTTGCGCTTGAGCAAATCGAAGAGCCCGCGAATGGTATGCAGCAGCACAGCGTTGTGGCTGGCCTCGGCGATCGCCAAGTGAAAACTTGCGTCCGCAGCCCCCTCTTCGGCACGACTCACCTCTTCGTGACGCGAATAGCAGTCCTGTAACGCGTTGAATGCCGCGGTCAGCCGCTCGCGATCCACATCGGTGGCGCGCAACGCAGCGTAGTAGGCGCAGGACGCCTCCAGCGTATGGCGAAACTCGAGCAGATCGCGCTGTGCCTCAGGATTGCTTTCCAGCAGATGCAACAAGGGATCACTGAAGGTGGTACCCAGTGATTCCACCACATAGTTGCCGCCGCCCTGGCGACTGACCAGCAGCCCCTTGGCGGTCAGCTTCTGAATGGCTTCACGCAACGAAGGGCGGGACACGCCAAATTGTTCGGCCAACGCGCGCTCGGCCGGTAAGCGCTCCCCGGCCTTCAGCGTGCCCTCGAGGATCATGCCCTCAAGCTGCTCGACAATATCGTCAGACAAACGGCGCTGACGAATCTGATCAAACCCCATAACTCGATTTCTCCACGATCCGACGGCTCGCCGGGGCTCTATTCTGGCCTATCGGCGCCGCACCAGCACCTGCCACAGCGCATTTGTTCATGCCAGACGGACGACCTGCGCACTTTGCATTCGACAAAAGTTTTAGGGCGGCAAATTGACACACCGCCTACAAGGCTTTTACCCTAGCCAACAGCGATTGTAAATTGGTATTACCAATTATCCAAAAACGCTGATCAGTGCCTGACCAACAACAATTAGGGGCCACCCCATATGCAAACCTGGCAACAGCTCTATACCCCGCTCGGCAGCCTCGGCCTGTCCGCACTCGCAGCCGTCATCCCCATCGTGTTTTTCTTCCTCGCCCTGGCCGTGTTCCGCCTCAAAGGGCACGTGGCCGGCAGCATCACCCTGGCTTTGTCGATCCTGGTGGCGATCTTCGCGTTCCAGATGCCGGTCGATATGGCGCTTGCCGCCGCCGGGTATGGCTTCGCTTATGGCCTGTGGCCGATTGCCTGGATCATCGTGGCAGCGGTGTTCCTCTACAAGCTGACGGTCAAGAGCGGTCAGTTTGAAGTCATCCGCAGTTCGGTCCTGTCGATCACCGATGACCAGCGCCTGCAGGTCCTGCTGATCGGCTTCTGCTTCGGTGCATTCCTGGAAGGTGCCGCCGGTTTCGGCGCGCCGGTGGCGATTACCGCCGCACTCCTTGTAGGACTGGGCTTCAACCCGCTGTACGCCGCTGGCTTGTGCCTGATCGCCAACACCGCGCCGGTAGCCTTCGGCGCCCTCGGCATTCCGATCATCGTGGCCGGGCAAGTGACCGGCATCGACGCGTTCAAGATCGGCGCCATGACCGGCCGCCAACTGCCGCTACTGTCGTTGTTCGTGCCGTTCTGGCTGGTGTTTATGATGGATGGCCTGCGCGGCGTGCGGGAAACCTGGCCAGCAGCCCTGGTGGCCGGCTTGAGCTTTGCCGTGACCCAGTACTTCACCTCGAACTTCATCGGCCCGGAACTGCCGGACATCACCTCGGCCCTGGCCAGCCTGATTTCCCTGACCCTGTTCCTGAAAGTCTGGCAACCAAAACGCGCCGCCGGCCAACACATCGTCGGCGCTGTCTCGGCCTCCGTGGTGAGCGCCAGCGTCGGTGGTTTCGGCCAGAAGCGCACAACCGTGGCTTCGCCTTACAGCCTTGGGGAAATCGTCAAGGCCTGGTCGCCGTTCCTGATCCTGACCGTACTGGTCACCATCTGGACCCTGAAGCCGTTCAAGGCGATGTTCGCCGCCGGCGGCTCGATGTACAGCTTCGTGTTCAACTTCGCGATCCCGCACCTGGATCAGATGGTGATCAAGGTCGCGCCGATCGTGGCCGCGCCAACCGCCCTTCCGGCAGTGTTCAAACTGGACCCGATTTCCGCCACCGGCACAGCGATCTTCTTCTCGGCGCTGATCTCGATGCTGGTACTGAAGATCAACGTCAAAATTGGTCTTACCACTTTTAAAGAGACCTTCTACGAACTGCGCTGGCCGATCCTGTCCATCGGCATGGTGCTGGCGTTCGCCTTCGTCACCAACTACTCAGGCATGTCCTCGACCATGGCCTTGGTGTTGGCAGGCACCGGTGCAGCCTTCCCGTTCTTCTCGCCGTTCCTCGGTTGGCTGGGCGTGTTCCTCACCGGCTCCGATACTTCGTCCAACGCCCTGTTCAGTTCGCTGCAAGCGACCACCGCGCACCAGATCGGTGTCAACGACACCTTGCTGGTGGCGGCGAACACCAGCGGCGGCGTGACCGGCAAGATGATCTCACCACAATCGATCGCCGTGGCCTGCGCCGCGACCGGCCTGGTGGGCAAGGAATCGGATCTGTTCCGCTTCACGCTCAAGCACAGCCTATTCTTTGCAACGATTGTCGGCTTGATCACCCTGGCTCAGGCCTACTGGTTCACCGGCATGCTGGTGCACTAAGGACTACAAGCAAAACGGCAAAAACCGACGCCGGGCCACGCCCCCGGCGTCCGCAATTCACACCCCGGTCTGTAAGGCTGCTGAAAGCTTCCGGCTCTATATTCAGCGGCCTCAACAGACGAATAACCGGGACCACCCGGAGACACGCCTGATGAGCGAGCTTTTTTACAACGCTGTGCCGAATGCGACCCGTGTCGCCCCGCCACTGCCCGAGCCTCGGCAATACCCCAGCGAGAAACCGTCACGGGTCTACCTGTTCGGGACCTGCGTGGTCGATTTGTTCTACCCCGAAGCCGGGATGGATGCGATCCACCTGCTGGAACGCGAAGGCATTCGTGTCGAGTACCCGCAAGGGCAAAGCTGCTGCGGACAACCGGCCTACACCTCGGGTTACACCGAACAGGCACGGACCGTGGCGCGCTCGCAACTGGCGCTGTTTGCCGGGGATTATCCGGTGGTGGTGCCGTCAGGCTCTTGTGCCGGGATGTTGCGCGAACACTATGCCGACTTGTTCAAGGACGAGCCGCACACGTTGAAACAGGTTCAGGCGCTGGCTGCCAGAACCTTTGAGCTGGCCGAGTTCCTGTTGTTTGTCTGCAAGGTGCAGCTCAAGGACAGCGGCGAGCCGGTGAAAGTGGCGCTGCACACTTCGTGTTCGGCACGCCGCGAAATGAACACCCACCTGCACGGCCGCGAGTTGTTGTCGCAGTTGAGCAATGTGGAGCGGGTCAATCACGATCACGAAAGTGAGTGCTGTGGCTTTGGCGGAACATTCAGCGTCCGTATGCCAGACATTTCCGGCGCAATGGTGGCTGACAAGACCCGGGCGTTGAAGGAGTCCGGTGCGCACAAGGTATTGAGTGCCGATTGCGGCTGTTTGATGAACATCAACGGCTCATTGGAAAAACAGCAGGAAGCGTTGCGCGGTCAGCATCTGGCCAGCTTCCTCTGGCAGCGTACCGGAGGTGCCCGATGAGCACCTCCACGATTATTCCTACGGTTGCCGTAGAAGAAGATTTCCGCACCCGCGCCCACAACGCGCTGGGTGACGCGCAATTGCGAGGCAACTTTCGCAAGGCGATGGATTCACTGATGACCAAACGGGCAGCGGCGTTCAGCGATGCCCATGAAAGAGAACACTTGCGCGCACTGGGCAATGCAATCCGTGCCCGCGCGCTCTCCAAGTTGCCCGACCTGCTCGAGCAACTGGAACAGAACCTGACCCGCAACGGTGTGACAGTGCACTGGGCGGAAACGGTGGACGAGGCCAATGGCATCGTCCTCTCGATCATCCGCGCTCACGAGGGGCGGCAAGTGATCAAGGGCAAATCGATGGTCAGCGAAGAAATGGAGATGAATCATTTCCTGGCTGACCGGGGCATTGAATGCCTGGAATCGGACATGGGCGAGTACATCGTCCAGCTCGACCACGAGAAGCCTTCACACATAATCATGCCGGCAATCCACAAGAATGCCGGTCAGGTCGCGTCCTTGTTCCACGACAAACTTGGGGTGGAATACACCAAGGACGTTGACCAACTCATTCAGATCGGTCGCAAGGTCTTGCGGCAGAAATTCTTCGAAGCGGACATCGGCGTCTCCGGTGTCAACTTCGCCGTAGCCGAAACCGGCACCCTGCTGCTGGTGGAAAACGAAGGCAACGGGCGCATGACCACCACCGTACCGCCCGTGCACATCGCCGTCACCGGTATCGAAAAAGTCGTGGAAAACCTGCGCGATGTGGTGCCGCTGTTGTCGCTACTGACCCGCTCGGCCCTGGGCATCCCGATCACGACCTACGTCAACATGATCTCCGGCCCGCGCAAGGAGCATGAACTCGACGGCCCGCAGGAAGTGCACCTGGTACTGCTCGACAATGGTCGCAGCCAGGCCTTTGCCGACAGCGAATTGCGCCAGACCCTGAACTGTATTCGCTGCGGTGCCTGTATGAATCATTGCCCGGTGTATACCCGAATCGGCGGTCATGCCTATGGGGAAGTTTACCCCGGCCCTATCGGAAAAATCGTCACCCCGCACATGGTCGGCCTGGCGAAAGTCCCGGATCACCCGAGCGCTTCTTCGCTGTGCGGTGCCTGCGGCGAAGTGTGCCCGGTAAAAATCCCGATCCCTGCGTTGCTGCGGCGCCTGCGCGAAGAAAACGTCAAGGCCCCGGACAGCCCCCATCAAGTGATGCGTGGCCAGGGCAGCAAGTATTCGCGCAAGGAGCGCTTCCTCTGGAACGCCTGGGCGAAGCTCAACAGTTCGCCGACGCTGTATCGCCTGTTCGGTTTCTTCGCCACCCGCCTGCGCGCCCTCACGCCGAGCAATGTCGGCCCGTGGACGCAAAACCACAGCGCACCGAAACCCGCCGCCCGCTCACTCCATGACATGGCCCGCGAGCACTTGGCCAAACAGGGAGACCGCCGATGAGCGCCAAGCAAAATATCCTCGCCAAACTGCGTAAAAGTCTGACAGGCACCACACCGGTGGCCGACAACTTTGATGTCGATCTGGTGACCCAGCCTTACACCTACTCGCCTGAGCAACGCATTCCACAACTACGCAAACTGATGGAAGCGGTACACACGGAAATCCACCTGACGTCCGGCGAAGAGTGGCCGGTGCTGTTGGAGCAATTGCTGCGGGACCGCCAGTTGCCAAGCCTGCTGATCGCACCGACAACGCCCCACGGTCAACGCATCACACAGCATTGGGCGAATAATCCCGATCTGCCGATGCTCAAGTCCTACGACCGCCCGGTTGAAGAATGGAAAGCCGAGTTGTTCAACGACACCCCGGCGAGCCTGACCACCACCCTCGGCGCCATCGCGGCAACCGGTAGCCTGATTATCTGGCCGACCCGGGAAGAACCGCGCTTGATGAGCCTGGCGCCACCGGTGCATTTCGCCCTGCTCAAGGCCAGTGAAATCCGCGACAACTTCTATCAGGTGCAACAGGAATTCGAATGGGCCCAGGGCATGCCGACCAACGCGCTGCTGGTGTCCGGCCCGTCGAAGACCGCCGACATCGAGCAAGTGCTGGCGTACGGCGCCCACGGCCCGAAAGACCTGGTGGTGCTGATCCTGGAGGACCAATGAGTCTACCGGCCGCTTTCCTGCGAGATGCACAGCAACTGATTCCACAAGAGCGACGGTTCGACGACCCGCTGTCGACCCTGGCCTTCGGTACCGATGCCAGTTTCTATCGTTTGATTCCGCAACTGGTTATCCGCGTCGAGTCCGAAGACGAAGTGGTGGCGCTGCTGCAACTGGCGCAACGCGATCAGGTGCCGGTGACCTTCCGCGCCGCCGGTACCAGCCTCTCTGGCCAGGCGATCAGCGACTCGGTGCTGATCGTGCTGGGGGACAACTGGAACGCGCGCGAGATTCGCGGGCAAGGCACACAGATTCGCCTGCAACCGGGTGTGATCGGCGCCCAGGCCAACGCCTGGCTGGCGCCGTTCGGACGCAAGATCGGCCCGGACCCGGCCTCGATCAATGCCTGCAAGATCGGCGGCATCGTCGCCAACAACGCCAGTGGCATGTGCTGCGGCACGGCGCAAAACACCTACCACACCCTGGCCGGCATTCGTCTGGTGCTGGCCGACGGCAGTCGTCTCGACACTGAAGATGCCGCCAGCGTCGCGGCGTTTCGCCAGAGCCATACCGCGTTGCTGGAGCGCTTGGCGACTCTGGGTCGCGAGACCCGCGCCAACGCTGATCTGGCTGCGAGAATCCGCCACAAATACCGTCTGAAAAACACCACCGGCCTGTCGCTAAATGCCCTGGTGGATTTCGACGAACCTGTGGATATCTTGAGCCACTTGCTGGTGGGTTCCGAGGGTACGCTCGGGTTCATCAGTGCGGTGACCTACGACACGGTGATCGACCACCCGAACAAGGCCTCGGCCCTGATTGTCTTCCCGGATGTAGAGACCTGCTGCAACGCGGTCACCGTACTGAAAAGCCAACCGGTGTCGGCCGTGGAACTGCTGGACCGGCGCAGTTTGCGCTCAGTGCAGGACAAACCCGGCATGCCGTCTTTCGTACAGCATCTGTCGAACAATGCCTGCGCCTTGCTGATCGAATCCCGCGCAGCGTCGTCCGCCCTGCTGCACGAACAACTGGCACAGATCATGGCGTCGCTGCAGGCGTTCCCGGTGGAAAAGCAGGTCGACTTTACGGAGGACCCACAGGAAAACGCCCGTCTCTGGGCCATCCGCAAAGACACCTTCCCCGCCGTCGGTGCGGTGCGCAAGACCGGCACCACGGTGATCATCGAAGACGTCACCTTTCCGGTCGAACAACTGGCCATCGGCGTCAATCGCCTGATCGAGTTGTTCGACAAACATCACTACGATGAAGCGATCCTTTTCGGACACGCACTGGAAGGCAATCTGCACTTCGTCTTCACCCAAGGCTTCAACAACGCGCAAGAAGTCGCACGCTATCAGGCGTTCATGGATGACGTGGCGCAATTGGTGGCAGTGGAGTTCGGCGGTTCGCTGAAAGCCGAACATGGCACCGGGCGCAACATGGCGCCATTCGTCGAGCTGGAATGGGGCAGCGATGCCTACCAGCTGATGTGGCAACTCAAGCGTCTGCTCGACCCCAACGGGATTCTCAACCCGGACGTGGTGCTCAGCGAAGATCCGCAGATCCACCTCAAGCACCTCAAGCCCTTGCCGGCCGCCGACGAGATAGTGGACAAGTGCATCGAGTGCGGCTTCTGCGAACCGGTCTGCCCGTCGAAGGGCCTGACGCTGAGCCCACGCCAACGCATCGTGATCTGGCGCGACATTCAGGCGCGAAAACGCGCCGGCATCGATACCACCGAACTCGAAGCCGCGTACGAATATCAGGGCATCGATACCTGCGCCGCCACCGGCCTGTGCGCACAACGTTGCCCGGTCGGCATCAACACCGGCGAGCTGGTGAAAAAACTCCGCAGCCGCACGGCAACCCATACGAAAACCGCCAACTGGCTTGAAGGAAATTTCGCCACGGCGCTACAAGGGGCGCGGTTCACCCTGCACGTCGCCAATGGCGCACGGATGTTGTTGGGCGCACCACGCCTGGCAAAACTCTCGGCGACGCTGACGAAACTGTCCAAAGGTCAGGTCCCGCAATGGACCAACGCCATGCCGCAGCCGGAAAAAGCCATCCGCTTCAGTCCCGCCGTGTCGGACGAACGCCCGCGGGTGGTGTACCTGGCGGCGTGTGTGTCGCGGGTCATGGGGCCAGCGGCGGGGGATAAAGAGCAGGTGTCGTTGTACGACAAAACCCGCGGGCTGCTGGAAAAGGCCGGTTACCAGGTGGTCTTCCCGGACAATCTGGACAACCTCTGCTGCGGCCAGCCATTCGCCTCCAAAGGCTACGCCGAACAAGCCGAACACAAGCGCCAGGAACTGATCGGCGCCTTGCTGCACGCCAGTCGCGGCGGGCTCGACCCGATTTATTGCGACACCAGCCCCTGTACCTTGCGGCTCACTCAAGACCTTGGCGACGTTCGACTGGACCTCTACGACCCGGTGCGTTTCATCCGCACGCACTTGATGGATCGCCTCGACTTCACACCACAGGAAGCGCCGATTGCAGTGCACGTCACCTGCAGCACTCAGCACCTCGGCGAGAGTCAGGCCTTGATCGATCTAGCGCGCAAATGCAGCAAAAACGTGGTCATTCCCGAAGGCATTCACTGCTGCGGCTTCGCCGGCGACAAGGGCTTCACCACGCCACAGCTGAATGCCCATTCGCTGCGCACACTCAAGGACGCGGTGCAGCAGTGCAGCGAGGGGATTTCCACCAGTCGCACTTGTGAGATCGGGCTGACGCAACATGGCGGCATTGATTACCACGGTCTAGTCTATCTGGTGGACCGCGTTACCCAGGCTAGGGTGCCCTGATAGCAGGACCCAAGGAAGGTGCATAGATGTACTTACTTGCCGGAATCGATAGCTCCACAGTAAAAAACAGAACCCTGAGGTGCCGCCGCAGTCCACTGATCAAGTCCCGTAAATGCGGGACTCTCCCAACACTCGGTAGCCCGACTTGATGGCCAGCAATGCCTGGCCCTTCAGCTCAAGGAGATACACATGAATCGTTCTGTGCTGTTAGGTTTGTTTATTACTGCTTCCATGATGGCTTCCACTTCGTTTGCTGCAGAAGATGACCTTTGCGCTGTCAACCTGAAAACCATCGAAAACGCCAAGGCACAGATTCCTCCGGAAATGACTGAGCAGGTAGAAAATTCCGTCAAGCAGGCCAAAGCTGACTATGCAAAAGGCACCAAGGCAGGCATTGATGATTGCGTCGCCGAGACCAACGACATCATCAAGACCCTCACCGACGCGAAAAAAGGCGGGAAGTAATCCGACACGAAGCAAACCAAAACCCGCCAACGGCGGGTTTTGTTGCATTCGGGGTCCGGGAATGTGTAACCGCCATCGCAGGAAAAGCCCGACACGTTGTCTGAAAAAACCGAATTCTTGTGTTGAATCGTAGTCTTTGAGGTAGGCCCTATCCGTTCAAGGTGATACCCATGAAGCGCACCACACTCGCTGGTCTGTTCATTTGCGCTGCAATGCTGGCCTCTCCTGCATTTGCAGCGGACAACAACCTTTGCACGAGCAAGCTGCAAGAGCTCAAAGGCAAAGTGAATGCGCTGCCAGCGACCTCCGGAAACACCGCCATGGAGATCAAGAGACTGATGTCCAGCGCCGAAGCCTCCCAAGCCTCCGGAGACGACACAAAATGCGTCACCGAAGCCACCCAGGCATTGGCACTCACTGACAAACAGCGCAACGAACCCAACCAATGATGTGTAGTGGCCTACCTTCGGGTTGGCCTTCCGGCTCGCGTTGACGTACACTGTACAGGCTTGTTGCTCACTTGATTCACAGAGCATCAGGCTCGGGGCCGTTTAGGATTCGACGCCGGTTGCGAAACTTTAGGTGCATGCCGAGTTGGTAACAGAACTCGTAAATCCACTGTTGCAACTTCCTATAGTTGCCAATGACGAAACCTACGGGGAATACGCTCTCGCTGCGTAAGCAGCCTTAGCCCTTCCCTCCTGGTACCTTCGGGTCCAGCAATCATCAGGGGATGTCTGTAAACCCAAAGTGATTGTCATATAGAACAGAATCGCCGTGCAGTACGTTGTGGACGAAGCGGCTAAAACTTACACAACTCGCCCAAAGCACCCTGCCCGTCGGGTCGCTGAGGGTTAACTTAATAGACACGGCTACGCATGTAGTACCGACAGCGGAGTACTGGCGGACGGGGGTTCAAATCCCCCCGGCTCCACCACTTCATCATCTAAAGACGTCCACGGACGTCTTTTTTTGTGCCTGAAATCCAGTAAATACTGGGGTTTCAGCTCTTTTTGGGGCTTTGGAGGTTTTCTGAGTTCCAGCCATTCGGGTATTCCAAACGGTATTCCAGGCCATCCGGTGCTAATCTTTGGAATACCCAATCAGTGCCTGAGGACAATCTCATGCCTGCTCAAACTCTTCGTCTCTCCGATCGACAGCTCAAGGGAGTCAAACCCGCGTCCAAGGATTACGTCCTCACTGACGGTGACGGTTTGCAGCTCCGAGTCCGCAGCAACGGCTCGTTACTGTGGAATTTCAACTACCGCGAGCCGGTAACCAAGAACCGTATCAATATGGGGCTCGGCACGTACCCAGAGCTCTCACTGGCGAACGCACGAAAGATGGCAGTCGAAGCCCGCGAGCTGCTCGCCCAGGGCATCGATCCGAAGGTGCAGCGCAATACGTTGAATGAAGCCAAGCGTGCAGAAACGGAACACACCTTCGCGAACGTGGCCACCGCCTGGTTCGAGCTAAAGAAAGACTCGGTCACCCCAGCCTACGCCGAGGACATTTGGCGATCGCTCACGCTGCACTTGCTCCCCGACTTGAAGACGACCCCTCTCGCGAAAATCACCGCGCCGATGGTGATCGAGTTGCTTCGTCCGATCGAAGCGAAAGGCAGCCTGGAGACGGTCAAGCGCCTTAGTCAGCGGCTTAACGAGATCATGACCTACGGGGTGAACTCCGGCCTGATCTTCGCCAACCCTCTCAGCGGTATCAGGGCAGTATTCAAAAAGCCCAAGAAAGAGAACATGGCTGCGCTTCCACCCGACGAGCTCCCCGAGCTGATGCTGGAGATTGCGAACGCCAGTATCAAACGCACGACCCGCTGCCTGATCGAATGGCAGTTGCATACCATGACTCGCCCAGCAGAAGCGGCGACCACTCGCTGGGCAGACATCGACTTTGAAAGGCGTGTCTGGACCATCCCTCCGGAGCGTATGAAAAAGCGCCGCCCACACACCATCCCGTTGAGTGATCACGCTGTCGCATTGTTGGAGTCACTGAAGACTCACAGCGGCCATCGCGAATACGTCTTCCCTGCAGATAGAAATCCGCGCACCCACGCCAATAGTCAGACCGCCAACATGGCGTTGAAACGCATGGGCTTTCAAGACCGTTTGGTCAGCCACGGGATGCGCTCGATGGCCAGCACCATCTTGAATGAACATGGCTGGGACCCGGAGCTCATTGAAGTCGCACTGGCGCACGTTGACAAGGATGAGGTGCGGAGCGCCTACAACCGAGCCGACTACATTGAGCGCCGACGTCCGATGATGGCTTGGTGGAGTGAATACATTCAGAAAGCCGCCACCGGTAGCCTGCTCGCCTCAGCATACGGTCAAATCAGAGACAAGAACGTGGTGCCGATCCGCTAACGCTTTACAGATGCAATAACGGCAGCCACAACAACTGCGAGATCAAGATTCGGGTCAAGCAGTCTCGTTTATCCGCTTATAAGCGCGGGTCCATCCAAACAGGGCTGCAAAGCCGCCCTGTTTGGATGGACCTCACTTTGAAGAGCTAGAAGCCACTGCGCTGTCCGGGGTTTACCACGGAATTCCATAGGTGGATAACCGCCCTCCAAGTGCAATGTAGCGGTAAATTTCGATTCTTGACCGGGTTTATCTACAGGCGTAAAACTGGCCGTGCAAGCGCTGTCGATGACAGCACCCCAGGTGGCCCGAACCTTGAAGGTCACGCCGCTCTCGCGGTGGTTCTCCCCGAAAGGCGATTCGCGTCCGGCAGCTCGCCCGGTCACCTCCTCGGTGATGGATGCCCACTACAAATCATGGCCCTCGTGCGCCAGACGACACTTCCTACTTCGCTGCCCTGCAGCAACCTATCCGCTTGGCCAAATCTTGAGCCAACCTGCGCCCGTCTCTTTCTCCTGGAAAGAGACGGGCGCTCCTAACACTGCTGCAGCCCTTATCGCACATGGCTTTACGGCAATTCCACTCGTGACAATCGGCGTGACAAACGCCGATGTCACCAGCAACAGCGCTGCAAATGATGGTGCCGCAGACCAGGGAATGAACTGCACCTGACTGACAGTCAGGCATGCCCCGGTCATCGCAGTGCTGCTTTCACCCGGCTCAGGATCTCGCGGCGCTGGTCTCGTCAGCCAGTGCAGCCTCCCCCCGCCCACCGGTATCGGTGCTCAGGAGGCCAGATCATGAGATGCCCTCGCTCCCGGCCGTAAGGAGCCGCCAGTCCTGCGTCAGTGGACACCCTCACAGGTCGCAGGGGCCTTGATCCCTGATAACACTCAACATTCTTGGCGGGATGACGTGGGGCGAGGATTGGAGCACGGGAGATGAGGTGACCGACATGGCATTGGTGGGTAGACGCGATGGTCGTAATTTCGGCTATGGCAGACAATTGAGCTATGCAGGGCCGCAGGCGCTAAAGGATATGTTCGGCGGTGGTCATTACGGGACGGTCAAAGCGCACTGTGATCGGTGGTTGGCATTCGTGAAATGGTGCCGCTCCGAACAGGGGCCCGGCATCAATGACTCGCGGCTGATTGATCGGAAGCTGTTGGCCGACTATGCGACGTACCTGCGCGACCAGGTTCGGCGCGGTGACCTCGCCGTCAGCACCGCACAAAACCGGCTATCCAGCGTTAACAGGACCATGGCGGCGCTTCGCGGTGATCAGTACGTGAAGTTGCCAAGTCCGAGCAAGGCGTTGGGAATGCAGCGTACCAGCGTTCGACATTCAGTGCCGCAGGGTCAAGACCGCGAACAGGTTAAGCAGATCGTCGATGCACTGTGCAGCCAACATCTGATACGGGCCGCTGCGATCGTTCTCTTAGCGCGAGCCACTGGCATACGCTTGCGTGAGGCCATCCTGGCTGACTTGCTGCGGCTAAACCGTGAGGCTAACGACCTAGGCAGGATTAACATTCAGGATGGCACTAAAGGTGGTCGCGCCGGCGCCTCGGCACCCCGTTGGATTACGGTGGATGACCATATTCGTGGTGCGCTTAGGTTTGCACGGCAGGTGTCGCCTGTGGGTAGCCGCAACCTGATTGCGCCACACGAAAGCTACCTGAATCTTGTGCAAAAAATCATCCGCCCTGCACGGGCCATCCTGCATGCGCACAACCTCAAAGGCTTCCATGAGCTACGAGCGGCGTACGCGTGTGAGCGCTATGAGCAAATTACTCAACACCGGGCGCCTATCAACGGCGGCCAATGTTGCCGGGTAGATAGGCAACTTGATCGTGAGGCCTGGAGGCAAATCAGCTATGAGCTGGGGCACGGGCGGATCGACGTGGTCGCCGCGTACATTGGAGGGTGGTCATGAGTAAGCCATTCGATATGGAGCTGTTTTTGGCTGGCGTGCTGACCGGCTCGCACGCAACCCGGCAACGCCATGTGCGACAGGCGAAAATCATCCAGACTGAAATTGCAGAGCGCTGGCAGCGAAAAACGCCTTGGGCTTGGCAGAGAAAGCATGTGGCCTGGTTCCTTGAACATCGCCTAGATCGACGCAACGACGCGACGCGGTATTACTATTTGCTGACCGTGCGGCTGATCGTTCGTCGTTTAGAAAAATCATGGACTTTGCCCCCCAGAGAGAGGATCTGATTTTGATAGTCACGACCGACTACAGACGATCCAAACCGGTCAGTCATTTCAGGAAGTAATCCGCCATTAGCAGTCCTTCATGTCAGCCTATGATTGCTCGCAAGCAGCCATGCTCTGTTAAAGCGTATCCATCTATACAGTCTTAGTGGCATTGGGCTACCCTCATCGAGTTGATGGACTCCACGTTTTACCCCTTGCCATAGGGAAACGGACATGATCGATGAGCTTCAAGCCAGCAAATCCTGCTACTTCTATCGCCGAAAAGCTCCGATCACAATGGGCGCAATCACGGTGTTGTTCCGGGCGATCAGATGTGCTCAAACATCTCCCTCGAACAACCTATTCTCTTTCATACGGCAGGCCCACGGGGCATCAATCTGGTCTGCTCTATGCTTTCAATTCGACAAGACACCAGCTTTCCTACCTGACGCTGACGACGTGATCGACCGAGTAACCGGATATTTGCTGATCGTCGAGCACCGTGATTACGTCGCCATTTTCAAATCCCAGATCGACGTCCCCGCAGATTTCACCAAGCGGCACCTGCAGCGCATCAGCTCCCAAGATGTTGACCGTGGACTCACTAGCAAGGATTCAGTATTCGCCCGGGTTCGGCTGCGCCATATGACGTTGTCCCGCTTTGCATTGCGCAGCAAGACACTTGAGGGCGAGAACCTCCAGAACAACGTGGGCATGGCCTCCTCGGCTCGATTTGCCCCGCTGGGTTACAGCTTCACAGAGGCGGACGAGCACTTCTCAACAACACCGCGAACCGGCCGGATTTCACTTCGAGCGGATCGTGCTGGCTACCTGGAACTAGTGGATTATGCCTGCAGTATCATTGACCGCCTGCACCCTCGACCTGGAAGGCCATCGTCCTCCCCTTTTCTGGCAGCTTTCGCGCGACCGCTGGAGCTATCGGATCTGACGGCTAGCCCTACCCAATTTGCGGTTGATACAGCCATCCTCGGACAGGCCATCTTTGACGACAAAGTTATTCGTTTGGTCAAGCGGGACGGAGGTGGCTATCGAGAGCTGCCAAAGGTAGAAGTCGATCCGATACTCGCAGAGCTGACAGACGTCTTGGGAGTTGCCAGAAACGCCGCCGGAAAACTGCTCGTGTCCCAGCTTGCAACAGGCGTCGAAGTGGGCGAACTCGCGATCAACAAAACGCGAATCGCCTTGAAACGCCTCACGCTACCTCTGCTCGCCGATGTCTATGTCGAGGACACACAGTTCGCTCTAGGAGCGGACGAAGGTCGCGTTCTGCTTAAGCAGTTCATCGACAAAGAAGACACGTACATTGTCCTGTTCGACCAGCCTCGCTTTGCCTATCTGGACGGCAACCTTTACCAGGACGACTCCTTGGTGAACGGTGGCAATCAGTTCCTGGGCTACCTCTTCGGCAATGCAGAGCTGGCTACTGTCACGGACGAGAAAGGTGCCTTTACCGCTGTCCATCATACGTTCGATCTTGACTCCACGTTCGGCGCAGTACTATCGACGGTCGCGCCCGAAGACGATGTTATGGTCTGCGATGATCTTGGTGACGAATGGGCTGATTTCATTGGCTTCCGAACGGATCCAGCCTCTCCAAGAATCACCTTCTACCACGCCAAGCACGGGGAGTTGACTCTCGGCGCGAGCGCGTTCCACGTTTCTGTCAGCCAGGCTATCAAAAACCTGGGCAATCTCAATTTGCCCGCACCGGCCATGACCAAGAAATTCGCGAGATGGAATCGGCTTTATACCAACAACAGGGTAAAAACAGGCATTCATCGCACATGCCGAGGCACAACCGCAGATTCTCGAACTGCAGTGGAGTTTTGCAGGAATGCCCCTCACACCTTCAAACGGGTGGCCATCGTGACCTCATCCCTGAGCAAGGCCGCAGTTGAGCAAGCTTTTGAGGACATCAAAGCGGGTCACAGCGCCAGCCCCTACTTCGTCCAGCTCTATTGGTTACTGTCGTCTTTCTTTGCTGCCTGTACGGAGGTCGGAGCCTTCGGATGCGTGATATGTCAGGAATGATGGCGTGCGCTCAAAGCACGGATCTGTTGCGTCATCCCCTCCCAATCGCTGGCTTTATTCCATTTCGCCGCTTCGATACTTGCTTGAGCATCATGGGCACAGTTGGCTGGCGCTTCAGGTCGACCGCAGGGCTGAACAGTCGCGGGCGGGAATGTGCCCAATGATCCAACTCGTCGCTGTAAGCTCTAGGCTCTGTACGAAATGCATCCGAGTTCACCAATGCCGCTTTGAAAACAGGCTCGATCGCGAGCCAGGTCGGACGCGACCGGGTCGGAAAGCTCACTGGCAACCAGTCAACCCGAGAGCGGGCCCAGTCCGCTTCCTCACTGGTTTTCGCCTTGCCGAACCTGCGTTTCAGAACCTTTCGTACACAACCTAAGGGGCTTTTTTATTTCGTGGTTGTACGTAAAATTCGGCTCTGGAATTTTAGGAGCCAGAAGCGTTCTGGTTTCGTATTGTCAGGTCGAACCCCGCTCACCCCAAGGACTGATTCGGTTAGCGCCACGTGCTGGTCACGTGGAGTAGGCCGTCAGAAAGGTGCCATGGACTTCACCGATTTTGATCCCGAATTAATCACGGCACTGCAAGGTGCGCAAAAGATCACCGTGTTGACAGGAGCAGGTGTATCCGCTGAAAGCGGTATCCCGACGTTCCGCGATGCATTGACCGGACTATGGGCGAATTTCGACGCCGAGAAGCTTGCCACGCCCGAAGCGTTCCGGCGCGATCCTGCCTTGGTTTGGGGCTGGTACGAGTGGCGGCGCGCGCAGGTTCTTGCGGCGAGGCCTAATGCCGCTCATGTGGCCATCTCCGAGCTTGCTCGCCGTGTCCCGCAACTTACATTGTTTACCCAGAACGTCGACGATCTGCATGAGCGTGCCGGAAGCACCGATGTGCAGCATCTTCACGGCAGTCTTCACCATCCGCGGTGCTTCGAGTGCGCGAGCCCGTTCTCGTTGGTGGATAGCCTGTCTGAGGTGCCTGGGGTGGACGGGCGTTTGTCGCCACCCCAGTGCCAGACATGCACAGGTAAGGTCCGGCCAGGCGTCGTATGGTTCAACGAGCTGTTGCCTGAGGGCATGCTCGATAGGGCATTTAAATCATCCAGTTCATCCGATCTGCTCATCGTGGTGGGCACCTCGGGCAACGTTTACCCTGCCGCTCGACTTCCAAAAGAGGCGAGCCGGGCGGGCTGTAAAGTTATCCAGATCAATCCAGAGAAAACCGAACTCGACAGCGTCTGTACCTGGAATGTTCGGGGAAAGGCTGGAGTCGTCCTGCCTGCATTGGTTAACTGCGCCTTTTTATGATTCGTGAATGTACGGAGATGGAAGTGAGAGAAACGCTATGAAGGGGCGCTGGATCAGAGCAATGGACGATACGGCATCGCCGATGGCCGTAGTATTTTTGCATGGGGTGCTGTCCAACGGTGAAACGTGCTGGCGTCATCAAAATAACACCTACTGGCCGGACCTACTTTCCCAGCATGCGGCTATAGGAAGCGTGGGCATTTATGAGTTCACCTATCGCACGGAGTTCTTCAGCGGTACCTACAGCCTGAGCGATGTTGTCGATTCATTGAAGGAAAGCCTGCACCTCGATGGTGTCAACAGGGCGCGGAAAATTGTTTTCGTTGCTCACAGCATGGGAGGCATCGTGGCCCGACGCTATATTGTGCAGCGCTTAGATGACCTTGTTGGGCGCAGTACTGAGGTTGGGCTTTTCCTGATCGCTTCTCCCTCACTGGGTTCGTCTTATGCCAATTGGCTCGGGCCGATCGCAAAGTTCATGGGGCATGTTCAAGGTCAAGCGTTGGCGTTCTGTCAGAACAATGTCTGGCTCAACGACCTGAATAGCGATTTTCGCAATGTGTTGATGAACCGCAAGTTGGTGATCTATGGTCGGGAACTGGTGGAAGACCAGTTCGTTGTGCTTAAGCGCTTTTTGAGGTGGCCGCAGGTCGTGCCCCCTGTCAGTGGAGCCACCTATTTCGGCGATGCTCTAAAGATCCCATCGTCAGATCATTTTTCCATCGCCAAGCCGGTGGATGCACAGGCAATTCAGCACCGCGTGTTGTGTGATTTCATCGAAGGTATCGTGCAGCAAAAGGGCAACACCACCAATGTCTGGGAGTGTCCCGGCGGCTTCCGTACCAGCGTCGGAGAGAGTGAGATCAGCATCGTCACTGGGCGTATCGAAAATCACCCGGTGGACTCGAAAACAACCGTGGTGGCGTTACCTTGCAATGAGTATTTCGAAGACCATTGCGCCCGCGATACCCGTAGTGCGCTGGGCGTTTATATCAACCAGCATTGCGCCGAAACGGCGTCGGAATTCTCGGATCTTGTCAGGCAGCAATGCCGGATTCGCTTTGGCGACGGTGAGCTGCAACAAAAGACGATCGATGAGTCCAGCGAAAGCTATGGTCCCGGCCGAGCCATCCTTGTTTCGGACCCTTCGAAAAACGCGGCCGCAATAGCCTTGGTTTCCACCACCACACAGCGCGCGGGGCAAGGGCTGGCCGCCAGAATGTCCTACGTATTCGATGGTATGCAGGAACTGTTCGAGCTGCTTGCTGACAAGCGGATCAACGAAGTGGTCATGCCAGTGCTAGGCGCCGGGCACGGTGGAATTGATCCATCGTTGGCGATTGCCGGGTTGGTATTGGCGTTGACGGAGGCCGCTCGTTACGGTGCTGATAGGCAGCGTCGCAAAAAGATCACTATCGTTGTCTTCCAGCGGACAACACAAGACCAACCAGAAGTAGCGCCTGATGTCATCCGTAAAGCGCTGGAACTGGTGGCCAATAAAGCGTAACGAGGGCAATGTATGGCGAGTGCGAAAGAATTGATTCGCAACTATCTGGGTTACGATGGCATGGACCATCGCCAGCGTACATTAGCCCAGGCATTGGCCTGGGATGATGGAACTCTGGAAAGCACACATGACTTCATACAATGGTGGTTTCCGCTGGTTGAGCCCAGTGCTTTCAACAGCCACTCGCCAGTGGCGAGCCTTGCTGAGTTCGACGAGCTAGCGAACGACGAGCGCGTCAGAGGCGGGGTAGGACGCGCTCTGCGTCGCATGCTGAGTTTCTATGGTTTACGCCAGCAAGCGTCGGGGCTGATCGAGAAATCAGGCGACTGGGATAGCCGGAGTCAGAACTGGGCATTCAGACAGAATCACAACGACCTGCGAATGACGCGTATCCTGAAATCATTGTGCTTGCTGGGCCACCGGGCACAGGCGCAGATGCTGTTCGTCATCCTGGAAGAGGTTATCCAGCAAACGCGTGAGCCATGGGATCAAGTGCCGTTGCGATTCTGGCGTGAAGCGCTATCTCTCCCCTCATAAAATACGCGCCGCAGGCCACCACCTGCGGAGCCTAGACTCGTTCAGCAAGCATCATGGTGCCTTCTTAAAGTGTTCGACCATCGTCGACCGTAATGTTGTAGTTCGGAAGTAGTGTTCGCCATCCGCTTACCTAACCTCTGCCAAAAGTACAGCTGCATTGGTTAAGATGCGCTCCTTAGCTTGTAAATGGGTGCGGTACACCGCCCTAGCAGCGCTGCTATTCAGCGCTTTGATTTGGAGTATCTGCAGTTGAACCACGCGGTCCACAACAAACTGGTTTCATTTATCTGGTCGATTGCCGATGACTGCCTGCGCGACGTGTATGTGCGCGGAAAATACCGTGACGTCATCCTACCCATGGTGGTGCTGCGCCGGCTCGATGCCCTGCTAGAGACCAACAAGGCCAAGGTGTTGGAAGAATTGGCCTTTCAGCAACGTGAAATGAGCCAGACCGAACTGGACGACAGCGCCCTGCGTGCCGCTTCCGGCTATGTGTTCTACAACACCAGCAAGTGGACGCTAAGCCAACTGCAGAAGACCGCCACCAACAACCAGCAGATCCTCCTGAGCAACGTTGAGGAATACCTCGACGGCTTTAGCGATAACGTCAAAGACATCATCCGTCGCTTCAACCTCAAGTCGCAGATGCGCCACATGGCCAGCAAAGACGTGCTGCTCGACGTACTGGAAAAATTCACCTCGCCCACCATCAACCTCACCCCGTACGACAGCGAAGACCCACAAGGCAACCGCCTACCAGCCCTGAGCAACCTGGGCATGGGCTATGTGTTTGAAGAGCTAATCCGCAAGTTCAACGAAGAGAACAACGAGGAAGCCGGCGAGCACTTCACCCCGCGCGAAGTGATCGAGCTGATGACCCACCTGGTCTTCGACCCGATCAAGGACCGGCTGCCCACAGTGATGACCATCTACGACCCGGCCTGCGGCAGTGGCGGCATGCTCACCGAGTCGCAGAACTTTATCGAAGAAAAATACCCGGACTCGACCACTCAGCGCGACATCCACCTCTACGGCAAGGAGATCAACGACGAGACCTATGCCATCTGCAAGTCGGACATGATGATCAAGGGCAACAATCCTGCCCACATCCGCCCCGGCTCCACCCTCTCGGTGGACGAATTCGCCGGTAGCCGCTTCGACTTTATGCTGTCCAACCCCCCCTACGGTAAAAGCTGGGCCAGCGAGCAGAAATTCATCAAAGACGGCGGCGACGTAATCGACCCGCGCTTCAAGGTCAGCCTCGCAGACTACTGGGGCAACGCCGAGATGCAGGACGCCACCCCGCGCTCTAGCGACGGCCAGTTGCTGTTTCTGATGGAAATGGTCAACAAAATGAAAACCCCCGGCGACAGCGGCCTCGGCTCGCGCATCGCGTCGGTGCACAACGGCTCCAGCCTGTTTACCGGCGACGCCGGCGGTGGCGAGAGCAATATCCGCCGCCACCTGATCGAAAACGACCTGCTCGATGCCATCATCCAATTGCCCAACAACCTGTTCTACAACACCGGCATCACCACCTATATCTGGCTGATCTCCAGCAACAAGCCGGCGCAGCGCCGAGGCAAGGTGCAACTGATCGACGCCAGCCTGCTGTACCGCAAACTGCGCAAAAACCTCGGCAACAAAAACTGCGAATTCGCCTCCGAACATATCGAACTGATTACCCAAACCTACCTCGATCTTGCCAGCATCGACCGCCCGACCGGCGGCGACGGCGTTGCCGCCCAGGTGTTCGATAACCGCGATTTCGGCTACCACAAGGTCAACATCGAACGGCCAGACCGGCGCAAGGCGCAGTTCAGCGCCGAGCGCAATGAAACCCTGCGCTACGACAAAGCCCTGCGTGAACCCATGCAGTGGATCTACCAGCAGTGGGGCGAGACGGTGTATCAGGATGAAACCCTGGCCACCCATGAAAAAGCTATTCTCGCCTGGTGCGAGGAACAGAGCCTGGAACTCAACGCCAAGCAACGCAAGAAGCTGCTGAGCCTAGAAACCTGGGTCAAGCAGTCGCTGCTGGTCACCGTGGCTAACTACCTGATGCAGGCCATAGGCCCGGAGGAATACGACGACTTCAATTTATTCGCCAAACGGGTGGATAAGACGCTTAAACAACTGAGCAAAGAGGCCGGCATCAAGCTCGGCGCCAGCGAGCGCAACCAAGTGCTCAATGCGGTCAGCTGGTACGACGAAAACGCCGCCAAGGTCATCCGTAAGGTGGAGAAATTCGACCGCGCCGAGCTGGCCGCGCTGCTGGAGCGGCTGGAGTGCCGTGAGGCCGACCTACCGGACTTCGGCTACTACCCCAGCGACAGGGCCGGCGAATTTATTACCTACGAATCCAACAGCGACCTGCGCGACAGCGAAAGCATCCCGCTGGCCGATGCCATCCACCGCTTCTTCAAGGCCGAAGTGCAGCACCATGTCGCCGAGGCCTGGATCAATCTGGAGTCGGTGAAGATCGGATACGAGATCAGCTTCAACAAATACTTCTACAAGCACCAACCGCTGCGCAGCATGGACGAAGTGGCGCGGGAGATAGTGGCGCTGGAGCAGCAGGCGGAAGGATTGATTGCGGAGATTTTGGGAGTGCCTCTCGACGAGGTTTCTGGAGTCAACAATGACTAAATCTCTCGGCTCTCACCCGACATATGAGAACTATCGCGACTCCGGAGTTGAGTGCTATGGAAGTGTTCCTGCGCACTGGAAAACCTTGGCAAACAAGTACATTTTTGCTCTTAATAAAAACCTTGTTGGCAAGAATTCCAGTCGTTATACGCTTCTATCGCTCACTCTAGGCGGGATTATCAAACGCGACATGGACAATCCAGAAGGAAAGTTTCCTGCGGAGTTTGATACCTACCAAGAGGTCGCTCCTGGTGACTTTGTTTTCTGCTTATTCGATGTCGAGGAAACGCCCAGGACCATTGGCCTTTCCTCTTTGCACGGAATGATAACGGGCGCCTACACGGTGTTCCGGCCACGTAGGAAATTTGACGAAGAATATCTTCAATACTTATACCTAAGTCTTGACTCAGGAAAGCGACTGAGATTTCTGTACAAAGGGTTGAGAAATACCATTCCGAAGGATGTATTTCTGGCTTTTAAATCACTCACTCCGCCAATTCAAGAGCAAAGGCTTATTGCGCGGTTTTTATCTATTAAAACTGCGCAGATTGATCAGGCGATTCGGACCAAGAAGCACCAGATCGAACTGCTCAAAGAGCGTAAGCAGATACTGATCCAGCGGACCGTAACCCTTGGCCTTGATCCTGACGCGCCCATGCGGGACTCCGGTATCGAATGGATTGGCCAGATTCCGGCACATTGGGAGGTTGTTTTTAATCGCCGACTTTTCAGGGAAAAATCTAGGCCTGTTCAGGGAGATGAACTGCCTCTGTCGCTATCACAGGTTGACGGAGTTGTACCTTCCGATGAGATGAAGGAACGCTCCCTTAGTCCCGCTCATAGAAAGAACTTCAAGCTTTGCTTTCCGGGCGACTTAGTAGTGAACCGCTTCAAAGGACACTTAGGCGTTTTCTTTGAGTCTGCCTTTGAGGGAGTCGTAACTTTTCACTATGGAGTTTTTGTGCCTCAGAAAGGCGTAGTCACAAAATATTTTGAGCACTTATTCCATACCGAGCCATATAAGACCATATATGCCGGGGCCTCAAATGGCATGACGGTAGGGCTACAGAACCTTTCAAATAACAATTTCTATGCAATTAAATCCCTGCTCCCTAGCGTCGATGAACAGACTGAAATATGCAGCTATATTGAAGATCATTCAGCCCGAATAGATCAGGCTGCAAACAATATTTCCAGTCAGATTGAAAGGCTCAAAGAATACAAAGCCTCCCTGATCAATAGCGCCGTGACCGGCAAGATCAAGGTGCCGGGGGTGGTGGAGCCTGCCGAACTAAAGGAACGGGAGTTCGCCTGATGAGCGTGGAGCGCCATTTTGAGCTATCTGCAATCGCTGTTGCGGGAGCTGTGCGCGTTGTCGCAGGAAACCGAGTGGGTGGAGGCAGGGCTGATCCGCCTCTACGATCCTAATGCTAACCGCAAGGCTTATCGCTGTTTACCGAGCTGGGCCTGAACTAATTTGACTGAGACGGCCAGCGGCCCGGGGAGAACCATAAAACCTCGTAGATTCAAGGTGTTGGAAATAACGCTCATATGACTGAGCAAATAGCATTAGACGAACAAGCCGAGCCGCCAGACTTTCTGCGGCTTGTCAACCAGCCCTGCTCACGGCCGTTATTCCATTCAAATCAATGGTTTAGTGTTAATTCAGGTGGGTGACGGCGAATGTCTAACCCCCGTTGGCTGAATAGCTTTAGACATTTCTAGACATCCGTACTGAACGCCGGGCTAGCCTGGCAGCTACGACAGGCACAAGGAAGCCGGCATGGTAAGCAAGACCAACGAACAGGCGCTGGAAGCGAGCATCGAGAAATACCTCACCGGCACCTGCCTAGAGGAGCTGGCGGCGATCCGCAACAGCCCAGCACAGGTGCCTGCAGGCCCCAACCACGGCTATCAACGGGGCAGCACCTCGGATTTCAAGGCACGCTATGCCGTGGATAGCCGTTGCTTGTGGCAATTTCTTGAGGCCAGCCAGTGCGATGAGTTGGAGCGTCTCAAGCAACGCTACGACGATTGGGATCTGCGCATCCTCGAACGCTTCGACCGGCTGGCGAAGAAGTACGGCGTGCTGCACCTGCTCAAGCGCGGCCTGGCCATCGACGATGTGCACTTCAACCTGATGTACCCCGCGCCACTTGCCAGCAGTTCGGAGCGGGTCAAAAAGCAGTTTGCGGCGAATATCTTCAGCAGCACCCGCCAGGTGCGTTACTCCCTGAGTAATCCGCTAGAAGAGATCGACCTGGTGCTGTTTATCAATGGCTTACCCTTCGCCACGCTGGAGCTGAAGAACCCCTGGACGGGCCAGAACGCCCGTTATCACGGGCAAAAGCAGTACAAGCAGAACCGCGACACGGGCCAGCCGTTGCTGCAATTCGGCCGCTGCCTAGTGCACATGACGGTAGACACCGACGAGGTCTACATGACCACCAAGTTGGCGGGTGTCGCGACCTTCTTCCTGCCATTCAACAAGGGCCATAATCACGGGGCTGGCAACCCGCCCAACCCCGCCGGGCACAAGAGCGCCTACTTGTGGCAGGAAATTTTCAGCCGCGAAAGTGTGGCCAACATCATCCAGCACTTTGTGCGCCTGGACGGCAGCAGCAAGATGCCACTGGCCAAGCGTACGCTGTTCTTCCCGCGCTACCACCAACTGGATGTGGTGCGCCGGCTAGTGATGCATACCAGCCAGCATGGTGTGGGTCAGCGCTACCTGATCCAGCACTCGGCCGGCTCTGGCAAATCGAATTCCATCACCTGGGCGGCCTATCAGTTGATAGAAACCTATCCGGTTTCGCTGGAGGTTGCCGGCGCTCGCGCTCTAGATGTGCCGCTGTTCGACTCGGTGATTGTGGTGACCGACCGCCGCCTGCTGGACAAGCAATTGCGCGAGAACCTACGCGAGTTCTCCGAGGTGAAAAACATCATCGCTCCCGCGCTGAAGTCCTCTGACCTCCAGCGGGCGCTGGAGCAGGGAAAAAAAATCATCATTACCACCATCCAGAAATTCCCGGTGATCGTGGATGGCATCGACGACATGGCCGGCAAACGCTTTGCCGTGATCATCGACGAGGCACACAGCTCGCAGGACGGTAGCAGCCACGGCACGATGAACAAGGTGATGGGCGGCGACGAGCAAGACGACACTCAGGAGAAGATCCTCAGCGCCATCAAGAACAGCAAGATGCGCGGCAATGCCTCGTACTTCGCCTTCACCGCCACGCCGAAGAACAGCACGCTGGAGAAGTTCGGCGAGCACCAGGCCGATGGCCGCTTCGCGCCCTTCCACCTGTACTCGATGAAGCAGGCCATTGAAGAGGGCTTTATCCTCGATGTGCTGGCCAACTACACCACGTACCGCAGCTACTACGAAATTCAGAAGTCCATCGAGGACAATCCGCTGTTTGACACGCTGAAAGCACAGAAGAAGCTACGCGCCTATGTCGAACGCGACCAGCAGACCATCGACGTTAAGGCTGAGGTGATGCTGGAGCATTTTATTGAGCAGGTGGTCACGCCGAAAAAGCTTAAGGGCCAGGCCAAGGGCATGGTCATAACCCAAAACATCGAAGCCGCTATCCGTTATCACAAGGCCATCAGCCGCTTGCTGGCAGCGCGCGGCAACCCGTTCAAGGCGCTAATTGCCTTCTCCGGCGAAAAATTGGTTGATGGTATCGAGTACACCGAAGCCGGCATCAACGGTTTCGCAGAAGCGGATACGCGAGACAAGTTCGACACCGACGAATACCGATTGCTGGTAGTGGCCAACAAGTACCTGACAGGCTTCGATCAGCCTAAGCTGTGTGCCATGTACGTGGACAAGAAGCTGCAGTACGTACTCGCTGTGCAAGCGCTGTCGCGCCTTAATCGTGCCGCGCCCAAGTGGGGCAAGAAGACCGAAGACCTGTTCGTTCTGGATTTCTTCAACCAGGTGGAGGACATAAAAGCCTCCTTCGACCCGTTCTACACGGCCACCAGCCTGTCCGGAGCAACGGATATCAATGTGCTGCACGAACTCAAGGACCAGTTGGACGAGGTCGGTGTCTACGAGTGGCCGGAAGTAGAGGCATTCGCCACGCAGTATTTCGACAACGTCGATGCCGAAAAGCTCGCTGTGCTTATCGATATCGCCGCCGAGCGTTTCGACGTGGAACTAGAGTTGGAGGATGAGGCAAAGGTCGATTTCAAAATCAAGGCCAAGCAGTTTGTGAAGATCTACGGCCAGATGGCCTCGATCATGCCGTATGAGATTGTGGCCTGGGAAAAGCTTTTCTGGTTCCTCAAGTTCCTGATCCCGAAACTCAAAGTGCAGGACAAAGACGCCGACGAAATCGACGCTCTGCTCAACTCGGTCGACCTCGCATCCTATGGGCTGGAACGCGTCAAGTTGAACCACAGCATTGCGTTGGATGACGCGGAAACCGAGCTGGACCCAGCCAACCCAAATCCGCGCGGGGTACATACTGGTGAGCAGGAAAAAGACCTGCTGGACCAAATCATCCAGAGCTTCAACGAGCGTTGGTTCCAGGGCTGGGGGGTGACCACGGAAGAAAAGCGCGTGAAGTTCCTGAGCATTCTAAAGGGCATTCAGGAGCATCCGGACTTTGAGCCAAAGTACCAAAAGAGCCAGGACGAAGACCACCGTGCACTGGCGTTCGAGAAGATTTTCGAGGAAGTCATGCTGATACGCCGCCGCCAGGACCTAGAGCTTTACCGGCTGGTAGCCAGTGATGAAGCGCTCAAGTCTTCGTTGCAGCAGAGCATGAGGGGCATGCTGGGCTGAGATATGTGCAAGCTCGGCGTGTCTCAGCATGTCCGGTCCATACGGCTAAAGCCGCCACGCCCATTCGCATGGAGCTTTAACCTCGAAGCCCTGGAGGGGGCCGAACTCAACAATGACCGTCCATCGGAAGCCAGACCACGCAGCATTCCAGCTGGTATTCCAAGGAGTTCATCTGATCAATTATTAGCCAATAAAAACAGATGGCTACAGAGCTGTTTCAAATCCCCCCGGCCCACCAACCAAAGCTGACAAGGCCCGCCCAGTGCGGGCTTTGTTGCATCTGGGGTTTAATAATTCATACCGCCCCCTGTGGGAGCGGGCTTGCCCGCGATGAAGCCATTGAAACCGCCCGAATGTTCCAACCGCAGGTCCCCGCGTCACCACCCTCTCTCCCGGAGAAGCCCATGCGCCAAGCCCTCCTGATCATCGACGTACAACCCGGCTTCGCCCCGCCGCAGTGGCTGGTCGACGGTATCCGGGCACTCATCGGCACCCTGCCCAGTGTCGCCACGGTCGAGCGTCACGACGAGTCCATAACCCCTTTCGAAAAACAGCTTGGCTGGCACCCCGCGCCGGACGATGACAGCCTGATCCCCGCCGACCGCATTTTCATCAAGCACGGCTACGCCCCCACAGCGCAAACCATCGACTACCTGAAAAGCCTGAACGTCGAGCGCGTGCTGGTGTGCGGCCTGCAGACCGAAACCTGCTGCCTGGCGGCGGGGTTTGCGCTATTTGATGCGGGGTTGCAGCCGACCTTGATTACGGATTTGACGGTGGGTTCGTCGCTGGACCGGACGGGCGGGTTGGGGGTCAGGCTTTGGGAGCATCATTTCAAGCACACGGTGAAATCTAGCGACCTGTGACTTCACCGCGTCCTAGGACATTTCCCGCAAAACGCATCGCCTTTCATGAACTGGCGGGGCCTCCTTCTCGACGATAGCCTTTCTGGGTCGCTGAAAATCAGCGACCGGCTTTGACAGGCTGAAAACCGGGGCAGCTCCTATAAACAAACCAGGATCTCCATCATGAAAAGCCAAAGCCCCACCCTGCAAAACTCTTCACCTGATGCAACAACCGAATCACCCGACTTATCCAACCTCTCCAACACCACCGAACCCGCCATCAGCGCCCGCCTGCGCAACCCCAATCACCTCGACCCCGTCAGCGACGTCTTCACCATTCGCCCCGACATCGACACACCGTCCCTGCTCACCCACGCCAGCGAAACCCTCGCCTCGCTCAACGTCATGAGCACCGATCTTGCCTGCGAGCTTGAGAGTTCGCGTCGCAACATCGCCCTGGCAATCCAGCAACTGGCCGTGCTGGCGCAATTGCTGGTGAACCGGGCACTGGACAACATCGCGCCACTCGACGAAGCAGAGGCTTGAGATGGATCGATACATGCCGATGCCTGACAGACAGGTCAGTCGCCGGGCAAACACTTCGGATGAACCCGCAAAGCCCTTCTACACTCCATTCGCAATCGCCCTAAAATACCCGTCGAATAGGCCCCCATGACCACCCTCACCGACCGTTTGAAGCAAGGCAAGGATGCGCGCAAGAAGTGCTCGCGCAGTTCGCAAGCAGCCTTGGGCAATGTCGATCGCGATCCGATACCGCTGATCAAGGCGTCAAGTGAAGGACGCGTCAAATCGCTGGTGGAGCTGCGTTACGGGCGCATGCTGGTGTCGCCGTTCACCTTCTTTCGCGGCAATGCGCTGCTGCAGGCCCACGACCTGGCGGGCACCTCGCACATGGGGCTGGTTTCGCCGATTTGTGGCGATAGCCACCTGATGAACTTCGGCGGTTTCGCAACGCCTGAACGCAACCTGCTGTTCAGCGTCAACGACTTCGACGAAGCCCACCCCGGGCCGTGGGAGTGGGACTTGAAACGCCTGGTGGCGAGTTTTCTGGTGGCAACCCGCGACTTGCGCCATGGCGAGTCGGTTGAAGACAGCATCTGCCATGAGGTGGTGAGTGCCTATCAGAAAACCATGCTCGAATGCGCCGAACAAAGTTCGCTGGAAACCTGGTACGAATCCATCAGCTATAACGACCTGCTGGCGCAGGCCAACCAAAGCACCCTGGAACACGTGGAACGCGCCATCGAAAAAGCCGAGCGTCGTACCCATGCCGAACTGCTGCCAAAAATCAGCGAACGCGACGGCCATGGGCGTCTGATCATTCGCGATGACCTGCCGGAAATTTTCCACCTGCACAAGAACACCACGCTGCTGGACGCCGATGATGACTGGTTGCGCCTCTCGGACTGGCGTCCGCTCTACGACACCTTCATGCGCGACTATCGCGGCACCCTGCAAGCGGACCGCCGTGAGCTGCTGTCGCGTTTTCACGTACAGGACATGGCCTTCAAGGTGGTGGGCGTCGGCAGTGCAGGCACCCGTTGCCTGGTGGCGCTGCTGACCGACGATCAGCAGTTCCCGCTGTTCCTGCAATTCAAGGAAGCGCGGCGCTCGGTGCTCGCCGGCTACGTGAAGGCCAGGTCGCGGGTGCGCCATGAAGGACAGCGTGTGGTCGAGGGTCAACGCCTGATGCAGTCGGCCAGCGACCTGTTCCTCGGCTGGACCACCGGGCCCAGCGGGCGGCATTTCCATGTGCGGCAATTGCGCGATATGAAAATCTCCGCCGAACTCGAGACCTTCGATGGCGATGCCTTCGCGGCCTATGGCCGGCTTTGCGGCCGGGCCCTGGCTCGCGCCCATGCCAAGTCTTCCGGGCAGGCGGCGGTGATCAGCGGCTACATCGGCAAGAGTGAGGCATTGGCCGATGCGCTTTATAAATACGCCCAGGGCTATACCGAGCAGAACGAGCGCGATTTCGAGCGCTTCCAGCAAGCCTGCCGCAAGGGCCGTTTACGTGCCCGGTCGGAAGCCGACTTTGCCGCCGATCATTTGCCGTAGCGGTGTCGCAGGCTCTGGTGCGGGGCTTTGTTCGAGATGAATTTTTCTTCACCCCACCCTCTCGCGCCAGCCTGTACATTTCGCTCGCTCATTCAAGAAACTACGGTTTGCCCGCCCTCCCGCGGGCTTTTTTTTGCCTGCGAATTCGCTTCGCAGAGCACCGGCTGTTCCAGCCTCGCTCGCCCGTAAAACGCCAGCGCCGTCAGCAAACACGCCAGCCACACGAAGATCCCGGCCCAGAAGGTGTGGGACATGTAGTGCCAGCCTTGCAGCACTCGCGTTGTGCCGTAGATGAAGCCGAGGGTCAGCGAGCCGTACATGATCGCCTTGGCATAGCGCCAGCGATAACGGCGAGCCACGAAGTACAACGCCAGCATGGTGAAACCGCCCGAGGCATGTCCGCCCGGCCAGCAGCGGCCGTCACCGGCAACTTTCAGCAGGTCGAAATTTTCATACCACTCAACGTGCTGCATCTTGCCGCCGTACAGTGTCGTCTCGATCGGGCAATACACGCTGGTGTGGCCCTTGAGGTAGTGAATGACCCCGGTGCTGATGGAAAACGCGAACACCACGTAGAGAAAGTCGCGTCGATGGCGGTTGGCAAAGCGCAGCACCGGTGCGACTTTGATTTTTTCCAGGAAGGCGATGATTTTCGAGTGTTTTTCAGCCTTCAGGCGCGGCCAGAGGAACGACAGCAAGGCGCCGATAATCGCAATTTCGCCGGTCCAGTTCGGGATGATCCGCGCCCATTTGTGGGTGATCTTTTCGAACAGGTGGATCTGGTCCAGCGGGTACGTCTGCGTCACCGGGTCAAAAAAATAGTTGTTGAAGGCGATGTCGATGCGGGTCATGTCGAACATCAGGAACACCACGGCCGCGCAGGCCAGCGGAATACCGAAGTTCACCCAATAAAAGCGGTAGCGGGAGGCAGTCTGCATGCTCAATCCTGATTCAAAGGGAGGCTGAAGTTCAACGGGGTGTCACCGTGGGCCAATCCGATGCTTCGATAAAACCAAGCATGCGCGGACTGTTCGGCGTTTCGGCGGAGATAAACAGAGACGCCCCGTAACCCAGGGTTGAAGTCGTCAAATCGAGGTCTTTTTCCAGTTGCGCCATGCATTCGCTGTGGGTCACCAGAATCAGGTTACGCCCGGCCACCTTGTGCGCCAACGCGTCGCGCAGCATGCTGCCCTTGCAACCGACCAGCCAGTCTTCGCCCGCGCCGGCCTTGTTGAACATGAAGCCGGCAGTCTGCGCCGTTCGCAGGATCGGGCTGTGGTAGATATCGGCCTTGTCCAGGCCCAGGTTACGGAATTGCGCCCCGACTTTTGTGGCAACACTGCGCGAACGCTCGGTAATGCCATCGTTGCCGATCAGGCAGGCAGCTGAAGAGTGATCGCAGCGTTCGACGTGGCGCACCAGCACGATCAGGTCGCCCTTGGCCCACTCCTTCATCAACGCCTGTGCACCGCGCACATTGCCATGCGCCAGGTCCGAAACGGTGGCCGGTCGCAGTAAAAACACCGTCAACGGGATCACCAGCAGCGCCGAGGCCAACACCACCGCAGCGTTGCGATAGCGGGTGAAGCGCTTCAGGTCGATCGAGCGTTTTATCCCGAAAAGACTCAGTCTTAATTCCACATCAAGCCGCCTCGCCGGCACGCACCACCTCATCAGATCCCCGGAGGTTAAAGATGCGTGCGTCGGCGGCGGGTGAAACCCGTGTGAAAAAAAGCTTAAAAGCGCTGTAAAGATCTTGTTACAGAATCCGTTTGGAAAAATCCTTTCAGCTCCCGCCATTGCTGCCGATACATCCTGCTTACACAGCTTGGCGGCCCCCAAAAAAAACAATCTTCCAGCCAACCGACGAAAAAAGAAGCACTACGTTCCTGGAGGAATTTGATGAATAGCTGGTTCGGCAACATCAGCGTGAACCTGAAACTGGGCCTTGGGTTTGGCCTTGTGCTGGCACTGACCTGCGTCCTCGCCCTGACCGGCTGGACCAGCCTGGGCGGGTTGATCGACCGCAGCAACTGGATGAGCGACATCACCCAGCTCAACGCCGGCCTGACCAAGCTGCGCGTGGTTCGCCTGCAATACATGCTGACCAACGGCGACGAAACCGCCGCGCAGGGCGTGCAGACCACCCTTGACGCCTTCTCGGCCCAGCAACAGGCCCTGCTGGCGAAGTTCAAGAGCCCGGAAAACCTCAAGCTGCTCCGTGAGCAAGGCACCGTGATCGACGCCTACAGGACGTCCCTGGGCAAAATGCGCAACGCTTATCGCGCCGGCAACAGCGCCCGCGACGCCATGAGCGCCAACGCCGAAACCGCCCAAACGCTGATCAATGAGATCAACACCCGCGTGCAGCAAATGCCGCTGAGCGACCAGCGCTTCGAACAGTTCCAGGCCATTACATCGGCCAAGGAAGCGTTCCTGCTGGCGCGTTACGAAGTACGTGGTTACACCGCCACCACCAATATCGAAACCGAGCAAAAAGCGGTCGGCCAACTGGACGCCGCCATCGCCAGCCTGAAACCGCTGAACGCGCATTTCGCCGACACCCAGCAAGACGCCCTGCGTCAGCTGGAAACCGCGCTGGGCAACTACCGCAGTGCCTTGCAGGCCTACAAGGCCGCCAGCAATGACGCGGTGCAAGCGCGCAAGGAAATGACCGACCAGGGCGCCGCCATCGTGTCCCAGAGCGATCAGCTGTATCAGATCCAGCTCGACCGCCGTGACGCAGAAAGCGCCAGGGCGCGCACGCTGCAACTGATCAGCACGCTGCTGGCATTGTTGGTGGGCATCATTGCCGCCGTGGTCATCACGCGCCAGATCACCCGTCCATTGCGCGAAACCCTGGCGGTGGTCGACCGCATCGCCAGCGGCGACCTGTCCCAGAACGTGCTGGTCACTCGTCGTGACGAACTCGGCGTGTTGCAGCAAGGCATCGCACGCATGGGCGTGACCCTGCGCGACTTGATCAGCGGCATCCGCGACGGCGTGACCCAGATCGCCAGCGCCGCCGAAGAGCTCTCGGCCGTGACCGAACAGACCAGCGCCGGGGTCAACAGCCAGAAAGTCGAGACCGATCAGGTCGCGACCGCCATGCACGAGATGACCGCCACCGTGCAGGAAGTCGCGCGCAACGCCGAAGAAGCTTCGCAAGCCGCTGCGGCGGCGGACGGTGAAGCCCGTGAAGGCGACAAAGTGGTCAACGAAGCCATCGCCCAGATCGAGCGTCTGGCCAGCGAAGTGGTACGTTCCACCGAAGCCATGAGCGTGCTGCAACAGGAAAGCGACAAGATCGGCAGCGTCATGGACGTGATCAAGGCCGTGGCCGAACAGACCAACCTGCTGGCGCTCAACGCCGCCATCGAAGCGGCCCGCGCCGGTGAAGCCGGTCGTGGTTTTGCCGTGGTGGCCGACGAGGTCCGCGGCCTGGCCCAGCGCACGCAGAAATCCACCGAGGAAATCGAAGGCCTGGTGGCCGGCCTGCAGAACGGCACGCAACAAGTGTCCGCCGTGATGAACAACAGCCGCGTCCTCACCGACAGCAGCGTGGCCCTGACCCGCAAGGCCGGCGAGTCACTGGAGAGCATCACCCGCACGGTGTCCAACATCCAGTCGATGAACCAGCAGATCGCCGCTGCGGCCGAACAGCAAAGCGCCGTGGCCGAGGAGATCAGCCGCAGCATCATCAACGTGCGCGATGTGTCGGAACAGACGGCTGCGGCGAGCGATGAGACCGCCAAGTCCAGCGTTGAACTGGCGCGGTTGGGTGGTCAATTGCAGCAGATGGTGAGCCACTTCCGCGTTTGATGAATTCAGGCTCGTCCTGTAGGAGCGAGCTTGCTCGCGATGGTGGTCAACGAAAACGCGTGCATTCTGAATGACCGCGGCGCTGGCAAGTTCTTCGCGAGCGAGCTCGCTCCTACAGGGGAGCTCAGCTCATCCAGGGATCTATCACTTCAACACCGCTGAACTCGAAATCTCGAACATTGCGGGTGGCTATGGCAGCCCCATGGCTTCGGCAAGTGGCGGCAATTTGCGCATCTGCCATTGAAACTGCACGCCCGTTTGCTTCAGCACCCGCTGTCAACGCTGCGTACTCAACAGCGGCATGAGCATCGAACGGCAAAATGCGTCCGGCAAAGTCCTCTTCGAACATTGCCATGGCATGGGCTTCAAGTTTTTGTTTGCGCTTGCCAGATGGAAGGCGCGCGATTCCGTGAAGTATTTCTGCCACCGTCACCGCACTGACTGCCAGATCCATTGATGGCTGCGCATCAGCCCAGGCAAGCACCCGGGTTTCAGGCTCCACTCGCATAAACTCTGAAAGAACGTTGGTATCGAGCACTATCATTCAGAAAAATCCACCGCCGTTGCTTTCTCTGAACGCTTTGGCAGATCAAGCTCGACTCCGCCGATGGCGTTGAATCTGTTGCGGATCCTGCTTCCAAGTCCACCGGCGCGATCAACAGTCGTCAAGGCTCTGCCCAGAATCAGGCGAGCCTCTTCTTCCATGGAATGTCCGTTGTGAGCCGCTGTGATGCGCAGTTGCTCCTTGAGCTGATCATCAAGGTTTCGAATCGTGATGCTGGCCATGATGCCTCCTGCAATCAATGAAATCATTGATTGCAGACTAGCACATTCTGACCGACCAAAACCTGACGAGCTGCCAAGTGGTTAACGGCCTTTTTTACCGCGTCCCACGCTGGCGCAATGCCGACGGCATGAAGTACGCGTCTTCCGGCACCGGTTGGGCGAAGTCCACAGTGCCCTGCTCTTCGTTATCCAGGTTCTGCACGTAGTAACGACGTGCTTGCAAGTCATGGAATACGTCCAGCGCGCTCCAAGTGGTGGGCAGGTCGTAGAAGTTCTTCAGGTAGGCCATCGACACCCGCCACAACTCCCCTCGCCCGTCATATTGATCGACCAACGCGGCGCCCCAACTGTCCTCGTCCAGAAACAGCACGCGCTTGGAATAGATATGCCGCGCGCCTGGCTTGAGCGTGCCTTCGACCACCCAGACCCGGTGCAGCTCATAACGGGTGTATTGCGGGTTGAGGTGGCCCTGTGTGAGCAACTGCGCGTACTTCACCTCAGGGCTGCCGACTTTGTAGTTGTTGTAGGGAATGTAGACCTCTTGCTTGCCCTTGAGCTTCCAGTCGTAGCGGTCCGGCGAGCCGTTGAACAGGTCGGTATCGTCCGCCGTGCGCAGGCCGTCGGACGAGGCGATCGGGGTGTCATACGCGAGGTTCGGCGCCCGGCGCACACGACGTTGGCCGGCATCGTAGACCCAGGCCTGGCGCGGGTCCTTGAGCTGGTCCAGGGTCTCGTGAACCAAGGCCGCACCACCCGCCAGGCGGGCCGGGCTCTTCACGAACGCCAGATAGTAAAACAGGACGTTTTTCAGGTCGGCGAATTGCCCGCCCGGGCGGTAATAGTTGAAGAGCCCCTCCTGTTGCGAGGTCACAAGCGCGAAGCTGCCGTTGCGTTGTACCGGCGCTTCCGAGGCACGACGGACCACATAGATACCGCGATAACGGGTGATGTGGTTCCACAGCACCTCGACCCCGTCCTTGGGCACCGGGAACGGCACACCGCCATAGGCATCGGCAAAACCGGTGCCGCCATCGAGAAGCTTGGTCGCGGTCGCATTCTTCAAGGTGTTGTCATACAGCCACTGCGGCGCCGAGCCAGAGCGGCGTGAGGGATAGACCGGCATCTGGAAGGTGTCGGGGTAGCTGTTGAACAGGGCGACCTGACCCGGGCTGAGGTGGGCCTTGTACTGTTCAAGGTTGGCCTTGGTGATGGTGAACAGCGGCTTGTCCGCCGCATACGGGTCCGGGTGATGCTGGCCTGGCTTGTAGCCCGCCGGCGCCTGGGTGATGCCGCCGGTCCAAGCCGGAATGGTCCCGGCGGCGTTGCCGACACGCTCGGCGCCCAATGGGGTCAGGGTGGTTTTCAGTTGCTCGGCCAGCTGGGGCGTGACCGCGGCCAGCGCGCTGCCGGCGGCCAGGCTCAGGAACAGCGCCAGCGTGGTCTTGGTCAGTCGTGAAGTGTGAAACATGATCGTTCTCCGAAATACAAAAACCTGTGGGAGCGAGCCTGCTCGCGAAAGCGGTTTTTCAGGCGACATCTGTGTTGAATGTGCCGCCCTCTTCGCGAGCAGGCTCGCTCCCACACAGGGTCTGCGTGTAGCAATCAAAGGAAGTACTTGAGGTTGAAGCCGATGTTGTCGCGGTCACGCAGGCCGTTGTCCTGCCCGCCGCCATAGAACTCGGTGTATTGCAGCTCGGCCTCCAGCCTGTTCTGGTAGTTGGCCTTGATCCCCAGGGTGTAGGCCTTGCGACCCTCGATGACGTTGCCCGCCTGATAGCTGTTGCCCTCGAAGTCATCCTTGTAGACGACATAGGGCGAGACGTTGACCCCGGCATACACGTCGTTCCAGGTGCCGTTGAGCATCGCGGTGTAGCTGTAGGAGTTGCGGTTGACCTGGTCGCCGCGCTCGCCACCGGACACATAGGAAAAGTTACCGGTGCCCGCGTAGTAACGGTTACTGCCGTCATAAGCGGTGTATTGCAGGCTGCTGCCTCGCAGGTGCTCGGACGCCAGCTCGAATACGCCGAACATCGAGTCGAATGACAGGCTCGGGCCAAAGTTGTAAATGGTGCCCAGGGACGTGTTGAACGCTTCCACGCGCTCGGCGTTATTGATCTGGCTGTCGAGCGTGACCTGCTGCCCGCCGATGTTGATGGTCTGGCCACCTGCCGCTGCGGCGGCGCCGTTGGCCAGGTCGCCGATCAGGTCGTTGGTGGCGGCGACCCCGATGGGCAGGTTCGGCCGATACGCCACTTCACCGAACACCGACGCCTGGCCCAGGGTGGTGTTGAAACTGAAGCCGTACATGCGAATGTCTTCGGCGTAACGCCGGTGCGCCTGAATATTGCCCAGCACATCCACGGTCGCCAGGCCGTTGGCCAACTGCCCCGCCTGGCTGCCGGCGACACCGGCCAACAGGTTGGTCAGGGCATTCATATCGATGCCCTGGTACCCGCCCAGGTCGGCGGAAATGGTCGGCTCCTTGGCGTGGTAGTTGACCATGTACAACCCGAACTCGGTGCTGTTGAACTCTTCTGCGATATAGCGAAAAGCGAAACCGAACTGTCCGTCGTTGCGCGCGTTGAAATCCTTGCCGACCGTGGCCACCTTGACGGTGTTGCCAAAGGTCGGGGTGACCCCGTTGGCGTACAGGCCGGTGGTGCTCAGGGCCTGGTTGAGCAGCGGGTTGTTGCCTAGCGCGCTGTACAGATCGATCACGTTACCGAAGCCAGGCACCGGGGTGTCCAGCGCGGTACCGCTGAAGTTGTTGTAGGCGGTGTTGCCGCCGTCGGCGAACAGGTCCGTCTGCGAGTAGAACGTGCCGACCGGGTCGATGCGGGTTTCCTTCCAGTTGGTCTGGTAAAAGCTTTCCATGGTCAGGCTGTCGGTCAGGCCGATGTTGAAGCTCAGCGCCTCCACCGGGACCAGCACTTCCTTGACTTCGGCCCCGGGCAAACGGTACTTGGCCGCATCCACCGGGTTGGTGGTGTTGATCCCGCCACGGTAGAAAATCCCTTCGCCCCAGTTGAACACCTGGCGCCCGATACGTACGGTGACCGGCATCTGCGCCACGTCCCAATTGCCATAGAGGTAGGCGTCGAGCAACTCCGCCCGGCTGCCGGCGATATCGCGGGTCTGGCTGGTGAAATGGTCGTCCTGCGGGTAACTCTGACTGGGTTGCGACGGGTTGTTGTTGCGGTAGTAATCGTTGCGTTTGTCCATCAGTTGGGTGTCATAGAACGCGGTACCGCGCACGAACATCCCGTAGTTCTGATAGTTGGCCTCGAGCTCCGAGGTGATCTTGTACACCTCGGAAACCAGCCCGGTGTCGAAGTTGCGATTGCCGTCGTTGGTGTTGACGTCGTCGTTGTTCTTGTCCCGGCCCTGAACCCGCCACAAGCGGCCATAGGACAAGGTACTGTCGAATGAACCGGTGACCTGGTTGTCCAGCACGCTGAACTCCTCGGCCTGCACGCCGTCGACCGCGCACAGTTGCAGCAGCCCTGCCAGGCCCACACCGGGAAGCGCCGCGCCAGACAGGCGAAATCGAGTGCTCATGATCTGTTCCTCTTTCCCTGGATTTATTGTTTTTGTGTGCGTTACTGCGATGGCTGGGGCGCCAATCCCGCACCGGCATAAATCCGGCTGTGTGCGCCGAAATGCCCCAGCAGTTTGAACAGCTGTCGGTTAAGTGCCGGATGGTCGAAGTCTTCGCGCTGCAGCTGATTACCGCGGCTGAAATCGCCGGTGATCGGTGCTGTATCCAACCATTGGCCGATGGCTTGATCGAACGCTGCGGACTCGTCGACGGACTCGGCACTCACCACTTCGCGCAGGTAATCCACCGAGTACGGCGGGTATCGGGTGTCCTGGGCAGAATCGGCATAGGCGTCGAGCATCGGGTGAGGCTGGCCTGTGCGCAGCAAACGACGCAGCCAGCTCGACTGATACTTCTCCACTTCCATGTGCCGGGTCGCAACGCGCTCGATGGACGCCTGCTTGTCCGCCGCGAAACCGGCCAGTGCCTTGCCTTCCAGCAGAAGCAGACTGGCGAGGCCGACACCGGGCAATGGCTTGGCGTGATAAGGCTGGGTCAGGTCCTGAATGTGGTGCAGGCCCCAGCCGAGAAAGCGATAACCCCAATATGGATGGCCGGTGGCAAAGGCCAGTCGCGCCAACCCCATGTATTGATAGGCGCGCCAGTCGGGCCAACTGCGTTGGAGAAATCCGGCAGCGGCGTACACCACCGGGCTCTCATGGAAAAACCCCATGTGGAACGGCGCCTGGGAGCTGTACTGAAACCGCGCGTCACCGAACGGCTGCGGGCCGAAGCCGTACAGCGTGCCGACGTCGCCGGGGTTGTCGCTGAACAGGTTGATGTCGTGGCCGTAATCCGGCTCATCGGCGGCGCTGGCCAACACGGCCAAGGGTGCGACTTGTTCGTGGTCAGCGACGACGATGAAGCGCTGGCGATTCCATGGCGAGAGGGTCTGCTCGACCATGACCTGCTCGGCCTTGAGGTGCTCACGCTCGGGTTGATCCTTGCCCGGCATCGGCTGGATGACCATCGCCAGATGAATCCCGGGATTGATGCGCAGTGCGGTGAGGAAGTCGTGGCGCAGATTGTCCCCGGGCACGGCTGGCAATCGCAGGTTGTCGGGGCGCGGCGGGTACTGGGCGAAGTGCTCGCGGGAGAAGCGCTCCTGCTCGTCGAGCAACGCGCTCACCGCCTCGTATTGTTGCCAGAGAAACTGCTCCAAAGGCTCGACTTCGACCTGCGGTGCATCGCGCAAGGCCGGCAGGTCCTGCAGCGCCAGGTAGCTGCCCACCGTATGGTTGGACCAGCCCCACGCCATCGGCGCCGTTCCACAAAGCAGCAACAGGAGGAATGTCAGCTTCATTGCCTGGTTCTTATTGGATGTGCAGTGAGGGTTGAGCCTAACAACCGACCCTGCCCCTGACACTGTCCAATCTCACCAGAAAAGTTCTCCGATAGCGCCACATGCACGGCGCAAAAAACACCACGCTTCATTGTGGGAGCGGGCTTGCTCGCGAAGGCGGAGTGTCAGTCGCCATTGATGTCACTGACACATCGCCTTCGCGAGCAAGCCGCTCCCACAGGGAGATCTACGGTGTTTTTTCAGGCGGGGTAACCGGTGATTTTGCGGATGCTCTGGTACAACGGCTTGAGCTGTCGATACATGCGCAGGTAGACCTCTTTGTACAGTCGCTCATAGACCTGTTGCGCTTCGGGTTGCGGCAGGAAGACTGCACCGACCCGCGTCATGGCGGCGATCGCCGTGGGGAAATCCGCGTGCAGTCCCAGCCCCACCGCGCAGCAAATGGCCGCACCCAGGCCGGAGGCTTCGTAGACATGCGGACGCTCGGCCGGCAGGCCGAAAATGTTCGCCGTGAGTTGCATCGCGGCATCACTCTGGGAGCCGCCACCGGCGACGCGCAAGCGCGTGATGGAGACCCCCGAACGTTTCTCGATCTTCTCCATGCCCTGGCGCAAGGCATACGCCAGGCCTTCGAGGATGGCCCGGTAAATGTGCGCGCGGGTGTGCACGTCGCCGAAGCCGATCATCGCGCCCTTGGCTTCCACACCCGGCTCGCGGATGCCCGGCGACCAGTAGGGTTGCAGCATCAATCCCATGGAGCCCGGCGGCACGGCCTCGACCAGCGCATCGAAGAGTTGTTCGGGCTCCACGCCCTGGGCTTTGGCCTGCTGCATTTCCCGCAGGCCGAACTCGTTCTTGAACCAGCTGACCATCCAGTAGCCGCGATAGATCATCACCTCGCAGTTGAATTGATCCGGCACCGCCGACGGGTAAGGTGGAATCAACGGGACGATTTCCAGGTAGCGCGAGCGGGTGCTGGTGATCGTCGCCGTGGTGCCGTAGGACAGGCACACGGTGCTGGCATCGACGACACCGGAACCCACGACTTCGCAGGCCTTGTCGGCACCCGCGGCAATCAGCGGCAGCCCCTCGGGAATGCCGGTGTGGCGACTGGCCTCGGCGCTGATGTAGCCCAGGGTTTCACCGGGCTTGTGCAGACTCGGCAGTTGCTCGGGACGCACCGCCAGCGCCTGCCATTTCCAGTCGGTGGGTGCGGCCCATTTCAGGCGTTTGAAGTCGAAGGGCAAGTAACCGACGCAACACCCCACGGAATCGACAAAGCGCCCACAAAGACGATGGGTGAGAAACCCCGAGAGCAGCAGGAACTTGTCGGTCGCCGCCCACACTTCAGGCTGGTGGCGGGCGATCCAGTTGGCCTCGGCCTGGGCGCGGAAGTAGTCCACCGTGGCTTGCGCGCCGACCAGTTTGAACAACCAGCCCCACGGTCCCTTGATACCGCCTTCGACTTCGCTCTGACGCTGATCGAGCCACAAAATGGCCGGGCGCAAAGGCTTGCCCTGGGCATCGACGTTGATCACCGTGCCGCGTTGGGTGGTCAGGGACACGCCGGCAATCTGTGAGCGATCGATCCCGGTTTGCTGCCACACCTGCTGGCAGGCTTCACCCAGTTTCTCCCAGTAATATTCCGGATCTTGCTCGGCCCACCCAGGTTGTGCCGAGTAATAGGCCTGCAACTCGACCTTGCCTTTGCCCAGCAGATTGCCCTGCAGGTCGAAGAGCAGCGCGCGCACGCTCTGGGTGCCATTGTCGATGGCCAACAGGTAACGCTTGTTCGGGTGGTTATCCATGGAGCTCTCTTCAATGGGCATCAGTGCGTGGCATCCGGCAATCCGTGATGGCGTTGCCACAACGCCCGATAACGCTGTATCTCCTGCTGCCAACGCTCATCGCCCCAGCCCAGTCGCGGCTGGCAGAGTTGGCGAATGGCCGCGAAACAATCCTCGCCGCCACGCGGCAGCAGCAGGCCCAGGCGGGTGCGGCGCAGCAGCAAGTCATCGAGATGCAGAACCATTTCCGTCTCGCAGGCAACGGCCAGTTCCGCCCACAAGGTGTCCGTGCTGCCTACCGTTTCGTGGCCCAATCGGGCGATCAGTTGCGCCAGCCTCGGCAGGTCACGACCATGCCGCCCGGCCAGACGCCGCCACTGGCTGGCGCTGAGCCCCGGTATCGCCAGCGGCGGCACGACGGCGAAAACCGGCGCGGCGTCATCATTGAAGGGCCGCTCGAGCATGCTCGCGCAGGCCCTGAGCACTTCGATCGCCTGCGGGCGAAAGGTGGTCAGCTTGCCGCCGGCCAGGGTCACGCAACCCGGCTCCTGCCACAGCACATGCTCACGAGTTTCATTCGACGGTTTGAGTTCACCCGCCACGCTGCCAACCACCGGGCGCACGCCCGACCAGGTCGACAGCACATCGGCTGCGACCACTTCAGCGCCGGGAAATTGTTGAGTGCAAGCCGCCAGCAGATAGTCGAGTTCCTCAGCGCTGATACTCGCGCTTTGATCCAGATCTTCGCGATGATCGAGGTCCGTGGTGCCGACCACCGTGGCACCCTCCCAGGGGAAAACGAACACCGGTCGACGGTCACGCTCGTGCAGGAAGGTGAAGGCTTGCGCCACGGGCAAACGCCAGCCCGGGAACAACAGATGACTGCCACGCAACGGGCGCAACTGGCGAGGCTCATCGGGCAGGCGCAAGCGCTCGGCCCACGCGCCCGTGGCCACGGCCAACACCCCACAACGCAATGTCAGTGATCCGCCCCCCTCGCAGTCTTCGACCTGAACCCCGCAAACACGTCCCTCCTCACGCAGCAATTGCTGCACGCGCACGCCGTTGAGCACCACGGCGCCGTCGGCCCGGGCTTCGCCCAACACGCGCATCACCAGGCGGGCATCATCGGTCAGCGCATCGACAAAACAGGTGCCACCCAGCAGGTCATCTTCCTTCACCCCGGGTGCCAGATACCGCAGTTGCTGCGCGTCATGAAAGTGATGGCTGCGCCGCCCGGCCAACGCGTCATAGATGGACAGCAATCCACCCAGCACCCGCGGTCCGGGAAAACCGCCACGGTAATGCGGCATCATGAAACTCATCGGCTCGACCAGCCCCGGCGCTTCGTCCAGCAGCCGCTGGCGTTCACGCACCGAATCGCGGGTCAGGCGCCACTGGCCCTTGGCGATGTAACGCAAGCCACCATGGACCATTTTCGAAGAGCGGCTGGAGGTGCCCCAGGCGAAGTCGCGCTGTTCCAGCAGCAGGCAACGCCACCCTCGGCGCGCTGCTTCGCGCAGGATGCCGGCGCCGCTGATGCCGCCGCCGATGACGATCAGGTCCCAGGTTTCAGCCGCCAGCGTCGGCAGCACCTGCTGACGCCACGCCGCGTTCCAGTCCAGGCTCATGGCCATCACTCCTGCAACAGCGTGCCAGGGTTCAGTCGCCCGGCCGGATCGAAGTGCCGACTCAATGCCTGCAGGGTGTCCATCGCCAGCGCGCCCTTCTCGCGCAGCAGATACGGCGCATGGTCCTTGCCCACGCCATGCTGGTGACTGATGGTGCCGTGGTTGTCGACGATGGTCTGGCTGGCCGCCTGCTTGAGTGCCTGCCAGCGCGCCAGGGTGGCGGGGTAATCCGCCGCCGGGCGAAACACGTAGGTGGTATAGATGCTCGAGCCTTCGCCGTAGACGTGGGACAGGTGGGTGAACACGTGGACCCGTTCGCCTTGCGCCGCCAAGGCCTCACGCAGGCTGGTTTCAATCAGCGTGAGCAGGTTATCGACGTTGCTCCAGTCGGTGGCCGTTTCCAGGGTGTCGACCACGTAACCGGCGTTCCACAGGTTCTCGCGCAGGTAGGGAAAGCGGAAGCGGTTCTGCGCCCACTTCTTGCCGAGCAAGGTGCCGGTAAACACCCCGCCGAACGCCTTGAGATGCTGCCGGGCCTGACGCAGGGACAGCGCATTTTGCCGACGGTTGCCGGTCACACCGAACGTCAGCAGGCATTTGCCCTCACCGGCGCCGCGCAGGGCCAGGTACTTTTCCAGCCAGGCGATCTGCTGCGGGTGACCGGCCAGTGCCAGCTGGGTTTCGGTTTCCACCGCGTTGGACAGGCGCAGCATCGACAGCGGCACGCGCGCCTGGGCCAACTGGCGGATGGCTTGCAGCGCCTTGGGCCAATCGGGCAGGAACACCCCGTAGAAACGTTCATCGGCGGGCAGTGCGCTGACCCGTACCTTGACCTCGGAAATGATTCCGAAACGGCCCTCACAACCCAGCACCAACTCGCGCAGATCGGGGCCGGCCGCCGAGGCCGGAAAGGAGGGAATGTCCAAAGGTCCGGCAAAGGTTTCCAGGGTTCCGCCAGCGAACAGTTGCTCGATCCGCCCATAGCGCAATGACTGCTGGCCACTGGAGCGGCTGGCGACCCAACCGCCCAGGGTCGACAACTCCCATGACTGCGGGAAGTGCCCCAGGGTGTAACCACGGGCACGCAACTGACTTTCCACCTGCGGACCACTGGTGCCGGGGCCGAAGGTGGCCAGCAGGCTCTCTTCGTCGAGGTCCAGCAGGCGATTCATCCGCGCCAGGGAAACCGTCACCACCGGCCGCGCAGAACTCGGCGGATTGATGTGACCGGCCACCGAAGTGCCGCCGCCATAAGGAATCAGGCACAGGTCCTGTTCATGGGCGAGCTGCAGTAAACGGCGAATCTGTTCAGCGCTCGTCGGATAGGCCACGGCGTCGGGATAATTGCCCAGCGCGCCCTCACGCAACGCCAGCCAGTCCGGCAGGCTCTGGCCGCGAGCATGCAGCAAACGATCATGGGCATCCACGCTGTACAGGAAGTGTTGCTGCAACCGCGACGGGGGCACGCGGGCCAATGCCGTCTCAAGCGTCGCGTCGGGCAGCGCTCGACCGTCACCTATCCGCCGGGCGAGAAAACTCGCGCCCTGGGCCGGTAGTTCGACCACCGTGGTTGCATCTCCCCAGCCGTTCCAGCGTCGCATGCGTGTGTCCTTTTGCGGTTCTGATCAGTGATATTTCAGGCCCCCATACTAGTCAGCCGCCGGAAAGTGTCACGGTCGCATCGGGCCAGTTCGAGTAGCCAATTGAGTCAAACGTCGCGCAGGCGTCAGCCATTTACTTTAGTCGTGCTTTCAAATTACCTTTCAGCGCATTCATCCGCGCACGCGGGCCTTGATCAAAGGAATACGATCATGCAATCCCTGGGCTTCACTTCCGTTCCGCCGCTGCTCAAATACCTGCGTCATGCCGAACAACTGGGCATGGCCATCGAGCCTGCGTTGGCGGCTGCCGGGTTGCAGGCGCAGCAGTTGAGTGACAACAGCCTGCGGTTGCCCGGTGAAGCCCATGAACGGCTGCTCGATTATTTCTGCGAGCATTCGGGCGATCCGTTGTTCGGTCTCAACGCCGCGCGTTTTGTGTTGCCCAACTCCTGGAGCGTGCTGGGTTACATCACCATGAATTGCGCGACACTGGGCGATGCGATGAGCCGCATCATGCCGTTCGAGAAACTGGTAGGAGACATGGGTGTCAGCCGCGCCGAGGTGCAAGGCAGCGAGGTGCACCTGATCTGGACCTGCCGCCATCAACGCCCGCGAATTCGCCGGCACCTGGTGGAAAACGTGCTCGGCTCCTGGCTGCAATACGCGCGCTGGATCGCCGACACGCAAATGTCGCCGGCCGCCGTCTGGCTGGAACATGCCTGCCCGGCCGACACGACGCTGGCAGAGTACGAGCAGTTCTTCGACTGCCCGGTACTGTTCGACCAGCCTTATTCGGCGCTGATTGTGCCGTTGCCGTATTTGCAGTTGCCCTTGCGCCAGGCCGATGCGCAATTGCTGCGCACGCTGGAGGAACATGCCCAGGGGTTGATGGCCACACTGGAGGACGCGTCGCTGGAACAGCGGGTCAAAAGCATCCTGCGCCAGCTGCTCAAGGAGGGCCTGCCACGCAAGGAGCAGGTGGCCGAACATCTCGCCGTGTCGGTGCGCACACTGCAACGCCAGCTGCATCAGGCCGGTACGTCGTACCAGCAGATCCTCGATGACCTGCGCCAGGAACTGGCCGAGCATTACCTGCTCAACAGCACCTTGCCGATTCAGGACATCGCCCAATACCTGGGTTTCACCGAACCCCGCTCGTTTCACCGCACGTTCAAAAGCCGACGCGGGATGCCGCCCGGCGAGTTTCGCCAAACCCACCGGGTACCGAACGAAGGCTGATGGCTTAAGTCTGAGGGGCTGAAGGCTCAGGGGTTGAAGGTTCAGAGACTGATCGCGTTGGTGAACACCAACCGATTGCCGAACGGGTCGGCGATGGTCATGTCCTGGCTGCCCCAGGGCATGGCCTGAATCTGTGGATGGGAAAATCTGTATTCCCTGGCCAACAGTTGCTGTTGAAACTGCTCCAGCTCATCCGTCTCGATCCGCAGCGCAGAACCCGGCGTGCTGTCGCCATGGTGTTCGGACAAATGCAGCACACAATCGCCACGGGAGATTTGCAGGTACAGCGGGAAATCCGCTTCAAGTCGATGTTGCCAGTCGATCTTGAAACCGAGGAAATCGACGTAGAACTCCACTGCCTTGGCTTCGTCGAAAATACGCAGGACCGGAGTGGTTTTACCGAAGTTCATCGGGTTGCTCCCAGACATTGAAAAACCTGTGGGAGCGAGCTTGCTCGCGATGGTCGTTAACGATGACGCGTCTCTACTGGATAAACGCGGCGCTCTTTTGTCCATCGCGAGCAAGCTCGCTCCTACATAGACGTACCGACCCGCAATGGTAGTCGGGTTTGATGTCAGTCCTTCGGCGCGGAAATGCCAATCTTTAATCTCAAAGTGCCATCACTGTGACGCAATCCGCGAAACTCACTGAAAACCCGTGCGCAAATCCCCTTGCCGCGCCAAAAACCGCCCTTCCCTGCGTCCGTTGGCCTGGCCATCGCGGTAACTCAACACACCGTTGACCCATACGCTCTCGATGCCTTGTGCCGCCTGCTGCGGATCGTTGAAATCAGCCACATCCCGAATGGTCGCCGGATCGAACAACACCAGGTCCGCCCAATGGCCTTCGCGTATTTCACCGCGTGCCTTCAAACCGAAGCGTGCCGCCGACAGCCCTGTCATTTTGTGCACGGCGGTGTGCAGCGGGAACAGTCCTACGTCACGGCTGAAATGTCCGAGCACCCTGGGGAATGCGCCCCACAAGCGTGGGTGTGGGAACGGGTCTTCCGGCAAGCCGTCGGAGCCGACCATCGACAGCGGATGCGCGAGGATCCGGCGCACATCCGCCTCATCCATGCCGTAGTACACCGCACCGGCCGGCTGCAGTTGGCGGGCGGCATCGAGCAACGACAGGTTCCATTCGGCGGCGATGTCCATCAGGTCGCGGCCGCCCATCTCCGGATGCGGCGTCGACCAGGTGATGGTGATGCGGTGGGCATCGGTCACCTGCTTGAGGTCCAGGGTCGATGAACTCGCGGCGTAGGGATAACAGTCGCAGCCCACCGGGTGGGTCTTCGCCGCCTGTTCGAGGGACGCCAGCAACTGCGGACTGCGCCCCCAGTTGCCGGCACCGGCACATTTGAGGTGGGAAATGATCACCGGGCTTTGCGCATGGCGACCAATCCGGAACGCCTCGTCCATGGCCTCCAGCACCGGCTCGAACTCACTGCGCAAATGTGTGGTGTAGACCGCGCCGAATGCGCTCAACTCTTCGGTCAGTTGCATCACTTCATCGGTCGATGCCGAGAAGGCACTGGCATAGGCAAGGCCAGTGGACAGGCCCAGCGCACCGGCCTCAAGGCTTTCGCGCAGCTGCTCGCGCATCACGGTGATTTCTTCGGTTGTGGCGGTACGGAACAGATCGTCGAGGTGGTTGCTGCGCAACGCGGTATGACCCACCAAAGCGGCGACGTTCAGCGTGGTGTTCGCCGCTTCGACCGCCGCCCGATAGTCGCGGAAGGTCGGATAAACGAACGCAGCGGCCATGCCGAGCAGGTTCATCGGGTCCGGCGGATCACCGCGCAAACTCACCGGTGAAGCACTGATCCCACAGTTGCCGACGATCACAGTGGTCACGCCCTGGCTGAGCTTGGGCAGCATCTGCGGCTGACGAATGACCACGGTGTCGTCATGGGTGTGCACGTCGATGAAACCCGGTGCCAGCACATGGCCCTGTGCGTCGACTTCTTCGTTGGCACGGGCATCGCGCAAGTCGCCGATACGCTCAATGCGCCCGCTGAGAATGGCCACGTCGGCGGGATAACCGGGGCTGTTGCTGCCGTCGATGATCAGGGCGTTACGAATCAGCGTGTCGTACTGCATGTCAGTCTCCCTGCGGCAGGTGATCATCACCGACCGGCCGATCTTTCCCCGCTCAGCGTGGGAAAGATCGAATGGCTGAGTTCAGTCGTGCTGCATCCGGGCGCGCTTGAGCAGCTTTTTGCAGCGCTCGGACAAGTGCAGCACTCGCAAGTGTTTTCCAGCCTTGGCGTAGCGCTCGCGCAAGGTGCCCAGCGCGGCGATGGCCGAGTAGTCGACAAAGCTCAGGTGCTGGCAATCCAGGGTCACTTGCGCCGGGTCATTGGCCGGATCGAACTGATTGAGAAAGGGTGTGGTCGAGGCGAAGAACAGCGTGCCATGCACCCGATACAGCTTGCTGCCGTCGTTCTCCAGATGACTGTCGGCATACAACTGGCGGGCCTGCTGCCAGGCAAAGTTCAGCGCCGCAATGATGATGCCGCAGAGCACTGCGGTGGCCAGGTCGGTGAACACGGTAATCACCGTTACCGCGATGATCACCAGCACGTCGTTGAGCGGCACTTTGTTCAGCACCCGCAACGAGGCCCAGGCAAAGGTCTGTTGCGACACCACGAACATCACCCCGACCAGCGCGGCCAATGGAATACGCTCGATCAGCGGCGACAGAAACAGGATGAACAGCAGGATCGACACCCCGGCCACCACCCCGGACAAGCGACCGCGGCCGCCGGAACTGAGGTTGATTACGGTCTGGCCGATCATGGCGCAACCGCCCATGCCGCCGAATGCACCGGACACCACATTCGCCGCTCCCAGCGCCACGCACTCGCGATCCGGGTAGCCACGGCTCTCGGTGATTTCGTCGGTGAGGTTGAGGGTCAACAGGGTTTCCAGCAACCCGACCAGCGCCATCAGGATCGCGTAGGGCGCGATGATGCGCAGGGTGTCCAGATTCCACGCAATGTCCGGCAGCGCCAGCGTCGGCAGACCACCGGCAATGTGCGCCATGTCGCCCAGGGTGCGGGTTGGCAAGCCAAGCAGATACACCGCCAGGCCCACGCCGAGAATCGCCACCAGCGCCGGCGGTACGGTACGGGTCAGGCGCGGCAGTACGTAGACAACGGCCATGGTCACCGCGACCAGGCCAAGCATCATGTACAGCGGCGTGCCGCTCAGCCAGGCCTCACCGTCCTTGAAGTGCTCCAGTTGCGCCAGGGCAATGATGATCGCCAGGCCGTTGACGAAGCCGAGCATCACCGGGTGCGGCACCATGCGCACCAGTTTGCCGAGCTTGAGCAGCCCGAACGCCATCATGATCAGCCCGCCCAGCAACACCGTGGCCAGCAAATACTGCACGCCGTGTTGCACCACCAGCGCGACGATCACCACGGCCATCGACCCGGCCGCGCCGGACACCATGCCCGGTCGCCCGCCGAAGAGCGCGGTCAGGGTGCAGATGATGAACGCGCCATAGAGCCCCATCAGCGGATTGAGGTGGGCCACCAGGGCGAAAGCGATGCACTCGGGCAACAGGGCGAAGGAGGTGGTAAGCCCGGCCAGGACATCGGCGCGTAGACGTTTTGCTTTCATGGGGGGACCGCATACAGAGAGACGAAAAAAGAGTGTGCGGATGTTACGGAATCGAGGGCCGACCGGCCATCATCTGTGTCATCGAAAATGTCTTCGCGAGCAAGCCCGCTCCCACAATTGATCGCGCTCCGTCAGAAGGAATGCGATCGAATGTGGGAGCGGGCTTGCTCGCGAAGAACGATGACGCGGTCTAATAGCGAATCCACACCATCTCGTCGCGAATCCACTCCACCACAGACATGCGCTTCGGCACCCAACCCAACAGTTCCCGCGCAAGACATCGAGCAAGGCTTGCGCCGCGCCACGATGATCGCCTCTGCGCAGGAGTCACGAATCAGCCTTTGAAATCCGCGCTCGCATAATCCGCCAACTTGCCCTGGATAAAGTCCAGGAAGCATTGAATCCGCAAGGCCAGCTGCGAGTTGCGGTAGTACACCGCATTGATCGGCTGGCGGTAGCCGCTGTTGAATTCGGCCAGCAACACTTTCAAGCGTCCGGCACGAATGTCCTCGATGGTCATGAAGTGCGACAGGCTGGCGATGCCCTGGCCGTCCAGTGCCAGATGGCGGATGGTCTCGCCGCTTGAGGCGCTGATCGACGCCTGGATCGGCCAGCGATCGCCATGCACGTAACGCAGCGGCCATTGGTTGAGGCCTTCGTTCTGGGTGAACCCCAGCAGCGTATGGTTGGCCAGGTCAGCCACGGCTTGCGGTGTGCCGTGCTTATCCAGGTAGGCCGGGCTGGCGACGATGTGCAGCGGGCTGCAGCCCAGGGAGCGGGCATGCAGTGTCGAGTCGGTCAGGGTGCCAATGCGAATGGCGATGTCGGTGCTCTGTTCCAGCAGGTCGATGATCAAGTCGTTGCTGTTGAGTTCGAGCTGGATGTCGGGGTAAAGCCTGCGGAATTCCTCGATGTAGGGCACGATGGCGTGCAGCATGAAGGGTGAAGCCGCGTTGATCCGCAGCCGCCCGGACGGTGTTTGCTGGCGTGAGGACAGGCGCTCTTCGAGCTCGTCCATCTGATCGAGAATGCGCTTGGCATGCTCGAAGAAATACTTGCCCTCCTCGGTCAGGTCCATGCGTCGCGTGGTGCGATTGATCAAGGTGGTGTCGAGCTTGGACTCCAGCCGCGACAGCGTGCGGCTGACCGCCGAAGGCGTTTGCCCGACCTGCTCGGCCGCCGCAGAAATCGACCCGCATTCAATCACGCAGACGAATATCTGCAATTCATCGGATCTGGCTTTCACGTGTGTCCCTTATCGATAGTCCTGCGCCGCTTCTTTTGAGTTGTGAGGAACCATTGTGGCGAGGGGGCTTGCCCCCGTTGGTCCGCGAAGCGGACCCACAACCCACTAACGCGGTGGCTCAGGAAGTCACGCGTCAAGCGACTTTACGACGGCTTCGCCGCCGAACGGGGGCAAGCCCCCTCGCCACAAAGGCCCCCTCGCCACAGGAACGGTGCCGGACTCAAATAATCGATAGTAGCCCGAAACAGTCACGCCTTCAGGCCAAACACCTCAATCAAATGCTGCTCATAACGCGCCACGTCGCCTTCGATGTTCGGGCGCTTCATCACATCTACGCACAGGAACGTCGGCAAACCGGTCATGCCCAGGAACTCGTTGGCCTTGTGGAACGGGAAGTAAACCGCGTCCACACCTTTGGCTTCGAAGAAATCGCTCGGGTCGTCGAAGGCTTGCTGCGGGGCGTTCCAGGTCAGCGACAACATGTATTGCTTGCCGTGGATCAGGCCGCCGCTGCCGTATTTCTGCGAGGCGTCGGAACGGGTGCGGCCGTCGCTGGCGTAGAGGCTGCCATGACCTTCGGTGAAGACTTCATCGATGTACTTCTTCACGGTCCACGGCGCGCCCATCCACCAGCCGGGCATCTGGTAAATGATCACGTCGGCCCAGAGAAACTTGGCCACTTCTTCGGCGACGTCGTAGCCCTCGCCGATGAAGGTGGTTTTGATATCCATACCACCGCGATCCAGCACGCTCAACGCGGCTTCATGCAGGGTGGTGTTGTAGCGGCCGTCGGAGTGCGCAAATTGTTTGCCGCCGTTGAGCAACAGGACTTTTTTCATGGAAGGTCTCGGTAAGGGTCGGGAATTCGATGGCGGCAGAGTACCGATCGGCCTCGCGCGGAATAAGCGGCGATTTGGCAAAAGTCATTTGACCTACAAGCACGAATCAGTAGTCGATTATTGCCTTAGACTGGCGCCCATTCTGACCTGAGGAGAGATGTAGATGAGTGAAATCCAGGGCTTCATCCTGCACGCCAAGACCCGTCCGGAAAAATCCGACGCCTTCGAAGCGTTTTTCAGCGGCTACGTGCAAGCAAGCCGCGCCGAACCCGGTTGCATCGAATACCACATGCTGCGCGATAAACAGGACCCGACCCTGTTCATCTTCTACGAGATCTGGCAGTCCCAGGCCCATCTGGACGTGCACTCGAACCTGCCGCACATGAAGCAATTCCTCGAGCAGCGCGATGAATATCTGGAACGAGACTTCGACATCCGCGCCATCGACATGATCAGCCCGTCGTCCGCTAGCCGCTGAACAGCAAATGGCCGCCAAGTACACCCAGGCCAACGAAAAACACGCGCTTGAACCACAAGGCGCTGATCCGCTGGCGCAGCGATTGTCCCAACCACATGCCGAGCATGGCCGGGATCAGCGCCAGCAGCGAGGCGCTCAACTCGCCCCCGCCGAGCGCGCCGCGCCATAGCAAGCCACCGGCCAGGGCCAGGGTCGAGACGGTGAACGACAGGCCCAGCGCCTGCACCAGTTCGTCCCGGCTCAAACCCAGCGCTTGCAGATAGGGCACCGCCGGAATCACAAACACGCCGGTGGCCGAAGTGATGACGCCGGTCAGCAGGCCGCACAGCGGACCGAGCCAGCGTTCACGCTGGGGTCCTACGCGCAAGGTCGGCAGGCACAATCCGCTCAGCGCATACAGCAACAACGCAGCGCCCAACCCTCGCACCACCCAATGGCCAGCGCTCATGCCGATCCACAGCGTGCCTGCCCCGGTGCCGATGAAAATCGCCAGCAACATCGGCCACAGTCGTTTGATCAATCCGGACAAATGCCCGCCGAATGCCAGTTGCCAGACGTTGGTGAGCGTTGCCGGAATGATCAATAGCGCGGCTGCCTGCGACGGCGCCATAGCCAGACCGAGCAGTCCCATGGCAACCGTTGGCAGGCCGAGGCCGATCACGCCCTTGATCATGCCGGCCAGTACAAAGGTACCGATCACCAACAGTGACAGGGCAAATCCGAGGTTCTGGTAAAACGCCGAGAGTGTGTTCATGGGGCTATGGTGAGCCCGCGGGGGGGTGATTGAAAATCTGCCATATACTTAGGCTGCCTCTTGCTTTGACAGAGGCTGATTGTTTTGCTGCGGCACTGGCCTCTTCGCGGGCAAGCCCGCTCCCACAGGAGATTTGTGAACAACACATAACCACTGTGGGAGCGGGCTTGCTCGCGAAGGGGCCAGTCCAGACAGCAAATAAACCGGGGATGACAATGCACTTCGACCTGACCGACCTGCGCCTGTACCTGAACATCCTCGACTCCGGCAACATCACTGCCGGAGCCGCACGCAGTCATCTGTCACTCGCGGCGGCCAGCGCACGAATTCGCGCCATGGAGGCATCACTGGGCGTCGAGTTTCTTCAGCGTAACCGTCGCGGGGTCAGCCCGACGCCGGCCGGCGATGCTCTGGCCCGGCACGCCCGGGTTCTGCTGCAACAGGCCGAACGCCTGCAACAGGAACTGGCCGAATACGCCAAGGGCGTCAAAGGCCAGGTACGGCTGCTGTGCAATACCACGGCGATCACCGAGTACCTGCCGGAGTTGCTCGCGGACTTCCTGCACAACCATCCCAACCTCGACATCGACCTGCAGGAACTGCCCAGCACCCGCATCACCCACGCCTTGCGCCAGGGCGCGGCGGACTTGGGCATCGTTTCCGACGCGGTGGACACCGATGACTTGCAGACCCGAGCGTTCCGCGATGATCCGCTGGTGCTGATCATGCCCCGCGAACATCCCCTGGCACAGGCAACCTCGGTGAGCTTCACCGATACGCTGCATCACGACTACGTCAGCCTGAATGCCAACAGCGCGCTGGCGGTGTATCTCGAAGAACAGGCGCTACACGCGGGCCTGCGCATGCAGATCCGCATCCGTGCCGATGGCTTCGACGGCGTGATGCGCATGGTCGCCCGTGGCGCAGGCCTGGCGATTGTGCCGCTGGCCGCGGTCGAGCGCGGGTCCGGCGGCCTGTCCTTCAAGAGCCTCGCCCTGCAGGAAGCCTGGGGCCAACGCAAATTGCTGCTCTGTGCACAGGACTTCGCCGCATTGCCCGGCTATGCCAAGGCCCTGCTGCACGCCTTGACTCTCCCCTGAGGGGCAGACTTTATCCTTGAGGTTTGATCTTCAGGGACAGCGGTGATGGGTAAACGAATACTGGTGATACTCGGGCATCCGTCCGGCAACAGCTTCTGCGCCGCCCTTGCCGAGCGTTACACACTGTCGGCCGTGCGCGCCGGGCATGAGGTGCGTCAGTTGTTTCTCGGCACCCTGGATTTTGACCCGGTGCTGCGCGAAGGCTATCAGCAGGTTCAGCCGCTGGAGGCCGACTTGCGTAACGCCCAGGCCGACATCCTGTGGGCCGAACAACTGACGCTGGTATATCCGATCTGGTGGGGTGGCGTACCGGCCTTGCTCAAGGGCTTTTTCGACCGGGTGTTCTTGCCGGGTTTTGCCTTCAAGTATCGTCAGGGCAAAGCCTTCCCCGACAAACTCCTGCGCGGCCGAACCGCCCACCTGTTGGTGACGATGGACACACCTCCCTGGTACTACCGCTGGATCTACCGCATGCCCGGCTTGCATCAGGTCCGTAAAACCACACTGGAATTCTGTGGCATCAAGCCAACCCGAACCCTCACCTTCGGGCCAATTCTCGGCGCCAGCGCAGACCGGCATGCGGCCTGGTTACGCCAGGCCGAAGCTATCGCCAGCGCTTGAGTCGGTCGATAATGCGCCGAGCTTTATCCTCGGAGAAAAGGACCTTCCCATGTACATCGGCCAAGCTGCGCAACGTTCCGGAACCACTGTCAAAAGCATCCGTCACTACGAGTCGATTGGCCTGCTGCCTGCCGCTCGACGTCAGGGCAAGTACCGCATCTACGACCAGCACAGCGTCGATCTGCTGATGTTCATCAAATGTGCGCAGCAGCTGGGTTTCAGACTCAAGGAATTACAGTCAGCCTTCGCCGGACATCAGGGCCCGCAGTTGCCATGGGAACGGGCCCATCAGGTCATCGCCAGCAAAAAACAGGAAATCGCCGAACGGATAGCGGCGCTGTCGCAACAGCACGCGCAATTGGTCGAGTTCGAAAGCAGCCTCGAACAATCCAGGCTCGACTGCACGTTGACCCGTTTTTGAGGGCTGTGCGTTTCTGGACAGCTCAGTGTCGAGCACAGACAACTGACCCACGGACAGGCGCTATAGGGTGCGACTTCAGTTCCTGAGCCCACTGCCCGGAGTCATCATGACCGCACCGATTACCGTTCTTCGCGACACCCACCCGCTGCCCGTACTCGACGCCTGCAAATGGGAAAAACTCGAAGGCGACCCGCACACCGTCAACCTCAACGCCTACACCAGTGAAGACGGCAGCAAGATCATGGGCACCTGGATCTGCACGCCGGGCAAGTGGTACGTGGAATATGTGAAGTGGGAGTACTGCCATTTCCAGGAAGGCTACTGCATCATCACCCCCGAAGGCATGGCGCCGATCCACCTGCGCGCCGGGGACATCTTTGTCATCGAGCCCGGGATGAAAGGCACCTGGGAAGTGGTGGAGACCGTGCGCAAATATTTCGTGTTTGCCTGAGACAAAAAAACCGGGGGATCACCCGACGTGATCTCCCGGTCAAAAGTCTTTAGGTAAGCGCCGTACCCTGTGGGAGCGAGCTTGCTCGCGATAGCGGTGGGTCAGTTACCATCAATGTCGACTGTAACGACCTCATCGCGAGCAAGCTCGCTCCCACAGTTTTTGCTATTGCGGCTTGCGATAGCTATTGATGATCGCCGAGAAGTCATTCCCACCTTCCCCACGCAAACTCATCGCCTGATACAGCTGCTGTGCCACCGCGCCAAGCACTACCGGCTGGTGCGCCTGACGCGCCGCTTCAGTGGCGAGCCCCAGATCCTTGAGCATCAGTTCGGCCCCGAAGCCGCCGGTGTAGCCGCGCGACGCCGGTGCTGTTTCGACGATGCCCGGCCACGGGTTGTACATCTCCGAACTCCAGCAACGCCCGGTGGAACTGTTGATGATGCCCGCCAGTACCTTGGTGTCGATGCCCAGGGCATCACCCAGCGCCATGGCTTCGCTGACGCCGACCATGGAAATCCCCAGCAGCAGGTTGTTGCAGATTTTAGCGATTTGACCGGTGCCGACCTCACCACAATGGACGATGTTACGGCCCATTTGCGCCAGTACCGGTTGCAGGGTAGCGAACAGTTCAGGCGTGGCGCCGACCATGAAGGTCAGGGTCCCGGCGGCGGCACCACCGGTACCGCCAGAGACTGGCGCATCGGCCATGGTCACGCCCTGTTTGGCAGCGGCGGCGGCCACGTCCCGCGCGGTCTGCGGATCGATGGTGCTGCAATCGACGGCCGGTACGCCTTTGCCGATACCGGCGAGCACACCGTTTTCACCCAGCCACACACTGCGCACATGCACCGCGGCAGGCAGCATGGTGATGACCAGTTCGGCGCCCTCCGCCGCTTCACGGGCCGAGGCACTGATACTGCCGCCCAGTTGCTCCAGTTCGGCCAGCACGGCCTTGTTCAGGTCCACCAGGCGCAGCGCATGGCCGGCCTTGATCAGGTTGCGCGCCATCGGCGCACCCATGTTGCCCAGACCGATAAAAGCGATTTTCATGTCCGGCTCCTTATCGCAGGTTGATCGTGGTGTTCACACCGTCGTTGACGCTGTTGTCGTCGAACCAGCGGCTGGTGACGGTCTTGGTCTGAGTGTAGAACTGCACCACTTGCTTGCCGTACGGACCGAGGTCGCCGAGCTTGGAGCCGCGCGAGCCGGTAAAGCTGAAGAACGGGACCGGCACCGGGATCGGGATGTTGATGCCGACCTGGCCGACATCGATCTCGCTCTGGAATTTACGTGCCGCCGCACCGCTCTGGGTGAACAGGCCCGTGCCGTTGCCGAACGGGTTGGCGTTGACCAGGGCGATGGCCTCGTCGAGGGTGGCGACTTCCAGCACCACCAGCACCGGGCCGAAGATTTCCTGGGTGTAGATCTGCATGTCGGTGGTCACGCCGGAGAACAGGGTCGGGCCGACAAAGTTGCCCTTCTCGTAGCCCGGAACCGAGATTTCGCGACCGTCCAGCTCCAGCTTGGCGCCTTCCTTGATGCCGCTTTCGATCAGGTCGAGAATCCGCGCCTTGGCTTTCTTCGAAATCACTGGACCGACATCGGTGCCCGGCTCGCTGCCGGCATTGACCTTGAGTTTTTGCGCCAGCGCCTTGAGGTCCGGCAGCCATTGCTTGGCCGCACCCACCAGCACCACCACCGAGGTGGCCATGCAGCGTTGACCGGCAGCACCGAAGCCGGCACCCACCAGCGCATTCAGCGCTTGTTCGCGATTGGCGTCCGGCAGCACCACGGCGTGGTTCTTGGCGCCCATCATCGATTGCACGCGCTTGCCGTGTTTACCGGCCAGGTCATAGACATGAGTACCGACGGCGGTCGAGCCGACAAAGGAAACCGCCTTGATGTCCTTGTGGGTGCAGAGCCCGTCTACCACATCCTTGCCGCCATGCACGACGTTGAGCACGCCGGCCGGAATGCCCGCCTCGATCGCCAGCTCCACCAGGAGCATGGTCGACATCGGGTCCTGTTCAGACGGCTTGAGCACGAAGGTGTTACCGCAGGCAATGGCCATCGGGAACATCCACAACGGGATCATCGCCGGGAAGTTGAACGGGGTAATGCCCGCGCACACGCCGATCGGCTGGCGCAGGGTGTAGGTGTCGACGCCACCGGCGACGTTTTCAGCAAATTCGCCCATTTGCAGGCTGCCGATGGAGCAGGCGTGCTCGACCACTTCCAGGCCACGGAAAATATCGCCTTCGGCGTCGGCAATGGTCTTGCCCTGCTCGGCGCTCAGGACCGCGGCGATGCGCTTGGAGTGCTCGCGAATCAGCGCCTGGAGCTTGAGCATGATGCGCATCCGCGCGCCGATGGGTGTCAACTTCCAGGTCTGGAAAGCACGATGAGCGGCGCTGATGGCGGCGTCGACTTCTTCGGCGGTGGCAAACGGCACTTTGGCCAGCACTTGCTGGGTCGCCGGGTTGACGATGTCGTGCCATTCGGTGGACTTGGACTCGACCCATTCGCCGTCGATCAACAGTTTGACCTTTTGCACGGTGGTGTCATTGGGCGTGAGCGATGCGTTCATGTGAGTCTCCGGATCTTTGTTGTTATCTTGGGAGCCAGGGCGAAAGGGTCGCCCTGAGATGAGCTGTTTGTCGCGAATTGGTTCTCGGACTGTTTTTGGAGTATAGATGTGCAAACTTCTGATAAGAACGCACATAAAAACCGGTCCAACATGCAAAAAAACATCACCTCCCTCGGTTCGCTGAACTGGGATGACCTCAAGTTTTTCCTTGAAGTCGCCCGCACCCGCAAGGCCAGCACCGCGGCCAAGCGCCTGGCGGTGGACTACACCACGGTGTCGCGGCGCATCAGTTCGCTGGAAACGGCGCTGGGCACCTTGCTGTTCGAGAAGTCCCGGACCAACGGCTTTGTCCTGACTGCCGAAGGCCAGCGGTTGATGGGATATGCCGAATCGATCGAAAGCACCTTGCACATGGCGTGCGAGCAGGTTTCCGGGTCCGGCGTGGCGCTGTCCGGTCATGTGCGCATGGGCTGCACCGAAGGCTTTGGCAGCTTTTTCATCACGCCGCAGTTGAGCCACTTCGTCGACACCTACCCGGCGATCTCGGTGGACATCCTGCCGCTGCCGCACTTCATCAGCCTGTCCAAGCGCGAGGCCGACATCGTCATCGCCCTGGAGCGTCCGGAGCATGGCCCGTACGTCTGCTGCAAACTGTGCGACTACCGGTTGCAGCTGTACGCGACCCAGGATTATCTCGACAACCACCCGGCCATCCACCGCCCGGCAGACCTGGCGAAACATTCGTTTATCAGTTACGTCGACGACCTGGCGTTCAGCTCGGAGCTGTTGTACCTGGCCAACGTACTGCCCGGTGCCAGCGCCAACCTGCGCAGCACCAGCGTGATCGCGCAGTTCGTGGCGGCGCAGCAAGGACGCTCACTGGCGATCCTGCCGTGCTTCCTCGCCACTCAAGACCCGCGCCTGCTGCCGGTGTTGCCACAGGAAATCAACATCACCCGACAGTTCTGGATGTACTGCCGGGAGGACCTCAGGAAGCTCAAGCGGATCACCCTGTTGTGGGATTACATCCGCCAGGTCACCGAGCAGAATCAGGGCCTGTTGATGGGCGAAAGCCGGGAGATGTTGTTTGCCGATTAGGGATTGTCTGTCAGATCCTCAAAGGCCACTGGTACGACCTTACTGCCTCAGTTCTTTAACGAAACTTGTTTGGCTTCGATTTTCAGATCACTGAGGCGCTTGAGCATAGCAATGATGTTTACCCGAGCGGATCCCTCATTGGCCAAGCGTAGTCGCTTGATTCCTATAACCGAATCACCCATGCCAGCTGTAAAAGGGGTCCGGATAATTTCACGCAGGATGACCTTGTTAGCGCCTGACTCAATCAAGGTGTATTCAACTTCACTGATCACTTCAAAATCCAGCCCGAATATAGGCTGGTCAACGCGCAGCAGGTTGGCACGCAGAGCGAAAGGGGCTGACTCGTCGCCAAGCAAATCAGCATTGACGAGCGATTGCTTGAGTGCAGCGCCGAAGTCGGGGGCATCGATTTCGGAAGTCCACAGAGGGTTGGTTTTATCTCCACCATTCACCTCAGAAAGCCGTACATTGTTTCGCAGCTGGGAGTCATAGGTGTTTGCCTTGGCCTGATCACCCGATACTGACATGCCGGAAATTTGAGCAGGCGAGGCACAGCCAGTGCAAAGAGCAATCAGGGCTGAAGCTAAAAGCAAGCGAAGGTAGGTCATTCGAAAAGTCCTTTTAATTGCAAAAAGTACCAAAGAGATCACCGATAGTAGCACTACGCCACCAGCCAGAACAGTTAGCTCGACACCTGATACGGTGTCTGGAAATTCTCTGGCTCAGTCCTTCGAGCGCGAATGTGTGGATAGAATGGTCCCTGCATTCATTGGGTTGACCTGAGCTACTTGCAGTTATGGATGTTCTGCCGGGAGGATCTGCGCAAGCTCAAGCGGATCACCCTGTTGTGGGATTACATCCGCCAGGTCACCGAGCAGAATCAGGGCCTGCTGATGGGCGAAAGCCGGGAGATGTTGTTTGCCGACTGAAGATTTGAAGGAATCAGGTAGCGGCACCGTAATGAGGTCAGCAGGTTAAAGCCCACGCGAGGGCTCCCATGATGGGGGCGTCTGCCCCCCCATCTGTCGGTCAAACGATGTTCAACGCCTTGAGAACCACCAGCGATTGCTCGGCAAACGCTTCGGCCTGCTCAGTCAGTTCGGCGATATTCTCCTCAGCTGTGGTCAACGGCTGATTGTCCTTGATGAGGACTTCGCCTTGTTCGGCGAGAACGCCCCACGCCAGCTGTGCCCATTCAGCCGGATGTTTTCTGCCTTGCTTGATGGATATCAGGAACAGCAGCTGGAAGCGGCTGACCGGCACGCCGCCGCCCGTTACCGGACTGGCCAGGACCTGGATTTTGTTACTGAGCAGCGCACGTTTGCAAAGCTGCAGATTGAGGGTGTTGCAGCGCGCCTGCACCAGTTTCTCGGCCACTTCGCTCTGGCACGGTGCTGCAGCGCCCATCCCGATCAATACGGTGATGGCCTGCACCAGATCGTCATAAGGCATCGAGGGCACGGCCACGGCCAACTGGCGCAACGTTTTCGGTGCATAGGCGTTGGCCGTCAGCGCTTCGAGTACGGGGCCATAGACCTCTGCCTGCAGCGTCGCTTCGCCGGCAGGCCCCCTGACGGTGTCAGATATGCTTTCTGCCGCCTGCAACAGGACAAAGCGCGTGTTGTACATACCCTGGCGCTGTTCAGCGGCGGACAGTCGGTTGGCGCCGCGCACGTACAGATCTCGACGGAAATGCTGGTTGACGAAGTAGTCGCGCGCTTGTTCACGCATGACCGGGTGCTCGATTCCTTCCAGGAAGTCCATGCCTTCTGCGCTCAAGTTGAGCGGGGCCACCGAGTCCAGAGGGACAGCCGTCGTGGCGTAGTCGAGTTTGGCAGGGGCCAGGGCATCGACCACGTCGGTGAAATACATGCAGTTCCAGTCGCGGTTGAAGTATTCATGGGCGACGTACTGGCGATCCTGGCCTTTGATGCCCTGGAGCTTGTCGTTCAGGTTCGGTACCGCGCTGGCGTAGTTGGGGTTGGCCGCCAGCAGCGTTTCGGAGAATTGCAGTGCGGCCTCGATACGCTGGTCCGGGCGAACGCTGGTGTTCGTGGCGAAGCGGTCGTGCAGCCTGAACAGATGACGCAAGGGCGCCGACGGCGACCAGCCGGGGAAGCAGTTGTAGCTTATGTACAGCAGGCCACCGGGTTTGAGGTGACGACGGGCGAACTCGACGATCAGTTTCTGGTTGTCGCGGCTGACCCAGGTCCAGATGCCATGCAGGCTGATGCTGTCGAATTGTGGCAAGTCGTCGCGGGCAAGCAGTTGCTCGAAGCTGTCGTCATACAGCCGCGCATCGCTGTTCCAGGCAGTCGCCAGTGCATTGGCATGGGCTGCCTGGCCTGGGTGGAAATCCGTACCTATGTAGGACCCTGGGTTGGCGGCGGCATGGATATTGATCGAGACACCCTGGCCAAATCCCAATTCGCAGTGATAGCCATCGGTCGTCTCAAGACTGGAAAAACCGCGCAACAACAAGCAATAGCGCTGGAAGACTGGATTGATTTCCCGGCTGTAGCTGTAGGTGTAGCCCTCGTCCGTAAAATACCCTTCGTTCCAGGCGTCGCTCATGCTTGTTTCCCTTTATTTCGAGAGTGAAAAGTTGCTCTTATAAGGGGTAGCTCTTGCGCACTACAAGCAATAAAAAACGTGTGAACAACTTTTCGTGTCCACGCCAGGCTGTAGCCGTTGCGGCCACAGATGGTACAGATTGAGCGTGAACGATAGGGACGCCCTTGGCTTGCATGAGGGAGGCTAGCGCGTCCGCATATCCAGCTCACCAAGAGCCGCTCTCCAATTAGTCGGAGCTAACGCCGATGGCGACCCGGCGATTCTCGGTGCGTCGGTGTGGCCATCGACCCGCTCTCGCTCGATACCCACACCGAGCAGCGCCTTGCCGACGCGCTCTGTCATCCTGACAGCCACCTTCATGCAGGGATACTCTTGGACCGAAGCGAAAGGATGCCGCAACGACAGCACAGCGAGGAAATGCCAGCGAGGCCACGTACTACGCCGCCTCTGGCAACTTCCTACAATCGCTCACTGACCTTTCAGCCTATCGGCTCACTGCCGTCCTTCAGTTCCAGCATCAGCCCGCTCAAGCGCTTGACCCGGCGTTTCACCGCCTCTTCAAATACGCCTGCGCGCGATTCGATCAGGGTGAACCAATCCTTGGCCCGGGTAATCCCGGTGTAGATCAATTCCTTGGTGAGGACCGGATTCAAGGCGTCAGGAAGAATCAACGCGGTGTGCGCGAACTCCGAGCCTTGGGATTTATGCACAGTCATGGCGTACACGGTTTCGACATCATTCAGACGGCTTGGCAGGACAAATCGCACGCCGCCCTGACCGTCATTGCGTGGGAACGCCACACGCAAAACCTGTTTTCCGTGGCCCTCCTGCTCCGGGAGTTTGAGGGCGATGCCAATATCGCCGTTCATCAAGCCCAGCCCGTAATCGTTGCGAGTCATCAGCACGGGGCGACCTTCGTACCACTGCTGGTCGCTGTCGATCAGGCGTGCCCTGAGCAACGCCTCCGTCACTCGCTGGTTCAGACCCTCCACACCCCACGGCCCCTTGCGCACGGCACATAACAGCTGGAACGCGTCAAAGGCTTGCAACACCTCCCGGGCCCAGTCGGTCCAGCTCGAATCGTCCAGCGGGCTGTCGAGTGGCGGCCGGTGTTTGCGCAGCAAGGTCAGGTAATGCCGATAACCCTGCGGCCCCTCACCATGGCCTTCGAGCAGCAAACGCTCCAGGGTCCGGTCTTGCTCGCCCTTGAGGGACAAGCCATACACATCGTCATGGCTTCGCGCAGACAACAACTTGCGGGCTTCTTCCGGTTGCTGCTGGTTGACCCAACGAGCGAGCTGACCAATGCCACTGCCCTCACCGAATCGCCGGGAATGGCGCAACATCACCACCTGTTGGGCCAGTGGATGAGCGCCCTGCGTATCCTCCTGCAATCCGCCGGCCTGCAGGCTTTCGCCGCTGACGACTTCCAGCCACTGGCGTGTCTGCGGGCTGTACCAGCCAGCCTCCGCGTCACGACACAGATCCCCCAGTACCGCACCGGCTTCTACCGAAGCCAACTGATCCTTGTCACCCAACAGCACGAGGCGTGCATGGGCCGGCAAGGCGTCGAGCAGATTGGCCATCATTTCCAGGTCGATCATCGAGGCCTCGTCCACCACCAGCACATCCAGCGGCAGGCGATTGCCCGCGTGGTGCCGGAAATGACGTGTCCCGGGCCGGCTGCCCAGCAGACGGTGAACGGTGGTGACATCCGACGGGATTTTCTCGCGTATGGCTTCGCTGACCTTCAGGGTCCGGACTTGCTGACTGATGGACTCTGTCAGACGCGCCGCGGCCTTGCCGGTCGGTGCGGCGAGGCGAATGCGCAATGGCATGCCGGCCTCGACCGCCGGCGCCTGGAGCAACGCCAGCAAGCGCACGACGGTGGTGGTCTTGCCGGTTCCCGGCCCCCCCGTCACGATGCTGAAGGCGCTGCGCGTCGCCAGGGCGCAGGCGAGCTTCTGCCAGTCGATCACTTCACCCGGCCGGGCAGGCCCAAACAAGCCGGTGAGGCGCTGGAGCAGGTCGTTCGGCGTGGACTCGTGCTCCGCCAGACGCTCGCGCAGCGAAAGGTCGATCCGCCGCTCGTAGGCCCAATAGCGGCGCAGGTACAAGCGTTTACCCGACAACACCAAAGGTCGGTCACGCACGTTGTCACGGCTGTCGGCGGCCAGTGCGACCAGGTTGCTGGCGGCCAGCACCTTGCACCAATGAGCACCGTCCAGCGATCCGAGCAATTGCGACGGCAAAAGCATGGCGCCGCCTTGCACATCACCTTCGGGTGGTAATGACAGGGCGAAGTCCGGCTCTTTCAGTGTCTCGAACAGGTCGAGGCAGACATGCCCGTGGCCCAACTGGTGGCTGGTCAACGCGGCTGCCAGCAAGACCAACGGATCATCCTCTGGCGCCAGTTCATGCAGAAACGCTACAAAGGCTTTGTCCAGCGCGCGCAACCAGCCTCGTTCGACCCAGCGCGTGAGCAGCAACAGCAAGTCGTCGGCACGACTCAGCGGCGCCAGATCGGCCAGGCTTTCGGCTGCCAGCGATGTCGGCAGCAAATCGGCGAATGAGCGATTCATAACAGTACTCCCTGTTCCCAGGCGGGTTCGGCCTTGGGCTCTGGCTTGCCCTGGAACAGCCTGTCCAGACGCTCGATCAGTTCTCTTGGCGGACGGGTGAAAAACACACCCTGGCTGGCCGCACGCGTCCCCCGCAGGAACAGGTACAACGCACCGCCGACATGCCGGTCGTAGTCGTAATCGGCGAGCCGCGCCTTGAGCTGGCGATGCAGGGCCAACAGGTACAACACGTATTGCAGGTCATAGCGGTTGTCGAGAATCGACTGCTCCATGGCCGGCACGGTGTAGGACGCATCATCAGCGCCAAGCCAGTTGGATTTGTAGTCGGCAACGTAATAGCGGCCGTTGTGCTCGAACGTCAGGTCGATGAAGCCCTTGAACATGCCGTTGAGCAGCACCGGTTCGGCGGCCACCCGGGCCACGCCGTCATGGGTGTACTGGCACACCAGCGCATCAAGCTTGAGTACATCGACCTTATGGCTGGCGAACCAGAATTCCATCTCGACCTGATATTGCGTCAACTGCCCGAATATCACCGGCACCTGATCGGCCCCCAGTTGCAACGGCGACTTGAGCAGATGCTGCAGCCAGTCACTCAGCGTGGTGATCCAGCCCTCCCAGCCTCGGCGATTGCAGCGACGGGCAATAGCGTCGATCACCTCCTGGGGTGCCGCGGCAAACCCCTCGCCCCCCGCCCATTCGAGCAGACCATGGAGGAAGGTGCCGGGGTTCGGGCCGCGTGGGAAGCGATGGATATCGCCGCCGCTGGCCACCACTTCCCTGGGAGCCTGCGGGTCGAGACGTTCGTCATCGAACAGTTTTTGCGCCTGTGGACTCTCCGGCGCCTCGTCCGTGCCGACACTCAGGGTGTCGCTAATGCGCAATGCGCTGTAAGAGGCGATCCACCAGTTTTCACTGGCCTTGCGTTTGGGGATCAGCGGAGCCAGCAGCGCCGCGTCGTTTTGCGGTGGCTGGTAATGCTCTGTTGTCGCGTCAGGCATCTGGGCATAGGCCAGCGCCGGGCAGTTCTGTTGCAGGTCACGCAACCACTGCTGCAACGCCGGGGAGTCGGCCAATGGTGCACCGCCGCCCAACAGATAACCCAAGGCCGACAGATGCAGCACCGAACCATTGTTGTTGCCGCGCTTGAGGTCAGCCACCCCCAGCCAGCAGGCGTGCTGCGCCCGGGTCAGGGCGACATAGAGCAAGCGCAGATCCTCAGCCAGACGCTCATCGTCGGCCAGGGCAATCAATTCTGGCGTCGGCTTCAACGTGACCTGGGCATTGCCTGATTCATCGTGGTAGTGCAACGGCAGGCGGCTGCCATCCACCGGTTTCGCCGAACAGATGAACGGCAGGAACACCAAGGGGTATTCAAGGCCTTTGGACTTGTGGATGGTCACGACCTTGACCAGTTGTTCATCACTTTCCAGACGCAGAATCTGCTCCTCGCCTGCCTGCCCCGACAACGCCAGATGCTCGGACAAATGCCGGATCAGCGCTTGTTCGCCATCGAGTTCGGCGGCGGCCTGTTGCAGCAATTCGGACAGGTGCAGGAGGTTCGTCAAGACCCGCTCGCCGTCACTGCGGGCGATCAACGCCTGGGGCAGGCGGAAGTCGTGCAGCAAACGGCGCAGCATCGGCAAAACACCCTGCTTGCGCCAGACTTCGCGATAGCCACGGAACTGCATGACCCGGGACTCCCAGGCCAATTCGTCCTGATTCAAGCGCTCCAGCTCGGTCAACGAAAGGTTCAAGGTGATGCTGGCCAACGCGGCCCGCAGCGGGCGCTCGACATCCGGCTCGGCGCAGGCCTTGAGCCAGGTCAGCACGTCATGCGCCTCCTGGGCGGCGAACACCGAGTCCTTGTCCGACAGGTAGACACTGCGCACGCCCCGTGCAGCCAATTCGCCACGCACCGCCTGCGCTTCCTTGCCATCGCGCACCAGGATGGCGATGTCCGCCGGCAGCAGGCCCCTGAAGGCTTTGCCGTCCTGGGTGAATCCCGCTTGCCCCTGCTGCCCGCCATTGAGCAATGCCGTGATTTCACTGGCGCAGGCCGCCGCCAGATGTTGCCGGTACACCGCACCGGACAACGGTTGTTCGGCCGCCAAGTGCCAGATATTCAAGGCCGGGACAGGCTGATTATTTATATGCAGCACTTCTTTGCGGCCCTGGGAGGCCACCGGCATGAACGGAACCGGGTTGGCGCCATTCGGTTCCCGAAAGAGGAATGCGCCCCGTCCCGACTCCCGTGCTTCGGCACGCTCGAACACATGGTTCACCGCGTTGACCATGCCATGGCTTGAGCGGAAGTTGGTGCCCAAGGTGTGCAGGCGGCCGGTGGTGGCCTGGCGGGCGCGCAGGTAGGTATGGATGTCGGCCCCGCGAAAAGCGTAGATCGCCTGTTTCGGGTCGCCGATCAGGAACAGGCCGCACTCGGGGCTGTTCTCTTCAATGCGGTAGATGCTCTCGAAGATCCGGTATTGCACCGGGTCGGTGTCCTGGAACTCATCGATAAGGGCGACCGGAAACTGTTCACGAATCAGGGTGGCCAGGCGCTCGCCGCCATCGGACTGCAAGGCCGCATCAAGGCGCAGCAACATGTCGTCGAAGCCCATTTCCGCACGACGGCGTTTCTCTTCTTCGAATCGTGCCCCGACCCAGCGGGCGGCATGTTGCAGCACGGCGGCATCGGGCGCTGGCAACCCGTCAAGACAGGCCTTGAGACCGGCCATCGCATCGAGCCCCGGATGTCGAGGCGCTTCGCCCTTCCAGGCTTCGGCCATGCCATCAGGGGTCAGACGCGTGAAACCGGTGCCGATATCCAGTTGCTCGAGAGATTCGTCTTCGGCCCAGGCTTTGATTTTTTCGAACCAGGGCTCGAAATAGCGTGCCTGCATCTTGCGACCGTCGACAGCCTTGCTGGCAACGCCCTGGTGGCAGATGGCAAGCAACTCGTCCGACCACTGCGGCCAGGGCTTTTTCAGTTCGATCAGGGCAGCCCGTCGCTCTTGCAAGCATTGCGAAATTATCTCGGCGGGCTCTTTGCCTTGAAGCGTATCGCGCTCACTGGCAAACAGCGCACGAATCCGCGGCAGCAGCGCCGCCGGACCGCCCCAATTGCTGCGCACCCAATTCAGCGCATCACCTTGCATCGGGTAGCAGAACAGCCGCCAGTAATCGCGCAGGACTTCCCCCAGCAAGTCGCTGTGGTCGGTTTCCAGGGTCTGGGTAAACAGGCTGCCGCTGTCGAAGGCGTGCTCGCGCAACATGCGCTGGCACCAACTGTGGATAGTCGACACTGCCGCCTCGTCCATCCATTGGGCGGCGATATCCAGGCGGTTTGCACAACCGGGCCATTGCTCGGGCAAGTACTGATCACGCAGCTCGGCAATCAGGCTGTCGGGGGCAGGCGTTTCATCGCGGAAAAAGCGTGCGGCCTCGGCGAGTCGCGTGCGAATGCGTTCGCGCAATTCTTTAGTAGCGGCGTCGGTAAAGGTCACGACGAGGATTTGCGGCGGCAACAGTTCGCGTCCGAAGCCCCTGCCTTCCCCGCCATTGCCCAGCACCAGGCGCAGGTACAGCGCGGAAATGGTGAAGGTCTTGCCGGTCCCCGCGCTGGCTTCGATCAGTTGACTGCCACGCAGCGGGAAGGCCAGGGCCAGAGGTGTCTTTGTACTCATCAACGCGACTCCTCGCTGGACAGTGAACGCCAGGGTGCTTCAAGCAGCGGGCGATAGAGCGCATCACACCAGTCGGGGAAGGTTTCATCGGCGCTCAGGGCATCGTAATCGGCGAACTGGCGTGCAAGTGCCGGACTTTCGCGTCGCTCTCCGTCCGTCGTCTGCCCGTCCCCTTCATAGGCCTTGCGCGCAACGGCCGTGGCTTTGACCGGGTCGGTTTGCCCCAGCCACGCAAAGGCGGTCTTGACCGCGATCGGCAGAGGCTGGCGCATACCCGACTGCCAGGCCATCAACAGGTCACCGAGAATTTTCCGTGCCGTGGACTCGTCCATCGGTGCGAGCAACAGGCTGTCGTCGCTGGCCACCAGTGCAGTGGTCAACGTCATGCCACTGGCACAGGCCACCAGATGCGTGAGCCACGGGCGCGTCAGTCGATGCCATTTGCGCGATTTGATCGAGCCGATACTGTTGGGGATCGTCGTGACAGACAGCAAACCACCATCAGCGCGCTGATGCAGACCGCTGAGCCAGCCCTCGACGTGCAGGCCTTGCAGTTCAAGATTGACGGGCAACGCACTGCTGAGCGGTGTCGGCCACAAAGCCAGGAGCTGTTGGTGGCGTTGCAGCAAGTCGGGCAATGGTTCGATCAATTCACGTTGCAGGCACTCACCGAAACCGGCCATGGGCAGCAGCCCGCTGTTTTGCAGGCGTTTGGCCTGATCCTCTAGTGCCTGTCCGGTATTTCCCGGATCTGCCAGCGCCGCTTCGAGCAAACGATCGCTGAGGCTGTAACGCTGCAGTGCATCCAGGACAAAAGGCTCTTCATCGCCCAACGGCACTTCAGCCGCCTCGAAGAAGACTTTCAGTCGCTGGCTGAAAAAGTGCCGTACCGGATTGCGCAGGAAATCCTGCAGCTGACCGAGGCTGAGGGGTTCGTCCTGAACGTGAGCCTCAAGCACTTCGGCGCTCGCCTGTTGCTCTGCCGCTTGATGAAGGACCTGCCATTCGGTGGCGTAGCTGAACGACTCATCCCCTTCGTGAAAGTAGCGGGCGCTGAAAGGCTGCAAGGGGTGTTCCCGGGTCATGGCTTCAAGCAGATCCTCGCCACTTTGTGCCAATCGCCAACCGCTGGCCAGGTGGTCACGCAACTGGCCGATCAATACCGACGCCGGCCTCTCGCTATTGTCGCGGATGCTGCGGCCCACCCAACTGATGTAGAGCTGATCGCGAGCCGACAACAAGGCCTCCAGTAGCAGGTAACGGTCATCTTCGCGTCGGGAGCGATCACCTGGCCGGTAATCACTGCCCATCAGATCGAAATCCAGCGGCGGTTGAGCACGCGGATAATCGCCGTCATTCATGCCCAGCAGGCAGACCAGCTTGAACGGGATAGCACGCATGGGCATCAAGGTGCAGAAGTTCACCGCACCGGCCAGAAAGCGTTGGGACAAACGGCCCTGGTCCAGGCCTGCAAGCCAGGCTTCACGGACGACCGTCAGCGGCAACTCGTCCTGCAAGCCGACGGATTCGCAGGTCTCGAGCCAGGTCTCACGCAGTTCTTCGAGCTGAGCCAGCAAGTAGTCATCGTGTTCGTTGCTGGCGAGGAAGAACAACTGCACCAACGCCTGCAAGCGCAAGCCCCATTGCCGCGGCGGTGCAGGCTGAGAGAGTTCATGGTGAGCCACTTCCAGCGCGTCCAGCAGCGCAACCAGCGGACCAATGAGCGCAGCGTCCAGACCACCGATCTCGTCGTAGGGCTCGATACCCTCATAGGCATCGGCGCTGCCAACGGCATAACCGAGCAACATCCGTCGCAAGCCGAAACGCCAGCTGTTTTGCTCCAGTTCATTGGGCAGCCCGAGTCCGGCACGTTGCTCGGCATTCATGCCCCAGCGAATGCCGGCACCTTCGATCCAGCGGTGCAGGGTCGGCAGGTCACGCTCCTCGACACCAAAGCGGGCGCGCAGTGCCGGGACGTCCAGCAGATCGAGAATCTCACTGACGGGGAATCGGCTGTCAGGCAGCTTGAGCAGGTGCTCCACAGCAATCAGCAGTGGATCGCGACCACGCTGGCCCTGGTCAGCCAGCGTAAACGGAATGAAGCGCGGGTCCTGACGGTCGAGCTGGCCAAACACGGCACGAATGTGCGGGGCGTAGCTGTCGATGTCCGGGACCATGACGATGATGTCCCGGGGGCGCAATGCCGGATCGGCACTGAAGCGCGCGAGCAGTTGATCGTGGAGAATCTCGACTTCTCGCTGGGCGCTGTGGGCAATGTGAAAACGGATCGATTCGTCCGTCTGCAGATCGATGGCCGGCCAGCGCTCCCGAGTCTCGTTGAGGGGACGCAACTCGAGGATGTCATCCTGCAACTGGTTGAGCACATTCAGCGGCTGACCGTCACTGAACAGGTCGATGCGCCCGTCACGAAATGCGGAGCGATAGCTGTTGGGATCGTCGTAACTGTCGAGCAGGTTGATATAGTCCCGCCCCTGTTTACCCCAGGCAGCCAGCAGCGGGTGAGCATGCTGGTGCAGGGTTTGCGGATCGATCACTACCGGCATGCCGCTCTTGCGGGCCTGTCGCTTGTATTGATGCCGCAACAGGTCTTTATCGGCGACGATGTCCGCCCAATGGTGACGACACGGGTTATGTACGCACAGCAGGACCTGACTGAATCGTGCCAGCCCCGCCAGTGCTTCCAGGGCTTGGGCAGGCAGCGAAGAAATCCCGAAAACGATCACTCGCGAGGGCAATCCCTGGGGAGCTGTTTCGAGGTTGTTGATGCGCTCGACGAATCGCTGATGAACCCCGGCACGGCTTTGCGCCATGCCTTGCTCTCCGACATCCAGCAAGAGTGCACGCCATAACTCTGCCTGCCAGCAATTGGCCGGCGTCAGGGCTTTGGCCTCGCCCCTGGCGCTTCTTGTCTGATGTCGACCTTCTGCCCAGTCTTCAAGCCAGTCAGCCCGATAGACCTGGTACTGGTCGAACAGGTCCGCCAGACGCTCAGCCAATTGATAGCGTTTGCGCAGATCGGTGTCATGGGTCAGGAAGCGCTGCAGCGGCTCGAAGTGTGGCTGGTTGATCAACTGCGGCAGCAGGCGCATCAATCGCCAGGTCAGCGGAGCTTTATCGAGCAGGGACTTGGCCGGAATTTCATCGCGCCCAAGGACCATGCGATAGAGCTGCCACATGAAACTGCCGGGCAACTGCACGTCGATGGCCGCGGCGATACCACAGCCGCCCATGTCGTCTTCTTCGGCATCTTCCGCCAGTGCCAGCTTCAGCCATTGGGCAATGCCATTGCTTTGCACCAACGCGATTTCATTCTCCAGGGGAGCCAGCGGGTAGCGCCGCATCCAGCTGACCACCAGGCTGCGCAACTCGTCCAGGCGATTGCCGTGAACCACCATGAATCCAGCACTGAGGGACGTCGCGTCCGGCATAAGGCTTCCTTGGAAAATGCAAATTCGAGGGGCGACTTTAGCATTTGTAGGAGCGAGCTCGCTCGCGAAGGTCGTCAACGATGACGCGGGTTGTCTGGGGTAACGCGGTGCGCTGAAGTTCTTCGTCGGAACGCCGCCCGGAGCAGGCTCGCTCCTACAGGGAACAGCGCTTGAGGTGTATGGAGGCGCAAAAACAAAACCCCTACCTGCATACGCAGATAGGGGTTTCGGAATTTAATCTTGACGATGACCTACTCTCACATGGGGAAACCCCACACTACCATCGGCGATGCATCGTTTCACTTCTGAGTTCGGGATGGGATCAGGTGGTTCCAACGCTCTATGGTCGTCAAGAAATTCGGGTACTGAGTCGTGGCCAGTTGGCCTCGCTTCAGCAAATTGGGTATGTGACAGCTGGGTGTTTTGTGAGTCTTTCGAACTTTCGGTTCGTTTCGTCTTCACACACCGCAATCTGGTTGCTCTGGATTAGAGAGCCGACGCAAATTGCTTGGGTGTTATATGGTCAAGCCTCACGGGCAATTAGTATTGGTTAGCTCAACGCCTCACAGCGCTTACACACCCAACCTATCAACGTCGTAGTCTTCGACGGCCCTTCAGGGGACTCAAGGTCCCAGTGAGATCTCATCTTGAGGCAAGTTTCCCGCTTAGATGCTTTCAGCGGTTATCTTTTCCGAACATAGCTACCCGGCAATGCCACTGGCGTGACAACCGGAACACCAGAGGTTCGTCCACTCCGGTCCTCTCGTACTAGGAGCAGCCCCTCTCAAATCTCAAACGTCCACGGCAGATAGGGACCGAACTGTCTCACGACGTTCTAAACCCAGCTCGCGTACCACTTTAAATGGCGAACAGCCATACCCTTGGGACCGGCTTCAGCCCCAGGATGTGATGAGCCGACATCGAGGTGCCAAACACCGCCGTCGATATGAACTCTTGGGCGGTATCAGCCTGTTATCCCCGGAGTACCTTTTATCCGTTGAGCGATGGCCCTTCCATACAGAACCACCGGATCACTAAGACCTACTTTCGTACCTGCTCGACGTGTCTGTCTCGCAGTCAAGCGCGCTTTTGCCTTTATACTCTACGACCGATTTCCGACCGGTCTGAGCGCACCTTCGTACTCCTCCGTTACTCTTTAGGAGGAGACCGCCCCAGTCAAACTACCCACCATACACTGTCCTCGATCCGGATAACGGACCTGAGTTAGAACCTCAAAGTTGCCAGGGTGGTATTTCAAGGATGGCTCCACGCGAACTGGCGTCCACGCTTCAAAGCCTCCCACCTATCCTACACAAGCAAATTCAAAGTCCAGTGCAAAGCTATAGTAAAGGTTCACGGGGTCTTTCCGTCTAGCCGCGGATACACTGCATCTTCACAGCGATTTCAATTTCACTGAGTCTCGGGTGGAGACAGCGCCGCCATCGTTACGCCATTCGTGCAGGTCGGAACTTACCCGACAAGGAATTTCGCTACCTTAGGACCGTTATAGTTACGGCCGCCGTTTACCGGGGCTTCGATCAAGAGCTTCGCGTTAGCTAACCCCATCAATTAACCTTCCGGCACCGGGCAGGCGTCACACCCTATACGTCCACTTTCGTGTTTGCAGAGTGCTGTGTTTTTAATAAACAGTCGCAGCGGCCTGGTATCTTCGACCGGCGTGGGCTTACGGAGCAAGTCCTTCACCCTCACCGGCGCACCTTCTCCCGAAGTTACGGTGCCATTTTGCCTAGTTCCTTCACCCGAGTTCTCTCAAGCGCCTTGGTATTCTCTACCCAACCACCTGTGTCGGTTTGGGGTACGGTTCCTGGTTATCTGAAGCTTAGAAGCTTTTCTTGGAAGCATGGCATCAACCACTTCGTCACCCAAAGGGTAACTCGTCATCAGCTCTCGGCCTTAAGATCCCGGATTTACCTAAGATCTCAGCCTACCACCTTAAACTTGGACAACCAACGCCAAGCTG
>NZ_CP077078.1:262500-897500 GCF_019139795.1 Pseudomonas azerbaijanorientalis | reverse complement strand
GCGTCGAGCTCGGGTCACGCTCGGACGGCTTGAGGATGAAGCAGTTGCCGCAGACGATCGCCAGCGGGTACATCCACAGCGGCACCATGGCCGGGAAGTTGAATGGCGTGATACCGGCGACAACGCCCAACGGCTGGAAGTCAGACCAGGCATCGATGTTCGGGCCGACGTTGCGGCTGTACTCGCCCTTGAGGATTTCCGGAGCCGCGCAAGCGAACTCGACGTTCTCGATGCCGCGCTTCAGTTCACCGGCAGCATCTTCCAGGGTCTTGCCGTGCTCTTCGCTGATCAGTTGCGCGATACGTGCTTCGTTTTGCTCCAGCAGTTGCTTGAAGCGGAACATCACCTGGGCACGCTTGGCCGGCGGCGTGTTGCGCCAGGCCGGGAATGCAGCCTTGGCCGCGTCGATGGCGCTCTGGATGGTTTCGCGGGTCGCCAGCGGCAACTTGTGAATAGCCTGGCCGGTAGACGGGTTGAACACATCAACCGCGCGACCGTTCTCGGTCACCAGTTCGCCATTGATCAAATGCGGAATAACGCTCATGGAAGCTCCTGAAATGTTGTCCACAGGCGCCCGTTCCCGGACGCCCGTTGTTTATAGGTATATAGAAGGAGAAATCAGTCGATCTTGCTCAGCACTTCGCCGACCGCGTCGAATAGACGATCCAGGTCCTGCGGCTTGCTGTTGAAGGTTGGGCCGAACTGCAGGGTGTCGCCGCCGAAGCGTACGTAGAACCCGGCTTTCCACAGCGCCATGCCGGCTTCGAACGGACGCACGATCGCGTCGCCGTCACGTGGAGCGATCTGGATCGCACCGGCCAGGCCGAAGTTGCGGATGTCGATAATGTTCTTGGTGCCTTTGAGGCCGTGCAGCGCATTTTCGAAATGCGGTGCGACTTCGGCCACGCTCTGTACCAGGTTTTCCTTTTGCAGCAGGTCGAGTGCTGCCAGGCCCGCCGCGCACGCCACCGGGTGTGCCGAATAGGTGTAGCCATGGGGGAATTCAACCGCGTACTCAGGCGTCGGCTGATTCATGAAGGTCTGGTAGATCTCGGAGCTGGCAATCACCGCGCCCATCGGGATCGCGCCATTGGTGACTTGCTTGGCAATGCACATCAGGTCCGGGGTCACGCCGAAGGTGGTGGCGCCGAACATGGTGCCGGTACGGCCGAAACCGGTGATCACTTCGTCGAACACCAGCAGGATGTTGTGCTGGTCGCAGATTTCACGCAGACGCTTGAGGTAACCCTGCGGCGGAACCAGCACGCCAGCGGAACCGGCCAATGGCTCGACGAATACCGCCGCGATGTTCGATGCATCGTGCAGTTCGATCAGCTTGAGCAGTTCGTCAGCCAGGGCGATGCCACCCTGCTCCGGCATGCCACGGGAGTAGGCGTTGCTTGCCAGCAGAGTGTGCGGCAGGTGGTCGACGTCCATCATCGCCTGACCGAACAATTTGCGGTTGCCGTTCACGCCGCCGAGGCTGGTGCCCGCGATGTTCACACCGTGGTAGCCACGGGCACGGCCGATCATCTTGGTTTTGGTCGACTGGCCCTTCAAGCGCCAGTAGGCACGGACCATCTTCACCGCGGTGTCAGCACACTCGGAACCCGAGTCGGTGAAGAACACGTGGTTCAGGTTGCCCGGGGTCAGGTCGGTGATTTTCTCGGCCAGCTGGAACGACAGCGGATGACCGTACTGGAAGCCTGGCGAGTAATCGAGCGTGCCCAGTTGCCTGGCGACCGCTTCCTGGATTTCCTTGCGGGTGTGCCCGGCGCCACAGGTCCACAGACCCGACAGCGAGTCATACACCTTGCGCCCCTTGTCGTCGATCAGCCAGCTGCCTTCGGCGCCAACGATCAGGCGCGGGTCGCGCTGGAAGTTGCGGTTGGCGGTGTAAGGCATCCAGTGAGCATCGAGCTTGAGCTGGCTGGCCAGCGAAGTCGGGGCGTTTTCAGGCAAGTTCATGGGCAAAACCTCGCAAGGCAGTAAGCGGCGTAAGGATTGAAAACCGTTGTTGCAGCTAAATTGCCACGGGGATAAAGTCTGTGAAATGCAACTCTTCTAATGTTCAGTCAGCCAATCACTAAACTTTGAGTAACCCGCATGAGCGCTCGCCGTCCCGATCCGCTGGCCCAGGTCAGCGACTTTGATATTCGCCTGCTGAGGATCTTTCGTAGCGTGGTGGAATGCGGCGGCTTCTCCGCGGCGGAAACCGTGCTGGGCATTGGTCGTTCGGCGATCAGCCAGCAGATGAGCGATCTGGAGCAACGCCTCGGCCTGCGCCTGTGCCAACGTGGACGCGCCGGTTTTTCCCTGACCGAGGAAGGTCGCGAGGTCTATCAATCGGCGTTGCAACTGTTGAGTGCGCTGGAAAGCTTCCGTACCGAGGTCAACGGCCTGCACCAGCACTTGCGTGGTGAATTGATCATTGGTCTGACGGACAACCTGGTCACCCTGCCCCACATGCGCATCACCCATGCCCTCGCGCAATTGAAAGAGCGCGGCCCGGACGTGCAGATCCAGATCCGCATGATCGCGCCCAACGAGGTCGAACAAGGCGTGCTCGACGGTCGTTTGCACGTCGGCGTGGTGCCGCAGGCAAGCGCACTGTCGGGGCTGGAGTACCAACCGTTGTATAGCGAACGCTCGCTGCTGTATTGCGCGGTCGGCCATCCGCTGTTTTATGTCGACGACAAACAACTGGACGACGAACGCCTGAACAGTCAGGACGCCATCGCACCCACCTTTCGATTGCCAGCGGAGATCCAGGCCCACTACCAGGCGCTCAATTGCACCGCCAGCGCCTCGGACCGCGAAGGCATGGCCTTCCTGATCCTGACCGGACGCTATATCGGTTATCTGCCGGATCACTATGCGAGTCTTTGGGTACAGCAGGGCCGGTTGCGAGCGTTGAAAGCCAAAACGCGCTTCTATGACCTGAGCCTGGCCTCGGTCACACGCAAGGGGCGTCGCCCGCATCTGGTGCTGGAGAGTTTTCTCGAGAGCCTGGCCGCGACGCGTTGAACAATTACCCCCCTGTAGGAGCTGCCGAAGGCTGCGATCTTTTGATCCTGAAAATCAAGATCAAAAGATCGCAGCCTTCGGCAGCTCCTACAGGGTTGTGGTGGTTTCGGTTTTACGCTATCAACGCACTGGCTGCACCCACCTACCAGTTCGGAAGTGCTTATGACCTTTGAAGTCCCAGCCCACGGCGCAAAACCCGTCAGCCGCATTCGTCAGAAGAACGAAGAGACCATCATCAAAGCCGCCGAAGACGAGTTCGCCCGTCACGGGTACAAAGGCACGAGCATGAACACCATCGCCCAGAACGCCGGGCTGCCCAAGGCAAACCTGCATTACTACTTCACCAACAAGCTCGGTTTGTACGTGGCGGTGCTGAGCAACATCATCGAGTTGTGGGACAGCACCTTCAACACCCTCACCGCCGAGGATGATCCGACCGAGGCCTTGACCCGTTACATTCGCGCGAAAATGGAGTTCTCCCGCCGCCAGCCGCAAGCCTCGCGGATTTTCGCCATGGAAGTCATCAGTGGCGGTGAATGCCTGACCGAGTATTTCAACCAGGACTATCGCGCCTGGTTCCAGGGCCGTGCGGGTGTGTTCCAGGCCTGGATCGACGCCGGTAAAATGGACCCGGTCGATCCGGTGCACCTGATCTTCCTGCTGTGGGGCAGCACCCAGCATTACGCCGACTTCGCCACGCAGATCTGCCGCGTCACCGGGCGCACCAGGTTGACCAGGCAAGACATGGAAGACGCCGGGGACAACCTGATCCGCATCATTCTCAAGGGCTGCGGCCTGAAACCTGCCATTTAAGTAGCCATTCAGGTACGTATGCCTTTTACCCTCAGCGGTTTTTGCGAATACCGCGAAGAGATTCGCAAGAGCCGCTTCATCACCTTCGCCGCGCCGATCTCCAGCCCGGCCGAGGCCCAGGCGTTCATTGAACAGCACAGCGACTTGAATGCCTCGCACAACTGCTGGGCGTGGAAGCTCGGCGATCAATATCGCAGCACCGATGATGGCGAACCCGGTGGCACGGCAGGTCGGCCGATTCTGGCGGCGATAGAGGCACAGGATTGCGATCAGGTCGCGGTGCTGGTGATTCGCTGGTACGGCGGCATCCAACTGGGCACCGGTGGTCTCGCCCGGGCCTATGGCGGCGGTGCGAACAAATGCCTGCAAGCGGCGCCAAAGGTTGAGTTGATCAGCCGGGTGCCGTTGCGATGCGCTTGCGGGTTTGCCGAGCTGGCGTTGGTCAAGCTGCGGGTGGCGGAGGCAGGTGGACTGGTTGTGGATGAAAGCTTCACCGCCAATGGTGTCGAGTTGCAGTTGGCGGTAGGCGATGCGCAGATCGATACCTTGCAGTCACAGCTGGCCGATTTGAGTCGTGGACGTATTCTCCTGCAGCGCTGAAAACAAGCGCAAAAGATCGCAGCCTTCGGCAGTTCCTACACGGAATCGTGCTGCGATCTTTTGGGGCACGCCGCTTTTCCACTTATTCCATATTTGCCCACATCTGCTGTGCACCCGGCTGTGGATAACCTGAGCACATACCGCTGTAACCCTTCTGTCATGCGGCTTTGCGGACTTTGCTCAATTTTCGTCCAATCTGCCATCAAGCGCATCAAATTCAAGCAAAAACAAACAGTTACGGCGATTTATCACCTTTAGAAGAAAGCCACCCAGTGCTTATGCCCATGCCTTGAGCTTGCGCACAAATACTGTGGAGCAATCTGTGGATAACCCGTTCATGGCCGTCTCGGCACCCTGCACGGTATGGCTTGTGGTCGATTGATCATTTTTTGAGCAAAATCCCACGAGCAAAATCGGGGCTTGATTTGCACCCTTGCCCCCATGTGGTGCCGGGCTCTGCTTGGCACATCTGAAAGCTGCGTACTCAACGCCCCGGCTCACAGGAGTCCGAAGTTTTTCTGACCGAGTGGCCAGAAAATTGCTTTATCCACAGGCACAAGTCCAACAGCACCGAGCCTGTCATGCCCAATCACGCTCCAATCCCGGATCCGGTTCCGCGCCTGCAACTGCGCAAAATCAGCAAACGCTACCCCGGCTGCCTGGCCAACGATGCCATCGACCTGACCATTGCCCCTGGCGAGATCCATGCCCTGCTTGGCGAAAACGGCGCGGGCAAAAGCACGCTGATGAAAATCATCTACGGCGTCACCCAGGCCGATTCGGGCGAGGTGGTCTGGCAAGGTCAGCGAGTAAGCCTGCGCAACCCGGCCCAGGCGCGAGGCCTGGGCATCGGCATGGTGTTCCAGCACTTCTCGCTGTTCGAAACCTTGAGCGTGGCGCAGAACATCGCCCTGGCCATGGGCGCAGCGGCAGGCACACCCAGACAACTTGAGCCGAAGATTCGCGAGGTGTCGCGACGCTATGGCATGGCGCTGGAGCCGGAGCGACTTGTCCACAGTCTGTCGATCGGAGAACGGCAACGGGTGGAAATCATTCGCTGCCTGATGCAGGACATCCGCCTGTTGATTCTCGATGAACCGACTTCGGTGCTGACGCCGCAAGAGGCCGACGACTTGTTCGTCACCCTGCGCCGGCTCGCCGCCGAGGGCTGCAGCATTTTGTTCATCAGCCACAAGCTCGGGGAAGTCCGCGCGTTGTGTCAGAGCGCGACGGTACTGCGCGGCGGGCGCGTGACCGGACATTGCGTGCCAGCCGACTGTACGGATCAGCAACTGGCGCGCCTGATGGTCGGTGAGGCGGCGCAGTTGAACGCAAACTATCCGAAGGTGACCGGGGGTGATGCGTTCCTTGATGTACGCGGATTGTCCTGGCACAACCCGGACCCGTTCGGGTGCTCGCTCAAGGACATCAATCTTGAAGTGCGAAGCGGTGAAATCGTCGGCATCGCCGGTGTCGCGGGCAATGGCCAGGACGAGCTGCTGGCCTTGCTCAGCGGCGAACAACGCCTCAATCGCAACGAAGGCGCAACCCTGTGCTTTGGCCAGGAACCGGTTGCCCACTTACACCCCGACGCACGTCGCAGACTTGGCCTGAGCTTCGTCCCTGCCGAACGCCTGGGCCATGGCGCGGTGCCAGAGTTGAGCCTGGCAGACAACGCACTATTGACCGCTTTCCAGCAAGGATTGGTGAGTAAGGGTCTGATCCGGCGCAGTAGAGTCGAAGTGTTGGCCGAGGAAATCATCCGCCGTTTCGGGGTCAAGACACCCGATAGCCAGACCCCGGCCCGCAGCCTGTCCGGCGGCAACCTGCAGAAATTCATCCTCGGCCGGGAAATCCTTCAGCAACCCAAACTCCTGATCGCCGCGCACCCGACCTGGGGTGTGGACGTCGGCGCGGCCGCCACCATTCACCGCGCCTTGATTGCCTTGCGCGATGCCGGCGCGGCGATCCTGGTGATTTCCGAAGACCTCGACGAACTGTTCCAGATCTGCGACCGCCTTGGCGCCTTGTGCAGCGGTCGCCTGTCGGCACTGAACGCCACGGTCGATACGCGCCTGAGCGATGTCGGCGGCTGGATGGCCGGCCAGTTCGCTGCCCCTCAATCACTCGCATCCGCCACGCGCTAACGGAGTGTCACATGCTGCTTTCTCTTGAACCCCGTGGCCAGCAATCGCAGCTGATGCTGTGGTGCTCGCCGTTGCTGGCGGCTGCGCTGACCCTGGGCTGTGGATCATTGTTGTTCATCGCGCTCGGGCATGACCCGCTGTTGACCTTGCACACGCTGCTGATCGCGCCGGTCAGCGACCTGTATGGCGTCTCTGAATTGTTGGTCAAAGCCCTGCCTATTCTGCTGTGCGCATTGGGCCTGGCCGTCGCCTACCAGGCGCGCATCTGGAACATCGGTGCCGAAGGTCAACTGCTGCTCGGTGCATTGGCCGGCAGTGCGCTGGCGGTCAACATCATCGATCTGCAAAGCCGCTGGGCGCTGGTGGCGATCCTGCTCACCGGCACCCTGGCCGGTGCTGCCTGGGCCGGCCTGACGGCGTGGTTGCGCACACGCTTCAACGCCAATGAAATCCTGACCAGCATCATGCTCAACTACATCGCGCTGAACCTGTTGCTGTTCTGCGTTCACGGTCCGTTGAAGGATCCCGCCGGGTTCAACTTCCCCGAGTCAGCGATGTTCGGGGATGCCAGCCGCTTGCCGCTCTTGATGGAGGATGGACGGGTTCACGCCGGGGTGTATTTCGCCCTGCTCGCCTTAGTGGCGGTGTGGGTGCTGTTGCAGAAAAGCTTTGTCGGCTTCCAGATCAAAGTGCTCGGGCTGGATAAGCGGGCCGCCGGTTTCGTCGGTTTTCGCGAGAAGCGCCTGATCTGGCTCGCGCTATTGATCAGCGGCGGTCTGGCCGGCCTTGCCGGTGTGTGCGAAGTCACCGGGCCGATCGGTCAGTTGGTGCCGCAGGTCTCGCCGGGCTACGGCTATGCGGCGATCACCGTGGCGTTTCTCGGCCGCCTGAATCCGCTCGGGATCCTGTTTTCCAGCCTGTTGATGGCGCTGCTGTACATCGGCGGTGAAAGCGCACAAATGAGCCTGAACCTGCCGCAAGCGATCACCCAATTGTTCCAGGGCATGATGCTGTTTTTCCTGCTGGCCAGTGACGTGCTGATTCTCTACCGGCCACGCTTGAACCTGCGCTGGAACCGTCGTGCCCAAGCCACCGCCGTACACGCAGGAGCGTTGTGATGGATATCGATCTGCTGAGCAATATTTTCTACGCCATGGTCCGCTGCGGTACGCCGTTGTTGTTGGTGGCGCTGGGGGAACTGATCTGCGAGAAAAGCGGCGTCCTCAACCTGGGCCAGGAAGGCATGATGCTGTTTGGCGCGGTGATCGGTTTCATCGTCGCGTTCAACACCGGGCACCTGTGGCTCGGCGTATTGCTGGCGATGTTCGCCGGGATGCTTCTGTCATCGCTGTTTGCTCTGGTGGCGCTGGTATTCAATGCCAATCAGGTGGCCAGCGGTCTGGCCCTCACGATTTTCGGCGTGGGCCTGTCGACTTTTGTCGGTGCGGCCTGGGTCGGCAAGCCGCTGGCAGGTTTCGAACCCTTGGCGATTCCCTATCTGAGCCAGATCCCGCTGATCGGGCGGATGCTGTTTGCCCAGGACCTGTTGGTCTATCTGTCGTTCGCACTGTTTGCGCTGGTGGCCTGGGTCATTCTGAAAAGCCGTGTCGGGCTGATCATTCAAGCCGTCGGGGAAAATCCCGCTGCCGCCAGTGCCATGGGTTTGCCGGTGTTGTCAGTGCGTACGTTGGCGGTGTTGTTTGGTGGCGCGATGGCCGGGTTGGCCGGGGCCTATCTGTCCCTGGCGTACACGCCGATGTGGGCGGAGAACATGAGCGCCGGGCGCGGCTGGATTGCCCTGGCGCTGGTGGTGTTCGCCAGTTGGCGGGTGTGGCGCCTGCTGCTCGGCGCGTACCTGTTCGGGCTCGCCAGCATCCTGCACCTGGTGGCGCAGGGATTGGGGCTGGCGATTCCGTCGAGCCTGCTGGCGATGCTGCCGTATGTCGCGACCATAGTAGTGCTGGTGCTGTTGTCACGGGATGCGCTGCGGACACGGTTGTATGCGCCGGTGTCGTTGGGGCAGCCGTGGCAGGCTGGGCATTAGGCTGTGCCTGTTCGGTCCCCTTCGCGAGCAGGCTCGCTCCCACATTTGACCGAGTTCACACCCATCCCATGTGGGAGCGGGCTTGCCCGCGAAGGGGCCCGAACAGGCAACACCTGAGCCACGCCCCACGCCAATTCAAACACCAGAAAAACCACAAGCAATGAACTCGCCCCCTGGATCAGGGCATAAGCCTGCCAGGCCGAGAACAGGAATCTGGCCACGGCGTCATACCGTCCGAAAACCTGCTGCGGATCACGAATCCGCAGCACCGCCCACACGCAGACGATCGAGCCCAACAGGTTCGCCATCAACATGTGCACCGGTTCGAACGGTGGCAGCTCACCCGGCAAACTCAACGCCTGGCTCAGCGCAGTCAAAACCCCATGCAACGCCGCAAAACTCCACGGCGTGACAAACGCCATCGTCACGATCAGGTCGTACCAGGCACTGCCTTGCACCAACCGGCGATATTGCGTTGTAGTCCACATCGTCATTGCTCCATCAATTCAGGGAGCAACAAGGCTAAAGCCTGGAGTATGCTCCAAGGTCAAGCCCCTTCGAGACGTCATGATACGCATCGTTGAATTAGCCCGGGCCAGCGCCGTCACGCAACGGCTGCAAGACAAACTCAAACTGATCGAAGCCCGCATGGCCGAACTCGGCGCGTTACGCGAAGAGTTGCAACAACGGCTCGGGCAACAGTGTCCATTGAATCCACGATCCTGAATTTTCAAGGAAGCCACTCATGTCCAAGGCAAAAACCGCACTCATTATCGGCGCCTCCCGGGGGCTTGGTCTCGGGCTGGTGAAAACCCTGCTGGCCGATGGCTGGCAAGTCACCGCCACCGTGCGCGACCCGCAAAAAGCCGAGGCCTTGCAGGCCCTGGGCAAGGTGCGGATCGAACAGCTCGACATGGACGATCAGCCCGCGGTGTCCGCCCTGAGCCAACAACTCAAGGGTGAGGTGTTTGACCTGTTGTTCGTCAATGCCGGGGTCAAGGGGCCGGATGTCCAGACACCCAACGGTGGCGCGACGATGGCCGAGGTCGGCCAGCTGTTTTTCACCAACGCCGTGGCGCCGATCAACCTGGCCCAGCGTTTTGTCGAACAGATCCGTCCGGACAGCGGCGTGCTGGCGTTCATGAGTTCGGTGCTGGGCAGCGTGACCATGCCCGATGCGCCGGAGCTGGCGCTGTACAAGGCCAGCAAGGCGGCGCTGAATTCCATGACCAACAGCTTCGTCACTCAGTTGGGCGATACAACGCTCACTGTCCTGTCGCTGCACCCGGGCTGGGTGAAGACCGACATGGGCGGTGAAGGCGCGGACATCGACGTCGAAACCAGCACGCGCGGCCTGGTTGATCAGGTGAATGCGTATGTCGGCAAGGGCGGACATCACTTCATCAATTACCGGGGTGAGACCATTCCCTGGTAATCACCGCCAACACACTACCCTGTGGGAGCGGGCTTGCCCGCGATGACGGCGGCACAACCAACAACGATTTGACTGACACACCGCTATCGCGAGCAAGCTCGCTCCCACAGGGTTTTTTGTTGTCCTGTCGGGCCGGGCTTGCCCATAACGGTATTTTGATCGACACTGCCCACCTCGCCTCCCCGGCGAACCTGGATCAGCAGACAGGGCAACACTGAGCTGGCAACCCTGAACCCAACTTTCAGAGGAGCCGGCCAACATGCCTGCGACCCGTACCTGGTTAAAAAATCCCCTCGCTATTTTCACCTCCAACGGTCTCGATGCCCGTGGCGGCCTGGTGCTGCAAGACGGCTTGATCGTCGAGGTACTCGGCGCCGGTCAACAACCATCCGCGCCGTGCAATGAAGTGTTTGATGCCCGCGAGCATGTGATCCTGCCGGGCCTGATCAACACCCATCACCACTTCTATCAAACCCTGACCCGCGCCTGGGCGCCGGTGGTCAATCAGCCGCTGTTTCCATGGCTGAAAACCCTGTACCCGGTCTGGGCACGCCTGACCCCGGAAAAACTCGCCCTCGCCACCAAGGTCGCACTGGCCGAATTGCTGCTGTCCGGCTGCACCACCGCCGCCGACCATCACTACCTGTTTCCGGAAGGTCTGGAAAATGCCATCGACGTGCAAGTCGAGAGCGTTCGCGAACTGGGCATGCGCGCCATGCTCACCCGCGGCTCCATGAGCCTCGGCGAAAAGGACGGTGGCCTGCCGCCGCAACAGACGGTGCAGGAAGGCGAAGTGATCCTCGCCGACAGCCAGAGACTGATCGCCGAGTACCACGAACGCGGTGACGGTGCACAAATCCAGATCGCCCTGGCACCGTGCTCGCCGTTCTCGGTGACCCCGGAAATCATGTCGGCCAGCGCCGAACTGGCGAACCAACTCGACGTGCGCCTGCACACCCATCTGGCAGAAACCCTCGACGAAGAAGATTTCTGCCTGCAACGCTTCGGCCTGCGCACCGTGGATTATCTGGACAGCGTCGGCTGGCTCGGCCCGCGTACCTGGCTGGCCCATGGCATCCACTTCAACCCGGACGAGATCGCCCGCCTCGGCGCCGCCGGCACCGGTATCTGCCATTGCCCGAGCTCGAACATGCGCCTGGCCTCGGGCATCTGCCCGAGCATCGATTTGACTGACGCCGGCGCCCTGCTGGGCCTGGGTGTGGACGGTTCGGCCTCCAACGATGCCTCGAACATGATGCTCGAAGCGCGCCAGGCCCTGTACATCCAGCGCCTGCGCTACGGCGCCGAGAAGATCACCCCGGAACGCGTGCTCGGCTGGGCGACCAAAGGTTCGGCCAGCCTGTTGGGCCGTACCGATATCGGTGAACTGGCGGTGGGCAAGCAGGCCGACCTGGCGCTGTTCAAGCTCGATGAACTGCGCTTCTCCGGTAGCCATGATCCGGTCTCGGCCCTGCTGCTGTGCGGCGCCGATCGCGCGGACCGGGTGATGGTCGGCGGCAAGTGGCGGGTGATTGACGGGCAGGTCGAGGGGCTGGATCTGAAGGGCTTGATTGCCGATCACAGCCAGGCGGCGCGACAGTTGATTGCAGGGACCTGATACAACGCCGATTGACACTGTGGGAGCGGGCTTGCTCGCGAAGGCGTTGGATCAGTCGATATTCATGTGACTGACACACCGCCTTCGCGAGCAAGCCCGCTCCCACATTGGTTTTGCGGTGCTCTTAGAGTCCCAGCAGCGACAACATGATAAACGTCGCAAACAACACGAAATGAGTCATGCCTTCGATGGCGTTGGTTTCGCCGTCGTTGAGATTGATCGCGCTGACGATCAGGGTGAGAAACACCATCACGGTCTGCACCGGGGTCATGGCCATCTGGAATGGCTGGCCGGTATAGAGCGCCATCGCCTCCATCACCGGCACCGTCAGGATCACCGTCGACAGTGACGCGCCCATGGCGATGTTGACCACCGACTGCATGCGATTGGCCAGTGCCGCGCGCAACGCGGTCAAGATCTCCGGCGCCGCAGAGATCGCCGCCACCAGGATCGCCGTAATCACCGGCGGTGCCCCCGTCCCTTCCAGCCCCAGATCGAGGGTACTGGACATCACTTCGGCCAGTGCGCCAATCACCACCACCCCGAACACCAAGGTGCCGATACTCAGCACCAGATTGACCGGCCGCGGCTCTGCGCCAGGCTCCTTCCGGCGGCGCTTGTCCGGGTAGCTGTAGCTGAAAAAATAACTGTGCGGCCCGACCTGCATGCGCAGGAACAAGGCGTAGAGCAGCACCATCGTGCCGATGGTAAAGGCCGAATAGAGCTTCCATCGCGCTTCGGGAATGAACTCCGGCACCACCATCGAGACACCCATGGCGGTGAGAATCATCACGCTGTAACTGCGCGCTGAATCGTCGTTATAGGACTGTTCGCCATGCTTGAGCCCGCCTATCAACGCTGCGAGGCCAAGGATGCCATTGATGTCGAGCATCACCGCCGAGTAGATCGTATCGCGCACCAGCGTGGCCGAGGCTTCGTTGCTCATCATGATCGCCAGGATCACCACTTCCACCAGCACGGCGGCCAGGGTCAGGATCATCGTGCCGTAGGGATCACCGACCTTCTCCGCCAGCAATTCGGCCTGATGGGCAACGCGCATGGAGGCGGCGACGATGAAGGCGATCAACACCAGCCCGCTGATCAATGCGATGACCTGGCCGCTGTGCAGCATCCAGTGCTCCAGCGGATAGGCCACGCACGCGGCGATCAAGGCCAACAGCAGGAAGCCTTCTTGCTTGAGGGTGGTGAGCATGGCGAGCCTTTTTGCCGAGTGGTGCCGATGAGCTACTGACTGCAGGGTGGCATTAACGTTTCGTTTTACCTTAGCGCACCAGAGGGTGGCGTGAGGTTGGTCAGATGCACTGCGTTGGTTCTGGTGTTGAAAAAGATCGCAGCCTTCGGCCACTCCTACAGAGCTACGCGAAGCCATGCAGGCGCTGCCGAAGGCTGCGATCTTTTGATTTTGTTGTCCGGTTGGTCAGCCATTTGCATTGCCCCTGCCAACCACAGAACAAAATGGAGCTCCAATTCATGCACAACCGTCCGTTGAAGAAGCTGCTTTGCGCCGTTACCGCCGCCATCGGCCTGAGCGCCAGCCTGAGTGCCAGCGCCAACGACCCGCTGAAAGTCGGCTTCGTTTACATCGGCCCGATCGGCGACCACGGCTGGACGTATCAGCATGAACAGGGACGCAAGGAGCTCGCGGAAAAATTCGGCCCGCAGATCACCACCAACTATGTAGAGAACGTCGCCGAAGGTGCCGACGCCGAGCGGGTGATCCGCAACATGGCCAAGGACAAATACGACCTGATCTTCACCACCTCCTTCGGCTACATGAACCCGACCGTGAAAGTCGCCAAACAGTTTCCTCAGGTGACCTTCGAACACGCCACCGGCTACAAGCAGGACAAGAACCTCGGCACCTACCTGGCACGCACCTACGAGGGTCGCTACGTCGGTGGCTTCCTCGCTGCGAAGATGACCAAGACCAGGAAGATCGGCTATGTCGCCTCGTTCCCGATCCCGGAAGTGATCCGCGACATCAACGCCATCCAGCTGGCCTTGAACAAGTACAACCCCGGTACCGAAATCAAGGTCGTGTGGGTCAATTCCTGGTTCGATCCGGGCAAGGAAGCGGATGCCGCCAACGCACTGATCGACCAGGGTGTCGACGTGGTGTTCCAGCACACCGACAGCCCGGCGCCAATCCAGGCCGCCGAACGTCGCGGCGTGTATGCGGTGGGCTACGCTTCGGACATGGCGCACTTCGGGCCGAAGGCGGTGCTGACCTCCATCGTCAACGACTGGGGCCCGCACTACATTCAGGCAGCCCAAAGCCTGCTTGATCATGACTGGAAGTCCCAGGACTACTGGGGCGGCCTGAAAGAAGGCACGGTTGAGCTGCCGATCAGCGACCTGGTGCCGGCTGCGGTGAAAAGCGAAGCCGAACAGCTCATCGCCAATATCAAGAGCGGTACGCTGCAGCCGTTCACCGGGCCGATCAAGGATCAGGCCGGCGTCGAAAAAATCCCGGCGGGCGTGAGCGCGACTACCGCGGAGCTGGCGTCGATGAATTACTACGTGGAAGGCATGAAGGCGGAAATACCGAAGTAACACTTCAACCACCACACAACCCCCTGTGGGAGCGGGCTTGCTCGCGAATGCGGTCTGTCAGACAACGGAGATGTTGGATGTACCTGCCTTTTCGCGAGCAAGCCCGCTCCCACATTGGAACCATAGTGTTTTCAAGGATTGCGCATGACCAGCCTCCCCATCATCGACATCGCCCCGCTCTACAGCGACGACCAGAACGCCTGGCCAGCCGTGGCCGCACAAATCGACCACGCCTGCCGCGAGTGGGGTTTCTTCTACATCAAGGGCCATCCAATCAGTGTCGCGCGCATCGACGCCCTGCTCGACCACGCCAAACGCTTCTTCGCCCAACCCACCGCCGAAAAACTCAAGATCGACATCACCCAGACCCGTCACCATCGCGGCTACGGCGCCATCGCCACCGAACAGTTGGACCCGAGCAAACCCAGCGACCTCAAGGAAACCTTTGACATGGGCCTGCACCTGCCGGCCGACCACCCCGACGTACTGGCGGAAAAACCCTTGCGCGGCCCCAATCGCCATCCCTCCCTGCCCGGTTGGGAAGCGCTGATGGAGCAACACTACGTCGACATGCAGGCCCTCGCACAAACGCTGTTGCGGGCAATGACCATTGCGCTGGGCATTGAGCGCGATTTCTTCGACACTCGCTTCAATGACCCGGTCAGTGTGTTGCGCCTGATCCACTACCCGCCGCGTCACACGGCCAGTTCCACCGAGCAGCAAGGCGCCGGCGCCCATACCGACTACGGCTGCATCACCCTGCTCTATCAGGACGCCGCCGGTGGCTTGCAGGTACGCAACGTCAAAGGTGAATGGATCGACGCGCCCCCCATTGACGGTACGTTCGTGGTCAACCTCGGCGACATGATGGCGCGCTGGAGCAACGACCGTTACCTGTCGACGCCGCACCGGGTGATCAGCCCCCTGGGCGTGGATCGTTATTCGATGCCGTTCTTCGCCGAGCCGCACCCGGATACCCGCATCGAATGCCTGCCCGGTTGTCAGGATGCACTGCACCCGGCGAAATACCCGGCCACCACCTGCGCCGGGTTTCTGCTCTCGCGCTTCGCCGATACCTACGCCTATCGACGGGAACAGGAAGCGGGGTGATGAACCGCCTGGTCAGGTTTTACCAATTGTTGCGGCAACCCTCTGTAGAATGGCGACCATTGCACCTGATGAGAAAAGAATCATGTATGACTGGCTGAACGCCCTGCCCAAGGCAGAATTGCATCTGCACCTGGAAGGCTCGCTGGAGCCCGAGCTGTTGTTCGCCCTGGCCGAGCGCAACAAGATTGCCTTGCCATGGAGCGACGTCGAAACTTTGCGCAAGGCGTATGCCTTCAACAACCTGCAAGAGTTCCTCGACCTGTATTACCGAGGTGCCGATGTACTGCGCACCTCCCAGGATTTCTATGACCTGACGTGGGCGTACCTGCTGCGCTGCAAAGAGCAGAACGTGATTCACACCGAACCGTTCTTCGACCCGCAGACCCACACCGACCGTGGCATCCCGTTCGAAGTGGTGCTCAACGGCATCGCCGCCGCGCTGAAGGATGGCGAGCAGCAGCTGGGTATCACCAGCGGTTTGATCCTGAGCTTCCTGCGCCATCTGAGCGAAGACGAAGCACAGAAAACCCTCGACCAGGCGCTACCGTACCGCGATGCGTTCGTCGCCGTGGGCCTGGACAGTTCCGAGATGGGCCACCCGCCAAGCAAGTTCCAGCGCGTGTTCGACCGTGCCCGTCACGAAGGCTTCCTGACCGTCGCCCACGCCGGTGAAGAAGGCCCGCCCGAGTACATCTGGGAAGCCATCGACCTGCTGAAAATCCAGCGCATCGACCATGGCGTACGCGCCATCGAGGACGAGCGCCTGATGCAGCGGATCATTGACGAGCAGATCCCGCTGACCGTATGCCCTCTGTCGAACACCAAGTTGTGCGTGTTCGATCACATGTCGCAGCACAACATTCTCGACATGCTAGAACGCGGTGTGAAAGTGACCGTGAACTCCGATGATCCGGCGTACTTCGGCGGTTATGTCACGGAGAACTTCCATGCCCTGCACACCCACCTGGGCATGACCCAGGACCAGGCCAGACGCCTGGCGCAGAACAGCCTCGATGCGCGCTTGGTGAAACCCTGAAGGCAAACGCAAACCTTGTAGGAGCTGGCTGCCAGCGATGCTGAATGGGAGGCCACCATCGCCAGCAAGCCGACGACTACAGTGCCATTTCCAACTCGGTTTCCAGGGCAAAGCGATGAATTTCGCGCTGCCCGGAGGCCGTCACCTGCAAGGCTCGGGAATCGTTGGGCAGGCTCAGCCACCCCGACTGCATGAACAACTGCAACAAGGCGGCCCCCAGCGAGCCGCCCATGTGCGGGCGTCTTTCGCTCCAGTCAGGGCACGCGCAGGCAACCCTGCCGTTGCGATGGGCCAGCGCCTGGATGAACACTCCCCGTGCCGCCAACTCCGTCGCGCCCTTGAGCGTGACCGTGACCCGCTGATCCGAATGCTCGATCCAGCCCGCTTCCAGCAGTCGCTGATACAGGTCGGCGGACAGAGTCCCCCCCAAGTGATCGTTGCACAGCCGGGCACTCAGCAGTGACGAGCGCACTGCCCGGGGTTTGACCAGTGGCGCATTGCGCTTGAACACCTCCGGAATATCCTGGTGCGCGCTGGCGAAGGTCGCGCTGGCCAGCGCTTCGATTGCCGCCCCTACCTCGGGGGCAGCCAGGCGGAAGAAGCGTTTGCGGCCGCGGCTTTCAACCTTTAACAGACCTCCAGCGGACAAACGTCCCAGGTGTGCACTGGCCGAAGACGGTGACAGGCCGGCCAGTAATGCCAACTCTTCGGTTGCTCGCGCCGAACCATCCATCAAGGCCCACATCATTGCGCTGCGCTTTGGGTCAGCCAGCAATGTGGCGATCTGGCTGATGCAAGGTGCATGTTCCATGTATTCACTCCCTGTTGAATCGTTTCGTCTTCTGACCAGAAACATCTTGACCAGTAATGTGTCGTCGGCCAATCCGTGGAAACTGCCATGAATCCGGCAACGCCTTGCTCACCCATTGGCGCTGCCTGGCCGATGCCGCGAAGGTCAGAAGGATGACCGTGCTGCCGGGCCGACTCGAACGTGGACCCGCCATTGGGGCTCGACGCTACTTACATGATGAGGGCGCTAGTATATGCGGGTTGGTCGGCGGATCCTGTCCTCCGCCCGGCATAGGTGGTGATAGTTCCTGAGGGAAATTTCTCTTTTTTTGTACGACTAATGATCGATATCCGAAAAGCCCGGAAATTGACTGCTCAACAGGGCGCATCGGCTGACAAGCATTTCGCGCAACAGGTTCACCGGCTTACTCAATTGCGCGCGATGGGCGCACAACAGATTCAACGGTGCGCGCTCGCAGAGCAGTTCCGGCATCAGCACCTTCAAGCGCCCGGCCAGTACATCGGCGGCGACATCGAGCCAGGATTTGTAGGCGATCCCGGCACCGGCCACGGCCCAAAGGCGAACGACGTCGGCATCGTCACTGAAGCGATCGCCGCTGACGGTCAGGCTGACTTCGCGTTTGCCGTCGTGAAAACTCCAGTGATCGTGGACCCTGCTGCCGAGCATGTACAACAGGCAATTGTGCTGTGCCAGTTGCTCCAGATGCCGCGGTTCGCCGTGGCGAGCCAGATAGTCGGGAGCGGCGCACAACACCCGGCGGTTCTGCGGGGCGATGGGCAGCGCCACCAGGCTGGAGTCCTCCGGTTCACCGTAGCGCAGGGCAACGTCTACCGGCTGGCGGAACAGGTCGGCGATGCGGTCCCCCAGCAGCAGGCGCACGGTCAGTTTCGGATGCTCGCGCTGAAACTGGTCAAGCCAGGGCAACAGCAGATTGCGGCCAAAGTCCGACGGCGCCGACAGTTGCAGAACCCCGCTGACCTGGTCCTGACCGCTGGCCAGTAATCGCCGGCCCTCGTCGAGATTGCTCAAGGCCGCGCGGGCGTATTCGAGAAAGCCCTCGCCCTCGGCGGTCAGGCGCAAGCTGCGGGTCGAACGGGCCAGTAGACGGGCGCCGAGTTGTTGTTCGATGCGCTTGAGCGCTGCACTGGCCACCGCCGCCGACATGTCCATGCCCCGCGCGGCGGCGGACAGACTGCCCAGGTCCGCCGCCCGCACGAACAACTGCAAGTCATCGAAACGCAGCATCAAGAACACCTATTATCAAAAAAACATTGAAAGAGACTGCTCTTTTAGCCGGTTTTATCTTCAGGAGAAATAGCCAATCATCTCCCCCCATCGAATCACTTCTTTATTAGTGTTCAGGAGTCCCCATGAAAGCCATTGCCTACTACGCCTCGTTACCGATCAGTGATGACAAAGCCCTGCAAGACATCGAGTTGCCGGAGCCGGTTGCCGGCCCTCGCGACTTGCTGGTGGAAGTCAAAGCCATCTCGGTCAACCCGGTAGACACCAAGGTGCGCCAGAACGTCCAACCCGAAGGCGGCGCGGCCAAGGTGCTGGGCTGGGACGTGGCTGGCGTGGTCAAGGCTGTGGGCAGTGAGGTGACGCTGTTCTCGGTCGGCGACAAGGTGTTTTACGCCGGCTCCATCGCGCGGGCGGGTGGCAACAGCGAGCTGCATGTGGTGGACGAACGCATCGTCGGCCATATGCCCAAGACCCTTGGTTTCGCCGAGGCCGCCGCCCTGCCGCTCACCGCGATCACGGCCTGGGAACTGTTGTTCGAACGCCTGCAAGTGCGCGAAGGCAAAACCGACGAAGGCCAGAGCCTGTTGATCGTCGGCGCGGCAGGTGGCGTGGGCTCGATTCTTACGCAGCTGGCTCACCAGCTGACGGCCCTGAAAGTCATCGGCACCGCTTCGCGCGCGCAGACTCAAAGCTGGGTAAAAGAGCTGGGTGCCGATCTGGTGATCGACCATGGCCAGCCACTGAGCGAAGCACTCAAGCTGGCCGGTGTGGATCAGGTCACCCACGTCGCCAGCCTGACCCAGACCGACCAGCACCTGGACCAACTGGTCGAGGCATTGGCGCCCCAAGGCAAGCTGGCACTGATCGATGACCCCAAGTCGCTGGACGTGAGCAAGCTCAAGCGCAAGAGCCTGTCGCTGCACTGGGAGTTCATGTACACCCGTTCGCTGTTTGAAACCGCGGACATGATCGAGCAGCACAACCTGCTCAATCGCGTCGCCTGGCTGATCGATGCCGGAACACTGAAAACCACGGTGGGCGAACACTTCGGCACGATCAATGCGGCCAATTTGCGCCGTGCCCATGCCCTGCTGGAAAGCGGCAAGGCCAAGGGCAAGATTGTGCTGGAAGGGTTTTGAAACGCTGTAAAAAACCCTTTCCGGTTTCATCCTTTCTGCGTTTTTCGTCTGCGACCGGAACGTCCCGGTCGCAGACAACCCATTTGGACGCCATCGAAAAGTCGTGTTTTTTTTGGTTACAAACCGTCAGTCCGACAGTTGATCCTTGTCACAATGCTGCTCCTATTCAGGACTACAATCGAATCTCCTGCGAGGCAGTCTTTTGCGTAACGTCTTTTACAAGAGGAGTTCGGCTGTGAAGATCCTGATAAAAGAATTGGCAAAATCCCAGTGGCAAGTCCGCTTAGACCAGCATGCGGTGACCTTCCGCAGCGAAGCAGAAGCTCGCGCTTTCACGCGTACCCTCGAAGCCCGTATCCAGGCCCCTCACCAGATCCCCATCCTCCACCCGCAGCGCGCTGCCGGCTGATTCCGGCCTCAAACCTGGGCTTGCGCCAGCGCCCGGGCATTTTGCAAACGCCGGGTGAGCACCGCAGCGCTCACCACCAGAACTCCGCACAGGCTGATGACCATGGCCATCGGCACGGCGCTGCCATCGTGCAAAACGCCCACCAGCGCGGAGGCACCGGCCGCCACGCTGAACTGCAGGCAACCGAGCAGCGCCGAGGCGCTACCGGCCCGTGAGCCCTGCCCGTTCATCGCGCAGGCGGCGGCGTTGGGGCTGATGCAACCGAGGCTGGAAATACAGATGAACAATGGAATCAGCAGCGGCCACAGCTGGGCCGTGTGCAAAGCGCTGACAGCGAGCAGGGTCAGACCGGCCGCGAGATAAACCCACACCGCGCGCTCCAGCAAGAAGGTCGGGCCACGTTTGGCCAGCAGCCGCGCGTTGACCTGCGCCACCAGAATGAAGCCCGCCGCATTGGTGCCGAACAACCAGCCGAAATGCTCGGCCGGAACGCCGTAGAGCTTGATGATGATGAAGGGTGAACCGGCGATGTAGGCAAACATCCCGGCGATGGCGATGCCCCCGGTCAAGGCATGGCCAAGAAATATCGGGTCGGCCAGCAACCGACCGTACTGGCGCAGCGCGCCCGACAGCGGTTGGCGCGGTATGTGGGCCGGCAAGCTTTCCGGCAATCCCGTGGCCACCGCCAGCCCCGCCAACGCACTGAACCCGGTCAAGGCCAGGAAGATCGACTGCCAGCCTGTGGTGTTGACCAGCAACCCACCCAGCAATGGCGCGAGGATAGGCGCAAGCCCCATCACCAGCATCAACTGTGAAAAGACTTTCGCCGAGCCCACTGCATCACACTTGTCGCTGACCACCGCCCGGGAAATCACCATGCCCGCGCAGCCACCCAACGCCTGGACGAAACGCGCACCGATCAGCCATTCCAGATTCGGCGCATAGGCGCACGCCACCGAGGCCGCGGTGAACAGACCGACACCAATGAGCAACGGAATGCGTCGCCCGAAACGATCCGCCACCGGGCCATAGGCCAACTGACCGATGGACAAGCCGAGGAAGTAGGCCGCCAACGTCATCTGGACGTGATTTTCGTCCGTACCAAAAGCCAGCGCCATGGCCGGGAAGGCCGGCAGGTAGAAATCGATCGCCAGCGGACCGAAAGCGCTCAAGGCGCCGAGAATCAGAATGGTACGGAAGTTCATCAGGCATCCAGTGAGGCAGGAGTCGGCAGCCCGACAGTCTAGCCGCGCATGGACGCCTTGAACATTCCGGTAGCTCGCTAACTATCAAAATCAGGCCAGTTTGACGCCATACCCCTCTTCGCTGATCGCCTCGATCACTTGCTGGGCAGTCAGCGCACTTTCGACACCGACTTCTTTAGCCGCCAGATCGACCCGCACACTGGCTGCCGGGTCCTTGGCCTGCACGGCCTGAGTGATGGCCTTGACGCAGTGGCCACAAGACATGCCTTCAACGTTGAACACTTGCATGGGATGACTCCTTTTCCGAGGGTTGAGTCCAGTTTCGAGCTTGCCACCATGGCAAGGTCAAGTTCTGAAGATTGCTGCCGGGCTGGCAATCGGCGCTACGCTCGGCCAAGCTGCGTCCATCAATGACTCGAACTCAGGAGATTCAGCCATGCGCTGGTCGGTTTTCAGCCTGTTTGGCTTTCTCAGCCTTTTCGCCGCCGTGCCTTCGGTCAATGCTGCCGGTCAGGATTATGGCGTGCTGATCATTTCCCGCGAACGCCTGGAAGTCGCGACCAGCTGCGAGATCGGTGTGTACATCCAGGATCAATTGGCGGCGCGGCTGTTTCAGGAGCAGAGCACCTCGTTCAACCTGCCGCCCGGCATCGTCTCGCTGCGCCTCAAGTTGCTCCCTGGGCAGATGCCGGGTTGCAATCCGGGCATGCTCGCGCCGGGATCGCAGGATATCCAGCTCAAGGCCGGGGATGTCCTCAAATACCGGATCGCGATGACGCAGGAAGGCATGTATCTGAAACGCGCCGGTCTCGGCTACTGACACACAGCCCTTGTGGGAGCGGGCTTGCTCGCGAAAGCGGTGTGTCATGCAACATTGATGTCGACTGACACGACGCCTTCGCGAGCAAGCCCGCTCCCACATTCAATCAGTGACACGTCTAAGATTGGCACTTGACCTTGCCAGCATGGCAAGGTTGATCCTGTGGTCATCTACTACAGGGAGTGCGACCGATGTCCGAATCCACCACGTTCGACCTGCCGATTGCCGGCATGACCTGCGCCAGTTGCGCCGGGCGTGTCGAGCGCGCCTTGAGCAAAGTCATTGGCGCCAGTGCCGTCAGCGTCAACCTCGCCACGGAACAGGCCCGGGTCCAGGCACCCAGCGACAGCCTTCCAGCCCTGATGGATGCCGTGGCCAAGGCCGGCTACAGCGTGCCACAGCAAAATCTGGAACTGAGCATCGACGGCATGACCTGCGCGTCCTGCGTCGGTCGGGTCGAGCGGGCACTGGGCAAGGTGGCGGGCGTGAAAAGCGTCAGCGTCAACCTGGCCAACGAACGCGCCCACCTTGAACTGCTCGGCCAGGTCGATCCGCAAACCTTGATCGCGGCCGTGACCAAGGCAGGTTACACCGCCAGCGTATGGGAAGCCGAACACCCACTGGCCGACAATCAGCAACAGCGCCTGCATCGCGAACGCCTGGCCTTGATCATGGCCATCGTCCTCGCCTTGCCGCTGGTCTTGCCGATGCTGCTGCAACCGTTCGGCGTGCACTGGATGCTCCCGGCCTGGGCGCAATTCGCCTTGGCCACGCCGGTGCAATTCATCTTCGGTGCACGATTTTACGTCGCGGCCTGGAAAGCCGTACGCGCCGGGGCCGGCAACATGGATTTGCTGGTGGCCCTGGGCACCAGCGCCGGTTATGGCTTGAGTGTGTATGAATGGGCCACCGCCGCCGGGCGCATGCCGCACCTGTATTTCGAAGCCTCGGCGGTGGTGATCGCCCTGGTATTACTGGGCAAGTACCTGGAAAGCCGCGCCAAGCGCCAGACCGCCAGCGCCATCCGCGCCCTCGAAGCCTTGCGCCCGGAACGGGCGATTCAGGTGCTCGATGGCCGTGAGCAGGAAGTCGCCATCAGCGCCCTGCGCCTCAATGACCTGGTGATGGTCAAACCCGGTGAGCGCTTCCCGGTTGATGGCGAAGTGATAGAAGGCCAGAGCCACGCCGATGAAGCACTGATCAGTGGCGAGAGCCTGCCCGTGCCCAAACAGCCCGGCGACAAAGTCACGGGCGGCGCGATCAACGGTGAAGGCCGGTTGCTGGTGCGTACCCAGGCCCTCGGTGCGGAAACCGTACTGGCACGGATCATCCGCCTGGTGGAAGACGCCCAGGCCGCAAAGGCGCCGATCCAGAAACTGGTGGATAAAGTCAGCCAGGTGTTCGTGCCCACCGTACTGCTGATTGCCCTGGCAACCCTGATCGGCTGGTGGCTGTATGGCGCGCCGATGGAAACCGCGCTGATCAACGCCGTGGCGGTGCTGGTGATCGCCTGCCCTTGCGCACTGGGCCTGGCCACGCCGACGGCGATCATGGCCGGCACCGGCGTTGCGGCACGCTACGGGATTCTGATCAAGGACGCCGAAGCCCTGGAGCGTGCCCATGAAGTCAGCGCGGTGGTATTCGACAAGACCGGCACCCTGACCTCCGGCGCCCCGCGCATTGCTCATCTGAGTGCCATCGACGGCAATGAAGCGAGCCTGCTGCAACTGGCCGGCGCCCTGCAACGCGGCAGTGAGCATCCGCTGGCCAAGGCTGTTCTGGATGCCTGCGCCGAACGCCACTTGAAGGTGGCCGACGTCAGCGACAGCCAGTCCCTGACCGGCCGCGGCATTGCCGGCACACTGGAAGGTCGTCGCCTGGCCCTGGGCAATCGTCGCCTGCTGGAGGACAGCGGCTTGAACGCCGGACCGTTGGCCGACTCGGCGATCGCGTGGGAACAAGAAGGCCGGACCTTGTCCTGGTTGATCGAACAATCCCCCGAACCCCAGGTGCTGGGCCTGTTCGCCTTCGGTGACACCCTCAAGCCCGGCGCGCTGCAAGCGGTGCAGCAACTGAACGCACGGAACATCAGCAGCCACCTGCTGACCGGCGACAATCGCGGTAGCGCCAAGGTGGTGGCCGAGGCGCTGGGCATCCAGGACGTGCATGCCGAGGTGCTGCCGGCGGACAAAGCCGCCACCGTCGCCGCTCTGAAGGAAACCGGCGTGGTGGCGATGGTCGGCGACGGCATCAATGACGCCCCGGCACTGGCCGCCGCCGACATCGGCATCGCCATGGGGGGCGGCACCGACGTCGCCATGCACGCGGCCGGCATCACCCTGATGCGCGGCGATCCGCGACTGGTACCGGCTGCATTGGAGATCAGCCGCAAGACCTACGCCAAGATTCGGCAGAACCTGTTCTGGGCCTTTGTCTATAACCTGATCGGCATTCCGCTGGCGGCGTTTGGCTTCCTCAATCCAGTGCTGGCCGGTGCAGCCATGGCGTTGTCGAGCGTCAGCGTGGTGAGCAATGCGCTACTGTTGAAAACCTGGAAACCCAAGGACCTGGAGGACAACCGATGAACATCGGCCAAGCGGCCCGCCACAGCGGCCTGAGCGCAAAGATGATCCGTTACTACGAATCCATCGGCCTGCTCAAGGCGGCCCATCGCACCGACAGCGGTTATCGAGTGTATGGCGATGACGATCTGCACACGCTGGCGTTCATCAAGCGCTCGCGGGACCTTGGGTTTTCCCTGGAGGAAGTCGGCAAGTTGCTGACCCTCTGGCAAGACCGCCAGCGCGCCAGCGCCGATGTGAAGGCTTTGGCCCGTCAGCATATCGATGAGCTGAACCGGAAGATCCGTGAACTGGGGCAGTTGCGCGACACGCTGCAGGATCTGGTTGAGCACTGCCATGGCGATCACCGGCCGGATTGCCCGATTCTGAAGAATCTGGAGTCGGGGTGCTGTGCCACCCCGGCCCGCGCGTGATTGCAGGGCACCGCAAAACCCTGTGGGAGCGAGCTTGCTCGCGATAGCGGTGTATCTGATACATCAATGCTGGATGTGCCGACGTCATCGCGAGCAAGCTCGCTCCCACAGGTATGGTGTCTGTCACATTGAATCTGTAACCCACAAAAAACCCGGCCGAAGCCGGGTTTTTCTTTAGCCGATCACTGCATCCACGGCGGAGGCGGTTCTTCGGTCTTGCCCGGCGGCGCATCGTCCGCCGCGCGTACGGCTTGCTTGCGCTCTTCATCCAGGCGTGCGGCCTCGATTTCGCGCATGATGCCGCCCACATCGGCCAGCTCTTCCGTATCGGCGAACTCGCCGGTCAGGACACTGGCCGGGTGCAAGGTGCCGGCCTCGTACAAGGCCCACATTTCCTTGGCGTATTTGGTCTTTTTCAACTCCGGCGCAAATCGCCCGAAGTAGGACGCCATGTTGCCCACGTCGCGCTCCAGCATGCTGAACGCGTGGTTGTTGCCCGCCGCATCAACCGCTTGCGGCAGGTCGATGATCACCGGGCCGGTCGGCGTCAGCAGCACGTTGAACTCGGACAGGTCGCCATGCACCAGACCGGTACACAACATCAGCACGATCTGCGAAATCAGGAACGCGTGATATTCGCGGGCCTGGTCCGGTTCCAGCACCACATCGTTCAGGCGCGGCGCGGCATCACCGTACTCGTCGGCCACCAACTCCATGAGCAGCACGCCTTCAAGGAAGTCGAACGGCTTGGGCACCCGCACACCGGCATTGGCCAGGCGGAACAGCGCCGCCACTTCAGCGTTCTGCCAAGCGTCTTCGGTTTCCTTGCGGCCAAACTTGGAGCCCTTGGCCATCGCCCGGGCCTGACGGCTGTTGCGCACCTTGCGGCCTTCCTGATACTCGGCCGCCTGACGAAAACTGCGTTTGTTCGCCTCCTTGTAGACCTTCGCGCAACGTAACTGGTTACCGCAGCGCACCACATAAACAGCTGCTTCTTTACCACTCATGAGTGGGCGCAGCACCTCGTCGACCAGACCGTCCTCGATCAGGGGTTCAATGCGTTTTGGAGTCTTCATCAGCTTTTATTGTGGGTCCTTTATTACCAAACACGCGAAAGTCATTCGTTATACGGCAATCCACTCACGGGGGGGAGGGGTTGCCGACTTATGAACATTGCACAAGCACACAATGTGCCGATTTCAACGGGTAAAACCGACGACCGCCACGGGTCACTCCGGATCATAGCCGAGCCTGCGTCACTTGTTGTGCAAGGACATTGAGGGCAATTGCGACAGAAGCCGACACCACTTCTGAATCCTTCCGTAGGATTTTTCCCAACAGGCCTCAATTTCCTCCGACAACAGCCGAAGTCCTTAGTGACAAAGTGATTTGTCCGACAATCGCAGCCACAACAAAAGCGATGCCGCACTCAAGGACCCGGGTTGACCAAGAACGTTTACGGCAGCCAATAAACCGCGAGTCATCTGCACTGCGTGGGCCTACAAGAAAATCTGGAGCGCGGATGAACATCAAACAGAAGTTGACCTGGGCGTTTGCAATCATCGCCTGCCTGCCCGTGGTGCTGGTCGCCACCCTCGTTGTGCTGAACCTGCGCAGTGATGCCAGGGACGAATTTATCGACGGCAGTGCCCGCGAGATTCGTCAGGTCAGCAACGCCATGCAATTGTTCTTTGACAGCATCAGCCAGAACGTCGATTACCTGGCCAGGCAGCCGCTGATCCGAAACTCCGACGACAGCCTCAAGACTTACATGGCTGCCAACGCCGAGAGCGTTCCCCAGGGCGAGATGGACAAGAAGGTCTTCACCCTGCTCCAGGACCTGGGCAACAGCCACCCGTCCTACGCCTATGCCATCCTCGGCACGGCGGCGGGCGGCTACGTGTCGTGGCCGGATGATCCGAAGCTGAACAACTACGACCCGCGCCAGCGCCCCTGGTACAAGGCCGCCCAGGCCAAGCCGGGCAAGCCGTTCCGCACCGAGGCCTACTACTGGGCCCAGGACGACGCGACCTACGTCAGCACCGTGCGCACCATCGACAACAAGTTGGGCACCAACGGTGGCGTGGTCAGCATCGACGTGACGCTCAAGCAGCTCACCGAAATCGTCAAACAGATCAAGCTCGGTGAAACCGGCTACCTGATGCTGCTGGAAAACACCGGCACGGTCCTGGTGGATCCGAAACAACCGGAACACAACTTCAAACCGCTGAACAGCCTGGGCGAGGGCTACGCGCAACTGGCCAAGGCCGGCAAGGGCCTGGTGGAAGTGGAGTTGAACGGCGAGCGCTACATGGCCAACGTCTGGCCGTCGGAGCAACTGGGCTGGACCTTCATCGGCCTGATCAAACAGAACGACGTGATGAGCTCCGCGACCCGGTTGACCTGGTTGATCGCCATCATCGCCGCCGTCCTGGCCGTCATCTTCGCCATCGTTGGCGCCAGTTTTGCCAGTCTCATCGTGCGTCCGATCCGCAGCGTGGCCAGCGGCCTTGAGGGCATCGCCCAAGGCGAAGGCGACCTGACCCAGAACCTGCAAATCCGTGGCAACGACGAAACCGCGCAGCTGGCCAACTGGTTCAACCAGTTCCTGACCGCGATTCGCAACCTGATCCAGAACATCGGCGGCGCGGCGGGCAAGATCCTCGCCACGTCCAAGAGTTCGACCCAGGTCTCCAGCGACATGGCCGAAGCCGCCGGACGCCAGCGTGAAGCGGTGGACATGGTGTCCACGGCATTCCACGAAATGGTCGCCACCGCCAACGAAGTTGCGCGCTCTTGCAGCCAGGCGGCGGAATCCGCCGACAGTGGCCAGCGCCAGGCGCGCGAAGGTCAGCAACAGATCGATGCGGCGGTGAACAGCGTTGATCGCCTGAGCCAGGAAATCGAACAGTCAGCCCAGTCGATGCAACAACTGGAGCGCGACAGCAACGACATTCAGTCGATCCTGGGGACCATCCGTTCGATCGCCGAACAGACCAACCTGCTGGCGCTGAACGCCGCGATCGAAGCGGCCCGGGCCGGTGAACAAGGCCGCGGCTTTGCCGTGGTGGCCGACGAAGTACGAGCCCTGGCCAAGCGCACGGCCGACTCCACGGCGGAAATCGACGGACTGCTGGGCAACCTGGCCAAACGCACAAGCCAGGTGACCCAACAGATGCACGCCAGTCTGGAAGTGTCCCAGCAATCGGTGACGCGCATCGGTGAGGCGCGCAACAGCTTCGGGCAGATTCGCGAGTCGGTGGACGTGATCCGTGACATGAACACCCAGATCGCCACGGCGGCGGAACAACAGCATCAAGTGGCCGAAGACATCAACCGGCACATCAGCCAGATCCATGGCGATGCGCAACTGGTGGCGGAACTGGCCAACTCGGCACGCCTGGACTCCCAGAGCCTGGCCGGGCTGTCGAACGAACTGGACGGGCTGGTGCGCAGGTTCCGTACCTGATCAGCCGGCACACCCCCAAACCCTGTGGGAGCGAGCTTGCTCGCGATGGCGGTATATCAGGCAACATAGATGTTGAAGCTGATGGCCTCATCGCGAGCAAGCTCGCTCCCACAGTTGTTTTAACTCAACGTTCGATGATCGCGGTCACCCCCTGCCCGCCCGCCGCGCAAATCGAAATCAGCCCCCGCCCCTTGCCCGCCGCATCCAGCAACTTCGCCAGGTTGGCGACGATGCGCCCGCCCGTGGCGGCAAACGGATGCCCTGCCGCCAGTGAACTGCCCTTGACGTTGAGCCGACTGCGGTCAATAGAGCCCAACGGCGCATCAAGCCCCAGACGGGTTTTGCAGTACTGCGGATCCTCCCACGCCTTCAATGTGCACAGCACCTGCGCGGCGAAAGCTTCGTGGATTTCGTAGTAGTCGAAGTCCTGCAAGGTCAGGCCATTGCGCGCGAGCAAGCGCGGCACAGCGTAGACCGGCGCCATCAACAACCCTTCGGCACCGTTGACGAAATCCACCGCCGCCGCCTCGCCGTCACGCCAATACGCGAGAATCGGCAGACCGCGCTCCTTCGCCCATTCCTCGCTGCCCAGCAGCACCAGTGACGCCCCATCGGTCAGCGGCGTGGAGTTGCCCGCCGTCAGGGTGCCCTTGGCGCTTTTCTCATAGGCCGGCTTGAGTGCGGCGAGCTTTTCCAGGGTCGAATCCGGGCGCAGATTGTTGTCGCGGGTGAGTTCCAGGAACGGCGTCATCAGATCGTTGTGCCAGCCTTCGGCATAGGACGCCGCCAGTTTCTGATGGCTCTCAAGCGCCATTTGATCCTGGGCTTCACGCGGGATGTTCCAGGTCTGGGCCATCAGCTCGCAGTGCTGCCCCATGGACAACCCGGTGCGTGGCTCGCCGTTGCGCGGGAACTCGGGGATCAGATGCTTCGGACGCAATTGCAGGAAGGTTTTCAGTTTGTCGCCGGTGGTTTTCGCGCGATTGGCTTGCAGGAGGATTTTGCGCAGACCTTCGCTGACACTGATCGGTGCATCCGAGGTGGTGTCCACGCCACCGGCGATACCGCAATCGATCTGGCCCAGGGCAATCTTGTTCGCCACCAGCAACGCCGCTTCCAGCCCGGTGCCGCACGCCTGCTGGATGTCATAGGCCGGGGTGGCGGGCGACAACCGCGAGCCGAGTACGCACTCGCGTGTGAGGTTCATGTCCCGCGACAACTTGAGCACGGCGCCGGCGACCACTTCGCCGATGCGCTGGCCATGCAGGTTGTAGCGCTCGATCAGGCCTTCGAGGGCAGCGGTGAGCATCACCTGGTTACTGGCAGTGGCGTAGGGGCCGTTGGAGCGGGCGAAAGGAATCCGGTTACCGCCGATGATCGCGACGCGGCGCAGCTGGGTCATAAGAACTCCTGATGAATTATCTGAACTGAACACTGCCCCTTGTGGGAGCGGGCTTGCTCGCGAAGGCGTCGTGTCAGTCGACATCAATGTTGCATGACACTCCGCTTTCGCGAGCAAGCCCGCTCCCACAGGGACAGCGTTGCACCATAAATCCTGCGACAAACTAATCTGCTGTAACCAAGCGTAGGCCTTATCTCGTGGATCGAACGACTGATCGCCATTCATGGTCCACACTTTGAACCCAAGCTTTCGGAGCGCGTTCCATGTCTGACCGCTATATCGACTTCGCCAATTCGTCCATCGGCCATCGCCTGGTCGGTGCCCTGGGATTGCCGACACCGACTCGACTGGAGCGCTGGCAGGCAGGCCGGCTGCGCCCCGTGGAAGGTGCGCTACTGATCGGAGGCGGGCCATTGGCGGAACACGTCAGTGCCTTCGCCAACCGCCTGACCGACGCGATCTACAGCTACGGCACCGAACCTTCGATGGCCACGGCCTGGATTCCCGGCCATGGACCGAAACTCAAGGCCGTGGTGTTCGACGCCAGTGACCTGCTGCACACCGATCAGCTCAAGCAACTGCGCGAGTTTTTCCAGCCGTTGATGAAGAACCTCGATCACTGTGCGCACCTGGTGATTCTCGGACGCGATCCGCAAAGCCTGCGTGACCCGTTCGCCGCCAGCGCCCAGCGTGCCCTGGAGGGATTCAGCCGTTCCCTGGCCAAGGAGTTGCGCAGCGGTGGCACCCTGCAATTGATCTACGTCGGCGAAGGGGCCGAGGCGCAACTGGAAGGCCCGCTGCGGTTTTTCCTCTCGCCCAAAAGCGCCTTCGTGTCCGGGCAGGTCATTCGCCTGAATCCGTGCTCGACGCCCGTCAGCGACTGGACGCGCCCGCTCGCCGGGCGCAAGGCACTGGTTACCGGCGCGGCGCGCGGCATTGGCGCCGCCATCGCCGAGACCCTGGCCCGTGAAGGTGCCGACGTCATCCTGCTCGATGTGCCGGCGGCCAAAACCGATCTCGATGCCCTCGCCGCACGCCTTGGCGGACGAAGCATCAGCCTCGACATCTGCGCCGAAGATGCAGCCTCGCAGTTGATCGAACAATTACCCGACGGCCTCGACATCGTGGTGCACAACGCCGGCATCACCCGCGATAAAACCTTGGCCAATATGACCCCGGACTTCTGGGACGCCGTACTGGCAGTCAACCTCAACGCACCGCAAGTGCTGACCAAAGCCCTGCTCGATAGCGGCGCCCTGCACGACAACGCCCGGGTGATTCTGCTGGCCTCCATCAGCGGCATCGCCGGCAATCGCGGGCAAACCAACTACGCCGCGAGCAAGGCCGGGCTCATTGGCCTGGCGCAAGCCTGGGCGACGCTGCTCACCGAACGCGGCATCAGCATCAACGCCGTGGCACCGGGATTCATCGAAACACAGATGACCGCGCACATACCCTTCGGCCTGCGCGAAGCCGGACGGCGCATGAGCTCCCTCGGCCAGGGCGGCCTGCCACAGGACGTCGCCGAAGCCGTGGCCTGGCTCGCGCAACCGGGCACCGGCGCATTCACCGGGCAAGCGTTGCGCGTATGCGGGCAAAGCGTTCTGGGGGCTTGAGGATGATCACCGACTGGCACACTCTCAACCGCGAACCGAGCCTCCCGGGGTTGTACGCTCGAGCGGCGACACGGCGAAAAATCACCGGCACCACCCTGCCCGATTCGGGTTTGCGCTGCTGGGTCGACGTCGATCCCAAACGCCTGGCGGCCTATCGCAAGGTCTGTGGCTTCGCCGACAACGGCCTGCTGCCGCCGACCTATCCTCATATCCTCGGCTTTGCCTTGCAGATGCAATTGCTCACGGCCAGGGACTTCCCGTTCCCGCTGCTGGGCCTGATTCACCTTAGCAATCGAATTCGTCTGCTACGCCCTATGGGTGGGGTAAGTCGGGCGCGTGTCGGCGTTCAGGTGCAGAACCTGCAACCCCATGCAAAAGGCGCGACGTTCGATTTGCTGACCACCCTCGACGATCAACTGGGGCCGTTGTGGGAGGCACAAAGCCGGATGCTCTGCCGCGGCGTCAAACTCGAGGGCGAACCGCTTGAGGAGAACCTGGTAACGAGTCTGGACATGAACGAAGTCGAACACTGGAAAGCGCCCTCGGACATTGGTCGGCAATACGCCAAGGTGTCCGGCGACTACAACCCGATCCACCTGAGCGCGGCCAGCGCCCGACTCTTCGGCTTCCCGACCGCCATCGCCCATGGCCTGTGGAACAAGGCGCGCACGTTGGCTGCTCTGGCCGGGCACCTGCCTGTGGCGAACGTCGAGATCGCGGTGCAGTTCAAGAAGCCGGTACGTCTGCCCGGTGAGGTGACGCTGCTGGCCAGCGAGCCGGGGGCGAGCGGGGACTTTCAGTTGGTGGGTGTCGGGGAACTGGAGCACATGGTCGGGCACTGGCGGCCGGTGGCCTGATAAGTCCGATGTTTGTGGCGAGGGCTTGCTCTCGCCGGGCTGCGTACATCCAGATAATCAGGCCGGCCGGTAGGCCGCCTTCGCGAGCAAGCCCGCTCCCACAGGGTCGAGGTACATCCGCCAGGTTCAGGTCGGCTGTCAGGCCGCCTTCGCGAGCAGGCTCGCTCCCACAGAAGAGCAGAGCAAAAGCAGATCCGCATACCCCCACGCGCCTCACCACTCAACAGGCCGAGCGTTAGCTCGCCTGCCGCTTTTGATCTTGATCCACCCGCCCCCTCGGCAGGCTGAGCGCAGGTGTTCATCCGGGGATGGGCGCGCAGCGCCGTTCGACGCAGTCGAACTCATTGCATGTAGGTCGAAGCGAAGCCGACCGGAGGGCAATGCCCCCGGATGAATACCGGAGCGAAGGAACCCCGAGCCTAAGCGAGGGGCCGTACGTAAGGGGCGAGACCTTTTGGTTACTTTTGGGGCGTTTGCCAAAAGTGACCCGCTGTAAGAGCGGAACCATAAGCCGCCGTTACCGCAGAAATGGATATGTACTCACCTCACCCCTTGACCAAATAAACCTGCGGCAACGGAAACAGATTATTCAACGTCTCCAACAACCGCACGTGATAAATCGGCTTGCGAAAAAGATCCAGCACCTGCAAGCGCAACATATCACTGACATCATCCATACCCGCATGCCCCGACATCACAATCACCGGCAAATGCTCACGAGACGTATGCTCGCGCAACCGCCTGATCAACGACATGCCGCTCTCCTCCGGCATGCGCAAATCAGTGATCACCAAAGCGATATCGGGATGCCGGGTCAGATGCTGCAGTGCAAGCTTGACCGAAGTGGCGGTAAAACAATTGAACCCCTCACCCTCCAGCAACTCCGCCAACTCAAGCAATGCGTCCTCTTCGTCATCCACCAGAAGCAGCTGTTGGCGTGGCTGTGCGTGAACGTTCATGAGGTGATACCTGCAAGGGACGAAGCGCTGACGTTAGAAACCCTGAATTGTCGACGTCCTTGTCACAGCGCCGCTTGAATAGTGTTGAACGTGTTCGTGATGGCGGTCTGGACACCCGTGCTGAAACCGGCGAGCACCACCGCGACCATGGCGGCAATGATCGCGTACTCGATACCGGACGCACCCTCGGTATCCTTGGCCAGGCCCTTGTAAAAAGCGATCCCGGATTTGACCTTCTCAACAAGCTTGGAAAAAGACATGACATTTCTCCTGGACGACGACGGGTGTTGCACCGACGCAACATGATTCCCCAGTGCCAGCACCAGCATTGTCGGCATTCCGCAGCCCAACAACTGTAAATACGCATTAACACTAAAGTATTAACCGTTTCGTTGACGTCAAAAAACGGGTCGTTTTATCGCAACTTTGCACTTTCGTTAGATATTTTCCACGCGCTAATGGCATTTTGCTCTACCTGCGCTACGGTCAAATAGCGAAATAGTTCCATGTTCATAGCTGCCTGATTGCGAAGTTTTCTCGTTGGACTTGACGGGGTTTGCGCAGCAGGAAAGGGAGAGCCTTCATGAACAGCCGTGTCACTCTGGGTCTCGCCGGATTGTTTCTGGTCGGTGCCATCATTACCGGTTACTGGGGACTCACATTGAGTCGCCAACCGGCTCCCGAGGCCGTTGCCCAGTCCACCGTCAATGCACCGCAGGTCATCGCACAGGCGCCACTGTCGACAAATGACCCGACCCGCCATCCCGTGGTCGTGCTGGTCAACGATGTCGCGCCCTATACGCCGATCACCGCCGCCGATGTCGTGCTGGAACAGTTGCACACTGCTCCGGCCGGCAGCCTGACCAGCCTCGACCAGGCGATTGGCCGCACCCCTTGGCGCGCCCTCACCGCCGGCAGCTGGCTCAACGACGAAAGTTTCGAAGCCGGCAGCAAGCTGTCGCGGATGATCCGCCCCAATGAACGCGCCCTGGCGGTCGCCACGGACGAAGTGGTCATTGTCGGCGGGCAACTGACGCCGGGCGATTATGTCGATGTGCTGCTGTTTCTGCGCATGGACACCCTCAACCCTCAGCCGACGGCCCAACTCGTGGTGCCGGCCTTGCGGGTGCTCGGGGTCGGCGAGCAGTTGGGGTTGACCAACGACGGCCAGCCTTCCAGCCCGGCACGCAACGCCGAGGAAAAACTCAAACAGGATCAATCGCGCGCCGCGGCCCGAACCGTGTTGCTCGCCGTTCCTGAACAACTGGTGAGCCGCCTGATGCTCGCGACCCAGGCCGGCGTGCTGCGCCTGGCCGTGCGCAGCGCCGATGAGAAACGCCTGGCGCGCTACTGGGCCGGCGAAAGCAACTCTGCCGCCAACCTGGCCAATGCCAACCGCGAGTTGTTGCAATTCAGCCAGCTGGCCATGACCGGTCCACCCAAACCTGTCACCAACTCTGTCGCCGCGCCGCGCAAGCAGAGCGTGGAAGTCATTCGCGGTAACGAGATCACTCAACAAACACCCTGAGTCGAGCAAGGATGCCTTTCCATGCGCAGACCTTTTACGCCATTGTTCAACGGCTTGATCCGGGCCACTTTGCCCGGCGGCCTGCCGGCAGGTGCGATATCACGTAGCGAGTTATCGCAATGAGCCAGAACCTGAGTCAAACCTTCCTCGCGATCACGCGCAACAGCACCGACCTGGAATGGCTGCAAGGTGCCCTTGCGCCCTTGGGCCAGGTGGTCAGCGCCGGTGGCGGCAGCCTCGACGAACTGTTGGCACTGGTGGACGTGACCTGCGCCAGTCTGGTGTTCATCGGCCTGGACCGCGACCACGTGGTCACCCAAAGCGCCCTGATCGAAGGCGCGCTGGAAGCCAAGCCGATGCTGGCGATCGTCGCGCTGGGCGACGGCATGGACAACCAGCTTGTACTCAATGCGATGCGCGCCGGGGCCAGGGATTTCGTGGCCTATGGTTCACGCTCAAGTGAAGTCGCGGGGCTGGTGCGACGCCTGAGCAAACGCCTGCCCGCTGTCGCGCCGAACACGCACCTGGGCCGCCTGACCGTGCTGTATGGCGTGCAGAGCAGCGCCGACGGCGCGCTGCTCTGCACGCACATGGCGCAAGTGGTGCAAAAAAGCGGACAGCACACACTGCTGCTGGACCTTGGATTACCCCGGGGCGATAGCCTGGCGCTGCTGGGCCTTGAAAGCTCGTTTCATTTCGGCGATGCATTGCGCCATTTGCGACGCCTGGACGCGACACTGATCGACAGCGCCTTCACCAGTTGCGAAGCCGGGCTGCGCATCCTTGCCTACGCCAGTGGCGATGAACCGCTGGAGCACACCAGTGCCGCCGAGCTGTACATGTTGCTCAGCGCCCTGCGCCAACACTTCCAGCACATCGTGGTAAACCTCACCGGCCAACCCGACAGCGAAGCGCTGCGCACCTTCGTCAGCCATTGCGACAAACTGCTGTGGTACACCGATCAGAACGTGCTCGACTGCCGCCGCAACCTCACGGTGCTCAACTTTTGGCGCGAAAAAGGCATGAAGCTCGATCACGCCAGACTGCTCGTGGACCGCTACCTGCGCAACGTCGCACCGGACGCCGACACCCTGGGCAAGACGTTCGGCCTGGAGATCATCGCCACCCTCGCCTACAGCCCGGAAGTGCGGCTCAACGCCAAGAACCAGGGCCTGACCTTGTTCGAACTGGCCCCGCGCGAGGGCCTCACCCAGAGTCTGCGCGCACTCGGCGAGCGCCTGGCCAGGCACTCCGAAGGCCTGGTCAAACCCAAGACCGGCTGGTTCAACCGCTTGAGGGGCGCACAATGAGCAGTGAAAAACTCTTCGGCTCCCCCCATCGCGGCGCGGTCGGCAATACCGACCACGAAGGCCTGAAACTGGTGCTGCACCGCTACATCATCGACGCCATCGAAGAGTCGGGGAAAAACCTGCTGGAGGGCACGCGCCAGGCACTGTCGCAATTCGTGATCGACAAGGTGGCCGAGTACATCGCGCGCTTGCACCTGGCGATTTCCCGCTATGAAATGGAGCGTCTGGCCGAGGAGATCGTCGACGAACTCACCGGTTTCGGCCCGTTGGAAGTACTGCTGCGCGACCCGGCGGTGACCGAGATCCTGGTCAACGGTCCACACCGGGTATTTGTCGAACGCGAAGGCTTGCTGCATCTGAGTGACTTGCGCTTTATCGATTCGCACCACGTCGAACGTGTCATGCAACGGATTCTCGCGCCCCTGGGCCGGCGGCTCGACGAGTCTTCGCCCATGGTCGACGCGCGTCTGCCGGACGGCAGCCGGGTCAACGCCATCATTCCGCCAATTGCCCTCGATGGCCCGTGCCTGTCGATCCGCAAATTCCGCCAGGACATGCTCAAAAGCTCCGACCTGGTGGCGATGCAATCCATCGATCACGCGATCTTCGAATTCATTCAGGAAGCCGTAGGCAAACGCTGCAACATTCTGATCAGCGGCGGCACCGGCACCGGCAAGACCACGCTGCTGAACATTCTCAGCCAGTTGATCAACCCTCAGGAACGCCTGGTCACCATCGAAGACGTCGCCGAACTGCAACTGGGCCACCCTCACGTCGTACGCCTGGAAACCCGTCCACCGAATGCCGAAGGCCATGGCGAAGTAAAAGCCAGCGACCTGATTCGCAACGCCCTGCGGATGCGTCCGGACCGGATCATCCTCGGCGAGATTCGCGGAGTCGAAGTGGTCGATGTGTTGACCGCGATGAACACCGGCCACGACGGCTCGATGAGTACCGTACACGCCAACAACGCCCAGGATGCGCTGCTGCGCCTGGAGACCCTGGTGGGCCTGACCGGCCGCAGCATCGCCGAGCGCACCCTGCGGCAGATGATCTGCGCGGCGCTCGACGTGGTCATCCAGCTCACGCGCATGCCCGACGGCCGCCGCTGTGTCAGTGAAGTGGTGGAAGTCGTCGGTGTGCGCGACGACGTGTATGTCACCAACACGCTGTTCCGTTTCGACCGCCACACCGGGTTCGGTTTCCTGCGCGAAGCCGTGAACCCGGCTGGCGACAAATTGCGCCGGGACTCGGCGCTGTCTCCCTCGGCGTACTGAGGCCACGGCATGCTCAAACCGGCGCTGCTCACCCTCGTTTGCCTGATCTTTCTCGGCCTGGCTCTGCGCCTGTTCTATGACGGCTTACGCCAGACCGGCAACGAACGAATTCTGGGACGCCTGAGCCAGGGGCTACCGCTGCGGGTCGAGCACAAGTCGTCATGGGCGGGCCTTGAGCGGGCGTTCCTGCGCGCAGGACTCGGACGGCCCACCGAACGCCTGGGTCAATGGCTGCTGTTCTGGATGCTCGGCGTGCTGCTGGGGATTGCCCTGGGAGGCTGGATCGGCGCGCTGCTGGTGCTGCTGGTGCCTCCGGTGGCGGTACGACTGTTCGTCAGCTGGCGTTACCAGCGTCGCCTCAGTCGCATGATCGAACAGCTGCCGATGTTGCTCGACCATGCCGTACGCAGCCTGAAGTCCGGGCGGACCCTGGCCGATGCCGTGCTCGGCGCCATCGATGCGGCCGAAGACCCGTTGAAAAATGCCATGGGCCGGATTCAACGCAATGTGCAACTGGGGGTCAACCTGGCAGACGCCGCTTCGGACTTCGCCGAGCTGTACGAAAAAGACGAACTGCGCCTGTTCGCACTCGGCTTGAAGGTCAACCACCGTTACGGCGGCAATGCCAGTGAGCTGCTGGAAAACCTGATCAAGATGATCCGCGAACGCGAGCAAGCGGCACGCCAGTTGAAGGCCATGACCGGCGAAACCCGCATCACCGCCGTGGTCCTGGCCCTGCTGCCGGTCTCGGTCGCAGGCTATTTTCTACTCACCAATCCGACCTACCTGCTTTCCATGTGGCACGACAGCTCGGGGCAAACCATGCTGGCGAGTGCCTTCGGATTTCAGGTGATCGGTTGCCTGGCGCTTTGGCGCATGTTGCGTAGCCTATGAATACGAAGATGCTCTTGCTGGTGAGCGCGCTGCTGCTTTTCGGGGCTGCACTGTTGTTGCTCAGCGCTTTGCTGGAGCAAAGTCGACGGGCACGCCAGGTGGCCCAGCGACTCGATGGCAAGGCACCGGGTGATAGCCACCTCACCCAGCTTCTGCAAGCCCTGGGCGCCAGCCGCCTGGGGCAACAGTCGGTCAAAATGGACAACGAAACCCAGACCCTGCTCAACCGCCTGGGCTGGCGCAGCGTACGCCAACGCTCACTGTTCGCCGCCTTGCAAGTAGGCGTGCCGGTACTGGCGCTGTCCTTGTGCCTGTTGATCCAGGGGCTGTTCTACCCGAATGTGGAGAACCACTGGATCGCCCCGATGCTAGCCACCTGCATGGGCTATCTGTTGCCCAAGCGCTGGCTGGCCGCCGCTGCACAGCGTCGGCAAAAACAACTGGCCACTGAAACCTCGACCTTCATCGCGCTGCTGCGCACCCTGTTCGAATCGGGCATGGCGGTGGAGCAATCCCTGCGTGTGCTGAGCCAGGAGGGCAGGCAGTTGCTGCCCGCCCTGACCCATGAACTGCGTCTGATTCTGACCCGCGTCGATTCAGGCCTGGAACTGGGCGAAGAGCTGAACAAGACCACCCGCTTGCTTGCGGTAGACGAGTTCACCGACACCTGCGTGATCCTTCAACAATTGATCCATCAGGGTGGCGGCGCGATGAAGTCCCTGCTGGCGCTCAAACAGTTGCTCGACGACCGGCGCCTGACGCGCCTGCAGGAATACATCTCCAAGATGTCCGCCAAAATGTCCGTCGTGATGATGCTGTTTCTCTTCCCGGCGTTACTGATCGTCCTGGCCGGCCCGGGCTTCACCGCCCTGGCCCGGTCCTTTGGCCACTAATCCTGCGGATCGAGATTATCCAGCGCCCGGTTCACCGCCAGCTCACCCAGCATGATCACCTGCGCAATCCCCAGCATCGTATTGCGCTGTGAGCCCTGCAGAAACCCCGCGAAATCACTCGCCATCACACTCGCCGACGCCAGTGATTCACAGGCGTGGGCCAGCAGGGTTTCGGTGTCGATGTCCGGGGCGATGACGAACATCGTGCTGGGTTTGCGGGGGACAGATTGTTTGGGGGGATTTGGGGTGGGTTTGATCATGGTGAAGCTCCATTCTTGGATTGGAGTTCGCCATCACTGCGACCAAGCAGAAGGGTGGCGAACTGTACGCAGGTTGGTCGACCAGGGAATGGAAACCCGGCAGGGCCTGGGCCCTCCCACGCACGGCTCGCCATTAAGCAAGCACAAAAATGCCGCTCGCGCGGCACTGTGCGCCATTCTAAACCCGGGCGACCAAACCCGATCACTGAATTTGCAGTGACCGACAAAGGCTAGAGATCGCGCTTCCGACGGACAACCTGAAAAGCGTGTCGGAGATTTCCTGGGGATTTGAGGAAAACTACACAGGAATGTGTCGACTGGAAGGACGTCATCGCGGGCAAGCCCGCTCCCACAGGGTCGAGGTACATCCGCCAGATTCAGGTCGGCCGGTAGGCCGCCTTCGCGAGCAAGCCCGCTCCCACAGGGTCGAGGTACATCCGCCAGATTCAGGTCGGCCGGTAGGCCGCCTTCGCGAGCAAGCCCGCTCCCACAGGGTCGAGGTATATCCGCCAGATTCAGGTCGGCCGGTAGGCCGCCTTCGCGAGCAAGCCCGCTCCCACAGGGTCGAGGTACATCCGCCAGATTCAGGTCGGCTGGCAGGCCGTCTTCGCGAGCAGGCTCGCTCCCACGGGTCGAGGTACATCCGCCAGATTCAGGTCGGCCGGCAGGCCGCCTGCGAGCAAGCCCGCTCCCACAGGGTCGAGGTACATCCGCCAGATTCAGGTCGGCCGGTAGGCCGCCTTCGAGCAAGCCCGCTCCCACAGGGTCGAGGTACATCCGCCAGATTCAGGTCGGCCGGCAGGCCGCCTCGGAGCAAGCCCGCTCCCACAGGGTCGAGGTACATCCGCCAGATTCAGGTCGGCCGGTAGGCCGCCTTCGCGAGCAAGCGCTCCCACAGGGTCGAGGTACATCCGCCAGATTCAGGTCGGCCGGTAGGCCCTCGCGAGCAAGCCCGCTCCCACAGGGTCGAGGTATATCCGCCAGATTCAGGTCGGCCGGCAGGCCGCCTTCGCGGGCAAGCCCGCTCCCACAGGGTCGAGGTACATCCGCCAGATTCAGGTCGGCCGGTAGGCCGCCTTCGCGAGCAAGCCCGCTCCCACAGGGTCGAGGTATATCCGCCAGATTCAGGTCGGCCGGTAGGCCGCCTTCGCGAGCAAGCCCGCTCCCACAGGGTCGAGGTACATCCGCCAGATTCAGGTCGGCTGGCAGGCCGTCTTCGCGAGCAGGCTCGCTCCCACGGAAGAGCAAAAGCAGAGCAGCCCACACCGCGCCGCTTCTCACCACTCATCAGGCCGAGCGTTAGCTCGCCTGCAGCTCTTGATCTTGATCCACCCGCCCCCTCGGCAGGCTGAGCGCAGGTGTTCATCCGGGGACGGGCGCGCAGCGCCGTTCGACGCAGTCGAACTCATTGCATGTAGGCCGAAGCGAAGCCGACCGGAGGGCAATGCCCCCGGATGAATACCGGAGCGAAGGAACCCCGAGCCTAAGCGAGGGGCCGTACGTAAGGGGCGAGACCTTTTGGTTACTTTTGGGGCGTTTGCCAAAAGTGACCCGCTGTAAAAGCGGAACCGTAAGCCGCCGTTACCGCAGGAATGGATATGTACTCAACTCAAACCACCAGCATGGTCGGCCCAGAGGCCGCCAAGCCTCAGTGCGCCGTAACCCGCTGCCGCCCCCCGGAACCATTGGGCGACAAAGCCAACGCCAACTGCGTCCGATTATGCATATGCGTCAACCGCAAAACCTGCGACACATACAACTTCACCGTGTTCTCGGTAATCCCCAGCTCACAGGCAATCTGATAATTGGTCTGCCCCTTGCCCACCAACCGCGCCACTTCCAGTTGCCGCGGAGACAGCTGATTGAAAATCGCCGGAACCTCCACCGCATCAGTATCAGCAACACCCCGGCCACCCGCGTCTGCCGCCTGCGGCCCGCGCCGAACCTTGTCCAGGTCCTGGTACAGATCATCGATCGACTCGGACAAATACTGCAGCTTCTGGTTCAAATGCCCCAACTGCAGGTTCTTGTGCCTCTCCTGCAAGGCCACTTCCTGGCGCTGCAAACCTTCGAACAACTCATTCAGATCGATCGGTTTCTGGTAATAGTCGGACACGCCAGCGCGCAAGGCCTTGATCACGTCCTGCTTGTCGGCACACCCGGTGAGCATGATTGCCTCGAACGCCCGGTGCTTGCCTGACAATCGTTGCAGCTCCTGCATCAGCTCGATGCCGTCCATGCCCGGCATGTGAAAGTCCAGCAACACCAGGCCGATATCGAGGTCTTCGCTGAAACGCTTGATCGCCTGATAGCCCGATTCGCAGGGAACACAGCGGTAACCTTTGCCTTCCAGAAATTCGCAAAGCTCTTCAACGATCAATGGCGCATCGTCGACCACAAGGACTTTTACTGCCGAAGTAAACTTGCTCACGAGCAACTCCCTGTCAGGTCAAAGGTTGACCCGTCCCCCACCGACAGCCAGCGGCTGTACAACTTCTGTCTGAAAAGTAGACGTACTTTCCGGCTCTGTACACAAAAGGGTCGACTAGTGGAACCAGGCCAATGTCAGCATCAGCCCCGCCAGTACGAAGGGTGCAAATGGCTGCTTTTTTGACATTTCGGGCGCCATATAAAAAAGATGGGTTCTAAGCCCTTGACTCATATGAAGCCAGACTCTTGGCGCCAGCAGCAGCCAGAAAACGCTGGCCAATCCGGCGCCAATAAACGTGCCGAGCACGTGCATACCGTCCGTCGCAAGACCCAGAGCGGCCATGAGTTTCACGTCCCCGCCGCCCATTCGCTTCATGGCGTAGCCCGGCAGCGTGAAGCCCACGGCCAACAAAAAAGCCCAGCCGCCCTGTTGCGCTTCGGCCCCCAGCCAGGTCGTGCCGTTCCACAACAACCACGCCAGGGCCAGGGCGCCGGCGCCCAGGGTCAGACCATTGGCGATGTGCCGTTGCCGGGCATCCTGTGCGGCGCAAAGCGCCAGCCAGATCAATAGGACAAAGCTCTGCATTCGGTAAAAAACGTCCGTTTTGGCTGAATGATTCTATGCTGACATTACTCAGTGTTGGTCAGGGTAGACGCACTCATGAAAGCCAGCCTCCCCCACAAACAAAAAGGCGCCGCCGCGATTGAATTCGCCCTGGTGTTCATCATTTTTTTTGGCGTTTTCTACGGCATCGTCAGCTATAGCCTGCCGCTGCTGTTGATGCAGTCATTCAACCAGTCGACCGCCGAAGCCGTGCGCCGCAGCGTGGCGCTGGACCCGGCCACCCCCGATTACAGCACCGCGCTGATCGCCCGCGCCACGACGGAGCTGACCACGCAAACGGCCTGGATTGCGCCGGCCCTGAATTTCAATGTCGCCACCGACGCCAACATCACTTACGTGGGTGGGTTGCTGACAGTCCGCATCAGTTACCCCACCAATAAAATCAGCGCCGTCATTCCGTTCCTGAACCTGCCCGGCATCGGTCGGGTACCCAATCTGCCGGCGACCCTAACGGCCAGTGCGAGCCTGCAATTTTGAGTGCCGGGGATAAATTGTTCGGGCGCCTGCTCCACCGCCACCCGCCGCCCCCACCGGAGCCGCCGGAAGCACTGCGGGTGCACAGCTTCGGATTGCAGATACAGCTCAATGCCGATGGGCGTGTCGTTCAATTGAGCGGTCCGCTGCGGCACTTGCTGGCCCAGCATCCCCCCGGCGCACAGGAACCACACCTGCTCGACTACCTGTTGCCCCACAGCGGCCTCGTCATCGAAGGCGCGCCGGCGCACTGGCAGGGACAAACCCTGGACCTGGACTTCTACAGTCTCAATGGTCCGCCCTTGCATTTGCGCGGTTGGGTGCAACCCTTGGCCGACGCCTGGCTGCTGCAGATGCTCGACATCGGTGACTTGTTGCTCGAGCGCCGGCAATCGCGCAACCGTGAGCAATGCCAGGCGCTGGTGCTGCAAATCGCCGAACAGTTGCGCCTGTGCAGCCTGACACGCCTGCCCGAAATGCTGGGCGAACAACTGCAAAGCCTGGCCCAGCGTTTTCAGATCCCCTGCATTGCCCTGGCCTTGCTCGATGAGCAGGAACAGGGTTGGCAGATTCACCAGCACTACACGGCTTTCGATGCACCGCAGCTATGGCAAAACGACCAGCGCCTGGGCACGGGGCTGGACAGTTTGAGCGGCTCGGCACCCCAGTACCTGATCCCGCGCGAACATCCGCGCCTGCAAGGCACGTTCGGCAATACCGATGGCTTCGCCGTGCCCTACCACGATGCGCAAGGGGTGGTCGCCTGGTTGCTGTGCGGTTTCTACACGCCGCAACAACGCGCCCCCGATGTCACCGAACGCGACTGGCTGCAAATCACCGCCGCGCTCGCCAGCCCCTTGCTCGAACGCCTGCGCGAGCACCGGCATCACCTGCAACTGGAACGCCTGGAATCGCTGCAAGCGTTGCTGGGCACAGGCTGGTGGGAAGTTTTCAGCGACAGCGAAGAAGTACAGTTGGCACCTTCGCTGGCGACGACCCTGAACCTTGGAACGTCGCGTTTATCCGTACAAGACTGGCTCGACCAGGTGTATCCCGCCGACCGCGAAGAGCTGCGCATCCGTCTGCAGGACTTGCAGGTGTCGGGCATGCCGCTGCTGTTGTGCGTGCGCCTGTATCGTCCCGACGATGCACTCGAACCCGTCTGGTATCGCCTGCAAGGCCAGGCACTGGGCGTGGGCAAAAACCGTCGGCTGGTGGGTTTCATGCACGACATCAGCGACATCAAGAATCAGCAGCAGAGCGCCGCCGCCGCCCATGCACGCCTGGACAATCTGATCGCCAGTTCACCGGCGGTGATTTATGTACAGCGCTATGAAGAAGGCGCACTGCGACCGGTGTTCTTCAGCGACAGCCTGCTCCCGTTGCTCGGCTGGACCCTGGCCGACTGCGCACCCGGGGCGCTGGTGGAGCGGGTGCACCCCGACGACCGCCTGCAGTACTTCGAACGCACGCGACTGTTGCTGCGTGAAGGCTCGGTGCGCGCCCGCTATCGGTTGCGCGACAGTCAGGGTGACTATCACTGGCTGCTCGATGAAGCGAAGTTGTTGCGCGACGACCTCGGCTTGCCGGTGGAGGCCGTGGGCTTGTGGCTGGACGTCACCGAAGCGACCCTGGCTGCCGAGCAGGTCCGGCAGAGTGAAGAACGCTACCGGATTCTGGTGGAAGACTCGCCGGCGATGATCTGCCGCTACCAGCCGGACCTGACCCTGACCTTCGGCAATCGCCCGCTGGCCACCTATCTTGAATTGGCGCCCGAGCAATTGCCGGGGGTGAATCTGGGCAACTGGATGTCCGGGGAACAGCGCGAGGCATTCACCCGGCGGCTGAACCAGTTGAGCCCGGAGTTTCCGGTCAGCACCGCCGAGATCAACCTGCAACTGCCCGGCCGCGAACACGCCTGGTGGGTCTGGTCCGATCGCGGGGTATTCGACGAACAGGGCCGCTTGCTCGAGGTCCAGGCCGTGGGGCGCGACAACACCGAGGTACGACGCTCGCAGCAGCAGCTCACACAAAGCGCGAAAATGGCCACCCTCGGCGAAATGGCCACCGGCCTGGCCCATGAGATCAACCAGCCGTTGAACGTAATGCGCATGGCCATCGTCAATGTCCTCAAGCGCCTCAACAACGGCGACGTACAGGTCGATTACCTGATCGACAAGCTCACCCGTATCGACAGCCAGGTGCAACGCGCCGCGCGGGTGGTGGACCACATGCGGGTGTTCGGCCGCCGCTCGGAAATCGAGCAGCAACCGTTCAACCCGGCCCAGGCCATCGAAGGCACGCTGGCGCTGTTGTCCGAAGGGATGCGCGGCAAAGGTGTCGACCTGCGCATCAGCGAGACCGGTTTTGATGTGCTGGTGCGCGGCTACGTCGATCAGCTTGAGCAGGTGCTGATCAACCTGATGGTCAACGCCCGGGATGCATTGCTCGGCAAGCGCCAGGCCAACCCCGATTTCAAACCGTGGATTTCGGTGTACGCCGAACGGGATACACACGCGGTACGCCTGTGGGTCGAGGACAACGGCGGCGGTATCGACCCGCGTTTGCTGGAGCGGATTTTCGAGCCGTTCTTCACCACCAAACCGGTGGGTGTCGGCACCGGCCTGGGACTCTCGGTGAGCTACGGCATCGTCGAGAACATGGGTGGAAAACTGAGCGTGCAAAACGCCACCGAGGGTGCGCGTTTCTGCATTGAACTGCCGATAGTGAATCCGGACTAGTTCACCAGCGTCGCTCGACCCGAGTGACAACTGAGGTTGGCACCCACCTCGACTTTGTTCAGGTCGATCCCCAGGCTCGCCAGCAACGTATTGATCAGCGTATCCAGTAAAGGACTGAGTACCGTATTGATCGCATTGACCAACGCAGTCGTGACCTCACTCAAAATACTGCCCAGGCCACCGACGATACTGCCCGACGGCCCGTACATGTTCACGCCAAGGTCGCTCACGGTAGTGCTCAGGCTGTTGACGATGTTGGTCGTGGTGTAGGCGTAGTAAAACGGCGGCTGATTGATCTCCGGCAAGTTGGTGGCCGCCGGCGCGGAATAGACGTGAGGCATGTTGGCATTCTGGACAACCGCGGTGTTGACCATGATATCGACGCTACCGCCAACGCCAGGCTGATGGTTGTAACAGGTTGGCGGCAAGATCAGCAGCCGCTGGCAGGTCTTCACGCCGATATCGATGACCTTCAAGGGATTGACGTTGTTGCTGGGTGGAACAGTGGGCGAGCCAAACACATCGGCAGGGTTGATCTGCCCGATCTTCAAGCCGATCAGTGTGGTGGTGGTGTTGGTCGTCAGGCTTTTGTTCGTCGCACTCACACAACTGTAAGCCGTGACATGACTCCAGCCACCGGCCGCCTCCAGCGCCACGTCGATGCGTATCGGAGATGGCAAGAGCTTGATGTCCGGCGTGTCGCACGGCACGAGCAACGCGCAGGTCAATGAGTTGACGACGCCCACCAGGTCCAGATCAAACAATGCGTTCAACGTGTTGGCCAGGGGGGCTGCGAGATCGATGACAGCGTTGACCAGAGGCGTGATGGCGTCCAGCACGGGCAGGTTGATCGATAACAATGTCTTGACCTGAGCCGTGCGTACATAGATGCGGTTGGGGCCCAGAGGGGCCAATGCCGCGTTTTTCGGATTGCCGATGGCCGACAATTGCGGCGGCTCCATCACCTGCACCCGTGCAGTGATCTGCGCCAGGCCCGCGATGTTGATCGGCAAAGTCGCGACCAAGGCGTTCTTCTTGTTGGCCAGTTGCACAAAACCTTCGATCAGATCAAAGGCTTTGAGATTCACGGCAAGGGTCGAGATGTCGGTGCCACTTTCAACATGCAACATGTTACCCAGCACAACGGACGTCGTACCCGCGGCCACCTTCAACGCTTGCAGGCCGACAATGGCTTGGGATGCTGCAAGTGTGCCGTTGGTGCCCAGGACGTTGATCGCGGTCTGGATCAACTGGCTGACATTGACCGTGCTACCCAGTACCTGATCGTAGCCGCCAGCAGTCAGGCCGAGGTCAACTTTCAACCGATTGAGGTAGCTGAGCAGGCTGATGTCGGTATTGACCAAACCGTTCCAGCCCACCGCACTGATACTGACATTGCCTCCCAGCAATCCCCCGAACAGCAGACTGGTAATGGCCGCCTTGCTGTCATCGAAGGTCAGGGCCGCACTGCGGATCGTCAATGAAGCCACAGGGGGCGGCAGCGCAGCGACCGCCGTAGCGCTCAGCGTCAACGTCGAGCCAGCCGGTGCACCGCCGGCCAGCGCGCCGATACCACCGGCAATGCTCTGTTGCACGACATGGCTGGCGATAACCCGGATAGCTTCGCTTTTGCTTGGGTCTGCACCGAATACCCGAAGGTTGTCGGCATCCAGGGTCAGCGTGCCACACGCCACCGCCAATGCTCGTCCAGTGGAGGGAATGGCGAAACCATTTCGTTGCGCGCTGGCCGTGGCATAGGTGTTCGCGGTTGAGCCGGAGGAACAGTCTCCTCCCCTTGTGGCGGCCTCAAGGGCGGCCATGTCAGCCACGCGCTGCAAACTGCGTTTTTCCAGGTACAGCCTGCCGGTATCGACCACCAACAACATGAATGCCAAAGCCAAAGTCAGGGTCAAAGCGGCCATCAAGCCGATCGCCCCCCGTTGCCGGGCCGGGCCGCGAAACTGCAGGCGGGGAGACATGGCGCACTCCTTTGCCGGCGCACTGCCGGGCGCAACCTCCGTTGGTGAAAAGCAGTGTAGACAAGGGTGGCCGAGACCGCTGGCAACTCGCCAGCGCAGGCAACAAAAAACCCCTGTGAGGCACAGGGGTCTTTATGAGCTGGCTGATTCTAGGAGGCGTGCGGTGGATAGTTCGCCAATATCCGCGTGACCGTTTCCCAGATGGCATCGCGTCGATCCGAGGGGTTCGGCGTGCGGCTCAATATCTGTTCGTCACTGCCACGCCACACCAGTTTGCCGTCCTTGCCATCGAGCAGGTCGATCTGGATGGTCGCTACCTTGTAGCTGACATTACGGGTTTCGTTATACATGGGCGCGCCATAGTAGCCATACCACGGGTACCCCCACCCGCCGCCGTAATTGGTGGTCACCTGCTGTTGCCGCTCTTCGACAATCAGGTAGGCCTGCACATTCAAGTCACCCTTGGCACCCGTGGCGGCCGGGCGCAGACCGCGCTGGTCCAGTTGATCGGCAACCGCCTGGCGGATGCGCTGTTCGGTCAGGTCGCTCTTGATCCGTGGATCATCGGGACGGTATTGCAGGGCGGGTTCTTTCCACGTCCAGCTGCGATAGGCAGCAAAGTCGCGGCTGGCGTCGAAGTCATGATTGACCTGGTTGGCGGCGCAGGCACTGAGCAGCGCGACCATGGCCAGTAGTATGAAACGGCGGAACATGATGGTTCTCCTGCGAAATGCTTCTTATCTACAGAAGCTAACTGGGAGGATACGCCGACATCGCCTTTTCCACAGCCTCCCGTATGGCATCGGCGCGCTCGCTTTCGCTGCCCCGGTTGCCGGTTTCAGCGCTGGAGCTCCATATCGGCTGACCGCTCTTGGCGTCAAACATATCCACCTGAACCACCACGACCTGTTCCGAATAGGTGCGCACGACTGGCACGCTGCCGTACATGCCGTATCCCGGACCGTAGCCACCGTAACCGCCGTAGTAACCGTAATCGTCCTGAACCTGGCGCAAGCGGGTTTCCAGGCGCAGGTCGGCGCTGACAAACAGGTCGGCCGGGCGATTGTCGTGCAACGGGCGCAAGCCGCGCTGGTCCAGCGCATTGCTGACCGCTTCGGCAATCTGTGCGGAATCAGCCCAGGCCGTGCCCGGTGGCAGGTGCCCGTCGAGCCAGGCCCAACTGCGGTAGCGCCCATAGTCACGGGGTGCTGCCGGATAAGCGCTGCGGTCGAAGGTCTTGGCGGCCTGTGGTGGCGCCGGAGGCAAAGGGTTGGACGTGGCGACATAAGGGTTGCTGCCCTGACAGGCCGCCAGCCCCAGGCAGAACAGCAGTACACCTGAATGACTTTTCATTGCGTGCTCCGATCACACAGGCCGACAGATCCAGTGCAAGTAACGCCCAAGTCCGGCATAGGCAGGATGGCGGCGGTGGGCCAGTTCCATTTCCAGCAGGTCCACCAGCTCGGCGCGAGCCTGGAATTCCACCGGCATGTAATCGTGAAAAACCCGCACGCCACTCTGGGTTTCGACCCGCCATAGCCCCTCAAGTTGCGTCGCCAGTTCGCGTGGATCAAGGGGCTGCTGCGGGGTCAGGCTCTGCTTTTCACCGGCCATGTCGTTCTTGCGCATCTTGCGGAAATGGCCCTTGAGCAAGTTGCGGTAGATCAGCGCATCGCGGTTGTAGAACGCCAGGGACAGCCAGCCGTCCGCCTTGGTCAGTTGATGCAGCACCGGCAGGATGGCGTGGGGTTCGGCCAGCCATTCCAGCACGGCGTGGCACAGCACCAGGTCGTAGGGTTCGGTGAGCTGCCCGAGCAGTTCCTGCCAGGGTGCCTGTATGAAGGTGGCGCTCTGCCCGGCTTCGGCAAAACGTTGGCGGGCGCCTTCGAGCATCGGTTCGGCAGGTTCGGCGAGGGTCACCTGATGGCCACGCTGGGCCAGCCACAACGACATGTGGCCAAGGCCTGCGCCGATGTCCAGCACGCGCAGCGGGCGGTCGGGCAAGGTTTCGGCCAGGTCGGCCTGCAATACCGCCAGACGGATCGCACCTTTGGCACCGCCGTAGATTTTTTCGGCGAAACGGGTCGCCAGTTGATCGAAATGACGGTCGCTCATCAGCTGAACCTCCGCTCGCTGTCCGCCAGTTTGCTGCGCACCACGGCCTCCATGTCCAGGCCCAGCTCGCCGCACAACAGCAACAGATAAAGCACGATGTCACCGACTTCCTGCCCGGCATGGGCGAGTTTGTCCGCCGGCAACTGGCGTGACTGGTCTTCGCTCAGCCACTGGAAAATCTCCACCAGCTCAGACATTTCCACGCTCGCGGCCATGGCCAGGTTTTTCGGGCTGTGAAATTGCCGCCAGTCATTGCGGTCACGGATGGCGTGCAGGCGTTCGGTCAGTTCAACAAGGTTCATCGGGTTCTCCTGAAGGCGTATAGCTTCGGGGGGATGACGAGTGAAGGCAAGTGACAAAGATTGAGCGGTTGGCATTGTTTTTTTGTGGGAGCGGGCTTGCTCGCGAATGCGGTTGTCCAGTTAATAATGATTCGACTGACACGCCGCCTTCGCGAGCAAGCCCGCTCCCACAGTTGCGGTGCAACGCTCTATGCTTGTGGGAACTCGGCGCATGATCGACAGCCCAAGGCTCAATTCTCTTTGATCAGGACGTTCACTCAATGCAGGTAGAAGGTTTTTCCGAATGGCTCGGCCAGGTACTCGGCTCGATCATCCGCTTCATCGTTGATGGCCTCAGTGGGCTGTTCAATCTGTTGAGCAACGCCAGCAGCAATTTTATCGAAGGCTTGTCCCAGGCGCTGGGCATGGAGACTTCGGTCATCAGCATCGTGACCTTGATCCTCGGGCTGATCCTGCTGTGGACGGCGATCCGCGCCTTTCTCAATGCGTCGTTCATCATGGGGATCATCTGGTTGATGCTGGGGCTTTGGCTGCTCAGCTGGATCATCCACTGACCCCACCGAACACTGTGGGAGCGGGCTTGCTCGCGAAGAGGGAGTGTCAGTCGAATCAATATTGACTGGACGACCGCTTTCGCGAGCAAGTCGGATCGCCGCACCGCCGCTCCCACAATTGAACACGGCATGCTCTGAATGTGCCGCTACAATGCCCGCTCCCCCAAGGAGCCTGCATGTCCAACCTGACCGCCGACTGGCGCGACCGCCCTACCCATCGCCGGGTCTGGGCACTTGCCGCGCCGATGATTCTTTCGAACATTTCCGTACCGCTGGTGGCACTGGTCGACAGCACCGTCATCGGTCACCTGCCCCACGCCCACCAACTCGGCGCCGTCGCGGTCGGGGCCAGTCTGTATACCTTCCTTGCCTGGGCCATGGGTTTTCTGCGCATGGGCTCCACCGGGTTCGCCGCCCAGGCGGCCGGGCGCGGGGATGGCGCGGCCTTGCGGCAGATTCTGTTGCAAGGCCTGTTGCTCGCCTTCGGCCTGGCCCTGGTCCTGGGTGCTGTGGGCGTACCGTTGAGCACAGTGGCGCTGCACTTCATGCAACCGTCGGCGGAGCTCGATCAGCTGACCCGCGAGTTTTTCCACACCCGCCTGTTCGGACTGCCCGCGGCGCTGGCCAGTTATGCACTGGTCGGCTGGTTTCTCGGCACCCAGAATGCCCGGGCACCGCTGGCGATTTTGCTGAGTACCAACCTGGTCAATATCGCCCTGAACCTGTGGTTCGTCCTCGGCCTCGAATGGGGCGTGGTCGGTGCCGCCCGAGCCTCGGTGATTGCCGAATGGACGGGGGCGCTGATCGGCTTGCTGATGACCCGCAAGGCCCTGCGCGCCTATCCCGGGCATATCGTCTGGGCGGCATTGGCGCTGTGGCAGAGTTGGCGGCCATTGCTGGCGGTCAACCGCGACATCTTCATCCGCAGCCTGGCGCTGCAATCGGTGTTTTTCCTGATCACGGTGCAGGGCACGCGGCTGGGCGACGCCACGGTCGCGGCCAATGCCCTGCTGCTCAACGGTTTGCTGCTGACCGCCCACGCCCTCGATGGCCTGGCCCACGCCGTGGAAGCGTTGTGCGGGCATGCCCTCGGTGCCCGCGACCGCGATGCCCTGCGTCGTTCATTGGTGGTGGCGGGCGGCTGGTCGTTGTTGGCGAGCCTGGGCTTTGCCGCGCTGTTTCTGCTCGCCGGGCATTTGTTCATCGAAATGCAGACCGACATTCAGAGTGTGCGCGACACCGCGTTCATCTACCTGCCCTACCTCGCCGTATTGCCGCTGATTGCCGTCTGGAGCTACCTGCTCGACGGCCTTTTCATCGGCGCCACCCGCGCCAGGGAAATGCGCAACGGCATGCTGCTGACCGTGGTGCTGGTGCTGCCTTTCGGCTGGGCACTGCAAGGCTGGGGCAACCATGGCCTGTGGATAACCTTTTTGCTGTTCATGCTGCTGCGCAGCCTGACCCTCGGCGTGATCGCCTGGCGCCTGCGCCGTCACGATGGCTGGTTTGCCGGCAGCACTCACTGAGCGGGTCGAGCTCATGGCCAGGGGCGGTCGTTCTGCCACAGGTGGCGCAGGCTATCGAGGCGCTCCTGCTGAGTCCTGCCCGGCAATGGCTGCACGGGCACGGCGTCGGGATACTGCAAACGTAGCCATATCCAGCCATCAAGCACCGGGCGCTCGCTGAAACCCAGCGCCAGCCCTTCCTGCACATGGGCCCACAGGCGGGAGAAATCGGCCCCGGTGGATCGGTTCCAGCGCCAGGCATGTTGTTCGAGCAGGCAGGTTTGCAGTTTTCCCTGTTGCCCGGCACTGAGGCTCTCCTCGACGGCCAACGGGCTGACCGCCAGCCCGGGGTTGGACAAGCGCTGCCACCCCTCACATCCCGTTGCGCGATCTGCCCAACTGCCGCCGAACCAACGCAACTGCTGGATGGGCCCTAGCCAGCGACTCAGTTCAGCGGCATCGCAAGCATCGAAAAAATAGCTGGCCGTGATCGGGTTGTAATAGTTCAAAAGGGCCCGGTGCAAGCCAAGCGTAACCGTGAGCATGCGCCGTAAATGCGCCAGCAACGACGCAGCGCCGGCCTCGCTGACCATCAGCAATCCGGGCCAGCGCTGGCCATCGACGATGCACAGATCGGCCAGTGCCGGGCAGGTGCGCAGATCGACCAGAACCGGCCCCTGCTCTCGCAGTGCATGCCACTCCGTCCTTTCGAACAACCCATACCACCGGGCTTGTGCAAACATCTGCCGAAGCGTGACACCCGCCTGCGGCGTGCCCGGCACATCCAGCAACAACCACTGCGGGGGCGCCTCGGGCGTGCGCGTGACGATCATGCTCCAGAGCTCTGGCCAAGCTGCGTCGCCAGACGACAGGTGCACAACGACTGTGCGCAATGATTGAAACTGCCACCGCCGGGCAGCAGGCATAGCATCAGCAGCGGCTCTGCCGAGTGCAACCATTGTTCCAGGCCCTCATCAGGGGTACAGATGACCTGGGGAGCGTCCGCGTTCATCTCCTCGATCGTTGCCGGCGCATGCAACACCCCGGTTATCTGCGGCTGATCGGGATCACCTTCGACAAAACTCACGACCAACTCGGTTCCTTCGCGCAATGGCGAGTACGTCTCGGCCTGCAACGGCCCGGCCAATGGCAGCCAACAGTGACTGGGCGCTGCCCCTTCGCCCTGGTAAAGCCAGTCGAATTGCACCGGTACCGGCCTTGCCGGGTCGGAGCCTTGCTCATCGACCTCGACGACCCACGCCCGCTGCAGGCTGTGCATCCGGGGTTTGCTCGTCGCGCAGGGCGGCTCGAAGCGGGCCGCCCATTGCAGGGCACGGGCCTGGTTGTAGTAAGGCGTCGCCGTATCCTGGCTGCCCCAATGTTCAACGTGGGTCACCAGCCAGAGCCGATTGCAATCGGCAACCGGATGACCGGACAGCGGCATCACCCGACCGCTGCGCAAGGTCGCCAGGTCTGTCCGGCATTCGACACATTGCGCCGCTGTCGCAGCGCTACTCTGGCGTTCGAGCTGCCGCACTGCCGGCCGATCACCCTCGCTGCGCATTACCGCAGGCTCACCGGTTCGAAAATGTTGCTGATCGTCGCTGAACACCACGCAGCCCCCCCCGACCCGGTTTTCGAAGTGGTAATGCAGTCCTTCCTGGGCGCAAAGTCGCTGGAGAAACTGCAGGTCCGACTCTCGATATTGCGTGCAGAAATCCCGGGGCGGGTGGTCGCCGCTCAGCGCCAGGCGTCGGTCTTTACCGGTGATGCCGTGCTCCTTGAGCACCTGATCGAGGATTTGCGGCACCGAACGGGCACTGAAGATTCGTTGGCTGAAGCGCTGGGCCAGACAAGCCAGTCCTGGTCCCAGGCGCACCTGGCAGAGTCGGGGCCCCGAGGCATGATCACGCTGGACGAGTTCATGCAATTGTCCATGCACATGGTTTCCGGCTGGCCCGAAATGCAAGGAGGCCGGGCGGTACAGCAAACTGGCAAGGTCAAGCACCGGGTCATCGATCAGCAGCTCCAGGTCGAACACGAACGGCTCGCTGATGGCTTCTCTACCGGTAAAGGCCAGGACCTCAAGGGAGTCGGGCAAACCTGCAACATCCAGACGAAATAACGGTTCGCTGACTGGATTGAACATCGGCGTTTCTCTACGGGAGGGGCGGCCGGGGATTCTCGCTGAGAGACATGGCCGAGTAGAGTGCCGAAATACAACTTAGGAAATAACCTACGCGAAAAGAAGACCAAATGCGCTAAGTAGTCGAAACGCAGGTAATTTCCCATGGAATCGGAGAATTGCCGCACCAGGTCATCTGAAATTTCCGAGGCAAAAGGAAAATTTTCAGACAACCTGGTGAGCGTGTAACTTACCTCAGGAAGACAGGTAAGACGAACGGGTCAGCCCCAGACGCAAGGCATCGAGGAACTGCGTGCGCTCGGTTGCACTGATGCGGGCACTGGCGCACTTGTCGCGGTAGTGAGTCATCAACTCCTCCGGCGACAAGTGCACGTAACGCAACATGTCTTCGATGGTGTCGTGGGTTTCGATACCGGCGTGGTACACGCTGCCGTCGGCGTTCTGGTAGATGTTCACCGAGTCGGTGTCACCGAACAGGTTGTGCATGTCGCCAAGAATTTCCTGGTAGGCACCGACCAGGAACACACCCAGCAAGTAGTCCTCACCTTCCTTCAGCGCGTGCACCGGCAAACTGGTTTCGATGCTTTGCTCGTCGACGTACTGGTTGATCTTGCCGTCGGAGTCACAGGTCAGGTCTTGCAGCACCGCACGACGCAACGGCTCTTCGTCGAGGCGGTGCAGCGGGATGATCGGCAGGACCTGATCGATGGCCCAGGTGTCCGGCAGGCTCTGGAACACCGAGAAGTTGCAGATGTATTTGTCGGCCAGTTTGTCGTTGAGTTCGTCCAGCACCTGACGGTGGGAACGCTGGCGCGCCTTCAGCGAGTTGTGCAGGCGGCGGCACACGGCGAAGTAGCATTGCTCGGCCAGGGCTTTCTCGGCCAGGGTCAGCTTGCCGTCGGCGTACTGTGAGGCAACATCGCTCATGTAGTGCGTGGCGCGCCAGTAGGTTTCGGTGACCATCTCGATGTCGGTCGGACCCAGAAGGTCCACCAGCCACTGTACGGTTTCCGGCAGCGCTTCCTTGTTCTCGATCTGTGGCACGTCGTCGTTGTGTTTTTCGACGTCGGTCACCTGGATCACCAGCATGGCGTGGTGCGCGGTCAGGGAACGGCCGCTTTCGGAGAAGATGTTCGGGTGCGGCAGGCTCTGCGCATCGCAGAACTCCTTGAGCATCCCGACCACGACACCGGCGTAATCGTCCATGTCGTAGTTGATCGAACTGGCGTTACGCGAGTGCGTGCCGTCGTAGTCCACGCCCAGGCCGCCACCGACATCGATGTGGTCCACCGGCAGGCCGAGGTTGCGCAACTCGCCGTAGTAACGGATCGCTTCCTTGAAGCCGTGCTGGTAGTCCGCCAGGTTGGCGATCTGCGAGCCCATGTGGAAGTGCAGCAGGCGAATGCCCTGGTCCAGGCCGGCCGCGCGGAAACGCTCGACCACCGACAGCAGTTGTGCCGCCGACAGGCCGAACTTGGATTTCTCGCCGCCGGTGTCTGCCCACTTGCTCGACGCCAGAGATGACAGGCGCACGCGCAGGCCGACCTGAGGCTTGACCTTGAGCGAGGCCGCTTCTTCGATCACCAGGCCGACTTCGGATTCTTTCTCGATCACGATGAACACGTTGTGGCCGAGCTTCTGGCCCATCAGCGCCAAGCGGATGAACTCACGGTCCTTGTAACCGTTGCAGACGATGGTGCCGCCCTTCGGCGCCAGTGCCAGCACGGCCAGAAGTTCAGGCTTGGAACCGGCTTCCAGACCGATGGAAACGTTCTGGGTGGCGATGATGTTTTCAATCACCGCCTCCTGCTGGTTCACCTTGATCGGATACAGTGCGGTGTACTTGCTCTGGTATTCCAGACGCTCGATGTTGGCATCGAACGCGCCGGTCAGCTGACGCACGCGGTCTTGCAGAATGTCCGGGAAACGGACCAGCAACGGCAAGGACAGGCCGCTTTTGCGCAGCTGGTCGACTTGCTCGAACAGGTCGATAGGCGAGCTGCTCGGACCGTTCGGACGAACTTCGACGCGACCGGCGTCATTGATCGCGAAATACCCGGCCCCCCAATGGCGAATCCCGTAAACACTGCGGCTGTCCGCAACTGTCCATTGGCTGCCATCGTCTTTGCGTGTGCGTCGTACGGACATCGAAGTCCCCTATAAAGAAGTCATAGTGCGTCGCCTGGATTCAGGCCGGCGCAGTCTAAAGAATGAAAATGACGGTTCGTCAACGAGGCAATAGACCCCGCCGACCGCAGTGAGTTTAGAAACCGGTCATGAACAGGCTCTGTGAAAACCATGTGGACGGCGCCAGGCCTGAATGCCATCAGGACCGGATCAAGCCGAGGGTGGTTTTCACAGAGGCTGCTAGCCGCCGGACTTCTTCGCCTTGAAACCGAGCTTGATCAGTTCTGCCAAGAGTAGCTCGACATGATCGCCCTGGATTTCGATGACACCGTCTTTCAACGCCCCACCGGTACCGCAACGCTTCTTCAACGTCGTGGCCAGTTCCTTGAGCGCATCTTCAGCCAATGGCACGCCGGTGATGGTGGTCACCGTCTTGCCGCCACGGCCCTTGCTTTCGCGACGCACGCGCGCAATGCCGTCGCCGGCCGGGATAACGGTCTGTTTGCAGATGCAGGCGTCCACCGGTTTACTGCATTCCGGGCAATGACGACCTGCGTCGGTGGAAAATACCAGGCCGCCCAAGGCGGCGAAGGATGCGGCTTTTTTGGCCACCGGCAATCCTCTTCGGAGGACAAAGACTGGTCGCAGCACTTGGGAAGGCTATCGACCGCGAAGCCCCACTCAGGCAGGGGCAGCGCTACTGAAACGGTACAACATTCACTTCACTGTGGGAGCGAGCTTGCTGGCGATGAACTCAAAGGCGACGCGTTCATTCTGGATGCCCGCGTAATCGTTGACGTCCATCGCGAGCAGGCTCGCTCCTACAGCAACAACCAGCGATACCGTTACAGTTTAAAAAGGTCGCGCAGTGTAACGGCAAAAACGCCGATTGCTAAGAGCCAATCGGCGCCAATTTATAGTTGTTTTGCGACGTTGCTTTATTGAGCCTTCAGATAGCGCGTCAACGCTGCCAGAGAGTCCGGGCAATAAGGCTTTTGCTTGATCTCCAGCATGACCTGATCGATGGAGATAAAGCGTGCTTCGAGTACCTCTTCCGGTTGCAGGGTCAACGGGCCGTCCCACACCGCCGAGAACACCGAGCACCACAGGCGATTGCCAGTGTCCTCGAAGAAGAAATGGTCATGGGCGGTCAGCTCCACGCCACTCACGCCCAGCTCCTCTTCCAGTTCCCGGGCCGCCGATTCGGCGTAGGTTTCACTGGCGAGCACCATGCCCCCCGCCGCCACGTCCCAGTAACCGGGATAGATCGCCTTGCTCAGGGTGCGGCGATGCACGCACAACTCGCCAGCGGAGTTGAACAACATGATGTAGGTACCGCGCCCGATCAGCCCGCGCTCGCGCAAATCGGAACGGACCAGGGCGCCGAGCAGGTTGTCCTGCTCGTCGACCCAGGCGATCTGTTCGGCATCGGAAGCCGCACGGTGCGCGGCTTCCCTGGTGTTTTCGACCATGACTCAGCCCTGATTGAGCAGTTGACGCAAATCGATCACCGCGGCGTTGGCCCGGGAAATGTAGTTGGCCATGACCAGCGAGTGGTTGGCCAGTACGCCGAAGCCACTGCCGTTAAGGATCATCGGGCTCCATACCGGCTCCTGCGAGGCCTCCAGCTCACGAATGATCTGGCGCACGCTGACCGTGGCGTTTTTCTTGGCCAGTACATCGGCGAAGTCGACTTCGATGGCGCGCAACAGGTGCGACAGCGCCCAGGCCTGGCCGCGGGCTTCGTAGAATACGTTGTCGATCTGCAGCCATGGAGTTTCGACGATTTCCTCGTCGACTTGCGGCGCCACACCCGGTGTCACTACCTCGGTCTTCAGCGCAGTGTTGAGCTTGACCCGACCCACACTGGCCGACAGCCGTTGCGACAGCGAACCCAGGCGGGTACCGACATCACCCAGCCAGTTGTTCAGGTTGTCGGCACGGGCATAGAACAGCGCGCTCTTCTGGCTCGGATCGGACAGGCGCGCCTGATAGCGGCTCAGGGAGTTGATGCCTTCCTGGTACTCGGACTCACTGGATGGCAGCACCCAACTCTTGTTGTCGAAGTTGAAACGCGGCTCGGCCTTGGCCAAGTCGGCGTCTTCGGCGGACTGCGACTGCGAACGGGCGAAATCTTTGCGCAACGCCCGGCTCAGGTCGCGGACTTGCACCAGCACGCCATATTCCCAGCTCGGCATGTTGTCCATCCACAGGCCTGGCGGGAAACGGTCGTTGGATATATAGCCGCCTGGCTTGGTCAGCAAGGTGCCGGCGACGGTCTTGAGGGTTTCCACCGTGGTGTAGCCGACGACCATCTGCTTGCCTTCTTTCTCGGCCGCCAGTTGTGCGGTTTGCTGGACCGGGAAAAGTGCCGGCTCCTGGCTCCAGTACCAGCCCAGGACACACGCCACCAACAGGTAGATGCCCAGCAGAGTGGCCAGCGCCCGGCTGAACAACAGACCGCCCAGGTAACTGCGGGCCTCCGACTTCGGTTCAGCAGTACGTTCAGGCGCACTGCCTGTGCGGTTCTTCCAGTCCAGCATGGCGATATCCTTTAAATCTCTTGAGTTCAACGGTTCGACCACAACCATACAACAACGTGCCTTGGCCCGGCACCCGCCAATGCACCGATGCGGAAAATTACCGGGCTTGTGGATGAAAAGTGTTCCTGGTCTCCCGACGACGCTACGACCTTCAAAATCCGGCTAATGCCCTGAACTACCGCCTAAGGGAATCCCCTACCCCCCGAAACCGAAAAAAAGGGCCACTGCGCAGAGGCTGGAAAATCATGAATCTCCAAATGCCAGTCACATTTCAATTACCGCGCCACGCCCACCAAGTGCCCTGAATAAAGCGTTTCACCCCCGCACACCGCGACTTTAAAGGGCCAAATCAGACTGATCGGTCACAAACTGAATGAGGTTGCATTGCAGATTATTGACGTACAGCACTCATGTAATGGAAAAGTGATGCTAGCATAGAGCCACCAGTCGACCTCAGTGTGCACCCTAACTAGTAGTCAGGATATGACCGAGCCAGAAGACCCCAGCCGCGAGCGCCTCAAGCACCACTTTGCCCAGCGGGTAATTCATCAGGCTCGTCAGATTCTTGAGATATGGCAGCGCCTGCAACGCAGCGAGTGGTCCACCGCCGACCTGTCGGAACTGAGCGAGGCCAATCTGCGCCTGCTGCGTTTCGCCGAGCGCTTCGAGCAACCGGAACACACGCAACTGGCGCGTCATATCGGTCAATCCCTGAAGGCGGTCGACGCCAACCGCGGACGCCTGAGCAGCGGTCTGATCACCGACCTCAACCGCTTGATGCAGCGCCTGTCACGCACCGGCCTGCGCCATGGCGACCAACTCGATCAAACCTTCCTGCCGCCACTGCGCAAGCCCATCTATGTGATGCTGCAGGACCACGACCGCGCCGAGCGCCTGGCCAAACAACTGGAATTCTTCGGGCTCAGCGCCCAGTCCCTGGACAGCGTAGACGCGTTTCGCTCGTCGATGGTCGAGCGCTTGCCGGCGGCGATTGTCATGGACGTGGATTTCAGCGGCCCCGGCGTCGGCCTGAAGCTGGCCGCCGAAGCCCAGGAAGGCCTGGACCATCGCTTGCCACTGCTGTTCTTCAGCCTGCACGAAACCGACACACCTACCCGCCTCGCCGCCGTGCGGGCCGGAGGCCAGGAGTTCCTCACCGGCACCCTCGAAGCGTCGAGCCTGCTGGAGAAAATCGAAGTCCTGACCTGCGTCGCACAGTACGAACCTTATAAAGTGTTGATCATCGACGACTCCCGCGCCCAGGCCCTGCACACCGAGCGCCTGCTCAACAGTGCCGGGATCGTCACCCGGACGTTGATCGAGCCGATCCAGGCCATGGCCGAACTGGCGGACTTCCAGCCGGACCTGATCATCCTCGACATGTACATGCCGGCCTGCACCGGTACGGAACTGGCCAAGGTGATCCGTCACAACGACCGTTATGTCAGCGTGCCAATCATTTACCTGTCGGCCGAAGACGACCTGAACAAGCAACTCGACGCCATGAGCGAGGGCGGCGATGACTTCCTGACCAAACCGATCAAGCCCCGGCACCTGATCACCACCGTGCGCAACCGCGCAGCAAGGGCCCGCAACCTCAAGGCACGGATGGTCCGCGACAGCCTCACCGGCCTGTACAACCACACGCACATCCTGCAATTGCTCGAAGACTGCTCGTTCCGCGCCCGTCGCGAGAACAAGCCACTGAGCTTTGCCATGCTCGACATCGACCATTTCAAACGGGTCAACGACAGCCACGGCCACCCCATGGGCGACCGGGTGATCAAGAGCCTGGCGCTGTTTCTCAAGCAACGCCTGCGCAAAACCGACTTCATCGGCCGCTACGGTGGCGAAGAATTCGCCATCGTCATGCCGGACACCGATATCGAAGCGGCCTACAACGTGCTCGATGAAATCCGCCAGCGTTTTGCCGAGATTCACTACCCCGCTCAACCCCAGGACCTGTGGTGCACCTTCAGCGCCGGGGTGGTGGAGTTATGCGAAAGCTCCGACAGCCTGATGATGGCCAGCCTGGCAGACGAGGCGCTGTACCGCGCCAAGGGCGGCGGACGCAATCGCGTGCAGGCCGCCCGCACATCAAAGCAAAGTGCCACTTTTTCATCGGAATCGACCCATACGGTCATAACCCTGTAACAGAAACGCAATAACTTCAGGCGCTTACCATTTCTGCCGTTGGTAGTCCTTAATGCGCCTGAAGCTGCTGACCAATCTCAATACCCTCCTTTTGGTGGCTGTGTGCGTGGCCCTCGGCGCCACGCTGTGGTGGTCGCAAAAAGCCCTTGAGCGTCCGTATCTATTAATGGAGCGCTACCTGGGCCTGTCGCAGCAGTTTCAGAATGAAGTCGCCCGCAGCGTCGAGGATTACCTTGGCAGCGGCGATGCCCTGCGCCTGAGCAGTGCCGCACAAGGCATCGACAGCCTGCAAAAACAGCTCGGCGAATTGCCACCCGCCCTGGCCGAGACCTTGCGTCCGAGCCTGTCGACCCTTGAAGAGTTCAGCAAAACCGACCTGCTGGCAGCCGGCAAACTGGCCGGCGATCCGCAGGCCCTGCTGCTGCAGGCCGAACGGGAGCTGGGTGCCAGTCTCGATCAGCTCAGCCAGTACGCCAGTGGCAATGCCGCCTATCTGACGCCGCTGCTCATCGCATCGCAGCACCTGGGCAAGTTGACCCTGGCGCGGGACAAACTGGTCAGTCGCGGCCGCAGCGAACTGGCCGCCGACGTCGAACGCGAAGTGACCAACATCCGCACCCAGGCAGAAAAACTCGATGCCCTGCCCTTGCTGGGGGTGACCTCCAGCAGCGAATCGAACACCGATGATTTCGCCGCGATGATGGGTCTTGAGAACCAGGAAAAAACCGTCGCCGAAGATGCCGGCGTCGGCCTCAAGCGAGAGCTCAACAGCCTGCTCAGCCGCTACCCGGCCGAGCTCGCGCGCACCCGCGATCAAATCGGCAAACGCGCTGACCTGAGCACCGCGACTCACCTGAAAATCGCCGACGTGCAACAGGCCATCGCCGGGCTGGAGCCGGTGGTACGCGCCCAGCACGGGCAGATCCAGGGTGAAGTACGGCTAATGCAAGGGGTGATGATCGGCTTGATTCTGTTGATCGCGCTGCTGATCGACACCTTGCAACGCAAACTGGCCCGGACCCTGACCAACCTCGCCCCGGCCCTTTCGACCTGGGCCGAAGGTGACTTCAGCCGCGACATTCAACTGGGCAACACCAACCGCGAACTGCATGACATTGAAGCCTCGCTCAACCGCCTGCGCGCTTACCTGGTGGACCTGGTAGGGACCATCCGCCTCAATGCAGAGCAAGTGGCCGGCAGCAGCCGCACCCTGGCCGACCTGAGCAATGATTTGCATGACGGAGCAGAACATCAGGCCGGCGACACGGCGCTGATCCGCGACTCTCTCAGCGAACTGGAAGCGACCATTCAGCAAGTCGCCGGCGATGCCAGCCAGGCCGCCGACGCCAGCCGCCACGCCGGCCTGGCCGTGGAGCACGGACAGAAAGTCATCGGCCTGAGCCTCACCGGCCTGCACGCGCTGGTGGATGAAGTGCAAGGCAATGCGCAAATGATCGAACACCTGGCCGAGGAGTCGGCCACCATCGGCGGCGTGTTGACGGTGATCCGCTCGATCGCCGACCAGACCAATCTGCTGGCCTTGAACGCAGCCATCGAGGCGGCCCGGGCCGGGGAAATGGGCCGCGGCTTTGCCGTAGTGGCGGAAGAGGTGCGCTCACTGGCGCAACGGACCGCCGGGGCCACGGCAGAAATCCAGACGCTGATCGCCGGGCTGCAAACCGCCGCGCGGCAGTCGGTGGAAGGCATGCGTGCCCAGGTCGAACACGCCGAAGCCACGGCCAGCCAGGCCCAGGCCGCCGACGGCGCGCTGGATAAAATCGTCGGGGCGATCCAGACCATTTCCGACACGGCGGTGCGCATCGCCGATGTCACCGCCCAGCAAAGCGGCGCGGTCAGCGAGATTCGTGATCACAGCGAGCGGATTCATCAGTTGGGTGGGGATAACTTGCTGCGCATTGGCGAAGGTCGTGAGCAGGGGGAGAACCTGCTGGTGCTGGGTGGGCGATTGCACACCGCCGTTCAAGCCTTCCGCGTCTGATAGGCCGCCATCGCGGGCAAGCCCGCTCCCACATTTGATTTGTGCACGACGCCCCCCCCTGTGGGAGCGGGCTTGCTCGCGAAGGCGCCAGATCAATCACCACAGATTCCCAGCCTGCACACCCCGCCGCTGTCCGCTATCATCCCCCCTATTCCGATACGCGAGATTGTCATGCGCCGTTTGCTCTGCCTGCTGCTTTTAGTATTCGCCCTGCCGGCCAGCGCCACCGGCTTGCTGGAAAATCGTCCAAGCTCGACCTTGGGCTCGATCAACAACAGCGCCGACTTCCTGCCCGTGCGCGAAGCCTTCCAGTTGAGCCTGGTAGAAAGCACGCCGCAATCGATCAAGCTGCGCTTCGTCGCCACTGAAGGCTATTACCTCTACCGTCACCGCTTCCAGTTTCGCGCCGATCCGGCCGAAGTCGTGCTCGGCGCGGCGAAACTGCCCGATGGCCAGAAAAAGCACGACGAGTACTTCGGCGACGTCGAGGTCTACCACGGCATTCTCGACGTCGAACTACCGCGCACCGATCAGCGGGCCTTCACCCTGGCCGTGACCTATCAGGGTTGCGCCGACAAAGGCCTGTGCTATCCGCCGGAGACCGAGCGCCTGAGCATCGACGGCAGCGGCGCGACGACGACGACGGCTTCTCAATGGCGCTGGCGCGAACTGGCATTGTTTTTCCTCGCGGGCCTGGGCCTGACGTTCACACCCTGCGTGCTGCCCATGCTGCCGATCCTGTCCGGGGTAGTGCTGCGCGGCCAGGTCGGCGGCTGGCGTGGTTTCAATCTGTCACTGGCCTACGTGCTGCCGATGGCCGCGTGCTTTGCCCTGCTCGGCGCGCTGATGGGCCTGTTCGGTGCCCAGCTCAATCTGCAGGCGCGGCTGCAATCGGCCTGGGTGCTAGTGCCTTTTGCGATGTTTTTTGCGCTGTTCGCGCTGGCGATGTTCGGCGTCTTCGAACTTAAGCTGCCGCAGGCCATCAGCAGTCGCCTGGACCGCATCGCCGGCCGCACCGAAGGCGGGTCACTGTGGGGCGCCGCGGTGTTGGGCGTGGTCTCCAGCTTGCTGGTTTCACCCTGTGTTTCGGCACCATTGGCCGGCGCGTTGCTGTACATCAGCGCCAGTGGCGATGCGCTGGGCGGCAGCCTGAAACTGTTCATGCTCGGCCTCGGCATGGGGGCACCGCTGTTGCTGGTGGCCACCGGTGGCGCAGCCTGGTTGCCAAAAAGCGGTCCTTGGCTGGTCTACGTGAAAAACGCGATTGGCGTGCTATTGCTCGGGTTGGCCGTCGGCCTGCTCAGTCGCGTCCTGCCGGGCCAGGTCACCTTGCTGCTGATCGGTTTGCTGGCCGGCGGTGTCGGCCTGTTCATGGGGGCGCTGGAATTCGTCTATAAACCACCACGCAAACGTCTCGGACAGTTGCTCGGCATGTTCCTGGTGTTTTACGCGCTGGCCTGCTGGTACGGCGCGTTCAGCGGCCAGACCGACCCGTTCAACCCGATAGGCCAGCCCCGTATCGTTGCCAACGGCGGCGCCACGCAAAACACCAGCGCCTGGCAAACCGTCAGCACGCCAGCCGATCTGGACCGCGCACTCGCCGACGCACGCGCCTCCGGCACACCGCTGCTGCTCGACTGGTATGCCGACTGGTGCATCAGCTGCAAAGTCATCGAGCGTGAGGTGCTGGACGACCCTGTCGTCATCGAACGCCTGAAGGGTTACCGGCTGATCCGCTTCGACATCACCGCCAGCAACGCCGAGCAACGCGCCTTGCTCGACCGCTACCAGTTGTTCGGCCCCCCGGCCCTGATGTTTTTCGGCAAGGACGGCGTCGAACGCGCCGATGTGCGGGTGATCGGCGAGATCAACGCCAGGGACTTCGCCGAACGTGTTACCAGGGCGAATGACCGCATTTAATCAAGCAGTCATATATTTCGCGCAAACATCGGTCATCGTGCTGCCTATTGCAGAGAACTGGACAGTCACAAAGGCTTTGCGGCATAGTCGCCGGGTTCTGACAATTGCTCACGGAAAATAAAGGAACAGCCGATGGCGACCCTACTGGTTCTGCACGGACCCAACCTGAACTTGCTCGGCACTCGTGAACCGGGCACCTACGGCGCCACGACGCTGGCGCAGATCAACCAGGACCTGGAACGCCGTGCCCGCGAATCCGGTCACCATCTGCTGCACCTGCAAAGCAATGCCGAGTACGAATTGATCGACCGTATTCACGCTGCCCGCAGCGAAGGCGTGGACTTCATTTTGATCAACCCGGCAGCTTTTACACATACAAGTGTCGCATTACGTGACGCGCTGCTGGCGGTGAGCATCCCATTCATCGAAGTGCATTTGTCGAACGTGCACAAACGCGAACCTTTCCGCCATCACTCTTACTTCTCCGACGTAGCGGTGGGAGTGATCTGCGGCCTTGGCGCCAGCGGTTATCGACTGGCCCTGGAGGCCGCCCTGGAACAACTTGAACAACAAGTTAACCGCCCCTGACCGACCCTTGGGAGTTGATGATTCATGGATATCCGTAAAGTTAAGAAACTGATCGAATTGCTGGAAGAGTCCGGCATCGACGAGCTCGAGATCAAGGAAGGCGAAGAGTCCGTACGCATCAGCCGTCATAGCAAGACCCCGGCTCAGCAGTACTACGCGCCGGCTCCAATGCCTGCTCCGGCTGCCGCGCCTGTCGCTGCCGCTGCTCCGGCTGCCGCTGCCGCACCTGCTGCCGCCGCCGCACCAGCGCTGAACGGCACCGTTGCCCGTTCGCCGATGGTCGGTACGTTCTACCGCAAGTCTTCGCCAACCTCGCCGTCCTTCGTTGAAGTCGGCCAGACCGTGAAGAAAGGCGACACCCTGTGCATCGTTGAAGCCATGAAGATGATGAACCACATCGAAGCTGAAACCAGCGGTGTGATCGAATCCATCCTCGTCGAAGACGGCCAGCCGGTTGAGTACGACCAACCGCTGTTCACCATCGTTTGAACCGCGGAGAGCCTTTGATGACTGCGAAGTTGGAAAAAGTTCTGATCGCCAACCGCGGTGAGATCGCCCTGCGGATCCTGCGCGCCTGCAAAGAGATGGGCATCAAGACCGTCGCCGTTTACTCCAAGGCCGACAAGGAACTGATGCACCTGGGCCTGGCAGACGAATCCGTCTGCATCGGTCCGGCATCGGCCGCCCACTCCTACCTGCACATTCCGGCAATCATTGCCGCAGCCGAAGTGACTGGCGCCACCGCCATTCACCCGGGCTACGGCTTCCTTGCGGAAAACGCCGACTTCGCCGAACAGGTCGAGAAATCCGGCTTCGCGTTCATTGGCCCGAAAGCCGAAACCATTCGCCTGATGGGCGACAAGGTATCGGCCAAGCACGCCATGATCGCAGCTGGCGTACCGACCGTTCCGGGTTCTGACGGCCCGCTGCCGGAAGACGAAGAAACCGCTCTGCGCATTGGTCGCGAAGTGGGTTACCCGGTGATCATCAAGGCCGCTGGCGGCGGCGGTGGTCGCGGCATGCGCGTTGTGCACAAGGAAGAAGACCTGATTTCCTCGGCGAAACTGACCCGCTCCGAAGCAGGCGCGGCGTTCGGCAACCCGATGGTCTATCTGGAGAAATTCCTGACCAACCCACGGCACGTGGAAGTCCAGGTTCTTTCCGATGGCCAGGGCCAGGCTATCCATCTGGGCGACCGCGATTGCTCGCTGCAACGTCGTCACCAGAAGGTTCTTGAAGAAGCGCCGGCACCGGGCATTGACGAAAACGCACGCCAGGAAGTACTCGCACGCTGCGTCAAGGCGTGCATCGACATCGGCTACCGTGGCGCAGGCACTTTCGAGTTCCTGTACGAAAACGGTCGTTTCTACTTCATCGAGATGAACACTCGTGTCCAGGTAGAGCACCCGGTTTCGGAAATGGTCACCGGTATCGACATCGTCAAGGAGATGCTCAGCATCGCCGCCGGCAACAAGCTGTCGTTCACCCAGGATGACGTGGTCATCCGCGGTCACGCGCTGGAATGCCGGATCAACGCCGAAGACCCGAAAACCTTCATGCCGAGCCCTGGCACGGTCAAGCATTTCCACGCTCCAGGCGGCAACGGCGTTCGCGTCGACTCGCACCTGTACAGTGGTTATGCCGTTCCGCCGAACTACGATTCGTTGATCGGCAAGCTGATCACCTACGGCGCAACCCGTGACGAAGCCATGGCGCGCATGCGCAATGCGCTGGACGAGATCGTGGTTGACGGGATCAAGACCAACATCCCGTTGCACCGCGACCTGACCCGCGATGAAGGCTTCTGCAAAGGGGGCGTGAACATTCACTACCTCGAGCACAAGCTGGCTGGCGAGAAGCACTAAGCTTTAGCTGGCACATGACAAAGCCGCCTCTGGGCGGCTTTGTTGTATCTGGACATTTCATCAGATAGGTGGCTTTGCACAATCCCTGTGGGAGCGGGCTTGCCCGCGAAGACGTCGGCACATCCAACATCAATGTGACAGACAGTACGCATTCGCGAGCAAGCCCGCTCCCACAGGCACAGCGGACTCCCACAAAAGCCCCGCTCTCGCGTAAACTTGCGTCCTTCTCGCAGCCCGCCTGGCTGCAATCAACATTTTTCAAAGGTGCCCGCCATGCCTTGGCTGCAAGTACGTCTCGCCATCAGCCCAGAACAAGCCGAAACCTATGAAGACGCTTTCCTTGAAGTCGGCGCCGTGTCGGTGACCTTCATGGACGCCGAAGACCAGCCGATCTTCGAGCCGGAACTCAATACCACGCCGCTGTGGTCGCACACGCACCTGCTGGCCCTGTTCGAAGGTGGCACCGAGCCCGGCCCGGTACTGGCCCACCTGGAGCTGCTGACCGGCAGCCCGCTGCCTGAACACCACAGCGAAGTCATCGAAGACCAGGATTGGGAACGCAGCTGGATGGACGGATTCCAGCCAATGCGTTTCGGCCAGCGCCTGTGGATCGTGCCGAGCTGGCACGCCGCGCCGGAACCTGACGCAGTGAACCTGTTACTTGATCCGGGCCTGGCGTTCGGCACCGGCACCCACCCGACCACCGCACTGTGCCTGGAATGGCTCGACGGTCAGGACCTGAAAGACTGCAACGTGCTGGACTTCGGCTGCGGTTCGGGGATCCTGGCGATCGCCGCGCTGTTGCTGGGCGCCAGGGAAGCCGTGGGCACCGACATCGACGTGCAGGCGCTGGAAGCCTCCCGCGACAACGCCGGGCGCAACAACATCGCCGAACACCTGTTCCCGCTGTACCTGCCGCAAGACCTGCCGCAGGTGCAGGCCGACGTGCTGGTGGCCAACATTCTCGCCGGCCCGCTGGTTTCCCTGGCGCCGCAGCTGTCCGGCCTGGTCAAGTCGGGCGGTCGCCTGGCGCTGTCGGGCATCCTCGCCGAACAGGGTGACGAAGTCGCTGCCGCCTACGCCAAGGACTTCGATCTGGATCCGATCGCCAATCGCGATGGCTGGGTGCGCATCACTGGCCGTCGGCGCTAGAATGGCCGCCTGCATAATCCGGAACGCCGCATGACCGATAGCTTCGTCACTCAGTGCCCGCATTGCCAAACCAGCTTCCGCGTCAGCCATGCCCAATTGAGCGTGGCTCGCGGCGTGGTTCGCTGCGGCTCCTGCCTGCAGGTGTTCAATGCCGCCAGGCAATTGCTTGAGCAGGCCGGCAAGGAACCACCGGTAGCGGCGCCGTTACCGCCTGTGCAGCCTGCCGAACCGCTCGAGCCATCGGCACCACGCGCCATCAGCCAAAAGCAATGGAGCGCGACTGAACTGGACCTGGACAGTCTCGACCTCGACGAAGAACTCGCCCGGCTCGAACAGCGGGAAATCCAGCCAGCCACCGAGCTCGGCCGCCATCGCGACGACTCGCTGAGCGCCCGTCGCGACAGCACCAGGCAGGATGACGAGGAGCCCTGGCCCGACAGCCTGTTCAGTGAGTCGGCGGCCGATCGCGCGCAAGTCGACGAACCGTTAGACCACCTTGAATCGCCAGAGCCGACGGTTGAACCGGGCAAAGTCTCGCGCACCGAACCTTCGCTGTCCCTGGAACCGGTCGATCTCGACGACGAACTGCAACCACCCCAGTTGCGCTTGCATGACCCACTCGATGCGCCGCTGCACCACGAACGCCTGTCGGCCGCCGACGAGAACGAAATCGACGACAACCTGCCCTCGATCGAACCGCTGCGCAAGCGACGCGAACGCAGCGAGACGGGCCCGCGTGCCGAAGTGCTGCAAGACCTGACCGACGACCCGCTGCAACTGGACTGGCAAAAACGCCGCTCGCCCTGGGGCCGACGGCTGTTGTGGTTGCTGCTGGTGCTGATTGCCGCTGGCGCGCTCGCCGGCCAGTACATCGCCTACCATTTCGACGAACTGGCGAGACAGGATCAATATCGCCCGTGGTTCCAGCAACTGTGCCCGCAAATCGGCTGCACGGTGCCCTCCAAAGTCGACATTGCAAAAATCAAAAGCAGCAACCTGGTGGTGCGCAGCCATCCTGAATTCAATGGCGCGCTGGTGGTCGATGCGATCATCTATAACCGCGCAACCTTTTCCCAGCCCTTCCCGCTGCTGGAACTGCGCTTCGCCGACCTCAATGGCCACCTGATCGCCAGTCGCCGCTTCAAACCCGGCGAGTACCTCAATGGCGATCTCGAAGGCATGGCGGAAATGCCTCCGCAGACGCCGATCCACATCGCCCTGGACATTCTCGACCCCGGCGCCAAGGCCGTGAACTACAGTCTGAGCTTCCACTCTCCGGAGTGAAACGCTTCATCGCTCCCCGATTGAAGTCGGCTTTCTGACTCCCCCTGGCCAACCAAACCACGGGGAATAACAGAATAACTGTTCAGATTTTGTTCAATTCAGCCTTTATCCAGTCATCGAGAGCGGGTATCATGCCCACCCTTTTTCGAACTCTCATGATCCGGCCCCACAACAGGGAAGTCCTATGTCGGCGGTACGCATCGGCCCATACACATTGCATAACAGCTTGATTCTCGCCCCCATGGCGGGTGTCACCGACCAGCCCTTTCGTCAGCTGTGCAAGCGCTTGGGCGCGGGACTGGTCGTCTCGGAAATGGTCACCAGCGACATGAGTTTGTGGAACACCCGCAAGTCGCGAATGCGCATGATCCACACAGGTGATCCCGAGCCACGCTCGGTACAGATCGCCGGTGGGGACGCGCAGATGCTGGCGGACGCTGCCCGTGCCAACGTTGAAATGGGCGCGCAGATTATTGATATCAACATGGGCTGCCCGGCCAAGAAAGTCTGCAACAAGGCTGCCGGTTCTGCACTGCTGAAGGATGAAACCCTGGTAACCGAGATCCTGCAGGCCGTCGTGGCTGCGGTCGATGTGCCGGTTACCCTGAAGATCCGGACCGGCTGGGACCGGGACAACAAGAACGGCCTGACGGTGGCGAAGATCGCCGAGCAGGCAGGCATTACGGCGCTGGCAGTGCATGGCCGCACCCGTGCCGACCTGTACACAGGTGTTGCCGAGTACGACACCATTGCCGCGATCAAGCAGGCGGTGTCGATTCCGGTCTTCGCCAACGGCGATATCGATTCACCGGAAAAAGCCCGGTACGTGCTCGACGCGACCGGTGCCGATGGTTTGTTGATTGGCCGGGCTGCCCAGGGGCGGCCATGGATTTTTCGCGAGATCGACCACTTCCTGCGTACCGGCGAGAAACTCCCGGCGCTGGAACTGATCGAGGTGGAACGCATCCTGCTAGAGCATCTGGCTGCCCTGCACGCCTTCTATGGCGATGTCATGGGTGTACGCATTGCTCGAAAGCATGTGGGCTGGTATCTCGCAACCCTGCCGGGCGCCAGGGAGTTTCGCGCCCACTTCAATCGTTTGGATGGTACGGATACACAATGCGCCAACGTTCGGGCGTTTTTCGCCGAGCGTTACAAGAGCCTGACAGGGGACGGAGAGTGGGTGGCCGCATGACGATGATGACCGAGACTTTAGTGAGTGGAACAACACCCGTGAGCGACAACGTGAATTTGAAACAGCACCTCAATACACCGAGCGAAGAGGGCCAGACCCTTCGCGGGAGTGTCGAGAAGGCGCTGCACAATTATTTCGCCCACCTTGAGGGCGCTGCCGTCACTGATGTGTACAACCTGGTGCTCTCCGAAGTCGAGGCTCCCCTGCTCGAATGCGTGATGAACTACGTCAAGGGCAACCAGACCAAGGCCAGCGAGATGCTCGGACTGAACCGGGGCACGCTGCGCAAGAAACTCAAGCAGTACGATTTGCTGTAAGCATTCAATCAAACCAGAAAGGCGCCCGCGTAAAACCGGTCGCCTTTTTTGCTGACTTCCTTTGCTTTTGATGGAAATTGAGATGACCGACCAGACTACCCGCCTGCCGATCCGCCGCGCCTTGATCAGCGTTTCCGACAAGACCGGGATCCTCGAATTCGCCAAGGAGCTTGAAGCCCTGGGCGTCGAGATCCTCTCCACCGGCGGGACGTTCAAGCTGCTGCAGGACAACGGCGTTGCCGCAGTGGAAGTCGCGGATTACACCGGTTTCGCCGAAATGATGGACGGCCGGGTGAAAACCCTGCACCCGAAAATCCACGGCGGGATCCTCGGTCGTCGCGGTATCGACGACGCGATCATGAACGAACACGGCATCAAGCCGATCGACCTGGTCGCAGTCAACCTGTACCCGTTCGAAGCCACCATCAACAAGCCAGGCTGCGACCTGCCGACTGCCATCGAGAACATCGACATCGGCGGCCCGACCATGGTTCGTTCGGCCGCGAAAAACCATAAAGACGTAGCGATCGTGGTCAATGCCAGCGATTACGCCAGCGTCCTTGAAAACCTCAAGGCCGGCGGCCTGACCTACGCACAGCGCTTCGACCTGATGCTCAAGGCGTTCGAACACACCGCCGCCTACGACGGCATGATCGCCAACTACATGGGCACCGTGAACCAGGCGGCTGACACCCTGAGCACAGAAGGCCGCAGCGAATTCCCGCGTACCTTCAACAGCCAGTTCATCAAGGCCCAGGAAATGCGCTACGGCGAGAACCCGCACCAGAGCGCGGCGTTCTACGTGGAAGCCAAGCCTGCCGAAGTCGGCATCGCCACCGCGACCCAGCTGCAAGGCAAGGAACTGTCGTACAACAACGTGGCCGACACCGACGCCGCGCTGGAATGCGTGAAGAGCTTCGTCAAGCCGGCTTGCGTGATCGTCAAGCACGCCAACCCGTGCGGCGTGGCTGTCAGCCCTGACGCCGAAGGCGGCATCCGCAAGGCCTACGACCTGGCCTACGCCACCGACACCGAATCCGCTTTCGGCGGCATCATCGCCTTCAACCGCGAACTGGACGCCGAGACCGCCAAGGCCATCGTCGAGCGCCAGTTCGTCGAAGTGATCATTGCTCCGAGCGTCAGCGAAGAAGCCCGCGCCATTGTCGCCGCAAAAGCCAACGTACGCCTGCTGGCCTGTGGCGAGTGGTCGGCTGACCGCGCCGCTGCCTGGGACTACAAACGCGTCAACGGTGGCCTGCTGGTGCAGAGCCGCGACATCGGCATGATCGGCGCCGACGACCTGAAAGTGGTGACCAAGCGCGCACCGACCGAACAGGAAATCAACGACCTGATCTTCGCCTGGAAAGTCGCCAAGTACGTGAAGTCCAACGCCATCGTCTACGCCAAGAATCGCCAGACCATCGGTGTCGGCGCCGGCCAGATGAGCCGCGTGAACTCGGCGCGCATTGCTGCCATCAAGGCAGAACATGCCGGCTTGCAGGTAGCCGGTTCGGTGATGGCTTCCGACGCATTCTTCCCGTTCCGCGACGGTCTGGACAATGCGGCCAAGGCGGGCGTGACTGCCGTGATCCAGCCAGGCGGCTCGATGCGTGATGCTGAAGTGATTGCTGCGGCCGACGAAGCCGGCATCGCGATGGTATTCACCGGCATGCGCCACTTCCGTCACTAATACGGCAACGGTCGCACTGACGCCGGCATCTGCTGCGTTGGAGCCCACCTCGATGATGCTCATTGCCAAAAGGCAACTCCGCTCATCGAGGTGGGCTCCGCCTTGCATCTACCGGCGTCATTGCAACCTCCTAGGGCGTGAAGCGCTTTAGGTTCCAAAACAGAATTAGCGTCATCCGAGGTTTTTGAAATGAATGTTTTGATCATTGGCAGCGGTGGCCGTGAACACGCCCTGGCCTGGAAAGTGGCTCAGGATCCGCGCGTGCAGAAAGTGTTCGTGGCGCCGGGCAACGCCGGTACCGCCATCGAAGCCAAGTGCGAGAACGTCGCCATCGACGTACTGGCGCTTGAGCAACTGGCAGACTTTGCCGAGAAAAACGTTTCCCTGACCATCGTCGGCCCTGAAGTTCCGCTGGTTGCCGGTGTTGTAGACCTGTTCCGCAGCCGCGGCCTCGACTGCTTCGGCCCGACCGCTGGCGCTGCGCAGCTGGAAGGTTCGAAAGCCTTCACCAAAGACTTCCTGGCTCGCCACAAGATCCCGACTGCCGACTACCAGAACTTCACCGAAATCGAGCCGGCCCTCGCCTACCTGCGTGAAAAAGGCGCTCCGATCGTGATCAAGGCCGACGGCCTGGCCGCCGGTAAAGGCGTGATCGTCGCCATGACCCTGGCCGAAGCCGAAGACGCCGTGCGCGATATGCTGGCGGGCAATGCCTTTGGCGATGCGGGTTCGCGTGTGGTCATCGAAGAGTTCCTGGACGGCGAAGAAGCCAGCTTCATCGTCATGGTCGACGGCAAGAACGTGCTGCCAATGGCCACCAGCCAGGACCACAAACGCGTCGGCGACGGCGACACCGGTCCGAACACCGGCGGCATGGGTGCTTACTCCCCGGCGCCAGTGGTCACCGCCGACGTGCACAAGCGCGTCATGGACCTGGTGATCTGGCCGACCGTGCGCGGCATGGCCGAGGAAGGCAACGTCTACACTGGCTTCCTGTACGCCGGCCTGATGATCGACAAGGCTGGTAACCCAAAAGTCATCGAATTCAACTGCCGTTTCGGCGACCCTGAAACCCAACCGGTGATGCTGCGCCTGCAGTCGAGCCTGGTGTTGCTGGTTGAAGCCGCCCTGGCCCAGGCGCTGGACAAAGTGGAAGCGCAATGGGATCCACGTCCGAGCGTTGGCATCGTTCTGGCCGCTGGCGGCTATCCTGGTGACTATGCCAAGGGCACAGCCATAAAGGGTCTGGATGCTGCCGCCGCACTGGAAGGCAAGGTTTTCCACGCCGGTACGGCGCTCAAGGACGGTCAGGTAGTAACCGCCGGTGGTCGTGTGTTGTGCGCCACCGCCATGGGTGCCAGCGTCGACGCTGCACAGCAGCAGGCCTACAAGCTGGCGGCAACGATTGACTGGGAAGGTTGTTTCTATCGCAAGGACATTGGCTACCGCGCCATTGCCCGCGAGCGTGGCGAAAGCCAGGAATAAGGTAGACACCGCGCCAGGCAATGAACACGGTTCATTGCCTGGCTATTCCGGCGCCGCGCATCGTTATACTCTGGCATCAACCTATCGAAGGGATTTCGCCGTGCGCTGGCTCAGGATTGCCATAAGCTTAACCGTCACATTGCTGACCCTGCTCTGCATGCTACCGGCCCAGGCCGCGCAAGGCAGTGGCTGGGCGGTATTGCTCGACGAACAGGGCGATCTGCAACTGAGCGACATCCGTTCCGCACGCTACACCAATCAATTCAGCCCCATCGAACTCGACCGCATTACCGCGGCTGAACCCGATGGAGCGCTATGGTTGCGATTCAAGCTTGCACCGGGCAAGCACGAACAGGTGCTGCGATTGTTCGCGCCTGATCTGCGCCAGTTCAACATGTACGTACTGGACGGCGACAAGCTGATCGACCAATCCAGCACGGGCAACGATCAACCCCAATCCGAGCGTCCATTGCCCAGCAGCGACTTCATGCTGCCCCTGCCACAAAGCGACAGCCCACTGGACGTCTACCTGCGACTGGCCTCCGACCACCAGTTACGACCCTACATCACCCTGCAATCGGCGGTCATCGCGGCTGCCAACCAGAACCAGACGCTGATCTATGGCCTGCTGTTCGGTTGCATCGCCATGCTGATCCTGCACAACCTCATCCGCTACGCCTACACCCGCTCGCACAGCGCCCTCTGGCTGGCAGCGTGTGAAGGACTGCTGATGCTCAGCCTGCTGTTGTTGCTGAACCTCGCCGGCCCCTGGCTACCGGACTGGCCCGCACTGCAGACGCCGGGGGCTTACTTGACATTACTGCTGACGGCGCCCTGCGGCCTGATGCTTGCCTATCGCTTCTTCTCCCCGCTCGGGCCGCACCCGCTGAACCGGTTGCTGCTCGGCGAAGTCCTGCTGATCACCGCCTGCGGCCTGATGCTGCTGTTCGTCAATACCTTGCCGCTGAACTTCATTACCTACGGCCTGGTAGCCCTGGCTGGCCTGACCATGCTGTTCATCAGCGCCTATCACTGGCAAAAAGGCTATCGCCCGGCCCGCCTCTTCGTGGCGGCCATGGTGGTATTCAACCTCGGGACCCTGGTCATCCTGCCTGCGCTGTTGGGGCTGACCCTGGTCGAACCCCATGGCCTGATCACCACCTTGCTGGTATTCATCTGCATCAGCGGCCTGCTGATGAGCATCGCGTTGAGCGAGCGCCAGCGCCGCATCACCGAAGACCGTTTCAGCATCAGCCGCGACCTGGCGGCCAGCAATGCCGAGATCAACGCCAAGGCCGAGTTCCTGGCGAAGATCAGCCATGAAATCCGCACCCCGATGAACGGTGTTCTCGGCATGACCGAGCTGCTGTTGGGCACACCGCTTTCGGTCAAGCAACGCGACTATGTGCAGACGATCCACAGCGCCGGCAACGAGCTGCTGACACTGATCAACGAAATTCTCGACATTTCCAAACTCGAGTCCGGGCAGATCGAACTGGACGATGTGCAGTTCGACCTCAACGCACTGATCGAAGACTGCCTGAGCATTTTCCGCGCCAAGGCCGAGCAGCAAAACGTCGAGTTGATCAGCTTCATCCAGCCGCAAGTGCCTAGAGTGATCAGCGGTGACCCGACACGCCTGCGCCAGACCCTGTTGAGCCTGCTCGAAAACGCCCTGAAAAAAACCGATGAAGGCGAAGTCCTGATCGTCGTGGCGCTCGACGAGCGCAACTCCAAACCGCGCCTGCGTATCGCCGTGCAGGACAGCGGCGAGCCGATGGACGCCGAAGAGCGCGACGCCCTGATGCACGCCGAACTGCACAGCCGGCATTTTCTGTCGGCCACCCACCTGGGCGGCAACCTGGGCCTGGTGATTGCCCGGCAACTGATACGCTTGATGCAAGGGGAATTCGGAATCAAGAGTGGCAGCAACCAGGGCAGCACCCTGTGGCTGACCCTGCCACTGGATCCGGATCGCCTCGAGCACCCGACCTCCGACCTCGATGGCCCGCTGCAAGGTGCACGGGTATTGGTGGTGGACGACAACGACACCTGTCGCAAGGTGCTGGTGCAGCAATGCAGCGCCTGGGGCCTTAACGTCAGCGCCGCGCCTTCCGGCAAGGAAGCGCTGGCACTGCTGCGCACCAAGGCGCATTTGCGCGATTACTTCGATGTGGTCCTGCTGGACCAGAACATGCCCGGCATGACCGGCATGCAACTGGCGGCCAAGATCAAGGAAGACCCGAGCCTGAACCATGACATCCTGCTGATCATGCTCACCGGCATCAGCAATGCGCCGAGCAAGATCATTGCGCGCAACTCCGGCATCAAGCGCATCCTCGCCAAACCGGTGGCCGGCTACACCCTCAAGACCACCCTGGCCGACGAACTGACCCAACGCAACAAAGGCCTGGTCGTCACGCAATCACCGCCAAGCGGCCCGCCCCCGCCGGTCAAGGTCCCCAGCGATTTCCGCATTCTGGTGGCCGAAGACAACAGCATTTCGACCAAGGTGATCCGCGGCATGCTGAGCAAGCTCAACCTGCAACCGGATACCGCCTGCAACGGCGAAGAAGCCTTGCAGGCGATGAAAGCCCAGCGTTACGACCTGGTGCTGATGGACTGCGAAATGCCGATCCTCGACGGCTTCTCGGCCACCCAGCAATTGCGTGCCTGGGAAGTCGGCAACCAGCGGGTCCGTACCCCCGTGGTGGCATTGACCGCCCACATCCTGGCCGAACACAAAGAGCGTGCGCGCCAGGCCGGTATGGACGGACACATGGCCAAACCGGTCGAACTGTCACAACTGCGTGAATTGATCGAACACTGGGTCGCCCAGCGTGACCAGCAGAATCGCGCAACGACCCAAACGTCCTGAGCCGACAGACTGCGCAACCCCTGATAGACTCCCCCTCGACTTCCCTCGCCAGTGAGCCCGGCACCATGCTCCATGTGTTGTTCAGCGTTTACCTGAAGATGCTGGTGCTCTACAGCCCATTCTTCGTGTTGTCCTGCTTCATCAGCCTGACCCGTGGTTATTCGCGCAAGGAACAGCGACGGCTGGCCTGGAAAGTTGCGGTCGCCACACTGGTCTCCAGTGTGCTGCTGTACTTGTTCGGCCGAGTGATTTTCAGTGTTTTCGGCATTACCGTGGACGCATTCCGCATCGGTGCCGGTAGCGTCCTGTTCATCTCGGCGCTCGGGATGGCACAAGGCAAATCGGCGGTACAGACCGACAACGTGCAGCAGGATGTGACCATCGTCCCGCTGACCATTCCACTGACCGTCGGCCCCGGCACCATCGGTGCGTTACTGGTGATGGGCGTGAGTCAGCCGCACTGGGACGACAAACTCACGGCCATAGTCGGCATTGCCATGGCCAGTTTTACAGTGGGCGTGGTGCTGTTTTTGTCCAGTCGAATCGAGCGCATTCTCGGTGATCAGGGATTACAGATCGTCAGCCGTTTGATGGGGCTATTCGTATGCGCACTGGCGGCGCAGATTATCTTCACCGGGGTGAGGGGGTATCTGGTGCCTTAGCCCGCCCCCCCTGAGCAAGCTGCACCGCATGTTCGCCGACCTTGATGCACAGTGCCTGCCGTTGCGGCCCTAGCCACCGCACTGTGTCTTCTCGGAATGCCGTGTATTCGTTGACAGCAAATCGGGCGTGAAGAAATGAAGTCATCACACCTCCCTCTACGCGATTCAAAGCGAAGTCTTGCCCGATAAACTGGCCTTCAATCGGCTGATCTGTTTCAAAGAACACGGTGGCCAATGTTAAAAAACCATCAGCCTCGACTACGCCTGCCAGCACTCTCACACGATGAGTACGCTTGAGATTGTCTTCGATACCGACTGAATGAGTCCCACTCTCCAATATCGATTGCTCACGGAAAACCCCAGCCCCCAGCGACTGTACCGGCAGTTGCGCAATCATGCGCAAAGCACTTCCCATCAGAATGACTTGCTGAGCGGACAGCCTTGATTGAAAGGCTGCATGCACAGCGTCATACACGGAAAAAATCGTGACGCCTGATCGAGGGAACATTCCTGAGGTTGCCCCCTGGTCATGGAACTGCCAGCCACAAGCGGCCAGCGTATCCACGAATACTTCGGCCCATTTGACGTGGGCGTGACCATTCGGAAAATCTTCCTCGGCGGTGAGTTGCGCAAACAAGACAGTGTCAAGGCTGTCCTGCAGGGCCGCAGGCGACAACGCCTTCGACATCAGCAAAACGCTGCCTGAATTTATTACTACGGAGTACGTCATTCGCTTTCCTTGATTCAGGAAGGCCAAAGACCTAAAGCCTCTGGCCTCGTTCCTTCACTTGCGCCGGCTGAACCGCCTGACCAACACATCTTTTCGGTGTTCGCCGAGGTACTCTTCGATGTCCGACTTGATTTCCGCATAACGGGCAGGGTTGAACGTTACAAACGACTTTCCGTGAAAGATTTCCAGGGAAGAAGTCTTCCAGTCGACAAACAGCGCACCGCCATCATCACTACCACCCTGATGATCAACCGCGCCTACCGCGATCAGGATAATTCCGTTGGCCATTTGCTCGCAGGGAATAGTGCTCAGGCGTACGCCTTCCGTATTCTTCGCTTCAAGGTTGAACAGATTTAGTGCATCAGGCTCTTTCTTCAATGCATCCAGCGTGGAGTTGGTGATTGCACTGAGCACAGTTGCGCCAGGAATTGCGGCCTTTGCAGCCTCGACGGCAGCCTGGATAATATCGACCATGACATTATCCATCGTGATCTTCAGCGAAGTGGCACTGTACTTTGAGTAACCTTTATCTGGAACGAAACACCCCAACTCTTCCAGGCACTTGGTAAAGGCGTGATACCAAGCCTTGGGATCCTTATTCCCCGGCACTTCGTAATTAGCTTCCATCTTCGACATGGTTATCAGGTTTTCAATGATCGCCATGTTCTCGATGCTGATCTTGTCACCGTAGCCAATCAGACTATTGCCCAACACCAGTGCGTCTAATTCCTTGGTAGGACTCGAAGCGACCGACGACATCAACGACATTGTGCGCGGCCGCTTGGCCATGGCACTTTTACGCATCTTAATGCATGCCCTTACAAAATCAGCACTTTTCGAAAAACTTACAGAACTTTTAAAATCATCCACAAGTAATACTCCTTTATTTACTAACAAGCGCTCCATCCAGAAGCGCCTTAAAACTAACGCAGTTCACTCCAACCATCAACCGCAACCAAATACAACATGTGTATATCAACATTACAAACTAGCGAGACACGCATTCAATAAAAAACAAACAGACACCACCCACCAGGCCATTACTAATTAATAATGGCCTGGAGTTATTCAGCAGTCCGGAATAGTAACTATTGAATGGGGGCAAGCTTGTCGCCATAACTGCGTGGCGTGTACACCCAGGTACTACCGTCCAGGCGAGGGAACACACGAGTTGTCGAAGACCCGATGAGTACCATTGTCCGCATGTCTACCTGATCGACACCCAGTTGACCCAGCGTGGTCACCCGTAACGTCTGACCCGGACGGCCAATATCCCGCCCCAATACGACGGGAGTTCCCGGCTCACGGTGTTGGCTGACAATCTCCAGCGCCCGGCCCAGTTGCCAAGGGCGTGAACGAGAGATCGGATTGTAGAAAGCCAGCGCAAGATCGGCTTGCGCGGCCAGGTCCAGACGTTTCTCAATGATCGACCAGGGCTTGAGGTTGTCTGACAGCGACAGCACACAAAAGTCATGACCCAACGGCGCACCGGCCTGGGCGGCCGTCGCCAGCGAGGCTGAGACACCTGGCAGGATTTCGAGATCGACGTTGTGCCAGGCGGCATCGCTGGACTCGTGAAGCGCCTCCAGCACAGCCGCGGCCATGGCAAAGACCCCCGGATCACCGGACGACACCACCACCACCGAACGCCCTTGAGCCGCCAGTTCGAAGGCGTGACGGGCACGCTGCATTTCTTCGCGGTTATCCGTGCAGTGCAGCACCTGGTCAGCCCGGAATGGCCCGGCCATGCGTACGTAGGTTTCGTAGCCGAGCACATCGTTGGCGCGAGCCAGTTCTGCCTTCACCGCCGGCACCATCAAGTCGGCAGCGCCTGGCCCGAGGCCAATCACCGCCAGCCGTCCGCGCGGTCGGCCGATCTGCGATGGCTCCAACGGCTGCTCGGCGACTGCAATGGCAATCACGTCATCGCCGACGATGGATACAGGCCTGATGGCATGATGCACCAGCTCACTCGCCGCACCTGCAGCGCTGACAAAACGCAACGGCACACTCAGCTCGAGCGCCGCTTCGCGCAACGTGGAGCCGGCCATTTCACTGTCGGCTGCCAACAGGCAAGCCACCGATTGCACTGCGATTCCGGCCTGACGCAAAGCATGGCGAATGGCGGCCGATGCATCGGCCACTTCACCCGCCACGGCAACCAGCACGTTGCGTGGATAGATCCGCAATTCGTGGGCCGCAGGCGCTCGCTCGGCATGACCGACATGAACGGTCAGTCGCGCGTGTTCATTCTCAGGCAATTGCGCTTGCGCCAACCACGGTGCAGAACCTTCGATGCGCACCGTTTCACCCGCCAGCAAATCGGACACGAAACGCTTGCCCAATTCCAGATCGCCCAAGACATACCCACTGGGCGGATTGAGCAGGCAGGTGCCGAAACGCAGTTCACCGCTGGTGGTGATCGCCGCCGAGACCTCCAGTGCGGCGGCAATCTCGCGCGCCATCACATTCACGCCGCCAAGACCACCAAGCAGAGGCACCACCGCGCTGCCGTCTTCGGCCACGGCCAGCACTGGCGGCTCGGCGCCTTTTTCCAGCAGCAATGGCGCCAGCGTCCGGATCACGATCCCGGCTGCGCACAAGGCTATGATCGGCGTGTCCTGTTGATAAAGCTCACGCAGGGTCGCACCGAATTCACGGTAGACGCGGTCAGCGCCCTCAACCCGCCCGGTCAGGCCGTGGATCAACGCCCCCGGATAAAACTGCTGAATTTTCTGTGCGGTCGCGAGGCTGCCATTGCCGAGAATGACAATCGCCGGAACTGGACGGGTCATCAGCCTTGCCACCTTTCACCGGGAACGATGATCAACGAGAAGTACGGCGAAGACATCGGCTCGACCTGATCCAGCGGCACGATCTTCTGATTGGCCATGGTTGCGCGTTCGACGTACAGCGCACGCTCGGCCAGGCCGAGATCTTCGAGCACCTGGCGGACCTTGGGAAAGTTGCGTCCCAGTTTCATGATCACCGCCGCATCGGCATCGGCCAGGCGACGCTTGAGTTCGTCGTGCGGCAGCACACCGGACAACACCGACAGACTCTGATTGCGATACACCAGCGGCGCACCGAGTACCGAGGCTCCGCCGAGCATCGAGCACACGCCAGGCACGACCTCAGCCTGATAACGCTGGGCGAGCCGGTCGTGCAGGTACATGTAGGAGCCGTAGAAGAACGGATCGCCCTCGCAGATCACCGCCACATCGCGGCCTGCGTCGAGATGCGCGGCCAGCTCTGCGGCAGCGTCATCATAGAAGTCGCTGATCACTTGCTCGTAGGACAAAGGCGCCGGCAAGGCTTCTGTGGTCACCGGGTACACCAGTGGCAACAAATTCTGTGCGTCCTGCAGGTGTGCTTCGATGATACCGAAGGCGTTGCCCTTCTTGCCCTTGGCGACGAAGTACGCCACTACAGGCGACTCGCGCAGCAACCGCAGCGCCTTGACGGTAATCAGTTCCGGATCACCGGGACCGACGCCAAGGCCGATCAAACGTCCAGGTTGCTGCATCATTCGATCTCCGTGGCGAGGGCATTGACGGCGGCGGCAGCCATGGCGCTACCGCCCAGGCGACCCTGCATGATGACAAAAGGCACGCCACGGCTGTCAGCCGCCAGCGCTGCCTTGGATTCGGCGGCGCCGACGAAACCTACAGGGAACCCGAGGATCAGCGCCGGTTTCGGCGCACCGGCGTCGAGCATTTCCAGCAAATAAAACAATGCCGTCGGGGCGTTGCCGATGACCACCACGCTACCTTCCAGATGGGGCCGCCACAGTTCCAGCGCAGCGGCTGAGCGGGTGTTGCCCAATTCACGGGCCAGCTGCGGAACGCTTTCGTCGCGCAAGGTGCAGATCACCGGATTGTTCGCTGGCAACCGCGCGCGGGTCACGCCTTCGGAGACCATTCGCGCATCGCACAAAATCGGCGCGCCGGCCGCCAGCGCATCACGCCCGGCCTTGCCCGCCCCTTCGGAAAACTGCAAACCGTCGATGGCCTCGACCATGCCGCAGGCGTGAATCACACGGACCGCGAGTTTCTCCAGATCGGCAGGAATTCGGTCGAGGTTGGCCTCGGCGCGAATGATCGCGAAGGAGTTGCGATAGATCTCCTGACCGTCGCGGATGTAATCAAGCATCAAGGGGGCTCCGTGAGCGAGCGTCGAGCAAGGCCGCGACCGCTTCAATAGTAAGGTTGTGTGCGTGCAGCGCGCCGAAACCCGGCTGCGCGGCGTCGCGAAAATATAGATCGTAGTGACCGGGGGCGACGGCCAGCAACGTGACGGGCGCGATATGCGCGGCGGCGCAGGAACGCGGGCAACCGCTCAGGTGTATGTTCAGCGCCGGTCCGTGGCGGCGCAACAGCGCGGCCAATTGCAGGGCATCGCCCTTGGTCTCGGCCAGGCCTTTGGCGCAACCGTTTGAGCCGGTGCAGGCGATCAGCCGGGACAATGGCTGATCGGCTTCGCACTGCAGACCCAGACACTGCAGTCGCCGAATGACCTCAGCGGCATTTTCCGCGCGAACATTGGGCACCAGCAGACTTTGCCAGGGTGTGAAGCGCAGACTCGAATCACCGAGTTCGCACGCCACTTGCGCCACGCCCCGCAGCATCGTCGGATCGAGCCGTCCCAGTGGCGGGACAGCCCCCACATAGACAACGCCGGAGTCGGCCTGGGGATGGGCGCCGATGTGCAAATCGCTGCCAGCCGAAACCCGCTGCCAATCGACAACCGCTTGCATCGATACACACTCAGCCAGCCGAAGCAGAACGTGCTCGATCGAGTACTCGGCCAGCAAATGACGCATCCGCGTCTGCTCGGGGCGCGCCCGTTCAAGGAACAACTCAAGCACCGCGACTACCAGGGCATGGCCATCGTCGAGCGCGACCGAACCGGCCGGTTTGTCCGTCGGGCATCCGGCCAACCCAAACGCCAGCCGTCGCACACCGTTTCGCTCGAAGGCCGCGAGCCACAGGTCGTGGGGATGCTCAAGCATCGCCAGAGCCTCGCCGCCATCGAGTTGCATGGCGAACTTGGCACTGAGATCGTGAAAGCGTTCTTGCTGTTGCACCGTGGCCAAAATCCGATCGGCAAGTGCTCGGGTATCGAACAGCATCTGCCGATCGAACCCGGCGGCAGGGCTGAGCATCAGATTGCGAACATCGTCACCCGCCGCATGGCTCGGGCCCAATCCTGCGGCAAGCAGGCAGTCGATCAAAGCGGCCTGTTCGTTGCCGATGCCACGAATCTGCAAGTTGCCGCGATTGGTCGCCTCGATCACGCCACCGGCATATCGCTCGGCCGCATCGGCCACCGCGAAGGCCTGCTGTGCGCGGATGGAACCACTGCTGAGTTTGATTCGGCAAATGCCGCCGTCCAACGCCTGGACGATACGCAGCAACCCGGGACAGGCCGAAGGGCGTAAAGGGTTGGATATCTGACGAGGATTCACTGGATGACCGGTACGAGGCGAAGGGCAGCATTATGCCTGCTTTGTCAGGCGGGATGAAAAGTCCAGGCAGATGGACGACGAAAAGCGCCCGGCTCCGGCGTCAGGATATTTGTTCTGGCGCACGAGTCGTACTGGCTCATGTCAGGCATAAACGCCGCAAAAAATACTGACAACAAAAATCAACTTCACAACCCGCTCTTATTTCAACCCTATATCGACTCCTGTACTTTTAATTCGCAAACAATAATAGCAAACATATCAAACAGCTAACTATCAGGAGCAACCCATGAGCAAAAACAGCCTGTCTGGAGCATTGACCGGACACAGCCTTACTTCATGCATAGACGAACTTTCACCGCAAGATCACAAAGACCTTACCGATTGCACGCAAATAGCCACAAAATCCGCTGACATGCTTTGTAGTCGCTTCACTGATTCGTCAAAGTGGCTTCATGAGTATGTAAATACGCTGGATTTCCTGGGTTGGTCTGTCTTTGAAGACGCGATTTTCACCCGCACCCGTAGCGTCATTTCACAAAGCGTTGCGCACTTTCTGGTGCAAAGCGCTGAAGGCATGCGGGACTCCCGACAAGGCAATGCCATGATAGACACGCTCGACGCGCTGAAGCCCGACAAATCGGCGCTGCTTTCACTGGATAAAGAGAGTCTTATGGGAGAAGGTTTTCAGGTAATACCTGCACGCTACGATTCAAGGGGGGTCCTTGAAATAGCCGTTTTTAATCTTGAATTGCTAGTAACCACAAGAAAAAATGGTTTTTTGTTCTGGAACTGGGAAGATCAGGATGCACAAATCACCCAGAGACGGGCCAGTCTTAAACTGGACAGATACAAACTCGAAAGTATAAAACCGCTGATTGAAAAAAAGCTTCGCGAGATCACCATGAAGAGATTCGAACTGCGCAAACCATCATAAGATTGAATATCCTGACACTTGAACGGTGTCATCACGGTCAAAAGCACGCCTTCACCCGATGACAACAGGCGAATGCCGCGCCGCGGTATGATGCGCAACCGCCAGCCCGGCACGGACCGGCTCCGTGATTTGGCTTCGATTGATAGATGAGGAACAGCATGACCCCCTGGCTGACAGTAGTAGGCATCGGAGAGGAAGGCTTCAAGGGGCTTGGAAAAAATGCCCGACATGCTCTGCTGAAGGCTTCGCGGATCATTGGCGGTCAACGACAACTGGATCTGCTGCCAGCCTGCATCCGTGGCGAACGGCAACTGTGGCCAAGTCCTTTTTCCCTTGAACCGATCCTGGCCAGACGTGGCGAGCCCGTCTGCGTCCTGGCCAGTGGCGATCCAATGTTCTATGGCGTCGGCGCCAGCCTTGCCCGACAACTCCCTGCCAGCGAAGTGCTGACGCTTCCAGCGCCCTCCTCCTGCTCACTGGCAGCAGCGCGAATGGGTTGGCCCTTGCAGGACGTGGTCACCCTCTCGGTGGTGGCCCGGCCGCTCGCCGCACTCAACGCCCACCTGTCCAGCGGCGTGCGCTTGCTGGTATTGAGCAACGACGGCCGCAGCCCCGCGGCCATCGCTGCACTGTTGCGCGAACGAGGCTTCGGCCCCAGCCGCCTCACCATCCTGGAACACCTTGGCGGTGAAAACGAGCGGCGTATCGACGGTATCGCCAGCGACTGGAACGCTCCGCTGATCGCCGACCTGAACCTGGTCGCCATCGAATGTGTCGCTGAACCGAATACACCTCGCCTGTCCCGACTGGCCGGACTGCCGGACTCCGCCTTCAGGCACGACGGCCAATTGACCAAGCGCGATGTGCGCGCCATCACCCTCGCACGTCTGGCCCCGGTCCCCGGCGAACTGTTGTGGGATGTCGGTGCCGGCAGTGGCTCGATCGGTATCGAATGGATGCGCACCCACCCCGGTTGTCGTGCACTGGCCATCGAGGCGGATGACGGCCGCCAGGCGTTGATCGAGCACAACCGCGATGCCCTCGGCGTTCCCGGTCTGCAACTGGTTCGCGGCAATGCGCCACAGGCCTTGGCCGGCCTGGAACGACCGGACGCGATTTTCATCGGTGGCGGTGTCACCCGTGAAGGCGTGCTGGATACGTGCTGGGCCGAACTCAAACCCGGTGGCCGGCTGATTGCCAACGCGGTCACCCTGCAAAGTGAAATGACCTTGATGACCTGGCGCGAGCAACACGGCGGAGAACTGACACGAATTCATATCGCGCAAGCACAACCGCTGGGCGACTTTGACACCTGGCGCCAGGCCCTGCCGATTACCTTGCTGGACGTGACGAAGCCTTTCGATGCGTGACGAAACCGCCGAACAACCCGCCCCGCTGCGCAGTGGCCTGACCACCGGCAGTTGCGCAACCGCTACCAGCCTCGCTGCCGCACGCTTGCTGTTGGCCGGTGTAACGGCCGATGCGGTGGAAATCATGCTGCCCAAAGGCAAGCACGTGCAGATGCGCCTGGAGTTCTGCCGTCTTACCGAGGACGGCGCCGAAGCGGGAACCCTCAAGGACGCCGGCGACGATCCCGACGTGACCCATGGCGCCCTGCTGTACTCGCAGGTGCGTCTGAGCGCCGAGCCGGGGATTCGCTTCCATGCCGGCCGCGGCGTCGGCACCGTGACCCGGCCCGGGCTGGTGCTGGGGGTCGGCGAACCGGCGATCAACCCGGTGCCACGCAAGATGATCGGCGATCACCTGGCTCGACTGGCCGACGAGCTCGGTTATGCCGGCGGTTTCGACGTTACGGTCAATGTCGAGAATGGCGAGGCACTGGCACTGAAAACCATGAACCCGCGCCTGGGCATTCTTGGCGGACTGTCGATCCTCGGCACCAGCGGCATCGTCCGACCGTTTTCATGCGCGGCCTACATCGCCTCGATCCATCAGGGCATCGACGTGGCGAAAACCAACGGATACCTGCACATCGCCGCCTGTACCGGCAACGCCAGCGAAGACACCATGCGCCAGGTCTACAACCTGCCGGAAATTGCCCTGATCGAAATGGGCGACTTCGTCGGTGCCGTACTCAAGCACCTGCGCAAAGTGCCCGTGGACAAGCTCAGCCTGTGCGGTGGTTTCGGCAAGATCAGCAAACTGGCAGCCGGGCATATGGATTTGCACAGTCGTCATTCGAGCATCGACCTGCCGCAACTGGCGCAATGGGCCGCACAGGTCGGTGCCGATACGGCATTGCAGCAAAGCATCCGCGAGGCCAACACCAGCCAGCAGGCACTGGCCATGGCCGCCGCAGCCGGGGTTGCCCTGGGCGACGCAGTCTGCCAGCACGCCCTGGATTTTGCCCGCAGCGTGGTGCCGGCACAGGTTCAGGTGGAAGTCTTTGCCATCGATCGCCAGGGCGGGATTGTCGGCCATGCAGGCGCGTTTCAATGAAGCGCATCCTGTTGCTCGGCGGTGTGACCGAAGCCCTGGCCATTGCCCGCACGCTGGGGCCGCAACACATCTATAGCCTGGCCGGTATCGGTCGGGTGCCCACGGACCTGCAATGTCAGATCCGCATTGGCGGTTACGGCGGTGCCGAGGGTCTGGCGCAATTCATTCGCGATGAAGGTATCGAACTGCTGGTCGACGCCACTCACCCCTACGCCGCCCAAATCAGCCAGAACGCTGCGACCGCCGCGCACTTGAGCGGCGTTCCCTGCTGGGCGCTGCGACGTCCGGCCTGGCAAGCCCGGGTGGGTGATGACTGGCGGGAAGTTGCCGATTGGGCCGAACTGATCGAAGCCCTGAAACCCTTCCGCCGACCGCTGTTCACCCTCGGCCGCGAGCCCCTGCAACACCTGGATGAAATTCCTGCGGAGCAATTCTGGACTCTGCGCGCGCTGGAGGTCTATCCGGGTAACGAGCGCTGCGAAGTGATCGGCGCACGAGGCCCCTTCCTGATTGAGGATGAACGAGCCTTGTTCGAACGCCGACAGATCGACGTATTGATCAGCAAGAACAGCGGCAGCGCAGCGACCGAGCCGAAGCTGGAAGTGGCGCGTGAGCGTGGGGTGCCGGTGATTGTTTTAAAGCGCGCCGAATTGCCAAGCGTGGAACGGGAGTTCGATTCGGTCGTAGACCTGTTGCGAGCGATGACAGAGCAGTTTTTAACCTGATTTTTGCGAACGCGTCAGGACGCCTTCGCGGGCAAGCCCGCTCCCACAGTGGACCTCACCGAACACAAGTCCAGGGCTATACAAAGAAACCCTGTGGGAGCGGGCTTGCCCGCGAAGGCGCCATCAGTGGCGACGCAAAGGTTGGAACCTACTAATCACTCAGACTTTACGTACAAATCTTTAAGGAACTACTGACTGACCGGCTCAGCAATCAAGTTACGCTTTCGTTTCATGTAAGCAATGTGTCCGAGAACCGAAATGACTGAACAGTTCACCCGTTTCGATGCCGTGCAGTTTCTCAAATCGTCGGATGAAATGGCCGCATATCTTAATGCCTGCTTTGAAGAAGATGTGGGCGATGGCCTCCTGATACGCGCAGCACTCAACGACATAACCCGTGCACGAGGCGCAACACAACTTGACCGTGACACCGGTACAGCTCGTGAGATTCTGAACAATGTTTAAGCGGTGCTGGCATTCTGGAATTCGCAGCTATGATGAAATCAATGAACGCAGCGCACTGCGACACCAAACCGCACACCGCGTTTTTACTTATCGGCCCTGATCAGGCTAAATAGCCCGCGCCTGATCGCCCACCCAAACGGATTTTGTCCCATGTCCCGACAACGGCTCGCAATTGCCTGGATAGCCTGCTTCGCAGTGCTGTTCAATTTGCTCGCCATGCCGATGTCCGGAGCGATGGCGCAAACGTCGAAGTCACCTGCCGAACAGTTGTTGTGGGGCAGCTTCTGCAGCGCCAGCGGCACCAGGATGGTGGCGATTTCCATCGGCGACCTTGAACAGAAAGCCCCGCAGAACGACGATCATTCCAATATGCAGCATTGCTGGTGCTGCTCGGGTTCTGCGCCATTGGTGGCGTTGCCGGGGCATTCGCCACAGCTGTATTTCGCGCACTTCGAATCCAACCGAAGCTTGCCTGCCACCTCGCTCGACAGCCCGTCACCACGCCAGCAATGGCCGAGCCTCAACCCCCGCGCTTCACCTCTGGTGTGATTTTTTCTCGCAATTGACCTGCGTTTAAATCGTTCCGGAGAACTGCCATGTTGAACAAACTCATCGTTCTGGCCGCGTTGCTGCAGCCTGCCTGCTTTGCCAATGCCCACGAATACAAGGTCGGCACGCTGGAAATCGCCCATCCGTGGTCTCAGGAGTTGCCACCCAATGCGCCCACCGTTGCGGCGTATTTCGTGATCGACAACGAAGGCATGACCGCCGACCGCCTGCTCAGCGTCGACACCCCCATTGCCGGCGAAGCGCAATTGCATGAGCACGTGATGCAAGGCGACATGATGAAAATGCAGCACGTACCGAGCGTGGAAGTGCCCGCAGGTGGCGAGGTCACTTTCGCACCGATGGCCTATCACGTGATGTTGCTGGGTCTGAAGGACCGCAGCCTGCTGGTTGACGGCAAGCGCTTCCCCATGACACTGCACTTCGAGAAAGCCGGTGACGTGACGGTCGAAGTCGCGGTGCAGAAGCAGGCGCCGGACGGCACGCAAGCGCACATGCACAATCCATAATCGCCTGAGCTGAAAACGCCCATGCGCTCGCTTAGCGCCAGGTCATCCAGGCCACGCAGTCAGGCATTGAGCCTGACACGCGGCAGCTGGATCAGCCTGTTCGCCATGCTGATGATCTTTATCGGTCCGCTGATTTCCCAGTCGATGCCGATGGATTCGCGCGCCATGTCGATGAGCATGCCTGCGGGTATGAGCATGGACATGTCGGCGATGGAGCATGCCGACCACGGCAAGCAAACCTCTGCCGAGCATTGCCCGCCAGCCCCAGGGCACCATGTGCTGTGGGAAAAGTGCGGCTATTGCAGCCTGCTGTTCAATTGCCCGGCGCTGACCGGCGGCGTGTTCTTCGCCAACTTCGTCACTCCACCTGTCAACACCTTCACCACGCCCTCTCCGCGCCTGGGCCATGCCCGGCTAACCGTCTTCCCCGGCGCCCGCACCCGCGCCCCGCCTGCCGTCGCGTAAACACCCACCTCCGATCTCACACGGTCCGCAAGACAACCCAAGCAACCGGTGGGAGCGGGCTTGCCCGCGAAGAGGGAGTGTCAGTCAAAGTTGATGTCGCCTGGCACACTGCTTTCGCGAGCAAGCCCGCTCCCACAGGGAAAGCTTCAGGCTGCCGGCCGTGTCGTTTACGACTGTTCGATGGAAATTTCATGTCCAGGTTTTCTGCTGACACAGGCTTGAGCCCAGCTCAAGTCTCCATGGCCCAAAACGAATCCGGCATTCGTTTCAGGCACGCCACTGCGATTTTGTGCAGTGCATTGCTGGCGCCTTCCGCGCTGGCCGATGAACACGCCGGTCACACTGAAGAACTGAGCCCGACGGTGATTACCGCCGTTGCCCCCAGCTCGCCATTGACCATCGTCACCAACCCCAAGGACCCGCGCCAACCGGTGCCGGCCAGCGACGGCTCGGATTATCTCAAAACCATTCCGGGCTTCGCCCAAGTGCGCAACGGCGGCACCAACGGCGACCCGGTGCTGCGCGGCATGTTCGGCTCGCGCCTGAACATCCTCACCAACGGCGGCATGATGCTTGGCGCCTGTCCTGGGCGGATGGACGCGCCGACCTCCTACATTTCGCCGGAAACCTACGACAAGCTGACCGTGATCAAAGGCCCGCAAACCGTGCTCTGGGGACCGGGCGCTTCGGCCGGCACCATCCTGTTCGACCGCGAGCCGGAAAGCTTCGGCGAACTCGGCACGAGGGTGAATGCCAGTGTGCTGGCCGGCTCCAACGGGCGCTTCGACAAACTGGTGGACGCCGCTGCCGGCGGGCCACTGGGCTACGTGCGGGTAATCGGCAACACCGCACATGCAGACGACTACCAGGATGGCAACAACGACACCGTCCCATCGCGCTACGACAAATGGAACGGCGACGTCGCACTCGGCTGGACCCCGGATGCCGATACCCTGCTGGAGCTGACCGCCGGCAAGGGTGACGGTGAAGCGCGCTACGCCGGGCGCAGCATGGACGGTTCGCAGTTCCTGCGCGAAAGCCTCGGCCTGCGCTTCGAGAAATCCAACATCGGCGATGTACTGGATACGGTCGAGGCGCAGGTCTACTACAACTACGCCGACCACGTGATGGACAACTACACCCTGCGCACGCCGTCCGGCACCGGCATGATGGCCGGCCCCATGGCCTCCAACGTCGACCGCCGCACCCTCGGCGCACGGATCAAGGCCACCTGGCGCTGGGCTGATGTGCAGCTGATCAGCGGCATCGACGCACAGACCAACGAGCATCGCCAGCGCGGTGCCATGGGTGTCGACACCTACAAGGACCTGCCCTACACCAAGGATGCCGACTTCCATAACTACGGTGTGTTCGGCGAACTGACCTGGTACGCCGCCGACCGTGACCGCTTGATCAGCGGCGCACGCCTGGACCGCGCCTCGGCCAAGGATTATCGGCAGACCATCGGCTCGGGAATGATGACCCGCCCGAATCCGACCGCCGACGACACCCGCGCCGACACCCTGCCAAGCGGCTTCATCCGCTACGAGCATGACCTGGCCGACAGCCCGACCACCTTGTACGCGGGCCTCGGTCACACCCAGCGGTTCCCGGATTACTGGGAGCTGTTTTCACCCAAGTCCGGCCCCGCCGGTTCGGTGAATGCCTTCGACTCGATCAAACCGGAAAAAACCACCCAGCTCGATTTCGGCCTGCAATACAAGACCGAAACACTCGAAGCCTGGGCCTCGGGTTACGTCGGGCAGGTGCGCGATTACATCCTGTTCAACTACACCCCGACAATGATGGGCACGACCTCGCAAGCCGAGAACATCGACGCACGAATCATGGGCGGCGAACTGGGCGCCGCGTACAGCCTCACTGAACACTGGAAAGCCGACGCGACCCTGGCCTACGCCTGGGGCAAGAACAGCAGCGATGGCTCTGCATTGCCGCAGATGCCGCCGCTGGATGCCCGTTTCGGCCTGACCTACAGCGAAGACAACTGGAGTGCCGGCGCACTGTGGAGAGTGGTCGCCGCACAAAACCGTATCGACCAGAACAAGGGCAACGTGGTCGGCAAGGACTTCGGCAAGACGCCAGGGTTCGGCGTGTTCTCCCTCAACGGTGCCTATCGGATCAACAGCAACTGGAAGGTCAGCAGCGGCGTCGACAACCTGTTCGGCAAGGCTTACGCCGAGCACTTGAACCTGGCCGGCAACGCCGGCTTCGGCTACCCGGCCAATGACCCGCAAGCCATCAAGGAGCCGGGGCGCACGCTCTGGACCAAGGTGGACATGAGCTTCTGACAACAAGATCAAAAGATCGCAGGCTTCGCCAGCTCCTACAGGGAATGCGTACTGCGATCTTTTAAAAAAAACAATTGATTCGCCAATGCGGAGCACACGTGATGAAACAGCCCAAAGTGAACTTCTACAACCTGGCCTGGCGCTGGCATTTCTATGCCGGATTGTTCGTTGCGCCATTCATGGTGATGCTGGCCCTGACCGGCACCATTTACCTGTTCAAGCCGCAACTCGATTCGCTGATGTACAGCAGCCTGCTCAACGTGCCGGCCGGTCATCACACCATCGCGGCCGACGACCTGCTCAAACGGGTAAAAGATGCCTATCCCCAGGCAACGATCAAACAGTACCTGCCACCGGTCAATGCCGAACGCAGCGCCCAGTTCGTCGTGATCAACGACGGCACCGAGCTGAACGTTTTTGTCGATCCGTACCACGGCGACATCCTCGGCGAGCAAGATGCCAAGAAGAACCTGCAAGCCATTGCGCGCGCGATTCACGGCGAGCTGATGATCGGCACCGTCGGCGATCGGCTGATCGAACTGGCCGCCGGTTGGGGTGTGGTGCTGGTAGTGTCCGGGGTATTCCTGTGGTGGCCGCGCGGTCAGGCCGCCGGCATTCTGTGGCCACGCCTGAGCAGTCGCGGGCGGGTGCTTTGGCGTGACTTGCATGCCGTCACCGGGTTCTGGGGCGCCTCCCTGCTGCTGGTGATGCTGCTCAGCGGCATGACGTGGACCGGCTTCTGGGGCCAGCAATACGCTGCCGTGTGGAATGTCTTTCCGGCGGCAATGTGGGACAACGTACCGAAGTCCGACGTCGAGGCGCGCAGCCTCAACAGCGCCACCCGCCAGACCGTGCCCTGGGCCATGGAAAACACGCCGATGCCAATGTCCGGTGACCACGCCGAACACATGGCCCACGATGGCGCGCAAGCCGGCCCGGCCGCACCGACCATCAGCCTGCAGGACGTGCAGAACATCGCCAACCAAAGCAAGGTCGAGCCGGGCTACAGCATCACCTTGCCAACGACCGCCACGGGTGTGTTCACCATCGCCGTGTTCGCCGATGACCCGCGCAATGACGCCACGTTGCACATCGACCAGTACACCGGCAAGGTCCTTGCCGATGTGCGTTACGAGCAATATGGCGCCGTCGCCCGCGCCACGGAAATCGGCGTGATGCTGCACGAAGGCAAGATGTTCGGCACGCTCAATCAGATCATCGTGTTGCTGATCTGCCTGATGATCCTGCTCAGCGCGGTCAGCGGCGTGGTGATCTGGTGGAAGCGTCGTCCGCAAGGAAAACTCGGCGTACCGCCGCTGCGCCACGACCTGCCGAAATGGAAAACCGCCATGGTGATCATGTTCGCCCTCGCGGTGGCCTTCCCGTTGGTGGGCGCTTCGCTGGTGGTGGTGTGGGTGCTGGATCGTGTGCTGCTGTCGCGTTTTACCCGGCAGACTGAGAACGCCTCATCTTCATCATGAAACAGCTGAGATGCGCGGGGCTCAAGGGGCTGTAAACTGCCCCGCGCGTCACCCTCTCGCATTGAGGGTATCCTTTCGGGCCTCTTCGCGGGCAAGCCCGCTCCCACAGGATTTGCGCAATTGCTGTGGGAGCGGGCTTGCTCGCGAAGAGGCCATCAGCATCACCTCAAGAGCCACTGCATGACCTCGCTGAACCTCGCAAACATTTCCTGGACGCCCCTGGGCCACGGCCATTGCCATCATCAATTCCAGCTGCGTGATGCCTCCGTGCACGTGGCCGCAGGTGAGTTCGTCGGGTTGATCGGCCCCAACGGCAGTGGCAAGACCAGCCTGTTGCGTTGTGCCTGGCGCTTCAGTAAACCGGAGCACGGCGAGGTCAGGCTTGATCATCAGAATGTCTGGAAGCAATCCTCGCGCTGGTGTGCGCAACGCATCGCCGTGGTCTTGCAGGAGTTCCCCGACGCCTTCGGCCTGACCGTCGAGGAAGTGGTCGCCATGGGCCGCACGCCGCACAAAGGCCTGTTCGATGGCGACTCGCTCGAGGACTCGACACTCATTCATCAGGCGCTGGAGTCCGTCGGCCTCAAGGGCTTCGATGACCATGAGTTCGCCACCCTCTCAGGCGGTGAAAAACAGCGGGTTATCCTCGCCCGAGCCCTGGCCCAGCAACCGCAACTGCTGATCCTCGACGAGCCGACCAACCACCTCGACCCACGCTATCAGCTTGAGCTGTTGAAGTTGGTCAAGCACCTGAACATCGGCACCCTGGCGAGCATCCACGACCTCAACCTGGCGGCGGCTTTTTGTGATCGGCTGTACGTGATCAACCATGGTCGCATCGTCGCCAGCGGCACACCGCAAGAGGTGCTCACCACCGCCCTGCTGCGCAATGTGTTTGGCGTCGACGCGCTTATCGATGACCATCCGCTGCACGGCTACCCACGAATCACCTGGATAACCCAACCATGAATTTGCGTTCCCTGCTGCGCTCCGGCCTCTGCCTCGTGATGCTGTCGATCAGCGCCCAGGCCTTGGCCGAAGCCACCCATTACCCGCTGACAGTCAAAAGCTGCAACCGCGAAGTGACCTTCACGCAAGCACCGCAACACGCCCTCAGCCACGACATCAACATGACCCAGATGATGCTCGCCCTCGGCCTCAAACCACGAATGGCCGGCTACAGCGGCGTCAGTGGCTGGAAGGCCGTGACACCCGACATGCAGTCGCTGCTCGACGGTCTGCCGGAACTGGCGGCCAAGTACCCGTCGGTGGAAACCCTGCTCGATGCCAACGTCGATTTCCTCTTCGCCGGCTGGGACTACGGCATGCGCGTGGGCGGCGATCTCACTCCGCAGACCCTGCAGCCGCTGGGCATCAATGTGTATGAGCTGAGCGAATCCTGCGCCTTCGTGATGAAGCGCCCACCGGCCAGCCTCGAAGACACCTACAACGACCTGCGCAACCTCGGCAGGATCTTCGACGTGCAGGACCGCGCCAACGCCCTGGTCGCCCACATGCAGGCGCAAGTGGCCAACATTCGCAAAACCCTGCCCGCGCAAAGACCGCGGGTCTTCCTGTACGACAGCGGCGAAGACCGGGCCATGACCTCAGGCCGCCTGGGCATGCCGCAAGCACTGATCGACGCCGCTGGCGGGCGCAACATCCTGGAGGATGTCGAGGCAAGCTGGACCCGGGTCAACTGGGAAAGCGTGGTCGAACACAATCCACAGGTGATCGTGATCGTCGACTACAGCGAAATCACTGCCGAACAGAAGATTCAGTTCCTGCTGGCCAACAAGGCCCTGCAATCGGTGGACGCGATCAAGCACCGGCGCTTCATCGTCATCCCGTACGTGCAGGCCACGCCGGGCATCGATAACGTGCTGGCGGTCGCCACCCTGGCCAAGGGCTTCCACAGCGAATGATCAACCGTCGCTACGCCCTGTTGCTGATTGCCCTCGGTGCGCTGTTGCTGGTGTCGTGCGTGGTGTCCCTGGGTTTCGGCCCGGCGCGGGTACCGCTGGACGTGGTGTGGCGCATTCTGTTGCACAAACTGTTCGGCTTCGGTGTGCCGCACTGGAGCCCCGGGCAGGAACATATCGTCTGGCTGATCCGTGTCCCGCGCATGCTGCTCGGCGCACTCGTGGGCGCCGGGCTGGCTTTGATCGGCGCCGTGCTGCAAGCGGTGACGCGCAATCCGCTGGCTGACCCGCATTTACTTGGCGTCACCTCCGGCGCGACGTTGGGCGCGGTGATCGTGGTGTTGCATGTCGGAGAAATCGTTGGCCTGCTGACCTTGCCGGTCGCAGCCTTCATCGGTGCATTGCTGAGCATGCTGGTGGTGCTGATGATCGCCAGCCGCCACGGTCGCCTCGACAGTGATCGCCTGTTGCTGTGCGGCGTGGCGGTGTCGTTCGTGATGATGGCGATCGCCAATTTGTTGCTGTTCCTGGGCGACCATCGAGCCAGTTCGGCGGTGATGTTCTGGATGCTCGGCGGACTCGGGCTGGCGCGCTGGGAATTGCTGGCGGTACCGACCGCCAGTGTGTTGTTCGGGCTGGTGTTGCTGCTGGGCATGGCGCGACCGTTGAATGCGCTGATGGCCGGTGAGCAGACGGCGGTGACCCTGGGCCTGAATGCGCGCACCGTGCGCCTGCGGGTATTTCTGATTGCATCGCTGATGACCGGAGTGCTGGTGTCGATCAGCGGCTCGATCGGTTTTGTCGGACTGATGGTGCCGCACATCGCACGGCGTCTGGTCGGGGCTGAACACCGAAGGGTGCTGCCGGCGTGCGTGTTGCTCGGCAGCGTGTTTCTGGTCTGGGTCGACATCGCCGCCCGGACGATGATCGCGCCCGAAGACTTGCCTATCGGAGTGGCCACGGCGGCGATTGGCGGGTTGTTCTTCATCGGTTTGATGCGACGTCGTTAACGTCATGTTTAATTAAAACAAACTTCAAAACTGCATGCATGCCTGGAAAAACCTCGTATTGGGTTAGCACTTAACAAATCCATTACCACGCTCATACTCCGCTCCCGCGAGTTGAATAATAAAAACACTCGCGCACTTCAATGATGATTATTCCTACACCTTAATCGTCACAACTCTTACAAGAGCGGAAAGAGCTAACCATGTTCAAAAAACTCATCATATCCATCGCACTTGTTTCAACGCCTGCATGGGCAGCCAAGCCACCCTTTACTGGCGTTGACTACAGCGGCCGATATCAATGCACCGGGATGGACAGCCATATCGGTGCGTTTGAAGGAGTTGTCGACATGAAACTCAATGCCGAACAAAGCACCGGCGAACATGGCGCCTACGGTTTTACCCTGACGCTCCTCGACAACTCCCGGTATGACGGGTTTGCCGCCGCCAACTTGAATTCCCTGGCGATTTACTTTGCCCATACGGATCCGTCGCATAAGGACTACGGTGTCGGAATAGCGAACATCGCTTCCACGCCTGATGGGAAAACCTCATTCACCAAGTACTACTATGGCCCGGAGTACGAAGGTGGCGGGCATGGCTTTGAAACCTGCATCAAAAGCTGAGTTGATGCGCCGCTGACTTTGTGGGAGCGGGCTTGCTCGCGAAAGCAGTGGATCAGTCGACACTGTAATCGACTGACCTGACGCTTTCGCGAGCAAGCCCGCTCCCACAATTGATCGATGCTGCCCGCCCCAATCTGGCGCAACGCTTCGCACCAATACGCCTGCAGCGATCCTTCATGGTGCGCCATCAAACCGCACAACCGCTCTAAAACGCCATTCCCGTACCTTTCCCCGACCGGGCACAGCCCTTGCTAAAGACCCTTCAGTAGTCCGCATCTGCCAACCAAGAAAATTCATAAGTTCATGGAGATCGCACAATGAAGCGTCGCAGTTTGATCAAGGCTTTCACTCTCTCGGCATCCATTGCCGCAATGGGCATGACCTGGACCGTCCAGGCCGCCGAGACCATCAAGGTCGGTATTCTGCATTCGTTGTCCGGGACCATGGCGATCTCCGAAACGTCGTTGAAAGACATGGCGCTGATGACCATCGACGAGATCAACGCCAAGGGCGGCGTGAACGGCAAGATGCTGGAACCGGTGGTGGTCGACCCGGCGTCGAACTGGCCGCTGTTCGCCGAAAAGGGTCGTCAGTTGCTGACCCAGGACAAGGTCGCCGTGGTGTTCGGCTGCTGGACTTCGGTGTCGCGCAAATCGGTACTGCCGGTGTTCGAAGAGCTCAATGGCCTGCTGTTCTACCCGGTGCAGTACGAAGGCGAAGAAATGTCGCCGAACGTGTTCTACACCGGCGCCGCGCCGAACCAGCAGGCGATCCCCGCCGTTGAATACCTGATGAGCGAAGAAGGCGGCAGCGCCAAGCGCTACTTCCTGCTCGGCACCGACTACGTCTACCCGCGCACCACCAACAAGATCCTGCGCTCGTTCCTGCACTCCAAAGGTGTGGCCGACAAGGACATCGAAGAGGTCTACACCCCCTTCGGTCACAGCGACTACCAGACCATCGTCGCCAACATCAAGAAGTTCTCGGCGGGCGGCAAGACCGCCGTCATCTCCACCGTCAACGGCGACTCCAACGTGCCGTTCTATAAAGAGCTGGCCAACCAGGGCCTGAAAGCCACCGACGTTCCGGTCGTGGCGTTCTCGGTCGGCGAAGAAGAACTGCGCGGCATCGACACCAAGCCACTGGTGGGCAACCTCGCCGCTTGGAACTACTTCGAATCGGTCGAGAACCCGGTGAACAAGAAGTTCGTCGATGACTGGAAAGCCTACGCCAAGAAACACAACCTGCCGGGCGCCGACAAAGCGGTGACCAACGACCCGATGGAAGCCACCTATGTCGGCATCCACATGTGGGCGCAAGCCGCCGAAAAAGCCAAATCCACCGACGTCGACAAAGTCCGCGAAGCCCTGGCCGGCCAGACCTTTGCTGCGCCGTCCGGTTACACGCTGACCATGGACAAGACCAATCACCACCTGCACAAGCCGGTGATGATCGGTGAGATCCAGTCTGACGGTCAGTTCAACGTGGTGTGGCAGACCGAAGGACCGATCCGCGCCCAACCGTGGAGCCCGTTCATCCAGGGCAACGACAAGAAGCCGGAGTATGCGGTGAAGAGCAACTAAAGCCATTGGGTGTCGGGGCCGAACATGGAGTTCAGACCCGACACGATTCCTGTGGGAGCGGGCTTGCTCGCGAAGACGGCGGCACATCCAACAACCATGTGACAGACACACCGCTTTCGCGAGCAAGCCCGCTCCCACATTTAGTCCGCGCAAGGCCAAGCATATGCCCACTGCCCTCTACCGCTTCCTCCTCGCCATCGCACTCTTGCTGCCGATGGCCACCCACGCCGGCGACGCCGAAGACTTCGTCGCCGCCAATCCCGTGCAGCAAGCCAAACTTCTGGAAGCCTGGGCCGCGCAGCCCGATCCGGCCCGTATCGAGTTGATCGATGCCCTGCAACAAGGCGAACTGACCATCGACGGGCAACCGAAAACCCTGCGCCTGAACAACCGCCTGCGGGGTCTGATCGACTCGGCCCTGGCCAGTCATCAGTTGCTCGCCGCCGACGCCAAAATCCGTCTGGCCGCCGCGCAGCAATTGCAGAAGAGTGCCAAACCGGCGCAATTGAAATTTCTCGACCAGCAACTGGCGGGTGAAACGGATGAAGGCGTCCACGCAGCCCTCAGCCTGGCCCTGGCCAATCTGCAACTGGTCGACGGCGATCCGGCCGTGCGCCTCGCTGCCGTGCGCCTGCTCGGCGAAACCGGCGATCCGCTGGCCCGCACCCGCCTCGAAAGCCTGCTGGAGCCGGGCGTTGAAACCGATGCGATGGTGCGCACTGCCGCTGAAACCAGCCTCGCCCAGGTCAAGCGCAAACTGCTGGTCGGCGAGATGCTGGGCCAGGCGTTCAGCGGCATGTCCCTCGGTTCGATCCTGCTGCTCGCGGCACTGGGCCTTGCGATCACCTTCGGCCTGCTTGGCGTGATCAACATGGCTCACGGCGAGATGCTGATGCTCGGCGCCTACTCGACCTATGTGGTGCAACTGATGTTCCAGCGCTTCGCCCCGCAGGCCATCGAGTTCTATCCGCTGATCGCGCTACCCGTGGCATTTTTCGTCACCGCCGCCATCGGCATGGCGCTGGAGCGCACGGTGATTCGCCACCTTTATGGCCGACCACTGGAAACCCTGCTCGCCACCTGGGGCATCAGCCTGATGCTGATTCAGCTTGTTCGGTTGCTGTTCGGCGCGCAGAACGTCGAAGTGGCCAACCCGGCCTGGCTGTCGGGCGGGATTCAGGTGCTGCCCAATCTCGTGCTGCCCTACAACCGCATCGTCATCATTGCCTTTGCGCTGTTTGTGGTGGTGCTGACCTGGCTGCTGCTGAACAAGACACGCCTGGGCCTGAACGTGCGAGCGGTCACCCAGAATCGCAACATGGCCGCCTGCTGCGGCGTGCCCACCGGGCGCGTCGACATGCTCGCCTTCGGTCTCGGCTCGGGCATCGCCGGCCTCGGTGGCGTGGCCCTGAGCCAGATCGGCAACGTCGGCCCGGACCTCGGCCAGAGCTACATCATCGACTCGTTCCTGGTGGTGGTGCTCGGTGGTGTCGGCCAGTTGGCCGGTAGCGTGCTGGCGGCATTCGGCTTAGGGATAGCCAACAAGATTCTCGAACCGCAGATCGGTGCGGTGCTCGGCAAGATCCTCATCCTCGCGCTGATCATTCTGTTCATCCAGAAACGTCCGCAAGGCCTCTTCGCACTCAAAGGACGGGTGATCGACTGATGAACCAGCCACTACTCGTTACCGCGACCCAAAAAGCCGGCCCCAAAGTCTCGATTGCCATCGGCGCAGTGATCCTCATTGTGTTGCTGGCGTTACCGCTGCTGTCGTTGTTACCGGTGGACAACACGCTGCATGTTTCAGCCTATACGCTGACGTTGGCGGGCAAGATTCTCTGCTACGCCATCGTCGCCCTGGCGCTCGATCTAGTCTGGGGCTACGCCGGCCTGCTGTCCCTGGGGCACGGCCTGTTCTTCGCCCTCGGCGGCTATGCCATGGGCATGTACCTGATGCGCCAGGCTTCGGGCGATGGCTTGCCGGCGTTCATGACGTTCCTGTCGTGGACTGAAATGCCGTGGTTCTGGACCGGCACCAGTAGCTTCCTCTGGACCCTGTGCCTGGTGGTATTGGCGCCGGGGTTGCTGGCGCTGGTGTTCGGTTTCTTCGCCTTCCGTTCGCGGATCAAGGGCGTGTATTTCTCGATCATGACCCAGGCCCTGACCTTCGCTGGCATGTTGCTGTTCTTCCGCAACGAAACCGGTTTTGGCGGCAACAACGGCTTCACCAACTTCCGCACCATTCTCGGCTTTGGCATCACCGAACCGGGCACCCGCGCGGTGCTGTTTTTCGCCACGGTGCTGTTGCTGGTGGCGAGCCTGTACATCGGCTGGCGCCTGGCGCAGAGCAAGTTCGGGCGGGTGCTGACCGCACTGCGCGATGCGGAGAACCGCCTGATGTTCTGCGGCTACGATCCGCGCGGGTTCAAGTTGTTTGTCTGGGTGTTGAGCGCGGTGTTGTGTGGTCTGGCCGGTGCGCTGTACGTGCCACAAGTCGGCATCATCAACCCGAGTGAAATGTCGCCAACCAACTCGATCGAAGCCGCCGTATGGGTCGCCCTCGGCGGTCGTGGCACCTTGATCGGTCCGTTGCTCGGCGCCGGTGTGGTCAACGGCATGAAGAGCTGGTTCACCGTGGCGTTCCCCGAGTACTGGCTGTTCTTCCTCGGCGCGCTGTTCATCGTCGTGACCCTGTACCTGCCCAAAGGCGTGATCGGTCTGCTGAAGAAAGGAGGTGAATCATGAGAATCACGGCAACCGCTGAATTCATGCTCGAACCGGCGTTTTTCCCCGTAGAACCCAACAAGGACGCCGGCAGCAGCCGCGACGCCATCGGTCTTGGCCAGCGCGCCGGCAAAGGCCTGAATACACGCCACGGCACCATCCTGACCCTGGAAGACATCAGCGTCAGCTTCGACGGCTTCAAGGCGCTGAACGATTTGAACCTGTACATCGGCGTCGGCGAACTGCGCTGCATCATCGGCCCCAATGGCGCAGGCAAGACCACGCTGATGGACGTAATCACCGGCAAGACTCGCCCCAGCCACGGCAAAGCCTGGTTCGGCGAAACCCTGGACCTGACGCAGATGGGCGAAGTGCAGATCGCCCAGGCCGGCATCGGGCGCAAGTTCCAGAAGCCGACGGTGTTCGAAGCCTTGAGCGTGTTCGAGAACCTGGAACTGGCGCAGAAAACCGACAAGTCGGTGTGGGCCAGCTTGCGGGCGCGCTTGAGCGGCGAGCAGAAAGACCGCATCGCCGAAGTGCTGGATACCATTCGCTTGACCAGTTCGGTCAATCGCCCGGCCGGCCTGCTGTCCCACGGCCAGAAACAGTTCCTCGAGATCGGCATGCTGCTGATGCAGGACCCGCAATTGCTGCTGCTCGATGAACCGGTGGCGGGCATGACCGACGCCGAAACCGAATTCACCGCCGAGCTGTTCAAGCGCCTGGCCGGCAAGCATTCGCTGATGGTGGTGGAACACGACATGGGCTTCGTCGGCTCGATTGCCGACCACGTCACCGTGTTGCATCAGGGCAGCGTGCTGGCCGAGGGCTCACTGGAGCAGGTGCAGGACAACGAGCGGGTGATCGAGGTGTATCTCGGTCGATAGACCTGCAAACACATACCAATGTGGGAGCGGGCTTGCTCGCGAAAGCAGTGTGTCCGTCGATGCAAATGTTGAATGTCAGTCCGCATTCGCGAGCAAGCCCGCTCCCACAGGGGAATTGAGGAGTATTTGAGAATGCTACAAGTCGAAAAACTGCACCAATACTACGGCGGAAGCCACATCCTGCGCGGCCTGACGTTTGACGTGAAGGTCGGCGAAGTCACCTGTCTGCTCGGGCGCAACGGCGTGGGCAAGACCACCCTGCTCAAATGCCTGATGGGCCTGCTGCCAGCCAGGGAAGGCGCGGTGAACTGGGAAGGCAAACCCATCACTGCGTTCAAGCCGCACCAGCGAGTGCATGCCGGTATTGCCTACGTACCCCAGGGCCGGGAGATCTTCGGCCGCCTCACCGTGGAAGAGAACCTGCTGATGGGGCTGTCGCGGTTTCCCGGCAGCGAAGCCAGGGAAGTCCCGGCGTTTATCTACGAGCTGTTCCCGGTGCTGTTGCAAATGAAGCAGCGGCGCGGCGGCGATCTGTCCGGCGGCCAGCAACAGCAACTGGCCATCGGTCGCGCGCTGGCCAGCCGCCCTCGCCTGCTGATCCTCGACGAGCCCACCGAAGGCATCCAGCCGTCGGTGATCAAGGAGATCGGTGCCGTGATCAAAAAACTCGCGGCCCGGGGCGACATGGCCATTCTGCTGGTGGAGCAGTTCTACGATTTCGCCGCCGAACTGGCTGACCAATACCTGGTGATGTCCCGGGGCGAGATCGTGCAACAGGGCCGTGGAGAAAACATGGAAGCGGAGGGCGTACGCGGGCTCGTTACCATCTGAGCCGTCACCGTCCGCCTTTATTGACAGGGCACCAATTTGTCGCGCCAAAGCTTCGGTTTCGCACGCTATTGGTGCGTCGCAACACTCAACAGCCTCATCCTGCCTGCAATGTCTGGCGGCACAGCCTTTGCAAACATCCTGATGACCTCTCGACAAGCATTGACTATGACTCTTCCAGCTTCAGGCGTTTTGTTCACCCCCAGTTGGCACGCCGAACTGGAACTGGGCTACGCCCGATTCGACAACACCACGCGCCCGGTCCAGCGCCGGCACAAAGGCCCGCTACGGGTACAAAAGCACCTGTATGCCGAAGGGCCGGAAGTCTGCCAGCACATCATCGTCCACCCACCCGGCGGAATTGCCGGCGGCGATCGACTGGATATTTCTGCCAGCGTCGAGGGCAATGCCTGGGCGCAAATCACCAGCCCCGGCGCGGCCAAGTGGTATCGCGCTGCCGGCCCGGCCTTTCAGCAATTGAAGTTGAAGGCGGCGGCCGGTGCGACACTGGAATGGCTGCCCCAGGAGACGATCATTTTCAGTGCGGCCCAGGCTGAACTCAGCACCGCCATCGACCTTGAAGGCGATGCGCGTCTGTTCTACTGGGACGTCGTGGCCCTGGGCCGTCCGGCCAGTGGCGAGCGCTTCGACCTCGGGCATTTCCAGGCACGCCTGGATGTGCGCCGCGACGGCCAGTTGCTCTGGCATGAACGTCAGCGCATTGTCGGAGCGGACGGTTTACTTGACTCGCCCATCGGGCTCGACGGGCAGCCGGTGTTTGCCACGTTGTTGGTGACGGGTGAGATCGATAGCGAACTGCTGGAGTCCTGCCGCTCGCTGCCCAACGACGTGCGCGGGGATTTGACCCAGTTGCCGGGGTTACTGGTTGCACGGTGCCTGGCGAGTGAGGCGTTGTTGGCGCGGGGATGGTTGATTGAACTTTGGAAGTTGTTACGCCCCGCCCTTCTGGGTCGCGAGGCCGTATCACCCAGAATATGGAGCACCTGAAATGCGATCGAATGTGGGAGCGGGCTTGCTCGCGAATGTGGTGGGCCAGTCAGCATTGATGTTGAATGACACTCCGCATTCGCGAGCAAGCCCGCTCCCACAGGGTTTGTACTCACAGATCCGAACTTTTTAATCTGCCCAGATGGATGTCTACGATGGACTTGACCCCACGCGAAAAAGACAAGCTGCTGATCTTCACCGCGGGCCTGGTGGCCGAGCGGCGTTTGGCGCGCGGCGTGAAACTCAATTACCCGGAAACCATGGCCTATATCTCCGCGGCTCTGCTCGAAGGCGCCCGTGACGGCCAGACCGTGGCCGACCTGATGCACCTGGGCACCACCCTGCTGACTCGCGAACAAGTGATGGAAGGCATCCCGGAAATGATCCCGGAAATCCAGGTCGAGGCCACCTTTCCCGATGGCACCAAACTGGTCACCGTCCACCAACCCATCGCCTGAGGCCGCGCCATGACTTACCGCATCCGCGATGCCGTGCATGCCGACTTGCCGGCCATCTGTGACATCTACAACGACGCCGTGCTCAACACCACGGCGATCTGGAATGAACAGGCGGTCGACCTCGGCAACCGCCAGGCCTGGTTCAGCGCCCGGCAATCCCAGGCTTACCCGATTCTGGTGATCGTCGATGGTGAAAACTCGGTACTGGGCTATGCCTCATTCGGTGACTGGCGACCTTTCGATGGTTTCCGCCACACCGTCGAGCACTCGGTCTACGTGCGCAGCGACCAGCGCGGCAACGGCCTCGGCCCACAACTGATGGAAGCGCTGGTCGAGCGCGCCAAAGGCTGCGGCAAGCACGTGATGGTCGCCGCCATCGAAAGCGGTAACGCCGCGTCCATTCGCTTGCATGAGCGCATCGGTTTCATCACCACCGGGCAAATGCCTCAGGTCGGCACCAAATTCGGCCGCTGGCTGGATCTGACGTTCATGCAACTGACCCTCAACCCCGGCGCGCAGCCGCCAGGCATCAACCAGGAGTAATACCCGATGAACGCCGCCCAACTGCGACGCGTCAACGTTGAAAGCTTTGCGCACTATCGTCAGGGCCTGATCGACCTGCTGCTCGACGCCGTCGGCTACGGGGCCAGTGTCGGCTTCATGGCCGGCCTCGATGCGACCCAGGCACACGCCTATTTCGATGAGGTCCAGGACAACCTGAACAAGGGCAATCTGTTGCTGTGGGTGGTGGTCAAGGACGAACAGGTGCAGGCCAGCGTGCAGTTGGGTTTGTGCCAGAAAGCCAACGGCCTGAACCGCGCCGAAGTGCAAAAGCTGCTGGTGCGCGAACATGCCCGGCGTCGCGGTCTTGGCCAGCAACTGATGAGCGCTCTGGAGGCGGCCGCCCTGCAGCACAAGCGCGGCATGCTGTACCTCGACACCGAGGCCGGTTCGCCCGCCGAAGCCTTCTACCAATCGCTGGGCTATACCCGCGCCGGTGAAGTTCCCGACTACGCCTGCGACCCGAGCGGCCGCTACAAACCGACCGCCCTTTATTACAAGATTCTCCAAGGAGCCCAATGATGATTCCCGGTGAATACCAGATCCAGCCCGGTGACATCGAACTCAACGTCGGCCGCCGCACGATCAGCCTGAAGGTGGCCAACAGTGGTGACCGGCCGATCCAGGTCGGCTCGCATTATCACTTTTTCGAAACCAACGACGCCCTGGCGTTCGACCGTGCCGCCAGTCGTGGCATGCGCCTGAATATCCCGGCCGGCACGGCGGTGCGTTTCGAACCGGGGCAGAGTCGCGAGGTGGAGTTGGTGGATCTGGCGGGGCATCGTCGGGTGTTCGGGTTTGCCGGCAGGATCATGGGCGATCTTTAAGTAACGCTGCGGCCGCACTGGCGTCATCGCGAGCAAGCTCGCTCCCACAGTTGATCGCGTTCCTCTGTGGGAGCGAGCTTGCTCGCGATAGTGAGCGCAGCGAACGATCTCAAATCCAATTAAACCCCCAAGGCAAGCGCATGAAAATCTCAAGACAAGCCTACGCCGACATGTTCGGTCCCACCGTCGGTGACAAGGTGCGCCTGGCCGATACCGAATTGTGGATCGAAGTGGAACAGGACTTCACCACCTACGGCGAAGAAGTGAAATTCGGTGGCGGCAAGGTCATTCGTGACGGCCAGGGTCAGAGCCAGTTGCTGGCCGCCGAAGTGGTCGACACCCTGATCACCAACGCGCTGATCATCGATCACTGGGGTATCGTGAAGGCAGACGTCGGTCTCAAGGACGGGCGCATCGCGGCGATCGGCAAGGCCGGCAATCCGGACATCCAGCCCAACGTCAACATCGCCATTGGCGCCAGCACCGAAGTCATCGCCGGTGAAGGCATGATCCTCACCGCCGGCGGCATCGACACCCACATCCACTTCATCTGCCCGCAGCAGATCGAAGAGGCATTGATGAGCGGTATCACCACCATGATCGGTGGCGGCACCGGACCGGCCACCGGCACCAATGCGACCACATGCACCTCCGGGCCGTGGCACCTGGCGCGCATGCTTCAGGCCGTCGACGCGTTCCCGATGAACATCGGCCTCACCGGCAAGGGCAACGCCAGCTTGCCGGAGCCGTTGATCGAACAGGTCAAGGCCGGTGCCATCGGCCTCAAGTTGCATGAGGACTGGGGCACCACACCCGCGAGCATCGACAACTGCCTGAGCGTGGCCGACCGGTTCGACGTGCAGGTGGCGATCCACACCGACACCCTCAACGAATCCGGTTTCGTCGAGACCACCCTCGCCGCCTTCAAGGGCCGCACCATTCACACCTATCACACCGAAGGTGCCGGTGGCGGTCACGCGCCGGACATCATCAAGGCCTGCGGTTTTGCCAACGTGCTGCCGAGTTCGACCAACCCGACCCGGCCGTTCACCCGCAACACCATCGACGAACACCTCGACATGCTGATGGTCTGCCATCACCTCGACCCAAGCATTGCCGAGGATGTGGCCTTCGCCGAAAGCCGCATTCGCCGCGAGACGATTGCCGCCGAAGACATCCTCCACGACCTCGGTGCGTTCTCGATGATCAGCTCCGACAGCCAGGCCATGGGGCGGGTCGGTGAAGTCATCACCCGCACCTGGCAGACCGCCGACAAGATGAAAAAACAACGCGGGCCGCTGCCCGGTGATGGTGAGGGCAATGACAACTTCCGCGCCAAGCGCTACATCGCCAAGTACACCATCAACCCGGCGATCACCCACGGCATCAGCCATGAAGTGGGTTCGGTCGAAGTGGGCAAATGGGCGGACCTGGTGCTCTGGCGTCCGGCGTTTTTCGGCGTGAAACCGACGCTGATTCTCAAGGGCGGTGCCATCGCGGCCAGCCTGATGGGCGACGCCAATGCCTCGATCCCGACACCGCAACCGGTGCACTACCGCCCGATGTTCGCCAGCTTCGGCGGTTCGCTGCACGCCACCAGCATGACCTTCATCAGTCTGGCGGCGCAGGAGGCAGGCTTGCCTGAAGCGCTGGGTTTGAAGAAGAAAATCGCAGTGGTCAAAGGTTGCCGCGACGTGCAGAAAACCGACCTGATCCATAACGACTACCTGCCGAAAATCGACGTCGATCCGCAGACCTATCAGGTCAAGGCCGATGGGGTTTTGCTGTGGTGTGAACCGGCTGAGACATTGCCGATGGCCCAGCGTTACTTCCTGTTCTGACCCGGCAATCACGACACGAGCAAAGGCCTCGCACACCCTGTGTCGAGGCCTTTGTTTTTTCCGTGATTACTGAACGGAGTCAATCCGCAGCCGATCCAGCTTGGCCCGAATCATCGCTTCCCGTGTCAGTTTTTTCAGCAACTGCGTAATCTGCAGATCGATGTCATCCAAGGCTTGAACATATTCCTCGTCAGTCATCAGCTTGCCGTCCACAAAGTCAGTTTCACTTTTGCCCAACTCACTGCACAACCCCTTGATTTCCGCCTCCACCGCCGCCTTTCCCTCGGCGGTGAGCCGCGTACCATCGGCCCGACGCTGCAATGCATCCTGCAAATCGGTGGTCGCGTCGATCCTGCGCTTCAAGCCGTTCAATTCCTCGCGGTAAGTAGTCTCCAGCCAGGCTCGCCAGAGCGGTTGCTCGAAGAGGCGATCAATCAGCAGATCACCTTCCTCCAGTGCCTTGATCCGCTGGAACGCTGCTTCGATCATCTCCTTGCTCACACCGGCGATATTGCGAAACTGCATGCCCCGCGCCTGCCACGGCAAATCCAGACGCTCCGCCAGATCGGTCATGTAGGCCAGGTGCACTTCCACTTCATCGATAGTGCCGATCACATCGCCATTGGCGTCGTAGCGACGGAACCGTTCGCCGTTAGCCAACCGCGCAGACACCCGCTGACGGGCGATGGCACCGAGTTCATCGAGCCGGGACTTGCCCAGGGCCAGTTCCAGCAATTGCGCCTCGATCAGGTCCGCACGCATCAGGGCGTAGGCTTCGTGCACCATCACCTGCACGCCCATGGCATTGAACAGTTGCGTGCCGCCATCCACGCACTCGGTGGGCGTTGCCGCCTCGTTGAACAGCTTGCTTCGCAGTTCACTGTCGCTGGCCATGGCTTCGAGCATGCGCCAGACCTTGGTCGTCAGTTCCGTCTGATAGTCACCGCCGGCCTTGAAGTCGGCGGACTGGGTGAGCTTGCGCAGTTCATTGAAAAACGGCACCGAACCAAACTCGTCTTCAACGTCGTTCCAGACTTCCTGCTTTTCCTGCCATTGCCGCTCGGTCATGCCCATCCACCATTCCGCGCTGTCGAGCAGACCTCGGGGTGGGTATGGGCGGTCCGGGTCCATGCCGACCGACTCGATGTAAGACTTGAGGATCTCGAGATTTTCCGACGAGATCCAACGCGGGCCCCGGCTGATTACGGTACGCGCCAGTAGCTCTGCGCGAAATGAACCGGGTGCGACCTCGGGTATCCGACTGATCGGGTTGCTGCTCAAGTCAAGGTAGATACTGCGCGGTCGCGATTGCGAAAACAGCCCGACGGGCCAACTGTCCAGTCCGGTTTCGCCCAGCAACAACACCTGCAAATGCGGCATTCGGCTGATGTTCGGAATGAGCTTGAGCGGGTTGCCGCGCAAGCGCAGGAATGCCATGCGCGTCAGGTTTTTCAGGTGATCGAGCGCCAATGCATCCAGTTCAATGTTATTGCCGTCAAGAAACAGGTGAGTGAGATGACGCATGTCTTTCACCGCCTGCGGAAGCGTCGTCAGCAGATTGTCTTGCAGATTGAGGTAGCGCACCTGATGGAACGAGTCGAGGAACGACAGGTTCCCGGAACGCAACTGCCCACCGCGCAGACTCAGGCTGGTGACATGATCGAAGTTGGCCTCCAGTCTCGGCAGGGTTTCCAGCAGTCGGCTCAGACTGGGAATGTTGTCCAGACTCAACGCCTGCGGCCGCACTACCCCGAAAGCCTCGATGCCCTCCGGCCCGGTGCGCTGCCAGCATTGCCTGAGCGTTTTGTAGATGTTGTTTCGCGCATGCCATTCCGCCACGCCCGCCGGGGTAAAACGAGCGGATTGCGTCGGCGAATTCATCCAGCGTTGCAGGGCACGGTTCAATTGGTTGAACTCGGCCTCCAGCACGGTCAGCCGTTCATGCACCGCCCCTTCGCCCTGACCGAAACCCGCCAGCAGTGCCTCGACTTCCTCCGAAGTAAAATCCGGATACAGTGCATGAGCCCGTTGTCGCAGCCCCACGCCTTGCGGTGCTTGTCGGGCATAGCCACGCATGCCGCCACGCAAGCGCATGACGCTCGGGTCGTAAGCCGGCCTGGTGATCGGGTGGTCCCGCAGAATCGGCTCAAACCGGGATCGATCCAGCGGCTGCGCCCTGACCGCTTGCTCAAGGCGTGAAGACTCATGGATTTCAAAGCCAAGCGCTGTGCGCTCAGAGTCGGGCAAGGCATGCAGCACTGCCGCGTACAGATTGTCCGCACCGTGCAGCTGTTGATCGCTGCCGTCCCGTGCCTCGTATTGGCCATCCTCACCCAGGACCAGCACTTTGCGGGTCGTCGCGTCGACGGGGCCGAGGCTGTCGGTCAGTGATCCCGTGAATGAATACTCACGGATTTCCAGACGCAGATCCGCCGGCCAGCCCGGCAATGCGGCCAGCGAGTGCAGCTCCAGGCGTGCGGTATCGCGATTGTGCAGTGCGTCGAGGTACAGGCCTTCATAAGCCCGTGTCACACGCAGTTGTTCCGCTGCCTCCCGAGCTTGTTGAGCCAGTCTCAACGGGACACGTTTTTTTTCGTTCAAATGCTGCACATCCGAGGGATGCGCTTCACTCAGCAACTCCTGCGCCTGACTGACAGAGATATCAGCCCCATCATCCTTGAGCATGTTCACCAACGGATCGTCCGACCGAGTACGGCGCTTGTACAACAGGTCGAACAACTGACTTTTGCGCTGACGCGCCAGCGCCGCCCATTGATCACAAAGTGCCTGGGCACGATTCGCCTGGTCACCGGAATACCCTTCTCCAAGCAGTTCGCGTAGCGCTGTTTCGTCAAGGAAACCGACCACCCGTTCCGGCAACTCACCCGCAAGCAGTTCAGACCAGGTCATCTGCAAGGCATTGGTCGTTGACGCATTGGCGTAGCCTTCCTTGATCGATACACCGGTCAGGCCCGGTCCCTGGAAGACTTCAATGGCCTTGTCGCCGGGCCAGCCGCGCAATTCCGTCATGAGTCGAAGCGAGTAATCCGCCCAATCGTTACTGATCCGATGGGCCAGAATCTGTTGCGCACCGGCTTCGGCATCGGCATGGGCCTTGAAGCGCTTGAGAGTATCGGCCAATGACGCGGGCGGAGTTTCATGTTCGACATGGAGCCGGCGCAAGGTGTTTTCATGCACACCGCTGGCAGTCAAAACCTGCTCCAGGGTCTCATCGGACAGCCCCTCCACCGAAGCGCCCAGACGCCTGAGCACTACACGCCGATCCCATTCGAGCGGTTGATCGAGCTCAGTCTTCCAGCTGCCGGCACCGTTGTGCTCCAACAGCGGCTGATAGGCTTCGGCGCGAGTCGGGTGTTGCAGCCGATGCTGGCCAGTGTCCGGGTCTTGCCTGACGGCATAGCATTTGTCATCGAGGCGTAGCAGGTCTTGCTCCTGATAACGGTACAGCCCAGTGTCACCAGCCTTCGCCCCATCGGGCAATGCGGTCTTTTGCTCATAAGGGGCGAGATCAGGGTTCCACAACCGCACCTTGCCGCCGACTTCCACTGGCTTGAGCCCCTCGACAAACGGCGACACCTTGATCGGTGCGACAGCTGTGCCGGGCAACACATGTCCGGCGCCCATCAGTGCCAGTTGCGCGAAGTTGATCAAGACCCCGTTGAAGTACGCCGAAGCCTGTTCCTTGTCACCCTTGCTCCAGTCCTCGACGCCTTCGGCAACCTCGGCGAGCATTTGCGCGACCATGATGCCAAGCATGACTTCACCCAGCCCCGGCACCAGCATTGCGGCGAAATTGAAAACATTCCAGCCGATCGACAGGTAACCGGTCAGGCGCTTGAAGCGTGCGTTGGCATCCTCGTCGCCGGTCGGTACGGCGATCAGCCGGGCATCGGCGATGGCCTTGTCGCGGCGCTCCACAAACAGCGTGGCCCACAGTTCATCGCGGATCTGGTTAGTCACCGGTTCCGCATCGGGATTTTCGACCGCCGTTTCACGCCACCATGGACCCATGTCCAGCGGTTCGCGCTCATGCCAGGTGTAGGTCGTGAGACGCTCTTTGACCCGGGCGAAAAACAGCCCCTTGTCCTTCTGCGCCACAAAGCGGCTGAAAAAAGCCTGGTAATCGGTACTTCTCAACTGACCCAGCAGCGCCTTCATGAACGCGGTCAGCGAGGGATACTCCTTCAACGGATGGTCAGGATCATCGGGCACATAGGCGATCAACGGACCGCTTACACGACTCTGTTGATAGATATCGTCGCGGCGCAACAGCTCATCGCTCAACCCCTGCGGCCCATTGGCGAAGAAGGCTTGCAACAGTTTGAATTGATCGTATTCCCGGCCCGGCAGAACAGGAATACGGCGCGACCAGTCGATCCAGAACCTCAACAGGGCCGGCGTCAGCGCTTCAATTTCGCGCCTTATTTGCGATGGCTCGCTGACCGCGCTGAACAACACGATGCCGGTCAACCGAAAACCCATCAGCGACAAACGATGACAATGCAACGGCCGGTCGTACAGCGTGATGTTTGCCTGCCCCTCACGCACCTGGCCCAATTTGACGTAGGCATGGTCACTGATATCGCCCTTCAATCGGGCAATCAGTGCGGCCACATGAAAGGCCGCCTGTTCACTGGCCACCGAGTCTTGTTGCAAAGTTCGCTGTGCTTGCGGGGTATCGGGCAACAGGACGGACTTGATGTGCCGCTGGTATTGCCCGCCGATGTCCAGGCTACGGCACAACGCGGCAAAATCCGGCAGGGCAATGGCCGGCTCCAGGCTGAGACCGCCCCGACTGTCCTTGCGGTAAATACCGGAACTGTCTCGGAACGCCCCTTCGACGGTTTCAGCTTCCTCGAAGTTGTGCAGTGCCGCCTCCAGCAAGGTGGACTGGCGGACGCGACTGGCGCCGGTGTCGATGCCGAAGATGATCGTACTTGGCACCTCGAGCTGCACGCTGAGTTCGTCGACGCGTTCCACCGAGCTGAAATTCGCCTGCAACATCTCCCTGAGCAGCGGTTTGGCGAAGGCCTCAATGTCGTGTTGCAAGCTGCCCAGGGTTTTGTCCAGTACGCCCTGCACACGCCAGCGCTCCTCGATCAACTGCTTCAGGTACTGGCGGTCCATGGCCCGTGCGCCGCTGTACCACTCGGGCATCACCGGCTTCAGGGTTTCGAGGGATTTGAGCCTTGCAAGCGGGGCATTTTTCAGGGCGCCCGGTATCCCGTCGAATACGCGACGGTAATGCACGCCCTGGTGTTCGACGCCTGTGGTTTCAATGGTTTGCTGTGAATGGCTTCCATGCAATTCAGACACTTTTACAACACCTTGATGGCTGGATTTGAACCCACAGCTTCGCCAACCCGCCCGCCAAACAAAAGCCCAAAAAACCGTTGGGCCGCCCCCGAAAAAAGGCCTTCACCGTTCGAAATTCAAAGAGCCGTCATTACATAAGTACCGCCACAGGGGCCTGGACTTATGCCACCGAACGAGCGGTCGTGTTTTTTCCGGCAAAGGGACTACTATTCGATTCGCTGTCCCCCGATTCATGCTCAGGTAACCGCCATGCGTCTTTCCGAATTCATCGTGCTACAGGTTGATCGCATCGTCGATGAGTGGGAGCAGTTCGCCAAAACCATTACCCCGGCCGCCGAGTCCATGGACAGCGCCGCCTTGCGCGACCATGCCAGGTCGATCCTGCTGGCCGCGGCCCGGGACATTTGCAAACCCCAGACACCCGCCGAACAAGCGGCCAAGGCACGCGGCGAAGGCCCGGAGAAAACCCCGAGCCTCGACGAGGCCGGCGCCAGCCATGGCGAGTTGCGCCATACCGTGGGTTTTGACCTGGTGCAGATGACCAGTGAATTCCGTCATTTGCGCGCCTGTGTCATCCGCCTGTGGGTCAACAGCCTGCAGTCACCTGACCTGGCCTACTTCCAGGACATGATCCGCTTCAACGAAGCCATCGACGAAGCCCTGGCCGAATCCACCGCCGCCTATGCCGAAATGGTCAACCGCTCCCGGGACATTTTCCTCGCGATCCTCGGTCATGACCTGCGCGCGCCCCTGCAGGCGGTGAGCATGTCCACCGAAATCCTGCTGCGCAAAGCCGCGTTGGAAGGTGATGCGCTCAAGTGCGCGATCAATATCCAGCGCAGCACCGGACATCTGGCAGTGATGGTCGGGGATTTGCTGGAACTGGTGCGCAGTCGCCTGGGCAAGCACCTGCCGATCGAACCGACGCCCATGGACCTGGCCGAAGCGGCACGGGACGCGATTGCGCGGGCCTGTGTCAGTCAACCGGAGTGCGATCCGACCCTGACGGTACAGGGTGACACCCGCGGTACCTGGGACCCGCGCAGGATCGATCAGATGCTGCAAAACCTGATCGGCAATGCCTTGCAGCATGGCTCGAGCAAACGTGAAGTGACCTTGACCCTCAAGGGCGAGGCCGACGGCGTTCGGCTGACGGTGCAGAACGACGGAGCCCCCATCCCTTGCGATGCGATCCCGACCCTTTTCGACCCGCTGGTGCGCAGTGCCAGCGAAGAACTCGGCGAGCCCACTACCAGCCTTGGGTTGGGGTTGTTTATCGTCAAGGAAGTGGTCGACGCCCACCAGGGGACGATTGAAGTCAGTTCCAGTGAGATGGATGGCACGACCTTTACCGTGGTGTTGCCACGCAAAACCTGAAGCACCCCGTGTAGGAGCTGCCGCAGGCTGCGATCTTTTGATCTTGTGTTTCATTGCCCCTGCGGATGCAAAACTTCAGAAGCAAAATCAAAAGATCGCAGCCTGCGGCAGCTCCTACTCGACCAACAACCGCCCCAACCGCTGCTTGAGCATGCGGTTCTCGGCGCGCAGCTGCTGCACTTCTTCGAGCAGGTCCAGCGCCAGGGCGACGCCTTCCCACTCCAGGTCAAGGTCGCGCCGCAGCTTGGCGGCACGCTTGGCCAGGGTCAGCTCATAGTCGTTGAAAACCCAGTCCTTGGGCTGAGCGCCCTGAGGTTCGAGGATGCCGTGCTCGACGATTTCGATCACGTAGACGTCCGACAGCTCGGTCGCCTCACAGAATTCTGCCATGTCCAGTTGAACGATCAGGGGACTGCTCATTGTCAGTGACTCCTTGGTTCTAAGGGATCAAAAATGCTCTCGCGGGTCGAACGCGGCTTTTTTCGCCAGCTCCTGCCACAGGGCCTTGATGTCATCGTCGGATTTCTTCGGCATCACGGCCTTCAATTGCACAAACAGGTAACCGCGCTCACCGGCCTTGTTCATCAGGCCATGGCCCTTGGCGCGCATGCGCTGGCCGTTCTGGCTGCCGGCCGGCACCTTGAGGTTGATCTTGCCGGTCAGGGTCGGCACGGCGACTTCGGCCCCCAGCGCCAGCTCCCACGGAGCCAGTGGCAAGGTGATGATCAGGTTATCGCCTTCGACGTCGAATTTCGGGTGCGGTGCGAAACGGATCGTCAGGTACAGGTCGCCATTGGCGCCGCCACCCACACCCGGAGCGCCCTGCCCCTTGAGGCGAATGCGTTCGCCGTCGGCCACACCGGCCGGAATCTTCACGTTCAGGCTTTTGCTGGTGTTGCTCACATGCTGGCCGGCCGCGTTGTACTGCGGTACCTGGAAGGTGACCTTCTTCGATTCGGTCGACAGCGTTTCTTCGAGAAAAACCCCAAGCTCCATTTCCACGTCTTGCCCTCGACGTCCGGTGCTGCGACGCGACTGTCCACCGCCATTGAAACCAGGCCCACGGTTGCCGAAGATCGAACTGAAGAAGTCCGAGAAATCGCCCGTGTCCTGACCACCGCCACCGAAACCGCCACGGCTTTGCCAGCCTGGTGGTCCCTGGAACGGTTGGCCGTGCTGACCATAGCGGCGCAGATCATCGTATTCGGCGCGCTTGTCGGCGCTTTTCAGCGCTTCATAGGCTTCCGAGGCGTCCTTGAACTTGGCCTCGGCGTCCTTTTCCTTGCTGACGTCGGGGTGGTATTTGCGCGCCAGCTTGCGATAGGCGGCCTTGATCGCCTTATCGTCTGCGGTCGGCTCCACACCGAGAATCTTGTAATAGTCTTTGAAGTCCATCGCGGGAATCACCATCCGTTATCAAATCGCGCCACGGGCCACAGCATGCGCTTGTTTGCAGCCGTTGGTTTGACCGATCTCAAATTTGTGACCGGGCGGCGCGGCAGAAGTTTATCGGCAGCCGGCGGGGCTTCTTGCGAGCACGCCCGCCGCTGTCCGGTTGATGCAGGGTAGTTTGGGGGGAATGCCCCATCTTTCAAGGCATTGTTTGCGAAGAATTAGCAGATAACCGGCCTTCGATTCTGGCGCGCACTGGCATACACTGCGCGGCCGTTTTTTAACCGGAACCTGAAAGTCATGAACAACGCATCTCCAGCCCGTGCCGTGGGTATCGATTTTGGCACGTCCAACTCCACCGTCGGCTGGCTGCGCCCCGGCGTGGAAACGCTGATCGCGCTGGAGGACGACAAGATCACCCTGCCGTCGGTGGTCTTCTTCAATATCGAAGAACGTCGCCCGGTGTACGGCCGGCTGGCGTTGCACGAGTACCTGGAAGGCTACGAAGGCCGCCTGATGCGCTCGCTCAAGAGCCTGCTGGGTTCCAAGCTGATCAAGCACGACACCAGCGTTCTGGGCACGGCCATGCCGTTCAAGGACCTGCTCGGGCTGTTCATTGGCCAGCTCAAGAGCCGTGCCGAAACCGCCGCCGGTCGGGAATTCGAAGAAGTGGTGCTGGGACGCCCGGTGTTCTTCGTCGATGACGACCCGATGGCCGACAAGGAAGCCGAAGACACCCTGGTCGACGTGGCGCGCAAGATCGGCTTCAAGGAAGTCTCGTTCCAGTTCGAACCGATTGCCGCGGCATTCGACTACGAGTCGACCATCGAGAAAGAAGAGCTGGTACTGATCGTCGACATCGGCGGGGGTACGTCCGACTTCTCCCTGGTGCGCCTGTCGCCAGAGCGGCGTGCTGTGGATAACCGCCAGGACGACATCCTCGCCACCGGCGGCGTGCACATCGGCGGGACCGACTTCGACAAACAACTCTCGCTGGCCGGCCTGATGCCACTGTTCGGCTACGGCAGCCGGATGAAGAGCGGCGCCTACATGCCCACCAGCCACCACATGAACCTGGCGACCTGGCACACGATCAACTCGGTGTACTCGCAGAAATCGCAACTGGCCCTGGGCAGCATGCGCTACGACATCGAGGACACCGGCGGCATCGATCGCCTGTTCAAACTGATCGAACAGCGCGCCGGCCACTGGCTGGCGATGGAAGTGGAAGAAACCAAGATCCAACTGACCCACGCCGACAAGCGCCACGTGCCGCTGGACCGCATTGAAGCGGGCCTGAGCGTGGACTTGAGCCGTGCGCTGTTCGAGTCGGCCATCGACAACCTGCTGGAGCGCGTACGCAACAGCGTCACCCAATTGCTGACAGACGCCGATGTCCGGGTCGATCAGGTCGACACGGTGTTCTTCACCGGCGGCTCGAGCGGTATCCCGGCGCTGCGCAACAGCGTCTCGGCGATGCTGCCGAAGGCGCGGCATGTGGAAGGGAACATCTTTGGCAGTATCGGTAGTGGTCTGGCGATCGAGGCTGCGAAACGCTACGGGTCTATGGACTGATCCGAAATCTGCGGTGCGCTCTTCGCGAGCAAGCCCGCTCCCACAGGTCATGCACAGTCCTTGTGGGAGCGGGCTTGCTCGCGAAGGGGCCAGCTCAGACAACAAAGATCCAGCAGATCAAACCATCCCCACCTGCTTCAACTCACTCTTCAGATACGCGTAGTAAATCGGCCCCGCCACCACCCCCGGCAGGCCGAACGCGGCCTCGAACACCAGCATCGCCAACAGCAACTCCCAGGACTTGGCACTGATCTGCCCGCCGACGATGCGCGCGTTGAGGAAGTATTCGAGCTTGTGGATAACAATCAGGTAACCCAGCGCCGCGACGGCGACCCAGATCGACAGCGACAGACCGACGATAGTGATCAGGGTGTTGGACATCAGGTTGCCGATCACCGGCAGCAAGCCGAGCAGGAACGTCAGTACGATCAAGGTTTTGGTCAGCGGCAGTTTGATGCCGAACATCGGCAGGATCACCGCCAGGAAAATACCGGTGAAAATGGTGTTGAGCAGGGAAATCTTGATCTGGGCGAACACGATGTTGCGAAACGCCTGGACCAGCAGGTGCAGACGATCAAACAGCGCCGCCGCCAGCGGTTTGCGCTTGGTCAGATCCGGTACACGCTGCAACGCAATGATCGCGCCCAGCACCATGCCGATCAGCAAGGTCACGAACATGTGTGCCGCATCCTTGCCCACCAGTTGCAATTCGCTCAGGTGCTTGCTTACCCACTCGCCAATGGCCACACGGAACTCGGCGGCACTGGCCGGCAAATAGGCGTCGATAAACGGCGGCAGTTGTCCGCGTGCGCGGTCGACCACCCCCATGAATTTGTCGAGGGAGGCGCCGGGGTTTTCCGCTTCGTGCAACAGGAAGCTGAATGCACCGGCAAAGATCAGCGACAGTACGCTGACAATCAGCGTCCCCAGCAATGCCACCGCCAGCCAGCGCGCACGCCGGCCTTCGATCAGCCGTTGCAGTTGCGGGGTGAGCATGTTGACCAGCTCGAACACCAGCAACCCGGCGAGCAGGCTCGGCAGCAACCGCAGCGGCAGGACCAGCAGCAGCCCGCCAAAAATGATGACCCAGCTGATGACCAGCAAAACTTGACGCTGAGAAAACGTTGGCATACAGCCTCAAAAACGAACGGCGTAAAAAGGATTGGCAGTCTGCCAGCGATCCGATGCGAGCACTAGGGATTGTGTGGCTCGACCTTAGTGGGGTGGCAGCTCGAGTGCGAGCCCCATCGCGGATCGTCGTACACATATCTGAAAATCGCCACCAATCAAATGTGGGAGCGGGCTTGCTCGCGAAGGCGTCGTGTCAGTCAACTTCAATGCTGTTTGAGGCACCGCTTTCGCGAGCAAGCCCGCTCCCACACTCGACTGAGTTGATCCCTGTGAATTATTTTTTCTTCAGGCAATCGCTCATGAACGCCTTGCGCTCATCACCCTTGAGGGCTTTGGTGGCGGCGTCGGCGTTGCAGGTTTTCATTTTCTCTTGCTGCGGCGTCAAGGCCTTGCCGGCATCGTTTGCCGCCGGTGCGGCCTTCAGGCAGGTACTCATGAAGGCTTTGCGCTCGTCGCCCTTGAGGCTTTTGGCCGTGGCGTCGGCATTGCAGGTAGTCATCTTTTCCTGTTGGGCTGTGGCGGCGAAACCCTGGGAGCAGAGCAGCAAACCGATCATCAACAACGGGACACGCAACATCTTCATGGAGTTCTCTCCTTGCTGCCACACCGAGGGGGGCGGCCTCGTACTGGAGTGTAGACAACCCCTGTTACACCTTCCTGCTCTCCAGATGGCTGCGCCGATACTGCTCCGGCGTACACCCGGCCTGGCGCTGGAACATCGCGATAAACGCCGAGCCGGTGCTGTAGCCCATGTCGAAAGCTATTTCCTGAATGCTGCGCTGGCTGTCCAGCGCTTCGATCGCCGCCAGAAAACGCAGGCGCTGGCGCCACTCACCGAAGCTCATGCCTAGCTCCCGCACGAACTGCCGCGCCAGGGTGCGTTCGCTGACATGGATGCGTGCGGCCCATACCGCCAGCGGCCGGTTATCCCCAGGCTCGGCCTGCAATGCTTCCAGAATCCCCAGCAATCCCGGGCTGCTGGCGTAGGGCAGATAGCACTCGTGCACCGGGGCCTGTTGCAGTTGATCCACCAATACCTGAGCCAGACGCTGGTCCGCATCGCGCTCGGGAATTTGCACGTCCCGGGCGGCGAAGTCCTTGAGGATCGCCTTGAGGATGTCGCTGATGGCCAGGGTACAGGCTCGCGACGGCAGTTCGGCGCACACCTTGGGCGCCAGGCACACGGCGCGGTAGTTGACCGGTTGATGGCTATAGAAACTGTGCTCGATCTGTGGCGGTACCCACACTGCGTATTGCGGCGGCGACATGAAGCGGCTGCCCTCGACGTCCATGTGCAGTACGCCGTGGGCTGCATATTCCAGCGTCCCCCAGGGATGCCGATGGGGGGCGGCGTATTCGTGGGCGTCAAAATCGGCGTAGCGGAAGTACACCGCCGACGGCAGTTCGCTGAAATCCAGCAGGTCGATGTGTTTACTGCTCATGCTGTCCGTCATCAAGGGCGAGTTGTCCGGATCGAAGTATAGGCTTGCATCCAGACAAGCGGATAATTGCTCTTCATTAACGTTCTGGTTTTTCCCGATGCAATACGCTTACCCCCTGCTGGCCATTTTCATCTGGGCCGGCAACACAGTGATCACCAAAATGTCGGCCGGGGCGATCTTCCCCGCCGAGATCGGTTTCTACCGCTGGCTGCTGGCCGGGTTGCTGTTCACGCCCTTCATGCTCAAACCGGTGCTCGCCCATTGGCCCCTGATCCGCCCGAAACTGGGCAAGATCTTTGTCCTCGGTGTTCTCGGCATGGCGGTCTATCAAAGCCTGGCGTACTTCGCCGCGAGCCTGACCTCGGCCACCAACATGGGCATCATCCTGTCGCTGATGCCGCTGATGTCGCTCGCCATGGCGATCATCAGCCTCGGCCAGCGCCTGACCATGGGGGCCCTGGCCGGAGCGGTGCTGTCGTTCGCCGGTGTCCTGGTGGTGGTGTCGTCCGGCAGCCTGGGCACATTGCTCGAACACGGAGTCAACCTGGGCGACGCGATGATGCTGATCGCCACCCTGGCCTATGCGGTCTACAGCACCCTGTTGAAAAAATGGCAGCTGAAACTGCCGCCGCTGGTGCTCTTGTATCTGCAGGTGCTGGTGGCCGTAGTAGTGCTGTTTCCGCTGTTCCTCGCCTCACCGAAAGTCGGCCCGACCCTGCAGAATATTCCACTGGTGCTGTACGCCTGCCTGCTGGCTTCGATGGTCGCGCCGTTGGCGTGGATGCAGGCGGTGGTACGTTTGGGTCCGAGCCGGACCACGCAGTTTTTCAATTTGCTGCCGTTGATTACCGCATTGATTGCAGCGGTGGTGCTGCATGAACAACTGGCGATGTACCACTTGGTGGGTGGGGTGTTGACGCTGGGCGGGGTGATTGTTTCCGAGCGTTGGACCACCGTGCTTGGTCGCAAGATAAGCGTTGCCTGATCCGGCGCTTTCGCGGGCAAGCCCGCTCCCACAGGGGATTGCATTCCATTGTGGGAGCGTGGCTTGGTCCGGGCGGCGTTCCGACGATGAACGATAACGCGGTCTAAAGCCCCGTCGCGCTTAGTCGCGCCGCATGTTCGACAAACAAACGGATCGGCTCTGCCCCCTTGCCCACCAGCCCCAGCGACTGATTGACGATATCGAAGTGATCCAGCGGATACTCATCGCCAATCACCGTGCCCAGGTGCGAGCTGTAGCGCCCGACCATGCCGTCGCAATGCCCGGCTTCACGGACGAAGGTTTTGGCGAATAACCGGCAACTGCGGTTGGTACCGTCCAGCAGATTGCGCCCACGATCGGTGATGCCCGGCTGCAAAGTGCCGGACCAGGAGTAATAGCGCACGCCGTTGACCTCTTCCGGCCCGTGACCGCCCCAGGTTTCAGGCAAGCCCTGTGGATAACGCTGGTTGAACAGCGCGACGCCAGCGGTGGTAAGGGCGTGATGGGAGGCATGGATATCCACCGGCAACTTCGGCCCGTGGTAACCGGTATCCAGCCACCCCATCAACATGTTGACCATTCGCAGCAAAAAGCACAGCAGATGACCACGCAGGCTGTCATGGGGATAGTGTTGATGCAGGTAATCGGCGAGCTCCGAACCGTGGTTCGGCCCCGCCACCGAGGTCACCGATGCCACCAGGTCCGGGCGTTTGGCCGCGGCGTAACGGGCGGTCAGCGAGCCCTGGCTATGGCCGATCAGGTTGACCTTGTCGGCCCCGGTTTCCCGCAGGATTTCGTCGATACGTGCCAGCAATTGCTCGCCGCGTACTTCGTTCGAATTAAGCGGCGAGACCTGCACGGCGAACACCACGGCCCCACCATGGCGCAGCGCCTCGACGATCCCGAACCAGTACGGATAAAGCACCAACCGGATGAACCCGAGCATTCCCGGGACCAGCACCAGCGGGTAACGCGGGGCAGAACCTTGCGACATGGGTGGACTTCCTTGTGGTCGGGTGGTGACGCAAGGCGGTAGACAAGACATCCGCCAAGCTACGCCTGCGAAGATGACAACTCGACGACAAGTCTATGTCATCCGCCCTACTTCAACCCTGCCACGCCCGCCACGATCAGGCCGACCGAGACCAGTTTGATCACGCTCAGGCTTTCCCCCAGCAGCGCGAACCCGAGAAACACCGTGCCCAGCGAACCGATGGCGGTCCAGATCGGGTACGCGATGCTCACAGGTAGCTCGCGCATGGCCAGGGTCAGGAAGTAGATCCCGCCCACAGCAGCTAACACCGTGATCAGCGAAGGCCAGAGCCGGGTGAAGCCCTCGGCGTACTTCATGCCCATGGCGAAGGTGACTTCGAACCCAGCGGCGACCAGCAGAAAAAGCCAGGCCATCTAGAACTCCCCGGCCAGCGCCAACAAGCGCTGCTCAGCCTCGGCGGCAGAGATTTCAAAACTGCGCTCGGCGGACTCCTCGCCCTCGGCAGCGACCACTGTGACATCGGTGATGCCGATGAATCCGAGCACCGTGCGCAGCAGCGTATCGGCATGGTTCATGGCTTCCAGCTCGCCGCCCGGACCAAAACCGAAGCCGCCACGGCTGGTGATGATCAGGGCTTTTTTGCCTTGCACCAACGGTTGGTACTGGGCCACGCCATTGTCCAGGGTGTGATCGAAGGTCACTCCCACCCGCACGATCTGATCGATCCAGGCCTTCAAGCCACTGGGAACGCTGAAATTGTGCATCGGTGTGGAAATCACCAGCACATCATGGCCAAGCAGTTCGCCGACCAGTTCATCGCTGAACGCCAGATCGGCCTGCATCGACAGCGGCCGAGCAGCGGGCTCGGGGTAAAACGCGGCGGCCACGAATGCCTCGTTGACCGGCGGGATCAGCGCCCGACCGACTTCGCGCCGGGTCAGTTGCGAGTATGGATGACGGGCTTGCCAGGCCGACAGAAACACTTCGGCCAAACGCCGGGAGTGCGAACGATCGCCACGGGGGCTGGCATGGACAGCAAGAATTTTACTCATCTGAATCTCCTCAGGGACTAAACTAAAACGGCTTGTGGCTTGCAGCTTGAAGCTCGCGGTTGCGCCCATTCAAATGAGTAAAAATCAGCCAAGATGAATCTATTTCATCTGTGGAGTGTTCAATGTTCGCCTCATTGCCCTTGACCGCCCTGCGCGCCTTCGAATCCGCCTCACGCCTGTTGAGTTTCAAGGCCGCCGCCGAAGAACTGTCTGTCACCCCGACGGCGGTGTCCCATCAGATCCGCTCCCTGGAAAGCTGGCTCGGCGTGCCGCTGTTCGAACGCCTGCCACGCCAGGTGCGCCTGACCGAGTGCGGCGAACGGCTGTTCCAGAGCCTGCACGGAGCATTCCTCGAAGTGGCGCAAAGTGTCGATACCCTGCGCCCGCAACGCAGCGGCGCCAACCTGACGGTCTCCACCACCGCGGCCTTCGCCGCGCTGTGGCTGGTGCCTCGACTGGGACGCTTCTACGCCCGGCACCCGAACATCAACGTTCGCCTCGACACCCACTGCGAAGTCATCGATTTGCATCAGGACGCCAGTGTCGATCTGGTACTGCGCTACAGCCTCGACGATTACCCCAACCTGTACGGCCAGTGCCTGTTCGATGAGTCCTTCGGTGTCTACGGTTCGCCCGAACAAGTGGCGCTGGCGATCAATCGTGCCCCGACGCTGATCAGCGTGCGTTGGCACAACTCGAAACTCTATGCCCACGGCTGGGAGGCCTGGTGCGCGCAATCGGGCGAAACCTGGCTGAGCGGTCGGCCAGCGGTGCGCGAATACGACGAAGAGCATTACGCCTTGTAAGCGGCCATTGCCGGGCAGGGTCTGGTGCTGGCGAGCAATATTCTGGTGTCGGAAAGCGTGGCCAGTGGATTACTGGCGCCTTATCGCGGGGACGTTCAGGTGGATGGCGCCGGATACAGTGCGCTGTGTGTTCCGGGACGCGAACGCCATCCACCGGTGCGGGCGTTTTTTGCCTGGCTGCAGGAGGAAGCAGCGTTGTCGGGACTTTTACCAAGATCGCAAACAAAGTAACAACGCAACTCCCTGCAGGAGTTGCCGCAGGCTGCGATCTTTGCTTTTACATGACCCGACAACTAACGCCACCCCCCCCAAAAAAAAAAAAAAAAAAAAACATACAACAACAAACAAGCCTGATGACAAACAAACCGCCATAACACTTTTTAATGCAAGCAACCAAAACTCAACCAACAAAGTTACAAACCCTCACTAGACTTGCAAACTCAATTCTTTATATTCGACCCACAGACAAGAATGTCCGATCACCAAAAATAAAGGACTTATTATGCACTTCGAACAACGCCTTGAGTTCATTGACTCATTACCCAGGCTACCCATCATCACCCCGAGAGTGGCAGCTTTTTCCTCGAACTCCGTCACACAGACACCTCCCCCAGAGCATGATATTGACAAACCCACAGCAAGTGTAATGCCGGATAACATCAATGCCTTTCTTCCGGGCGCCACAGAAGAAAACATTAGTGACGTCAACCTTTGCAAGTTGGTCATGCAGAATGCCGCCACCAAAATGTACCCAGAAGATTCGCAACTCTTTGAATGGTACAAATACTATGTCAACGGCCTGAGCCATCTTGGCTGGGTCACCCAGGGCCGGGACATCGAAGGGACCACCATCAGCAGAACCGGGTTGACCATGAATCAGGTTGCCGTAGAAATGGCCGCACGATTGATAGGAGCTAATGCAGCTGCCGTATTGGCAAAAGTTGCGGAGCAGGCAGTGGGCCATATACAAAAGAACTCCGACATCATCCGGGTTTATGAACACAACAAGAAACTCGGAACACAGGCCAAGTTCGATATTTCGCCGGTCTGGATTGATAACTACAAACAACCGAACATGATCCTCAACTGCATCTCTCTGGACGCTCGGGAAAGCTCGCGAGGCATCCTGTTCTGGAAATCCACCACCCAATCCACCACCTTAAAAACCGGTGCTGTGCGCTCTTACCTGGATACAAAGGTATTTTCCGGATTACGTGAAACTCTGTATGGCAAGTACTCCGAGAATGGCAAGAAATACATCATTGACTTGCCAGATCTTGATTGAGTCCATTCGTTGGATCGGCGAGATATCGCCTATCCAACCCCCAACCGCCAATAAAAAGCAACCCAATCATGAACGAAGAACTAGTTGATATTCATCTTGTCAGCGGAAACATCACAGTTTTCTGCGGGCCGCATACCCAACAGTTCAAAAGCGACGTTTTGAACTCCAGCTTGTATGTCGAACTTCTAGCTGCAAGAGCAAGCAACGACCGCGATATATCCTGGACAACTTATTCGAACACCCTGACGAAATTAGGATGGGTCATTAACAGTCGAGTCCCCGAGCGTTCTGAATTTAATAAATCAAGCCTGCTGGGGCTTGTAACAGAAAGCATCGACAGTTACTTGCCAGCCTATGACCATCAAGCCCTCGTCGACGCTTTTTCAAAACTGACGGCGCTTCCAGCTGACTCTTTGGCAGTTGAAACGCTCATCAATAAACTGAAGGTAAACGCCGCAGTCACGGATGATCAGAAAATCACATCGTTGACGAACACGGCGGTTCCTACCGCAATGCTGTTGACGATAGTCAGGCAGGACGAGGCCATCCTGACCCTGCAAATCGCCTTCACGACAACCGTCGGGATCGCAATCGATCTGCTCGATCAGCCCGTATTGAAAGCAACCAAGAGTACAAAAAACAACATACGGCTACTGCGCTGCTCGTTGGATAAAACCCGGTACGAGCAAATCAGAGACACCGTCATTACAAAACTCGGAAGCAAAATCAAAACCGAGTTGCTTCACGTAGAAGTACCGAGCGCTTGAAGCGAAAGTCCAACCGCACGTTGATGCCCAGGCACTGCGAACTCCGCCAGTGCCTGGGCATTTTTTACCGAGCCCCGTCAGTCTTTGACCGTTTTCGGCGCCTTGCCCGACTTCATCTGCTCCAGCAACGGCGCGCATTGATTCGGCTCACCACCACTTGGTGCCACCAGCGCCAGCAACCCTGCCGCCGGTGCGGCGATCACGCCCAGCGCCACCATCCCGGCGCCGCGCAGCATCAACGGCACGGCCTTGACCCCGGCATCGGGCTTGATGAACTTGCCGCGCACATACAGCGGCGAACGCAATGAAATCAGGCGCCAGCCCTTGGATTCCGGGGTGATGGTCAGGTCCAGTTGTTCCGTCGCCATGTTAGCGGTGCCGTCGATGTAGACGACGGCGTTCTCAGTGTCGAATACAAACAGCCGGGTGGTTGCCAGGCCGGACTGGATACCGAAGTCGGCGGCCGCGCAGTTGATCTTCACTTCCTTGTCGCCAAAGATCTTGCCAACCACGTAGTTGCCGACGTTCAGACCCGCCAACTCCATCAATTCGCGACTGATGGCACCATCGTTGATCAGCATTTTCAGATCGCCATTGGCGCTGCCCAGCAGCCTGGCCACCGAATTGCCGCGCCCGCTGATATCAGCGTCGCCATTGAGCTCGCCAAAACTGGTTTTCATCGGCTCAAAGCCGGGGAACAACTGTTTGAGCTTGAATCCCCGCGCCGTGAGCCTGGCGTGGCCTTCCAGGGGATCGGTGTGGCCGTTCAGGCGAATCTGTGCGTCCAGCTTGCCGCCGGCCACGCCGAAGCGCAGCGGTTCGAGGCTGAGCACACCATCGGTGAGCACCAGATGGGTATAGAGGTCGTTGAATGGCAGTTTTTCGCTGTGCACGATGCGCTTGCCGGTGAACTCGACATCGGCGTCCATATCGCGCCAGCGGTCTGTCTTGAACTCTTCGACCGGCAGCACTTTGTCCGCCGGTTGTTTGCTGTCACCGCCACGGGCCTTCTGTTTGGCGTTGGAATCGGCGCCGATCAGCGGCGCCAGGTCAGCGAACAGCAATTGATTGGACAACAGCGAGCCGCTGAGTTTTGGCCGTGGCTGGCTGGCCACATAGGTCAGACTGCCGTGGATGTCACTCTCGCCGATCTTGCCGTTGAATGCTTCATAGCGGAACACCGCGCCACCCGGCTCGTGCAACTTGGCGATCAGATGGCCGTCGGTGGCATAGGGTGGCGTATCCGGCAGGATCACGCCGGTCAGTGGGTAGAGGTTGCCCAGGCTGGTGCCGGCCAGTTTCAGGCGCAGGTCCAGGGCGCCGAGATTCAGCGGATCGGTCAGGGTGCCGGCCAGTTCGACGCTGGAATCGGCGATCTTCACCTGTGCCTGCAGCGGAAACGGGCGTGCTGCATCCTGCAACGCCAACAGCCCGCCAATCTTGCCCTGCCCCGCGAGTTTCTGGCCGTGGTACTGGCCGTTGACCTTGAGGGCGAACGCATAATCCTGGGGCGACGAGCCCTTTTCCTGCACGGCTTTCGCCGCTTTGTCTCCGACGATATCGCTGAACGGAATCGGCTTGCCCAACGGATCGATCAGCACGTCGAGCTGCGTCTTCAGGCTCTGGTCGTCGAGGGTGACGTGGCCCTTGTCGAAACCGATCGCACCGATATCCACCACCCAACTGGAGGGCTCGGCGTTCGGGTCTTTGGGGTCGAATTTGAACGTCCAGTTGGCGCGTCCGTCAGCCAGGCGTTGCAGCTGCGCATTCGGCTCGGCGAGGTCGATACGCGGGATCACCACCCGCCGCGCCAGCAAAGCCAGGGGTGAAATGCGTAACTCGACACGCTTGAGAGTGGCCATCTGCGGTTGCTTCGACCAGTCGGGGTTGCCCAGGCTGAGGTCCTCGGCCACCACATGGGGCCACGGCACCCAGGCGCGCCAGCCGCTTTCATCGGGCTCGGTCTGCCAGACCACCGACAGATTGCCGTTGATGGCAAAAGCGCGGTGCAGTTCTTCGGAAACCTTGGCATTGAGCGGCGGTTTGATCCGGTTCCAGTCGAAGAACACGATGATCAGCACCAGCAACGCCAACAAGGTAAGGAAGGTAGAAAGGGTCCAGACAAACGTCTTTTGGGTGCGCGTCATTGCACAGGGCTCCTGATACGACTGAGCGCCCCGACTGCGACGCACAGGTGAAACGGTGGGCCGGAAGCGGCTCGCCATGAAGTCTACGACTGATAAAGACCCGGCAGGTTTAATCGATAGACCGATTTCGCCGAATTCAGCCAGTCCAATACTGACCAATCAGTCATTCAGCGTTACCGACCCCGCACCTTTACACGTCACGAGTGGGTCGAAAATACCCAAACCAGTGCCAGATAACTCGCCGGAAACGCCCGACCTAGAGCCTCCCCAGCAAACAATCAATTCCGTTGATTATTACCATTGCGTTTATGAACTTTTATATCGACTTATCGAGAGTAGCATTGCCCTCGTACCCACTTTTTCGCACCCCCGAGGAGCACAACAATCATGAAACGCCAATTACTGCTTAGCCTTTCACTCTCGATGCTGGCCAGCACTGCTTTTGCCCTGCCAGCAGCTGACCAGGCCACTCCACAAGTGAAACAAGACCACTCGGTGTTCAGCCAGACCGTCGCCGCCGATGGCTCCGACCGCACGCCACAAGGCCAGACCCTTGCCGAAGGCGGTAATGATCGCCTGAAAGAAAAAGGCCTGATCACTCAGGATGGCTCGGACCGTACTCCACAAGGCCAGACCCTGGCTGCCGATGGTTCCGATCGCACCCCACAAGGCCAGACCCTCGCCGCTGACGGTTCGGATCGCACCCCACAAGGTCAAACCCTCGCTGCCGACGGCTCGGATCGCACCCCACAAGGTCAAACCCTCGCTGCCGACGGTTCGGATCGCACCCCACAAGGTCAAACCCTCGCTGCCGACGGTTCGGATCGCACTCCACAAGGTCAAACCCTCGCTGAAGGCGGTGGTGACCGAGTGATCGAACGCAACAGCACTCTGAGCTAAGCCCCATGGCCGCCCAGAAAAAAAGCCCAATCCCCGGATTGGGCTTTTGACTTTTCAGCACTGCGCTTTATAGATGCCGCACTTCCCCGCTTGATCCCTCACAGTCGTTCGACGCCGGCAAAGCCGATTTGCTAGAGTGCGCCGCGTCCTTGTCCAGAAAACGCCCTTGCGATGCTGCCCCGCGCCGAACAGAAACAACAGACCCGTAATGCCCTGATGGACGCTGCCCGGCGCCTCATGGATGGTGGCCGAGGATTCGGCAGCCTGAGCCTGCGTGAAGTCGCGAAAACCGCCGGCATCGTACCGACCGGTTTCTACCGCCATTTTGCCGATATGGATGAACTGGGCCTGGTGCTGGTCAGCGAAGTCGGCCAGACCTTCCGCGAAACCATTCGCCTGGTACGGCACAACGAATTCGTGATGGGGGGCATCATCGATGCCTCGGTGCGGATCTTTCTCGACGTGGTCAGTGCCAACCGCTCACAGTTCCTGTTTCTCGCCCGCGAGCAATACGGCGGTTCGCTGCCGGTGCGCCAGGCCATTGGCCGTCTGCGCGAAGGCATCAGTTCGGACCTGGCGGCGGATTTGTCACTGATGCCGAAACTGCAGCATCTGGACATCGCCGACCTGAGCGTCATGGCGGATCTGATCGTCAAAAGCGTGTTCGCCACCCTGCCGGACATCATCGATCCGCCCGCCGAGGCCTTGCCTGAGCACCTGACGCCCCAGGCCAAGATTACTCAGCAACTGCGCTTCATCTTTATCGGTCTCAAGCACTGGCAAGGGCTCGGCAGTACCGAGTAATGCCATCATCTACAGACTGCCCCTGAACCTTGTGGGAGCGAGCCTGCTCGCGATGGCGTCGACACATTCAACATCCATGTAACAGGCACACCGCTATCGCGAGCAGGCTCGCTCCCACAAAAATCAATTCCGCCTTAAATTGGTGCGCAGAAAAAAATCAGCGCACCAACTTCAACCAAAAAACTCACTCAATCGATAACCTTCCTACGCCTCCGTCAGCCATTTCCTACGCATCATGTCGATTGGCAAGCCCCTTGCTCTAGCCTGAGCATCGTCCATTGCTGGAAGCCTTCCGATGCTGGTGATTCATCGCAGAATCGACCCTCAACCCGTCTGGGCCGCTGAACTGCACCTGACGTTCGAAGCCCGCAGCAAAAGCCGTTTGCGCTGTTTCAGTGCCGAGGGCGAAGACGTCGGGTTGTTTTTGGAGCGCGGCCAACCGCCCCTGCATGACGGCGAATGCCTGCAAGCCGAAGACGGGCGAATCGTGCGTGTCTGCGCCCGCCCCGAACAACTGCTACACGTCACCTGCGCCAATGCCTTCGAACTGACCCGCGCGGCCTATCACTTGGGCAACCGCCATGTCGCCTTGCAAGTCGGCGACGGCTGGTTGCGCCTGCTCGACGATTACGTGCTCAAGGCCATGCTCGAACAACTCGGTGCCATTGCCTCGAACATCGAAGCGCCATTCCAGCCGGAACATGGCGCCTACGGCGGTGGCCATCATCATTCGCGCCACGGTGATGAAGACTTCAACTACGCGCCGAAACTGCACCAGTTCGGCGTACGCCCATGAACCCGGCCTGGGCGCTGCTGCGCCTGGCCAGTCCGCAATTGCCGATTGGCGGCTACAGCTACTCCCAAGGGCTGGAAATGGCTGTGGATAACGGCCGGGTAAACGACCCCGACAGTGCGCGTCGCTGGATCGGCGATCAGTTGCTGTTGAATCTGGCACGCTTCGAAGCACCCTTGCTGCTCGCCCATTGCGTGGCCGCCAGCGAGGACAACTGGGGCCAATTGTTGCAACGCTGCGAGGAACACCGCGCCAGTCGCGAAACTCGCGAGCTGCATCAGGAAAGCCGGCAGATGGGCTACTCGTTGCAGCAGTTGCTCAACGGCTTGCCGGAACTCGACACACCCGCCCGTGCCTTCCTCGAACAATGCTGCGAGCCACATCTGGCCCTGGGTTGGGCCCTGGCCGCGCGCGCCTGGCAGATCAGCCCGCAGGATGCATTGGCTGCGTGGCTATGGAGCTGGCTGGAAAACCAGTTGGCGGTGCTGATGAAGACCTTGCCACTGGGCCAGCAAGCCGCCCAACGCCTGACCAGCGAACTGTTGCCGCTGCTTCAACAGGCTCAACAGAACGCCACCCGAATCGATCCCGATCACTACGGCAGCGCCGCTTTCGGCCTGTCCCTGGCGTGTATGGCGCATGAGCGCCAGTACAGCCGTCTGTTCCGTTCCTAGGGCCTGTCATTTTGGAGAATCACATGAACACACAACCCCTGCGCGTCGGCATTGGCGGCCCGGTCGGCTCCGGCAAAACCGCCCTGACCCTGGCCCTGTGCCTGGCCCTGCGCGAGCGCTATAACCTGGCCGTGGTGACCAACGACATCTACACCCGCGAAGACGCCGACTTTCTGGTGCGCAACGAAGCCCTGGCGCCGGAACGCATCATCGGCGTGGAAACCGGCGGCTGCCCGCACACGGCCATCCGCGAAGACGCCTCGATCAACCTTGAAGCCGTGGATCAACTCAATCGCCGTTTTCCGGGGCTGGACCTGATTCTCGTGGAGTCCGGTGGCGACAACCTCTCCGCGACCTTCAGCCCGGAACTGTCCGACCTGACGATCTACGTGATCGACGTTTCGGCCGGCGACAAGCTGCCACGCAAGGGTGGGCCGGGGATCTGCAAATCCGACCTGCTGGTGATCAACAAGATCGACCTGGCGCCGCTGGTCGGTGCCTCGCTGGAGATGATGAACAGCGACACCCAGCGCATGCGCAACGGCAAGCCATTTGTCTTCAGCAACCAGAAAACCGGCCAGGGTCTGGAACAGATCATCGCCTTCATCGAACGCCAGGGCTTGCTGACCGCGGCCTGATCACCCCTTCAACAAGGAAGCTTTCCATGACACTGAAACGCATTCTGGGCGCCCTGGCCCTGCTGCTGACGCCAGCCCTTGCCCTCGCCCATCCGGGGCACGGCGACAATGGCTTGATCGCCGGTATCAGCCATCCGCTTGGCGGTCTCGATCACCTGCTGGCGATGCTCGCGGTCGGCCTGTGGGCTGCACAACAACACGGTACTGCGCGCTGGGCGCTGCCGTGTACCTTCGTTGGCACCATGCTGATTGGCGGGATGCTGGGTTTTGAAGGGTTGAACCTGCCTGCACTGGAGAGCGGGATTGCCGCTTCCGTTTTGGCCTTGGGGCTGGCGGTGGCGCTGGCTGTGCGTCCACCGTTGGTGATGGCGGTAGGTGCGACAGCCTTGTTTGCGCTGTTTCATGGTGTGGCGCATGGGCTGGAACTGCCGGACATGTCGAGTCCATGGACCTATGCCGCAGGCTTTGTCGCAGCGACGGCGGTGTTGCATGCGGCGGGTTATGCGCTGGTGCGGACCTTGCCGCTGGCGGCAGCACCGCTGGTTCGACTGGCGGGCGCGGCTTCGGCGGCGACCGGGGTGTGGTTGCTGGCGGGTTGATTCTCTAGCGCCTTCCACGGCCTCTTCGCGAGCAAGCCCGCTCCCACATTTGATCTTTGTTGTTCACAAGTACTGTGTTCACAGCAAATCCATTGTGGGAGCGGGCTTGCTCGCGAAGGCGGCCTGACAGACACAGCCTCTCTCAAGTCAGCCTCTCTGCTAACATGTCGCGCAATCGCCCTTGCCGTGACGACGCCAGCCAATGCCACCTGTTTCCCGCTCCGCCTCCCAGCCTGAATTGACCGCCCTGTTCGCCTCGGTGCAGCAGCATTTCCTGAACGTCATCGTGCCGCTCTGGCTAGGTCCTGGCTGGAATGCCGACATGGCGTTGCCTTATGAGGCGCTGGATGCCGGACACCACCCGCTGCCACCGCAACGCTACCGGGCCATGGCCTGTGCGCGGCAGTTGTATCTGTTTGCCAGCCTGATCGGTCAGGTGCCGGGCGCCGAAGAGCGTGCCGCCGCTTTGTTCCGCTCGTTGCAGCGGCACTTCCACGATGCAGAGCACGGCGGCTGGTTCTACAGCGTCGATGCACATGGTGCGCCGCTGGATCAGCGCAAGGACCTCTATACCCACGCGTTCATCCTGTTCGCCTGCGCCCATTACTGGGACAAGGTCCGCGAGCCGCTGGTCGAGTCGGTACTCAACGCCTCGCTGGAAGTGATCGCGCAGCGTTTCGCCACGGACGACGGTCTGTATGAAGCCACGCTCGACCGCGACTGGGCATCGCTGGGCAGCGGCCCCTTGCAAAACCCGCTGATGCACCTGGCCGAAGCATTCCTCGCCACCCTGTCGGTGCGTGAAGACCTCGACGTGCAACAAGCACTCACCGAGTTATGCACAGCCATGCACGCGCGCTTCATCGATCCGCAGCACGGCGTGTTGATGGAAAAGCCGCTGGGGTCTGTGGATAACTGGTTTGAACCGGGGCATCAGTTCGAGTGGTATTTCCTGCTGGAATCCTCGGCGCTGCTGCGCACTTCAACCCTGCATGCCGATCTGGAAAGGGCCTTCGCCTTTACCGAGCAATTGGGCGTCGATCAACAGACCGGTGCGGTACGGGCCATGCTCGATCTCGAACCAGGTGGCGGCGTCCGGGATGGCACACAGCGTATCTGGGCCCAGGCCGAGTACCTGCGCGCCCTGACGCTGCGACCCGATAGCGAGTCGGATGTTCTGCGCCAGTTGCAGGCGTTGCAGCAGCGCTCGCTACATACCGGCGGCTGGTATGAGTGTCGTGACGCCCACGGTGAAGTCAGCCGCCGCGATATGCCGTCGACCACGCCTTATCACCTGGCGACCTGTTATCGCGGGCTGGCGGAATATCTCGGCTGAGTGTTTGGTTGCTTTCGCGAGCAGGCTCGCTCCCACAGTTGATCGCATTTCAATGTGGGAGCGAGCCTGCTCGCGAATGACCTCAAAGAGGTCACCTGACTGTCACTCAATCCACTTGCGGTCCCCGGTAAAGCTGATGGTCAGCCATCGTGCGGCATCCGGCTCGCCAAGCTTCGCGGAAATTTCCTCGCGCAAACTGTCCAGTTGCCCCACACCGTCCAGCCAGTAATCCTTCGGCAATACGATGTGGATCTCGATAAAACACGCCCTGCCGTGCTTCTGCACGTAGGAAATGTAGTCGTCGAAACCATGCTCGACCTTCGCCACCTCCATCACCTGACGCACCTTGTCGTCCAGCTGATCCGGGACGATCCCCAACACATCGCGCAAGGCCGGTCCGAGGATTTTGAGCGCCGGGGGGAGCATGCCCAAGGCCAGCAGAATCAGGATCATCGGGTCGACATACACCGCCCACTTGTCGTAACCCTGAGTCTTGAGCAGCAGCGCGATGAGGAAACTCACCAGCAAACCCGCCGACAGCATCGCGTCCACCAGCCAACTGATGTTGTCGAACTGGATCAGCGATGAGTTGAGCGTGCGGTTGCGGTGGCGGACGTAGAAAAAATAAATGAGCTCGACGACGGTAAACACTGCCGCATAGACGATCACCAGTCCGAGCTCGACCTCGCGGCCACCATTGATGATGCCGAACACGCCGTTGAGAAAGGCGTAAATGGCGACCAGAAAAATGAAGCTACCCTCGATGACCAGCACCATGGGTTCCAGGTGCCAGGAACCGAACTGGAAGCGCTGGTTGCTTTCCTTGGCGATCAGCCGGGCGGTGATCAGCATCAGGACCTTGATGAAGGCCGCGATCAACGAAAAGAAGCCATCGAACAGGATGGATTGAGCGCCCGACACAAAACCGGTGATGATCCCGGCGAATGTCACGGCGAGCATCAGGAAGGTCGATTGTTTGAGCAGCGCCTGCTCGCCTCGATTACTCACTGGATCTCCTCTAAGACCTCTAGACCGCCGGGTGCGGCGGCGTTAGTAGGTGAGGAGTCTAGCCGATCTACAGCGGTGGCCGAACTGGCCTCATCGCGGGCAAGCCCGCACCCACAGGTTCAGCGCGATTCCTGTGGGAGCGGGCTTGCCCGCGATGAACGATGACTCGGTATTAAGCCTTGCCACCGCTTCGATCAATCGCAAACCCGGCCCAGGTCTGGCTCACTGGCATCAGCTCCAGGCTGTTGATGTTGATGTGCGCAGGCGCATTGAGCACCCAGAAAATAGTGTCGGCGATGTCCTGCGGCTGGATCGGCTCGGCGCCGGCGTAGGTGGCGTTGTAGCGCTCCTGGTCACCGGCAAAACGCACCAGCGAGAACTCGCTTTCGCACAGGCCCGGCTCGATGTTGCTGACCCGTACGCCTGTACCCTGCAGATCGCAGCGCAGGTTCAGGGAGAACTGTTTGACGAACGCCTTGGTCGCGCCATACACATGGCTGCCCGGGTACGGGTAGTTGCCGGCGATGGACCCCAGATTGACGATGCCGGCGCCACGACCGTGGGCAATCAGGCGTGGCAACAGCAGACGGGTGCTGTACATCAGGCCTTTGACGTTGGTGTCGACCATGGTGTCCCAATCGTCCAGGTCGCACTTGGGTGCCGGATCGACGCCCAGGGCCAGCCCGGCGTTGTTGATCAACCCACGCAGCTTGGCAAAGGACGGCGGCAGATTGGCAATCGCTTCCTCCATGGCCTTGCGATCACGCACATCGAGCACCAGGCCATGGACTTCGGTCTGCTTCGACAGCTCGGCGCACAGTGCATTGAGGCGCTCTTCACGACGACCTGTCAGCACCAATTTCCAGCCAGCGTCGGCAAAACGACGGGCACAGGCTTCACCAAAACCGGAGGTCGCGCCGGTAATAAACAGGGTGTTGGACATCGTGTTCTCCTTGCTTCGGCTGATCGCCAGCCATTGGAATGGTAAATCAGCAGGCAGAATGCCCGGCCTTGCCCATAGCGGCAACCGCACTTTCTGTACAAAAAACGATCAACCCTCGCAATCCCTTGGCCAGCCTGGCTTGCAGCCATGTGCGCGCACGTTATCCACAGGCCGGTCCACAGTCTTTGGGGGCAAGTGGAAAAGCTGCAAGCCGCTGTCCACAAGGCTTTGCGCGGTTTTTTGAAACTTTTTTGCTTGACCCTCAATAGCCCGCCGTGTAGCCCCTGGGGATTTTCATGACTGACGGGTCAAACCAGCGATGGCGCCAAGCCAGTAACCACGGCCTTCAGCCGGGTCTTTCCAGAGTTTAATCACAGACTTATCCACAGGCTTGTCCACGCTGATTCCACCCACTTTCATCTCGAACAAAAAGGTTGACAAAGCGCTCTTCAAGTTGCGCAAAAACACTTGATCAAAAACTGAACACGCCTCTGCAGGCCACGGTTTAAAAGGCCTGCAGCCAGCTACTCCCACGTTATTCACAGCCGGTTCCACAGCAAACGGGGACAAGTCAAAACCGTGACAAAACAACTATTTGCAGCGGCTTTATGTCGCGCTTCGGGAGCTCTTGAATATTGTTTTCCACAATTTCCCGGAGGCACGCCAAAAACCCTGTGGGAGCGAGCTTGCTCGCGATAGCGGTTTGTCAGTCAACATCAATATTGGCTGATAGATTGCTATCGCGAGCAAGCTCGCTCCCACAGGGTTTAGTGGTGTTTGGGAGATGTAAAAAAGCCCCGGCGATTGCGCGCCGGGGCTTGTGCATAACCCACTGAAACTCAGTGCCCGCCGAGATAAGCGTTACGCACATCCTCGTTGACCAGCAGCTCCTTGCCAGTGCCGGTCATGCGGATTTCGCCGTTGACCATCACGTACGCCCGGTCCGACAACCGCAGGGCGTGGTTGGCGTTCTGTTCCACCAGGAAGATGGTCATGCCGGTCTTGGCCAGTTCTCGCAGGGTCGCGAAGATCTGTTTCACCACGATCGGCGCCAGGCCCAGGCTCGGCTCATCCAGCAGCAACAACTTGGGCCGGCTCATCAGGGCGCGGGCGATGGCAAGCATCTGCTGCTCGCCACCGGACATGGTCATCGCCCGCTGGGTACGCCGCTCTTCGAGCCGCGGGAACAGCTCGAACATGCGTTGCATGTCTTCCTTGGCGTACTTGTCACCGATAGGGATGGTGCCCATCAGCAGGTTTTCCTCGACTGTCATGTCGGGGAACACCCGCCGCCCTTCCGGCGATTGCGCGATGCCGTTGGAGGCGATGTAGTGGGACGACTTGTGGGTAATGTCCACGCCCTGATAAAGGATCTGCCCATCGGCGGCCCGTGGCTGGCCGAAGATCGACATCAGCAGGGTTGACTTGCCGGCGCCGTTGGAGCCGATCAGGCTGACGGTCTCCCCTTCGTTGATGTGCAGCGAAACGCCTTTAAGGGCCTGGATCGGGCCGTAGAACACGTCCAGGTCCTTGAGTTCGAGGATGGGTTTGCTCATACCACCTCCTCTTCGTCGGCGCCCAGGTACGCGGCAATCACTTTCGGATCGTTGCGGATGTCATCGGGACCACCCTCGGCGATGACGACGCCGTGGTCCAGCACCACAATGTGGTCGGAAATGCTCATTACCATGCCCATGTCGTGTTCGATCAGCACCACGGTCAGATCGTGCTCATCGCGCAGCAGCCGGATCATCGCGCTCAGCGCTTCGGTTTCCTGAGGGTTGAGGCCGGCGGCCGGTTCGTCGAGGCAGATGATCTGCGGACGGGTGCACATGGCGCGGGCGATTTCCAGGCGGCGTTGCTGGCCGTAGGACAGTTCACCGGCCAGGCGGTTGGCGCAGTCCACCAGATCCACTACTTCCAGCCAGTAGAAGGCATGGTCCAGCGCATCGCTTTCAGCCTTGCGATAGCCCTTGGTGTTGAGGATGCCGGCCAGCATGTTGCGGTTGACCCACATGTGCTGGGCCACCAGCAGGTTTTCCAGCACCGACATTTCCTTGAACAGGCGAATGTTCTGGAACGTCCGCGCCAGGCCGGCACGGTTCACCAGGTGGGTGCCGCCGAACATCTTGTAGCGCAGCCGGGTGATGAAGCTTTTTGGCGAAACGAAATCGGTCGGCTTGAACGATTCGCCCAGCAACTTGATGACGTTGGTCTGTTTCCCGCGCACGTTCAGTTCGATCTTGCCGCCGGAGGCCTTGTAGAACCCGGTCAGGCAGTTGAACACCGTGGTCTTGCCGGCGCCGTTGGGGCCGATCAGGGCGAAGATCGAGTTGCGCTTGACCTTCAGGCTCACATCATTCAACGCCTTGATGCCGCCGAAGTGCATCATCAGCTTCTCTACGGAGAGTACGACTTCGCTCATGGCGCTACTCCTTTGCGCGGGGTCACACCGGTACGGCTGATCCGAATCAGGCCGCGCGGTCGCCAGATCATCATCAACACCATCAGGATGCCGAACAGCAGCACGCGGTACTCGGCGAAGCCACGCAGCAGTTCCGGGGCGACGGTCAGCACGAAGGCTGCAATCACTACGCCTATGGTCGAACCCATGCCGCCCAGTACCACGATGGCGAGGATCAACGCCGATTCGAAGAAGGTGAACGAGGTCGGGTTGACGAAGCCCTGGTAGGTGGCGAAGAACACCCCGGCCAGACCGGCCGTCGAGGCACCGATGGTGAATGCCGAGAGCTTGACCAATACGTGGTTCAGACCCATGGAGCGACAGGCGATTTCGTCTTCACGCAGGGCTTCCCAGGCGCGGCCGACCGGCATGCGGGTCAGGCGATGCTTGATGTACAGCACAGCCAGCACCACCAGGAACAGCACCGCGTAGATGAAGTAGTACTTCACGTCGGGGTTGTAGGCGATGCCGAAGAACTCATGGAACGGCACACCGCCGTCCTTGGCTCGCTTGCCGAACTCCAGGCCGAAGAAAGTCGGCAGCGGTGCCGGCATGCCGTTCGGGCCGCCAGTGAGCGACAACCAGTTGTTGAGGACCAGGCGGATGATTTCACCGAAGCCCAGGGTCACGATCGCCAGGTAGTCGCCGTGCAGGCGCAGCACCGGGAAACCGAGGATGCAACCGGCCAGGCCGGCGATGATCGCCGCCAGCGGCAACACCGTCCAGAAGCCCAGCCCGAGGTATTGGTAGCCGAGTGCCAGGCCGTAGGCGCCGATGGCGTAGAACGCCACGTAACCGAGGTCGAGCAGGCCGGCCAGGCCAACCACGATGTTCAGCCCCAGCCCCAGCAGTACGTAGATCAGCCCGAGGATAACCACGCCCAGCAGGTAGGAGTTGGAGAAAAACGGCAGCGCCACTGCAATCAAGATGACCAGCGGGATGATCCAGCGCAGCCGCGACTTGTAGTCAGGCGCCAGCACATGCACCCCGGAGCCTGTCGTTTCAAAGCCTTCGAGGATTTTCAGGCCCTGGGCTGTCTGCAGGAACATGCTCAGGGCAAAACGTCCGGCCATGACGATCGCCACAATCCACGCCACCCGGGTGGTTTCCAGGTTGAAGCCATAGCCATCGAGAACGACACCGACAATCGGCCCGAACACAATCAGGGCAATGAGGCCGGCAAGAATCGCGTCAACCAGGCTTTTTTTGATATCGATTGTTTTATGAGTGGTTGAAGACATCGCTTACACCTTCGACACAAGAGGACGGCCGAGCAGGCCTTGAGGCCGAAAGACCAGAACGAGGACCAACAGCGAGAAGCTGAAAACGTCTTTGTAGTCCGAGTTCACCAGACCGGAAAACAGCGACTCGGAAATCCCGAGAATGATCCCGCCGAGCATCGCGCCAGGCAGTGAGCCAATCCCGCCGAGCACCGCGGCGGTGAACGCCTTGATCCCGATGATGAAGCCGGCATAGAAGTCGAATGTGCCGTAGTTCATGGTGATCAGCACGCCGGCCAGGGCCGCCATCGCTGCACCGATGATGAACACGTAGGAAATCACCCGATCGGTGTTGATCCCCAGGATCGAAGCCATCTTGCGGTCTTGCTGGGTTGCACGGCACATGCGGCCGAGCTTGGTGTATTTGATGATGTAGGTCAGCGCGGCCATCCCGACAAACGCGGCGACCAGAATGAAGACCTTGGTGTAGGTCAACTGAACGAAACCGGTACCGATATCAACGCGCCAGGCACCCGACAGCAAAGTCGGAACGCCTTGTTGCTTCGCGCCTTGGGAGATCTGTGCGTAGTTTTGCAGGATCAGCGAGATACCGATCGCACTGATCAGCGGTGCGAGTCGAGTGGAGTTGCGCAGGGGTTTGTAGGCGACACGCTCGATGACCCAGCCATACACCGCCGTGACGACGATGGTGAAGATCAGCGTGCCAAGCATCAGCAGCGGAAAGGATTCGATACCGAAGTAAGCCAGCAGAGCCAGACTGATTGCCGCGAGGTAAGCGGAAATCATATAAACCTCGCCGTGGGCGAAGTTGATCATGCCGATGATGCCATAGACCATTGTGTAGCCGATGGCGATCAGGCCATAGACCGACCCGAGGGTCAGGCCGTTGACCAGTTGCTGCAGGAAAATACCATCCATAACGCAATCTCACGCAATGAGAACCTGCACATGTGGCTGTGCGGTTCTTCTAAGGAAAATACAGATATACGTCGGAGCAATGACAACCAGGATCAACCCGGCCACCACCGCCCCTGTAGGAGCGAGCCTGCTCGCGAAGAACCTGAGGACAACGCGTTGAACCAGCAAGCACGCGTTATCGTTGACATTTTTCGCGAGCGTGCTCGCTCCTACAGGGAATCAGTGGGGTTCAGGTGATCGAGTCAGCCCTTACTTCTGTTTTTCCAGCTGGTGGTATTTGCCGTCCTTGTCCCACTGGTAAACCACGTAGTCGGAGACTTTCAGGTCGCCCTTGCTGTCCCAGGTCTTCTCGCCCATGACGGTCTTGACCGGGTTCTTCTTCAGCCATGCGGCCGCTTCTTCACCCTTGTTGGACTTGGCGCCGTTGAAGGCTGCTGCCAGGGCCTGGACCGAAGCGTAGGCGTACAGGGTGTAGCCTTCAGGCTCGGTACCGGCCTTGCGGAAGGCGTCTACCACGGTCTTGCTGTCTGGCAGCAGGCGTGGGTCGGCGCCGAAGGTCATCAGTACGCCGTCAACGAATTGCGGACCGCCAGCGGTGGTCACCAGTTCGTCGGTCACGATGCCGTCGTCGGACATGAACTTGACGTCCTTCAGGCCTTGTTCACGCAGTTGACGCACCAGAGGACCGGCTTCCGGGTGCAGGCCACCGAAGTAGACGACGTCAGCGCCAGCGCCGCGGATCTTGGTCACGATGGTGCTGAAGTCTTTCTCGCCACGAGTCAGGCCTTCATACAGCACAGGCTTCACACCACGCTTCTCAAGCTGAGCCTTGGTGGCATCCGCCAGGCCCTGACCGTAGGTGTCCTTGTCGTGCAGCACGACCACTTTCTTGCCCTTGAGCACGTCGACGATGTAGTCGCCGGCCACGATGCCTTGCTGGTCGTCACGCCCGCACATACGGAACATGGCGCTCAGGCCGCGCTCGGTCACAGCCGGGTTGGTGGAACCAGGAGTGATTGCGATGATGCCTGCTTCGTCGTAGATCTCGGAGGCCGGGATGGTCGACGAGGAGCAGAAGTGACCGACCACGCCGGCGACTTTCTGATTGGTCAGGTCCTTGGCGACCGTCACAGCCTGTTTCGGTTCGCAGGCGTCATCACCCTTGACCAGTACGATTTTTTCCCCGTTGACCCCGCCCGACGCGTTGACCGCATCGGCCGCCGCTTGTGCACCCTTCATGTACTGTTCGCCAAATGCCGCGTTGGCGCCTGTCATTGGTCCCGCTACGCCGATCTTGATGTCAGCCTGAGCAAACGCAGAAACACCCAGCGCAGTTGCCACTGCGAGGGCCAGAAAGCCTTTCTTGTAAAACGTCTGGGACATGAGGTGGTGCTCCATGGTTTTTTTTAATTGGCACTGCGACTTCACTGAATGCTCAGAGCAAGGGCCGTGCCATCGGTTTTTTATTCTGAAAAAAGTCGCTGCTTTCTTGTTATTTCGACTGTTTCGATCCCATTTTCATTGGGCGTGCAACCGTCTAAACCGCGGAAGGTAAAACCATTATTTTTTTGAGGCGCAACCCGCCCGCGCCATCATTGCAACCGCGGCTTTAAACGACGTGCAACCAGCCTGTAACAACGTGCGTCACCGAAGTGCACACTGCTGGTGCGAGACTGCTACAACCCGCACCACTACAGGCTAGCTGCAGATCGAAAAAGCGCCGCTTGCGCCCTGCAAAAATCAACATTCAGATCACGATCCGCAGGCACTGGCCTGCGTGATACAGCGAGAACCCCGCCTCGTACAGACAGCTGCGCAACCCCACCCCGGCCAATGGCTGCATGGGCGCGAAAGGAATCGGTAGCGCTTGAGGATTTCCGTTACACAGGTAATCGGCAAAGGCCTTGCCGACCACCGTTCCCGTGGTCACGCCCCGACCGTTGTAACCGGTGACTGCCACCAAACCGGGCGCTGGCTCGAACAGGCGCATCAGATGATCGGGGGTGAAGGCGATGCGGCCGGTCCAGGTGCACTCCCATTCCACCGGTTTGAGGTACGGGAAATAGTGCTGCTGCACGCGGTCGGCCCAGGCCTTGAGGAACCAGGTCGGCTTCTGATTGCCATTGCCCAGGCTGCCAAGCAACAGGCGACCGTCTTTATCCCGGCGGATGCTGCTGAGCACCTGTCGGGTGTCCCAGGAACCCTGGCCACCGGGCAGAATTTGCCGGGCGGCTTCTTCGGTCAGCGGCACCGAGGCCACCTGATAGTAATAACCGGGGAAGAAATTGCGCCGCAGTTCCGTCCAGTCGCCTTCGGTGTAGGCATTGGAGGCAATCACCACCTTCTCGGCCATCACCGAACCCTGGGCGGTTTGCACCGACCAGCGCTGGCCTTGGCGTTCGAGGCGGGTGACCGGGGAATGATCGAACAATTGCCCGCCCAGGCCGATGGCCGCCTTGGCCAGCCCCGTGGTGTAAGCCATCGGGTTGAGCGTGCCGGCGCGGCGATCGAGCAATGCCGCGGCGATCTTTTTCGTGCCGGTGGCTTGCTCGCAGGCCTGACCGGTGAGCAGCTCTACCGGCGCACCGCGACGTTTCCATTGTTCTTCACGACTGCGCAAGTCGGCTTCGCCACGGGCGTTGTGCGCCATGTGCAGCGTGCCTTCGCGGCGCAACTGGCAATCGATGTTGTATTTGTCCACAAGGCTGAACACCAGGGATGGCGCCGCGCCCAGCATACGGTTGAGCTGGCTGCCGACCTCAGTGCCGAACCCGGCTTCGATCTCGTCCGGGGGAATCCACATCCCGGCATTGACCAGCCCGACGTTGCGCCCCGAGCCACCATGGCCGGCACGATGGGCCTCCAGCACACAAACGGTCTTGCCTTGCTCCAGCAGATGCACCGCCGCCGACAAACCGGTAAACCCGGCGCCGATGACACAGACATCCACCGTGACCTCACCCTTGAGGGCCGAATTGTCCGGCCTCTGTGGCGTCAGTTTTTCCCACAGACACTCTTCGCGTAACGGCATTGCCAGACTCCAACAGAAACCTAACAAACACATTCATTCAATGTGGGAGCGGGCTTGCTCGCGAAAGCGTCGGCACATCCAGCATCAATGTGACTGATAAACCGCTTTCGCGAGCAAGCCCGCTCCCACAGGGGATCACTGTCCGACCCAAGAATCAGTCAAACGTAATACCCTGCGCCAACGGCAACTCCAGCGAATAGTTCACGGTGTTGGTCTGGCGGCGCATGTAGCCGCGCCATGCATCGGAGCCGGACTCACGACCGCCGCCGGTTTCTTTTTCGCCACCAAACGCGCCACCGATTTCCGCACCGCTCGGGCCGATGTTGACGTTGGCGATGCCGCAATCGCTGCCCACCGCCGACATGAACTGCTCGGCTTCACGCACATCGGTGGTGAAGATGCACGAGGACAGGCCTTGTGGCACGGCGTTGTTCAGGCGCAGCGCTTCCTGGAAGTCGGTGTAGCCGACCACGTACAGGATCGGGGCGAAGGTTTCGTGGCAGACCACATCGCTCTGCTCCGGCATTTCGACGATGGCTGGCGACACGTAGTAAGCGTTCGGGAACTGGTCTTCCAGCTGACGCTTGCCGCCGAAGACCTTGCCGCCTTCGCTCAACGCCTGCTCCAGCGCATCCTGCATGTTGTCGAAGCTTTGCTTGTCGATCAGCGGGCCGACCAGGTTGCCTTCCAGCGGATGGCCGATACGTACTTTCGAGTACGCGGCTTTCAGGCGGGTGACGATTTCTTCTTTCACCGATTCATGAGCGATCAGTCGACGCAGGGTGGTGCAGCGCTGACCGGCGGTGCCGACGGCGCTGAACAGGATCGCGCGAACGGCCATGTCCAGGTCGGCGCTCGGGCCGAGGATCATTGCGTTGTTACCGCCCAGTTCGAGAATGCTGCGGGCAAAGCGCGCGGCCACTTTCGGTGCCACTTCGCGGCCCATGCGGGTGCTGCCGGTGGCGCTGATCAGGGCTACACGCGGGTCGTCCACCAAGGCTTCGCCGGCATCGCGACCACCGATCACTACCTGGCACAAATTCGCAGGCGCATCGCTGAAGTTCTTCACGACGCGGTCGAACAGCGCCTGGCAGGCCAGCGCGGTGAGCGGGGTCTTTTCCGACGGTTTCCACACCACAGGGTTGCCGCACACCAGTGCCAGTGTGGTGTTCCAGGCCCAGACCGCAACCGGGAAGTTGAAGGCGCTGATCACCCCGACAACGCCCAGCGGGTGCCAGGTTTCACGCATATGGTGGCCAGGGCGCTCGGAAGCGATGGTCAAGCCGTACAGTTGACGGGACAGGCCGACGGCGAAGTCGCAGATGTCGATCATTTCCTGAACTTCACCCAGGCCTTCCTGGGTGATCTTGCCGGCTTCCCAGGACACCAGCTCGCCGAGGTCGGCCTTGTATTCGCGCAGCACTTCACCGAATTGACGCACCAACTCACCACGGCGCGGTGCCGGAACCTTGCGCCACAGTTCGAACGCATGATCTGCGCGACTGATGTGCTGCTCGACCTCAGCGGCGCCTTCCCAGTTCACGGCGGCGATCCTGCTGCCATCGACCGGCGAATGCACCGGCACTTTGCCGTTCTGGTACAGGGCCGGGTTCACACCTAGACGATCAAGCAATGCGGCAACCATGGGTCACTCCTCAAGCAAAAGACAGAACACGTGCAGCCGGAAATTCACGGCTGATCAGACCTGTAGTTTTAGCTGCCCGGAGGTTACTCAACAAACGACCTTTAAGAGAGATATCATTCCGTTTATTCATGCTGTGCATTGCTGGCAATAAGAAACAAGAACCAAGGACCGCCCATGCTGAATAAACGCTACCTGCCATCGATCGCTGCGTTGCAGTGCTTCGAAGCCGTCACCCGGCACTTGAGCTTCACCCGGGCTGCCGAAGAGCTGAACCTGACCCAGAGCGCCGTGAGCAAACAGGTCGCGCAACTCGAGGAGCTGTTGCAGCACCTGCTGTTCCGCCGGGTGCGCCGCCGCCTGCAGATGACGCCGGCCGGCGATCTGTACCTGGTTGAAGTGCGAAAAATCCTCACTCAGGTCGAGATGTCGACCCATTACCTGCGTTCCTACGGTGGCGAAACCGAAGTCCTGCGGGTTTCGACGCCGCCCACCTTCGGCGCCCGCTGGCTGGTGCCGCGCCTCAAAGGCTGGCGTCTGCGCCATCCGTCGATCCATCTGGACCTGTGCAGCGAACAGGAAGCCGACGACCTGCTGCAAGGTCGCAGCGACCTGGCGTTCTACTTCGGCCAGGGCTCGCGGCCCGGTACCGAATGCCTGAAGCTGTTTGGCGAAGAGCTGGTGCCAGTGTGTGCCCCGGGCAGCCTGCCGGACACGCCGTTCACCGACCCGACGCAACTGACCGACCTGGTCCTGCTGCAAAACGCCTCCCGCCCCCAGGCCTGGCATGACTGGTTCGACCACCAGGGCTACCACACCGAGCACAGCTACCACGGCCCGCGTTTCGAAACTTTTTACATGTGCATCCGCGCCGCCCAGGTTGGCTGCGGCGTGGCGCTGCTACCGCGCTTTCTGGTGGAAGAGGAACTGGCCGACGGCAAGCTGGTCATTCCCTGGCAGCATGCAATGCCCAGCAGTGACGCCTATTACCTTGCGTACCCGGAACACTCGGCGGAAGTGCCCAAGGTGCGGGACTTTGTGAAATGGATGCTGGAGCAGATTGATAGCCCGGAGCTGTCGCAAATCTAGGGTTGCACGCCGTAACTGTGGGAGCGGGCTTGCCCGCGAAGAGGCCTGCACATTCAATATCAATGTTGACTGTACTTGCGCCTTCGCGGGCAAGCCCGCTCCCACAGGGATCTAAGGCGCTCTAAAAAATTGCTGGCAATCCCCATCACCGATATGCGCCACTAGCTCTATTCAATGTGGAGAACCCCCGTTATGAGCGAGAGTGTGTTTGCCGATCGCATCGTGCAGAACCTGCTCGACACCGACTTCTACAAGCTGACGATGATGCAGGCGGTGCTGCACAACTACCCCAACGTCGAAGTCGAATGGGAGTTTCGTTGCCGTAACGGCGAGGATTTGCGCCCGTACCTGGCGGAGATCCGTTTCCAGATCGAGCGTCTGGCCGAACTGAGCCTGAGCGCCGATCAATTGAGCTTTCTGGAACGCATCAGCTTCCTGAAGCCGGATTTCCTGCGCTTTCTCGGTTTGTTTCGCTTCAACCTGCGCTACCTCCACACCGGTATCGAAAACGGCGAGCTGGTCATCCGCCTGCGCGGCCCCTGGCTGCATGTGATCCTGTTCGAAGTGCCGCTGCTGGCGCTGGTCAGCGAGGTACGCAATCGCTATCGCTATCGCGAAGTCGTGCTGGAGCAGGCCCGCGAGCAGCTCTACCGCAAGTTCGACTGGCTGAGCGCCAACGCCAGCAGCGATGAATTGTCCGAGCTGCAGGTGGCCGATTTCGGCACGCGCCGCCGTTTTTCTTACCGCGTGCAGGAAGAAGTGGTGAATGTGCTCAAGCACGACTTCCCCGGACGTTTTGTTGGCACCAGCAACGTGCACCTGTCCCGGGAGCTGGACATGAAACCGCTGGGCACCATGGCCCACGAATGGATCATGGCGCACCAGCAGCTCGGCCCGCGGCTGATCGACAGCCAGATCGCCGCACTCGATTGCTGGGTCCGCGAATACCGTGGCCTGCTGGGGATTGCCCTGACCGACTGCATCACCATGGATGCCTTCCTCGGCGATTTCGATCTGTTTTTCGCCAAGCTTTTCGACGGTTTGCGCCACGACTCGGGCGATCCGGTGGTCTGGGCGGAAAAAGCCATCGCCCACTATCACAAGCTCGGCATCGACCCGATGAGCAAGACACTGACCTTCTCCGACAGCCTGACCCTGCCCAGGGCCCTGGAGATATTCCGGGCGCTGCGCGGTCGGATCAATGTCAGCTTCGGCATCGGCACCAACCTGACCTGTGATATTCCGGGTGTCGAACCGATGAGCATCGTGCTTAAAATGGCCGCCTGCAACGGCCAGCCGGTGGCGAAGATCTCGGACGAGCCCGGCAAGACGCACTGCAAAGACCCGAATTTCGTCGCGTACTTGCGACACGTTTTCCAAGTACCTGCCGCCCTTTCAAGTACATCAAGCAAGGAGTGAATTCATGCAAGCCGTACAGCGTGAGATTGCTGAACAGCTCAAGGTCCAGCCGCCATTCGCCGACGAAGCCGCCCTTGAGGCCGAAGTCGCCCGGCGGGTGACTTTCATTCAGGACTGCCTGGTCAATTCCGGGCTCAAGACCCTGGTCCTGGGCATCAGTGGCGGTGTCGACTCCCTGACCGCCGGCCTGCTGGCCCAACGGGCCGTGCGTGAACTGCGCCAGCGCAGCGGTGATGCCGCGTACAAATTCATTGCCGTGCGCCTGCCCTACGAAACCCAGTTCGATGAACACGACGCCCAGGCTTCGGTAGATTTCATCAAGCCGGACGAGCGTCACACCGTGAACATCGGTCCGGCGGTCAAGGCCCTGGCCAATGAAGTGGCGGCCTTCGAAGGCAAACATGCGGTGTCGGTGGACTTCGTGCTCGGCAACACCAAGGCGCGCATGCGCATGGTCGCCCAGTACACCATCGCCGGTGCGGCCCATGGCCTGGTGATCGGCACCGATCACGCGGCGGAAGCGGTGATGGGGTTCTTCACCAAGTTCGGTGACGGCGCCTGCGACCTGGCGCCACTGAGCGGCCTGGTGAAAAACCAGGTCCGCGCCATCGCCCGCAGCTTCGGCGCGCCGGAATCGCTGGTGGAAAAAGTCCCGACGGCGGACCTTGAAGACCTGTCGCCCGGCAAACCGGACGAAGCCTCCCACGGCGTGACCTATGCCGAGATCGACGCGTTCCTGCACGGCCATCCGGTGCGTGAGGAAGCGTTCAAGATCATTTGCGACACCTACAACAAGACCCATCACAAGCGTGTGATGCCATTTGCGCCTTGAAGCGTGAGTGAATGAAAAAGCCCGCTGAAGTGTTGAGCTTCATCGGGCTTTTTCTTTGGCCAAAACATATGTCGATGCTTCTGGCCCCTTCGCGGGCAAGCCCGCTCCCACATTTGATCGCGGTCTAAATGTGGGAGCGGGCTTGCTCGCGAAGAACGATGACGCGGTGTACCTGATTACTTCAGGGTCACGGTGCCTTTCATCATCGAGATGTGGCCCGGGAACGAGCAGAAGAACCCGTACTTTTCACCGGCCGCGAGCTTGGACACGTCGAAGGTCACCGAATCGGTTTCCTTGGCGCCGATGATCTTGGTGTGGGCGATCACACGGGCGTCACCTTCTTTCAGGTAGTTCTTGTCGATACCGGCGCTCAGGCCATCGGTGGCGATCGGCTGCATGTCGGCTTCTTTACTCAGCACCCAGTTATGGCCCATGACGTTCTTCGGCAAGCTGCCGGAGTGCTTGAGTTCCACGGTAAACGTCTTGCAGCTCTTGTCGATTTCAATGGCCTTCGTGTCGAAAGACATCTGGTCGGTGGAGTCGACAGTGACTTTGCACTCGGCAGCCATCAATTGGCTGCTGGCCAGTGTCAACAGGGATACCGCAACAAGTTTGGCAAACATGGTGAATCTCCAAGGCAGGGTTAACGAAATCGCGAATAAACAGAAGACTGCCTGAAAACTTCGCAAGTTCATATGACTTGAATCAAAAATTGTATACAACTTTCGAGCTATGGCACCGATGCGAAATATCTAACGGCCAAGTGTCTGGCCCGGGCCTATCATCAGGCCGTCCCCCTTCAAATGGAATACCTGTCATGTCGATCAACAGCCTGTTGTGCAGTTTGCTGGCCGCCTACGCCTGCGGCGCCAGCGGTACCTACGAAACGCCAAAACACCAAGTCTAGCCCTTGGAGTGCCGCGCGCCTGCCTTTACTCTGTGGCCCTGATCGACCATGGAGCAAGGCATGTCTTTAACATCCGTTTGTGTATTTTGTGGCGCCAGCACCGGCACCCACCCGGCTTACCGCGAAGCCGCCGTGGCCCTTGGCCGGGCTCTGGCCGAACGCAAGCTGACCCTGGTGTATGGCGGTGGCGCCGTGGGGCTGATGGGCATCGTCGCTGATGCAGCCCTGGCGGCCGGCGGAGAAGTGATCGGCATCATCCCGCAAAGCCTCAAGGACAAGGAAATCGGCCACAGCGGCCTGACCCGCCTGGAAGTTGTCGATGGCATGCACGCGCGCAAGGCGCGGATGGCCGAACTCAGCGATGCCTTTATCGCGCTGCCCGGTGGCCTTGGCACCCTCGAAGAACTGTTCGAAGTCTGGACCTGGGGCCAGCTCGGCTACCACGGAAAACCGCTGGGATTACTGGAAGTGAACGGTTTCTACAGCAAATTGACGTCTTTTCTTGATCACATCGTCGGCGAAGGCTTCGTTCGCGGGCAGCACCGTGACATGCTGCAGGTGAGCGAATCGCCGCAAAACCTGCTCGATGCTCTGGATGCCTGGCAACCGTCCGTAGCGCCAAAGTGGGCCGAGCAAAAACCCAGCTAACGGCTCGGCACCGATACAGGGCAGAATATGCGCCGCTCAACCTCACCTTCGACCCCAGAGGATCGCCCATGGCTAAACCTAATTATTCCTTCGCCAAACGTCAGAGAGACTTGGCCAAGGAGCAGAAGAAAGAGGAAAAGCTTCAGCGCAAGAAAGCTACAGCTGAAGAAGCGGCACTGAACCCTGAGGGTGAAGTGGCGGCAGAAGACGATGTTGATGCACCGAAAGACTCGGCGCCCGACGCCTGAGAACCTCCGGGCCGGTTGATCTGATCTGGCCCACCGGATCTGTTTAATGGATTGGCAGCTTGGCTGCCGATCCTCACAGGCCAATCGAATGACTCCCCACTCTCGAATCAAAATGCAGTTCCCTGTGGGAGCGGGCTTGCTCGCGAAAGCGGTTTCACATCCAAAAATGATGTTGCCTGATACTCCGTCTTCGCGAGCAAGCCCGCTCCCACATTTTGATCGTTGTTATTCCAGTGGCATCACGGTTACCCGAACTTCCGGGTCATGGTTACCGCCTCCCAGGATTACCCCCCGCAACGGCGACACATCGGAAAAATCCCGGCCCCAGGCCAGGGTGATGTGCTCCAGTGCCGGCTGCACATTGTTGGTCGGATCGAAATCCACCCACCCCGACACCGGGCAAAACACCGAAACCCAGGCGTGGGACGCATCGGCGCCGATCAGCCGTGGCTGACCCGGTGGTGGCTGGGTCAGCAGGTAGCCGCTGATATAGCGTGCCGCCAATCCACGGGAACGCACGCAAGCGAGCATCAGGTGAGCAAAGTCCTGACAGACCCCGCGTCGGCGCTCCAGCACTTCCACCAGCGGCGTCGCCACTTGGGTAGCTTCAGCATCGAAGGTGAATTCGCTGAAGATTTTCTCCATCAGCGCCTGCACGCCGAGCAACAACGGTCGACCGGGTGGAAAACAGCTTTGCGAGAACTCGACGAAGTTTTTCTTCAAATGCACATACGGCGATTCGAACCGGTATCGGCAGGCTTCGAGCAATTCTGGCGACAACGGTTGGCTGCTGTAGGTCAGTGCGCTTCGTGTGTGTTCCCACGCCGCAGACTTACTGAAGTCCAGCACAGGTCGGGGCAACACTTCGATCGTGAGACTGGCGTTGACCAGCAACTCATCGTGGGGACGCTCGAACGCCAGCCGGGTCAGCGGATTGCCGAATACATCGAGCTCATCGCGACGCGAGGTTGGCTGCGGACTGATCTGCAATTGCCGGTCGGTGCAACGCTGCCAGGCACAAGGGCGCGGCCACAAATGCGCCAGCTGCTGGGCCAGGGACACCGGGCTGTCGTAGTGATAATGGGTGTCGTGGAAAATCTGGTAACGGGCGCTCATCAGACGGACACCGTGCGCTGGCTGACATCGTCGACATGGGCGAAATGCCGCAGCGCCAGGCGATCGGAAACTTGCCCGCTGGCGTCGGCGATCTCCTGCAACAGTGCGGCCAGCCCTTCGATGGCGGCGCGAACACTGGCGTCGCCGAACAGCGGGTTTTCCAGGCAACCCAGATCGAATCGCGCCAGACGCTCGACCAATTGCGGCAGTACTGTTTCACGCGGTACGCCAAAGTCGTCGTTGAGACGCTTGAGGGTGCGTGTCACCAGTTTCAACTGGAACAACACGGCGTGAGGGTTCTGCTCATCGAGCAACAGCAGGTCGAGCACAGGGATCAGCTGCGCGACCGCCAGATAGCGCGAGCGGTAGGTGATGCTGCTGTTGCCCAGTTCCAGCAACCATTCCAGCCCGGCTTGATCGAAGACCCCGGCGCCCCGCAGGAACGCCGCCAGACTGCCGCTGAGAAACTGCAAGCGTTCGATCCGCCGGCCAATCATCAGGAAACGCCAGCCTTCGTCCCGGGTCATGTCGTCCAGGGCAAAACCGGACAGCGCCGCCAGGGACATCACCAGACGGTTGAGGAAATCCAGCAACTCGCCGAAATCCGGTTCTTCGGTTTCCAGCTCCATGGCTTCGCGCTGCAACTCCACCAGCGCCTGCCAGTTTTCCCGCGAGAGCTTGCCGCGCACTTGCGAAGCGGCCCACTGCAAGCGTTGCAGGTTGGAACGCAGGCTGAACGGCCAGTCGTCACCGAGCAATGCCGCCAACAGGCGTTCGGGTAATTCGCCCTCATCGGGCAGCAGCATCAACCGTTCGCCGAGATCGACTGCGGCCTGCAAGGCTTGCGGGTCGTCGCCGTCGACATAGCGCGCGAGCATGATGCGCAGCAAACGGGCACTGTCGTCGCAACGTTCGCAGTAACGACCAAACCAGAACAGGTTTTCCACCACCCGCGATGGCAGATACGGATCGCGCCGCACCAGATCATGCACGCCGATGTTGCGCTGGGCCTTCCATTGCTCGCCACTGGGCGCTCGATCGCCCAACACCCAGGTGTCCTTGCTGGCGCCGCCGCGTTGCATCGACACCACTTCGGCATCGGCTTGCGCGGCGACCCGGGTCAGGCCACCGGGCAACACCCGATATCCCTCGCGGCTGGCCACCGCATACACGCGCATGCCGATGGCCCGGGGTTGCAGTTGACCGTCTTCGGCTTGCCAGATCGGCGCCTGGGACAGTTGCGCAAGTTCTTGCGCCACATAAGCATATGGCCGTGCCTGCATGCGCTCGGCGAGCTCCTGGCGCTGTTTTTCACTCAAGTCGCGGCCAAATACCGGTGCAAAGCTCTGGGACGGAAACGCCGGTTTGATCAGCAGCTCCGGCAGTTTTTCCAAAGCCTGGGCCAATACCGGCGCTTCGCCGCACCACCAGGTGGCGATGGACGGCAGGATCAGCTCTTCGCCGAACAGGAACTGATTGATCTTCGGCAGGAAACCCAGCAAGCCCGGCGATTCCAGCACACCACTGCCAAGCGCGTTGGCTACCAGCACCCGCCCCTGCCGCACCGCTTCCAGCAGGCCCGGCACACCGAGGGCCGAATCAGTGCGCAGTTCCAGCGGGTCGCAGAAGTCATCGTCGAGCCGACGCATGATCGCGTGCACCCGGCGCAGTCCACTCAGGGTCTTCAGGTAGACCGTGGCGTCGCGCACCGTCAGGTCGCCGCCCTCCACCAGCGGATAACCGAGCTGACGCGCCAGGTACAGATGTTCGAAATAGCTTTCGTTAAACCGCCCGGGTGTCAGCAGCACCACCAAGGGTGCGTCCTCGTCACTCGGGGCCTGACGAGCCAGTGTTTCCTGCAAGGTACGGAAGAACCCGGCCAGGTGTTGCACCTTCAAATCACGGTACAACTCGGGAAAGGCCCGGGACACAATCGTGCGGTTTTCCAGCGCATACCCGGCCCCCGAAGGCGCCTGGGTACGGTCCGCCGTGACCCACCAGCGGCCATCGGGTGTGCGCGCCAGATCCACGGCATACAGATGCAGAAAGGCTCCGTCAGGCGTGTTGATCCCCTGACAGGGCCAAAGGAAGTTGTTGTGACCGAACACCAGCTCCGCGGGCAGCAGACCTTCGGCAATCAGCCGTTGCGGGCCGTAAAGGTCAGCCAGCACGGCATTGAGCAAACGCGCCCGCTGCGCGATGCCGGCCGACAACTGTTGCCACTCATCGGCAGCGATGACGTGGGGTAGCAGGTCCAGCTCCCACGGCCGGTCAGCGCCCTTGGGGTCGGCATAGACGTTATAGGTAACGCCGTTTTCCTGGATTTGCCGGGTCAGCAGAGCCTGACGCTGCACCAGTTGCGCCAGCGTGCTGCGTTGCAACTGCTCGAACAGCCGGCGCCAGTGCGGGCGCACGGCGCCACTGTCGTCGAGCAGTTCGTGATAGGTGCCCGCCGTCAGCGGGTAGCGGTCTAGCAGGTCAGGCATGGAAAGCTCGGCAGACAGCAATGATCGGTCAGACTAGCGCAGGCTCGTGACGCCCGGATATACGAAAAATCCGAGCGTCGCGGACGGTTTAGAAACGTCGCAAATCGAGCGTCATCGGTAGCTCATCGTTAATGTCCAGATGGGGTACAGGCAGTTTCCCCGGCGTGTGCCCGATGCGGAAGAAGCGCGCCATCCGCCGGCTCTCGGCCTCGTTGGCATTGACCGGCAAGCTGTCGTAATTGCGCCCGCCCGGGTGGGCGACGTGGTACTGGCAGCCGCCGAGCGAACGCTGCATCCAGGTATCGAGCAGGTCAAATACCAGCGGCGCGTGGACCGGGATGGTCGGCTGCAGGCAATTGGCCGGTTGCCAGGCACGAAAACGCACGCCCGCGATGAACTCGCCGACTCGCCCGGTGGGCTGCAATGGAACAGGAATGCCGTTGCAGGTCAGCAGATAACGCTGGGGCGGCAAGCCGCTGAGCTTGACCTGCAAACGCTCCAGCGACGAATCCACATAACGCACCGTGCCGCCCATGGCGCCCTCTTCACCCAGCACATGCCAGGGCTCGAGCGCCTGGCGCAGCTCCAGTGCAATACCGCTGACGGCGTAATCGCCCACCTTGGGAAAACGAAACTCCAGATGCGCGGCGAACCATTCGGCCCGCACCGGATAACCGGCGGCGTTGAGGTCGACGATGACATCGGCAAAATCCTGCTCGATAAAGTGCGGCAACAGGAAGCGATCGTGCAGCTCCGTGCCCCAGCGCGCGAGTTTTGGCGGTGCATAGGGCTCGCGCCAGAACCGCGCCACCAGCGCCCGCAGCAACAATTGTTGCGCCAGGCTCATGCGGGCATGGGGCGGCATCTCGAACGCACGCAGCTCCAGCAATCCGAGGCGTCCGGTGGCACCGTCCGGCGAATAGAGTTTGTCGATGCAAAACTCGGCGCGGTGGGTGTTGCCGGTAACATCGATCAGCAGATTGCGCAGCAGTCGATCCACCAACCATGGCGGACACTCCTCACCCGGTGAGGGCATTTGCGCAAAAGCGATTTCCAGTTCGTACAAGGCATCGTTGCGCGCTTCGTCGACGCGGGGCGCCTGGGACGTCGGGCCGATGAACAATCCGGAAAACAGATAGGACAGCGATGGATGGTTGTGCCAATAGCTGATCAGGCTGCGCAGCAGATCCGGGCGACGCAGAAACGGCGAGTCCCCCGGGGTCGCGCCACCCAACACGAAATGGTTACCACCGCCCGTCCCGGTGTGCCGGCCGTCGATCATGAATTTTTCGGTGGTCAGGCGGGTCTGGCGCGCTTCTTCGTAGAGGAACTCGGTGCGCTCGACCAATTCATCCCAGGTCGCGGACGGCTGCACGTTGACCTCGATCACCCCCGGGTCCGGGGTGATGCGGAAGTTGCTCAGGCGTGGATCGCTCGGCGGCTCATAGCCCTCCAGCAATACCGGGCACATCAGTTCTTCAGCGGTGGCTTCAATGGCAGCGACCAGCTCAAGGTAGTCCTCGACTCGCTCCAGCGGCGGCATGAACAGGTACAACCGGCCTTCCCGCACCTCGGCACAGAAGGCCGTACGGGTCAGCCAGTCGGCGGACTCATCGATTTTGGGCGCGCGGTCTTCTGTGACGGCTGCGCCCTGACTCTGAAGCTGACCGGTGTCAGGCAGCGGCGGGAACGCCTGATTCGGGTCTTGGGCATGAATGAATGGATATTCCGCCGCTTTCACCCAGGGTTGCGACCCCAGCGGCAAGCGATAGCCCAGCGGCGAGTCCCCCGGCACCAGACGGCAGTGCTCTTCGCGCAGATACCAGCGGCCGCTCTGCCACTGATCGCCCTTGGCGGTGCGCGCCAGCGGAAGGACCTGGCCAATCACCTTGTCCAACCCCTGGCTGAACACTTTGCGCAGACGCGCCCGCTCCAACGGCTCCTCCAGACGCGAATCTTCGGCGCTGACGTTTTGCGGCAGCATTCCTTCGCGCCAGAGGTAATAGAAATTGTCTTCGTAGGCTGGAAAAACGAAGCGGGTCGGAATTTTCAGGCGTTCGGCGACACTCGCCAGAAAACGTCCGGCCAGCGCGCCATCGGCGCCGTAGTCTTGTTGTTCGTCGGCGATCAGCGCGCTGTTGTGCCAGATCGGCACGCCGTCGCGGCGCCAATAACAATTGAGCGACCAGCGCGGCAGTTGCTCGCCGGGGTACCACTTGCCCTGCCCGAAATGCACCAGTCCATTGGGCGCGTAGTGTTTACGCATGCGCTGGAACAGTTCGGCGGACAATCGCCGCTTGTCCGGCCCCAGTGCCGCGGTATTCCACTCGGCACCGTCCGGGTCATCGATGGACACAAAGGTCGGCTCGCCGCCCATGGTCAGGCGCACATCGCCCTCCAGCAAGTCGGCATCGATCTGTCGGCCCAGGGCCTGGATCGCCAGCCACTGGTCGTCGGTGTAGGGCTTGGTGACCCGCGGCGCTTCCCAAATCCGCTCCACGGACATTTCGTGGCTGAATTCGCACTCGCAGGGTTCCACCAGGCCACTGATCGGCGCCGCAGAAGACGGATCGGGACTACAGGCCAACGGAATATGTCCTTCACCGGCAAACAGCCCGGAGGTTGCGTCCAGGCCGATCCAGCCGGCACCGGGCAAGTACACCTCGCACCAGGCGTGCAGATCGGTGAAATCCACTTCGGTGCCGGACGGACCGTCGAGACTTTTCACATCGGCGGTCAGCTGGATCAGGTAGCCCGACACGAAACGCGCCGCCAGTCCCAGGTTGCGCAGCAGTTGCACCAACAACCATGCCGAGTCGCGGCAGGAACCGGAGGCGTGGTCTAGGGTGTGTTCCGGCGTTTGTACGCCGGGCTCCATGCGAATCAGGTAGTCGATGTCTTCGCTCAGGCGCTGGTTGAGCGCGACGAGGAAGTCCACGGCAGGCAACGGTGTGCGATCGATGCCGTCCAGATAGGCCTTGAATTTCGGCGTCAGCGCCAGGGTTTCCAGATACGGCGCCAGTTCCTTGCGCTCATCTGCTGCATAGGTGAAGGGGATCTTTTGCGCGTAGGGTTCGAGGAAGAAGTCGAACGGATTGAAGATCGCCATCTCCGCCAGCAGATCGACCTCGATCCGCAGTTCTTCGGTTTTCTCCGGGAACACCAGCCGCGCCAGGTAATTGCCCTGGGGGTCCTGCTGCCAGTTGATGAAGTGCTGCTCGGGCGAGACTTTCAGCGCATAAGACAGAATCCGCGTGCGGCTGTGGGCGGCGGGACGCAGACGAACAATCTGCGGGCCGAGCTCGACAGCGCGGTCATAGCGGTAATGCGTGACATGGTGCAATGCGACATGAATCGACACGGCGTGCCTCCTGCGAGCCTTGAGCGTATTGGAAAGCGCGCAAGACTTATGCCATCGCGCATTGCTGGCGCTTTCTTTGGTTGCCTGAGGCAGTACAGCACCAAAACCGGGCGAGACGGAGAATTGGATTGCAAGAGTTGCACGTATTTGTGGCGTTCCGTTGCATAGTCGCCGCCAAAACCGGCCTCTTCGCGGGCAAGCCCGCTCCCACAGGTTTAGAGGCGTTCGCAAAATTTGTGTTTGACTCGGACACTGTGGGAGCGGGCTTGCCCGCGAAGAGGCCAGCAGCCCTGCACACCCTCCAAGCCCGGAATGCAAAACGCCAACCCGAAGGTTGGCGTTCTGTTCAGCGCAGTCGAGGCTTAGCGCGGTACGACGGGCTTGCGAGCCGGCTTCGGCCCCTTGCCCTTGGCCGCGTCCTTGCGCTCCTTGGCCGCCTGCTGGTTGCGGGCAAAAGCCGCCGCCTTGGCCTGTTCGCGCTTGTCCCACGGGTTGCCGCCATCGCTGGCACGCGGTGGCAGGCCGGTGTGCTGGGTAAGGATCTTGGTGGTCTTTTCCTTGGCCACCTTATGGCTACCGGCCGGCGTCGAGTTCTTGCGACGGGCGCTCTGGTAGCTGTCGGTCGACGGCTGGTGCAAAGGAATCAACTGATTCTTGCCCGGCCCGATCAGGTCGGCGCGGCCCATGCGGGTCAGTGCCTCACGCAGCATCGGCCAGCCTTTCGGGTCGTGATAACGCAAGAACGCCTTGTGCAGACGACGCTGCTCCTCGCTCTTGACGATGGTCACCGCGTCACTCTTGTAGGTGACCTTGCGCAGCGGGTTCTTGCCCGAGTGGTACATCGCGGTGGCGGTGGCCATCGGCGACGGGTAGAACGCCTGCACCTGGTCGGCACGGAAACCGTTGCCCTTGAGCCACAGGGCCAGGTTCATCATGTCTTCATCGGTGGTGCCCGGGTGGGCAGCGATGAAGTACGGAATCAGGTACTGCTCCTTGCCCGCTTCCTTGGAGTACTTCTCGAACATGCGCTTGAACTTGTCATAGCTGCCGATGCCCGGTTTCATCATCTGGTTGAGCGGACCTTCCTCGGTGTGTTCCGGGGCGATCTTCAGGTAACCACCGACGTGGTGGGTCACCAGCTCTTTAACGTATTCCGGCGACTCGACCGCGAGGTCATAACGCAGGCCGGAAGCGATCAGGATCTTCTTCACACCCGGCAATTCACGGGCACTGCGATACAGCTTGATCAGCGCCGAGTGGTCGGTGTTCAGGTTCGGGCAGATACCCGGGAACACGCAGGATGGCTTGCGGCACGCGGATTCGATTTCCGGGCTCTTGCAGGCGATGCGGTACATGTTCGCGGTCGGGCCACCGAGGTCGGAGATCACGCCGGTAAAGCCAGGAACCTTGTCGCGAATTTCTTCGATTTCGCGAATGATCGACTCGTGAGAACGGTTCTGGATGATCCGCCCTTCGTGCTCGGTGATCGAGCAGAAGGTGCAGCCGCCGAAGCAGCCACGCATGATGTTTACCGAGAAACGGATCATCTCGTAGGCCGGGATCTTTTCCTTGCCGTACGCCGGGTGCGGAATGCGCTGATAAGGCATGCCGAACACGTAGTCCATTTCTTCGGTGGTCATGGGAATCGGTGGTGGGTTGAACCAGACATCGACTTCGCCATGCTTCTGCACCAGCGCGCGGGCGTTGCCCGGGTTGGTTTCCAGGTGCAACACACGGTTGGCATGGGCGTAGAGCACCGCGTCGTTGCGGACCTTTTCCACCGACGGCAGACGGATCACGGTCTTGTCGCGGGTCATGCGCGGGCTGGCCAGGATCTGCACGACCTTGGCTTCCTGCGGATCCTCGACCGGCCCCTTCTCCTGCTCGATGGCGCAGGCCTGGGTGTCCTGGGTGTTCACGTACGGGTTGATGATCTTGTCGATCTTGCCCGGACGGTCGATGCGCGTGGAGTCGACTTCGTACCAGCCTTGCGGCGTATCACGACGGATGAACGCGGTCCCGCGCACGTCGGTAATGTCTTCGATCTTGTGACCGTAGGACAGACGCTGGGCGACCTCGACGATCGCGCGCTCGGCGTTGCCATAGAGCAGGATGTCGGCGCTGGCGTCGATCAGGATCGAGTTGCGCACGCGGTCTTGCCAGTAGTCGTAATGCGCGATGCGGCGCAGCGACGCTTCGATGCCGCCGAGCACGATTGGCACGTGCTTGTAGGCCTCCTTGCAGCGCTGGCTGTAAACCAGGCTGGCGCGGTCCGGACGCTTGCCGGCCAGGCCACCCGGGGTGTAGGCATCGTCGGAGCGGATTTTCTTGTCCGCGGTGTAGCGGTTGATCATCGAGTCCATGTTGCCGGCCGCGACACCGAAGAACAGGTTCGGCTCGCCGAGCTTCATGAAGTCGTCTTTGGACTGCCAGTTCGGCTGGGCAATGATCCCGACGCGGAAGCCCTGGGACTCCAGCAGCCGGCCGATGATCGCCATGCCGAACGACGGGTGATCGACGTAGGCATCACCGGTGACGATGATGATGTCGCAGGAATCCCAGCCGAGCTGATCCATCTCCTCCCTGCTCATGGGCAGGAACGGCGCTGGCCCGAAACATTCGGCCCAGTACTTGGGATAGTCAAATAACGGCTTGGCTGCTTGCATGTCGATAACCGGTGTTGGCTTTCATTGAATTTCGCGGGCGCGGAATATAGCACAAATTTTGACCAATTCCGACGACTGTGGTCGGAAATTGCGGCGACCCCATCGCTGGCAAGCCATCTCCCACAGGATCCTTGTCGAACACAACATCAGCATCCGGCGCAAATCCTGTGGGAGCGGGCTTGCCCGCGATGAGGCCCGCTCAGACAACGAAAATTTATTCGTCGTCGTCGAAGTTATAGCTACCCGGCGCCAGGTTTTCGAAGCGAGTGTACTTACCGATAAAGGCCAGGCGGATAAAGCCGATCGGCCCGTTCCGCTGCTTGCCGATGATGATCTCGGCAATGCCCTTGTGCTCGGTTTCCGGGTGATACACCTCGTCGCGATACACGAACATGATCACGTCGGCGTCCTGCTCGATCGCTCCGGATTCCCGCAAGTCGGAGTTCACCGGGCGCTTGTTCGGCCGCTGTTCCAGGGAACGGTTGAGCTGCGAGAGCGCCACCACCGGGCAGTTGAATTCCTTGGCCAGGGCTTTCAGGGATCGGGAGATCTCGGAAATCTCGTTGGTCCGGTTGTCACCGCTGGAACCCGGGATCTGCATCAGCTGCAGGTAGTCGATCATGATCAGGCCGACATCGCCGTGCTCGCGCACCAGACGGCGGGTCCGGGCGCGCATTTCCGACGGGCTGATGCCCGCGGTATCGTCGATGAACAGCTTGCGGTCGTTGAGCAGGTTGACCGCCGAGGTCAGGCGCGGCCAGTCGTCGTCTTCCAACTGACCGGAACGCACCTTGGTCTGGTCGATGCGGCCGAGGGAAGACAGCATACGCATGATCAGCGATTCGCCAGGCATCTCGAGGGAGTACACCAGGACAGCCTTCTCGCTGCGCAGCACGGCGTTTTCCACCAGGTTCATCGCAAAGGTGGTTTTACCCATGGACGGACGGCCGGCGACAATGATCAGGTCGGCCGGTTGCAGGCCGCTGGTTTTCTCGTCGAGGTCGGTGTAGCCAGTGGACAGGCCGGTGATGGCGTTGTCGGTGTTGAACAGGGTGTCGATGCGGTCGATGGCCTTGGTCAGCAACTCGTTCACACCCACCGGGCCGCCGGTTTTTGGCCGGGCCTCGGCGATCTGGAAGATCTGCCGTTCAGCTTCATCGAGGATTTCTTCTGCCGTGCGCCCTTCAGGGTTGAAGGCGCTGTCGGCGATTTCGGTGCTGATGCCGATCAATTGACGCAGGGTCGCGCGCTGGCGAACGATCTGCGCATAGGCCTTGATGTTGGCGACGGACGGCGTGTTTTTCGCCAGCTCGCCGAGGTATCCGAGGCCACCGACTTGCGAAGTCTGACCTTCCTTGTCCAATTGCTCGGCAAGGGTCACAACGTCGATCGGCGAGTTCTGATCGGCCAGTTTGGCGATCGCACGGAAAATCAGGCGGTGGTCATGTCGATAGAAATCGCCGTCGGAGACTTGATCGAGCACACGCTCCCAGGCGTTGTTGTCCAGCATCAGACCACCGAGCACGGCCTGTTCGGCCTCGATGGAATGCGGCGGCACCTTCAGCGCGGCGGTTTGCAGGTCGTATTGCTCGGGAGCTAAGATTTCGTTCATGGCCACTTGGTTTTTTTTTGGAAAGCAGGAATGTAAAAACTGGGATGCCAGAAAGACAAAGGGCACGACCTGTAAACAGGATCGTGCCCGATGTTACCGGCAAGCACCCGAGGGTGCCAGCCGACAAGTGCTGCTTAAGCTGCTACCACGACAACGCGTACGGTGGCTTCAACTTCGGCGTGCAGGTGCACGGCTACGTCGAATTCGCCTACGTTGCGGATGGTGCCGTTCGGCAGACGAACTTCGCTCTTCTGCACTTCAACGCCGGAGGCGGTCAGTGCGTCAGCGATGTCGTGAGTACCGATCGAACCGAACAGCTTGCCTTCGTCGCCAGCGGTGGCAGTGATGGTCACTTCCAGCTCGGCCAGTTGGGCAGCGCGGCTTTCAGCCGATGCTTTGCGATCTGCTGCAGCTTTTTCCAGCTCAGCGCGACGCTCTTCGAACGCAGCCAGGTTGGCTGGGGTCGCAGCGGTAGCTTTGCCGTAAGGCAGCAGGTAGTTACGACCGTAACCAGCCTTAACGTTCACTTTGTCACCCAGGTTGCCCAGGTTGGTGACTTTTTCCAGAAGGATCAGTTGCATGTGAAAATCCTCTTAACTTTTAACCTTCACCGTTCGCGTTATCGGCATCTTTCGGTGCCGAACGACCGCGAAAATCAATCAGGCTGTCGACGATGGCCAGGACCACCAGCAACGGATAGATCAGTTGCATGAACAGCAACAGCGTCACGTACAACCCCACCAGCCAAAACCTGGCCAGTCGCTTCTGCGCCACCAGCCCGTGAATCAGGGCCAGCCCGGCGAACACCAGCGGTACGCTGCACAACGGCGTCAACATGGCCAACTGCGGACCGATGTTCGGCCCCAGAAGCATGCACGCCAGCAGCAACATCGCCGGCAACAGCGGGATGCGGATGGCGCGAAACTCGCGACCAAAACCGCCCGGGTTGTACAACAACGCCTGCCAGTAGCGCCCGACAAGCAGGCTCAGCAAGCTGACGATTTGCAACAAAGCCGCAATCAGGCCGGTCAGGACCGGTGCAATCAGGGACGCGAAACGCGCTTGTTCGTCTACCGACAACTTCTGGTAGACATCACCGAGTAGCGACGGCATGACTTTGATCAATGCCTGCGCCAGCATCTCGATCTGGGGAGCAAAAGCTGTCCCCAACACCACTGAAAACACCACTCCCATCGCTATGCTGACCAGCAGCACGCGGTTCCAGGACTCGCTTGCGCGCAAAACCAACGCAAGGCTCGCAGACCCCAGCAGCACCAGAAGTGCCCGTGGGTCGTCGGAGTAAAGCCACCAGGCCAATGCCGGCAGCAGTCCCAGAGCAAGAACGCCCAGGGCGTCCCTCAATCCGCGCCGCAGGAGCACAAGGCATCCGGCGGCAGCACCCAACCAATACAACAACGGCATCGCCGCGCATCCAGCCACTACCAGAGTGGCCTGCATACGGCCGCGCATGATGAACTCAGCTATGGCCCGCATGCATTCAATCCTTTGCTACGTGTCGACTGCCCGGTCTCAGCGGCCGTGGCTGTCGGTGTAGGCCAGCAGGGCCAGGAAGCGGGCGCGCTTGATAGCGGTGGCCAGCTGACGCTGATAACGAGCTTTGGTACCGGTGATGCGGCTTGGAACAATTTTGCCGGTCTCGGATACGTAGGCTTTCAGAGTGTTGAGATCTTTGTAATCGATCTCTTTCACGTCTTCAGCGGTGAAGCGGCAGAATTTACGACGACGGAAGAAACGTGCCATTTGATAGGCTCCTTAAAAGGTCCGTGGATTACTCGTCAGCGTTATCGCTGTTGTCGCTGTCATCACTGTCAGCGCTTTCAACGCCTTCGTGCTCAGGACGGTCGCGACGCTCACGGCGCTCACTGCGGTTTTCTTCAGCCTTGAGCATCTCGGACTGGCCGGTAACGGCTTCGTCGCGACGGATGACCAGGTTACGGATCACTGCATCGTTGTAGCGGAAGTTGTCTTCCAGCTCGGCCAGGGCCTTGCCAGTGCACTCAACGTTCAGCATCACGTAGTGAGCCTTGTGAACATTGTTGATTGCGTAGGCCAGTTGACGACGGCCCCAATCTTCCAGACGGTGGATTTTGCCGCCGTCTTCTTCGATCAGCTTGGTGTAACGCTCAACCATGCCGCCGACTTGCTCGCTTTGATCCGGGTGGACCAAAAAGATGATTTCGTAATGACGCATGAATGCTCCTTACGGGTTGTAGCCTGCCGCTCAAAAGCGGTCAGACAAGGAGTGAATGACACTTATGGACTTGCGTGGGTAAGGCACATGCGTGCCTGCCGTCACAGCAAGGGGCGCAATTGTAGAGAAGGGGCGAGGGAGGCGCAAGGTAATTGGTGATTATTTGAACAGCCACCAAATTCATGCCACACCGCAAAACACTGTGGGAGCGGGCTTGCTCGCGAATGCGGTACGACATTCAACATCTTTGCTGAATGTTACTCCGCTTTCGCGAGCAAGCCCGCTCCCACAGGGACTGCAACCGGATCAGGATTTCTTGGCGGCGGCCTTGGCTTTGACACTGCGCTGGCGCTGCGCTTCGAACAGGCAAACGCCGGTGGCCACGGAAACGTTGAGACTGCTGACGCTACCGGCCATCGGCAGGTTCACCAGATAATCGCAATGCTCACGGGTCAGACGACGCATGCCCTTGCCTTCGGCGCCCATGATGAGGATGGTCGGGCCGGTGAGATCCTGGTCATACAGACTGACCTCAGCCTCGCCGGCCGTACCGACAACCCACAAGCCGCGCTGCTGGAGCTTTTCCAGGGTACGCGCCAGGTTGGTCACGGCAACCAGCGGAATCACTTCCGCCGCGCCGCAAGCGATTTTTCGTACAACCGGAGTCAGCGTGGCCGACTTGTCCTTCGGTACGATCACTGCCAGCGCGCCCGCCGCATCGGCGGAGCGCAGGCAGGCGCCGAGGTTGTGCGGATCGGTCACACCGTCAAGCACCAGCAACAACGGTGCGCCGTCGGTGCGATCGAGCAGCTCATCAAGCATTGCCTCGCCCCAGACCTGGCTCGGACTCACGTCCGCGACCACGCCCTGGTGCACGCCTTCAACCCAGGCGTCCATTTCGCGGCGCTCGGCCTGGCCGACCTGGACCCGGTTTTCGTTGGCCAGCTCAATCAGCGTCTGGACCCGAGGATCATTGCGGCCTTCGGCCAGCCAGATCTGCTTGACGCGTTTCGGGTGGTGACGCAACAACGCTTCTACAGCATGGACGCCGTAGATCTTTTCCAACTGACTCATGGCTTGGCCTTAGGTTTACGCGCCCCGCCACTCTTGGCTGGAGCCGAGCCCGCTTTTGGCGGGCCTTTACGATGTTTGCTCGGTTTGGCTGGCTTGCCGCCGACGGCCTTGTCAGGCGCCGACCGGCTGGTCTTTCCCCCAGACGCCGCTTTACCGCCGCTTTTCGCACCGGCCAGCAACGCCTGTTTCATTTCACGACTTTTGCGCACTTCGGCGTTTTTCGCCGCTGCATCGCTCGGGCGATAGGCCTCGACAGCCTTTTCCTTGGCAGGACGACGGCCGGTTTTCGCCGGGGTAGGTTCTGCTTCAACTTTCGCTGCAGGCGCTGCACTTTCGGTACCGCGTTTTTTACGGCCGATCGGTGCACTGATGGTTTTTTCAGCCATCTCGAAGTCGATCTTGCGCTCGTCGAGGTCGACGCGCATGACCCGCACTTCCACGGTGTCGCCCAGGCGGAAGCTGCGACCGGTGCGCTCACCGGCCAGGCGGTGGTGCACAGGATCGAAGTGGTAGTAATCGCCCGGCAGCGCAGTGACGTGCACCAGGCCTTCGACGTAGATGTCGGTCAGCTCGACGAACAGACCAAAACCGGTCACGGCCGTGATCACACCCGGGAACGACTCGCCCACGCGATCTTTCATGAACTCGCACTTGAGCCAGTTCACGACATCGCGGGTCGCTTCGTCGGCACGGCGCTCACTCATCGAGCACTGCTCGCCGAGTTGCTCCAGGGCCGCTTCGTCGTACGGATAGATGCGTGCCTTTGGAATGGTCATCGCACCGGCACGGCGAACGTGCGGGGTGTTCTGCTTCGAATGGATCACGCTGCGGATTGCGCGATGCGTGAGCAAGTCCGGATAGCGGCGGATCGGCGAGGTGAAGTGGGTATAGGCTTCGTAATTCAGGCCGAAGTGGCCCTGGTTATCAGCGCTGTACACCGCCTGGCTCAACGAACGCAGCATGACGGTCTGGATCAGGTGGAAATCCGGACGATCCTTGATACCGGCCAGCAATGCCTGGTAATCCTTCGGCGACGGACCGTCCTTGCCTTTGTGCAGGGACAAACCAAGTTCACCGAGGAAGGCGCGCAGTTTTTCCAGACGCTCCGGCGGCGGACCATCGTGAACGCGGTACAGCGCAGGAATTTCGTGCTTTTTCAGGAATTCGGCAGTGGCCACGTTGGCCGCCAGCATGCATTCCTCGATCAGCTTGTGTGCGTCGTTGCGTACGGTCGGACGGATTTCGGCAATCTTGCGCTCGGAACCGAAGATGATCCGGGTTTCCTGGGTCTCGAAATCGATCGCGCCACGAACGTGACGGGCCGCCAGCAATACCTTGTACAGCGAGTACAGCTGCTTGAGGTGCGGTACGACGTCGGTGTATTCGCCGCGAAGCTTGCGCGCCTCGGTGGCTTTCGGCGTTTCCAGCATGGCGCTGACTTTGTTGTAGGTCAGGCGCGCATGGGAGTGGATCACCGCTTCGTAGAAGCAGTAGTCGGTCATTTCGCCGGACTTGGAGATGGTCATCTCGCAAACCATGGCCAGACGATCGACTTGCGGGTTCAGCGAGCACAAACCGTTGGACAGCTGCTCAGGCAGCATCGGAATCACGCGCTCGGGGAAGTACACCGAGTTGCCGCGAACCTGCGCTTCGGCATCCAGCGCCGAACCGAGCTTCACGTAGCTGGATACGTCGGCAATCGCCACGTACAGCTTCCAGCCGCCGGAGAACAGACGCAGCTTGCCCGGACGGGCTTCGCAATAGACCGCATCGTCGAAGTCGCGGGCATCTTCGCCGTCGATGGTGACGAACGGCAGATGGCGCAGGTCGATGCGCTTCTCTTTGTCTTTCTCTTCGACTTCCGGCTTGAGCTTGGCGGCTTCCTTGAGCACGGCGTCAGGCCAGACGTGAGGAATGTCATAGGTACGCAGGGCGACGTCGATTTCCATGCCCGGCGCCATGTAGTTGCCCACGACTTCAACCACGTCGCCTTGCGGCTGGAAGCGTGGCGTCGGCCAGTGAGTGATCTTCACTTCGACGAACTGACCGATCTGCGCGTTGGCATTACGGCCCGGCGTCACCAGCACTTCCTGCTGGATCTTCGGGTTATCCGCAACGACGAAACCGATACCGCCCTCTTCGAAGTAGCGACCGACGATGGTCTCGTGAGCGCGGGACACCACCTCGACGATCATGCCCTCTCGGCGACCACGACGATCCAGACCGGAAACACGCGCCAGGGCACGGTCACCGTCGAACACCAGACGCATCTGCGCCGGGCTCATGAACAGATCGTCACTGCCGTCGTCCGGCACCAGGAAGCCGAAACCATCGCGGTGACCGCTGATGCGGCCCAGGATCAGGTCAAGCTTGTCCACCGGCGCATAAGTACCGCGACGGGTATAGATGAGTTGAGCATCGCGCTCCATGGCGCGCAGGCGGCGGCGCAGGGCTTCGATCTGGTCTTCTGTGGTCAGACCAAACTCTTCGACCAGTTGCTCGCGGTTAGCAGGCGAACCCCTATCAGCAAGGTGCTGAAGGATCAGTTCGCGGCTAGGAATAGGGTTTTCATATTTTTCCGCTTCACGAGCGGCCTCGGGATCGAGGGACTGCCAATCGGCCATTAGAGAGTTTTCACCTTGTCTATATGCGGGTTAGTTTGGCATAGGCGTAATGAAACGGGAAATTTCAGGCTAAGACGACCCATCTAAAGCCCTGTATCGACACCGCAAAGCTGTTTTGAAGACCGCTGGCGAAATTTTCCAAGTTTTTTTGATTCCGGGGGTTTACAGTTAAAAAGACGCTCCGTATAGTGCGCGCCATCGACGACGGAGACGTTGCCGATACTGCCCAGATGGTGAAATTGGTAGACACGCCAGCTTCAGGTGCTGGTGACCGCAAGGTCGTGGAAGTTCGAGTCTTCTTCTGGGCACCAATTTCGAGCTTGAGATTAGATCAATTTCAAGGCTCACACAAAAACCCGCGAAAGCGGGTTTTTGCATTCTAGGCCCCTGGTTTATTAATTTTTAAAATCAGGGGTTTACAGATCAAAACGCTCTCCGTATAGTGCGCCACATCAACAGCGGCAACGCTGAAGATGAATGCCCAGATGGTGAAATTGGTAGACACGCCAGCTTCAGGTGCTGGTGACCTTACGGTCGTGGAAGTTCGAGTCTTCTTCTGGGCACCAATTCAAGTTCAAGGTTACGGCCTTGAATTTCACAAAAACCCGCGAAAGCGGGTTTTTGCGTTTCTGGCATCCAGAAATGTTCTCTACCGCCCTTTTGTAGGAGCGAGCCTGCTCGCGATGCACGCCCAGACAACATTTGCATGCAGGCACCCCGCGTTATCGTTGGAGACCATCGCGAGCAGGCTCGCTCCTACAGGGTCATCGGCAGCCCGTACCAAAAGCAAATCCAACCCGCAAGGCGCATTTGAGAAGCAATATCGTTTATCATTGTTACAAGTTTTTGCAATGCGACAGTGAGGAACCCTGCGAATGATGTTTCGAAATACCCTGCGCCGCGGCTTGACCATTACCCTGCTCGGCCTGGCTCTCGCCACTCCCCTCACCCAAGCCGCCGACCCGGTTTCCCTGACGCTCTACAACGGCCAACACAAAGAAGTCGGCGACGCGGTCGCCAAAGCCTTCGAAGCCAAGACCGGGATCCACGTCAATGTACGCAAAGGCAGCAGCAACCAGCTCGCCAGCCAGGTCGTCGAAGAAGGCGATCGCTCCCCTGCCGACGTGATCTACACCGAAGAATCGCCGCCACTGAACAAACTTGGCGAACAAGGCCTGCTGGCCAGGGCGGATGACGCCACGCTGGCCGTTCTGCCCAAGGAATACGTCGCCAGCAATGGCACCTGGATTGGCGTGACTGCCCGGGTGCGCGTCGTCGCCTACAACCCCAAGCTGATTGATGAAAAAGACCTGCCGACCTCGGTGATGGAATTCTCCGATCCAAAATGGCAAGGCAAGGTCGGCTTCGTGCCCACCAGCGGCGCCTTCCAGGAACAAGCCGTCGCCATCATCAAAGTGCACGGCATGGACGCTGCCGAAGAATGGCTGACCGGGCTGCGCGCATTCGGCAAGACCTACAGCAACAATATGGTCGCGCTCAAAGCCGTGGAAAATGGCGAAGTGGCCACCGTGCTGGTCAACAACTACTACTGGTTCGCCTTGCAGCGTGAAAAGGGCCAGCTCGATTCGAAACTGCACTACTTCACCGGCGGCGACGTTGGCGGGCTGATCACCGTGTCCAGCGCAGCAGTGCTGAAATCCAGCAAACACCCAACAGAAGCACAGCAATTGCTCGCCTACATGGCCAGCGAGGAAGGCCAGCGCGTGATCACCCAGACCACCGCCGAATACCCGCTGCACAAAGGCATGGAGTCTGATCGCGGACTCAAGCCATTCAGCGAGCTGCAAGCACCGAAAGTCACGCCAGCCGACCTGGGCAATGCCGAAGAAGCCCTGGACCTGGAACGTGACGTTGGCCTGAACTGATGAGCGCATCGCTTTCCGCACATGGCGGGTACATGCCACGACGCAAGCGGCCGTCAATCTGGCTGGTCCTGCCGGTTTTGCTACTGGTGGTGCTCAGCCTGCTGCCGTTGGCCTATGTCGGGCTCAAGGCCTGGCAAGCAGGCTGGGCCGAGGCGCTGCATTTGCTGTGGCGCCCCTATGTGTTCGGACTGCTGCGCAACACTCTGGCGTTGATGGTCGGCGTGACGCTGGCCTGCGGCGTGATCGGCCTGTCGCTGGCGTGGTTGCTGGAGCGCAGCAGTCTGCCGGGGCGACGCCTGTGGGGTGTGATCCTGTGCCTGCCCTTCGCCGTACCGGCGTTTGTCAGCAGCTTCACCTGGGTTTCATTGAGCGCTCATTTCGAGGGACTCGGCGGGGCGATTCTGGTGATGACGCTCTCTAAATACCCGCTGATTTTCCTGCCGGTGGCGGCGACCCTGCGCAATCTCGACCCTTCACTGGAAGAATCGGCGCGCACCTTGGGACAGAACCGCTGGGGCGTGTTCTTCAAGGTCACCCTGCCCCTGCTCTGGCCGTCGCTGCTCGCCGGTTCCTTGCTGATTGCCCTGCACATGCTGGTGGAATTCGGCGCGCTGTCGATCATCGGCCTGCAAACCTTCACCACCGCGATCTATCAGCAGTTCGAGCTGGAATTCAGCAATGCCAATGCGGCGATGCTCTCCGCCGTACTGCTGATGCTGTGCCTGGCGTTGTTGTGGCTGGAGCTGCGCGTGCGCGGCAAGGGGCGACACGTGCGCACCGGCCAGGGTGCGGCGCGGCAGGCGGAGCAGGTTCAACTGGGGCCTTGGGCAGTGGCGGGACAGCTTTATTGCCTGCTGCTGGCAATCATCGGCAGCGGGATTCCGTTGGGCATGCTGGCTTACTGGCTGGCAGTCGGATCATCGGCGGCCTTTCCAATGGCTGCCATTGGCGAAGCATTGCTGTCATCCCTCGCGCTGTCGCTGGGTGGCGCTGCGGTGTGCCTGATGCTGGCGGTGCCGGTCGGCCTGCTGGTCGTGCGCTACAAGGGCCAATTGGCGATCTGGGCCGAGCGTTTGCCGTATCTGCTGCACGCCCTGCCGGGACTGGTCATTGCCCTGACCCTGGTGTATTTCGCCCTGCACTACGTGCCGATGCTGTACCAGACTTCGGCATTGCTGCTGATCGCGTACGCCCTGCTGTTTCTGCCGCTGGCCCAGGCGCCGATCCGCACCGCCCTGAACAAGGCGGCACCGCAGCTTGAAGAAGCGGCACGTACACTGGGCGCCTCGTCTTTCAGCGCTTTCTGCCGAGTGACACTGCCGATCATTTTCCCGGCACTGGGCGCGGCTTTTGCCTTGGTATTCCTGGATGCGATGAAGGAACTGACGGCGACCTTGCTGTTGAGTCCGACGGGGCTGAATACACTGGCGACGGAAGTCTGGGCGCATACCGCGAATGTGGAATTTGCCGCTGCGGCGCCTTATGCGGCGTTATTGATATTAGTGTCGGGGTTGCCGGTCTATTTGCTGACGACCCGGATGTATCTGAGCCGCTAAAACCGTATTCGCGAGCAAGCCCGCTCCCACATTGGCCCTTTGTGAACATCATATTTGTGTTCGACAGAGGACCACTGTGGGAGCGGGCTTGCTCGCGAAGGGGCCGGCACCAACAACCAATCAAGCCCTGAACTGCCCCAGGCTCGCCTTCAACTGCGCCGCCAGGCCATCCAGCACCTTGCCGCTGGCCGTGGTCTCCACCACAGCTTGCGCGGCTTTCTCGGCCTGGGCATGAATGGTCTGGACCCGCCCTCGCACCGCTTGCGCTCCTTGCGCCTGATGCGCCGCGGCCTGGGTCGCCAGACCGATCGCCGCATGCACCTGCTCAACCGACGCCTGCACCGACTGCTGCAATCGCGCACTGTCACGCAGCACCACCAAACCTTCGTTGGCCTGGCGTCCGGCCTGACCGATTGCCGCGACCGCCTCGCGCGCGCCCTGCTGCAACGCCACGATGTGCGCCTGGATATCGCCAGTGGAGCTCTGCGTCTTGCTCGCCAGCGCCCGCACCTCATCTGCAACCACCGCAAATCCGCGCCCGGTCTCGCCGGCGCGCGCCGCTTCAATAGCCGCATTCAGCGCCAGCAGGTTGGTCTGCTCGGCGATGCCGTGAATCACCGTCAACACCACTTCAATCTGCTCGCTTTGCTGCGCCAGGCGCTCGATCACCTGGGCGCCGGTATTGACCTGCCCCGCCAGCTCCTCGATCAGGCTGCCGACTTTCGCCGAGGTCCGGGTGTTTTCATCGGTGGCCTGACGAATCTCCACCACCTGTTTCAGCGCCGCCTGCATGGCGTGGCTTTCCGACTGCGCCTCATCCGCCATTTGCGACAGGGCACGCAAACTCTCCGCCACTTCGTCGCGCTGCATGCCAGCCGCTGCGTCCGCACCCGCGTTGCGCAGGGTCATGGCACCAATCTCGACGCCGGTACGCTGAGCCACATCGCCCGCCTCGCGCACGATCGGCTGCAACTTATCCACAAAGCGATTGACCGCCGAGGCCATGTCGCCGATTTCGTCCTTGCTGTTGATCTGCACACGCTTGGTCAGATCGCCTTCGCCTGCTGCCAGGTCATCCATGGCAACGATCAGCATTTTCAGGCGATTGACCACTCGACGACCGAGCACCACCGCCAGCAACATCAGGACACCAAAACCCACCACCGCCAGACACACGCCGATGCGCCAACGCAATGTTGCAGCGGCTTCCTGTACGGTGCTGGTGGTGTTGGCTTTCATTTCAGCCGCTGTGGACTGCGCGGACTGCAGACGCGCGCGCATCGCCGTTGCGCTGTCGGCAGCCGCGCCTTTGAGGCTGTCGCCGACCAGTTGGTCGCTGCTGGCGATCAAGGCCGAGAAGCGCTTGTCGAGGGCCGCAAGGTCCGTCTCCACGGAAGCCGTCGAGACCCCCATCAGGACCTTGCCGATTTCCACGCCATTGGGGTTGATCGAAGCCTCGATGTAGAAGACCGAAGGATCATTCTTCGCTGCATCCAGCACCTTGTCGAGCGCCCGCTCGCCCTGGCCTTTTTCCAGCAGCGCCTTGTTGATCGGGTTTTCCCGGTTGAGGTAGCGCGTCAGGTGCTGACCGGTAGCGTCGTCATACACCACGAACAGCACATTGGGATTGCGCTGGGCCCGGCGGGCGAATTCGGACAGTGTCGGAATGTCGTTGTCCCACATGGCGCGGGGCGCGACCGAAGCCAGAAGCTGCGCCATATCGTTGGCGGAGTCCTTCAGGTCCTTTTCCAGGGTCGAACGCAATTGCGCCTGCTCTTCCTCAAGACGCGAGGACAAACCGGCCGTGAGGCGCTGACGCGTACTGGTAGAAAGGCTGTCCAGACTGGACGTGACTTCACGCCCGGCCTGCTCGAGCTCGGCGGAAAGTTTTTGACTGTCCGCACCCAGGCGCGTGCCCAGATCGGCTTCGAGCGCGGTCACCGTGCTCCGGGTCAGAGCAACAGCCACCAGCACCTGCACCAAAAGGGCGATACCCAGGGTAACGAACACGGGCCGCAACAAACGGCTTTGTAACAGTGAGAGAACGGCCGACACTGTGAATCCCTCTACTTGGACGCCATTAATTTGATGGCATTCTTTTGAGGATATTTACAGCAAAGGTCATGCCGTCCTGCAGACAAATACGACAAAGGCCCCGATTAAGGAGCCTTTGTGTTTTACATCAACGACTTATCAAGCAAACGGATGACGCAGAACGATGGTTTCGTTGCGGTCCGGGCCCGTCGAAATAATGTCGATCGGCGCACCGATCAGCTCTTCAACGCGCTTGATGTAAGCACGGGCGTTAGCTGGGAGCTCTTCCAGGGTTTTGGCACCCACGGTCGACTCGGTCCAGCCCGGCACTTCTTCGTACACAGGCTGCAGGCCCACGTAGCTGTCAGCATCAGTCGGGGCAACGGCCTTGCCTTCTGCGTCTTTGTAGCCGACGCAGATGTTGATGGTTTCCAGACCGTCGAGCACGTCCAGCTTGGTCAGGCAGATGCCCGAGATGCTGTTCACATCGATAGCGCGACGCAGGATAACAGCGTCGAACCAGCCACAACGACGAGCACGGCCGGTAGTCGCGCCGAACTCGTGACCTTGTTTGGCCAGGTGCGCACCGACTTCGTCGAACAGCTCCGTCGGGAATGGACCCGAACCTACACGCGTGGTGTAAGCCTTGGTGATGCCCAGGATGTAGTCCAGGAACATGGGGCCAACACCCGAACCGGTAGCAACGCCGCCAGCGGTGGTGTTGGAGCTGGTCACGTACGGGTAGGTACCGTGGTCGATGTCCAGCAGGGAGCCTTGGGCGCCCTCGAACATGATGTCTTTGCCAGCGCGACGCAGGTCGTGCAGTTCGGCAGTCACGTCCAGCATCAGCGGCTTGAGCAGCTCAGCGTATTCCTTACACTCGGCCAGGGTCTTGTCGAAGTCGATGGCCGGCTCCTTGTAGTAACCCACCAGCATGAAGTTGTGGTAGTCCACCAGTTCACGCAGCTTGTCTTCAAAGCGCGGCATGTTGAGCAGGTCGCCCACACGCAGGCCACGACGTGCAACCTTGTCTTCGTAGGCCGGGCCGATGCCGCGACCGGTGGTACCGATCTTCAGCTCGCCACGGGCCTTTTCACGGGCCTGGTCCAGCGCAACGTGGAAGGACAGGATCAGCGGGCAGGACGGGCTGATACGCAGGCGCTCGCGCACCGGCACACCTTTTTCTTCCAGCTTGGTGATCTCGCGCAGCAGGGCGTCAGGTGCTACCACCACGCCGTTGCCGATCAGGCACTGTACGCCTTCGCGCAGCACGCCCGACGGGATCAGGTGCAAGACGGTTTTTTCGCCATCGATCACCAGAGTGTGACCCGCGTTGTGGCCACCCTGGTAGCGCACTACGGCGGCAGCATGTTCGGTCAGCAGATCAACGATCTTGCCTTTGCCCTCATCACCCCACTGGGTGCCCAGGACTACGACATTCTTACCCATAACACTTGTCCTCATTCGCGCAAACTTGGTGCCGGCGGCAGCCGGCGGGAAAACTCAAGAAGCCAGTGGCGATACTTGCCAAAGCCCGTTCTGCTGAATCAATTGCCGGTCGCAGTCCGCTTCACGGGCGGCGGCCAAAGGTTGTCCAGGCAAGGCCTGAACGACACGCTGACCCTCACTGCGCAACTGGCAAACCTGCTGCCAGAGTGCCGCATCCGTACTGTCAGGCATCCAGATACCGCCAGACGGTAGCTCGATCTCAGCACGCCCCAGGGTCACCAGGGTTTTCAAATCGGTGGAAAAACCGGTCGCCGGACGGGCACGACCGAAGTCGGCGCCGATGTCGTCGTAACGACCGCCCTGGGCAATGGACTGGCCAACACCCGGCACGAACACGGCGAACACCACACCGGTGTGGTAGTGGTAGCCACGCAGCTCGCCCAGGTCGAAATACAGCGGCAGTTCAGGGAAACGCACGGACAACCGCTCGGCAATTGCCAGCAAGTCGTCCAGCGCCGCCAGAACCGGGGCAGGCGCCTTGGCCAGACGCTCACGGGCCGCAGCCAGCACTTCACGGCCGCCACACAGGTCGACCAACGCCCGCAGCATGCCCGACAGATCGGCAGGCAAGCCTTCGGTCAAGGTAATGACCTCATCGATGGCCTTGCGTTGCAAGGCATCGAACAACTGCTGCTCGACTTCACCGGATAAACCGGCGGCGCGGGCCAGGCCGCGATAGATGCCGACATGACCGAGGTCCATGTGCACATCCGGCACATCGGCCAGTTGCAGCATGGCCAGCATCAGGCTGATGACTTCGACGTCGCTGCTCGGACTGCCGTCGCCGTACAACTCGGCACCCAGTTGAATCGGGCTGCGCGAGGACGACAAGGCACGCGGCTGAGCATGCAGCACGCTGCCGGCATAGCACAGGCGGCTTGGGCCTTCACGACGCAGGGTATGCGCATCGATGCGCGCCACTTGCGGCGTGATGTCGGCACGGAAACCCATCTGGCGGCCCGATTGCGGGTCGATGACCTTGAAGGTGCGCAGATCCAGGTCCTGGCCCGCGCCGGTCAGCAGGGATTCCAGGTACTCGATATGGGGAGTCACGACAAACTCGTAACCCCAGCTCTGGAACAGATCCAACACCTGACGACGCGCGACTTCAATACGCGCAGCTTCCGGTGGCAGTACTTCTTCGATGCCATCTGGCAGAAGCCAGCGGTCTACCGTTGCCATTACGCCTTCCCCTATCTCCGGGCGACCAGCCTGTCGGCGAGCCTTGAGTGAAGCAGAAAATGATCGGCTTGCGCACAAACCACGCGCATGAGCGACGGAGCGAAAAGCCCTTCTACCGGCTTCGCCAACCACTTTCCTCGAAAAACTGTCGAGCCAATCGGCCCGGCATCTGCTTTAAAACAGCAATCAAACATGCAGACGCAAAAAAGCCGGGAATTTCCCGGCTGCCGCATCATACACACGTTTTCCCAAAGGATCACCCCGCCAGAGGTTTTAGCCGCCCGGCGGGGGGATAAATCAGGTCAACGCCGTATCAAGGCTTGGCTTTTTCCAGGTAGTGGAAGAAGTCGCTGCTTGGGTCGAGGACCATGACGTCGGATTTGTTCGCGAAGCTTTCACGGTAGGCACGCAGGCTGCGGTAGAACGCGTAGAACTCCTGATCCTGGCCGTAGGCCTTGGAGTAGATCGCAGCGGCCTGGGCATCGCCGTCACCGCGAACCTCTTCGGATTCACGATAGGCTTCAGCCAGCAGCACGCGGCGTTGACGATCGGCGTCGGCACGGATGCCTTCGGCCAGTTCGTTACCCTTGGCGCGGTGCTCGCGAGCTTCACGCTCACGCTCGGTGCTCATACGTTCGAACACGCTGCGGTTTACTTCTTTCGGCAGGTCGATGGTCTTGACCCGGACATCGACCACTTCGATGCCCAGTTCTTTTTCAGCCATCTTGTTCAGCGAAGCAGTAATGTCCGCCATCAACGCATCGCGCTCACCGGAGACCACTTCGTGCAAGGTGCGCTTACCGAACTGGTCACGCAGGCCCGATTCCAGACGACGGGACAGGCGTTCGTCGGCGATCTGCTTGAGGCCGGAAGTCGCGGTGTAGTAACGCTCTGCGTCCTTCACGCGCCATTTGGCGTAGGCATCGACCATCACGGCTTTCTTTTCCAGCGTCAGGAAGCGTTGTGTCGGTGCATCCAGCGTCATCAGGCGTGCGTCGAATTTACGCACCTGGTTAACGTAAGGCACTTTCACATGCAGGCCTGGCTGAACATCGGTCTGGACCACGCGACCGAACTGCAGCAACACCGCACGCTCGGTCTGAGCCACGATGTAGAAGCAGTTCCAGGCAGCGATCGCCAAGACGACGCCGACAATAAGGGCGATCAGCGATTTATTGCTCATCAGCGACTCTCCCTGGTACGTGCTTGCTGTTGCTGCAGATCAGCTGCCGCACGCGCATTCGCTTCATTGCTGGTGGCTGCCGCACTGGTCACCGGAGTGCCGGTGTTGCGACCACTTTCGACCATCTTGTCCAGCGGCAAGTACAACAGGTTGCTCTGGCCGTTCTTGTTGCCGGTCACGAGAACCTTGCTGGTGTTGCTGAAGACTTCCTGCATGGTGTCCAGGTACAGACGCTGGCGGGTGACTTCAGGCGCCTTGCGGTACTCGGCAACCAGCTTGGTGAAGCGATCGGCCTCACCCTTGGCGCGCGAGACGGTCTCGTCACGGTAACCATTGGCATCCTCAAGAATGCGCTGGGCCTGACCACGGGCTTCCGGCACGACGCCGTTGGCATAGGTTTCGGCCTGGTTGCGCGAACGCTGCTCGTCTTCCCGGGCACGGATCACGTCATCGAAGGCTTCCTGGACTTCGCGCGGTGCCGCTGCGCTCTGAACGTTGACCTGGGTAACGGTGATACCGGTGCGATAGGTGTCCATGAAGCGTTGCAGACGCTCCTTGATCTCGCTGGCCATCAACTCACGACCTTCGGTCAGTACCTGGTCCATTGCGGTGGAACCCACCACATGGCGCAAGGCGCTGTCGGTCGCGTGCTGCAGGCTGATTTCCGGCTGATCGACGCTCAGCACGAAATCCTGCAGGTTGCTGATCTTGTACTGCACGGTCAGCGGCACTTCGACGATGTTCTCGTCTTCGGTCAGCATCTGGCCCTGCTTGGTGTAGGCACGCTCTCGCGTGACGTTTTCCATGTACTTCTTGTCGATCGGCGGGAAATAGATATTCAGGCCCGGCCCCACGGTTTCGTAGTACTTGCCGAAGCGCAGCACCACGGCTTGCTCCTGCTCGTCGACGACATAAACCGCGCTGTACAGCCAAACGGCGGCCAACACGACCAGGCCGATGCCGAGCAGGCCGCCAAAGCCGCCACTCTTGCCCGGACCACCGCCGTCGTCACCACCACGTTTCTTACCACCACCGAACAAACCGTTCAGGCTTTCCTGCAGCTTTCGGAAGGCCTCGTCGAGATCCGGTGGCCCCTTGCGGTCGCCGTTGTTACGACGCTTGCCACCCCAAGGATCCTGATTATTCGAGTTGCCACCCGGCTCATTCCAAGCCATAGCGCTCTCCATCTGATAAAGCAAAGACGCACCCACGGCGCGCCGACCAATGCTACAGAATGCCTGTCACCACGGCACAACCGCTTTCTCAGGCTTTTATTGCAAAGTGTGTTGCTCGATAAACTCCGTCGGCACAACGCCTTCACGGCTGACCAGCCGATTGAGCTCCGAGCGCGGCAATCGAACGGCCAGCAAGCTGACTCCTTCTTCGTCGTATTCTTCTTTCTGTACCGCGCCCAACTCGAAAAACTGTGCACGCAGGCGCGCAAAGCGCTGAGGCAAGCGCAAGGTACCGACAAACAAATCACTGCCCAACAACTCGGCAATGGCTTGCTCAAGCAATTCCAGACCTGTGCCATCACGTGCCGAGAGCCAGACCCGTTGGGGCCTGCCGTTTTCGTCGCGCTGGATTTGTGGCTCAACGCCTTCAAGCAAATCGAGTTTGTTATAGACCTCGAGGATCGGCAAGTCCTGGGCACCAATCTCGCCCAGCACCACCATCACCTGCTCGATCTGCAACATGCGATCCGGTTCGGCCGCATCGATCACGTGCAGCAACAGGTCGGAGTTGCTCGACTCTTCGAGCGTAGACCGAAATGCCTCGACCAGCTTGTGGGGCAAGTGGCGAATGAAACCCACAGTGTCGGCCAGGACAATCGGCCCCAGGTCGTCCAGTTCCAGACGGCGCAAGGTCGGGTCCAGCGTGGCAAACAACTGGTCAGCCGCGTACACGTCGGATTTCGTCACGTTATTGAAGAGCGTGGATTTACCGGCGTTGGTATAGCCCACCAGGGACACGGTAGGTATATCCGCACGGGAACGGCCGCGTCGCGACTGTTCGCGCTGACTGCGCACTTTTTCCAGCCGGCCCTTGATCTGCCGCAGGCGAACCCGGAGCAAACGGCGGTCGGTTTCCAGTTGGGTTTCACCCGGGCCACGCATGCCGATACCGCCACCCTGGCGCTCAAGGTGGGTCCAGCCACGAACCAGCCGGGTGCTCATGTGGTCAAGCTGGGCCAGTTCTACCTGGAGCTTGCCTTCATGGGTGCGGGCGCGTTGGGCGAAAATATCGAGAATCAGACCGGTGCGGTCGATCACGCGACACTCGAAGACACGTTCGAGGTTACGTTCCTGACTGGGTGTGAGGACGTGATTGAAGATTACCAGGTCTGCTTCTTCGGCATGGACCAGATCGCGTAGCTCCTCGACCTTGCCGCTGCCAATCAGAAATTTGGCGGTTGGCCGATGACGCGGCACGTTAAAAAACGCAACGGTCTCGGCGCCGGCCGAATTAGCCAATTCCTGAAACTCCTGCGGATCTTCGCGCGCCTCAGGGTCCTGTCCATCCAAGTGAACGAGGATCACTCGCTCACCACCACCGTGGCGCTCAAAGAACAAAGGAGACTCCTATCAGGCGTTACCTGGCTCAGCGTCACCTGCATCGGATTCGGTTGCGCTAGGCAGACGAATTGGACGCACCGGTACCACTGTAGAGATAGCGTGCTTGTAGACCATCTGGCTTACGGTGTTTTTCAGCAGGATGACGAACTGGTCGAACGACTCGATCGTTCCTTGCAGTTTGATACCGTTGACCAGGTAGATGGACACCCCAACTTTCTCTTTACGTAAAGTATTCAAGTAAGGGTCTTGTAGCGAATGCCCTTTTGACATGTGCCGCACTCCTTTAAGGATTCAATATAAAAAATAGGTAAACAGATGGCTTTAGCCGCCACACCCCCAAGGATAGACGGCAATTGCAAGGACTCAGCTCAATATGGAGATGGTCCCCAGGTATTTCAAGGCGCGCGGCAGATTGTCGCAATCCAGACTGTCCAGCCAATGCAGGTCAGTCCAACTGCGCAGCCAGGTGAACTGGCGTTTCGCCAATTGGCGCGTGGCAATGATTCCACGCTCCTGCATCTCGGCTGACGTCAGCTTGCCATCCAGGTAGTCCCAGACTTGGCGGTAGCCTACTGCACGTATAGACGGCATCCCGGCATGCAGGTCACCTCTATTACGCAGGGCTACGACCTCGTCAATGAATCCCTGTTCCAACATTAAAGTGAATCTTTGTTTAATTCGCTCGTGCAGTACCTGACGATTTGCCGGGGCAATAGCCAAGTTCGCGACAGTATAGGGCAATTGTTGCTGTCCCGAAGCGGCTGCTTCGGTACTTTGCGCAGATTGTTGCAAGCGTAGCGCAGTCATGCTCTGACCGCTTACCCGATAAACTTCCAGTGCTCGACTCAGACGCTGCGGATCGTTCGGATGAATACGCGCGGCAGAAACCGGGTCGATCACTGCCAACTGGTCGTGCAGGGCTTGCCAGCCAAGGCGTGCAGCCTCTTCCTCGATCTGTGCGCGCACTTGCGGGTCGGCGGCCGGCATCTGCGCCAGGCCTTCAACCAAAGCCTTGTAATAGAGCATCGTACCGCCTACCAGCAGCGGAATTTTTCCGCGCGCGGTGATCTCGGCCATGGCTTGCAGGGCGTCACGGCGGAAATCCGCAGCCGAATAGCTCTCGGCCGGGTCGAGAATATCGATCAGACGGTGCGGATATTGTGCCAGCAGCTCTTTGGAAGGCTTGGCGGTGCCGATGTCCATGCCACGGTAGACCAGCGCCGAATCGACGCTGATCAACTCGCAAGGCAGGACCTTGGTGAGTTCAATGGCCAGGTCGGTCTTGCCGGCGGCGGTCGGGCCCATCAGGAAAATCGCAGGTGGGAGCTGGCTCATCAACGACCGCGCAAGAACAGTTTGTCCAGATCGTCCAGGCCCAGTTGGGTCCAAGTCGGTCGGCCATGGTTGCATTGACCGCTGCGCTCGGTGTTTTCCATGTCACGCAGCAGGGCATTCATTTCCGGCAGGGCCAGACGCCGGTTCGCCCGAACCGCACCGTGGCAGGCCATGGTCCCGAGCAACTCGTTCAGGTGCGCCTGAATGCGGTCGCTGGTGCCGAACTCCATCAGATCCGCCAGGACGTCCGCGACCAGCCGGTTGGCTTCGGCCTGCTTGAGCAGTGCCGGAATCTGCCGGATGGCCAGGGTTTCCGGGCCCAGGCGCTGCAACTCAAAGCCCAGGCGCTGGAACCAGGCGACATGCTCCTCGGCGCAATCGGCTTCACGCTGACTGACGGCCAGGGACTCCGGCACCAGCAACGGCTGACCACTCAGGCCCTCGCTGGCCATCGCCACCTTCAGTCGCTCATACATGATCCGCTCGTGGGCAGCGTGCATGTCCACCAGCACCAGGCCCTGGGCGTTTTCCGAAAGGATGTAGATGCCCTTGAGTTGGGCCAACGCATAACCCAGCGGCGGGATGTCGTCCTGCCCGGCCGGTAGCGCGACGGCATTGGCCTCGGGCAGCGGCGCAAAAAACTCGCGGTAGGCGGCCTGCGCTTCAGCGACAGGAACACCGGACTGCGGGCGCGGCGTGTATTGATACTGATAACCCGCGCCAGCACCCGAACCTGCCGGTGCATTGAGCGACGGCTGGGCCTGAGGCTGTTCCAGCAGGGCATTGGCGGCCAGGCGCATTTCGCCCTGGGGCCCGAATTCACCGGCTTCGAGGCCGGTAGGCCGGACGATGGCCGTGGCAACCGGTGCCACCAGATGATCATCGGGGCGCACATCGCCCAAGGCACGGTGCAAGGTACCGTAGAGGAAATCGTGAACCATGCGCCCTTCACGGAAGCGCACTTCGTGTTTGGTCGGGTGCACATTGACGTCGACCCCGGTCGGATCGACTTCGAAAAACAGCACGAAGGTCGGGTGCCGACCGTTGAACAGCACGTCGCGATAGGCCTGGCGTACCGCGTGGGCCACCAGCTTGTCGCGCACGGCACGGCCATTGACGAAGAAATACTGCAAGTCGGCCTGGCTGCGGTTGAAGGTCGGCAGACCGACCCAGCCCCATAGATGCAGGCCGTTGCGCTCGATTTCGATCGGCAGGGCCTGTTCCAGGAAGCCCGGCCCGCAAATCGCCGCCACGCGCCGGGCACGGGCCGCATCATCATGGGCCTCGTGCAGGCTGAGGATGGTCTTGCCGTTGTGGCGTAGATGGAACGCCACATCGAAGCGCGCCAGGGCCAGACGCCTGATGACTTCCTGCAGGTGATCGAATTCGGTTTTTTCGGTCTTGAGAAACTTGCGTCGTGCCGGCGTGTTGAAGAACAGGTCGCGCACTTCAACCGAGGTGCCCACCGGATGCGCCGCAGGCTGCACGCGGGGTGCCATGTCACGGCCTTCGGTCTCGACCTGCCAGGCCTGATCGGCGTCGCGGGTGCGGGAGGTCAGGGTCAGGCGCGCGACGGAGCTGATCGATGCCAGGGCCTCACCGCGAAAGCCCAGGCTCATGACCTGCTCGAGGTCTTCCAAGTTGCGAATCTTGCTGGTGGCGTGACGGGCCAGCGCCAGCGGCAGGTCATCGGCGGAAATGCCGCTACCGTCGTCGCGCACCCGCAGCAATTTGACGCCGCCCTGCTCCACATCGACGTCGATGCGCCTGGCACCGGAGTCGAGGCTGTTTTCCAGCAGCTCCTTGATCACCGAAGCCGGGCGTTCGACCACCTCACCGGCGGCAATCTGGTTCGCCAGTCGCGGGCTGAGCAGCTCGATGCGAGCGCCGCTGTTCACGACCTGATTCATTCTTTGGCCGCCAGTTCAGTGCCCGGAATGGTCAGGTGCTGACCGACCTTGAGCTCATCGCTCGACAGGTTGTTGGCACTGCGCAGGGCCGCGGGCGACACCTGATAACGCACGGCGATCATCGCCAGGGTCTCGCCCGGGTTGACGCGGTGGTCACGTGGCCCCTGCACGATCTTGCCGGAGTCGCGCAGCCAGGCAATGTAAGTGCCCGGCGGCGGGTTCTGCTGGAAGAACTGGCGCACGCCACTGCTGATAGAACGCGCCAGCGCCTGCTGGTGGCCAGACGCGGCCAGTTTCGAGGCTTCGTTGGCGTTGGAGATAAATCCGGTTTCCACCAGGATCGACGGAATATCCGGCGACTTCAGCACCATGAACCCGGCCTGCTCGACCCGCTGCTTGTGCAGAGGCGTGACCCGGCCAATGTTGCTCAGCACCTTCTGGCCAACGTTCAGGCTGGACGTCAGGGATGCCGTCATCGACAGGTCGAGCAGCACGCCGGCGAGCATGCGGTCCTTGTCATCGAGGCTGACGTTGCCCGCACCACCGATCAGGTCGGAACGGTTTTCGCTGTCAGCCAGCCAGCGGGCCGTCTCCGAGGTCGCACCACGATCAGACAGGGCAAATACCGAGGCACCGAAAGCGGCGGTAGAAGGCGCGGCGTCGGCATGGATCGAGACGAACAGGTCGGCGCCTTTCTTGCGGGCAATTTCGGTACGGCCGCGCAAAGGAATGAAGTAATCGCCGGTACGGGTCAGTTCGGCGCGGAAACCTTTCATGCCGTTGATCTGGCGTTGCAATTCGCGGGCGATCTGCAACACCACGTCTTTCTCTCGCTGACCGCGAGAACCCGATGCGCCCGGGTCTTCGCCACCGTGTCCGGCGTCGATCACCACGATGATGTCGCGTTTGCCGGCCGGGGCCGGCGGCAGTTTGATTGCAGGCTCCACAGGCGTGACCGGCACGGCGGGCATCGTGGCCACAGTTGGTGTCGGCGCTGGGGGAGGCGCGGCATCCGCGGCGTTATCGAACAGATCGACCACCAAGCGGTTGCCGTACTGGGCGTTCGGCGCCAGGGAAAAGCTTTTTGGTGTCACCGCCTTTTTCAGATCGATGACCACCCGCAGGTCGGTCGGCGTGCGTTGAGCCGAGCGCATGGCGGTAATCGGAGTATTCGACGTGTTGACGTTGAGTGGCGCACCGAGGGTCGCACCATTGATGTCGATGACCAGGCGATCCGGCGCGGTCAGGGTGAAGACGCTGTGTTGCACCGGGCCGGTCAGGTCAAAAACCAGACGTGTGTTGTCCGGTGCCCGCCACAGACGAACACTGTTGACCTTCGAATCGGCCACAGCGTCGACGGTCACCGCCAGAAACAACACCCCTACGGCAGCAACCAACGCGCGAAAGCGCATACCTAACCCCATCATTTATTTGGATTCCAATGCCAAAGCGGCACACCAGGCCTCGCCACGCGAACCCTGGGATAAAATTTTCAGCGAACGCCCGCTGTCTTGCGGGCTAATGGTAATGGTCAGGTCCGGCTTTGGCAAAAAGCCTGCACCTTTGTCGGGCCACTCGATCAGACACAGGGCATCGTCTTCGAAATAGTCGCGGATACCGAGGAACTCCAGCTCTTCCGGATCGACCAGACGGTACAAATCGAAATGGAAGGCGCGAATGTCGCCAATCTCGTAGGGCTCAACCAGGGTGAAGGTCGGACTTTTTACTGCCCCGACATGCCCCAGGCCGCGGATAATGCCTCGGGACAACGTGGTTTTGCCCATCCCCAGGTTGCCCTCGAGGAAGATCAGGCCATGGCCTTGGGTGATTCGGGCAATGCGTGCGCCAAAGTCGCTCATGGCCTGCTCATCGGCCAGGTACAGGGTTACTTCAGACACGGTGCTTGCTCCTCCAACAACTGACGAATGGCTGGAATCAGATCACTGGCCGCCAGCCCACGGCCGAATTTTCCTTGTTGCTCGCCGGCATTGGCGTGCAGCCAGACCGCCAGGCAGGCCGCGTCGAAGGGTTCCATGCCCTGGGCCAGCAATGCACCGAGCAAACCGGCCAGTACATCGCCCAGACCGGCAGTAGCCATCGCCGGGTGGCCCTGATGACAGACGGCCAGCCGTCCGTCGGGACTGGCGATCAGGCTCCCGGCCCCCTTGAGCACCGCGACCGCCGAATATTTCTTGCTCAATGCATGGGCCGCTGCCGGCCGGTCGGCTTGAACCTGCGCCGTACTCATTCCGAGCAAACGCGCCGCTTCGCCCGGATGCGGAGTGATCACGCAATCCCTGGGCAAACTCACACGCTCCTCGGCCAGCAGGTTCAGCGCATCGGCGTCCCAGACTTGCGGCAACGGTGCATTAGCGGCGGCCGACAACAAGCTGCGCCCCCAACCCGCTTGCCCCAGCCCCGGACCGACAACCAGCACGGAAACCTTTTGCAGCAAATTCATCAGCTGATTGGCCGAGGAAGTGCCCAGCACCATCGCCTCGGGGATCCGCGCCAGTGCGGCCGCGACATGTTCGCTGCGGGTCGCCACCGACACCATGCCCGCACCGCTGCGCAGCGCACTTTGCGCGCTCAGTAGAATCGCGCCACCCAACCCGCGATCGCCGCCGATCAGCAACACATGGCCGAATCTGCCTTTGTGGGAAGCCGGCGCCCGCGCTGCTGGACGCGGCAGATTAGCTGCGCTCAGGCGACGGGCAGTGAAAGCAGCGCCGTCTATCAACTGTGGGTCTGCGTGCAAGTCGTTGAACAGCAGTTCGCCGACCACATCGGCCGCCTCCCCGGTGAACAATCCCAATTTCAAGCCGATGAAGGTCACTGTCAGGTCGGCCTGCACCGCCACGCCGAGGATACGACCGGTATCGGCGCACAGCCCTGAAGGAATATCCACCGCCGCGACCGGCAGCCCGCTCATATTGATCGCGGCGACGGCACCGGCATACGGCTCACGCACCTCGCCGCTCAGTCCGGTGCCAAGCAAAGCATCCAGGACGATGCCGCGCAATCCGGATTGTGCGGTCCAGGGCTCGATGAGCACTTTTTCAGACACCGCCTCGGCATGTGCCAAGGCCGCGTCCCCCTGCAGGCGCTGCGGGTCTCCCACCGCCAATACCCGGACAGACCAGCCTGCGCGCAGGGCCAACACGGCCACCAGATACCCGTCCCCGGCGTTGTTGCCATGGCCGGTGAGTACGGTCAGTTCATTCGCTGTCGGCCATTGCCGCACCAGCGCGCGCCACGTCGCCCGCGCCGCGCGCTGCATCAATTCGAAGCCCGGTGTGCCGGCGGCGATCAGGCTCGCGTCGAGTGCTCGCACTTGCGCGGCACTGTACAGCGCGTCGGGTAATTCATCTTTAGTGTGCGGCATGCGTCTTCGGGCTCCGATGTCTGGCAGAATTATACGCACCTCAGCTCCGGTTTCTCTCGCCTCATGCCTGCTATTACCACAGACCTGCCTGCCCTCGCCCAATCCATCAAGGACTGGGGCCGCGAGCTGGGCTTTCAACAAGTCGGCATCAGCGGGCTCGACCTGGGCGAGCACGAGCAACACCTGGAGCGCTGGCTCGCCGCCGGCTACCACGGCGAAATGGACTACATGGGCGCCCACGGCAGCAAACGCTCACACCCGGAGGAGCTGGTGCCCGGCACTTTGCGCGTGGTTTCGCTGCGCATGGACTACCTGGCGGGCGACACCCACATGGCGAAAATGCTCGCCCAGCCGGAAAAAGCCTACGTCTCGCGTTATGCCCTGGGTCGCGACTACCACAAATTGATCCGCAAACGCGTGCAACAACTGGCGGACAAGATTCAGGCAGAAATCGGCCCGTTTGGTTTCCGTGCCTTTGTCGACAGTGCACCTGTGCTGGAAAAAGCCATCGCCGAACAGGCCGGCCTGGGCTGGATTGGCAAAAACACCCTGGTGTTGAATCGCAAGGCAGGCAGTTATTTCTTCCTCGCCGAGCTGTTCGTTGACTTGCCGCTGCCGGTAGACCCGCCCCACGCCACCGAACACTGCGGTCGCTGCAGTGCCTGCCTCGACATCTGTCCGACCAATGCCTTCGTCGGCCCTTACGTGCTGGATGCCCGGCGCTGCATTTCCTACCTGACCATCGAACTCAAAGGCGCGATCCCGCAAGACCTGCGGCCGCTGATCGGCAATCGGGTGTTCGGTTGCGATGATTGCCAGATTGTCTGCCCCTGGAACCGCTTCGCCCGCCCGTCCGGTGAAAGCGACTTCAAGCCGCGGCACAACCTGGATAACGCCGAACTGGCGGAACTGTTCATGTGGGATGAGGAGAAATTCCTGAGCAGCACCGAAGGCTCGCCGCTGCGTCGGACCGGTTACGAAAACTGGTTGCGCAACCTGGCGGTAGGCCTGGGCAATGCGCCTTCGACGATCCCGGTGCTGGAGGCGTTGAAAGCGCGGCGCGAGCATCCGTCCGAACTGGTCCGCGAACACGTCGAGTGGGCCCTGAAACAACACGGCCTCGTGTAGGAGCTGCCGCAGGCTGCGATCTTTTGATCTTGATCTTTAAGATCAAAAGATCGCAGCCTGCGGCAGCTCCTACAGGGGATCGGGGCGTCAAGCCTCGTCGTTGTAGACGAACTTGGGCATTTCCCAGTGAAAACGGATCGCCAACAAGCGCAACAGGAAACCGCCGAACAAGGTGATCAGAATCGCCTGCTCCCCAGGCAAGTTCAGGTATAGACAAAGCATGTAGCACCACGCCGCCGCAAACGAGACGCTGGCATACAGCTCACGCCGGAAGATCAGCGGAATATCGTTGCAGAAAATGTCCCGCAGGATGCCGCCAAATACTCCGGTGATCACGCCGCTGACCGACGCGACCAACATGCCATGGCCCATTTCCAGGGCGGTGATGCAGCCGATCAGGGTAAAGGCCACCAGTCCCATGGCATCGAGCACCAGAAACAGTGAACGCAAATGCCGCATCCAGCGTGCCGTGAACACGGTAATCATTGCCGCAGCCGTGGTCAGCACCAGGTATTCCGGGTGTTTGACCCACGTCAGCGGGTAATGCCCGAGCAGCACATCGCGCACCGAGCCGCCTCCCAACGCCGTGACGCAAGCGATCAGCACCACGCCAAACCAGTCCATGCCACGACGCCCGGCAGACAGGGCGCCGGTCATGGCTTCGGCGATGATGGCGATCAGGTAGAGCATCAGCAACATGGTGGCGGTCCTTGCGAAAAGGCGCGCAGTCTACCCACTTCGCCCAAGCACCAAAAGAGGGCGCTACCAGACCACTGGTGGCGACTGTGCCTACGCCATCGCGAGCAAGCTCGCTCCCAAAGGGGCGGCGATGTACCTGTGGGAGCGAGCTTGCTCGCGATGGGGCCGGAGCGGACGACCGTGAACTAGAACTTGATGAAATGCTTGCGGTAGTGCTGCAACTCGGCGATGGATTCGCGGATGTCGTCCAGCGCCAGGTGGGTGCTGCCCTTCTTGAAGCTGTCACGCACGTCCGGTGCCCAGCGCGCCGCCAGCTCTTTGAGCGTGGACACGTCGAGGTTGCGGTAGTGGAAATAGCTTTCCAGGGATTTCATGTGGGTATAAAGGAAGCGACGGTCCTGGCAAATGCTGTTGCCGCAGATCGGCGATTTGCCCTTCGGCACCCACTTCTCCAGGAAGGCGATGGTTTCGGCTTCGGCTTCGGCCATGCTGATACGGCTATCGCGAACCCGCTGGGTCAGCCCGGAACCACCATGCTGACGGGTGTTCCACTCGTCCATGCCGGCGAGGATTTCGTCGCTGTGGTGAATGGCGATCACCGGGCCTTCGGCCAGGGTGTTCAGGTCACTGTCGGTGACGATGGTGGCCATTTCGATAATGACGTCGGTATCAGGGTTCAGACCGGTCATTTCCAGGTCGATCCAGATCAGGTTCTGCGGATTTTGCATGTTCGGCTCCTAAGCAATGCTGCGCAGTTTAGCCTAGGCCGGTGGCCGGGCGTGCTAAACTCGCGGCCGTTTTACCTAATCGCTGCATTCTTTATACGGAACACCCATGGCCAAACGCCAACTCAATCGCCGCCAAAACTGGCGCATCGAAAAGATTCAGGGCGAACGCGCTGCCCGCGCCGCCAAACGCGAGTCCTCGGCTGTCGAGGCACTTGAGGGCGGCGATCTGGGCCCGGAACAGCACGGCCTGGTGATCGCGCACTTCGGTGTGCAGGTCGAGGTCGAGGCCCGCGACGGCGAACTGGCCGGCCAGGTGTTCCGTTGCCACCTGCGCGCGAACCTGCCGGCGCTGGTGACCGGTGATCAGGTGGTGTGGCGCGCCGGCAACCAGGGCATCGGTGTGATCGTGGCGCAACTGCCGCGCAACACCGAGCTGTGCCGCCCGGACAGCCGTGGTCAGCTCAAGCCGGTGGCGGCCAACGTCGACATGATCGTCATCGTGTTTGCACCGCTGCCCGAGCCCCACGCCAACCTGATCGACCGCTACCTGGTGGCGGCCGAACATGCGGGCATCAAGCCGCTGCTGCTGCTGAACAAATTCGACTTGATCGACGAAAACAACGCCCCTGCGCTGAATGCCTTGCTCGCCGTATACCGCACCCTCGGTTACCCGGTGCTGGAAGTGTCGGCGCATCACGGTAATGGTATGGAGCAGTTGCAGGCGCAACTGGACGGACGCATCAGCGTGTTCGTCGGCCAGTCCGGTGTCGGCAAGTCGTCGCTGGTCAACAGCCTGCTGCCGGATGTCGAAACCCGCGTCGGCCCGCTGTCCGAGCTGTCCGGCCAGGGCACCCACACCACCACCACCGCGCGGTTGTTCCACTTCCCCGGCGGCGGTGAATTGATTGACTCCCCGGGAATCCGCGAATTCGGCCTGGGTCACGTCAGCCGTGCCGACGTCGAAGCCGGCTTCATCGAGTTCAACGACCTGCTGGGCACCTGCCGCTTCCGCGACTGCAAGCATGACCGCGAACCCGGTTGCGCCCTGCTCAAGGCCCTTGAAGATGGCCGCGTGCAGCAGCAACGGATGAACAGCTACCGCTCGATCATCGCCAGCCTGCCGGAAAACGGCTACTAAACAGACGTGCCGACCGCCCGGCTTACGCGGGGTGGTCGGCGGCTGGATCTTCCCCCGCTTAAACGTCAGACCTTTCTGTAAGACGTGCGCACGCTCGCTTGTAGGGCATTTCTCTTTCCGCGCCGACCTCTTGTAGCCGCCCTGTAATCGCCTAGTTTCAAACCCTCTTCGCACTCCAGCGACACCGAGGGACACCCATGCAAACCTACCATCTGTTCATCAGCCACTCATGGAACTACTCCGACGCCCACGACAATCTCGTGCGCCTGCTCAACGCCAAGCCCGGTTTCACCTACAAGAATTTTTCGGTGCCACCGGACAACCCGATTGTCGGCGCGAAAACCGACAAACAGCTTGAGGAGGCCATCGAAAACAAGATCCGTCCGTGTTCGGCGGTATTGATCATGGCCGGGATGTACTCCACCTACAGCAAGTGGATCAACAAGGAAATCGAGATCGCCAAGCGCATGGGCAAGGTGATCATTGCGATCAAACCGTTCGGCGCCGAGCGGATTTCCACGGTAGTACGTGAGGCGGCACATGCCGAGTGTGCCTGGAACACCAACAGCATCATCAGCGCAATTCGCCAGCATACGGCGGTGTAACCATGCGCAAGGGACTGTTTATCGGCATCAACGACTACACCCACGTTTCGCGACTGAGCGGTTGCAGCAATGACGCCATGGCCATGGCTTCCGTGCTGAAGACCGACGCCAATGGCGATCCGAACTTCAAGAACATCGTGCTGACCTCCGCCGAGGACTACCTGAGCCGGGAAAAGCTCGAAGACCAGATCCGCGAACTGTTTTCCGGGGACTGCAATGTCGCGCTGCTGTATTTCGCCGGCCACGGCAGCTTCGACACCGACACCGACGAAGGCATGTTGATCCCGCAGGATTACAAGAGCGCCAAGGACGGGATTCGCCTCAGTGACATTCTCAACTGGGCGAGCAAGGCCACGAAGATCAAAAACAAAGTGATCATCCTCGATTGTTGCCAGAGCGGCTCGGCCGGCGAACTGCGCGCCTTGCGCAGTGAGGGCAGCGTGGTCGGCGAGGGCATGACCATTCTGACTGCCTGCAAAAAGGAAGAGCCGGCGATGGAGGGCGGGCAACACGGCGTGTTCACCGGACTATTGCTCCAGGCCCTGCACGGCGGAGCAGCGAACATCCTGGGCAAGATCACACCCGGCAGCCTCTATTCGTTTGTCGACAATGCCCTCGACGCCTGGGAACAGCGCCCGGTGTTCAAGACCAACGTCTCGCAGTTCATTTCCCTGCGCGAAGTGTCGCCGCTGATCTCCAAGGAGATCCTGCGCAAACTCCCCGAATGGTTTGCCGAAGCGGAGTCGGTGTACCCCCTCGCCCCCAGCTTTGAGCCCACCGAACCTGAATTCAACCCGGAGCACGGCGACGTCTTCGCCCAGTTGCAAAAGTGCAACCGTCACAGCCTCATCGAACCGGTGGACGCCGAGCATATGTACTACGCCGCCATCCACTCCACCGGCTGCCGCCTCACCGCCCTCGGCGCCTATTACCGCGAACTCGCGATCAAGGGACATTTCTGATGCCAGTGTTTATCAGCTACCGCCACATGGACCGCGCCCACGCGGTCAAAATCAACGGGCGCCTGATCCAGGCCAATATCAAGACCTACCTCGATGTGCTGGATGCCGAATCCCAGACCACCGACGACATCACCGGGGTGATTACCCGCAACATCAGCGAATGCACGCACCTGCTGGCAGTAGTCTCGGAGAAAACCGCGCTGTCCTGGTGGGTGCCGTTCGAAATCGGCGAGGCAACCATCACCAACCGACGCATCTGCTCGTTCAAGACCGGCCCGACCGAGCTGCCGCTGTACCTGGACAAATGGCCGAAGCTGACCAGCGACCGGGACATCGACTTCTTTATCGATGCCTATCGCAACGAAGCGACGCTCAAGCGCTCGATGGCACTGGATTCGGTGACCGGTAGCGAGTCGGTGCGCAGCGTCAACAAGTCCAATGCGGATCGCTTCCACTCCGACCTTAAGTCCCGAATCATCCGCGGCTTCTGAGTCACTCTGCTCCCCGATCCGTCCTCTTGACCGGTCGGGATTTCTCTCACCCATCATCTGTAGGAGCCAGCTTGCTGGCGATGGACTCCAGTACGCCGAGTGGATTCAGACAGCACGCGTTATCGTTGACGACCATCGCCAGCAAGCGGGCTCCTACAGGGGATCGTGCCCCCTGGCGGCCTCCAAACCAGTGAAAGCCGCACAAAAAAGCCGACATCACTGTCGGCTTTTTTGTCGGTCACTGCTTGGGCGGTTCAGCCGGTTTGGCTGGCTCACCCGGTTTCGGCGCCGGATCATCAAACAGATTCAGACGCTCGCGCAGTTCGTGGGCCGGCAGTGGTTCCTTGTCCGCCGGCAACGCGTTCGGGTCGACCGGTGCGGTCGGTGCTGCGCCTGGTGCAGCCGAACCTTGCGGCGCATCGGGAGCAGGCTCCGCGCCTTGCGAGCCTTCGATGGCCCGCTGGGCTTTCTTGGTCAGCACCACGATGTCGATACGGCGGTTGACCGGGTTGAAAGGATGCTCGCGATCGAACAACGCCGACGAGGCATAACCGACCACGCGCGCCACCTGTGCATCCGGATAGCTGCCCGCTACCAGCGCACGCCGTGCGGCGTTGGCACGGTTGGCCGAGAGTTCCCAGTTACCGAAATCACCGGTGCCGGTGTATGGCTTGGCATCGGTGTGGCCGCTGATGCTGATCTTGTTCGGCACCGCCTTGATGGTGTCGGCCATGGCCAACAGGATGTCTTCGAAATACGGTTTCAAGCGAGCTGAGCCCGAGTCGAACATCGGGCGATTTTCCGCGTCCATGATCTGGATACGCAGGCCGTCCTGAGTGATTTCGAACAGGATCTGGTCCTTGAACTTCTGCATCTGCGGGTTTTCTTCGACCTTGTTCTGCAGTTCCTGCAGCAACAACTCGAGGCGCTCTTTTTCGACCTGCTCGGCCATGCCTTCGACCTGGTCGGTATCGATGGTGACCTTGTCCGGCTGCGGCTGGGACTTCACCTCGGGGTTGAGGGTGTTTTCCGGCGCCAGGGTCGGCGTGCCGCCCAGATCGATGATGTACGGCGTGCCGCTTTCGGAAAAGCCGATCGGGTCCTTGAAGTAACCGGCGATGGCGATCTTCTGTTCCGGCGTGGCGGTGGACAGCAGCCACAACACCAGGAAGAACGCCATCATCGCCGTGGCGAAGTCGGCGAAGGCGATTTTCCACGCGCCCCCGTGATGCCCGCCAGCGATGCGCTTGACGCGCTTGATGATTATCGGCTGATTATTTTCCATAACTTAACGACCGCGAACCGCTTGTTCCAGCTCGGCGAAGCTTGGACGGTGCGCCGGGTACAGGACCTTGCGCCCGAACTCTACGGCCAGCGATGGCGGCATGCCGGAAGCCGAAGCCACCAGCGAGGCCTTGATGGCTTCGTAGACGTTCAGCTCTTCCTTGGCATCGTGGGCCAGGGAATGGGCCAGCGGGCCAAAGAAACCGTAGGCGGCGAGAATACCGAAGAAGGTACCGACCAGTGCCGCACCGACGTGCAGGCCGATGGACTTCTGGTCGCCCTCACCCAGCGAGGCCATGGTCACCACGATACCCAGTACCGCCGCGACGATACCGAAACCGGGCATGGCGTCGGCGATGCCGTTGACCGCGTGGGATGGGTGCTCCAGGTCTTCCTTTAGGCTGAACAGCTCCATGTCGAACAGGCCTTCAAGCTCGTGCGGGGCCATGTTGCCGGAGGACATGATGCGCAGGTAATCACAGATGAACGCGGTCATGCGTTCGTCCTTGAGGACCGTCGGGTACTTGGCGAAGATCGGGCTCGCGGCGGCATCTTCGATGTCGCCTTCGATGGCCATCATGCCTTCGCGGCGGCTCTTGTTGAGGATCTCGTAGATCAGGCCCAGCACTTCAAGGTAAAAGGCGTGGTTGAAACGCGAACTGAACATGCTCAGGGACTTCTTGAGCACGTGCATCGTCATGTAGCCGGGGTTGGCCTGCAAGAAGGCGCCGAGGGCTGCACCACCGATGATCATGACCTCGAAAGGCTGGATCAGGGCGGCAATCTTGCCGTGGGAAAGCACGTATCCGCCGAGCACGCTCGCGAATACGACGATGATGCCGATAATTTTAGCCATAGGTTAGGAGAGCACTTACTGAGTCGGGTTCAAGGTCATATTCGGAAGTTAAAAAATCTCTTCTTCTACTTATCGGCAAAACTGCGCCAGACTATAGCCAGTTCAGGCGAAAAGCTAATTTGACCCCTTCCGGGCACAGGTATTGTTGACGATGATCGCCTCCCACCATGGTTAACGAAACGAACGTTCCAACACCAAAACCGACGACGCTCGAAGGCTGGGTCAAGCTGCTAGATGGCGTGCGCCTGCCGGTTCCGCAAGCCAGCTACGACCGGGTCTGCAAGGCCATCCGCGACAATCGCAGCTCGCTGCGCGATATCGCCGACCTCATGCAAGGCAGCCCCGCCCTGGCCTTGAGCGTGATTCGCGAAGCCAACCGGCACACCCACGGCGGCATGGTCGAGCCGGCGGAAAACCTCGAGATCGCGATCAATCGCCTCGGCTTGAAGCGCGCCGAAGAGCTGCTCGCTCGCCTGCCCGCCGAACCCCAGTCCGAAATCCCCAAAGCCTTGCGTCAGCTGCAGATGATCAGCCAGCACGCCACGCAACAGGCCAATGGTTTTTTTGCCAGTCGCCTGGCGCGCCTGTGGCAGGACATCCACTGGGGTAGCCTGCTGTTTCTTTCGCCCCTGTGGCCTTTGGCGCTGACCCATCCAAAACTGCTCGAAGACTGGGAACTGCGGGTCATCCATAAAGGTGAGTCGGCACGTAAAGTCGAAATGCAACTGTTTGGCGTACGCCTGCTGGACATCGGCCAGGCGCTGGTGGAGGTCTGGCGCTTGCCGATCTGGGTGCAACAGGGCTATCGACTATTGCTCACCGAGCAGCGGGAGCTGGTGAAAGTCCTGCGCATCGCCCGAGACAGCAAGCACCCGTTGCGCCAGCAGAACCGCCTCGATGACGATCCGACCCTGCGCCGCTGGCTCAATCAACCGGCCAATACGGTGCTGCTGGCCAACGGTCTGGCGCTGTCGGCACAACACGCCTGGGACAGCCCGCACAGTGAACGCTGGCAGTACCTGACCAGCCTTTACCTGCAAATGCCAATGGATGAGGTGCAACAACAACTGCACCAGCAAGCCGCCAACAGCGCGCGCCATCACGCCATGCCCGACCTCTGGCACCCCGCCGAATCGCTGATCTGGCCGTGGGGCATGAACCGTGTCCACGCAGGTTTGCTACCAGCCGCGGCACCCACTGCCGAAGATCTGGCGAAATGGCGCAAGCAATGCGCCGAATTGCTGGTCGAGCCGAGTCGCTTCACCAACGCCATGCACTTGACCATCGCCGCCCGGGACGCCCTCGTGGCCTGCGGCATGCGTAGGGTGATGATCCTGATGGCCGACCGTACCCATGCCAACCTTCGTGTGCACCAGACGGCCGGCCTGGCGAAGGAGGCAGCCGGGCTGAACTTCGTGGTCAGCCAGAGCAACGTGTTGCAACGCCTGCTCGCGCAACAGGCCCAGGTCCGCCTGACGCCGACCAACAACGCGCAATTCTCGGCCCTGCTGCCCAACAGCCTGCGTTCGCAGTTCAGCGGCGAACACCTGCTGCTGCGCTCGCTGGTCAATAATGGCCGGGTGATCATGATCGTCGTGGCGGACCAGGGCGGCGGGCCGTTTTCGGAAATTTCCGTACAGGCCTTCGGCAAAACCGCGCAGTGCATCGAAAAAGCCCTGCACAGCTTTAGCCACCGCGGCCAATAAGGCTGCGCTACAATCCTCCCTTTTGTGCTCTGGAGACCTCACATGTCTGACTTCTCTGGCTTGCCGCTGGTGATCGAGCCGAGCGACTTGCTCCCTCGCCTCGACGCCCGCGAACTGATTCTGGTGGACTTGACCAGTCCCGCCCGCTACGCCGAGGGACACATTCCCGGCGCGCGCTTTGTCGATCCGAAACGCACGCAACTGGGGCAGGCCCCCGCCCCGGGATTGATGCCCCCGCAGGCAGCGCTCGAAACGCTGTTTGGCGAGTTGGGACACAATCCCGATGCGGTATACGTGGTGTATGACGACGAAGGCGGCGGTTGGGCTGGACGCTTCATCTGGCTGCTGGATGTCATCGGCCACAGCAAGTACCACTATGTCGACGGCGGCCTGACGGCCTGGCTGGCAGAAGGTTTGCCCATGTCGATCCAGATCCCCCCAGCCGTGGGTGGCCCGGTTTCTCTGACCTTGCACGATGAACCTACCGCCACCCGCGAATACCTGCAAAGCCGGCTCGGCGCTGCCGACCTGGCCATCTGGGACGCACGCGGGCCGCTGGAGTATTCCGGCGAGAAAGTCCTGGCGGCCAAGGGCGGGCACATTCCCGGCGCGGTCAATTTCGAATGGACCTCCGGCATGGATCGGGCACGCCAGCTGCGCATCCGCACCGACATGCCGCAGATCCTCGAAAAACTCGGGATCAGCAAAGACAAAGAAGTGATTACCCACTGCCAGACCCACCACCGTTCTGGCTTCACCTATCTGGTGGCCAAGTCCCTCGGTTATCCGCGGGTCAAGGGCTACGCCGGCTCTTGGGGCGAATGGGGCAACCATCCCGATACCCCGGTAGAAATTTAAGATTTTTAAGGACTGTTAATGAACAAGCGTCTGTTTCTCCTCGGCCAGTACCTGCTGCCCCACAACTTGCTCTCGCGACTGGCCGGCTGCATCGCCGAATGCCGCGTGCGCTGGTTCAAGAATGCCTTTACCGCCTGGTTCGCCAAGCGCTATCAGGTGGACATGTCCCAGGCGCTGGTCGAAGACCTGACTGCCTACGAGCACTTCAACGCGTTCTTCACCCGCGCACTGAAAGACGGTGCCCGTCCGTTGGACGAAACTCCGGGCGCGATCCTCTGCCCGGCCGACGGCGCGATCAGCCAGCTCGGCCCGATCGAGCACGGCCGTGTATTCCAGGCCAAGGGCCACAGTTTCAGCGTGCTGGAACTGTTGGGTGGCGATGCGGCGAATGCTGCGCCGTTCATGGGCGGTGACTTCGCGACCATCTACCTGTCGCCGAAGGACTACCACCGCGTGCACATGCCGCTGGCCGGCACCCTGCGCGAGATGGTCTACATCCCGGGCCGTCTGTTCTCGGTCAACCAGACCACCGCTGAAAACGTTCCGGAACTGTTCGCCCGCAACGAGCGCGTGGCGTGCATTTTCGACACCGAGCGCGGGCCGATGGCCGTGGTGCTGGTGGGCGCGATGATCGTGGCTTCGATTGAAACCGTCTGGGCCGGCCTGGTCACGCCGCCGAAACGCGAGCTGAAAACCTTCCGCTACGACGAAGCCGCTCGCGCGCCGATCCATCTGGAAAAAGGTGCGGAACTGGGACGCTTCAAGCTGGGTTCGACCGCCGTCGTGCTGTTCGGGCCGGATCAGGTGAAGTGGGCTGAAGAAATGACTGCCGGCACAGCGGTGCAGATGGGTCAGGGCATGGGTTCGCCAAAGGCCTGATCAACGCACATACCTGTAGGAGCGAGCTTGCTCGCGATGGGCGTTAACGATGACGCGGGCATTCTGAATGCCCGCGTCGCTCTCAGGTTCATCGCGAGCAGGCTCGCTCCTACAGTGGGTTTGCGCGTTACAGCTGTCCGTCGCGATCGCGGAAGCCCAGCAGGTACAGCACGCCATCCAGGCCCAGCGTCGAAATGGCCTGCTTGGCCGACTGCTTGACCAGCGGCTTGGCGCGGAACGCTACGCCCAACCCGGCAATCGCCAGCATCGGCAAGTCATTGGCACCGTCACCGACCGCAATGGTCTGCTCCAGGCGCAAGCCTTCCTTGTGTGCCAGTTCCTTCAGCAGATCCGCCTTGCGCTGCGCATCGACAATCGGCTCGACCGCTACGCCGGTGACTTTGCCGTCGACCACTTCCAGTTCGTTGGCAAACACGTAGTCGATCCCCAGCTTGGCCTGCAGTTGCTTGGCGAAGTAGGTGAAGCCGCCCGACAGGATCGCGGTCTTGTAGCCCAGGCGCTTGAGTTCGGCGAACAGGGTTTCCGCGCCTTCGGTCAGGCGCAACGAAGCACCGATGGAATCCAGCACATTGACGTCCAGACCTTTGAGCAAGGCCAGGCGCTCCTTGAAGCTGGCGCGAAAATCCAGTTCGCCGGCCATTGCCCGCTCGGTAATTTCCGAAACCTTGTCACCCACGCCAGCCGCCTTGGCCAGTTCGTCGATCACTTCGGCTTCGATCAGGGTCGAGTCCATGTCGAACACCGCCAGGCGACGGTTGCGACGGAACAGCGAATCTTCCTGGAAGGCGATGTCGACGTTCAGTTCCTGGGCGACGCTGAGGAATTCGGCCCGCAGCGCCTGCGGATCAGCCGCCTCGCCACGCACGGAAAACTCGATGCAGCCCTTGCCCTTGTCGGCCGGAGTGTCCAGTGGCATGCGCCCGGACAGACGATCGATGTGGTCAATGTTCAGGCCATATTTGGCGGTGATCGAACTCACGGCCTGCAACTGCCCGGCTGTCACCTTGCGGGTCAACAGGGTCACGATGTGGCGCTTTTTGCCCTGGTTGCCGACCCACTGCTGGTAATCCTGTTCGGACACCGGTGTGAAACGCACCTGTTGATCGAGCTCGTAGCCCTTGAACAAGATGTCCTTGAGCACGGACTTGCCTTGCTCGGTGTCGGGAATTTCAACCAGGATGCCGAACGACAAGGTGTCGTGGATCACCGCCTGACCGATGTCGAGAATGTTCACACCACCCTGGGCCAGAACGCCGGTAATGGCCGCAGTCAGACCCGGACGGTCGACTCCCGTGATGTTTATCAGGACGATTTCGCGCAAGGCGCACCCCCGCAGGTGGAAAAAAACCGCATTCTACCCACTTTCAGTGACCATCGGGCACCGTGAGCGCTTTGACGGTCTAGGGCCTGTCGCTATACTGCGCGTCAACTTCACGGACAAAAGAGCCGAGCTCAAGTGAACCGGCCTACGCCAGTAAAAACCGATAACTTCTTCCTGCTGATCTTCCGGGCACTGCGCCACCGCCGTGTACCGATTGCATTGCGCATCGCCAGCCATAACGTGATCCTGGTCGCCCTGGCCCTGGTCATCTATGCCGGCGTGATGGGCCTGCAATTCAAGCAGGCCATGCATGAGCAGGCGGATGCGCTGGGCGAAAGCCTGACGACGCAGACGGCCACTTCGGCCACGGAGCTGTTGGTGTCCAACGACATCCTCAGCCTCAATGTGCTGCTCAATAACCTGACCAAGAACAAGCTGGTGGCCCACGCCGCCATCTACAGTCCGGACAACCGCATCCTTGCCGAATCCGGCCAGCGTCCCAAGCATGGCCTGCTGGGCGAAGCCGAAGGCATGTACCAGAGCAAGATCACCTTCCAGGACGTGACCGCCGGGCAATTGCGCATCAGTCTGGACATGGACCAATTCCAGCAGCCGATGACCATCAGCCTGCAAAGCATGGGCATCCTCAGCGCCATCCTGCTGGCCCTGTCCCTGGCCCTGAGCCTGCGCATGGGGCGGTATCTCTCAACGCCCCTGCTGCAATTGCGGGTGTGGCTGCGCAATATCGATGAATACACCCCGGCCACCGACCGCCAGGACGAAATCGGCGACCTGGCGCGTCAGCTGCACGCCAACTTCGCCCCGGAGCCCGCCCCTGTGCCGGAACCGGAGCCGGAATTCGACGAGGCCGATGACGAGGCCGACCCGGCCTTCGAAGTCCGTAACCTGCGCGATCCGAGTTTCGACGAGAGCCGCCCGGTAGCGGCGCTCAAGCCAGCGCCACGGCAGATCGTCAGCACCGTCGAAGACGACGATGACGAAGACCCGTTCGCCGACCTGCGCGACGAGTCGCTGGACAGCACCCCGCAACCGGTGATTCGCAAGGCTACGCCGAGCGTGCCGCAACACAGCGCGGTACTGGCGGTGCAACTGGGTTCCCAGGAGCAACTGCGCCGCCTGCCGCGGGCGCGTCTTGAAGAACTGCTGGAGCGTTATCGCGATTGCCTCGACCAGGCCGCATCGCTGTATCAAGGCGAAGTGGAGACCTTGAACGATGGCAGCACGCTGATGCTGTTCCACACTGAAGACAGCGGCGACGATTACCTGACCAACGCCATTTGCTGTGGCGAGCTGCTGCGGGCCCTGGGCCACCAGTTGCAGATCGAAGTCGCGGACAGCGGCATCACCCTGCAATTGCAGCTGGGCCTGACCCTGGGCGACGAACTGTTTGGCCTGAGCCAGATCGACCTGCTGCTGACCGACCCTGCCCAGGACGCCCTGGCCCTGTCGCAACACAGTCGCAACCTGCTGCTGGTGGAACGCAAGATCAGTGACGACGCCTTGATCCGTCAGCGCGCACGGATCCGCCCGATTGCCAGCCCTGAAGGTGCATGCTGCGTGGAACGGTTGATGGAGCCGTATCCATCGATGCTTGAGCGGCAACTGGCGCGAATGCACGAGCGCCGGGCTTAAACCTTAGGCCCGGCCACGATGAAGCCCGCAGATGAGTGATCGTCTGCGGGCTTTTTTGTTGTCTGCACCTACGCCTTCGCGAGCAGGCTCGCTCCCACAATTGATCCGGGTTTACCACAACGGAGTGCTCACTGAAGATCCCCTGTGGGAGCGAGCCTGCTCGCGATGAGGCCACCAGCCACACTAGAGATCGCCAGCCGGCAGAAACAATAAAGCCCGCACAAGGCGGGCTTTATTGAGGGAACAGCTTCAGCTCTGGCTTAGAAGCGGAACACTTCCATATCCGTACGAATAGGCGCGGCCATCGGGATCTTCGGCTGCTTTTCCTGTTCTACCGCAGGTGCAGCCGCCTTGGCTGGCGCTTTACGCGGGACTTCGGCGATTGGTGGCTGATTGGCCAGCGGCTTGAGCGCCACCGACAGTTGCTCGGCCAGGCGTTGCAACAACACGCCCTGTGCCTGGACCTGAGCCGCCGTACTACCGGCATGCTGTTCCTGCAAATGGATGATGCGGTTGTCGCGGACCTGCCCGCGACGGTCGATCAGGCGCCATTGCGCATCGAGGATCGCCGGTTGTTTTGCACCCGAATCCAGTCGCGTGATGGTCAGCAGCACCTGAACGTCCGGGGTGAACCCCAATGTTGCCGGGGCGAGCACTACGCGCTGGCTGTCCAGGTGACCTGCGACCTGACGCAGCAGCAATTGATCGATATCCGACGAAAGGCTGCCGGCCCAACGACCGTCGGTCGATGCTTGCAAGCTGCCATCCGGCTGACGCTGCAACAGGGTTTCGCGCTGCAGGTAGTCGGCCACGGTGACCGGACCCAACAATACCGCCATGCCCGCGTTCTGTGCAGGCTGAACAGGGTTTCCAGCGTCCAGCTGATACAACGACACCGGTTGGTGAACGCTGCAACCCGCCAGGCCAAGAATGCCGGCGAGCATAAGAATAAAAGGAAGGCGCAGAGCAGTCATCGTCCCATCCAGGTGATCAATAAAAGGCTGATCACAGTGAAAATACTCAATAAATATGAATAACGCGCGGCAGTGCCGGCGCTTGAAAGGCCATATCATCCGTGAATATGCGTTCCGACTCCAGCGCAAAGCGCCGAACTACGGGTTAATTCGTAGTTCGGCGCTTCTATGTCGCCTAATTGAGGTTTTCGACGAGCAGCGCATCTACCCGCTGGAAGCCACGCGGCAGTTTGTTGCCACGACGGCCACGTTCACCCTTGTAGTGTTCGAGGTCGTCCGCTTTCAGTGACAAGGTACGTTTCCCGGCCTGCAACACCAATGTTGCACCGTCCGGCAATACGGCGATGTCCGTCACATACTCTTCGCGACTGGCCACTCGCTCACCGGGAATCCCGATGATCTTGTTGCCTTTGCCTTTACCTAATTGTGGCAGGTCGCTGATCTTGAAGATCAACAGGCGACCTTCGGTCGTCACCGATGCCAGCCAGTTCTGCTCACGATCGGCCACAGGGCGCGGCAGCATGACCTTGGCGTTGTTCGGCAGGCTCAACAGGGCCTTGCCCGCCTTGTTCTTGGCTTGCAGGTCCTCGCCCTTGACCACGAAACCGTAGCCGGCGTCGGAGGCGATCACGTACAGCGCGTCGTCCTCGGGCATCAGCACGCATTCGAAACTCGCTCCCGGCGGCGGCGTCAGGCGACCGGTCAGCGGTTCGCCCTGGCCACGGGCCGACGGCAAGGTATGGGCCGCTACCGAATAACTGCGACCGGTGGAGTCGATAAACACGGCAAACTGGTTGGAGCGCCCGGCGGCCAGCGCCTTGAAACCGTCCCCGGCCTTGTAGGAAAGCCCGGTGGCATCGATCTCGTGGCCTTTGGCGGAACGAATCCAGCCCTTTTCCGACAGTACGACCGTCACTTTCTCGTTCGGCAGCAGATCATGTTCGGTCAGGGCCTTGGCCTCGGCGCGCTCGACAATCGGCGAACGACGGTCGTCGCCGTAGGTTTCGGCGTCCTTGATCAGCTCGGTGCGCACCAGTTTCTTCAACTTGGCTTCGCTGCTCAGCAGGGCTTGCAGCTTGGCTTGTTCCTTGAGCAGTTCATCCTGCTCGGCACGCAGCTTCATCTCTTCCAGTCGCGCCAGCTGACGCAAACGGGTGTCGAGGATGTAGTCGGCCTGGATCTCGCTCAGGGCGAAGCGTTCGATCAGTTTGGCCCGTGGCTGTTCCTCGGTACGGATGATGTGGATCACTTCATCCAGGTTGAGGTAGGCAATCAGCAAACCGTCCAACAGGTGCAGGCGACGCTCAACCTTGTCGAGGCGGAATTGCAGGCGACGACGCACGGTCTGCACCCGGAACTCCAGCCATTCGACCAGCAGCGCGCGCAGATTTTTCAGCTGCGGCTTGCCGTCCAGACCGATGATGTTGATGTTGACCCGGTAGCTCGACTCCAGCTCGGTGCTGGCGAACAGGTGTTGCATCAAGGCATCGTGGTCGAAGTTTTTGCGCGCCCCCGGAATGATCACGATCCGGCACGGGTTTTCGTGATCGGATTCGTCGCGCAGGTCGGCGATTTGCGGGGCCTTGGACGGCTTGGCCTGCATCATCGCGGCGATCTGCTCCAGCACCTTGGCGCCCGAGACCTGATGTGGCAACGCGGTGACGATGATGTCGCCGTCTTCGATGTGATACACGGCGCGCATGCGCACCGAGCCGCGACCGGTTTCGTAGATTTTCAGCAGGTCGGCGCGCGGGGTGATGATTTCCGCTTCGGTCGGGTAATCCGGGCCCTGGATGTGTTCGCAGAGCTGTTCGACCGTGGCCTTGGGCTCATCGAGCAAACGCACGCACGCCGTGGCGACTTCGCGCAGGTTGTGCGGCGGCACGTCGGTGGCCATGCCCACGGCGATGCCGGTGGTGCCGTTGAGCAGGATGTTCGGCAAACGGGCCGGCAGGACCAGCGGCTCGTCCAGCGTGCCGTCGAAGTTCGGCCCCCAGTCCGCCGTGCCCTGGCCCAGCTCGCTGAGCAGCACCTCGGAATAACGCGACAGCCGCGCTTCGGTGTAACGCATGGCGGCGAAGGACTTGGGATCATCCGGCGCACCCCAGTTGCCCTGGCCGTCGACCAGCGTGTAGCGGTAGCTGAACGGCTGGGCCATCAGCACCATGGCTTCGTAGCAGGCCGAGTCGCCGTGGGGGTGGAATTTACCGAGCACGTCACCGACGGTACGCGCCGATTTCTTATGCTTGGAATCGGCGTCCAGCCCCAGCTCGCTCATGGCGTAGACGATACGCCGCTGTACCGGTTTCAGACCGTCGCCGATATGCGGCAAGGCACGGTCCATGATCACGTACATGGAGTAGTTGAGGTAGGCATTTTCGGTGAAGTCAGCCAGTGACCGGCGTTCTACACCGTCCAGGCTGAGATCAAGGGAGTCGCTCATGCGGGCCTCATCGGTTCGTTGTCTGGCGCAGCAGCATGGTGCCACCGCGCTGGGTAAATTCAAGTTTGTTCAGTGCGCTCATGCCGAGCAACACCTGATCGCCATGCAGCCCCGGGGCCACCAGTGCGCGCACATCCAGCAGCACGATGTCGCCCAGTTGCAGGCGTTCAATACGGGTGCGATAGCCCTGGCTCAGGCCATTGGCCGTGCTCAGGGTCACGCCGAATCCTTCTTCGAGCTTCAAACGCCTGGCCAGGTCCGCCGGAATCGACACATCGGTCGCCCCGGTATCAAGCATGAAGTCCACCGGCTGGCCATTGATCTGGCCGCTGGCAACGAAATGCCCCTGCACATTGCTGACCAGTTTCACCTCGATGAAACCTTCGCCCTGCTCCGAGCTGACCACCACGTTTGGATTTTGCTGCCGAGCTTCCCACTGGGCGAAAAACCTTGTGGCCAGAAACAGCGCTGCGCACCAGGCCAGCACCATAAACACCCGGCCGATGCGCTGCCCCGGCGTTTGCTGCCTCACAGCCTGGCACTCCAGCCACCGTCCGGTACCGCGAAGCGCCAGACCACCGGACGCACTTCACCATCGGCGCGCGCACCGAAGTTATTGTCGACACCGATCCACGCGCCATCAGCATCCACGATCAACGCTTCTTCCAACCCGTAGTCCTGTGGATAACGACGGTTTTCCTGCAACAACTCGGCGGCGTACGACCAGCAGCGCTCGACCCTGGCCGTCTGCGGGTCCCGGCGACAAATCTGATAGGCGTTGCGTTCAAGGGTGAACAGCTTGCCGTTGAACAGCGACAGGTCAGAGAAATCCCGCGAGACAGCTCTGGCGCGGGGAAACTGCTCGGGTTGCATTTCCATGCCCGCCTCGCTCAGCAGCACGCAGCCACCGTCGCAATCCCACAACGTCTGCTTGCGTTTGATCATCAGCAGTCCGCGGCCTTTACGCTCGGCGGCGAGCCACATCTGATCGCCCGCCGGATTGACCGCCAGCCCTTCGAACAGCGCATTGAATTGCAACAGCAAACCTCTGGCCCGCGCCTCGCGAACCATCATCGGCGAAATTTTCAGCCAGGTAGCAGGCCCCGTTGGCGGCACTTGCAAGACAGCGGCATGGCCTTCGCTGACGATGTAGCGATTGCCGGCGCTGTCGCAAGTGATGCCTTCGAAGTCCAGATCGCCGCCACGCACGAACGAAGCCCCCCAGACACGAGACTTCAGCCCCCAGGGCAAACCGCTGTCAGGCACCGGTGGTACATCAATGTGCACCGTTTGTGCCTGCCACACGGATTCGCGGGTATCGAGGCGGTAGATCTGATCATCGTCGCGGTCGGAAACTGCCCACAAGTCATTGCCGCACTGCGCCAGCCCGGACAGGTTGCCACCGGGCATGCCATCGATGACATGCCCGGACAACACGCGCAGCTGTGGCGCCGGCTCGGCAGATACCGTAATCGACGTCAGCAGCAACGCACAGGCCAGGGCAAAGCCCAGACGCATCAGCCCAGCACCTCGGCCAGGTTGCCCTTGGACTCCAGCCAGGTCTTGCGGTCACCGGCGCGTTTCTTCGCCAGCAGCATGTCCATCATTTCCGAGGTAGCCTCGAAATCTTCCAGCGTCAGTTGCACCAGACGCCGAGTGTTCGGGTCCATGGTGGTTTCACGCAGCTGCGGCGGGTTCATTTCACCCAGCCCCTTGAATCGGGTGACCTGTGGTTTGCCGCGTTTCTTCTCGGCTACCAGACGATCGAGGATGCCGTCGCGTTCGGCTTCATCCAGGGCGTAGTAGATTTCCTTGCCCAGGTCGATGCGGTACAGCGGCGGCATGGCCACGTAGACGTGACCGGCATCCACCAGCGGGCGGAAGTGCTGGACGAACAAGGCGCACAGCAAGGTCGCGATGTGCAGACCGTCGGAGTCGGCGTCGGCGAGGATGCAGATCTTGCCGTAGCGCAGTTGGCTCATGTCGGCCGCACCCGGATCGACACCGATCGCCACGGCGATGTTGTGCACCTCCTGGCTAGCCAGCACTTCGCTGCCGTCGACTTCCCAGGTGTTGAGGATCTTGCCGCGCAACGGCAGGATCGCCTGGAATTCTTTGTCCCGCGCCTGCTTGGCCGAGCCGCCGGCGGAATCACCTTCCACCAGGAACAGCTCGGAACGCATCGGGTCCTGCCCGGCACAGTCGGCCAGCTTGCCCGGCAGCGCCGGGCCTTGGGTAATGCGTTTGCGCTCGACCTTCTTGCTGGCCTTGAGGCGACGGCCGGCGTTGTTGATCGCCAGTTCCGCCAGCAGCATGCCGGTTTCCGGGTGGGCGTTGAGCCACAGGCTGAACGCATCCTTGACCACACCGGAAACAAACGCCGCCGCTTCACGGGACGACAGGCGCTCCTTGGTCTGGCCGGAGAACTGCGGCTCCTGCATTTTCATCGACAGTACGAAGGCAATGCGCTCCCAGACGTCTTCCGGCGCCAGCTTCACGCCGCGCGGCAACAGGCTGCGGAATTCGCAGAACTCGCGCATGGCGTCGAGCAGGCCTTGGCGCAAACCGTTGACGTGGGTACCGCCCTGGGCAGTCGGGATCAGGTTGACGTAGCTTTCCTGTACCGCGTCGCCACCTTCTGGCAGCCACAGCAGCGCCCAATCCACCGCTTCCTTATTACCGGCCAGGCTGCCGCAGAACGGCTCGTCCGGCAGGCGCTCGAATTCGCTGACCGCATCCACCAGGTAGGAACGCAGGCCGTCTTCGTAATGCCATTCGACTTTCTCGCCGGTGGCCTTGTCTTCAAAGCTGACCAGCAGCCCCGGGCACAACACGGCCTTGGCCTTGAGCACGTGCTTGAGGCGGCTGATGGAGAATTTCGGGGAGTCGAAGTATTTCGGATCCGGTGCGAAGAACACACTGGTGCCGGTGTTGCGTTTGCCAACAGTGCCAACGATCTCCAGTTCGGTGGCCTTGTAGCCATCCTTGAAGGTCATCTGGTACTCGTTGCCGTCACGCTTGACCCGCACCCGCACTTCGGTGGACAAGGCGTTGACCACGGAAATACCCACCCCGTGCAAACCGCCGGAGAACTGGTAGTTCTTGTTGGAAAACTTGCCACCGGCATGAAGCTTGGTGAGGATCAACTCGACGCCCGAAACACCTTCCTCGGGGTGAATGTCCACCGGCATGCCACGGCCGTCATCGCTGACTTCCAGCGAATGGTCGGCATGCAGGATCACCTGTACCGATGAGGCATGCCCGGCCAGGGCTTCGTCGACGCTGTTGTCGATGACTTCCTGGGCAAGGTGGTTCGGCCGACTGGTGTCGGTGTACATGCCGGGGCGTTTGCGCACCGGGTCGAGGCCCGAGAGGACTTCGATGGCGTCGGCGTTATAAGAGCTAGCGCTGGGAGTGGCCATGGGGTCTCGTCGTCAGTGTTCGGTGAAAAAAGAATTCATGGGGCTATCGCTCACAATGCGGTGAAATCGATTGCCTGATACAAATCGGCGCCGATGCCGGCAAAACTCAACATGGCCGGCAATCGCGCGGCAAAACCCTGGAAACTGTGGTCGCCACCGGCCTGGATACGCAAGGCGCATGCCCGGTAATACTGCTGGGCGAGACGATAGTCCAACGTTTCGTCAGCTGTCTGCAACCATACCTGATAACGCTGCGGATCCCGGGGTGCCGGCACTTCCAGTTCGGCCAGGGCCGTCACGTGGTCGTGGGTCAATTCCCAGGCCTCTTCGGTATACAGGTTTTTCTGCGTCCCCAGATAGCCGTCGAACATCCGGTGCGGGCTGACGGCAGGGTTGATCAACAGGGCTTTCAAGCCATGGCGCTCGGCCAGGTGAGTGGCATAGTAGCCGCCGAGGGAGCTGCCGACCAGCAGTGGCCGTCCCAGTTCGGCGATCGCCTGCTCCAGCTGCTCGATAGCCTGGCGCGGGTGGTGGTGCAATGCCGGAACGCGCAACTGTTCGCTCAGGCCCAGACGCTCCATCACCTCGACCAACTGGCAGGCCTTCTTCGACAACGGCGAGCTGTTGAAGCCGTGGATATAAAGGATCGAACCGGACATTTGAGTTCCCTGTGCGTCGGCTAAAGAGGCGGAGTTTACAGGGACTCTGGGGAATCGGGGATATCCGCGAAATTCGAGGTGTCTTTGAAGACGTCATCGCGAGCAAGCTCGCTCCCACAGGGGATTTGTGAATGACGCAGATCCAATGTGGGAGCGGGCTTGCTCGCGAAGGCCGCGCCCCGGTTTTCCAGAAAAATGAAAAATCAGTAGCCGCTGGAACCGTAATCCACAGTGAAATCGAACCCGGTGACCCGCTCTACCCCGGTTTCAAGCCCCCCATCGGGCAGCAGTCGCAACCAGCGATAGCCCGGTGCCTGTTCCCCGACCTTGAAATCCTCGCTGCCCGGCTCGAACTGGATGCAGGTCGAGGGTGAGGCGATCAAACGTACGCCGTTGCGCATCTGATCGATTTCCTGGTGCACATGCCCCCACAAAACCGCGCGCACCTGTTCGAAACGGTCCAGCACGGCAAACAGCGCCTCGGGATTGCGCAAGCCAATCGGTTCCATCCAGGCACAACCGATGGGCACCGGGTGATGGTGGAAGCACACCAGATGATGGCGTTCCGGTGCTTCGCTCAATGAACGCGCGAGCAACTGCAGCTGTTCATCCTGCAAATACCCCGGCACCGAGCCCGGCACCGCCGAATCGAGCATCGTGACCCGCCAGTTGCCGATATCCACCACCGGTTCGAGCAAAGCGCTCTGCACCGCCGCCTCGGCCATGATCTGCGGCTCATCGTGATTGCCGGGAATCCAGCGCGCCGGCGCATCCAACTGGCTCGTCATCTCGCGAAATTGCCGGTAGGACGCCAGCGTCCCATCCTGGGACAGATCACCCGTGGCCAGGATCAAATCGATCTGCGGCTGTTGCGCGCGCACCAGTTCGATGACCTTTTGCAGGCTATCGCGGGTGTTCATGCCCAGCAGCGTACCGTCCGCTTCGGCAAACAGATGGCTGTCGGAGAGTTGCACCAGCAACGCCGGATCGGCGGTGGTCAATGTGGATACGCTCGGCAAGGCGTTCTCCCAGGGCGTTTTCACGGGGATGGGTAAGTGCCGCAATTATGCTGGGGGACGATCGAAAGGGGAAATCCGTGAACCTGACACAGTTCACAACTGCGCTTCGCAGTTAACGTACTACTTCGTACTCATGCCCCAGCGCCAGGCAATGGCTCAGCCATTCGCCCAGAAACATGTTCAGCTGGGCCTTTTCGTCCGGCTGGTGCATCGAGGCGTTCGGGTAAGGATAGATGCCGCGAAAGCGTCGTGCATGTTCGGCGCTGACCACTTCGGCCATGCGTGCATCGTGATAGACCTGCACTTCCAGTTGCGGCACCGGCAGCCACGGCAGGCTGTGTTCCTGGCGCACTTGCAGGGTCGTGGTGTAAGGACAGGTCAGCAATACCTCCAGGGCCAGCACGCCGAGCATCTGGTCGCCATGGGTCACGGCGATGCGTCGCGCGGCAGGCTCGCTGCGCATGTCCGGCAGCAGTCGCATCAGGCGCGCGTAGTTCGCCTCGCAGGACGCTTGCAGCCCCACCAGATCTACCCGATAGCGATCGCGCAGCTTGTTTACGACCATAACCCCCTCACTTCAACGCGGTTCAAAGCCAGCCATTGCAAGGCAATGATGCTCGCCGCGTTGGCAATACGCCCGTCGCGCACGGCTTGCAGGGCATCTTCGAAAGCCCAGACCGTGACGCGGATGTCTTCTGCCTCTTCCTCCAGCCCATGCAGGCCGCCAACCCCGGTAGTGTCACAACGCCCCAGGTACAAATGCACGAACTCGTTACTGCCGCCCGGCGATGGAAAATATTTGAGCATCGGCCAGAGCGCCCCGATTTCCAGCCCAGCTTCCTCCTGCGCTTCGCGGTGAGCAACTGCTTCCGGCACTTCATCCTTGTCGATCAGACCAGCGACCAGTTCGATCAGCCACGGGTTGTCGGTCTTGCCCATGGCGCCGACGCGAAACTGCTCGATCAGCACCACTTCATCGCGCTGCGGATCGTAAGGCAGCATGCAGACCGCATCATGGCGCACGAACACTTCACGATTGATCTCACGGCTCATGCCCCCGGCGAACAATTCGTGGCGCAAGTGCACGCGTTCGAGTTTGTAGAAACCCTCGTAGCATTTTTCGCGCCGCACGATATCAACGGCGGTCGGAATGGCGTTGGCAAAATCCGTCATGACAATCCTCGTTACTGCGAATCCTGTTCGAGGTTCCTTTTTTCCTGGGCCTCGACTTCGCGCCATCCTAACGCGCCCGTGATGTTTGATGCAGCCCCTTTCCCGTCAGCGGGATGGACGGTGAAGGCGAAACCCTCTCTAATTAGCTTAGTGGCGAACTGATTGCTTTGTTGAGAGTCGAAGCCGGTAACTTTTTGCCTTCCCCTGTTTCAGAAAGGACGCCCATGTCGCTTTTCAAAATCGCCTCCGTGGCCGCCATCGCCCTGACCCTGGGCGCTTGCGCGAGCCTGTTCCAGCCCAACTACCGGACGCCGCTGGAAACCACCCGCGACGCTTCCGAGCAACTCAAGCCCGGTTGCAGCAACCCGGAATGCCCGCTGGTCAACATCGACACCCTGCACTTTCCGGACGAGCCTGCACTGGACGGCATCATCGAAAAGCGCCTGCTGCAAATGACCCGCACCACGCCCGACGCGCCGGTGGCACCGACCCTGGCGGCCTATCGCGAAGAGTTTTTGCGCACCGCCGGCCCGCGCAACAGCAGCTATCTGCAGGCCAAGGTACGTGAGCAGCATGACGGCTTGGTGATCATCGAATTGTCCAGCTACCTGGACACCGGCGGCGCCCATGGCACGCCGGGGAGAGGTTTCATCAACTACTCGCGCCAGCAGCATAAAGTGCTGACGTTGTCCGACATGTTGGTGCCGGGGCAGGAAGAAGCATTCTGGAAAGCCGCGCAAGTGGCGCACAACAGCTGGCTGATCAGCACCAAGCTCGATCAGGAGCCGGAGTTCGTCAAGAGCTGGCCGTTCCAGAAAACCCAGAACGTGGCGCTGACCTACGGCGGGGTGATCCTCAAGTACGAAACCAGCACCATTGCGCCTTACGCGTTGGGCCATGTCGAACTGAAGATCCCCTACCCTCGCCTGAACGGCATCATCAAACCCGAGCTGTTTCCCGGCCGTAACTGAAAGCCCGGCCCAGCACCAGCTGCAGCAACCCTGCCAGGACCAGCGCCGGCAGGGTGGCACCCACATCCGGATACAGATTGGCCAGCAGATGGTAGGTGCTGACCCCGCCCAGCCAGGCGAGCAGCGCCGGCCAGCGCAAAGCGGTTGAAGCCACCTGGCCACTGCGCTTGCGCAGGATGAAGTGGTCCACCAGCACCACGCCGAACAACGGCGCAAACACCGATCCGATCAGCAGCAGGAAGTTCTGGTACTGGGCCACTGGCGCCAGGAAGGCGATCAGGGTGCAGATTACACCGATGGCAAGCGCCAGATGCTCGACCTTCAAGCGCAACAGAATCCCGCTGGAAACGGCCGCCGAGTGAATATCGGCGAAGGCTTTTTCCGACTCGTCCAGCAGGATCAGCAGCAGCGGAATCCCCAGGCCGGCGCCGGCCAGCGCCAACAGCAAGGCATTGACTTCACCGCTCGGCGCGAATGCCAGGGTGTAGGCCACGCCCAGGCTCATCAGCCAGAAGTTACCGATAAAGAATCCGATGGCCGTGCCACCAAAGACGCTTTTCGCACGCTTGCCGAAACGCGAGTAGTCGGCAATCAGCGGCAGCCAGGAGAGCGGCATGGCAATGGCGATGTCGAACCCCACGGCAAACGGCATCGAACCGTCACCGGCCTTGGCCCACAGCGCGGCCAGGTCAGCCTTGGCGAACAGGTTCCAGGTCAGCCAGATGCACGCGGCCAGCAGCAGCCAGATACCCCACTTGCGCAGGATCTGCCGGACGAAGGTCAACGGGCCGCTGACCGCCAACAGGGTCGCCAGGGCGCCGAAGAACAGGGTCCAGAGCAGCGGATTCGACAGCAGGCTGCCTTCGTTGAAGGCCTTCGCGCCCAACAGGCTGGCGGCATCGCGCATGACAATGATTTCGAACGAACCCCAGCCGATCAGCTGCAGCAGGTTCAGCACCGCCGGCAGGCTCGCGCCTTTGGCACCGAGGCTGAGCTTGAGGGCGGCCATCGACGACAGGCCGGTGTCACTGCCAATCACCCCGACCGCCGCCAGCAGCAGAACGCCGACCAGGGTGCCGAGGAAAATCGCCAGCAACGAACCCGACAGGCCCAGGCCCGGCGCGAGCAATGCACCGGTCTGCAACACCATCAGGCCGATGCCGAGGGAGAACCACAGGGAAAACAGATCGCGACCGCCGAACACACGCTTGTCGGTCGGCACCACGATGTCGGGTGAATAAGTGCTGGGTTGAATGCTCAAGGGTGTTATCTCAGAGGGACATTTGTTGTTGTGTTGATCGCTTTCGCGGGCAAGCCCGCTCCCACACTGGATCTGCGTCTTGCACAAATCCCTGTGGGAGCGGGCTTGCCCGCGATGAGGCCCTTTCAGGCCCCACCTTATTCAGGTCAGATCAAACCTTCTTGTACAACTGACTGCCTTCCTGCTTGAAGCGCTCAGCCTGTTCGGCCATGCCTTGGGCGACGTCCACGTCGACCGCTTCGATCCGTTGGTTGGCCGCATACTCGCGGACTTCCTGGGTGATTTTCATCGAGCAGAACTTCGGCCCGCACATCGAGCAGAAGTGCGCGACCTTGGCCGAATCCTTCGGCAGGGTTTCGTCGTGATACGAACGCGCGGTGTCCGGATCGAGGCCCAGGTTGAACTGGTCTTCCCAGCGGAACTCGAAACGCGCCTTGCTCAAGGCATTGTCGCGGATCTGTGCGCCCGGATGCCCCTTCGCCAGATCGGCGGCGTGCGCGGCGATCTTGTAGGTGATGATCCCGGTCTTCACGTCATCCTTGTTCGGCAGGCCCAGGTGCTCCTTCGGCGTCACGTAGCAGAGCATGGCGCAACCGAACCAGCCGATCATCGCCGCGCCGATGCCCGAGGTGATGTGGTCGTAGCCCGGCGCGATGTCGGTGGTCAGCGGACCGAGGGTGTAGAACGGCGCCTCGTCGCAGCACTCCAGCTGCTTGTCCATGTTCTCCTTGATCAACTGCATCGGCACGTGCCCCGGACCTTCGATCATGCACTGCACGTCGTGTTTCCAGGCAATCTTGGTCAGCTCGCCGAGGGTTTCCAGTTCGCCGAACTGCGCTTCGTCGTTGGCGTCGGCAATCGAACCCGGACGCAGGCCGTCGCCCAGCGAAAAGCTGACGTCGTAGGCCTTCATGATTTCGCAGATTTCGTCGAAATGGGTGTAGAGGAAGTTCTCTTTGTGGTGCGCCAGGCACCACTTGGCCATGATCGAGCCGCCACGGGACACGATGCCGGTCACGCGCTTGGCGGTCATCGGTACGTAGCGCAGCAACACACCGGCGTGGATAGTGAAGTAGTCGACACCCTGCTCGGCCTGTTCGATCAGCGTGTCGCGGAACAGCTCCCAGGTCAGGTCTTCGGCCACGCCGTTGACCTTCTCCAGCGCCTGGTAGATCGGCACCGTACCGATCGGCACCGGTGAGTTGCGGATGATCCACTCACGGGTTTCGTGGATGTGCTTGCCGGTGGACAGGTCCATGACCGTGTCCGACCCCCAGCGAATGCCCCAGGTCAGTTTCGCCACTTCTTCTTCGATGGACGAACCCAGGGCGCTGTTGCCGATGTTGCCGTTGATCTTCACCAGGAAGTTACGGCCGATGATCATCGGTTCCAGTTCGGTGTGGTTGATGTTGGCCGGGATGATCGCGCGACCGCGGGCGATCTCTTCGCGGACGAATTCAGGGGTGATTTCTTTCGGGATGCTCGCGCCGAAACTGTGGCCGGCGTGCTGTTGCTTCAACAGGCCGGCGGCGCGGGCCTCTTGCAGCTTCATGTTTTCGCGGATGGCGACGTATTCCATCTCGGCGGTGATGATGCCTTTGCGCGCGTAGTGCATCTGGCTGACGTTGGCCCCGGCCTTGGCGCGGCGCGGGTTGTTCACGTGGGCAAAGCGCAGTTTGGTCAGCTCTGGATCGGCAAGGCGCTCCTGACCGAAGTTCGAGCTCAGGCCACTCAGGCGCTCGGTGTCACCACGGTCGTCGATCCACGCCGAACGCACGTCACCCAGGCCTTTACGCACGTCAATCACCACGTTGGGATCGGTGTAGGGACCCGAGGTATCGTAGACAGTCACCGGGGCGTTGATTTCGCCGCCGAAGTCAGTCGGCGTCACGTCCAGGGTGATTTCGCGCATCGGCACGCGGATGTCCGGGCGAGAGCCCTGGACGTAGATTTTTTGCGAACGGGTAAAGGGTTGAACCGACTGCTCATCGACCTTGGCCGACTCACTGAGGTTGATCGCGTTTTTTGCTTTTATGGTCATCACGGGCTCTCCAGACAGCATCCAGGCAGTGGATTGTCGGAGCAGAACCTGAAAGGCACGGACGCACCAGGACTGGTGCTGTGCGTCGTCACACGGGGAGCGTTTGATTGTCGAACAATTTCCCGGACGAAGCACAAGAGGACTCGCCGGGTGACGAGAAATCTTGTTCCCTACGCAGGCGCTAACCTGATCAGGTTCAACGGGATCCGAAATTATTCGATCTCAGCCTCATAGCAAGGCACCCCGACAAGAACCCGGCCAGTCTAGACACAACTGGCAGAGAACGCCAACCCTCCGGCAAATACCATGATGAATGGCGTAATAACACGCAGTATCAGGATTGTTGCCCCCCCAATGCGCAACTACACTCGCTACGCTGAGCCGCGCATTGACGCTGTCGAAGCAGAGCCTTAGCCTTGGCGCTCAAATTACCTTTGTAATATCAATTCTAGGGATCGTCTATGCTGCGCAAACTCTCACTGGCCCTTGCCGTGTCTTGTGCGTCCAACGGATTGGCCTGGGCAGCAGATGCGCCCTTATCGAACAAGAACGACCTCGTCAGCGTTTATCAGGAAGCCGTCAACAACAACGCCGATCTGGCGGCGGCCATCGCCCAATACGGCGCGCAGAAGGAAGTCGTGCCCCAGGCCCGCGCCGGACTGCTGCCGAACCTCTCCGGTGGCGCGAATGTTTCCGAGGTGCGTACGTCCCTCGATCAACCTTCGGGCACGTCCAACCGCGATGCCCATTCCTACCAGGCCACTTTGGCGCAGCCGCTGTTCCGGGCAGACCGCTGGTTCCAGTTCCAGGCCGCCAAGGAAGTCAACGAACAGGCCGCCCTGCAACTCTCGGCGACCGAGCAGAACCTGATCCTGCAAACCGCCGACAGCTATTTCAACGTGCTGCGCACCCAGGACAACCTGGCCTCGACCAAGGCCGAAGAAGCGGCGTTCAAACGCCAGCTCGATCAATCCAACGAGCGTTTCGATGTCGGCCTCTCGGACAAGACCGACGTATTGAACTCGCAGGCCAGCTACGACACCGCACGCGCCAACCGCATCGTTGCGCAGCGTCAGGTGGACGACGCCTTTGAAGCATTGATCACCCTGACCAACCGTCAGTACAACTCGATCTGGGGCATCAGCCATAACCTGCCGATCCTGCCGCCAGTACCGAACGACGCCAAGGCCTGGGTCGAAACCGCGGGCAGGCAGAACCTCAATCTGTTGGCCAGCAACTATGCCGTCAGCGCCGCCGAGCAAACCCTCAAGCAACGCAAGTCCGGGCACTTGCCAACGGTTGACGCGATCGCCAAGTACGAGAAAGGCGACAACGATGCACTGGGCTTCAGCAACCCGAACAACCTGCCCCAGGCGTACGGTGGCGACGTCGATCAAACCACTGTCGGCCTGCAACTGAACATCCCGATCTACAGCGGTGGCCTGATCAACTCCCAGGTGCGCCAGTCGTATGCACAACTGGACCAGACCGAGCAGCAACGCGAAGCGCTGCGCCGCAGCATCGTGGAAAACACCCGCGACCTGCACCGCGCGGTGAACACCGATGTCGAGCAGGTACAGGCGCGCAAGCAATCGATCATCTCCAACCAGAGTGCGGTGGAAGCGACTGAAATCGGCTATCAGGTGGGGACGCGAAACATCGTCGACGTGCTGGATGCGCAGCGCTCGCTCTACAACTCGGTGCGCGACTACAACAACACCCGCTACGACTACATCCTCGACAACCTGCGCCTGAAGCAACAGGCCGGCACGTTGAATCCGGGGGACCTGCAAAACCTGGCACGCTGGCTCAATCCCAACTACAACCCGGACAAGGATTTCCTGCCACCGGATCTGGCCAAGGCGGCAGAGGAACAGTTGAAAGCGCGACCGGAGCAGTAAAAGCAAAAGCTTCGCGAGCAAGCCCGCTCCCACATTGGATCTTCTGCGAGCACAGGTTTTGTGTACGACAGTAGCCCAATGTGGGAGCGGCGGTGCGACGATTCGACTTGCTCGCGAATGAAGGCAGCGCGGTCTACCGCTCGATCAACCGCCCCAATCCATCCAGCAAGCGCTGCAACGCCCCCTGGTTGGCGCGCATCACCCTCAACCCGGCCTCTGCCATGCGCTGTGCATCACGCGGCAGTTCGAACAGCCGCTGCACCGCCACCGCCAGCCCTTCGGCATCTTCCACCTCCTGCAACGCCCCGGCACTGCGCAACTGCGCAGCGATTTCGAGGAAGTTGAAAAGATGCGGCCCGCTCAGCACCGGTTTGGCGAGGGCTGCCGGCTCCAGCAGATTATGCCCGCCGTTCGGCACCAGGCTGCCGCCGACGAAAGCGCTGTCAGCCAGGGCGTAGAGAAACAGCAACTCGCCCATGGTGTCGCCCAGCAACACTGAAGTATCGGCACAGACCGCGTCGCCACTGGAGCGCCGGACGGTGGCAAACCCTTGTTGCTGGCACAGCCCGTACACCGAATTGAAGCGTTCCGGATGACGCGGTACCAGAATCAGCAACGCATCGGGGTGACTGACCAGCAACTGACGATGAGCCGCCAGCACGACTTCGTCTTCGCCGTCATGGGTACTGGCTGCGATCCACACCGGTCGCTCCAGCGCCTGCCATTGCCCGCGCAGCTGACTGGCGCGCTCGAGCAGCTGCGGGTCGATGGTCAGGTCGAACTTGATCGAACCGGTGACCTCGACGGTTTCCGGCCGCGCGCCCAGATCACGCAAGCGCTGGGCTTCGGCCTCGGTCTGCACCGCGAACAGGCTCATCTCGGCCAGCATCGGCTGGGTCAGCTTACGGAAGCGGCCATAGCCCCTGGCCGAACGCTCGGACAGTCGTGCATTGGCCAGCGCCACGGGAATCCCGCGTTTGGCACATTGATGGATATGGTTGGGCCACAGCTCGGTTTCCATGATCACCGCCAGTTTCGGCCGGACCCGATCGAGGAAGCGCCGGGCGGCGCACGGCAAATCGTAAGGCAGATAGCAGTGCTGGACGCGCGGCTCATTGGCAAACAGGGCCAGGATACGTTCCGAACCGGTCGGCGTCATGCAGGTTACGGTGATCGGCAGATTCGGGTAACGCGCCAGCAAGGCGCGGATCATCGGCGCGGCAGCAATGCTTTCGCCCACCGACACGGCATGCACCCAGATGCCGCCCGGTTTCATCGCCGGCATCCCGTAGGAGAAGCGCTCGCCGATGCGCCTGGCATACGCCGGCGCCTTGCGCGCGCGCAGCCAAAGCCGAATCGCTACCAGTGGCAGCCCCAGATAAAACAGCGCGGTGTAGAAAGTTCTATTCATGGCGGCGGAGTTTATCGGCTTTTTTCGCCAATCGTCTGCAAGTGCACGGCAAAACGTTCGGCGAGCCAGCGCGCGGCCGGACCAAGCGGCTCGTCCCGGCGCCATACCAGCTCCACCACCAGCGCTGGCGGGGTCCATTCGCTGACCAGTTCGACCATCTGGTTCTGATAAGTCGGGTATTGCACCACGTGGCGCGGCAACCACGCCCAGCCGAGGCCACGCACCAGCCATTCGGCCATCACATAGAAACTGTCGGCGCGCCAGACTTGCGGACTGGCGGGATCACTGCCGGGATAAATGCTCGACTCCGTGGACATCAGCAACTGCCGATGCTGCGCCAACTGCTGGCCGTCCACCGTGCCTTTGCCCGCCAACGGATGGTCCTTGCCGCACACCGTGACCATTTCCACGCTGCCCAGCACACGACGCTCAAGCGCCTCGGGAATCTGATCGTGAAAGAACAGCAACCCCAGATCGGCGCGCCGCTCCACCAGCTTGCGCGCGACATCGCCTTGGGCGGCGCTGGTCAGTTGCACTTCAAGGCTGGGGAATTTTTCCGCCAGGGCCTCGAAGCTTTCGATGATCGGCTGATAAGGCATCGCTTCATCCTGCGCCACGCGCAGTCGTGCCTCCTGGCCGCGCATCATCGCCAATGCCCGGCCATTGAGTCGTTCACACTGACGCAACACTTCCCGTGCTTCGTCCAGCAACGCGGTACCGGCTTCAGTGAGCTTCGGCTGACGGCCGCTGCTGCGGTCGAACAGGCTGACGCCGAGGTCTTCCTCCAGCAACGCTATCGAACTGCTGACCGCCGACTGCGCCTTGCGCTGATCCCGCGCCACGGCAGAAAACGATCGCTGCTCCGCTACGCTGACAAACAACCGCAACTGCTCCAGATTCCATTGCATGCTCATGGCTCAACCCATCTTCAAAACAGATAGGTAATGACTTTACCGCATCTGGCGAATCACTAGAATGCCGACCTCAGAGAGCAACACTTCACACGAGGATTGACCCATGACCGCTTACTACTACCTGGCCATTGCCATCTGCGCCGAAGTGATTGCCACTGTTTCGATGAAAGCCGTCAAGGGCCTCAGCACCCCGCTGCCACTGGTGCTGGTCATCGTCGGCTACGGCATTGCCTTCTGGATGCTGACCCTGGTGGTGCGCAGCGTTCCCGTGGGTGTGGCGTATGCCGTGTGGGCCGGCATGGGGATCGTGATGGTCAGCGTCGCGGCGCTGTTTATCTACGGGCAGAAGCTGGACGTGCCGGCGATGCTGGGGATGGCGTTGATTGTGCTGGGGGTTGTGGTCATCCAGCTCTTCTCCAAAACTGCAGGGCATTAGAACTCGAAACGCGACCCCCTGTGGGAGCGAGCTTGCTCGCGATGACGGCATGGAATTCAACATCAATGTTGACTGACCCACCGCTATCGCGAGCAAGCTCGCTCCCACAGGGTTACTCGTTGGCTCGAGAGTACTGGCGTCAGCCCCTCCAATCTTCGAGTCTGTATACTGCGCCCTCGTCTTGAACACAGAGGTCGCTGCATGCCATCCGTTATTTCCACCGACATTCTGATTGTCGGCGCTGGTGTCGCCGGCCTCTGGCTGAACGCGCGCCTGCGCCGCCAGGGTTTTTCGACCGTGCTGGTGGAAAGCGCCAGCCTCGGCGGCGGGCAGACCGTGAAGTCCCAGGGCATTATCCACGGTGGTGCCAAGTATGCATTGCACGGTGCCCTGACCGGCGCTTCGGAAGCCATCGCCGATATGCCGCGCCGCTGGCGTGCAGCCTTGGCCGGTGAGGGTGAACTGGACCTGTCTGGTGTGCGCCTGCTCTCCGAAGCCCATTACCTGTGGTCCCCTGGCACCCTCGCCGGCAACCTGACCAGTTTCTTCGCCAGCAAGGCCGTGCGCGGTCGCGTCGATCAGGTCAAGGGCGACCAGTTGCCGCCTGCGCTGCAAGACAAGCGCTTCAAGGGCAAGGTCTATCGCCTGGCGGAACTGGTGATCGATGTGCCGAGCCTGATCCAGCGCCTCGCCGACCTCGCCGGTGACGGCTTGCTCGCCGGGCAGAAAATCGAACCGCTGCTGGAAGGTGGCAAGCTGGTCGGCCTGATCGTCGATGAGCGCGAGATCCGCGCCCAGCGCATCGTCTTGAGCGCCGGCGCAGGCACGGCGCAACTGCTCGAAGCATTGGGCCTCAGCGAGCCGGCGATGCAGCGTCGACCGCTGCACATGATCATCGCCAAGGGGCCAAGCCTCAAACCGCTGTACGCCCACTGTCTGGGCGGCGGCACCAAACCGCGCATTACCGTCACCACCCACCCGGCCGCCGACGGTCAATGGGTCTGGTACATGGGTGGCGACATCGCCGAAAGCGAAGGCGTGCTCCGTGAGCCTGCGGAACAAATCGCCACCGCACAGAAAGAACTCGGCCAGTTGCTGCCGTGGATCGACCTGAGCACAGTGCAATGGGCCACCCTGCGCGTGGATCGCGCCGAACCTCTGCAATCGGGCCTGACCCGCCCCGACAATGCGTTTCTCGCAGAAGAAGGCCGGCTGCTGGTGGGCTGGCCAACCAAACTCGCCCTGGCGCCGGACTTCGCTGACCGGGTCATCGCCAGCCTGACCCGCGACGGTATCCAGCCAGGCCACCCGGCAGCGCTGCCTGAACTGCCGAAGCCACCGATGGGCGTACCGGCCTGGGAGCAACTGCTGCCATGAGCCAACCGACCCTGCATGACTTGCATCGCCCGCTGGGCAGCAGCGGCCTGCTGGTTTCACCCTTGGGCCTGGGTACGGTGAAACTGGGCCGCGACCAAGGCGTGAAATACCCCAGCGGCTTCCGGATTCCCAATGACGATGAAGCGCGCATGCTGCTCAAGCTCGCCCGCGACCTGGGCATCAACCTGATCGACACGGCCCCGGCCTATGGCCGCAGCGAAGAACGCCTCGGCCCATTGCTGCGCGGTCAGCGCCAGGATTGGGTGATTGTCAGCAAGGTGGGTGAAGAATTTGCCGACGGCCAGTCACGTCACGACTTCAGCGCGGCACACACGCGCATGTCCGTAGAGCGCAGCCTGCAACGCCTGGAAACGGACTTCATCGACCTGGTGCTGGTGCACTCCGATGGCAACGACCTGGCGATCCTCAATGACTGCGAAGTCTACGAAACCCTCGCCGAACTCAAGGCCGAAGGCAAGATTGGCGGCTTCGGGTTTTCCGGCAAGACCGTCGAAGGCGGATTGAAGGCGCTGGAGCAAGGCGACTGCGCGATGGTCACCTACAATCTGAACGAACAAAACGAGAAGGCCGTCATTGACTATGCTGCTGCACACGGCAAAGCCATTCTGGTCAAGAAAGCCCTCGCCAGCGGTCACGTATGCCTGAGTCCGGGCGTGGACCCGGTGCGCGCCAGTTTCGAGTTGCTGTTTGAACATCCGGGTGTTGCCAGTGCTATTGTCGGGACCATCAATCCGCTGCACCTCGCCCACAATGTCGCGACCGTTGCCCAGGTCCTACGTAGCCACTGACGCCGCCCACGCGGCCTTAAGCAGGAGCCGACATGTCGCGCACGCTCATCAGAAAGAACCCGAGCAACTTCAAGACCCTGCCGTTATTCGTCGAAGCGACTCCTGAAGGCCTGAGTTACCAGAGCGTCGGCAGGCCACTGAATTTCTCCCAGACCCTGCAACGTCGTCGGCCAGTCACGGTCGGCGACAGCGAACGATTTGCCCTGGAACTGGCCAATCTCGGGGTCTCGGTGCGCCTGACCCTGCATTGGCAGAATCGCGACTACTGGGTGCTGGTGCGTCAGCGTCGGCAGGACCGTGGCGACGTAGTGCTCAAGCTGATCTCCGGCTACGTGCCAGCCCACGAACTGAACCTCCCCCTGCACACGGCGATCCAGGAGATTGCCGAAGAATGCCTGCTGGAAACCCCGGAGGGCTGGCTCGGTGGCCGATTCAATGACACCTGGCTGCCGGCGCCCTACTCGGCCGCCCTGCATTACCGCGAAGCCCTGCCGTTTCGCTTGTCGCCACTGTCCGGCTCGGCGCGGCCGGTGCGTTGCGCCAACCTGACGCTGATGGAGCGTCCGCGGGCTTACGTGCATTTGCCGACGGCGTCGCTGCAACTGATTTACGACCTGCGCCTGGACGTTCCCAAGGAAGCCAAGTCCCTGAGTCTGTTCCATGTCGATGAAAGGCTGGAAGGCGATCAACTCGTCGCCCGTCTCGACCGCAAGCGCCCCGACCTGTATTTGATGCCCTTGCAGGACGGCCACCCGATGGCTGAGCTCTACACCCTGAAAAAGGATCAGCTGCACCCGGCCAGCACGCGCGGCCTGTACCTGGCCGAGAGTTTTGCCCGACAGGAAGGCTGGCTGGTGCGCGATGAACGAATTCGCTGGAAGGACTGGGTGAGGCAGCAGGGTTTGACCCCGCCGGGGAAGGATTCTGGTTTGGCGCGGTTGCGTGGGAAGGCAAAGCTGCTGCTGAAGAAAATCGTGCCGCGCAAGGCTGCACGATAGAAAAGACTGGCGGGCTTTTGTGGCGAGGGGGCTTGCCCCCGTTCGACTGCGAAGCAGTCGTAGAACCAGTGCATGCGGTGTACCTGATACCCCGCAGTTGCAGATTTTAGGGCCGCTTCGCGACCCAACGGGGGCAAGCCCCCTCGCCACAGCAAGCCCGAGCCTTATTCAGACTTGCGGATCTTCTCGACAATCGCCGTGGTCGAGCTGTTTTCCACCAGCCCCAGCACTTTCACGGTACCGCCGTAGGCGGTCACGATGTCCGCGCCGACCACCTGGTCGATCCCGTAGTCGCCCCCCTTGACCAGCACGTCCGGCTTGATCGCGCTCAGCAGGTTTTCCGGGGTGCCTTCCGGGAAACTGATGACCCAGTCCACCGCGCCCAGGCCGGCCAGCACCGCCATGCGCCGGTCGACACTGTTGATCGGACGGCCCGGCCCTTTCAGGCGGCTGACCGATGCATCGTCGTTGATCGCGACGATCAGGCGATCGCCCTGGGCCCGAGCCTGCTCCAGATAGGTCACGTGACCGGCATGCAGGATGTCGAAGCAACCGTTGGTGAACACGATCCGCTCGTTGTGCGCGCGGGCATCATCGACCGCCAGCAACAGCTGCTCAAGACCCAGCACACCGCGCTCGGAACCCTCAGCGCGCTGGATCGCACGACGCAGTTCCGGCGCACTGATGGCCGCCGTACCGAGCTTGCCGACCACGATACCGGCCGCCAGGTTGGCCAGGGCCACGGCGTGAGGCAGTTCTTCACCGGCGGCAATCGCCGCTGCCAGGGTGGAAATCACTGTATCGCCGGCACCGGTCACGTCGAACACTTCGCGGGCACGGGCCGGCAGGTGCAGCGCCGGATGATCCGGACGCAGCAAGGTCATGCCGTGCTCGCCACGGGTCACCAGCAAGGCACCGAGGTCCAGGTCGTGCATCAGTTGCGCGCCCTTGTTGACCAGATCGTGTTCATCGGCGCAACCACCGACGATGGTTTCGAATTCGTTGAGGTTCGGCGTGATCAGGCTGGCGCCACGATAGATCGAAAAATCCTTGCCCTTGGGATCGGCAAGCACCGGAATGCCGCGGGCCCGGGCGGCCTGGATCAGCGCCTGATGATTTTTCAATGCGCCTTTGCCGTAGTCGGACAGCACCAGCACCTTGATGCCTTCGAGCAACTCGTCGACCTGCGCGGCCAGCGCCAGCGCGTCGGTGGCGAAGGGTTCTTCGAAGTCGATACGCAGCAGTTGCTGGTGACGACTCATGACCCGCAGCTTGACGATGGTCGGCTGGTGCGCAATGCGCTGGAAGATGGCGCGCACGCCAGCGCCCTTGAGGCTGTTGACCAGGCTATTGGCGGCTTCATCGTCGCCGGTTACACCGACCAGCGAGGCGGGCGCCCCCAGGGCGGCAATGTTCAAGGCAACGTTGGCAGCGCCACCCGGACGGTCCTCGATGTGATCGACCTTGACCACCGGCACCGGCGCCTCAGGGGAAATCCGTGAGGTACCACCATGCCAGTAACGGTCGAGCATGACATCGCCGACCACCAAGACAGGGGCTTGATCGAATCGCGGCATGGACAACTTCATGGTGCAACCCACATACAGAATGAACAGGGGCGCGATATTAACACAGGGTTGGCGTCGGCTTGTGCGGTGGCTGCAACGGGATGAGTTGCCGGGCATTTTTGCTCATTTTTTGAGCAAAAATACCGTCAGGCGACGGCACCGGTATGAAAGGGCGAGCCAGGCTCGCCCTTTCGGGGTCAGGCGATGTCTTCGGCCGGGGCGTCGAGGCCCATCGCGTTGAGGCGTGAGTAGTAGCCGTTTTGCGCCAGCAGTTGCTCGTGGGTGCCGCGCTCGACGATTTTCCCCTGATCCATGACCAGGATCAGGTCGGCCTTCTCGATGGTCGACAAGCGGTGAGCGATCACCAGCGTGGTGCGACCTTTCATGACCTGATCCAGGGCCGCCTGGATATGCCGCTCGGACTCGGTGTCGAGTGCCGAAGTCGCCTCGTCGAGAATCAGCAGCGGGGCATTCTTCAACAGCGCCCGGGCAATCGCCAGGCGCTGACGCTGGCCACCGGACAGCAACACGCCGTTTTCCCCGACCTGGGTGTCCAGGCCTTCGGGCAATTGAGCAATGAAGTCCATCGCGTAGGCATCTTTGGCCGCTTTTTCGATATCTTCACGGGGTGCGCCGGCCAGGTCGCCATAGGCGATGTTGTTGGCCACGGTGTCGCTGAACAGGGTCACGTGCTGAGTCACCTGGGCGATATGCCGACGCAGGTTCAACAGCTTGTACTGTTCCACCTCGACGCCGTCGATGAGGATTTCGCCCTTGTCGTGGTGATAGAAACGCGGAATCAGGTTGGCCAGGGTCGACTTGCCGCTGCCCGAACGGCCCACCAGCGCCACCATTTGCCCGGGCTCGACCGAGAAGCTGATGTCATTGAGCACCTGACGCTCGGTGTCAGGGTAGGTAAAGCTGAGGTTGCGCACTTCCAGGCGACCGCTGACGACATCACGCTCGACGGTACCGGTATCGACTTCAGGCTCGACATCCAGTTGCTCGAAGATACTTTCGGCACCGGCCACACCTTTCTGGATGGTCGAGCTGACTTCGGACAGCTGGCGAATCGGCTTGGGCAGCAGGCCGGCCAGGGTGATGTAGGCCACCATGTCGCCGGCAGACGCATCGCCACGCAGGAACAGCACCAGGAACATCAGCACGGCCATGGCGGTGTAGATCACCAGTTGCAGCAGCGGCGTATAGATGGCGCCGGTGCGGGTCATGCGCAATTGCTTGTCGGTATTGCCCTGGCTGGCGTCGAAGAAGCGTTTCTCTTCGTACTTTTCACCGCCGAAGCTGCGCACCACGCGATAGCCCTGGATCGTTTCGGACGCCACGTGCGTCACGTCTCCCATGGCCAGCTGGATTTTCTTGCTCTGCTTGCGGAATTTCTTGCTGGCCGTGCGCACCATGAGGGCAATCAGCGGCAGGATGGCGACCATCACCAGCGTCAGGCGCCAGTTCATGAACAACAGCGAGGCAAACAGGAAGACCACCGTCATGCCTTCACGAATTACGACCTTGATCGCATCTGTTGCCGCCCCCGTGACCATGGTCACGTTGAAGGTGATACGTGAAATCAGGTGCCCCGAGTTATGCTTGTCGAAATACCGGTTCGGCAACACCAGCAGGTTGTTGAACAGCTGGACCCGCAAGTCATGGACCAGGCCCAGGGAAACCTTGGCCAGGAAGTAGTTGCCCAGGTACGACCCCAGCCCCTGCCATGCGGCGATCAGGATGATCAGCAATGGCACCGCCTGCAGCAGTTGCAGGTCGCGCAGGTAGGGTACGGTTGGAAACAGCGCCGCTTCAGGATTGGATAGACCGTCGACGAAGTACTTGAGGATGTAGCCCAGCATTGGCTGCGTCGAAGCGAAAATCAGAAAACCGACGATGCTGATCAGGAACAGGCTGATATACGGCCGGACATAGCCGAGCAGACGGAAGTAGATTTTCAAGCTCGATGGGCTTGCGCAGAGACTGGAGTCGGTCATATCACGCGAATGTCGATGAAAAGGACGCTGACTTTAGCACAGCTTCCCCAGGGTTCTGGCAATCGCATACAGTCTGTGTATTGTGGCGCGTCAAATAGCCACCCGCTGTCCCTGCCTTGGTACGGTCGCTCATTTCAGGAATAAGTTACTCAGCATGCAATTAAACGCTTTGAACAGCACGCCCAATAGAATCTTCGATTTCATTTGTTTGTGGATCCTTCCACTCGGTTATTTATTGCTGCTTTGTGCACTGTTTTTCCTGCCGGGGCGCAGTGAGCATCACAAGCTCTACTATGGCCTGTTCAGCATTCCGGCGCTGATTGCACTGTGCTTGCGACCGCGGCTCGCCAAGGAGCTGCTGCACGAACCAATCGTCGTTGCTGTCCTGCTGTTTGTGGCGTGGGCATTGCTCAGCCTGAACTGGGGGCCGGAAAATGACGTCCCGGCCGGTCAGATCAAACCGTCACTGCATACCCTGATGCTGTTCGTTGGCTGCTACCTGCTGGTGCGATATCGCAGCGAAATCATTCAGCCCCTGCTGTTCTGCGCCGCGACGCTGGCGCTGATCATCTCTGCCTACAACCTGTACAGGTTCGGCCTGATCTACCAACCGGAAATGCGCCTGATCGGTGTCGGCGCGTTCGACAATCCACTGCTCAGCTCCCACGTCTTCGGCTTTTTCTGTACCTACTGGCTAAGCCTGAGCATGACCTGCAAGCGCCCCCGAATACTTTGGTTGAGCTTGCCAGCGATGGCGATCATGTTCGCCGCCGTGCTGGCCACCGGTTCCAGGACGCCACTGGTTGCACTGACAATCGCTGCGCTGTGGCTGTGTTACATCTGCTGGAATCGACGCTCGGTCCTCTTGCTTGCCTCCATGTTCATCGCCGGAACGGCGACTTTCGCGCTATTTTCCGACAAAATCATCGCAAGGGGCAGCTCCTTCCGCATCGAGCTCTGGCAATTGACCCTGGGCAAGATCGCTGAGCATCCGTGGATCGGACATGGCTACAACGCCAAGTTGAGCCTGGACCCGGGCGTCGGCTACACCCTGCAAGAACCCCATAGCTTTGCCTTGGGCGTACTCTACTACGTCGGCATTATCGGCCTGCTGCCATGGCTGTTCTTTCTCGCATGGGGCCTCATCAGTAGCCAGCGCCATCGCGTGCAACCGCTGTTCATCATTGCCTCCGCCTGGCTGGCCTTCGGCATCGGCGCGGGCCTGACTGAAGGTGGCGGAATTATCTCGCGCCCCAAGGAGCACTGGTTCCTGCTGTGGATCCCCCTGGCGCTGGTTGCCGCATTGAGCATCAATCAACGGGCCAGACGCCTGCTGGACTTGCCGATCAAGACCGCGACGCCAAGCGCCCTGCAGCAGCTGACAGCCGATGCCCGGGTCATCGAAGAAGACGGCTTGGGCCCCAAAGTCCTGCGCCTGACCGACGGCAGCTTTCTCAAGCTGTTCCGCCGTCGCCGCTGGTATACCTCGGGCAGTTTCACGCCCTATTCCGATCGCTTTGCCGTCAACAGTATGCAACTGCGCGGCCTGGGCATCCCGACCCCGCAAATCCTCGATCTCTACCGCTTCGAAGACGGCAGCACCGCGGTGCACTACTCGCCGTTGCCGGGCAACACGCTACGCCAGATCCTGCAAGGCATCACCGCCCCGGCAGTGCGCCAGGCACTGGTGGAGCGCTTCGGCAAGTTCATGGCTCAACTGCATCAGAAAGGGATCTACTTCCGCTCCCTGCACCTGGGCAATGTGCTGGTGCTGGAGGACGGCGAGTTCGGCCTGATCGACCTGGCCGACCTGCGAAGCTACCCGTCATCACTGAGCCCTTCCCTGCGTCGACGCAATCTGCGCCACATGCAGCGCTACGCAGAGGATCGGCGTTGGCTGTTCGAGGACCACTTCGAAGCGCTGCTGCAGGGATACGCCGCGGTGGCCTCGAAAGCCGACGTGGATAATTTGCACAGGCAAGTGCTGGCCGGGAGCCCTTCGGCCCAGGCTCACTGATGACGTAAACCAGCCCGATGATCGCGATGACGGCCTATCGGCTGGTTATCGCGACCGCGCCGGGCAAAGCTTCCAACCCCTGGCTCAGTCTTTCTCCAGCCGTGAGAAATACATCCGGCCCAACCCGCGCCAGGTTTTCTTGTTCCAGGCCTTGAAGGGAATCTGCGCCAGCAACTCACGCGCCAGCTTGCGATCACGGTTGGCGGTCTTGAGGAACATGGAATTGAGAAACTTGTAGCGCACTTCGTCATACAGCGGGTGATCGCTGAAGAGCGCGTAGGTGCGCAGGATGCTGTCGATCATGAAGCGGTGGTTCTTGTAGGAGTTGGTGGCGTGCTTGCGATAGCGCGCCATCAACACGTTCAGACCATCGATGAAGTAACCGGCATGGGTCACCTTCAACTCGATCAGCAAATCTTCCAGGCGAATGGTCGGGTCGAAACCGCCCACCTTCTCCAGCGCTTCGCGCCGGATCATCAGGGTGGGTGCCGGAGGATAAGGCTTGCGCTCCAGGAACATGTCATCGAAGTCCAGGCGACGGAACGGCACATCCCGGCGCTGGCGCTTCTCCGGGTAGAGGTTGCCGTCGGCATCGATCAACTCGATGTTGCCGGCGCAAATGCCGACCTCGGGCTTGCCGTCCATATGCGCGACCTGGATGGCGATTCGCTCCGGCAACATGATGTCATCCGAACCGAACGGCACGATCAGGCTGCCCTTTGCCCGGGCAATCGCCCCATTGAGGGTGTTGGTCAGCCCCTGGTTTTCCTGGACCCGGAAATCGAAACCATGGGTGGCCTGTAACGCCTTGATCCGCTCGACGCTGTCATCCTTCGAGCCATCGTCGATCACCAGCAACTCAATGTTCCGATAGGTCTGGTTGAGGACGCTGAGAATGCTCTGCTCGATGTAGGGGCCGTGGTTATACGACGCGATAATGACCGTGACGATGGGTTGCGCGTCGTTCATGGCAGTTCCTTGCGGGCCTGTTCCAGGCCGGAGTCGATCAGATTGAGGTATTCGCGACGGAACTCCTCGATGTCATGGTGTTGTTGCAGATAACGGAAAGCCTGCTCGCCCTTGGCCTTGAGCTCGTCATCCGACAGCCCGAGGTAAGTGTCCAGCGCAGCCTGCAGCGTCGGCACATCCTTGGGCGTAATCGCCAAGCCACCGGCCCCCTCGATGAGCGGCAGCATGGCCGGCACGTTCGAGGCAATCACCGGCAAATGCCCGCTCATGCCTTCAAGCAGCGCCAACCCGAGGCCCTCGGCCAGGGACGGCATGGTCCAGATGTCGAACGCGCGAATGTACTGCAGGGCAATTTCCTTGAACCCCAGCAAATGGGCGCGACCGCCGAGGCCGAGTCGGTCGATTTCCGCAGCCAGGCGCGACTCTTCGCGGCCGGCACCGATGATCGCCAGCTGAGTATTCGGGTACTTGTCCTTGAGCGCGGCAAAGGCCTGCAGCAAATAGATGTGGCCCTTGACCGGCACCAGCCGCCCCAGTGCACCGATCAGCCGTACCGACGGATCGATGCCGAGCATTTCACGGGCCCTTTCACGACTGTGCTGCAGACCTTCGGCTTGCTCGATGTCGATGGCATTGGTGATGGCGTAGGTATTCTGGTCGGTGAAACCACAGTCACAGTCCAGCAGATACTGTTTCACCGCAGGCGACACGCCGACGAAGCGCCAGTGACGATCGATCAGGCGCTGAGTCTGGCGGCGCCGGTAAAAGCGGTCGTACTCGCCAAAGCCGTGGGAAATGCCGATGCACAGCGGCACTTTCAACCAGCGGTTGAGCGCCAGCATCATGTTCACCGGCTTGAAGCGGTTGCAGATCACCACATCGAATTTTTCCCGGCGGCAGAACTTGTACAACTGCCACATCGCCCGCAGGCGCATGCCCTTGAGGGACTTGTCGGAAAATTCGAAGTACACCGAACGATCGGCCCGGCTCACTGCTTCGCCCGGCCCGGGCTTGCCCCGCAGAAACGCGGCGGTCACTTCATATCGATCGGTGGGCAGGGCCTTGACGATTTGCTCCGCGAGGTCGGCGAAATCATGGGCTTTGACGTTGTAGTCAGGCTGCAGCTGCAGGACCTTTGACCGCTGACTCATAACTCTCCCCGCTGAGAAACATTACCTGGTGTGTGCTTGATGGACCACAAAAACTCGTGACGCCGGACAGCCTTGCGAAAGAATTCGTTCTCGCCATAGGTGGACGGCACCCGGCCGGCCAACAACCGCTGGATCAAGCGACGCAAGCGGCGCTTGAACGGCATCGGCGGCTGCAGGTCGTGCATCATGCCCAACGCCATGGCCTTGTCCCGCTGTTGCTCCAGCGGCATCGGCAGGCAATAAGGCTGCATCGGCTGGACGGAATCGAAGGCCGGCGGCAAGGCGATGCCGTCACCGCTATCGCCCATCGGCCAACGGTCGTTGTCGTGCAGGTGGTTGGCGTAGCCCAACAGCGTGGTCGGTTGCCAGTCCAGGCCTTGCAAGGCCTCGAGGACTGCCGCCTGGGCGCAGATATGATCGGGATGCGGATCCAGGGTCGGATGCGGCAGCACGATGACCTCGGGTCGGGCCCGCAGCAGCAACTCACGCAGATCGGCCAGCAGATTGTTCCAGGTCGGCGCGCCATCGGCATCGCCCGGCAGCGCGAACGGATTCAGCTGGCGAAATAGTCGGGTATCACTCAGGTCGGCTTCCCGCGACCCCGCCGGCACACCAGGCGCGGCCTGCATGCTCGCCAGTTGCAGGCAGAAATAACCCAGCTGTACGCAGCGGGCCTCGGGCACACCGGCCCAACGCGGCACGGCAATGCTGTCCCAGGCGCGCAGGCGGCCTTTCAAGCGGGCCGCATCGACCTTGTTCAGGCCCATCTGCCGGTAGTGTTCGGCTTCGATTTCGCCTGCTGTCAGCGTGACAATCCAGGTTTCGTCGGCCTGGCTGTACAAACCGTAGGCTGCCAGCTCGGCGTCATCGGCGTGGGGCGCGATGACCATCACCCGCTGACGCCGGTAATCCGGATGTTCCAGTGCCCACAGCACAGGCTCACCGAACACCCGACAGAAACGCCCGCGCAAGCGCAGGTCACCACGGGACAGCGCCTGAGCCTGACCACTGAGATTGAGGTAACGCAGGCCGTTTACGCCCCGTTCGAAGGTTTGTCGGTCAGGGTTTTCGCCCCCCGCCAACTCGACCACCGGATCGAAAAAACGACCCAACCAGGTGCTTTTTACCCGCAGGGCCAGCACCAGCGTCGCGTCGTCGACCAGCATCACGCCCTCGTCCAGCCGCAAATGTTCACCGCTCAGGTGCACCTTGGGCTGTGGCGTGTACGGGGGAAAGCTGTACTGATAATCGTCTTTCGGCGAGTAGAACAGATGGTCGGCAAACCAGGCTTCATGGGCTATCCAGCCGAGAACCGCCAGTACCAGCGGCAACCACCAGGCCACCAGCACACCGATGACGATCAACAGCACCAGCGCAATCAACAGGCCGATGCGTTTAGTGCGCCGATGGCGCTTGAGCAGTTGCTGTTTGCGGCTCATGGCTTGACTCATACGGTGAAGACCGGCACAGGGTTGCACCAGCGATCCTTGTATTCACGGTCGGCGCGACCGAAAGAAAAACGCAACGGTTTGTCCTGCGCCCGGGCATGCTCCCAAGCGCTTTGCGTATTGAGAAAACTCAGCACGCTGCCGGGGCTGAACTCGCGAGTCTCGGGATCGACCCCGCCGTTGATGTACTCAACGCTGATCCACTGCGGGGTTTCGACGCGGTACACCAATTGAATCGCAATCGGCGCATCGTTGAGAAAAATCACCGAACCGATCAGCAACTCGCGCAGCAACTCGATGACCTCGGCCATGCGTTCGGCACCCGTCGCCGGGAAGCCCCAACGGCGCTGGAACAGGTCGCAATAAATCGCCGCCAACTCAGCGCTGGAGAATTCGGACACCGGCCGCACCATACCCCCGGCCTCTTCCAGCAGGCGCAATTCGCGGCGCTGGTTGTAGCGAAACTTCTTCGACAGCTCTTCGGGGGTACGAGCCATGGCCAGTTGCTCGGTCTGCAACCGGATGCCGGTGAACCGCCCCTCGTTCAACGCCGACAGATAGCGCCCGCGATGGCGCAAGGGCGCCTGGGCATCGGCAGCGGCGGGCAGGATGATCTCGGCGTTACCCAGGTCGAACAGGCCCTTTTTACCGCGACGCTTGAGCACGTCCTTGGACAAGGCCAGGTCGCGACCCCAGGTCGGGATCGCCGCCTTGACCTCATCACCCTGCATCCAGGCCAGGTAGCGCACCGGGATGTCGGCCAGTTGCGCCAGGCGCTCGACCACCATGGGATGAGTTGCGACGCTGCCGCCATAACGCTGCCAGGTTTCGGCGTAAATCGAGGCGTCGACTACCGCCCAGCCACGCTCGCGCCAGCCTTGAAATCGGTTGAGCATCAGCCCCTCTGTGCCAGTTCGGTAACGTGCGGCAAGTGCCAGAAAGCATCGCGCACTGCGCGGTCGGAAAAGCGTTCGCGCAAGCGCTCGAGCATCAACTCGGCACACTGCCGGCGTTGCTGATCGTCCATGGCAGCCAGGTGTTGCAGTCCCTGGGCCAGATGCCCGGCATCACCCAACGGGAACAGGATGCCCACGCCTTCGACCACTTCTTTCGCACCGCCGCACGCCGTGGCGAGCAAGGGTACGCCAGCGGCCATGGCCTCCAGCAGCACCATGCCGAACGGTTCGTGATCGGAACTCAGGGCGAACACATCGAAGGCCCGGAAATAGTTGCGCGCATCCGGCACCTGGCCGAGGAACAGCACCCGGTCGCCGATACCCAGCTCGCGGGCCTGAGCCTTGAGGTCTTCCTCCAGGCGCCCCTTGCCGAGAATCACCAACTGGCTGTTGGCCGGCAACTGCGGCAATGCCTCGGCGAAACCATCGAGCAGCGTGGCCTGGTCCTTGTCCGGATGCAGGCGTCCGACGTTGCCGACAATCCAGGCATCCGCCGCCAGCCCGAGGGTTTCCCGGGCCTCGCGAGCCGACACCTGCGTGGCTTGCAAGGCATCCACGTCGATGCGGTTGTACAACGTCTGAATTCGCGAAGCCGGCCACTTCGGCAGGCAACTGCGCATGTCGTCGCGCACCGCGTCGGACACACCGAGCAGGCTCAAACGCTTGCGGAATATATGGGCGAACAGTTTGCGGCTGCCGCGCTTGTAGTCTTCAAACCCGTGGTGCACGCCAATGACCGGCAACGACGTACCGAGCAAGGCAATATAGATAGGCTTGAAGCGATGAGCGATGCAAAAACTGAAGTTGCGCGACGCGGCGATCTTGCGCAGATCGCCGATGGCGCCCAGCTTCAGGCCACGAATGGCCTTGGAGCTGTACTCCATGAACAGCACTTCGTCGGAAGCGCAGCCCGCGGCAACCTCGGCATCGGCAACCCCGGTGAGAAACACCGTGGTCACGCGATAACCGGTCCCGGCGAACAGGCTGGCGTACTGCCGTGCGCAGTCCAGGAACGGCCCGTCATAGCCGTGGCAGAACTGCAGCACATGGCGCTCAGCCGAACGTGTCATAGGCGTTTGCGCCCTCTTTGACCACCAGGATGTCTTCCATGATCAGATACTGTAGATCCGAACCGAAGAACATGTTCAGCGCATCGGTCGGCGAGCAGATCATCGGTTCGCCGCGACGGTTGAGCGAGGTGTTGAGCGACACGCCGTTGCCGGTGAGCACTTCCAGCGCCTTCATCATGTCGTAGTAGCGCGGGTTGTATTCGCGCTTGAGCACCTGGGCGCGGGAGGTGCCGTCTTCGTGGACGACTTCCGGCACGCGGGTCTTCCATTCTTCCGCCACTTCAAAGGTGAAGGTCATGAACGGAGCCGGGTGATCGATCTTGATCATCTGCGGCGCCACGGTGTCGAGCATCGACGGGCAGAAAGGCCTCCAGCGCTCGCGGAACTTGATCTGGTGATTGATGCGATCAGCCACGCCCGGCACGCTCGGGCAACCGATGATCGAACGACCGCCCAGTGCACGCGGACCGAACTCCATGCGGCCCTGGAACCAGGCCACCGGGTTGCCATCGACCATGATTGTGGCGATCTGCTCCGGCATGTTGTCGAGCTTGCGCCACGTCGGCTTGTCGGCATGACGGGCGCAGGCCGCGATCACGTCTTCGTTGCTGTACGACGGGCCGAGGTAGACGTGCTCCATCTTCTCGACCGGTACGCCACGGGCGTGGGACACATAGGCTGCCGCGCCCACTGCGGTACCGGCATCGCCGGACGCCGGCTGTACGAACAGCTCCTTGACGTCGTCGCGGGCGATGATTTTCTGGTTGAGCTTGACGTTCAACGCACAGCCACCGGCATAGGCCAGTTTGCCGGTTTCCTTGAGCACGTCGCCCAGGTAGTAGTCGATCATCTGCAGCGCAATTTTTTCGAACAGCGCTTGAATGCTGGCGGCGTAGTGGATGTAAGGCTCGTCGGCGATGTCGCCTTCGCGCTTGGGACCCAGCCACTCGATCAGCTTCGGCGAGAAGTAGTAACCCTTGCCCTTCTCTTTATAGCGACGCAGGCCGATGACGTTGGCGTAGTCGGTGTTGATCACCAGCTCGCCGTTTTCGAACGAAGCCAGGCGCGAGAAATCGTATTTACTGGCGTCGCCGTACGGCGCCATGCCCATGACCTTGAACTCGCCGTCGAGCATGTCGAAACCGAGGAACTCGGTGATCGCGCCGTACAGGCCGCCGAGGGAGTCCGGGTCGAAGAATTCCTTGATCTTGTGGATCTTGCCGTTTTCGCCATAACCGAAGAAGGTCGTGGCGTACTCGCCCTTGCCGTCGATGCCCAGGATCGCGGTTTTCTCTTTGAAACCGGAGCAGTGGTAGGCGCTGGAGGCGTGGGCCAGGTGGTGTTCGACCGGCTCGATCTTGATCTTCTTCGGATCAAAACCCAGTTGCTCCAGGCACCAGACGATCTTGTTGCGATAGCGTTTGTAGCGACGGTTGCCCATCAGGATCGCGTCGAGTGCACGGTCCGGGGCGTACCAGTAACGCTTGGCGTACTGCCAGCGGGCCTTGCCGAACAGGCTGATCGGGGCGAACGGGATCGCTACCACGTCGACATCGGACGGCTTGATGCCAGCCTGTTCCAGGCAGAACTTCGCCGATTCGTAGGGCATGCGGTTCTTTGCATGTTTATCGCGTACGAAGCGTTCCTCTTCAGCCGCCGCGACCAGCTTGCCGTCGATGTACAGGGCTGCGGAAGGATCATGGCTAAGGGCGCCGGACAGGCCAAGAATCGTCAATGCCACAGGGGTCTAGCCTCTTTAGTCTGCATGCAGGCGCAAGCGCCTCAAAAATTAATGTGCCCTCGCAAGGGGCGAGAGACAGCTAAAGGGCGGGATTATAGCGTAAAAGCAGCGGCTAGCCTCTAGCTACAAGCGGCAAGCAACCAGGGTGGTGCCCTTGCGATTACTTTTAACCGCGCGAAGGCCGCCAGTAGACAAGGATATTGCCGTCCACGCTCTGCCGGTAAATCGTGTAGGGCAAGGCGGCGGTGTCCAGTGCGCCGGACAGGGCCAGGTCGAGCAAAATGAGCGGTACAAGGACACCCGTGGGATCGGGCGGTGCGTTCAATACGCAGAAGTCATAAGCGAGGCCGCTATAGACCCGGGGGATGGACTGGCAATAGGTCTTTTGCCTGCGCAGCCCGTGCGCGGCTTCGGCTTCATCCTGCAGGACCGTAGCGGCGGTCCCGCAGCCCATTAGCGACACGGATAAAACACCTGTTGAAACTGCCATTTTGATCGACAAAGCCTGCCCTCCAAGAACGACAGGCAAACTAGCATCGGGGCAATTTCGGCCACAGTTCATGGCTTCCCAAGATCGCGTAGGACGGTTCACAAGAACCTGTCTGCTCTCTCGGTTGGCAGTTCCGGCCTCTTCGCGGGCAAGCCCGCTCCCACAGGGATTTCTGAGCGACCGGAACCACTGTGGGAGCGGGCTTGCTCGCGAAAGGACCGAAGGTCCGATTCAGGCCGCGCTGGAGATGTCTTTGGGCAAACGCTGATCGATGACCTGATAAAGGGCACTGCCTTCAGGCCAATTGCGCATGAACCGCGCCCGATCCCGCGCATATGCCGGTGCATAACTGTTCAACGAGCCGTGCTGGCACATCGAGTCGAGGTCGATCAACGCCCAGCGATCCTGCTGCCAGAACAGGTTATGGCCCTTGAAGTCGCCATGACTGATACGCAAACGAATCAGCTCGGCAAACAGATGATCCAGCGCCGCCAGTTCGGCCTGCGGTGCGTCACCGCTTTCAACATAGGGCGCAAAACGCTCGATGATGTCCGGCCCCGGCAGATACTCGGTGATCAGGTACGCCCGGCTGCGCAGCCACAGGAAACGCTTCTCCAGCAACGCCAGCGGCTTGGGCGTGGCAATCCCGAGGAACGCCAGGCGATTGCCTTCGCGCCATGAATGCCAGGCCCGGCTCGGGCGCCAGAAACGCTTGAGCCAGTGGGCAAAACCCTTGATGTTGTAGCGTTTGATCACCAGCGTGCGGCCATCCACCTCGACCTTGCCAACACTCGCCGCGCCGCCGGTCTTGTACAGATGCCCCTGATCGAGCAAGGCATCGGCCTGCTCCAGCACCGGCACCATCGACGCCTCTTCCTCGCGGCGAATCGCCCGCAGTTCGAAAGCCCCGCGCCGGACACTGAACAGCGTGCACTCGCGGCCGACCTTGATCAGATAGTCCTTGAGGCGCCAGTTGCGGACCTTGTCGATCTGCTTCTGCAACGCCTCCATGGGCAAGGCGTGCTCGCCGTTGCTGAGCAGGTAATACACCAGCAACTCTTCAATGAAGGGTTCAATCGACTTCGGCAACTGGGCGAAGAACACCCCGAGGTTTTCCAGGACTTTCTGCCGCGACAGCGGCTGGCCAGGCGTCTCGCTGCAGATACCGGCACCATCGATCAGATACAGGCGGCCGCCCTGGCGCAGTAGATTGTCCAGGTGCAGGTCTTCCTGCCACAGGCCCTTGCGATGCATCTGCCCGATCGCACCCAACGCCTCGGCCAGCACTGCCCCTTGTCCATCGGACAGTACGGGCTGTTGCTCAACCTGCTTCCAGGTGTCGCCCAGGCTTTCGGCATGCTCCAGGAAATCAAACAGCAGCCAGCCACCCTCGCCGTCTTTCAGGCCGTCGGCCAACAACTGCGGCGTAGTCAGCCCCTGGTCGGAGAGCAGGCGCACGCCGTCCAGTTCACGCTGAAAATGCCGTGCAGCCTTGCTGCCGACCAGCAACTTGGCCAACACCGGCCGGCCACGCCAGACACCGGCACCGACATAACGCTGCCCCGGCAATACCCGCAACAGGCTCAACAGTTGCAAATCGGCGGGGCCGGCGGCATCGGCCAGCGAAACGCTCAGCGGCAAAGCCGGATGGCGGCCAGCGGATTTCAATTCGGACAAACGCATTAACGTGGCCCCTTTTGGCTGCGCCGTGCGGTCAAGCGCTGCAGCCAGCTGTCGATCAGCGAGCTGTCCTGCGGCTGATCCAGATAGGCCGCCAGCAATTGCCGCAGCTGCGATTCGCCCCACTCGGGCGCGCGGCGCGTCAGCGGTTCCAGGTCCTTGATTCGGTCGCGCTGCCCGTACAGCAGCGGCCGGGTCTTTTCCAGGTCGATCAATTGAGCCTGGTAGCCGTGGCCGGTGGCACGCATGAAAATGTGTTTGGGATAGAAACACCCGTGCACCTGGCGTGCCGCGTGCAGTTGCCGGGCCAGTTCGCCACTGGCCTTGAGGATCTCCGAGTGCTGCTCAGGGCTCAATTGAGCCCAGCGCTGCAACAGCGAGTCGAGGTCGTCCCAACCGTCCAGGGCGCGGGTCAGCAGGATCGCGCGGACTTCGCCATTGACCTTGCGCTGCCCGTAGAACACCGCTTCCAGCGCCGGAATGCCCATCTTCCGGTAACGGGAGATGTTGCGAAACTCGCGGGCGAAACTCGGCTCGCCGAACGGCGCGCGCAAGGTGCGGGTCAGGTAGTTGCTTTGACGCTTGAGGTAGTAGCCATGACCTTCCAGATCCAGCCGAAACACGCTGCTCCAGCCGCCGCGACCGGTGTTGGGTTCGTCCACCGCATCGAGCTCTTTGGCCCAGAGCGCCTCGAACGTGCCGAGACCATGGCGCTCAAGCAGCGCCCGGTCTTCAGCGGCCAGAAAATCAGTCATTCGCGTCCCTCGAAAAATCTCACCACATGCCGGATGCGCTTCTTGTCCGCAGCGTTGAGCCGGGTCCGGTTGCGGTATTGCAGGTAAAAGCGCAGGCGCTGGGTAGCCGACAGTTGATACTTGGCGACCTTGTCCAGGCACGCCAGATCCTTGGTGATTCGGTACTTGAGCCAGAAACCGCGCCAAAAGTCGCCGTTGGGGCAATCGATCAGAAACAGTCGAGCCTCGTCGTCGATCAGCAGGTTGCGCCACTTCAGATCATTATGGGTGAAGCGGTGGTCGTGCATGGTCCGGGTGTACTGGGCCAACTGACGACTGACGGCATCGACCCAGGCCCGATCCGACAGTTTCGGATCGCGTCGCTCGGCCAGTGCCGACAAGTCTTCGGTACGCGGCAGTTCCCGGGTAATCATTGCGCCGCGAGCGTAGGCCGCACCGCGACGTTCCAGCCCCCAGGCCACCACTTCGGCCGTGGGGATGCCCCACTTGGCGAAACGCTTGAGGTTCTGCCACTCCATCTTCACCCGAGGCTTGCCGAGGTAACGCCGCAAGCCTTTGCCAGCGCCCACGTAGCGTTTGACGTAATAGTTGACGCCATTGCGCTGAACGCGAATGACCTCGGAGAGCAGGTCCTTGGTCAACCGCTCGCCCTGAAGCGCAAACACAGCCTCAAGGCTGCCGAAGTCATCGGCCAGATCGCTGTAGGCCGGCTCCAGTTTCCAACCCGACATCAGAGCGCATCCCCGTATCGCTGTTTACGCTCGTAGAGCTTGTTGGCCTTGCCATCGAGCCAGCTCAGCAGCCCGGCTTCTTCGCTCAGGATCTGCCGCAGCGGCTGCTGGAAATAACCTTTGAGAAAACGCAATTTGTCGCGGCGGGTCAAGCCGATGTCCAGGGCGGAAAAGTACAGGGCGGCCAGATCCTTGTTGCGCCAGCGCGAGGTGATCGCCGGACGGGTCTGGGCGCGGTGCAGGTCGATCACCGAAAGCTTGAAGTCATCAAAGGTCACCGGTTTGTCGGTGTGCAGCAGGAAATGGCAGATGTAGCAGTCGCGGTGGTTGACCCCGGCGCGGTGCATCATGCCGGTCATGCGTGCGACTTCGGCGATCAGCGCGCGCTTGAGTTTTGGCTCCGGCGGCTGCTTGACCCAGTTGACGCTGAAGTCTTCGAGGCTGACGGTGGGCGCCAACTCTTCGGTAACGATGAACGAGTGCTGGTCGGCCGGGTTACTGCCCTTCTCGCCATACGCGACAGCGGTCATGGTCGGCACGCCGGCTTCCTGCAGGCGCTGAATGGCCCTCCACTCCTGGCCGGCACCCAGTACCGGGAGCTTGGCCGTGAGCAGGTTCTTGAAGATTTCGCCCCAGCCGATGCCACGGTGGATTTTCACGAAAAACCCGTTGCCGTCGACTTCCGTGCGCAATGTCCGGCGTGCTTCCAGCTCGCGGTACACCTCGCCCTTGAGCCCCTCGACTTCGGCGAACGGGTCGCGTCCGGCCCAGAGGCTCTTGAACGGTTCAGCCAGCATCAACTTCATTTAAGCGTGCTCCGCCAGAATCACATCGGCCGCGTGTTGCGGCATGCTGTAGAGGTCGGCCGTTTCGGCGAAGGCCAGACCATTGCGGCTCCAGGCCGCCCTTGCTTGAGCGTCGTTCAACATACCGGTCAGGTATTGCGTCAGCTGCGCCTGATCGAAGGGCTCGTCCAACACCAGGCCAGCATCGGCCTCGGCGATGTAATGGGCGTAACCGCACACCGCGCTCACCAACACCGGCAAGCCGGCCACCAATGCTTCGAGCAGCACGGTGCCGGTGTTTTCGTTGTACGCCGGGTGGATCAACAGATCGGCACCCAAAAGGAAACGCGGGATATCGCTGCGCCCCTTGAGGAACGTGACGTTGTCACCCAACCCCAATGTCGCACTCTGCATCTGGAATAACTTGGGGTCATCCTGGCCAATTACAAACAGCCGGGTGCGCCTCCTCAGCTCGGCAGGCAATGCCGCCAGCGCCTTGAGGCTGCGATCGACGCCCTTGGTCTTGAACCCGGAGCCGATCTGCACCAGCAGCAGTTCGTCGTCCTTGAGATTGAACTCAGCGCGGAACCCGGCGCGAATGTCATCGGCATCGGCCGGTCGGCGACGGTCCTGGGCGATACCCGGTGGCAGCAGGTGGAAACGCTCCAGCGGCGTGTCGTAATGCTTGATGAACAGCGGCTGCTGGACCTCGGAAATCATCAGCACTTCGGTCTTCGCATCCTTGGCGAACACCGCGCGCTCGTATTCGGCGAAGTGGCGATAGCGGCCCCAGCGGCGGTAGAGCGAGTTGCGCAGGTTCTGCGCCTTGTCTTCGAAGCAGCCGTCGGCGGCGTAGTAGACGTCCAGGCCCGGCATCTTGTTGAAGCCGATCAAGCGGTCGACCGGTCGCTTGGCCAGGTCCGCTTCCATCCATTCACTGAGTTTTTCGTTGCGTCGATGGTTGAAGAACGCCTTGACCGGCGCCACCAGCACTTCGAAACCCGGCGGTACGTCGCCCTCCCAGATCAGCGTGTAGACGCGAATCTGATGACCGCGTTTCTGACACTCCAGGGCAATGCGCATGAAATCGCGCTGCAAGCCGCCAAACGGAAAATATTTGTACAGGACAAATGCCAATTGCATCAGCGCAGCTCCTCAGCCATTAACAACGTGCTCAGTCGGCTGGCGACACGCTCGGGGTTCAGACGCGTGAAGCACAGGGGCCACTCGCGTTTCAGGTCAAATTGACGGGCATCTTCGGCCGTCGGTTGATAGGTGCATTTCTTTTGCAGGCAAGGTGCACAAGGGAAGTCGCTGGCCAGGTGAATCTGCACTTTGCCGTAGGCGCCGGTCAGGCCCGGATTGGTCGGACCGAACAGCGACAGCGTCGGCACATCCAGCGCGGCCGCCAGGTGGCCCAGGCCGGTATCCACCGCCACGCAGGCTTGCGCGCCCGCCAGCACCTTGCCGACACCGGCCAGGTTCAATTTGGGTAACACTTCGGCGTGCTTGAAGCCCGCAGCGATGCGCTCGGCCCGGGCTTTCTCCTGCGCATTGCCCCAAGGCAACTTGACCCCAACGCCAAGGTAGCCGACCCGCTCGGTCAGTTCGCGCCAGTAAGCTTCAGGCCAGTGCTTGGTGTCCCAGGTCGTGCCATGCAGAAACACCACGTACGGGTTCTTGCGCGGCAATTCCACCAGGCGCTCGACATTCAGACCGTAGTCGCCCATGCCTTTTGGCAAGTCATAGCCCAACGCGATGGCGAACAACTGACGCACTCGCTCCACCGCGTGCTGCCCGCGGGCAACGGCCAGACGCCGATTGTAAAAGCGCGCAGCGATGGGCTCGCGCGCCGAGCTTTTATCGAGGCCGGCCACCGGTGCCTTGACGTAACGGGTCAGCCAGGCGCTTTTCAGCAAGCCCTGGGCGTCGATCACCAAGTCGTATTTCGTGGCGCGAACGCTTTGCTTGAAGCGCTTCCACTCACCGCTCTTGATGGTCTGCCAGATGTTTTTGCGCCAGCGACGGATCGCCACCGGAATCACCTTGCCCACCGCCGGATGCCAGGTCGGGATTTCGGCAAAGCCTTCTTCCACCACCCAGTCGAATTTGATGCCGGGAATCGCCCGCGCCGCGTCGGTCAACGCCGGCAACGCATGAATGACGTCGCCCAGCGAAGAAGTCTTGATCAACAGAACCCGCAAGCTATTTGACCTCGACCACAGTGCCTTGCAACCGCTGCAAGGCTTCGTTCACCGCCTGCGGCATGAGCTGGCGCAGGCAGTTGTAATGGCCGAAACGGCAGGTGCGATCGAAGCACGGGCTGCACTCGATGCCCAGGCGTACGATTTCGACATGCTCGGCCAACGGTGGCGTGAAACCCGGCGACGTCGAGCCGTAGACCGCGACCAGCGGGCGGTTCAGCGCAGCGGCGACGTGCATCAGGCCGGAGTCGTTGGACACCACCGAGTCGGCACAGGACAGCAGGTCGATGGCTTCGGCCAGCGAGGTGCCGCCGCTGAGGTTGACCGATTCTTCGCGCAGGCCGGGAATCAGCCGCGCGCGGATCTCTTCGCCCACGGCGTGGTCGTTTTTCGAACCGAACAGCCAGACTTGCCAGCCTTCACGAATCTTCGTTTCGGCGACCTTGGCGTAATGCTCCGACGGCCAGCGCTTGGACTCGCCGAACTCGGCGCCGGGGCACAGGGCCAACACCGGACGGTCGAGGGTCAGGCCGAACCTGGCCAGTGCCGCCTCGCGGGTGACCGGGTCGATCTGCAGCGTCGGACGCGGATAGGGTTTTGGCAACTCGACGCCCGGCTCGTAGGCCAGAGCCATGAAGCGCTCGATCATCAGCGGATAACGATCTTTGTCCAGCGTGCGCACGTCATTGAGCAGGCCATAGCGGAATTCGCCACGCCAGCCGGTGCGTTTCGGGATGCCGGCAAAGAACGGCACCAGCGCCGACTTCAGGGAATTGGGCAACAGGATCGCCTGATCGTACTGGCCGGCCAGGGATTTACCGATGCGCCGGCGCGTCGCCAACTCCAGCACGCCATGACCGAGCGGAAAGCTCAAGGCCTGGCGAACTTCGGGCATGCGCTCAAGAATCGGCCGACTCCACTCGGGGGCCAGCACGTCGATTTCGCACTGCGGGTGGCGTTGCTTGAGACACTGGAAAAGTGTCTGCGCCATCACCATGTCACCGACCCAACTGGGCCCAACGATCAGAATTTTCATGTGGTTTCCATAAACGAACCGGGGAGGCCTACGCCTCCCCGCCTCGAGAATCTCTGCGGGAACATGCTGGCTTGCGATGGGTCATCACCTTCAACATTGCTGTCGACTGTCACTCCGCTATCGCGAGCAGGCTCGCTCCCACATTGGGTATTGGTGTACTTCGATCGGCATGACACTGCAGATCTACTGTGGGAGCGGGCTTGCCCGCGAAGGGGCCATCACATTCAATATCTCTATCGACTGACACTCCGCCTTCGCGAGCAAGCCCGCTCCCACATTTGAATCCAGTTGCTCCAATGACGCGTTTCAGCGTAGCCCCAGCTCACGCCAGATCCGCATGACCTGCTGCCGTTCGTCCACGAACTGGTCGGCCGGTATCACCCCCGGGTTCTTCTGCAGAGCCTGCCGGTGGGCGGCGGAACGGTACGCTTTATACGCTTCACGCAACAGGCTGGCATCTTCGACGGGCATCAGCCCTTCGTGCTCCAGCTCTTCCAGAATGCGGATGTTATCGGTCCAGCGCAGCAATGGCGGGTGTGTTTCGGACCACGCCAGGGCCGCGTATTGCACCATAAATTCAATATCGACGATACCTCCGGCGTCCTGCTTGATATCGAACGGCGCCGTGGCTTCGAAGGCATTTGCCCCGGTACCGGCCACCGTGCTCTTGCTGCCAAGATTATCGCGCATCTTGGCCCGCATCTCGCTGACCTCCTGGCGCAAGGTCGGCAAATCACGCGTCTTGCCCAATATCGCGGCACGGACTTTCTCGAAGGCCTGGCCGACATCCTGACTGCCCACCAGCACCCGCGCCCGCACCAGCGCCTGATGCTCCCAGGTCCAGGCTTCGTTCTCCTGATAACGGGCAAACGCCCCCAGAGAACTCACCAGCAATCCCGACGCACCGGACGGCCGCAGGCGCATGTCCACTTCATACAACTGCCCGGAGTTGGTCTGCGCCGTCAGCAGGTGAATGATCCGCTGCCCCAGCCGAGTGAAAAATTGCGCGCCGTCGATGGGTTTGGGCCCATCGGTTTCAGCTTGCGGATCACCGTCGTGGATGAACACCAGGTCCAGGTCCGAACCATGCCCGAGTTCCAGGCCGCCGACTTTCCCATAACCGACAATGATGAAGCCGGGATCGCACAAGGTGCCATCGGTGCGTAGCGGCGTGCCGTACTTGGCCACGGTCTGGCGCCAGGCCAGTGCGAGCACCTGTTCCAGAATCGCTTCGGCGAGCCAGGTCAGGTAGTCGCTGACTTTCATCAGCGGCAGGCTGCCGGCGATTTCCGATGCGGCCACCCGCAAGCGGTGCGCCAGCTTGAAGTGACGCAGCGCTTCCATTTGCTGCTCGAGGTCGTCCTCGGGAATCCGCGTCAGGCGCTCGCGCAACTCGGCTGCCAGTTCTGGTGCCAGTGGCGGCTTGAACAGTCGACCTTCGTTGAGCAATTCGTCGAGCAGCAGCGGGAAACGGGTGATTTGCTCGGCGATCCACGGGCTCGCGGCGCACAGCGTCAGCAAACGCCGCAAGGCGCCAGGGTTCTCGGTCAGCAGCACCAGGTATGCAGAGCGACGGGCCACGGCTTCAACCAGCGGCAACACGCGTTCCAGCACCAGATCCGGATTGGCGTGTTCCACGGCCTGCGCCAGCAAACGCGGAATAAACGCATCGAGACGTTCGCGCCCCAGACGCTGCATCGCCCGCAATTGCGGACTGCTGCGCAAGCCGGCCAAGGCGTTCAAGGCCTTTGGCGCATCCTTGAAACCACCCTCTTCCAGTTGGCGGCAAGCGGCCTCATCGTCCTGAGCCTCTTCCCACAGCGGCAACCACTCACCGCCGACCACCACTTCGCTTTCGGCACCCTGCTCTTCGTCGGGATCGGCGATCACCTGCCCGAAGTGCCAGGCAACGCGACCACGCCAGTACATCAGTTGTTCGTGGAAAGCCGTCCAGTTGGCGAAACCCAGCATAAAGGCAATGCGCGCCTGATCCTGCTCGCCATCGGGCAACATTTGCGTCTGGCGGTCAGCGATCGCCTGAATCGCATGTTCGGTGTAACGCAGGAATTCGTAGCCTTCGCGCAGCTCGCTGATCACCGCCGGCGGCAGATAACCCTGACCTTCCAGCGTGCTCAGCACCTTTAGTAGCGGGCGCTGCTGCAAGCTCAGATCGCGGCCGCCGTGGATCAGCTGGAACGCCTGGGCGATGAACTCGACTTCACGAATACCGCCGGATCCGAGCTTGATGTTGTCGGCCATGCCCTTGCGTCGCACTTCCTGCTGGATCAACTGCTTCATGGTGCGCAGCGCTTCGATGGCCGAGAAGTCCAGGTAACGCCGGTAAACGAATGGCCGCAGCATCTCTTGCAGTTGCGCGCCAGCCACCTGGTCGCCGGCCACCACCCGCGACTTGATCATCGCGTAGCGTTCCCAGTCGCGACCCTGGTCCTGGTAATACTGCTCCAGCGCATTGAAGCTCAGCACCAGCGCGCCCGCCGAACCGTAGGGGCGCAAGCGCATGTCGACGCGGAATACAAAGCCGTCGACGGTCATCGGGTCCAGGGCCTTGATCAGCCGCTGGCCCAGACGAATGAAGAACTCCTGGTTATCCAGCGCGCGCTTCACGCCAACGGTTTCGCCACCCTCGGGATAGGCGAAAATCAGGTCGATGTCCGATGACAGGTTCAACTCCACGGCACCGAGCTTGCCCATGCCGAGGATGACCATCTGCTGCGGCTCGCCGCTGCGCCGCCCGGTCGGCACGCCGAACTGCTGGCAATGCCGCACGTACAACCACTGATAGGCCTGATCGATGCTGGCATCGGCCATGTCCGAGAGGTCGCGGCAGGTCTGGATCAAATCGGCCTGGCGGGTCAGGTCGCGCCAGATGATCCGCACCTGATGGCGCGCGCGCTGGCGGCGCAGGGCACGGCCAAGCAGATCGTCGGTCTCGGCCGTGCTCACGGCGGCCGCGATCTGCGCGCACAACTCACCGGGGGCGTAGCTGCGGTCCAGCTCACCGGACTGCACCAGTTGCAGCAACATCAAAGGGTCACGAACAGACTGTTCAATCACGAAATCGCTGGCGGCAGTGACGCGGGCAAATTGTGCCCAGCGCTCTGGCGACCAGGCAGACAGCCCGTGGTCATCGTCCAGAGTGGCGACGGCAGCCCGGAACGACTGCTCGGCGCGGGTGACAAACGGCAGGAGAATGGCCGGCAGTTCGGCAAGCGAAGGGAGGCTCATGGTCTATCCTTGATCGGCGTACAACGGACTGCATGTAGTGGTTTGCGAAAACCCACTACATGAAGGAGTGTCGAACAAAAGTTAGAAATAGCTGAAATTTCTTTTATTTTGGCAGCCAGCATCAAGCTTTTACCTTTTGTAGTTGGAAAAAGACCAACCTTAACGATTATTCTCACAACGCAGCCGGGGGCCACAAGCCGCTCATCTGTAGTTTTACTACTCGTATATACATTAGACGGGCTGAAATGCCGGATGATTTGTAGTAAAACTACACGCCGCCGGAACAACCTGTCGGCAATCCAAGAATTCATAACGTCTGCCCACAAGGCCAGTCGCTAACTCAGGCAACCGATTCTGGTAGCCTTTCCGCCCTGGAGCAAGCCATGCAAGACCTCGATCCCGTCGAAACCCAGGAATGGCTGGACGCCCTGGAATCGGTTCTCGACAAAGAAGGCGAAGACCGTGCTCACTATCTGATGACCCGTATGGGTGAACTGGCGACCCGCAGCGGTTCGCAGTTGCCTTACGCCATCACCACGCCTTACCGCAACACGATCCCCGTTACCCACGAAGCACGCATGCCTGGCGACCTGTTCATGGAACGCCGCATTCGCTCGCTGGTACGCTGGAACGCGATGGCCATGGTGATGCGTACGAACCTGAAAGATTCTGACCTCGGCGGTCACATCTCCAGCTTCGCTTCCAGTGCGACCCTTTATGACATCGGCTTCAACTACTTCTTCCAGGCCCCGACCGACGAACACGGCGGCGACCTGATCTACTTCCAGGGCCACACCTCGCCAGGCGTTTACGCCCGCGCATTCATGGAAGGCCGCATCACCGAAGACCAGATGAACAACTTCCGCCAGGAAGTCGACGGCCAGGGCCTGTCGTCCTACCCGCACCCTTGGCTGATGCCTGACTTCTGGCAGTTCCCGACCGTATCCATGGGTCTGGGCCCGATCCAGGCGATCTACCAGGCACGCTTCATGAAGTACCTGGAACACCGCGGCTTCATCCAGCCAGGCAAACAAAAAGTCTGGTGCTTCCTGGGCGACGGCGAGTGCGACGAGCCGGAATCCCTGGGCGCGATCTCCCTGGCCGGCCGCGAGAAGCTGGACAACCTGATCTTCGTCATCAACTGCAACCTGCAGCGCCTCGACGGCCCGGTTCGCGGCAACGGCAAGATCATCCAGGAACTCGAAGGCGTGTTCCGCGGTGCTCAGTGGAACGTGACCAAAGTCATCTGGGGCCGTTTCTGGGACCCACTGCTGGCCAAGGACGTCGACGGCATCCTGCAACGCCGCATGGACGAAGTCATCGACGGCGAGTACCAGAACTACAAAGCCAAAGACGGCGCGTTCGTGCGCGAACACTTCTTCAACACGCCGGAACTCAAGGCGATGGTTGAAGACCTGTCCGACGACGAGATCTGGAAACTCAACCGTGGCGGCCACGACCCTTACAAGGTCTACGCGGCGTACCACGAAGCGGTCAACCACAAGGAACAACCGACCGTCATCCTGGCCAAGACCATCAAGGGTTATGGCACCGGTGCCGGCGAAGCGAAAAACACTGCGCACAACACCAAGAAAGTCGATGTCGACAGCCTGAAGTTGTTCCGCGATCGTTTCGACATCCCGGTCAAGGACGACGAGCTGGAAAACCTGCCGTTCTTCAAACCGGAAGAAGGCAGCGCCGAAGCCCGTTACCTGAGCGAGCGCCGTACCGCACTTGGCGGTTTCGTGCCTCAGCGTCGCGCCAAGAGTTTCAATATCCCGACTCCGCCACTGGACACCCTCAAGGCGATCCTGGACGGCTCGGGCGACCGTGAAATCTCCACCACCATGGCCTTCGTGCGGATCCTCGCGCAACTGGTCAAGGACAAGGAAATCGGCCCGCGCATCGTGCCGATCATCCCGGACGAAGCCCGTACCTTCGGTATGGAAGGCATGTTCCGTCAGTTGGGCATCTACTCCTCCGTCGGCCAGCTCTACGAGCCAGTCGATAAAGACCAGGTGATGTTCTACAAGGAAGACCAGAAGGGCCAGATCCTCGAAGAAGGCATCAACGAAGCGGGCGCCATGAGCTCCTTCATCGCTGCCGGTACTTCGTACTCCAGCCACAACCAGCCGATGCTGCCGTTCTACATCTTCTACTCGATGTTCGGCTTCCAGCGTATTGGCGACCTGGCCTGGGCCGCTGGCGACAGCCGCACCCGTGGCTTCCTGATCGGCGGCACCGCCGGCCGTACCACCCTGAACGGTGAAGGCCTGCAACACGAAGACGGTCACAGCCACCTGCTGGCTGCCACCATCCCGAACTGCCGCACCTACGATCCAACCTACGGCTACGAGCTGGCGGTGATCATTCAGGACGGCATGAAGAAGATGACCGAAGAGCAACAGGACGTCTTCTACTACATCACCGTGATGAACGAGTCGTACCAGCAGCCAGCCATGCCGGCCGGTGCCGAAGAAGGCATCAAGAAAGGCATGTACCTGCTCGAGGAAGACAACCGCGAAGCAGCGCACCACGTTCAGCTGATGGGCTCCGGCACCATCCTGCGTGAAGTCCGTGAAGCCGCGAAGATCCTGCGTGAAGAGTTCAACGTCGGCGCCGACGTGTGGAGCGTTACCAGCTTCAACGAACTGCGTCGCGACGGCTTGGCCGTAGAACGCAGCAACCGTCTGCACCCTGGCCAGAAGCCTAAGCTGAGCTACGTCGAAGAGTGCCTGAACGGCCGCAAGGGTCCGGTCATCGCCTCTACCGACTACATGAAACTGTTCGCCGAGCAGATCCGTCAGTGGGTACCGTCCAAGGAATTCAAAGTCCTGGGCACCGACGGTTTCGGCCGCAGCGACAGCCGCAAGAAACTGCGTCATTTCTTCGAAGTCGACCGTCATTTCGTGGTGTTGGCAGCCCTGGAAGCATTGGCTGACCGTGGTGACATCGAACCCAAGGTTGTGGCCGAGGCCATCGCCAAGTTCGGTATCAACCCGGAAAAACGCAACCCACTGGACTGCTGAGGAGAGATTCTGTGAGCGAACTCATTCGCGTACCTGACATCGGCAGCGGTGAAGGTGAAGTAATTGAACTGTTTGTGAAGGTCGGCGACCGTATCGAAGCCGACCAGAGCATCCTGACGCTGGAATCGGACAAGGCGAGCATGGAAGTGCCCGCGCCGAAGGCCGGTATCATCAAGAGCCTGAAAGTGAAGCTGGGCGATCGCCTGAAAGAAGGCGACGAACTGCTGGAACTGGAAGTCGAAGGTGCCGCTGCGGCCCCTGCGGCTGCCGCTGCACCGGCGGCCAAGGCTGAAGCCAAGCCGGCTGCTGCTCCTGCAGCTGCCGCCCCTGCTGCTGCGCCGGCTGCCGCCAGCGTTCAGCAAGTGCACGTGCCGGACATCGGTTCGTCGGGCAAGGCCCAGATCATCGAGATCCAGGTCAAGGTCGGCGACACCGTCGCGGCTGATCAGTCGCTGATCACCCTGGAATCCGACAAGGCGAGCATGGAAATCCCGTCGCCTGCCGCTGGCGTGGTCAAGGCCATCAGCGTCAAGCTCAACGACGAAGTCGGCACCGGCGACCTGATCCTGGATCTGGAAGTGGCAGGTGCTGCGGCACCGGCTGCCGCCCCGGCCCAGGCTGCCGCTCCAGCTGCTGCAGCTGCACCGGCACCTGCAGCAGCTCCGTCTGCACCGGTTGCCGACAGCGTCCAGGACATCCACGTTCCGGACATCGGTTCGGCGGGCAAGGCCAAGATCATCGAAGTCCTGGTCAAGGCCGGCGACACCGTTGTGGCCGACCAGTCGCTGATCACCCTGGAATCCGACAAGGCCAGCATGGAGATTCCATCGCCAGCCGCTGGCGTGGTGGAAAGCGTTTCCATCAAGCTCGATGACGAAGTCGGTACCGGCGACCTGATCCTCAAGCTCAAAGTCAAAGGCGCTGCCCCGGCTGCTGCGACCGCACCTGCCGCTGCTGCTCCGAGCGCACCTGCTCCAGCCGCTGCTGCTCCTGCCGCGGCCGCACCGGTTGCTGCCCCGGTCGCTGCTCCAGCCAAGCCTGGCGCAAAAGTTCACGCCGGCCCTGCCGTGCGTCAACTGGCCCGTGAGTTCGGCGTCGAGCTGAGCGCCGTGGGCGCCAGCGGTCCGCACGGTCGCATCCTGAAAGAAGACGTGCAGGTTTACGTCAAGGCCATGATGCAGAAGGCCAAGGAAGCACCGGCCGCTGCTGGCGGCGCAACCGGTGGCGCGGGCATCCCGCCGATTCCGGTCGTGGACTTCAGCCGCTTCGGTGAAATCGAAGAAGTGCCGATGACCCGCCTGATGCAGGTCGGTGCTGCCAACCTGCACCGCAGCTGGCTGAATGTGCCGCACGTGACGCAATTCGATTCGGCGGATATCACCGAACTCGAAGCGTTCCGTGTTGCCCAGAAAGCCGTTGCAGAGAAGGCCGGCGTCAAGCTGACCGTCCTGCCGTTGCTGCTCAAGTCCTGCGCACACCTGCTCAAGGAACTGCCGGACTTCAACAGCTCGCTGGCACCAAGCGGCAAAGCGATCATCCGCAAGAAGTACGTGAACATCGGCTTCGCCGTCGACACCCCGGATGGCCTGCTGGTACCGGTCATCAAGAACGTCGACCAGAAGAGCCTGCTGCAACTGGCTGCCGAAGCCGCTTCCCTGGCTGAAAAAGCCCGGACCAAGAAGCTTTCGTCGGACGAGATGCAAGGCGCCTGCTTCACCATTTCCAGCCTCGGCCACATTGGCGGCACCGGCTTCACGCCGATCGTCAACGCGCCGGAAGTGGCAATCCTCGGTGTTTCCAAGGCCACCATCCAGCCAGTCTGGGACGGCAAAGCCTTCCAGCCGAAACTGATGCTGCCACTGTCGCTGTCCTACGATCACCGTGTGATCAACGGCGCCGCTGCTGCACGCTTCACCAAGCGTCTGAGCGACCTGCTGGGCGACATCCGCACCATGCTCCTGTAATACCGACCGGCCCTCCTTCACCGGAGGGCCGATCGCGTTCCACGTTTCCGAGCGCCACGCTCGTACCTCAACCCCGCCAATTTGGCGGGGCTTTTTTTGCCTGAAGTTATTGTTTCAACACCTTCCTACATTTGTGGCTGATATCGCCCACAACTTGAATCCATTTCTGCCGAGTATTTATTCAGGCCAAATAATTAGTCTTGGCTGAACACCCAATTACATCCGAAATAACCAACTTCCTGATTAACTGGCAGCGAATGGACTCAAGTATGCTAAAACCAACTGTCGGCCCGATTATTGGCCACACAACAACTAATCACGCGCGTATTCTTGTACGCGGCCAAGCGCAAAACAGTGCACCCGTATTTGCCGGAATTCGTTACCGGCAATCCGGGCATGAACAATGGCTTAATAGTGTCTTTGCAAGGCTGACATACCTGCAGGACATGTCCGATGTCATTGTTCTCAATAACCTGGCAGCCGATACCGAGTACGAATACCAGGCCGGCTGGTTCAGCACCCAGAGTACCGAACACACCGCGGATTTGCTGCAGGAACTGCCGCTGCAATGGCCACCAGAACTCTATCGCTTGCGCACCCGGTCTGGCGCCGCCGGTACACCACAAGCCTATTTCGTCGGCTCATGTCGTTACCTGCGGATGACAGCTGGCATCCCGTCGGCACCACAACAGGGTGACCGGATATTTGCCTCGATGGGACAACTGGCAGAGCAAGCCGACCCACCGGTCAGCGCAGTACTGATGACTGGCGACCAGATCTATGCCGATGACTTGAATTTTTTTGCGCCTGACCGCGAATATCAGCAAATACTCGCAAAATACCATGCGGCTTTCTCCCAGCCGCATATTTCCAGGTTAATGGCCAATGTATCGACTTACATGATCCTCGACGATCATGAAATTAAAGACAACTGGCCGGACAAAAAAAGTTCGACCGACGAGGACTTATACAAAAACGCCATCACTGCATATGAGTTATATCAAGCCAGCCACAGCCCGGCATTTGAATTACTTGACGATGGCCGGATCAGCCGGATTCCGAATCACTACTGGTATCAGTTCACCGATGGCGATATCGAATGGTTCGTCACCGATAGTCGCACTCGGCGCAACTTGTCCGCCGATGATCGACGCATGATTGATGCCGAACAGGAACATGCCTTGTGCCAATGGCTGATCAACAGCCCTGCCCGGGTCAAGCTGGTGGTTACCAGCGTGATGTTCTTTCCCGACGCCAAACAGGATGGGAATGACGCTTGGGCCGGATTTTCCGGGCAACGGCTGCGGTTGCTCGAGTTCATTCGTTCACACCGGCTGAAGAATGTCATTTTCGTTTCCGGTGACATCCACGCCTCCTTGACCAGTCGACTGACCCACAGCGAAGACCCGGACTTCGAAGTGCACACCATCGTGTCGTCGCCATTGTGCAACACCAAACTGCTGCCCTATGCCAGTCAATCCAGCTTTATCCTCGACCGGCCACTGGCACGGAACGCTGCTGGCGAATATCGGCAGGAATTGACCGGCAAAGTCATCAGCCAGGATAACTTCGCGCACCTGGTCATCGATGCAGAGCGCATTCAGGTGAATTACCACGATCGAGATGGCAAGTTGCTGCAATCGACAGGCATTAATTTGCGCTGATGGCAAAAAAATCACAGCCTTCGAGACGCCCCCCCTCAAGGCTGTGGCCTGATCAATAGCCATACTTTTTTGGGAAACTGCAGAAATCTTCGAGCCTGCCGACATATTCTTATAGCACTTAGCCTTCATCTCTCTTGTCAGTCGGTGTCGCAATGATGCAACCTTGCCGCAGGCAACAGTAAAGAGGGCGTGAGCCCAGCGCGTTCAGCATATTCGAAGCGAGTTTCCCTCCATGAAAAGCCAACCCGATGCCGCCAGCCGTATGGTGGCCGAGGTAGTGACGCAGTTGCCTGTGCCCTCGCGGCTCGGCATGCTGCGTTTCGAACGGCTTAATGAACCCAGCTGGGCGCTCCTGTTTCTCGACCCCAATTGCGAACGCCAGTTCGGCCTGCCGGCCTGCCGGCCGTGGAGCTGTGTGCACTGGTGGGCTCGCCCTACGCCAGCCTGATGGAGCCGGAAGCGCGCTATCAACTTCATGATGCGGTCCAGCACCAGCTGACTCAAAGCACGCATTACCTGATCCGCTACACCCTGCACACGGCCTCCGGCTCCCTGAATCTGCTGGAACTGGGCGAAGCCTACAAACAACACAATCGCCACCTGTTGCGCGGCTACTTGCTGGTCATTGACGGCCTGTACGAGGATGACCCGCTGCAACCGGCCCTGGATCTGGAAACCCGGAACTCGCGCCTGCAAATCGCCCTGGAGCTCAATCAGCGCGCCCAGCAGGAGCAGCTGCTGCATCTGGACCGGGTGCGCGCCCAGCAGGACCTGATCCTGCTGCTTACCCGTCAGCGCTACAGCAGCAACAACTCCTTGCGCGAAGCCGCCGAGCTGATCACCCGCAGTGCCTGCGACATTTACCAAATCGACTGCGCCAGCCTGTGGAGCCTCGAAGGTTCGATGCTGGTGCCAATCTCGGCCTATCACCGCACGAATCAGGAATACCTGCTGCCGCAGCCGATCGACGTCAGCGTGTTCCCTGATTACCTCGACGCCCTGCACACCGGTCGCGCCATCGACGCCCATAACGCCATGCACGACCCGCGCACCCGGGAGATGGCCGAAAGCCTGCGCCCGCGCGACGTGAACGCAATGCTCGACGCCAGCATCCGTGTCGATGGCCAGGTGGTTGGCGTTTTGTGCCTGGAGCAAATCGGTGCCACCCGTGCCTGGCAGTCGGATGAAATCGCCTTCGCCGGCGAACTGGCCGACCAGTTCGCCCAGGTCATCAGCAACCACAACCGGCGAACCGCTACCAGCGCCCTGCACCTGTTCCAGCGTGCGGTCGAGCAAAGTGCCAACGCCTTTCTGCTGGTCAACTGCGACGGCGTGGTGGAGTACGTCAATCCGAGCTTCACCGCAATCACCCAGTACTCCACCGAAGAAGTGCACGGTCAGCGCCTGTCGGAACTGCCAGCCCTGGAAAACCTCAGCGAACTGCTGTTCGACGCGCCCTCGGCACTGGCCAAGAGCAACAGCTGGCAGGGCGAATTCAAGAGCCGCCGGAAAAACCTCGAACCCTACTGGGGCCAGTTGTCGATCTCCAAGGTTTATGGTGACAACCGCGAGCTGACCCACTACATCGGCATCTACGAAGACATCACCCAGACCAAGCTCGCTCAGCAGCGCATCGAGCGCCTTGCCTACACCGACAACCTGACCAATCTCGGCAACCGCCCGGCGTTCATCCGCAACCTCGATGAACGCTTCGCCCGCGACAGCGACGCGCCGATCAGCCTGTTGCTGGTGGACATCGACAACTTCAAGCGGATCAACGACAGCCTCGGCCACCAGACTGGCGACAAATTGCTGATCAGCCTGGCCCGACGCCTGCGCAACAGCCTGATCCCGAGCGGCAGCCTGGCGCGATTCGCCAGTAACGAATTCGCCGTGTTGCTGGACAACAGCGACCTCACGATGGGTCAGCAGGTGGCCAATCAGTTGCTGGCGACCCTCGACAAACCGATGTTCGTCGACAACCAGTTGATCAGCGTCACGGGCTCCGTGGGTCTGGCCTGCGCGCCGCTGCACGGGCGCGACCCGCAAACCCTGATGCGCAACGCCGGGCTGGCGCTGCACAAGGCCAAGGCCAACGGCAAACATCAGGTGCAAGTGTTCACCGAAGCGCTGAACGCCGAGGCCAGCTACAAGCTGTTCGTCGAAAACAACCTGCGCCGCGCCCTGACACAGAACGAACTCGACGTGTTCTACCAGCCCAAGCTATGCCTGCGCAGCGGCCGCTTGCTGGGCATGGAAGCATTGCTGCGCTGGGATCATCCGGAAAAGGGCATGATCCGCCCGGATCAGTTCATCAGCGTCGCTGAAGAAACCGGGCTGATCATTCCGATCGGCAAATGGATCGCCCGCCAGGCCTGCCGCATGAGCAAAGCGCTGACCGCCGCCGGCCTGGGCAACCTGCAAGTGGCGATCAACCTGTCGCCCAAGCAATTCTCCGATCCGGACCTGGTGGCCTCCATCGCCGCCATCCTCAAGGAAGAAGCCCTGCCGGCTCATTTGCTGGAGCTGGAGCTGACCGAAGGCCTGCTGCTGGAGGCCACCGAAGACACCCACTTGCAGCTCGACCAGCTCAAGCGCCTGGGCCTGACCCTGGCCATGGACGACTTCGGCACCGGTTACTCGTCGCTCAGTTACTTGAAAAAATTCCCCATCGACATCATCAAGATCGATCGAAGCTTCATTCACGAAATCCCGGACAACCAGGACGACATGGAAATCACCTCCGCGGTGATCGCCATGGCCCACAACCTGAAAATCAAGGTCGTGGCTGAAGGCATCGAAACCGCCGAACAGTTATCGTTCCTGCGCCGTCACCGCTGCGACGTCGGCCAGGGCTACCTGTTCGACCGTCCGATCCCGGGCAATGAGCTGATCGAAAAGCTCAAACGCTACCCGCGTGGCCCAATCGCCTGACAGACACAGAACCTGTGGGAGCGAGCTTGCTCGCGATAGCGGTGGATCAGTCGACATTGATGCTGAAAGTTATGCCCTCATCGCGAGCAAGCTCGCTCCCACAAGAGTAGTGCGTATCTGGCCGGCATTGGGCACACTGGCAGTCTGTTTATTTACAACCCAACCTGACTGAGAGGACTGATCATGGTTCTGCGCTCGGAAATTCTGGTGAACAAAAACGTGCTCCCTACTAAAGAACAAGCTCTGCCTGGCCGCGAAACCGCGATGACCCTGCCTGAAAAGCACTTTGTGTTTAAAGACACCCCCTTGCTCGGCCCGTTCTTCGAAGATGTCGACTTCGCGATCTTTGGCCTGGGCTGTTTCTGGGGTGCGGAACGCCGCTTCTGGCAGCGTGAAGGCGTGGTCAGCACCGTGGTGGGTTACGCCGGCGGCTTCACGCCAAACCCGACCTACGAAGAAGTCTGCTCGGGCCTGACCGGCCACGCCGAAGTGGTGCTGGTGGTGTATGACAAGGCCAAGGTCAGCTACCAGGAGCTGCTGGCGATGTTCTGGGAACTGCACAACCCGACTCAGGGCATGCGTCAGGGCAACGACATCGGCACCCAGTACCGCTCGGTGATCTACGCCACCTCGCCTGAACAACTGAAAGCCGCGCTCAAGAGCAAAGAAGCGTACCAGGCTGAGCTGTCCAAGGCCGGCCTCGGTGAAATCAGCACCGAAATCGACCAAGCCCCGACCGTCTACTTTGCAGAGACGTATCACCAGCAGTACCTGGCCAAGAATCCGGAAGGCTACTGCGGGATCGGCGGTACAGGCGTGACCTGCCCGATCTGATTACTGTAGGAGCGAGCTCGCTCGCGAAAAACCAAAGGGCGCCGCTGGGCACCTGGTTTTACGCGTTAACGTTCACGAACATCGTCGGAACGCCGCCCGGAGCTAGTTCGCTCCTACAGATCAACTCTCGGCAATCAACCAATCCATCCGCCACCCACCCTGGGTCTGTCCAAGCTTCTCGGACAACCACGGCAGCAGCTCACGCAACTCTTCCTCCAGCCCCCACGGCGGATTGGCAATCGCCAACCCGGAGCCATTCAGGCTGTTCGGCGTATCCAGCGGATGCACCAGCAACTCCACCCGCAACAACTTCGGCGCACCGGTACCGGCCAGGTCCTGGTAGAAACGACGCAGCGCACGCTGATCCTTCACCGGGTACCAGATCGCCGCCACGGTCTGGCGCATCCGGCCAATCGCTTCCTTGAGCGACGCGGCACAACGCTGCATCTCGTCGAGCTTCTCGAACGGCGGATCGATCAACATCACCGCACGCTTCTCCGGCACCGGCAGCAAGGCCCGCGACACATGCCAGCCTTCGCCCAGGTGCACCTTGACCCGACGATCGCCGGCCATGTTGTCCTTGAGCAGCACACCGTCTTCCGGGTGCTTCTCGTTGAGCAACACACGGTCCTGCGGGCGAGTCAAACGTCGCGCCAGCTCCGGCGACCCCGGGTAATAGCGCAACTGGCCATCCGGGTTCATTTCGTGCAGCACCTGCATGTAATCAGCGGTCAGGATCGGCAGATCCGGTTGCCCCCACAAACGCGCAATGCCTTCCAGATACTCACCGGTACGGCTGGCCTGGTCACCCTGAAGGTCATACAGACCGATGCCGGCGTGGGTGTCGAGATAGGCAAACGGCTGCTCCTTGCGCGACATCAGGGCGATGAGGCGGGTCAAGGTCAGGTGTTTGAACACATCGGCGTGATTGCCGGCATGGAAGGCGTGACGATAATTCATGGTTGCTCCTGCGAAGGCCGGGAAGTTTACCTTTTACCGGCCGGCAAGTCAGGGGTTGGCGACTGAGCGGACACTTCAAGCATTCATAGCGGCAACAAGCACACACCATCACTCGACAAATTCAGAAGCGCCTCACAACAGGAAGACTCCCGAACCGGCAAACCGGTGTGATAGCGTTCTTTGTCGAAAAGAGCAAAGGACGCACAAATGACCATTCGCTACGCAAAGATTGCAATGACCCTGGCGCTCGCCGCATTCGCCTTCATGACCGTGTTCAACAACATCACCGACTACGGTTCCAACTTCAACTTCGTCCGGCATGTGCTGAGCATGGATACCACCTTCCCTGACAACGCCGCCCGGTATCGCGCAATTGATCTGCCTTGGGTGTGGCATGGGGCTTACTGGCTGATCATCCTTGGCGAAGCCATTACCTGCGGACTTCTTGGCTACGGCGCACTACAGCTCTGGCGCTCGCGGTCAGCCGGTGGGCATGAGTTCAGACAGGCCAGGAAGTGGGCCGTAGCGGGTTTGACGACCGGGTTTTTCGTGTGGTTTTTCGGCTTCATGGTTGTTGGAGGTGAGTGGTTTCTGATGTGGCAATCCGATATCTGGAATGGTCAGGACGCAGCCTTCAGGTTCTACATGGCAATACTGGGCGTGCTGATCTTTCTGAATCAGCCCGATACCGATCTTGACTGATCCCCAATAAAAAAAGGCCCGCAACCATCGGATGCGTGCCGTCTTCTTCAATCAGCAAGCTAATGCCTCGCTGAAAGCCTCATTTGTTCAACCTGAAATCCTTTTCCGCCGCGGCGAATCGCTGCAGCGTGCCCGCAGACGGTGCGCCCAATTTACTGACGATACAGATCGTCAGGCTGGCGAAGATGAAGCCCAGGTTCTTTTGATCTTGTGGCGACGCTTATGCCGCCGCTGCAGGCCCCGCCCGCAACCGCCGCCCAACCACATCCAGCACATCACAGCCATCGCGCAATGGAATAGCGCAGAGCAAGGCGAAATCACTGAGGATGAACGACTCGCACTCGATCGAACCGCGCATGGACAGGTTCTCAAGCACTTGGGTGACTGCGCGGATTCTGTAGTTGGCAGCGTCGGTGAGGATGTCGAGTGGCGCCTGGGTGTCGACGAACAGGGTGGGCATATCGGTGCAGTTGCTGGTCAATGCCATGAAGCGGTTGTCGGGATGGGGGATTGGTTTTTCGTAGGGTGGGTCGGGGTGAATTGTTTTCATTAGTAGCTCCCAAAGATGGATCGGAGCTGCCATCAGCCTTCCTACAGGCCAGGGTGGCAGCTAAGCGCGGGGTAGGAATATCGAGACCTTTGGGAAAACCCGACCACGCCGAAGCGTGCCCGCGCATAGCTGCCGCAACTGATCTTACGGACGCATGTAAACGACCGCAAACCAAGTATTGACGCTAAGTGCTTCCCATCGGTCTTGAGAGGTTCCTACACCCCACCACTGAATGGTCAGTGACCGCCAAAGACTATCGATGGAACTCACATCGCACCACTTCATGAAAACCGCTACGTTTTGAAGGAAACGTCCGAGGACCTTGCCCGGAAAATTCGCAGCACCCCCCAATCAATCAAAGTTGATTTGAGACTGTTGCGCTCAAGCTGGGTAAGTCGTTGAAGGATAGTGTTAATCACTAAGGCATCCTCCCAACCCACCCGACAGGAAAGTGGCATGAAGAATGGGCACGCCAACCAAGTTGGGTGCCCATTTTTTGTGGAGGGAAGATTATTTGAGTCGATCTGATCTTCATGAAGACTTTAACTATATCCAATCAGCGGCTGCACCAACGCCACCGAACAACAAAAGCAATCCACAAAGAATCAGCACCCCCCAGCGCCAAATGACAAGCTTGCGCTTAAGTGAAGTAGGAAGACTATTTAGGTCGTCAGCACTTAGAGTGCCATTGTTAATATGACGATCAGGGAACGCGACAAGTGCTGCGATTCCCGCAATCAAATGCAAGTGGCCCCATGCACCGAGACGCCGATAGTGAGATAAAGCCATGACCGCAGTACTGTTTTTCAGATGTTTTAGCATCACGTCAATCTTGGTGTAGGACAAGTAAAGTGCAAACCCCATCCAAATAAATATCATCAGCAGGACCGCGCCACCGAAAACGCCGAAAATCAATTTTGCCGGGGTCATTAATTCATCTCGTAAACGATGTCGCCAAACAACTCACCAAGCCCGCTACCCACTGCGCCGCCTACTAACGACCCAGCTGTCACCACCACCACGCCACATACTAAGGCTCCAACTCCTGCCGTAGTCACGCCGACCGCGATGCAAATCCCACCAACTGTCTTAGCGGTTAAGGCTGTACCTATTACTGCGCCGCCTGCGGTTCCACCGGCAAAACTCCCCGCTTCAGTAAATTTAACTCGCTTGCAAGCCTCGGTATTTCCCGCCGAACACACATCTTGCACTTTCATCGCCGACGCCCCTCCACCGGCCGCAGTGCCGACCCAGCCACCGTACTTGAGGTACTTGGAAGCCCCGGCCACACCCTCAAGGTGAGTGGCGTATCCCGGCATCTGCCCTACGCCACCGGCTTCAGTCCAGCGGTGAACCAGGCTGGGAGGCGAGAGGAACATTGCACGATTCAAATTGGGGTGGTGTGGGAAACCGATACCTTTGCGCGTCAGGCTTGTCAGGTGACTATCGAGTTGAGCGAGCAGCTTTTGGCGCTCTGCCAGAAACGTCGGTGAGCTCAGGTGGCCATCGCGCAGGAATGAATGCTGATGCAGCGCTTCCATTTTTTTCAGGGTGTCGATGACGTTATCCAGATTGTTTTTGAGAATACTCGCGCCAATGCCGATTGCGGTCGAGCCATGGCCCAGGAAGGTCTGGATGGCATCACGGTGCTGCACCATGAAATCCGCCTCTTCCGGGCTGAGCGTTTCAAGTATCTGGTTGGTCTTGGCCGCCACATCCATGAGCAAGGCTTCTTCACGGGTGCATTGGTAGTTGTTCGGGTCGCTCAGCACGACCATCGAGCCGGCTTTGACGTCGCCCAGGTTGGGGTTCAGCAGCTTGAATTTGCCCATCACCGCCGGGTCGCGCAGGGTGAACAATGAGGCCTCAAGTTGTTCGCGGGTGGTGCTTTTTGGAACGATGTAAAAGCCGGGCTCTACAGCCTGTGCACTGTTGTCACGCATTGGCACGGGAGAGCTTGGTGCAGAGGCGTAGCTGGATGATCGTGACGCGGCCGGAGCACTGACTGCGGCGGGCGAAGCCTGCGCAGTGGTGGTCTGCATGGTGTGTGGTTCCGTACTGCGGCTGGACTCGTACTTCGCCGTGGACTGCGATGGGATCAGCCCGGCTTTGCAAGGGCAACTACTGAAGCTATCCAGCGATCCCGCCACCATCCTGCCGCTGCTTTTGATGTATGAAACACCGCCAGTGATGACGTAGGTTTTATTGTTTTTTCCGCAGGAAACCCTATCCCCGTCGCGCGCGTGCGCGAAGCCAAACATCGTGATGTGCGTATCGGCTTCCAGAACTTTGCCACCGCAGGTGGTCTTGTCACCTTCACGAATGAAGTATCCCTTTGCCATTGCTGATTTCCCTCTCTACAGGCGCCTCACTCATGGGAAACGCGCCACTGCTAACGATGGGTAACACCGACTCGGAATGAGTGGGCTAACGCAAAGTACGTGGGCAGAGAGGAAACTCAAGACGGCCGAGAAAATCAGGAAATTTCTCACGACCAACACTGAAAAGGACCACGGATACTGGGGTACCAACACCAGCTACCCGCACCAGGCGTGCAAAAAAAAACGGCCCGCACCATAAAGCTGCGAGCCGTTCTTTTATCAGGGATGGGAAGCACTCCCCCCATCACTCATCACTTGTTCAGACGATAATCACGCTCTGCAGCCTCAAAGCGCTGGAACATGCCGGCAGTCGGCGTGCCCATCTTGCTGACGAAGTAGATCGCCAGGCTGGCGAAGATGAAGCCCGGGATGATTTCGTACAGGCCCAGCAGTTCGAAGTGCTTCCAGACGATCACGGTGATCGCGCCGACCAGGATACCGGCCAGTGCGCCGTTGCGGGTCATGTCTTTCCAGATCACGGAAATCAGTACGACCGGACCGAATGCGGCACCGAAGCCGGCCCAGGCGTAGCTCACCAGGCCCAATACACGGTTTTCCGGGTTGGACGCCAGGGCGATCGCCACCAGGGCAACCAACAACACCATGGCACGACCGACCCAGACCAGTTCCAGCTGCGAAGCGGATTTACGCAGGAAGGTCTTGTAGAAGTCTTCGGTCAGGGCGCTCGAGCACACCAGCAACTGGCAGCTCAGGGTGCTCATCACCGCCGCCAGAATGGCCGACAGCAGGATACCCGCGATCCATGGGTTGAACAGGATCTTGGCCAGCTCGATGAACACACGCTCGTGGTTCTCGGTGACTGCGCCAGCCACGTCCGGGTGTGCCGAGAAGTAGGCGATACCGAAGAAGCCCACAGCCACGGTGCCGCCCAGGCACAGGATCATCCAGGTCATGGAGATGCGACGGGCGTTGGCAATCGATTTCACCGAATCAGCCGCCATGAAACGCGCGAGGATGTGCGGCTGACCGAAGTAGCCCAGACCCCAGCCCATCAGCGAGATGATGCCGATGAAAGTGGTGCCCTTGAGCATGTCGAAGTTGCTTGGATCTTGCGCTTCGATGGCCAGGAAGGTGGTGTCGACACCACCGGTTGCCAGCAGCACGATGATTGGCGTCAGGATCAACGCGAAGATCATCAGGGTGGCTTGTACGGTATCGGTCCAGCTTACAGCCAGGAATCCGCCGATAAAGGTGTAGGCAATCGTCGCCGCAGCACCGGCCCACAGCGCCGTCTCGTAGGACATGCCGAAGGTGCTTTCGAACAGACGGGCACCGGCCACGATGCCGGAAGCGCAGTAGATGGTGAAGAACACCAGGATCACGACCGCGGAGATGATCCGCAGCAGGCCGCTCTTGTCTTCGAAACGGCTGGCGAAGTAGTCCGGCAGGGTCAGTGCATCACCGTTGTGCTCGGTTTGCACACGCAGACGGCCGGCGACGAACAGCCAGTTCAGGTAGGCGCCGACGATCAGGCCGATGGCGATCCAGCTTTCGGAAAGACCGGACATGTAGATCGCGCCAGGCAAGCCCATCAACAACCAGCCGCTCATGTCGGAGGCACCGGCGGACAGTGCAGTCACGACGCTGCCCAGGCTGCGACCGCCCAGGATGTAGTCGGAAAGGTTGTTGGTGGAGCGATAGGCCATCAGGCCGATCAGCACCATTGCTGCGATGTAGATCACGAACGTGATCAGGGTTGGATTGCTTACGCTCATTAAGTTACGCCCTGGCTTTGTTTTTATGTAGCGGCGGCTGGTGAACCGCTCGCAAACGCATACGTTTGACAGACGATTCGGATTCCCGCGCATTTATGACTGATGTTTCCCCAGGAAAGCCATCAGCCGGAGCACCCGGTTTCTGTCCGGGTTGCACCTTTGGCGCGAATGCTATTCAACAAAGTAAATATGGTGCAACCTGTTTCTTGAGATTAAGTTGCACCCTTTTCAATTTGCGACAAATCCTACGGTTTTTGCTCCCTTTTAGCGCAGTCCAGCCGCTTTGCTAGAAGAAAAAGCACCAAGCAAGCGCGGTACAGGCGTACCAGAATTTATTTCCTGACGAGCCGCGTAATATTCCGACAAAAAAAGGGTTGCACCCGGTTGCACCTCAACAATCGCACAGCTAATCTTGGCGCCAGCTGATGCCACGCAGTCGTGGCAAACATGAGGATAAAAACATGGCTACCACCACCCTTGGGGTCAAACTTGACGACCCGACCCGCGAACGCCTCAAGGCCGCCGCGACCTCGATTGATCGCACGCCGCACTGGTTGATCAAGCAGGCAATCTTCAATTACCTGGAAAAACTCGAGGGTGGTGCAACCCTGACCGAGCTGAGCGGTTTGACCAAGGATTCCGACGACAGCGTCGACGCGCCTCTGGATCACGCCCACCAGTGCTTCCTCGAATTCGCCGAAAGCATCCTGCCGCAGTCGGTTCTGCGCGCCTCGATCACCGCCGCCTACCGCCGCCCTGAGCCGGAAGTCGTGCCGATGCTGATCGAGCAGGCTCGCCTGCCGGCACCGATGTGCGACGCCACCAACAAACTCGCTGCCTCGATTGCTGAAAAACTGCGCAATCAGAAGAGCGCTGGCGGCCGTGCCGGCATCGTTCAGGGCCTGCTGCAGGAATTTTCCCTGTCGTCCCAGGAAGGCGTGGCGCTGATGTGCCTGGCCGAAGCGCTGCTGCGTATCCCGGACAAAGGCACCCGTGACGCCCTGATCCGCGACAAGATCAGCACCGGCAACTGGCAGCCGCACCTGGGCAACAGCCCTTCGCTGTTCGTCAACGCTGCCACCTGGGGCCTGCTGCTGACCGGCAAGCTTGTATCCACGCACAACGAGGCCGGCCTGACTTCGTCCCTGAGCCGCATCATCGGCAAGAGCGGCGAACCGATGATCCGCAAGGGCGTCGACATGGCCATGCGCCTGATGGGCGAGCAGTTCGTGACCGGCGAAACCATCGCCGAAGCCCTGGCCAACGCCAGCAAGTTCGAAGCCAAGGGCTTCCGTTATTCCTACGACATGCTGGGTGAAGCTGCACTCACTGAGCACGACGCACAGAAGTACCTGGCCTCGTACGAACAAGCCATCCACTCGATCGGCAAAGCGTCCCACGGTCGCGGGATTTATGAAGGCCCGGGCATTTCCATCAAGCTGTCGGCCCTGCACCCTCGCTACAGCCGCGCCCAGTACGAGCGCGTGATGGATGAGCTGTACCCGCGCCTGCTGTCGCTGACCCTGCTGGCCAAGCAGTACGACATCGGCCTGAACATCGACGCCGAAGAAGCCGATCGCCTCGAGCTGTCGCTGGATCTGCTCGAACGCCTGTGCTTCGAGCCGCAACTGACCGGCTGGAACGGCATCGGTTTCGTGATCCAGGCTTATCAGAAGCGTTGCCCGTATGTAATCGACTACGTGATCGACCTGGCTCGTCGCAGCCGTCATCGCCTGATGATCCGCCTGGTAAAAGGCGCGTACTGGGACAGCGAAATCAAGCGCGCCCAGGTCGAAGGCCTGGAAGGCTACCCGGTCTATACCCGCAAGGTGTACACCGACGTGTCCTACATCGCTTGCGCACGCAAGCTGCTGTCGGTGCCTGAAGTCATCTACCCGCAGTTCGCCACGCACAACGCCCACACCCTGTCGGCCATTTATCACATCGCCGGTCAGAACTATTACCCGGGCCAGTACGAGTTCCAGTGCCTGCATGGCATGGGTGAACCGCTGTACGAACAGGTTGTAGGTAAAGTCTCCGAAGGCAAGCTGAACCGTCCGTGCCGCGTGTACGCACCGGTCGGTACCCACGAAACCCTGCTGGCTTATCTGGTGCGTCGCCTGCTGGAAAACGGCGCGAACACCTCGTTCGTCAACCGTATCGCCGACCAGTCGATTTCGATCCAGGAACTGGTGGCCGATCCGGTGGCGAGCATCGAACAGATGGCGACCGTGGAAGGTGGTTTCGGCCTGCCGCACCCGCGCATTCCGTTGCCGCGTGACCTGTATGGCTCCGAACGCGCCAACTCCAGCGGTATCGACATGGCCAACGAACATCGCCTGGCGTCCCTGTCCTGCGCGCTTCTTGCTACCGCACACAACCACTGGAAAGCCGCACCGATACTCGGCTGCGCATCCAGCAACGAAGCCCCGGCTCCCGTGCTGAACCCGTCTGATCTGCGTGACGTGGTCGGCCATGTGCAGGAAGCCACCGTCGAAGACGTCGACAACGCGATCCAGTGCGCCCTCAACGCTGCACCGATCTGGCAGGCCACCCCGCCCGCCGAACGCGCCGCGATCCTGGAACGTGCCGCCGACCTGATGGAAGCCGAGATCCAGCCGCTGATGGGCCTGCTGGCTCGCGAAGCCGGCAAGACCTTCGCCAACGCCATCGCTGAAGTCCGCGAGGCCGTGGACTTCCTGCGTTATTACGCGGTGCAGGCACGCAACGATTTCACCAACGACGCTCACCGCCCGCTGGGTCCAGTGGTGTGCATCAGCCCGTGGAACTTCCCGCTGGCAATCTTCAGTGGTCAAGTGGCTGCTGCCCTCGCCGCCGGCAACCCGGTATTGGCCAAGCCTGCGGAACAGACTCCGCTGGTCGCCGCTCAAGCCGTGCGCCTGCTGCTCGAAGCCGGCATTCCCGAGGGTGTGCTGCAACTGCTGCCGGGTCGCGGTGAAACCGTGGGTGCCGGCCTGGTCGGCGACGATCGCGTCAAAGGCGTGATGTTCACCGGTTCCACCGAAGTCGCACGCTTGCTGCAACGCAACATCGCTGGCCGCCTGGACAGCCAGGGCCGTCCGATCCCGCTGATCGCCGAAACCGGTGGCCAGAACGCGATGATCGTCGACTCTTCGGCACTGACCGAACAAGTGGTGATCGACGTGGTTTCGTCGGCCTTCGACAGCGCCGGCCAGCGTTGCTCGGCCCTGCGCGTCCTGTGCCTGCAGGAAGATTCCGCCGACCGCGTCATCGAAATGCTCAAGGGCGCGATGGCTGAAAGCCGTCTTGGCAACCCTGAGCGTCTGTCCGTGGACATCGGCCCGGTCATCGACGCCGAAGCCAAGGCCGGCATCGAGAAGCACATCCAGGCCATGCGCGACAAAGGTCGCAGCGTGTACCAGGTGGCCATCGCCGATGCTGAAGAAGTCAAACGCGGCACCTTCGTGATGCCGACCCTGATCGAACTGGAAAGCTTCGACGAGTTGCAGCGGGAGATTTTCGGTCCGGTGCTGCACGTGGTTCGCTACAAGCGCAAGGACATCGATCAACTGATCGGTCAGATCAACGCTTCCGGCTACGGCCTGACCCTGGGCGTGCACACCCGCATCGACGAGACCATCGCCAAGGTGATCGACAACGTCAATGCCGGTAACGTCTACGTCAACCGCAACATCGTCGGTGCCGTGGTCGGCGTGCAGCCGTTCGGCGGCGAAGGCCTGTCGGGTACCGGCCCGAAAGCCGGTGGCCCGCTGTACCTGTACCGCCTGCTGTCGACCCGCCCTGCGGATGCGATCGAACAATCCTTCGCTCGTGGCGATGCCGCCGCAGCACCGGACGTTCGACTGCGCGACGCCATGAGCAAGCCGCTGACCGCCCTGAAAGCCTGGGCCGACAGCCACAAGTTTGCCGACCTGAGCACCCTGTGCGTGCAGTTCGCCGCGCAATCGCAAAGCGGCATCACCCGCGTACTGGCCGGCCCGACCGGCGAGCGCAACAGCTACGCGATCCTGCCACGGAAACACGTGCTGTGCCTGGCGGAAGTCGAAGGCGACCTGCTGACTCAACTGGCGGCGGTACTGGCTGTCGGCGGTTCGGCGGTGTGGCCGGAAGGTGAACTGAGCAAGGCGCTGTTCGCACGTCTGCCGAAGGATATTCAGACGCGCATCAAGCTGGTTTCCGACTGGAACAAGGACGAAGTGGTGTTTGACGCGGTTGTTCATCACGGCCATTCCGACCAGTTGCGTGCGGTTTGCCAGCAGGTTGCCAAGCGTGCTGGTGCGATTGTCGGGGTTCAGGGCCTGTCGCAGGGCGAGACCAACATTGCGCTGGAGCGTTTGGTGATCGAGCGTGCGTTGAGCGTCAACACGGCGGCGGCGGGTGGTAACGCGAGCTTGATGACCATCGGCTAAACCCGATAAGCCAGGCAGCCACGATAGCTGCCTGGCAATCAAATCCCTTTGGGAGCGGGCTTGCTCGCGAAAGCGGACTATCAGTCAACTTAAATGTTGAATGTGACGACCTCTTCGCGAGCAAGCCCGCTCCCACAATTGTTTATGGCGCCTGTTAAGTTGGCGCTCTGGCCTACCATCACGCTCATCAATCATCCTGTTCAGCCTTTATTCCCAACCTTAGACTCGGCCCATCCCAACAAAAGGTAGGCCGCCATGTCCGAGACATTGCTCAGTTCCCGTAATCTGGCTTTCGAGCTGTATGAAGTCCTCGATGCCGAGGGCCTGACCCAGCGTGAACGTTTCGCCGAGCACAATCGCGAAACCTTCGATGCGGCCATTGGCACTGCCCGCAGCATCGCCGAGAGGTTCTTCGCCCCGCACAACCGCAAGGGCGACGAGAATGAGCCGCGCTATGAGAACGGTCAGGCGATTCTGATTCCGGAAGTGAAACCGGCGGTGGATGCTTTCCTCGAAGCCGGCTTCCTCAACGCCGCGCGCAGCTTCGACGCCGGCGGCATGCAACTTCCTACGCTGCTGTCCCAAGCCTGCTTCGCACACTTCCAGTCGGCCAACGCCGCGTCGACCTCTTATCCGTTCCTGACCATGGGCGCGGCCAACCTGATCGAAAGCTTCGGCACCGATGAGCAGAAACGCCGCTTCCTGCAACCGATGATCGACGGCCGTTTCTTCGGCACCATGGCCCTGACCGAACCCCACGCGGGCTCATCGCTGTCGGATATTCGTACCCGCGCCGAGCCTGCGTCCGACGGCACTTATCGCCTCAAGGGCAACAAGATCTTCATTTCCGGTGGCGATCATCCGCTGTCGGAAAACATCGTGCACATGGTCCTGGCCAAGCTGCCGGACGCGCCCGCCGGGGTGAAGGGCATTTCGCTGTTCATCGTGCCCAAGTTCCTGGTCAACGATGACGGCAGCCTCGGCCAGCGCAACGACGTGCTGCTGGCCGGGCTGTTCCACAAGATGGGCTGGCGTGGCACCACGTCCACCGCACTGAATTTCGGCGATAACGGCGAGTGTGTCGGCTATCTGGTGGGCAAGCCGCACCAGGGCTTGAGCTACATGTTCCAGATGATGAACGAGGCGCGGATTGGCGTCGGCATGGGCGCGGTGATGCTCGGCTACGCCGGCTACCTGTACTCGCTGGAATATGCCCGCGAACGTCCGCAAGGTCGCGTGCCGGACAGCAAGGACCCGAACACTGCGCCGGTAGCGATCATCCAGCACGCCGACGTCAAACGCATGCTGCTGACACAAAAGGCCTACGTTGAAGGCTCGTTCGACCTCGGCCTGTACGCGGCGCGACTGTTCGACGACACCACCACCCTTGCAACCGAAGCCGAGCGCAAGCAGGCCCATGAACTGCTGGACCTGCTGACGCCGATCGTCAAATCCTGGCCGTCGGAGTTCTGCCTGAAGGCCAACGAACTGGCGATCCAGATCCTCGGCGGCCATGGCTACACCCGTGAATACCCGGTGGAGCAGTACTATCGCGACAACCGCCTGAACCCGATCCACGAAGGCACCCACGGCATTCAGTCGCTGGACCTGCTGGGGCGCAAACTGGCGCAGAACGGTGGCGCGGGGCTCAAGCAACTGATCCGCCTGATCGCCGACACCGCCGAGCGTGCCCAGGCGTTCGAGTCGCTGACGCCGCTGCGCGAGCCGCTGGAGAAACTGGTGGCGCGCCTGCAGGCCGTGACCATTGGTCTACTGACCGACCTGGCTCAGGGCAAGGTCAACAGCAGCCTGGCGAACTCGGCGCTGTACCTGAAGGTGTTCGGGCACACGGTGATCGGCTGGCGCTGGCTGGAACAGGCCATTCGTGCCGAGGAAGGGCTGGCAAAAGGCAATGCGGCGGATGCGAGCTTCTATAAAGGCAAGTTGCAGGCGGCGCGCTACTTCCTGACGTGGGAAGTGCCGGGGTGCCACCATGAACTGGCGATTCTAGAGGCGCGGGATGATGTGTGCCTGGGCATGCAGGATGAGTGGTTCTAGCTCCAAATACTTGTAGTGCTGCTTAGATCCATTCGCGAGCAAGCCCGCTCCCACAGGTGAATGTATTTCAAATGTGGGAGCGGGCTTGCTCGCGAAGACGTCCGCGCAGACGCCACATCACCCAAGCTTGAACCCCCCCATCTGCCGCGCCAGATCATCAGCCAACCGCTGCAACGTCTGGCAGTCCTCACGACAAGCCCTGACCTCCCCCGCCGTCGCCCGCGCCAGATCGGAAATGCCCTGCACATTGCGATTGATTTCCTCGGTGACTGCCGACTGCTCTTCCGTCGCCGTCGCCACCTGATGGTTCATATCGCTGATGCGCTCCACTTGCCCGGTAATCGCCGTCAACGAGGTGCCGGTACGCTGGCTCGACTCGACACCCGTGCCCGTCGCGGCTTGCCCGGAGTGCATCGACGACACTGCGTTCTCCGCGCCTTGCTTGAGGCTGCCGATCATCTGCTGGATTTCATCGGTGGACGATTGCGTACGCCGCGCCAGGGTGCGCACTTCATCGGCCACCACGGCGAACCCACGGCCCATGTCGCCCGCGCGCGCCGCTTCGATAGCGGCGTTGAGCGCCAGCAGGTTGGTCTGCTCGGAAATTCCGCGAATCACCGCCAGCACCTGATCGATGGACGCCACTTGATGAGCCAGCTCGGCCACCGCCGTGGCCGCGACGCCGATTTCCCGGGACATGCTTTCAATATGGCGGATAGAACCACCCACCACCTCCCGCGCCTGCATCGCTTCGTCACGGGCGGTTTGTGACGCGAACGCCGCGTTGCCGGCATTCTGCGCGATGTCCTGCACCGTCAGGCCCATTTCGTGAACAGCGGTGGCGACCATGTCGGTCATTTCCTGCTGACGACCAGAGCGTTCGGCGGTGTTGTCCACCACCCGCGCCACTTGGCCGACAGCGGTGCGCAGGTGCTCGCTGGTTGTCAGCACTTCGCCGATCATGTCGCGCTGGCTATCCAGGAATCGATTGAAGCCACGAGCCAGATCGCCCAGCTCATCGGCGCGACTGGAATCTAACCTGTGGGTCAAATCTCCACCACCGCTACCGATGGCAACCAGCGCCGCTGTTACCTGACGAATCGGTCGCACCAGCCCTCGGGCCAGCAACACCACCAGCAACAGGCACACCAGCGCCACCGCCAGGCCGATGCCGCTGCTCATCCACATGGCACGGCGGGCTTCGGCGTAGATCTGCGATTGCGGCACTTCGGCCACCAGGGTCCAGCCGAGATCACGCAGCGGCAAGCTCAAGGCGAGGAAGTCTTCGTCGTCGCGCTGGAAGCCACTGCTGGTGGCGGCTTTTTGACTCATCACCGCTTGCGCCGCTGTAGCACCAATCTGCTCGGCCAAGGTGCGTTTACCGCTGAACTGCGCCTCGGGATGCACCTGGATCAAACCGTCGGAACGCACGAGATAGACCTTGCCGCGCTCACCGAAGCTGAAATTGTGAATCAGCTCCGACAGCTCTTTCATGCTCAGGCCAAGCCCGGCAACGCCCACGACTTTGCCGGCCTGCTCGACCTTGAGGTCGATGAACAGCGCCAATTCTCCGGTGGCCGTGTCGTTGTCGATATTGAGCGTGCGTGGCTGGTTACTGTCGAGGAAGGAGTAGAACCAGGCGTCCTTGGGGTTGGATCGGCTGAGGGTTCGATCCAGGCCTTTCTCGGTGAAATAGTGGTTGGAGGCGGTCCCGACAATCAGCGCAGTAAACGCCTTGTGCTCAGCGCGGATGCCTTCCAGATAGGTGGCAAAGGTGTTGGTCTGGGCACTGTCTTCCCCTCCGGCCAACCAGTCGCGCACCATGCTGTTGCTGGCGATGTCCTTCGCGGCGGTGAGGGGCTGGACGAGGATCCGCTCGATGTCGTTGCGCATCGCCTCGATGCTCGACGGCAATGCCTGCTCGACCAGATAGCTCTGGGCGAGACGGTTGACCACGAGGGTATAAATGCCAACCACGATCAGGATACTGACCAGCAGGGCGGTGCCCATGCTCAGGATCAACTGCCATTGAATACTGCGTCGCCAGAACTGCATGGAGCACCCCCAAAGAATAAGAGGCTGAAACTCTGCAACAGCCGTGCCGATTGTATACAAACCAATCGACAATCTATTCTTTGGTTGTGCGCAAAGCCGATCAGGCCTGATTGATCGTCTTGGAGATCACTTCAACCGTGGCGCTGACTTGCTCTTGGTAACGGTCGAGTTCGAGCTTGTGCTGTTTCTGCATTTCAATCTGCTGGGAGCACAGATTCATCGCCGCCAGCACCAGCAGTCGGTCACCGATCAGCGTCGGGTACTTCCTCTTGGTTTCGGCCAGGGCTGCCTTCAACATCATCGCGGCGTCCAGCAGGGTTTGTTCTTCCCCGGCCGGTGCCTTGATCGAATAGTCCTCCCCCAGGATCGAGACGACTTTTACCCCTGCGGCGTTGTAACTCATGCGCTGACAGGACCTGCGCTGACGCGCTCAACCAGGGCCTGGATGCGAGCCGCCGTAGCGCCTTGTTTCTCTTCCTGCTCCATCAGGCTCAGTTGCAGGCTTTCGTTTTCATCCTTGGCCTGGGCCAGTTCTGCAGTCAGGGTCTGGTTGGTGCCGAGCAACGTCTGGTTCTGTTGCACCAGGTCGCTGACCAGTTGTTCCAATTGGCTTAGGGATGCTTCCAACATTTTGATATTCCGGGCTTTTTCAAAGGGCGCGTACGATAAAGAAAAGTCACCGTGGATGCCAGGGTTATACAGGCGCAAAGCCTTGATTTTGCTGACGGGCGACCTTCCTCGCGAGTTTTAAAGACTGCGGCAGGCCAATCTGGTTCCTGCACTTCGTCGCCGAGTCCTTTGCTCTGTAACAGAGTGATGCCGCAAAGATCGCAGCCTGCGGCAGCTCCTACACGCAGATCGCGCATTTCCCTAACGTAGGAGCTGCCGCAGGCTGCGATCTTTTGATCTGCAAAAGCTTTTTGACAGCATCACATTTCAACAGGTTAGAATCGCTGGCACGCAGACTGCATGGTCAGTTTGTGCCCGCCTTTCAGCTTTCTGGAGTACTGCCTTTGAATGCGACGACCATCAACAGCCTGTTCTTGATCGGCGCGTTGCTGGTAGGTGCGAGCATTCTGGTGAGCTCCCTTTCGTCGCGCCTCGGCATCCCGATTCTGGTGATCATCCTGGCTGTCGGCATGGCGGCCGGCGTCGATGGCGGCGGCATTATCTTCGACAACTACCCCACGGCCTACCTGGTCGGCAACCTCGCACTGGCGGTGATCCTGCTCGACGGTGGCTTGCGTACCCGGGTCTCGAGTTTCCGCGTGGCGTTATGGCCGGCGCTCTCATTGGCCACGGTCGGGGTGCTGATTACCACCGGGCTGACCGGCATGGCGGCCGCCTGGCTGTTCGACCTGAACCTGATCCAGGGCCTGCTGATCGGGGCCATTGTCGGCTCCACCGACGCCGCGGCGGTGTTCTCGCTGTTGGGTGGCAAAGGCCTGAACGAACGGGTAACCGCCAGCCTTGAAATCGAATCCGGCAGCAACGACCCGATGGCGGTGTTCCTCACCGTCACCCTGATCGACATGCTCGCCAGCGGCCAGACCGGCCTGCACTGGAGCCTGCTGACCCACCTGATCCGCGAGTTCGGCATCGGTGGCGTCATTGGCCTGGGCGGTGGCTGGCTCATGCTGCAACTGGTCAACCGCATCAACCTGGCCACCGGTCTTTATCCGATCCTGGTCATCGCCGGTGGTCTGTTGGTGTTTGCCCTGACAAACGCCCTGCACGGCAGCGGCTTCCTTGCCGTATACCTGTGCGGTCTGGTGATCGGCAACCGTCCGGTGCGCAGCCGCCACGGCATTTTGCACATGCTCGACGGCATGGCCTGGCTGGCGCAGATCGGCATGTTCCTGGTGCTCGGGCTGTTGGTGACACCTCACGACCTGCTGCCAATCGCCTTGCCGGCACTGGCACTGGCGCTGTGGATGATTCTGTTTGCCCGACCACTGTCGGTGGTGGTCGGCCTGCTGCCGTTCAAGGCATTCCATGGTCGTGAGAAAGTGTTCATTTCCTGGGTCGGCCTGCGCGGCGCGGTCCCGATCATTCTGGCGGTGTTCCCGCTGATGGCCGGCCTGCCCAACGCCCAGCTGTACTTCAACCTCGCCTTCTTTATCGTGTTGGTGTCGCTGCTGGTTCAGGGCACGAGCCTGCCGTGGGTCGCCAAGCTGCTCAAGGTGACGGTGCCTCCGGAGCCTGCCCCCATCTCGCGCTCGGCCCTGGAAGTGCACGTTACCAGCGAGTGGGAGCTATTCATTTATCGCCTCGGCGCGGAAAAATGGTGCATCGGTTCGCCCCTGCGTGAGCTGAAAATGCCCGAAGGCACCCGTATCGCTGCCCTGTTTCGTGGTCAACAATTGCTCCATCCGTCGGGTAGTACGGTGCTGGAAGTCGATGATTTGCTGTGTGTTATCGGCCATGAACACAACCTGCCGGCCCTCGGAAAACTCTTCAGCCAGGCACCCCAACGGGGCCTCGATCTGCGCTTCTTCGGCGACTTCGTACTCGAAGGAGACGCCCAGCTGGCCGCGGTTGCAGCCCTGTATGGGCTGAAGGTCGAAGGCATCGATCCGGACATGTCCCTGGGCCACTTCATTGCCCAGAAAGTCGGCGGCGCGCCGGTGGTGGGCGACCAGGTGGAATGGAACAACACCATCTGGACCGTGGCGGTCATGGACGGGAACAAGATCGGCAAAGTGGGCGTCAGATTCCCCGAAGGAAGTCGCCCGGGTCCCGGACTCTTCCTCTAAACTGCTTCCACTCTCACTTGCTTGACCGGTCTTTATGCCTAACCTGCGCTCCTTTTTCGCCATTGCCCTTCTGGGCTTGAGTCTCTCTGTCGGCCCCCTTGGTTTTTCACAAGCGGCACAAGCGGCCGAACCGCCCTCCAGCGAAGCTGTGCAAGCGAGCCTGGACAAGATAGCCGACCGCAAACTGCCTGAAGCCGATCAGAAGGCTTTGCAATCCGTCCTGCAAGGCACGCTGAACCAGCTCAACAACAAGCGTGATTACGAGCAGAAGCTGATCGATCTCAAGCAAACGTTGAGTTCTGCCCCCAAGCAGACGATCGAGAACCAGCGCGAACTGACTCGCCTCAAGGCCAGCACTGTGGTGCCGGTGGCGCAGCGCTTCGCCAAAGAGTCGATCCAGCAGCTGGAGCAAATGCTCACTGAGCGCTCCACCCAGCAAAGCGACCTGCAGAAAGCCCTGGGCGATGCCAACAGCCTGATCATCACTGCCCAGACCCGCCCCGAGCGTGCCCAGGCGGAGATATCCGCCAGTCAGACGCGCATCCAGCAGATCAACAATATCCTCAAGAACGGCAAGGACGCCGGCAAGACCCTGAGCGCCGAGCAGCGCGACCAGCTCAATGCCGAACTGGCGGCACTGAACGCCCTGATCCCGCTGCGCCGCCAGGAACTGGCCGGCAATACCCAATTGCAAGACCTCGGCAACAGCCAGCATGACCTGTTGTCGGAGCGATCCGACCGCCTGGACAAGGAAATCCAGGAACTGCAAACCCTGATCAACCAGAAGCGTCTGGCGCTGTCCCAGGAAACGGTCACCCAGCAATCCATCGAAGCGCAGAAAGCAGGCGGCAGCAGCCTGCTGGCCACCGAAAGCGCGGCCAACCTGAAGCTCTCGGACTATCTGCTCAAAAGCACCGACCGCCTCAACGAAGTCACCCAGCAGAACCTGCAGACCAAGCAACAACTGGACAGCCTGACCCAGAGCGATTCGGCGCTGGACGAGCAAATCAACGTGCTCAAAGGCAGCCTGCTGCTCTCGAAGATTCTCTACAAACAGAAACAGGCGTTGCCGCGCCTGCGGCTCGACCGCAACCTGGCCGACCAGATCGCTGACATTCGCCTGTATCAGTTCGAAGTCAGCCAGCAACGGGAACTGCTGAGCAATCCGACTACCTACGTTGAAAACCTGCTGTCGACCCAGCCTCCCGAGCAAGTCACGCCGCAGTTGCGCAAAAGCCTGATGGAACTGGCCACCACCCGCGCCGACCTGCTGGAGCGGCTCAATCGCGAACTGAGCGCAGTGCTCAATGAATCCATCACCCTGCAACTGAACCAGAAGCAACTGCTCAGCACCGCGCAAAGCCTGAGGGCGACGCTCGATGAACAGATGTTCTGGATTCCAAGCAACAAGCCGCTGGACCTGGAGTGGATTCACAGCGTACCGGATCGCCTCCAGCGTCAACTCGATTCACTGCCGGTACTTTCAAGCCTGAGCGAACTGACCGACGGCTTGACCCAACGCCCGCTGCTATTCCTGCCATTGGCGCTACTGATCGGTGCGCTGCTGTGGCGACGCAAGAGTCTGTACGCACGGCTGAACAAGGTTCACCAGGACATCGGTCACTTCAAACGCGATAGCCAGTGGCACACCCCGCAGGCGATTCTGATCAACATCCTGCTGGCGATGCCGGTTTCCCTGGGCCTCGCCTTGTGCGGGCTGGCCCTGCAAATCGACGCCCGTGGGCAGAACGCCAATATGGGCGCGGCGCTGCTGCAAATGGCCGGGGCCTGGCTGGTGTTCTACACCGCCTACCGGATCCTCGCGCCGGGTGGCGTGGCAGAACTGCATTTCCGCTGGGAAAAGCCCCAGGTGGAATTCCTGCGCAGATGGATCCGCCGCCTCGGCATCGTGGTGATGGCGCTGGTGACCGTAGTGGCCGTTGCCGAACAGCAACCGGCGGCGCTGGCCGATGACGTGCTCGGCATGCCGGTGGTGCTCACCTGCTACGCCTTGATGACCTTGCTGCTCAGCCGCTTGCTCATCAGCAGCCCGACCCACGAGAACGCCTCGCTGTTCCGCAAACTGGTGGGGATCCTGTTCACCGCCCTGCCTGTCGCGCTGTTCGTGGCGGTGTGCTTCGGCTACTACTACACCGCGCTGAAGCTCAGCGACCGCTTGATCAATACCCTGTACCTGCTGATGTTCTGGCTGGTGATCGAAGCCACCTTCGTGCGCGGCCTCAGCGTGGCGGCCCGGCGGCTGGCCTACCAGCGCGCCCTGACCAAGCGCCTGGCCGCCAAAGAGGCCGGCGATGGCGAAACGGTGATCGAAGAGCCGACCATGGACATCGAGAAGGTCAACGAACAGTCCCTGCGCCTGATCCGCCTGGCACTGCTCGGCGGCTTCATGGCGGCGCTGTATTGGGTCTGGGCCGACCTGATCACCGTGTTCTCGTACCTGGACAACATCACCCTCTACGAATACACCAGCGGTACCGGCGCCAACATGAGCATGGTGCCGATCAGCATCGGCGACATGCTCGGTGCGCTGATCATCATCGGCATCACCTTCGCCCTGGCGCGCAACTTGCCCGGCCTGCTGGAAGTCTTCGTGCTGTCCAAGCTCAACCTGGCCCAGGGCAGCGCCTACGCGACCACCACGTTGCTCTCGTACGTGATCGCCGGCGTCGGTTTCGTCTCGACGCTGTCGACCCTGGGCGTGAGCTGGGACAAGTTGCAATGGCTGGTGGCGGCGCTGTCGGTCGGCCTCGGTTTCGGCATGCAGGAAATCTTCGCCAACTTCATTTCCGGCATCATGATCCTGTTCGAACGTCCGGTGCGGATCGGTGACACCATCACCATAGGCAACCTGTCGGGTACGGTGAGCAAGATCCGCATCCGTGCCACGACCATCACCGACTTCGACCGCAAGGACATCATCGTCCCGAACAAGACGTTCATCACCGGGCAACTGATCAACTGGTCGCTGACCGACACCATCACCCGGGTGACCCTCAAGCTCGGCGTCGACTACGGCTCGGACCTGGACCTGGTGAAAGAGTTGCTGCTCAAGGCTGCCCGGGAAAACCCGCGCGTCCTGAAAGATCCGGAGCCGCATGTGTACTTCCTGAATTTCGGCGAAAGCACCCTCGACCACGAGTTGCGCATGCACGTGCGCGACCTCGGCGACCGCAACCCGGTGCTCGACGAGGTCAACCGCTTCATCAACCGCGAGTTCAAGAAGCAACACATCAACATCTCGTTCCGGCAGATGGAGGTTTACCTCAAGAACCTGCACGGCCAGGAATACAAGATGGTGCCAATCGAGCCTGAAGCGAAAACCATCGTGCCGATCGTCGACGGCAGGCCGACGCAAGAACCGCCCGCCGCCAAACTCGACTAACCGGTCTTTCCCCAGCAGAATGCTCGGACATTCTGCTGGAGCCGGTCCTTGAAAGCCCTCGACGAACTCACCTTCGATAATCGCTTCGACCGCCTGGGCGACGCGTTTTCCGCCCATGTGCTGCCAGAGCCCATCGACAATCCGCGCCTGGTCGTGGCCAGCCCCGCCGCCATGGCCCTGCTGGATCTCGACCCGGCCGTAGCCGAAACCCAGGAGTTCGCCGAACTGTTCAGCGGCCACAAGCTCTGGGCCAATGCGATTCCGAGGGCGATGGTCTATTCCGGGCATCAGTTCGGCTCCTACAACCCGCAACTGGGCGACGGTCGCGGCCTGTTGCTCGGCGAGGTGTACAACGAGGCCGGCGAACACTGGGACCTGCACCTCAAGGGCGCCGGCCAGACGCCGTTTTCACGCATGGGCGATGGCCGGGCGGTACTGCGTTCGTCGATCCGCGAGTTTCTCGCGTCCGAAGCCCTGAATGCCCTGAACATCCCGACCACCCGCGCCCTGTGCGTGATCGGCTCCGACACCCCGGTGTGGCGTGAAAAGCAGGAGCGCGCGGCCATGGTCCTGCGCCTGGCGCCAAGCCATGTACGCTTCGGCCACTTCGAATACTTCTACTACACCAAACGCCCCGAGCAGCAGAAAGTGCTGGGTGATCACGTGCTGGCCATGCACTTCCCAGAGTGCCTGGAACAACCGGAACCGTACCTGGCGATGTTCCGCGAAATAGTGGAGCGCAACGCCGAACTGATCGCCAAATGGCAGGCCTATGGCTTCTGCCACGGGGTGATGAACACCGACAACATGTCGATCCTGGGCATCACCTTTGATTTCGGCCCTTTCGCCTTCCTCGACGATTTCGACGCCAACTTCATCTGCAATCACTCCGACGACCAGGGCCGTTACTCCTTCAGCAACCAGGTGCCGATTGGCCAGTGGAACCTCAGCGCCTTGGCTCAGGCTCTGACGCCGTTCATCAGCGTCGAAGCCCTGCGCGAAACCCTGGGCCTCTACCTGCCGCTGTTCCAGGCCCATTACCTGGACCTGATGCGCCGCCGCCTCGGCCTGACCACGGCGGAGGATGACGACCAGAAACTGCTGGAGAACCTGCTGCAACTGATGCAAAACAGTGGCGTCGACTACAGCCTGTTTTTCCGCCGCTTGGGTGATGAAGCACCGGAACAGGCCATCACCCGCTTGCGCGATGACTTCGTCGACCTCAAGGGCTTTGATGCCTGGGGCGAGCTTTATGTCGCCCGGGTCGCCCGTGAAGGCGCACTTGATCAGGAACTGCGCCGCCAGCGGATGCACGCAGTCAACCCGCTGTACATCCTGCGCAATTACCTGGCGCAAAAGGCCATCGATGCGGCAGAGAGCGGCGACTATTCAGAAGTTCGACGACTGCACGCAGTGCTGAGCAATCCGTTCGAGGAACAACCGGGGATGGAAAGCTACGCAGAGAGGCCGCCGGAATGGGGCAAGCATCTGGAGATCAGTTGTTCGTCGTGAGGCGCTACACAATTGAAAATCTGGAGACCTGTCTCCAGATAAGGATCATTCGCTTTCGACTGGACGACTTGTCATGACCGACCCACTCCTCATCCCCTGCCCCCACTGCAACGGCCTCAACCGCATCCCCGCCGAGCGTCTCAACGACCACCCGAAATGCGGACGCTGCAAGGCCGAAGTCCTGCTGAACAAGCCGTTTGAATTGAAACAAGGCGACTACGCCAGCCAGATCAAAGGCGATCTGCCGTTGCTGGTAGACGTGTGGGCGGACTGGTGCGGGCCGTGCAAGTCATTTGCACCGGTGTTCGAGCAGGCGGCCGGGCAACTGGAGGGCAAGTGCCGGTTGGCCAAGCTGGACAGCGAGGCGAACCAGCAGTTGTCGGCGCAGTTGGGGATTCGCTCGATCCCGAGCCTGATCCTGTTCAAGAACGGCCGGGAAATCGCCCGGCAGAGCGGGGCTTTTCCGTTACCGCAGTTGATGGCCTGGCTGCGTAGCCAGGGTATCTGAAGCAACACAGCCCCTGTGGGAGCGAGCTTGCTCGCGATGACGATGTGTCAGTCAACAGAGATGTTGAATTTGACGTCCTCATCGCGAGCAAGCTCGCTCCCACAGGGTTTTGTGTCGTCTGGAAGATCAGGCGTTTTCCAGCAGGTTATGCAGCTCGACAAATTGCCGGGTCAGCTTGTGCCGCGGGTCGAGATGGATCAGCGGCGTGTTGGCCTGGTGGGATTCGCGCATGCGTACCGAGCTGGCCAGGTACACCGGCAGCACCGGCAGGCCTTCGGCGATCAGTTCGTCGAGGATTTGCTGGGGCAGGCTGGCGCGGGCCTGGAACTGGTTGACGACGATGCCTTCGACTTCCAGGCCTTCGTTATGGTCGTCCTTCAACTCTTCGATTTCCGCCATCAGGCCATACAGCGCCTGACGTGAAAAACTGTCGCAATCGAAGGGAATCAACACACGATCAGCGGCAATCAATGCAGAAACCGCATAAAAATTCAGCGCTGGCGGAGTATCGAGGTAAATCCGGTCGTAGTCTTCGCTAAGTTCCTCAAGCAACTTACGCAGCTTGTTGATCTTGTGCTTGGCTTCGAGTTTTGGCTGCAAGTCCGCCAGTTCGGCGGTGGCGGTAATAACGTGGAGGTTATCGAAGGGGGTTTCGTAGATGTCGACCTGATTCTTTTTGGAGAACGGCCCGGAAGACAGCGTCTGCTTGAAGAAATCGGCGATGCCCATCGGGATGTCGCTACCAGTGAGCCCCGTCAGGTACTGAGTGGAGTTGGCCTGGGCATCGAGATCCACCAATAAGGTGCGAAAACCCTCGCTGGCACTGACCGCCGCCAGATTGCAGGCAATGCTGGATTTGCCAACGCCACCTTTCTGATTGAACACCACGCGCCGCATGTCAAAACCTCCGTGTATCAAAGAATGACCGAGTGTAGTGGTGCACGGCGTTGCTTCGCTACCTTGTCGGCACAGGGACTACACAGTCAGTTACCTTCTCTTGCTTGAAAAGCCCTGAACGGCCCGATGGTTTGACGCAGGAACCGACAGACGGAGTAGTGATTGTGTGAATAATTACCAATCGCTCAGTTTTTGCGAGCCAGTCGCTGCATCTTGCTGAGCAAAATGTAACCAGCATTTGCTACACGTTCCCGGCACCGGGATAATGCGCGCCACTCGGCGGCAAACGCCGCGCAGGGTGAGTCTCGGCTCTCGGCCACTCCCCGCGTCAAGTAAGCCTGTGAGGGCGGGATGAATGTCTGTGATCAACTTCAACATCGCCCAATGGCGCGCATGGGCCCCGGGGCTTGAGAGCGTGAACGATTGGCAGGCCTGGAGCCGGCAACCCGTCGTGCTGCCGGACAGCGATGCCGCTCCCGACGTTTCCTTTCTGCCGGCCATGCAGCGCCGCAGGCTCAGCCGCCTGGCACGGATGGCATTCAGTGTCGGCTGGCCATTGGCCGAAGGCCGGCAGGATCTGCCATTGGTCTTTGTTTCCCGTCACGGCGAAACGCCGCGCACTGTCGATATTCTCAGTGATCTGGCCACCGACCAGCCGCTGTCGCCGACCCGGTTCAGCTTGTCGGTGCATAACGCGATTATTGGTTTGTGGTCGATCATGCGCGGTGAAACCAGCGAAATGACGGCCCTGGCCGCCGCAGGCGATGGCCTGGAGCACGGCATGCTCGAAGCTGCCGCGCTGCTGGCCGAAGGCGCTGGCGCGGTACTGCTGGTGGTCACCGAAGAGCGGCCGCCGGAGGCTTACGCGACCTGGATCGACGACGTGCCGTTCCCTTATGCCGTCGGCCTGCTGATCACACCCGGTACCGACTGGCAGCTGTCCCTGAACAGCCCCTCGGATGCGTTGTCCAAATCCCGCTGGCCCCACGCGCTGAATCTGTTGCGTATGCTGCTCGGCCAGCAAACCACCTGCCAACATGCCTGGAAAAATCGTGTATGGACCTGGCAACGCAACCCGTGACCGAGAAAAACCGCGACGCCTATTACTGGCGCTTGCTGGCCACCGCCGCGAGCTTTGCCCTGTTCGGGTTGGGCGGCCTGTGCCTGCGCCTGGTGATTTTCCCTGTGCTGAACTGCCTGCCGGGCGACGCCCGGACCCATCGGCTGCGGGCCCGGCAAACGGTCAGCCGCTGTTTCTGGATTTTTGTGCGCTTCATGGCCCGTACCGGGGTGCTGACCTACGACATTGAAGGCGCGGAAAAACTCGGTCGCCCCGGGCAAATGATCCTTGCCAATCACCCCTCGCTGATCGACGTGGTGTTTCTGATCGGCCTGGTGCGTCACGCCAACTGCGTGGTCAAGCAAAGCCTGTGGGAAAACCCTTTTACCCGCGGACCGCTACGCTGCACCGAATACATCAGCAACGACGGCAGCATGGACATGCTCGACGCGGCGGCCGACGCGCTGAAAGACGGCCAGACCCTGATCATTTTCCCCGAAGGTACGCGCACCCGCCCCGACCAGGCACCGGCCTTTCATCGGGGCGGTGCGGCAATCGCCGTGCGGGGTGCGAAAATCCTCACCCCGGTCATTATCAAGGTCAACCCGACCACATTGACCAAGGCCGAGCCCTGGTACCGCATCCCCAAGCGCCGCGTGCACTTCAGTTTCCGGGTCGGGGCCGATATAGACCCACAGGCCTTCGCCGCGCTGGGGCCAGCTCCACAAGCCTCGCGCAAGCTCAACGATTATCTACATTCTTACTTCATCAAGGAGCTCGCCGAAGATGAGCGATCGGAACACCCATAGCCTGGTGCTGGAAATCAAAGAGCTGATCATCGAAGCCCTGGGCCTCGAGGACATCAGCGCCGAAGACATCGGCAACGAGCAGACACTGTTCGGCGAAGGCCTGGGCCTGGACTCGGTGGACGCCCTGGAACTGGGCCTGGCCATCCAGAAAAAGTACGGCATCAAAATCGATGCCGATGCCAAAGACACCCGTAACCACTTCAGTAACGTGGCGAGCCTTGCGGCGTTCGTCACTGCAAAACAGGCAGCTTGAGACCGGACCATGCAAACTCGTGACGACATCTTCAACACCCTGCGCGATGCCCTGGTCGAGCTATTCGAACTGGACCCCGAGCGTGTGAGCCTGGAATCCAACCTGTATCAGGACCTGGAAATCGACAGCATCGACGCGGTTGACCTGATCGATCACATCAAACGCCAGACGGGCAAGAAAATCGCCGCCGAAGAATTCAAATCGGTGCGTACCGTCAGTGACGTGGTCGAGGCGGTCTACCGTCTGGTTCAACCGGCCGCATGAGTCGACTGATCGGCCTCGGCCTGCTGCTGGCAGGCCTTTTGTATCCCTTTGCGGTGTATTTCGGCATGGAGCACTTCGCCCCCTGGCAGTTCGGCCTGCTGCTGGGCGGACTGTGGCTGGCCCGGGCGCTGACCGGCAAACGTCGGCCCGGCAGCCTGTGGATGGCGACGGTGGCCATTGTGTTCTGCCTGTTGCTGGCACTGTTCGACAGCCCGGCGCTGTTGCGCTGGTATCCGGTGTTGATCAGCGCCTTCATGTTGGTGCTGTTCGGCTCGAGCCTGACATTCGGCCCACCGATCGTCGAACGCCTGGCCCGGGTGCGCGAGCCGCAATTGCCGGCCGAGGGCATTCGCTATACCCGTCAGGTGACCGTCGCCTGGAGCGTCTTTTTTCTATGCAACGGTTTGTGTGCCGCCGCCCTGACCCTCTGGGCGCCGCTGAGCTGGTGGACGCTGTACACCGGCCTGATCTCCTACGGATTGATAGGCCTGATGTTTGCCATTGAATGGCTGATACGACTTAGGGTACGAGGCCACCCATGAATTGGATAAAACTTGAGCACCTGCTGCTCAAGGCTCAGCCGGACCGCGCCATCACGACCGGTCCGGCACTGGATCACGCCCGACTCTGCGGACTGGCGCTGAGCCTGGCCGCCGGCCTGCAAGCCCGGGGTGTCCGGCAGATTGCCGTGCACCTTGAGGATGCCGCCGACCTGGCGATTGCCCTGCTCGGCGCCTGGCGTGCCGGGGTCATTGTGCTGCTGCCGTCCGACCTGCAGCCGCAGACCCGCCAACGCTGGTCAGCCGAAGTTGATCTGTGGCTGACCGATCAGCCCGACGACACGCACCTTGGCGATCTCCAACAGCCACCGCTCAGCGCCGCCGCGCTGGACCTGGGTAACTGTCGACTCAGCCTGTGCACATCAGGTTCCAGTGGCGAACCCAAGCGCATCGAAAAAAACCTGCGACAACTGGCCAATGAAGTCGAAGCCCTGGAACAGCTGTGGGGTCCTGGTCTGGGCCCGGCGTGCATCATTGGCAGCGTCGCCACCCAGCACATCTACGGTTTGTTGTTTCGGGTACTGTGGCCGTTGTGCGCCGGGCGTCCGTTCGTACGCAAGCAACTGGCGTTCCCGGAAGACCTGCAACGTGCCAGCCGCGAGCACCCGGCCTTCGCCTGGGTGGCCAGCCCGGCGCTGCTCAAGCGCATGGGCGACAACCTCGACTGGCCGGCCTTGAGCTGCGTTCGCCAGGTGTTTTCCTCCGGCGGCGCATTGCCGGTCGAGGCCGCACAGAGCCTGCATGAACGTCTCGGGCAATGGCCAACGGAAATTTTCGGCAGCTCGGAAACCGGCGGCATCGCCTGGCGTCAGGGCGCTGAACCCTGGCAGCCCTTTGCCGATGTCACGCTGACTCAAGACAGTGAGGGCGCGCTGCTGATCGCTTCGCCTTACTTGCCTGACGGTCATGTCGAACAGACTGCCGATTCAGCACGCATCGCCGTCGATGGTCGCTTCGAATTGCTCGGGCGACTGGACCGGATCGTCAAACTGGAAGAAAAGCGCATCTCGCTGCCGATGCTGGAACAGGCTCTCATGGCCCATGACTGGGTCAGCGAGGCGCGGCTCGGCGTGGTTCGGGAAAACCGCGCTTCCCTGGGGGCGTTGGTGGTCCCGAGCGAAGCCGGTTTGCATGCTCTGCGTAATCTGGGCCGACGCAGCCTCACCGAGCACTTGCGCCAACACCTGAGCCAACACTGCGAAACCCTGGCCCTGCCAAGGCGCTGGCGCCTGCTGCGACAACTGCCGTTGAACGCTCAGGGCAAACTGCCCCAGGCCGACGTCGACGCACTGCTGCTGGCGCCGCGCCCCAAAGCCCCGGAGGTGCTGGAGCAAGTCGAAAGCGAGGGCGAGTGGAGCCTGCAACTGGCCGTACCACCGGACCTGGCCTATTTCAGCGGTCATTTCCCCAAGGCGCCGGTATTGCCTGGCGTGGTGCAGGTGGACTGGGCGCTGAGCCTGGGCCGGCAACTGATGAACCTGCCGGAAAAATTCGCCGGCATGGAAGTCTTGAAGTTCCAGCAACTGGTGCGCCCGGGCGATGAAATCCAGCTGCACCTGCGCTTCGACCCGGCGCGCGGCAAACTTTATTTCGCCTACCGCAACGAAACCGCTACCTGCTCCAGCGGGCGGATCTTGCTGGAGGTGGCGCATGTGTAAGTTTGGTGAGTGCTGCGCACTCATTCGCGAGCAAGCTCGCTCCCACACTGGATTTGTGTCGAGCACAAATTTCGAGTTCGGATGCGATCCAATGTGGGAGCGGGCTTGCTCGCGAAGCAAACACCTCGGTCTTTCAGGTGTACACCAACATGCATAGCCCCTGCGCCGTCGTCCCGGTGTACAACCATGAGGGCGCCATCACCACAGTGGTCGATGCGCTGATCGCCAGCCATCTGCCGTGCATTCTGGTGGACGATGCCAGCAGCCCGCGCTGCGCCCGGGTACTGGACCGACTGGCCCAACGTGAAATGGTTTACCTGATCCGCCTCGCCGAAAACCAGGGCAAGGGCGGCGCGGTCATGACCGGCTTGCGCGAAGCTTCACGCCTGGGTTTCAGCCATGCCTTGCAGGTGGATGCCGATGGCCAGCACGACCTGCAGGACGTCAAACGCTTCATCGAACAATCACGCCGCCACCCACGGGCGGTGATCTGCGGTTATCCGCAATATGACGCCAGCGTGCCGAAAGGCCGTTTGTATGCGCGCTACCTCACCCACGTCATGGTCTGGATCAACACCCTGTCGTTGCAGATTCGCGACTCCATGTGCGGTTTCCGGGTTTACCCGTTGCCACCGGTCCTGGCGTTGATCGAGTCGGCGAAAATCGGCAAGCGCATGGACTTCGACTCCGACATCCTGGTGCGCCTGGCCTGGCGCAATCAGCCGATGTTATGGCTGCAAACCAAAGTCCGTTACCCGCTGGACGGCGTTTCGCATTTTCGGATGTTCCACGACAACGTGCTGATTTCCAGCATGCACACGCGGCTGTTCTTCGGCATGTTGCTGCGCTCACCCATGATCCTCTGGCGACGGTGGCGGACATGAGTGCCGACAAACAACACTGGGCCGACCGCGAGGAGCGCGGCAGTTTCTGGCTGATGAAGCTCACCGCATTCGGCGCCAAAGTGCTGGGCCGTCGAGTACTGAGCCCGGTGTTGTACGGCATCGTCCTGTACTTCTTCCTGTTCGGTCGCAGTGCCCGACACAGTGCCTGGCAATACCAGCAACGCCTGGCCGACTGGAGCGGTCGCAACGAACTGCGCCCGAGCCATTGGCGGGTGTTCGGCCAGTTCATGGCGTTCGCCGACTCCATGCTCGACAAACTCGACGTCTGGAACGGCAGGCTGAGCATCGAGCAAATCGAAATCATCGACCCGGCGCTGCTGCGCGACCAGTTGCGCGCTGCCCGCGGCCAGATGCTGGTGGGCGCACACCTGGGCAATCTGGAAGTCTGCCGCGCACTGGCGGAAATCGGCGAAAAGGTCACGATGAACGTGCTGGTGCACACCAAGCACGCCGAACAGTTCAACCGTTTGCTGGGCGAAGCCGGGGCGACCAACTTGCGGCTGATTCAGGTCAGCGAGCTCGACCCGGGGATCATGCTGCAATTGAGCGAACGCCTGGAGCGTGGCGAGTGGCTGGCGATTGCCGGCGACCGCGTGCCGCTGCATGGCGGGCGCAGCGTGACCGTGGATTTTCTCGGCCATCCGGCCAGATTCCCTCAAGGCCCGTGGCTGTTGGCCGGCCTGCTGAAATGCCCGATCAATCTGCTGCTGTGCCTGAAAAAGCCCGACGGCGACTATCGACTGACCATTGAACCCTTCGCTGAGGCAATCACCTGGATACGCAGCGACCGCGAACAGGTCATTCATCAGTGGGCGTCCCGCTACGCCGAGCGCCTGAGTCACTATTGCCTCGAAGCGCCCCAACAATGGTTCAACTTTTACCCTTTCTGGAAGACCGATGACGACGCCAACGCTTGAGCCGGTAACCTTCGGCGAACGCCCTCTGCGCATTGAAGATGTGCTGGCACTGGCCAACCGCAAGGTGCCGGCGCAGTTGCAAAGCGATCCCGCCTACCGCGAGCGCATCGCCAAGGGCGCGCGTTTTCTCGACTCGCTGCTGGACAAGGAAGGCGTGATCTACGGCGTGACCACCGGTTATGGCGATTCCTGCGTGGTCGCGGTGCCGCTTCATCACGTCGAAGCGCTGCCGCAGCATCTGTACACTTTCCATGGCTGCGGGCTGGGTAAACTGCTCGACGCCCAGGCCACCCGCGCGGTATTGGCGGCGCGTCTGCAGTCGCTGTGCCACGGTGTTTCCGGGGTGCGCGTGGAGCTGCTGGAACGCCTGCAGGCGTTCCTTGAGCACGACATCCTGCCGCTGATTCCGGAGGAAGGTTCGGTGGGCGCCAGCGGTGACCTGACACCGCTTTCGTACGTTGCCGCCACGCTGTCCGGCGAACGCGAAGTGATGTTCCGTGGCGAACGCCGGCAAGCTGCCGATGTGCACCGCGAACTCGGCTGGCAGCCGCTGGTGTTGCGGCCGAAAGAAGCTTTGGCGCTGATGAACGGCACTGCCGTAATGACCGGCCTCGCCTGCCTGGCATTCGCCCGCGCCGATTACCTGCTGCAACTGGCCACGCGCATCACCGCGCTGAACGTGGTCGCCCTGCAGGGCAATCCGGAGCACTTCGACGAGCGCCTGTTCGCCGCCAAGCCACATCCGGGGCAGATGCAGGTCGCCGCGTGGCTGCGCAAGGATCTGGCCATCGACGCACCGACCGCCCCCTTGCATCGCCTGCAAGACCGCTATTCCCTGCGCTGCGCGCCCCATGTGCTGGGCGTGCTGGCCGACAGCCTGAACTGGCTGCGCTCGTTCATCGAGATCGAACTCAACAGCGCCAACGACAACCCGATCATCGACGCCGAAGCCGAGCGCGTGCTGCACGGCGGGCACTTCTACGGCGGGCACATCGCGTTCGCCATGGACAGCCTGAAAAACCTCGTGGCCAACGTCGCCGACCTGCTGGACCGGCAACTCGCGCTGCTGGTGGACGAGCGCTACAACCATGGCTTGCCGAGCAACCTGTCCGGTGCCACGGCTGACCGCGCCATGCTCAACCACGGCTTCAAGGCCGTGCAGATCGGCACCAGCGCCTGGACTGCCGAAGCGCTGAAGAACACCATGCCGGCCAGCGTCTTCTCGCGCTCCACCGAATGCCACAACCAGGACAAAGTGAGCATGGGCACCATCGCCGCCCGGGATGCGATCCGCGTATTGGAACTCACCGAACAAGTGGCAGCCGCTACGCTACTGGCGGCCAATCAGGGCGTCTGGCTGCGCGGCCAGGCCGAAGATGCGCGCCCACTGCCACCCGCACTGGCCGCCATGCACGAAGCCTTGGCCGAGGACTTCCCACCGGTCATCGAAGACCGCGCGCTGGAAGGCGAGTTGCGCCTGTGCCTGCAGCGCATCGCCGAACAACACTGGAGGCTGCATGCGTAGCAAGGGACTTCTGCACACCGACACGGAAATCGTCGTGCCCTTCTTTGACGTCGACAGCATGCACGTGGTCTGGCACGGCCATTACGTCAAATACCTGGAAGTCGCCCGCTGCGCGCTGCTGGACCAGATCGGCCACAACTACACGGCGATGAATGAGTCAGGCTACGCATGGCCGGTGATCGACCTGCAATTGCGCTACGTGCGCGGCGCGGTGTTCGGCCAGAAACTCAACGTGCGCGCCAACCTGGTGGAGTGGGAAAACCGTTTGAAGATCAATTACCTGATCAGCGATCTGCAAACCGGTGAACGCCTGACCCGGGCCATGACGGTCCAGGTCGCCGTCGACCTCGCCAGCCGCGAGATGCAACTGGCCTCGCCGAAGGTGTTCACCGATGCGGTAGAGAGGGCCCTGCCATGATTTTCTGCCACCCATGTTCCCCTGTGGGAGCGGGCTTGCCCGCGATGGTCGTTAACGATGATGCTGGGAACCTGACACCCCGCGGTGCTCTCAGGCTTTTCGCGAGCAAGCTCGCTCCTACAGTGTTCTGCGTGCTACTGGGTATTCCTGGACTGGCCCATGCCTTCGACCTGCAACAACTCAGCGAGCAACTGGCCAAACCCGAGGTGATCCACGGCAACTTCATCCAGGAGAAACACCTGCGCGCCCTGCCCCAACCGCTGACCAGCAAGGGCTCGTTCGTGCTGGCAAAAAACCACGGCTTGTTGTGGCTGCTGAAAACACCGTTGCAACAGGACTATCGCATCACCACCAAAGGCATTGCCCGGCGAGACGGCATTGTTTGGCAAATGCTGCCGGGCAAAAGCGCCGGTGCCGAGCAGAACCGTTTGTTCCTCGCCGTGCTGCAAGGCGACAGCAGCGGACTGCAACGGGATTTCGAGCTGTCCCTGAGCGGCGATGCACAGAACTGGAAGCTCACGCTGGTGCCGCGCTCGATGCTGCTCAAGCAGGTGTTCAACCAGATCAACATTACCGGCGCAGCATTGGTGCAGAGCATCGAACTGCTCGAAACCCAGGGCGACAGTACGTTGTTGCGCATGCAGGACAGCACCAGCGCCCAACCGTTGAGCGACGCGGAGCAACATGACTTTGCCGAGTGAACGGTTACTGCCGCGGCTGTTTCTGATCCTGCTGCTGGCCGTACTGGCGCTCGCCGGTTGGCAATGGCGTGACGGCGCGCCACTGTCGGCGAACCTGATGGAACTGGTGCCCGGCACGGCGCCCGACGCCCTGGAACTGCGCGCCGAACAACGCATGCAAGAACCGCTGAACCGCGAAATGCTGGTGCTGGTGGGCCACACCGATCGCCAGCAAGCCGTCGCCATGGCGCAAACCCTCGGCGAGCAATGGCAGGCCAGCGGACTGTTCGAAAAGGTCCAGTGGACCCTGCAAGCCGACTTGCCGGCGCTGCGCACGCAATTGCTGCAAGGTCGCCTGGCGATGCTCTCGGCAGTGGACCGACAACTGCTGATCGAGCACCCCGAGACCTTTATCCAGCAACGCGTGCAAGCCTTGTTCGATCCGTTCAACGGTTACAGCCTGGTGCCGAGCCAGGATGACTGGCTGGGCCTGACCGGGCGTATCCAGAACAGCCAGCCGCAACGTGGTTCGGTGCAACTGGACATCGGCAGCGGCACCCTGGTCGCCGATGCCGATGGCAAAAGCTGGGTGCTGCTGCGTGCGCGCACCACCGGCAACGCCTTCGACATGAACCTGCCGCTGCAAGTGGCCGACCTGCTCGAGCACAGCCGCGAACAAGCTGCGCAGCACGACGTGCAACTGCTCGCCGCCAGCGGTCTGTTGTACGCAGCCAGCGGGCAACAACAGGCCGCCCGGGAGATGACCTGGGTCGGCGGCGGTGCCACCGTCGGGATATTGTTGCTGCTGCTGTTGGCCTTCCGGCGCTGGCGCGTGTTGCTGGCGTTCGTGCCGGTGCTGGTGGGCATGCTCTTCGGTGCGGTGGCCTGTGTGGCGTTGTTCGGCCATATGCATGTGATGACCCTGGTGCTGGGTTCGAGCCTGATCGGTGTGGCGGTCGACTACCCGCTGCACTACCTGTCCAAAAGCTGGAGCCTGAAACCCTGGCACAGCTGGCCTGCCCTGCGCCTGACCCTGCCAGGGTTGACCCTGAGCCTGATTACCAGCGGTATCGGCTACCTGGCCCTGGCCTGGACACCCTTCCCGGCGCTGACCCAGATTGCCGTGTTCTCTGCCGCCGGTTTGCTCGGCGCCTATTTGTCCGCCGTTTGCCTGCTACCGGCATTGCTCAAGGGCGTAGAGCTGCGTCCGGCGCAGTGGCCATTGCGTGTTTGCGAGTTTTTGCTGGGCTGTCGTGAAGCACTGCTCAAACAGCTGAAAACGCCAGTCCTGCTGGCGCTGCTGATCGCCTTTTGCGTGGGCGGGCTGTTGCAGCTGAGCAGCAAAAACGACATCCGCCAGTGGATCAGCGCACCGCAACAATTGACCGACGAAGCCCGGACCATTGCACAGATCACCGGCTATCAACCCACCAGCCAGTTTTTCCTGATACGCGCCGCCAACCAGCAGCAACTGCTTGAACGCCAGACCGCCCTGAGCGAACGACTGGATCAATTGATTGGCCTGGAAAAACTCCAGGGTTATCTGTCGCTCAATCAACTGGTCAGCCCGCCGAACCAACAGCAGCAGGTGCGCGAAGCGTTGAGCAAACTGCCGGCGTTCTGGCAACCGTTGCTCGACATCGGTGTACCGGCCGAGGCGTTGCAAGGCGAGCTGACGAAACTCCAGGCATTGCCGGCCGTGGACATCGACGCAGCGCTCAGCGGCCCGCTGGCAGAACCCTACCGGCCCCTGTGGCTGGGGCCTACCGAAGACGGCGTGGCGGCGATGGTCAGCCTGCAAGGCATCAACAACCCGGCCCTGCTACGGCTCCAGGGCGAGGACCTACCCGGCGTGACACTGGTGGATCGACTGGGTGAATTGAACACTGTCTTCGCCGCCACCCAAATCAGTGCCGCCGAACTGAAACTCGCCTCCTGCGTGCTGATCGTGCTGGTGCTGATCCTGCCGTTCGGCCTCGGCGGTGCGTTGCGCATCGTCTCCCTGCCGCTGCTGGCGGCGTTGTGCAGCCTGGCCAGCCTCGGTTGGCTGGGGCAGCCGTTGACCCTGTTCAGCCTGTTCGGCCTGCTGCTGGTGACGGCGATCAGCGTCGATTACGCGATCCTGATGCGCGAACAGGTCGGCGGTGCGGCCGTGAGCCTGCTGGGCACCCTGCTGGCGGCGTTGACCACCTGGTTGTCGTTCGGTCTGCTGGCGGTGTCGAGCACCCCGGCGGTGAGCAACTTCGGATTGTCGGTGAGCCTCGGCCTGGTCTTCAGCTTCCTGCTGGCACCCTGGGCCGGTCGACAGGTGCATGAGTCCCCGGCCGCGGAGCGTGCAGCGTGATGATCGTTGTGTTCTGGGCGATGGCCCTGGCGTTGTTCGCACTGGCGACCGGTGTCGGCCGGCATTTTGGCCTGATTCCCATCGTCAGCCAGTTGTTGCTGGCAACCCTCGGTTTGCCGCTGCTGATGTATTTCTGGATCGAGCCGCAATGGCAATTGAGCGGTGCGCAGCTGGTGTCGCCGGGCTGGCTGAAGCACCTCTACAGCCTGAGCTTTGCCCTGTTGCTGGGGTACATCCTCAGCGATGTGATCGACCTGCAACTGGATCGCCAGAGCCTGAAAATCGCCCTGCCGAGCTTTTGCATTCCGTTTGCCTGTGGCCTGGCCACGGCCGTCTGGCTGTTGCCGGCGCAACCCTGGATCAGCTCGCTGGCCGTCGGCCTGTTGTTCGCCATCACCGCGATTCCGGTGCTGTACCTGTACCTGCGGCACATCGATTACCCGCCCGCTGCCACCCGGCGTCTGGTGCAAACCGCGATCCTCATCGACCTCGCCTGCTGGACTTTGTTCGGCCTCGCCCAGGGCAGCCTGCACCTGAGCAGCCTGTTGCTGCCACTGGCCGGCGCCTGCCTGCCGGTGCTGCTGCGGCTGCTTGGTTTGCGCCAGACGTGGCTTTACAGCCTGGGTTTTTTCGCCCTGCTGGTCGTCGCCGAGCACTACAAGCTCAATGCGCTGATTTTCGGCATCGGCTATGTGCTGATCATGGCCGCGTTGAAAGCGCCCCTGGTGCTGCCGTTGCCGGCCATCTGGATGAGCCGTTTGCAGACGTACATCGCCATCCCCTTGATCCTCACGTTCGGCATCGTGCAGATCAACGTGCACAGCGCGATGGACAGCCTCGGCTGGGTGCAACTGGTGGCACTGCTGCTGTTGCCGATGCTGAGCAAACTGCTGGGCAACTGGCTCGGCCTCGGCTGGGCCGGGGCTTCGTTCAAGGGCGCCAGCCGCTGGCGGGAAAGTGTGCTGTTGAACATCCGCGGCTTGAGCGAGATCGTCTTTCTCAACCTGTTGCTGCAACAGCAACTCATCAGCCCGCCGCTGTACTTTGCGCTGATGCTGATGGGCCTGATCGCTACACTGCTGCCAGCCCTGACCGGTATGCACCGAATCCCCCTGAAAGCCGCTGTCCCGGCAAGGAGCCCTCATGCCAACCGTTGAAATGGAATGCCGCCAGGTCGTGGTCATCGGTGCCGGTCCTTCGGGTGCCATCGCCGCCGCGTTGCTCAAGCGCAAGGGACACGATGTGCTGGTGATCGAGCGTCAGCATTTTCCACGTTTTTCCATCGGTGAAAGCCTGTTGGCCCATTGCCTGGATTTCGTCGAAGAAGCGGGCATGCTCGACGCCGTCAACGCGGCCGGCTTCCAGGTGAAAACCGGCGCTGCCTTTGCGTGGGGTGAGCGTTACAGCGCGTTCGATTTCAGCGAGACGTTCAGCCACGGCAAATCAACGACATTTCAGGTCCAGCGCGCCGATTTCGACAAGCTGCTGGCCGATCAGGCCACGCTGCAAGGCGTGGAGATCCGCTATGGCGAAACCATCGTCAGCGTCGACATCGACCCGGAAAAACCGCAGCTCGGCGTGCGCCGCGAAGACGGCAGCGAGTACCGCATCGAGGCCGGCTTCCTGCTCGATGCCAGTGGCTACGGCCGTGTGCTGCCGCGCTTGCTCGACCTCGAGGCGCCATCGAACTTCCCGGTGCGCCAGGCCGTGTTCACCCACGTCGAAGACCGTATCGACCACCCGGCCTTCGACCGCAGCAAGATCCTCGTGACCACTCATCCGACCCAACGCGACGTTTGGTTCTGGACCATCCCGTTCAGCAACGGGCGCTGCTCGGTCGGCGTGGTCGCCGCCGAGGAACGTTTCGCCGGCCGCAGCGACAATCTGGACGAGTGCCTGCGCGGCTTTATCGGCGAGACGCCAAGCCTGGCCAGTGTGTTGACCAACGCGCGCTGGGATACCGCGGCCCGAACCATCGGCGGTTACTCGGCCAACGTCAAAACCCTGCACGGCCCGGGCTTCGCACTGCTGGGCAATGCCGCGGAATTCCTCGACCCGGTGTTTTCCTCCGGCGTGACCATCGCCATGCGCTCGGCGAGCATGGCGGCCGGGGTGTTGCACCGCCAGCTGCAAGGTGAAGCCGTCGACTGGCAAACCGAGTTCGCCGAGCCGCTCAAGCGCGGCGTCGACACCTTCCGTTGCTACGTCGAAGGCTGGTACGCCGGGACCTTCCAGGACGTGATCTTCCATGAGAGCAGTTCGCCGGAAATTCGCGGAATGATCAGCTCCATCCTTGCAGGCTATGCCTGGGACCCACGCAACCCGTTCGTCAGCGAAGCCCGGCGCCGGTTGAAGGTGATATCGGAGTTCTGTGCAAGGGATGCGTCATGAACTACTTGAGCGACCACTACGTCGAAGAGACCCGTTTCGGTTTGTGGTTCCTGCGCAGCCGGATCTGGCAACACTATGTGCTGCGGCTGGCGGTCAACGATTTGCGCGGCCTGTTCAGCGAAGCGCCGCCTGCCGACCCGGTACTGCTGGATGCCGGCTGTGGTCAGGGCAAGTCATTCGCGCTGCTGCGCCAGGCCTTTGCGCCCGCTCGCCTGATCGGCATCGATGCCGACCCGCAGAGCCTCACCCAGAGCGCCGAGGAAGCGTCCCGCCAGGGCATTGACGTGGAGCTGATCGGCAGCGACTGCGCGAACCTCAAGCTGGCGGACGCCAGTATCGACCTGCTGTTCTGTCACCAGACGTTCCATCACCTGGTGCAGCAGGAACAGGCCCTGGCCGAGTTCTACCGCGTGCTCAAGCCGGGCGGTTATCTGCTGTTCGCCGAGTCCACCGAGGCCTACATTGATACCTGGGTGATCCGCTGGTTGTTCCGCCACCCCATGCACGTGCAGAAAAGCGCGGAGCAGTATCTGCACATGATCCGACAACAGGGTTTCGAATTTACCGCGCAAAACGTGTCTTATCCGTACCTGTGGTGGAGTCGCGCCAAGGATTTCGGCCTGCTCGAACACTTGGGTGTGTGCAAGCCAAAACCCTTTGGCCAACGGGAAGAAACCCTGGTCAATGTGGTGGCGCGCAAACCTTTTGAAGGAACTGTGTGATGTCGATTACCCGTCGCCTGGAATACCCAACCTGTGGGAGCGAGCTTGCTCGCGATAGCGGTGGGTCAGCCAATATCAATGCTGAATGTATCGCCGCCATCGCGAGCAAGCCCGCTCCCACAGGGGTAGTCGGTGTGTTGCGATTTCTGCTACTTGCCGCGGCCCTGCTGCTAAGCGCCTGCACCAGCCGGGCGCCGCTGCCCGCGCAAAATCCGGATCTGCCGTTGCCGCTGCAATTGCATATTCAGCTATTGAAACCCGACGACCGCCTGGACTGGGTGCTGGTGATCCAGCGCGAAGAAGCAGGCATTCGCTGGTCGATGATGGACCTTCTGGGCATTCCCCAGGCCCGCCAGCTATTGAACGATAAAACCTGGCACGCCGACGGCCTGTTGCCACCCAACCCGCAAGCCCGGGAGCTGTTCGCGGCGCTGCTGTTTGCGCTGACGCCAAATGATGAACTGGCGGCCAACTATCCCGGCGCCTGGCAGCACGGCAGACAACGGTCCCTGCCCGAGCGCTGGGACGTCCGCTACGCACAACCGCAGAATTTTGAATTGATGACTGCGAACGGTGCGACCTATCAAGTCACGCCCCTGAGCGGTGAAACACCATGACGGCTTACCTCAATGCCCTCGGACTGGTCTGCGCGCTGGGCCGCGACAAGCAGGAGGTTGCCCGCCACCTGTTTGCCGGCGACTGCGGCGGCATGCGCGAACAAGCCGGGTGGGTGCCGCAACGCGCGCTGCCGGTCGGCGCGGTCCAGGGCAACCTGGCAACCCTTCCAGCCGACATGTCGCGCCATCACAGCCGCAACAATCAGCTGTTGCTGGAAGCCACGCTGCAAATCCGCCCGGACATCGACAGCGCCATCCGCACTTACGGCCGCGATCGCATCGGTGTCGTGCTCGGCACCAGTACTTCGGGCATCGACGAGGCCAGCCAGGGCCTGGCGCACTACCTGCGCGAAAAGCAGTTCCCGCCTGAATACGACTACCAGCAACAGGAGCTCGGGGCGCCGGCAAACTTCCTCGCCGAATGGCTGCAATTGAGCGGGCCGGCCTATGTCATTTCCACTGCTTGTACCTCCAGTGCCCGAGCCCTGATGAGTGCCCAGCGCCTGTTGGACCTGGGCGTCTGCGACGCGGTGCTATGTGGCGGTGTCGATACCCTGTGCAAGCTGACCCTCAACGGTTTCTCGGCGCTGGAAGCGGTCTCGGAACAGCGTTGCAATCCGTTTTCGGTGAACCGCAATGGCATCAACATTGGCGAAGCGGCGGTGCTGTTCCTGATGACCAGAGACGCAGGCGACAGCCAGCCGATTGCCTTGCTCGGCAGCGGCGCCAGCTCCGATGCTCATCACATTTCCGCCCCCGAGCCGACGGGTCGAGGCGCCCTGCAAGCCATGCGCAAAGCCTTGGGCCGCGCCAACCTGCAACCGGAGCAGATCGCTTATCTGAACCTGCACGGGACTGCCACCCAGCACAACGACGCCATGGAAAGCCTGGCCGTGGCAACGCTGTTCCCTGCCGGCGTGCCCTGTTCGTCGAGCAAACCCATGACCGGCCACACCCTCGGTGCAGCCGGGGCGCTGGAAGCAGCGTTCTGCTGGTTGAGCCTGAGCCCGGACAATCGCGAGCATGCCCTGCCGCCGCACGTCTGGGACGGACAGCCCGATCCCGAACTGCCGCCACTGCAATGGGTGACCCCGGCCACTCGCCTGACGTCCATTGCACCCCGTTACCTGATGAGCAATTCCTTTGCCTTCGGTGGCAACAACGTCAGCCTGATTATCGGAGACGCCCCATGATTGACTGGCCGCTCGCCGAACTGCTGCCCCACGCTGGCGACATGATCCTGATCGATCAGGTCCTGGCGTTCGATGAAGAGCAGATTCACACCCGCCTGACCGTCAAGCCCGATGGCCTGTTCAACCTCCCCGACGGCAGCCTGCCGGCCTGGGTCGGCATCGAACTGATGGCGCAAAGTGTTGCCGCTTTTGCCGGTTGCCATGCGCGTCAGCGCGGCGATGCGGTGGAGTTGGGCTTCCTGCTCGGTAGCCGCAAATTCGAATGCAACGTTGAAAGCTTCCCGGCGGGCACCGAGTTGATCCTCTACGGGATTCGCTCCCTGGAGGACGACAACGGCATGGGCGTGTTCGAGTGCCACATCAACGGCCACGGGATCCACGCCACTGCCCGCCTGAACGTGTTCCGCCCACCCCAGGCCGCTCAATATCTTCATGAACCCGAAGGAGTCCAGTCATGACTGAATCCGTACTGGTCACCGGTTCCAGCCGTGGCATCGGCCGCGCCATCGCCTTGCGCCTGGCCCGGGCCGGGCACGACATCGTGCTGCATTGCCATAGCGGCCTGGCCGACGCCGAAGCCGTCAAGGCCGAAGTCGAGGCCTTGGGCCGCCGTGCGCGCATCCTGCAGTTCGACGTGGCCGACCGCGCCCGCTGCAAGGAAGTTCTCGAAGCCGACGTGGAAACCCACGGCGCCTATTACGGCGTGGTGCTCAATGCCGGCCTGACCCGCGACGGTGCCTTTGCGGCCCTGAGCGAGGACGATTGGGATGTGGTGATGCGCACCAATCTCGATGGTTTCTACAACGTGCTGCACCCGGTAATGATGCCGATGATCCGGCGTCGCGCCGCCGGGCGGATTGTCTGCATCACCTCGGTGTCCGGGCTGATCGGCAACCGCGGCCAGGTCAACTACAGTGCCTCCAAGGCCGGGCTGATCGGTGCGGCCAAGGCATTGGCGATCGAGCTGGGCAAGCGCAAAATCACTGTTAACTGTGTCGCCCCCGGCCTGATCGACACAGCCATGCTCGACGAAAACGTGCCGGTGGAAGAACTGATGAAAATGATCCCCGCACAACGCATGGGCACCCCTGAAGAGGTGGCCGGCGCGGTGAATTTCCTGATGTCGGCGGAAGCCTCGTACATCACCCGGCAGGTTCTGGCCGTCAACGGAGGCCTGTGCTGATGAAGCGCGTCGTCGTCACCGGCATGGCCGGCATCACCTCACTGGGCAGCGACTGGGACACCATCGCCGGCAACTTCGCGGCCAACCGCAGCGGCATCCGCCGGATGGACGAGTGGGATCGTTTTACCGAACTCAATACACGCCTGGCAGCCCCCATCGATGACTTCAAGGTGCCAAGCCACTGGACCCGCAAGCAACTGCGCAGCATGGGCCGGGTCTCGCGGCTGGCTGTGGGCGCGGCGGAAATGGCGCTGGCCGATGCCGGCCTGTTGGGCGACGAATCGATCAAGGACGGGCGCATGGGCGTCGCCTGCGGTTCCTCGACCGGCAGCACCGACGAGATCAAGGCGTTCGGCAACATGCTGCTCAACTCAGTGGCCGAAGGCCTGAACGCCAATTCCTACGTGCGGATGATGCCGCACACCACCGCGGCGAACATCAGCATCTTCTTCGGCCTCACCGGCCGCCTGATTCCCACCTCCAGCGCCTGCACCAGCGGCAGCCAGGGCATCGGCTATGCCTACGAGGCGATCAAGTTCGGGCGCCTGCCGCTGATGCTCGCCGGCGGTGCCGAGGAACTGTGCCCGACCGAAGCCATGGTCTTCGACGCGCTCTACGCCACCAGCCTGAAAAACGACACCCCACAACGCAGCCCGCGCCCTTACGACACCGCCCGCGATGGCCTGGTGATCGGTGAAGGCGGCGGCATGCTGGTGCTCGAAGAACTGGAGCACGCCCTGGCCCGTGGCGCCCGCATCCATGCCGAGATCGTCGGGTTCGGCAGTAATGCCGACGGCCAGCACACCACCCGTCCGGAGCAAGTCACCATGCGCAGGGCCATGGAACTGGCCCTGGAAGACGCCGGGCTGACACCTTCGGACATCGGCTACGTCAACGGCCACGGCACCGCCACCGAACAGGGCGACATCGCCGAAACCCTGGCCACCAGCAGCCTGTTCGGCGAACACATGCCCATCAGCTCGCAGAAGAGCTTCCTCGGCCACACCCTCGGCGCCTGCGGTGCGCTTGAGTCCTGGTTCAGCATCGAAATGATGAACCGCGACCTCTACGCCCACACCTTCAACCTTGACGAAGTCGACCCGCATTGCGGCAAGCTCGACTACCTGCGCGGCGAGTTTCGGCAGATGAGCAATCGGTATGTGATGAACAACAACTTTGCGTTTGGCGGGGTGAATACTTCGCTGATTTTCAAGCGCTGGTCTTGAGCCCCACGCGACAAATGTGGCGAGGGGGCTTGCCCCCGTTCGGCTGCGTAGCAGTCGTAAAATCGGCTTACGGGAGCTACCTGACGGATCGGATGCACTGGTTTTGGGGCCGCTTCGCAGCCCAACGGGGGCAAGCCCCCTCGCCACAGGAGCACAGTTCAGCTTTCCTTCTGTAACTGTCCGGCTTTAGTGGTATTGGCACTTGGATTTTTTAAGGCGGATCTAGGTTATCCAGCACCCGATTGACGGCCAGTTCACCCAGCATGATCGACTGCTGGATGCCCAGCAGGGTGTGGCCCTGCGATCCCTTCAAGTCTCTGGCGAAGTCACTCGCCATGACGCTTGCCGAAGCCAGCGACACGCAGGCGTATTCCAGCAGAGTGCGGTTGTCGATGTCGGGGGCGATAAGGAAGATTGTACTGGTCATGATTCAGCGTCCTGAAAGTGGGCGGCCACGCCGAATCGTTGCTGATCATAAGGGTGGCAGCTGTACGCAGGTTAGCAGACCGGGTTACGTGAACCGGCGCACCCGAAGGCGCCCTGCGCACAGCGGCCGTCAAGAGCAGGTATGGAAATACCTGCCTTTCAGGAGCGCTAATACGCTTCATGTAACTACGGGCTGCTAAACCCGATCACTGACAATCAGTGACCCGGATCAAGCTACCGATGGCCCGCAAAGCGCACAAGCCGGCGGATTCTGGAGTAGTCGTAGGCAACGCCGCAAGGCGCTGTAGCCTGTCCGAGGGATTTCGGAAATGTCCCACGGCCGGCGGTAAAGCTTCCTGCTGGCTTGGGATATTGTTGGTGTTCTTGCGGACGCCTTCGCGGGCAAGCCCGCTCCCACAGGGTTTCCCGGCGCTACCAAGATTGTGTTCACTGCGCTGAACCCTGTGGGAGCGAGCTTGCTCGCGATTGACGGCGCAGCCGTCACGACTTCAGTGGCTCAACCTTCCGAGTCAACAGCTCAACAAACGCTTTGGCCATCGCCGACTTCTGATCCTTGCGCTGCACCAGCCAAACCGCCGACACCGCCGCCGGATCCAGCAAAGGCCGATAGACCACGCCGTCGATGCGCATCCGCTGATAAGACGCCGGCAACACCGACACACCGAGCCCCGCCGCCACCAACCCGATGATGGTCATCGCCTCGCCGGCCTCCTGGGCGAAGTGCGGGCTGAAGCCGGAATCCCGGGCCAAGCTGAGCAGTTGTGCATACAGACCACTGCCGTAGCTGCGTGGAAAGAACACGAAAGGCTCAAGCGCCAGGGCCGACAGAAACAGGCCCTCTTCGCTGCCCTCTACCAACGGGTGCTTGGAGCTGAGCACCGCGACCAGCGGCTCACGCATCAGCTCGACCACGCTGAGGCAGTCCGGCAGCCCGAGCGGGCGCATGATGCCGACCTCAATCGACTCATCCACCAGCGCATCGGCCACCTGGGTGCTGCTCATTTCCCGCAGATTCAGGTGCACCGCCGGGAAGCGCTGGCGAAAAGAGAAAATCGCCTGGGGAATGGTCGAGTTGAACGGGGCGGATGAGGTGAAGCCAATCTTCAATTCACCCAACTCCCCCAGTTGCGCCCGTCGCGCGACATCCGCCGCTTTGTCGACCTGTGCCAGCACCAGCCGCGCCTCTTCCAGGAACAGCCGACCGGCCTCGCTCAGCTCGACCCGACGATTGGTACGCTCGAACAGCCGCGCGCCGACTTCCTGTTCCAGTGCCTGGATCTGCTGGCTCAGCGGCGGCTGGGAGATGCCCAGCACCTGTGCGGCGCGGCCGAAGTGCAGTTCTTCGGCGACGGCGATGAAGTAGCGCAGATGACGCAATTCCATGGAAACCCCATTAGGTCGTAAAAGCTATCAAACAGGTCGAACAATATATTGGATTGAATCATTAGCCAGCTATATGCTTTTTTCATTGCCTGACCGGCTGCGTCCTCCGAGGTCCCCCGTGAAAACTGCTGTCGCCCCACTCGCCCATGAAGTTCCTCCCGCCGCAAAGGACGCTATCGCCGTTGAGCTGGCAGAGATCTACATCGAAAAAGGCACGCCAGCGTTCATGCGCACGGTGCTGGCACTGTTCTGCGGCGGCTTCGCGACCTTCGCCCTGCTGTATTGCGTGCAACCGATGATGCCGCTGCTGTCCGACGAATATTCCATCAACGCGGCGCAAAGTAGCCTGATCCTCTCTGTCGCCACCGGCATGCTCGCTTTCGGCTTGCTGATCACGGGGCCGATCTCCGACCGCGTGGGGCGCAAACCGGTGATGGTCGCCGCGCTGTTCGCCGCCGCCCTGTGCACCCTTGCCAGCGCGATGCTGCCGAGCTGGCACGCGGTGCTGGCGATGCGGGCGTTGGTGGGCCTGTCATTGAGCGGGCTGGCGGCGGTCGCCATGACCTACCTGAGCGAAGAGATCCATCCGCAGCACATCGGCCTGGCGATGGGCCTGTATATCGGCGGCAACGCGATTGGCGGGATGAGCGGGCGCTTGATCACCGGGGTACTGATCGACTTCGTCAGTTGGCACACGGCAATGCTGGTAATCGGCGGCCTGGCCCTGATTGCGGCAGCGGTGTTCTGGAAAATCCTCCCCGAATCGCGCAACTTCCGCTCCCGCTCGCTGCACCCGCGCAGCCTGCTCGACGGCTTCACCATGCACTTTCGCGACGCCGGCTTGCCGCTGCTGTTCCTCGAGGCCTTTGTGCTGATGGGAGCGTTCGTCACACTGTTCAACTACATCGGCTATCGCCTGCTGGCCGAGCCGTATCACATGGAACAGGCGTTCGTCGGGATGCTCTCGGTGGTGTACCTGTCGGGTATCTACAGCTCGGCGAAAATCGGTGCCCTGGCCGACAAGCTCGGTCGACGCAAGATGCTCTGGAGCACCATTGCACTGATGATCGCCGGCCTGGCCCTGACGATGTTCACACCGCTGTCGCTGGTGATCATCGGCATGCTGGTATTCACCTTCGGCTTCTTCGGTGCCCATTCGGTGGCCAGCAGCTGGATCGGCCGCCGCGCCACCAAGGCCAAGGGTCAGGCGTCGTCGCTGTACCTGTTCAGCTACTACGCAGGGTCGAGCATTGCCGGTACGGCGGGTGGCGTGTTCTGGCATCTGGGTGGCTGGAACGGGATCGGGCTGTTCATCGGCTCGCTGCTGGTGATTGCGCTACTGATCGCGCTGAAGCTGGCGAAGCTGCCGCTGTTGCCACAACACACCTCGGCTACCTGAGTACCAGCTGCGCCTCCAAAACATCGTCACGTTTTTCCAGCGTCAGCGACTGCAACGCGACACCGTTACGCTCCATAACGTCGAGCCACTGTATCAACGGTTGCGCGTTGCCATTGAGGGTCAGGCGCAGCAGGTCGCTGTCGCTGTCCATCTGACGGATTTCCAGCCCCGCTGCCGCTGCGCTTTCACTGATGCCCAGCGACAGGGGCTGACCGAAGTCGGCGGGGACATGGCCGCGCGGTGACGCCCGCTGCATTTGCGCGGCCAGCTCCGCCTGCCGTTGATACTGGCGCTCGACAGTTTCCAGGCGCTGCCGGTTCGGTTGCCAGATCAGGCTGAAAGCCACAACCGCCAACAAGAAAGCCCCCAATACCTGCAACAGCCGTTGTTCGCGCACAGAAAGGCGCCGCCATGCCTGGATCATGCTTCGTCCTCCACGCTGAGGGTGGCGTGCACCCGCTCTGCAGCTTTGTTCGCACTATCGAGCCGGATGGGTATGCCTTGTTGGCGTCCGCGCTCACGCAATTGTTCCAGTTCGGCAAAGCCGCTGGCGGTCAGCTGGATTTTCCAGCCTTCACCGGCCCTGAATTCGATGCGCCGGACCTCGACCGGGCTGGCGCCGATCACCTGCTCAGTCAATCGGACCAACCCCGCAATGCGGGTTTCTTGCGATTCGACAGGCTGGCTTTGCAGGGCCTTGAGTTGCGCTGCCATGTCGATGCGGCCTTGCTCCGGGTAAAGCGCCTTGAATCGCCGTTCATTTTGGCTGGCGAGGCGGCGGGCTTCGCTGTCGATGAAGCGAATCCGCGTCTCGCTGGCCCCCCAGGTCAACAGCGCCAGTATCAACATCACCCATCCACCGGAACGCCAGGGCAGACGTTTGCCGCGCAGGGCGAATGCGCCTTGCAGCAGGTTGATGGCCCGGATCGGGCGATGGGTCAGGCATTGGTCGATGACAGCGGGGTCCTCACGTTCGTCCAGCCATTGCATGTCTTTGGGCAACAAAGGGGTGAGCAGCGCCAGGTGGTCTTGCGACAACGCCATGCGTGCCGAAAGGCTTCCACCCAACAGCCAACGACCGAACCACCAGGCACCGCACGGTTGAGCGCCGGACAACAGATCGGCATCAACGAACACCCCACGCACCGCGATACCCGTCTCGCGCAGCAGGGCGAGCACGGCGGCCAACCGTTCCCGGCCGATGACCATGGCCGGGTAGCAGCCGTCGCGATCACGAGCGCCAACACCCAGATGCACAACGTCCAGCGCCTCGCTCAGTTGATCTTCCACGGCGAAGGCGATGGCCTGGGCCTCGGGTTGACGCCGCGCCGGCCATGGCTCGCTGCGTACCCAACTGCACATTTCCATGGGCAACAGCACATCGACCGACTTCCCCTGCAATGCCGAGGTCGCCTGACTCAGTGGCATCGGCTCGCGTTGGCCGGTGGGGGACCACAGTATGCAAGGCCAGAGTGCGGATGGCGCATCCCGGCCCTCGGCGGTCAGGTAAAGCCAAGTGTTCATCGCGGTCTCTCGTGGCTACTGGTAGGAAGAAAACGTCGTTGCAGTACCGTCAGTTGTTGAGTCTTGGGGTCGTACCCGACATCCGTGGCCAGATGCAATTGGCGCCCGTCCCGGATCACCTGCACGCCGATCCGATACCAGCGGCTATGGGTGCCAAGGCCGTGACTGCTCAAGCCCTGCCCGGAGAGCAATGGGTCCTGCGTAAACGCCTGGACACTCGCCCAGGGCGCTGTTGCGGCCTGAAGCACCAGCGCATCGGCGGTCGCGGCGTCCACCTCGCCGAGCGTTCTCAACAACAGCGCCGGTGCGGTGTTGATGTTCAAGGCGACGTCGGTGGGCAGCAGTGCCACCCAGGGCTCCAGTCGTTGCAGCAGGCGAGCGTCAATGCCGGGAAGCAAGCGCAGCTGGCTCAGTTCCCGCAGCGGCCCGACCTTGCTCAGTTGCACAGGAGGAAGCTCGAGCAGCTCAAGCAGGCGCGCCCAACGGTTGAGGGTGACCTGATCCACCTGGCCCTGGCGTAACAAAGCGTTGAGATTGAAACGCCCGGCGAGGTCATCGATATCGATGCGGATCTGCGCATCCTCAACCTCGAAACCCGGTGCCATGGCCGTCCAGCCCTGAATCCGCTCGACGGGTTTTTCCGTGTCCTGTAGCGCGTCGCGCAACAGCAGCAGCGCCCAGCTTTCCCCGCCCGATGCGAGTTGGCGCAGGTGTATCTGCTGCAACTGTTGCCCGCTGCTTTGCAGCGACAGGTGATGGCTGCGCAACAAGCCACCGGTGATCAGTAGCGCCAGGCTCAGGACCAGCAAAACACTGATCAACGCCATGCCGCGTTGATGCCCGTTCATGGCAATGCACCCGGCATCGGCAACACCCGACGAATCGATTCGAAGCGACCAACCGAGACCTGCACCTCCATCGCCAGGGGCGCCTTCGCGTCCTGCCCGGACGCCCCATGAGCGACCCAGCCGGACTGGCTGTCGAACAGGCGCCAGCTCAACTCGCGAACGTCCTCCAGCAGTTTTTGCCGCTGCACGAGTTCTGTGCCTTCGCCCTGGCTTTCGCGCCACAGCACTTCGCCATCGAGTCGATAGGTCAGTGCCTGAAGCTCACTACGCGGCTGGTCCAGGGGATTGCGCCAGTGACTGCGCTGGAACTGCAAAAGCGGCGGTGCGAGCACCATCGGCTGCGCAGTGACATGCAGCAGATCCCGCTCGATTACCGCCACCGCGCGCTGCAGGCTCCTGAGTTCTCGCTCGTGGGTCGTCACCCCCCGTTGCACCCGCACCACGCTATCGAACAAGCCCCAACTGGCCAGCCCCAACACGGCGAAGATCGCCAGGGCGATGACCAGTTCCAGCAGGGTGAACCCGCGCTGCTTATTCATGAAGCGCGAGTATCCAACCGCTGGCACGATGCAAGGCGTGCGTACTGTTTGCGGGGCTGACTTGAATGTCGACCTGGAGCAAACGTGGATCACCGGTGGCGCTGATGTGTTGATGCAACACCCAGTCGCGCTGATCCATGGAAACCACCTGTTGTTGCTGCCCGGTCGCCAAACCGGGTTGCAGGCGCAATTCGTTCAACCGGTTGTCCGCCAGCCACGCCGCAAACAGTCGCGCCTCAACGGCGCCACGCTGTTTGACCACGTATTGACTGGCCGAAAGCACGGCAGCCGCCAGTGTCGCGAAGACCGCCATGGCCACCATGATTTCCAGCAGCGTGAAACCGCCCATGGCGGATCGGGTTCGCGGGCTAGCCATCGATCTCCACCTCGCCAAGGCCATCGCCGGACAACCTCAGCCAGGTCCGGTTGGTGGACTCGAATGTCAGGGTGAAGACGCTGGTCTCATCGTTGCTGAATATCAACAACTGCGGCGGTCCTTCATCGGCGTCCAGGTCTACCGCATAGCCGTCATGCCGAAAACGCACCCGCATACTCAGGGGCCAATCAGTAAGCTCCGCCACCGGTTCCCAACCGTGAACACCCTGGCGCATCGGCCGGTGGCCATCGGTACTCAGCCGCAAGCCATAGTCCTGCCCCTCGAATACCGCTCGCTCGCGCAATTGATGGATCACCTGCACCATCGCCTCGGCTTCCTGCCTGACCTGGCGCGCGGGATTGCCCCCACCGACAAAGCTCACCATGCCCAGCAAAACGCCGACCACGACAATCACGATCATCAATTCCAGCAAGGTAAACCCTCGGCAGCGATAGCCCACGGATCAATTGCTCCAATTGCCGATTTCCGCTGCAAACCCTTCACCGCCGGCTACGCCATCGGCACCCAGGGAGTACAGGTCGTACGTGCCATCCGTCGATCTCACACCCGGATTGAGGTACTGATAAGGCGTGTTCCACGGGTCGACCGGCATGCTCTTGAGGTAACCCTGAGGGTTCCAGCCACGCGGCGCGGGCAAGCCCGAGGGACGTTTGACCAACGCTTCCAGGCCTTGCTGGGTCGAGGGGTAATGGGCGTTGTCGAGGCGATACATTTCCAGGGCAGTGGCGATGGCCTGGATATCGATCCTGGCGGCGGTGACCTTGGCCTGATCGGGGCGGCTCATGAACTGCGGCACCACAATGGCCCCCAGCACCCCGATGATGACCACCACCACCATGATTTCGATCAGGGTAAAACCGCGTTGCACGCGGGAAAGGCTTTTGCGGGCAGGTTGCATGGATCAATTCACCAATTGGTTGAGGCTGAGAATCGGGAGCAGGATGGCCATGACGATCAGCAGCACAACGCCGCCCATCAGCACCAGCATGGCCGGCTCGAACAGGCTCACCACCAGCGCAATGCGCGCGGCGAGGCTGCTTTCCTGTTGTTCGGCGGCCCGGGCCAACATGCGATCGAGTTCGCCGGCACGTTCACCGCTGGCGATCATGTGCAGCATCATCGGCGGGATGTCGCCGCTCAATTCCAGCCCGCGAGTGAGTGTTCCGCCTTCGCGCACGGAACGGGCGACATCGACCATCCGCGCGCGAATGGTCAGGTTGCCGATGACCGAGGCGGAAATTTCCAGTGCGTCCACCAAGGGCACGGCACTTTTGCCGAGGATCGCCAGGGTGCTGGCAAACCGCGCGGCTTCCATGGCCCGCAGTACTTCACCGATGACGGGCGCACTCAGCAGCCAACGATGCCAGCGCAGACGCCACTGCGGCTGCTGCCAGCTCCAGCGCCACAGGCCGAACAGCGTCGCCAGTACGCCCATCAACAACAGGAAATGGTTGCGCAAGCCGTTGCTCACGCCGATCAGCGCCTGGGTTAGCCAGGGCAACGGCTGGCCGCTGTCGACGAAGATCTTCACCACATCCGGCACCACATAGCCGAGCAGAAAACCGACGATTGCTGCGCTGGCCAGCATCAGGATCAAGGGGTACACCAAGGCCATCTGGATCTTTTGCCGCGAGGCCTGGCGAGCCTGCGTGTAAGCCGCCAGTTGCTCCAGCACATGACCCAAATGCCCCGAGCGCTCGCCGGCGGCCACGGTGGCGCGGAACAATTCGGGGAAGGCCCTGGGAAACTTTCCCAGGGCCGAGGCCAGGGCGTGGCCTTCCATCACCCGGCTCCTGACCGCCGAGAGCAGGCCTGCGACCTTGCGCTTCGAGCTCTGTTTCGCCACCGCCTCGAGCGCTTCTTCCAGAGGCAGCCCGGCCTGAACCAGCGTTGCCAGCTGCAAGGTCAACAACGCCAGATCAGCCGCGCTCAGACCCGCGCCGCGTGGTTGCTTACCTGTGCCGCTGTCGACCGGAACTTCGATCAACACACGCGGCCACACGCCACGTTCACGCAACAGCTGCCGCGCATGACGGGGTCCATCGGCCTCCAGGCGTCCCTTGCAGGATCGGCCTTGGGCATCAAGGGCGCGGTAGTCGAAGGTGGGCATCGTCAGTGCTCCTGGGTCACGCGCAGCAACTCATCGAGGCTGGTCAAGCCTTCCAGCACCCGCTGACGCCCGTCCTGGAACAGGCTGCGCGAGACCTTGCGCGTTGCGTCGACGAGGATTTGCTCACTAGCGCCCTGATGGATCAGCGCTGAGACGGCGGGCGTCACGCTGATCAGTTCGTAGATGCCGATGCGCCCGCGATAGCCGTGCTGGCACTGCGCGCAGCCCGAGGCTTTGAACAGTGCGTGCGATGTGGCCGTGTCGAGCCCCAGGCGCTCACAGGCCGCCGCGTCGGCGGTGTACGAAACCTTGCAATGGGGGCACAGGGTGCGCAGCAGGCGCTGGGCCAGAATGCCCACCAGCGAAGACGCCAACAGGTAGGCATCGACACCCATGTCGACCAGCCGCGTGACGGCGCCGACCGCACTGTTGGTGTGCAAGGTCGACAGCACCAGATGCCCGGTCAAAGACGCCTGCACGGCGATCTCGGCGGTTTCGCGGTCGCGGATTTCGCCGACCATCACCACGTCCGGGTCCTGGCGCAGAATCGCCCGCAGTCCGCGGGCGAAGGTCATGTCGACTTTCGGGTTGACCGGCATCTGGCCCACACCCGGCAGGTGATATTCGATCGGGTCTTCGACCGTGAGGATGTTGCGGGTCTGGTCATTCAGGCTGCTCAACGCGGCGTACAGGCTGGTGGTCTTGCCGGAGCCGGTCGGCCCGGTCACCAGCAGGATGCCGTGGGGTTTGCCCAACAACTGGCACAGGGCCGCGAGGGTATCGTCCGGCATGCCCAGCCGATGCAGGTCCAGGCGCCCGGCCTGCTTGTCGAGCAGGCGCAGCACCACCCGTTCACCGTGGGCCGAAGGCAGCGTCGAGACCCGCACATCGACTTCATGCCCGGCCAGACGCAAGGCCATTCGCCCATCCTGGGGCACGCGTTTTTCCGCGATGTCCAGGCGCGCCATGACCTTGATCCGCGACACCAGCAACGTCGCCAGTTCGCGCTTGGGCCTGAGCATTTCCCGCAGTTGGCCATCCACCCGCATGCGCACCGACAGGTACTGCTCGAAGGTTTCCAGGTGCACGTCCGAGGCGTGCTCGCGCACGGCCTCACCGAGCAGTGCGTTGATCAGGCGAATGATCGGCGCATCGCCCTGTTGCTCCAGCAGGTCGGCGGTTTGCGGCACCTGATCGACCAGGCTGAGCAAGTCCAGTTCTTCGTCCAGCCCTTGGGCTACCTGCTCCATCGCGCTTTGTCCCTCGCGATAGGCTGCCGCCAGGCGTGAGGCGTATTCTTCGGCGTCGACGATGACGAACGGCAGCGTCGACCCGCACACCCGGCGCGCCTCTGACAATGCGCTGAGCGGTGCATCGCTGCGCAGGGCAAGGCGCAGATCGTCGCCGTCACGCTCCAGCAACACACCAAAACGCCGGGCGAAACCGAAGGGCAATTGCTCGCTGAATTCGCCCATGGGTTTACTGCGCCTTGCCGCGCAAGTCGAACACTGGCGCGTCGCTGGCTGGTTCAAACAACCCGCGTGCCTCGGATGGCAGCAGCAACGAGTTGTTTTCCCCCGCCCCTGTCTTGCTCAGGTCACGCAGCGCGTTGTAACGCTGCTGGCTGACCTGGGACAGGTCCTCCTTGCTGCGCACGATGGTCGGGCGCAAGAACACCATCAGATTGCTTTTGGTCTGGGTGTCGCGGCTCCAGCGAAACATCGCGCCGAGATAGGGAATGTCACGCAGCAGCGGCACGCCGCTTTTCTGGGTGCGCACGCTGTCGCGGATCAGGCCGCCGATCACGATGATTTCGCCATCGTCGGCGAGGATGGTGCTTTTGAGGGCTCGCTTGTTGGTGATCAGGTCCGAGGAGTCGATGCCCGACACCGAAGGGGCGATGTCCGACACCTCCTGTTCGACCTCCAGGCGCAACGTCGAGCCTTCGTTGATGTAAGGCTTGATCTTCAGGCTGATGCCGACGTCCTTGCGCTCGACGGTGGTGAACGGATTCTCCGCGCCGTTGCTGTTGGTGGCGTAGGAGCCGGTCTTGAACGGCACGTTCTGGCCGACGATGATTTCCGCTTCCTGATTGTCCAGGGTCAACAGGCTCGGGGTGGACAGCAGGTTGCTGTGGGTGTTGCTGGCCAGGGCCGAAATCAGCACTCCGAAGCGGTCGCTACCCAGTTGCAGGATCGCCCCTTCCGGCGCCGATCGTTTCTCGTCGAACTTCAACCCGCCGACAATCGGAATGTCGGTGCCGGGAAAGTTGATGAAGCCCTTGGCGTCGCTGGTGTTGAGGTTCCACTGCACACCGACGGCCTCGGCGATGTCGCCGGAGATTTCGACGATGGCGGCATGGATCAACACCTGGGCCCGTGGCTGGTCCAGCTGGCGCACGATGCTTTCGATGGTCCGCACCTGTGCCGGCTGGGCAATCAGCACCAGCGCGTTCTGGCTTTCGTCGGCCTTGATCATGAAGGCTGCGCCGCCCGACATATCCTTGGCGCTGCCGATGGCGGACGTCTGTTTTCTGCCCTGCCCCATCGACTCCAGAATCTCGGCCAACTGCTTGGCATCGCTGTGACGCAGGCGAATCACCCGGGCGTTGTCGAGGGTCGTGGTGGCCGGTGTATCGAGCCCACGGGCCAGTTCGATCAAACGCTGGCGAACAACTGGCGGGCCAATGAAAATCAGGCGATTGGTCCGGGTGTCAGCCAGTACCTGTATGGCCGACTCGGCATTGCGCTTGCCCATGGAGGCCTCGATCACCGGCGCGACATCGCCGGCCTGGGCATGCTTGAGCTCAAGCACCGCGTGCAGGATGTTCTGCCCGGAGTCCAGTTCGCGGATCACCCGGGCGATGCGCTTCACATTGGCGGCCGTATCGGTCAGCACCAACGCGTTGGCCGACACCGAGGGGCCGACATAACCGTTGGCAGAAACCAACGGCCGCACCAGCCCGGCAATATCGGTGGCGCTACCGGTGTTCAACCCGATGACTTCGGTCACGAACTGCGACGCCGTGGTGGTTTTTACCGTGCCCTGACCGGCCCGGGTCCTGGCCTCGGCAACCGGGGCAATGAGAATCCGGTCGCCCTCATCGATCACCGTGAAATTGTGGGCGTCGAGCACCGAATAGAACAACCGGCGCACCCCTTCACGATCGAGGGCCTGCCGGGACATGACGGTGATACGACCGGAGACCTTGGGGTCCAGCACTACCGTGGTCCCGAGAATGCTGGAGATCTCTTCGACGATGTCGCGCAGCTCTGCGTTGTTCATCGCCAGTTGCCATTTTTCTTCGGCGCCTCGTAGCGTGCCCGGGAAGGCTGCAGCCGCCAAAACGGCAAGCAAGAGCATGGAACGCAACCAATGCGCGCCGACGAAGCTGTTCATGAAATTCATCACTCTGGTTGCCCGAAGAGCGGGCGTAAAAAATGGGTGGTCGTGGTGACCGATTGAGCATCGACGGATGATTCGAGTCCCTTCAGAAAACGTGCGCCAGGGGGGAGGAGCGTTAGTAGCTCTTCCCGGCCCTTGTTCCACAGCACAACCTGGTGGGTCTCGATACGACGCAGGACACTGCCGCCGGGCAAACGCTCGCCCACCTGATAGATACGAGAACCTTGAGCATTGGCCAGCAGTGCCTTGGATAGTCCGTTGCTGACAAAGCTCGCTTGCAAGGTCAGCGGTTCGGCGCTGGGCCGCGGTGTGGACTCCGTCGTCAGGCCGAACACGATGGCAATCGATGTTGTTTCGAGCGGCTCACGTACAGGCACCGTCTCCAGAGCTGCGATGTCGGGCAACGGTGAAGCCAGATGCTCGCGAAACGCCCGTTCCTGCCACGCCAGAAACACCGCAGCGCCCACTGGCAACGCGAGCCAACAAATGCTGCTCAGGCATGCCCGAAAGCGTTGTCCGGAAAAATTCGAAACCTTCATTTTCAACTCGGTACTCAGCAGAAGTGCCTGGCATCAGGCGACCTTTTTTGAGGTCGCCTGATGCCAGTTGCGAGGACTTACAACTTGTCCCACGCCATGTGCCAGTGAGCACCGACACCCGGTTCAAAACCGTTGGCGGTAGGGGCGTACTGCTTGCAATAACCCGAAGCAGGGAATGGCTTGCACTCAAAGACTTCATCAGTCTTCGGTTGCAGCACCTTGGTGCCGGCGGTGTAGTCGCTGAGGCCTTCAGGGAACACGAAGTCGTATTCGATGACCGCGCCTTCACCGGTCAGTTGGGTGGTCTTGGTGTCCTGACGGGTGGTGCGGCCATCCAGGGTGGTGCCGACCAGGGTCAGCGTGTGCGCACCCGGATTGCTGCGCACATCCAGGGACAACGAGGTGGAGCCGGTGGCCACTTGTGCCGACGTGGTTCCGACCGGTTTGTTGTTCTGATCGAACAAGGTCGCTTCGACGTCCATCGCGCGGTTCGCAGTCATGCTGAATTCGACTTTGGCCCGGCCTTTATCCAGGACGTATTCGGCTTGCTGAGAGGTCACCGCCATGTGCGCAGCGGCGTCTTCCTTCATGGCCAACTGCACTTCATAGCGGACTACACCGCTTTCTTTTTGCACGTAGAGGCGGTTGGTGCCTTTGACCGGGGCAACATTGCCGCTCTCGTCACGGATACCGGCGCGAACCAGAGTGTGGGTCTGGTTGATTTTTTCCGCCAGCTTGTACGACCAGTTTTGCGGTGTGCCTTCTTCAGCGTTATCGATGCTGATTTCCACGCTGTATTGCGCACTCTCGCCCTTGGCGGTAAACGCGCGAGCCTTGACCTTGTCACCCGCCAGCAACGGGGTCGATGACGCAATGCTGCCTACCGGCGACCAGCCGCCCGGCAAGTCGGGTTCGGCAAGGATGTTCACGTCTGCGACATTGTAAAACGCGGCGTCGGTGTCACCGACGGTCCAGATGGACAGGATGACGTGGTGGCCGGACTTGTCGGACGGGAGGGTGCAGCTGTGCCTGGCGCCCGACACCGGCAACTGGTTGCCGCCATCGATGGTGCAGAACGGCGTGCTTTCGAAGGTGGCGCGCTTGAGCGACTCGTTCGGGTTCCAGCCGTCGCTGGAGATGAAATACTCGTGCTTGGTCGCCGGGTGGGCGGCGGTGTAACGCCATTGGAAATCGATGTTGCGATCCTTGATTTCCGTCAGGTGCCAGCGGGTGGCGGACTGTGCGTCCAGTGCGGAGAACAGCGCGTGACCGCCGCTGGCTATTTTGCCATCGACCGGCCCCTGCAAGGGGGCACCGCCGACACCTGCCGGAAAGCCCTTGAAGGTTTCACCGACGCTCTGCGGCTCGTACTGCGCGCCGCCACAGTTGGTGTTCAAACCTTTCTGGCAGGCCAGTGCGCGTGACGGCGGCACATCCAGATAGCCGTGGGCGGATGCGGTTTGAGAGGCCAGCATTGCCGATAACAGGATCATCGAAGAGGTGCAGGCCGTTAATGCACTTCTTTTATCAAATGTAAGTTTCATGATGTGTTCCAGACTGCCTATCGAAAACAAGGCGCCTTGCAGGCGGCGATGTTTGCTTCGTTACCGTTCAGCGTTGTGCTGAACAGGGGTCTGGAACCTTACGGGGATGACGAAGAATTCTATGTAGGAGTAATCATCGCACCGGGCGGGAATAGTCTTCTCATCCGATTTTCCGACAAGAAAGGAAAACACTCTTACAGAAAGAGATGCTTTATCCGGGAATGTGGGACATAAAAAAACCTGTCCGGCTCAAGGCGGGACAGGCTTCTGAAAAACGGTGTTGCCGTTATTCGTGATACTGCGCCGACAATTCATGCACGGCACGCAGGAATGCACCGGCGTGTTCCGGATCGACCTCCGGCGTAATGCCATGACCGAGGTTGAACACGTGGCCGCTGCCTTTGCCGTAGCTGGCGAGAATGCGCCCGACTTCAGCGCGAATGGCTTGCGGTTTGGAGTAGAGCACGGTCGGGTCCATGTTGCCTTGCAGCGCGACTTTGTCGCCAACACGGGCACGGGCGTTGCCGATATCGCAGGTCCAGTCCAGGCCCAATGCATCAGCACCGGCATCTGCGATGCTTTCCAGCCACAGGCCGCCGTTCTTGGTGAACAGGATGACCGGCACCTTGCGGCCTTCATGCTCGCGGATCAGGCCGCTGACGATTTTGCGCATGTAGGCCAGGGAGAACTCCTGGTACGCCGCTGCCGACAGGTTGCCGCCCCAGGTATCGAAGATCTGCACCGCTTGCGCACCGGCCATGATCTGGCCGTTGAGGTAGCTGGTGACCGACTGCGCAAGCTTGTCCAGCAACAGGTGCATGGCTTGCGGGTTGTCGTAGAGCATGGCCTTGGTCTTGCGGAAGTCTTTCGACGAGCCGCCTTCGACCATGTAGGTCGCCAGGGTCCATGGGCTGCCGGAGAAACCGATCAACGGCACACGTCCGTTCAGTTCACGACGGATGGTGCTGACCGCATCCATCACGTAGCCGAGGTCTTTCTGCGGATCGGGAATCGGCAGGGCTTCGATGTCGGCCAGGGTGCTGACGACTTTCTTGAAGCGCGGGCCTTCGCCGGTTTCGAAGTACAGGCCCTGGCCCATGGCATCGGGGATGGTCAGGATGTCGGAAAAGAGGATCGCCGCGTCCAGTTGTGGATAACGGTCGAGCGGCTGCATCGTGACTTCGCAAGCGAACGCCGGGTTCATGCACAGGCTCATGAAATCGCCGGCCTTGGCGCGGCTGGCGCGGTATTCAGGCAGGTAGCGACCGGCCTGACGCATCATCCACACAGGGGTGACGTCTACGGGTTGCTTGAGCAGGGCGCGCAGGAAACGGTCGTTCTTCAGGGCAGTCATGTCGGCATCCGGAAAAAAAGTGAGGGCATTTTCTCAGAGCCGGACGCAAAAGGCACGGATGCAGGTCAGCCTTTTGTCTATCGGGTCAATTTGTCGCAATGAAATACGAAGTTTAGCAACACCGCGAAACAACTGTGGGAGCGGGCTTGCTCGCGAATGCGGTGTTTCAGGCAACAAAACTGTCGACTGATACTCCCTCTTCGCGAGCAAGCCCGCTCCCACTTTTTTACTGCATTCGGCTCAGGATCAGGGTTTAGACGCCCAGGTAATCCAGGATCCCTTCAGCCGCATTACGGCCTTCGAAGATCGCCGTCACCACCAGGTCCGAACCGCGCACCATGTCGCCACCGGCGAAGATTTTCGGGTTGCTGGTCTGGTGCTTGTACTGGCCTTGCTCCGGTGCCACGACGCGGCCCTGGCTGTCGGTCTGGATCTCGAACTGCTCGAACCACGGCGCCGGGCTAGGGCGGAAACCGAAGGCGATGACCACGGCGTCGGCCGGGATGATCTCTTCGGAGCCCGGGATCGGCTCGGGGCTGCGACGGCCACGGGCGTCCGGCTCGCCGAGACGGGTCTCGACCACCTTCACGCCTTCGACCTTGTCTTCGCCGACAATCGCGATCGGCTGGCGGTTGTAGAGGAACTTCACGCCTTCTTCCTTGGCGTTCTTCACCTCTTTGCGCGAGCCCGGCATGTTCGCTTCGTCACGACGATAGGCGCAGGTCACCGACTTGGCGCCCTGGCGGATCGACGTACGGTTGCAGTCCATCGCCGTGTCGCCACCGCCCAGTACCACGACCTTCTTGCCTTTCATGTCGACGAAATCTTCCGGCGACTTTTCAAAGCCCAGGTTGCGGTTGACGTTGGCGATCAGGAAGTCCAGCGCGTCATACACGCCTGGCAGGTCCTCACCGGCAAAACCGCCCTTCATGTAGGTGTAGGTGCCCATGCCCATGAATACCGCATCGTATTCTTCGAGCAGTTGCTCCATGGTCACGTCCTTGCCCACCTCGGTGTTGAGGCGGAACTCGATGCCCATGCCGGTGAAGACTTCGCGGCGATTGCTCAACACGGTCTTTTCCAGCTTGAACTCGGGGATGCCGAAGGTCAGCAGGCCGCCGATTTCCGGGTTCTTGTCGAACACCACCGGGGTCACGCCGCCGCGCACCAGCACGTCGGCACAGCCCAGGCCCGCAGGCCCGGCACCGATGATCGCGACACGCTTGCCGGTCGGCTTGACCTTGGACATGTCCGGGCGCCAGCCCATGGCGAACGCGGTGTCGGTGATGTACTTCTCCACCGAACCGATGGTCACCGCGCCGAAGCCGTCGTTGAGGGTGCAGGCACCCTCGCACAGACGATCCTGCGGGCACACCCGGCCGCAGACTTCCGGCAAGGTGTTGGTCTGGTGCGACAACTCGGCGGCCTGGAGGATGTTGCCCTCGGCCACCAGTTTCAGCCAGTTGGGAATGAAGTTGTGCACCGGGCACTTCCATTCGCAATACGGGTTACCGCAACCCAGACAGCGGTGGGCCTGGTCGGCCGACTGCTGGGGCTTGAAGGGTTCGTAGATTTCCACGAACTCTTTCTTGCGTTGACGCAACAGTTTCTTCTTCGGATCCTTGCGCCCGACCTCGATGAACTGGAAGTCATTATTCAGACGTTCAGCCATTTTAAAACCTCATCAAACTCTTCAGGCGCATATCACTGCGGGTTGGCACGGGTGCTGGAAAGCAACGATTTCAGGTTGGCAGCCTTGGGCTTGACCAGCCAGAAACGACGCACGTAATCATCGAGGTTCTCGGCGAGTTCACGACCCCACTCGCTGTCGGTTTCCTCGACGTACTCGTTCAGCACGCGTTGCAGGTGGCTACGGTAGGCTTCCATCGCCTCGCCGCTGATCCGCTGGATTTCCACCAGTTCGTGGTTGACCCGGTCAACGAAGGTGTTGTCCTGGTCGAGCACATAGGCGAAACCGCCGGTCATGCCAGAGCCGAAGTTGTAACCGGTCTTGCCCAATACGCAGACGAAGCCACCGGTCATGTACTCGCAGCAGTGATCGCCAGTGCCTTCCACGACAGTGTGGGCACCGGAGTTACGCACGGCGAAACGCTCGCCCGCGGTGCCGGCGGCGAACAGCTTGCCGCCAGTGGCGCCGTACAGGCAGGTGTTGCCGATGATGGCACTGTCCTGGGTGCGGTAGACGCTGCCCTTCGGCGGCACGATGACCAGCTTGCCGCCGGTCATGCCCTTGCCGACGTAGTCGTTGGCGTCGCCTTCCAGGTACATGTTCAGGCCACCGGCGTTCCACACACCAAAGCTCTGGCCCGCAGTGCCCTTGAAGCGGAAGGTGATCGGCGCGTTGGCCATGCCCTGGTTGCCGTGCTTGCGCGCGATTTCGCCGGAGATCCGTGCACCGATGGAACGGTCGCAGTTGCAGATATCCAGGGCGAATTCAGCGCCGCTCAGGTCGTTGATCGCCGAGGTGGCCATGTCGACCATTTTCTCGGCCAGCAGGCCCTTGTCGAACGGCGGGTTGCGGTCTACGCCACAGAACTGCGGTTTGTCCGCCGGCACGTGGTCGCTGCCCAGCAACGGAGTCAGGTCGAGGTGATGCTGCTTGGCAGTCTGGCCTTCGAGGACCTCCAGCAGATCGGTACGGCCGATCAGCTCCTCGAGGGAACGCACGCCCAGCTTGGCCAGCCACTCACGGGTTTCTTCGGCGACGTAGGTGAAGAAGTTCACCACCATGTCGACGGTACCGATGTAGTGGTCCTTGCGCAGCTTCTCGTTCTGAGTCGCGACGCCGGTGGCGCAGTTGTTCAGGTGGCAGATGCGCAGGTATTTGCAGCCCAGGGCGATCATCGGCGCGGTGCCGAAGCCGAAGCTTTCAGCGCCGAGGATGGCCGCCTTGATCACGTCGAGGCCGGTTTTCAGGCCGCCGTCGGTCTGCACCCGGACTTTGCCGCGCAGGTCGTTGCCGCGCAGAGTCTGGTGGGTTTCGGCCAGGCCGAGCTCCCACGGCGCACCCGCGTACTTGATCGAGGTCAGCGGCGATGCACCGGTGCCGCCGTCGTAGCCGGAGATGGTGATCAAGTCCGCGTAGGCCTTGGCCACACCGGCAGCGATGGTGCCGACGCCCGCTTCCGCTACCAGCTTCACCGAGACCAATGCCTTCGGGTTGACTTGTTTCAGGTCGAAAATCAGCTGCGACAAGTCTTCGATCGAATAGATGTCGTGGTGCGGCGGTGGCGAAATCAGGGTCACGCCCGGCACTGCGTAACGCAGCTTGGCGATCAGACCGTTCACTTTACCGCCCGGCAGTTGACCACCCTCGCCCGGCTTGGCGCCCTGGGCGACCTTGATCTGCAGCACTTCGGCGTTGACCAGGTATTCCGGGGTCACACCGAAACGGCCAGTCGCAACCTGCTTGATTTTCGAGCTCTTGATGGTGCCGTAGCGCGCCGGGTCTTCGCCGCCTTCGCCGGAGTTGGAACGCGCACCGAGGCGGTTCATGGCTTCGGCCAGGGCTTCGTGAGCTTCCGGCGACAGGGCGCCCAGGGAGATACCGGCGGAGTCGAAGCGCTTGAGCACCGATTCCAGCGGTTCGATCTCGCTCATATCCAACGGAGTGTCGAGGGTTTTGACTTTCAGCAGGTCGCGGATCATCGACACCGGGCGGTTGTCCACCAGCGAGGTGTACTCCTTGAACTTGCTGTAGTCGCCCTGCTGCACAGCGGCCTGCAGGGTGTTGACCACGTCCGGGTTGTACGCGTGATATTCGCCACCGTGGACGAACTTCAGCAGGCCGCCTTGCTGGATCGGCTTGCGCGGACTCCAGGCTTCGGTGGCCAGGGCCTTCTGCTCGGCTTCGATGTCGACGAAACGCGCACCCTTGATGCGGCTCGGCACGCCACGGAAGCTCAGGTTGCAGACTTCCTCGGACAGGCCGATGGCCTCGAACAACTGCGCACCGCGGTACGAAGTGATGGTCGAGATGCCCATCTTCGACAGGATCTTGAGCAGGCCCTTGGTGATGCCTTTACGGTAGTTCTTGAACACCTCATAGAGGTCGCCCAGCACTTCACCGGTACGGATCAGGTCACCGAGCACTTCATAGGCCAGGAACGGGTAAACGGCAGAGGCGCCGAAACCGATCAACACGGCGAAGTGATGCGGGTCACGAGCGGTCGCGGTTTCCACCAGGATGTTGGAGTCGCAGCGCAGGCCTTTTTCGGTCAGGCGGTGGTGCACCGCACCGGTGGCGAGCGAAGCGTGGATCGGCAACTTGCCCGGGGCGATGTGACGGTCACTCAGCACAACCTGGGTACGACCGGCGCGCACGGCTTCTTCAGCCTGATCGGCAACGTTGCGGATGGCCGCTTCGAGGCCGACGCTTTCGTCGTAGTTCAGATCGATGATAGCGCGCTCGAAGCCCGGACGATCGAGGTTCATCAGCGAGCGCCACTTGGCCGGGGAAATGACCGGCGAGCTGAGGATCACGCGCGAGGCATGTTCCGGCGACTCCTGGAAAATGTTGCGCTCGGCACCGAGGCAGATTTCCAGCGACATGACGATGGCTTCGCGCAGCGGGTCGATCGGCGGGTTGGTGACCTGCGCGAACTGCTGGCGGAAATAGTCGTACGGCGTGCGCACGCGCTGGGACAGCACGGCCATCGGCGTATCGTCGCCCATCGAGCCCACGGCTTCGTAGCCCTGTTCGCCCAGCGGACGCAGCACCTGGTCGCGCTCTTCGAACGTGACCTGGTACATCTTCATGTATTGCTTGAGCTGATCGACGTCGTAGAACGCCGAACCGTGGTCGTTGTCTTCCATGGTCGCCTGGATGCGCAGGGCATTCTTGCGCAGCCATTGCTTGTACGGATGACGGGACTTCAGACGGTTGTCGATCGCATCGGTGTCGAGGATCTGGCCGGTTTCGGTGTCCACGGCAAAGATCTGGCCCGGGCCTACGCGGCCCTTGGCGATCACATCTTCAGGCTGGTAGTTCCAGACACCGATTTCCGAGGCCAGGGTGATGAAACCGTTCTTGGTGGTGACCCAACGCGCCGGACGCAGACCGTTACGGTCGAGCAGGCACACCGCGTAGCGACCGTCGGTCATTACCACGCCAGCCGGGCCGTCCCACGGTTCCATGTGCATCGAGTTGTATTCGTAGAACGCACGCAGATCCGGGTCCATGGTCTCGACGTTCTGCCACGCTGGCGGAATGATCATCCGCACGCCACGGAACAGGTCGATGCCACCGGTGACCATCAGCTCCAGCATGTTGTCCATGCTCGAGGAGTCCGAACCCACGCGGTTGACCAGCGGGCCGAGCTCTTCCAGGTCCATCAGGTCGTTGGTGAACTTGGTGCGACGGGCCACGGCCCAGTTGCGGTTGCCGGTGATGGTGTTGATCTCGCCGTTGTGCGCCAGGAAGCGGAACGGTTGAGCCAGCGGCCATTTCGGCAGGGTGTTGGTGGAGAAGCGCTGGTGGAACACGCAAATCGAAGTTTGCAGGCGCTCATCGCTCAGGTCCGGATAGAAGGCGGTCAAGTCCGCCGGCATCATCAGGCCTTTGTAAATGATGGTCTTGTGCGAAAAGCTGCAGACGTAGTGGTCGGTGTCGGCGGCGTTGGCCACGGACGAGCGACGACGGGAGGTGAACAGCTTGACGGCCATGTCCTGATCGCTCAGGCCTTCACCGCCGATGAACACTTGCTCGATCTGCGGCAGGCGCTCAAGGGCCAGGCGGCCGAGGACGCTGGTGTCGATCGGCACTTTGCGCCAGCCGACCAGTTGCAGGCCGGCGGCCAGGATCTCGCGGTTCATGTTCTCGCGAGCGGCTTCGGCTTTGACCGGGTCCTGGTTGAAGAAGACCATGCCCACCGCATATTGCTTGGGCATTTCGACGCCGAAGGTTTCCTGGGCGATGGCTCGCAGGAACACGTCCGGCTTTTGAATCAGCAGACCGCAACCGTCACCGGTCTTGCCGTCGGCATTAATCCCACCGCGGTGGGTCATGCAGGTCAGGGCCTCGATGGCCGTTTGCAAAAGGGTATGACTGGGCTCGCCCTGCATATGGGCTATCAGGCCGAAACCACAGTTATCCTTGAATTCATCTGGTTGGTACAGACCTGCTTTCATAGACACTTTCTCACCAGGCTGCCTCTAATCGAGGCAAATTTCTTTTCAATTCAACCACTTGCCATCCGCGCCGAACGTACGCCAGCTTTGCGGGGACAAAAGGGAGGTCATTGTACACACCGACACTTGGCCTCACAAATTTGACGACGAAATGTCGCAAATCCATGTCGCATTTGTGAAAGGTTTAAAGCGATCTGCTGTGCTAGTCAAAACTTTTTTAATTTTGACCGCAACGACTCAAAGACTACTGTGACGCAGACACCACAAGGCACGCAGCCCGGAAGGCGGCGCGCACTTGTAGAAATTTTGAGGTGCTTGGAGAGGCGGCCTGGGTAAGGCCGCCGAATCTTCAGCGAGTTGTTGCCAGTTCCTGTTGGACGCTGGCGACAGTGCGAGGCCAAGGTTTACCAGCCTGAACCTTCGCTGGCAAGGCCTTGATGGCGGAAACGGCTGCATCGCGATTGGCGAAGTTACCGTAGGTGATCACGTAGAGCGGCTTGCCATTGAGGACTTTCTTGAAATAGCGGTACTCGCCGCCCTGCTCCTTGACGAAGCTTTGTGCGGCCGTTTCGGAGCTGGTGCCGAGGATTTGCACCACGTAATTGCCCGGTGCCTGACCGGCGTACCAGGTGCCACTAGCCGCCTTGGCCGCCGGAGCCGGTTTCTCGGCAGGCTTGGCCGCCGCCGCAACGGCTGGCTTGGCTGGCGCTGGAGCAGGCTTGGCCACTGGAGCAGGGGCTGGCTTGGCGGTGGCGACCTGAGTCGGCGCAGGTGCCGGCGCGGGTGTCGGCTTGGCCGCCGGTGTCGGCGCAGGGCCGGCAGGAATGCCCACAGGCGGCGCCGTGGTGGTCACCGTCGGCGGTGTGGCGCTGGAGCCTTCAACCGGAACGCCGTCATCGCCTTCGGTGATGCCGCCTGCGGCTTCAGCCAGCGGGGCGCGCATGACCGGTTGCGAGTTGCCGACCAACGGCAATGGCATCGGCTGCGTGTTGCCGGCGAATTCGACGGCCGGAGCACCGCCATTCGCGGTCGGCTGGCCCTGGCCAAGCGGCAGTTGCGCCTGTTCATTGGCCGGCGCACCCGTGGTCGGTGCCTTGTTGCGACCCGGCATCATCCAGGCGGCAGCAACCGCAACCACGACAACGGCGGAAATCGCCAATACGTGTTTCTTCGGCATATTGAACCCCATTTTTGGACGCTTGACCGCAGAGCGGCTGGCGATCATGGCTTCGATCATTGCATCGCGGGCAACCTGATTGATGCTGCCAGGCCAACCTTCGGAGCTTTCGTGAATATCAGAGATCTGATCCGCGGTGAAAAGTTCTATGCCGCGGCCAGCGCCCTCGAGCCGCTGCTCCAGATACTCGCGGGTTTCGTCCTCGGTATAGGGCTGCAGTTCGATGACGTGGAAACGCTCTTCCTCGAGATGCAAAGCCTCAAGCTGAGCGATCAGCGAGGTCTCGCCGAACAGGAACACATGCGGGCGACCTTCAGGCGCGCCGGCCGCCAGGACCATCAGAACCTCAAGGGCGGACTCATCGAGCTGTTCGGCGTCATCGACCAGCAAATAGACTTCCTGCCCGGTGAGTGCAAGCTGCACCACCTGGGCCAGAATAGCGTCGGCATCCGCCTGGGCGACATTCAGCGCCTGGGCCACCTGACGCAGCACACCGGCCGCATCGCCGGCGCCACGGGCGGACACCACCACGCTTTGTACCGACTGCTTGTTGGTGCTGGCCACCAGGGCCTGACGCAGCAGGGTCTTGCCACTGCCCTCGGGACCGGTGACCACCAGCAGCAGTTGACTGTAGCGGGCCAGGTGATGCAACTGCCCCAGCACGGGTTTGCGCTGGGCCGGGAAAAATTTGAAGCCAGGCACCCGTGGAGCAAAAGGGTCATGACTCAACTGGTAATGGCCGAGGAAAGCCTCGTCGGCATGCAAACTAGTCATCGTGTTCTTATTAACCTTTAAGCTGAGCCAGGGCGCGGTAGTCTGCCCCCAGCGTGGCCTGTAGAACCTCTTTCGGATAATCGTCGGTCACCACCGCTTCACCCATGCGGCGCAGCAGCACCAGGCGCAAACGACCGTCGATCACTTTTTTATCAATGGACATATGTTCGAGGAAGTCGGCTTCTGTCATCTCTTCTGGCGGGATGACAGGCAGCCCTGCACGCTGGAACAGACGAATGCCGCGATCACGCTCCTGCTCGCTGATCCAGCCCAGTCGCGCGGACATTTCCAGCGCCATCACGGTACCGGCAGCCACCGCTTCTCCATGTAGCCAGACACCATAGCCCATGTGGGTTTCGATGGCGTGGCCAAAAGTGTGGCCCAGGTTCAACGTGGCACGAACGCCTGTCTCTTTCTCATCGGCACCGACCACCGCGGCCTTTGCCGCGCAAGAGCGCTCGATGGCATAGGTCAGGGCTTGCTGGTCCAGATTGCGCAGGCGGTCGACGTTGTCTTCGAGCCAGGTCAGGAACGGCTCATCACAGATCAGCCCGTACTTGATGACTTCGGCCAGACCGGCGGACAGTTCGCGCGCCGGCAGGGTATTGAGGCTGGCGGTATCGATCAGCACCACGTTCGGCTGATAGAAGGCGCCGACCATGTTCTTGCCCAGCGGATGGTTGATCCCGGTCTTGCCGCCCACCGAGGAGTCGACCTGCGACAGCAGCGTAGTCGGAACCTGAATGAAATCGACGCCGCGCTGGTAGCAGGCGGCGGCAAAGCCGGCCATGTCACCGATCACACCGCCACCGAGAGCGATCACCGTGGTGCGGCGGTCATGCCGCGCGGTCAGCAGACCGTCGAAAATCAGCTGCAGGGTTTCCCAGGTCTTGAAGGCTTCACCGTCGGGCAGCACCACGGAAATCACCGAGTACTGCGCCAGGCTGCGGGTCAGACGCTCAAGATAGAGCGGTGCAACAGTCTCGTTGGAGACGATCGCCACTTGCCGTCCGCGAATGTGCGGGGCCAGCAGCTCAGGCTGATCCAACAAACCTTCGCCAATATGAATCGGGTAGCTGCGCTCGCCTAGATCGACCTTGAGTGTCTGCATGTGTCCCCACAGTGAAGATGAATCAGGCGTCCTGCCTTGAGTTAACGAATATCCACGGCATCTGCTGGTATGACGCCGTTCGGTAGCCATCTGCCACAACCTTGAGCGGTCATGGCCAAACGCCGAGGATAGCGCATTTCGCGCGGCGCTTTAACGGGGTGGCAACTGCTGCAGGCGCTCTAGAATGTCGAGTACGACCATTCGCGGCGGTCGCTCATCGGTTTCGACCACCAGGTCGGCAATTTCCCGGTAAAGCGGATCGCGGATCGCCAACAGATCCCGAAGGGTCTTGGCCGGATCGGCAGTACGCAACAATGGCCGATTGCGGTCACGGGCCGTGCGGCCGACCTGCTGCTCGACCGACGCATGCAGATAAACCACCCGCCCACCGGCATGCAGTGCCCGACGATTGGCTTCGCGCATGACCGCGCCACCACCTGTCGCCAGCACCACTCCGTCGTAATCGCACAGCTCGGCAATCATTGCCTGCTCGCGATCACGAAAGCCCGGTTCGCCTTCTTTATCGAAGATCCAAGGGATATTGGCGCCCGTGCGCAATTCAATTTCCTTATCGGAATCTTTGAATGGCAGGCGCAGCTCTTTGGCCAGCAACCGGCCGATGGTGCTTTTTCCAGCACCCATCGGTCCTACAAGAATCAAATTTCGCACAGAATCAATGACTCACAGCAATCGCCTGATTATTCATGATACGCGGAGTGAGGAATACCAACAGCTCGGATTTTTTCTCCGAAACCACATCACGCCGGAAAAGGCGGCCAAGATACGGCACATCGCCAAGAAATGGCACCTTATCTACGACCTTGCTCTGAGTATTTGAGAAAACGCCGCCAATGACGATGGTCTCGCCATCGTTGACCAGGACCTTGGCGTTGACCTCGTTTTTCTTGATCGGCGGTACATCCTGGACCTTGTTCAGGTAGTCCGGCTCGTCCTTGGTCACCTTGACCTCCATGATGATCCGGTTGTCGGGCGTGATCTGCGGCGTCACCTCCAAGGACAGCGAGGCCTCCTTGAACGACACCGAAGTCGCGCCACTGGAACTGGCCTCCTGATAGGGAATCTCGGTGCCCTTGAGGATCTTGGCGGTTTCCTTGTCGGACGTGACCACCTTGGGTTGCGAGACGATTTCCCCGTTGCCGGTTTTCTCCATGGCCGTCAGTTCCAGGTCCAGCAAGACGTTATCGGTGATGAACGCGATGCCGATTCCCGAGGTGTTGTTGGCTACGCCCATGTCGACGAACGGTGAGTTGGTGCTGGTACTGCCGGGCGTGCCGATGGTCGATGACCCGTTGAGTCCATTGCTGACACCGGAGGTGTTCCAGTTGCCCCGGTTCTGTATCGATCCGCCCCAGCGCACCCCGAGGCTTTTGTCATAGTCGACGTTGGCTTCGACAATGCGCGCCTCGATCATGACCTGACGCACAGGGATATCCAGCTGCGTGACGATCCTGCGCAGCTCATCTAGCCGGTCCTGGGTCTGGTAGGCAATGATGTTGTTGGTGCGCTCGTCGACGGTGATCGACCCCCGCTCATCGGGTTTCGCTTCGGCACTGGTCACCGACTGGAAGAGTTTGGCGATGTCCGCCGCCTTGGCGTAATTCACCTGCAACAGTTCCCGACGCAACGGCGCCAGATCGGCAATCTGCTTTTGTGATTCCAGTTCCTGTCGCTCACGGGCAGCAATTTCATCGGCCGGCGCAACAAGCAGGACATTACCGACCTTGCGCTTGTCCAGCCCCTTGGTTTTCAGAACCAGATCCAGCGCCTGATCCCACGGCACGTTCTGCAGGCGCAACGTGATGCCCCCCTGCACCGTGTCGCTGGCCACCAGATTGAGGTTGGTGAAATCGGCGATCAATTGCAGCACCGACCGCACATCGATGTCCTGGAAGTTCAGCGAAAGCTTCTCGCCGCTGTAAGCCTGTGACCCGGCATTGCGCTTTTGCAGGTCGTCGACCGTCGCCGGGCGAACGCTGACCGTGAGCTTGCTGTCGGTCTGATAGGTCGAGTAATCGAACGTACCACCGGGCTCGATGCTGATGATGGCTCGATCGCCGCTCGCGCTGGCCTTGACGTACTGCACGGGCGTGGCGAAATCCTTCACATCCAGACGCACGCGCAACGGCTCGGGCAATCGGGTTTTGGCGAACCCGACAATAATCTTGCCCTCGCGCTGTTGTATGTCGGGCGCAATCGATGGGTCCGACAAGTCGATCACCACGTTGCCCTCGCCCTGCGTCCCTCGCTGAAAATCCACACCCCGAATGGCCTTGCCTGGCGTCGCAGCGGCGCGTGCCGGCATTGCCGGGGCCGTCGGCCCGGGTGCAGAGGGTTTGACACCCTGCCCGACAACCACCAACAAATTGTTGCCTTCAATTCGCGAGTCGTACGGGGCCGACTGAGCCAGGTTGATGATCAATCGCGTACGTCCCCCGGCCTCCACCACCGTTGCACTACGGGCATTTCCACTACCGAGATCGCGAGTCTTGCTGGCCAACTGACTGACGACACCCGGCAAATCCAGCGCAATCCGGGCCGGCGACTCCGTCATGTAACCCTGAGGCAACGGGGGCGGTGCATCGAACGACAACTTCAACTCGACCCGGTCTCCCGGCAGTGCGGCGACATCCAGCGCCTTGAGATTGGCCGCTTGTACCATCGGCGACAACATCGCTATCCATAGCGAAAGGCCGAAGGTGGAGAAAATCCTGTTCATTATTCGGGTTCCACTATGAGTGCTCTTTCAAAGGGATGGTCCGGGGACGCTCCAGCCACGCACCCTGACCATCAGGGACAATTTCAACCACATCGACTTGCGAACCACTGATCGCAACGATTCGTCCGTCGTTACGCCCCAGGTAATCACCGACTTTCAGGCGGTGCACGCCACCCGCCCCGCGCAACAGGGCAAAGGAGCCCGTCGCATTGGAAAGGGTGCCGACCATTTCAAACTGCTCGATGTTGAAACCTTCGAGGTATTGCCTGACCCGGTCAGGGTCGGGTTTGACGTTGCGCGAACCCCGCCGATGGGCCGCCAGATCAGTACTGATCTGTGGTGAAAACGGACTGCGCAGGTTCGCTGCGTCGTAGGTGAATGTCGGGTAAGACCGGAATACCGGCGTTGGTTCAATACTGCCCGGCCCGCGCAGGCGTATTTCGCTCAGGTAGGCGTCCAGATCGCTGTAGTCATCGCCTGCGCCACAACCGGACAGAACAGACAGCAACAGCACCATAGGAAAACAACGCGCCGGATTCATTGATGCCGCCCCATTTCGTTGTAGCGGTAGGTCTTGGCGAGGATGCTCAAGCGCAGTTTCGGAGCCCCCTGGGGACTGACGGGGACAAGGTCGAAATCGTGCAAGGTGACGATTCGCGGCAACCCGGCCACGCCACTGACGAAGGTGGCCAGGTCGTGGTACCCCCCGGTGACCGTGATCTGGATCGGCAACTCGATGTAGAACGGCTGGGCGACCTCCGGCAGCAGCTTGATCTCTTCGAACTCCAGGCCGCTGCCCAAACCTGTACGCGTGATGTCTTCCAGCAAGCCGGGCACTTCGGTGTCGCCGGGCAGTTGCCGCAACAGCACGCTGAAAGCGCTCTCCATCGCCTTCAACTGTCGGGTGTAGAGATCGAGATTCGCCGCCAAGCGCGCTTTACCGGCGAACTGCTCCTTGAGCGTCGACTCTTCCTCGCGCTTCAGATCGAGCTGGCTCTCGAGGTCGCGAGTGGAAAAGTTGTAGCCCAAGGCCAGCACCACAAGCATGAGCAAACCGGCCACCAGACACTTGATCGCCGGCGGCCAGGCCCCCATGTTGCTGGTGTCCAGCTCATTGATGTCGATCTTGCGCAGCCCTTCGAACCATTCGGACAGGCTCATTTGCCTCCCTCCGGTGCTGCCGGTTGAGTCTGGCGAACGGTCAACTGGAAGACGTTGGCCTGCTCCACCTGACCGGCAGCTGCGGCCTTGACTTCGGTCAGGCTCGGCGCATCGAACCAGTCTGATGCCTCGAGGTTGCGCATCAAGTCTGAAACACGGTTGTTGGATTGCGCGGCACCGGTGATGGACAAGGTCTTTCCGGTCATTCTCACTTCGGTGAAATACACGCCGTCAGGCAGTGCCCGCGCCAACTGGTCAAACATTCGCCCACTGGTTTGGCGATTGTCTTGCAGGTCCTGGATGATGTGCATGCGTTCGACCAGTTGCTGGCGGCGCTCCTTGAGATCATTGATCTGCGTGATCCGCTCATCGACCACGGCGATTTGCCTGCCGATGTAATCGTTACGGGCGATTTGCCGGTCGATGGCACGGCTGATGGCCTGGTTGGCAACCAGCACCGCACCCATCGTACCTGCCATAGCGGCCACCAGGACCAGCAGGAAGCGTTTGCGGCGAACTTCACGCCGCTCCTCGCGCCAGGGTAAAAGGTTGATCCGCGCCATCAGTCGAAGCTCCTGAGGGCAAGACCACAGGCAATCATCAACGCCGGGGCATCACTCGCCAGGGCGGCACCATTGACCTTGCTGCCCAGCATCATTTCGGAAAAAGGGTTCGCGATCAGGGTCGGCGTGCCCAATTGCTGCTCGATCAAAAGGGGCAGCCCCGGGACCGACGCGGTACCGCCGGCCAGCAGGATATGGTCGACGGCGCTGTACTGGCCGGCAGCAAAGAAGAACTGCAACGAGCGCGACACCTGCTGCACCAGTGCCTGTTGAAATGGCTGCAAGACCTCACCGGCATAGTCTTCCGGCAGGCCGCCCTTCCTTTGCGCCAGACTCGCCTGCTCCAGCGTCAGGCCATAGCGACGCTGGATTTCCCCGGTCAACTGCCGACCGCCGAACAGTTGTTCACGGGTGTAGATAATCCGCCCGTTGTGCAGCACGCTCAGGGTGGTCATGGTGGCGCCGATATCCACCACTGCGACCGTCAAAGGCTCCTTGGAAACCGCAAGCCGACTGGCCAGCAACCCGAATGAACGCTCCAGTGCATAGGCCTCGACATCGACTACGCGGGCGGTCAGCCCAGCCAGAGCCAGGGCGGCCTCGCGGACCTCGACGTTTTCCTTGCGGCAAGCCGCGAGCAGCACGTTGACCCGCTCTGGGTTGCGCGCGCAGGTGCCCTGGACTTCAAAGTCGATCGCGACTTCATCCAGGGGATAGGGAATATATTGATCCGCCTCGATCTTCAGCTGACTTTCCATTTCGTCTTCGGAAAGAGCGGCGTCCATCTCGATGATCTTGGTGATCACCGCCGAGCCTGCCACAGCCACGGCCACACCCTTGAGGCCGGTTCTGGCCCTGGTCAGCGCGCGCGCGAGGGCCAGCCCCACGCCCTCGAGGTCAGCGATGTTCTTTTCGATCACCGCGCCGACGGGCAAAGGCTCGACCGCATAAGCCTCGACCCGGAAGCGTTCGCCCTGACGGCTCAATTCCAGAAGCTTTACCGAGGTAGAGCTGATATCGATTCCGAGGAGCGTACTGGATTTTTTGTTGAAGAGTCCTGGCACTACCAATTCCCTATGACTTTCCGTGAGTTACGGACTGTGCAATGTCCATTGCGTTCAATCCGCCCGTCTTGACAGCAGCGCCAACCGCGCTCCCGATCAGAAAAATGCTTATAATGCCCAGCGTTTTTTTCCGCATTTGCTCAAGCGCGGGTCGTTCTCATTTAGCCTGAACCCTGTTGCCCAATTCATTTTTTGCCCTGGATATCCAAAAGCCTTGATTCGTCTGCTGAAATTTTTCGGTTGGTCCATCGTCGCGGTTTTCTGCGGACTCCTTCTGGGTCTGAGCGGGGCGTACCTCTACCTTAGTCCCGGGCTGCCGTCCGTGGAGGCGCTGAGAAGCATCCAGTTGCAGATTCCTCTGCGGGTCTACAGCAGCGATAACAAGTTGATTGCAGAGTTCGGCGAAATGCGCCGCACACCGATCCGTTTCGCCGACATTCCCCCCAATTTCATTAATGCGTTACTAAGTGCTGAAGACGACAATTTCGCCAACCACTATGGCGTCGATCCCGGCAGCCTGATGCGTGCCGCGACCCAACTGGTCAAAAGCGGACACATCCAGTCCGGTGGCAGCACGATCACCATGCAGGTGGCGAAGAACTTCTTCCTGACCAGCGAACGCAGCTTTTCGCGCAAGACCACCGAGATCCTGCTGGCCCTGCAGATCGAACGACAGCTGACCAAGGACGAGATCCTCGAGCTGTACGTCAACAAGATCTACCTGGGTAACCGTGCGTACGGCATCGAGGCGGCGGCGCAGGTCTATTACGGCAAATCGATCCGCGATGTCAGCCTGGCGCAGATGGCCATGATTGCCGGCCTGCCGAAGGCACCATCGCGCTTCAACCCGCTGGCCAACCCGGCGCGCAGCAAGGAGCGTCGTGACTGGATCCTGGGGCGTATGTACAAACTCGGCAAAATCAGCGAGGCCGACTACACCGCCGCGATCAACGAGCCGCTGAACGCCAGCTATCACGTACCGACTCCGGAAGTGAACGCGCCGTACATCGCCGAAATGGCCCGTGCCGAAATGGTCGGGCGTTATGGCAGCGACGCGTATACCGAAGGCTTCCGCGTCACCACCACGGTGCCGAGCGACCTCCAGGAACTGGCCAACACCGCAGTCCACGAAGGCCTGATGACCTACGATCAGCGCCACGGCTATCGCGGCCCCGAGTCGCGGCTCCCGGGCAAGACGCGTGAAGCCTGGGTAACCGAGTTGACCAAGCAACGCACCATCAGCGGCCTGGAACCGGCCATCGTGACCCAGGTCGACAAGAGCGGCCTGCAGGTGCTGACCCGCACCGGGCAGGAACATGTCAGCTGGGACACCATGAAGTGGGCCCGTCCGTTCCTGAACACCAACAGCATGGGCGCCAACCCGAAGCAGCCTTCAGACGTGGCCCAGGTCGGCGACCTGATTCGCGTGCAGCGTCAGCCGGACAACTCGCTGAAGTTCAGCCAGATCCCGCAGGCCCAGGGCGCACTGGTGTCCCTGGACCCACAAAACGGTGCCATTCGTGCCCTGGTCGGCGGCTTCGCCTTCGAGCAGAGCAACTACAACCGCGCACTGCAGGCCAAGCGCCAGCCGGGTTCGAGCTTCAAACCGTTCGTCTACGCCGCCGCACTGGATAACGGCTACACGGCCTCCAGCCTGGTGAACGATGCCCCGATCGTGTTCGTCGACGAGTATCTGGACAAGGTCTGGCGGCCGAAAAACGACACCAACACCTTCCTCGGCCCGATCCGCCTGCGTGAAGCGCTGTACAAGTCGCGCAACCTGGTGTCGATCCGCTTGCTGCAAGCGATGGGCGTTGGCAAGACCATCGACTACATTGCTCGCTTCGGCTTCAACAAACAGGACCTGCCACCCAACCTGTCCCTGGCGCTGGGCACCGCGACTCTGACGCCCATGGAGATCGCTACCGGCTGGAGCACCTTCGCCAACGGCGGCTACAAGATCACCCCGTACATCATCGACAGGATTGAAAGCCGCAACGGCGACACGCTATTCGTCGCCAATCCCCCGAGCGTGCCTAAGGGCGTTGCTGCCAGCGATGGCATTGCCGCACCGGCGCCTCAAGCTTTCACGGTCAATGCAACGCCGGGCGAGACCCCGGGTGCTGCGCCTACGCCACAAGCACCCGCCGTGGCCGAACGCATCGTTGACGGGCGCACCACGTACATCCTCAACAGCATGCTTGAGGACGTGATCAAGCTCGGCACCGGTCGCCGCGCACTCGCCCTGGGACGCCCGGACATTGCCGGCAAGACCGGTACGACCAACGAATCCAAGGACGCCTGGTTCTCCGGTTACAACGCCGATTACGTAACCACCGTATGGACCGGTTTCGACCAGCCGGAAAGCCTGGGCCGCAAGGAATTCGGCGGCACCGTCGCGCTGCCGATCTGGATGAACTACATGGGCGCAGCACTCAAAGACAAGCCGCCGCATACGCAAGCGGAGCCGGAAGGCCTTCTGAGCCTGCGGGTCGACCCGATCAGCGGCCGCGCGGCCAGCCCGGGCACGCCAGGCGCCTACTTCGAGCTGTTCAAGGCCGAAGATACGCCGCCGTCGGGCAACGAGCTCGGTAACGGCAATGCGCCGGGCAGTCCATTGCCAGCGGATGAAGCAGCGCCGATCGATTTGTTCTGATTGCAGCAATGATGAAAAGCCCCGCCTTCGAAAGAAGAGCGGGGCTTTTTTTGCCTGCCGGTTTTGATGTTGTCTGGTACGGCCTCTTCGCGGGCAAGCCCGCTCCCACAGTGGGCGATGGTGAACACAGGTTTTATGTACGCCTCCGACCCTGTGGGAGCGGGCTTGCCCGCGAAGAGGCCTGTACAGACAACACATAAGCAGCAGGCAATAAAAAGCCCCGACTCAAATGAGCCGGGGCTATCGGTTGAAGCACTACAACGGCTTAGCCGTTGAACACGTCATCCACGCTTTTGAGCGGGTAGTTCTTCGGATACGGCAGGGTTGCCACGCCGGTCTCGATGGCGGCTTTAGCCACGGCATCGGAGATCAGGGTGATCAGACGGGCATCCATTGGCTTCGGAATGATGTACTCACGACCGAATTCCAGCTTGATGCCGCCATAGGCGTCGCACACTTCCTGAGGCACTGGCAGCTTGGCCAGTTCACGCAGGGCGTTGGCCGCAGCCACTTTCATTTCTTCGTTGATGCGCTTGGCGCGAACGTCCAGGGCACCACGGAAGATGAACGGGAAGCCCAGTACGTTGTTGACCTGGTTCGGGTAGTCGGAACGACCGGTCGCCATGATCACGTCGCTACGGGTGGCGTGCGCCAGCTCCGGGGAGATTTCCGGATCAGGGTTGGAGCACGCGAACACGATCGGGTTCGGCGCCATCGACAGCAGGCCTTCAGCACTCAGCAGGTTCGGGCCGGACAGACCAACGAACACGTCAGCGCCTTGCAGGGCGTCAGCCAGGGTGCGCTTGTCGGTCGCGTGAGCGAACACAGCCTTGTACTGGTTCAGGTCGTCACGGCCGGAGTGGATCACACCGGTACGGTCGACCATGTAGATGTTTTCGATGTTCGCGCCCATGCTCACCAGCAACTTCATGCAGGAGATGGCGGCGGCGCCGGCACCCAGGCAGACGATCTTGGCTTCCGGCAGGGTTTTGCCAGCGATTTCCAGGGCGTTGATCATGCCGGCCGCGGTCACGATAGCGGTGCCGTGCTGGTCATCGTGGAATACTGGAATATCGCACTGCTCGATCAGAGCGCGTTCGATTTCAAAGCACTCGGGTGCCTTGATGTCTTCCAGGTTGATGCCACCGAAGGTGATGGAGATGCGCTTGACGGTGTCGATGAAGGCCTGCGGGCTTTCGGAGTCGACTTCGATGTCAAAAACGTCGATGCCGGCGAAGCGCTTGAACAGTACGCCTTTACCTTCCATCACTGGCTTGGAAGCCAATGGGCCGAGGTTACCCAGGCCGAGAATCGCGGTGCCATCGGAAATGACTGCAACCAGGTTGCCTTTGCCGGTGTACTTGTAGGCCAGCTCGGGATCGCGAGCGATCTCGCGTACTGGCTCGGCTACGCCCGGGCTGTAGGCCAGCGACAGGTCGCGAGCGGTAGCAGTGGCCTTGGTGAGCTCGACACTCAGCTTCCCTGGACGAGGATTGGCGTGATATTCGAGAGCGGCAGTTTTCAGATCAGACATTTTGGCATTCCGCTTTTTACTGTTGGACAGACTGGTCAGCGAGGATACGCGCCTCGCAAAGTCCCCACAAGACTGACTGGTCACCCCTGTCAAGCGCCCGCCCTTACGACTTTGGGCCAAGAGCCACGGCTCACAAGGGCTAGACTGTTCACAATCGACTGAAAAAATGTCTACAATTTTTTATCGCTGCACCACTTGAAGCATCGCCGGGTCGGTCAAGGGCAACATCCAGCGCGCCTGACCTTCTTTCAGGCCGCCACGTCGCGAACGATCCAGCACCCAGCCGCGCGCCTCGATCTGCTTGCCCTTGAGGCTTTCCAGCGAATTCACATCGAAACGCGTCAGCAGATTGGGTGCAACGCGCAATACAACCGAGTCCTGCAACTCGATCCAAACCCCACCCCGATTGCGCTGCACCTTGCTCACACGACCGCTGAGCACAGCAAAGCCGGAAGCGCTGATCTGCTCCGCTTTCAATACAGGCGACTGGCGCCACACACCGAGCCCGGCCTGTCGAGCGTTGCGCTCTGCGGCTTGCTGACAGGCGACCAGATCGACATTCGGCGCCACGGCCACCTGAAAACCCAGGCCTTCGGCAAGCATTTGCGCTTCCAGGTTGGCGCCATCTGCACCGTAGACATGTGCCAGCGTGCGGCCGTAATGGTCCTTGCTTTCTTTGCCAGGCACCAACCCGACCCGCCCGTCACTGGCCGCCACCAATGCCTCAAGGCGTTTGCGCGCGGCCACGGCGAAGGGCTCGTCGGAACGGCCCTGCTTGCCCAGCTCCGGCGTGTTCAAGCCAATCATGCGCACATTGCGGCCATCGCCCAGGCGCAGGGTGTCGCCATCCACCACCCGCTGCACCGCGACGGGTGTCAGGCCGCCTGGCGTCGGACAAAAGGCCTGCGCGCCAGAAAGCCAAATCGCGGACACAAAAAAGGCGCCCGCGAGGGACGCCTTTTTCATCAGCATGGAAAAACCGCAGCGGCTTCCCAAGTTGATCGGCCTTAGGCCTTTTTCGCGCCGAAAGCACCGAAACGGTCGGCGAACTTCTGTACGCGACCACCGGTGTCCAGAGTCTTCTGCTTACCGGTGTAGAACGGGTGGCATTCGTTGCAAACGTCGATCGCCAGGGCTTTGCCGAAGGTCGAACGGGTTTCGAACTTGTTGCCGCAGCTGCAGGTAACAGCAACTGCCGGGTATTCTGGATGGATATCAGCTTTCATGGTGTTTTCCTCAGGCTAGCGTGCCGCCACCCAACACTATTGTTGAATACCGCACGTAATTAGGCCGCGGATTCTACCAGACAATCCTGCTCACGCAAGCTGTCGCTTCTACCGACCGTCTGCTAGGCTCCCGGCCCAAAGCACATTCCCCTGTGGGAGCGAGCTTGCTCGCGATAGCGTCGTGTCACGCAACATAAATGCTGACTGACAGGGCCTCATCGCGAGCAAGCTCGCTCCCACAGGTTATGGGTCCAGCCTTTCATTTATTGCCCGCAAAGAGAATCCCCCGCGTGCCCGACGCCATTCTGCGCCTCGCCCTGCCTTCGCCGCTGCGCCGCCTGTTCGACTACCGCGCTCCGGCCGGCGTCCTGCGTGCCCAACTGCACCCCGGCATGCGCCTGCGGGTACCGTTCGGCCGGCGCGAGATGATCGGGATTCTGGTGGAAGTCACCGATACCAGCGAAGTACCGGCCGAGAAACTCAGGCCGGCCCTGGCCCTGCTCGACGCTACGCCACCGCTGCCGCCCGCGCTGTTCAAGCTGTGCCTGTGGACCTCTCAGTACTATCAGCACAGCCTCGGCGACACCTTGAGCTGGGCATTGCCGGTGCTGCTGCGCCAGGGTGAACTGGCGGAAGCGCGACAGGAACGCTTCTGGTCTGTCGCGCCAGGCGCCAGCCTCGATGATCCGCGCATCGCCCGCGCCCCGCGCCAGCGCGAAGCCCTGGCCACGCTGGCCCAGCATCCCCACGGCGTCGCCCATCAGTTGCTGAGCAAACTGATGCTGAGCAAGGACAGCCTGGACTTGCTGCTGGCCAAGGAGCTGGTGCAGGTCGAGATCCGTCGCCACGCCCCCGGTGCACGCCATGAACACTGGCTGGCGCAACCGGAACTGCCGCTGAACCCGGAGCAGCGCGCCGCCTATGAGGCCATTCGCGCCGGCTTCGACAGTTACCACGCGTTCCTGCTGGCCGGCGTCACCGGCAGCGGCAAGACCGAAGTCTATCTGCAGTTGATCCGCGAAACCCTCGAGGCCGGCAAGCAGGCACTGGTGCTGATCCCGGAAATCAACCTCGGCCCGCAGACCCTGGCGCGCTTCGAACAGCGCTTCAATGCCCGCATCGCGCTGATCCATTCGGCGGTCAATGACCGCGAACGCCTCGATGCCTGGCTGGCCGCCCGGGACGGTGAGGCCGACATCATTATCGGCACCCGTTCTGCCCTGTTCACGCCGATGAAGAACCCCGGCCTGATCATCATCGACGAAGAGCACGACGGTTCCTATAAACAGCAGGAAGGCTTGCGCTACCACGCCCGCGATCTGGCGCTGGTGCGGGCGCGACAGGAAAACATCCCGATCGTCCTCGGCTCCGCCACCCCCTCGCTGGAAAGCCTGCACAACGCCTACACCGGCCGCTACGGACTGCTGCGCCTGAATGAGCGCGCCGGCGGGGCCAAACAGCCCCGTTTCCTGCGCCTGGATGTCAAAAGCCGCCCGCTGGACAGCGGCATTTCCGGGCCGATGCAACAAGCCATCGGCCAGACCCTGGCTGCCGGGCAGCAGGTACTGGTGTTCCTCAACCGCCGCGGCTTCGCCCCGACCCTGCTGTGTCACGATTGCGGCTGGATGTCCGAGTGTCAGCGCTGCGATGCGCGAATGACCGTGCATCAGCGTTACGGCGAGCTGCGTTGCCACCATTGCGGCTACGTCGAACGCGTGCCGCGCCAGTGCCCGAAGTGCAACAAGGTCGATCTGCGCCCCGTCGGCGCCGGCACCGAACGGGCCGAGGAGCGCCTGGCGATTCTCTTCCCGGACTATCCAGTGCTGCGGGTCGACCGCGACAGCACATCGCGCAAGGACGCAATGAACCAGCTGTTCGCGACCATTCAGAAAGGCCAGCCATGCATCCTGATCGGCACGCAAATGCTTGCCAAAGGCCACCACTTCCCACGGGTGACGCTGGTGTCGATCCTCGACGCCGACGGCGGTCTGTTCTCCGGCGACTTCCGCGCCAGCGAACGCATGGCGCAGTTGATCGTCCAGGTCGCCGGCCGCGCAGGCCGCGCCGAAGAGCCGGGCAAGGTGATTATCCAGACGCACCTGGCCGACCACCCGCTGCTGGTGCAACTGACCGAGCAAGGCTATTTCGCTTTCGCCGAACAGGCCCTGAGCGAACGCCGCGCGGCTGGCTTGCCGCCGTTTGCGCATTTGGCGTTGTTGCGGGCCGAAGCGCATAAACCGGGCCAGGCCGAAGGTTTTCTCGATGAGGCGTGCAGCGAGGCCGAGCGCTTGCTGGCTGAACAGGGATTGACCGGGATCGAACTGTTGGGGCCGGTACCGGCGCCGATGGAACGACGGGCCGGACGTTATCGTGCCCAGTTGTTGTTGCAGGCTACGGCGCGGGCGCCGCTGCATCGGTTGCTGGCCAGTTGGTTGTTGGTGCTGGAGCAGATGCCGAGCGGGCGGGCGGTGCGCTGGTCGCTGGATGTTGATCCTGTGGATTTGTATTGATTTCAAACCCGTAATCGCGAGCAAGCTCGCTCCCACAATGGTATTTCAGTGGGCATACAATATGTGTCCACCACAAAACCTGTGGGAGCGAGCTTGCTCGCGATTGCGGTCGAATTGTCACCACACATCCACAACCTGCCTGCTAAGGTTGGCAAGCCCGTCTTCGCAACGGATAATGCCCAGTTTTTCCACCAGCGCATGATGCGCCGCCGCGCCTGCGGTCGAAAGAGAAGACCATGAAAGACACCATTCGCCAGCTGATCCAACAAGCCATCACCCAACTCGTCAACGAAGGTGTGTTGCCTGAAGGCCTGTCGCCGGCGATCCAGGTGGAAAACTCCCGCGACAAGAAGAACGGCGACTTCGCCAGCAACATCGCCATGATGCTGGCCAAACCGGCCGGCATGAAGCCCCGCGATCTGGCGGAAAAAATCATCGCCGCCCTGCCGGCTGACGAAAACGTCAGCAAGGCCGAAATCGCCGGCCCTGGCTTCCTGAACTTCTTCCAGAACACCGACGCCCTGGCAACCCGCCTGGACGCCGCCCTGGCCGATGACCACATCGGCGTACGCAAGGCTGGCCCGCTTCAGCGCACCGTGGTCGACCTGTCGGCGCCGAACCTGGCCAAGGAGATGCACGTCGGCCACCTGCGCTCGACAATCATCGGCGACGGTGTAGCCCGCGTTCTCGAATTCCTCGGCGACACCGTGATCCGTCAGAACCACGTCGGCGACTGGGGCACCCAGTTCGGCATGCTGATGGCTTACCTGCAGGAAAACCCGATCACCAGCGACGAGCTGTCGGACCTGGAGAACTTCTACCGCGCCGCCAAGCAGCGCTTCGACGAATCCGAAGAGTTTGCCGACCGCGCTCGTGGCCTGGTGGTCAAGCTGCAGGCCGGCGATGCCGACTGCCTGGCACTGTGGACCAAGTTCAAGGACATCTCGCTGTCGCACTGCCAGAAGATCTACGAACTGCTCAACGTCAAACTGACCATGGCCGACGTGATGGGCGAAAGTGCCTACAACGACGACCTGATCAACGTGGTCAACGATTTGAAGGCCGCTGGCATGCTGGTCGAGAGCAACGGCGCCCAGTGCGTGTTCCTCGACGAGTTCAAGAACGCCGATGGCGACCCGCTGCCGGTGATCATCGTCAAGGCTGACGGCGGCTACCTCTACGCCACCACCGACCTGGCGGCCGTGCGCTACCGCAGTGGCAAGCTCAAGGCCGATCGCGCGCTGTACTTCGTCGACCAGCGTCAGGCCCTGCATTTCCAGCAAGTGTTCGCCGTGGCGCGCAAGGCCGGTTTCGTGACCCATCCGATGGAAATGGAACACATGGGCTTCGGCACCATGAACGGCGCTGACGGCCGTCCGTTCAAGACACGTGACGGCGGCACCGTGAAGCTGATCGACCTGCTGACCGAAGCCCAGGAGCGTGCCTACACCCTGGTCAAGGACAAGAACCCGGAACTGGCCGAGGCCGAGTTGCGCAACATCGCCAAGGTGGTGGGCATCGGCGCAGTGAAATATGCCGACCTGTCCAAGCACCGCACCAGCGACTACAGCTTCAACTTCGACCTGATGCTCAACTTCGAAGGCAACACCGCGCCCTACCTGCTGTACGCCTACACCCGCGTGGCCGGCGTGTTCCGCAAACTCGGCAAGGACTTCAGCGAAGTCGACGGCCAGATCGTGCTCGAAGCGACGCACGAACACGAACTGGCAGCGAAGCTCGCGCAGTTCGGTGAAATCCTGAACAACGTGTCCGAAAAAGGCACCCCGCACATCCTCTGCACTTACCTGTACGACGTCGCCGGCCTGTTCTCCAGTTTCTACGAGAACTGCCCGATCCTCGCCGCCGATACCCCGGCACAAATGCAGAGCCGCCTGCGCCTCGCTGCGCTGACCGGACGCACCCTCAAGCAAGGCCTGGAACTCTTGGGCCTGGAAACTCTGGAGCGTATGTAAGTTGGCTGCCAAGAAAAAACCTGCACCCAAGCGTGGCGCCAGCCGTTACCAAGCTCCTGCAAAGCAACCGATCCCGGGCTGGCTGTGGATGGCCATCGGCCTGACGGTCGGCGCGTTCATTGTGTTCCTGATGAAGCTGGAACCGGGCAAGGGCAGCGACACGGTCAAGCGTGAAAAGGTCGAGCAACAGCAGAAAGCCAGCAAGATCGCCGAGGCCAACAAGACCCCGCCGAGCCCGACGCAACCGGTGAAGCCGAAGTACGACTTCTACACCTTGCTGCCGGAATCGGAAGTCATCGTGCCGCCGGATGCCGTGCCGGAAAAAACCCTGCCGACGCCGCAAGTGCCGGCCATCCCAACTACGCCTGTCACCCCGGCCGAAGCGGCGAAGATCGACACAGCTCGCGCCCAGGCTGCATTGGCCGGGATCACGCCTCCGCCAGCACCACCGGTCAAGGCTGCGCCTGTAACGAAGTTTTTCCTGCAGGCTGGCTCGTTCCGCAAAGAGACCGATGCGGACAAGGTTCGGGCGCAGATCATCCTGCTGGGCCAGGCCGTTTCGGTTGAGTCCGGCACGGTGAAGGACGAAACCTGGTATCGGGTGCTGGTCGGACCGTTCAGCAACCGCGAACAACTCACGACCGCCCAGAAACAACTGGCCGGCGCCGGCTTCAGCAATCTGTTGTTACAACAACGCCAGAGCCGCTGATCGACTGCCACAGGCACCGTGTCATCGTTCTTCGTCGGAACGCCGCCCGGAGCAAGCCCGCTCCCACATTCGACCGCGATCCAATGTGGGAGCGGGCTTGCTCGCGAAGGGGCCTTGGCAAACACCACCGCTCCCATCTGGCTCGCACCACTCGTCCCCTCTCTCGCCTTACAGTTGAAAAACCCTCCACCACCCCCATATGAATGGGCATAAGGCATTTTCGCCCCGCTGCGTGGAGACTCTCCCCTTGACCACCATCGTTTCAGTTCGCCGCCACGGCAAAGTCGTCATGGGCGGCGACGGCCAGGTTTCCCTTGGTAATACCGTGATGAAAGGCAACGCGAAAAAAGTTCGCCGCCTGTACCACGGCCAGGTCATTGCCGGTTTTGCCGGTGCCACCGCCGACGCCTTTACCCTCTTCGAACGTTTCGAAGGCCAGCTTGAAAAACACCAGGGCCACCTGGTGCGCGCCGCCGTCGAACTCGCCAAAGAATGGCGCACCGACCGCTCCCTGAGCCGCCTTGAAGCCATGCTCGCGGTCGCCAACAAGGACGCCTCCCTGATCATTACCGGCAACGGTGACGTGGTCGAACCCGAAGACGGCCTGATCGCCATGGGTTCCGGTGGCGCCTACGCCCAGGCCGCGGCTAGCGCGCTGCTGAAAAAGACCGACCTGTCAGCCCGGGAAATTGTCGAAACCGCCCTCGGCATCGCCGGCGACATCTGCGTATTCACCAACCACACCCAGACCATTGAGGAGCAGGACTGCGCCGAGTAAGTCCGTGCAGCCACCGCACCACGGCTCATTCTTGCTTGAGGTCCACTGAATATTATGTCCATGACTCCCCGTGAAATCGTCCACGAACTCAACCGTCACATCATCGGCCAGGACGATGCCAAGCGCGCCGTCGCCATTGCCCTGCGCAACCGCTGGCGCCGCATGCAGCTGCCTGAAGAGCTGCGCGTTGAAGTCACGCCAAAGAACATCCTGATGATCGGCCCGACCGGCGTCGGCAAAACCGAGATCGCCCGTCGCCTGGCGAAACTGGCCAATGCGCCGTTCATCAAGGTCGAAGCGACCAAATTCACCGAAGTCGGCTATGTCGGCCGCGACGTCGAATCGATCATTCGTGACCTGGCCGATGCCGCGATCAAGCTGCTGCGCGAGCAGGAAATCGTCAAGGTTCGCCACCGCGCCGAAGATGCCGCCGAAGAGCGCATCCTCGATGCCCTGCTGCCACCGGCGCGCATGGGCTTCAGCAACGACGACGCCCCGACTGCCGATTCCAACACCCGCCAGCTGTTCCGCAAGCGCCTGCGCGAAGGTCAGCTGGATGACAAGGAGATCGAAATCGAAGTCGCCGAAATGGCCGGCGTCGACATCTCCGCGCCACCGGGCATGGAAGAAATGACCAACCAGCTGCAAAGCCTGTTTGCCAACATGGGCAAGGGCAAGAAAAAAGCCCGTAAGCTCAAGGTCAAAGAAGCGCTGAAGATGGTGCGCGACGAAGAAGCCAGCCGTCTGGTCAACGATGAAGAGTTGAAGGCCAAGGCCCTGGAAGCCGTCGAGCAGCACGGCATCGTGTTCATCGACGAAATCGACAAGGTCGCCAAGCGTGGTAATTCCGGCGGCGTCGATGTATCCCGCGAAGGCGTGCAGCGCGATTTGCTGCCGCTGATCGAAGGCTGCACCGTCAACACCAAGCTGGGCATGGTAAAGACCGACCACATCCTGTTCATTGCTTCCGGTGCGTTCCACCTGAGCAAGCCGAGCGATCTGGTGCCCGAGCTGCAAGGCCGTCTGCCGATCCGTGTCGAACTCAAGGCCCTGAGCCCGGAAGATTTCGAACGCATCCTCAGCGAGCCTCACGCCTCGCTCACCGAGCAATACTGCGCACTGCTGAAAACCGAAGGCCTGGGCATCGAGTTCCAGCCGAGCGGCATCAAGCGCATCGCGGAGATCGCCTGGCAGGTCAACGAGAAGACCGAAAACATCGGTGCCCGTCGCCTGCACACCCTGCTCGAGCGCCTGCTCGAAGAGGTGTCGTTCAGCGCCGGCGACCTGGCCAGCTCCCATGACGGCAAGGTGATCCAGATCGACGCCGACTACGTCAACAGCCACTTGGGCGAATTGGCGCAGAACGAAGACCTGTCCCGTTATATCCTGTAAGCCATACTTACAGCGATGACGGACCCTGTGGGAGCGGGCTTGCTCGCGAAAGCGGTCTGACAATCAACATCACTGTTGAATGTTAAGGCCCCTTCGCGAGCAAGCCCGCTCCCACATTTGAATCGGGGGTCCCACACACAAACGGACATCCACTCATGACCCAACTCCCCACCGACATCAAGCTGCACAAAGCCTCGAAAACCCTGTCGCTGAAATACGCGTCCGGCGAGGAATACACCCTGCCCGCCGAGTTCCTGCGCGTGCACTCTCCTTCCGCCGAGGTCCAGGGCCACGGCAAACCCATCCTGCAATTTGGCAAGATCAACGTCGGCCTGACCAAGGTAGAACCGGCCGGTCAGTACGCACTGAAACTGACCTTCGATGACGGTCACGACAGCGGTCTGTTCACCTGGGAATACCTCTACGAACTGGCGCGACGTTATGACGCACTTTGGGAAGATTATCTGGCCGAACTCAAGGCCGCCGGAAAAACCCGCGACCCGAACGAATCCGTCGTCAAGCTGATGCTCTAATCCGAGCCTCTTGCTCTTTAGAGGGCATTTTCTAATTTCATCTGTTTGAATGCTCCGCTTCAGGGCCGTCGCTTGGCCTGCTTGCGAAAAAAATTAAACTCGGGTAACCAATGGAACTGGCAAGTTCCCTGCAGTGCTCACTGCGAACAAAAGCAGCGATGCAGTATTAACGGTCACCCGAGCAGCAGTACCTGGCATTGGTTGTGTGACTGCACAGCAGGCCCCGGGTACTCGTCTCAGGACATTGGAGCGTCGTAGATGAGTAACAAGAATAACGATGACTTGAAGCAACAAGCCTCCGAAAACACCTTGGGGCTGAATCCTGTCGTTGGATTGCGTGGAAAGGATCTACTGGCTTCTGCTCGCATGGTGCTCAGGCAGGCCATCAAACAACCGATTCACAGCGCCAGGCATGTCGCCCATTTCGGTCTTGAACTCAAGAACGTACTGCTAGGCAAATCCGAGCTTCTTCCGAATAGCGACGACCGTCGCTTCGCCGATCCGGCCTGGAGCCAGAACCCGCTCTACAAACGTTATTTGCAAACCTACCTGGCGTGGCGCAAGGAACTCCACGACTGGATCGATGACAGCAACCTGCCGGCCAAGGACGTCAGTCGCGGGCACTTCGTGATCAACCTCATGACCGAGGCCTTCGCCCCGACCAACACGGCGGCCAACCCGGCGGCGGTCAAGCGTTTCTTCGAAACCGGCGGTAAAAGCCTGCTCGACGGCCTCTCGCATCTGGCCAAGGACCTGGTACACAACGGCGGCATGCCGAGCCAGGTCAACATGGGGGCATTCGAAGTTGGCAAGACCCTGGCCGTGACCGAAGGTGCAGTGGTGTTTCGCAACGACGTGCTGGAGCTGATCCAGTACAGGCCCACTACCGAGCAGGTGCACGAGCGCCCTTTGCTGGTGGTGCCACCGCAAATCAACAAGTTCTACGTTTTCGACCTCAGCCCGGAGAAAAGCCTCGCGCGGTTCTGCCTGCGCAGCAACGTGCAAACCTTCATCGTCAGCTGGCGCAATCCAACCAAGGAGCAGCGTGAGTGGGGCCTGTCGACTTACATCGAGGCGCTCAAGGAAGCGGTCGACGTGGTCACCGCGATCACCGGCAGCAAGGACGTGAACATGCTCGGCGCCTGCTCCGGCGGCATCACCTGCACCGCGCTGCTGGGCCATTACGCAGCGATTGGCGAGAACAAGGTCAACGCCCTCACCCTCCTGGTCAGCGTGCTCGATACCACCCTGGACAGCGATGTGGCGCTGTTCGTCGATGAACAAACCCTCGAAAGCGCCAAGCGCCACTCCTATCAGGCGGGCGTGCTGGAAGGCCGCGACATGGCAAAAGTCTTTGCCTGGATGCGCCCCAACGACCTGATCTGGAACTATTGGGTCAACAACTACCTGCTGGGTAACGAGCCACCAGTGTTCGACATCCTGTTCTGGAACAACGACACCACCCGCTTACCGGCCGCGTTCCACGGCGACCTGATCGAAATGTTCAAAAGCAATCCATTGATTCGTCCGAATGCACTGGAAGTGTGCGGCACACCGATCGACCTGAAGCAGGTCACCGCCGATATCTTTTCCCTGGCCGGGACCAGCGACCACATCACCCCGTGGCGCTCCTGCTACAAGTCGGCGCAACTGTTCGGCGGCAATGTTGAATTCGTGCTGTCCAGCAGCGGGCATATCCAGAGCATCCTGAACCCGCCGGGCAATCCGAAATCGCGCTATATGACCAGCACTGAAATGCCCGCCAATGCCGATGAATGGCAGGAAGAGTCGACCAAGCACGCCGATTCGTGGTGGCTGCACTGGCAGGCCTGGCAGGCACAGCGCTCGGGCAACCTGAAAAAAGCTCCGCTGAAACTGGGCAACAAGGCGTACCCGGCGGGCGAAGCTGCACCGGGCACTTATGTGCATGAGCGGTAACTGACACACCTCGACTTCCCTGTGGGAGCGAGCTTGCTCGCGATGACGGTGGCAGGTTTGGCATATGCGCTGACTGACACTCCGCTATCGCGAGCAAGCTCGCTCCCACAGGGGGCGGGGATGAACTGGAAAAAGCGACCCACAGGGCCTGAAGCATGCCGCAACCCTTCATATTCCGTACCGTCGACCTGGATGGCCAGACGCTCCGCACGGCGGTACGCCCCGGCAAGCCTCACTTGACGCCCCTGCTGATTTTCAACGGCATCGGCGCCAACCTGGAGCTGGTGTTCCCGTTCATTGCGGCGCTGGACCCGGACCTGGAAGTCATTGCCTTCGACGTACCCGGTGTCGGCGGTTCGTCGACGCCAAACCGGCCGTATCGTTTTCCGGGGCTGGCCAAGCTCACGGCGCGGATGCTCGACTATCTCGACTACGGGCAGGTCAATGTCATCGGCGTGTCCTGGGGTGGCGCCCTGGCCCAGCAGTTCGCTTATGACTATCCGGAGCGTTGCAAGAAACTCGTGCTGGCCGCCACGGCGGCGGGTGCAGTGATGGTGCCGGGCAAGCCGAAAGTGTTGTGGATGATGGCCAGTCCACGACGCTACATCCAGCCGTCCCACGTAATCCGCATTGCACCGATGATTTACGGTGGTGCGTTCCGTCGCGATCCGACGCTGGCCGCCAGCCATGCGGCCAAGGTGCGTTCGGCGGGCAAGCTCGGTTACTACTGGCAGCTGTTCGCCGGCCTCGGCTGGACCAGCATCCACTGGCTGCACAAGATCCGCCAGCCGACCCTGGTACTGGCCGGCGACGATGACCCGTTGATCCCGTTGGTCAACATGCGCTTGCTGGCCTGGCGGATTCCCAACGCCCAGTTGCACATCATCGATGACGGTCATCTGTTCCTGATTACCCGGGCCGAAGCGGTGGCCCCGATCATCATGAAATTCCTGGAGGAGGAGCGCCAGCGCGCGGTAATGCATCCGCGTCCGGCGCCATTGGGCAGTTAATGCGCTGCATCAGCGGTCGGCAGGACGCCACGCCGCGCAACAACCCGTTACAGCGTCTATGGTGTTCTGGTTCAGTGTGTTTGTTTTTGGCCTGAAGACGAAGGAGTGTTGAATCATGCGCGAGAAACCAGCGAGGGAATCCTTAGCGACTCCCGCCGCGTTCATCAATGCACAGAGTGCGATTACCGGCCTGCGCGGTCGGGATCTGCTGTCGACCCTGCGCAGTGTGGCCGCCCATGGCTTGCGCAACCCACTGCACAGCGCCCGGCATGCCCTCAAACTCAGCGGTCAGCTTGGTCGCGTGCTGCTGGGCGAAACCCTGCACCCGACCAACCCGCACGACGCTCGCTTCGCCGACCCGGCGTGGAGCCTCAACCCGTTTTATCGCCGTAGCCTGCAGGCCTATCTGAGTTGGCAGAAGCAGGTCAAAAGCTGGATCGACGAGAGCAACATGAGCCCGGACGACCGCGCCCGCGCCCACTTCGCCTTCACCTTGCTCAACGACGCCGTATCGCCCTCCAACACCCTGCTCAACCCACTGGCGGTCAAGGAGCTGTTCAATTCCGGCGGTAACAGCCTGGTACGGGGCATCGGCCATTTGGTGGACGATCTGCTGCATAACGACGGCCTGCCCCGGCAAGTCACCAAGCAAGCCTTCGAGGTCGGCAAGACAGTCGCCACTACCACCGGAGCCGTGGTGTTCCGCAACGAGCTGCTGGAGTTGATCCAGTACAAGCCGATGAGCGAAAAGCAGTATTCCAAGCCCCTGCTGGTAGTGCCGCCGCAAATCAACAAGTACTACATTTTTGACCTGAGCCCCCACAACAGTTTCGTCCAGTACGCCCTGAAAAACGGCCTGCAAACCTTCATGATCAGCTGGCGCAACCCGGATGTGCGTCACCGCGAATGGGGGCTCTCGACCTACGTCGAAGCCGTGGAAGAAGCGATGAATGTCTGCCGGGCGATCACCGGCGCACGCGAGGTCAACCTGATGGGCGCCTGCGCCGGCGGGCTGACCATTGCCGCGCTGCAAGGCCATTTGCAGGCCAAGCGGCAGCTGCGCAGGGTGTCCAGCGCGACGTATCTGGTGAGCCTGCTCGACAGTCAGCTGGACAGCCCCGCTACGCTGTTCGCCGACGAGCAGACGCTGGAGGCTGCGAAGCGCCGCTCCTACCAGAAAGGTGTGCTGGATGGCCGTGACATGGCCAAGGTCTTCGCCTGGATGCGCCCCAACGATTTGATCTGGAGCTACTTCGTCAACAACTACCTGTTGGGCAAGGAGCCACCGGCGTTCGACATCCTCTACTGGAACAACGACAACACGCGCCTGCCGGCCGCTCTGCACGGCGATCTGCTGGACTTCTTCAAGCACAACCCGCTGACCCACCCGGGCGGACTGGAAGTGTGTGGCACGCCGATCGACTTGCAGAAGGTCACCGTCGACAGCTTCAGCGTCGCCGGCATCAATGATCACATCACACCGTGGGACGCTGTCTATCGCTCGACGTTGTTGCTCGGCGGCGAACGGCGCTTCGTGCTGTCCAACAGCGGTCATGTGCAGAGCATCCTCAACCCGCCGAGCAACCCGAAAGCCAACTACATCGAGAACGGCAAACTGAGCAGCGATCCCCGTGCCTGGTACTACGACGCCAAGCATGTCGACGGTAGTTGGTGGACCCAATGGCTGAGCTGGATACAGGAACGCTCCGGCGCGCAGAAGGAAACCCACATGGCGCTCGGCAACCAGAACTACCCACCGATGGAGGCAGCACCCGGTACTTACGTGCGCGTGCGCTGACGTTCAACGAGCCACGGCCGCTGCCGGCCGTGGCAAGACCCGATCATTAAGAAGACTGGATGAAAACCCGCGACCGGATCCTCGAATGTGCCCTGCAGTTGTTCAATCAGAAGGGCGAACCGAATGTCTCCACCATGGAAGTTGCCAATGAAATGGGCATCAGCCCGGGCAACCTCTACTACCACTTCCACGGCAAGGAACCGCTGATACTCGGGCTGTTCGAGCGCTTTCAATGTGAACTGCAACCGCTGCTCGACCCACCGTCCGACGTCGAATTGGGCCCCGAAGATTACTGGCTGTTCCTGCATCTGATCGTTGAGCGCCTGTCCCACTACCGGTTTCTGTTCCAGGACCTGTCGAACCTCGCCGGACGCTTGCCGAAACTGGCCAAGGGCATTCGCAACCTGCTCAATGCACTCAAGCGCACACTGGCGTCGTTGCTCGCACGATTGAAAGCTCAAGGGCAATTGGTCAGCGACACCCAGGCGTTAGGGCAACTGGTGGAACAGATCACCATGACCCTGCTGTTTTCTCTGGATTACCAGCGGATTCTCGATCGCGAAGGCGAGGTGCGGCTGGTGGTTTACCAGATCATGATGCTGGTGGCGCCGCATCTGTTGCCACCTATCAAAGTGGCGACGGAGCAAATGGCGATGCAGTACCTGGAAGCACACGAGTAAGCCTGACACCCGCCAACCCTTGTGGGAGCGAGCTTGCTCGCGATGGCGTCTGTTCAGCCAACCTGGATGTCGACTGATACACCGCTATCGCGAGCAAGCTCGCTCCCACAGTGGGCTTGTGTCGCTCAGAAATTCGCGCACAAACAAAAACGCCCGACCTTGGCAGGCCGGGCGTTTTTTTGAGCCCTGAAAATCAGGACTGACTGGTTGGCGTTGATGGAGCTGGCGCGACAGTCGGGGTGACAGCAGGAGTTGGCGCGGTCGCGGAGTTCGAGGCGCTGACCGGAGCGGCTGCCGGGGTTGCCGGCTTGGCAGCTGCTACTGCTGGTTTTGGCGCGGCGGCTTTTGGAGCTGCCGGCTTTTTCACTGCAGGTTTTTTCGCAGCAGCAGGTTTGGCTGCAGCTGTTTTAGCCGCAGGCTTGGCCGCTGCTGGCTTGGCAGCCGGTTTGGCAACAGCTTTCGCCGCAGCCGGTTTGGCCGCTGGCTTGGCCGCTGCAGGTTTGGCGGCTGCAGTTTTCGCGGCTGGCTTGGCAGCTGGTTTAGCCGCGGCTTTTGCCAGTGGCTTGGCAGCAGTTTTCGCGGCTGGCTTGGCGGCGGCAGTCTTGGCTGCCGCGGTTTTCGCCGCAACAGGCGCAACCTTGGCCCCGGTCAGTTTTTCGATTTGCTTGGTCAGGGTCTCGACCTTGCTGTGCAGTGCCTTGACTTCGTTGCGGCTCGGTACACCCAGACGCGAGATGGCGCTGTTCAGACGCTTGTCGAAAGCACCTTCCAGCTCATCCCACTTGCCCAGTGCGCGATCTTTCACGCCGCTGATGCGCGATTTGGCCGAAGAAGCGGAGTCCTTGGCGGCCTCGACTGTCTTGCCAACAGCGCTCTTGGTGAGTTTCTCGGCTTTCTCGCCGTCCTTAACCAATGCATCGAAGAGTTTGCTGCCGTCAGTGTCGATCTTCGAGTACACGCCTAAACCAGCCAGCCAGATTTTTCGGGAGTAATCTTCAACCTTCCCGATCCACGAGCTGCCTTCTTTTTCGGTTTTCTTTTTAACAGCCATCCCGTTCTCCTTAAGATTTACGCGCGACACGTTCGAGCAATGCCGTCAGCTCATCGAGCTTAGCAGAGAGTGTCTCAACGTCATGTTTAGACGGAATGCCGATACGATTCAAGGCACTTGCGACACGCGTGTCGAACACCTTCTCGACCTTGTCGAGTTGAACTTCGACACGGCCTTTGAAAGTGCTGACTTCACTCTTGACTTCATCGATCTCGGCATTGGCCGCTTCAAGTTTCTCAGCAACTACTTTTTTGCCTTTCTTTTCAACAACCTGACCAGCCTTGATCAGCTCTTGAAAGTATTCGCTGCCCTCTTGGCCGACCTTGGCGTAGGCGCCCAGGCCTGCCAGCCAGATCTTGCGGGCATAGGATTTGACGTCGCCCAGCGTGCTGGTCGATGCGTCGATTTTTTTCTTCAAAATAACTTTGGCCATGGTGCACCTCACGCGCAGAAGGTTTGAGGAACTGCCCGGATAAGTGTCGGGCTCTGGCACAAAGTAGGGAGAAAAATTAGAAACGGCACCCTAACAAATGACATAAACCTTTGAGAGCACCGCAAACTAAATGTGGGAGCGGGCTTGCTCGCGAAGGCGTCGTGTCAGTCAACATCCTGGTCAACTGACAGACTGCCTTCGCGAGCAAGCCCGCTCCCACAGGGGATCTCATTTCAACCAGAAAATCAGACCAGGGCCTTATCCAGCGCCTTTTCGATTTCCGCTTTGATCATGCCGCTCATGGCCGACATCATCAGACCCAACTCCACATCGACCTTGATCGAATCTTCACTGACATGCACCGCACCCTTCACACCCGAGCGCTTGAGGTTCAGGGTGTCGCCGGACCACTGCGGCTCCAGGCCATACTGATCGGAAAGTTTCTGCGCCAGCTTGTCGGCCTTCTCGCGAGCCGCTTCCTTACCCAGGCCGTGGGCACGTTCAACACTAATACGGGCCATTGAATGACTCCTGCTTTATGGATGCTTTCCCGGAGCATCTTGACCTCTGCTGCGTCAAAACGTCCCGATGGTTGCCCATCTTACCTTCAGCCTTGCCAAGACAAAGCATGCCTTGGGGATTAGAATGTCGCGCATTCTCTTTTGGTGACAGCGATATGACTGATCAGCGCAAAGGCAGCGATGCCGAACCCACCACTCACTTCGGCTTCAAAAACGTTCCGGAAAGCCAGAAAGCGGAAAAAGTCGCTGAGGTTTTCCACTCGGTAGCCGCCAAGTACGACCTGATGAACGACCTTCTGTCGGGCGGCATGCACCGTCTGTGGAAGCGTTTCGCGATCGAACTGTCGGGTGTTCGCGCCGGCAATCGCGTGCTCGACATCGCCGGCGGCACCGGCGACCTGACCAGGAAGTTCTCGCACCTGGTAGGCCCGACCGGCCAGGTCGTACTGGCCGACATCAACGAGTCCATGCTCAAGGTTGGCCGTGACCGCCTGCTGGACCTCGGTGTGGCCGGCAACGTCGAATTCGTCCAGGCCGATGCGGAAAAACTGCCGTTCCCGGACAACCATTTCGACTGCGTGACCATCGCTTTCGGCCTGCGCAACGTGACCCACAAGGAAGACGCCCTGCGCTCGATGCTGCGCGTGCTCAAGCCGGGTGGCCGTTTGCTGGTGCTGGAATTCTCCAAGCCGACCAACGCGCTGATGTCCAAGGCCTACGACGCCTATTCGTTCGCCTTCATGCCGCTGATGGGCAAGCTGATCACCAACGACTCGGAAAGCTATCGCTACCTGGCCGAATCGATCCGCATGCACCCGAACCAGGAAACCCTGAAGTCGATGATGGTCGAGGCCGGCTTCGACCGCGTGACCTATCACAACATGACCGCAGGCATCGTTGCCCTGCACCGCGGCATCAAGCCCTGATGCTGCTCGCCGGCCTGCTCGCCAGCGTTGAACTCGGCCTGAACCGGGTGCTGCGCCTCGACAGCACGGCGCTGCCGCGGCTGGCGCATCTGACCGGCAAAGTGATTGCCGTCGATTGCCGCAGCCCTGCGCTGCACCTGTTCATCCTGCCCAGCGACGAAGGCCTGATGCTCGCCTCCCAGTGGGAAACCGGAGCCGACTGCACCTTGCGTGCACCGGCCTCAAGCCTGTTGAAACTGGCCACGAGCAAGGACAAGACTTCCGTCCTGCACGCCCCAGAAGTCGAACTCGATGGCGACAGCGGCGTGCTGCTGGAGCTGGCGGCGATCCTCCAGGACCTGGAGCTGGACTGGGAGTACGAGCTCTCGCGCTGGCTCGGCCCGGTCGCCACACAACTGGTCGGCGGCCACCTGCGCAGTCGCGCCCGCTGGTACCAGCAAGGCTTTGCCAGCCTGGGCCAGAACCTGGGCGAATACCTGGCCGAAGAATCGCGTACCCTTGTCGGTCAGCGCGAAGCCGAAGCCCGATTCAGTGAACTGGACCAGATCAAGCTCGATCTGGAACGTCTCGAGGCGCGTTTCGAGCGCCTTTCCCGATCCCTCGACCCAAGCGATAACGCATGAAGCTGCTTGCCGTCCGCCGTTTGTTGCGCATCCAGCGCGTCGTGATCCGCTACCGCCTCGATGACCTGCTGTTCGCCCTGCCACTACCGTGGTTTCTGCGGGCGCTGCGTTACGCGTTGCCGTGGCGCTGGTTCCCGCGCAAGACCCTGGACCTGAGCCGTGGCGCGCGCCTGCGCCTGGCGTTGCTGGACCTGGGGCCGATATTCATCAAGTTCGGGCAGATCCTGTCCACTCGCCGCGACCTGTTGCCCGAGGACATCGCCGATGAACTGATGAAGCTGCAGGACCGCGTGCCGCCGTTCGACTCGCAAGTGTCGGTCAAGCTGATCGAAGAACAGCTTGGCAAGAAAATCAGCGACGTGTTCAGCCGTTTCGATGTCGAGCCGCTGGCCTCGGCTTCGGTGGCGCAGGTGCATGCCGCGCAACTGAAAACCGGCGAAGAAGTGGTGGTCAAGGTGATCCGCCCCGGTCTCAAACCGGTGATCGCCCAGGACCTGGCGTGGCTGTTCATCCTCGCCCGCGCCGCCGAAAAACTCTCCGCCGATGCGCGCCTGCTGCACCCGGTGGACGTGGTCAGCGATTATGAAAAAACCATCTACGACGAACTCGACCTGCTGCGCGAGGCGGCCAACGCCAGCCAGTTAAAGCGCAACTTCGACGGCTCGCCGCTGCTGTACGTGCCGCAAGTCTATTGGGACTGGTGCCGGCCGAAAGTATTGGTGATGGAGCGCATCTACGGTATCCAGGTCACCGATCTGGCGACCCTGGCCGACCAGCGCACCGACATGAAAATGCTCGCCGAGCGTGGCGTGGAGATTTTCTTCACCCAGGTGTTCCGCGACAGCTTCTTCCACGCCGACATGCACCCCGGCAACATCTTCGTCAGCACCGTGAATCCGTGGAGTCCGCAGTACATTGCCATCGACTGCGGCATCGTCGGCAGCCTGACCCCGGAAGACCAGGACTACCTGGCACGCAACCTGTTCGCCTTCTTCAAGCGCGATTACCGTCGCGTGGCGCAGTTGCACATCGATTCGGGCTGGGTGCCGGCAGAAACCAAACTCAACGAATTCGAAGCGGCGATACGTACTGTGTGCGAGCCGATCTTCGAAAAACCGTTAAAAGATATTTCCTTCGGTCAGGTGCTGATGCGCCTGTTCCAGACCGCTCGGCGCTTCAACATGGAGGTTCAACCGCAGTTGGTTCTGCTGCAAAAAACCTTGTTGAACATCGAAGGCCTGGGCCGTCAGCTATACCCGGACCTGGACCTGTGGAACACCGCGCAGCCGTTCCTCGAACGCTGGATGCGCGAGCGGGTCAGCCCCAAAGCCCTGCTCGGCAACGTGCACAGTCAGTTCGAGCAGATCCCGCACCTGGCCAACATGGCCCGCGACCTGCTCGAACGCATGTCCCAGCCCCACGCCTACGACCCGCCGCCAGCGTGGCACCGACGCCGGGACGACTGGTTCCTGCGCCTGCTCGGCACGGCGCACCTGGCCGGTGGAGCGATCCTCGCCGCGGGCGGACCGCTGAACCAGTTGGCCTATTGGCCGGCCGGCATCATGATGGCCGTCGGTTTGTATCTGGTCGTGCGCCGATAGCCAGTTGTGCTGCGCACTGGCACACTGTTTCAACGTTGAGCCTGACTAATGAAGTGTCGGGCTCGCTGTCGGAGTCGAAGATGAAAAACTGGCTGGACGAGATCAAATGGGATGCCGACGGCCTGGTGCCGGCGATTGCCCAGGACTACAAGACCGGGCGCGTCCTGATGATGGCCTGGATGAACCGCGAGGCACTGGAACTGACGGCGGCCGAGAACCGCGCCATCTACTGGTCGCGCTCGCGTGGCAAGCTGTGGCGCAAGGGCGAAGAGTCCGGCCACGTGCAGACCCTGCATGAGATGCGCCTGGACTGCGACGCCGACGTCATCATCCTGATGGTCGAGCAGATCGGCGACATCGCCTGTCATACTGGCCGCCAGAGCTGCTTCTATCGCGTCTACGAGAACGGCGACTGGACAACGGTCGACCCGGTCCTTAAAGATCCGCATGCCATCTATTGCGCAGGGCACAAACATGAGTGACACACTGACCCGCCTGGCCGAGGTGCTGGAAGAGCGCAAAGGCGCCGCCGCCGACAGCTCGTATGTCGCCAGCCTGTATCACAAGGGTTTGAACAAGATTCTGGAAAAAGTCGGCGAAGAGTCGGTCGAGACCATCATTGCTGCCAAGGACGCCGCCGTCAGCGGCGACTGCAGCGATGTGATCTACGAAACCGCCGATTTGTGGTTCCACAGCATGGTCATGCTCGCCCAATTGGGGCAGCATCCGCAGGCTGTACTCGATGAACTGGACCGTCGTTTCGGTCTCTCCGGACACGCCGAGAAAGCCTCGCGCCCGTCCGCCTGAATAACTATTAGAGAGGAGCAGCAGCATGGGCATTTTTGACTGGAAACATTGGGTCGTCATCCTGGTTGTCGTGGTACTGGTATTCGGCACCAAGAAATTGAAAAACCTTGGCACCGACGTCGGCGAATCGATCAAGGGCTTCAAGAAAGCCATGAACGACGACGAAAAACCGGCCGACCCGAATGCGACCCCGGCCCAACCGGTTCCACCGGTCCAGCCACAGACCACTGTGAACCAGCCGCACACCATCGACGTGCAGGCACAGAAAGTCGAAGAGCCGATCCGCAAAGACGTGTGAGCACTGACTAATGTTTGGTATCAGCTTCTCTGAACTGCTGCTCGTCGGCCTCGTCGCCCTGCTGGTGCTGGGTCCCGAGCGCTTGCCGGGCGCTGCGCGCACCGCTGGCCTGTGGGTCGGACGCCTGAAGCGCAGCTTCAACGCAATCAAACAGGAAGTTGAACGTGAAATCGGTGCCGACGAGATTCGTCGGCAACTGCACAACGAACACATCCTGTCGCTTGAGCAGGAGGCGCGGAAAATCTTCACGCCGACCCAGCAGGAGCCGACGCCGCTCGAGCATGTGGGTGCGCAGACGATTCAAGCAACTGCCCCCGCTGCCGCGACAACGCCTGCTGTTGCGGCTGTCGAGCCTGCGCCGATTGTTGCTGCAACCACTGCGGTTGAACCCGTTACACCTGCGGCTGCGCCCGTTGCGCCGGCCCCTCATGACCCAACACTGCCGCCGCGAGCCCCATGAGCGATCTTCCTGAAAACGACCAGCACATGCCGCTGGTTTCGCACCTCACCGAGTTGCGTACCCGACTGCTGCGCTGCGTAGCGGCGATTTTCATCATCTTCGCCGGCCTGTTCGCCTTCACCCAGCAGATCTACACCTTCGTCTCGACTCCGCTACGTGCGTACCTGCCCGCCGGCGCGACGATGATTGCCACCGACGTGTCGTCGCCATTCCTGACGCCGCTGAAGCTGACAATGATGGTCTCGCTGTTCCTGGCGATCCCGGTGATCCTGCACCAGATCTGGGGCTTCATCGCCCCGGGCCTGTACAAGCATGAAAAGCGCATTGCCGTGCCCTTGCTGGTCTCCAGCATCTTTCTGTTCTACGCCGGCATGGCCTTCGCCTACTTCCTGGTGTTCCCGCTGATCTTCAAGTTCTTCGCCGCCGCCACCCCGGCCGGCGTGGAAATGATGACCGACATCACCAGCTACCTCGATTTCGTCATGACGCTGTTCTTCGCCTTTGGCGTGGCGTTCGAGATCCCGGTGGCCGTTGTGCTGCTGGTTTGGATCGGCGTGGTCGACGTCAAATACCTGAAGAAGATCCGCCCGTACGTGATCATCGGCTGCTTCGTGGTCGGCATGATCCTGACGCCGCCGGACATCTTCTCGCAGACCCTGCTGGCCGTGCCGATGTGGCTGTTGTTCGAAATCGGCATTCTGTTCAGCAGCCTGATCAGCAAACGTGGCGACCATCCGGAAGACCAACCGGCTGACGATCACAACGACCAGCCGCCAGCGACCCAAGCGTGAACCTGCTGCTCCTTGAAGAGGCCGACTTCATTGCGACCGACCGGGTGATCCTGCGTGATCGCCGGCTGACACACATGCAGGAAGTCCACCGCTGCGAAGTGGGTGACAGCATGCGCGTCGGGCGGATCGGCGGGCTGATGGGCTCAGCCGAAGTGCTGCGCCTGGACGCCGACGAAGCGGAATTGCGCGTCACCCTCGACCAACCGCCACCGGCCAAGCTGCCATTGACCCTGGTATTGGCCCTGCCACGCCCCAAGATGCTGCGCAGGGTGTTCCAGACCGTGGCGGCCATGGGTGTGCCACGTATCGTGCTGGTCAACAGCTATCGCGTCGAGAAGAGCTTCTGGCAGACCCCCTTCCTGGAGCCCGAGGCCATTCGCGAGCAATTGATCCTCGGCCTCGAACAGGCCCGGGACAGCGTGCTGCCGGAAGTCGTCATCGAGAAGCGCTTCAAGCCGTTCGTCGAGGACCGTTTGCCGGCGATCACCGACGGCACCCTTGGCCTGGTGGGGCATCCCGGCAATTACCCGCCCTGCCCTCGCGCACTCAGCGAACCGGTGACCCTGGCCATCGGCCCCGAGGGTGGCTGGATTCCCTACGAGATCGACCTGCTGGGCAAATCCGGCCTGCAACCGGTACAACTGGGCGAGCGCATCCTGCGCGTCGAAACCGCCGTGACCGCGCTGCTGGCCCGCCTTTTCTAATCCCGGACACAATCCCCTGTGGGAGCGGGCTTGCTCGCGAAGGCGGTGTATCAGTCGGCATTGAAGTGACTGACACTCCGCTTTCGCGAGCAAGCCCGCTCCCACAAGTCATCATCCGTCCGTACATCGGGCAGCGCCTACAGATTCAGGTTCCCCTGCCGATACATCCCCCATAAAACCAAATTGTGGTCCGGGGAGTTTCAGCATGTACCAATGGCTAGCCGAGAATCTGGGAAACGTCAGCGTCAAACGCAAGCTGGGGATCGGCTTCGGCCTGGTGCTGTTACTGACCCTGCTGATCACCTTCACCGGCTGGAGCGGCCTGAGCGGCGTCACCAGCCGTGGCGATAAACTGGGATTCATCGCCAGTCTCAACGACCTGACCAAGGACCTGCGCATTGCACGCCTGGATTACGAGATGCGTCGTGGTGAACAAGGCCCCGGTGCCGTCAACGATCTGCTGGGCAAACTCGAAAGCGGGCTGCAGACCGCCCGCAGCCTGATCGAACAACCGGCCGACACAGCCATGGTCGATCAACAACTGGCCGCTGTCGCCGAATACCGTCGTGCCTTCAACGACATGACCCAGGCCGGCGCCCAGCGTGAAGATGCCCGCAGCAAACTCGGCGCCACCGCCGACAACGCCGTGGCCCGTGTCGCCGAAGTGGAAAAATCCATGCTGCAAGGCGACAGCGTCGCAGCATTCAATAGCGTGATCGACCTGAGCAAACTGATCCAGCAGGCGCGCTTCCAGGTTCGCGGCTACACCTACAGCGGCAAGAGCGAAGCCGAACAGCCAGCCTTCGACGCGATCGATAACGCCCTGAAGAACCTCGAGAGCCTGCCGGCCAAACTGCCTGAAGAACACATCGCCAACCTGCAACAGGCGACTGATTCACTGAAGGCCTACCGCGCCGCCGTCAGCCAGTTCCGCGACTCCCAGGTGGCCAGCGCCAAGGCCCTGGTACGCATGTCCGCCCAAGGCGACATCCTGTTGGACATGAGCCAGAAACTCACCGTCTCGCAAACCGTCGTGCGTGACACCGACGCCGCCCACGCCAAGAACATGCTGACCCTTGCCACCGTTCTGGCCATCGCCTTCGGCCTGCTGGCCGCCTGGACCATCACCCGGCAGATCATCATTCCGTTGAACCAGACCCTGGCTGTCGCTGAGCGCGTTGCCAGCGGCGACCTGACCCACAACCTGACGTCGCAGCGTCGCGACGAACTCGGCCAGTTGCAGCGCGCCATGCAGAGCATGACCCAGGGCTTGCGCGAACTGATCGGCGGCATCAGCGATGGCGTCACGCAGATTGCCAGCGCCGCTGAAGAGCTGTCCGCAGTCACCGAGCAGACCAGCGCCGGGGTCAACAGCCAGAAAGTCGAGACCGATCAGGTCGCCACCGCCATGAATGAAATGGCCGCCACCGTGCAGGAAGTGGCGCGCAACGCCGAAGAGGCCTCCGAAGCCGCCGTCGCCGCCGACCAGCAGGCCCGTGAGGGTGACAAAGTGGTGGGCGAAGCCATCGCCCAGATCGAGCGCCTGGCCGCGGAAGTCGGCCACTCCACCGAGGCCATGGGCGAACTCAAGCGCGAAAGCGACAAGATCGGCAGCGTGCTCGACGTGATCAAGTCCGTGGCCCAGCAAACCAACCTGCTGGCGCTCAACGCCGCGATTGAAGCAGCCCGAGCCGGTGAGGCCGGACGTGGGTTTGCCGTGGTCGCCGACGAAGTCCGCAGCCTGGCCCAGCGCACCCAGAAATCCACCGAAGAGATCGAAGAGCTGATCGTCGGCCTGCAAAGCGGCACGCAGCAAGTGGCGACCATCATGGACAACAGCCGCACCCTGACCGACAGCAGTGTCGAACTGACCCGCCGCGCCGGTGGCTCACTGGAAAGCATCACCCGCACCGTTTCGGCAATTCAGGCGATGAACCAGCAGATCGCCGCTGCCGCCGAACAGCAAAGCGCCGTGGCCGAAGAGATCAACCGCAGCGTGCTGAACGTGCGGGATGTGTCGGACCAGACCTCGGCAGCCAGTGAAGAGACGGCAGCGTCCAGCGTTGAGTTGGCACGACTGGGAACGCATTTGCAGATGCTAGTGGGCAAGTTCAGGGTTTGAGGTGATCTGCAGAGCTCGGCTCACTCAGGACCGAGGTGATGCCTTCGCGGGCAAGCCCGCTCCCACACTGAAATGCGGTCCCCTGTGGGAGCGGGCTTGCCCGCGAAAGCGATCGACCAGACACCGCTGTTACAGAATCTGGTGCAGCTCAAAAACAAACTTCAAGCCATAAAAAAACCCGCTTTCGCGGGTTTTTTTATCATGCCAACTGAGGCTGTTCGCTCATTGGCTTGAGCGGCAGCAACGGTGCATGGGGATCAGCCTTCACCGACTTGCGCCAGGCACCCAGCCAATCCGGGTGACCTTCGCTCCAGACCTGTTCATGCAAGCGAGCCAATGCCACCGGGTCGCTCAGCAGTTGCACACGCTCGTTGTTGGTCAGGCCTTCAGGTCCAACCTTCATCGCGTGCCGCACCCGCTCGATCCGCAACCACTCAATCGGCTCAGCCTGATTGTGCCGCGAGGTCGCCAGCGAGCACGCCAGGGCGTTCTGCTGCGGGTCGACCACCGAACGGACAAAGCCGTCGCTCAGCGCGTGCCAGCGGTTTTCGTGGGTGTACTGGTCGGTGGCCAGCAAGGCCTGTGGCGGATTGTATTCCTCGGGAATCAGGAACAGGCTCTCGTCACGGGACTTCAGGCCCAGGCCCACGCGGCTGGAGATCACCGACACCGGTATCGACAGCATCAACGAACCGACGATCGGCACCAGCCACCACAGGAAGCTCGGGTTCAGCCAGATCACCAGCAGGGCCCAGAAGAAGCCCAGCAGGGTTTGCGGACCGTGGCGCTTGATCGCTTCGCTCCACGGCGTGGAGTCGTCGTCACGCTGCGGCGAGTTCCAGGTCGCGGCCCAGCCGAGGAACGCGGCGAGGACGAAACGGGTGTGGAAGATCATCCGCACCGGCGCCAGCAGCATGGAGAACAGCATCTCCAGCAGCATCGACAGGGTCACCTTGAACTTGCCGCCGAACTCTTTCGCGCCCTTGGCCCAGATCAGGATGATGCTCAGCAGCTTCGGCAGGAACAGCAGCACGATGGTGGTCGAGAACAGCGCAATCGCCTTGTCCGGGTGCCATTGTGGCCACAGCGGATAGAGCTGGCGCGGTTCGAGGAAGTACTGCGGCTCCATCAGCGTGTTGACCGCCAGCAGCGCGGTCGACAGCACCAGGAAGAAGAACCACAGCGGCGCCGACAGGTAGGACATCACGCCGGTCAGGAACACCGCGCGATGCACCGGGTGCATGCCTTTTACCAGGAACAGGCGGAAGTTCATCAGGTTGCCATGGCACCAGCGACGGTCACGCTTGAGTTCGTCCAGCAGGTTCGGCGGCAGTTCTTCATAGCTGCCCGGCAAATCGTAGGCAATCCACACGCCCCAACCGGCACGGCGCATCAGCGCGGCTTCAACGAAGTCGTGGGACAGGATCGAACCGGAGAACGCGCCTTTACCGGGCAACGGCGCCAGGGCGCAGTGATCGATAAACGGCTTCATGCGGATGATCGCGTTGTGACCCCAGTAGTGCGACTCGCCCAGTTGCCAGAAGTGCAGGCCGGCTGTGAACAACGGGCCATACACGCGAGTGGCGAACTGCTGCATGCGCGCATACAGGGTGTCCATGCCCGACGCCCGTGGCGCGGTCTGGATGATCCCGGCGTCCGGCGTGGCTTCCATCAGGCGCACCAGACTGGTCAGGCACTCACCACTCATCACGGAGTCGGCGTCGAGTACGACCATGTACTTGTAATCACCGCCCCAACGTCGGCAGAAGTCGTCGAGGTTGCCGCTCTTGCGTTTTACGCGACGACGACGGCGGCGATAGAAGATCTTGCCGAAGCCACCGGCTTCGCGGCAGACGTCCAGCCAGGCCTGTTGCTCGGCAACACAGATATCGGCGTCGTTACTGTCGCTGAGAACGAAGAAATCGAAGCGGTCCAGGTCACCCGTGGCCGCAACCGACTCGAAGGTCGCCCGCAGGCCGGCGAACACCCGAGGCACGTCTTCGTTGCAGATCGGCATCACCAGTGCGGTGCGCGCATCCTTTGGAATCGGCTCGTTACCGGCACTTTTACCGGAGATACGGTATTTATCGTGGCCGGTCAGCAATTCGAGGAAGCCCATCAGCGCGGTCCAGAAACCGGCCGATACCCAGCAGAACAGAATCCCGAACAGGATCAGGATGCTGGTCTGCAAAGCGTACGGCAGCACTTGCGTGGCGGTTTGCAGCAGCGGTTGGTGCAGCACTTCGTTGAGGTCGACGAACGACCAGCCCTGGTACGGCATGATGCCTTTCATGTACCAACCGGCGACGATGGTCTGGCCGAGCATCAGCAGCAACAGAATGTAGCGACGGATCGAACCGACAGTACGCCAGCGCGCAGCCGGCAGTACACGCTCGTCCTTCGGCGGCTTCGGCGGGTTGGTACGACCGGTCATCCGCCGCCAGCCACGCACCAGAATGTTGGTGCGCCACGGCTCCGGCACGACCTTGGTCCGCCGGATCGGCGGGGTCGCCTTGAGGCAGACCCGGCCGTTGGCGTCGAGCACCAGCATTTCCGCGTCCTGCAGCTCTTCGGCGGTGCTCAGGGTCAGGCGTTTGCCGACCGAAGCCTGGGCGGCTTCGGTCGGGGCGTCGAACGTCGAAGACGACAGGCGTTCGTGCAATTCGCTGAAAGACTGGCAGCCCGCGAGTTCCGCGCGCTGCTCGTCGGTCATCGGCAGATGCGCCAGATACTCGGAAAGAGTTTCTGGCCGTACTTGAGAGTTACTCATCGGCAGGCAACTGATAGCTCCAGGTCTCGGTCAGGACTTCTTCAGTCGGCGCCGATTCCGGTGTGGCTGGGGCCGCGTCGGCAGCGACAGGCTGCTTGGCGTCTTTATTGGCCTTGTCCTTGGCATCTGCAACAGGCTTGGCTTCAGCCTGCTTGGCCTCTGCTTGCCTGGCTTCCTTGTCCGCTTTCTCTTGTTGCTTGGCGGCAACCTTGTCGGCCTTGGCAACCGACGAGTTGGACGACGGAATCGACGTCTTGGCCAGGTCCGCCGGCACGATGTTCTGCACCAGCGCAGCACGCATCTCGGTGGACTTGCCCGGATCCTTGATCTTCATCCGCAGGGTCAGGCGCCAGCCCTTGGTTTCAGGGTTGTAGCGCACGCTGTTTTCTACCAGCTCGGCGTTGTCGCCGATGCTGACCTGACTGCGAACCTCGGCATCGGCCGGCAATGCCGCCAGGGATGGACCTTCGAAGTCCACCAGGTAGGCAACGCTGCCATCGGGCTGACGAATCAGGTTGGACTGCTTGACGTCACCGGTCGAACGCAGAGTTTGCTTGACCCAGGCACTGTCCGGCGCGTGAATCGCCGCTTCGTCCATGGTCCAGTGCATACGATAAGCGACATCGAGCGGCTGGCCAGGTTCCGGCAATTTTTCCGGGTTCCAGAAGGCCACGATATTGTCGTTGGTTTCGTCGGCGGTCGGAATCTCGACCAAGTCGACAGTGCCCTTGCCCCAGTCCCCCTTCGGCTCGATCCAGGCGCTTGGGCGCTTGTCGTAGCGGTCGTCGAGGTCTTCGTAGTGGCTGAAGTCGCGGCCACGTTGCAGCAGGCCGAAGCCGCGCGGGTTTTCCACGCTGAAGTTGCTCACCGCCAGGTGTTTCGGATTGTTCAGCGGACGCCAGATCCACTCGCCGTTGCCGGCATGGATCGCCAGGCCGCTGGAGTCGTGCAGTTCGCGGCGGTAGTTCAGTACTTTCGATGGCTGGTTGGCGCCGAACAGGAACATGCTGGTCAACGGCGCGATGCCCAGTTTGCCGACCTTGTCACGCAGGAACATCTGAGCCTTGACGTCGACGATGGTGTCGCTGCCCGGACGCAGGGTCAGGCGATAGGCACCGGTGGCACGCGGAGAGTCCAGCAGGGCGAAGATCACCAGGTGCTTGTCGCCCGGCTTGGGCTGTTGAATCCAGAATTCGCGAAAACGCGGGAATTCTTCGCCGGACGGCAAGGCGGTATCGATGGCCATGCCGCGAGCGGACAAGCCATAGACGTGACCCTTGCCGACGACGCGGAAGTAGCTCGCGCCGAGCATGGTCATGATTTCGTCTTGCTTGTCGGCCTTGTTGACCGGGTACAGCACACGGAAACCGGCGTAGCCCAGTTGCTCGGTGGCTTTCGGGTCGAACTTCACATCGCCGAAGTCGAAACGACTTGGATCGTATTTGATCTCTTCGACGGTGTTCGCCGTGATTTCGTTGATTTTCACCGGCGTATCGAAGTGCATGCCCTGGTGATAGAAGGACAGCTTGAACGGCGTCTTCTGATCAGCCCATTCGGCTTTTTCCGTCAGAAAACGAATTTTCTGGTAGTCCGCGAACTTCATTTCGCGGAACTCGTTCGGCAGGTTACTGCGCGGCGCTTCGTATTTCTGCGCGGCCAGCTCTTTTGCCTTGGCCGATACATCATCCAGACTGAATGCCCAAAGCTGGCCGGCGCTGAGCAGGCAGAGCAGTGCAGAGCCCGCTACCAGGGCGCTGCGTAACCGTTTGACAGACAATTTTGGTGCGTTACAGGGACTAACAATCACGAGCAACCCTCGCCGAAAACAGATCAAAAAACCAACGGCCAGTTAAAGGGTCTGCACGGTGTACGGTCTGAAAAAACCGCCCTTGCAAACCACTCTTGCCAAGTTGGCGAGCATTGTTCCGACTCCGCTGGGGCGAAATGATTCCCCAATCGGATCCAGACAAGTCTCTACCTAAGTCAAAATGGACCAACGAACGCTGATCCCCGTAGCGCGCGATTATCTAGTAGGCCGCGTTACAACGCATCAGGGGTAACAAAGTATTTATCGCGATAAAGCCCTGTTTTCAGTCGAAATGAGCGTAAAAACTTGTTTCAAGCGCTTTCAGGTCTGTAACAGGAAGGTGACCGGGCCATCATTGACCAGGTGCACCTGCATATCCGCGCCGAATCTACCTGATGCCACAGTGCCATGCACCTGTTTCGCTTTGCTTAATAGATAGTCGAACAATTCCTCACCCAAGGCCGGAGGGGCCGCAGTCGAGAAACCCGGACGCAGCCCGCTTCTGGTATCGGCAGCCAGGGTGAACTGAGAGACCAGCAGCAGCCCTCCGCCCACATCCGCCAGGGACAGATTCATCTTGCCCTCAGCGTCACTGAACACCCGATAGTTAAGCAGTTTATTAAGAAGTTTGTCGGCGCTGGCCCGCGTATCGTCTGGCTCAACGGCCACCAGGACCAGCAATCCCTGATCAACGGCACCCACGACTTCGCCGGCAACCTCGACTCGCGCGCCACGCACCCGTTGCAGCAGGCCCTTCATGCCTCGTCAGGCGCCAGGTCGAGCAGACGCCGGGCCATCTGATCGGCGGCGCGGACCAGCGCGTCGGTGATGCCCGGTTCGGAAGCGGCATGACCGGCATCGCGGATGACCTGCAGTTCGCTGTTCGGCCAGGCTTGATGCAATTCCCAGGCGTTATCCAGCGGGCAGATCACGTCATAGCGGCCATGGATGATCACGCCGGGCAAATGGGCGATCTTGCCCATGTCGCGGATCAACTGGTTCGGCTCCAGGAAGGCGTGGTTGCTGAAGTAGTGGCATTCGATGCGGGCAATCGACAATGCACGCTGTGGCTCGGAGAAGCGATCGACCACCAGCGGGTTAGGACGCAGGGTCGCAGTACGACCCTCCCAGGTGGACCAGGCCTTGGCCGCGTGCATCTGGGCAATCTGGTCGTTGCCGACCAGACGCTTGTGGAACGCGGTAAGCAAGTCGTCGCGCTCATCCAGCGGGATCGGTGCGATGTAGTCCTGCCAGTAATCGGGGAACAGACGACTCGCGCCAGCCTGATAGAACCATTCGATTTCCTGCGGACGGCACAGAAAAATCCCGCGCAGGATCAGACCGTGTACACGCTCAGGATGGGTTTGCGCATAGGCCAGCGCCAGGGTCGAACCCCAGGAGCCGCCAAACAGCACCCATTTGTCGATGCCCAGGTGCTGGCGAATCCGCTCCAGGTCGGCGACCAGATCCCAGGTCGTGTTGTTTTCCAGGCTGGCGTGGGGAGTGGAGCGACCACAGCCGCGCTGGTCGAAGGTAACGATGCGATACAGGTTGGGATCGAAGAAGCAACGACTCTGGGCATCACATCCGGCACCGGGGCCGCCGTGGATGAACACCACCGGCAAACCTTCCGGTGAACCGCTTTCGTCGACATACAGCGTGTGGGTCTCGTCGACGGCCAGATCGTGCCGGGCGTAGGGTTTGATCTGCGGGTACAAAGTCTGCATTGCGCACTCCGTAAGGGGTCGAGGTCATCCCTGGGGGGACTTCTATTATTCTGCCGTCCGGCATCATAAACCCGAATTACGTCAATGAGCATGCCCCTGGGGAGTCAGAGTTTAGCCGCCAGGTATCCGAACAGGGTCTGGTACAGCTCATCGACCTCGGCCACCTGCCCGCGGGCCCGCAAACAGCCATGAACCAGGCCCTCGCCGACATACAGCGTGGCAGTCCCGCCCGCAGCGTTCAGTCGCTTGGCATACCGCACGCCGTCATCACGCAACGGGTCGAATTGCGCCACGGCGATCCATGCCGGTGGCAATCCCCTGAAATCCGTGGCGAGCAACGGCATGGCGTAGGCGCTCGGATGGCGGGTGCCCTGCAGGTAAAGGGCGTGATAGCAATCGACGTCACTGCTGCTGAGTAACGGCGCGTCGATGCACTCGCTGCGCGATGGCAGCCGGTGATCGCCACCCAACCCCGGATAGATCAGAACCTGCGCGCACGGCAACGGCTCGCCGGCATCGCGCAGTGCCAGGCACAACGCTGCTGCGAGATTGCCACCGGCACTGTCACCGGCCACCAGCATGCGCTCCGGATCGAGTTGAAACGGCCCGGTGCGCAGCGCTCGCCAGACCTTCAGGCAATCATCGAACGCAGCGGGAAACGGATGCTCCGGTGCCCGGCGATAGTCGACGGCGATCACCAGCACACCGAGTGTCGATGCCAATTCGGCGCAGATGAAATCGTGGGAGTCCAGGTCCCCCACCACCCAGCCGCCACCATGCAGGTAAACGATGCACGACGTACCGCTGGCCGGTGGCTGATAGGAACGGACAGCAACGCCGGACAACACGAAGTCGACCACATACAACCCGGCGGGACGTGCCGGAGTAAACGCCCGGCACATCTCGCTGTAGGCCTGGCGCAATCCGGCGAGGCTGCTGTCGGTGCTGTTGAAACTGACGGTTTTCTCGACGAATGCCGTCATTTGCTCGGAAAGCGGGTAAGAAGCCATGAGCCTGGTGTCAGCCTTTCAGAGGTGCATGGAAAGAACAGTTTCCTGTGGGAGCGGGCTTGCTCGCGAAGGGGCCAGCACATTCAACCTCTATGTCGACTGTCAATCCGCCTTCGCGAGCAAGCCCGCTCCCACAGGTTTTGGGGTCAGTTCTTCAGGCTGGCCTGAACCGCCGCCACGCCGTCCTTGCCATCGAAACTGCTGACACCCGCCAGCCAGCGCTGCAGGTCTTCGGGATGCTCGCGCAGCCATTTTCTGGCGACATCCTGAGCCGTTTGGCGCTCCATGATCGGTACCATCAGCTGGCTTTCCTGGGCAGCGGTGAACGTCAGGTTCTCCAGCAACCGATTGACGTTCGGGCAGCGCTCGGCGTAATCCGGGGCGGTGACGGTGGATACGGTCGCCGCACCTTCGTTCGGCCCGTACACGTCTTCGCTGCCGGTCAGGTAGTCGATCTTCATGTTGATGTTCATCGGGTGCGGGGTCCAGCCGACAAATACCACGAACTCCTTGCGATTCACCGCCCGCTGCACGGCTGCCAGCATCCCGGCCTCACCGGACTCGATCAGTTTGAAGTCCTTGAGGCCGAAGTGATTGGTCTCGATCATCGTCTTGATCGTGGTGTTGGCACCGCTGCCCGGCTCGATACCGTAGATCTTGCCGCCGAGCTGGTCTTTGAACCTGGCGATATCGGCGAAGGTTTTCAGGCCGGCCGCTGCCACGTAGTCAGGGACCGCGAGGGTGGCCTGGGCATCGGCCAGGCTCGGCTTGTCCATGACCTTCACCTGATTGGCAGCCAAGAAGGGTGCGATGTTCTTGTCCATCGCCGGTTTCCAGTAACCGAGGAAGATGTCGAGGCGCTTGTCACGGATGCCGGCGAAAATGATTTGCTGCACAGCGCTGGTTTGCTTGCTTTCGTAGCCCAGACCGTTGAGCAGCACATCGGCCATGCCACTGGTGGCAATCACATCGGTCCAGTTGACCACGCCCATGCGCACGGTCTTGCAGGAGGGATCGTCAGCGGCCAGGACGCTGGTGCTCAGGAGAGCGGTGCCGCAGAAGATTGAGAGACAGCGGGCGAACAGTCTTTTCATCAGGATGATCTCGTGCGGCAGGATTATTGTCGGGCCGGTGTCTTTGTGCACCGTGGCCAGAACAATACGCAGCAGACGAGCGGTAAAAGCGACCTGTGACGACCGTGTTTTGCACGGTGGCGACTGTTCCGACGCGCTTTCAAGATAAACACATACCTGTGGGAGCGAGCTTGCTCGCGATGGCGGTGGATCAGTCGACATAGATGTAACTGACAGACAGCTATCGCGAGCAAGCTCGCTCCCACAGGGTTATATACCAAGCATTAAGCGTTGTAGTGCTTCTCGCCCCAGGCCAGCAGCCCTTGCAGCAACTCCTTCAACACCACCTGCGTCGGCTCCGCCAGATCGGCGCGATAACGGAACGGCTCGAACTCTTCCATATAGGTGCACTGCCCGAGTTCCAGTTGCACTGCGTGGATGTTCTCGCCCGGGTTGCCGTAATGACGGGTGATGTGGCCGCCCTTGAAGCGTCCGTTCAACACATGGGTGTAGTTGTCGTGGCGTGCGCAGATGGCTTCCAGTCGGGTCGCCAGCTGAGGATCGCAACTGGCGCCATTGAAGGTGCCGAGGTTGAAGTCCGGCAGCTTGCCATCGAACAAGTGCGGGATGATCGAGCGGATCGAGTGTGCATCGAACAGCAGCGCGTAGCCGAACTCGGCCTTCAGTCGCGCCAGTTCCTGCTGCAGGGTGCTGTGGTACGGCGTCCAGATCTTTTCCAGATAGGTCGCACGCTCTTCTTTCGAAGGCTCCAGCCCTTCACGGAACAACGGCACGCCGTCGAACAGCGTGGCCGGATACAGGCCGGTGGTCGCGCCCGCGTACAGCGGCTTGTCGTCAGACGGACGGTTCAGGTCTATGACGAACCGCGAGTATTCGGCTGCCAGGGTACTGGCGCCCAGTTCAGCGGCGAAGTCATACAACTGCGGAATGTGCCAGTCGGTGTCCGGCAGGCTTTTCGCCTGGGGGATCAGGCCGGCCTCGACTGTCGGGGTCAGACGCACACCGGCGTGGGGCATGCTGATCAGCAGCGGTACGCGGCCTTGTTTGAAGTTAAGTACCTTATCCACAACGGCTCTCCTACAGATTTGTCTCGACGCCGTGGCGCACGACGCGTTTTTCCAGGTCGCCGCCCAGCCAGTACGACAGGTCGGCCGGGCGATCGATTTGCCAGGCGACGAAATCCGCGACCTTGCCGGCCTCGAGCGAGCCGTGGGTATCGGCCATGCCCAGCGCGGTAGCGGCGTGAATCGTGGCACCCGCCAAGGCCTCTTCCGGGGTCATGCGGAAGCAGGTGCAGGCCATGTTCAGCATCAGGCGCAACGACAGTCCCGGTGAGGTGCCCGGGTTGAGGTCGCTGGCGATGGCGATTTTCACGCCGTGCTTGCGCAGGGCATCCATCGGCGGCAATTGGGTTTCGCGCAGGAAGTAAAAGGCTCCGGGCAGCAACACCGCGACGGTACCGGACTCAGCCATGGCGATGGCGTCGTCTTCGGTCATGAATTCCAGGTGATCGGCGGACAACGCGTGGTAACGCGCCGCCAGGCTAGAGCCGTGCAGCGACGACAATTGCTCGGCGTGCAGCTTCACCGGCAAGCCCAGTTCCCGGGCGGTGATGAATACGCGCTCGACCTGCGCCGGCGAGAACGCCAGGTATTCACAGAATGCATCCACCGCGTCGACCAGCCCTTCGGCCGCCAGGGCCGGCAGCATGTCAGCGCAGATGTGATCGATGTAGTCGTCGGCGCGATCGGTGTATTCCGGCGGCAAGGCGTGAGCGGCCAGACAAGTGCTGCGCACGCTGACGGGCAGTTCGGCGCCGAGGCGACGGGCCACACGCAGCATCTTGCGCTCGTTGGTCAGGTCCAGGCCGTAGCCGGACTTGATTTCGATGCTGGTAACGCCGTCGCGCATCAGGCTTTTCAGGCGCTTGGCGGCACTGGCGAACAGTTCGTCTTCACTGGCCGCGCGGGTGGCGCGCACGGTGCTGGCGATGCCACCACCGCTGGCGGCGATTTCCGCGTAGCTGACGCCTTGCAGGCGCTTTTCGAATTCACCGCTGCGGTTACCGCCGAACACTGTGTGGGTGTGGCAGTCGATCAGCCCCGGGGTGACCCAGGCGCCTTCAAGATCGTTGACGGCCGGGTAATCCCCCGCCGGCAGTTCAGCGCGCGGGCCGATCCACTCAATGAGCGCGCCTGACGTCACGATGGCCGCATCCTCGATGATCGAGTAGACGCCTTGCGCCATGGTTGCGACGTGACAGTGTTGCCAGAGCGTTTTCATCCTTGGCCTCCGTTAGGTTATCGATGAGAAAAAGTCGGCAGAGAGCCCGCGTTTCAAACCCTTTGCTGGCTGTTGCATTGCTCGTCCTTGATTATTTTTATGCGACGCAAAACCGAATCGCCTCCTGTAGGAGCTGTCGAGTGCAACGAGGCTGCGATCTTTTAAAAAACAAGATCAAAAGATCGCAGCCTGCGGCAGCTCCTACATTGGAACCTTTACAGGCTCGGCAGCAACTTCGCCGAAACCAGCTCGTTCAGGCAACGCGAAGCCAACAGCTCGGTCGCGGCATTGATGTCCGGCGCAAAGAAGCGGTCCTTCTCATAGAACGGCACTTCGTTGCGCAGGATGGCGCGGGCCTTTTCCAGTTTTGGCGAAGTCTTCAGACCGTTGCGCAGGTCCAGGCCCTGAACCGCGGCCAGCCATTCCACGGCGAGAATGCCACGGGTGTTTTCGGCCATTTCCCACAGACGCTTGCCAGCCGCCGGCGCCATCGACACGTGGTCTTCCTGGTTGGCGGAGGTCGGCAGGCTGTCCACCGAGTGCGGATGGGACAGCGCCTTGTTTTCGCTGGCCAGTGCCGCGGCGGTCACCTGGGCGATCATGAAGCCGGAGTTCACGCCGCCGTTGGCCACCAGGAACGGCGGCAGTTGCGACATGTGCTTGTCCATCATCAGCGAGATGCGGCGTTCGCTCAGGGAGCCGATTTCGGCGATGGCCAGGGCCATGTTGTCGGCGGCCATGGCCACCGGTTCGGCGTGGAAGTTACCGCCGGAAATCACGTCACCTTCCGCGGCGAACACCAGCGGGTTGTCCGATACGGCGTTGGCTTCGATCGCCAGCACTTCGGCGGCCTGACGGAACTGGGTCAGGCAGGCGCCCATGACTTGCGGCTGGCAACGCAGGGAATACGGGTCCTGGACCTTCTCGCAGTTTTCATGGGAATCGGAGACTTCGCTGCGCTCGCCGAGCAGATCGCGATAAGCGGCGGCCGCGTCGATCTGGCCTCTCTGGCCACGGGCCGCGTGGATGCGGGCGTCGAACGGCGAGCGCGAACCCAGTACCGCTTCCACGGTCAGGCCGCCCAGTGCCAGGGCACCGGCGAACAGGTCTTCACCTTCGAACAGGCCGCGCAGGGCGAAAGCAGTGGACACCTGGGTACCGTTGAGCAGCGCCAGGCCTTCTTTCGCGGCCAGGGTCAGCGGGGTCAGGCCGGCAACTTTCAGCGCTTCGGTGGCTTCCATCCACTCGCCTTTGTAGCGTGCCTTGCCTTCGCCCAGCAGCACCAGCGACATGTGGGCCAGAGGCGCCAGATCACCGGAGGCACCCACCGAACCTTTCAGTGGAATGTGCGGGTACACCTCGGCGTTGATCAGGGCGATCAGCGCGTCGATCACCACACGGCGGATGCCGGAGAAACCACGGCTCAGGCTGTTGACCTTGAGCACCATGATCAGGCGCACCAGTTCGTCGCTGATCGGCTGGCCGACACCGGCGGCGTGGGACAGCACCAGCGAGCGCTGCAGGTTTTCCAGGTCTTCGCTGGCGATGCGGGTCGAGGCCAGCAGGCCGAAACCGGTGTTGATGCCGTAGGCGGTGCGGTTCTCGGCTAGGATCTGCTCCACGCAAGCCACGCTGGCTTCGATCTGAGCTGCAGCGCTGTGATCGAGGGTCAGTTTGACCGGTTGCTGATAGACATCACGCAGTTGGGCAAGGCTCAGTTGGCCGGGAATCAAATTAAGCGCAGTCATGTTCATTCTCCTTTTGAGAGTTTGTTGTTAACTACCAGACGCTCCGGAAATATCCGTTGTCCGTCGCTTCCCCCCTTTTAAGGGGGCTGGCGCCTTGGCACGCTGGTCTTGTATGGAAATCAGTTCAAGTTCGGTAAGGTTTTTTTCAGCAAAGCAGGGTCTTTCAGAACGCCGGCAGCGGCGGCAATGTCCGGCGCCAGCCAACGGTCCTGGTCGTAAGCCGGAACGCGCTCGCGCAGCAGACGCCAAGCGGCATCGGTGCCCGCGCCGAAGCGTTGTTCTTTCAAGAATTCAAACGCCTGGGCCGCCAACAGGTACTCGATGGCGAGGATCTGCGTGCAGTTTTCCAGGGCGCGATGCAGCTTCAGCGCTGCGTTGGTGCCAAGGCTCAGGTGATCTTCCTGAAGGCCCGACGTCACGTAGTTATCCAGCACCGCCGGTTGCGCCAGCTGGCGGTTCTCCGCGCACAGGGAAGCGGCCACGTATTGCACGATCATCATCCCGGAGTTCACCCCCGGGTTGGCCACCAGGAACGCCGGCAAGCCGCTGACGTGCGGGTTGATCAAGCGGTCCAGGCGACGTTCGGCAATCGAGCCGATTTCCGCCATGGCAATCGCCAGCAGGTCCGCGGCCATGGCCACGGACTGGCCGTGGGGGTTGGCCTGGGACACCACTCGATAGTTGTCCGCAGTGCCCAGCACCAGCGGGTTGTCGGTGGCGCCGTTGAGTTCGGTTTCGATCTGCCGGGTCGCGTGCACAAGTTGATCGCGCGCAGCGCCGTGCACTTGCGGGATCGAACGAATACTCAGGGCATCTTGCGTGCGAATGCCTTTGCTCTGGGCAATCACTTCACTGCCGTCCAGCAAGGCGCGCAGGTTGATCCCGACCTGTTGCATGCCAGGGTGCGGCTTGAGTGCGATGATCTCGGCATCGAACGCGTCGATCTGCCCGCGCTGGGCTTCGAAGCTCATGGCGCCGATCACGTCGGCCCATTCCAGCAGGCGCGTAGCGTCGGCAATGGCCAGGCAGCTCAGGCCGGTCATGCACGGCGTGCCGTTGACCAGGCACAAACCGTCCTTGGCACCGAGCTTGACCGGTTGCAGGCCTTCTTCGGCCAGCGCCTGTTGCGCGGCAACGATCTGCCCGCGATAGCTGACATTGCCCACGCCCAGCAGCGCGATGCCGATGTGGGCCATGTGGGTCAGGTAGCCCACGGAACCCTGGGACGGCACCTGCGGGGTGATGCCGCGGTTGAGCAGCGCCAGCAGCGCTTCGACGACCTGACGGTGCAGGCCGGATTTGCCGTGGCTGTAGTTGACGATGGCGGCGCACATGATCGAACGGGTCTGCTCGTCGGCCAGTGGTGCACCAACGCCGCAGGCGTGGCTGAGCAAGGTATTGCGCGACAACTGGCTGAGTTGCTCGTCCTGCAGCGAGACGTTGCACAGCGCGCCCAGGCCGGTGTTGATGCCGTAGGCACGTTGGCCGCTGGTGACGATGCGCTGGACGATGGCCTGGGCGTTTTCGATGCGCGCCCAGATCGGCGCCGACAGCTCAAGCTGCGCGCCATGACGAGCGACGGCGACCACATCCTGCCAAGTGACCTGCGCTTGGGTGATAACGATTTTTTCAGCCCGGGACATCTTCAACCTCATCCAAATATTGATGCAGCTTCACCGCCGCCTTCGCGAGCAGGCTCGCTCCCACATTGGAATGCATTTCCCTGTGGGAGCGAGCCTGCTCGCGAAGAGGCCAGCTCACTCACTGCAAATCTCTTAAACCACCGCCGCCCGACGCTGCACAAAGCGGTCGACATACTCATCCGCCGGCGAGTGCAGGATCTCTCTCGGCGTGCCGACCTGGATCAGGCGGCCGTCCTTGAGGATTGCGATGCGGTTGCCGATGCGCACGGCCTCGTCGAGGTCGTGGGTGATGAAGACGATGGTCTTGTGCAGGGTCTTTTGCAGTTCCAGCAGCTGGTCCTGCATCTCCGCGCGAATCAGCGGATCGAGGGCACTGAAGGCTTCGTCCATCAGGATGATGTCGGTGTCCGCCGCCAGGGCGCGAGCCAGGCCCACACGCTGGCGCATGCCACCGGAAAGCTGATGCGGGTATTTGTTTTCGTAACCCTTGAGGCCCACGGTATTGATCCAGTGCAGCGCACGCTCGGCGCACATGGCTTTGCTTTCGCCACGGATTTTCAGGCCGTAGGCGACGTTGTCCAGCACGCTCTTGTGCGGCAACAGGCCGAAGCTCTGGAAGACCATGCTGATCTTGCGCCGGCGAAATTCGCGCAGGGCTTCCATGTCGTATTGCAGGATGTCCACGCCGTCCACCAGGATCGCACCGCTGGTCGGGTCGATCAGGCGGTTGAAGTGGCGTACCAGGGTCGACTTGCCGGAACCCGACAGGCCCATGATCACGAAGATCTCGCCGCTGCCGATGCTCAGCGACAGGTCGTTCACGCCGACCACGCAGCCGGTTTCGGCCAGCACCTGATCCTTGGTCTTGCCCTGGCCGACCATGGCCAGCGCGTCCTTGGAACGGTTGCCGAAAATCTTGAAGACGTTTTTGACTTCGATCTTGCTCACGGTTGCGTTGTTCATTTGCTCACCTCATGCCGTGCGCGACCATACGCCTGTGTAATGCGGTCGATCACCACAGCCAGAATCACGATCGCCAGACCGGCTTCGAGGCCACGTCCGACGTTGAGGGTCTGAATCCCCACCAGCACGTCTTCACCCAGGCCACGGGCACCGATCATCGAGGCAATCACTACCATCGACAGGGCCATCATGGTGGTCTGGTTGATGCCCGCCATGATGCTCGGCAGGGCCAGCGGCAGTTGCACGCCGAACAGTTGCTGCCAGCGGTTGGCACCGAAGGCGTTGATCGCTTCCATCACTTCGCCGTCGACCTGGCGAATGCCCAGGTCGGTCAGGCGGATCAGCGGCGGCGCGGCGTAGATCACGGTGGCGAAAATCGCCGGGACCTTGCCCAGGCCAAACAGCATCAGCACCGGGATCAGGTACACGAAGCTCGGCATGGTCTGCATGATGTCCAGCAACGGCATCAGCACCGAACGCAGGCGATTGCTGCGTGCCGAGAGAATGCCCAGTGGTATGCCGATCAACACCGAAATGATCGTCGCCACCATCATCAGCGCCAGGGTCTGCATCAGCTTGTCCCAGAGGCCGACCGCCCCCACCAGGAACAGCAGGCCGACGATCACTGACGTGGTCACGACTTTACGGGTCGCGTGCCAGGCCACGCCCGCCACGATCGCCAGCATCAGCCACCAGGGCGCTGCACGCAGCAGCCCTTCAAGATTGACGATGGCCCACAGGAGGGTGTCGGAGATGCTGCGAAATACGTCGCCGTAGTTGGTGACCAGCGAATCGACCCAACTGTTGACCCAGTCGGCGATGGAAAAGGTAAAGCTTTCGGGAAACATAAGAGACTCTCAATCAAGGGGTTGCGATCAAGCGTCCGACTGCCGTTGCCAGCAGTCGGAGAAGCCCAACCTACAAGGCCGCGTCGATTTTCTTGGCTGCGTCTTCGCTCACCCACGCGTGCCAGACTTCAGGATGTTCCTTCAGGAAGATCTTGGCCAGTTTTGGTGATTCGATCCGCTCTTTGCTCATGCGCCCAAGGTTCTGGTTCAGCAGGTCGATTGGCACGTTGACCTTTTCCAGCACGGCCACCAGTTCCGGGGCTTCGTCGTGGAAAGTCTTGGATAGGCCGACCTTGATGGTCACAGTCTTGTTCACGCCTGGTTTCTCTTCGAGTTTCACCGCGTCGATCTGGCCCATCAGCGGCGTTGGCGACCAGTAGTAGAACAGGATCGGCTCGCCACGCTTGTAGCTCGACAGCACCGCGGCATCCAGCGCCGGGCCGGTGCCTGGGCGGAAGTTGGTGTAGGTGCTTTCCAGGCCGTAGCTTTTCAGCATTTCGCTGTTGTCCAGCTCGCAGGTCCAGCCGGCCGGGCAGTTGTAGAAACGGCCCTTGGATGGCTCTTCGGCGTCCTTGAACACCGCCGAGTATTTGCCCAGGTCAGCGATGTTTTTCAACTCCGGCGCCTTGGCTTCCAGCTTGCGCTTGGCGTCGCCTTCGATCACGTAGCGCGGCACGTACCAGCCCTCGACAGCACCCACGACAGGTGCGCCGACACCGACGACCTTGCCGGCTTTCTCAGCCTTGTTCCAGACTTCGCTGCGGCCGACCCACTCTTCGGCAAACACTTGAATATCGTTGCTGCTCAGGGCGTTTTCCATGGTGATGGAGTTACCCGGCAGGCTGTCAGTCTTGCAGTCGTAGCCTTTCTCCAGCACGACTTGCATCACGTCGGTCAGCAACATGGCGCTTTCCCAGTTCAAACCGGCGAATTTCACCGGTTTGCCCGACTCGCACCAACCCGCCGCCTGAGTGGCGCCAGCGCTGGCCAGCAGGCCCATGGAAAGCAATGTGGTCAGCAGGGTCTTGTTCGATTTCATTGTTGTGACGCTCCTAATCATGAATTGGCTTACGGCAGTCAAGAGGCATCCAGCCCTGTCCACGTCCAATCAGGCCTGCGCCGCAGCGCGACCGACATTCAGCTTTTGTTCGGTGACAGCGTCCTGCTCGAAACGGCAGGATCAAACGGTCTGGTGTTGCGCTATGCCGCTGCCTGGCCAGTGAGAGCGAGCGGGCTCGCTCTCACATAAAAGCAGCTCCCACGGATCAGGTGTTACTTGCCGGTAATCATCGGCAGGTTCAGCCCTTGCTCCTTGGCGCAGTCGATGGCGATCTGGTAACCGGCATCGGCGTGACGCATAACGCCAGTGGCCGGGTCGTTGTGCAGCACGCGAGCGATACGCTCGGCCGCTTCGTCAGTACCGTCGCAGACGATCACCATGCCCGAGTGCTGGGAGAAGCCCATGCCGACGCCGCCGCCGTGGTGCAGGGACACCCAGGTCGCGCCGCTCGCGGTGTTGAGCAGGGCGTTGAGCAGTGGCCAGTCGGACACGGCGTCGGAACCGTCTTGCATCGATTCGGTTTCGCGGTTCGGGCTCGACACCGAACCGGAGTCCAGGTGGTCACGACCGATCACGATCGGGGCGGACAGCTCACCGCTGCGCACCATTTCGTTGAACGCCAGGCCCAGTTTGGCGCGCAGGCCCAGGCCAACCCAGCAGATACGTGCCGGCAGGCCCTGGAAGCTGATGCGCTCGCGCGCCATGTCCAGCCAGTTGTGCAGGTGGGCGTCGTCCGGGATCAGCTCTTTTACTTTAGCGTCGGTCTTGTAGATGTCTTCAGCGTTGCCTGACAGCGCAGCCCAACGGAACGGGCCGATACCGCGGCAGAACAGCGGACGGATGTAGGCCGGTACGAAGCCTGGGAAGTCGAATGCGTTTTCCACGCCTTCTTCCTGGGCCATCTGACGGATGTTGTTGCCGTAGTCGAAGGTCGGCACGCCCATTTTCTGGAAGTCCAGCATCGCTTTGACGTGAACGGCCATCGATTGCTTGGCGGCCTTGATCACAGCGGCAGGTTCAGTCTTGGCGCGAGCACGGTACTGGTCCCAGGTCCAGCCAGCCGGCAGGTAGCCGTTCAGTGGATCGTGGGCGCTGGTCTGGTCGGTGACCATGTCCGGGCGCACGCCGCGCTTGACCAGTTCCGGCAGGATTTCAGCGGCGTTACCGAGCAGCGCGATGGAGATCGCCTTGCCTTCTTTGGTGTACTTTTCGATACGCGCCAGCGCGTCGTCGAGGTCTTTGGCTTGCTCATCGACATAGCGGCTTTTCAGACGGAAATCGATGCTGACCTGCTGGCATTCGATGTTCAGCGAGCAGGCACCAGCCAGGGTTGCCGCCAGAGGCTGGGCACCGCCCATGCCGCCCAGGCCAGCGGTCAGGACCCACTTGCCCTTGAGGTTGTCGTTGTAGTGCTGGCGACCGGCTTCGACGAAGGTTTCGTAGGTGCCCTGGACGATGCCCTGGCTGCCGATGTAGATCCAGCTGCCGGCGGTCATCTGGCCGTACATGGCCAGGCCCTTGGCGTCCAGTTCGTTGAAGTGTTCCCAGCTCGCCCAGTGCGGCACCAGGTTGGAGTTGGCGATCAGTACGCGCGGGGCGTTGGCGTGAGTCTTGAACACGCCGACCGGCTTGCCGGATTGCACCAGCAGGGTTTCGTCTTCGTTGAGGTTGGTCAGGCTTTCGACGATCTTGTCGTAGCATTCCCAGTTACGGGCGGCGCGACCGATACCACCGTAAACCACCAATTCCTTAGGGTTCTCGGCAACTTCCGGGTCGAGGTTGTTCATCAGCATGCGCAGCGGCGCTTCGGTCAGCCAGCTCTTGGCGGTCAGCTTGTTACCGCGGGCAGCGCGGATTTCAACGTCACGAAATTTAGTCACGAAAAGAACTCCTCAGCAATCAATCCAAAACCAACCCAGGCAGTGGGCGAGCAAGCCAATGGGCATCAGTGCACACCGGCGAATCAGTGGACGATGGTTGAGTCCTCGTGACTCATACGCATACGTCTTTACTTGTACATACAAGCATATGCAATCAGGCGGCCAACTTATTGGATGAGAATTCAAGAAAAATCATGAAACGGCTGGAGAGCGCCTGGAACAAGGGTTCCGGACAAGATGAAATTTTTCTGGGGGGATTTTTGTAGCGAGAGGGTTTTGTTACTTGAGCGGGGTTCTGCGCCACGCTGGGGCGTTCGGTAACACCTGATGCCCAATTGAGCGCATTCCAGAAACACCCTACAACATCATCAGAAACATCCGACTCCACCTCCATCAATCCTCGCCGACTTCACGAGCAAGCCCCCCCTGATGTCACTTCTGCGAGGAACCCGTAATGAAACAGTGGAAAGTCCAAACCCACCTGCTCCTGCTTGCCGGCATTCTCCTGAGCAGCCTGACCGGCATCGGCGCACTCGGCCTGTACGGCATGCGCGCTACGGTCCAGGGACTGGAGACGGTTTACCTGGACCGGGTCATTCCGCAACAGGATCTGAAGAAAATCTCCGAGCTGTATTCAGTCCGGATCGTCAACGCTATCCACAAGGCCCGCGATGGCATCCTCAGTGGCGTCGATGCAGCGCAGCAGATACGGCAAGCGATGCTTGAAATCGAACCGCTCTGGCGCACCTACCTCTCGACTCGCCTGGTTGATGAAGAGGTGCGACTGATCAACGAAATCACACCGCTGATGCAGGCGACCAAAGTACCGCTCCAGCGTTTGCAGGCGGTCTTGAACCGCAACAACGCCGCCAGTCAGAGCCTGGAGCAGTTCGCCACACACCAGCTTTACCCCTTGATCGACCCGCTGACCTCACTGTTCTCGCAGCTGACGGATGCTCAACTGAAAGAAGCTCGCCATCAGTTCGAGCACAGCCAGGCACTCTATGAGACCAATATGAGGCTGATGGCCGTGATCCTGGCTCTGGCACTGTTGTTTGGCAGTCTTTACGCCCTGCTGTTCAGCGCCAGGCTGGCGCGATACCTGGGCGCCGAGCCTCACGAGCTGGCCAGTATCAGCACAAGGATTGCCCAGGGCAGGCTCGGCGCTCCGGTGAACAGTAACGCGAAGTCAACGGGTGTCATGCAATCGGTCGAGGCCATGCGACGCAGCCTGGCCAGCATGATCGGCAAGGTGCGCGAAGCCTCGCAGCATATCGAGTCCTCGACCCTGAACCTGAGCATCTCGTCTGAACAAGGCCTGAAACAGGCGGCCGAGCAAAATGGCGCGGCCTCTTCCATTGCCGCCGCCGCGGAACAGATGTCAGCCAACATTACACACATCGCCGAGAACGCCGCGCAGGCACACGACACCACCCTAAAGGCCGAGCAGATCACCGCTTTCGGCATTGCCACCATGGAGCGCTCTATCCTCGAGATGCAGCAGATCGCCCAACTGGTGACCCAGTCGTCGGATGAGATCGACCAATTGACCCTGCACTCCAACGCCATCGGGAAGATTGTCGGCATGATCCACAGCATTGCCGAACAGACCAATCTGCTCGCACTCAATGCCACCATCGAGGCGGCGCGGGCCGGTGAACAAGGACGCGGGTTTGCCGTGGTGGCTGACGAAGTGCGGGAGCTGGCAACCCGCACGACCCGCTCTACCGCCGAGATTGTGGTGCTGGTGAGCACAATTCAAAGCGGCATGAGAAAGGCCAACAGCAGCATGAACACTGGGCGCGAGCGCGTACTTCAGGGCCAACAACTGATCGACAGCGCCGGAGCGTCGATGAATGACGTCAAGACCGCGCTCAACGCGTCACTCAATGCAGTCAGCCAGATCTCCAACGCCTTGCAGGAACAGCGTGAAGCCAGCGAAGACGTGGCGCGCAATGTGGAAAACGTGGCGCAGCGGGTCGAGGAAAATGTCGCGGCGCAACAGCAGGCGGTGCAAACCATCCAGGCACTCAAGCAGATGTCGAGTGAGCTGGAGGCGACCGTTCGAGGTTTTACCCTCGAACGGGAATGACCGGGATCAGTCGCGCGAGGTCAGTTCGATCACGCAGCACAGCCCATTGATGGCGACATCCAGTAATCCGGCATCAGCCTCCAATTGCAGGCAATCATGACGGCCCAATTGCCGGGCGTTGTTATCGACCGACACCTCAACCTGCTCACTCACGCTGAACACCAACACCGTGCCCGCCGAACTGAAAAACCGCTGCTCGCCCGACAACCACTGCAACCGCGCGCTGTAACGCTGCGGCGCGTAAATCAGGTTGAAATCGCGAATCGGCCCACCCAGCAATGTGCAAGTCACCTTGCTTTCACCATTGAAGGCAAACGGGTCCAGCGGTAACAGTGGCCGTGTGGTCTGGCCATCCACCGTCAGGGTCATGCCGTCGCCCTGCAAAACGGTGATCACTCGCTCATAACCGGCAAAAGTGGAAAAACCGCCCGATTCGCCAATGTCGGCAATCGACAGGCGCCAGCCAAAGCCATCCAGGCCGGTGCCGGCATCGCGGGTGATTTCTTCGGTGCTGCCGCCGCCGTTTTTCCACGGCATGCGCGGGTAATCTTTGGCGCGTAAAACCTTTGCGTTACTCATTTATGGCTCTCTATTTATGAAACCGACCTTCCAGACGATGACGGGAACCGGGGTGGATCAAGCGAGCGGCGGTCACCGGCTGGCGGCCGGACCAGGTGCGGCGACGGATCAGCAGGCACGGCTCGCCCTTTTCAATCTGTAGCAATTTGCATTCGGACGGCTCGGCCAGGATCGCCTCGACCACGTGCTCGCCTTCGGTCAGCGGCGCGACCTGGTTCAAATAGGCATAGGGCGTTTGCAGGGTGAAGTCCTGCTTGAGGTAATCCGGCGCCACCAGCGCGTTGACGAAACGGTCTTCGATCTGCACCGGAATATCGTTTTCGAAATGCACGATCAGTGAATGGAACACCTTCTGCCCTTCGCGCATGTCCAGGGCAAGGGCGCGCTCGGAGCCGGCGGCCTCTTCTTCAAGGGTGATGACCTTGCAGGTGTGGCGATGACCGCGGGAGGCGATTTCGTCGGCGATGTTGTGCACTTCGAACAGGGCCGATTGGCTTTTCGGCTCGGCGACGAAGGTGCCGACGCCTTGCATGCGCACCAGCAGGCCATCGGCGGTCATCTCGCGCAGCGCGCGGTTGATGGTCATGCGGCTGAAGCCTAACTGGCTGACCAGCTCACTTTCCGACGGAACGCGGTAGTGCGGCGGCCAGTTTCCACTGTCGATTTGCTGGGTGATCATTTGTTTGACGCGGGCGTACAAGGGCGCCGGACTGTCGCCCATGTTCGCGGCCAACGGAGAGACTGGAGGCGGAGTCGGCACGGTTAATCCTTGGTCGTTTGGATAGGGTTGCTAGCTTGCCGGAGTTTACCGGGCAGGCAAACGTCTGTATATGTATATACAAATAACACACGATGGGGTGCTGAACCATGTCCGCCTTCTTTGCCGAACGCGCGCTGCTGCCTAGTGGATGGGCCAACAATGTACGTCTTGAGGTCAGCGCCGATGGCGTATTGACCCATATCCAGGCCGATTCTCATGCAGATGGCGCCGAGCGGTTGAGCGGTCCGCTGCTGCCTGGCATGCCGAACCTGCACTCCCACGCCTTCCAGCGGGCCATGGCCGGGCTGGCGGAAGTGGCGGGAAATCCGAACGACAGTTTCTGGACCTGGCGCGACCTGATGTATCGCCTCGTCGGAAAAATCAGCCCGGAGCAACTCGGCGTCATCGCCCGTCAGCTGTACATCGAAATGCTCAAGGCCGGTTACACCTCGGTCGCGGAATTTCATTACGTACACCACGACTTCAGCGGCCAACCTTATGCCGACCCGGCTGAACTGGCCCTGCGTATCAGCCAGGCAGCAGGTTCCGCGGGCATCGGCTTGACCCTGTTGCCGGTGCTCTACAGCCACGCAGGTTTCGGTGGTCAGTCCCCGAACGAAGGCCAGCGCCGCTTCATCAACAGCACCGAAAACTACCTCAAGCTGCAGTCGCGCCTGCAACCGGTCCTGGCGCAGCAACCGGCGCAAGCCCTGGGCCTGTGTTTCCACTCGCTGCGCGCGGTCACGCCGCAGCAGATCAGCGAAGTGCTGGCAGCCAGCGACAAGCAGTGCCCGGTGCATATCCACATCGCCGAGCAGCAGAAAGAAGTCGACGACTGCCTGACCTGGAGTGGCCGTCGTCCGCTGCAATGGCTGTACGAAAACGTCGACGTCGATCAACGCTGGTGCCTGGTCCACGCGACTCACGCCAACCCGGAAGAAGTCACGTCGATGGCCAAGAGTCGCGCCATCGCCGGCCTGTGCCTGACCACCGAAGCCAACCTCGGCGACGGGATCTTCCCGGCGGTGGACTTCCTCGCCCAGGGCGGCCGCATGGGTATCGGTTCCGACAGCCATGTATCACTGAGCGTGGTGGAAGAGTTGCGCTGGCTGGAATACGGCCAGCGTCTGCGCGACCAGCGGCGAAATCGCCTGTATGGCGCGGAGCAGCCGATGGTCGGGCGCACGCTGTTTGATGCCGCGCTGGATGGCGGCGCCCAGGCACTGGGTCAGCCGATTGGCGCCCTGGAAGTCGGCAAGCGCGCCGACTGGCTGGTGCTCGACGGCAACGATCCGTACCTGGCAACAGCCAGCGGCGACGGGATTCTCAACCGCTGGCTGTTTGCCGGTGGCGATCGTCAGGTGCGGGATGTGCTGGTCAATGGCCAGTGGGTAGTGCGTGATGGGCGCCATGCTGATGAAGAAGAAAGCAGCCGCGCCTTCGCCCAGGTCCTGCGCGAATTGCTGGGCTGACATCAAACAAAAATGTGGGAGCGGGCTTGCTCGCGAAGGCGGACTGTCAGTCAACATCTCTGTTGAATGTGACACCCTCTTCGCGAGCAAGCCCGCTCCCACATTTGGATATGTGCTGACGGTTAGTTCGAGGTCTTGGCCATCTGCTGTTCCGACGCCCGCCAGATCAACCGGGTAGTGTCGTAACCCTGCTGACGCGCCCTGCTCAGCAGCTCCTCGCGCACCACTCCATTCACGGTCGGCGTGCGCGACAACAGCCACAGATACTTGCGGCTCGGGTCACCGACGATGGCGGTCTTGTAGTCATCGCTGACGTACAGCACCCAGTAATCGCCCTTCGCCGTACCCGGGATCAGCCTGGAAAACCAGGTATCGAACTCGACCTTCAGCTTGTCGTTCTTGCCCGGCACCTCCGGATAGGCCGTGCCCTTGACCTCTTCCCATTGCCATTGCGCTGTCAGGCAGCGGTTCAATACCGCGACGTTGCCGTCGGGTTTAAGCGTGTAATGGGCTTCGGATTGCGCACAGTCGCGCTGGAAGTACATCGGCAGACGGGCCAACTCGTACCAGGTGCCCTGGTAGCGCTTGAGGTTGACGCTGTTGGCCGTCTTGGGCGCCAAAGGGTCCGGGCCAGACGTGGCACAGCCAGCCAACACCAGGCCGGCAAAAAGGATGATCAATAACCGCTTCATTATTTTTCTCCCGTGGGCGATCGCCCCGGTTTACTTCAGGCCTTGGCCGGAAAACATCAGCACTTTGTCACCGGCGAACTGCACGCTGATAAAGCTGTTCTTGTCGCCCCAGGTGCAACTGGACATGCCGAGCGCGCCTGAACAATCGGCGGGTTTGCCCAACAGGGTTTCCACATCGGCCTTGGCCATACCGGCCGAGAGCTTCGAGTAGTTTTCCTGATTGACCTTGCTGCAGGCAGCGAGCAATACGCAGAATGAAAGCAGGGCGATGGAACGCAGCGACATGGTGAAACTCCGGGGGGGCGTAGGGGATTGGCATGGCTGCCAAGCTGAAGCTTAGAAGAGAAAACCCCTGTCTGGTTCCCTGCCCGGCAGGCTATTTATCGGGCCATTCGTCTGCCTTTTGCCGAAAATCATTCACTTTCCTCGTTCACCGGGCATTTCGTCGTTTTTCAGGAAAATCCGCCTAATCTTTGGCGCCGTTCAGTCGACATAAATGCAACGCAATGCCACGTCGGTGGCATTTGCTCCCCCATTTTGTAGAACAGCCCCTCTGCGGTAGCTCATCCCATGACCAGAAACATGAAGTTCAGCCACAAGATCTTGCTGGCTGCCGCCCTCGTGGTGGCCGTCGCATTCGCTTGTTTCATCCTGTTCAACGACTATCGCCAGCGCGAAACCCTGCGCAACAGTACCGAGGCCTCGATGCAGGAACTCGGCAGCCTGACCACCAGCAACATCCAGACCTGGCTGGAAAGTCGCATGCAATTGCTGCAGTCGATGGCCCAACAGGTCAGCGCCGATGGCAATGCACCCGCCAGTCTGAAACGGATCATCGACCTGCCCGCCTACACCGGCAACTTCCAGCTGAGCTACTTCGGTGGCGCCGATGGCGTGATGTTCTCGGTCCCGGCCGGCAACCGCGCGGCGGACTACGACCCACGCGCCCGCGGCTGGTACAAGGCGGCCAATAGCGCACAACAAACCATCGTCACCGAACCCTACATCGCCGCCTCCTCCGGCAAACTGGTGATCACCGTGGCCACCCCGGTGCAGCACCAGGGCCAGATGATCGGCGTCGCTGGCGCCGACATCGATCTGTCCAGCGTCAGCGCGATCATCAACTCGCTGAACTTCGGCGGCCACGGCCATGCGTTCATCGTCGGTGCCGACGGCAAGATCCTGATTCACCCGGACAGCAAGCTGGTGCTCAAGAGCCTGGCCGAAGCCTATCCGAGCGACACGCCGAAAGTCAGCCCGGGCCTGAAAGAAGTCGAGATCGACGGCAAGCGCCAGTTCATCTCCTTCACCCACGTCAACGGCGTGCCATCGGCGAACTGGTACGTGGCACTGGTGCTCGACCAGGAAACGGCGTTCTCGATGCTCAGCGAATTCCGCACCTCGGCGATCATCGCCATGGTGATCGCCGTAGTGATCATCATCGCGTTGCTGGGTATGCTGATCAGCCTGCTGATGCAGCCGCTGCTGACCATGGGTCGCGCCATGCACGACATCGCCGAAGGCGAAGGTGACCTGACCAAACGCCTGACCATTCACGGCCACGACGAATTCGGCGCGCTGGGGCTGTCGTTCAACCGCTTCGTCGAACGCATTCACACCTCGATCATCGAAGTGGCCTCGGCCACAGGGCAGGTCAACGAAGTAGCGCTACGTGTAGTGGCCGCGTCGAACTCGTCGATGTTCAACTCCGACCAGCAAGCCTCGCGCACCAGCAGCGTGGCCGCGGCGATCAACCAGCTCGGCGCCGCCGCGCAGGAAATCGCGCAGAACGCCGCCCTCGCCTCGCAGCACTCCAGCGATGCCCGCAGCCTGGCCGAAGACGGCCAGCAGGTGGTGGATAAAACCATCGCGGCGATGCAGCAGTTGTCGGCGAAGATCAGCGACTCGTGCGGCAACATCGAAACCCTCAACAGCAACACGGTCAACATCGGGCAGATCCTGGAAGTGATCACCAGCATCTCCCAGCAGACCAACTTGCTGGCGCTCAATGCCGCCATCGAAGCGGCCCGCGCCGGTGAGGCCGGTCGCGGTTTTGCCGTGGTGGCCGATGAGGTACGCAACCTCGCTCACCGCACCCAGGACTCAGCGCAGCAAGTGCAGACGATGATCGAAGAGCTGCAAGTCGGCGCCCGCGCAGCGGTGGGCATCATGACCGACAGCCAGCGCCAGAGCGAAAGCAGCGTCGGCATCGCCAACCAGGCCGGCGAACGCCTGGGCAGCGTGACCCAGCGCATCGGCGAGATCGACGGCATGAACCAGTCCGTGGCAACAGCGACCGAAGAGCAGACCGCCGTGGTGGAGTCGATCAACGTCGACATCACCGAAATCAACACGCTGAACCAGGAAGGCGTGGAGAACCTGCAGGCGACCTTGCGTGCGTGTGCCGATCTTGAGCAGCAGGCGGCGCGGTTGAAGCAGCTAGTGGGAAGCTTCAGGATCTAAGGCGCACTCACCGGCCCCTTCGCGAGCAAGCCCGCTCCCACAGGGATCAAGGACGGGCACAAATTTTGTGTCCGACCAAATCAACTGTGGGAGCGGGCTTGCCCGCGAAGGCGGCATCAGCCGCCATGAAGATCTAGAACCTCGACCCAGGCCTCGACAGAAACTCCAGTTCCTCAGCCGTACTCTCGCGCCCCAACACTGCATTCCTGTGCGGAAACCGCCCAAACTGCGCAATCACTTGCTGATGCCGCTCGGCATAGTCCAGATAATCGCTGAACAGTGCCCGATCGCTCTCCGGCTGCTGCGCCACCAATTCGATATAGCGCGAGACGCCTTCGTTCTGCACCGCCAGGTTCTCGCTATGCTCGAACACCAGGTAGATGAACACCCGCTGAATCGGTTGCAACTGCCGGTCGAAATCCGCGGCAATGCCTTGCGCCACCAGTGCCTGAGCCCTGATGTCACCGGAAAAAGCCTTGGGAGAATCACGAAAGATCATTCGCGGGAGTTGATCGAGCAACAGCACCAGGGCCAGCCAACCTTCGGGACGTTGCATCCACTCGGTCAAACCGCCGGCCAGTGCCTGCTCGACCCAGTCCCCGAAACGCTCACGCGCTTCGAGGTCCTGGCTGTCGCGCTTGCCGAACCATAACCTGCCCTTCTGCGCCGCCACTTCACTCGCTGATCCGGAGCTCCCGAACCACCAATCAAGCAACGGCTGCCAGGGCGCGGTCATGGTTTATTCCTTGTGGTAAGCCGTGACGCGGGCCACTTCTTCTTTCGAACCGAGGAACACCGCCACACGCTGGTGCAGGCCTTCCGGCTGGATGTCGAGGATGCGCTGGTGGCCATCGGTGGACGCGCCGCCCGCCTGCTCCACCAGGAACGACATCGGGTTGGCTTCGTACATCAGGCGCAGCTTGCCCGGCTTGGACGGCTCGCGGCTGTCACGTGGGTACATGAACAGACCGCCGCGGGTCAGGATGCGGTGCACGTCGGCCACCATCGCGGCGACCCAGCGCATGTTGTAGTTCTTTTTCAGCGGGCCTTCATCGCCTGCCAGCAATTCGCCGACGTAGCGCTGTACCGGTGCTTCCCAGTGACGCTGGTTGGACGCGTTGATGGCAAATTCCTGGGTGGCTTCAGGAATGGTGATGTTTTCGTGGGTCAGCACGAAGCTGCCCATTTCACGGTCCAGGGTGAAGCCTTTCACGCCGTCGCCCAGGGTCAGGATCAGCATGGTCTGCGGACCGTAGATCGCGTAACCGGCGGCTACTTGCTGGGTGCCTGGCTGCAGGAAGGCCTTTTCATTCAAAGGTTCGTTCTGGCTCAGGTATTCGTTCGGGCAACGCAGTACCGAGAAGATGGTGCCGACCGGGGCGTTGATGTCGATGTTCGACGAACCGTCCAGCGGGTCGAATACCAGCAGGTACGCGCCTTTCGGGTATTTGCCCGGGATCTGGTAGGCGTTGTCCATTTCTTCGGACGCCATGCCGGCCAGGTGACCGCCCCATTCGTTGGCTTCGAGCAGGATTTCGTTGGAGATCACGTCGAGCTTTTTCTGCACTTCGCCCTGGACGTTTTCAGTGCCCATGCTGCCCAGTACACCACCCAGGGCGCCTTTGGACACGGCGTGGTTGATCTCCTTGCAGGCACGCGCCACCACTTCGATCAGGAAGCGCAGATCGGCAGGAGTGTTGTTGCTGCGGGTCTGCTCAATCAAATAGCGACTCAAGGTAACGCGGGACATGGAAGGCTCCGGTGGAATGGGGGGCTAAAAACCCGCGCAGTTTAACGCGAGTCGGGGCGCATTTCCTCCTATCAGACGTGATCCGCCGAAGAGAGTTCATGCGCGGGGTTGAGCGTAGATGGAAATGGGCGGGGTGTGAGCCTGGAAAGGGTGGCTTGTTTCAATATTTTGGGTGTCTGGCTGACCGCTTTCGCGAGCAAGCCCGCTCCCACAAGAACGGCGCTGTACCTGTGGGAGCGGGCTTGCTCGCGAATGGCGCGTAGCGCCAGCCATTCTCAGGATTTGGCAGAAGGCTTGCGCAACAGACTGAACGCCATCGCCACCAGGAACACCACGCAGAGCAACAACACCGCCCACAAACCGAATTTCTTCCAGTGGGTGCCGACCGGTGCAGACGTGGCGCCTGCCGACGGCTGCGTAGTCACCGCCCCGACATCCACCAAGGCTCGGCCCAGGGTCGCCAGCTTCTGCGGGCTGTAATCCGGAATCAACGTCGATAGCGGCAAGTTGGCTGCCTTCGCCGCGGCATTCCCCACCACCAGCGTGTATGGCCCCGGCCCACGTGCCAGAAACACCAGTTGCGTGGCGCGCATGGCAAACTTCAGCGTCGGTGCCTGATCACCCAGGCCACCACCGCGTTCGTCCACGGTCAGTTTCAATTGCTGGACGATTTGCCCAGACAACTGCAATTGGTTTTTCACCACGTCCTGACCATTCTGCGTCAGGCGATAGAGCAAACCGCTGCCCAACGACTGCCATGGCAGGCTGCTGTCGCGCCGACCGGCCAGGCTCACTGGCGCCAGGCTGTTGGGCTGGCTCAACTCGACCTGCACCCGCTCGACATTAAGCCCCATCGGCAACTGCCAGGTGTATTCACCCGCCTTCACGCTGCTGCCGGCCAATGCCTGGGACCAGACCAACGGCAGTGGCAGGCTGCGGGTATTGGCGCTTTGCAGTTGCGCCGAAGTCAGTGTCGGCGCCGAATGCGGAGTGATCCACAGCAACCGCAGGTAGCGCGCCGACTGGCCCGGCAGGTTGACCTCATGCTGTTCGACCCGCTCGTCGGAAAAGGTCAGGCGCGCCACCTGCCCTTCGCCCCAGGACTGCCAATGCTGCAGATCATCGCTGGCTTCGATGGTGAAACGCTGGAAGCCGTCGCGTTCGCTGGTCCAGTCGAGAATCAATTGCTGCAATGGCGCCTTGATAGCGGACGCGTCGAGCAACCAGCCGCGCAACTCCTCCTCACCTGCCTCCAGCTGACTGGAGGGCTGCACCTCGACCAAGGTGCCGTTGGTGCTCGATTGCACCCGCACGCTCGGCGCGGTTTCAGTGGCGTCCACCGAGTTGTACAGCGCAAACCATTTCACCTCGGTCAAGGTACGCGTTTCATTGCTCCGCGCCGACTCCCGGGCCAAGGCATAAGCCTGAGCTTCACCCACGGCGTTGAATACACGCACATCGCTCAGGTCAGCCTGCCGTGCATTCAGTTGTACGCTCAGGGGCAGTTCAAGACGATACCAAGGTCCTTCGCCCGTTACCGACAAAGGCACTTGGGTGGTGAAATCCGCCGGTTTTTCCTGGGCAACCGCCGACAACACCACACCCATGGCAACAATGCCCAGCCAACCCAGGTTCAGCTTCTGACTCAAGACGACACTCCTTGTGATTCCGGGACCGGTTTGCCGCTATCCGGCACGGCTTCGGCACGTTTGGGCGGTAGCGGAGCGAAATAACCCACCACCAGCAACAACACGCCGACACCAATGAACGACACGATTCGCGCCAGCCCGCCGCGATTGCTCAATTCGACAAAAAACAGCTTGGCCACGACCACGCCAATCAAAGCCGCACCGATCAGCCAGACTTCACGACGGCGACGCAAATGGCCGCCGATCATCAGGCTCAGGGCCATCAAGGTCCAGACAATGGACAGGCCGGCTTGTACTCGCATCGACTCCAGCAACAGATCCAGCTCGAACGGCACCGCGCTCCAATGGTGCGCCGTGCGCATCACCAAGGCCGTAAAGAACACGAACAGCGAGGCACCTGCGACCCCTTGCGTGGCAATGGCGGCGTAATCCTTGTGGACAGCCAGTTGGGGCATGGCGCTGCGGGACCAGACGTAGACGCCGAACAACGCAAACAACAGGCCCAGCTCCAGCGGGTTGATCAATGGCACGTAAGGCAGTGGCTCGGCGTTGCCCTCACTGGCGATATTCGCCAGCCAGAACCAGCCGAGCATCAGCAAGGCCAGCGGCGCAGCGGCGTACACGCGGTATTCCCGAGGATAGGCCGACACCGGCCAAGGCCATGCGCGAGGTGCTGCCATCAACACCAGATACAGGCTTGGCAGAATCGCCCAGCCCAACCAGCGCCAGGCGTTGTATTGCTCGGACAACACCAGCAAGGCGTAACGCAGTTCCAGCGCCAGCACACCCATCAACAGCCAGCAGCCGAGCACATGAGCGACGCTCAGCACGGGCGCTGGCAGCATGGGCGCCAGGCGTCGCAGGGACATGAAATGCACGACGAACACGGCGGCCCACGCCAGCCAGCCAAAGTTGGCCGCCGGGTGATAACGCGAGTGCCAGGCCGCGAGCAGCACCAGCGCCGCAGCGGGTATCAGCACCGTGCCGAGCCCCCCCAGTGACGGCCATTTCAGGCGCAGCGCCAATACCGTCCACAGCGCAACACTCACGGCAGCGATGCCCAACAACAAGGTCGCCTGCATCGACTGCGGCGCAAAATGCAGCACTTCGATAACCCAGGCCAGCGCCCACCAACCCGCGCCCCACACCAGCAACGCCTGGGACAATCGCAACAGACTCAGCCCTTCGAACGCGGTGAACGAATGACCGATCTGCAAACGCCAGGCCCCGACCATTGCGGCCAGCCCCAGCAGCAGCGGCGCCCAGAACCCGCCATGGGCCAGGGGCTGCAGACCGTCACTGAACTGCGGCCCAGCCGTCAGGAACAGCGCGCCACCCAACAGCTGCACAGCGAGCGCGGTGAACACGAACGTGCGCGATTGCAGGTGCAAGCCAACAAACAACGTGAGCGCCCCGGCCAAGGCCCAGCTGATCACCGTGCCGTGGCTGAAGAAAAACAAGGGCGCCAGCAAATAGAGAAACGCCAGCCCGAGACAGGCCAATACCGGCAGGCCTTTGAGCTCCCATGGCCTGATCTGCTCCGGCAAGGCTTTACGCAATTGGTAGAAGCTGAACAGCAAGGCGACGCCCAGTAACAGCGCGCCCAACGGTACACCGCCGAGCAGGCTGCTCTCGCTGTCGTGCAGCTCGCGGAGAAACGCCAGCGCCGCCCCCAGTTGCAGCAGCAAGGCAAAGGCCCGGCCCAAGGGCCTTTGTTGGCGCAGACCGAGCCAGAAAATCCCCGCGCCTTCCACCGCCCATGCCGCCGTCGTCCAGCGCGCATCGAGCCCCAGCGGTATCGCCAGGCTGGCGAAGATCACGCCCAAGGCCAGGCAGGTTTCGCCCAACAACAGCGTGCGCCCGGCCATCAGCCAACGGGCAAGCCCCATATAAATGATGCCCAGTGCCAAGGCACTGAATGCAGCAGCGAATTCCAGATGCTGCACCAGCACGAACTGCAAGCCGAAACCCACCAGTGGCGGGCCGAACAGCAGTGTGCCGTCGACGTAGTCACCCTTGCGCGCCGACCAGCGCAGCAGTGCTTCGCGACTGCCGTCTGCGGGTGTATCGCCCATCTCCATCAATCTGCGCCGGGCGAACAGAAGACCAATGGCCAGGTACATCAGGAAAAACAAAATCAGAAACGGCTCGGTGCTCCACAACAGCTCCGGCGAGTAGGAGCGCAGGCCCCAGGCGAATCCGATGCCAAAGGTGCCGGTGAAGCCGATGACATTCAACAGCCGCCAGGCCTTGAACCAGGCGATGGCGAAGATACCGGCGTTGAGCAGGGTAAAGTAACTGAACAGCGCGACATGGCTGCCGGTGCCGGTGGAGGCCAGGATGGGCGCGGCGAATCCGCCCAGTGCGGCCGCGGCGGCCAGCCCCAGGGAATCCTGGGCAATGGCGAGAATCGCCGAGCAGACTGTCACCGCCACCAGCAGGCCAAACCCCGCCGAGGGCTCGAGCAGCGGATGCAGGCGCATCGCGGCAAACACCGTCAGGTACAACACGGCAATCCCGGCACCCTGCAGGATCAATGCGTAACTGCTGTTGCGGGCCCTCAACCACCAACCCAGCCCGAGCAACCCCAGTGCTGTGGCAGCCACGCCTGCGTAGCGCAACTCAACCGGCACCACTACGCCTTCAGTGGCATAGCGCAGCAGAAAGGCCAGGCCGAGGAACAGCAGCACCACGCCGACGCGCAACACGGTATTGCCACCGAACAACCAGGCGCGGGCGCGACCTATGGCGCGGTCGATGAGATTCGGGCCACGCGGGGAGCCAGGCGATTGCGCTTCGCGAGCGGTCGGCTCGGGCTTCCAGGCATCGGTGGCCGGACGCCTGATTTCGCTGGCCGCAGCCTGGATTGGCTCAAGTTCGGGCGGCAGCTCCCAGATCAATTCCGTGGTTGCGGCAGGGGCTTCATCAAGGAAGGTTTCAGGTGCGACAAGCGGTTCGCCGGTTTGCGGCGTCTTGACGCCCGATGCTTCGAGCAGCGCCAGCCGTTGCTCGACCGCTTGCAGGGCTACCTGCGCCTGCTCCAGCAAACGCTGCTGTTCGACGGCCTGCGAGTCCATGCGAGCCAAGCGAAGGGCCTGGCCGATACCCAACCCGAGTAACGCGCCCAGCAGCGCATCGCTGAATGACTCGTCGAGTATCCAGCCGAGCACCAGCCCTATCAGCATGAACATCCATTGCATGGTCGATATCCCTAAGCGCATTAGCCAATCCGGAAAGATTAGCTCAGCCGTATCCATAAAGATCGCAGCCTTCGGCAGCTCCTACAGGATGGGTGTAGGAGCTGCCGAAGGCTGCGATCTTTTCCGGCGCGCCAGTATATCCACCTGCCTGAAGACTTACTCCAGCGCCTTCCAGATTTCCGTGGCGTACTCGCGAATGGTCCGGTCCGACGAGAACCAGCCCATCCGCGCCGTATTCAACACCGCTGAACGCCACCACTCCTTCGAATCGTGCCAATGGGCTTCGACGCGCATCTGCGCGTGCCAGTAGGAATCGAAGTCGGCGCAGACCAGGAAGCGGTCGTAGTCCACCAGCGAATCGATCAACCCGGTGTAACGGGACGGATCATCCGGCGAGAACACCCCACCACGAATCGCTTGCAGCACATCGTTCAGGCGATGGGACGCGGCGATGTCCGGTACGGCACTGAACTCATGGTTCTGCTTGCGCGCCTCCACCTGCTGCGCGCTGAGGCCGAAGATGAACATGTGCTCGGCACCGATGCGGTCGCACATTTCCACGTTGGCCCCGTCCAGGGTGCCGATGGTCAGCGCGCCGTTCAGGCCGAACTTCATGTTACTGGTGCCTGACGCTTCGAAACCGGCGGTGGAGATCTGCTCGGACAAATCCGCCGCCGGAATGATGCTCTCCGCCAGGCTGACGTTGTAGTTGGGCAGGAACACCACTTTGAGCAAGCCGCGCACGGTGGGGTCGTTGTTCACCACCCGGGCGATGTCGTTGGTCAGCTTGATGATCAGTTTGGCCTGGTGATAACTCGCAGCTGCCTTGCCGGCGAAGATTTTCACCCGTGGTACCCAGTCGATTTCAGGTTCGGCGCGGATCGCCTGGTACAACGCCACGGTGTGCATCAGGTTGAGCAACTGGCGTTTGTACTCATGGATGCGCTTGACCTGCACGTCGAACATCGCCGCCGGGTTGACCGCCACGCCCAAGCGCTCATGAATCAGGTACGCCAGGGCTTTCTTGCTGTGCAGGCGTTGCTCGGCGAACGCCTTGCGGAACGCGTTTTTCTCGGCGAACGGCTCGAGGGCGAGCAACCGCTCTTCCGGGTTGTCCAGCACCTCGGGGCCCAGGGCATCGACCAGCATCGAGGTCAGCTCGGGGTTGGCCTGGTACAGCCAGCGGCGGAAGGTAATGCCATTGGTCTTGTTGTTGATTCGCTCCGGATAGAGCTTATGCAGTTCGGAGAACACCGTCTTGCGCATCAGTTGCGTGTGCAAACCGGACACACCGTTGACGCTGTGGGAGCCGAGAAACGCCAGGTTGCCCATACGTACCCGGCGACCGTTGTCTTCCTCGATCAGTGACACCGCGCGCAGTACGTCGAAGTCGTGGATGCCTTTGGCCCGCAGGGAGTCGATGTGGTGGGCGTTGATCAGGTAAATGATCTGCATGTGCCGCGGCAACATGCGCTCCATCAAGCCGACCGGCCAGGTTTCCAGCGCTTCGGGCAACAAGGTGTGGTTGGTGTAGGAGAGCGTATCGACGGTGACCTGCCACGCCGCATCCCACGCCACGTCATAGACGTCGACCAGTTGCCGCATCAGTTCAGCCACGGCAATCGAGGGGTGAGTGTCGTTGAGCTGGATCGAGGCGTGATCGCCCAGGGTCAGCACCGAGGTGTGCATGTTGCGATGGCGGCGCAGCAGATCCTGCAACGAGGCGGCGACGAAGAAATACTCCTGGCGCAGGCGCAACTCCTGGCCGGCCTCGGTGCTGTCCGCCGGGTACAGCACCCGGGAGATGCTTTCGGCCCGGGCCACTTCGGCCACGGCGCCCAGGTGATCGCCGGCGTTGAAACGCTCCAGGTGCAGATCTTCCATGGCGCGGGCGCGCCACAGGCGCAGCGTGTTGACGCTCGCCCCGCGCCAGCCGACCACCGGCGTGTCGTAGGCAATCGCCCGCACGGTTTCCGCCGGGGACCAGACTTGCCGGGATTTGCCGGTGTCGTCGGTCAGGGTCTCGACACCGCCGCCGAAACCGATGGTGTAGACCACTTCCGGCCGCTCGAACTCCCACGGGTTGCCGAAATCCAGCCAGTGTTCGGTCTGCTCCTGCTGCCAGCCGTCGACAATCGCCTGGCGGAACAACCCGTGTTCATAGCGGATGCCATAGCCATGACCGGCGATGCCGAGGGTCGACATGCTTTCCAGGAAACACGCCGCCAGACGCCCGAGGCCGCCGTTGCCCAGGGCCGCATCGGGCTCCAGCAGACGGATGCGCTCAAGGTCGACGCCGAGCTCGGTCAGGGCTTCGCGCGCCACGTCGAGCAGGCCGAGGTTGCTCAGGCTGTCGAACAGCAGCCGGCCGATGAGGAATTCGAGGGAAAGGTAATAAACGCGCTTCTGACCTTTGCGGTAGATCTGCCGCGTGTGGTCCATCCAGTGCTCGACCATGTGATCCCGCGCGGCCAGGGCAATGGCTTCGAACCAGTCATGGTCGAAGGCGTGATCCGGGTCTTTACCCACTGCATAAGTGAGTTTGGTCAAGACGGCGTCGCGGAATGCGGCCACCTCTGCTTCGCGAACAAGTGGTTCTTGAGTCATCGATAGGACCTCGAGCGAGCTTGGAGTTGTCTGAGCCTAGACGGTCTGACAGGCGGTACAGGCTCTGGTTCGGCAGTTTTTCCTGTAAGTGCGAATCGGGTCGGCAATACATTGTCGAGTACCAGATTCAATGCAGGGGCCGTGCCGGATTAGCGGCTTATTGGTCGGCCGTGAAAAAATCTGGCGAAAGGTTGTTCAAAATTCCACCAGTCCCGGTATGATCGCGCGCCCTGATGCACACGCTGGTAACAAACGATGATGAAGCCGAACCTGATCGCTGCCGCAGAGATCGACCGCCTCGATACCTGGGCCAAGTACTCTGCCCCGATGTGCGGCTCGTGCATGTCCAGCTGCTGCACCCTGCCCGTCGAGGTCAAGATCAAGGACCTGATCCGCATCGGCGTGGTCGACGAATTCGAGCTGGGCGATCCGCCGAAGAACATCGCCAAACGCCTGCAAAAGGAAGGTCTGGTCGAGCGCTTCAACCAGAAGTCGGGAATCTTTACCCTCCAGCGCATGAGCAACAACGATTGCCTGTACCTGGATCGTAAGAGCCGTCTGTGCACTATTTATGATAAGCGCCCGGATACTTGCCGCAACCACCCGAAAATCGGCCCGCGGCCGGGGTATTGCGCGTACAAGCCGAAGGAAGTGGAGCGCGAGCGGAATTCGCGCAGTATCGAGCGGTTCTGATATTTCCTGAAATTTTCGGTGGCTGATTGGCCGCCTTCGCGAGCAAGCCCGCGAAGGGGCCCTGACAAACACCACACAAATCCCAGACAAACAAAAACGCCCCCGGCCTTTCGACCGGGGGCGTTTTCGTTCAGCCGGGGCTAAATCTTATGCCTTGGCTTTCTTGGCAGCGCGGGTACGCTCGCTTTCGTCCAGGATCTTCTTGCGAAGACGGATGGACTTAGGAGTCACTTCACACAGCTCGTCGTCCTGGATGAATTCCAGAGCCTGTTCCAGGGTGAAGCGAACAGGTGGAACCAGAGCGATGGTTTCGTCTTTACCCGAAGCACGCATGTTGTCGAGCTTCTTGCCCTTGGTAGGGTTGACGCCCAGGTCGTTGTCACGGCTGTTCAGACCAACGATCTGACCGTTGTAGATTTCCTGACCGTGTTCAACAAACAGCTTGCCACGCGCCTGCAGGGTTTCCAGGGAGTAGGTCAGTGCCTTGCCGGTTTCAACCGAAACCAGAACGCCGTTCTGACGGCCGGACATGTCGCCGGACTTCATCACGTCGTAACGGTCGAAGATCGAGGTCAGGATGCCAGCGCCGTTGGTCAGGGTCAGGAACTGGTTACGGAAACCGATCAGACCACGAGCAGGGATGTTGTATTCCAGACGCACACGGCCCTTGCCATCCGGCACCATGTTGGTCAGGTCGCCCTTACGCAGGCCCATCTCTTCCATCACCTTGCCCTGGGATTCTTCCGGCAGGTCGATGGTGACGTTTTCGAACGGTTCGTGCTTCACGCCGTCAACCAGACGGATGATCACTTCCGGACGGCCTACAGCCATTTCGAAGCCTTCGCGACGCATGGTTTCGATCAGTACCGAGAGGTGCAGTTCGCCACGGCCGGAAACCTTGAACTTGTCAGCCGAGTCGCCTTCTTCAACGCGCAGTGCAACGTTGTACAGCAGCTCTTTGTCCAGACGTTCCTTGATGTTACGGGAAGTCACGAACTTGCCTTCTTTACCGCAGAATGGCGAGTCGTTTACCTGGAAGGTCATGGAAACGGTTGGCTCGTCGACGGTCAACGGCTTCATCGCTTCAACGGTGTCCGGGTGGCACAGGGTGTCGGAGATGAACAGCGAGTCCATACCGCTGATGCACACGATGTCGCCTGCAGCAGCTTCTTCAACGTCTACACGGTGCAGACCGTGGTGACCCATCAGCTTCAGGATACGACCGTTACGCTTCTTGCCGTCGGCGCCGATAGCCACAACCGGGGTGTTCGGCTTGACGCGACCGCGAGCGATACGGCCAACGCCGATAACACCCAGGAAGCTGTTGTAGTCCAGTGCGGAGATCTGCATCTGGAACGGACCGTCACGGTCGACTTTCGGCGCAGGTACGTTGTCGACGATCGACTGGTACAGCGGGGTCATGTCTTCAGCCATTTCGGTGTGGTCCAGACCGGCAATACCGTTCAGGGCCGAGGCGTAGACGACTTTGAAGTCCAGCTGTTCTTCGGTGGCACCCAGGTTGTCGAACAGGTCGAAGATCTGGTCCAGAACCCAGTCCGGACGCGCGCCTGGACGGTCAACCTTGTTGATGCACACGATTGGACGCAGGCCGGCTTCGAAAGCCTTCTTGGTCACGAAACGGGTTTGCGGCATAGGGCCGTCTTGAGCATCAACCAGCAGCAGAACGGAGTCGACCATCGACATTACGCGTTCAACTTCGCCGCCGAAGTCGGCGTGGCCCGGGGTGTCCACGATGTTGATGTGGTAGCCGTTCCAGTTGATGGCGGTGTTTTTCGCCAGAATGGTAATACCGCGCTCTTTTTCCTGGTCGTTGGAGTCCATCACGCGCTCGTCGTTGAGCTCGTTGCGCTCCAGGGTGCCGGATTGACGCAGGAGTTTGTCTACCAGGGTGGTTTTACCATGGTCAACGTGGGCAATGATGGCGATGTTGCGTAGATTTTCGATCACTTGTGTATCTCGATCAGAGGATTCGGTGTGCTGACAAGTCTTGGCAGCGATTAACAGTAGCGTCCGTGAAAGCCGTTACAGCTTGACGGTGGCGTCGGGGGGCCGGTGACGCAGGCCACAGGCAAACAGCCCCGGGCACTTAGCTCGGTCGATAAACGCGCACATTGGCATGCCCCTCACTGAGCAAATGGTGGGCATGCAGGCGACTCATCACGCCTTTGTCGCAATACAGCAGGTACTGGCGAGTAGGGTCCAGTTCCTTGAAACGAGCGTTCACTGCATAAAACGGCATCGTTTGTACCTCGATGCCAGCAAGCTCCAGCGGGTCATCTTCAGCGGCATCCGGGTGACGGATGTCGATGACGATCTGACCGGCCAGCGCTTCGCTGACTTCTTCAATCTGCAAGTCCTGGCCCAATTCGTCGATCACGCGATCGATCGGCACCAGCTTGGCGTTTTCGAGCGCACGCTCGAGCACCGCCATATCGAATTCTTTCTCTTCGTGCTCGACACGGTAGCGCTTGGCGGCCGTCTTCGGATTGACCGAAATGACGCCGCAGTACTCCGGCATGTGCCGGGCGAAATCGGCGGTGCCGATCTCGTTGGCCGTGTCGATGATGTCCTGCTTGTGGCTGGCGATCAGCGGGCGCAAGACCAGTTTGTCGGTCACGCAATCGATCACTGACAGGTTCGGCAGCGTCTGGCTCGACACCTGGGAGATCGCCTCACCGGTGACCAGGGCTTCGATGTGCAGTCGATCGGCAATCCTGGACGAAGCGCGCAACATCATACGCTTCAATACTACGCCCATATGACTGTTATCGACTTTGCCGAGAATTTCGCCCAACACTTCCTCGAACGGCACACTGACAAATAGCACGCGTTGGGAGCTGCCGTACTTCTTCCAGATGAAATGCGCGACTTCCATGACGCCCAGTTCGTGGGCACGTCCGCCCAGGTTGAAGAAGCAGAAATGCGCCATCAGGCCGCGGCGCATGATCTGGTAGGCCGCCACGGTGGAGTCGAAGCCGCCGGACATCAGCACCAGCGTCTGCTCCAGGGCGCCCAGCGGATATCCGCCGATGCCGTTGTGCTGGCTGTGGATCACGAACAACCGTTGGTCGCGAACTTCGATGCGGACTTCGATTTCAGGCTTTTTCAGGTCGATCCCGGCGGCACCACACTGACGGCGCAACTGGCTGCCGACATATTTCTCGATATCGATCGAGCTGAACGGGTGCTTGCCGGCACGCTTGCAACGCACCGAAAAAATCTTGCCGGCCAGTGCATCACCGTAGTGCTGCTTGCACTTTTCAACGATGTCGTCGAAATCACCCAGCGGGTATTCGTCGATTTGCAGGAAGTGCGCGACGCCCGGCATGCAGCTCAGGCGCTCGCCCATCTCCTTCAGGGCCTTGGGATCGCTGACGCGGGTTTCCAGCTCGAGGTTGTCCCACACGCCGTTCACCACCACAGCCGGGTCCAGATCGCGGAGCACGGCACGGATGTTCTTGGCCAATTGGCGGATGAAACGCATCCGTACCGGGCGGCTCTTGATGGTGATCTCGGGGAAGACTTTTACGATTAATTTCATGGAAACAGCGCGCGCAGGGCCTGCCGAAAAAGGGGGGCGCGGATTATAGCGGAAATTGCTCAAGGTTTAACCAGTTAATGTGCAGAAGGTTTTGCTCGCACCAAAACAGGTCATTTATTGAAATTAACGCCACATTACGGGGCGGCATTTTCGACTTTAAAGCGCATTAATGGCTGATAAGCGTGTTTTTGGGGCAAAAAACCCATGCTGGGGCACTGGCATGCAATTTGCTCCCTTGTGAGGCAGGTTGCCTTGGCAGAGTATTCGCGCCGGCATCACCCACATTTAAGGGCATCCACTACTAGCCCGAAGCCACCCGGAGGACACTATGTCGAAGTCGGTTCAACTCATCAAAGATCATGACGTCAAATGGATTGATCTGCGCTTCACGGACACCAAAGGCACTCAGCACCACGTGACCATGCCGGCTCGCGATGCGCTGGATGACGACTTCTTCGAAGTCGGCAAAATGTTCGACGGTTCCTCCATCGCTGGCTGGAAAGGCATCGAAGCCTCCGACATGATCCTGATGCCGGACGACTCCACCGCCGTTCTGGACCCGTTCACCGAAGAACCGACCCTGATCCTGGTCTGCGACATCATCGAGCCTTCGAGCATGCAAGGCTACGACCGCGACCCACGTGCGATCGCCAAGCGCGCCGAAGAGCACCTGAAAGCCACCGGTATCGGTGACACCGTATTCGCAGGTCCAGAGCCAGAGTTCTTCATCTTTGACCAGGTGAAGTTCAAGTCCGACATTTCCGGCTCCATGTTCAAGATCTACTCCGAACAAGGTTCCTGGATGTCCGACCAGGACATCGAAGGCGGCAACAAGGGCCACCGTCCAGGCGTCAAAGGCGGCTACTTCCCGGTTCCACCGTTCGACCACGACCACGAAATCCGTACCTCCATGTGCAACGCACTGGAAGAAATGGGCCTGACCGTCGAAGTTCACCACCACGAAGTGGCAACTGCCGGCCAGAACGAAATCGGCGTCAAGTTCAACACCCTGGTGAAGAAAGCCGACGAAACCCAAACCCTGAAGTACGTCGTGCACAACGTTGCCGATGCCTACGGCCGCACCGCGACCTTCATGCCTAAGCCTCTGTACGGCGACAACGGCTCGGGCATGCACGTGCACATGTCCATCTGGAAAGATGGCAAGAACACCTTCGCAGGCGAAGGCTATGCCGGCCTGTCGGACACCGCCCTGTACTTCATCGGCGGCATCATCAAGCACGGTAAGGCCCTGAACGGCTTCACCAACCCGGCGACCAACTCCTACAAGCGTCTGGTTCCAGGCTTCGAAGCGCCAGTGATGCTGGCCTACTCGGCTCGCAACCGTTCCGCTTCGATCCGCATTCCTTACGTGTCGAGCCCGAAAGCCCGCCGTATCGAAGCACGCTTCCCGGATCCGGCTGCCAACCCGTACCTGTGCTTCGCCGCACTGTTGATGGCTGGCCTGGACGGCATCCAGAACAAGATCCACCCTGGCGACGCTGCTGACAAAAACCTGTACGACCTGCCGCCTGAAGAGGCGAAAGAGATTCCACAAGTTTGCGGCAGCCTGAAGGAAGCCCTGGAAGAGCTGGACAAAGGTCGTGCATTCCTGACCAAAGGCGGCGTTTTCAGCGACGACTTCATCGACGCTTACATCGCCCTGAAAAGCGAAGAAGAAATCAAGGTACGTACCTTCGTACACCCACTGGAATACGAGCTGTACTACAGCTGCTGATCCGGTAGCGCTGCGGCACGCGGCGTGACAAAAAGAGGCCTCCTTCGGGAGGCCTTTTTATTGCCCACGATTTAGCGGCCTACGAAGAACCCTGTGGGAGCGGGCTTGCCCGCGAAGACGTCAGTACACTCCACATCTGCTTATCAGACAGACCGCTTTCGCGAGCAAGTCGAATCGTCGCACCGCCGCTCCCACAAGGGGTTTTCTGTGTTCAGGCGGCCTCGGCAAATCATGCCTAGATGTTAACGGCTTGGGATAACCGCCACGCCTGACCTATGCTACAACCCAACGCTTTCGCTTCCGGTAGATTCCATGGGTCGTGGTTTTCTGTTCATCCTGCTGCTGATCGCCCTGCCCGCCATGGCGCAGATCTACAAATACACAGACGCCAACGGCGCCACTGCGTACAGCAATCAACCGCCTGACGGCACCAGCGTCCAACCGGTCCACCTGCCGCCCCTCAACAGCATTGAGCGCCAGACTCCTGGCGAAGCCGTGCCTGTTACTGAAGCCGCCCCGAATGAACAGCCCCAAAAACCCTATGAAGTGCTGGAGCTGACCGGCCTGCCCAATACCGAAGCGCTGCGCGCCAACAATGGCACCTTCACGATAAACGTGCTGATCAAGCCGCGCCTGCAAGGCCCCCACCGGATGCGCCTGCTGCTGGACGGCCAGCCCTACGGCCAGCCAGTCAATGTGCCGATCCTGCAATTGGTGAATATCGATCGCGGCGAGCATCGCCTCGCCGTGCAAGTGATCGATGGCGAAAACGTTGTGCAGCAGAGCCCCACCGCAACCTTCACCTTGCAACGCGTGCACACGCGCTGAAGGCCTGGCTGCTGATTGCCGGCTTCATTGCACTGCTCATGTCGGCACGAAAAACCCCATTCCTGCGACTTTTCTAACCTCATTCAGGTTTGCGCACTATATTGGTGCAACTGCTTGCACCGTACTCAGATTCCAACCCATTTTGGTTCGAAATTACCCGCGAAAGCTGGCAGAACGCTACGCAAGCGAGCGTCGAACGCCCGTTTCAGGCCTTTGGCGCTTCTTTTCGGAGCCTTGGTTTACTTTTTGCAACTTCTAATTACCAACACTTGTTTCTTGCGCATGCTCCGCCCCAAAAGAGGTCCCGATGACCATTAGCGACGCACTCCACCGTTTGCTACTCGACAACCTCACCACCGCCACCATTCTGCTCGATGCCGAACTGCGCCTCGAGTACATGAATCCGGCGGCGGAGATGCTGCTGGCCATCAGCGGTCAGCGCAGCCATGGACAATTCATCAGCGAGTTGTTTACCGAATCGACCGAAGCGCTGAACTCCTTGCGCCAGGCTGTCGAACAGGCCCACCCGTTCACCAAGCGCGAAGCCATGCTGACCGCCCTCACCGGCCAGACCCTGACCGTCGACTACGCGGTAACGCCGATTCTGAGCAATGGCGACACGATGCTGCTGCTTGAGGTCCACCCTCGCGACCGCTTGCTGCGGATCACCAAGGAAGAAGCACAGCTTTCCAAGCAGGAGACCAGCAAGATGCTGGTGCGCGGGCTTGCCCATGAAATCAAGAACCCCTTGGGCGGGATTCGTGGCGCGGCGCAGTTGCTGGCCCGGGAACTGCCGGAAGAAAGCCTGCGCGACTACACCAACGTCATCATCGAAGAAGCCGACCGCCTGCGTAACCTGGTCGATCGCATGCTCGGCTCCAACAAGCTGCCGTCACTGGCCCTGTGCAATGTCCACGAAGTGCTGGAGCGCGTCTGCCATCTGGTGGAAGCCGAAAGCCAGGGTTGCATCACGCTGGTGCGCGACTACGACCCTAGCATTCCCGACGTTTTGATCGACCGCGAACAGATGATTCAGGCCGTACTGAACATCGTGCGCAACGCAATGCAGGCCATCAGCAGCCAGAACGAGCTGCGCCTGGGCCGAATCAGCCTGCGCACCCGCACCATGCGCCAGTTCACCATCGGCCATGTGCGCCATCGCCTGGTGACCAAGATCGAGATCATCGACAACGGCCCCGGCATCCCTGCGGAGCTTCAGGAAACCATCTTCTTTCCCATGGTCAGCGGTCGCCCGGACGGTACCGGGCTCGGCCTGGCCATTACCCAGAACATCATCAGCCAGCACCAGGGCCTGATCGAATGTGACAGCCACCCCGGCCACACCACTTTCTCGATCTTTCTGCCACTGGAACAAGGAGCCACATCGACATGAGCCGTAGTGAAACCGTGTGGATCGTCGATGACGACCGTTCTATCCGTTGGGTCCTGGAAAAAGCCTTGCAACAGGAAGGCATGACCACGCAAAGCTTCGACAGCGCCGATGGCGTGATGAGCCGCCTGGCACGCCAGCAACCGGACGTGATCATTTCCGACATCCGCATGCCCGGCGCCAGCGGCCTGGACCTTCTGGCGCGGATTCGCGAACAGCATCCACGGCTGCCGGTCATCATCATGACCGCTCACTCCGATCTGGACAGCGCTGTCGCGTCCTATCAGGGCGGCGCCTTCGAATACCTGCCCAAACCGTTCGATGTCGACGAAGCGGTTTCCCTGGTCAAGCGCGCCAACCAGCACGCCCAGGAGCAGCAAGGCCTGGAAGTCGTCCCGACATTGACCCGCACCCCGGAAATCATCGGCGAGGCGCCGGCGATGCAGGAGGTGTTCCGCGCCATCGGCCGCCTGAGCCACTCCAATATCACCGTGCTGATCAATGGCGAATCCGGTACCGGTAAAGAGCTGGTGGCCCACGCCCTGCACCGTCACAGCCCGCGCGCCGCTTCGCCGTTCATCGCGCTGAACATGGCGGCGATCCCCAAAGACCTGATGGAATCCGAACTGTTCGGCCACGAGAAAGGCGCGTTCACGGGCGCGGCCAACCTGCGTCGCGGGCGTTTTGAACAGGCGGACGGCGGCACGCTGTTCCTCGATGAAATCGGCGACATGCCCGCCGACACCCAGACCCGCTTGCTGCGGGTGCTGGCCGATGGCGAGTTTTACCGCGTCGGGGGTCATGTGCCGGTGAAGGTCGATGTGCGCATCATCGCCGCGACTCACCAGAACCTGGAAACCCTGGTGCATGCCGGGAAATTCCGTGAGGACTTGTTTCATCGCCTCAACGTGATCCGCATCCATATCCCGCGCCTGTCGGATCGTCGCGAAGACATCCCGACCCTGGCCAAGCACTTCCTCAGCCGCGCAGCCCAGGAGCTGGCAGTCGAGCCCAAGCTGCTGAAAAACGAAACCGAGGAATACCTCAAGAACCTGCCGTGGCCGGGCAACGTGCGTCAACTGGAGAACACCTGTCGCTGGATCACGGTGATGGCTTCGGGTCGCGAAGTGCACATCGGCGACCTGCCGCCGGAGTTGCTGAGCCTGCCGCAGGATTCGGCACCGGTCACCAACTGGGAGCAAGCCCTGCGCCAATGGGCAGACCAGGCGCTGGCCCGTGGTCAATCGAGCCTGCTCGACAGCGCTGTGCCGGCCTTCGAGCGGATCATGATCGAGACCGCCCTCAAACACACCGCCGGTCGCCGCCGCGATGCCGCCGTTTTGCTGGGTTGGGGGCGTAACACCCTGACGCGCAAGATCAAGGAGTTGGGGATGAAGGTGGATGGTGGGGATGATGATGAGGGCGACGAAGCCTGATTACTCACTGAGCACACGATCCTGTGGGAGCGGGCTTGCTCGCGAAGGGGCCATAACATTCAACATCATTGTTGACTGTTACACCGCTTTCGCGAGCAAGCCCGCTCCCACATTCAAAGCTGCGTGCACCGCCTGAATGCACTGTGAACCGCAATCGCGCACAAAAACAGTTTCGAATCCCCATCTGCTTTCGCAATCGAATCCCTTTCGAAAAAACACGAAAGCCCCGAATCTCGGGGCTTTCAGCGTTTCAAACCGGCTTTTTTGTTTCTCTTTGTGAAAACTGGCACGCCCCCTGCAATAACCCTTTCAAGTGATTCAGATCACCGACCCGGTTTCGGGGACCTTGGTACAGGCAGGCCGGGGATTCCCCTCTTTACACCGGGCTCACACCGCAGCCGCGACGAGCCCAGCCGTTTTGGGGCCCTTGATACAGGCAGGTCAGGGGTTCCTTCTTTACACCAGGCTCACACCGCACTCGCGACGAGCCTCCCGTTTCGGGAACCTTGGTACAGGCAGGCCGGGGATTCCCTCTTTTATTGCTCCCGGAGATGGATCTCCAGCCGCCAGCGGTCATCGACCTCGCTACCGGCCCACTCGCCCTGCAGGGGTCGGGCCGCCACCAGCGTCAGCAGCAACCCTCCATCACTCAAACGTACCCGCCAGTTCACATCCTTGCCGCCAAGCTTGAGTTGGCCTTTCTGCGCCTGGCCCTCGGCGCCAAACAGCAGCGCGACACTGCCGTCGACGATTTCGCCATGGACCTTGGGTTCGTTGTTGAACCACACCACCAGCCCGTCGCCCGTCACCTCAACCTGCTGCAACTGACTCGGGTCTGGCGTGGTCAGGCGACCGATCATCAGGCCGATCATCATCCCGACAATCGCCAGCGAGCCCATCACCCGCAGGAATAGTTTCGAACGCACGTCTGCTTGCGGCGTAGAATGCGCGTCATCTTTACCTTCGGAGCCGTGCATGTTTCACGTCATCCTTTTCCAACCAGAAATTCCGCCGAATACCGGCAACGTTATCAGGCTGTGCGCCAACAGTGGCTGCCACCTGCATTTGATCGAGCCGCTGGGCTTCGAGATGGACGACAAGCGCCTGCGCCGCGCCGGCCTCGACTACCACGAGTATGCCACCTTGCAACGTCACGCCGACCTCGCCAGCTGCCTGGAAAGCCTCGGTCATCCACGGCTGTTCGCCTTCACCACCAAGGGCTCGCGGCCATTCCACGATGCCAGCTTCGCCCCAGGCGATGCGTTCCTGTTCGGCCCGGAAAGCCGGGGTTTGCCCGCCGAGGTGCTGGACGCCCTGCCCCCTGAGCAACGCCTGCGTCTGCCGATGCGCGAGGGCTGCCGCAGCCTGAACCTGTCGAATACGGTGGCCGTCGCGGTTTACGAAGCCTGGCGCCAGAACGACTTCAAATAACACCGCATAGCAAATGTGGGAGCGGGCTTGCTCGCGAAAGGGTCATCAACTTCAACAAGAATGTTGACTGAAAAACCGCTTTCGCGAGCAAGCCCGCTCCCACATTGGACTTGCTTCGACGCTCAGAAATGCTTACTGAACAGTCGGCGTCTCGCCGGCAGCCTGCATGCGTTGCAGTTCTTGCGCATACAGCGCATCGAAGTTCACCGGAGCCAGCATCAGTGCCGGGAACGAACCACGGGTCACCAGGCTGTCCAGGGTTTCGCGAGCGTACGGGAACAGGATGTTCGGGCAGAACGCACCCAGGGTGTGGCTCATCGAAGCATCGTCCAGGTTCTTGATCAGGAAGATACCGGCCTGTTGCACTTCAGCGATGAACGCCACTTCGTCACCGTTTTTCACGGTAACCGACAGGGTCAGCACGACTTCGTGGAAGTCCGATTCCAGTGCCTTTTGACGGGTGTTCAGATCCAGGGCGACGCTCGGCTCCCACTGCTGGCGGAAGATCGCCGGGCTTTTCGGAGCTTCGAAGGACAGGTCACGCACATAAATGCGCTGCAAAGAGAATTGCGGTGCAGTTTCTTCTTCGTTCGCAGCAGTGTTCTGTTGGTCAGTCATCGCAGATCCTTCTTGATCCAGGGTTCTTTTAGGTTTGCTTGTTTGGGGTACTGGTGTCAGGCCCTGAGCAGCGCGTCGAGCTTGCCGGCGCGCTCAAGGGCGAACAAATCATCACAACCGCCCACGTGGGTGCTGCCGATCCAGATTTGCGGCACGGACGTACGTCCGGCCTTCTGGGCCATCGCAGCGCGCACCTGCGGCTTGCCATCGACCTTGATCTCTTCGAAGGCCACGCCTTTGTTCTCGAGCAGGTACTTGGCTCGCGAGCAGTAAGGGCAGTAATCGCTGGAATAGACGACGACGTTGCTCATATCACTTCACCAGCGGCAGATTGTCGGCTTTCCAGCTGGAAATACCGCCGGACAGCTTGGCGGCGGTGAAGCCGGATTTCATCAATTCACGAGCATGAGTGCCGGCGGTCTGGCCCATGGCATCGACCAGGATGATGGTCTTGGCCTTGTGCTTTTCCAGCTCGCCAACGCGGGCGATCAGTTTGTCCTGGGGAATGTTCAGCGCGCCGACAATGTGACCGGCGGCGAAATCCTTGGTTGGACGAATGTCGATCACCACGCCGGCGTCCTTGTTGACCAGGCCGGTCAGTTCGCCAGTGCTCAGGCTACGGCCGCCGCCCTGCATTTGATAGGCAATCAGCAACGCCAGCAGTACGACGAAGATACCGACGAGAATGTAGTGGTTAGTGGCAAATTGAATCAGGTTAGCAACCATCGAAGGAGGTTCCAGGGCGTTAAAATGTCGGCCAGTATACACAGCCACTATGGTGGGCCAAACCCCGTCCGGCGGTGACGCGGCCGGAACTTCGCTTTAAACTGCGACTCCCTTTTCCATCGCCCCTTTTTACTTGAGCCAGAGCGAATTCCATGACTACCACGCCTAAACCTTTGGTCCTGATGATTCTCGACGGCTTCGGTCACAGCGACAACCCCGAATCCAACGCCATTTTCGCGGCGAAAAAGCCTGTACTGGATCGCCTGTGGGCCACTGTGCCGAACGGCCTGATCTCGGGCAGCGGCATGGACGTCGGTCTTCCGGATGGCCAGATGGGCAACTCCGAAGTCGGTCACATGAACCTCGGCGCCGGTCGCGTGGTGTACCAGGACTTCACTCGCGTCACCAAATCGATCCGCGACGGCGAGTTCTTCGAGAACCCGACCATCTGCGCCGCCGTGGACAAAGCCGTCGCCGCCGGCAAAGCCGTGCATTTCATGGGCCTGCTGTCCGATGGCGGCGTGCATAGCCACCAGGATCACCTGGTCGCCATGGCCGAACTGGCCTTCAAGCGCGGCGCTCAAAACATCTACCTGCACGCCTTCCTCGACGGCCGTGACACGCCGCCAAAAAGTGCGCAATCCTCGATTGAACTGCTCGACGCCACTTTCCAGGCCCTGGGCAAAGGCCGGATCGCCAGCCTGATCGGCCGTTACTACGCCATGGACCGCGACAACCGTTGGGACCGTGTCTCCCAGGCCTACAACCTGATTGTCGATGGCCAGGGCGAATTCAACGCCGCCACCGCCCAGGAAGGCCTGCAAGCAGCCTACGAGCGCGGCGAGAGCGACGAATTCGTCAAAGCCACCTCCATTGGTGAGCCGGTAAAGGTCGAGGACGGCGACGCCGTGGTGTTCATGAACTTCCGCGCCGACCGCGCCCGCGAATTGACTCGCGTGTTCGTCGAAGACAACTTCAGTGAGTTCGAGCGTGCCCGCCAGCCGAAACTGGCCGGTTTCGTCATGCTGACCCAATACGCCGCCAGCATTCCTGCCCCGTCGGCCTTCGCCGCCGGCAGCCTGGAGAACGTGCTGGGCGATTACCTGGCAAAAAATGGCAAGACCCAGCTGCGCATCGCCGAAACAGAAAAATACGCCCACGTGACCTTCTTCTTCTCCGGCGGTCGCGAAGAACCGTTCCCGGGCGAAGAACGCATCCTGATTCCGTCGCCGAAAGTCGCTACCTATGACTTGCAGCCGGAAATGAGCGCACCGGAAGTTACCGACCGCATCGTCGACGCCATCGAAAACCAGCGTTACGACGTGATCGTGGTCAACTACGCCAACGGCGACATGGTCGGCCACAGCGGCGTGTTCGAAGCGGCGGTCAAGGCTGTTGAATGCCTTGACCTGTGCGTGGGCCGCATCGTCGACGCCCTGGAAAAAGTCGGCGGCGAAGCCTTGATCACGGCTGACCATGGCAACGTCGAGCAAATGTCCGACGAAACCACCGGCCAGGCGCACACTGCACACACCACCGAGCCGGTGCCGTTCATCTATGTCGGCAAGCGCGACCTGAAGGTCCGCGAAGGCGGCGTGCTGGCGGACGTGGCGCCGACCATGCTGAAGCTGTTGGGCCTTGAACAACCGGCGGAAATGACCGGGACTTCGATTCTGGTCTGATCGGATTTCCAAAACGCCACAAAATCTGTGGGAGCGAGCTTGCTCGCGATAGCAATCTGACAGCCAACATCTATGTTGAATGATCGGACGCCATCGCGAGCAAGCTCGCTCCCACAGTGGTTTTTGGAGTTTTTGAAATGGAATTCAGTCTGTCGCTTGCTCCAGTCATCACACAGTCAGAAATGGGCATTTTTTTTGCCGCCCATGGCGGGCATACTAGGCCGTCCCTTTCCCTGGTACCGCCCGCCCCTATGCTTCGCGTCCTGATAGCCCTAGCTCTGACTTGCCTGCTCCAACCGGCCTTTGCTGACGAGCGCGCAGACACCCAACAACAGTTGGACGCCACGCGTCAGGACATTGCCGAGCTGAAGAAGCTGCTGGGCAAGCTGCAGGAAGAAAAGTCCGGTGTGCAGAAAGAGCTCAAGGGCACCGAAACCGAAATGGGCAAGCTCGAGAAGCAGGTCGATGCCCTGCAAAAAGAGCTGAAGAAAAGCGAAGCCGAGCTGCAGCGACTCGATGCGGAGAAAAAAAAACTCCAGAGCGCGCGCATTGAACAGCAACGACTGATTGCCATTCAGGCCCGGGCGGCCTACCAGAATGGTCGCCAGGAATACCTCAAGCTGCTGCTCAACCAGCAGAATCCGGAAAGATTCGCCCGTACCCTCACCTATTACGACTACCTGAGCCAGGCTCGCCTGGAGCAGTTGAAGAGTTTCAACGAAACCCTGCGCCAACTGTCCAATGTCGAGAAAGACATCGCCATGCAGCAGGCGCAACTGCTGGTGCAGCAAAGCAGCCTCGACACCCAGCGTGACGAACTCGAGAAAGTCCGCAAGGAGCGCCAGCAAGTCCTGGCCAAGCTCAATGACGACGTAAAGGCTCGCGATCAGAAACTGGCGGCGCGCGAGCAGGATCAGGCAGACCTGTCTAAAGTCCTTAAAACCATTGAAGAAACCTTGGCCCGCCAGGCCCGTGAGGCAGAAGAAGCGCGACAAAAAGCGCTGATTGCCCAGCAGGAAGCCGAAAAAAAGCGTTTACGTGAGGCCCAGGCGCAGGCAAATGCCAGCGACGACGCCCCACGCAAACCAGTCAGATCGATACCTGGCGCACTGGTTTCCAGTTCCGGCGAGACCTTTGGTGGTCCGTTTGCGTCAACCCGCGGCAAACTTCCGTGGCCTGTCGATGGTCGACTGCTGGCGCGCTACGGTGAAAGCCGTGGCGACGATGCCCGGACCAAGTGGGATGGCGTGATGATCGGCGCGTCTGCCGGCAGTACCGTGCATGCGGTGCATGGTGGTCGCGTAGTGTTTGCCGACTGGCTGCGAGGCGCCGGGTTGCTGGTGATCCTCGACCACGGCAACGGTTTTTTGAGTCTTTATGGTCACAACCAGACGCTGCTCAAGTCTGCGGGTGATGTGGTTAAAGCCGGTGAGTCCATCTCCACTGTCGGCAACAGTGGCGGGCAGGATACGCCAGCGCTGTATTTTGCTATTCGTCAGCAGGGTCACCCGAGTGATCCGGCGCAATGGTGCCGCGCGCAAGGATAAGCGCGTTACCTAATTCAGGAGTTTGTTAGACATGCTGCATTTGTCCCGCCTTACCTCGCTGGCCCTGACGATCGCCCTGGTGATCGGCGCGCCTCTGGCGTTTGCCGCTCAACCGGCCCCGGCGATTGCGCCTGCGGGCACTGCTGCGACCACCAAGGCGCCACTGCCGCTGGATGAGTTGCGCACCTTTGCCGAGGTGATGGACCGGATCAAGGCCGCTTATGTCGAACCGGTGGACGACAAGACCCTGCTGGAAAACGCCATCAAGGGCATGCTCAGCAACCTCGACCCGCATTCGGCTTACCTCGGCCCTGAAGATTTCGCCGAGTTGCAGGAAAGCACCAGCGGTGAATTCGGTGGCCTGGGCATTGAAGTCGGCGCCGAAGACGGCTTCATCAAAGTGGTGTCGCCGATTGATGACACTCCAGCTTCCAAGGCCGGCATTCAGGCCGGCGACTTCATCGTCAAGATCAACGGCCAACCCACCCGTGGCCAGAGCATGACCGAAGCCGTCGACAAGATGCGCGGCAAGATCGGCCAGAAAATCACCCTGACCCTGGTGCGCGACGGCGGCACGCCGTTCGACGTGACCCTGTCCCGCGCCGTCATCCAGGTCAAGAGCGTGAAGAGCCAGCTGCTGGAATCGGGCTACGGCTACATCCGCATCACCCAGTTCCAGGTCAAGACCGGTGAAGAGGTTTCCAAGGCGCTGGCCAAGCTGCGCAAGGAGAACGGCAAGAAGCTCAACGGTATCATCCTCGACCTGCGCAACAACCCGGGCGGTGTGTTGCAGGCGGCGGTGGAAGTGGTCGACCACTTCATCACCAAGGGCCTGATCGTCTACACCAAGGGCCGCATCGCCAACTCCGAGCTGCGTTTCTCTGCCACCGGCAAGGACGAAAGCGAAGCCGTGCCAATGGTCGTGCTGATCAACGGCGGCAGCGCCTCGGCTTCGGAAATTGTCGCCGGCGCCCTGCAGGACCAGAAGCGCGCCGTACTGATGGGCACCACCAGTTTCGGCAAGGGCTCGGTGCAAACCGTGCTGCCGCTGAACAATGATCGTGCATTGAAGATCACCACGGCGCTGTACTACACGCCGAACGGCCGCTCCATCCAGGCCCAGGGCATCGTCCCGGACATCGAAGTGCGCAAGGCCAAGATCACCAGCGAGCAGGACAACGACTACTTCAAGGAAGCCGACTTGCAGGGTCACCTGGGCAACGGCAACGGCGGTGCGGACAAACCGACCGGCTCCAGCAAGGCCAAGCCGATGCCACAGGACGATGATTACCAGCTGGCCCAGGCCCTGAGCCTGCTCAAAGGGCTGAGCATCACGTCCGGCCGTTGAGGATGCGCCTGCGGTACATTCTCGGCCTGCTTTGCTGTCTGGCGGGTGTTGTTCACGCAACACCCGCCCCGACCACCCCGCAAAAAGCCTACCTGACCCTGATCATCGATGACCTGGGGCAGAACCTGCCCCGGGATCGCCGCGTGCTGGCCCTGCCCGGCCCGGTGACCACGGCAATCATGCCCGACACGCCTCACGCCACCGAATTCGCCCGCGAAGCCCATCGCGCGGGCAAGATCGTCATTCTGCACATGCCCATGGATCCGGCCACCGGACCGTTCGCCTGGCATCCCGAACTGCCTGTCGATGAGCTGGAAAAGCGCCTGAACGCCGCGTTCAAAATGGTTCCCTACACCAGCGGCATCAACAATCACATGGGCAGCCGCATGACCGCACAACCCGCGGCCATGGCTTGGTTGATGGCAGATTTGCAACAACGGCACAAATTTTTCGTCGACAGCCGCACCAGCGCCCAGACCGTTGCCGCGGCCGAAGCGCAGAAGATCGGCCTGGCCAGCGTTTCGCGGGATGTGTTTCTCGACGATGAACGAACCGAAGCAGCGATCTTCAGCCAGTTGCAGACAGCGATCAGCCTCGCGCACAAGCAGGGTTCGGCGGTGATGATCGGGCATCCTTATCCACAGACACTCGCGGTGCTGGAGCGGGAGTTGCCGAAGCTGAAGGCTCAGGGAATTGAGTGGATTGATATCAGGCAGATGATCAGTGTGCGCGGTAATCGGGCAACGGCGGCGCATGGGAAGGATGGGGTGTACCGCTAGAGCTACACAGCGCCCCCTGTGGGAGCGAGCTTGCTCGCGATAGCGATCTGTCCTTCACCAATGTTGTCGACTGACACGACGCCATCGCGAGCAAGCTCGCTCCCACAGTGGTCCGGGCATGACTGAAGGGTTGGTGTTGAATCCTATAGATACCGCGCCATGATCTCGTCGACCTTGCCTTCCTTGCGCATCTGATCCAGCGCCGCCTGGAGCTTGGCCACCGTCTCGTCCGGCACGTCCTTGTTCAGTGCCAGGTACAGTTCGGCACTGTTGAAACGCAGTACGGTTTTCAACCCGTTTACCCCTTCCTGACGCGCCAGATAGCGCCCGGCCGGGTCACCGGTGGCCCACAGGTCGATCTGCCCGTTGACCAGTTTTTTCGCGTTGTCCTGATCGCGCAGTACAACAATAGGATTGAGCCCCTGCTTGGCCAGCGTCTCGGCAATCGCGTCGCCCTTGTAGGCGCCGATCTTGTACTTGCGCGCATCATTCAAGGTTTCGAGGGTGATCTTGCTGTCTGCCTTGGCCAGCATGATCCAGTCGTCCGGGCCGATTGGACCGACCCATTTGAACAGCTTCTCGCGATCCGGCAACCGCGCCATGACGAACACGCCATAGCCGGGTTTTTCCAGGGTGAGTTTGTAGATTCGCTCCCAAGGGAAACGCAGCGTCAGGCTGTAGGTAATGTTGGCGCGCTTGAAAATCTCGCGGACGATATCGGTGGCGATGCCATCGATGTTCTCGTCCTGAGCGAAGTTCTTGCCATTCTTCGCCATGTTGTAGGGCGGGAAGTTTTCAGTCAGCAACACCATGTCGGCATCGGGACTGTCTTTTGCGTGTGCTCCGCCGATGAACAACAGAGAAGCGCTGGCAAGGACGAGAAGAAAGCGTTTAAGCATGTCTGGCTACCGAAATCCATGGCGTACCCAAGAGTGCCTTGGGCACGCCATGATGTCCACTGGCCTGCACTGGTTTGTTCAGCGCATCACAATCCCGCGATGGGCCATATAAGCCTTGGCTTCCTGCACGGTGTATTCGCCGAAGTGGAAAATACTCGCCGCCAGAACCGCGCTGGCGTGACCTTCGATAATGCCATCGGCCAGGTGTTGCAGGTTGCCGACGCCACCGGAAGCGATCACCGGAATGCCCAGCGCATCGCTGATGGCGCGGGTGACGCCCAGGTCGAAACCGTTTTTCATGCCGTCCTGGTCCATGCTGGTCAGCAGGATCTCACCGGCACCCAGACCTTCCATTTTCTTTGCCCATTCGACAGCGTCGAGACCGGTTGGCTTGCGACCGCCATGGGTGAAGATTTCCCAGCGCGGAGTTTCGCCAGGTCCCGAAACCTTCTTCGCGTCGATCGCGACCACGATGCATTGCGAACCGAAATGCTGCGCGGCTTCGCCGACGAACTCAGGGTTGAATACCGCTGCGGTGTTGATCGAAACCTTGTCCGCGCCGGCATTGAGCAGGTTGCGGATGTCCTGCACGGTGCGCACGCCACCGCCCACGGTCAGCGGGATGAACACCTGGCTGGCCATGCGCTCGACGGTGTGCAGCGTTGTGTCGCGGCCATCGACGCTGGCAGTGATGTCGAGAAAGGTAATCTCGTCGGCGCCCTGCTCGTCATAACGACGGGCGATTTCCACCGGGTCGCCGGCGTCGCGGATATTTTCGAATTTCACACCCTTGACCACCCGGCCGTTGTCCACGTCCAGGCAAGGGATGATGCGTTTGGCCAGCGCCATGATCAGTCCTCAGCCTTTGTACGAATCGCAGAAAGCTTGCGCTTCGGCGACATCGAGGGTGCCTTCGTAAATCGCACGGCCGGTAATGGCGCCGATGATGCCCGGCGCCTTGGCGTCGAGCAGGGTCTTGATGTCGCCCAGGTTGTGGATACCGCCGGAAGCGATCACCGGGATCTTCGTTGCAGCAGCCAGTGCCGCGGTGAACGGAACGTTGCAGCCCTGCATCATGCCGTCTTTGGCGATGTCGGTATAAACGATCGCGGAAACGCCGTCGGCTTCGAATTGCTTGGCCAGGTCGATCACCTGAATGGTGCTGATTTCAGCCCAGCCGTCGGTGGCGACGAAGCCGTCTTTGGCGTCCAGGCCGACAATCACCTTGCCCGGGAATGCGCGGCAGGCTTCGGCAACGAAGGCCGGATCTTTCACGGCCTTGGTGCCGATGATCACGTAGCTGACGCCCGCTTTCACGTAGTGCTCGATGGTTTCCAGGGAGCGGATACCGCCACCGATCTGGATCGGCAGGTTCGGGTAGCGCTTGGCGATGGCGGTGACCACTTCGCCGTTGACCGGCTGGCCTTCGAAGGCGCCGTTCAGGTCGACCAGATGCAGACGGCGGCAACCGCCCTCCACCCACTTGGCAGCCATGCTCACCGGGTCATCGGAGAACACTGTGGAATCTTCCATGCGGCCCTGGCGCAGACGAACACAGGCACCGTCTTTAAGATCGATAGCGGGAATAATCAGCATCTGGCAAACCTTCAAATTTGAATGTTCAGCTTGGCTCGGAAATCAGTTTTTCTCGAGCGCCCACAGGTCGCTTTCGATGCTTTCGAACCTCTCTTTGAGGTGCGCCTGCACATCGAAAATCGCCCTGTTGTAATAGTGCGGAGCAATTTCACGGGTAAACAGCTCAAGAATCTCCGCCGCCTCGAACGAGCCGAGGTCGAGTTCGAAGCGGTCTTCCATGAAACGCTTGATCTTGCGATTGGCCTCGCTCTCCTGCTCGGGAGTGAGGGTCAGAATCGGCGGTTTCTTCTTGACGGCCATTTACCAGCGACCGTCCCACGCAGCGAAGTTCTGCAGCAACTGCAGGCCATGGGTATGGCTTTTCTCCGGGTGGAACTGCACGGCGAAACGCGAGCCTTCGGCCAGCGCGGCGGCGAAATCGACACCGTAGTGCCCGCCACCCACCACCTGCCGCGCGTTGGCGGCAGCGATGTAGTAGCTGTGCACGAAGTAGAAACGCGCCAGGTCCGGAATGTCATGCCACAGCGGGTGACTGACCTTCTGCTTCACTTCGTTCCAGCCCATGTGCGGGACTTTCAGGTGCTCGCCGTCCTCGACCAGATCCTTGCCGAAGAACTTCACCTGGCCCGGGAACAGGCCGATGCAGTCGACGCCGTCGTTCTCTTCACTGGTGTCGAGCAAGGCTTGCATGCCCACGCAGATGCCAAGGAACGGTCGATCCTGGCTGACTTCACGCACCAGCGAATCGAAGCCGAGGCGACGTATCTCCGCCATGCAATCGCGAATGGCGCCAACGCCGGGGAAAACCACCCGGTCGGCTTCGCGAATCACGGTGGCATCGCTGGTGATCAGCACCTTGCCGGCACCGACGTGCTCGAGGGCCTTGGCCACCGAGTGCAGGTTGCCCATGCCGTAATCGATAACCGCGACTGTCTGCATTACAGGACGCCCTTGGTCGAAGGCATTTGCCCGGCCATGCGGTCATCGAGCTCGACGGCCATGCGCAGGGCGCGACCGAAAGCTTTGAACACGGTTTCGATCTGGTGGTGGGTGTTGTGCCCACGCAGATTGTCGATGTGCAAGGTGACGTTGGCGTGGTTGACGAAGCCCTGGAAGAATTCCTGGAACAGGTCAACATCGAAGCCACCGACGGTGGCACGTGTGTAGGGAACATGCATCTGCAGGCCTGGACGGCCGGAGAAATCGATCACCACGCGCGACAGCGCTTCATCGAGCGGCACGTAGGCGTGACCGTAGCGACGGATGCCTTTCTTGTCGCCGATGGCTTTGGTGAAGGCCTGGCCGAGGGTGATACCGACGTCTTCCACGGTGTGGTGGTCATCGATATGCAGGTCGCCCTTGCTGACAATATCCAGGTCGATCAGCCCGTGACGGGCGATCTGGTCCAGCATGTGCTCAAGAAAAGGTACACCGATATCGAATCGGGCCTTTCCGGTGCCATCGAGGTTGATCGAGGCTTTGATCTGGGTTTCCAGAGTGTCGCGCTCGACAGACGCCTTACGTTCGGCCATCACCAGCTCCGCAAAATCATTGGGCGAAAAAGGCAGCCATTATAGGCGTGCGGGAGCCAAACAGAAACACGCGAGGTGATATCACTGACGGAGTGAATCCGGGGGTGCCAGCGGTGTACATGTCAGTACAAGCCATTCAGGTGCAACACAGAACAAATGTGGGAGCGGGCTTGCTCGCGAAAGCAGTGGATCAGCCCACAATAATGTCGACTGATACTCCCTCTTCGCGAGCAAGCCCGCTCCCACAGGGGCTGTGGCTTACCTTGGTGTTAGTGGAACAACACCGCTGTTTTTTGCAAGGTCACCCACACACCCCACGCCAACGGAATCCCCACCACCAGCCACGCCGCCACCGCCAGCGGTTTGGTGCCAGGCGCGGCTTTCCACTCCAGCACGGTGCTGCTGTCAGCCCCTTTGTCATGGCCCAGCGCCTGTTCGGCGGCCAGTTCGGCGTCGGTCATGAAGTACTTGTCCGCCACCGGGCGCACCAGCAGGTTACACAGGAAACCCAGCACCAGCAGGCCGGCGAGGATGTACAGCGTGATGTCGTAAGCTGCTGCACGCTCGACGCCGATGCTCAGCTGATATTCACGCAGGTAGTTCACCAGCACTGGGCCGAGCACGCCGGCAGCCGCCCACGCCGTCAGCAGACGACCGTGAATCGCACCGACCATTTGCGTACCGAACAGGTCCGCCAGATACGCAGGAACAGTCGCGAAACCACCGCCATACATCGACAGGATGACGCAGAACGCCGCCACGAATAGCGCGATGCTGCCCAGATGACCCAGGTTCGGAATCAGTCCGTACAGGGCAAAGCCCAAGGCGAAGAACACGAAGTAGGTGTTTTTGCGACCCAGGTAATCCGAGAACGAAGCCCAGAAGAAACGCCCGCCGATGTTGAACAGGCTCAGCAAACCGGTGAAACCGGCCGCGATGGCGGCGATCGAAGCCAGTTGCGAAGCGTCGAGTTGGCCGAACGCCAGGTCATTGCCCAGCAACTTGCCACCGAACACTTCCTGCAACAGCGGCGACGCCATGCCGAGGATACCGATACCGGCCGATACGTTCAGGCACAACACCAGCCACACCAGACGGAACTGCGGCGTCTTCCAGGCCACATTCACGTGAACATGACGATGAGTAATCATCGCGTTCGAGGCTTTTTTCGCCGGGGCGGTCCAGCCTTCAGGCTTCCAGCCGGTTGGCGGGACGCGGTAGGACAATGCGCCACCGATCATGAACACGAAGTAGATCGCGGCCATGACCAGGAAGCTCTGCCACACGCCGACGCTGGTTGGCGAAGCGAAATGCCCCATCAGCGCTGCCGCCAGCGGAGCACCGACCATCGCACCACCGCCGAAGCCCATGATCGCCATGCCGGTGGCCATGCCGCGCTTGTCCGGGAACCACTTGATCAGCGTCGAGACCGGTGAAATGTAACCCAGGCCCAGGCCGATACCACCAATGACCCCGGAGCCGATCCACATCAGCCAGATCTGGTGGGTATACACGCCCAGCGCCGAAATCAGCAGACCGCCGCACCAGCACAATGCCGACACTACGCCAGCCTTGCGCGGCCCGGCATGTTCCAGCCAGCCGCCCCAGATGGCGGCCGAGCAACCCAGGAAGATGAAGAACAGGGTGTAGATCCAGCCGAGCATCGAGATCGGCCAGTCACACTGGGATGAAAAGACTTGTGCGATAAAACTCATGTCTGGCGCGCAGGCCACTGGAGCCGTGATGCCCAACGCCTTTGACAGCGGCAACCAGAACACCGAAAAGCCGTAGGCCATGCCGATGCACAGGTGGATGGCCAGCGCGGCCGGCGGTACCAGCCAACGGTTGAAACCGGGCCTGGCGATGATCCGCTCCTTGGACAGGAACGCAGGCTGGTCGGCGCCGAAGCCGTCCGCCGTGATGCTCGTGGTCATTGTGTATCCCCCAATTATCAGTAGGGTTCGCCAGCCACAGTTAACTCCCGGCCTTTATGCACGCAGACATGACCGTTTTTTGGTGGAGCGCCTTGTTGTGCGACAACAGGTCGCAGAAGGACGGGCGAACGGGCAAAGGTTACCATCTGCCAGTGACAGAAAAACCAAACTGACATCACCTTTGGTACGTCGTCTGACCTCCATCGCTTCATGACCCCACAGGAATCACCATGCCGATCATTGTCGAGCCGCTGAACCAAGCCACGTCCCAGGATCGGCAGGATCTGCAGAAGATCTACCGCGACGCTCCAGACTGGTTGTTCGCCCCGTTTTCCGGCGAAGCGCAGTTGATCGAGGAGTGTTTACGCGACGGCACACTGATCGCCGGACGCTTCAACGATCGCCTGCTGGGCGCGGCCCGCTTGCAAAGGCACCAAGACGCCTGGCATTTGTCACAAATATGTGTGCGAAAAATTACCCGTCGCCGTGGTGTTGCCGAGCGACTGGTGGCCGAAGCGCAAAAAATGGCCGCTCAATCGGGCATGACGCTACGCCTGCTGGCGCCTGCCGGGCACCTGGAAGCGCAGGCGCTGGCCGCCAAGCTGAAACTGCCGCTGGATGTGCTGCCGGAGTGATCGCCGAACGGTCGTCCGTTCCGGGGCGCTATACTCCCCGGCTAAATTTTGAATTCGACTAATTACAAGGACTCGCCCATGAAAGCGTTCGGCAAAATCCTGGGTCTGGTACTTCTCGGGCTGTTGCTGATCATTGTGGCGCTGGGCTTTGCCCTGACCCACCTCTTCGATCCCAACGACTACAAAGACGAGATTCGCCAGATTGCCCGCGACAAAGCCCACATCGAGCTGACGCTCAATGGCGATATCGGCTGGAGCCTGTTCCCGTGGCTGGGCCTGGAGTTGCACGACGCCAGTGTCGCGACCATGGTCAAACCGACTGAAACGTACGCCGACTTGCAGATGCTCGGCCTGTCGGTGCGCGTACTACCGCTGCTGCGCCGTGAAGTGCAGATGAGCGACGTGCGCGTCGAAGGCCTGAACCTGCGCCTGAACCGCGACAAGCAGGGTCATGGCAACTGGGAGGACATCGGCAAGCTGCCTGCAACGGCCGGCACCGACGCGACCGGCACCCCGCCAGCCACTACCGAACCTGCGCCCGAAACCAGCGCCGCGGCGGAAAAACCGCCCCAGCCGATCCGCCTGGACATCGACAGCCTGACCGTGAACAACGCACGGGTCGAATACACCGACGAAAGAACCGGCAAGAGCTTCAGCGCCGAAAGCATTCAGTTGAGCACCGGCGCGGTCCATGACTCCGTCAACATTCCACTCAAGCTCACAGCTTTCCTGTCAGCCAACCAGCCTGCACTGCGGGTGCGTACCGAACTCAACGGTGAGTTGCGCATCGCACGTGCATTGCAGCGCTATCAGTTCGAGGACATGAAGCTGACGGGGGAAGTGACCGGCGACCCCTTGCAAGGCAAGGCCGTGACGTTCTCGGCCCAGGGCCAGCTGGTGCTGGACAAGGCAGCCAACGTTGCCGAGTGGACCGGCATCAAGATCTCCGCCAACCAGTTGCGGGCACTGGGTGAACTGAAGGTCAACGATCTGGACAAGACCCCACAGGTCAGCGGCGGCATCTCGATTGCCCAGTTCGACCTGGCGAAATTCGTCGACAGCATCGGCCAGAAACTCCCGGCCATGGCCGAAGGCAGCCTGAGCAAGGTCGAGCTGGTCAGCCGGTTGGCCGCGACACCGACCAGCCTGGCGCTCGACGACCTCAACCTGAAAGTCGACGACAGCACCTTCAGCGGCCGCATCGCCGTAGAAGACTTCGCCAGGCAATCGCTGCGCGCGGTGCTCAAGGCCGACACCTTCAACGTCGACCGTTACCTGCCGCCGAAATCCGCCGAGGCCAATAGCGCGACACAAGTGCGTCAGGCCGAAGTCGCCAGCACCGAAGCCGATGCCATGGCCGGCGCCGGCAGCACGCCGTTGCCACCCGCGCCGACCAAGGACGCGTGGAGCAGCGAGCGCCTGCTGCCAGTGGAACGCTTGAGCAAGCTCGATGTGGACGCCGAACTGACTTTCGGCCAGTTGACCCTGCAAAAACTGCCGATCCATAACGCTGCGCTCAAGGCCACCGGCCAGGGCGGCCTGCTGACGCTGGCCAACCTGCGCGGCGACCTGTACGAGGGCAACTTCGAAACCACCGGCACGCTTGATGTGCGCCAGCCAGTGCCGGCACTGAATCTGCAGACGAAGATCAGCCGGGTACCAGCGGAAAAAATCCTCGAAAGCCAGGGCAAGAATCCACCGGTCAAGGGCCTGGTCACGCTCAACAGCAACCTGACCGGCAACGGCAACAGCCAGAAGGCGTTGATCGAAACCCTCAACGGCAACGCCAGCTTCGTCATCAACAATGGCGTGCTGCTCAACGCCAACCTTGAGCAACAGCTGTGCAAAGGCATCGCTACGCTCAACCGCAAAACCCTCAGCGGCGAGCCACGCGGCAAGGACACTCCGTTCCAGGAGCTCAAGGGCAACCTGACCTTGCGCAACGGCGTAGCCAGCAACCCGGACCTGAAAGTGCGCATCCCGGGCATGACCGTCAAGGGTGACGGTGACATTGATCTGCGAGTGCTGGGCATGGACTACCGAGTCGGCATCATCGTCGAAGGCGATACCAGCGCCATGCCGGACCCGGCCTGTCAGGTCGGCGACAAGTTTGTCGGCATCGAGTGGCCACTGCGCTGCCGTGGCCCGCTGGAACTGGGCGCCAAGGCCTGCCGTTTGGATAACGACCGCATGAGCCAGGTCGCGACCAAGTTGGCTGGCGACAGGATCAGCGAAAAAATCGACGAAAAATGGGGCGACAAAGTCGACCCTAAACTGAAAGACGCGCTCAAGGAACTGTTCAAGCGATGAGAGCCGAGCAGTTTTCAACGGCGGTGCTGGACTGGTTCGACCGCCACGGCCGTCACGATTTGCCCTGGCAGCAGGACATCAACCCGTATCGGGTTTGGGTCTCGGAAATCATGCTGCAGCAGACCCAGGTCAGTACCGTGCTGAACTACTTCGATCGCTTCATGGCCTCGTTGCCAACGGTCGAAGCCCTGGCGGCGGCACCGGAAGACGAAGTGCTGCACCTGTGGACCGGCCTGGGTTACTACACCCGCGCGCGCAATTTGCAGAAGACCGCGAAAATCGTCGTCGAGCAGTACGGCGGCGAATTTCCCCGAGACGTGGAAAAACTGACCGATCTACCCGGGATCGGCCTGTCCACCGCCGGCGCCATTGCCAGCATCAGCATGGGCCTGCGCGCGCCGATCCTCGATGGCAACGTCAAACGCGTCCTGGCGCGCTTTACCGCGCAAGAGGGCTACCCGGGCGAGCCGAAGGTCGCCAGACAGCTCTGGGCCAACGCTGAGCGCTTTACGCCTCACGACCGGGTCAACGCCTACACCCAGGCGATGATGGACCTCGGTGCCACGCTCTGCACCCGCAGCAAACCGAGCTGCCTGCTGTGCCCGCTGGAAAAAGGCTGCGAAGCGCACATGCTCGGCCTGGAAACCCGTTACCCGATCCCCAAGCCGCGCAAGGCCATCCCGCAGAAGCGCACGCTGATGCCGATGCTGGCCAACACCGAAGGCGCCATCCTGCTTTACCGTCGCCCCTCTACGGGCCTCTGGGGCGGCTTGTGGAGCTTGCCGGAACTCGACGACCTCGACGACCTGTCACACCTGGCAGCGCAGCACTCGCTGGAACTGGGCACCCAACAGGCATTGCCGAGCCTGGTGCACACCTTCAGCCATTTTCAGTTATCCATCGAACCCTGGCTGGTTCAGGTCCAGGAGACCGGCCATCACGTGGCCGAGGCCGACTGGCTCTGGTATAACCTCGCCACCCCGCCGCGCCTGGGCCTTGCCGCCCCGGTCAAAACCTTGCTCGAACGCGCGGCCGCCGTATTGAACGCAGGAGAGTCGTCATGACCCGCACCATCATGTGCCGCAAGTACAAAGAAGAATTGCCAGGCCTGGAGCGCGCTCCCTTCCCGGGCGCCAAAGGCCAGGACATTTTTGACCACGTCTCGGCCAAGGCCTGGGCCGACTGGCAAAAACACCAGACCCTGCTGATCAACGAAAAACGCCTGAACATGATGAACGCCGAAGATCGCAAATATCTTCAGGGCGAGATGGACAAGTACTTCTCCGGCGAGGATTACGCCAAGGCCGAAGGCTACGTGCCGCCGTCGGAATAACCCCGATTTATCGGGGGTCGGAACGTAAGCGACGGTAATAATTAAAATTTTTTTGAAAACTTGCTTGACGACCCCCTGAAAAACCCGTTTAATGCGCCCCGTTGCCCAGATAGCTCAGTCGGTAGAGCAGGGGATTGAAAATCCCCGTGTCGGCGGTTCGATTCCGTCTCTGGGCACCAAAATACCGAAAAACCCCAAGCGAAGATGATTCCTTGGGGTTTTTTATTGCCTGCGATTTGATGACCGCCGAACCAGGCCCTTAACACTTTCCCATGACCCATCATTCCAGCCATTCCCCCCTCCTTTCAAAAACAAATGGCTTTCGAAACTCTTGAAGCTATCGCCGAGAGCTCGCCCAAGTCGCATCCACTGACGCCGACTCAGCTACCGATTTGATTACCTGACTGATGGCAGTTTGACGCTATCGTTTTGCCCTGTAGACTGCCAGGCACTTCCGCTTCCTCTTTGCATAAAAGGAATTTGCAATGCCAACCCTGGGCGAAATCCGCGTCAACCCTACGACTGGCTATCATTCCGAGCCCTCCCTCACGGCCCTGAAAGATGGTGGTTACATCGTGGCGTGGAGCGATCAGGGAACAAGCACCACCGATTACATCTACACCCAGCGCTATAACGCCAGTGGCGTGAAGGTCGGCGGACCAGCCCTCGTCAACACCGTTACCAACAGCGCACAGGAAGATCCCACCATTACCGCATTGGCCAACGGTGGCTACGTGGTCGCCTGGCAATCGGATACCTACGACGACATGTCGGACATCGCCGCCCAGGTCTACAACGCCAATGGCGTCAAGGTTGGAAGTGAGTTCATCGTCAACACAACCAGAAACGGCATACAGGACAGCGCAGAGATCACCGCGCTTAAAGACGGCGGTTTTGTGGTGTCCTGGGCTTCGTACGGTCAGGACGGCAGTGGCTGGGGCGGTTACCTGCAGCGCTATAACGCCAGCGGGGCGAAGGTCGGTGTGGAAACACGCGTCTCTACCACCACTCAGTACGACCAGGATGGCCCTACCGTCACCGGCCTTGCCGATGGCGGCATGATGGTGGTTTGGGAGGGGAACGGAAAAGACGATACCGCCGGCATCTTCGGCCAGCGGTTCAAGGCCGACGGCAGTAAATCCGGCGCAGAAATTCGCATCAATACCAGGATTGCCGACGATCAGACAGACCCGGTTGTGAAGGTTCTGAGTAGCGGTAACTACGTCGTCACCTGGCAATCGGCTCCCGACGATGGTGATGGCGACGACGAAACCGATGCCCCAGGCGACATCTACGCGCAGCTTTTCAATGCCGCCGGCGTAAAGGTGGGCGCAGAAACCCGGGTGAACACCACCATTACAGGCAATCAGGAAGAACCCAACGTCACCGCCATGATGAATGGCGGTTATCTGGTGACCTGGGCAGGCCAAGGCATCGGTGATGCAAATGGCATCTTCTGCCAACTCTTCAATGCCAGTGGCGTCAAGGTGGGTACCGAAACCCGCATCAATACCACGACCACCGGCAATCAATTGTTCTCCCAGGTAACGACATTGGCCGATGGCGGCTATGTGGTTGCCTGGGAGTCCTCTGTGGTGAATGGGCAAGTTGATGTTTATACCCAGCGCTTTGACGCGAACGGCAACAAGGTTTCCAGCCTGACAGGCGATGCCTTGGCCAACACCCTGACCTGGACCGGCGCCGGCAGCGTGATCATCGACGGCGGCGCGGGCAACGACACGCTTACAGGTGGCCGTGCCAACGACCATCTGAACGGCGGAGCAGGCAATGACTCGCTCAATGGTGCAGCCGGTGCCGACCGCCTGACCGGCGGCGACGGCTCCGACCTCTACTACGTCGACAATGCCGGCGATATCGTCAGCGAAACCAATGCCACGGCCAGCATCGGCGGCACCGATAGCATCTATAGCTTCCTCGGTGCCTACACCCTGGGAAACAATGTCGAGAACCTGCGCTTGCTGTCGACCGGCGCTGCCAGCGGCACCGGTAACAGCCTCAACAACATCATCGACGCCGGGGTCGGCAACAACATCCTCGATGGTGGCGCCGGTATCGATACCTTGTCCTATGCCTATGCCACGGCGGCGGTGACGGCCAACCTGGCGCTGACCACTGCGCAAGCCACCGGTGGTTCCGGTTCCGACACCCTGTTGAACTTCGAAAACCTCACGGGCAGCGCCTATCACGACAAGCTCACCGGCAATGCGCTTGCCAACACCCTCACTGGCGGTGCCGGCAACGACACGCTCACCGGTGGAGCCGGCAACGACCTGTTGATCGGCGGAGCGGGCCTGGACAAGCTTTATGGTGGCACCGGGGCCGACAAGTTCGACTTCAATGCCTTGAGTGAAATGGGCCTGGGCGCCGCCCTGCGCGATGTCATTGGTGACTTCAAGACCAGCGAAGGCGACAAGATCGACCTGTCGACCCTGGACGCCAACGTGGCGACGGCGGCCAACGATGCGTTCAGCTTCATCGGCTCCAGCGCGTTCAGCAGCAATGCCGCAGGGCAGGTACGGTTCGCCGGCGGCATTCTCTACGGCAGCACCGACGCCGACACCGCCGCGGAGTTCGAAATTCAGTTGCTGGGGGTGAACACACTGAAAGTTACCGACCTGATTGCCTGATCGGCCGGACATTGCATATCCGATGTTTCATGGTAGTCCCGAAAAAACTGACAAGTAAGTTATAAACAAATGACAGGGGTGTTGATATGGCTAGCTTGATAAACGGACTTGGTGGTGCGGCGGGTTTCGGGGAGAACCAGCTGACTCGAAACGATGACAGCTACACCTCCTACATTGATATCAGCACTGTTTTCGGGGCGGCCGGACTCAACTTCTTCGGCACCAACTACACCGACATTTCCGTCAACAACAACGGAAACATCACATTTGGCGGCGGTCTTTCCACCTATACCCCCTACGGCATGCAAGATTCCAGCAGGCCGATGATTGCTCCCTTTTTTGCCGACGTCGATACACGTGGTGGAACGGTCAGTGCCACGCCGGGCGGTACATCGACTGGCAGCAACCTGGTTTATTACGACTTCAATTCCGCAGGCAATGGCACGCTGACCGTTACCTGGGATGACGTCGGTTACTACAACAGCAAGGTAGATAAGCTCAATGCCTTCCAACTCCAGCTTGTTGGAAAGGGCAACGGCAACTTCGATGTCATCTTCAGATATGAAACCGTCAACTGGACGACCGGTAGCGCCAGTGGCGGCACCGATGGCCTGGGAGGAACCGTTGCCCGTGCCGGTTACTCGACTGGCGACAGCTCCTCCTGGTATGAACTGCCGCAATCGGGAAATGAATCCGCCATTCTCGGGCTGGAAACCACTCCAGGTAACACAGGGGTAGCCGGTTATTACAAATTCAGCATCGTCAGCGGCACATCCGGCAATGACAACATGCAAGGCACTGCCGGGAATGACTCTCTCTATGGCTCAGCGGGCAATGACGTCATCAATGGTTATGCCGGAAATGACGTGCTCTACGGCGCAGCGGGCAGCGACAGGCTCTTGGGCGGACTGGGAGACGACACCTATATCGTGGATGCGCTGGATACGCTTGTGGAACTGGCCAACCAGGGTATCGACGTTGTTCAGTCAGAAATCAGCTATACGCTCGGTGACAACCTGGAGAACCTGATTCTGACTGGCAACAGCAGTATCAACGGCACAGGTAACGCACTGAACAACACCTTTGTCGGCAACTCATTCAACAATGTATTCAATGGCGCGGCGGGCACCGACTTTGTTTCGTATGCCTATTCCAACTATGGCGTCAGCGTCGACCTGTCCAACACCGGCTCGCAATATACGTCTCAAGGCTACGATACTTTCGTGTCTATCGAGGGCGTCATCGGTACCGATGATTCCGACACACTAACCGGCAATGCCTTGGCCAATATCCTTTACGGCGGCGCAGACAACGACACCCTCAATGGCGGTGGCGGCAACGACTCCCTCGATGGCGGCAGTGGTGCCGACCAGATGACTGGCGGCGATGGTTCTGACGTCTATTACGTCGACAATGTCGGCGATATCGTCAGCGAGACCAATGCAGTCGCCAGCACGGGTGGTACTGATTCCGTTTATAGCTACCTCGGTACCTACACCCTGGGTAACAATGTCGAGAACCTGCGCCTGCTGTCGACCGGCGCTGCCAACGGCACCGGGAACAGTCTCAACAACGTCATCGACGCCGGAGCCGGCAACAACATCCTCAATGGCGGCGCCGGTATCGATACCGCGTCCTATGCCTATGCCACGGCGGCGGTCACGGCCAACCTGGCGCTGACCACTGCGCAAGCCACCGGCGGTTCCGGTTCAGACACCCTGTTGAACTTCGAAAACCTCACGGGCAGCAACTATCACGACAAGCTGACCGGTAACGCGCTTGCCAACACACTCAGCGGCGGCCTGGGCAGCGACCAACTCAACGGCGCCGCCGGTGCCGACCGCATGATCGGCGGCGATGGCGCCGACCTCTACTACGTCGACAATGCCGGCGATATCGTCAGTGAAACCAATGCTGTTGCCAGCACCGGTGGCATCGATACCGTTTATAGCCTCATCAGTGCCTACACCCTGACTGACAATGTCGAGAACCTGCGCCTGCTGGCGACCGGCGTTGCCAACGGCACCGGTAACAGCCTCAACAACGTCATCGACGCCGGGGCCGGCAACAACGTCCTCAATGGTGGCGCCGGCATCGATACCGCGTCCTATGCCTACGCCACGGCGGCGGTCACAGCCAACCTGGGGCTGACCACTGCGCAAGCCACCGGTGGTTCCGGTTCAGACACCCTGTTGAACTTCGAAAACCTCACGGGCAGCAACTATCACGACAAGCTGACCGGTAACGCGCTTGCCAACACACTCAGCGGCGGCCTGGGCAGCGACCAACTTAACGGCGCCGCCGGTGCCGACCGCATGATCGGCGGCGATGGCGCCGACCTCTACTACGTCGACAATGCCGGCGATATCGTCAGTGAAACCAATGCTGTTGCGAGCACCGGTGGCATCGATACCGTTTACAGCCTCATCAGTGCCTACACCCTGACTGACAATGTCGAGAACCTGCGCCTGCTGTCGACCGGCGCTGCCAACGGCACCGGTAACAGCCTCAACAACGTCATCAACGCCGGGACCGGCAACAACGTCCTCAATGGCGGCACCGGCGTCGACACGGCCTCCTACCTCTATGCCGGCAGCGCAATCACCGCCAGCCTGGCCGTGACCACGGCCCAGGCCACCGGTGGATCAGGCGCCGACACCCTGCTAGCCATCGAAAACCTGACGGGTTCCAACTACAACGACAGGCTCACGGGCAATACCGCCGCCAACCTGCTCAACGGTGGGGGCGGGAACGACATCCTGGTTGGCGGTATGGGCAAGGATGTTCTCACCGGCGGCATCGGCAACGATATCTTCGATTTCAATGCCCTCACTGAAACGGGGCTGACCAGTTCCACCTGGGACATCATCACCGACTTCACCCGAGGAGCCGACAAGATTGATCTGTCGACGCTCGATGCCAATGCGGCGACGACCACCAATGAAGCCTTTCACTCGGTAATCGGCAGTACCGCTGCCTTCAGTGCGGCCGGGCAATTGAAAGTTTCAGCGGGCGTGCTCTACGGCAATACCGATGCGGACAGCGCCGCCGAGTTCGCCATCCAGATAGTTGGCATCAGCAACGTGACGACAGCGGATTTCATACTTTAACCCCTGGCGCTTTCCGGTTCTCTTGCGGAGTGTTCTGGCCTCACCTTGCGAAAAGAAAACCCTGAATCGCAGATTCAGGGTTTATTTCCGATCCATGGTGTAGAGCGTCTCGTTAACTCGCATCATTCCAGTGGAAAACCAGGTTACGAGCTGCACCACTGCCAACATCGGCAACGTCCTGCCGGGTTTCGCCGTTGCGCGTCGCAATGACCGTGTATTTACCGGCCGGCAGCTTCACGTAAACCAACGGACCGGCGTCATTGAGTGTCAGCACGGTTTGCCCGGGGGCTTTCTGAATGACTACGTTCACGCCAGGAATGTATTTATTTTCCGTCCCGACAGAGAACGTCATGTGCAGGTTGTAGCCGGTGCTCTGCTGGATGGCCCTGGACTCATCCTCGCCGATACCGCCGGACAGGTAGGCGATGCCGTTTTGCTCCTGGCGCTGCACCTGTACGCCAGTGCTGTCGATTGGATCAAGGCTGGCGGCGGGCGACATCGATGGAAACATCAGCACGCCGACGGCGGTGAGAGGCAACAGGAGTGAATGGAGGTACTTCATGATGACGACTCCCGGGTTCTGCAGAACCCAATCGTTACATTCTTTGGATTTCCAGTCGCAGGGCGGGGTTTTAGATTGATTTGGCCTGAGTACGAAACGTACTACGCCATTTGCTCCTCAGCCCTCGCCTGCCCTCCGACACGTCCTGCCGGCGAACCCGGGATTTCCTGCCTGTTTTTCAGTCACTCCCGGCAGCTTCGAAGGGTGCTCACTTGTCATTCTCTTTCGCTATCCAATCTGCTGCGGAAGACCTCATGACGGCCCTCACACCCAACGACACTCACGACCCCTATCTGGCTTCACTGCTTGGGAACCTTGGCAAATCGATCCATCAGGCACGCCAGAAGGTGCTTCGGGCGGTCGATACCGTTCAGGTGCAAACCTGTTGGCAGATTGGTCGACATATCGTCGAGTTCGAGCAGGAAGGCGCTCGGCGGGTGAAGTATGGCAAAGAGTTCCTGTCGACTCTGGCCAAAGAGCTAACTGCGGAATTCGGAAAGGGATTTGACGCTTCCAACCTTCGGTATATGCGCCTGTTCTATCAAGCCTTTCCAATTCGTGACGCACTGCGTCACGAATTGAGCTGGACCCACTACCGCCGCCTGCTTCGGGTCGACAACGACAGCGCCCGCCTCTGGTACATGAACGAATCAGCCACACAAAACTGGTCGAGCCGCGCCCTGGAACGCCAGATCAATACGCTGTACTACGAACGCCTGCTGGCGAGCCGAGATCGCGGCAGTGTCAAGCAGGAGGCCGCCACCAACATTCAAAACATGAAGGCCAGCCCTCGGGATTTCATCCGTGATCCGGTGGTACTGGAGTTTCTGGGTTTACCCAATGCCGGCAAGCTTCAGGAAAGCGAGATCGAACAGGCGTTGATCGAACAGCTGCAAGGCTTCTTGCTGGAACTGGGCAAGGGATTCGCGTTCATAGCCCGCCAGCAACGCATCAGTACCGACAGCAAAGACTTCTACATCGACCTGGTGTTCTACAACTACTTGCTCAAGTGCTTCGTCATCTTCGATATCAAGCGCGGTGAACTGACCCATCAGGATGTGGAGCAGATGGACATGTACCTGCGCATGTACGACGACTTGAAACACAGCGCGCAAGACAGCCCTACCGTCGGCATCATTCTCCGTGCGCAAAAAGATGAATCCGTGGTGCGCTACTCAATGCAGGAAGGAAGCGAACAACTGCTCGCCAGCAAGTACAAGCTTGTCCTGCCGAGCGAAGAGGAACTCCGTAACGAACTGGATCGGGAACTGGCAGCACTTGAAGAGCGACTGCTCGATCAACCACTGCCTTGAGGCCCAATGGATTGTTCATCAACGGCATCAAGACTATCGTTGGCAGCTACCCGCAAAGGTCCGACGCCGATGAATTTGCAGGAAACGCCTTCACTCGTCTCAACTCAAATCGAGTTGCCGTTGCAACGCGTTGCGTCCGGCGAACCGTTCAAGGAAACCGCTGCAGACGGCTTTGTCCTCGGTGGTTTCACCTGGCGACACCCGTTCCGGGATGCCGCTCGTCCGGTCGTTATCATCAACGCCGCCACCTCGGTCCGTTGTCGTCATTACTCGCGCTTCGCCGACTATCTGTTCGATCACGACTTCGACGTCATCACCTATGACTACCGCGGCATCGGCGAGTCGCGGCCGGCATCGCTCAAAGGTCTGAAGGCTTCATGGACCGATTGGGGAGCACTGGACTTCGAGGCGATGCTCAAGCGCGCACAGCGTGAGTTCCCCGGGCAGCCTATCGATGTGGTCGGCCACAGCTTTGGCGGCTGCGCAGCGGGACTGGGGGCGTCCGGGCACCTGATCCGGCGTCTGGTGACGGTCGGAGCGCAATTCGCCTACTGGCGCGACTATGCGCCCGCCCATCGCTGGCGGATGTTTGCCAAGTGGCATGTGCTGATGCCACTGGTGACGATGGTCTACGGCTACTTTCCGGGCAAACGCCTCGGATGGCTGGAGGACACACCCGCCGGCGTGGTCCGTGACTGGAGCCTGTCCACTGCCCGCTACGAAACACGCGCCAGCGGCCGCGCAATCAGCACAACAAGCGGGCAACTGCCCTTTGCCGACGTCACCGCGCAAACCCTGGCCATCAGCCTCAGCGATGATCCTTACGGCACGGTCCCGGCCATCGAACGCCTGCTCAGATACTTCACCGGCAGCACAAACGTTCACCTGCGTATCCATCCCGAAGACATCGGCGAAGAAGAAGTCGGACATTTCGCCTTTTTTCGCAGCCCATACCAAGCCACACTATGGCCCATTGCATTGGCCTGGCTGCAAAACGGCGAACTGGCCCCCGATACCCCCGGGCGGCGAGTGCCACGCGGCTAGGGGGCGCTCTCAATTAGCTTTCACGCCGCGCCGGGAAGCTAATTGAGAACGCCCCCTAGGCCTCTTGCCCTTTCAACGAATACGGAACGACGCCCATGGCCTCTGCCAACAAGCAACACAAACGCGCCTCCCGCGCCAAGGCCAAGGCCAAGCAGAACCGCACCCAGCGGGCCGCCGCGCCGGTCGAACTGGACCCGAACGACGATCGCATCGATTTCGAATCGGTGGATCTGACCGAACTGTTCAAGAAAATGATCGACGCCGAAAAGATCAGCCAGCAAGCCATGTGCACGGCCTTCCTCGAAGACCCGTTGCTGGAACTGGTGTACGAGCAGGAAGGCGAAGAAGGCGCGATGGACTTCATCCTCGCCGCGCTGATCGAATATCGCCAATGGTCGGCTGAAACAGACGAAGCTGGCGCCCTGGCGTGGATCGAATCCCCGGCCTTCCAGGCCGACTATGTGGCGGCGTCCGACGCCATTGCCGCGCAAACCCAACAGAAACCGAACTGAGTTCCCATGGCCTCCCTGAACAAGCAACAGAAACGCGCCAAGCGTGCAAAAGCCAAAGCCAAGCAGATCAATATCCACGGCAGGAAACCCGCTGCACTGGACGATGATGAACTCGGTCACCTCGCCGAGCCGATCCCGGAATACACCCTGGCGATGTTCAGCAAAATGCGCGACGCCGAAGCCGTCAGCCGCAGCGAAATGCTCTCGGTCCTGCTGACGAACCTCGCCTTTATCATCGTCGACCACCCAGAACTGCTGGACATGGAAAACGCCGACGACGAAGGCATGGCCGCCACCCACCTGGCCGCCGACATGCTGATCGACTACCGCATGTGGGCCGACGGCATGGACCGCGATGCCGCCCAGGCATGGCTGAGCGAACCACAGTTCATTACTGACTTCGGCACTGCGCTGGACGCCTACCGCGAGTCGCAGGAAATGCCGGCAGAAAAAGCCGAGTAAGGGTTACGGCACAAACAAAAACGGCCGCTTGTCATCACTGACAGCGGCCGTTTTGCATTACGCAATATGGATCAGTTCAGCACCACCGCGCCGCGCTTTTCCAGTTTGCGACGGCGAGCCACCAGCAAGCCGGCTGCTACTACCAGGGCACTGAGCAAGCCGGTCGCGAGGATTTCCACACGATGGGCATCCTGGAACAGCATGATGGTCAGGGCCGCAACGATGAAGACGATCACCGCGTAGGTCAGGCCCGGGAAAAGCCACATGCTGAAGACGATTTTCTCACCACGAGCCATACGCTGCTTGCGCATGCGCAGTTGCGAAATCGCGATCACCAGGTACACCAGCAATGCGATGGCGCCGGAGCTTGCCAGCAGGAATTCGAACACGGCAGCCGGGGCCACGTAGTTGGCGAATGTTGCCAGGAACGCAGCACCAGTGGACAACATCACCGCCCAGTAAGGCGTGCCACTTTTGTTGGTGCGCGTGGACATGGCCGGTGCATCACCGCGCTTGCCCAGGGAGAACAGCATCCGCGACGAGGTGTAGAGCGCCGAGTTCAGGCAGCTGGTCACAGCAACCAGCACCACGATGTCGACAATCATCTTGGCGTTCGGGATGCCCATGCGCTCAAGCACGGTCTGGTAGGAGCCCAGGCTTGCCAGTACCGGGTCGTTCCAAGGCACCAGGGCCACAACGATGAAGATCGACACGAGGTAGAACAAGCCGATCCGCCAGATCACCGAGTTGGTAGCCTTGGAGATTTGCTTGCCAGGGTTTTTCGATTCCGCGGCCGCGATGGTCACGATCTCGGTGCCCATGAAGGAAAACATGGTGGTCAGGATCGCGCCCAGTACCGCGCCCATGCCGTTTGGCAGGAAGCCCTGGGTGTCGAACAAGTGCGAAACGCCGCTGACCTGGCTGTTCGGCAGGAAGCCGAAGATCGCCGCTACGCCGAGAATGATGAAACCAATGATGGCCAGGACTTTGATCAGGGCAAACCAGAACTCGAATTCACCATAATTCTTCACGCTGAACAGGTTGGTCACCGTCAACAGCATCGTGATGACCAGGGCGAAGGCCCAGATGTCCACGCCAGGGAACCAGGCATGCAGGATGGTCGCGGCAGCGTTGGCTTCCAACGGGATCACCAGAACCCAGAACCACCAGTACAACCAGCCGATGGTGAAACCGGCCCAGTGACCGATCGCGCGGTCGGCGTATGTCGAAAACGAACCGGTGTCCGGCGAGGCAACGGCCATTTCGCCGAGCATGCGCATCACCAGCACCACCAACATGCCGGCGGCGGCGTAAGCCAACAGAACAGCCGGACCTGCAGCGGCGATGGCGTGCCCCGAGCCGACGAACAAGCCGGCGCCGATAACCCCGGCAATCGACAGCATGGTCACATGGCGCGGTTTGAGCCCCTGTTCGAGGCCATTAGAGCTTTGGGTACTGCTCATTAAAACTACCTTTGTAAGGAGAAGCGAATGCGTGCATCCCGTTCGGCGGACCTTCTCGTAAAAAGAAGCCAACAGGGCGTTCTGGATTCTGCACGCAATAATTGCGCCAAAATGTTTCATATCCCTCTAGCCCGGCGATCTCACTTCGACCGGACGGTCATCGCAACCCATTGAATTCAATAGCACTTTGCCAGAGCGTTACCCTGCGACCCACTTTGCGGGGCAAATCTGCGCACCGGAAACACACCTGAAAATGGCCCTGCGCACATTAAAAGTGCACAACCGCTGCATTTGGCCGGATAGCGCTTCCAACACCCCGTCAAAGCTGGCAACATCGCGCCTTTTTTTGCGACAGCCACCGCGCTTTTTATCGACAGGCAAGGTTCAAACGGCTGTTCGGTTGTTGATGGGGCGACAGTCTGCTGCGCCGATGCGACAACCTGCCACACGCCAGCCGTTTACTGCCCGTAGCGCTGTTGGCTGCCATTGAAACGCTATGCTAGGTTGGCCGCCTCGCCAGGAAGGCCGCCAAGAGCAGGAGCGCAACATATATGAGGAACGCACATGGCTGAGGCCACGCCCGCGCTTGAAATCCGCAACTTGCACAAACGCTACGGTTCGCTGGAGGTGCTCAAAGGCATCTCGCTGACCGCCCGCGACGGCGATGTGATCTCGATCCTGGGTTCCTCCGGCTCCGGCAAGTCCACGTTCCTGCGCTGCATCAACCTGTTGGAAAACCCGCACCAGGGCCAGATCCTGGTGGCCGGCGAAGAACTCAAGCTCAAGGCTGCGATGAACGGCGAGCTGGTGGCCGCCGACGGCAAGCAGATCAATCGCCTGCGCAGTGAAATCGGTTTTGTATTTCAAAACTTTAACCTGTGGCCGCACATGAGCGTGCTCGACAACATCATCGAAGCCCCGCGCCGCGTGCTCGGCCAGAGCAAGGCCGAAGCCATCGAAGTCGCCGAAGCCCTGCTGGCCAAGGTCGGCATCGCCGACAAGCGCCACGCCTACCCGGCGCAACTGTCCGGCGGCCAGCAACAACGCGCGGCCATCGCCCGCACCCTGGCCATGCAGCCCAAGGTCATCCTGTTCGACGAGCCCACCTCCGCGCTTGACCCGGAAATGGTCCAGGAAGTACTTAATGTCATCCGCGCGCTGGCCGAAGAAGGCCGCACCATGCTGCTCGTGACCCACGAAATGGGCTTCGCCCGTCAGGTCTCCAGCGAAGTGGTGTTCCTCCACCAGGGCCTGGTAGAAGAGCAAGGATCGCCACAGCAGGTGTTCGAAAACCCGCTTTCGGCGCGCTGCAAACAATTCATGTCCAGCAACCGCTAACGGAGCTATCCACATGCAGAACTACAAAAAGGTCTTCCTGGCTGCCGCCGTCACCCTGGCGTTCAGCGCCAGTGCCATGGCCGAAACCCTGAAGATGGGCATCGAAGCGGCCTACCCGCCGTTCAACAACAAAGATGCCAGTGGCAATGTCGTCGGCTTCGACAAAGAGATCGGCGACGCCCTGTGCGCCAAGATGAAAGTCGAGTGCACCGTGGTGACCTCCGACTGGGACGGCATCATCCCGGCCCTGAACGCCAAGAAGTTCGACTTCCTGATCTCCTCGATGTCGATCACCGACGAACGCAAGCAAGCAGTGGACTTCACCGACCCGTACTACTCCAACAAGCTGCAGTTCATCGCCAAGAAAGACGTCGACTTCAAAACCGACAAGGCCTCGGTCAAAGGCAAGATCATCGGCGCCCAGCGCGCGACCCTGGCCGGCACCTTCCTGGAAGACAACTATGGTGACGACATCACCATCAAGCTCTACGACACCCAGGAAAACGCCTACCTCGACCTGACTTCCGGCCGTCTGGACGGCATCCTGGCCGACAAGTACGTCAACTACGAATGGCTGAAAAGCGACGCTGGCCGTGCCTACGAGTTCAAGGGCGACCCGGTGGAAGAAAGCGACAAGATCGGTATTGCCGTGCGTAAAAACGATCCGATCCGCGCGAAGCTGAACACCGCGCTGAAAGAAATCGTCGCTGACGGCACCTACAAGAAGATCAACGACAAGTACTTCCCGTTCAGCATCTATTGATTCTGACCTGCCTGACCGGCGCCTGATGGCGCCGGTTCTCGGCCTTGCCTGCCGCGATTTGAAAAGAAATCCATGATTATCGACCTCTACGGATTCGGCCCGGCGCTCGCCGCTGGCGCGCTGATGACTGTGAAACTGGCACTCTCGGCCCTGTGCCTGGGGCTGGTGCTCGGTCTGCTCGGCGCCTTGGCCAAGACTTCCCCGTACAAGCCGCTGCAATGGCTTGGCGGCACTTATTCGACCCTGGTTCGCGGCATCCCGGAATTGCTCTGGGTGCTGTTGATCTACTTCGGCACGGTCAACCTGATGCGTGCCCTGGGCGAGTTCTTCGGCAACCCCGACCTCGAGCTCAACGCCTTCGCCGCTGGCGTGATTGCACTGGGCCTGTGCTTCGGCGCCTACGCCACGGAAGTGTTTCGCGGTGCGATCCTCGCCATCCCCAAAGGCCATCGCGAAGCCGGCGTGGCCCTGGGCCTGTCGAAGTGGCGCATCTTCACCCGGCTGATCATGCCGCAGATGTGGCGCATCGCCCTTCCGGGCCTTGGCAACCTGTTCATGATCCTGATGAAAGACACCGCGCTGGTGTCGGTGATCGGCCTGGAAGAAATCATGCGTCACGCGCAAATCGGCGTGACCGTATCCAAACAACCGTTCACCTTCTATATGGTGGCCGCGTTCATGTACCTGAGCCTGACGGTGCTGGCGATGACCGGCATGTACTTCCTGGAAAAACGCGCCGCTCGCGGCTTCGCGAGGAGCACCCAATGAACTGGGAAGTCATCATCAAGTGGCTGCCGAAACTGGCCCAGGGCGCGACCCTGACCCTGGAACTGGTGGCCATCGCCGTAATCGCCGGTTTGCTGCTGGCCATTCCGCTGGGCATCGCCCGCTCGTCGCGCCTGTGGTGGGTGCGGGCCTTTCCCTACGGCTACATCTTCTTTTTCCGGGGCACGCCGCTGCTGGTTCAGCTGTTCCTGGTCTACTACGGCCTGGCGCAGTTCGACGTGATCCGTAACAGTTCGATGTGGCCGTACCTGCGCGATCCGTTCTGGTGCGCCACGGCGACCATGACCCTGCACACGGCAGCCTACATTGCGGAAATCCTGCGCGGTGCCATTCAGGCGATACCACCGGGCGAGATCGAAGCGGCACGGGCGCTGGGCATGTCCAAGCCAAAAGCGCTGTTCTTCATCATGCTGCCGCGCGCGGCGCGCATCGGCCTGCCAGCCTACAGCAACGAAGTGATCCTGATGCTCAAGGCCAGCGCCCTGGCCAGTACCGTGACCCTGCTGGAACTGACCGGCATGGCCCGCACCATCATTGCCCGGACCTACCTGCCGGTGGAGATCTTCTTCGCCGCGGGCATGTTCTACCTGGTGATGGCTTACGTGCTGGTGCGCGGCTTCAAGCTGCTGGAGCGCTGGTTGCGCGTCGATGCCTGCCAAGGGCGTTGAGGATGGCGTGTTGACGGGCGAGGCCTTGCTCGCCCGCTTCACCGCGCTGGGTGCTTTTCTGACAGAGCATCAGGCACTGTGGAAACCTCGGCCGTTCACTCATCTGCAACTTCCCTGGGAAGCGTCCTACCCAGCTCTGGCCGAATGGCTACGCGAGCGATCACTGGAAGACGCGGAAAACGCCCACAATCAACCCGCCCTACTGAATGCGCCGGAACCCTTTGCTTCCTTGGCATCGATGTCCGTTGCCTTGAGTGCTGTGGATGAATTGCCTGCACACGCACTCGAAGCGGCCGGCCATCGGCTGAACGTCGATGTACCGGGGCGCAAATGGCAGCAGATCGAAGCTTTCGCCAGTCGATTGCAGTTCTGCGAAACACCGAAGCATTGGCTGGACTGGTGCTCGGGCAAGGGACACCTGGGGCGACGCCTGCTGCAGCCTGGGCAACAACTGACTTGCCTGGAATACGACCCGGCACTGGTAACCAGCGGCCAGGCACTCAGCCAGCGTCATCACCTGCATGCGCTGCATATTGAACAGGATGTGCTCGCGGCAAACGCAGCTACTTTACTGAGTGCGCACCACACGCCCGTCGCGCTTCACGCCTGCGGTGATTTGCATGTGCGGCTGATTCAACTTGCCAGCGCCACAGGCTGTAAACAGCTCGCCATCGCGCCGTGCTGCTACAACCGGATCAGCCTTGCCCAATACTCGCCGATTTCCTCGGCCGCCCAAGGCTCCGGCCTACAGCTTTCCCTCGACGACCTCGCGTTGCCCATGAGCGAAACCGTCACCGCTGGCGCCCGCGTGCGCCGTCAACGCGACACCTCCATGGCCCGGCGCCTGGGTTTCGACTTGCTGCAGCGGCAACTGCGCGGCATGGACGAGTATCTGCCGACCCCTTCCCTGCCCAGCGCCTGGCTGGACAAACCCTTTGCCGATTACTGCCATCACCTGGCCGCACTCAAAGAGTTATCCACAGTCGGCCCGCAAAATTGGCCAGCCCTCGAAGCCGCCGGTTGGCAGCGACTGGCCGAAGTGCGCAACCTTGAACTGTTACGCGGACTTTTCCGACGCCCACTGGAGCTTTGGCTGGTTCTTGACCGGGCACTTTTCCTCGCCGAGCAGGGCTACAGCGTCCGCGTCGGCACCTTCTGCAAAACCCCGCTCACGCCACGTAATTTCCTGCTCCTGGCCGAACGCGCTTAAACACATCCGCCCTGTGGATAACTCTGTTGATGAAATAATCGTGGATCCAATATCTACGCCTGTTTCAGGCCAAAATCCACACTGTTCATTTTTTGTACACCCGCATAAAAAATCGAAAAAACAGGCATTTGCGGACAAATGAGAACGGATCCACAAATTCGGCCTAAACCCAGTGCGCCGCCAATGCCATTGTGCATAAGCATTTAACCAAAACGACATAAACGCCTAATCCCGGACCGCAGACAGGGGAAATTGCACCCTTTCATTACTCTTGATATACACACACGCAAGGGCGCCGGCAGCGCGGCCACGAACAAGAATATTCCTCCGACAGGATGCGCCAGTGACGTTCATTTCCTACGCACAGAATTTCGAAGACATACGCCTGTGGCGCGCCCTCAAAACCGTCGAGAACGGCTTCTACATCGACGTCGGGGCAAACGACCCCACCCACGACTCGGTCACCAAGGCGTTCTACGACAACGGCTGGACCGGCATCAACGTCGAACCGATGCCCAACTACTACGAAGCCCTGTGCCAGCAACGCCCCAAGGACACCAACCTGCAATGCGCGGCCGGGGAAAGCGCTGACGATCTGACCTTCTACGGCATCGCCGGCACCGGCCTCTCGACCCTCGACCCGGCCATGGCGAAAGTGCACAAAGACGCCGGAATGGACGTGCGCACCCAGACGATCAAGTCCCGCACCCTGAGTTCCATCTGCGAAGAACACGTCCGGGGCCGCGCCATCCACTTCCTGAAAATCGATGTCGAAGGCCACGAAGAAACCGTCCTGCGCGGCATGGACTTCACCCAGTGGCGGCCATGGGTAATCCTCATCGAAACCCCTTGGGCCCGCGACCAGACCTGGGAAACCCTCGTCACCGACGCTGGCTACCACTCCATCCTGTTCGACGGCATCAACACCTACTACCTCGCCGAAGAACACCTGAACCTCAAACCCGCCTTCGACATCCCGCCGTGCAACCTGGACGAATTCCAGTTCTGCAAAGGCCACAAGTTCAGCCACCCCGTCAGCGACGCCGAACACCAACTCACCGCCGCCCTGCAACGCGCCGATCAAGCCGAAGCACAGCTGCGCGCAATGCAAAACAGTCGAACCTGGAAAGCCATTCAGAAACTCAAGAAAACCCTGCTGCGCGCCTGACCCGAAGCCCGCGTAAAAATAGTCAGAATTCAGGGGTTTACAGAACCTATCCAATCGCTATAATCGTCGCCCTGACACGCCGGTATAGCTCAGATGGTAGAGCAACTGACTTGTAATCAGTAGGTCCCGGGTTCGATTCCTGGTGCCGGCACCACATTAGGCTCCATTGCATTCCACCGAATGCTCTGGAAGCCCCGAAAACCCGCCCTTTGGCGGGTTTTTTCGTTCCAGGACCCTCCGTCGGGATCCAACAAAATCCCCCTTCCCCGAGGGTATGTTAGGGGTACTGCGATTTCCCGGTCAGGAGCGCGTACCCCTATGCCACGTCTAGCGATCCCCCTCAGCGACCTGCAATGCCGCACGGCCAAAACCCGCGAACGCGCCTACAAACTGTTCGATGGCGGCGGCATGTACCTTTTCGTCAAACCCAATGGCGTGAAGACCTGGCGCTTGAAGTACACCAAGCCCAGCGGCAAGGAAGGGACACTCATCATCGGCAATTACCCCATCGTTACCCTTTCCGTCGCACGACGTAAGCGAGACGAAGCCAAAGCGCTGCTGCTCGACAACCTCGACCCAATGGAAGAAAAAAAGAAGGCCAAGATCGTAGCCCAGCGGGCGGCACTGCTTTTCGAAACCGTTGCGCTGGAGTGGCACGCTGATATGTCCCGCCGCTGGACCGAAGGCCACGCAAAAACCGTGATGAGCCGACTGCGTACCCACGTCTTCCCGCTGATCGGCCAACGACCCATCGCTGAACTCGATACCCATGACCTGCTAGAGATCACCCAGCGCATCAAGGAACGCGGCACCATGGATGTGGCGTTACGGGTACAGAACTACTTATCCACCATCATGCGCGGGGCCAAAAGGGCTCGGCAGATCACCATGAATCCTGCACTGGATCTGGCAGGCTCGATTCACGCGCCGCGCACAGTCCATCGCCCCGCCCTATCCCTCAACCGCCTACCCGAACTGCTACACCGCATCGACAACTACAACGGTCGCGAGCTGACGCGCCTTGCCGTCCTGTTGACGTTGCATGTATTCGTCCGCTCCAGCGAACTGCGCTTCGCTCGATGGAGTGAGTTCGACCTTCAACGCGCCATGTGGGAAATCCCCGATACGCGCGCACCGATTGAAGGGGTACGCAACTCCACACGCGGGACCAAAATGAACGGCGACATTCAAATGGTTCCGCTATCGCCGCAGGTCATCGAAATACTGGAGCGCCTGCGCAGCCTCAGTCGCTTTTCAGAGTTGGTGCTACCGGGAGACCATAAGTACTGGAAGCCCATGTCCGAGAACACGGTGAACACCATGCTCCGCAACGTCGGCTATGACACCAGCAAGGACGTGTGCGGCCACGGCTTCAGGACCATGGCCTGTAGCGCCCTACTAGAGTCCGGGTTATGGACCGACGCAGCCATCGAAAGACAAATGAGTCACAAGGAACGCAACCGCGTGCGCGCCGCTTATATCCACAAGGCCGAATTCCTCGAACAGCGCAGGTTGATCATGGCGTGGTGGAGCAACTACATCGACGCCAACCGCCAGGGGCATGTGACGCCCCACGAATTCGCTCACCCGGTCGGCGACAACATTACCGCCCTGCAAAAAAGCCGTGGCGCATCCAAACGAGGGTAAGCCAATGAGATCACCGCAGGCCGCCCTTCCACGCGGGTCCATCCAAACAGGGCTGCAAAGCCGCCCTGCTTGGATGGACCTCACTTAAAAAATCTAAAGCCCACGCAACTGTCTGTGGAAAACCACTGATTTCCACCGGTGGATAATTTCATCCACAGCCGCAGAACTCCCGAAAATTCGAGCCTTGACCCGAATTATCCACAGGCGTAGAAAAGATCGGGCAAGCGCTGTCGTTGACAGCAACCCAGGTAGCCAGAACCTTTAAGGCTACGCCACACCATGGTGGTTCTCCCAAAGTGCGATTAGCATCCGGCGGCTCGCACGGTCACAGCGATGTGATGGATGCCTACTTCTACCAGAGTGCCACTGCGGCAAATCATACCCTTTTATAGCTGCCCTGCAGCAACCTATTCGCTTGGCCATTTCATTGCGCCAACCTGCGCCCGTCTCTTTCTCCCGGAAAGAGACGGGCGCTCCTACCGCTGCTGCAGCCCAACTCGTACAAGGCTTTGCGGCATTCCCCCTTGTGACAATCGGCGTGACAAACACCGAGGTCACCAGCAACAGCAATGCAGATGATGGTGCCGCAGCCCAAGGAATGGGTTGCACCTGACTGACAGTCAGGCATGCCCCGGTCATCTCATCACTGCCTTCACCCGACTCAGGATCTCGCGGCGCTGATCTCGTCAGCCAGTGCAGCCTCCACCCGCCCACTTCTTCGGAAGTGCTCAGGAGGTCAGATCATGAGATGCCCAAGCTCCCGGTCGTAAAGAGCCGCCAGTCCCGCGTTAGTGGACAAACCCCACAGGTCGCAGGGGCCTTGATCCCTGATAACACTCAACATTCTTGGCGGGATGACGTGAGGGAAGGTTTCAACGGTTTGGCTTCGAGAGGAGCTCGGTCATGGCATTGGTCGGTAGGCGGGATGGGCGCAATTTTGGTTATGGCCGGCAGCTGAGCTATGTCGGACCGCAGGCGTTGCGCGACCTATTTGGCGACGGGCACTACGGCACGGTCAAAGCTCACAGTGATCGGTGGCAAGCGTTTGTACGCTGGTGTCGTTCGGAGGATGGACCAGAGTTTAACGATGCACGGCGGATTGATCGGCAGACCTTGCTGGACTACGCCGGACATCTGCGTCAGCAAGTTGAACAAGGCGCTATCGACATCGCCACCGCGCAAAACCGATTGTCCAGCGTGAACCGGCCCCTGGCTGCGCTTCGCGGTGATCAATATGTGAAATTACCGAATCCGAGCAAGGCCTTGGGAATGCGGCGCACCAGTGTTCGTCATTCGGTGCCACAACGCCAAGACCGCGAACACGTAAAGCGGATCGTCGACGTGCTCTGCGAACACCAAATGCTCAAACGAAAAATTTACACCACGCGACAGGATGCACGGGGGTGATGTGTTCGATTACATCGAGATGTTCTATAACCCGAAACGCCGTCATGGTTTCAATAATCAGTTGTCACCGGTAGAGTTTGAAAAGCGTCATGCAATGAGCTTGCAGGGTGTCTAGGGAATTCGGGGCGATTCAGTGGGGAGAGCGTCTTGGAGGACCTTATCATATGGAGTTTGTATCAGTCATATGGTCTGATATCAATGTGAAGGCACCATTCTTTCCTTGAGACTCTCATGACTGAACAAACAGAAAGCCGTAAGACCATCATCATCGATCTCGATTGCAGCGACAACAACGCAACCGTCGATGTGCAGCAGCTTGTTCAGCATGCATGTTATGTGAATCTAAAAAACAATATTACCGCTGACCTCGCCAAGGCTGAGCAAGATTCCAAGCGAGTGGAGCGAACTGGGCCCACCAAGAACTACCCCTATGGCAGCGGTTTGGTCTACTTCATTGATGGCACTCGCGGCGCCGGCAAATCCACCTTCCTCCAAAGCGCTTATCATGCCCTGCCAAAGGACCTTAAGGCGCACACGGTTGAGTCTCTAGCGTACATCGACCCCAGTCGCATCGAGCGTAGTGAAATCATCCTCCTGAGCATACTCAAAGCTCTCAAAACACAGATGCTCGCACTCTCAAGAAAGGCCTCCACGCTAGAAGGGGAGCGAGTAAGCAAGAGTTTCCGGGAGGGTTTCAAGAAGCTTGCTGGTGGTTTGAGTCTCTTCACAAAGAGTCACGATCAGCTCCAAGACCTGGATGCTGAGTTGTTTTTTGAATGGGGTCTGGAGCGCGCCGGACACAGTGCAGACCTTCGTAAAAACTTGCATGCGCTGTTCGATATTACTTGCGAATCGCTAGGTGTCGATGCGTTGATTCTCGCCTTTGACGATGCAGACACCAATGCCCAGCACGCGCGCAATGTACTGGAATGCATTCGCAAATACCTTGATACCCCGCGCCTCGTGATTTTAGTTACCGGTGATATCGAGCTGTACTCCCTGATGGTCCGCGATCATTTCTATGACAGCCTCGGAGAGGCTAAGCATGATCAGACGCCGGAACGCAAAGATCAACGCAATAAAATGGTCGACCATTTGGAAGACCAATACCTGCTCAAACTCTTTCCCATGCAACGGCGCCTTCAGTTGCGCCCATTATGGAACCTGCTGAAAAGCGACTCAGAACTTTACAAACTGAGTTACAACAAATGGGGCGAGCAAGCCCAAAGAAAACCCGCAACAGTGGTGGATGAGTTAGTCCGGCAAGGACTTCGAATCAAAACGCCCCGCGACCTAGAACTGTATCGCGAATTCCTGCTAAAACAGCCGTTGCGCTCAATACTTCAGGTACTGTGCCGGTGCGTGCCCTTCCTCGCAAAGAACAACTCAAATGAGCAACAATCCTATGCATGGAATAAAGAACTATCCGAAGCTCTAAGCGAAAGCCTTCGGGCTCTTGCATTGGGCAGCCTATACAAATTCGGCGTGGATGTAGACGCAATCGCTGCTCACGAACTACCTGCACTGACCAAAGCCGTATTCGACCTTGCAGTGCGTGACGGTGACTTTGACACCGCCGCATACCTGCGTCCCCAACCCAGCAATGCAGACCTCAAAAACAGCTTTGCAGCCCTTTCCGCAGATGTCACTCGGCTTTGCGCGGAAAAGCCTGCAGCTCTCATCGACTACATGCTAGCCGCTCCCGGCAGCGTAGCCCTGTATGGCCAAGTACTACGACGTAAGGGTAAAGATCTCCGAACCGGGGATGACGCCCAGACACTTCGTCAGCAATTCGAGCAATACATGGGTATTGGGCGTAAAGAAGATGCTCTCAACTGGGCGCGTCATGCTGTAACAATTTTCTCCGCACCATACGGTGCTAACCCAAACCGCGCAGTGGTCTATTCCGGCATTATCGGGCTCAACAAGGGCAAACCAGATCAGGCCCCCAAGGAAAGCGAGTCTAACTATAAGACAGCCCTCAGCGTCCTCAAAAGCAGTAAAGATCTCCCCGCTTTTGCACTGAGTCTTGTCGACGTATCAGGCACTGCCTCACGGACGTATGCCTCGATCTACAACATCTTAGGTCTGATGGCCCGCTTGCTCGCACTTGAACCAGACCATACCAAACAATATCCCGTGCTCAGCGTCTTACCTAAGCCCTATCCACCGCTGAGTGTTTCCCGTCCACAATGGGAAAATGACACTGTCGAAGAGGAAGACAGCGAGCAGGATGCAACCGACGATGCGGCAAAACTCGCCACGCTCGAACGCGCTGTCGAGCAATGGCTTCACGACACAGCGAGTCTTCGCATAAAGCTCAATCCGTCTGCTGTGCTAATCGGCAAGGTCTGGACGCGCCTCTACTTCAGCTTGGAGAAAGTGTGTGATGCCAACAGGCCCAAGGTTGCCCAAGACGGGGTAGGTGCCGCCAGCCTCATGGAGTTGTTCGCCCTGTGTGTAATCAATGCGTTCTACATAGAGGAACAGGACTACCACTTGAGTAGCGGCTCCAACAGCTCTGCAGGCGGTTCCGCGCTGGACCGCACCAATCCACTCACCTCTGCCAAAGTATTTATTGATAAATTCAAATCCATTAAGGAAGCTCACACAGAACTTCCCCTTACCTATCTAGTAGCGACATGTCCTTTACTTTTGGGGCTATTACAGGCAACAGCCAATACAAAAAACCTGGTTCACGGACTTCTTTCCTGCAATGACGCCTCCTTTAAACCTGATCCAGGAAGTGAGAGTCCCGCCAACTCAAGAATAGAAGCCGCAGACTTACTTTGTGATGACGCCATCTGGAAAAAAATTAATAAAACATACATTGCTGGCACGAAATGGAAAAAAGAGTCTGAAGCGCAGCTCGATCAAGAAGGGTCGACCAAGTCTTGAGTAATAGCATGCGCGAACAAGCCGCTTCAGTTATTGCCCAAATCGGTACCAGTCTGCTCGCCAGCCACAAGGTGCTGTCCCTCGTGAGGCATACACCTTTTCATACACCTTTGGGCTCACAAGACCTGCGAGAGGCAGTTTATCTTGGTTATCTCCCTTGGTCCTCCCGTCTGCCGGACCACGTCTTTGAGCATAGTTTCCAGCGGCTTACTAGTCATCCGACTGGCAAAGAGAAGCCTTCTCTATTGCTCGCCACCCTTCAGGCCATGGCAGACGAATTTCTCAAGTTCCAACACGGGAAGTTGTATGTGAGGCAACAGAAGTTTGGTGCCTGGCAGCAAAGCGTAGTGAGTCGCATATCCGGCCTCCCCCTGCAGGCGGCTGCTCATCTGCTAGCGCTGCCCCGCGACGGGCTACTAGATCAGAGGGCTACTCACTGGTCGAGGGGAGAGCAGCCAAACTGGGCAGAAAGACATTTACCTATCGTCAGCCCATACGATCCGGTGGTTGAGGACTATCTTGCCCGCGAAGGCTTACACGAGACACATCTACATCTCAACGGCAGCACCCACGCGGAAAACTGCTGGCTGCGTGCTCTGCGCACGCCAAAGCAGGAGACAAGAGATTTCGGCATCAAATGGCATAACCGCAGTCGAACCGATGCGGCCAGCATCCGCGAGCTGGCACACTCCATCAATCCAGAACTGTCACCAGTTGAACTGCACAGCCAGCTTGTGGTTGCAAGCCGCTTGCGGCTATGGCTGATTGCAGCAGCAACCAATACCCTAAGCGCAAATGTCTGCCTGCCCTACGACTACTCGGAGTTAGCCGATGAGGAGAACCAGCAAGAGCTGGCTCCTGCCCCCGGCGAAAGACATCTAGAGTTGTCCGCTCAAAGCTGCGCCGACGACGAGTTAAGCTGGATGCAACAGCTCCTGCAAAAGCTCACAATAGAACCCAGTGTGATAATCGAGCGCATGTTCCACGCCTATCTGCTATTACAGAACCAGTATTATCGCCTACTGGTTCAAAGCGAGGAGCAATTCGGTTTCGACCAGTTCCAAAAGTTGACTTACACCGAGCTGCGCGAACCTGCAGAAGCAGACTACCTTCCTCGCTTCTGGGCTATGCATGGCAGACAAACAGGTGCCAGCCGTACCACCTACCTGGAAGGGCGTTTTGCGCCCAAGAGCACGCTACGCAAGAACCATCAACTGTTGAAAGCAATACTGGGGGGTTATTGGCATTACCTTCAGAGCCACTCCCCGCACGACCTCAATTCAAAACCGGCCCCCCGCAACTTGGGCGACATGCTTGCGCAACTGGAAACTATCTTCCTAAATAAATCACCCCTTGACCGTTCACATCACCGCCTTGCCCTAGTGGTGCATTTCATAAAAAAGCCATGGGCTCCCGGCAAAAAGGCTGGACCTAACCGTTTTTACGCTCAGCGTGCAGAGCTGGAACATAGCACTAACGTACTGCTCGAAACCCTCAAACGATGGCCCAGGTTACGTACTTGGGTACGCGGAATAGATGCGGCATCAAATGAACTGCACGCCCCTCCCGAGGTATTTGCCAGTTGCTATCGAGCTTGTCAGCACGCCGGCCTAACCCATCGTAGCTACCATGTAGGGGAGGATTTTGCCCATCTGTTGAGTGGTCTGCGTGCCATGTATGACGCACTAGAACTTCTTGACCTGCGCGATGGGGACCGCATAGGCCACGGCACAGCCATGGGCATTGCTCCCAGACTTTGGCTGGAGCGCATGCCAGGGCAATTGGTGGTAAAAAAAGGCGAATGGATGCTGGACTTGTTAGCCGCTTGGCGCTTGTTACGTACCCTGCCCGAAGCAACCGCCGCGGCTTCCAGAGTAGCGGACGATTTGGCCAAGTGTGCGGGCGAGGTGTTCCGCCGTGACATCAGCTGTGCAGAGCTTGAAGCCGCAATGGGTCTGCGACACCTGAATGTCCGCTATCTGCAGGCGGCCTTTGAAACGGACTGGTCAGTGGACATAACGCCGCTCAATGACATCTGGCAAGCCGAAGCACTGCGCATCCGCGCAGCAAAGCACAGCAACCCACACCATTTGAATCTGCTGTGGGAATGGCTCAGCGACGAGAATCTTTGCCAGCGTAGCGAGTCGCTGGAAAGCGTGGACGCTGCTTATTTTGACGAAATCACTTACCTGCAGCTCCAACAAGCTCTGATGCGCGAAGTTGCTCACCGTAACGTCGTGGTCGAAACCCTCCCGTCCAGTAATGTGCGCATCAGTCAGTACCATAATTTCAGCGAACACCATGCACTTCGATGGATGCGCGTGCCTGGGTTTGTGGAAAAAGGCGACCCTGAAATCATGGTATCGCTAGGCTCGGATGACCCCGGAATTTTCGCCGGAGATTTGAACGGTGAGTTCTACCAATTATACGGAGCCCTACGTAATCAAGGTATTAGCGACCAAGCGGCCTTGGCTCATCTGGCGCCTGTCAACGAGCGCGGTCGCGCTTACCGGTTTCACGATCCATTTCTTGGATAACTATTGGCCATAGAGTCTTATACAAACCAAGCAGCATGGGGCCATGGAGGGCCCCGTTCAACTCTTGGGAAAATGGTTGGCCACCCTAGGACACGCTAGCGGGCTCAGGATCTAGGCCCGGCTGAAGTTGAATGAATTGCTACTCGCCAGTAAAGCCCCAGTTCGATTCCACAGAAAGCTATAACTAGCTGATTTATTTATAGTTACTAGTTGGGGTACGCCAAATTTTCCACCGAGTTCCAGACCCGCAGAAAACCTAGCCCCGCAGAAAGCTACCGTTCGTCTGGTGCCGGCACCATATAGAACAACGACTTAGGCTCACCTTACGGTGGGCCTTTTTCGTTTCTGGGGTTTCATACCCGATTTGGTCACAGCTTCTCAGTTGATTGGAGCTGGCGGCAGCCTTTTTGACTGGCACCGCGCTGCACTGCCGGGTGGGCTCCGGCGCTGGTTTTACGCCGAAAGGACTCCCCACCCACACTGGCGCAGCACTTGACCTTCCTGGGCTACAAAGAACGCGCCGAGCCGAAAGCTGCGGCGATAAAACTCGGCCTCGGGATCGTGCCGGGCTCCGGCAAGAGTGCCTGTCGAATCAACGACACAGTTCGTCCCGCAAGACGTCCACCACACGTTCCTGCTGCTCGTCCGACATACCGACCCACAGCGGCAGTCGCAACAAGCGTTCCGAGAGGCTCACCGTGTTGTCCATGGCGCCATGGACACGGCCGTAACGCTGGCCAGCCGGCGATGAGTGCAGGGGCACGTAATGGAAGACCGAATTGATACCCTCTCGCTTGAGGCCATCGAGCACCGGTTGTCGCGGCACGTCTGCGGGAAGCAGCACGTAGTACATGTGCGCGTTGTGCTGGCAGTCGGCCGGCACGATAGGGCGGCGCAGTGCCCCGCTGGTTTCCAGCGGCGCCAGCAATTCGTGATACCGCTGCCAGATGGCCAGCCGCGACTGCGTGATGTGTTCGGCCTCTTCCAGCTGCGCCCAGAGAAACGCGGCAGTCACGTCCCCTGGAAGGAATGACGACCCGACTTCCTGCCAAGTGTATTTGTCGACCTCGCCGCGGAAGAAACGGCTACGGTCAGTGCCTTTTTCGCGGATGATTTCTGCGCGCGACACATACCCAGGATCATTGACGAGCAATGCGCCGCCCTCGCCCGAAATGACGTTCTTGGTCTCATGGAAGCTGAAGGCGCCGAAGTCCCCGATACTGCCCAGAGCCCGGCCCTTGTAAGCGGCCATGACCCCCTGCGCCGCATCCTCGACCACCTTCAGGTTGTGACGCTGGGCGATCTCCATGATCGTATCCATCTCGCAACTCACGCCCGCATAATGAACCGGCACGATTGCCTTGGTGCGCGGCGTGATGGCCGCCTCGATCAGCGTCTCATCCAGGTTCAGGGTATCCGGACGGATATCGACGAACACGGGCACGCCGCCGCGCAAAACGAAGGCATTGGCCGTGGAAACGAACGTGAACGAGGGCATGATGACTTCGTCGCCCGGCTCGATGTTCAGCAACAACGCGGACATTTCCAGCGCTGCCGTGCACGAGTGGGTCAGCAAGGCCTTGCTCGAACCGGTACGTTCGGTCAACCATTCATGGCACCGCTTGGTGAACGGGCCATCGCCGGCAAGGATATTGCCGAACTTGGCTTCAGCGATGTAATAAAGTTCTTTCCCCGTCATGTAGGGGCGATTGAACTGGATCTTTTTGTCTTCCGCCATTTGGGCCTTCGCACGCAGATTTTAGTCGGGTCGAACTAGACATAACGTCGTTATGCAAAGTGGGGTCATCCACTCTTTTTCCGGACGACAAGCAGCCTGGAAGCACCGACCGGAAAACTCACTCCCACCTTGATGAGCAAACACTCCAGCCACATCACGAAACCAAACAGCATATTGAGCGCCTTGGGTACCGCTAATTCGGCGGTCTCGCTCGTATCGCCCCGCTGTTGCTTCTTGGCGCCGCGTGAAATCATCATCGCCGGCAGCAGTAACGAGACGAACGATGTGCTGCGCACAACGGAAAACCCCGCCTCTTCCACCTTGCGATGCAGATCGGCGGCATCGTAGCGCCGCACGTGGCAGGAATATTCATCCACCTGGCTCCACAGCCACTGATGCTGGGGCACGGTCAACAGCATGATTCCCCCGGGCTTCAGGGCACGGTGCATCTGCTGGAGCACCACGGTATCCGCCTCGATGTGCTCGATGACATCGAACGCGCCAATCGCTTCGAACTCGTCGATGTAAGGGATATCGCGTGCATCCATCTGTACGAACTCCACGCCGGGCAAGCGAGAGGAGGCAAACTTCAGCCCGGTCGAGAACATCTCGCTGCCAAGCAACCTGGCCTTGGGAAACGCCACGGCGACCCGACTCAGAATGAAGCCGGTACCGCACCCGATTTCCAGAAATGAACGCATGCGCGGCCCATATTTCGTCAGCGCCCATGTAATCAACCTGCCGCGCGCCCGGAACCAGAAATGGCCGCTTTCAAGATGCGCGTAGGTCTCGTAGAAATCGGCCTTGAAGCCCTCCTGCTTGTCCTCGAGTTCTGGCGCAAACGCGGCAAAACCGTTCTTTCGAGCCACCTGATGTCCACACTGGGCACAAGTCCATTGCTCCGAGGCATACGGCGTCTCGCATTCAGAACAGATCTTCACGCCTGGTTCCCATGTGGTTGGTCATGACGAAAGACGAATAGCTTGAAGACGACGAACAAGAAACCTCCTACAACGAAAATGGCAGCGGCCTGGACCCACTGATGAGGATATCCCAGCTTGTCGACGAACACCGTCAGCAAGGCGAGGTTGAGCAAATAGCCGGCTGCGTGCGCTAGACCGAAGCGCCATGCCGTCCCCACGACGTTGCCGCGATGCTCGAACGCCCAGTTGCGGTTGCCCAGGAAGCTGATGCAGATGCCAATCACGTACAGGAAGCTCATGGCCAGCTTGAATGGGATGCCCAGCCACGTCAATGCAAGGTAGGCCGCATAACCGATGGCATTGCAGGCGACGCCGACGACTGCGTAACGGAGAATGGGTCTGATCACGGGCCGCCAGCGCTGCATTAGAATCACTCATCTCCCCAGACGGCAATCCCGAAACCCGTCTTGCCATAGCCGTTGCCGTTATAAAGCATGTAGCGTCGACCGGCATGATCGAAGACGAACGGGTAACAGATCATCTCCGAATCCCAACCCGATTCCGATACGTCGATTCCCACCTGCTCGTCGTGCCGCGTCCATTGCACACCATCGGACGAGGTCGCGTAGCGGATCCGGTAGGTGGGACAGTCTTTTGTGGCCCGGGAGCAGAACCACATCCGGTACATGTCCGCATCCTTGAGCACGCGCGGCACACCCAGGGCGTACTCGTGTTCGTCACGGAACCCGATGGCAACCGTGCCGTTGCGCTCCCACTCGATCCCGTCGGCGGACTCAGCATACTCGAGATGGTAGAAGTGCTTCGCTTCCGAAGGGCCTTGCTCCCATCGCACACAGGAGGTGAACCAGGCCCTGAATCGTCCGGCCTCGAACTGCACCTCAGGGGTGGCGACGAAGTGAGGAAGATCGCGGGTGCGGTCGATGACGGGGCCGCGGAACAGCCTCTCGAAGCGCTGGGTGGCCTCGTTCCATTCGGCCAGGCCGATGGAGTTGCGGATCTTCACCGTTACGCCCAGGTTGATCCCGGTGTAGTACAGCAGCTTGCGGCCACCGACGTTGACGATCGAATTGGGCAAGGCGCCACTGTCGTCGAAACATCCGAGGTCGCCCGGTTCGAGGACCGGATCCGGATGGACGCGCAAGACCTTGGTCGGGTCCCGCATGTCGATCTCGAGGAAGCCGCCGTGTCCGCGATTATTCTTGTCACGCGATGAGAAATAGATGCGATACAGGTCGCCGTTCACCTGCTCAGCAATGGGAATCATCGCGTGAGAATACAACCAATCGCTCTGCCCTTCTGCGCAGAATATCTTGCCTAGTTTTTTCCACATGGGATTTCTCACGCCAATGATGAGGGTCTTCAGATGTTCCTGACGCGGGTACTCGGTACGCGCGACCGTTCGGTGGCTTGTCCGACGTATACGCCTTCGGCAGCGGCATCTCCAAGAATCAGGGCGCCGGCGCCGATGATGCATTTCTCGCCGATGGTGACGTGATCGCGAAGGGTCGCGTTGACGCCGAGAAAACAGCTTTCCCCGATCGTCACACGGCCGGATACGACGATGTGCGAGGCCAGGAAACAGTGGTCCTCGATACGCGAATGGTGACCGACGTGATTGCCGCTCCACAGGGTCACGTTGTTGCCGATGCGCACGAAGGGCTGAACGGTATTGTCTTCCAGGATGAAGCAGTTCTCGCCGATGTCCTCTGTCAGCACCGAGGCTCGCGAACTGATGTAGCTGACCATTTCGTAGCCCAGCGCCTTGACTGCCAGATATTTTTCCTTGCGGATCTGGTTGAGCTTGGAATAGCCGAGCGCGACGAAAAAGACATACCGGTCTGGCGGGTAGATCTGGGCGACTTCATCGAATGCCACCACCGGAAATCCCATGAAGCTCTTGTCGGCCGGCATGTAGGCGGGATCGACGGCAAACGCCTCGACCTGATAGTCGGAGTCGTTGGAAAAATAATAGAGTGCGAGCTCGGCGGCGTCGGTGAGACCAAAAATAATGAGTTTTTTCATTCGATGCTCCGCGTCTCAGCCTGACGGTAGACGTTCCGGACGATAGTGTAGGGTCTCTGTTTGACTTCGGAGTATATCTTGGCGAGATAAATCCCGACCACGCCGACGAATGCGATGATCAGGCCGCCGAGCAGCCAGATCGAAGCCATCAGCGACGTATAGCCACTGGGTGGGTTCGCCAGGAGCAGCCAGTTGACGACGAGAAAGCTCGTGTAGGCGGCCGACAGCAGGAAGATCGCGCAGCCCACCACGAAGATTCCCACCAGCGGCGCACTGCTGAAGGCAGTAATCGAATTGACCAGTTGCGCCACTTTCTTTCCCAGTGTGTAGGTCGTCTCGTCACGACTGCGCTTGTCGATGGTCTGCGCACGCTGATCGAAGCCGGTGATCACCCACAGCCCCGCCATGAACAACTCGCGTTCGTCGTGCTGAATCAGCGCGTCCACATAGCGGCGCGACATCAGCCTGGCGACGACGATATTGTCGGGCATATCCAGCCCGCTGAGGAAACGGAAGAGCTTGTAGAACACCTGCCCGGTCCAGCGCTCGAAGTGCTTGCCTTTTCGCTGCTGCTGGACACCGTAGACCACATCGGCCTTTTCGCGCTCCATCTGCTCGCTGAACGAGAGCAACCATGCCGGATCTTCCTCCAGGTCGCTATCGAGCAGGAAGACACGTTCACCGCGGGCATGTCGCAGGCCCGTCATCATGGCCTTGTGGTGGCCGAAATTGCGCGAGAGATCGACGACCACCACGTGGTGATCGGCTTCGCTCAACTGGACGGCCAGCTCCAGGCTTGAATCGGGCGAGCCGTCGTTGACCAGTACGATCTCGTAATCGTCTCCGACCAATTGTTGTGCCGCCTGGCTTGCACGGAGATGGAACTCCTCGATGAACTTGGCCGAGCGGTAAAGCGTGGCGACGATGGACAGCTTCATGCTTTGACATGCCTCATGTAACGGCGCGCGTCTTTGCCGCAATTGAACAGCAGATCCAGGACGGTGACGCCATGGGTGAATTCCCCCCAGAGTTGCGGATACTCGGGGAAGCCGGCGTAATCGAACCATTGCAGCGCAATGCCGGCGTCGTCGAACAGCGGCGCCTCGATGTAGTCCTTTGCCGCCGGCCCCGACAGGTATTGCGTCGCACCGGCCTGCTGACAAAGGTCCACCAGGCGGGCGGTCCGGGTTTTGTCGCCGGCAGAGATATAGTCCCAGCAATTGGTAATGCGGGTTTCAATACCGATGTATCGGCAAATCGCTTCCATGAACTTGCGGTTCATCGACGACAGGCCCGTGTGGGTCTCCGCCAGATAGAGCGGCTCGAGCCACTGGGCGACCTCATCGAAGAAAGGCGCGCGCCGATAGTTGCTCTGCAGCGTTTTCCAGTGCTTGACCTGCCAGGCAGGGGCCAGCTCGACATCGCGAATGCGGCGACTGATGCCTTGCCCGACAGGCACGCTGAGCCACTGGACGCCTTGCGGCGTCTTGATCTGGTTGCGATTGCGCCAGTCGTTCTTGGTGAACTGCATGTCGTCGTAGAGGATGAACTCATCGACCGCAGCGATCATGTCGAAATAGCCCTTCCAGGGTATGTAGTTCGACTGAAGAATGGCGACGGTCTTCATGGCTGCTTGACGCTCGCGTCCCAGGCGCCCGGGAAGTAACACCCCTGGCATTTTGCCTGCGCGACCTGCTGGAGATGGAAGGAAATGCAGAACAACAGCGCCAGCGCCCAGAAACGCAACGCAACCGGTGAAGGTTTGAAGGCAAAATTCAGAACAATCGCGACGAAAACCGGTGCCATCAGCAGGTAGTCATACAGGTACGGATGAATGGCAACGGCCTGCGGCCACAGCAGGCTGGTCATCACGTATTGCGAAAAAAGCAGGAAGTAGAACATGCCGATGCCGGCCAACGGGGAGGTCCCCGTCGGTGCCGCAACGCCGGCAGGCTCACGCCGTTTGATCATGCGCAAACAGGCCAACTGGGCTACCAGGAACAGGATCGGCACGGCAATGGTCGCAAATGGCCGCGGGAACTGCGGAACAAGTACCGACTTCACGACGTTGGTGAAATAAGTGGTGTCGCCATCCAGGCCAGCGCGAAACAGCCAGCCGCTGTTGGACGAGGTGAAACCCAGTGCCTTCGATATCAGTGGGGACGGCAGATAGAAGGCAACTGCCGCAACGAGGGCCACCAATGCCAGGCGACACATCCGTCTGTCGAGACCGTCGCTGCGGCATGCCCAAACCATCAAGGCGAGGCCCAGCAACGCTGCCGAGATCGGAGAAAACACGGCAAACAACACGATCACTGTCATGACCGCTGCGGACCGTTCCGGATTTTTCCAGATCAAGAACGCAGCCAGCGCCTGAAACGCAAATATCAATGGGAATGTATTGTCGACGTTGAATCTGGCCGAAGAAATCCAGAATCCCGGCATCGACACCATGAATACGACCGATAACAGAATCAGCAGTCCCTGACCGAATGCCAGGCGCTTTTCCACCAGACGGGACAGAAAAAAGAACGTAACGCCTGCCAGCGAAATAATGTTCAGGAAAGCCCCTGTCACTCTCATCGGTAATGCCGACACATACATTTCCACTTTATAGAGGGCGTACATGTAGAACAGATAAGCCGTGGAGTGGTTGGAATACGCGATCTTTTTTGCGTAGTCCTCCATCGAATAGAAGACGAGGAAACCGTGCTGCGAAAAAGCGTGTTGCTCCCAGATGGGGAACGTGAAGTTTCTCAGGCGCTCGGGCGCCATCGCAATCTGGCTTGCCGCTTCCCGGAAGCCCAGTGAGTACACCACGCCGATGGTTATGACGACTGCCAGCAAGTATAAGCAGGAGAAAAGCTTATTATTTTTTATAAAGATCATCTTTTCTGATATTCGCAATACGCTTGGGATAATTGGTGCCAGTGCGGGAGGCCCAACGCGGCATTTGCTGCCAAACGAGGTAAGAATCGGGTAGCGATCGGGGGAATGGCCCGTAGTTATAGAGGATTACGGTCAGGCGGCAGCGCGATCATAATCTAGATGTACGGTCTGGTGAAGCGCTCCGCCTGGAGAATGGCGAATTGATTCATCGTACTTTTCCAGTCGTGGGCGGGTGTTGGCGAAGCTGCCAATGGTCTTTTCCTTGTTTCGTATACAACGGATTTTTCTGGTTTTAGTTATCTGGCGAATCATGGAAAAACGCCGGGACAAGCCGCTTGTTATCAGTAGTTCCAGGGGGCGATTCCTGGTGCCTGCCCCCTACAAAACAAAGCCCTCGTAGAAATACGAGGGCTTTGTTGTTTCTGTCGTCCGGAAAATCAGGCCTCAGTGACCTGCACTCTGCCCGCCATCCACGTGCAGGATTTCGCCAGTAACAAACTTGGCGCCGTCCAGATACACGACCGCCTGCGCAATATCGTCTATCTCGCCCATGTGCCCGACCGGGTGCAGATTGCCCAGTGCTTCATGGGTTTCTGCGCCGTGCATCGGGGTCTTGATGATGCCCGGGCTGACCGCGTTCACCCGGATTCCGCGCTTGGCGTATTCGATCGCCAGGGATTTGGTTGCTGCGTTAAGGCCGCCCTTGGTCAGCGAAGCCAAGACCGATGGCACACCGTCGATGGCGTGATCCACCAGGCTGGTGGTGATGTTGACGACGTGGCCGCTGCCTTGCTTTTCCATCTCGGCGATGGCGAGTTGAGTGATGTAGAAGAAGCCATTGACGTTCACCGACAACACATTGGCGTAGTCTTCTGCCGTGTATGCGGTGAACGGCTTGGCGATGAAGATCCCAGCGTTGTTGACCAGGGTATCGATGCGACCGAAACGGGACATCGTTTCACGGATGACGCGCCGGGCAGTTTCCGGCTCGCCGATGTCACCGGCCACGGTGAGAATGTCCGGATCGGTGGATGGCTTGATCGAGCGCGAAGTGGCGACGATCCGGTAACCGAGTTCACGAAAGGCTTTGACCATACCGTCGCCGAGACCTTGTGACGCGCCGGTGATTACGATGACTTTTTTCGAAATGCTCATGATGAAGACCTCTGACAATTAAAAGTGGGGTAGAAAATCTGTAATCAGGCGTCGGCCGGTGCCTTGGCCATTTCTCTCAACATCTGTTCGTAGTACTCGACCGATTGCGAGCCGGACACCAGGTGGCGACCGTTCAGCACCATGGCCGGCACCGAATTGATGCCGCGCTGCTGGTAGTACGCTTCAAGCTCCCGCACCTCAGCGGCGAACGCACCGGACGCCAGCACCCCTTGTGCAGCTGCACCGTCCAGCCCCGCTTCAGTCGCCAGACTCACCAGTGCCTGGTGATCGCTCGGGTTCTGGCCTTCACTGAAATAGCCCCGCAGCAGGACCTTCTTCAGCTCGACTTGCCGCCCTTCCTGCAACGCCCACAGCAACAAACGGTGTGCATCAAAGGTGTTGTAGAAGTGCGTGCGCTTCTCCAGATCGAATTTGAAGCCGATGGCCTCGCCGCGAGTGATCTGCATGGCCTTGCCGGCGGCGACGTCGGCGGCGGTTCTCCCGTACTTGCGCATCAGGTGCTCGACCGCTGGCTCACCTTCAGCCGGCATGTTCGGGTTCAATTCGAACGGCTTGTAGGTCAGCTCGACCGAGACTTCCCCGGCCACGTTCTCGATCGCCTGCTCCAGCGCCGTCGCCCCCAGCGCGCACCAGGGGCACACCACATCGGAAATGAAATCGATGGTGACGGAGGACGTCATGACTTGCCCTCCGCCTCGGCCAGTTGCTTGCGGTACTGGGTGGTGGTAATTCCGGCGTAACCCCAGTTATCGGTGTCGACTTCCTCGATCACGATGTGGGTCAGGTCAGGGCGCTTGTTGAGAACGCGTTCCAGGGTTTCAGTGATTTCGGCGATCACCTGAGCTTTCTGCTCAGTGGTAACGCCATCGCGGGTGATGCGTACAGTTACGAAAGGCATGAGGGCAACTCCAGTGACCTTCCCGTCGGGATGATGGGAGAGGCGTTGGAGATGAATGTATGGGGTTGGCGGGAGGGGATAAAGGTGGGGGCGGGAACTTCATTCGTTACGTGGTGTAATGATTACTGTAGGACTCTATGCCGTTTTTTCTGTCGTCCATTTGCTTACGTGTCGCAATTTTCCACTTTTTGCGACACGTCTTCGGGACATGTCGCTGCGGGCGACACGTTCGCGTTGAAGCGCGAATGCATTGTTAAGGCTTACCCTCCGCGATAGGGCTGACGCGGCTCTCATTCATTTCGCGAACAGACGCCAGCAAGTCCTTCTGAAACTGATTTGTTCGATATCCTCTAGCGCGAAACCAACTGCCTTCAGGTGACGATAGTCGGCGTTAGGAACCCCGTTGATGACCTGAATATCAGCGCCCGGGTGAGACCTCTTTTAAACGCAGCCTTATCGGTTGCTTTTTTATGCCCACAAAAAAGCCCCGATCCAGTCGGGGCTCTTTCTTTTCTCAGCCACTGATCAGGCCTCGATACCGCAACCACTCATCAAAAGATGTTAATCGGGTAATCCACAAACACACGCACTTCGTTGCCGCTCACGTTGTACTCGCTCGACTTCTGCGACACGCGCAGGACCGAGCTGCGCAGTTTCACGCTGAGGTCTTTGGCCGGGCCGCTCTGGACGACGTATTTGATCTGGTTGAAGATCTCGCGCTCGGTGCCGCCTTCGCTGGTGGAGGTGGTGATGTTGTCACCGCGTACGTAGGCGAAGTTGTAGCTCAGGCCCGGTACACCGAAGGTGCTGAAGTCCAGGCCGTAGCCCAGCTGCCAGCTGCGTTCGTCTTCGGCGTTGAAGTCGGACCAGTAGGAGTTCGCCAGGTAGATGGTGTTGCCACCGTCGCCGACGCGACCCTGGTCTTTCTGGTAGCCGCCGTAGGCGTAGCCCAGGTTGCTGTCACCGGTGCTGCGCTGGTGCGCGAGGGTGAACGAGTGCGGGCCGGTGATGAAGGTGGCCGCCAGGCTCCAGATTTTGTTGTCGTCGCCAGTGATACCGTTTTCGCGGACGTAGGAATCGTCCAGCTTGGTGCGGTAGCCGTTGAAGTCCAGGGTCAGGGACTGATCCTTGTCGACCGGGAACACGTAGTTGGCGTTCACGTATTGCTTCTTCAGCACGTCTTCGACGTCGGAAGCGTACAGCGCGGCCTTGAATTGTTCGGTGAACTGGTAGCTACCGCCCAATACGTTGATCGACTTCAAGCCACCGCTGTCACGGCCTTCAGCGCTTTTACGCGATTCGGCGGTGAAGCGACCGGCGTCCAGTTGCAGGCCTTTGATCTCCCTGGAGGTGATCAGGGTGCCGGTGTAGCTTTCCGGCAGCAGGCGCGAGTTGTCGTAGCTCAGCACCGGCAGGGCCGGCATCTGGTCGCCGTAGGTCAGGGTGGTGCTGGACAGGCGGAACTTGATCGCTGCGCCGCCCTTGGACAGGTCGTCAGCCGGCTGGCCGCTGTCGCCCTTTTTGAAGAAATCGATGCCTTGCGCGCCGCTACGGTCTTCGCTGCGCTCCAGGTTCAATGCGTACAGGCCGAAAGCGTCGACGCCCACACCCACGGTGCCCTGGGTGAAGCCGGACGAGAACGTGCCGATGGCCGCCTGGCCCCACTCGGATTTATCCGGGTTGCCGTCTTTGTAGTCACGGTTGATGTAGGCGTTGCGCAGCAGCACTTTGAGGTTGCTGTCTTCAACGAAACCCTTGGATTCGGCCTGGTCGTTCGCCATGGCCTGTGTAGCGCTCAACATCCCCAGAGCAATCAGGCTGATTCTCTTGTTCAACATTTTGTTTTTTTCCTTGATACGGTTGATACGCGCTGTGTCGAATGGCCGAAACGGCGCTATTGCGCTCTTATTTCAAGGCGAAAACAAAAAGGCCCGCCCACGATTTCTCGCGGCGGGCCTTTTATTGTTTTTGAGTCGTGGCGGTCGGCCACAGGCGTTGGGCCGAATCGTAGCCGCGCCTTTGACGATGTGTCAATTTCATGAATCTTCTAAAAACAGGCGAAAAACGTCTAAGAAACTGCTTTACGCGGCAGGAATATTCAATCGACGCAGCCTTCGAGACCACAGGCGGCTACGGTATTGGATGAGTGCTGCTCCGGCAGCGACTGACCCAGCCATTGCGCAAATGCCTGGGGTTTGCCCAGCCATGGCCCGATATCGATCAGGGTGAATTGGCCATTGTGTTCAAGCACCAGGGTCGGAAAACCCTGCCCGCCCACCTTGGCCAGCAAAGCCCGGCTGTCCTTGATATGGCCTTCGGTGTCGGCTGCCCCGAAGGCTCTTTCGAAGGCTTGAGGCTCCAACCCCATACCGTGGGCCAGTTCAAGCAGTACCGACTCGTCGGCGATGCGGCGCCCTTCCACGTAGTGAGCACTTTGCAAACGCTCCAACAACTCCAGCCCGCGACCTGCCATTTGCTCGGCCGCCAGCACCGCAGCGATGGGTGGAGCCGAATCGAACACGGCACTGTGATCTCGCAGCAAACCTTCGAAATAAGCTTCACCGAACGGCTGCCCGCTGTATTCGGCAATGCGCCGGTCATGGGGCATGACGTAACTGCGCAGTTGTGGCGAAACCTTTTGCCGATTGGCTCCTGTCATCATGCCGCCGCCGTGGGCAAGCACGGGCAGCACAGCCTGGGCGGCTTGCACCAGCGGTTTGGCGCCGTAGCACCAACCGCACAACGGGTCGTAGATGTAATGCAGGATCATGGGAAAGCTCCGATAGAAATTCAGGAAAATTCGATGTCGGCAGATTAGTGCCACAGCGGTTTCGGAAAAACGCCGGATCAGCTTTCAGTCTGTTGCTTGAATCGGTCGAATGACTGAACAAACCCTTTGTATCAACTCAGAAATAATTCGAAACAATCAAATGAGAAAAGCTCTCAATAAGCACTAACAACAGTAAATGACAAGCATTACTATTCGCGCCCTCCACATGCTTCAACCTAAAAATCCCACGGATGCGCTCTTCAATGCCAGCCCCTTTTCGCCTTGCGCCCTACAGCCTTGGGCTCTCTGCCTTGTTGTCTGCCGGTTTTTCCTTCGCTGCACCGACCACCTTGCCTGTCACATCGATCAGCGCCGAAGCTGAAGCCGACGACCCGCGCGTGACAGAAACCAACACGGCGACCCGGACCGCCACGCCGGTGCGCTACGTGCCACAAGCCATCGATTCGATCAAAACCTCGAACGTGATGGATTACGGCAGCAACGATCTGGGCACGGCGCTCAGTGGCATCCCCAACGTCAGCAGCGGCGCCGACACACGCTTCGACAGCCTGCGCATCCGCGGTTTCGACGCCAGCAACGATTTCTATCTCGATGGCATCCGCGACGACAGCCAGTACGTGCGCGACTTGCACAACATCGAACGCATCGACGTCCTGAAAGGCCCGGCCGCCGTGTTGTATGGCCGTGGCAGCCAGGGCGGGATCGTCAACCGGGTAAGCAAACTGCCCGAGTTCGGTCGCCGCTCGACCCTTGAAGCCCAGGGCGGTAGCGAGGACTTGCGCAGTCTGTATGCCGACCTCAGTACCGATCCTTCCGAAAACATCAGCCTGCGCCTGAACATGGGCAACATGGACGAGAACAGCTTTCGCGATGGCGTGAGTGGCAATCGCCAGCTGTTCGCCCCCTCGATGAGCTGGCAGCTGACACCCGACCTGAACTGGTTGGTGCAGTACGAATACAGCCGTTACAACCGCACGCCGGATCGTGGCATCCCCGGTGTAAACGGCCGCCCGGCCGACGTAGGACGCGATACCACCTACGGCAGTGAAAACGATTTCATCGACGACAAGGCGCAATCCCTGCGTTCGAAACTCACTTATGAACTGAGCGACAACTGGCAACTGCGCCAGACCCTGGGTGTGTTCAAGCTCGACAGCGATTTCGACAATACTTACTTGAGCGGCTATGTCCCGGCCAGCAACAAGGTCACGCGCCAGCACTGGCAGCAGGACCTGAATACCCGCAACGTCTACAACAACGTCGAGCTGGAAGGTGGCTTCGATACTTTCGGCCTGGAGCACCGCTTGCTCACCGGCATCGAGATCGGCAGCCAGCGCCGCGACCCGCTGCTGTACACCGCCGCCACTTCCGGGCCGGGCAGCTCCCCGGTGCCGGCGCTGGACCTGTACGCCCCCGACCGCAATTTGCGTCATACCGGGCGCATGGTGGTGTCGAGCAACACCCATACCGAGGTCGAGAGCCGTGCGGTGTATGTGCAGGATCAACTGCGCCTGAACGATCAATGGCAGTTGCTCGCCGGCCTGCGTTACGACACGTTCGATATCGAGTCGACCAACAAGGTGCGCAACATTTCCGAAGACAGTGATAGCCATAGCACCAGCCCTCGCGTTGGCGTGGTCTGGACGCCGCTGCAAAATCACTCCTTCTACGCGTCCTGGAGCAAGACGTTCTCGCCGGTCGGTGGTGGCTTGATCGGCATCACCCCGGGTGCGGCCGGTAACAGCAATGACCTGAGCCCCGAGCTGACCAGGCAGAAGGAAATCGGGGTCAAGAGTGACTGGCTCGATGATCGCCTGAGCACCACGCTGGCCATCTACGAGCTGGAGCTCTACAACCGCCGCACCAGCGATCCGAACAACCCGACCATTACCCTGCTCTCCGGGCTGCAACGTTCTCGCGGTATCGAGCTGACCGCTGCCGGCAGGATTACCGGCAACTGGTACGTGCGCGGTGGCGTGGGTCTGCAGGACGCAACCATCGAAAAGGACAACAATGGCCTGGAAGGCAAGCGCGTCAACAACGTGGCCAAGCACAACGGCAGCCTGTTCCTGACCTGGAAACCGGAAATGGGCTGGTATGCCGAAACCGGTTTGACCCTGGTTGGTGACCGCTATGCCGACAACCTCAACACCGTCGTGTTGCCGGGTTATGGCCGCTGGGACGCCTTGGCGGGCTTCCGTCAGAACGATTGGGATTTGCGCGCGGCGCTGAACAACATCAGCGACAAGACGTATTACTCATCGGCGACCAGTGCATTCCAGATCCAGCCTGGGGCACCGCGTAGCCTGGTGGTGACGGGTACCTACAGCTTCTAGACACCACAAAACCTGTGGGAGCGGGCTTGCCCGCGAAGGCGTCGTGTCAGCCAATGACAACGTTGCTGACACACCGCTTTCGCGAGCAAGCCCGCTCCCACAGGGTTCCGAGTGCTGAAAAAAAAGCGCTGCCATCCCGGCAGCGCTTTTTCTTGATCAATCCGTTGTTGTTCTTCTTATCCTTCCATTACATCCCACAACGCATCCAGTTCCGCTTCGCTGAATAAACCAGCAGGGTAACGCTCGATCATCGTCCGGCGCGGATCAGTTTCACTGATCTGACGCATTCCATTGGACTTGAACCACTGCGCCAGAATCTGGAGCGATTCGCTGTTTACGGCCAGGGGATGCAACGCCTTGTCGCTCACTACGTCCACTTCGGCGTTCATTTCAGCGCTCTCTCCCGGTTTGTGAGCGGCTAACTTATCCAAGGTTTATGACAGAACATCGAAGTTCTCCCCCTCCCCGAGTTACAACAACAGAGATACAAGAGCTGTGCCAAGGTGTCTGAAGTGTGGCCTCGCGGATACAAAAAAGCCCGCAACCCTGAAGGGCTGCGGGCTCTGCGAATTGCGGGAGGTTGATTTACAGGTTGAGAAATTTCGCAATCAACTCAAGATGTTACGACCTCACTCACTCCTTGTGTGGCGCGGGTTGCTGCTGGGTAAGGCAGTGAATATTGCCGCCCCCCAGTAACAGTTCACGACCAGGCACCATCACCACTTCATGCTGTGGGAACAGGTTCTGCAGGATTTCCTTTGCCGGGCCATCCTGCGGGTCGTCAAAGCATGGCGCGATGATGCCGCCGTTGACGATCAGGAAGTTCACGTAGGAACCGGCCAGACGCACAGTCGGGTTACGTTCCTGAGTACCATCTACCGGATCGACTCCGGCACATTCTTCCTCGGTCGCAAACAGCGGGCCCGGGATCGGCATTTTGTGCACCGTGAACGGGCGACCCTTGGCGTCGGTGCTGCTTTGCAGCACTTTCATCGCCGCCTGGCAGCGCGGGTAGTTCGGGTCCTGCGGATCATCGGTCCAGGCCAGCAGCACTTCACCCGGACGCACGTAGCAGCAGAAGTTATCCACATGGCCGTCGGTTTCGTCGTTGAACAAGCCATCCGGCAGCCAGATGATTTTATCCACAGCCAGGTTCGCACTCAGGACCGCTTCGATTTCTTCGCGGTTCATGTGCGGGTTGCGATTGCGGTTGAGCAAGCACTCTTCGGTGGTGATCAGCGTGCCTTCGCCGTCGACGTGAATCGAACCGCCTTCAAGTACGAAGCCTTCGGTGCGGTAACGCGGGCTGCGTTCGATCTCGAGGATCTTGCCGCCGACCTGCGAGTCACGGTTCCACGGCGAATACAGACCGCCGTCAAAACCGCCCCAGGCATTGAAGTCCCAGTTCACGCCACGGACTTCGCCACTGTTATTGATGACGAAAGTCGGACCTGAATCGCGAACCCAGGCGTCGTCACTGGACATTTCCACTACGCGAATATTCGGCATGTCCAGACGGGCACGGGCGTTTTCGTACTGGCCGGCGGAAACCGCCACGGTGACCGGCTCGAAACGGGCGATGGCCTTGGCCACGGCCACGTGCGCGGCCTGTGCCGGTTTGCCACCCAGGCGCCAGTTGTCCGGGCGCTCGGGCCAGATCATCCAGGTCTGGGTTTGGGGTGCCCATTCGGCTGGCATGTAGAAGCCGTCGGCGCGAGGGGTGCTGTTCAACGTGGTCATGACTCAGGACTCCGGAGTGGCGTTGATGCCTGACAGAAAAGAAAGCGCATGGATACACGCCGTGGACTGGCCACTTTATATCCGATAAATATCGGCTTTTAAAGCACTACCAATCCGTATCTACAAAAATAACCGACATAAAGCCGATATCAATCGAATTAAAACCACCCTTCCTGTGGGAGCGGGCTTGCTCGCGAAGAGGCCGGTACATCCGACGCAAATATTGAGCCTGGAATGCCGCTTTCGCGAGCAAGCCCGCTCCCACATTGGCCCGCATTTACAGGGGGATTGTGTCTACAACCCTTCCGCCAGCACCTTCGACAGCATGTCCACGAAGAAATCCACGCTCTGGCGCGAAGTGACCATCGGTGGCTTGATCTTGAGGATGTTCAGGTAATCGCCGGTCGGCTGCATGAAGATCCCCAGTTCCCGCAAACGATCGCACAGTGCGGTGGTTTCCTCGGTGGCCGGCTCCAGGGTTTCGCGGTTGCGGATCAACTCGACGCCCAGGTAGAAACCGGAACCGTGCACCGCGCCCACTAACGGATGAATATCGATCAACGCTTCGAGGCGCTGCTTGAAGTGGCCGCCAACGACCTGAGCGTTCTCCCAGAGTTTTTCCTCTTCCATCACATCCAGCACGGCCATGCCGACCTGGCAACTGACCGGGCTGCCACCGGCGGAGGAAAAGAAATAACCCTCGGCCTCCAGCGCCTCGGCGATTTCCCGGCGGGTGATGACCGCGCCCAATGGCTGGCCGTTGCCCATGCCTTTGGCCATGGTGATGATGTCCGGCACCACACCTTGCTCTTCAAAGCCCCAGAAGAAATCGCCCATGCGTCCGTAGCCGACCTGCACTTCGTCGGCGATGCACACGCCGCCCTGGGCCCGGACCATGCCATAGACTTGCTTCAAATAGCCCGGTGGCAGCGAGATACCGCCGGCATTGCCGTACACCGGTTCACAGATGAAACCGGCCAGTTGGCGTTTCTGTTCGGCGATTTTCGCCAGGTTGTGCTCGACGCTGCGCACATAATCCGGCGCACTGTCGGGGCCACGGAATTCACCGCGGTAAGTGTTTGGCGCGGTCACCGGGTGTACCCAGTCCGGGCGGCTGCTCAAGGCCTTGGGGTTGTCGGCGATCGAGGTCGACACCGAGTCCGCGCCCACCGTCCAGCCGTGATAGGCCTCCAGCACGCTGAGCATGTCGCGGCCGCCGCTGTAGGCCCACGCCAGCCGAATCGCCAGGTCGTTGGCCTCGCTGCCGCTGTTGACCAGGAACACGCGGTCCATGCCGTCAGGGGACAGTTTCAGCAAGCGTTCGGAGAACTCGGCCACGGCCGCGTAGTTGAAACGCGAGTTGGTGTTGAGCAACGACCACTGGCGACTGGCGACCGCCGCCATGCGCGGATGACCGTGGCCCAATACCGCGACGTTGTTGAGCATGTCGAGGTAGGAACGCCCCTGCATGTCGATCAAATGGTTGCGCCAGCCACGCTCGATGCGCGGCGGGTCGACGTAATAATGTTTTTGCGTTCGGGCGAAACTGGCGTCACGCCGGGCCAGCAAGGTCGCGCCGTCGAGTTCTGCTTCGGCATCACAGGCCAGCCCCAGCAGTGCCGCAGGTGATGGGCACAGTGCCTGCCAGGCAGCGGCGCGCGATGGTGTGCAGAACAACGGGGCATCGATCGACGCGCCACGGCTCAACTGCACGATCAACGGCCCGCTGACCGAACCCAGTACCTGGCCTTTGACCAGTGCCGCGCCGCTGTGCAGCGACGGCGTGACACCCCAAAGCCGCACACTCAATTGCGGGCCGTCCAGTTGCAGCACGCCCGCCGACGGCTGGTGCACCACACCGGCAAACGGTGCTTCGACCGTCGTGCCCTGAGGCACACGCAGTTCAACGTGCAAGGGGCAAGTGTCCGGTTCGGTGGCACTGTCCGGGCGGGTGTGGGACAGGCGGTACTGTCCATATCGACTGGCCGCCAGGCCATGAGCTGCGGCGGCTTCATCCAGCAAGCGCTGATCGACCCCCTCCTGCTCCCAGTTCCCGGCTTCGAAATGCGGGCTGAGCACCCCCAGGTCGATCAAGGCGAACTCACGCCCCACCAGGCTTGGCAACAGCGGCGCAAAGCCTTCACTGCCAATGGCCGGAAGACTGTGGCCGACAGCAGTGAGGATCGCCGCTTCCATCAATGCCAACGGCACCGACGTGGCCACACGGAAGATTTCCCATTCATGGACCAGGTTATCGCGACTGTAGGCATTGCCCGGATCGATGCTGACCTGCTGTTCGCCACTGAGCACCAGCACCGCCGCACGGGCGACGATCAGCGGCCACAGCGCCAGCAGCTCTTCGTGTTGCAAAGGGTTGACTGCGTGGTAAGCCTGGATTGCCGGCAAAATGCAGAACGGATCGCCCTCGCCATGATGCAGCAGCGCGGCGCAGGTGACCGACAGATCGGTAATGCGCCAGGTACGCACCAGGTCACCGAAATCGATCACGCCTTGCAGTTGCCAATGGCGTTGCGCATCGCGCTGCCACACCACGTTGTCGTCGGTGATGTCCATATGAATGGCCTGCACCGGCAGCCTGGCTTCCAGCGGCTGCAAATGCCGCTCGGCTTGTGCAGACGCTTCGACGATCAGTTTGCGCTGGGCTTCATCCTTGATCACCGGCAGCAAGTGCGCGATCAGGGCGTGAGCATGGCGAGCGTCCCATTGCAGGGTTCGCACCAGGCCCGGATGATCGAAATCCGCCAGGGCCAGGTCCATTTCACCGCACAGGCGACCGAAACCGGATACCACCGTCGGGTTGAAATGGCCGAGGCTCGTCAGCGGCTGGCCTTCGATGTAGTCGAGCAGACGAACGTGCACTGCCTGGCCACCCACGTCCAGAGACAGCAGGTCTGCACCGTTTTTCGCCGCGATAACACGCGGCACATGGACATCGGGGTGCTCGCCCAAGTGCTTGAGCCCGGCATGCTGTGCCTGAAGCTCAACGACCGAGTAGTCGCCACGGCAGATTTTCAGGACGAAACGCCCCCGCTCGCTGTCGACGCGGTAGTTCAGGTCTTGCTGGCTGCCGAGGGGCTGCAGTCTGCCGCTGAACCCGTAATGTTCTTCCAGCAGCTCTAGCGCTTGCTCCGCAGACACCTGCGGGCTGGGCAAACTGGCGCGATGAATCAACGTGGCGAGCGGCATACAACAACCCCTGAAATTTTATTAGGCGCCTATATCGCCACTGCTTCGGGCGATACGCAACCCCCCGCAAGCCGCTATGAGGGCATTTGTGGGAGCGGGCTTGCTCGCGAAGAGGGCGTGTCAGTCACATTCAGGTTGCCTGTCACTCCGCGTTCGCGAGCAAGCCCGCTCCCACAGGTTTTGGTTCTGGCACTCGCCTCCAATGGCACTTTGCGCAAGAATGACGGCCCTAAACACATGCATCTGGAGATGCCCACCATGAATGTAGTGACCACCGACCTGCCCGGTGTTCTGATCCTCGAACCCAAGGTCTTTGGTGACGATCGTGGTTTCTTCTACGAGAGTTTCAATGCCAGGGCGTTCAAAGAGGCCACCGGGCTGGACACCGAATTCGTTCAAGACAATCACTCCCGTTCGCAGAAGGGTGTGCTGCGCGGCCTGCATTACCAGCTGGAAAATACCCAGGGAAAACTGGTCCGCGTCACAGCCGGTGAAGTGCTGGACGTCGCCGTGGACATCCGTCGCAGTTCGCCGCACTTCGGCAAATGGGTCGCCGTGCGGCTGTCCGCCGCCAATCATCGGCAGCTCTGGGTCCCGGAAGGCTTTGCCCACGGGTTCGTCGTACTCAGCGAATTTGCCGAGTTCCTGTACAAAACCACCGACTACTACACGCCATCGGCCGAACGCAGCATTCGCTGGGATGACCCGGACCTGGCCATCGACTGGCAACTCGAAGGCACGCCGCAACTGTCGGCCAAGGATCAGGCCGGCGTGTTTTTCAAGGACGCTGACGTCTTTGCCTGAAAGGCCGGCTGAAACTCGCCTTTCAAGATGCAGCTGACCCAAGGCGGGCAAGCCTAGGCATAATGCGCCTGTACCCACAGGCGCATGCTGCTCATGAAACCGACTCTCCCCCCCAGACCCCGTTGGCGCAGCCTGGCCCTGCTGGCACTGTGCCTGGCGCCGTTGCTGTGGCCGCTGGAGCATCTGGCCGAGCGCTATTACCGCAGCGAACTGGCCAGCCAGAATCGTCAGACCCTCGACCTCTATGTCGCCAACCTGCTGGGCACCCTGCACCGCTATGAAGTGTTGCCGCAAATCCTCGGTGACCTTCCGGCCCTGCGCGCCGTGCTCGGTGCACCGGACGATGGTGTCACCCAGGGCAATGCCAACCGCCTGCTGAAAAATATCGCCACCCAGACCGGTGCCGAAGTCATGTACCTGATGGACGCCACCGGCAAGACGCTGGCTGCCTCCAACTGGGACAAGCACGACAGTTTCGTCGGGCGCAATTTTTCCTTCCGGCCTTATTTCAGCGAAGCCATGGCCGGGCGGCTCGGGCGCTTCTTTGGTTTGGGTACCACCTCCGCCAAGCGCGGTTACTTCTTCGCCGCCGGCGTGCGTGATGGCGAAAAAATCATGGGGGTGCTGGTGGTCAAGGTCGACCTCGACCACACCGAAAGCCTCTGGGGCAAAACCCCGGAACAACTGCTGCTGACCGACCACAACGGCGTGGTCATTCTCACCTCGCGACCGGAGTGGCGATTCCGCTCGACCCGCCCGTTGAGCGAGGCCGAAAGCAAAGCCATCACTGCGATCCAGCCCTATCCAACCCGCGATCCCAAACCGCTGGAGCTCAACCCCAACGCCTGGCTGACCCAGACCCAGCAGATTGCCGAAACCGGCTGGAATGTCAGCATCCTCGCCCCGCGCACCTTGATCGACCGTCCGGTGCGCACGGTGGTGGCCATCGGCGGTGCAACGCTGCTGGTGTTGATGCTGTTGCTTGGCCTGATGATGCAGCGCCGCCGCCATTACCTCGATCGCATTGCTTTCGAAGCCAAGGCCCGCCGCGAACTGGAAGGCCGGGTCGCCGAGCGCACCAGCGATCTCGAAGGCCTGAACCGGCGCCTGAAACAGGAAGTACTGGAACGCGAGCAGGCCCAGCAGGAGCTGGTCCGCGCCCAGGACGATCTGGTGCAGGCCGGCAAACTGTCGGCGCTGGGCACCATGTCGGCGAGCATCAGCCATGAACTCAATCAGCCGCTGGCAGCGATTCGCAGTTATGCGGAAAACGCCGAGATATTGCTCGACCACCAGCGCACCGACGATGCCCGCGGCAATCTCAAGCTGATCAGCGAACTGACCGGTCGCATGGCCTCGATCATCGCCCACCTGCGCGCCTTTGCCCGGCGCGACCGGCATGCCCCGGAAAGCGTAGCCCTGCAACCGGCGCTGGATGATGCCCTGGCCTTGCTGGCCAAGCGCCGACGCAGCATGGACGTCGAGCTGATCCGTGATCTGCCCGCCGCCACCCTGTGGGTCGAGGCCGGGGAAACCCGCCTGCGCCAGGTGCTCGGCAACCTGCTGGCCAATGCCCTGGATGCCCTGACGGAAAAAGGCCCGCCACGCAAACTCTGGTTGAGTGCCCAATCCACGGCCGAAGGCGTCAACCTGTACATTCGCGACAACGGCCCGGGCTTTTGCATGGAGGCCCTTGGACGCGCCAGCGAGCCGTTCTACACCACCAAGACCCGAACCCAGGGCCTGGGCTTGGGGCTGGCGATTTGCGAAACGCTGATGCGCGCCTTCGGGGGTGAACTGTCGTTCGCCAACCACAAGGAAGGCGGCGCCCTGATTACCCTGAAGCTGCGCGCAGGCGCACCAGGCGTGAGCCTGCAACCGTCCGAGGACCGAAGTGCATGACCATCGACAACCGCATTCAGGTCGTGTTGATCGACGACGATCCCCACTTGCGCCAGGCCTTGAGCCAGACGCTGGATCTGGCCGGCCTGAAGATCCTGCCGCTGGCCGAAGCCAAGGGCCTGGCCGGGCAACTGGAGCGCGACTGGCCGGGTGTGGTGGTCAGCGACATCCGCATGCCCGGCATGGACGGTCTGGAACTGCTGACCGAACTGCACGCCCAGGACCCTGAATTGCCGGTGCTGCTGATCACTGGCCACGGCGATGTGCCACTGGCGGTGCAGGCCATGCGCGCCGGGGCCTATGACTTTCTCGAGAAGCCGTTCGCCAGCGACGCCTTGCTCGACAGCGTGCGCCGCGCGCTGGCCCTGCGCCGGCTGGTGCTGGACAACCGCAGCCTGCGGTTGGCCTTGAGCGACCGCAACGAGCTGAGCGCCCGCCTGGTTGGCCATTCACCTTCGATGCTGCGCCTGCGCGAGCAGATTGGCGCCTTGGCGGCGACCAAGGCCGACGTGCTGATCCTCGGCGAAACCGGCGCCGGCAAAGAAGTCGTGGCCCGGGCGTTGCACGATCTATCAGGCCGGCGTAACGGTCCGTTCGTGGCGATCAATGCCGGTGCCCTGGCCGAATCAGTGGTCGAAAGCGAGCTGTTCGGCCACGAGCCCGGCGCCTTCACCGGCGCGCAGAAACGCCGCATCGGCAAGTTCGAATTCGCCAATGGCGGCACCTTGTTCCTCGATGAAATCGAAAGCATGAGCCTGGATGTGCAGGTCAAATTGCTGCGCTTGCTGCAGGAGCGCGTGGTCGAACGCCTGGGCGGCAATCAACAGATCCCGCTGGACATCCGCATCATCGCCGCGACCAAGGAAGACCTGCGCCAGGCAGCGGATCAAGGGCGCTTTCGTGCCGACTTGTATTACCGCCTGAACGTCGCGCCGCTGCGGATTCCACCCTTGCGCGAACGGGGCGAAGACGCGCTGATGCTGTTCCAGCATTTCGCCGACGAAGCCAGTGCCCGCCACGGCTTGCCGCCCCATGAACTGCAACCAGGACAACGTGCCCTGCTGCTGCGCCACACCTGGCCCGGCAACGTGCGCGAGCTGCAAAATGCGGCCGAGCGTTTTGCCCTCGGGCTGGAACTGGCCCTCGACAACAGCACGCCGGAAGGCGGCGCTGGCCCTATGGCCGAAGTCGTCAGCGGTGGGTTGAGCGAGCAAGTGGAGAACTTCGAAAAAACCCTCATCGCCGCCGAACTGGCGCGCTCGCACAGCTCCGTGCGCAGCGTCGCCGAAGCCCTCGGCATTCCGCGCAAGACCCTGCACGACAAACTACGCAAGCACGGTTTGAGCTTCTCGGACAGTGGCGCTTCGGCCCACCCTGATGACCTCGACTGAGCTACCGTCCAATCATCCAATTCAAGCAAGAGGCCCCCTGAATGAGCCGCGACAGTCGACAACTGGAATCAGTCCTCCATCACGACATTCCCCTCACCCGGGACATGGGCCTCAGAGTGCTCAACTGGCATGACCAGCAACTGCGCCTGCACTTGCCGCTGGAAGCAAACGTCAACCACAAGAGCACCATGTTCGGCGGCAGCCTGTATTGCGGCGCGGTCCTGGCCGGTTGGGGCTGGCTGCATTTGCGCCTCAAGGAAGAAGGCATCACGGACGGGCACATCGTGATTCAGGAAGGGCAGATCAGCTATCCGCTGCCGGTGACGGGCGATGCCAACGCCATTTGCCAGGCGCCGGATCCGGTGATCTGGAAGAAATTTTTGACCACGTTCCAGCGGTACAGCCGAGCTCGGTTGACGCTGCATACACGGGTCGTCAATGAAGGCCGTGATGAGGATGCGGTGAGGTTTGTCGGGCAGTACGTGTTGCACCGCTAAATCGGGACCACCACAAAACCTGTGGGAGCGAGCTTGCTCGCGATGGGGTCGTCCAGGCCAACATTGTAGTTGCCTGACCCACCGCCATCGCGAGCAAGCTCGCTCCCACAAGGATTTTGCATCAGCGCGTGGGAACGATCTTATGCGCGTGCCAGTTCCAGCAGCTTCTCCCGCCAAGCCGCCTTCGCCGGCAACGCCAGAAAGAACGCATTCAACAGCGATTCCCGCGCCGGATAGCTGAACGGCTCACCGCTCAGCTCCAGCACCTCACCGCCCGCACCTTCCAGTACGCCTTGGGCGGCCGCCGTGTCCCACTGCGAAGTCGGTGCCAGACGCGGATAGCAATCCGCGGCCCCTTCAGCCAGCAAACAGAATTTCAGAGAACTGCCGATGTTGACCAGTTGCAGCTCGCCAAGACTGGCGCTCAACCCGGCCAGCAAACGTTCCTGCTCCGGGCTCGAATGGCGACGGCTGGCCACCACGGTGAACGACTCACCGGGCGCTAATGCATCACGCACCTTGATCGCCACTGGCGTACCACCTTTATCGCCACGCCACGCGCCGAGGCCGGCGCCACCGACATAAAAACGACCATTGGTCGGCATAGACACCACACCGAACACCACCCGACCGTTTTCGATCAGGGCGATGTTGACGGTGAACTCTTCGCTGCCGCTGATGAACTCCTTGGTGCCATCGAGCGGATCGACCAGCCACCAGCGCTGCCATCCGGCCCGCACACTTTGCGCAATGTTTGCGTCCTCTTCGGAGAGCACCGGGATGCCCGGATCCAGCGCCGTCAGCCCCGCCAGAATCAGGTGGTGCGCGGCCAGGTCAGCAGCGGTCACCGGCGAATCATCAGCCTTAGCCGTGACGGCCGTGCCTGTACGCCAGAACGGCAGGATCGCATCACCGGCCTGCAAAGCCAGCTCAATGACCGGAGCCATCAACGGATGCGGAAAATTCATGACTGGAACGCTCCGCGCTGAGTCAACAGGTCTCGGGCCAGGTACAGCGCCGCCAAGGCACGGCCTTCGGTAAATTGCGGGTTTTGCGCCAGCGCCGAGAGTTCATGCAGATTGACCTTGTCCACCCGCATCGGCTCGGGTTCGTCGCCTTCCAGGCGCGCTTCGTAGAGGTCGGTGGCCAGCACCACCTGAATCTTCTGGCTCATGTAGCCGGGGGACAACGACAGCTCGGTCAGGTGCTCCAACTGTCGCGCGCCGAAGCCGGCCTCTTCCTTGAGCTCACGCTCGGCCGCCGCCAACACGTCTTCGCCCGGCTCGATCAAACCCTTGGGCAAAGACATTTCGTATTCATCGGTACCGCCGCAATACTCCTCGACCAGCACCGCATGCTCGGCATCGAGCATCGCCACGATCATGACCGCGCCGTACCCGGCCCCTTTGCCAACCAGGCGCTCATACGTACGCTCCACGCCATTGGAAAAGCGCAGCTTCAGCTCCTCCACGCAGAACAATCGACTGGTGGCGACAATTTCGCGGGCGAGTATGGTGGGTTTCTGGCGCATGCAAAGCTCCTTGGCGTGAACGCGCTACTATAACGCGGCTTTCCCGTTTGTTTACGCCAGAAATCTTTCTACTGCCCGAGACGTTGCCATGCCTTCATTACCCTGGTCCGACATCGATACCGTTCTGCTGGACATGGACGGCACGTTGCTTGACCTGCATTTCGACAACCACTTCTGGATGGAGCACCTGCCCCAGCGTTACGCCGAATTGCACGGGGTCAGCCGGGCCATGGCCGAGATGGAATTGCAGCCGTTGTTCGAGCGCAATGCCGGCCAGCTGCAGTGGTACTGCCTGGACTTCTGGAGTGCCGAACTGAAGCTGTCGGTGCGCGACCTGAAACTGGAAACCGCGCATCTGATCGCCCTGCGCCCGGATGCCGACACCTTTCTGACGGCGATCAAACGGGCCGGCAAGCGCGTGGTGCTGATCACCAACGCCCATCGGGATGCGCTGTCGTTGAAGCTGGAAAAAATCGAACTGGCGCCCTACTTCGAGCGCCTGATCAGTTCCCATGACTACGGCTTCCCCAAGGAAAACCCGCAGTTCTGGAATGCGCTGCAAGCCGATATCGATTTCGAACCGGCGCGCAGCCTGTTCATCGACGACACCTTGCCGATCCTGCGCAGTGCGCGGGATTTTGGTGTGGCGCATTTGCTGGCCGTGCGTGAACCGGATAGTCGCAAGGGGCCGAAGGACACGGCGGAGTTTGCGGCGGTCGGGGATTATCGGGATTTGATTGCAGGACTTTGATACCGAGGCGCCTGCTTCGCGGGCAAGCCACGCCCCCACAGAATCTGAGCCGTTTCACAAAGAATGCGAACGACGCAGATCCTGTGGGAGCGTGGCTTGCCCGCGATGGCCATCACGCGGTTTGACGACTTACTCAGGAATCCGCAACGATTGCCCCGGGTAGATTTTGTCCGGGTGCGACAGCATCGGTTTGTTGGCTTCGAAAATCTTGTTGTACTTGTTGGCATCGCCGTACACGCGCTTGGAAATCGCGCTGAGGGTGTCGCCCTTCACGACGGTGACAAACACCGCGGCCTTCACCACCGGCCCGGTCACAGTGATCTGATCATCCACGCTGCCAACCCCGGCAATATTGCCCACGGCCAACAGAATTTTTTCCTTCTCTTCCTGGCTTGCCACTTCGCCGGTCACGGTCACTTTGTCACCATCGACCGTCGCCTGCACATTCGGGTTGCCCAGCCCGACCTTTTTGATGTGCTCCTTCAATTGCTCACTGGCATTGGCGTTGCCTGGCGTCAGCAAATCCAGCAGTTTTTCGCCTGCCTCCTTCACAAAGCTCAAAAGACTCATGGTGCACTCTCCTTGGGTTTGGGGTTCCAGACGCAAAAGCCTAGACCACGGCCGCCACTTGCGAATCCAACCCGACCAATGACCCCGCTTGCGATAGAATCCGCACCTTCCCGCGCCCAGGAGCGAAGATGGACATCAAGCAGCTGAAATTCCTCATCGCGCTCGACGAAACCCGCCATTTCGGCCAGGCCGCCGCACGCTGCCACATCACCCAGCCGACCCTGTCCATGCGCCTGCGCAGCCTCGAAGAAGAACTCGACCTGCCGCTGGTCAATCGCGGCCAGCGCTTCGAAGGCTTCACCGCGCCGGGCGAGCGGGTGCTGGCTTGGGCGCGCACGGTGTTGGCGGCCTATGACGGCTTGTATGCCGAGGCCGCCGCCTGTCGCGGCAATCTGGTCGGCACGTTGCGCCTGGGCATGGTGCCGTTGTCGAGCTTCGATCCGCTGCCGCTGCTGCAACGCCTGCACGCCGAACACCCGAACCTGCGCTTCGAGCTTTCAGCCTTGAGTTCGGAGCAGATCCTCGAACAACTGGCGAACAATCGCCTGGATCTCGGTGTTTCCTATCTGGAACGCCTGGACGCCGAACATTTCGACTCACTGGCCTTCAGCGAAACCCGCATGGGCCTGCTCTACGACCAACGCTTCTTCACCTTTGGCGAGGCGCCGCTGAGCTGGGAATCGTTGATTGAGCTGCCACTGGGCATGCTCACCAGCGGCATGCACTTTCGCCAGTCCATCGACCATAACTTCCATAGCCGCGGCCTCACCCCACAACCCTTGCTGCAGACCGACGCCGTCCATCAACTGCTTCAAGCCGTGCACGGCGGCCTGTGTTGCGCCGTGATGCCCCTGGACGGTGGCCTCGAAGGGTTGACCGACCACTTGCGCCTGCAACCGATCGAGAACGCCCAGACCCTTGGCCGCCTGGGGCTGATCATGCGTCGCAGCGCGCCACGCTCGGCCCTGGCGGAAGCCTGTTTCGCGATTTATCAGCAATCACTGACGAGCGCTTGATCGACGGCATCTATCGGTAGATCAGTATTAGCGATTAGACGCGACAGTTTGCCGCGCCTAGTCTTAAAGCTGATCAATCCGTGGGTGATGCCATGAACACCAAGCGCCCTGCCTGCGCGGCGCCTGCCCTCGAAACGCCCGCGCCCGCCGCCAGCCAGACGTACAGCTACAGCAATTTCCGCCCCACCGAAACGGAAAGCGTCGAATCGGACAGCACCGCGCTGGCCGAGGAAGTCGCGTTGGCGATTGCCTATAACGGCATCAGCCAAGCGGTCATGCTGGTAACGCCAACGGATCTGGAGGACTTCATTGTCGGCTTCAGCCTGGGCAGCGGCATCATCCAGGACGCCTCGGACATCTACGACCTGCAACTGACTGGCTCGGGCTCGGCGCAATACGCGCAAGTGACCATCGCCAATCGCGCCTTCTGGAACCTCAAGCAGCAGCGTCGGCAACTGGCCGGCACCAGCGGTTGCGGGTTGTGCGGCGTGGAAGCGGTCGAGCAGGCGTTGCCTGACCTTCAGGTATTGCCCGGCGCCCCGCTGCCACCCGTTGAATGGCTCGATGGCCTGCGCCAGCGCATCGGCGCCTTCCAGCCTTTGGGCCAGCATTGCGGTGCGGTGCACGCAGCGGTGTTCATGAACGATCAGGGCCAGTTGCTGATGGGCCGCGAAGACATAGGCCGACACAACGCCCTCGACAAGCTGATCGGTGGCCTTGTCCGCCAGAACATCCCGACCGCCGGCGGGCTGGCGATTGTCACCAGCCGCTGCAGTCTCGAATTGATCCAGAAAGTCCTGCGCGCCGGCATCCAGACCCTGGTCAGCCTGTCGTCGCCCACGGGCCTTGCCGTGCAATGGGCTCGGCGCCACAACCTCAACCTCATCCATTTGCCACAGAAGAATGCGCCGCGGGTCTACAGCCCAACGTTGGAGAATCAAGCGTGAGTCAACACCGTCAAGCCGACCAGACCCCCGTCCCTCGCTACAAGCCCTACAAAGGTCCTGCCGGTGGCTGGGGCGCTCTGATCAGCGTGGCCCAGGCCTGGTTGACCAGCGACAACGCACTGAAAAACCTGCGCATCATGCTCAAGACCAACCAGAACGGTGGCTTCGACTGCCCGGGTTGCGCCTGGGGCGATTCTCCGGAAAAGGGCATGGTGATGTTCTGCGAGAACGGCGCCAAGGCGGTGAACTGGGAAGCGACCAAACGCCGTGTCGACGCCAAATTCTTCGCCAGACACAGCGTCACTTCATTGCTGGAGCAGAGCGACTACTGGCTCGAATACCAGGGCCGCCTGACCGAGCCGATGAGCTACGACGCCGAAACGGACCGCTATAAACCGATCAGTTGGGACGACGCCTTCGCGCTGATCGCCAAACACCTGAACGGTTTGTCGAGCCCGGACCAGGCCGAGTTCTACACCTCGGGCCGTGCCAGCAACGAAGCGGCTTATTTGTACCAGCTGTTCGTGCGCGCCTTCGGCACCAACAATTTCCCTGACTGCTCGAACATGTGCCACGAGGCCAGCGGTGTGGCGCTGTCGCAAAGTGTCGGCGTCGGCAAAGGCACCGTGACGTTCGACGACTTCGAACACGCCGATGCGATTTTCGTCTGGGGCCAGAACCCCGGCACCAACCACCCACGCATGCTCGAACCGCTGCGTGAAGCGGTGAAACGCGGTGCGCAAGTGGTGTGCATCAACCCGCTCAAGGAGCGCGGCCTGGAACGTTTCCAGCACCCGCAGCACGCGATCGAAATGCTCACCAACGGCGACAAGCCGACCAACACCGCGTTCTTCCGCCCGGCCCTCGGTGGCGACATGGCGATCATGCGCGGCATGGCGAAATTTCTCTTGCTGTGGGAACGCGACGCACAGAAAACCGGCGCACCCGCGGTGTTCGACCATGACTTCCTCAATGAGCACAGCGCCAATGTGCTGGAGTACCTGGCGGCCATCGACGACACCCCGTGGGAGCAGATCGTCGAGCAGTCCGGCCTGACCCTGGTCGAGATCGAGCAAGCGGCGCGCATGTACGCCAAGGGCAAGAACGTCATCATGTGCTGGGCCATGGGTATCACCCAGCATCGCCATTCGGTGGCGACCATCCAGGAGATCGCCAACCTGATGCTGCTGCGCGGCAACGTTGGCCGCCCCGGTGCCGGCCTGTGCCCGGTGCGGGGTCACAGCAACGTGCAGGGCGACCGGACCATGGGCATCAACGAACGCCCGCCGGCAGCCTTTCTCGATGCCCTGGAGCGCCGCTTCCAGTTCAAGGTGCCACGCCACAACGGCCACAACGTGGTCGAGGCGATTCATGCCATGGCCGAAGGCCGGGCAAAAGTCTTCATCGGCCTGGGCGGCAACTTCGCCCAGGCCACGCCAGACAGCCCGCGCACGTTCCAGGCGTTGCAAAACTGTGACCTGACCGTGCAGATCAGCACCAAGCTCAACCGCAGCCATTTGACCCACGGCAAGGACGCGTTGATCCTGCCGTGCCTGGGCCGCACCGACATCGACATCCAGAACGAAGGCCCGCAAGCGATAACCGTCGAAGACTCGTTCAGCATGGTCCACGCCTCCAATGGCCAGTTGCAGCCGCTGTCGAACCAGATGCGCTCGGAACCGGCGATCCTGGCCGGCATCGCTGCCGCGACCCTGGGCAACCACCCGGTGGACTGGAACTGGCTGGTGGCCGACTACAGCCGCATCCGCGACCTGATCGCCGAGACCATTCCCGGTTTCACGGACTTCAACGAGAAGGTCAAGAATCCCGGCGGCTTCTACCTGGGCAACAGTGCCGGCGCACGCAAGTGGAATACCGCCTCGGGCCGGGCCAATTTCCGCCCCAACGCACTGCCCAAAGATCTGGTGCACGAACGCACCCGCGCCACTGGTGTACTGCCGGACCTGATCATGCAATCGATGCGCTCCCACGATCAGTACAACACCACGATCTACGGCCTGAATGACCGCTATCGCGGGGTGAAGGGACAACGCGATGTGTTGTTCGTCAACGAGGCCGACATCATTCGCCTGGGCTTCAAACCGGGGCAGAAGGCTGACATCGTTTCGCTCTGGGACGATGGTGTCGAACGTCGGGTGAAAGGCTTCACCCTGCTGGCATTCGACATCCCGGCCGGGCAAGCGGCGGCGTACTACCCGGAAGTGAATCCGCTGGTGCCGCTGGAAAGCACCGGCGATGGCAGCCATACCCCGACATCGAAATTCGTGGCGATCCGGTTGGAAGCGGCGAGCGAGACCAGGTTGATCATGGCCAGGTCTGCGTAACGCTTCGCCTGAACCGGCCTCTTCGCGAGCAAGCCCGCTCCCACATTGAATCTCTGCCGTACACAAAATTTGTGTTCGCTGAAGATCCAATGTGGGAGCGGGCTTGCTCGCGAATGCGGTAGATCAAACAACAAACTTTCCGAATTCTGCACTTTCCTTTCGCCCACAAAAAAGGCCGTTTCCTCATGAAAACGGCCTTTGCGAAGTAGTAAAAGACCGGCAAAAAAACGTTAAGTTCCGCCCAAAAAACAGTAACTTGCAATATTGTATACAGGTCGTGTTATTCGTCGGATTTCGATTGTCACGCCCATTCCAGAGCCTCAGGATCGCGCCGTCATCCCCTTGAGGTTCCTCCATGAAGTTCTCCTCGATTCTCTTGTTGTCCCTTGGCCTGGTCAGCGGTATCGCGTCTGCTGGCGGCACCACCGAAGCCGGTGTAGGCGGCGCATTGGGCGGGGTTCTAGGCTCGGTCGTCGGTCAGTCGTTAGGCGGCAGTACAGGTTCCACCATCGGCGCGGCCCTGGGTGGCGCGGGTGGTAGTGCCGTCGGCGCAAACAAACACAGCCGTGGCGAAGCGGCCATTGGCGGTGCGTTGGGTGCTGCGGGCGGTAACGTGGTCGGCCGCAGCGTGGGCGGCACCACTGGCAGCCTGATCGGCGCAGCAGCAGGCGGCGGCGCCGGCGGCGCGCTGGGTAACTACATGGGCAAAGAGTACGATAATGATGACGACGACGATCGTCGTTCGTATCGCGGCCATGGTGATCGTCGTTACTACCGTGACGGCCATCCGGGCCGCGGTCATGCCTACGGCCATCGCAAGCATCGCCACAAGCATTACCGCGACTAAGGCCTCGAGCGCCTCGCTGATCAGTACAACAAAAATCGCAGCCCAAGGGCTGCGATTTTTTTTGTCTTACTGAACCACCAGACGCTCCAGCGCCCCGCGTAACCCGGCAGGAATCGCCACGGGTTGATTCGACCCGCGATCGACAAACACATGCACGAAGCGCCCTGCCGCACAGGCTTCATCCTCGCCTTGCCTGAACACGGCCAGTTCGTACTGCACCGAACTGTTGCCCAACTTGCCCACGCGTAGACCGATCTCGATACGGTCCGGGAAAGCAATGGACGCAAAGTAATCACAGGAGGAGCTCACCACGAACCCCACCACCTCGCCGTCATGGATATCCAGGCCGCCGACCTCGATCAGGTAAGCGTTCACCGCCGTATCGAAGAAGCTGTAATAGGTGACGTTGTTGATGTGACCGTAGGCGTCGTTGTCGTGCCAGCGGGTGGTGATGGGCTGAAAATGCGGATAGTCGGTGCGTTGGGGCATCAGCGTTGCATCCTGGAATGGGTTTACCAAGTCTAAGGCGAAAAACGCTTTATCGTTCTTCGCGAGCAAGCCCGCTCCCACATTGGATCTCCAGCGAACACAAATTTTACGTATGGCAGAGATTCACTGTGGGAGCGGGCTTGCTCGCGAAGGCGCCCTCACAGGCGCCATATCAATCACTGTTCAGCAAAACCCTTGCCCGCCGCCGCCAACTCTCCAATCAACCGCGCCGGGTTCCAGTGACCGCCCTGACGCGTCTCAAGGTCCATCAAGCGCCGATGGATATCCGCCAGCCCTTGTTGATCCGCCCAGGCCATCGGCCCGCCCTTGTCCGCCGGAAAACCGTAACCATTGAGGTAGACCAGGTCGATATCCCGAGCCGATCCGGCAATGCCTTCCTGCAGGATCTTCGCGCCTTCGTTGACCAGTGCCAGCAAGCAGCGCTCGAGAATCTCCTCCGGGCCAATCTCGCGACGCTGGAACCCCAGTTCTTCACTGACTTGAAGCACCAGTGCATCGACCTGCGGATCGTGCTCGGCCTGCCGGCTGCCCGGTTCGTAATGGTAAAAACCGTTGCCACTCTTTTGGCCGAAACGTTCCATCTCGCACAGTCGATTGTCCACCTGAACCTCAGGCGCATCCTGCCCGACGCCGGTCAGTTGCCGTGCTCGCCACTGCAGGTCGACGCCCACCACGTCGAACATGCGGAACGGCCCCATGGCGAAACCGAACCCTTGCAGCGCTGCATCCACCTGGTAGGGATAAGCCCCTTCCAGCAGCATTTTCCGCGCCTCAAGCACATAGGTATTGAGCATGCGGTTGCCGATGAAACCATCACAATTGCCCGCCACTACACTGACCTTGCCCATGCGCTGGCCGAGCGCCAGCGCCGCGTCGAGGACTGCCGGAGCAGTCTGCGCGCCACGGACGATTTCCAGCAGCTTCATGATGTGTGCCGGGCTGAAGAAATGCAGGCCCAGCACTTGCTGTGGTCGGCGTGTGACTGCCGCGATAGCGTCGATGTCCAGCGCCGAAGTATTGCTCGCCAGAATCGCCTCAGGTTTGAGCAAGCCATCGAGCTCACGGAAGATTTTCTGCTTGAGCTCAAGGTTTTCGTACACCGCTTCGATGACCAGGTCGACATCGCGGATGGCCACATAACCATCGGCCGCCGTTACGCGCGCGATACGGGCGTCGGCTTCTGCCTGATCAATGCGGCCCTGACGCACACTGTGGGCGTAGGTGTCCGCCACGGTTGCCATTGCCTGTTCCAGCATTTGCGGATTGTTGTCGACCCACTGCACGGCCACTCCGGCGTTGGCCAGGCACATGACAATGCCACGGCCCATGGTGCCCGCGCCGATGACGGCGGCGCGCTGAATATTCGACGGTGTCTGGCTCATGTTTTGTTCTCTTGTTGGCGATCCGAAGACAGCCACCACCATAGTCAGCCACTGCACATTTTTGAAATTTATTCCTGTGATGAGCAACATTCAGCGGATGGATATAACCCTTTGAGTACACCGTAAATCCCTGTGGGAGCGAGCTTGCTCGCGATGGCGATTTGTCAGTCACCATCACTGTTGAATGTGCCGGCCTCATCGCGAGCAAGCTCGCTCCCACAGGGGTTGTGGTTCAGGCTACCAGATGCCGCTGGGCCCACCCGCGTACCTCGGCGTACGGATAATCTTCCAGCGTCGCAAATCCGGGAATCGTCCGTGCCTTGAGTTTGGTGAACAGCGGCACGCTGATCCCGCACAGAAACCGCGTCACGCGTTCAGCCGAAGGCACGTTGCCCGTGTGCTGCTCGTGCCTGTGGATAAAGTCGCCACACAACGCCTCGAAATTTTTATCCACAAGCGCCGGCAACTCCGGTGGTGCCGGTAGCCGCACCACTTGCCCATGACACACCGAACAATGTCCGCATTGCTGCGGAGCATTGTGGTCGCCGAAATACTCGGCCAGGCGATGGCCCAGACAACGGTCGGTGGCGAACAGATCCAGCATCGCGTGAATCCGCGCGATCTCGGTGTGTTCATGCCGAGTGAAATAACGGTGCAGCTCTTCGCTCAACGCGGTGCTGTCGAACCCGCTTTGCAGCACGCTGTAGACCTCGGTCATCTGCTTGCTTTCGAGCTCCACCCAACCCTTCTCCTGGAAGTAGTCCAGCGCCTTCACTACTCGACTGCGCTCGGCCTGATGCTGCTCGTGCAACGCCTCGAAACTCACCGTGGCCCAGGTCCTGGCGCGGCTGGAGGTCTGGATGATCGCAGCGACAAAATCCCTGCGCTCGCCTTCAAAACGCGCCAACAGTGCCTCGGGCTCCTCCAGATACTTGAAACGATACTCGGCGTAGTAGGCGTAACGCGGTGCGATCAACCCGCGCAGTTCGAGTTGCACCAGCAAGGTCTTGAGCGGCAATTGGCGAATATTGCTCTGATCCGCCAACGGCCCCAGCAGAAACTCCCACTGCCCCTCGGGTGCTGCGGCAAGCATCTCGTCCAGCACGCAACGAATGCCATCGAGCTCGGGGGTGTCGCCGTAGACGAAGTTCTCCAGCACGTTGAGGCTGTCGCGGTTGGCCAACACCAGGCAGTCCGACGGCTGCCCGTCACGCCCGGCGCGACCGATTTCCTGGCTGTAGTTTTCGATGGATTTGGGCAGGTCGAAATGCACCACATTGCGGATGTCGCTTTTGTCGATGCCCATGCCGAAAGCGATGGTGGCGACGATGCAATTGGACTGCCCGCCCATGAAGCGACGCTGGATCGCTTCCCGTTGTTCATGAGGCAACCCGGCGTGATAGGCCTCGGCCTGAATGCCGTTGCGGTTCAGGTGTTCGGCGATGTGCTCGGCGGTTTTCTGCAAGGTGACATAGACGATGCTGGGCTGGTCCGCACGCTGGCTCATCCACTCGACGAGGCGTCTGCGCTTGTCCGCTCCACGAACCGGCTCCACCAGCAAATTGAGGTTCGGGCGATAAAAACCGGTGGTCACCACATCGTCGGCGGCGATGGCGAATTTCGCCTGCATGTCGGCGATGACCCTGGGCGTCGCCGTTGCGGTCAGCAGCAGCACCTGGGGGATATTGAACTGGCGTTGATAGTCGGGAAGCTTGAGGTAGTCCGGGCGAAAGTTGTGCCCCCATTCGGAGATGCAATGCGCCTCGTCCACCACCAGCAGCGAGATCGGTACTTGCTGCAGAAAATGCCGGAAGCGTTCGTTCTTCAGGCGTTCCACCGAGATCATCAGAATCTTCAATTCGCCGGATTTTGCCCGAGCCATGACATCGCTGGCGTCATCGCGGCTCTGGGCCGAATCGATACTGCCCGCCGAGATGCCGTGGCGTTGCAGGAACGCCAGTTGATCCTGCATCAACGCCAGCAACGGCGAGACCACCAGCGTCAGGTGCGGCAGCAACAGCGCCGGCAATTGGTAGCAAAGGGATTTGCCGGAACCGGTGGGGAAAATCGCCGCCGCCGAACGCCCGGCCAGCACGGCACTGACGGCCGCCTCCTGACCGGGTCGAAACTGTGGATAACCGAAAACCTGTTCCAGGGTGTTGTGCATAAGCTGTCACTCCGTTGACCGCTGCGGAGTCAAAAGCCTAGCCGGCGATTGCAGCGAGTCGAGAAAAGGTCGGGGGCGAAAACGATACGGGATGATACAGCGTCCCAACAAACCGATCCCTGGCCATAGGTTGAAACACAGGAGGCACTTTGCCCACTGATCTCGGCCTTACATCAGCCGGTATGGTTTACCGCCATCAACTTCCGCCAGGTATCCATCATGCAGGAAGCCTGAGATAGCGGATCTTTATCAAGGAACAACCATGTCCCCACACCACTTTTTTCCGCTTGCCTGCACCCTCGCACTCCCCCTTCTTTTGAACGGATGCCTGACCGTCCCGGAGCAGCCTTCCCTGGACACAGCAGCATTTGAAACGCCGGAGTATCAGGCCCAAAAAGGTCTGGCGATTGTCAACGCATCAAGCCTTTATGCCCGCGGCGGCACCGGCCAGGGTGTGGCTGTCGCGCTGATCGATTCGGGTCTGAACAGCAGCCTGTCGGAGTTTCGAGGAAGGCTGCGCGATCCGGGTTTTGACTATGTGGAGAATCAGGTCGGCACTTTTGATCGGGTCGGCCACGGCACCCAGATGGCCGGCATCCTCGCAGCCAACAAGGATGATCAGGGCATGCACGGCGTCGCGTTCAACGCACAGCTGATCCCCTATCGCTTCGGCGACGATAACGAACCCTTTTTCTTCGACGGTGAAATCGCTCAGTCCTGGCAAGCAGGTTTCGACAAGGGCGCGCGCATTCTCAACAACTCGTGGGCCAACGCCATTCCTGCGACCGAAATCAACGAGGCGCGTTACAAGCAAGTCATGCCGCAATCACTGGTGACCGCGCGCAAACTGGTTGAGGACGGCGCCGTATTTGTTTTCCCTACCGGCAATGAACTGAAACGAGAACCCTTGGCTGAACCCGGCTTGCCTGTCGCCATACCCGAACTGGAAAAAGGCTGGATCGCGGTGGTTGCGTTGAAAAACGACGGCAGCGCCATCAATGCCAAATCCAACTATTGTGGCGTGGCGGCAGCCTGGTGCATTGCTGTACCGGGTGGCGACTCCGGTGCAGGGCAAGGCCTGCTGACCACCAACAAGGATGGCACCTACACCCAGACGGCTGGCACCTCGCCTGCTGCCGCGCTGGTCAGCGGAGCATTGGCGGCACTGCAAAGTCGTTACCCCGAGCTTACTGCGCAGCAAGTGCGCGAGCGTCTGCTGGCGACGGCGAACCGGACTGGCATCTATGCCAACAGTGAAGCGTACGGTAGAGGCTTGATGGATCTGGAAGCAGCCTCGCGCCAAGCGCCAAAGGTCATGACCGAGTAAGTCTGTATGGGTCGTTCGGCAGCGTCGAGATAACCTCGCCAGTCTGAACCACCCACATGACTCAGACCCCTTGTGGAAGCGGGCTTGCTTGGGAAGAGGCCAGCACAGCCACTGTAAAACTCGAAACACCCGACATTGTCCGAGGCACCCTCTACCGAGATTTACTGCGAAGCGACTGAGAATGCTGTAGGCATTTTTACCTCTCGCCATTTCACGTTGAAAACCCAGCAACAACCTGTAGTCCCCTTCCTCCAAATATGACAAAACCCTTACAAAGCGTGTCGACCTCAGCCGTCTTGTCCCCCAACGCCATACCCTCCTATAGTTTCCTGCGCGGCTGAAAACAGTGTCTCGGCCTGCCGGGAACACTTGCCGATTTCGCAAAGGACGCACTCAATGAAAAACCGCGACTCACTGACAGCCCGCTACCACCCGCTAAAGACCCGCTACAGCGAAACCCCGGTGCTGGTCATCGATACCGAGGCCGATCCCTACGAGATCCTCGACGCCGCCCGACAACGCATCCGCGCCGCCAGCGACCTGCTCGAAACCCTTTATTGCACCTGCTTCAAACAGGCCGAAGCAAGCGACATCCCCAATATCGTCAGTGCCCTGTACCTGCTGACCCAGGACGGCAACGACCTGCTCGACATCGCCCGCCAGCGCTTGCCGAAACACGTTGCTTGCCCCACCACAACTCCCTGTGGGAGCGGGCTTGCTCGCGAAAAACGATAACGCGGTCCCGTTGAGGCCATATGAATGCAAGAAAATTCGCTGTGGATATCTCCGTCAGCAACGACCTATGAAAGCTTCGGCAAGGTCCTACAAAACAAGGCACCTTGTCGGCTATCGATGACCAGTCACTCAATCCTATAGTCCGGGCTGTCGCTGCCAAATCAGCGACTCGGGCTTGGTCACCCGAATTAGATCTACGTACTCACCCGTTGTATGCTGCCGACGCTTTTTTGTGTCTGCACGCTATATGGTGGCTGTGTTTGGGATGCCTTCGGGCATACCGGTTCTGTGCGTAGATCTCACCGGTTGACCAACCCGAACACAGTCGCCTCCCATCGTTTGGTCACGATGATGGCGGTCCTTTCTGACACATCTGAGATTGCACATCATGAATAAATGGAATCCGTTCACCAACGAACGCTATCTACCGCTCCAAACCAACCTCACCGATTCCCCGCCTCTGATCATCGACACAGAAGCCAACCCCCAAGACATCCTCGAAGCCGCCCTCCAACGCATCCGGGCGTCCAGCGAGCTGCTGCAAACCCTGCACTGCCAATGCTTCAAACACGGCGACCTCGAAGACATCCCGCACATCACCCACGCCCTCTACCTGCTGACCCAGGACGGCTGCGACCTGCTCAAAGTCGCCCAGCAACGAATGCTCAACTGGAAAGCCCCGGTCTGACGTTGCGTGAAGATCAGTCCCCATGTTCTGCATGGGAACGATCAAAACGACAAAATCTGATCCAACGGACAAAAAGCATGGAAAGCCGTCATCGAGCGCAGGAGATAACCATGAGCAAGTTTTTTAATGAGCTAATGGAAAGCGTGCAACAGATGAACGAGATCCTGCGGGATGAACGTCAGCCTTCCCCGCGACCTGAAACATTGAACCCAGGAACGATCAAGTCAGTCGCTCCTTCCTCTCGCGATCGGCAATCAATAAGATCCGCCCAAGCCCAACCGGACACCCCGCAATGAACCTCGCCCCCAACTTCCCGGACGACCACGCCATGCAACTGCTCATGCAGTTGCTGCACGAAGAACTCGGTCTGCCCGAACGCAAAACCATTAGCCTCAACACCTCGATCAACTTTGATCTGGGCTGCGATGGCGCTGATGCTCGGCACCTGATGGAAGTATTGGAAGAACAGTTCGCCATCGACTTCGTCGACTACGATGCCTATCGCTACTTCCAGCCTGAAGGTTTTGATGTGTTTCTCAAGCGACGGGCGAAGGGGCGTGGCGACAAGGTTCCACTGACTATCGAAATGCTTTACCAAGCGGTAAAAGCGCAACGTTGGGATACGCGAAAGCTGGAAGGGATCGGTTGAACGCGTAAGTGTCACTATTCTGGCCGTTTGAAGCCTATTCAGCTGGAATAATGGTAGCTGCGCCTCACATCCTCCGACTCGCACCCACAAAAATGTATGGTCAGCCCGTCTCCTGCAACCTCTTTGGCTGTTTTCGGTAAAGCTGGCTTGCGCTAATGTATTCGGGCTCGTTGTGAGCGTTGCTGTAACAACGCTCGGCCCTCGATGAGTAGCCGCTCCCGACTGTCCTGAAAAAACCGTCAGCCTCTAAAGCTGATTTTTGTGCCAGGTTCTCAGTCGGGCCATATGCCGTTTACTGTCATCAGTCAGTGACGTCGCAAAAGCCGGTGGTAAAGCTGTAGGTTCAAACGTTCGGATGTGGGGCGTACTGGCCGCCTTTGGCCAGTACCGCCCACACGATTCGCGCCAGTTTGTTCGCCAGCGCGCAGGCGACAACATTGGCGTGTCGACGCGTTAGCAGTTCTCGAACCCAAGGCCCAAGGGCATCTTCCCGCTTATCGATATGCTGCATGAGGGCCCGCGCGCCCTGCACCAGCAGTTGGCGTATGTGCTTGTCGCCACGTTTGCTGATCCCCTGCAGCACCGTCTTGCCACCCGTTGAGTACTGTTTCGGCACCAGCCCTAGTGAAGCGGCAAAATCACGACCACTTCGATAGTTCGACGTATCGCCCACATCGGCCAATACCGCGCTGGCGGTGATGGGACCAATACCTGGAATACTCTGCAGACGACTCCCGGCATCATCTTCTTTCAACTGCTGTTTCAGGTCGGACTCGATGTCCTTGATTTCATCATTGAGCTGTTGAATTTGACGATGAAGACGCATCACCACACCCTTCAGGCGTACTGGAACGGGGTGTTGTGGATCGTCCAGCAGCGCTGGCACGCGGTGCAACGCAGCGACTCCAATAGGCAGGCTGATCCCGAACTCCAGCAGAAAGCCATGAATCTGGTTGGTCGCCACTGTGCGATGGCCAATCAATGATTCACGGACCCGATGCAGGGCTGAAAGCGTTTGCTGCTCTGCGGTTTTGATCGAGCAGAAGCGCATGGCGGGGCGGCTCGCCGCCTCGCAAATCGCTTCGGCATCAATGAAGTCGTTTTTGTTGCCTTTGACGAATGGTTTGACGTACTGCGGAGCGATCAGCTTCACCTCGTGGCCCAACGCACCGATCTGTCGAGCCAGCCAGTGGGCGCCGCCGCACGACTCCATCACCACCGTGCAGGCCGGTAGCTGGGCCAATGTACTGAGCAATTGGCCGCGGTTGGTTTTTTTGCGCAAGACCTGGTGGCCTTTAGAGTCCTGGCCATGCAAGTGGAAACTGTGTTTGCCGATGTCGATACCGAGAAGCGTCATCGTGTTCATGAGAGATCCTCCGGCCGAAAACGAGAAAAGCCCTGCAAGCGTAAACCTGCAGGGCTTCTCGGTCAGGCTGACCATCTCATTAAGCCGCCCCGAAGGGCGGCTTTTTCGTTAGCTCAATCCAACACTTACAACTTCGGACCCGCAGCCTTGATCGCGTCGCTCACTTCGAACTTCTTGAAGTTCTCGATGAACAGGCCGGCCAGTGCTTTGGCGGCTTCGTCGTAGGATGGCTTGTCGGCCCAGGTGTTGCGTGGGTTCAGCAGGCCAGTCTCAACGCCCGGTACGGCCACTGGCACGTCGAGGTTGATGGTGTCCAGGTGCTCGGTCTCGGTGCCGATCAGCGCGCCGCTCTGGATCGCTGCGATCACGGCACGGGTGGTCGGGATGTTGAAGCGCTTGCCGACGCCGTAGCCACCACCGGTCCAGCCAGTGTTGACCAGATAGACCTTGGAGCCGAAGCCGCGGATGCGCTTGATCAGCAGCTCAGCGTATTCGCCAGCCGGACGCGGGAAGAACGGTGCGCCGAAGCAGGTGGAGAAGGTCGACTTGATGCCGCTGCCCGAACCCATTTCAGTCGAGCCCACCAGTGCGGTGTAGCCGGACAGGAAGTGGTAGGCCGCTTGCTCTTCATTGAGGATCGACACTGGAGGCAGTACGCCGGTCAGGTCGCAGGTCAGGAAGATCACAGCGTTCGGCTCGCCACCGAGGTTCTTCTCGGAGCGCTTGGCAACGTGCTCCAGCGGGTAGGCGGCGCGGCTGTTCTGGGTCAGGCTGACATCGGCGTAGTCGGCGTGCTTGGCATCGTCGATAACGACGTTTTCCAGTACCGCGCCGTGCTTGATGGCTTTCCAGATAACCGGCTCGTTCTTCTCGGACAGGTCGATGCACTTGGCATAGCAACCGCCTTCGATGTTGAACACCACGCCTTCGCCCCAGCCGTGTTCGTCGTCACCGATCAGGTAACGGCTTTCGTCGGCGGACAGGGTGGTCTTGCCGGTGCCCGACAGACCGAAGAACAGGGTCACATCGCCCTCTTCGCCGATGTTGGCGGCGCAGTGCATTGGCAGTACGTCGGCAGCCGGCAGCAGGAAGTTCTGCACCGAGAACATGGCTTTCTTCATCTCACCGGCGTAACGCATGCCGGCGATCAGCACTTTCTTCTGTGCGAAGTTGATGATCACGCAGCCGTCGGAGTTGGTGCCGTCACGCTCTGGCACGCATTCGAAGTTGGCAACGTTGAGGACCTGCCACTCGTCACGACCCGCCGGGTTGTACTGAGCCGGGTTGATGAACAGGCAACGGCCGAACAGGTTCTGCCAGGCAGTCTGGGTGGTCATCTTCACGGCCAGGTAGTGCTCGGAAGCCGCACCTACATGCACGTGGGAAACGAAATGCTCTTGCGCGTTGTTGAAAGCTTCAACACGGTCCCACAGGGCGTCGAACTTGTCGGCCGGGAACTTGCGGTTGATCGGGCCCCAGGCGATGGCGCCCGTGGTGCTCGGCTCATCAACGATGAAACGATCGACTGGCGAACGGCCGGTACGGTGACCGGTACGAACAACCAGTGCGCCGGTATCGGCAAGCTCGCCTTCACCGCGATTGAGGGCTTCTTTAACCAGATCATCAACACTCAGATCGGTGTACACGGCATTGTTGGCTTGCGTCATGAGGTTCCCCGTCGGCCAGTGGCCGAGTGCTCCAAACGTTTTTGTAGTAGAAAGTCGTGCACTACTACCGCGAAAAAAGTGGGCCGGATTATGCCAGAAAAGCCCAAAAAAAGTAGGCCCCTCCTGTCGTAACGGCGTTAATCCGGCGGTAGCCAGTGAATTTACCTGCGCTGAACCGTTTTAGTGACGGGTATCTGACGGCGTCTCGACACCCGCGCCGGCGAACAATTGGGTGACATCGGCGGCATCGAACAGGTAGCGCTGGTTACAGAATTGGCAATCGATTTCGATGTTGCCACCGTGTTCGACCACCAATTGCTGCGCATCTTCCACACCCAGACTGACCAGCGCATTGGCCGAACGTTCGCGCGAGCAGCTGCAGCGGAAGCGCAACTTCTGTACATCGAACAGGCGCACCTGCTCGTCGTGGTACAAGCGATGCAACACGGTTTCGTTGTCCAGGCCCAGCAGTTCATCGGCAGTCAGCGTGCCGCCCAGGGTGGTGAGGTGCTGCCAGCTGGCGGCGCGCTCGTCTTCGTCCTTCAACCGGTCGGCAGGCAGCTGTTGCAGCAGCAGGCCACGGGCGCGACGGCCGTCGGCGTACAGCCAGAAACGCGTGCCGACTTGCTGGGACATGACGAAATAGTTGGTGAAGCATTCCGACAGGGTGGCGCCATCGAGGTCGACGATGCCCTGGTAACGCTGGCCCTGAGTCGGGTCGATGGTCAATGCCAGCACGCCGTCCGGCATCAGGTCGGCCAGGGTCGCGTCAGGTTTGATACGGTCTGCTTCGTAACGGGCCAGGCCACGGATCTCGCGCTCGCTGGAGCACTCGATCATCAGCAGCGGGATCGGGCCTTCGGAGCGGGCTTGCAGAATCAGCAAGCCATCGAACTTCATCGCGCCGACCAGCAACGATGCGGCCGCCATCAGCTCGCCGAGCAGTTGCGCGACCGGCTGCGGGTAGGCGTGTTTGGCCAGGACTTCGGCGTAGCTGAGCTCCAGCGAGACCAGCTCGCCACGGGTGTCGCTGTCATCGAAGATGAAGCGTTGGGTGAAGTCGTTATCCGGTAGGTCAGTCATAAGTCTGGGTATCTGAAGTGGTGACAAAAGTGATTACAGAATTCGAGGTCGCGCCTTGGCCATAGCGCCTTGCTGTCTGGTTATGGCTTACAGGCGGGCGATTGTGTGCGCTTTACGACGAATGGCACTGCCAATGGCTCATTTAGGGTAGGCGAGTTACCCCATATGGCTACGCGCAAGCACAATTACAAGTCTTTGCCTGTTTGAGTGATCGACGGAACCGGTCAATCATTCGTTGCTGCTGCCACGAAACTTGAACAGATCCCGTCGCTGTTTCTTGCTCGGCTTGCCCTCGGTGCTCACGCCCAGAGCGCCTGCCTTGCGCTCGGCGGCGGCGTTTTCGCGCTTGGCGATACTGGCTTCCGTTTCGGTGTACAGCATCTGTGCCTCCGGTGCACCACGGCGAACGATCGACAACGCCTGAACCACCACCGTGCGCTCCTCGAAACCGGTGCGGATCACAAACTCGTCACCGACCCGTGGCTCTTTACCCGGCTTGCAGCGTTCGCCCCGGCAGTGCACCTTGCCGCTTTCAATCGCCGCCTTGGCCAGCGCGCGGGTCTTGTAGAATCGTGCAGCCCACAACCATTTATCGAGGCGGACTTTGTCGTCCTCTTCGCTTTTTTGTGCCATGGAATTTCCTCATTCTGAAATATTGGTGAACTGTACTACCGTTTCTGACGTACCAAGAATTTCACCGGCTCGGATTACAATACCGACATTCCATAACCTCCTTGCGAGGCTGGAAATCCGGGCCGTAGATATCTGTCGCCTTTTAATCATTATTCTGCGTGAATACCGCGAATCCGGCCGCGTGCGGCCCGAGCGGTTTCTACCGGTTGAGCACTTTTGAAGACATTTGACCATTTGACCGTTGTCGGTCTGCGCGAGTGGGTGGCGCTCCCGGATTTGGGAGTCGCCGGCCTTCGGGCAAAAATCGACACCGGTGCCAGCACCTCAAGCCTCCACGCCACCGACATCGAGCTGTTCGAGCGCGATGGTGAGCAGTGGGTGCGCTTTACCGCCCACCTGGGTTCCGTCGTACAACTTCGCCACCGACGCTGCGAAGCACCGCTGGTGACGATGAAAACCATTAAAAGCTCAAACGGTCACGCGCAGGTGCGATACGTGATCAGCACCACCCTGGCCCTCGGTGATCGGGTCTGGCGGGTCGAGTTCACGCTCGCCTGCCGCAAATCCATGCGTTATCGCCTGCTGCTCGGCTCCAAAGCCCTGATCCACGGCCAGTTGGTGGTCAATCCGGGCATCAAGTATGTACAAGACAAGCCGGTGTTCCCGGTATCTACCTCCTCCACAGGTGTTGCATGAAGATCGCTGTGCTGTCGCGGAACCCGCGTCTGTATTCCACCCGCCGCCTGGTTGAAGCCGGTACTGAACGCGGCCATGAAATGGTGGTGGTCGACACCCTGCGCGCCTACATGAACATCGCCAGCCACAAGCCGCAGATCCACTACCGCGGCAAGCCGCTGGAAGGTTTCGATGCAGTGATTCCACGGATCGGTGCGTCCGTGACTTTTTATGGCTGCGCCGTGCTGCGCCAGTTCGAAATGATGGGGGTGTTCCCGCTCAACGAATCGGTGGCCATTGCCCGCTCACGGGACAAGCTGCGTTCGCTGCAATTGCTGTCCCGTCGCGGGATCGGCTTGCCGGTGACCGGCTTTGCCCACTCCCCCGATGACATTCCCGACCTGATCGAAATGGTCAACGGCGCGCCGCTGGTGATCAAGGTGCTGGAAGGCACCCAAGGCATCGGCGTGGTGCTGTGCGAAACCGCGACCGCCGCTGAATCGGTGATCGAGGCGTTCATGGGCCTCAAGCAGAACATCATGGTCCAGGAGTACATCAAGGAAGCCGGTGGTGCAGACATTCGCTGCTTCGTCGTCGGAGACAAGGTGATTGCGGCGATGAAGCGCCAGGCCAAACCCGGCGAGTTTCGCTCCAACCTGCATCGCGGCGGCAGCGCGAGCCTGATCAAGATCACGCCGGAAGAGCGCATGACGGCGTTGCGTGCAGCCAAGGTCATGGGGCTGGCGGTGGCGGGTGTGGACATCCTGCGCTCCAATCACGGGCCGCTGGTGATGGAAGTGAACTCGTCGCCGGGGCTGGAAGGGATCGAGACCACCACTGGCAAGAATGTGGCGGGGATCATCATTGAGCATCTGGAGAAGAATGGCGGGCCGAATATGACGCGGACCAAGGGTAAGGGTTAACCCTGTTTTTTGTGGCGGCTGGGAGGCCGCCTTCGCGGGCAAGCCCACTCCCACAGGGTTTTGGGTTGATAGCGATATTTCGGCTAGCCAAAATCACTGTGGGAGCGGCGGTGCGGCGATCCGACTTGCCCGCGAAGGGGCCATCAGCCCCACTGAAAAAATCAGGTTTTAAACCGCATCCCTCGGCAACATCAACCCCAACGGCAAGCGCACCCGCGCTTCCAGTCCACCGCCCGAACGGTTACGCAGTTCAACATTCCCACCATGCATCGAAGCAATCCGCTTCACGATCGCCAGCCCCAACCCGGTGCCCTTCCCGCCCCTGGCACGGTCACCACGGGTGAACGGGTTGAAGATTGCTTCCAGCTCCGACGGATCGATCCCGGCACCGCGGTCCATGACGCTCAGCACCACGTATGGTGCACTCACATCCCCAGACACATACGCCGCCACCTCCACACCGCTGCCGGCATGATGCAACGCATTGCCAATCAAGTTGTTCAGCAGTCGCTTCATCGACACACGACGCAACGGAAACGGCTGAATCGGCTCCAGGCGCAGCCGCACTTTCTCTTCATTCTGGTTATAGGGCGCCGCGACTTCGCGGACCAGGTCGCTCAGGTCAACCTCCTCCACCGACTCATCACGCCCGTCGCGAATGAACGCCAGGAACTGATCGAGAATCGCGTCCATGTCTTCGATATCGCGCACCATGTCGTCAGTCAGGTCGGTGCGATCGCCCATCAACTCCAGGGACAGACGCAAGCGGGTCAAGGGCGTGCGCAAATCATGGGAAACCCCGGCCAGCATCAGCTCACGCTCGCGACCGGCCTGCTCGACGTCTTCGGCCATCTGGTTGAAGGCGCGGTAAACCTCGGTCATCTCACTGGGCGTATCGCTGATTGGCAGGCGCACGCTGCGACCCTGACCGAGTTGCCGCGCGGCATACACCAGACGTTTCAAGGGCTGATTGAGTTGGCTGACGAAGATCCAGGCCGAAGCAGTGGAAAGCAGACCAATAGCAAGGAACCAGCCCAGTACATTCCAGATTTTCTGGCCGCGCAACGGATGGGGATACAGCGGTACTTTCAGCCAACCATCGCCCAGACTTGGCGCCCGAACCCACAGCGCCGGTGGCGAATGCATGCGCAGCCGGACTTCAGTGTCGGCACCCAGCTCCGCCTGCATCTGCCGCTGGTAGATCTCGCTGTAAGGCCAGTGTTGTTCGCCTTGGGGCACACCGGCACCCACCACCCGGATCAGGGTCGCGGCCTCGGCGATCTTGTCGCGGTTTTCTTCATCGGCAGCCCAATAGGCGCGCAACGTCAGGGCGACACCGTGGCTGTACTGGCGGTCCACCAGCACATCTTCGTTCATCAGCAGATAAACCAGGGTCAGCGCCTTGGAGAAGAGAACGACGATGAGCACCAGCCAAAGGGTGCGGGAGAAGAAGCTCTGGGGGAACCAAACGGGGGTTTTCATGGATAACCGTTAAACACTTGCAGGAAAGAGCGATGCTCGCATATTGCGGTTTGCGAGTCTGCGGACAGGATCGATTGATCCGGTGTCCGCATGACCCGCTCCTACACATCGCCAATCACTTGGTGGCGGTACCATCCGGAACAAACACATAACCCACGCCCCAGACAGTCTGGATGTAACGCGGTTTGGACGGATCGGGTTCGATCATCCGGCGCAGACGGGAAATTTGTACATCGATGGAACGCTCCAGGGCATCCCACTCGCGGCCACGGGCCAGGTTCATCAGTTTGTCGCGGGTCAGCGGCTGACGCGCGTTCATCACCAGGGCCTTGAGTACCGCGAACTCACCGGTGGTGAGCATATGCACTTCTTCGCCGCGCTTGAGCTCGCGGGTGGCCAGGGACAACTCGTAGTCACCGAAGGTCACGCTTTCGTCTTCGCTGCCCGGGGCACCTGGCACCGGAGCCGACTGGCGACGCAGTACCGCCTTGACGCGAGCCATCAGCTCATCCGGGTTGAACGGCTTGGCCAGGTAATCGTCGGCGCCCAGTTCCAGGCCCTTGATGCGGCTCAGCTCGTCGCCCTTGGCAGTGAGCATGATGATTGGAATCTGGTTGTTCGCGTTGCGCAGGCGGCGGCAGGCGGTCAGACCGTCTTCGCCGGGCAACATCAGGTCGAGGACGACCAGGTTGAACACTTCGCGTGCCAGCAGGCGATCCATTTGCTCGGTGTTCGGTACGGCGCGGGCGCGGTAGCCCTTGCTGACGAAAAAACGTTCCAGCAGGCTGCTCAGCCCCGGATCGTCGTCAACGATAAGAATTTTCTCGCCTTCAGCAGTTTGTGCAGTGCTGCTCATTGGATGCTCCTTTGATCTCGGCGCGCATTATGGCGTAGCTGCCGTTATACGCACCGTGTGCATTGTTAGCAGATTTTTCCTTTAGCGCCAGAAAACCGGCCATTGCACCGGCAACCCGTGATGCCCCCGAACGACAGAACGCTGGTTATAATGCGCGGCCTTTTGTGTCAGGCAACATCAGACAGGTACTACAGACAGACGCCACTTATTTTCATGGCGTCGGCAGTAATTGTTCGATTTCACGGGTCAACGGGATACCTTTTGATCCAGGTAGCGGCGCAGGCCAGGCCGCTCAACCAGACTCGCCGAGCCCTTATCCTTGAGCCTGCGAGCCTGCTTTCACAATTTGTCAGGTGGTTTTATGGACAGCATCAACAGCCGCATCGCCGAGGAACTCGGTGTACGCCCACAACAGGTCGAAGCGGCCGTCGCGCTACTCGATGAAGGCTCTACCGTTCCCTTCATCGCCCGTTACCGGAAAGAAGTGACCGGCAGCCTCGACGATACGCAATTGCGTCATCTGGAAGAGCGCCTGCGCTACCTGCGAGAACTCGACGAACGGCGCATCAGCATCCTTGCCAGCATCGAAGAGCAAGGCAAGCTGACCCCGCAACTTGAACGCGACATCAAGCTTGCCGACACCAAGACCCGTCTCGAAGACTTGTACCTGCCGTACAAGCAGAAGCGCCGCACCAAGGGCCAGATCGCCCTGGAAGCCGGCCTCGGCGAACTGGCCGACGGCTTGTTCAACGACCCGTCCCTGAGCCCGGAAACCGAAGCCGCACGTTTCATCGACGCTGAAAAAGGCGTGGCCGACGCGAAGGCAGCCCTCGAAGGCGCCAAGTACATCCTCATGGAGCGCTTCGCCGAAGACGCCGGCCTGCTGGACAAGCTGCGCAACTACCTCAAGCAGGAAGCCACCCTCAGTGCCCGCGTGATTGCCGGCAAGGAGGAGGAAGGCGCCAAGTTCCGCGACTACTTCGAGCACGACGAACCACTGAAAAGCATGCCGTCGCACCGCGCGCTGGCGATTTTCCGTGGCCGCAACGAAGGCATCCTCAGCTCCGCGCTGAAAGTCGGCGACGAACTGCCGGGCACCATGCACCCGTGCGAAGGCATGATCGGCCAGCATGTCGGCATCCAGAACCAGAACCGCGCCGCCGACAAATGGCTGGGCGAAGTGGTGCGCTGGACCTGGAAGGTCAAGCTCTACACCCATCTGGAAACCGACCTGCTGGGCGAACTGCGCGATGGCGCGGAAACCGAAGCGATCAACGTGTTCGCCCACAACCTGCACGACCTGCTGCTGTCGGCCCCGGCCGGCCCGCGCGCGACTTTGGGCCTCGACCCTGGCCTGCGCACCGGCTGCAAGGTGGCGGTGGTTGATTCCACCGGCAAGCTGCTGGATCACGCCACGGTTTACCCGCACGTGCCGCACAACAAGTGGGACCAGACCATCGCGATCCTTGCCGCCCTGTGCGCCAAGCACTCGGTGGACCTGATCGCCATCGGCAACGGCACCGCCAGCCGTGAAACCGACAAGCTCGCCGCCGAGCTGATCAAAAAATATCCAGCGATGAAGATGACCAAGGTCATGGTCTCCGAGGCCGGTGCATCGGTTTACTCGGCATCGGAACTGGCTTCCAAGGAATTCCCGGACCTCGACGTGTCGATCCGTGGCGCCGTGTCGATTGCCCGTCGCCTGCAAGACCCGCTGGCCGAGCTGGTGAAGATCGACCCGAAATCCATCGGTGTCGGCCAGTACCAGCACGACGTGTCGCAGCTGAAACTGGCCCGTGGCCTGGATGCAGTGGTCGAGGACTGCGTGAACGCCGTCGGCGTCGACGTGAACACCGCTTCCGTGGCGTTGCTGGCACGGATTTCCGGACTCAACGCGACCCTGGCGCAGAACATCGTCAGCCACCGCGACGAGCACGGTGCGTTCAAGACCCGCGCTGCGCTGAAGAAAGTCGCGCGCCTGGGTGAAAAAACCTTCGAACAGGCCGCCGGATTCCTGCGCGTGATGAACGGAGACAATCCCCTGGACGCCTCCGCAGTGCACCCGGAAGCCTACCCACTCGTGCAGCGTATCGCCGCCGAGACCGATCGCGATATTCGTTCGTTGATTGGCGACAGTGGTTTCCTCAAGCGCCTGGACCCGAAAAAATTCACCGACGAAACCTTCGGTCTGCCAACGGTCACCGACATCCTTCAGGAACTGGACAAGCCCGGCCGCGACCCGCGCCCCGAGTTCAAGACCGCCGAGTTCCAGGAAGGCGTCGAAGACCTCAAGGACCTGCAACTGGGCATGATCCTCGAAGGCGTGGTGACCAACGTGACCAACTTCGGTGCCTTCGTCGATATCGGCGTGCATCAGGACGGTTTGGTGCATATCTCCGCGCTTTCGGAGAAGTTCATCAAGGATCCGCGCGAAGCGGTGAAGGCCGGTGACGTGGTGAAAGTGAAGGTCATGGAAGTCGACATCCCGCGCAAACGCGTTGGCCTGTCGATGCGCATGAGCGATACCCCGGGCGAGAAAATCGACGGCGCTCGCGGTGCGCGTCCGGGGTCGGCGCCCCGCCAATCCCAGAACACTGCACCGCGCAAGGAAACCACGGCGGCAGCACCGAGCAACAACGCCATGGCTTCGCTGTTCGCCAATGCCAAGCAGTTGAAGAAACGCTGATGGACATTCCCGCCGGGCTGACCGAAAGCGCGTTCTTCAAGCTGCTGGGCTGCCGCTTGCACAGTCTGGAAACCGGGGTGGCGCAAGTCGCCCTGGCGCTGGAGCCCGAACTGCGCAATCGCGGCGGCAAGCTCCACGGCGGGGCCTTGTTCAGCCTGGTGGACATTGCCATGGGGCTGGCCTGCTCCAGCACCCACGGCTTTGACCAGCAGAGCGCGACCATCGAGTGCAAGATCAACTACATCCGCGCCGTATCCGAAGGCGAGGTGATGTGCACGGCGCGGGTGATCCACTCGGGCCGCCGCACATTGGTGGTCGAAGCCGATGTGATGCAGGGCGACAAACTGGTCGCAAAAGCACAAGGCACGTTCGCTGTCCTGTAGCTAGATCTCATCGATTTGAGTTAATTTCAGCGCAACGCAAACTGTGGGAGCGGGCTTGCTCGCGAATGCAGTCTGTCAGTTGACATCTCTATCGACTGACACGACCCCTTCGCGAGCAAGCCCACTCCCACAATGATTGCGGCGAGTTCCAAAACCAGGCGAAAACGCCAGTTTTAACTTCACCCTTGTAGACCGTCTTGCCCACCCCCATATTGGGGCGACTGACGCGTGAAGGAATCCAACTTGAGCGAACTTCTCAACCGCCGCCTGGCCCTGCTCGGCGAGCGCGCTAACCTCTCTCTGCTCGAACAGTGCCTTCACGGCATCGAACGTGAATGCCTGCGCGTGACCGGCGAAGGTCGCCTGGCGCAAACGCCGCACCCGGAAGAATTGGGTTCCGCGCTGACCAACGAACAGATCACCACCGACTACTCCGAGTCGCTGCTGGAGTTCATCACTCCGGCCCTGCCCGACCCGGCGGACACCTTGGCGAGCCTGGACAGCATTCACCGTTTTGCCTACAGCAAGCTCGGCAACGAGTACCTGTGGAGCCCATCGATGCCGTGCCCCTTGCCGGCCGAGGAAGACATCCCGATCGCCTATTACGGCACGTCCAATATCGGGCAGCTCAAGTACGTGTATCGCAAGGGCCTGGCCCTGCGTTACGGCAAGACCATGCAATGCATTGCCGGCATCCACTACAACTTCTCCCTGCCGGAAAAACTCTGGCCGCTGCTCAGGCAGGCCGAAGGCTTTGTCGGCAGCGACCGCGATTTCCAGTCGTCGTCCTACATCGCGCTGATCCGCAACTTCCGCCGCTACAGCTGGTTGCTGATGTACCTGTTCGGTGCGTCGCCAGCGCTGGATGCCGGCTTCCTGCGCGGCCGTTCGCACCAGTTGGAACAACTGGACCCGCACACTTTGTACCTGCCGTACGCCACCAGCCTGCGCATGAGCGACCTGGGTTACCAGAGCAACGCCCAGGCCGGCCTGACGCCGTGCTACAACGATCTGAACAGCTACACCGACAGCCTGCGCAAAGCGGTGGCCACGCCGTATGCGCCGTACGTCGAAGTCGGCACCCACCAGGATGGCGAGTGGGTGCAGCTCAACACCAACATCCTGCAGATCGAAAACGAGTACTACTCCAACATCCGCCCGAAACGCGTGACCTATACCGGCGAGCGGCCGATCCAGGCGCTGATGGCCCGGGGCATCCAGTACGTCGAAGTACGCTGCCTGGACATCAACCCCTTCCTGCCGATGGGCATCGACCTTACCGAGTCGCGCTTCCTCGATGCGTTCCTGCTGTACTGCGCGCTCAACGACAGCCCGCTGCTGACCAACACCAGCTGCGGCAACGCGACTTCGAACTTCCTCAGCGTGGTCAAGGAGGGTCGTCGTCCTGGCCTGCAACTGCAACGCGACGGTCAGCCGGTTGATCTGAAGGAATGGGCCGGTGAGCTGCTGGAAAAAATCGCTCCGCTGGCGGCGATGCTCGACCAGAGCCATGGCGGCGATGCCCACAGCAAGGCGCTGGACGCCCAGATGGCCAAGGTCCGGGACCCGTCCCTGACGCCGTCGGCACAAGTGTTGGCGGCGATGGCCGAACACAAGGAGAGCTTTGCCCAGTTCTCGCTGCGCCAAAGCCAGGCGCATGCCGAGTTCTTCCGCAGCGAGCCGTTGGCGGCTGAAGAACAAGCGCAGTTTGAAGAGCGGGCGCGTTCATCGCTGGCTCAACAGGCTGAGCTGGAGCAGAACGAGGTCGGTGATTTCGATGTGTTTGTCGGGGCGTACCAGGCGAGCATTCTGGCGATCAGCAACTGAAGGTCCTTCGGACCTTATCGCGAGCAAGCTCGCTCCCACAGGGTTCAGTGGTGTTTGCACGATTGTGCTCACACCGAAGATCCACTGTGGGAGCGAGCTTGCTCGCGATGACCACGTAGTGGTCGCTCCTCAAGTTTTCCTCTCATAAGCTAATTCGAATAAGTTATTTATTTTCGAATTATTAGATCATTTAGTCTCTTTATCACGCCGACATTCGGTCGCCTGACAAGGAGCTTTCTGATGAAACTGACTTTCCCTCTACGCTTGCTGGCGGCCGCAACGCTGGCTACCGCGACTTTCTTTGCCCAGGCGGCCGACGTCACCGTTGCCTACCAGACCACCGTTGACCCGGCGAAAGTCGCCCAGGCCGACGGCGCTTACGAAAAAGCCACCAAAGCCGATATCAGCTGGCGCAAATTCGACAACGGTGCCGATATCATCGCCGCCATCGCCTCCGGCGACGTGCAGATCGGCTACCTCGGTTCCAGCCCCCTAACCGCTGCCATCACTCGCAAAGTCCCGGTGGAAACCTTCCTCATCGCCACCCAGATCGGCGCCGCCGAAGCCTTGGTCGCCCGCGACGGCTCCGGGATCAAGACCCCGCAAGACCTGATCGGCAAGAAAATCGCCGTGCCGTTTGTATCCACCGGCCACTACAGCCTGCTCGCGGCACTGAAGCACTGGAACATCGATCCCTCGAAAGTCACCGTTCTCAATCTGGCGCCACCGGCGATCATCGCCGCCTGGAAACGCGGTGACATCGACGCCACCTACGTGTGGGACCCGGCCCTCGGCGTGGCCAAGGAAAACGGCAAGGTACTGATCACCTCCGGTGAACTGGCCAAGTTCGGTGCTCCGACTTTCGATGCCTGGATCGTGCGCAAGGATTTCGCCGAGAAGCATCCGCAGATCGTCTCCGCGTTCGCCAAAGTCACCCTCGACGCCTACGCCGACTACCGCAAAGACCCAAAAGCCTGGCTCGCCAACCAGGGCAACGTCGACAAGCTGGTAAAACTGTCCGGCGCCAAGGCCAGCGATATTCCGCTGCTGCTGCAAGGCAACGTCTACCCGCTGGCAGCTGATCAGGTGCTCACCCTCGGCGCGCCGACCACCAAAGCCATCACCGACACTGCGGCGTTCCTCAAGGAGCAAGGCAAGGTCGAGGCGGTGCTGCCGGACTACGCGCCGTACGTCAGCGCCAAGTTCATCACCAATTGATCGGGAGTTGACTGCGATGGCTTTGCTACAGCTGGAGCGTATCAGCGCACAGTACCCCGGCAACCCGGAACCGGTGTTGGCGGATATCTCCCTGAGCCTGGGCCCCCGGCAACTGCTGGTCGCCCTCGGCCCGTCCGGCAGTGGCAAGACTTCGCTGTTGAACCTGATTGCCGGTTTCGTCGAACCCAGCGCCGGGCGCATCACCCTCGACGGCGTGCCCGTCAGAGGCCCGAGCGCCGAGCGCGGCGTGGTGTTTCAGGACGACGCGCTGCTGCCCTGGCAAGACGTGCTGGCCAACGTCGGTTTCGGCCTGGAGCTGGCCGGTATTGCCCGGGACAAACGCGAAGCTCGCGCCCGGGAAATGCTCGCCCTGGTCGATCTTTCCGGCTTTGAACAACGCCGCATCTGGCAGCTTTCGGGCGGCCAGAAACAGCGTGTCGGCCTGGCCCGCGCGCTCGCCGCCGACCCGCGCGTGTTGCTGATGGACGAACCTTTCGGCGCCCTGGATGCCTTCACCCGCGAGCAGATGCAGGAGCTGTTGCTGCAAGTCTGGCAACGCACCGCCAAGCCGGTGTTCCTGATTACCCACGACATCGAAGAAGCCGTATTCCTCGCCACCGACCTGATTCTGTTGGCGCCGAACCCGGGGCAAATCGTCGAGCGCCTGAGCCTCGACTTCGGTCAGCGTTATGCCGCCGGTGAGTCGGCCCGCTCGATCAAATCCGATCCGCGTTTTATCGAAACCCGCGAACACGTACTCGCCAAAGTGTTCTCCCAACGCAGCGCCGCCCAGCGGCAGGAGCGCGCATGAGCAGTTACGAAATACCCGTCGCCGCGATAAAGCCAGGCACTCCCGTGCCTGCGGCACGACGCAGCTTGAGCACTCGCTGGATCAGCGTGCTGACACTGGCCGCGCTCATTGTCATTTGGTGGGCCGTGACGGCGACCGGTTTGATCGAGCCGCTGTTCCTGCCGCCACCTTCCGCCGTGCTGCAAAAAGGCTGGCTGCTGGCGACCTCGGGTTACATGGACTCAACCCTGTGGCAGCACCTCGGCGCGAGTCTGAGCCGCATCGGCCTGGGCCTCGGCTTTGCGATTCTCACCGCCGTGCCGGTGGGCATCGCCATCGGCGCCAATCGTATCGCCCGTGGCGTGCTCGACCCGCTGATCGAGTTCTACCGGCCCATCCCACCGCTGGCCTACCTGCCGCTGATCGTGATCTGGTGCGGTATCGGCGAACTGTCGAAAGTGCTGCTGATCTACCTGGCGATCTTCGCCCCGATTGCCATCGCCACCGCCACCGGCGTGCGCACGGTCGACCCGGCCAAATTGCGTGCCGCGCAGTCGTTGGGTGCCACTCGCGCACAGTTGATCCGCCACGTGATTTTGCCGAGTGCCTTGCCGGACATTCTGACCGGGGTGCGCATTGGCCTCGGTGTCGGTTGGTCGACCCTGGTCGCCGCCGAATTGATCGCCGCCACCAGCGGTCTTGGCTTTATGGTGCAGTCCGCCGCGCAGTTCCTGGTCACCGATGTGGTGGTGCTGGGGATCTTGGTGATTGCGCTGATCGCCTTCGCGATGGAGCTGGGCCTGCGCGCCCTGCAACGCAAACTGGTGCCGTGGCACGGCCAGGCCCACTGAAATCATAAATGTGGGAGCGGGCTTGCTCGCGAATGCAGAGTGTCAGGCAACATTATTAAGACTGACACACCGCTTTCGCGAGCAAGCCCGCTCCCACAAAAAGCGCACCCGAATTCAAGAGAAACACCATGAGCGAGTTGACCATCACCCCTTTAAGCTTGGCCCTCGGCGCACAAATCAGCGGCGTCGACATCAGCCAGCCGCTGAGCGCGGAACAACGCGACGCCATCGAGCAGGCCCTGCTCAAGCATCAGGTCCTGTTCTTTCGCGACCAGCCGATCACGCCACAGCAACAGGCGCGATTCGCCGCGAATTTCGGCGATCTGCACATTCACCCGATCTACCCCAATGTGCCGGAACAACCGGAAGTGCTGGTCCTCGACACCGCCGTCACCGACGTGCGCGATAACGCGATCTGGCACACCGACGTGACCTTCCTGCCGACCCCGGCCATGGGCGCTGTGCTCAGCGCCAAGCTGCTGCCGGAGTTTGGCGGCGACACCTTGTGGGCCAGCGGAATTGCCGCGTATGAAGCCCTGTCGGCACCGGTAAAAACCTTGCTCGAAGGCCTGACTGCCACCCACGATTTCACCCGTTCGTTCCCGCTGGAGCGCTATGGCAACACGCCCGAAGCGTTGGCCCAGTGGGAGGAAGCACGGCGCAAGAATCCGCCGCTGTCACACCCGGTGATCCGCACGCACCCGGTGAGCGGGCGGCGTTCGCTGTTCGTCAACGAAGGCTTCACCTCGAAGATCAACGAATTGTCGGAAACCGAAAGCGAGGCGATTCTGAAGTTTCTGTTTGCCCACGCGACGCGGCCGGAATTCACCATTCGCTGGCGCTGGCAGCAGGACGACATTGCGTTCTGGGACAACCGCGTGACCCAGCATTACGCGGTGGATGATTACCGGCCAGCGCGGCGGGTGATGCAGCGGGCGACGGTGTTGGGGGATGTGCCGTTTTTTCGGTGATCAGCCGGTTTCTGTATTGATTGAAATGGCCCCTTCGCGGGCAAGCCCGCTCCCACAGTGCTCGTGTCGTACACAAATCCTGTGAATACCGCTGAACCTGTGGGAGCGGGCTTGCCCGCGAAGAGGCCGGAACAGGCACCAAAAATCCAGTGCCGGTCACTTACTCCGCAGTCGAAAGCTTCTCCCAAAGATTGATCCCGCCCTCCTGGGCAAACCGGTCAATCTCCGCCAGTTCCTCTGCACTGAAGCCCAGGTTCTTCAACGCGCCGACGTTCTCGATGATCTGCTCCGGCCGGCTCACGCCAATCAATGCCGAAGTGACTCGCGGGTCGCGCAGGGTCCACGCCAGCGCCAGTCGCCCAGCACACGTCCGGACGGACACCAGAAAACCCGGGATTCGACTAAGTGCTGAAACGTTTCACAGTAATTTAATCTGCCTGGAGAATTCAACAAAAAAGCGACAGACTTGCGTGATCCGGGCCGACAGGAACACAGTCGCCAAAGCAACGAAGACGCGATAACGATCGCAAGGATGGAAGAAGCCATGCACACCACCATCATCATCACCTTCGGCCTGGTCCTGCTCGCGATGATGCTGTTCATCGGCGAGAAACTCGGCTTCAGCCGCCAGACACTCACCTACAGTTTCGTGATCCTGTGGCTGGCGCTGACGGTGATCAACGGCGCCATCGGCGTGGTGACCGCCGGCCAGTCGTTGAGTACGGAACTGGGGATCGGCACGATGGTGTTCAGCATCCCCGTGGCGGCGCTGGTGTTGTTCATGGTGCTGAGCGCCGAGAGCTAAAAGCCCCGGCGCCCTGCCCGTGATCAACGCACCAGATGCAGGAACTGCATGTGCCGCTCGTACTGGTCGAGGATGTCGTTGATGATCTGCTCCTTGGTGTAGCCCACCAGGTCGTAGTCCTGGCTGCCCTCGCTCAAATGCACTTCGGCCCGGTAGTAACGGCGATTGTTGAGTTGCTTGGAGCCCATGCCGCCACGGGCAAACGAAGGCGTGAAATAGCCGCGCATCTGCACCTGATAAACGAACGGATGCTGATCGCCGTGGCCGATTTCCAGGCTGACGCTGTCATGGGCCGGGTCCGGGTGCATGACCACGTGCAGCCCCTTTTCGCGGAACACCGCCGACACTTCCTCAATGGCCGGTCGCACCGTCGTATCGAGGAAGCGATAAACCTCGTCCCGCGACGGGAAATGCACGGCCTGACTCAGCCGTTGCCGCCAGCCGCCCTTGCCACGCCGAGAACCCGAGACCGGCGCCAACGAATGCATCTGCGCAATCTGCTTCTGCGACTCCAGATAAAACGCCTTGTGCAGCCCCCACATCATCAACAGCAAGATCAGCGAGAACGGCAACGAAGTCAGGACCACCGCCGACTTCAACGCATCGATACTGCCGGAAAACAGCAACGCACTGGTCACCACTGCGGTCATTGCGCCCCAGAACACCCGCAGCCATTTCGGCCCGTCTTCATCGGGATTACCGCCCTTGGCGGACAGCGTCGACAGCACCACGGTGCCGGAGTCGGCGGAGGTGACGAAGAACACAAAGCTGATGAACACCGTCACCGCGATGACGGTTTTGCTCCACGGGTAGGTTTCCAGCAGCAGGTAGAGCGTCATCGACGGATTGTCGATAGCCGACATGCCAAGCGAGCTCATGCCGTGGTTGAGCACTTGATCGATGGCGCTGTTGCCGAAGATCGACATCCACGCCAGGGTGAAGCCGAGCGGAATCAGCAGCACGCCGAAGACGAATTCGCGGATGGTGCGGCCACGGGAAATCCGCGCGATGAACAAGCCCACGAACGGCGACCATGCGATCCACCAGGCCCAATAGAACACCGTCCAGCCGCCCAGCCAGTCGCTGGGTTTGTCGTAGGCATAGAGGTCGAAACTCTTCATCGGCAAGGCGCCGAGGTAATCGCCGAGGTTCTGGATCAGGGTGTTGAGCAAGTGCTGCGTGGGGCCGGCAAACAACACGAACAGCAACAGCGCACAGGCCAGCAGCATGTTGATGTCGGACATGACCCGCACGCCCTTGTCGACGCCCGACACCGCAACGATGATCGCCGCGCCCATCATCAGGGTGATCAGGCCGACCTGAACCCACTGGGTGTGGGCGATGCCGAACAGGTAGTCCAGGCCCGAATTGAGGTGCAACACACCAAAACCCATGTCGGCACCAAGGCCAAACACCGTGGCGATGATGCCGAAGCCATCCACCGCGTAGCCGATGGGGCCATTGATGCGCTTGCCGATCAGCGGATACAGCGCCGAGCGCAGGGCCAGCGGCAGGTTGTGGCGATAGGCGAAATAGGCCAGCGCCATACCGACAAAGGCGAACACGCCCCAGCCATGCAAACCCCAGTGCAAAAACAGAATCTGCATCGCCTGACGCGCCGCATCCGCCGTACCGGCTTCGCCCTGGGGCGGCTGCAGCATGTGGGTCAACGGTTCGGACACACAAAAGAAAAACAGGGTGATGCTGATCCCCGCGGCGAACAGCATGCCGGCCCATGACAAATAGCTGAATTCGGGCTCGTCGTGGTCGGCACCGAGCTTGATCTTGCCGTAGCCAGACAAGGCGGTGACCACCACGAAGACCAGATACAGGGTCATCGCCAGCAGGTAATACCAGCCGACCGTGTTGGCCGCCCAGTTTTGCGCCGCCAGCAACCAGGCACCGGCCTGTTCGGGCATGGCGATGACAACGACACCAAACAACAGAATGAAACTCGCCGAGAACCAGAACACCGGCGGATTCATGCGGACCAGGCCGCTTGGAGGGATGGACGATGCACTCATGTACGGTGCACCTCGAAGGGGTAAAACGTGGCTGTAGAAATCGGACTCAGCAAAGGCAAGCCTCCTGTTGTGAGCGGGCAGCGAACCGCCGGTTTAACTTGAATGAACGTTCAAGTTAAACATGGATAGGGGGCTAAGGACTAATCGCAGGGCTCGGCGGTAGTGTTAATACGCTAGCTCAAGGGAGGATCTGGTGCGGGATTGGCGACTCGATTCGACTTGAAATCCAATCGCGAGCAAGCTCGCTCCCACAGGGTTCAATGCCGGCCACAACAGTTGTGTTCACCAGAGAACCATTGTGGGAGCGAGCTTGCTCGCGATGAGGCCAGACCAGACAACGGAGATTCAAAGGCCTACTTCTGCGCCCCATCTTCATGCTGCAGATTCGCCTGGGTCAGGTTGCTGCCCGCCGGCACGCTGCGGGTCAGCCAGACGTTGCCGCCAATAGTCGAACCCTGGCCGATGGTGATCCGCCCCAGAATCGTCGCCCCGGCATAAATCACCACGTCATCCTCGACAATCGGATGCCGAGGCTGGCCTTTCTGCAACTGGCCGTCTTCGTCCGCCGGGAAACGCTTGGCGCCCAGGGTCACGGCCTGATAAATCCGCACGCGCTCGCCGATGATCGCGGTTTCGCCGATCACCACGCCGGTGCCGTGGTCGATGAAGAAACTGCGGCCGATCTGCGCGCCGGGGTGAATGTCGATACCCGTGGCCGAGTGGGCGATTTCCGCGCTGATACGCGCCAGCAACGGCAGCCCGGCACGGTACAGATGGTGGGCCAGCCGATGGTGAATCACCGCCAGGATCCCCGGGTAGCACAACAGCACTTCATCGACACTGCGCGCTGCCGGGTCGCCGTGATAGGCCGCCAGTACGTCGGTGTCCAGCAGGCTGCGCAAGCCCGGCAGGGCGAGGGCGAAGTCCTGGATGATCTGGATGGTCCTGGCTTCGACTTCGGTATCGGCCTGGGCACCGTGGCGCGCGGCATAGCGCAATTCGAGTCGCGCCTGGGCCAACAACGCATTCAACGCCACATCCAGCGTGTGGCCGACGTAGAAATCTTCACTCTCTTCGCGCAGGTCAACCGGCCCCAGGCGCATCGGGAACAGCGCACCGCACAAGGCTTCGAGAATCTCTGCCATGGCCGCCCGGGAGGGCAACTCGCGACCGCCCTGCTCGGTACTGGCCCGGCCATTTTGCGCTCGCCACTGCTCACGCGCGGTGCGCAGTTGGCTGACGATGGTCTGCAATTGCCAATGGCTGGAACGCTCACTCACGGTAAAAACTCCTCACGGGCGACCGGACTGTCTGGCCGCACTGACGGCGATTACTTTACGGCAAGGGCAGCGGGGCAAATTAAGAACCAATAATGCTGTGCTCATTACGATTGGCTATAAGCAATTGACGGTTGCCCAGCCTTTTTCGCGTGCCTATAGTCCTGAGATCTTCCACGGCCAGTACGGACCCATGATCAAACAACAGCTTGCCCGCTTTAACCGCCTCGACCTGCTCGGTCAACCCACCGCCCTGGAAAAACTCGAACGCCTGTCGACCTGGCTGGGTCGCGACCTGTACGTCAAACGCGATGACCTGACGCCGCTGGCAATGGGCGGCAACAAGCTGCGCAAACTCGAATACCTGGCCGCCGATGCGCTGGCCCAGGGTGCCGACACCTTGATCACCGCCGGCGCGCTGCAATCGAACCACGTGCGCCAGACGGCTGCCATTGCGGCGAAACTGGGTCTGGGCTGCGTAGCCCTTCTGGAAAACCCCCTCGGCACCGATGACAACAATTACACCGGCAACGGCAACCGCCTGCTGCTCGACCTGTTCGATGCCAAGGTCGAACTGGTGGAAAACCTCGATAACGCCGACGAACAACTGCAGGCACTGGCCGACAGACTGCGCAGCAACGGCAAGAAGCCGTACCTGGTGCCGATCGGAGGCTCCAACGCGCTGGGCGCACTCGGCTACGTACGCGCCGGGCTGGAACTGGCCGAACAGATTAAGGACACCGGCCTGACGTTCGCCGCCGTGGTCCTGGCCTCGGGCAGTGCCGGTACCCACAGCGGTCTGGCACTGGCCTTGAGTGAAGCACTGCCGGAGCTGCCAGTGATCGGCGTGACGGTCTCACGCAGCGATGAAGACCAGCGGCCAAAGGTTCAAGGTTTGGCTGAACGCACTGCCGAACTGCTGGGCGTGGACCTGCCGGACGCGTTCAAGGTTGAGCTGTGGGATGAATACTTCGCCCCACGTTATGGCGAGCCGAATGCCGGAACACTGGCGGCGGTGAAGCTGCTGGCGAGTCAGGAAGGCTTGCTGCTGGACCCGGTCTACACTGGCAAGGCCATGGCGGGCCTGCTGGACGGGATCGGGCGTCAGCGTTTCGACGAAGGTCCGATCATCTTCCTGCACACTGGCGGGGCGCCGGCGTTGTTTGCCTATAAGGATTTTCTGTAACCGATTCGGAAGATCAAGAGATCGCAGCCTGCGGCAGCTCCTACAGGTGAATGCCAATCCATGTAGGAGCTGCCGAAGGCTGCGATCTTTTCTCACAATCACCACATATTCATTTAACGCATAACAAAAAGAATATTTATTATTTTCCTATCTAACGGCGGCGTCTTATATTCACGCCGCAGGTGAATTTGCAGCGAGACGCATAAGCTGCATTAGGGCAGGATATCGCAGTCGTCCGATTCCCGAATTTGCCAACTTTCCTAAAGCGTCTTCCATAAGAAAACACAGGGGCTTGTCATGAATTTTTCCGCACTACGTCGCAATCTGCTGGTGGGCTCGCTGGGCCTGGCACTGAGCGCCGGCCTGATTGGCCAAGCCGTTGCCGGTGAGCAACTGCAAAAAATCAAGGACGCCGGCGTGATCAACGTTGGCCTGGAAGGCACTTACCCACCGTTCAGTTTCGTCGATGCCGACGGCAAACTGACCGGCTTCGAAGTCGAGTTCTCCGAAGCCCTGGCCAAAGAGCTGGGCGTCAAGGTCAAACTGCAACCGACCAAATGGGACGGCATCCTCGCGGCCCTGGAATCCAAGCGTCTGGACGCCGTGATCAACCAGGTGACCATCTCCGAAGAGCGCAAGAAGAAGTATGACTTCTCCGAGCCGTACACTGTTTCCGGTATCCAGGCGCTGGTGCTGACCAAGAAGGCCGCCGAGCTGAACATCAAGACCGCTGCCGACCTGGGTGGCAAGAAAGTCGGCGTAGGCCTGGGCACCAACTACGAAGAGTGGGTGAAAACCAATGTGCCGACCGCCGATGTCCGCACCTATGAAGATGATCCGACCAAGTTCCAGGACCTGCGTGTCGGCCGTATCGACGCCATTCTGATCGACCGCCTGGCCGCACTGGAGTACGCCAAGAAGGCCAAGGACACCACCGCCGCCGGTGACGCGTTCTCCCGTCAGGAAGCCGGCATTGCCCTGCGCAAAGGCGAGCCTGAACTGCTGGCCGCGGTGAACAAGGCGATCGACAAGCTGCGCGCCGATGGCACCCTGAAAAAACTCTCGGAAAAATACTTCAACGCTGACGTCACTCAATAATGGAAGAAGCTTTCCAACTCGCACTGGACTCCGTGCCCTTTCTACTCAAGGGCGCGTACTACACGGTCATCCTCAGCCTGGGCGGGATGTTCTTCGGCCTGGTGATGGGGTTCGGCCTGGCGCTGATGCGCCTGTCGCGCTTCAAACTGGTGAGCTGGATCGCCCGCATCTACGTGTCGTTCTTTCGCGGCACGCCGTTGCTGGTGCAACTGTTCGTGATCTATTACGGCTTGCCGCAATTGGGTCTGGAACTTGATCCGCTGCCGGCGGCCCTGATCGGCTTCTCGCTTAACATGGCCGCCTACGCCTGCGAAATCCTGCGTGCCGCGATCAGCTCCATCGAGCGCGGCCAGTGGGAAGCCGCTGCCAGTATCGGCATGACCCGCGCGCAAACCCTGCGCCGGGCCATCCTGCCGCAGGCCATGCGCACCGCATTGCCGCCGCTGGGCAACAGCTTCATTTCGCTGGTCAAGGACACGGCGCTGGCCGCTACCATCCAGGTGCCGGAGCTGTTCCGTCAGGCGCAACTGATCACCGCCCGCACCTTTGAAATCTTCACCATGTATCTTGCCGCCGCACTGATCTACTGGGTCCTGGCCACGGTGCTGTCGCACCTGCAGAACCAGTTGGAAGCGCGGGTCAATCGGCACGACCAGGAGTCCTGACCCCATGATTGTCGTGGAAAAACTGACAAAGCAGTTCAAGGGTCAAGTCGTGCTCAATGGCATCGATCTTGAGGTCAAGGAAGGCGAGGTGGTCGCGATCATCGGCCCTAGCGGTTCGGGCAAGACCACCTTTCTGCGCTGCCTGAATTTTCTGGAAGAACCCACCAGCGGCCGGATCAAGGTCGGCGATATCGAGATCGATACCAGCCGGCCCCTGAACCAGCAGCAGAGCCTGGTGCGACGTTTGCGCCAGCACGTGGGCTTCGTGTTCCAGAACTTCAACCTGTTCCCCCATCGCACCGCCCTGGAAAACGTCATCGAAGGCCCGATCGTGGTCAAGAAGACCCCGCACGCCGATGCTGTAGCCCTGGGTAAAAAACTCTTGGCCAAGGTCGGTCTGGCGGGCAAGGAGGACGCTTACCCGCGTCGCCTCTCCGGTGGCCAGCAACAGCGCGTGGCGATTGCCCGGGCGCTGGCAATGGAGCCCGAAGTGATCCTGTTCGATGAGCCGACCTCGGCCCTCGACCCGGAACTGGTGGGCGAGGTATTGGCGACCATCCGCGGCCTGGCCGAAGAGAAGCGCACCATGGTGATCGTCACCCACGAAATGGGTTTTGCCCGGGACGTGGCCAACCGTGTGGTGTTTTTCGACAAGGGCGTGATCGTCGAACAAGGCGAAGCGAAGGCGTTGTTTGCCAACCCGAAAGAAGAGCGAACCCGACAGTTCCTGAGCAAGTTCCTGAATAACGCACACAACTAAAAACCCTGCGTAACAACGGTAAACTTCCATGGACGGAAGTGATACCCCTCGAAATACGCTTCATTAATACCAAATCAAACCCATCTATTTAACATGCATATCCTATACGCGTGCGCGGTACAAATATATGCATCACAACAATTAAACAGTGACAATTAAATCAGATCTTCTATCGCAAGACGGTGCCCACGTCTTGCAACAGTCCGCCCTTATTTCCGTGCCTTCAGCAGAAAAACTCGACGAACAGACATGGTTTAATTACTTGGATCCGTAGGAACTTTCTGAATAGCACCACACAACCACCACAACTAATAAATCTTATTGACACCTGATCTCCCTGACTCTTATCTAGTCTCCATCCAGCGACACCCTTCACATTTAAATCATTATTTCCGCTCAAAGTAATGAATGGTTTTTCTGTTCGATTATTGGTTTTTGATATTCCAGAAACGGACTTCGTTGCAAGACTTCAAGGAGACTTCATGAATAGCACCTCGAACACATCCAGGCTTGCGGCCCCGACCCTGGCGCGATCGAACAAGGCCGGCATCAACGTCACCTGCGCGGCGCACCTGCTGATCGATGTGGCGCCCTACCCCGCCATGGACTCAGGAGACCTGGTCGAACTGTTCTGGGACAACTGCTACGTGGCCTCCCGCGTGCTGACGGCCAGCGATGTCGGCCGACCGGTGCAGTTGCGGGTGCCTGAGAGTTTTGTCGCCAACGGTACTTCGCGCATTCACTACCGGGTCATGCAGATTGGCCGGGGTCCGGCGGTATCGGCCAGTCAAAACGTACAGATCAAACTCGACTGTCCAGGCGGCCAACCCTCGGCGCTGTGCGGCGATGAAAACCAGTGCCTGGCACCAGTGAGCATTCCCGAAGCGATTTGCCGTCAGGGGGTCAATCCGAGTCAGGTCAAACGCGGTGTTCCCTTGACCATCGAGCCGTACCTGAACATGGCCGTCGACGACGAGATCACCCTGCGCTGGGGCGATGTGCGCATGGATCTGCCACCGCTCAAGTCCGCCGATATAGGCCAGCCGATCCACGTCTGGATACCGCCGGCCATCATCCTCGAAGCAGGCGAAGATCTGCACCTGGAAGTGACGTACTGCATTCTCGACAGGGTAGGCAACAACTCCCGCTGGGCACCGGCCCGCACGCTGAAGATCGGTTGCGCCAATCCTTATGTGAAAGTCCCGAAGAAACAGCATCTCAAGGCTGCTGAACCCTGCAGACAGCGGCGGCAGTGACTGTGCCCACCGTGTTTTTGTGGCGAGGGGGCTTGCCCCCGTTGGACGCGAAGCGTCCAAAAATATGCAACTTCGGTCCATCAGGACATTGCAGTAGCAGGTTTTGCGGCCGCTGCGCGGCCGAACGGGGGCAAGCCCCTCGCCACAGAGATTGTGCCCCTCCCCCCCCAGAACACCTTCTATTCATATTCCTAAAAGTTAGTTCATAAAATATTTATACACGTTTAGGGTATATAAACCGGACCACCGGACATTCTTGTTTTCATGCGCGGCCACAAGCGGCGCTTCCATGAGATGTGAGGTAGGTATGGTCCGGAACACAATCAACCCAGTGCAGATCGCCAGGGCATTGCGAGCAGCCAAGGAGTGGCACTGATGTCCAGTCTGGCAGATGCAATCGTCCAGAGTGACCTGGACATCGCCCCGTTGTTGTTGCCCGCACAAGTCTTGCGTAACGATGCCCAAGCCATCAAGGCGGCCCACGAACTGGCGCACGTTGCGCGCCTGCAAGCGGCCAAGCGTGACCAGTTGCGCAAGCTCCCATGGTCTGCAATCGAACACTTCACCCGCAGCGGCCTGGGCAGCATTTCCATCCCCCGCGAGTACGGTGGCCCGCAGGTTTCGTTCGTCACCCTGGCCGAGGTCTTCGCGATCATTTCCGCCGCCGACCCGGCCCTTGGGCAGATCCCGCAAAACCAGTTCGGCATTCTTAACCTGATCCTCGGCAGCGCCACCGAAGCGCAGAAAAGGCAACTGTTCAAAAGCGTCCTGGATGGCTGGCGCATCGGCAATGCCGGGCCGGAACGCGGCACCAAAAACACCCTGGAACTGAAGGCTCGCCTCACCGCCGACGGCGTCCTCAATGGCCAGAAGTTCTATTCCACCGGTGCACTGTTCGCCCATTGGGTTGCGGTCAAGGCATTGAACGACGACGGCAAACAAGTGCTGGCGTTCATCCGTCGCGGCACGCCGGGATTGCGCATCGTCGATGACTGGTCCGGCTTTGGTCAGCGCACCACCGCCAGCGGCACGATTTTGCTCAACAACGTGCAGGTCGATCCCGAACTGGTGGTGGATAACTGGCGGATCAACGACACGCCGAACATCCAGGGCGCCGTCTCCCAACTGATTCAGGCGGCCATCGACGCCGGTATCGCCCGGGGTGCCATCGACGACGCCATCGACTTCGTGAAAACCCGCGCACGGCCGTGGATCGACGCCAAGGTCGAGCGGGCCAGCGATGACCTGTACGTGATCGCTGATATCGGCAAGCTGAAAATCGAACTGCACGCCGCCGAAGCGCTACTGCGCAAAGCCGGGCAGGTGCTCGATGAAGTCAGCGCCACACCGCTCACCGCCGAATCCGCCGCCCGCGCCTCGATTGCCGTGGCCGAAGCCAAAGTGCTGACCACCGAGATTTCGTTGCTGGCCAGCGAAAAGCTGTTCGAACTGGCCGGCAGCCGCGCCACCCTCGCCGAATTCAACCTCGACCGCCACTGGCGCAATGCCCGGGTGCACACCCTGCACGATCCGGTGCGCTGGAAGTATCACGCCATCGGCGCCTATCGCCTCAACGGCACGCTGCCTAATCGTCATTCCTGGATTTAACGACCAGACATCTGGAGAAGCACATGAGCATTTCTCACCCCGTCGCGGTCATCACCAGCGATGAGCAAGCCCTGATTGTCGCCAGCGATCTGGCCGAAGATTTCAAACGTGACAGCGCCACGCGCGACCGTGAACGCCGTTTGCCACACCCCGAACTGGAGGTGTTTTCCCGCTCGGGCCTTTGGGGCATCAGCGTGCCAAAGGAATATGGCGGCGCCGGTGTTTCCAACGTCACCCTGGCCAAGGTCATCGCTCTGATCGCCCAGGCCGACGGCTCGCTGGGGCAAATTCCGCAGAACAATTTTTATGCCCTCGAAGTGCTGCGCGTGAACGGCAGCCACGAGCAGAAAAAACGTCTATATGCCGAAGTGCTGGCCGGCCAGCGCTTCGGCAATGCCCTCGCCGAACTCGGCACCAAAACCGCCCACGATCGCATCACCAGCCTGACCCGCGATGGCAGCGGCTATCGCATCAATGGTCGCAAGTTCTACGCCACGGGCGCGATTTACGCCCAGCGCATTCCCACCTCGGTGGTGGATGAAAATGGTGTGCAGCAACTGGCGTTCGTCCCGCGCAACAGTAAGGGCCTCACCGTAATTGATGACTGGAGCGGCTTCGGCCAGCGCACCACCGGCAGCGGTTCGGTGGTGTTCGAAGATGTCTACGTCGCGGCCGAAGATGTCATCCCCTTTCAAAGCGCCTTCGAGCGCCCGACGCCGGTCGGCCCGCTGGCGCAGATTCTCCATGCCGCCATCGACACCGGTATCGCCCGCGCCGCATATGAGGACGCGCTGCACTTCGTGCGCAGCAAAACCCGGCCATGGATCGACGCCACCCACGAAAAAGCCACGGACGATCCGCTGACCCTCAAGAGCTTCGGCCACCTGAGCATCCGCCTGCACGCCGCCGAGGCACTGCTGGAGCGTGCCGGCGAATACCTCGACAACGCCCAGGCCGACACAAATGCAGAGACCGTCGCAGCCGCGTCGATTGCCGTCGCCGAAGCCCGCGCCCTGAGCACCGAAATATCCCTGGCCGCCGGCAGCACGCTGTTCGAACTGGCCGGCAGTCAGGCGACCTTGATCGAACACGGTCTCGACCGCCACTGGCGCAACGCCCGGGTGCACACCCTGCACGACCCGGTGCGCTGGAAGTACCACGCCGTGGGCAACTACTACCTCAACGATGAAAACCCGCCACTGCGGGGGACCATCTGAATGGCTAAAAAGAAGATCCTGCTCAATGCCTTCAACATGAACTGCATCGGGCACATTAACCACGGGTTGTGGACGCACCCGCGCGACACGTCCACCCGCTACAACACGATCGAATACTGGACCGAACTGGCGCAATTGCTCGAGCGCGGGCTGTTCGACGGCCTGTTCATCGCCGACATCGTCGGGGTCTACGACGTCTACCAGAATTCGGTGGACGTGCCGTTGAAAGAGTCGATCCAGCTGCCGGTCAACGATCCGCTGTTGCTGGTGTCGGCCATGGCCGCGGTGACGAAAAACCTCGGTTTCGGCCTGACCGCCAACCTCACCTACGAAGCGCCGTACCTGTTCGCCAGGCGCCTGTCGACGCTGGATCACCTCAGCCGTGGCCGGGTCGGCTGGAACATCGTCACCGGCTACCTCGACAGCGCCGCCAAGGCCATGGGTCTGCGCGAACAGGTCGAGCATGACCGTCGCTACGACCAGGCCGACGAGTACCTGGAGGTGCTCTACAAACTCCTGGAAGGCAGCTGGGAAAACGGCGCGGTGCTGAACGATCCACAGCAGCGGATCTATGCGCAGCCTGAGAAAGTGCACAAGGTCGAGCACAAGGGCGAGTTCTATCAGGTCGAGGGTTATCACCTCTGCGAACCCTCGCCGCAGCGCACACCGGTGCTGTTCCAGGCCGGCAGTTCGGATCGCGGCTTGCTGTTCGCCGGGCAACATGCCGAGTGCGTGTTCATCAGTGGCCAGACCAAGGCATCGACCAAGGCTCAGGTGGACAAAGTGCGCGCCAGCGCCGTCGAAGCCGGGCGCAATCCCGAGGACATCAAGGTGTTCATGGGCCTGAATGTGATCGTCGGCGCCACCGAAGAGCTGGCCTGGGCCAAACACGCCGAGTACCTGAGCTACGCCAGTGCCGAGGCCGGCGTGGCGCATTTCTCGGCATCCACTGGGATCGACTTTTCCCAATACGAGATCGACGAGCCGATCCAGTACGTGAAGAGCAACGCGATCCAGTCCGCCACCAAACACCTGCAAAACAACGACTGGACGCGGCGCAAATTGCTCGAACAACACGCCCTCGGCGGTCGCTACATCACCGTGGTCGGCTCAGCGCAGCAAGTGGCGGATGAGCTGGAATCCTGGATCGCCGAAACCGGGCTGGATGGCTTCAACCTGACCCGCATCGTCACCCCGGAAAGCTATGAGGATTTAATTGAGCTGGTGATTCCCGAGTTGCAACGGCGGGGGTCGTACAAGACTGCGTACGACAGCGGCACCTTGCGCGAAAAGCTGTTTCAGCGGGAGGCGCATCTGCCTGAGCAACATACGGGTTCGGCTTACCGCCGCTAAAAGCTTCGCGAGCAAGCCCGCTCCCACAGGGGAATGCATTCCAAATGTGGGAGCGGGCTTGCTCGCGAAGAGGCCCCACCAGACACCAAAAAATTAATGCACTGACTGGACAACTCATCATGAAAAAGCACTCCCTCTCTCACCCAGTCAAAGCACTGGCCCTGGCCCTCGGCCTGTTCAGCTCTGCGGTTTTCGCCGCCGACGCGCCGCTGAAAATCGGCACCACCGCCGCTTTCGCCATTCCCCTTGAAGCAGCCGTCGAAGAGGCCTCCAAACAAGGCCTGAAAGTCGAGCTGGTGGAGTTCACCGACTGGATCGCGCCGAACGTCAGCCTCGCCGCCGGCGATATCGACGTGAACTACTTCCAGCACATCCCGTTCCTGGAAAACGCCAAGGCCGCCTCGGGTTTCGACCTGGTGCCGTTCGCGCCCGGGATCATCAACAACGTCGGCCTCTACTCGAAGAAATACAAAAGTTTCGACCAACTGCCGCAAGGCGCCAGCGTGGCCATCGCCAACGACCCGATCAACAGTGGTCGAGGCTTGCAACTGCTGGCCAAGGCCGGCCTGATCACCCTCAAGCCTGGTGTCGGCTACAAAGCCACCGAAGAAGACATCATCGCCAACCCGAAGAACATCAAGATCCTCCAGGTCGAAGCCGTGCAACTGGTACGCGCCTATGACGATGCCGATCTGGTGCAGGGCTACCCGGCCTACATTCGCTTGTCGAAAACCTTCGACGCGGGCTCCGCGCTGCTGTTCGACGGCCTCGATCACAAGGAATACGTGATTCAGTTCGTGATCCAGCCGAAGAGCAAAACCGACCCGCGCCTGATCAAGTTCGTCGACATCTACCAGCACTCACCCGCGGTGCGCGCCGCACTGGATAAAGCTCACGGCAAGCTCTATCAAGCCGGTTGGGAAAGCTGAGCATGACCGCTGCCATCCAACGGCGACTGGAGATTCCAGAGCCGCAAAGCGCCGAGCGCACCGAACTGCATCCCGAACTCAATCATGCCCACGTGCGCTTCATCGGCCTGGGCAAAACCTACAACGGCCAACAAGGCCCGGTGGCCGCGTTACATGGCATCGACCTGGCGATCCAGCGCGGCGAAGTGTTCGGCATCATCGGCCACAGTGGCGCCGGCAAGTCGTCGCTGATTCGCACCATCAATCGCCTGGAGCAACCGAGTAGCGGTCGGGTACTGATCGATCAGGTCGACATCGGCGAATTCGACGAAGACCGCCTGGTGACGCTGCGTCGGCGCATCGGCATGATCTTCCAGCACTTCAATCTGATGTCGGCCAAGACTGTTTGGCAAAACGTCGAACTGCCGCTGAAAGTCGCCGGTGTGCCCAAGGAACAACGCGAGCAGAAAGTCCGTGAGCTGCTGGAACTGGTCGGCTTGCAGGCCAAACACAAGGCTTACCCGGCGCAGCTATCCGGCGGGCAGAAACAGCGCGTGGGCATCGCCCGGGCGCTGGTGCATGACCCGCAAATCCTGCTGTGCGACGAAGCCACCTCGGCACTGGACCCGGAGACCACGCAATCGATCCTCGGCCTGCTGCGCGAGATCAATCAACGCCTGGGGCTGACCATCGTTTTGATCACCCACGAGATGGCGGTGATCCGCGAGATCTGTGATCGCGTAGTGGTCCTCGAACACGGGCGCATCGTCGAGCAGGGGCCGGTGTGGGAAGTGTTCGGCAATCCACAACATGAGGTCAGCAAGACGTTGCTGGCGCCGTTGCAACACGCATTGCCGCAAGAGCTGCAAAGCCGATTGCAGCCGCAATCGAACGCCCCGGATGCTGCCGTGGTCCTGCGCTTGCAGTTCACCGGCAACCAACGCGACGAACCGGATCTAGCAGCACTGTTCAGCGCCCTGGGTGGCCGCGTGCGATTGCTGCAAGGCGGCGTGGAACGGATTCAGGGCCATGCGCTTGGGCAACTGCTGTTGGCGGTGACGGGCTCCCCCCTCGGTGCCGAAGAATTGCGTCAACGCGCCAGCCATTGGGCGCAAAAGGTGGAGGTGCTGGGTTATGTGGTTTGATCGCTTGCTGCAGGGCTTTATCGACACGTTTTTGATGGTCGGCGTGTCGTCGCTCATCGCGCTGTTGGCGGGCATTCCGCTGGCGGTGATCCTGGTCACCAGCTCCAAGGGTGGCATCTACGAAGCCCCGGCACTGAACCGCGTGTTGGGTGCTTTCGTGAACCTGTTTCGCTCGGTTCCGTTCCTGATATTGATGGTGGCATTGATTCCGTTCACGCGGTTGATCGTCGGCACTACTTACGGCGTCTGGGCGGCCGTGGTGCCGTTGACTATCGCGGCCACGCCGTTCTTTGCGCGCATTGCCGAAGTCAGTTTGCGCGAGGTCGATCATGGATTGATCGAAGCGGCGCAAGCCATGGGCTGCCGGCGCTGGCACATCGTCTGGCATGTGTTGTTGCCCGAAGCGCTGCCGGGGATTGTCGGCGGGTTCACCATAACCCTGGTGACGATGATCAACTCCTCGGCCATGGCCGGGGCGATTGGTGCCGGTGGACTGGGAGATATTGCCTATCGGTATGGGTATCAGCGGTTTGATAGCCAGATCATGTTGACGGTGATTGTGTTGCTGGTGGCGTTGGTGGCGGTGATTCAGTTGGGTGGGGATCGGTTGGCTCGGGGCCTCAACAAGCGTTAGGCATGTTGTGAACACTCTTTGTGGCGAGGGGGCTTGCCCCCGTTCGACTGCGCAGCAGTCGCAAAACCTGCGGGCTCTTTTTTTCTGGCACACCTCATTGAATGGTTTTAGGGCCGCTTCGCAGCCCAGCGGGGGCAAGCCCCCTCGCCACAAAAGCTCCCTTGCCACAAAAGCTCCCTTGCCACAGGTCATCATTGGCCTTTGGAGGGAAGTTTTCGTACAGGAAAATCAGCGGTTTTGCAGGCTCGTTCCCTTTCCTTTGCAGGACATTTCCTAGATCATTTCGCTCGCTTGCGCCTGCCAATTCCCGTGGCTAGTCTCGGTCCGTCACTGCTCATCAGTGATCGGGTTTAGTAGCCCGGAACAATAGGCGCATAGCGATTCCATGCTCATGTCCGGCAAATTTTGCCGCATGCAGAATATGGTGGCTGTGCGTGGGGCACCTTCGGGTGCACCGGTTTTCCTATTGACCGGCCTACTAACCTGCGTACAGCCGCCACCCAATCGTTTAGTAGGCGATAAGTGATGGCTCCCATGCAGCAATAGGAGTAACACTCATGGAAAAATCCGTTCCCGATCCCCCCGAAACCTCCACCGAAGACCCGCTCAGGGATCGCTCAGCGCTCTACCGCGCCATTGATTTCCACCTCACCGGCAAGCAACCCGCACCACCCGATGAAATGCGCTTCTACAACGTCAGCAAGGACGTGAGCTTCGAAGACACCCAGCTCTATGTCGCCGATCTGCTGCGCTGTGCTTCGGTCACGGCGTATCAGTGTGGCGATCAGCTCAAGGGTGCCGACCGGGCGATGGTGTACTCGATCTGGCATTTGCTGGAGATTGCCAAGGCGATGGTGGATCACTCCATTGAGTGTTTGGGGATGAAAAAGGGCTGAGTCTGACTTTAATCATCGGTTGTCTGTGCCACCGCCATCGCGAGCAAGCTCGCTCCCACAGTTGACCGTGGATATCTGTGGGAGCGAGCCTGCTCGCGATGGGCTGCGCAGCAGCCCCCGGCGCCATGGCGTATATTCGGTGAATCCAAATTGCCTGCGCAGCCGACCATGAAACAAACACCCATCGACCTCGAACAGATCACCACCACGACCCTGGGCCACTACAACGCGGTGGCCGAAAGTTTCCGTGAAGGGACGCGCGATCACGACGTCAGCCAGAACATCGATTCCCTGTTGCGGCACATCCAGGCTGAGGCGCCTTTCGACATTCTCGATTTTGGCTGCGGACCGGGTCGTGATTTGCAGACGTTCACCCGCATGGGCCACACAGCCGTCGGTTTCGACGGTTCGGAAAAATTCGCGCAGATGGCCCGGGACGACAGTGGTTGCGAGGTATGGCAGCAGGACTTTCTGAAGCTCGATCTACCGGCCGAGCGTTTCGACGGGATCTTTGCCAATGCGGTGCTGTTTCATGTTCCGCGTCAGGAACTACCGCGGGTGCTGAAGCAGTTGTGGGGAACGCTGAAACCGGGTGGGGTGTTGTTCAGTTCCAATCCCCGTGGCGAGAATCAGGAAGGCTGGAATGGACCGCGTTATGGGTCGTATCACGACCTGGCGGCCTGGCAGCAGTTGCTGATCGAGGCGGGTTTTGTGGAGTTGGAGCATTACTACCGGCCGGCCGGGCTGCCGCGGGAGCAGCAGCCTTGGTTGGCGAGTGTGTGGCGCCGCGTTGAATAGCAAAAGATCGCAGCCTGCGGCAGCTCCTACAGGGGCAACGGTGTAGGAGCTGCCGCAGGCTGCGATCTTTTGACTTTATTGCACCTCTTTCTTCGGCTCGCGAATCTTGTACCAGGCCACATACAGCGCCGGCAAAAACAGCAGCGTCAGCAAGGTGGCGATGACGATCCCGCCGATCATCGCGTAGGCCATCGGCCCCCAGAACACTTCCCGGGCAATCGGGATCATCCCCAGGCTCGCCGCCGCCGCGGTCAAAAGGATCGGCCTGCGCCGATGTTCGGTGGCCTGCACCACCGCATCCCACGGCGCATAACCCTTCTGCTCGTACTCCTCGATCTGGGTCACCAGGATCACCGAGTTACGGATGATGATACCGATCAACGCGAGAATCCCGAGGATCGCCACGAAGCCCATGGGCGTGCCTGTCGGCACCAGCGCGATCACCACGCCGATCAGCCCCAGCGGCGCGACGCTGGCCACCAGGAACAGCTTCTGCACGCTGTGCAGCTGGATCATCAGGAAGGTCGCCATCAGGAACAGCATCAGCGGCACAACCTTGGCAATCGGGCCCTGGGCCTTGCCGCTTTCCTCCACCGTACCACCGGTGGCGACCTTGTAGCCCGCCGGCAGTTTGGCTGCGAACGCGTCGATGAACGGCTTGAGGATTTTCACCAGGTCCGTCGGCTGGATCTCGTCGCGTATCGCCGCCTTGATGGTGATGGTCGGCAGGCGATCGCGACGCCACACCAGCGGCTGCTCCAGTTCGTAGCGCACCGTGGCGAACGCCAGCAGCGGAATCGACGTGCCGTTCGGCGTGACGATTTGCAGGTTCTGCAGGGTTTCCGGCGTTCCACGCTCGGAATCCACCGCACGACCAACCACGTTGATCAGGTAAATGTCGTCATCGACCTGAGTCACCGACTGGCCGCTGACGATGCCGTTCATCAGGTTGGCCACATCCTCGGAAGACAACCCCAACTGCCGCGCCTTGTCCTGGGCGATGTCGATGCGCAGCACTTTGCCCGGTTCGTTCCAGTCGTAGATGATCTCGCCAACGTGCGGGTTCTTGTCCAGCTCAGTGGCCAGGTCGATGGCATGTCGGCGCACCTGATCGATGTCCTTGCCGCTGATCCGGTACTGGATCGGACGCCCTACCGGCGGGCCCATTTCCAGTGCCTGGACATAACTGCCGATGCCGACGAAGTCGTTGCGCAAGCGCTCGCGAAGCTTGTGCATCATGGCCTCACGGGTGTGGCCTTTGCTGACGATCACCAACTGCGCGTAGAAGGGGTTCTGCAGTTGCTGGTCCAGTGGCAGATAAAAACGGATGGCGCCCTGCCCGATGTAGGTGCTCCAGCGCTCGATGTCCGGGTCGTCCTTGAGCGTGGCTTCGAGGCGATCGACAGCCCGGCGGGTTTCGTCGATCGAGGCGTTTTGCGGCAGGTTCAGGTCCACCAGGATTTCCGGCCGGTCCGAAGACGGGAAGAACTGGTTCTGCACGAAGCGCATGCAAAACAGCGCCAGCACAAAACACAGCACCGTAATGCCGATGGCCCACCAGCGATTGCGCATGCACCACAGCAGCCCGCCGTTGAACGCCTTGCCGATGCGCCCGGGTTCGCCTTCATGGGGTTTCACCTTGGTGCTGAGAATGTGCACGCCGATCACCGGCGCAAACAGAACCGCCACCACCCACGACACCAGCATCGCACAGGCAATCACCGCAAACAGGGTGTAGGTATATTCACCGGCCGAGCTGGCGTTCAAGCCGATCGGCACGAAGCCCGCCACCGTCACCAGCGTACCGGTGAGCATCGGGAACGCCGTAGAGGTGTAGGCGAATGTCGCCGCCTGCTCCTTGGTCTCGCCCAACTCCAGGCGCGTGACCATCATTTCCACGGTGATCATCGCATCGTCCACCAGCAGGCCAAGGGCGATGATCAGTGCACCGAGGGAAATCCGCTGCATGGTGATGCCGCTGTACTCCATGAACACGAACACCATCGCCAGCACCAGCGGGATCGAGCAGGCCACCACCAGCCCGGCGCGCACGCCAAGGCTGACGAAGCTCACCACCAGCACGATCACCACCGCCTCGAACAGCGCGCTGGTAAAGCCGCCGACCGCCTCTTCGACCACCACGGCCTGGTCGGACACGTTGTAAATGCCGACGCCCACCGGCAGATCGGCGGTCAACTCGTCAATACGGGCGTGCAAGGCCTTGCCGAACGCCTGGACGTTGCCACCCTTCTGCATGGCAATCGCCAGGCCGATGGCCGGTTTGCCGTTGAAGCGGAATTCCGGCGAGGCCGGATCGACGTAACCGCGTCGGATTTCGGCAATGTCGGCCAGGCGATAGTAGCGGTCGTTGAGCTTGAGGTTGACCTCGGCCAGGTCTTTCTCCGAAGCGAACTTGCCTGACGTGCGCACCGAAATCCGCTCTGGCCCGGCCTCGATGACACCCGCCGGGGTCACCGCGTTCTGAGATTGCAGGCTCTGCACCACCTGACGCTCATCGATGCCGAGCGCTGCGAGTTTGCGCGTGGAGAAGTTCAGGTACAGCACTTCGTCCTGCTGGCCGACCATTTCGATCTTGCCCAGCCCCGGCACACCGCGAATCTCCATGCGGGCCTGTTCCACGTAGTCACGCAACTGACGCTGGGTCAGGCCGTCGGCGGTGAAGGCGTAGATCGACCCGAAGACGTCACCGAACTCGTCGTTGAACGACGGCCCCTGTATGCCTTGCGGGAACTGGTATTTGATGTCGTTGATCTTCTTGCGCACCTGGTACCAGATTTCCGGGATGTCCTTGGCACCGGTGGTGTCGCGCAGGTACACGTACACCGTCGATTCGCCGGGGCGCGTGTAGCTTTTCACGTAGTCGAGGGAGTCGAGCTCTTCGAGCTTTTTCTCGATCCTGTCGGTGATCTGCTTGAGGGTTTCCTCCTGGGTCGCTCCCGGCCATTTGCTCTGGATCACCATGGTTTTGATGGTGAACGACGGGTCTTCTTCGCGCCCCAGGTTGAAATACGAGAACACACCCATCAGCAACGCGACGAACATCAGATACCAGATGAACGACTGATGCTTGAGGGCCCATTCCGAGAGGTTGAAAGGCCCTTTCATTGACTGTCCTCGTCGATTTTCACTTGCTGCCCCGGTTTGAGGCTGTTGACACCGGCACTGACCACCCGCTCGCCGTTCTTCACGCCGTCTGACAGCACCACGGTGCTGTCGGTGCGGCTGATCACGGTGACGTCACGGGGGGAGACGGTTTTACTCTGCGCGTCGATCACCCAGATGCGCGGCTTGCCATCGACCTCCTGCAGCGCGGTGGCAGGCAACTCGATGCGCGGCTTGACCGCCGTGCTCAGGGTGACGCTGATGGCCGTGCCCAAACGGAAGCCCTGTGGCGTTTCGGCCAGGGTCAGGCGGGCACGACGGGTGCGTGTCGCGCTTTGAGCCTGGGGTTCGATTTCACGGATGACAGCGGTGGTGTTGATGCTCGGATCCAGTTGCGCAGCGACCTGAAACACCACATCGCTGGGCAACTGATCAACGAGGGTATCGGGCAGGTCGATCACCGCTTCCTTGATGTCCGGTTGCGCCAGGGTCACCACTTGCTGACCCGCCGTCACCACTTGCCCGGCCTCGGCGCTCCACGCGGTGACCACGGCTTTATGGTCGGCACGCAGTTCGGTGTAGCCCAATTGGTCTTTGCTCTGGCTGACGGCCGCCCGGGCCTGATCGAGGGAGGCCTGGGTGGTTTTCAGGTCCGTGTTGGCCGCGTCGAGTTGCGCTTGCGCGCCGACCCCGCGATCGAACAGGGCTTGTTGACGCTGGGCACTGGCCTTGGCATTGATCAGTTGCGCCTGGATTTTCGCCAGGTCGCCCTGGGCCGAACGCAATTGGTTCTGCTGATCGGAAGGATCGAGGGTGGCGAGCAGCGTCCCCTTTTCCACTTCGGTGCCGACATCGACGTTACGGCTGGCGATCCGCCCGCCCACGCGGAAGCCGGTATTGCTTTCATAACGCGCCTGGATGCTGCCGGCGAAGCGGCCCAGGTCCTCTTCGTTCAAGGTCTGGACCTTGATCGACAACACCGGTCGTACCGGTGCCGGCGGTGGTTCGCTTTCGGAACAGGCGCTCAGCACCAGCCCGATGGACAACGCCCATAAAGGCTTCATGGCTTGGCTCCCCACGTCAGATCCTTGTTAGTGTCTTCGGCAATCTCGACGTCCATGTCAGGGTGCAAGAGTTGGCCGCCCGCGATGATGACTTTGTCGCCGTCTTTCAACCCGCCGCTGATGATGACCTTGCCGGTCAGGTAGCGGCCGACAGTGACCGAATGCAATTGGGCCTTGCCCTTGTCGTCGACAATCCAGACAGCGGGTTCACTGATGTTTTTGGTCAGCGCCGACCACGGCAACTCGATGACCGACTTGCCCGACCCCTTGGCCGTGGCACTCACCACCGAGCCCAATTGCATGCCGTCGGGCAGACTGTTGAGGCCGATCTTGACCTGCACGGTACCGGATTGCGCCGACACCGCCGGGGTGATTTCGCGCACGGTGCCGGTGGTTTTGATCGCCGGGTTGTCGAGCAGACTCAGGACAATGGTGTCATCACTCGGTTTCTCGGCCAGCAGGGATTCATAAACGTTGAACACTGCATCGCGGTCGCCGTCACGGGCCAGGCTGAAGATCGGCATCGTCGCCTGAACCACCTGGCCGACCTCCGCCTGGCGCTCGGTAATGATCCCCGGCGCATCGGCGATCAGCGCCGTATAGCTCAACTGATCCTTGGCATTGGCCAGCTGCGCCTGGGCAGCGCTCAGGGCGCTCTGGCTGCTGTTCAAAGCGGCCTGGGCCGAGTCATATTCACTCTGGCTGGTATAACCCTTGGGCAAGAGTTTTTGCTGGCGTACGAATGCCGCCGCGTTCTGCTTCACCCGCGCCTGTTCGGCGGCCACTTGCGCCTGCGCCGAGTCGACGTTGCTCTGCAAGTCCTTGGGGTCGAGCCGGGCCAGCACTTGCTTGGCGGTCACTCGATCGCCGACGTCAACCGAACGCTGGATGATCTTGCCACCCACACGGAAAGACAGCTCCGTCTGTATCCGCGCCTGAATATCACCGGTGAGGGTAACCGGGGCCGCGTAGTCCGTCGGCTTGACGACTTGCACGAACACCCGTGGCAGGTATTCCTGTACGGGTTTTTTCTGGTCGCAAGCCGTCAGCAGGGTGACGACACTCAAGGCCATGACTACTTTGAATCCGGGAACCACCATGCAAACTCCTTGGCCTTTTTCATGTACAGCACGACAGAGAGCTTAGAACAGGACAGCAACCTTGCACGAGCGTCTTATGAAGAAAAAATTCACCCGGCCTTACGTCCAGAACACTTGCCCCAGACACCTGCCCGTAGCGGACAATGGGCGTCGCTCGACCCCGCCACAGGACCCCACATGCTCAACACGCTCGCGGTAGCCAACTACCGCTCGATCAACAAACTGGTGATCCCGCTGGGCCGACTGAATCTGATCACCGGCCCCAACGGCAGCGGCAAGTCCAACCTGTACCGTGCGCTGCGCCTGCTGGCGGAAACCGCCCACGGCGGCGTGGTCAATGCCTTGGCCCGTGAAGGCGGGCTGGATTCGACCTTCTGGGCCGGCCCGGAAACCCTCTCCCGGCGCATGCGCACCGGCGAAGTCGCCATCGAGCCCACTGTGCGCCAAGGCGTCAAGCGCCTGCGCCTGGGGTTTGCGGGAGAGGATTTCGGCTACTCGATCAGCCTCGGCCTTCCCGATTCCAATGGCCATTTCATGCTGCCCGGGCACAGCTCGCCGATCCCGTCCTATTTCAGCCTCGACCCGCAGATCAAACGCGAATGCCTGTGGGCAGGCGCGTTCTACCGCCCGGCCAGTCTGCTGGTCGATCGTGACGGCCCGATGATCCGCGCCCGCGCCGAGCGCAAGTGGGATGTGCTGGCGCAGCACACGCCGACGTTCGACAGCCTGTTCGATCAGGTCGGCAGCCTGCGCGGTTCGCCTGAAGTGCTGGAGATGCGCGAGTTCATCCGCCGCTGGCGCTTTTACGATCATTTTCGCAGCGATGCCGACGCCCCGGCGCGTCAACCGCAACTGGGCACTCGCACGCCGGTGCTGCATCACGACGGACGAGACTTGGCGGCCGCCTTGCAGACGATCATCGAAATCGGCGATCCCGACGCCTTGCGGGCGGCGATCAGCGACGCCTTCCCCGGCGCACGACTGAACATCGACCCCCTGCCCGGTGGACGCTTCGCCATCGAGTTCTTTCAGGAAGGTTTGTTGCGGCCGCTGTCAGCCGCCGAGCTGTCGGACGGAACCTTGCGTTACCTGCTGCTGGTCGCGGCGCTGCTGACGCCACGGCCACCGACACTGATGGTGCTGAACGAGCCGGAAACCAGCCTGCATCCGGATCTGCTGCCGGCGCTGGCACGCTTGATCATCCGTGCCTCGGCGCAGTGCCAGGTGTGGGTGGTGTCCCATGCCCGGCGCTTGATTTCGGCGTTGCAGGAGGACCCGGACTGCAACTGCATCGTGCTGGAGAAAAATCTTGGCCAGACCGGGATCGTGGGCCAGCGCATGCTGGATGAGCCGGCATGGTATTGGCCGGATTGAACGGCGCGTGATTTGCCGGGATGAGGGAAGACGTCTATTTTCCCTTGCGGCGTAGGAAGGATCTTTTTTTCGAAACACAGCTCCAAGGACGAACCACTTTTGGCCAGACTCCCGGCCAACATCTCACAAGGACGAGAACATGGCAGACGTAAAAACGCCGCAACGGCTGGATCCGCAGGACATTCTGAAATTATTGATGGCGTTGCGCAGGGCGTTGAAGGCCGGGCCGGCCTGATTCATAAAACCAAAAAAGATCGCAGCCTGCGGCAGCTCCTACAAAGGTTTGCGTGGACCCTGTAGGAGCTGCCGCAGGCTGCGATCTTTTGATCTTCAGTCGCAAAAAAACGCCGACGCTAAATCAGCCGTCGGCGTTTGAAACCTTGAAGGGGTTTGCTTCGCGAATCAGAACGCTGGCAATACCGCGCCGCTGTACTTCTTCTCGATGAAGGCTTTCACTTCCGGGCTGGTCAGGGCCTTGGCCAGTTTCTGGATGGCGACGCTGTCCTTGTTGTCCGGACGGGCCACCAGGAAGTTCACGTAAGGCGAGTCGGCACCTTCGATCACCAGCGCGTCTTTAGCCGGGTTCAGGCCCGCTTCCAGCGCGTAGTTGGTGTTGATCATGTCCAGGTCGACCTGATCCAGCACACGCGGCAACATTGCGGACTCAAGCTCCTTGAACTTGAAGTTGTGCGGGTTCTTGGCGATGTCTTTTGGCGTGGCCAGGGCGTTTTTCGGGTCTTTCAACTCGATCAGGCCAGCCTTCTGCAGCAGGATCAGGGCACGGCCGCTGTTGCTGCCTTCGTTCGGGATGGCAATGGTCGCGCCGTCTTTGAGCTCAGCCAGGGTTTTGACTTTCTTCGAGTAGCCGCCGAAAGGTTCGACGTGCACACCGATCACGGTTTCCAGGTGAGTGCCTTTGCCTTCGTTGAAGCTCTTGAGGTACGGCAGGGTCTGGAAGTAGTTGGCGTCCAGACGCTTCTGGTCGACCTGCACGTTCGGCTGAACGTAGTCGGTGAAGACTTTGATTTCCAGGTCCACGCCTTCTTTGGCGAGGGTTGGCTTGATCAGCTCAAGAATCTCGGCGTGTGGAACCGGGGTTGCCGCAACCACCAGTTTTTCGCCAGCCTGGGCCAGGCCCGCGGTCAGGGCAGCCGCCAGTGCGGTGAACAACAGAACCTTTTTCATGCAGTGTCCTTATCGAAAATCACAGTCGCTTGTGGCGACGGCTTGAAGATGAGAGTGCCAGTGAAGTGCTATCGCTGGCGTGAAGCGGACAATACCGGGATTTTTTATTCCCGAACAATAACGTTTATTCAGCTTCATATTCCATTTTGTTCATACAACCCTATAGGAGCTGCCGAAGGCTGCGATCTTTTGACTTTGATGGCATTGAGGCCGCCGAAAATCAAAAGATCGCAGCCTTCGGCAGCTCCTACAAAAGCCGGGCGTCGCGCAGGAGGTTTTTCAAGGCTGTTCGTTCGGCGGCTGATCCATTGTCGAGAATCTGCTTAATCTGACTTTCGATCTGCGCCAGCGGATCAGGCAAATTCAAATGCTCCGGCAAAATCTCGTCGCCCGTACTCACCAGCAGCGCAAAGTGAATGACGTTTTCCAGCTCCCGGGTATTGCCCGGCCAACTGTGGCGCTCAAGCACAAGCTGCGCCGCTTCGCTGATCAGCGGCACCGGCAGGTCGAGGCGCTGGCTGTAGATGCCGAGGAAGTATTCGGCCAGCGGCAGAATGTCCCCCGTACGCTCGCGCAGCGCCGGCAGTTCTAGCGGGCCTTCGCTGAGGTAGTGATAGAGCCGTTCATGGAATTTTCCGGCGGCCACCGCCTGGGCCAGATCGATGCTGGTGGCCGCCACCAGCCGCACATCCACCGGGCTCGGTTGCTGGGCGCCGACGCGGGTGACTTCGTGGTTCTCCAGGGCGGCGAGCAGCTTGATCTGGATCGGTAGCGGCAGGTCACCGATTTCGTCCAGGTACAGCGTGCCGCCGTTGGCCGAACCGAACCAGCCGGCACGACTGCTCGCCGAACCGCTGTAGCTGCCCGCCGCATAGCCGAACAGCTCGGCGTCGGCGTAGGTTGGGCTGATGGCGCCGCAGTTGACCGACACGAACAACCCGCCGCGATCACTGGCGCGGTGGATATGTCGGGCCAGCAACTCCTTGCCGGTGCCGGTTTCGCCCCGGATCAGCACCGAGACTGAACGCGTGGCCAGTTGCTCAAGGTCTTCACGTAATTGCCGCGAACGCGGATCGACAAACACCAGCGCCTTGGCGCGGATGCTCAGGGGACTTTTTTCGGCGTCGGGAAAGGTCAGCAGTGGCTGACCGAAGGTTTCAAAGCTCATGGCAGACTCCCGCCCAAAACCGCCGGGAGACGGGGGCGTTAAATAAAGAAAGTGTTCAAGCGCGGCGCAGGGCGTGGTGTTCCATGCGGTTTTGCAGGCGATAAAGATAGGCAAAACCCTGCTCCCAACGCTGGTGACCGGACTTCACGTTGATATGCCCCGCCCCCGCCAGGATCCCCGCCTCGGCACCCCAGTTGCGCGCCAGCTCCAGGGCTCGCGGCGCACTGACGGCGCTGTCGTTGTCGGAACTGACAACCTGGCTCGGAAATGGCAGCAGGTCCGTCGGGATCGGCGCGAAGTTGCGCAAGGCCGGCGCACAGGCCGGGCGCTCGACATCCGCCGGTGCGACCAGCAGGGCACCGCGCACCTGACGCAGGAATTGCACAGGCGCGGTGGCCGCCCAATGGGCGACGGTGATGCAACCCAGGCTGTGGGCGATCAGGATGACCGGCGTACTGTCGGCGGCAATCGCCTCGGCCAGCGCCGCGACCCAGTCTTCACGGCGCGGCGTCAGCCAGTCGGCCTGCTCCACCCGTGCGCTGTTCGGCAGGCTGTTCTGCCAGTGGCTTTGCCAATGATCTTCTGGCGATCCTTTCCAGCCCGGCACAATCAGGTAGCGAATTGATTCGTTGCGCATGGGGGAGCTCTCCTGCTGCGTGTCTGTTCCCGGTCGAGTATAGGGAGGAGAGTTATATTCGTTAAGGAATAAGAAGCTATTTATTAAGACCTATATAGAATATAAAACACATAACCTGTGGGAGCGGGCTTGCTCGCGAAGGGGCCCGGACATTCAACATCGATGTCGATTGATCCACCGCCATCGCGAGCAAGCTCGCTCCAACAGGGAACAGTGTGTTCGCGAAAGTTGAAGCAAAAAAAAGGGGCCGCACCCTGCCAAGGAGACGGCCCCGGAAAACGAAAATCTGTTAACGCGCAGTGATCACCGACAGCTTGGTAATCCCCGCCCGTTCAATCGATGCCATGGCCCGCGCCACCTCGCCGTAATTCACACCATCGTCCGCCTGCAACTGCACGCGCACCTCGGGGTCCTTGGCCTTCGCCGACTTGAGGTTCAATTCCAGCAAGTCCGGCTGTATCTCGTCCTTGTTGATAAACAGCTTGCCGGCACCGTCGATGCTCACCACCAACGGATCCTTCTGCTCCACCGGCGCCACCGCTTCGGTCTTGGGCAGGTTGATCGGAATGGCGTTGGTCAGCAGCGGTGCGGTGACGATGAACACCACCAGCAACACCAGCATCACATCCACCAGAGGCGTCACGTTGATCTCGCTGAGCACCTCGTCAGTGTCTTGCGTGGAGAAGGCCATATCAGGACGCCTCCTTCACTTTCTGCGCGTTGCCCTGGGCCACCACCTTGTGCGCCGTCGGGTGGATCAGTACGCGGAACGAACTCTTCTGCGCCAGGCTGTAGAAGTCGTGGGCGAAGTCATCCAGATCAGCCGCCGTCAGTTTCAAGCGCCGCAAAAAGTAGTTGTAAACCAGCACCGCCGGCACCGCGACGGCGATCCCCACCCCCGTGGCGACCAGTGCCGCGCCAATCGGCCCGGCGACTGTTTCAAGGCTTGCCGAGCCCGCCGCGCTGATGCCTTTCAACGCCTCCATGATTCCCCACACCGTGCCGAACAAGCCAATGAACGGCGAGGTGCTGCCAATACTTGCGAGCACTGCCAACCCGGTTTCCAGTGACCGGCGCTCGCGCACAATCTGCTGGCGCAAGGCTCGCTCCAGACGATCCTGATGGTTGATCGCCTGGCTCAAGTCAGCCGCCTGTGGCGTCTCGCCCACCTGGATGGCCGCATAACCGGCCTGCGCCACCCGGGCGGCCGCGCCGGGCCGGGTTTCGCTCAGTTCGGCCGCCGAGTCGAGACTCGAAGCGGCCCAGAACTGCTGATGAAACTTTCGATCCTGTGCCTTCAGGCGACCGAACTGCACGCCCTTGAGCAATGCCAGGCCCCAGGTCGCGACGGAAAAAACCACCAGCAGCCAGATCACCGCGCTTTCGATGGATTCAAGTGGAGAGGCCAGTAACGTCATGATGTATTCCTCGTGTAAACGTTTCGCGCGAAATTGGTTTCTGTTTAATGAATCTTGAAATCGATGGGCACGCTGACCCAGCCGTCCCGGGCGACATCACCTTGCTTGGCCGGCACAAAACTCCAGCGTTTCACCGCGTTCAGCGCGGCGTCGTCCAGCGCATCGCGACCGCTGCTTTTCTGGATCTGGATCTCGCCGGGCTTGCCGCTGGCCAACACATGCACGCGCAACAACACGGTGCCTTCCCAGCCGCGACGCTGGGCCAGCGACGGGTATTCCGGTGCCGGGTTTTTCAAGTAGCCAGCGGTGGCAGAGGCCGGTGTCACAGGCGCTGGGGCCGGTGGTGCAGGTGGCGCCGGGGCCGCGACAGGTGCTGCCGGCTTCGCTGGCGCGGGTGGCTGCTCAACGGCTTTTGGCGCCGGTTTCGGTAGCGGTTTGGCGACCGGTTTGGGCTTGGGAACCGGCTTTGGTGGAGGCGGCTTCACCGCCAGCTCATCCTCCACAGGCGGTGGCGGCTCAATCACGGGTTGCACAGGTTGCGGTGGCGGCGGCTCGACCACTGGTGGCGCCGGTCGCGAGAATTCGATGGTCATGGGCGGGACTTCTGGCGGCACGATCGGCAGTACCGGTGTCGCTTGCTGATTGACCCAATAGATCACCGCGCCATGCACCAGCAACGCCAGCACGCCCAGCACGATTGCTTCACGCCGGCGAAGGGCGCCTTTGGGGGTTCGCTGCAAACGCAACTGCCCCAAGGGCACCCGGTGCGGTCGGCCGAGGTCGACCAATTCGCCACCGGGTGCCTGGCGCCAAAGCACCTCATGTGCACCGGCGGCGATCTGGACATTGCCCATTGTTTAACTCCCTGCGGTCTCTTTGCGGATAACCGGAACGTCGTGCTGAACATCCCCCGACGACGCCCCGGTAGAGCAATCATTGGCTTGAACGCTTAGCTCTTAAAGTAATGTTTAAACTTATATTTAGAACCAATACGAATAAACAAAACCCTCAACCCACCGCCAGAGCCCGCCGTTCAAGGGCTCCGGCACAGTGGAAAAAATCCGATGCTTTTCGGGCATTGAAAGTATTCATTCGAAGCATGCTTTTCGCCGTCAGAAGTCGTATCGGCCGGTCACACCGAGCGTGCGTGGCGTACCGGGCAGACCTTCATAACCACCATTGGCGGCCGTCCACAGCGTCGTGTAGTAGGTTTTGTCGAAGGCGTTTTTCAGCCACAACGAAACGTCCCACTGCCCCTGGTTGAAGTCGCCGCGCAGACCGGTGGACAGGTTGACCACCGCATAACTCGGGATCTGCCCGAAGTCGGAGTCTTCCACCGTGCCCACCGCTTTGGAGCGGAACGCATAGCTGGCGGTGACGTACTCCTCGAAGCCGTTGCTCAGGTTCCACTTGTATTCGCCGTTGGCGTTGCCGATCCATTTCGAGGCGCCGACCACTTGATGCCCGGTCAGGTCGCAGGAGGCTGGAGCACCCGGCCTCAGGCTGACTTCCGGCGGGCACGGTGCATCCTTGTAGGAGAGGTAGCTGACGTCGTTGTACGAACCGTTGATGTTCAGCGTCAGGCCGCGCAGCGGGATCAGGGTGCTTTCGAACTCCACGCCACGGGAGCGCACGGAACCGGCGTTGGTCAGGTATTGCACGCGATTGACGTCGTCATAGGCGTTGGTCTGATAGCCGTTGACCTGGGTCCAGAACAGGTTGGCGTTGAGTTGCAGGCGACGGTCCCACAGGGTGCTCTTGAAGCCGAGTTCGGCGTTGTTGGCGCGCTCGGTGCCGATCAGCAACGAGTCGGCACCGGCCACTGGCGCCATACCGACGGCCAGGTTGACGCCACCGGATTTTTCGCCGTGGGACAACGTGGCGTAGGTGAGCAGGTCGTCGGTGAGGTGGTAACTGAGGTTCAACAGGCCCGAAGGACTGGAGCTGTACTGGTTCAGATCGCCGGAATCGTAGGCCCCCGCACGAGCACGTCGTGCCGCGGCCGCCGCGCCGGTGACTGCGGCACCACCGGCGGGCGCATTGCGGGTCACCCAGGCGTTTTTCTCTTCATAGGTGCCGCGCAGGCCGGCAGTGAAATCCAGGCGTTCGGTCAGGTGCCAGGTGCCCTGTGCGAACAGCGCGAAGCTGTTGGTTTCGATATGACCGTTGCCGACACTGTCGATGTTGTTCAGTGCACCGGTGGGCGTGCCACTCCAGATATCTGCTTGCGGCCCGTAAAAGGTGAAGGATTTGTTGTCCAGGTCGGAGCCGAAGTAATAGGCGCCGAGCACGTAATCGAAGAACCCGCCGGTAGGCGACGCCAGGCGAAACTCCTGGGAGTACTGCTTGTCCTCCACCGAAACCCCGGCGTTGTAGAAGACGGTTGCGTTCAGGCCGTCATCATTGCGCGGGGTGAAATTCCACCAGCGATAGGCGCTGATGGACGTCAGGGTGAAGTCGCTCGGCAGCGTCCAGTTGGCCTCCACCGATGTGCCGCCCTGATGCACGGTGACATGCTGGTCGTTGTTCAGGTTGACCTTGCGGTGGGTGCCGTCGACCAGTGTCGCGCCCGCGGCATTGGCCCGGGTCTGGTATAGGTTGGTGCCATTGATGGTCGGCCCGGTGTTGAACAACACGCGGGTGCCGGCGCTGGAATCTTCTTCGTTGTAGTCGCCGATCCAGCGCAGGTTGAACGATTCGTTGGGCTTGAACAGCAACTGGCCACGGAAGCCATCGCGCGAGCCGCCGTTCAAATCGTGGCCGTCGAATTCGTTCTTGATATCGCCGTCGCTGCGGGTGCGATACGCAGAAAAGCGCCCGGCGAGCTGGTCATTCAGCGGGCCGGAAATCGTGCCCTTGGTCTGGAAGTAGCCGTCCTCGCCCACCGAAGACTCGATGCTGCGTTCCGGGGTGAAGGTCGGCGCGCGGGTGCTGATGTTGATCACGCCAGCGGTGGTGTTCTTGCCGAACAAGGTGCCTTGCGGACCGCGCAGCACTTCGAGCTGCTCGATGTCCATCAGGTCGAATACAGCCATGCCCGGCCGGCCGAGGTAAACGTTATCGAGGTACAGACCGACACTGCCTTCCAGGCCATCGCTGGCCGGATTGTTGCCCAGGCCACGAATCGACACGCTGGACTGGCGCGCATGCATGTAGGCGACATTGACGCTGGGCACCAGTTGCTGCAAATCCTGGATGCGATAGACCCGCTGGGCTTCCAGGGTCTGGCCGCTGACCACGCTCATCGGGGTTGGTACGTCTTGCGAGCTTTCTTCGCGGCGGCGGGTAGTAACCGTCACGGTTGCCAGTTGGGTATTGTCGGCCGTGGCGGTTTTTGCCGGAGTGGTTTCAAGGGTGGCGCTTTCGGCCGCATAGCCTTGGGTCCAGCTGGCACTGCCTGCCAGTAACAGAGCCAGGGGCAGGCGTTTGAGCCGTTGTGGAGAGTGGGTTGGGGCGAAATGCAACGGACTCATAAGGCGGGGTTCCCGATCAGAAGAAATGCTTTATTGCTTGCCAGGCCGCCATCGCGAGCAAGCTCGCTCCCACACTGATCCTGTGAACACCGAAGACCCCCTGTGGGAGCGAGCTTGCTCGCGATAGCGTCAGTTCAGACGCCGCCGATATCCGTCCCTTTCACGGTCTGGCTGACCTGCCCGTTCACACCCACCGGCACTTCACCCTTGAGCGTCACACGGCGCACGATCCGGTCCTGGGTCCCGTAGTCATCCACCGCATAATGCTGGGTCGAGCGGTTGTCCCAGATCGCCACGTCACCGGCCTTCCAGCGCCAGCGCACGATGTTTTCCTGGCGGATCACATGGCTTTGCAGCAACCCGAACAGGTGCGCCGAATCGGCCTGGGAATAGCCCTTGATGCGTTTGACGAAATGCCCCAGCAACAGGCTCTTCTCGCCGCTGATCGGGTGCACGCGCACCACCGGGTGTTCGGTTTCGTAGACAGTCGAGGTGAAGACCTTGCGATAGCGCTCCAGCTTCTCCGCCGAGACGTCCGGCCTGGTGCCGGCGTAGTCGTATTCGTTGCTGTGCACGGCGACCAGTTTGTCGGCCAGCTCACGCAGCTCCTCCGACAACCCGTTGTAGGCGGTGGCGGTATTGGCCCACAAGGTGTCGCCACCGAAAGCCGGGGCCACCACCGAGCGCAGGATCGAGGCTTTGGGGTAGGCCTCGACGAAGGTCACGTCGGTGTGCCAGGAGCTGGCTCGCTGGCCTTCGGCACCGTCCAGTTCCAGCAGAAAACGCGTGCCTTCACGCACCGGCACGGTCGGGTGCGCCACCGGTTCGCCGAGCAGATGGGCGAACGCCTCCTGGCGCTGATCGTCGAGTTGGGTCTGCTCGCGGAAGAAGATCACTTTGTATTGCAGCAGCGCCTGTTGAATGGCTTCAACGGTGGCGGCATCCAGTTCGCCGGAAAGCTGTACGCCACGGATTTCGGCACCGATGCGACCGGCCACCGGATGGATTTCAAGCGCGTGAACAGCGGGTTGTACTGCGAAAGCGGCATTGCTCATGGGTAGACCCTCATCAGACTGCTTGCGGTTGAACCGGCCGCGAAACACTGCTCTATCTATATTCTATTTAGATCTAATAGATATCTATATGCTTCGTTGACGGAATAAGAGGTTGCATTTAAAACCTCAGTCAACCCTCGTCGCAAATGCCTTCGAGCTATTTTTAGGATGCCGGAAAAGCATATGGATCTTCGCCAGTTGCGTTACTTCATCGCCCTCGACGAACACCGCAGTTTCGTACGTGCGGCCGAGGCCATGGGCATTACCCAACCGGCCTTCAGCCGCAGCATCCAGGGGCTGGAGCAAGAGTTCGGCTGCGTGTTGGTGGACCGTGGCAACAAGGATTTGCGCCCGACCCCAGAGGGCCTGGTGGTGCTGCAACATGCCCGCAGCCTGGTGCAGGGTGCGGCGCTGCTCAGCGCCGAAGTGACACAGATGACCAAGCTCGATGCCGGTGAACTGCGCTTCGGTTGCGGCCCGGCGCCGGCGGTAAAACTGGTGCCGGAGGCGGTGGCGCAATTCATCAATGCACACCCGAAAGTGCGCACCTGCTTTGAAGTGGATAACTGGGAAAAACTCAGCCGCGCCCTGAGCCGCGAGGAGATCGAATTCTTCATCGCCGACATTCGCCATTTCGAGTCCGACCCGAACTTCCAGACCCAGGCGCTGACGCCCAAGCGCGGTGTGTTTTTCTGTCGTCCTGGGCATCCGCTGCTGGCCAAGGAGAGCCTGTCGACCAACGACATGTTCGATTACCCGCTGGCGGCCACGAAGATCCCGCCAGGCATTCGCAAACTGCTGGCGAACCTCAGTGGGCGGGTGGATTTTTCGCCGACCATCGAGACCGAACATTTTCCGGCGCTGGTGAAAGTTGTGCTGCAATCCAACGCCATCGGCGCGGGCACGCAAGAAGCGTTCATCGAGGACATTGCCCAGGGTTCGCTGGTGCTGCTGCACTGGCGTAATTTGCCGCAGAACATCGAGAGCATGAATGCGCGGTGCGGGATTGTCAGTCGCACCGGGTTCCGGTTGTCGCCAGCGGCGCGGGCGATGATCGAGACGCTTGTGGCGGTGGATAAACAGCAGATCAGCGTCGCGGTTTAGGGCCTCTTCGCGAGCAAGCTCGCTCCCACAGGGGATCGTTGTCGGACACAAGTTTGTGTACGACTCAAATCTAATGTGGGAGCGAGCTTGCTCGCGATGGGGCCAGTGAGCTCACTGAAGATTCAGAGCTTGGCCGCAGCCAACTCCGGCGCCACCCAATCGCTTACCTTGAACGACTTGCGAATCAGCTTCTGCTGCGAAGCCAGGTCCACCGCATCCTGCAATTTGCCAAGGAACACCGGATCGAGCGTCGACGGGAACACCTCGCTCAGTTTCTGATCCTTCAGATCCTGGCTGAGAATCACCGGCGGGTAACTCGCCAACCCTGAAACCAGCTGAATGTAGGCGTCCTTATTGCTGTCCTGGGTCAACCACGCCACCGCTTGCTGTTGAGCCTTGAGCAACGTGGCGACCGCCTCGGGGTGCTCGTCGACGAATTTTCCGGTCCCCACCAACACGGCCTGCACACTGCCGGCGCCGCCCAGGTCCTTGGTGGTCAGAGGCAACTCGGCCAGTCCTTTGGCCTGTAATGCGGTAAGCCCGGAACCACCCCAGGACGCATCGATCTGTTTCGCCGCCAGCGCCGCCACCGCCGCGTTGAAGTCCAGGTTGATGACTTTCACATCCTTCTCGCTCAACCCCTGACTGGCCAGCGCCGCATCGAAGGACAACTGGCTGGCCGTGCCACGGAAGATCGCCACGCGTTTGCCCTTGAGGTCTTGCAGGGTCTTGATCCCCGAACCCGGTACCACGCCGAGGTAGTGCTTGACCCCGCGCGCCGAGGCGCTGAGCAATCGCGTATCCAGACCATTGGACTTGCCGATGATGGCTGCCAGGTCGCCGAGGTAGGCCAGGTCCACCTGACCGTTGGCGAACGCCTCGTTGATCACCGGGCCTGCGCCCTTGAAAAAGCTCCACTGAATCTTGATGCCTTGATCGGCAAAGGCCTTTTCGAAGATCTGTTGATCGCGCAACACATCCACTACACCGCCACCACTGTGCTGAGTACCGGCGCTCAGGTCCGGCACGGCGATGCGGATTTCCTTGAGCTCACCGGCGTTGGCCGTGAAGGCCAGCAGACCCGCCAGGGCCGGTGCGGCGAACAGGCTGATGACACGTTTGAAGGGAAGGTTCATGGGTACGGCTCCTTGGGGCAACGGGCGTTGATGAGCCGAAAGTAGGCCGAATCAGAATCAACACTTAAATACTATAAATTCACATTTTTATAGCTTTTAGATCTATATCAACCCCTACGGGCCTTCCGAACACGTATGCAAAAACAGCATCAAAAATATTCTTCGAAGGCATTGGATGTGCGCGCGCTCCCAAGCCTTAAATGGCCTTGCTTATCCCTAAATAGAATTGATTTTTATTTTTATAGATCAATTTTGCATACACATTAAACCCTGTGGGAGCGAGCTTGCTCGCGATAGCGGTGTGTCATCCAGCACATAAGTCGCCTGACACACCCTCATCGCGAGCAAGCTCGCTCCCACAAAAAGCAGGCTTGCATTGCAACCCGACAACGGAGGTCACCCATGGCCCGTGTTTCCCTTCTGAGCCTGCCGCTGGCCTCACCCCGGCTTGATGGTCGACGGCATTGGCCGACACTGAGCCAGCGGCTCTTGCCCTGGCTGCTGCCCTTCAGCCTGTTTGCCCTCTGGTGGCTCGCCAGCCGTAACCACTGGATGAGCGAGCAGATCCTGCCGGCGCCGACCCTGGTCTGGAGCAGCGCCGTTGAGTTGTCCCAAGGCGAGTTGTGGAGCCATTTGTGGATCAGCCTGCAACGCTTGTTCTGGGGGCTGCTGGCCGGGATCAGCGCTGGTGCAGTTTTGGGTGCTGCGCTGGGTTTCAGTCGTCGACTGGAGCGCCTGGTATTTCCCACCTTCGCCGGGTTGGCGCAAGTCCCGACCCTGGCCTGGATTCCCTTATTCATGGTGTTTTTCGGCATCGGTGAAGTGCTGAAACTGGTGGTGCTGATCAAGGCCATCGTGGTGCCGGTGACCCTGCACACACTGGTCGGCGTGCGCGATGCGCAACCCAGGCTGCGCGAAGCCGCCGCCGTGTTGCGCCTGCCCGGACTACTGTTGATCCGCCGCCTGGTGCTGCCCGCCGCGCTGCCGGCCTTCATGGCCGGTGTACGCCTTGCGCTGGCCGCCGGATGGACCTCGCTGCTCGCTGTCGAACTGCTCGCGTCCAGCGAAGGCATCGGCTACCTGATGGTCTGGGCACGCCAGTTGTTCATGCTCGACATCGTCTTCGTGTGCATTGTGGTGATCGGCTTGATCGGCGTGGCGATGGATCGTGGCATCGGTCTGTTGGACAGGACGCTGGTGCACTGGCCGCACCCGGCCACCGCCGAAATCCGTCGTGGCCCGCGTTATCAAGGCTGGCAACGGCTGCAACCGTGGCTGCTGCCACTGGCGCTGCTGGCGGTGTGGCAACTGAGCTCGGATCAGCAGTGGATTGACCCGAACATTCTGGTCAGCCCGCTGGCCGTCCTGCACACCACCTGGCATGGCCTGCTCGACGGCACGCTGGTTGGCGGCATGGCCCTGAGTTTGGGCCGAACCCTTGGCGGGCTGCTGCTCGGTGGCGGGCTCGGCTTTGCTCTGGGCCTGCTGCTGGGACTGTCGCGCACCAGTGAACGCGTGCTCGGCCCGACCCTCGCCGCCCTCCGCCAAATCGCCATTTTCGCCTGGGTGCCGCTGCTCACCGCGTGGTTCGGCCTGGGGGAATTGGCCAAGTGGGTGTTCGTCGCCCTCGCCGCGTTTTTCCCGCTGTTCATCGCCACCCAACGCAGCGTCGCCAATCTCTCGCCACAACTCAACGAGGCTGCGCAGGTGTTGCGCCTGAACCTGCCCCAGCGCCTGCGCCGGCTGGTGTTGCCGGGTGCGGCGCCAGGGATTTTCGCAGGGCTCAGGCTGAGCCTGATCTACGCCTGGCTCGGCACCATCGGCGCCGAATATTTCATGCCGTCCAACGGCGGCATCGGCAGCCAGATGATCGGCGCCCAGCAACTGCTGCGCATGGACCTGATCATGGCCGGCATGTTGCTGGTGGGCCTGACCGGCGCCCTGCTCAACCTCATTGGCCAACGCCTGGAAATCCGCGCCACTCGCTGGAGACACGCATGAACGCACCGATTGTCAGCTTCAATCACGTGGGCAAGACCTTCGACGTCGACGGCTTCGAACTGGAGGCCATTCGCGAATTCAACCTGGACATCGCCGAGGGCGAGTTCGTCGCCATCGTCGGCTCCAGCGGTTGCGGCAAATCCACTTTGCTGCGGCTGCTGGTGGGCCTCGACAGGCAATTTCGCGGGCAGATAAGCGTCGACGGCAAAGCCGTCACCGGCATCGGTGGCGAGCGCGGCATCGTCTTTCAGGAACACCGTTTGTTCCCATGGCTGAGCGTGGCCGACAACATCGGCCTGGGCCTGGTCAACGAGCCTTTGAGCGCCGCGCAAAAGCACCGGCGTATCCATGACTTCATCGAACTGGTGGGCCTGGGCGACTTCGCCCGTGCCTATCCGCACCAGCTCTCCGGCGGCATGGCGCAGCGCGTGGCCATCGCCCGAGGCCTGGTGGCCAGCCCGCGGATTCTGCTGCTGGACGAGCCCTTCGGCGCCCTCGATGCGCTGACCCGCCAGCAGATGCAGGACGAACTGCTGGCGATCCGCGCGCGGGCAAAAATCACCACAGTGCTGGTCACTCACGATGTCGAGGAAGCGATCTTCCTCGCCGACCGCGTGGTAGTGATGGAGCCGCGTCCCGGGCGGATCAAGCAAGTGGTCGACATTGCCCTGCCCCATCCGCGCCAGCGCAGCAGTTTCGACTTCCACCAATTGCGCGAAGAACTGCTTCACGAACTCACCAGCGACGGTCACTACCAGCCTCCCGTGCCGGTGCAGGTCCGCGATCTGCCGCTGTCCTTCATTGCCTACTGAAAAAGGAAATTTTTGATGCCGCAACGTCCCAATTTTTTAGTGATCCTGGCCGACGACCTGGGCTTTTCCGACCTCGGCGCCTTCGGCGGTGAAATCAATACACCGAACCTCGATGCCCTGGCCAACAATGGCCTGCGCCTGACAGATTTCCACACCGCACCAACCTGTTCGCCGACCCGTTCGATGCTGCTCACCGGCACCGATCACCACATCGCCGGCATCGGCACCATGGCCGAAGCCCTGACCCCGGACCTGATCGGTAAGCCAGGCTACGAAGGGCACTTGAACGACCGCGTGGTCGCCCTGCCCGAGCTGCTGCGCGAGGCGGGTTACCAGACGTTGATGAGCGGCAAATGGCACCTGGGCCTGACCGCCGAATTGGCGCCCCATGCCCGGGGTTTCGAGCGTTCGTTTTCGCTGTTGCCCGGTGCGGCCAACCATTACGGCTTCGAGCCGACCTACGATGAAACGACGCCACGGCTGCTGAAATCCACGCCGGCGCTGTATATCGAAGACGACCAGTTCATCGACGAACTGCCGAAAGATTTTTATTCCTCCGACGCCTTCGGCGACAAGCTGCTGCAATACCTCAAGGAGCGCGACCAGACCCGGCCGTTCTTCGCCTACCTGCCGTTTTCCGCACCGCACTGGCCGTTGCAGGCACCGGCCGAGGTGGTGGAAAAATACCGCGGGCGCTATGACGCCGGCCCTGAAGTGCTGCGGCTGGAACGTCTGGAAAAACTCAAGAAGCTGGGATTGATCGAGGCCGATGTCGAGCCGCATCCACTGATCCAGCCGAGCGCACAGTGGGATGCGTTGAGTGATGAGCAGCGGCAGATTTCCGCGCGGGCCATGGAAGTTTATGCGGCGATGGTCGAGCGCATGGACTGGAACATCGGGCGTGTCGTCGATTACTTGCGCCAGCAGGGACAACTGGACAACACCTTCATCCTGTTCATGTCCGATAACGGCGCCGAAGGGGCGTTGCTGGAGGCTTTCCCGAAATTCGGGCCGCAGCTGCTGACCTATCTCAACCAGCATTACGACAACAGCCTGGACAACATCGGCCGCGCCAACTCCTACGTCTGGTACGGGCCGAACTGGGCGCAAGTGGCGACCGCGCCGTCGCGACTGTTCAAGGCCTTCACCACCGAAGGCGGGATTCGCGTGCCGGCGCTGGTGCATTACCCGCAGCTGCCGCTCAAGGGCCAGATCAGCCATGGGTTTGGCACGGTGATGGACATCACGCCGACCATTCTGGATCTTGCCGGTGTGCGCCATCCGGGCAAGCAATGGCATGGCAAACCCGTGGCGGACGTTCGCGGGAAGTCGTGGCTGGGGTTCCTGTCGGGCGAGACGGCGCACGTGCATGACGAGCACACCGTGACCGGGTGGGAATTGTTCGGTCGGCGGGCAATCCGCCAGGGGCAATGGAAGGCGGTGTACATCCCGGGACCGGTGGGGCCGGCGACCTGGCAGCTGTATGACCTGGGCAGTGATCCAGGGGAGATTCATGACCTGGCGTCGAGCCAGCCGCAGCGGCTCAGTGCCTTGATCGAGCATTGGCAGCGGTATGTGGATGAGACTGGGGTGATCTTGAGTGAGTCGCCGTTTCAGCCGGATTGATGCTGCCTGAACCGGCCCCTTCGCGGGCAAGCCCGCTCCCACAGGTTTCTGCGGTGAATGCAAAATTTGCGTTCAGCACAAATCACTGTGGGAGCGGGCTTGCCCGCGAAGGGGCCCTTTCAGACGACGACTAGACTTGAGCCGTACGCACCTTTTCCACAGCCACTTCTTCCCTGCGCTCAAACCGGTTAGCCCGCGCAAACGTACCGAAATCATTGAACCGCACACCCATCTCGCGCATCACCTTGTGCCCCACCGGTACGGTCAACTGGCGGATATAGAACGGTTCCTTCACCACAAAATGATGGATCCCGTGGCTGCTGCCGAAGTTGAAGCAGAACGCCTGCAACGGCCACAACCACGGGGCATTGAGCACCTGGCACTGCTGCATCACGTTGCCCGGCTCCACATCTCCGTAGTAGTGCATGTTCGAGCTGATGAAGTGCAGGCAGAAGGTGCGCAACACGTTCGGGCCGATGATCACGACGGCTGCGATGTCGATCACCTGCATCACCGACAACGTCGTCGCCGACCACTCGATCGGTGCGCCCATCAGGTTCGCAACGCCGTTCGCTGCATGAAAACCGAGAAACACGTACCACGCGCCCCAATGCATCAGCGCCAGCGGTGCATAGACCTTCAGCGTGCGTTTAATGATGCTGAACTTCATTGCCCAGGTCTTGGCCCGCAACATGCGGATGACCGAGGACATGATGTTGTCGCCGATCATCAACAGCCGCGCAAAACCCCAGGGTTCGCCATTGGTGATGGCGCGCTCTTCCGTGTCGGTCTCAGAGCCCGACACCTTGTGGTGATTGAGGTGCAGATGGCGGCGAATCCATGGGTTGATGGTGCTTGGCCGCGCCAGCCACACCAACCCCATCATCAGGTTGTGCGGCACTTTCTGCTTGCGGAAGTACATGCTGTGGATCAGGTCGTGTTCCAGCTCATGGGTCAGCGAGGCGAAAAAAGCATTGAGCAACAGGCACGCCCACCAGGCCATGTGTCCGCTCATGTAGAGCGCCGCCGAACCGACCATACCGGCGATGGCGAAGGTCAGAATGCCTGCGCCGAGGGCGTCCTGGTGCTTGAGAACCGGGTATTTCTCCCGCAATTCGACGCCTCTGGCCAGCACCACTTCACGGATATGGGCTGATCGTTGGGCTGCATTCAGTCGTTGGGGGCTTGCAGAAGTACGGTCCATGCTTCCATCCTCTGGTTATTGATGGTTGCATCCTGCCTTGCGGAACCTCGCAATGCGGTAGCCGTGAACGCCAACCTGTTGACCGGAAGCGCCAATCAGCATGACTGAACCGACCTCCCTCGCCAGCTGGACCCGCGCCCTGCGCAAGCAACTCGATGCCCTTGGCATTGACAGCACCGCCCTGTGCCAGCAATCGGGACTCGACCCACAACTGATGGACGACCCGAACGCGCGTTATCCGCTGTCGGGCACCACGCATCTGTGGAATCTGGCGGTGCAGGCCAGCGGCGATCCGGCAATCGGTTTGCGGGTTTCGCGTTTCGTCAGCCCGACCACCTTCCATGCGCTGGGTTATGCCCTGGTCGCCAGCGGCAGCCTGCGGGAAGTGTTCGAGCGCATCGTGCGCTATCACCAGGTGGTCAGCGATGCCCTCGAACTGGAACTGACCCGCGCCGAGGATCGCTACCGTTTCCGTCTGAAAATCCCCGCTGGCAATCCCGCCCCGGCCTTCGAAGCCATCGATGCGTTCATGGCGATTTACGTGCGCACCTGCCGCAATCGCCTGGGCCGTGAATACGCACCGCTGGAGACTTACCTGCGCCGCCCGGAGCCGGCAGACGCGCACCAATGGCATAAAGTCTTTCGCTCGCCGGTGCACTTCGGCGCCGACGAGGATCGGCTTGAGTTCGCCCTCATCGACTTCGACAGCCACCTGGACGACGCCAACCCGGAACTGGCCGAACACAACGAAACCGTGCTCAAGCGCACCCTGGCGCAACTCAAGCCGCTGACGTGGGAGCGCAAGGTCCGCGACGCCATTGAAGAACAACTGCCCGAAGGCGAACCCAGCGCCGAGCACATCGCCAAGGCCCTGCACCTGAGCCTGCGCAGCCTGCAGCGGCACCTGGCGGATGAGGGCTGCCGGTTCGATACGCTGCTCAACGAAAGCCGCGAAAACCTCGCGCTGCTGCACCTGCGGGACCCGCAGGTGTCGCTGAGCGAAATCAGTTATCTGCTCGGGTTTGCCGATACCAGCAGCTTCAGTCGCGCGTTCAAGCGCTGGACCGGGATGACGCCGGGGCAGTTTCGGGATGGGTTGCGCTGATTGATCCGGAAGGTGAGTTGGCTGGTCTGGCCCCATCGCGAGCAAGCCCGCTCCCACAGTTTTTTTATCGGTGACCACAATCTTGTGATTTACACAGATCCACTGTGGGAGCGGGCTTGCTCGCGAAAGCGGTGTCTGTTGAAATTGATATACCTGACCTGACGCCTTCGCGAGCAAGCCCGCTCCCACAATGGTTCGGTGTTCGCCGTCAGATCGTGGCCAGTGTCCGCAACCGCTCGGCATCGAGAATTTCAATTTCGCCGTAACTCAGCCCGATAACCCCCTGCCCCTGCAACTCCTTGAGAATCTGGTTGGTGGTCTGGCGCGACAGCGACAGCATGGCGGCAAGCTGCTCCTGGGGCAGTTGCAGGACGCGCCGCGGCGGGGCGGTCTCGCCATAGCCTTCGGCGATCATCAGCAAGCGGTGTGCCAGCCGTGCCGGGGCCGGCAACAGGCTCAATTGTTCAAGGTTGATGAAGGTCATGCGCAGCTTCTGGCTCATCAACAACGCCAGTTGCCGCCAGTGCTGCGGATGCTCGTCGAGCAACGCCAGCACGGTGTTCTGGGGAATATGCAGCAGCGTGCACTGGCCCACGCCGTAGGCATCGTGGGTGCGTGGCTGGCCATCGAACAGGCAGATCTCGCCGAACCAGTGCGGCGGTTCCACCAGGCTCAGCAACGCTTCCTTGCCCTGCTCGCTCACGGCACCGACGCGTACCGCACCTTCAAGCACCGCGTACAGGCCGCAGGGCGGATCGCCGCGCTTGAACAGCCGCTGGCCCGGCGACAGGCGCCGCAGCCTGGCCGCCGACAGCAGGCTATCCTGTAGGGAAACAGGCAAATGGCTGAACCACTGACCGCTCATCAGGCGTGGGCGCCAGACCTGCATATCCATGAAAACTCCTAGAGATTGTCGCCTGGCTGACAGAGCGGGAAGTGGCCCCGGGGCATGATCAATCACCCCACAGGAGAACAACAATGAAAAGCCTCGTCGACCACCTCAGTCAATACGCCGCCTACCACCGAGACCCGCGCAATATTGCATCGCACTTTATCGGCATTCCGCTGATCGTGGTCGCCGTCGCGGTGTTGCTGTCCCGGCCGCAGTGGTCGCCGGGTGGCGTGTGGCTGTCACCGGCGGTGCTCGTTTCGCTGGCATCGGCGTGGTTTTACCTGCGCCTGGAATTGCGCCTGGGCGTTTTGATGACCGTGTTGCTCGGGCTGTGCGTGTGGGCTGGTCATGCGCTGGCACAGCAAAGCACGCTGGTCTGGCTGGGCAGCGGCGTGGCGATGTTCGTGATCGGTTGGGCGATCCAGTTTGTCGGCCATCACTACGAAGGGCGCAAACCGGCCTTTGTCGATGACGTGACCGGGTTGATTGTCGGGCCGTTGTTCGTGGTGGCGGAACTGGCGTTCATGCTGGGGATGCGGCATGAGCTCAAAGAGCAGATCGAGGCGCGGGCGGGTGGGGTGCGGGTCAATCCGAAGCGTGCAGCTGTCTAGATCGCATTCGCGGGCAAGCCCGCTCCCACACTGATTTGCGTCGTTCACAAATCCAATGTGGGAGCGGGCTTGCTCGCGAAGCTTTTGCCTTAGATGTTGGCGACTTTCTGCCAGACCTTCGGCTTGAAGAACAGTGTCTCCCCCTTCGCCAACCCGATCAGGCTGTCGTGATCCTTGACCACTTCGGCCTCGATCAGATCGCTCTGCCCTTCGACCTTCAGCGTCACCCGTGTCGTTGCGCCCAATGGACGAATATCGCGCACTTCGGCCGCGTGGTGATCCTCCAGTTCATGGCGCGACAGCGACACTTCGTGCGGACGGAACAGCACGTGGTTGTCTTCGCCCAGGTGCAGTCGGTTCGAATCACCGAGGAAGTGATAGACGAAATCGCTGGCCGGGTTTTCGTAGACGTCACCCGGTGAGCCGATCTGCTCGATCACACCCTTGTTCATCACCACGATACGGTCGGCGACTTCCATCGCTTCTTCCTGGTCGTGGGTCACGAACACCGAGGTCAGGTTGATGTCTTCGTGCAGACGCGCCAGCCAGCGGCGCAGCTCCTTGCGAACCTTGGCGTCGAGGGCGCCGAAAGGTTCGTCGAGCAGCAGCACTTTCGGCTCCACCGCCAGCGCCCGGGCCAAGGCAATGCGCTGACGCTGGCCGCCGGAGAGTTGCTCCGGGTAGCGATCCGACAACCAGTCCAGTTGCACCATGTTCAACAGTTCGTGAACCTTGGTTGCGATCTGACTTTCGCTCGGGCGCTGGTTTTTCGGCTTCATGCGCAGGCCGAACGCGACGTTGTCGAACACCGTCATATGGCGGAACAGAGCGTAGTGCTGGAACACGAAGCCGACGTTGCGATCGCGCACGTCGTGGCCGGAAACGTCTTCACCGTGGAACACGATGTTGCCCTTGTCCGGGGTTTCCAGGCCGGCAATGATCCGCAGCAGCGTGGTCTTGCCGCAGCCCGACGGGCCGAGCAACGCGACGAGTTCGCCGCTCTGGATGTCCAGGCTGATGTTGTCCAGCGCCTTGAACGCGTTGAAATTCTTGCTGACGTTACGCACTTCGATCGACATGAATTATTCCTCCGCGGCGCTGGCGCGCAGGCGGTTAATACGGTTTTCGCTCCACTGCTTGAGCAGCAGGATGAAGAGCGCCAGGATCAGCAACAGGCTCGCCACGGCGAACGCGGCCACGTGGTTGTATTCGTTGTAGAGGATCTCGACGTGCAACGGCAGGGTGTTGGTCACCCCGCGAATGTGCCCGGAAACCACCGACACTGCACCGAACTCACCCATGGCCCGGGCGGTGCACAACACCACGCCATAAATCAGGCCCCATTTGATGTTGGGTACGGTGACGTGCCAGAACATCTGCCAGCCGTTGGCGCCGAGCAGACGTGCGGCCTCCTCTTCCTGAGTGCCTTGTTCCTGCATCAGCGGGATCAGTTCACGGGCCACGAACGGCACGGTGACGAAAATCGTCGCCAACACGATGCCCGGCAGGGCGAAGACGATCTGGATGTCGTGGTCCTGCAGCCATGGGCCAAACAGGCCCTGGGCGCCGAACATCAGCACATAGACCAGTCCGGCGATCACCGGCGACACCGAGAACGGCAGGTCGATCAGCGTCACCAGCATGCTCTTGCCACGGAACGAGTACTTGCTCACGCACCACGCGGCGCTGACGCCGAACACCAGGTTCAACGGCACCGAAATCAGTACGGCGATGACCGTGAGTTTCAGTGCCGACAACGCGTCCGGCTCAAAGATCGCGGTGAAGAACGCACCGAGGCCGAGCTTCAGGCCCTGGGACACCACGATGAACAGCGGCAGCAACAGGAACAGCGCAAATATCAGCCAGCCAAGGCCGATCAGGATTCGCCGCGAAGTCGCGCTGCCACGGCGGGCAGCGTTCGAGGAAGCGGCAGCAATAGACGATTGGGACATGGGTGCGCCTCCTTATGGGGTTTCGATGCGTCGCTGCAACAAGTTGATCAGCAGCAACAGGACGAAGGAAACCACCAGCATCAGTACACCAATGGAGGTAGCGCCGGTGTAATCGTATTGGTCGAGTTTGACCATGATCAGCAGCGGCAGAATCTCGGTTTTCATCGGCATGTTGCCGGCGATGAAAATCACCGAACCATACTCGCCGACCCCGCGGGCAAAGGCCAGCGCGAAACCGGTCAGCCATGCCGGAAGCAGTGCCGGCAGCAGGATATGGCGGAAAACCTGCAATGGTTTCGCACCCAAGCACGCCGCCGCTTCTTCGACTTCACGAGGAATGTCCGCCAATACTGGCTGTACGGTACGTACTACGAATGGAAGTGTCACAAAAGTGAGGGCAAGGGTGATGCCCAGGGGGGTGTAGGCGATCTTGAAACCCAGATCCGCTGCAAACTGACCAACCAGGCCGGTAGGGGTGTACAACGCCGTCAGCGCAATACCGGCCACTGCCGTGGGCAATGCGAACGGCAGGTCGATCATTGCATCGATCACTTTTCGTCCAGGGAAGGTATAGCGCACTAATACCCAGGCCAGCAGCGTGCCGATGATGCCGTTGATGATTGCGGCACACAGGGCGGTGCCGAAGCTGAGCTTCAGCGCCGCCAGCACCCGTGGCGCCGAGATGATTGCCCAGAACTGATCCCAGGTGAGTTGAGCGGCATGCACGAACATCGCCGCCAGTGGTATGAGCACAATCAGGCTGAGGTACACCAAGGTGTAGCCCAGCGTCAGCCCGAAGCCGGGTATGACGGGGGAGATACGACGCGACATAGAAGTCCTTGGTTAAAAAGCGATCAACTAAACCCATCCCTGTGGGAGCGGGCTTGCTCGCGAAAGCAGTGTGTCAGTCAACGTTAATGCCGCCTGATACACCGCCTTCGCGAGCAAGCCCGCTCCCACATGTTATGTAGCTTAAGCGAGGTTATTGCGCCTGGTAGATCTGGTCGAACACCCCGCCGTCATTGAAGAATTTCGGTTGTGCGGTTTTCCAGCCGCCGAAGTCCTTGTCGATGCTCACCAGCTCCAGTTTCGGGAACTGCTGGGCGTACTTGGCGGCCACATCCTTGTCACGGGGGCGATAGAAATTCTTCGCCGCGATTTCCTGGCCGGCCGGGCTGTACAGGTGCTTGAGGTAGGCTTCGGCGATCTGCTCGTTGCCCTTTTTCTCGGCATTCTTGTCGACCACCGCCACCGGTGGCTCGGCGAGAATCGACAGCGAAGGCACGACGATGTCGAACTTGTCGGCGCCGCCCTCTTCTTTCAGGGCCAGGAAGGCTTCGTTTTCCCAGGCCAGCAACACGTCGCCCTGGCCGTTGTTGACGAAGGTAATGGTCGAGCCGCGGGCGCCGGTGTCCAGCACTGGCACGTGCTTGAACAGGGTTTGCACGTATTCCTTGGCCTTGGCTTCGTCGCCGCCATTGGCTTTGAGGCCATAGGCCCAGGCCGCGAGGAAGTTCCAGCGCGCACCGCCGGAGGTTTTCGGGTTCGGCGTGATCACCGAAACGTCATTCTTGATCAGGTCACCCCAGTCCTTGATGCCTTTAGGGTTGCCCTTGCGCACCAGGAACACGATGGTCGAGGTATAAGGCGTGCTTGCGTCCGGCAGGCGCTTTTGCCAGTCAGCCGGCAGGGACTTGCCGAGCTTGGCGATTTCGTCGATGTCACCGGCCAGGGCCAGGGTCACGACGTCGGCACGCAGGCCATCGATCACCGCTCGGCCTTGCTTGCCCGAGCCACCATGGGATTGCTGGATTTTCACGGTGTCGCCGGCATGTTCCTTTTGCCAGAACTTCACGAATTCGGCGTTGTAGTCCTGATACAGCTCGCGGGTCGGGTCGTACGACACGTTGAGCAGTTCGTAGTCCTTGGCAACTGCAGAACCGGCGAAAAGGGCGCTGGCCAGGGCGGCCAAAGCGAAATGACGAATCGACGACATGGTGAAAGCTCCTGGAATTCTTGGTTTGTTGGCTTTTTTTATGGACTTCTGGAATCGCGTTGCCGGTTCAAAGATCGCAGCCTTCGGCAGCGCCTACAGGGGCTGCGATCCACTTCAGCCGGGCTTGTTGCCCGGCTGCTGCAAGCGGAATTTTTCTTTGCGTTCGATCTGCACCACCTGCGCGTTGTGCACAGTGATTTCCACGGCCCCAAAACGCAGGTCGCGCAGGGCGCTCTGGATTTCACGCAGGATGGTGGCTTCGTCTTGACCGTCGACGCTACGCAGGGATGCGCTCATATTGCTGCTCCTTCAACTGAGAGTTTGCCTCGCAGTGTCGGCACTGCTTGCGGCTTGGGAGCAATACTAGTGAGGTCTTGATATTCTTAAAAAGACTATTTAAGAATGTTTATATAACCAGAAGACATTAATTGAAGGGACAAGGGCTTGAGGCGATTCACCCTCTTTCAAGCGCACCAAAAACCTGTGGGAGCGGGCTTGCTCGCGAAGAGGCCGGCGCATTCAACATCCCTGTTGCCAGACAGTCCGCCTTCGCGAGCAAGTCGGATCGCCGCACCGCCGCTCCCACAGGTTTTGTGTATCAGCAAGGCGGCAAGGTAACTGCTCCGATCACCGGCGCATGAGCCCAGTTCAACTGCCCTGCCGGCACCGGCCGCCCGAACCAGTAGCCCTGGCCCAGATCACAGCCCTGCTCAAGGAGGAACGCCGCCTGTTCGACCTGCTCAATCCCCTCGGCATGAACCTGCATGCCCATGCTTTGGGCCAGGGCGACGATCACCCGCGAGATCGCCGCATCATCCTCGTCCCACGGCAATCCGGCGACGAAGCCTTGGTCGATCTTCAGTTTTTGCACCGGCAGGCGCTTGAGCCGCAACAGCGATGAGTAACCCGTGCCGAAGTCGTCGATGGCCAGGCGCACCCCCAACTCGCGCAGGCGATGCATCTGCTCCAGCGCGACTTCCGGATCATCCATCACCGCGCTTTCGGTCACTTCCAGTTCCAGACAGGCCGGCTCCAGCCCGGTTTCATGCAACACCTGCGCCACCTGCTGATACAACTCGCGACGGGCAAACAGGCGCGAAGAAATGTTGACCGCCACAAAAGACAGCACCACCCCGTCCTGCTGCCACTGACACATCTGCCGGCACGCCTGCGCCATGACCCAGGCATCGATTTCGGCGATCAGACCGGTTCGTTCGGCGACGGGAATGAATTCCGCCGGTGACACCAGCCCCCGCTGCGGGTGCTGCCAACGCACCAACGCCTCGACACCCACCAGGCGGCTGGTCTTGAGGTCGTGAACCGGCTGGTAATAAACCTGCAATTCCTGCTGGTCCAGGGCGCGGCGCAACTCGAAGGCGATCTCGACGCGTTGTTGGGCATGGGCGGTCAATTCTTCGGTGTATAGCGCGTAGTCATTGCGACCGGTGCTTTTGGCCTTGAACAATGCCGAATCGGCGTTGCGCAACAATTGTTCAACGCTCAAGGCATCGCTGGGGAACAGGCTGATGCCAATGCTGGTGTTGATGAACAGCTGATGTCCATCGATAGCAAACGGCTCTTTCAGCCCGTTGATGATCCGTTGTGCCAGCGCAGCCGCCTGGATCAACTGCGGACAGCATTCGGCCAGCACGGCAAACTCGTCGCCGCCCAGCCGAGCCAGGGTAATGCCGGGATCGAACATACCTTTCAGGCGCCCGGCTACAGCCTTGAGCAACTGATCGCCGATGGTATGCCCGAGGCTATCGTTGATCATCTTGAAGTGATCGAGATCAATCATCAGCAGCGCGCAACCACGCTTGTGCACCTGCGCCGAAGCCAGGGCCTGTTCGGCGCGGTCGCTGAACAACAGACGGTTCGGCAGGTCGGTCAGCGGGTCGTGGTGCGCCAGGTGCATCAACTCGTGTTCGGAGTTCTTGATTGCACTGATATCGGAAAACACCGCCACATACTGGCTTGGCTGGCCGTCGTCGTCATGAATCAGGCGGATTGTCTGCCATTGCGGATAAATTTCGCCGCTTTTGCGCCGGTTCCAGATTTCCCCGCTCCACTCCCCAGCGCTTCCAAGCGCGGCGAACATCGCTTGATAGAATTGCGCTGGATGGCGCCCCGACTTGAACATATTGGGCCGCTGCCCCAGCAGCACCTCACCGTCATAACCGGTGATCTCCATAAAGGCCCGGTTCACATGGACGATCACGCCTTCCCGATTGGTGACCAGCACCCCTTCGAGGGTGCAGTCGAACACTGCCGCCGCCTGTCGCAAGCGCAGGCGGTCGGCATCGCGCTCACGCAGTTTGGCGCCGATACCCAGACACCGCAGCAGCCGCGCCCGGGCAATGAAGATCAATCCGGCGCTGAACAGCACCCAAACGTAACCGTTGATCAGTTGCCATCGCAGTCGCTCGGCGGAGCTATCGAAGAAACTGTTTAATAAATAGCCACTGATCTGCAGCCAAACCACGGAAAGCAACAGATAGAGCAGCGCTGCACGCAAGGCATCGCGATAGGTGGCAGGCATCAGGCAATCCATGTCCATACGAAAAGGTTGGAATTATAGTTTAAAGACACATCCAGCCACTCTTATCTGAAAGGGCGACTGGTTTTCTGTGTGGGCTTAGTGATAATGCAACGGCTGTTTTTTCTTTATCGAGGGCCCTACAGCCTATGTGGTACGAAGGTTTACTCGGCTTGTCAGCCTGGTCACTGGTAGCAGTCACCCTGCTGATGACCCACGTCACGATCATCGCCGTCACGGTCTATCTGCATCGTTACTCGGCCCACCGCTCCCTGGAGCTGAATGGGGGCCTCAAGCATTTCTTCCGTTTCTGGCTGTGGCTGACCACGGCGCAGAACACCCGCGAGTGGACGGCCATCCACCGCAAGCATCACGCCAAATGCGAAACCGTCGATGATCCGCACAGCCCGGTCATCAAAGGGCTGTCCACGGTGCTGCGCAAAGGCGCCGAACTGTACCGCGCCGAAGCGGAAAATCCCGAGACGCTGCGCATCTACGGCAAGAACTGCCCCGAAGACTGGATCGAGCGCAACCTCTACAGCCGTTTCCCCCTGCTGGGTGTGGCGATCATGGCCGTTATCGACCTGCTGCTGTTCGGCACCATCGGCATCACCATCTGGGCCATCCAGATGATGTGGATCCCGGTTTGGGCCGCCGGCGTGGTCAATGGCCTGGGCCATGCCATCGGCTACCGCAACTTCGAATGCCGCGATGCGGCGACCAACCTGGTGCCGTGGGGCATCCTGATTGGCGGCGAAGAACTGCATAACAACCATCACACCTACCCTAATTCGGCAAAACTGTCGGTGAAGAAGTGGGAATTCGACCTGGGCTGGGCGTGGATCAAAGTCTTCAGTTTCCTGCGCCTGGCCAAGGTTCAACGGGTTGCGCCGATTGCCCATCGCGTCGAAGGCAAGGGCAACCTGGACATGGACACCGCCATGGCGATCCTCAACAACCGCTTCCAGATCATGGCCCAGTACCGCAAATTGGTGATCGGCCCGCTGGTCAAGCAAGAGCTGGAAAAGGTCGATCACTCGGTACGTCACCAGTTCCACCGGGCCAAACGCCTGCTTTCGCGAGAGACCAGCCTGCTGGATGACAAACACCATGTACGCATCCAGAACATGCTCGAGCACAGTCAGGCATTGAAGGTAATTTACGAGAAACGCCTGGCCCTGCAGCAGATCTGGGTCAAGACCAGCTCAAATGGCCACGACATGCTGGCGGCCATCAAGGACTGGGTACACGAAGCCGAAGCCAGCGGGATTCAATCCCTGCGCGACTTCGCCGATCAGTTGAAAACCTACTCCCTGCGCCCTGCCACTGTTTGAGCCACAAACCCTGTGGGAGCGGGCTTGCTCGCGAAAGCGGAGTGTCAGTCACCTTTTATGTCGACTGACACTCCGCTTTCGCGAGCAAGCCCGCTCCCACGTTGATTTATGACCGCAAAAACGCGTCGCCAGTACCGCCCGGCGGGAGCAAGCTCCCTCGCCACAAAAGGCGGGAACTTCATCTTGAAACCCTTATCTCAAAGACACTTCGCCATCCCCGGTGGGCTTGGTGTTGGCCGCATGCCCTTTGAGATTTGTTTCGATGGCCCAAAAGAACCTGCAAGACTCATCTCCGTCACATTGGCCCGAGGCCGCGCAGACCCTGATGGCACTGATGCACGCCCAAGGCGAAGTCGCACGTTTGACCGAACGGGAACAACTGCTCAACACATTGCTGGCAAGCGTCAACGCGGTGCTGTGGGCATTCGATTGGGAAACCCGCCGGGTGCTTTACGTCAGCCCTGCCTATGAACGGATCTTTGGCCGGTCAGCCGATCAGTTGCTGGCCGACTGCAATCAATGGCGCGACAGCATTCACCCTGACGACCTCGACTACGCCGAACGCAGCCTGGCCGAAGTGTTGGACAAAGGCGCCGTCGAAGACCGTGAGTATCGAATCATTGCCGCCGACGGCCAGGTGCGCTGGCTAAGCGACAAATGCTTCATCAATCGCCAGGCCGAGCCGGGGCAACCGGTGATCATCGTCGGCATTGCCGAAGACATCACCAACAAGAAGCAGCTGGAAACCGAACTGCAGCGCCTGGCCACCACCGACGCGCTGACCCAGAGCAGCAATCGCCATCATTTCTTCGAATGCGCTCACCGCGAGTTCACAAACGCCCGGCAACAGGGCGAGCCGCTGTCGTTTCTGATGCTGGATATTGATGACTTCAAAACGATCAACGACACCTACGGTCACCAGGAAGGCGACAACGTGCTGCAACGCATTGCCGAAAGCGGACGCGCAGCGTTGCGCCGTCGCGACCTGTTCGGGCGCATTGGCGGTGAGGAATTTGCTGCGGTGTTTCCCGGGTGCACGCCGCAAATGGCTCTGCAAGTGGCTGAACGCCTGCAACGGCAGATTCAGCAATTGAGTTTCAACCATGAAGGCCGGACTTTCGGCATCACTGTCAGCCAGGGCCTGACCAGCCTGAGCGCCTCGGACGAAACCGTGGTGGACCTGTTTTCCCGGGCGGATGCCGCGATGTACCGGGCCAAGCGCGAGGGCAAGAACAGGATTGTCACTGCCTGATCGGCACCACAGCCCCATGTGGGAGCGGGCTTGCTCGCGAAGGGGCCGCATCAGTCACCTTTTATGTCGACTGACACTCCGCCTTCGCGAGCAAGCCCACTCCCACAAGGAGTTGTGTGAAATCTACTTTCTGCGCAACCGCATCAATTCCGGCAAGCCGATCTTGAGCAACCGCGCCGTCCGGCTCTTGGCCAGCTCCTCAATGCCCTCATGCTCGGTCAGGCGCGCCATCTGCGCCGCCATGTTCATCACCAGCGCTTCGCGGGAGTAAACCCCGCCACCGAGCTGGTAGGCCGCCGCAATCAGCTCCCGCAACTCCAGCGGCAGACGCCAGCGTGTACGCAGGGCCGAGCCATAGGCCGCGCCATATTCAACCAGCGCTTCACCCACTTCTTCCAACTCGTCCAGTTCGCCGCCAGCCTGTTTCCATTCCTGCAGGCAGCGCAGCAACGCCAGATCGCCGAGACGATGCAACATGCCGGCGCAATAGCAACGCTCCTGATCCAGATCGAGCAAGCGCGCCAGGGTTCGCGCGTACTCGGCGGTGTGCAGTGACAGGTCCCAGTAACGCTCGGCATAGTCGGCCAATTGCGGATCGCTGAGCCGGGCACTGCGCTTGAGCGCCAGCCCGAGAATCAGGTTCATGCTCTGCCCGGTACCCAGGCGATGCAGCGCCTGGGACAGGGTTTGCACACCCGCGCCGCGGTGCTGGGCCGCGCTGTTGGCGGCGGCAATCAGCACAGCCGTAACCTGCGGATCGGTGCGGATTTCGTCCTCCAGCACCGTCAGGTCGAGGCCATTGGGATTGAGACTGCGTTTGACCGCCACTTGCACGTCGGTCATCAGCGGCGCACCGTCGGCCAATTCCCGTCGACGCTCCAGAAACACCGACAACGTCATGCCCGGCGCCAGCGCCGGCACTTCGCACGAGACTTCTTCCCCTGCGTGCAGCAGCAACCCCTGCAATCGATGGGTCAGGCTTTCCATATTCAGGGGCTTGGTCAGGTACGCGGCCGGCGCCAGCGGCAAGGCCTCGCGCACGCTGGCACTGTCGTTGCGACTGCTCATGAGGATGAAGGGCAACGGCGGGTTGCGTTTGCGCTGGCGGATGTTGCGCAGGACATTCAGACCATCGACACCCGGCAACTCCCAATCGGCGATGACCAGGTCATAGGGGTTGGCAGCCAATAGCTCCAACGCCTGCTGGCCATCGGCGCACAAATCCAGCCGCGCATCGCAGCGTACGTTCAACAACACTTCCTTGAGCAGATCCCGGGACCAGGGGTCGGCCTCGGCAATCAGTACTCTCGGAACCGCGGGTAAAATGACAGTTGTCATACAGCTCTCCCTGGCAATTCAGGAACATTAGCCAATGCTGGCCATTCGATACAGCGTTAATGCGCGGGATGTGTTTTCAGGGGCATGAAAAAACCCGCCGAAGCGGGTTTTTTGTCGATCAGGTCACATCAGAGGGCGCTCTCAATCAGTTTCCCCGTCGATGTGGAAACTGACTGAAAACACCCCCGAGTGATCACAGCTCGGCGAAGCACTCTTCGATGATCGCCAGGCCTTTGTCCAGTTGCTCATCCGGCGAGGTCAGCGGTACCAGGACGCGCAGAACGTTGCCGTAGGTGCCGCAGGACAGCAGGATCAGGCCCTTGTCGCGAGCCTTGGCCACAACCGATGCCACAGCGGCGGCGTTTGGCTTGTGGCTGTCGCCGTTTTCGAACAGCTCGACAGCGATCATCGCACCCAGGGCACGGACTTCGCCGATCACCGGGTATTTGGCCTGGATGGCCTTCAGGCCGGTTACCAGACGCTCGCCAACGGCCTTGCAACGATCCAGCAGGTGCTCTTCTTCGAACACTTCCATCACGGCCAGGGCCGCGGCGCAAGCGATCGGGCTACCGGCGTAGGTGCCGCCCAGGCCGCCTGGAGCGATGGCGTCCATGTACTCGGCCTTGCCGCACACACCGGCCAGCGGGAAGCCGCCAGCGATGGATTTGGCGAAGGTGGTCAGGTCGGCAGCAACGCCCATCTGTTCCATGGCGAAGAAAGTACCGGTACGGCCAGCGCCAGTCTGTACTTCGTCAGCGATCAGCAGGATGCCGTGCTGGTCGCACAGGGCACGCAGACGCTTCATGAATTCTTTCGGAGCGACGTAGAAACCACCTTCGCCCTGCACCGGCTCGATGATGATCGCAGCGATGTCTTTCGGCTCGGCGTCGTTCTTGAAGATGCGTTCGATGGAGGCGATCGAGTCGTCGATGCTCACACCGTGCAGTTCGTTCGGGTACAGCGCGCGGAAGATGCCGCCTGGCATCAGGCCCATGCCGGCCGAGTAAGGCACGACTTTACCGGTCAGGCCCAGGGTCATCATGGTGCGACCGTGGTAAGCGCCGGTGAACGCGATCACGCCGGCACGGCCAGTGGCGGCACGGGCGATCTTGATCGAGTTTTCCACGGCTTCGGAACCGGTGGTCACCAACAGGGTTTTCTTGGCGAAATCACCTGGCACCTTGGCGTTGATTTTTTCGCACACTTCTACGTACGGCTCGTAGGCCAGTACCTGGAAGCAAGTGTGGGTCAGCTTGTTCAGCTGCTCGGTCACGGCCGCGATGATTTTCGGGTGCACGTGGCCGGTGTTCAGCACGGCGATACCGCCGGCGAAGTCGATGAACTCACGACCTTCAACGTCGGTCACGGTCGCGTTCTTCGCGGACTCGGCGAAGATCGGGTGAATCTGGCCAACACCACGTGGAACTGCATTGGTACGGCGGGCCATCAAAGAAGCGTTAGTCTTGCTCATTACATTCCTCATTCGCCGCTCATCGGTCGGCGTGGTTCAAGGATTAAGCGGTGGGGAGGTAACTAAGGCAGCATGCGATGATCGACTGCCACAGCGTTCCCGACCACAGAGAAAATTCCGGTTTGAAGCGGCGCAAAGGGACAGCGCTCTCGTGCCCTTTGCGCTTGAAGCAATACTCTTGCGGGGTTAGATGCCCAGGCAGAGGTATTTGATTTCCAGGTAATCTTCGATGCCGTACTTGGAGCCTTCACGGCCCAGGCCCGAGGCCTTGATGCCGCCGAACGGCGCGACTTCATTGGAGATCAACCCGGTGTTGACGCCGACCATGCCGTATTCCAGGGCTTCAGCCACACGGAACACACGGCCCAGGTCGCGAGCATAGAAGTACGAGGCCAGACCGAACTCGGTGTCGTTGGACATCGCGATCACATCGGCTTCGTCTTTGAAGCGGAACAGTGGAGCCAATGGACCGAAGGTTTCTTCCTTGGCCACGGCAGCGTTGTTCGGCACGTTGGTCAGGATGGTCGGTTCGAAGAAGTTACCTTCCATCGACTTGCCGCCGGACAGCACGGTGGCGCCTTTGGAAACGGCGTCAGCAATGTGCTCTTGCACCTTGGCCACGGCTTTCTCGTCGATCAGCGGGCCAGTGGTGGTGCCTGCTTCCAGACCGTTACCGATCTTGAGCTTGGCCACAGCCACTTTCAGCTTCTCGGCGAACGCGTCGTAGACCGAATCCTGAATGTACAGGCGGTTGGCGCAGACGCAGGTCTGACCGTTGTTGCGGTACTTGGAGATGATCGCGCCTTCGACGGCCTTATCCAGGTCCGCGTCGTCAAACACGATGAACGGCGCGTTGCCGCCCAGTTCCAGGGACACTTTCTTGATGTCCTTGGCGCATTCCGACATCAGTTGACGACCGATTTCGGTCGAACCGGTGAAGGACAGCTTGCGCACGATCGGGTTGCTGGTCAGTTCGCTGCCGATGTCGCCGGCGCTGCCGGAAACCACGCTGAACACGCCTGCAGGGATACCGGCACGCTGGGCCAGTTCAGCCAGGGCAAAGGCGGAGAACGGAGTTTGCGAAGCAGGCTTGAGCACCATGGTGCAACCGGCGGCCAGGGCCGGGCCGGCTTTACGGGTGATCATGGCAGCCGGGAAGTTCCACGGGGTAATTGCAGCGGTCACGCCAATTGGCTGCTTGATCACGATCAGGCGCTTGTCTGGCTGGTGGCCCGGAATCACGTCACCGTAGATACGCTTGGCTTCTTCGGCGAACCACTCGATAAATGAAGCAGCGTAAACGATTTCGCCCTTGGCTTCGGCCAACGGCTTGCCTTGTTCCAGGGTCATCAGGCGAGCCAGGTCGTCCTGGTTCTCGATGATCAGCTCGTACCAGCGACGCAGTTTGCCTGCACGCTCTTTGGCGGTCAGTGCACGCCAGGCCGGCAGCGCTTTGTCAGCAGCCTCGATCGCACGGCGGGTTTCGGCAGCGCCCATTTTCGGCACGGTGCCCAGAATTTCGCCCGTTGCCGGGTTGTTGACCTTGATCGTCTGACCATTGTCCGCATCAACCCACGCGCCATCAATGAAGGCTTGCTGGCGGAACAACTGGGTGTCTTTAAGCTGCATGTCGGCTTTCCTTAACAGCACCGCGCACGCGCGGAGCAAATTATGATTGTAGAAAGGCGCCTCGATAGGCTGCCGTCAGGGAAATCATTCACCGGGCTGAAGCACATAAATAGCGCACTGATTCAAATCGTGCGGTTCAGCACCCAGACAAGAGCGTTTGAAATCTCAAACGAATCCTAGGATCAAAGGGGGTAAAGGACAATAGCCTGTTCGAAAAAAAGAACGAAAACGACGCTTTTGCCCGTATTTTCTGATCAACGTAGCAAACGCCTGTTACAGCTTTAAAAAAACGCAGGCGATTCAGCAGCATGGACGCCCGCAGTGCATATGAGTATCATGGCGCCCGCTGCACCAGTAGCTCAGCTGGATAGAGTACTGCCCTCCGAAGGCAGGGGTCGTGGGTTCGAATCCCGCCTGGTGCACCATACGTTGTAACGAGAAAGCCTCAGGCCTTATGGGTCTGGGGCTTTTTTGTGGACGTGTGTTCGCCGTCATGGATGCAGTCATCCTTCTAGAGAAACTCCCCCCAAACGTCGCGCATTACAACGTGCTTCCCGGCTCCTGCCTGGTACACCCGATCCCCCCTCGCTCCAAACTTTTCTTGGCCTTACCTTCTTCAGTTTGATTAGAATGGTGGCACATTGCCTCAAATCACAATGGATTGTCCCGCTCGGGATTTCTTAAGCTCATAGAGATATTGGAAATGATGATGTTAAAACGCTGCCTGGTGCTTTCGATTGCTGCTGTTCTTGCTGGTTGCCAAACGTCCGGTGAGGAGTATCAAGCAGATGTATTCGACGCCAGCCAGGTAAACAGCCAGCAGGAAGCTAAAACCGTCAAAATCCTTACGATTTCGCCGAGCAAGATAAAAGTCAGCAACGAAAAGAACAAAAAAGCCGCCATGATGGCGGGTGGGGTGTTGGGTCTGATCGGTGGTGCCGCACTGGGCAACACGAAAAACACTGACACGGCCATTGTCGGCGGTGTAGCCGGTGGCGCTGCAGGCGCCATGGCAGGTTCGATGGTCAATGACACCACCCTGGTACCGGGTGTGCTGATTGGTTATTCCGAAAGCGGCAAAATCTACACGTCTGCCCAGGTGGGTCGCCCTTGTGAGTTCAAGGTTGGCGAAATCTCCCTGATGGTGATGACGATCTCCAACGAAACACGCATTCAGCCGAATGCGACCTGTCCAGAACCCAAGAAAAGCTAAGGGGTCGGACATGAAACCTATTGTTCTGGGCTCCGTTCTCGCACTGCTGGCCATGCCGGCATTGGCAAACCAGTTCGACAGCCTGTATCAAATCGAACAGCAGACCAAACAGACTGAAGCAGCCGCTCAGGCCGAACGCGTCCGTCAGGCGGCAGCCGAACGGGCACGCGAGGATGCTCGTATCGCTGCTGATCGTCGGCAACGGGCAGCGGCACAGCAAGCGGCGCAGCAAAGGGCTCTTGAGCAGCGCAAGTCACAGGAACTTGAACACAAGCGTGTTCAAACCCGTGAAGAAGGCTACGAAGACGAGCTACGCGCACTGGAGCTGGAAGAGCGCCGCCTGGCACTGCAGGCGAAACGCGCGCGCACCGCACGCGCCAACGACTACATCGATGCGGAGTTGCGTGACAGCGCGGCACGCACCGACGTGATCCAGTCTGAAGCCGACTCGGCACGCAATGTGACCTCCGGCACCAAGTCCCTGCTGGAAGATGCCGGCAAGGCTGAAGTCAATCGCTCCAGCCGCTTGTTCGGCGAGTAATCCTCCTATCGATCTGCCCCGGACCCTGGTCCGGGGCATCCGTTATCAGAGATGAATTCCTATGCTGCGTTTATGTACGCTGATTGCCGCAGGCCTGCTCCTGAGCGCCTGCTCCAAAGAAGATCCCAAAGCCCAGGTTCCAGCAGTCGACCTGCACGGACGCCTGGTGGTGGATCAGGAGATGACTGACAGCCGCCAAGCCCAAGGCATCAATGGTGAATATTACAAGCGCGTCCTCACCGTTAATGGTCAGGACATGATCTTTGCCGATTTCATCAAGCAATATTGCTCCGACACCAACACCCGCGACGAAACTTGCCTGAAAGCCTTTCGCATCAAGAAAATCGATGATGTCAGCGGCGCAACCAAGTTTCTCCCTAACGGGCTCTGACACTTGTAAGTACGCCAGACGCAGCACATCTGGGCTGTTGCCTGGACCCCAAAAAAAACCGCCAAAGGCGGTTTTTTTTTATTCTGTGGTCCAGTCGAACTCGTCGTACTCATCATCGTCCTCGTCGTCCTCGAAAAGCTCCTCTTCAAGGTCGTCGTCTTCAACAACATCTTCTTCCGGCTGGTTCAGCAGAAAATCCTTGCGACTCTCGGTAATCGCTCGCCGTAGTTCTTCACCCTTTTGCGGGCAGTTGAGCATTTGGGCGATGCGGTCGATTTTTTTTGCCACGGCATCCTCCAACGCATCGGCTATGACCTGATAGTGCGCGCTTTCGGGGGTGGATGCCAAATCCCCGCCATGCTGCGCACTTCAGTTTGCTGCAAATCAGTCTTTAGCGGTGATAGCGCCGTACCACGCTGCTGTTTCTCAGGACGTGGCCTTTGATTTTTTCCAGCAGCTGCGCACGGGTCAGGCCGGCGGGCAAGGCGTCCGGGGCCAGGTCCAGGGCGTAGATCTGGATGATGTAGTGGTGCGCGCTGTCGCCAACGGGTGGGCAAGGGCCGATGTAGCCGGTGGTGTTCTGGCTGTTGGTACCGCCAACGCCCTCGAGGCCGGGTTTGCTTCCGGCACCGGCCGGGATCTGGTGGGTGCCGGCCTTGATGCCGTAATGCACCCACTGATCGATGCCCTGGCCCTTCTGGCCGTCCGGGTCGTGCATGACGATGGCGTAGCTTTGGGTGGCGGCCGGGCCGGTGTTCCAGTTCAATGCCGGGGAAATGTTGTGTCCGCCACAACCCGCGGAATCGCTCGCAGCGGCCGAGGTGAACAGACGGTCATCGGAAACTCCGGGAATGTTCAGGGTGAAGCGTTCCTTGGCCTGCGCCGGGAACTGCACGCAAAGGGCGACAGCGGCGGCTGCGAGCCAAGCGTTGATTGAGGTCAATCGGGTCATACCGGAGCACCTTGTGCGTATTGGGCCGTCGTCGGCGTGCAAACTATAGCCGGACCGTTCACGCCGTGGCAGCGGGCAATTGGCTGAACCTCGCGATAAGCACCAGACTCATAAGTAAACGTCTGTCTGGAGAGCAATCATGACTCTGCATCGCGTTGCGCGTGTTACCAATGTGCCCGAAGACCGGGGTCTGGAAGTGCAAGTCCAGGGCAGCAAGATTCTACTGTTGCGGGCCGGTGAGCAACTTCGCGCTTATCAGGCCGAATGCCCCCATGCCGGCGCCCCGCTGGCTGACGGTGCGGTATGCAACGGTCGTCTGACCTGTCCGTGGCACAAGGCGCAGTTTCGGATCGAGGATGGCGGGCTGTGTGAACCGCCAGCCCTGGACAGTCTCAAGCGCTATCCCCTCGAAGTCCGTGACGGCGACATCTGGGTCGGCGACCAGCCGTTATCGGACGCCCACACGCCACCGGCCGACGATCCACGAACCTTCATTATTATCGGCGCTGGCGCGGCAGGCACGGCGGCAGCAGCAGCGTTGCGCGAGAAAGGCTTCGGTGGCCGGGTGCTGTTGATCGACCGCGAAGCCGATGCCGGATACGACCGCACTGCGCTGAGCAAATACGTGATCGCCGGGGAAATGCCGCCGCAGGAAGTCCCGCCGCTGCGCGACGAGGCGTTTTACCGCGAGCAGCGGATCGAGCGCCTGCAGGGCGAAGTGGCCAGCCTGGACGCATCAAACCGCACACTGCGGCTGACTGACGGCCAATCACTGACCTACGACGCCGCGCTGCTGGCCACCGGCGGCGAACCCAAACTGTTGACGCTGCCCGGCGCCGACTTGCCGCAGGTGTTCGTTTTACGCTCCAGAGTCCATGCACAGCAGATTCTGCACAGCGCCAGCGCCGGCCAACGGGTGGTGATCATCGGCGACAGTTTCATTGCCATGGAGTCCGCCTCGTCCCTGCGCCAGCTTGGCCTGGACGTGACTGTGCTGGCCCGCCACGCAGTGCCATTTGCCAAACAGTTCGGCGAAACAGTCGGCAAGGCCATTCGCGCGCGGCATGAAGCCCATGGCGTAATATTTCATACTCAAGGCAATGCAGCGCAGATCGAAGGAACGGACAAGGTTGAAGCCGTGCGCCTGGACAACGGCCAACGCCTGGCGGCCGATCTGGTGCTGGTCGGCATTGGCGTCACGCCGGCCACCGCGGCCTTCACCGGGCTGGCGAAAGAGCAGGATCAGTCGCTGCGTGTCGACGGCGCAATGCGCGTGGCCGACGGCCTCTGGGCGGCTGGCGATATCGCCACCTTCCCGCTGAACAACCAATACGTGCGCATCGAACACTGGCGACTGGCCCAACAGCAGGCGCGGATCGCAGCGGCCAATATGCTGGGCGGGGACGAGCATTACCTCGACGTGCCGTTTTTCTGGACCTGGCATTTCGGCAAGACCTACGACTACCTCGGGCACGCCGAGGCCTGGGACGAAGTCGAGTTCAAGGGCGACCCTTACGATCCACCCTTCATAGGCCTGTTCGGAAAAAATGGCGTGGTGTCCGCGGCGCTAGCCTGCGAGATGGACCGGGCCATGGCGATGCTTGCCGAGCGGATGAAACAACCGTTGCCCTGGGAAGAGGCATGGCGCCTGATCCGTGACGTTCCCTAGGGGGGCGGACAGCAAAACGCCCGGCACCTGCGTGATGCAGAGGCCGGGCGTTACTGTATAAACGGCCGCCGTTATTCGGTGGCACCGGTTTCCGCAAACTTGCTCATGACAAAACCGGCAAACTCTTCGACGGTCATTTTCTGGCCGTTGAAATCCACCTGATTGTTGGCGTAATGCAAGTTGGTGACGATATTGTTGCCGTCCAGTTTCGCCAGTTGGCTGCCGACCGCCATGCTGCCGAACATGTCTGCGGTGGCGGTGGCCTGATCGGCAATCAGCTTGGCGTCGGTCTGACCGTCGATTTGCGACTGCACGGTGAGTACATCGACCAGCATGGGTTTGGACACTTTCAGTTTGAAGTCCAGCAACGCGATCAACTGCCTGACCAGTTGATCGGTCGGCAGGTCGATGGTTTGTGGCTTGGTCAGGTTGAGCACCATGTTGGCGCGGCTCTCACCGTTGGCCGTGTTGAACGACAGGTTTTCCAGGGCCACCTGCGGACCGGCCGCCAGCAGTTTTTCCAGGCTGGATTTGAGCAATGCCTCTTCGGCTTCGGTCAGTTTCAGCTCCGGTGCCGGCAGGCCCGCTTCCACCGCTTCGGCCGCCGCACGCTCATACGGCTGCAGTTTGCTCTGGTAGACCTGCATCAACGACATCGTGGCCGGAATGTCGAGGTTCTTCACGCTCATGGTCAGCGCACCGGAACCGATGGTCTTGCCATTCAGGGACACTTCGCCAACTTTATAATCGGCACGCCCGGAAGCGTTGCTGCCCTTTTCTTCCGTCAGGTTTTTCATCTCGAATTTCTTGAAGTCCAGCACCGACTGCTTGACGCCAAAAGTCGATTTGCCGCTGGCCAGTTCAAGGACGTTCTCGCCGACATAGAAGCCGTAGGTACTTTTGGTCAGGTTGCTGGCCAGGGTCAGGCCGTTCAACTCAACCTGCACCGGTGCCTGGTCTTCAGAAACGGTGGTCACTTTCAGGCTGTCCATGTAGCCGGTGGCCTTGACCTTCTGCGCCTTGGCGCTCGCGTCGACGTCCATGCTCAGGCCGGAGAATTTCATGCTCGACTGGTCATCCAGCGCCATTTCCAGCGGCTGCAACTCGAAGGTGCCATTGGTAGCGTTGTCATAGCCGATGTTGACCACGCCGGTCAGTGGGGACTTGTCCTTGGCGGCGGCAAACCACTTCTCGGTGAGCGGGGTCTTTTCCAGTTCGTAGTGACTGGTCGCCAGGACCGGCAGCCACTTCAGCGACATCAGCCGCGAGAACGGCAACGGGCCGTGTTCGATGTGATCGACAAACAGCAGCTCGACCGGTGCTTCGCCGAACATTTCACCTTCGCCCTTGAGACGATAGTGCGCAGTACTGCTGAATACATGACGCTCCAGCGACACCAGTTCCAGCGAAGCGGTGCCGTTGGAACCGACCATGGCCGCTTGCAGCTCCTTGTTGGCATCGGCAATCGAGGAGTTCAACACACCTTCGAGCCTGGTGCCGGTGAACCAGGCACCGCCTGCGCTGATGGCACCGATTGCGACAACGATTCCCAGTAGCACGCCTGCTGATTTGTTCATGTATGACCCGTTCAATGTCCGTTGTTGAAAGTGTGGTCGTCTTCCCTGAACCCATGACGGGTTGCGGCTCGACAGTGCTGAAAGTGGAATGCAGATTAGCATCAGGCGCGACGAACGGCCCAATGATTAAAGGTGAAGGAGTGTCTTGGGGGATCTCAGGGTTCGAATTTTTCGCTGTGCATTCAATCGCCTTCGCGAGCAAGCCCGCTCCCACATTGGAATGCGTACTCCTGTGGGAGCGGGCTTGCCCGCGAAGGCGTCAGAACAGCCAACACAAAATCAGGAGTATTGGACTTCGATCTCATCCAGTTGATGATCAAAGCTTTTAAGCCGCGCCGTCCAGGTGTACACCAGCACTTCGAAGTCGCGGTTGATCACCGCTCCGCCCGTCACTTCCGCGCGTGGGTCGCAGACGTCCAGTTGATAACGTTCACGGGCCATGGCCGTGGCGACATCGGCCAGCTCCCGGGCATTGCTGAGCCAGTGCCGATCGTCGTCAGCCACTTGCCGGTCCAGCGCCAGGCATTGTTTTTTCAGGGTTTCGAGGCTTTTTTCCAGCGGCGTGCCGGTCAATTCGCCCATGACCTCCTGAAACGTGCGACCCGGTTGCCAGTAACTGCCCCAGAAATAGCGGTCGAACACTGTTTCGACACGACGCAACGCCACCTTGGTATCCCAGATCAGGACCAGGGTCTTGCCTTGTTCGAGTTGTCTTTTTTTGATGCGCTGATTCTGGACCGACGCCCAGGCCACCACCGCAACGGACATCACGGCTATCAACGCGACGGCACTGTCGAGGAACACCAGAGCCTTGTCGATCTGGTGGGCCAGCATGACGCCGTAGAAATAGGTGGCCGATAGCAGCACCAATGCCACGATGGCGCACCAGAAGCCAAGAGCATAAGGGTTTTTCATTGTTGGTTTCCCCCTGACCTGCGCGAGCCTTGTGCGAAGAAAGGGCGCTTTGCACAAGGCGCCTTTCCAACACTTCAAAGCATAGCAACGGCCTCAGGGTTTGCCGGAGTTCGACGCTTGCGTTCGTCCGCTTTCCCAGCCGCCGCCCAACGCCAGGAACAAATCGATCTGGCTGGCGGCTACCTGGGTGTTGGCAGCGGCCAATTGCGCCGTGACATCCGTGTAGGTGCGGGTCGCTTGCAGGTCAGCCAGGAACGATTCGCGGCCGGCCTGGAAGAAGCGATGGGTCTGTTCGGCCGCCAGTTTTGCCGATTGCTCGGCATCGGCCAGGGCGTCGCGGCGTTGCAGCAGGGCCGAGTATTGGGCAAGGCTGGTCTGGGTTTCACGAATCGCGTTGAGCACCACCCCATCGAAATGCGCCAGCGTCGCCTGGGTCACCGCTTCGGCTTCGCGGATGCGCGCCCGGGCGCCGTTGGTCGGCACCTTCCAGGTCAGCGACGGGCCGAAGCCCCAGCGGTTGGTCGACGGGTCGCCGAGATCGTCGAGGATACCGACGGTACCGATGGTCGCGCCGATGCTGATATTCGGGTACAGCTCACCCGTGGCAACCCCGATACCGGCCGTCGCGGCCGCCAGTCGCCGCTCGGCCTGCCGCACATCGGGGCGACGCTTGAGCAACGCGGCGCCATCGCCCACCGGGACCAATTGCGCGATTTTCGGCAGCTCGTCGCAGGTGGCGGTGCCGGCCGGCAGTTGATCCACCGGCTTGGCCAGCAACATCGACAGGCGATACAGCCCGGCCTGACGTGAGGCCTCATAGCGCGGCATGTCGGCGCGCAGGGATTTGAATTGGGTTTGCGAGCGGGTGACCTGGGTTTCATCGCCACGCCCGGCATCGCGCAGGCGCTGGATCAGTGTGGTGCTTTGCGCTTGCAGGTCGAGGGAGTGCTGGGCGATTTCCCGCTCTTCATTGGCCGCGCACACCTGGGTGTAGGCCCGCACTACGTCGGCCACCACAGTGATGCGTGCCGTATCGGCGGCGGCCTGCGTCGCATCGGCATTGGCCTTGGCCGCTTCGATACCGCGTTGCAAGGTCCCGAACAGGTCGAACTGGTAGGACGCGCTGATGCCGATGTCGCCAATGTTGGCCACCGGCACTTTTTCCGGTAGCAGGAACGCCTGACCGGACTCCTGCAAGCGCTGGGCGCCCATCTGCACGCCGCCGCTCCAGCCGCCCGCCGCTTCGGCCTCATCCACCTGAGCGCGAGACCGCGACAGGCTGGCCGCCGCCACGCGCAAATCGGTGTTGGAGGCCATGGCCTGCTGTACCAGCTGGTCGAGTCGCGGGTCCTTGTACAGGCGCCACCAATCGGCTGGCACCGGTGCGGACACCACCGTTTTGCCATCGACCGCCAGATCGCCCTGGATATCTGGACGATGGACAGCCGCCTCTTCGGGCAAGTGATAATCCGGCCCGACCATCTGGCACGCCGACAGCAGCAAACCCAAACCGGCGACCGCCAAACCCGAGGCCTTACTCATTGCGCCGGCTCCCGTTGCTGATCGTCGATGATCGATACCGTGGCGGTACGCCCGGCGATCATGCGGAAATCTTCCGGCACGTCATCGAAGGCGATGCGCACCGGAATCCGTTGGGCCAGGCGCACCCAGCTGAAGGCCGGGTTGACGTTGGGCAGCAGGTTGTTGCCGCTGGTGCGGTCGCGGTCTTCGATACCGGCGACGATGCTTTCTACGTGCCCGCGCAAGCGCGCATTGTCGCCGATCACCCGGATGTCGACGCTCTGGCCGATATGGATGCCGTTCAGTTTGGTTTCTTCGAAATAGCCGTCGATGTGGAACGAATTGCTGTCGACCACTGACAACACCGGACGCCCGGCGCTGACGAACTCCTGGGTCCGTGGCGCACGGTCGTTGACGTAGCCGTCCACCGGGCTGCGGATCACCGAGCGGTCAAGGTTGAGCTGCGCGCTGTCCACCGCCACCTGGGCTTCCATCAAGGCCACCTGGGCGCGGGCCACTTTCGACTGGCTTTCTTCCAGTTGCTCAGCCGGCACAAGGTTACCGAGACCTTTGTTTCGCTTGGCCTCACGCTGGGCCTGGGCCAGGGTTTCTTCGCGGTCGGCGACAGCCGCTTTCGCTTGGCGCAGTGCCAGCTTGAAGCGGTCCGGATCGATGCTGAACAGCACCTGGCCGCGCTTGACCAACTGGTTGTCGCGCACCTCCACTTGCTGGATCAACCCGGAAACATCCGGCGCGATTTGCACGATGTCGGCACGGATGTGCCCATCGCGGGTCCAGGGCGCGAACATGTAATACATCACCATGCGCCAGACCACGACCACGGCGAAGCTCACGATCAGCAGGGTCAGCACCACGCGACCAAGGGTTAGAAAGGGTTTTTTCATGTCATCAGGTATCGACTGAGTGAGTCCACGGCGCCAAGCAGCAGGGCGTAGAGGGCCACGTTGAACAATGCCCGGTGCCAGACCAGACGGTAAAAGTGCAGGCGCGTCAGCACCCCGTGCACCAACAGGTACAACACATAGGTAATGCCCATCAGCACCAGCAGCGTGGGCAGAAACACCCCGCTGACATCCAGGTCACCGATCATAAAGGCGCTCCATCAATGCCATGGGGAAGCGGTTCTTCGGGCTCGGCGGCGCCGACGAATTCGACGCCGGGCAACAATGCCAGGCGCAGGCCGCTCAGGGCGTGCAGCAGATGCCGACGGGTTTCGTCATCGCCGGCACCACTGAGGGCGCGACGTGTGCGGTCGAGGGTCATCAGCAGCTGGCTCGGTGCCGGCAAGCGCTCACCGGCCTTGAGACAGGCCTTGAAGTACTCGCCAACCTCGGCCACCACCTGGCGCAGCAGCACCTGCGGCACACCGAGGACCCGCGGCGTATGGGCCAGCAGGTCCAGCAGATTCAGCGCCACCCGCACTTCCCGCAGCGCCACGCCGGAGTCCTGGCCGGTCATGGCCAGGCGCGGCAGGTGCTGCATCAGCCGATCGAGCATCTTTATGCCCAACAGCCGATGTTCGGACAACGTGGCCGGCTCGGAGAGGCCGACAATGTCACGCCAGCTGAAACGGGTCAGGCGCTTGGCTGCCAGCTCGGCCCCGAACGGCCGGGCGATCAGGGTCCAGATGAACGCGAACAGCAGCCCCATGGGACCGGCCAGGTTGGAGTTGGCGAAACTGAGGAAGTCGGCGTCGTAGGCCCCCTGAATACTGATGAAGGACGAGGTGTTGACCAGGGTCAGCAGCATGCCCAGGTAAAACTGCGGCTTGACCGTCAGGGTGCCGACACAAATGAACGGCACGGCAAACGCCAGCACCAGCATCGGAAAGTCATGCAGGTTGGGCAGCACGAGAAACAGATAAAGGCTGGCGAACACCACCGACATCGCCGTCCAGAAAAAGAACCGGTAAATCTGCGGCGCCGGGTCGTCCATCGAAGCGAAGAAGCTGCACGCCACCGCCGCCAGGATCACGGCGCTGCCGCCATCGGTCCAGCCGAGCAGAATCCACAACACCGAGGCCACGATAATCGCGGTGACGGTGGAAGCCGCGGAATACAACATCAGGCCGCGATCCAGAAACGGGGACAGTCGCCCCAGCCGCCAGTGCCGATACACCGCGCGCCAGCTGTCCTGGCTTTCGCACTGGATGGCGTATTGCAGGCTGCGGCAGTCCTGCCACAAATCGATCCACTCGCCGAGACGGTAGATGGCATTGGAGAACAGCAGCTGCTTGCGGTCATCCAGCGCTTCGGAGGCGGGTTGCAGGGCTTCCAGTTGATCCTTCAGTGCTTGCCAGCGGTCGAGGTCGGCATCCTTGTGCCCGAGCCATTCGGTGGTGGCCGTCAGCAACGGCGCGAACTTATCCACAAGCTCGGGCGTACGCCGTTCCAGGGCATAAAGCGCGTCGTCGAGGGCATCGACTACCGGCAGCAGGTGAATCATCCGCCCACGCAACTCCTTGGTATTGCGCACCGTCTGCGGACGCGAACCTTCGTGGGGCAACTGACCGATCATCAACTCCAGGGAGTTGAAGGTGGCGACCATCGATGCGCGCAACGCGCTGACTTCTTCAGGCTGCACGTTGCGACTGAGGAAGCGCAGGCTGTAGGTCGATGCATCGGTAAACCATTTGCTCACCGAATCATTGAACACCGGCGCCAGGCGCCGCGGCCAGAACATGGCACCGACCACCGCCGCTACGACGATGCCCAGAAAGATTTCTTCAGTCCGCGCTTCGGCCACGTCCCACACCCCCAGCGGGTTGTTCACCACCGGCAGGGCGATCAACGGCAAGGTGTAACCGGCGAGCATCAAGGCGTAGTTGTTCGCGGTGCGCAAATGCAGGGACAGAAACAGCAGCGTGCCGGTCCACAGTGCAATCACCACCACCAGCACGTAGGGGCTCTGCACGAACATCGGCACGAACAGAACGGCCGCAGCAGCGCCGATAAAGGTCCCGATTGCCCGGTACAACGCCTTGGAACTGGTAGGGCCGAGAAACGGGCTGGAAACGATGTACACCGTGGCCATCGCCCAGTACGGACGCGGCATTTGCATGAGCAGGGCGATGTACAGCGCGATCATCGATGCGGCGAAGGTGCGGACCCCGTAGAACCAGTCTCGCGCCGGGGGCATGCCAGCAAAAAAACCGTTCAAGAGTTGGCCACCGATGGCGGCGTGGCCGCTTCAAAAGCTCTCAGTACCCGCAGCGTAGCTTCCAGATCACTCGGGTCAATGCCTTCCAGGACTTCCTGGCGCAAGCGCACCAACTCCACTTCGACCGCCTGCACCAGCTCCCGGCCGGCGTCGGTCAGGCTCAGGCATTTGGCGCGGCGGTCCTGCGCGTCTTCGGTCCGGCAGACGTAACCGGAATGGCACAGTTGATCAAGCAGGCGCACCAGCGATGGACTCTCCATCCCGGCGGCTTGCGCCACCGTCACCTGGCGCACGCCCTCGCCCAGGCGCCCGATCATCAACAGCGGAACGGCGCAGGCTTCGGAGATTCCATAGTTGACCAGCGTGGTCTGGCAGATTTTGCGCCAATGCCTGGCGGCCACCACCATGGCACTGCTGATGTTCATCTGGAGAACGTCGAGGTTGTTCGGCACGAGGGAAAATACACACTGTTAGTTTGCTAACTATCAATATTGCATTGGAGAGGATTTTCCGTCAAGTTTTGAAACAATTACGTAACAGCGACCTGCCGAGAGCCCTCAACGTTTACTGGCGCGCTCATACACCTCACTGCGTTCGCGCTTTCCTACTGCAACGACAGAAACAACAATGCGCTCATCTATCACCTCGTAGACGAGTCGATATCCCGATGACCTCAGCTTGATCTTGTAGCAGTCAGGCATGCCATGCAGTGCGTCAGACTGGATTCGAGGCACCTCAAGCCGCTCTGACAGCTTCTTTTTGAATTGCTCACGCACTGTGTGCCCCAGCTTGTCCCATTCTTTGCGTGCAGACGGGAGAAATTCGAGCTTATAAGTCATCCAGCGTTACCGGGATCGGCGTTTCATGACGACGAGAACGCACGAGTTCCGCCAACTCCAAATCATCAAGGCGCTCCATCATGGCTTCGAACACATCGGCAGGAACCATGTAGCCCATGACGCGATTGTGATTGAGCACCGCGACGGGCCCTCCATGGGCGCCATTCAAAACGGCAGAGGGGTTTTTCTTTAGTTCAGACACGCTGACAGCCATATCGGCCAAAACATTTTGCATAATTAAGACCTCAAATAAGGTCTTAATTTTGGTCAATTAGTTCGATCAGAGCAACCTCTGTGAACCGCCGCCTATCCGTTATTTACACCCCCCGCCCCTTCCTCAACATCACATCCAGTTGATCCACCACCTCCGCCCAATCTGCGTCATCGAGTATCTCTTCACGCAGAAGCTCCGCCTGGCTCGGGCTCCAGAAAAATGCATCCGCAAGGTGCAGTTCCGGTTTGAGCGGTGAATGGGTGGCGATGAATTTATCGATGCTTTCGGCGTCGTCCGGCAGGCCGAGTTGTTTGAACAGCGAAGGGAGGTTGTGGGTTGGGCTTTCCATATCGAACTCCTGGGGACCAATTCAGGGACCGCTACGCGGTCATCGCGAGCAAGCTCGCTCCCACAGGTTTTGTGATCGACACAGACCCCTGTGGGAGCGAGCTTGCTCGCGATGACGGCAGCGAGGACGCTGCAGACCTAATGACTCAACTCCCGCACCTCCGCATGCGGCACCATTTTCAGGAACTCGGGCATGTCCATGCGCAACAGGTTGACGTGGTTGCCGGCCTCCAGATAGATGTCTTTCTGCCGGGTCAGCAGCGGGTCGATGACCACTTCCAATCCATAGGACTCACCCAGCGCCGGTACGGCACCGCGCTCGCAATCGTCGAACAGGTGCGCCAGGTTGCTTTCGCGGGAAACCTGCCACTCACCGCTGCTGCGGACCTTGCTCAGGTCAAGGTGACGGCTGGCGGGCAGCACGGCCATCAGGTAGTGCCCATGGTGATCGTCGAGGATCACCGATTTGGCCACCCGTTCGGCAGGAATACCGGCGACCCGCGCCGTTTCGAGGCTGCTGGCCGAGTGTGGGTGGCTGACGATGTCATATTCGCATTGAGCCTTTTCCAGGCTTCGCTGCACGGTTCTTGCCATACGCATGATGCACCTCGGTGTCCGCCGTGATCGCTGGCAGACGATGGTTAAAGCGTTGCTTGCGTAGTAAAAGTCTAGGCCCGCCGGCGTGATCCGGTGGGAAATCCGCCCATCGGCCGACGACGACAATTGAGCAAAATTCATACAGGTCGAGGCTCAACTAAACTGTACTCAGAGCCACTCCACGACTCTCCCGGAGGGTCAAGTGAACACGCGTTGTTGTGCAGTTGCGTTGCTGTTGGCGTTGAGCGGATCGGCCTTCGCTGCCGACACGGTTGTGTTGCTGCTGCCCAATCCCGTGGGAATCTGGCTGATCACCTTCGGCATCGCATTCCTGATCGCCGAAGCGGCCCTGCCCAATTACGGCGTGATCGGCCTGGGCGGCATCGTGATGTTCGTGATCGGCGCGGTCATCCTGTCCAACACCGAAGTGCCCGTGCCGTTGATGATCGGCCTGGCAGTGGTCAGTGCGCTGCTACTGATCTACCTGGTGATTCACGCCCTGAAGACCCGACCGCGCCACATCGTCAGTGGTGATGCCGGGCTGCTCGGTAGCGTGACGGCAGTGACGTCATTGCAGGCCGGCAACGCCTATGGCGGCTGGATTCATTTGCAAGGAGAACAATGGCAAGTGCTCAGCGCGACGCCGCTGCAACCCGGACAACAGGTGCGGGTGGTGGGGCGCAAGGGCTTGCTGCTGCAAGTGGCCGCGGCTGACGCGGCGCCGGGCGGAGAATAGTCATGGGTTTGCAATTGGGTCTTGTCGCGCTGCTGCTGTTGCTCATCGCACTGGCGGGGTCGACGTTCCGCATCCTGCGCGAGTACGAGCGCGGGGTGGTGTTCCAGCTCGGGCGCTTCTGGCAGGTCAAAGGGCCCGGCCTGATCCTGCTGATTCCTGTGGTCCAGCAAATGGTCAGGGTCGACTTGCGCACCGTGGTGCTGGACGTGCCGCCGCAAGACGTGATCACCCGCGACAACGTGTCGGTCAAGGTCAACGCGGTGCTGTATTTCCGCGTGCTCGATCCGCAGAAGGCCATCATCCAGGTCGAGGATTTCCTGGCCGCCACCAGCCAATTGGCGCAAACCACGTTGCGGGCAGTGCTGGGTAAACACGAACTGGACGAACTGCTGGCCGAACGCGAACGGTTGAACCTGGACATCCAGCAAGTGCTCGACGCCCAGAACGACGCCTGGGGCATCAAGGTCGCCAACGTCGAGATCAAGCACGTGGACCTCAACGAATCGATGATCCGCGCCATTGCCAGGCAGGCCGAAGCCGAGCGGGAACGGCGCGCCAAGGTGATCCACGCCGAAGGCGAATTGCAGGCCTCGGAAAAACTCATGCAGGCCGCCGAAATGCTGGGCCGCCAACCGGGGGCCATGCAACTGCGCTACATGCAGACCCTGAGTTCGATTGCCGGCGACAAGAGCTCGACCATCGTCTTTCCGTTGCCGATCGAGTTGCTCAAGGGCATGGCTGACTTGTCGTCGAAACCCTGAACGCCGATCGGTCAGGACCTGGGCAGCACTTCGGACTCAGTGAGCCAGGTCAGCAGTCGATCAAGGCAGGCCTCGACCGTTTGTACCCCGGTGTCGAGCACCAGCGCCGCATCGACCGGCGCCTGATACGGCGCAGACACCCCGGTAAAGCCGCTCAACTCACCCCGTCGGGCACGGGCATAGTGACCTTTCGGATCACGTTGCTCGCACACCGCCAGGGCCGCGCTGCACCAGACTTCCCGGTAGTCATCACCGAGTCGCCGGGCGAACACGTCACGCAACTCCACCAAGGGCGCGATCATCGCCAGGATCACGATTTGTCCGTTCTCCACCAGCAACGATGCCAGTTCGCTGGCGCGGCGGATGTTCTCCTGACGATCGCTGTCGCCAAAGCCCAGGTCTCGGTTGAGCCCCACCCGCAGCCCGTCACCATCGAGCACCACGCTCTGCAGTCCGCGAGCAAACAACTCGGCGTGCAGCGCTTGCGCAAGGGTCGACTTGCCTGCGGCCGGCAGGCCGGTCAGCAGGATCGCCGCGCCGCGATGACCGTTGCGTCGCTCGCGCTGAGCCCGGCTTACGCTGGCGGTCGGGGCCTTCACGTCAGCGCACCGGGACATGCGCCACCGGCACCGTAATATCACCTGCCGCCCAGGCCGCTTCACGGTTGGCCAGGGCCGTGGCGATGGACTGGACTTGCGTCGATTGCACCTGATCCGGCAGCGGGTCGAGACCGGCGCTGGCGAAAATCTGCCCATAGGCGTTGCGCAGATCCGCGTAGGACAGGTCACGACGCAGATCGGCCTGCAAGGTGTTGAGTTCCCCCTGGATCAGATCAAGCTCTCCGATGCCGTCCGCCTGGTGACGGTTGCGCAACTGACCGACGATTTGCCCGTCGATGTCCGACAATTGCTGATTGGTCTTGAACTGGCGCAGGGCCTCGCGGTAGTTGGCATTGGCCACATACAGCTGCGCCAGCACCGCAATCGACATCGCCTGACGGCGCGCCGTGGCGACTTCTTCACCGGCCTTGGCTACGTCGATCGCCGCCGGAGCCGAGATCACGTTGAACAGGTTCCAGGTGACTTTGACGCCGTAATCAGCCCAGCCTTGCTCCACCAGGAACGAGTTGCTGTCGTAATGTCCGCCGGCGGAGAACTCCAGGCCCGGCAGCAGGCGCAACATGGCCTTGCGAGTTTCGGCTGCGCTGATGCGGGTCTGGTAATCCTGCTCACGCAGTTCCGGACGACTGGTCAGGGCTTCCTGTTCGAGGCTGGCCAGGTCGACCTTGAGCTCGGGAATCTCATAACCGTTATCGGTCGCCAGGGTCAGCTCCGTGCCCATCGGCAGGTTGATCAGGGTTGCCAGCTCGGTCTTGGCCAGTGACAACGCACGGCGCTGCTCTTCCAGTTGCCGTGTCGCCTCGATCAGCGAGCGCTGATAACCGAGGGCCTGCACCGGGTCGCCAATGCGCTGCTGGCTCATGCTCTGGCTGTTGTTGCGCGCGGTTTCAACCCGCGCCATCAGGCTGTCGATCTGTGTGAGCAGGCGTTCGGCGGCCATCGCCCGCCAGTACGCCGAACGCACGTCCTGGACGATGGTGTTGATCACCTTGCGCCGACGCTCCTGAACGATCAGGCGCTGGTCGCCCTGCTGCTTGGCGCTGATGTAGCTGACACCAAAATCGAGCACGTTCCAGACCATGGTCAGGTCCGCTACATCACGGTCGCGGTCCTGGGAGGTCGAAGGTTCCAGGGACTGCGTGCCGGTGCGCACACTCTGGCTGCTGGAGGCATTGACGTTGTTACGCCCCACGTATCCGGCGTCCAGCGCCATGCGCGGCAGCATGTCGAAACTGGCGAGGTCGAGCTGACGCTTGGCCAGGGCCTCTTCCATGATTTTCAACCGGCCTTCGAGGTTGTACTTCACCGCACGGGCCATGGCCTGGTGCAGGGTCAACGGGCCGCCAAGGGGCTCCTGCCCCTTGTACATGGCTTGCAGGTCACTTTTGGCCCGCTGCTCACTGACACTGCGTTCGATCGGCTCACTGGTGACTGCGCATCCGCTGATCGCCAGTGCCAGCAGGCTGGCGCCGAACAACTTATGACTTTTTTTCATCCTTGCATCGCCCCTGGGTGCCGCATCAAAAGTGAAAGTTCTCATCAGGCCTGCATTTCGCTGATGCCGGCCAGCTTCAGAGCGGCGGCCAGCTTGTCGACCTGCTGCTGCTCGTTGTCTTTGATTTGTTGCAATTGCTGACCCAGGGTCGGTGCGCCAAATACCCCGCGCAGGCCTTGGGAAACATCGCCGGACTTGATCGACTGACTGCCAAAGGCGTTCAACGAATCGCGCTCTGCACTGCTGTCCTGATTGAACAGGCTCGACAGCGTGCTGGTGCCAAACACACCGCCGTCGCCGCCACCGAATCCGAGGAAACCATGCCCCGAACCATCGCCACCACCGTCATTGCTACTGAAAACCTGCGCGATGAAACTCGGGGTCAATGCGCCGTGGTTCATGAAGATATCGCCCAACGGCCGGATGCCGTTGCCGATCACCCGTTGCTCGAACAACGGCTGGAAGGTCAATGGTGAAGTGAGGTTGCCCGTCGGAGGCGTGAAAATGGTCGGTTGCAGCGGCACGTTAGGCACATCGGGCAGCGTCACCGGGGTGCTGCTTTGGAACTCGGGGTCTACCGTTACGACGACAACCGATGAGGTCGGCACCGTGTTGATGACAAAATTGTCGGACTGGCTCACGCCGCTGCCACTGTTGCCGGCCATGTCGCTGATACCGGCGCGGTTGATGATGATCGCGTTGCTGGCGATATTGATGTTGGCGGTTGGTGTCAGCATCGCCGTCCAGGTCTTGCCGCCGTCGCTGCTGCTCAGGTCGGACAAGGTGCCGTTGGCAATACTGATGTCGGACAAATCAAAACCGCTGACCGCTTCGCTGAAGGTGATGGTCACCTGCGAGGTCTGGCCCACGCCCAGGTTCGGATTGGCGACCACGACGGTGGCGGTCGGCAGTTCGCTGTCGAGGGTGTAATTGTTCGACACCGCCACGGTGTTGCCCGTGTTGCCCACCAGATCGGTGACGTTGCCGGTGTCCAGGGCGATGAAGTTGCTTGGGTCGGTGACATTGGCCGTCGGCGTGAACGTCGCCGTCCAGGTCTTGCCGCCATCGCTGCTGGCGAGATTGCTCAGCTCGCCGTTGGTCACGCTCAAATCAGACAGATCGAAGTGGCTGACGGCCTCGCTGAAAGTGAAGGTCACCGTGGTGGTCTGGCCGATACCGAGGTTCGGGTTGGCAACCACGATGTTCACCGTTGGCCGGGTCGCATCGAGCGCGAAGTTGTTGGAGATAGCGATACTTGCACCGAAGTTGCCGGCAACGTCCTGCACTCGACCGGTGTCGAGCACGATCAGGTTGGTTGCATCGCTGACATTGGCGGTCGGCGTCAGGGTCGCGGTCCAGGTCACGCCGCCATCGCTGCTGCTCAGGTTCGACAGCGTGCCATTGGCAACACTGATGTCCGACAGGTCGAAACCGCTCACCGCTTCGCTGAAGGTGATGGTCACAGTGGTCGTTTCGCCGATGCCGAGCTGCGTGTCGGCAACCACGATGGTCGCCGTTGGCAGTACGGTATCGATGGCGAAGTTATTCGAGTCGGTGGTGCCCGCCCCCGCATTGCCCGACGTGTTGGCCACGCCGCTATTGTCGAGCGTGATCAGGTTGCTGGCGTCGGTCACGTTCGAGGCTGGCGTAAAGGCTGCTGTCCAGGTGATGCCGCCGTCACTGCTGCTGACATTGCTCAATGTACCGTTGGCGACGGTCAGGTCGGCATTGGTGAAACCGTTGACTGCCTCGTTGAAGGTGATGGTCACCAGGGTCGTTTCGCCGGCCTTGAGCGCGGTGTCGGCGATCACGATGCTGGCGGTCGGCACGCTGGTTTGCACCAGGTAATTCGCCGAATGGGTCACCCCGCTTCCGGTATTGCCTGCCGCATCAGTGACACCGGAGTTGTCCAGGGTGATCAGGTTGCTGGTGTCGGTGATGCTGGCGGTCGGCGTGAAAGTCGCGGTCCAGGTAACGCCACCGTCGCTGCTGCTCAACCCGCCCAAGGTACCGTTGGCGACGCTCAGGTCTGAACTGTCCAGGCCGCTGACCGCTTCGCTGAAGGTGATGGTCACCAGGGTCGTTTCGCCGGGACGCAGGTCGGTGTCGGCCATGACGATGGTCGCGGTCGGGCGCTGGGTGTCGATGGCGTAGTTATTCGAATCGGTGGTGCCGCTGCCGGCGTTGCCCGCCGCATCCTGGACACCGCTGTTATCGAGCTGGATGAGGTTGCTGGTGTCGGTGATAGCCGTCAACGGTGTCAGGATGGCCGTCCAGGTGATGCCGCCGTCGCTGCTGCTCACCGCGCTCAGGGTGCCATTGGCGATGGTCAGGTCGGCGTTACTGAAACCACTCACCGCTTCGCTGAAGGTGATGGTCACCAGCGAGGTTTCGCCGACGTTCAGGGCAGTGTCGGCGACCACGATGGTGGCCGTCGGGCGCACGGTGTCGATCGCGTAGTTGTTGGAGTCGGTGCTGCCGCTGCCGGCGTTGCCCGAGGCGTTTTGCACGCCGCTGTTGTCCAGGGTGATCAGGTTGCTGGCGTCGGTGATATTGGCGATGGGTGTAAAGGTCGCCGTCCAGGTGACGCCGCCATCGCTGCTGCTCACCGCGCTCAAGGTGCCGTTGGCGATGCTCAGGTCGGCGTTGCTGAAACCGCTCACTGCTTCGCTGAAGGTGATGGTCACCAGCGTGGTTTCGCCGACGTTCAGGGCGTTGTCGGCGACCACGATGGTGGCGGTTGGCAGCACGGTATCGATGGTGAAATTGGCGGAGTTGGTCGTACCGGTGCCGGCGTTGCCAGCCAGGTCGGCGATGCCGGTGTTGTCCAGGGTGATCAGGTTGGACGTGTCGTTGATCGCGGCGTTCGGTGTGAAGGTCGCCGTCCAGGTGATGCCGCCGTCGCTGCTGCTGACCGCGCTCAACGTGCCGTTGGGCACGGTCAGGTCAGCGTTGGTGAAACCGGTCACCGACTCACTGAAGGTGATGGTCACCAGGGTCGTTTCACCAGCACTCAAGGTCGGGTCGGCGACCACGATAGTCGCGGTTGGACGCAGGGTGTCGATGCTGAAATTGTTCGAATCGGTGGTGCCGCTGCCGGCGTTACCCGCCAGGTCAGCGATCCCGCTGTTGTCCAGGTTGATGACGTTGCTGGTGTTGGTGATGCTGGCGCTCGGCGTAAAGGTCGCCGTCCAGGTGATGCCGTCGCCAGTGCTCAAGCCGCTGAGCGTGCCGTTGGCCACGGTCAGGTCGGCGGTCGTGAAGCCCGTCACCGCTTCACTGAACGTGATCGTCACCAGCGAGGTTTCACCAATGGCCAGCGCGTTGTCGGCCACGACAATGGTGGCCGTCGGGCGCACGGTGTCGATGGCGTAGTTGTTGGAATCGGTGGTGCCGCTGCCCGCGTTGCCGGAGGCATTCTGCACGCCGCTGTTGTCCAGGGTGATCAGGTTGCTGGCGTCGGTGATGTTGGCGGTGGGTGTAAAGGTTGCCGTCCAGGTGACGCCGCCGTCGCTGCTGCTCACCGCGCTCAGGGTGCCGTTGGCAATGCTCAGGTCGGCATTGCTGAAACCGCTCACCGCTTCGCTGAAGGTGATGGTCACCAGCGAGGTTTCGCCGACGTTCAGGGCATTGTCGCCGACTACGATGGTGGCGGTTGGCAGCACGGTGTCGATGGTGAAATTGGCGGAGTTGGTCGTGCCGGTGCCGGCGTTACCGGCCAGGTCGGCGATGCCGGTGTTGTCCAGGGTGATCAGGTTGGACGTGTCGTTGATCGCGGCGTTCGGTGTGAAGGTCGCCGTCCAGGTGATGCCGCCGTCGCTGCTGCTGACCGCGCTCAACGTGCCGTTGGGCACGGACAGGTCGGCGTTGTCGAAACCGCTCACCGCCTCGGAGAAGGTGATGGTTACCAACGAGGTTTCACCGGCGCTCAGCGTCGTATCGGCCAGCACGATCGTGGCGGTTGGGCGAACCGTGTCGATGGCGTAGCTGTTGGAGTCGGTAGTACCGCTGCCGGCGTTGCCCGACAGGTCGCTGACCCCGGTGTTGTCCATGGTGATCAGGTTGCTCGTGTCGTTGATGCTCGCCGAAGGCGTGAACGTTGCCGTCCAGGTGATGCCGCCGTCGCTGCTGCTCACCGCGGTCAACGTGCCGTTGGTGATGGTCAGGTCGGCGTTGGTGAAACCGCTCACCACTTCACTGAAGGTGATCGTCACCAGCGAGGTTTCGCCGATGCTCAGCGCCGTGTCCGCCACCACGATGGTCGCCGTTGGACGCACGGTGTCGATCGCGTAGTTGTTGGAATCGGTGGTGCCGCTGCCGGTATTGCCCGAGGCGTTTTGCACACCGCTGTTGTCCAGGGTGATGACGTTGCCGGTGTCGGTGATGGCGCTGGTCGGGGTGAAGGTCGCGGTCCAGGTGATGCCGCCGTCGCTGCTGCTGACGGAGGTCAAGGTGCCGTTGGCGATGGTCAGGTCGGCATTGGAGAAACCGCTGACGGCTTCGCTGAACGTGATGGTCACCAGCGACGTTTCACCGATTTTCAACGCATTGTCGGCCACCACGATGGTCGCCGTCGGCAGCACCGTATCGATGGTGTAGTTGCCGGAATTGGTGGTGCCGCTGCCGGCGTTGCCGGCTATGTCGGTAACGCCGGTATTGGCCAGGGTGATGACATTGCTGGCGTCACTTATGCCTGCGGTTGGCGTAAACGTCGCGGTCCAAGTAATCCCGCCGTCGCTGCTGCTGACTGCGCTGAGCGTGCCGTTGGCGATGCTCAAGTCACTGTTGTCAAAACCGGTCACCGCCTCGCTGAAGGTGATCGTCACCAGTGAAGTTTCGCCGGCACTCAGGGTCGCGTCCGCCAGGACGATGGTGGCCGTCGGGCGCTGGCTGTCGACGGCGAAGTTATTGGAGTCGGTGGTGCCGCTGCCGGTGTTATCCGCTGCATCCTGCACACCGCTGTTGTCCAGTGTGACCAGGTTGGTTGCATCAGTGATGCCCGCCGTCGGCGTCAGGGTCGCGGTATAAGTGATGTTATCGCTGGTGCTGAGATTGCTCAGGGTACCGTTGTTCACCGTCAGGTCGGCCGTGGTAAAGCCAGTCACCGCCTCGGAGAACGTGATAGTCACCACCGATGTCTGACCAACCGCCAGCGCCGAGTCCGCGACCACAATGGTGGCTGTCGGGCGTACGGTATCGATGGCGTAGTTGTTGGAATCGGTGGTGCCGCTACCGGCGTTACCCGAGGCGTTTTGCACACCGCTGTTGTCCAGGGTGATCAGGTTGGTGGCGTCGGTGATGGTGCTGGTTGGCGTAAAGGTCGCGGTCCAGGTGACACCGCCGTCGCTGCTACTGACGGAGGTCAAGGTGCCGTTGGCGATGGTCAGGTCGGCATTGGAGAAACCGCTGACGGCTTCGCTGAACGTGATGGTCACCAGCGACGTTTCACCGATTTTCAACGCATTGTCGGCCACCACGATGGTGGCCGTTGGCTGCACCGTATCGATGGTGTAGTTGCCGGAACTGGTGGTGCCGCTACCGGTATTGCCGGCCAGGTCGGTCACACCGGTATTGGCCAGCGTGATGACGTTGCTCGAGTCATTCACGCCAACGGTTGGCGTGAAGGTCGCGGTCCAGGTGATCCCGCCGTCGCTGCTGCTCACCGCGCTCAGGGTGCCATTGGCAATCGTCAGGTCGGCATTGGTGAAACCGCTGACCGCCTCACTGAAGGTGATGGTTACCAGCGAGGTTTCGCCCGCTGCCAGTGTTGTATCGGCCAGTACAATCGTGGCGGTCGGACGCACCGTGTCGATGACGTAGTTGTTGGAATCGGTGGTGCCGCTGCCGACGTTGCCCGACAGGTCGCTGACCCCGGTGTTGTTCAGGGTGATCAGGTTGGTCGAGTCGTTGATGCTCGCGGAAGGTGTGAAGGTCGCGGTCCAGGTGATGCCGCCGTCGCTGCTGCTCACCGCGCTCAGGGTGCCATTGGCAATGGTCAGGTCGGCGTTGGTGAAACCGCTGACCGCCTCACTGAAGGTGATGGTTACCAGCGAGGTTTCGCCGATTCTCAGCGCCGTGTCCGTCACCACGATGGTTGCCGTTGGCCGCACGGTATCGATGGCGTAATTGTTCGAGTCGGTGGTACCGCTGCCGGCGTTGCCCGCCAGGTCGCTGACGCCGGTGTTGTCCAGGGTGATCAGGTTGGTCGTGTCGGTGATGCTGTTGGTCGGGGTAAAAGTCGCGGTCCAGGTTATACCGCCATCGCTGCTGCTCACCGCGGTCAAGGTCCCGTTGGCAATGGTCAGGTCGGCGTTGGTGAAACCGCTCACTGCTTCGCTGAAGGTAATGGTCACCAGCGAGGTTTCGCCGATTCTCAGCGCATTGTCCGCCACCACGATGGTTGCAGTCGGACGAAGCGTATCGATCGCATAGTTGTTCGAATCGGTGGTGCCGCTGCCGGTGTTGCCCGCCAGATCGCTAACCCCGGTGTTGTTCAGGGTGATCAGGTTGGTCGTGTCGGTGGTGCTCGCGGAGGGTGTGAAGGTGGCGGTCCAGGTGACTCCGCCGTCGCTGCTGCTGACTGCACTCAACGTCCCGTTGGCAATCGTCAGGTCGGCGTTGGTGAAACCGCTGACCGCTTCACTGAAGGTGATCGTCACCAGCGAGGTTTCGCCGACTCTCAGCGCATTGTCTGTCACCACGATGGTCGCCGTTGGCCGCACGGTATCGATGGCGTAATTGTTCGAATCGGTGGTGCCGCTGCCGGCGTTGCCCGCCAGGTCACTGATCCCGGTGTTGTCCAGGGTGATCAGGTTGGTCGTGTCGGTGATGCTAGCGCTCGGCGTGAAAGTCCCCGTCCAGGTGATGCCGCCATCGCTGCTGCTCACCGAGGTCAAGGTGCCGTTGGCAATGGTCAGGTCGGCATTGGTGAAACCGCTGACCGCTTCGTTGAAGGTGATGGTCACCAGGGAGGTTTCGCCGACTCTCAGCGCATTGTCCGCCACCACGATGGTTGCGGTCGGGCGCACGGTGTCGACCGTGTAGTTGTTGGAGTTAGTGGTGCCGACGCCGGCAGTGCCCAGAGCGTTTATCACCCCGGTGTTGTCCAGGGTGATGACGTTGGTCGTATCGGAAATACTGGCGGACGGCGTGAACGTTGCTGTCCAGGTGATGCCGCCATCACCACTGCTTAGCGCGGTCAAGGTGCCGTTGGCAATGGTCAGATCCGCATTGGTGAAACCGGTCACCGCCTCTGAGAAGGTAATGGTTACCAGGGACGTTTCACCGATGCTCAGTGTGGTGTCAGCGACCACAATGGTCGCGGTCGGTGGCGGTGCATAGGCGGTGTCGAGTATGCCACCGTCGTTGTAGAGGGACGCGACAGAGGTCGGCGAGGTACCGGATGTACCTCCGCCCTGCGCGGTACCGCCTGCACCACTGGCCGCGGCATTACCGGCCAGGGCGGCGAAGTTGGCGGCCGTCATCAGCAGCGTGCCTTTGTTCCAGATCGCACCGACGCCCCGGCCGCCCAGGCCGCCATTGCTGGCATTGCTGCCCTGGCCACCGCCACCGCCACCGCCGCCACCAGCGCCGATGTTGTTGCTGATGGTCGAGGTGCCGACGATGGTGAGGGTGCCGCTGCTGGCGTTGTAGATCCCGCCCACCGCATTGCCACCGGCGCCACCCACCTTGTCCCAACCGGCTCCGCCGCCACCACCGCCAATGGAAATCGTGCCATTGGTGGCCGTCGCACCGTTACCGCCGTTGCTGTAATAGGAAACGCCTATGCCGCCAGCCCCGCCAGTGGTGGTACCGCCGCGACCGCCCATGTGGGTGGCGTCATAACCGCCGCCGTAACCACCGACACCGCCGCCGCCCGCCTGGCCGCCCAATGTGCCGGTGCCCGGCCCTGCCGAACCGCCATGCCCGCCGCCCTGGCCGCCCAAACCGCCGCCACCGCCACCCCCACCGCCGTAAAAAGCGCCGGTGACACCGCCGCCGCCACCGCCACCAGAAGCGGCGTTGGAGGTCACGGTAACGTTTTTCAGGGTCAGAATCCCGGCGTTGAAAATCCCCCCGGCCATCGCGCCCGTGGCGCCGTAGCCACCGTTGCCGCCCGTACCCGACACCAGGCCACGGGTAATCACCAGGCCATCGAGGGTCACGGTGCTGCCGGACGTCACTTCAATCACTCGGGTCCTGTACTGGCCGTCGAGAATCACGTCAGCCGCACCGTCGTTGTTCAAGTCGCCATCAACGGTGATGTTCTTGTTGATCAGCAACTCGGACGTCAACTGCACCGTCATGCTGCTGTTGAAGGTGACGATATCGCCGTTCTGCGCCGAGGCGATCGCCGCGCGCAACGAACCGACGCCGGTGTTGGCGTTGTTGGTGGCGGTCCAGGTGGCAAGGCCCCACTGATAGTCGCTCATGGCCGTGGTCGAGAGGACGTTGGCGCTCTCGATGTTGCCGGTGACGATTTCCAGATCCCAGTCACCGCCCACGCCGGTACGGTTGTTCGAAGCTGCTACATCGCGGCCGGTCATTTGCGCCAGCGAATCGACAAAGCTCAGGCCACGCTCGCCTTCGGCGGTGTAGCAGCCGTAGATCAGGATGTCGCCGCCAGCGTTGATGTCCTTGCCGATTTCCGCCAGCACCGCGCTGCGGGCCGCGACGTTGTCGGCCGACAGATAGCTGTCGCCCAGCCACAGGTCGCCGACGTTGCCGTGGGCGATGATCTGCACCGAGCTGATACCCTGGTGCTGATCGAGGTAGTCGGCGATCTGTTGCAGCCCATCCTTGCCCGCGTCGAGTTTCACGACCTGGGTCCCGGGGGCGACGCCTGTGAGCAGGCTGTCGGCATCTTTCACCCGGGAGTCGACGAACACCACACTCTGCCCCGGCACCGCAACGGGACTGGCCGCCGGTGTGGCATCGGCCTGGCCGGGGGTATCGTTGCCAGCCGTCGGGTGATCGGCGATCGGCGCCTTGGCAGCATCGGCTGTGGAATGGCTGTCGGCCTGAGCGGCGGTATCGGCCACCGTGGCGGCGACTGCACCGTCGAACAGCATGCGCGGTTCAAGGGACATGATCATGGGCGCCGCTGGCGTCCGTTGGCCTTCGGTTACCCGTGACTTTGCCTTTGCCCCACCAAAAATGATCCACCACATGCTGCTCACCCGAACTCGAACGAATGTACGTAACGCATCAATGAAAAACGCCGCGATCAAATGTTCGCGGCGTCGGACTTCATACGAATGACGTTGGCGGCGCTGGCAGAGCCATCGAGCCAAAAGGACAAGTCTGAGTATTGCTTGAACAGATCCGGAGGCAGGATGGTGCGCCGGGCCTGTACGGCAACCTTGGGCCTGACCTTGTGCAGGCCGGTTACCCCGAGGGCTTGGTCGAATTCCGGGGCGTCGTACGCCAGGTGCTCGAAGTCGTGCTCGAACCAGGGCTCGTCGATAAAGTCGTAGACCAGCCGCAACACCCGCTCCGGTGCCTGGGTCAGCAAGTCATAGTCGATGATCAGCAAGGAATCGGCGTGCTCGCCGTAATAGGCTTCCTTGAGCGCCGCCCAGGCAAAACCCACCAGGCGATTGCGCTGGGCCAGGGTTTCGCAACGGCTGTAGACGGTGTTGCGCTCGACGGCATCGCCGAAGAGCTTGGTGTTTTCATAGGGATTGGCGCGGTAAAGACGCTCGATGCTGTCCATGATCCAGGCGACGTTGCGCACACAGGCAATCACCTTGGCCTTGGGAAACAGATCGTTGATGGCCGGCAGCTTGGCGCTCCAAAGGCGATTGGTGTCGAACACCACCGATTTGTCGGCCTTGTCGGCGTAGAAGGAATCAAACAGACCACGCAACAGGCGTCGGCGCATGTCGGTATCGATCACCGCGCCGAACTCGCTGCCAGCGCTGCACTGGTCCAGAACACCGGAAAACAGGGAACCCACGGGGCTGGTCATTCCGGCATGGAAACGCGGGTTCTGCAAAAGGATTGCAGAAAGCAGGGTCGAGCCCGAGCGCGGCAAACCGGAAATGAAATGAAAGTGGTGCAAGTCCCTTCACCGTTTTTGCTAGTCCTTTTGTAGGACAAAGCGTAGTCGATCGATGAAGTTTCGACTAGTGGTGCTTTGATATCAATTTGAAGCTAAACCGGCTTGAAACCGAGCTTTGCGCAAACAGTGAAGGACTTTACCGATGACAGCCTTGGGGGAGTGCGTCCATCGGGCAAACACAGCCTCGCCACGACACCCACAATCTACGACTACGCTGTGGCGTGGCGTGACCGAGCCACGTAAGGAAAAGGAGTCGACACCCCCAGTGTCTGGCAGCCGCGTGGCGCGCCAACCACCAACCTGAAGGATGAGGATTCATGGAAGTATTTATCGGCACTATCCAGCCTTTCGCCTTTGATTTCGCCCCCCAGAACTGGGCCCTTTGCAATGGCCAGACGTTGAGCATTGCGCAATGGAGTGCATTGTTCTCGCTGATTGGCGTGAACTACGGCGGCGACGGCCAGAGCACCTTCATGCTACCCAACCTGCAAGGCCGATTACCGATGGCCCAGGGCACCGGCACCAATCTCAGCACGCGCACCATTGGCGAGATTTCCGGTACCGAAAACGTCACCGCGACCATCGGCAACATGCCCAACCACACCCACCAGTTGTCCGGACTGACTGCCACCACGACCCTGCAACTGGCCAACCCCTCGAGCAATCCCGTGAACGTGCCAACGGCAACCAACTCGTTCATCGGCGCTTCAAGTGGCGGACCGGGTACGGCGAATATCTATTCGGATCAACAAGGGGCAACGGCGGTGACGCTTCAGGGCGTGAGCACCTCCGTCACCGGAGAGATTGCCTCCACTGGCGGGACCCAGCCCATGAGCGTGATGAACCCGTTCCTGGTCATCAACTTCAGCATCGCTCTGCAAGGGTATTTTCCATCGCGTGGCTGAGGGTTCGCCGGGGGCCGCGCGCCCCCGGCACTGTTCACTTTTCGGAGCCTGATCATGTTGCAAGCGGTTCAAAGCCATCATTTCCAGACCCTGCTGGGTCAGACCGTCGCCCTACGCCTGCCCGACGGCAGCGAATTGTCGGTGCAGATCGAACACCTTGAGGACTCACCCCGCGCCCGCATGCGCATCAGTGAGCGCATGCCATTCAGTGTCGAGCTCAACAGTCTGGTCCCGACCGATTTTGTGGACGGGTTATGCACGCTGCAATTGCCGGAACTGGGCAAAGTGGAAAACATTTTCGTTTCCCGAGTGCCGTCTATGGGGCGTGATCCGCAGCGAGGCTACTTCTACATCGCCTTCAACTGACCTTTTTCTGGCTCGCAGTGCCTTCAGCCTTGCGGATACCACACCAGTCGTTTTGCCGCGACGTTGTATTCCTGCACTGCAAAGCCCAGGGCCAGGTAATGCCCAAGTGCATGAGGATTGCTGGCCCAGACCACCGTCGCCACCGGGCAACGAATCTGTTGGGCGGCTTTCTGCACTCCCTGCAGCACCGCCCGCCCATACCCCTGCCCTCGCGCCGCCGGGATAAAGGCCAGATACAGCACACGAATCTCGTTCGGCCCGAAATCAGTGCTCAACGCGCCGATCGCAGTGCCAAGCTTCTCAACCACGTAATGCATGGCGTTGGGGTAGTTTTCACCCAGGCCTTGCTCCTGCACCTGGAACTGCTGGGCCACAACCTGCTCGACCACCTCCACGCTGTCGTCGATCCATTGCAGGTCCGGTCGGGCCGATTGATACAGGCGCTGCAAAAAAGGCCCGTCACTGGCTAGCGAAGGCCGTACCACCAAACCTTCGGCTGCCACAGCACTGTTGTTCGCCATCGTCGCGCTCCTTAAAAACCGCTTTCCCTGACCCCCAGCGCCGCCATACGCCGCCAGGCGACCCCCATTATCGACTCGCCGCTGCCCTGCAACACTACCACGCCACGCAATGGCTGCACCGGCGTCGGCGCCGGTTCGAGGGGTATCAACCGCGCACCGTACTGCGCCTGTACCGGCTCGGCCCGTTGATACTGATCGCGGCGCACGGCAATCGGCCCGTGGTGATCGGAAGTCAGCGCCTCTTGATCGACAAACGCCGCACCATTGGTATCGATTTCGCTCAGTTGCACAGCAATCGCCGGGTGCATCGGATCGTCCGCGATAAACCGTCCGGTGGCACCCGGTGCCACGCGCCAGAGCTCTGCCTCGGCCAGATAGCCGCGCAAGCGCACACCGCGCTCGACAACCCGGGCCAGCGGCTCCCGGGTCGACAGCCAGCGCCCCACCGCCCATTGCGGCAGCAGATCGCGCACAGTGCCGGCATGGGGCGCGCGCAATAGCAATCGCTCACGCTGAGCCGCCAGCCCCCGGTACTCCGCGACCGCTTCGGCCAGGCGTTGCTCGACGATCCCGGCATCGGAAGCCGTTTCGCTGCGGCTGGCCTGACGACGCATCTGCAACTGCTGAATCTCGATCTCCCGGCGCGCGATGGTCTGGCGCGAATCGAGATCCGGGGACTCCAGCTCGATCAGGACATCACCCTGCGCCACCGACTGCCCGTCCTGCACATTCACCGCTTTGATCCGTGCCGCCACTGGCGCATGCAAGGTGCCGACCCGGCCCGCTTCGAGCATGACCGGCACCTCGACCGCACTGCGCCACGGCACGATGAGCAGCAGCAACAGCCCGAGCAACGCCAGGCTGCTGAGCAGCACCCGCGGCCCATGCGCCTGCTCGCGGCGGCCCCACCACTGGCGCCATTCACTCATGATGGGCAGAAAGATGAACCACACCAGTTCCACCAGCATCAGGAAGATCCCCAACACCTTGAAGAACAGGTGGTAGACCGCCAGAGCGATCCCGAAAAACAATGCCGCGCGCCATAACCACGAGCCATACCCCCAGATCAGCAAACGCCGTTGCATTGTCGGCGACCAAGGCTCAGGCGCCGTGGCACCGTAGCCGAACAAAAACTCGCGCAGGCGCCAGCGACACAAGGCAAATGCCCGGCCTTGCAGGTTATCGACCTGCCAGAAATCGCTGAGCAAAAAATATCCGTCAAAGCGCATGAACGGGTTGAGGTTGACCACCAACGTCGTGATCCACGTAGCACTGGCGAGCATGAACGCCGCGGTGCGAGCCGGCCCGTCGGGCAGCAACGACCACGCCAGCAAGGCCATGCACGCCAACAGCAACTCGGCCAGCACACCGCCCGCGCCAATCAGCAACCGGGCCTTGCGATCATTGACCCGCCAGGCATCGCTGACATCGGTATAGAACATCGGCAGCAGCACCATGAACGCCACGCCCATGCTCTGTACCCGGCACCCGGCACGCTTGGCCATGAACGCGTGACCGAACTCGTGGCAGAGCTTGGCAAAGAACAGGGCCACGCCAAACGCCAATGCGCCGCCAAGGCTGAACAAATGCGGAAAAGTCGCGATAAACCGCTGCCAGTCCCGCGACACCAGAAACACCCCCAACCCAAGCACAGCGGGCAAGCCGTAGCGCAGCGCCCGCGGGCCAAAGCGCTCCAGCCATGGCCAGGCACGGTTGAGAAAACGCTCGGGACGCCACAGCGGAATACGAAAAAACAGGTATTGATGCAGCAGCTGCTGCCACAGGCTCTGGCGCAGGGCAGCCGCTTTAAGGCTGTAACTGGCCCGTTGTTGGGGATCGAGGGCGGTAATCAGGTCGTGACCGCGCAAGAACACCAGCAACTGCTCAAGATCTGCAGCGTCCAGTGCCAGTCCCGGCTCACGATTGGCCGCTTGCAGGACTTGCTCGGGTTCACCCAACGACCAGTGACGCAACAATCGCATGGCCGTGGTACCGAGCTTGAAGTAACGCCCCCGCACCGGGTCGGCCAGCGTCCAGCAGGGCGCGCCGTCCAGCGCCGGCGCTGCCGGGGACAATTGCAGGTCGGCACGCAGGCCGGGCAGGCTCATTTACAGGCCCACGCTCTGACGCAAACCGGCCAGCGGTCGACGCAGCAGGTACAACGCCAGCGGCGCCCGGTCACCGAAGATTTTCGCCGTGCCGCGCATACCGATGCGCGGGGGTACCGCGTCGAAAATCGCATCCAGGCGATAAGCCAATTGCCCACCCGCCGTGGGCTGCGCTTCATAGGCCGAACGTTCGAGTCTGGCCAGATGCCGTTGCAGCGGGTCACTGTCGAGGAACAAGGCGACCTCAGCGCCGGGCTCCAGGGAAATCGCATCGCCCACGGCCAGTTCGATACGCAATTGCGCCTGAGCCGGATCGGCAATTTCCATCAACCGCTCGCCCGTCTGCACGGGCTTGCCGGTCCAGCGCTCGGCATCGGCAAATACCGCGATGCCATCGCGCTCGGCGCGCACTTCGCTGCGCTTGAGCAGTTCACGGGCGTAGTCACGCTCGGCGCGTTTCTGTTCGACCCGGGCGGCCAGCAAATCCAGCTTCGAGCTGGACTCGGCATCGGCGAACGAGCGCTGGGAGTTGGCCTTCAGTTCCGCCTCGGCAACCCCGAGGGCGCGTTCGGCGACATCGGCCTGAGCCTTGAGCGTGGTGCTTTCGAAGCGCAGCAGCAGGTCACCGGCCTTCACTGTCTGGTTGGGTTTGACCAGGAATTCGGCAATCACACCGTCCAGCGGCGCCGCCACCACACGACCACCGAGCGGCACCACTTCGGCTGGCGCCAAAACGGATTGGCGCACCGGGATCAACAGCCCGAGCAATAGCATTGCCACCAGCAAACCCTGGCGTTTGCGCGTCCAGCGCAGGCGCCACGGTTTGCGCGGTTGCAACGCCTGCCAGGCGTGACTGTAGGTATCGCCCAATTGCGACAGCAGCACTTGCTCGGCAGGGTTCCACGGAACATCCCGGGCCAGCCACAACCCGCCGAACACTTCGCCCTGGCGATCGATCAGCGGCAGCCAGAACACCTGCGCAGCCGACAGGCTTTGCCATTGCGCCTGCAGTGATTCGCTGAGGACATCGGCGGCAATGACCCGTGCCTGCTGCAACTGCTCGCCTCTGAACAACTGCGCCACCGCCTGCTCGACGAACGCTACAAACGGCGAATTCGGCTCCACCGCGCTGACACCGGTCACGGCCTGCACCTTCCCGGCGATCAACAGTGCCGCATGGCGAAAGCCAAACAGTGCCTGGCCATCATTGACCAGGCTGTAGGCCAATTGGGCGGGAGTCTGGGCTGCACGGGTCTGGCGTTCAAGATCAAGAAAACGTGCGAACACCTGCTCGGCACCGCCGCTCAACGGCGCGTTCACTTGAACTCCGCGAAATGCGCCGTGCCGCTCATGCCCGCCAGCAACCCGCTGGCGTCAGGCACGCTGGCCACCAGCAGCAAGGTCTGACTGCCTTCATCGATTCGCGCGCCCAGGCGCTTGACCGTCGCGTCCAACGACTTGCCGGTTTCATCGGGAACAAAACTGAAAGTCTGGCCGGGCTTGAGTCGGGCCATCCAACGCGAGGGCACCAGCAGATGGATTTCCAGGGTGCGATTATCGACTACGTCCAGCAATGGCGCGCCGGCTGGAACGCTTTCATAGCGCTGTACCTTGCGCTCGACGACCTGGCCATCGAACGGCGCCAGCACACTGCAACGCTTGACCTGCACTTGATACACCTGGGACTGTGCCTGGGTTTCGCTGACCTTGGCCTCGGCACGTGCCACTTCGAAACGCCCGACCGAATTCAGCGCGGCCAGTTGCCGGTTGTGCGCCAGTTCTTCACCTGCGCCACGACTGGCCGCTTGAGCGGCATTGAGCTGCGCCTGATAGGCCGAGCAATCGAACCGCGCCAGGGTATCGCCCTTCTTGAACGATTCCCCCTCACTGAACGGTAATTCGACAATCCGCCCGGGGACCTCACTGGCCAGTACGGCCTGGTCCCTGGCGCGCAATACACCACGGGCCTCGGCACTGGTTGCAGCACTGGCGCCTGCATCCATTTGCGCAAGCGGGTCGTCGGCCCCGGGCGTTTGCGCCTGGACAACGCTCGCAACGAGGACCCATCCCAACCCCAACACACAGAAAATCCGCATGACCGCACTCCCTTTCGGATCAACGGAGTCTACGACAGCGGTGACTAGCGTCAAGCAGATGGCCATCATTGCCTGTGTATTAACGCTGCGCCGTCTCGGCTAACGGATACACCGACTCCCAACCACCACCCAACGCCTTGTACAACCCGACGGCCGCCAGCGACACGCCGGTCGAACTCTCGACCCACTGCTCCTGCGTGGCCAGCAGCGCCCCTTGCACGGTGAGTACGGTGACGAAATCCACCACACCCTCAACGTACTGCTGTTGCGCGGTGTCCAACGCAATGCGGTTCTGACGCACGGCTTCGGCCAGGCTGTCGCGGCGTAACTGGCTGGCGTTGTAGGCGGTCAGTTGGTCGTCGATTTCATGCCAGGCGCGCAACACGGTTTGCTGATAGGCAATGGCCACTTCCTGTTGTTGTGCTTCGCGCAATTGGAGCACGCCACGCAAACGGCCACCGTCGAACAACGGCAAGCTCAATTGCGGACCGATCCCGAACGAACGCGAACCCCAGGACCCGAAGTTGCTCAGCTGCATGGCCTGGGAGCCAATGTTCCCCGACAGGGTGATTCGCGGATAGAAATCCCCCTTGGCCACGCCAATGCTGGCCGTGGCGGCATGCAGCCTCGCTTCGGCCTGGCGAATGTCCGGTCGACGTTCAGCCAGTTGCGAGGGCAAGCCAATGGCGACCTGGCGCGGTGTTTGTGGCACTGGCGCGTCTGTGGATAACTGCGCCGCCAATGCCTGGGGCGCTTCGCCCATCAACAGGCTCAAGGCATTGATCAGTTGCCACTGGCGCTGCTCCAGCGCGGGCAGACGCGATTCGATGGCAGCCACCTGTGCGGCGGCTTCGGCGACATCCAGATCCGTCGCGACGCCGTCGGCCAGGCGCAGTTGCGAAAGCTGCAGGCTATGGCGGGCGACGTCGAGGTTCTGTTCGGTGACGAGCCGGGTGTTCTGCACACCGCGCAATTGAATGTAGTCCTGGGCGGTTTCGGCCAGCACCGACAACAGCACACCGCGCCGGTCGTTCTCGGCGACTTCCAAAGTGGCGTCGGCCGCTTCGGTTTCCCGACGCACGCGGCCCCAGAAGTCCAGCTCCCAGGAAGCGGAAAAACCGGCATTCCACAGGCTGAAGGCGGATTGGCCGTTGTGACCCGACGGATCGCTCAGACCTTCACCACTGTTGCGATTGCGCCCGTAACTGCCACTGACGGACGTGTTGGGGTAGCGGTTGGCAGTGATGACCTGGCGCACCGCACGACTTTGCTGCAAACGGCTGCCGGCCAGCTTCAGGTCGAGGTTGTCGGTCAGGGCGCGCTGGCTCAAGGCCGAGAGTTGCGGGTCATGGAACACCTCCCACCAGCGCTCGGCCATTGTTTCGGCGATGGCCTGGCTGGTGGCTGCCTTTGATGGTTTTGCCCATTCGGTGATTTGTGTGGCTTCGGGCTTTTTGAAATCGGGGCCGACGGTGCAGGCGCTGAGGCTCATGACGAGCAAGGCACTGAAAGTGAGTGGCCGCCAAAGGCCTCTTCGCGGGCAAGCCCGCTCCCACAGTTGACCGCATTCCCCTGTGGGAGCGGGCTTGCCCGCGAAGGCGCCAGGTCGCTCAACGAAAATCTTCATCGCTGAACAACCTCTTCCGCCTTGGCGGTGGCCGTATCAATACTCGCCTCCACCGACATCCCCACCCGCAAGCGCTCGGCCAGCGACTGCCCCGGCTCCAGCACGATCTTCACCGGTATCCGCTGCACCACCTTGGTGAAGTTGCCGGTGGCGTTGTCCGGTTTGATCGCAGCGAACGTCACCCCGGTAGCCGGTGCGATGCTTTCGACACGACCGTTGAGTGCCGCACCGCCCAGGCTGTCGACACGTACTTGCACCGCCTGCCCCGGCTGCACATCCGTCAGTTGCGTTTCCTGGAAATTGGCCATCACATAAGCCTGCGCCAGCGGCACCACGGCGAGGATCTTGCTGCCCGGCGTCACGTAGGCGCCGACCCGCACCGCGCGTTCTCCGACCATCCCGTCCTGTGGCGCCACGATCCGCGTATAGGACAACTCATAGCTGGCCATTTCCAGCTTCGCTTGCGCCCGCTTCAGACCGCCTTCCGCCGCATCGCGCTGGGCCGTCAGGATCTCCACCTGCTTGCGCTCCGCCGCCAGCACTGCCGTGGCGTTAGCCAGACGTGCGCCAGCCTGGTCGATGCGCGTTTGCGCCTGTTGCGCATTTTGCACCGTGCCGGCGCCCACCCCGGCGAGGTGCTTGTAGCGGTTCAATTCATGCTCGGCAAAGGCCATTTCCGCCTTGGCCGAAACCACCGAAGATTGCGCCTGGGCAATCACCGATGCCTGGCGCTCCAAGTCGCCCGGGCGTTTTGCAGTTGCGCCCTGGCCACCAGCGTTTCGGCGTCGGCGGCCTGGGCGGCGGCGCGCAAATCCCGGTCATCGATCAGCGCCAGCAATTGCCCCGCCTTGACCTGCTGGTTGTCCTCGACCAGCACTTCCTTGATAAACCCGGCGACCCGCGGCACGACCAGGGTGAAATCCGCCGAGACGTAAGCATCGTTGGTGTTCTGCCGGGTACGCTTGCCGAACAGGCCGGGCATTGCCAGGTACAGCGCCCCACCGACGGCCAATGCGACGGCCACGGCCACCGCGAATTTCTGCTTTGCTTGGGTGTTCATAAAAACCTTCTGTTTCAGTGGAGCATTCAGGTCGGTGTGCGCAGCGGATAGATCCGCGTCGGCAGCCAGAAAATCAGCAGGATCAAGGTCACGGCGATACCGGCCATGCACAGGTAAAGATCGGAGGACGTGAGCACCAGCGCTTGTTCATGCAGACGATGAGCGAGACTTGCGCTGTCGCGTTCGGCCAGCGGCGAGTTGCCGAGGCGATCGACCAGCATGGTCGAGTGAAAATGCAGACGGGCCGTGGTCAGCGCTTCGATCACCCCGGTAGCGATGACCGCCGACAGGCCTTTGACGGTGTTGAACCAGGCCGATGCGAACGGCCCTTGCATCGGGTTGATGCTGCCGGTGGACAACATCAGCAGCGGCAATACCGCCATGGGCTGACCGAAAATCTGCAGCCATTGCAGCACATAGAAATCGTCGCGAATCCACGCGGACGTCAGTTGCGAGCCGCCGACGCACGACAACGCCAGCATGCCCAGGCCGATGCCCAACACCCAGCGGCAATCGACCCAGCGAAAGTTGCACAGCGCCGCCACCAACGGCAGCGCGATCAATTGCGGCAGCGCCGCCAGCAGCATGATCGGTGCGGTCTGCACCGGGCGGTAACCCTGGACCTGCGCCAGGTAGCTGGACGGAATGATGATCACCGCCTGCAACACCACCAGCACGCCCGCCAGGGTCAACAGGGCGAAGGACAGGTTACGGATGCCGAGCATCTGCATCTTGAAAAACGGTATCGGCTGCGACCACTCGCCGGTCAAGAACAGCACCAGCAGCAACAACCCGCCACCGAGCAATCCGCAGATCAGGTTCGACTCGAACCAGTCCAGACGGTTGCCCTGCAGGATGCCGATCACCAGCATGCAGATGGCGGGAAAGCCCAGCAGCAATCCACGCCAGTTGAAGGATTTGAAGCGTTCCAGGCGCAGCGGGTCCTGGGGCAGGCCATACGCTACCGCTGCCATGGCAATCAGGCACGGCGCGATGATTTGCCAGAAGGTCCATTGCCAGCCGACGTATTCGGTCCACAGCCCGGCCAATGGCGTACCCAGGCCCGGGCCGAACGTCGCCGTCAGGGCATAACCGGCCAGGCCATACAGCTTCACATTGGCGGGCAGAAACCGCAGGGCCACGGTCATCAACATGGGGGGCAGTGCACCGCCCGCCAGGCCTTGCAAGGTGCGCAGCAACAGCAGGCTTTCGTAATTCGGGGCGAAGGGGCACAACACACCCAACAGGGTGAACAGACTGATGGCGCACAAGGTGAAACGCCGCAACGAGAACGTCACAGCACACCACGGCGCAAACGCCATGGCCGCCACCGACGTCGCGGTATAACAGGCGACCAGCCAGGTGCCTTCGTCGTAGCCGATGGCCAATGCGCCACGGATGTCGGCGAGCGCGACCTTGGTCACCATCTCGTTCAGGCCCGACACCAGCACCGCCAGCAGCACGCCCACCAGGCCGATGATGATCCGCGGGCCGAAGACCGGCGGTGCGGCCGCCGTGCTGGCCGCAGCGACAGGTGCCGTGACCGTAAGGGAAGTCATGTATTGCGAACTCCGGCGTGGAAAGACCGAAGCATTCTAAAAAGCGTAATGCCTGACGAAAATCAACTTATTGGCAGGTTATAAGTGCGCCAGACGCAACGATACAAAACCCCTTGTGGGAGCGGGCTTGCTCGCGAAGGCGTTGGGTCAGCCAGTATCAATGTTGAATGATGAACCGCCTTCGCGAGCAAGCCCGCTCCCACAGGGGTTCAGCGGTGACTTTCAGGTTGAGCAGCCAGCCACGTTTCATCGCAGCAGGTTTTCAGGGTTTCACGCAGCCAGCGGTGCGCCGGGTCCTTGTCGAAGCGCGGGTGCCAGGCCTGGGTCAGCATCAGGGTCGGCAACGGAATCGGCAGGTTGAACGAGCGCAGTTTCAACCCCAGCCGCCGCACACTCAGCAAGGCTTCCTTGGGCACCGGCAGGATCAGGTCGGAATCGGGCAAGGCAAACATCGCCGCATGAAAGCTTGGCGCAATCACCGCCACCCGCCGCTCCAGGCCCAGGGCATTGAGCGCGGTATCGATCGGCCCCCGGGCAATGCCGCGCCGGGACATGCTGATATGGGAATAACCGGCATAGCGCTCAGCCGTGATCTCTTCGTCCAGCAGCGGATGATCCTCGCGCACCAGGCCGACGAAGTGGGTGGAAAACAGGTTCTGAACCTTCACTTCCGGGGTTAACGGCCGCGTGTTGCTGACGCTCAGATCGATCCGCCCTTCGCGCAATGCCTCATCATCGCCATCGCCTTCCGGGACGAACCGCAATTCGCAGTGCGGCGCTTGCCGGTCGAGGGTGTCGAACAACCTGCCGCCGTAAACACCGACAAAGAAGTCGTTGGCCCGAATACTGAACCGCCGCCGCAGTGAACTCAGTTCCACCGCATCGGCCGACCGAAACAGCAACCCGGCCTGCTCCACCACGCTGCGCACTTGCTCGCGCAATTCCAGCGCCTTGGGGGTCGGCACCAGGCCACGGCCGGCGCGCACCAGGATCGGGTCGCCAATGGCTTCGCGGATGCGCGTCAACGTCCGGCTCATGGCCGCCGGGCTCAGGCTCATCCGCCGCGCCGCGCCCACCACACTGCCCTCGTCGAGCAAGGCGTCGAGGGCGACCAACAGGTTCATGTCCGGGAGTTGCATGCAAGGCACTCATGGCCGATCAGGATTGATCCAGGTGCAATGCTAGCAGATCAAAAGATCAGCGCTGCATCCCCCAGCGCTTGACCGTCACCCGCTCCAACGAATCAAACACCAGGTTCTCCACCAGCAACCCAATCAGAATCACCACCGCCAGGCCGGCAAACACCTTGTCGGTGTACAGCTCATTGCGATTCTGAAAGATGTACCAGCCCAACCCACCCTTGCCGCTGGTCGCGCCAAACACCAACTCGGCAGCAATCAATGTCCGCCAGGCAAAAGCCCAGCCGATTTTCAACCCGGCGAGGATCGACGGCAGCGCCGCCGGGATCAGGATGAACAGCACAAAACGCATACCCTTGAGGCCATAGTTGCGCCCGGCCATGCGCAGTGTTTCCGAGACGCCGAGAAACCCGGCGTAAGTGTTCAGCGCCAAGGCCCAAAGCACCGAGTGCACCAGCACGAAAATCAGGCTGTTCTGCCCCAGGCCGAACCACAACAGCGCCAGCGGCAATAGAGCGATAGCGGGCAACGGGTTGAACATCGAAGTCAGGGTACTGAGCAAGTCGCGACCGAATTGCGTCGACACCGCCAGCGTCGTCAGGCCAAACGCCAGGACGATGCCGATCAGGTAACCCTTGAGCAACACCACCAAAGAGATCCACACCTTGCCCAGCAACTCGCCACTGAGCAGGCCGTCGTACAGCGCGTGAGCGGTCTGCAAGAAGCTTGGCAGCAGCAGATCGTTGTTCTGATAGCGCGCAACGGCTTCCCAGAGCACGGCGAGCAACACCAGGATCAGGCTTTTACGCAACCAGCCCTGTTGCCACAGGCGTTGTCCAAGGGGTAGTTCACGCTCCAGCGGCACGCTGGTCAGTGGCTGCAAAACCGTTTCGAACGCTTCACGCGGGGATGATAAATGGCTCATCGGGCCCTCCTATCAACTGGCTCAATACGCGATGCGGATGTCAGCGAAATCCAGCTCGTGCTCGGCTTGCGGTGATTGACCTTCGTCGAACAACAGCCGGTGAATGCGCCGCGCCGATTCCTGAAATGCCACACCGCCCAGGCTGTGCAAATCGTATTGGTGGCTGTGCACTTCCGCCCGCACCCGCCCCGGATGCGGTGACAGCAACAGAATGCGGTTACCCACCACCAGCGCCTCTTCGATGGAGTGCGTGACGAACAGTAGCGTGAAGCGCACCTCTTCCCAGAGCAGCAACAGTTCTTCCTGCATCTTGCGTCGGGTCAGCGCATCGAGGGCGGCGAAGGGCTCGTCCATCAGGAGGATTTTCGGCTGCATCGCCAGCGCCCGAGCGATGGCAACCCGAGCCTTCATGCCACCGGACAAGGTGTGCGGATAGGCATCGGCAAACGCCGCCAGACCAACCTTCTCCAGGTAGTGCAACGCCCGCTCTTCAGCCTCTTTGTGCCTGAGGGTTTTCGAGGCCAGCAGCGGAAACATCACGTTCTGTTTGACGGTTTTCCACGGTGGCAGTTGATCGAACTCCTGGAACACCACGATCCGGTCCGGCCCCGGCGCATCGACGCGCTGGCCTTGCAGACGGATCTCACCTTCCACTGGCTGGATGAAGCCGGCGGCGGCTTTGAGCAAGGTCGACTTGCCGCAACCGGAAGGCCCGAGCAGGACAAATCGGTCTGCCGGATCGATCTCGAAGCTGACTTGATGGGTCGCCCGCACCACCCGCTGCGGCGTGCGGTATTCGAGGCTGACGTTATCGACCGACAGCAGCGCCTGGGCTGCCGCGATCGGTTTGCTGACCGTGTGGTCTTGCAAAGGGGCGTTCATTTCGGTCAGCTCCCTTGCAGCGGCTTGGCGTCCTGGAAGAAATAATCCTTCCACGAGTCCGGTTTGTTTTTGATTGCGCCGACACGGTAGAGGAACTCGGCCAACGGGTAAGTGTTTTTCGGCGTGACGCTGAACTCGAACTGCGGGTTATCGATGATTTTCAGCAACGCGGCGCGGTCGATTTTGGCCTTGGTCACGCGGATGTAAGTGTCCGCCGCTGCACCTTTATCGTTCTGCGCAAACTGTGCGGCTTCGGTCAGCGCTTCGATGAAGGCTTTATAGGTTTTCGGGTTCTCGTTGCGGAATTTCTCGGTAGCGAACAGCACGGTCGGCGAGTTCGGGCCGAGCAGGTCATAGGTGTTCAACACCACGTGTACATTGGGATTTTCCAGCGCCTGATCCTGGAATGGCGGGTTGGAAAAGTGCCCGGTCAACTCGGTGCCACCGGCTACCAGCGCCGCTGTCGCGTCGGGGTGCGGAACAGCGATGGTGTACTTGTCGAGGCGGTTGAATTCCTTGTCGCCCCACTGCCTGGCGGCCGCGTATTGGAGGAAGCGCGACTGCACCGACACGCCCACCGCCGGCACCGCGATACGGTCCTTCTCGGTGAAGTCGGCGATGGTTTTGACCTTGGGATTGTTGCTCACCAGGTAATACGGAAAGTTACCGAGGGAAGCCACGGCCTTGACGTTCTGCTTGCCATGGGTGCGGTCCCAGATGGTCAACAGCGGGCCGACACCGGCACCGGCAATGTCGATCGAGCCGGACAGCAACGCATCGTTGACCGCCGCGCCGCCCGAGAGCTGGGTCCAGTCGACCTTGATGTCGATACCTTCCTGCTTGCCGTACTTCTCGATCAGGTTTTGATCGCGCACCACGTTGAGTAGCAGGTAGACGATGCCGAACTGTTCGGCGATGCGGATTTCACCTTCGGCGTGGGCCACGGTCGGCGCCACCAGGCTGCCGGCGATCAGGCTGAAACCCAGGCCGATGGCGGCGGCCAGGGGTGCAAAGGGCAGACGTTTGGACATGATCAAATCTCCGGCAATTCAGAAAGGCGCGTCGCCCTGGATGGTGGTGCGATACAGCTTGCGGCGCAGATGGCTGGGGCAGCCGGCGGCGAGGTGGATCAGCGAACGGTTGTCCCAGAACACCAGGTCATGGGGCTGCCATTGATGGCGGTAGATGTTTTGCGGCAACACGCTGTGGGCGTAGAGCTCGGCCAACAGTTGCTGGCTCTCGTCCTCCGGCAGGCCAACGATGCGGGTGGTGAACCCCTCGCTGACGAACAAGGCCTTGCGGCCGTTTTCCGGGTGTGTCCGCACGACCGGGTGGACGACTTCGGCGACCTGGGCCAGTTGCTCCGGGGTCAGGGTCGGGCGCCAGTTGCCTTCGAATTTGGTTTCGCTGTAACGCGCCGTGTAGGAGTGTGCGGCCGAGCGGCCTTCCACCGCTTTGCGCAGCGCCTCGGGCAGGTTGTCCCAGGCCTTGTGCATGTCGGCGAACAAGGTGTCGCCGCCCTCCGAGGGCAGCTCCTGGGCATGCAGCATCGAGCCCAGGCTCGGCAGTTGTTTGTAGGAGAGGTCGGAATGCCAGAACTTGCCGGCGTCGCCCAGGCCGATGTTCTGGCCATTTTCGACGATGTTGGAAACGATGAGGATTTCCGGATGCCCTGCCAGCAGGAACTGCTTGAGCACGTGAATCTGCAACAGGCCAAAACGACGACTGAAGTCGATGTGCTGTTGCGGGGTGATGCGCTGGTCGCGGAACACCACCACATGATGGTCCAGATGCGCGCGGTGAATGCGGGCGAAGTCCTGATCATTGATCGGGCGGGACAAATCGAGGCCGAGGATTTCGGCGCCCACCGCTCCGCTGAACGGGCGGATTTCAAAGAATTGTGGCGCGATGCTTGGCGAAGCTGAAGCTGCAGACATAAATCACTCCCACGCACGGCACGCTCAAGGGCGCGCGCGTCGATCAGAAACTCACGGAGGTCCCGTGTTGGTTCGTGTCGTGCGGCGCGCCGATTGATCGGCAGGTACGCAGGGGATTGACTTTATAGGTATAAGAATTGAAATTTAAATACCGTTAATGAATAACGATATGGCGATTGCTAAGAGACTTTGTGGATTGCGGGGTGACGTTTTTTGTCACTTACTGACGAGAATATTGTGCTTCCACTGACGCCATCGCGAGCAGGCTCGCTCCCACAGGGGTTCTCCGCTGGGCACAAAATTGTGATCCAACAAAAAATCCATGTGAGAGCGAGCCTGCTCGCGATGGGGTCATCAGCCTCAATGACGAATTACCGCTCGTGCAGCGCCTCGGCCCGCGCGCGGATGATCGGCTTGAGCAGGTAGCTGAGGACGGTCTTCTTGCCGGTGATGATGTCCACGGAAGCGACCATCCCCGGAATGATCAACAAGGGTTTTTCGTCGGTGCCCAAGTGGCTGCGGTCGGTGCGCAGCTTGATGATGTAGTAGGTGGTTTTCTTGTCTTCGTCGGTAATGGTGTCGGCACCGATCTGTTCCAGCTTGGCCTTCATCCCACCGTAGATGGTGTAGTCATAGGCGGTGAATTTCACCGTCGCTTCCTGCCCCGGATGCAGGAACGCAATGTCCTGCGGGCGGATCTTCGCCTCGACCAGCAAGGTGTCGTCCAGCGGTACGATTTCCACCAGGTCGCTACCTGGCTGGATAACCCCGCCAATGGTATTGACCAGCAGCTTGTTGACGATACCCCGCACTGGCGAGGTGACCAGCGTCCGGCTGACCCGGTCTTCCAGGGCCTTGCCGGTGGCTTGGGCCTTGTTCAGATCGGTGCGTGCTTCATTGAGTTGGGTCAGGGCTTCGCTACGGAACTTGCCGCGAGTTTCGTCAATTTTGCGCTGCACTTCCTTGATCGCCGACTCGGCTCGCGGAATAGCCAGGGTGGTGGCGTCGAGCTGGCCACGGGTCTCCGCTTCGGCACGCCTGAGGCGCAGGACTTCCACCGGCGATACCGCGCCCTGGGCCACCAACGGCTCGGACATGCTGATTTCCTGACGCTGGAAGCCCAATTGCTGGCGGTACTGCGCCTGCTTGGAGGTGAACTCGCGCAGCTCTTGCTGGCGCTGGATCAACTGTTCCTGCAAGCCGCCAATCTCGTCATGCAACTGCTGGCGGCGGCTGATATAGAGCGACTCTTCGCTCTTGGCCTGACCTGGCACAGCCTTGAGAACATCCTCGGGGAAGTTCAGCGGACGATCCTCGACCTCGGCACTCAAGCGCTCGACCCGCAGCACCATCGACAACCGATCGGCCTCGGTTTCTCCGACGTTCGAGGCAAATCGCGTGTCGTCCAGGCGAAGCAGCGGCGCACCGGCGTCGACGATCTGGCCTTCCTTGACGAACAGCTCGGAAACGATACCGCCCTCAAGGTTCTGGATTTTCTGGATCTTCGACGATGGAATCGCCTTGCCATCGCCCTTGGTCACTTCGTCGATGACCGCGAAGTTGGCCCAGAACATCAGGAAGACGAAGAACGCGATGATCGCCCAGATCGTCAGCCGCACCACACGCGGCGCATCTTCGATCAACGCCTTGTTGACCTCCGGCAGCGGCTGGCCCTGGAGCGAAGAAGAGCCCTTGAAGTAGCGAAGGATCGAACCCTTACCCGACTTAAGCAACACTGATCTGCCCCTTCTTCAACGCTTCCATCACCGCGGCTTTCGGGCCGTCGGCGAGTATCTGCCCGCGGTCGATCACGATCAGCCGATCCACCAGCGACAACAGCGATGCCCGGTGTGTCACCAGCACCACGGTCTTGTTTTCGATCACGGCTGCCAGGCGCTGCTTGAGGCGCTCTTCACCGGTGTTATCCATGGCACTGGTCGGTTCATCGAGCAGCAGGATCGGCGGATTGAGCAGTAGCGCACGGGCCAGGGCCACGTTCTGCCGCTGGCCGCCGGAGAGGTTCTGCCCGCGCTCGCCCACTTGCAGCTCATAACCCTGCGGATGCAGGCGCGCATATTCGTGGACACCGGCCAGCTCCGCCGCTTGCAGCACCAGTTCATCCTCGACATACCGCGCACCGGAGACCAGGTTGTCGCGCAAGGTGCCGGCGAGCAACTGAATGTCCTGGGGCACGTAGCCGATGTTGTAGCGCAGCTCGCTGACGTCGATCTGGCGGATATCCACACCATCGACCAACAGCGAGCCATCATCGGGCTGATAGAGCCCTACCAGCAGTTTCGCCAGCGAGCTCTTGCCCGAGCCACTTCGGCCAATGATGCCGATTTTCTCACCGGGCTGAATCGACAGATTGATGTTCTTCAGCGCCAGGTTCTGCTGTTGGGGGTACGTGAAATTGAGCTGGCGGCATTCAATGGCGCCCTGCAATACCTTGCGGCTGAGCGGGCGCTCTTCGAAATTGCGCTCCTGGGGCAGTTCCATCATTTGGTCGACGGACGTCATGGTCACCCGTGCCTGCTGATAGCGGGTCAGCAACCCGGAAAGCGACGCCAGCGGGCTGAGCGCACGACCACTGAGCATGTAGCAGGCAATCAGGCCGCCCATGCTCAGGTGACCGTCGATGATCTGGTACACACCGAAGACAATCATGATCACCCCGGCCAGTTGCTGGATCAGCAAGGTGATGTTCATCGCCAGGCCGGACAGCATCTTCACCCGCAACTCAAGGCGACTGAGGGTGCCGATGGTCTGTTCCCACTGATACTGGCGTTCGCTTTCGGCGTTGTTGACCTTCACCGCATCCAGCCCGGCCAGGGTTTCGATCAGGCTCGACTGACGCTCGGCCCCCAGCGCCATGGTCCGCTCCATGGTCGCTACCAGGGGCTTCTGCAACGCATAGCCGATGGCCAGGGCGATCGGGAATGCCAACACCGGTATCCACACCAGATGGCCGCCGAGGATCGCGATAACCATGAAAATCAGGAGGGTGAACGGGAGGTCGATCAGGCTGGTGAGGGTCAGCGAGGCGAGGAAATCGCGCAGACTCTGAAACTCATGGATGTTCTGGGCAAAACTGCCAACCCGTGCCGGCCGGTATTTCATGGTCATGCCGACGATGCGCTCGAACAGCGTGGCCGAGATGATCAGGTCGGTTTTCTTGCCGGCCAGATCCAGGCACAGGCTGCGCAGGCTTTTGAGGATCAGGTCGAAGAGGTAGGCGCCAGAGATGCCGACGGCCAGCACCCATAGCGTCGCTTCGGCCTGGTTCGGCACGACACGGTCGTAGACGTTCATCACGAACAACGGCGCGGCCATGGCAATGATGTTGATCAGAAAACTGGCGGCAATGGCGTCGGCGTACAACCAGCGCGAACGCTTGAGGGTGTCGCGGAACCACGAGCGCGCACGGGGAATCAGCGTGCCGTGATTGACGTCGAATTTGTGCTGCGGCTGGGCAAAAAAGACTTTGCCAGTGTAATCGTCGGCCAGCAGCTCGCGGCTGACCAGGGACTCACCGCCATCGCTTTCGCTGAGCAGCACCCGCGCCTGATCTTCGCCTTGCCAGCCAAGCAGGACGGCACTGCGACCGTCCTTGAGCAGCAACAATGCCGGCATGGCAATCGCCGGAATGTCATCCAGCTTGCGCTGCAGCACCCGACCCTGCAGCCCCGCGCGAGCCGCCGCGCGTGGCAGCAGCTCGACACTCAAACGCTGCTCGGGCAGTGGCAAGCCGGTGGTGAGCATGGCCGCGCTGGCCGGTTTCTGGTGCAGCATGCAAAGAGCGAGCAGACCATCCAGCAACGGATCGTCATGCAACGCGCGCGGATCATGAATGAGTTGAACCCGACTGACTTCTGATTCCACGCTCGGCACTCTTGGCTAACAATTGAACAATGAAGGTCCTGCTCAATTCATACCGGGCAATTGGACCTTCGGCTTCACGTCGTTCTGCACAACGGATGCCAATGGTGCGACCACTCCCTGGCTCTTGAGCAACTCGCCCATGGTCGCCTTGATTCGGTACTGAGTAAATAACTGAATGTTCTTGATCTCCACCAGACGGTGAGAAGAGGTGAACAACTCGTTCTCGCTATCGAGCAAATCGAGCAGAGTGCGCTCGCCGAGGCTGAACTGACGCTGGTAAGCGGTACGCACGGCGGTGCTGTGATCAACGTACTGCTGGGCGATCGGCACCTGGGCATTGGCGTTGTTCAGGGCGTTCCAGGCCAGGCCTAGCTCTTCATTCAATTGGCGCAGGGCGTTGTTGCGGATGTCCAGCGCCTGGTTCGACAGGTAGGACTTTGATTCCAGGTCGGCCTTGTTGCTGCCGCCGGCATACAGGTTGAAGCGCATGCGCAGCATGGCCTGCCATTCGTTGTTGTGGCCATTCTGACCATCGATATCGTTGTCTGCGGTGCGACCCAACTCAGCATCGAAGCGTGGGTAGAAGGTCGACTTGGCCGTGTCGTACTGCTTTTCGGCAGCGGCGATGTCGGATTCGGCCGAGCGCAGGATCGGGCTGTTTTCCAGCATCTGCGCGCGGGCTTCATTCAGGTTGGCCGGCATCAGCGCCAGGAAACTCGCCGGGCGCTCCAGTTGATCGGGCATCTGGCCGACAGCGGAGAGGTAGTTGGTCTCGGCATCAGCCAGGTTGGTCTGCTCGGTGATCAGGTTGTTGCGCGCCTGGGCCATCCGCGCCTCGGCCTGATCGAGGTCGGCGCCGCTGCCGACGCCACGCTGGGTGCGCAGCTGGATCTGGTCGTAAATGCGTTGGTGGCTCTTGAGGTTGTCTTCGGCCAGGCGCACGAATTCGCGCCGGGTCAGCACGTCGAGATAGACCTGGGCCACGGTCAGCCCGGTACGCTCGGAAGTACTCAGCAGCGAATAGGCACGGGAGTTGACGGTGGCTTGTTGACGCCCTACTTCGCTGGTCGTCGCAAAACCGTCAAAAACCATCTGGGTCAGTCGCAAGCTCGATTCACTGCGGTTCAGGGTTTCCCAGTGATTGTTGCTGCCGTCTCGCGTCGTCACACTATCGGTGCCTTCACGACCATAACCACCCAGCAGGTCGACCCGTGGCAAGTATCCGCCTTTCGCAGCCTTCAACTGATAATCAGCCGCCAACCGGCTGTTGACGCCTGCCTGGACCTCCGGATGGACATCCAGCGCTTGTTGCATGGCTTCTGGTAAGGATTGCGCCTGGACGAAAGACGCGGCGAGGGCGAAAGGTAGAGCCATGAACAAAGGCGAACGCATTGTAGGAATTTCCCAGGACTTCTTGTCTTGAATCACGACTGAAAAACGCGCCGTGTCGGAAGATGGCAAGCGGAATGACCGTATGTCGGAAAGTTCAGAAGCGGAACTGGATCACATACCGAGGACAGGTCACGGCTCAAATATCAATGTGACATTACTGGGACGATTGTTTAGGATGGCTCCAAGAAGGTCAATAGTTTGGCATAAAGTTAATAGCGAAAAAATATAGCCAATATATTGACGAATTGCAGCGTCAAACTTGTGCATCTATTTTGCAATGAACGTCCAGACTGGTCGGCGCAGGCGCCATCAGGCCTATGGAAGTCTACTGAACGTGACACCCCGGAGAGTCTTCAATGAGCAGTGTTGTTGCCATCGTCAAAAGCATTGTCGGTCAAGTATTCGTGGTGTCCCCAGAGGGCATCCGCCGCGTTCTCGTTGAAGGCGACAAACTGTTCGCCGGGGACCAGATCGACACTGGCCTTTCCGGTGCCGTGTCCCTGGAACTGGCCGACGGCCGCACTCTCGACCTGGGCCGCGACACCCAGTGGAGCGCTGACGCTCCCGATTCCAGTGCTGACCTGGCAGCCGCCACTGCGCAAGCCGCGCCTTCGGTAGAAGAGCTGCAACAAGCCATTGCCGCCGGTGCCGACCCGACCAAAGACCTTGAAGCCACCGCTGCCGGCCCGACTGCAGCAGGTTCTGGCGGTGCCGCCGGTGGCGGTCACAGCGTCGTGATGCTCGACGCCACGGCTGGCCGTGTCGACCCGACCATCGGCTTCCCTACCGACGGTCCTGAGTCCACTGCCACCCCCACGACCCTCGATACTGGCAACCAGAACATCACGAACATCACGCCCATCAACGCTGCAAGTGTACTGACCGCGGATACGGGCACTCTGGCCGAAGACAGCGTCGCGACGGGCAATGTACTGAACAACGATAGCGATGCCGAGACACCGCTCAGCGTCACCAGCTTCACCATCGCCGGCGTGACCGGCAGTTTCACCGCAGGCCAGACAGCGACCATCGTCGGCGTCGGTACGTTGACCATCGGCGCCAATGGCAACTACACCTTTACCCCGGACGCCAACTACAACGGCGCTGTACCGCAAGTCACGTACACCACCAACACCGGCTCGAGCAGCACTCTGGATCTCACCGTGACAGCGGTCGACGACCCGAGCGTTTTGACTGCCGACACCCAAACCATTGCTGAAGACACCGCTGCGACCGGCAACGTGCTGAGCAACGACAGCGACATCGATAACGCCCTGAGCGTGGCCACCTTCACCATCGACGGTGTTCCTGGCACCTTCACAGCCGGCCAGACGGCGACCATCGCCAACGTTGGCACCCTGGTGATCGGAGCCGACGGCGCCTACACCTTCACGCCAGCCGAGCATTACAACGGCACGGTGCCGACCGTGAGCTACACCGTCACCGACGGCTCCACTTCGACGCTGAACATCGGTGTTACGCCGGCTGATGACAGCTTTATCGATGCCAGCGAAAGCGTGACCACCGCTGAAGACACCGCCGTCAGCGGCACTGTGTTGACGGGTACCTCGAGCGTCGACGGCCCGGTCAGCGTGGTTAATTTCACCATCGACGGTGTCCCTGGCACGTTCACCGCCGGTCAGACGGCGACCATTGCCAACGTCGGGACCCTGGTGATCGGCGCTAACGGCGCCTACACCTTTACCCCGGATGCCAACTACAACGGCAGCGTGCCGACGGTGAGCTACACCGTCACCGACGGTTCCGGCACCGACGTTACTTCGACCCTGACCATCGACGTCACCCCGGTCGACGACAGCTTCACCGACATCAGCGAAACGGTCTCCACCCAGGAAGACACGGCCGTGACCGGCAGCGTCCTCACTGGCACGAGCAGCGTCGACGGTCCAGTCAGCGTGGTTAATTTCACCATCGACGGCGTTCCTGGCACGTTCACCGCCGGCCAGACCGCGACCATCGCCAATGTCGGCACTCTGGTGATCGGGGCCAATGGCGCTTACACCTTCACGCCAGCCGAAAACTACAACGGCGCGGTGCCCACCGTCAGCTACACCGTCACCGACGGCTCCGGAACGGACGTCACTTCAACCCTGAACATCGACGTCACCCCGGTCGATGACAGCTTTACCGACATTAGCGAAACGGTCTCCACCCAGGAAGACACCGCTATTAGCGGCAGCGTCCTCACCGGTACCTCAAGCGTCGACGGCCCAGTCAGCGTGGTTAATTTCACCATCGACGGTGTCCCTGGCACGTTCACCGCCGGTCAGACGGCGACCATCGCCAACGTCGGTACCCTGGTGATCGGGACCAACGGTGCCTACACCTTCATCCCGGACGCCAACTACAACGGCGCGGTGCCAACGGTGAGCTACACCGTCACCGACGGCTCCGGTAGCAATGTCACCTCGACCCTGACCATCGACGTCACCCCGGTCGACGACAGCTTCACCGACCTCAGCGAGAGCGTGACCACCGCTGAAGATGCCCCGGTGACCGGCAGCGTCCTCACTGGCACGAGCAGCGTCGACGGCCCGGTCAGCGTGGTGAATTTCACCATCGACGGTGTCCCTGGCACGTTCACCGCCGGCCAGACCGCGACCATCGCTAATGTCGGGACCCTGGTGATCGGCGCCAACGGGGCCTACACCTTCACCCCGGATGCCAACTACAACGGCAGCGTGCCGACGGTGAGCTACACCGTCACCGACGGTTCCGGTACGGACGTTACTTCGACCTTGACCATCGACGTCACCCCGGTCGACGACAGCTTCACCGATATCAGCGAAAGCGTGACCACTGCTGAAGACACGGCCGTGACCGGCAGCGTCCTCACCGGCACCTCGAGCGTCGACGGCCCGGTCAGCGTGGTGAATTTCACCATCGACGGTGTCCCTGGCACGTTCACCGCCGGCCAGACGGCGACCATCGCCAACGTCGGGACCCTGGTGATCGGGACCAACGGCGCCTACACCTTCACGCCTGCCGAGAATTACAACGGCAGCGTGCCGACGGTGAGCTACACCGTCACCGACGGTTCCGGCAGCAATGTCACTTCGAACCTGACCATCAACGTCACCCCGGTCGATGACAGCTTCACTGACCTCAGCGAAACGGTCTCCACCCAGGAAGACACCGCCATCAGCGGCAGTGTGTTGACGGGCACCTCGAGCGTCGACGGCCCGGTCAGCGTGGTGAATTTCACCATCGACGGTGTCCCTGGCACGTTCACCGCCGGCCAGACGGCGACCATCGCCAACGTCGGGACCCTGGTGATCGGGACCAACGGCGCCTACACCTTCACGCCTGCCGAGAATTACAACGGCAGCGTGCCGACGGTGAGCTACACCGTCACCGACGGTTCCGGCAGCAATGTCACTTCGAACCTGACCATCAACGTCACCCCGGTCGATGACAGCTTCACTGACCTCAGCGAAACGGTCTCCACCCAGGAAGACACCGCCATCAGCGGCAGTGTGTTGACGGGCACCTCGAGCGTCGACGGCCCGGTCAGCGTGCTCAACTTCACCATTGACGGTGTTCCTGGCACGTTCACCGCCGGCCAGACGGCGACCATTGCCAACGTCGGCACCCTGGTGATCGGCGCCAACGGCGCTTACAACTTCACCCCGGATGCCAACTACAACGGCAGCGTGCCAACGGTGAGCTACACCGTCACCGACGGCTCCGGCAGCAATGTCACCTCGACCCTGACCATCGACGTCACCCCGGTCGACGACAGCTTCACCGACCTCAGCGAAAACGTGACCACTGCTGAAGATACAGCTGTCACTGGCAGCGTCCTCACCGGAACGAACAGCGTCGACGGTCCGGTCAGCGTGGTGAACTTCTCCGTCGACGGTGTCCCTGGCACGTTCACCGCCGGCCAGACGGCGACCATCGCCAACGTCGGCACCCTGGTCATTGCAGCCAACGGCGCCTACACCTTCACCCCGGATGCCAACTACAACGGCAGCGTGCCAACGGTGAGCTACACCGTCACCGACGGCTCCGGCAGCAATGTCACCTCGACCCTGACCATCGACGTCACCCCGGTCGACGACAGCTTCACCGACCTCAGCGAAAACGTGACCACTGCTGAAGATACAGCTGTCACTGGCAGCGTCCTCACCGGAACGAACAGCGTCGACGGTCCGGTCAGCGTGGTGAACTTCACCATCGACGGCGTTCCTGGCACCTTCACCGCCGGCCAGACGGCGACCATCGCCAACGTCGGTACCCTGGTGATCGGGACCAACGGTGCCTACACCTTCACCCCGGACACCAACTACAACGGCGCGGTGCCAACGGTGAGCTACACCGTCACCGACGGTTCCGGTACGGACGTTACTTCGACCCTGAACATCGACGTCACCCCGGTCGACGACAGCTTCACCGACCTCAGCGAAAACGTGACCACTGCTGAAGATACAGCTGTCACTGGCAGCGTCCTCACCGGAACGAACAGCGCCGACGGTCCGGTCAGCGTGGTGAACTTCACCATCGACGGTGTTCCTGGCATCTTCACCGCCGGTCAGACGGCGACCATCGCCAACGTCGGTACCCTGGTGATCGGGACCAACGGTGCCTACACCTTCACCCCGGACACCAACTACAACGGCGCGGTGCCAACGGTGAGCTACACCGTCACCGACGGTTCCGGTACGGACGTTACTTCGACCCTGAACATCGACGTCACCCCGGTCGACGACAGCTTCACCGACCTCAGCGAAAGTGTGACCACCGCTGAAGACACCACCGTCACCGGCAGTGTGTTGACGGGCACCTCGAGCGTCGATGGCCCGGTCAGCGTGGTGAACTTCACCATCGACGGCGTTCCTGGCATCTTCACCGCCGGCCAGACCGCGACCATTGCCAACGTCGGGACCCTGGTGATCGGGACCAACGGCGCCTACACCTTCACGCCTGCCGAGAATTACAACGGCAGCGTGCCGACGGTGAGCTACACCGTCACCGACGGTTCCGGCAGCAATGTCACTTCGAACCTGACCATCAACGTCACCCCGGTCGATGACAGCTTCACTGACCTCAGCGAAACGGTCTCCACCCAGGAAGACACCGCCATCAGCGGCAGTGTGTTGACGGGCACCTCGAGCGTCGACGGCCCGGTCAGCGTGGTGAATTTCACCATCGACGGTGTCCCTGGCACGTTCACCGCCGGCCAGACGGCGACCATCGCCAACGTCGGGACCCTGGTGATCGGGACCAACGGCGCCTACACCTTCACGCCTGCCGAGAATTACAACGGCAGCGTGCCGACGGTGAGCTACACCGTCACCGACGGTTCCGGCAGCAATGTCACTTCGAACCTGACCATCAACGTCACCCCGGTCGATGACAGCTTCACTGACCTCAGCGAAACGGTCTCCACCCAGGAAGACACCGCCATCAGCGGCAGTGTGTTGACGGGCACCTCGAGCGTCGACGGCCCGGTCAGCGTGCTCAACTTCACCATTGACGGTGTTCCTGGCACGTTCACCGCCGGCCAGACGGCGACCATTGCCAACGTCGGCACCCTGGTGATCGGCGCCAACGGCGCTTACAACTTCACCCCGGATGCCAACTACAACGGCAGCGTGCCAACGGTGAGCTACACCGTCACCGACGGCTCCGGCAGCAATGTCACCTCGACCCTGACCATCGACGTCACCCCGGTCGACGACAGCTTCACCGACCTCAGCGAAAACGTGACCACTGCTGAAGATACAGCTGTCACTGGCAGCGTCCTCACCGGAACGAACAGCGTCGACGGTCCGGTCAGCGTGGTGAACTTCTCCGTCGACGGTGTCCCTGGCACGTTCACCGCCGGCCAGACGGCGACCATCGCCAACGTCGGCACCCTGGTCATTGCAGCCAACGGCGCCTACACCTTCACCCCGGATGCCAACTACAACGGCAGCGTGCCAACGGTGAGCTACACCGTCACCGACGGCTCCGGCAGCAATGTCACCTCGACCCTGACCATCGACGTCACCCCGGTCGACGACAGCTTCACCGACCTCAGCGAAAACGTGACCACTGCTGAAGATACAGCTGTCACTGGCAGCGTCCTCACCGGAACGAACAGCGTCGACGGTCCGGTCAGCGTGGTGAACTTCACCATCGACGGCGTTCCTGGCACCTTCACCGCCGGCCAGACGGCGACCATCGCCAACGTCGGTACCCTGGTGATCGGGACCAACGGTGCCTACACCTTCACCCCGGACACCAACTACAACGGCGCGGTGCCAACGGTGAGCTACACCGTCACCGACGGTTCCGGTACGGACGTTACTTCGACCCTGAACATCGACGTCACCCCGGTCGACGACAGCTTCACCGACCTCAGCGAAAACGTGACCACTGCTGAAGATACAGCTGTCACTGGCAGCGTCCTCACCGGAACGAACAGCGCCGACGGTCCGGTCAGCGTGGTGAACTTCACCATCGACGGTGTTCCTGGCATCTTCACCGCCGGTCAGACGGCGACCATCGCCAACGTCGGTACCCTGGTGATCGGGACCAACGGTGCCTACACCTTCACCCCGGACACCAACTACAACGGCGCGGTGCCAACGGTGAGCTACACCGTCACCGACGGTTCCGGTACGGACGTTACTTCGACCCTGAACATCGACGTCACCCCGGTCGACGACAGCTTCACCGATATCAGCGAAAGCGTGACCACTGCTGAAGACACGGCCGTGACCGGCAGCGTCCTCACCGGCACCTCGAGCGTCGACGGCCCGGTCAGCGTGGTGAATTTCACCATCGACGGAGTTCCTGGCACCTTCACAGCGGGCCAGACCGCGACCATCACCAATGTCGGCACCCTGGTGATCGGGACCAATGGCGCTTATACCTTCACGCCCGCCGAGAATTACAACGGCACGGTGCCGACCGTGAGCTACACCGTTACCGACGGCTCCGGCAGCAATGTCACCTCGACCCTGAACATCGACGTGACGCCGGTTGACGACAGCTTCACCGACCTCAGCGAAAGTGTGACCACCGCTGAAGACACCACCGTCACCGGCAGTGTGTTGACGGGCACCTCGAGCGTCGATGGCCCGGTCAGCGTGGTGAATTTCACCATCGACGGCGTTCCTGGCATCTTCACCGCCGGCCAGACCGCGACCATTGCCAACGTCGGCACCCTGGTCATTGCAGCCAACGGCGCCTACACCTTCACCCCGGACGCCAACTACAACGGCAGCGTGCCGACGGTAAGCTACACCGTCACCGACGGTTCCGGCACGGACGTTACTTCGACCCTGACCATCGACGTCACCCCGGTCGACGACAGCTTCACCGATATCAGCGAAAGCGTGACCACCGCTGAAGATACAGCTGTCACTGGCAGCGTCCTCACCGGAACGAACAGCGTCGACGGTCCGGTCAGCGTGGTGAACTTCACCATCGACGGCGTTCCTGGCACCTTCACCGCCGGCCAGACGGCGACCATTGCCAACGTCGGTACCCTGGTCATTGCAGCTAACGGCGCCTACACCTTTACCCCGGACGCCAACTACAACGGCGCGGTGCCAACGGTGAGCTACACCGTCACCGACGGCTCCGGTACGGACGTTACTTCGACCCTGAACATCGACGTCACCCCGGTCGACGACAGCTTCACCGATATCAGCGAAAGCGTGACCACTGCTGAAGACACGGCCGTGACCGGCAGCGTCCTCACTGGCACGAGCAGCGTCGACGGCCCGGTCAGCGTGGTGAATTTCACCATCGACGGTGTCCCTGGCACCTTCACCGCCGGCCAGACGGCGACCATCGCCAACGTCGGTACCCTGGTGATCGGCGCCAACGGGGCCTACACCTTCACCCCGGACGCCAACTACAACGGCAGCGTGCCAACGGTGAGCTACACCGTCACCGACGGTTCCGGTACGGACGTCACTTCGACCCTGACCATCGACGTCACCCCGGTCGATGACAGCTTCACCGACCTCAGTGAAAACGTGACCACCACTGAAGATGCCCCGGTGACCGGCAGCGTCCTCACCGGCACCTCGAGCGTCGACGGTCCGGTCAGCGTGGTGAACTTCACCATCGACGGCGTTCCTGGCACCTTCACCGCCGGCCAGACGGCGACCATTGCCAACGTCGGCACCCTGGTGATCGGCGCCAACGGCGCCTACACCTTTACCCCGGACGCCAACTACAACGGCGCGGTGCCAACGGTGAGCTACACCGTCACCGACGGCTCCGGTAGCAATGTCACCTCGACCCTGAACATCGACGTCACCCCGGTCGATGACAGCTTCACCGACCTCAGTGAAAACGTGACCACCACTGAAGATGCCCCGGTGACCGGCAGCGTCCTCACCGGTACCTCGAGCGTCGACGGCCCGGTCAGCGTGCTCAACTTCTCCGTCGACGGTGTTCCTGGCACGTTCACCGCCGGCCAGACCGCGACCATCGCCAACGTCGGCACCCTGGTCATTGCAGCCAACGGCGCCTACACCTTCACCCCGGATGCCAACTACAACGGCAGCGTGCCAACGGTGAGCTACACCGTCACCGACGGCTCCGGCAGCAATGTCACCTCGACCCTGACCATCGACGTCACCCCGGTCGACGACAGCTTCACCGACCTCAGCGAAACGGTCTCCACCCAGGAAGACACCGCCATCAGCGGCAGTGTGTTGACGGGCACCTCGAGCGTCGACGGCCCGGTCAGCGTGCTCAACTTCTCCGTCGACGGTGTCCCTGGCACGTTCACCGCCGGCCAGACGGCGACCATTGCCAACGTCGGCACCCTGGTGATCAGCGCCAACGGCGCTTACACCTTCACCCCGGACGCCAACTACAACGGCACGGTGCCAACCGTCAGCTACACCGTCACCGACGGTTCCGGCAGCAATGTCACCTCGACCCTGACCATCGACGTCACCCCGGTCGATGACCCGAGCGTCCTGATTGCAGATACCAAGACCGTCGATGAAGACCACGCTGCAACGGGCAACGTGATTGGCAATGACATTGATGTCGACAACGCTCTAACTGTCGCGACATTCACCATACAAGGCGTCCCCGGCTCCTTTACCGCGGGTCAAATCGCGACTATCTCCGGCGTCGGTACTGTGACTATCGCCACCAACGGCGATTACAGTTTCACCCCTGCCGCGAACTGGAACGGAACAGTTCCACAGATCGGCTACACCACCAACACCAACTCCACCAGCACGCTGGACATCACGGTCAACCCGGTCAACGACGCTCCGACGGTTAACTCCACCTCGGCCAGAGGTGATGAAGATCATTTGATCGCCGTGCAGCTCGGCGGCAATGACATTGACGGCAGCGTCAATCACTTCACCCTGACCAGCCTGCCGGCCAATGGCAAGTTTTACGCAGACTCCGCCGGGACCATCGAGCTGACCACCAGCAGCGTGATCTCAGCAACGGCCAATGGCGCAACGGTTTACTTCAAACCCACTGGCGACTGGAGCGGCACCACCAGCTTCACCTACAACGCGACCGACAACGGGGGCATGCCTTCTGCTGCTTCGGCGACCGGTACCATCGTCGTCGCGCCAGTCACCGATACCCCGAGTCTGTCGCTGACCGGTGGCGGTGTTGTTGCCTCGACCGACTTCCAGGAAGTCGCTGTGAGTATCGACGTCGATGTCAGCAAGCTCGGCAACGGCGCCTGGCACACTGACAACCGCGGGGGCATGGTCGAAATCGGCAAAGCCAGCGTCTACGGTGCCGGCGGCGGTAACCAGGTGATCGAACTCGAGCGTAATACCGGTGATGCGAGCAACCTCTACACCACTATCGATGCGAAGGCCGGTACCACGTACAACGTATCGTTCGACTATGCACCGCGTGCCGGCGTAGATAATTCGCTCATCAACGTGTACTGGGGCGGTCAACTCATTGGCACCCTGAACACTTCGACCACGGGCATGCAGCACTACAGCTTCGACATTCCGGTCACTGCCGATGGCAACCAGAAACTCGAGTTCCGTGCCGGGGACAGCAACAGCCTGGGCGGCCTGCTGGACAACATCAATGTCACTCAGGTGCTCAACTCAGGCCTTGAAGACAACGCGATCCTGTTGTCCACCATCCAGGCCCACACCAATGACGCCGACGGTTCGGAAACTCTCGCCCTCACACTGAGCGGCTTGCCAGCGGGCTCCAGCCTCACCGATGGCACCCACACCTTCAATGCTGCCAACGGCTCGACCTCGGTGGACATTACGGGTTGGAACCTGTCCACGCTCAAGCTGACACCGCCGACGAACTTCAATGGCAACATCCCCCTGACCGTAACGGCCACCGCCAAAGACGGCGATGCCCCAAGCGCGAGCACCTCGCTGCCACTGGTGGTGCACGTGGCTGCCGTCGATGACGCCAGCGTGCTGCAGTCGGACCAGATCACCGTCGAAGAGGATCACAACGCGATCGGCAACGTGCTGACCAACGACCACGATGTCGATAATGTCCTGAGCGTCGCAAGCTTCAGCGTGAACGGGGTCAACGGCAGTTTCACGGCGGGCCAGACCGCGACCATTACGGGTGTCGGTACGCTGATCATTACCAGCAACGGCGACTACACCTTCAAGCCGGCTGCCGACTGGAATGGCAACGTTCCACAGGTGACATACACCACCAATACTGGCTCGAGCAGTACGCTGAACATCAGCGTTACGCCGGTCAACGACAACTTCACCGACGCCAACGAAACGCCCTCCACCCTGGAAGATACCGCCCTCAGCGGCAGCGTCCTCAGTGGCACGAGCAGCGCCGATGGCCCGGTCAGCGTGGTCAATTTCACCATCGGTGATACCACCTACGCCGCCGGCAGCACGGCGACCATCGCCAACGTCGGTACCCTGGTGATCAGTGCCAATGGGGCTTACACCTTCACCCCGGCTGCCAACTACAACGGCACCGTGCCGACTGTCACCTACACCGTCACCGACGGTTCGGGACCTAACGACACCTCGACCCTGAACATCAGCGTTACGCCGGTCAACGACAACTTCACCGACGTCAGCGAAACGGTCTCGACCCTGGAAGACACCACCCTCACCGGCAGCGTCCTCACAGGCACGAGCAGCGTTGACGGCCCGGTCAGCGTGGTCAACTTCACCATCGGTGATACCACCTACGCCGCCGGCAGTACGGCGACCATCGCCAACGTCGGTACCTTGGTCATTGCAGCGAACGGCGCCTACACCTTCACCCCGACCGCCAACTACAACGGCACCGTGCCGACCGTCACTTACACCGTCACCGACGGTTCGGGACCTAACGACACCTCGACCCTGAACATCAGTGTCACGCCGGTCGACGACAGCTTCACCGACGCCAGCGAAACGCTCTCCACCCTGGAAGACACCGCCTTGACCGGCAGCGTCCTCTCCGGCACGAGCAGCGTCGACGGCCCGGTCAGCGTGGTCAACTTCACCATCGGTGATACCACCTACGCCGCCGGCAGCACCGCGACCATCGTCAACGTCGGTACTCTGGTGATCGGTGCCAACGGCGCCTACACCTTCACCCCGGCCGCCAACTACAACGGCACGGTGCCGACCGTTACCTACACCGTCACTGACGGTTCGGGAACCAACGACACTTCGACCCTGAATATCAACGTCACCCCGGTCAACGACAACTTCACCGATGCCAACGAAAGCGTGGCCACCGCTGAAGACACCGCCATCAGCGGCAGCGTCCTCACTGGCACGAGCAGTGTCGACGGCCCGGTCAGCGTGGTCAATTTCACCATCGGTGAGACCACCTACGCCGCCGGCAGCACGGCGACCATCGCCAACGTCGGTACCTTGGTCATTGCAGCGAACGGTGCCTACACCTTCACCCCGGCCGCCAACTACAACGGCAGCGTACCAACCGTCACCTACACCGTCACCGACGGTTCCGGCACAGACGACACTTCGACCCTGAACATCAGCGTTACGCCGGTCAACGACAACTTCACCGACGCCAGCGAAACGCTCTCGACCCTGGAAGACACCGCCCTCACCGGCAGCGTCCTCACTGGCACGAGCAGCGTCGACGGCCCGGTCAGCGTGGTCAACTTCACCATCGACGGTGTGATGGGCACTTTCAACGCCGGCCAGACTGCGACCATCGCCAATGTCGGCACCTTGGTGATTGCGGCGAACGGCGCTTACACCTTCACCCCGGACGCCAACTACAACGGCACGGTGCCGACCGTCACCTACACCGTCACCGACGGTTCGGGACCCAACGACACCTCGACCCTGAACATCAGCGTTACGCCGGTCAACGACAACTTCACCGATGCCAACGAAAGCGTGGCCACCGCTGAAGACACGGCCCTGACCGGCAGCGTCCTCACTGGCACCTCGAGCGTCGACGGCCCGGTCAGCGTGGTCAACTTCACCATCGGTGATACCACCTACGCCGCCGGCAGCACCGCGACCATCGCCAACGTCGGCACCCTGGTGATCGCGGCGAACGGCGCCTACACCTTCACCCCGGCTGCCAACTACAACGGCACCGTGCCAACGGTTAGCTACACAGTGACCGACGGTTCCGGCACAGACGACACCTCGACCCTGAACATCAGCGTTACCCCGGTCGACGACAGCTTCACCGACGCCAGCGAAACGCTCTCGACCCTGGAAGACACCGCCCTCACCGGCAGCGTCCTCACAGGCACGAGCAGCGTTGACGGCCCGGTCAGCGTGGTCAACTTCACCATTGGTTCGACCACCTATACGGCCGGCAGCACAGCAACCATCGCCAATGTCGGCACCCTGGTGATCGCGGCGAACGGTGCTTACACCTTCACCCCGGCTGCCAACTACAACGGCACCGTGCCAACGGTCACTTACACTGTTACCGACGGTTTGGGACCCAACGTCACCTCGACCCTGAACATCAGCGTAACGCCGGTCGACGACAGCTTCACCGACGCCAACGAAACGCTCTCCACCCAGGAAGACACCGCCTTGACCGGCAGCGTCCTCTCCGGCACGAGCAGCGTCGACGGCCCGGTCAGCGTGGTCAACTTCAGCATCGACGGTGTGACGGGTACTTTCAACGCCGGCCAGACCGCGACTATCGCCAACGTCGGTACTCTGGTCATCGGCGCCAACGGTGCTTACACCTTCACCCCGACCGCCAACTACAACGGCACCGTGCCGACCGTCACCTACACCGTCACTGACGGTTCGGGAACCAACGACACTTCGACCCTGAACATCAGCGTCACGCCGGTCGACGACAGCTTCACCGACGCCAACGAAACGCTCTCCACCCCGGAAGACACCGCCCTGACCGGCAGCGTCCTCACCGGCACTTCGAGCGTCGATGGCCCGGTCAGCGTGGTCAACTTCAGCATCGACGGTGTGACGGGTACTTTCAACGCCGGCCAGACCGCGACTATCGCCAACGTCGGTACTCTGGTCATCGGCGCCAACGGTGCTTACACCTTCACCCCGGCCGCCAACTACAACGGCACGGTACCAACCGTCACCTACACCGTCACCGACGGTTCCGGCACAGACGACACTTCGACCCTGAACATCAGCGTTACGCCGGTCAACGACAACTTCACCGACGCCAGCGAAACGCTCTCCACCCCGGAAGACACCGCCCTCAGCGGCAGCGTGCTCACCGGCACGAGCAGCGTCGATGGCCCGGTCAGCGTGGTCAACTTCACCATCGGTGCGACCACTTACACGGCCGGTACCACGGCGACCATCGCCAATGTCGGTACCCTGGTGATCGCAGCCAGCGGGGCCTACACCTTTACTCCGGTCGCCAACTACAACGGCACGGTGCCAACCGTCACCTACACCGTCACCGACGGTTTGGGACCCAATGTCACCTCGACCCTGAATATCAGCGTCACGCCAGTCGATGACCCGAGTGTGCTGGCTGCGGACCTCAAAACCACCCTTGAGGACCAGATCTCCACCGGTAACGTACTGACCAACGACCGTGATGTGGACAACGCCCTGAGCGTGACCAAGTTCACCATTGGTGGCATCGAGTACAGCGCGGGGGGGACTGCCACCATCGCAAACGTGGGCAGGCTGACGCTCGGTGCCAACGGTGACTACAGCTTTACCCCTGCCGACAATTGGAGTGGCAAGGTTCCGACTGTGACCTACACCACCAATACCGGTTCAAGCACCACGCTGGACATCAGTGTGACCGCGGTCGCGGATACTCCGATCGTGACCGCCACCACGTCTCAGGTGGCCGAGAACAGCAGCATCGCGTTGGGCTTGAAGGTAACGTCAGTGGACACTGATGGTTCTGAAACCCAGACCATTACCTCGATCGGCGGCATCCCGGCAGGTGCAACCCTGACCGATGGCACACACACCTTTACCGGCACAACCGGTAACGGCGTCGTCAACCTCAGCGGGTGGGATGTGAGCAAGTTGAGCTACACCCCGGCACCGTACGCCACCGGCACCAACACGCTGACAGTGACGGCAGTCTCGACCGAGAGCCAGGGTGATTCGGCCAGCAGTACGACGCAGATTCCGATCACGATCAATCCAGCGGTCTATAACTCGATCACTGCCACCGCAGATAATGACAATGTCACCGGCACCGATGGCAATGACATCATGGTGGCGGATATCGGTGGGCTGACGGTCGTACCGGGTCAGAACTACAACATCGCCTTCATGGTCGACAGTTCCGGCAGTATGAGCTCCTCGTCGATCAACTCGGCCAAGGACTCGCTGACGTCGGTGTTCAACACCCTCAAGCAAAGCCTGGGCAGCAACTCGGGCACGGTGAACATCTTCCTGGTGGACTTCGACACCCAGGTCAACAAGTCGGTGTCGGTGAACCTCAGTAACCCGAATGCGCTGACTCAGTTGAAGGCGATTCTGGACTCGATGTCATCAGGCGGCGGTACCAACTACGAGGACGTGTTCAAAACCACGGCCAACTGGTTCCAGAGCGCAAACGCCGTGGCCAACACCGGGGCGAAGAACCTCACGTATTTCATTACTGACGGCAAACCGACTTACTACCAGAGCGGCGAGTCGACCAACCCGATCCTGTATGGCAGCACAACGCTCGATAGCCTGATCACCACGAGCAACTATCAGCTGGGAACAGCGATCAGCCTGTTCCCCGACAGCACGCACCAGATCGACATTACCGCCTCGGGATACGTGACGGTCTGGACCAAGAGCAGCCACGGTAACAACGGCAACGGCAACGGCAGTGGCAGCACAAGCTGGTCATCCAAGGACTTCGGCTATCTGCATGCCCAGGGTGACGGTACCTACGAGTTCTCGGGTCGTGACGGGGACGGCAGCAGCACCGACTGGGACGCCACCAGCAACTCCACCGGCAGCTTTGCACTGCTGAGCAACCTGTCGAATGTCGAGGCCATTGGCCTCAACAACGGAGTGAGCCTCAACGACCTGAAGCCGTACGACTCGAATCAAATTCCACAAACCAACATCGATCCGAAGGATCTGGCCAACTCGATCATCGGCCATACCGAAGCGACGATGCCGGGTCACGACACCGTCAGCGGTGGCGAAGGCAACGACATCCTGTTCGGCGACCTGGTGAGTTTCAACGGCATTGCCGGTGAGGGTTACCAGGCCATGCAAGCCTTTGTGGCGCAGCAATCCGGTGTGGACGTCAGCACAGTCACCACCAGCAATGTGCACCAGTACATCACCGAGCATTACAACGCGTTCGATGTGTCCGGGACCCATGACGGCAACGACACCCTGCTGGGTGGAGCGGGCAATGACATCCTGTTCGGCTCGGGTGGTAACGACAACCTCGACGGCGGCAAGGGCAATGACATCCTGCTCGGCGGCACCGGCAACGACACATTGATGGGCGGACAGGGCAACGACATCCTGATCGGTGGTTCCGGTGGTGACACCTTCGTCTGGAAAGCGGGCGACACCGGCACCGACGTGATCAAGGACTTCAAGGCCAGCGAAGGCGACCGGATCGACCTGCGCGATCTGTTGCAGGGCGAAACCGGCAGCACCATCGACAACTTCCTGAAGATCACCACGGTCGATGGCGTGTCGTCGCTGCAAGTCAGCTCGACCGGTCAGTTCAACTCTGGCAACGCCGCAGCCGCCACGCCGGACGTGACGATCAAGCTGGAGGGCAACAACTGGTCAAGCGCCAACCTGCACAACCTGATTGCCGGTAGCGACCCGACCATCAAAATCGATCACAACAACAGCTGATACATGAAAACGGCCGCCCCTTCCGGGGCGGTCGTCACGTTTGTGTCCACTGCCCGGTGACGATTTCGTCGCTGCGCCACATACTGGCGCGCAGTTGACCTATGCTGCTGACAGCATGACGCTGGTTCAATTCTGAGGGATGCTCAATGTTTTACGTGCAACGCGATGCGCAGGGCCTGTTGGTACGCGTGGAACCCGCCGCCTACGCCGAGGCCACGGAAACGCTGCCGGCCGACAATCATGAAATCCAGGCCTGGTTTGCCAATGCGGCGGTGGAGAACAGCCTCAAACAGCTCAAGCAAAGTGACCTGGAAATGATCCGGGTACTCGATGACTTGATTCAGGTGCTGACCCAGAAAGGCGTGATCCGCGTCACCGACCTGCCGACGGCGGCCCAAGCTAAACTCATGGACCGGAACCAGGCCCGTGAAGCCTTGGGTGGCTTGAGCCAATTGATCGATGATGAAGAGACCGGGCTGATCTGACGCCCCCCTCCGATCACTCCCACGCCCTGCGTGGGAGTGATCAAATCAGCGCCAGGGCTTGGGCTCGCCGAACAACTGGCCCTGCACACCGTATAACCCCATCTCGCGGATCACCGACAACTCGCCTTCAGTCTCGACCCGTTCGGCAATCAGCGGCAAATCAATGCTGTGCGCCGCTCGCTGGATCGCCTCGATGAATAGGCGTTTGTCACTCTCCAGATCAATCGAGCGAATGTAGCTGCCATCGATCTTGAGGTACGCCAGCCCCAGCCGCGCCAGGTTGCCGATCATGCTGAAGCGTCCGCCAAAACGTTGCAGGCTCAGTGAGAAGCCGAGTTCGCGCAGGCGTCGGGTCAACTGCTCCAACACTGCCTGATCAGGCAGTTGCTCTTCGCCAATCTCCAGGGTCAGACGCGGGCCAAGATTGGAGTGCGCACGCAGTAGCTCGAAGATTTTGTTTTGCGCCTGCGGGTCGCCCAAGGTCGCCGACGACAGATTCAGCGCCAGCGATTCCTCATGTTCGCTCATTTGCGCCAACACCCGTTCGAGCATCAGCCGATCCAGGCGCGCGGTCCAGCCGAAGCGCTCCAGCCAAGGCAAAAAACGCCCGGCGGGGATGGTCTGGCCGTGTTCGTCGAGCAGTCGCGACAACACTTTGTAATGCAGCACCAGTTGCGTGTCCTGGGCGGCCACTACCGGCTGGAAATACAGTTCGAAGCGCCGCTGTGTCAGCGCCTGGTCAAGCATCTGGTGCCAGGCGTGGTGATCGTCGCCGACACTGGCCGAGAGGCTGTGCTCGAGGCAGGCCCAGTTCTGCTCGCCCTGGCCTTCAGCCTGTGCCAGCGCCTGATCACCGAGGCTGAGCACGGCTTGCGGCGAGTCACCGTGAGCAAAAGGCGCCAGGCCGATAGACGCCACGGCAGCCACATCAGTGGCGCCGGTAGCGTGCAGACTGGCCAGGGCACTGTCGAGATTTTGCGCCAGTTGCAGCGCTTCTTCACGCACCAGCCCCGGCGCCAGCACGGCAAATTCGCCGCCACGGATACGGGTCACCAGGTTCTGGGTTTCCGGATACTTGGCGCACTCGCGAGTCAGTTGCTCACCGACGGCCTTGAGCACTTCATCGGTGCGCTGCCCCCCAAGACGCTGGTTGAGGCCGGCCAGATCCTTGACCCGCAACAGCAGCAGATAACCAGAGCTGGCCTGCTCCGGGTTGCTCACCCGCGCATTCAGTTGCATCTCGAAATAGCGCCGGTTGGCCAACCCGGTCAACGAATCCTGATAGGACTCGACCCGCAGCTTTTCACTACGCTCGGCCTGTTCCTGGAACAGCGCCTTGAGCTTCTCGACCATCTGGTTCATGGCCTGCACGACCCGGCGAAGCTCGGGAGTGCGCGGCAGTTCCGGCAGGCTGAGGAACTCCCTTCGGGCGATGGCGTGGGATTGCTTGACCATATAATCCAGCGGTCGCAATTGCTGGCGCAGCAAAAGCGCGCCGAGCACCGCACTGACGGCGCCGCATAGCAGCAACCAACCCAGGCTGCCCAAGGCGCTTTGCCACAACTTGGCCAGCGCGAACATCGGATGGCTGACCACCTCGACCCGGGCAGCCTGCTCCCAGCCACGGCTGACGATCGCATCACCACCGGCGGGCTCCAGGCCGATCAGTTTGACGAACCAGTCAGGAACGTTGTTGACCGCCGGTATGCCCGTGCGCTCAACCAGGTTCTGGTCGGTCTTCAGATCGACCACGCGGATGCTTGCGTAGTAACCGCTGTCGAAAATCGAGCTGACCAGCAACTCGACCATCGCCGGGTCGTCGATATTCGGGGTCAGGGAAAGCGCCAGCGCGGTCGCGGCGTCCTGGGCATGGGAGCGCAACTGGTTGACGTACTGAGTGCGTGAGCTCTCCAGACTGACCATGAAACTGCCGGTGAAGGCGACCACCAGGAACAGACAGATAGCAATCAACAGCTGTTTGAACAAAGACATCTGAGCACGTGCTCCTAGTTAGTCGTCTCGACCGGGAATCCTTCGGCCTGCATTTTCTTCAACACATCCTGCCAGCGCGACAGGCGTTTGGTATCGCCGACCTTTTTGTTGCCCTTGGCGCCCGGCAACCACAGTCCCTCTGCATTGAAAGAGTAGACCGGCAGCAAATCCTTTCGTTGGCTGGCCGGCTTGATTACATCAATCAGGCTGTCGAGCACCAGGGGCTCGGCATCCGGAGTCGAGTAGTAGGTCAGCACCATGTGCGCGCGGTTCTGGGTCAGTGCCTTGACATAGGTGATACGCAGCTTTTCACTGGCTACACCGAGGTGACGCAGGCTGAAGTACTTGGCAATAGCGTAGTCTTCACAGTCGCCGGCGCCTTTCCACAGGGCTTCGATCGGGGTTTCCCAGTAGTCGACTGCACGCCACAGATCGATGTCTTCAACGTATCGCAGTTGTTTGTTGAAGAAGCGATTGACCACGTTGAGTTGTTCCGACTCGCCGATCTGCTTCTGGCTGGCCAACAAGTATTGCCAATCGTTAATGCGTTGCTGACCCTCTCCCAGAGGTCCGTACAATGCCTGCGCCCGCCGGCTGATCAGGGAAAAGTCCCAATCGGCACTCAAGCTGCCCAGCATCACGCCAGCCAGCAGCAATGCGCTGCACAACCAGCGTAAAATCCGGGGGATCGTTAAACATGCTGCCAATGCGAGGCATCCTGGGTAGGCAGGAGAGAGTAGTTCGAATGGTGAAGGTTAGTCCGGAAAAAGACAATGGCACGATGAGATCACTGGCAGCGCGCTAAACTGCAGGAAAGGCATTCGTTCACTTGTTTGACAAGCTGTCAGGCAGTCACTAGTGTCATTTGGATCCAAAAAATTTCATTATTCAGGGTGCGTTTAGTGACACAAAAGCCCAACCCTCTCAGCAGTATCAAGGTCAACGGGCCGATTCCCGCACATCTGGCACGCACGGTGATCGAAGAAACCCTGCGCGCGGCGATACTTGACGGGCGCATCCCTTGCGGTGCGGCCCTGCGCCAGCAGGACCTCGCCGACCTGTTCGGCGTCAGCCGGATGCCCGTACGCGAAGCCTTGCGCCAGCTCGAAGCACAGTCGTTGCTCAACGTGGTGGCCCATAAGGGCGCCGTGGTCGCGCCTCTGGTCCAGGGAGACGCCGTTGAAACCTACGCGCTGCGCATCCTGCTGGAATCCGAGGCCCTGCGTCTCTCAGTTCCATTGCTCCAGGACGAAGATCTCGAACAGGCTGCCCGCTACATCGACGAACTCGAAATGCAAAGCGACTACACCGAAATCGGCCGGCTCAACCGCTTGTTCCACATGGCGCTTTACAGCCGAGCGCCCAATCGCCGGCTGTTGAAACTGGTTGAAGATGGCCTGAATGAGGAAGAGCGCTTCCTGCGTTTCAACCTGGAAGCCATGGGCCTGGGCAAACTGTCCCAGGACGACCACCAGGCACTGTTGCGTGCCGCCAAAGACCGGGACGTGGAACGCTCCGTGAAGTTGCTCGAGCATCACCTGAACCGAGCGGTCGAGGTCATTACGCGCTACCTCAACAGCCCTGAAGTCCAGGCCAGAAACACACCGAAGTAACCCGCAGCGGCAGGTGCAAGACGTGAGAAAGCCCGTTGTGGAGAGGCTCCACAACGGGCTTTTCAATACCCCTGAAACGACAAAACCCCTGTCTGCGTCAGCAGACAGGGGTTTTGGAATTCAATCTTGACGATGACCTACTCTCACATGGGGAAACCCCACACTACCATCGGCGATGCATCGTTTCACTTCTGAGTTCGGGATGGGATCAGGTGGTTCCAACGCTCTATGGTCGTCAAGAAATTCTGTGACCAGCCCGTTAGAACATCAACGTGCCAGTGAAAACTTGTGACTTCTACTAAAAACAAAACCCCAACTGCTTTCGCAATTGGGGTTTCGGAATTTAATCTTGACGATGACCTACTCTCACATGGGGAAACCCCACACTACCATCGGCGATGCATCGTTTCACTTCTGAGTTCGGGATGGGATCAGGTGGTTCCAACGCTCTATGGTCGTCAAGAAATTCGGGTACTGAGTCGTGGCCAGTTGGCCTCGCTTCAGCAAATTGGGTATGTGATAGCTTCGGTGTTTTGTGAGTCTTTCGAACTTTCGGTTCGTTTCGTCTTCACACACCGCAATCTGGTTGCTCTGGATTAGAGAGCCGACGCAAATTGCTTGGGTGTTATATGGTCAAGCCTCACGGGCAATTAGTATTGGTTAGCTCAACGCCTCACAGCGCTTACACACCCAACCTATCAACGTCGTAGTCTTCGACGGCCCTTCAGGGGACTCAAGGTCCCAGTGAGATCTCATCTTGAGGCAAGTTTCCCGCTTAGATGCTTTCAGCGGTTATCTTTTCCGAACATAGCTACCCGGCAATGCCACTGGCGTGACAACCGGAACACCAGAGGTTCGTCCACTCCGGTCCTCTCGTACTAGGAGCAGCCCCTCTCAAATCTCAAACGTCCACGGCAGATAGGGACCGAACTGTCTCACGACGTTCTAAACCCAGCTCGCGTACCACTTTAAATGGCGAACAGCCATACCCTTGGGACCGGCTTCAGCCCCAGGATGTGATGAGCCGACATCGAGGTGCCAAACACCGCCGTCGATATGAACTCTTGGGCGGTATCAGCCTGTTATCCCCGGAGTACCTTTTATCCGTTGAGCGATGGCCCTTCCATACAGAACCACCGGATCACTAAGACCTACTTTCGTACCTGCTCGACGTGTCTGTCTCGCAGTCAAGCGCGCTTTTGCCTTTATACTCTACGACCGATTTCCGACCGGTCTGAGCGCACCTTCGTACTCCTCCGTTACTCTTTAGGAGGAGACCGCCCCAGTCAAACTACCCACCATACACTGTCCTCGATCCGGATAACGGACCTGAGTTAGAACCTCAAAGTTGCCAGGGTGGTATTTCAAGGATGGCTCCACGCGAACTGGCGTCCACGCTTCAAAGCCTCCCACCTATCCTACACAAGCAAATTCAAAGTCCAGTGCAAAGCTATAGTAAAGGTTCACGGGGTCTTTCCGTCTAGCCGCGGATACACTGCATCTTCACAGCGATTTCAATTTCACTGAGTCTCGGGTGGAGACAGCGCCGCCATCGTTACGCCATTCGTGCAGGTCGGAACTTACCCGACAAGGAATTTCGCTACCTTAGGACCGTTATAGTTACGGCCGCCGTTTACCGGGGCTTCGATCAAGAGCTTCGCGTTAGCTAACCCCATCAATTAACCTTCCGGCACCGGGCAGGCGTCACACCCTATACGTCCACTTTCGTGTTTGCAGAGTGCTGTGTTTTTAATAAACAGTCGCAGCGGCCTGGTATCTTCGACCGGCGTGGGCTTACGGAGCAAGTCCTTCACCCTCACCGGCGCACCTTCTCCCGAAGTTACGGTGCCATTTTGCCTAGTTCCTTCACCCGAGTTCTCTCAAGCGCCTTGGTATTCTCTACCCAACCACCTGTGTCGGTTTGGGGTACGGTTCCTGGTTATCTGAAGCTTAGAAGCTTTTCTTGGAAGCATGGCATCAACCACTTCGTCACCCAAAGGGTAACTCGTCATCAGCTCTCGGCCTTAAGATCCCGGATTTACCTAAGATCTCAGCCTACCACCTTAAACTTGGACAACCAACGCCAAGCTGGCCTAGCCTTCTCCGTCCCTCCATCGCAATAACCAGAAGTACAGGAATATTAACCTGTTTTCCATCGACTACGCTTTTCAGCCTCGCCTTAGGGACCGACTAACCCTGCGTCGATTAACGTTGCGCAGGAAACCTTGGTCTTTCGGCGTGGGTGTTTTTCACACCCATTGTCGTTACTCATGTCAGCATTCGCACTTCTGATACCTCCAGCAAGCTTCTCAACTCACCTTCACAGGCTTACAGAACGCTCCTCTACCGCATCACCCGAAGGTGATACCCGTAGCTTCGGTGTATGGTTTGAGCCCCGTTACATCTTCCGCGCAGGCCGACTCGACTAGTGAGCTATTACGCTTTCTTTAAAGGGTGGCTGCTTCTAAGCCAACCTCCTAGCTGTCTAAGCCTTCCCACATCGTTTCCCACTTAACCATAACTTTGGGACCTTAGCTGACGGTCTGGGTTGTTTCCCTTTTCACGACGGACGTTAGCACCCGCCGTGTGTCTCCCATGCTCGGCACTTGTAGGTATTCGGAGTTTGCATCGGTTTGGTAAGTCGGGATGACCCCCTAGCCGAAACAGTGCTCTACCCCCTACAGTGATACATGAGGCGCTACCTAAATAGCTTTCGAGGAGAACCAGCTATCTCCGAGCTTGATTAGCCTTTCACTCCGATCCACAGGTCATCCGCTAACTTTTCAACGGTAGTCGGTTCGGTCCTCCAGTCAGTGTTACCTAACCTTCAACCTGCCCATGGATAGATCGCCCGGTTTCGGGTCTATTCCCAGCGACTAGACGCCCTATTAAGACTCGCTTTCGCTACGCCTCCCCTATTCGGTTAAGCTCGCCACTGAAAATAAGTCGCTGACCCATTATACAAAAGGTACGCAGTCACCTAACAAAGTAGGCTCCCACTGCTTGTACGCATACGGTTTCAGGATCTATTTCACTCCCCTCTCCGGGGTTCTTTTCGCCTTTCCCTCACGGTACTAGTTCACTATCGGTCAGTCAGTAGTATTTAGCCTTGGAGGATGGTCCCCCCATATTCAGACAAAGTTTCTCGTGCTCCGTCCTACTCGATTTCATGACTAAGAGATTTTCGCGTACAGGGCTATCACCCACTATGGCCGCACTTTCCAGAGCGTTCCGCTAATCTCAAAGCCACTTAAGGGCTAGTCCCCGTTCGCTCGCCACTACTAAGGGAATCTCGGTTGATTTCTTTTCCTCAGGGTACTTAGATGTTTCAGTTCCCCTGGTTCGCCTCTTGCACCTATGTATTCAGTACAAGATAACCATCTTATGATGGCTGGGTTCCCCCATTCAGACATCTCCGGATCAAAGTCTGTTTGCCGACTCCCCGAAGCTTTTC
>NZ_CP077078.1:0-260000 GCF_019139795.1 Pseudomonas azerbaijanorientalis | reverse complement strand
ATTCTACAGCGTTACTCGCTGCTGTCAACACCTCTTTTTCAACTTCCTTTATGCTTCGATGACCTGAAGCAACCTGCTGCCGAAAACTGCGTAACTCTTTGTTTATCAAGGAGTTTTCCGTTTCGACTGCGCCGGAAGTGGGGCGAATTATAGGCCTCCAGAATCTGCCGTCAAGCACTGATTTTGCTTTTCTATCAATAACTTGCAGAAGGCGCTAAAACGCCGGGTTTGAAGCCTATATAGAGAAGCAAAAGCGCTTCCCTATATAGAGGAGAGCAATCAAAGCACGCCAGACGCCTTGAGCGCAGACACCGAGCCTGCATCCAGCCCCAAGACCCGATGCAATACCTCCAGCGTATGCTCACCCAGCAAAGGTGGCGCAAACCGGTACTCCACCGGGGTTTCGGACAAACGAATAGGGCTCGCCACCTGAGGCACCATCCCCGCCAGCGCATGCGGCAGCTCGATGGCCAAGCCGCGAGCCTTGACCTGAGGATCGGCAAACATCTGCGCCAGGTCATTGATAGGCCCGCATGGCACGCCCGCCTGCTCCAGCTGCGCCACCCATTCAGCGGTGGTCTTGAACACCGTTGCCTGGCGGATCAGCGGAATCAGCAGCGCACGGTTCGCCACCCGCAGCTTGTTGGTGGCAAAACGCGGATCGTCCGCCCACTGCGGCTGCCCGGCCACTTCCGCGAACTTGCGGAACTGCCCGTCGTTCCCGACGGTAAGGATGAAATCGCCATCAGCCGTAGGAAAATCCTGATAGGGCACAATGTTCGGATGAGCATTACCCAAGCGTTTAGGCGCATTGCCTGTCGTCAGGTAGTTCATGGCCTGGTTGGCCAGACAGGCCACCTGCACGTCCAGCAGCGCCATGTCGATATGCTGACCACCGCCGTCGTGATCCCGATGCGCCAGCGCAGCCAGGATCGCCACGGTCGAGTAGAGCCCGGTCAGGATGTCCGTCAGTGCCACGCCAACCTTCACCGGCCCCGCACCTTCTTCGCCTTCAGGTCGCCCCGTGAGGCTCATGAGACCGCCCAGCCCCTGGATCATGAAGTCATAACCCGCACGCTTGGCGTAAGGACCGGTCTGGCCAAACCCGGTGATCGAGCAATAGATCAGGTCCGGATTGATCGCCTTCAGCGATTCATAGTCCAGGCCATAGGCCGCCAGACCACCAACCTTGAAGTTTTCGATCAGGATGTCCGACTTCGCCGCCAGTTCACGCACCAGCTTCTGCCCTTCGGGGCGAGTGAAGTCGATGGTGACCGATTGTTTGTTGCGATTGGCCGACAGGTAATAGGCAGCCTCGCTGGTGTTTTCCCCGTAAGCGTCTTTTAGGAACGGTGGCCCCCAGGCGCGCGTGTCATCACCATTACCGGGGCGCTCGACCTTGATCACTTCAGCGCCGAGGTCGGCCAGGATCTGCCCGGCCCAAGGCCCGGCCAGCACCCTCGATAAATCCAGTACCCGTAGATGCGATAGCGCGCCCATGGACGTCCTCCTGTTAATAGAACGCCTGGATGCCGGTTTGCGCGCGACCGAGGATCAGTGCATGAACGTCGTGTGTACCTTCATAGGTATTCACCACTTCCAGGTTCACCAGGTGGCGAGCAACGCCGAACTCATCGGAGATGCCGTTGCCGCCCAACATATCGCGAGCCATGCGCGCGATGTCCAGGGACTTGCCGCAAGAGTTGCGCTTCATCATCGAAGTGATTTCGACCGCCGCAGTGCCTTCATCCTTCATACGCCCCAGACGTAGGCAGCCTTGCAGCGCCATGGTGATTTCGGTCTGCATGTCGGCCAGTTTCTTCTGGATCAACTGAGTGGCTGCCAATGGACGGCCGAACTGTTGACGATCCAGGGTGTACTGGCGAGCGGTGTGCCAGCAGAACTCGGCCGCACCCAATGCGCCCCAGGAGATGCCGTACCGTGCCGAGTTGAGGCAGGTGAAAGGACCTTTCAGGCCACGGACATCCGGGAAGATGTTCTCTTCCGGTACGAACACGTTGTCCATCACGATTTCACCGGTGATGGATGCCCGCAGGCCAACCTTGCCGTGAATCGCCGGAGCGCTCAGGCCTTTCCAGCCTTTCTCCAGAACGAAGCCGCGGATGTCGCCGGCATCATCCTTGCCCCAGACCACGAACACGTCGGCAATCGGGCTGTTGGTGATCCACATCTTGCTGCCGGTGAGGCTGTAGCCGCCTTCCACTTTGCGCGCACGAGTGATCATCGAGCCCGGGTCGGAACCGTGGTTAGGCTCGGTCAGACCGAAGCAGCCGATCCACTCGCCCGAGGCCAGTTTCGGCAGGTACTTCTGCTTCTGCGCTTCGGTACCGAACTCATTGATCGGCACCATCACCAGCGAGGACTGAACACTCATCATCGAGCGATAACCGGAGTCGATACGCTCGACTTCACGGGCGATCAGGCCATAGCTGACGTAGTTCAGGCCGCTGCCACCGTACTGCTCGGGGATGGTTGCACCCAACAGACCCACTTCGCCCATTTCGCGGAAGATCGCCGGATCGGTCTTCTCATGGCGGAAAGCTTCAAGAATGCGCGGCGCCAGGCTCTGCTGAGCGAACTGCGCAGCCGTGTCGCGAATCATGCGTTCTTCTTCAGTGAGCTGTTGATCCAGCAGCAGGGGATCGATCCAGTTGAAGCTAGCTTTACCGCCCATGAGTGTGTCCTCTCGAATCGGGTCAAATAACGTGGAGTGATCCTAGGCCTGGATCGGCGCTACGGCAAACGAGGATTTCGCATACTGTTGTGCTAATTTCTCACTCCGAAACGTCGCAAAAGAGCTTTTATGCGATGCATTAGTGAGGTTGACGTACATGCGCAGGAAGATACCCAGCACCACCGCCCTGATCAGCTTCGAGGCCGCGGCGCGCCATGAAAGCTTCACCAAGGCCGCCCAGGAGCTTTCGCTGACCCAGGGGGCGATTTGCCGACAGATCGCCAGCCTTGAGGAGTTCCTCAGCGTAGAACTGTTCCGACGTTCGCGGCGTGGAGTGAAGCTGACCGAGGCCGGGCTTTCCTACAGCCGCCGGATCGCCACTCAACTTGATGCGGTTGAGCGCGACACCTTGTCCGTGATGGGCCAGCAGGGCACCAACGTAATCGAATTGGCCGTGGTTCCGACCTTCGGCACCCAATGGCTGCTGCCACGACTCAAGGACTTCCAGCACAAGCACCCGGAAGTGACGGTCAACCTGACCAACCGCACACGCCCGTTCCTGTTCGCCGACACTGATTTCGATGCCGCGATCTACTTCGGCGACGCGGATTGGTCAGGTACAGAATCCCACAGGCTGATGGGTGAAAATCCGATGCCCGTTTGCAGCCCCAACCTGCTCGGAAACAACAACAGCCTTACGCCCGGCGAAATCGCCGATTTGCCCCTGCTGCAACAAACCACCCGTCCTTATGCCTGGCGCCAGTGGTTCGATTCCCAACACCTGAATGTCCCGCGAGACATGACAGGCCCCCGCTACGAGCTATTCTCCATGCTCGCCCAAGCGGCCATGCATGACATGGGCATTGCCCTGATTCCGCCGTTCCTGATTCAAAGGGAGTTGAAAGAAAAACGTCTGGTGATCGCCAACCCGCAAGCACTGTCCAGCATCAAGGCTTATTACCTGATGATTCCTGAGCGAAAGGTCGAATCCGCGTCTTTAAGGGCATTTCGTGACTGGCTGGTAAATCAGGCGCACAGCTACAGCCTAGAGGAGTAAAGGCTTCTCCACGTTACTTGACCCCGTAGTCAGCAAAAACAAAGCCCTACAGATATACGGATTTGTCGCATAACAGCAAACTGTATCGAAAAGTCGTACAAACGTCCCACAAGCGCCAGATCACGCGGCTTTGGGCCACTATTTCGAGGCGATGCCGCATCATTCATACGGCCGATGTATAAATTCTTCAATTTCGGCCAGAATCCTTGTAAAGCACGGTTTGCAAGGGATCGAGCCGGTTGGTTGCGACATTCGGTCACGGGGTGACTTGTAGTTAATTTTCCGTCACCCGTCATAATCCCTTGAAGGGCACAAAGTTCGCCTGCAAAATGCCGCGCCCCGCCCTGATTTGGCGGGATCGTGCTGATCGGCCGCCCCAGCCGCACCATCCGTAGTGCATGGGTTTACTCAATAAGATCACGCAGGAGATTTGACGTGCACATTGGTGTTCCTCTCGAAACCCAGACCGGTGAAACACGGGTTGCTGCAACCCCGGAAACCATCAAGAAGCTGATCAGCCAGGGTCATAAGGTCACTGTACAAAGCGGCGCCGGCGTTAATGCCAGCGTTGTCGACAGTGCCTATGAAGCGGCAGGCGCAACCATTGGCAGCGCCAATGATGCGTTTGGAGCAGAGCTGATTTTGAAGGTGGTCGCCCCCAGCGACAGCGAGCTGGCGCTGATCAAAAGCGGCACCGTTGTGGTGGGTATGCTCAATCCGTTCAACAACGAAACCATCGCCAAAATGGCCGAGTGCGGCATTACCGCCTTCGCCCTGGAGGCTGCGCCACGCACCTCCCGCGCCCAAAGCCTGGATGTGCTGTCGTCGCAAGCCAACATTGCCGGTTACAAGGCTGTCTTGCTGGCCGCTCACCATTACCCACGTTTCATGCCGATGCTGATGACGGCTGCGGGCACCGTAAAAGCGGCGCGCGTGCTGATCCTTGGTGCCGGTGTAGCCGGATTGCAGGCCATTGCCACGGCAAAACGCCTGGGTGCGGTGATCGAAGCCTCAGACGTGCGTCCTGCGGTGAAAGAGCAGATCGAATCCCTCGGCGCCAAGTTCGTCGACGTGCCTTACGAGACCGACGAAGAGCGTGAATGCGCCGTTGGTGTCGGTGGTTACGCCCGGCCGATGCCGGCCAGCTGGATGCAGCGCCAGGCCGCGGCCGTGCACGAGCGCGCCAAGCAGGCTGACATCGTCATCACCACAGCACTGATTCCCGGTCGCAAGGCACCGACGCTGCTCAGCGCAGAAACCGTGGCACAGATGAAACCGGGCTCAGTAGTCATCGACCTTGCGGCAGCCCAGGGCGGTAACTGCCCGCTGACCGTGGCCGATCAGGTGGTCGTCGAAAATGGCGTGACCATCGTTGGCCCGACCAACCTGGCGGGCGCAGTGGCGGCCGATGCTTCGGCGCTGTACGCACGCAACCTGCTGGACTTCATGAAACTGTTGTTCGATAAAGAAGGACAACTGGTGATCAACCTTGAAGACGATATCGTCGCCGCGTGCCTGATGTGCCGCGACGGCCAGATCGTGCGCAAGAACGGCTGAGGATAAAAACAATGGAAGACATGCTGATCTCTCACGGTATCTACAACCTGATCATCTTCGTGCTGGCCATCTACGTCGGCTACCACGTGGTCTGGAACGTTACACCTGCACTGCACACGCCACTGATGGCTGTCACCAACGCCATCTCGGCCATCGTGATCGTCGGCGCCATGCTCGCCGCCGCCCTCACTGTGACCCCGCTGGGCAAGACCATGGGCACCCTGGCCGTGGCCCTGGCCGCGGTCAACGTCTTTGGTGGCTTCCTGGTCACCCGACGCATGCTGGAAATGTTCAAGAAGAAAGCGGCCCCGGCAAAAGCTCCGGCCGCCAAGGCCGAAGCAGTCAAGGCTGAGGTGCAGCAAGCATGAGCATGAACCTGGTTACTTCCCTGTATTTGATCGCCTCGGTTTGCTTCATCCAGGCGCTCAAGGGCCTTTCGCATCCCACCACGTCGCGTCGCGGCAATCTGTTCGGCATGCTCGGCATGGGCTTGGCGATCCTCACCACGGTCGGCCTGATCTACAAGCTCGGTGCCGAACTGGCCCATGACGGTATCGTCTACGTGATCGTCGGCCTGCTGATCGGCGGCACTGCCGGTTCGATCATGGCCAAACGCGTTGAAATGACCAAGATGCCCGAACTGGTCGCCTTCATGCACAGCATGATCGGCCTGGCCGCGGTGTTCATTGCCATTGCGGCGGTCGTCGAGCCGCAGTCGCTGGGTATCGTTGCGCAGCTGGGTGACGCGATCCCGGCCGGTAACCGCCTGGAGCTGTTCCTCGGTGCCGCCATTGGTGCGATCACCTTCTCCGGCTCGGTCATCGCCTTCGGCAAGCTGTCGGGCAAGTACAAGTTCCGCCTGTTCCAGGGCGCACCGGTACAGTTCACCGGTCAACACAAACTGAACCTGCTGCTCGGCGTGGCTACTCTGGGCCTGGGCATCACCTTCATGTTGACCGGCGACCTCAGCGCCTTCGCCTTGATGCTGGCCCTGGCCTTCATCATGGGTGTGCTGATCATCATCCCGATCGGTGGCGCGGACATGCCAGTGGTCGTGTCGATGCTCAACAGCTACTCCGGCTGGGCAGCGGCAGGTATCGGCTTCTCGCTGAACAACTCGATGCTGATCATCGCGGGTTCGCTGGTAGGTTCGTCCGGTGCGATCCTCTCGTACATCATGTGCAAGGCGATGAACCGCTCCTTCTTTAATGTACTGCTCGGCGGTTTCGGCAATACAGCCGACGCAGGTCCGGCAGGCGCCAAGGAAGCACGCCCGGTGAAATCCGGCTCGGCTGACGACGCGACTTTCCTGCTGACCAACGCCGACACCGTGATCATCGTTCCGGGCTATGGCCTGGCGGTAGCACGGGCGCAGCATGCACTGAAGGAACTGACCGAGAAGCTGACCCATCGCGGCGTGACCGTGAAGTACGCGATCCACCCCGTTGCCGGTCGTATGCCGGGCCACATGAACGTGTTGCTGGCAGAGGCCGAAGTGCCTTACGACCAGGTGTTCGAGATGGAAGACATCAACTCCGAGTTCGGTCAGGCCGACGTGGTGCTGGTGTTGGGCGCCAACGACGTGGTCAACCCGGCCGCGAAGAACGATCCGAAATCGCCGATTGCCGGCATGCCGATCCTCGAAGCGTTCAAGGCCAAGACCATCATCGTCAACAAGCGTTCGATGGCCAGCGGCTATGCCGGCCTGGACAACGAACTGTTCTACCTGGACAAAACCATGATGGTGTTCGGTGACGCCAAAAAGGTCATCGAAGACATGGTAAAAGCCGTCGACTAATCCTCTGCGGTACACACAACGCCCCGACTCGTCGGGGCGTTTTTGTTTGCGCAAATCGTCGGACAAACTATTCTTTTGTTACCGATCCGGTAACGGTGTTTTGCTTGAAAGGCCCGGAATAGACGCCTCGATTGCGACCTTGGTAGCGGGACAGAAGTCGACGCAATTCACTAGACTGCACGTCCTGCTACCTGTTGCCCGAGATAACAATCCATGTACCGTGACCGTATTCGCCTGCCTTCGTTGTTGGACAAAGTGATGAGCGCTGCCGACGCTGCCGCCCTGATTGAGGACGGCATGACCGTCGGCATGAGTGGTTTTACTCGCGCCGGCGAAGCCAAGGCCGTTCCCCAGGCGCTGGCCGAGCGCGCCAAGGTCACGCCGCTGAAGATCAGCCTCATGACTGGCGCAAGCCTGGGCAACGACCTCGACAAGCAGTTGACCGAAGCTGGCGTGCTGTCGCGGCGCATGCCGTTTCAGGTCGACAGCACCCTGCGCAAGGCGATCAACGCCGGTGAAGTCATGTTCATCGACCAGCACTTGTCGGAAACCGTGGAGCAGTTGCGCAACCAGCAATTGAAACTGCCGGACATTGCCGTGATTGAAGCCGTTGCGATCACAGAGCAAGGGCATATCGTGCCAACCACTTCGGTAGGCAACTCGGCCAGCTTCGCGATTTTCGCCAAGCACGTGATCGTCGAGATCAACATGGCACACAACCCGAACCTCGAAGGCCTGCACGACATCTATATCCCGACCTATCGCCCGACCCGCACCCCGATTCCATTGGTCAGAGTCGACGACCGCATTGGCAGCACCGCCATCCCGATTCCAGCGGAAAAAATCGTCGCCATCGTGGTCACCAATCAGGCTGACTCACCCTCCACGGTGCTGGCGCCAGACGCCGAGACCCAAGCCATTGCCGACCACCTGATCGACTTCTTCAAACAGGAAGTGGCCGCCGGACGCATGACCAACAAGCTCGGTCCGCTACAAGCCGGTATTGGCACCATCGCCAACTCGGTGATGTGTGGCCTGATCGACTCGCCGTTCGAAGACCTGACGATGTATTCCGAGGTGCTGCAGGACTCGACTTTCGACCTGATCGACGCCGGTAAGCTGAGCTTTGCTTCGGGCAGCTCGATCACCCTGTCGAGCCGGCGCAACGCCGATGTGTTCGGCAACCTGGAGCGTTACAAGGACAAGCTGGTCCTGCGCCCGCAGGAAATCTCCAACCACCCGGAAGTGGTGCGCCGCCTCGGCATCATCGGCATCAACACGGCGCTGGAGTTCGATATCTACGGCAACGTCAACTCCACCCACGTCTGCGGCACCCGGATGATGAACGGCATCGGTGGCTCCGGCGACTTCGCGCGTAATGCACACCTGTCCGTGTTCGTGACCAAGTCGATTGCCAAAGGCGGCGCAATCTCCAGCGTGGTGCCTATGGTCAGCCATGTTGACCATACCGAACATGATGTCGACATCCTCGTGACCGAAGTAGGCCTGGCAGACTTGCGAGGCCTGGCGCCCCGGGAGCGTGCCCGGGTCATCATCGACAAGTGCGTGCACCCGGATTACCGCCAGGCGCTGAATGATTACTTCACCACAGCGTGCGCCATCGGCGGACATACCCCGCACATCCTGCGTGACGCACTCAGTTGGCACATAAACCTGGAAGAAACCGGGCACATGCTGAAGAAGTAATTGCTACAGATAACAGCTGGCGCAAACACAGTTTCGCCAGCTTGCTCTTGCCACCCTCGCAATACGAAAAAAACTGTACTGCTGTACTGGTCATTTCCTACGGTAAATTCCTACCTTCTCGGGGTAAAACAGCATTTATGCACCCAAACAGTGCAGACAGGTACAGTTGCCTCAATTTCGACCAGTACACCCCCTATAAACAGTTAACTGAGCCCTCACAATACAGATGAACTGTATCTACAGAGACTAGGCAAACAAGAGGATCATGGGCACCAGTTAAACCACTACCTAATCCCGCCACAAGCGGAAGGATGACCACCATGGAACGTACACTCAGTTCCGATCTGTTCTTCGAAGACACTGCTGCAAAAACCCAGGCTTCCCTGCCTCTGCGCGTTATCGCCAATCTGATGTTGTGGCAGCGCCGCATTACCAGCCGCCATCAACTGGCTCGCCTGGATTCGCGTCTGCTGGCTGACGCCGGGATTAGCGAAGCACAACGCTACGAAGAGCTGAGCAAGCCGTTCTGGCGCTAAGTTAGCGTCGCTGGCTCTGACCTTAAGGTCCACCGCCAGCAACCCGAATTGAAAAAACAAAACCCGTCGTGGGCAACCACGACGGGTTTTGTCGTTTTGGCCTGGCAAACCCGGTGTTACAGAAGAGAAACCTGAACACCAGTACAGTTTGCAAAAAACACAAACTGCATGAGTACAATATCGCCGCTGTGTGTCTGTAGTGGATATTCAGCGGGGGTCAACATGGAGCTCTCCACTTACCAGGACAGGGACAGAGCCATGAAGAACCTACAGGATTTTTCCATTCCCTCGGCTCAATCGAGACCTTGCCAGCACAGGCTTAGAGGGCTGCTGAAGGGGCTCTGCGCGGGCCTGGAAAGGGCGAGAACGCGACGTTTGCTGGCTCAACTCGATGATCGCCAGCTAGCGGATCCGGGTATCGGCCACGCCGACCGCAGCAATGAATTGGATAAACCGTTCTGGCGCTGACTTCCTGCGTGAAGAGTCAGGACTGTGCGAACCGACACAGACAGGCCTAATATCACTTCAGAACGTGGCGAACGCCGAGTGCCTGGCGTCTGACTTTGCAGACACTGCGCCATATTTCAAATGGTCTACCAAAAGGAGTTACCCCATGTCCCGTCTTCGCCTGCTTAGCGCCGCGGCCCTGTTTGCCGTGGCTGCCGGTGCCCAAGCCTCCAGCTTCATCGTGACCACGGATGCTGTGGTCAACGCGCTCAAGGCCACATCCGATGCGACCACCAACATCGTTTCGTCGTCGTTCAAGGATGACAAGATCGTCCTCGCCGCCCGTGACGACGCCGCCAGCTTCGTCGCCAGCGAAGGCTCCATCCGCGGTGTGAAGCTGGAAAGCGCCCTCGATCACATTCGCCATAAGGCGCCGCAACTGAGTGCAACAGACGCACAACTGGCTCAGGCGATCCTGACCATCTAAACGGCGGTACAGACATGGGGCACGCCCGGCGTGTCCCAATGTTTCGGCACTGGCTCCAGGACGGCCCTTGCGCTAGCCTTGGGACTCACTTTCAACTGTCGAGTCTCATGCGTTTTCTTTCCATTCCCTTGATCGCTCCAGTTTTTCTTACCCTGGGTTACTGCGCATCAGCCCACGCTTATGACGCCTTTAACCTGTCCACACAGGGCACTGTTGCCAGTGGTTACGCCACAAGCCTCGTGACCTCCGCCCCCTTCGACCATAAACTACTGCTCGCCGCCCACGACGACGCCGCGGCATTCATTGCCAGTGACGGCCTGATGAGAGGCGCACGACTGGAGTCGGCCCTTCGGTATCTGCGCCAGACCCAGGCAAAACTTCATGCCAGCGACCTTGAACTGGCGCAAGCAATTCTCGTCCAATAGTTATCCCCGTTTTTCTGGAGTTCGATCCATGCGTAACCCGCTGATTGCTGCCATCTTCGGCCTGCTGCTGTTGGCCGACGTGGCCCAGGCACATACTCTGGTTGCTACCAGTAACATCCTGATCCGTGCGACCCAGCGCACCCTCGATTTCACCTCCGACACCACCACGTCCATTCGCGATTCGAAAATCGTGCGCGAAGCCCAGGACGACGCCGCCAGTTTCGTCGCCAGCAATGGCGACATTCGCGGCGCTCACCTGGAGTCCGCTTTCAACCTGCTGCGCACCCGCGTGCCGGAAGCGCGCGACGCCAGCGATCAGGATCTCGCCGAAGCCATCCTCGCACTGTGAGGTGTCCACGTACCTGGCTGCTGACCGGGGCCCTGTTGCTGTTCGGCAACACGGCCCACGCAGGCCTTCAGTTGCAACTCAGGACAGAAGGTCTGACGCCCGCGCAACAGCGAGCCAGCCAAGCGTTGCTTGATGAAGCCATGCAGGCGCTGCCGCCACGTTTCATCGAGCAGCTGGACCGGCGTATCGTCGTCGGCTGGACCGATGACATGCCGCGCAATGCCTACGGCCAGGCATCGCTGGTGTCCGAGCTTGATCTGAACCGCAACCTGTTGGCCGGTCTCACCGATGGCAGCGCCGCGAGCAAAAAAACCCATCGCCCCCATGGCACCGTGCGTCGGGAAATGCTGGCCACTGTGTTGCACGAGTTGACTCACATCTACGACCGTTCGCGCTTGTGGCCGGATGACGAGCGCAAGCTGATTCAGCGCTGCACCCGGCGCAACAACAGCTCAGGGCTGGTCGGCATACCCGACCAATGTCGGGGCCAGTCCGATCGGCGCTTTACCCTCAGCGACGATCCGCGCCTGCTCGACCTGGCCGGCTGGCAGCAATACGTAGGCCGTCGGGGTGAACGCGAACAGCACAATCGCCAGATTGCCCGCAGTCCGGATATCTACGAGACCAGCAGCCCCAAGGAATTCGTCGCGGTCAACATGGAGTATTTCCTCCTTGACCCGAGCTACGCCTGCCGCCGTCCCGCACTGTATCGCTACTACAAAGAGCATTTCGGCTGGGCGCCCGCCGCCAGTGACACCTGCAGCAAAACCGTCGCGTTCCTCAATGCCGGCAACGACTTCGCCAAGACACCGCTGGGGCAGGTCGATCCGGAGCGGGTCTATGCCGTTGACTATCTGCTGGCCGAGGCTAACCAGAACCTGTTCAGCCGCTGGGGCCACAGCATGCTGCGTCTGGTGATCTGCGCGCCGGGCCGCCCCCGTGGTCCGGATTGCCGACTGGACCTGGACCAGCACCTGGTGCTGTCGTATCGCGCCTTCGTCGGCGACGTACAGTTGTCGAGCTGGGATGGCCTGGTCGGCAAATACCCGTCGCGGCTGTTTATCCTGCCGCTGTCCCAGGTCATCGACGAATATACCAAGACCGAACTGCGCAGCCTGGCCTCCGTGCCCCTGAACCTGTCGCGCACAGAGGTTGAAGACGTGGTGGAGCGTGCCGCCGAGATGCACTGGAGCTACGACGGCAACTACTTCTTCCTGTCGAACAACTGTGCGGTGGAAGAACTGAAATTGCTGCGCGGCGGCACCAACAACCCGAAATTGGTAGGGCTCGACAACATCATGCCCAACGGTTTACTGGAAGTGCTCAAAGGTCGAGGGCTGGCGGACACCAGTGTGCTGGACGATCCGCGAGAAGCCTTGCGCTTGGGTTATCGTTTCGATTCCTTCCGCGAACGCTATCAGGCAATGTTCGAAATCCTGAAAAAGCACTTGCCGATCAAACAGGAAACCGTCGAAGACTGGCTGGACTTGAAAGCCGCGGATCGTCGGCAATGGTTCGAGCAGGCGGACCTGCGCACCAGCGCGGCGTTGCTCCTGCTGGAACAGGCCAGTTTTCGTCAGCAGTTGCTGCTGGCTCAGGATGAAGTGAAGCAGCGCTATCTGGGCGCCCGGGAACTGCAGAATGGCGGCATGGACAAGGCCAACCAGACGCTCAAGGACATTCTCGCCAACAGTGGCTTCCTCAGCCGTCCGGCGGAACTGCTGGGCACCAACGGATATGGCTTGCCACAGCCGAGCGAGTGGGAGCATCTGGAATCGGAAAGCAGCCAGCGCCAGAAGCAGCTCCTGGCGCTGTCCGGGGACCTGGACAAAGAAGTGAGAGCGTTGCTCGAACCGGGTCGTGCCGCCGAAATGGCCGCCAACGAAGCCAACGTGAAGCAGATTGGCGAGCATTTGCGCAAACTGCACAAGGCAGCAGGCGGATTAGAGTTGCCTTGACCCCACACCTGTAGGAGCGAGCTTGCTCGCGATGAGGGCTGCACATCCAGCATTGATGTTGGCTGACACGCCGCTATCGCGAGCAAGCTCGCTCCCACAAGGTTTACAGCGTTTTGCTGTTCAGTCTCTGAATCAGGAACGTTGCCTTCAGCTAACGCGGGCCTTACGCACGCCTTCGGCCAATGCCGAGCACAGGCTCAGCACGCCATCCACGGCTTGTTCCGGGGACGTGGCATTGGCGATGTGATCGATCAACGCCGAGCCCACCACCACGCCATCAGCCAGGCGTGCAATGGACGCTGCCTGTTCCGGAGTCCGGATACCGAAACCGATGCTGATCGGCAGGTCGGTATGGCGGCGCAGACGGGCGACCGCTTCTTCGACGTGTTCCAGCGTGGCGGCACCTGCGCCGGTCACACCGGCCACCGACACGTAGTAGACGAAACCGGAGCTGCCGTTGAGAACGGTCGGCAGGCGCACATCGTCGGTGGTTGGCGTGGTCAGGCGAATGAAGTCCAGGCCCGCAGCCTGCGCCGGGTCGCACAGCTCGCCGTTGTGCTCTGGCGGCAGGTCGACCACGATCAGGCCGTCAACGCCGGCCTCTTTGGCTTCGGCAATGAAGCGCGGCACACCGTACATGTGGATCGGGTTGAAGTAACCCATCAGCACCAGCGGCGTTTCGTTGTTGTCCTGGCGGAACTCGCGAACCATTTGCAGGGTTTTCGCCAGATTCTGTTTGGCACCCAACGCACGGATGTTGGCGAGCTGGATGGCCGGGCCGTCAGCCATCGGGTCGGTGAAGGGCATGCCCAGCTCGATCACATCGGCGCCAGCCGCCGGCAAGCCCTTGAGGATTGCCAGGGAGGTGTCATAGCCCGGATCGCCAGCGGTAACGAAGGTCACCAGGGCGGCACGGTTCTGTTCCTTGAGTTCGGCAAAACGCGTTTGCAGGCGGCTCATCAGTGTTTCTCCTGCGTTGATTGTTCCATGTGGTGCATCACGGTCTGCATGTCTTTGTCGCCACGGCCGGACAGGTTGACCACCATCAGGTGATCCTTTGGCAGGCTCGGTGCGCGCTTGAATACTTCAGCCAGGGCATGGGCGCTTTCCAGCGCCGGGATGATCCCTTCCAGGCGGCAGCACTGGTGGAACGCGGCGAGGGCTTCGTCGTCGGTCACCGAGGTGTACTGAACGCGGCCGATGTCGTGCAACCAGGCGTGTTCCGGACCGATGCCCGGGTAGTCGAGGCCGGCGGAGATCGAGTGGGCATCGATGATCTGGCCATCGTCGTCCTGCAGCAGGAAAGTGCGGTTGCCGTGCAGCACGCCTGGAACGCCACCATTCAGGCTGGCCGCATGCTTGCCGGTCTCAATGCCGTAACCGGCCGCTTCAACGCCGATGATCTCGACACTCTTGTCGTCGAGGAACGGATGGAACAGGCCCATGGCGTTGGAGCCACCGCCAATGCACGCCACCAGGCTGTCCGGCAGGCGACCTTCCTGGGCTTGCAACTGCTCGCGGGTTTCCTTGCCGATCACGGCCTGGAAGTCGCGGACCATCGCCGGGTAAGGGTGAGGACCGGCCACGGTGCCGATCAGGTAGAACGTGCTGTCGACGTTAGTCACCCAGTCACGCAAGGCTTCGTTCATTGCATCCTTCAGCGTGCCGGTGCCGGCGACCACCGGGATAACCTCGGCGCCCAGCAGCTTCATGCGGAACACGTTGGCCTGCTGGCGTTCGATGTCAGTGGTGCCCATGTAGATCACGCAATCCAGGCCGAAACGTGCAGCCACGGTGGCAGTCGCCACGCCGTGCATGCCGGCGCCGGTCTCGGCGATGATGCGTTTCTTGCCCATGCGTCGCGCCAGCAGGATCTGGCCGATGCAGTTATTGATCTTGTGCGCGCCGGTGTGGTTCAGCTCTTCGCGCTTGAGATAGATCTTTGCGCCGCCACAGAACTCGGTCAGACGCTCGGCGAAGTACAACGGGCTTGGACGTCCGACGTAGTCACGCTGGAAGTAGGCCAGTTCTTCCTTGAATGCAGGATCTTCCTTGGCCAATTCATATTCATGGGCCAGGTCGAGGATCAACGGCATCAGGGTTTCGGCAACGTAGCGGCCACCGAACGCGCCAAACAGGCCGTTGGCATCAGGACCGTTGCGCAGATTAGTCTGGGTCATTTGGCGCTCCAGTTGAATGCATGAAGTGATGCATAAAGAGATAGTGGGCTTCACTCTACCCCTGACGCCCCGGCCTGAAAACCGATAAGATCGCCACAACCTGTCAGGAAAACTCACAGATCCCATGAGCCATGACCTTCCCCCGCTGAATGCGCTTCGCGCCTTCGAAGCCACTGCCCGCTTGAACAGCGTCAGTCACGCGGCCGAGCAGCTGCATGTCACCCATGGTGCGGTCAGCCGGCAGCTCAAGGTGCTTGAAGAACACCTCGGCGTCAGCCTGTTCATCAAGGACGGTCGCGGCCTGAAACTCACAGATGCCGGCTTACGCCTGCGTGACGCCAGCAGCGAAGCCTTCGAGCGCCTGCGCAGCGTCTGCGCAGAACTCACACAAAGCACGGCCGACGCCCCGTTCGTACTCGGTTGCTCGGGAAGCCTGTTGGCGCGCTGGTTTATCCCGCGACTGGGGAGACTCAATGCCGACTTGCCGGACCTGCGTCTGCACCTGTCGGCCGGAGAAGGTGATCTCGATCCGCGAAGACCGGGACTGGATGCCTTGCTGGTCTTTGCCGAGCCACCCTGGCCGGCGGACATGCAGGTTTTCGAGCTGACCAGCGAACGTATCGGTCCGGTCATGAGCCCTCGGTTCGCCGGCTATGAGCGGCTCAAGCAAGCGCCGGAAAGCGCACTGCTGAACGAACCCTTGCTGCACACCACCTCACGCCCGCAAGCCTGGCCAAACTGGGCGCAACAATGCGGCCTCGACGCCAGGGCGTTGAAGTACGGTCAGGGATTTGAGCATTTGTACTACTTGCTGGAAGCCGCCGTCGCGGGTCTGGGCGTGGCGATTGCCCCCGAACCCCTGGTGGTGGAGGACTTGAAGGCCGGCCGCCTGGTTGCGCCCTGGGGTTTCAGTGAAACCCCGGCACAACTGGCGTTGTGGCTACCCAAGCGCGCCGCGGACGGGCGCGCCCGGCAACTGGCGCAGTGGCTGAAAAGCGAACTGCGCCGGGCGGATTAATCACGCTTGCACAACAGATAAGCGGCCAGCAGGCCCAATGCGCCCACGGCGACACCGGCTGTCGTCCAGGGGTGCTCTTGGGCGTAGTCCCGGGTGGCAATCCCGGTTTCGCGGGTTTTGACCTTGACCTCTTCATAGGCGTCGGCAAGCAGATGACGCGAGTGCTTCAAGGCATTCTCGGCGTTGCCTTTCAGGGTCTTGAGGGTTTTACGCGACTCGTCCGAGGCGTCGTCCTTCAGGTTTTCCAAAGACTTGAGCAGACTCTCGATCTCGGCTTCCATGCTTTGCAATGAGGCTTTGCGTAACGAGGTGTTGGCCATGGTGGCTCTCCTGCATTGGTGATGAGTGGCGTGTGTTGGTTGGGACTTCAGAGGTTCGAGAAAGTGCAGAAAATCTGAACTTCACTCTCAGAACGGCCAACAGAAGAAATAGGAAAAATCACTGCTAGGCTGTAATTCACACGCCAAGGAGAACGCCATGTCTGACCATCACACCTACAAGAAAGTCGAGCTGGTCGGCTCGTCCACCAGCAGTATCGAAGATGCGATCAACAATGCTCTGACCGAAGCCAGCAAAAGCATAAAGTACATGGAATGGTTTGAAGTAACCGAGACTCGTGGGCACATCAGGGACGGCAAGGCTGCGCACTTTCAGGTGACCCTGAAAGTCGGATTCCGGATTGCCAGCAGCTGACTTTGGGCTAGTCTTCTGAACTTGCACGCCGGACGAATGCCATAGGGAATGGCAAAGCGCTGAATGAGTGCGTCCGGCTGACGGCTGGTTACCCCTATGATCCGACCAGGGAATGCAACCGATGAAGAAGTTTATGTTGGCGGTAGGTTTGTTGAGCCTTGCGGGGACCGTATTGGCAGATGGTGGCAAGCCATGCGAAGAGCTGAAAGCCGAAATCGCAGCGAAACTTGATGCCAAGGGCGTTTCCGGTTATTCGCTGGAGATTGTCGATAAAGGTAGTGCATCTGGCGGAAAAGTTGTTGGTCAATGCGAAAAGGGCGCCAAAGTGATCGTCTACAAAAAGTAGGCTGATCCTCGCCTGATTGAAAAAGCCGACGCCCTGGCGCCGGCTTTTTCATGCCTGCCGTTTGAGTATCAGCCGCGCATGACCTGCGCGAGCAGCTCGTAGGAATGTACGCGATCCGAATGTTCGTACAGGTCACAGGTGAAAATCAGCTCGTCAGCCTGGGTCTGTTCGATCAGGACCTCGAGTTTGGCGCGGATTTTCTGTGGGCTGCCAATCATGGCCAGTCCAAGGAAATCGTGCACAGCCTCTTTCTCATGGGGCAGCCACAGGCCGTCCATGGTCTTCACCGGCGGACGCTGTACCAGGCTTTGGCCGCGCATCAGGGCGAGAATCCGCTGGAACACCGAAGTCGCCAGGTAATCGGCCTGCTCGTCGGTATCGGCTGCCACCAATGGCACGCCGAGCATTACGTAGGGCTTGTCCAAAACGGCTGAGGCCTTGAAGTGATTGCGGTAGACCCGAATCGCTTCATGCATGTAGCGCGGCGCGAAATGTGAAGCGAAGGCGTAGGGCAAACCGCGTTCACCGGCCAGCTGTGCACTGAACAGGCTCGACCCCAACAACCAGACCGGCACATTGGTCCCGGTTCCCGGCATGGCGATGATCCGTTGATCCGGGGTACGTGGCCCGAGGTAGCGCACCAGCTCCGCCACATCTTCCGGGAAGTCGTCGGCACTGCCGGAGCGCTCTCGGCGCAACGCACGTGCAGTCATCTGGTCGGAACCGGGCGCGCGCCCCAGGCCCAGATCAATCCGGCCTGGATACAGGCTTTCCAGGGTGCCGAACTGCTCGGCAATCACCAAGGGGGCGTGGTTGGGCAACATCACACCGCCCGAACCGACTCGAATGGTCGACGTGCCACCGGCCAGATAACCGAGCAGTACCGAGGTCGCGGAACTGGCGATGCCGTCCATGTTGTGGTGCTCAGCCACCCAGAAGCGGTTGTAACCGAACTTCTCGACGTGCTGCGCCAGGTCCAGCGAGTTGCGCAGCGACTGGGCCGCGCTGCCGTTCTCGCGCACCGGCACCAGATCGAGGGTCGAGAACTTGATATCGGACAGTCGTTTCATAAACCTGCTTCTCCAATTGAGGGCGCAGGTTTGTTCTTGCGAACGTAAACCTGCCGAATCCAAAAGCGTGTTCATGCAATGTGGGCATATACCCGAGTTTCAATAGCCCGGTAAAAAATCCCGCGAAAAAAGCAGATTGATCGGACGAAGTGAACTTTGCCCCTTCGTCTATCCTCACAACCCTGACAACCGAAAACCCCACAGGCGCGACCTTTCGCGCCGACCTTTAGGAGGCAGGCATGGCTATCGTCAAGAAAGCATCGGCTCATTGGGAAGGTGATCTGAAAACCGGCATCGGCTCGATTTCCACAGAAACCGGCGTGCTTCGGGAAGCCCCCTACGGCTTCAAGGCGCGCTTCGAAGGCGGCCGGGGCACCAACCCGGAAGAGTTGATCGGCGCTGCCCACGCCGGCTGTTTTTCCATGGCGTTCTCCATGATTCTCGGTGATGCCGGCCTGAAGGCCGATAGCATCGATACCCAGGCGGAAGTCACTCTGGATCAAGTGGACGGCGGTTTTGCGATCACCGCAGTGAAATTGATTCTGCAGGCGAAGATCCCCGGGGCAAGCCAGGCGCAGTTCGAAGAACTCAGCAACAAGGCCAAAGAGGGCTGCCCGGTATCCAAAGTGCTGAATGCCAAGATCAGCCTGGAGGCAACATTGGTCAGCTAGATCTTCATTTTTGCAAAGAAAAGATCGCAGCCTTGCGCAACTTGCCGGGATCATTCGGCAAGAGGTGCCCAAGGCTGCGATCTTTTTTGCGTCGTGACAGATTTGCCCGCTGATAATATGGTCGAATAAATGACAGCAGCGAAAACCTGTAAATAGGCGTGCTGCCTCAAAGGAGCTTCAACCATGAAACGTTTTGCCCTGGCGGTTATCTGTTGTGCGCTGGCCACGTCGGCCCTCGCAGCACCGAAACCCTGCGAAGAGCTCAAGGCCGAGATCGAAGCCAAGATCCAGGCCAGTGGCGTCACTTCCTACACGCTTGAAATCGTCACCAACGACGAAGTGCACGACCAGAACATGGTCGTTGGCTCGTGCGAAAACGGCAGCAAAAAAATCATCTACCAGAAGAACGACCGCTGACATCTCACATCAGGCAGTTGGCTTCCCGGTCTTCAGCGACGATCTCGCGCTTGGCGTTGTACAGGCGGGCGCCGGGGGTAAACGCTATGGAGCGGCCTTCGAGTACATAACGCTGACCGGCTTCGAAATGATCATAACGGATGGTCAGGTAGCACAGCCGCTCAGAGGGCCCGCTCATCGTACTCAAGCCACCGCCGCCGGGGACTTCAAAGTCGAAACGCACGATCAGTTCGTGGCTGCCGGGCGTCACTTCGAAATAACGCCCATCGCGCAATCGTTGTTTGTCCAGGCGTTCAGCCATCAACAACTTGTCGTTAGGGAAGGGCGTCGAAAAATCAACCCAGGCCATTTTTGGATCAGGTGTCGGCATCGGGCTTTGACAGCCCGCGACCACTCCGACGGCGAGTAACAGCATTAACCTGCGCATGATGGATGTCCCAGGGGATATGCATCCAGCATAACGCCGATCAGGTATGTTGGCAGCCCGCAGGGGTGCCATGGCCGATCACTTTTCGCTGCTGATCATAGAGCTTGGCCCACGGCCGGAAACCGATGTTCCCCGCTTGCAGTTGATAACGTTCGCCGGCGTTGAAATCCTTGAATTTCACGTTCAACTGACAATCGCGCCACAATGGCTCGGCGTCGGGGCCGATGTTGGTGGGCTGCACCGGAAACTGGTAGCGGACTGTCAATTCATGGCTACCGGGCTGAACCTCGAAGTAGCGTTTATCGTCGGTGGCCTTGTCATCGACCTCCAATGCCTGCAACGCTGTATCTTCTTGCTTCGAGTCCAGGTCGATCCAGGCTTGCGCAGGATCATGGCGGGGTATTCCGAATCCGGCACAGCCGGCCAGCAACAGCAGACTTCCTGTCAGTATCATCGTGCGCATAGCGGAGCTCCAGTCAGGCGGGATAGTCTTGCGAGAAGACTCTCCAAGGAAGAATTATTGTGATCAGGCCGCTTCCTAGCCTTGGGTTACTTGATCGCGTTTTTCGCGTTTTGTTTCCGGGCGTGTTGTTTTTGTTGCTCAACGGTTGCACCAGCATCAGCTATTACAGTCAACTGGCCAGCGGCCAAATGCAGCTGCTGCGGGCCAGGGAGCCGGTTTCCAGCGTGATTGCCGACCCGGCGCGCGACCAAAAACTGCGTATACACCTGGAGCAATCACAAAAGGCCCGAACGTTCGCCAGCCGGCAATTGCACCTGCCGGACAACCAGAGTTACCGCTTGTACGCGGACATTGGCCGTCCCTTCGTCGTCTGGAATGTCTTCGTCACGCCGGAATTTTCCCTCAAGCCTGTAAACCACTGTTTTCCCATCGCCGGCTGCGTGGCCTATCGCGGGTACTACAGTCAGAGCGCAGCTCGCGGCGAAGCAGCCTTGCAACGCTTGCAGGGCATGGACGTGTCGATTGGCGGCGTCGAGGCCTATTCGACACTCGGCTGGTTCAACGACCCGATCATCAGTTCGATGATGGGCTGGGGGGATGAGCGACTGGCCACGCTGATCTTTCACGAACTGGCCCATCAGCGCGTCTATGTGAAGGACGACACCGAGTTCAACGAATCCTTTGCCACCTTCGTCGAGCAGGAAGGAACTCGCCAATGGCGGGCCTATCGCCACCTGCCACCGGACAACTATGCGCAGGCGCGTCAGCGCGACCAGTTCACTGAATTGGTGCTGGAAACCCGCGCCAGGCTGGAAAAGCTCTACGCCTTGCCATTGCCAACCAAACAGATGCGCCAGCGCAAGGCGGCCGAGTTCGAGCGCTTGCGCAGCGAATACCGGCAACTGCGCGACAGTCAGTGGGCTGGAGACAAACGCTACGACGCTTGGATTCATGCCCCCATGAACAATGCCCGGCTATTGCCGTTTGGCTTGTACGACCAGTGGGTACCGGCATTTGACGCGCTGTTCCACCAGGTGGATGGCGATTGGCCCAGGTTCTATGCCGCCGCGGAAAAGCTCGGCGGCTTGCCGACGGATGAGCGCAAGGCCGCGCTTAAGACGCTGGCTGAAGGCGCCGATCAACCAAAGAACCAGTAGCAAACGCCGATTGCACCCAGCACCCCGGCAAGCTCCGCCAGCAAGGCGCAGCCAACCGCATGGCGCGCACGCTGGATGCCCACGGCACCGAAGTACACCGCCAGCACATAGAACGTGGTCTCGGTACTGCCCTGGATTGTCGCCGCCACCAGCGCCGGAAAGCTGTCGACGCCCGAAGTCTTCATGGTTTCAATCAGCATCGCCCGGGCGGCACTGCCGGAGAAGGGTTTGACCATCGCCGTCGGCAGCGCATCGACGAAGCGCGTGTCCCAACCGGCCCACTCCACCAGATGACGAATCCCGTCCAGGCCGAAGTCCAGCGCTCCGGAGGCCCGCAGGACACCCACCGCGCAGAGCATCGCCACCAGATAGGGCAGCAGGTTCTTGGCGACGTCGAAACCCTCCTTGGCACCTTCAACGAAGGCCTCGTAGACCTTCACTTGGCGCAGCGCGCCGATCAGCAGGAACAGCATGATCAGGCCAAACAGCGTCAGGTTGCCGAGGATCGATGACAAGCCCGCCAGCGCGGTCGCTGAAAGGGTCGCCAGCAACGCCATGAAACCACCGAGGGCGAGGGCGCCGGGGATCAGGTAGGCCAGCACCACCGGGTCCCAGACGCGCAGGCGCTGCATGAACGCCACCGACAGGAAGCCGACAATGGTCGAGCAACTGGTCGCCAGCAGGATCGGCAGGAACACCAGCGTCGGGTCAGGCGCGCCTTGCTGGGCGCGATACATGAAGATGGTCACCGGCAGCAGGGTCAGCGAAGAGGCGTTGAGCACCAGGAACAGGATCTGTGCGTTACTGGCGACGGTAGCGCTGGGGTTGAGTTCTTGCAGCGCTTTCATGGCCTTCAGGCCAATAGGCGTGGCGGCGTTGTCCAGACCGAGGCCGTTGGCGGCGAAGTTCAGGGTGATCAGGCCGATGGCTGGATGACCAGGCGGGACTTCGGGCATCAGGCGCAAAAACAATGGCCCCAAGGCCCTGGCCAACCATTCGACGATGCCAGCCTTCTCGGCAATGCGCAGAAAACCCAGCCAGAGGGTGAGTGTGCCGAACAGCAGCACCATGACCTCGACCGACAGCTTGGCCATGGCAAAAATGCTCTCCACCATCGCCGCGAATATCCCGGCGTTACCACCAATCAGCCACTGCGCCAGCGCCGAAACGGCTGCCACGATGAAGAAGCCAAGCCACAGGCCATTGAGCATCAGTCAAATCCCCCAAAATATCCGCGAATGATAGCGGGGTGGCCAGAAACGACAAACCCCGGATTTCCCCGGGGTTTGTCTGGTGCGGCTTTCGTAGATCACTGTGGGAGCAGCCGGTCGACGCTCGATTGCTCGCGATAGCGGTGTATCAGTCGACATCAATGTCGGCTTTAGTCGGTCATCGCGAGCAAGCTCGCTCCCACAGGTTTTGTATCAGTTGCTGGAGGTTTCACCCGCCGGCAGTTTTTCCTTGCTACGCCAGTGCGGCAGGGAGTTCCAGTAACGCTGGCCCTTGGCGTCGTCGTACATGCCTTCCCAACGAGCGATAACCAGAACAGCCAGGGCGTTGCCGATCACGTTCAGCGCGGTACGGGCCATGTCCATGACGCGGTCGACACCGGCGATGAATGCCAGGCCTTCCAGCGGAATACCGACGCTGCCGAGGGTGGCCAGCAGGACCACGAAGGACACGCCCGGTACGCCGGCGATGCCTTTGGAGGTGACCATCAACGTCAGGACCAGCAGCAGTTGCTGGCTGATCGACAGGTCGATGCCATAGAGCTGGGCAATGAAGATCGCCGCAATGCTTTGGTACAGGGTCGAGCCGTCGAGGTTGAACGAGTAACCGGTCGGTACCACGAAGCTGCAAATGGCTTTCGGCGCGCCGTAGGCCTCCATCTTCTCGATCACACGCGGCAGCACGGTTTCGGAGCTGGCGGTGGAGTAGGCCAGTACCAGCTCATCCTTGAAGATGCGCATCAGCTTGATCACCGAGAAGCCGAACAGGCGAGCGATCAGGCCCAGGATCACGAACGCGAAGAAGGCGATGGCGACGTAAACCAGGATCACCAGCTTGGCCAGCGGTATCAACGACGCGAAGCCGAAGTTGGCCACAGTCACCGCGATCAGTGCGAACACGCCGATCGGGGCGTAGTTCATGATCATGTGAGTGACCTTGAACATGCTTTCCGACACGCCCTGGAACATCTTCACCAGCGGCTCGCGCAGGTCCGCCTGCAAGCTCGACAGCCCGAGACCAAACAATACGGAGAAGAAGATGATCGGCAGCATTTCGCCGCGAACCATGGCCGCGAAGATGTTCGACGGGATCAGGTTGAGGATGGTTTCGATGAACGCGTGTTCATGCTGGACCTCGGCGGCAGTCGCCTGGTACTTGGAAATGTCCACGGTGCCCAGGGTGCTCATATCGATGCCGGCACCCGGATGGAACAGGTTGGCCAGCAGCAGACCGACCACGATGGCGATGGTAGTGACGATTTCGAAGTAGACGATGGTCTTGAAGCCGATGCGCCCCAGCTTCTTGGCGTCACCGACGCCGGCAATGCCGACGATCAAAGAGGAGATGACGATCGGTATCACGATCATCTTGATCAGACGGATAAAGATATCGCCTGCTGGTTGCAGGACGTTGCTGATCCACCAGGCTTTTTCGGCACTGAAATGGTTGAGCAGCGCACCGATTGCTATCCCCAATACCAGACCGATGAGGATCTGCCAGGCGAGGCTAAGCTTTGCCTTCTTCATATCTTTACCCTTACTTGCGTTTGACTCAGGGAGATGCGCGAACTGGAACGCTCATGGCGAAAAAGTCTAGTGCATCTACCCCCCGTATAAGGTGCCCCGGAACGCGTGTTTGCGGCTCTCTGGCAGGCGAAAAAAGGCGCAACTATTCCGATGCAAGGAAGCGCCGTCTAATGCCGTAAACGCCTACCCTATGCCGAATCGGCATGAGGTTTTTTTGCTGAATGCGGCGTCGCAATCGGTTCGATTGCGACATTTCGGCAGGCATAAGTGCCGTGAACCGGTCATCACAGAGCAGATTGAATGTTTTTTGAGCAGTGGCCGAGCGTTGATTTTTCAACAAAATCCCGTAGGACAAAGCGAAAAATCGCGACCAAAAAAAAGGGGTTTTTCTCGATATACGGTCGCCTGTGAAACACCGGGAAAAGTAATTTCCGACGTAACAGGGACAAGGAGCCGATAACAGTGATGAAATCGAGACGAGCGCTCTATTTCAATGTGTTGCTTGATCCAGCCCTTCGCAAGCTCGTCGAGCCATGGTGGTCCGGCGAACTTGCGCAGCAGCTTTTCCTGACCCGGCCCTTACGCAGGTACTCCCTGTACCCGTAGGTCACTCCGCCCCTGAAGCAGGCAGAACATCCCGACCCCTTGGTCATGCGCCAGCCTTCCTCAGGTGACGCAGATCGAAAGAGGCGCTGTGACCTCCTTCGTGTACAAATTCTGTTCTACCGACAAGCCCTGCATGAGGGCCTCAGGCATGCCGCAGAAGCCTCAGCCCGCATGCCATGGCACTACCGCCCTGATAGCAGGGCGGCTGCCAGCGTATTGAACAAACCTTTCATGTCAGCCTCGACCGCGACGGCCAAAGAAGAAGGAAGCAATGAACATCACCAGGAACACGACAAACAGAATCTTGGCGATACCCGTGGCGGTGCCCGCGATACCACCGAAGCCCAGTACTGCGGCGATGATGGCAATGATCAGGAATGTGATTGCCCAGCTCAACATGGTGATTCTCCTTACGCTTCTATTTAGAGGTGTTGCGTTTCCCGGCACATCGCTGCGGCGGAAATTTTTTACCTAGAACACCCAGCGCTCCTGATGACGTATCTCACCTGCAGATCCGGCCTGGTCGACGTCGATCATGCGCATCGGGGGGCTATCGGCCTGAAGGCTGCCAACAGCACTGAAATGGGTTTGGGTCGGATGCTCAATTGACAGTTGTGGCGCTTGCGGCTGCAGACTCTGCTCCCAGCGCAGAAACTGTTGGCCACCGATAAGGGTGAGCAACAACGCCAGAACAGCAAACAGTCCTTGCTGAATATGCAAAGGCGAGAGGTGCAGGTGGGCGACACGTTGACGGTTCATCCTGGAGCTCCTACCACTAGGGTCGGTATTCGATAGCGGGCGTCTGTTTTTGAATGCCCTGGTCAACCAGACAATTGCAGCCCGCATGCCAGCATTGAAATGAATTAATTTCTTTTAATATCAATGCTTTAAGACCATCAAAGAAATCACATCGTACGCATCCTGCACGATGCCACTTGTACGGTCGTGCGTATTGCACGATTCGTTTGAAGGAGGGTGTAAATTTTTTGAATTGAGAGGAGGACGCAGATGTCAGAAATACACACTGGCCGCTGTCGGAAACCGGACATCTATTAAAAAAGCCGCGACATCAGCTGGCAAACCGATACATCGGATGAAAGCTACCCTGCCATGACAGGAATGGCTCAGAATCAATCATGCAACTTGCCCGATTTCTCCGGGACTAAATCAAGATCATTCATTAAGGAGCGTAGGAAAATGGAATCAGCCACTGAGCACCAAGGCCGCATTCTGCTGGTGGATGATGAATCCGCCATCCTGCGCACTTTCCGTTACTGCCTTGAAGACGAAGGCTACAGCGTGGCCACCGCCACCAGCGCCGCGCAGGCAGAAGCCCTGTTGCAGCGCCAGGTCTTCGACCTGTGCTTCCTCGATCTGCGTCTGGGTGAAGACAACGGCCTGGATGTGCTGGCCCAGATGCGTATCCAGGCGCCCTGGATGCGGGTGGTGATCGTCACTGCGCACTCAGCCGTCGACACGGCGGTGGATGCGATCCAGGCCGGTGCCGCCGACTATCTGGTCAAGCCGTGCAGCCCCGATCAATTGCGCTTGGCAACCGCCAAGCAACTGGAAGTGCGGCAGCTGTCGGCGCGGCTCGAAGCCCTGGAAGGTGAAGTGCGCAAGCCCAAGGATGGTCTGGACTCCCACAGCCCGGCCATGAAAGTGGTACTCGAAACCGCGCGTCAGGTGGCCACGACCGATGCCAATATCCTGATTCTCGGTGAATCCGGCACCGGCAAGGGTGAGCTGTCCCAAGCCATTCACGGCTGGAGCAAACGCGCGAAGAAATCCTGTGTCACGATCAACTGCCCGTCGCTGACCGCCGAGCTTATGGAAAGCGAGCTCTTCGGCCACAGTCGTGGCGCCTTCACCGGCGCCAGCGAAAGCACCCTGGGTCGAGTCAACCAGGCGGACGGCGGGACGCTGTTTCTCGACGAAATCGGCGATTTTCCCCTGACATTGCAGCCGAAGTTGCTGCGTTTCATTCAGGACAAAGAGTACGAGCGCGTCGGTGATCCGGTGACCCGCCGTGCCGATGTGCGCATCCTTGCAGCCACCAACCTCAACCTCGAGGACATGGTCCGCGATGGGCGTTTCCGTGAAGACCTGCTCTATCGCCTGAATGTCATTACCCTGCACCTGCCACCGCTCCGCGAACGCCGTGAAGATATTCTCAACCTGGCGGATCGTTTCCTGGCGCGGTTCGTCAAGGAGTATGCCCGTCCCGCGCGCGCGTTAAGCGAGGAGGCCCGGGAAGCCCTGCTGGGCTATCGCTGGCCGGGCAACATCCGTGAGCTGCGCAACGTGATAGAGCGCGCGAGCATCATCTGTCCGCAGGAGCGGGTCGAGATCAGTCATCTGGGCATGGCCGAAACCCCGGTCAACAATGCACCGCGCATCGGCGCAGCGCTGAGCCTGGATGAGCTGGAAAAGGCCCACATCGGCGCGGTCCTCGCCACCGCCGACACGCTGGATCAAGCGGCAAAAACCCTGGGCATCGATGCCTCGACGCTGTACCGCAAACGCAAGCAGTACAACTTGTGAGCAATAGGCGATGAAACTGGCGATGAAATTGCGGACCCGGCTTTTCCTGAGCATCTCCGCACTGATCACCGTCGCCTTGCTCGGGCTACTGCTCGGGCTGGTCAGCGTGATGCAGATGGCCGGCAGCCAGGAGGCACTGACCCGCAGTAACTTCATCACCCTGGACCTGGGACTCAAACTGCGCCAGACCTTGGGTGATCAACTGATCATCATGCTCAGCGAGAAGCCTGACTCCGCCGCTTTCGCCGCCTCGAAGCAGCACTACTTCCAATTGCTGGAGGAAGGCATCGCCCAGGAACCCGAGCTAAACGCAAGCGAGTACGGCTTCAGAAAAGCCAAGGCTGACTACGAGCGCTTTATCGAAGCTTATGAGGCGTCCCCGGACCCTTCGACTGTGCTCAGCAGCCATGACAACCTGACGGAAAAATTCAACGCACTGCGCAATGGTCTGATCGCCGAGCACAAGCGCGCCCTGGATAACATCAATGATACCGAGCGCCAGGCCCGGGAGCGGGCACTGCTGATTGCAGGGTTACTTGCCTTGGTGGGGCTGGCAGTGCTGATCATCGGCTTCGTGACCGCACAGGCCATTGCCCGGCGATTCGGGGCGCCCATCGAAGCCCTGGCCAAGGCGGCGGACAATATCGGCCAGGGCAATTTCGATGTCACCCTGCCGATCTCCTCGGCAGTGGAGCTCAACCAGCTGACCCGGCGTTTCGGGATCATGGCCCAGGCGCTGCGTGAACACCAGGCCACCAACGTCGATGAGTTGCTGGCCGGCCAGCAGCGTTTGCAGGCCGTGCTCGACAGCATCGACGACGGGCTGCTGATGATCGACCGTCAGGGCCATCTGGAACACCTTAACCCTGTGGCCCAGCGCCAGTTGGGCTGGGAGTCCGATCGCCTGGGACAGGGACTGGGCACGGCACTGGAGCGCCCCGAACTCGATGAGCAACTGCAACTGGTGCTGCGCGGCGGCACCCTGGAGAGGGCGCCGGAGGACTTGAGTGTCGAAGTCGACGGCGAGTCGCGACTGCTGACCTTTAGCCTGACCCCGGTCAGCCACACCCAGGGCCATATTCTCGGTGCCGTGATGGTGCTGCATGACGTCACGGAGCAGCGCGCCTTCGAACGGGTACGCAGCGAATTTGTATTGCGCGCCTCCCATGAATTGCGCACACCGGTTACCGGCATGCACATGGCCTTCGGATTGTTCCGCGAGCGCACACACTTTGCCCCGGACTCCCGGGAAGCCGACCTGCTCGATACCGTGAATGAAGAGATGCAGCGGCTGATGCAGCTGATCAATGACCTGCTGAATTTCTCCCGTTACCAGAACGGTTTGCAGAAACTCACCCTGGCGCCGTGTTCCATCGAGGCGTTGCTGGAACAGGCTCAGTCACGCTTTGCCACATCGGCCGAAGAGAAGGAAATCAGTCTGCTGGTGGAAGTGCAGGGGCCTTTGCCGCGTTTGCAGGCCGATCAGCCACAACTGGAGCGGGTACTCGATAATTTGCTCGACAACGCCTTGCGTCACACCGGTTCCGGCGGGCGGATACGCTTGCATGCCCGGCGCCACGGCGATCGGGTCATCATCAGTGTCGAGGACAACGGCGAAGGCATTGCCTACGGTCAGCAGGGGCGGATCTTCGAGCCGTTCGTGCAGGTCGGACGCAAGAAAGGCGGAGCCGGTCTCGGCCTGGCATTGTGCAAGGAAATCGTGCAATTGCATGGCGGACGGATGGGCGTCTATTCACGGCCGGGGCAGGGCACTCAGTTCTACATGGCGCTGACGGTTTAGATTGCGGTCACGCTTCGTCATCCAGGCGCCGGCCGCCCGCCAGACGTCGCCCCCGGGTGATCAATTCAATGAACTGAACCGCGCTCAGCGCGTGGGCGAACAGCCAACCCTGGCCGAACTTCACGCCTTCACTGCTCAGGAACTCGGCCTGGGCCTCATGTTCGATGCCCTCGGCAATCACCTTCAAATGCAGTGACTGGGCCATGTGAATGATGTGCGGGGCCACACCGCTGCTGGCGGCGTCATGTCCCAACGCATCAATGAACGCCTTGTCGATTTTCAGGCAGTCCACCGGCAGGGTTTGCAAATAGGCGAGGCTGCAGTAGCCGGTGCCAAAATCATCGATCAACACCTGGTGCCCGACATCCCGCAGCGATTGCAGGTTTTCCCGGGCCACCACCACATCGACCAGTCCACGCTCGGTGACCTCGAAGGCAATCTGCCGCGCAGCGACGCGGTGCAGGGTCAACAGCCTCGCCATCACCTGGCCGATTCGCGGAACCATCACATCACACGCCGCGAGATTGACCGAGATGTACAGTTGCGGGTTGGCACGCAGCAACTGGCCAAGTTGCTCGAGCAAGCGTTGCAAGACGAAATCCGTCATCTGGCGAATCTGCCCGGTGTCCTCCGCCATCGGAATGAACAGGTCGGGACTGGTCAGGGTACCGTCCGGCCTGCGCCAGCGCAGCAGCGCTTCAGCCCCGACACAGTTGCGGCTATCGAGGTCGAAGATCGGTTGATACAGCACCTGCAACTCGCCCCGGCGAATCGCCCCGGCCAGTTCGGCATCCAGCGACTGCCGCTGTTGCACCAGCAGGAACACCAGGAACCCGACGCATATGCCCAGCGCAAGGCTGGCCGGTAGCAGCCACCACCAGACCGAAGGGATATGCATGCCCGTACGCAGGCTGATCAACACCAATTGATACTCCGGGTTGTCGGTGGGCATGCGGTATATCAGGCGTGTCTGGGTGATCTGCAGCGCATCGCGATTTTTCGGGGGCCAGGCCTCGACCGGTGGCCAGATCTGCGAAGAACCCAACACCGGAATCGCGCGCTTACCATGGTCCAGGACTACCAGCAGGCTGCTGCCCGGCGACAGGTCGACCATATCGGTCAAATGCCCGCGAGAGGTCGCGACCCGGAAATTCCCGCGCCCGAGCATCAGGGCGGCGCGGTTTTCATCGGGTTCGGTGGTGGTATTGAGCCAATAGCTGTAGGTCGGGCCTTTGATGTCTGGCGGTCGAATCAGCGACAGCCCTTCCTGGCGAGGGCGATTGGAGCAGATTCGCGAGGAATCCATGTAGGCGGCTTCGTAGACGAAGCGATAATTGAACGTAACCTGTTGCAAGGTCGCGATCATTTCAGCATCGCAACCACGCAGCGGTTGCGCTTCAAGGTCGTCCAGGCTTTCCCGCAGTTGCCCGAAGAGCTGTTCCAGGCGGGCGAGAAAGCGCTCCCCCTGAGCATTCATTTCTTCGCTTTCGTTTTGCTCGACCTGATGAATGGCGACGAACAGGCTGCCGGCCATCAATAACGTTGCGCTCAAGACAGCCGACATCAGCCCCAGGAACCAAGGGCGATGGAACCAACTACGGAAGGTCTCTCGAGCAGCAGTCATTGCGTAATATCCGATGGATTACCAATGAGTTATAGCTGCTGATTGGGAAATAGCCCGGACCGCCGGGCGGGCGCCATTATTTTGTCTGATTCAACACCAAAAGCAGCGCGGCTGTTTGCGCATCCGGAGTGCCATCGAAGCGTGCCGGGCGGAAGTGCATCTGGAATGCCGCTATCACATGTCGTGTCGCAACATCGAGCTCGCCGGTTTGTGGCGAGGCATAACCCAGGCGGGCCAATTGCGCCTGAAACCAGCTGATGCTCGGTAACTGATCGGCGAACAGCATTTGCTGGCGCGCGACCGCCTGTTCGTTCGGCCAGATACCCAGACCCTCGGCAGCCAGACGCTTCCAGGGGAACAGGGGCCCCGGGTCCAGTTTGCGCAACGGCGCAATATCGCTATGGCCGATGATGTCGCGAGGCTTGATGCCCTGACGCTTGCTGATGTCCTTGAGCAATACGATCAAGGACTGAACCTGATCTTCGCTGTAGGGGTACCACACGCGCCCGTTTGGAGTGTCCTTGAACCCCGGGTTGACGATTTCGATACCAATGGAACTGGAATTGAGCCAGGTCCGGCCATCCCATTCGCTCTCCCCGGCGTGCCAGGCACGAACGTTTTCATCCATCAGCTTGTAGATTGTGGCGCCCTTGTCGTCACCGATCAGGTAATGACTGCTGACTTCGCCGTGGGTCAGCAGTTGCAGCGAACGCTCCATCGAGGCGTTGGTGTAATGCACTACCACGAACTGCACACGGCTATCGTAATTGGCTGAAGGATGACTGGTGTCAAAACGGGGACCGCTGGCGCAGCCGGCCAGCACAACAAGTGACAGGATCAGAGCAAGATATTTCATGGCGAAAGGCAGTACACACAAGACAATAATGCAACAGTGTAACGTAATGCCTTGCGGGTTGACGGCAATCGCCGCGAATTAAACAAATATGGAACAAATAATGTTCAGCCCGGCTCCACGCGGTTGCGTCCGGCATTTTTTGCACGGTACAACGCCTGATCGGCTCTTTTAAGCACTTGATCGCTGTGCTCACCCGGCCTGAACGCCGACATTCCGACAGACACGGTAATGGTCACAGGCTCTCCCTTGAAGTGGAACGGACAGGCCTCGATGGAGGCACGCAGGCTTTCCAGCAACTTCAGACCCGCCGCCGGCACTGTGGATGGCATTAACAACACAAACTCCTCGCCGCCGAACCGGGCAATGAAGTCCGTTGCGCGAAGACGCTTTCGCAACACGCTGGCAATGATCTTCAGCACTTTGTCACCGGCCAGGTGCCCGTAGTTATCGTTGATGCGCTTGAAATGATCGAGGTCGAGCATGGCCAGTAACAGCGTATTGCCATGTTGCTGCCATTGTTTGACTTCATGATCCAGGCGCTCGCTCCAGGCCGCGCGGTTGGGCAGGCCGGTCAACGGGTCGACCAAGGCCTTCTGCCGTTGCTCTTCAAGATGCTCACGGTACCCCTGGGCCTCCTGCTCCATATGAGCGACGCGCTCGGCCAGGCTGTGCAGGCGCGCAGCGACCTCTTGCTCGCGCTCATCGCGTTGTTTCTGGTGCTGGTCCATGGTGCCCAGCAAGCCTTCGAGATGGTTTTCCAGAACGTGCTTGAGACCTTCCAGGTCCGCGGCTTCCTGCATGCTGCTTTGCAAGCCATCAACCTGTTCGCGGATCTGCGTGTCCATCTGCCGCGCAGCCGAACGGTTGTCGGCGTGCCCTGCGGTGGCGGCCTGCAAGTTGCTCTGGAACGATTCGAGGCGCTCGTTCAATCGTTGCAGGTAGGCTTCGAACTCATGCTGGCCGCTGTCGGTAATGGCCAGCATCAACGTGGCGAAGTCGTCGAGAATCGGTAGCAATTCGTACCAGTTCAACCCGTTTTTCAGACGATCGCGCATGGATTCGGCTTGCGGGCGATGACGCTCGGGCAATGTCAGGTCTTCGAGCAGCCCCAGCAGCGTGTGTTCGATGTGGCTGGCCACCGAGCTGTAGGAGGGCTCTGGGGTATCCGGGAGTGCATAGAACGTGTCGTGACCGGATAGAGACTGATCTGCGGCGACCACCTCCTCTGTCGGAATCGCAAGCAAGGCCTGGCCATCCGGCGATGCTGGCACGATCAGCTCGTCGGGGTTCACTTGCGACTCAAGAGGTGTTTCGATGGTTTCCGGGGTCGGCTTCTCGGTCGACCCGGTTTCTGCCGCGCCTGCGATGGCGGTTTGAGGCTCCGCAGCCGCAGGTGCCAAGGCCACGACTGCCGGAGCAACGCAAGCCTCGGCTGGCTCGGTCGGCGCGGACGCCTCTTCAACTCGCTCAGCCATGGGTACTTCGCAGATTGCCGTCTCAGTCGCGACCGGGATGGGCTCGATAACCGCCGCAGGACTCTCGGCTACAGAAGCCGTTGGCGCAGCAGAAGCAGTCGTTGATGTCACCGTTTCTTCTGCTTCACGACCGCCGAACAATCGCTGCAGCAAGCCCGGCCGACCAGGTTCCGTCGGGGTCTCCAGCTGGCTCAGGGCCTTACCTTGCAAGCCACTCAGCTCGCTGAGCAACAATGGCATCTCACGCGCCTGACTGACCCGCGCATCCAGTTGCCTGGCGAAACTCTTGAGTGGCCGGCTCACATCCCGTGGCAGCGGCAATGTTTGCAGTTGAGTGACCAGTGCAGTCAGGGCGGCACTGGTCTGGTTGATCCGGGTTTCCCGACGCTGCTCGGAGTCGAGTACGGCTTTTTCCAGGCGTGGAATCAGCGCGGCCAGGCCGGCGTCCATGTCGTCGGTACGCACGACCTCGCGCATTTCCTTCATGCATTGGTCAACCGCGCGGTCAGTACCTTCCGCCGCCAGGGTGCTGCGCACCAGTCCACGGCGCAGCAAGTCTAGCCGCGCGTCCCAGCGACGTTCGAGCTTTTCCTGTTGTTCGATGCTTTTGAGGTATTTCTCTTTCCAGCGCTGTGCTTCGTCGCTCATTCATGGGTTCCGCGAGGGGCAGGACTCAACGCGGGCAATGCATCGGCCGTGAGCGAACCCGGCAGACGAATCTCTACCGCGACCGGCAGGTGATCGGAAATGGGCTGTGCCAGCACCTCGACCTTTTCCAGGGTCAGGCTCGGGCTCAGCAGGATATGGTCCAGGCAGCGCTGTGGACGCCAACTGGGAAACGTTGCTTCCATTTGCGGCGCGAGCAGGCCGAGATCGCGCAACGCGGAATTTTGCAGCAAGTCACTGGCATGGGTGTTCATGTCGCCCATCAGTACCTGGTGTTTGTAGTCGCCAATCAGATCGCGGATATAGGCCAGTTGCAGGCTGCGCGCCCGGGCACCCAGCGCCAGGTGCATCATGACGACCACCAGTGCTTCCGGGCCTTCGCCGAAGCGCACCAGGATGGCTCCGCGCCCCTTTGGGCCCGGCAACGGATGATCTTCAATGGCCCACGGGCGCAATCGACTGAGCACGCCATTGCTGTGCTGGGCCAGGCGACCGAGATTGCGATTGAGTTGTTGATACCAGTAGGGGAAGGCGCCGAGCTGGGCCAGATGCTCAACCTGATTGACGTAGCCTGAACGCAGGCTGCCGCCATCGGCCTCCTGCAAGGCGACCAGATCGAAGTCGCCCAGCAGATTGCCGATTTTCTGCAGATTGTCGGCACGCCCGGTGTGCGGCAGCAGATGCTGCCAGCCCCGGGTCAGGTAATGCCGGTAACGCTCGGTGCTGATGCCGACCTGGATATTGAAACTGAGCAAGCGCAGACGACTGTCTGCGGGCAAGCCCGTGGATTCCAGATGATGCTCGTTGACCCGCGGATGATGCAGGCCAACGATGCGTTCAGTACCCCATCGGCGCATGGCAGTGACTGCCCTTAGTTGGCGGCAGCCTTGTTAGCCGCTCGCTCTTTGTCGATCAGTTTGTCGGCCAGTTGCAGGGCCTGTTCGGCACCGCCGGCGGAGCCTACGTCAAAGCGGTATTTGCCATTCACAATCAGGGTTGGAACGCCGGAGATCTCATATTTTTTGGCCAGTTCACGAGCCTGAACGACCTGCCCCTTGATCGCAAAGGAGTCGAAAGTGGCCAGGAATTTTTCCTTGTCTACGCCCTGGGTAGCCAGGAAGTCGGCCATATCATTCTTATCGGTCAGCTTCATTTTTTTGTTCTGGATCGCGTCGAACACCGCGGCATGAACCTTTTGCTCAACACCCATGGATTCAAGAGTCAGGAACATTTGGCCATGAGCGTCCCAAGGACCGCCGAACATCGCTGGAATACGCTTGAAGTTCACATCCGATGGCAGTTTTTCGGCCCAGGGATTGATTGTCGGCTCAAAGTGATAGCAGTGCGGGCAGCCATACCAGAACAGCTCCACCACTTCGATCTTGCCAGGCACGGCGACCGGAACCGGATTGCTCAGTTCGACATAAGGTGCGGCGGGGGCTTCAGCAGCCTGGGCAGTCATGCCGAACAGGCTGGCAGCGGCAAAAACGGCGCTGATGATCAGATTACGCATGCTTCACTCCTGGACAAGTTTTTCGCCTCGCGCAACGTGTTTTCAGACAGGTCCTGGCGGGCTTGAGTTCTGTAGTGTAACGGCAGCGGCCACAAAAAAGGGCGGCCAAGGCCACCCTTTTTATACTCGTTGCAACGGATTAATCGAGCGTTAACGTTGCAGGCGATATTTACCCCGTTCAACGCCCGATCCGCCGGCCTTAGTGCAGGCCCTGGATGTAGCTGGACACCGCGGCGATGTCTTCGTCGCTCAGCCGCTTGGCGATGGTCTGCATGGTCTTGGCATCGCCATCGTTGGTGCGGCCGCCTTCTTCCTTGCGGAAATCGGTCAGTTGCTTGGCGATGTATTGAGCGTGCTGGCCACCCAGGTGCGGGAAGCCGGCGGCTGCGTTGCCGGCGCCATTTGGCGAGTGGCAGCCGGTGCAGGATGGCAGGCCCTTGGCCAGGTCACCGCCACGGAACAGGGCTTCACCGCGAGCGACGACTTTAGGATCGGCGGCACCAACGCTGCCTTTCTGGCTGGCGAAGTAGGCGGCGATGTCCGCCAGGTCCTGATCGCTCAGGTTGGTCAGCAGGCCGGTCATTTCCAGAACAGTGCGCTTGCCCGACTTGATGTCGTGCAATTGCTTGGTCAGGTAGCGTTCACCCTGACCCGCCAGTTTGGGAAAGTTTGGCGCCATGCTGTTGCCATCCGGACCGTGGCAGGCGCCACAGACGGCGGCTTTGGCCTGGCCAGCTTTAGCATCCCCCGGTTGTACTGCCTCACCTGCAGCATGGGCTATGCCGGAGATGCCCACGGTCAACAGCAGACTCACGATCAATTTCTTCATCAGCTAATCCAACTACGGCTAAGGGTTAAGAGTTATGGACCGGGCTTACTCGCTCATCCAAAGGATGATGGCTTGGTAATCCTCGGCACTGCAGTCCATGCACAAACCACGCGGCGGCATCGCCTTGAAACCCTGGGTCACGTGTTGCACCAGCGTCTCCATACCTTTCGCCAACCTCGGCGTCCAAGCATCCTGATCGCCTTTTTTCGGCGCCATGGGTAGTTGGCCGGAATGACAGGCACCACAAACACGGTTGTACACAGCTTCCGGATCCTGTGTAGCCTGAGCGCTGTAAAGCGGCATCAAGACACCGGCAGCTAGCAGCCATTTCGTCATAAAACGACCTTTTCAGGGTTGAGAGCGAGCTGCGTTCTAGTGCGCAATCAAGGTCTGTCGCTCTCGTGAACTTCATCCTACGCTGGGACAAAGCGCACACAAAATCTGCGGCATTATATACTGGCGTCACTGAAACGGAAGCGACACTGCTTGCCGCACCCATTCCTGGCGCCGCCCACATCGGAAATCCCATGCAACTCAAGAATCCCATCCTCGGTCTGTGCCAACAGTCCACCTTCATGCTCAGCGCCGCCAAAGTCGACCAATGTCCGGATGACGAGGGCTTCGAAGTCGCCTTCGCCGGGCGTTCCAACGCCGGCAAGTCGAGTGCCTTGAACACCCTGACCCACGCCAGCCTGGCGCGCACCTCGAAAACCCCGGGGCGCACGCAACTGTTGAATTTCTTCAAGCTAGACGATGAACGCCGTCTGGTCGACCTGCCGGGCTACGGTTATGCAAAAGTACCGATCCCGCTCAAGCAACACTGGCAGCGTCACCTGGAAGCGTACCTGGGTGGTCGCGAGAGTTTGAAAGGCCTGATCCTGATGATGGACATCCGCCATCCGATGACCGATTTCGACCTGCTGATGCTCGATTGGGCCGTGGCTGCCGGCATGCCGATGCACATTCTGCTGACCAAAGCGGACAAGCTGACCTATGGCGCGGCCAAGAACACGCTGCTCAAGGTTCAGGCGGAAATCCGCAAGGGCTGGGGCGATCTGGTGACGATTCAGCTGTTCTCGGCCCCGAAACGCATGGGCCTGGAAGAAGCCTATACCGTACTGGCAGGCTGGATGGAGCTGGCGGACAAGGGCGCCGAGGTAGAAGCCCAGTAAGGCAACGAAAGCTGTCTGGGCACTCCAGACAGCTTTCTGCAGGCAAAAAAAACCCCGGGCTTCATATGGGGAGGGAGAAGTTCCGGGGTTCAAGCTCTAGACCGCTAGGGCGGGGTCCAGATATCTGCCAACACTTAACACAACATAGGAGCATCGAAGGGCTTCACCAGCCATTCAGTACCTCTGAGTGGTGCTTCGCAAGATTAGTTCAGATTTTTTTCAAATAGCTTTGAAATAACGCCGATAACCTTCCGGACTAAACTGATTGCGCCCTTCTGCCGCGGCACTATGCCGCAGCAGAACACGACTCTTTTCTGTAGGAGCGAGCTCGCTCCTACAGGAAGGCTCAGTGAGCCTCATCCCAGTTATTTCCAACACCCACTTCGACCAGCAACGGCACGTCCAGTTTCGCGGCTTCGCTCATGTGTACGCGAATTTCATCGCGAACCTGGTCGACCAGGTCTTCACGCACCTCCAGTACCAGTTCATCGTGCACCTGCAAAATGACTTTGGCGTCGAGGCCGGACGCGGTCAGCCAGTTATCCACAGCGACCATGGCTTTCTTGATGATGTCCGCAGCGGTGCCTTGCATCGGTGCGTTGATTGCCGTGCGTTCGGCGGCGGCGCGTTCTTGCGGCTTGTTGGAGTTGATGTCCGGCAGATACAGGCGACGCCCGAAGAACGTCTCGACATAACCTTGCTCGGCGGCTTGGGCACGCGTGCGGTCCATGTACTGGCGTACACCGGGGTATCGGGCGAAGTAGGTATCGATGTAGGCCTTGGCGGTTTTGGTGTCGACGCCAATGTCCTTGCCGAGCTTCTGCGCCCCCATGCCGTAGATCAGGCCGAAGTTGATCGCCTTGGCGCTGCGGCGCTGGTCGGAGGTCACCTCGGCCAGTCCGACCTTGAACACTTCGGCGGCGGTCGCGGTGTGCACGTCCAGATTGTGGCGGAAGGCGTTCATCAGCCCTTCATCCCGTGACAGGTGCGCCATGATCCGCAACTCGATCTGCGAGTAGTCCGCAGCCAGCAGCTTGTAACCGGGCGGGGCCACGAAGGCCTGGCGGATACGACGCCCTTCGGCGGTACGCACCGGGATGTTCTGCAGGTTCGGATCGCTGGAGGACAGGCGCCCGGTGGAGGCGACAGCCTGGTGGTACGACGTATGGATCCGCCCGGTGCGCGGGTTGATCTGCTCCGGCAAACGATCGGTGTACGTGCTTTTCAGCTTGCTCATGGAGCGATATTCCATGAGCACTTTCGGCAATCGGTAGTCGTCTTCCGCCAGCTTGGCCAGCACCTCTTCGGCCGTGGACGGCTGGCCCTTGGCAGTCTTTTTCAGCACCGGCAGGCCGAGTTTCTCGTAGAGGATCACGCCGAGCTGCTTGGGCGAACCGAGGTTGAATTCCTCGCCGGCAATCTCGAAGGCTTCGCGCTCAAGTGCGACCATCTTGTCGCCCAGCTCGATGCTTTGCACGCCCAGCAGAGCGGCGTCGACGAATGCGCCCTGGCGCTCGATGCGCGCCAGCACCGGCACCAGCGGGATTTCGATGTCGGTCAGCACACTGGCCAGGCTCGGAATGGCCGAGAGCTTTTCGAACAGGGCCTGGTGCAGACGCAGGGTGATGTCCGCATCTTCGGCGGCGTAAGGCCCGGCCTGCTCAAGGGCGATCTGATCGAACGTCAGCTGTTTCACACCTTTGCCGGCGATGTCCTGGAAGCTCACCGTGGTGTGGTCCAGATACTTCTGCGCCAGGCTGTCCATGTCATGGCGCGTGGCCGTGGAGTTGAGCACGTAGGACTCGAGCATGGTGTCGAAGGCGATGCCGCGCACGGTGATGCCGTTGTCCTGTACGCCACCGATGGCGCAGTTGGCCAGGATGTTCATGTCGAACTTGGCGTGCTGGCCGACCTTGAGCTTGTTCGGGTCTTCCAGAATCGGCTTGAGCGCGCGCAGGACCGTGTCGCGGTCCAGCTGCTGCGGCACGCCGATGTAGGAATGGGTCAACGGGATGTAGGCCGCTTCGTTAGCCTGAACCGCGAATGACAGCCCCACCAATTGCGCCTGCTGCGCGTCGATGCCGGTGGTTTCGGTGTCGAAGGCAAACAGCTTGGCGTTGTTCAGCTTTTCCAGCCAGGCATCGAAACGCGCCTGATCGAGGATGGTTTCGTAGGCGGCTTCAGCAGCGGCGGCCGGTGCTTCGGCCTCTGGTTCGCTGAACAGATCGTTGGCCGGTGCAGGCTCGGCGGCAGCGCTCAGTTCCAGGCGTTTGGCGTCGCGATCAAGGTCGTTCAGCCAGCTCTTGAACTCCAGCAGGCTGTACAACTCGTAGAGTTTCGCCGGATCTTCCGCGCCCATTTGCAGGTCGTCGAGGCCAATGTCCAGCGGTACGTCGACCTTGATGGTCGCCAACTGATAGGAAAGGAAGGCCATTTCCTTGTGCTCTTCGAGCTTGGCCGGCAGGGTCTTGGCACCGCGAATCGGCAGGGTTGGCACGATGTCGAGCTGCGCATAGAGCTCGGTCAGACCGCCGTTCACACCGACCAGCAGGCCTGAAGCCGTCTTCGGGCCAATCCCCGGAACGCCCGGAATGTTGTCGGAAGAATCGCCCATGAGCGCCAGATAATCGATGATCTGCTCCGGAGCGACGCCGAATTTCTCCTTCACGCCCTCCACGTCCATGCTGCTACCGGTCATGGTGTTGACCAAGGTAATGTGACCATCGACCAGTTGCGCCATATCCTTGTCGCCCGTGGAGATGATCACCGGACGATCCGCCGCCGCACTGCTGCGGGCCAGGGTGCCGATCACGTCATCGGCCTCGACGCCTTCGACGCACAGCAGCGGGAAGCCCAGGGCGATCACGCTCTGGTGCAGCGGTTCGATCTGCACGCGCATGTCGTCAGGCATACTCGGACGGTTGGCCTTGTATTCGGCGTACATGTCATCGCGAAAAGTCCCGCCCTTGGCGTCGAACACCACGGCGAACGGACTATTCGGATATTGCTTGCGCAGGCTCTTGAGCATGTTCAACACGCCCTTGACCGCGCCGGTCGGCAGGCCTTTGGACGTGGTCAGCGGTGGCAGCGCGTGAAAGGCGCGGTACAGGTAAGAAGAACCGTCCACCAGGACGAGGGGGGCTTGGCTCATGAGCAGGATCAACCTTTTCGGCGGGTCCGGCGCTAGAATAGCGGGACCGTTGACGACAAAGGGACAAGGTTATCATGCGCACACTAAATCGCCTGTTGCTGGCTGGCTTGTTTGCAATCACACCATTGGCCGTCATGGCGGCGGACGATGCGCCATCGCCGGAACCGGATGTGACCATTCGCACGGAAGGCGACAATACGATCAAGGAATACCGCCAAAATGGCTTCCTGTATGCCATTCAGGTAACACCGAAGGGCGGAAAACCCTACTTTCTGGTGCGCGCCGATGGATCGGACGGTAACTTTATCCGCTCGGATCAGCCCGATATGCTGATTCCGTCGTGGAAGATTTTCGAGTGGAAGTAGTTTCTTAATTTCAATCGGCGCTGGCTCAACAATGGCGCCCGTACTGGCAGCTTAAACATGTCTGTGTTCACCCCCCTGGCTCGGCCCGAGCTGGAAGCTTTTCTCGCCCCTTATGGCCTCGGCCGCCTGCTTGATTTCCAGGGGATTGCCGCCGGTAGCGAAAACACCAATTTTTTTATCAGCCTGGAGCAGGGCGAATTTGTCCTGACCCTGGTCGAGCGCGGCCCGGTTCAGGAAATGCCGTTCTTCATCGAGCTGCTCGACGTGCTGCACGGCGCCGACCTTCCAGTGCCTTACGCCCTGCGCACCACCGACGGCGTGGCCTTGCGCGAACTGGCGGGCAAACCGGCGTTGCTGCAACCACGCCTGGCCGGCAAGCACATCAAGCAAGCCAATGCGCAACATTGCGCGCAGGTCGGTGAGTTGCTTGGCCATCTGCACCTGGCGACCCAGGCCAACATGATCAAGCGCAAAACCGATCGCGGCCTGGACTGGATGCTGGAAGAGGGCACGCAGTTCCTCTCGCACCTCGGTGCCGAACAGAAGGACCTGCTGCAACGGGCGCTGGAAGAAATCACCCGACAGAAAGAAAAAATCCTCGCTCTGCCGCGGGCGAACATTCACGCCGATCTGTTCCGCGACAACGCAATGTTCGAAGGCACACACCTGACCGGACTGATCGACTTCTACAACGCCTGCTCCGGGCCGATGCTCTACGATGTGGCGATTGCCTTGAACGACTGGTGCTCGGACGACGAGGGCGTGATCGATGGACCGCGAGCACGGGCCTTGCTGGGCGCTTATGCGGCCTTGCGACCGTTCACCGCTGCCGAAGCCGAGTTATGGCCGACCATGCTGCGGGTGGCTTGCGTACGGTTCTGGTTGTCACGCTTGATCGCGGCAGAGTCGTTTGCCGGGCAGGACGTGTTGATTCACGATCCGATGGAATTCCAGCTGCGCCTGGCGCAGCGGCAGACGGTCAATACGCCGTTGCCTTTCGCCCTTTAAAAAGCAAAAGATCGCAGCCTTCGGCAGCTCCTACAGAGATCGGTGTAGGAGCTGCCGCAGGCTGCGATCTTTTTGTTTCAGCGGTTACAGCGACTCCAGGCACCCCGCCAGATCATTCCCCAATTTCTCCAGCACCTGCTCATAGCCCTGGGCCGTCGCCGGCGTGTAACCGCCCAACGCATCCAGTTCCGCCAGCTTCACCGGCAAACCCGCCACCAGGGTTTCCGCCAGGCGCGGACGCAGCGGTGGTTCGCTGAACACGCAGGTCTTGCCGACTTCCTGCAAGCGCGCGCGCATCGCCGCGACATGCTGGGCACCGGGTTGCACTTCGGCCGCGACGCTGAACACACCCACGTGCTTGAGGCCGTAGGCGTCTTCGAAGTAATCGAACGCTTCATGGAACACGAAGTAAGGTTTGCCCTGAACATCGGCCAGGCGTTTCTTCAGGCGCACATCCAACGCATCGAGACGCTCGTCGAAGGCTTTCAGGTTGCTCTGATAGCGCACGGCATTGTCAGGATCAGCGGCACTCAGGTCAGCCGCCATTTTCGTGGCGATGACCCGGGCGTTGACCGGTGACAGCCACAAATGTGCATCCAGGCTGCCAGGGCGATGATCGTGGTCGTGTTCGTCGGCTTCTTCGGCGTGAGAGTGGCTATCTTCGGCAAAACGGCGCAGTTTCATGCCTGGCAAATCCTGCACGGCGACGCTGGGCTGCGTACGACCATTGAGCACGCGAGGCAGGAAACCCTCCATGTCCGGGCCGATCCAGTACAGCAGGTCCACCGATTGCACCTTGCGTACGTCGGAAGGGCGCAGTGCATAGTTGTGCGGCGAGGCACCCGGTGGCAGCAAGACCTCAGGAATCGCCACGCCGTCCTGCACCGCTGCGGCGATCAACTGCAGGGGCTTGATGCTGGTAAGGACCTTGACCTCGGCCTGCGCCGGACCGATCAGCAGAAAACTTGCGAAAAATGCGACAAAGATAGAAAAAAGACGGGACACGATGACCACTCGAAGAGGCGAGAACGGGTAACATAATAACGTCTCTCACAAAACTCGTCGCCGCTCATGCTAAAAACACCGATTGCCAGCCGCCCCCACGACCACTCGCATTGCGTTCACAGCGCTTTGTCCGAGGCCGATGCCCTGTGCGCTCGCCAAGGCCTGCGCCTGACCGCATTGCGCCGGCGGGTGCTGGAACTGGTGTGGCAAAGCCACAAGCCGCTGGGCGCCTACGACATTCTTGCGGTCCTCAGCGAGCAGGACGGTCGCCGCGCCGCGCCGCCGACGGTGTATCGCGCGCTGGATTTTCTGCTGGAGAACGGCCTGGTCCATCGGATTTCCTCGCTCAACGCCTTTATCGGCTGCAATCACCCGGAACATGCACACCAGGGTCAGTTCCTGATCTGTCGTGTGTGCCACGCCGCCATCGAGCTCGAGCAAAAATCCATCAGCGACGCGATCATCGCCAGCGCCAGGGATGTCGGGTTTGTCGTCGAAGGCCAGACCGTCGAAGTGGTCGGTCTGTGCTCGGGTTGCCAGGGGGCTTGATGAGCAACGCGCTGATCCGTCTAGAACAGGTTGCCGTCACGTTCGCCGGGCAACCGGTGCTGGACAACATTGAGCTGAGCGTCGAGCCGGGGCAGATCGTGACCCTGATCGGCCCCAACGGCGCCGGCAAAACCACACTGGTACGTGCCGTGCTCGGCCTGTTGATACCGGACAGCGGCAACGTCTGGCGTAAGCCCAAACTGCGGGTCGGCTACATGCCGCAAAAACTCCATGTCGACCCGACCCTGCCGCTGTCGGTGCTGCGCTTCCTGCGCCTGGTGCCGGGCGTAGACCGTGCGATGGCCTTGGCGGCACTCAAGGAAGTCGGCGCCGAGCAGGTCATCGACAGTCCGGTGCAAAGCGTTTCCGGTGGTGAAATGCAACGCGTGCTACTGGCCCGGGCCCTGTTGCGCGAACCGGAACTGCTGGTACTCGACGAACCGGTACAGGGTGTCGACGTGGCCGGCCAGGCTGAGCTGTACAGCCTGATCACCCGCCTGCGCGACCGTCACGGTTGCGGCGTGCTGATGGTCTCCCACGATTTGCATCTGGTGATGAGCACCACGGATCAAGTGGTTTGCCTCAATCGTCACGTCTGCTGTTCAGGCCATCCCGAGCAGGTCAGCGGCGATCCGGCGTTCGTCGAGCTGTTCGGAAAAAACGCACAAAGCCTGGCGATTTATCACCACCATCACGACCACGCCCACGACTTGCATGGCTCAGTGGTCAAGGCGCCCGCATCGGGCCAACCCCATGTTCACGGAGATGGCTGCAAGCATGGCTGATTTTCTGCTCTACGCCCTGCTTGCAGGCCTGGCCCTGGCCGTTGTCGCGGGCCCGCTGGGGTCTTTCGTGGTCTGGCGGCGCATGGCTTATTTTGGCGACACCTTGTCCCACGCGGCATTGCTCGGTGTGGCCCTGGGCTTCCTGCTGGATGTCAGCCCGACGGTTGCCGTGACCGTTGGCTGCCTGCTGCTGGCGGTGTTACTGGTGACCTTGCAACAACGTCAGCCATTGGCATCCGACACACTTTTGGGAATTCTCGCACCCAGCACGCTCTCTCTGGGCCTGGTGGTACTAAGCTTCATGCACGAAGTGCGGATCGACCTGATGGCGTATCTGTTCGGCGACCTGCTGGCAATCAGTCCAACCGATCTGGCCTGGATTCTTGGCGGCAGTGCGGCCGTGCTGGCCTTGCTGGTTGCATTGTGGCGGCCATTGCTGGCGATCACGGTGCATGAAGAACTGGCCAGGGTCGAAGGCCTTCCGGTGGCCGGATTGCGCCTGGCGCTGATGTTGCTGATCGCCGTGGTGATTGCCGTGGCGATGAAAATTGTCGGCGTGCTACTGATCACTTCGTTGCTGATCATCCCGGCGGCAGCGGCACAACGTCACGCCCGTTCGCCGGAGCAGATGGCACTGGGCGCAAGCCTGCTGGGCATACTCGCCGTGTGCGGCGGGCTGGCACTGTCCTGGTTCAAGGACACCCCGGCCGGCCCGTCGATTGTGGTGGCAGCCGCCGCGCTGTTTCTGCTGAGTTTTGTTCTGCCCCGTCGAGGGGTGTAGACTTGCTCGTTTTTTGCGCAAATAGAGAGTCGCAGGAATGAAGTCGTTCGCCTCCCGTTATCTGCTCCTTGTCGCATTTTCTTTGCTGCTGGGCGCCTGCCAAAGCACGCCACCGGCGGCCACCGAAGCCGCCAATGCGCGAGCCACGGCCATCGTACAGCTGGAACAAAACATCGCCAGCGATGAACTGGCCACCGCCGAAGACCAATTGGCGGCCTTGCAGACCGAATCGCCCAACGATGCCTCCCTTGAGCAGTACCAGCGGCAACTGGCCGAAGCCTATCTGCGCCGCAGCCAGATCGTGCTGCAAAAAGGTGATGTGGATGCCGCTGCGACCGCCCTGAGCCGTGCCCGCGCGTTGATGCCCAAGGCTCCGGCACTGACCGGCAGAGTCAACGGCTCGATTGCCCAGGCGCGCAAGGCCGAGCTGGAAAAAGCCGAAGCGGCCCTGAAGGCTGCCGAAGCCAAGCCAAAAGCCAAGGTCATCGATCTGACGGCTGAAAGCACCACGGTCGCGCTGAATATCAACGATATGGGCAAACTGCGTCGCCAACTGGATGCCATCGCCGCAGATGTGGTGAATTTTCAGTGCGATGTGAGCATTCAGGCTCCACGCACCGATGATTACCCTTGGCTGGCGACATTGCTGACAAAACGGGTGAACAAGCTCGATCCCGAGTTTGACCTGAAACTGGAGCGACAGATTTTGCGCAGTGTTCCGGCGCAGATGGTTCTGAGTCCGCGTAAACCTTAAAAAGCTTCGCGAGCAAGCCCGCTCCCACAGGGTTTGGGGTTGCCCACACATTTTGTGGTCAACACTTCTCTACTGTGGGAGCGGGCTTGCTCGCGAAGGCGGCCTTTCTGGCAATAAACATGTTCAGGCCGGAATCACCCTGGCCTTCGCCTCCCTGTCCCAAACCCGATGTTGCCCGATCGCGGCGAAAAACCCTTTGATCAATTTCGCATCCGTCCCCACGATCAATCCCGCATCAGCCTCCAGCTTCAACACATCCAGCAACTGCTTCGCTTCACCCTGCAAGGCGATAGCCTTCAGATGCTTGTACGCCTCCAGCAGGTAATGCAACGCCACGCCGTCCGTACTCAGCGCCTTGATCGACGCGGCTCCGCCCGGCACGAACACCGCGTCGAATGCCACCGACGGCGAGCCCTCCATCGAAGCATCGACCACCAGGGTTTTGCCATCGGCGGTTTTCACGGGTGCAGAGGTCGGCCCCAGTAACTTCGCGTGAGCGCCCTGCGCTGCAAGCGCTTTCTTCATCGCATCAATCGCAACGCTATCAACGCCATTGGCCGCCAGAATCGCGACTTTTCGCGTCTTGATGTTCTCCGGCAATAAATTGGCCTGGCTCAATGCCGGAGAGTGATCCGGTGCGGTTCTGCGCACCTCGACGGTTCCTCGAGCCGGCGCAGGCAATCCAAGGTTCTGCGCCACTCGCTTGGCCAACTCCAGATCGATATTGGCGAGAATTTCGTTCACTTCCCGGGCGCGGATCGCCTCACGCTCAACCTTGCCCAATTCAAAGCTGTAGGCCGAGATGATGTGCTCCCGTTCATGCTCACTCATGCTGTGGAAAAACAAGCGAGCCTGGGAGAAGTGGTCAGCGAACGATTCGCTGCGCTGGCGAATCTTGTTGGCGTCGATGCGCTCCGGATAACTCTCGAATCCTCCATCCTGAGCCGAAACAGGCGTTTCCTTTGGCCAGCCGCCATCGATGGAGTTCGGCTCATAAGACGCACGTCCCTTGTCGATGGTGGTGCGGTGCTGCGCATCCCGCTGACCGTTGTGGAAGGGCGACACCGGACGGTTGATCGGGATCTCGTGAAAATTCGGCCCACCGAGTCGGCTGATTTGCGTGTCGGTGTAGGAAAACAATCGACCTTGCAGCAGAGGGTCGTTGGAGAAATCGATCCCCGGAACGATATGCCCGGGGCAGAAGGCAACCTGCTCGGTTTCGGCGAAGAAGTTGTCCGGGTTGCGGTTCAGCACCATCTTGCCCAGCGGCGTGATGGGCACCAGTTCTTCGGGAATCAGCTTGGTCGGGTCGAGAATGTCGAAATCGAAGGCGTGTTCATTTTCTTCTTCGATGACCTGCACCCCCAACTCCCATTCCGGGTAGTCGCCGATCTCAATCGACTCCCACAGATCACGCCGATGGTAGTCGGCGTCCTTTCCCGCAAGTTTCTGCGCTTCGTCCCACACCAGGGAGCAAGTGCCGGCGGTAGGGCGCCAGTGGAATTTGACGAAGCGCGACTTGCCCTCGGCATTGATCAGGCGAAAGGTGTGCACGCCGAAGCCCTGCATGCTGCGCAGGCTTTTCGGGATCGCCCGGTCGGACATTGCCCACATCACCATGTGCGCCGACTCCGGTACCAGCGAAACAAAGTCCCAGAACGTATCGTGGGCCGAGCCACCGGTAGGGATTTCGTTATGCGGCTCGGGTTTGACCGCGTGCACGAAGTCGGGAAACTTGATCGCATCCTGTATGAAAAACACCGGCATGTTATTGCCCACCAGGTCGAAGTTGCCTTCGTCGGTGAAGAACTTCACGGCGAAACCCCGTACATCACGCACGGTATCGCCTGACCCTCGCGGCCCCTGTACCGTGGAAAAGCGCACGAACACCGGAGTTTTCTTCGCGGGGTCCTGCAGGAAACCGGCCTTGGTCAGCACCGAGTGGTTTTCATAGCTCTGAAAGTAACCATGGGCACCGGTGCCGCGAGCGTGAACGATGCGTTCGGGAATGCGCTCATGATCAAAATGCGTGATCTTTTCACGCATGATGAAATCTTCCAGCAGCGACGGTCCGCGGGCCCCGGCCTTCAGGGTGTTCTGGTTGTCCGCCACCTTCACACCCTGGTTAGTGCGCAAGGCCTGCTCAGTGGCATCGGAGCGAAATGCTTCCAGGCTGTCGAGCTTGGCGTTGGTGTTGTGGCGGTCCGGGGTATCGGTCCCGGCCAGGACGCTCTTGGTGGCGGCAGGCTTCTTGGTACTCATCAGGCGTGAACTCCTCAGGCATATTCCAGTGGCCTAAGTAGTGACTGACGAGCTTATTCAGCCGTTCCTTTTTTCTGACCTTTGATCGCGTTATTGCCAAATGACAGGACAAATGCGAAATAAATGCTAAGAACCTCTATACGGACAGGCTAAAATGCGCGCCCGGCTAACCGCTGACCCTTTTCCAACGCGCCCCACAAGGTTCGCTACGTGATCGAGTTTCAAAACGTCCATAAAACCTACCGCGTCGCCGGTAAGGAAATCCCCGCGCTGCATCCGACCAGTCTGACGATTGAGAACGGGCAGGTTTTCGGCTTGATCGGTCATTCCGGCGCAGGAAAAAGTACCCTGCTGCGTCTGATCAATCGCCTGGAAAACGCCAGTGGCGGCAAGATCACCGTCGACGGTGAAGAAGTCACCGCGCTCGACGCCAACGGCCTGCGCCGCTTCCGTCAGCGGGTCGGGATGATTTTCCAGCACTTCAACCTGCTGGCCTCCAAGACCGTCGCCGACAACGTCGCACTGCCACTGACCCTGGCCGGCGAACTGTCGCGCAGCGAGATCGATTCGCGCGTGGCCGAGTTGCTGGCGCGGGTCGGTTTGTCCGACCACGCGAAAAAGTACCCGGCGCAATTGTCCGGCGGGCAAAAACAGCGTGTGGGCATTGCCCGCGCCCTGGCGACCAAGCCAAAAATCCTGCTGTGCGATGAAGCCACCAGCGCTCTCGACCCGCAAACCACTGCATCGGTCCTGCAATTGCTGGCCGAGATCAATCGCGAGCTGAAACTGACCATCGTGTTGATCACCCACGAAATGGACGTGATCCGCCGGGTCTGCGACCAAGTGGCCGTGATGGACGCCGGCATGATCGTCGAGCAAGGCTCGGTGGCCGAGGTGTTCCTGCATCCGAAGCACCCGACCACCAAACGCTTTGTGCAGGAAGACGAGCAGATCGACGAAAGCGAACAGCGTGACGACTTCGCTCACGTACCGGGGCGCATCGTGCGTCTGACCTTCCAGGGCGATGCGACCTACGCGCCGTTGCTGGGCACCGTCGCCCGGGAAACCGGGGTGGACTACAGCATCCTGGCCGGTCGTATCGACCGCATCAAAGACGTCCCTTACGGGCAACTGACCCTGGCCGTGACCGGCGGTGACATGGAGGCGGCGTTCGCCCGCTTCACCGCAGCCGACGTCCACATGGAGGTGCTGCGCTAATGGAAGCCCTGACAAGTTTCTTCGCCAATATCGACTGGTTCGAAATCTGGCTGGCCACTGGCGACACCCTGCTGATGCTCGGCGGTTCGCTGTTGTTCACCGTGCTGCTCGGCTTGCCGCTGGGCGTACTGCTGTTCCTGTGCAGCCCGCGCCAGTTGCTGGAAGCCAAAGGTGTCTACGCGATGTTGTCGCTGGTGGTGAACATCCTGCGTTCGCTGCCGTTCATCATCCTGTTGATCGTGATGATTCCGTTCACCGTGTTGATCACCGGCACGTCCCTCGGCGTTGCCGGTGCGATCCCGCCGCTGGTGGTGGGCGCCACACCGTTTTTCGCGCGCCTGGTGGAAACCGCCCTGCGTGAAGTGGACCGCGGCATCATCGAAGCCACCCAGGCCATGGGTGCGACCACGCGACAGATCATCACCAATGCGTTGCTGCCTGAGGCTCGTCCGGGCATCTTCGCGGCGATTACGGTGACCGCAATTACACTGGTGTCCTACACGGCGATGGCGGGTGTTGTCGGCGCCGGTGGTCTGGGTGACCTGGCGATCCGCTTCGGTTACCAGCGTTTCCAGACCGATGTGATGGTCGTGACAGTGGTGTTGCTGCTGGTATTGGTCCAGGTACTACAAACCGTTGGCGACAAGTTGGTCGTCCACTTTTCCCGCAAGTAAGACATGAGCCGGCCATTCGCTGGCAGGCGCCAAACGGGCGCCTCACAAGGAGTTAGCTGAATGAAAAAACTACTCGTCGCCTTCGCTGCCGTTGCCGCATTCTCGGCCCACGCGGCTGACACCCTGACCGTCGCGGCCACCCCGGTGCCACACGCCGAGATCCTCGAATTCGTGAAGCCGACCCTGGCCAAAGAAGGCGTGGACCTGAAGGTCAAGGTCTTCACCGACTACATCCAGCCGAACGTGCAAGTCGCGGAAAAGCGCCTGGACGCCAACTTCTTCCAGCACCAGCCGTACCTGGATGAGTTCAACAAGGCCAAGGGCACAAACCTGGTATCCGTCGCCGGCGTGCACCTGGAACCCCTGGGCGCTTACTCCAGCAAGTACAAGACCCTCGCTGAATTGCCTGGCGGCGCCAACGTGGTGATCCCGAACGACGCCACCAACGGCGGCCGTGCACTGTTGCTGATGGCCAAGGCCGGGCTGATCAAGTTGAAGGATTCGAACAACATCCTGTCGACCGTGAAGGACATCACCGAGAACACCAAGGACCTGAAAATCCGTGAACTGGAAGCCGCGACCATCCCGCGCGTGCTGACCCAGGTCGACCTGGCGCTGATCAACACCAACTACGCGCTGGAAGCCAAGCTTGATCCGGCCAAGGACGCGCTGGTCATCGAAGGCAACGACTCGCCGTACGTGAACATCCTGGTGGCTCGCCCGGATGACAAGGACAGCGAAGCGATGAAGAAGCTGGTTGCAGCTTTGCACAGCCCGGAAGTGAAGGCCTTCATCCTCGAGAAGTACAAAGGCGCGGTAGTGCCGGCGTTCTGATTGAACTGCGGAAACGAAACAGGGGACGCCAAGTGCGTCCCCTTTTTTGTGCCTTGAAATATAGACCCCTGTGGGAGCGGGCTTGCTCGCGAAGGCGGTGTGTCAGCCACTATCAATGTCGGCTGAACCACCGCCTTCGCGAGCAAGCCCGCTCCCACAGGGTTTTGTGTCGCTTAATTACGCTTGAGCATCACCGGCAACTGCGCCACCAGCTTCGCGTTGTTCAACGGCGCCCGGATGAAGCCGCGCTGCGTGCCGTCCGGCCCGATCACCGCGAGGTTGCCACTGTGGTCGACGGTGTAGTTTGGCTTGTTGGTGTCCGCCGGAATGAACGGAATGCTCACCGCGTTGGAGACCTTTTGCAGCTCATCGATCGACTTTGGCGTCAGGCCGACAAATTGCGGGTCAAAGTAGCCCAGGTACTGCTTGAGCTGCTGGGGGGTGTCGCGATTGGGGTCGATACTGACCAGCACGATCTGCAACTTATCCACCGCCTCGGGCGGCAACTCGCTCTTGATCTGTCGCAGCTGGGCCAGGGTGGTAGGGCAGACGTCCGGGCAGAAGGTGTAGCCGAAGAACAGCAGGCTCCACTTACCCTTCAATTCATTGATCGAGACCGGCTGGCCGTCCTGATTGGTCATCGTCACGTCCGGCAGATTGCGGCTCTGCGGCAGCAAAATGATACCGGCGTCGATAAGCGCCGTCGGGTCGCCCTGGTCTTTCCCGGACAGTACCTTGTTGACGGTCAGGCCCAGGATCAGTGCGACCAGGGCGACGAGGATGAAGACGGTTTTCTGGGTTCGAGTCATAGGTTCAACAGTAAGTAGTGGTCTACGAGCAGGGCGATAAACAGCAGGAACAAGTAGTAAATAGAGTACTTGAACGTGTTGATCGCCGCGTGCGGCTGAGTGCCACGGTACAACACCACGGCCCATTGCAGAAAGCGCGCGCCCAGCCCGAGCGCGCAGACCAGGTAGAGCATACCGCTCATGTGGATCACGTAGGGCATCAGGCTGACGGCGAGCAGCGCAAAGGTATACAGCAGGATATGAATCTTGGTGTAGTGCTCGCCATGGGTGACCGGCAGCATCGGGATGTCGGCCTTGGCGTATTCCTCCTTGCGATGGATTGCCAGCGCCCAGAAGTGCGGCGGGGTCCAGGCGAAGATGATCAGCACCAGCAGCAGCGGTTCGGCGCTGACATGACCGGTGGCTGCGGTCCAGCCGAGCAAGGGCGGCGCGGCACCGGCCAGACCGCCGATGACGATGTTCTGCGGGGTCGCACGCTTGAGGAATCCGGTGTAGATCACCGCATAGCCAAGCAGCGAGGCGAGGGTCAGCCACGCGGTCAGCGGGTTGGTAAACGCCAGCAGCATGGCTTGCCCGAGGGCCGCCAATACCAGCGCGAACGTCAGCGCGGCGGTCGGAGATATCCGGCCTTCGGCGAGCGGCCGTTTGTGAGTGCGCGCCATCACAGCGTCGATGCGCCGGTCCACCACATGATTGACCGCCGCGGCGCCACCGGCACACAGGGCGATGCCCAGGTTGCCGAACACCAGCACCGTCCACGGCACCCCGGCACGGGTCGCGAGGAACATCCCCACCAGTGACGTGATGAGCATCAGCACCACGACTTTGGGTTTTGTCAGTTCCAGGTAGTCACGCCAAATCGCCTGACTGGGACGTTCGCCGATCAGAATCGCCATGGCATCTCTCCTTTTATTGTTATGGGCCCGGCTGAATGTTTACGCAGGCTGAAGCGCCAGCGCGTTGGCTGTTTGACCCGGACCAGACTGGTTCGGGCGTGGTAATTGACCAGCACCATGGTCAGCAACAGCGCCGCGCCGCCCGCGTTATGCGCGACGGCCAGCGGCAGCGGCAAATGGAACAGCACATTGCTGATGCCCAGGGTGATTTGTGCGCCAAGGGCGATCAGCACCAGGGCTGCCAGGCGTGTCATGCCGACCGCCTTCAATTGCCAGGCCAGACCGAGCAACACCAGGGTGACCAGCAAGGCGCCGATGCGATGGGTCAGGTGGATGGCCGTACGGGCATCGCTGTCCAGTTGCCCGCCGAGGTAATTCGGGCCGATGTGTTGGGTCAGATGAAAGCCATTGGCAAAATCGGCAGGCGGCAGCCATTGGCCGTGACAGGTTGGAAAGTCGATGCAGGCCACGGCGGCGTAGTTGGAACTGACCCAGCCACCGAGGGCGATTTGCCCGATCACCAGCAACAGCCCCGCCGTCGCCCAGTGCTGCAAACGTCGTGGCACGGTCAGCGCCGGCAGCACGCCGGACAGGCGCAAGGTCAGCAGAAACAATAGGCTCAAGGTCGCGAAGCCGCCAAGCAAATGCCCGGTGACCACCTGCGGCCAGAGCTTGAGCGTTACCGTCCACATGCCGAACGCGGCCTGTCCGATGACCACCGCCAACAGAAACAATGGCAACTTCACCGGTTGCCCCGGATGACGGCGATGCAACCACGCACGACCGGCCAACACCGCGATCAACACGCCCAGCGTGCCAGCGAAGTAGCGGTGGATCATCTCGTTCCAGCCCTTGTGGGCCTCGACCGGAGCGTCCGGGAAATGCAATTCGGCATGGGCCAGTTGGGCTTCGCTTTTCGGCACGCTGATGAAACCGTAGCAGCCTGGCCAGTCCGGGCAGCCGAGGCCGGCGTGGGTCAGGCGGGTGTAGGCGCCGAGCAACACCACAATCAGTGCCAGCAAGGTGGCAAACAACGCGAGGCGAAATCCAGGCTTGGCCATGACGATGCCCTTATCCGATGTTCGACAGTTTCAGCAGGTGGCGCAGATCGTTCAGCAGGTCCTTGCCCTTCACCGACGGGTCGTAGCGCAGCACCAGATTGCCGTGGGGGTCGATGATCCACAGGTGCGGCGCGTCATTGCTCTGAGCGCCTTTTGTGTAGGCAGGCAAGTCCAGTGAATAGCGTTGCAACTGCGGGTACTCGCGTTGAAGTTTAGTCTCGTAATCGCTGTTCAGCGCCTGCGCGGCGGCCAATGCATGGCTGGCGCGGGACGCATCGCGGCCGAGGCCGATCTGGATCTGCCGCGCCAGATACACCAGTTGCTGGCAGTCCACCGCGCAATCTTTGGGCGCGGTCACCAGGATTTGCCAACGCTCTTCCTGGGCCTGCACGCCAATGTCCGCGCGGGTCTGACCGTTGCCGATCAGTTCGCCGTGATAACTGCGGCCCTCGGGCACCCAGAAATTCAGCTTGTACATGCCGGTGGCAAGGATCATCGGACCGATTACCCCGAGTAGGATCAGCAGCAGTTGCATACGGCCCTTGCGCCGGTTCACCGAAGGTTTCGCCTCAGACATGCTGGGTGGATTCATGGCCGCTCCCATGGTGTTTCTCCTTTGCGTTGTGCCAGCCGAGATAGAGATAAAGACCGAACAGGGCGATCGCCATGGCGAACCACTGCACGGCATAAGCGATGTGTTTTTCCGGACCCATGGCGACCACCGGCCAGTCGGCCTGATAGGTGGCCGGACCGGTTTCGGCGCGTAGCTCAAAGGCAAAGCCTTCGCGGTTCAGCGTCTTCCAGAGACGGGCCGGTTCAACGGCCGTAATCAGCTTCGGCCACGTCGCTGTCGCCGGGTCTGCATGCAACTGAAATGGCGCACCGGGGGAGACGTAGACCCACGCGTCGAGGCTGACTGCCTCGGCAGGTGTCTTGAATTGCACGGGTGTGCGGCGTTCCGGCCAGGGCAGCCAGCCGCGATTGACCAGCAGCCAGAGCCCGCTGGCCTGATCATGAAAGGGTTGCAACAGCTCGACGCCGACCCTGCCGTTACGTTGACTGTTGTCGAGCAGCAGGCTGTGTTCGGCATCGAAGCGGCCGTGCAGGCGAACCCGGCGGAAAGCCGGGTCAGCGGCGTATTGCAGCTCGGTGCTGGCCATCGGCTCGGCGGCCCGGCGCTCGGCGTAGGTGTGCAGCAGCGCGCTTTTCTCCGCGCCCCGGCTCAATTGCCAGAACCCCAGGGACACCAGTAGCGGCAGCAACAGTGCGACCACCAGCGTTGGCACGATACCCGGCCGAAAGCGCTTCATGGCATTGCCAGAAAGTCGGTCATCGCGATAGCTATACTCAAGTGCATCGCTTGTCCCCCCGGAGTCCCACCATGCTCAAAGCAGCCATCGTCCTGATGCTGATTGCCACGGTTGTCAGCCTGTTCAGCGGCCTGTTTTTTCTGGTCAAGGACGACAGCAGCTCAAACCGCCTCGTCATTGCCTTGAGTGTGCGTGTCACGCTGGCCGCCCTTACCCTCGGTCTGATCACCTGGGGGTTTTTCAGCGGCCAGCTGGTGTCCCACGTGCCGTGGTAGCTCAAAGCTTCAAGCTTTTAGCTTCAAGCTGCTTCAAAGCACATAGACGAAAACGAACAACCCGATCCACACCACATCCACGAAGTGCCAGTACCAGCTCGCCGCTTCGAAGCCGAACTGGTGCTCGCTGTCGAAGTGCCCGCGCATGACCCGCATCAGCATCACGAACAGGATGATGGTGCCGATGGTCACGTGGGCGCCGTGGAACCCGGTGAGCATGAAGAACGTCGCGCCGTAGATGCCCGAACCCAGGGTCAGGCCCAGTTCGCGGTAGGCGTGCATGTACTCTTCGGCCTGGAAGATGAGGAATGCACAGCCCAACACTACGGTGAGCGCCAGCCAGAGTTTCAGTGCGCCGCGATGGCCCTTTTTCAAGGCGTGGTGGGCGATGGTCACAGTCACACTGGAGCTCACCAGCAACACGGTGTTGAGCAGCGGCAGACCCCAGGGGCTGATGACCTCCTTGGGCGGCGGAAACAGTTTCGAGTCGGGGTTGTCCAGCAGCGGCCAGGTGAACTGGAAGTTCGGCCACAGCATGTGCGTGATGCCTTGGGCGCCTTCACCGCCAAGCGCCGGCCCGGAGATGTGACGCACATAAAACAGAGCGCCGAAAAAGGCGATGAAGAACATCACCTCCGAGAAAATGAACCAGCTCATGCCCCAGCGGAACGAGCGATCCATTTGTGCGCTGTACAAGCCGTCGCGACTTTCCTTGATCACCGTGCCGAACCAACCGAACAGCATGTAGGCCAGCAGTAACCCGCCGACGAAAAAGATCAGTGGCCCGTGGGATTCCGGGCGCGCTGCTTTCAGATCATTGAACCAGGTGGCCAGGCCAAACACCGTGACGAACATGCCGACCGTGGCGATGATTGGCCATTTGCTCTGGGCCGGCACGTAATAATGTTCATGAGTTGCCATTTATTGTTCTCCTTATCGGGCACGCTCAGCCGCCAGTGTTTACAGCTACCGGTGGATGTCGGGCGGTGATATCGAACAGCGTGTAAGACAGCGTCAGGTGCTTCACATCCTTGGGCATGTCACGGTCAACGATGAAACGTACCGGCATCTCGATCCGTTGACCGGGCTGCAGCACTTGCTGGGTAAAGCAGAAACATTCGGTCTTGTGGAAGTACGCCGCCGCGGAGCTTGGCGCGATGCTCGGCACGGCCTGGGCACTCATCGGCTTATCGGTAGGGTTGTGGGCGATGAAGATCATCTCGTTCACCGCCCCCGGGTTAGCGGTCAGCTCGTCATGCTTGGGGTAAAAATCCCACGGCATATCGGCGGTATTGGTCGACAGAAACTGCACACGCACCTGCCGCGAGGTGTCGACCGTCTGCTGCCCCTCGTACTGCCCGGCGGTCTTGCCATTGATGCCGAAGGCCCTGCACATCACGTCGTAGATCGGCACCAGCGCAAATCCGAACACAAACATTGCCGCCACCACCGTTAGCAGGCGCGTGACCAGTTTCTTCATTGAAATCGAGTCAGCCATGGTTTCGAACCTCGACCGAGCCCCCTGTGGGAGCGAGCCTGCTCGCGAAGCAGACACCGCGGTTTAGCAGGCACACCGCGTTATCGTTCTTCGCGAGCAGGCTCGCTCCCACAGAAGGGCAGGTATTCATTTCACTTCCGGCGGCGTGGTGAAGGTGTGATACGGCGCCGGCGACGGGATGCTCCACTCCAGGCCTTCAGCCCCATCCCACGGTTTGGCCGGTGCTGGCGCGCCGCCGCGAATGGTCTTGATCACGATGAACAGGAAGAAGATCTGCGTGGCCCCGAACATGAATGCACCGACCGACGACACCATGTTGAAGTCAGCGAACTGCAGGTTGTAGTCCGGAATCCGTCGCGGCATGCCCGCCAGACCCACAAAGTGCATAGGGAAAAAGGCCAGGTTCATGCCGATGAACGACAGCCAGAAATGCAGCTTGCCGAGGGTTTCGTCGTACATGTGGCCGGTCCATTTCGGCAACCAGTAGTAGGCCGAGGCGAAGATCCCGAAGATCGCCCCCGGTACCAGCACGTAATGGAAGTGCGCGACCACGAAGTAGGTGTCCTGGTACTGGAAGTCCGCCGGGGCGATGGCCAGCATCAATCCGGAGAAACCGCCAATGGAGAACAGGATCACGAACGCAACGGCAAACAGCATCGGTGTCTCGAACGTCAGCGAGCCCTGCCACATGGTACTGGCCCAGTTGAATACCTTCACGCCCGTTGGCACCGCAATCAGTAGCGTGGCGTACATGAAGAACAGCTCGCCCACCAGCGGAATGCCGACCACGAACATGTGGTGCGCCCAGACGATGAACGACAGGAACGCGATACTCGCCGTGGCGTAGACCATCGAGGTATAGCCGAACAGCGGCTTGCGCGAGAAGGCCGGAATGATCGAGCTGACGGCACCGAAGGCCGGCAGGATCATGATGTACACCTCGGGGTGGCCGAAGAACCAGAACACGTGCTGGAACAGCACCGGGTCACCGCCACCGGCGGCGCTGAAGAAGCTAGTGCCGAAGTGGATGTCCATCAGCATCATGGTCACGCAGCCCGCCAACACCGGCATCACCGCGATCAGCAGGAACGCCGTGATCAGCCAGGTCCAGACGAACAGCGGCATTTTCATCAGCGTCATGCCAGGGGCACGCAGGTTGAGGATGGTGGCGATCACGTTGATCGCACCCATGATCGAACTGATCCCCATCAAGTGGATGGCGAAAATGAAGAAGGTCACGCTTTCGGGCGCATAGGTCGTCGACAGCGGCGCGTAGAACGTCCAGCCGAAGTTCGGCCCGCCACCGGGTGTGAACAGGGTCGACACCAGCATCAGGAACGCCGCCGGCAACAGCCAGAAGCTGAAGTTGTTCATCCGCGGCAGGGCCATGTCCGGCGCGCCGATCATCAGCGGGATCATCCAGTTGGCGAGGCCGACGAAGGCCGGCATCACCGCACCGAAGACCATCACCAGACCGTGCATGGTGGTCATCTGGTTGAAGAATTCCGGCTGGACGATCTGCAGCCCCGGCTGGAACAGCTCGGCGCGAATCACCATCGCGAACGAACCGCCAAGCAGGAACATGGAGAACGCAAACCACAGGTACAGGGTGCCGATGTCCTTGTGGTTGGTGGTCAGCACCCAGCGCATCAGGCCTTTGGCGGGGCCGTGGGCGTGGTCGGTGGCGGTATGAACATGTTCATCGATTACAGCAGTCATGTCCTGTCTCCTGCAAACAGATGGGCTGGGCAGGCCGGGGTGCGTAGCCCCGACCGGTTCCTTACGTGCGCAATAGACCGGGTCATTTGCTTTCCGCCTGTTTCAGCTCCAGCACTTCTTTTGGCGTGACCATGTCGCCCTTGTTGTTGCCCCAGGCGTTACGTTCATAGGTCACGACCGCTGCGATATCGACTTCCGAGAGCTGTTTGCCGAATGCGGCCATGGAAGTGCCAGGCTTGCCGTGGAAGACAATGCCCAGGTGATCTTCTTTTGGTCCGGTGGCGATTTTCGAGCCCTTGAGTGCCGGGAACATCGGCGGCAGGCCCTGGCCTTCGGCCTGGTGACAGGCCACGCAGGTAGTGTGATAGACCTTGTCGCCGCGCTCCTTGAGCTCGTCGAGCGTCCATTCCTTGCTGGTCAGCTCTTTGAGCTGCGCGGCCTCGACCTTGCGATCGGCCAGCCATTTTTCGTAATCGGCCTTTTCCTTGACCTCGACCACGGTCGGCATGAAGCCGTGATCCTTGCCGCACAACTCGGCGCATTGGCCACGGTAGATGCCGGGCTTGTCGATGCGGGTCCAGGCTTCATTGACGAACCCGGGTATCGCATCGCGCTTGACCGCGAAAGCCGGCACCCACCAGGAGTGGATCACGTCGGCGGAGGTCACCAGGAAGCGCACTTTGGTGCCGACCGGCAGCACCAATGGCTTGTCGACCTCGAGCAGGTAGTGCTCACTCTTGGCTTCCTTGTTGTGGATTTGATCCTGGGGGGTGGTCAGGTTGCTGAAGAACTCGACGTCCTGGCCCAGGTATTTGTAGTGCCACTTCCACTGGTAGCCGGTGACCTGGATATCGATCTCCGGCTCGCTGGCGTCGTACATCTTGATCAGGGTCGCGGTAGCGGGAACCGCCATGGCCACCAGGATCAGGAAGGGCACGATGGTCCAGAGGATTTCGACGGTGGTGCTTTCATGAAATTTGGCGGCCACCTGCCCGGTCGAGCGGCGGTGGAGAATCATCGACCAGAACATGGCACCAAAAACGATGATGCCGATCACCACACAGATCCAGAAAATGGTCATGTGCAGGTCGAATACTGCGTGACTGATTTCAGTCGCTCCAGGCGCCATATTCACAGTCCAGGCCGCTTGCGCCTGACTGAAAATCGACCACAACAGGAGGCCCATCCAGACATGTGGATGTCGCATCATTGCGGGTTCCCCTTATCGTTCTTGTTATCCCGCCGGCTTTCACCTGCGGCAAGGGAGCGGCTGCATCAGACTACGAACTTGAGCACCGGGCCTTGCTGCATATGCAGTCGGGCGTCATCAGCTAACTCCATTCCAACCCGAGTATAGACAGCACCACTGACCTCGCAATGCGAAGGCGTAAATCATCTGAAACAGCATTCACTTGCGTTGCAGGGCACGAATGGAGAAGGATGCAGACGAGTGGTGGCAAACCGATATAACGGAGCCGTCTCAAGGATGAAATAATTATGACAAATGCGTCTTAGCATTTTTCGTAAGCCAGCTAAGTTATGTCTTCCCTATTTCATTGCCTTGTTTCCTGGAGTTTTCATGAACACCGCCGCATTGCGCGAGCAGATCCAACAAGCCCAACAACACGAAGCCGACACCGGCCTGCTGACGCGTCAGCTGGAAAGCAAACTGCCTCACCTGCACCCGTCGATCCAGTTACCGGAAGCGGATGCCAATGGCGTGCTGACGCGTTTTGTCGCCGCCTATATCGAAGAAGTACCTGATCTGCTGGATGCAGCCAATGAAGTTGCCAGGGAAGCGGGCATCGAGTCACAGATCAAACCGGTGCTGAAAATCGCCGAACAGTACTTCCTCCAGCCGCCGACAGTCCTGAACGGTCACGTCGGGCTCGACAGCCTGCTGGATGAAGCCTACCTCGCGCACAGGTTTGTCGAAGAGGTCAACGACCTGTACATCAAGCATTTCGGCCAGCCACTGATCCCCCTGGACATGACTGTCGCCAACCTGATTGCTCACCAATTGATCGGTGAGGAGTTCGCCAACCAACTGGACGAGGTGGTGCATCACGCGGTGGACGAAATGCTCAACGACGAAAGCTTTGCGCTGGAGTCGGTGGAAGCCTATCGCGAGAAGCTCAGCAGCCCGGACACCGGCGCCGCATGGAAACGCTGGCCGTGCATGTCCCGCCGCCTGGGCGTAGGCCTGGAGCTGGATCAGCCGGCTGCCTGATCCCTGAAACCTGTGGGAGCGGGCTTGCTCGCGAATGCGGCGTGTCAGTCAACATAAACGTTGAATGATTGACCGTATTCGCGAGCAAGCCCGCTCCCACACAGGTATCTCAGCCAACCGCACCGATGCCGGTATTCGTCCGCACCCGCCCCTCAAGCCGACGCTTCAATCCCCGCGATTCGATCAACAGTTTCGAACCCTTGCCCGCATTGGCTCGCCCCCATTCCTCCAGTAACTCCAGACACGAGTGATCGATGTAGCTCAGGTTATTGAGCGGCACATGCACCGTCGTACCCACCGGAATGCTGCCCAGCACCTGGGTCAGCGCCGGCACTTTGAGGAAGGTCGCCGCGCCCGTCAGGCGCAACTCCATTTCCCCTTCCCGGGGCAGGTCGATCAGGCTGATCTTCAAGCGCGATGCTTTCAGCGCCAGTTTCACCATGGTCAGGCCAAAGCCAATCAACACGCCCGTCAGCAGGTCGGTCAAAACGATGGCCAACGCGGTTGCCGCGTAAGTGAACATCGGCGCCCGACCATACCGGCCCAAACCCCGAAAGACCTTGAGATCCACCAGTTTGAAACCGGTGTACACCAGCACGCCCGCCAGGCTTGCCACCGGAATGCTTTGCAGGACGCTGGACAGCAACAGCACGAACGCCAGCAGCCACAGGCCGTGGAATATGGTCGAAAACCGTGTGGTTGCCCCGGCCTGAACATTCGCCGAACTGCGCACGATAACGCCGGTCATCGGTAGTGCCCCAAGCACACCGCACAGCATGTTGCCGATACCTTGCGCCGTCAGTTCCCGGTCGAAGTCCGAACGCTGACCACTGTGCATCCGATCAACTGCCGCGGCTGAGAGCAAAGTTTCGGCGCTGGCGATAAAGGCCACGGCAAACGCCGCGATCAGCAGTGTCGGATCGACCAGGTTGAGCAGGTCCACCGGCTTTAGCCAGTCGATGGCCTCTGCCAGGTTGGCCGGCACCTCAACCCGTTTGACCTGCAACGCCAGCACCAGGCTGGCCAGCGTGGCCAGACCGACACCCAGTAGCGCCCCGGGAATGAAGCGCAAGGATTGCGGACGGAATTTTTCCCACAGCCACATGACAGCAATCGTCGACAGACCGAGCAAACCGGCTTGCCAGCCAAACGTGGGCAATGCCTGAGCCAACGCCGCCGGGAAGGCTGCCAGGTTATCGAGACCCGAGGGTTTGGGCACCGCATCCAGCATTACATGCACTTGGGACAGGACAATCAGTACACCAATCCCGGCCAGCATGCCGTACACCACCGCAGGCGCCGTCACTCGAAACCAGCATCCCAGCTTCAATCGACCCGCCACCAGTTGCAGCAAACCCGCCAGTAACAGGATGGGTCCAAGCATCGCGATACCGTGTTGGCGGACCAATTCGAAAACCAGAACGGCCAGACCCGCTGCCGGGCCACTGACTTGCAGCGGCGAGCCGGCCAACCAGCCAACCACCAGACCGCCGATGATGCCGGTGATCAGACCTTTGGCCGGTGGCAGCCCAGAAGCAATGGCAATGCCCATGCACAGGGGCAGGGCAACCAGAAACACGACCACCGAAGCCAGCAGCTCCCGAGGCAGAACAGCTTTGAGTCGAGCAGCACGCATGGTGAGTCTCCCGAAGTTTTCTTCAGGCATGGCAAAGCCAGGCTGCCTGAATGGCAGCCTCGGCTAAACCACACAACGATTTAGGAGGAGTTAGAAGCGCGCTTTGGGCGTCGCCACGGGAATTGGCAGGCTGCCATTGAGCGGCAGGAAACAGCCTTGATCGGCGTCGTACGCTTTGATTTCGCTGGTTTCGATGTTGTAGACCCAGCCGTGGATAAACAGCTGACCGTTGGCCATGCGCGAGGCAACCGACGGATGGGTACGCAGATGCTGCAATTGGGCGATCACATTCTCCTCGGTGAGGATGTGCATGCTTTCGCTTTCGTTAGAGCAGCTGCAGTTCTCCTGCACCATGGTCTTGGCCACTTCGGCATGACGCAGCCAGGCTTTGACCGTGGGCATTTTCTCCAGACTTTCCGGGTTGAGTACCGCGCGCATGGCGCCGCAGTCGGAATGCCCGCAAATGATAATGTGATGCACCCCCAGAGCCAGTACGGCGTACTCGATGGCCGTGGAGACACCACCGTTCATTTGCCCGTAAGGCGGCACAACGTTGCCGACGTTACGGGTCACGAACAGATCGCCTGGGGAGCTTTGTGTGATTAATTCAGGAACGATGCGCGAATCGGCGCAGGCGATGAACATCGCTCGTGGCCGCTGGGCCGTGGCGAGTCTCTTGAAGAGCTCTTCCTGCTGAGGAAAGACCTCATGATGAAAATGCAAAAAGCCGTCAACGATATGCTGCAACGCTGCATCGGCGGTTTCGGCCTCGGGTTGGGCGGAAGCCGACGCAGCCAACGGCTGTTTATCCTTGTCACTCATCAATTCATCCTCATTGGCGGGCTCAGGGAGTCATCCCGTGTGGTCCGGTGTGAAGCCAGTGGCTGGTTAAAAAACATCCAGGCCAAACATCTCGACCCATCAGTCACTCGATGAACAAGGTAGCGGCCGAATCTTAATTGAAACTGAATAAAACGCTCTAGAATGCGTGTTCCAGGTCACAAAAAACGTGACCAGCCTAAGGCGCGAGCGCGATCTTCAGTACTCAACCATAGGTCAATTGTCCTCAAATCAACGACATTTGGCGACCGGGCGGACAAAAGGCATTGCAGTCCAGGTCAAAGCCTTCCCGGTGATTGAGCCCCAGGCGCTTGATGGTTTTGGCAAAGCGCTGTGCCAGCAGGTCGGCGAAGGGACCTTCGCCGCGCATTCGAGCGCCAAAGCGGCTGTCGTAGAGTTCACCGCCACGGCTCTGGCGAATCAGGCTCAGCACATGCGCCGCCCGTTGAGGGTAGTGGGTCGCCAACCATTCCTCGAACAGAGGCGCCACTTCAAGCGGCAAGCGCAGCATCATGTAGGCGGCACTCTGCGCCCCGGCCGCATGGGCCTCAGTGAGCAGACTTTCGAGTTCGCTGTCGTTGATCATCGGGATCATCGGTGAACACAGAACGCCGACCGGGATACCCGCCTCGCGCATGACCCTGATCGCCCGCAGCCGCGCCTTGGGCGCTGCGGCGCGGGGTTCGAGGATGCGCTTGAGTTCGTCGTCCAGTGTGGTCAGGCTGATCATGACCGCCACCAGTCTTTGGCTGGCGAGCTCGGTCAGCAGGTCCAGGTCACGAAGAATCAGCGAGCCCTTGGTCACGATGGTCACCGGGTGCCGGTAGCGCAGCAGCACCTCAAGGGTCTTGCGGGTGATCCGGTATTCGCGCTCGATCGGCTGATACGGGTCGGTGTTGGAGCCGAGGTTGATCGGTGCACAATGATAGCCACGTTTGGACAACTGCTCCTCCAGCACATCCACGGCGTTGGTCTTGGCGATCAGTTTTGTCTCAAAATCCAGTCCGGGCGACATGTCCCAATAGGCATGACTGGGGCGCGCATAGCAATAAATGCAACCGTGCTCGCAGCCGCGATAGGGGTTGATCGAGCGATCGAAGGGCAAGTCCGGCGACGTGTTGCGGGTGATGATGGTTTTCGCCGTTTCAATGCGCACCTCAGTGCCTTGAGTAAGCGGCACCTCCTGATACCAGCCGTCGTCTTCGGCCACCGAATGACTGGGGGCGAAACGGTTGTGCGGGTTGGTCGCAGTGCCGCGGCCGCGGGGAGGAAATGGCGTGTGCATGAGAAACACCCGATTGCTGTATATACATACAGTACATCGATCAAAACCACTCGACCAGCACCGTTCGGCACTTTCTGATTATTTGTCATGCACGTTTGCGTGAAGCAACCGGGAGAAACATATAAAGCCTGGCTGTTGCGACAAAGCCGCATGTACCATTTTTTCGCTGAAAAACATAAACACCGATATTCTATAAAAGGATTTATTTATGTCGTTTTTTAATCGCCGCGGTATATTTCTGCAAAAACTTGGACCGACTATAGTCGACCCCGATGAAGTACTGGTATCGATGCAGTTCGCACTCAAGGAAGAAGGCTGGGATGAAGAAAACTCGGTCGTGACCACCTCTTTGCTGGACTCCACCACACTGATTGCGTCCTCATACGACGGCGGCCAGTCTTTTAGTATCGGCAGTGTCGACAAAGATATTGATGGTAACGGGACCATGAATTCCGATGATAAGGAAAAACTGCTGGCTCTGGCCAAAGCGTACGCCAGCATTGCGAAATATTGAACCAAAGGTCCAGGCAACTATATTTTTATTTATCAGGTCCGGTCGAAGTTAATAATCGATCGGGTTTGATTTTTTTGTCGCCTATAACAATGCTCTTTCAATGAGCGAGGCTCGATCCTTGATGAAACATTCATCATCCCGTCAGCTTCACGATTCTTTGACAGCCCTCTCACAGGCCTTTGACCGGGCGTGGCTGATCCTTGCCAGCATCTTCCCGTGCCTTTCAGAACGGTCGCTCAAGCATGCCTCTTTCACGTTTTTTATCTGCAATATGCCTGTCGCTGGTCACACTCGTTAACCTGACACCGGCATTTGCTGACAACAGCGCGATGCACCGTCCGGCAGATTGGGCTCAACCGATCGAGAAGCAATACAACCTCTTTCAAATGTCGCCAACCCTCTACCGCAGCGCCTTGCCGGACAAGGACGCGGTGCCGCTGCTGGAGAAACTCAAGGTCGGTACAGTGATCAACTTTTTGCCTGAAGCGGACTCCAGTTGGTTGTCCACACCAGGCATCACGCAAGTGCAGCTGCCTTATCGCACCAACCATGTGGATGACGCCGATGTGCTCAAGGCCTTGCGCGCCATCCAGTCTGCCGAAGCCAAAGGCCCGGTGCTGATGCACTGCAAACACGGCTCTGACCGTACCGGCCTGATGGCGGCCATGTACCGGGTTGTCATCCAGGGCTGGAGCAAGGAAGAGGCCCTGAACGAAATGACCGAGGGCGGCTTTGGTGACAGTACCCACTTCAAGGACGGCATCCGCTACATGATGCAGGCCGACGTCGACAAACTGCGCACGGCCCTGGCCAAAGGCGATTGCAGCACCAGCCCGTTCGCCGCGTGCTCGATGAAGAGCTGGTTCAAGTCCGCGCATATCGAATAAAAAAAGCCCCCGTTGCATGAAGCAACGGGGGCTTTTTTCTCACTCAGTGCTGTTCGTCGGGCTTTTTCTTCAGCTTCGGATTCGGGAAGAACTGAACCGCCTGGACCTTGGTGTCCGGGGCTTTGGGCGCGGTGGTGTTGACCCGCGTGCCAAGCTCCCTGGGCACCGACAGCCCTTGCTCATTGAGTGTGTCGGAGTAACCGCAGGCCACGCACTCCCGGTGCGGGACCTGGTCTTCGTTCCACATCATCAACTTGTCCGGCTCGCTGCATGCCGGGCAGACCGCCCCGGCGATAAAGCGCTTTTTCGTAATCACAGGCCCCTCACTCATGCTGCCGCGTCCTCACTCAGGCCGCTGTGGCGCAAGAGTGCGTCAATCGATGGCTCACGGCCACGGAAGTCGACGAACAGCACCATCGGCTCCTGGGAACCGCCACGGGCGAGGATCGCTTCGCGGAAAGCACGACCGGTGTCGGCGTTGAGCACGCCTTCTTCTTCGAACTTCGAGAACGCATCGGCCGAGAGCACTTCAGCCCATTTATAGCTGTAGTACCCCGCGGCATAACCGCCGGCGAAGATGTGCGCAAAGCTGTTGGGGAAGCGGTTGTAGGCCGGCGGACGCATCACCGAGACCTCGTCGCGCACGCCTTCGAGCACTTGCAGCACGCTGCGGCCGTCGCCATGGGTCGCGTGCAGTTCGAAGTCGAACAACGAGAACTCCAGTTGGCGGACCATCATCAGGCCGGACTGGAAGTTTTTCGCCGCGAGCATTTTCCCGAGCAAGTCCTGAGGCAGTGGCTCGCCGGTTTCGTAATGACCGGAAATCAGCGCCAGGCCTTCCGGTTCCCAGCACCAGTTTTCCATGAACTGACTTGGCAGTTCGACGGCATCCCATGCCACACCGTTGATGCCGGACACGCCAGCATGTTCGACGCGGGTCAGCAGGTGATGCAGGCCGTGACCGAATTCATGGAACAGGGTAGTGACTTCATCGTGGGTCAGCAGCGCAGGCTTACCGCTGTCAGCCGGGGTGAAGTTGCACACCAGGTTCGCCACCGGGCTTTGCAGCACGCCGCCAGCCGTGCGGCGACGGTCGCGAGCGCCATCCATCCAGGCACCACCGCGCTTGTTGGCGCGCGCGTAGAGGTCGAAGAAGAAGCGGCCGACGTGCTGGCCGTTTTCCTTGATTTCGAACAGGCGCACATCCGGGTGCCAGGTGTCGAAGCCTTTGAGTTCGGCAATCTCGATGCCGTACAGGCGCTGGACGATGGCGAACAGGCCGCTGAGCACCTTGTCGATCGGGAAGTAGGCACGCAGGGCTTCCTGAGCCACGCTGTAACGCTGTTCGCGGAGCTTTTCACCGTAGAAACCGCTGTCCCAGCTTTGCAGGTCCGGGCAACCTTGCTCGGCCGCGTAGGCCTTGAGCTGTTCCAGATCCTGGGCGGCGAACGGCTTGCTGCGCTTGGCCAGGTCGCGCAGGAAGCTCAGCACCTGATCGCTGGACTCAGCCATTTTGGTCGCCAGGCTCAGCTCGGAGAAACTGCTGAACCCCAACAGTTTTGCCAACTCCTGGCGCAGATCGAGGATTTCTTCCATGACCGGGCCGTTGTCGTTCTGGCCGGCATTCGGCCCCTGGTCCGACGCACGGGTGCAGTAAGCCGCGTAGACTTCTTCGCGCAGCGCGCGGTCCTGGGCATAGGTCATCACTGCGTAATAGCTCGGGAATTCCAGGGTGATCAGCCAGCCGTCCAGGTCCTTGGCCTGTGCCGCGGCAGCCATTTGCGCCTTGGCCGAATCGGTCAGGCCGGCGAGGGCGGCTTCATCGGTGACGTGCTTGGTCCACGCCTGAGTGGCATCGAGCAACTGGTTGGAGAAACGGCTGCCCAGTTCCGACAGCTTGCTCTGCACTTCGGCGTAACGTTTCTGTTCGGCTTCCGGCAGGTCGATACCCGACAGACGGAAGTCACGCAGGGAGTGTTCCAGGATGGTTTTCTGCGCCACGTCGAAACCGGCGGCTTCAGGACTGCTGGCCAGGGCTTCGAAGGCCTGGAACAGTTCGCGGTTCTGGCCCATTTCGGTGGAGTAGGCGCTCAAGGCAGGCAGGCACGACTCGTAGGCTTCACGCAGTTCGGCGCTGTTGCACACGGCATTGAGGTGGCTGACCGGGCTCCAGGCGGCACCCAGGCGGTCGTTGAGTTCGTCCATCGCCAGCACCAGGCCGGCCCACGTTGGCTGCTTGGCCTGGGTCTTGAGGATCTCGACGATGGCGGCGCGGTTGTCAGCCAGGATCTGTTCAATGGCTGGTTGTACGTGTTCGGCGCGGATGGCGGAGAACGGCGGCAGGTCATAGGACTGCAAAAGAGGGTTGTTCACGCTCACGGTTGATACCTTGGCTGGAGAAACATGCAGCCATCTTAATTACAATCGACGTTCACCGCAGCTATCAGCAACAGAGAGAAACCCTATCGTGAACCTTCGCAAGTATCAGAACCACACGCCGCTGCTGGGTAAAGGCGCTTTTGTCGATGGCTCGGCCGTGGTGATCGGCGACGTTGAAATCGGCGAAGACAGTTCGGTCTGGCCGCTGACGGTGATCCGTGGCGACATGCACCGCATCCGCATCGGCGCGCGCACCAGCGTGCAGGATGGCTGCGTGTTGCACATCACCCACGCCGGTCCGTTCAACCCTGATGGCTTTCCGTTGCTGATCGGCGATGACGTGACCATCGCCCACAAGGTCATGCTGCATGGCTGTTCGGTGGGCAGCCGGGTGTTGATCGGCATGGGCAGCATTGTCATGGACGGCGCCGTGGTCGACGATGACGTGATCATCGGTGCCGGCAGCCTGGTGCCACCGGGCAAGCACCTGCAAAGCGGCTTCCTGTATGTGGGCAGCCCGGTGAAGCAGATCCGGCCGCTGACGGACAAGGAGCGCGCCTTTTTCACCTACAGCGCGGCGAACTACGTGAAGCTCAAGGACCTGCATCTGGCCGAAGGCTACGACCAGCTTTGACCTGGCTCCCTTATTCAGGACTCAACATGCATTACCAAACCGTTTTGTTCGACCTCGATGGCACCCTGACCGACCCGCGCGAGGGCATCACCCGTTCGATCCAGTTCGCCTTGGGCAAACTGGGTATCGATGAACCGGATCTGGGCAAACTCGAACACTTCATCGGCCCGCCACTGTTGCAGGCCTTCATGCAGTTCTACGACTTCGATGAAGCCAGGGCGTGGGAGGCGGTGAATTTCTACCGCGAACGCTTCAAGGTCACCGGACTCTACGAGAACCGTGTGTTCGACGGCGTCACGCCGCTACTGGAAACCCTGAGCGAACAAGGCCGGCAGCTGTACATCGCGACCTCGAAACCCTGGGTGTTCGCTCGTGAAATCGCCCGGCATTTCGATTTTGCCAGGCACTTCAAGGTGATTTACGGCAGCGAACTGGATGGCACCCGGACCAACAAGGTCGATCTGATCGCTCACCTGATGGCCGAAGAAAATCTGGACCCGGCCAATACCCTGATGATCGGCGACCGCAAGCACGACCTGATCGGCGCGCGCAGCAATGGCCTGGATGCGGTGGCGGTGGGTTACGGGTTCGGCAGCCACGAAGAACTGAGCGCCGAAGCGCCGGCGTATCACTTTGAAACGCTGGCTGAGTTGCATCAGGCGTTTTTGCAGCGGTAGTTGAAACACGCCCCCTGTGGGAGCGGGCTTGCTCGCGAAGGCGGTGTATCAGGCAACATTAATTTCGACTGACACACCCTCTTCGCGAGCAAGCCCGCTCCCACAGGGGGCTGTGTTCTTTTACCTTAAGGTCTTGGTGGCGGCGCCAGTCTCTGTCCTTGCTCCACCGCCCAGCTCACCACTTGCGCGGTCAACTGATCATTCGCCTGACCGAACCCGGCCACCACCGCCGGGACCTGCACATTGCTCAACGGCTGGTGCACTTCGAAGCGGCGACTGGCGAGGATTCGCTGGTCGTAACTGCGCACCAGCAATGCATCCAGACGCACGACCACGCTGGCACTCGTACCCAAGTATTCAGTCTGGAAAGCCTGCAGGCTGCCGCCCAATTCAAGATCGGTCTGGAAAATGCTGTCATCGGTGCTCAATAACGACACCCGTCCGTCATGCTGGAAACCTTGCAACAGGCGATTGCGCACCAGCACCGGCGCCGGGTCGCTCCAGCGCGAGCCCTTGTAGTGGCTGATCACGTCGCCCTGAGGAATGACTGCAATGTTCGGACTGTTCAACGCTTCACTGGACTGGAACTTGGTCAGGCGCAGCGACCAATGCTGCGGCGTGCCCTGACTGGCCGCCGTGCTGCTCTGGGCTGAGGGCAATCGATAGACCTCGAAAAGCTCTGGCTTGGGCAGGATCGAGCACGAGCCGATCAGCGTGAAGCCAGCGAGGAGGGCAATCCGGATCAGCTTCATGGCGTGAATTCCTTGGTCTTGTCACTGCCCAGCAGGTAACCGCTGGGGTCGGCCTCCAGACGTTTGGTAATGACGCGCAACGAGGACAGGGTTTCGCGCATCTCACGCACGGCCGGGCCCAGGCCATTGAGGCCCTGCATGCCACTGTTGAGCGACTCCTGATTGGCGCTGATCAGTTTGTTGAGGGTGGCGCTACTCTCCTGCAGCGACTTCATCGCCTGCTCGGCACTGCCCAGCGCTTCCTTGCCATGCTCATTGAGCAACCCGTTGGCGTTACGCATCAGCGTCGTGGTCTGCTCCAGCATGTTGTTGGCCTGTTTGCCCACCGAAGCCAATTGCTGCATGGCCTGGTGGATATCCCCACGCTGATCGGCAATTGTTCCTGTGGTTTGCTCCAGATGCTCCAGGGTGTTGCTGATGCGCGCGATGTTTTCCGTGGAGAACATCAGGTTGGCGTTATGCATCAGCGTGCTGACTCCGGCCATCAGGTCTTCGCTGTCATTGAGCAGGCGGGCGATGGGCGATGGCGAGGCGACAATGGTCGGCAGTTTGCCATCCTTGCCCTTGAGCGTCGGGCTCTGTGGTGTGCCGCCGCTGAGCTGGATGATCGAGGTCCCGGTAACGCCGGTCAGGGCCAGTTTGGCCTGGGTGTCTTCCTTGACCGGGGTATCGCCAGCCAGACGAATTCGCGCCAACACCCGGCGCGGGTCTTTCGGGTCCAGGCGCAGCGAGATCACATCGCCGACCTTGATCCCGCTGTACTGCACCGAACTGCCCTTGGACAAACCGCTGACCGCCTCGTTGAACACAACCTCGTAGTCCTTGAACTCGGTGTCGACACTGGACTTCGCCAGCCACAGACCGAACAACAGCGCGGCCGTCACCACAATCACGGTGAACAGGCCGATCAATACATGATGGGCTCGGGTTTCCATGTCAGACCTCGTTGAGCTGTTGGGCGGCCGTCAATGCCGCACGGCCGCGAGGGCCATGGAAGTATTCGTGAATCCACGGATCGTTGGTTTCCGAGACCTTGTCGATGGCGTCCGCCACCAGCACCTTTTTCTGCGCCAGCACCGCCACCCGGTCGGTGATGGTGTAGAGCGTGTCGAGGTCGTGGGTTACCAGAAAGACACTCAGGCCCAGGGCATCGCGCAGGGTCAGGATCAATTGGTCGAACGCGGCAGCGCCGATCGGGTCGAGACCGGCGGTGGGCTCGTCGAGAAACAGGATGTCCGGGTCCAGCGCCAATGCCCGGGCCAGCGCGGCACGCTTGATCATGCCGCCGGACAGCGACGCCGGGTACTTCTCTGCTGCCGACAGCGGCAATCCGGCCAGGGCCATTTTCACTGCCGCGAGGTGCTCGGCATCGTTGCGGCTCAGGCCTGCGTGCTCGATCAGTGGCAGGGCGACGTTCTCGGTCACGGTGAGCGAAGAGAACAGCGCGCCTTTCTGGAACAGCACGCCGAATCGCCGTTCCACCAGCGAGCGCTCGTGCTCCGGCAAGGTCGGCAGGTTCTTGCCGAAGACTTTCACCACCCCTTCGCTGGGTTGGCGCAGCCCGACAATGCTGCGCAGCAGCACCGATTTGCCGCTGCCGGAGCCGCCAACCACGGCGAGGATTTCACCCTTGTACAAATCCAGGTCGAGGTTCTCGTGCACGCTCTGGCTTCCAAAGCGGTTGCACAGTCCACGGACTTCAATCACCGCCTCGGAGGGCGCTCTGGGGATACGACTCACCAACCCATCTCCATGAAAAACATCGCAGCGACCGCATCCATCACGATCACCACGAAAATCGACTGCACCACACTCGACGTGGTGTGCGCGCCCACAGATTCAGCGCTACCACTGACCTTGAAGCCTTCGAGGCAACCGATGGCGGCGATGAGGAAGGCGAAGATCGGGGCTTTGACGATCCCCACCAGAAAGTGCTGAACGCCGATGTCCGATTGCAACAGCGAGATGAACATCGCCGGCGAGATATCCAGCTTCACCGCACAGACCACCGCGCCGCCGATAATCCCCGACAGCATCGCCAGAAAGGTCAACATCGGCAGGGCGATCAGCAACGCCAGGACCCGCGGCACCACCAGCAACTCCACGGGGTCGAGGCCCAGGGTGCGGATGGCGTCGATTTCCTCGTTGGCCTTCATCGAACCGATTTGCGCCGTGAACGCACTGGCGGTGCGCCCGGCCATCAGGATTGCCGTCAACAACACACCGAATTCGCGCAGGAAGGCAAATCCCACCAGATCCACGGTGAAGACCGTGGCGCCGAAGGTGGCCAACACCGTCGACCCGAGGAACGCCACCACGGCGCCCACCAGAAAAGTCAGCAGGGCAACGATGGGCGCGGCGTCGAGACCGGTCTGTTCGATGTGGGCGATCATCGGCGTGACGCGCCAGCGCTTGGGACGGAACAGGCCGCGGGCGATGGTTTCGATGATCAGGCCAACGAAACCCAGCAGTTGCAGGGTGTCCTGCCAGACGGTGTCCACCGCGCGGCCAATGCGGGTCAGCAACTGAATGGAAACGCTGACTTCCGGTTCCTTGATAGGTACGCAGAAATCGGTCAACGAGCAGTAGACGGTTTGCAGCAACGCCCGATCGGCGGCGGAGAGTGTGCAATCAGGATGTTCGGCGGAGCGACCGAGGCGCTCGGAGCCGAGCAGCTCGACCAACAGCGAGGCGCCAGCAGTGTCGAGGGCGCCGAGTCCATTGAGGTCAATGGGGGTGTTGGTATCGTACTGGCCGTGGAGTTTTTCGCTCAACAGCTTGAGGTCAGCGTAATGGGCAAGCGTCCAGTCGCCCGTCACCCGCAACCGTGCAGGAGTGAGCGACGTGTCCAATCGGGCGTTGCCGGCCATCGTGCTGCTGATCATAAGCTCCGTGCTTGTTCAGTGATTAGGCAGCTCTACGTAATAGCACGAACCGCACTACTTTTCTTTGATCGCTGTGCTGTCCTTGACCTTGAAACGCAGCACGCCGATGAGCTGGCCATCTTCGGTCAGCACCCGGACCTGCCATTTGCCGGCCGGGTTGCCCGGGAAATTCTGCTTGTGGGTCCAGGCCCGGTAACCTTCCTTACGCCCGCCACGAATATCCAGAGGGATACGGTCGACCTCTTTGCCGTTGAACTGCCAGACGTGATAAATCCGCTCGTCCAGGCCACGCGGAGCATTGATCGCGGTGTAGGCGTAAAGCCCGCCATTGCGGATCTGTTCGGCGCTGACTTCGTCGAGGCTGGCGCCAGGCGTGCGGTCCTGCATTTGCGTACTGATGGCCACGTCGGTCATCCACAGCGTCGCCGGTGGCACCCACGAGCGCAGCCCCCACCCGACGGCACCAATGCCCAGAGTGATACTCAAAATCGCCAGTGCACTGCGCAGGGTACGAATCGGGAAGATCGACGCCAGGCTCGGGAACGACAGCAGCACCGAGATACCCAGTGCCCATTTGAAACTTTGCGCGGTAGTCAGGTGCATGATCACCGGCAACGCGGTGAGCAGCGCGGCGAACAGGGTCAGGGTGTGCAGGGCCAGAAATGCCCAGCGTCGTGGCGCCAGCCACTTGTAGTACAGCGGGTCGATGATCGAAATCAGTGCCGCGACGCCCAGCAGCCCGGTGAAAAACAACTGGCCGCTGTTCCACGTCGTGGTGATGAAGAAGAACGGCAGGACAAAAAACAGGCTTTCCTGATGGATCATCTGCGTTGCGTAACGCAGCAAGGGTTCCGGGATTTCGCGCTTGAAAATGCGCGTGAACAACTTGGTCAGGGTGTTCTCCAGCATCAGCCAGATCCAGCTGATCAGCATGATGGTGGTGATCCAGCTCGCCAGGCCTTGCTGGCGATCGACCAGGATGAAACTGCCTACCCCGGAGATGAAACCGGCAAGCGCAATGACCCCGGGGTAGCGCTTCATCAATTCGAGGATGCGCTGTACGAAACGGGGCAGGTTTTGCATTCGGCGGTTTCACAGTGGTTGTAGGAAAAAACCTCGACAGGGTACCGCTGGTGCGGCGCTGTGGCGAGAGTTTGCGGTCAGTTGCACCACGCAACCTGCGGGAGCGAGCCTGCTCGCGATGGCGGCGGATCAGTCAACTTTGATGTTAAATGACATGGCCTCATCGCGAGCAAGCTCGCTCCCACAGGGGATTGTGTTTCCCACAAGGGGTTTTCTTGCTAAACAGAATAGTTACTTCCTGCGATGCAAACGCCAGCCCACCAGCATCAACACGATCAAGCCCACCCCACCAACCACCAACCACATCAACTGGTCATAGCTGAACAACGGCTTCTCGATCCGCAAATAACCCGGCTGCAACAGCAGTTCACGCACGGCCTTGTTCGCCTCTTCCAGCGTCACCCCTTGCAGCTCCCGGGACGGGTTGGCGAAACGGCCGTCCTCGTAGTTTCCGATGGCGCTCCAATAGTAGTCGGCCAACGCACTGTTGCCTTGTGCGGCCCAGGCCTGGCGGGCGATCGCAGCCTGCTTCAGGCGGTTGAAGGTGTCGGCATTGAGGCCGTCCCTGAGCAGTCCGGCCTTCAAGTCGTCGAGCACTTGCTCGGCCTCGGGCACGTCGTCACGCTCAAGGTCGGCATTGAGGCTCATGAAACCCACGCCGCCGAACACTTCGCGCTCCGCCCAAGGGCCATAGGACAAACCATGAGCCAGGCGCAGCTGGCGATAGAGCGCCCAATCCAGATAGTCCTTGAGTAAATCGAAGGTTTGGTCGTGCCCATCTTCCAGCACCGGCTCCGGCACCAGCCAGTGCAGCTTGGCGCCGTTGCCGACCAGACCACGGGTCAAGGTGCGCTCATGGGCGGCGCTGGCCTGGATTTGCGGCAGCGGCGGATGCTCGCCGGGGGTGATCGCTTCCAGCGCGCCATACGCCCGCTCCAGATAGGCTGGCAGCAGCTTGTCGAGGTCGCCGACCACGATCAGGGTCATGTTGTTCGGCGCATACCAGTCCTTGCGCACCTGCTCCAGTTGTTCACGGGTCAGGCCATCGACTTGCGCACGCTCCGGGCATTTGAGGCCCAACTCGACGGCCAGTTGGTTGCTGGCCGTGTGGCCGAGGTCCTGGCGATCGAGCCAGCGTTGCAGGTGCGAGTAGTGGCCGCCATCTTCACGCTCGACCACTTGCTTGGCCGCGTTGATCGCGCTGTCGTCGAAGCGGGTCTGGGTCAGCAGCGCCAGCAACAGGTCGAGTACCTTGCGCTGGTTTTTCGCCGGGGCCTCGATGACGAAAGTCGTATCGGCATTGCTGGTGAAGGCATTCCACTCACCGCCCAAGGCCTGCATGCGCTCCTCCAGGCCACCTTCGCCACTGGCGTCGATGCCGCTGAACAACAGGTGTTCCAGCAGATGCGGCAATTCCTTTTCTTCGCAGTCGAAATCGTCCAGGCCAACGCCGACCACCAGCCGGATTGCCACATGCCCGCGATCAGTGCCGGGTTTGAGCAGCAACTGCAAGCCGTTGCGCAGCGTGTAGCCCTCGACCTGGAAGCGATCCAGGGCGAATGACGGGAGTGAACCAAGCAACAGGCAGGCGAACAACAGACAACGCATAACAAGCTTCCATACGACCAGCGTAAGTTCAACAGACTTCAGGCGACTGTGGACGTTCAGGGTGAATGAGTGATGTCGCTCAAATCGTCGACCACCAACGCACCGGTGTCCGATGTTTCCAGCACCACGTAGGCACTGCTGCAAAACAGCGAATTCAGACGCTTCATGTCGGCGATCAGCTCCAGGTGCAACGAGCTGGTTTCGATACTTTGCACGATTTTACGTTGCAAACGGCTGACATGAGCGTGGGCCAGACGCCGTTCCTGTGCGCGGAAACGACGTTTTTCACGCACCAGTTGGCGCGCACTTTCCGGGTCACCACTTAGAAACACCGACATCCCGAGCCGCAGGCTGGAAATCAACTGAGTGTGCAGTCCGGTCAGTTCCTCCAGCCCGACGTCGGAAAACGACCGGCGCTGCGAGGTTTTCTGCTGCTGAATCTTGCGCAGCATGCGTTCGATCAAGTCGCTGGAGAGCTTCAGGTTGATCGCCAGCTCAATGATTTCCGCCCAGCGCCGGCTGTCCTGATCGCTGAGGTCTTCCCGGGGCATTTGCGCCAGGTACAACTTGATCGCGCTGTAGAGCGCTTCGACATCGTCGCTCAGGCGGCGGACTTCCTGGGTGACTGCGGTTTGCTTGCCATGCAACACGTCGAGCATGGCTTCGAGCATGTTGTCGATCAGGTCGCCCATGCGCAAGGTTTCCCGGGCCGCGTTGGCTAGCGCCAGACCGGGCGTGACCAACGCCGTGGGGTCAAGATGCCGGGGCTTGGCCGTGCCGTTGGCCAGCGGGCGCTCCGGCAGCACCCAGGCGCAAAACCTGGCCATCGGTTCGAGGCTGGGCAGCAGGATCAGGCAGCGCACAGTGTTGTAGAGCAGGTGAAAGCCAATGACCATTTCCTGAGGGCTGAAATCCAGGCCATCGAGCCAGTGCACCAACGGGTCGAGCACCGGAATGATCAATAAAAGACCAATCAGTTTGTACAACAGGCTGCCCAGCGCCACTTGGCGTCCGGCGGCGTTCTGCATACTGGTGCTGAGGAAAGCGAGTACGCCGCTACCGATATTGGCGCCGATCACCAGCCCGATGGCCACCGGCAGGCTGATCACATTGGCACCCGCCAGGGTCGCGGTCAGCAGCACGGCGGCCAGGCTGGAATAGGAAATCATCGCGAACAGTGCCCCGACCAGAGCATCGAGCAGGATGTCGCCGGTGAGCGAGGCGAAAATCACCTTCACCCCTTTGGCATGAGTAATCGGATGCGCCGCCTCGACAATCAGTTGCAGCGCCAGAATGATCAACCCCAAGCCAATGGCGACACGGCCCAACTGCCCGAGCCGGGTCTGCTTGCGTGACAAAAAGAAAATCACCCCGACAAAAATCAGCAATGGCGACAGCCACGACAGATCGAACGTCAGCACCCGCGCCATCAGCGCTGTACCAACGTCCGCGCCAAGCATGGTGGCCAGCGCCGGGGTCAGCGCCATCAGACCCTGGCCGACAAAGGAGGTAACGAGCATGGCAGTGGCGTTGCTGCTCTGGACCATCGCCGTCACGGCGATCCCGGAGGCGAAAGCCAGCCAGCGGTTGGCCATGTTATGGCTGATGACATGACGCAAATTGGTGCCGTAGACCCGCAGGATGCCGGTTCGGACGATGTGCGTACCCCAGATCAGCAGGGCCACGGCGGAAAGCAAATTGAGCAGGGTGAGCATAATGACCCCCTGTGGTGTAGCGCCCCAAAGGAGCAAGTTAACGGTACCGCGCGACGCTCTACGTTCTGTACTTAAGCTGTAGTTGGCTAACGGTCTGCGCGCCAGCATCGCATAGCCAAAGAGGGGATTGAAACAAAACTGTCATGAAAACGGCGATCTTCCAGCCACACAAAGCACTGTGGGAGCGAGCTTGCTCGCGATGAGGCCATCAGATCCAACATCGATGTTGACTGACGGACCGCCATCGCGAGCAAGCTCGCTCCCACAGGTTTTGCGTATTTAGCGCTACCGGGTTACTGGCCCGGAATGTCCTTGCGCAGTTTTACCGGATCCTGCTGTTTCTTCTTTTTCGCGATGGCAGTGCGCATCTTGATGTTGATCGCTTCCACCGCCAGCGAGAACGCCATGGCGAAGTAGACGTAGCCTTTTGGCACGTGCACGTCCAGGGATTCGGCAATCAGCACGGTACCGACGATCAACAGGAACGACAGCGCCAGCATCTTCAGCGACGGATGCTTGTCGATGAACTCGCTGATGGTGCCGGAAGCCCACATCATCACCAGCACCGCCACGATGATCGCCGCGACCATGACCGGTACGTGGGAGACCATGCCGACCGCTGTGATGACCGAGTCCAGGGAGAACACGATGTCGATGATCGCGATCTGGATGATGGTGTAGAGGAAGTTGCCGCCCTTGCCCGAAGGCTCTTCGTTGGTTTCGTCTTCACCTTCCAGGGCGTGGTACATCTCTTGCGAGCTCTTCCACAGCAGGAACAGACCACCGAAGAACAGGATCAGGTCACGTCCGGAGATGCCCTGGCCGAACATGACGAACAGGTCATCGGTCAGGCGCATGACCCAGGTGATCGACAGCAGGAGGAGAATTCGCGTGATCATGGCCAGCGCCAGACCGAAAATCCGGGTGCGCGCCTGCATGTGTTTGGGCATGCGGCTGACCAGGATCGAAATCATGATGATGTTATCGATGCCCAGGACGATTTCCAGGGCGGTCAGGGTTAAGAAGGCAACCCAGATTTCAGGGTTGGTCAGCCATTCCATGTGTATTCCTTTGAGCGATTGTTAAACCACAAAGGGCCCGGGCTTCAAACAGCGAAGCCTGGACCCGAAGTGGTGAGTCTTGGGCTTATAGGGTGCTGAACATCGGGAAAGTCCCCAACAGCAGTGCAGCAATCAGTATGCAGATACAAACCAGCACTGCCCACTTCAGGGTGAAGCGCTGGTGGTCACCGAAATCAATACCGGCCAGGGCCACCAACAGATAGGTCGATGGAACCAGCGGGCTCAACAGGTGGACGGGCTGACCGACGATCGAGGCACGTGCCATTTCCACCGCGGTTATACCGTAGTGACTGGCGGCTTCGGCAAGTACCGGTAACACGCCGTAATAAAATGCATCGTTCGACATGAAGAAGGTGAACGGCATGCTTACCAGCGCCGTGATCACCGCCAGGTACGGGCCGAGGAAGTCCGGAATCACCGACAACAGACTTTTCGACATGGCATCGACCATGCCGGTGCCCGTCAGGATACCTGTGAAGATGCCGGCCGCAAAGATCAGCCCGACCACGGCCAGTACGCTACCGGCGTGAGCCGCGACGCGATCCTTCTGCTGTTGCAGGCAAGGATAGTTGACGATCATGGCGATACTGAACGCCACCATGAACAACACCGGCAACGGCAGCAGGCCGGCGATCAGGGTGCACATCAGGCCTAGCGTCAGGGCGCCGTTGAACCATATCAGCTTCGGACGACGGGCATCCGGGAACTGCGAAACACTGATTTCGCTGTGGTCGACTTCATCGCCCACCAGGTGCAGTTCACCCAGGCGCGCACGTTCACGTTTGCCATAGAAGTAAGCGATGGCCAGGATCGCCACCACACCGGCCAGCATCGCCGGGATCATCGGTACGAAAATAGCCGACGGGTCCACGTGCAGTGCGCTGGCGGCACGGGCGGTCGGACCGCCCCATGGGGTCATGTTCATCACGCCACCGGCGAGGATGATCAGGCCGGCCATGATCCGCGGGCTCATGCCGATACGGCTGTAGAGCGGCAGCATGGCGGCCACACAGATCATGTAAGTGGTCGCGCCGTCACCATCGAGGGAAACGACGAGCGCCAGTACAGCGGTGCCGACCGAAACTTTCAGCGGGTCGCCCTTGACCATTTTGAGGATCTTGCGCACGGCCGGGTCGAACAGGCCGGAGTCGATCATCAGGGCGAAATACAAGATAGCGAACATCAGCATCACGCCGGTCGGCGCGAGCTTGGTGATGCCTTCGAGCATCATCGGGCCGATTTTGGGGCCGAAACCGCCGAACAGGGCGAAGATGATTGGAATGAGGATCAGGGCGATCAGCGCAGACAGGCGCTTGGTCATGATCAGGAACATGAACGTGATGACCATGGCGAAGCCAAGGAAAGTCAGCATGGGAGTACTCCAGGCGTAGCGCGGCTAGGGAATGGGCGGATCGGGCGGGATCAGCGCAGAACGGGAAGCACGAGATGTACGGACGGAGGCACAGCGAAGTGGCGGGTAGGAGAGGGCATCAGAATCACCATTGTTGTTGTTAAATGGGCCTTTCGAGCAATCGAACACTCGCATTGGCCACCGGTCTTTTGCCGGTAGTGGCGGCGATCCTAATCGGGGAAGCTTTCAGCCAGCTTTCGCAGTTGAAAGCTTTGACCGGATGCACGACCGGTCGTCGGACGGGGGCAGGGAGGTGAACCGGGTTACGGCCTTCGCGAGCAAGCCCGCTCCCACACTGGATCTGTGTCGTACACAAAGCCAATGTGGGAGCGGGCTTGCTCGCGAAGGCGTCAGTCATTACGCAGCAGGAGGAATCTCATGAACAATGTTCACACCGGCGGTTGCCACTGCGGGCAGCTGCGCTATCAATTCAGCGGGCCACTGCACGATATCGTCCACTGTCATTGTTCGATTTGCCGACGGGTCAGCGGCGGCATCGTGACCACCTGGATCACCGTGCCGGCATCCGCCTTTCAATGGCTGGCCGGGACGCCGTCGCGGTACGACTCTTCATCCACCTGCGCGCGCTATTTCTGCGGTCACTGCGGGGCGCAACTGGCGGTGGTAACGCACCTGAGCCCGGACAGCATCGACCTGACCATCGCCACCCTCGACCACCCCGAGCAGGCACCGGCGCAGCGGCACATCTGGACCGACAGCCGCTTGCCGTGGCTGCATCTGGACGAACACTTGCCCGGCGAGGCTGAAGAAACACTCTGATCAAAAAATAGACAGGTCCAGCGGTCGAATCGCACCCATCCAGATCGCATGCTCGGTGTGGTCACGCAGATCGTCGCCGGTGTCCGGGTGTAGAAACACCACCAGGCCCTTGCGGTTGAGCGCCAGCCACGGCAGCACGTCGCCCAGCACCTGCGGCTCGAACGCCAACTGGCAGCTCCAGTCCGGGTGCGGACCGACCGGGCGCTCGTGCACACGGCCCATTTTCACTGGAAACAATTGCGCCGCCCGCTCACACAGGGCCCGCGCCTGCCCGATCGAGTCGGCATCGAAGTAAACATGGGCGTGATAGCCCGTGATCTGCTGCATTGCAATCCCCCTGAAAGCTGTTCGAACCCTCACCCTTTCCTGCGGGTCACACGTCATATAGACGCTGGAAAAAGGGTTCAGCCATGAAAAATGCCGAAACCCCCGTTGTGAAAGTGGTGCTTTATGGTGCCATGAGTAGCCTGGGCAGTGCGCTGATGGCTGAAATGCTAAGGCGTCAGCATGAAGTGATCGCGATTCTCGATGACCTCAATGCGCTGGCACCCCGTCCGGGGCTGCGCACCAAGACTGGCGACCTGTTCGACGCGCAACGGGTCAAGCAGAGTGTGGCCGGCAGCTCCGTGGTCGTCTGCTTGCTGGACGCTCCTGGCTTACCGTTCAACAGCGAACACGTGGAAAAAACCATCGTACCGGGTCCGGTCGAGCAAGTGCTGGCAGTCGACGCCTTGATTGAAGGCCTGCAAGGAGCAGGCGTTGCCCGGCTGTTCCTGGTTGGAGATTTCGCGGTGCTGGACGAGCCCGAGCTCGAGGACAGCCTGCAACGTCACGCCGCAGAGGAAATCCGCGAAGCACTGCAAAGCAGTCCTTTGCAGTGGACGCTGGTTAACGAACCGCGCGGGGTACCGGGGCTGACCATCGAACATTTCGCCAAACCCGGTGGCAACCTCGAACCGGGGCTGGCCGAACCGCTCGGGCGATTGGCTCGCACCGCCGTGGGCATTGCCGATGAATTGCACCTGAAACTGCACATCCGCGAACACGTCAGTTTCATCGCGACCTCGGAACCTTGAAAGATCGCAGCCTTCGGCAGCTCCTACAGGCGCTGCCGAAGGCTGCGATCTTTTGACGCTCAAACCGCAATCGAAGGAAACGCCAACCCCGTCAACGACTCCGCGCTGCCCGCCTGTTCAGCCATCAACCAATCCACAAACTGCTGGATCAACACCCCACGCCGTTTACGCTGGGGCAAAACCACGTAATAGCCCAGCCGGGACATCACCGTTTCGCCGATCGGTCGACACAACAACCCTTGCGCCAGCAAGTTATCCACAAGGTGGCGCCAGCCGATGGCCACGCCCTGACCACCAATCGCCGCCTGAATCAGCAAGGTGTAATTGTCGAAACGCAGTTGCCCGGGCGCCGGGGGCGAGGTGATGCCCAATTCGCGGAATACGCCGCTCCAGTCGAACCAGTTACTGCTGTTTTCCCCGCGCAGATGCAGCAATGGAAACTCGAGCAATGCCTGGGGGGGCAAAGGCAGGGAACGCTCACTGAGCAACTGCGGGCTGCACACCGGAAACACTTCCTCACTGAACAGCCAATGGCTTTCACCCTGCTTGAAGCGGCCATCGCCGAACAGTACCGCCACGTCGATATCGGTACGTAGCATGTTATGACTGCGTTCACTGGTGACCAGGCTGACATCCACCTGCGGATTGGCCGCGTGAAAGCGATGCAGACGCGGCATCAACCAATAGGCGGCGAAGGCAAAATCCGTGGCCACCTGCAGCACTTCATGCTGTTGCTGGGCACTGATTGCGCTCAATCCTGCGTCGATATTCTGCAATCCGAGCTGAACCTGCTGAAAAAGTATCAGCCCGGCTTCAGTCAGCTCGATACCGCGATAAATGCGATCGAACAATCGAGTCGCCAGTTGTTCTTCAAGGCGCTTGATCTGCTGACTGATGGCCGGCTGCGTGGTGCCGAGTTCAACCGCCGCCGCGGTAAAGCTGCGCTGACGGGCTGCCGCTTCGAAAGCACGAAGCAGATCCAGTGACAGGTCACCCAGGGAGTCATACATAAGCTGTGCTTATCCTAGTCATTGCCGTGCATGGGCTTTACCGCAAAGAGCTTGGGTTTCATTCTCGAAGCCAGCACTCTCGCATAAACATCCACTATGGAATGCCGCGATCACATGAAGCGCAAGAACATTCTTTTCATCATGGCCGATCAAATGGCCGCGCCAATGTTGCCGTTCTACGGTCCATCGCCCATCAAGCTGCCCAATCTCAGCCGCCTCGCCGCACAAGGTGTTGTGTTCGACTCGGCTTATTGCAACAGCCCCCTGTGTGCGCCGTCGCGTTTCACCCTGGTCAGCGGCCAGTTGCCGAGCAAGATCGGCGCCTACGACAACGCTGCCGATTTCCCCGCCGACGTACCGACTTATGCCCATTATTTACGCCGCCTCGGCTACCGCACCGCCCTGTCGGGAAAGATGCATTTCTGCGGGCCGGACCAGTTGCACGGCTACGAAGAGCGCCTGACCAGTGACATCTACCCGGCCGACTACGGCTGGGCAGTGAACTGGGATGAACCGGACGTGCGTCCGACCTGGTACCACAACATGTCCTCGGTGCTGCAAGCCGGCCCGTGCGTGCGCACCAACCAGCTGGATTTCGACGAAGAGGTGGTATTCAAGGCCCAGCAGTACCTGTTCGACCATATCCGCGAGGATGGTGACCAGCCGTTCTGCCTGACCGTTTCCATGACTCACCCACACGATCCGTACACGATTCCCAAGGCTTTCTGGGATTTGTACGACGATGCCGATATCCCGCTGCCTACAACCCCGGACCCGCATGATCTCGATCCGCACTCGCAACGTTTGCTCAAGGTCTATGACCTGTGGGACAAGCCACTGCCTGTGGACAAGATCCGCGATGCCCGCCGCGCCTATTTCGGCGCGTGCAGCTATATCGACAGCAACGTCGGCAAACTCCTGCAAACCTTGGAAGATACCGGGTTGATCGACGACACCATCATCGTGTTTTCCGGTGACCACGGCGACATGCTCGGCGAGCGCGGCCTCTGGTACAAAATGCACTGGTATGAAATGGCTGCACGGGTGCCACTACTGATCAGCGCACCGGGGCAGTTCGGTGCCGGCCGGGTCAGCGCCAGTGTTTCCACGGCGGACCTGTTGCCGACATTCGTCGAACTGGCCGGCGGCTCGCTGGAACCGGGCCTGCCGCTGGACGGCCGCTCGCTGGTGCCGCACCTGCAAGGGCAGGGCGGCCACGATGAAGTGTTCGGTGAATACATGGCCGAAGGCACCATCAGCCCGCTGATGATGATCCGCCGCGGTGCCTATAAATTCATCTATAGCGAAGACGACCCTTGTCTGCTCTTCGACGTACACAATGACCCTCGCGAACTGGAAGAACTCAGCCATTCGCCGCAACATCGCCAGCTGTTCGACGATTTTCTCGCTGAGGCGCGGGCGAAATGGAATATTCCGGCAATCCACCAGCAAGTGCTCGCCAGCCAGCGGCGCCGGCGTTTCGTGGCCGAGGCGCTGACCCTCGGCAAGCTGAAGAGCTGGGATCACCAGCCGCTGGTGGACGCCAGTCAGCAATACATGCGCAACCACATCGACCTCGACGATCTGGAACGTAAAGCACGTTATCCACAACCCTGCCAAAACCAATAACGTTAAGGGGAAGTCCATGCAAAGGTTATCCACAGTACTGACGGTCGGGCTCCTGGCTCTGGGCAGTGCATCGGCGTTTGCCGATCAGAGTTGCGAGACCGTGAAGATGGCCGACCCGGGTTGGAGCGACATCGCCGCGACCAATGCCATCACCGGGTTTCTGCTGGACGGCATGGGCTACAAGGCCAAGATCGACACCCTCGCGGTTCCGATCACTTTTGGCGGGCTCAAGGATGGCCAGGTCGATGTGTTCCTGGGTAACTGGATGCCGGCACAGCAGGGCTTCTATGACAAATTCGTCGCCAACGGCGATGTCACGCAACTGGCGAAGAACCTCGACGGCACCGAATTCACCCTCGCTGTTCCGGATTACGTATGGAATGCAGGTGTGCATAACTTTGCCGACCTGAACAAATACGCCGACAAGTTCGACCGCAAGATCTACGGCATCGGCTCCGGTGCACCGGCGAACATCTCGCTGCAAGAGATCATCAAGAAAAACGATTTCGACATGGGCCAGTGGAAACTGGTCGAATCCAGCGAGCAAGCCATGCTGGCGGAAGTGTCCCGCGCGGTGAAAAAGCAGAAATTCGTGACCTTCCTCGGCTGGACCCCGCACCCGATGAACGTGCAACTGAAAATGCATTACCTCAAGGGTGGCGAGAAGTACTTCGGTGACACCGGCAGCGTGCACACACTGACCCGCAAAGGTTATGCACAGGCCTGCCCGAACGTTGGCAAACTGCTGACCAACCTGAGTTTCACCCAGGATATGGAAAACAGCATCATGGCCGAGGTGGTGAACAACAAGGTCAGCAACGCCGACGCAGCCAGGGCGTGGATCAAGGCCAACCCTGCGGTGCTGGACAAGTGGCTTGATGGAGTGAAGACCGTGGATGGCAAGGACGCGCTGCCGGCGGTCAAAGCCAAGTTGTAACCAATACTTGTGGGAGCGGGCTTGCTCGCGAAGGCGGTGGATCAGTCGACATTAATGTTGTCTGACCCACCGCCTTCGCGAGCAAGCCCGCTCCCACAGATCATGTCCTGCTACCCTTGCGCAAAATTCCCGACCGAGAGGCCCCATGGCCCTGCCAAGCCGCCATTCACTCTTTCCATTCCTCAGTTGGTTGCCCAAGCAAACCCGCGCCAGCGTCGGGCGCGACCTGGTCGTCGGCCTCAGCGGCGCGATTCTGGCGTTGCCGCAATCCATTGCCTACGCGCTCATTGCCGGCCTCCCCCCGGAATACGGCCTCTATGCCGCAATCATCCCGGTGCTGATCGCCTGCCTCTGGGGTTCGTCGTGGCATTTGATCTGCGGTCCTACAGCGGCCATCTCGATTGTCCTGTACGCCAGCGTCAGTCCTCTGGCCATTCCGGCGACGCAGGACTACGTCACCGTGATCCTGTTGCTCACCTTCCTGGCTGGCATCTTTCAATGGCTGCTGGGTTTGCTGCGATTTGGCGCGCTGGTGAATTTCGTCTCGCACTCGGTGGTACTCGGCTTCACCCTTGGTGCTGCCGTGGTGATTGCCATCGGTCAATTGCCTAACCTGCTGGGACTGGACTTGCCCAGCCAAGCCACCGCGCTGGACAGTTTCATCACGTTATTGCGCCATCTCGGCGAAATGGACAAACCTTCGCTGGCGCTGGGGCTGGCGACCCTGGTGGTCGGCGTAATCCTCAAACTGTGGTTGCCACGCTGGCCGACGCTACTGATCACCCTGATCCTTGGCGGACTGCTGGTCTGGCTTTGGCCGTCGATGTTCGGCCATGTGCAACTGGTCAGCGCCTTCACCGGCAAGCTGCCGCCTTTCAGTCCGTTGCCGCTGGATCTCGATCTGATCCTGCGCCTGCTGCCCAGCGCCGTGGCGGTTGGCATGCTCGGGCTGGTCACCAGCCTGTCGATTGCCCGCTCGATCTCGGCACGTTCGCAGCAACTACTCGACGCCAACCAGGAAGTTCGCGCCCAGGGCTTGTCGAACATGGTCGGCGCGTTTTTTTCCGGATCGCTGTCGGCCGGCTCTTTCACTCGCTCAGGCCTGAGCTATGAAGCGGGCGCCTGTTCGCCACTGGCCGGGATTTTTTCGGCATTGTGGGTTGCGCTGTTCGCGATCTTCGGCGCGAGCCTGATCGCGCATATCCCGATTCCGGCCATGGCCGGCAGCATTCTGTTGATCGCCTGGGGCCTGGTGGACCATCGCGGCATTCGCGCGTTGTTGCGGGTCAGCCGCGCCGAGTTCGTGGTCATGGCGCTGACCTGCGTCGCTACGCTGCTGCTGGAATTGCAGACGGCAATCTACGCCGGCGTATTGGCCTCGCTTTTTTTCTATCTCAAACGCACATCGCAGCCACGGGTGCAGCATGTACGTGATGGCGATGAGGACATTCTGCGGGTTGGCGGTTCGATCTTTTTCGGTGCCAGCCACTACCTGCAAGTACGCCTGCAACGCATGCACGGCGCGCGCGTGGTGATCGAGGCGCAGCAGATCAACTTCATCGATTACTCAGGGGTGGAAATGCTGCACCAGGAGGCGCGACGATTGCTGCGCCAGGACCGCAGCCTGACCTTGCGCCGGGCCCGGCCGCAGGTGATGGAAGAGCTGAGGAAGCTGGAAGGGGCCGAGAAATGCCCGATCCGGTTTGAGGACTGAGCCGAAATCGGTGTCGCGCCATTCGCGAGCAGGCTCGCTCCCACAGGTTCTTGGTGACCCCCTGTGGGAGCGAGCCTGCTCGCGAAGCTTTTAAAGGGCCAACTGCCGACGCAACTCAGCCAGCACCGGCGCTGTATCCGGTCGCACGCCGCGCCACAGGAAAAACGCTTCCGCGGCCTGCTCGGCCAACATCCCCAAGCCATCCATCACCACCGCCGCCCCGTGTTCGCTGGCCCAGCGGCAGAACGAGGTCGGCTCCTTGCCGTACATCATGTCGTAGCACACCGTTTTGCCCGGTTCGATCAGGCTCGGCGCAATCGGCGGCACATCGCCCGTGAGGCTCGCGGAAGTCGCGTTGATGATCAGGTCCACCGACTCCTGCAACCAGTCGTAGCCACTGGCCGAGACCGGCCCCAGATCGCAGAACAGCTCCGCCAGCAGCTCGGCCTTGTCCACCGTGCGGTTGGCGATGATCACCGAAGCCGGCTGCTCGGCCAGCAGCGGCTCCAGGGCACCGCGCACCGCGCCGCCAGCGCCGAGCAGCAGGATACGTTTGCCCTTGAGGCTGAATCCGGCGTTAACCGTCAGGTCCCGCACCAGCCCGGCACCGTCGGTGTTGTCGCCCAGCAGGCTGCCATCGGCCAGTTTGCTCAAGGTATTGACCGCACCGGCGCGCTGCGCCCGCGCCGTCAGGCTGTTCGCCAGCCGGTAGGCCTCTTCCTTGAACGGCACCGTCACGTTGGCGCCGCGTCCTTCGAGGAAAAACGTCCGGGCACAGGTGGAAAAGTCGTCCAGCGGCGCCAGCAGCGTGTTGTAGTCCAGCTTTTGCGCGGTCTGCTCGGCGAACAGGCGGTGGATCAACGGTGATTTGCTGTGGCCAATCGGGTTACCGAATACGACATAACGGTCCATCAGGATTCCTCGTTCAAGCTTCGGCCAACCAATCGCGGTCCTGCAGGAAGTACTCCGTCAGGCGCGCTTCTTCGCTGCCAGGCTCGGCCTTCCAGTCGTAGCCCCAGCGCACTTGCGGTGGCAGCGACATCAAGATCGACTCGGTACGCCCACCCGATTGCAGGCCGAACAACGTGCCGCGGTCGTAGACCAGGTTGAATTCAACGTAGCGGCCACGGCGGAACTCCTGGAACTCACGCTGCTGGGCGGTGAACGCGTCGTTCTTGCGGCGCTGCACGATCGGCAGGTAAGCATCGATGTACGCGTCACCGATGGCACGCATGAAGGCGAAGCTGGTGTCGAAATCCCACTCGTTCAGGTCGTCGAAAAACAACCCGCCGATGCCACGCGGCTCGTGACGATGCTTGATGTGGAAGTAGCTGTCGCACCAGGCCTTGTAACGCGGGTAGACGTCCGGGCCGAAAGGCGCACAGGCCTGCTCGGCGATGCGATGCCAGTGGATGCAGTCTTCTTCGTTACCGTAATACGGGGTCAGGTCGAAGCCGCCGCCAAACCACCAGACCGGTTCTTCACCTTCTTTTTCAGCGATGAAAAAGCGCACGTTGGCGTGGGAAGTCGGCACATGGGGGTTGTGCGGGTGAATCACCAGCGACACGCCCAAGGCTTCAAAGCCACGGCCCGCCAGTTCCGGCCGGTGGGCGCTGGCGGAGGGTGGGAGACCGCTGCCGAAGACGTGGGAAAAGTTCACGCCACCCTTTTCAATTACCGTGCCGTTTTCAATCACGCGGGTGCGACCGCCACCGCCAGCCGGCCTGGTCCAGGCGTCTTCGACGAATTGCGTGCCACCGTCTTCGGCTTCCAGGGCGGCGCAGATACGGTCTTGCAGGTCGAGCAGGTAGGCTTTTACGGCCTCGGTGCGGGTCGTCATGTCATCACCTTGAATCGGGCAAAACTACGCGGCGCTCCATTGGAGCGGGGGTCAGCGCAAATGGGCCCGTAGCATACCATCGCAAGTCCACCAGTCGCAGTTGACGAAGATCAAGCTTAGGAGTCCGATAGGGCGCTTGGTAAAACGACCTATGGAGAGTTCCGATGGCAAAGCGTATCCAGTTTCGCGCCCATGGCGGCCCCGAAGTGCTCGAGTATGTGGATTACCAACCCGCCGAGCCAGATCCGAAGGAAGTGCGCGTGACCAACAAGGCCATCGGCCTGAACTTCATCGACACCTATTACCGTAGCGGCCTGTACCCGCCGCCATCCCTGCCATCGGGCCTCGGCTCGGAGGGTGCGGGCGTGGTCGAGGCGGTAGGCAGCGAGGTGTCCCGCTTCAAGATTGGCGATCGCGTGGCCTATGGCAGCGGCCCTCTGGGCGCCTATAGCGAAGTTCATGTGTTGCCCGAGGCCAATCTGGTGAAACTGCCGGACGCCATCAGCTTCGAACAGGCCGCTGGCGTGATGCTCAAGGGCCTGACCGTGCAGTACCTGCTGCGTCAGACTTATGAACTCAAGGGTGGCGAAACCATCCTGTTCCACGCCGCAGCCGGCGGGGTAGGCTCACTGGCCTGCCAATGGGCGAGGGCCTTGGGCGTGAAGCTGATCGGTACGGTCAGTTCGGCCGAGAAAGCCGCACTGGCCAAGGCCAATGGCGCTTGGGCGACCATCGACTACAGCCATGAAAACGTCGCCCAGCGCGTGCTGGAATTGACCGACGGCAAAAAAGTCCCGGTGGTGTACGACGGCGTTGGCAAGGACACCTGGCTGACGTCACTCGACAGCGCCGCACCGCGTGGCCTGGTGGTGAGTTTCGGCAATGCGTCCGGCGCGGTCGATGGCGTGAACCTGGGGATCCTGGCGGGGAAAGGCTCGCTGTATGTGACCCGGCCAACCCTGGGCACTTATGCGAACAACGCCGAGAATCTGCAACGCATGGCCGACGAGTTGTTCGAGATGATCATCAGCGGCAAGCTGACCGTGGACATCAGTCAGCGTTTTCCACTGGCTGACGCGGCGAAGGCGCAGACCGAGTTGTCGGCACGGCGTACGACGGGTTCGGTTGTTCTGTTGCCCTGAATGGGTAGTTGACTGGTAGGGCCCCTTCGCGAGCAAGCCCGCTCCCACACTGGATTTGTGAACGACACAGATCCAGTGTGGGAGCGGGCTTGCTCGCGAATGAGGTTAACCCGGTCTCAATCCGGGCGCACAACCTTGCCGGTCGCCAGATCGCGAATCACGCTCGGGTTCTTGCGCCCACCCAGATTGCCACCCAGTACCAGATCGAGCTGCCCACGGAAGTACTGCTCGACGCGAATCCGCGTACGTGCCGCCGGGCGCCCCTGCGGGTTGGCCGACGTCGATACCAGCGGCCCGACCAGCGCGCACAAGTCCCGCACCAGTGGGTGATCACTGACCCGCAGCGCCACGGTTTCATGCACGCCGGTAATCCACTGCGGCAGCAGGTTCTGGTGCGGCACCAGCCAGGTGTTCGGCCCCGGCCAGGTACTGGCCATGCGGTCCATCCACAATTCGGGGAAGTCATCGAAGAGGAAATCGAACTGACGGATGTTGTCGGCGACCAGGATCAGTCCTTTATCCTCAGACCGCCCCTTGATCAGCAGCAGTCGCTCCACCGCTTCCTCGTCCCACGGGTCGCAACCCAGGCCCCAGACTGCTTCGGTTGGGTAGGCAATCACCGCCCCGGCGCGAATTGCTTGCGCGGCTTGTTGCACACGCCAACTGTTGACCATGAAAAACTCTCCAGAATAAGGCTCTGCGCAGTTTACCGATCTTGTTTATAAAACCTAGCTCACCCGTGCAAACCAGCGCCCGCTTTCGCAAATAGCGCGACCGTCCATTTCAAGTTCCGTCAACGCCGCCAGTACTTTCGGCAAGGCCCAGCCGCTTGCGTCGGACAACGCTTCACTGGTCAGAGGTGCGGCATGCAGCAACTTCAACAGGGGGTGGGTCGTTTCAGGGGTAGAGGATTCTGTGGATAACGGCAGTCGTTGCCAGCCGCGCAAGGCTTCGAGGATATGTTCGATGGTTTCCACCAGCACCGCACCGTCACGAATCAACTGATGGCAGCCGCGGGCACCGGGATGATGGATCGACCCGGGCATCGCAAACACCTCGCGCCCCTGTTCCGCCGCCAGCCTCGCGGTGATCAGTGAACCGCTGGCGACACTGGCTTCGACCACCAGCACTCCGAGGGACAAACCACTGATGATCCGGTTGCGCCGGGGGAAGTTGCCGGCGCTGGGGCCTGCATCCAGCGGAAACTCCGAAAGTACCGCGCTGCCCGAGGCGATCATGGCGTCCGCCAGGCGTCTATTTCTCTGTGGATAAAACTTCTCGAGCCCCGTGCCGAGCACACCGACCGTTTGCCCGCCAATGTCCAGCGCGGCCTGATGTGCGGCGGCGTCAATGCCCAGGGCCAGGCCGCTGGTAATGACAAAACCGGCACCCGCCAGGCTTCGGGAAAACGCGGCAGCGGTGTCCATCCCCGGCCGGGAAGCGCGACGGCTGCCAACCATCGCCAGTTGTGGTTTTTCCAGAATGCCGGGATCGCCGGCGACAAATAACAGCGGTGGTGCATCGCTGATTTGTGCCAGCAGCGCCGGATAGTCCGGTTGGTCCCACATCAGTAAATGCTGGGCCGGATGCTCCAGCCAGGCCAATGCATGACTGGCGCCGTCACGGATCTCAGCGCTACGCCTGGCCTCGGAACAGGCCAGTGGCAAACCCAGCGCGCGCCAGGCACTGGCCGGTGCACTGAGGGCTTTGGATGCCGAGCCGAAGGCTTCGAGCAATTTCTTGAAGCGCGCCTGGCCGAGTTCCGGCAAACGATGCAGGCGTAAACGAGCTTCCAGTTCCGCGGGGGAAACCGGTGTAACGGCAGGCAGCGACATGGATCATCCTTGATCGTTATGAGCACCCGTACAAACGGGAATAAGCTGTGGATAACTCTGTTGGTAACTTGTGAAGCACTTCTATGGATTTCGCACCTTGTCCATCACCGACAGCGAGCGCGAAGCGCTAAGCACCAGCCCATAACTGAGTTTGTCGTAGGTACGGAAAACCATCAGCAGACCGGCGCGCTCATCAGGAATTTTCAACGGCTGACCAGTGATCCGGTCCCGCACTGTTTCGCCGGTTTTCATCACTGCCAGCAGATTGCCTTCGACCAGACCGTCACGCTGCCCCTTGTTCAGCGTAACCACGTCCAACTCGCCGATCTGCGTGACCCCGCGCGGAACATCGATGATCAAACCGTTGATTTCATGGCTCGGTGCCCTGGGCATGAAGTTCGAGTTGATCGCGTGCTCTTCACCACTGAACAAGCGATCGCCGAGGCGGACCTCCTGGGTCGTGCGCTGCAACTCCAGGGTGGCGACGTCACCTTCGATGGCCACGACATCGCCGCCGCCGATGTCGTCGGCATTGATCCCCAGGATTTCCTTGCTCTGCGGATCGGTGTAGACCTTGCCTTGGCGGAAGATACCGTACGCCGGTTTTGCCGGATCGAAATGGCCGCGGGCAAAGATGCGGTCACCCGCGCCGCTGAGCACCCGCTCGGAATCACCAGCGACGATGTAAGGCGCCTTGGTGAAATCCTCGGCCTTGTCGACGATGCGGTTGCTCAGCAGAAAGCTGTTGATCGATTTCAGCGCAATGCCGGGGATAACCTCGGTCACCGGGCTGCTGCGAACCTGAGGCGACAGCTTTATGGTGGGAATATCTTCCCGAAGTTGCACCTGCCCGTACGCCCAACCTGCCGAAGCCAGGAGCAGCAGGGCGAGTAGTGATTTCCTCATGCGGTGAATCCCTTTATTATGTGCATTCGCGTGAAACGCCAGAGCCGTCAGTGGCTCGCTCCCGGCATGCTTGTCAAAACTTGCTTGTCAACAGAAGGGAGCTACGTTTTACAACGGTAGCCTGCATTTCTTCGGACCCGCCAGGCCATCGACCCGACCTTACTTCACACGTGCACTGATCAAGCTTATGGCCATTTTAAACATCCTCGAATTCCCTGATCCGCGTCTGCGCACTATCGCCAAGCCAGTGGCCGTAGTGGACGACGAAGTGCGTCAGTTGGTCGACGACATGTTTGAAACAATGTATGAAGCGCCTGGCATCGGCCTCGCCGCTACCCAGGTCAACGTGCACAAACGTATCGTCGTGATGGACCTCTCCGAAGACCGCACCGAGCCTCGAGTGTTCATCAACCCCGAGCTCGAACCGCTGACCGACGACATGGGCCAGTACCAGGAAGGCTGCCTGTCGGTGCCGGGCTTCTACGAAAACGTCGATCGCCCGCAACGGGTCAAGGTCAAGGCGCTGGACCGCGATGGCAAGCCATACGAACTGATCGCCGAAGATTTGCTCGCGGTGTGCATCCAGCACGAATGCGACCACCTCAATGGCAAATTGTTCGTCGATTACCTGTCCACGCTCAAACGCGACCGCATCAAGAAGAAACTGGAAAAGCTTCATCGCCAGAACGCCTGATGCCCATCTTCAAAGGCTTGCTGCGGCAAGCCTTTTTCTTTTCAAGAGACGTCACCCATGACTGAGCCACTGCGCATTGTCTTTGCCGGCACCCCGGAATTCGCCGCCGAACACCTCAAGGCCCTGCTGAGCAGCCCTTACGAGATCGTCGCGGTCTACACCCAACCGGATCGTCCGGCCGGTCGCGGGCAAAAACTGATGCCGAGCCCGGTCAAGCAGCTTGCTCTGGAGAACAACATCCCGGTACTGCAGCCGCCAACCCTGCGCAACGAAGACGCGCAAGCCGAACTGGCCGCGCTGAAACCGGACTTGATGGTGGTGGTCGCCTACGGCCTGATCCTGCCGCAAGTGGTGCTGGATATTCCTCGCCTGGGTTGCATCAACAGTCACGCCTCGCTGTTGCCGCGCTGGCGCGGTGCGGCGCCGATCCAGCGTGCCGTGCAAGCAGGTGATGCCGAAAGCGGCGTGACCGTGATGCGCATGGAAGCCGGCCTCGACACCGGGCCGATGCTGCTTAAAGTCACTACGCCGATCAGCGCCGAAGACACTGGCGGCAGCCTTCACGACCGTCTGGCCGAAATGGGTCCACCGGCCGTGGTTCAGGCGATTGCCGGCCTCGCCGCGGGTACGCTGGAAGGCGAAGTGCAGGACGACAGCCTGGCCACCTACGCGCACAAATTGAACAAGGACGAAGCTCGCATCGACTGGAGTCGCCCGGCGGTTGAACTGGAGCGTCTGGTCCGTGCCTTCAACCCATGGCCGATCACTCACAGCACCTTGAATGGCGAAGCCCTGAAAGTGCTGGCCGCGAACCTGGCCGAAGGTAAAGGTGCACCCGGTGAAATCCTCAGCGCCAGCAAGGACGGCCTGATCGTCGCGTGCGGCGAGCAGGCCTTGTGCCTGACCCGTCTGCAATTGCCCGGCGGCAAGGCGCTGAACTTCAGCGACCTGTTCAACAGCCGCCGTGAGAAATTCGCCACTGGCACTGTCCTCGGTCAAGCGGCGGACACTCAATGAATCCGCGTCTGGCCGCCGCCAAGGCACTCGCCGCTGTCCTGAACGGAAAAGCCTCGCTCAACAGTTCACTGCCAACGCAGTTGGACAAGGTCGAGGACCGTGATCGCGGCTTCACCCAGGACCTGGCGTTCGGCACCGCGCGCTGGCAGCCACGTTTGTCGGCGCTGGCGGCCAAGTTGCTGCAAAAGCCGTTCAAGGCTGCCGATGCCGATGTCGAGGCGCTGTTGTTGGTCGGCCTCTATCAGTTGCTCTACACCCGCGTGCCGGCCCATGCCGCGATTGGCGAGACGGTCGGTTGCGCCGACAAATTGAAAAAGCCATGGGCCAAGGCCTTGCTCAACGCGGTTCTGCGTAACGCTCAGCGTGAAAGCGAAACGATTTTCGCCGAACTGGAACGCGATCCGGTGGTACGCACCGCCCACCCGCGTTGGCTGCAGAAATCCCTGAAGGCGTTCTGGCCAGAGCAATGGGAAGCCATCTGCGCCGCCAACAACGCGCATCCGCCAATGATCCTGCGGGTCAACCGTCGCCATCACAGCCGGGATGCCTACCTCGGTTTGCTGACCGATGCCGGTATCGCCGCCACACCCTGTGTCTACAGCCGTGACGGTATCGTGCTCGAAGCCGCCGCCGACGTGCGCAGCCTGCCGGGTTTCGGCGAGGGCTGGATCAGCGTGCAGGACGAAGCGGCGCAACTGGCCGCTGATCTGCTCGATCTGGCACCGGGCCAACGGGTACTGGATGCCTGCTGCGCACCCGGCGGCAAGACGTGCCATATTCTCGAAGCCGAGCCAAAACTGGCCGGGGTGGTGGCGGTAGACCTGGAAGCCAAGCGTCTGGTGCGAGTGCGGGAAAACCTCGAACGCCTGAAACTGAGCGCCGAACTGATTGCCGCCGACGGCCGCGACACTCAGGCGTGGTGGGACGGCAAGCCGTTCCAGCGCATCCTGCTGGACGCGCCATGCTCGGCGACGGGCGTGATCCGTCGTCATCCGGACATCAAGCTGACCCGCCAGCCCGACGATATTGCCGCGCTGGCTCTGCTGCAAGGCGAGCTGCTCGACGCCATGTGGAACACCCTGGAAGTCGGCGGCATTCTGCTATATGCCACCTGCTCGACGCTGCCGACCGAGAACACCGAAGTCATCGAAGCGTTCCTCGCCCGCACGCCGGGCGCCCGTGAACTGGACCTCGCCACGGCGGCCGGCATCAAGCAGCCCCATGGCCGCCAGTTGCTTGCCCAGGAAGGCGGCCACGACGGGTTCTACTACGCCAAGCTGATCAAGATCGCCGCCGCGCGCGGTTAAACGGATTCAATGGAGTGACTGGATGAAAATCATCATCCTCGGTGCAGGACAGGTCGGCGGTTCGCTGGCAGAACACCTGGCCAGTGAAGCCAACGACATAACCGTGGTCGATACCGATGGCGAACGCCTGCGCGACCTCGGCGACCGCCTGGACATCCGCACGGTGCAGGGCCGCGGTTCGTTTCCGACCGTGCTGCGCCAGGCCGGCGCCGACGACGCCGACATGCTGGTCGCCGTGACCAACAGCGACGAAACCAACATGGTCGCCTGCCAGGTCGCCCATACCCTGTTCCACACCCCGACCAAGATCGCCCGGGTTCGTGAGGCCGCGTACCTGACCCGCGAAGAGCAGTTGTTCCAGAATGAAGCGATTCCGGTGGACGTGCTGATCAGCCCGGAACAAGTGGTCACCAACTACATCAAGCGTCTGATCCAGCATCCGGGCGCCTTGCAAGTGATCGACTTCGCTGAAGGCAAGGCGCAACTAGTCGCGGTTCGCGCCTATTACGGCGGGCCGCTGGTGGGCCAGCAACTGCGACAGTTGCGTGAACACATGCCCAACGTCGAAACCCGCGTGGCCGCCATTTTCCGCCGCGACCGGCCGATCCTGCCCCAGGGCGATACCGTGATCGAGGCCGACGACGAGGTGTTTTTCATCGCCGCCAAAGCGAACATTCGCGCGGTCATGAGCGAAATGCGCCGTCTCGACGAAACCTACAAGCGCATTGTCATCGCCGGTGGCGGGCAGATCGGCGAGCGTCTGGCCGAGGCCATCGAAAGCCGTTATCAGGTAAAGATCATCGAGATGAACCCGGCACGCTGCCGTCACCTCTCGGACCACCTCGACAGCACCGTGGTTTTGCAGGGCAGCGCCTCGGACCGCGACCTGCTGATGGAAGAGAACATTGCCGACGCCGACCTGTTCCTCGCCCTGACCAACGACGACGAAGCCAACATCATGTCTTCGCTGCTGGCCAAACGCCTGGGCGCGAAGAAGGTGATGACCATCATCAACAACCCGGCCTATGTCGATCTGATCCAGGGCGGCGACATCGACATCGCCATAAGCCCGCAACTGGCCACCATCGGCACCTTGCTGGCCCACGTACGCCGTGGCGACATCGTCAGCGTGCACTCGCTGCGCCGTGGCGCGGCGGAAGCCATCGAGGCGATTGCCCATGGCGATGCGAAATCAAGCAAGGTGATCGGCAAGGCCATCGAGAACATCGGCCTGCCGCCGGGCACCACCATCGGTGCGATTATCCGCGACGAAGAAGTGATCATCGCCCACGACGACACCGTGATCGAAGCGGGCGACCATGTGATTCTTTTCCTTGTGGATAAAAAACATATTCGCGATGTGGAGAAGTTGTTCCATGTGGGGTTGAGCTTTTTCTGATCCGGATTTAGCGCTGGCCTGCCTTTGTAGGAGCGAGCTTGCTCGCGAAGAACCCGAGAGCGACGCGGGGTGTCTGGTTTCCTGCATTATCGTTGACGACCATCGCGAGCAAGCTCGCTCCTACAACAAATCAACGCCTGAAATGCTTCAGGGAAGGAATCCACCGATGATCGAATCCCTGGAAAAAATGCTCGCCAAGGGTGTGGATAACGCTTTGCTGCGCTTCGGCCTGGGCAAGGGTTATCTGGATCTGGGGGAAAACGCCAAGGCGGCGGAGCATTTTCAACGCTGCGTCGAATTCGATCCGAAGTATTCGGCGGCGTGGAAACTGCTGGGCAAGGCCCATCTGGCGCTGGCGGACTCTGCGGCCGCGCGGCAGGCCTGGGAACAAGGCCTGGAAGCTGCTCGCAACCATGGCGACAAGCAGGCAGAAAAGGAAATGACGGTGTTTCTGAAAAAGCTGGATCGCTCCGTTCAGAGATAGCGCAAGCCAATCCCTTCGGCATCCACCAACACCACTTCCATGCGTACTCGCGGTGCGCCTGTGGGTAAGTCTTGCACCTGCCCGTAGACCACCGCGCCCTGAGGCAACGCCGACAGTTTCGGATGCTTGACGTAAACCCCGGTGGTCGACAGGTTGCGCGTCTGGCCCAGGCATTCGCCGATGTTTTCGTGACTGATCTTGATGCGGAATGACTTGCGATGTTCGGACATCTTCTGCGCCCTTTGATGAACGGTTGTGGATAACCCCGAATCCCGGGTTATCCACAGATCATGCCAATTGAATCAATACCAGCGCTCTTCACCCGGTGGCCGCTTCTTGAAGCGCTTCATGCTCCACATGTACTGGCTCGGGTAAGCGCCGACATAACGCTCGACCACTTTACTCATGGCCGCACAGGACTCCGCCGTATCGGTGCTGTACATGGCCTCTGGCGCGGCTTCGAGGATCACTTTGTAGCCTGAACCGTCGGGCAGGCGCAGCGCATGCAGGAACACGCCGACCGCTTTGCCACCGGCGAGCATGTTCGGCACGAATTTGCTGGTCAGTGCCTGGGTGGCGAAGAACGGGACGAAGATCCCGGCGGATTCGGCCGGTTCCGGGTCGGCGGGAATGCCCACTGCACCACCTTTGCGCACTTCCTTGATGACGCTGAGGATGCCTTCCTTGGTGGAAGCAGCGACCTTGTTACCCAGTTGCACCCGCTGCTTTTGCAGCAACTCGTCCACCGCCTTCAATTTTGGCGGGCGGTAGAAAATGATCGGTTTGCACTGGCTGCAATAGAAGTGATTGAGCACTTCCCAATTGCCCAGGTGGCTGGTGATGCCAACCACGCCTTTGCCGGAGGCGAGGGCGTCCTTCAAAATGTCGAGGCCCTCGACCTCGCGCACCAGGTCGATGGAGCGCTGGGCCGGCCAGATCCAGGCGCAGGCGCTTTCGGTCAGGGACTTGCCGATGTCCTTAAGGCTCTGTCCGACTAAACGTTCGCGCGCGGCGGGGTCCATGTCCGGAAAGCACTTGGACAGGTTGATCCGTACCACGTCGCGGGAACGGTTCGGGGTTTTCCACATGACCCAGCCAATCGCCGAGCCCACGGCCTGCACGGCCCGCCACGGAAGCAGGGCAAACAGCCGCAGAGCGCCTACCAGCAAGGCGCCTTTCAACTTATCCACAGGTCACTCCTGATCTTGTGCTGTGCGCGAGGCGGCCATTCTAACCGCCGTTCGCCAACTGCGCGTAGCGGTCGCAGTCCCGAGTGTGATCCATGACCATGCCCGAGGCCTGCATCAGCGCGTAGCAAATGGTCGGCCCGACGAAGGTGAAACCGGCTTTTTTCAGGCCTTTGCTCATTTCCACGGCGGTCGGCGTCACGGCCGGGACTTCGCTGCGGTCCTTGAAATGATTGATCACAGGCGTGCCACCGACGAACGACCAGAGAAACGCCACCGGGTCCTCCAGCGCCAGCCAGGCCTGGGCATTGCGCCGGGCCGCGTTGAGCTTGAGGCGGTTGCGGATGATGCCCGGATCGAGCATCAGTTCGTCGATTTCGGCATCGCTCATCTGTGCCACGCGCTGGACATCAAAACCAAACATCACCTGACGATAATGCTCGCGTTTGCGCAGCACGGTGATCCAGGAAAGCCCGGCCTGGAACCCTTCGAGCAAAAGCAACTCGAACAATCCCTGCGCATCGCGTAGCGGCGTGCCCCACTCCTGATCGTGATAAGCCATGTACAGCGGATCTTCGGAACACCAAAAGCAGCGCGGCATAAGGCTCCAGGGGGCGTGCGCAGCAATGAATCGGGTATACTCCCGCTCTTTAAATCGCAGCCCAAGAAACAGGTGAATTTCGTGAGCCAGCCTACGCCAGCCGTGCGTACCTTCCAAGACTTGATCCTCGCCCTCCAGCAATACTGGGCCGAGCAAGGTTGTGTGGTACTTCAGCCCTACGATATGGAAGTAGGCGCCGGCACTTTCCACACCGCTACATTCCTGCGCGCCATTGGCCCGGAAACCTGGAACGCCGCCTATGTGCAGCCAAGCCGCCGTCCGACTGACGGCCGCTACGGCGAAAACCCGAACCGTCTGCAGCACTACTACCAGTTTCAGGTGGTCCTGAAGCCGAACCCGGACAACTTCCAGGAACTGTACCTGGGCTCCCTCAAGCACGTCGGCCTGGACCCGCTGGTCCACGACATCCGCTTCGTCGAAGACAACTGGGAATCGCCGACCCTCGGCGCCTGGGGTCTGGGTTGGGAAGTCTGGCTCAACGGCATGGAAGTGACCCAGTTCACTTACTTCCAGCAAGCGGGCGGCATCGAGTGCTACCCGGTGACCGGCGAGATCACCTACGGCCTTGAGCGTCTGGCCATGTACCTGCAAGGCGTGGACTCGGTCTACGACCTGGTCTGGGCTGACGGTCCGTTCGGCAAAGTGACCTACGGCGACGTGTTCCACCAGAACGAAGTGGAACAATCGACCTACAACTTCGAACACGCCAATGTCGACAAGCTGTTCGAACTGTTCGATTTCTACGAAAGCGAAGCCAAGCGCCTGATCGAGCTCGACCAGCCGCTGCCGTTGCCGAGCTACGAAATGGTGTTGAAGGCTTCCCACACCTTCAACCTGCTGGATGCGCGCCGGGCAATCTCGGTGACCGCACGTCAGCAATACATCCTGCGTGTACGCACCCTGGCGCGTTCCGTTGCGCAAGCCTACCTGCTGGCTCGCGCCAAGCTGGGCTTCCCGATGGCGACCCCGGACCTGCGTGACGAAGTACTGGCCAAGCTGGAGGCTGCACAATGAGTGCTCTGGATTTTCTGGTTGAACTGGGCACTGAAGAACTGCCACCCAAGGCCCTGAACACCTTGGCCGAGGCGTTTCTTGCCGGTATCGACAAAGGCTTGCAAGCTGCCGGCCTGAACTACGAGACCAAAACCGTTTATGCCGCGCCACGCCGCCTGGCTGTGCTGATCACCTCGCTGGCCACCCAGCAGCCGGATCGCAGCATCAACCTCGATGGCCCGCCACGTCAGGCTGCATTCGATGCCGAAGGCAACCCGACCCAAGCGGCCCTGGGTTTTGCCAAGAAGTGCGGCGTCGAGCTGAGCGAAATCGATCAGAGCGGCCCGAAACTGCGCTACAGCCAGAGCATCGCCGGCAAGCCGACCGCGAGCCTGCTGCCGACCATCGTCGAAGATTCGCTGAACGACCTGCCGATCCCAAAACGCATGCGTTGGGGTGCGCGCAAGGAAGAGTTCGTGCGTCCGACCCAATGGCTGGTGATGCTGCTCGGTGACCAGGTCATCGACTGCACCATCCTCGCCCAGAAAGCCGGTCGCGATTCCCGTGGTCACCGCTTCCATCATCCGCAAAGCGTGCGTATCGGTTCGCCGTCCAGCTACCTGGCCGACCTGCGTGCTGCCTACGTGCTGGCCGATGCCAACGAGCGTCGCGAGATCATCAGCAAGCGCACCGAGGAGCTGGCCACCCGTCAGGAAGGCACGGCAATCGTTCCGCCGGCCCTGCTCGATGAAGTGACTGCGCTGGTCGAATGGCCGGTGCCGCTGGTGTGCTCGTTCGAGGAACGCTTCCTCGACGTGCCGCAAGAAGCCCTGATCACCACCATGCAGGACAACCAGAAGTACTTCTGCCTGCTGGATGCCGACGGCAAGTTGCTGCCACGTTTCATCACCGTGGCCAACATCGAAAGCAAAGACCCGCAGCAGATCATCGCCGGTAACGAGAAAGTAGTTCGCCCACGCCTGACCGACGCCGAGTTCTTCTTCAAGCAAGACAAGAAGCAGAAGCTCGAAGACTTCAACCAGCGCCTGCAGAACGTGGTGTTCCAGGAAAAACTCGGCAGCGTCTACGACAAGGCCGAGCGCGTATCCAGACTGGCTGCGTTCATCGCTCAACGCATCGGCGGCAACGCCGCGTGGGCCGCTCGTGCGGGCCTGCTGTCGAAGTGCGACCTGTCGACCGAAATGGTCGGTGAGTTCCCGGAGATGCAAGGTGTCGCCGGTTACTACTACGCCCTCAACGATGGCGAGCCGGAAGATGTAGCACTGGCCCTGAACGAGCAGTACATGCCGCGCGGTGCCGGCGCTGAACTGCCGTCCACCCTGACCGGTGCGGCCGTGGCCATCGCCGACAAGCTCGATACGCTGGTCGGTATTTTCGGCATCGGCATGCTGCCGACCGGTAGCAAGGACCCGTATGCCCTGCGCCGTGCGGCACTGGGCGTGTTGCGCATCCTGATCGAGAAACAACTGGACCTGGACCTGACCGAGGCCGTGGCCTTCGCCGTGGATGCGTTCGGTACCAAGGTCAAGGCTGCCGGCCTCAATGACTCGGTGCTGGAATTCATCTTCGACCGTCTGCGTGCCCGTTACGAAGACGAAGGCGTCGATGTCGCCACCTATCTGTCGGTGCGTGCCCTGAAGCCGGGTTCGGCCCTGGACTTCGACCAGCGCGTGCAAGCGGTAGAGGCCTTCCGCAAATTGCCGGAAGCCGCTGCCCTGGCCGCGGTGAACAAGCGTGTGTCGAACCTGCTGAGCAAGGTCGAAGGTTCGGTGCCTACAGTCGTGGAAGCCAAGTACTTCGACAATGCCAACGAGTTCTCCCTGTACTCGGCGATCCAGCAGGCAGACCAGGCTGTACAGCCAATGGCTGCTGCACGTCAGTACAGCGAATCCCTGGCACGCCTGGCTGCATTGCGCGAGCCGGTGGATGCGTTCTTCGAAGCCGTGATGGTCAACGCGGAAGACGCGAAAGTCCGCGCCAACCGTTATGCGTTGCTGGCGCGTCTGCGTGGCCTGTTCCTCGGCGTTGCCGATATTTCGTTGCTGGGGTAAGACTGTTTGAAACTGCTGATTCTCGATCGGGACGGGGTGATCAATTACGACTCCGACGCTTACATCAAGTCGGTGGATGAGTGGATTCCACTCCCTGGTTCGATCGAAGCCATCGCGCAGTTGAGCAAGGCCGGCTGGACGGTAGCCGTCGCTACCAACCAGTCGGGCATCGCTCGCGGCTACTACGACCTCGCTACCCTGGATGCCATGCACGAGCGCTTGCGCACGCTGGTAGCGGAGCAGGGTGGTGAAGTCGGCCTGATCGTCTACTGCCCCCACGGGCCGGACGAAGGCTGCGATTGCCGCAAGCCGAAACCCGGGATGTTGAAAAGCATCGCCGCACATTACAACGTGTCGCTGACTGATCTATGGTTCGTCGGCGATAGCCTTGGTGACCTGGAAGCCGCTAAAGCCGTCGATTCACAGCCAGTTTTGGTAAAGACCGGAAAAGGCGAAAAAACCTTGGGCAAGACCTTACCGGCAGGCACCTTGATTTTTGACGATCTGGCGGCGATTGCCGCAGAACTTATCCACAATTAGAGCGTTTTCGAGACTCCTGACCAGGGAGTGATCGGGAGTGTGCTTTATATAGACGGGCAAAGCCCGCACGGTAACCGTCACCATGTTGATACTGCAGGCCATCAGAACCTTCCTCTTTTACCTGCTGCTGGGCACCAGTTCCTTGCTGTGGTGCAGCCTGAGTTTTTTTATCGCGCCGTTTCTGCCGTTCAAGGCGCGCTATCGCTTCATCAACGTGTACTGGTGCCGCTGCGCCTTGTGGCTGAGCAAAGTGTTTCTGGGTATCAGCTACGAAGTGAAGGGTGCCGAGAACGTCCCTGAACGGCCTTGCGTCATTCAGTCGAACCACCAGAGCACCTGGGAGACGTTCTTTCTCTCTGCCTACTTCTCACCGCTGAGCCAAGTGCTCAAACGCGAATTGCTCTATGTGCCGTTCTTCGGTTGGGCCATGGCCATGCTGCGACCGATCGCCATCGATCGCGACAACCCGAAAGCCGCACTCAAGCATGTGGCGCAGAAAGGCGATGAGTTGCTCAAGGACAATGTCTGGGTGCTGATCTTCCCTGAAGGCACGCGCGTTCCTTACGGCACCATCGGAAAGTTCTCGCGTGGTGGCAGTGCATTGGCGGTCAACGCCGAATTGCCCGTGTTGCCGATTGCGCACAACGCCGGCAAGTTCTGGCCGAAAACCGGTTGGGCGAAGAAGCAGGGTGTCATCACCGTGATCATTGGCACACCGATGTATGCCGAAGGCACCGGACCAAGAGCCATTGCTGAATTGAACGACCGGGTCCAGGCCTGGAACGAGCAGATGCAACGGGAAATGGGCTCACTGCCACCGGCTCCGCAAGCTCCGGTTTCAAACGACCAGGTGGCTGTCTGAGATTCTGTGGATAACCTGTGTACCGTTTCATCGAAAACCGTCGTTATTTGTACGTAACTTTATGATTCTTTTACATATTTCTTAGAATGATAAATCCCATAAAAACGTGCATAAGTTTTTTTCGGACGTAAAAAAACCGGCTGATATAGCCGGTTTTTTTATGCCTGTAATGTAGATGCTTCAGGCTGTGTACAAAGCTAGTCGAGAGTGAAACAGGTGGGGAAAAAATCAAAAGATCGCAGCCTTCGGCAGCTCCTGCAGGGATATCAATTTCTGCCTGTAGGAGCTGCCGAAGGCTGCGATCTTTTGACCTCAACAAATAAAAAGGCCAACGCATGAGCGTTGGCCTTTTGTATGGCGGGGCGACCGGAATCAGAAATCCAGGTTGGACACCGCCAGGGCGTTGCTCTCGATGAAGTCACGGCGAGGTTCGACCGCATCACCCATCAGGGTGTTGAAGATCTGGTCAGCGCCAATGGCGTCTTCGATGGTCACTTTGAGCATGCGGCGCGAGCCCGGGTCCATGGTAGTTTCCCACAGCTGATCCGGGTTCATCTCGCCCAGACCTTTGTATCGCTGGATGGTGTGACGCTTGGTGCTTTCGGCCATCAACCACTCAAGGGCTTCCTTGAACTCGGTGACCTGCTTCTTGCGCTCGCCACGCTGGATGTACGCGCCGTCGTCCAGCAAGGTGCTCAGTTGAGCGCCCAGGGAAACCACGGTCTTGTAGTCGTTGCTGCCGAAGAAGTCGCGGTTGAAGGTGACGTAGTTCGACAGGCCGTGGGAGATCAGTTCGACCTCTGGCAGCCAGACGTTACGTTCACGATCTTCACGCAGGCTGGCCTTGTAGACCAGGCCCGACTTCTCGACGGTGCGCAGACGCACTTCGTACTGGGCCAGCCAATCCTGCATCGCTGCGTGATCGGACAGTTGATCCATGCTGACCGCCGGCAGGTAGATGAAGTGCTCGGTCAGTTCCTGTGGGTACAGGCGCGACAGACGCTTGAGGGTCTTCATGACCAGACGGAAGTCGTTCACCAGACGCTCAAGGGCTTCGCCGGAGATACCCGGTGCTTCCTCGTTCAGGTGCAGGCTCGCATCTTCCAGGGCCGACTGCGTCATGTACTCTTCCATGGCGTCGTCGTCTTTGATGTATTGCTCTTGCTTGCCTTTCTTCACTTTGTACAGCGGCGGCTGGGCGATGTAGATGTAGCCACGCTCGATCAGCTCCGGCAGTTGACGGAAGAAGAAGGTCAGCAGCAAGGTACGGATGTGCGAACCGTCGACGTCAGCATCGGTCATGATGATGATGTTGTGATAGCGCAGCTTGTCGATGTTGTACTCTTCGCGACCGATGCCACAGCCCAGCGCGGTGATCAAGGTGCCTACTTCCTGGGAAGAGATCATCTTGTCGAAGCGTGCCTTCTCGACGTTCAGGATTTTACCCTTGAGGGGCAGAATCGCCTGGGTCCTGCGGTTACGTCCCTGCTTGGCAGAGCCGCCCGCGGAGTCACCTTCCACGAGGTACAGTTCGGACAGGGCAGGGTCCTTTTCCTGGCAGTCCGCCAGTTTGCCCGGCAGGCCGGCGATGTCCAGTGCGCCTTTGCGGCGGGTCATCTCACGGGCCTTGCGCGCCGCTTCACGGGCACGTGCCGCGTCGATCATCTTGCCGACGACCAGCTTGGCTTCGTTCGGGTTTTCCAGCAGGAAGTCGGAGAAGTACTTGCCCATTTCCTGTTCGACCGCGGTCTTCACTTCGGAAGACACCAGCTTGTCTTTGGTCTGGGAGCTGAACTTCGGATCCGGTACCTTCACCGAAATGATCGCGGTCAGGCCTTCACGGGCATCGTCACCGGTAGTGGCGACCTTGTGCTTCTTGGCCAGGCCCTCTGCTTCGATGTAGGTGTTCAGGTTACGCGTCAGTGCGGAACGGAAACCCACCAGGTGAGTACCGCCGTCGCGCTGTGGAATGTTGTTGGTGAAGCACAACAGGTTCTCGTTGAAGCTGTCGTTCCACTGCAGGGCGATTTCCACGCCGATGCCGTCTTCACGCTGGATGTTGAAGTGGAACACCTGGTTGACCGGGGTCTTGTTGGTGTTCAGGTATTCAACGAACGCACGCAGGCCGCCTTCATACTTGAACAGCTCTTCCTTGCCGCTGCGCTCATCCTTGAGGACGATACCGACACCGGAGTTGAGGAAGGACAGTTCACGAATCCGCTTGGCCAGGATGTCCCAGCTGAAGTGGATGTTCTTGAAGGTTTCGCTGGAAGCCTTGAAGTGGATCTGCGTACCGGTGGTTTCTGAGTCGCCAACGATTTTCATCGGTTCTTGCGGAACACCGTGGACGTAAGTCTGTTCCCAGATCTTGCCACTACGGCGAACGGTCAGGACCAGCTCTTCCGACAGGGCGTTAACGACCGACACACCCACACCGTGCAGACCGCCGGAAACCTTATAGGAGTTGTCGTCGAATTTACCGCCGGCGTGCAGCACGGTCATGATGACCTCGGCTGCCGAAACGCCTTCTTCTTTGTGTACGTCTACCGGGATGCCACGGCCGTTGTCGCGAACGGTGATGGACTCATCCGGGTGGATGATGATGCTGATGTCGTCGCAGTAGCCGGCGAGCGCTTCGTCGATCGAGTTATCGACCACCTCGAACACCATGTGGTGCAGACCGCTGCCATCGTCGGTATCACCAATGTACATACCGGGACGTTTGCGTACGGCATCCAGGCCTTTCAGCACTTTAATGCTCGTTGAGTCGTACGTATTTTCTTCGCTCAATGCCTTCACTCCCGATGGTCGTGGGTCTGGGTGATACGGCCCTGTTCCACGTGGAACAGAGCGACTGGCGTTTCCGTCTGCCAGCCTTCCCTCAATAATTCGTGATCTACACAGGTGATAAATACCTGGCAGCGTAAGTCTTCCAACAAGCGGCAAAGCGCGCGACGGTGGTGCTCGTCCAGCTCGGACGGCAAGTCATCCACCAGATAAATACACTGACCGCGTCGAGCCTGACTGACCAGGTGCCCTTGGGCAATCCGCAATGCGCAAACCACCAACTTCTGCTGGCCACGGGACAAGATGTCCGCGGCGTTATGTGCGCCCAGTCTGAGACGCAAATCAGCACGTTGTGGTCCGGCCTGGGTATGCCCCATTTGCTGGTCCCGCTGCAGAGACCCGGCGAGCACAGCACTCAGTTCACGGTCCTTGTCCCAGCCGCGGTAATAGCTGAGCGTCAAGCCTTCAAGCTCAACCAGTTCGCTCAAGGTTTGTTCAAAGACTGGTTTCAAGGCTTTGATATAAGCGCGGCGGTATTCATCAATTTCAGCGCTGGCCTGGCACAGTTCCCTGTCCCAAACCGCTTGCGAAACGGCGTCAAGTGTACCATGCCGCAGCCAAGAGTTTCTCTGGCGCAGGGCCTTCTGCAGGCGCTGCCAGGTTGACATGAAGCGCGGTTCCACGTGGAACACGCCCCAATCGAGAAACTGTCGGCGAATCTTCGGCGCGCCTTCCAGCAATCGAAAGCTGTCAGGATTGATCAGTTGCAGTGGCAGGATTTCCGCCAGTTGCGCGGCGCTGCGGGCGTTCTGCCCATCGATACGGATCTGGAATTCGCCTTGGCGATCCCGCGAAATGCCCAGTGCGCTGTGCCCACCCTCCGCCAGTTCAACCTGGCCAAAGACGGTGCACGCCAGTTGCTCGTATTGAATGACCGGCAACAGTCGGGTGCTACGAAACGAACGGGCAAGCCCCAGCAGATGGATGGCTTCCAGAACACTGGTTTTGCCGCTGCCGTTGGCGCCGTAAAGGATATTGATGCGTGGGGAGGGGGAGAAGGTCACCGGGTGCAAATTGCGCACCGCGGTGACCGAGACGCGACTTAAGGACATCTAGCTTCTGCTGGGCATGATTACAGACGCATCGGCATGACAACGTAGGCCGAGTCGTCGTTATCCGATTCCTGCACCAGCGCACTGCTGTTGGAGTCGGACAGGATCAGACGAACCTGCTCGGTGGTCATCACGCCCAGCACGTCGAGCAGGTAGCTCACGTTGAAGCCGATTTCCAGAGAGCCACCGTTGTATTCAACGCCCACTTCTTCTTCCGCTTCTTCCTGCTCCGGGTTGTTCGCCTGAATCTTCAGCTGACCGCTGGCCAGTTGCAGACGGATACCACGGTACTTCTCGTTGGACAGGATCGCGGTACGGCTGAACGCTTCGCGCAGCGCCTGGCGATCGCCCAGTACCAGCTTGTCGCCGCCTTTTGGCAGAACGCGTTCGTAGTCCGGGAATTTGCCGTCGACCAGTTTCGAGGTGAAGGTGAATTCACCGGTGGTGGCGCGGATGTGGTGCTGACCCAGAACGATGCTGACATTGCCATCCGGCTCGGTGAGCAGGCGTGCCAGTTCGAGGATACCTTTGCGCGGTACGATGACCTGGTGACGATCCGGTTGGCCGATATCGGCCTGCATCGAGCACATGGCCAGGCGGTGACCGTCGGTGGCCACGGCGCGGATCACACCAGCGGAAACTTCCAGCAACATGCCGTTGAGGTAGTAACGCACGTCCTGCTGGGCCATGGCGAAGCTGGTGCGCTCGATCAGACGGCGCAGCTTGCTTTGCTCCAGGCTGCAGGTCAGCGAGCCCGGGCCTTCTTCCACGGTTGGGAAGTCGTTGGCCGGCAGCGTCGACAGGGTGAAGCGGCTACGGCCGGCCTTGACCACAAGCTTCTGCTCATCGACCTTGATGTCGATCAGCGCATCGTTTGGCAGGCTCTTGCAGATGTCCATCAGCTTGCGCGCAGGCACGGTGATGGAACCCGGATCCGCCGGCTCTTCGAGTTGAACACGACCAACCAGCTCGACTTCCAGGTCGGTACCGGTCAGCGACAATTGCTGGCCTTCGACAACCAGCAGCACGTTGGAGAGCACCGGCAAGGTCTGGCGGCGTTCGACGACGCCTGCGACCAGTTGCAGGGGTTTCAACAGGGCTTCGCGTTGAATGGTGAAATGCATGGTCTAGTCCCTTGCCTTAATTAGCTGCGCTGGTGTTCATCAAGTGGTCAGTGTACGCAGCAGGTTCTTGTAGTCCTCGCGGATGTCCGCGTCGGATTCCTTAAGTTCGTTGATCTTGCGGCAGGCGTGCAAAACTGTCGTATGGTCGCGGCCGCCAAACACGTCGCCGATTTCCGGCAGGCTGTGGTTAGTCAACTCTTTGGACAAGGCCATTGCAACCTGACGCGGACGTGCGACCGAGCGAGAACGACGCTTGGACAGCAAGTCGGAGATCTTGATCTTGTAGTACTCGGCGACGGTGCGCTGAATGTTATCCACAGAGACCAGTTTATCCTGCAACGCCAACAAGTCCTTCAGGGACTCGCGAATCAACTCGATGGTGATATCGCGCCCCATGAAGTGCGAGTGGGCGATCACGCGTTTGAGCGCGCCTTCCAGCTCACGGACGTTGGAGCGAATACGCTGGGCAATGAAGAACGCGGCGTCATGCGGCAGCTCGACCTTGGCCTGATCGGCCTTCTTCATCAGGATCGCCACGCGGGTTTCCAGCTCCGGTGGCTCGACCGCTACGGTCAGGCCCCAGCCAAAGCGGGATTTGAGGCGTTCTTCAAGGCCTTCGATTTCTTTCGGGTAGCGGTCACTGGTGAGAATGACCTGCTGGCCACCTTCGAGCAGGGCGTTGAAGGTGTGGAAAAACTCTTCCTGGGAACGCTCTTTACGGGCGAAGAACTGAATGTCATCGATCAGCAACGCATCCACCGAACGGTAGAAGCGCTTGAATTCGTTGATCGCGTTCAGTTGCAGGGCCTTGACCATGTCCGCCACGAAACGCTCGGAATGCAGGTACACCACCTTGGCGTTCGGGTTCTTCTTTAATAGGTGGTTACCCACAGCGTGCATCAAGTGGGTTTTACCCAGGCCGACGCCACCATAAAGGAAGAGCGGGTTGTAACCGTGCTTGGGGTTGTCGGCCACCTGCCAGGCGGCGGCGCGTGCCAACTGGTTGGATTTACCTTCGACGAAATTCTCGAAGGTAAAGGTGCGGTTCAGGTAACTGGTGTGCTTGAGCGCACCTTCGACTTGCACGGTACGTTGCTCGGCACGAACCGGGGCCTGTTGCGAACTGGCGCCGGCCATCGGATCGAAGCTGTCACGGGAAGGTTCTTCCTCGGTGACCTCGGCCATTTTTTGCGTGGCGCGCTTGGTCGAAGCCGCAGCAGGTGCTGGCGGCGGCGGACTGGCGGGGGTTTGAGCAGCCTGGGCCTGGGAAGCGGCGGCTGCCAGGGGAGCATTTGGCGCGGCACGCGGTGCCGAACTGCGTTTGCTGCCTATTAATAAGGAAAGCGCAGGCGCCATGCCATTGCCGTGCTCATCGAGCAATTCGAGAACACGCCCCAGGTACTTTTCGTTGACCCAGTCCAGAACAAAACGATTGGGTGCATAGACACGCAACTCGTCGCCTTCGGCTTCGACCTGTAGTGGACGGATCCAAGTGTTGAATTGTTGGGCAGGCAGCTCATCGCGCAGAAGCTCCACGCACTGCTGCCAAAGTTCCACTGACACGGATATCCCCTAAGTTGAAAGCCGGTGAGGCAAAAACAAGCGGCCATTGTAGCGACCAGACGCCGACTTATCCACACGAAGGTGGTTCATCGACCAAGAAGAATCGCCGTTTCATACGCAAAAAAGACGACCAGTGGTCTGTGCATAAGCTCTGTGGATAACCGGGGTTAAGGTCATTGCACAAGTGGGAGCGAAACTCGGTGGATAACCGGCCTGTGGATAAACCGGCTTTCCACACACAGGTTATCCGATAGCGCAGCACAGGCTGAACACGGTTTTCCACTGTAGTTGTCATTCTCTGTACAGCAGGTAAAACAAGGGTCAAAGGCACTTATCCACAGAAGGGTCCGGGCCTAGCTTTTATAAGCTTTACAGAAAAGCTTTAAATACTTTCCTTTCTTATTTTTATATTTACCCGCGGTTCGTTCAGCGCAAAAGGGCTGGAGATCTATTTATAAGGAAACGCTGGTTGGAAATTGACCTGAAGGCTTGCTTTCTCTAGAATCCCCGGTCTCTTAAAACGGGGGCCATTCCGGCCCGTTGTGGACGAACCAGGTAACACGACAATGAAACGTACTTTCCAACCAAGCACTATCAAACGCGCTCGTACCCACGGTTTCCGTGCTCGCATGGCTACCAAGAACGGTCGTGCCGTACTGTCGCGTCGTCGCGCCAAAGGTCGTGCGCGTCTGGCAGTTTGATAAGCCGGCACTGGAGGTGAGTCAGGACTTCAGTCGGGAAAAGCGTCTGCTTACTCCCCGGCATTTCAAGGCAGTCTTTGACTCCCCTACCGGCAAGGTTCCGGGGAAAAATCTCCTGCTCCTTGCGCGCAACAACGATCTTGATCACCCCCGTCTCGGGTTGGTTATCGGGAAAAAGAGCGTAAAGCTCTCCGTCGAGCGCAATCGCCTCAAACGTCTGATGCGCGAATCGTTTCGTCTGAACCAGGATTCACTGGTCGGCTGGGACATTGTTATCGTCGCGCGCAAAGGTTTAGGTGACGTAGAAAACCCCGAATTGATTCAGCATTTCGGCAAACTCTGGAAACGCCTGGCTCGCAGTTCGCCGGTACCAGCAGTCAAAACCGAAACTGTAGGGGTAGACAGTCCAGATGCGTAAACTGGCACTCGTTCCGATCCAGTTTTATCGCTATGCCATTAGTCCCCTGATGGCCAGTCACTGTCGTTTCTACCCCAGTTGTTCCTGCTACGCGTTAGAAGCCATCGAAAATCATGGCCTTCTTCGCGGTGGCTGGCTGACCTTTCGTCGTTTAGGTCGCTGTCATCCGTGGAATCCCGGTGGTTATGACCCGGTTCCACCTATCCCTACCTCCCGTTCTTCTTCGATGGCCGAGTAATCATGGATATCAAACGCACGATCCTGATCGTCGCCCTGGCAATCGTGTCCTACGTTATGGTTCTTAAATGGAACCAGGACTATGGCCAGGCTGCCCTGCCGACTCAGAATGTTGCCACCAATACGACTGCATCGGGCCTGCCGGATACGGCATCTGGCTCCAACGCTTCCGCCAGTGACGACATTCCACGTGCTGCTAGCGACACCAGCGCACCTGCCGAAACACCGGTGGCTGTGAGCAAGGACCTCATCCAGATCAAAACGGATGTACTGGACCTGGCTATCGACCCACAAGGTGGTGATGTTGCCCAGTTGACCCTGCCGCTGTATCCGCGTCGTCAGGATCACCCGGAAATTCCGTTCCAGCTGTTCGATAACGGCGGCGAACGTACTTATCTGGCACAAAGCGGTCTGATCGGCACCAACGGTCCGGATGCAAATCCGGCCGGTCGTCCGGTTTACTCCTCGGAGAAGAAGGTTTATCAACTGGCTGACGGTCAGGACCAATTGGTCGTGGACCTGAAGTTCAGCAAGGACGGCGTCAACTACATCAAGCGTTTCACCCTGAAACGCGGCCTGTATGACGTAACCGTTTCCTACCTGATCGACAACCAGAGCGCCCAGCCCTGGACCGGTGCGATGTTCGCCCAGTTGAAGCGTGACGCCAGCGCCGATCCTTCGTCGACCACGGCGACCGGCACCGCGACTTACCTGGGCGCCGCCCTGTGGACAAGTTCGGAGCCGTACAAGAAAGTGTCCATGAAGGACATGGACAAGGCGCCGGTGAAAGAAACCGTCACTGGCGGTTGGGTTGCCTGGTTGCAGCACTACTTCGTGACCGCATGGATTCCGGCCAAGGGCGAAAACAACGTCGTCCAGACCCGAAAAGACAGCAAAGGCAACTACATCATCGGCTACACCGGCCCATCGATGAGTGTTGCCCCGGGTGCCAAGGCCGAGACCAGCGCTGTTCTGTACGCAGGCCCGAAAAGCCAGGCCGTGCTGAAAGAGTTGTCCCCAGGTCTGGAACTGACCGTCGACTACGGCATTCTGTGGTTCATTGCCCAGCCAATCTTCTGGTTGCTGCAACATATCCACGCGCTGGTCGGTAACTGGGGCTGGTCGATCATCTTCCTGACCATGCTGATCAAGGGGATCTTCTTCCCGTTGTCGGCTGCCAGCTACAAATCCATGGCGCGCATGCGTGCAGTGGCACCGAAACTGGCCGCGCTGAAAGAGCAACATGGCGATGACCGGCAGAAAATGTCGCAAGCCATGATGGAGCTGTACAAGAAAGAGAAGATCAATCCGCTGGGTGGTTGCTTGCCAATCCTCGTGCAGATGCCGGTTTTCCTCTCGCTGTACTGGGTTCTGCTGGAAAGCGTTGAAATGCGCCAGGCGCCGTTCATGCTGTGGATTACTGACCTGTCGATCAAGGATCCGTTCTTCATTCTGCCGATCATCATGGGTGCAACCATGTTCATCCAGCAGCAGTTGAACCCGACTCCTCCGGATCCGATGCAGGCGAAGGTCATGAAAATGATGCCAATCATCTTCACCTTCTTCTTCCTGTGGTTCCCGGCGGGTCTGGTGCTGTACTGGGTAGTGAACAACGTATTGTCTATCGCCCAACAGTGGTACATCACTCGTAAGATCGAAGCGGCTGCCAAAGCAGCTGCCTGATTTACACTGTGGATAACCACTCAAGACGCCCCCTAGTGGGGCGTTTTGCTATCTGTCACTTTTGTCTGGATACCGGTTTATGAGCGTTCCTCGTGAAACCATCGCCGCCGTCGCCACCGCTCAAGGTCGTGGCGGTGTAGGCATCGTGCGTATCTCCGGGCCGTTGGCCAGCGTTGCGGCCAAGGCTTTCAGTGGTCGTGATCTCAAACCGCGATTTGCCCACTACGGTCCCTTTTTCGGTGAACACGACGAGGTGCTGGACCAGGGCATCGCGCTGTATTTTCCGGGGCCAAACTCGTTTACCGGCGAGGATGTGCTGGAACTCCAGGGACATGGTGGCCCGATTGTTCTGGATATGTTGCTCAAGCGCTGCCTGGAACTGGGTTGCCGGCTTGCCCGGCCGGGGGAATTCAGCGAGCGTGCGTTCCTCAACGACAAGCTTGACCTGGCCCAGGCCGAGGCCATTGCCGACTTGATTGAAGCCAGTTCTGCCCAGGCTGCGCGAAATGCGTTGCGCTCCCTGCAAGGTGCTTTCTCGTCACGTGTGCATAACCTCACCGAGCAATTGATCGGCCTGCGCATCTACGTCGAAGCGGCCATCGATTTCCCGGAAGAGGAAATCGACTTCCTCGCCGATGGCCATGTCCTGAGCATGCTCGACAAAGTGCGCGACGAGTTATCCACTGTCATGCGTGAAGCCGGGCAGGGTGCCTTGCTGCGAGACGGCATGACAGTGGTCATTGCCGGTCGTCCGAATGCCGGTAAATCCAGCCTGCTCAATGCACTGGCCGGGCGCGAAGCAGCGATCGTGACTGAAATTGCCGGCACCACCCGGGACGTACTTCGGGAACATATCCACATCGATGGGATGCCGCTGCATGTGGTGGATACCGCCGGTCTGCGCGATACCGATGATCATGTGGAAAAAATCGGCGTGGAACGTGCCTTGAAAGCCATCGGTGAAGCGGATCGGGTACTGCTGGTGGTCGATGCCACCGCGCCGGAAGCCCTCGATCCGTTCGCACTGTGGCCGGAATTTCTCGAAACCCGTCCCGATCCCGCGAAAGTTACCCTGATCCGCAACAAGGCCGACCTTACGGGCGAAACCATTGCCATGGAGATCAGCGACGACGGCCACGTCACCATCAGCCTGAGCGCCAGGTCCGGAGGTGTCGGTCTGGAGCTGCTGCGTGATCACCTCAAGGCCTGCATGGGCTACGAGCAAACGTCCGAAAGCAGCTTCAGTGCTCGCCGGCGCCACCTGGAAGCGCTACGTCATGCCAGTACTGCCCTTGAGCATGGTCGTGCCCAGTTGACCCTGGCCGGTGCTGGCGAGTTGTTGGCCGAAGATCTGCGCCAGGCTCAGCAGTCGCTGGGAGAAATCACCGGCGCCTTCAGCTCTGACGATCTGTTGGGGCGAATTTTCTCCAGCTTCTGTATCGGCAAGTAGCCCTCCTGGTATTCACAGACAGGCCGTTCGTGCCTGTCTGCTCTCTCTTTTTCTGAATAACCCCTCCAGTGCCGAGCGGACTTTGCCTGCTTGAGCGGAATTCTCGTGCCTGAATTTCGGGCAAACGACACTTTTCTGTGGATTAAGCCCTGTGAATAACCGCCGCTAAGGTCAGTTGATAACAGGGCCTGAAAACTGAACATAACCGCCTCTGTGGATAACAACCCCTTTCATCCACAGGCTTACACCGGTTATCCAAGGGCCTCATTGGCACATGAACACAGGGTTTTGAATCGCTGTACATATTGAAAATAAAGGCCTGTAGAGATCTATCCACAGAAAGGCAGGTGCATAGAAATAAACATAAAAACAAAGATTTAATAAATTTCTCTCTTTTTAATTTCTATAACTCCGACTTTTCCACAGCTGGTTAAATTTTGTGCAAAGGGTTCTTTAGGAAGGGCGAAGTCCCTATACTTGTCGACTAGGTCCGAAAACCTGAGCTCAAACTATTCCTGAATTACCTACTTAAGCAGGCACGAGGTGCGTGGTGGATTTCCCTTCCCGTTTTGAAGTGATCGTCATCGGCGGCGGTCATGCCGGTACCGAGGCAGCACTGGCCTCAGCACGTATGGGGGTGAAAACCCTGTTGCTGACGCATAACGTGGAAACCCTCGGTGCCATGAGTTGCAACCCGGCCATTGGCGGGATCGGCAAAAGCCATCTGGTCAAGGAAATCGACGCCCTCGGCGGCGCGATGGCCATGGCTACCGATAAAGGCGGTATCCAGTTTCGTGTGTTGAACAGCCGCAAAGGCCCGGCCGTGCGTGCAACCCGTGCACAGGCCGACCGGATTCTGTACAAGGCCGCTGTCCGCGAAATCCTGGAAAACCAGCCGAACCTGTGGATATTTCAACAGGCCGCTGATGACCTGATCGTCGAGCAGGAACAAGTGCGCGGCGTAGTGACCCAGATGGGCCTGCGTTTCCTCGCCGACTCGGTGGTTTTGACCACTGGCACCTTCCTCGGTGGACTTATCCACATTGGATTGCAGAATTTCTCCGGCGGCCGTGCCGGTGATCCACCGTCGATTGCTTTGGCTCACCGTCTACGTGAATTGCCTTTGCGGGTCGGTCGCCTGAAGACAGGTACGCCGCCGCGTATCGACGCCCGTTCCGTGGATTTCTCGGTGATGACCGAGCAGGCCGGCGATACGCCGATCCCGGTGATGTCGTTCATGGGTTCCAAAGAGCAGCATCCACGGCAGATCAGTTGCTGGATTACCCACACCAACGCCCGTACCCACGAAATCATCGCGGCCAACCTCGACCGTTCGCCGATGTATTCCGATGCAGGCGAGATCGAAGGCATCGGTCCGCGTTACTGCCCGTCGATCGAAGACAAGATTCATCGCTTTGCCGACAAGGAAAGCCACCAGGTCTTCATCGAACCGGAAGGTTTGACCACGAACGAGCTGTACCCGAACGGGATATCCACATCCTTGCCGTTCGATGTGCAATTGCAGATCGTGCAATCGATCCGCGGTATGGAAAACGCACACATCATGCGCCCGGGCTACGCCATTGAGTACGACTACTTCGATCCGCGCGACCTGAAGTACAGCCTGGAAACCAAAGTGATCGGCGGCCTGTTCTTCGCCGGGCAAATCAACGGCACGACCGGTTACGAAGAAGCCGGCGCCCAGGGTTTGCTCGCCGGAACCAACGCGGCACTGCGCGCGCAGGGCAAAGATGCCTGGTGCCCGCGTCGCGACGAGGCCTATATCGGCGTGTTGGTCGACGACCTGATTACCCTCGGCACCCAAGAGCCGTACCGGATGTTCACCTCCCGCGCCGAATACCGTTTGATCCTGCGCGAAGACAACGCCGACCTGCGCTTGACCGAAAAAGGTCGCGAACTGGGCCTGGTGGATGACGCGCGTTGGGCGGCTTTCTGCAAAAAACGCGAAAGCATCGAATTGGAGGAGCAGCGCCTGAAAAGCACCTGGGTTCGCCCGGGCACCGAACAGGGCGATGCGATTGCCGAAAAATTCGGCACGCCGCTGACCCACGAATACAACCTGCTGAATCTCTTGAGCCGTCCGGAAATCGACTACGCTGGTCTGATCGCCGTGACCGGAGGCGGTGCAGAAGATCCACAGGTCGCCGAACAGGTCGAAATCAAGACCAAGTACGCCGGTTACATCGATCGTCAACAGGATGAAATCGCCCGCCTGCGCGCCAGCGAAGACACCAAATTGCCTGTGGATATCGATTACACGAATATTTCCGGTCTCTCCAAAGAGATCCAGAGCAAGCTCGGTGCGACCCGCCCTGAAACCTTGGGCCAGGCTTCGCGTATCCCGGGCGTAACGCCGGCAGCCATTTCGCTGTTGATGATTCATTTGAAAAAACGCGGCGCGGGCCGTCAGTTGGAGCAAAGCGCTTGAGTTCGTTGGTCACTTCGCAACATGCAGAAGAGTTATCCACAGGTGCCCGCCAGCTTGGCGTCACGCTGACAGAAACCCAGCATGCGCAACTGCTGGGTTATCTGGCCCTGTTGATCAAATGGAACAAGGCTTACAACCTCACCGCCGTGCGTGATCCGGACGAAATGGTCTCCCGTCACCTGCTCGACAGTCTGAGCGTGATGTCATTCATCGAAAACGGACGCTGGCTCGACGTTGGCAGTGGCGGCGGCATGCCTGGCATTCCGCTGGCTATCCTGTTTCCCGAGTCCCAGGTGACGTGCCTGGACAGCAACGGCAAGAAAACCCGCTTCCTGACCCAGGTCAAACTCGAACTCAAACTGGATAACCTGCAAGTTATCCACAGTCGCGTCGAAGCGTTCCAGCCTGCCCAGCCCTTCAACGGGATCATTTCCCGGGCGTTCAGCAGCATGGAAAACTTCAGCAACTGGACTCGCCACCTCGGCGATAGCGAAACACGCTGGCTGGCAATGAAGGGCGTTCATCCGGCCGATGAGCTGGTAGCATTGCCGGCAGACTTCCACCTCGATAGCGAACACGCCCTGGCCGTACCTGGTTGCCAAGGCCAACGCCATCTGCTGATACTGCGCCGCACGGCATGATTGGGAACACAAGCAAGAATGGCTAAGGTATTCGCGATAGCGAACCAAAAAGGTGGCGTGGGCAAAACCACCACCTGCATCAACCTCGCAGCATCCCTGGTCGCGACCAAGCGCCGGGTGCTGTTGATCGATCTCGATCCACAGGGCAACGCCACCATGGGTAGCGGTGTGGATAAACATGGCCTGGAAAACTCGGTCTACGACCTGTTGATCGGTGAGTGCGACCTGGCCCAGGCCATGCACTTCTCCGAACACGGTGGTTACCAGTTGTTGCCGGCCAACCGCGACCTGACCGCGGCCGAAGTGGTGCTGCTGGAAATGCAGATGAAGGAAAGCCGTCTGCGCAGTGCGCTGGCGCCTATCCGGGAAAACTACGATTACATTCTGATCGACTGCCCGCCGTCGCTGTCGATGCTGACCTTGAACGCACTGGTTGCCGCCGATGGGGTCATTATCCCCATGCAGTGCGAGTACTTCGCACTCGAAGGCTTGAGCGACCTTGTGGATAACATCAAGCGTATCGCTGAACTGCTCAATCCGAACCTCAAGGTCGAAGGCCTGCTGCGGACGATGTACGACCCGCGCCTGAGCCTGATGAACGATGTCTCGGCGCAGCTCAAGGAACACTTCGGCGAACAGCTCTACGACACCGTCATTCCGCGCAACATCCGTCTGGCCGAAGCGCCAAGCTACGGCATGCCGGCGCTGGCGTACGACAAAGCGTCGCGAGGTGCCGTTGCCTATCTGGCATTGGCGGGCGAAATGGTTCGTCGTCAACGCAAAAACTCACGCATCGCCGCCGCTCAGGCAACTTAAGGAATCCCCATGGCCGTCAAGAAACGAGGTCTCGGACGTGGACTGGATGCTCTGTTGAGTGGTCCGACTGTCAGCTCGCTGGAAGAACAAGCGGCGCAAGCCGATCAGCGTGAGCTGCAACACCTTCCCCTGGATCTGCTCCAGCGCGGCAAATACCAGCCGCGTCGTGACATGGACCCGCAGGCGCTGGAAGAACTGGCGCAGTCGATCAGGGCCCAGGGTGTCATGCAGCCCATCGTGGTTCGCCCGATCGGCAGCGGTCGTTTTGAAATCATTGCGGGCGAACGTCGCTGGCGTGCCAGCCAGCAGGCGGGGCAGGAAACCATCCCGGCGATGGTTCGCGATGTACCCGATGAAACCGCGATCGCCATCGCCCTGATCGAGAACATCCAGCGCGAAGACCTGAACCCGATTGAAGAGGCGGTGGCCCTGCAGCGTTTGCAGCAGGAGTTCCAGCTGACCCAGCAACAGGTGGCCGAGGCTGTGGGCAAGTCCCGGGTGACCGTGGCCAACCTGTTGCGCCTGATTTCCTTGCCGGAAGTCATCAAGACCATGCTGTCCCACGGCGACCTGGAAATGGGTCATGCCCGTGCTTTGCTCGGTTTACCGGAAAATCAACAGGTTGAAGGGGCGCGACATGTTGTCGCACGCGGGCTGACCGTGCGCCAGACTGAGGCACTGGTTCGCCAGTGGTTGAGTGGCAAACCGGAGCCTGTGGAACCCCAAAAAACGGACCCGGATATCGCTCGCCTCGAACAGCGCCTGGCCGAGCGCCTAGGCTCTGCGGTGCAGATCCGCCACGGCAAGAAGGGTAAAGGGCAGTTGGTGATTGGCTACAACTCCCTGGATGAGCTTCAAGGCGTACTTGCTCATATACGCTGAAACATTTCCTCATGTAGCGCGCAGTCGGAAATCACTACCTGACAGTTGAATAGGGGCAGAACCGCCCCTATACTCTGCGCGCATTTTGTCGGCACAAATTATGCCAAGTTATTGAATTCTGGCAGCCGACCATTGGAGAGTAAAAGTGATGGAAACCCGCACGCCAAACCGCTTGCCCTTCCATCGCCTGGCAGTTTTTCCGGTGTTAATGGCTCAATTTGTCGTTTTGCTCATTGCTGCTTTGGCGCTCTGGCAATGGCGGGGAGTCGTTGCCGGGTACTCGGGACTTTGCGGAGGCCTGATAGCCTTGCTGCCCAATGTTTATTTCGCTCACAGGGCATTTCGGTTTTCCGGCGCCCGAGCAGCCCAGTCCATCGTCCGGTCTTTTTATGCCGGCGAGGCAGGCAAACTGATTTTGACGGCAGTGCTGTTTGCACTGGTGTTTGCAGGTGTGAAGCCATTGGCGCCGATTGCAGTATTCGGTGTCTTCGTGCTGACTCAGTCAGTCAGCTGGTTCGCTCCCCTGCTGATGAGAACAAGACTTTCGAGACCTTAGGGCGTTTGAGGCAACCATGGCAGAAACAACCGCTTCGGGCTATATCCAGCACCACTTGCAGAACCTGACCTTCGGTCAGCACCCTACCGGCGGCTGGGGCTTTGCCCACACCGCAGCAGAAGCCAAGGAAATGGGCTTCTGGGCTTTCCACGTCGATACACTTGGCTGGTCGGTCGCATTGGGTCTGATCTTCGTTCTTCTTTTCCGCATGGCGGCAAAGAAAGCGACCTCGGGTCAGCCTGGTGCTTTGCAGAACTTCGTTGAAGTACTGGTCGAATTCGTCGATGGCAGCGTGAAAGACAGCTTCCATGGCCGTAGCCCGGTGATTGCACCGCTGGCACTGACCATCTTCGTCTGGGTGTTCCTGATGAACGCCGTCGACCTGGTACCGGTCGACTGGATTCCTCAACTGGCCATCCTGATCTCCGGCGATGCGCATATCCCGTTCCGTGCCGTGTCGACTACCGACCCGAACGCGACCCTGGGCATGGCGTTCTCGGTTTTCGCACTGATCATCTTCTACAGCATCAAGGTCAAGGGCCTCGGCGGTTTCATCGGCGAGCTGACCCTGCACCCGTTCGGCAGCAAGAACATCTTCGTTCAGGCCCTGCTGATCCCGGTGAACTTCCTGCTGGAATTCGTGACCCTGATCGCCAAGCCGATCTCTCTGGCTCTGCGTCTGTTCGGCAACATGTATGCCGGCGAACTGGTCTTCATCCTGATTGCTGTTATGTTCGGCAGCGGTCTGCTCTGGCTCAGCGGCCTGGGCGTCGTTCTGCAGTGGGCGTGGGCTGTGTTCCACATCCTGATCATCACCCTGCAGGCGTTCATCTTCATGATGTTGACCATCGTCTACCTGTCGATGGCGCACGAAGAAAACCATTAAGACCAGTCTCGACTAGTCTGATGTCCTTCCCGGTCAAACGGGAAGGGGCTCTTCACGGGGCCTCTGAAACGATTTGTTTTACCGCTTTAAATTAAAAAAACCTAAACCATACGACGTAAAAGTCGGGAGGAAAGATGGAAACTGTAGTTGGTCTAACCGCTATCGCTGTTGCACTGTTGATCGGCCTGGGCGCACTGGGTACCGCAATTGGTTTCGGCCTGCTGGGCGGCAAGTTCCTGGAAGGCGCAGCGCGTCAGCCAGAAATGGTTCCAATGCTGCAAGTTAAAATGTTCATCGTTGCCGGTCTGCTCGACGCCGTAACCATGATCGGTGTTGGTATCGCTCTGTTCTTCACCTTTGCGAACCCGTTCGTTGGTCAGATCGCTGGCTAATTACTCGGATCTTCTGGGTAATTTGGTGTGATGGACAACGTAACTGCGAGGTGTTGGCGTGAACATTAATGCGACCCTGATTGGCCAGTCCGTTGCGTTCCTGATTTTTGTACTGTTCTGCATGAAGTTCGTATGGCCTCCGGTCATCACGGCTCTGCACGAACGTCAAAAGAAGATCGCTGATGGTCTGGACGCTGCCAGCCGAGCAGCTCGCGACCTGGAGTTGGCCCAAGAAAAAGCGGGTCAGCAACTGCGCGAAGCGAAAGCTCAGGCAGCTGAAATCATCGAGCAAGCCAAGAAACGCGGTACCCAGATTGTCGACGAAGCCCGTGAACAGGCTCGCGTCGAAGCTGACCGTGTGAAGGCTCAGGCTCAGGCCGAGATCGAACAGGAACTGAACAGCGTCAAAGACGCGCTGCGCGCCCAAGTGGGTAGCCTGGCCGTTGGCGGTGCTGCGAAGATCCTGGGTGCCACAATCGATCAAAACGCGCACGCAGAGCTGGTTAACCAACTGGCTGCTGAAATCTAAGCGAGGGCGATCATGGCAGAACTGACCACGTTGGCCCGACCTTACGCTAAGGCGGCCTTCGAGCACGCTCAGGCCCACCAGCAACTGGCCAATTGGTCAGCCATGCTCGGCCTGGCAGCAGCGGTGTCGCAAGACGACACCATGCAGCGCGTGCTCAAGGCCCCGCGACTGACGAGCGCAGAAAAGGCCGCCACGTTCATTGACGTGTGCGGCGACAAGTTTGATGTAAAGGCACAGAACTTCATTCACGTCGTTGCCGAAAACGACCGTCTCCCGCTGTTGCCGGAGATCGCCGCTCTGTTCGACCTGTACAAGGCCGAGCAAGAGAAATCGGTAGACGTTGAAGTGACCAGTGCCTTCGCATTGAACCAAGAACAGCAAGACAAACTCGCCAAGGTTCTCAGTGCACGACTCAACCGGGAAGTGCGCCTGCAAGTCGAGGAAGATTCATCCCTTATTGGGGGTGTTGTCATCCGCGCCGGCGACCTGGTTATCGATGGCTCGATTCGCGGCAAAATCGCGAAACTTGCCGAAGCATTGAAATCTTGAGTTTGAAGGGGCAGCAGAGCAATGCAGCAACTCAATCCTTCCGAAATAAGTGAAATTATCAAGGGCCGCATCGACAAGCTCGATGTGACCTCCCAAGCCCGTAACGAAGGCACTGTCGTCAGCGTATCTGACGGCATCGTGCGGATTCACGGTCTGGCCGACGTAATGTACGGCGAGATGATCGAGTTTCCGGGCGGCGTCTTCGGCATGGCCCTCAACCTTGAGCAAGACTCTGTAGGTGCCGTTGTATTGGGCGCATACCAGACTCTGGCTGAAGGCATGAGCGCCAAGTGCACTGGCCGCATCCTGGAAGTTCCGGTTGGTAAGGAACTGCTGGGTCGCGTAGTCGACGCACTGGGTAACCCAGTTGACGGCAAAGGTCCGCTGAACAACACCGAGACCGACGCGGTCGAGAAAGTTGCTCCAGGCGTGATCTGGCGTAAGTCGGTAGACCAGCCTGTACAGACTGGCTACAAGGCTGTCGATGCCATGATCCCTGTCGGCCGTGGCCAGCGTGAGCTGATCATCGGTGACCGTCAGATCGGTAAAACCGCTCTGGCGATCGACGCGATCATCAACCAGAAAGACAGCGGCATTTTCTGCGTCTACGTAGCGATCGGTCAGAAACAATCGACCATCGCCAACGTTGTTCGCAAGCTGGAAGAAAACGGTGCACTGGCTAACACCATCATCGTTGCTGCGAGCGCTTCGGAATCTGCAGCACTGCAGTTCCTGGCTCCGTACTCCGGTTGCACCATGGGCGAATACTTCCGCGACCGCGGTGAAGACGCGCTGATCGTTTATGACGATCTGTCCAAGCAAGCAGTGGCTTACCGCCAGATTTCCCTGCTGCTGCGCCGTCCACCAGGCCGTGAAGCTTACCCAGGCGACGTGTTCTATCTCCACTCCCGTCTGCTGGAGCGCGCATCCCGCGTTTCGGAAGAGTACGTAGAGAAGTTCACCAACGGCGCAGTGACCGGCAAAACCGGTTCCCTGACCGCACTGCCGATCATCGAAACCCAGGCTGGCGACGTTTCCGCGTTCGTTCCGACCAACGTGATTTCCATCACCGACGGTCAGATCTTCCTGGAATCGGCCATGTTCAACTCGGGCATCCGCCCTGCAGTGAACGCCGGTGTTTCGGTATCCCGTGTGGGTGGTGCCGCTCAGACCAAGATCATCAAGAAGCTGTCCGGTGGTATCCGTACCGCTCTGGCTCAGTACCGTGAACTGGCGGCATTCGCCCAGTTCGCTTCTGACCTGGACGAAGCGACCCGTAAGCAACTTGAGCATGGTCAGCGCGTTACCGAGCTGATGAAGCAGAAGCAATACGCGCCAATGTCGATCGCCGACATGTCGCTGTCGCTGTATGCCGCTGAGCGTGGGTTCCTGACCGACGTTGAAATCGCCAAGATCGGCAGCTTCGAACAAGCGCTGATTGCTTACTTCAACCGCGATCACGCCGACTTGATGGCGAAGATCAACGTGAAGGGTGACTTCAATGACGAAATCGATGGCGGCCTGAAAGCCGGTATCGAGAAGTTCAAGGCCACCCAAACCTGGTAAGCCGCAGCGGGAGCCTAGCGGCTCCCGCTTGCTAACCTGATAGGTGTTACATGGCAGGCGCAAAAGAGATTCGCAGTAAGATTGCGAGCATCAAAAGCACGCAAAAGATTACCAGCGCCATGGAAAAAGTGGCGGTCAGCAAAATGCGCAAGGCACAAATGCGCATGGCTGCTAGCCGTCCTTATGCGGAGCGCATCCGCCAGGTTATTGGCCATCTGGCCAACGCTAACCCGGAATATCGCCACCCGTTCATGATCGACCGTGAAGTAAAGCGTGTCGGTTATGTCGTAGTGAGCAGTGACCGTGGTCTGTGTGGTGGCTTGAACACCAACCTGTTCAAGGCTTTGGTCAAGGACATGGCGGTAAACCGCGAAAACGGCGTCGAGATCGATCTGTGTGTAGTTGGTAGCAAGGGTGCGGCTTTCTTCCGCAACTTCGGCGGTAACGTCGTTGCAGCTATCAGCCACCTGGGTGAAGAGCCGTCGATCAATGATCTGATCGGCAGCGTCAAGGTGATGCTGGATGCCTACCTGGACGGCCGTATTGACCGCCTGTCCGTGGTGTCCAACAAGTTCATCAACACCATGACGCAACAGCCTACCGTGGAGCAGTTGATTCCACTGGTGGCAACCCCGGATCAAGAACTCAAGCACCACTGGGACTATCTCTACGAACCGGATGCCAAGGAGCTGCTCGACGGCTTGATGGTCCGTTACGTGGAGTCGCAGGTCTACCAGGCGGTGGTCGAGAACAACGCGGCTGAACAAGCTGCGCGGATGATCGCGATGAAGAACGCTACCGACAACGCCGGTGATTTGATCAGCGATTTGCAGCTGGTCTACAACAAGGCGCGTCAGGCTGCGATCACCCAAGAGATCTCGGAAATCGTCGGCGGCGCTGCCGCGGTTTAACGGTTCAAATATTCAGAGGATCCAGCTATGAGTAGCGGACGTATCGTTCAAATCATCGGCGCCGTTATCGACGTGGAATTCCCACGCGACAGCGTACCGAGCATCTACGACGCCTTGAAAGTTCAAGGCGCCGAAACCACTCTGGAAGTTCAGCAGCAGCTGGGCGACGGCGTGGTTCGTACCATTGCGATGGGCTCCACCGAAGGCTTGAAGCGCGGTCTGGACGTCAACAACACTGGCGCAGCCATCTCCGTACCGGTCGGTAAAGCGACCCTGGGCCGGATCATGGACGTACTGGGCAACCCGATCGACGAAGCTGGCCCGATCGGCGAAGAAGAGCGTTGGGGCATTCACCGTCCTGCGCCAACCTTCGCTGAACAAGCCGGTGGCAACGAGCTGCTGGAAACGGGCATCAAGGTTATCGACCTGGTTTGCCCGTTCGCCAAGGGTGGTAAAGTCGGTCTGTTCGGTGGTGCCGGTGTAGGCAAGACCGTAAACATGATGGAACTGATCCGTAACATCGCCATCGAGCACAGCGGTTATTCCGTGTTCGCCGGTGTGGGTGAGCGTACTCGTGAGGGTAACGACTTCTACCACGAGATGAAGGACTCCAACGTTCTGGACAAAGTGGCACTGGTTTACGGTCAGATGAACGAGCCGCCGGGAAACCGTCTGCGCGTAGCACTGACCGGCCTGACCATGGCCGAGAAGTTCCGTGACGAAGGTAACGACGTTCTGCTGTTCGTCGACAACATCTATCGTTACACCCTGGCCGGTACTGAAGTATCCGCACTGCTGGGCCGTATGCCTTCGGCAGTAGGTTACCAGCCGACCCTGGCTGAAGAGATGGGCGTGCTGCAAGAGCGCATCACTTCGACCAAGCAAGGTTCGATTACTTCGATCCAGGCGGTATACGTACCAGCGGACGACTTGACCGACCCGTCGCCAGCGACCACCTTCGCCCACTTGGACGCCACCGTCGTTCTGTCCCGTGACATCGCTTCCCTGGGTATCTACCCGGCGGTAGACCCACTGGACTCGACTTCGCGTCAGCTGGACCCGAACGTGATCGGCAACGACCACTACGAAACCGCTCGCGGTGTTCAGTACGTGCTGCAGCGTTACAAAGAACTGAAGGACATCATTGCGATCCTGGGTATGGACGAGCTGTCGGAAGCCGACAAGCAGTTGGTAAACCGTGCTCGTAAGATCCAGCGCTTCTTGTCGCAGCCGTTCTTCGTGGCTGAAGTCTTCACCGGTGCATCGGGTAAATACGTTTCCCTGAAAGACACCATTGCTGGCTTCAAAGGCATCCTCAACGGTGACTACGACCACCTGCCAGAACAAGCGTTCTACATGGTTGGCGGCATCGAAGAAGCGATCGAGAAAGCCAAGAAACTGTAATCCCGGCGCCCGGCAACGGGCGCTAATTTAGGTTGAGGCAATCAGATGGCTATGACAGTCCATTGCGATATCGTCAGCGCGGAAGGGGAAATCTTTTCCGGTCTGGTCGAGATGGTGATTGCGCACGGTGCACTGGGTGATCTTGGTATCGCCCTGGGTCACGCGCCGCTGATCACTAATCTGAAGCCAGGTCCGATCCGCCTGGTCAAGCAGGGCGGGGAAGAGGAGGTGTATTACATCTCCGGTGGTTTCCTCGAGGTTCAGCCGAACATGGTCAAGGTACTTGCCGACACCGTGCAACGTGCTGCCGATCTGGATGAAGCCTCCGCTCAGGAAGCCGTTAAGGCTGCCGAGAAGGCCTTGCATGAACGTGGCGCTGAATTCGATTACGGTTCTGCTGCCGCACGTCTGGCCGAGGCTGCAGCCCAGCTGCGCACCGTCCAGCAGATCCGCAAGAAGTTCGGCCACTAAGGTTGCGCTTGTTGTGCGATTGATTAAAAAGGGTAGCCTCGGCTACCCTTTTTTCTTTTCCGTTTTTTACAACCTGGTCGCAGCCGCTGACCACCCAGGATTGGTAGCCAGTCATGTCACTTGAAATCGTTATTCTCGCTGCTGGCCAAGGCACGCGTATGCGTTCAGCTTTGCCGAAAGTTTTGCACCCGATTGCCGGCAACTCCATGCTCGGCCATGTTATCCACAGCGCCCGGCAACTTGATCCACAGCGCATTCACGTGGTGATCGGCCACGGCGCCGATGCCGTGCGCGAACGCCTGGCGGCGGATGATCTGAACTTCGTCCTGCAGGATAAGCAGCTGGGTACCGGTCACGCCGTTGCTCAAGCCGTGCCGTTCATTCAGTCCGACACCGTGCTGGTGCTTTATGGCGATGTGCCGTTGATCGAAGTCGATACCCTGCAACGTCTGCTCAAGCAGGTGGGGCCAGAGCAATTGGGCTTGCTGACCGTAGAGCTGGATGACCCGACCGGTTACGGCCGCATTGTTCGTGATGTGCAGGGCAAGGTCACGGCCATTGTCGAGCAGAAAGATGCCAATGAAGCCGAGCGCAAAATCACCGAAGGCAATACCGGCATTCTGGCGCTGCCTTTTGCCCGTCTTGGCGACTGGATGAGCCGTCTCTCCAATAACAACGCCCAGGGCGAGTACTACCTGACCGACATCATTGCCATGGCCGTGAGCGATGGTCTGGTGGTGGCCACCGAGCAACCGCACGACGCCATGGAAGTGCAGGGCGCCAACGATCGCAAGCAGCTTTCCGAACTGGAACGGCATTATCAATTGCGCGCCGGTCGTCGTTTGATGGCTCAAGGTGTGACGCTGCGTGACCCGGCTCGTTTCGATATCCGCGGTGAAGTCACAGTTGGCCGCGACGTGCTGATCGACATCAACGTGATCCTCGAAGGTAAGGTCGTCATCGAAGACGACGTGGTGATCGGCCCGAACTGCGTGATCAAGGACAGCACCCTGCGCAAAGGCGTGGTCATCAAGGCCAACAGCCATATCGAAGGTGCAATCCTGGGTGAAGGCAGCGACGCCGGTCCGTTCGCTCGTCTGCGTCCAGGTACCGTGCTGGAAGCCCGCGCGCATGTGGGTAACTTCGTCGAATTGAAAAACGCGCACCTGGGCGAAGGCGCCAAGGCCGGTCACCTGACTTATCTGGGCGATGCCGAGATCGGCGCGCGCACCAACATTGGTGCTGGCACCATCACCTGCAACTACGACGGCATCAACAAGTGGAAAACCGTGTTGGGCGAAGATGTGTTCATTGGCTCCAACAACTCGTTGGTGGCGCCTGTGGATATCCTCGACGGCGCGACCACAGCGGCTGGCTCGACCATTACTTCGACTGTGGATAAATCCCAGCTGGCCATCGGGCGTGCTCGCCAGAAGAACATCGATGGCTGGAAGCGGCCGGAGAAGGTCAAGAAGGGCTAAGTTATCCACAGACCTTGGAAATTAAAAGATCGCAGCCTTCGGCAGCTCCTACAGGGAAAACATAAAACCACTGTAGGAGCTGCCGCAGGCTGCGATCTTTTTTCGTTTATCCACAGGTCTTTTCATCACTCCGCGCTTGACGAAATTTCGCCGATAGGTTTTGATTGCTTCCGTTATCTTTCGAATCGAAACTTACCCAGTCATGTCGAAGCGCAACACACCTCAACGCCGTCACAACATCCTCGCCTTGCTCACTGAGCAGGGCGAAGTCAGTGTGGATGAGTTGGCCAAGCGCTTCGAAACGTCGGAAGTTACGATTCGCAAGGATCTGGCGGCACTTGAAAGCAATGGTCTGTTGCTGCGTCGTTACGGCGGGGCGATCACCATGCCTCAGGAACTGGTGGCCGATCTTGGTCAGCCGGTTTCCAAGTACAAACAAGCCATCGCCCGTGCCGCCGTCGCGCGGATTCGCGAGCATGCGCGCATCATTATCGACAGTGGCAGTACCACCGCTTCCATGATCCCGGAACTCGGCCAACAACCCGGCCTGGTGGTGATGACCAACTCGCTGCATGTCGCCAATGCCTTGAGCGAACTTGAGCATGAACCGGTGCTGTTGATGACCGGTGGCACCTGGGACCCGCACTCCGAGTCTTTCCAGGGGCAGGTTGCCGAGCAGGTACTGCGCTCCTACGACTTCGACCAGCTGTTTATCGGTGCCGATGGCATCGATCTGGTTCGCGGTACAACCACCTTCAATGAACTGCTCGGACTGAGCCGGGTCATGGCCGAAGTCGCCCGTGAAGTCGTCGTGATGGTGGAGGCCGACAAGATCGGCCGCAAGATTCCCAACCTGGAGCTGCCCTGGAGCAGCGTCCATACCCTTATTACCGATGAACGCCTGCCGCTTGAGGCTCGCGCTCAGATTCAGGCCCGCGGCATCAATTTGATATGCGCGGCTGTCAGTCAGGAGAAATAGCATGTGTGGAATTGTCGGCGCAGTCGCAGAACGTAACATCACCGCCATCCTCGTCGAAGGCCTGAAACGCCTTGAATACCGTGGGTATGACAGCGCTGGCGTGGCGGTTTACACCAACGATGAAAAACTCGAGCGCCTGCGTCGTCCGGGCAAGGTCAGTGAACTGGAGCAGGCATTGACCACCGAGCCGCTGGTCGGTCGCCTGGGCATCGCCCACACCCGCTGGGCTACCCACGGCGCACCGTGCGAGCGCAATGCCCACCCGCATTTCTCCGGTGACCTGGCGGTGGTGCACAACGGCATCATCGAAAACCACGAAGCCCTGCGCGAACAACTAAAGGCCCTGGGTTATGTGTTCACCTCGGACACCGATACCGAAGTCATCGCCCACCTGCTGAACCACAAACTCAAGGATCTGAGCGACCTGACCGTGGCCCTCAAGGCAACTGTCAAAGAACTGCACGGTGCTTACGGCCTGGCAGTGATCAGCGCCAAGCAACCTGATCGTCTGGTCGCGGCCCGCAGCGGCAGCCCGCTGGTGATCGGCCTGGGCCTTGGGGAAAACTTCCTGGCCTCCGACCAGTTGGCCCTGCGTCAGGTCACTGACCGCTTCATGTACCTGGAAGAAGGCGATATCGCCGAAATCCGCCGCGACAGCGTGCAGATCTGGGACGTTGACGGCAAGGCTGTCGAGCGCGAAGCCGTGCAGTACCGTGATGGCGCCGAAGCCGCTGAAAAGGGCGAGTTCCGCCACTTCATGCTCAAGGAAATCCACGAGCAACCGTCCGTGGTGCAGCGCACCCTGGAAGGTCGCCTGAGCCAGAACCAGGTGCTGGTACAGGCATTCGGCCCACAGGCGGCCGAGCTGTTTGCCAAAGTGCGCAACGTACAGATCGTCGCGTGCGGCACCAGTTACCACGCCGGCATGGTCGCGCGTTACTGGCTTGAAGAGCTGGCCGGCATTCCTTGCCAGGTCGAAGTCGCCAGCGAATTCCGCTACCGCAAGGTGGTGGTGCAGCCGGACACCTTGTTCGTGACCATTTCCCAGTCCGGCGAAACCGCCGACACCCTGGCCGCGCTACGCAACGCCAAGGAGCTGGGCTTCCTCGCCAGCCTGGCGATCTGTAACGTCGGCATCAGCTCGCTGGTGCGTGAGTCCGATCTGACCCTGTTGACCCAGGCCGGCCGCGAAATCGGTGTGGCCTCGACCAAAGCCTTCACCACGCAATTGGTCGGCCTGTTGTTGCTGACGCTTTCCCTGGGCCAGGTTCGTGGCACCTTGGCCAAAGACGTAGAAGCGACCCTGGTCGAAGAACTGCGTCGTTTGCCAACCCGCCTGGGCGAGGCGCTGGCCATGGACAGCACTGTGGAAAAAATCTCCGAGCTGTTCGCCGAGAAAAACCACACGCTGTTCCTCGGTCGCGGCGCGCAGTTCCCGGTAGCGATGGAAGGTGCACTCAAGCTCAAGGAAATCTCCTACATCCACGCCGAAGCCTACCCGGCCGGCGAGCTGAAACACGGCCCGTTGGCGCTTGTGGATAACGACATGCCCGTGGTGACCGTGGCGCCGAACAATGAGCTGCTGGAGAAGTTGAAGTCCAACCTCCAGGAAGTCCGCGCCCGCGGTGGCCAGTTGATCGTCTTCGCCGACGAGAAGGCCGGCATGACCAACGGTGAAGGCACCCACGTGGTGCACATGCCGCACATCCACGACATCCTGTCGCCGATCCTCTACACCATCCCGCTGCAGCTGTTGTCGTACTACGTCGCCGTGCTCAAAGGCACCGACGTTGACCAGCCGCGCAACCTGGCGAAGTCGGTTACCGTGGAATAAGTTATCCACAACGAAAAACCCCCTCTTCAGGGGGTTTTTCTATATCTAGGAGAGCGTAATTCGCCGTTGCCGCCGCGTGTCGAGCAAATACACCATCAAACAGGCATACAAAGTCACCAGAATGAACAGCCCCATGCGGATGGCGAAGGCGGTGTAGACGTCCTTGCCCGCTGCGCTGTCCTGTACCGATTGGCCGAGCAGAATGATCAGGGTTGCCAGGCTGTTGAGCCAGAAACTCGGTGGTTGTCGGGTTTTGGCCAGGCCGTAGAGTTTTCTGGCCGCCAGTAAACCGAACAGCAGCATCCACAGAAAAAACATCCACAGGTTCACGAACAGGCTCAGCGCGCACCAGAAAAGGATCGCCATCAGGCCGCCGAGCAGGGTCGAGCCGAGTAATTCCTGGCCGGCGTTGCGGGCGCTGGTTGCGCAGCTCTGTTGGCCGAGGCTGACGGCTTTCATGATGATCGGCAGATAGCTGGCCGGGTCGATCATGGCCAGCAGGAACGTCGGCAGCACCACCAGCGTGGCCCGTAGCGCCAGCCAACTGCTTTCGGTGGGCGTAAGGCTCGGGCCGGGCTTGGCCGGTGGGGCGCTGGCGGGGTCGGGAAACAGCCAATGGCTGATGGTCAGTGTCATGACGGCCAGGAACAGTCCCTTGACCAGGGCCACGATCACCTCGAGCGCCAGGGCGAATTCAGCGGTTCCGGCGGCACTGATCAAGGTCAGGCCCACCACCAGGAACGTCGCCACCAGCGGGTTGCCACCACGCAGGCCGTAACCGAAAGCCATGAACAGGCACAGTCCGACCAGCAACACGCCACTGAACGGGTAGTAACGCAGCAGGGGGATCAGCAGCAGGCCGGTCCCGGTGGTCAACATCAGGATCAGGATCAGGCCCAGGCTGGCCTTGAACGGCAACGGCCGGTTCATCGCTGCCAGCATCATCAGCGCCAGCATCGGCGCGAGGAACGGGATGGGCAGGGCCAGACCGAAGCTCGCCGCCAGGCACAGCGCCGTACCGAAGCCCAGGCGCAGCGCGCGCTGAACCTGGGCCGGGCGCTCAATACGCATAGGACATCCAGCTCATCAGGCGCAGAAACACGCGCCCTAGAAAATTCAGCGGGTTGCCCTCGCTCGGGAAGGCCATGACTTCGGCCTGTCCGCCGGAGCGGATGCCTTGTGGACCGGTCAACTCACCGGGTTCGAACTCGATGATGACCGGGAAGCGCTGGGCCGGGCGGAGCCAGTCGCGACTGTTCTCCACCTTCGGCAGGCTGCCCGGCTGGGTGGTCTGGCCGATATCGACGCCATAGCCGACGCTGCGCACATGGCCTTTGTAGATTTTCCCTGGCAGGGCGTCGAGGACGATGGACACCGGCGTCCCGGGCTGGACACTGCCGAGGTTGTTTTCGGTCATGTCGGCGCTGATCCACACGTCGTGGATGGCGATCAGGGTCATCACCGGTGCACCGGCGGAGGCGAACTGGCCGACATCGGTGCGCAAATCGGTGATCAGGCCGGCCGAGCGCGCGTGGACTTTGGTATTGCTCAAGTCCAGCTCGGCTTTTTCGAGGTTGCTGGCGGCGCTGAGCAACTGGGCGTTTTCGTCTTCGTTACCGCCTTGTTGTTCCCGCGCCCGTTGCACTTCGGCCTTGGCCGCAGCGACCTGACTGATGGACTCTTCCAGGGTGGCGCGGGAGATCTCGAGGCGGCGCAGCGAGATGGTGCCCGGGTCTTCGCGATACAGCCGCTCAAGCCGCTGGCTATCCTGGCGAGCCTTGAGCTCATTGGCCTGGGATGCGCGCAGGGACGCCAGCTTGGAGTCGACGCCAGCCGTGTTGGCGCCCACCTGGCGACGTGTCGACTCAAGGTCGGCGCGGGCGCGGTCGACGGCAATCTGGTACTGCTCCGGATTGACTTCAAACAGCAATTCGCCAGCCTTGACGTCCTGGTTGTTGCGTACGTGCACCTTGGTCACCCGGCCGGATACCTCGGCCGCCACCGGCACAATGAAGGCCTGTACCCGTGCCTGTTGCGTGTAGGGCGTGTAACGGTCGGCCATCAGGTACCAGACCAGGCTCAGGATGATCAGCAGTACTACCCAGTTGATGGCTTTTCTGGCCGGGTCGGCGGCAGGTGCCGAGGTGGCCGGTTGTGGGCTGTCAGTCATGGGCATTTTCCTTCGGTTCGTCGAGCAGGTCGCCCCAATCGGTCCGTTGTTGCATCTGTTGGCGGGTGGCCGGGTCGATCATCGGCTGGTCGCTGTACCAGCCACCGCCCAGCGCCTTGTACAGGGCGATCAGGCTGTTGACGGCAGTGCCACGGTTGACCAGGTAGATATCCTGCTGGGCAAACAGGGCGCGCTGTGCATCCAGCACACGCTGGAAGTCCGAATAGCCTTCACGGTACTGGGCATTGGCCAGGGTCACCGAACGTTCGGCGGCCACCGATGCATTGCTGAGGATCCGGTCACGCTCCAGCGCCTTGATCAAACCGGTCGCGGCATCATCAGCCTCGCGTGCAGCCTGGCGTACGCTGTCCTGGTAGATAACGATCAACTGCTGCAAGCGCGCATCCTGCACGCGGACGTTGTTGGTGATCCGACCATGGTCGAAGATGTCCCAGCGCAGGCTGGGGCCGGCCACCATGTCGAGGGTATTGGATGCACCGTTGAGCGAGCTGGCAGACCAGACGATGCTGCCCAGCAGGCTGATGGAGGGGTATAAGTCGGTCTCGGCCACACCGATCAACGCCGACTGCGCCGCCACTTGCAGCTCGGCCGCACGAACATCGGGACGCCGCACCAGCAGATTCGCAGGTACATCCTGCAGCACAGCCGTATCGAGCAATGGCACCACCCCGGTGTAGCGATCCAGGTCAGGGATGGAACCGGGTGGTTGGCCGATCAGCGTGGACAATGCATTTCGCAAGCTCGCCACCTGGCTCTCGAAATCCGGGATGGTACTCAGGGTCCCCAGGTACTGGGTCTTGGCCTGTTGCAGGTCGAGTTCGGCCTCGGCCCCGCTTTTGAACAGGCGCTCGGTGATCTCGTAGCTGCGTTTTTGCAAGGCGGCGTTACTGCGGGCGATGGCCAGGCGTGCTTCGGCGGTGCGCAAGGCGTAGTAGTTTTGCGCAAGTTGCGCGTGCAAGAGCACCAGGGCATTTTCATAGTTGGCCTGGGCGGCAAACCAGGACGCGTCGGCCGACTCGATGGCACGGCTGAAACGCCCCCAGAAATCCAGCTCCCAGCCGATATCGAAGCCGACACTGTGTTGCCAGAAATGCGTGTCCTGTGGGTTGGCACCGCCCGATTGTCGACGCTTCAGGTACAGGCTGTCGGCGCTGGCCTGCTGCAATTGCGGGTAGCGCCCACTCAGGGCGATGCCCAATTGCGCTCTCGACTCCATGACCCGCAGGCCAGCGACGTGCAGGTCGGGGTTGTGGGCATCGGCTTCGGCCATCAAGTGGTCCAGCACCGGGTCGTTAAACACGCGCCACCATTGGCGGCTGTCAGGTTGCGCGTGTTGTTGGCCGGCGAGCTCCAGGGCCGGGCTGTTCCAGTGATCGACCCAAGGCTGGGCCGGCGACTGGAAATCCGGGCCCAGTTGCACGCAGCCCCCCAGAAAGGCGGTCCCACAGAGCAGCAGCCGGCTGATGCGAGCAGGACGTGGCATCAAGCGCAAACTCCTCAGAGGGGACGCTGATCGTTCATGGTCCCGATTTGCGGTGTCTCGTTCAACGCCTCGATCTCTGGTGTTTCGTTCAGTAGTTCGGCAGACGGTTGGTCCTGGACCCATTGCCAGAAGAGCTGGTAGCCCACCGCCAGCGCAACCGGGCCGATGAACAAACCAATGAAACCACCACTGACCATGCCGCCCAGGGCGCCAATCAGAATCACCGGCATGGGGACATCGACGCCGCGGCCAAGCATCAACGGTTTGAGGACGTTGTCGGCCATCCCGGCGATAAGGCTATAGATGCCAAACACAACAGTGGCCAGGCTCGTCCCTTCGGTGGCGAAGACATAAGCGATCACCGGAAGGGTCACCAGCAGCACCGGCAATTGCATGATCCCCATCAGCAGCGCAACCATCGCCAGCAGCCCGGCACCGGGGACGCCCATGAGCACGAAGCCCACACCGACCAGCAACATCTGAATGAACGCGATGCCGACCACGCCCTGGGCCACCGCGCGGATGGTTGCGGTGCAGAGCTCGGTGATGCGTGGGCCACGCTCCGGTCCGGAAAGACGCGAGGTGATGGCCAGGGCGCTTCTTTCGCCGTTTTCGCCATAGGCCATGAACACGCCGGCAATGATCAGGGCGCCGATGAACAACAGAAAACCCACACCAACGTCGGCCATTTTGCCCAACAAGGTCAGGCCGATGGACTTGATGTAGGGCATCAGCTTCATGAACACGCTGCTCATGTTGGTGGCGGCCTGCATCCAGTAGTCGTAGAGCGGCTGGCCAATAAGCGGCAGGGACGCGATTTTTTCGCTGGGTAGCGGAATCTGCAGCGAATCGGACTTGAGGATCGCCAGGGTGCCCTGGACCGATTCACTGATCGAGGTGCCCAGCAGGTAGATCGGCACCATCAGCAAGGCCAGGGCGACCACCACGATCAGGGTGGCGGCACGACCGTCCTTGTTGACCAGCTTGCGCTTGATCAGCGCATGCAGGGGGTACAGGGTGATCGCCAGAATCAGTGCCCAGAGCATGAGGTTCAGGAAGGGGTGGAAGATCTGGAAGCAGAACAGTACCAGCACCGTAATCAGCCCGGCGCGTATCAGTACATCGAGCAAACCACCGGACAGTGCTCTAGCGGAAATGTTAGTGCGCAACATTTTCGAACTCCTTGCGGTGTCACACAGGTTAGCCAGGCCGTTGAAGTTCAACTCTTCCCTACGGTGAATCTTGAAAGCAGGATCGATAAACCGTCATCCATGCGTTAACAACTAACGCCTTTTTTCATGTAGGGAAAATTCAACGAGGTACCTACTAAAACCCAATAGGTAACAGGGTGGTTTGTAGTATAGGAGCAGTCGAATATTCCGCCTGATTACGCAGGCTGGAATTCTGCCGCTGTGGATATAGTCCGCTGACGAACCCATGCCGCAAGCGAGTGGGGCGTGGAGCCAAAGGCGCTTTTTCCCGGTCTGGCATTAGCCGCTTTAGCGGGCGGGGCCGGATCATTGCGGACAGTCGCACCCGTCGCAAGAAAATAATCCTCATTAATTATCAATAATCCCCGGTCCGCTCTTTGGGGGGGCCACGCTTCGTTTTTACGGTGGAGGCGCTAGAGTGCAGTAGCCCGTTGATTTAGTTGTTGGGCAGCCGCGCTTAACATCCCGGCCTTCGGTTGCGATTTATCAATCTGAAATGAGGACATGCCCATGGACCGCTTCCAGGAAATGCAGGTCTTCGCTGCCGTCGCCCAGGACCAGGGTTTTTCGGCGGCGGCGCGGCGTTTGGGTCTGTCGGCGGCCAGTGTCACCCGAGCAGTGGCGGCGCTGGAGCAACGTATTGGCACACAACTGCTCACGCGTACGACGCGCAGCGTGTATTTGAGTGAGGCCGGTCAGCGATATCTGGAGGACTGTCGGAGAATTCTCGCCGAGGTGCAGGAAGCGGAGGACTCGGCAGCGGGCAGCCATATCCATCCTCGTGGGCAACTGACCATCACCGCACCGGTCTTGTTTGGCGAGCTGTTTGTCACGCCACTGATGGTGAGCTACCTGACGCAGTTCCCCGAGGTCTGCATCAACGCGCTACTGGTAGACCGGGTGGTGAGCGTGGTCGAGGAGGGCGTCGATGTGGCCATCCGTATCGGCGAGCTCCCCGACAGCAATCAGCATGCAATCCGCGTCGGTGAGGTGCGGCGGGTGATCTGCGCCTCGCCTCAGTTTCTGGCCAGCCATGGTCGGCCCAGACATCCACAGGAACTGGCTCAGGCGCCGATCATTGCGACATCGGCCATTGGCCAGCTCAGGAGTTGGCCATTCATTGAAGACGGCGAAACCCTGAGTGTGCGGGCTGAACCGCGACTGGTGGTGACGGCGAATCAGGCTGCCATCACGGCAGCCAGTCTGGGGTTGGGGTTCACGCGGGTGCTGTCTTATCAAGTGGCGAGCAAGGTGGCTGCCGGTGAGCTGGAGATTGTTCTGGCTGACTTCGAACTGCCGCCATTACCCATCCACGTGCTCTATCAAGGCGGGCGCAAAGCCCCGGCCCGGGTGCGCAGTTTTGTGGATTTCGCGGTCAAGATCCTGCGCGAGCATCCGGCGCTCGAGCGTTGATTTATTTCACCCAGTGAAATAATTGATTGCGTTTGCTGGTGATTCTGTTGTTTTGCTTGTGAGTGGAAGATACGACCCACCGGCGCTGATCTTCCTGAGCAGCACCACAGACCCGAGGTGTCGACCATGCAAGCGATCAAACTCTACAACTTCCCACGTTCCGGCCACGCGCATCGTGTCGAGTTGATGCTGTCCCTGCTGAAATTGCCGACCGAATTGATCTTCGTTGACCTCGCCAAGGGCGAACACAAGCAACCGGCGTTCCTGGCGCTCAATGCATTCGGTCAGGTGCCGGTCATTGATGACGAGGGTGTGGTATTGGCCGATTCCAACGCGATTCTGGTGTACCTGGCGCAAAAGTACGGCAACGGCCGTTGGCTTCCGGCGGATCCGGTGGGGGCGGCCAACGTCCAGCGCTGGTTGTCGGTGGCTGCCGGCCCGATTGCCTTCGGCCCGGCCCGGGCCAGATTGATCACTGTATTTGGTGCGCCTTACAACGCTGAAGAAGTGATTGCCTACGCCCATACCGTGCTCAAGGTGATCGATCACGAACTGGCCGATACAGCGTATCTGGTCGGCACAGAACCGACGATTGCCGACGTCGCCGCTTACAGCTACATCGCCCATGCGCCGGAGGGCAATGTGTCGCTGGACGAGTACCCCAATATTCGCGCGTGGCTGGCCCGTATCGAAGCCTTGCCAGGTTTTGTCGGCATGCCGCGCACCGTCGCCGGCCTGCAAAAAACTGCCTGATGCTCGCGGCCCGGTATTGCCGGGCCGCCCCGACCTGCGCCAGTGGCGCAAGGGAGAAGCCATATGGACCGTTCACCCTGGCATGCCGGCGAGAAACAATTGCAGGCGCATGTAGGCGTTGCCGAACGAATGGAGATTTTCGGTCGTAAGGTGATTCGCAGCGAGATGCCGGACCAGCACCGCACCTTCTATCAGCAGTTGCCGTTCATGCTGTACGGAGCGGTAGATGCCGACGGTCATCCCTGGGCCAGCATCCTTGAAGGCCAGCCCGGATTCGCACTCTCGCCAGCACCTGGCTTGTTGCAGTTCAGCAGCCTGCCTGCCTTTGATGATCCCGCGCAGTTGAGTGACGGCACGGCCATTGGCCTGTTGGGTATCGAGTTGCATACCCGCCGTCGCAACCGCATCAATGGACATGTGCGTGCCATGACGACCGGCGGTTTCGCGGTGACGGTGGATCAGTCCTTCGGCAATTGCCCGCAGTACATTCAGTTGCGCCAGTTTCGTTCGGTGCCGCTGGCCGACCCTTCGACGCGAGTCGCGCAACATTTCAACGAACTGGATGACGCGGCCAAGGCCATGATCGCCGAGGCGGACACGTTCTTCGTTGCCAGTTATGTGGAGGTCGACGGCGAGCGCTCGGTGGATGTATCGCATCGTGGCGGTCAGACCGGTTTCGTACACGTGGAAGGCAATCGCCTGACCATTCCGGACTTTGCCGGCAATCTGCATTTCAACACCTTGGGTAACCTGCTGCTCAATCCCCGGGCCGGGTTGTTGTTCATCGATTTCAATACCGGGGATTTGCTGCAGCTCAGCGGGCGCACCGAAATCATCCTTGAGGGCCCGCAGGTCGAGGCGTTCCAGGGAGCCGAGCGCCTGTGGACAATCGATGTCGAACACGTCGTACGTCGCCCCGCCGCCCTGGCGTTGCGCTGGCGCTTCGACGGCGTATCACCCACCAGTTTGCTCACCGGCACCTGGGAGCAGGCCGCGGCGCGTTTGCAGGCCAAAGCCCTGGGCGATCAATGGCGGCCGTTGCGGGTGACACGCATTGAAGCGCAAAGCCACAGCATTCGCTCGATTTACCTGGAGCCCGCCGACGGAGCCGGATTACCGCTTTTCCAGGCCGGGCAGCATTTGCCCCTGCGCTTGAACATTGACGGTGAAGTGCACATCCGCACGTACAGTTTATCGAGCGCTCCGTCCGATGATTTTTTCCGCATCAGCGTAAAGCGCGACGGGCGGGTCTCTACCCATTTGCATGAGCGGATTCGGGTCGGCGACCTGTTGGAGGCGCGGGCGCCGCAAGGGCATTTCACCGTGGCGCCCCATGAGCGACGGCCATTGGTGTTGCTGGCGGCCGGGGTAGGCATCACGCCGCTGTTGTCGATGCTGCGCGAGGTGGTTTACCAGGGATTACGCACCCGCCGTATCCGCCCGACGTGGTTTATCCAGAGTTCGCGCACGCTGGCCGACCAGCCGTTTCGCGGCGAACTGGATCGCTTGCTCGAAGATGCCGGTGACGCGGTGCGGGTGGTGCGTCTGCTCAGCCAACCGGAAGCCGAGGCGGTGCAAGGCGCGGACTTCGACCTCAGTGGGCGGATCGACGTCGCGCTGCTCAAGGAGCTGCTGACAGTCGAGGACTACGATCAGCCGGACTTTGTCGTCTGTGGCCCCGGAAGTTTTACCCAGGCGCTGTACGACGGCTTGCGCGAGCTGGACGTTCGCGACTCGCGGATTCACGCCGAAACCTTTGGCCCGTCCACCTTGCGCCGACGCCCGGACCCCGATGCGGTGGTCATCGAGCAGCCGCCAGCCGCCACCACGTCGGTGCCCGTGGTGTTCCAGCGTTCGGCCAAGGAAGCGCGCTGGCAGCCGGAGGGCGGCAGTTTGCTGGAGTTGGCGGAAAGCCGTGGCCTGCGCCCGGAATTCAGCTGTCGCGGCGGCTCCTGTGGCACCTGCAAGACGCGCCTGGTCAGCGGTCAGGTGCATTACCCGCTGCCGCCAGCGGAGGTGCCGGATGACGGACAGGTGCTGATTTGCTGTGCGATTCCGGCGCAGGGGGCGCAGCCGTTGGTGCTCGATATCTGAAGGAAGATTACCGGTGAACATTGCCCGCTGGTCGATGGCTGGGTAGGGTAGTGGCAGAACGAAAAGGGCCGCAGAGGCTAAGACCATTCGGTCAAGCCCCTGATCTTGTGGGAGCGGGCTTGCTCGCGAAGGCGTCGTGTCAGTCAATATCAACGTTGCTGACACACTGCCTTCGCGAGCAAGCCCGCTCCCACAAGGTTTGTGGCCCTTTCTGCATTTCAGGAACAGGCGTTTCAATGGTTTTTTTCACTCGCTCGATCGCCTTGCTGATGGCGCTGGTGCTGACCGCCGGATGCGAAAGGCACGACGCACCGCCGCTGGATCAGCAACTCTACGTCTGGCAGCGGCAATGGACGCCGGCCCATGACGCAGCCCTCAGGGACAGCCGTGCCGACTTTTCAACGTTGCGGGTGCTGGCCTTGCAGGCCTTCCCCAATGCCGGTTGGAGCCGTGCCCGTATTGATCCGGTATTGCTCAGGCACGATGGCCGGCCGGTGATTGCGGTGGTGCGCCTGGACGGGCAGCTCAAGGCACTCGATCAGGAAGAGGTCACCGCGCAGATCCGCCAGGTGATCAGCGATTGGCAGGGGCAAGGGTTGAACCTCGCCGGCGTAGAAATCGACCACGATGCCGGTAATGCCCGGCTACCTTCGTACCGCGAATTTCTCGCGCATCTGCGTGAAGCATTGCCGACTTCGCTGCCGCTGAGCATCACGGCGTTGCCGTCCTGGCTCGACAGTCGCGAACTGCCGGCGTTGTTATCCTCAGTCGACAGCAGCGTGTTGCAGGTGCACGCGGTGAGCGATCCGCGTCGTGGCTTGTTTGATGCCGATCAGGCCCGGCAATGGGCGAAGGCCTGGAGCCGCGTCACGACAAAACCTTTCTATCTGGCGCTGCCGGCTTATGGCGTGGCGTTGCTGCCGTCGACGGACGGCGCACCGGTTGTGGAAAGCGAAGTGACGCTGGAGCGCGAAGGCCTGCGTCGGGAATTACTCGCCGATCCGCATTCGCTGCGCACCCTCGGCACCGAACTGCGTGCCGATCCACCCGAGCATCTGGCGGGCTTGATCTGGTTTCGCCTGCCACTGGCCAACGACCGCCGGGCCTGGAGCCTGACCACCTTGCGCGCCGTGGCGCGTGCTGATGCCCTCGACAGTCGGTTGACGCTGCAACTCTCGGCCGTCAATGGCCTCTATGACATCGGCATCAGCAACCAGGGCAACCTCGACAGCGCCTGGCCCGAACGCCTGACACTCGCGGTCAGCGGCTGTGAAGGGGCTGATGCCTTGGCCGGTTACGCGTTGCAACAGCGTCCGGATCTGCTTACCTTCACCCGCCTGCGCGATGGCCGAATTCCGGCCGGCGGACAGCGTGCCATCGGTTGGGCTCGCTGCGCACACATTGATCAAGGAGGTTCGAATGTTCACCCGTAACTGGCCGCGTCATTTGCTTTGCCTGAGCCTCAGCCTGCCGCTGGGCTCGGCGCTGGCCTGCGGCCCGGACTTCCCCATGCGCCTGCTGGACAACCGTGGCCAGTCGCTGGCGGAACTGCCCGAAGGCAACTTCAGTTTTGAAATCAGCCGCCTCGGCCACGCCATCAACGGCTTGAAGAACGTCACCTCTGGCGCCGACTACAGCGATCAACCTGACGCAGTAGCGCTACGGGATCAGGCCGAGCAGGCGGGACTTTCCGCAGAGCAACAAGTGTTGGTTAAACACCTGCGCGGTCTGACGGATGCCCGTCAGGTTGAAACCGAAGGCGCGCAACTGCCCCCGGAGCTCAGGTGGTACCTGGCGGGCGCTGTGGCATTTGGCGCGGGTGATAATGCCTTGGCCGCCGGGTATTTCAAGAAAGTGCTGGCCTTGCCCGCCGAGCAACGGGCTTCGCGCAGCACCTGGGCGGCTTACTCGCTGGGGCGCGCGTTGTACGCCATGAGTGCCGAAGCCAATGCGGCGCCGGATCTGCTCGAACAATCCCGCAAAGCCTTCGAGCAAACCCGGCAGATGAGCATCGACGGCTTCAGCGATCCGCTGGAACTGGGCGTCGCGAGCCTCGGCGAAGAAGCCCGGGTCGTGCGCGCTGCCGGCGACTGGAACCGTGCCATCGAACTGTACGCCACGCAGAATCTGCACGGTTCCGCGGTGGGCTATTCCTCGTTGAAGCTGTTGATGGCGGACCTGATGACGCTGCCGGATGATCAAGTGGCCGAGTTGCTCAAGGGCCAGCCCGTGCAGCAGTTGGTGACCGCGTCCTTGATCAGCCGCTTGGGCTGGTCGTTTGGCGAGCAACCACCGAACGAACAGAAAATGATCAAGCTGTTGCAAAACAGCACGCGCGGCAGTCTCGAAAACGCCGACCGACTGGCGGCGATGAATTATCAACAGGGCGATTACGCCAGCGCCAAGGCGTTCCTCGAGCATGCCGGCGATGGCGGGTTGGCCTGGTGGCTGCGGGCAAAACTGGCGGTGCGCGACGGCGATAAAAACGCAGCCGCCGCAGCCTATGCCAAAGCGGCCCAGGCCTTCCCGAAGAATGAATCCTGGGGCGAGCGACGGACTCCGGACTACGACTACGAAACGCTCCAGCCCAAATGTCGGGTCGAGGGTGAAAGTGCGATCCTCGCCCTGCAACGCGGGGATTACCTGCAAGCCTTCGACCAGCTGTATCGCAGCCAAAGCATTTACTGGTTCGACGCCGCCACCGTTGCCGAGCGCGTGTTGACCCTCGAAGAACTCAAGCACTACGTCGACACACAAGTGCCGGCCCCGCCACCGCTCAGCCAGCAGGAACGCGACAATTACGTGCCCTTGCCCGTAGCGGCGAGCCTGCGCAATCTGCTGGGGCGGCGTTTGTTGCGCGAAGGCCATTACGAGCAAGCGCCTGCGTACTTCGATAATGACGGCTTGCGTCACAAGGCCAGGTTGTACGGCGAGCAACGCCAGGCGGCAGATTCAGCCTGGTGGCCGACCCGTCGCGCCGCTGCACTGTTCAATGCCGCCTGGACGGCGCGTGAGTGGGGCATGGATATTCTAAGCAACGAAATGGCGCCGGATTACGCCACGTTCGGCGGTAATTACACCCTTGAAAACGCCGAACTCAAGGTCGGTCCATTGATGGCCGAGGACGAAGTGAAGCGTCAGCAGGCCAGCGCCGCCCAGCCCGATCAGCGTTATCACTATCGCTTCGTGGCCACGGCGCTGGCGAGCAGGGCGGCGGATAACCTGCCTCACACCAGTCAGGCCTTCGCGGCGGTGCTGTGCGAGGCCTCGGGGTGGAACAGCAGCCTCGAGGAGCAAAGTGCGATTTATCAGCGTTATGTCAAAGAAGGGCCTTACGTGGAATGGGCTGCCGACTTCGGCCACCAGTGCCCATACCCCGACTTCGAGAACGCCGACAAGCGCTACGTGACTCAAGTCACCAACGCAGCGCGTTCGGCCTTGCGCCCGTACAAGACGCCGTTGCAGGTCGGTAGTGTACTGGCGTTCGCGGCAGCCGCGCTGTTGCTGTTCAAGCGTCGCCGCCGCAAGGCGCCTTGAGGTTCAAGCCTGTTGCACAAAGGTCAGCCGCACGGCGAAACCGATCAACAGGCTGCCGAACAACCATTGTTGCAGGCGCTGGGCTGAAGGGCTGCGTTGCAGCCAGCGACCGAGTGCCGCGCCGATCAGGGCGTAAGCGCTGTCGAACAACAGACCGACACTGACCAGCACCACGCCCAGGGTCGCAAATTGTCCGAGCACCGGCCCGGCCTGTGGGTTGATGAATTGCGGCAGCAGCACCGAGCAGAACAACAGTGCCTTGGGGTTGAGCAGGTTGGTCAGCAATCCCCGCCGGATGGCGATGCTCCAGCGCGTTTTTTCGCCGGTTGTGTCGGCGCTTCCGAGGTTCGGCAGCATCGTCGTCCGCAGGCACTGAATGCCGATCCACAGCAGGTACGCGGCGCCTGCCAGGCGCACCACATCGAAGGTCCAGGGCGCCGCCTTGAACAGCGCCGCCAGCCCCAGCGCCGCCAATCCCACATGACAACCTCGGGCGATGCCCAAACCCACGGCGGTGGCCAGCGCGGCGCCTTTGCCCTGGCGGGCACCTGTCTGCAACAGCAGGATCATGTCAGGCCCCGGCAACAGATAGACCACTGCCAGCGCCATGAAAAACATCCAGAGTCCGTCCACGTTGCACCCCCATTCGTTGTCGATTCGGTAGTGCCAGTCTAGGGCCGGAGGGCAGGGCAGGTGCTTGCGTTGTCAGCTTCTATCGGGGGCTTTATTGGCATAATCTGCCACTTTCTTTCGAGTTAACTATCGGAATCTGCCAAACCATGAAACTTGACGCCTACGACCGCAAGATTCTCGCCGCACTGCAACGGGATGGCCGCCTGAGCAATGTGCAACTGGCAGACGAGATCGGCCTGTCGGCATCACCGTGCTTGCGCCGGGTACGGATGCTTGAAGAGGCGGGGGTGATTCGCGGCTACCAGGCCAATCTGGATCGCGACGAAGTGGGGTTGGGGCTGACGGTGTTTGTCGGGGTCAAGGTCGAGCGCCATAACGACGAACAGGCCGAAGCCTTTCGCCTGGCGGTGACGGCTTTGCCCGAGGTGATTTCTGCGTTCCTGGTGTCTGGGGAGTCGGACTTTCTGCTGCAGGTGGTGGTGCCGGACTTGCGTGCCTATGACCGGTTTCTCACCGGGCGTTTGCTGAAGCTGCCGGGTGTGAGCGACATCCGCAGCAACTTTGCGATTCATACGGTGAAGGCGCCAGGTGCGTTGCCGTTGGAGCATTTGCCGCTCTAAACCGAGTCGCCTGATTCGCGAGCAGGCCCGCTCCCACAGGGGTTGCGCTGTACCTGTGGGAGCGGGCTTGCTCGCGAAGGCGATAGATCTGCCATCCAAGTCCTGCAAGCCTTACATCTGCGTCGCCATCCCCTCCACATTCATCGCCGCCTGGCGCAACGCCTCGGAGCGGGTCGGGTGTGGGTGGCAGGTCAGGGCGATGTCTTCGGCCGAGGCGCTGAATTCCATGGCCACGCAATACTCGCCGATCATTTCACTGACGCTCGGGCCGACCAGATGCACGCCGAGGATTTCGTCCGTGCGCTCATCGGCCAGCACTTTGGCGAAGCCTTCGGTCTCGTGGTTGATTTTCGCCCGGCTGTTGGCGGTGAAGGGAAACTTGCCCACCTTGTACGCACGGCCTTCGGCCTTGAGCTGCTCCTCGGTCTTGCCGACGCTGGCCAGTTCCGGCCTGGTGTAGACCACGCTGGGAATCAGGTTGTAGTTAACCTCACCAGCCTTGCCGACGATCTGTTCGACACAGGCCATGGCTTCGTCCTCGGCCTTGTGCGCGAGCATGGGGCCGGAGGTCACGTCACCAATCACCCAGACTCCGGCGGCTTCGGTGCGATGCCCCTTGTTGGCGAGCATGCCGCGTTTGTCCGTGGCGAGGCCGACGTTCTCCAGGCCCAGGCCCTGTGTATAAGGTCGGCGCCCGATGGCCACCAATACGTAATCCGCTTCCAGCAACTCGGCAGTGCCGCCGGCGGCAGGCTCGATGCTGAGCTGTACACCGGTGGCGGAGGTGGTGGCGCTGGTCACTTTCGAACTCAGCTTGAAGCTCAAGCCTTGCTTGCTCAGGGAGCGTTGCAGGGTTTTGCCGGCTTCGATGTCCACGCCGGGGCAGATCCGGTCGAGGAACTCGACCACCGTCACCTGTGCCCCAAGGCGTCGCCAGACCGAACCCAGCTCCAGGCCGATCACGCCAGCGCCGATCACCACCAGATGTTTGGGTACCTCGGTCAGTGACAGAGCGCCGGTGGAGTCGAGGATGCGCTTGTTATCGATGTCCACGCCGGGCAGGGGAGTGGGTTCGGAACCGGTGGCGATGATGATGTCCCTGGCGCTCAGTTCGGTCTTGCCGCCGGCGCTGTCGGTCACCGTGACTTTGCCCGGCCCGTCGATGTGGCCCCAGCCCTTGATCCAGTCGACTTTGTTCTTGCGGAAAAGAAACTCGATGCCCTTGGTCAGCCCGGTAACGCTTTCATCCTTTTGCTTCATCATCTGGGCGAGGTTGAGGCTGGGCTTGACGTCGATCCCCAGGTTGGCGAACTCAGTGCCCATGGCCGCGTCGTACAGTTCGGAGGCATGCAGCAATGCCTTGGATGGCATGCAGCCGACATTCAGGCAGGTGCCGCCGAGTGTGGCGCGCCCTTCCACGCAGACCGCCTTCAGACCCAGTTGTCCGGCGCGGATCGCCGCGTTGTAACCGCCGGGGCCACCGCCGAGTATCACGACGTCATAAGTGCTCATGGATGTACTCCTGGATCGAAAGGGGATGGGTAAAAGTAGTTCCTGAATAAAATTACGAACGTAATATGTGCTCGCCACAACCTTTCGGTCAAGGCTTCAGGTTAGCGACAGCTTGGGCATCTTTAGATAGCGCGCTTGAATACGGAAATTTCACTATTTTCGTTATATCGTAACGAATTGTCCTGTAAGCGAAGACGCTCTGGGGTGGTATGCAAGTCGATCTCGATGTTGATGAAACGCCGCTGGCCGGGTTGCCGCGTTTTCAGCAGGCGTTCATTCAAGGGCGGCGTTTGCGCCAGTTCGCCATCGGTGCGGGCGTACTCGCCACAGTGGGTGCGTTGCTGGCGTTTTTTGCCGGGCTGTTCGCCTCGAAAACGTTGTGGCCAGCGTTATTGTTGAATCTGAGTACAGCGTTTGTGGTGCTGATGGCGGGCTTGCAATCGGCCGGTTGGGTCGCCCAATGGCGTGCCCGCGCCATGAATCCCGTGGCGCCGGCGGTGGTTGTCGAGGAATCTGCCGAGCCTTTGGGCTGGTATGAACGTTTGTTGGACCGGATCAGTCGGCAATCGCAAAACCTGCTCGGGCAAATTGGCGCGCCAACGCTGTGGCTTGGCGGTTGGGCGTTGTTGGCGGTGTTGGGTGTCGAAAAGGCCTGGGACCTTTCGTTACCCCCCGCAGGGCTGGGGCTGGCGGCCACTGTCGGGGCGGCGTGCTCATTGTTGTTGGCCTTCGGCCTATTGGTGATGGAGCGTCATCTGGCACAGGAAAACACCACGCAATGGCCTGAAGCCGCCGCGTTGGCGCAATTGATTCGTGTGCCGATCATCAGCCTGCTACTCGCTGCGTTTTGTCTGTTGTTTGCCGATGAATCGTCGGTATGGCCCGTACGTCTGGCGGTGTTGTCCGGACTGCTGCCTGGGTTGGTGGCGGCAGAGCTGTTGCTGCGTGCGGTGTTGTCATTGTTCAGTCCCCGCCGCGAACGCCTTGAGCCGGAGTTACTGGCGCGCAGCTTTGTCGCCGACATGCTGCGCTGGCCACCACAGCCGTTGCTGGCGTTGCAGCACGAATTACACAACCGCTTCGGTATAGATCTGCGGCAGATCTGGGCCTTCACTTACATGCGTCGGGCGTTCCTGCCGGTTTTGGGGGTGGTTACGCTGGTTGGCTGGTCGCTGACAGGCATTCACGAAATTGCGCTGCAAGGGCGTGGCATCTATGAACGATTCGGCAAGCCGGTGGAGGTGTTTGGCCCGGGTTTGCATCTAGGCCTGCCTTGGCCATTAGGCCGGGTATTGAGCGTCGAGAATGGCGTGGTTCACGAGTTGGCCACCAGTGTTGGCGAAACTACGACCCCTGCTCAGGCAGACCCTGCCGAAGGCCCGGCCCCGGCAATTGCCAATCGCCTGTGGGACGCCAGCCATGTGAACGATAAATCCCAGGTGATCGCCAGCAGCCGAGCTGACAGGCAGAGCTTTCAGATCGTCAACATGGATGTGCGCTTCGTCTATCGCATTGGTCTGAGCGATGAGGCGGCATTGGCCGCGACCTATAACAGTGCCGATGTGCCGATGTTGATTCGCAGCACGGCCAGCCGAATCCTGGTTCACGATTTTGCCTCGCGCACTCTCGACGGTTTATTGGGTGAGGACAGGGTAGGGCTGGCGGAAGAAATCGGCCGCGCCGTTCAGGCGGACCTGAAAAAACTCGACAGCGGTGTGGAAATTCTCGCCACGGTGGTCGAGGCGATTCACCCGCCGGCCGGTGCCGCCAACGCCTATCACGGCGTGCAAGCGGCGCAGATGGGAGCGCAAGCCTTGATTGCCCGTGAACGCGGTGCCGCCGCCGAAGCCACTCACCAGGCGCAGTTGCAGGCCAGTATCGCCCGCGATCAGGCGACGGCCAGCGCCCGTGAAATCAATGCGGGCGCCCAGGCTGCGGACCTGAAATTCAACGCCGAGCAGAAAGCCTATGCCAGCGCTGGCCAGGCCTTCGTGCTGGAGCAGTATTTCAGTCAGTTGTCCCAGGGTTTGGCCAACGCCAGATTGCTGGTGCTCGATCATCGTCTGGGCGGCAGCAGCAATGCGCCGACCATCGACCTCCGTACTTTCACGCTGCCGGTTGATCCTGCGCCGTCGCGTAAAACCGTTCAGCCAGGAGCTGCCAATTGAGCCAGTCCCATACGCACGATCACGCTGACCACAGTGGCCACGATCACGGCCATGGCGGGCACCACCATCACGGCCATCACCATCATCACCACGGCGATCCGCAGGAGGCCGGTCCATTCCCGTGGCGCCGCATGGGCTGGGCGGCATTGCTGGTGGCGTTTGCAGTCGCCGCTGCGAGCCTGGTGCAGGTGCGTTCGGGGGAGGCCACGGTGATCACGCGCTTCGGCAATCCTTCACGGGTCTTGCTGGAGCCGGGGCTGGGCTGGCGCTGGCCGGCACCGTTCGAGGCGGCGATCCCGGTGGATCTGCGGCTGCGCACCACGTCCAGCGGTTTGCAGGATGTCGGCACCCGGGACGGTTTGCGCATCATCGTTCAGGCCTATGTGGCGTGGCAGGTGCAGGGCGATCCGGACAATGTGCAACGCTTCATGCGTGCGGTGCAGAACCAGCCTGATGAGGCTGCGCGGCAGATTCGTACCTTTGTCGGTTCCGCACTGGAGACCACCGCCAGCAGTTTTGATCTGGCGAACCTGGTCAATACCGATGCCAGCCAGGTACGCATCGCCGATTTCGAAGCGCAACTGCGCAAGCAAATCGATCAGCAGTTGCTCAGCACTTATGGCGTGCGGGTATTGCAGGTCGGTATCGAACGATTGACGCTGCCTTCGGTAACGCTCACAGCGACCGTCGACCGGATGCGCGCCGAGCGTGAAACCATCGCCACTGAACGCACGGCCATCGGCAAGCGTGAAGCCGCACAAATTCGTTCTGCCGCCGAACGTGATGCGCGAATTGTGCAGGCTGATGCGACAGTGAAAGCGGCAGATATCGAAGCACAATCGCGCGTCGAAGCGGCGCAGATTTATGGTCGCGCCTATGCGGCGTCGCCGCAGCTTTACAACCTGCTGCGTTCGCTCGACACCTTGGGCACTGTGGTGACGCCGGGGACCAAGCTGATTCTGCGTACCGATGCCGCACCGTTCCGGGTGCTGGTTGACGGTCCGCCGGGCCTCGACAACAAGTCCGGATCGCAGCCATGAGTTTGGTTCCACGTGGAACAAATGAGTTGAGCAGCCCCTGGATTCAAGCCGGGCGCCTGGCGTTTATTGCCCTGTACGCGGTGACGGTGTTGGCGGCATTGGCGTGGGCGTTTTCCAATGTGCGGCAGATCGATCCACAAAATCGCGCCGTGGTTTTGCATTTTGGCGCGCTGGATCGCATTCAGAATGCCGGGCTGCTTCTGGCTTGGCCGCAACCCTTCGAGCAGGTGATTTTGTTGCCGGCGGCGGATCGGGTGATCGAGCGTCGAGTGGAAAGCCTGTTGCGCAGTGATGCCGCGACGCAGGCTGATCGCGTGGCCAGTTTTGCCACGCCCATCAGCGATGCCCTCGCAGGCTCCGGTTATCTGTTAACGGGTGACGCCGGCGTGGTGCAACTCGATGTGCGGGTTTTCTACAAGGTCACCGAGCCCTATGCGTTTGTGCTTCAGGGCGAACATGTGTTGCCGGCTCTGGATCGGCTGGTGACCCGCAGCGCGCTAGCGCTCACGGCCGCACGTGATCTGGACACCATTCTGGTCGCTCGTCCGGAACTGATCGGCGCCGATAGCCAGGCGGCGGAGCGGCGTGAGCGCTTGCGCGGTGATCTGGTGCACGGCATCAATCAACGGCTGGCCGAACTCACAGCAACAGGGCAAGGCTTGGGCATCGAAGTGGCACGGGTCGATGTGCAATCGAGTTTGCCAAGCCCTGCGGTTAACGCTTTCAACGCGGTACTGACCGCCAGCCAGCAAGCCGACAAGGCCGTTGCCAATGCCCGCACCGAAGCCGAGAAGTTGACGCAAACCGCCAACGAACAAGCCGACCGTACGCTGCAAGTGGCCCATGCCCAGGCGAGTGAACGGTTGGCCAAAGCGTCTGCCGATACGGCGACCGTGTTGAGCCTGGCCAAGGCCGAGCAGCAAGGTATCGACCCACAGATGATGCTGCGCATTTATCGCGAGCGCATGCCGAAAATTTTCGGCCAGGCAGGTTCGGTCACTACGGTCGATCCCAAAGACGATTCACGCCTGATCATTCAGGGAGCTGCACAATGACCGCTCAAACCGCCGCTGCACCGAGCCTGTTGTCTTCGGCTGAACAGCGCCGCGCCGCGCGCCAGTTGACCCTGGCCATGCTCGCATTGGGCTTGCTTGCGCTGGGCCTGATCTGGCGTTGGCTGGCGCCGGAGCAGGCCGGTGTCAGTCAGTTGCTGCTGGGGTTTGCTTCGTTGCTGGTTGCTATACCGGTCATGCGCTCGGCCTGGTACAGCCTGCGTTATCCAAGCCTGCACGGCATCACCGATCAATTGATTGCCTTGGCCATGCTGGGTGCCTGGGCCACCGGGGATCTGCTGACGGCAGCCCTGTTGCCGATCATCATGATCTTCGGCCACGTGCTGGAGGAGCGCAGCGTGATCGGCTCCCAGGAGGCGATTCACGCCCTTGGCAAACTGACCCGCAGCCACGCACGCAAGATTCAGGCAGACGGCTCCATCATCGAAGTCGACAACGGTACGCTCAAGGCCGGCGATCGGGTCGAGGTGCGCGCCGGGGACCGGGTACCGGCGGATGGCCGGGTGTTGTCCGGCCAGGCCAGTCTGGACACCGCCTCCATAACCGGCGAATCGGTACCGATGGAGGCCGGTGTCGGCATGTCGGTGTTCGGTGGTGCGATCAACCTCGATGGTCTGCTGCGAATCGAAGTGACCCGCACCGGCCATGAGTCGACCCTCGGCAAAGTGATTGCCCTGATGCAAAACGCCGAGCGTTCGAAGCCGCCCATTACCCGTTTGCTGGAGCGTTACGCGGGCAGCTACATGGTGCTGGTATTGCTGCTGGCGGCCGTGACCTGGTTCATCACCAACAACGCTCAGGCGATGCTCGCGGTGTTGGTGGCGGCCTGTCCTTGTGCGCTGGTGTTGTCGGCGCCGGCCACGGCGATTGCGGGTGTGGCGGTGGCGGCACGCCACGGGATTCTGATCCGCAGTTCTGCGTTCCTCGAAGAGTTGGCGGACCTGACCTCGCTGGTGGTCGACAAGACCGGGACGCTGACCTTTGGCACCTTGCGTCTGCAATCCATCGACAGCCCGTTGGAGGATCGCAGCCACGTCCTGAAGCTGGCGGCGAGCCTCGGCTCGGCCAGCAGTCATCCGGTCAGCCGCGCCCTGGCGGGGTTGGTGGCCCAGGAAGATTTTCTGCTGCTGACCGACATTCATGAACGCCAGGGCCTGGGTGTGGTGGCGATGACGGGGCAGGGCGAAGCGGCGCTCGGCCGGCCGGAGTTGTTTGCACAACTGGGCATCAGTACAACGGCGGTTCCCGATCACGATGGTCCGATTGCCGGGCTGGCGCTCAATGGGGAGTTTCTTGCCTGGCTGTTGCTGGCCGACAGTGTCAAACCCGAGGCGCAATTTGCCTTGGGTGAGTTGCGTGAACTGGGTCTGGGTCGTCAGTTGTTGCTCACGGGAGACCGCCATAGCGTTGCGCAAACGCTCGCCCGGGATGTCGGAATCAGCGACGTCGAAGCGCAAGCCCTGCCCGAAGACAAACTCAATCGCGTGCTCAAGGAAATCGACAGCGGCTTTCGGCCGATGGTGGTCGGCGATGGCATCAATGATTCACTGGCCCTCAAGGCGGGTGTGGTCGGTGTAGCCATGGGGGCGGGCGGTGCAGACATCGCCCTGGCATCGGCTGACATCGTACTGATCGGCAGTGACCTGCGTCGCCTCGGCACCTGCGTGCGCCTGAGTCGCCAGTGCCGCCAGACGTTGCAGGTCAATGTGATCATCGGGCTGGGCTGGACCCTGGCGATTGTGGCCTTCGCCGCGTTCGGCTGGCTCGGCGCTGCCGGGGCGATGATTGCAGCGTTGTTGCATAACCTCAGCACCTTGCTGGTCCTGGGCAATGCCGGTCGATTGCTGCGATTTCAGGAGCCCTTACTCAAACTCAAGGACGAAACCTGAAGGCGAATGCTTTAAACCGGATAATTACAGGTCATAAACTTTTAGAACTGTGCGCCCGGCTCGTAGTCATTGGAGATGAGGGCACATCATTTTGTGCGTTCGCGGCGGTCGGTTCTGGCGTCGCGAATCATTGAAAATGGCTATTAATTCGATAGCCAGCTATTTTTCAAGGATGGTCTACCCTCTGATCAGACGTCTGAAACAAGGGGGATTCTCCATGCTCGCGCAACTTCCACCGGCCTTACAGAATCTGCAGTTACCGCTTCGCCTGAGACTCTGGGACGGCCATGAATTCAATCTGGGGCCGACGCCCAGCGTAACGATTGTGGTCAAGGACCCGCAAATGGTCTCCCAGTTTACCCATCCAAGCCTGGATGCCCTCGGTGCTGCTTTTGTCGAAGGCAAACTGGAGCTCGAAGGCTCCATCAGCGATGTGATCCGCGTCTGTGATGAATGGAGCCAGGCGTTGCTGGACGAAGACGATGACAATCAGCCTGTTCGTAGCGTTCACGACAAAGATACAGACGCCAAGGCGATTTCCTACCACTACGACCTTTCCAACGCGTTCTATCAGCTGTGGCTCGACAGCGACATGGCGTATTCCTGCGCTTACTTCGAGACCGGTAGCGAAAGCCTCGAGCAGGCCCAACAAGCCAAGTTCCGTCATTTGTGTCGCAAGCTGCGCCTGCAACCCGGCGAATATCTGCTGGATGTGGGGTGTGGTTGGGGCGGATTGGCGCGTTTTGCTGCGCGAGAGTTTGGCGCGAAAGTGTTCGGTATCACTCTCAGCAAGGAGCAGTTGGCTCTGGCCCGGGAGCGCGTAAAAGCGGAGGGCCTGGAGGACCTGGTTGAGCTGCAATTGCTCGACTATCGCGATTTGCCGCAGGATGGACGCTTCGACAAGGTTGTCAGCGTCGGCATGTTCGAACACGTGGGCCACGCCAATCTCGCGGAGTACTGCAAGACTCTGTTCGGTGCTGTGAAAGAGGGCGGCCTGGTGATGAACCACGGGATCACCGCCAAATACACCGATGGCCGTCCGGTGGGGCGCGGTGCCGGTGATTTCATCGGGAAATATGTGTTCCCCAACGGCGAGTTGCCGCACCTGTCGATGATCTCTGCGCAGATCAGTGAGGCCGGGCTGGAAATCGTCGACGTCGAAAGCTTGCGACTGCACTACGCCCGCACGCTTGATCACTGGAGCGAACGCCTCGAAGACAATCTCGAAGCGGCTTCCAAACTGGTACCGGAACAAGCCCTGCGCATCTGGCGGTTGTACCTGGCCGGTTGCGCCTACGCGTTCGCCCGCGGCTGGATCAACCTGCACCAGATTCTTGCCGTGAAGGCCCACGCCGATGGCAGTCATGAACTGCCATGGACCCGGGACGATATCTACCTTTAAAGAATTGGCGAAATCAGCCGGGCGACCCGCATGCCGAGCTGCTGCAGGCGGTGGGTCTCCCGGCCTTCTCCTTTGGCGATTTCGTGGGCGTTGGCGAAGTCATCATTGAGCATCTGTTCCACCTCGGCGGCAAAGGCGCTGTCGACGGTCAGCAACATTACTTCGAAATTCAGCCGGAACGAACGGTTGTCCAGGTTGGCGCTGCCGATGGCGCTGATTTCTCGGTCGATCAACACCACTTTCTGGTGCAGGAATCCGGGCTCGTAACGGAACACCCGCACACCGGCGCGCACGGCTTCGAAGGCGTAGAGGCTGGAGGCGGCGTAGACGATTCGATGGTCGGGTCGAGACGGCAACAGCAGCCGCACATCCACACCCCGCAGGACCGCCAGACGCAACGCTGCGAACACGGCTTCATCGGGGATGAAATACGGGCTGGTGATCCAGATCCGTTCCGTCGCCGCATGGATCGCTTCGACAAAGAACAGAGAACAGGTTTCGTAGGCGTCTGCCGGCCCACTGGCAAGCAACTGGCACAGTACGCCGTCTTCCGGATAAACCTCGGGCAGGATCAGTGGCGGCAGGGCATGAGCCACCCAGAACCAGTCTTCAGCGAAAGACTCCTGCATGCACGCCACCACTGGCCCGCGCACTTGCACGTGGGTATCGCGCCAAGGGGCCAGGGGCGGTTTCTCGCCCATGTATTCATCACCGACGTTGTGCCCGCCAACGAAGCCGAGAATGCCGTCCACCACCACGATCTTGCGATGGTTGCGGAAGTTCACCTGAAAGCGATTGAACCAGCCACTACGGGGGCCAAAAGCCTTGACCTCGACCCCGCCATCACGCAAGGCCTGCACGTAGCCGTTGGGTAGGGAATGGCTGCCGATTCGGTCATACAACAGATAGATCGCCACGCCTTCGGCGGCTTTTTTCAACAGCAAAGATTGCAGGCGTTGGCCGAGGCGGTCGTCGTGGACGATGAAAAACTGGATCAGCACGGCCTCTTTCGCCTGGCTGATGGCATCGAAAATGGCCTCGAACGTCGACTGGCCGTTGATCAGCAGCCGCGTCTGGTTATTGGCCAGGCAGGGCATGTTTCCGAGCTTGGGCATCGCTCTGAGTGAGGCGTAGGCAGAAGAGGCGCGGGCGGTGAGGGCTTCTTCTACCCAGGGTCGCCAGTTGAGTTCGGAAACAGCCTTGCGCATCTCCTCGTTGGCCTGCCGCCGGGCCTTGATGTAGCCATCAAAGGTGCTGCGGCCGAACATCAGATACGGGATCAGCGTGAGGTATGGGATGAAAAACAGCGACAGGGCCCAGGCGATCGAGCCTTGGGCGGTACGGACGGTTAACACGGCGTGGATGGCCGCGATCATGCCCAGCGAGTGCAGCAGGGCGATCGTATAACCGAAAATATGCGGTCCGAAATAATCCATGGGGGCTGCCTTGCTCCTGAAGATTCAGTGCTTAACAGACCATGTTCCGTGCAGAATGTCGCTAATTAATTGGCCCCTGAACCGAAGCCTGCGGCTGACGTCTAACGGCCACTACTGATCAGGAGTTACTCGATGAACGTTCGTCTGCTGGGTTTGGCCATGGCACTGGGTTTGGCACTTCCTGTGGCGGCTCACGCGCAAATGCTGCAACCGGGATTGTGGGAGCTGACCACGAGCAACATGAAGGTCGATGAGCAGAATATGCCTGACCTGCAATTGATCCTCGGTCAGCTCCAAAGCCAGATGACCCCTGAGCAGCGTGCGCAGCTGGAAAAGCAGGGGATCACCATGGGGGGCAAAGGGATCCGGGCGTGCCTGACACCGGAGCAGGTCAAGACCGATGACATTCCGCTGACCGATCCGCAGTCGGGCTGCAAGCAGGAAATCACCGACCGCTCAGGCAACCAGTGGAAATTCCGCTTCAGCTGCCCGAGAGCCCAGGGCGCCGGCGTGGCGACATTCCTCAGCGACCGCGAATTCACCACCAAGGTCAACGGGACGTTCAACGCCACCGGCATTCAACAGAAGGGCAGCCTTGAATCCCGCGCTGTCTGGTTGGGGCAGGATTGCGGCACGGTGAAGCCGAGAGTTTAAGAGCTTCGCGAGCAAGCCCGCTTCCACACTGGATCTGTGTCGTTCACAAATCCAGTGTGGGAGCGGGCTTGCTCGCGAAGGCGTCCATCCAGTCTCCCTGGATCCCCGGCTGGCTCAACCACTCACACGCCGCCTCGACAGCCATCCGGCCAAAATCCTCCCCCGTGCGGCTGCGCACACTGACAAACCCCCCGGCCTGTTCTTTTTCGCCGACCACCACCAGGTACGGCACGGTCCGGCTGTGCTGGCGAATCTTGAAACGGATTTTTTCGTTGCGCAGGTCGGCCCTTGCGCGCACACCCCTTTGGCGCAAGGATTCGGTCACCGTTTGTGCATAAGTCGCCTGGCGGTCGTCCATGCTGACGACGACCACATGGGGTGGAAGGCTCCAGTGCTGCAGCTCCTGATGGCTGGACCAGCATGTGCCGTAGATCCGTTGTTGCAACGTGCCGCTGATGTGATCGAGGGCGAACGCCTGCAAGACTTTGGTGGTGGGGACGTGCGGTCCATGGCTCTGGTATTCGGTGTCCCCCAGACGGTACATCGACGCCTCTTCGCGCGGTGGCCGACGGCGGATCGAGTGATTGGTAGCTGCCAGTGACTGCATGCGCGCTTCGATGAGGGGCAGGTCTGCCGGAGTCAGCGGTCGCTCGACGACAAATTCGTAAAAGAAGCCATCACCCAACTCCCTGCCCGCGCGCATTTGTGCATGTGGGTGGAGTTGCTTGACCGCCATGGCCAGCATCAATGCACAGGAGCGGCGCAGGATCTCCAGTCCGTCCGGCTCGCGGGGGGTGACAATGCTGACCCGGGCATCCGCTTCGATCATGTATTCGCAGTCCACCAATACACCATCGACCCGGCCCGCTACGGCCGCGCTGGCCAGTCCGGGGCTGATGCTGGCGGCCAACTCGTGCACGGACAGCGGTTGGTCGAATTCACGCAATGAACCATCGGGCAGAGTGATCTGGATCATGGTCGGCGTACTCAGGTACTGCTAGCGAGCGTTATCGGATAAACCTAGTGCTAATTCCTTGCCGCTGTCATTAAGACCTTTGTCTTACCAGGCAGTTTGTATCGGCGCATTCACCAGCCAGGCATTGCCAATCAGCACGCTGCTCATGGTCAGAACTCGTTTTGCAGGGCTTTGTAGCCGCGCACCAGGTCGACGTTGGTGCGCGCCACGTCTTCGGAAAACTCCGAAGCACTGACGCTCACCGGCGGGAATTGCGAGAGATCGGTGTTGGGGCCGATCCGCGTGGTAGAGGGCACGTAGAAAGCTTCAGGCAGGTCACGCCCGTCGACCACCGAGTTGTGCCGTACCACGCAACCGTCACCGACCACACAGTTGAACAGCACGCTGTTGAAGCCGATGAACACCCGATTACCCACGGTGCAGGGGCCATGCACGATCGAGCGGTGGGCGATGGAACTGAATTCGCCAATGGTCACCGCCGCGCCGGATTTGGAGTGGATCACCACGCCGTCCTGGATGTTCGAGTTGGCGCCGATGGCGATCGGCTGCATGTCGCCCGACTCGTCGACTTCGTCAGCGCGGATCACGGCGTAGGGACCGACGAACACGTTTTCGCCGATCACCACTTTGCCGCAAATGATTGCCGTCTTGTCGACGTAGGCAGACTCGGCAATCAGCGGTAAATCTCCGGATGGATTCTTGCGGATCATGGTTTGCTCAATGCGTTGTACAGGGTATTGAGGTTGTCCCAGTTGAAACGGCTCTCGGCAACGGCGTCGTGGGCGTGCAAGCTTTCGGCGTGGATCACACGAATGTGGAAGGCATTGATGCCTGTGGAACGTTTCAGGGCTAGATTCAAGCGGCGTGCGGCGTCCTCGCAGAACATCAGGTTCTGACCATTGGCCAAGGCGAAGGCCTGTTCGTCGGCGCGTTTTACCGCTGTTTGGACGGCTGTGCCGAGTGCGGCTTCGGCGTCATTGATGATAGCGATCAGAGGCAGGTCATCCAGGAAATCAGCCAACCGTACGCGCAACTTTGCGCTGCTGCGCTGGCTGTGAGGTGTGGCGACAATGCCGTTCGTGGAACCCAGCCACGCTAAAACGTCAGCGTGTTGCAGTGACTTGTTGGCGAAATCATCGACGAATTGCTGCTGTATCAACTGTCGAGAAAGGGCCGCGGAGCACGGACAGGTTGAGGAATAAGGCACGTCGATTTTTAGTTCCACGTGGAACATCGCGTTTTTCAAACGCGCTTCGATGCTCACCGGATAGCTTTTCCAACCTGCCAATGGACTGATCAGCGCCCGTCTTTTCAGCAGTACATCGGCGTGAATAGTTAAGTGCGCACTACTGGACAGGTCTTCATGACTCTCAAGAAAACGCTGCAAAACCCGTCGCAATAAAGCCGGTGAAAGGCTTTCCTGCTCCAGCAACTCAAGCGCCAGATAGAGCCGTGACATGTGAATGCCGCGCGCATTGCCATCGTCGAGGCTCACGCCGGCATCAGCCTTTGCATTCAGGCGTTGGCCATCAAACAAAACGGGAAGAGCAATGCCGCACATGCCCACCCACTCCAGTGGCAGGGCTTGGCGTGAGGCCTGCGCGGCGATATCCGGCAGAGTCAGCGCATTCATGAGCAGGTCCATCGTGGGAGTTGATGTGTCATGTTATAGTATAACAATCAAGTCGACGATGCTTTTTTCATGGATGGGTCTTCATTGAAAAACGGGCAGGCCTAAAAGTCAGTGATCCGGTTGCAGGTGAACTTCGCGCTGCTGCCACCGGAGCTGGAAAACCGGTTGATCGTGGTCCAGCCGACGCGCTGGTTGTAGCCAACCCAGGTTACCCGGCCGGGCAAGAGGGAATGGTTTATTTGTTGTGTTACAGTATAACATTATATAAGCCCGGCCCAGCGACCGGGCATCCCTGTGAGGAATATGCAGATGTCCAACCGACTCCCCGTGACCGTTCTCTCCGGCTTTCTTGGCGCCGGAAAAAGTACACTTCTTAATTACATACTACGTAATCGCGATGGTCTGCGGGTTGCAGTCATCGTCAACGATATGAGCGAAATCAACGTCGATGGCACCGAAGTCCAGCGTGATGTCAGCCTTAATCGGGCTGAAGAGCGGTTGGTGGAAATGAGTAACGGGTGTATTTGCTGTACGTTACGTGAAGACTTGCTCGAGGAAGTGAGTCAGCTCGCCAGGGATGGCCGCTTCGACTATCTGCTGATCGAATCCACCGGCATTTCCGAACCGCTGCCGGTGGCGGAAACCTTCACCTTTCGCGATGAAAACGGCCAGAGCCTCAACGACATCGCACGTCTCGACACCATGGTCACGGTGGTCGACGGCATGAACTTCCTGCTCGATTACCAGGCTGCCGAAAGCCTGGCCTCCCGGGGAGAAACACTTGGGGAGAAAGACGAACGTTCGATTACCGATCTGTTGATTGAGCAGGTCGAGTTCGCCGATGTGATTTTGCTCAGCAAGATCGACTTGATCAGCAGCCACCAACGGGAGGAATTGATCGCCATCCTCGAGCGTCTCAATGCCCGGGCGGAAATCATTGCGATGACGATGGGCGAAATCCCCTTGGATAAAATTCTCAACACCGGTCGTTTTGACTTCGAAAAGGCTGCCCAGGCGCCGGGGTGGTTGCAGGAGTTGCGCGGGGAGCACGTGCCGGAAACCGAAGAATACGGCATTGCTTCCTGCGCTTACCGGGCACGTCGGCCGTTCCATCCACAGCGTTTCTTCAACTTCATCGACGGCCCTTGGGACAACGGCAGGCTGTTGCGTTCAAAGGGCTTTTTCTGGCTGGCGAGCAAGCACATGGACGCCGGCAACTGGTCCCAGGCCGGTGGATTGATGCGCTATGGTTTTGCCGGACGCTGGTGGCGTTTCGTACCGAAAAACCAATGGCCGCAAGACGAAGAAAGCACCACCGGGATCATGAAAAACTGGACCGCCGATAGCGGGGATTGTCGCCAGGAACTGGTGTTCATCGGCCAGAACATCGACTTCACGCAGCTCACCGCCGAACTGGACGCCTGCCTGCTGAGCGATGAGGAAATGGCGTTGGGCGTAGAGGGCTGGCGTTTGCTGCCTGATCCATTCGGCCCTTGGTACGAAGAAGCTGCCTGATCCTCTGATGGCGCTTCAAGGCTTGAGCCAGGTGCCCTGGCTCTGGGCCTCGCAGTACGGCTGCAAATATGCCGCGTCGGTGGCAACGCCGTAATAGTGAATATCCTGGCGGTAGGGCATATTGGCGACTTGGGCGTTGCTGCAGATGCCAAATGCGCCGCCGGGGCATTGATCGACATACTGCACATCGACTTTCTGCCCCGCCAGATTCGGCTGGCAGAAACCATCGGCGAAGAGTTTTGGCGGGATGTTGCGGTTCTGCTGGCAAACCTGGACATCAAGCCGCTCGGCCTGGCTGTGAACCACGCAGGCCTGGGCCAGCGCCTCGCCTGAAACGAGTGCCAGGAGCAACGACAAGCCAATCAACCGCATCCACTACCTCCTCAGAAATCATCGACCATGCTGCAGAATATCCCTACTCATGTCATTGCCGGTCCGTTGGGCGCCGGCAAGACCAGCCTGATCAAGCACCTGTTGGCCCAGCGCCCGGCAGGCGAGCGGTGGGCGGTGTTGATCAACGAGTTTGGCCAGATCGGTCTCGACGCAGCGCTGCTGACCCGGGACGCCGATGGTATCGCACTGGGTGAAGTGGCCGGGGGCTGCCTGTGCTGCGTCAACGGTGCACCCTTTCAGATTGGCCTTGGGCGCTTGTTGCGCAAGGCGCAACCGGATCGGCTGTTCATCGAGCCCTCGGGGCTGGGGCATCCGGCGCAGTTGCTCAGGCAATTGAGCGAAGCGCCGTGGCAAGGCGTGTTGGCTGTTCAGCCTTGTGTGGTGGTGCTGGACGCCCAGGCGCTCGCCGCTGGCAAACCGTTGCCGGATGCACAACAGCAAGCCCTGAGCCATGCGGGACTGTTAGTGCTGAACAAGTCCGAAGGTCTCGAGGAAGACAGTCGCCAGCAAGTCGCCGCGCTATTGCCGCCGACGCCTCTGTGCTGGACGCAACAGGCGGTTTTACCCTTGAGGGAGCTGCCGGGGCTGAACGCCAAGGCGCAGGCAGGTGTGGATAACTTCGTTTTGCCCAAGGGATTGGCGCAGCTGCCGGCGGTCTGGAGCGATCCTGCGTTACCCATTTGCTTGAGTCAGCAGCAGGACGGAGGCTGGAGCATCGGATGGCGTTGGCACCCAAGCCAGGTATTTGATGCCGCGCTGGTTGGCCAGTGGCTTGAAAGCCTTGGCTGGAGGCGGGCGAAGCTGGTTATCCACAGTGCCGACGGATGGATATCGGCAAACGCGGTGGATAACTCGGTACTGGACTGGCGGTCCAGCGAATGGCGGCAGGATTCACGCATCGAGCTGATTTTCAGTGAACCCCGGGATGCAGAACTGTTGCAGAGTGAACTGGCAGCGTGCCGAGCCGAATCGGCTTAACGGCTTACGGCCGCCACTTGGTATGTTCCTGACGCCACTGGCTCAGCTCGATCACTTCTGCGCGAGGCTTTACCACATCGACCACCGGTTCGGTTTCGTCGAACGGGACCGGGTAGGGCGCCAGTTCAATCTGTGCGCTGTGAGCGCCAAACTGGGTGATGGTGCCGTTGTGGCGGGTTTCGCCGGTCACGGTGAATTCGAAGTTATACACACGGGCCAGGCGTCGCCGCCCACTGGCATCCCTGATGAACGCGATTCTTTTCAACGCCACGTTGCCGTCCAGCAATTCGATCCCGAGCTTGGTGCAATGCTGCTTGACCCGCTCCAGCGCGCGCTCGCGCAAGCCATGATTGTGCCATAGCCATGCGCCGGCAGTGGCGAACAGCATCAGCACGAATATATTTCCAAGGGTCAGCATCAACAGGGTGCTCCAACAAGATAGTGTCAGCTTAACTGCGTCGCTGGTCTGTCGTACAGGCTGCGTTTAGTCGCATACTGCGCGGCTAGAATTTCAATCGTTTTACGGAAATCCACCGCATGAAACGTACACCGCATTTGCTCGCTATCCAGTCCCACGTGGTATTCGGTCACGCCGGCAACAGTGCCGCGGTTTTCCCGATGCAACGGGTCGGGGTGAATGTCTGGCCGCTCAACACCGTGCAGTTCTCCAATCACACCCAGTACGGTCAATGGGCCGGTGAAGTGCTGGCACCGCACCAGATACCTGAGCTGGTCGAGGGTATCGCGGCGATTGGCGAGCTGGGCAACTGCGATGCGGTGCTCTCCGGTTACCTCGGCAGTGCGGCCCAGGGCCGGGCGATCCTGACGGGTGTGGCGCGGATCAAGTCGATGAATCCCAAGGCACTGTACCTGTGTGACCCGGTCATGGGGCATCCGGAGAAAGGCTGCAGTGTTCCGGCGGAAGTCAGTGATTTTCTGCTGGAGGAGGCCGCCGCCGTAGCGGACTTCATGTGCCCGAACCAGCTGGAACTGGACAGTTTCTCCGGGCGCAAGCCGCAATCGCTGTTCGATTGCCTGGCCATGGCGCGTGCATTGCTGGCGCGCGGCCCGAAAGCGGTGCTGGTCAAGCATCTGGACTACCCAGGCAAGTCGGCAGAGGTCTTCGAAATGCTGCTGGTGACGGCCGAAGGCAGCTGGCATTTGCAGCGCCCGTTGCTGGCGTTCCCGCGTCAGCCGGTGGGCGTTGGCGATCTGACGTCCGGGCTGTTCCTGGCACGTGTGCTGTTGGGTGACAGCCTGGTGGCCGCGTTCGAGTTCGCGGCGTCGGCGGTGCATGAAGTGCTGCTTGAAACCCAGGCCTGTGCCAGCTACGAGTTGGAACTGGTTCGGGCTCAGGACCGGATTGCCCATCCGCGGGTGCGGTTCGAGGCGACCTCGATCAGCCTCTGATTGAGCGTTGAGCCCATTCGCGAGCAAGCCCGCTCCCACAATGGATCTATGCAACACCAAAGATCAAATGTGGGAGCGGGCTTGCTCGCGAAGGCTATCTAGAGAACTCCGTCAACCTGACTGAACAAACTCAGGCGTCGCCCTTGATTTCCTGGTAACGCTTTTCCAGTTCCTGGCGAATCTGCCGGCGCTGCTGGGCCTGGATGAAGCGGCGCTTGCTCTCGCTGTTGTCCGGTTGCAGCGGCGGTACTTGGGCAGGTTTACGCTGGTCATCCACCGCGACCATGGTGAAGAAGCAGCTGTTGGTGTGACGCACCGATCGCTCGCGAATGTTCTCGGTCACCACTTTGATGCCCACCTCCATGGAGGTGTTGCCGGTGTAGTTGACCGAGGCGAGAAAGGTCACCAGTTCGCCGACATGGATCGGCTCACGGAAAATGACCTGGTCCACCGACAGGGTCACCACATAGCGGCCGGCATAACGGCTGGCGCAGGCGTAGGCCACTTCGTCGAGGTATTTGAGCAGGGTGCCACCGTGAACATTGCCAGAGAAGTTGGCCATGTCAGGGGTCATCAATACCGTCATCGACAGCTGGGCGTTTCCGGGTTCCATAGCATTCTCACGGGTCAAGGCCAGGTTTGAGGGATGCACCTCTGCGGGTGCCTCGGCGGTTTTTTCAAACCAACAGTTATCGGGACGCCGGGCGCAGAGTCGCCGTCACGCCGGATCGATCTGTTTCCATATATTGCACCGCCTTTCTGCCAGAAGTCGCGGTGTTACCCTGCAAAAAGCCCGGAGACAGGGGTATTTCCTACGCGCAAAGCAGACTTTTGCTCGGCTCGATCAGACCATTCCTGCGTCTGTGAGTCGGGCAACTTCAATCAGGGAGCCGCTCGCCATGCATGCCATCAGTTTCATTCAGGATCTGGCAGTGATCATGTTGATCGCAGGTGTGGTGACCGTGGTTTTTCATCGCCTGAAACAACCGGTGGTGCTGGGCTACATCGTCGCCGGTTTCATCATTGGCCCGCACACCCCGCCATTCGGCCTGATCCATGACGAAGAAACCATCAAGACCCTGGCCGAACTCGGGGTGATATTCCTGATGTTCTGCCTGGGCCTGGAGTTCAGCCTGCGCAAGTTGTTCAAGGTCGGTGCCACGGCCTTCATCGCGGCATTCCTGGAAATCGTGCTGATGATCTGGATCGGCTACGAGATCGGTCGCTGGTTTGACTGGAGCACCATGGATTCACTGTTCCTCGGCGCGATCCTGGCGATTTCCTCAACCACCATCATCGTCAAGGCGCTTAATGATCTGAAGTTGAAGAACGAGCGGTTTGCGCAGTTGATATTCGGTGTGCTGATCGTCGAAGACATTCTGGGCATCGGCATCATCGCGCTTCTGTCCAGCATCGCCGTCAGTGGTACGGTCAGCTCCGGCGAAGTGTTTTCCACAGTGGGCAAACTGTCGCTGTTCATGATCGTCGCATTGGTCATCGGCATTCTGATGGTGCCGCGGTTGCTGGCCTACGTGGCCAGGTTCGAGAGCAACGAAATGCTGCTGATTACCGTGCTGGGCTTGTGTTTCGGCTTCTGCCTGCTGGTGGTCAGGCTTGAATACAGCATGGTGCTCGGCGCGTTCCTGATCGGCGCGATCATGGCTGAATCCCGGCAACTGCTGAAAATCGAGCGCTTGATAGAACCGGTTCGAGATCTTTTCAGCGCGATTTTCTTTGTGGCCATCGGGCTGATGCTCGATCCGGCGATCCTGCTTCAGTACGCCTGGCCAATCGCCGTAATCACCGTAGCCGTGGTGCTCGGCAAGATGTTGTCCTGCGGCCTTGGTGCATTTATCGCTGGTAATGACGGACGCACGTCGCTGCGGGTCGGGATGGGTCTTTCACAGATTGGCGAATTCTCTTTCATCATTGCTGCACTGGGCATGACGTTGCAGGTCACCAGTAACTTTTTATACCCGGTAGCTGTGGCGGTGTCGGTGATCACGACCTTGCTGACGCCTTATCTGATTCGCGCGGCTGATCCATTGTCGATCAAGCTCGCGGGCGTCATGCCGGAACGCCTGGGACGGGTGTTGGGGATGTACGGCGAATGGCTGCGCAGCATCCAGCCTCAGGGCGAGGGGGCGTTGCTGGCGTCGATGATCAGAAGGATTTTGCTGCAGGTCGGGGTCAACCTGGCATTGGTGATCGCGATTTTCTTCTCGGGCGCGTACTTCGCCGAGCGCATGTCGGCTTACGTGCAAGGCTGGATCAGCGATCCGAGCTGGCAGAAGGCATTGATCTGGGGTGGGGCGCTTTTGTTGTCGCTGCCTTTTTTGATTGCGGCATACCGCAAGCTCAAAGCCCTGTCGATGTTGCTGGCGGAAATGGGCGTCAAGCCGGAGATGGCCGGGCGCCATACGCAGCGAGTGCGCAGGGTGATCGCCGAAGTGATCCCGATCCTGTCGCTGCTGGTGATCTTTTTGCTGTTGGCAGCCTTGTCGGCCAGTATTCTGCCGACCAACAAGTTGCTGGTACTGATCGCCGTGGTCGCGGCCGCCGTGGCGGCGCTGCTGTGGCGCTGGTTCATTCGTGTGCATACGCGGATGCAGGTGGCGTTGCTGGAAACCCTTGAAAATCACAAGGAGTCGTCCGGGCATTGACCACCCAGCGGCGTTGACGGGATCAGCTTTCCAGCCAGACGTCCCGCGCCCAGTGCCACACCGACTCCCAGGTTTCTTCGGCGATCAGCTCTTCTTCGGCCTGCCAAAGCACCACGGTGCCGTCCTCTTCGACGCAGTAGTAGTCGTCACCGTCCTGGCAGATCGGGATCAGGCTGCGATCGACACCGGCGTCCCAGGCGTTGGCGGCAACGTCGGGCAGGTAGGTGTGGGATTGCGGGTCAGTCACGGTGACCGGTTCCAGGCTACCGTAGACCACGTCGCTGACGGTCAGCAGAAACTCTCTGAAGACGAACGGAATGTCGATGAACAGTTGTTCTTCGATTTCGACCAGCAGGTCTTCGTCAGGCAATTCCAAGGGGACCGGTACCGGTTCGTTGGCTTCACGCAGTTGTTCGATGATTTCTTCCACGTCCGGGATCCTCTTGCTTGTATGGCGCGGTTTATATGGGGCGGTTTATACAGTAGCTTGCTATAGATGCAACCGCGAAATAGAAAACCCCAGCCAGGGCTGGGGTTTTCTTTTCAGCAAGTGAAGCTCGGTGCGGGATCAGCCGTTCTGGCGGATACCTGCCACCAGCCAAGGCTGGTTTTCGCCCTGTGCACGTTCCATGTTCCAGCTTTCGCTGAAGACTTCGCCCTGGTCGAAACGCGAGGTCTTCGACACGCCGGTGAAGGTCAGGGTGGCAATGGTCTTGTCGGCGCGATCATCCACACCGTCCAGCTGTACATTGAGGTTATCAATGTAGGTGGACTGGAAACCGTCACCCAGGTCGGCACGCTCACGCTTGAGGAACTCCAGCATTTGCGGGGTCACGAACTCGGCAATCTTGTCCATTTCATTGGCGTCCCAGTGCTGTTGCAGGGACTGGAAGTGATTGCGCGCTGCTTCGACGAAGTTTCTTTCGTTGAACCAGGCTGGAGCGTTGATCACTGGACGAGCGGCAGCAGGCGCTGGCGAACCACCGAAAATCGAACCGCCGGCAGGCTTTTGTTCGAACGCTTCACGTTGCATCGGTGCGTGGCCGGCCGGAGCGTAATGCTCCTGCTGCTTGCGACGACGGGCGGCGATAAAGCGGAAGACCAGGAATGCAATGACAGCCATGATCAGGATGTCGAGGATCTGCATGCCCTGGAAGCCGTCGCCCATGAACATGGAGGCCAGCAGGCCGCCGGCAGCGATACCGGCCAGAGGGCCGAGCCAGCGCGAAGCGCCACCGGCCTTGGCAGCGGCGCCAGCGGCACCGGCAGCACCAGCGGTCGCCGCAGCGCCGCCCATGCCTGGAGAAGAAGGAGCCATCTGGCTGGTCTGGTGCGTCGGCGCAGCGCCTGCGCTTTTGCCACCACCGAAGCGCTTGGCGGCATTGACGTCGAGACTCATCGTCAGGCCGATGCACAACGCCATGGCGATGCTAAGAAAACGTTTCATAAAGGGAATTCCCATTTGTGGAAGGCACGCGCGCCATGTTGCACAGCTGAAGTGTTACTGGCTAGCGGCAGAGTGTTTCGGGCTTTTGCCTGACAGGTTTTATTCAGCTTCAATCAGTGCAATAGGGCCTTTTGACGTTGGTCTGTCAGATGAATGGATAAGTTCTGTAGGACGCTCGCTTAGCGACGTAATGCCAGCATGACGACTCCGGCCGTGATCAGACCCATTGCGCCCCATTGGCGCAAGTCGAGTTTTTCACCCAGCAGGACTACGCCAAGTACGGCCACCAACACCACGCTGAGTTTGTCCACCGGGGCAACCAGTGACGCCGGACCGACCTTGAGTGCACGGAAATAGCAGATCCACGACGCACCGGTGGCCAGGCCCGACAACAGCAGGAACAGGTAGCTCTTTGCCGAGATCGATCCTAATGACTGATATTGGCCCGTGGCGTACAAAATCAAGGCCAGGCTAACCAATACCACGATCGTACGCAGCAGCGTGGCGAAGTCGGAATTGACGTTTTCGATGCCGACTTTCGCGAAAATGGCGGTCATTGCCGCGAACGCCGCCGATAACAGGGCCCAGAATGTCCAGGAGGAAAAGAAGCCTGAGCCCATGTCCATCGCACCTTTAAATTCAGATATCGGCCTGGAACCTACCTACAACCTGTGGGAGCGAGCTTGCTCGCGATGACGGACTGACAACCAGAAATAATGTCGACTGATCTACCGCTATCGCGAGCAAGCTCGCTCCCACAGAAAAGCTAGATCGCTTCCAGCTTGGCGTAACCCAGCATCAGCCACTTGCTGCCTTCGCTGAAGTTCACCTGCACCCGGGCCTGAGCACCGGCGCCCTCGAAGTTGAGGATCACGCCGTCACCGAAGATCGAATGGCGTACGGTCTGACCCAGACTGAAGCCGGTTTCCGGAATTTCGCTGCCGCTGAACAGGTTGCTGCCACTCATCGACTGGTTGCCACCGAACGGCCGGCTGACACTGTTGGACAAACGTACTTCCTGAATAAGGCCTTTGGGCACTTCGCGTACGAAGCGCGACACCTTGTTGTAGGTCTCGCTGCCATAAAGGCGTCGGGTTTCAGCGTAGGTCATCACCAGGTTCTGCATCGCCCGGGTAATGCCGACGTAGGCCAGACGACGTTCTTCCTCAAGGCGGCCGGGCTCTTCCAGGCTCATCTTGTGCGGAAACAGGCCTTCTTCCATGCCCACCAGGAACACGTAAGGGAATTCCAGGCCCTTGGCGCTGTGCAGGGTCATCAGTTGAATGCTGTCTTCGTGCTCGTCGGCCTGCGTATCGCCGGCCTCCAGCGAGGCATGACCGAGGAACGCGGCCAATGGCGTCAGGTCTTCGTCTTCTTCGCTGTTTTCGAAGTTGCGTGCGGCGCTGACCAGTTCCTCAAGGTTTTCCACCCGGGCCTGGCCTTTCTCGCCTTTTTCCGCTTCGTGATAGGCGATCAGCCCCGATTGCTCGATGACGGTCTGGGTCATCAGGTGCAGCGGCATTTCCATGCACTTGGCGGCAAGGTTCTCGATCAACTCGATAAACGCGCCAAGGGCGCCGGCCGCACGACCGGTCAGGCCTTTGTTGGCCACCAGTTGGCGCATCGCTTCCCACATCGACACATCACTGTGGCGCGCATGGTCACGGATCGCTTCGACGGTTTTCTCGCCGATGCCGCGGGCCGGCACGTTGATCACCCGTTCCAGCGCGGCGTCGTTGCCTCGCCCTTCGAGCAATCGCAGGTAAGCCATGGCGTTCTTGATTTCGGCACGCTCGAAGAAGCGCTGGCCGCCATAGATGCGGTACGGAATGCGTTCACGCAGCAGCGCTTCTTCCAGAACCCGCGATTGGGCGTTGGAGCGGTACAGAATCGCGATATCGCTGCGAGACAGGCCGGTTTTCAGCGCGCTTTCAATGGTTTCAACAACGTAGCGTGCTTCGTCGTGTTCGTTGAAGGCGGCATACAGGTTGATTGCCTCGCCGTCGCCACCGTCGGTCCACAGCTCTTTGCCCAGGCGTCCGGTGTTGTTGGCGATCAAGGCGTTGGCTGCCTTCAGGATGCCGGCGGTGGAGCGGTAGTTCTGCTCCAGGCGAATGGTTTCGGCGTCCGGGAAGTCTTCGGAATACTGGTAGATGTTCTCGATTTTCGCGCCACGCCAGCCGTAGATCGACTGGTCGTCATCGCCCACCACCATCAGGCTGTCGCCACCCTTGGCCAGCAGGCGCAACCAGGCGTACTGCACGGCGTTGGTGTCCTGGAACTCGTCCACCAGGATGTGTCGGAAGCGCTTTTGATAGTGAGCGAGCAGGCCTGGGTGATCGCGCCACAGATCGAGGGCGCGCAGTAGAAGTTCGGAGAAGTCGATGACACCGGCGCGCAGGCACGCGGCCTCGTAGGCCTCATAGATGCCGCGCATGGTCGCCAGGAACAGATCGCCACTGGCTTGAATGTGTTGCGGGCGCAGACCTTCGTCTTTCTGCCCATTGATGAACCATTGGGCCTGACGGGCCGGCCAGCGTTGCTCGTCCAGGCCGAGTTCGCGGATCACCCGCTTGACCAGCCGTTGCTGGTCATCGCTGTCAAGAATCTGGAACGTCTGGCTCAAGCCTGCTTCCTGCCAGTGCGCCCGCAGCAAGCGGTGCGCCAGGCCGTGGAAGGTGCCGACCCACATGCCGGCCGGGTTGATGCCCATCAGTTGCTCGATGCGCTGGCGCATCTCGGCAGCAGCCTTGTTGGTGAAGGTCACCGACAGGATGGAGTGGGGCGAGGCGTTTTCAACCTGGATCAGCCAGGCGATACGGTGCACCAGCACTCGGGTTTTACCGGAACCAGCACCGGCCAGGACCAACTGACGACCCACGGGGGCCGCTACGGCCTGGCGTTGGGCATCGTTGAGGGAGTTCAGCAGAAGGGAGAGATCATCGCGCATCGGGGCATTCTAGGGGGCTGCGACACACCGGGCAAACTCCGCTTCGCATTAACCGATGAAAGTTACGCGAGGGACGACTGGTCAGTCATCGGCTGCAGGCGTTGGCGGGGCGTGCCTTTAGGGTTTTCAGGGTGGGGCGGCGGCTGAAAAATTTGGCGATTTATTGATCAACAGCAGTTTGGTCCGGGCAATTGCTTGTGTATGCTCCGAGCAGTTTCGGGCCCATGCTCATCATTATAAGAACAAGAACATCGCCTATGACCCTCAGCTTCGACCTGTCGGGCCCCACTGTGGAGCCCCGGGTTATCAGAAAGCAATACGCCATGGAAATGGCGGTCGAACGCACGCGCCTGTTGTATCAGGGCTCGCTGCTGCCCACGTTGTTCATGCTGATCAATGGCCTGGTCTGTGCCGGTTTGCTCTGGAGTCCGCAGCGCTATTTCCTGGTCAGTGTCTGGCTGGTGTGGTTGTTGTCCTTGGTGGCATTGCGGGTGATTCAGGTCGCAGCCTTCGATTCGGCCATCCCCAATCGTCAAGCCCAGCCCATTTGGCGGCGGATGTTTTTGCTGGGTTCCGGCCTCACCGGTCTGACCCTGGCCGGTGCCGGCATTGCCCTGGTTCCCGCCGATAATTTCATTCAGCAAGCCTGGGTCTTCGGCCTCATCGGTGCCGCAGCGCTTTCGGCCAGCGTGGCTTATGCCGTCAGTTTGCCGGCCTTTCTGTCTTTCACCTTGCCCTGCCTGCTACCGGCCATTGCCTATATGTTTTGGGGCGGTGACGAACAGCAGCAGGGCTGGGGCTGGTTCGGGCTGATTCTGCTCGGTGCATTGAGTGTGGTTGCCTGGCAGGTCAATCGATTGATCGATCGGGGCTTGATGCGACGCTTTCAGAACCAGGCACTGATCGAGCATCTACAGCGGGCGCAAAGCTGCAGTGACCAGCTCAATCAAAAGCTGGCCAAGGAGATCGAACAGCGTCGACGCGCCGAGAACGAGTTGCGAGAGATCCAGGTCGACCTGGAAAATCGCGTCGCTCAACGCAGTTTGGAGCTGGACGCCGCCAACCAGGCTCTGAGCAAGAGCGAAGCCCGCCTGGCGCTGGCATTGAAGGCCAGCGAGTTGGGGTTGTGGGACTGGAATCTGCAAACCGACGAAGTCCATCACACGCAGATTCAGGAACTGTTCGGCCTGGAGCCGGACCAGGTCACGGCAATACTGCGTCACCTCAAGCCGCGTCTTCACCCCGAGGACCTTCCTGCGCTGAAAAGGGCGCTGGTCGAGCATCTGAAGGGCCGCACCGAAGACTATCAAATCGAGTATCGCGTGCGCCATGGCGATGGCCACTGGGTCTGGATCGAGGACCGTGGGCGGGCGGTCGAGCGTGCCGAGAACGGACGGGTTCTGCGCATGGTCGGCACTCGGCGCGACATCAGTGTCAGCAAAAACCTGGAAGAGCAGCGGCAACTGGCGGCGACCGTATTCGAGGCGGCCAGCGAAGGGATTGTGATTTTCGACCCGAACTATGCCCTGATCGCAATCAATCAAGCCTTCAGTCGGGTGACCGGCTATGCCATCGAAGACATGATCGGGCGCAATGTCGTTGAGTTGCCATGCAGTCGCGATGCGCGTCGGCATTACGCCACGATCCATCAGGCGCTGGAGCAGCAAGGCAGCTGGCAGGGCGAATTGGTGGAAACCCGCAAGAACGGCGAGATGTATCCGCAATGGCTGCAATTGAACGCCGTGCGCGATAGCCGGGGAAATGTCAGCCATATCGTGGGCTTCTTCGCAGATCTTTCTGCCCGCCGGGAATCCGAAGAGCGAATGCGCTATCTGACCCATTACGACGAACTCACGGGGCTGGCCAACCGCGCGATGTTCCGCGAGCGCCTCAGCGAGGCTCATCAACGGGTACGACAGGGCGGTTATCGCAGCCTGGCCTTGCTGCACATCAATCTCGACCGGTTCAAGCAACTCAACGACAGCCTGGGGCATGAAGTCGCCGACCAGTTGTTGCAGAAAATGGCCCGGCGACTGGTGAATGCATTGCCTGAAGCAGACACCATCGCGCGTCTCTCGGGCGATGAGTTTGCCGTGCTGTTCAACGCCTACGGCAACCTTTCGAGCCTGGCCCGGGTGGCGACTCGTCTGGCGAGCAAGTTGCGTTTGCCGGTGACCATTGACGGGCATGAGTTGGTGGTCAGTGCGTCGATGGGCATCAGTTTGTTGCCGGACAGTGCCCGGGAAATTTCCGCGTTGGTCAGTCAATCGAACATGGCCATGCAGCACGCAAAGCATTTGGGCGGCAACAACTTCCAGTTCTATACCGACAGCCTGCAAGCCAGCACGCTGGAGCGTTTGCAGCTGGAAAACCACTTGCGCAAAGCCATCGAAGAGAAACAGTTGAAGGTGTTCTACCAACCCAAGCTGTGCCTGGCCACGGGCAAGCTGAATGCTGCCGAGGCGCTGGTGCGTTGGGATCATCCGACCATGGGCCGCGTGCCGCCGGGGGATTTCATCGGTCTGGCTGAAGAAACCGGATTGATCGGCCCGATCGGTGAGTTCGTGCTGCGTCAGGCCTGTTGGCAAGCCTGTGAGTGGCAGCGGCAGGGGCTTGAGCCGATTCGGGTGTCGGTCAACTTGTCGGTGCATCAGTTGCGCCAAGGCAAGCTGGTCAGCCTGGTGCGACAGGTGCTGGAAGAGACCGGGCTGGCACCGCACTACCTGGAGCTGGAGCTTACCGAAAGCCAGTTGCTGGACAGCGTCGAGCACATCATCGCAACCTTCCAGCAGTTGCGTGATCTGGGCGTGAAGCTGGCGATTGATGATTTCGGCACGGGCTATTCGTCGCTGAGCTACCTCAAGCGTATCCCGGTGGATTACGTGAAGATCGATCAGGCGTTCATTCGCGGCTTGGGCGAGGGCAGCGAAGATGCGGCGATTACCCGGGCGATCATCGCCATGGCGCACGGCCTGTCGTTGAAGGTAGTGGCGGAAGGCGTGGAGCGGACGGAGCAGCTCGAATTCCTCAAGAATGAGCGCTGCGATGAGGTGCAAGGCTATCTCATCAGTCGGCCGATTGAAGCGCAGGGATTGGCACGGCTGCTACGAGAGCAGCGCGCAGGTTGAAAGGGAGTTCCCGCTGGACTTTGCAGGTGGCGGGAACTCCTGGTACTAATTGTTCTTAGTGTGTGATCAACACTTTATCAATGGTGGTCACTAACACGTCGTCATGGTAAATACTTACTCCGGTAACATTGGAGTCGCCCAGTTTCTTATATTCAACAAATTTGTCTGTCAGAACCTGTGCCGAAGGATCAAGAGAAGGAAGAAGATGCAATTCCAATCGAAGATTATTGGATTTATCCTGGATCGGACTTTCTGTTAGTAATGCGTCTACGCCGCTGTTTTCAACGGTTACGGTGCCGTAAGTGCGAAAAGAAGCGGCGCCCGTCATACGATCGATTTGAGCAATCCAACCACTGGTTTCAAACTTCATAATATATTCCTTTAAGTTAAAGTTAATTGCGTCCTGCGTGGGCAATATACGTCGAAATACTTGTTTGTGGTTTGGGGGGAGTAGAGTGTATTTGTAAGGCTGTATGTGTGGTCTTTGTATTGATGATTAATTAAATCATCAGGTCTTATTTATAAGTTTTGTTTCTTGTTGGTGTGAGGGTGGTGGCGTCGCATTGGGTTTTTTACCGCTACATCACGTCCGCACACCCAAAAATCGAGGGATCCGGTTACGCATTGAGCAGGCAAAAAGCCGATTCATGTAGTATAACTACAAGCGTGCTACATCCCCGGCACCTGCCAATAACAAAGAGTCCAGCCCTTTGAATCTGCTGCAACACATCGCCCAGTCTCGTCACCTGTTACGCAAGTCGGAGCTCAAGGTCGCCGACCACGTGCTGCTTGATCCGGCTGCCGTGATGCACAGCTCCATGGCCGACCTGGCCCACAGCGTGGGCATCAGTGAACCGACCATCGTGCGTTTTTGCCGTGCCATCGGCTGTTCCGGCTTTCAGGACCTGAAGCTGAAGCTGGCCCAGAGCCTGGCGGCCGGTGCGAGTTTTGGCCAGTTTGCGATCCACGAAGACGATTCGGTCGCCGACTACAGCCTGAAAATCTTCGACACCACCCTGCATACCCTGATGGAGGTTCGCGAGAAACTCGATCCGCTGGAATTGCAGAGGGCTGTGACGCTGATGTCCCAGGCCCAGCGCGTCGAGTTCTATGGTTTTGGCGCCTCGGGTGCGGTCGCGGCGGATGCGCAGCACAAATTCTTCCGGTTGCTGCTTACTGCAGCGGCGTACTCCGACCCGCACATGCAGGCGATGTCGGCCGTGACATTGAAGCCGACTGACGTGGCCATCTGCATTTCCCAGTCGGGTCGTTCCAAGGACCTGCTGATCACTGCCAACCTGGTGCGCGAAAGCGGCGCTTCGTTGATCACGTTGTGCCCGAGCCAGACGCCATTGGCCGAGTTGTCGACGGTCAACCTGGCGATCGATGTGCATGAAGACACTGAAATCTATACGCCGCTGACCTCGCGTATCGCCCACCTGGTGGTGATCGATGTGCTGGCGATGGGCGTGGCCATGGCCCGCGGCCCGAGCCTGGTCAATCACCTCAAGAGCGTTAAACGCAGTTTGCGCAGTTTGCGGTTGTCACCCAAGTCGGTGAAAGCGCTGGACGACTGACGTCGTCGTAAGGTCGTTCCGACCTTAATCGCGAGCAGGCTCGCTCCCACCTTTGACCGCGATCTCCTGTGGGAGCGAGCTTGCTCGCGATGGCGTCCTCGAATACGCCGCAATTTTCATCAGTCTGTAACACCCGAGCCGCCAAACCGTCATCCCTCGCGCCTATCTTGAAACTCCCGTACTCGCCTTGGGAGACTCGAAATGGCCATGCCCTACGAAGAACGCAACAGCGCTGTCAAAACCCGTCGTCAGCAGGAAGACCAGCGCCGCATGGAATTCCGTCGCGCTATCGAAGATCGCTGCGAACGCCGTCAGCTTCTGGCCGAAATTGGCGACTTTCCGGAGTTGGAACTCAACTTCTGGCAGGCATCTCCCTCGACTTCCCGTCGAAACGCTCAACCAGCGCGCTGATCTGGATCCGTTCACTGCGGATAAACGCCAGGAAGGCGTGAGCTACCGGTGACAGGCGTTTCGCCTTGGCCTGCACCAGGCACCAACTGCGGAACAGTGGCAGCTCTTCGATGGGTAGCTCGATCAACCCACCGGTTGCCAGCTCAAGGTTCAGGGCGTGGCGCGTCAACAGCGCAACGCCCAGGCCTGCCAGTACACATTCTCGCTGAGCTTCGGCAGACGAGACTTCCTGAGTCTGGTTGAAGTGCACACGCTTCTCTTTGAAGTATTCTTCGCACGCCAGCCGCGTCCCGGAGCCTGGCTCACGCAGCAACAGTGTGTAGGGCTCGAGATCCTGCAAGCGCAGCGGCCCCATGTGACACAGCGGGTGATCCGGTGGCGCCACGGCGACGATCGGGTTGTTCAGGAACGGCAGGAACTCCAGGCCCATGTCCTGAGGCACCATGGACATGATCACCAGGTCGTCGCGGTTGTCCGACAGACGCCGAATCACCTGGCCGCGATTGACTACCGTCAGTTGCAGGTTCACCTCCGGGTGCTGGCGTTTGAATGCGGCAAACAGATGCGGCACGAAATATTTGGCGCTGGATTCGACCGCCAGTTTCAATTGCCCCTGCAACGAGCCCTGCATGTCCGACAGCTGCATGTCGAGGTTTTCCAGGCGTCCGAAAATATCCCGGCTGGCTCGCTGTAACGCTTCAGCTGCTTCGGTCATGTAGAGCTTTTTGCCGACGTAATCGAACAAAGGCTGGCCAATCAGCTCTTCGAGCTGACGAATCTGCAGGCTGACGGCAGGTTGTGTGAGCGACATTTCGTCGGCCGCGCGGCTGTAAGAGCGCAAATCACAGACCTCATTGAAGATCTGCAATTGCCGCAAAGTCATACGCATCAATGACTTACGCATTATCCGGTCACTCTGGTCGCTGGCTGGTGAATCAACTATAAGTCTTTACTTATGCACGACCCAATTTTTATTCATTTTTGTTAATCCCTTGTGGGCGCTAGTGTGGACCTGCGACCAATTTGAAACATTTGGTCACTCGTCGACCTGGTGTCTAGCAGGTTGTAGGTACCACCGGCTCAAGGGAAACTCCAAGTGATAACAAAGATCCTGATCGCCAACCGTGGTGAGATTGCCGTACGAATCGTACGTGCCTGTGCCGAAATGGGCATTCGCTCGGTCGCGATCTATTCCGACGCTGACCGCCATGCCTTGCATGTGAAGCGTGCGGACGAGGCCCACAGCATCGGTGCCGAACCGCTGGCCGGTTATCTGAACCCGCGCAAGCTGGTGAACCTGGCTGTGGAAACCGGTTGCGATGCACTGCACCCCGGTTACGGTTTCCTGTCGGAAAACGCCGAACTGGCGGAAATCTGCGCTGAGCGCGGGATCAAATTCATTGGTCCATCGGCTGAAGTCATTCGCCGCATGGGCGACAAGACCGAAGCGCGCCGCAGCATGATCAAGGCCGGCGTGCCGGTCACTCCGGGCACCGAAGGCAACGTGTCGGGTATCGAAGAAGCCCTGACCGAAGGCGATCGCATTGGCTATCCGGTGATGCTCAAGGCCACATCCGGTGGTGGTGGTCGCGGTATTCGTCGCTGCAACAGCCGTGAAGAACTTGAACAGGCTTTCCCTCGGGTCATTTCCGAAGCCACCAAGGCATTCGGTTCGGCGGAAGTGTTTCTGGAAAAATGCATCGTCAATCCCAAGCATATTGAAGCGCAGATCCTTGGCGACAGCTTCGGCAACGTGGTGCACCTGTTCGAGCGTGACTGCTCGATCCAGCGCCGCAACCAGAAGCTGATCGAGATCGCCCCGAGCCCGCAACTGACCCCGGAACAGCGCGCCTACATCGGCGACCTGTCGGTGCGTGCAGCCAAGGCCGTGGGCTACGAGAACGCCGGCACCGTGGAGTTCCTGCTCGCCGAGGGCGAGGTGTACTTCATGGAGATGAACACCCGGGTGCAGGTGGAACACACCATCACCGAAGAAATCACTGGCATCGACATTGTCCGCGAGCAGATTCGCATTGCCTCCGGCCTGCCGCTTTCGGTGAAACAGGAAGACATCCAGCACCGTGGTTTTGCCCTGCAATTCCGGATCAACGCCGAAGACCCGAAGAACAACTTCCTGCCGAGCTTCGGCAAGATCACCCGTTACTACGCACCCGGCGGCCCCGGCGTGCGTACCGACACGGCGATCTACACCGGCTACACCATTCCGCCGTTCTACGACTCCATGTGCCTGAAACTGGTGGTGTGGGCGCTGACCTGGGAAGAGGCGATGGACCGTGGTCTGCGCGCCCTCGATGACATGCGTCTGCAAGGGGTCAAGACCACTGCCGCGTACTACCAGGAAATCCTGCGTAACCCGGAATTCCGTAGCGGCCAGTTCAATACCAGCTTCGTTGAAAGCCACCCTGAACTGACCAACTACTCGATCAAGCGCAAACCCGAAGAGCTGGCCCTGGCCATCGCCGCCGCCATCGCCGCCCACGCAGGCCTGTGAGGAATAGAATAATGAGCAAACAAATCCACGTTACCGACACGATCCTGCGCGACGCCCACCAATCGCTGCTCGCCACCCGCATGCGCACCGAAGACATGCTGCCGATCTGCGACAAGCTCGACAAAGTCGGCTACTGGTCGCTGGAATGCTGGGGCGGCGCAACCTTCGACGCCTGTGTACGTTTCCTGAAGGAAGACCCGTGGGAGCGTCTGCGCCAACTGCGCGCCGCGCTGCCTAACACCCGCCTGCAAATGCTGTTGCGCGGCCAGAACCTGCTGGGCTACCGCCACTACAGCGACGACGTGGTCAAAGCCTTCGTCGCCAAGGCCGCGGTCAACGGCATCGACGTGTTCCGTATCTTCGACGCCATGAACGACGTGCGTAACCTGCGCGTGGCCATCGAAGCGGTGAAAGCCGCCGGCAAACACGCCCAGGGCACCATCGCCTACACCACCAGCCCGGTGCACACCATCGAGGCTTTCGTGAACCAGGCCAAGCAAATGGAAGCCATGGGTTGCGACTCGGTGGCGATCAAGGACATGGCCGGTTTGCTGACCCCATACGCCACTGGCGAACTGGTCAAGGCACTGAAAGCCGAGCAATCGCTGCCCGTGTTCATCCACTCGCACGACACCGCCGGCTTGGCTGCAATGTGCCAGATGAAGGCTATCGAAAACGGCGCCGACCACATCGACACCGCGATCTCCAGCTTCGCCTGGGGCACCAGCCACCCGGGCACCGAGTCGATGGTCGCGGCCCTCAAGGGCAGCGAGTTCGACACCGGCCTGAACCTGGAATTGCTGCAAGAGATCGGCCTGTACTTCTACGCCGTGCGCAAGAAGTACCACCAGTTCGAAAGCGAATTCACCGCCGTCGACACCCGTGTGCAAGTCAACCAGGTACCGGGCGGGATGATTTCCAACCTGGCCAACCAGTTGAAAGAGCAGGGCGCGCTGAATCGCATGAGCGAAGTGCTGGCCGAAATCCCGCGAGTTCGCGAAGACCTCGGCTTCCCGCCGCTGGTGACCCCGACCTCGCAGATCGTCGGCACCCAGGCGTTCTTCAACGTGCTGGCCGGCGAGCGCTACAAGACCATCACCAACGAAGTGAAGCTGTACCTGCAAGGCGGCTACGGCAAGGCGCCGGGCATCGTCAACGAACAACTGCGTCGCCAGGCCATCGGCAGCGAAGAAGTGATCGACGTGCGCCCAGCCGATCTGCTCAAGCCGGAAATGGCCAAGCTGCGTGCCGATATCGGTGCTCTGGCCAAGTCTGAAGAAGACGTGCTGACCTTCGCGATGTTCCCGGACATCGGTCGCAAGTTCCTCGAAGAGCGTGCGGCCGGAACCCTGACACCTGAAGTGCTGTTGCCGATTCCGGAAGCCGGCAAGGTGGCTTCGGCGGGCGGTGAAGGCGTACCGACCGAGTTCGTCATCGACGTTCACGGCGAAACCTACCGCGTCGACATCACCGGTGTCGGCGTCAAGGCTGAAGGCAAGCGTCACTTCTACCTGTCCATCGACGGCATGCCGGAAGAAGTGGTGTTCGAGCCGCTCAACGAATTCGTCGGCGGCGGCAGCAGCAAGCGCAAGCAAGCCACCGCACCAGGCCATGTCAGCACCACCATGCCGGGCAACATCGTCGATGTGCTGGTCAAGGAAGGCGACACCGTCAAGGCGGGCCAAGCCGTGCTGATCACCGAAGCGATGAAGATGGAAACCGAAGTCCAGGCGGCCATCGCCGGTAAAGTCACCGCCATTCACGTGGCCAAGGGCGACCGGGTGAACCCGGGCGAGATCCTGATCGAGATCGAAGGCTGAGATAACAGCCTCGATACAACGCTTTAAACCTCGGGGGGGCATGTGCTCCCCTTTTTTTATCCATGGCAAAGCAAGAGTTTGTGGGCGTCAGCGCGCCTTGGATGCGTTGGGTTGGAGGCTTTTGAAGATCAAAGGATCGCAGCCTTCGGCAGCTCCTACACACCAACCCTGTAGGAGCTGCCGAAGGGTCGGTCCGCGCTCGGGCGATCTTTTGCTTTTGATGCTTTTAGCCGCGGCACTCAACGAGGCTTTTCAACTGCCCCGACCCCGTCTGGTTCTCATCACTCAACCACTTCTCAAACCCGGCCCCAATCGCCGGCCATTCCGAATCCAGGATCGAGTACCACGCCGTATCGCGGTTCTGCCCCTTGACCACCATGTGCTGGCGAAACACACCCTCAAAACTGAAACCCAAACGCTCGGCCGCATATTTGGAGCGGGCGTTGGCGTTGTTGCATTTCCATTCCAGGCGACGGTAGCCGAGGGCGAAGGATTCCTTGGCCAGCAGGTAAACCGCCTCGGTGCTTTTCGGCGAGCGCTGCATCGGCGCGCCGAAGGTGACGTGGCCGATTTCGATGCGGCCCTGGGCCGGGACGATGGACATCAGGCTGAGGATGCCCTGGACCTCGCCGCTGGCGCGATCGATCACGCTGAAGAAGTACGGGTCGCTATTGGCTGCGTGGCTGTTCAGCCAGTCATTGAAGGCACTGCGCTCCGGGAAGGGACCGTATGGCAGATAGTCCCAAAGCTTCGGGTCGGCGCCCGGGCCTTGCAGGGCTTTGAACAGGTCGTCGCCGTGGCGCGCCGGGTCGAGTTTTTCCAGGCGGATGAAGCGTCCTTCGATCAGTTGCGTCGTGGGGGCCGGGACGCCTTTCCAGTTGGCGAGTGAAGTCGACATGTTGTTCTCCTTGAACCTTAGATGGCTTTGCGAAACTGGATGAAACCGGGGCGTTCTGCAAGGCGCTCGTAGAGCTGGATCGCGGTAGCGTTGGTTTCGTGGGTCAGCCAGTGCACCTTGTTGCAGCGGTCGGCCTTGGCCGTGGCGTAGACGAACTCGATCAGTTGCCGGCCGACGCCGGTGCCTCGGGTTTCCGGAACCACCAGTAAGTCTTGCAGGTAGCAGGCGTTTTCGATGGCCCAGTTCGAACGATGGTAGATGAAATGCACCATGCCCACGGCTTTGTTGTCAGCCCAGGCGAGGGCGGCGTGGGTCGGTTCGTTCGGGTCGAGCATGCGCTGCCAGGTGCTGTGAGTGACGGCCTCTGGCAATTCGGTTTTATAGAAGCGCAGGTAGGCTTGCCACAGCGGCAACCAGGCCGCGTGATCACCGGCGGTGACTTGGCGAATGTCGATTTGACTCATGGTGATTTCCTTAGCGCATCAATTGGGCGAGGGTCTGGTCGTTGACGTCGGGGCTGGCGGCCAGGCCTTCGCGTACGCCGGCGATGTCGGCGGGGCTGCGGTTCTGGCTGAGCTTGCGCTTGCCTTCCAGACGGTCGATGGGAATGGCGAAACCGACGATGGCCTTGAGCATGCCGTCGATGTAATCGGCGGGGGCGTCGGCCACTGACCACGGTTGGGCGCGGCCAGCTTCATGACGGTCGGTGAGAGTGCTGACGATGTCGAGCAGCCGCCCGCCATCGCTAAAGGTTTCGGCTCGGCCATAGGCGTGTACGGCGACGTAGTTCCAGGTTGGCACGACTTTGCCGTGTTCGGCCTTGCTCGGGTAGAAACCGGGGCTGACGTAGGCGTCGGCACCGGCAAAAATCAGCAGGGCTTCGGCACCGTCGCGCAGGTCTTTCCACTGTGGATTGGCTTTGGCCAGATGTCCGTACAACGTGCCGTTCAAGCCTTGTTCGCAATGCAGCAGCACCGGCACATGACTGGCTTGCAGGCCGCTTTCGCCGTGGGTCACCAATATGGCGAGACGGGTGGCGAGGATCAGTTCATGCAGTTGGGACAACTCGTCGATGGCAAAAGCGCGCGGCGTATACATGGAGATATTTTCCTTGGCGAATGTCTTCATCCTAGGCAGGCTATTGGTCTGTTGTAAGAGCCATTAATGACCAATTTCATGGGTCCATTTTCATGACGGATGTGCCGCTTTCCCTGTCTTTCAACCCGGCGGGTATCGAACTCGACCGTCGCCAGGGGTTGAGTCGCCAGCTTTATCAGGCCTTGCGCCTGCGCGTCCTCGATGGACGATTGGCCAGTGGAACGCGTCTGCCGGCCAGTCGTGACCTGGCCGCAGCGCTGGCTATTTCCCGCAACAGCGTGGTGCGTGCCTACGATCAGTTGTACGCCGAAGGCTTCATTGAGGGGCGAGTCGGGGACGGTACTTATGTTGCGCAACTGCCTCAGGCGGTGTTGCCGGCAAAAAAACTATCCACAAAAGTATCCACAGGCTTTTCAACAGGGTTATCAACAACCTTATCCACAAATTGGCTCGATTTACCTGTGGATCCATCCAGCAAAGTTATCCACAACGATCCGTTGGCCCGGGTAAAAAACAACCATTTACCCAGTCCGCCGAGCGGACCGCCGCGGGCATTTCGGGTCGGTATTCCGGCGTTCGATCTGTTTCCATTCGAGGTCTGGGCCAAGCTGAATGCGGCTTTCTGGCGCAAGCCGGATTTGCAGCAGCTGTGCTATGGCGACCCGGCTGGCGATGCGCGCTTGCGCGGGATGATTGCTGCGTATTTGCGCAGTTCCCGTGGCATGCAATGCACGGCTGAACAAATTGTGATCACCAGTGGCGCGCAGCAGGGGATCAGCCTTTGTGCACAGCTGTTGGTGGAGCCCGGTGACGGGGTGGCGCTTGAAAATCCCGGGTATCGGGCGGCCGGTCATGCGTTCGCCGTGGCAGGTGCGAAGTTGCATGGGGTGGCAGTGGATGGCGAGGGCATCGACTGCGCTGAACTGGCACAGCTGCGTGATTGCCGTTTGACCTACGTCACCCCGTCCCATCAGTACCCCACCGGGGTGGTGATGAGCCTGGCTCGCCGCCTGGAGTTGCTGGCCTGGGCCGAGCGCGCCCAGGGCTGGATCGTCGAGGATGACTACGACGGCGAGTACCGCTACAGCGGTGCGCCACTGGCACCTCTGGCGGCACTGGATCGGCAAGGTCGGGTACTCTATGTCGGCACGTTCGGCAAAGTGGCGTTTCCGGCGTTACGCCTGGGTTACCTGGTGTTGCCGACTGGGCTGGTGCAGGCTTTTGCTCAACGCCGTGCCGTGGACGTACGCCATTCTGAGGTCAGTACCCAGGCGGTGATGGCCGAATTCATGGCGGCCGGGCATTTCCAGCGGCATATCCGCCGCATGCGCCGTGCGGCGTTGAGTCGCCGTAACACATTGCTCAATGGCTGGCCGGCGGAGATTCCCGGGGTCGGACCATTACCCACCGTCGCCGCCGGGCTGCACATGACCGTCCCCGTCGATAGCGTGGCGCGTGAACGTGAATTGATCGAGTTGGCGCAAAGCGTCGATGTCGAGATCAACGGCTTGAGCAGCTATTGGTTGCCCGACTCCACGACACCGATGGATCAGCGAGCGGGGCTGGTGCTGGGCTTCGCCGCCGTGCCCGAAAAGGCAATCGAGGCGGCACTGCAACGGTTGCGGGCGGTGTGGTGTGCCGACTGAAGCGCGGGCAAAAAAAAGACCTGCGTAAACGCAGGTCTTGATGATGACGGAAACGACGCGGTTGTCAGGTACCGGACTTGATCTTGGTCCAGGCCCGGGTCCGCGCACGTTCGGCATCGCGCGGCAACGGTTGCAGGGTGTAGAGCGTGCTCATTGCCGCTTCGGTCGGGTACAGGTTCGGGTTGTTGCGGATCGCCGGGTCGACCAGTTCCGTGGCGTCCTTGTTCGGGTTCGGGTAGCCGACGAAGTCACTGACCGGCGCAATCACCTGGGGTTGCAGCAGGTAGTTGATGAAGGTGTAGGCGTCTTCCGGATTCTTCGCGCCCTTGGGTATGGCGAGCATGTCGAACCAGATCGGCGCGCCTTCCTTCGGCAAGCGCATGTCGACGACCACACCGTTCTTGGCTTCCTTGGCGCGGTTGGCTGCTTGCGAGAAGCTGCCGGAATAACCGACCGCGACGCAGATGTCACCGTTGGCGATATCGGCCATGTATTTCGATGAGTGGAAGTAGGTGATGTACGGGCGGATCTTCATCAGCAGCGCTTCAGCCTTGTCGTAGTCCGCAGGCTTTTTGCTGTTGGGATCGAGGCCGAGGTGTTGCAGGGCCAGCGGCAAGATCTCCGAGGGCGAGTCGAGCAGGGCGACGCCGCACTGCTTGAGCTTGCTGATGTTCTCTTCCTTGAAGATCAGGTCCCAGCTGTCCACTGGTGCGTTGTCGCCGAGCACGGCCTTGACCTTGTCCGGGTTGAAGCCGATCAGGATGGTCCCGTACATGTAAGGCACGGCGAATTTGTTGCCCGGGTCGTTGGCTTCGATCAGCTTCATCAGCTTGGGATCGAGGTGGTTCCAGTTCGGCAACTTGCTGCGGTCCAGTGGCTGGAACACGCCGGCTTCGATCTGCTTGGCGAGGAACACGTTGGACGGCACCACCACGTCGTAGCCGGAGTTGCCGGTCAGCAACTTGGCTTCCAGTGCTTCGTTGGTGTCGAAAATGTCGTAGACCAGCTTGGTCTGGCTGTTCTGGGCCTTGAAGTCTTCCAGAGCCTTGGGGGTGATGTAGTCGAACCAGTTGTAGACGCGCAACGTTCGTTCTTCAGCATGGGCAACGCCACTGAGCACCAGGGCGCCCAGGGCTGGAACGATCAAACGCTTGAGTCTTGTCATTGTTCTAATCCTCATTGGGCGCTTTCGAAACCTTCGAGAACGTTCACGGCGTTGATGCCGATTTCTTCTACCGCGTAGCCGCCTTCCATCACGAACAGCGTCGGTTTGCCGAGAGCCGCAATGCGCTTGCCCATGGCCAGGTAATCCGGGCTGTCGAGTTTGAATTGCGAGATCGGATCGTCCTTGAATGTGTCGACGCCCAGGGAGACCACGACGATGTCGGCGCCGTAGCTTTCGATCTCTTTGCAGGCCTGTTCCAGCGCCGCGCTCCAGGTGTCCCAGCCTGAACCTGCGGCCAGAGGATAGTTGAAGTTGAAGCCCTCGCCGGGGCCCTCGCCCAATTCGTCTTCATAGCCGAGGAAGAACGGAAACTCGGCTTCCGGGTGGCCATGGATCGAGGTGAACAGCACGTCGCTGCGTTCGTAGAAGATCGACTGCGTGCCGTTGCCATGGTGGTAATCGACGTCGAGGATCGCGACCTTTTTGTGGCCCTGATCGAGGAACGCCTGAGCGGCGATGGCCGCGTTGTTGAGGTAGCAATAACCCCCCATCAAATCGCTGGCGGCGTGGTGTCCTGGTGGACGGCACAGGGCGAAGGCCGAACGGGCGCCGCGCTGGATTTCCGCCTGGGCGGTGAGGGCGACTTGCGCTGCGCTATACGCCGCCTGCCAGGTACCGGCGGTGATCGGGGCACCGCCATCGAAGCTGTAGTAACCGAGTTCGCCATGCAGGCTGGCGGGTTTGATCCGGCGCAGGGTACGGGCTGGCCAGGTGTAAGGCAGCAAGTCACCGTCGGTGTTGAACTCGGTCCAGCGTGCCCAGGCGCCTTTGAAAAAGTCGAGGTAGTCGCGGCTGTGAATGCGTTCGATCGGTCCAAGGCCGAAATCCTTCGGCGCTTCGACAGGGCCGAGATTTTGATTTTGCACCCGTGCCAGCACGTGGTCGGCACGCGAAGGCATTTCGAAGCAGGGCTTGAGTTGCCCGTCTATCAATTCACAACGGCCGTGGTGCAGGTGGTGATCATTCGAGTAGATCGTCAGCATTTTGTTGTTCTCCGCAGGCTGATTCGGTTGAACACAGTCTTGCGGCACGGACGATTTCGGAGAACGGCAGGAAAGGCCAAAAGGGGATCGATATGGCCAAAACATTTGACCGAATTTCGCCCCTTTGAAGATCAAAAGATCGCAGCCTTCGGCAGCTCCTACAAAGGCTGGATCAAGGTCGAAACTGGCTGGGCGCCACACCGCTCCAGCGCACGAACGCATGGCGAAAACTCGCGGTCTCGCTGAAGCCCAGCGCCTCGGCAATCTGGTAGATCGGCAATTGATCCTCACACAGCATTTGCTTGGCCTGTTCGAAGCGCAATTCGTCTAGCAACTCCTGATAACTGCAGCCCATGTCCTTGAGATGCCGACGCAAGGTCCGCGCCGAGCAATTCATCTGCTCGGCCAGGCCCTCCAGCCCCGGTGCCGCATTCAATTGCGCGCTGAGCAATTGGCGGATCCGTCCGAGCCATGCCTGACGCCCGGTGAACTCGATGTTCTGTTTGCGGCAGCGCTCGGCCATGGCTTGATGAGTGATGACATCGGCCAGCGGCAACGGCTGGTCGAGCCAACGCTTGTCGAAGGCGAAGGCATTGTTGCGCGCGCCGAAATCCAGCGGGCAGTTGAAGTGTTCGGCGTAGCTCGTTTCGTAGTCGGGCGCGGCATGTTCGAAGCGTGCGCCGAGCAAGGGCAGGGGATGACCAAGCAGGTCGTCGCAGGTGACTTTCAGCGATACGAGGCAGAACTCGGCGTTGAACACCGCCATGGCCGGGCTCTCGCGGTAATCGGCGGCGGCGAACCAGATGCGCTCGCCGTCGTCCTCCAGGCTCAGCTCGAAAAGTGTTCCCAGCAGCGCCGGATAGCGTATCGCCAGCCGCAAGGCGTCACCGAAGGTGGCACTGGTGAGCAGGGCGTAACCGAGCATGCCGTAGCAGGAAACGTGCATCCGCCGACCCAGTTCCAGGCCGATGTCGCGCTTGAGGGCAACGGCGTTGGCACAGACCTGCATTTCTTGATTGGTGGTGATGCGCGTGTCGGCCCGGTTCAGATCCGCCGCACTGATGCCGCTGCCGGCCAGCAGCGCTTCGCTGGACAAGCCTTGTGCCTTGAAGGCATCAAGCACCAGGGAGACGGCATTGAGGGTGGTGAGGTGGGAGTGGAGCATGAGGACTTCCAGCCTTGGGATGCTGGAATGCGGAGCAAGTTGTGTGCCGACGACCCCTGTGGGAGCGGGCTTGCTCGCGAAAGCGGTCGGCCTGTCACATCAATGCTGGATGTGCCGTCGTCTTCGCGAGCAAGCCCGCTCCCACAGGTTTTGTGTTTTGTCAGCTCAGTTCGCCGCAAAGGTCGAGTTCGACAAGCCGACGGACTTCGTCCGTTTCAAGCCCCGCCCCCAACAACCCATGCAACTTGCCGAATGCCGCTTCACGGGTCATGCCGCCACCGGACAGCACACCGACACCGCGCAAGCGACTGCCGGCCTCATAGACGTCCAGTTCAACCCCGCCTTCGTGGCACTGCGTCACCGCGACCACTACCACGCCGTTATCCCGTGCACGGCCGAGGCTGGCGAGGAACTCCGGGTTGTCGCTCGGCCCAGTGCCGCTGCCGTAGCACTCCAGCACCAGACCTTGAATGCCGCTGTCGAGCAGGCCATCGAGGATCTCGGCACCGATGCCAGGGAACAGCGGCAACACGGCAACCTTCGCCAGTTGTTTTGCCTGGTTGTAGTTCAACGCTGTTGGCAGCGAAGAGGCTTTCACACCACCGCCCTGACGCTCCAGGCGCTTGAACGGATGACGGCCAAAACTGCGAACCTTGGCGCACCGGGTCGGGTCCAGCAGTTCGCCGTGGAAGTACAGATGCACACCCGGCGCGAGGCCTTGGCCCAGTGCAACCAGCGCGCCCCCGAGGTTCTCCCAGGCATCGCTATCGGTGACGCCGGCCGGCAGCATGGAACCGGTAAAACACACGCGGGCATGCAGGCCGAGCAACTGGAAGCTCATGGCGGCGGCACTGTAGGCCAGCGTGTCGGTGCCATGCAGGATCAGCACGCTGTCGCAGCCCTGAACATCCACCGCATCGACCACCGCTTCACGCAACTGCTGCCAGTACGCCGGGGTCATGTTGGCGCTGTCGATCAGCGGCGACATCTCGCGAAAACGCCACTGCGGCACGACAAGTTCGGGCTGGCTGTGCAGGTATTCGCGCATCCGCGCTTCAAAACCGGACGCCGGCGCAAGGCCGTTGGCGCTGGCTTGCATGCCAATGGTACCGCCGGTGTAGAGCACCATGACGTGCTGGGCGGCAGGGTAGGTCGACGAATTCATGGAAGTTCTCCGAAACAATGACTGCCATTGTGGGAGCGGGCTTGCTCGCGAAGAGGTCAGTACATTCAACACAGGTGTTGGCTGAACGTCCGCCTTCGCGAGCAAGCCCGCTCCCACAATGGATTTGCGCACTCTAGCTGACGGGCGCAAGGGATGCGCCCGCTTTTTACCGATCAGCGTTGCGCTGCGGTCACGCCTTGCGGCTCAGCCTGATTCTGCGCGGCGGCTGGCGGGTTGGCCGGCCATGCCTGGCGATCCAGATCCAGATCCGGGAACTTCGCGGAGTCGAACACTGGCGTCTTGATGCCAGCGGCGCGCTGGTCATCGTAGTCACGCAGGATGCGCATGCCGACCTTGAACAGCAGGAACAGCGCGATCAGGTTGACGAACGCCAGCATGGTCATGGTGATGTCGGCGAAGGCAAATACGGTACCGAGGTTTTCGATGGCGCCCCAGAAGATCAGCACCAGTACCAGCGCGCGATAGCCCATTAGCGCCTTGCGGTTTTCACCGATCAGAAAGCGCAGGTTGTTCTCGCCCAGGTAGTAGTTGTAGAGGATCGAGGTGAACACGAACAACGCCAGGGCCACGGAGATGAACATCCGACCCCAGTCACCAACCACGGCGGCCAGCGAGTTCTGGGTCAGGGCAATGCCGTCGCCTTCGAAGCCCGGGGTGTAGAAACCCGAAAGCAGGATCAGCAGCGCGGTGCAGGTGCAGATCACGAAGGTGTCGAGGAACACGCTGAACGCTTGAACCACGCCTTGCGCCACCGGGTGCTCGACCGCCGCCACAGCCGCCACGTTCGGCGCGCTGCCCAGGCCTGCTTCGTTGGCGAACACACCACGTTTCACACCCATGACGATGGCGCTGCCGATCAGGCCGCCGAAGGCCTGATCCAGACCGAAGGCGCTCTTGACGATAGTGATCAGCATGCCCGGTACCTGGTCGAACTGCAGCACGATCACGTAGATGGTCACGCCGATATACACCAGGGTTTTCACCGGCACCAACAGGTCGGCAACCTTGGCGATACGCTTGATCCCGCCGATGAATACCAGACCCAGCAGCACGGCCAGACCGATGCCGGTGTAAGTGGTATCGAGGCCGAACGCGTTGTTCAGCGAATGGGTCACGGCGTGGGCTTGCAAACCGTTGAAGGCGAAGCCGAACGTCACCAGCAACAGGAACGCCATGAGCATGCCCAGCCAGCGTTTCTGCAGACCGTGCTGGATGTAGTAGGACGGGCCGCCCCGGAAGGTGCCGTCGGAGTCAGTGCGCTTGTACAGCTGACCGAGGGAACATTCGAAGAAGCTGCTGGACATGCCGACCAGTGCGGTCACCCACATCCAGAACACCGCGCCAGGCCCGCCGAGTGTCACGGCAATGCCGACACCGGCAATGTTGCCTGCACCGACGCGGCCGGCGAGGCTGAGCATCAGGGCCTGGAATGAACTGAGTTGCCCCGCGCTGCTTTTGAGGCTGTCGCGGAACACCGCGAACATGTGGAAGAAGTGACGCAATTGAACGAAACGCGAGCGGATCGTGAAGTAGCTACCGAGCCCGACAATGAGCACGATCAGTACTTTCCCTGAGAGGAAGTCGTTAATGACTTCGAGCATGGATTATTCCTCGCTGTTTTTTGTGTTGGCAAATGCTTGCCGGGCAGACACATCGAGTTACACCGGTGGGCGCACGGCACAACGGGCGGTTCGAAGTTCGTCCCGGTTTCCATATCGCGGGTTTGTTATTAGTTCGGGTTTCGCATGGGTTGTGGTCTCGCTACCGACGACCGCTCACGCGAAGAGGGGCGGCACTATACCGATGACAGTGCCGTCCGTCTGCACGGTTGTGGTGCATGCGGTGAAACGAAGCCGTTGAAACACCTGACATTTTTGCTGTCAGGCTATGTGGGAGCTGCTCTGGGTGGGAGCGGGCCTGCTCGCGAAAGCGGTGTATCAGACACATCATTGTTGAATGTGCCGCCGCCTTCGCGAGCAAGCCCGCTCCCACATTGGTCAGTCCCCAGACATACGGTTTTCACTGGCAAACGGTTAAAAAAAAGGGCCTGGAGAATGATCTCCAAGCCCTCAAAAGGTGAGAGGTGTCTAGTCCCTCGACCTGGTGAGCGGTGCTACAAGTAACGCGTCGGGTTAGGCCTTCAGGGGCACCAGACGCGGAGCAATCATGTTTTCCGGGCGCAGGATGTCGGCGAGCATGGCTTCGTCGAGCAGACCTTCTTCGCGCACCAGTTCCAGCACGCCGCGGCCGCTTTCGAGGGCGATACGGGCGATGCGGGTGGCGTTTTTGTAGCCGATGTACGGGTTCAGTGCGGTGACCAGACCGATCGAGTGTTCGACCAGTTCACGGCAACGGGCTTCGTTGGCGGTGATGCCGACGATGCAGTGCTCGCGCAGCATGTCCATGGCGCGTTGCAGCAGGCGGATCGAGTCGAGGATCTTGAAAGCGATCAGCGGTTCCATCACGTTCAGTTGCAGCTGGCCGCCTTCGGCCGCCATGGTCAGCGCCAGATCGTTACCGATGACCTGGAAGGCCACTTGGTTAACGGCTTCCGGAATAACCGGGTTGACCTTGCCTGGCATGATCGAGCTGCCTGGCTGACGCGCTGGCAGGTTGATCTCGTTGATGCCGGTGCGTGGACCGCTGGACAGCAGACGCAGGTCGTTGCAGATCTTCGACAGCTTGACCGCGGTACGCTTGAGCATGCCGGAGAACAGCACGAAGGCGCCCATGTCGGAGGTAGCTTCGATCAGGTCGGCTGCCGGAACCAGCGGCTGACCGCTGATCAGGGCCAGGCGCTGTACAGCCAAGGCCTGATAGCGCGGGTCGGCGTTGATGCCGGTGCCGATCGCGGTGCCGCCCAGGTTCACTTCAGTCAGCAGTTCCGGGGCCAGCGTCTTCAGGCGGGCCAGGTCTTCGCCCATGGTGGTGGCGAACGCACGGAACTCTTGACCCAGGGTCATCGGTACGGCGTCTTGCAGCTGGGTACGACCCATCTTCAGGACGTGGTTGAATTCTTCACCCTTGGCTGCGAACGCCTGAATCAGGCTGTCGAGGCTGGCGAGCAGGGCGTCGTGACCCAGCAACAGACCCAGACGGATCGCCGTCGGGTAGGCGTCGTTGGTCGACTGCGCCATGTTCACGTCGTCGTTCGGGTGCAGGTACTGATATTCGCCTTTCTGGTGACCCATGGCCTCCAGCGCGATGTTGGCGATCACTTCGTTGGCATTCATGTTGGTCGAAGTGCCAGCGCCGCCTTGAATCATGTCCACCACGAACTCTTCGTGGAAGTCGCCGCGGATCAGACGTGCACAGGCTTCGCTGATGGCAGCGTGCTTGGCTTCGCTCAGGTGACCCAGCTCACGGTTGGCGTCAGCAGCGGCCTGTTTGACCATGGCCAGACCGACAACCAGTTTCGGGTAGTGCGAAATCGGAACGCCCGAAAGGCGGAAGTTGTTCACCGCTCGCAGGGTCTGGATACCGTAATACGCTTGAGCCGGTACTTCGAGGGCGCCAAGCAGGTCATTTTCTGTGCGGAATGATGCAGCGGAGGACATGATAGAAATCATCTCAATATGGACCCGGGCTGTGCCGGAACGCTGTGAATGCTAGGCTTGTGCAGAATTTTGGGCCAATGCTGTTAAGCACTAGCCTATGCACATTCGGCATAATGCCGGTGTGACGCCGGCTTGGCGGCGAGCGTGTGACCTAAATTGGTGCGTGTCCGGGAGGGCGTGATGAATCTGGAAAGCAAATGGCTGGAGGACTTTAGTGCCCTGGCTGCCACCCGCAGCTTCTCCCAGGCAGCCGAACGGCGCTTCGTGACGCAACCGGCGTTCAGCCGGCGAATCCGCAGCCTGGAGGCGGCGCTGGGGCTGACCCTGGTCAATCGCTCGCGCACGCCGATCGAACTGACGGCGGCGGGACAATTGTTTCTGGTCACGGCACGCACCGTGGTCGAGCAGCTCGGCGAAGTATTGCGCCATTTGCACCATCTGGAAGGCGGGCAGGGCGAAGTGATGCAGGTAGCGGCCGCACACTCCCTGGCGCTCGGTTTCTTTCCGCGGTGGATTGCGCAGTTGCGCAACGAAGGCTTGAACATCGCCACGCGACTGGTGGCAACCAACGTCGGCGACGCGGTGCATGCCTTGCGCGAAGGCGGTTGCGATCTGATGCTGGCCTTCTACGATCCGGACGCTGCGATGCAGATGGACCCGGAAATTTTCCCCTCCCTGCACCTTGGCCACACCGAAATGCTGCCGGTTTGCGCGGCGGACGCCGACGGCAAACCGCTGTTCGATCTGGAGGGCGAAGCCAGCGTACCGCTGCTGGCGTATAGCGCCGGGGCATTTCTCGGCCGTTCGGTGAACATGCTGCTGCGCCAACGGGCGCTGCGCTTCACCACCATCTATGAAACCGCCATGGCCGACAGCCTGAAAAGCATGGCCCTGGAAGGCCTGGGCATTGCCTGGGTGCCGCAGCTCAGTGTGCGCGCCGAACTGGCCCGTGGTGAACTCGTGGTCTGCGGCGGCCCGCAATGGCATGTACCGCTGGAGATTCGCCTGTATCGCTGCGCGTTGGTGCGCAAGGCCAACGTACGATTGCTCTGGCGCAAACTCGAAGGTGGCGCGGCGCAGGGCACGACGGGTTCTTGAATACCATGAACCCCCAATGTGGGAGCGGGCTTGCTCGCGAAGAGGCCGGTACATTCAACATCGATGTTGATTGATCCACCGCTTTCGCGAGCAAGTCCGCTCCCACAGGAAATTCGAGGTGTATTCCATTGACCTTCAAGTCAATAAAATCGGGGCTTTGCGGCAGATGACAGATGGTCGCAACAGGGGCTGTTTATTGGCTTCATTGAGGTATACTGCGCGGCCTTCGGCCGGTTACGACTGGCCATAATTCGTACAATCAAGCCACGCATCCTGCGTGGCTTGTTGTTTTTTGATGCGCCTGCGGGCGCCCAGAGAGAAGAGGCACGACGATGAGTGCACTGGTTGGCGTGATCATGGGCTCCAAGTCCGATTGGTCCACCCTTAGCCACACCGCCGATATGCTGGAAAAGCTCGGCATCCCTTACGAGGTGAAAGTGGTTTCTGCCCACCGCACCCCGGACCTGCTGTTCCAGTACGCCGAAGAGGCCGAAGCACGGGGCATCGAGGTGATCATCGCCGGTGCCGGTGGCGCGGCCCACTTGCCAGGCATGTGTGCAGCCAAGACCCACTTGCCAGTGCTGGGCGTACCCGTTCAGTCCGCAATGCTTTCGGGCGTTGATTCGCTGCTTTCCATTGTGCAGATGCCAGCAGGCATTCCGGTTGCCACCCTGGCCATCGGCAAGGCCGGTGCGATCAACGCAGCGCTGCTGTCGGCGAGTATCCTTGGCGCCAAGCACCCGCAGTTCCATGCGGTGCTGAAAACCTTCCGTGCTGAGCAGACAGACAGCGTCCTGGAAAATCCAGACCCACGCATCGCCTGAGGTTGTTGACGATGAAGATCGGTGTAATCGGTGGCGGCCAGTTGGGCCGCATGTTGGCGTTGGCGGGCACTCCGCTGGGCATGAACTTCGCTTTTCTGGACCCGGCGCCGGATGCTTGCGCAGCCGCGTTGGGCGAACACCTGCGAGCCGACTACGGCGATCAGGATCACCTGCGCCAGCTGGCCGATGAAGTCGATCTGGTGACTTTCGAGTTCGAAAGCGTTCCGGCGGAAACCGTCGCGTTCCTCTCGCAATTCGTCCCGGTCTACCCGAGCGCCGAAGCCTTGCGCATCGCCCGCGACCGCTGGTTCGAGAAGAGCATGTTCAAGGACCTGGGGATTCCTACCCCGGCGTTCGCCGACATCCAGTCCCAGGCCGACCTGGACGCCGCTGTGGCCTCCATCGGCCTGCCGGCGGTGCTCAAGACCCGTACCCTGGGTTACGACGGCAAGGGCCAGAAAGTCCTGCGCACCCCTGAAGATGTGGTCGGCACCTTCGCCGAGCTGGGCAGCGTGGCCTGCTTGCTGGAAGGCTTCGTGCCGTTCACCGGTGAAGTCTCGCTGATCGCCGTGCGTGCCCGCGACGGTGAAACCCGTTTCTACCCGCTGGTACACAACACCCACGAAAGCGGCATCCTCAAGCTGTCCGTGGCCAGCACCGATCACCCGTTGCAAGCCCTGGCCGAAGACTACTCCAGCCGTGTGCTCAAGCAGCTGGATTACGTCGGCGTGATGGCGTTCGAGTTCTTTGAAGTCGACGGTGGCCTCAAGGCTAACGAAATCGCCCCGCGCGTGCACAATTCCGGGCACTGGACCACCGAAGGCGCCGAGTGCAGCCAGTTCGAAAACCACTTGCGGGCCGTTGCCGGTCTGCCGTTGGGTTCGACGGCCAAGGTCGGAGAAAGCGCGATGATCAACTTCATCGGCAAAGTGCCAGAGACCGAGAAGGTCCTGACCATCGCCGACTGCCATCTGCATCACTATGGCAAGGCGTTCAAGGTCGGCCGCAAGGTCGGTCACGCCAACCTGCGTTGTGCAGACCGCGAGACGCTGGCGGCACAGATCCTAAAGGTTCAAGCACTGATCGCCGAATAGTTTTATCTGGCAATGGCGGAACCTTCGGGTTGCGCCGTTCTCTCATGGCAGGTTGCGAAAGTCTGACTAGGCTTTCGGATAGCTACTTCATTGAGAGGAGAATGCCATGGGATTAATCGGAACCATCTTTATCGGCTTGATCGTCGGTCTGCTGGCTCGGTTCCTGAAACCGGGCGATGACAGCATGGGCTGGATCATGACGATCCTGCTCGGTATCGGCGGTTCGCTGGCGGCCACCTATGGCGGCCAAGCCCTGGGCATCTATCAGGCTGGCCAAGGTGCAGGCTTCATCGGGGCGCTGGTGGGCGCCGTTGTGTTGCTGGTGGTCTACGGGCTGATCAAAAAGAACTGATCCAGACGATAAAGCCCTCTCCGCCAAGCCGGTCGGGAGGGCTAGAATGTTCGGCGTTTCCTGTTCTTCCCATTGCCGAGCACTTTCATGCGCCGTCTTTTGCTGACTCTTGTTTTACTGGGTACGGGCTTTGCCCATGCCGGCGAACTGCCGGAGACCGATTGGCTCGAACTGATGCCCAAGTCGGACCAGAAGGCCCTCGAGGCCATGCCCGAAATCGACCACAATTCCCCTGAAGCCAATGGCACCTTCACCGACAAGGGCGGGATGAAGCAGGCCAAAGGCTTGCCGGCGGTGATGTACTCGACCAAGACCGTTGCTTCGATGAACGACAAGAGCATCCGCATTGGTGGTTACCCGGTGCCTCTGGAGTCAGACGCCCAAGGCCGCAGTACGTTGTTCTTCCTGGTGCCGTACCCGGGTGCCTGCATCCATGTGCCGCCACCGCCGCCAAACCAACTTGTGCTGGTGCGCTATCCCAAGGGTTTGAAGCTGGATGATATCTACACGCCGCTGTGGGTCACCGGTACGCTGAAAATCGAAAAGGTCAGCAATGACCTGGCGGATGCGGCGTATGCGCTGGATGCGCAGAAGGTGCGGGTGGTGAAAGAGTCAGACTTGTAGAAATGTAAATGTGGGAGCGGGCTTGCTCGCGAAGAGGGAGTGTCAGTCGCCATCAATGCTGACTGATACACCGCTTTCGCGAGCAAGCCCGCTCCCACATTGGTTTCAGGTGTTACTTAGAGCGGCGCGCTACCGATGCTGACACCCAAGGTGTGGCTAGCACCTGCTGCGAGCGTCACCACATCGCCCATCACATTCGCCGTCTCGATGCACAGCATGCGCTGCCAGCCGTCGTCGGCCATGTCGCTGAACGCAGCGGCGCGGTCGATCCACGGGTTCCAGATCACTGCCGTGCGCGATCCGCTGCTGGTCAGTACGATGCGCCGTTCCCAGGCTGGATCGACGATGCTCAACTGTGGCGGGGCGTCGAGGTAGATGCGGTCGGTCTCGCCGGTAAAACGCAGATCACCGGTCTGGGTGACGGTTTTCCAGTTATCCAGGGTTTCGATGTAGTTGAGGCGGTCCACACCTTCGACGTGCACCTCGCGCACATCGCTGACGGCAAAGTAACTGTGCAGCGCCTGGCTGATGCTGACGGTATCAGTGCCCCGGTTGTGGCTGGTCAGCTGGATGTGCAATTGCTCATCGAGGCGAATGGTCATAGTCAAATCCACCTGGTGCGGCCAGCCAGGAAAGCCGCCTTCGGGGTAGGGCAGGAGGAATTCGACCTTCAGGCTTTCGCCTTCGGCTTCGATGCCACCCAGTTCCCAATCCATCGCTCGCACGAAGCCGTGAGCCGATGGCGCTTCATTACTGATGCGCATCGCCTGCACGCTTTGCGGGTTGCGCGCAAAGTTACCGAACCACGGCCAGCACACCGGTATGCCGGCGCGGATGCTCTTGCCGGTCTTGAATACGGCCTCGTCGTTGAGCCAGATCAGCGGCGGCTGGCCGGCCAGCTGATAGCTGAGGATGTGCGCACCTTGCTGGGCCACCAGTAATTCAGCCTGACCGTGGCGGATGCGCCAGCAGTTCAGTTCATCCAGTTTTACGGCTTCAACATTGGGCGTGCTCATGGGACAGCTCTCGATCAGTAACGTGGACGACTATCGACCGCAAAACGGCTACCAGGTTTAGAAACTCTTTATCGAGCCCTGGGCGGAACCGAGCGGGTACGACCGCTGCCGTCGATGGCAACGAACACAAACACCGCTTCGGTTACTTTACGCCACTCGCTGGACAGTGGATCGTCGCTCCAGACCTCGACCATCATCTTGATCGAGCTGCGGCCGATTTCCAGGGCCTGGGTATAAAAGGAAAGCTGAGCGCCCACCGCCACCGGAACCAGAAATGCCATGCGGTCGATTGCAACGGTGGCAACGCGCCCGCCGGCGACCTTGCTGGCCATCGCAGTGCCTGCCAAATCCATTTGCGCCACCAGCCAGCCGCCGAAAATGTCGCCAAAGCCGTTGGTTTCGCGAGGGAGCGCGGTGATTTGCAGGGCCAGGTCGCCTTGCGGGATCGGATCTTCTTGTTCGAGCTCTATCATGCCGGGGGTGCCTCTGACCCGTGACTCTTCGTTGGTATTGCTGGTGGTAGCCGTCTTCGGGAAAAACGATTCAGCACCGAACATACTGCGTTCGTCACGTTTTCCATAAGGCGCCTAAAGGGAAACTCTGCGAAATCGCCTATGAACCTGACAGGCGTTTTCGCACAGCAACCCTCAAAAACCGGAGCAAGGCTGCGAGTATATCGGTCGGTAGACTCCGCGACGACCGTCCGGTTCTCATTTTGACCGTCAAAAACGCACCTCTATGTGCTTTTTCGAACAATTTGCTATCGTGCCGGACCTGCCCAGACCTCAACCAGCGTTGTTGAGGTTGCAGATCCGACTATAAGAGAAGCCCTTGCCATGACCACAGCGCCCTCGAGCATCGCGCAGCCAGAACAACCCGCACGTCCGCTGACCCGCAACGACTACAAGACACTATCTCTGTCTGCCCTGGGCGGCGCGCTGGAGTTCTACGACTTCATCATCTTCGTGTTCTTTGCCACGGTGGTGGGCAAGCTGTTCTTCCCGGTGGACATGCCTGAGTGGCTACGCCTGATGCAGACCTTCGGCATCTTCGCCGCCGGCTACCTGGCACGGCCGCTGGGCGGCATCGTGATGGCGCATTTCGGCGACCTGCTGGGCCGCAAGAAAATGTTCACCCTGAGCATTTTCATGATGGCCGTGCCGACCCTGATCATGGGGTTGTTGCCCACCTATGCGCAGATCGGCATGTGGGCACCGATCCTGTTGCTGCTGATGCGGGTGATTCAGGGCGCGGCCATTGGCGGTGAGGTGCCGGGGGCGTGGGTCTTCGTTTCCGAACACGTGCCGCAGCGTCATATCGGCTACGCCTGTGGCACCCTGACCAGCGGTCTGACGGCGGGCATCCTGCTCGGCTCGCTGGTCGCCACGGCGATCAACAGCCTCTATACCCCGGTGGAAGTGTCGGATTACGCCTGGCGGATCCCGTTCCTGCTGGGCGGCGTGTTCGGGCTGTTCTCGGTGTACCTGCGTCGCTGGCTGCACGAAACCCCGGTGTTCGCCGAGCTGCAACAGCGCAAGGCCCTGGCCGAAGAGGTGCCGCTGCGCGCGGTGTTGCGTGACCATCGTGGCGCCATCGCCATTTCGATGCTGCTCACCTGGCTGCTGTCTGCCGCCATTGTGGTGTTGATCCTGATGACCCCGACTGTGTTGCAGACGGTCTATCACTTCTCGCCAACCACGTCCTTGCAGGCGAACAGCCTGGCGATCGTCTTCCTGAGCTTTGGCTGCATCATCGCCGGCGCGCTGGCGGATCGCTTCGGCGCAGGGCGAGTCTTCGTCCTGGGCTGCGCTGCGTTGCTGGCCAGCTCCTGGACCTTCTACCACAGCCTGGCCGACCATCCGGACTGGCTGTTCCCGCTGTATGCGCTGACCGGTCTGCTGGTCGGCACCATCGGCGCGGTGCCCTACGTGATGGTCAAGGCTTTCCCGCCGGTAGTGCGTTTCAGCGGCTTGTCGTTCTCCTACAACGTGGCCTACGCCATTTTCGGTGGTCTGACGCCGATGATCGTCAGCCTGCTGCTCAAGGAAAGCCCGATGGGGCCTGCTTATTATGTGGCGGTGCTGTGCGGGGTCGGGATTCTGGTGGGGGCATATCTCTGGAAAAAAGGGCGCTAAGCGGCCTTTCTCAGCGACTGCACTGACGCCTTCGCGAGCAAGCCCGCTCCCACCTTCGATCGCATTTCTCCTGAAGGAACGCGGTCAACTGTGGGAGCGGGCTTGCTCGCGAATGCAGGCGACGCGAATCATCCTGCAAAAAATCCAAATACTGGCCTTTCATCCAATTGTCATATTTCAGCCATAGAGTGTTCACACGGCCTGCTGATACTTGGCCCCGACTTAACACACCCTATCTGCTAGGAGTAAGGCATGAAACTGAAGCGTTTGATGGCGGCAATGACTTTTGTCGCTGCTGGCGTTGCGACTGCCAACGCGGTTGCCGCTGTTGACCCTGCTATCCCGAGCTACACCAAGACCACTGGTGTGTCGGGCAACCTGTCCAGCGTCGGCTCCGATACCCTGGCCAACCTCATGACCCTCTGGGCTGAGAACTACAAGAAAGAATACCCGAACGTAAACATCCAGATTCAGGCCGCCGGTTCTTCTACCGCGCCACCTGCGCTGACAGAAGGCACCGCTAACCTGGGCCCGATGAGCCGCAAGATGAAGGACAACGAGCTGCAAGCCTTCGAAACCAAGTATGGCTACAAGCCGACCGCAATTCCGGTTGCCGTGGACGCCTTGGCCGTATTCGTGCACAAGGACAACCCTATCAAGGGTCTGACCATGGCTCAGGTCGACGCGATTTTCTCCTCGACTCGTCTGTGCGGCGCCAAGACCGATGTCAAAACCTGGGGTGACCTGGGCGTGACCGGTGACCTGGCCAACAAGCCAGTTCAACTGTTTGGTCGTAACTCGGTATCCGGTACCTACGGCTACTTCAAGGAAGAAGCCCTGTGCAAAGGCGACTTCAAGCCAAACGTCAACGAACAGCCAGGTTCGGCTTCGGTTGTGCAGTCGATCAGCAGCTCGCTGAACGGCGTCGGCTACTCGGGCATCGGGTACAAGACTGCCAGCGTGAAAACCGTTGCCCTGGCCAAGAAAGATGGCGGTGAATTCATCGAAGACACCGAAGAAAACGCCCTGAACGGCAAGTACCCGCTGTCGCGTTTCCTCTACGTTTACGTCAACAAAGCTCCAAACAAGCCTCTGGCTCCGCTGGAAGCCGAGTTCGTGAAACTGGTTCTGTCGAAACAGGGCCAGGAAGTTGTAGTGAAAGACGGCTACATCCCACTGCCAGCCAAGGTTGCTGCAAAAGCTCTGGCTGACCTGGGTCTCGCGGAAGGCGGCGCTGAAGTCGCAAAAAAGTAACAAATTGAGTCCGGGGTGACCCCCTCGGACTCACATGGGGGCGGCAGGAGTCGCCCCCATACACCTCTAATTCTCTATCCACTGCTGGTTACCGCCAGCGGCGGATTTGTTGCGTCACTGCATTGTCATCTTTCTGTCATACAGGATCGCTAGGGTGTGCGCATGAATGATCTGGCCAATTCCAACATGACTACTAATCCCCCCAAGCGAATTGACTTCAATACGCCTGAGCTACAACGCAAGCGTCGCATCCGCGCGCTCAAGGATCGCTTCACCCGCTGGTACGTCCTTATCGGCGGTCTGGCGGTGCTGGCAGCCATCACACTGATCTTCTTCTTCCTTGCCTACATTGTCGCGCCCCTGTTCCAGGGTGCCAGCCTGACCGCCAAGGACGCTATTACGCCAGCCTGGATGCAAGACGCCGGCAAGCCGCTGATGATCTCCCTGGAAGAGCAGAACCAGGTGGCGATGCGGGTTTCCGACAAGGGCCAGGCATTGTTCTTCGACATCGACAGTGGCGCCGAACTCAAGCGCGTCGATTTGCCGGTTCCGGCCGGCACCACCGTGACCTCCATCGGTGAAGACCAGCCAGGCCACCCGCTGGTGGCGGTGGGTCTGTCCAACGGTCAGGCACTGGTGTTCCGTCACACCTATAAGGTCAGCTACCCGGAAGGCAAGAAGACCATTACCCCGGCCGTCGAGTACCCGTATGGCGAAGCGCCAATCTCGGTGAACGAAGCCGGCGGTGCGTTGGAGCACGTCAGCCTCAACGCCAACGATTCGACCCTGATGCTGGTGGGCTCCACCGGTTCGCAACTCAATGTTCTGTCGCTGACCAGCGAAGAGAACATGATGACCGGCGAAGTCACCAACGAGCAGAAGCGCATCGACCTGCCGCAGATGACCGAGCCGGTGAAGAGCATCTTCGTCGACCCGCGTCAGCAGTGGCTGTATGTAATCAACGGGCGTGCCCAGGCTGACGTGTTCAGCCTGCGCGACAAGAGCCTCAACGGTCGCTACAAACTGCTTGAAGACGGTGAAGCGCAAGTCACCGCCAGCACCCAGCTGGTGGGCGGCATCTCGCTGATCATCGGTGATTCCAGAGGTGGTCTGGCCCAGTGGTTCATGGCCCGCGATCCCGATGGCGAACAACGCCTGAAGCAGATCCGCACCTTCCAGATGGGCACTACGCCGATCGTTGAAATCACCGCCGAAGAGCGCCGCAAGGGCTTCGTTGCCCTGGACGCTTCCGGCAAGCTTGGCGTGTTCCACAGCACTGCCCACCGCACCTTGCTGGTGGAACCAGTCGCTGAGGGCCAGGGCGTTTTCGGTCTGTCGCCTCGCGCCAACCGCGTAATCGTTGAAGCTGGCGGCAAGCTGCATCCGCTGCTGCTCGACAACCCGCACCCGGAAGTGTCGTGGAGCGCGTTGTGGAGCAAGGTCTGGTACGAGAACTACGACGAGCCTAAATACGTCTGGCAATCGACCGCCGCCAACACCGACTTCGAACCCAAGCTGAGCCTGTCACCGCTGACCTTCGGTACCCTGAAAGCCGCGTTTTACGCTATGTTGCTGGCCGCTCCACTGGCCGTTGCCGCTGCAATCTATACCGCGTACTTCATGGCCCCGGGCATGCGCCGCAAGGTCAAGCCGGTGATCGAATTGATGGAAGCGATGCCGACGGTGATCCTCGGTTTCTTCGCCGGCCTGTTCCTCGCACCCTATGTGGAAGGGCACTTGCCGGGCATCTTCAGCCTGCTGATGTTGCTGCCGATCGGCATTCTGGTCGCCGGTTTCACCTTCAGCCGCCTGCCTGAGTCGATCCGCCTGAAAGTCCCGGACGGTTGGGAAAGTGCGCTGCTGATTCCGGTGATCCTGTTTGTGGGCTGGCTGTCGCTGTACATGAGCCCGTTCATGGAGAACTGGTTCTTCGGCGGCGACATGCGCATGTGGATCTCCCACGACCTTGGCATCACCTACGACCAGCGCAACGCCCTGGTGGTCGGCCTGGCCATGGGCTTCGCGGTTATCCCGAACATCTACTCCATCGCTGAAGACGCCGTGTTCAGCGTGCCTCGCGGCCTGACCCTGGGCTCCCTGGCCCTCGGTGCCACGCCGTGGCAGACCATGACTCGCGTGGTGATCCTCACCGCGAGCCCGGGCATCTTCTCGGCGTTGATGATCGGCATGGGCCGTGCGGTCGGTGAAACGATGATCGTGCTGATGGCCACCGGTAACACCCCGGTCATGGAAATGAACCTGTTCGAAGGCCTGCGCACACTGGCCGCCAACGTCGCGGTGGAAATGCCGGAGTCGGAAGTCGGCGGCAGCCACTACCGTGTGCTGTTCCTCTCGGCGCTGGTGCTGCTGTTGTTCACCTTCGTCATGAACACCCTCGCAGAACTGATTCGTCAGCGTCTGCGCAAGAAATACTCGTCGCTTTAAGAAAGGTAGAAGTCTGTGAAACAGAACTCCCTGAAAGGATGGTTCAAGAGCGGCGCCCCCGGCGTCTGGATCAGCGGTGGCGCGGTGTCCATCGCGGTCATCATGACCATTGGCCTGCTGGCAGTGATTGCCGTGCGCGGCCTGGGTCACTTCTGGCCGGCGGATCTGATCCACGCCAGCTACGACGTACCGGGCCAGGGCCAGCACCTGGTGATCGGCGAAATCGTACAGAAGGAAGAAGTGCCACGTGCCCGTCTGAAGAGCGCCGGCTTGCCGGTGCCTGACGAAGGCCCTGAGTTCATGACTCGCGAGCTGATCAAGGTCGGCAACCGTGACCTGAACGGCAACGACTTCACCTGGGTCGTCGGCGAGTGGCTGACCAACCAGACGACGCCGCCGGAGCTGATGGCGATCGAGCGGCGTGAGTGGGGCAACTTCTACGGTTACCTGGTCAACGTCAAACAGGACGGCAAGGTTGTCGCTGAAGGCGAAGCCGCATGGCCTGAGTTGCAAGCCCGTGTCGATCGCGTGAACAAGCTGGCCGCACAGCTCAAGAGCCTGGAAAAAACCGACATCGGCGCGATCAACGCCGGTCTTGAGCGCGTTCGCCTGCACGGTCGCAAGCTGGAGCTGGATGGCAAGCTCGACGCCGCCGCACAAGCGGACATGGAATCGGAGCGCGCCGAACTCAATGCCCGCTATCAGGATGTTGAAGCGCGCCTGAACGATCTGCATGCGCAGTTCAACCGCGACAGCCTGACCGCCCGTGATGCGAACGGTAAGGAAATCGAAATCGGCATCGGCAAGGTGGTTCACGCCTACCAGCCGAACGCCATGAGCACGACCACCAAGATCGGCTTCTACTTCAGCAAGGTCTGGGAGTTCCTGAGCGACGACCCGCGTGAAGCGAACACCGAGGGCGGTATCTTCCCGGCCATTTTCGGCACCGTGATGATGACCCTGATCATGGCGATGATCGTGACCCCGTTCGGCGTGCTGGCGGCGGTGTACCTGCGTGAATACGCCAAGCAGAACACCCTGACCCGGGTGATCCGCATCGCGGTGAACAACCTGGCCGGTGTTCCGGCCATCGTTTACGGGGTGTTCGGCCTGGGTTTCTTCGTCTATGTGCTGGGCGGCTCGCTCGACCGTCTGTTCTTCCCGGAAGCCTTGCCGGCGCCGACCTTTGGCACGCCGGGCCTGCTCTGGGCTTCGCTGACCCTGGCGCTGCTGGCAGTGCCGGTGGTGATCGTGGCCACTGAAGAAGGTCTGGCGCGGATTCCTCGCACCGTGCGTGAAGGCTCGTTGGCCCTCGGCGCGACCAAGGCTGAAACCTTGTGGAAGATCGTATTGCCGATGGCCAGCCCGGCAATGATGACCGGCATGATCCTCGCCGTGGCTCGTGCCGCGGGTGAAGTGGCGCCGCTGATGCTGGTGGGTGTGGTGAAACTGGCGCCGTCGTTGCCGGTGGACGGTAACTACCCGTATCTGCACCTGGACCAGAAGATCATGCACCTGGGCTTCCACATCTATGACGTCGGCTTCCAGAGCCCGAACGTCGAAGCCGCACGACCGCTGGTGTACGCCACGGCGCTGTTGCTGGTGCTGGTGATCGCGACGCTGAACCTGTCGGCCGTCTACATCCGCAACCACCTGCGCGAGAAGTACAAAGCTTTGGACAGCTGATTTCCAATGTGGGAGCGGGCTTGCTCGCGAAAGCGGTGGGTCAGGCAACATTGATGTTGAATGTGCCGGCCTCTTCGCGAGCAAGCCCGCTCCCACACTGGACCGCGTCCACCGGAATATTGATGGGAACTGCAATAAGCAGCGTTCCGAACCGAATTTGTTAGCACAGGGAGCCTCCCATGCAGCACGAAGCACATACCCACGGCATCAACATGTCGGCACTGGGTCGCGATAAACAGAGCCTGAGCCTCGAGCAGGAAACCGTAGCCATCGAAGTACCTGGCCTGAGCCTGTTCTACGGTGAGAAGCAAGCGCTGTACGACGTCAGCATGAACATTCCGAAACAGCGCGTGACCGCCTTCATCGGCCCGTCCGGCTGTGGCAAGTCGACGCTACTGCGCACCTTCAACCGCATGAACGACCTGGTGGATGGCTGCCGTGTCGAAGGCGAGATCAACCTGTACGGCAACAACATCTACCGCAAGGGCGAAGACGTGGCCGAGCTGCGTCGTCGCGTCGGCATGGTGTTCCAGAAGCCCAACCCGTTTCCGAAAACCATCTACGAAAACGTGGTTTACGGCCTGCGCATTCAGGGCATCAACAAGAAGCGCGTGCTCGACGAAGCCGTCGAGTGGGCACTCAAGGGCGCGGCGCTGTGGGACGAAGTCAAAGATCGCCTGCACGAGTCGGCACTGGGCCTGTCCGGTGGTCAGCAGCAGCGTCTGGTGATCGCCCGCACCATCGCCGTTGAGCCGGAAGTGTTGCTGCTCGACGAACCCTGCTCGGCACTCGACCCGATCTCCACGCTGAAAGTCGAAGAGTTGATCTACGAACTGAAATCCAAGTTCACCATCGTGATCGTGACCCACAACATGCAGCAGGCGGCGCGGGTTTCCGACTACACCGCGTTCATGTACATGGGCAAACTGGTGGAATTTGGCGACACCGATACCCTGTTCACCAACCCGGCGAAGAAGCAGACCGAAGACTACATCACGGGCCGGTACGGCTAGCCGTACAGCCGCAAGCGTCAAGCTACAAGCGGCAAGTAGAAGCGATCCGAGTAACGACACAAATCAGCTTGCAGCTCGTAGCTTGCAGCTCACAGCTTTTGCGGAGCAGACAACATGATTTCTAAGGAAGGCCTTACACACCACATCTCCCAGCAGTTCAACGCCGAACTGGAGGAAGTGCGCAGCCACCTCCTGGCCATGGGCGGGCTGGTCGAGAAGCAGGTCAACGACGCGGTCACCGCGCTGATCGAGGCCGACTCCGGCCTGGCCCAGCAGGTGCGCGAGATCGACGACCAGATCAACCAGATGGAACGCAACATCGACGAAGAATGCCTGCGCATTCTGGCCCGTCGTCAGCCAGCAGCGTCCGACCTGCGGCTGATCATCAGCATTTCCAAATCGGTGATCGACCTGGAGCGCATCGGTGACGAAGCGACCAAGATCGCCCGTCGCGCCATTCAGCTATGCGAAGAAGGCGAGGCACCGCGCGGTTACGTCGAAGTGCGCCACATCGGTGACCAGGTGCGCAACATGGTCCGTGATGCATTGGACGCCTTTGCCCGTTTCGATGCCGAACTGGCCTTGTCGGTGGCGCAGTACGACAAGATCATCGACCGCGAATACAAGACCGCCCTGCGTGAGCTGGCGACCTACATGATGGAAGATCCGCGTTCTATCTCGCGGGTTCTGAGCATTATCTGGGTACTGCGTTCGCTGGAGCGTATCGGCGACCACGCGCGCAATATCTCGGAGCTGGTGATCTACCTGGTACGCGGCACCGACGTGCGGCATCTGGGGCTCAAGCGCATGAAGGAAGAAGTCGAAGGAACAACCGGCGAAACCGCTAATGTTCCGGGCAAAACTGACGATAAGTAAGGTTGCCCAAGTAAAGCGCCCGGCCTGTTGGCCGGGCGTTTTTGTTTGTGGCCTACGTATTCGAAAAGCAGCACCCGTGAACGAAAAGTCCGGCGTGACTGAAGGTTTTTTGGCAATGTGCCATCAGCAAGGCGGTATGCTGGCCGGGATTTTTTAAAGGGGTGGTGGATGAGTAAGGTCAGTGTGTTGGTCGTGGACGACGCATCGTTCATTCGTGACTTGGTGAAAAAGTGCCTGCGCAATTATTTCCCTGGCATGCGGATCGAAGACGCGATCAACGGCAGAAAGGCCCAGGCCATGCTGGTCAAGGAAGCATTCGATCTGGTCCTGTGCGACTGGGAAATGCCGGAAATGTCCGGCCTGGAACTGCTGACCTGGTGTCGTGAGCAAGACAGCCTCAAAGCCATGCCCTTCGTGATGGTGACCAGCCGTGGCGACAAGGAGAACGTCGTCCAGGCAATCCAGGCCGGGGTATCCGGTTATGTCAGCAAGCCGTTCACCAACGAACAACTGATCACCAAGGTCAAGCAGGCGCTGCACAAGGTCGGCAAACTCGATGCCTTGATCAACGTCGCCGCGACCAAAACCAGCCCCGCATTCGCCAACGACTCCCTGGCCGCCCTGACCGCTGGCAAGGCCCCCGTCACCACGCCAACAGCTGCGCCCGCACCGTCCAAAGGCTTGCTCAACAGCCCGCCGGTCAAGGTGCCTGCGGCCTCTTCAGCACCCGCCAGCGGCCGTGGCCAGGGTCAACTGCGTTTGCCGAACGGCATCCAGCAGTGCGTGATCAAGGCCCTGAGCCTCAAGGAAGCCCTGTTGGTGGTCAAGCGCACCGAGACCCTGCCGCAGATCCTCGACAGCGCCGTACTGGACCTGGAGCAGGGCGACAATGCCGAAATCGCCCGCCTCAACGGCTATCTGCATGCTGTCGTGGCCCACGAACCGAAGCCCGACAGCGACTGGCTGCAACTGACCTTCCGCTTTGTCGATCAGGATGCGCAGAAGCTCGATTACATCTCGCGCCTGATTGCGCGGGGGACGGCGCAGAAGCACTTCATACCTGGCGCTTGATACAACGTCGCCTGACAGTCCGCTTTCGCGAGCAGGCTCGCTCCCACATTTGTAATGCGTTCTCATGTGGGAGCGAGCCTGCTCGCGAAGGGGCCGACACTGTTACCGCAAATCCGCGGAACACCTTTTCTGAAACATCTGCCGACTACCCGGGTCCATAGCAGCTGCTAGGCTCCATCTCAGTTCCCACTCGACAGAATCCTTGCTCATGTTCACGCGCCTGCTGTTTTTCTGTGGCCTGTTCATGGTCGCCACCTCGGCCGTGGCCATGACCATCTACAAGTCCAAAGACGCCAATGGCGTGGTTTCCTACAGCGACCGCCCGAGCAAAGGCGCCCATGTGCTCGTTTTCCGCGATGGCATGGTCGAGCACCTTGAGCGTCAGGTGCGCCTAATCATCATGAAGAAGAACGGCGTGCACAGCGTGTATGTGCGCAATGACCTGTATGCACCAGTAGAGGTCGAACTGAGTTTTGCCGGGGTGAAGAACGCCAGTGGTGTGCCGGGCAGGACGATTCGGCGCGTGATACCGATGCGCAGCAGCGTTCGCCTGGCGCAGCTCACGGCGGCCAAAGGTGGAAGGCCGCTGGCGTACGTCCCGAAGTTCAAGTATTCCCTGGGCGACCCCTCAGGACCTACGGTGGGCTACCGGTACCCGTTGCCCTGGCGTGGCGGCCCGTTCCGGATCAGTCAGGGTGCCAACGGGCCCTACAGCCACTTTGGCCCCAAGAGCCGTTACGCCATAGACATTGCGATGCCCGAGGGCACGCCGATCATTGCCGCGCGAGGCGGGGTGGTGGTGAAGACCGAGAACAGACAGAGCGGGCGCGGCACCGACGCTTCCGGCAATTTCGTGCGGGTGCTGCATGATGACGGGACCATGGGTGTTTACCTGCACCTGAAGAAGGGCTCGGTCCGCGTTCGGGAAGGTCAGCGGGTAACGGTAGGCAGTGCTTTGGCGTTGTCCGGCAACACCGGCAACAGCACCGGGCCGCATTTGCACTTCGTGGTGCAGCGCAATACCGGGTTGGGGCTGGTGTCGATTCCGTACCAGTTCAACCAGCCGGTGGGTGCTTTGCCCAACTTTGCGTTGGGCAAACAGTGAAGGCGATCAATTGTGGCGAGGGGGCTTGCCCCCGTTGGGCTGCGAAGCGGCCCTGAATCCAGTGAATACGTTTTTGCTGAAATACCGCGATCAATGGCTTTGGGACGGCTTCGCCGTCCAACGGGGGCAAGCCCCCTCGCCACAAAAAGTCCGTCAGCAACAGATCAGTCCAGCATCAACACCTTGGCCAGGACAATCTTCGGCCCCTTCATCTTCTTGATGATGATCCGCAGGCCTTCGACTTCCAGCACTTCTTCCTCTTCCGGAACGCGCTTGAGGCTCTCATAGACCAGCCCGGCAAGGGTTTCGGCTTCGACGTGGTCGAGGTCGATGCCCAGCAGTCGTTCAACCTTGAACAGCGGCGTATCGCCCCGTACCAGCAACTTGCCCGGCTGGTACGCGAGGATCCCGCGCTCGGCCTTGCGGTGTTCGTCCTGGATGTCGCCCACCAGCACTTCCAGCACGTCTTCCATGGTCAGGTAGCCGATGATGTTGCCGTCGGCCTCTTCGACCACGGCGAAGTGCGAACCGCCCTTGCGGAACTGCTCCAGCAACTGTGACAGCGGCATGTGCCGTGACACGCGCTCCAGCGGGCGGGTCAGTTCGGCGAGGTTGAACGACTCGGGAATGTGGTCCAGCGCCGCCAGTTCCAGCAGCAGATCCTTGATGTGCAGCAGGCCGACGAATTCCTGGCGTTCGCTGTCGTACACCGGATAGCGGCTGAACTTGTGGCGACGGAACATCGCCAGGATCTGCTTGAGGGGTGCGTTGAACTCCAGGGTCACCAGGTCTTCGCGGGAGTTGGCCCAGTCGACCACTTCCAGTTCGCCCATCTCCACTGCCGAGGCCAGCACGCGCATGCCTTGGTCGCTCGGGTCCTGGCCACGGCTGGAGTGCAGGATCAGTTTCAGTTCTTCACGGCTGTAGTGATGCTCGTGATGCGGGCCGGGCTCACCTTGCCCCGCAATGCGCAGGATGGTGTTGGCGCTGGCGTTGAGCAGGTAGATGGCCGGGTACATGGCCCAATAGAACAGGTACAGCGGCACAGCGGTCCACAGCGACAGCAATTCGGGCTTGCGGATCGCCCAGGATTTGGGGGCCAGTTCGCCGACCACAATGTGCAGGTACGAAATGATGAAGAACGCGGTGAAGAACGAGATGCCTTTGACCACTTCGGCCGATTCAACGCCGACCGCGCTCAACACCGGCTCAAGAATGTGGGCAAACGCGGGCTCACCGACCCAGCCCAGACCCAGGGAGGCGAGGGTGATACCGAGCTGACAAGCCGAGAGGTACGCATCGAGCTGACTGTGCACGGTGCGCAGGATGTGCCCGCGCCAGCCGTTTTTATCAGCGATGGCCTCGACTCGTGTCGAGCGCAGCTTGACCATGGCAAATTCCGCCGCAACGAAAAAGCCGTTGAGCAAAACCAGGATCAGAGCAAAAAGAATCATGCCGAAGTCGGCGAAAATTGTAGCGAGGGTCAAGCCAGGGGAAGGGTCCATGATGGAGTTTTGCGGGTTCCGTGTATTCGAGAGGGAAGAAAAATCCGCGCCTGAAGGGCAGGCGCAAGTCAGCCAATGTAGCGGCTGACCGGCCAGTTGCCTAGTGGCGCGTGCTGACCGGTATCAGTCGGCGGTGCTGATAACCCGTGATTTGGTGACCTGAGCCGGGGCAAAGTGGCAGGTAAAGGTACTGCCGTGACCCGGTACGCTGCTGATTTCCATCCGTGCCCGATGACGTAACAAAACGTGTTTGACGATCGCCAGCCCCAAGCCGGTGCCACCGGTATTGGAGTTGCGGCTGGAGTCGACGCGATAGAAGCGTTCGGTCAGGCGTGGCAGGTGTTTGCTATCGATGCCGATCCCGGAATCCTGCACGCTCAGGTGCGCCCCCTGGTCATCGCCCCACCAGCGAATGCGGATGTTGCCTTCGGCCGGGGTGTATTTCACCGCGTTGAACACCAGGTTGGAAAACGCGCTGCGCAACTCCGCCTCGCTGCCCTTGAGCAGAATCGTCGGGTCGGCTTCCAGGGTGATCTTCTGGTTTTTCTGGCCGGACAACTGCTGCGCATCGCTCTTGATCGATTGCAGCAAGCCATCGATCGGCACCGGCTGGTTGTCCGATGGGTAATCGGTGGCTTCCAGCTTGGCCAGCAACAACAGGTCGTTGAGCAGGGTCTGCATGCGCCCGCCTTGTTGCTGCATCTGCTGCAAGGCACGGCCCCAGCGCGGGTTCACCTCGTCGACGTTATCGAGCAGGGTTTCCAGGTAGCCGCAGATCACCGTCAACGGTGTGCGCAGTTCATGGGAAACGTTGGCGATGAAGTCTTTGCGCATTTGCTCAAGCTGATGGATGCGCGTCACATCGCGCACCAGCATCAAGTGTTCGTTGTTGCCGTAACGGGTGATGTACAACTGGATGCGCACGCGGTCGTTGGTCGGAGAAGGAATTTCCAGCGGCTCGGCGTAGCTGTCTTGCTCGAAGTATTCCTTGAAGCGCGGATGGCGCACCAGGTTGGTCACCGGTTGGCCGCTATCCTGAGGGGTCTTGAGGCCCAGCAAGGTTTCGGCGGCGCGGTTCCACCATTCCAGGTTGCCGTCGGTGTCGAGCATGATCACCGCGTCTTTCAGCGCGGCGGTGGATTCCTGAACCCGGTCGATCACCGCTTGCAGGCGCCCGCGTACCCGTTGGTCGCGGCGTTGCAGGTGGTAGATGCTGTCGAACACCTCGCCCCACAGGCCGTAGCCGTCGGGCGGCGCTTCATCGGGTTTGTGCAGGCGCAGCCACTCGTGCAGACGCAGCAATTGCTTGAGGGTCCAGGCCAGGTAAAGACCCAGGCCTGCGGCGAGGCTCCAGCCGTAATAGCCGGTGATCAGGCCGATCACCAGGCAGGCGGTGACCAGTAGCAGCATGTGGCGAATCAGGGTGCCATGCCAGTTTTGGTTCACTTGACGCGCGTCCTTGTCAGCTTGTCGGGCGGTAAGGGTCCGGGTCAGGCTTTGGTAGAAAAGCGGTAACCGGTGCCGCGCACGGTTTGTACCAGATTTTCGTAAGCATCGCCGAGGGCTTTGCGCAGGCGCCGAATGTGCACGTCGACGGTACGCTCTTCGACATAGACGTTGCCGCCCCAGACCTGATCCAGCAACTGGCCACGGGTGTAGGCGCGCTCCTGGTGAGTCATGAAGAATTGCAGCAGGCGGTATTCGGTTGGGCCCATCTCGGCGGGACGACCGTCGATGGTCACGCGGTGGCTGATCGGGTCCAGCAGCAGGCCGCCGACTTCGATTGGCGCCTCGCCATCGGTCGGGCCGGTACGGCGTAGTACCGCCTTCAGGCGCGCCACCAGCTCACGGGGGGAAAACGGCTTGGTGATGTAGTCGTCGGCGCCGACTTCCAGGCCCTGGATCTTGTTGTCCTCTTCACCCTTGGCGGTGAGCATGATGATCGGGATGTCCCCGGTCAGCTCATCACGTTTGAGGCGACGGGCCAGCTCGATGCCGGAGGTGCCGGGCAGCATCCAGTCGAGCAGGATCAGGTCCGGTTTGCGGTCGACGATAATGGCGTGGGCCTGCTGGGAGTTTTCCGCCTCCAGGCAGTCATAGCCGGCCATTTCCAACGCAACGGCGATCATTTCGCGAATAGGCGCTTCGTCGTCGACGATCAGAATGCTCCTGCCAACCATGCCCAAAATCCTCTTGTCATTTAACTGTCTTGCGCCGCATTAGATAACGGAATTATTGCAGTCGTGTGACAGTATTTTAGTCGACCGGCGATTGGCTGGATCCTGGGCTAAGCTCTAAGTCCGGATCCTGACAACCACAAGAGGAAGGTTTCCATGAACTACATTGCTCAATCCTGGAAGGCGTTGCTGGTCACGGTTGCGTTAACGCTGCCGACACTGGCCTTTGCCGCCGACCCGGCGATGATGAAAGACGGCATGATGGTCGACCATAAGGGCATGACCTTGTACACGTTCGACAAGGACACTGGCGGCAAGTCGGTGTGCACCGGCGAGTGTGCAGAGTACTGGCCACCGCTCAAGGCAGAGGCGGGTGCCAAGGCTGAAGGTAAATGGACCGTTATCAAGCGTGACGACGGGACCATGCAATGGGCCTTTGACGGCAAACCGCTGTACTACTTCCAGAAGGACAAGGCACCTGGAGAAATGAAGGGTGACAAGATGAAGGACGTCTGGCACGTCGTTCGCGAGCATATGTAACAATGCAAAAAGATCGCAGCCTGCGGCGGCTCCTACCGCAGGCTGCGATCTTTTCAACGCAACGCGTAATCCAGCACAATCCCCACAAAAATCGCCAACCCTGCCCAGTGGTTGTGCAGAAACGCCTTGAAACAACGCATCCGGTCTTTGTCGCGGGTGTACCAGAACTCCCACGCAAAGCAGCCCGCCGCCACCAGTAATCCGAGGTGGAACCAGCCACCGAGGTCGAACTTCGAGCCCGCCAGCAACAGGCAACCCAGCGCCAGCCCTTGCAGGGTCAGGATGATCGCCCGGTCCGCATCGCCGAATAGAATCGCCGTGGATTTCACGCCGATCTTCAGGTCGTCATCGCGGTCGGTCATCGCGTAATAGGTGTCGTAGCCCACGGTCCACATCAGGTTGGCGATCCACAGCAGCCACGCAGCGGCCGGGAGTTCTCCGGTTTCGGCGGTAAAGGCCATCGGCATCCCCCAGGAGAACGCCGCGCCCAGCACCACTTGTGGGTAATAGGTGTAGCGCTTCATGAAGGGGTAACTGAACGCCAACGCCAGGCCGCCCAGCGACAACCACACGGTCGCGGCGTTGGTGCACAGCACCAGCAGGAAGCTCACGCCCATCAGCAATGCGAAGAACACCAGCGCCTCTTTCGAGCTGATCTTGCCGCTCACCAGCGGGCGCTGCTCGGTACGCTTCACATGACCATCGACCTTGCGGTCCGCCCAGTCGTTGATCACGCAGCCACCGGCGCGGGTCAGCACTACGCCCAGGACGAAAATCACAATGTTGGCCAGGGACGGCGAACCCTTGCCGGCAATCCACAGCGCCCACAGCGTCGGCCAGAGCAGCAGGTAAATGCCGATCGGCTTGTCCATCCGCGTCAGCTGAATGAAGTCCCAGGCCCTAGGGTTCAAGCGGTTCAAGGACTTGAGCAGGCTTTGGTACATCAGAGGTTCTCCGATCGGGCGCGTGCGGCGTCCCACAGGGAAGGCAGGAAGATTTCGGCCACCAATACACTCAGCGCGCCGCGGTCAAAACGTGAACGGCGGCCCCATAGATCCGGTGCCCGCACCTCGCCCGGCAGCCATTCTTGAGGGTAATGACAAACCTCGATGGCCCGACGCTGAAACGCCTGGTCGCAGAACAGCAATTCACCCAGGGAGCGGCTGCCCAATTCGTCCATGTGCAAGCCGTCGCCTTGCAATGCACTGCGTGCCGCGACACTGCGGGCGAACACCCAGGCTTCACCATGACCGCGCAGATACACCTCGCGCACCCAACCTTCACTGCCGTCGGCCAGGTCCAGCGCTGCGCATTCGTCGGCGCGCAGGGTTTGCCAGCCCTCGAACATCGGCGAGACGCTGAAGGCATCATTCGACAGATGAATCAGACGTCGGGTGAGCGAGCCTTCGTCGAACAGCCAGTCCAGGATGGAAGCATCGGGGAGGGGCGTCAGTTCGCTGCGCGAGAGCCAGAGAGGAGCTGGAGAGGGGGATTCTGTGTGTTGCACAATGAGTCATTATTGGCAGCAAATGAGGCGGCGAGCTTAACATGTCAGCCGCCGATATCGATTGAATTGGCCTGCCGTTGCGCCGAACAGGCTTGCATCCGGCGGCACCGATCAGTACAAAACGCGCTGAGTTGGACGGCAGTGCTACAACCATCGACCGTCCGGCCGGCATAACGCCTGAACCCTGAGGAAGTACCTGATGAAAAAGTGGCAATGTATCGTCTGCGGCCTGATCTACAACGAAGCCGACGGTTGGCCGGATGACGGCATTGCGCCGGGCACCCGTTGGGAAGACGTGCCGGAAGACTGGCTGTGCCCGGACTGCGGTGTGGGCAAAATGGATTTTGAAATGATCGAAATCGCTGCCTGAATAATTGAGGAGTAAGGAATGAACGCACCTGTCGTCATCATTGGCACCGGTCTGGCTGGCTACAACGTCGCCCGCGAGTTTCGCAAGCTCGACAGCGAAACCCCGCTGCTTTTGATTACCGCCGATGACGGGCGCTCCTACTCCAAGCCCATGCTCTCCACCGGCTTCGGCAAAAACAAGGATGCCGACGGCCTGAGCATGGCCGAACCCGGCGCCATGGCCGAACAACTCAAGGCCGAAATACGCACCCACACGCGCATCAGCGGCATTGACCCGGGCCACAAGCGCCTGTGGATCGGTGAAGAAGCGGTGATATACCGCGACCTGATCCTGGCCTGGGGCGCCGAAACCGTGCGCGTGCCCATTGAAGGTGACGCGGCGGATTGCGTATTCCCGATCAACGACCTGGAAGATTACGCACGCTTCCGTGCGGCAGCTGCTGGCAAGCGCCGCGTGCTGCTGCTCGGCGCCGGCCTGATCGGCTGCGAGTTCGCCAACGACCTGACCCTGGGCGGCTACGAAGTGCAACTGGTTGCGCCGTGCGAACAGGTCATGCCTACCCTGTTGCACCCGGCGGCCGCGGCAGCGGTGCAGGCTGGCCTGGAAAGCCTCGGCGCACGTTTCCACCTCGGGCCGGTGCTCAACCGCCTGCAACGCGTGTCGGACGGTCTCGAAGCACACCTGTCCGATGGCCAGGTGATCCCGTGTGACGTGGTGGTCTCGGCCATTGGCCTGCGCCCGCGCGTCGACCTCGCGGCAGCGGCCGGTTTGCAGGTCAACCGCGGCATCATGGTCGACCGGCACCTGAAGACTTCCCACGCCAACATCTACGCCCTGGGCGATTGTGCTGAGGTCGATGGGCTGAACCTGCTGTACGTGATGCCCCTGATGAGCTGCGCGCGAGCGCTGGCGCAAACCCTGGCCGGCAACCCGACCGCCGTCACCTATGGCCCTATGCCGATCACCGTCAAAACCCCGGTGTGCCCGCTGGTGGTATCCCCGCCGCCACGGGGTGCAGAAGGCATCTGGACCGTCGAAGGACAGGGCGCCGACATCAAGGTTTTATGCCGCGATGCAGCAGGCAAACTGCTCGGTTATGCCCTCACCGGTGCCGCCGTGATGGAAAAACTGGCCCTGAACAAAGAGCTTCCAGCCCTGTTGGCATAAATACCGGTCGTTCTGTCGGAATCACCCCCCTTTTGCCCTAACAATGGCCGCGCCGATACTGGCGCGGGGCCTCACTGCGTGCCATCCTCACTCCCGTCTGCCGCAGAGTAGAGCACCTGCGGCGCTTTTGGCGCTGCTCCGCAGAGAGCAGCACGGACATAACAACAACAAACCGTCAAAGGGGCTTCACTCACATGCGTAAACCAGACCTCGCTGCAGCCATTGCTGAAAAAGCAGACCTCACCAAAGAACAAGCCAACCGCGTTCTCAACGCCGTTCTTGAAGAAATCACCGGTGCCTTGCACCGCAAAGACAGCGTGACGCTGGTGGGCTTCGGCACCTTCCTGCAACGCCATCGCGGTGCCCGCACCGGCAAAAACCCGCAAACCGGTGAACCCGTCAAAATCAAGGCCAGCAACACCGTTGCGTTCAAGCCAGGCAAGTCGTTGAAAGACAGCGTCAATCCGTAAGCCGTTTTCACCTCTCGCGTAGCGGGGGAGTGGAATAAAAAATGGGCACGCCAACCAGGGTTAGGTGCCCATTTTTTGTACCTGAAATACCGCGCCCTCTAGGAGCCCGGCTTGCCTGCGATGGTGTCAGTGAGGGCGCTATCGTCGGCAAGCCGGCTCCTATGTATGTGTTTCTTCAGGTTCAGAAGTGGCGTGTGGAGTGGCTGGAGTGATGTGTTGATAATTGTGACTTAGTAGTCATCGTGCAGGTAATGGTAATGATCTTCTCCTAACGCAGCTGTATACTGGTGTTATCCTCTGAAGCCGTTAAACTGCCCAGCCGTTCATTTTCCTTCTGAGGCTGTGCGCATGAAATTTCGTTTTCTGCTGTGGATGCTGGGTTTGTTGATGGGCAAGGCCAGCCGGACCAATCCGGCGTTTCAGCAGCAGTTGGGTGACAAGGACCTGGTGTTCCAGCTGCAGACGCTGGACGGGAAAGTGGCGCGGCATTTCCGCGTGAAGGACCAGCGCATCACCAGCCAATCGGGTGTGCATGCCGAGCCTGCGTTTGCGATTGCCTTTAAAGATGCCGCGTATGGCTTTGCCACGATGCAGGCGAAGAACAAGCAACTGGCGTTCATGACCGGGATTCAGGACAAATCGATTCAGATCAAGGGCAACCCGGCGCTGGTGATCTGGTTCCAGGGGCTGACCAAGTACTTGAAGCCGAAGAAGGCGAAGCCCAAGGCTTGAGGTCTTTCAGTTAGACCGAGTGATATTCATCGCGGGCAAGCCCGCTCCCACAGGATTTAAGCGATCCCTGTGGGAGTGGGCTTGCCCGCGATGCTGTTCAGCCTTGGCTGAATTGCGAGGCCAGTTCGCGCAACAGCACTTCAGCCTCCAGCACTTTGCTGACTACGTCGTCGGCCTTGGCGCGGCTCAGGCCGAGGCGTTCCAATAGTGCGTCCGGGATGCCTTCGTCGGGGCCGGAGCCGATGCCTCGGCTGCGCAGCAGGCGCACCGACAGGCAGACCAGGTTCGGGTATTCGGCGTAGGTGCCGTCGTAGGCCGGGTCGTGCTGGAAGCGCAGCGCGGTCGACAGCTCTTCGGGCATGTCCCAGTAGCGCATCAGCCACGAGCCGATCTGTTCACGGCTGATGCCCAGCAGGTGTTGTTCCACGAAGCTGTGGCACAGGTGCGGGTTGACCTCCAGGTGGCGGCAGATCAGCGAGAAGTGTGGCGGGAACACGTGGGCCAGCAGCAGGTAGCCGAAGTTGTGCAGCAGGCCGGCCAGGTAGGTCAGGCCTGCTTCCGGGCGCTGGGTGCGCGGCATGGCGCGGGTCAGGCCTTCGATGACGGCGGCGGTGTAGATTGATTGCTGCCAGTATGGCGTGGTTTGTTGCGGGTGGTCCTTGGGCAGGCTCAGGGTTTTACCCAGGGCCAGGCCCAGCGCCAGGTTGATCACCAGGTCGAAACCCAGCACGCGCACGATGGCGTCTTCCACGGAACGGATCTTGCCCGGCGAGGCGTAGTACGGCGACGCTGCCCAGCTCACGACTTGCGCGGCCAGCGCCGGGTCGGTTTCGACCACGCCGGTGATGTCGTCGATAGTGGCGTTGGGGTCGACACGCAGCTTGATGATCTTTTGCGCGGTTTCAGCCAGCGGCGGAATCTCGATGGTCTCTTCCAGACGCTGCTGGATTCGCCGCGCGGTAAACGCCTGGACGGCCTGGGTGATTTCCTTGCGGTCGTCATCGGGGCGGTCGAGGTTCGGACGGATGCTGGTCAGGTTTTCGCCGAAGTTGGCGGCGCTGGCCTTGATCAGCATGGTCTTGAAGTCTTCGCTGGAGACTTCCAGCAGCACGCCCGGCTCACCAGAGTTGATCAGCAACTTCGGCTCACGCAGCAGGCTTTCGTCGTACAGGCAGGGTGAACTGGTCAGCGCCGGCAGGCCCGGCAGCAAGCTGAGGTTGTGCTTGCCGAGCATTTTTTTCAGGCGCTCGGTGGGTACGGCAGTGAGGCGGCGACCGGTGAGTTCGGTCAGGCGATTGAGGTCCAGCAACTGGCTCTGCGGGAACAACACCATCAACGCGCCGACGCTGTCATCGAGCAGAACGGCCTGCACTTTGCGTGCGGCATTGAGGCCGTGATGCTCCAACACTTCTTCGTAGGCAATGCCCAACTTGCCCAGCATCAGCCGAATAACCGACGGAGCGTGCGGGGTATCGGGTGCGAAGGCAACGTCGGTCATGGTCTGTATCCGTGATTAAACAATTGCAGGAGTATAACCAGCTTGCCTAAGGCCACGCCTCAGAAACTGTGACGGTTGTCACACTTGGCCGTATTGTTGGCCATGACGCAGCCAACGGTCGAGTAGCGGGCTGACGTGGGTCGGCCAGCGCTCGAGCAATGCCTGGGCGGCATCTCGCACGGCGGGCAGCAAATCGGCATCGCGCATCAGGTCGGCGACCTTGAATTGAAGCAGGCCGGTCTGGCGGGTGCCGAGCATTTCGCCGGGGCCGCGCAATTCCAGGTCCTTTTCGGCGATGACAAAACCATCGTTGGTTTCGCGCATGATGCCCAGGCGCTGACGGCCGATCTGCGACAGCGGCGGATGGTAGAGCAGCACGCAATGGCTGACGGCGCTGCCCCGGCCGACGCGGCCGCGCAACTGGTGCAGTTGCGCCAGGCCCAGGCGCTCGGGGTTCTCGATGATCATCAGGCTGGCATTGGGCACGTCGACGCCCACTTCGATCACCGTGGTCGCGACCAGCAGTTGCAGGTTGCCGGCCTTGAACTCGGCCATCACCGCGGCTTTTTCCGCAGGTTTCATGCGGCCGTGGATCAGCCCGACCTTCAGTTCGCCGAGGGCGGCGGTGAGGTCCTCAAAGGTGGTTTCGGCGGCCTGGCAGGTCAGCTCTTCCGACTCTTCGATCAGCGTGCACACCCAATAGGCTTGTCGCCCTTCGGCGCAAGCGCTGCGCACCCGCTCGATGACTTCGACCCGCCGGGTGTCGGTGATCAGCACGGTGTTGACCGGGGTGCGGCCGGGGGGCAGTTCGTCGAGGATCGAGGTGTCGAGATCGGCGTAGGCGCTCATGGCCAGCGTGCGCGGAATCGGCGTGGCGGTCATGATCAACTGGTGCGGACACATGCGTCCACCGACGCCTTTCTGCCGCAGGGCCAGACGCTGCTGAACGCCGAAACGGTGCTGTTCGTCGATGATCACCAGCGCCAGGTTCTTGAATTGCACTTCGTCCTGGAACAGCGCGTGAGTGCCAACCACCATAGGCGTGCCGCTGGCGATTTGCTCCAGCGCGGCGGTGCGGTTCTTGCCCTTGAGCTTGCCGGCGAGCCATGCGACTTCAATGCCCAGCGGCTCGAGCCAGCGCTTGAAGGTAATGAAGTGCTGCTCGGCGAGAATCTCGGTGGGCGCCATCAGTGCGACCTGATAACCGGCCTCCAGCGCTTGCAGTGCGGCAAGGGCGGCAACCACGGTTTTGCCGGCGCCGACGTCGCCCTGGATCAGCCGCAGCATGGGCTCGTGCTGGCTGAGGTCGTAGGCGATTTCGTTGCCGACCCGTTGCTGGGCGCCCGTCGGGTTGAAGCCGAGATTGGCCAGGTATTTGGCCGGCAGCCGGGTGGCCTTGGGCATCGCGGGCGCACGCAGGGCGCGCATGCTTTCACGAAGGCGCTGTTGCGACAGTTGATGGGTCAGCAGTTCTTCAAAAGCCAGGCGGTGTTGTGCCCAGTGATGGCCGAGGGCGAGTTCATCGACGTCGGCATCGGCGGGCGGGTTGTGCAGGTAGCGGATTGCATCGGCCAGCGGTGCCAATTGGTAGTCGCGGGCCAGTTCGTTCGGCAACCAGTCGGGCAGGCTGCTGGGGCCGAGCAGGGTGAGGGTCTGCATGCACAACTGGCGCAGGCGCTGTTGGGTCAGGCCTTCGGTGAGCGGGTAGACCGGAGTCAGGGTTTCATCCACCGGCGGTGGTTCGTCGCCAGTGATAGCGCGATATTCCGGGTGGTAGATTTCCAGCCCCGAAGCACCGGGCCGTGCCTCGCCGTAGCAGCGAATCCGCGTGCCGCGTTTGAGGCCTTCCTTCTGCGCATTGCTGAAATGATAGAAGCGCAGGCTGAGTCCGCCGGTGCCGTCCTGCAAGCGCACCACAAGGCTGCGCCGACGGCCCATGACCACATCGGCACCGCTGACCGTGCCTTCGATGACCGCATCCTGCCCGGGTCGCAGCGCGCCAATCGGGACCACGCGGGTGCGGTCCTGATAGCGCAGGGGCAAGTGAAACAACACGTCCTGGAGGTTTTCCAGGCCGACCTTGGCCAGTTTCTCGGCCATGGCTTCACCGACACCCTTGAGTGCCGTAACCGACACTTGCGACAACTCGCTCATGACCGTCGCTTAGCCCGCAGCAACCTGCGCCGCTGGCTTGGCCACCGAGCACAGGCGAATGGAGTCGGCGAGGATTTCAATCGCCTTCGGACGCGGGAAGCTCGCGCGCCAGGCAATAGCCACGGTGCGGAACGGTACGGGTGCCGACAAAGGACGCACCTCGATCACGCCGGGGGCGTAGTGGTGGCTGTCGACTGCCGACAACGGCAGGATCGAAATCCCGAGGCCGGAGGCGACCATGTGGCGAATGGTTTCCAGGGAACTGGATTCCACCGTGGTGTGCTTGGCGCCGTCGTTGCCTTTGGTCAGGGTCGGGCAGGCTTCCAGTACCTGATCGCGGAAACAGTGGCCTTCGCCGAGCAGCAGCAGGCTCTTGTCGTTGAGCAGGCTGGCATCGATGGACTCTTTTTGCGTCCACGGGTGCTGCGCCGGCATCAGCACGTAGAACGGCTCGTCGTAGAGCTGCAGGGTCAGCACGTCGGCTTCGCTGAACGGCAGGGCGATGATGATCGCGTCGAGTTCGCCGTTGCGCAGTTTGTCGCGCAGCACGTGGGTGAAGTTTTCTTCGATGTACAACGGCATCTGCGGGGCGACCCGGTGCAGTTGTGGAATCAGGTGCGGGAACAGGTACGGCCCGACAGTGTAGATCGCGCCGACTTTGAGCGGGGCAGTCAGCTGGTTCTTGCCGGCCTGGGCCAGTTCGCGGATGCCTTGGGCCTGCTCCAGCACCTTTTGAGCCTGGGCCACGATGCCTTCGCCGACAGGCGTCAGGCGTACGGCGCTTTTGCTGCGCTCGAAAATCAGCACACCGAGTTCGTCTTCAAGCTTTTTCACGCCCACCGAAAGGGTCGGCTGGCTGACGTGGCAACGCTCGGCCGCGTGGCCGAAGTGCTGCTCTTGGGCGAGGGTAACGATGTAGCGTAATTCTGTGAGGGTCATAGCAAGCGTCCATGAAGTTGCGGGCCAAGCATACCGGCTGCAATCGATAGACGCACGTTATCAGACTGAACGTGTCCGGTGACACCGGGCAATGCCGGTTTGCCGCTGGCAGATAAGAGAAAGGCACCTTTCGGTGCCTTTTTGGCTTGGAACGCGACCTTCCTGTTGGCAGAAATCTCTGTGGGAGCGAGCTTGCTCGCGATGAGGGCCCAACATTCGACATCTACGTTGAATGTTAGACCGCTATCGCGAGCAAGCTCGCTCCCACATGGGGCGGTGGTGCGTTTACCGACGGCGTTTTTCCAGCGAATACACAAAGGGTGCAACGATTTCGATGGAGCCATTGGTCAGCATGTCGGCCGGCGGCTTGGGCAGCGGCTGAGCGCGGCGGATCATTTCCAGGGTGGCCCGGTCCAGATCGGCGGTGCCCGAGGCGCCTACCAGCTCAAACGACAACACATTGCCTTCGGCATCCACGACGAAACGCAGGCGGTTCATGCCTTCCTTGCCCCGCGCCTGTGCACTGGCCGGGTACTTTTTGTACTTCTGCAGGTGCGCCAGCAGCGTGCCTTGCCAACTGGCCTTGGCCGCCAGTTGAGCTGGCGAAGGACCCGGTGCAGGCTGAGCGGATTTCTCCGTTGGCGCCTGAGTCTGTTGCGTTTCGGCAGGCTTTTCTTCGGCCGGTTTTTCCTTCGGCGGTTCGGGTTTCTTCTCTACAGGCTTGGGCGGCTGTGGCTTCGGCTTTGGCTTGACGGGCTTGGGCACGGCAATCTCAGCTTTCGGCGCTTCGGCGAGCTTGGGGATCGGCAGTTCTTCAACCGGAGCCGGTGGTTGCGGTGGGGTGACGACCTTCGGCGGAGCAGGCGGTGGCGGGGCGGGGACCGGTGCCAGTTCGACCATCATTGCCTGAGGAGGCAATTCGATGGGCGGACGGGCGGACCAGTTCAGCGCCAGCGCGATGGCCAGCGCGTGAACGCCCAGCACCACGGCCAGGCTACCGCTGTAACGCGTCAGCTTATGGCGCGTCGTGATCATTTCTTGGCTGCCGTCTCGAGTCCGACCAGGCCGACCTTCAGGTAACCGGCTGAGCGCAGGTTGTCCATCACGCTCATCAGGTCGCCGTAATCCACGCCTTTGTCGGCCTGGAAGAAGATCGTCGTGTCTTTTTTGCCCTGGGTCCTGGCGTCGAGCGTAGCGCCGAGTGCTTCGGCCTTCACTTCGTCTTCACCGAGGAACAGGCGCTGGTCAGCCTTGACACTGAGGAACACCGGTTTCTCTGGCCGCGGCGCCGGTTTGGCGGTGGAAGCGGGCAGGTCGACCTTGATGTCCACGGTGGCCAGCGGGGCCGCCACCATGAAGATGATCAACAGCACCAGCATTACGTCGATGAACGGCGTGACGTTGATTTCGTGGTTTTCGGACAGATCGTCGTCTGCCCCTTCTTTCAAATGCAGGCCCATGGCCGATTACCCCACTTTCACCATGTGCGGTTGCGAGCTGCGCTCAGGCTGGTGGTCGAGGTCGCGGCTGACCAGCAGCAGGACCTGTGCCGACGCATCGGACACCTGAGCCTTGTAGCCGGCGATGGAGCGGGCGAAGACGTTGTAGATCACGACGGCAGGGATCGCTGCAACCAGGCCCAGTGCGGTGGCCAGCAGGGCCTCGGCGATGCCGGGAGCGACGACGGCGAGGTTGGTGGTCTGGGTCTTGGCGATGCCGATGAAGCTGTTCATGATGCCCCACACGGTGCCGAACAGGCCGACGAAGGGCGCGGTGGAACCGATGGTCGCCAGCACGCCGGTGCCGCTGCTCATGTTACGACCGCAGGCCGCGACAAGGCGCTCAAGGCGGAAGCTGACGCGTTCCTTGATGCCTTCTTTCTCACGGCTGTTGACCGACAGGCGCATCTCTTCGAGAGCATCGTGCACCAGCAGGTTGGCGAGGGTGCCTTCCTTCGCCGCCGTGGCGCTGGCTTCCTTGAGGGAGGTGGATTTTTTCAGTTGGGCGATTTCACCGCGCAGGCGACGCTTGGCGCCCATCAGCTCAAGACCCTTGGCGATCCAGATGGTCCAGGTGATGATCGAGGCGATGGCCAGGCCGATCATCACGATTTTCACGATGATGTCGGCATTCTTGTACATGCCCCACGGCGACAGGTCATGGGCCATGCCCAGAGTGTTGTCGGCTTCGAGGACTTCAGGAACGTCTTCACCCAGGTTCTCTGCCGGTGCTGCCTGGGCAGGATCGGTCGCGGCAGGAGCAACGGCCGGGGCGGCGTGATCAGCCGGTGCAGGGGCTGCGGCGGCGGCCGGAGTAGCTGGCGCCTGGGCATCGGCGAAAGCCGCGACTGGCGCGAGCATCAGGCTGAGGAGCAGGGCGGCCACCGCGCTCCAGGCGCGAGGTCGTTTGGTTGGCGAAGCGGAGAGTTGATTACGTGTCATGCTGGCCGGACCTGAGAGAAAAAACGGGTGAAGTTCTTCCAGGCCTCGAAGGGCCGAGAACAAAAGTGGGGCGTATTATTGCAAGTAATTCTTGTTAACAGAAGTAATAGCGTCTCTTTTTTTCCTGCATTGCTAGCCGCCTGTCTGTTGCCGGCGCTAGTCTGTGGCTTTGCGATAGGAGTTTTCTGATGTCTGCGCCTACTGTTTTGATCGCCGGTTGCGGTGATGTTGGCAGCCGCCTGGCCACACAGCTGCTGGCGGCGGGATGGGAGGTTCATGGCCTGCGGCGGGATGTTTCACGCCTGCCCGCAGGCGTCATCGGCGTTGCCGGTGATTTGTTCAACAAGGACTGTCCGGCCACTTGGCCGATCGGTGCCGTGGATTACCTGGTGTATTGCGCGGCAGCCACCGATCACGACGAAGCCGGCTACCGTGCAGCCTATGTCCAGGGGCTGGAGCATGTGCTGGAGTGGTTGAACGACTACGGTCAGGTGCCCAATCGCCTGTTGTTTGTGTCCAGCAGCAGTGTTTACGGGCAGCAGGATGGCGAGTGGGTCGATGAGAGTTCGTCTACGGTGGCGTCCGGTTATTCTGGGCGTGTGATGCTCGAGGCCGAGCAGATCGCGCTCAAGAGCGGTATCCCGGCCAGTGTCGTGCGACTGACCGGCATCTACGGCCCGGGGCGTGAGTGGTTGCTGACTCAAGTCCGCCGGGGTTATCGCGTGGCGGTCGAACCACCGTTGTATGCCAACCGGATCCATGCGGACGATGCCGCAGGGTTGATGGCGTGCCTGCTTGAGGCGGACCGGCGTGGTGTGGCGCTGGAGGATGTCTACATCGGCGTCGATGACGAGCCGGCAGCGCTGGCCGATGTGGTGGGCTGGTTGCGCGGGTATCTGGGCGTGAACGAATGGGACGACGATTCAAGCGTACGGCGCACCGGCAGCAAGCGTTGCAGTAATGCGCGGGCCAAGGCCTTGGGCTGGACGCCGAAGTATCCGAGCTTCCGTGAGGGGTATGCGGCGATTCTTGAGGGGCGCTGCTGACTTTCAGGCACTCTGAAATAACTGTGGGAGCGAGCCTGCTCGCGATGAGGTCGTAACATTCAACATCATCGTTGACTGTCATGCCGCCATCGCGAGCAGGCTCGCTCCCACAGGGGGTTATGCGTTGTTTACTGTTTTTCCAGCAGCCACTTGCGATCACCGGGCGTGTACTGAGGCATCTCGTCCGCCTGCGCCGTGTTCACGGTCTGGAAAATCTCCAACTCCTTGCCCTTGCGCGCAAAGATCCAGGCGTTGCCCTGGCCATTGAGTTGCAGCCACATGTTGTCATTGCCGCCGCTCATGGAGGCGCAATCGCCAGCCAGGCACAACGCATAGCGGTCGCTGCCGGGCAGACCGGTCACCTGGCCGTCGGCCTGGAATTGAACCGTGTTGCCTTCGCCGGTACCGCTGACGATTGTCCAGCTGCCGCCCATGTAGGCTGAGTACAGTGCACGCTCGAAACTGGCGCCGATCGGAGCGCCGTCCGGCACCGGAATCGGGGCGCGGTCGAAAACCTGCTCGGGTTCGTTTTCGCTGGCGGACTGGCTGAGTTGCTTGCCATCACGCTTCAGCTCGCTGGCCGAGCTGCCGTAAAAGTCGATTTTCCAGGCGCCGGATTCTTCACCCAGCAGCTTGCCGTCGACGTTTTCAAAGCCATTGGTGTAGCGGGCCTGGCCGGCCTTGGTGTTGATGTCCCATTCCAGGTTCGGGCCATAGGCCTGGAGCGCTTCACGCAGGGGGACGCCTTTGGCGGCAGCATCGATCGCCACCTGATTGATCCAGGTGCCGCTGATATCACGATCGGCAGGGTTGCTGGCACATCCGCCCAGAAGCAGGGCGAGCAGCGAGAGAGCAAGCGCATTGCGCATGGTGGAATCCTTTCAAACTTTCTTTACAGCAGGGCAGTCGGCGCAGCCCCAGGCTGCGCCGTGCACATTACTCGATGACCAGGATGGCATCCATTTCAACCTGCGAACCCTTTGGCAGGGCTGCAACGCCGATGGCGGCGCGGGCAGGGTAAGGCTGGTCGAAATACTTGCCCATGATCTCGTTGACCTTGGCGAAGTGGCTCAGGTCGGTGAGGAAGATGTTCAGCTTGACGATGTCCTTGAACGAACCACCGGCTGCTTCGGCTACGGCCTTGAGGTTCTCGAACACCTGGACGGTCTGGGCTTCGAAGCCTTCAACCAGTTCCATGGTTTTTGGGTCCAGAGGAATCTGACCCGACATGTAAACGGTGTTGCCAGCCTTGATCGCCTGGGAGTAAGTACCGATGGCGGCCGGGGCCTTGTCGCTGGTGATAACAGTCTTGGTCATTGATGACTCCTTGTAAGAGGTGGCTACGTTTGCGAGCTATGCACGCATTCGGGTGATGCGAATCACCCCGGTCAGGGCACGCAGTTTCTTGATCACGCGGGCCAGGTGCACGCGATCGTGCACGCTGACCACCAACTGGACCACGCTGATGCGACCATCGCGTTCGTCCATGCTGATTTTCTCGATGTTGCCGTCGGCAGCGTTGACGCTGCTGGCCAATAGGGCAATCAGGCCGCGCTGGTGTTCCAGTTCGACGCGCAGTTCGACGTTGAATTCGCCGGTGACATCCTTGGCCCACGAGAGCTGGATGCACTTTTCCGGATTGTGGCGGATTTCGCTGATATTGCGGCAGTTGTCCAGGTGCACGACCATGCCTTTGCCCGCGGACAGGTGGCCGACAATCGGGTCGCCCGGGATCGGCGTGCAGCACTTGGCGTAGCTGAGAACCAGGCCTTCGGTACCGCGAATCGCCAGCGGGCCTTCCGGGCTTGGCAGCTGTTCGCCTTCACCGAGCAGTCGGCGAGCCACTACATAGGCCATGCGATTGCCCAGGCCGATGTCTTCGAGCAAATCCTCGATCAGTTCGAGGCGGTACTCGGCGAGCATTGCCTTGACGCGTTCGGCGGGAATTTTCTCCAGCGCGCTGTCGAATCCGTTGAGGACCTTGTTCAGCAGGCGTTCGCCCAGGCTGATGGATTCGGAGCGGCGTTGCAGTTTCAGCGCATGGCGGATGTGCGTGCGCGCCTTGCCGGTGACCACGAAGTTGAGCCAGGCCGGGTTCGGCCGTGCGCCGGGTGCGCTGACGATCTCGACCGTGGAGCCGCTTTGCAGTGGTTCGGACAGCGGTGCGAGACGACGGTTGATCCGGCAGGCAATGCAGCTGTTGCCCACGTCGGTATGCACTGCGTAAGCGAAGTCGACCGCCGTGGAACCCTTGGGCAGCTCCATGATCCGGCCCTTGGGCGTGAACACGTAGACCTCGTCCGGGAACAGGTCGATCTTCACGCTCTCGATGAATTCCAGCGAGTTGCCGGCGCGTTGCTGCATTTCCAGCACGCCCTTGACCCACTGGCGGGCGCGGGCGTGAGTGCCTTTCGGCTGTTCGTCGCCGCTGGACTTGTACAGCCAATGGGCGGCGATGCCGTTGTTGGCCATCTCTTCCATTTCACGGGTGCGGATCTGGATCTCGATCGGAACACCGTGCATGCCGAACAGCGTGGTATGCAGCGACTGGTAGCCGTTGGCCTTGGGGATCGCGATGTAATCCTTGAAGCGCCCTGGCAGTGGTTTGTATAAGTTATGTACAGCACCCAGCACGCGGTAGCAGGTATCGACCTTGTCGACGATGATCCGGAACGCGTAGACGTCCATGATCTCGTTGAAGGCCCGACGCTTGCCGCGCATTTTCGTGTAGATGCCGTAGAGGTGTTTCTGGCGACCGCTGACCTCGCCCTGGATGCCGTCGATGGCCAGGCAGTGGCTTAAGGATTCTTCGATCTTGTTGACGATTTCCTTGCGGTTGCCCCGGGCGCGCTTGACGGCCTGGTAGATCCGCGCGGAACGCATCGGGTGCATGGCCTTGAAGCCGAGGTCTTCGAATTCTATGCGGATGGCGTGCATGCCCAGCCGGTTGGCGATGGGCGCATAGATTTCCAGGGTTTCCTTGGCGATGCGTCGGCGTTTTTCACCGGACAGCACTTCCAGGGTGCGCATGTTGTGCAGGCGGTCGGCCAGCTTGACCAGGATCACGCGAATGTCGCGGGCCATGGCCATGGCCATTTTCTGGAAGTTTTCGGCTTGTGCCTCGGCCTTGGTCTCGAAGTTCATCTGGGTCAGTTTGCTGACCCCGTCGACCAGTTCGGCCACAGTCTCGCCGAACTGCGCTTGCAGCGCTTCCTTGGCAATACCGGTGTCTTCGATCACGTCATGCAGCATTGCGGCCATCAGGCTCTGATGGTCCATGTGCATGTCGGCAAGAATATTCGCCACCGCGAGTGGGTGCGTGACGTACGCCTCGCCGCTACGGCGGCGTTGGCCGTCGTGGGCTTGTTCGGCGTAGAAATACGCTCGGCGGACCAGGTTGACCTGGTCCTTGCCGAGGTAGGTCGATAAGCGATCGGCGAGGGCGTCTATGCTCGGCATGATGTCTCCTGCCGTAGGCTGTGATCCCGCGCCGTGCTACGTCGACCAGGCATAGGCTTAGACGGCCTCGTTGGACTCGTCCTCGAATGCAGCAAAAAGCGGTTCATCTTCAACGATTTCGGCTTCGGCGATAGCTGCGTAGTCGATCAGGCCTTCAGCGATTTCGCGCAGGGCGACGACGGTAGGCTTGTCGTTTTCCCATGCTACTTTCGGCTCTTTGCCGCCGGTGGCCAGTTGACGGGCACGCTTGGTAGAGAGCATGACCAGCTCAAAGCGGTTATCCACGTGTTCTAGGCAGTCTTCAACGGTTACGCGGGCCATGGTCTTCCTCGTAGCAAATGCAATATGCGCGCTGCCCGGATGGGCGAGCGGACTCAACAGTTTAAAAAATCACCAGCGATTAGGGAAGCGCTGATTTTTTGACCAAGCCCTTCAACGCGCTGCAAGTGCCAATGTAAAGCCCTTGCAGCGGTTTTGGGAAGAGCTGATTAACCGAGCAATTCAGCCAGCAATTTGCCGTGACGCTGCTGCTGACGCTTCTGAATCAGCTGATTGGCGCGGAAAATCGCCTTCAGGTCGTGCAGTGCGTGGGCGAAATCGTCGTTGATGATCAGGTAATCGTAGTCGACGTAATGGCTCATTTCGCTGACGGCTTCGCGCATCCGGCCGTCAATGATCTCGTCGCTGTCCTGGCCGCGATTGGTCAGGCGCTGGTGCAGGGCTTGCAGTGACGGCGGCAGGATGAAGATCGAGCGGGCCTGCGGCATCAGCTTGCGTACTTGCTCGGCACCTTGCCAGTCGATTTCCAGGATCAGGTCGTGGCCTTCGTCAAGGGTCTGCTGCAGGTGGCTTTGCGAGGTGCCATAGAGATTGCCGAACACTTCGGCGCGCTCGAGGAAATCGCCGTGCTCGATCATCTTCACGAACTCGCTGCGGTCGACGAAGTGATAGTTCACGCCATTCACTTCACCCGGGCGCATGGCGCGGGTGGTGTGGGAGACCGAGACGCGGATCTCCGGGTCGGCATCGGTCAGGGCCTTGACCAGGCTGCTCTTGCCCGCGCCCGAAGGGGCGGAAATGATGTAAAGGGTGCCAGTGCTGTGGGTCATGTCGGGGTAGCCTTACTCAATATTCTGCACTTGTTCGCGCATCTGCTCGATCAACACCTTGAGGTTGACCGCAGCCTGGGTGCTGCGCGGGTCGAAGGCTTTGGAGCCCAGTGTGTTGGCTTCGCGATTGAGTTCCTGCATCAGGAAGTCCAGGCGCCGACCGGCAGCGCCGCCGGATTTGAGTACCCGGCGAACTTCGATGATGTGAGTGCTCAGTCGATCCAGTTCTTCGGCGACGTCGCTTTTTTGCGCGAGCATGACCATTTCCTGTTCCAGGCGCTGCGGATCCATCTCGGCCTTCATGTCGGCGAAACGGTCGAGGACTTTCTGGCGCTGGGTGGCGAGCATCTGCGGGACCAGTTCGCGCAGGGTCACCACGTCTTCTTCGATGGAGGTCAGGCGCTCGTTGATCAACCGTGCCAGCTCCGCACCTTCGCGCTCGCGACCGGCCTTGAGTTCCTTGAGGCCCTGGTTGAACAGTGCCAGCGCTTCAGCGTTCAAGGCTTGCGGGTCGGTGGCGTCGCCAACCAGTACGCCGGGCCAGGCCAGGACTTCCAGCGGGTTCAGCGCGGCCGGGTTCTTGATCAGGCCGGCGATGGTCTCGGCGGCGGCGACCAGTTGCGCGGCGCGTTCCTGATCGATCTGCAGCGCTTTGCCGGTGTTTTCTTCGGTGAAGCGCAGGGTGCATTCGAGCTTGCCCCGCGATACGCCTTGGCGCAGGGCTTCACGTACCGCGCCTTCGAGGTCGCGAAAGGACTCCGGCAGGCGCAGGTGGGGTTCCAGGTAGCGGCTGTTGACCGACCGCAGTTCCCAGCTCAGGGTGCCCTGGACGCCGGCTTTTTCGACGCGGGCGAAGGCGGTCATGCTGTGCACCATGGCGGTACCTCGCAAGGCAGATCGGCGCAGAACCTTGGTTCCGGGAGTCCGATATCAATGAATTAAAGCCGACTGGCAGCAAAGGCGCAGGATTGTAGCGCAGTGGCGCGGATGCGCCCAAACACAGGGTGTGACAAAGAGCGGCAGGCCTGCGCCGGCGTGCAGTGCAGAGCCTTCGGTCGTCGGCGGATTTTTTTAGAAGTGCCCAGGGGCGGCCGTCGGCTCTATAATGCTCCGCAGTTTTCCGTCCCCAGTACAGGTATTCCCTATGATACGTCCAAGTGGTCGCGCTGCCGATCAGCTCCGCTCGATCCGCATCACCCGCAACTACACCAAACACGCCGAGGGTTCTGTGCTGGTCGAGTTCGGTGATACCAAGGTCATCTGCACCGTCAGCGTTGAACCGGGCGTACCGCGTTTCCTGAAAGGCCAGGGCCAGGGCTGGCTGACCGCCGAGTACGGCATGCTGCCACGGGCCACTGGCGAGCGTAACCAGCGTGAAGCCAGCCGTGGCAAGCAAGGCGGCCGTACGCTGGAAATCCAGCGTCTGATCGGCCGTTCCCTGCGCGCTGCGCTGGACATGACCAAGCTGGGCGACGTCACCCTGTACGTCGACTGCGACGTGATCCAGGCAGACGGTGGCACCCGTACGGCGTCGATCACCGGTTCCATGGTCGCGCTGATCGATGCCTTGAAAGTGATCAAGAAGCGTGGCGGCCTGAAAGGCGGCGACCCGGTCAAGCAGATGATCGCCGCTGTTTCCGTGGGCATGTACAAGGGCGAGCCTGTGCTCGACCTCGACTACCTGGAAGACTCGGCCGCCGAAACCGACCTGAACGTGGTGATGACCAGTGCTGGCGGTTTCATTGAAGTACAGGGCACTGCCGAAGGCGCGCCGTTCCAGCCTGAAGAGCTGAACGCCATGCTGGAACTGGCGAAGAAAGGCATGAACGAGATCTTCGAACTGCAAAAGGCCGCATTGGCCGACTGACCGGACCGCTCCAGGCAAGGAGGACACCATGAGTGACGAACAACTGCCGCTGCCCACGCCGAGCCAGGAGGTGCGTCAGTGGGCGATGTTCTGTCACCTGTCCGCCTTGCTGGGGATCTGGATTCCGTTCGGCACGCTGATCGGTCCGCTGATTCTCTGGCAAATGAAGCGCGAGATGGACCCGTTCATCGACGCCCAGGGCAAGGAGGCTTTGAACTTCCAGATCACCGTCGCCATTGCCTCGGCTATCTGCTTCCTGTTGATGGTGGTGATTATCGGGTTCTTTCTGTTCGGGCTGGTGGCGATAGGTGCGCTGGTGCTGACGATTATTGCCGGGGTGAAGGCCAATGAAGGGCAGCCTTACCGGTATCCGTTCACATGGCGATTGATCAAATAACGATCGAATACCCCCTTTGTAGGAGCGAGCCTGCTCGCGATGGTCGTTAATGATGACATTGGATACCTGACACCCAGCGGTGCTCTTTCGTCCATCGCGAGCAGGCTCGCTCCTACAGAGGGCGGCAATCACCGTCCACAAAAAAGCCGACATTGCTGTCGGCTTTTTTGTATCTGCAAAACGACGCTCAGATGGTCAGCGTCCAGTCGTAGTCCACGATCAGCGGCGCGTGTTGCGAGAACCGCGGCTGGCGTGGCAAGCGTGCACTGCGTACGAAGCGGCGCAGGCCCGGGGTCAGCAGTTGATAGTCGAAGCGCCAACCAAGGTTGAGCATCTCCGCCTGTTCGTTATCCGGCCACCAGCTGTACTGGTCGCCTTCGCGGCTGACTTCGCGCAGGGCGTCGACATAGCCCATGTTGCCGACAATCTCGTCCATCCAGGCGCGTTCAGGCGCCAGGAAACCCGGAGATTGCTGGCTATCGCGCCAGTTCTTGATATCCAGCTTCTGTTGCGCCACGTACAGCGAGCCACAATAGATGTACTCGCGACGTTTACGCCGCTGTTTATCCAGATAACGGGCGAAGTCGTCCATTAGCTTGAACTTCTGGTTCAAGTCTTCATCGCCGTTCTGCCCCGAAGGGAGCAGCAAGGTCGCGATGCTGACCTTGTCGAAATCGGCTTGCAGGTAGCGCCCGTAGCGGTCGGCCGTCTCGAAACCGAGACCGCTGATGACAGCCTTCGGTTGCAGCCGCGAATACAAAGCCACGCCACCTTGGGCGGGGACTTCGGCATCGCAGGCATAAAGGAAGTATCCATCCAGTTGGAAGGCTGGATCGTCCAGTTCAAAGGCGGAGGCGCGGGTGTCCTGCAGGCAGATGACGTCGGCATTCTGTGCCTGCAGCCAACTGAGCAAACCACGCTCGACTGCAGCCTGAATACCATTGACGTTCACACTGATGATCCGCATAAATGGCCCCAAAAATCGCGTGCGTGTATGATACACGGCGTCAAGCTAATTAGCTAAATCCGTGGTATTTGGGGTTTTTCATGCAAGCGTATCAGCGCGATTTCATCCGTTTTGCCATCGATCGCGGCGTTTTGCGCTTCGGTGAGTTCACCCTGAAGTCCGGGCGCACCAGTCCTTACTTCTTCAATGCCGGGCTGTTCAACTCGGGGGCGGCCCTGGCGCAGCTGGGTCGTTTCTACGCCGCTGCCATTGCCGAAAGCGGCATTGCGTTCGACGTGCTGTTTGGCCCCGCCTACAAAGGCATCCCGTTGGCGGCGACTACTGCCGTGGCCCTGGCCGAGCATCACAACCGTGACCTGCCATGGTGCTTCAACCGCAAGGAAGCCAAGGCCCACGGCGAAGGCGGCAGCCTGGTGGGCGCACCTTTGACCGGCGAAGTGCTGATCATCGACGACGTGATCACCGCCGGTACAGCCATCCGTGAAGTGATGCAGATCATCGCCTCCCAGGACGGCGCCAAGGCCGCCGGCGTGCTGATCGCCCTGAACCGTCAGGAGCGCGGCAATGGCGAGTTGTCGGCGATCCAGGAAGTCGAGCGTGACTTCGGCATCCCGGTCATCAGCATCGTTTCGCTGAACCAGGTGCTGGAATTCCTGGCGGATGATCCGCAGCTCAAGCAGCATTTGCCAGCCGTGGAAGCCTATCGCGCCCAGTTCGGCGTCTGACGCAATCTGCTTTTGTGGGAGCGGGCTTGCTCGCGAAAGCGGTAGGTCATTCAACATTGATGTTGACTGGCACGGCGCCTTCGCGAGCAAGCTCGCTTCCACAGGGAATGCGGCAAAAAAAGACCCCGCTCAGCCAGGCTGAGCGGGGTCTTTTGTTTACGGGCTATCGCTTAAGGACGCTTGCGATTGCTGATCAAGGTGCCCACGCCGGTATCGGTGAAGATTTCCAGCAGGATCGCGTTCGGCACGCGGCCGTCGATGATCAGCGAGCTGCCCACGCCGCCTTGGACCGCTTCCAGTGCGCAACGGATCTTCGGCAGCATGCCGCCGTAGATGGTGCCGTCGGCGATCAGTTCGTCGACCTGTTGAGTCGTCAGACCGGTCAGGACCTTGCCCGACTTGTCCATCAGGCCGGCGATGTTGGTCAGCAGCATCAGCTTCTCTGCTTTCAACGCTTCGGCGACTTTACCGGCCACCAGGTCGGCGTTGATGTTGTACGACTCACCGTTGGCGCCGACGCCGATTGGCGCGATAACCGGGATGAAATCGCCTTTGACCAGCAGGTTCAGCAAATCGGTATTGATCCCGACCACTTCGCCCACATGGCCGATGTCGATGATTTCCGGGGTGGTCATCTCCGGGGTCTGACGGGTGACGGTGAGCTTCTTCGCACGAATCAGCTCGGCGTCTTTACCGGTCAGGCCGATGGCGCTGCCACCGTGGCGGTTGATCAGGTTGACGATGTCCTTGTTGACCTGGCCGCCGAGGACCATTTCCACCACGTCCATGGTCGCGGCGTCGGTGACGCGCATGCCGTCGACGAAATGACTCTCGATCGACAGGCGCTTGAGCAGGTCACCGATTTGCGGGCCGCCGCCGTGAACCACCACCGGGTTGATGCCCACGGCCTTCATCAGCACGATGTCGCGGGCGAAGCCGGTTTTCAGCTCCTCGCTTTCCATCGCGTTGCCGCCGTATTTGATCACCAGTGTCTTGCCGACGTATCGGCGGATATAAGGCAACGCTTCGGACAGGACCTTGGCGGTGTTGGCGGCGGCTTCGCGTTCGAGGGTCATTCAGGGCTCCGGGTGAATCAGAACGGTAGTTGGAGATCAGGTGCAACGCGCTTCAACTGGACTTTGAAAACGTCCTTGATGCGCTGCAATTCAGCCTCGTCATCGGCCTCGAAACGCAGCACCAGCACCGGTGTGGTGTTGGATGCGCGTACCAGGCCCCAGCCTTTGGCGTAGTCGACTCGCACGCCGTCAATGGTGGTCAGGTCGGCGCCTGGGCCCCACTGTGCGTCGTGCAGTGCATCAATGATGCTGAATTTGCTCTCTTCGGTCACATGGATATTGATTTCCGGCGTAGAAATATCGTTCGGGAAGGTCGCGAACAGCTCTTGCGCCGAGGATTTTTCCTTGCTGAGGATCTCCAGCAACCGCGCGGCGCTGTAAATGCCGTCGTCGAAACCGAACCAGCGCTCCTTGAAGAAGATGTGCCCGCTCATTTCGCCGGCCAGCAACGCGCCGGATTGTTTCATTTTCTTTTTGATCAACGAGTGACCGGTCTTCCACATTAACGACCGGCCGCCGTATTCCTTGATCAGCGGAATCAGGCGACGGGTGCATTTGACGTCGAAAATGATCTCGGCGCCCGGGTTGCGCGCCACGACGTCGCGGGCGAACAGCATCAGCAGACGGTCCGGATAGACGATACTGCCGGTGTTGGTCACCACGCCGACGCGGTCGCCGTCGCCGTCGAAGGCCAGGCCGATGTCAGCGTTGGTTTCCTTGACCTTGGCGATCAGGTCGACGAGGTTTTCAGGCTTGCCCGGGTCCGGGTGGTGGTTCGGGAAGTTGCCGTCGACTTCGCAGAACAGCGGGATGACTTCGCAGTTCAGTGCTTCGATCAGCTGCGGGGCAATCACGCCGGCCGCGCCGTTGCCGCAATCGACGACCACTTTCAGGCGACGGGCCAGCTTGATGTCCTGGACGATTTCGGTGGAGTAGCGGTCGAGGATTTCGACCTGGGTGATGCTGCCCTGGCCACTGCTCAGGTTATTGGTCTTGAGGCGGTCGTGCAGGGCCTGGATCTGTTCGTTGGCCAGGGTGTCGCCGGCGATGACGATCTTGAAGCCGTTGTAGTTCGACGGGTTGTGGCTGCCGGTCAGCATCACACCGGATTTGCCGGCCAGCACGTTGGCGGCGTAGTACAGCGCCGGCGTCGGGACCAGGCCGACATCGCTGACGTGGCAGCCGCTATCGGCGATGCCTTTGATCAATTGTGCGACCAACTCCGGGCCGGACAAGCGACCATCGCGACCGACGGACACATTTGGCTCGCCCTGGGCCAGGCTTTGGGAGCCGACGGCGCGGCCAATCCAGTAAGCGGTCTCGGCGTTCAGGAATTCCGGGACGGTGCCGCGGATGTCGTAGGCGCGGAAGATGCTGTCAGGGAACTTGGGTGCAATTTTGGCCGGGGTGTTCATCTGTGGAAGTGCTCCATCTCGAAAGTGGCTGGACAGGCCGCCGAGTCATTCGGCGACAGGTTCAATCTGAAGGGTATGACGGCGTTTTCCACAGAGAGTTCGTGGTGTGAAAGGGCCATGACGCCCCTGACGGCAAGGGCTTGGCCGGGCAATGCCTTGATTTTCGGTGCTAAACGTTACAGATGACAATTTGAATTTAGTGGCGAGAGAGCTTGCTCCCTCGCCACGATGGATCTCTATCAACGGGTACCGGTATGGCCGAAACCGCCAGTGCCGCGCTCGGTTTCAACAAACTCTTCAACCATCTCGAAGTGAGCCTGTACCACCGGCACCAGAACCAGTTGCGCCAGGCGCTCGCCGACCGGCATGGTGAATTCGGTCTGGCCACGGTTCCAGCAGGAGACCATCAGCGGGCCCTGGTAATCGGAGTCGATCAGGCCGACCAGATTGCCCAGCACGATGCCGTGCTTATGGCCCATCCCCGAGCGCGGCAGAATCAGCGCCGCCAGGTTCGGGTCGCCGATATAGACCGACAGGCCGGTAGGGATCAGCACGGTTTCACCCGGCTTGATCACGGTGTCCTGCTCCAGCATGGCGCGCAGGTCGAGGCCGGCGGAGCCCGGTGTGGCGTATTGCGGCAGCGGGAATTCGGTACCGATGCGGGGGTCGAGGATCTTGGCTTGCAAAGCGTGCATGTAAATTAAACCTGGTTCAGACGTTCGGCGATAAAGGTGATCAGCTGGCGAGCAATCTTGCTCTTGCTGGTCTGGGCGAAAAGAGTGGCGTGAAGCTCGCGATCGATGACGCTGCAGGCGTTTTCTTCGCTGTTGAAGCCAATGCTCGGGTTGGCGACGTCGTTGGCGACGATCAAATCGAGGTTCTTGTCTTTCAACTTGCGCGCAGCGTAATCGAGCAGGTGTTCGGTCTCGGCGGCGAAACCGACACTGAACGGGCGGTCGGGGCGGGTGGCGATGGTGGCCAGGATGTCCGGATTACGCACCATTTGTAGCAACAAGCCGTCGCCGTTCGTAGGATCTTTCTTGAGTTTCTGTGGGGCGACGACTTCGGGGCGGTAGTCCGCGACGGCTGCCGAAGCGATGAACAGGTCGCAAGGGATGGCTGCTTCGCAGGCGGCGAGCATGTCGCGGGCACTGACCACGTCGATGCGAGTGGCGCGATCCGGGGTCGGCAGATGCACGGGGCCGGTGATCAGGGTCACGCGGGCACCGGCTTCCACGGCGGCTTCGGCCAGGGCGAAGCCCATTTTCCCGGAGCTGTGGTTGGTGATGTAGCGCACCGGGTCGATGTTTTCCTGAGTCGGGCCGGCTGTGATCAGCACGTGTTTGCCGGTCAGGGCCTGACGCTGGAAGCAGTCTGCCGCGCACTGGGCCAGCTCAAGGGCTTCGAGCATGCGCCCCAGGCCGACGTCGCCGCAGGCCTGGCTGCCGGAGGCTGGGCCGAAGACCTTGATGTCGCGGCTTTCGAGGGTTTGCAGGTTGGCCTGGGTCGCCGGATCGCGCCACATGGCCTGGTTCATGGCCGGGGCAACGGCGACCACCGCGTCGGTGGCCAGCACCAGCGTGGTCAGCAGGTCATCGGCAATGCCCTGGGCCAGGCGGGCAATCAGATCCGCCGTGGCGGGGGCGATCAGCACCAGGTCGGCCCATTTCGCCAGTTCGATGTGGCCCATGGCTGCTTCGGCCGCCGGGTCCAGCAGGTCCAGGTGGACCGGGTGCCCGGACAGGGCCTGCATGGTCAGCGGGGTGATGAACTCTGCGCCGCCACGGGTCATGACCACGCGCACTTCGGCGCCCTGGTCGATCAGGCGGCGAACCAGGTCGGCGCTCTTGTAGGCAGCGATACCGCCGCCGACGCCCAGAACAATGCGTTTCCGATACAGCCGCTGCATAGGCCTGCCTTTCAATTCGTTGGTGACATACGTGGCGAAACCCCCTCCCCAGGGTGAATTCGCCCGCAAAAAAGATGGGCTACGATATCACAGCGACCGCTACGGAACAGCGGCGCCCATAGACAGGGAGGTGTTATGAGTATTCGCGATTGGCCGGCGGCAGAGCGGCCGCGGGAGAGGCTGCTTGAACAGGGCTCGGGAAGCCTTTCGGACGCCGAATTGCTGGCGATATTTTTACGGACAGGCGTGGTCGGTAAAAGCGCCGTGGATTTGGCCCGACACCTGTTGAATCAGTTTGGCAGCCTGCGTTTGCTGCTTGAGGCCGATCAGGAAACGTTCAGCAAGGAGTTGGGGCTGGGGCCGGCGAAATTTGCACAGTTGCAGGCTGCGCAAGAAATGAGCAGGCGCCATCTGGCCGAACGGGCGCGTCAAAAATCGGCATTGGAGAATCCGCAGGCGGTTCGCGAGTACCTGAAATCAATGCTGCGCCATGAGCCGCATGAGGTGTTTGGTTGCCTGTTTCTCGATTCCAGGCATCAGGTACTGGCGTTTGAGACGCTGTTTCGCGGCTCCATTGACAACACCAGCGTTCATCCGCGAGAGGTGGTCAAACGCGCCTTGGCCAACAACGCAGCGGCATTGATCCTCTGCCACAACCATCCTTCGGGCAACAGTGACCCCAGTCAGTCCGACCGGGTGCTGACCAAGCGTCTGCAAAAGGCGCTGGAGTTGATTGATGTGCGGGTGCTCGACCATTTCATCATTGGCGATGGCGATCCGCTGTCGATGGCTGAGTATGGGTGGATGTAGGGCGCGGCCCCCTGTAGGAGCGAGCTTGCTCGCGATAAACCCGAGAACGCTGCGGGGTGTCTGGCTTCCCGCGTTATCGTTGACGACCATCGCGAGCAAGCTCGCTCCTACAGGCTCCTATGTCGATTATTTGAGGCTGACCTTGGAGTAATCCTGCCGCCCGAACGGGCTGACCGAATACCCCTCGACATCCTTGCGCGTCAGCGCGAAGGCCGTCGGGTGGGCCAGGGGCAACCACAGCGCCTGTTGCTGGATCTGCGTCTGCGCCTGTTCGTAGAGCTTGGTGCGCACGCCTTGCTCGCCGGTGGTCTTGCCGGCGCTGATCAGCTTGTCCAGGTCCGCATTGCAGTAGCGGGCGAAGTTGGTGCCGGACTTGACCGCGGCGCAGGAAAACTGCGGCGTGAGGAAGTTGTCCGGATCGCCGTTGTCACCGGCCCAGCCCATGAACAGCAAGTCGTGTTCACCGGCCTTGGCGCGGCGGATCAGCTCGCCCCATTCGATCACCCGGATTTCGGCCTGAATGCCGATTTCCGCCAGGTCGGATTGCAGCAGTTGAGCGCCGAGGCTCGGGTTGGGGTTCAGGAGGCTGCCGGAAGGGCGGGTCCAGATGGTGGTCTGGAAGCCTTCCTTGAGCCCGGCCTTGGCCATCAGCGCCTTGGCCTTCTCGACGTCATGCGGATACCCCGGAAGGCTTTTCGCATAGCTCCAGGTGTTCGGCGGATACGGACCATTGGCCGCTTCGGCGGTGTCTTCGAACACGGCTTTGATGTAATTGGCCTTGTCGAAGGCAAGGTTGATGGCCTGACGCACTTCTGGCCTGTCCAGCGGTGGGTGCTGACTGTTGATGCCGACGAACGCGGTCATGAACGCGTCAGTCTTTTCGACTTTCAGGGTCGGCTCTTTCAGCGCTTCCTGTACGTCCAGAGGCTTGGGCGACAGGGCGATCTGGCATTCATTGCGACGCAATTTCTGCAAGCGGACGTTGGCGTCCGGTGTGATGGCAAAGATCAGCGGATCGACAGAGGGTTTGCCGGCGAAGTAGTCGGGGTTGGCTTTATAGCGAACCGAAGCATCCTTCTGGAAGCGCGTGAATACGAACGGACCCGTGCCGATCGGCTGGCTGTTGAGTTTTTCAGGCGTGCCGGCCTTCATCAGCTTGTCCGCGTACTCGGCCGAATAGATCGAGGCGAAGCCCATGCTCAGGGTCGCCAGGAAGGTCGAATCCGCGTGGTCGAGGGTGAAGCGCACGGTCTGCGGGTCGAGGGCGTCGATTTTCTTGATCAGCGCCGGCAACTGCATCGATTGCGCATGCGGGAAGCCGCTCTGGGCGACTTTGTGCCACGCATTGGCCGGGTCGAGCATGCGGTCGAAGCTGAAAATCACGTCTTCGGCATTCAGGTCGCGCGTTGGGGTGAAGTACTCGGTGCGATGGAATTTTACTTGCGGGTGCAACTTGAAGACGTAGATCAGGCCGTCGGGGCTGACTTCCCAGCTGTCGGCGAGACTGGCGACCACTTTGCCACTGGCCGTGTCGAAATCCACCAGGCGGTTCATCAGCACGTCGGCCGAGGCGTTGGTGGTGGTCAACGAGTTGTACTGCACCACATCGAACCCTTCAGGGCTTGCCTCGGTGCAGACGCTCAGGGCGGCGGCAAAGGCTTGTGGGCTCAGCAGAAGCGGGGCGAGCAACAGCGGTAGGGCAGCGAGGCGCATGGTCGGCTTCCTTTACAGATCGAAGGCCCATCTGCAAGTGCAGTCTGGAAAAGTCTTACCCTAGTGGGCTCTTTTGCAAATGACTATCCCCTTTTTCATTTTGAGAGGACTATAGGCGACTGATTTTGCTGTGCAGCGGTTGAGAAACCCCCTTGGTTGGCCCAATGCCCGATTCTCTGCGACGAGCGGTCGCCATCGACGATAGCCTTTGTCCAAAGCGCTCGGAGCCCGGAAAATGGGGATTTTGTGAATTCAACGCACACTGAATGTTGTTGCTCTTCAGTCTTTCTGGTATAAAGCAGCGCTCTTTTCTAGGGGCCCGGTTCCTTCACTGTAGGTGTAGCCGGTAAGACCTCTAAAGAAACGCGGCGCCTGGCGCCAAATGACTGAGAGATTAAGCGGCCAACCCATGCCGGGTTGGGCATGTGGTTTTAGAGGGCTGAGGCATGTCTAGAGTATGTCAAGTTACCGGTAAGGGTCCGGTAACCGGGAATAACATTTCCCACGCAAACAACAAAACCCGTCGTCGTTTCCTGCCGAACCTGCAGCATCACCGCTTCTGGGTTGAAGAAGAGAAACGTTTTGTGCGTCTGCGCGTATCTGCCAAAGGCATGCGTATCATCGACAAGCGTGGCATCACTGTCGTGCTGGCCGAACTTCGCCGCGATGGCAAGGTTTAAGGGAGCTAATCATGCGTGAATTGATTCGTTTGATTTCGAGCGCCGGTACTGGTCACTTCTACACTACCGACAAGAACAAGCGTACTACCCCGGACAAAATCGAGATCAAGAAATATGATCCGGTTGTTCGCAAGCACGTGATCTACAAAGAAGGCAAAATCAAGTAATTGATTTTTCTCTCTTACGAAAAAGGCCCGTATCGCGAGATACGGGCCTTTTTTGTTGTCTGTGGGTTATGCAGTGCCTGTCAGGGCCCCTTCGCGAGCAAGCCCGCTCCCACATTCGAGCTTCGGTGAACACCACATTTGTGTCCGGCGCCAACCAAGTGTGGGAGCGGGCTTGCTCGCGAAGGGGCCAGCCCTGACAACGCAGTCTTCAAGCCTTCTGTTCAAACGCTACGTAGATCTTGCGGCACGGCTCCAGCACCTCCCAGGTGCCGCGAAATCCTGCCGGAATCACGAAGCGGTCGCCTGCACGCAGGGTCTTGGCATTGCCGTCGCTGTCACGCAGCACCGAAACCCCTTGCAGGATCTCGCAGTACTCGTGCTCGGTGAAATTCACCGTCCACTGTCCGACTTCGCCTTCCCACACGCCAGCATTCAACTGACCACAAGGACTGTTGTAGTGGTTGTACACCGCTTGTTCCGGGTCGCCCTTGAGCACTTTGGCCGGATCCGGGCGGTAGCGCTCGGCGGCGGTGGTGGCCTGGCTGAAGTCGACGACGTTCTGGATGTTCATTGTTGTTATCTCCCCGTGATTGCGGCGCGGTTGGTTGATGTGCCCAAAGTCTATGTTTATTAAAATGAACATCGCAAGGCCGTTTGCCGGCGTTATGTCAAATATATTGAAACTTCATGTGCGGCTGGTTTAGGGTGGTGGATGCCTTGGGCCGAAAAGCAGGCTGGCCGGGCAGAATTCCTGACAGCGCCCGCGAAGAACGCGGGTGTCGTATCAATAAGAGGAGGACACTCGCATGACCACCCTGACCCGTGCCGACTGGGAACAACGTGCCCGCGATCTGAAAATCGAAGGCCGCGCCTATATCAATGGCGAATACACCGACGCCGTTTCCGCCGAGACCTTCGAGTGCATCAGCCCGGTCGATGGCCGTCTGCTGGGCAGGATTGCCAGCTGTGACGCCGCCGATGCCCAGCGCGCCGTGGAAAACGCCCGCGCCACGTTCAATTCCGGTGTCTGGTCGCGCCTGGCGCCGACCAAGCGCAAAGCCACCATAATCCGTTTCGCCGGCCTGCTCAAACAGCACGCCGAAGAGCTTGCGCTGCTAGAAACCCTGGACATGGGCAAGCCAATCAGCGACTCCCTGTACATCGACGTCCCTGGCGCGGCGCAAGCCCTGAGCTGGAGCGGCGAAGCCATCGACAAGATCTACGACGAAGTAGCCGCCACCCCGCATGATCAGTTGGGTCTGGTAACTCGTGAGCCGGTCGGTGTGGTCGGGGCCATCGTGCCGTGGAACTTCCCGCTGATGATGGCGTGCTGGAAACTGGGTCCGGCGCTGTCCACCGGTAACTCGGTGATCCTCAAGCCGTCGGAAAAATCGCCACTGACTGCCATCCGCATTGCAGCTCTGGCTGTCGAAGCCGGGATTCCGAAAGGCGTGCTGAACGTGCTGCCAGGTTACGGCCACACCGTCGGCAAGGCTCTGGCACTGCATAACGACGTCGACACCCTGGTGTTCACCGGCTCTACCAAAATCGCCAAGCAACTGCTGATCTACTCCGGCGAGTCGAACATGAAGCGCGTCTGGCTCGAGGCCGGCGGCAAGAGCCCGAACATCGTCTTCGCCGATGCGCCGAACCTGCAGGAAGCTGCCGAAGCCGCTGCTGGCGCCATCGCCTTCAACCAGGGCGAAGTCTGCACCGCCGGTTCGCGTCTGCTGGTGGAGCGTTCGATCAAGGATAAATTCCTGCCACTGGTGATCGAGGCGCTGAAAACCTGGAAGCCGGGCAACCCGCTGGATCCGGCGACCAATGTTGGCGCGCTGGTCGATACCCAGCAGATGAACACCGTGCTGTCCTACATCGAGTCCGGCCATGCCGACGGCGCCAAACTGGTGGCCGGTGGCAAGCGTACCCTCCAGGAAACTGGCGGCACTTACGTTGAGCCGACGATTTTCGACGGCGTGAGCAATGCGATGAAAATCGCCCAGGAAGAAATCTTCGGCCCGGTACTGTCGGTCATCGCATTCGACAGCGCCGAAGAGGCCATCGCGATCGCCAACGACACGCCGTACGGTCTGGCCGCTGCGGTCTGGACTGCCGACATTTCCAAGGCTCACCTCACCGCCCGCGCACTGCGTGCCGGTAGCGTGTGGGTCAACCAGTACGATGGCGGCGACATGACCGCTCCGTTCGGTGGCTTCAAGCAGTCCGGCAACGGTCGCGACAAGTCCCTGCACGCGTTCGACAAGTACACCGAGCTGAAGGCGACCTGGATCAAGCTTTAAGCTCGTGAGGGAGGCAGCAGGCCTCCCGAACGACGCAGATCCCTTGTGGGAGCGGGCTTGCTCGCGAAGGCGGTGTATCAGCCAACATTGATGTTGGATGTGATGGCCTCTTCGCGAGCAAGCCCGCTCCCACATTTGTTTTGTGTGTCCTGAAGAAAAATCAATCCACAGGAGCGTGGAACATGCGTTGGGCGACTTATTTCGCCGTCTTGGCATCTGTCCTGAGTGTCGGCCTGGCCCTGGGCGTCAGCATGCCGCTGGTGTCGTTTCGCCTGGAGAGCTGGGGCTACGGCTCGTTTGCCATTGGCGTCATGGCCGCGATGCCGGCCATTGGCGTCTTGTTGGGGGCGAAAATCTCCAGCCATCTGGCGGCACGATTCGGCACCGCCAATCTGATGCGCCTGTGCCTGTGGGCCGGGGCGGTTTCGATCGGATTGCTGGCGCTGTTGCCGAGTTATCCGGTCTGGTTGGTGCTGCGGTTGATGATAGGGGTGATCCTGACCCTCGTATTCATTATCGGTGAAAGCTGGATCAATCAATTGGTGGTCGAGGAGTGGCGCGGGCGGCTGGTGGCGCTGTATGGCAGCAGCTATGCGCTGAGTCAGCTGGCAGGCCCGGTGTTGCTGGGGTTTCTCGGTACCGAACACGATTATGGCTTTTGGGTGGGTGTCGGTTTGCTGATGGCGGCTCCGTTCCTGTTGCTGGGCCGCAGTGGTGCACCGAGCAGCGAAGCCAGCAGCGTGACCTTGAGTGATTTGCTCGCTTTCTGTCGTGGCCTGCCGGCGATTGCCTGGGCGGTGTCGCTGTTCGCTGCGTTCGAGGCGATGATTCTGACCCTGCTGCCGGTCTATTGCCTGCGCCAGGGTTTCACCACGGAGATCGCGCTGGCGATGGTCAGTACGGTGGTGGTCGGCGATGCGGTGCTGCAGTTGCCGATTGGTGCGTTGGCCGATCGCTTGTCGCGCCGGGCGTTGTTTACCGGCTGCGCAGTCATCTTGCTGGTGTCTAGCCTGGCGATTCCGATGCTGATCGATACGCTGCTGATCTGGCCGCTGTGGGTCCTGTTTGGCGCCAGTGCCGGCGGCTTGTTCACCTTGTCGCTGATCCTCATCGGCGAGCGTTATCGCGACGATGCGCTGGTGCGGGCCAACGCGCACATCGCTCAGTTGTGGGGCATCGGTTGTCTGATCGGGCCGCTGTTGGCGGGCGCCGGCAGCCAGTGGATCAGCGGCCATGCGTTACCGTTGCTGATGGCGGTCGGGGCCTTGGGCGTTTTGATTGTGGTGTCGCGGCAAGGGGCGTTTGGTGCTGCGCAACCGGCATAGCTCAAAAGATCAAAAGATCGCAGCCTTCGGCAGCTCCTACAGGGCTGCGATCTTTTGAGGGAGCTACAACATCCGCTCCAGCCCAACCATGTTGCTCAGCCACGCATTGAAACGACGCCACCAGCTCCCTGGCTCCTTGGTCAGGGTGTGCATTTTTCCGTCGTCTTCCGTGCTCCAGACAATCTGACCGTTTTCCAGCTCCACTTGATAGCTCAGGGCTGGCGCCATGCCCTGCAGCGCCAGTTCGCGGACCCGTGCAGCCAATTCCGGGCTGTCCACCAACACGCCGACCTCGGTGTTCCACAGCACTGAGCGCGGATCGAAATTGAACGAGCCGATAAAGGATTTTTGCTGGTCGAAGATCATCGCTTTGCTGTGCAGGCTGGAATCAGAGCCGCGATAGGAACTGCTGGAAAACAGATGCGGCCCGCTACCGCTGCCGCCTCCCTCGCCGGGTTGGCGACGCAATTCGTACAGCTTCACGCCGTGTTCCAGCAATGCCCTGCGATAGGGCGCATAACCACCGTGAACCGCGGGCACGTCCGTGGCTTCCAGTGAATTGGTCAGCAACCTCACCGAAACGCCGGCATCGGCGCGCCCGGTCAGGTACACGAGCCCCGGTTGGCCGGGTACAAAGTAGGCCGAGACCATGATCAGCTCTTTGCGGACGCCGTCGAGTTCAGGCGCCAATTGTGTGGTCAGCAGCAACTGCGGGTCGGGCTCGCCCTTGGCCAGTACCTTGCTCGGCGCATCCCACAATGCCTGGTTCCAGGCCCAGATCAGTTCGCGGCGCCAGATGTCCAGGCGCGGATGGGTGGTGAAGGTCATCAAGTGTTTGTAGAGTGCGTGATCCTGCCTGCGGGTTTCCGCAAGGGACTCTTCCAGTCGGGCGCGGGTGTTTTCCAGGTCGCGCAGGGTGGGTTTGCTCGACAGGAATTCGTCGATCGGCTTGCTCAGGGCGCTGTTCCAGTATTGGTCGAAACTGTGCCCGAGTTGCTCGGCAACCGGGCCGACACCGAGCAAGTCGATGTCGGTGAAATTCATGTTGGGCTCGGCATCGTAGTACTCATCCCCCAGATTTCGCCCGCCGACGATGGCCATGCTGCTGTCCGCCAGCCACAACTTGTTATGCATGCGTCGATGCTGTTGCGACAGGTTGAGCAGCCGGCCTACGGTACGTGTCACCCCCGTACTGCGGCCCAGGTTCAGCGGATTGAACACGCGGATCTGGATTTGCGGGTGCGCGGCGAGGGTGGCAATGACGCGGTCCAGGCCGTCGCTGGTCATGTCATCAAGCAGTACCCGCACCCGCACGCCCCGGTCGGCGGCCTTGAGCAATTCCTCGATCAACATGCGCGTGCTGATGCCGTCGTGGACGATGTAATACTGCAAATCGAGGCTGCTTTGGGCATTGCGGATCAATTCGGCACGGGCGGTGAAGGCCTCGGTGCTGTCCGATAGCAGGCGGAAACCCGATTGTCCCTTGTAAGGCGCGGCCTGTGCCTGGACCGAGCGGCCGAATGCGGAGTCTGAAGCCGGCAGCGCCTGGCTCGGTACACGCTGTACATCGAGGCTGGCGCAACCGCCCAGGAACGAGGCGAGTAGCACAAGAGCAAGCAGGGGCTGTCTGACTCTCACGTAGGGGCGTTCCGTTTGGCGGCATAGTCAGGCATATGGACGCTGAATCCAGAATAAAAGTCAGTCGCTGAGCTGATCGGTTTCCGCCAGCAGTTTGATCGCTGTCGCACCGACCTTGCGCACCGCCTCTTCGATCTGCGGTGTTGGCTTGGCAGCGTAGTTCATGCGCAGGCAATTGCGGTACTTGCCCGAGGCGGAAAAAATACTGCCCACTGCAATCTGTACGCCCTGGTCGTGCAAGGCGCGATTCAGTTTCAGGGTGTCGAAGCCTTCCGGCAGTTCGACCCACAGCATGAAGCTGCCTTGTGGGCGACTGGCACGGGTGCCGGCCGGGAAATAGCGGGTCACCCAATCGATCATCATGTCGCGATTGCGCTGGTATTGCGTGCGCATCCGCCGCAAATGCGGTTCGAAATGGCCGCCCTTGAGAAATTCGGCAATGGCGATCTGCGGTTGCGGCGCGGTGGAGCCGGTGCTGATGTATTTCATGTGCAGCACCCGTTCCAGATAGCGGCCGGGCGCGACCCAGCCGATGCGCAGGCCCGGTGCCAGGGTCTTGGAAAACGAACTGCACAACATGACGCGACCGTCCTCGTCGAAGGACTTGATCGTGCGCGGGCGTGGATAGGTGTAGGCCAGTTCGCCATACACATCGTCCTCGATGATCGCCACGTCATAGCGCTGGGCAAGCGTCAACAGCGAGCGTTTGCGCGACTCCGGCATGATGTAGCCCAAAGGATTGTTGCAGTTGGGGGTCAACTGTATGACCTTGATCGGCCACTGCTCCAGGGCCAGCTCCAGCGCTTCGAGGCTGATGCCGGTCAACGGATCGGTGGGGATTTCCAGAGCCTTCATGCCCAGGCCCTTGAGGGTCTGCATCGCACCGTGAAAACTCGGCGAGTCCACCGCCACAATGTCTCCCGGTTCGCAGATCGCGCGAATGCTGGTGGACAGCGCTTCGTGGCAACCGGTGGTTACTACCAGGTCGCTGGCACCCAACTGGCAGCCGGAATCGAGCATCAGGCGGGCGATTTGTTCGCGCAGTTCGAGGTTGCCGTGGATGTTGTCGTAATACAGACCGGGCATGTCCTGCCGCCGGCTGATCCGTGCCAGGTCGCGCAACAGTGGCTTCATGGTTGGACTGGTGATGTCCGGCATGCCGCGGCCCAGTTGCACCACGTCTTTGCGCGGCACGGCGCGAATCAACTCCAGCACCTGATCCCATTGGGAGATGTCCACCGGCCGTTGGGCCGGGCGACCGACTGCCGGCAAATCCGGCAGTTCGCGGCTGGCCGGGACAAAGTACCCGGACTTGGGACGTGGCATGGCCAGCCCGCTATCTTCCAGTACCCGATAGGCCTGCTGCACCGTGCTCAGGCTGACGCCGTGCTCGACGCTCAGCGCCCGTACCGAGGGCAGCCGGTCACCGGGGCGATAGAAGCCCTGTTCGATACGCGTGCCGAGCAATTCGGCCAGGTTGACGTAAAGGGTCATGGTGCAGCCTCGATAGGGATGATTCGGTTAACCAGTACAGATCAGACGAAAAAACGGGATTCAGTGGCGGAATCGGCAAAACTGTATGGAGTTAATACAGTTGCTTTGAATCTGTAATGCTTTTTCCCGCCCGCGCATCATGGAACCTCTGGCTACCCAAGTAAACAGGAGCATCCAAGATGAACGGTTTGAGCGATGTGCGGCTGACATTACACAGTCAGGAACTGGCGACAGGGCAGAACAACGGCGCGCGGGAGGCGGGCATGCACAATGCGTCGTCCGGCCTGAGTCGTTGGGATCAGTTCTGGCGTCGGCTGCACACGCGCAAGGCGTTGCTGGCGCTGACACCGGATCAGCTCAAGGATATCGGGCTGACGCGGGAGCAGGCGTTGGAGGAGGGGCTGAAGCCTTTCTGGCGGATCTGAATGTTGCAGTTTTCTTCAGGGCCTCATCGCGGGCAAGCCCGCTCCCACAAGGACCGGCGGTGAGCGCAAATTTTGTGAACACCATCATTTACCCAGTGGGAGCGGGCTTGCCCGCGAAGGCGTTAGAGCTGACACCGACAATCCTTCAGACCAACTCTTTGAGCCGATGCCACAACATCCCCAACGCCAGCAACGGTGAGCGCAAATGCTTGCCGCCGGGGAAGGTGATGTGCGGCACCCTGGCGAACAGATCGAAGCCGCCGCTGTGCTGGCCGCTGATGGCTTCGGCCAGCAGTTTGCCGGCCAGGTGCGTGGCATTCACGCCATGACCTGAATAGGCCTGGGCGTAATACACGTTCGGCTGGTCCTTGAGCCGCCCGATCTGCGGCAGGCGGTTGGCGCCGATGCCGATCATGCCGCCCCATTGATAGTCGATCTTCACACCAGACAGTTGCGGAAAGACTTCGAGCATTTTCGGACGCATGTACGCGGCGATGTCTTTCGGGTCGCGGCCGGAGTAATGGCAAGCGCCGCCAAACAGCAGGCGCCGGTCCGCCGAGAGCCGGTAGTAGTCCAGCGCCACCCGTTGGTCACAGACCGCCATGTTCTGCGGCAGCAGGGCGTGGGCCTGTTCTTCGCCCAGTGGTTCGGTGGCGATGATGTAGCTGCCGGCGGGCAGGACTTTACCGCTGAGTTCCGGGTTGAGGTTGTTGAGGTAGGCGTTGCAGCCCAGCACCAGGGTCTTGGCTCGCACCGAGCCCTCGGCGGTATGGGCCTTGACCTCGGGGCCATAGTCGATGCGGGTCACGGCCGACTGCTCGAACAGTCGGACCCCCAGTCGTTGCGCAGCCGCCGCTTCGCCCAAGGCCAGGTTCAGTGGATGCAGGTGCCCCGAGCCCATATCGATCAGGCCACCGACGTACCGTGTGGAGCCGACCACGGTGTGCATCTCATTGGCTTGCAGCAAACGGGTCTCGTAGCGATACCCGAGGCTGCGCAGTTCTTCGGCATCCTCGGCGAACCCTTCAAGGTCACGGGGCTTGTTGGCGAGGTCGCAGTAACCCCAGGTCAGGTCGCAGGGGATCTGGAAGCGCTCGACCCGTTGCCGGACGATTTCCACGGCTTCCAGGCCCATGAGTTTCATTTGCCGCACGCCATCGGCACCGATGACGTTGGCGAACTGATCGAGGCCGTGGCCGACGCCGCGAATCAGTTGCCCGCCATTGCGTCCACTGGCGCCCCAACCGATTCTGTGGGCTTCAAGCAACACCACGCTGAGGCCGCGTTCGGCCAGCTCAAGCGCCGTGTTCAACCCCGAAAAACCGCCGCCCACCACGCAGACATCGGCCCGCACTTCGCCTTTGAGCACCGGAAGTTCGGGCTGCGGCAGGCTGGTGGCGGCGTAGTAGGACGCGGTGTGGTTCAGAGCAGGCTGTTGAGCACGGGGGGTCATGTGCGTGTTCCTGATTCTTGCGTTTAGAAAATTTGACGGAGCATATGCCGGACCTTCCCGGACGGGCAACATTGGTCGGCTGGTACTGTCTGGATCGGGGATTTTGCGTCAGAATCGCGCTCTATTCCGCTTTGGGTCACCGCTGCAATGAGCTGCAACAGCCAGACAATCCGCACATTGCGCCAACAGATTCCTTCGTTCGAGTGCGTGCCCGGCTGCCATGACTGCTGCGGGCCGGTGACCACCTCGCCGGAAGAAATGTCGCGCCTGCCGCGCAAGACGCGCGCCGAGCAGGATGCCGCCATGGAAGAGCTCAACTGTGTGCATCTGGGGCCCAATGGCTGCACTGTGTATGACGAACGGCCGCTGATCTGCCGGTTGTTCGGCACCACCAAGACCTTGCCATGCCCCAATGGGCGCGGGCCAGTGGAGTTGATTCATCCGCGGGTGGAGAAGCAGGTGTTCGAGTACATGGCCAGCACCCGGCAAGTGCTGGTCTAGATAGACCGAGTCGCTGCCTTCGCGAGCAAGCCCGCTCTCACATTGGATCTTCAGTGGCCACAGATTTGTGTACGGCTGCGATCAACTGTGGGAGCGGGCTTGCTCGCGAAAGCGGCTGAACAGACTCCGCCAATCTCAATCCGGAATCGGCAGGGTCAAACTCTCCTTCACCTCTTCCATCACGATATAGCTCTTGGACTCCCGCACATGGGGCAGCTTGAGCAGGATGTCGCCCAGCAATTTGCGGTACGAGGCCATCTCGGAAATCCGCGCCTTCACCAGGTAGTCGAAATCCCCTGACACCAGATGGCACTCCAGTACATGGGGCAATTTCAGCACCGCGCGTCGGAACTCTTCGAAAGTGTCGCCGGATTTGTAATCCAGGCTGATCTCGACGAACACCAGCAGACTACCCTTCAGATGTTGCGGGTTTAGCCTGGCGTTGTAGCCCATGATGATCCCCTCGCGCTCCAGTCGCCGGACCCGCTCAGTACAGGGCGTGGTCGAGAGCCCGACCTTTTCCCCAAGCTCGGTAAAGGAAATCCGCCCGTCCGCTTGCAGGATCCGCAGGATGTTGCGGTCGATCTTGTCCAGCTCACGTTTAGTCTGAGTGTTGGTCCGCATAGGGGATGCGCCTCCGTGAAAAGGGTTTTTGCCGAGAATTGTCGCCAAATATAGGCGCTTATATAGTGAAAAGCACTGGCAAATCTTTTTTACACTGCGCGCATCTAAAGCTCTGAACAACAAACGTCAGCGGTTAGCCGCGATGAGGGATATGAAAATGCGCGTCATGGTCTTGGGCAGCGGCGTCATCGGTACCACCAGTGCTTATTATCTGGCCCGTGCCGGGTTTGAAGTGGTGGTCGTCGACCGGCAGCCGGCTGCTGCCATGGAGACCAGTTTCGCCAACGCCGGGCAGGTCTCGCCGGGTTATGCCTCGCCGTGGGCTGCACCGGGTGTGCCGCTCAAGGCCATCAAGTGGCTGTTGCAGCGCCACGCGCCCCTGGCAATCAAGGCCACTGCCGACATCGACCAGTACCTGTGGATGGCACAGATGCTGCGCAACTGCACCGCCAGCCGTTATGCGGTGAACAAGGAGCGCATGGTCCGTCTGTCCGAGTACAGCCGTGACTGCCTCGATGAACTGCGCGCTGAAACCGGCATCGCCTACGAAGGCCGCAGCCTTGGTACGACCCAACTGTTCCGCACCCAGGCCCAGCTGGACGGCGCTGCGAAAGACATCGCGGTGCTGAAAGAGTCCGGCGTGCCGTTCGAACTGCTCGACCGCGAAGGCATCGCTCGCGTTGAACCGGCGCTGGCCAGCGTGACTGACATCCTCGCCGGTGCCCTGCGCCTGCCGAACGACCAGACTGGCGACTGCCAGATGTTCACCACCAAGCTCGCAGAAATGGCCGCGAACCTCGGCGTGCAATTCCGCTTCGGCCAGGACATTCAGCGCCTGGACTTCGCCGGTGACCGCATCAATGGCGTGTGGATCGACGGCAAGCTGGAAACTGCCGACCGCTACGTGCTTGCTCTCGGCAGCTACTCGCCACAACTGCTCAAGCCGCTGGGGATCAAGGCGCCGGTGTACCCGCTCAAGGGCTACTCCCTGACTGTGCCGATCACCAACTCGGCGATGGCCCCGACCTCGACCATTCTCGACGAGACCTACAAGGTCGCGATCACCCGTTTCGACAACCGCATCCGCGTCGGCGGCATGGCCGAGATTGCCGGTTTTGACCTGTCGCTGAACCCGCGTCGCCGGGAAACCCTGGAGATGATCGTCAACGATCTTTATCCTCAGGGCGGCGATCTGGCCCAGGCCAGCTTCTGGACCGGCCTGCGTCCGACCACCCCGGACGGCACCCCGATTGTCGGTGCCACTCCGTTCAAGAACCTGTTCCTCAACACCGGTCACGGCACGCTCGGCTGGACCATGGCCTGTGGCTCCGGCCGTTTGCTGGCTGACCTGATGGCGAAGAAAAAGCCGCAGATCAGCGCCGAAGGCCTCGATATTTCCCGTTATGGCAACAAAACCCAGGAGTCTGCAAAACATGTCAGTCCAGCGCCAGCTCACCAATGAGCGCATGAGTCAGATCGTCACCCATAACGGCACGGTTTACCTGGCCGGACAGGTAGGCGACGACATGAACGCCGGGATTAAACAGCAGACCCGTGAAACCCTCGCCAACATCGAGCGTTTGCTCGATCTGGCCGGCACCGACAAGCACAACCTGCTGTCGGTGACGATTTACCTGAAAGACATCGATGCGCATTTCGAAGGCATGAACGCGGTGTGGGACAACTGGCTGCCAAAAGGCGTCGCCCCGGCCCGTGCCACCGTTGAAGCGAAATTGTGCGAACCGGAAATCCTGGTCGAGCTGTCAGTTGTAGCCGCTCTGCCATAAGCTTTCAGACAGATCCCTCTCCCGGTGCTGTTGGCGGTTCACGCTGTCAGCCAGCGCCGGTTTTTCTTCCCGATAACCCGACCAGAAGTCTGCCGCCATGCGCCCTGCCCGTGCCCTGATCGACCTTCAAGCCCTGCGCAACAACTACCGAATCGCCCGTGAACTCACGGGGGCCAAGGCCCTCGCGGTGATCAAGGCCGATGCCTATGGCCATGGCGCGGTGCGTTGCGCCCAGGCGCTGGAAGCCGAGGCGGACGGGTTTGCCGTGGCCTGCATCGAAGAGGCGCTGGAACTGCGGGCGGCGGGCATTCGTGCACCGGTCCTGCTGCTGGAAGGTTTTTTCGAAGCCGATGAGCTGGCGCTGATCGTCGAGCATGATTTCTGGTGCGTGGTGCATTCGCTGTGGCAACTCGAAGCCATCGAGAAAGCGGCGTTGAGCAAGCCGATCACCGTGTGGCTGAAACTCGATTCGGGCATGCACCGCGTGGGGCTGCATCCGGCGGATTATCAGGCGGCCTACCAACGGCTGCTGGCCAGCGGCAAGGTCGCGAAAGTAGTGCTGATGAGCCACTTTGCGCGTGCCGATGAACTGCACGAACAAGCCAGTGCCGATCAGGTGGCGGTATTTGAAGCGGCGCGCAAGGGCTTGTCCGCCGAGGTCAGCCTGCGCAACTCGCCGGCGGTGCTCGGTTGGCCGCAGATTCCGAGCGATTGGGTGCGTCCCGGCATCATGCTCTATGGCGCCACGCCGTTCGAAGAGGCCAACGAAGTTGCCTCACGCTTGCAACCCGTGATGACCCTGGAATCGAAAGTCATCAGTGTCCGCGAACTGCCGGCTGGCGAGCCAGTCGGTTACGGCGCCAGATTCGTCACGCCCAAACCGATGCGCATTGGTGTGGTGGCCATGGGTTACGCCGACGGTTACCCGCGTCTGGCACCGACCGGCACCCCGGTGCTGGTTGCCGGGCAGCGCAGCCAGTTGATCGGCCGGGTGTCAATGGACATGCTCTGCATCGACCTGACCGATGTTCCGCAGGCCGGTCTCGGTTCGACCGTGGAGTTGTGGGGCAAAAACATCCTTGCCAGCGATGTAGCCATGGCAGCCGGGACGATTCCTTACCAGATTTTCTGCAACCTGCGCCGTGTGCCACTGCTCTATTCCGGGGCTTAGTGCGCAAGGCTCCAGACCGGAAGTCGCCTCGCTGAGCAGGATTCAGGTCAAGGTGTTGTAAATACTGAACGCTGTCGCCATGATAACGTCCACTATTCCAACAATTTTGAATCCTGGAGGCGCAAGCTTTGGACGTCGGTGAACGACTGCAATCCATCCGTAGGCTCAAAGGCCTTTCCCAGCGTGAGCTCGCCAAACGGGCGGGCGTCACCAACAGCACCATTTCGATGATCGAAAAGAACAGCGTGAGCCCTTCGATCAGTTCGTTGCGCAAGGTGTTGGGCGGGATTCCCATGTCCATGGTCGAGTTCTTTTCCGAAGAAATCCTGCAGGAAAAGCCGAGCCAGATCGTCTACAAGGCCAACGAGCTGATCGATATTTCCGATGGTGCCGTGACCATGAAACTGGTCGGCCGGGCCCACCCGAGCCGGGCTATCGCGTTCCTCAATGAAATCTATCCGCCAGGTGCCGACACCGGTGAGGAGATGCTCACCCATGAGGGCGAGGAAACCGGCATCCTGGTCGAAGGCAAACTGGAGCTGGTGGTCGGTCTCGAAACTTTTGTCCTCGAAGCCGGTGATAGCTACTACTTTGAAAGTACCAAGCCACACCGTTTCCGGAATCCGTTCGATGCGCCTGCGCGACTAATCAGCGCAGCCACACCGGCGAATTTCTAAGAAAAGAGGCGTCCTGCCAGCATTGCAGAGGCGCCCGGGCCGTTTTTCCGCCGCCGCCTAAGACCCTTGCGACTTTGGGGTTGTTTCAGTGCGACGGGCTTACCGCTATACTTGCGCCCGCCTGCGAACCGTGGCCGTAGGCGTGACTAGCCACCATTGAGGGTGAACGCGTGAACCTAATTATGAAAATGCTGGCTGCACCAGCAACCGTATTGGCCCTATGGGCTGTCAGTGTCAGCGCTCAGGCTGCGACCAACGACGATATCGCCAAACGCCTTGAGCCAGTCGGCCAGGTCTGTGTTCAGGGTAAAGAGTGCAAGGGCATGGAAGTGGCCGCTTCCGCCGGCGGCGGTGGTGGTGCAAAAACCCCGGATGAAGTGATTGCAAAACATTGCAACGCTTGCCACGGTTCAGGCCTGTTGGGCGCACCGAAAGTCGGTGATGCTGCCGCTTGGGGCGAGCGCGCCAAGAAAGAAGGTGGTATTGACGGTCTGCTTGCCAAAGCGATCTCCGGTATCAACGCGATGCCGCCAAAAGGCACCTGCGCCGATTGCGCAGACGCCGAACTCAAAGGCGCCATCCAGAAGATGTCCGGCTTGAAATAAGCGCCAGATCTTCCGCAAAAAACCGTCTTCGGACGGTTTTTTTGTGCCCCCATTCCCTGTAGGAGCGAGCTTGCTCGCGATGAATTCGAAGGCGCCGTGGGGTGTCAGGCTCGCCGCGTTATCGTTGACGACCATCGCGAGCGAGCTCGCTCCTACAAGGTATTTGTGTCGGGCGGTTGGCCGATACAGGCTGTTCATTGCAGCAAAGACCCGGCAATCTCGGTCCAAACCCAAGTCATGGAACGTGAGGGAGGATCCGATGGTTCAGCTGTGCTCTATCGAACAGGCAGTCGATGACGTCCTGGCAAGGTTGCCGGCGCATATCCACATGGGCTTGCCTCTGGGGTTGGGTAAACCCAATCACTTCGTCAACGCGTTGTATCGACGAATCGCACAGTTGCCCGAGCGGCGGCTGACGATCTACACCGCGTTGTGCCTGGGCCGCCCGCCCTTGGGCGACGGATTGCAAAAGCGCTTCCTCGAGCCCTTTATCGAACGGGTTTTCGGCGATTATCCGGAGCTGGATTTCCTCGCCGACCTGCGTCGCGATCAACTCCCGGGCAACATCCACATCCAGCAGTTTTTCATGCAGCCCGGCAGCCTGCTCAACAGTGCCACGGCGCAGCAGGATTACGTCAGCAGCAACTACAGCCATGCGGCGCGGGACATCAATGCCGCCGGGCTGAACCTGGTGGCGCAACTGGTGGCCAGCCATGCCGAGCATCCCGACCGCTTGAGCCTGAGCTGCAACCCCGACATCACCCTCGACCTGTTGCCGATGATCGCCAAGCGCCGCACCGCCGGAGAAACCATCCTGATGGTCGGCCAGGTGCACGACGATCTGCCTTACATGCCCGGCGATGCGGAACTGGGCATCGACACCTTTGACCTGCTGATCGATGAGAAAGACCACACCACGCTGTTTTCCACGCCGAACATGCCGGTGGGGTGTCAGGACCATTTCATCGGCTTGCATGCCAGCACCCTGGTGCGTGACGGCGGTACGTTGCAGATCGGCATCGGCGCCATGGGCGATGCGCTAACGGCGGCGCTGCTGGCGCGGCAAGCGGACAACGACGCTTACAAGGCGTTGCTGGCCGACGTAAACCTCAGCCACTGGGCGCAACTGATCGAGCGCGAGGGCGGCGCCGATCCCTTCGCCAAAGGCCTGTATGGCTGTAGCGAAATGTTCGTCAATGGCTTGTTGGTACTGGCTGATGCCGGGATCGTGCGGCGCAAGGTTTATCCGGACCTGGCGACCCAACAGCAGGCGAATGCCGGCACCCTCGACGAGGCTGCGCAAACCGATGGCGTCTCGGTGCACGGTGGTTTCTTCCTCGGTCCGCGCAGCTACTACGAACGCCTGCGCGAGTTGCCACAAAACAAGCGGCTCGAATTCAACATGACCCGCATCAGCTACATCAATGAGCTTTACGGGCAGGAAGAACTCAAGCGCTTGCAGCGCCTGGATGCGCGGTTCATCAACACCGCGTTCACCGTGACCTTGCTCGGTGCCGCGGTGGCGGATCAGCTCGAGGACGGACGTGTGCTCAGCGGCGTAGGCGGGCAATACAACTTCGTGGCTCAGGGTCATGCACTGCAGGGCGCGCGCTCGGTGCTGCTGCTGCGCAGCTGGCGTGAGTCTGGCGGTGACGTCAGCTCAAACATCGTCTGGGAGTATGGCCACTGCACGATTCCCCGGCACTTGCGGGACATGGTGGTCACCGAATATGGCATCGCCGATCTTCGTGGCAAAACCGATGCTGCAGTGATCGAGGCCTTGCTCAATATCAGCGACTCGCGTTTTCAGTCGGGGTTGATTGAACAGGCGCAGAAGGTCGGCAAATTGCCCAAGGACTTCTGTCTCGATCCGCGCTTTACCGATAACAGTCCGCAGCGGTTGCAGGAGATCCAGGCGCGGCATCCGCTGCTTTTTCCAGAGTATCCACTGGGCTGTGATTTCACCGAGATCGAGCAAGATGTATTGCGGGCACTGAACTGGCTCAAGAGCAAGTTCAAGCTGAGCGAGGTGCTGGAGTTGGGCAAGGCAGCGCTGGATGCGCCGCAAGCAACAGCGTTCCCGGAGCATCTGGAGCGCATGCAGCTGGCCAGCCCGGAGGGGCTGAAGGAGGAGTTGTATCAGCGGTTGCTGCTCACCGGCCTGAAAGCCACCGCGCAATAACAACCCGTGCATAACAAATGTGGGAGCGGGCTTGCTCGCGAAGGCGGTGTATCAGTCAAAAACCAGTCGACTGACACACCGCCTTCGCGAGCAAGCCCGCTCCCACAGGGGAATTGCGGTGTGGCGGCTTACTCGATAAAGGTCACGACACCATCGGCCAGCGACTTCACGCGAGCCAACGACTCCACGCGATAACCCTGCGAATCCAGCTCCGCACGGCCGCCCTGGAACGACTTCTCGATCACGATGCCCAGGCCAGCCACGGTCGCACCGGCCTGTTTGATGATCGAAATCAGCGCCTGGGACGCCTTACCGTTGGCCAAAAAGTCATCGATGATCAGCACGCGGTCGCTGCTGGTCAGGTGGCGCGGGGAGATGGCCACAGTGCTTTCGGTCTGCTTGGTGAACGAGTACACGGTCGCCGACAGCAGGTTTTCGGTGAGGGTCAGGGACTGGTGCTTGCGGGCGAAGATCACCGGCACGCCGAGGTTCAGACCGGTCATGATCGCCGGGGCGATGCCCGAGGCTTCGATGGTGACGATCTTGGTGATGCCCGAGTCCTTGAACAGCGTGGCGAATTCGTCGCCGATCAGCTTCATCAGGGCCGGGTCGATCTGGTGGTTCAAAAAGGCGTCGACTTTCAGGACCTGGTCGGAAAGCACAATGCCTTGTTCGCGAATTTTCTGGTGCAGGGCTTCCATGAAGCTGTCCTCTTTTGGCGCCTGTGCGCCGAAGGTCATATAAAAGTGGTCAATTCTAGCGCTTTAACATCGCGCGTATATCTGCCAATGCGTTGTTGCCCCGCACGGCTTTGACTTCGGTCGGTGTGTCGTCGTTGCCTTCCCAGGCCAGATCGTCCGGCGGCAGCTCATCGAGGAAGCGGCTCGGCGCGCAATCGATGATCTCGCCGTACTGCTTGCGCTTGGCGGCGAAGGTGAAGGCCAGGGTCTGGCGCGCGCGGGTAATGCCAACGTAGGCCAGGCGACGTTCTTCTTCGATGGTGTCGGCTTCGATGCTGGAACGGTGCGGGAGGATTTCCTCCTCCATGCCCATGATGAACACATAGGGGAATTCCAGGCCCTTGGACGCATGCAAGGTCATCATCTGCACGCCTTCGGCGCCGTCTTCCTCTTCCTGCTGACGCTCGAGCATGTCACGCAGGACGAGTTTGCCGATGGCGTCCTCGACGGTCATTTCGCCTTCTTCGTCTTTTTCCAGGGTGTTCTTCAGCGCCTCGATCAGGAACCAGACGTTACCCATGCGGTAATCGGCGGCCTTGTCGCTGGAGCTGTTGGTGCGCAGCCAGTTCTCGTAGTCGATGTCCATGACCATGCTGCGCAGAGCCGAGATCGGGTCTTCGCCGGCGCACTGCTCGCGCACCCTGTCCATGAAGCGCTTGAAGCGCGACAGGCGATCGGTGAAGCGGCTGTCCAGATGCTCGCCCAGGCCGATTTCGTCGGTGGCGGCGTACATCGAGATCTTGCGCTCGGTGGCGTAGTTACCGAGCTTCTCCAGCGTGGTCGAACCGATCTCGCGGCGCGGCACGTTGATCACCCGCAGGAAGGCGTTGTCGTCATCCGGGTTCACGATCAGGCGGAAGTAGGCCATCAGGTCTTTCACTTCCTGACGGCCAAAAAAGCTGTTGCCGCCGGACAGGCGATACGGCACCTGGTGGTGCTGCAATTTCAGCTCGATCAGCTTGGCCTGGTAGTTGCCGCGATACAGGATCGCGAAATCGCTGTACGGCCGGTCGGTGCGCAAGTGCAGGCTGAGGATTTCCATGGCCACACGCTCGGCCTCGGCGTCCTCGTTGCGGCAGCGGATCACGCGGATCTCGTCGCCGTGACCCATTTCACTCCACAGCTGTTTTTCGAATTCGTGGGGGTTGTTCGAGATCAGCACGTTGGCACAGCGCAGGATGCGGCTGGTGGAGCGGTAGTTCTGCTCCAGCATCACCACTTTCAAGGACGGGTAGTCCTCCTTGAGCAGCATCAGGTTTTCCGGGCGGGCACCGCGCCAGGCGTAGATCGACTGGTCATCGTCGCCCACCACGGTGAACTGGTTCCGTTTGCCGATGAGCATTTTCACCAGCAAATACTGGCTGGCGTTGGTGTCCTGGTATTCGTCCACCAGCAGGTAGCGCACCTTGTTCTGCCACTTTTCCAGGATGTCGGCGTGTTCTTCGAACAGCTTCACCGGCAGCAGGATCAGGTCGTCGAAGTCCACTGCGTTGAACGCCTTGAGCGTGCGCTGGTAGTGGGTGTAGACGATGGCGGCGGTCTGCTCCTTGGGATTGCGTGCGTTTTCCAGGGCCTGGGCCGGCAGGATCAGGTCGTTTTTCCAGGCGCCGATCATGTTCTTGATCTCGTCGACACCGTCGTCGCCCGAGTATTCCTTCTGCATGATGTCGGTCATCAGGGCTTTGACGTCAGTCTCGTCGAAGATCGAGAAGCCCGGTTTGTAGCCCAGCCGCACGTGTTCCTTGCGGATGATGTTCAGGCCCAGGTTGTGGAAGGTGCAGACCGTCAGCCCGCGACCTTCACCGGCACGCAGCAGGGTGCCGACCCGTTCCTTCATCTCGCGGGCAGCCTTGTTGGTAAAGGTCATGGCGACGATGTACTGGGCGCGGATGCCGCAGTTCTGGATCAGGTGCGCGATTTTGCGCGTGATCACACTGGTCTTGCCGGAGCCTGCACCGGCGAGCACCAAAAGAGGGCCGCCGACGTAGCTCACGGCTTCTTGCTGCCGGGGATTGAGTCGGGACAT